>NZ_JABGCG010000009.1 GCF_019799925.1 Blastococcus sp. CPCC 205250 | reverse complement strand
GGGGGGGGGGGGGGGGGGGGGGGGGGGGGGGGGGGGGGGGGGGGGGGGGGGGGGGGGGGGGGGGGGGGGGGCTAGCCGAGGACTCCGGTGAACCAGAGCGCCCAGGCCAGGCCACCCAGCGCGAGCAGGACGTTCGTCGTGCGACGCCGCCAGGCGGCGGGCTGCAGCGCGACCAGCGCGGCGACGGTCAGCAGCTCGGCTCCGGCGGTCCACGGGCCGAGGGAGCCGGGGTCGTGCCGGACGGGCGTCGTCTCGCCGGCCATGGCCACGACCTCCGAGGTCTGCACCGCCACGCCGGTCGAGTAGTCGACCCCGGTGACCGGGTCGATCCCCGGGTCGTGACCGGTGGTCTCGTGCGTGCCGTGTCCGCCGGCGTCGGCGCCGTGGGCCACCGCGAAGGAGTCGAGCAGCGTGGTGGAGTACGCCACGACGTAGAGCCCGAGCAGCGCCACCGTGCCGACCAGGGCCAGCGTGACGAACCGGCGGTCGGGGTGCAGACCGGTCACCCGGTGGATGACCAGCCAGCAGGCCAGGCCCAGCTGGGCGAGCGCGGCCAGCAGGAAGAACCCGACCGCCAGGCCGCCGGCGTCCTGGTGCTCGGCGCCGACCAGGACGTGCAGCGCACCGGAGGCACCGGCCGCCAGCGCGCCGACCGCCGACCAGCGGGCCAGACCGCGGCTGCGGGCGGCCCGCCCCACCCGGGTGACCGGGGCGTCCTCGCCCGTCTGCGCCGCGGCCGCCGGCGCGCTCACGCCCCACCGCCGGAGGCGCCCACCGTGCCCGCGGTCCCGCCGGCTGCCTCCGTGCCCGTGGTCGTGCCCGTGGTCCCGCCGGCTGCCGCCGTGCCGGTGGGCTCCGCCGGCGCCGTGGGCGCCGTGGGCGCGGCCTCGGTCGGCTGGGCCGTGGCCGAGGTGTCGGGACCAGCGCTCGTGTCCGTGGTGCCCGGCCGCGGAGGTGCCTGGACGGGCCCGGTCTTGGCGACGAGCGGCACGACCGGCAGCGCCCTGGGCGGGCAGGAGTTGATGGCGTCGCAGTCGATGTCGTGATGCCCCACCTGGTACTGGAACATCATGTCGTGGTCCTCGTGCGACAGGTTGTGGCAGTGGATCATGTACCGCCCGTCCTCGTGCTCGAACCGCATGAGCAGCCGGACGGTCTCGTTCTCCCCGACGTAGACGACGTCCTTGGGGCCCTTCTCCTCGGGGCGCGGCTGCTGGGCGACGCCGGACACGGTGCGGGACAGCACCTTGAAGTCGATGAGGTGGATGTGCAGCGGGTGGAACCAGCCGCCCGAGTCGTTCGTGACGTCCCAGATCTCGATCGCGTCGCGCGCCGGGTTGGCGAACAGGTTCCGGTAGTTGGACGCGACGACGTCCGCCCACGTCGTGTCGTTGATCTTCCACATGCCGTTGCTGCGGTGCAGCCGCATGCTGCGGACCGCGGTGCGGTCGGCCGCCCGGAGGCCCATGACCGGGTGCGCGGGCGCCAGGACGGTCGGCCAGCCGTTGTCGCCGCGGGGGGCGATGGCCGGGTCCGTGGTCGTCGGGGTCACCGTCTGGCCGACCTGGAACTGCATCACCTTGCCGGTGTGGTCGAAGTCCCGGGCGTTGGCCACCCCGTCGTTGACCAACTGCACCCGCTGGCCCTTGAGGCCGGCGAAGTCGACGATGATCTCGTAACGCTCGGCCATGCCGATCCGGAGCGTCGTGACCGTCTGCGCCGCTGACATGAAGCCGCCGTCCGTGGCGATCACCTTGAACGGCATGTTGTTGCTCATCCGCAACTGGTAGCCGCGTGCCAGGGACCCGTTGAGGATGCGGAAGCGGTACTTGCGCGGCTCCACGGGCATGTTCGGCCACGCCACCCCGTTGACGAGGATGACGTCGCCGTAGACCCCGGACTCGCCGTCGTCGTTCCAGAGCAGCTGTCCCTCGGCGTTGAAGATCACGTCGCTGAGGACGATCGGGTGCTCGTACTGCGGCTTGCCGAACAGCGCGTGCCCGGGGGTCGCCTTCTCCCGCATGTAGCGGGGGATGCCGAGGTTCTTCTCGAGCTCCTCGTCCACGATGTGGTACTGCGCGGCCAGGCCCATGTAGACGTTCTGCGCGGTGTGGTGCACGCCGTGGTCGTGGTACCAGAGGGTCCGGGGCGTGCAGTTGTTCGGGTACTCGTAGTCCTTCCACTCACCGGGGTTGGTGAGGTCGCCGGCGTACCCGTCGTACTGCGGCTTGGACGGCGAACCGTGCAGGTGCAGCGACGTCCACGGCACGTAGCGCAGCGTCGGGTGCAGCGGGGGCAGGTCGTTGACGACCTGCATGACGGTCCGCCGGGGGATCTTCTTGCCGGGGTTGAGCGGGTCGGGCTGCAGGTAGGTCCGGATGGTCGGACCGGGCACCGACTTGACCACCTGGCCGTTGGGCCCCGTGCCCGCGTAGCACCAGAGCTTGGTCCACGTGCCGGGGATGATCTGGGCCTGCACGTTGGTCTCGGTGATCCGGTAGTAGTCGGTACCGAGGTACTGGCTGCCGCGGATGGGCTCGCCCGGGTAGTGCTCGCTCCCGGCGGCCGGCACGTAGTCGGCGGGGACGTAGCCGTAGACGTCGTCCCGGACGTCGTCCCTGACCGCGGGCTCGAGGACCGGCGGGGTCTTGAAGGGCTGGGAGTACGGCACCGGCATCCTGCTCGCCGGCAGCGTCGAGGCCGAGTTCGCCGACAGGGTCCCGGCCAGCGGGATCGCCAGCGCGGCGGTTCCGGCAGCGGACAGCTTGAGCATGTCCCGTCGGTTGAGTGTCGGCGTTTCCATGGTGTCTCCCCGGATCGGCGCCTCTGTCGTGAGGCACCGGAAATGCTCCGGGGCGAGACCCGTCCGTCACAGCCGTAACAGGGGGGAGGGGGAGGCACCCCATGTTGGGGGTGCCCCCGCCGTGGTGTCGCCGCAGGTCAGGGGCCAGTTGCGGGGCGTGACGGAGCGGGCCCGTGCGCCCGTCAGCCGCCGCGGTTGTCCCGGATGACGGTGCCCGCCGCGTTGTCGGTGATCTTCGGCGCGCTGGTCAGTCCGGTGAGGTCGTTGCCCTCGACGACGACCCCTCGGGAGGCCGCCGAGACCCGCACGGCGCGGGCGGTCGTCGCCCCCTGCGCCTGCCGGAACGTCGAGCCCGCGACGCGGGCGCCGGGTGCCGCGACCAGGTCGACGCCCCACGCCGCGTTCCCGATCCCGGTGAACCGGCACCCCTCGACCGAGAGGGCCGTCACCGGGGCGATCGGCCCGGCCACGAGCAGCCGCTTGCCTGGTGCGCCGGCGAACTCCGACCGGAGCATCCGCAGCCGGTCGGCCTGGTCGACCACGGCGACGACGTCCGCGGTGCCGGAGGGGGCGGGGAACGTGCAGCTGTCGAAGGTGATCCCGCTGACGTTGGGACCGCCGACGCGCAGCACGCTGTTGACCGGCCGGGTGACGTGGGTGCGGGTGAAGGTCACGTCCCGGATGGACCCGCCCGACGCCGGGTCGGTCTGGATGCGGATCTCCTGGGTCCCCGCGTCGGCGGCGCGCGACATGTCGACGGCGCAGTCGGTGAACCGCAGCCGAGCGACGGCACCGGCGCTGTGGGTGTTCTTGACCACGATCGCCCGGTCGGTGGCGGCCCCCCGGCAGTTGGTGAAGGAGCAGTCGGTGACCGACGCGGTCATGCCGCCGTCCCCGCGGGTCCACTCGAGCAGGGCGACCATGAACCGGCTGACCGTGCTCGTGCCGGTGCACCCGGAGAAGCTCCCGCGGGTGATGCTCATGTCGAACAGGAGTGCCGCGGGGTCGCCGATCGGCACGAACTGCAGGCAGTCGTCGCCGGACTGGACGTCGCACGCGGTGGCGAGGAAGTCCGCTCCGCCGAACACGCGGATGCCGCCGGTGCCGGTCGCGGCCGCGCTGTTGCGGATGCGGACCAGGTCCACACGGCCCCGGTCGCCGGCGTACATGACCGCCTGCCCACCGGCGTACGTGTCGATGGTGAGGTCGCGGAGCAGGACGTCGTCGCCGTACAGGGCGATGACCACGCCGGTACGGCTGTGGTCGCGCGCGCCGATCGTCCCGGGGCCGGTGATGCGGACGCGGCTGCTCCGCACGGCGAAGTCGGCGTTGCGGAGGAAGGCGTTGGCCAGGCCCGGTGCCGCGGCCCAGTCCTTGAGCAGCCGGGCGCCCCGGTCCAGGCGCAGCTGCGTGCCCGGCGGCAGGAGCAGGCTGCGCGTGCAGCGGTAGGTGCCGGCCGTGAGCACCCCGACCGCGGCCTGGCCCGCGCTGGCGTCGATCAGCCGCTGGATCGCGCCGGTGTCGTCGGTGGTGCCGTTCCCGGTGGCGCCGAGGTCCCGCGCGTAGAGGGTCCCGGCGGCCGAGGCCCGGTCAGGGGTGAGCCAGTCGAGCACCGGGGCGGCAGCCAGGCCCCCGCTCAGCGCGAGGACGGCGCGGCGGGTGACCGATGGCTGGGGCACCGCGCCGCCCTCGCCGGGTCCGCCCGGGTCACCCGGTTCGCCCGCGGCGTCTGCGGTGTGCGGTGCGTCGTCCATGGGTCCCCGATCTGACGCGCAACGCTGCGCGGACTGGTGCGGCCGGCGCCCTCGGTGGACGCCGTGGCGGTCAGGGTGACGACGGGACACCGCCGTGACCAGGGGCCCTGGTCCCCGCCGGCCGTCGACCGGCCGGTGGGGACGCTCAGAGGCCGCTGTTGCCGCTCAGCGTGGTGCCGACGGCGCGGTCGGTGATCGGCGTGGGGTTGCTGATGCCGGTGAAGTCGTTGCCCTGGATGACGACGCCGCTGGTGGTCGGCGAGGTCCGGATGGCCCGTGCCGTCGTGCTCCCGGCCGCCGCCTGGAAGGTGGAGCCGGCGATGCGTACCCCCGCGGCGGCGAGCACGTCGACGGCCCAGGCGCCGTCGATGCCGGTGAACCGGCAGTCCTCCACGGCCAGCTCCCGCACCGGGGCCGTGGGCCCGGCGACGACGTGCCGCTTGCCGGGGGCGCCCGCGAAGGTGCAGCCGGTGAACCGCGGACGGTCCGTGCCGTCGACCACCACCGTCATCGGAGCCGCTCCCGACGGCGCGGTGAAGGAGCAGCCGTCGAAGGTGAGCCCGCTGATGTTGGGCCCGCCCGCCCGCAGGGTGCTGTTGACGGGGTGCAGCACGTCGGTGCGGGTGAAGACGACGTCGCGGATGGACCCCCGGGACGCCGGGTCGGTCTGCACCCGGATCTCCTGGGTGGACGCGTCTGCGGCGCCGGCCATGTCGACCGAGCAGTCGGTGAACGTGATCCGCTCGATCGCGCCCCGGCTGTGGGTGTTCTTGACGACGATGCCCCGGTTGGCGGCCGAGCCGTGGCAGTCGACGAAGGAGCAGTCGACCACCGAGGCGTCCATGTCCGTCGTCCCCGGCTCGCCGCCGGTGAACTCCAGCAGGGCGACCATGAACCGGCTCACCGAGCTGCCGCCGGTGCACCCGACGAAGCTGCCCCGCGAGATCGTCCGGTTGTAGAGGGTGGGCTCGGCCTCCGGGTTGCCGATCGGCACGAACTGGAAGCAGTCGTCGCCGGACTCGACGTGGCACCCGGTCCCCAGGAAGTCCTCGCCGCCGATCACCCGGATGCCACCGGTGCCGGTCTCGGGGGCGCTGTTGCGGACGGTGACGGCGGTGATCCGGCCGCGGTCACCGCCGTACATGACCGCCTGACCGCCGGCGTAGGTGTCGACCGAGATGCCCGAGATCGCGACGTCGTCGCCGTACAGGGCGAGGACGACCCCGGTGCGGCTGTGGTCCCTCGCCCCGATGCTGCCGCTGCCGGTGATCTGGACCCGGTTGGCCTTCGCCGCGAAGTCCGCGTTGCGCAGGAAGGCGTCGACCATCCCGGGCGGGGCGGCCCAGTCCTTCACCAGCCGGGCGCGCCGGTCGAGGTGCAGCCGCACGTCGGAGCGCAGCAGCAGGCCGGCCGTGCACCGGTAGGTGCCGGCGGGGAGGAAGGCCACGGCGCCGCGCCGGGCGGAGGCGTCCAGGAGCCGCTGCAGGGCACGGGTGTCGTCCGCGGTGCCGTTGCCCCGGGCGCCGTAGTCCCGGGCGTCGAGCATCTCGTCCTCGTCCCCGGCGAGGGACAGGCCGGGGAGGTCCGACGGGCCCCCGGCGGCCACGGGGATGCTCGCCAGCCCGACGGCGCCGAGGAACAGGAGGCTGCGCCGGCTCATCACCGGGCCGAGCCGCCGGTCGGCGCCCCCTCGGGAGGACGGCGTCTTCGCGGTGTGGTCGGTCATCTGCTCTTCCGTTCCGGAGGGCTCGGGCAGGACTCGGCCCGAGGGGCAGAGGTGGTCAGCGGTGGTGAGTGGTGGTCAGCGGCCGGCGGCCGAGCGGACCGCCGTGTTGAACGCCTGGCGCTGTACCGCACCCACCGTGCGGACGAGGATCACGACGTCCTGCCACAGCGACCAGTGCTCGATGTAGGAGTTGTCGAAGCGGGCGCGCTCCTCGATCGAGGTCTCGCCGCGCAGACCGTGGACCTGGGCCCAGCCGGTGAGGCCGACGGCCAGCCGGTGCCGGTCGCGGTAGCCGTAGACCGAGTCGGCGAACTGCGCGGCGTAGGTGCACTCCTCCGGCCGGGGCCCGACCAGGGACATGTCGCCGCGCAGGATGTTCCACAGCTGGGGCAGCTCGTCGAGGCTGGTGCGTCGCAGCAGGTTGCCGATCCGGGTCTTGCGCTGCTCGACGTCGATCTGGCGGGCGTGCATCGTGCTGCGGGTCGAGCCCCCGGCGAGCCGGTCGGGGGTCTCCTCGGGCGCGGGCACCCGCAGGGTGCGGAACTTCAGGATCGAGATCTCCGCGCCGTCGTGGCCGGTGCGCGGCTGACGGAACAGGATCGGGCCGGGGCCGCTGACGCGCACCGCCCCGGCGAGCAGGAGCAGGAGCGGGGACAGCAGGGTCAGGGCGGTCCCGGAGACGACGACGTCGATGAACCGCTTGACCCGCCACACGCCCTGGCGCAGCGCGGCCCGGCGCATCCGGTGCAGCGGGATGCCCCACAGGTCCTCGACGTCCGGGCCGGCGGCGGCGGTGCCCACGTCGAAGAACCGGGGGACGACGTACACCTCGATGTCGCGCAGCGCCGCGCTGCGGACCAGCCCGACCAGCTCGGCCTCGCGGGTCGGGCCGTAGGCGACGACGACCTTGCGCACGCCGTAGGTGTCGAGGACGAGGTCGAGGTCCTCCAGCCGGCCGAGCGGCTCGCGCTCGTCGAGCGGGCAGCCGCCGCTGAGGTAGCCCACACCGCGCAGGCCCAGCTCCGGGTGCTCCTGCATCGTGGCGAGCAGGTCCATGCCCAGGCGGCCGCCGCCGACCACCAGGGCGGGCTCCTCGATCACCCGGTGCCGCCGGGCGCTGCGGATGGCCGCGTAGCCGAGGCTGCGGCCGGCCACGAGGCACGGGACCGCCCACAGCGCGTGCACCGCGAGGGTCAGGTCGCCGCCGGCGAGCGAGGCGAACGGGGCCACCAGCAGGAGGCCGAGGCCGATGCGGGGGAGGTACCGGGGCACCTCGACCAGGGCGCTGAGGGTGATCCGGGGGCGGTGGGCGCCGCCGACGGCCAGGACCAGGACCGTGGCGACGACGAACGCGGCGACGGTGCGGTCGAGGCCCAGCCAGAACGCGGGCAGGGCGAGCGCGGCGGCGTCGAGCAGGACCAGGCCGCCCCGGACCGACCAGCGGTGGTCGTGCGGCTCGCGCTCGGGCAGGTGCAGGTCCACCGCGGCCAGAGCGGGATCGGACCCGCCGGACCCGACGGCCCGGACCCGTGGCAGCGGACCCACCGCCGTGTCCCCGTCGCCCTGCAGTCCTTCGTACACCTCGGTCATCGCGGCCCCCGCCTCTCGTCTACGAAGAGGTTCCGGCTCAGGCCGTTCCGCAGACACTCCCGGCAGTGGGCCCACCACCCCCCCAATGCAGGGGGAGTGCCGCGCCGGACGACCGGGCGGGCGGACGTGACACCGGTAACATCCGGCCGGTGGCGGGCGTCCCGGACTTCCTGGTCATCGGGGCGGCGCGTAGCGGCACCACCGCGCTGACCTCCTTCCTCGGCGAGCACCCGGACGTCTTCGTGGCCACCCCGAAGGAGCCGCACTTCCTCGCGTTCCCCGACGGCGGCCCGCGGTTCACCGGCCTCGGCGACGACGACCTGGTCAACCGGACCGCCGTGCGCGACGAGCAGTCGTGGCGCGCCCTCTTCCGTGGCCGCACCGAGCGGCGGCTGGGCGAGGGGTCGGTGACCACCCTGGCCTACCCCGACGCGTCGGTGCCCGCCGTCGAGCGGTTCTGCGCGCCGGGCTGCCGGCTGGTGGTCATGCTGCGGGACCCGGTGGACCGCGCCTTCTCCAGCTGGCTCTACCTGCGCTCGCGCGGGCACGACGCCGGGTCGTTCGAGGAGTGCCTGGCCGCGGAGGACGAGCGCACGGAGGCCGGGTGGAGCCACATGTGGCAGCTGACCCGGCTCAGCCGCTACGCCGAGCAGTTGGCCCCGTTCGCCGCGCGGTTCCCCGACCGGCTGCTGGTCGTCGTCCAGGAGGAGTTCACCGCCGACCCGACCGGCCAGCTGCGCCGGGTGCTGGAGTTCCTGGACGTGGACCCCGACGTCGAGATCGACCCGTCGCGCCGGGTGAACGCCTCCGGGCTGCCGCGGAGCCGGGCGGTCACGTCGGCGCTCAACACCCTGCGCCGGTCGCCGGCCCTGCGGCGGCTGGTCACGGCAGCGGTCCCGCAGCGGCAGCGGGAGCGGGTCCGCTCGGCGAACCTGGACCGGGCGACGGTCGACCCGGCCACTCGTGCCCGGCTGGCCGCGACGCTCGCCGGCGACGTCCGGGACCTCGAGGAGCTGCTCGGCCGCCGGCTGTCGCTGTGGCCGACCGCCGCGGACGGGGCGCGGCCGTGAGCGGACCGGTGTCACGGAGCGGGCGCATCCGGGTGCTGCAGCTGACGGGCATCACCGTCGGCGGGTCGGCCGAGCACCTGCTCCAGCTGGCGAGCCTGCTGCCCGCGGACCGCTTCGACACCACGATCGCGCTCTCCGGCGGCGGGCCCCTCGACGAGGAGATCCGGGCCACCGGCCTGCCGGTGCTGGACTACGCCCCCTCGCACGGCACCGGGCACTTCAAGCAGGCGACCCCGGACGGCCCGGTGGAGCTGGTCCGGCAGTTCCTGCGGATCCGGGCGCACATCCGCGAGCGGCGCTACGACGTCGTCCACACCCACACCTCGGTCGCCGGCGCGATGGGCCGGGTGGCGGCCTGGTCGGCCGGCACGCCGGTCCGCCTGCACATGCTGCACGCCTACGCCGGGCACGACGGGGTGCCGCAGCCCCGGCGATCGGCGTTCCGGCTGGTCGAGCGCGCCCTCGGCCTCTTCACCACGCACTACGTCGCCGGGTCCCGGTTCATCCGCGACGTCGGCGTCCGGAACCGGCAGTTCCGGCCGGAGGACGTCACGGTCATCCCGTACTCCAGCCGGATGACGGCCGGCGACGCGTCGGAGGCCGACCGCGCCCGGCTGCGCGAGGAGCTCGGGCTGCCGGTGGACGCGCCGCTGATCGCGCTGGTGGGCCGGATCGAGGACCAGAAGGGCGCCGACCTGCTGGTGCGCGCCGTCCCGGCGGTGGTCGCGGCGGTGCCCGCCGCGCACGTCGTCGTGGTGGGCGACGGCACCCGGCGGGCGGAGGTCGAGGCGCTGGCCGCCGCGCTCGGCGTCGCCGACCGGGTGCACCTGACCGGGTGGCGCCACGACCTCGCCGACGTCATGCGGGCCGTCGACGTGCTGGCGCTGCCGTCGCGCTGGGAGGCGTTCGGCATCGTCAACCTCGAGGCGATGGCCGCCGCCAAGCCGGTCGTCGGGTTCGCCGTGGAGGGGATCCCCGAGGTGGTCGTCGCCGGCGAGACCGGGCTGCTGTCACCCGCCGGTGCGGTCGACGACCTGGCCCGCGACCTGGTGCGTGTCCTCACCGACCCGGAGCTGGCCGCCCGGCTGGGCGCGGCCGGCCGGCGCCGCTTCCTCGAGCAGTTCACGCCGGAGTCGATGGTCCGGGCGCACGTCGAGCTCTACGACGAGCTTCTCAGCCGGGGTCCCGGCCGACGTCGAGGACGCCGCGGACGAGCTCGCTGAACGTGCGGCCGAGGTCCTCGACCCGGTAGTGCCCGCGGACCAGCGCGGCACCAGCGGCCCCCATGGCCGCCCGCGCGTCCGGCGCGAGCGCCACCAGGTCGGCGATGCGCTGCCGCACCGAGTCCGGGTCCCCGGTGCGGGCCATCAGCCCGTCGCGGCCCTCCTCGAAGACCGGCGGCCGGCCCGAGCAGTCGGTGAAGACGGTCGGGCAGCCCGCGGCCATCGCCTCCATCACCGCCAGCGGCAGCGCCGGGCCCTCCCACCGGGCGGTGTGCACGTAGCCGTCGGCGGCCGCCAGCAGCCGCGGGACGTCGTCCCGCCACCCCAGGAAGGTGACGGTGCCGTCCAGGCGGAGGTCCTGCACCCGCCGCCGCAGCGACGCCGCGTAGTCCGCCGTCCGCCGGGCGGCGACGGAGTCCCCGGCCGAGCCCACCAGCGCGACGTGCACCGGCGCGGTCGTCCCGCCGAGCGCCTCGAGCAGGACGTCCTGCCCCTTCTGCGGGTCGAGCCGGCCGACGTTGAGCAGCAGGAGGTCGGCCTCGCCGGCGCCCATCTCGGCGCGCAGCCGGGTGCGCTCGCCCGGTTCCAGCCGGACCGGCGGCCCGACCACGATCCCGTTGGGGAGGACGACGGTGCGGTCGGCGGGCACGCCGAAGGCGACCATCTCCTCCCGGACGACCGTGGACGTGCAGACGGCCAGCGTGGTCGCCCGGGCGACCACGCTCCGGTAGCCGCGCCGCTTCAGGGCGGCCAGGGGGCGGGGGCCCCAGAAGTGGTGCTGGTTCTGCACCATCAGGACGCCCGGGACGCCGGCCCGCGCGGCGGCGAGCAGGGCCGGGCCGCGGTCGCGCTGGTTGACCCCGATGACGCAGCGGCCGCCGTCGCGGCGGACCCGGTCGGCCAGGCCGCGGACCAGCCGGGGGTCCCAGGGGCGCTCCAACCGCGGCTCGAGGACGGTGGCGACGCCCAGGGCCTCGAGGTCGGGCAGGACGCTCGGGCCGTTCCGGGGCACGGCGCCGTGCACCAGCGTCAGGTCGAAGCCGTCGGCGCGCAACGCCCGCGCGAACTCCAGCGCCATCGTGGCCGCGCCGGTGCGGTCGGGCAGCCGCAGGGTCATGAACAGGCGCCCGGCGGGGACGCTCATGCCGGGCCCGGTCCCGCGGCACCCCGCGTCGGCCGCTCCGGCTCCCGCCACGCGGCCACGTCCAGGCCGGTCACCTGCTCGAGCAGGTCCAGGTCGGGGGCGAACTCGGCGACCAGCCGCCGCCGGGTCTCGGGCCGGTAGCCGATCCGGACGATGTTGCGAGCGACGATCTGCCGGCGCAGCCGACGGCGCAGCGAGGTCGGGACCAGCGGCCGGACCAGCTTCTTCAGCGGGTGGTGCGTGCTGACGACGCGGCCGAGGAACCGGCTGCGGGGCTCACCGGAGCGGTGCGGGTCGGGCGCGACGGTGCGGGGGACCGGCGCGACGCCGATGTGCTCGTACACCCGGGTGAGGACGGCGTCGGGGTCGGCAGCCATGTCCTCGTGCCGGAGGACCAGCAGCTGCTCGCGGGGGAAGACCTCCAGCGCGCGCCGCAGCTGCTCGCCGTACCGGCTCATCGCCGTGTAGTGCCAGATGTGGTGCCAGCCCTCGGCGATCCGGCGCGGCTCCTCGGCCAGGGCCTCCTCGAAGGTGTCGCACGGCTCCCAGCCGCGGGTGCGCATGAAGCCGTAGGCCGACAGCGCCCGGTCCACCGGGTCGCGCAGCAGGCAGACCAGCCGGGCGTCGGGCACCATCTCCCGCACCCGGGGCAGTGCGCCGGGGTGGTACATGGTCGACACCGACGCCTCCCCGCGGACCTGGTCGGGCCGGGCCGCCCGGTACAGGGCGAGGTAGTCGTCGGTGCGGGTCACCGCGAGCCGGTTGATGGTCTGCCGGTCGCCGGGGCCGGTGAACGCGGGCGTCGTCCCGGCCAGGGCGAAGTAGTGCGGCTCCTTGGGCTCGGTGAGGAACAGCCCGGGGTGCTCGGCCAGGTACTGGAACAACGCCGTCGTCCCGGAGCGGGCGGCACCGATGACGAGGAACTGCGGGCCTGGCATCAGTCCACCCTCCGAGCGGGGAGCGCGATCGTACGGATGCCCAGTGTCTGCCGGGCGGCGCGCGCGAGCAGGACGTTGCGGCCGGCCATGGCCACCGCCGCGGCGGCGGCCACCCCGGTGCCGCCCCAGGTCGCCCCCCACCAGGTCGCCAGCCCGGCGAAGGAGAGGGCGCAGACCAGCGCGCTGACCGCCACGACCCGCTGCCGGCCGGCGTGGGAGAGCACCACCGAGCAGGGCCCGGTCCAGGCGTTGACCAGGACGCCGGCGCACATCACCAGGGCGGGGGCGAACGCGTCCCGGTACTCCGCACCGAAGACGGCCGGCAGCAGCACCTGACCGGCCGCCGCGAGCACGGCCACGGCCAGGGCGGTGACGGCCGTCGACCAGACGGCGAAGCGCCGGACCGGCTCCTGCAGGGCCGCCAGCCGGCCGGACCCGGCGGCCGCGGCGATCCGCGGGGCGAGGGTGCGCATGCCGATGGCGGTCGGGACGGCGACCAGCACGGCGATCCGGACGGCGACCGAGAACTCCGCCACCTCCTCGGCGGGCGCGACCACCGCCAGCAGCCAGACGCCGGCCTGCGGCACGGTGACCGAGGCCAGGGTGGCCACCGCGAAGGTCCCGCCCGAGCGCAGCAACGCCCCGGGCGCGGGTGCCTCCTCCGGGCCGTCCGCCGCAGGTCGCCCGACGGCGTGCCGGCCGACGTGCGCGCGGCCGAGCAGGCGGACCAGCACCACCAGGCCGACGACGTACACCGCGGACTCGAGGGCGGCCGTCCACGCCAGCGCGGTGCGGGCAGCCGAGGCCGACGCCGCGCCGGTCGCCGTGACCAGCAGGACCACCACGAGGACCACCCGGCGGACGTGCTCGCCGAAGGCCAGGGCCAGCCCGAACCGGTCGCGGGCGCGGAGGACGTTGACGAGCACCGGGCCGAGGGCGGCCACCGGGAGCCACAGCGTGACGACGACGACGAGCGGCCGGTACACCTCGGACGGGCTGCCGGCGGCGGCCGTCGCCGGTCCCACGGCCCCCTGCCAGAGCGCCGCGGTGAGCAGCACCCCGACCGCCAGGGCCGCCAGGAGGCGCCGCGCCAGGAGCGGGTGCGACCGCCGGCCCTGCTGGGCGAAGGCGATGGTGGCCACCTGGGTCAGCCCGACCTGGGCGAGCACCGCGAGGAAGGTGAGCCAGGCCAGCGCCCACGAGAGCGCACCGAACTGGTCGGTCGTCAGCACCCGCGCTCCGACCAGGGTCACGGCGAGCGCGCTGACGACGGCGGCCAGCTGGCCGGACGCGGTGAGGGCGGTGTCCCGGCGCAGGGCGCGCCGCTGCCGGGCGTCCTCGGGGCCCGCGGCGGGCGGGGCGCTCAAGGAGCGGACGCAGCCTGCGCGGGGCGGGCGCCGTCCCCGGTGGCCGGCGGTGCCACCGGGAGGTCGTCGTCCGGACGCCCGCGGGCCCGGTGGACGAACAGGTTGACCAGCACGGTGAACGCGATGAGCGGCAGGCCGATGGCCACCCACTTCGGCGCCGAGGTGGCCCACACCCCGCCCGGGAAGACGCGGATCATGAAGACCAGGCTCAGCCCCCAGACCAGCGGGTCGCGCAGGAAGCGGCGGAACGCGAACTGGCCGGCCCGGGCGACCAGCCCGGCGAGCAGCCCGCCCAGGACGACGCCCGGCAGGCCCAGGTTGACGTACCAGTCGCCGACCGCGGTCGCCGGGAAGCCGTTGTTGCGGTCGATGTAGGTCTGGGCCAGTTGGACCGCGGGGGAGACGAACGGGTCCTGCGGACCGACCAGCACGGTGGGGAGCGCGGCCACCGAGCCGTCGACGAAGTCGCTCCCGCCGGTCAGGTCGAAGCGGTCCGGCCAGTCGTCGAGGTAGAGCAACAGCGAGTCGTAGAAGGTGTTGTTGGTGGCCACCGCGACCTGGCGGACCGTGCCCTGCCCCTCGATCGTGGACGCCAGCTCCCCCCAGAGCACGGTGTCGCGGGCGGCACGCAGCGAGAAGGCCAGCAGCAGCGCGATGACCGGGACGAGGAGGAAACCGCGCCGCCACCGGGGATCGCGCAACCACCGCCCGTCGGGGCGGCCGGCGGCCCGGCGCCCGGCGCGGCCGAAGATCAGGGCACCGGCGAGCAGGGCCACGACCGACAGCACCGGGACGTCGCGGGCGCCCCAGGTCCAGCTGAGGTAGCCGTTGACCGCGATGAGGCCGAGGACCGCGATCCGCTGCAGCGACCACCGCGGGACGGTGAAGAAGGCGGCGATCCCCACCAGCGCGGCCAGCATGGGGATCGAGCGCAGCGCCCGGCTCTCGGCGAGGTCGCGGTCGACCTTCGAGGCCTGGAGCAGGCCGGCCGGCCCGCCGTAGCGGATCCACAGCGCGACGGTCGCGACGAAGGCGGCCCCGGTGAGCACGACGGTGAGGACGACGAGGGTCCGCCGCGACAGCGGTGCGCGCACCTGCGGGAACAGCAGCGCGACCGGGCGCACGAGGGGCGCGGTCAGCCGGGCGCCGGCCCACAGCGCCAGGAGGAACACCGTGACGACCAGCTGACCCCGCAGGAGCAGTCCGTCGGTGTCGCGGGCCTCGAACAGCGTCGTGGGGAAGGGGGTGTCCAGCCCGAGGGCGAGGACGAGCGGCCGGACGAGGAGCTGCAGCGCCAGGTAGTAGAGCGTGATCGCCACCGGGTCCAGCGGGTGCCGGACGAGGCTGCGGTACACCAGCGCCCACACCACGGTGGACGCGAGCACGGCGGCCAGCGACACGATCACGACCGCGCCGCCGCATCGCTCGAGGGACCCACCGCGTCCTCCACCGGTCCGCGCTCCTCGACGTCCGGCGCGGGTGCGGGACAGTAAAGCAGCGGATCTGCCCGCCGGGGATCCTCCGCGCGGGTGGGAACGCCGGGAGGAGCGCGGCGGCCCTAGCATCCGGCTCATGCGTCCCGGCCCGAGGCTGATGATCGTCGGTGCGCCCAAGAGCGGGTCCACCGCCCTGTTCCAGTACCTGGCCGACCATCCCGACGTCCTGGCCCACGTGCACCGCGAGATGCCGTTCTTCGGCCGGGACGAGGAGTTCGCGCTCGGCTGGGAGGCCGCCGTCGGGAAGTACTTCCCCCCGCCGGTGGGGGAGCGGGCACTGGTCGCCAAGCACACGATGGCCATGTACGACCCCGTCGCGGTGCGCCGCATCGTCGAGGCGACGACGGCCGTGGTGGTCGCCGTGCTCCGGGACCCCGTCCCGAGGGCGTACTCGCACTTCCACTACGCCCGGTTGCGCGGCTGGGAGGACGCCGCCTCCTTCGAGGAGGGGCTCGCGCGCGAGGCGGACCGGCCCGCGAGCGCACCGCCGCGGGCCCGGGACATGCACTACGTCGGCAACGGGGTCTACGCCCCGCACGTGCGGCTCCTGCTCGACACGGTCCCGGCCGAGCGACTGCGCATCTACCTGTCCGCCGACCTGCGCGAGGACGCGGGGCGGATCTGCGCCGAGCTGTTCGACCTGGCCGGGTTGGCACCGCACGAGCCGGACGTGACCAGACGGCACAACGAGGCACGGCGACCTCGGTCGGCCCGCTTCGCCCGGGCCTTCCTCGCCCTCCAGCAGCCCGGGAGCCCGCTGCGCAGGCTCGGCAGCCGCGTCCCCAGCCGTGCGCTGTACCGCGTCCGCCACCTGGTCAACTCGCTGAACGAGCAGCCGGCCGCCCTCCCTCCCGTGGCCCCGGAGACCGCCGCACGCCTCCGGGAGCGGTTCGCCGGGCCGAACGCCGACCTGGCCGAACTCCTGGGCCGTTCACTCGGAGGGTGGGCTGGGTCACGCTGAGAGTTCCGCAGGCCCGCCGGATCACGTACGTTGCCGCCGTGCTAGAGACTGCCGCCACCGGAGCTCAGGCGCCCGCGGCCCGGGCCGACGGGGAGCGGGGCGACGGCGTGGCATCGCAGGGTTCCGAGCCGGGCCTGCGCGAGTACCTCCGCTCGTTGCGGCGGTACTGGTGGCTGGCGCTGCTGACCTTCCTCGTCGTGCTGGGGGCGTCGATCGCCTCGCTGTACGTGATCGAACCGGTGTACCGCGCGGAGGCCGAGGTGCTGCTGCGGACGGAGGAGAGCCGCCAGCTCTTCCCGCGCACCAGCGGCGCCACCCCCGGCGCGCTGACCCGCTCGCCGGGCGCCGAGCTCGTCTACGTCGAGAGCGACGCGTTCCGGGAGCAGGCCGAGAGAGCCGCCGGCGAGGAGGCGGAGGTCGAGGTCCGCGGGAGGCCGTTGGACCCGGGCGCCCCGGTCTCCAGCGCGCTGGTGTTCGTGGCCGAGGCCGACACCGCGCGCGAGGCCCAGGAGGCCGCCCAGGCCTGGGCGGAGACCTACGTGGCCGTCCGGCACGAGAGCGACGTCGCGGAGACCACGGAACTGCGGGACCTCCTCATCGAGACCCGGGACCTGCTCCTGCTGCGGCAGGCGGAGATCCTCGCGCCGGTCGCCGCGCTCGACGAGGCCGTGGCGGCGGAGACCGACCCGGTCGAGCTCTCCCGGCTGCTCAACCAGCGCCTGGCCATCCAGCGTGGCCTCGCGCCGGTCCTCGACCCGGTCGAGGACGAGCTGCGCCGCGCCACCAACCAGATCTCCGGCCTGGACGTCGACCTGCGGGTCATGCAGGACGCCGAGTCGCTCGCCTACGTCAGCGCCGCGGCCGAGCGGCCGGAGGAGCGGGCCAACGGGTCGCTGCGGCAGAGCGTGCTCGTCGGCGTCGTCGCCGGGCTGGTCCTCGCCGGCGGAGCCGTCTCGGCGGCGCAGGCGCTGCGGCGCGGCCGCCGGCGCTGACGGACACCGGCCGGCCGGCCGCGGCCGGCCGCTCGGCGCCGGGCCCCTCAGGGGCGGGTGCCCACCACGTCAGGGTGCTGCGCGAACCAGTCGATGGTCCGCTTGAGGCCCTCGTCCAGCCCCACCTGCGGCTCCCAGCCCAGGGCCCGGCGGGCCAGGGCGATGTCCGGCTGGCGGACCGTCGGGTCGTCCTCGGGGCGCGGGATGAACTCGATGGCGGAGTCGGACCCGATCAGCTCGATGATCCGCTTCGCGAGGTCGAGGACCGGGTACTCGTGCGGGTTCCCGATGTTCATCGGCCCCGGCTCCGAGGACAGCAGGAAGCGGATCAGCCCCTCGACGAGGTCGCTGACGTAGCAGACGGAGCGGGTCTGGCTGCCGTCCCCGGCGACGGTGATGGGCTCGCCGGCCAGGGCCTGCCGGATGAACGTCGGGATCGCCCGGCCGTCCCGGGGCCGCATGCGCGGGCCGTAGGTGTTGAAGATGCGCACGATCGCGGTGTCCACGCCATGTGTCCGGCGGTAGGCCGACGTCAGCGCCTCGGCGAAGCGCTTGGCCTCGTCGTAGACGCCGCGGGGCCCGACGGGGTTCACGTTGCCCCAGTAGCTCTCCGGCTGCGGGTGGATCAACGGGTCCCCGTACGTCTCGGACGTCGAGGCGAGCAGGTAGCGGGCGCCCTTCTCCTTGGCCAGACCCAGGGCGTGCAGCGTCCCGATCGAGCCGACCTTCATCGTGTGGATGGGCAACTCGGCGTAGTCGATCGGTGAGGCGGGGGAGGCGAAGTGCAGGACGTAGTCGACCGGACCCGGCACGTGGACGTAGTCGGTGACGTCCGCGCGCACCAGCCGGAACCCCGGGCGCTCCAGCAGGTGCTGCACGTTGGCCGGCGTCCCGGTCAGGAAGTTGTCGAGGCACAGCACCTCGATGTCACGCTCGAGCAGCGCTTCACAGAGGTGGGAGCCCAGGAAGCCGGCTCCGCCGGTCACCACAGCACGGGACATGGGTCGTCCTCCCGGTCGACGAATCGCCTGATCAGGTCGCGCACCGTAACCCGTGAGGACGCGCCTCGGCAGCTCCGCGTGCGGGGAGCGGGACGGGGTTCACTCGGTCAGGGACAGGGACAGCACCGGAGAGGTGGCCGCCGGGTTGATCTGCTCGTCGGGCGCCAGGGGCAGGGGGCCGGTCTCCTCGACCTGGTCCTCGGGCAGGACGATGCGCGAGCGCGGGTCGAGGGCGCCGGCGAGCAGGATGACGTCGCCGACCGTCTTGCGCTCCTGCCACTGGAAGGCGGGCTTCAGGTTGAAGTACGACTCGGGGTCCAGGGCCATGATGCCGAGGATCGTCTCGGCGACGATGCGGCCGCCGACGGGGCCGAGCTTGAGGCCGCGGTTGACCACCTCCGCCTCCTTGAGCACGTAGTACCAGAGCGGGGCCTTGCCCTCCCAGCCGGGCTGGCGCAGGCCCAGCTGCGCGTTGGTGAGCGGGGTGATGCCCATGGCGCGGGCGACGTCCTGGCCGCAGGGCAGGCCGAGCCGCTTGCCGCGGAGCAGGTTGCGCTCGGCCAGGGCGACGATGGCCCTGGTCGTCGGTGCGACGACCGTGGAGGGCAGCGTGTACAGCGGCAGCGAGATCTGGGTGTCGATGAGGCGCGCCATGTTCCGGTCGTCCGGCGGCTCGAGGCCCGGGATGTCGAAGAAGTAGTTCCAGTCGGCCCACAGGTTGGCCGGGATGGGCCGGTTGCCGCGCAGGTCCTCGAAACCGTCGGCGCCGAAGATCGGGACGGTGTGGCCGTCCTGCATCTCGTACTCCGCGCGGATCATGCTGTGCCCGAACCGGTAGGCGGCGCCGGAGTACTCGATGGGCATGTAGGGGTTGGCCGGGTTCGCGGGCCGGTAGAGGGTGCCGGTGTACTTGATCGTCCCCTCGCGCCGGATCAGGCTGTTGACGACGTCCCGGCCGACGATGCGGGGCAGGTAGTCGTTGACGATCAGCCACTGGTAGTGCCAGCGGGTCTGCCGGCGGGCCTGGGCGTAGGTCATGCCCTGGCTCATGAACGTGTTGTGGAGCCGGATGAAGACGGTGTGCAGCTGGGCGACGATGAGGTTCTCGTCGTTGCGCGGGTCGCCCAGGTAGGCCGCTCCCCGATCGTCACGGGGCAGGTCGACGAGGTCGTCGTGCGGGTTGAGTTTCAGGTAGCCGACGCGGGCGGGGTCCTGGTCGTAGAGCTCCGGGCTGCCCTGGAGGCCCTTGCCGTAGACGCTGCCGAGGTCGAACCACGGGGTGTCGTAGTTGCGCATCGCCATCGGGTCCTGCATCCGGTTGCTCAGCGGCGTCTTGTCCAGCGTCATGTCGTGGTCGACGAACTGGCCGAAGTAGATGTAGCCGGCCGGCATGCCCGAGTTGTCGAAGGCGACGTCGCTGTCCCGGACGTCGGACAGCGGCGCCTTGCCGTCGTTCATGCTCTGGGCCAGCCACACCAGCAGTCCGTCGGTCGGGGCGTACGCCGGCAGGTCCTTGAACATGAGCCCGAAGCGGGCCTCCTGGCGCCGGTCCACACGGACGGCGATGTCGGCGCCGCGCGGGTCGCCGACGGCGTGGGCGGCCGTCTCGGCAGGCGCCACCGGGGCGGGTGCCGGCGCGGGTTCGCCGGTCACCGGGGGGTCCTCGGCCCGCGCGATGCCCCCGAGACCCGCCACCGCAGGCGTCATCGCGGCGGCCATCGCCCCGGTGAGGAAGGTGCGGCGCGCCATCCCGCCTCCGGCGCGGGCGCCACTGAAGGGGCAGACCGCCTGGCTCCCGTCGTCCTGCTGCATCCGGATCGCTCCCTGGTGTCCGTGGGGGTGCTCGGCAGTGGTGGGACCACGATCAGCCGTCGTGGCGGTTCGGGGCAGACGCGTCCGTGGGATGGACCACCCCCCAGATCGCGGGGTGGGTCAGCCCCGCGCGGGGGCGGGCCGGTCGTCGGCCGGGTCGCCGGCCAGCCCGGCGGCCTCGGCCGCGAGGGCGTCGGCGGACTCGACCACGCGGTCCTTGCGGTACTCGCGGACGGAGTGGACGACCGCGGCGGCCCAGACGACGGTGAGGACCGCGTACACGGGGGAGCGGACGGCGTCGGGCGCGTCGAGCCCGTGGGCACCCAGCAGGGTGCGGGTGTTGGTCAGGATGATCATGCCGCCGACCAGCGAGCCGAGCAGCCGCGGCGGGACGTGGCGCACCAGCCAGGCCGCGAGCGGCGCGGCGACCATCCCGCCGATGAGCAGCGCCAGCACCCAGGCGACGTCGATGCCCTGCGAGCCGAGCGCGAAGAGGAAGCCGAGGCTGGCGGCGAGGGCGACCAGGAACTCGGAGGTGTCGATCGAGCCGATCACCTTCCGCGGCTCCATCCGGCCGCTGGCCAGGATCGCCGGCGTGCCGACCGGGCCCCAGCCGCCGCCGCCGGTGGCGTCGACGAAGCCGGCGACCAGGCCGAGCGGGCCGAGGAAGCGCTTGCGCATCGGCTTGCCCAGGTTGCGCCGGTCGATCCCGCGGAGGGTGAAGCGCACCAGCAGGTAGACGCCGAGGGTCAACAGGATCAGCGACATGACCGGGGCGGCCAGCTCGGTGGAGAGGGCCGAGAGCACGGTCGCACCGGCGAAGGCGCCGATCGCGCCGGGGACGCCGATCTTGAGGACGACGCGCCAGTCCACGTTGCCGAACTTCCAGTGGGACAGGCCCGACATCAGCGTGGTGCCGATCTCGGCGAGGTGGATGGTGGCCGACGCGGCGGCGGGGTTGGTGCCGATGGCCAGCAGCAGCGTCGAGGAGGTGACGCCGTAGGCCATGCCCAGGCTGCCGTCGACCAGCTGCGCTCCCAGACCGACCAGGGCCAGCAGGGTGATGGTCTTCACGGGGCTCCTCGTGGTCATGGGGCGCGGCGGCAGTCCCCAGCGTGGGCCGTGCCCGGGCTCCGGCGTAGCTCCGGTCCGGGGGAGGACCACTCCCCGACCTGGGGGGTCGCCGTGCCCGGCCCGGAGGCGGGATCGCCGCGGCCGGACACGAGAGCGCGCGGTACCGGAGCGGGAACCGGTGGCGACAACGACGCGGGCGGCGCCTACGGTGTGCGGAGGTGTGGGGGAGCAGCCGTTGATCGACCACGGCGGCCGGGACGGGCGAGAGGTTGAGGTTCGTGCTGTTCGAGGTCCAGCGCGCGACCGTCAACGGGCGGCCGGTGCTCCGCGTGCGCGGTGAGCTCGACATCTCCACGGCGCCCCAGCTGGGGTCCGCCGTCGCCGACGCGCTCGCCGGCGGCGCGCAGTCGCTGGTCGTGGACCTGAGCGAGACGACGTTCCTCGACTCCTCCGGCGCCCGCCAGCTGGTGCGCACCGCCCGGCACACCGGCGACGTCGGTGTCCCGCTGCAGGTCGTCTGCCCGGCGGACAACCGCCCGGTGCGCATGGTGCTGGACCTGCTGGAGCTGCACCTGGCCGTGCCGATCGTGGAGCAGGCCGGCCTCGCCGGCGGGGGAGTCGGCTCCTAGGGTCGACCGGTGACCCCCTCTGCGAGCCCGCCGGACGCGAGCACCCCGTCCGGGAGCGTCCCCGCCGAGGGTGCCGTCCCCGTGGACGCCGTGTCCGATGCGGTGCTCGCCGACGCGCTGCTGCGCTGCGCGGACGAGCCGATCGCCGTCCCCGGTGCGATCCAGCCGCACGGCGCGCTGCTGGCGGTGACCGAGCCCGACCTGGCCGTCGTCGTCGCGTCGGCCGGTGCGAGCGCCCTGTTCGGCGCCGAGGTGGCCGGGCGCACGCTGGCCGACCTGCTCGACCCGGCCGACCTGGACCGGCTGCGCGCCGGCCTCACCGGCGACCTCACCGAGCTCGACCAGCTGCGGCTGCAGCTCCCCGGCGGCCCGGTCGACCTGGTGGCCCACCGCGCCGACGGCCTGCTGGTCACCGAGTGGGAGCCGCTGGCGGGCGCGGCCGAGGCGGGTCCGGCGTGGCACCGGCGGCTGCCCTCGGTGCTGCAGCGGCTGTCGGACACCACCGGCCTGGAGCAGCTCACCGACGTGCTGGCCCGTGACGTCCGTGCGGTCACCGGCTTCGACCGGGTGATGGTCTACCGCTTCGACCGGGACTGGAACGGCGAGGTGGTCGCCGAGGACCGGCGGCGCGACCTCGAGCCGTTCCTGGGCCTGTGGTACCCGGCGGCCGACATCCCGGCGCAGGCCCGGGCGCTGTACGCGACCAACTGGATGCGGCTGATCCCGGACGCGCGCTACACCCCGGTGCCCCTCGAGCCGGCCACCGTGCCCGGCACCGGGCGCCCGCTGGACCTCTCCGGCGCGGTGCTGCGCAGCGTCTCGCCGGTGCACCTGGAGTACCTGGCCAACATGGGCGTGATCGCCTCGATGTCGGTCTCGCTGATCGACCGCGGGCGGCTGTGGGGACTCATCGCCTGCCACCACTACTCCGGGCCCCGCCGGCCCTCCCACGCCGACCGGGTCGCCGCGGAGTTCCTCGGCCGCACGGCCTCGCTGCTCCTGCACACCGCGGCCGCCGCCGGGGACCAGGACGACGTCGTCGGCGTCGCGCAGCGGTCGGCCGACCTGGTCGCCGCGGTGGGCCGCGCCGGCCGCACGCCGCTGCCTGCGCTCACCGAGGACGACGGCACCGGCCGGCCCACCGTGCTGGACCTCCTGCCGGCCGCCGGGGCCGCCGTGCGCCTGGACGGCCGGCTGCGGCTGCTCGGGGAGACGCCGCCGGCCGAGCGGGTCGGGCCGCTGGTGGCGGCGCTGCTGGCGGCGGGCACGCCGGTCACCGACGCGCTGCCCCGGGTGCTGCCCGCGGCGGCCGACCTCGCCGGGACGGCCAGCGGCGTGCTCGCCGTCGGCCTCGACGGCGGGGACTTCCTCGCCTGGTTCCGGCCGGAGACCCCGCGCGAGGTCACGTGGGGCGGGAACCCGAACAAGACGGAGGTCACCGCGAGCGGCCGGCTGTCGCCCCGACAGTCGTTCGAGGCGTGGACCGAGGTCGTCCGCGGCACCGCCCGGCCGTGGCGCGAGCACGAGGTCGCCGCCGCGCGGGCCCTGGCCGACCAGGTCGCCGTCGTCGGGCGGGCCCGCGCCCAACAGGAGAACCGGATGGCCGCCGCCCTCCAGCGCACCCTGCTGCTCGACGAGCTGCCTCAGGTGCCGGGCCTGGACCTCGCGGCCCGCTACCTGCCCAGCGCCGACGACGTCGTGGGCGGTGACTGGTACGACCTGGTGCCGCTGCCCAGCGGCCGGGTGTCGCTGGTCCTCGGGGACGTCGCCGGGCACGGGCTGTCCGCGGCGGCCGTCACCGCCCAGGTGCGGCACGCCCTGCGCGCGACGCTGCTGCGCGACCTGGGGCCCGGTGCGGCCCTGGCGGAGCTGAACCGGCTGCTCACCGCCCTGCTCCCGGGGGAGATGGCGACCGCCGTCGTCGCCGAGGTCGACCCCGCGGGTGGGGAGGTCGCCGTCGCCAGCGCCGGGCACCTGCCGGTGCTGTCCACCGCGACCGGCTTCGTGCGGGCGGGCCGCGGCCCGGCCCTGGGCATCCTGGACTCCGCCGAGTACGCCGAGACGCGCCTGCGACTGACCGGCGACGAGCGGCTGCTGCTGTTCAGCGACGGCCTGGTGGAGCGCCGCGGCGAGGCGGTCGACGCCGGGCTGGCCGCGCTGGAGGCCGCGGCGGGCGGAGCCGGCGACGACGTGTCGGCGGTGCTGGACGCCGTCCTCGCCGCGCTCGACCCGCCGGACACCGACGACGTGACCCTGCTGGGCCTCGGCCGGGTCTAGACGAGGAAGCGGTAGGCCGTGGTGCCCGGCGCCAGGTGCTGGATGCGCAGCGGGCTGGTCTCGATGCGGGCCAGCAGCGCGGTCAGGTCGGCGGCGCCGCCGACCTCGATGCCGGTCAGGGCCGCGCCGGTCTCGCGGTTGTCGCGCTTGACGTACTCGAACAGCACGATGTCGTCGTCGGGACCGAGGACCTCGTCGAGGAAGCGGCGCAGCGCACCCGGCTCCTGCGGGAACTCCACCAGGAAGTAGTGCTTGAGCCCGCGGTGCACCAGGGACCGCTCGATCACCTCGGCGTAGCGGCTGACGTCGTTGTTGCCGCCGGACAGCAGGCAGACGACGGTCTGCCCCGGCTCCACGGTCACCTGCCCGCCGGTGAGCGCGGCGGTCGCCATCGCCCCGGCGGGCTCGGCGATGACGCCGTCGACCTGGTAGAGGTCGAGCATCTCGGTGCAGATGTGGCCCTCGGGCACGGCGACCAGCTCGGCGCCGCTGTCGCGGACCAGCGGGAAGGTCAGGTCCCCGGCCCGGCGGACGGCGGCACCGTCGACGAACGTGTCGATCTCGGCCAGCTCGATGGGGTGCCCGGCCGCCAGCGCCGCGGTCATGTTCGCCGCCCCGGCCGGCTCGACGCCGACCAGCCGCGTGCCGGGGCTGTGCTCGCGCAGCCAGGTGCCGGCCCCGGCGAGCAGCCCGCCGCCGCCGACGGGCAGCACGACGACGTCCGGCGGCGCGGGCAGCTGCTCGAGCAGTTCGACCGCGACCGTCGCCTGCCCGGCGATCGTGCCCGCGGCGTCGAAGGCGGGGACCAGCGTGGCGCCGGTGGCGCCGGCGTGCCGCGCGGCGGCGGCGGCCGCGTCGTCGTAGGTGTCGCCGGACAGGACCAGCTCGACCATGCCCTCGCCGAGGGCGGTGATCCGCTGGCGCTTCTGCCGCGGGGTCGTGCCCGGGACGAAGACGTAGCCGCGCACGCCCAGGGCGGCGCAGGCGTGCGCGACGCCCTGGCCGTGGTTGCCCGCGCTCGCGCACACGACGCCGGTGGCCCGGGCGGCCGCGTCGAGCCGGCTGATGGTGGTGTAGGCGCCGCGCACCTTGTAGGAGCGGCCGACCTGCAGGTCCTCGCGCTTGAGCCAGACGTCGGCGCCGGTCGCGGCCGAGAGGCGGGCGTTGCGCTGCAGGGGGGTGCGCAGCGCCACCCCGGCCAGCCGGCGGACCGCGTCGTCGACGTCGGCGGAGAAGCTCACCCGCCCATCCTCGCCGAGCGCCGTGCGCGCGCTCGTCACCGGGCGGGGTGATGTGCACCCCGGACGCTCGTGCTCTGCCCGCGGTGGTGGGCAGAGCACGAGCGTGCCGGGGGACTACTGCGGGTCAGCAGCCGGGTGCGCCTCGTCGGCGGACCCGGGCGCGGGCGGCGCGGCGAGGATGCCGTCGTCGCCGCGGACCAGGCGGCCGGACCCCAGCGCGACCTCGAGGGCCCGCTCGAGGAGCGGGGCCAGCGAGGGCGTCCGCCGGCGGTAGCCGAAGACCTCGGCGGTGCGCAGGAACAGCTCGTCCTGCCCCAGGCCGGCGCCGGCGCGGCAGAGCGCCCGCATCGCGTTGCCGATCTCCTCGGGCGCCACGTGCTCCAGCGGCCGGTCGGTGCCGGCGGCCTGGCGCCGGAACCCGGTGTGGTCGGCGGCCGCGGTCCCCTCGGGCCAGACGAAGTCCCCGACGAGGAGCTCCGCCGGCAGCAGCCCCAGCAGCGCGTCGCGGCGGGTCTCGGTCACCCGGGTGAGGCCGTGGGCCGCGGCGGCCAGCCGGGCGAGCCGGTCGCGGTGCACCGGTCCCTCGGCCTTGACGCCGGCCAGCAGCAGCCGGCGGACGGTGCGGGCGGTCCGGGCATCGGAGAGCTGGTCGAGGACCTTGCGGTCCCCGGCCGGCTTGGGCGACCAGGGCACGAACGGCTGCTCGCCGTCCAGGGCCGGGGCGGCGCTGCCGCGGGCGGCGGGACGGCGGGCCGGCCGGGCCGGGGCGGGCTGAGGCTCCGCGCTCCCCTGCGCGGGCTCGGCGTCGGGCGCGGGCTGGGGCTCGGGTGCTGCCTGGGGCTCGGGCGCCGGCTGGGTCTCCGCCGGGGCGGGGGCGATCACGGTCAGCTCCGCCCGCGCCGGCGCCGGGACCGGCTCGGGCGCGGGGGCGACGGCGGCGCCCGCGGCGGACCGCAGCGCGGCCATCGGGGGAGCGGCGGTCGCCGCCGGCGAAACCGGGCCGTCGTCGACGACCACCAGCACCGGGCGCACCGGCGGCACGTGCGGCGCCACCGGCTCGCCGGGCACGGGCGGGGCGGTCACGGCCGCGGGGGCCGGGGCGGGAACGGGCGCGGGAGCAGGGCCGGAGGCGGCGGGCGCGGCCGCGCGGGCCGGGGCGGCGGACGGGGAGGTCGCGCCGGCGGGCGTCACGGCCGCGACCAGCCGGTCGAGCACGCTGTCGCGGTCGCGCAGCCAGGAGGGGAGCCAGACCCGCTCGACCGCCGGCCAGCCGAGCATCCCCGACAGCACCTCGACGGGCAGGCCGTCGCGGTCGCCGACGGTGCGCCGGCGGGCCCAGGCCGGCCCGTCCAGCAGCACGGCCATGACGGGCACGTCGGGCGCGCCGGGCGCGCTCACCGAGAGGTCGATGCGGAAGTCCGACAGCCCCACGTCGGTGGCGACGCCCAGGCCCCGCCCGCGCAGGGCGGCGGCGACCTCCTCGCGGTGCCGGTCCAGCGTGGTCAGGGACCGTGCCTCGCGGGGGAGCGCGTCGGTGCCCAGGGTGGCCAGGTCGAGGTAGGCCCGCAGGTGCTTCACGCCGATCGAGGACGTCTGCTCGGCACGCAGCTGGGCGGGGTCGAAGGACGTGAAGACGACGACCTGCCGACGTGCGCGGGTGACCGCGACGTTGAGCCGGCGCTCGCCGCCCACCCGGTTGAGCGGGCCGAAGTTCAGCGGGAGCACGCCCCGGTCGTCGGGGCTGAAGGCGGTGGAGAAGAACACGACGTCGCGCTCGTCGCCCTGCACGTTCTCCAGGTTCTTGACGAACAGGCCCTCGCCGTCGGTGCGGTCCAGCGCCTCGACCAGCCGGTCGTCCCCGGCGTCGCGCAGCAGCGCCTCGATGTAGGAACGCTGCTGGGCGTTGAAGGTGACCACGCCGATCGACGGCGGGGAGCCGGCCTCCCGGCCGTCCTCCGCGTCGAAGCGCCGGCGGATCTCCGCGACGATCGCCTTGGCCTCCATCGGGTTGGTGCGCAGCAGCCGTCCGGCGCCGGAACGGTGGAAGGTTCCGTTCACCCGCACCAGCGAGATGCCCCGCCCGTCGGGCTCGGCGGAGGCCCGCCCGTGGGTGGGCGAGGGGAACGACGACAGCCGGTTCTCGTAGTAGTTGGTGTTGCTGAAGGCGATGAGCGACTCGTCCTGGCTGCGGTAGTGCCACGACAGCCACTGGCGCGGCACCCGGGCCTGCACGCACTCGGAGAGGATCGACTCCTCGTCCTCCACCGTGGTGCCCAGCAGGTCGGCCGGATCGTCGTCGGCGCCGGTGGCGGGCTCGGCGAAGGACGTGGGCGGCATCTGGCGGCTGTCACCGACGACGACGGCGGCGCGGGCCCGGCCCAGCGCCCCGACCGCGTCGGCCACCCGGATCTGCGAGGCCTCGTCGAAGACCACGAGGTCGAACAGCCCCGCACGGGCGGGGAAGAAGCGGGCGACCGAGTCGGGGCTGACCAGCACGCACGGCGTGACGGCGGTGACCAGGTCGGCGTACTGCTCGAGCAGCCCGCGCACGCCGAGTCCGCGGCGGGACCGCGACAGCTCCCGCTGCAGCGCACCCACCCGCCCGTCACCGGACTGCGCGTCGAACGGGCGGGCCGCCACCAGCTCCGCCGGCAGCGCGGTGGCCAGGTGGCGGCGGACCGCCCGGGAGGCGGCGGCGAACCGGCCGATCGCCTTCTCGTGCACCTCGGCGTCGAAGGCGTCCAGGCCGGAGGCGTCGCGGCGCTCGGTCACCGAGGCGCGCGCCACGCCGAGCTCGAAGGCCCGGACCGCGTCGTCGGCCGACAGCTCGCCCCGGACGAGGGTCGTGCGGGCGTCGGTCAGGCCGGCCGCGCGCAGCGGCTCGAGGGTGTCCAGGAACGACGCCCACCGGCGCAGCGACATGAGCCCGGTGTGCTCGACGCCCCGCTCGGGGCGGGTCATCGTCCAGCGGAAGACCAGGCCGTCGTCGGCACACCACGCGGCCAACCGCCGGGCGTCGCTGCCGCACACGGCCAGCAGCGCGGTCAGGCTGTCGCGCAGCCGGGCCACCGTCGCCGCCGCCGCGGGGTCGGGACCGGGGCCGGCGACGACGTACCGGCGCAGCTGCACGGCGAAGTCGCTGGCGCTGTCGGCGAGCGCGCCGGAGCGGCGGAGCCACGCCACCTGACCCTCGAGCAGGTCGGGCTCCAGCAGCGGGTTCCAGCCCGCGGGCACCGACAGGCCCGGGATGACCGCGGCCCGCGCGGCGAGCGCGGCGGCGGCCGTCTGCAGCCGCCACAGCGCCGCGGTCAGCTCGGGGACGTCGCGCAGCCGCAGCTTGACGTCGGGCCGCAGCACGGGGGCCAGCCGGTCCCGCACGGCGGCCAGACCCCGTCGGCGGGCCAGCCAGGTGCCGGCCTGCGCGGTCTGCGCCTCGACGTACAGGTCGGCGAGGGGGAGGGCGAGCGCGTCGGGCGTCGCGACGTCGAGCCCGGGGTGGACGCCGGAGGCGAACGCCGCGACCTCGCCGAGCACGTGGGTGGTCGCCGCGGTCCAGCGCTGGGTCGGCACCTCGTCGAGGACGTCGAGCGTGGTGGGCGGGCCGGAGAGCAGGTGGGCCAGCCCGTCGAGGTCGGCCGGTGTGCGCACCTCGCGCAGCGCGCGGGCCAGGTGCTCCTCGACCGGCAGGGCGCGGATGGCGGCGTCGACCGCGGCGGCGGCCTGCTGGGCGGACAGCAGGTCCACCTGCGGGCTGTCGACGAAGGCCCAGGCGTGCCGGGGGGAGGGGCGGACCAGGTCGGCGACGTCGGGCAGCAGCGCCAGGGCCCGCCGGACCGCGGCCAGGTCGTCGGCCGGGGCGGCGGCCACGACCGGCGCGGGCACGGGCAGCACCGGGGCGTCGTCGCCGGCAGCCAGCAGCGCCGTCCGCGCGGAGTAGTAGGACAGCCCGGCGGCGTTGGGCGCGTGCAGCCGCTGCGCGTAGCGGGTCAGCGTGCGGCGGGCGGCGCGCAGGTCCTCGGTGTCGGCGGCCAGCCCCTGGTCGTCGACGGCCACCGCGTGCTCCAGGGCGGCCTTGACCTGCGCCCGGACGGCGGCTGCCTTGCTGCCCTTGTCGTGCAGGTCCAGCGCGAACGGCCCCATGCCGACGGCCTCGAGCCGGCGGGCCACGACGTCGAGCGCGGCGCGCTTCTCGGCCACGAACAGCACCCGCTTGCCGTCGGCGACCGCCCGCGTCAGCAGGTTGGTGATCGTCTGCGACTTGCCGGTGCCGGGCGGGCCCTCGAGCACGAAGGTGCGCCCGGCGCCGGCCTCGGCGATCGCGCGCAGCTGCGAGGCGTCGGCGGGCACCGGGCAGCGGGCGGCGAGCTCGTCGAGGTCGACCCCGCCCGCGGTGTCGGGCGCCGGGTCGGCGAAGGCCTCGGTCGGCTCGTGCAGCAGGTGGGAGACCAGCGGGTTCGCGGCGAAGTCGGCCCAGTGCTCGTCGAGGTCGCGCCACAGCCGGTACTTGGCGAACTGCAGGACGGCGAGGTCGGCGGTGGCCTCGACGCGGTGGGGGAGACCGGCCTCGGCCAGCGCCAGCCGCATCGCGGTCAGCGCGCGGTCCAGCGCGATGCCCGCGCCGTCGCCGTCGGGCTCGGCCAGGCCGGGCACGACGAGGCCGTGCACCTGGCGGAGCTTCTCGAGCAGGCAGTAGTTGGGCGTGCTGGTGCCGGTGTCGTCGAGGGTCAGCCGGTAGCCGCCGGCGCGCGCAGCGGGGGTCAGGACGACGGGGACCAGGACCAGCGGCGAGCGCAGCGGCCGGCCGTCGAGCTCCCACACCAGGGAGCCCAGCGCGAGGTACAGGTTGTTGGCGCCGGTCTCCTCGCGCACGGTCTTGGCCTTGTAGGCCAGGCCGCGCAGCCGCGGGAGGTAACCGCCGTCGGTGACGTCGGCGTGCACGGCGCGCCGCTCGGTCAGCGTCTCGGCGAGCAGCTCCTCGGGCAGCTCGCGGGCACTGCCCACGCCGCGCTCGCGCTGGACGGCCGACAGCCGGTCCGACGGCAGCAGCGTGACGGCGGTGCCGCCGGAGAGCAGGTCCTCGAGCGTGCCGAGGGAGCCCGCCGGCACGGTCAGCGGCAGCCCGGAGCGCTCGGTGTAGTTGATCAGCCGGTTGCGCAGCGAGAGGTCGAGCAGCGCGTTCTTCCACTGCTGCACCCGGGCCGGGGCCTCGGGGCGCCCGTGCCGGCTCGCCGGGCCGCGGTCGTCGCCGCGCGGCGCCGGTCCGGCCGGCGTCCGGGCACCCGTGCCGTGCGCCGCCGGCCGGTACTCGACCACCTGCACCGTGCCGTCGGCGCCGCGGGTGCGGGCGGGCAGCGGCAGGATCCCGTCCCGCCGGGCGCGGTGGACGTCGGTCACGCCGATCACGCGGTCGAGGGACTGGTCCCGGGCGGGGCCGGCCCCGCCGGCCAGCCAGGCGGTGTAGGCGGCAGCGTGCAGCTCGTCGGGGGAGGGGGCCGGCGCCCCGTCGGCCCGGGAGGTCAGCAGCGTGGTCTCGACCAGCCGGACGTAGCCCAGGTCGACCAGGTTGACCAGGGGGGCGACGTCGGTGGTGGCCGCGCTCTCGGCGCTGCGCTCCTCGCGCCAGTAGCCGAGGAAGGAGTGGCCCTCGGCCACCCACAGCAGGGGCCGGATGCCGGCCTGCTCCAGCGCGGCGGCCAGGACGACGACGGTGTCCAGGCAGGTGCCGACCCGGCCGTCCAGGACGTCGCCGGGCGTGCGCACCTTCTGGCCGACGTCGGCCCAGCTGGCCGGCGGCTCGCTGTAGCGCACCGACCGCGCGGCCACGGCGTCGGCGACCGCCGCGACGATCGCGTCGACGCGCTCCGGGCCGGCCTGGTAGCCCTGGAGGGAGGGGTCCCCGGTGCGTGCGCCGAGCAGGGTGGCGGCCTCGTCGAGCAGGACGGCGACGGCGGGGTGGTTGGGCTGCACGTGCGCGGCGAGCATCTCCAGCGCGAGCGGCGCGGGGGCGGCGAGCCACTGGTTGGCGGCCAGCACCTGCACCGGGAGCGCGGTGCCGCCGACGTCCTCGCCGTCGACCAGCACGTCGACCTCGATGGAGCCGGGCCGCTGCTCCTCGATCTGCAGCATGACCGCCGGGTCCATGGCCAGGCCCACGTCGCCGAGGACCGTCGTCCGGCCGGCGTCGAGGTCCACGAGCCGTTCGACCGCGCCGCCGATGGGGCCCTCGGCGTCGAGCACCCGGACCCGCACGGTGGCCGCCCGGGCGGGGCCGCCGTGGTTGGTGAGGGCCAGCCGGGACACCACGGGCACCCGGTTGTGCGCCAGCGCGTAGGACAGCACGGGCGTGCTCGTCGCCGCGATCGCCACGGCGGGCCGCGCGCTGCCGGCAGCGGCGGGCGCCGGGCGGACCGGAGTGGAGCTCATGGTGTCCTGTCTACCGGTCCGGACGGACCGGTCCGGTCAGGCCGGGGCGGCGTCTGTGGCGGGTGTGACGGACGGGGACGGCCGTGGCGGTGAGATGCGTCCCGTCGACCCGCGGCGGTGCCGCAGGCTGCGCCGGCTGCCGATCCGCGCGGGCACCGCGGCCGCGCCGCGGCGGAACGGCCGATGTCGCACGGATGACGTCCTGTCGCACCGGCGCGTCGGGGGCCCCGCACGGGCGGCGGTGCTGCCACGGTGCGCGGCACCGACTCCGAGGGAGGTCCCCGATGTCCTGTCCGTCCTGCACCCCGGGCCGTCGCTGCGCCGACTGCCAGCGCGCCCGCGCCACGACCATCGTGCGGGTCCGCTCCAGCTGGACCCGGCCCGGCCGGACCGCCGCGCCACGCTGACGACCGGTCAGCCGCGGAAGCGCTGCTCCAGGTCCTGCACCTCGGGCAGCCCGATGAGGCCGGTGAACTCGTCGAACGCCGGCAGCCCGTCCAGGGCGGGCACGCCGTCGGCCCGGAGCGAGGCCAGCAGGGAGCGCATCCCGGCGGTGGCCGCCAGCAGCGTGCCGATCGGGTAGATCACCAGCGAGAACCCGAGCTCGCCGATCCGGTCCAGCGACAGCGGCGGCGTCCGGCCGCCCTCGGCCCAGTTGAACAGCAGCGGCGCGACGCCGCGCAACTCGGTCGCGACGCGCTCGATGTCGGCCTCGGAGGTCGGCGCCTCGACGAACAGCAGGTCGGCACCGGCCTCGGCGTAGGCGCGGGCCCGGCCGATCGCCTCGTCGATCCCGTGGGTGGCGACCGCGTCGGTGCGCGCGATGATCACCGTGTCGGGATCGCGGCGGGCCTCGGCGGCGGCGCGCAGCTTCCCGGCCATCTCCTCGGTGCCGATGATCGCCTTGCCACTCATGTGCCCGCACTTCTTGGGCATCACCTGGTCCTCGAGCTGGATGCCGGCGACGCCGGCCTGCTCGTACAGCTGCACGGTGCGCACCACGTTGATGGCGTTGCCGTAGCCGGTGTCGGCGTCGGCGATCACCGGGACGTCGACGGCGGCGGCGATGCGGCGGGCGTTGTCGGCCATCTCCGCGCCGGTCAGCAGGCCCACGTCGGGGCGGCCGATCAGCGAGGCCGTCGTCCCGAAACCGGTCATGTAGACGACGTCGAAGCCCGCCTGCTCGACCAGGCGTGCCGACAGCGCGTCGTAGGCGCCCGGGGCGACCAGCGGCTGCGGCGCGGCCAGCAGCTCCCGCAGCCGCGCCGCTTGCGACGGTCGGCGCGTTCCTAGCAGGTCTCCCATGGCGGCCCCCTCTTGTATGCAGTCACGCGGAATTTACGCGTCCGGGATTGCCCAGCGGAAGCCGTCCGCCCTAGGTTGCATACAACTTCCCGAGGGGTGTGGTCCGTGACACGTCCGGTGACGTCCGCCGAGCGGGCGATGGACACGCTGCGCGAGGTGATCCTGCGCGGCGAGCTCCCGGCCGGCGCCCGCCTCGGGGAGGTGGAGCTCGCCGAGCGGCTGGGCGTCAGCCGCACCCCCGTGCGCGAGGCGCTGTCCCGGCTCGCCGCCGAGGGCCTGGTGCAGCTCGTGCCCAACCGCGGCGCCCGCGTGGCCACCTGGAGCGTCGACGAGCTGGAGGGCGTGTTCGAACTGCGCGCGCTGCTGGAGCCGCAGGTCACGGCGCTGGCCGTCGCGGCGGCCGGCGCCGGCGACCTCGAGGAGCTCGAGGACCTCGCCGTCCGGATGGAGACGACCGGGCGGCCGGGGCCGCAGCAGGACCTCGACGCGCTCGTGCCGCTGAACCGCGCCTTCCACGACCGGCTGGCCGCGCTGGCCGGGCACCCGGCACTGGCCGCCGCGCTGGCCGGGGTGATCCACCCGCCGATCGTCGTCCGCAACTTCCACGCCTACGACGACGCCTCGCTGTGCCGCAGCCTCGCCCACCACGTCGAGATCGTGGCCGCGATGCGCGCCGGCGACGCCGAGTGGGCCCGGGCGGTGATGACCGCGCACATCCGCAACGCCCGCGTGGTCATGGTCCGCGCGGCCGCCGCCAGCGCGCTGGAGCCGCTCCCCGAGTGACGGCACCACGCCGACACCACCACAGGACCGCAGCACCGCACCACCACGACCGCAGCACCACGGAGCACCACCGAGAAGAGGAGGGGTCCATGAGCTACCGGCTCGGAGTGGACGTCGGCGGCACCTTCACCGACGTCCTGCTGGTCGAGGAGGGCAGCGGCCGCACCTGGCGGGCCAAGACCGCCTCGACCCCCGCGGACCAGTCCGTCGGCGTCCTCACCGGCATCGCCAAGGCCTGCGCCGAGGCCGGCATCGACCTGTCCGAGGTCGAGTCGGTGCTGCACGGCACGACCGTGGCGACCAACGCGATCCTCGAGGGCAAGGGTGCGACGGTCGGCCTGGTGACCACGCGCGGGTTCCGCCAGGTGCTGCAGATCGCGCGGTCGTTCGTCCCCGGCGGCCTGGCCGGCTGGATCATCTGGCCCAAGCCCGAGCCGCTGGCCGCGCTGGAGAACACCGTCGAGGTCGACGAGCGCATCGCCAGCGACGGCTCGGTCGTCCGCGAGCTCGACGAGGACGACGTCCGCGCGAAGCTGGGGTCGCTGGCCGGCAGCGGCGTCCAGGCGCTGGCCGTGAGCCTCATCAACTCCTTCGCCGACCCCGCGCACGAGCGCCGGATCGCCCAGATCGCCGCCGAGGTGCTGCCCGGCGTCCCCGTGTCGCTGTCCTCCGACGTGCTGCCCGAGATGCGCGAGTACGAGCGGACGCTCACCACCGTCGCCAACGGCTACGTCCAGCCGCAGGTGAAGCGGTACGTGCAGAACCTCGCCGACCAGCTCGCCGACGGCGGGGTGCGCGGCGAGCTGGCCATCCTGCGCAGCGACGGCGGGCTGTCCTCGGCGCCCAGTGCCGTCGACGCCCCGGTCACGATGCTGCTGTCCGGGCCGGCCGGCGGGGTCACCGGCGCGGTGTGGGCCGCCGAGCAGGCCGGCTTCGCCGACGTCCTCACCTTCGACATGGGCGGCACGTCCACCGACGTCGGGCTCGTGCAGGGCCTCCGCCCGCGGATCGGCCGGGAGACCAAGGTCGGGGACCTCACCGTGCGCGCCTCCAGCGTCGACGTGCGCACCGTCGGCGCGGGCGGCGGCTCGATCGCGCACGTGCCGGAGCTGACCCGCGCGCTGCGCGTGGGCCCGCAGTCGGCCGGCGCCGACCCCGGACCCGCGGCCTACGGCAAGGGCGGCACGGAGCCGACGGTCACCGACGCCAACGTCGTGCTCGGCTACCTGCCGACGTCGCTGGCCGGCGGCGAGATCAGCCTGGACGTCGAGGCGGCCCGCGCCGCGGTGGGCAAGGTCGCCGAGGCGATGGGCCTGGAGTCGGTCGAGGCGGCCGCGGCCGGGATCGTCGACATCGTCAACGAGAACATGCTCGGCGGGGTCCGGCTGGTCTCGGTCCAGCAGGGCTTCGACCCCCGCGACTTCGCCCTGGTCGCCTTCGGCGGTGCGGGGCCGCTGCACGCCAACGCCCTCGGCGTGCTCACCGGCGCGTGGCCGGTGATCGTGCCGCCGGCGCCGGGCATCCTCAACGCGCTGGGCGACGCGACCACCAGCCGCCGCGACGAGTCCGCGCGCACCGTGCTGCGCCGCTTCGGCGAGCTGAGCGGGGCCGACCTCGTGCAGGTGCTGCGGGAGCTCGCCGACGACGCCGGCGCCCGGCTCGCCGCGCAGGGCCTGGACCGCGCGCAGCAGACCGTCGGCTACCAGGTCGACGTCCGCTACCACGGGCAGGGCTTCGAGATCCCGGTCGAGGTCGACCCCGCGTGGCTGGAGGACCCGGACACCGCGCTCGAGCGGCTGGGCGCCACGTTCGACGCCGAGCACGACCGGCTCTTCTCCTTCCTGCTCACCGTCGACCACGAGCTGGTCAACGCCCGCGCCACGGTCACCGGCCCGCGCCCCGACGTCGCCGCGGTGCGGCTGCCCGAGGGCGACGGCGACCCGGCCGCGGCGAAGGTGGCCGACGGGCGGGTCTACGTGGGCGGCGCGCACGTGCCGGCCGGCGTCTACGACCGAGCCCGGCTGCGGGCCGGCGACGTGGTCCCCGGTCCCGCCGTCGTCACCGAGATGGACTCGACCACCCTCGTCCTGCCCGGGCACGCCGCCACCGTGCACGCGTCCGGCTCGCTGCTCATCAACCCGGTGGAGGGCTGACCCATGGCACGGATCATCGAGACCGCGACCGGCGCCGTCGAGAAGGCCGACGTCGACCCGGTGACCCTCGACCTCATCGAGAACGGGCTGCGCAACGCCCGCTACGAGATGGACGAGGTGCTGTTCCGCACCGCGCTCTCGCCGGGCATCCGCGAGCAGCACGACGAGTTCCCGCTGATCGCCGACCCCGACGGGAAGATGGTCGTCGGCCAGTTCGGCCTCTCCATACCCGACTTCCTCGAGGGCTTCGACGACACCGTCGAGGAGGGCGACGTCCTGCTGACCAGCGACCCGTACGCCTGCGGCGCGGCGATCAGCCACGCCAACGACTGGCTGGTCGTCGTCCCGGTCTTCCACGAGGGCCGGGTGGTGGGCTGGGCGTCGATGTTCGGCCACATGTCCGACGTCGGCGGCAAGACCCCGTGCTCCATGCCCACCGACGCGCTCACCATCTACGAGGAGGGCGTGGTCATCCCGCCCTTCAAGCTCTACCGCCGGGGCGAGCTCAACGAGGACGCGCTGCGGATCATCCTCAACCAGGTCCGCATGCCCGACTGGAACCGGGCCGACCTCAACGGCCTGGTCGCCGCCTGCCGCACCGCCTCGCGGCGGGTGGTCGAGATGTGCCAGCGGTTCGGGACGGCGACCTACCTCTCGGCGCTGGACGCCCTGCTGCAGCGCAACCACGACGCGATGAAGGTGCTGCTGTCGATGGTCTTCGAGGAGGGCCGCACGCTCTCCTTCACCGACTACATCTGCGACGACGGCGTGGGCAACGGCCCCTACGAGCTGAAGCTGTCGCTGACCCGCACCGGCGACAAGGTGCACCTGGACTTCACCGGCTCCTCGCCGCAGGCGGCCGGGCCGATCAACTACTACATCAACGAGAACCTGACCCGGATGTTCTTCGGGATCTACATGATCACCGTCGCCGACCCGCAGATCCTGTGGAACGACGGCTTCTACCCGCTGGTGGACGTCACGATCCCGGACGGGTCGTACTGGAAGCCCAGGCACCCGGCGTCGCTCAACGGCCGCAACCACGGCATCGGGCGGGTGTTCGACCTGTTCGGCGGTCTGCTGGGGCAGACCAACCCGGCGCTGCTCAACGCGGCGGGCTTCTCATCCTCGCCACACTTCATGTACTCGGGGCACTACTCCACCGGCGAGCGGAAGGGGGAGTGGTTCCAGCTGTACTCGATCGGCTTCGGCGGCATCCCGGGCCGGCCGCTGGGTGACGGGCCCGACGGGCACTCGCTGTGGCCGAGCTTCACCAACATCCCGTGCGAGTACCTCGAGTCCTACTACCCGCTGCGGATCGAGACGTGGGAGACCGTCGCCGACACCGGCGGCCCCGGCCTGCACCGCGGGGGCAACGGCGTCGACGTGGCCTACCGGTTCGACGAGCCGGGCACCATCGCCATCCACGACGACCGCTGGCTGACCTACCCGTGGGGCGTCAACGGCGGGCACCCCGGCGCGCGCGGCACCAAGTGGCTCGAGCGGGCCGACGGCACGCGTCAGGTGCTGCCGAGCAAGTGCCACGACGTCCCGGTGGCGCCCGGCGACGTGCTGCACTTCGTCACCTGGGGCGGCGGCGGGTGGGGCGACCCGCTCGAGCGCGACCCCTCCCTGGTCGAGCTCGAGGTCCGCCGCGGGCTGGTCACCGCCGAGGGCGCGCGGCGCTACGGCGTCGTCCTCACCGGGGACGGCGCGGTCGACGCCGACGCCACGCAGGCGCTGCGGGAGCAGATGCGCGCCGACCGGCCGGCGGAGCTCCCCGTGTTCGACATGGGCCCGCCGATCGAGGAACTGCTCGCCCGCTGCGAGGAGGAGACCGGCCTCCCGGCGCCGAGCCGGCCGGTCTGGGTCTGATGGCCGGCCCGCACGAGGCCGGCGCAGCGACCGGCCCGCACGGCACGGCGTTCTCCGGCCGGGTCGGCTGGGGCACCCGGCCGGCCCTGCTGGTCATCGACCTCGTGCGGGCCTACACCGAGCCCGACGGCCCGTTCGGCCTGCCCGAGCCCGGCCCGGCGGTCGACGCCACCGGCCGGCTGGTCGCCGCGGCCCGCGCCGGGGGAGTGCCGGTGCTGTGGACCGTCGTCCGCTACGCCCCGGACCTGGCCGACGGCGGGCTGTTCGTGCGCAAGGTGCCGGCGCTGGCCTGCTTCGCCGACGGGGCGCCCGGCGGGTGGGGGGAGCCGACCCTGGCGCCGGCGGCCGGCGAGGTCGTCGTCGTCAAGCAGTACGCCTCGGGGTTCGCCGGCACCTCGCTGGCGTCGACCCTGCACGCGGCCGGGGTGGACACGGTGGTGATCGCCGGCGTCTCCACCTCCGGCTGCGTGCGGGCCACCGCCATGGACGCCCTCAACGCCGGGTTCCGCCCGCAGGTGGTGCGCCAGGCGTGCGCCGACCGGACCCCGGCGCTGCACGACAACAACCTCGCCGACCTCGACGCCAAGTACGCCGACGTCGTCGAGCTCCCCGAGGCGCTCGCCCACCTGTAGACCGTGCCAGGGTGGGCGGGTGCCGAGACGGAGTGCGGGGGTGCTGCTGCACCGGATCGGGCCCACCGGTCGCGAGGTGCTGCTCGGCCACATGGGCGGGCCCTTCTGGGCTCGCAAGGACGACGGCGCCTGGTCGATCCCCAAGGGCGAGTACGCCGACGGCGAGGACGCCGAGGTCGCGGCGCGTCGCGAGTTCGCCGAGGAGCTGGGCAGTCCGGTGCCGGCCGGGGCGCTGGCGCCGCTGGGTGAACTGCGGGCCTCGGGGAAGGTCCTGGCGGTGTGGGCGGCCGAGGGCGACCTCGATGCCGCGGCCTGCGTCAGCAACACCTTCCCGCTCGAGTGGCCGCCGCGGTCGGGCCGGGTGCAGGAGTTCCCGGAGATCGACCGCGCCGGGTGGTTCGGCCTGGCCGAGGCCCGGCGCAAGCTCGTCCGCGGCCAGGTCCCGTTCCTCGACCGGCTCGTCGCCGTCGTCCGCGACTGACGGCACTGCCGGGGCAGGAGAGCACCTGCGGGACGCCCGGTGCGCCACCGGTGCAGGTCGTGCGCAGACCCCTGGGCGGCCGGCGGCGGCTCGTCTAGCTTGCTCCCGGCCGCGGAGAGCCCGCCGGCCGACGCGAGAAGCGGGGCGACATGTCCACCTCCCAGTACCCGAGCGGGCCGTCCTACCCGGCGCCGCAGAACCCGCCGCCCCCTCCGCCCGGCTACGGCCCTCCGCAGGGCCCTCCGCAGGGCGGCCCACAGGCCGCCTACGGGGGCCGGCCGATGCCGGCGGCTCCCACCTCGGGGCAGTACTTCGCGCCGTCCGGCCCGATCGGGCAGGTCCGCGGCACCGGGATGGCGATCCTGCTGTGCATCGTGACCCTGGGGATCTACAGCCTCGTCTGGTACTTCAAGGTCCACGAGGAGATGAAGCGGCACACCGGCAACGGCCTCGGCGGCGCGCTCGCGCTGGTCCTGGCCATCTTCATCGGGGTCGCCTCGCCCTTCCTCACCAGCAGCGAGGTCGGGAACATGTACGAGCGCGCGGGCCGGCCCAAGCCGGTCAGCGGCGCCACGGGCCTGTGGTACATCCCGGGGTTCCTCATCATCGTGGGGCCGATCGTGTGGTTCGTGAAGACGAACAGCGCGCTGAACGAGTACTGGCGGTCCCTCGGCGCCCGCTGACCCCCGGCCCGCTCGACCAGGCTCGCTGGGCCCGGCCCGCTCTTCCCGGCCGCGTCGTCGCACCCGCGACGACGCGGCCGGTGTGCGTCCGGGGGCCGGCGGCTGCATGACGATTGCCTGACGACCCGTCCCACCCGTCCCACCGTGCCCAGCCCCGCGGGCGGGGCTGGCATCGTCTGCCCTCCGAGTCCCGAGGGACTCCCGGATCGAGGAGAGCCCGTGTCCTGCCCCACCTGCGGCACCCACGACCAGCGTGGTGCCTACTGCGTCTCCTGCGGCACCGAGCTGCTGGCGCTGACCCAGCCCGTGCTCCGGCTCGAGACCCGCCGCAGGCCCGCCGTCCCCCCGGCGACGCCGGCCGCGCGCTGAGCCGGGGCGTCAGGCCGCGTCGAAGGCGACCTGCTTGAGGAACTTGCCCAGCAGGTGGTCGCCGGACGTCACCGGGGAGTGGCGCGGGGCCTCACCGGGGGGCAGGCAGCCGGGCAGGCACTCGATGACGGCGTCGTAGTTGGGCTGGTGGAAGAAGATCAGCGACAGCCGGCGGCTGTCCGCTGCCACCTCCCGCGGCGGGTTGACCACGCGGTGCAGCGTGGAGACCCATCGGTCGTTGGTCCACTCGGCCATCAGGTCGCCGATGTTGATCACCAGCCCGCCGGGCACGACCGGGACGTCGACCCAGTCGCCGGTCTTGTCGCGCACCTGGAGTCCGCCGGGCGCCTCCTCCTGCCGGACGATCGTCAGGCTGCCGTAGTCGGTGTGCACCCCCGCCCGCAGCTGCCCCGGCAGCGGCTCGGTGAGCTGCTCGGGGTAGTTGATCGCCCGGAACATGCTGATGTGCCGGTCGATCCGGGACTCGAAGAAGTCGACGTCCAGGTCGAGGCCGAGGGCGAACGCGCGCATGAGCTGACGGCTCAGCTCGCCCATCTCGACGAAGTACCGCTCGAACAGCGGCCGCATCTCCGGCAGGGCCGACGGCCACAGGTTGGGCGCGAAGTGGGTGCCCGCCTGCTCGGGACCGAAGTACGGGTCGTCCGGCACGTCCGGCGTCCCCATGTCGAACTTCTCCTTGAGGTCGCCCGGAGCGGCGGCGTCCATCGAGGCGGCCAGGCCCTCGGCGCCGACCGCGGACCAGCCGCGGACGACGTCGGACGAGGGCTGCGCGACCTCGGCCTTGCGGTCGGCGGGCAGGTCGAAGAAGGCGCGGGCGGCGCGGTAGGTCTCCTCGGCGAAGCCCTCGTCGACGCCGTGGCCGGTGATCTGGAAGAAGCCGATGTGCTCGCAGGCGGCCGCGATCTCGGCCGCGACGCGACGGCGGTCGGCGTCCGACCCGGTGAGGAAGGGGTGGACGTCGATGACGGGGACGGTCGACATGGCGGGCTCCCGGGGTCGCGGGCGGTGGATGGCCGAACGCTAGGGGCGCCGGACCGGGCCCCGGAATGGCAGGACCGCCCACTCCTGGGCGCCCGGCCCGGGTAGACCGCACCGCCGGAACCGGGCAGCAACCCCCGCCACGGCCCGGCCGCACCCCGGGTGGACGACGTGCCGCCGACCCGGCCAGGCGGTCGGCCGGCACCGGAGGACGGGTCGAGGTGTCGGCCTGTCGGCCTGTCGGTGTGCCGACATGTCGACCCGGCGTGGCGAGGGTCACTGCTAGCAATCCGCTTGCAGGAGTTAGCAGTCGGCCGGACGTGGGCATCACCCTGACGTCAGGTCATCCCCGATGTCTGGAGTCCCCGCCATGACCGACAACACCAAGATCGTCAACCAGCTCCGCGCCCTCGTGCTGCTCACGCAGACCGAGGAGCAGGTCGCCCGCACCCGCGTCGCGCAGGCCCGCACGGACGCCGTGCGCCGTGAGCTGACCCAGAACGCCGACAACGCCGCCGAGCGCACCCGGCTGATCACCGAGCAGCTGCGCGCACTGGGCGGTGTCCCCGACGTGGTGACCCCCGCGCTGGGCCGCCTCTCGGCGCTGCTCAAGGCCACCTTCGAGCAGGCCGAGCCGTTCGAGGAGGCCCTCCTGCAGGACCTGCAGCTCGAGCACCAGCTCCTCGACCGCGCCACCTACGTCAAGGTGCTCGCCACCACCGCCGAGCTGCCGCGGGTCGTGCAGCTGGCCGAGGGCCTCGTCACCGCGCACAAGGCCACCGTCGAGTGGCTGACCGTCGTCCTCGCCGAGGAGGCGCTGGGCGGTCCGGCCGCTCTCATGCCGACCCCGCTGCAGCGCGTCGCCGGCACCGCCGCTCGCGCCGCCAACGCCCCGGTGCGCTTCGTCGCCAACCGGGTCAACGAGGTGCTCGACAGCGCGACCCAGGTGCGCCAGAAGGCCGGCGACGAGCTGGGCGAGGTGGCCGACAAGGCCAGCTCCTTCACCGACGCCGTCCGCGAGACCCTGACCGTCGGCCGGGCGGCCACGCTGCGCCGCGCCGAGCGGATCGCCCGCCGTGAGGGCAACCGCGATGCCGCCGACGTGGCCCGCGCCGCCCGCGAGGAGCTCGGCGACGTCACCGCCGACGAGCTGCCCATCAAGGGCTACGACTCGCTGTCGACCGGCGACGCCGCCAAGGCCGCCAAGGAGCTGCGCTCGCCGCACGACATCCGGGTGATCATCCGGTACGAGGAGACCCACAAGGCCCGGTCGAGCGTCATCAGCGCCGCCCAGGTCGCTCTCGCCGCGGTCGCCAAGGAGGCGGTCGGCGTCGACAGCTGACGCTCCCGCTCCCGCACCGGAGGGCCCGCACCCGCACAGGGTGCGGGCCCTCCGTCGTCCGCGCGGCCCCCGATCAGGCGGGGGTGGCCTCCGGGAACACCCACCGGCGGTAGGCCACGAACCGGACCACGGTGCCCGTCGCGATGGCGGCGACGTTCGCGGCCTGGAGCACCAGTGCGTCCTCCTGGCCCAGCCCGTAGCGCACCAGCGCGATGATGCCGAGCCCCAGCAGCAGCGTCGTGCCGTTCACCAGGCCGAACAGCAGCGACCCCCGGCGCACCGACGTGCGGGGACGCCGACGGTAGGTGAGGGACCGGTGGCCGACGAACGCGACGCCGGTGGTGACGAGCGTGGCCAGCGCCTTCGCCGCGACCGGCGACACGCCTCCGTGCACGTAGAACAGCTGGAACAGGGCCAGGTCGAGCACGAAGCAGACCCCGCCGACCAGGCCGAAGCCGGACACCTCGCGCAGCAGCCGCCGCCACGTGCCGGTGCGGCGGGGGAGGGGTGCCCGGCCGTCCCGCACGCCCAGCAGCCTAGGAGGCGCACAGGGTGTCGCCCCCTCCGCGTGTCCAGGGTCGCACCGGCGCCGGTTCGCGGGCGGCGCGCGACCGGGGGCATGGTGGAACCCATGCACATCACCCCCGAGGTCCTCGAGCGGGAGTTCTCCCTCAGCACGGCCGCCACCCGCCTGGACTTCCTCAGCCGGCGCGACAGCGGCTCCGCGACCCTCGACTCCGTCGCCGTCGACGACGAGGACGACTGGCGCGCCATCCGCGACACGGGCACCACCCTCGACGTCCCCGAGGCGCTGGAGCTCCTGGCGCTCGGCGAGGTCATCGCGCGCAAGGCGCGCGACAGCCAGCTCATCGGCATCCGGGCCGCGCTGCGCGGCGGAGCCGCCTGGGACGAGATCGCCGCGGCGCTCGACCTGGCCCCCGACGAGGCGTGGACGGCCTACCACCGGCTCATCGAGCGCCAGGAGCGCACCCGGGCCCTCGACCCGGACGACGCCGCGTCGGCCCGCGACCTCGCGGGTGCCCGGCCCCGCCGGTGACGGCGGGCCCCATGCCCCCGCCCGCCGTGGCGGCGGGGGCACGGGGGAGGACCGTCAGCGGACCTCGACGCCCTTCCAGAACGCCACGCGCCCGGTGATCTCCTCGGCCGCCGGCTTGGGCTGCGGGTAGTACCAGGCGGCGTCGCTGTTGGTCTGGCCGTCGACCTCGATGGAGAAGTACGACGCCTCGCCCTTCCACGGGCAGGTGGTGTGCGTGGTCGACGGGCGCAGCACGTCCTCGCGCACCGACGCGCGCGGGAAGTAGGCGTTGCCCTCCACGGTGACGATGTCGTCGGACTCGGCGAGGACGGTCCCGTTCCAGGTGGCAGTGGTCATGACCCGATCGTCCTCCTCCGGGCCGGGTCGTGGCGGCTCAGTGGTGCAGCAGCGCGAAGGTCGCCACCGCGTGGGCGAGGGCCGTGCCCTCCTGCTCGACGTCGGCCTCGCAGACGGTGAGGTGCTCGCCGCGGGTGCGCACCGCGGCGGTGACCGTGAGCGGCCCGGGCTTCCCCGGCCGCAGGTAGGTGACGGTGAGCTGGCTGGTCGCCGGGACGTCGCCCTCGTCGGTGACCGTGCGCACGGCCTGCCCCATGGCGGTGTCGACGAGGGTGGCGAGCACGCCGCCGTGCAGGGTCCCCGCCGGGTTGAGGTGCTCGTCGGTGACCTCGAAGGACACCCGCGCCCCGCCCTCGTCGGTGTCCTCCACCCGGGCCCCGAGCCGCTCCGCGAAGCCCCCGGTCGTCGTGTCGTCAGCCATGGCCGGGCCCTACCCCTGCGCTCCGGCGGCCACGCCCGGCCGTCTCCGCGCACCGCGCCGCAGAAGCCCCCGGGGCGCCGGGAGCCGGTCTACATTGCCCGGCCGTGACGACGCGGCGGAGGACCTGGATCTGGGCAACGGCAGCGCTGGTGGTGGTCGGACTGGGGGCCTTCGTGCTGATCTGGTTCCAGCCGCAGAAGCTGTTCTACGACGACGAGGTGTCCGAGGCGCTGCCCTCGGTGGCCGCACCGTCGGCCGACGAGCAGGGCGGGACCGACGGCGGTCCCGCAGGCGGCCTCGGGACGCCGTCCGCGCCGTCCGCGCCGCCCGGACCCGTCGACCTGGCGACCGGCACCTTCGTCTCCCGCGAGCACGAGACGGTGGGCACCGTCCGGGTGGTGCAGCTGCCCGACGGTCAGGTCGTCGTGCGGCTGGAGGGCTTCGAGACCTCGAACGGCCCCGCGCTGTTCGTCTACCTCTCCCAGAACCCGGCGCAGGGCACCGAGGCGGCCTTCGACGACGCGGCCGTCGACCTGGGAGCCCTCAAGGGCAACGTCGGCGACCAGAACTACGTCGTCCCACAGGGGGTGGACGCCACGGGCTACACGAGCGTGGTGATCTGGTGCGACCGCTTCGACGCCGCCTTCGGGGCGGCGGACCTGGTGCCGGTCGCGGCCTGACCCGGCCGGCTACCTGCGGCCGGGCAGGCGGTCCAGGAGCACCGCGGCGAGGGTGACGAGGTCCGGGGCCGGGTCCGGCTCCCCGGCGGCCGCGCGGAGGGCGGCGGTCAGCGGCGGGGCGATCGCGGGGGACAGGGCGGCGATCCACGCGGCGGAACCCGCCCGCGCCTCGGCGACGTGCTCGGTGCCCCCGCCGGGCCGGGTGGCGACCACCTCGGGGCGGCTGGCCAGCAGCCCGGTGACGCGCCAGTCGCCTGCCGTCGTCCGCGCCGCGAGGGCCTCGAGCCGGTCGGCGGCGGTCCGCAGCAGGTCGGCGGGGTCGCGATCGCGGGGGACCGGGGCGGCGGCGTCCACGGCGCAGATGGTGCCCGGCCGCGGGTGTGCGCACGCGCACCTGCGGGGACAGCCGGAGTGTCCCCCCGCCGTCCCTCCGGAGCTGACCCGTGGACCCTGCCGACAGCCGCGCCCCCGAACTGCAGACGCTCACCCCGGGCCTCTACGACGTCGTCCAGTTCGCGGTGCTCGGTGCGGGCTTCGCCCTGCTGGCCTACTTCCTCTACTCGCTGACCAGCCGGGACGAGGTGTCGGCGCGCTACCGGCCCTCCTCCTACGCCGCGCTGTGCCTGGCCGCGGTGGCGACCCTGGCCTACGCGGTCCTGTACTCCGACATCGACAGCGGGTTCCGGCTCACCGACGGCGTGTACGTGCCGACCGAGGAGGCGCGCACCACCGAGGGCACCCGGTACATCGACTGGTCGGTGACCGTGCCGCTGCTGACCGTCGAGCTGCTGGCCGTCTGCTCGCTCAGCGGCGCCCGGGCCCGGCGGGTGCGCACCGGGGCGATGGTCTCGGCCTTCCTGATGATCGTCACCGGCTACATCGGCGCGCAGGTGGTGGGGGAGGGCCGCGACACCGGGGCGCTGGTCGTGTGGGGGCTGATCAGCACCGCCTTCTTCGCCTACCTGTACGTCGTCCTCATCGCGGCGGTGCGCGCGTCGCTGCCGACGATGGGGACCGAGGCGGCGACCAGCCTGCGGAACGCGACGATCGTGCTGCTCAGCAGCTTCGGGGTCTACCCGCTGGTGTACGCCGTCCCGGTCTTCGCCGACGTGACGCCGGCCTGGTACACGGCGATGCAGGTCGGCTACTCCGCCGCCGACGTCATCGCGAAGATCGGCTTCGGCGTGCTGGTGCACAAGGTCGCCAAGCTGCGCACCGCCGAGGACGTCGTCGCGGGGACCGACACCCATCCCGAGCCGGTGTGGTCGAGCAACGTGCACAAGAGCGACGGCGTGCAGCCGGAGGTGCGCCGCATCGCCCAGCGGTGACCAGCCCGGCGCCGCGCAGGCCGGTGAGCGGGCCGGAGCCTCAGGCCGGCTCGCGGCGCATCGGCACGTGCGGGATGCCGTCCTCGACGTAGCCGGGGCCGCTGCGCCGGAAGCCGAACCGCTCGTACCAGCCCTCGAGGTGGGCCTGGGCGCCGAGGGTGATCGGCACGCCCTCGCACAGCGCGATCCCGGCCCCGACCAGCTGCGCGGCCAGCCCCGCACCCCGGTGGGCCGGCGCCGTGGCCACCCGGCCGATGGCGCGGGTGGCGCCGTCGTCCAGGACGCGGATGGTGGCCGCGACCTCGCCGTCGACCTCGGCCCACAGGTGCACCGTGGCCGGCTCGACGTCGCGGCCGTCGAGCTCGGGGTAGGGGCACTCCTGCTCGACGACGAAGACGTCGACCCGCAGCCGGCACAGCGCGTAGACCTCGAAGGGGGTCAGCTCGGCGAAACGGGCGGTGCGCAGCGTCGGGGACGGCGGAGCGGGCGTCGGATCGGACACCGTCCCGTTGTAGCCCATCCCCGTCCCGCGCGGTCGCCCGCCTCGTGCACACTCGTGCTTAGGTGTGCCTCGCCTACACCCTCTGGAGGAACCGTGAACACCCCTGGGCGCGCGACCGCCGCCGTTCTCACCGCCCTGACCGTGACCGGGGCGCTGGCCGCCTGCGGTGGCTCGGCCGGGGCGGACGGCGAGACGCTGACGGTCTACAGCGCCCAGCACGAGAGCCTCGTGCGGACGATGCTCGAGGGCTTCACCGAGGAGACCGGCATCGAGCTGGAGTTCCGGGAGGGCAACGACGCGGAGCTGGCCAACCAGATCGTGCAGGAGGGCGAGGCGTCACCCGCCGACGTCTTCCTCACCGAGAACAGCCCGTCGATCGACATCCTCGACCGCGAGGGCCTCCTCGCGCCGCTGGAGCAGGCGACGCTGGACCAGGTCGGCGAGCAGTTCCGGCCGTCGTCGGGCACGTGGACGGGCTTCGCGGCGCGGTCCACGGTGCTCGTCTACAACCCCGCGCAGCTCCCCGAGGCCGAGCTCCCGGCGTCGATCCTCGACCTGGCCGGCCCCGAGTGGGAGGGCCGCATCGGCATCGCCGCCGGCGGCGCGGACTTCCAGGCCATCGTCAGCGCCGTCCTCGCCATGCGCGGGGAGGACGAGACGCGCGCCTGGCTGGAGGGGCTGGAGCGCAACGCCGGCGTCTACCAGAGCAACACCGCCGTGATGACCGCCGCCGACGAGGGCGAGATCGACGCGGGGATCATGTACCACTACTACTGGTACCGGGACCAGGCGGAGAACGCCCTGCGCGGGGACGACGCCGCGCTGCACTTCTTCGGCAACACCGACCCCGGCGCGTTCCTCAGCGTCTCCGGCGCCGGCGTCCTCGCCTCCTCCGACCAGCAGGAGGACGCCCAGCGGCTGGTCGAGTACCTGACCGGCCCGCAGGCGCAGGAGCGGCTGGCGGAGAGCACCGCGCTGGAGTACGCGGTCGGCACCGGGGTGGCGTCGGCCGAGGCGCTGCCCCCGCTGGACACCCTCGGCGCGCCGGACGTCGACCCCGGCTCGCTGGACCAGGACCGCGTCACCGAGCTGATGCAGGAAGTGGGCCTGCTCTGACCGGCCCCGCGGCGTCCTCCGGGACGCGGACCCCGGCTCCCGGGACGCCGGCCCCGCCGGCGCCCCCGGGCCGCCGTGCGTCCGGGAGCCTGGGGGAGCTGCGCCGCTCGCCGGTCACCCTGCTGCTCGCCGCGGCGGTCGCCGCGCTGGCGCTGCTGCCGCTGGGCTACATCGTCCGCTACTCCGCCGACCTCGGGTGGAGCGGGATCTCCGAGCTCGTCCTGCGGGCACGGGTGGCCGAGCTGCTCTGGAACACCGTCCGGCTGGTCGCCGGCACCGTCGTCGTGTGCGCCGTCCTCGGGGTGGGCGCCGCCTGGCTGGTCGAGCGCACGGCGATCCCCGGACGCCGCGTGTGGCACGTGCTGCTCGTCGCGCCGCTGGCCGTGCCGGCCTTCGTCAACAGCTACGCCTGGATCTCGCTGCTGCCCGGTCTGGACACCTACGGTGGCGCGCTGCTGGTGGTCTCGCTGTCGTACTTCCCCTTCGTGTACCTCCCCGCCGTCGCCGCCTTCCGCGGGCTGGACCCGGCGCTGGAGGAGACCGCCCGCGGCCTGGGACTGTCGAACTGGGCGGTCTTCCGCCGGGTGCAGCTGCCGCAGCTGCGGGTGGCGGTGCTCGGCGGCAGCCTGCTCATCGCGCTGCACGTGCTCGCCGAGTTCGGCGCCCTGGCGATGCTGCGGTACCCGACCTTCACCACCGCGATCTACGACCAGTACCGGGCGACCTTCAACGGCCCCGGGGCGACCGCGCTGGCCGGCGTCCTCGTCCTGCTGTGCCTGGTGCTGCTGGTCGCGGAGCTGCGGCTGCGCGGCCGCCGCGGCTACGCCCGCGCCGGCGCCGGAGCGGCCCGCCCGGTGCGGCCGGTCCGGCTGGGCGCGCTCACCGGACCGGCGCTGCTGGCGTTGTCCGGTCTGGTGGGGCTGGCCCTCGCCGTGCCGCTGGGCAGCCTCGGGACCTGGCTGGTCCGGGGCGCCTCCACCGCGTTCGACGTGGCCGACCTGGTCACGACGACGGGCTCGACGCTGGGCCTGGCGGCCGCCGCCGCGGCCATCACCACGGCGATGGCCCTGCCCACCGGCTGGCTGGCGGTGCGCCGCCGCGGGCCGGTCGCGACCCTCCTGGAGCGGAGCACGTACCTGGGCAGCGCCGTGCCCGGCATCGTCATCGCCCTGGCGCTGGTGACCGTCAGCATCCGGGCCACCCCGTGGCTCTACCAGACGGTGCCGGTGCTGCTGGCGGCCTACGCGATCCTGTTCCTGCCGCGGGCCATCGTCACCGTGCGCGCCGCGGTCGAGCAGTCGCCCCGGCTCTACGACGACGTCGCCGCCTCGCTGGGCGCCTCGGCGCCCGACCGGTTGCGCCGGGTCACGCTGCCGCTGCTGGCGCCGGGCATCGGCGCCGGCGCGGCGCTGGTGTTCCTCGCCGTGGTCACCGAGCTGACCGCCACGCTCCTGCTCGCCCCCACCGGGACGACGACCCTGGCATCGGCCTTCTGGTCGGCGAGCAGCGCCCTGGAGTACGGGGCCGCGGCGCCGTACGCGGTGGTGATGGTGCTGCTCTCCGCCCCGGCTACCGTGCTGCTCTCCCGCGACGTGCAACGAGGTCTGACGACATGAGTGCCCTCACCGTCCTGGACGTGACCAGGTCCTACGGCCGCACCCCCGTGCTCACCGGGATCGACCTGCACGTGCCCGCGGGGACGACGACCGCGCTGCTCGGCCCCTCCGGCTGCGGCAAGACGACGCTGCTGCGGATCATCGCCGGCTTCGACGACCCCGACACGGGCACCGTCGAGCTCGGCGGCCGGGTGGTCGCCGGCGACGGCCGGGGGGTCCCGGCGCACCGCCGGGGGATCGGCTTCGTCCCGCAGGAGGGCGGTCTCTTCCCGCACCTGTCGGTCGCCGCCAACGTGGCCTTCGGCCTGCCCCGGCGGCAGCGGCGCGACCGCGGCCGGGTCGCCGAGCTGCTCGCGCTCGTGGGGCTCGACGCCGCGCTCGCCGACCGCTCGCCGCACCAGCTCTCCGGCGGCCAGCAGCAGCGGGTCGCGCTGGCCCGCGCGCTGGCGCCGGCGCCGTCGCTGGTGCTGCTCGACGAGCCGTTCTCCTCCCTGGACGCGTCGCTGCGCGAGGAGACCCGCCGGGCGGTCGTCGAGGCGCTGGCCGCCACCGGCGCCACGGCGGTGCTGGTCACCCACGACCAGGCCGAGGCGCTGTCCACGGCCGCGCAGGTGGCGGTGCTGCGGGGCGGGCGGCTGGTGCAGCTGGCCGACCCCCGGACCCTCTACCGCAGCCCCCGGGACCTGGACGTCGCGACGTTCGTCGGCGAGGCCGTGGTGCTGGCCGCCGAGGTGCGCGCGGGCCGGGCGCACACCGAGGTGGGCGTGCTGGAGCTGGAGCGGGGGACCGCCGACGGCCCGGTCCGCGTCCTCCTGCGCCCCGAGCAGCTGCGGCTCACCGACCCGGCGCCGGAGCTGCCGGTCGCGCGGGTGCGCACCGTGGACTTCTTCGGCCACGACGCCCGGGTCGGGCTGGAGCTCGCCTCGGGCCGCGCGGTCAGCGCCCGGCTCGAGGGCCGTGACCTGCCCGAGGTGGGCGACGCCGTCGGCATCGCCGTCCGCGGCGGTGCCCTGCCGTTCCCGGCCGAGGGGGCGGTGCCCGCGCCCGACGGCGCGCCGGAGGACCTGGACGTCACCTGGACGCCCGCTGCGCATTAGGTGTGCCTAAGCTCACCGCCGTGGATCTGTTCCTCTTCACCGTGGACACGGCCTGGGGCCGCGACGTGCTGGCCGCCGGTGCGGCCGGGATCGTCGTCGACTGGGAACGCCGCGGCAAGCACCGGCGACAGCGCGGCGAGGGCACCCAGATCAACGCCGACACCGTCGAGGACCTGGCGCGGATGCGCGCGGCCACCGACGGCCGGCTGCTCTGCCGGATCAACGGCTACGGCCCCTGGACGGCGGGCGAGGTCGACGACGCCCTGGCCGCCGGGGCCGACGAGATCTTCCTGCCGATGGTCCGCGGCACCGAGGAGGTCGACCGCACGCTCGACCTCGTCGCGGGCCGGTGCGGCCTCGGCATCCTGATCGAGACGCAGGACGCCGTCGACCAGGCCGCTGCCCTGGCCCGCCGGCCGCTGGCGCGCATCTACGTCGGCCTCAACGACCTGCGCATCGACCGCCGCAGCACCGAGCTGTTCCGGCCGCTGGTCGACGGCACCGTGGACGCCGTCCGCGCCGAGGTCGGCCAGCCCTTCGGGGTCGGCGGCCTGACGCTGCTCGAGGGGGGCTCGCCGGTGCCCAGCGCGCTGCTCGCCGCGGAACTGGTGCGGATGGGCACGGACTTCACCTTCCTGCGCCGGTCGTTCACCGCGGACATGGCCGGCCGCGACCCGTTCGTCGAGGTCCCGCGGCTGCTCGCGGACCTGGACGGGCTGCGCGCCGCCGACGCCGCGACGGCCGCCGCCCGCCGGGCGGAGTTCGTCGCCGCCGTCGAGGGCCCCGGAGTGGAGGGCCCCGGAGTGGAGGGTCCCGGCGTGCAGGGTGCCGGCGTCGAGGGCTCCGGCGTCGAGGGCTCCGGCGTCACGGCGGGTCGCGCGCCCGCGGCGGTGCCCGTCGCCGCGTCGGCGTGAGGTCCGGTCGCCGGTGAGGGCGCTGGTCACCGGGGCCGGCGGCTTCGTCGGGCGGCACCTGGTGCGGCGGCTGGAGGCGGACGGCTGGGACGTCGTCGGGCTGACGCGCGCCTCGGTCGACCTCGCCGACCCCGTCGCGGGCACGGTCGCCGTCCGGGCCGCCGACCCCGACGTCGTCTTCTCGCTGGCCGCCGGGCGGGCCAAGGCGACGGCCGCCGACCGGGCCGCCACGGTGGCGGTCAACACCAGCCCGTGGCTGGTGGACGCGCTGCCGGACCGCTGCCGGGTCGTCGTCCGGCTGGGCTCCTCGACGGAGTACGCGGCCGGGCCCCGGCCGCTGGCCGAGGACGCCCCGCTGGAGCCGCGGGGGTTCTTCGGCGCCACCAAGGCCGCCGGCTCCCTGCTGCTGCAGGCCGCCGCCGCCGAGCGCGGCGTCCGGGCCGTCGTGCTCCGGGCGTTCCAGGTCTACGGACCGGGCGACCACCCGACCCGGCTGGTGCCGGTGGTCCTCGCCGCGGCCCGCGACGGGGGCACCGTGCCGCTGCCGCCCGCGGTCAGCCGGCGCGACTGGGTGTGGGTGGGCGACGTGGTGGACGCCTGCGTCCGCGCCGCCACCACCGGCACCCTGCCGCCCGGCCAGGTGCTCAACATCGGCACCGGCGTGCAGACGAGCACCGAGGACCTGGTCGCCGCCGCGGAGCGGGCCACCGGCCGGCCCATCGCCACCGACCCCGGCGCCCACCCCGGCCGGTCGTGGGACACCGCGGACTGGGTCTGCGACCCGCGGGCCGCCGCGGACCTGCTCGGCTGGCGTCCGGCCGTGGCGCTGGAGGAGGGACTGGCCCGCACCTGGGCCGCCGATCCCCGGCCGGCGTCGTGACCGGTCCGCGGGTCGCCGTCGTCGTCCCGGTGTACCGCAACGCCGACACCCTCGTGGCCCTGGCCGCGCGCCTGTCCGCGGCCCTCGACGGGCGCGACTGGCGGGTGCGGTTCGTCGTGGACGCCTCGCCCGACGACAGTGCCCGGGTCGCCGCGGGCCTGGCGGCGCGGGACGCGCGGGTCGCCGTCACGGTCCTCGCGGTGAACGTCGGCCAGCACCGGGCGCTGTCCGCCGGCCTGGCCGCCGAGCCGGACGCCGACGTGTGGGTCTGCCTCGACGCCGACCTGCAGGACCCGCCCGAGGCGGTGCCCGTGCTCCTCGACCGGCTCTCCGCGGGTGACGTGGAGGCGGTGTTCGCCGGCCGGCGCGGCAGCTACACCTCCCCCCTGCGACGGGTGACCGGGAGCCTGCACCGCCGGCTGGCGACCCGGCTGACCGGGCTGCCGCCCGACGCCGGGGCGTTCCTCGCGCTGGGCCCCCGGGTGCGCGAGGCGGTGCTCGCCCGGCCGGCACCGAGCATCGTGCTGGCGGTGGGGCTGGCCGGCCGGCCGCTCACCAGCGTGCCGGTGGCCCGGGACCGCCGGGCCACTGGCAGCTCGGCGTGGACGGCCCGTGCCCGGCTGCGCCAGTCGGCGCGCTCGCTGGCCTGGGCGGTGCGGCACCGCCGTCCCTGACGTGGGCGGCCCAGGCGCGCACCTCGCGCGTGGTCCCCTCGGCGACGACGCGGCCGGAGGCCAGGACCCAGAGGTGGTCGGCCAGCCGGCACGCCTCGTCGAGGTCCCGGGTGGTGAGGAACACCGTCGTCCCGGCGTGGGCCAGGGCGCGCAGCACCGCGGACACCTCGGCACGGCAGGGCGGGTCGAGGTCGGTGGTGGGCTCGTCGAGGAGCACCAGCTCGGGCCGGACGACGATGCTGGCGGCGAGGTCGAGACGGCGGCGCATGGCGGCCGAGTACGTCGCCAGCGGCCGCCCCGCCGCGGCGGTGAGCCCGAAACCGGCGAGCAGCTGGTCGGTGCGCAGCTGCGCCGCGGCGCGGGAGTAGCCGAGCAGCCGGGCCAGCTGGAGCAGGTTCGCGCCTCCGCTGCGCCGCTCGTCGAAGCCGGCCGACCGCCCGGTGCGGCCGACGCGGGCGCGCACGGCCTCGGCCTCGGTGGCGACATCGGAGCCCAGCACGCGCGCCGAGCCGCCGTCCGGGCACAGCTGTCCGGCGAGCACGCGGATCAGCGTCGTCTTGCCCGCGGCGGCCGCTCCGACGAGACCGTGCACGGCCCCGGCCGGGACGCGCAGGTCCACGCCGTCGAGGACCCGGATGCCGCCGAGGACGGTCACCAGGCCCCGCACCTCGATGGCCGGGGGCGGGTGCTGCCCGGTGCCGGGCTCGGCGGAGGAGAGCGGCTCGGCGTCCCCGACGTAGGCCGACACGTGCCCCACCTCCCCGTGCCCCTCCGCGGCGCGCGCCGGTGGGTACGACGGGGAGACCGCCGGGCGCGCGGGGACTCATCGGTCCCGCGCCGGTCACGGTCGGTCAGCGGGTCCAGAGCTGGAGGACCAGGTCGGTCTTGCTGCCGGGGAAGGACCACTCGCGCGCCATGGCCAGGCCGGCCGCGGTGAGGATCTCCACGTCGTCGGAGGACTCGTAGCCGTCGGGCAGCACCCGGCGGATCAGCCAGACCCGGTCCGCCTCGGGCGGGGCGTCGTCGGGGGGCAGGACGACGTCCGGCCGCAACCGGGGTTCGAGCGTGCGCACGTAGTGGTCCAGCCCGGTGGCCGAGCGCTGGTCGGCCGCGACGACGGGCTCACCGGGCTGCTGCAGGCGCGCGACGGCCGTGACCAGGCGGTCGGCCTGCTCGCGCGGTCCGCGGTCGGCCAGCGGCGCGCTCGCCAGCAGGGAGAACGCCACGAGGAGCGTGCCGACGGCGGCGCGGGCGCCGCGGGGCACCGCGAGTGCGCCGGCCGCGGCGAGCACGCCCAACCCCAGCAGCCCGGCGAGCAGGTAGCGGGGGAGGTAGACCGGCCGGGCCAGCTCGGCGACCAGCAGGAGGGCCAGCGGCACGAGCAGCCAGCAGGCGGCCACGACGCGCACGCCCCGGGCGCGCACCGCGCCGAGCACGGCGAGCGCGACCGAGAGGTACAGCAGCGGGGTGCGGCCACCCGACCACGCCTCGACCGCGAGCTCGGCCAGCGTGCCGCCGGTGTCGCGCAGGTGCTCGGCGTTCCGGCTCCCGGTGCCGTTGAGCAGGTTCACCCCGACGAGCCCGACGGCCGGGAGGGCGGCGAGCGTCCCGACGACGGCGACGCGGACCGCCGCCCGGCCACGCAGCAGGAGGGCCGCGACGACGAACGCGGCCAGCACGGTGACCGCGTACCAGTGCGCGAGCCCCATCCCCGCGCCCGCCAGCCCGAACAGGACCAGGCCGCGCGGCGGGTCCTGCAGCCACCGGACCAGGCCGAGCAGGGCCGCGCCGGTGGCGAGCACCGCCAGCCCGTAGCTGCGGGCCTCGACCGCCTGCTCGAGCACCAGGGGGTTCGCGGCCAGGGTGAGCCCCGCGAGCACGCCGGTGGCCCGGGTGGTCAGGCGGGACACCGCGCGGGTGACCAGCGCGATGCCGCCGGCCGTCGCGAGCAGGGAGAGCACGCGCAGGGACGTGTCCCCGCCGAGCCCGGGCAGTGCCATCCAGGCGTGGACGACGAGGTAGTACGGCGCGTTGTAGGACGGCGGGACGCCGGCGAGGTAGCTCGTCGTCCCCTCGCCGGCGGCGATGGCGGACAGGATCTCGCCGAGGGGCAGGCGGGCGACCTCCGCGGTGAACAGCTCGTCGAACCACAGGCCATGCCCGGCGGCAAGGAGGACGGCGCCGAGCGCGACGACCAGCAGCGGCGGGAGCAGCTCGGCGAGCCAGGGCCGGCGCCACCACGCGGGGGCGGCCGCGGGGGCTCCCGGGGTCCGCGCCACCTCCGTCGCCGCCACGGGGGGAGGGTAGGCGAGCGGCCTCCGGGCCCCGCGGACCGTCGGCACCCCTGCCGGACGTCAGCCGGCGCGCCGGCCCCGGGCGCGCTGCACTATTGGGCTGCCGATCCACAGCCAGCCCACCAGGACGGCGACCACGGTCGCGGCCGCCACCGCCTGCGGCAGGCTGAACAGCACGTCGGTCACCAGCAGCACCGCCGACACGAGCGCCACCGCCAGGACCGTCAGCCCGAGGAACGCGTTGCGGTTGCTGCGCCGCAGGAGGTCCTCCTTGTCGTGCTGCCGGAACAACGCCCGGTGCTGCGCCGCGGGGGCGATGAGCAGCGCGGTCGCGACCACCGCGGCGAGCAGCGTCACGAAGTAGACGTCCCGCTGCAGCTCCGTCATCCGCGTCGCGGACTCCTGGAACGGCACGACGAGCAGGAACGCGAACAGGAACTGCACCCCCGGCAGGGCGACGCGCAGCTCGTTGAGCAGTTCCATGAGCTCGCGGTCGACCCGCTCGGCACGGGTCTCGTCGCGGCCGTCGGCGTCCCCGTCCGGGACCCCGCGCGCCGGCTGGGTCGTCGTCATCGCGATCTCCTCTCCTGAGCCGCCCCGTGGCCCACCACAGGCCGGAGCGGGAGACGCTGTATGCCCCGTGTTCACCGTCCTGTCACCTCGCCGCCCGAACGGCCCCCGTCCCGCGGGGTAGCGCCCGACCATGTCGATGTCAGCGCCGCTCGAGCCGAACCTGCCCGCCTCCGCCGACGAGGGCGACGGCATCCCCGCCGCCGACGCCGGCCGGGGCGCTCCTCCGCCCGCCGAGGGGTTCGGGATCGACGGTGAGGACCCCGACCGCGCGGACGGCGAGCCGCGGACCCCGGACGTCGAGCTGGTCGACTCCCCGTTCCGGACGCCGGACCCCCGGGACGTGGGCCGCGCCTGACCGATCCGCGGGAACCCGTCGGACCGGTGTGCCGCCGGCCCGGCGCGCAGTGGGCGGGCCCGGGGTGCCACGCGGCGGCTACGACAGCTCGGTGCCCGCCGAGCAACTCCGGCGGCTGATCCCGCACGGGTGAGCCGAGCGGGCCCTCGTACCGTGGACGGCGTGGAGACGACGACCCTGCCCCCGCGCACGCGCCTCGAACTCGACGCCATGCGCGACGCCGGACGGGTGGTCGCCGAGACGCTCGCCGCGGTGCGGGCCGCGGCCGTGCCGGGCGTGAAGCTGCGCGACCTCGACGACCTGGCGCAGACCTGCATCCGCGAGGCCGGGGCGACGTCGTCCTTCCTCGGGTACAAGCCGGCGTGGGCGCCGACGGCCTACAACGGCGCGCTGTGCCTCTCCCCGAACGAGGTCGTCGTGCACGGCCGGCCCAGCGGCCGGCGGCTGCACGAGGGCGATGTGCTGAGCATCGACTGCGGCGCGATCGTCGACGGCTGGAACGGCGACGCGGCGATCACCCTGCTCGTCGGGCAGGCGACCAGCGAGGACGACGCCCGGCTGGTGCGGGCGACCGAGGAGGCGCTGGCGGCGGGCATCGCTGCGTCCGTGCCGGGGGCCACCCTGCTGGACGTGGCGACGGCGATCGACACCGTGGCCCGCCGGTACGGCTTCGCACACCTGCCCGACCACGGCGGGCACGGGATCGGCCGGTCGATGCACGAGCCGCCGTTCGTGCCCAACCAGCCGATGACCGGGCTGGACCGGGTGCGGCTGGAGGCCGGCAGCACGCTGGCCATCGAGCCGATGCTGCTGGCCGGCGAGGAGCGCTACAAGCACAAGAAGGACGGCTGGGCCGTGGTCACCGCCGACGGCCGCCGGGCGGCGCACGTCGAGCACACCGTCGCCGTGACCGACGAGGGGCCCGTCGTCCTCACCACGACCTGAGCGGGGTGCGGGGACGCGCGCCCCGCACCCCGCCCGGGGTCAGCTGCCGATGCCGAGCGCGTCCTTGGCCCGGTCGACCAGCTCGAAGTGGCCGACGGCCCAGAACGCGACCCCGGCCAGGACCAGGCCACCCACGGTGACGGCGATGGAGCTCACCGGGTGCTGCTTGGCGTGCTTCCAGGTCGCGACGGCCTTGCGCCGGAACGTCGCGAACAGCCGCCGGGCCCAGTCGAACTCCGTCGACCACACCCACAGGCCCAGGAGCACCGGCGGGATGGTCAGCGGCCCGGGCAGCGCCGTCAGGGCGATCCCGAGCAGCACGAACAGCAGCCCGACGACGAACACGCCGATCCGCCAGGCGAAGTACGCCGGCCGGTTGTGCTGCAGGCGGTCCCGGAACGAGCCCGGCTTCACCTCGCGCGGCTTGCCGAGGCCGTCGGTGCAGTCCGGGCAGCGCGTCGCGCCCGGGCGCTCGCCGGAGGCGTCGTGCGGGTGCTGCTCGGCGGCGGTGTTGCCCGTGAAGGTCACGGGGCGGGCCTGCGTCATGTGGGTTCCCCCGGTCGGTGGTGGCGTGCGGGGGCTCAGTGCGAGGTCGTGCCGCGCAGGACCTCGCTGGGGCGCTGCTGCTCACCGGCGTAGGAGCTGATCACCACGAGGGCGCCGGTCAGGGCCGGGATCACCCACTGCAGACGGTCCAGCTGCTCCTGCGCCGCGGCGACGTCGGCCCGGGTGCGCCGGTTGGGCTTGGTGCCGGACTTGGCCGAGGAGTTGCCGCCGCTGTCGACGATCTTGCCGAGGCCGCGGCTGTAGGCGGTGACGCCGAGCGCGGCGGCGGTGAGGGCGGTCTTGAGGACCGACATGCCCGCCACGCCCTGCTGCTGGGCGACGCGGCCGCTGTTGCCGGCCAGCTGGCCCACGCTGCCGATGAGGTGGGCGCCGATGGCGGCGGCGTTGACCGGGGTCCAGCGGTTCCAGCCGGCGTTCGCGACGGCGCCGGTGTTGCTGCCCGCCTCGGCCGCGGCGGCGTTCAGCGCAACCGCGTTGGCCAGGGTGCCGCCGAACCAGGCGGACAGGCCGAGGTCGTGCAGGGAACGGGAGACGGTGTTGCGCGCCATGAGGAACTCCAAGAGAAGGGGGGAGCCCTCGGCCTACCCGTCGTCGTGCCCCGTCATGCCGATTGCGCGCAATCGATCTTGCCGTCGCGGCGGCTCAGCCGCCGAACCGGGCCAGGGAACGGGCCTTGGCCTTGGCCGCCTCCACCTCGCGGTCCTTGGGCGGCGCGGTGCTGACCAGCGCGTCGAGCAGCCGGGCCGAGGCGGCGGCGACCTCCGCGACGGCCCGGTCGAAGGCCTCGGCGTTGACCCGCGCGGGCTTGGTCGTCCCGCTGATCTTGCGGACGTACTGCAGCGCCGCGGCCTGCACCTCCTCCTCCGTCGCCGGAGGTGCGAAGTTCGACAGCGGGCGGATGTTCCGGCACATGGCGGGGACTCTAGGAGCGCGTCGTCGCCACCGGGAGGGGCTCAGCGGGCGCGACTGCTGCGCATCGCGAGGAGCACGCGCACCGGCGCCCCGTCGCCGGGCACCCGGCCGGCGGCGAACTCCGCGTACTCCGGGGTCTCCCGGCCGACCAGCGCGAGCCGGCCCTCGCTGTCGGCGTGCAGACCCCAGCCGTACCGCTTCCCCAGCGGCGAGGCCCGCAGGCAGGCCTGGTCGCGGGCGAAGAAGGCCTCGCGGGCGGCGGGGCGCTCGGCCTCGGCGATCCCGTTCCGGTCGGCGTGCACGGCGAACAGCACGTCGGCCGAGGTCAGCTCGTACGGGCGGCCGGCCAGCAGCGCGTGCATGCGGGCGGCGACCGACGGCTTCGCCGTCTCCGGGGGCGCCGTCCCGGCCTCGGCGGGGCAGTCCTCGGCGACGGCGATGAACGTGTCGGCGTAGTCCACCTCCTCCATGCCGGGCAGGGTAGAGGCGTGTCCCGACAGGAGGGGAGGGCGCGGTGACCCTGCTGCTGGTCGACGTCGCCAACGTGCTCGGCTCCCGTCCCGACGGCTGGTGGCGCGACCGCGCGGGGGCGACGGCGCGGCTGCTCGCCCGGCTGGCGTCCCTCCCGGGCCGGGACCTCCGGGGACCCGACGGCGGACCCCTGGCCTGCACCGGGCTGGTCGCGGTCGTCGAGGGCGCGGCGCGCGACGTCCCCGGGCCCGCCGCGGTGCGGCTGGTGCGGGCGCCGGGCAGCGGGGACGACGCCCTGGTGGCGGAGGCGCGGGCTCCCGGGGAGCCGGTCGTCGTCGTCACCGCCGACCGCGGCCTGCGGGCCCGGCTGCCCCCGGACACGCCGGTCGCGGGGCCGGGCTGGCTGCTCGCCCAGCTGCCGGACGACGCCGCGCCGAGTGGAGGGCCCGCGACCGGGTAGGGCACGACCCATGACCGGCACCGCGGACAGCCGCACGCCCCCGACCGTCCTCGTCACCGGCGCCTCCAGCGGCATCGGGCGGGCCACCGTCCGCCGCTTCGCCGGCCAGGGCAGCGCGCTGCTGCTCCTGGCCCGCGGCCGCGAGTCCCTCGAGGAGACCGCCCGGGAGGCGCGCGAGGCCGGCGCGGCGGAGGTGCTGGTGTGCCCGGCCGACGTCACCGACGCCGACGCCGTGGAGAGCGCGGTGCAGACGGCGGTCGCGCGGTTCGGCCGGCTCGACGTCGTCGTCCACTCGGCGCAGGTGATGGCCTACGGCCGGGTGGAGGACGTCCCGCGGCGGGTGTTCGAGACCGTCGTCGACACCGCCGTGCACGGCACCGCCAACGTGGCCCGGTCGGTGCTGCCGGTGTTCCGCCGGCAGGGGGCCGGGCACCTGGTCGTCGTCAGCTCGGTGGTCGGGCAGATCACGGCGCCGCTCATGGGCAGCTACGCCGCGGCGAAGTGGGGTCAGCTGGGCCTGATCCGCACGCTGCAGCAGGAGGTGCGCGACGCCCCGGGCGTGCACGTGTCCGCCGTTGCCCCCGGCGGGGTCAACACCCCCATCTACTCCCAGGGCGCCACCTACGTGGGCCGGTCCGGCCGGCCGCCGGCACCGGTCTACTCCGCCGACCGGGTGGCCCGGAAGGTGCTCTCCCTGCTGGAGCGGCCGCGCCGGCTGGTCTACGCCGGGGTGTTCAACCCGATCATCGTCGCGGGCTTCCGGCTGGTGCCCCCCGTCTACGACGCGCTCGTCGGCCCGCTGCTCAAGGTCTTCGCGCTGGCCGGGGACGACCAGCGGCCGCCCTCGGAGGGCAACGTCTTCCGCTCCCAGCCGGCGGGCAACGCCACGGACGGGCGCTGGCGCGCGTTCTGAGCCCCGCTCACCAGCGGGGCGCGCTCCCCTCGGGCAGCGCGGACTCGAAGGCCTCGACGACGCCCGCGGCGACCTCGCGCAGCTTCACGTTGCGCCGCTGGGAGGCCAGCGTCAGCAGCCGGAACGCCTCCTCCGCGCGGCACCGCTCCTGCGCCATGACCAGCCCGACCGCCTGGCCGATCGTGGTGCGGGTGTCCAGGCCGCCGACGAGCTGCTCGGCGCGGTCGTCGCCGTCGGCGATCCGCAGGGCGACGGCCAGCGCCCCGGTGGCCTGGGCCGCCCACCGGGTGGCCACGTCCTCGTCGAGGTCGGAGAACGCCCCCGCGGTGGTGGAGTAGAGGTTCAGCGCGCCGCGGCTGCGCTCCTCGACCACCAGCGGGATCGACAGCGAGGAGCGGACGCCGACCTGCGCGGCCAGCTCCGGGTAGCGGCCCCACCGCTCGTCGGTGGTCATGTCGGCGACCCGGACGACGACGGCCTCGCGCATCGCCTGCAGGCACGGGCCGTCGTCGAGCTGATACTGGCGCTCGTCGGCGCGCTCGGCCAGCGCGTCGGTGCACGCCACGGTCACCGCGCCGGACCGGCGGGCCAGCGTCAGCCCGCACGCCTGCGCGCTGGGGGTCTGCCGGGCCGCGAGCCGGACGAGGTCCCCGAGGAAGGCGTTGAGGTCCCCGGCGCCGGCGAGGAGGGCGAGGAGATCGGTGTCATCGGGGACGGGTGTCTCCCCGAGGGTGTCCACCACGGTCGAGCTGCTCCTGTGGGGGCTGGACGGAGGTGGCCCACCCTTGGACCGCGGGTCAGTTTACGACGTAGTCGGGACCTGACGGCCGCGGGTGTGAACAGCGTGTTCCGAACCGCCGCCGCCGGTTGACCGGCGTCCCGCGGCGGCGACACCCTGGCCCCTCCCGACCTCAGCGGGGGCCCGATGGGAGGCCGCCATGACCGCGGAGCCGCACGCCCGCACACCGCACCCGACCACCTCGGCCGAACCGGTCGACCCCGGGTACCTGGAGCGGCGCCGGCTCCGCTCCGGCACGGCCGGGTGGGTGCTGCTCGCCGGGCTCGGTGTCGCGGCCGTCATCTCCGGGGACTACGCGGGGTGGAACTTCGGGCTGGCCGAGGGCGGCTTCGGCGGGCTGCTGATCGCCACGGTCCTGATGGGCGTGATGTACACCGCCATGGTGTTCGGGCTGGCCGAGCTCGGCGCCGCGCTGCCGACCGCCGGCGGCGGGTACACCTTCGCCCGCCGGGCCCTGGGGCCGTGGGGCGGCTACGCGGCCGGCGTCGCCGTCCTCATCGAGTACGCGATCGCCCCCGCGGCCATCGCCACCTTCATCGGCGGCTACGTCGAGTCCCTCGGGCTGCTCGGCATCACCGACGGCTGGTGGGTCTACCTCGCCGTCTACGCCCTGTTCATCGGCGTCCACCTCCTGGGCGTGGGGGAGGCCCTCAAGGTGATGCTGGCCATCGCCGCGGTCGCCGTCGCCGGCCTGGTGCTGTTCCTCCTCGGGGCGATCGGCGACTTCGACTCCGCGAACCTCACCGACATCGCGCCCACCGACGCCGCCGGCGCGTCGGAGTTCCTGCCGTTCGGGGTGCTCGGCATCTGGGCGGCCTTCCCCTTCGCGATCTGGTTCTTCCTCGCCGTCGAGTGCGTGCCGCTGGCCGCCGAGGAGGCGAAGGACCCGGCGCGGTCGATGCCCCGCGGCATCGTCGCGGCGATGGGCGTGCTGGCGGTCCTCGCCGTCCTCATGCTGGTGTTCACCACCGGCGCCGGGGGCGCCCAGGTGATCTCCGAGAGCGCCAACCCGCCGGTCGACGCGCTGCGGGAGGGGACCCTGCAGACCGTCGTCAACTACATGGGCCTCGTCGGCCTGGTCGCGAGCTTCTTCTCCATCGTCTACGCCTACAGCCGGCAGACCTTCGCGCTCTCCCGTGCCGGGTACCTGCCGCGGGCGCTGTCGGTGACCAACGCCCGCAAGGCGCCGGTGCTCGCGCTGGTCGTGCCCGGCGTGATCGGCTTCCTGCTGACCCTCACCGGGCAGGGCGCGGTGCTGCTCAACATGGCGGTCTTCGGCGCCACGGTGTCCTACGTCCTCATGATGGTCAGCCACATCGTGCTGCGCCGTCGCGAGCCCGGTCTGGAGCGGCCCTACCGGACCCCGGGCGGCACGGCGACCACCGGGGTGGCGCTGGTGCTGGCGGCGCTCGCCGTGATCGCGACCTTCCTGGTCGACCCGCTGGCGGCCGTCCTGACCCTGGGCGCCTACGCGCTGTTCCTCGCCTACTTCGCCCTCTACAGCCGCCACCACCTCGTCGCCGCGGCGCCGGAGGAGGAGTTCGCGGCCCTCGCCGCCGCGGAGGACGAGCTGCGGTGACGGTCCGCCGCGCCACCGTCGGGGGCCACACCCACGAGTTCCCGTCGCTGGTCGAGCTGCTGGCCAAGGCGTCGCCGGCGCGCTCCGGCGACGTGCTGGCCGGCTGCGCGGCGGGGTCCGCGGCCGAGCGGGTCGCGGCCCAGACGGTGCTGGCCGACCTGCCGCTGGCCACCTTCCTCGACGAGCAGGTCGTCGGCTACGACGAGGACGACGTGACCCGGCTGGTCCTGGACACCCACGACCGGGCCGCCTTCGCGCCGGTCGCCGCGCTGACCGTCGGGGAGTTCCGCGACCGGCTGCTGCAGTGGGCGGCCGCCGGCGACGAGGCGGCCATCAGCGCGCTGGCCCCCGGCCTGACCCCGGAGATGGTCGCGGCGGTGTCCAAGCTGATGCGCACCGCCGACCTCGTCGCCGTCGGCCGGCGGACGCGGGTGGTGACCGCCCTGCGCGGCACCCTCGGCCTGCCCGGCCGGCTGGCGTCGCGGCTGCAGCCCAACCACCCCACCGACGACCCGCTCGGCGTCACCGCGTCGGTGCTCGACGGACTGCTGCACGGCTGCGGGGACGCGGTGGTCGGCATCAACCCCGCCACCGACTCACCGGCCCGCACGGTGGAGCTGCTGGAACTGCTCGACGCGGTCATCCGGCGCTACGAGATCCCCACCCAGTCCTGCGTGCTGGCCCACGTGACCACCACGCTGCGGGCGCTGGAGGCCGGTGCGCCGGTCGACCTGGTCTTCCAGTCGGTGGCCGGCACGCAACCGGCCAACCGCTCGTTCGGCGTCACCCTCGACCTGCTCGCCGAGGCCCGGGCCGGCGCGCTGGAACTGGGCCGCGGCACCGTGGGACGCAACGTCATGTACTTCGAGACGGGGCAGGGATCGGCGCTGTCGGCCGGCGCGCACCTCGGGGTCGGCGGCCGGCCGGTGGACCAGCAGACCCTGGAGGCGCGCGCCTACGGGGTGGCCCGCCACTTCGCGCCGCTGCTGGTCAACACCGTCGTCGGCTTCATCGGGCCGGAGTACCTCTACGACGGCAGGCAGGTGCTGCGCGCCGGGCTCGAGGACCACTTCTGCGGCAAGCTGCTCGGCCTGCCGATGGGCGTGGACGTCTGCTACACCAACCACGCGGAGGTCGACGGCGACGACACCGACACCCTGACCCTGCTGCTGGGCGCGGCCGGCTGCACGTTCGTGATCGCCGTCCCGGGGGCCGACGACGTGATGCTGCACTACCAGTCGCTGTCGTTCACCGACGTGCTCACGGCCCGGCAGGTGCTGGGGCTGCGCCCGGCGCCGGAGTTCGAGGCATGGCTGGCGCGGATGGGCCTGCTCGGGGACGACGGCCGGGTGCGCGAGCTGGCGGCCGACGCCCCCGCCGCCCGGGAGCTGCTCGCGGCGGCCCGGCCGTGACCGGTCCCGGCCCGGCCGCGACGGGTCCCGACCCCGCCGTGACCGGTCCCGACCCCGCCGGGCTCCCGCCGGACCCGTGGGCGGCCCTGCGGTCGCTGACCCGGGCGCGGGTCGCCCTCGGCCGGGCCGGCGACGCGCTGCCGACCGCCCGCGAGCTGGAGTTCCGCGTCGCGCACGCCGCCGCGCGCGACGCCGTGCACGCGCCGCTGGACCCCGCCGTCCTGCGGGCGGCGCTGCCCGGCCGGGAGGTGCTCGAGGTGCACTCGGCCGCGCCCGACCGGGCCACCTACCTGCAGCGCCCGGACCTCGGCCGCCGGCTCGCCGAGGGCACCGCGCTGCCGCCCACCGGCGCGGACCTCGCCGTCGTCCTCGCCGACGGGCTCTCCCCGCGGGCCGTGCACGAGCACGGACCCGGCCTGGCGACCGCGCTGCTGGACCGGCTGCCGGGCTGGTCGGTCGCGCCCCTGGTGGTGGCGTCCCAGGCGCGGGTGGCCCTGGGCGACGCGATCGGCGCCGCTCTCGGCGTGCGCGCCGTCGTGGTGCTGATCGGGGAGCGGCCGGGCCTGTCGGCCGCGGACTCGCTGGGCGCCTACCTGACCTGGGACCCGCGGCCGGGCCGGGTCGACGCCGAGCGCAACTGCGTGTCCAACGTCCGGCCGCCGCACGGGCTGACCCACGAGCAGGCGGCGGCCACCCTGGCCGCGCTGCTCACCGCCGCCCGCGAGCTGGGCGCGTCGGGCGTCGCGCTCAAGGACGAGGGTCCGGCGCTGCCCGCCGGCGCCGGGTGAGCCGGCGCAGCAGCGCGCGCGGCCCGCGGGACGGGGCCTCCGGGGCCGGCTCGTGCTCCGGCTCGGGGACGGCGGCCAGCGCGGCGTGCCGCTCGTGCAGCCGGGTGCGGACGTCGTCGGGGGTGTAGGCGCGGCGCTGGCGCTCGTTGCGGGCGAGCACCGCCCCGGTCGCGGCGACGCCGGCGAGGCCGGCCAGGCCGAGCAGCTTCAGCACCGGTCTCCGGACCTGCTTGCGAGGGCGCACGGTCGCCTAACGTAGCCGCGTGCCCCCGCCCCGTGCGCTGCCGCTCAGCGAGGCCGTCGAGCTCACCCGCACCGGCGACGTCTGGGTCTTCCGCGGCGCCTCGCTCGCCGACCGCGCCATCCGCGCCGTCACCAACGCGCCGGTCAACCACGTCGGCATGGCGGTGGTGCTCGAGGACCTGCCGCCGCTGCTCTGGCACGCCGAGCTCGGCCGCTCGCTGCCCGACGTGTGGACCGGCGAGCACCAGCGCGGGGTGCAGCTGCACGACCTCGCCGACGCGGTGCGCACCTGGCGCCGGCGCTACGGGCAGTCGGCGTGGCTGCGCCAGCTCGTCGGCCCCGCCGACGACGGCGGGGTGACCCCGGAGATGGAGGACGCCGTCCTGCGCACCGTCGCCCGCTTCGACGGCCGGCCCTTCCCGACCACGCGCGGGCTGGTGACCGGCTGGGTCACCGGCCGGCTGCGCCGCGGGACCGCCGCGGAGACGGTGTTCTGCGCCGAGCTCGTCGCGGCCACCTACACCGCGATGGGGCTGCTGCCGGCCGACCGCCCGCGCAACTGGTACGACCCGGGCAGCTTCTGGTCCGGCGACGACCTCCCGCTGCTGCAGGGGGCCACCCTCGGCACGGAGGTCCCGGTCGACGTCCCCGCGGCCTGAGCCGGCTCTCGGGACGGACCGGGAGGTGGTGCCGGCGTCCTCGTGCTCTGCCCACGTCGGTGGGCAGAGCACGAGCGTGCGCGGTGGGGTGGCCCGCCGGCGTCACGGAAGTGTCACGACCCGGTGGCACCCTGACCGGCACGGGTACAGGTACGACCAGGCTCCTCCCGGCGTCCCGCCGGAGGGGGAGGAGCCCTCAGGAGGGTCGCCATGAGCAGCGTCCACTGGCTCCGACCGGACATCGCCGGAGACGTCGTCGCCGTCGCCTTCGCGACCGGCGCCGCGGCGCCCCGGGAGATCCGCATCCGCCCCGAGCTGTACGAGCGGATGATCGCCCAGCTCCCGCCCGAGGTCCGGCCGACCGTGGCCGACCGCCACGTCATCGGCGCCTCGCCGGGGGTGCCGGTCGTCGTCGACCCGGCGCTCCCGGAGTTCCCCGGGTTCGAGGTGGTCCGCGAGCGACCGGGGGTCACCGCGGCCTGAGCCTCGGCCCGCGACGGGTGCGGCTCCCTCAGGTGGCGACGCCCACCGCCGCGCCGAGGTCCACGACCCGGTCGGTGGGTCCGGCCACGGCGTCGTCGTGGGTGACGCAGACGACGACCCGTCCGGCCAGCGCCGTCCGCAGGTCGCCGACCAGTGCCGCGGCGGTCGGCGGGTCCAGGTGCGCGGTCGGCTCGTCGAGGAGGACGACGTCGCGGTCGGCCAGCAGCGCCCGCGCCGCAGCCAGCCGCCGCCGCTCGCCGCCGGACAGGGCCGTGCCGCCCGCGCCGACGGGGGTGTCCAGGCCGTCGGGCAGCGTGGCGAGCAGCCCGCCGAGGCCGGCGGCGGTCAGCGCGGCCCGCATCCGCACCTCCCCGGCCTGCCCCGCCAGCCCGCCGCGCGGTGCGGCCAGGGCGAGGTTGGCCCGGATGGTCGAGGAGAAGACGTGCGCCTCCTGCGGCAGCCAGGCCAGCCGGGCGCGGACGTCGTCGCCGGTGACGTGCGCGGTGTCGGCGCCGCCGAGCTCGTAGCGGCCGCTCCGGGGCCGCAGCGCGGCCATGAGCACGGCGAGCAGCGTCGACTTGCCCGAGCCCGACGGCCCGCGGACCACGAGCCACCCGCCGTCGGCCGCCGCCGACGCGTCGAGGTCGCGCAGCACGTCGGGCCCGCCCGGCCAGCCCGCGCGCAGGCCTCCCACGGCCAGTCCGCGCACCGGATCGGGCGCGGGGCGGGGGTCGGCCGGGTCGGCCGGGACCGGCGCGGCGAGGACGGCGTCCAGGCGCGCGGAGGCGTCGGCGAGCGCCCCGCGGCGCTGCAGCGCACCGACCAGCCCGGTCAGCGGCTCGGCGAGGGCGAGCGGGGCCAGCGCCAGGACGGCGAGGCTCGGCCCGTCGAGTCCGCCGGCGGCGGCCACCCCGGCGGCGAGCACGGCAGCGGCACCCGTGCCGAGGCCGACCAGCGCGGTGCCGAGCGCGGCCGCGCGGCTCGCGGTGGCCGACGCGCTCCCGCGGGTGCGGCCGGCGGCGGCCAGCAGCGCGGCGGTGCGCGCCGCGAGGCCGTGCGCCCGCAGGTCCGCGGCGCCGGTCAGGACCGTCGTCGCGTCGCGCAGCGCCGTCACCCGCAGCTCGCCCTCGGTCCGGGCGGCGCCCGCGTCGACCCGGCGGTGGGCGACGACGACGCCGGCGACCGTCGTCCCCAGCACCGCCGCGGTGACGGCCGCGGCGGCCGGGTCGACCAGCGCCAGGGCGGCGACGGTCCCGAGCGTGACCGTGCCGGCGACCAGCGCGGGCGGCAGCACCCGCACGGAGAGGTCCTGCACCAGCCCGACGTCGCCGACCACGCGGGCCAGCGCGCTGCCGGGGGTCCGCTCGGCGGCGATGCCCTGGGCGGCCAGCGCCCGCCACACCCGGACGCGCAGTCCGGCGGCCTGGCGCAGCGCCGCGTCGTGCGCGGCCATCCGCTCCAGCCAGCGCAGCAGGGCCCGGCCGATGCCGAAGAAGCGGACGCCGACGATGGCGACCATCAGCGTGAGGATCTCGGGCATCCCGGCGGCCCGGACGATGAGGTAGCCCGACACCGCGGTCAGGGCGACGCCCGCGCCGGACGACGCGGTGCCGGCCAGCACCGCGCGGAGCAGCGCCCGCCGCGGCCACCCGTGCCGGCGTCCCGGAGCGCCCGCCTCGACGAGATCTGCACCGTCGTCGCCCTCAGCGGCTGATGCCGTCGAGTGTGCAGATCTCGCCGAGGGCAGGGAGGGGACCGCGGCGAGGGGAGGAGCCGACCGCAGCTCCACGGTGCGGTCGGCCAGCCCGGCCAGTACCGGGTCGTGGGTGACCAGGACGACGGTGACCGTGCCCTGCAGCGCGGCGAGGACGGCGGCGACGCGGGCGGTGGCGGCCGCGTCGAGGTGCGCGGTCGGCTCGTCGAGCAGCAGCAGCCGGGCGCCCCGCCGCACCCGCACCAGCGCGCGGGCCAGGGCGACCCGCTGCAGCTCACCCGGCGAGAGCGTCTCGCAGGCCCGGCCGGCCAGTGCGGTGGCGCCGACACGGGCGAGCGCCTCGACGACGTACGCCTCGGCGACGACGGCGTCCTCGGCGGGGGAGTCCGTCCCCGGCTCCGCGCCCGCGTGCCGGCGCAGCTCGTCGGCGACCGTGCCGGCGGTCGTGCGCGGGTGCTGCGGCACCCAGGCCACCGCCCCCGCGGGCACGCCGCCGACCGTTCCGCCGACCTCGGCCGACGGCGGCAGCACGCCGGCCAGCGCAGCCAGGAGCGTGGACTTGCCCGACCCGCTGCGGCCGCGCAGCGCGAGGAGCTCGCCGGGCCGCACGTCGAGGTCGACCGCCGGCAGCGCGGCGGCCCCGCGGCCGGGGTGGCGCACGGTCAGCCCGCGGACGGCGAGGTCGGCGCCGCGCGGGTCGTCGTCGGGGCCGCCCGCGGCGAGGACGGCGGTCGTGCCGTCCTCGGCGGCCAGCACCGCGCGCGCCTCGGCGGCGGCCAGGGTCGCGGCCTCGGCGCCGTGGTGGGCCGCCCCCAGGGCGCGCAGCGGGGCGAACGCCTCGGGCGCGAGCAGCAGCGCGGTCAGCGCGAGCGCGAGGGGCATCTCCCCGTCGACCAGGCGCAGGCCCGCGGTCACCGCCACGAGCGCGACCGACAGGGTGGCGATGAGCTCGAGCACCAGGGAGGAGAGGAAGGCCAGCCGCAGGGTGGCCAGCGTCCGCCGCCGGGCCGCCTCACCGAGTGCGGCGAGGGCGGTGACCTGCTCGGCGGCGCGGCCGAGCCCGACGAGCACCGGCAGGCCGCGCACGAGCTCGGCGACGTGCGCGGCGATGCGGTCCAGCGCCCGGGCCGAGGCCGTCGTCCCGTCGCGGGTGGTGAGCCCGACCAGGACCATGAACAGCGGCACCAGCGGCAGGGTGACCGCGACGAGGACCGCCGAGAGCAGGTCGGTCGCGGCGAGCACGACCAGCAGCGCCGGCGGCACGACCAGGGTCGAGGCCAGCGCCGGCAGGTGGGTGGTGAGGCCGGGCGCGAGGTCGGCCAGCCGGGTGGTGGCCAGCACCGCGGCCGGCCCGGCGCCGCCGGCGGCCTCGACGGCGGCGGGGGAGGCGGCCAGCCGGGTCAGCAGCCGCTCGCGCAGCTGCTGCTCGGCCCGCCGCGCGTCCCGGGCGGCCAGGAGCTCGCCCACCGCCCCGGCGACGGCCCGCAGCGCCGCGCCGCCGGCGGCCACCGCGAGCGACGGGAGGACCGCGCCGTCGGCGTACCCCGCGGCCCGGGCCACGGCGTGCGCCAGGCCCGCGGCCAGCAGGACCAGTCCGGCGGTCTGCGCGAGGGCGGCCAGCGCCGCCCGCGCGAGCGTGCCGCGCAGCCCGGGGACCCCCTCGAGCGCGGCCAGCGGTCCGCCCGCGCGCCGGGTCACGCGGAGACCTGCTCTCCGGTGTGCTGCGGCTCGGCGGTGAGCCGCCGGCGGAAGACCCAGTAGGTCCAGGCCTGGTAGCCGAGCACGACCGGCAGCCCGATCCCGGCGGCCCAGGTCATGACCGTCAGCGTGTAGTCGCTGACCGCGGCGTCGGCGATCGTGACGTCGAAGGCCGCATCGAGGGTCGAGGGGACGACGACGGGGAAGGCGGCGCCGAAGACCGTGGCGGCCGCGGCGACGAGCATGGTGCCCCAGGCGGCGAAGGCCTGGCCCTCCCGGCCGACCCGCAGCCGGGTCCAGGCGACGACGACCGACAGGGCCGCCACGAGCCACAGCAGCCCGGTGACCGCGGTGCCGGACCGCAGGTGCACCAGACCGGCCCACGCCAGCAGCGGCAGTGCGGCCACCGGTGCCCACCGCAGGGCGAAGGCGTGCGCGGCGGCCCGGATCGGCCCGTCGGTCTTGAGGGCCAGGAACACCGCGCCGTGCACCACGGAGAAGGCCAGCACGGAGACGCCCCCGAGCAGCGCCGGCCAGCCGATCCCGGCGAAGGGGCCGCCCACCCGGTTGCCGTCGACGTCGATCGGCAGGCCCAAGGTGGTCGCGCCCAGCGCGGCACCGATGCCGAGGGCGGCGATCAGCGAGCCGCCGGTGATGACGCGGGTCCACGTCGCGTCCCACGCCTCGGTGTGGTGCGAGTGCCGCCACTCGAAGGCCACCGCCCGGATGATCAGGCCGAACAGCACCAGCACGAACGGCAGGTACAGCGCCGGCAGCCAGGTGGCGTACCAGCCGGGGAAGGCGGCGAAGACCGCGCCGACGGCGGTGATCAGCCAGACCTCGTTGCCGTCCCAGAGCGGGCCGATGGTGCGGAGCATGACGTGCCGGTCGGCCGTGCGGCGGCCGAGCACCGGCAGCAGCGCGGCCACCCCGAAGTCGAAGCCCTCCAGCAGGAGGAAGCCGGTCCAGAGCACCGCCACCGCGGCGAACCAGAGGGTCTGCAGGTCCATGGGAAGCGCCCCGATCAGTAGGCGAAGGAGAGGACGTCGTCGTCGCGGCGCGGGCCGCCGGGGTCCCCGGACACGTCGTCGTCCGGCGTGCCCTCCGGCGGCGAGCCGGGCACCGGCGCGCCGTCCCCGGTGGTCACGCCCCGGCGGACGAAGCGGGTGATCAGCCACAGCTCGACCACCGCGAGCGCCCCGTAGACGGCGGTCAGCCCGATCAGCGAGGTCCACACCTCGCCGGTGCTGATGCCCGGCGAGACGGCCTGGGCGGTGAAGAAGTACACCTGCTCGCCGACCGGGACGTCCGGGTTCGGGTAGACGACGAAGGGCTGGCGGCCCATCTCGGTGAAGATCCAGCCGGTCGCGTTGGCCACGAACGGCGCGCCGACGGCGAGCAGCGAGCCGTACACGGCGATCCGTGAGGTCGGCACCCGGCCCCGCCGGGTGGCCCACAGCGCATAGGCCGCGACGCCGGCCGACACCGCGCCCATGCCGATCATGAGCCGGAAGCTCCAGTAGGTGACCGCCAGCAGCGGCGTGTAGTCGATCTCGCCGCCGGCGCGGTCCCCGAACGACGGGTCGTCGGGGTAGGTCTCGCCGTAGACGGCGGCGTACTCCTCCTGCAGCTCGTTGACGCCGGGTACGGCGGTCTCGAAGTCACCGTGGGCGAGGAAGGAGAGCAGGCCGGGGACGGTCCAGGAGTGGACGTCGTCGCACTCGTTGGAGCCCAGCTTGCCGAAGGCGAAGATCGAGAAGGGAGCCGGTGCCTCGGTCTCGCACAGCGCCTCGGCGGAGCTCATCTTCAGCGGCTGCTGGTGGTACATGAGCTTGCCCTGCCAGTCGCCGGTGACGGCGACGAGCACGAACGCGGCCAGCGACACGAATCCGCCGAGGCGCACCGACCGGCGCCACACGGCGTGGTCGACGTCCGACTCCGGCTGCCCGGCCAGCTTCCGCCTGCGCAGGTGCCAGAGGCCGATCCCGACGAGGAGGGCGCCGGCGACCATGAGCGCGGCGACGATCGCGTGGCTGAAGGCGGCCAGTGCGGTGTTGTTGCCCAGGACGGCGAGGAAGTCGACCTGCACCGGCCGGCCGTCCTCGCCCACCTCGACGCCGACCGGGTGCTGCATCCAGGAGTTGGCGGCGATGATGAAGTAGGCGCTGACGATCGAGCCGATCACCGCGGCCCACAGGGCGGCCAGGTGGAGCTTCTTGGGGATCCGGCCCCAGCCGAAGATCCACAGGCCGAGGAAGGTCGACTCCAGGAAGAAGGCCAGCAGCGCCTCCAGGGCCAGCAGCGAGCCGAACACGTCGCCGACGAAGCGCGAGTACTCGCTCCAGGCCAGGCCGAACTGGAACTCCTGCACAAGGCCGGTGGCGACGCCGAGCGCGAAGTTGATCAGGTAGATGCGGCCCCAGAAGCGGGTCATCCGCAGCCACTCGGGCTTGTCGGTTCGCACCCACATCGTGTGCATGACCGCGACGAGGACGCCGAGTCCGATGGTCAGCGGGACCATGAGGAAGTGGTAGACGGTGGTGATCCCGAACTGCCAGCGGGCCAGGTCCAGTGTGTCCAGTCCGAGCACGTCCACCCGGGGCTCCTCGTGTCGTCCGATCCGACGTACTCTTTCTACGCCGCGTAGAAGACAAGTTCTACAGGTCGTAGAAAAAAGGCGTGTGACACGCCGGACAGGAGGAGCCGATGGCCTCGCTGGGCGAGCTGGAGCGCGTGGTGATGGACCACCTGTGGTCCGCGGCCGGACCGCTGGCCGCCACCGACCTGCGCGACGCCCTCGCCGACCGCGGCCTGGCGCTGACCACCGTGCACACGGTGCTCGGCCGGCTGGAGCAGAAGGGCTTCGTGGCCCACGACGAGGCCCGCCCGCGCCGGTTCCGGCCCACCGCGACCCGCGAGCAGCACACGGCCGAGCTGATGCACGAGGTGCTGGGGCAGGCCGGTGACCGCCAGGCGGCACTGGCCCGGTTCGTCGGCAGCGTCGACGCCGAGGAGGCCGCCCTGCTGCGCCGGCTGCTGGCCGGCACGGACGCTCCTCCCGCCTGACGTGCTGCCCGCCACGGCGGCCGCGCTCGCGGTGCTGGCCGCGCTCCTGGCGTGGCCGGTGCCCGCGCTGCTCGGCCGGGCCCGCTGGCCGGGGCGCGACCCGCTGGCCGCCCTGGTCTGCTGGCAGGCGATCGGCCTGGCCGGCGGGCTGTCGATCATCGGCGCGCTGCTCGTCCACGGGCTGGCCCCGTGGGGTCACTCCCTGCCGGAGGCCGGCTGGCACGTGCTGACCGGGACCGCGGCGGCCGAGCGCGTGCGCGGGGACCACTGGGTCACCCTCACCCTCGCCGGCGTCCTGGTGGTCGAGCTGCTCGGGGTGCTGGCCCTGTCGTGGTGGCGCACCGCCCGCACCCGCCGCCGGCACCGCGAGCTGCTGGAGGTCGTCGTCCGGCCGGCCGCCGCCGTGCCCGACGCCCGGCTGCTGGACACCCCCGCCCCGGTCGCCTTCTGCATCCCCGGCGCGCGGCCGCTGCTCGTGCTGTCCTCCGGGATGGTGGCCGAGCTCGACGACGCCCAGCTCGCCGGTGTCGTCGCCCACGAGCGGGCCCATCTGCGCGAGCACCACCACCTCTACCTGCTGCCCTTCGTGGCCTGGGAGGCCGCGCTGCCGGTCCTCCCCGCCGCCGCCCGGGCGCACGCCGCGGTGCGGACGCTGGTGGAGATGCGGGCCGACGACGTCGCGCTGGCCGCGGTGCCCGGCCCCGATCCGCGACGCTCGCTGGCGCGGGCGATCGTCGCCGCCGGCGCGCACGGGGGCGGGGACGGCGTGCCGTCGGGTGCGCTGGCCGCGGGCGGCAACGCGGTGACCGCCCGGGTGCGCCGGCTGCTGGAGCCGCCCGCGCCGCTGCCCGCCGCCGTCCGGGCCGCCGTCCTCACCGCGGCGGGGCTGCTCCTCGCCGCTCCCACCGCGCTGCTGTTGCTCCCCGCCGTCGCCTGAGCGGGGCAGGGCCGCCTCCCCGCTCCACTCTGCGGGTGCGATCCCGACGATGCCGGCGGGATCCCGCCGGCATCGTCGGGAACGGCCCGGCAGGACGGGGGACGGGCCGGGGCGGCCCTCAGCCGGGGAGCGACGCCGGGACGTCGACGCCGGTGAGCTCGGCCGAGCGCGCCCAGAGCCCGGCGGCGAGCACCGGGTCGCTGGCGGCGGGGGTGCGCCCCACCAGCGTGGGCGCGCCGCGGGTCTCGCCGAGCCGGCTGGGCCCGGTGTAGCCGCCGCCGGGGAGCTCGGCCGTGGCGGCGAAGAGGATCGGCAGGGCGCCCTGCTCGCTGCTGGTGGCGACCACCCGGTTGGCCACGGCCATCACGGCGTTCCACGGCCGGCTGCCGGTGTGGCTCTGCAGGTTGGTCGCGGCGTAGCCCGGGTGGGCGGCCAGCGCGCGCAGCCGGGAGCCGGCCGCCGTGAGCCGGCGCTGCAGCTCGAGGGTGAACAGCAGGTTGGCCAGCTTCGAGGCGGAGTAGGCGGCGGTGGGGGAGTAGGGCCGGCGCTGCCAGTTGAGGTCGTCGAGGTCGATCGCGCCCATCCGGTGGGTGGCCGAGGAGACGGTGACGACCCGGTCGGTCAGGTGCGGCAGCAGCAGGGCGGTCAGCGCGAAGGGGCCGAGGTGGTTGGTGCCGAGGTGGGTCTCGAAGCCGTCGACGGTCTCGCCGGCGGGCACCCACATGACGCCGGCGTTGTTGACCAGCACGTCCAGAGGGCCGCTCCAGCCGGCGGCGAACGCCCGCACCGACTCCAGGTCGGCGAGGTCCAGCCGGCGCACCTCGGTCGAGCCGGGCAGCCCCGCCGCGGCGGCCTCGCCCCGCGCGACGTCGCGCACCGCGAGGACGACGTGCGCGCCCTCGGCGGCCAGGGCTCGGGCGGTGTCGAGCCCGAGGCCGCTGTTGGCCCCGGTCACGACCGCGGTGCGGCCGGTCTGCGCGGGGATGTCAGCGGTGGTCCAGGAGCCCGTCATGCCGACCGAGCGTAGGCCGGGTCCGCGGACCGCCCCTCCGGCAGCGGGAGAGCGGCGGACCGGTTCTCCGGCAGCGGCGCGAAGCCGCGCAGGCGCAGGCTGTTGGTCACCACGAACACCGAGCTGAGCGCCATCGCGGCGCCGGCGATCATCGGGTTCAGCAGTCCCGCCACGGCCAGCGGGATCGCGGCGACGTTGTAGGCGAACGCCCAGAACAGGTTGCCCTTGATGACGGCGAGGGTGCGCCGGGCCAGCCGGATGGCGTCGGCCGCGGCCCGCAGGTCCCCCCGGACCAGCGTGAGGTCGCTGGCCTCGATCGCGACGTCGGTGCCCGTGCCCATCGCCAGCCCGAGGTCGGCCTGGGCCAGCGCGGCGGCGTCGTTCACGCCGTCGCCGACCATGGCCACGACCCGCCCCTCGGTCTGCAGCCGGCGGACGACGGCGACCTTGTCGGCCGGCAGCACCTCGGCGACCACCTCGTCGATGCCGACCTCGGCGGCGACCGCCCGGGCGGCACGCTCGTTGTCCCCGGTCAGCAGCACCGGCCGCAGCCCCAGCGCGCGCAGCTGCCGGACGGCCGCGGCCGAGGTGGGCTTCACGGTGTCCGCGACGACGAGCAGGCCGCGGGCCGCGCCGTCCCACGCGACGGCGACGGCCGTGCGTCCGGCGGCCTCGGCGGCGAGCCGGGCGGCGTCGAGGTCCGCCGGCAGCGGCACCGATGCCTCGGCCAGCAGCCGCGGCCGGCCGACGACGACGGCCCGCCCCTCCACGGTGCCGGTGACGCCCAGCCCCTCGGCGTTGGCGAATCCCTGCACCGGTGGCAGGGCGCCGGCCCGCTCGGCGGCGGCGCGCGCCACCGCCGAGGCGATCGGGTGCTCCGAGGCCGCCTCCAGCGCGCCGGCCAGCCGCAGCACGGTGGCGGCGTCCTCACCGGCCGCGGGGACGACGTCGTGCAGGGTCATCCGGCCGGTGGTGACGGTGCCGGTCTTGTCCAGGACGACGGTGTCGACGCGGCGGGTGGACTCCAGCACCTCGGGCCCCTTCACCAGGATGCCCAGTTGCGCCCCGCGCCCGGTGCCGACCATCAGCGCGGTCGGTGTCGCCAGCCCCAGCGCGCAGGGGCAGGCGATGATCAGCACGGCGACGGCGGCGGTGAACGCGGCCGGCAGCCCGGAGCCGGCACCGATCCAGAAGCCCAGGGTGGCGACGGCGAGCGCCAGCACCACCGGGACGAAGACCGCCGAGACCCGGTCGGCGAGGCGCTGCACCTCGGCCTTGCCGTTCTGCGCGTCCTCGACCAGGCGGGCCATCTGCGCGAGCTGGGTCTCGGCCCCGACCCGGGTCGCCCGGACGACGAGCCGGCCGCCGGCGTTCACGGTGCCGCCGGTCACCGGGTCCCCGACGGCGACCTCGACCGGCACGGGCTCGCCGGTGAGCATCGAGGCGTCGACGGCGGAGGAGCCGTCGGTCACCACGCCGTCGGCGGCGAGCTTCTCCCCGGGGCGGACGACGAACAGGTCGCCGGCGGCGAGCTGCGCGGCCGGGACGCGCTGCTCGGTCCCCCCGCGCAGGACCGAGACCTCCTTGGCGCCCAGTTCCAGCAGGGCCCGCAGTGCCGCGCCCGCCCGCCGCTTGGACCGGCCCTCGGCGTAGCGGCCGGCCAGCAGGAAGGCGGTGACCCCGGCGGCGGCCTCGAGGTAGATGTTCGCGCTGCCGTCGCCGCGCTCGACGGTGAAGGAGAACGGATGGGTCATCCCCGGCGTGCCGGCGGTGCCCCAGAACAGGGCGTACAGCGACCAGGCGAAGGCGGCGAGGGTGCCGAGGGAGACCAGCGTGTCCATGGTCGCGGCGCCGTGCCGCAGGTTGGTCCACGCGGCGCGGTGGAACGGCAGGCCGCCCCAGACCACGACCGGCGCGGCGAGGGTCAGCGACAGCCACTGCCAGTACTCGACCTGCAGGGCCGGGACCATCGCCATCGCCACCACCGGCACGCTGAGCGCGACCGACACGAGCAACCGCGTGCGAAGTGGACGGAGCTCGTCCTCCGCTCCGGCCGGCGCCTCCGGCTCCGGCGCGGGGAGCGTCGCGGTGTAGCCGGTCTTCTCGACCGTGGCGATGAGGTCGTCGGGGGTGACGTCCCCGGCCACGGTGACCCGCGCCTTCTCGGTGGCGTAGTTGACGGTCGCGGTGACGCCGTCCATCCGGTTGAGCTTCTTCTCCACGCGCATGGCGCACGAGGCGCAGGTCATGCCGCCGATCAGCAGCTCGACCTGCGTGCCGGCCGGCTCAGTCATGGTCGGCCTCCACGTCGACGGTGAACTCCGCGGTGCGGACGACGTCGCCGTGCCGGAAGTCGAGGAACAGCCGGTGCGGACCGGCGGCGGGGGGCGTGGTCGCGAAGACGACGTGCGGCCCCGGTGCGGGCTCGGCGCCGGCTCCCGGCTCGACCGGGTGCACGTGCACGTAGGCGAGGTCGCCGGCGCGCAGCACGACGAGGTGGCCGTAGGCGCCGAGGTACGGCTGCAGGTCGGTCACCGGGGCGCCGTCGCGGCTGACGCTCAGTGTCAGCTCGCTCTCCCGTCCGGCGGTGAGGTGGCCGGTGAGGACGACGGTGTACCCGTCGACCTCCGCGGTGGCGGCCGGCGGCGGCAGCTCCCGCGGCGCGAAGTCGCCGGGCACCGAGAGGTCGGCGCCCAGGACGAGCCCCTCGCCCAGCGCTGACGGCGTGGCGTCGGCGACCACCCGCCAGTTGCCCGGGGTGAGGTCGAGGTCGACCGTCCAGGTCCCGTCGGCCGAGGGCTCGGGGTGCACGTGCTGGTAACCGCTGAGGTCCCGGCGGACGGCGACGAGGTGCAGGTCCTCCTCGTGCACGACGTCGAACGCGGTCACCGGTGCGCCGTCGGGGCCGGTCACCCGGAAGGCCAGGGTCGAGCGGCCCGGCGGCAGGACGTCGGTCAGCAGGTCGAGGGTGTGGCCGGCGTCGGTGACGGTGAGGCCGCCGACGCCCGTGCCCACGGCGGACGCCGGGTCCGCGGCGGCGTGCCCCGCGTCGTGGCCGGCCTCCTCCGCGGCGTGCCCGCCGTCGACGTGCTCGGGAGCGGCCGGCTCGGCGTCCACCGGACCGACCGCCGCGCCGACGCCGAGGCTGGCGCCGAAGACGGCGGTCAGCCCGACGACGAAGACGGCGACCCGGCCGGGAGTGTCCACGGCGGGGTCAGCGCCCGGCCAGCTCGTACCCGGCCTCCTCGACGGCGGCGGCCACGGAGGCCTCGTCGAGGGGGGCGTCGCTGGTCACGGTGACCGAGCCGGTGGGCAGGTCGACCTGGACCTCGGTGACGCCGGGCAGGCCGCCGACCTCCTCGGACACCGCGGAGACGCAGTGGCCGCAGGTCATGCCGACGACGGTGTAGGTGCTGGTGCTCATGGCGGTGGCTCCCGGGGATCGGTTGCTCGGGTGGTGCAGCGGTCAGCTGCGGACGAGCCGGGCGATGGCGGCCGAGGCCTCGCGGACCTTCTCCTCGGCCTCGGGCCCGCCGGCCTGCGCCGCGGCGACGACGCAGTGCGACATGTGCTCCTCGAGCAGCCCCAGGGCCACCGACTGCAGCGCGCTGGTCATCGCCGAGACCTGCGTGAGGATGTCGATGCAGTACTTCTCGTCCTCGACCATCCGCTGCAGGCCGCGGGCCTGGCCCTCGATGCGGCGCAGGCGCTTGAGGTAGTCGTCCTTGCGGGAGATGTAGCCGTGGGGGGCGTGCACCGCGCCGTCGTCCATGCGGCAACCATACCCCCGTTGGGTATGCCGCGCCACGGTCCGGGGACTCAGCCGGAGGCGCGGCGCTCGTCCTCCAGGCGGTCCACCGTGCCCTGCAGCCGGGCGGTGTCGGCGCGCGCGTCGGCGAGCTCGTCCTGCAGGGTCAGGATCACCTCGGCCGAGGCGAGGGTGTGGCCGTCGTCGAGCAGGGCGCGCAGCCGGGCGGCCAGCGCCAGCTGTGCGCGGGAGTACCGGCGGTGCCCGCCGGGGGAGCGGTGGGGCTGCAGGACGCCCGAGCCGTCGAGGCTGCGCAGGAACGCCGCCTGCACGCCGAGGAGGTCCGCGGCCTGGCTCATCGTCAGGGCCGGGAAGTCGGGGTCGTCCAGCCGGCGCAGCGGATCGCCGGGTGCGGGGTCCTCGGACGTGCTCATCGCGCTGGCTCCCAGGAAGACGACGGGGGCCGGACCGTGCGGTCCGACCCCCGGTGCGGTGTCGCCGTCGTCAGCTCTCGACGGCCTTCTTCTCGGACCCGGCGTGCTCGCCCTCGATGGTGCGCCCCTCGACGGTGGTCGGCGTGTCGGCCCGGGTCACGGTGATCTTGCGGGCCTTGGCCTTCTCGGCCACGGGGATGCTCACCGTGAGCACGCCGTCGTGGTAGTGCGCCTCGAGCCGGTCGGTGTCCAGACTGCGGCCCAGCACCAGCTGCCGGGTGTAGCTGCCGAACGGCCGCTCGGCGACGGTCCACTCCGCGCCCTCGATCTGCGGGACCGAGCGCTCGGCGCTGATCGTGAGGGTGTTGCCCTCGACGGACAGGTCGATCGACCCCGGGTCCACCCCCGGCAGGTCGAAGTGGGCGACGAAGTTGTCGCCGACGCGGTAGGCGTCCATCGGCATGCCCGACAGGGGGCGGGCGGTCGCCGAGCCCGTGCGGCCGGTCAACTGGTCCAGCGCCCGGAAGGCGGCGGACGTGGCGGCGAACGGGTCGTAGGCGGTCAGCATGGCCATCGCTGGTCAACCTCCTGGTGGTCGTTCTGGTGTTCGCTGCCCGAGGTGAGAACCTCTAGTGGCGACTACAGGATACCTCCGTCATCCGTCTGCGTAAACATGCTCCCGCAGATTCCAGGACCGGGTCGCCTGCAGAACCACGGCGGCTGCGCCGCGCCGGGTCACCCAGTTCGTGGGGGTCGTCCACCCCCTCGGCGCGGCTGCAGGCCGGCCACCCTCCGGCGCGACGCTGGATCCCACCCCGCGGGACGGTGCCGCGGCGCAGGACGCCCGGCCCGGCGCCTGCCAGCCCGGAGGAGCGAAGGCCATGACCCCAGCGGACCCCCGCCTCCGTCGGTTGCTCGCCCGCGACCGGCAGCGGATGAGCGTCCCTCCCGACGGATATCCGGGCCCCGCCCCCACGTCGGCGTCGCCGGTGGTCGGGGGCGCCACCGTGCCCGTCGCCTCGCCGCCCGCGGCGCGGGGCGGGCGGCAGGACTGGCCGGGGCAGGTTCCGGACCGGTAGGAACGGGGCAGGAGGTGCCCGTGGACGAGACCCCCAGCGCAGCAGCCCCCGCCGGCGTCCTGGACGTCCAGGAGGACCGGCACGGCGACGTCTGCACGCTCACCCTCACCGGCGAGCTCACCGAGGCGGCCCGCCGGCCCCTGGTGCGTGCCCTCACCGACGCGCTGCTCGAGGTGCCCACCCTGCGCCGGGTCCAGCTGCTGCTCGGCGACGTGACGTTCATGAACTCGGCCGGCATGGCCGTGCTCGTGCAGCTGCAGAAGATGACCGCACCGCGGGGCGTGGAGATCGTGCTCGTCCGCCCCCGCACCGTCGTCGCGCGGCCGCTGCAGCTGTCGGGGCTCTGGCACCGCTTCACGGTCTCGGAGGAGTGACCGTCGCGGCGCCCTCCGGGTACCGCCGCGAGCCCGCCAGGAGGAGGGGGACGGGGTCCCTACGCTGACCCGGTGCCGTCCAGCCACTCGCACGACCACGCCGGCCACTCCCACGGCAGGGACCCCGACGCGCCGCCGCCGGACGCGCGGGTGCTCGCCCGCCGCCGCCGCGCGGTGCGGCTGATGCTCTTCCTGCTGGTGCCCGTCGGGCTGGCCACGATCGTCGGGCTCATCGTGCTCTGGCCCTCCGGCGAGCCGAGTCGGGCGCAGCAGGCCGCCGAGGTCCAGCTGCCCGCCGGCACCACCTACGCCGACGGCCGCGTGGTGTCGGTGGACCCCTTCGACTGCTCCCTGCCCGGCGCCGACGGCGCCGTGCAGCAGCTGACCTGCGCCTCGGTCGTGGTGGAGGTGCTCGAGGGCGAGGGCGCGGGGGAGTACCAGCAGCTGGAGCTCCCCGCGGAGATCTACGCCTCCGGCGTGGAGGTCGACGACGTCTTCGTGCTCTCCCGGGACGGCGGCGCCGAGGCCGGGGGCACGTTCGCGTTCTCCGACTACGAGCGGACGACGCCGATGGTCCTGCTCGCGATCCTCTTCGCGGTGGTGGTCGGCGCGGTGGCCCGGTTGCGCGGGCTGGCGGCGCTGCTCGGGCTGGCCTTCGCGTTCGTCGTGCTCCTGCAGTTCATGCTCCCCGGCATCCTCGCCGGGGAGTCGCCGACGCTGGTCACGCTGGTCGGCTCGTCGGCGATCATGTTCGCCGTCCTGTACCTCGCCCACGGGCTCTCCGCCCGGACGACGACGGCGCTGGTCGGCACGCTGTTCGGGCTGGCGCTGGTCACCGTCCTCGGCGCGGTCGCGGTCGCCGCGGCCCGGCTCACCGGGCTGACCACCGAGGAGACGGTGACGCTGCAGGGCTACGACCCCGGCCTGGACTTCTCCGGCCTGGTCATCGCAGGCGTCGTCGTCGCCGGCCTCGGCGTGCTCAACGACGTGACCATCACCCAGGCCTCGGCGATCTGGCAGCTGCACGAGGTCGACCCGTCGATGGGCTGGCGCGGCCTGTACCGCCGGGGCATGGCCATCGGCCGCGACCACATCGCCTCGACCGTCTACACCGTCGTCTTCGCCTACGCCGGTGCCGCCCTCCCGCTGCTGCTGCTGTTCGAGCTGTACGCGCGGCCCGCCGGCGTCACGCTGACCGGCGCACTCCTGGCCGAGGAGGTGATCCGTACGCTGGTCGGCGGCATCGCGCTCGTGCTGGCGGTGCCGGTGACCACGGCGGTCGGGGCGTTCTTCGCCACGGCCGCGGGGACGGCCGCGGGAACGGAGACCGACGCGATGGCGGACGAGGACACCTCGGGCCGGGGGCTGGGCGCGCTGCGGGCGCGGTTCGCCCGATGAGCGAGGACGGGGTCCGCGCGCTGCTCGCTGCCGCGGAGGCCGCCGAGGGCTTCATGCCCGCCGACGAGGGGCGCGCGCTGTACGAGGCCGCCCGCGCCGTGCAGGTCCCCGGCCCGCTGCTGGAGGTCGGCAGCTGGATGGGCAAGTCCGCGCTCTACCTGGCCGCCGCCGCCCGGGAGACCGGCCGGCAGGTGGTGACCGTCGACCACCACCGCGGCTCCGAGGAGCACCAGCCGGGCTGGGAGTACCACGACCCGGCGCTGGTCGACCCGCACGTCGGGCTGGTCGACACCCTCCCGCGGTTCCGCCGGCAGATCGCCGAGGCCGGCGCCGAGGACGTCGTCGTCGCCGTCGTGACGCGGTCGGAGACCCTGGCGCCGCTGTGGACCGCCCCGCTGGCGCTGCTGTTCCTCGACGGCAGCCACACCGAGGAGTCCGCCCGCCGCGACCAGGACGCCTGGGTCGCCAAGCTCGCCGTCGGCGGCACGCTGGCCATCCACGACGTGTTCCCCGACCCGGCCGACGGCGGGCAGGCGCCGTACGGCGTCTACTCGCGGGTGGTCGCCTCCGGGGACTTCGAGGAGCTGCCCGGCGCCGGCTCGCTGCGGCTGCTGCGCCGTCTGCGGTGACGGCCGACCCCCGGCAGGCCGATCCGCTGGTGGCCGAGCGGGACGCCGCCCGGGCCGCCATCGCCTCGCTGACCGGCGAGTTCGACGCCGTGGTCGCCGCGTCGAAGGCGTCCAACGCCGACGACGAGCACGACCCCGAGGGCGCCACCATCGCCTTCGAGCGGCAGCAGGTCGCCGCGCTGCTGGAGGCGGCCCGCCGGCGGCTCGACGACGCCGAGGCCGCGCTGGCCCGCCGGGCGGAGGGCTCCTACGGCGTCTGCCAGAGCTGCGGCGGCCCGATCGGCGCCGAACGCCTCGCCGCCCGCCCCGCCGCGCGGACCTGCATCACCTGCGCCCGCTGAGGCCCGCGGCCCGTCCACCCTCGTCGAGATCTGCACACTCGTCGCCATCAGCCCCTGATGCCGACGAGTGTGCAGATCTCGTCGAGCTAGCTGACGTACCGCCGGGCCGTCGACCTCCGCTGGACGGCGTCGAGGGCGGCGAACCGCGCCTCGGCGTGCGGCGGCAGCACCCGCCGCTCGCGCAGCACCCACGGCGCCCCGCGGACGGCGGCCAGCAGCCCCTGCGCGGTCACCCGGTCCCGGGGCAGTGTCGCCAGCAGGTGCGCGGTGCGGCGCAGCGCCGGCCGCAGCGGGCGGCGCAGCCACGTCGTCCACAGCGTGTTGCGGATGCCGTCGCGGCGGCGCCGGTGCGCGTCGCGCACGCGGGACGCCCGGTGGTGCACGGTGAGCCCGGGCAGGTAGCACAGCTCCCACCCGGCGGCGGCCAGGTCGCCGGCCATGAGCTCCTCCTCGCCGCCCAGCCACAGCCGCTCGGAGAACCCGCCGACCTCGGTGAACGCCTCCCGGCGCAGCACCGACGCCCCGGCGAGGAAGGAGCCCAGCGCCGGTCCGGGCAGCCAGTCGGCGCCGGGGACGGGGGAGTCGCGCAGCTCCGCCACGATCGGGTCCTCGCGGCCGCCGGGCTCGACGAGGATGCGCGCGGTGAGCACGGCCAGCCGGGGGTGGGCGTCGAGCACGTCGGCGGCGGTGCGCAGCGACCCGGGCTCCCACCAGGTGTCGTCGTCGCAGAAGGCCACGTAGGGGGTGTGCACCCGGGCGACGCCGACGTTGCGGCCGATCGCGCCGAGGTTCTCCGGGCTGGCCACCAGCTCGACCTGCGGGAAGTGCTCGCGGACGGCGCCGGCCGTGCCGTCGGTCGACCCGTTGTCCACCACCACGACGTGCGGCTGCTCCGGCAGGGCGACCAGCCGCTCGAGCGCCGACAGCAGCTCGGCGCGCCGCTGGTGGGTGATGACGACGACGGCGACCCGCGGGTCCGCGGAGTCGCCCCGGCGGGGGGCGCCCGTGGCCTCCGTCACCGCCCCTCCAGCAGCCGCCGCCGGGCGAGGACGGCCTCGGGCGCGGGGCGCCGGCGGCGCACCGCGTGGGGCAGGTCGCGCAGCGCCCGCACCAGCCCGAGCCGGCCCGGTCGCCCGGCCCGCACCGCGGCGGCCGCCACGCGGACGACGTCGCGCAGCGGCAGGCGGAGCACCGCGGTGAGCACCCGCGAGCGCCAGATCGCCGCCCGGCGCGCGGCCGGGTCGTGCCGGCGCACCGACGGGTGGTGGTGCACGGTCACCGCGTCCACGTAGGCCAGCCCCCAGCCGGCCGCGGCCAGGTCGAGGGAGAGCCGCTCCTCCTCGCCCGGGAACCGCACCACGGGGTCGAAGCCCCCGACGGCCAGGAACGCCTCGGTGCGCACCATGGCGCCGCACGCGACGAACCCCAGCAGCGAGGGGCCCGGCAGGTCCGGCTCGGTGCCCAGCGGGCTGCCGGCCATCTCCGTGCACATCGGATCGGGCCGCTCCTCCGGCCCGACGAGGATGCGCGCGTTCAGCACCGCCAGCCGGGGGTGCGCCCGCATGGTCTGCGCGGCCCGCGCGAGGTCGCCGGGGGCCCACCAGGAGTCGTCGTCGGCGAAGGCGACGAACGGGGTGCCGGCACGCTCGGCGCCGATCGTGCGGGCGCGCGCGCCGACGTTGCGGTCCAGCGGCAGCACCGTCACGTCCGGATGGGCCGCGCGGACGGCGTCCACCGAGCCGTCGGTCGAGGCGTTGTCGACGAACACCACCGGCGCCTCGTGCCGCGGCAGCGAGGCGAGCAGGTCCTCCCGGCGGTCGCGGCTCATCACCACGACTGTGACGTCCGGGGCAGCGATCATGGGCCCATCGTGCGCGATGGACGACGGACGGCCTCCTGCGGGGTCCCGCGGCGAGCCGGCGACTCGCGGGGGTGGCGGGCCTCCGTCAGCCGGCGCGGGGCGTGAACTCCTCGTCGGCGCCCACCGGCGGCAGGGCGGCCGGGTCGGCGAACAGGCCCGAGGCGCCGGTGGCGCCGCACAGCGCGTCCGCGGCGAGGACGACGGCGGCCGCCGTCCAGGTCGTGCGCTCGATCGGCCAGCGCTTGCCGTCGGCGAAGACGAGCCCGGTCCAGTAGGCGCCGTCGTCGTCGCGCAGGTGCTGCATCGCGGCCACCTGCTCCAGCGCGTCGTCCGGCCGGCCGGCGGCGACCAGGGCGAGCGCGAGCTCGCAGGTCTCCGCGCCGGTGACCCACGGGCGGTCGGCCACGCACCGGATGCCCAGGCCCGGGACGACGAAGGTCTCCCAGCTCTCGGCCAGCCGCTCGTGCGCGGCTCCGCCGGTCAGGGCGCCGCCGAGCACGGGGTAGTACCAGTCCATCGAGTAGCGGGAGCGGTTGGCGAACGCGTCGGGGCGGCGGCGCAGGGCCGTGCCGAGGTCGACGGCGGCCAGCTCCCAGTCCGGCTGCGGCTGCGCCACCAGCGTCGCGAGCGCGATGCCGCAGCGCAGGGCCTGGAAGAGGCTCGCGTTGCCGGTCAGCAGGGCCGTGTCGTCGGGGGTGCCGTCCGGGCGCAGCGCCCAGCCCACCGCCCCGCCGGGCAGCTGCATGCGGGTGACCAGGTCGAGACCACGGCGGACCGCCGGCCACAGCTCGGTCACGAGCGCCTCGTCGCCGGTGGTCAGCCACCGGTGCCACAGCCCGACCGCGAGGTAGCCGGCCTGGTTGCTCTCCGCCCCGGGAGAGGTCTCCCGGCCGCCGCGGAACTCGGCGGCCCACGAGCCGTCAGCTCGCTGCCGGCCGGCCAGCCAGCGGTAGGCCGCCGCGGCGCGGTCGGACCGGCCGCCGACGTCGAGGGCCATCGCGGCCTCGACGGAGTCCCACGGGTCCAGCTGACCACCGCGGAACCACGGCAGCGCGCCGTCGACGTCCTGCTGGCCGGCGATCCAGTCGACGGTCTGGCGCACCTGGCCGCCGGACAGCACCCCCGGCAGCTCCGGGAGGTGCGCCGGCTCAGCGGGCAGCGGCCCGCTCCCGGTCCAGGCGGCCGGTGCCCGCCGACCAGCGGCGCGCCGCCGGGGCGCCGGGCACGGCCGGCTTGTCGGCGTAGACCACCAGGCTCTTGCCGATGACCGGGTCGAGCACCTTCTCCACGGTGCGGGTGACCCACGGCCGCTTGGTCAGGTCCCAGACCAGGAGCCGGTGGTAGGCGCGGACGGCGGCGTTGTCGCGCTCGACGCCCGTGGCGCACTTGAGCCACCAGAACGGTGCGTGCAGGGAGTGGGCGTGGTGCTCGGGGCCGGGTTCCAGCCCCACGGCGGCGAGCCGCGCCCGGAGGTCGTCGCCGCGGTAGATGCGGATGTGCCCGCCCTCGTTGGCGTGGTAGGAGTCCGACAGCGCCCAGCAGATCCGCTCGGGCAGCCAGCGCGGCACGCTGACGGCCACCCGCCCGCCCGGCTTGAGCACGCGGGCGATCTCGGCCATGGCCGCGGCGTCGTCGGGGATGTGCTCGAGCACCTCGGCGGCGATGATCCGGTCGACGCTCCCGTCGGGGACCGGCAGGGCCAGGAGGTCGCCGCGGACCGAGGTCGCCGCAGCGCCGGCCGGCGCCTCGCCGGCCTCGCCGATCGCGGTCAGCCACCGGCGCGTGGTGGTGACCTCGTCCACGCCCCAGTCGAGGGCCACCACCCGGGCGCCGCGGCGGTAGGCCTCGAACGCGTGCCGCCCCTCACCGCAGCCCAGGTCCAGCAGGGTCATCCCCGGCCGCAGGTCGAGGAGGTCGTAGTCGACGGTCAGCACGCGCGGGTCCTCACTGGTGGCCCTTCTTCCGGTCGAGCACCTCGGCGTACCAGGCGGCGGTCCGCTCGGCCGCGGAGCGCCAGGTGTAGGAGGCCAGCACGCGGCGGCGCCCGGCCCGGCCCAGCTGCTCCTGGAGGCCGGGGGAGTCCAGCACCAGCTCGAGGGCGGCGGTCAGCTCGCCGACGTCGCCGGCCTTCACGCGCAGGCCGGCCTGCGTGCCCACGACCTCGGGCAGCGCGCCGGCGTCGGTGGTGACCAGCGGGGTGCCGCAGGCCATCGCCTCGATCGCGGGCAGGGAGAAGCCCTCGTACAGCGACGGGATCGCCACGACCGCCGCCTGCTGCAGCAGGCGCACCAGCTCGGCCTCCGGCAGCGGACCGGTGAACGTGACGGCGTCGTGCAGGGCCAGCCGCTCCAGCGCTGTCTGCGCCGGCCCGCCGGGGCGGGCGCTCCCGACGACGGTGAGGTGCACGGTGCGCTCGGTGCGCAGCTTCGCGACCGCCTCCAGCAGGTGCACCAGGCCCTTGAGCGGCACGTCGGCGCTGGTCACGACCACGATCGACTGCCGGTCGCGCGGCCGGTCCGCCGGCGGGGGCGTGAAGACGGCGGGGTCGATGCCGACCGGGATGACCTCGATGCGCTCGGCCGGCACGTGCAGGTGCGTGCCGATGTCGGTGCGCGAGTTCGCCGAGACGGTGGTGACGGCGTCCAGCCGCGGGGCCACCCGTGCCTGCATGCGGGTGAAGGCGTACCAGCGGCGCAGCGTCAGCCGCCGGTAGGCCGACGGCGCCGCGGCCAGCTCCAGCTCGCGGTCGATGGCGACCGGGTGGTGCACCGTGGCGACGGTCGGCACGCCCGCCTTGACCAGGCGCAGCAGCCCGTAACCGAGGCTCTGGTTGTCGTGCACGACGTCGAAGGGCGCCGGGCCGTCGCCGTCCCGGCCGGCCAGCAGCAGCCGGGCGGCGCGCAGGCTGAAGGTCAGGGGCTCGGGGAAGCCGGCGACGGCCATGGTCGCCCACTCGGCGACGTCGACCCAGTCGCGGATCTCCGACGGGCGGACGATGCGGAAGGGGTCGGGCTCGCGGTAGAGGTCCAGGCTGGGCACCCGGACCAGCGGGACGCCCGCGTCCAGCTCCGGGTAGGGCTGGCCGCTGAGCACCTGCACGTCGTGGCCCAGCTCGGTGAGCTCACGGGAGAGGGCCCGGACGTAGATGCCCTGGCCGCCGCTGTGCGGCTTGCTGCGGTAGGACAGCAGTGCGATGCGCAGCGGCCGTCCCATGACCGGGACTCTAACGACCCGCTGTCGCACCCCGAGATCGCCCGGTCGGGTGCGGGCCGGCGACGAGGGCTGACAGGCTGGGCCGCATGCTGCGCCACGTGGTCGTGTTCACCTGGTCCGACGACGCCGACGAGGAGCGGCGGGCCGCCACGCTCGCCGAGCTGAGCCGCCTGCCGGAGACCGTCGGCGGGATGACGTCCTTCGCCATCGGCCCCGACGCCGGCCTGCGCGCGGGCAACGCCGACGCCGCGCTGGTCGCCGACTTCCCCGACGCCGACGCGTGGCGCCGGTACGCCGAGGACCCCGTGCACCTGCAGGTCATCGCCGACCACGTGACGCCGATCCTGGCCGCGCGCTCGGCCGTCCAGTACGAGGTCTGAGCCGCCCGGCGGCCCCTCGCCGGTCCGGGGCGAGCCTCCGGACGGGGCCGGGTCCACAGGCTCCCGGCCCCTCCACAACCTGGTTCGGGGAGGCCCGGCCCGTCGGCGACCGGGCCACGGTCGGGCGCATGGACGAACCGCTGCGCATCTCCGACCCGGGCGACCTCGTCGCCGCACTCCCCGGACTGCTGGGCTTCTGGCCGCACGAGTCCATGGTCGTGATGGCCCTCGGCTCCGGCGGCCGGATCGGGCTCACGGCGCGCTGCGACCTGCCGCCCGGACCGCTCCCGGCGGCGCGGGCCGCGGACCTCGCACGCCGCATGGCCGGCGAGGACCCGGTGGCGGTCGTCGTCGTGGTGGTGTCCGAGGCGCCGGACGAGCGCGACCTCCCCTGGGCGGGCGAGGCGGTGCCGGACCTCCCGCACCGCGGCCTCGTGCACGACGTGCTGGCCGCGCTCACGGCGCGGGAGATCGCGGTGCGCGACGCGGTGCTGGCGCGCGCCGGCCGGTGGTGGTCCTACGACTGCCCGCACGTCTGCTGCGCACCGGGTGCCGGCACGCCGCTGCCGGGTGGCACCTCGCCGGTGACCGTCGCCGCGATGGCCGCCGGGGCGGTCGTCGAGCCCGACCGGGCCGCCCTGCGCGCGCGGATCGCCCCGTCCGTGGGCCCGGCGGCCGAGGCGTGCGCGGAGGAGGTCTGGCAGCGGGGCATCGGCGGGACGACGGGGCGCGGAGCGGAGCGCGGGTCCCCGGAGGAGGTCATCGCGCGGGCCCTGCGGCGCTGCCGCCCCGGCGGTCCCGGCCGCCTCCCCGACCGCGAGGTGGCGGCCGTGGTGTGGGCCCTGACCGACCGCGACGTGCGTGACCGCGCGATGGGCCTTGCCCTGGGGGACGACGCCGCGGCGGCCGAGACGCTGTGGACCGAGTGCACCCGGAGGGCGCCGACCCCGCTGGACGCCGCCCCCGCCACGCTGCTGGCGGTCAGCGCGTGGCTGCGCGGCGACGGCGCCATGGCCAACGTGGCGCTGGACCGGGCACTGACCAGCCTCCCCGGCTACCGGCTGGCCGTCCTCCTGGCCGAGGCGCTGGCCGCCTGCGTGCCGCCGGCCCAGCTCCGCGTGCTCATCGCCGACGTGGTCGGGCGGGCCGACGACGGCCGGGGAGCGGGATGAGCGTCAGACGAGGCCGGGGCGCTGCCACTCCTGCTCCAGGACGTGCTCGGCCAGGAAGGCCAGCACCGTCTCGTACCAGACCGTCGAGTTGCCCGGGGTGAGCACCCAGTGGTTCTCGTCCGGGAAGTACAGGAACTTCGACGGCACCCCGCGCTTCTGCAGGCCGTACCAGAGCTGCAGCGCCTCGCCGATCGGCACGCGGTAGTCGCGGTCACCGTGGATGACGAGCATCGGCGTCCGGATGGCGTCGACGAACCGGTGCGGGGAGTTCTGCTCGTAGCGGCGCGGGTCGCCGACCGGGTCGCCCCACTCCTTCTCCCAGTAGTAGGCCGCGTCGGTGGTGCCGAGGAAGGAGTCGAAGTTCCAGAGGCTCGCGTGGGTGACGATGGCCCGGAACCGGTCGGTCTGGGTGGCGATCCAGTTGGCCATGTAGCCGCCGAAGGACCCGCCCATCGCCGCGGTCCGGTCGGCGTCGAGGTCGGGGCGCTCCAGTGCGGCGTCGACGGCGGCCATGAGGTCGGTGTAGGGCGCCTCGCCCCAGGTCCCCCAGCCGCGGCGGACGAAGTCCTGGCCGAAGCCCTGCGACAGCGCCGGGTTGGGCAGCAGCACGGCGTAGCCGCGGGCGGCCATCACCCACGGGCACCAGCGCCAGGACCAGGAGTTCCAGCTCATCAGCGGCCCGCCGTGCACCCACAGCAGCAGCGGGGCGGGGGAGTCGGCGGAGGCGCCCTCGGGGAGGACCAGCCACGACTGGACGCGGGTCCCGTCGGCGGCGGTGGCCGACACGTCGTGCAGCGTGCCGGGCAGCGGGCCCAGCGCGCCGGGGGAGGGCAGGCCGGCCGGCTGCTGGAGCGGGGCCGCAGGGTCCAGCCGCACCGGCGTCGGGGGCTCGTCGTAGGCCGAGCGCAGCGCGTAGAGGGCACTGCCGTCGCGGGCGACCCGCAGGTCGCTGTACGCGCCGTCGGCGGTGAGCCGCACGGGCTCCCCGCCGTCGACCGACACCCGGAACAGGGCGTGCCGGCCGTCGTCGTCGGCGAGGAAGTACACCGCGGCGCCGTCCGCGCTGAACTGCGGCGCGGAGGGCCACCGGTCGAAGCCGGCGGTGAGGTCGCGGGCCTCGCCGCTGGCGACGTCCACGTGCAGGAGCGTGTAGTCCGGCGGGTCGGTGTAGCTGGACATCGCCTCCCGCACGCACACCACGGCAGAGCCGTCGGGGGACCAGCGCGCGGCGTGGACGTCGGCGAGCGGGTCGTCGACCAGGGCGCGGGAGTCGCCGGTCGCGGTGTCGAGCAGCGCCACCCGGTTGCGCTGCCCGGCGGGGCCGTCGGGCACGGACTCCACCAGCAGCAACCGCGAGCCGTCGGGGGAGAGCGCCGGGTCGTCCCCGCCACCGGCCGGCGGCCGGGCACCGGGCGTGAGGTCGCGCAGGACGACGGGCTCGGCGGGGGCCGCCGAGGGGTCCTCGGCGGGGACCTGCCCGGCCCAGAACAGGTGCGAGGTGTCCGGGCCCAGGTCGCTGTCCCAGTAACGCACCGGGTACTCCTCGTGCAGGACCGCGGAGACCCCGGCGTCCTTGCGGGCCTTGCGCCGCTCGGCCTCCTGCTCGGCGTCGCCGGCGCCGGGCATCGCCGAGGCCACCACGACCACGTCGCCGGTATCGGCCGCCACCGTCACGCCTCCGACCCCGCCGGGGTGCCGCACCACCAGCCGGGCCTCCCCGCCGTCGGCCGGCAGGCTCCACAGCGCGGGCTTCGGGTCACCGGCCCCGTCGCCCGGCGCCGCGGCGGGGTCCGGCCGGGCCGAGGTGAACAGCAGCGAGCCATCGGGGGCGAAGACCGGCGCCGACTCACCCGGCGCACTGCGGGTCAGCCGGCGGGGCGCCCGCTCGCCGTCCGGGTCGACCTCCCACAGCGCGGAGACCCACTTCTTCCGCTCCGGGTCCAGCGTCTGCACCGAGACCGCCAGGCGCCGGGCGTCCGGGGACAGCGCCAGTCCGGTCACCCGCGGGAGGGCGACGAAGTCGGCCAGGCTCGCGAAGGGGCTCCCGCCCGGGGTGCCGGGGGCGGCGGCGGGGAGCTCGGACGGGGCGGGCGGGGCGTCGGGCTGGCTCACCCTGGCCACCGTAGTGACCGCCCCCGCGCCCGGCCCCTCGCCGGGGCCGCTCGCGCGGCGACGCGGGGCGAGGGGGTCCTCCGTCAGAGGAGGGGCGCCGCCTGGGCCGGGGTGAGCGCCTCGTCGAGGGCGTTGACGAACACGTGCTGGGCCACGCCGGCCGGCAGCAGCTCGCCGTCGACGCTCACCGTGTCGCGCTCGATCCGGGCGAGGACCGTGGCGCCGGGGCGCAGCCCCTGCTCGGCGAGGGAGCGGATGAGGCCGGTGTCCTCCTGCAACTGCTCGCTGATCCGGCGGATCTCCACCCGGCGGCCCTCGGGGGTCGCGGTCGTGGACAGCAGCGTGAGCGCGTCGAGCACCGCGGAGGTCTCCCCGCCGATCGGCGCGGCGGGGGACTCACCGCCGAGCTCGTCCAGGCCCGGGATCGGGTTGCCGAACGGGGAGACCGTGGGGTTGCCGAGCAGGGCAAGCAGCTTCTTCTCCACGGCCTGGCTCATGACGTGCTCCCAGCGGCACGCCTCCTCGTGGACGTCGGCGTACTCCAGCCCGATGACGTCCACCAGCAGGCACTCGGCCAGGCGGTGCTTGCGCATGACGGCGGTGGCCAGCCGGCGGCCCTCCTCCGACAGCTGCAGGTGCCGGTCGCCCTCGACGGTGAGCAGCCCGTCGCGCTCCATGCGGGCGACCGTCTGGCTGACCGTGGGACCGCTCTGGTGCAGGCGCTCGGCGATGCGAGCCCTGAGGGGGACGACGCCCTCCTCCTCGAGCTCGAAGATGGTGCGGAGGTACATCTCCGTGGTGTCGATCAGATCGTTCACAACTCTCCTCCGTGTCACCGCTCATCGTACGGGCGGGCGGCGACCGCAGGGTCGACCGGAGCAGGTCAACGGCGCCACGCCGCGTGTGATCCCCGGCGGTAGCGTCGGCACCCCCGGCACCCGGGCCCGACGACGGGCGCGCGGCCGGCACGACCGGCGAGGAGGACGCATGAGCGACTCGGTCGCTGTCGTCTGGGACGACGCCCTGCTCGGCTACACGATGGGCGGGGAGCACCCGATGCACCCGGTGCGGCTGGACCTGACGATGCGGCTGGCCGACAGCCTCGGCGTCCTGTCCAGCGACCGGATCACGGTGGTGCGGCCGAGCCCGGCCGACGAGGAGCTGCTCACCCTGGCCCACGACCCGGCCTACCTGGAGGCCGTGCGGCGCGCGCCGGAGGACCCGGGGGTCGGCCACGGGCTGGGCACCGACGACAACCCGATCTTCCCGGGCATGTACGAGGCGGCCGCGCTCATCACCGGCGGCAGCGTGCAGGCCGCGCGCCTGGTGCACGAGGGCGGGGCGCAGCACGCGGTGAACATCTCCGGCGGCCTGCACCACGCGATGCGCGACCGGGCGTCGGGCTTCTGCGTGTTCAACGACGCCGCGGTCGCCATCGCCTGGCTGCTGGCGCAGGGCTACGAGCGCATCGCCTACGTCGACGTCGACGTCCACCACGGCGACGGCGTCCAGACCGCGTTCTACGACGACCCGCGCGTGCTGACGATCAGCGTCCACCAGACCCCGCTGACCCTCTTCCCGGGCACCGGCTTCCCGGAGGAGACCGGCGACCCGGACACCGCGCTGGGCAGTGCGGTGAACATCGCGCTGCCCAACGGCACCGACGACTCCGGCTGGCTGCGCGCCTTCACCGCCGTCGTCCCCGGCGCGCTGAAGGCCTTCCAGCCGCAGATCCTGGTGACCCAGTGCGGGTGCGACGCCCACCACGAGGACCCGATGGCCGACCTCGCGCTCACCGTCGACGGCCAGCGGGCGACCTACCGGGCGCTGCACGACCTCGCGCACCAGCTGTGCGACGGCCGCTGGGTGGCGCTGGGCGGCGGCGGCTACGGCCTGGTGCGCTGCGTGCCGCGCGCCTGGACGCACCTGATCGCCGAGGCCGGCGGCGACGCGCTGGACCCGGCGACGGAGATCCCGGAGTCCTGGCGGGAGGACGTCGTCCGCCGCGGGCTGCGGGCCCGGCCACCCACCCACATGACCGAGGGCGGCTACACCGGCTTCGCGCACTGGGACCCGTTCACCGAGTCCCGCGTCGACCGGGCCATCCTGCGGACGCGGCGCGCCTCCTACCCCCTCTTCGGCCTCGACCCGGACGACCCCCGTGACTGAGCGGACCACCCCCGAGCCGGCCACGCCGCCTGAGCCGCAGCCGCCGGCCCACTGGGAGGCCGACATCGTCGCCGCCGACGGCGGCACGGTGCACCTGCGCCCGATCTGCCCGGACGACGCCGACGGCCTGGTCGGGCTGATGGAGCGCAGCTCCGACCAGACCCGCTACTACCGGTTCTTCGGCCCGATGAAGCGGCTGAGCGAGAAGGACCTGCGCCGGTTCACCCACGTCGACCACGACAACCGGGTCGCCTTCGTGCTGCTGCTGGGCGACCAGCTGATCGGCGTGGGCCGCTACGACCGCTACCCCGACACCGACGACGCCGAGGTCGCCTTCCTCATCGAGGACGCCCACCAGGGCCGCGGACTGGGCTCGGTCCTGCTCGAGCACCTGGCCGCGGCCGCCCTGGAGCGCGGCATCAAGCGGTTCGTGGCCGAGGTGCTGGCCCAGAACAACCGCATGGTGCGGGTCTTCCTCGACGCGGGGTACAAGCCGACCCGCACCTACGAGGAGGGCGTCGTCCACCTGGCGTTCCCGATCGCGCCGACCGCGGCCGCCCTGGCGGTGGCCTCTGAGCGGGAGCAGCGCAGCGAGTCGCGGTCGATCGCCCGGCTGCTGGCGCCGTCGTCGGTCGCCGTCGTCGGGGCCAGCAACGACGAGACCAAGATCGGCAACGCCGTCCTGCGGCACCTGCTCGAGTACGGCTTCGACGGGCCCATCTACCCGGTCAACCCCGGCGCCCGGCACGTGCGCGGCGTGCCGGCCTACGCCGGCCTCGAGGACATCCCCGGCGACGTCGACCTGGCCGTGGTCGCGGTCCCCGCCGACGAGGTCGCGAGCGTGGTCGAGGCCGCGCGGCGCAAGCGGGTGCACGGGCTGGTGGTCATCTCCGGCGGCTTCGGCGAGTCCGGGGACGAGGGGCGGGCCCGCGAGCGCGCCCTGGTCCTGGCCGCGCGGGCGTCGGGCATGCGCGTGGTCGGCCCCAACTGCCTGGGGATCGTGAGCACCGACCCGGCGGTCCGGCTCAACGCCAGCCTCGCGCCGCAGGTGCCCGGCCGCGGACGGGTCGGCTTCTTCGCCCAGTCCGGCGCCCTCGGCGTCGCGCTGCTGGAGCGGGCCCGGGCCCGCAACATCGGCCTGTCCAGCTTCGTCTCGGCCGGCAACCGCGCCGACGTCAGCGGCAACGACCTGCTCCAGTTCTGGGCCACCGACCCCGGCACGGAGGTCGTGCTGCTGCACCTGGAGAGCTTCGGCAACCCGCGCAAGTTCGCCCGCCTGGCCCGCTCGGTCGGCCGCACCAAGCCGGTGGTCGCGGTGAAGAGCGGGCGGCACGTCCGGATGACCGCGGGCCTGGCCGGCACCTCGGTCGCGGTGCCCGAGGAGTCGGTGGCCGCGCTGTTCTCCTCCGCCGGCGTGATCCGGGTCGAGACCCTCGCCCAGCTCTTCGACGTCGGCACGCTGCTGGCCCACCAGCCGCTGCCGGCCGGCGACCGGGTGGCCATCGTCGGCAACTCGACCGCCCTCGGGGTGCTCGTCGCCGACGCCGTCCTGGAGGAGGGCCTGGCGCTCGCCCACGACGCGCCGGTCGACGTCGGCACCACCGCCGGGCCCGAGGTCTTCGGCTCCGCGCTGCGCCGGGCCATCGACGACGACGAGGTGGACGCCGTGGTCGCGGTGTTCCTCCCGCCGCTGGCCCAGCAGGTGGAGCAGTTCGGCCGGGCCCTGCTGGAGGTCGCCCGAACCTCGGCCAAGCCGGTGGTGGCCACGTTCCTCTCCACGGAGGGCATCCCGCCGGAGCTGACCGTGCCGGGGGAGGACGGGACGCCCGCGCGGGGCTCGGTGCCGTCGTACTCGACGCCGGAGCGGGCGGTCATCGCGCTGGCCAAGGTCGCCGAGTACGCCCGCTGGCGGCGCCGGCCGGTGGGCGAGGTGCCGGAGCTGGCCGACGTCGACGAGCCGGCCGCCCGCGCACTGGTGCAGGCGGTGCTGGCCGAGGCGCCGGAGGGCCGCCAGTTCAGCGACGACGAGCTGATCCGGCTGCTGGGCGCCTACGGGCTCCCGCTGCTGCGCACCGACACCGCGACCAGCGAGGACGAGGCCGTCGCCGCGGCGGATGCGATCGGCTACCCCGTGGTGCTCAAGTCGACCGCGCCGTGGCTGCGGCACCGCACCGACCTCGGCGGGGTGCGGATGGACCTGGCGGACGCGACCGCGGTGCGCACCGCGTTCCGGGCCATCCCGGCCGGCGACCCGGTGATCGTGCAGGAGATGGCGGCCCCCGGGGTCGCGACGGTCGTGGAGATCGTCGACGACCCGTCGTTCGGCGCCCTGGTGAGCTTCGGCGTGGGCGGGGTGGCCACCGACCTGCTGGGGGACCGGGCCTACCGGACACTGCCGCTGACCGACCTCGACGCCGCCGAGCTGGTGCGCGCGCCGCGGGCCTGGCCGCTGCTCAACGGCTACCGGGGCTCCGAGCCGGTGGACGTCGCCGCGGTGGAGGACCTCCTGCTGCGGGTGGCCCGGCTGGCCGACGACCTGCCCGAGGTGCTGTCGCTGACGCTGGACCCGGTGATCGTCGGGCCCGCGCAGCCGTGGCACGGCGGGCGCTCGCTGGTGATCGCCGGCGCGATGGCGCGGGTGGGCCAGCCGACCGCCCGGGTCGACCCCGGCCCCCGCAAGATGCGCAGCCCCGGGGTCTGACGACGACGGGCCCGTCACCGGCAGGTGACGGGCCCGTCGTACGGGGTCCACTCGCTACGCGAGGTAGTCCCGGAGAGCGTCGGCGCGCTGCGGGTCGCGCAGCTTGGCCATCGTCTCGCGCTCGATCTGCCGCACCCGCTCGCGGGACAGGCCGAACTGCTTGCCGATCTGCTCCAGCGTCCGGGGCTGGCCGCCGTCGAGACCGAAGCGCAGGATCACGACGTCGCGCTCCCGCTCCTCCAGCGTCTGCAGCACGTTCCGGACGTCGCCCTTCATCATCTGGAAGGCGACGGCGTCCTCGGCGACCGCGGCGTCGGCGTCCTCGATGAAGTCACCGAGCCGGGACTCCTCGTCGGCGCCGACGGTCTGGTCGAGGCTGACCAGGTCACGGCTGTACTCGAGCAGCTCGGTGATGCGCTCGGGCGTCATGTCGAGCTCGAGGCCGAGCTCCTCGGCGGTGGGCTCGCGCTCCAGCTCCTGGTGGATCCGGCGCCGGGTGCGCACCACCTTGTTGACCTGCTCGGCCAGGTGGACGGGCAGCCGGATCGTGCGGCCGGAGTCGGCCATGGCGCGGGTGATCGCCTGGCGGATCCACCACGTCGCGTACGTGGAGAACTTGAAGCCCTTGGTGTAGTCGAACTTCTCGACCGCGCGGATCAGGCCGACGTTCCCCTCCTGGATGAGGTCCAGGAACGTCATGCCGTGGCCGGTGTAGCGCTTGGCCACCGAGACCACGAGCCGCAGGTTCGCCTCCAGCAGGTGCCGCTTGGCGGCCTTGCCGTCGGCGGCCAGTGCCTTGTAGTCGCGCTGCAGCGAGGGGGTCAGCTGCCGCTCGGCCAGCAGGCGGTCGGCGTACAGGCCCGCCTCGATGCGCTTGGCCAGCTCCACCTCCTGCTCGGCGGTGAGCAGGGCGGTCTTGCCGATGGTGTTCAGGTAGACGCGCACGAGGTCGGTGGACACCAGGCCACTGGTGTCGGGCTCGCGGCGGGGCGAGCGGACCTCGAGGGCGTCGTCGGGGGAAGACTGCAGCAGCGTCACGATGTGTCTTCGTCCTTGCCTCTGGTTCGGATGCCCTCGCCGGACGTCTTTGGCGGGGAGGGCGACCGGGCGTCGATGTGAGGGCCCCGGTGCCGGCCGGGCCGCCCTCGCTCTATCTCGTCCGTGTGGCTTCTCGTCTGTGTGGTACGCCCTGTCCAACGGCCGCGACGGGGGCCGGTGTTCCACGACGGGGCCCTTCACAGCCAACCCACAGGACGTGTGTTGCGTCACCCGTCCGTACCCGGCATCGGGCCGGTCGAACTACACCGGGAGAACTCAGACCTCGAGCAGGAGGGTCATCGGTCCGTCGTTGACCGAGGAGACCGACATCAGGGCCCCGAAGACGCCCGTGGCCACGGTCGCCCCGCGCCGGCGCAGCTCGGCCACCACCTCCTCGACCAGCGGCTCGGCCACCTCGCCGGGCGCCGCCTCGGTCCACGAGGGACGGCGGCCCTTCCTCGTGTCGCCGTAGAGGGTGAACTGGCTGACCACGAGCACCGGCAGCCCGAGGTCCGACGCCGACCGGGCACCGTCGTCGGTGGGGAACACCCGCAGCTCGTGCACCTTGCGGGCCAGGTCCCGTGCCCGGGCCGCGTCGTCGTCCCGGCCGACCCCGACCAGGGCCAGCAGGCCGCGGCCGATCTCCCCGACGACGGCGCCGTCGACCGTCACAGCCGCTGTATCGACCCTGGTCACCACGGCGCGCACCCGCCCATCCTCGCCGAAGGCCTCGGCCGGCCGAGCGGGCGGCAGGGCCCCTGGGCCGGCCGAGCGGGCGGCAGGCCCTCCCCGGGGTCGGGCAGGATGCACACGTGCCCGGCCTGCGCCTGACCCAGGATCCGCGCGCCGACGAGCTGCTCGGCCGCGACCCGCTGGCCCTGCTGCCGGGGATGCTGTTCGACCAGCAGGTGTCGAGGGGAACAGACGAGGCACGGTTCTCAGTGTTGACCTCGTGCCCTGCCGGCGAGCCGTGTCAGTGCGGTGCGGTGCGGCCGTGCCGTCGGCGCGGCGGGGCGGGGCGAGGACGGTCGGTCAGGCCGGGCCGGTTGTCCAGCCGTCGAGGACGAGGACGCGGACGTCAGGCGCCTGGGAGCGCAGAACCCGTGCCTTCCGGGACGAGTTCTCCGCAGCGTCGCCTCCCTGTTCGGTGTTCGGTGCGGTCTGTTCAGGGCATCACCGGGGGTCCTGCCGCCCGACCGCCCAGCCTCTTGAGCGTGACGACGGGCAGGCGATGGTTGATGGCGACGGCCGCTACGGGTCGGTCGCTCAGGGACCACTGCAGCAACGCAGATCCCTGCCGGGGATCGCCTGCGAGCACGGTTGGCGGCTGCCCGTGGGGGATCTCTCCACTGATCTTGATGTCGAGGCCGAACTGTTCGGTCCAGTAGTAGGGGTCCGGCCGCGGCAGCGGCGTCTCTCGGCCATGTACGAGGGCTGCGGCTGCGAGCTGCCCTTGCACGACGGCGCTGGTCCAGTGCGGGGAGCGGCGATACGGACCCCCGTGGGTGCGGCTGACGGTGACGTCCCCCGCGGCGACGATGTCCGGGGCGACACGGCAGCGCTCGTCCACCACGAGGCCGCCGTGCAGCGGCAACCTGCTGTCGGCCAGCCACTCGGTGTTGGGGAGGTCGCCGACGGCCGAGACGATGACGTCGGCGGTCGCAATCCGGTCGCCGCAGTCCACGGCCTGCACCTCGGGTCGGCCGAGGAGCTGCACGCCGTCGGGAGCCAGGGCGAACTCCACGCCTCGCTCGCGGGCGGCTTGCACCACCAGGTCGGCCAGCCACTCGCCGACGAGCCGGCGTAACGGCGGGTCCCGGTCGACGACGGTGACCGTCTTGCCGAGGACGGCGCACGTCGAGGCGATCTCCATGCCGAGGAAGCCGGCCCCGACCACGATCACCGAGCCCGCGGTGTCGAGACGAGCGGCCAGCCGGGTCGCGTCGTCGCGGGTCCGGACGACGCACTCGCCGGTCTGGCCGGGCCCGGCCAGGCGCCGGGCCCGGGCGCCGGTGGCGATGACGAGCCCGTCGTAGGGAACCTCCTCGCCGTCGGCGAGGACGACCCGTCGGTGTTCCTCGTGGAGGCGCGCGGCGGTGGCACCGAGTCGCACCGTGACGTCACCGGCCACGGGCGGCAGCGTGGCCGAGCCGAGCGCCTCCCGGCCCGCCAGGATGCCCTTCGACAGGGGCACCCGGGAGTACGGCGGATGGTCCTCCTCGGCGAGCAGGGTGATGTCGCCGTCGAAACCCTGCAGGCGCAGCCCCTCGGCGGCGGTCACTGCGGCGATCGAACCGCCGGCGACCACCACCCGGCGTAGCGACGAAGCGCGCGTCACGTCTCCGTCCGCGGTTCAGCGGCGGACGCGGAGCGCCGCCACCGGGCAGACCCTGGCACCGGCCTCCGCCGTGACCAGCAGCTCCGGAGGAACCTCGCCGACGAGGAGTTCGACCTCTCCGTCGTCGTCGAGCCGGTACACCTCCGGCGCCGTCTGCTCGCACAATCCGTGTCCCTCACACCGGTCCCGGTCGACCTCGATGGTGGCCATGTCAGTCCTCGTCTCGCTCACGACGCCGGCACGACGGAGACGGGCAGGTGCTCCAGCCCGCGCGCGATCGTGTTCTCGTGTTGGACGGGCGCCCCCGAGAGTTCGATGCGGTCCACGCGGCGAAGCAGCGCACCGATGAGCGCCTGGGCTTCGATGCGGGCGAGCCCCTGGCCGGCGCAGCCGTGCGTGGCGTAGCCGAAGGCGAGGTGGTCGACGGGGTTCCGGCGGATGTCGAACCGGTCGGGATCGGGGTAGTGCCGCTCGTCGCGGTTGGCCGACCCGAAGCTGAGCAGGACGCGGGTGTCCGCCGGGATGAGGACGCCGTCGACGTCCACGTCGCGGGTGGTGAGCCGGAAGAAGCCCTGCACGGGGGACTCGAGCCGCAGTGCCTCCTCGAATCCGCCCGCGAGCAGGTGGGGGTCGGCCTTGAGGGCGGCCCACAGCTCGGGGTCCTCGGCGAGGAACCGGACGTAGGCGCTCATCCCGTGCACCGTGGTGTCCATGCCGGCCGACAGGAAGGCGGTCATCAGCGGCACGGCGGACTCCGCGGCGATGCGCCCGTCGTCGACCGCGTCCCAGATGGCGGCGCCCCAGCTGTCGGGCACCAGCTTGTCGCGGCTGTCGAAGGACTGCATGTACTCGAAGTAGCCGAGGAGTGTCGGCATCCGCTCCGCGAACCCCGGACCCATCGGACCGAAGCCGGCGAACACGGCATCCGCGCCGGGCAGCAGAACTCCCCGCCCCTCGGCCGGGAGCCCGATGAGGTCGGCCACGACGTCGACCGGCAGGCGTTCGCACAGTTCGGTCACCGCGTCGAAGGACTCCCGGGCGACTGCCTCGGCGACCAGCGCGTCGGCGCGCTCGGAGATCTCCCCGCGCAGCTTCGCCAGGGCGCGAGGAGCGAGCTGCTGGCTGAGCACGTTGCGCAGCACGTCGTGCTCGGGCGGGTCCGAGGCCAGCACGGTGCCCCGCAGGTTGGCGTTCATCATGTCGTCCAACGCCACCGCGGATGCGGACGAGAACGACTGCCAGTCCGCCAGGGCGGCCCGCACGTCGGCGTAACGGGTGATCGCCCACGCGGGGTGGGCGCTCAGCTGCACGACCGGTCCCGCGTCGCGGAGCGACCTGTAGGCGGGATACGGGTCTGCGAGGACTTCGGGGGAGAAGACATCGATGTCGGAGACGGGCGCAGCGGGGGACGTTGCGGTCACGGGTCCTCACTGGAGGTCGGGGGCGGGGCCTGGGTCATGCGGCGGCCTTGCGGCGCGGGGGGCTGGAGCGACCGGCGGGTTGCCGCGTCCGCTGGGCTACGCGCCGGTGCGGGCGCGGGTCCTGACGGCGAGGTCGAGGGCGTCGAACTGCCGGAAGAAGCCGGGTGCGTAGGCAGGCTCCCGGGCCACCTCGACCTGCTCGAGGCGGTCCAGCAGTACGCCCAGCGCGACGGGCAGCTCCACCTGCGCCAGAGGCGCGCCGGTGCAGCGGTGGATGCCGACGCCGAAGGAGAGGTGGCTACTGGCGTTCGCGCGGCGCACGTCGAATCGGCGAGGCTGGCCGAAGACCCGGGGATCGTTGTTCGCCGACGCGATGCTCAGCGCCACGATCGTCCCGGCCGGCAACGTGATGCCGTGCAGCTCGAGGTCCTCGGCGAGCACTCGCGGCATGCTCTCGACCGCGGCGTCCCAGCGGAGGATCTCCTCGGCGGCGTTGGGCAGCAGGCTGCGGTCGTCGCTGAGGGCCAGCCACTGATCACGGTGTTGGAGCAGCGCGTACAGCCCGGTGGTCAGCGCGCTCGAGGTGGTCTCGTGGCCGGCCAGGATCAGGGTCTGGATGGTGGCCCACAGCTCGTCACCGGTGAGATCGCCGCGCTCCTGTGCGGCGATGACGTCGGTGAGCAGGTCGTCGTCCAGCGGGTGGGCGCGGCGCTGCTCGATCCGTTCCTCGACGTACCGGCGGAACAGGGCGTTGACCCGGTTGCACTCGTCGATGTCCTGCGGACCGCCGGGCAGGGTGTGCGGTGACCACTCGGCGATCGCGTCTTCGTCCTCGGCCGGCAGGTGCAGCAGGCCCATGATGACGCGGACGGGCAGCTTGAAGGCGAACGCCCGGCTGAACTCGACCACCCCGTCGGTCGGGAACTCGTCCACCAGGGCGTGGGCCTGCTCGCGGATCACCTGCTCCATGCTGCGGGCCAGTCGGGCGTTGATCTGGCGCACCGCATTGCGCATCGCCGTGTGCCGCGGCGGGTTCTGCACGATCAGCGCATGTGACTGCCAGTCCCACAGCGGTCCCTCGGTCGCGCCGAGGGAGGCGACGAAACCGGTCTCGACGTTGCGGAACCGTTCGTGATCCACGTATGCGGCCCGTACGTCCTCGTAGCGCAGCAGGTAGTGCCGGCCGAACTGGTCCACAGCGATGGGCGGGTCAGCCTCGCAGAGCTCGGCGAGGAGCTCGTAGCGGGCGGCGCCCTGGAAGCGGGGGTCGAGGAAGTCGAACTGCGCGATCGGGGGAGCGCTGGTCATGACACGGAGTCCTTTCGGCGGGTGGGAGCGGGCCGGGATGAGGAAGGGCCGCTGCGTTGCTGCTGACGGTCTGCGCGTCGCCGACATCCGGTGACACGGGTGTGTCCGCGGGCGCCGGGGAGGGGTGCCTGTTCGGCCGCCGGGCTCGGCGGCGGGTCGAGCCCGCCGCCGAACCGGGCGGTGCCGGTCCGTCAGACGCCGGCGGGAACGGGCTGGGCCGGTGTCGCCGTGCGCACGGTCGAGCGCGGGCGGGGGATCTGGGTCACGAAGTCGTCGACGAGCGCGGCGACGGCGGTCTCGTCGTCGGCGACGCCGAAGAGGTAGCCGTCTGCCCGGGCGAGCAGCGTGGTGGCGCCGGTCTCAGCCCAGAACTCCCGGTAGGTGCTGTCGAGGTCGACCAGCTCTGCGGTGTCGTCGTCGGCGACCTGCAGCACGTGGACACCGAGTTCGGCGAGCCGGGCGAGCCGCTCGGGGCCGAGCAGGTCGGTGAGCGGCCGGGAGCTGATCAGTTGCCCGCCGTAGCCGATGAGGTCGTCCAGCCGACCCTCGCTGCCGCTGCGGCGGACGACCCCCTGCGGCGCCAGCTGCCCAGCGTGCGGGGCGAGGTCCCCGGAGGCGTCCCGGTGCACGACGCCGGCGGTGAGCCCGGGGATGGGCGGGAACTCGACGTGCCCGGCGCGGGTGGCGGCGTCGCGTTCGGCGGCCTTCTGCGGGTCGAGTTCGTTGACGTACTGCCAGGTGGCGAGCGAGCCGTGCACGAAGAACGCCGAATGGGGCTGGCGCTCGGGCTCGTAGGTGTCCAGCAGGGACTCGTCGGCGGCGCCGCCGAGGACGAGCCGGAGCTTCCAAGCGAGGTTGGCCGCGTCGCGCATCGCGCAGCAGGCACCCTGGCCCATGTAGGGGGTCATCGCGTGAGCGGCGTCCCCGCCGATGAAGATCCGTCCGGCGCGGAAGGAGCGGGCCAGCTGGGACCGGAAGCGGTAGGCCACCCGGCGGGTCAGCCGGACGTCCTCGCGGGTGAGCCCCAGCTTCTCCTCCACGAAGGCGTAGCCGAGGTCCTCGGCGAGCTGCTCGGCGAGGTCCTCACCGGGCAGGACACGGACGTCGGTCCGGCAGCGGTTGGCCCCGTTCGGCCCGACGTAGTACGGCCGCGCGGGGTCCATCCGGAACTGGGTGCGGGTGGCCATCTCCGGCAGTGGCCGCAGCGCGTCGAAGTCGGTGAGGATCCAGCGGTCGTCGTGCTCGTGGATCACGTCCAGCTCGATGCCCGCGGCGTGGCGCACGAAGCTGCTGGCGCCGTCGAAGCCGAGGAGGTAGCGGGCGGTGATCGTCTCGGTCGTGACGACCCCGCCGTCGGCGGCGGACAGCTCCGCGGTGACGCGGACGCCGTCGTCGGTCTGTTCGACGCCGGTCGCTCGGCAGCCCCACCGCACGTCCACTGACGGGCACTCGGCGATCCGCCGCTCCATCGCGCGCTCGATGTTGGGCTGGTGCAGCGAGTAGTGCGACCAGTGCCCGGCGATGCGGTAGTCCCAGTCGATGCGGGGCACCGGCTGGTCGTCGGCGCCGAACATCAGCACGTCGGGCGCCTTGATGGCGTCCTGCATCGCCTCGTCCGGGTTGGCGGCGTGCTGGAGAACGCGGGCGATCTCGCCGTCCAGCGTGCTCATGCGGGGCTGGCCGTAGGGCGCCGGGGCCTTGTCCATGACCAGCACACGGTGGCCCGCCTGACCGAGCAGCGAGGCGGCGACCTCTCCGGCTGGCCCGAAACCGACGATCACCACGTCTACGTCGACTGCCATCAACCTCTCCTCACCAAGGGGGGGCCCGGGCTGCCGCGCTGCGGGTGCTCCAGGGCTTCGTTCCTAAAAGGTCCTGACCGTTAGGACCTTCAGGCCGGAACCCTGTTGCCTGGGTCACCCCTTGTCAAGGGGTGGCGGCCGGAAAGTGCCCGGCGTCGCCCCGTCAGCCGGCTGGGAGAGGAGGAGTGCCGGCCTCAGCGCTGCGTTCGTGCGGCGGCTCGTACCTCCGCCGCCGTCCGGGTGCCCGGCGGCTGCCCGTGTGCCGCCACGGCGGCAGTGATGCGAGGCTCGTCGCCGGAGAGCACGGCCTCGACGTACTCGGCGTGGATCTCGGCGCGGCGCTGCAGGTAGTCGACCGTGTCGACCTCGTCGTCGAGCCGAGCGTTGGCTCCTGCGGCCGAGATGGGACGCAGGGTGCCCAGGTAGACCGCCCGGAGGTACTCGTTGGGTCCGAGTTCTGCCAACGCCTCGTGCAGTGACCAGTCGACGGCCAGGAACTGCGTGACGTCGGCAGTCTGCGCCGCATCGCGCAGTTGGTCGACGTGGCGACGCAAGCCGGCGGCATCAGCCGCGGACCGGTGCCGCGCGGCGACCAGGGCGACCAGTGGCTCCAGGACGTCACGGACCTCGATCACGTCCGCGATCGTCGAAGCGCCGGCCGAGGCGGACAGCAGGGTGTGCCGTAGCCGGACCACGGGGTTCTCCGCGGCGACGAACAGGCCACCCCCGCGACCCGGGCGGACGGTGACCAGCCCACGTTCGGCGAGCAAGCGCAGTGCCTCGTTGACCGTGGACTTGCCCAGTCCGGATTGCTGGCGCAACGACTCGCGGGTGCCCAGGAATGCACCGGGCGCCAGGTTCTCCTCGGCGATCCGGCGCTCGACCGCCTCGACCAGATGTCCGGCTCGGGTCAGTGGCTGCGCGTTGATCACGAGAAAAGAGCATGACAGATCGGCCCGTCTCTTGCGTCCCCCCTGCGAGTAGGGCCATCCTCTGGCCCCAACAGTCATGACCGTTCGGATCGTTTCCGGACGTCCGATGCAGCCCATACGCCAGGGAGGAGCCCACAGTGGCAGACAGCGACAGTGCGGCGATCGAACGGAGCGCAGCGCGCTCCGCCATCACCGAGATCCTGCACCGCTACGCCAACATGGCGGTGGAGCAGGCCGACTTCGCCGGGATGGCGGTGCTGTTCACGCCCGATGGACAGTTCGTCCTGCCGGACGGCACGGCATTTCCGGCGACCGAGATCCACCGTGTCGTCAACGGACGGGAACCGGACTTCATCCGCCACCACATCACGACCATCCAGATCGACTTCACCAGCGACGCCACGGCGACGGCCGACAGCTTCTTCATCGCCTTCACCGACCTGGCCCAGCCCGACCACTGGGGGCGCTGGCGGGACTCCTTCCGGCGGGAGGACGACGGGCGGTGGTTGCTGACCAGCAAGCAGCCGCTCGTGGAGGGCTTCTCGTCCACCGGCTGGTGGGGGACTGTCCTCATCCCGTCGCTGGCCGCTTCGGCATGAGGCTGATCGGCTACCGCACGCCGGCGGGTGTCCGCGTCGCCGCCCTCGACGGTGACGAGAAGGCGGTCGACCTGGCCGGCGTGGACGAGTTCTGGGCCACCCCTGACCGCTGGGCGGATGCTGCCGCCGGCCGGCAGGCCGACCTCACCGTCGATGAGCTGGACCCGGTGCCACCGGTCCGCCCGGCGGCTCGGGTCGTGTGCGTGGGACTGAACTACCGTGCACACGCCGCCGAGGGCGGCTTCGAGCTGCCCGAGTACCCGACGGTCTTCGCCCGCTGGACCCCGTCCCTGTCCGTCGGCGGCGCTCCGGTGCCGGTCCCGGTCGACGAGCCGGGACTGGACTGGGAGGGCGAGCTGGCCGTGGTCATCGGCGCGCCACTGCACGAGGCGAGCGAGGCTGAGGCCCGGGCCGGGTTCTTCGGCTACGCGGCGTTCAACGACCTCACCGCGCGGCGGGCACAGCGGCGCGGCAGTCAGTGGACGCTGGGCAAGAACGCCGATGCCTCCGGGCCCCTGGGGCCGATCGTCACCGCCGACGAGGTCCCCGACATCGACGTCGGCCTGCACCTGGTGACCAGGGTCAACGGCGAGATCGTGCAGGACACCTCGACCGCGGACATGATCTTCAGCCCGGCCCGGATCGCGTCGTACCTGAGCCGCACGCTCACCCTGCTCCCTGGGGACATCATCTGTACCGGCACGCCGTCCGGGGTGGGCCACGCCCGCCAACCGGAGTGGTTCCTGACCCCCGGGGACGTCGTCTCCGTGCAGGTCGAGGGACTCGGGCAGATCACCAACACCATCGCCGCCCGAGACGCGCACCCACTGCCACGCTCGGCCTGAGTGGCTGCCGCCGCCACCGGACGCGCCCCCGTGCCTGAGCGCCCGTCGAGACCAGAGGAGCATTCGAGCGCTGTGTACGACGTCACGGTCACCGCCGACCTGACCTACGCCGAGGCCGATGGCCGGCAACTGCTCGCCGACCTCTACCGGCCGGTGACCGACGAGCCACCGCCTGTCGCGCTCTACGCCCACGGCGGCGGCTTCGAGGTCGGCTCCCGATCCGACAACGCGAAGGACAGGCTCGCGGCCCTCGCCGCCTTCGGCGTGGCCGTGCTGGCCATCGACTACCGGCTGGCCCCCGCAGCACACTTTCCGGCGCCACTGCATGACGTCAAAGCAGCGGTCCGCTGGGTCCGTGCCCGCGCCCACGGTCTGGGTGTCGACGGCGAGCGGGTGGGCGTCTGGGGCGCCTCCGCCGGGGCGACCCTCGCCTCACTCGTCGGCCTGACCGCCGGCCGAGGCGAGCTCGACGGCGACGTCGGGGAGCACCCCGAGCAGTCCAGCGCCGTGCAGGCCGTGGTGGCCTGGTTCGGTGCGGCTGACATGCTGGCCACCGCGTCCCGCAGCTCGCTGGAGGCCGAGATCGTCCCGTTCGACTTCGAGGCGGCCCTGCTCGGGGTCGGCTCGGCCGCCGAGGTCCTCCGCGACGCCGCCGACCGGGCACGTCAGGCCAGCCCGCTGACCTGGGTGTCCGCCGACGCGCCCCCGTTCCTCATCGCGCACGGCGACCGCGACCGGGTCGTTCCGCCCGCGCAGAGCCACTCCCTGCACGAGGCACTCGTCCGAGCCGGCGCGCGGTCGGCCCTGCTCCTCCTGGGTGGCGCCGGACACGAGGACGCGGCCTTCGACACCCCGGAGAGCCTGGCGCTGACCGCGGGGTTCCTCTCCGCGGCGCTGCGCGGCTCCTGATCAGCGGACCGGGCACGCCGTCGTCGGAACCGCCCTCGACCTCGTCGACCGACGGGTGGCGGCTGCCGCCCCGGCGTCGGCCCGGCATCGAGGAGGCATCCAGCGATGCCGTGCACCACATATGCCAGCTCTCACCAGAAGGAGGCCTGACAGTGCATGTCACCCGCAGGGGCACCGGTGTGCCGTTCACTCCCGGCGCCGATCACCACGGCGTGCGGCCCACCCGGCTGCACGGCCGGGAGGCCGGTCCCACCGAGCGGCTGGCGGCTACCCGCTCGGAGTTCGAGGCCGAGGGCTTCGTCGAGGCCGGCCCCGTGTCGGGCGAGACGGTCTACGTCCTGCTGACCGGCCAGCTGACCATCGAGGCCGACGGGCGGCGGACCGCGCTGTCCGCCGGTGACTCGGTCCACCTCCCGAGTGGGACTGTGCGTTCGCTGCGTGCCGGCGGCGAGCCCGCCAGCCTGCTCGTGGTCCGTGCGCAATGACCGGCCCGGACATCGGCGGGCGGACGACCGGCTCGACCGGCGAGCTACCTGCCGTCCACCATCCCCGCGCGGGCGGCTCGTTCGATGCCACGGTGCTGACCTTCGCCGCGATGGGGCTCTTCGACAGCCTGACCGGCGATCAACGCGCGCGGGTGTTGCTGCCACAGGCTGACGCTGGCCGAACGCACTGGAACTTCCTGCCCGAGTCCGGGCGGCACGGCCTCCCCCTGGGCGAGCTCGATCGCCACCAGGAGGTGCTGGCGCACCGGCTGATCGCCGAGTCCATGTCGATCCCCGCCTACGCGCGGGTGGTCCAGGTGATGGCCAACGAGCACGTGCTGCGCGAACTGAACCTGCCCGTGTTCGGCCACGTGGCAACCACCTTCCGCGACGCAGGAGGCTACTTCCTCACCTTCTTCGGTCAGCCTCAGCCCGACACGACATGGGGGTGGCGGCTGGTCGGCCACCACCTGTCGCTCAACGTCACCGTGGTCGACGGCGACCTGGTCAACGCCACGCCCTTCCTGCTCGGCGCCGAGCCGGCCCGCTTCGGTCCGTTCCGCATCCTCGGTGAGGAGGAGGACAGCGCCTTCGCGCTGCTCGACGCCCTCAGCGACGGTCAGCAGCAGCAGGCGATCATCCACTCCAAGCCGCCCGCGGACTTCGTCACCCGCACCGTCGCGAGCATCGGCGAGGTCGAGTTCCCCGCGTATCACGGCGTCGGCCGCCGCGACGCGATGATCACCGACGAGGATCGCAAGGCCCTGGCCTACTTCCGCGCTCACCCCCGGGGTCTCCGCGCTGCCGAGCTGTCAACGGTCCAGCGGTCGCTGTTCGACGATCTGCTCGCCCGCTTCGTGGAGCGTGCTCGCCCCGGCCTGGTCGGCTTCGAGATGGACCGCATCGCTTCCGCCGGCGGCGTCGGCGAACTGCACTTCGCCTGGGCCGGCGGCACCACTCCCGAGCAGCCGCACTACTTCCGCATCCAAGGCCCAGTCACCCTGGTCGAGTTCGACAACGCCGAGGACGACGCCAACCACGTCCACAGCGTCTGGCGCGATCCCAGCAACGACTTCGGCGCCGATCTGCTGATGCAGCACCACCTCGACGATCCCCACGGGCAAGGGGAGCAGGCGGCTGAGGACTCCGCGCCGGATGCCCGGTGAATGCCGACGGTGGGGACGGCCTGGGCTGTCCGGATGGCTGACTGCGGCGGGCACGGCGACTCAGCGTCCCGCTGCCGAGGGGTCCAGGGGCGGGCCGCGTCTGCTGGTTGCGACCTACCGCCCAGCCACGGGCGTGGCCCCGAGATCCTGCTGCCCGGCGGCCACCACGCGAGAGGACCGAGGGCCCTCCGACGACGAGGCCGGGCATCCTCGAGGCAAGCCGACATCGGCGTCATCGCCGCCCCGGGCGCCGAACGCGGCGGTTGTCCATCCGGAGCTCAACCGCCGCAGTCGCCGGCACTCGCCTGGCAGTTCCTCTTTCGTCGCCCGGCCGCATCGACGACACGGGGGCTGCGTCGGGCGGCGCTGGCCCGGCACGCGGCGCGCCGCACCAGCTGGATCGCCGACCCTGTGGGGCACACTGCCCGCGTGCCACAGCTGCGCCTGACCCAGGACCCGCGCGCCGACGAGCTGCTCGGCCGCGACCCGCTGGCCCTGCTGCTGGGGATGCTGTTCGACCAGCAGTTCCCGATGGAGCGGGCCTTCGCCGGACCGCGCCTGCTCGCCGACCGGATGGGCGTGGACACCTTGTCGGCGGCGGGGATCGCCGACGCCGACCCGGAGCAGGTCGCCGCCTGGTTCCAGGGTCCGCCCGCCGTCCACCGGTACCCCGGGTCGATGGCCGCCCGGGCGCAGGCGGTGTGCCGGCTGCTCGTCGAGCGCTACGACGGCCGGGCCGAGGCGCTGTGGGCCGACGCGCCCGACGGGAAGGCGCTGCTGGGGCGGGTGGCCGAGCTCCCCGGCTTCGGCGCGCAGAAGGCGAAGATCTTCGTCGCCCTGCTCGGCAAGCGGTACGGGGTCACTCCGCCCGGCTGGCGGGAGGCCGCCGGTGAGTACGGCGAGGAGGGCGCGCGCCGGTCGGTCGCCGACATCACCGGGCCGGAGAGCCTGGCCGAGGTGCGCCGCACCAAGCAGGAGAAGAAGCAGGCAGCGAAGGCCGCCGCCGCCTCCTGAGGCCGGCCCGCAGCCCGCCCGGGAGGCGCCTGCATGGCGCGCGATCCGGTGGCACGATGGGCGTCAGGAGCCGGGGCTCCGGGGCCGACGGACCGCTCGCCGACTCACCGCCACCACCCCCGGCCGGTCCAGGGAAGGGCACCCGTGGCCTCCAGCCAGCAGTCCGCACGATCCCGGCGAGCAGAGCCGGTCCTCATCACGGAGGCCGCACCGAGCCTCGCCGACCAGCACGCCGCACGGAAGCGCCGCTACGTCCTCACCATGGTGCTGCGCCTCGTGAGCGTCGTGCTCGCCGCCGCCTTCTACCAGACGCTGTGGCTGGCCATCTGCTTCGCCGTCCTCGGCACGGTGCTGCCGTGGATCGCCGTCGTCATGGCCAACGACGCACCGCCCAAGAAGAAGATCGACCCCAACCGGTACCGGCCCCCGCAGCCCGACCGCATCCTCGAGGACCCCGCGAAGACCCGGCGCGCCATCGAGCCCGCGCGGATCATCGAGCACTGAGGCCCGGCGCCGCCCGTCAGGCGTGTGGCGCCACCTCCGCGGGGGTCGTCACGTGGTGGCGGCCCAGCGGCAGCATGAGCGGCGCACCGGACGTCGGGTCGACGATCACCCGGCTGTCCAGGCCGAACACCGCGCGCACGCACTCCTCGGTCAGCACCTCGCCGGGCGTCCCGGCCGCGTGGATCCGGCCGTCGGCCAGCGCCACCAGGTGGTCGGCGTAGCGCGCGGCGAGGTTCAGGTCGTGCAGCACCATCACGATCGTCGTCCCGCGCCTGCGGTTGAGGTCGGTGAGCAGGTCCAGCACCTCGACCTGGTGGGCGACGTCGAGGAACGTGGTCGGCTCGTCCAGCAGCAGCAGGTCGGTGTGCTGGGCCAGCGCCATCGCGATCCACACCCGCTGGCGCTGGCCGCCGGAGAGCTCGTCGACGGGACGCTCGGCCAGGGCCGTCGTCTGCGTCGCCTCCAGCGCGGCGGCCACCGCGGCGTCGTCCTCGCGGCTCCACCGGGAGAACACGCCCTGGTGCGGGTGCCGGCCCCGGCCCACGAGGTCGGCCACGGTGATGCCCTCCGGCGCGATCGGCGACTGCGGGAGCAGGCCGAGCGTGCGGGCCAGCTCCTTGGCCGGCATCCGGTGCACCGCCTTGCCGTCGAGCAGCACCCGGCCGGCACGCGGGGACAGCAGCCGCGACATCGAGCGCAGCAGCGTCGACTTCCCGCACGCGTTCGCCCCCACGATCGCCGTGATCTCCCCGGCGGGCACGACGAGGTCGAGGTCCTCGATGACGGTCCGCTCCCCGTAGGCGAGCGTGAGCTCCTCGGCGGTGAGCGAGTGGGTGGCGGTCACTGTGTCCTCCGTTCGGCCCCGCTCACAGCGAGCCTCCGGCCCGGTTGGTGCGGATGATCAGGTAGATCAGGTAGGGCGCCCCGAGCACGCCGGTGACGACGCCCACCGGGTACCGGGCGCCCAGGGCGAACTGGCCGACGAGGTCGGCGACGAGCACCAGCAGCGCCCCGACCAGCGCGGCGGGCACGAGCAGGGAGCCGTGGGGCCCCACGATCCGGGCCGCGATCGGCCCGGCGAGGAAGGAGACGAAGGCGATCGGGCCGCACGCGGCCGTGGCGAAGGCGATGACGCCGACGGCGGCCACGATGGCGATCAGGCGGGTGCGCTCGACGCGCACGCCCAGTGCGGCGGCCGTGTCGTCGCCCAGCTGGAGGGCCGAGAGGTTCTTCGTCTGGCCCAGCAGGACCGGCGCGAGCACGAGCAGCGCTCCCAGCGCCGGCGCCACCGCCGTCCAGGTGGTGCCGTTCAGGCTGCCGGTCAGCCAGCGCAGGGCCTCCTGGTAGTCCCAGGCCCCGGCCTTGGTCAGCACGTAGTTGACGACGCTGTTGAGCATCGCGCCGACGCCGATCCCGATCAGGATCAGCCGGGTGCCGGCGACGCCGTTCTGGAAGGCGAGCAGGTAGATCAGCAGGGCGACGCCCAGGGCCGCGGCGACCGCCATGGTCGACACCGCCGTGCCGCCGAGGGACAGGATCACGATGCCGAAGACCGCCGCGGCGCTGGCGCCGGAGGTGATCCCGATGACGTCCGGGCTGGCCAGCGGGTTGCGCAGCATGGTCTGGAACGTCACGCCGGCCAGGCCGAAGCTCAGCCCGGCGACGACGGCCAGGACCGCGCGGGGCAGCCGCAGGCGGCCGACCGTGAACGACGCACCGGGGACCTGGTCGCCGAGGACCACACTGAGGACGTCGCCGGGCGGGTAGAACGTCCGGCCGACCATCAGCGTGACGGCGAAGGTGCCGACGACCAGCGCGGCGAGGCCGGCGATCACCACGCGTCGGCGGGTCGAGCGGCGGACCCGGCCGCGGGCCACCGCGTCGACGGTCGCGTCGGCGGGCGCGAGGACGGCGGTCACAGCTCACGCACCTTCTGCCGGCGGACGATCGCGATGAGGAACGGGGCGCCGACCAGCGCGGTGACGATGCCGACGTCGAGTTCGGACGGGCGGGCCACGATGCGGCCGATCACATCGGAGGCGACGAGCAGGCCCGCGCCGGTCAGGGCCGAGAAGGGCAGCAGCCACCTGTGGTCCACGCCCACGAGCAGCCGGCACAGGTGCGGCACGATGAGCCCGACGAACCAGATCGGCCCGGCGACGGCGGTGGCCGCGCCGCAGAGCAGCACCGACCCGAGGGCGGCGACGCCGCGGGCGAGGGCGACGCGCTCGCCGAGGCCGGCCGCGAGCTCGTCGCCGAGCGCCAGGGAGTTCAGGGAGCGCGCCGAGAGCAGGCTGATGGCCAGCCCGACGGCCAGGAACGGCAGGACGGGGGTGATCGTGGCGAAGGTGGCGCCGCCGACGCCGCCGACCTGGAAGGACTGCACGTTGGCGGCGATGTCGCCGCGCGGCAGGGCGATGGCGGTGATGAACGACGTGAGGGCGGCCGACGTGGCGGCGCCGGCCAGTGCCAGCTTGAGCGGGGTCGGGCCCCCGCGGCCGAGCGAGCCGACGGCGTAGACGAACACCGCGGCGACCGCGGCGCCGCAGATCGCCGTGACGATGATGCTCGTGGCGGAGAACAGCCCGAACCAGGCCAGGCCGGCGACGACGGCGAGCGAGGCGCCCATGTTGATGCCGAGCACGCCGGGGTCGGCCAGCGGGTTGCGGGTCACGCCCTGCATGACCGCGCCGGCCAGCCCGAGCGAGGCGCCGACCAGGACCGCCAGCACGGTGCGGGGGATCCGCTTGGTGACCGCGGCCTCCTCGATGGTCTCCGAGGAGCCGCCGAGGGCGGCGAGGATGTCCGACCAGCCGACGCCGCGCGAGCCGATGGCCACCGAGGCGGCCGTCAGCAGGACGAGGACCGCGACGACGACGAGCAGCCACAGGAACCGGACCGACCCCGGGGGCCGCCGTGCGGCGGCACCCGGGGTCGGGACGGAGCGGAGCGAGGTCACGGAGCGGGGATCACGCGGCCGGGGTCCCAGCCTTGTCGGCGGCCTCCGCGAGCATGGTCACGTAGTCCTCGAGCACCCAGGAGATCGCCAGCGGGGTCGGGTTCGCCGCGGTGCCCAGCGGGGTGTCGGGGAGCAGCACGATCGCGCCGTTGGCCACGGCGGGCATCTGCGACAGCAGCGGGTCGGCGTTCAGCGCGTCCACCAGCTCCTGGTCGCCGTAGGTCACGATGATCTCGACGTCGTCGAGGGTGTCGATCTGCTCGGCGCTGATGGTGCCGGAGTACTGCTCGGGGTCGGTCGACGCCGCCGTGATGCTCGCCGGGGTCGACATGCCCAGGTCCTCGAAGAAGGCGCTGCGGGTGTCGAACGGCGTGTAGTAGCTGACCTCGCTGAGGTCCGTGGTGTCCACGTGGGTCAGGAACATCGTCGGGGCGCCGGCGAGCTGGGGGAACTCGGCGACGGTGTCGTCGATCTCCTGCTCGAGGCTCGCGATGAGCTCCTCGCCCTGCTCGGCCATGCCCATGCCGGCCGAGTTGATCTCGATCATCTCGCGCCACGGGGTCGCCCACGGGGCCTCGGGGAAGGCCACGACCGGCGCGATCTCGCTGAGCGTGTCGTAGTCCTCCTGGGTCAGCCCGGAGTAGCCGGCGAGGATCACGTCGGGCTCGGTGTCGGCGACCGCCTCGAAGTCGATGCCGTCGGTCTCGTCGAACAGGACCGGCGTCTCGGCGTCGAGCTCCTCGAGCCGCTCGGCGACCCAGGGGAGCAGGCCGTCGCCGTCGTCGTCGCCGAAGTTGGCCGCGGCCATGCCGACGGGGACGACGCCCAGGGCGAGGGGGACCTCGTGGTTGGCCCAGGCCACCGTGGCGACCCGCTCGGGCGTGCCCTCGATGGTCGTGGTGCCGAAGGCGTGCTCGACCGTGAACGACCCGCCGCTTCCCGAGGCGTCGTCCGACGAGTCGTCGCCGCAGGCGGCGAGACCGCCGACGAGGAGTGCGGCGGTGGTGAGCGCGGCCAGTCGGGGAGCGCGGCGCATGGTGTCCTTCCGGTCAGGTGGGCGCGGAGCGCCGGATGTCCCGTCCCTCGCGGACCGGCGCGGGGAGCGCGGTCCGGCCATCGGCGTCGAGGTCAGTCAGGGTTGCCTAACCGAACTTAGGGTGTCCTTGCCCGATCGTAGGTCACGAAAGGGTCACGGTTGTCCCCGGCCGGGACTACCGGGCGCCGGGCCGCCGCACGACGTCGGCGGCGAGCGCCATGCCGCTGTCGAGCAGGACGGCGGGGTCGCCGTCCGGGGCGGGAAGCCACGCCGCCAGCAGCCCGGCGGTGAAGGCGTCGCCCGCGCCCGTGGTGTCCAGCACCGCCGTCTCCGGCGCCGGCCGGTGCACGAGCCGGTCGCCGGCACACCACAGGGCGCCCTCGGCGCCGAGGGTGACCGCCACCAGCGGGTGCCGGCGGGCCAGTGCCCGGGCGGCGTCGGCGACGTCGACGCACCCGGTGAGCAGGAGCGCCTCGTCGGCGTTGGGCAGCAGCAGCGTCACGCCCGCGGTGTCGGCCAGCCAGCGGTCCACGCCGTACCCGGCCAGCGGCCCGGTCGACGCCGGGTCCAGCGAGGTCGTGGCGCCGGCGGCCGCGGCCACGGCGAGGGCCGCCAGGCCGGCCGCCCGGGGGCGCGGGTCCAGCAGCGTGTAGCCGGACAGGTGCAGGTGCCCCCGGGCGGGGAGGTCCGGCACGTCCGCCGGGACCAGCTCCAGGTTGGCGCCGCGGTCGGCCAGCATGCTGCGCTGTCCGCCTGGCTCCACGAGGCTGACGATGGTGCCGGTGACGCCCCCGGGAACCGACCGGACCGCGAGGGCCACCCCGGCGGCCGTGAGCTCGGCCAGCAGCGCGCCGCCGGCCGGGTCGGCGCCGACGCAGCCGGTGAACGTCACCGGCACGCCGAGCCGGCCCAGGTGGACCGCGACGTTGGCCCCGGCTCCGCCGCCGCGGGTCCGGATCGCCGCGGGCCGGTCCGAGCCCGGCGCCGGCTCCCCGGAGAGGACGGCGACGACGTCGGTGGCGGCGTCGCCGACGACGACGACCGGTCGCACGGTGCTCAGGCCGGCAGCGCGGCCAGCGCCGCGGCGATCCGGCCGGCGAGCTCGGCGTTGCGCAGCACCAGGCGGACGTTGACCTCCAGCGTCGCGCCCCCGCTGGCGCGGTGCAGGTGGTCCAGGACGAACGGCGTCACGTCCTTGCCGCGCACCCCGGCGTCCCCGGCGGCGGCGAGCGCGTCGGCGATCACGCGGTCGTGCAGCTCGGGGTCGAGCTGCTCGTCGACGGACAGCGGGTTGGCGACGACGACCGCGCCCGGTGCCAGTCGCCGGCGGGCGGCCAGGACGGCGGCGGCCTGCCCGGGGTCCTCGACCGACCAGTCCAGCGTCGAGCCGGAGTCGGCCACGTAGAAGCCGGGGAAGGTCCGGGTGCGGTAGCCGACCACGGTCACCGACAGGCTCTCCAGCCGCTCCAGGGTCGCCGGCACGTCGAGGATCGACTTCACGCCCGCGCAGACCACCGCCAGCGAGGTCCGGGACAGCGCGGTGAGGTCGGCGGACTCGTCGAAGGTGTCGACCGACTGGCGGTGCACACCGCCCAGGCCGCCGGTGGCGAACAGGCCGATGCCCGCCCGCTCGGCGAGCAGCGCGGTGCTGGACACGGTGGTGGCGCCGGAGAGGCCGAGTGCGGCGGCCACCGGCAGGTCACGGACGCCCAGCTTGGCCAGGTCCGGGTCGGCGCACACGCGGTCGACCTGCTCGGGGGTCAGCCCCACGTGCGGCACGCCGTCGAGCACGGCGATCGTCGCCGGCACCGCCCCGCCGGCCCGGACGGCGGCCTCCACCTCGTCGGCCGCGGCCCGGTTGTCCGGCCGGGGGAGGCCGTGGGCGAGCAGCGTGCTCTCCAGGGCGACGACGGCGCCGCCGGAGGCGAGCGCGTCGGCGACCTCGGAGGACAGGCGGACGGGAGGGGAGGGGAGTGGTGCGGTCACCCTGTCATCATGGACGCCGGTGTCCGGTCCTCCGGATGAGCCCCGACCCCGAGCCCCGTCACCAGTCAGGGAGAGCACCTCGTGAGCAGCGCAGACATCCTCGAGAAGCCCGACGTCCGCGAGGGCGACACCGGCAGCGCCAACGAGGTCTTCCACTACGTCCGCAAGAACAAGATCGCCGAGAGCGCGGTCATGGGCACCATGGTCGAGGCGCTGTGCGGTGAGGTCTTCCCGGTCACCAAGACCCCCAAGCCCGGCAGCCCGGTCTGCCCGGCCTGCAAGGAGATCTACGAGCAGCTCAAGAAGTAGGAGGACCCGTCCTCCGCACGCCTCGTACGCTCGGCGCGAGCCCCGGGACGGGACGGCCGCGCACTACATCTCGTCCAGGAGGCGGGCGCGCTCGAGCTTCTCGGCCCGCCGCTGCTGCCGGCGCTTCTCGTGCCGCCGCAGCGGAGCGGGCCAGCGGGCCTGGATGGTGGCGTTGAGCTCGGCGCCGAGCAGGATCGCCATGCCGAAGAAGAAGCAGAAGAGCAGGACGGCGATCGGGGTGGCCAGCGCGCCGTAGGGCAGCGCGGCGACCAGGATGTCGGCGACGTAGACGCGCAGGATCGTCGCGGCGATCCAGAAGAACGTCATCGCCAGCAGGGTGCCGGGCAGGTGCCGCCGCCACGGGAGCCGGCGCGGCAAGATCACGTGGTAGAAGCTCGTCAGCCCCAGGACCAGGCCGATCAGCACCACCGGCCCGTAGACCGCGCCGACGAGCACGGTGGCCGTGCCCCGCCAGTCGGGTGGGAAGAGGGCCACCAGCAGGTCGGGGCCGAGCACCAGCAGCGGCAGGGTGAGCACCGCGAGCAGCAGGCCGACGACGAACAGCCACAGGGCCATGAGCCGGGTCGCGATCGGACCGCGCACGTCGCGCTGGCCGTAGGCGATCACGATGGTGTTCATGAACGTCGCCGTGGCCGACGACCCCGCCCAGAGGGTGATGAGGAAGCCGAGGCTGACCACGTCGAGGCGCCCCGACCCGAGGATGTCGGCGAGCGTGGGACGCACCAGGTCGTCGACGACGTCGGCGGTGAGGGCGTTGGCCGACGCGTCGACCAGCTGCTCCTCGATGCGGGCGACGGCGTCCCCGCCGATCCAGGCGCCGAGGTAGCCCAGCGAGCCGAGCAGGCCGATGAGCAGCGGCGGGATGGAGAGCACCTGCCAGAACGCGGCCTCGCCCGAGAGGCCGAGGATCCGGTCCTGCCACGCCTTGGCCAGGGTGCGGCCCAGCACCTGGAAGGGGACCCGGGCCGGCCCGGTCCACCGGAGGCGGGCGCGGGCCGGCCCGGCGCCGGACGCGGTGCTGCCACCGGACGGCTCGGGCTCCGGTGGGGGGACGGGCGGCTCGCCGGCGCGGGCCGGGGAGCCCCCGGGCAGCACGGCGCTCATCCGACCAGTGTGCACGCCGGCCACCGCCGGGGGAGCGAGGCGAGCGGAGCCGGCCGGCGCGGATCCGCCGGCCGGCTCCCTGGTCAGGCGGCCCGGCGTCCGCCCGGCCGCCGTCCGGCGGGGCCCGGCGCCGGTGCCGGACCGGACGCCGGCGGGGCAGCCGGGTCGGCGGGCGCGGCCGGCGCCTCGACGGGCACGCAGGTGACGCTGTCCTCCGCCTGGTAGGAGGTGTTGAACGTCTCGCGCCGGATCTCCGCCCCGGTGGACAGGTCGCGGAAGATGCGGGTCACCGTGACGTCGAAGCCGCGGACGCCCGTCTGCGGGATGCACGACCCGTCGTCGGGCTTCTGCAGCGAGTCCGGCTCGCGGTAGTTGGAGCGGGGACCCTCCACCGCCTCGATCTCGTACCGCTTGGTCCCGTAGAAGGTGACGGTGACCGAGCCGCCGCCTCCGGCGCCGGGCGCCCACGACGTGTCGACGAAGACGCCGGTGTCGGTGTCGTTGCGCCACTGCAGGTCGATCTGGCCCTCGTAGACCGTCGCCTCCCGGCCGGCGGGGTAGCGGCTGATGTAGAAGGTGTGCGGCTTGTGGTAGACGTCCTCGAGGCCGGCGAAGAAGACGGCATTGAACATCGTCGTGGCGAACTGGCTGATGCCGCCGCCGACCGCGGTGGAGAGCTGCCCGCCGCTGATGACGTTGGCGGGCACGTACCCCTGTGCGGTGCCGCGCGGCCCGGTGTAGGTGTTGAGGCTGAACGTCTCGCCCGGCAGGACGACGGCGCCGTCGACCTCCTCGGCGACGACGCGGATGTTGGTGCCGCTGGCGCTGTTGCCCGTCGTCGTCGTGAAGCTGCTGATCTCCTCGCGGACCCCGAGGGCCTGGGCCTCCTCGGTGGTGAGGTCGGCCGGCACGGGGCCGAGCTCGGCGGTCACCTCGCGCGGGGCGGGGAGGGGCAGGACGTCGACGAGCTGGGTGGCCAGCGCCGCGGGGTCGATCCCGGTGCCGTCGACGGACGGGACGACCTGCACCGTGTCCCCGACGAGCTCGAAGCCCGCGTCCTGCGCCGGCGTGCCGAAGGCCGTGAGGTCCTCGCCCATGGCCTCGGCCAGCAGCCGGGGGTCGACGGCCACGGCCAGCGTGCCGTCGTCCTGCGGGGCGAAGGTGAGCGAGGCGGCGATCGCCTCGACGGGCACCTCGACCGAGGCGCTGCCGTCCTGGCTGGTCACGGTCACCGGTGCGGCCAGGCCGGGGGCCACGACCCCGTCGAGGACCCGCTGGGCCTCCTGCTCGGTCACCCGGACGTCGGCCTCCTCGACGGGCAGCTCGATGGTCTCGCCGGGGTCGGCGTCGGAGGAGAGGGCTGTGGTGAGGGCGCGGGCGGCGCCCTCGCGGTCCAGTTCCCGCCCGGCGACCGGCGGGACCACCGAGGGCGTCATCCCGTCGATCATGATGCTGGCGTCCACCGGCGGCTGGTCGACCTGCGCGGCGATCGCGTCCAGGCCGGTGTCCACGCCGGAGAGGACGGGGTCGACGTCCCGCTCGGAGAAGAGGCTGACCAGCCGGGACCACGGGTTGAGCGGCTGGTCGTCGGCGGCGTCCACGGTGGCCGGCACGTCGAGCCCGACGCCCGCGTCGGCCGGGAGGAACGGCGTGGTCACGTCGCCGGCGACGACGGTGCGCTCGGCGGTCACCCGGGGGGTGAGCTCGCGCTCGAGGGTGTCGGCGGCCGCGGCGGGGGAGAGCCCGCCGATGTCGACACCGGCCACGACGGTGTTGCGCGGGACGTCGTCCCCGGCGACGAGCAGGTCGACGCCGTAGGCGCCGCCCAGGACGACGAGTGCCGCCGCGGGCGTGAGGACGGCGGGACGGCGCCACCAGGGACGGCGCGGGCCGGCCGGAGCCGGGCCGTCGTACGGGCCGGGCCGGTCGCCGCCGGGTCCCCCCGGACCGCCGCCACGCGGGCCGTCCCCGCCCGCGCCCGGGGTGAGGACGGCGGTGCGGTCGGCCGGGGTGGTCGCGGCGGTGTCGCGCGCCGGGGCCATGGCCGCCGTGTCGTGGGCGGCGGGGGTGAGCGCCGCCGTGTCGTGGGCGGCGGGGGTGAGCGCCGCCGTGTCGTGGGCCGCCGGTGTGATGGCCGCGGTGTCGTGGGCTGCCGGTGTGATGGCCGCGGTGTCGTGGGCGGCGGGGGCCGTGGCGGCGGGCGCAGCGGGCTCGGCCGCGGGGACCTGACCGGGCGCCTGTCCCGGAGCGAACCGGATGTCGGCGGTGCGGTCCCAGTCGGGCTCCGCGGGTGCGGACTGCGCTGCGCCGGCGGGGACGTCCTCGGCGGTGGGCGCGGCGGCAGGCGCGGCGGGCGGCACGGCTGTGGGGGACGCCGCCGGCGGGTCGACCGACAGCGGACCGCGGTCGCGGGGGACCGGGCGGGTGTCGTCGGACAGCGGCTCGGCCATCGGCTCCGCCGGGGGAGCCGATGGCGGCTCCGCTGCCGGCTCACCGACGGTGGCGTCCTCGGTCGCGGGAGGGCGGACGGCGGACCCGTTGCCGGGGTCCGCGGTCGGCCCGGCGTCCGCGGATGCGGGCGGGGTGGGGACGGCCTCGCCCTGCCGGGCGGTCTCGTCGGAGGTCACGGGGTGCTGCGGCATGGGGTGTTCCTCGGGTGGCCGTCGACCGGGGCTTCCCGGGAACGACGGAGCCGCCGGTGGCCCTCGGTCGCTTCACGCGATCGGGGGACACCGGCGGCGGCGTCGGGTGAGGGCATCATCGCTGTGCGCGACGATAGCGCCTCGGTGTGCTGGGGCGGTGCTACTCGCCGTCGGTCTCGATGATGTCGGCGGCGATGTCGCGGAGCTTGCCCTCGTACTCACGGGCGTGGTGCCCGCAGAACACGAGGTCGCTCCCGCTCGGGAGGACGACCCGCACCTTGGCCAGCGCACCGCAGCGGTCACAGTGGAAGGGGACGACGAGGTCGTCGGCGGGGATCGTCGTCGTCAGCGTCTGGGTCATCTGGCTCATCACTCGCTCTCTGCCGCACGGACCCGCGATTGCGGATCGGCCTCCTGCACAGCGCCAGGATGGCTCCCCGTGTTCCCCGGTGTGGCGCGTCGGACTCGGGACCCGCCGTCAGACGGGACACCCGCGACCGGTGGTGCCGGTGGGGTCCAGCAGGGACTCATTCCTGGGTGGTGCTGATCTGTCGTGGGTCGGTCAGTCGTGGTTCCGTGCGCCGGGCTTCTCCGGCTGGTGGGTCCGCTGCTGTCGTTCGTCGTGCATCCCCAACGCTACGCCGGATACCCGACAGGTGTGGTCGTACACGGACCGTGCAGCACCAGAGGGTGAGATCGTGACCTCGTCGCAACAGTCGCCCCACCGGTCGCAACACCACCGTCACCCCGGGACGCCGACGGCCGGCGCCCCGAGGGACACCGGCCGTCGCGGTGAGGTGCTGGAACGGCCCCCTCCAGGGACCCGTGCCGCGCGGAGCGTGGTGCGGGGAGGAGGGGGTCCTTCCTCAGTCCAGGTAGTCGCGCAGGACCTGGGAGCGGCTGGGGTGGCGCAGCTTGGACATCGTCTTCGACTCGATCTGGCGGATCCGCTCGCGGGTCACGCCGTAGACCTGGCCGATCTCGTCGAGGGTGCGCGGCTGGCCGTCGGTGAGGCCGAACCGCAGCCGGACGACGCCGGCCTCCCGCTCCGAGAGCGTCTGCAGCACGCTGGTCAGCTGGTCCTGCATGAGCGTGAAGCTCACCGCGTCGACGGCCACCACGGCCTCGGAGTCCTCGATGAAGTCGCCGAGCTGGCTGTCGCCCTCGTCACCGATGGTCTGGTCGAGGCTGATGGGCTCCCGGGCGTACTGCTGGATCTCCAGCACCTTGTCCGGGGTGATGTCCATCTCCTTGGCCAGCTCCTCCGGCGTCGGCTCGCGGCCGAGGTCCTGGAGCAGCTCGCGCTGGATGCGGCCGAGCTTGTTGATGACCTCGACCATGTGCACCGGGATGCGGATGGTGCGGGCCTGGTCGGCCATGGCGCGGGTGATGGCCTGGCGGATCCACCACGTGGCGTAGGTCGAGAACTTGTAGCCCTTGGTGTAGTCGAACTTCTCGACCGCGCGGATCAGACCGAGGTTGCCCTCCTGGATGAGGTCCAGGAAGGCCATGCCGCGGCCGGTGTAGCGCTTGGCCAGGGAGACCACGAGGCGGAGGTTGGCCTCCAGCAGGTGGTTCTTGGCGCGCTCGCCGTCGCGGACGATCCAGTTGAGGTCGCGGCGCATCTGGGGGGAGAGCTTCTGGCCCTCCTCCTCGACCTGGCGCAGCCGCTCGGCCGCGTAGAGCCCGGCCTCGATCCGCTTGGCGAGGTCGACCTCCTCCTCGGCGTTGAGCAGCGCGACCTTGCCGATCTGCTTGAGGTAGGCGCGGACCGAGTCCGCCGAGGCGGTCATCTCGGCGTCCTTGCGCGCCTGGCGCAGCGCCTCGGACTCCTCCTCGTCGTCCCACTCGAAGTCGCCGCCCTCGGCGGTCTCCTCGGCGGCCGGCTCGGCGACGGCGACGCCGTCCGGGCCGGCGACGACGGTCTCGTCGAGCTTGAGACCCTCCCCGCCGTCGACGACGGCGACCGTGGTGCCGTCGGTGGCGACGGCGGTCAGCACGGCGCCGCCCTCGCCACTGCCCGGTGAGGGCGCGATGCTCGGCTTGGTGCGGGTGGCGGCGCTCTTCGCCGGGGCCTTCTTTCGGGCCGCCGTGGGGGCGGCCTTGCCGGCGGCCGTCCTCGAGCGACTGGCGCTCGTGGCGGCGGTGTCCGGTGCGGGCGTTTCGGCGGGCACTCAGGGTTCCTTCCCGTGCTGGGTCCCGTTCCCCGGGGAACCGATCGGTCCCCGGGCAGCGGCCTCGATCCGCGTCGACGAGCGCGAGGTGGGACCCCGCGGCCCCGCGGCGTTTGACCGGCGCGCGGCTGGGGGAGGTCTCTCGGCTACGAGCGACGGGGGCGGGGCTCCACCATTGTAACGACGCTTTCGCCCTGTTCCACCGCGTTCGTCCCATCGGCCTCGCCCGGAAGGGCGGGACGCCCTCCGGCCCCGCCGCAGGGGCCCGCCGCGAGCTCGCGAGCGGTGGGGGCAGCGGGGTCCTCCCTCAGCGCCCGATCCGCTCCGCGGCGGCCAGTGCCGCCCCCACGATGCCGGCGTCGTTGAGCAGCTGCGCCGGCACGACCGGCGTGCGGGTGGACAGCAGCGGCACCCACTTGTCGGCCTTCTTGCTGACGCCGCCGCCGACGATGATCAGGTCCGGCCACACGCCGGCCTCGAGGACGTCGAGGTAGCGGTCGACCCGCCGGGCCCATTCCGGGTAGCTGAGCTCCTCGCGCTCGCGCGCCGACGCCGAGGCGCGCTCCTCGCCGTCCTCGCCGTCGACCTGGATGTGGCCGAACTCGGTGTTGGGCACGAGCACGCCGTCGGTGAACAGCGCGCTGCCGATGCCGGTGCCGAACGTGAGCATCAGGACGACGCCGTCCTGGCCGCGGCCGGCGCCGTAGCGCATCTCGGCGATCCCGGCGGCGTCGGCGTCGTTGAGCGTCTGCACCGTGCCGGGGACCCGCTCCTCGACGCCGGCGGCCAGGTTGGTCCCCAGCCAGCTCTTGTCGACGTTGGCCGCGGTGTGCGCCACGCCCTTCTTCAGGACGCCGGGGAAGGTCACGCCGACCCGTTCGGTCCAGCCGAAGGTGGTCACGATCTCGGCGACCGCGTCGCACACCGGGTCGGGGAGGGACGGCTGCGGCGTCGGGATCCGCACCCGCTCGCCGACGAGCTCTCCGCGGTCGAGGTCGACCACGCACCCCTTGATCCCGCTGCCGCCGATGTCCACGCCAAAGCCCTGCACGGCGTCACCCTAGAAGGACGCCCTCGCCCCGCGCCGCCCGTGGGCCCGCTGTGGGCCCCGTGCGGGTGAGCCGGTCGCGGTGCAGGACGATCGGCCGGTGACCGATTCCCCCTCGCCCGCCGACCTGCTGGACCTGGCCGTCGCCACCGCCGGGGAGGCCGCGGCCCTGATCGCCGACCGGCGGGCCGGTGCCGCCGCCGACGTGGACACCAAGTCGAGTGCCACCGACGTCGTGACCGCGGTGGACCGGGCCGCCGAGGAGCTCATCACCGGCCGGCTGCTCGCCGCCCGGCCCGGCGACGGCCTGCTCGGCGAGGAGGGCGCGGCCCAGGACGGCTCCACCGGGGTCCGCTGGGTGGTCGACCCGGTCGACGGGACGGTGAACCTCCTCTACGGCCTCCCGGCGTTCGCCGTGTCCATCGCCGCCGAGGTCGACGGGCAGGTCGTCGCGGGCGTCGTCCACAACGTGCTGACGGGGGAGCGGTACACCGCGACGGCCGGCGGCGGCGCGCACCTGGTGTCCCCGGCCGAGCCCGGGCCGGTACGGCTGTCGGGGAGCAGCCCGGTCTCGCTGGAGCAGACCCTCGTCGCCACCGGGTTCGGCTACCGCGTCGAGCAGCGGCGCGTGCAGGGCCGGATCGTCGCGGAGCTGCTCCCACTCGTGCGCGACATCCGCCGGCACGGCTCCTCGGCACTGGACCTGTGCACCGTGGCGGCCGGCCGCGTCGACGCCTACTACGAGGAGGGCCTCAAGCCCTGGGACCACGCGGCCGGGGCGCTGGTGGCCGCCGAGGCCGGGGTGGTGGTCACCGGCCTGCCGGGCCGGCCCTTCGCCGACCCGCTGGCCATCGCCGCGGCGCCGTCGGTGGCCGGCCCGTTCGTCGAGCTCCTCGCCCGGCTGCACGCCTAGGCCGCGGCGGGCTCCTCGCACTCGGCCGCGGCGCTGGACGCCGGGTTCAGGACGGCGGCCACCTCCTCCGGGGTGCGCAGCGCGCTGAACTCGGGACCGATCACGATGTCGACGAGCTCGCTGGCCCGGGTGTCGAGCCAGTCGTCGGCCTCGGGCAGGTAGACCGACATGTAGGACGCCGCGTCGGTGCCGGGGTGGCCGTGCCGGATCTCCCCGACCCCGGTCACCTCGCGCTCGGTCGGGTCGTTGGCGACCTCCTCGACCGTGAACCCGCGGCCCTGGAGGTCCGCGGCGACCTGCTGGGCGAGCCCGGCGGTGTCCGTGGCGTTGTAGACCCGCAGGCGGACCGTGGTCGGGTCCAGCTGCGGCGGGGCCTCGGAGGCGGCGGCGCAGGCGGCGTCCTGCCGCTCCTCGTCGGCGGCGGCGTCGCCGAAGACCTTCCACCACACGCCGAGCGCGGCGATGGCCAGCACCAGCAGGAAGATCAGTGGAGGGAGGGGGCGGCGGCCGCTGCGCGGCCGGACCGCCGGACGGTCGGTGGTCGTGCTCACCGGTGCTCCAGTCCCACGGCGCGGGAGTCTATGGCCGGTCGGGGCGACTAGATCGCACCGTCGTCCAGCGCGGCGCGTCCCCGCTCCACGCAGCCGTCGATGCGCTCGGCGTAGCCACTGGTGTCCTTGCCGGCCATGGCGCCGGCCGCGGACCGCGCGACGATGCCGGCCACGATCGCGGCGAACTTGAAGTAGGCGAAGCCGACGTACCAGGACAGGTCGGTCAGGTCCAGCCCGCTGCGCTGGGCGTAGCGCTCGGCGATCTCCCGCCGGGTGGGGAAGCCGGGCAGGGCGGTCACCGCGCTCTGCACGGCCGGCGGGTCCTCGCCCGCCTCGGGCCAGTAGACGAACAGCATCCCGATGTCGGTCAGCGGGTCGCCGAGCGTCGACATCTCCCAGTCCAGGACCGCGCGGATGCCGCCGGGGGTGTCGGGGTCGAGCAGGCAGTTGTCCAGCCGGTAGTCGCCGTGCACCACGCCCGAGCGCTGGGTGGCCGGCACGGTCTCGGCCAGCCGGGCGGCCAGCGCGTCCATGTTCGGGCGGTCGCGGTCGCGGGTGGCGTCCCACTGCTTGCCCCAGCGGCGCACCTGGCGGGCGGTGAAGCCCTCCGGACGGCCGAAGTCGGCCAGCCCGACCGACGCGGGGTCGACCGCATGCAGGTCGGCCAGCACGTCGACCAGCCCGTCGCCGATCGCCCGGCGCTGGGCCGGCTCGTCGGCGTAGCCGGGCGGCAGCGAGTCGACGACGTGCACGCCCGTCACCTTCTCCATGACGTAGAAGGGCGCGCCCAGCACGGACGTGTCGGTGCACAGGTGCAGCGTCCGGGGCACCGGGACGGCAGTGCCGCCCAGTGCGGAGATGACCCGGTGCTCGCGCGCCATGTCGTGCGCGGTGGCCAGCACGGCGCCGGTCGGCGGCCGGCGGAGGATCACCGCGTCGTCGGCCGTGCCGCCCTCGGGGGTGACCACGTAGGTGAGGTTGGACATGCCGGCGGCGATCAGGTCGACGGTCACCCGCGACCAGCGCTGGTCGCCCAGCGCGGTCGCGAGGTACGGGCCGACGACGTCCGGATCAGCACCCACGGGAGTCGACACCGCCGCAGGGTAACCTCTGGCGCTCCGCGGCCCCCCGGCCCGATCCGGCGCGGATGTGTCGGTCGGCGGCAGCCGGGCACAAACCGGGGCCGCACGGCGTTGGGGGGCCTGCCGGTCCGCCGCCGCTGGCTCTCGAGTCGGGGACGGGTGGCCCGGCGACGGACAGGACCGATCCGCGGTCGCTCCGTGCGACCGATCAGGACGGCGACGCCCCGTGCGCCGCCGTCGACAGGCGGGCGACAGCCCGACAGCACCCCGGAGGAAGGGCACACCATGGCCACCGACTACGACGCCCCGCGCCGAAACGAGGCGGACGAGCTCGGCGAGGACTCGCTCGAGGAGCTCAAGGCGCGACGCGCGGAGGCTCAGTCCTCGTCCGTCGACGTGGACGAGACGGACTTCAACGAGAACCTCGAGCTGCCCGGCGCGGACCTGAGCAACGAGGAGCTCACCGTGCGCGTGCTGCCCAAGCAGGAGGACGAGTTCACCTGCTCGCGCTGCTTCCTGGTGCAGCACCGCACGCGCCTGGCCTCGACCCGCGGCGACCAGCTGCTCTGCCGCGACTGCGCCTGATCGAGGACCCCGTCCTCCTCACCCCTCGCACGCCCGGGGCGAGCCGCTGGACGGGGCCGGACGGTGAGCCGCCACGCTCGTGACCGAGGGGGACCCATGACCGAGCAGTTCCGCACCGGCCCGGAGCGCGACGTCCCGCCGCCGCGCCCGGTCGCCCCGCCCGCCGCACCCGAGGCCGAGGGCGGGGCGGCCCGTGCCGCCCGGCTGCTGGCCGAGGCGGTGGGCGCGCTCCTGGGTGACGCCCACCGGGAGCCGCCGGCGGAGCCCTCGGCCGGCACCTCCGGGGCCTCGTCGGCCGGGGCCCGTGCCGTCGGCAGCTCGCTGCGCGACGTCGTGGCGGCGGTCGCCGCGGCGGTCGCGTCGGGCCGCGGCCGGAGCGCGACCGCCGGCGACCGGTCCTGGGCCGGCGACGGTCCGGCGTCCGGCGCCCTGCTCGGCGACCTGCTCGCCGCCGCCGTCCCGCGGCTCCCGATCCGCGACCGCGCCCGGCTGCGCGCAGCCCACCCCGGCGCGTCGGACGAGGAGATCGCCGACGCCCTCGTGACCCGGGCCGGCCGGCTCACCGCCGGCGTCGGCGCGGCCACCGGCGGGCTCGCCGCGGCGCACTGGTTCGCGCCGCCGTCGATGCTGGCGCTGCCGCTGGAGCTCGCCGCCGAGACGGTGCTGACCGCGGCGGTGGAGATCGTGCTCCTCGGCGAGCTGCACGAGCTGTACGGCCGCGCCCCGCAGGGCGACGCGCGGGAGCGGGCTGCGGCCTACCTGGCCAGCTGGTCGGCCCAGCACGCCGTGCACCGCGCCGGCGGAACGGGGACGGGCTCGGTCCTGGGCAGCGTGGCCTTCCGGGCGCTGCGCCGCCGGCTGGGCCGCCGGATGGCCCGCAACGCACCGGCCGCGGCGCCGCTGCTCCTGGGCGCCACGCTGGGTGCGCGGGGCAACCGCAAGGCAACCGAGACGCTGGCCCGCCGGGTGAGGACCGACCTCCGGGACCCGGCGGGCTGACCGCCCGGCCGTCGGGCCGTCCGCGGGGCCTGCGCGCGGCGGTCCTCCTAGGATCACCGTCGTGCTGCAACCCGCCGGTCCGCCCGGTCCCGCCGAGGTGGAGGTGCCGGTGCGGCTGACCGCGCCGGAGGCCTCGGCGCCCCGCTACGCCCTGCCCGGCGACGCCGGCGCCGACCTCACCCTCGCCGAGGACGTCGAGCTCGCGCCGTTCCAGCGGGCCCTCGTCGGCACCGGGGTGGCCGTGGCGATCCCCGAGGGGTACGCCGGGTTCGTGCACCCGCGCTCCGGGCTCGCCCACCGGCTCGGGCTGAGCCTGGTCAACGCGCCGGGGACCATCGACGCCGGCTACCGGGGGGAGATCAAGGTGAACCTGGTGAACCTGGACCCGAGCGCGTCGCTGACGCTGCGGCGCGGCGACCGGGTCGCGCAGCTGGTGGTCCAGCCGGTGGTGCGCGCCCGCTTCGTGCCCGTCGAGGAGCTGCCCGGCAGCGAGCGCGGGGCCGGCGGCCACGGCTCCACCGGCGTGGGCGGGGAGGGCTGACATGCCGTTCGGACGCCGCCGCAACCGCATCGACCGGAGCCTGCGCGAGAAGGGCGTCCCGCCCGAGCCGCAGGTGCGCGAGCGCGAGGTCGAGGAGACCTCCGGCCCGTGGGACGAGACCGACGCGCCCGCGGACGGCACCACCCGCATCGACCTGGGCTCGCTGCGGCTGCCGGCCCGGAGCGGCATGGAGCTGCGGGTCGACGTCAACCAGCAGCAGAAGGTCATCGGCGCCACGCTGCGCTACGGCGACTCGATACTGCAGGTCGCGGCGTTCGCCGCGCCGCGCGCGACGGGCATCTGGGACGACGTCCGCGCGGACCTGGCCCGCAGCGCCTCCGGGCAGGGCGGCTCGCTCACGGAGGTCGAGGGCCCCTTCGGCCCCGAGCTCGCCGGGCACGTGCGGCTCACGCAGCCGACCCCGCCGGGCCAGGCGCCGCCGGCACCGGTCCGCCGGGCCACCCGCTTCCTCGGCGTCGACGGCCCGCGCTGGTTCCTGCGCGGCATGATCAGCGGTCCCGCCGCGGAGAGCGCCGAGGCGGCCGCGCCGCTCGAGGACGTCTTCCGCGACATCGTCGTCGTCCGGGGCACCGAGCCGATGCCCGTGCGCGAGCAGCTGCCGCTGGTCCTGCCCCCGCAGGCCGCGGCGCAGGTGGCCGCCCAGCAGGCCGCCCGCCAGCAGGCCGCGGGCGGCCCGGCCGCAGCGCCGCCGGCGTGACCGCGACCGTGGCCTACGGGCCGCACCCCGACCAGTTCCTCGAGCTGACGCTGCCCGCGGGCGAGGGCCCCGCGCCCGTCGTGGTCGTCCTGCACGGCGGCTTCTGGCGCGCCGCGTACGGCGTGGAGCTGGCCCGGCCGCTCGCCGCCGACCTGGCCGCCGCGGGCTTCGCCGCCGTCGCCGTGGAGTACCGCCGGGTGGGCGCCGGCGGTGGCTGGCCGCGGACGGTCGAGGACGTCGCCGCGGCGCTGGACGCGCTGGCGGGCCTCGGTCCGGCGGGCGGGGACGGCGCCGCCCGGCTGGACCTCACCGACGTCACCGTGGTCGGCCACTCCGCCGGCGGGCACCTGGCCGCCTGGGCCGCGGGGCGCGCGCACCTGCCGGCCGGGGCCCCGGGCGCCGGCCCGCGCGTCCGGGTGACCGCAGCGGTCCTGCAGGCCGGCGTGCTGGACCTCGCGCGCGCCGACGAGCAGGGGCTCGGCCGCGGTGCCGTCCGGGAGTTCCTGGGCGGGGCGCCGAGTGCCGATGAGCTCGCCCTCGCCAGCCCCGTCTCGCTGCTGCCCACCGGCGCCGCCGTGCTGTGCGTGCACGGCACCGGCGACGACGTCGTCCCGCCCGAGCAGAGCGAGCGCTACGCGCAGGCCGCCGAGCGGGCGGGGGAGCGGGTCGAGGTGCGGCTGGTCCCGGGCGACCACATGGTGCTCATCGACCCGGCCGGGTCCGCTTGGGGCGTCGTCCGGGAGTGGCTGCGCGCCCGCCGCGGCGGATCCGCCGCCGGAGATACCCTGGGGACGTGACAGAGACCCGGCCGGCCGGCTGGTTCACCCGCACCCTGCAGCGGCTGACCACCGACGACCACACCCGCGACGCCGAGCAGTTGCGCGACGAGGCGGCCAGCGCCGGCTGCGAGGCCGTGAGCGCCTGCCAGAAGGGCGCGGTGGTCACCGTGACCGGCCGCCTCCGCTCCGTCGTCTACACCCCCCGCGAGACCGTGCCCACGCTCGAGGCCGAGCTCTTCGACGGCTCCGGCTCGGTCACCCTCGTGTGGCTCGGCCGGCGCCGCATCGCCGGCATCGAGCCCGGGCGCACGCTCACCGCGCGCGGCCGCTTCGGCTCCTTCGAGGGCCGCGAGGTCATCTACAACCCCTGGTACGAGCTGGGCGTCGGGTGACGGCTGCGGCCGGGAACGACCGCCCCGTCGACGGGGTGACGGGGGAGCAGGCCGCCGACGACGGCGCGGGCCGGACGCCGGCGTTCGACCGGCACGTGGTCCTCGACCAGCTCGGGGGCTGGCGGGGCATGCTCGACGCCTCGCTGCCGACCATCGCGTTCATCGTGGCCAACTCCCTCGGCGGCCTGCGCGTGGGCATCTGGAGCGCGCTCGGCACCGCCGTCGGGGTCTTCCTGCTGCGCCTGGTGCGGCGGGAGAGCGTGCAGCAGGCCTTCAGCGGGCTGTTCGCCGTCGGCATCGCCGTGGCGATCGCCGCCTACTCCGGCCAGGCCCGCGACTTCTACGTCATCGGGATCATCCGCAACGCGGCCATCGGCCTGGTGCTGCTCGGCTCGGTCCTCGTCCGGTGGCCGCTGGTCGGCGTGATCGCCGAGTTCCTCGCGCCGAGCCACCTCGGCGCGATGGCCACCCGCTCGGCGCACCCGCCGGGGCTGCGCGGCCGGCTGCACCGCGCGTCGGCCGTGCTGCAGCCCGCCGAGCGCCACCCCGACACCGGTGCCCGCGCCACCGACCCCGAGCCCGAGTGCCACTGGCGCGACGACCGGCGGCTGGTCCGCGCCTACGGCTGGCTCACCGTGCTGTGGGGTGCGGTGTTCCTCCTCCGGGCGGCCATCACCGGCCCGCTGTACTTCCAGAGCGAGGACGACGACGCCACCGTGCTCGGCGTCGTCTCCCTGGTGCTGGGCATCCCGGTGACCGTCGTCGAGCTCGCGATCACGCTCTGGGTGGTCGCTCGGCTGCACCGCCACCGCGCCCCGGCGCCGCCGCCGGCCGGCTGAGCCCCCTACGGGGCTCGGCCGGCTGAGCCCCTACGGGGCGGCGGACAGCACCTGCTGCAGCTGCTCCTCGACGTCCTCGTGCGTCACGAACAGCAGCTCGTCGCCGGCCTCCAGCGGCTCGTCCGGGCTGGGCGTGATCACCCGGTCGCCGCGCAGGACGGCGGTGAGCACCGTCTCGCGGGGCAGCGGGACGTCGCGCAGCGGCCGCCCCACCCAGGGGGTGTCCTCGGCGAGGGTGATCTCCACGAGGTTGGCCGCGCCCTTGCGGAAGGTCATCAGCCGCACGACGTCGCCGACGGTGACGGCCTCCTCGACCAGCGCCGCGAGCACCCGCGGGGTCGAGACGGCGACGTCGACACCCCACGCCTCGGTGTAGAGCCACTCGTTGCGCGGGTCCTTGACCCGGGCGACGACGCGGCTGACCGCGAACTCCGTCTTCGCCAGCAGCGACACCACCAGGTTGGCCTTGTCGTCACCGGTGGCGGCCACGACGACGTCGCAGGTGGCCAGCTGGGCCTCCTCGAGCGAGGACACCTCGCACGCGTCGGCCTGCACCCACTCGGCTCCCGGGACCGCGCGGGTGCGCACCTTCCTGGGGTCCTTCTCGATGAGCATCACGGTGTGCCCGTTGCTGAGCAGCTCGCCGGCGATCGAGCGGCCGACCGCCCCGGCGCCCACGATGGCGACCCGCATCAGCCCTGCCCTCCCTCGGGACCCTGCTCGACGACCTGGTGCACCCGCGGCGTGATCGCGTCGGTGGCGGCCAGCACCAGCTGGTCGCCCTCCTGCAGGACCGTGGTCGCGGCGGCCAGCTGCGCCTGCCCGAACCGGACGAGCCAGGCCGCCCGCGCGCCCGAGGCCTTCTCCAGCTCGACCAGCTTGCGGCCCACCCACGCGTCGGTGACGGTCACCCGCAGCATGAGCACCTGGCCGGTGGGCTCGCGCCACAGCTCGTTGACCTTGACCGAGAGCAGCTCGCGCAGCAGGCGGTTCACCGTCCACGGCACGGTCGCCACGCTCGGGATGCCCATCCGCTCGTAGACCTCGGCCCGCTTGGAGTCGTAGATCCGCGCGACGACGTGCTGCACGCCGAAGGTCTCCCGGGCCACGCGGGCGCTGATGATGTTGGAGTTGTCGCCGCTGCTGACCGCGGCGAAGGCGCCGGCGGAGTCGATGCCGGCGTCCAGGAGGGTCTGCCGGTCGAAGCCCAGGCCGGTCACCTGGCGGCCGGCGAAGTCCGGCCCGAGCCGGCGGAAGGCCTCGGGGTCCTGGTCGATGACCGCCACGCTGTGGCCGACCTCCTCCAGCCGCCGCGCGATGGCCGAGCCGACGCGGCCGCAGCCCATGACGACCACGTGCACGTGTCGCTCCTCATCCCGGGTCCGGCGCGCGCGCCGTCGGCCCGCACCGCGCGCGAAGCTACACCCGCACGGGGGCCCCGGGCGGCGTGCCGGGGGAGGTCCCTCTCACGGGCGTGATCCCCGCCGCGGCGCGGCGCGGCGGGACCCGCCGTCCGTACCATCGCCGCCGTGCCCACGCTGTCCGACCTCGGACAACTCCCGAAACGTCTGGTCCTCGGCCGCCCCGTGCGCAGCGACCGGCTGGGGGAGTCGCTGCTGCCCAAGCGGTACGCGCTCCCGATCTTCGCGAGTGACCCGCTCTCCTCGGTGGCCTACGCCACGCAGGAGATCCTCATCGTCCTGACCCTCGCCGGCACGGCCTTCCTCTACCTGGCGCCGTGGCTGGCGATCGGCGTCGTCGTCCTGCTGGTGACGGTGGTCCTCAGCTACCGGCAGGTGGTCCGCGCGTACCCCTCGGGCGGCGGCGACTACGAGGTCGCCATGAAGAACCACGGGCAGTTCGCCGCCCTCACGGTGGCCAGCGCGCTGCTCGTGGACTACGTCCTCACGGTCGCGGTGTCGGTCTCGGCGGGCACCGACAACATCATCTCGGCGTTCCCGGGCCTCGACGAGCACCGCGTCCTCATCGCCGTCGGCCTGGTCGCCCTGCTGGCCGCGGCGAACCTGCGCGGCCTGCGGGAGTCCGGCCGGGCGTTCGCCGTGCCGACCTACCTGTTCATCAGCGGCATCGCGGTCATGATCGTCACCGGTCTGATCCGCTGGTTCGCCACCGACGGGGGTCTGGTCGCCGAGACGGCGCAGTACACGGTCACCCCGGAACCGGCCTACGACCAGCTCGGCGGCCTCGCCCTGCTCTTCTTCGCCCTCCGCGCCTTCGCCTCCGGCTGCACCGCCCTGACGGGGGTGGAGGCCATCGCCAACGGGGTCCCGGCGTTCAAGCCGCCGAAGAGCCGGAACGCGGCGACGACGCTCGCGCTCATGGGCGGGATCGCCGCCGCCATGTTCGCCGGGGTGACCGCCCTGGCCCTGCTGGCCGACGTCAAGTACGTCGAGCACCCCTGCGACCTCGAGGGCTTCGCGAACTGCGACAGCGAGCCCCAGCGCACGGTCATCGCGCAGATCGCCGCGGCGACCTTCGGCGGCGACACGTCGGTCGGCTTCTTCTTCATCCAGGCCGCGACGGCGCTCGTGCTCATCCTGGCGGCCAACACCGCGTTCAACGGCTTCCCGCTGCTGGGCTCGGTGCTCGCGCAGGACCGCTTCCTGCCCCGCCAGCTGCACACCCGCGGCGACAAGCTGGTGTTCAGCAACGGCATCCTGCTGCTGGCCGGCTTCGCGGTCCTGCTCATCGTCGCCTTCGACGCCGACGTCACCCGCCTCATCCAGCTCTACATCATCGGCGTCTTCACCAGCTTCACCATCGGCCAGTGGGGCATGGTGCGGCACTGGAACCGCGAGATGGGTCTCGAGCAGGACCCGGCCGCGCGCCGGCGGATGCGCCGCTCGCAGCTCATCAACACCGTCGGCGGGAGCCTGACGACCGTCGTCCTCGTCATCATCGTGATCACCAAGTTCACCCACGGCGCCTGGCTGGTCCTCGTGGCGATGCCGATCCTGTTCGTGCTCATGCGGGCGATCAACCGGCACTACTCGCACGTCTCCGAGCAGCTGGTGCCCGACACCGACTCCCGCATGCTGCCCAGCAAGGTGCACGCGATCGTGCTGGTCTCCAAGGTGCACAAGCCGACGCTGCGGGCGCTGGCCTTCGCCCGCGCCACCCGGCCCGACGTGCTGACCGCGCTCACCGTCAACGTCGACGACGCCGATCTCCGCGGGCTGCAGACCGACTGGGAGCGCTACGACATCCCGGTGCCGTTGACCGTGCTGGAGTCCCCGTACCGGGAGATCACCCGGCCGGTCGTCGACTACGTGAAGTCGATCCGGCGCAACAGCCCCCGCGAGCTGGTCGTCGTCTTCGTCCCGCAGTACGTGGTCGGCCACTGGTGGGAGAACGTGCTGCACAACCAGAGCGCCCTGCGGCTGCGCGCCCGCCTGCAGTTCCAGCCCGGCGTGATGATCACGACGGTGCCGTGGCAGCTGGAGAGCTCGGTCGGCCGGGACGACGACGCCCGCCACGGCGGTCCCGCCCCGGGCGACCTGCGCCGCGGGATCACCGACGACGCCGACGCCACGCCCTATGGCTGAGCGCCGGGGCCGCCGGCCGGCGCAGCGGGCACCCCGTCCCGCGCAGCGCGCGCCCCGGCCCGACCGCGGGCTGGGCTGGGCCGGTCGCCGCTTCGAGGTCGAGGTGGGCCCGGTGGCGCACGGCGGGCACTGCGTGGCCCGGCACGAGGGCCGCGTCGTCTTCGTCCGGCACGCGCTGCCGGGGGAGCGGGTGGTCGTCGAGGTCACCGAGGACCGGCAGCCGGGGTTCTGCCGGGCCGACGCCGTCGAGGTCCTCGAGGCCTCGGCGCACCGGGTCGAGCGGCCGTGCCCGTACAGCGGTCCGGGCCGGTGCGGGGGCTGCGACTGGCAGCACGTGACGCCGGCCGAGCAGCACCGGCTCAAGGCCGCCGTCGTCCGCGAGCAGCTCGGCCGGCTGGCCGGGCTGGCCGAGGACCCGGTGGTCACCGGGCTGGTGGTCGAGGAGCTGCCGGGCGGACCGCTGCGCTGGCGCACGCGGGCGCGCTTCGCCGTCGACCGCGACGGGATGCCGGGGCTGCGCCGGCACCGGTCGCACGACCTCGTCCTGCTCGAGGACTGCCCGATCACCCTGGAGCCGGCCGCCGCCGCGGTGCTGCAGCGCCGCTGGCCCGGCGCCGGGGCCGTGGACGTCGCCGTCGACTCGACCGGGGCGGTCACCACCACGCGGCTGGACCGGCGCGGGACGCCGACGTCCTCGCGCGTGCTGCGGCCCGGCGGCGACCTGCCGGAGGAGCCGGCTGCCCGGGCCGCCCGGTCCGCCGGCGGACGCGACTGGGAGGTCGAGGGCACCGGCTTCTGGCAGGTGCACCCCGCTGCCGCCGACGCGCTGGTGTCGGCCGTCTCCGGCTACGCCGACGTCGCGCCGGGGGAGACGGTCCTGGACCTGTACGCCGGTGCCGGGCTGTTCGGCGGTGCGCTGGCGCCCGCGGCCGGCGCGGAGGGACGCGTGGTCTGCGTGGAGGCCGACGCCGACGCCTGCGCCGCCGCCGAGGCCAACCTCGCCGGCCTCCCGCAGGCCGAGGTGTGGCAGGGCGAGGTGGACGCCGAGGGCCTCGCCGACCTGCTGGCCGAGCTGGGCGGTCCGCCGTCGGTCGTCGTCCTCGACCCGCCGCGGGCCGGTGCCGGGCGGGCCGTGAGCGAGGTCCTGGCCGGCTCCGGCGCCCGCGCGGTCGTCTACGTGGCGTGCGACCCGGCCGCGCTGGCCCGCGACGTCGCCGCCTTCGCCGCCGCGGGCTGGCGGCTCAGCGGACTGCGCGCCTTCGACGCCTTCCCGATGACCGCGCACGTGGAGTGCGTGGCGCTGCTGGTCCCGGGCTCGTGAGGGCCGTCCGCCGGCGAGCCCGTGGGTGGCTGCCGGTCGCCTGAGCAGGTGGGTGCCCGTGGCGCACGAGGGCCGGCCTGGGCCGTCACCCGATCGGGCGACAGGACGGCGTACCGCCCGGGTCCTGTCGGTGGCCGTCCCTACCGTCGGGGCATGGCCGAGCTGACCGCCGACGAGCTGCTGATGCTGCAGTTCGAGGACCGGCGCTGGCGTCGGGGTGGCCCGACGGCCGGGGCGATCCGGCGGCAGCTCGGGCTCAGCCCGCAGGAGTACCGGCAGCGTCTCGACGGCATCATCGACCGACCCGAGGCGATGGCCGTGGCCCCGCAGGCGGTCCGCCGGCTGCGAGCGCAGCGCGCCGCCCTCGGCGAGAGGCTCGTTCCTCACGACCGCGCGGTGTAGTCGGAACCCCGGGGCGGAGGTCGCCGATGGTCGGCCACCGGGCGAGCGCGGTGAACCGTACGGACGCCGGCGCCGTATACCGGGTGTGCTGACGAGCCCGGACCCGCCGATGCCGCAGATCGCCGAGGCGGAGCGGGTCTACCTGTGCCGTCGGTTGAACCACCTGAACCAGGTGATCGCGAACCTGGAGCACCAGGCCGGCATGTCCACCGGGATGCGCGCCCAGCGGTTGCTCACCCGGGCCGGGAAGCACCGCCTGCGGGCCGAGCGCATCCGCGCGCACCTGCGCGCCACGGGGATCTAGCGACGTCGTACGGATCGCGGGGCGCCGGGGAGACGTCCAGCGGGTACCGTCGGCACCACGAGTTGAGCCCGCGCCGGTCGGACGTGCCGCGGGTCGCCCAAGCCCCGGCCCTCGCGACGGAACGGGGCGGGCCATGCGGGCCTCTCAGTCCTTCACCACCACCGGACCCGGTGGCGTCCGGCTGCTCACGGTCCACGTCGAGCCGGTCGCCGCCGCCGTCAGGCTCCGTGCCGTCGGCGAACTGGACCTCTTCACCGTCCCGACACTCCGCGAGGCGTTCGCCGGGGCGTGGGCGATGGAGCCGGCCGATGTCGCCGTCGACCTGACGGAGGTGGACTTCCTGAGCGTGTCAGCTGCCGCCAGCCTCGTCCGCGCCCGTCACGAGGCCGACGCCCGGTGCGTGTCGATGCACGTCCTCGGCCGGCCCGGGATCGTCGAGTGGGTGCTCGCGGCCGCGGGACGGCGGCAGGGAGCAGTGGGGTAGGGCGGGTCCTCCGCTGCCGACGCCGCGGTCTCCTCGACGAGCGCGGTGCTGGTCCCCCCGGCGACCGCCCGAGGACCGGCTCCCTACTCGGGGGCGTACTCCACGACCACGAACCGCTCGCCGCCGAGGCGGTGGGCGGCGAAGTCCAGGCGGGTGGCGAGCTCGTCGGCGGCGTCGTTGGCCACCCGGGCGGCGTCGGACCGGTCACCGGCGCGCGCCACCACCCGGACGACGAGGGTGTCCGGCGGCTGGTGGACCTCCACCGAGTCGGGGATGGCGCCCTCGCGCTGGGCGCGCGCCAGGGCCAGTCCGGCCAGCTCCGCCAGCGTCTGCTGGCGGATCGACCCGCCGCCGAGCTCCTGGGCGAGCACCAGCGAGGCGGTCTCGGAGACCGGGGTCGTGCAGCCGGCACCGCCGGCCAGGAGGGCGGCCACGAGCAGGGGACCGGCGGAGCGGCGCAGCACGCCCGCAGCGTAGGCGCCCGGCGCTCCCGGCGGAGCCCGCCCGGGGGTGGCGTGCCGCCCGGGTACCTTGCCCTGCGACGGCGACGCGAGGGGTGGGATGAGACGAGCACTGGGGGCCCTGGGGGTCCTCGCGGTGGTGGGGACCGGCTGCGCCGCCGTCTCGGGAGCGGACGAGGAGGCCTGCGACTTCCTCTACGCCAACCGCGCGGCCGCCCGCGACGACGACTCCGCCGCGCGGGAGCGGCTGCTCGACCGGCTGGCGGACGCCGCCTTCCTCGACGGGCTCTCCGCGGACCTGCGGCCCTACGTGGAGCGGATCGCCCGGGACGCCGAGCGCGAGGACCGGGGCCGCGACGTGCGCTACTTCTCGGCCCACGTCGACGACGCGCTGTCGGTCTGCATGGACGTCGGCTGGTAGTCGCCGGCGGGTGCGCGCGGACCCCGTCGGTGTCCGCGCCGGGGTGGGCTCCGGCTACGGTCCAGGGGTGACCTCCTGGGAGTACGCCTCGGTCATCACGGCCAACGACGCGCAGTCGCACCGGGCAGGGGTGAGCGTCAAGCTCCCCGGCGGCGCCCTCGAACGGCAGGCGGGGGACACCAGCTCCGTGCTGAACCGGCTCGGCGCCGAGGGGTGGGAGCTGGTCAGCTACCACTCCAGCGGTGCGGGGACGTGGGGCTTCGAGCAGTTCTGGCTCAAGCGCCCGGTCGCCTCCTGACGGGGCCCGTCGCGCGCACGGCGGGTCGGGTCGAACGCGTGTTCGACCCGTGCGGCAGACTGGTGCGGTGGACGCGACGCCGCCGGGCTGGCCCGAGGCCGTACGGCCGCCGGGCGCGCCGGACTGGGAGCGCACGGCGGTCGCCTGGCTGTTCGACCTCGTCCCGCCGGACTACCGCGCGCACGAGGTGCTGCGGCAGTACCCGGTGCTGCTCGCCCGCTTCGCGCGCGACCACGTCGCCGCCGGGCTCGAGGCCGCCCGGACGGGCTGGCGCACCGTGCGCGTGGAGCTCGCCGACCACCTGCCGGCCGACGCGATGGAGGCGGCCATGACCGCCTACGAGCGGGAGGGTGCCCGCCTGGCCGCGGCCGCGCGCGGGGTGTCGGTCGTGGCGGCCGCGCTGCGCGGCGAGCGCTGGGTACCGCGGCTGTGACGACCGGCGCATCAGCCGGTCAGCCGCTGCGCCTCCATGAACGCGACCGCCAGGGCGCCCAGCACCTCGGCGTGCGCCCCGAGCTGCCCGGGGACGACGGTCAGGTGCTCGGTCGCCGCCGGGATGGCCGCGCGGGCCAGCCCCTGCCGCAGCGGCTCGACCAGCAGGTCGCCGGCGCCGCCGAGCTCCCCGCCGAGGACGATGCGGTCGGGGTTGAGGGTGTTGACCAGACCACCGAGGACGATGCCGACGTTCGTGCCGGCGTCGGCGATCAGCCGGCGGCAGACCTGGTCGCCGTCCACGGCGCCGGCGACGAGCGCCCGCAGGTCGCCGTAGTGCGGCGCCGCGCTCCGGATGGACTGCAGGAGCGCCGTTCCCCCGGCGATGAGCTCGAGGCAGCCGCGGTTGCCGCAGCGGCACACGTCGCCGCTGGGGTCCAGGCTGACGTGCCCGATCTCGCCCGCGGTCCCGGACGTCCCGCGCAGCAGTGAGCCGTCGAGCACCACGGCGCCGCCGACGCCGGTGGCCATCTTGAGGTAGATCGTGGCGCGCGAGCCGGCGCCGGCGCCCCAGCGGACCTCGGCGAGCGCGCCGAGGTTGGCGTCGTTGTCCACGACGACGGGCACGCCCAGCCGGTCGCGCAGCTCCAGCGCCGGGGTGCTGCCCGACCAGGTCGGCAGGATGTTCGACTGCGCCACGGTGCCCTGGGCGGTCGCCGCGCCCCCCAGGACCGGCGTCGGCACGCCGAGCACCGTGCCGACGACGTCCTCGAGGCCCGCGCCGGCCCGGGCCAGTTCCGCCCGCACCTGGCCGGCCACGGTGTCGAGGACCCGCGCGGCGCCGAGGTCGGCGACGTCGAGCGCGGCCACGTGCTCACCGAGGACCTGGTGCGACAGGTCGGCCACGGCGACGCGGACGTGCGTGCGGCCGAGGTCGATGCCGACCACCAGGCCGGCGCGACGGGTGAGGGCGACCAGGTGTGCCGGCCGCCCGCCGGTGGGCAGCTGCCCGGCCGGGCCGGCGGGGCCGACCAGGCCCCGATCGGCGAGCTCGGCGACGTGCCCGGAGACCGTCGCCCGGGACAGCCCGGTCCGCTCGACGAGCTGGGCGCGCGTCGACGGTCCGGCCAGCCGCAGCGCCTCCACCAGCCGGCGCGGGGGGCCGGTGACGTCGGGCAGCCAGCGCTGGGGATGCATGTCCGGGATCGTCCGGACTGCGCCGAGTTCTGTCAACGGTTGACGGAAGTTGTCTCGATCCGATGACTTCCACGTTTCGTATTGACAGGTTCCGACGGAAAGGAAGACCGTCTTCCCCGGCGACACATCGCCCGTATCACCCAAGACTCATCGAGGAGTTCCCTGTGGACAAGCGTCGAGGCGCGGCCTTCGGCCTGGCTCTCGTAGCGGCCCTGGCCGCATCCGCCTGTGAGAGCGAGAGCGGCGGCGGCGGCGGCGGAGGTGGCGGCGACGACGAGGGCCTGAAGATCGCCTTCCTGCTGCCCGAGTCGCAGACCACCCGGTACGAGAGCTTCGACCGGCCGCTGTTCGAGGCCGCCGTCGAGGACCAGTGCCCGAGCGGCGAGACCTGCGAGGTGCTGTACAGCAACGCCAACCAGGACGCCGAGCAGCAGCAGTCGCAGGCCGAGGCCGCGATCAACAACGGCGCCGACGTCCTGGTCCTGGACCCGGTCGACGGCGACGCGGCGGCCAACATCGCCGCGACCGCCGCCGAGCAGGACATCCCGGTCGTGGCCTACGACCGCTCGATCAACGACGCCGACATCGCCTACTACGTGTCGTTCGACAACGTGACCGTCGGCGAGGTCCAGGCGCAGTCGCTGGTCGACCGGCTGGCTGAGCAGGGCGTCACCAGCGGCAACATCGTCATGATCAACGGTGGGCCGACCGACCCGAACGCCCAGGAGTTCAACGAGGGCGCGCACAACGTCCTCGACGCCTCGGGCTTCACCCTGCAGCCCGAGGGCAACGACTTCTTCACCCCCGACTGGGAGCCGGAGAACGCCCAGGACTTCATGGACGGGCAGATCGCCGACCTCGGCCCGACCGGCTTCGTCGGCGTCTACGCCGCCAACGACGGCACCGCCGGTGGCGCCATCTCGGCCATGCTCGCCGCGGGCATCGACCCGCTCCCGCCGGTCACCGGCCAGGACGCCGAGCTCGCCGGCATCCAGCGCGTCGTCGCCGGTCAGCAGTACATGACCGTCTACAAGCCGATCGGCCCGGAGGCCGAGAAGGCCGCCGAGGTCGCCATCGCCCTGGCCCAGGGCGAGGAGGTCGAGGGTGACACCACCGTCGACAACGGCTTCGGGGAGATCCCGACGACGCTGTTCGACCCGGTCCCGGTGACCGCGGAGAACGTCGCGGACACGGTCGTGGCCGACGAGTTCTGGTCGATCGAGGACATCTGCACCGCCGACTACGCCGACGCCTGCGCGGCCATCGGCCTGCAGTGACCCCGCTGGACTGACCCGCGCGCCCCGTGGGTCCGGGCATGCCGCCCGGACCCACGGGGCGCTGGTCGTCCCGCGCCGCCCCACCCCACCCCGCACCGCCCAGGAGGAACCGCGTGAGCGCCGACGTGCTCAGCACCGAGCCGCACACCCCGCCGGTGGGGACCAGCCTGCTGTCCCTCACCGGCATCCAGAAGCGCTTCGGCGCCGTCCGAGCCCTGTCCGACGTGGACTTCGAGGTCCGCGCCGGGGAGGTCGTCGCGCTCATCGGCGACAACGGCGCGGGCAAGTCCACCCTCGTCAAGGTGATGTCCGGAGCCGGCCCCGCCGACGAGGGCAGCTACCGGATCGAGGGCCGCGAGGTCTCGATCGCCACCCCCGCCGCCGCCAGCAGCCACGGCGTGGCCACGGTGTTCCAGGACCTCGCGATCTGCGACAACCTCGACGTCGTCGCCAACCTCTTCCTCGGCCGCGAGCTGACCCGCGGCGTCGCGCTGGACGAGGCCGAGATGGAGCGCCGCGCCGTCGAGCTGCTCGAGCAGCTGTCGGTGAAGCTGCCCAGCGTCCGCATCCCCATGGCCTCGCTGTCCGGTGGCCAGCGCCAGTCGGTCGCCATCGTGCGTGCCCTGCTGGGCTCGCCGAAGGTCGTGCTGCTCGACGAGCCGACCGCCGCCCTCGGCGTGGCCCAGACCGCCCAGGTGCTCAACCTGGTCGAGCGGCTGCGCGACCGGGGCCTGGGTGTGGTGCTCATCAGCCACAACATGGCCGACGTCATGGCGGTGGCCGACCGCGCCGTCGTCCTGCGCCTGGGACGGGTGGCCGGTCGCTTCGACATGGCCGACGTCTCCCGGGAGCAACTCGTCGCCACCATCACCGGCGCCGACACCAACGTCGTCAGCGAGCGGGCCGCCCGCGTGGCCGGCCGGTCGCCCGCCGCCCCCACCGGTCCCGAGGGGAACCAGGCATGAGCACCACCTCCACCGACAGCGCGAACGACGCCGCGGCGATGACCCCGGCCGTCGCCACCCCGGCCGGCGGCGACGCACCCCAGCAGCCCAAGCAGATGCTGCGCGAGCGGCTGGCCGGCCTGCGCGGCGGGGACCTGGGGTCGCTGCCCGTCGTCGTCGGCCTCGTCGTCATCGTCATCGTCTTCCAGTCGCTGAACTCGACGTTCCTCAACTCGTTCAACCTGGTCAACCTGTGCCTGCAGATCGCGGCGGTCGGCATCATCGCCACCGGCGTGACGCTCGTGCTGCTGCTCGGGGAGATCGACCTGTCGGTCGGCTCGGTCTCCGGGCTGGCGGCGGCGATCCTCGCCGTCCTCAACGTCAACGAGCAGATGTCGCCCCTGGTGGCGCTGCTGGCCGCGGCGCTGGGCGGGCTGGTCATCGGGACCATCCACGGGCTGGTCTTCACCAAGCTCGGGGTGCCGTCGTTCATCGTCACGCTGGCGGGCCTGCTCGTCTGGCAGGGCGCGCAGCTGCAGGTGCTCGGCTCGCAGGGGACGATCAACCTGCCGCCGCGCGGTGGGCTGCAGCAGTTCGGCCGGTTCTCCTACCTCGAGGACTGGCAGGCCTACGGCCTCGCCGTCCTGCTGCCGGTTCTCTTCCTGGCCGCGAAGCTGCTCACCCGCGCCCGGCGGACCCGGGCGGGGCTGCCCGTCGGCGCGGTGTGGGTGCCGGTGGCCCAGGCGCTGCTGCTCCTGGTCGTCCTGCTCGCCATCGTCGCCAAGCTGTCGATCGACCGCGGCGTGCCGTGGATCTTCGTGGTGTTCGTGGCGATCCTCGCCGTCATCGAGTACGTGCTGCGGCGTACCCGGTACGGCCGGGCGGTCTTCGCGGTGGGCGGCAACATCGAGGCGGCCCGGCGCGCCGGTATCAAGGTCGACGCCCTGCGCACCTCGGTGTTCGCGATCGCCTCGATGCTCGCCGCGGTGGGCGGCACGGTCGCGGCCATGCGGCTGGGCTTCGCCAACCAGAGCTCCGGGGCCGCCGACACCCTGATCAACGCGATCGCCGCGGCGGTCATCGGCGGCACCAGCCTCTTCGGTGGCCGCAGCCGGATGTACTCCGCCCTGCTGGGCGCCCTGGTGATCGGCGCGATCGCCAACGGCCTGGACCTGCTCAACCTGTCCTCGGCGCTGCGCTACATCATCACCGGCACCGTGCTGCTGCTGGCCGTCGTCATCGACGCGCTGGCCTCCCGGGGGCGCCAGTCCTCCGGGCGCTGACCAGCGCGCGACCGTCGTGACGGCCGCCTCCCCCGCTCACCCGGGGGAGGTGGCCGTTCGCGATTACAGTGGGGGATCGGCGGCGGCCTCCCGGCCTCGCTGCCCCGCCGTGACCCTGCCGCCGACCGAGAGGACGCTGACCACCTCGTGTCGCTCCTGCGCTCCCTCCGCGGTCCCGCCGACCTGCGGGCCCTGCCCGCCGACCAGCTGCCTGCCCTGGCCGCGGAGATCCGCGACGCCCTGGTGACCAGCGTGGCCCGCACCGGCGGGCACTTGGGGCCCAACCTCGGCGCGGTCGAGCTGACCATCGCGCTGCACCGCGTCTTCGACTCCCCGCGCGAGCCGATCGTCTTCGACACCGGCCACCAGTCCTACGTGCACAAGATGCTGACCGGTCGCGTCGCCGACTTCGAGCGGCTGCGCCAGCGCGGCGGGCTGTCGGGCTACCCGAGCCGCGCCGAGAGCGAGCACGACTGGGTGGAGAACAGCCACGCCTCCACGGCGCTGTCCTACGCCGACGGGCTGGCCAAGGCCTTCGCCGTCCGCGGCGACCCGCGCCCGGTCGTGGCGGTGGTCGGCGACGGCGCGCTCACCGGCGGCATGTCCTGGGAGGCGCTGAACAACATCGCCGCGGCCCGGGACCGGGCGGTGGTCATCGTCGTCAACGACAACGGCCGCTCCTACTCGCCGACCATCGGCGGCGTCGCCGACGCGCTGGCCACCCTGCGGCTGCGGCCGGGCTACGAGCAGGCCCTGCTGCAGGTCCGGCAGGCGCTCAACAAGGCACCGGTGCTCGGCTCGGCGCTCTACGACGCGCTGCACGCCATCAAGAAGGGCCTCAAGGACGTCCTGGCCCCGCAGGGCATGTTCGAGGACCTCGGCCTCAAGTACGTCGGGCCGGTCGACGGGCACGACGTGGAGGTCCTGGAGTCCGCGCTGCGGCGGGCGCGCTCGTTCGGCGGGCCGGTCATCGTGCACGCCGTCACCACCAAGGGCTTCGGCTACGCGCCGGCCGAGACCGACCAGGTCGACGCCTGGCACGCCACCGGCATCTTCGACCCCGACAGCGGTGCCGCCGTCCGCAAGACCGGCCTGGCCTGGACCGACGCGTTCGCCGACGAGCTCGTGCGGATCGGCAGCCGGCGGCCCGACGTCGTGGCGATCACCGCCGCGATGCTGCACCCCACCGGGCTGGCCCCGTTCGCCGAGCGCTTCCCCGAGCGCACCTTCGACGTCGGCATCGCCGAGCAGCACGCGCTGACCTCCGCCGCCGGCGCCGCCATGGCCGGGCTGCACCCGGTCGTGGCCGTCTACTCGACGTTCCTCAACCGCGCCTTCGACCAGCTGCTGATGGACGTCGCGCTGCACCGCCAGCCGGTCACCGTCGTGCTGGACCGCGCCGGCGTGACCGGTGACGACGGCGCCTCGCACAACGGCATGTGGGACATGTCGATCCTCTCGGTCGTGCCGGGTCTGCGGCTCGCGGCCCCGCGCGACGAGGCGACGCTGCGCGAGGCCCTGCGCGAGGCCGTCGCGGTCACCGACGGACCGACCGTCGTCCGCTTCCCGAAGGGCGTCCTGCCGCCGGACCTGCCGGCGCTGGAACGCCGCGGGCCGGTCGACGTCCTGCGCCGCGCCGAGGCGGATGCCTCGGGGGACGGCACGGTGCTGCTGGTCGCCGTCGGCTCGATGGTCCCGATGTGCCTGGCGGTCGCCGAGCGCGCGGCCGACCACGGGGTCGACGTCACCGTCGTCGACCCCCGGTGGGTGCTGCCGGTCTCCGACGAGCTGGCGACGCTGGCGTCGGGCTTCCGGCTCGTCGTGACCGTCGAGGACGGCGGTCGCGCCGGCGGTGTGGGGACGACGCTCAGCCAGGCGCTGCAGGACCGTCAGTGCGACGTCCCGGTGCGCACGCTGGGCCTGCCGCAGGCGTTCTTCGACCACGGCAGCCGCGGCCAGGTCCTGGCCGACGTCGGCCTCACCGAGCAGGACGTCGCGCGCCGCATCGTCGAGTGGGCGGCGGTGCTCGCCGACCGCAGCGACGCCCGGGTCGCCGAGCCGCTGGACGGCGCCCAGCAGTGAGCGAGCCGGCGGGGGAGTGGTAGAGGACCCCGTCGCCCCTCACCGCTCGCACGCTCGCGGCGGGCCCCGGCAACGGGGCCGACGACGAGGGGGCGCCCAGCCCGATCGCCGGACAGGACGACGGCCCGGACCCCTCGCCGTTGAGGGATCCGGGCCGTCGTGGTCGGTGCGGCGGTGCTACGCGGGCAGGCTGGCCACGCCCTGCGGCAGGAACCGCGAGCCGGTGACCCGCTCGGAGACGCCGGCCCGGTCCAGGTAGGCGGAGATGCCGCCCAGCCAGAACGGCCACCCGGCGCCGAGGACCATGCACAGGTCGATGTCCTGCACCGCCTGCACGACGCCCTCGTCCAGCATCAGCCGGATCTCCTGCGCCAGGGCCTCGACGGCCCGGTCGCGGACCTGCTCCTCGGTGAGCGGGTCGTCGCCCTCATCGATCCCGGCCAGGTCGGGGTCGACCACACCGGGCTCGCTGTAGACGCTGGTCTTGCCCAGCTCCACCATCTTCCGCAGGCCCTCGCCGACGGCGAACCGGTCGGGGAACGCCTCGTGCATGCGCTCGGCCACGTGCAGCGCCACCGCCGGGCCGACGAGCGTGAGCAGCTCGAACGGCGTCATCGGCAGGCCCAGCGGGTCCAGCGCGCGGTCGGCGACGGCCACCGGGGTGCCCTGCTCGACCGACGCGGTGACCTCACCCAGGAAGCGGGTGAGCAGCCGGTTGACCACGAACGCCGGGGCGTCCGCGACCAGCACGCACGACTTCTTCAGCGACTTCCCGACGGCGAAGGCGGTGGCCAGTGATGCGTCGTCGGTCTGCTCGGCGCGCACGACCTCCAGCAGCGGGAGGACGGCGACCGGGTTGAAGAAGTGCAGCCCGACGACCCGCTCGGGGTGCTCGAGCTTCGACGCCATCTCGGTCACCGACAGGGCCGAGGTGTTGGTGGCGAGCACGCACTCGGGGGAGACGATCCCCTCGAGCTCGGCGAACACCTGCTGCTTGACCGACATCTCCTCGAAGACGGCCTCGATGACGAGGTCGGCGTCGGCGAAGACGTCCTTGGACAGCGAGCCGGTGACCAGGCCCTTGAGCTGGTTGAGGCGGTCGGGGTTCAGCCGGCCGCGGGCGGCCAGCTTGTCCAGCTCGCCGTGCACGTAGGCCACGCCCTTGTCCACGCGGGCCTGGTCGATGTCGGTCAGCACGACCGGCACCTTGAGCTGGCGGACGAACAGCATCGCCAGTTGCGAGGCCATCAGGCCGGCACCGACGACGCCGACCTTGGTGACCTTGCGGGCCAGCGCCTTGTCCGGCGCACCGGCCGGCCGCTTGGCCCGCTTGTTCACCAGGTCGAACGAGTAGAGCGAGGCCCGCAGCGGGTCGCTCATCAGCAGCTCGGTGAGCGCGTCGTCCTCGGCGGCCGTGCCGGCGGTGAACGCCTCGCCGTCCACACCGTTGCGGGCCAGGTCGAGCAGGTCGACCGAGCGGACGGCGCCGGGGGAGGCGGCACGGGTCCGGGCCGCGACGATGCCGCGGGCCCGCTCGATCGCGGCGTCCCAGGCCGAGCGGTCCACCTCGGGCCGCTGGACGGTCACCGAGCCGTCGAGCACGCCGACGGCCCACTCGAGCGAGCGCTCGAGGAAGTCGGCCGGCTCGAACAGCGCGTCGGCGATGCCCAGCTTCGCGGCCTTCGGCCCCGGGGTCATCTTGTTCTGCGCCAACGCGTTCTCGACGATCACCGTGACGGCCGGGTCGATGCCGATGAGGTTCGGCAGCAGCTGCGTGCCGCCCCAGCCGGGGACCAGCCCGAGGAAGGCCTCGGGGAACGCGACGGCGGCGCCGCCGCTGATCGTGCGGTGGTGGCAGTGCAGCGCCAGCTCCAGGCCGCCGCCGAGCGCGACGCCGTTGACGAACGCGAAGGTCGGGATCGTCGAGTCCTTGAGCCGCCGGAACACCCGGTGGCCGGTCTCGGCGATCTCCCGCGCGGCCGCCGCGTCGGTCACGGACGGGACGCCGGACAGGTCCGCGCCCACGGCGAAGATGAACGGCTTGCCGGTGACGGCGATGGCCGCCGGCGCCGGCGTGTGCGCCGCGACCTCGTCGAGGGCGGCGTCCAGCGACGCGAGCCCGCCCGGGCCGAAGGTCGAGGGCCGGGTGTGGTCGTGGCCGTTGTCCAGGGTGATCAGCGCGATCTCCCCGGCCAGGCCCGGGTAGGTCAGGAACCGGACGTGCGCCTCGGTGACGACCTCGTCCTCGAACACCGTGCTGGCCTGAGTGCTGGTCACTTGTCGGCCCCTTCCCAGTTCGGGTTCTCCCAGATCACGGTGGCGCCCATGCCCAGGCCCACGCACATGGCGGTCAGGCCGTAGCGGACGTCGGGGCGCTCCACGAACTGCCGCGACAGCTGCGTCATGAGCCGGACGCCGGAGGAGGCCAGCGGGTGGCCGACGGCGATGGCGCCGCCCCACGGGTTGACCCGCTCGTCGTCGTCGGCGATGCCGAAGTGGTCGAGGAAGGCGAGCACCTGGATGGCGAAGGCCTCGTTCAGCTCGAACAGGCCGATGTCGTCGATGGTCAGGCCGGTGCGGGCCAGCGCGCGCTCGGTCGACGGGACCGGGCCGATGCCCATGACCTCGGGCTCGACGCCGACGAAGCCGTAGCCGACCAGCCGCATGCCGACGTTCAGCCCGAGCTCCTCGGCGACGTCCTCGGCGGCCAGCAGGCAGCCGGTGGCGCCGTCGTTGAGACCCGCGGCGTTGCCCGCGGTCACGTGGCCGTGCGGACGGAACGGCGTCTTCAGGCCGCCGAGCTGCTCCAGCGTGGTGCCGGGCCGCGGCGGCTCGTCGACGGTCGCGAGACCCCAGCCGTGCTCCTGCGAGCGGGTCGCCATCGTCACCAGCTCGGGGCCGATCTGGCCGTTGGCCACGGCCTTGGCGTACTTCTGCTGGCTGGCCAGGGCGAACGCGTCGGCGCGCTCCTTGGTCAGGTGCGGGAAGCGGTCGTGCAGGTTCTCCGCGGTCGAGCCCATCACCAGCGCGGAGGGGTCGACGAGCTTCTCGCTGACGATCCGCGGGTTGGGGTCGACGCCCTCGCCCATGGGGTGGCGCCCCATGTGCTCGACGCCGCCGGCGATGGCGACGTCGTAGGCGCCGAAGGCGATGCCGCTGGCGGTGGTGGTCACGGCGGTCATCGCGCCGGCGCACATGCGGTCGATGGAGTAGCCGGGCACCGACTTCGGCAGCCCGGCCAGCAGCGCGGCGGTGCGGCCCAGGGTCAGGCCCTGGTCGCCGGTCTGCGTGGTGGCGGCGATGGCGACCTCGTCGACGCGGTCGGCCGGCAGCGCCGGGTTGCGCCGCAGGAGCTCGCGGATGACGCGGACGACGAGGTCGTCGGCGCGCGTCTCGGCGTAGATGCCCTTCGGGCCGGCCTTGCCGAAGGGGGTGCGCACGCCGTCGACGAAGACGACCTCGCGCAGCGAGCGTGGTCGCCGCTCTTCCAGTGACACAGGACCTCCGCAGCAGGTGGTTACCGGCCGGTAGGCCCGGCCGCGGACGAAGTTACCCGCTGGTAACCGGGACGGCCAACGCCACGCCCGGTGGTCTCACCACGACGGGCGGAGCGGCCCGGGGAGCGCCAGGGCGGCGAGCGCCGACTGCAGGCCGGCGAAGTGCTCCACACCCAGCCGGGACCGCCACGCCGCCACGGCCTCGGCCGCTGCCGCCTCCGCCGCGGCGGTGCACGCCCGGCCTCGGGCCGTGAGCGACAGGAGGCGGGCGCGCGCGTCGCGGGGGTCCGGTTCCCGGGTGACGTACCCCCGCTCGACCAGGGTGGCGACGAGTTCTGCGGCGGACTGCTTGGTGACGCCGAGGTGGGCGGCGACGTCCGCGGTCGTCGCGTCGCCCGCGGCGATGCGGGCGAAGGCGAAGCCGTGTGCCGGCCGGACGTCGGGGAAGCCGCGCGCGACGACCCCCGCCTGGACGGCGTCCACGAGTTCCGTGGCCAGCCGCAGGACGGCGGCGGCGGTGGACCAGTCGGTCGGGGCCATGCCGCATCTTGACACGTATGGACAGGAGCCCTGACCATCTGGACAGGAAGCCTGACCACATGGAGGTAGCGATGACCGTCGTCCCCGCTGACCGGGCCGTGCCGTTCGAGGCCCACGGCAGCCGGTTCCTGTCCTACGTCGCGCCGTCGCGCGGCAGCAGCGAGCTGTGCGCCTGGCGCCTGGAGGTCCCGCCGGGGCTGACCGGCGTGCCGCACCGGCCCACCCGGGAGGAGGTCCTGCTCGTGCTCGCCGGCGAGCTGTCGGCCACGGTGGACGGTTCGCGGGCCACGCTGCACCCCGGTGACGTGCTGGTCGTGCCGCCGGGGGCGGAGCTCGCCGTCGACGCCGGGCCCGAGGGGTGCACCGCGTGGGTGACCACCTCGCCGGGGCTGGAGGCCGTGCTGCCCGACGGTTCCCGGCTGACGCCGCCCTGGTCCCGCTAGGCCCGCGTGGCCGCGTCGGTGAGCAGGTCGCGGGTCAGCTCGACCTGCCACTCGCGGGCTCCACCGGCGCGGAGCGCCTCGGCGACGGTCCCGGCCTCGCGCGGCTCGGGCGGGCTCCACATGAGCCGGCGCACCAGGTCGGGGGAGAGCACGTTCTCCACCGGCACGTCGTGCTTGGCCGACAGCTCGGCCAGACCGGCACGGGCCACCTGCAGCCGGGTGGCCGCCGCCGGGTCGCGGTCGGCCCAGCGGTTCACCGGGGGAGGGCCCTCGCCGGGGCGGCTGTGCGGGGGCAGCTCGTCCTCGGCCAGCGCCCGGCCGCGGGCCAGCGCGCCGAACCAGGTGCCCACCAGGCGGCGGTTGGCCCGGCCGCGGAACACCGGCAGCTCCAGCAGCGCGCCCTCGGTCTGCGGGTCTGCCTGCACCGCCGACACCATCGCGGAGTCCGGCAGCACGCGGCCGGGCGCCACGTCACGCCGGCGGGCGAGGTCGTCGCGGGCCTCCCACAGCGAGCGGAGCATGCCGAGCTGGCGCCGGTTGCGCAGCCCGTGCACGCCGGAGGTCCGCCGCCACGGGTCGGCCTTGGGCGCGGGCGGTCCGGCGGCGAGGATCGCCTCGAACTCCTGCCGGGCCCACTCGGTCTTCCCCTGCTCCTCGAGGATGGCCGCCAGCGCGTCGCGCAGGTCGACGAGCACCTCGACGTCGAGCGCCGCGTAGACCAGCCACTCCTCGGGCAGCGGGCGGGTGCTCCAGTCCGCCGCCGAGTGGCCCTTGACCAGCGAGTACCCCAGCAGCGACTCGACGACGGCGCCCAGGCCCACCCGCGGCAGGCCGGCCAGCCGCGCGGCCAGCTCGGTGTCGAACAGCCGGCGCGGGACCAGGCCGATCTCGGCGAGGCAGGGCAGGTCCTGGTTGGCGGCGTGCAGGACCCACTCGGCGTCGGCGATCGCGTCCTGGACCACCGAGAGGTCCGGCAGCGGGACTGGGTCGACCAGACCGGTGCCCGCCCCGGCGCGGCGCAGCTGTACGAGGTAGGCGCGCTGCCCGTAGCGGTAGCCGGAGGCGCGCTCGGCGTCGACGGCCACCGGGCCGGTGCCGGCGCGCAGCGCCTCGGCGTACTCGACCAGGGCGGTGGAGGTGTCGATGACGGGGGTCAGCCCGTCGCGGGGGGCCAGCAGGGGGACGGCGGAGGTCGTCTCCTCCTCCGGCGCGGCGGCGGGGGCGGGCCCGGTCTCGAGGGGCTCGGTGCTCAGGACTGGGTCACCTTCTCGCCCTCGTCGTCGTCTGTCCGGCTCCCCGATGTTAGAGAGTCCTGCCCCCGGCCGGACCGGTGGGACCCAGCAGGTGCACGCCGGGCGGGGGGAGACCGGCCGCGGTGCCCAGGACCTCGAGCCAGGCGGCCAGGTGCCGGCCCAGCTCGTCGTCCTCGGCGGTCCAGGACGCGCGGATCTCCACGTCGACGGTGTGCTCGGGGCCGGCGAGGTCGCCGAAGCGCGTCGAGGCGGTGCGCGTGACGGTGCCGCCGAGGGCGTGCCAGGTGGCCCCGGCGTCGGCCAGGGCATCGGTCAGCCAGCTCCACGCGACCTCGGAGAACATCGCGTCGTCGACCAGGTGCTCGTCGGTCTCGGCGGAGAGGAAGCCGACGCAGCGGGTGGTGCCGTCCCAGGCCTCGTGGCCGGCCGGGTCGTGCAGCACGATGAACCGGCCGCTGGCGATCTCCTCCGGGTCCTCGTCGTCGGCCGCCTCCGGGTCCCCGACGCTGGCGCCCAGCGCGTGGGCCCAGGGGGCGAGCCGCTGCGGCGCGGGGATGCGCTCGAGCACGATCTCCGGGCGGACCTGCAGGCCGGCCAGGGAGTCCAGGGCCGCGCGGAAGTGCTCCGGCGGCTCGTCCCCGTTGCCCGCGCCGTCCCCGGGGCGCGCGGCCAGGCTGCGTGGCTCCACGCTCGCAGGGTAGGTCCGCACCCGGCCCTGCGTCGCCGACGCGCCGCACGGCGTCTGGGAGGATCGGCAGTCGTGACCCTCCCGACCGGCTCCGCGGTCCCCGCCGGCACCGCCCCCGCCGCCGCAGCCGCCACCCCCGCCGACTCCGACCTGGTGCGCGCGGCCCGGGGCCTGCCGGTCCGCCGGACGCCGGTGTGGTTCATGCGGCAGGCCGGCCGCTCGCTGCCGGAGTACCGGGCGCTGCGGGCCGGCACGAAGATGCTGCAGGCCTGCCAGGACCCGGACCTGGTCACCGAGATCACCCTGCAGCCGGTCCGCCGGCACGGTGTGGACGCGGCGATCCTCTTCTCCGACATCGTGCTGCCGCTGGTGGTCGCGGGCGTGGACATCGAGATCAAGCCCGGCATCGGTCCGGTCATCGCCTCGCCGATCCGCTCGGTGGCCGACGTCGACGCGCTGCCCGACCTCGAGCCCGACCAGCTGGACTTCCTGGCGACGGCGGTCGGCCGGCTGGTCGGCGAGCTGGGTGCGACGCCGCTGATCGGTTTCGCCGGCGCGCCGTTCACCCTCGCCACCTACCTCATCGAGGGCGGCCCCTCCAAGGAGCACGCCCGCACCAAGGCCTTCATGTACGCCGAGCCGCAGGCGTGGGGCCGGCTGCTGGACAAGCTCGCCGTCTCGGCCGCGACGTTCCTGCGCACCCAGATCGACGTCGGTGCCTCCGCGGTGCAGCTGTTCGACTCCTGGGCCGGCGTCCTCTCCGCGGCCGACTACGCCGAGCGGGTGCTGCCGCACTCCCGCGCGGTGTTCGACGGGCTGGGCAACCGCGATCAGGGCGTCCGCGACGTGCCGCGCGTCCACTTCGGCGTCGCCACCGGGGAGCTGCTGCCGCTGATCGGCGATGCCGGTGCCGACGTCGTGGGCGTCGACTGGCGGGTGCCGCTGGACGAGGCGGTCCGGCGCATCGGGCCCACCCGCTCGGTGCAGGGCAACCTCGACCCGGCGGTGCTGCTGGCCGACCGCGACACCGTCGAGCGCGAGGTGCGCCGGATCGTCGAGCAGGGGAAGGCGGCCCGGGGGCACGTGTTCAACCTCGGCCACGGCGTGCTGCCCGAGACCGACCCGGACGTGCTCACCCGGGTGGTGGAGCTGGTCCACGGCCTGACGGAGGGCTGACGTCGTGCCCCGTCGCCGCCTGGTCGTCGTGGGCGCCGGCATCACCGGGCTCACCGCCGCCTTCGAGTGGCGCCTGCGGCGGCCGGACGACGAGATCGTCGTCCTGGAGGCCGGCGGCCGCATCGGCGGCAAGCTGCACCGGATCGACCTCGCCGGGCACTGGTACGACACCGGACCCGAGGCGATGCTCGCCCGCGTACCGGAGGCGGTGCAGCTGGTCGAGCGGCTGGGGCTGGGCGACCGGCTCGTGCGCCCGGCGACCACCCAGGCCTCCGTCGTCCTCCCCGACGGCCGCTACCCGCTGCCGGCGGGCACGGTGCTCGGCGTGCCGGCGTCGGCGGAGGGGTTGGCCGGCGTCCTCACGCCGGCCGGTGTCGCCCGGGTCGCCGCGGAGGCCGACCTGCCGCCGCTGCGCCCGGAGGGGGACGTCGCGGTGGGCGTGCTGCTGCGCGAGCGCCTCGGCGACGAGGTCGTCGACCGCCTGGTCGAGCCCCTGCTCGGTGGCGTCTACGCCGGGCGGGCCGACGAGCTCTCCCTCGCCGCGACGATCCCGCAGCTCGCCACGCACCTCGCCGGTGCCGGCTCGGTGCTGGACGCCGCCGCGGCCGCCCGCGACGCCGGGGCGCGCAGCCGCTTCGACGCCGACGCACCGGTGTTCGTCACCGTCTCCGACGGCATCGGCTCGCTGCCCGCGGCGCTGGTCGCCGCCGCCCGCGCCGACGTGCGGCTGCACACCCCCGCGCACCGGCTGACCCGGACGTCCGACGGCTTCGAGGTCTCGATCGGTCCCGCCGCCGCGCCGGAGATCCTGGGGGCTGACGCCGTCGTCGTCACCGCGCCCGCGCCGAAGGCCGCCCGGCTGCTCGCCGGGGTCGCACCGGGGGCGGTCGCGCCGCTGGAGGGCATCCCGTACGCGTCCTCGGCCGTGGTCGCGATGGCCTTCCCCGCGCAGGACGTCGCGGCGGGGTCCGGGCTGCTCGTGCCGCCGGTGACCGGCCGGCTGGTCAAGGGCGTCACGGTCTCCTCGTCGAAGTGGCCGCACCTCGCGCAGGGCAGCGGGCCGGGGGAGCACCTGCTGGTGCGGTCGTCGGTCGGCCGGTTCCGCGATGAAGCCGAGCTGCAGCGCGACGACGACGACCTGGCCGCGGCCGTGGTCGCCGACGTCGCCGACCTGCTGGGCCTGTCCCGGCCCGAGCCGGTCGCGACACGGGTCGTCCGCTGGGGCGGCGGCCTGCCGCAGTACCTGGTCGGGCACCGGGACCGGGTCGCCGCGGTCCGGGCCGCGGTGGCCGCGGTGCCGGGTCTCGCAGTGGCCGGGGCCGCCTACGAGGGGGTCGGCGTGCCGGCCTGCATCCGGGACGCCGGGCGCGCCGTGGAGCAGCTCCTGTCCTAGGCGACTCCGGCACGACCGCCGGCGCGGCTCCCGGTCAGCGACACCGTGAGGACGGCGCTGGCGGCCGCGGCCCTCCGAGCGAGCCGCCCCCCGGTGTCCCGCCGGCCCACTGCGGGCGATCCTGTTGCCTTCGCTGCGGGATCGGCACCCCGGCACCCGTGGCCGGGCTGACGCGCCGGGCCGTACGCCTCTTTCCCGGGGGATCGTCGATTCCTAGCGTCGGCGCATGACTCGGAAGTCACTGCGGTGCCGATTCGGGTTGCACTCCTACGTCCAGCGCCACCCGGACGGCGAGCGGCCCGCGACCCCGGACGACAAGATCTGCCGGCGGTGCGGGAAACGCACGGGTGCCCCGTTCGGGAAGGCTCCGTGGGTGTTGCCCGGGTGACGTTCCCGGCGGTCGTGTCGGAGCGTCAGTGGCTCTCGTCCGACCTGTGACGCCGAGGCCACCTCGCTGGCGGACGTGACCTCAGGACCGGTCGGGCGTGCGAAGACCGGACGTCGCTGGTCCCCCAGCCGGCGAGGGCCGGCCGATCAGTCCCGCTCGTGATCCGGCCTTGACGTCCTGGTCCGGAGCGGGTGAGCGGCCGCAACGTGGCACTCGCCCGCCCCAGCCGGAGAAGGAATGCGATTCCTGAGTCGCCGGTTGGGGCCTCGTCATTCCACAGCGTGGCCGATGAGTTCGTGGCTCCGGGCCGGTCCGAGCCCGTGACACTCGAGCAAGGGACACTGCCATGTCGGAGCTTCTCGTTGACTTCATCACCTCCCTCGACGGCTACGCATCGGGAGAGGGATGGCCCGGCTTCTGGGGCCTCGAGGGACCGGAGTACCTCGCATGGCTTGGCGAGCAGCCCGAGGTCACCTATCTGATGGGAGCGAACACCTACCGCCTGATGTCCGGCTTCGCCGCCGGCGAGGTCCCGAGTGGCCAAGACAGCTTCAGGCCCGAAGAAGAGGCGTCCGTCGACGAGCTCACGCAAGCCTCCAAGGTCGTGTTCTCCTCCTCGCTCGAGGAGCCACTGACGTGGGCCGACTCCACACTCGTCCGCGGCGACGCCGCCGAAGCGGTCCGCGCCATGAAGGAGAGTGGCTCCGGGCTCCTCAGCACGATCGGCAGCCTCAGCCTGTGCCGGTCCCTGCTGCGAGCCGGACTCGTCGACCGCTTCCGGGTCGGGATCTTCCCGGTGATCACCGGGGCCACGGGCGAAGAACGCATCTACGACGGTTATCCGGACGTCGCCCTCGAGATGATCGAGCACCGCACCTTCGACGGCCGCATCCAGCTGGTCGAGTACAGACCACGCGTGCTCGAGCACCCGCCGCTGGGCGCCCCTGCGTGACATCACCGCTCCACCGGTGTCAAACGCCACCACCGCCCGCCACGGTTGAGGCGCTACTGCACGCGCTGTCCCCGTGACGCCTCCAGCGCACCGTCGACATCTCGCCCCCAGCGGCCCACTCGGGGACAGCACGTCGAGCGTTCGGTGGGCGCAGTCTGGCTCCCCAGATGAACGAGACGCTCCCTCAGGCGCAGACTGGCGGAGGTATGCCGTCGTCCGGGACGAAGTCGATGACCTCTCCGCCCTGGTCGGTATAGGTCATCTGGCCGTCAGCGACGACGACAGTTCCGCGCCCGACCCAGTCCTCAGGCGGGTTGGTCGCGTCGACTCCCATGCCATCGACCATCCGCGGAACCGCTTCCCAGAGACGCCCGTCAACGGTCACCGGTTCGACGCCGCAGTGCCAGAGGACCACCTCCACCGAGTTCGGATCGTCGGTGCTGCCACAGGCGGCGAGGACTCCGACAGTCAGGAGCACGAGCCGGCGCACATTCAGGAGACGTGGTGAGAGGACACGCGGTTCCCCGGTGGCCGAGGGAGCAGCCGTCCAGACATGAGGCGACCCCGTCAGCGGGTCGTTCGCGGTCAGGCGCGGAGTGGTGGGTGGCTGAGGATCTCGGTGCCGTCGGGGCGGTAGGTGCGCCATCGGCTGCCTGGTGGTGAGGTGTCGTCGCGTTCGACGCGGAAGCCGTGGTGGACCTTGGTGTGGTGGCGTTCGCACAGCAGGGCGGAGTTGTCGAGAGACGTGGCGCCGCCGTGGGCCCACTCGACGAGGTGGTGGGCGTCGCAGAACCAGCGGGGGGCCTCGCAGCCGGCGAAGACGCACTGCTGGTCGCGGGCTTCGACGGCTTTGCGGATGTGCGCCGGGACGATCCGCTGTTCGCGGCCGACGTCGAGGGGTAGGCCGTCGGCGTCGAGGACGATGCGGGTGATGCCGGCGTCACAGGCCACCCACCGCGCCCGCGCGGCGGAGATGGTCGCCCCGAGGCCGGTGGCGGCGGCGGGGCCGGTGGCGGGGTCGACCAGGTCGGCGAGGCCGATGGTGACGATCACGTGGGGTTTGACGGTGCGCAGCACCGGCAGCTGCCCGGACGCCAGCGCCAGGTCGGCCAGCTGCACCAGCGCGTCCCCGCCGCGCTGGGCGCGGGAGCGCATGTCCCCGGCGCACCGGCCGGCGGCGGAGATGGACTCCAGCGCCGTGGCGACCTTCTGCCCGCCGACCGCATCCAGGGTGCCGCCGATCGTCCACGTCCCGTCCGGGTGCTGCACCAGGGTGACCGCCCGCTCCTCGGTCGGGTCGGGCTCGGGCCCGTCGGGGTCGAGCTTCGCCAGGTACTCACCGACCGCGCGCTGTAGGTCCCGGTGGGTGCCGCGGCAGGCCAGCTCGACCAGCGCGGCCTCCACCGCAGCCACGTCGATGCCCTGCGCGGCGGCCAGCTCCAGGTGGGCCGGCTTGACGATCTGCGCGATCACCTCCACCTGATCAGCGCCGATCTCCCCAGCCGCGAACGCCGCCCCGGCCGCGGGCAGCTGGTCCAGCACCCGGCCCTGCGCCACGATCCGCCCGGCGAAGGCGCCGGACACCCGCGCGTGCCCGCGTAGCCACGTCCGCACGTTCTTGGCGCCGTCGTGCTCGGGTGCCGAGCGCACGTCGGCGCGCCGGGCCACGCGGGTGAGCTGTGCGTCGATGCGGTGGGCGGCGACCACGAGGTCACGCAACTGGTCCAGCAGGACGCCGTCCGACAGCTCGTCGAGGTCCTCGGCAGCGAGCGAGTCGAGGACCGACTGCAGCTCGCCCATCACGCCTCCCGGACCGCTTCGAATGTGTGTTCGAGTCTACCGGTCGAGCGGGTGCCGTGCATGGTGAATCCCCAGGTCAGCGTCCTGTCCACAGCTGCGAGGGCACCCTCGCGGAGGCCACCTGCGACTGCTAGGAGCGCCCGACCAGGGTGGCGAGCTCCGTGCGGTTGGCGGCGCCGAGCTTGGCCAGGACGTTGCGGACGTGGCTCTCCACGGTCCGCTCCGAGAGCACCAGATCCTCGGCGATGTGGCGGTTGGTCCACCCCCGGGCGACGAGCGTGGCGACCTCCCGCTCGCGTGCCGTCAGCGGGTCCGCCTCCCGGGCGGCCCGGCCCGCCCGCTCGGCCAGCGCGGCGGCCTGCCGCTCGGGCACCGGCATGCCCAGGCGCCGGGCCTCACCGGCGGCGGCGCGGGCCAGCTCCCCGGCGCGGGCGGGGTCGCCGCGCTCGCCGCGGTCGAGCAGTGCCGACGCCAGCCCGATCCGGTCCAGCACGACGGCGGGACGGGCACCGGTCCCGGTGTCCACGGCGAGCGCCTCGGCGAACCACGCGACAGCCTCGTCGAGCCGGCCGCGGACCAGGGCCAACCGTCCGACCAGCGCGGCCACCGAGCCCTGGCAGTAGACGCCCGCGCCGGTGGCCGCCAGCGGCCGTGGGGACAGCTGAGCGTGCAGGACCTCGGCCGCGGCCGTGTCCCCGAACTCCTCCACCAGGGGCACCAGGTTGATGGCCACGCCGGGGGAGGCCACGAAGTCGGGCTCGGTCATCCACCGACGCAGCACCTCGTAGCGGGACGCCGCCTCCTCCCGCCGTCCCTGCAGCAGGGCCACCAGCGCCCGGCTCACCAGCACGATCGGGACGTCCCCGGCCGTGTCCAGGGTCGCGACCAGCCCGGCCTCCCAGTGGGTCACGTCGCCGGTCACCAGCGCGTGCTGCAGCTGGAAGGCCCCCGAGAGGCCGACGGCGGAGAGGTCGCCGGGCAGATCGGTGGCCCCGATGGCCCGCGCCTCCTCGTTGAGCGCCACCGCCTCGGCGAACCGGCCGAGGAGCGCTCCGACCGATGCCCGCAGCCGCCGGTCGTGCCAGCGGACCATCGGGAGCCGGGTGCTCACCGCCAGGGCGGTGACCCGGGCCAGCTCGTCCTCGACGACGGCCAGGTCCCCGACCTCGAGACCTGCGTCGATCCGGCACTTGGCGCCCCACAGCTCGACCAGCGGCTGGCCGGTGGCGGCCGCGTGCTCGATCGCCAGCCGCCCGAGCCGGAGGCGCTCGTCGACGGTCAGGGTCGTGGGGCTGGCCTTCATCCGGGCGCGGCCGGCGTCGATGACCGCCTCGACGCTCCCGCTGTGCCGGGCGAGCTCCTGTGCCTCGCACGCGTGCGCGGTCGCGGACGCCAGCCGCCCGGCGTCGGCCAGCACCGACGCCGCCTGGGACAGCAGCCGGGAGCGGAGAGCGGGGGAGGCCCCGCCGTCGACCACGGCGAGCGCCCGCTCGCACATCCGCACCAGGGTCGGCGGGAAGCTCGGGTCGCTCACGTCGTGGACCGCGAGCGCCGCGGCGGCCAGCAGCTCCGGGTCCCCGGAGCCGGTGGCGGCGTCGGAGGCGGCGAGGGCGTGCCCGAGGGCCTCGGCGAACCGGCCGGCGCGGAACTCGGCGGTCGCCAGCTCGACCAGCAGCCCGGCGCACTCCTCCCCGGAGGCGCCCGCGCGCTGCACCGCGTCCAGGGCCGTACCGAGGAAGCGGGCGGCCTCGGAGAAGGCGAGCAGCCGAGTGGCGGTGACGGCCGCCCGCCGAGCCCAGGAGGCCCCCTGGCGCAACGCCCCGGCGCCGGAGGCCCGCAGCCAGTGGCCGGCGATCAGCCCCGCCGTCGCGTCGTCGTCCCCCGCCAGCCGCTCCAGGGCCTCGGCGGCGCGCCGGTGCAGCTCCTCGCGGACGCTGGGGGCCAGGTCGGCGTAGACGGCGTCGCGGACGACCGCGTGGACGAAGCGCCGCCGGCCGGGCAGGTCCGGCAGGGCGGTGAGCACCCCGCCCCGGACCGCGGCGTCCAGGTGCGCGGTCACCTCCTCCGGCGGGTGCCCGGTGACGGCGGCCAGCTGCGCGGCGTCGACCTCCTCGCCGAGCACCGCGGCGGCGTCGAGCAGGTCGAGCGCGGCGGGCCGCAGCGCGGTCAGCGTCGTCCGCACGAGGGCGCGCAGCTCGGCGTGTCCGTCGGCGCTGCCGTCGGAGGACGGCGTCCGGGCGACCGCCCGCAGGTAGAGCGGGATCCCGCCGCTGCGCCGGTGGACGGCCCGGACGGCGTCCGGCGCCGCCGAGCCCGCGGGCAGGTAGGTCCGGACGTCGTCCTCGGTGAGCGGTGTCAGTCGCAGCACCCGGGTCCCCGGCCCGTGGAGCAGCTCCGGCAGCGCGGCGTCGAGCGGGCGCCCGCCCCCGCTCGGGTCGCGGTGCGTGCCCACGACCAGCAGCCGCGAGCGGGGCAGGTCGCCGGTGAGGTGGCGCAGCAGCCGCAGGGAGCTCTCGTCGGCCCAGTGCAGGTCCTCCAGGACGACGACGAGCCCACCGGGCTCCGCGCCGTCGACGAGCGCGTCGGCGGTGGCCGTCGCCAGCCGGAAGCGCGCGGCGTCGGGGTCGGCACCGCTCCCGCGGGCCACGTCCAGCTCGGCCAGCGCTCCGGCCACCGCGGCCTGCGCCGCGGGCAGGGAGCGCAGCACCCGCCGCCACGGCCACAGCGGGGGCGCCCCGGGGTCGTCGACGCAGCGGCCCCAGACCACCGCCGGGGCGCCGGCGACCGCCTCCTCCACCGTCCGGGTCTTCCCGATCCCCGCGGGACCCGACAGCAGGACCAGGCCCCCCGCCCCGCCCGCGGCCGCCACGATGCGCCCGGTCAGCTCCGCCAGCTCGGCGGCGCGGCCGACGAAGGGACCGCCGTCGGCGGCCGCCGTCCCGGTGCCCACGGCGGGCAGTATCCGCGCGCGGCGGGCCCCGTGGGCACCGATCTCCCGCCGCGATGCGCCCGGGATCTCCGTACCGAGGTCCCGTGGTCCCACGGATGTCCCGTGCCCGCTGCCGCCGGATGGTCGGCCGCGACGGGACCGGAGCCGCCGGTCCCCGCTCGGGAGGGGATCCCATGTACGCGACCATCCACTCGTCCGGCGCAGGGACCGACGCCCGGACGGCACGGGGTACCGGCGCCGACCCGGCGGGCACCGTCGTCCTCGCCGCCCCCGACCACGCCGGGACCACCGTCGTCACCCTCTGGCCCGACCCGGACTCCGCCGCCCGGGCCGGCGGGCGGGTCTACCGGGTGTCGGACGTCTTCCGCGGCCGGGCCGCCGGGCGGCGGCCGATGTTCGCCCAGGTGACGTGGCTGAACGGGGACGGCGACCGCGCGCGCGCCGACGCCGCCGAGCACGCCGGACGCGACCGGATCTGGCCCGCCGTCCGGGAGATCGGGGGCATCGTCGAGGTGCTGGCGCTGCGCACCGACGACCACCGCGTCGTCGTCGTCGGGCTGGCGACGGACCGGGAGACGCACGACGAGGTGCAGCGCACGATCATGGCGACCGCGCTGCTCCCGGACGAGGACCCCGCACTGCTGCCGGGTGCCGAGCGCGTGGACCTGGTCCGGGTGCTCTCCGCCCAGCTGCCGACGGCGGTCCGGTCGTGACCGCCCGGGTCGGCGAGGTCCCGGTGGCGGCCGGCACGTGGTCGGTCTCCACCTCCCGGACGCGTGTCGGCTTCGCCGTCGCCAATCTGGGCCGCTCCGTGCACGGCACCCTGCCGTGCAGCTGGGGCGACGTCGTCGTCGACGCGACGGGCACCCCCGTGCGGGCGCGCGTCGATATCGACCTCCGAGGAGTCGCCACCGACATCGCCCGGCGGGACGCCGACCTGCGCGGGCCCCGCTTCCTCGACGTCGACCGCCACCCCGTGATGACGTGGTCGGCCGACCGGTTCACCCCGGCCGGCGACGGCGGGCGGACCGCCGAGGGGACGCTGTCGGTCCGCGGGACCCGCGTGCACCTGCCGGTCACCGGCCGGGTCGAGAGCGCGGGCCCGGCCGGGGGCTGGGTGCGGGTGCGGGCCACGGCGGTCCTCGACCGCGCCGACGTGGGGATCCGTGCCCCCGCCGTGCTGATCGGCCGGCGGGTGGGCATCACGGTCGACGCCTGGCTGATCCCGGCGGGGTCCGGACCGGAGGAGCAGGGGACCGGGACGGCGACGTCCGTCGCGGGGCGGGCCGACGCTCCGCCGCGGCGCCGGGCCGGACCGTCCCGGGTCCTCGGTGCCGGGGCGCTGGCCACCGCCGTCCTCCTCGCGGGGTGCGGGTCCTCCGACGACCCCGGCGACGCCGCCTCGGGGAGGGGCGCCGGCGGCTCGTCGTCGGCGGCCGGTGGCGACGTCGACGCCTTCTGCCAGGGCGTCGTCGACTTCGACGCGCTCGCCCCCCAGGGGGAGGAGGCGCCGTCCCCGGAGCAGGTCGCGGCGTTCGGCGAGCAGGTGGCCGGGCCGGTCCGGGTGATCGCCGACAACGCCCCGCCGGCGGCGGCCGACGACGCGGCCTCCCTGGTGCGGCTGCAGGCCCGGCTCGCCCAGGGCGACGGCTCCGTCTTCGAGGATCCGGCGGCCTTCGCGGCGCTGGCGGGCATCGAGCAGGCGGTGGCCGAGGCCTGTGGCTTCACCACCGTGGCCGTCACCGCCGTCGACCACGCCTTCGAGGGGGTCCCTCCGACGGTGCCCGCCGGGGAGACCACCTTCCTCATGACGAACGCGTCGGGCCACGACGAGGAGCACGTCATGCTCGTGACGCGGCCGGCCGACGGGCAGGCGATCACGCCCGAGGAGTTCCTCGCCGACCCCGAGGCGAGCTTCGGCCGCCTCGAGGTCCTCGGTGCCGCCTTTGCGGCACCGGACGCCCTGGGCGGGATCACCCTGGACCTCGCGCCGGGCAGCTACCTGCTCATCTGCCCGATCTCGTCGGGCGAGACCGCCCCGCCGCACGTCGTGCTCGGGATGATCACGCCGCTCACCGTCACCTGACCGCGCGACACGGTGCCCGGGACGCCCGCCGGCGGGGCGTCCCGGGCGCCGTGCGGATCCCGCCGGCTTGCCGCACCCGTGCCCGCCAGACAGGGTCGTGGGGTGCCCGGGACCCTCGCACGGGGGCTGGCCGCGGGAGCGGCCGGCACCACCGTCCTCAACGCCGTCTCCTACCTCGACATGGCCCTGCGCGGTCGTCCGGCCAGCTCGGACCCCGACCGGCTGGTGGACGCCGTCGCCGACCGGGCCGGCGTCGACCTCCCCGGTCGCGGTGCCCAGCGGGACAGCCGGCGCACCGCCCTGGCCTCGCTGGCCGGCATCGGCAACGGCCTGGCCACGGGCGTGCTGGCCAGCGTCGCCCGCTCGGCGGGGATGCGGTTCCCCCCGGTGGTCGGTGCGGTGCTCACCGGGGCGACGTCGATGGCGGCCACCGACGTCCCGCTGGCCGCGCTCGGCGTCAGCGACCCCCGTGCCTGGGGCGCCGCCGGCTGGACGACCGACGTGGTCTCCCACCTGGCCTTCGGCGCCGGGGTGCAGGCGGTGCTGCAGGCGGTGCCCACCGACCGCGAGCGGGGGGAGCCGCGCCGCTCCGCGGGGCGTGCGCTCGCCCTCCGGTCGGCGCTGCTCGGCGTCGCGACGGGCAGCCGCAGCTCGCTCGGCTTCGCCGCACCCGCGCTGACCGCCCCCACGAAGCCGGGCCGGCCGGGCACCAGCTCGAGGCCGGCCCGCGTGCTCGGGGCGGCCGGGCTCGTCGGCGAGCTGGTGGCCGACAAGTCGCCGGCCGCCCCCGACCGCACGTCGCCGTCGGGCCTGGTCCCGCGCCTGGCGGGCGCCGCGGCCGGGGCGACCCGGCTGTCGGAGCGGGAGCGTGCCAACGCCGCGCTGCCGGCGGTCGCGGCGACCGCCGGCGCGCTGGTGGGCTCCTTCGGCGGGCTCGCCTGGCGGCGCTGGGCGAGCGGCCGGGTGCCCGACGTGCAGGCGGCCCTGCTCGAGGACGCCGTGGCGCTGACGTTGGCCGCGCTGGCGTGCCTGCCGGGGCGCAACCGCCGTCCGCTCGCCGTCGTCCCCGGCTGACGGGCGCCGGGAGGCGGCGGAGCGGGGTGTCCCGGCACACGGCGGCGCTGCGGCATCGCACGGCGCCGGGCGCTGTTGGGAGGAGGGTGAGCACCCGCCACGACCACGACTCCTCCGTCCAGATCCTCCCTCCGACCCATCGGCCCGCCCGGTGCCTGCGGCACCGTGTCTGGATGGCCGCCTGCGGTGAGTGCCGCGACGTCCACCGGGACGCCGCGGCCGGGCCGTCGCAGCGGACCGCACCCGCCGCCTGACACCGCGGCCGACCGACCCCCTCGTCGTCCCCCCGGACCTCCTCCGGGGGGACGAGCCGTCTCCGGGGCCGAGGACGGCAGCCGACCGGAGCGGGAGACAATGGGGACATGAGCGAGCAGACCGAGCAGAAGAGCATCGGCAAGCGGGCCAACGAGCTCAACGCCACGATCCGCTACACGATGTGGTCGGTCTTCCGGCTGACCGGCCCGCTCGTCGACGAGCAGCGCACCACGCTGGCCGACGAGGTGCAGGGGCTGTTCGACGAGCTCGCCGGCAAGGACGTCGTCGTCCGCGGCACCTACGACGTCGCCGGCTTCCGGGCAGACGCCGACCTCATGGTCTGGTGGCACGCCCCGTCGGCCGAGGTGCTGCAGGAGGCCTACACCCGGCTGCGCCGCACCGCGCTGGGCCGGCAGCTCGAGCCCGTCTGGTCGCAGTTCGCGCTGCACCGCCCGGCCGAGTTCAACCGCAGCCACATCCCGGCGTTCCTCGCCGACGAGGAGGCCCGCCGGTTCGTCTGCGTCTACCCGTTCGTGCGGTCCTACGAGTGGTACCTGCTGCCCGACGAGGAGCGGCGGGACATGCTCAAGGAGCACGGCATGCAGGCCCGTCCCTACCCCGACGTCCGGGCCAACACCGTCGCCGCGTTCGCCCTCGGCGACTACGAGTGGATGCTCGCCTTCGAGGCCGACGAGCTGCACCGCATCGTCGACCTCATGCGCGACCTGCGCGCCAGCCGTGCCCGCCGGCACGTGCGCGAGGAGGTGCCGTTCTACACCGGCGTCCGCAAGTCCGTCGCCGAGCTGGTCAGCGACCTGGCCTGACGGAGGACCCCCTCGCTCCGCTCGGAGCGGGCCCCTGCGAGGGGGCCGCTCCGAGCGGAGGCCGACGACGTGCTCAGCCCGGGAGGAAGCGGACGGCGGCGGAGTTGATGCTGTAGCGGTCGCCGGTGGGGGTCTGCGGGGCGTCGTCGAAGACGTGCCCGAGGTGCCCGTGGCAGCCCGCGCAGCGCACGGCGATGCGCGGGAACTTCCCGGTCAGGTCCGGCCGCAGCTGCACGTTGGCCGCGCTGCTCGGCGCGTAGAACGACGCCCAGCCCGACGTCGACTCGATCTTGGTCCGCGACCGGAACACCTCGAGGCCGCAGCCACGGCAGTGGTACGCGCCGCCGACCTTGGTGTCCACGTACTCACCGGACCACGGCCGCTCGGTGCCGCCACGGCGCAGCACCGCGAACTCGCGGTTGCTCAGCTGGGCACGCCACTCGTCGTCGCTCTTGACGACCGTCGGCTCGTCCTCGTCGGGCTGCACGGGCGACACCGTAGGCGCCCCGCCGCTGGTCAGGAGGGAGGCGGCGGGGCGCGTCGGGAGGTCAGCCCGCGGCGGGGCGCAGCCTGACGCTGACCGAGTTGATGCAGTACCGGTCGCCGGTCGGGGTCTGCGGGGCGTCGGCGAACAGGTGCCCGAGGTGGCTGTGGCAGGTGCCGCAGAGGACCTCGGTGCGCAGCATCCCGTAGCTGCGGTCCTCGCGGAGGACGACGTTGTCGGCGGCGGTCGGCTCGTAGAACGACGGCCACCCGCAGTGGCTGTCGAACTTGGCCTCCGAGGTGAACAGGTCCGCGCCGCAGGCCCGGCAGGTGTAGGTGCCGACGGTCTTGGTGTCGACGTACTCGCCGGTCCACGCCCGCTCGGTGCCGGCCTGGCGCAGCACCGCGTACTCCTCGGGGGAGAGCTGCGCGCGCCACTCGGCGTCGCTCTTGGTGACCTTCGGCTGCTGTCCGGCGGACGTCGTCATGCCTCCACGGTACGGCGGCCGCGCCACCCGCAGGGGCCTCCCGGTCACCGCCCGAGGCCGGCCTCCCGGGCCCGCACGATGGCCTGCGCCCGGTCGGTGACCTGCAGCTTCGTCAGCACGTTGGACACGTTGTTGCGCACGGTCTTGGGGGAGAGGAACAGCGCCGAGGCGATCTGGCCGTTGGAGCGGCCGGCGGCCACGAGGTCGAGCACCTCGCGCTCACGGGCGGTCAGCTGGGGGAAGGCGGTGTCGGGCCCGCCGGGGCGCGCGGCGGCGGCGAAGAACTCGGCGATCCGCCGGGCCAGGGCCGCGCCGAAGACGGCGCCTCCGGCCGCGACGGTGGTGATCGCCCGCACGACCTCCTCCTGGTCGGCGCCCTTGAGCAGATAGCCGCGGGCGCCGGCGCGGACGGCGGCGAAAACCGTGCCGTCGTCCTCGCTCATCGTCAGGACGACGACGCCGACCGACGGGCTCTCGGCGGTGATCCGCCGGGTCGCCTCGATGCCGTCCAGCACGGGCATCTGCACGTCCATGACAACGACGTCGGGCTGTTCCTCCAGGGCCAGGGCCACCGCCTCGGCGCCGTCGGCGGCGGTGCCGACCACGGCCAGTCCGGGCACCGAGCCCAGCAGCACGGCCAGGCCGTCGCGGTAGACCGGGTGGTCGTCGACGACCATCACCCGCAGCGGCTCCTCCGGCTCGCTCACGACGCTCCTCCTCCCTCGACGGGCAGCACGGCCCGCACCACGGTCCCGCCCTCCGGCGGGCACGAGACCGAACAGCGGCCGCCGAGCTCCGCGGCGCGCTCCCGCAGCGACACCAGGCCCACCCCGGCGGGCGCGGTCGGCCCGATCCCGACGCCGTCGTCGGCGACGGTCACGACCAGTGCGCCCGCTGCGCGCTCCAGCGACACCCGCACGGTGTCCGCGGCCGCGTGCCGGGCGACGTTGGCCAGCGCCTCGGAGGCGATCCGGTACGCGGCCACCTCGACGGCCGCGGGCAGCGCGTCGGTGCCCTCGCCGGCGGTGACGGTGGTGGCCACGGCGGCCGGCACGAGCCGCTCGGCCTGCTGGCGCACCGCCCCGGCCAGGCCGAGGTCGTCGAGTGCCGGCGGGCGCAGGTCGTGCACCAGCCGGCGCACGTCGGCCAGCGCGCCGGCCACCTCGTCCCGGGCCTGGCGCAGCACCGTGTCGGCGTCGTCGGGGCGGGTGCGGGCCAGGTTGCGCGCGGTGTCGATCCGCAGGACGACGGCGCCCAGGCTCGGCCCGAGCCCGTCGTGCAGGTCGCGGCGCAGCCGCCGGCGCTCCTCCTCGCGGGCGGTCACCAGCTGCTCGCGGCTGGCCTGCAGCTCCGCGGCGAGGGCGCTGGCCCGGGCGGCGGCGGCGGCCTGCCGGACGACGTCGGCCAGCAGGCGCTCGTCGCGGGCGACCAGCTGGGCGCGGACGCCGTCCCGGGGGAGCAGCAGCCGCCCGACCTCCTCGCCGCGGTAGGCGATGGGCAGGCTCTGCACCGCGCCGGGGCGCCGTCCGGACTCCGCCAGCAGGCGCTCGCCGGAGGCCGAGTCCACCTCGACGCCGACGTAGGGCGACCGGAACGCCTCGGCGACGGCGGCGGTGACGGCCATGAGCTGCTCCTCGGCGCCGTCGGAGCGCTCCAGCCGCTCGGCGAGGGCGGACACCACCCGGTAGGGGTCCTCCCGCTCGCCGAGCACCCAGCGGCGGACCAGGCGCCACGCCTGGGTGCGCAGCGGCACGTACAGGCCGGTCACGACGAGCAGCGCGAGCAGGGTGGCGTCCTGGTCGCCGAGGCGGTCGCCGAGCAGCGCACCGGCACCGGCGACCACCGCGAGGTCGAGCAGGACGACGGCCACCGCGAGCCCGCCGTAGACGAGCGTGCCGCCGAGGAGCCGGTCGATGTCGACCAGCTGCGGGCGCAGGAGGCCGACCGTGATGGCCCCGGCGGTGGCGATGACGGCGACCGACAGGGCGATCGAGCTGAGGTCGCTGGGCACCAGCACCGTCGCGGCCATCACCAGCAGGTCGACCACGGCGGCCCACATCAGCCAGCGCATGCGCAGCCGGTGGTCCCCGGTGGCGCGCCGGTACCGCACCACCACGACGACGACGGCCAGGCCGATGCCCGCGAGGACGGCGGGGAACGCCAGCCGCAGCAGCGGCAGGCCCACCGACTCCGGCAGCGGCAGGCTGGTCGGGTCGAGGTCCACCCCGCGGTACACCTCGGGCGTCGGGCCGCTGCGGGCGTCGGCGATCGACGACGGCAGCACCATGAGCAGCACCGGCAGCCAGCAGGTGAGCCCCAGGCCCGCCAGCGCCACCGCACGCAGGCGCCCGCGCGGCAGCCGCCCGCCCGGGTAGAGCAGGAGCAGCAGCGGCAGCCCGACGAGCAGCCAGGCGCCGAAGCGGTTGACGAACCAGAAGGCGACGGTCGCCCCCGGCAGCGGCGGGTCCTGCTGGATCGCGTAGGTCAGCCACGACCCGGCCAGCCCGTCCAGCGCCCAGAGCAGGCCGGTCCCGAGGACGACCCAGGACACCGCGTGGCGGTGCAGCCGGTGCACCAGCAGCGCCCCGGGGACGGCGAGGCCCACGCCTGGGGCGCCGATCACCCACCCCGGAGAAGCGAGGGCCTCCGCGCGGGCGGCGTCGGTCGTGAGGACGTCGAGGGCGATCGTCACAGCAGCGGCGGCCACCGAGACCACCAGGAGCGTCCAGGCGGCGACGCGGACGGCCACTGGCGCGGTGTGCGGCGGCGCGGGGAGCGGACCGGGGACGGCTCGGGCCACCTGCCTCACCGGCCCCACCGGCCCCACCGGGACCGTCCGGTCCGCGCCGGCCGGAGCCGCCGGGACGGTGTCCGGCGCCTCGTCGGTCTGCCCGGCCACCGGGGTCCCTGCCTGCACGCCGGGGATCCTCGCGTGCCGGTGTCCCGTGCGTCACGAGGCAGCTGTCCCGTGTCGCCCGGGACGGGGACGGCGGACCCGGTCCACGCGCTGTCCGGCCGGGAGGCTGCCGCGCGTCCCGGCCGCCGGACAGCGGGTGTCCCGGGACGGAGGTCGGGACGGATTCGAGGGCAGCGGGCCCTGGGCGCCCGGGACGCCGTCCTCCGACGGTGGGAGCAGGCCGGGGCACGAGGCGCCGGCGACGATCGGAGGACCCCATGACGCTGAGCACCACCCCCGTCCCCGCCCGCACCGACGCGCCCCGCACGGTCGGGGGAGCGCCGCAGCGGATCTCCCCCCGCGCGGTCCGCGGCGCCGGCCTCGCCGTGGCCGCCGGTTCCTCGGCCTGGGCCGGCGGCATCCTGGCCTTCGGGCTCGGCGACACCGAGGGCGCCGGCCTGGTCGTCTACGGCATCTCCGGCCTGCTGTTCCAGTTCGGCCTCGTCGCCCTGGTCGCGGTGCAGCTGCGCACGGGGGCGACCGGGACGGGCCGGCTGGCCCGCGGGTTCCTGCACGCCGAGCACGTGATGCTGGGGCTGGCCATCCTGTCCTCGCTGCAGACCATCGTCGTCCCGGCCTGGGACGACCACCCCGCGGCGCTGGCCCTCGACGCCTTCTGGCCGCTGTCGATGCTCGGCATGTTCGCCATCGGCATCCGGATCGCCGTCGCCGGTCGCTGGCGGGGGGCCGCGCGCTTCTGGCCGCTGGGCGCCGAGAGCTGGGCGCCGGTCTGCATCCCGGTCGCCGGGGCGCTGCCCGACGTCGCGCCCTACGTCGCGGCCGGTCACCTGCTCGCCGGCTACGCCATGCTCGGCGTCGTCCTGGCGCTGCGGCCGGAGCTCACCCTGCCCCGCGACTGAGGGAGGTCCCTTCCCGGAGGGGACCCGCCGCCGTGCCCCGCCCTCCCCGGAGGGCGGGGCACTGCCATGTGCGGGGGAGGGGGAGGACCCTCGTGCCCTGCACGGCGGGCCCCGGGAGGGGGCGGGACCCGCAGCGGGGGAAACTCCTCTGCATGACCTCCCCCGACGGCGCGCTGCCCGACACCTGGTTCGGCCGGGACCTGCCGGTGCTGAGGGCGATCGCCCGGCTGGTCGACGGGCCCGAGTACGGGGGCAACCCCTACCTGGGGCAGGTCGTGCCGGCCAGCGGGCTGGCGAAGGCCGAGGTGGTCGCCGCGGCCCGGGCACTGCAGTCCGCCGGGTACGTCGAGGCGCTGACCAACTACGCCGGCGAGATCGTCCGCTTCACCGGCATCTCCCCGGAGGCGCGACGGCTGGCCGGCCTCTGGCCCACGCCGCAGGAGCAGTGGGCGCGGATGCTCGAGCAGGTCGCGGCCCGGATGGAGAACGCGCCGACCGACGTCGAGCGGGAGCGCTGGCGGGTCTTCGGCGCGGCCGCGTCGGCCGTCGGCCCGGACTCCGGCGCGCTGCTGATGTCCGCGCTCATCGGCGGGTACGTGCCCCGGGCCCGCTGACCGCGCGGCGCGGGGGCCGCACACGACAGCGCCCCCGCCCGGCGGAGCCGGACGGGGGCGCTGCGGACTGATCGGGGAGGATCAGAGCGGGCTGACGTTCGCCGCCTGCGGGCCCTTCTGGCCCTGCTCGATGTCGAACGAGATCCGCTGGCCCTCGTCGAGCGAGCGGTACCCGCTGGACTGGATGGCCGAGTAGTGGACGAAGACGTCCGGTCCGCCACCGTCGGGGGTGGCGAAGCCGAACCCCTTCTCAGCGTTGAACCACTTCACTGTTCCTTCGGGCATTGCTCGCTCCTAGCTGCGGTGGTGCATCGGGGTCCTGCCATATCGCAGGGCCTTCCCGACATCGGTGACCCTAGCCGCTCAGGGGGTCCGTGGGGAGGCGGGGCGTGCGCCTCGCCGGGCCCCTTCTTGCGCTGATCCTGCGGTGTCCGGGCGGGTGCGCTGCGGTGCGGCCCCGAGAGTCGTCCGTGCCGGAGGAACCGGCCACGGACACGCAGGGAGCCCCGTCATGAGCAGCACCGCCGTTCTCGCCACCGCCCCGACGCTGGTCGCCCTCGTCGACGTCGAGGACCTGGCGGACGGCGACCTGGCCGCCCGCCTCGCCGAGATCACCATGCCGGCGGCCGCGGTCCGCCGCCCGGTCGTCGCGCCCGCCGCCGTCCGCCAGGCCGAGGTGGACGCCGTCCTGGCCGCCTGGACCGTCGTCCGCGACCGCCGCACCGCCGTGCACGCCCACCGCCTCGGCGCCCGCGCCGCCGCGCTCGTCGCCTGACCGGCCGGTACGCCGGACCGACCGGCGCGCCTGACCGACCGGCGTGCCTGATCGACCGGTGTGCCTGATCGACCGGCGTGCTTGACCTCGAGCGCACGCGAGGGCCGAGCCTCCCGGACGGAGAAAGTCGCTCGCGCGCGATGACTCCGTGGCGGACATTCCGTCGTACCAGGAGGAGATGCTCTCCGGGTGTCGAGGTGAGGACGTGCGATGACGACGCAGACAGCACTGGCGATCGAGGCGAGCGGGCTGGGGAAGTCCTTCGGGAGCACCCGGGCGGTCGACGGGGTGGACCTCGCCGTGCCGGCCGGCTCCATCTACGGGGTCCTCGGCCCCAACGGGGCGGGCAAGACCACCACCATCCGCATGCTCGCGACGCTGATCCCGCCCGACGCCGGCAGCGCCCGGGTCCTGGGGCACGACATCGTGTCCGAGGCCGACGCGGTGCGCGAGCTGGTCAGCCTGACCGGGCAGCTGGCCTCGGTCGACGAGGACCTGACCGGCCGGGAGAACCTCGTCCTGCTCGGCCGGCTGCTCGGCTACTCCCGCGCGGCCGCCCGCGAACGGGCCGACGAGCTGCTCGGCGCCTTCGACATCGCCGAGGCCGCCGGCCGGCTGGTCAAGCACTACTCGGGCGGCATGCGCCGCCGGCTCGACATCGCGGCGAGCATCGTCGTCACGCCACGGCTGATGTTCCTCGACGAGCCCACCACCGGGCTGGACCCCCGCTCGCGCAACCAGGTCTGGGAGATCGTCCGGGCGCTGGTCGCCGAGGGGACGACGATCCTGCTCTGCACCCAGTACCTGGAGGAGGCCGACCAGCTCGCCGACGGTATCGCGGTGATCGACCGCGGCCGCGTCATCGCCGAGGGCACGCCCGGACACCTCAAGGCGTCGGTCGGCACCGGGTCCCTGCACGTGCGGCTGCTCGACCCGGCGCGGCGGGCCGAGGCCGCGGAACTGCTCGAACGCAAGGTGGGCACCGTGGTGCTCGAACCGGAACCAACCGCGCTCTCGGCCACCGGCGCCGACGCCGAGCGGGCCGCCATCGCCGTCGCCGAGCTTGCCCGCGCCGGGGTGCCGCTGGCCGACTTCTCGCTGCAGCAGCCGAGCCTCGACGAGGTGTTCCTCGCCCTCACCGGCCACGCCGCCGAGGAGTCCGCCGGCACCGCCGCCCGGGGCACCTCCCCGTCCACCGACACCCTCCAGGAGCACGCGTCATGACCGCGACGACCCGGGCGCCCGGTTCCGCCGACACCGCGGCGGTCCGGCGGGCCATCTCCTCCACCCCGCGGCCGCCCCGACCCGGCCCGCTCTCGGCGGCGCTGGCCTTCGGCTGGCGGGGGATGCTCAAGGTCAAGCACGTGCCGGAGCAGCTGCTCGACGTCACGGTGACACCGGTGATGTTCCTGCTCATGTTCACGTACCTGTTCGGCGGGGCGATCGCCGGCTCGACCAGCGCCTACCTGGACTACACGCTGCCCGGGCTGCTGGTCATGTCGGTGCTGTTCACGACCGTCTACTCCGGGGTCTCGCTCAACACCGACCTGACCAAGGGCGTCGTCGACCGCTTCCGGTCCCTGCCGATCTGGCGGCCTGCGCCGCTGTTGGGCTCGCTGCTCGGCGACAGCGTCCGCTACGTCGTCGCCGGCACCGTGATCATCGTCGTCGGGGTCGCGCTGGGCTTCCGGCCCGAGGGCGGCGTCGTCGGGGCGCTCGGGGCGCTCGCGCTGGTCGTCGTCTTCTCGTTCGGGCTGTCGTGGGTGTTCTCGGTGCTCGGCCTGCTGATGCGCTCGCCGAACGCGGTGATGAACGCCGGCTTCATGGCCATCTTCCCGCTGACGTTCCTGTCCAACGTCTTCGTCGACCCGGCCACGCTGCCGGGCCCGCTCGAGGCCTTCGTCGACGTCAACCCGATCTCGGTGCTGGCCACCGCGTCCCGGTCGCTCATGGCGGGGGAGCCCGACGGCGTGGCGGTCCTGGTGTCCCTCGCGGTGGCGGCGGCGCTCGCGGCGGTCTTCCTGCCGCTGACGACGAGGCTGTACCGCAGCCGCTGAGCCGGGGCCGGCGCGCTGCCCGCCCGTGGGGTCGCCATGGCCGATCGGTCGCCGGCCGACCGGTCGCGCGGCTAGGCGGAGCGGCCGATCGCCCAGGCCAGCGTGGCGGCGGCGGACGTGACGGCCAGCCGCAGCCGGCCGCCACGCCGCGCCGGCCACCGCACCAGCGTGACGGTGCCCGCGACCGCCACGGGGGCCGACAGCACCCCGGCCAGCCGCCCGACGAACTCGAACCAGTAGGGGGAGCGGGCACCGGGATCCTTGCCGGGGTCCCCCGTCAGCAGGTAGTCGGCGACGTGCGGCAGCGTGACCGGTTCCAGTGCCGCCCCGTGGCCCCCGGGGTAGGCGCAGCGGTGCTGGAGCAGCTGCACCGCGTGGTCGTCGAAACCGTGGACCCCGGCGGTGCCGACGTCGCGCATGCCGAGGCCGCGCAGGGCGGCACCCAGCCAGCCGACGGGCTGGTCGCAGGTCGCCCGGTCGTTGAGCACGCTCTGGCGCACCTGACCGCGCCTGATGACCTGCGCCCAGGGGTAGTCACGCGGCAGGACGGAGCCGGCGAGGTAGACGCGGTGGAAGTACATGGCCGGCACCGCCTCCAGGGCACGGCCGAGGAGGTAGGTGCCGTTGCTGTGACCGGCGAAGTACCGGTCGCCACCGGCGTACTCGAGGTGCAGCCGCCCGTACCACTCGAGGAAGGTGCGGAGGTTGCGGCTCCGGCTGAACGGGAGGGCGAAGTCGAGGCCGCTGAACCAGCCGTACGTGGGGGTCTGGACCACCAGCCTCCGGCCAGCGGCGTCCGGCGCCGCCGTGAGCTGGGCCGCCAGGTCGGCGACCCAGGTCGCGTACCTGCTGGTACGGATGCCGTGGAGGACGACGGCGACCGGGTGGCTCGACGGCGGCACCTCGCGCAGGCGCACGACGTCGTCGAGCGGGCCCAGGACGGCGCGGCGCAGGAGCGGGTACCGGTCCGGGTGCTCGTCCACGTCGACCAGGCTGGCGTGGTCGGCACCCGGCACGTCGATCCGCATCGCCTGGGCCATGTACTCCACGTCGAGGCTGTCCGCGCGGCTGACGAGGGTGTCCCGGTCACCCAGCACCTGGACGACGACGGTCGGCGGGGACGTCCCGCGGAAGGCGTCCACCCAGCGCAGCCGCAACTCGGTGAGGTACGGCGACCCGGCCTGCAGGTCCTCGGCGGTCAGGCGGCCGACCGCGGCGGCGACGGCGTAGGGGAGCCGCAACCAGAGCGGGAGCCGGCTCGTCCGGAAGCCGGCGTTCGGTGCGGCCAGGAGAGCCAGGCGCCGCACCCGGGACGTCCAGGGGAAGGGCGGGGGCGAGCCACCGGCGAACCCCGCGTCCAGCAGGAACGCGTGCCGGACGAGCAGGCCGCCGATGCTGTGGCCGACCAGCACGACGTTCTCGACCGGCGGGCCCGTGCCGTTGTCGCCCGCCCAGGTGCGCACCTGCACCGCCAGGCGGTGCGCCACGTCCTCCAGCCGCTCGGAGCTGACGGGGGTCAGCCGGTGGTGCCAGACCCGCAGCTGCCACCCCGGCCCGAGGTCCGCGGCCAGACGCAGCAGGAGCTCGCCGGACCGGTCCCTCGCCGAGAGCCCGGGGACGTAGACCAGCAGTCCGCTGGCGCCGTCCACCCCGGCCACGCCCGCGTCATGGCTCATCCAGCACCTCCTGGGGATCGTCCTGCACACGGGCGCGGGACTCGACGTCGTCGAAGGCGCCGGTCAGGGCCAGGCGGGTGAGCAGGTAGGCGTCGAGGAAGCCGACGACCGCGAACGCCACGAGGACGCTGCCGATCACGTGCGCGCCGGCCGGCATCCCGAAGGCGTCGGTGAGGTTCCCGACGAGACGGCCGAATGCGTCCGGTGCCCGGCCCAGTTGCACCAGCCCCACGCCCACGAGGATCTTGGTCAGCCAGTCGCTGATCTGCTCCAGGTTGGTGTTGGCGGTGACCCCGCCGCGGACGGCGTTGGTCACCGTGCCCTGGACCGCCGGGGGTGCGCCCGGCTCCGCCGCTGTGTCGGTGCCGCCCCCCTCGCTCAGCACCTTGGGCACCCCGAACAGGAACCCCAGCAGGCCTCCGACGGCCATCGCCGCGGCGGCCACCAGCAGCATGCTGCCGAGGGCCGTCCACCGCGCGGACCACGTCGTCGTCGCCCCGTAGGCCCACAGCGCGACGACGGCCACGAACAGGAGCGGCAGCTGCCAGCTCAGGCGCCAGGCCCACCGGTGACGCCGCACCTGCCGCGCGTGGATGCGCGGGGCGCTGGCGTCCTCCAGCAGGCGCCGGTGGCGCGACGACGTCGACGGCATCACGTTCCCCCGTTCCCCCGTGAGCCGGCACAGGAGCGGCGGTCCGTCCCCGTCCCACGGGAGGCGGTGCGAGCCGTCCGGTGTCGGTCCGGGGAGGCTAGGAGGCGGCGACCGGGCCGGGTGAGGGGGCGCTGCGCGCTGCTGTCGGGTCGCGACGTCTCACTCGGCGCGGCGGAACCGCCCGCGCTCCCCGGTCGCCGGACAGTGACGAGGGCGGGTCAGGCGACGGACGTCCGCGCGAAGAGCGCCGCCAGCGCCGCGTCGGAGGCGGCCAGCGCGGCGCGGTCGTGCGTGCTGCTGCTGGCGACCAGTTCGGCGGCTCCGGTCCGGTCCACCAGCTCGGCGAGCCGGCGCTCGACCTGAGCGGGGGTGCCGGCGACGGCCGCCGCGGCGGTCTGCTCCAGGTACTGCTGCTGGCGCGGGGTGCGGGCGGCGGCCCGCACCCCGGCCACCGGCTCCAGCGGGGGGAACGTGCCGGTGGTGCGCGCCTGCGCCATCGCCCACGCCTCGGGCAGCAGGAGGTCGGCGGCCTCGGCGGCGGTGTCGGCGACGAGCACGTCGAGGCTGACCGCCACCCGCGGCTGCGGCTGCTGCGCGGAGGGCCGGAAGGCGCGCCGGTAGCCGGCCAGCGCGTCGAGACCCGGCTGCGGGTCGCCGCCGATCCCGAGCAGCGGGCCGCCGACCACCACCGGCAGCCCCAGCTCGGCGGCGACCTGCAGGCCGCGGCCGGTGGCCAGCACGTACAGGGGCACCGGCCCGGCCGGCTGCGGGCGCAGGGTGATCTCCGCCGTCCCGGTCAGGAACCCACGCAGCTCGGCGAGATCCGCGGCGAAGTCCGGCTCGGTCTCGCGCAGCGCGCGGCGCACGGGCGCGGTGAAGCCCGGGGAGCGGCCCAGCCCCAGGTCGACCCGGCCCGGCGCGAGCGCCGAGAGCGTGGCGAACTGCTCGGCCACCACCAGCGGCTGGTGGTGCGGCAGCATCACGCCCGCCGCGCCGAGCCGGATCGTGCTCGTCCGGCCGGCGAGGGCGGCCAGCAGCACCGCCGGGGCGGCGCCGGCGACACCCGGCACACCGTGGTGCTCGGCGACCCAGAACCGGGAGAAGCCCAGGCGCTCGGCGGACCCCGCCCGGTCGATCGTCCCCGCGAGCGCCGAGGCGTCGGGCTCGCCGATCCGGGTGCGCGACCGGTCCAGCAGCGACAGCTGCAGCTCCGGGTCGATCACGGCGGGTGCAGCACGGGACGGGCCGCCGCTGTTCCGCCGGTCGGCGTCGGCCGGGCGGCCGTGTGTCCCGGGCTCGGGCGGTCGGGTGCCCGGGGTCAGGCGGTCGGGCCGTCCGGGGTCAGGCGTTGGGCGCCGGCTCGGGTGGGAGCCCGTCCGGCACGGAGACCGGCCCGGCCTCCGCGGGGCGCGGGAGGTCCTGGCGGTGCAGCCGGATCGCGACGAGGGCGACGTCGTCGTCCGGGCGCCCTTCGACGAGGCGCTGGATCAGCTGGTCGCACAGCTCCTGCAGGGGGAGGTGGGCCAGCTCGGCGAGCGCGTCGCGGAGCCGGTCGAGGCCGGCGTCGAGGTCGGCGACGCGGCTCTCGACGAGGCCGTCGGTGTACAGCAGGACGGTCGCCTCGCGGTCCAGGGTGACGACGCCGTCGGTGCGCCGGGCGGTCGGGTCGACGCCGAGCAGGAGTTCGGGCCGCGGGCCGGCCACGGCCGTGACGTCGCCCGCGGGAGTGACGACGAACGGCGGCAGGTGCCCGGCGCTGGCCCAGCGCATCCGGGTGACGCCGCGCTGCCGCTCCTCGGGTGTCTGCTCGACGCGCGCGATGAGGGCGGTGGCGAGGGTGTCGACCCGCAGCAGCGACATGGAGCGGTCCAGGCGCGACAGCACCTCGGCGGGAGCGGCGTCGGAGCTGGTGGCGATGCCGCGCAGCAGGCTGCGCAGCTGCCCCATGGCGGCCGCGGCGGCGGTGTCGTGCCCCGCGACGTCGCCGATGACCAGCATCGTCGCGCCGTCCTCCTGGAGGAACGCGTCGTACCAGTCGCCGCCGACCGCGGCGGCCTCGGCGGCCGGCAGGTACCGCACGACGATCTCGGAGTGGTCGGGCTCCGGGGGAGCGGTGAGCATGCTCAGCTGCAGCTGCTCGGCCAGCTGGCGCTGCTGGCCGTAGAGGCGGGCGTTGTCCAGCGCGAGGCCGGCCCGGTCGGCGAGGTCCTCGGCGGCGGCGAGGTCCTCCTCGGCCGGCTGCCGGCCGCCGGAGTAGAGCAGCGTCATCAGGCCCAGCGTCCGGTCCCGGCCGCGCAGGGGGAGCACGGCGGCCGTGGTCGGGGCCAGCTGCGCCAGCAGGTCCCGGGCCTCGCCGGCGGCGGTCGCGGCCAGCGCCGCGGTGCGGTCCAGCACGACGCGGTCCCCGGTCGTGATGATCCGCGCAGCGAGCGGGATGTTCGTCAGGACGGCGTGGCGGGCCGCGGCGTACCGCGCCAGCAGCGGTCCCTGACCGGGGTCGGTGTGCCAGGTGCCGACGTCGACCGGGTGTCCGTGGGTGTCCAGCACGCTGACGATGCAGGCGTCGGCGAGGACGGGCACGGCCAGCCGCGGCAGGCGCTCGGTGGCCACCGCGCCGGTCAGCGAGCCGGCGAGCTCACGGCTGGCGCGCGCCAGCACGTCCATCCGGGCGGAGGCCCGCTGCGCCTGCTCCTGGGCCAGGCGCCGCCCGGTCACCTCGAGGAAGTACACCGCCAGGCCGTCCGGGCTGGGCCACGCGCGCAGCTCGTACCAGCCGTCGAGCGGCTCCGGGTAGTAGGCGTCGAAGGACACCGGCCGGTCGGTGGCGACCGCCCGGCGGTACGCGTCCTCGAACTCGGAGCCGACCGTGGCGGGGAAGGCCGACCAGATCACCTCGCCGAGCAGCTCGTCCCGGCCGCGGCCCAGCAGGCGCTCGGCCTCGGCGTTGACGTGCGTGAACCGCCACTCGAGGTCGAGGGAGTAGAAGCCGGCGGGCATCGCCTCGAGCACCCGGACGATCTCGGGGTCGCCGCTGCGCTGGCCGGTCAGGTCGTGGGCGGCGCCCAGCAGGCGGGTCGGCCGGCCCTCGGGGTCGCACAGCACGCGGCCGCGGGCCGACACGAGCCGGACGTCGCCGTCGGGCCGGGACACGCGGTACAGCGACGAGAAGTCGCCGCAGGCCGCGATCGCCGCCCGCAGCTCCTCGGCGACGCGGTCGACGTCGTCGGCATGCAGCCGCGAGGTGAACGCCTCGATGGTGCCGTCGAAGCCGGCCACGTCGTAGCCGAACATCTCGACGAGCCGCTCGTCCCAGTCCAGGCGCCCGGTGACCAGGTCCCAGTCGAAGGTGCCGATGCCGGCGGCGTCGATGGCCAGCTCACCGCGGAGGCGGTCGGCCTCGCGGTCGTCGATCGCCACGTGGTCCGCGGACTCGTCCACTGCCGCCTTCCCCCACACCCGGCCCGCGTTCCCACCTCGGCACCGAGTCGGTCGGCGCGCGGACCCGTCGAGTCTCGGCCACCGCATCGATGGCGCACAACTCACGTCAGCGGGATCACACCGGGCGGCGATCTCCGGGGCTCCCCGCCGGCGTCCGCCGTGACGTCCGATACCCGGTGGACCGCGCCGGCGCGGCGTCCTAGCGTCGCCGGATGCCGGTGGACCTCCTCGCCCTCTGCGTCGCCGCCCACGACCCCCGCCGGCTCGCGCGGTTCTGGGCCGGCGTCCTCGGCTGGGGGGAGCGCGGCGACCCCGCCGACGGCGTCGAGCTCCTCCCGGCCGACGACACCGGCTTCGTGCTCCGCTTCCTCGCGACCGACGAGCTCAAGACCGGCAAGAACCACGCGCACCTGGACCTGACGAGCGCGTCCCCCGACGACCAGCGGCGCACGGTGGCGCGGGCGCTGGACCTGGGGGGCCGGCACGAGGACGTCGGCCAGCGTCCGGAGGAGGGGCACGTCGTGCTCGCCGACCCGGAGGGCAACGAGTTCTGCGTCATCGAGGCGGGCAACGGCTTCCTCGCCGACTGCGGGTTCGTCGGCGCGCTGGCCTGCGACGGGTCCCAGGCGGTCGGGTACTTCTGGAGCGAGGCGCTGGGCTGGCCGCTGGTGTGGGACCAGGACGAGGAGACCGCCATCCGCTCACCCGCCGGCGGGCCGAAGATCACCTGGGGCGGGGAGCAGCCGGAGCCGAGGACGGCACGGCGGCGGCTGCACCTCGACCTCGCCCCCCGCCCCGGTGACGACCAGCAGGCGGAGGTCGACCGGCTGGTCGCCCTCGGGGCCACCCGGCTCGGCGCCGGCCACGGCGTGCCCGGTGCGGTGGGGATGGCCGACCCCGACGGGAACGAGTTCTGCGTCCTGGCGCCGCGGTAGCCCCCGCCGTCACTGCGGCTGGAACTGCTGGACCCGCGGCACCGTCGTCACCAGGTGGACCAGCGCCGCGCCGGACGCGGCGCCCAGCAGGTGCGGCACGTCGGCGGGGAAGCGGATGAAGTCCCCGGCCCCCAGCCGGTGCCGGTCGTCGAGGGGGCCGGCCAGCACCTCGCCCGACACCACGTAGGCGTGCAGCAGGGTGCCGGGGGAGAGGGCGGCTGCGGCAGCGGCCGGCGCGCCGAGCTCGACCAGGGAGGTGACCACCTCGCCGGTCCCGTAGATCTCGTCCAGCTCCCGGCGGCGGCCGCCGCCGGAGTCGGACCAGGCGGCGTTCCCGGCGCGCTGCACCACGACCGGACTGCCCCACTCCGCGAGCAGCCAGGTGGCCCCGACGCCGAGGGCCCGCGCCACGGCCAGCAGCGTCTCGACCGTCGGGTTGCCCCGGCCGCCCTCCAGGTTGGCCAGCGTCTGCTTGGCCAGCCCGGCCTGGTCGGCCAGCGCGCCGAGGCTCAGCTGCCGCTCGGTCCGGAGCCGCCGCACGTTCCGGCCGACGGTGCCCACGTCGCTCATCCGTCCATCTTGTTGGACGGCCGTCCATCTTGACCCGGCTCCCGCGGCATGAGGGGATGGCGTGGGTCACACCTGTCTCCGGGGAGGCGATCGTGCCGGGTCATGGGTCCGCTCCTGCCGTGCTGGCGCCCGAGGGGACGGGCGAGGGCCCACCGACCTTCGCCCCCCCGAGGATCGAGGCCGAGCAGCGTCCCGACGGGCGGCTGCTACTGCGGTCCACCGAGCCGCTGCGCGAGCACCCGGCCGGCGTCATCACCTCCTTCCGCGCGCACAGCGAGGCGCATCCCGACCGCCTGCTGGTCGCCGAGCGGGTCGGGGAGGAGTGGGCGCGCACGACCTGGGGCGAGATGCGCGCCCTGGTGGACCGGCTGGCCCAGGGCCTGCTCGACCGCGGGCTGGCCGACCGGCCGGTCATGGTGCTGTCGGGCAACAGCCGGCTGCACCTGGCGGTCCTGCTGGCCGGGATGACGGTGGGGACGCCGGTGGTGCCGACCAGCGTCGCCTACTCGCTGCAGAGCCGGGACCACGGCAAGCTGCGCGCGATGGTGGAGCTCGTCGAGCCCGGCCTCGTCGTCGCCGAGGACCCCTCCTTCGCCGGTGCGGTGGCGGCGGTGGCGGGGGACCGGCCGGTGCTGAGCCGGGACGGCGACCTGCCCGGCTCGACCCCGCCGGCGGAGTTCGGGGCCGACCCGACCGGTGAGGTCGACCGCCGCTGCGCCGCCGTCCGGCGGGAGGACGTCGCCAAGATCCTCTTCACGTCCGGGTCGACCGGCAGTCCCAAGGGCGTGCTGACGACGCACGGGATGCTCAGCGCCAACCAGCAGCAGATGCGCCAGGTCTGGCCGTTCCTCGAGACCGAGCCGCCGGTGCTGCTGGACTGGCTGCCCTGGAGCCACACCTTCGGCGGCAGCCACGACCTGGACATGGTCCTGGTCAACGGCGGCACGCTGTGGATCGACGACGGCCGGCCCGCGCCGGGCATGGTCGAGCGGACCGTCCGCAACCTGGCCGACGCCCGCCCGACGATCTACTTCAACGTGCCGGCCGGCTATGCCACCCTGCTGCCGCACCTGGAGCGGGACCCGGCGGCCGCGCAGGCGTTCTTCAGCCGGCTGCGGCTGGGCTTCTTCGCCGCCGCCGCGCTGCCGCAGCAGCTGTGGGACCGCATCGAGGAGCTGGCCGCCGCCTCCGGCGCGCGGATGCGGATGACCACCTCGTGGGGACTCACCGAGACCGCACCGGCGGCCACCTCGGCGCACTTCCCGATCACCCGCAGCGACGTCCTCGGGGTGCCGCTGCCGGGGGTGGAGCTCGCGCTGGTCCCGGTGGGGGAGAAGCGGGAGGTCCGCGTGCGCGGGGCCAACGTGACCCCCGGCTACCACCGCCGGCCCGACCTGACCGCGGCCGCCTTCGACGAGGAGGGGTTCTTCCGCACCGGCGACGCCGTCGCCCTCGCCGACCCGGACGACCCGACCGCCGGGCTGCTGTTCCGCGGCCGGATCGCAGAGGACTTCAAGCTGATGACCGGCACCTTCGTGAGCGTCGGCACGCTGCGGCCCCAGCTGCTGTCAGCGTCGCGGGGGCTGCTCACCGACGCGGTCGTCTGCGGCCAGGACGGCGACTGCGTGACGGCCCTGGTGTGGCTGCATCCCGACCACACCCACCGGGTGGACGCCGACGGTGTCCCGGAGGAGTCCCTGCGGGCGGAGCTGGCCGCCACCCTCCAGCGGCTGGCCGCCGAGGGCGGGGGCTCGTCCCAGTGCGTCGAGCGGGTGCTCGTGCTCACCGAGCCCCCGCAGCTCGACGCCGGGGAGATCACCGACAAGGGCTACGTCAACCAGGCCGCGGTCCGCGACCGCCGGGCGGCCGAGGTCGCCCTGCTGACGACGGCGCCGGACTCGCCGCGGGTGGTCCACCGCGGCTGACCGCCCTCCGCCGGGCCGTGCGCCGCGTCGATCGGCGAGCCGGAATACTCCTCGCGACGCCGTCCGTTCCGTCCGCGTCAGCGCCGACCGCGGTCGGGGGGACGGTGAGCCGCAGAGCGCGCCCACAGGGGCGTGCCGGCGGGCTGTGGTCGAGGAGGGCCGAGACGTGCCGAGGGCACTGCTGCTGGAGAACATCGACCAGGTCGCGACGGAGGCGCTGACGTCCGCCGGCTACGAGGTGGAGTCGCTGCGGGGGGCGCTCGACGAGGCGGACCTCGTCGCCGCCCTCGACGGGGTCGACGTCCTCGGCATCCGGTCGAAGACCCAGGTGACCGCCGAGGTCCTGCGCCGCCGTCCCGACCTGGTCGCCGTCGGCGCCTTCTGCATCGGCACCAACCAGATCGACCTGGCGACCGCGGCCACGAGCGGGGTCGCGGTGTTCAACGCGCCGTACTCCAACACCCGCAGCGTCGTGGAGCTCGCGCTGGCCGAGATCATCGCCCTGGCCCGGCGGCTGCTCGACCGGGACCGCGCCCTGCACGCCGGCACCTGGGACAAGTCGGCGTCGGGCAGCCACGAGGTGCGCGGGCGGACGCTGGGCATCGTCGGCTACGGCAACATCGGCAGCCAGCTGTCGGTGCTGGCCGAGGCGCTGGGCATGCGCGTGGTCTTCTACGACCTCGAGGAGAAGCTCGCCCTGGGCAACGCCGAGTCCTGCGCCAGCCTCGACGAGCTGCTCGAGCGGGCGGAGGCCGTCACGCTGCACGTCGACGGCCGCGGCGGGAACGCCGGCCTGTTCGGCGCGGAGCAGTTCGCGAAGATGCGCCCACGCAGCCTGTTCCTCAACCTGTCGCGCGGCTTCGTCGTCGACCACGAGGCGCTGCGCGACAACATCCTGTCCGGGCACATCGCCGGCGCCGCGGTCGACGTCTTCCCCGACGAGCCGCGCGAGCAGGGCGACGCGTTCACCTCGGTGCTGCGGGGCCTGCCCAACGTGATCCTCACGCCGCACGTCGGCGGGTCGACGCAGGAGGCGCAGCACGACATCGGCCGGTTCGTCGCGGGCAAGCTCGTCGACTACACCCGCGCGGGGACGACGACGCTGAGCGTCAACCTGCCCACGGTGGCGCTGCACGGCGGCTCCGCGGAGCGCTTCGCGGTGCTGCACCGCAACGTGCCCGGCGTGCTGGCCCGCGTCGACGCCCTGGTCGGCGAGCACGGGCTCAACGTCGACGCGCAGGTGCTGGCGACGCGCGGGGAGCTGGGCTACGTCCTGACCGACGTCAACGCGCCGCTGCCGGCCGACCTGATGACCGCGCTGCGGGCCCTCCCGGAGACCGTCCGGCTGACCCCCTTCACCCGGCGGGCCTGACCGGGCCGGGGCCCCGTCGGGCGCTGCGGGCGGGCTGTTAGACAAGGGGCACATCCGTCCGAGTGCGAGGGAGTCCCACCGTGCGCGCAGTCCAGATCCAGACCCTCGACGGCCCCGAGGCGTTGCGGCCGGTCGAGGTGGACGAGCCCGCCGCCGGCGGCGACCAGGTCGTCGTCGACGTGCACGCCGCCGGCGTGACGTTCCCCGAGGTGCTGCAGAGCCGCGGCCAGTACCAGATCAAGCCCGAGCTGCCCTTCGTGCCGGGTGCCGAGGTGGCCGGCGTCGTCCGGTACGCGCCGGAGGGCGCCGGCGTGCGCGAGGGCGACCGGGTCGCGGCCTTCCCGGGCAACGGCGGCTACGCCGAGGTCGTCGCCGCCGACCCGCGCATGGTGTTCGCGCTGCCGGACAACCTGTCCTTCGCGCAGGGCGCGGCGCTGCCGATGAACTACCTCACCGTGCACTTCGCGCTGACGAAGCGCGGTGAGCTGCACGAGGGGCAGACGGTCCTCGTGCACGGGGCCGCCGGCGGGGTGGGGACGGCGGCGGTGCAGCTCGCCGCGGCCCTCGGCGCGCGGGTGATCGCGGTGACCTCGTCGGAGGCGAAGGGCGAGACGGCGCGGGCCGCCGGGGCCTCGGACGTCATCCTCGCCGACGGCTTCCGCGAGCAGGTCGCGCAGCTGACCGGCGGGCGGGGGGTCGACCTCGTCGTCGACCCGGTGGGCGGTGACCGGTTCACCGACTCGCTGCGCAGCCTGGCCGTCGAGGGGCGGCTGCTCGTCGTCGGCTTCACCGGCGGGGAGATCCCCACCGTCCGGGTCAACCGGCTGCTGCTGAACAACATCTCGGTCGTCGGCGTCGGCTGGGGCGCGTACTGGATGAAGGCGGGGCTGGAGTACCTGCAGGAGCAGTGGGCCGACCTGCTGCCGCTGCTCGAGGCCGGCCGGCTCGACCCCGTGCTCGGCACGCAGTACCCGCTGGAGGAGGCCGCGCAGGCGCTGCTCGAGCTCGACGAGCGCCGGGCCCGGGGAAAGGTGCTGCTGACCGTCCGCTGACGGTCCGGCCGCAGCCGTCGCCGGCGGTCCCCTGCCGGGATCGTCGGCCACGCGACACCGCGCGGGGTGCTCCGGCTGCCGTCAGCGGAGGCGGACCGGGATGTGCCGGGGCTCGGTGGACGACGTCCAGGTGATGTCGCCGTCGGGGTCGATCCAGGTGGACCGTGCGAAGACCTCCTCGACCGCGACCCGGATCTCGAGCTGGGCCAGCGGCATGCCGACGCAGCGGTGGATGCCCCAGCCGAACGCCAGGTGGTCGCGGCTGCGGGGCCGGTCCAGCCGGAAGGCGTCGGGTCGTTCGTAACGGGCGGGGTCGCGGTTGGCGCCGGCGTACAGCAGCAGGACCCGTTCGCCCCGCCGGACGGTGACCTCGCCGAGAGGGGTGTCGCCTGCGGCGGTGCGGGCGAACCACCGCAACGGCGTCCACATCCGTACGGCCTCCTCGACGGCGTCCGCGATGCGCGCCGGCTCGTCCCGGAGCAGGCGCTGCAGATCGGGGTCGGCAGCGATCTGAGCCAGCAGGCAGCCGGTGGCGCGCGCGGTGGAGTGATGGCCACCCACCAGGAGAGCCACGATCGCGCCGTGGATCTCCCGCTCGCTCAGCGGCTCCTCGGCGCGGTGTCCGTAGCCGACCACGGTGCTCAGCCAGTCGTCCCGCGGGTTGGCCTCGCGGTCCGCGACGAGCTCCTCGAGGATCTCCTGCAGGCGCACGGCGGGGTCGCTGCCGTCGGGCATGGGCCGGCGGAAGAGGAAGAGCGACTCGGCCAGGACCTCCACCTCCTCCTTGAGGTCCTCGGGGGCGCCGATGAGCGCGAAGACCACGTCGAGCGAGAGCTGGAAGGCGTAGGGCTCGCCGAGGTCGAAGCGAGCCGGCCCGTCGCCTGCCGGGAGGAGGCGGCGCGCGAAGTCGCGGACCAGGGGTTCGTAGGACGGCGTGGTCCGGGGGCCCACGGCCTCGGTCAGGATCTGCCGGTGCGTGACGTGCGTGGGGCGGTCGTACTCCAGCGCGAACGTGGGCGGGGTGCCGTTGGGCGGGATCCGCACGCCCTCTCCCGAGAGCCACTGCGTGTGGTCCGACGCGATCCGCTTGACCAGGTCGAAGTCCGCGACGGCCCAGAAGCCGCCACGCGCCGGTGACCAGCAGACGCCACCCGCCGCGCGGATCTGGTCGTAGACCGGGTAGTCGCCGAACCGCAGGGACTGGTCGAGGGGATCGAAGTCCACGGTGGGCACGTCGGTGCTGGTGGTCAAGGGGACCTCCGTTGCTGGGCCGGCGAAGTGACACAGACCATATACCGACCGGTACAGTTAATCAATGCGAGCCCTGCCCGATCCACCTCGGGACGTACAGTCCGCAGCCGTGGAGGACGACGTCGACCGCCCGCGCCGTGGTCGCCCGCGGGACCCGACGAAGGACGTCGCCGTCCTGGACGCGGTGGTGAAGCTGCTCGCCGTCGAGGGCGTCACCGGCATGTCCATGGACCGCGTCGCTGCCACTGCGGGCGTGTCCAAGGTGACCGTGTACACCCGCTGGCGGAGCAAGAGCGACCTCATCGGCGCGGCTCTGGCGCACCTGCAGGTCGACCACGTCCCCGAGGTCACCGGTGACGCGGTCGGCGACCTGACGGCGCTGCTCGAGGCGATGCGACGTCAGTACGAGGCGGTCGGCGGCATGACGATCCTCGGCAACTGCCTGGTCGACGAGCCGGCGTCCGGCGAACTGCTGCAGATCATCCGGGAGAGCACCCTGCTGCCCCGGCGCGCCCACATGGCCGAGGTCGTCCGGGCCGGTGTGGCGAGCGGTCAGCTCCGGCCCGACCTGGACGTCGAGGGTGCCGTCAGCCTGCTGGTCGGCAGCCTCTACGCGGACTACCTGGCCGGGCGGCCGATCGGTGACGACTGGGCCGCCTCGGTGGTGCGGCGCGCGATGCGCGGCCTGGCGGTGTAGCTCCCCGTCAAGGACACGTCCGCCAGATGCGCGACACTCTGACTGCGGCCGGCGTGCACTTGACACAAGTCGGTCGCGGGTCGCATGGTCCTGCTCCATCGACGTGACGCACGCCACGTCATGGAACCGAGGGAGACCGTCATGTCCCTGCCCGAACTGTCCCGCCGTCAGCTGCTGGGAGCCGCGGGGGTGGGAGCCGGCGGCCTCGTGCTGACCGCCTGCGGAGGCGGCAGTCTCGGCGGCGACGACGACGGCGGCGGGGGAGGTGGCAGCGGCGGCGGCACGGTCCGCGTCGGGCTGGTCATCCCGCAGGCCGGTGTGTACACGCCCCTGGGCGTCGACCTGCAGAACGGCTGGGACCTCTGGCTGGAGCAGAACGACGGCAAGTTCGGCGACTACACGGTCGAGACCGTCACGGCGGACGAGGGCGAGGGGCCCGACACCGGTGTGCCCGCCGTGCAGCAGCTGCTCGGCGACGTCGACGTCGTCGTCGGGATCGTCAACTCCGCCACCGCGCTCGGCGTCGTGGAGCTCTTCGCCGAGGAGCAGAAGGTGCTGGTCATCGCGAATGCCGGCGCCGACGCCATCACCGGCGGGGCGGGCAACGACTACGTGTGGCGGGTCTCCTTCGCCAACGCCCAGGCGCCGGTCGCGATGGGGGAGTACCTGGCCGGCCAGGACATCGGACCGGTCTACATCATGGCCCCGGACTACTCGGCCGGGCAGGAGTCGGTCAGCAACTTCACCCGCGCGTTCGAGGCGGCCGGGGGGACGGTGGCCGGATCCGCCCTGACGCCGTTCGGCACCACGCAGGACTTCCAGCCGTTCCTCTCCGGCGTCCGGTCGTCCGGGGCGGCGGCGGTCTTCTGCTTCTACGCGGGCGGTGAGGCCGTGGCCTTCGTCAACCAGTACGCCGACTTCGGCCTCAAGGACTCCATCCCGCTGTACGGCTCGGGGTTCCTCACCGAGGGCAGCGTGCTCGCCGGCCAGGGTCCGAACGCAGTCGGGGTGCGCACGACGCTGCACTACTCGACCGAGGCCGACAACGAGGCCAACGCAGGGTTCGTCCAGGCGTATCAGGACGCGTACGACGCCCTGCCGACGGTGTACGCCGTCCAGGCCTATGACGCGGCCAACGTCCTCAACCGGGCACTCGCCGAGGCCGGCGACCTGTCGGGGGACGCCGTCGCGGAGGCCCTGGGCGGGCTCGGGGAGATCGACGACAGCCCGCGGGGGTCGTGGGCCTTCGACGGCCGGAACCCCGACCAGACGATCTACCTCCGCGAGGTCGTCGACGAGGGCGGCACCCTGCTCAACAGCGTGGTGGAGGAACTCGGCCGCTACGCACAACCCGGGTCCTGACGGCGCACCTCCGGGCCGGGTCCGGGGACGCTCGACCCCCGCTGCGGGTCCCCGAGGACACCCGTGCGCCCTTGGACCAGGGCGGGCTGACCCGGACCGGGCTCCTGCCGGCCCGGGTCAGGCGTCGCGCCGGACGCCGCGGTCGGGAGCGCTCATGTCCCCGGTGCCGGGCGTGCCGTCCGCGAGCCCGTAGCGCAGGTGGACCGTGCCCGTCGGGCTGGCCACGGGCGGCTCGAGGAGCGTGAGGTTCGTGGGCACCGCGCCGCCGTGGAACACCGTCTTCCCGACGCCGAGCACGATCGGGTGCACCCAGAGGTCGAGGCGGTCAAAGAGCCGCTCGCGCAGCAGGGTCTGCACGAGGTCGAGGCTGCCGACGACCTTCACGTCCTCGTGCCGCTCGCGGATCTCGCGCACGGCGCCCGCCAGGTCCGGGCCGAGCTGCGTGGACCCGGCCCACGAGAGGTCGGGCGTGCCGCGGGAGGCCACGTACTTGGGCACGCGGTTGAACAGCGTGGCGATGTCGTCGTCCTCGCCGCCCTCCTGGTGGGGCCAGTACGCGGCGAAGATGTCGTAGGTCCGCCGGCCGAGCAGGAGCGCGTCGGTGCCCTCGTACGCGGCCGCGACCTGCGCGCCGGCGACGTCGTCCATCAGGGGCGCCTGCCAGCCGCCGAAGGGGAACCCGCCCTCCGGGTCCTCCTCGGGCCCGCCGGGCGCCTGCCCGACGAGGTCGAGCGTCGCGAACATCTCGATGTGGATGAGGCCCATGTCTGCTCCCGGTGCTCCGTCGTCTCGGTCGGTCGGGGGGTGGACCGACCGGCGCCCGGGAACTGAGCGCCGCGGTGTCCCGACGCGACCGGCCGTCGCCCCGGTACGGCGCTCAGGCGGGGACCTGCTCGTCGAGCCAGTCGAAGACCCGCTCGCCGCGCAGCCCCGTCGCCGCCGGCTCGCAGTGCGCGTCCGCCCCCTCCTCGGCGGTGAACCGCAGCAGCGTGACGGGGCAGGTGAGCGCCGCTGCCATCCGCGCGGACTGGCCGGGCCAGAACTGTTCGTCCTCGGGATCGGTGATCAGCATCGGGCAGGAGATCGCGGCCAGCTGCTCGTCGGTCAGCGCGTACTCGCGGGCGGCGGTGAAGAAGTCGAACGGGGAGGTGAGCCCGTAGGGGCGCATCCGCCACGAGAGCATCCTGCGGGTGGCGGGGGAGACCTTCAGGGCCCAGGCCATGTCGGTGTCGAACCTCCGCCTGTCGCCGGCGTCGAGCAACCTCACCAGGAAGTGCGGCAGCTGCTCGAGCATCGTGGTGGAGACGTCGACGACCCCGGGGTCGGCGACCGCCGCGGCGATGCGGTGCTCGTGGGCCGCCGCCCGGGGCACCCAGTAGCCGCCCTGGCTGATGCCCATGACGGCGATGCGGCCGGGGTCGACGTCCGTCCGCTTGGTCAGGACGTCGAGGACCGGCGTGAGGACGTTCTCCCAGTCGGGGCGGAAGGGCAGGCCCTGCCGCATCAGCGCGGCGTTCTGTCCGGGGCCGTCGTAGGTCAGGGCGTTCCAGCCGCGGGCGAGCGCGTCGGCGATGCACCGGGTCCAGGCACCGGTCACCGAGCCGTCGCTGCCGTTGGTGTGGACGATCGTGCGACGTGCCTCGTCCGGCGGACCGCCCCGGAAGAAGTACCCGGGCAGGGTGGTCCCCTCGTAGGGGATCTCCACCCGCTCGGCCGCGACGTCCCCGGTGGCCGCGGTGAGGTCGACGAAGCGGTCCCACGACGAGCGGTGCCGCTCCCAGAGCCCGAGGGCGGACTCGACGGCCTCGGCCTTGTCCGCGGCCTCGGAGTAGTAGCTCGACGCGCGCAGCCAGCGCGCGGCGGCGCTGCGCACGTGGCCGGCCTCCTCGGCGGACCGGGCCTCGGCCGCGACGCGGTCGGCGGTGGCGGTCCACTGGGCGACCCAGGCCGGAGCCGACCCGTTGGGGATCCGGTCGACGGTCGTGAGGACCTCGCCGACGTCGGCGGCGCGCGCGTAGGCGCTGCCGAGGACGCCTTCCACCGAGAACTGGAAGTCGTGGTCCTTGAAGAACGCGTGCATGTCGGGTCTCCGTCTCCGGCGGCTCCGGGGCGCGGGCGCGCCCGCCTGTGGGCCGGACTCTGCTGACGTCGGCTCCAAGGCCTCTCCAACGGCGCCCCGGCGGGATTGGACAGCGCGTGGAGGGCGCGCGTCGACGGTCCTCCCAGCGAACGCCCGGTCCGGGCGTCACGACGGGAGGAACCCCCGATGCGCACCCGCCCCCAGCTGACCGCCGTCCCCGCCGGCGCGCTCCTCGTGCTGACCCTGTCGACCGGGACGGCCCTCGCGGCCCCCGACCCCGGCCCGACGGGTGGCGCGGCCGAACCCGGCGCCGTGTCGGTGTCGCCGTCGAGCGCCGCACCGGGGTCGGCCGTGCGCATCTCCGGCACCTGCCCGACGGGCGCCGACGGCTCGGGCGACCCGACGGTGGAGTCGGTCACCTCGGACGCCTTCACCGGCCCGGAGTCGTTCTCCACGACCGACCCCACGGCCTTCGACGGCACCGCGACCATCGCCTCCGGCGCGTCGGCGGGTGCCCACACCGTGCTGCTCACCTGCAGCAACGGCACGGCGTCCACCACGGTCACCGTGACGGGGAGCAGCACCCCGGCACCGTCCGGCTCCGGCTCCGGCTCCGGCTCCGGCTCCGGGACCGGCTCTGGGACCGGCTCCGGGACCGGGTCGGCCGGCGCCGCCCCCGGTGCCGGGACGGGCGGGGGTGCCGGTGTCCTGCCGGGGCCCGAGGACGGCAGCGGGGGCGCGGCCGGCGCGGGCGGTGGGGACGCCGCCGCCGTCGCCGTCGACACGCGCTCCGGCAGCGGCAAACCGTGGGGCTGGATCACCGCCGGCGGGCTCGTCGCCGCGGGCACCGCCGCCGGCGGGACGTACGCGCTGACCCGCCGACGGGGCTCCGCGGCCGGGACGCCGGCCAGGCGTCCCCGGCGGTGACCCGGGGCGGGGAACCCGCCCGCGTCGCCCGCCGGCACGGCCGGCAGCCCGGGCCGGGCGGGAGCGCTCAGGCCGAGGTGGCTTCGGCGGCGCGCGGCTCGGACAGGAGGTCGGCCAGGGTGAGCCGGGCGCCGGTGGCGCGGATGCGCTCGACCTCGGCCGGGTCGAGGGACCGGGTGACCGCGGGGAGGACGCGGGCCGTCGGCTCGGTGGCCGGCCAGCGGAGCCCGTTGCGCAGCGCCTGCGTCCGGGCGGCGGAGAACAGCCGGACCGCCTCCCGGGGGCGGCCGCCCATCGCGGCGACCAGTGCCCGCAGCTCGAAGGCGACCGGCCCGTCGGTGTTCCCCAGCCTCAGCCGGTGGGCGATCATCCGGTCCGACCAGGCCAGCCCGCGCACCGGGTCGCCGTCGCGGATCGCGGCGGCGACGGCCAGCCCGGCGACCAGCAGCGCCAGGTACACGTTGCCCAGGGCCAGTGCCCTGCCGTGCAGGTCGGTGAGTCCCTCCTCGGTGGTCAGTCCGTCACCGCTGGCCACCTGCGCCGCGCAGGTCTCCGCGAGCAGCCGGAGTCCGGGGTCCCCGACCGCCGTCGCGGCGCTGCGCACCCGCTCGGTGATCTCCCTCGTGCGGTCGACCGCGCCTGCCATGACCAGCGAGTGCGTCAGCAGCGTCTGGACCTCGGTCACGATGCGCGCGGTGGCCTGCCCGCTGTCGTCGAGCAGCCGCAGGGCGGTGCCGATGTGGGCGTCGGTGGCGTCGTCCCAGCCGCCGGAGGACACGAGGTGGGCCAGGGTCAGCCGGGCCAGGGCGACCGACAGGGGATCGGCCAGGTGCTCGTGCTCGAGGGCGCGCTCGGTCCAGGCCCGGCCCTCGATCGTCTTGCTGCGGAAGTACCAGAACGTGCCGAGTCGGCCGGCCAGCCAGACACCCTCGGCCGACGGGGTCTCCACGAGGAGGTGCTGCAGGGTGGCCCGGAGTGCGGGCAGGTCGTCGTCGAGCGTGTCGAACCAGGCGCTCTCGGCCACGTGCCCGAGCGGGGGCTTGGCCTGGACCAGGGAGGTGACCCAGGCGTCCCGGGCCCGGTGCAGCCGCTCGGACTCCGCCGCGGCGGCGTGCCCGGCGTGCCCCCGGATGGTGGCGAGCTGGGTGAACAGCGAGGGCCCACCCGGCCGGGACGGGCCCAGGGGGACCAGCAGGGAGTGGTGCACCAGGCGGGCCACGAGGTCCCCGGTCTCCTCGGTTCCCCCGTCGTGCGGGGGGCCGCGGTGCACCGCGGCCGCGGCACTGACCGTGAAGGGGCCGGGCAGCGCCGAGACGCTGCGGTGCACCGCGGCCTCGTCGGGCGGGAGCAGGGCGTAGCTCTGCTCGATCGCGGCGCGGACCGTGCGGTGGTGGTCGCTCCCGCGTCCCATCCGGGCCAGCGAGCTGGGGTCCGCGGTGACCTGGTGGGCGATCTCCTCCAGGCTGAACGCCCGGGACCGGCCGGCGGCCAGCTCGAGCGCGAGGGGCACGCCGTCCACGGCGGTGGCGATCCGCACGGCGGCGGTCAGGAGGCCGAGGTCCTCCCGGTCGGCGCCCGCGGCGGCCAGCCGGTCGAGCAGGAGCCTGACGGCGGGGGAGGTGGTGACGTCGTCCTCGTCGGTCGGCAGGGGCAGCGGGCCGACCGGGTGGACGCGCTCGCCGTCGACCTCCAGCGGTTCGCGACTGGTCGCCAGGACGGCGAGCGGGGTGGGTCCGCCGAACCAGTCCTCGACCAGGTCGGCGACCGGGTCGAGCACCTGCTCGCAGTTGTCCAGCACCAGTAGGGCGCGCCGGCCCCGGAGGAAGGCGCGCAGCGCCTCGCCCGGTCGCGCCGTGTCCTGTGGGGTGAAGCCGAGCGCCGACACGACGGCGGACAGCACCGACGCGGCGTCCCGCGAGGCGGTCAGGTCGACGAACCACACGCCGTCCGGGAACCGGTCGGCCAGGGAGCGGGCGACCTCCACGGCCAGCCGCGTCTTCCCGCAGCCGGCCGCGCCCACCAGCGTGGTCAGGCCGGTCCGCGGGACCTCCCGGACCAGGTCGCCGAGGTCCTCCTCCCGGCCCACGAGCGGCGATCCCCGGCGCGGCAGGTGCACCTCACCCGGCTCGCCCGGGTGCCGGTCCCCGGCCGGAGGTGCGTCCGCGGGACGGGGCTCCTGCGCTGGACCGGCGAGGCCGGGGTCCGCGGCGAGGATGCGCCCGTGCAGGGCCCGAAGCTCGGGACCGGGTTCCAGGCCGAGCTCGTCGAGGAACAGCGTGCGGGCCTCGGCGTAGCTGCGCAGCGCCTCCTCCGCACGGCCCAGGCGGTGCTGGGCGAGCATGCGCAGCGCCCAGAGCCGCTCGCGCAGCGGTGTCTCCGCGAGGCCGGGCGCGAGCGCGAGCAGCGCGCGCTCCGGGGACCCGGCCGCCAGCAGGGCCTCCGCCAACCGCTCGCGCAGCTGGTCCCGGACCTCGGTCAGCCGGGCCACCGTCGCGACGGCCCAGGGCTCGTCCGCGAAGCCGGCGTGCGGGCGGCCCCGCCACAGCGCCAGCGCCTGCTCCGCCTCCTGGCAGGCCTCGGCCGCACGGCCGGCGGCGAGCAGGTCGCGCGCGCGGTCGGCGAGCGCCGTGAAGCGCACGGAGTCGATGTCCACGGCGTCGGGGACCAGCCGGTAGCCCCCGAGGTCGTGGCGCAGGACCTTCGACGGCGACCCCCGCTCGCGCTGGGGTTCCAGCGCCTTGCGCAACCGCCAGATGTGGGAGTCCAGGGTGGACGGCGACCGGGCCGGGGAGCGTTCGCCCCACATGGCGTCGGACAGAGCGTCCACCCCGACGTGCCGGCCGGCGTTCACCACGAGCAGGGACAGCGCGGCGGTGAGCCGGGCACCGCTCAGGCCGACCGGGACCCCGGCACGGTCCACCTCGAGCGGCCCGAGGTCGTGGACGCGCAGTGCGGGGACGGGTGGGTCGGGCAGCACGGTCGACCTCCTGGCGAGCCGCCCCCGTGGCGTCGCGGTGCACCGGTTCCCCGGTGCGTCGTCGGACGACTGCGTACCGCATCCGGGTCCGCCGCGGTAGGTGGCCGGCCACCCCTGACACGGACGGGGGACGGGGCCGGGGTGCTCAGACCGGTCCGGACCCCGGAGCCGTGGTCGGCGTCGGCGCGCCGTGCGGCAGTCCGGCCGCCCGGCGGCCGAGCACCACGACGACGGCGGGCAGGACCAGCACGGTGACGACGCCGGCACCGACCAGGGCGGCCGCGTCCCTGGAGGTCATCGTGCCGTTGCGCACCGCGATCTCGGTGAGTGCGACGAGGACGGGGAGCGCGGTCGCGCTGACCAGCGCGGTCTGGCAGCGCTCGCGCCAGGTGAGCACCCCGCGGTAGACCACCAGCACCGGGCCGCCGCGCACCGCCAGCATGAGGACGAGGAACAGTGCCAGCAGCAGCGGAGCCCCGGCCACCGCGCGCAGGTCCAGGCTCATCCCCGAGTACACGAAGAACAGGGGGACGAAGAAGCCGTGACCGACGGCGTCGAGCTTGGACTCCAGCACGGGCGCCGCGGTCCCCACCCACCGCCGCAGGACCACCCCGGCCAGGAAGGCGCCGAGCACGGCGTCGAGGTGGAAGCGGTCGGTCACCGCGACGAGCGCGAGCAGCAGGAGGATCGTGGCCCGCAGCGTGATCTGGGCGGTCTCGTTCTGGCCGGCCCGGACGACGGCGGCGAGCCGGCCGCCCTCGCGGACCCCGAGCCGCAGCAGCCCGAGCACGACCGCCAGAGCGGCGACGCCGACCAGCGAGACGAGGGCGGTGACGCGGCCCTGGCTGCCGAGGAAGACCGCGATCACCAGCACCGGCAGCAGCTCGCCGACCCCTCCCGTCGCCAGCAGGTGGCGTCCCAGCCGGCCGCGGAGGAGTCCCGCCTCCCGCAGGACCGGCAGCAGGGTCCCCAGCGCGGTCGTGGTGAGTCCCAGGGCGACGGGGAGGAACGCCTCGACGAGGCCTGCGGCGCCGAGCACCGCGACGACCCCGGCGGCCAGGCCGAGGGAGACGGCCCAGGACACCAGGGCCCGCCGTCCGGCGTCCTCGCGGAACAGCCGCAGGTCGATCTCGTAGCCGGCCAGCAGGAAGACGAAGCCCAGCCCGACGTCGGCGAGCACCCGGACGTCGGCGGGCGTCCCGACCGCCAGGACGTCGGGTCCGATGAGGATCCCGCCGGCGAGCAGGAGGACGACCTGGGGGAACGGCAGGCGGGGGAGGAGGCCGACCAGCACGGCCGCGGCCAGGGCGACCCCGGCCACCGCGGCGAGCGTGTCGATCGAGACGACGTCGTCCACCGGCGCTCCCCTCGGCCCGCCGTCCGGGCCATCCGTCGCGCCGATCGTGACAGCGGCCGGTCCAACGGCACTCCAACGCGCTCCGCCGCGGCCGGCCGGCGGTGCGCTTGGAGTGCCGTTGGAGCCGGTGCAGGGAGGGTCGCCGTGACCTGATCCGGCCGACCGGGAGCTCCGATGGGAACCGAACCACCAGCCGAGCACGACGCCGGCGACGCCGTCCGGCGGCGAGCGCGCCCGCGGTCCCGACTGCGCCGGATCGCGCGGACCGCGGCGGTCGCCGTCCTCGCGCTGGCCGGCGTGCTGGTCGTCCTCGAGGGTCCCCGGGTGCTCGGCGACGCCGCCGAGCGCTCGGACCTCGCCGCCTTCTACGAGCGACCCGAGGGCGCGGAGGACGGCGCCCCCGGCACGATCGTGCGGAGCGAGGCGCTCCAGGGGACGCCGGCCGGGGCGCGGGCCTGGCGGGTCATGTACCGGTCCACCGACCTCGCCGGGCAGCCCCTCGTGGTGACGGGGGTGGTGGTCACGCCGCTGGGTGCGGCCCCGGCCGGCGGGCGCACGGTGCTGGCGTGGGGACACCCGACGACCGGGACCGCCGCCACCTGCGCCCCCTCGCGGGGGTTCGACCCCTTCATCGGCATCGAGGGGATGCGGATGATGCTCGACCGCGGGTACACCGTCGTGGCCACCGACTACGCCGGGATGGGCACCGACGGCCCGGACTCCTACCTGGTCGGTGCGACCGCCGCGCACACCGTCCTGGACGCGGTGCGCGCGGCCCGGTCGCTGGACGGCGCCCAGGCCGGCAGCCGGGTCGTGCTGTGGGGCCACTCGCAGGGCGGGCAGGCGGTGCTCATGGCTGCCGAGGAGCAGCCCGACTACGCGCCCGAGCTGCAGGTCCTCGCGGTGGCCGCGGCCGCCCCGGCGGCCGACCTGACCGCGCTCGTGCGCTCGCACCTCGACGACGTCTCCGGCGTCACGATCGGCTCCTACGCCTTCCCGGCCTACGCCTCGGTCTACGGGCCCACCGAGCCGGCCGCGCGGCTGGACACCGTGCTGACCCCCGCCGCCGTCGAGGCGCTGCCCCGGATGAACCGGCTGTGCCTGCTGGCGCACCTCGGCGAACTGCACCGGATCGGCGAGCCGCTGGTCGGGGACTTCTTCCGCGTCGACCCGACCACCACGGAGCCGTGGGCCACGCTGCTGCGGGAGAACTCGGCGGGCTCGCGCGCCGTCGCCGCGCCGGTCTTCATCGCGCAGGGCGCCGAGGACGAGCTGGTGCTGCCGGCCGACACGGAGGCGTTCGTGCACGCCGCCCGGCAGCGCGGGGACGACGTCCACCTCCGGGTGCTCGACCACGCGACCCACGCGACGATCGCCTACCTGGCGCTGCCGGCACTCGACCGGTGGCTCGACGAGCAGCAGGTGTGAGCCGCCGTCGCGGGCCGGCCCCGACCCTGCCGGCGGGGAACGGTTGGACCGCGGTTGGACTGCCCGGCGGGAGGCTGCCGGCCATGACGCCCCTCCCGCTCGTCGCCGGGTTCGTGCCGTGGATCGCCTTCACCGTCGTCGCCGACCGGATGGCCGCGGACGCCGTCGCCTGGAGCGCCGTGGTCGCCGTCGCGATGACCCTCGTCTCCCTGACAGTGGCGCGGCGCCGGCACGGGCCGCAGACCCTGGACGGGGTCTCCCTGGTCCTGTTCGCCGGCATCGCCGTCGTGGGCTTCGCCGGGGACGGCGCGGTGGACGACTGGCTCTCCACGTGGGGGAGGCCGCTGGTGGGTGTCGTCCTCGGTCTCTTCGTCCTCGTGACCGCCTCCTCCCGGCCGTTCACCGAGGAGTACGCACGGCAGTCCACGCCGCGCGAGTACTGGACGACGCCGACCTTCCGGTCGATCAACGGGGTCCTCAGCGCCGCCTGGGGAGCGGGGCTGGTCGGCATCGGGCTGGCCGGCGTCCTCGTCACCCTCCTGGACGACCACGCGACCAGCCGGTCGTCGGCCCACCTCGCCGAGCTGCTGCTCGACTGGGTGGTGCCGATCGCCGTCATCTGGGGGCTGATCGCCTTCTCCGCCTCCTACCCCGACCGGGCCCGGTCGCAGCACCGGGCCGCGGCCGGCGCCGGGCGGGTCTGAGCGCCGGCCAGGGCCCGCCCGCCGGCCGGAGCGGCAGCGCGGACCGGCCGGAGTCCGATCGCCGCCGCGTCCGACCGGCGGTCAGCGCGGGTCGATCGGGGTGAACCGCCCGGCACGGGTCTCGACCGCCGCCGCCGCGTCGAACAGCCCCGCCTCGTCGAACCGGCGACCGAGGAGCTGGACCCCGGTGGGCAGGCCGCCGGCCACCCCCGTGGGCACCGAGATCGCGGGGAAGCCGAGCGCGGGGACGGCCATGAGCGGCCATTGCACCGCTGCGAGGCGGCGGGCCTCGTCCGCGCCGGCGAGATCTGCGTCCTGCTCGAGCGCCTGCTCCGCCGAGACGGGGAGGAGGACGAGGGGATACCGCTCCATGAACCTGGCCAGCTGCACCACCAGGGAGTTCCGCCGGGCCCAGCCCGCGATGTAGTCCTGGAGGGTCGGCGCCGGACCCCACCAGTCCGCCGCGGTGGCGTAGACGCCCTCCATGGCGATCTGGAGGCTCTTCCCCCCGAGCGCGTCCATCATCGGCCGGATGGCGCGCAGGTCCTCGATGGCGAGCAGGTACCAGAGCCGGTACGCCTCGGCGAGCAGCGGCAGGTCGACCTCCTCCACCTCGTAGCCCGCGTCGCGCAGCGCGGCGGCGGCCTGGTCCAGCGCGGCGTCCACGGCCGGGGTGGGGTCGACGACGCCGACGGTGCGCACGAGGGCGACGGACCTGGCACGGGACGACACCGGCGCCGCGGCACCGTGGGCGTAGAACGCGTCCCGCGGGTCGTGGCCCCGCAGGGCCTCGTAGCCCAGCCGGAGGTCGGCGACCGAGCGGGCCAGGGGCCCCTCGACGGCGAACAGGTGCGCCGACATGGGCACGTCCATGCCCTCCATCCCCGAGGACGCCAGGCGGCCCACGGTCGGGCGCAGCCCGGTGATCCCGCAGGCGTAGGCCGGGTAGCGGATGGAGCCACCGATGTCGTTGCCGTGCGCGACGGGCACCATCCCGCCGGCCACCGCGGCAGCTGCACCCCCGCTGGAGCCACCGGGGGTCCGGCCGGCGTCCCACGGGTTCAGCGTGCGACCGTGCAGCTCGTTGTCGCTCATCCAGCGCATGGAGAAGGCCGGCACGTTGCTGCGGCCGACGAGGACCGCGCCGGCGCGGCGCAGTGCGGCGGCGCTGGCGCTGTCCTGAGCGGCGATCATGCCGGCGTGCGCGGCCACCCCACCGGTGGTCGCCCTGCCCGCCTCGTCGGTGTTGACCTTCACCGAGGACGGCACCCCGTGCAGGGGGCCGAGGGACCGCCCGTGCAGCACCATGCGATCGGCGAGGTCGGCAGCCTCCAGCGCCTCGTCGGCGTAGACGTCGACCAGCGCGTTCACCGTCGGGTTCACGGCGTCGATGCGCTCCAGGCAGCTGGTCACCGCCTCGCGCGAGCTGATGTCCCCGGCGGCGATCCCCTCGGCGAGCCGGGCCGCGGACCACCGCCACAGCTCGTCGGAGGACGGGGCGGTCGGACGGGCGTCGGACATGGCTCTCCTGGACACTACGGGGGCGGCGGGCAACGGCCTCCCCATGGTCCGTGGGCTCCTGCCCGGCGGACAGGGCGATCTGTCGCCCGCCTCGGACGAATCCGACGTTCTGTTGGCCGGCGACGCGGCCACCGGCTCCTTGAATCGCTGTAGTGCGTGGACCATCCGACTTGGTCCGCCTCCATCCGAGCGGAGACACCGATGCACTCGACGCCCGCCACGCTCACCGCCCCCCGGAGCCGGGGCACGGCCCTGGCCGCCACCGCCCTGCTCGCCGCCGCGACCGCCGCCTGCGGCGGCAGCGCGGGTGGAGGCGGTGGCGACCAGCGCCAGTTCGATGCCGAGTACACGTCCGACGTCCCGGCCGCGGCGACCCCGGTCGAGGGCATCACGTGGAACCTCCCGACGGGGGAGCCGCCGATCCTCGACCCGGCGCAGTCCGCTGTGGAGAGCATCAGCACCGTCGTCAGCAACATGTGCGAGGGGCTGTTCACCTTCGACGAGGACTACGGGCTGCAACCCGCACTGGCCGAGTCGGTCGAGCACCCCGACGACCTGACCTATGTCTTCACGCTGCGCGAGGGCGCCACCTTCTGGAACGGCAACCCGGTGACCGCCGACGACGTCGTGTACAGCGTCACCCGCATCCTGGATCCGGCGCTCGCCTCGCCGTGGGCGGCCTGGGCGGTCAACTTCGAGTCGATCACGGCCACCGCGCCGGACGAGGTGACCCTGAGGCTGACCGGGCCCGACCCCATGGTCGACAACTTCTTCGCGCTGCCGGCGTTCACGGTGGTGGAGCGGGCCACCGCCGAGGCTGCCGGCCCCGCCTTCGGTTCGGCCGGCGCCGGTGTCATGTGCACCGGGGCGTACGAGTTCGCCGCCTGGGACCAGGGGCAGAGCATCGAGCTGACCCGCAACGACGACTGGTGGAACTCCGAGGCCGAGCCCCTGGTGGAGTCCGTGACCTTCACCTTCGTCACGGATCCCTCCGCCCAGGTGGCGTCGCTGCGCAGCGGCGAGACCGACGGCCAGTGGATCGTCCCGACGGCAGGCTTCGACCAGCTGAGCGAGGAGGGCGACCTGCTGTTCGGCGAGAGCCTGCAGAACTTCTTCATCAGCGCCACCGACCTCACCGGGCCGATGGGTGACCCGGCGGTCCGCGACGCCCTCCAGGCGGCGATCGACTACGAGGGCATCAGCGAGTCGGTCTACCGCGGCACGGCCGAGCACCTGCGGGCAGTCGTGCCCCCCACGGCGTACGGCTACGCGGAGGACGTCTTCCAGGAGGCCTACGAGGAGCTGCCCCAGCCGGCGCAGGACCTCGATCGGGTCGCGGAACTGGTGAGCCAGACGCCGCGGGCCTCCGAGGAACTGGTCCTGGCCTACCTCGCCGCCGCCGACGAGGACACCCGCGCGGCGACCGCCATCGCCGACGCGGCCAACCAGGCCGGCATGAACGTGCAGTTGCGGCCGCTCACGCCGCCGGAGTTCGGCGCCCTGTTCGCCTCCCCCCAGGCGCGCGAGGGATTCGACGCCCTGCTCTCCGTCGGGTATCTGGACTACCCGGAGCCCCTGGCCTACTACCAGTTCTTCACCACGGGCAACTTCTACAACTTCGCCGGCTGGAGCGACCCGGAGTACGACGCGCTCATCGGTGAGGCGCTGGGGACCGTCGACGACACCGAGAGGGCCGAGCTGGTGGCCCGGGCCCAGGCGATCATCCTCGAGCAGGACATCGTCATCCCGATCGTCTCGCTGCCCACGGCGGTCTACCACGGCCCGGAGCTGACCGGGCTCGCGCCCCGCGAGACCTACCGGTACACGCCCTGGCTCGCCGCGCTCGGCGGCGAGTGAGCGACCGGCCCACGAGGGGATGACGACGGTGTCGCGATCGATCGGTCCATGGCTGGCCCGTCGGGTGCTCGGTGGCGTCCTGACGATCGGCGTGGCATCCGTCGTCATCTACGGGTCGTTGCGGTTGGTGCCCGGCGACCAGGCCGCCACGCTGGCCGGCGGGCGCCGGCTCAGCGCGGAACAGGTCGAGGCCCTGCGGGAGCGCTACGGGCTCGACGACCCGTTCCTCACCAGCTACGGGCGCTGGATCGCCGGCGTCCTCCGGGGTGACCTCGGGATCTCCACCGTCTACCAGGACAGCGTCGGCACGCTGCTGTCCAGCAGGCTGGGGATCTCGGTGGCCCTCATCGTGTACTCGGCGACCCTGACCGTCCTGCTCGGCCTGGCCGTCGCCCTCCTGGGCGCGGTCCGCGGGGGAGCGGTGGGCCGGTTCACCACGGCGCTCACCAGCGGGGCCGTGGCCACGCCCCCGTTCGTCGCGGCGATCGTCCTGCTGTCGGTGTTCTCCGTGCAGCTGGGCTGGTTCCCGGTGACCGGCGCCGGCGAGGGCTTCCTCGACCGCCTCTGGCACCTCACCCTTCCTGCGCTGTCCATGGCACTGGTCGCCTTCGGCGTGCTCGCCCGGGTGGCACAGGCCAGCTTCACCGAGCAGCTGCGCCGCGAGCACGTCGAGGTGGCGCGCAGCCGCGGCATCGGGACGGCGGCGATCGTCCGCCGCCACGTCGTCCGCAACTCGTTGGGGCCGGTGCTCACCCTCGTCGGCCTGCTGGTCGCCGCCCTGTTCGTCGGCACGGCCGTCGTGGAGACCGCCTATGGCATCAACGGGATCGGCTCCTTCCTCGTCTCCTCCGTCAGCCGCCAGGACTTCCCGGTCGTGCAGGCCATCTCGCTGATCGCGGTCACCCTCTTCGTCCTCATGAGCCTGGTCGTGGACCTCCTGATGCCCGTCGTCGACCCCGGTGTGCAGAAGGAGCGGGTCCGCGCATGACCCTCACCCTCCCGGCGTTGCGCACCCGCCGCGGCACCAGCCGCGCACGGCGGCGGCCCGTCGCGGTCCTGCTGTCCGGCGGCTTCCTCGTCGTCGTCGCCGCCGTCGCGGCGCTCGCGCCGGTCCTGGCGCCGCACTCCCCGGACGCGACGAGCCTCCTCGACTCGTTCCTGCTCCCCGGGGCGCCCGGGCACCTGCTCGGCACCGACTCCACCGGCCGGGACACCCTGTCGCGGCTGATGTACGGGGCCCGGCTGTCGCTGCTGGCGCCCCTCGGGGTCGTCGCGCTGGCCACGATCGCCGGGGTGACCCTGGGTCTGCTGGCAGCCCGGGGCCCGGGGTGGCTCGACGTCCTGCTGTCCCGGGCGATGGACGTCGTCTTCGCCTTCCCCGGCCTGCTGCTGGCGATGCTCGCCATCGCCGTCTTCGGCCGCGGGCTGACCGCGCCCATGATCGCGCTCGCGATCGCCTACACGCCGTTCGTCGGCCGGGTGGTGCGCAGCCTCGCGCTGCAGGAGTCGGCCCGTCCGTACGTGGAGAGCTACCAGGTGATGGGGTTCGGCCGGCTCGCCGTCACGCTCCGGCACGTCCTGCCGAACCTCACCCCGGTGATCGCCGCACAGTCGGCGCTCGCCTTCGGCTACGCGCTCATCGACCTGGCGACCCTGTCGTTCCTCGGTCTGGGGGTACGGCCGCCGCAGTCCGACTGGGGTTCCATGATCGCCCAGGCGCAGCCGGCACTCCTCCAGGGGCTGCCGTGGCCGGCCGTCGTCCCCGGCATCGCCGTCCTGCTGACGGTCGTCGCGGTGAACGTCCTCGGGGACCACCTCGGGAACTCGGTGGGCCGCACCGGTGAGAGGTCGTGAGAACCGTGCACAGCGATGCGCCCGTGGTCCGCTCGACGGACCCCGCGCCGGCTCCCGTCCTCTCCGTCGAGGGCCTCACCCTGTCGGTACGCGGAGCGGCGGGGCCGGTGCCGCTCCTGGCCGACGTGTCCCTCACCGTCGCGCAGGGGGAGACGGTCGGACTCGTCGGTGAGTCCGGCTCCGGCAAGTCGCTGACCGTCCGGTCGGCGATGGGGATGCTCCCCTCGACGGCCACCACCTCCGGCCGCGTCGTCGTGCGGGGGACCGACGTCCTGCGGGCCGGCGGCCAGGCCCTCCGGGACCTCCGCCGCTCCGCGGTGTCCATGGTGTTCCAGGACCCGCGCGCCGCGGTGAACCCGGTGCGCCGGATCGGGGACTACCTCACCGAGGGGCTGCGCGCCGCCGGGACACCGCGGGGGCAGGCGCGTGCCGAGGCCGTCGCCCTGCTCGAGAAGGTGGGCCTGCGCGACCCGGAGAAGGCGATGCGACAGCACCCGTACGAGTTCTCGGGCGGGATGCTCCAGCGGGTGGTCATCGCCGGCGCGCTCTCCGTCCGTCCGTCGCTCCTCCTCGCCGACGAGCCCACCACGGCGCTCGACGTCACCACCCAGGCCGAGGTCGTCGCCCTGCTCAAGGACCTGCAGGCGGAGCGGGGCATGGGCCTGGTGTTCGTCACGCACGACCTCGGGCTGGCCGCCGCCGTCTGCGACCGGGTGTACGTCATGTACGCCGGGCGCATCGTCGAGCAGGCGCCCAGCGCCGAGCTGTTCCGCGCGCCCGCACACCCCTACACCGCCGCCCTGCTGGAGGCCCACCCGTCGCTGCACGGCCCCCGCAGGCAGCTGCGGGCCATCGGAGGTCGGCCGCTCGCCCTCGCCGAGGCGCCGTCGGGCTGCTCGTTCCGGGACCGGTGTCCGCAGGCGGTCGACGCCTGCACCGAGGGGGTCCCCGCCCTGCGCCGGCACGGGGACTCCGTGGCGGCCTGCATCCGGCCGGGAAGGGAGAACTGGACGTGAGCCCGTCGGCAGCTGCACCCGTCCTCGAGGTCACCGGCCTGTGCAAGCGGTTCGGGACCCTCACCGCCGTCGACGACGTCGACTTCACCCTCGAGCGCGGGGCCTCCCTCGGGATCGTCGGGGAGTCCGGGTCGGGCAAGACGACGACGGCGCGGATCCTCGTCGGCCTGGAGCGGGCCACCGCCGGCGAGGTGCGCCTCGACGGCGAGCTCGTCGGCACGAGCTCCCGCCGGCAACGGGTCGCCCAGGCGCGCCGCATCCAGATGATCTTCCAGGACCCGTACCAGTCGTTCGACCCGCGGCTCACGGTGGAGGAGGCCATCGCCGAACCGCTGCGCCTGCACTTCCGCCTGTCCGCGGAGGCGCGCCGGCGCCGGGTCGCGGAGCTGTGCGACCAGGTCGGCCTGAGCGAGCGCAACGCCCGGGCGCTGCCCCGCCAGCTGTCCGGAGGGCAGCGGCAGCGGGCGGCCATCGCCCGTGCCCTCGGCATCGAGCCCGCGGTGCTCGTGCTCGACGAAGCCGTGGCCGCCCTCGACGTCTCCATCCAGGCACAGGTGCTCACCCTGCTGGACCAGATCCGCCGGGACACCGACATCTCCTACGTCTTCGTCAGCCACGACCTCGGTGTCGTGCGGGCGGTCACCGACACGGCGGTCGTCATGCGCCTGGGCCGGGTGGTCGAGCGCGGTCCGACCGAGGACCTGCTGCGCTCCCCGCAGCACCCCTACACCCGGCTGCTGCTGGACTCCGTTCCCGAGCCGGGCTGGGACCCGGCCGCCGTCGCGCGCTCGAACCGCGCCCTCGCCGCCGCCGCCGACGCACCTGGAGACCTCGCGTGACGACCACGACCTGCCCGACCGCCGCCGAGATCGACGCCCGCCTCGACGCGGCGGCCCCGGTGGCCCTGTGGCTCGACACCCCGGACCGTCCGCCGGCCCGCCCGCCGCTCGCCGGGGACGTCGAGACCGACCTCGTCGTCATCGGTGGCGGCTTCACGGGACTGTGGACGGCGCTGCGGGCCAAGGAACGCCGCCCCGAGCGCCGGGTCCTCCTGCTCGAGGCGGACCGGCTCGCCGACCACGCGACCGGCCGCAACGGAGGCTTCTGCGAGGCAAGCCTGACCCACGGCGAGGCCAACGGGCGGGAGCGGTGGCCCGACGAGTACGACCTGCTGGACCGGCTGGGGCGGGACAACCTGGCCGGGATCGCGGCGACCGTCCAGCGGTACGGCATCGACTGCGACCTCCGGCTCTCGGGCGCACTGGCGGTCGCCACCCGGCCGCACGAGGTCGCCGGCCTCCGGCCGGACGAGGAGGGCTTCCTCGACGCGGCGGCCGTCCGCCGTCTCGTCGACTCGCCGACCTACCTGGCCGGGCGGGAGGAGCGGGACGGCTCCGCGCTGGTGGACCCGGCACGGCTGGCCTGGGGCCTGGCCGACGCCGCCGAGTCGCTGGGCGTGGTGATCGCCGAGGGCACCCGGGCGGTCGACGTGGTCCACCGGGACGGGCACGTGCGGGTGCGGACGCCGTCCGGGGTGGTGACCGCCGGGCAGGTGGTGCTGGCGACGAACGCGTTCCGGCCGCTGCTCGGACGGCTCCGGTTCCACACCGTGCCGGTGTACGACTACGTGCTGGCCACCGAGCCGCTGACCGCGGACCAGTTGGCCGCGGTCGGCTGGCAGGGCCGTCAGGGGATCTCCGACTCGGGGAACCAGTTCCACTACTACCGGCTCACGGCCGACGACCGGGTCGTCTGGGGTGGCTACGACGCCATCTACCACTTCGGCCGCCGCATCGAACCCGCCCTGGACGACCGGCGGGCCACCCACCGCGTCCTGGCCGAGCACTTCTACGAGACGTTCCCGCAGCTGGGGGACGTGCGCTTCACCCACCGCTGGGGCGGGGTGATCGACACCAGCACCCGGTTCTCCGCCTTCTTCGGCACGGGACTGCGCGGTCGGGCCGCCTACGCCCTCGGCTACACCGGACTCGGTGTCGGCGCCTCCCGGTTCGCCGCCGACGTCATGCTCGACCAGCTCGAGGGCCTGCGCACCGAGCGGACGCGGCTCGAGATGGTCCGCCGCAAGCCCCTGCCGTTCCCGCCCGAGCCCGTCGCCTGGATCGGCATCCAGCTCACCCGCTGGTCGCTGGGCCGCGAGGACCGCACGGGCCACCGCAACCTGTGGCTGCGCACCCTGGACCGCCTCGGTCTGGGCTTCGACAGCTGACCGACGACCGCCCCGACATCCTGGAGCCCCTGTGGAGTTCACCGTCACGCGCCCCGGCCCGGTGCCCGAGGACGCCGACGAGATCACCGTCCCCATGCGCGACGGCGTGTCCCTCGCCGCGGACCTGTACCGGGCCGGTGAGGGCGCGCGCCCCGTCGTCCTCGTCCGGCTGCCCTACGACAAGGACGGTGCGTACTGCTTCCTGCCGGCGATCGCGCAGCACGTCAACCGGCGCGGGTACACCGTCGTCGTCCAGGACGTCCGCGGCAAGTTCCGCTCCGGCGGGGCCACCGAGTTCGGCGTCCACGAGGTGGACGACGGGTACGACACCATCGCGTGGATCGCCGACCAGCCGTGGTGCGACGGGGACGTGCTCATGTGGGGCGACAGCTACTACGGCATGACGCAGCTGGCCGCGGCCGCCGGTGGCCCTCCCGCGCTGCGCGCGATCTCGCCCCGGCTCACCGGGACCCGGCTGTCGCGGGAGGTGACCTACCGCGACGGGAGCGTCGACGTGGAGGCGACCTCGCGCAAGGGCTACTTCGCGTCCTGGTACGTCGACCGTCACGCCTACGAGTGGCCGATCGACTGGGACGCCCGGCCGTTGCGTGACACCTTCGAGGCGTTCTTCACGGCGCTGGGACGACGGTCGGCGAACTTCGACGCGGAGTTCGCCGACGGCCCCGAGCGGCTCCGGTTCCAGGGGCCGGCGGTCGAGCAGCTGATCGCGGCGCCGCCCGTACCGACGCTGTTCACCGTCGGGCTGTTCGACAACTGCGCCCAGTACTCGTGGCACGACCTGGACCGGCTGCTGGCCGACACCGGGTGGCGCAGCGCCGTGCACGTGCGGCTCGAGGCCATCGACCACGAGCTCAACCGCCACGGCCGGGAGCCCCTGGCGCCCGGTGAGACGCCGGACCTGGCCGAGGCGCTGGACCCGGCCCTGGACTTCTTCGACGCGGTGCTGGCCGGGCGCCCGGAGGAGGTCCCCGCGGTGTTCGCCGAGACGGTCCACGGCCGGCCGGTGACCGCCGGGGCCTGGCCGGTGCCCGGCGGCGTCGAGGTGTCGCTGTTCCTCGGCCTGGACGGCGACCGGCCGGTGCTGCGCGGCGAGGCGGGGGAGCCGGCGACCGTCTCCTGGCGCCACGACCCCGCGGACCCGGTGCCCCCCACCGCCGAGAACCCCTTCGCCCGGCTGGTACCCGCGAAGGGCCTGGCCGCGGTCGCCGACCGCTCCGACGTCGTCACCTTCCAGGGACCGGCGGCCGAGCGGGCCGTGGACCACCTCGGCCGGGTCCGTGCGGAGGTGCTGGTGGAGACGTCCGTCCGCATCGGCGCGCTGCACGCCCGGCTGCTGGACGTCGCCCCCGACGGCGAGGTGGAACTGGTGACCAAGGGCCAGGTCCGGCTCGACGGCGCGCGTACCCACGAGCCGGTCACGGTGGAGCTCATGACGATCTCCCACCGGCTGCGGGCGGGTCACCGCTGGGCGCTGCAGCTGATGAGCAGCGACTTCCCGGAGTACGTGCTCGAGCCGGGGGACGGCTCGGATCCCTGGGAGGCGACCGCCCTCGCGCCCTCCGAGCAGACCGTGCGGCTCGGGGGCGCCACGCCCGGCCGGCTCGTCCTGACCGTGCACCGACCCACCACCCATCGAGAGGACACCCCGTGACCGACCTGCTGGACCCCCGCCTCACCTTCGCCTTCGAGGCGCGCGTGGAGATCGCCCCGCCGCTGCGGATCGGGCGCGGACCCGGGGAGGAGGTGTGGTTCACGCCGATCACCGGGGGCACCGTCGCCGGTCCCCGCCTCAACGGTGAGGTGCTGCCCCACGGCGGCGACTGGTCGACCACCCGCCCGACCGGGACCGAGCTCTGGGCCCGCTACCTGCTCCGCGCCGAGGACGGCGCCGTCATCGACATCCTCAACCGCGGGTTCTGGGTGGCCGACCCCGAGGTCGAGGCCCGGGCTGCGGCCGGCGAGGAGGTGAGCGAGGACGAGTTCTACTACCGCACGTCCCCGGTGTTCCAGACCGACGCCGAGGCGCACGCCTGGCTCACCGCCACGGTCTTCATCGGCATGGCGCGCGAGGAGGACGGCAAGGTCTGCATCCGCTTCTTCTCGCTGGGCTGACGGCGGGCCGGTCGCACCGGGTCACCCGGTGCGGCCGGCCAGCACCTCGTCGGCCACCACGGCCACGTGCAGCGAGACGCGGATGTCGGCGTCGTCGAGGTCGACGCCGAGCAGCCGCTCGATCTTGGCCAGCCGGTCGTAGAAGGCGGGCCGTGACATGTGCAGGCTGGCCGCCGCGTCGGACTTGCTGCACGGGTGGCGCACCAGCGCGCGGACGGCGTCCAGCAGCCCGGTCGACCACCGCGTGTCGTGCTCACGCAGGCGGTCGAGCTCCCGGGAGACGAACATCTGCAGCCGGTCGTCGTCGGCCAGCATGCTGACCAGGCCGCGGAGGTGGACGTCGGACAGCCGGTGGACGGCGCGGCCGGCCGTCTCCGGTCGGACCGAGTCGGCGACGTGCACGGACTCCCGCAGCGACGCCCCGACCGCAGCGAGCCGGTCCACCGCGACACCCGCGCCGACGACGACGTCGTTGCGCCGGTGCAGCCTGGCGGCCAGCTCCTCGGTCACGGCCCGGGCGTCGACCGACCGGTCCAGCGACAGCAGCAGCCGGACGTCGCCGTCGACGGCGGCCACGAGCGCGGGCACCCGCTCCTCGGAGAGGGCGTGGACCGTGGCGGCGAGCACCGTGTCGATGCCGGGGACGCGCCGCGGCGGACCGCCCTCGGCCACGGTCCCCCCGAGGCGCACGGTGAGTCCGACGAACGTCCGCCGGCCGACCGGCAGCCCGGCCAGCTCGCACCGCTGCAGCACGTCGGGAGCAGTGGCGTCACGGACCAGCGCGGCGAGGATCTCGGCGTGCGTGCGGCGCACGAGGCTGTCCCGCTGCCGGTGGTGCAGGTTGTGCAGGGCCAGTGCTGCGGCGGCACGCTCGGCGGCGGCGGCCATCCGCGGCGCCGGAGACCCGGGGGACTGGACGACGAGCCGTCCCCAGGAACGCTCGGGCCGGCCCACGCGGGTCATCAGCCAGCCGTTGGCCGGGTCCCAGGCCGTCCGGCGCTCGAGCGGGACGGCCCTCGAGCGCCGCTGCCAGTCCGACAGGAACGACGAGGCGTCGCCGGGGCCGGGCCGGTAGTCGACGAGGCGGTGCTGGCTGTCCTCGAGGACCACCGTCGCGCCGGTCAGTCGGGCGACGGCCTCGAGGACCTCGGCCGGGTCCGCCTCGGCCAGGCCCAGCTCGGTGAAGACGTCGTGCACCCGCTGGGCCTCGCGCAGCTCCTCGAGCTGGGCGTCGACGATCCGCTCCCCGACGGCCTGGGCCACCGCGGCAAAGCGCACCTCGCGCCGCAGCGCCACCAGGGGCATCCCCAGCCGGTCGCAGGCCTCGACCAGAGCCGCCGGGAGGACCGACCAGCGGCGCCCGAGCTCGATCACCAGGCCGGCGACGTCGCTGCGGTCGAGGCTCTCGGCGAAGCCCACGAGCTCCCCGGGCGTGTCCGGGAGGGCGATGCCGGTGGTGAGCACGAGGTCGCCGCCGCGCAGCAGCGGGGCGACGTCGATGAGCTCGGTGGTGTGCACCCACCGGACCATCCGGTCCGTCCCGGGCTCGCCGGCGACCAGCAGCGGGTCCGCCGAGCGCAGGGCCGGCACGTCGAGCACCCGGGCGACGGTCATGCCGGGACTCCCCAGACCGGCGGATGCCGGAGGGGTGCCGAGCGGCGCGCGGTCGTCGGGGACGTCCCGGACGGCTCGCAGGGCCGGCGCGGAGAGGGGGGTGGCGCGCATGCGGGCTCCTCTGTCGGAGGTGTCCATGAAAGCGTCGGTAAACAACGCTGTCAACAACGCTGACAAATGGATAGCATGGGTGTGTCGTCCAGGGTCCGGAGGTGTGTCGTGGCGGAGACGGGTGCGCGGGCGGACGGGGCTGCGCCGGTTCGCCGGCGTGGTCGGCCACCGGCCACGGGGGAGGCGCTGAGTCCCGAGGCGATCGTGGACCGGGCGCTGGAGTTCATCGAGCGGGAGGGGGCCGGCGCCCTGACCGTGCGCCGGCTGGGGGCCGAGCTCGGTGTCGACCCCACGGCCTTCTACCGCCACTTCCGGGACAAGGACGACCTGGTCCTCGCGTGCATGGACCGCGCCGAGCAGTGGGCGGTCGACGCGCTCCGCGACCGCCTGACGGCGGGCGACCCCTGGCAGGACGTGCTGCGGGCGGTCGCGGACGAGAGCTGGCGGATCGCGGGGACCTATCCCGCGATCTACGCCTCGGCCTTCGCGCGGACGACCGGCGGACCGGGGGAGCGCCGGATGGTGGAGCTCCTGCTGACGACGATCGCCGGACTGGGGCTGGACCGCCCGAGCACCGTGCTGTTCTACCGCGCGTTCGCCGACTGCCTGCTCAGCCTGTGCGGGGCGAACGCGCTGGTGGACCAGCTCGGGCCGGAGGTGGAGGCCAAGGAGTCCTCCGCGTGGGCTCGGGTCTACGCCGCGCCGTCGGCGGAGTACCCGGCCACGCGGGCGCACGTGGGGGAGCTGCTGAGCGTGACCGACCGGGCGATCTACGACCGGGTCATCGAGGCGATGATCCAGGCGATGGAGGCCGCGGCCACGGCGTCGGGCTGAGCCGGCGCGGGCCGATCAGGACACGTAGACCTTGCGCAGGGTCTCGGTCACGGTCCACACCGTCTCGTCGCCGGCCCGCAGGCGCACGACGACGCCGGGCCGCAGGGGGATCACCGAGCCGTCGCCGAAGGTCACGGTGCCCCGCCCGGCCAGGACGACGAAGACCTCGTCGGCCTCCACGTCGGTCACCGTGCCCGCGGTGAGTTCCCAGATCCCGACCGCCGGACCCTCCCCGCCGGGCAGCTCGGCGTGCGACGCGAGGGGGGTGCCCGCGCGGACGGTCGACGGGTCGAGGGGCAGGGGCTCCAGCGTCCGGGTGCACGGTGCGTCGCAGAGCAGCCGTCGCGCGGCGGCCGTGGCGGCCGGGGGAGTGGGCACGCCCCAGTGTGGCCCGGGCGCGGGCCGGGGCCGGCCGTCAGGGCGTCGCCCGTCCCCGCCGGAGCCGACGCCGTGACGGTCCCGCGGACGGCGGTCCGGCGGGTGGTCCCCGCGAGGCGCACCCGGTCCTCGGCGCACGCCTGCCCCGGGCCGACGGATCGACGGAGACCGCCGGCGGTGTCGACGATCCGTCCCCGCCGGGAGCCGTCGCCGGCAGCAGGCTGGCGGTGCCCGCGCCCGGCGGGGAGTGACCGCGAGGAGGCAGCCGTGCGGCTACCCGAGGGTGCCCACCACATCGGTGGTGCGCCGTATGACGACGAGGAGGGACCGGACCAGGAGGTGGTCGACCCCTCCACCGGCGAGGTGCTGTGGACGTACCCGGCGGCGACACCGCGCACCGTCGACCGGGCGATCGGCGCCGCCGAGGCCGCGCTCCCCGGCTGGGCCGCCGCGACCCCCGCCCAGCGGTCAGGGGTCCTGCACGCGCTCGCCGCCGAGCTGGACCGGACCGCGGAGGAGCTGGCGCAGACCGAGACGGCGCAGGCCGGCAAGCCGATCCGGCTCAGCCGCGAGTTCGACGTCCCTGGGTCCGTCGACAACGTCGCCTTCTTCGCCGGCGCGGCCCGGCGTCTGGACGGCATGGCGGCCGCGGAGTGGAGCGGTGCGCACACCTCCACGGTCCGGCGGGAACCGGTCGGCGTGGTCGGCTCGATCGCGCCGTGGAACTACCCGCTGCAGATGGCGGTGTGGAAGGTCCTGCCGGCCATCGCGGCCGGCAACACGGTCGTGCTCAAGCCGGCGGAGACCACGCCGCTGACCTCGCTCGCGCTGGCCGAGGCCTGCCGGCGGGCGGGCGTCCCCGACGGCGTGGTCAACGTGGTGAACGGGCCCGGCCCGCTCACCGGTGAGGCGCTGGTCGCCAGCCCGAGGATCGCGATGACCTCGTTCACCGGCTCCACCGCGGCCGGCCGGCACGTCGCCGCGCTGGCCGCGGCCAACGGCACCCGGCTGCACCTGGAGCTGGGCGGCAAGGCGCCGTTCGTCGTCTTCGCCGACGCGGACCTCGACGCGGCCGTCCGGGGTGCGGTGGCCGCCGCACTGATCAACTCCGGGCAGGACTGCACCGCCGCGACGCGCGCGTACGTGCACCGCTCGGCGTACGACTCGTTCGTGAGCGGCGTCGCCGACCTCATGGCGTCGGTCCGCCTCGGGCCGACCCGCGACGAGGACACCGACCAGGGGCCGCTGGCGTCCTCCCGCCAGCGGGACCGGGTCGCGGCCATGGTCGAGCAGGCCGTCGCGGACGGCGCGCGGGTCGTGACCGGCGGCCGGGCACCCGGCGGCGAGCTCGCCGCCGGCGCCTACTACGAGCCGACGCTGCTGGTCGACGCCGCCCAGCGCAGCGCGGTCGTGCAGTCGGAGGTGTTCGGGCCGGTGCTGGCCGTCCTGCCGTTCGACACCGCGGACGAGGCCCTCGCGCTGGCCAACGACGTGCCCTTCGGGCTGGCCGCCTCCGCGTGGACTCGCGACGTCTTCCTGGCCCAGCGGGCGAGCCGGGAACTGGCGGCCGGCACGGTGTGGATCAACGACCACATCCCCATCGTCTCGGAGATGCCGCACGGCGGGACGAGGGGCTCCGGCTACGGCAAGGACATGTCGATCTACTCGTTCGACGAGTACACGCAGCTCAAGCACGTCATGAGCGACATCACCGGCCAGGCGCACAAGGCGTGGCAGGACACCGTGTTCCGCACCCGCTGAGCCGCCGTCTCAGGAGCAGCGGCCGTTGGTGATCGTCCGTGTGCCGGACACCGTGGGGGCGCTCCACCAGTAGGTGCCCCGAGTGGCGTTCACCCGGTACCGGAAGGTCAGGTCGGAGGGCTCGGTGTTGGTGTCGGTGAACGAGGTGCCGACGACCCCGGTGGGCGTCTGGGCCGACGGCGGAGGACCCCAGCCGCTCCACGTCTGCCCGTCGGAGGTGAGGTAGGAGTGCTCGACGTCGTAGGTCGTCGCCGTGGATGACGGGCTCCAGTCCACGCGGATGCTGTCGGAGCGGACCCCGGCGCTGGTGTAGGCGACGACACAGGTCGCGGTCACCGTGGCCGGGGGAGGAGGCCGGGCACCGGCCCGCGCCTGCCCGCCGGACCCGCCGGCGACCTGTACCGACCACCGGGCCCCGGCCTCCGCCGACGCCGCAGCCACCAGCAGCAGCGCGGCGACCACGACGAGCCCCCCGCGGCGGACGAGGGCGCCGGACGGCACGGGGACCCCCTCCTGCGGGTGCGGTGGCCGGTCGGGAGCGCGGACGGCCCCGGGTGCCCCGGGTGCCCTGGGCCGTCCGCGCGGTGCGGAGCTCAGCTGCTCCAGCCCGACGTCGCCGGCTCCGCCGTCGGCGTCCCGGCACCGCCGGTGGCCGTGACGCCGGCCAGGGACGGCATCCTGAAGTACCTCCCGGCGCAGGCGTTCGAGCTGTTCGTGTCCATGCTGGCCGCGTTGGTGAAGGTGACCGTCAGCGTCCCGGCCGCGGGCACGGTCAGCGCCGAGGTCAGCACGTGGGTCGAGCCCGGCGTGGACGTGGCGTGGGTGTACCTGACCAGGCTCGTCGTCGCGTCACACCCGGCACCCGTCGCCGTGGTCAGGGCGCTGTCGTTGTAGGCCACGGCATACGTCGTCGCCGTCGGCAGCCTGACCTCGGTCACGGTGACGGGGAACGGGTTCGGGTTGGCGATCCTCGCCACGACGTCACCGGATGCGCCGGGATAGAGGAGGTTGCCCGCGGCCGGGCTCGCCGTCGCGGTGATGGCGAGGTTCGAGACGGTGGCCGCCCGTGCCTGCCCGCTCGAGCCCGGTGCCACGTCGACCGCCCAGCCCGCCGCGACGGCGACGCTGGTGGTCATCAGGCAGCCGACGGCGCCGAGGACGATCCGCCGCCGGCGCATCCACCGGTTCCACCGTGGCGACCGCCCGGCGCCCGGCGGGGTCCGGCCGTCCGCACCGCCGTCCGCACCGCCGTCCGCACCGCCGTCCTGGATGCCCGTCATCGGACCCGGACCAGGGTGCGTCCACGTGCGCCGCCGGCCAGCACGCGCTCCAGAGCGCCCGGGACGCCGTCCAGGCCCACCTCGTCCGTGGCCAGGTCGTCCAGCGCCGGCGGGCGGAGGTCGCCGGCGAGCCGGGTCCACACCTCACGACGGCGCTCGATCGGGCACTGCACCGAGTCGATCCCGAGGAGCGACGCCCCGCGGAGGATGAAGGGGAACACCGTCGTGGGGAGGCCGGTGCCACCGGTGTTGCCGGACGCGGCGACGGCGGCGCCGTAGCGCAGGGAGGCGAGCACCGCGGCCAGCATCTCCCCGCCGACGCAGTCGACCGCGCCGGCCCACCGCTCCCGCTGCAGCGGGCGGGACGGGTCGCCCACGGCGGCGCGGTCGACGACCTCCGCCGCGCCCAGGGCGCGCAGCCAGTCGCCGGCGTCGGGCTTGCCGGTGACCGCGGTGACCCGGTGGCCACGGCCGGCGAGGATCGACACGGCCACGCTCCCCACGCCCCCGGTGGCCCCGGTGACCAGGACGTCGCCGTCGCCCGGCGCCAGCCCGTGCTCCTCGAGCGCGAGCACGCTGAGCGCCGCGGTGAAGCCGGCGGTGCCGAGTGTCATCGCCTGACGCTCCGAGAGCCCGGCGGGCAGCGGGACCACCCAGCCGGCGGGCACGCGGGCGTACTCGGCGTAGCCGCCGTGGTGGGCCACGCCCAGGTCGTAGCCGTGCGCGAGCACCGGCTGCCCGGCGCGGAGGCCGGAGCCATCCGGCTCGACGACCGTGCCGGCCAGGTCGACGCCGGGCACCAGGGGGTCGATCCGTGCGACCCTGCCGTCCTTGCGGGAGGCCAGGCCGTCCTTGTAGTTGACGCCGGACCAGGAGACGGCGATGCCGACGTCGCCCTCGCCCAGCTCGGCAGCGGGGAGGGTGCGCAGGTCCAGGGTCGTCGCCGGACCGGAGGCGTCCGCGACGAGGGCGCGGACGGAAGGGGGGATCTCGGGCATGCGCCCGAGCCTCCGGGCGGCAGGCGGACGGCCGGCCAGCATGCTGTCCGCGAGTCGCCGCGGATCCCGACACACTGTCGCACCCGGCACTCGTCCCGGCGCGGCGATGCTGCTGAGGTGCTCCCCGACGTGCGCTACCGCCCCCGGTCCCTCGCGGTCGTCGGCGCGTCACCGTCCCGGTTCGTCGGGCGGATCGCGCTGGCGAACTGCCGTGCGCTCGGGTACTCCGGCCGGCTGGTGGCCGTCACCCCCCGGCACCGCGAGGTGGCGGGGGTCCCGGCGGTGCCCAGCCTGACCGACCTCGACGAGCCGGTCGACGTCGCGCTGGTGCAGGTGCGCGCCGACCGCGTGCTCGACGTCGTGGAGGAGGGACTCTCCGTCGGGGTCGGCACGTTCGTGGTGCCGGGAGCCGGCGCCACCGACTCCGGCGAGGTCGCCGCCGAGCTGGTCGGCGAGCTGCGGCGGCTCCGGCGCGAGCACGGGGTGTCCGTCATCGGGCCCAACTGCATGGGTGTGCTGGACCTGGTCTCCGGGGCTGCCCCGTACATCGGCACGGTGGGTCCGCAGCTCCGGCGGGGGACCGTCGGGCTCGTGGCGCAGAGCGGCGCCGTCGTGGAGGCGTTCGTCAACGCCGGCCCGCGGGTCCCGCTGTCCACCGCCGTCTCCTCCGGCAGCGAGGCGGTCCTCGGCCTCCCGGACCACCTGCGGTTCTTCGCGGCCGACCCGGAGACCACCGCGGTCCTGGTGTTCGTCGAGGCCGTGGAGGACGCGCAGGCGACACTGGCCGCGTGCCGGGAGCTCGCCGAGGCGGGCAAGACGGTGGCCGCCTGCGTCGTCGGCCGCTCCGCGACGGCGCAGGAGGGCGTGCAGGCCCACTCGGGCCGGCTCGCGGGTGCCGCCCGCACGACCGCGGCAGCGCTCGCCCAGGCCGGCGTCGTGCTGGCCGCCGACCTCGACGAGCTGCTGGCCCTGGGGGAGGTGCTCGGCTCCCGCCGCCCGGTGGCCGGCCGGCGGACCTTCCTCGTCACCAACTCCGGCGGCGAGGGCAACCTCCTCGCCGACCTCGCCTCGGACGTCGGCCTGGAGCTGCCCCGGCTGAGCGACCGCGCGGGCGACGCGCTGACCCGGCGCTGGCCGCTGTTCTCGCCGCGCAACCCCCTGGACCCGTGGGGCGCCGACGACCACGAGGTCATCTACCCCGAGGCGCTGCGGGCGGTCGCCGGGGAGGGCGGTGACCTGCTGGTCGTCGGCATCGACCAGCAGCGCACCGCGGGGCGGTACGAGCAGGACCTCGGCCTCTTCCTGGCCCGGGAGCTGCGGGACGCGGTCGCCGGCACCGCGACGACCCCCGTGCTGCTGAGCCCGGCCAGCCAGGACCCGCCTGAGGAGCTGGTGGCCTTCTGCGCGGCATCGGACATCCCGCTGCTGCGCGGCGCCCGCCCGGCCCTGGCCGCCCTGGCCGCCCTGGGCCGCCGCGCGGAGGGCGCCGAGCCGGCCAGGGGCTCCGTCGTGCCGGCCGCGCAGGTGGTGGACGGGCCGCTCCCGCGGACCGAGGACGAGCTCCTCGCCGCGCTCGCCGGGCTCGGCCTGGCGTCCCCGCGTGCGGTCCGGGTGACCGACGCCGAGGCCGCCGTCGCCGCGGCTGCCGAGCTGGGTGGCCCGGTCGTCGTCAAGGGCGTCGCCGCCGGCCTGCTGCACAAGACCGAGGCGGGGCTGGTCGCCGTCGGCCTGTCGGGCCCTGACGCCGTCCGTGCCGAGGCCGAGCGGATGCTCGGCTGGGCCGCGGCGAACGGTGTCGAGCTGGAGCTGCTCGTGACCGAGCTGGTGCGTGGGGACCTCGAGCTGCTCGTCGGTTTCCACCGCGACCCCGTCTTCGGGCCCAGCTGCCTGCTGGGGCTCGGCGGCGTCTGGGCCGAGTTCCTCGACGTGGTCGACGTCCACGTCGGCGAGCTCGACGAAGCCGCTGCCCGCCGGTTCGTCGACCGCAGCCGGGCGGGCCGGCTGCTCGCCGGGGCCCGCGGCGGCGCGCTGGACCGCGACGGCGTCAGCCGCGCCCTCTGTGCGGTGAGCCGGTTCGGCGCGGCCCGCCCGGAGATCACCGCGATCGACGTCAACCCGCTGATCGTCAGCCGGTCACGCGCGGTCGCCGTCGACGCGGCGCTCACCACCGTCTGAAGCACCCGACACCCCACTGGAGGACCCACCCATGACCCAGCCCATCGTCTGCACGCTCCGTGTGCGCATCGGCCAGGAGGAGGCCCACTACGGCGGCAACCTCGTCGAGGGCGCCCGCGTGCTGAAGCTCTTCGGTGACGTGGTCACCGAGGTCGCGATCATCACCGACGGCGACGAGGGGCTGTTCGTCGGCTACGACAGGATCGAGTTCCTGGCGCCCGTGTACGCCGGCGACTTCCTCGAGGTGACCGGCACGGTCACCCGCATCGGCACCACCAGCCGCACCGTGCAGCTCGAGGCCCGCAAGGTCATCGCCTCCCGGTACGACGACACGGCCTCGGGCGCCGACGTCCTCGACGAGCCCGTCGTCGTCGTCCGGGCGGTCGGCACCACGGTCGTCCCGGCGGCACACAGCCGTGGCCCGCGCGGCGCCGGCCGTCCCGCCGCCTGAGCGCGTGACCGGTCCGAGGGGCGACGCAGTGGACACCGCCGACCTGGTCCTCACCGGGGGGACCGTGCACGCGGTCACCGGTCCCGGCGGGCAGGCACTGGCCGTGCGGGACGGCCGGGTCGTCGCCGTGGGCAGCGACGACGACGTCCGGGCGCTCACCGGGCCGCGCACCGAGCGGGTGGACCTGGCCGGACGGACCGTCGTCCCCGGCTTCGTGGACGCGCACGTGCACCCCGTGTCCGGGGGCTTCGCGCTGCTCACCTGCTCGCTCCACGGCGCCCGGGACGCCGACGACGCACTCGGGCGGATCGCCCGCTACGCCGCCGAGAACCCCGACCTCGACTGGGTCACCGGCAGTGGCTGGTCGATGGAGTGGTTCGCCGGTGGCGCACCGTCGCGGGGACTGCTGGACGCCGTCCTCCCCGACCGGCCGGCGTTGTTCGCCAACCAGGACGGGCACGGAGCGTGGGTGAACACCGTCGCGCTGCACCGGGCCGGGGTGGACGCGACCACGCCGGACCCGGTCGACGGCCGGATCGAGCGCGAGGACGACGGGTCCCCCCAGGGCACGCTGCACGAGGGTGCCGCCGACCTCGTCGGGCGGTTGCAGCCCCGGCCCGACGCCGACCTCCTCCGCGCCGCGCTGCTGCGTGGGCAGCAGCACCTGCACGGGCTGGGTGTCACGGGCTGGCAGGACGCGATCGTGGGCGCCTACGGCCCGCTGCCCGACCTCCTGCCCACCTATCTCGACGCGGCCCGCTCGGGACTGCTCACCGGCCGGGTCGTGGGGGCCCTGTGGTGGGACCGCGCGCGCGGCCTGGAGCAGGTCGCCGACCTGGTCGCCCGCCGGGAGGAGGCCGGTGGGGCCCGCGGCACGGGACGGTTCCGCGCGACGACGGTCAAGATCATGCAGGACGGCGTGGCCGAGAACGGCACCGCCGGCATGCTCGCTCCGTACCTCGACGCCTGCGGCTGCCGCAGCGGGAACAGCGGTCTGAGCCACCTGGACCCGGCACTGCTGTCCGAGGCCGTCCGACGCCTGGACCGGGAGGGCTTCCAGGTGCACCTGCACGCCGTGGGTGACCGGGCGGTCCGGGAGGCGCTCGACGCGGTCGAGTTGGCGCGGGCGGCCAACGGGGACCGGGACCTCCGGCACCACCTGGCGCACCTGCAGGTGGTGCACCCCGACGACGTCCCCCGTTTCGGGCGGTCGGCCGTCGGCGCCAACCTGCAGGCGCTGTGGGCGGTGCACGAGCCGCAGATGGACGAGCTGACCATCCCCTTCCTGGGGCCGGAACGCGCTGCCTGGCAGTACCCCTTCGCCGACCTGCTGGCGGCGGGGGCGCCGTTGTGCGCGGGCAGCGACTGGCCGGTCAGCTCGGCCGACCCGCTGCAGGCGATGCACGTCGCGGTCAACCGGCAGCCGCCGGGCGCGCCCGACGTGCCGCCCCTGTCGCCGGACCAACGGCTGGCACCCACCGCCTTCCTGCACGCCTACACCGCGGGCTCGGCCTGGGTGAACCACGCGGAGGCGGAGACCGGTGGTCTCGCCCCGGGCCAGCTGGCCGACCTCGCGGTGCTCGACGCCGACCCGCTCGCGGTCCCGGTCCAGCGGATCGGCGACATCGCCGTGAGCGCCACCTACGTCGGCGGTCGTCAGGTCTTCGCGGCCTGAGCGACTCCCGCCCCGCCGCGCCGGCGCGGCGAGCGGGCGGGTCCCAGCCGGAGCGGTGTCGGCGTGGTGCGGCCGCACGTCCGCGCCAGCGTCTCCCGCCGGCGAGGGCGCCGACCCCGCCAGATCGGCGGAAGACGACGGCCGCGACTTACAGACCGACGTATTCGCGGCGGGGGGCGCGTCGGTCGGGCCCGTGGGCTTGAGCCCGCCGGGCTGCCGCCGATGCCCAGTCCGGATCCCGCTCGCCACCCGCCCGGAAGAGGTCTCATGAACACCACCGGCCAGCACCCGGACGCCGTCGTCCCCACCACGGGACGACGGGCGGTCCGTCGACCCGGAGGCCTGGGCCTGCGGGGGAGGCTGCTGGCGGCCTTCCTCGCCGCCGGGGTGGCGACGCTCGGCATCGGGGCGTTCGGCATCCACCGCATGTCGGTGTTGAGCGACCACGCGGAGGCCGTCTACGACGACGGCACCGTGCCGCTGCGGGGACTGCTCGCCCTGGAGGCCGCCTGGTGGGAGTTCCAGGCGCTGAACGCGCGCTCCAGCCTCGGCTACCTCGCGCCCGACGTGCTCGCGGCGATGGCGCAGCAGGCGCAGGCGGCCCGGCAGGAGATGGACGACCTGGCCGAGTCGGTCGCCGCCCTGCCGCTGCGTCCCGAGGCGCGCGCGGCGGTGGACGACTACCTGACCGAGCTCACCGCCTTCGACCAGGCCATCCGGAGCCTGGAGACGACGTCGCCGGAGGATCCGGCGGGGGTCGAGATCATCGGCGCGCTCGACGCGGCGGAGCAGGGCGCGCTCGCGGCGCTCGAGGCTGCGGGCGACGCCCAGGCCGACATCGCCGAGACGACCGTCGAGGAGGCGGAGGCGGCCTACGGGACGGCCCGGTCGCTCACCCTGGTCGCCATCGTGCTCGGCGTCGCGGTCTGCGTGTTCCTCGCGTTCCTGATGGCGCGGACCGTCACCCGTCCGGTGCGGCGCATCCGGGCGGTGCTGGAGGAGGTCTCCGCCGGAGACCTCAGGGTCCGGGTGGGCATGACCGGCGGCGCCGAACTGGGCGACGTCGCGGAGTCCGTCGACCGGACGCTGGACTCCCTGGGGGCGGTGCTGGCGCTCGTGGAGCAGTCCTCCGGCCAGCTGGCGAGCGCGTCGAGCAGGCTGAACGCGAGCGCGGAGGCCATGGCCCACAACGCGCGCACGGCTGCCGGTCAGGCAGACGTGGTGGTCTCGTCGGCCGGCGCGGTCGCCACGAGCGTCGACACCGTCGCGATCGGTTCCTCGCAGATGGAGTCGGCGATCCGCGAGATCTCGCAGAACGCCAGCGAGGCCTCCCGCGTGGCGGGTCAGGCCGTGGCGGTCGCGGAGGACACCACCCGGACCGTGGGCAAGCTGGGCGACTCCTCGCAGGAGATCGCCACGGTGGTCAAGCTGATCAACGGGATCGCGGAGCAGACCAACCTCCTGGCGTTGAACGCCACGATCGAGGCCGCGCGGGCAGGGGAGGCCGGCAAGGGCTTCGCGGTCGTGGCCAGCGAGGTGAAGGAGCTGGCGCAGGAGACGGCCCGGGCGACCGAGGACATCTCGTCCCGCGTGGAGGCGATCCAGGCCGACACCGCCGGTGCGGTGGACGCGATCTCGCGGATCTCGTCGGTCATCGGGGAGATCAACGACTTCCAGTCGACCATCGCCGCCGCGGTGGAGGAGCAGACGGCCACCACCAACGAGATGAACCGCAACGTGGCCGAGGCGGCCCGGGGCTCCCAGGACATCGCGGCGGCGATCTCCGGGCTGGCCGCCGGCACCCAGGAGACCAACCAGCGGGTCGAGGAGGCCCAGCGCTCGGCCGCCGAGCTGGCCCGGATGAGCGACGGACTCCAGGTCGCGGTGCGGCGCTTCACGCTCTGAGGGGAACGGCGGGGTCCGGCAGGGGAGCTGCGGGCGTGCTGCTCCCCGGCCGGGCCCGGTGCACCGGCGGCCGGGCGGTCAGGCGTAGAAGCGGAAGACCGGTTCGGCGATGCAGACCGGCTTGGCCACGCCCTCGGCCTCGATCACCGCAGCGACGGTGAGCTGCAGGCCGCCGCTGATCTCCTCGACGGTGACCAGGGTGGCGGTGAGCCGGAGCTTCGAGCCGACGGGGACCGGCGCGGGGAAGCGGACCTTGTTCAGCCCGTAGTTCAGGGCCATGGTCGTGTCGGTGACGGTCAGGACCTGCGACCACATCGGGATGAGCAGCGACAGCGTCAGGTAGCCGTGCCCGATGGGCCCGCCGAAGGGGCTCTCGGCCTCGGCCCGCTCGACGTCGACGTGGATCCACTGGTGGTCGTCGGTCGCGTCGGCGAAGGTGTTCACCCGCTGCTGCGTGATCTCGATCCAGTCGCTGGTGCCGAGCGTGGAGCCGGCGAGGCCGGGCAGCTCCGCCATGGTCGTGGTGGTGGTCATGGGGTGTTCTCCTCGATCAGGTGCTGGGCCCGCAGATCGGGCTTGCGGATCTTGCCGGTGGCGGTCTTGGGCAACTCGTCGACGACGCGGACGTGCCGGGGGACCTTGAACCCGGCCAGACGTCCGCGCAGCGCGGCGCGGACGGCGTCCGGGTCGGGGACAGTGCCGGGGGAGGCGACGAGGAGGGCCAGGCCGACCTCGCCCCACTTCTGGTCGGGGACACCGATGACGGCGGCCTCGGCGACCTCCGGTAGCTCGAGCAGGGCGGACTCGACCTCGGCGGGATAGACGTTCTCCCCGCCGGAGATGATCATGTCCTTGTACCGGTCGCGGATGTGGAGATGGCCCTCGTCGTCCAGGGAGCCGGCGTCGCCGGTGTGGTACCAACCGTCGACGAGGACCTCCGCGGTGCGCTCGGGGTCGTTCCAGTAGCCGGCCATCACGTTCGGTCCCTGGACGACGACCTCGCCCACCTCGTCGACGTCGGCCTCCGTGCCGTCGGGCCGGACCACCCGGACGTCGGTGAAGAACACCGGTCTGCCGGCCGAGCCGACCTTGCGCTCGGCGTCGGCGGAGTCGAGCACCGTGCAGCCGGGCGCGGCCTCGGTCATGCCGTAGGCCTGCTGCACCGTGACGCCGCGGTCCAGCCAGGTGCGCAGGGTCGGCAGCGGGACCGCGGCGCCGGCGGCGCCGATGGTGCGCAGCGAGGACAGGTCGCGGGTCGGGAAGCCCGGGTCCCGGCTCATCGCGTCCAGCATCGTGGGGACGGCGAAGAACGAGGTGATCCGCTGCTGCTCGATGACCTCGAGCGTCGTCGCGGGGTCGAACCGGCGGAGGACGGCCGCGCAGCCGCCGCGCAGCAGGGTCGGGTTCACCGTGCCGTTGAGCCCCCCGATGTGGAACAGGGGAGCCAGCGCCAGCGTCCGCTCGGTGGGGCTGAAGTCGAAGCCCAGCGTCTGGTTGACGGCGTTCCACGTCATGTTGCCGTGGGTGAGCACCGCTCCCTTGGGCCGGCCGGTGGTGCCCGAGGTGTACATGACCAGGCAGGGGTCGTCGAGACCGACCGGCTCGTCCCGGGGGTCGGGCGACGCCGCGGCCAGCAGGTGCTCGTAGGGCAGTGAGTCCGCGCCGCCCTCGGCGGCGGGCTCGACGCCGATCCAGGCGCCGACGCCGGGTAGCCGGTCGCGCAGCGCGTCGGCCAGCCCACCGTGTTCCCGGCCGTGCACGACGACCGATGCGCCGGAGTGGGCGAGCACGTACTCGGCCTCGGGCGCGGTGAGCCGGGCGTTCACCGGTACCCAGACGGCGCCCAGCTGACCGCAGGCGTAGAGGGTCTCCAGCGCCGACGGGTGGTTCCCGCTGATCCAGGCGACCCGGTCGCCGGTCCGCACCCCGAGGCCGGCCAGGGCGTCGGCGGCGCGACGGACCCGGACGGCGAACTGCCCGTGCGAGGTGCACGTCCCCTCGAACCAGATCGCGTCCCGGTCGGGGGAGATGCGGAGTCGCCGCTCGGGCCAGGATCCGAGGCCGGCGTTCCTCACCGCAGCCCCAGGGCGCGGACGGCGTTCTCCTTCATGATCAGCGGCCTGACCTCCTCGCGGATCTCGAGGGCCTCGAAGTCCCTGATCCAGCGCTCGGGCTTGATCAACGGGTAGTCGGAGCCGAACAGCACCTTGTGCTTGAGCTGGGTGTTGGCGGCGCGGACCAGCTGCGGCGGGAAGTACTTGGGCGACCAGCCGGACAGGTCGATGTAGACGTTGGCCTTGTGCTGGGCCACGGAGATCGCGGAGTCCTGCCAGGGCACCGAGGGGTGCGCCATGATGATCGTCAGGTCGGGGAAGTCGGCGGCCACGTCGTCGAGGAGCATCGGGTCGGAGTAGCGCAGCTTGATGCCCCGCCCGCCCGGCAGGCCGGAACCGATGCCGGTCTGGCCGGTGTGGAACAGCGCCGGCACGCCGAGGGCCTCGAGTTCGGCGTACAGCGGGTAGTGGCGGCGGTCGTTGGGCTCGAAGGCCTGCAGGCTGGGGTGGAACTTGAAACCCCGGACGCCGTGGGCCTCGACCAGACGGCGCGCCATGCGGACGCCGGCCGCCCCGCGGGCGGGGTCGATCGAGCCGAAGGGGATGAGCACGTCGGCGTGCTCGGCCGCGGCGTCGGCGATCTCCTCGTTGGACAGCAGCCGCTGCCCGGTGGCGGCCTCGGCGTCGACGGTGAACACCACCGCAGCCATCCGGAGCTCGCGGTAGTCGGCGGCGATCTGCGGGACCGTCGGGTGGTAGGGGTCGCCCTTGAAGTACTTCGACGCGGCCGTGAGCAGCTCGTCGTCCAGGGACATGTGCCCGTGCAGGTCCTGCTCGACGTGCACGTGCACGTCGATGGCGACGAGCGCGTCCAGGGCCAGGGCTCCGGCGGTGCTCACTTCGGGGGCTCCGGGAGCTGCTGCCCCACCGTCTGCTGCGCGCTGGCGAAGCGCTCCGGCCACAGCGCGGCGATGGCGTCGGCCGACCAGCCGGTGCCCTCGGCGAACTCGACGACGACCTCGGCCGGGTGCGACCACAGGGCCAGCCGGTCGCCGCCGATGCCGATCGCCTGGCCGCTGATGCCGGCGGCGGCGTCGGAGGCGAGGAAGGCGACCAGGCCCGCGGCGTCCTGCGGGGTGCCGAAGCCGAGCTCCTGCCGGGCGAAGGGCGGCAGCGGCTCGCCGGCCTGCAGCGCGTCGACGTAGGGCTTGAGGAAGGGCACCGTCTCGGTCATCGCCGTGGCGGCCACGGGCACCACCGCGTTCACGGTGATCTGTGCTCGGGCGAGCTCCATCGCCCAGGTGCGGACCATGCCGACGATGCCGGCCTTGGCCGCGGCGTAGTTGGTCTGGCCGAAGTTGCCCACCTGCCCGGTGGGGGAGCCCACGCAGATGATCCGGCCGCCCTCACCCTGCTCGCGCAGCCGGACGGCGGCGGCCCGGGTGCAGGTGAAGGTGCCGCGCAGGTGCGTGGTGACGACGGCGTCGAACTGCTCGTCGGTCATCTTCCACAGCGTCGTGTCGCGCAGGATGCCGGCGTTGTTGACCAGGACGTCCAGGCGGCCGAACTCGCCCACGGCGCGGTCGACGAGGGCCTGCGCGGCCTCGCTGGTGCCGACCGGTACGACCTCGGCGACGGCCGTGCCGCCGGCCGCGGTGATGGTCTCGACGGCGGCCCCGGCGACGGCCTCGTCGACGTCGTTGACGACCACGGACGCGCCGGAGCGGGCGAGTTCGGCGGCGTAGGCGAGGCCGAGGCCCCGTCCGCTGCCGGTGATGATGGCGACCTTGCCGGTCAGGTCCACGAGAGCTCCTCGGGCGACGGAGGGGGAGGCGCGGCGGAGGCGGAGGATCGCCGTGCGGAACGGATGCGACGCTAGGTGCGTATCGTGGAGGTTGTCAACGATTGAGGAGTTCAACCAGATGACGGTGCTGACGGACGACGTCGGTTTCCTGCTCTCGCGTGCCAGCGGACTGGTCGTCCGCGGCGCGAACGCCGCCCTGGAGGAGCACGGCCTGCGGGTCCGCCAGTACTCGGTCCTCTGCCTGGCGGCGGACACGGTCGAGGGCGTCTCCCAGCGCGACCTGGCGGGCACGCTCGGGCTGGACCCCAGTCAGGTGGTCCTGCTGGTGGACGAACTGCAGACAGCCGGTCTCGTCGAGCGCCGGCCGTCCCCGGCCGACCGCCGCACCCGGCTGGTCGTCGCCACCGGCCGCGGGCGCGAGGTCCGGGAGTCGGCCGCGAGTCGCGCCCGCGCGGACCTGCGGCACCGCCTGCGCGCCCTGTCCGACCGCGAGCAGGAGACGTTGACGGCCCTCCTGGCGCGCGTCGTCACGACGGCGGAGTCCGACGACTGACCGGGCCGGGGCGGTCCGGGGGTGCGCATCCCGCGCAGCCGGGTCGCGCCCGTCGCGGCTCGGCCTCCTCGGCCGAGTTCTCCCGGGCGATGGTCGAGGACTGCGGCCGTGCCGGCCGGCTGGGGCGGATGCCGGCGGAGCGGGTGGCGCTGCCCCCACGCCGAGGAGGAGGACCGCCGGGTCGGCGAGTGGTTCGCCTCACGTCTCTCGTGAGGGCTCGACGTCGGAGCCGACCGAGGTCGTCGCGGCCGCGCTCGTCATGCGGACCGCCTACGGCCCGGACCTCGCGGGGGCCGGGGCGGAGGACGAGGACCACGTCCGGCACCTGGGAGACCTGGTGGCCGACCGGAGGGCTCCGGACCGTCGGGGAGGTCGCACGGGCACGACCTCCCCGACGGCTGGGCGGTTCAGTCGAACGAGTAGCTCTGCGCGTTGGGCCCCTCGAGGGTGGTCTCCAGCCGCATGCCGCCGGGGAGCGTGTCGTCCGGGCGTGAGAGGTAGACGGTCCGCGTCGGCGGCTCGCCAGGCTCTCCGTAGTCCAGCGTGCCGGCGAAGAGACCGTCCGTGTCGAGGTCGGTGGTCTCCTGCATCCCGGCGACGATGCCCCCGGGAGTCAGGTCGCCGGCCTCGCACGCGTTCTCCAGCGCGGTGCGCAGCAGGATGGCCTCGCCCCAGGCCAGAGGCACCTCCCAGGACTCGGCGCCGTCGGGGTCCGCGGCTCGATAGCCCTCGACTGCCTGCTGAGCGCCGGGGACGTCGGCGCTGTAGGGAGCCGAGGAGGAGACGAGGTAGAAGTTGTCGAGCAGGGTGGGTCCGGCAGGTGTCTCGAGCAGGGAGCCCGTCCACTCGGGCGCGTGCCCGATGATCGGCACGTCGGTGCCCTGGGCGCCCAGGACCCCGGCCAGCGAGGCGACCTGTGCCGGTGCGGCCGCCAGGATCACGGCGGACACCCCTTCCTGCTGCAGTGCGGAGGCCTGCGCCGACAGGTCGGTGTCCCGCGGGGTGATCTCCTGCGGCACGATCTCCAGTCCGTGGTCCTCCGCGGCGTGACGGGCGCCGGCCAGCGAGTCGCTCCCGTAGTCCCCGACGAAGTAGACGACGCCGACCTTGTCGCCCTCGGCCAGGCCCTGCTCGTCGACCAGGTAGTCGATGGCGTTCGCCGCCTCGACGCTGTACGTGGTGCCCGGCACCTGCACGTTGGGGAAGTCCAGGGAGACGCTGGCCCAGCCGACGCCGCCCACGTAGAGGTCGTCCTCCAGGGCCAGCGGGTTGACCGCGGCGTTGATGGGGGAGCCGAGGATCTGCTGGAAGGCGGCCACCTCGGGGGCCATGCTCCGGTACAGGGAGACAGCTCGTTGCGGGTCGTAACCGTGGTCCTGGACGTCCACCTCGACGGTCCGGCCGCACACTCCACCGTCCGCGTTCGCCTGCTGCCAGTACGCCTGCATCACCGCGGCCTGGGTCGAGGCCGTCGCGGAGAACGGGCCGGAGAGGTCGGTCAGGATGCCGACGGTGATGGTGTCGTCGGTGACGCCGCTGCCGGTCCGCACGTCCCCGTCCGCGCCGCCTCCGCCGCCGGACGCGTTGGGGTCCTCGGTGGAGCAGGCAGCGAGGACGGTGACGCAGCCGGCGAGGGCCAGCGCGGTGCGGGTCGGGTGCTTCATGGAGTGGTCTCCTTCGACCTGGTGGGGACGCTGGGATGGGACAGGGAGGGTTCGGGCGTGGCAGTCGGCGCCGTCGGGGCAGCCACGGGCGGTGGCTCGCCGGTGTCCCGCGGGGGCCGCCGGTGGCGGAGGCGGCGGGCGGCCCCCGCCAGGCCACCGCGCAGGAACAGCAGGACGGCCAGGATCGCCGCGCCGTAGAGCAGCCGGGCGAGCGTGGCCGCATCCAGCCCACCCGAGCCGGGGGTCGCGAGGAACGGCAGCTCGGAGCTGTACTGGGCGAGCACCAGCGGCAGCGTGACGACGAAGACCGCACCCGCTGCCGCGCCGGCGATCGACCCGAGCCCGCCGAGCACGATCATGACGAGGAAGTCGATGGACAGCTGGAGGCCGAACAGGTCCGGGGCGATCCGGCCGTACGCCAGGGCCATGAGTGCGCCGGCGACGCCCGCGTAGGCCGAGGAGATGACGAACGCGGTGGCCTTGGCCCGGGCGACCCGGATGCCCATCGCGGCCGCGGCGGCCTCGCTGTCGCGGACGTTGGCCAGCGCCCGGCCGGTACGGCTGGCCTTGACGTTGCGGCCCAGCCAGGCGGCGAGCAGGACGACGACGAGGAACAGGTACCAGAGTCGGTGCAGGCCCCCGAACTCCACGCCGGCCACGGCCAGGAAGTCGGGGTCGCTGTTGCTGAAGCTGAAGCCGGGGACGGAGAACGGCTCCACGGTGCGGCCGTTGAACCCGCCGGTGTACGCCTCGAGGTTGACCATGAGATGGCGGGCGAGGAAGACCAGCCCGACCGTGGCCAGGCCGAGGTAGATGCCACGCAGCCGGCCGGAGATCGGGCTGAACAGCGCGCCGGCGGCCGCGGCCACCACGCCGGCGAGGACGATGCCGAGGACGGCCGGCAGACCGAGGCCGGCGGCCCGATCGCCCACCTCGCCGACGGTCCACGCGTAGGTGTAGGCGCCGAGCGCGGCGAAGAACGCGTGCCCCAGCGACAGCTGCCCGGCCACGCCGACCAGCAGCGTCAGACCGATCGCGCCGACCACGGCGGCCATGGCGAACAGGCCGGTCTGCAGCCAGAAGTCGTTGAACAGGAGTGGCAACGCCAGGGCGACCACCAGGCCCACGATCGCCGGCAGGCGGCGGAGGAGGTCAGACACGGACGGCCTCCTTGCGGCCGAAGAGCCCGGAGGGCCGCACGAGCAGGACGATGATCATGACGGCGTAGGGGACGACCTCACCGAGACCGCGGCCGAGGACGTGCAGCTCGGCCTCGTAGCCGACCGCCAGCGCGGTGACCACGCCGATGATCAGGCCGCCGACGATGGCCCCGACGACGGAGTCGAAGCCGCCGAGCACCCAGGCCGGGATGGCCGCGAAGGCGCTGATCGCCAGCGTCGGCGCCACGCCGGGAGCGGGGAAGGAGGCCAGGAGGACGCCGGCGATGGCGGCGAGCGCTCCGGCCAACGCCCAGCCCGTGGCGCCGGTCCGGGACAGCCGGATGCCCATCAGGGAGGCGGTGTCGCCGTCGGCGGCCGCGGCCCGCATGGCGACGCCGGTGTCGGTGCGCGCGAAGAGGTACCAGAGCAGCGCGAAGACGACGACGGCGACGCCCGCGGCGATCGCCCGGCTCGTCGGCAGGGTGACGCCCCCGATCGCGATGACGTCGGCGCCCCACGGGGCGCCGATGGGCAGCACCCGGTTGCCGATGCGCCGGGTCAGCTCGGTCAGCAGCAGGATGTCGACGCCGAGCATGAGGATCGCCGCGGTGCCGGGGTTGGGCTCGGCCAGGTTGCGCACCAGGACCGCGTTGATCAGCACGCCCAGCAGCGCCGCGCCGAGGATCCCGACGACCACTGCCGGCCAGAAGCCGATCGGGTCGTGCAGGATGGCGACGAGGTAGGCGCCGGTCAGCAGCACCGAGCCGTGGGCGAAGTTCAGGACGCCGGTCGAGGTGAACACGATCACGAAACCGACCGCGATCAGGCCCAGGATGAGGCCGTAGGAGAGGCCGTTGGCCAGCTGGGTGAGGAAGTAGGTCATGCCGCCGCCGATCCGAGGTAGGCGCGCAGGACCTCGGGGTCCCGTTGCACGTGGTCAGGGGGGCCCTCGGCGATGCGCTTCCCGAAGTCGAGGACGGTGATCTGCTCGGCCAGGCCCATGACGAAGGGCATGTCGTGCTCGACGAGCAGGATCGACAGGCCGAGCTCCTGCTGGGCGGCGCGGATGACGTCGGCCATGACCTGCGACTCCCCGTGGGTCATGCCGGCGACCGGCTCGTCGAGCAGCAGGAGGGTGGGTTCGGCCGCCAGGGCCCGGCCCATCTCGACCCGCTTGCGGTCGCCGTAGGAGAGCGTGTGCACGGCGCGGCCGAGGAGCTGCTCGATGCCGAGCAGGCTGGCGATCCGGCGGACCGCCGTGCGCTCGGTGCGCTCCTCTTTCCGGGCGTGCGGCAACCGCAGCGTCTGGGCCGAGGCGCCGGTCCGCATGACGCGGTGCCGGCCGACGAGCAGGTTGTCCTCGACCGTCGCCTCCAGCGACAGCGAGATGTTCTGGAACGTCCGGGCGACGCCGAGGTCGGCGATCCGGTGCGACGGGAGGGCGGTCACCTCCGCGTCGCCGTAGTGCACGGTGCCGCTGGTCGCGCGGTACGCGCCGCCCAGCACGTTGATGCAGGTGGACTTGCCGGCGCCGTTGGGGCCGATGAGCGCGTGGATGGTGCCGGGCTCGATCGTGAAGCTCACCCCCGACAGCGCGGTGATCCCGCCGAAGCGCACGGTGACGTCCTCGACCCGCAGCCGCTCGGCGCGGGCACCGGACGTCCGCTGCAGGTGCACCGGCACGTCGACCGGCGCGTCCTCGTGCGTCGTCCGGGTGGGGGAGGTGGTGCTCACGCCGAGGTACCGGTTGCGGATGTCGTCGGTGCCGGCCAGTTCCGCGGAGGCGCCCTCGGCGGTGACGGCGCCGACCTCGAGGACGTAGGCCCGGTCGGCCACCCGGAGGCCCATCGCCGCGTTCTGCTCGATGAGCAGGACCGACGTCCCCTGCGCGTGGATCTGCTCGATGATGTCGCCGATCTGCTCGACCAGCTGCGGGGCGAGCCCCAGCGAGGGCTCGTCGAGCAGGAGGAGCTTCGGGGAGGCCATCAGCGCCCGGCCCATGGCCAGCATCTGCTGCTGGCCGCCCGACAGCAGGCCCCCGCGCTGGTGGCTGCGCTCGGCGAGGATCGGGAACAGGTCGAGGACCCGGTCGGTCGCCTCCCTGCGGGCTCGCGCGTCACGGACGGTGTAGCCGCCGGCGCGGAGGTTCTCCTCGACGGTGAGGTCGCGGAAGATGCGCCGGCCCTCCGGCACCTGGACCAGGCCGGCGCGGACCGCCCACGAGGCGTCGCGACGGGCGAGGTCCTGGCCGGCGAAGCTGATGCGCCCGGCGGTGACCGAGCCGCCCACGTCGCCCAGCGAGCGGGAGATCGCGCGCAGCAGGGTGGTCTTGCCGGCCCCGTTGCTGCCCAGGACAGCGACGACGGACCCGGGGTCGACGCGCAGGGCGACTCCCCGCAACGCCTGCACAGCCCCGTCGTAGGCGACCGCGAGGTCCTCGACGAGGAGCAGGGGATCGGGCATGCAGCACTCTCCTGAGGGCGATCGGGAGCGGACGCCCGGCCGTCGGCTGCGGGCGTCTGCTGAGGGGCCGGCAACGATGTGCCGGCAGTGGAGCGGCGCGGGCGGGGGCGGCCGACGTGCGCACGAGGGGCAACGGAGGGCGGCCCCCGCCGGGGTCACCGGTCGGTGGTCGCTCCGATGAGGACGCAGGCGAGCTCGGCGGGCTCGTCGGAGCGGTTGCTCCAGCCGTGGTGCGTGGCGTTCTGGACGAGCACGTCGCCGGCCTGCAGGCGGGCCTCGGCGCCGTCGTCCAGTCGGAGGTACACCTCGCCCCTGACGACGAAGACGTAGTCGATGGTCGGGGTCAGGTGCATCCCGTCTGCCTCGAACGTCTCGGCCAGGCCGGGCGAGTGGGTGGCCTGCTCGGCGCCGTAGGTGGGTCCGTCGAAGTCGGGCCGGGCCATGGTGCTGTCCGGGGGCAGGGTGAGCAGGATGAGCCGGGTGCTCCCGGGGGCGGGGATGAGCGTCTCGACCTTGTCGGTCGGGTCCTCGCCGCTCGGGCTGACGGGGGTGGATCCCTCCGTGGACCAGGCAAGCGAGGAGACGAACCCGGGCCAGCCGGTGAAGTGGTGGGTGCGGGGCGGGGTGCCGTCACTGACGACGACGGAACGGCCCTGGGTGTCGTGGCCGGTGACGACTCTGCGCATGACTTCCTCCGTGGGGAGATGGATGGGACGAGGAGTTGCTGCGAGGGTGTGCTGGTGGTCGGGACTGCAGGGGTGACCTCGCCGTCAGACCCGGCGGACCCACCCGAGGATCTCGGTGAGCGCATCGCTGAGCAGGTGCCTGGGCCCCTCGAAGTAGTGGCCCGAGCCCTCGACGGCCAGCAGCGTGCGGGCCGGGTGCTGCGCCGCGTCGTACAGCTGCTCGGCCATGGAGGGGAAGCAGCCCTTGTCGGCGGTCCCGTAGGCGACGAACACCGGCACGGAGACCTGCTGCAGGCAGTCGGGGCCGTGGGCGTTCGTGTCGGCGACCGACCACTGGGACAGCCACGAGCGCAGGGTGCTGGTGCTGCCGAGGGTCACCGGGCGGAGGTTGGCCGACTGCGGGTCACCCCACAGGGTGCCGGGATCACGGTCGGACGGGTCGATCGTGGTGTCCACGAAGCGCGGGTCCGCGCAGGTGCCGTGCACCCGGAAGGGCAGGTCGGGCACTGCGCCGCCGAAGCGTCGATCCAGTTCGTCGAGCTGTCCGCGGACCCAGGCGGTGATCCGGTCCATCCGGGCGGCCTGGGCCGCGCGGTAGTCGCTCACCCATCCCCGGTCGAGCGGGAGGGACCGGTCGGCGAAGAGGTCCAGGGCGGGATCGCGGGAGAACGGATCGTCCTCGTCGACGATGGCGGGGTCGAGCCACCCGGACAGCAGGTCGGCGCGACCGGCGTGCGCGTTGAGCATGACCAGGGCGTCGACGGGCGGCAGCGTGGCCCGGGTCAGGTCCGTGCCGCCGCCGCCGGGGGCGTCCCGGACGGTCGGCTTCTCCGCCTGCGACTGGTAGAACGCGGCCAGCCCGCCGCCTCCGGAGTTCCCCACCAGGACGACCTCGCGGTAGCCCTCGGTCTCGCGGAGGTGCTGGATCACCGAGCCGAGATCGGCCACGCAGTTCTCGAGCACGACCTGGGTGTCGTTGCCGGCGTAGCGGGTCACCACGCCGACCGCGTCGACGCCGAGCTCGGCGGTCGGAGCCAGCGCGTAGTGGCCCACGAAGTTCGAGCTCGGGTGGCAGAAGACGAGCACGGTGTCGCTGTTCTCGCCCGGTACCGCCCGTTCCCGCCCGCACCAGAGCAGGCCGGCCGCCCGGGCGATCCCCGAGTACACGTCCCCGCCCATGGTGTCCTGCATGGGGACCGGGAGCAGCTCACGCACCACGCGACGCCCCGTCCTCCAGCGTCGCCCACGTGAAGGGGTAGTCGCTGTCGAAGATCGACCGGGCGGCCGCCGAGACCAGCAGGGGCCGATGCGTGTCGACCATGACCTGGTACTCGTCGGCCCGCTCGAGGCCGAGGGCCCGCTCCACGTTGCCCGGGTGGGGGCCGTGGATGAAACCGGCGGGGTGGACGGTGATCGAACCGATCCCGACCCCCGTGCCCCGGCGGGTGTTGGCCGCCCCCCTCGCGTAGAAGAGGACCTCGTCGCTGTCGACGTTGGAGTGGAACGGCGGGATCGGCACGGCCTCGGGGTGGTAGTCGAGCAGCCGCGGCACGAAGTTGCACATGACGAAGCCGGGTGCCTCGAGGATCTGGTGCGCCGGCGGAGGCTGGTGCAGCCGTCCGGTGATGGGCTCGAAGTCGAAGATCGAGAAGGCCCAGGGGTACATGCCGCCGTGCCAGCCGACCACGTCGAACGGGTGGTGCTTGAACACGTGCCGGGTGAGGCCCGACCGGGTGCGCACGACGACGGGGACGTCGCGGCCCTCGCCCTGGACGAGGTCCTCGGGACGGCGGATGTCCAGTTCGCAGTAGGGCGTGCCCTCGATGAACTGTCCCCGGGAGGAGAGGTAGCGCGGAGGCGGGTCGATGTGGCCGGTCGCCTGCACCAGGAACAGGCGCAGTTCTCCGCCGTCCGGGACGGTGTACCGGTGGATCGTCGATGTCGGGACGATCGCGTAGTCACCTTCGGACAGCTCGAGCCGGCCGAAGGTCGTCTCGAGGGCGCCACTGCCGCTCTCCACGTAGACGAGCTCGTCGCCGACGCTGTTCTTGTACAGCGTGCTGTCCTGTGTCGCGACGGCGTAGGCGATGCGGACGTCGTCGTTGCCGAGCAGCAGGAACCGGTCGAGGACCGCGTCTCCCTTGCCGGGCAGGAGGTGCGGCTGCAGGTGCATGGGAGTCATCGGGTCGTTGGGGACCAGGTGCTCGTCGGGGGTCTCGATGGCCTCGATGGCCGTGATCGCGCTGGGCGGGTTCCGGTGGTAGAGCAGCGAGGTGTCACCGACGAAACCGTCCTCGCCGATGAGCTCCTCCCAGTAGAGGGAGCCGTCCGGCTGGCGGAAGACGGTGTGCCGCTTGCGAGGGATCTCGCCGACACGGGTGAAGTAGGGCATCTCGGTCCTTGCCTCGGGTCGCTGTGGTCTCAGGCGGTCTGCAGGGAGCTGGCCGGCAGGTCGTGGCGCATACGTGCGGCGGCGAGGAACGTCCGCAGCTCGCGCGGGATGTCCGGCCCAGCGGGCTGATAGAGCACCGCGGTGGCGCCGGCGTCCTCGAGGCGGCGCAGGATCGCAGCGATCTCGGCTGCGGTCCCGGTCATCGTGCCGCGACGGATCACCTCGGCGGTGAGGAAGCGGCGGTCGATCTCGTTCGGCTGCATGAGGTGCCCGCGGTAGAGCTCGAGGTGGCGGCGCTCCTCCGGGAACTCCGCGATGGCGGCGGTGTAGCCCTCCGCCTCCGCCAGGCCGGCCAGGGGCCCGTACTGACCCATGTGCAGCGCGAGGGACGCGCCGGGGCCGGCCGCTTCCCGTGCCCGTGGCGAGTCGATCGGCTCCCCCTCCTCCAGGACCGTCCCGTAGTAGGTCAGCTGACACGGGCCGGTGAAGGGGACGGGGTTGTCGCCGTGCGTCGGGTTGGTGACCACGCCCGCGTTCTGGCGGGTGGCGCAGGCGAAGCCCTTGGGGCCGTGCGCGCCGATCCAGATCGGGACGTCGACGGGGAGGCGGATCCCGGACGCCGGGCTGTGCATGAGGCTGACGAGCGTGCCCTCGACCTCGACCTCGTCACCGGCCAGCAGCGAGCGGAAGTCCTCGACGTACTTCTCGACGTCGGCCCACTTCGCGGGCTTCTTGCCCAGGTAGGCGGAACTGGTGAAGCCGGCGCCGATGCCGGCGTCGATCCGGCCGGGTGCCAGCGTGGCCAGGTGGGCGACCAGGGCGGCGTTCATCGTGATGTGCCGCAGGTGCGGGGTCAGGACCGAGATCCCGAGCCGGATCCGGCTGGTCCTGCCCGCCGCGAGGCCGAGCGTGATGCCGGTGTCGGCGTAGGAGACCGGCACGTCGTACACCCAGGCGCGCTCGTAGCCGAGTTCCTCGGCGAGGACGATGTGGTCCGGTGTGTCGACCGACGGAGCGAAGACGGCGTTGATCTGCATCGGTGGGGCCCTTCCGTGGGGATGTGGGGGTCAGTGGTGCCAGGTGACGGGGACCGAGACAGGCCCTCGGAAGACCCAGCCGGTCATGCGCACGGCGTCGGGGTCGGCGAGCGACAGGTCGGGGAACCGCTCGAAGAGGGTGGGCAGGCCGACCTCACCGATGGAGGTGCGGGCGACCCAGGTGCCGAGGCAGAAGTGGGGCCCTCCTCCGAAGGCCAGGTGCGGCCGGACCTCGCGGCGGGTGTCGAACGCGTCCGGACGGTCGAAGTGCCGCTCGTCGCGGTTCGCCGACGCGATCACGACGCCGAGCCGATCACCCGCGTGGAGCGTGACCCCACCCAGCTCGACGTCCTCGGTGACCTGGCGCGGATACATCCCGATCGGTGAGACCCAGCGGACGGCCTCCTCGAACACGGCCTTCCACGGGGTCCTGCCGGTCCGCACGTCCTCCAGCTGGTCCGGGTGGGCCAACAGGGCGTACGCGGCCACGGACAGGACGTCGCGCGGCTCGTTGACACCACCGCCGATGAAGAACTTCACGGTGGCGCAGATCTCGTCCGGGTCGAGTCCGGCGTGGAGCATCGCCGAGATCACGCTCGAATCGGGATGGTCGCGGAGATGGGGGAGGATCTCGGTGATCGCGGCGTCCACGGCCGCCATCGCCCGGTCGTTGCGTGCCCAGACCGCCGGGTCGTCCGCGTAGTTCCCGCAGGCTTCGATCACGGCCTGGGACCACTCGAGGATGTCGGCCGCGGTGGCGTGCGGCAGGCCGAGGAGGGTGCCGAGGTTCGTCGCTGCGAGCGGTGCGGCGAAGTCCGTGAGGAGGTCGGCCTCACCGCGATCGGCGAACCCGGCGATCAGCTCCTCGGTGTTCCGGCGGAACTTCGGCAGCCACTCGGTCTTGACGGCGCGGGGCTTGACCGGCGTCTCGGCGGCCTTCCGGAGCCGCTGATGTGCCTCGCCGTCCATCCGCAGCAGCGCCAGGGGACCGATCGCCCGCGTCATCAGCGAGTCCCGCTCGACCGAGCTGAAGACCCGCTGGTCCCGCTCGACGGCCATGACGTCGTCGTAGCGGGTCACGAGGAACCGGTTGGCCGCGGGCACCCAGGCGACGGGGGCCGAGTCGCGGAGCTGGCGGTAGATCGGGTAGGGGTCCTCGGCCAGACCGGCCAAGGTGATCTCAGGGACGACCGACGCAGTCATCAGCGAACCTCCGGGTGTGGCATGCGTCTCCGTCCTCGGGACGCCTCTCGACAGTGACAGCGACCACAACCTCGTGTAAATGGCATGATTGCGATGAAGGGCATAAGCAGAACTGAGGATCGGTCGCACCCGAAGCGCCCGACGGTCACCAGGAGGCGGATCGATGGGGGTGCGGCTGTCGTTCAAGCAGCTGGAGTGCCTGGTCGCCGTCGCCGACGCCGGCTCCATCACGGCAGCTGCGGTGGCCTGCGGGATCTCCCAGGCCGGTGTCTCGCTGGCACTCACCGATCTGGAGCGTCGCCTCGGGGTGCAGCTGCTCATCCGTCAGCGGGCCAAGGGCGTGAAGCTCACCGCGGCCGGTGTGCGGGTGGTGGCCTCGGCCCGGCGCCTCATCGAGGAGGCGGAGGACCTGCAGGCCTCGGCGGCCGCGATGGACCACGAGATCAGCGGGACCCTCGCGCTGGGCTGCTACACGTCGCTGGCCCCGTTCTTCATCCCGCCCGTCCTCGACGAGTTCGCCCAGCGCCATCCAGGGCTGGACGTGCACGTCCTGGAGGGCGCCGCCGAGGAACTGATCACCGCGCTGCGGGACGGGAGGTGCGAGGTCGCACTGCTCTACGCCGACGACGGGGACGACTCCCTGCACATGGTGCCGGTGCGCACCAGTCGGCCCTACCTCATCCTCGCTGCCGACCACCCGTTGGCTGCGCAACCCGAGGTCCGCCTGGCCGACATCGCGCACGAGCCGCTGATCATGTTCGACGTGCCGAGCGCGCGAAACGCCGTCCGCATGCTGGAAGGGGCCGGACTGACGGCCCGTGTCCGGCACATGAGCCCGAACATCGAGGTGGTGCGCGGTCTGGTCGCGCGGGGAGTCGGCTACTCGGTCCTCGTCCAGCGATGGCCTGCCGACGTCAGCTTCGAGGGGCGTCCCATCGCGTCGCGGACGATCGCGGATCCCACCGCCGAGCGGGAGGTCGTCCTCGCCTGGCTCGACGGCGTGCGGCTCACCCGTCGGGCGCGCACGTTGGTCGACTTCTGTCGCACCGAGCTGAAGAGCCCGTCGCCGGAGCCATAAGGGTTGGCGAAGCCTGCCTTCCGACAGCCTCGCTGGTCGTGCGCCGGGGTCCGTGGCAGCTTCCCGGCCGTCGGCACGTCCACGGTGGACGGCGGCACCACGCTCCGGGGGTGGGCGCAGATGGCGGACTTCACTTTCTCGGAACTCACGCCCACGGACTTCCTGCTCAGGGCGGCGCAGGTCCACGGCGACCGGACGGCGATCGTGGACGGGGACCGGGTCCTCAGCTATCGCGAGTTCGCCTCGCGGTCGCTGGCCCTGACGGGGCTCCTCGCCGCTGCCGGCACGGAGCCGGGGGACCGGGTGGCCGTCCTGTGCACGAACAGCCACGTGATGCTGGAGGCGCACAACGGGGTGCCGCTGCGGGGTGCTGTCCTGGTCCCGCTCAACGTCCGGATGTCGGTCCCCGAGCTGGCCTACGTCCTGGAGCACTCCGGTGCCCGCGTGCTCATCGCCACGGCCGACCTGGCGGAGCGGGCCAGGGAGGCCGGGAGTCGGCTGGGTGTCCGCGTCATCGTCGCGGGGCCCGGCTCGGAGTACGAGGAACTCCTGGCTGCAGCGGATCCTCGACCGGTGCCGTGCACCGACGAGCGCGGCGTCCTCGGCATCAACTACACCAGCGGCACGACCGGGCCCCCCAAGGGCGTGATGGTCCACCACCGCGGCGCCTACCTGCAGAGCCTGGCCCTGACCGTGCACACCGGCATGCACGCCGACTCCCGCTACCTGTGGACGCTGCCGATGTTCCACTGCAACGGCTGGTGTCTGACCTGGGGGGTCACGGCTCTCGGGGCGACCCACGTCTGCATGCCCCGGGTCGACGTCTCACAGATCTGGCGGCTGATGCGCACTGGTGCGGTGACGCACTTCAGCGCGGCGCCCACGGTGCTGACGATGATCACCTCTGCTGCCGAGGCCCAGGGCCCGTCGCTGCGCGGACCCGTGGCCGTGCAGACCGGTGGTGCGCCACCCTCGCCGAGCCTGCTGGACGACCTCGACCGTCTCGGCATCGAGGTGACCCACCTCTACGGCCTCACCGAGACCTTCGGCCCCATCGCGGTGAACCAGTGGCAGTCCGCGTGGGACGGGTTGCCGGGTGCGGAGAAGGCACGGCTGCGCGCGCGACAGGGAGTGGGCAACGTCGTCGCCACTCCGCTGCGGGTCGTGGACGACATCGGCCAGGACGTGCCCCGCGACGGCACCACGGTAGGGGAGGTCGTCGCTCGCGGGAACGACGTCATGCTCGGCTACTACCGCGATGCCGAGGCGACGGCCGCGGCGACGGTCGGCGGGTGGTTCCGTACCGGTGACCTCGGCGTGCTCCACCCGGACGGCTACCTGGAGATCCGCGACCGGGCCAAGGACGTCATCATCTCGGGCGGGGAGAACATCGCCTCGGTCGAGGTGGAGCGCGCCATCGACGCGCACCCCGACGTCGTGGAGTCCGCCGTGGTCGCCGCCCCGGACGAGCGGTGGGGGGAGATCCCCGTGGCCTACGTGACGCTGCGGCCTGATGCGGCGTTGCTGCCCGACGACCTCCTCGCCTTCCTCCGGGACAGCCTCGCCGGGTACAAGCTGCCCAGGCGGGTGCACTTCGTGGAGCTCCCCAAGACATCCACCGGGAAGATCGAGAAGGCGGTCCTCCGGAACCGGGAGCGCGTCGCGGCGGGCGGTGCCCCGCGGTGAGGACGGCACTCGTCACCGGCGCATCCCGGGGGATCGGTCGGGGGATCGCCTTCGCGCTCGCGGAGCGCGGCTACGGCCTGACGGTCACGTCACGCACCCAGGCCGACCTGGACGCACTCGTCCCCGACCTGCAGCGTGCCGGCGCAGGGCCGGTCGTGGCCGTGGCCGCGGACATGGCGGCGCGGGAGGCACTGCCCCCTCTCGTCGAGGCCCACGGGCGCGCCTTCGGCTCGATGGACGCCCTCGTCCTCAACGCGGGCGTCGGGACCGCCGGCGGCATCGGGACCTCCGACCTGCGCCGGCTCGACAAGACGATCGCCGTGAACTTCACCGCCGCCCTCGTGCTGGTGCAACATGCTCTGCCGCTGCTGCGGCAGGGCGCCGCCGAGGCACCCGCCCGGGGAGCCAGGGTCGTCGGCCTCTCCTCGATCACCGGCGCGTACGCCGAGCCGGGGCTGGCCGTCTACGGTGCGTCGAAGGCGGCGCTGCTGTCCCTCGTCGAGACCCTGAATCTCGAGGAGTCGGCCAACGGTGTCACGGCAACCGCGCTCGCACCTGCCTACGTGGACACCGAGATGTCCGCATGGGCCTCCGACCGCATCCCGCCGGAGTCCATGATCCCCGTGGCCGACGTCGTGGAGGTCGTCCGCATGCTGCTGGACCTGAGCGCGAAGACGGTGATCGGCCGCGTCGTCCTCTCCCGCGCTGGGACGTCCGGGCGCGAGGCCTGATCTCAGGTAGGTCCACGCTCACGGAGCGGTGGGGAGCCGGACCGACCCGGCTCTCCCGCCGGCGGCTCGTCCTCCGGTCGGTCGGCGGACGCTCCGGCGGCGCGCGTCGAACTCCGCACCGTCGACCGCAGGATCGACACCACCTCTGCCGCGCGACGACTCAGCCGGTCCTGCTGCGGCCAGGCCGCGACGACGCGGTAGTCGGGCACGGTGCTGCTCAACGGCACGCAGGTGACAGGGAGGCCCTCGAGGCTGACGTCCGTGGGCCAGCGCTGCACCATCGTCGTGTAGCCCAGGCCTCGGGCGACCAGGGACCGCACCACCTCGATGTTGGAGGAGCTGAACACGACGCGCGGGGAGACGCCGACCTCGCGCAGCAGGTGCTCGGCATTGCTGGGACTCGGGCCCAGCGTGTACTGGACGAGCGGTTCGTCGGCGACCTCCTGCAACGTCACGCCGGACCGACTGGCGAGCGGGTGGTCCGCGGCCAGGAGGACGTAGGGCCGGAGGGTCTGGAGCGTCTCGGTGGCGAGGCCGGGACCCAGGCCCATGTCGTACGTCAGGGCGATCTCGCACATGCCGTTCATCAGGGCACGCCGCACGTCCTCCTGCGATCCCTCGACCACGGTGAGTTCCAGGGCGGGGTGCTCCTGCGCGATCGCGCCGTACAGCGACGGGAGGTGGAGGGGCGCCATGGTGGTGTAGCAGCCCAGCGACAACGAGCCGCGGAGTCCGGTCCCGGGGACCCGGGCGCGGCTCAGCACGTCGCTGGCGGCCGAGAGCGTCCGGCGGGCGTCGGCCACCACGCCGATCCCGGCTTCGGTCAGCGAGACACCGTGGCCCGGTCGGCGGGCGAGCAGTTGCACGCCCAGCCGACGCTCCAGGTCGTTGATGCCGACCGAGATGGCCGCCTGGGACACGTGCTCGGTCTCGGCGGCAGCGGTCATCGAACCCGCGTCGGCGACGGCCACCAGGTAGGCGAGCTGTCGCAGGGAGAAGTTCGGGACCATAAGCAGCGCCTAACTCTGGGTTCGGACAGTGTCGCTGGCCAGGGGCGGTGACCGGTGTCACCTTCGTACTAGGTGCTCGCGGTGCCCACGACAACGGCCCCGCCACTTCCACGAATCGCTCGCTCGGCGAGCTCCGCTGCGTCCGCTCCAGGAGACCACCATGCCCATGATCGCTTTCGTGCAGCCCGATGGGTCTCGGCGCGAGGTGCAGGCCCCGGTCGGGACCAGCGTCATGAAGAACGCCGTGCTCAACGACGTACCCGGGATCGTCGCGGAGTGCGGCGGTTCCCTGATGTGCGCCACCTGCCACGTGTACGTCGACCCCGCCGACGCGCATCGGGTCCCGCCGCCGGACGAGGACGAGGACGAGATGCTCGAGGTGGCGGCTGCCGAGCGCCGGGAGACCAGTCGGTTGTCCTGTCAGCTGACGGTCGACGACGGGCTGGAGGGCATGACCGTCCACGTCCCGGAGGGGCAGGCGTGACCCGGATCGTCGTCGTCGGCGCAGGGCAGGCCGGCATCGGCGTCGCCGAGGCGCTCCGTACCACCGGCAGCAGCGCCGAGATCACCGTCATCGGGGGCGAGGAGCACCTGCCGTACGAGCGGCCGCCGCTGTCGAAGGAGATGTTGCTCGGGAAGGCGACGGTCGACGACCTCCGCCTGCGGAGCGCGGACTGGTACCGCACGCACGCAGTGGACCTGCGGCTGTCCACCTGGGTCGAACGCATCGACCGGCAGGGCCGGACGGTCGTCCTCGCCGACCAGGCCCCACTCGGGTACGACCACCTCGTGCTGGCAACCGGTAGCCGGCCTCGGCGTCTCCCGGTGCCCGGGGCCGACCTCGACGGCGTGCTGAACCTGGCGACGCCGTCGGACAGTCTGGAACTGCGGCACCGGCTGTCCCGCGCCGGCTCGGTCGTCGTCGTGGGAGCCGGTTTCATCGGGCTCGAGGTGGCGGCGGCTGCGACCACGATGGGGTTGCGACCTGTCGTCGTCGAACTCGCCGACCGCGTCCTGGCGCGTGTCGCCGGACCGGTGCTCAGCGACCACGTGGCGGCCCGCCACGCCGACCGGGGCGTCGATCTCCGCCTGGGGACCGGCGTCGTCGAGCTCCGCGGTGCGGACGGACGGGTGACGCACGTCGTGCTCTCGACGGGTGAGGTCCTCCCCGCCGATCTGGTGGTCGTCGGTGTGGGATCGGTGCCCTCGGACGGTCTGGCGGTGGACGCAGGACTCGACTGCGCCGACGGCGTCCTGGTCGACCCGACCCTGCGGACCAGCGACCCCGCGGTCTCGGCGATCGGGGACTGCGCCCGTTTCCCGCTGGGTGGGCAGCCGACCCGGCTCGAGTCGGTGCAGAACGCCGCCGACCAGGCCCGCCACGTCGCGGCCCGCCTGTCCGGGGACGACTCCGGGGCGCCGTACCGCGAGGTGGCGTGGTTCTGGAGCACCCAGTCGGACCTGAAGCTGCAGATGGTGGGGGTCCCCGGGGCCCAGGACGAGGAGGTCGTGCGCGGCGATCCCGCGACGGGACGCTTCTCGGTCTTCCGGTACAGCGGCGGGGTCCTGACGTGCGTGGAATCGGTGAACCACGCGCCGGGACACCTCCTCGGCAGGCGCCTGCTGGCCGCCGGCCGCTCACCCAGCAGGGAACAGGCGGCCGACCCCGGGTTCGACCTCAAGGCATTCGCCGCGGCGCCGGCCCCCGTCGCCCGTGCGCAGCAGAGCGCGGTCACCTCGTGAGGAGCTCCCGATGAGCACGACGACCCAGGCCCCGGCGACACCGGAGGGCGACATGCCCGACACCGAAGACCTCGTCCTCCGCACCCGCGCGCTCGTACGGGAGGTCGTCCTGCCCGTGGACGACCAGTTCGACGGGGACGTGACCGCGGCCGGGGGTGACGACCTGCGGCGGCAGCTCCAGGCGGAGGCACGTCAGCGCGGCCTGCTGGCTCCGCACGCTCCACGGGAGGCCGGCGGGCTCGGCCTGTCCATGGTCCAGCGGGCCCGCGTCTTCGAGGAGGCCGGGTTCTCGCTCTTCGGCGCGCTCGCGATCAACGCCGCCGCTCCGGACGAGGGGAACATGCACCTGCTGGCTCATGTCGCCACGCCGGAGCAGCGGGAGCAGTACCTCGTCCCGCTGGTGTGCGGCGACGTCCGGTCGGCCTTCGCCATGACAGAACCCGCGCCGGGGGCCGGCTCCGACCTGGCCGCGCTCGCGACGACGGCGACCCGGGTGCCGGGCGGGTGGCGCCTCGACGGTCGCAAGACCTTCATCACGGGCGCCGACGGCGCCGGCTTCTTCATCGTCATGGCCCGCACCAGGGGCGAGACCGGGAACCGCGGCGGCGGCACCATGTTCCTCGCCCCGGCCGGGTCGCCGGGCCTGCACGTCGGCCGGCACGTCCCGACGATGGACCGGTCGATGGTGGGCGGGCACTGCGAGGTGACCTTCGACGGGCTCGTGCTGCCCGAGGACGCGGTGCTCGGGGAGGTCGACGAGGGTTTCCGCTACGCCCAGGTCCGACTCGGGCCGGCCCGGATGACGCACGTGATGCGCTGGCTCGGTGCCGCGGTGCGGGCCCACCAGGTGGCCGTGGGCTACGCCGCCGGCCGCCAGAGCTTCGGCGGCGCGCTCGCCGACCTCGGCATGGCGCAGCAGATGATCGCCGACAACGAGATCGACCTCGCGGCCACGCGAGCCCTCCTGGACGTCGCCTGCGCCGCGTTGGACGCCGGCTCGCCCGCGTCCCAGGAGACGTCGATCGCGAAGACCTTCGGCGCGGAGGCGATCGGGCGGGTCGTGGACCGCTCGATGCAGTTGTGCGGGGGCCTCGGGGTGTCCGCGGACCTGCCGGTCGCCCGGATCGCCCGCGAGGTGCGACCGTTCCGCGTGTACGACGGCCCGTCCGAGGTGCACCGCTTCGCGATCGCCAAGCGCGCGGTCCGGGCCGTCCGGGAGCAGGCCGCCCGGTGACCACGACCACTCTCGACCTGACAGCGCTGCACGCCCACCTGACCGGGCAGGGGATCGCGCCGTCCGCCCCGCTCCGGGCGGAGCAGATCACGGGCGGCAGGTCCAACCTGACGTACGTCGTGACGGACGGGGAGTCCCGCTGGGTGGTGCGTCGCCCACCGCTCGCCGGTCGCACCGCGTCGGCGCACGACATGGCGCGGGAGTTCCGGGTGACCAGCGCCCTGTCCCGGACCGCTGTCCCCGTCGCCCGCCCGCTCTCCCTGTGCGAGGACGAGGACGTGCTGGGCGGACCGTTCACCGTCGTCGAGTTCGTCGACGGGGTCGTGGTCCGCGACCGGAACGACCTGGCTGCCCTCACCGACGACGACGTCCGGCGCACGACCGCAGCGCTGCTCGACGGGCTCGTGACGCTGCACACCGTCGACGTCGGAGGGGTCGGGCTGGGGGACTTCGGCCGGCCGGAGGGCTTCCTCTCGCGCCAGGTCGCACTGTGGCGCCGCCAGTGGGACCGCACGCGTACCCGCTCCCTCCCGGACGTCGAGCGCCTGCACGAGCTGCTCGCCGACCGGGTCCCCGCCGCGTCCGCGGCCACCGTGGTGCACGGGGACTACCGCATCGACAACGCGATCCTCGACCGGCACGACGCGGGGACGGTCCGCGCCGTCGTCGACTGGGAGCTCTCCACGCTCGGCGACCCGCTGACCGACGTCGCCCTGATGTGCGTCTACCGGCATCCGGCGCTGGACGTCATCCTCGGCATGCCCGCAGCCTGGACGAGCCCGCGGCTGCCCTCAGCCGACGCACTGGCTGATCGCTACGCGAGCACCTCCGGTCGCGATCTCGGTGACTGGCCGTTCTACCTGGGGCTCGCCCACCTGAAGGTGGCCGTCATCGCCGAGGGCATCGCGCACCGGGCGCATGCCGGGGCCGATGCCGGCCGCGACGCGCGGCGCGCTGCCGAAGCGGTGCCCGAGCTGGTCGCCGCGGGGCTCGCCGCGCTGAGCGGTGGACGTCCCCAGCGCGCGGCCCGACCGCAGCCGGAGCCGTCGCAGCGGTTCGCCGACGACCCGGCGTTCGCGGTGCACGAGGGCGGCAAGCTGGTCGTCCGTCCCACGCGGTCGATCGA
>NZ_JABGCG010000085.1 GCF_019799925.1 Blastococcus sp. CPCC 205250 | reverse complement strand
CCATTTTTGTGGTACTAATCTAGACCATCTAATCTGAGATAAATCGTATTGATAATGACCCCTTAACCAGTTTTTCCAGTGATTCATTCCAGAATTCCGAAGTTTCTTATGTCTTAATTCGGAATGAGATATTCCTTGTGCTCCAAAATAATCCTTTATTTCATTCTTAAGAAAAAGAGATGTTCCGTGATATTGAAGAACAGATCTTAACTTATACAAGTTAATAACTTGGGTTTGTGATAATTTGTAAAATACATATGCTTGTGACAAGAAGGATAAGTCACAAAAAATCTTTGAATTCTTATTACTATTTCGAATATTAGAAAGTAACTTTATAAAGTGAATTGTATTTTGATTTGTTTTATCAATTCTTTCTTGATTTGCTTCATTATTGTAAATGTATTTATCAATCATTTTTTTTGTTGATTTAAGTGCATTGATCCTGGGAATATTAATGATATATCGAAGGATATCTATGTATATCCCTTCAATGAAAAATTTTATAAAATAATGTGATTTACGGATTAATCGAGTATTTATTCTTTTTAATATCTGCCAAATATTTTTGGGGGATTCTAATCTTTGAGCATTATGACTTTTTTTGTTAGGACTAATATTTATTTCTGGAGTTAGAAATGACCTTTTCTTGTCTTTTGTAATTTTTTCTATTTGATTTCTGATTGTACTTGTTCTATCAGTCAGATCTTTCATTTTTTTTTCTGTCAGTGAATAATTTGTCCAATCCATAGATCGAATTTGAATGGACGATTCATGAATTATCCGATTACTATTACTGATTATCAAATCTTTTTCTTTTTTAGTTTCACTCGATTCATATACTTCTCTCAATCCAAATAATGGAATTGGATTTATTTTTGAGAGTTCTTTTATTATTATTTTTATAAATAGAATGCTTTTGATAATCCATTCTTTTGTTTCGTTTGAGATCATTAAAAAGAAATTTGTTCTTTCTTTTAAAACTCTTTGAACTAGAAAACTTTTCAATTTTCTAATTTTTTTTCCGAGTTCGTTAAAAATAGGTTCAAAAAAGGAAGATCGTTTT
>NZ_JABGCG010000084.1 GCF_019799925.1 Blastococcus sp. CPCC 205250 | reverse complement strand
TCCCACTCTCAGCTATCCAATGATACAAAAATATACCTATGTTGTCACCAAAAAAAGATTACAGCACGAGAGTTTCGCGTATGGTCTCCCACTACACTACTCGGTCTCGCTCTTAGCAGCTTAACTACAGTTGATCGGACGGGAAACGGTGCTTTCTGCTAGATATGGCCGTAACCGAAATACTATAAATTCAGGCTTTATATATGCAATGCGGGGGGGACTATTGAATCTCTTTCTAATGAACTAGGGGTATAGGGACTCCCGTCACGTGATGGTAATACCTTACAGTGGCTACAATATCCCAGAGACAGCTGTAGGACCTAGCTCTGGGTAAGTATATAGTATATATATTGGGGGAAGAAATTTGGCGCGTGGGGGAGAAATTTCAAAATTTAGGCAGAAAGAAAATAAAATGTAGAGGGAGAAATCGAGGGAGAGTGAGGGAGGGAGGGAAAGTGTGTGTGTATGGGTGTGTATGTGAGTAGAGGTGAATAAATTTAAATTAATGACGTGTAGTTTGAAATGGGTGAGAAAATTTTTGGTGCACGTATGCGGTGGGAGACAATAAGTTAAATTTGATTGGGCAGCAGCTATGAGTGAAAAAATAATGGATGATGATATATCCACTATATGCTTCACATACCATGTCTATAACATGTATATTTTACGTTGTTATTGTAGTTATTTTGTTTGTAGTTGATATTGAATTTTTTTTGTATAGTAATCTTTCTTGTGATTTAGATATGTATTGGTAATAATAAATATTTCAAAATATGGTAATTTGTTAGTATAGGTATGATTAATGTTAACAATAATTTTTGACTGTGGCGAGGATTGAACCGGGGAGGTGTATGTGATTTCAAGGTTATATGTTTTAGAAAGTTAGCTGAAGTAATAAAAATGCAAATAATTGCAAAATTGAATAAAAAAAATATGAAATAGATAAATAAGATAGTAAATGAAACGGAAGTAGACGGAATAGATGTAAAATGAGCCAACTTGAAGATGTACGTCATTTGTTTAAATGGTTGTCATACAAAGTTTGGGAGAATTTGTAAATCTCCA
>NZ_JABGCG010000083.1 GCF_019799925.1 Blastococcus sp. CPCC 205250 | reverse complement strand
GCTGCCGGTGGCGCGGGTGGGGCGTTGGGTCTGCCGACGTCGGATGTGACGGGGCTGGCCGGGGGTGGGTCGTTCGCGCACTTCGAGCACGGGTCGATCTACTCCAGCCCGGCCACGGGGGCGTGGGTGGTGTCCGGTGCGGTGCGGGACCGGTGGGCGGCGGCGGGCTGGGAGAACTCGGCGCTGGGCTATCCCACCTCTGACGTGTCGGCGTTGCCCGGGGGCGGGTCCACCGCGCAGTTCCAGCGGGGGTCGATCCTGTGGACCCAGGCCACGGGTGCGCGGGTGCTGACCGGTGCGGTGGCCGAGCGGTACGCGGCGGCCGGGGGTCCGGGTGGTGTGCTGGGTCTGCCGACCACGGATGTGACGGGGCTGGCCGGGGGTGGGTCGTTCGCGCACTTCCAGCACGGGTCGATCTACTACAGCCCGGCCACCGGGGCGCGGGTGCTGACCGGTGCGGTGCGCGACCGGTGGGCGTCGGCGGGCTGGGAGAACTCGGCGCTGGGCTATCCGACCTCGGACGTGTCCCCGCTGGCAGGGGGTGGTTTTTACGCGCACTTCCAGCGGGGGTCGATCTACTACAGCCCGTCCACCGGTGCCCGGGTGGTGTCCGGTGCGGTGCGGGACCGGTGGCAGGCCTCCGGCTGGGAGAACGGTCCGCTGGGCTATCCCACCTCGGACGTGACGGCACTGGCCGGGGGCGGGTCCTTCGCGCACTTCCAGCGGGGGTCGATCTACTCCAGCCCGGCCACCGGAGCACGAGTGCTCAGCGGGGTGGTGCTGAACCGGTGGGCGGCGCTGGGCTGGGAGAACTCGGCGCTGGGCTATCCGACCTCGGATGTGACGGCGCTGGCCGGGGGCGGGTCGTTCGCGCACTTCCAGCGGGGGTCGGTCTACTCCAGCCCGGCCACCGGCGCACGGTGGATGCCCACGCCCATCCGGGACGCCTGGGGCGCCACCGGCTGGGAGGCCGGCCCGCTGGGCTACCCCACCGGCGACCCCCAGGCCATCTCCGGCGGCACCCGCCAGACCTTCCAGCACGGCACCATCACCCACTCCACCAGCACCGGCCGCACGACGGT
>NZ_JABGCG010000082.1 GCF_019799925.1 Blastococcus sp. CPCC 205250 | reverse complement strand
ATTCAAAATGAAGATTAAGAATCGTGAAGATAAAAAATCCTCAATCGTAAATTATTTAACAAAAAAGAATTTTTCTAATTTAACTAACTTATGAACTCAAACTCTATTAATATGTAAAGCACCATAATTAAATTCAAAAATAAATCCAGCAACTAGTAGAATTAAGAAACAAATTAAAACTACAAGACCATAAAAATTAACAAAATAAAGAGATAAAACATAAGGAAGTATAGAAGAAATTTCTAAATCGAAAGGTAAGAATAAGATAGCAACTAAAATGAAAGGAACAGTGAAAGGAGTTCTTGATTGAGCGAAAGAAGAGAACCCACATTCAAAAGGTCCAGTTTTTTCATTATAACTATCTTTTTTAGCTAAAATAAAATTAATAAAAACTAAAGCAAATCCAATAACCGGAACAACTAAGAAAAACAATTTAAGTGAATTAAAAATAAACATTATAGAGTGAAGATATTACAAGCTAAGATATAAGCTCCTTGTACTAGAACATCTATATGTAAGAAGTTTAAAATAGTAAATAGAGTAATTACACTAATAAAGTAAGTAATACAACTTGAGAATTGATTATTATTCTCATAATTTAATTGTAAATTATTAAATTTAAAACTATTATCAAATGAGATAACTTTAATAACATAGGCATAATATACAGTAGTAATTAGACTAAAAATAATTAAACCTACAGATAATAAAACAAATCCACTTTTTAGACTAGCAATTAATATATAAAGTTTACCAAAGAATCCTACCAGAGGAGGAATTCCAATTAATGAGAATAAACTAATTAAAATAGCCATAGCTAAATAAGAATTTTTATTTAATAATCCAACAAATTGTTGAATAAATTCCACAGGAGAATAAGAATTAAATCCATAAATAATATTATTATACTTTTCTTTCGAATCAAAATTAAAGAGATAATAACTCATTAATAAGATAGATGCAAAAAGGTTAAAATGTGTGAAACTATATTGAACAATATATATGATGAAAGCAACTAAACCATCTAAATTATTACCTAATAAATCTAATAATAAATAACTAACATTAATAACACCACTATATGCTA
>NZ_JABGCG010000081.1 GCF_019799925.1 Blastococcus sp. CPCC 205250 | reverse complement strand
TACTTTCATCGTTTCATTGTTCAAAAGAAAATCAAAATCCGAAACTCTAAGTTTAGGAGCCTTTTCCCAAACTTAACCAAAATTTTCGATCCTTGAACCCAAAATTCTTGGTTTGAAACAAAAATCAGGACTTAGGAATTTCCACCCTAGTCCGCCTTACCTTTTACCGCCAAAAATGGTTTTAGGTCAAAATTTACGACCCTCGTGTCTAAAAACAAAAATCGGGAAAGCGATGTCAAGTCGATATTCGCAAAAACCCATTGGAAGGATGCGAACCCCATTCGATACTTCCAAAACCTCAAAATCGCAAGGAAGCAACACATCGTTGATACTTGCAAAATTTCAAAAATCGTGGAGACGCAACATTCCAGTTGATATCCACAACCCAAATTTCAAAAGAAAAACAAAGGTTCGAAAAAACCTAAATTTCAAAAATCGTGGGGAAGCGACATTCCATCGATACCCACAAAACAAAATTTTTGAAGAAAAAGCAGGGAAGCGACGCTTAGTCGATACTTGCACCCAACTTCGCGGGGAGGCGACATTCCATCGATACTCGCAACCGAATGAGCAAGGAGGCGACATTCCATCGATACTTGCAATACCATTCAGCAGGGAGGCGACTTTTAGTCGATACTTGCATCTTTGAAAACCAAAAACCTGGCTTTCACGCCAAAAAACCTGGCTTTCACGCCAAAACAAAAAACCTGGCTTTCACGCCAAAACAAAAAATCCGGCTTTCACGCCAAAACAAAAAACCTGGCTTCCATGCCAAAACCCGGCTTTTACGCCAAAAAATCGGCTTTCATGCCAAAATCAAAACTCGGCTTCCATGCCAACAAAACAAAACAAAACTTGGTTTTCAAAAAAAATCTGGCTTTCACGCCAAAAACAAAAATTCGGCTTTCATGCCATCTCAAAAATCGGCTCTCATGCCACCAAAATTCGGCTTCCATGCCAAAAACAAAATCTGGTTTTTACACCAAAAACCAAAATCGGCTTCCATGCCACCAAAATTTGGCTCTCATGCCATAAACCAAAATCGGCTTTCATGCCACTTCAAAAACCGGCTTTCATGCCACAAAACCAAAAT
>NZ_JABGCG010000080.1 GCF_019799925.1 Blastococcus sp. CPCC 205250 | reverse complement strand
TAGTTCGAGTCTAGTCGATTCAAATATCCTTATATATAAAAGTATAAATAAAAACTAATAAAGAGTAGTCAAATGAAAATAAAGTCAAAAGAAAGTCAAAGTAAAAAAAAAAAATAATAACTTCATTCAAAGGATCCTCCCTTCCTCTCCGGAGGGGAGGATCCCGCCGGAGGCAGGATCCTCCCTTTTGGAAGATTTCCTGGTTAATCCAAAGGATCAACCCCCGGAGGGGTTGATCCCTCTTTTGAAGAAGGATCTGTAGCTTAATAGTAAAGTATCGTCTTGTCATGACGGGGGATGCCAGTGCAATTCTGGTTAGATTCGTAATAAATCTTTTGAGTATATACATCAAACAATATATAATACACAAATACGATTAACTTTCTTATCTAAATAAATAGTACGGAACAAAATCTAACAATAAAATCTAATGTACAGGAATATTCGTCATTGGCAAGACAAATTATCTGCTAAATAATGAAACAAATTCTGATAGGTTCGAATCCTATATATTCCGTGCTAATCTAAATGGAGAAATCTCCTCAAATAACAAAAGTAATCAAAAAGATATAAATCAAAAATCAATAGCTTATTTACAATAAGCATTCCCAAAACCAGGGAGGGCCGGGAAGTAAAAAAAAAATCACCAGAACAAATTAAAAATTAATACTTAAACCTTCTCAAATAATTAAATTCAGCTATCATGTAATGAAGTAACTGATTGTAAATCTTAAAACTTAAAGACAAAAAAAAAAGAATACTTTTAGTTTAAAGGTAAAACATTAGTCTACGGAACTGAAGATATAGGTTCAATTCCTATAGAGTATAAAAACTAACTAAAATCAACAAAATATCCAATTCACCAATACTAATATACCTCGCGCGTACCGCGCGGGGTCGAATATCTTAATACCTACTCGTAGGTGTTAATAAGGATTTACCTAAGAGGTGGCTCCTTAGGGGCACAGCCCCTATAAATTTTATTTATTGGTGGCAAAATTAAAAATTTCGCCCCTGGGGAGCCACCTTCCACCGAAGGGTGGAAGGTGGCTCCTTCCAAAGAGATGAGGTCTTTATTGAACTTGAATGAGGG
>NZ_JABGCG010000079.1 GCF_019799925.1 Blastococcus sp. CPCC 205250 | reverse complement strand
CGAGTTGCCCACGAGTTGCCAGTGGTTGTGCCACGGCATGGGTAGCCCATGGCACGCATTGCCCACATCTTGCGCACATCTTGCCCACACGCATTGCCAACATAGTCTCTTGGCTACCCATGGCATGCCCAAGGTGTGCCTACGACAGTCCCCACAACTGCCCATGGCTCCTTGGCCACAGCTGAGAGCACACTACCCCCTAAAGAGACATTAGTGCATTTGGGGGTTTGGCACGAGGAGACATCATTTTTAAGTTAAGAAATTGGTAAGGTATTATGGACATGTGAGTGTCAAAACTTGGCCTAAATAAATCATAGAAGCATCATGAGAAGTTTGGTAATTTTTCTCGGACCGGAAGTATTTATTTTTAATTTTTTATCGTTTTAAATATTTAAAAAATAGGAAAAATAGGGGAAAATAGGAAATAAATATGTAAAGTGCTTGAAAAAATTCTAAAAAATCACAATAATTTTTTGAAAGCTATTTTAACTAAAATATGGGTGTTGGAAAGCATAGAACTTAAAAAATAAATAAATAAATAAATAATAAAAGACACGACCAATTATATGAAAATTGGAAAACAAAGGCAAATGTGTGGGAAAACCCAAAGGTGCCATGGCAAACAAAGGCAAATGCCGATAGATACAAGTTGGATTGAGAAGCAGAGAGAAACCATTGAGTGTAAAGCCGGGGTTATTCATTTTTTGGATTTTGCAATTGCTCATTCCGAGTTTGGTGATAAGGTCAAATGTCCATGTGTCAAATGTCGCAATGGAATCTTAAAGGATCGAGAGAATGTACTTGTCAAATGTCCCAAATGCCACCAAGCAACAACCTTGCCGCCAAGCAAGACCTTAGCATGTACCGCCATGCAAAGGCACCATCGCGCGCTAATAGTGTGCCCATGGCGCACATTGCCCACATGTTGCCGCACATTGCCCACGAGTTGCCCATGGCACACGTTGCCTATGAGTGCACCCATGGCACATCATGCCATGGTGTTGCCCAAACCTTGCCCACGAGCTGCTTGTGCTTGCCACAGCGTGGGCAGTCCATGGCACACGTTGCGCAAATGCTGCTGATGAGTGTGCCGAT
>NZ_JABGCG010000077.1 GCF_019799925.1 Blastococcus sp. CPCC 205250 | reverse complement strand
ATGCGGCTTTTGTTTTCTTTATTATTGAATTATTGATAGGAATTCCCTTGTTAAGGCCCTATGAATCGATTGAAACCTCAGATTCATACTAGAACCACGATGATTCAATAAAACTTTCAAGTTAAGCCCAAGGATTCCCTGAGTAAGAACCATTGGATCATCACTTATTCAATGAATAGATATAATGACTAAAAATCCAAAGAAACATTTGTCCTTTGGTCAAAATAAGCATAAACAGGAAAGAAGAAAAATCTTTCACTTCTAACTCTTTGAAAATTTTTTGGAGTCCGGCCGCGGGGTCTGAATATTAAGTATGAATCATAGTTCAAATATTTCGTGATCTATTTCATATATTCCGTGTTCCAGATACTAGAATAAATATCCGACGAGGTAAAACCCATCTCTATCAAGATGACAGACCCATTCTCTGTACTATCAATAGGATCAATTATAACAAGTCACACACTCATATTCCGGAAATACAGAAACAAATAAATTCCGCGGTCGAACTACCAAAGCTAGAAATCCGAACCCTAAATGATAATGATTCACTTTGTATTGAAAAGCTAGGACTTCGTGGTTCTTGTGAATCTAATTCATTGAAATTCCGTCCAGTAAAACAGAAGAATTATAAATCTCCAAAATAATAGATAGGAATATCGCAAAGAGAGCCATTGCGACACCCATCAAAGGAGTAGTTCCCCATCCAGGAGCTACTTTACCATATTCCGAATTCAATGGTTTCAAGAAATCCCCTACAATAGTTCGTCTTGGACCAGATCTGGAACTACCCTCAACGGTTTGTGTAGCCATAAATCTTATTGTATTAATTGAGATCTGTTGACTTTGTATACTATTCTGTTGTAAATAAACGATCTTATCATAGATCTATTGTGGTCTTGAAATTATATAATAATGGAAACAGCAACCCTAGTCGCCATCTCTATATCTGGTTTACTTGTAAGTTTTACTGGGTATGCCTTATATACCGCTTTTGGGCAACCCTCTCAACAACTAAGAGATCCATTCGAGGAACACGGGGACTAGTTGAAGTAATGAGCCTCCAATATTGGGAGGCTCATTACTTCAATTGAGATAACGAAAAATCAT
>NZ_JABGCG010000076.1 GCF_019799925.1 Blastococcus sp. CPCC 205250 | reverse complement strand
CATGTGCAGGGCTCTACGGACAGCATCCGCATAGCTCAAGTTGAAATCTCCCACCAGCAGTCTTCCAAGTGGAGGGATCAGTCCCTTCACAAATTTGCGAGTTTTCTTTTCAGGAGTATCGATCAAGTGTGACCCGAAACTAGACAATGCTTCGAACTTATTTTGGTACTCCGTTACAGACATTTGTCCCTGTTTCAGATTTAGAAATTCCATCTCCCTTTTCTCTCTTTCGATTTGTGGAAAGTACTTACCATAAAAGAGATCTTTGAATTCCTCCCAAGTCATTAATTCAACGTTCGCCATGGTGCTTTTTGTTAAATCCCACCAGAATCTGGCATCATCTTCTAGTAGGTACACCGCCAGTCGCCGTTTTTCTTCAGAAGTACATAATAATACTTCATAAATGTTTTCCAAGCTCCTTATCCATTCTACAGCTTTTGTAGGGCCTTCCACTCCCTTGAAACTGTATGGCTTTAATGCCAAGAATCTTGGAATTAATGTATTTCCAACCGGAGCTACAGGCTGTCTTCCTGCAAAATGTTGATCCATTCTGTGGAAGAAATTCTCCATGAGGCGTATGGTTTGATCAACAGCTGGCGGGCTTGGTTCAACAATAGGTTCTCCATTGTAACGAGAAGTCCCCGTCCTACTTTCCGGAATGTCTACAGGCGATGGGGTTGCATTATGTAAACCCTGAGTAGATCTCATCCTTCTAGCCATATTCCTTCCTTCCTTAATCACACAATGTTTCAAATCAACACTTAGCACAAACATAACAAAAATCATTTAGCATATATACATATATATGTATATTTCTACCTTACTTCTCAACACTAATAAAGTTACTATGACTTTATATAGAGTCTCACTAAAAGTGAACTCACCCCACTCGGGTTCGAACATCCCTGTCCAAACCCGAAACCACAACTCAGTAACTTATTTATTGACAGTGTTTCTCTTTCGTGACTAGTACTCATTCAACCTAGAGCTCTGATACCAAACTTGTGACACCCCACACAGGGTATCCCCTAAAAGACATTATACACCAAAACTTATTTCTGAATAATTCCAATACTATCTGAACAGTCTTACAAATACATAAAGTGCGGAAAA
>NZ_JABGCG010000008.1 GCF_019799925.1 Blastococcus sp. CPCC 205250 | reverse complement strand
CAGGTGTCCACGTGCGTGCTGAACGACCCCGCCGCCAGCTCCGCGGCCAGGAACTCCCGCACCTCCGCCCGCACCTCCTCCGCCGCCTCCGACCGCGGCGCGGGCGCCAGGGTGAGCGACGACCCGCTCACGCGCGGGCCCGGGTGGGGTCGACGTGGGTCATGAGCACGCCGGCCCGGGTCTTGTAGCGCTTGTTCACCGCGATGACCACGGCGGTGAACGGCTCGAGCACCCGGGCCTGGCGGAGCGCGCCGACCTCCACCCCGGGCCGGCCGGTCACCGCGGCGGCGAGCTCGACCACCCGGGCAAGCGCCCCGGCGTCGTCCCCGCAGACGAGCACGTCCTCGCCGGAGAGGTCGCGATCCAGGTCCGCGACGCTCGGCGCCGACAGGTGGTGGAACGCCGCGGTCACCGTCGAGCCCGGCAGGAGCGCGGCCACCTGCTCGGCCGCGCTGCCCTCGGCCACGGCGAGGCCGTGCGGGCCCTGCGCGTCGAAGCCCAGCGGGTTGATGCACGAGACGACGAGCCGCCCGGCGAGCACCGGGGCCAGGGCCGCGATCGACGCCCCGCTCTCGTCCCACGGCGTGGCCAGCAGGACGACCTCGCCGGAGGCGGCCGCCTCCTCGTTGGCCGCCCCCTCGACCCGCGCGTCCGGGGTGCCGGCCGCGGCCAGCGTCTCCCGCAGCTCGGCGGCGGAGGCCTGCGCCCGCCCGGCGTCCCGCGACCCGAGCACGACCGGGTGCCCGCTGCGGGCCAGCCGCAGGGCGAGGGCGCGGCCCAGCGCGCCGGTGCCGCCGAGGACGGCGATGGTGTCGCTCATCGGTGCTCTCTCCAGGGGCCGGGGACCGGGGGCGTGACGCTGCGCCGGAGTTCCCTCCGGCGGCAAACTAGGATAAGCATTACCAGCGATGAGCGGAACCCGCGGGCACGGTCCCGCCCCGGCTCCCGGCCGGCGCGCGGTGCTGGCGGTGTGCACCGCGGCCATGGGCCTGGGCTGTGCCCCCACGTTCCTCGTCGGCTATCTGGGGCCGGACGTGCGCGACAGCCTCGACCTCGCGGGCGCGCAGCTGGGCCTGCTGGTGGGTCTCTTCTACGGCGCGACGGGGGCGACCTCGCTGCTGGTCTCCCGAGTCGTCGACCCCCTGGGCGCGCGCGTGTGCATCGTCGGCGACCAGGTGCTCGTGGCCCTCGCGCTGACCGCGGCCGCGGTGTGGCCCGGGTTCGCGACACTGGCCGTCGCCAGCGCGCTGGCCGGCGCGGGCTACGCGTTCGCCAACGCGGGCACCAGCGTGGCCGTCACGGCGGTGTCCCGGCCGGAGCAGGCCGGGACCGCGGTGGCGGTCAAGACCGCCGGCATCCCGCTCGGCGCCACCGTGCTCGCCCTCGCCGGCCTGCCACTGGCGGCGCGCATCGGCTGGGAGGGCGTCGCGCTCGGCCTGGCCGGCCTGCTGGCGGTCAACGCCGCCGCCGGGGCCGTCCTGCTCCCCCGCGTCGCGCCGCGCGCCGCCGGCGCCCCGGGCGCCCCCGCCGGCCGGCTGCCCCGGCGGTTCGGGTGGGTGGTGGGGGCCTCCTTCCTCTACGTCCTGGGGTCCCAGCCGCTGTTCTCGTGGCTGGTCCTCACCCTCGTCGACGCCGGGGTCTCGCGCGGCGCCGCCGGGGCGATCTCGGCCAGCGGCACCGCCCTGGGGGCGGTGGTCATGGTGCTGGCCGCGCGGCGCGCCGACCGGGCCGGCCCGCGCCGCCGGGCCCTGACCGCCGCCGGGGTCGCCGCGACCGCCGTCGTCGGCACCGCCCTGGTCTGGGCCGGCTCCCACACGGCGCTGGCACTGCTCGTGGTCGGCGCGGTGGTCGCGATCCTGGCCGACCTCGTCGGCTCCGGCTTCGCCCACGGCGTGGCCATCGACCGCGCACCGCACGCCGTCGGCCGGGCGACGGCGGTCATGTCCAGCGGCTACTACCTCGGCGCCCTGGTCTCGCCGCTGGCCTTCGGCGCGGCCGCCGACGCCACCGGCTCCTACGACGCCTCGTGGGCGCTGACCGTCACCGCCATGACCTGCTGCGGGCTGTGCTTCCTCGTCGTGCACCGCTGGGTGCGCCCGCCGGGGACTCAGCCGGCGAGCGCCTCGTCCCAGGTCGCCCCGGCCAGCAGCAGCTTCCGGTAGGGCAGGAGCTGCTTGACCGCGGCGAAGCCGATGACCGCCTGGAGCCGCCCGTCACCGCCGGAGACCGCGACGAAGGAGCCGTCGAGGTCGCCGTGCACCACCCGGAGCTCGTCCTGCGGGCGCACCCGGCCGAAGACCTGGAGCTTCCCGCCGAGCTGGTCGGTCCAGACGTAGGGCACGGGGTCGTGCACGGTCGGCGTGCCGGTCAGGTTCGCCGCGACCACGCCGGCGCACTCCACCGCGTTGGTCCAGTGCTCGACCCGGACGTCCTCCCCCGAGCGCGGGGCGCGCCAGCGGGCGACGTCGCCCACCGCGTACACCCCCTCCGCGCCCACGGCGGCCAGATGCTCGTCGCAGACGACGCCGTCGCGCAGCTCCAGCCCCGAGTCGGCCAGCCAGCCGGTCTCCGGCACGGTGCCCACGCCGAGGACGACGACGTCGGCCGGCAGCAGGGTGCCGTCGACCAGCCGCACCCCCTCGACCCGGTCGGCGCCCTCGACGCCGGCCACGGCCGTGCCCAGCCGGAGGTCCACGCCCGCCTCGGTGTGCCGGCGGGTCAGCGCCTCCCCCACCCGGGACCCGAGGCCGCGGACCATCAGCGTGGGCAGCGGCTCCACGACGGTGACCGGGTGGCCCAGCCGGGACAGGGTCCACGCCAGCTCGGCGCCGATGAACCCGCCGCCGACGACGACCACGCGGGCACCCTCGTGCGCCGCGGTCCGGACGGCGGCGGCGTCCGCGGCCGTCCGCAGGGAGAAGACGCCCGCCCGTGACTCCAGCTCGGGCAGCAGGCGCGGGCTCGAGCCGGTGGCGACGACGAGCGCGTCGAACGCCAACTCCTCCCCGCCGTGCAGCGCGACCCGGCGGGACCCGAGGTCGAGGTCCGTGGCCCGGGCGGACACCAGCCGGACGCCCAGTGCGTCCAGCTCGGCCGCCGTCACCAGCGGCGGCGCCGCGGCGGAGGGGTCGGCGAGGAAGCCCTTGGACAGCGGCGGCCGGTCGGCGGCCACCCCGTCGGGCGAGCCGGGCTCGTCCCCGACGAGCACGATCTCCGCGTCGCTGCCGCGGCGGCGCAGACCCTGGACGGTGCGGACGCCGCCGAGCGACGCCCCCACGACGACGATGCGCACGTGCGGCTCAGGGGTGCAGGGTGATGGCGCGCTCGGGACAGGCGTCGACCGCCGTCCGGGCGTCGCCCTCCAGCGCCGCCGGGACCGGGTCGAGCTGCACGATGGCGTGGGCGTCGTCGGGGTCCAGCTCGAAGACGTCCGGCGCGCTCATGTGGCACACGCCGTGGCCCTGGCAGACGTCCAGGTCGACCGAGACTCGCATCGCTTCCCCCTCGGGGCGGGCCGGCGCGGCTGCCGCGCACGGACGTTGACAGGCACAAACTAGGATAAGCATTATCACAGGTGAGCCGGACGACAGAGACGAGGACCACAGCATGAGCACCGAAGGGCCCACCACCCGGGACCGGAGCCCCGTCGTCGACTTCGACCACCACTCCGCCGAGCACGCCGACGACACGGTCGGGAGCTACCGGCGCCTGCGCGAGTCCACACCGGTGGCCTGGACCGAGAACCACGGCGGCTTCTGGGTGCTCTCGGACTACGACTCGGTCTTCGAGGCCGCGCGCGACGACGACGTCTTCTCCTCGCAGCGGCTGGACCAGTACGGCGGCCCGGGGCTGTCGGTCGTCATCCCCAAGACGCCCATGCACTTCCACATCCCGATCGAGCTCGACCCGCCGGAGTTCCGCAGCTACCGCAAGATCGTCAACCCGGTCGCCTCCCCCGCCGCCGTGGCGAAGGTCGAGGACATGATCGTGCGGTGGACGACCTGGTTCGTCGACGAGCTGATCGAGACCGGCGAGGCCGACCTCGCCCAGGTCATCGGCGTGCCGGCCATCTGCACGATCGACTGGCTGGGCCTGCCGGTGCAGGACTGGCAGATCTACGCCCGGTCGCACCAGGCCACTCTCGCCGAGCCCACCGACAGTCCGCTGTACAAGCAGGCCGTCGAGGTCGACCTGCCCTACGGCACCGAGCAGATGCGCCAGACCATCGCCGCCCGGATGGCCGAGCCGCGCGACGACGTCATCAGCTACCTGGTCCAGCAGGAGGTCGACGGGCGGCCGATCACGGCCGAGGAGGTCTTCTCCATCGTCGAGCTGCTGGTCAGCGGCGGCGTGGGGACGACGGCCTCGCTGGTCAGCCAGACGCTGGTCTGGCTCTACGAGCACCCGGACGTGCGCCAGGAGCTCATCGACGACCCCTCCCTGCTCGACCGCGCCATCGAGGAGTTCCTCCGCTACTTCTCCCCCACGCAGGCGCTCGCGCGCACCGTGGTGAAGGAGGCGGAGTTCCACGGCAGCCACGTGCACGTCGGCGACCGCGCGCTGCTGGCCTGGTCCTCGGCCAACCGGGACCCCAGGCAGTTCGACGACCCGGACGAGATCGACATCCACCGCTGGCCCAACCGGCACGTGTCCTTCGGCGTCGGGGTCCACCGCTGCGCCGGCTCGCACTTCGGCAAGCGGATGGCCAAGGAGATGCTCAAGCAGGTGCTGGAGCGGATGCCCGACTACGAGGTCGACCTCGCCGGCCTGAAGCGCTACCCCCGACAGGGCGTCAACAAGGGCTGGCAGCGCATCCCCGCCACCTTCACCCCCGGGGAGCGCCGACTGCCGCCGGGCGCCGTCCCCGAGGGCGTGTCGGCCGCGTCCGCCCGCAGCTGACCGTGACGTCCGGGCTCGACGGCACCGTCGCCCCGGTCACCGGGGCCGGCCGCGGCCAGGACCGCGCGCACGGGGTGCGGCCGGCGCAGGAGGGGGCCCTCGTCGTCCCCGTGGTCCGCCTCGCGGCCGACTCGGCCCGCGCCCTGACCAGCGTTCCGCTGCCGGTCGACGCCCGCTCCGCCGCCCGGTGACCGCCGGACCCGCCCGACCCGCCTGACCGCACGACCCACCACCCAACCGGTGCGCACCGACGCCGCCGGGGACCACCGGGCAACCGGAGAACAGGAGTGAGGACCATGGCAGGACGCTTGGAGGGCAAGGTCGCCTTCATCACCGGCGCGGCCCGCGGCCAGGGCCGCAGCCACGCGATCCGGCTGGCCCAGGAGGGCGCCGACATCATCGCGGTGGACATCTGCCAGGACATCGCGACGGTGACGCCGTACTACCCGCTGGCCACCGAGGAGGAGCTGGCCGAGACCGTGCGCGAGGTCGAGGCGCTGGACCGGCGGATCGTCGCCCGCAAGGCCGACGTGCGGGACCTCGACGGCCTCCAGGCCGCCTTCGACGAGGGCCTGGCCGAGCTCGGCCGGGTCGACGTCGTCGTGGCCAACGCCGGCATCGCCACCTACGGCAAGGCCTGGGAGATCACCGCCGAGATGTGGAAGGACATGATCGACGTCAACCTGACCGGCGTCTTCCACACCGCCAAGGTCGCGATCCCGGCGATGATCGAAGCCGATCGCGGTGGCTCGATCGCGTTCACCAGCTCGATCGGCGGCCTCAAGGGCATCCAGCACGTGGCGCACTACGTCGCGGCCAAGCACGGCATCGTCGGCCTGATGCGCACGCTGGCCAACGAGCTGGCCCCGCACCGCATCCGGGTCAACACGGTCCACCCGACCAACGTCGACACGATCATGATCCAGAACCCGGGCACCTACGCGATGTTCTCCCCCGGCGACCCCGAGCCCAGCCAGGAGAAGGCGATGCCGGGCTTCATGAGCCTCAACGCCCTGCCGGTGCCGTGGCTGGAGAGCGTCGACATCAGCAACGCCATCCTCTGGCTGGCCAGCGACGAGGCCCGCTACGTGACCGGTGTGACGCTCCCCGTGGACGCCGGCGCCTACGTGAAGTGACCTCCTGAGCCGCCATGCGGGCGCCGTCGCGAACACCTCGCGGCGGCGCCCGGTGCCGGTTGTGGTCCACACCACAACATGCATATGGTGACCCTGTTTACGCACCGACGCGTATGCCGAGCCCGGGAGTGCCCTCATGAGCCAGTCGACCGCCGCCCCGCCCGCACCCGACATCCTGTCGCCGGAGTACATCGCCGACCCGTACCCGTTCCACAAGGTGCTGCGCGACCACCACCCGGCCACCTACCACGAGGCGACGCAGAGCTGGCTGATCAGCCGGTACGCCGACTGCGCGAACGCGTTCAAGAGCGAGGCCTTCTCCAGCCGGAACTACGACTGGCAGCTCGAGCCCATCCACGGCCGGACGATCCTGCAGATGCAGGGCAAGGAGCACGCCACCCACCGGTCGCTGCTCAACCCGTTCTTCCGCGGCAAGGGCCTCGAGGCCTTCATGCCCACGATCCGGCAGAACGCCGCCGAGCTGATCAGCGCCGCGGTGCAGCGCGCCGGCGGGGAGATGATGGACGAGCTGTCCGGCCGCGGCCGGGTCGACCTCGTCGCCGAGTTCACCACCTGGTTCCCGATCCGGGTCATGGTCGACATGCTCGGCCTGCCCAAGACCGACCACGAGCGCTTCCACCGCTGGTACCACTCGGTCATCGCGCACCTGAACAACCTGGCCGGCGACCCGGCGGTCACCGCCGCGGCCGACCAGACCCGCGAGGAGCTGCGCGAGTACATGCTCCCGATCATCCGGGAGCGCCGGGACGGCGACGGCGACGACCTGCTGTCCCGGATGTGCCGCGCCGAGGTCGACGGCGAGCGGATGTCCGACGAGGAGATCAAGGCGTTCGTGAGCCTGCTGCTCGTCGCCGGCGGCGAGACCACCGACAAGGCCATCGCCAGCATGATGACCAACCTGATCAGCAACCCCGACCAGCTCGAGGCCGTGCGCGCCGACCGCAGCCTGGGCGACGCGGCCATCGCCGAGACCCTGCGGTACTCGGGGCCGGTGCACATGATCATGCGGCAGACCGAGCAGCCGGTGGACATCGAGGGCACCACCATCCCCGAGGGGGCCACCTGCATCCTCATGCTGGCCTCGGCCAACCGGGACGAGCGGCACTTCAGCGACCCCGACCGGTTCGACATCCACCGCAGCGACCTCGACGTCGCCAAGGCGTTCAGCGGCGCGGCCAACCACGTGCAGTTCATCCTGGGCCGGCACTTCTGCGTCGGCTCGCTGCTGGCCCGCACCGAGATGCAGGTGGCGCTGGACCTCGTCCTGGACAACATGCCGAACCTGCGCTTCCAGGAGGGCTTCACGCCCCGGGAGGTCGGCCTCTACACCCGCAGCGTCGAGAGCCTGCTCGTGGAGTTCGACGTCGCCCCCTCCGCCTGAGCCGGCCAGGGCCCCGGCCTGCGCTCTCCGCGCCCGGGGCCCTGGTCAAACAGGCGAACCATGCATAGGGTAATGCCGATCACATCCTCCGGCCGGCCACAGACGCCGGCCCGTCGTCCAGGAGAAGCCGTCATGTCCGCTCGCGGAGAGATCGAGAACGTCCTCAACCGCTACTCCATCGCCTACGACCAGAACGACATGACGGAGATGGCCGACACGTTCGCCGACTCCGCCAGCCTCACCATGCGCATCGCCGGCGGCGACCTCATCGGCCCGTTCGAGGGCAAGGAGGCGGTCATGAAGCTCATGACCGACAGCCTGGCCAGCCAGACCGACCAGCGCCGGCACGTCACGACCAACCTCGCGGTCCGCAAGGAGACCGACGACGCGGCCTCCGTGGAGTCCTACCTGACGCTGATCTCCGTCGAGGGCGGCAAGGCGACCCTGCTGTCGACCGCGCTGTACCAGGACGAGCTGGTCAAGGAGGCCGACGGCGCCTGGCGGTTCACCAAGCGGCACATCGAGCTCGACCTGCCGTACTGACCTCCTGCACGACGAGAGGGGGGAGGCGCCGGTGGCGCCTCCCCCCTCTCGCGTGGCGGCTCAGCGGATGAGTGCTCCGGCGTCGACCGGCAGCGCGGCGCCGGTCACGAACCGGGCCTCGTCCGAGGCGAGGAACAGCACGGCGTTGCTGACGTCGTCCGGCTCCACCCAGCCGGTGTCCAGCGCGTGCATGCCCCGCATGATGTCGACGACGTCCTCCTTGCCCGGCGCCTCGAGCTCGGGGCGGAAGAGCTTGTAGATCGCGTCGTTGAACAGCAGCGGGGTGTCGACGTTCGTCGGGTTCACGCAGTTCACCCGGATCCCCTGCGGCGCCACCTCGTTGGCCAGCGCCCGCATGATCCCGATCAGGCCGTGCTTGGCCGCCGTGTAGTGGGTGTTGTTGGGCAGCCCCTTCGCCGCGGCGATCGACCCGGTCAGCACGATCGACGCCCCCGCCGACAGGTGCGGCAGCGCGGCCCGGATCGTCTTGAAGACCCCGGTGAGGTTGATGTCGATCATGTCCTGCCAGGTGTCGTCGGACATCTGCGCCATCGGCGCGCTGCCGCCGACACCGGCGTTGGCGACCACGACGTCGAGGCGGCCGAGCTCGGACACCCCACGGTCCACCAGCTCCCGCAGGGCCGCGCCGTCCCGCACGTCGACCCGGCCGGCGACCGCGCGGCGGTCCTGCTGCTCCACGAGCCGGACGGTCTCCGCGAGGTCCTCCTCCGTCGCCAGGGCGTACCCGACGGTGGCGACGTCGGCGCAGGCGTCGGCCAGGACCACGTCCGCCCCCTCGCCGGCCAGCCGCAGCGCGTGGTTGCGCCCCTGGCCGCGGGCCGCCCCGGTCACGAACGCGACCTTCCCCTCGAAACGCCGGTGCATGGTTCCCCTCTCTCGCCGGGCCACCCGTGGGCCCGGTCAGGCGGACGCCACGGCGGCCTCGCCGCCGTAGCAGTGGTGCAGGATCTGCGACTCGGTGACCTGCGACCCGGTCAGCTCGGCGACCACGCGCCCCTCGCGCAGCACGACCACCCGGTCGGACACCGCGGCGAGCTCGGGGAGGTCGGAGGAGATGAACAGGACGGCCTTGCCGGCGTCGGCGAGCTCGCCGACGATCCCGTAGACGTCGGCCTTGCCCTCCACGTCGATGCCCGCGGTGGGCTCGTCGAAGACGAAGACGTCGGCGCCGTGCACCAGCCACTTGGCCAGCACGACCTTCTGCTGGTTGCCGCCGGACAGCGTGCCGACGGCGACCTCGGTGTCGCGCGCCTTGATGCCCAGCCGCCCGACCATCTCCTCGCTCGCCACCCGCTCCCGGGCCGCGCTGGGCCGGGGCAGCCAGCTCACGCCGCGGTGCCGGTTGAGGGTGGGCAGGGTGGTGTTCTGCCGGATGCTCTGCGCGGTGTCGTTGCCCTGGTGCCGGCGGTCCTCGGGCAGCAGGGCGATCCGCTCGCGCATCGCCGCCCGGGGCGAGCGCAGGACGACGTCCTTCCCGCGCACGGTGATCGTGCCGCCGTCGGGGGCGTCGACGCCGAACAGGACCCGGGCGAGCTCGGTCCGCCCGGCCCCCACGAGGCCGGCCAGGCCGAGCACCTCCCCCTCCCGCAGCACGAGGTCGACCCCGTGCAGGGCCGGGGCGCGGGTCAGGCCGGTGACCCGCAGCAGCTCCGCGCCGGGGGGCCGGCCGGTGCGCTCGACGTGCACGGTCTGGCTCTCGCTGGCCCCGGCCTCGCCGGTGATGCCGGCGACCAGCGTCTGCTTGGTCAGCGTCGCGGTCTCCAGGTCGGCGACGACCGACCCGTCGCGCATGACGACGACCCGGTCGGTCGCGCCCAGCACCTCCTCGAGGCGGTGGGACACGTAGACGATGGCCACGCCCGCGTCGGCGAGCTGCCGGATCACCTCGAGCAGGTGGGAGATCTCGTCGTCGGTCAGCGAGGCCGTCGGCTCGTCGAGCACCACCACCCGGGCGTCCCACGCCAGGCAGCGGGCGATCATCACCATCCGCTGCTGGGCCACGCTCAGCTCGTCCACGGGGGTGCGCGGGTCGACGGCCAGGCCCAGCCGCTCCAGCACCGCGCGGGCTCGGCCGTGCAGCGCGGACCAGTCGACGAACAGCCCCGCCCGCCGCGGGTAGGGCAGGCCGAGGAACACGTTCTCGGCGACGCTGCTGCGCGGCACCAGCGCGAGCTCCTGGTGCACGACGGAGATCCCCAGCAGGGACGCCGCGTGCGACGAGGTGAGCGCCTGCGGCTCGCCGTCGACCAGCACCTCGCCGGCGTCCGGGGTCACCAGCCCGGCGAGCATCTTGATGACGGTGCTCTTGCCCGCGCCGTTCTTCCCGACCAGGCCGAGGACCTCGCCCGGGGCCACGGAGAAGGACGCGTCATCGACGGCGAGGACGCCGGGGTACTCCTTGCGCAGGCCGCGCACCTCGATGACCGGCACCCCGGCGCCGGAGGTCGCCGCCGTGCTCATGCGTGCTTCCGCTCGAGCCGGCTGATGAGCATGGCGGCGATCAGCACCACGCCCTGGATGATGTTGATCCACGCGGTGGCGATCTGGAGCATCTGCAGGCCGGTCTGGATGACGCCGAGGAACAGCACCGCGACCACCGTGCCGGGCACGTTGAAGGTCCCGGGCCGGAACGTCGCCGAGCCGAGGAACGCCGCGGCGTAGGCCGGCAGCAGGAACGGCACGCCGGCGTTGGGCTGCGAGGAGCCGCCCTGCGCGGTGATCAGGATCCCGGTGACCACGGCCGCCACCGCGACGATGACGAAGCCCAGCACGCGCAGCCGCTTCACCGAGACGCCGGCGAAGCGGGCCGCGTCCGGGTTGCCCCCGACGGCGTAGATGCGCCGGCCCGTCTCGGTCTGCTCCAGGAACAGGTACATGAGGACGGCGACCAGCAGGGCCAGCCAGATCTGGATGTTCACGCCGAGGATCGCGTCGCTCTGGCCGAGGTCCTTGTAGCCCTGCGGGACCCCGCTGAACAGCGTCTGCTGGTTGGTGAACAGGTACTCGACGCCGAGCAGGATCACGCCCATGGCGAGGGTCTGGACGAACGACGAGGCCCCGAGGTAGGCGATGAAGACGCCGTTGACGAGGCCGACCAGCAGGCCGATGCCGAGCGCGAGGAGCACCGCGGCAGGCCAGGCCACCCCGTGCAGGGTGATGAGGGCCAGGGCCGACGCCCCGCCGAGGCCGACCATGGCGCCGATGGAGAGGTCGAACTCCCCCAGCGCCAGCGGCACCGTCAGACCGATCGCGAGGATCGCCGGGGCCGCTGCCTGCTGCAGGATCGCGTTGAGGTTGTTGGTGGTCAGGAACGTGTCGGGGCGGGCGATGCCGAACGCCACGACGACGAGCAGCAGGGCGACCAGCACGCCGCCGCGGGCCACGAGCTGGACCCACCCGGGACGCCGACGGCCCGGCGGCCGGGCACCGCCGCCTACACCCTTCGGCTCGGCGGCCGGTCTGGCCGCGGTGCCCGCGCCCACGAGTCCGGGGTCCCCACCGGCGGGTGCGTCGGTCTGTCCTGTCGCCACTGCTGCTCCTCGGCGGGCTGGTCCTCGACGGGCTGGGACCCGGGGTGCGGCCGCACGGCCGCACCCCGGGGGTGGGGCTGCTACTCCGAGAGGTTGGTGAACTCGGTCGACCACTTCGTGGTGAAGAAGCCCTCGAAGTCGACCGGCGGCGGCGCGAGCTCGCCCTCGGCCGGCAGGTTCTCGGCGTCCACGACGAAGTTGCGCCAGAAGTCCAGGCCGTCGCCGTAGTCCGGTCGCGGCTCGTCGGAGATCGCGGTGTCGCGGGCGAAGAACTCGGCCAGCTGGTCCATGGCCACCCAGGCGATCCACTCGTGGGTGTTCTCCGCCGCGGCGTCGACCTGGCCGGCCCGGATGAGGTCGATGGTCGGGAGGTTGGCGTAGAAGGTCAGGATCATCGGCCGCTCCGGGAACTGGGCGCCCGGCCGGAGCACCTGCATGGCCTGCGCGGCCCCGATCTCGGAACCGGAGAACGTCAGGTAGTAGGCCTGGATGTCGGGGTTGCCGTTGTACGAGGAGGAGACCGACTGCTGCGCGCCGGGGATCAGGTTGGCGGCGTCGGCGTCGAAGGTGTCCCCGATGGTCACGTCGGAGCCCTCCAGCGCCCCGTCGAGCCCCTCCAGCCGCTGGATGACGAAGTCGGCCTGGAAGGTCTGCGTGGCGATCTCCCCGCCGTCGGGCAGCTCCTCGACCAGCCAGTCGCCCAGCACCTCGCCGAACTGCGCCTCGTCGGGGTAGATGGAGCCGTCGAACAGGTCCTCCTGCCCGATGTAGCCACCGATGTTGATCACCGGGATGCCCGCCGCGTCGGCCTGGGTGAGGGCCGGCGCGATGGACGACTGCGGCATGCCGTTGGTGAGGATCGCGTCCACCCCGGTGTTGACGAAGTTCGTCGCGCACGTCAGCTGACCCTGCGGCGTGGACTGGCCGTCGCAGACCTCGAGCTCCCACCCGAGCGCGGTCGCGGCGTTCTGCACGCCCTGCGTCAACCGGGCGGAGATCGGGATGGCCTCGCCGTAGGAGATGTAGCCGATCGTCTGCACCGGCAGCTCGAGGGGCTCGCCCGCCGCCTCCGCCGCGGCCGTCGCGGCCTCCTCGATCTCGGGGGTCAGCTCCAGGACCGGGAGGTCGCCCAGGCGACCGCCGGCGGAGCCACCGCCGCCGCCACTGCCGCCACCGCCGCCGGACCCCCCGTCGTCGTCGGAACCGGAACAGGCGGACGCGAGCAGCAGGGCCGCCACGGCGGCGCCGGCGACGAGGGTGCGCGATCTCATGAGCGTGGTCTCCGATTCGGGACGAGTGCGTCGATGCAGTCGTGGTGCGGTGGAGCCACGCCGGTCTGGGGGGCGGTCCCGGGGGGACGGCGGCACGGGACCGGCGGGTGCGTGGATGTGACGCGGCTAACGATGCGTATTGAATGCACAGTTCCTGGCCACGTCAATGGACCTGCTCCACCGAGACGCTCCCGTGATCGGGAACGCCCCCGTCTCGACCGCCACGGGCGGGACTTCGGGGACTGGCGTCCCAGGCCAAATATGCATATGGTTCGCCGAGTCACATCGCGTGTGTGGCGGGTCACACCTGCCGAGACGAGAGAGGTCACATGAACCAGGGACTGATCCCGGCCAAGTGGGCCGCGCTGACCCCGCGGAACGAGGCGGTCATCGACGTGCCGAACAGCCGTCGCCTGACCTACGCCGAGTTCGACGGGCTCGTCCGCCGGCTGGCCAACGGCCTGCGCGGCCTCGGCCTGGAGAAGGGCGACCGGTTCGGCGTCCTCTCGCGCAACTGCGCGGAGTTCATGGCGCTCTACTTCGCCGCCGGCCGGGCCGGCCTGGTGCTGCAGCCGCTGAACTGGCGGCTGGCCGGCGAGGAGCTGGCGACGATCGTCCGGGACGCCTCACCGAAGGTGGTCATCAGCCAGGACGAGTTCGGCGCCGCCGTCGAGCAGCTGCAGCGCGACGTCGACGTCGAGCACTGGCTCCAGTTCGGCGAGAAGAGCGACGGCACCTTCGCGCAGTTCGTGGAGGCCGCCAGCGACGAGGAGCCGATCTGGGTGTCCTCCGTGCTGGACGACGACCCGTTCTTCATCCTCTACACCGGCGGCACCACCGGGAAGAGCAAGGGCGCCATGCACACCCACCGCAGCGCGGGGGCGATGATGCTGGCGCAGACGGTGGCCGAGCGGATCGTGCCCAGCGACGTCTACATGCTGACCGGGCAGATGTACCACATCCCGATCGTGCTGGCGATGAACTACAACCGGCACGGCTGCCCGCTGGTCCTGGTGAACTTCGAGGCCAAGCAGGCGCTGGAGATCATCCAGGAGGAGAAGGTCTCGGCCTTCCTGGGCATCACCACGATGATCAACTGGATGATGGCCGTCCCGGACTTCGCCAGCTACGACCTCTCCAGCCTGCGCAACTTCCAGTACGGCGGCGGGCCCATGCCGTCGTCGGTCGTGCGCGCGGCGATGGACAACTTCCCCTGCACGATGATCCAGGGCTACGGGCAGACCGAGGGCGCGGGGATGACGTTCCTCTCGCAGGAGGACCACGTCAACGCCGTCAACGGCATCCACCCCGAGCGGTTGCGCTCCTGCGGCCGCGAGGGCTTCACCGCCCAGATCCGGGTCGTGGACGAGCAGGGCAACGACGTCCCGCGGGACGGCAGGACGGCCGGGCAGATCGTCGTCCGCGGCGAGCAGAACATGATCGGCTACCTCAACCAGCCCGAGCTCACCGCGCAGACCATCCACGACGGGTGGATGTGGACCGGCGACATGGCGACGTGGGACGAGGACCGGTACGTCTTCATCGTCGACCGCGCCAAGGACATGATCATCTCCGGCGGGGAGAACATCTACTCCGTGCAGGTCGAGGAGGCCATCAACCAGCACCCCGCGGTGCTGGAGTGCGCGGTGTTCGGCATCCCCGACGACGAGTGGGGCGAGACCGTCAAGGCCGTCGTCGTCCTCAAGCCCGGCCAGAGCGCCACCGAGCAGGACATCATCGAGGAGGCCAAGAAGCACCTGGCCAGCTACCAGAAGCCCCGCTCGGTGGACTTCGTCGGCGAGCTGCCCAAGGCCCCCACCGGCAAGATCCTCAAGCGCGAGCTGCGCACGCCCTACTGGGCCGAGCGGGACCGGGGGGTCTGAGTGGGCTTCGCCGAGGCCGACCTCGACGGGCAGGTGGGCCGGGCCTTCCCCGGCGGGACGTACACCGTCTCGCCCTGGCGGGCCTGGCTCCTGGCCGACACCGTCCTCGCCGAGCCGCCCTCGCTGCGGGCCGGCGGCGACCAGGTGGCCCACCCCCTGTTCGCGTGGATGGCGGCCACCGGCGCCATGGGCATCACCTGGGACGAGCTGTTCGCCTGGTTCGGCGCGACCGCGGCCGACGGGCCGGTGTTCGGCGAGCACGAGACGACGCTGCACCGGCCGCTCCGGGTCGGCGCCAGCTACCGGGTGAGCGGCGGCATCGTGTCGGCGCAGCGCAAGGTGGGCCGCCGCACCGGTGCCTTCGACATCGTGGGCTACTCGATGGACCTGCACGAGATCGCCTCGGGAGCAGCCCCCGGCGCGCACGTCGCCACCTGCTGGAACTCCATCGTCTTCCCCCGGAGGGACGCATGACGACCGCCGCCGAGGTGGGCACCGAGCTGCCGGGGTACGAGGTGCCCTCGGTCAGCGCCGAGAAGATGAAGACGATGGCGGCGCTGCTGTCCGACCCCACCGCGATCCACTGGGACGTCGAGACGCTGCAGGCCCTCGGCATGGGTGACCGGCCGGTCAACCAGGGCCCGCTCAACATGGGCTACGTCATGAACGCCGTCACCGCCTGGGCCGGCGGCCCCGACCGGCTGCGCCGGCTGCGGGTGCGATTCCTCGGCAACGTGCTGGCCGGCCACCACCTGCGGGTGCGGGCCACGGTCACCGCGGTGCGCGAGGAGGACGGCGCCCGGCTGGCCGACTGCGACGTCGTCCTCGAGGTCGTCGACGGCGGCGGCGGCGACGGCGCGGCCGTCGTCTCCGGGACGGCGACGGTGGTGCTGTCGTGAGCGATCCCGTGCAGCGCTTCCAGCTGTCCTACGGCGACTGCGACACCGTCGGCATCGCGTACTTCGCCATTTACTACCCGTGGATGGAGCGGGCCTACAGCACCTGGCTGTACTCCCACGGCCTCCGGTCGGGCGAGCTGGCCGAGCAGCACGGGTTCATGACCGTGGGCGTGCACTCCGAGTGCACGTACAAGGCGATGGTCCGCGTCTTCGACGAGCTCACCGTCCGGCTGGTCCTCGACCGGGTCGGGTCGTCGTCCTACACCGTCGGGTTCGACTTCCTGCGCGGCGACGAGGTGGTCACCCACGGCACGATGACCTTCGTCTGCCGGACGACCGAGGGCGGCAAGGCGGCGATCCCCGACGTCCTCATGGACGTCCTGCGCACGCTGCCCACGCCGGAGGGGGCCGCGGCGTGAGCCTGGACCTGCCCGCCGTCACCGCCGCGCTGACCACCGTGCCGGCGCTGCCCGGGGAGGACTGGGCGGCGCTGGCCCGGGTCGTCGGCGACCAGGCCGACCGGCAGGCGATCGCCGACCTCGGCGTGCTCTACGCCCGGGCCGTGGACGACCACGCCATCGACGCACTGGTCGCGATGTACACCCCCGACGGCGTCTTCGAGCGCCGCGGGGTGGCCGTGACGGGGGCCGAGGCGATCCGCGCCGCCTACGTCGCGAGCTTCGACACCTACCGGACCATGCTGCACACCCCGCACCCCGGGGTGGTCCGGCTGCACGGCGACGGGACGGCGACGGGCTGGTCGCACGGGCACGCGGAGCTGGCCACCCGGCGGACGCTCGTCCAGGCCTCCTACCGCTACGAGGACGACTACCGGCGCGTCGACGGCCGGTGGCTGTTCGCCCGGCGCTCGATCACCTTCATGTACGCCGTCCCGGCCGACCGGATGGCCGAGAGCTTCGGCAGCGCCGAGCGCATGCGCTGGCCCGGCACCGAGCCCGAGGCCGCCGACTACCCGGAGACCGCGCCGACCTGGGGCACCTACCGCAGCTGAGCCGCGACCGGCCCGCGCCCCACCCCGGCAGGACGGTGGCCGCGCCGACGGGCACCGTGCGTGCGGGGGGCGACCGCACGCGGTGCTGCCGCGGTGCGGTCCCCGGTGCCGCGCTGCAGCGCGGCACCGGGCGCGACGGGGCGGCGGTGCCGCGTCGCGCCGGCCGTCAGGGGCGGGCCGGCGACGGGTTGAAGCCCGGCATCGCCAGGTGGCCGGCGTCGATCGGGAACGCCTGACCGGTGACGCCGTACGCGCCGTCGGAGGCCAGCCACACCGCCGCGTCGGCGATGGCCTCCGGGCCGAGGGCGCCCTGGCCGCGCAGGATCCCGTAGTGCAGGGCGGCGGACTCGAAGTCCGTCCGCGTGCCGCCCGGCCGGCCGGCCATCTTGTCGTAGAGCCCCGGCCAGTTGGTCATCGGCGTGTCCACCAGCCCGGGGCAGACCGCGTTCACCCGGACGCCGTGCGGCCCGAGCTCCAGCGCGGCGCTCTTCATCAGCCCGAGAACGCCGTGCTTGCTGGCGGCGTAGTGCGCCGCTCCGGGGTTGCCGCGCAGACCGTTGACGGACGAGACGAGCACCATCGACCCGCGCTGCCGCTCGATCATGTGCGGTGCGACCGCGGTCATCGCCCGCCAGACGCCCAGCAGGTTGACCTCGAGGACGTCGCGGAACTGCTGCTCGCCCAGCTCCCAGAAGGAGGCCTGCGAGAAGATCCCCGCATTGGCGACGAGGGTGTCGACCTGTCCGAAGGTGGCCAGCCCGTCGGCGACCGCGGCGGCCAGCGCGGCGCCGTCCCGGACGTCGGCGGTACGGGCGACGATCCGCCGGTCCAGCGCCTCGACCTGCGCGACCGTCTCACGCATGTCGGCGGCGTCCGCGAGGCCGTAGGGCACCGAGTCGATCTGGGTGTCGATGTCGACGGCGATCACGTCGGCGCCCTCGCGGGCGAAGGCCACCGCGTGCGCGCGGCCCTGGCCGCGGGCGGCCCCGGTGACCAGGACGACCTTCCCCCGATGCCCTGTCATGGCTGTTCCTCCTCGTGGACGGTGGACGGGGACGACCGGCCACGACCGGCGCGGAACGCGGTGGCGGCCGCCCGGTGCTCGGGCGTGCCGAAGAGCAGGGCGGTCGCCTCGATCGACTCGGCGAGGCCGCCGGCGGTGTCGCGGTTGAGGAAGGCCTTGGCCACCTGGACGGCCAGCGCCGGGTGCGCGGCCATCTCGGCGGCGCGGGCGACGGCCGCCTCCAGGAGCTCCCCGTCGGGGTGCACCTCCTGGACCAGCCCGATGCGCTCGGCCCCGGCGGCGTCGATCTCCCGCCCGGTCAGCGCCAGCAGCCGGGTCCAGTTCCGGCCCAGCACCTCGGGCCCGCGGACGATGCCGTACGTCGGCATCAGGCCCATCGTGGGTTCCTTGAGCGCGAACCGCGCCGACCCGGCCGCGAGGACGACGTCGCAGGCCAGCACGAGCTCGGTGCCGCCGCCGAAGGCCAGCCCGTTGACCGCGGCGACCACCGGCACCGGGCAACGCTCCACGGAGGTGAACGCGTCGACCACCCGGCGCAGGTGCGGGCGGACCCGGGCCACGTCGCCGTCGAGCTCCAGGAAGGTCGCGACGTCGCCGCCGGCGGAGAAGGCCCGCCCCTCCCCCGTCAGGACCGCCGCGCGCACGCCGTCGTCGCGCCCGAGACCCCGCATGGTCGAGGTCAGCTCGGCGAAGAACTGCTCGTCCATCGCGTTGAGCTTCTCCGGCCGGGCCATGGTCAGCAGGACCACGCCGGGGGCCGGCTCGCTGCGGCGGATCCGGGTGCTCACGCGTCCGGCGGGGGGAACTGCGGCCGGCGCTTCTCCAGGAACGCCTGCGCGCCCTCGGCCATGTCGGGGCTGCCGATGGCCTGCACCAGCATGCCCAGGCCGTTGGTGAACGAGTCGCGGGCGGCGTTCCACCAGACGTTCGAGCTCACCTTGGCGATCTCCAGGTACCGCGGCGAGAGCCGGGAGATCTCCTCGACGAGCTCGTCGACGGCGGCCACCAGCTCGTCGTCCGGCACGACCCGGTTGACCAGGCCGAGTTCCAGGGCCTGCGCGGCCGAGTAGCGGCGGCAGAGGAAGGCCATCTCCTTGGCCCGCTTCTCGCCGATCTGCACGCCCAGCACGTTGGTGGCGCCGGTGACCGGCGCGCTGCCGACCCGGGGGCCGGTCTGCCCGAAGGTCGCCGACTCCGCCGCGATCGCCAGGTCGCAGGCGATGACCAGCTCGTTGCCGCCGCCGGCCGCCGGGCCGTTCACTGCGGCGACCACCGGGCGCGGGTGGTTGCGGATGGCGTCGAACAGCCGCAGCGAGCCGCGGTACAGCCCGCGCATGTTCGTGACGTCGGGCTCGGCGAGGCCGGTGAGCGCACCGCCGGCGCAGAAGCTGCCGGGCACGCCGGTGATCACCACGACCCGGCTGCGGGTGCTGGCCTCCAGCGCGTCCACGATCGCCGCGGCCATGTCCGGGTCGTAGGCGTTGCGCCGGTCGGGCCGGTTGAGGGTGATCCAGGTGGCGTCGCCGCGCTGCTCGACCAGCACGTCGCCGGCCGGGACGTCGCTCACGCGGACTCCTCCACCGGGCCGGGGGCGGGCGCGTCGGGGTCGATGCCCATGAGGCGGGCGAAGTTCCCACCGAGGATGCCCTCGGTGACCTCGTCGGAGAGCCCGAGGGCCTTGATCGCGGCGATCTCCTTCGCGGGGTCGGCCATCGGCCAGTCCGAGCCGAAGACGATCCGGTCGGCGCCGTGCTTGGAGGCGATCTCGCGGACCTTCTCCGGGGCGAGGGTGGCCAGCGACGGCGGCCACGACGTCTCCAGGTAGACGTTCTCACCGAGCAGGTCGGCCTCGGCCTCCTCGAGCTTGTGGTAGCCGCCGAAGTGGCAGGCGACCATCTTCAGGTCCGGGAACTGCCGCACGATGTCGCGGATCATCCCGGGGGTCGCCCGCTCGTTGCTCTCCTTGTCACCGCCCGCGCCGACGTGCGCGATGACGGCGATCCCGTCGGCGGCCAGGCCCTCGAGGATGTCCCAGACCCGGCGGTCGGAGTAGGCGAAGCCCTGGAACAGCGAGTGCAGCTTCACGCCGCGGATGTCGTTGCGCCGCAGGCTGGCCAGGTTCTCCTCGACCGACAGGTCGGGGTGGACCGTGCCGAAGCCGAACAGGGAGCCGCCCCGGCTGCGGCCGACGAAGCGGTTGGTCCCGTCGACGTACTTGGCGGTGTCGGCGATGCCCAGCAGCACGCCGCGGTCCACGCCGGAGGCCGCCAGAACCGAGGGCAGTGTCGAGATCTTGCCGTCGCCCACCCGCGGCAGCTGCGGCACGCGGGGGCCGAGCGCACGCTCGGCGATCGCGTCGGGCCAGGCGTGGCAGTGCACGTCGATGATCACGGGGTTGCCTCCTCCGTCAGGGCTCTGGATCAGGGCTGCCCACCGTCGACGGTGAGCACCGCCCCGGTGGTGAACGACGACCAGTCACTGGCCAGGTAGAGGCAGGCGCCGACGATCTCGTGCGGCTCGCCGCCGCGCCCCAGGGCGAAGGTGGCCGACCGCTTCGCGAAGGCCTCCATGTCCCAGGCCGCGCTGACGTCGGTGAAGAAGGTGCCGCACATGATCCCGTTGACCCGCACCGACGGCCCGAAGGCGTGGGCCAGCCCGACGGTGACGGCGTTGAGACCGGCCTTGGCCGCGGCGTAGGGCACGATGTCGGCCCGCGGGCGGACGGCGCCGGTGCTGCTGATGTTGACGATCGAGCCGCCCTCGCCGGCCGCCATCCGCGTGCCGACGAGCGCGGCCAGCCGGAACGGGCCCTTGAGGTTGACCCCCAGCACCTTGTCGAACAGCGTCTCGCTGACGTCGGCGACGGTGTCGTAGACCGGCGACATGCCGGCGTTGTTCACCAGGACGTCGACCCGGCCGAACTCGCCGTAGACGGTGTCGACCAGCTCGTCGAGCGCGTCCCAGCGGCCGACGTGCGCGGCCACCGGCAGCGCCCGGCGACCGGTCTGCTCCCGCACCTCGGCGGCGGTCTTCTCGCAGCTGGCCAGGTCCCGGCTGGCGACGACGACGTCGGCGCCGGCGGCCGCCAGGCCGAGCACCATCTCCCGGCCCAGTCCCCGGCTGCCGCCGGTGACCAGGGCGACCCTGCCGGAGAGGTCGACGGCCGGGCCGGGCCGGGCGGCCGGCGCGCTCACGCGGCCGGTACCGGCGTCGGGCCGACGACGGCCGCCGCGCCGAGGGCCTCGAGCTCGGACCGCGGCAGGTCGAGCAGGTCGGTGAGGGCCGACTCGGTGTGCTCGCCGACGGTGGGCACACCGTCATAGGTCGGCCCGGCGTAGCTGCCCATGTGCAGCACCGGGCCGGGCACCAGCGCCTTGCCCAGCACTGTCCCCGCCAGGTCGACCAGGGTGCGCTCGCGGAAGTGCGGGTCCTCCACGATGTCCTTGGCGTCGTTGACCGCGGCCGCGACGACCTCGTGCGCGTCGAGGTCGGCGAGCACCTCGTCCCGCGGCCGCTCGGCCACCCAGGCGGCGACGATCTCCTGGAGCGCGTCGTTGTTGTCCATGCGGGCCACGTTCGTCGCGTAGCGCTCGTCGTCCTTGAGGTCCTGGCGCCCCATCGCGTCGAACAGCCGCATGGCGATCGTCTGGTTCGACGCCGCGATCGACAGCCACTGGCCGTCCCCGGCCTGGTAGATGCCGCGGGGTGACGCCGAGCCCGACCCGTTGCCGACCCGCTGCTGGATGAAGCCGGAGGCGGTGTAGTTGAGCACCAGGTCGCCGAGGATGAACATCAGCGGCTCGTAGAGCGCCACGTCGACGACGTCGCCGCGGCCGGTGCGGGTGCGGTTGAACAGCGCCGTCGTCGTCCCGAAGGCGGCCGAGAGGCCGGCGATGGAGTCGGCGAAGCCGAACGGCGGCGAGGTGGGGGGCGTGTCCGGCCACCCGTTGATGAAGGCGTAGCCGCTGGCGGTCTCGGCGACCGTGCCGAAGCCGGGGCGCTCCCGGTAGGGCCCGGTCTGCCCGAACCCGGAGACCCGGGTGAGCACCAGGCCGGGGTTGTCGGCCGACAGCACGTCGTAGCCCAGCCCCCAGTCCTCCAGCCGCCCGGGCCGGAAGGACTCGACGACGACGTCGACCTTGGCGGCGAGCCGGCGGACCAGGTCGCGGCCCTCGGTGCGGCGCAGGTCGATGCCGATCGACTCCTTGCCGGAGTTCAGCCGCGCGAAGCCGATGGACAGGCCCTCGAACTGGGGCGTCCACTGCCGGGCGAAGTCGCCGGAGTTCGGGTCCTCGACCTTGACCACCCGCGCGCCGAAGTCGCGCAGCATGCGGCCGGCCGTCGGCGCGGCGTACATCGTCCCCAGTTCCAGGACCGTGACCCCCGCCAGCGGCGGGACCCCCTGTGTGCTGCCGGTCATGGCTCCCCCTCGGGTGCTCTGGTCGTTCGGGTCGGACGGCGCGGTCACGGCCGCCACTGCACGTGCTGGGCCTCGAGGTACTCGCGGATGCCCCACTCGCCGATCTCGCGGCCGACGCCGGAGAGGCCGAAGCCGCCGAAGGGCGCGTCGGGGCGCATGTTGCCGCCGCCGTTGACCCAGACGGTGCCCGATCGCAGCTGGGCGGCCAGGGCGCGGCCGTGCTCGACGTCGGGGGTGTAGATGTTGGCCGCCAGGCCGTAGGCGGTGTCGTTGGCCAGCCGGATCGCCTCCTCCTCGGTGGCGAAGGGGACGACGACGCCGACGGGCCCGAAGACCTCGTTCTGCACCAGCCGGTTGTCGTGCGACAGGCCCGTGAAGACGACGGGGTTGATGAAGTAGCCCTTGTCCGGCACGGGGGTGTCCAGGGACAGCGCGATGTGCCCGCCGTCGGCCAGGCCGTTGTCGATGAACGACTGCACCCGCTGGCGGTGGTCCTCGCGGATCATCGGCCCGATGTTGACGGTCCTGTCCCAGGGGTCGCCGACCTTGAGCGCGGTGAAGGCCTCCTTGGAGGCGCCGAGGAAGTCGTCGACCAGGCTCTCGTGCACCAGCATGCGGGCCAGCGCGGCGCAGCCCTGACCGCCGTTGCGGGCCCACCGCAGGTGGATGTCCTTGGCCAGCGCGGCCGCGTCGATGCCCGGCAGCAGGATGTTCGGCGACTTGCCGCCGAGCTCGAGCGTGACGCCCTTGAGGCCGCGCGCGGCCTGCTCCATGATCGCCGCGCCGACGGCGTCGGAGCCGGTGAAGGAGACCCGGTCGACCCACGGGTGGGTGGTGAGGTGCTGGCCGACCGAGGGGCCGTCGCCGATGACGACGTTGATGACGCCGGCCGGGATGCCGGCCTCCTCGAACAGCTCCCCCATCCAGAGGGTGGTCAGCGGGGTCCGCGGGGAGGGCAGCAGGACCGTCGTGCAGCCGGCCGCCAGGGCCGCGCCGAACTTGAAGACGGCGAGGTTGATCGGGTAGTTGTAGCCGGTGATGCAGGCCACCACCCCGGCCGGCCGGTAGGCCACCTCGGAGTAGCTCAGCACCGGGTCGTGCCACTCCCCCAGCTGCACCGTGCGGTCGACCAGCGCTGCCTCGGCCATCCAGCGCAGGTGCACGATGCCGAGCTTGACCTGCATGGCCTCGGCGAAGCCGGCGGGCGTACCGACCTCGTTGACGATCGATGCCGTCAGCCGCTCGGTGTGCTTCTCGAAGACGTCGGCCAGCCGGTGGATGGCCGCGCTGCGCTCCTGCGGCGACGCCGCGGCCCATGCCGGGAACGCCTTCCGGGCGGCGGCGACCGCCTGGTCGACCTGCTCGATGCTGGCCGTGGCGACGGTGGCGTGCACCTGCTCGGTGGCGGGGTTCAGGCCCTCGATGGTCGGGCCCTCGCCGGGCACCAGCCGGCCGTCGATCAGCAGCTCGCGGGTGGTGGGGACCCAGTTCCGCAGGTCGGTGTCGCTCATGCTCACGCCTCCTCGTCGGCGGTGGGGACGGCGGCGGGGGCCTCACCGGTGACCACCGGGTTCGAGCCGCCGTGCTCGGGGGACCTGGACATCAGGCCGACGCGGGTGCACACCATGATCAGCTCGTCGTGCTGGTTGTAGCCGCGGTGCTCGAACCACACGATCCCGCTGTCGGTCCTGCTCCTGCTCTCCCGCTTGTCCAGGATCGTCGTCTCCCCGCGCAGGGTGTCCCCGTGGAAGACCGGGTTCGGGAACTTCACCGAGTCGTAGCCGAGGTTCCCCAGTGTGGTGCCGAACGTCAGCTCCAGCACGTGGAAGCCGCCGACCAGCGCCAGGGTGAACAGGCTGTTGAACAGCGGCCGCCCGTGGATCGTGCCCTTGGCGAACTCGTGGTCCAGGTGCAGCGGCTGGGTGTTCATCGTCAGCGACGTGAAGAGCACGTTGTCGGACTCGGTGACGGTCCGGGTGAACGGGTGCCGGTAGACCCGGCCGATCTCGAACTCCTCGAAGTACAGCCCACGCATGTCAGCGGCCGCCTTCCGGGGCGTCGATGCCCAGCCGGTCGGCCGGGGCGGGGCGGACGTCGTCGGCACCGCGGCCACCCGGGGTGGCGCGGGCGTGGGCCAGCCACTCGGCCGCGGTGTCGGCGTGCGCCTTGTCGATGTGCACGCCCCGGTACCGGACGGCGCCGTGCCCCGCGGCGGCCGCCTGCTCGTAGGCGGCGACCAGCCCCTCGTGGAACTCCACCTCGTCGGCGGTCGGGGTGAACGCCTCGTTGACGGTGGCGACGTGCGAGGGGTGGATGGCGATCATCCCGCGGAAGCCGAGCTGGCGGCCCTTCTCGGCGAAGGCCTTGAGCCCGGCGAGGTCCTCCAGCCGCTCCCACAGCCCGGTCAGGGGGTGGATGCCCGCCTCGCGGCAGGCCAGCAGGATGCGGCTGCGCAGGTAGAGGGTCTCCTCCCCCTCCGGCGTCCACCGGTAGCCGACCGCCCGGGCGATGTCGGCGTGCTCCGCGGTGGGGCCGATCATCGCCCCGACCCGCGGGGAGGCCAGCGCGATCTCGCGGGCGTTCTGGATGGCGCCGATCATCTCCACCGGGACGATGTACTCCAGGCCGGAGACGCCGTTGCGCTCCTCGAAGTGGTCGAGCAGCGCGTCGTAGCGCAGCACGTCCGACGCCACGCTGATCTTGGGCGCGAAGACCCCGGTCAGTCCGGGGACGACGACGGCCTCGAGGTCACCGCCGGTCAGCCGGGTGTCCAGCGGGTTGACCCGGACGAACAGGCCGACGCGGGTGTCGCGCGCGCGGACGGCGGCGATCGACTCGGCCACGGTCTGCCGGGCGCCCAGCTTCAGGTCGGCCGGGACCGAGTCCTCGAGGTCGAGCACGATGCAGTCGGCGCCGGCGGCCAGCGCCTTGTCGATCCACGCGGGCTTGTGCCCGGGGACGAAGAGGATGGAGCGGTACGGGACCATCGGCGTTCCCCCGTCAGTAGCTGCGCGGCAGGCCGAGGACGTGCTCGGCGGTGTAGTTGAGGACCATCTCCTGGCTGATCGGGGCGATCCGCATCAGCCGCGCCTCGCGGAAGTACCGCTCGACGTGGAACTCCTTGCCGTAGCCGAACCCGCCGTGCACCTGCAGCGCGACGTCGGCGGCGTGGAAGCCGGCCTCGGCGCAGAGGAACTTGGCGGCGTTGGCCTCGCGGCCGCACGGCAGCCCGCGGTCGACCATCCAGGCCGCCTTCTGCACGACCGCCTCCGCGGCGTCGAGCCGGATCCGGGCCTCGGCGAGCTGGAAGGAGATCCCCTGGTTCATGCCGATCGGCCGGCCGAACACCTCGCGCTGCTTGGCGTACTCGGTGCCACGGCGCAGCGCCGCCTTGCCGATGCCGAGCGCGGCGTTGGCGCTGATCACCCGCTCGGCGTTGAGCCCGCCGAGGATGGTGCGGAACCCGTGGCCGGGCTCGCCGACCACGTCTTCATCGGCGACGAAGAGGTCGTCGATGAACAGCTCGTTGGTGTCGACGGCGTTGCGGCCCATCTTGGGGATCGGCCGGATCTGCACCTTGTCGCGGTCGATGGGCGCGAACAGCAGCGTCATGCCCGCCGTCCGCTTCGCACCCGGCTCGCGCGGCTCGGTGCGGACCAGCAGGAGCATCCGCTGCGACTCCTGGGCCTTGGTGATCCACACCTTCTTGCCCGAGACCAGGTACCCGCCGTCGACCTTGCGGGCGAAGGTGGAGATGTTGGTGGTGTCGGTGCCGGCGTCGGGCTCGGTCACCGCGAAGGAGACGTGCAGGTCCCCGCTGGCGGCCTCCGGCAGGAATCGCTGCTTCAGCGACTCCGACCCGTGCTCGATGATCGGGTGGAAGCCGAAGATGCCGATGTGCACGGCGCTGCAGCCGCCCATGCCGGCCCCGGACGCGGCGATCTCCTGCTCCACGATGGCCGCCTCGGTCACGCCGAGCCCACCGCCGCCGTACTCCTCGGGGATGGTCAGGCCCAGCCAGCCGGCCTTCTGCACGGCCCCGTAGAACTCCCAGGGGAACTCGTGCGAGGTGTCGTGCTCCATCCAGTACTCGTCCGGGAAGTCGGCGCACATGGCCCGGACGGCCTCTCGGATGTCCCGGTGGACCGGGTCCTCGGTGTAGTCCATGTCGGCCTCCTCAGTGCGCCGCGGCAGCGGGTGCCAGCCGGTCGACGGTGTCCGGGGTGATGCCCAGGTCGCGCAGCTGCGCCTTCTGCACCTTCTCCGAGGGCGTCTTGGGCAGCGCGTCGACCAGGCGGATGAATCGCGGGGTGGCGAAGGCGGGGATCCGCCCCTCGCACCACTGCCACAGCTCCGCGGCGTCGACCGGCGTCGAGGCGACGACGTAGGCCATCACCTCGTCCTCGCCGGCCTCGGAGTCCGCCGGCACGGCGATGACGGCGACCTCGAGGACGGCGGGGTGCGACAGCAGGCCCTGCTCGACCTCGTAGGAGCTGATGTTCTCGCCGCGGCGGCGCAGCGCGTCCTTGTACCGGTCGACGAAGTAGAACCAGCCGTCGGCGTCCTTGCGCAGCGCGTCACCGGTGTGGAACCACAGGTTCCGCCACGCCTCGACCGTCTTCTCCGGCATGCCGAAGTAGCCCATCGAGCAGGTCCACGGGTGCTTCGGGCGGACCACGAGCTCGCCGACCTCCCCGACCGGGACCTCGCGGTCGGTCTCGGGGTCGACCAGCCGGACGTCGAACCAGTCGGCGGCCTGCAGCCCGGCCGCGCCCGGGGGCCGGGGCTCGCCGTAGGGCGAGAGGATCGGCGCGCTGGTCTCGGTCAGCCCGAACACCTCGGTGAACGCCTCGATCCCGAAGCGCTCCGAGAACTCCCCGACGATGGAGCTGGCCGTCGGGGCGGCGAACACCGTGCGCAGCACGTTGTCGGCGTCGTCGGGCTTGGCCGGCTGCTTCCAGATGAAGTCCATCATCACGCCGATGAGGTTGGTGGCCGTCACCCCGGACACCCGCAGGTGCTCCACCCAGCGACTGGCGCTGAACTTCGGCCGGCACACCAGCCGGGCCCCGGCGATGAGCGCCGGGTAGGCCGCCATGAACTGGGCGTTGCCGTGGAAGAGCGGCGTGCAGGTGAAGTAGACGTCGTCGGCGGTCAGCCGCTGCAGGCTGACGACCTCCTGGCCGAAGAAGTACATCTGCGCGTGCGGCATGGCCACGCCCTTGGAGGGGCCGGTCGTGCCGGACGTGAAGAAGATGGACGCCTGGGAGTGCGGCGGAGGGGTGCCGAACTCGGCGCCGGGCCGTGCGCCCTGCGCCAGCTCCTCCCAGGGCGCGGCCTCCCAGCCGGCGGCGGTGAGCGTGGCGATCGCGTCGTCCCGGCTGCCGGTGTCGACCACCCAGAACTTCTCGATGACCCGCGCGGGGTCGCCGACGGCCGGGAACTTGGCCGCCTGCACGTCGTCGACGACGGCCCAGCGAGGAGCCGAGACGGTCATCTGGTGCTGGAGGAACATGCCCTCGTAGGCGGTGTTGATCGGCACCTCGATGGTGCCGCCGACACCCGTGCCGAGCCAGGTGCGGAGGAACTGCGAGGAGTTCGCCGCCATCACCAGCACCCGGTCACCGGCGACGGCGCCGGCCTCGGCCAGCCGGTCGGCGACCGACTCGGCCTGCGCCAGCGACTCGGCGTAGGTGAACGTGAGTCCCTCCTCCGGCAGGTCGAGGAACACCGCCTCCGGGCGCCGGTCCGCGTGGTGGCGGAGCACCGTCGCCAGGGTCCAGTCATCCTGGTCCGCGAAGGCCGGCACCAGGTCCGTGTAGGTCCGCATCTCTCCCCTGCCGCCGTCGTCCGTGGATCAATAGCTAATCATGATTAGGGTTGGCGATCCAACCCCTCCGCGCGTCACTCGACCAGCGCGGCCTCGCCGAGGAACGCCCGCAGCACCGAGGCGTTGGACCGCGCCTGGGCGGCCGGCCCGCTGAACACGACCTCGCCGCGGGCCATGGCCACCACGTCGTCGGCGATCTCCAGGCCCATGTCGGCGTTCTGCTCCACGAGCAGGACGGCGATGCCGGACTCCGCCATGTCCCGCACGGCGCCGAGCACCGACTCGACCATCGTGGGCGCCAGGCCCATCGAGGGCTCGTCGAGCATGATCGCCCGCGGTGAGGACATCAGCGCCCGGCCGAAGGCGAGCATCTGCTGCTCGCCGCCGGACAGCAGACCGGCCTGGCCGGCGCGCCGCTGACCGAGGATCGGGAACATGTCGTAGACCCGGGCGAGCACCTGGTCGGCGGCATCGCGCTTGGCGGTGTACCCGCCGAGGACCAGGTTCTCCTCGACCGTGAGCGGGGCGAACACCCGCCGGCCCTCGGGCACGAGCACCATGCCGCGCCGCACGATCTCGTGCGGTCTGCGCCCGGTGATGTCCTGACCGTCCAGCTCGACCCGCCCGGCGTGCGCCTTCACCAGCCCGGCCGTGGCGCGCAGCGTGCTGGACTTCCCCGCGCCGTTGGCGCCGAGCACCAGGGTGACCCGGCCGGGAGTCGCCGACAACGTCACCCCCCGGACCGCCTCCGCGGTCGCGTAGCGGACGTGCAGGTCACTGATCTGCAGCACGGTTCCACCTCTTCCCCAGGTAGGCCTCCTGGACGGCGGGGTCGCGGACGACGTCGGCCGGGGCACCCTCGGCGACGTGCTTCCCCTGGTTCATCGCCAGCAGCCGGTCGCAGGTGTCGACCATCATCTGGACGTCGTGCTCGACGAGCAGCTGCGTGAGCCCCTCGTCGCGGAGCTTGCGCAGCAGGCCGGCGACCTCCAGGCGCTCGGGCTGGTTCATCCCGGCGGTCGGCTCGTCGAGCATCAGCACGCGCGGGCGCGACGCCAGTGCCCGGGCGATCTCGACCCGCCGCGCCGTGCCGTAGGAGAGCTCCCCCGGCAGCAGGTCGAGGACGTCGCCGACGCCGGTGCGCTCGATCGCCTCCGTGACCGACTCCGGCACGCTGCGCCGCACCAGCTCCCGCCAGCGGGAGGCGCGGTCCAGCCGCAGGTCCGCGCCCAGCTGGATGTTGCCCAGCACGGGGAGGTCCGGCAGCAGCCGCACGGTCTGGAAGGTCCGGGCGATGCCGCGGTGGGCCAGCCGGGCCGGCGGCGTGCGGCCGTAGTCCTCGCCGTCGAGCAGCACCCGGCCGCGCGTGAGCGGGACCAGCCGGGTGATCGCGCCGAGCAGCGTGCTCTTGCCCGACCCGTTGGGGCCGAGGATGCCGAGGATGCGGCCGGTCTCCAGCGACATGTCGATGCCGTCGACGGCCTTGATGCCGCCGTAGTGCACCGCCACGTCGATCGTCTGCAGCACCGTCGTGGGCGCCGCCGGGTCGGGCGCCGTCCCCCGGCGCTCGGTCGTGGTCACGGTCGGGCCTCCGTGGTCGGGCCGCCCAGGGCGGCGAGCTCGGACTCCGGGTCCTCCTGCACGACGACGCCGGTCGGCGCGGCGGCCCCCTCGGCCGGGATCCGCCGCCCGCGCCGCCGCAGCCGGCGCCAGCCGGTCTGCAGGAGGCCCAGCAGGCCGTTGGGCACGTACACCGCGGCGATGGCGACGAGCAGCCCGTAGACCAGCAGCTGCCACTCCCCCACCGACTGCAGGACCGTCGGCAGCCAGGTGAAGATCACCGCGCCGATGGCCGCCCCGGCCCAGGACAGCGCCCCGCCGACGATGATCATCGTCAGGGCCGTCACGACCAGGTGGAATCCGATGGTCTCCGGCGACACCGTCGTCCGCAGCAGGCTGTTCATCCCGCCGGCGCAGGCACCGAGCGCGCCGCTGACGACGAAGACGACCCGCCGCACCCGGATGACGTCGACCCCCAGGGAGACGGCGAGCTGGGGGTCCTCGCGCACGGCGTCGACCTTGCGGCCGAAGGCGCCGCGCTCGCTCGCGGCGAGCAGGACGACGACCACGACCGTCGCGGCGATGACGTGCTCGGTGGTCACCGTGCTGATCGCGCCGAACAGGCCGGTCGCACCGCCGGTCAGGTCACCGCCGTTGGTGGCGAGCACGCCGAGGAACAGGGCGAAGGAGATCGTGGCCATGCCGAGGTAGAGGCCCGAGAGGCGGGCGACCAGCAGGGCCAGCAGGTAGCCGATCGCGGCGGCCAGCAGCACACCCGCGCCGATGGCGACGATGCCGGGCACCTGGTACCGGATGGTGAGGATCGCCGCGGTGTACGCGCCGATCGCGTAGCTGCCGATGCCGGCGAAGGAGAAGACCCCGGCCCGCAGGGGGACCTGGATCGACAGCGCCAGCAGCAGGCTGATGAACGTCGACTGGATGAGGATCTGGTTGGACAGCCACCAGGTGTTCACGTGCGGCGGACCTCCTGACGGCCGAAGAGCCCGTTGGGTCGGACGAGCAGCATGAGGAAGATGAGCCCGAAGGCGATGGCCGGCGTCCACGAGCCGTCGGTGGTCACGAGGACGAAGGTCTCGATGCCGGCCAGGACCATCGCGCCGACGACGACCCCGGCGATGCTCCCGACGCCGCCGAGGATGATCGCGGCGAAGGCCTTGAGCAGGAACGCGTCCCCGGTCTCGGGCGCGATGGAGCCGAGGTAGTAGGTGAGCAGGACGCCGGCCAGGCCGGCCAGGCCGCCCGCGACCGCCATGGTGAGCAGCGCCAGTCGGCGGCGGTCGACGCCCATCATCGTGGCGACCTCGGAGTCGACGCCGATGGCCCGCAGCGCCAGGCCCGGGCGGGCGGCGCGCAGCCACCAGCCGATCAGCCCGGCCAGGCCGAACGCGGCCACGAGGGTGAGCAGCTGGATGTTCGACACCCGGATGAAACCCAGGTCGTAGGTGGTGACGGAGAAGCTCCCGCCGGAGTAGCCGAAGGGGACGCTCTTGGTGATCCGCTGGGCGATGGCCAGCGGGATGATCGCGATGCCGATGCCGCCGACGAGGATCTGCAGCTCGGCCTTGCGGTGGTCGACGGCCCGCCGCTGGATCGGCTCGAACGCGAGGACCTGCAGCAGGACCGAGAGGGCAGCGCCCACCAGCACGCCGAGCAGGATCATCACCGGGATCGGCAGCGACACCTCCTGGACGATGAGGTGGGCCGTGAACGCGGCGAACATGAAGATCGACCCGTGGGCGAAGTTCAGGATGCCGATGGTGCCCCAGGCCAGGCTCATGCCGAGCGCGAAGAGCAGGTAGAGCGAGCCCAGAGTGAGGGCGTTGAGGACGTCCTGCGCCATGTCAGCTCCTAGAGGTGGGGGCCGGTGCCGGCGCAGGTGCGCCGACACCGGCTCCCGGGGTCGTCAGTTGCCGGCGGCGTCGAACGGGACGTCGGCGGTGCCGTCCCAGCGGACGAGGATCCCGTCGACCCGGGCGTCGTTGCCCTCGAAGGTGACGGCGCCCTGGGCGCCGTCGAAGCCCTCCCCGGCCAGGTCGGCCATCGCCTGCTGGACGGCGGCGCGGTCGGCGCTGTCGGCCTCGGCGATCGCCCGGGCGAGGAACCACATGGCGTCGTAGGCCTCGGCCGAGTAGTTGGTGGGCGCCTCGTCGTACTCCGCCTCGAACGCCTCGACGAAGGCCTGCGAGCTCTCGGCCTCCTGACCGGCGATGAAGTTGGCCGGCCAGATGGCGCCCTCGGCCGTCTGGCCCGCGGAGGAGAGGTTGCCCGAGCCCATGGCGCTCATGCCGACGATCTGGCCCTCGAAGCCGGCCTGGCGCAGCTGCGTGATGGCCACCGGGCACTGCGGGCCCTGCAGCATGAGGAAGGCGACGTCGGGAGCCGCGTCGGCGATCTGCGACGCCTGGTTGGTGAAGTCCTGCGCCGTCGTCTCGACGCCGGAACTGCTGACGATCTCGAAGCCGTGGTCCTCGCCCATCGCGGGGATCGTGTCCTCGCCGAGCTGCACGAGCGTCGGGTTGCCGGTGTTGATGAGCACCGACGCGGTCTCGACGCCCTGCTCCTCGAGGTGGTCGCCGACGATGTCGAAGTAGGACTGCGCCGGCGGGGTCATCCGGAAGGTGAAGTCGCCGGTCAGGACGCCCTCGCTGCCGGCCTGCACGTAGACGACGGGGATGCCGGCGCCGTCGGCGATCGGCGAGACCGCGGTGGCCTGGGCGCTGGCCTCGGGACCGATGATCGCGGTGTAGGTGGGGTCGGCGGCGGCCTGGCTGGCGAAGCTCGCCGCCTCCTGCGCGCTGGCCGCGCTGTCCCGGGTGTCGACCTCGACGGTGCTGTCGCCCAGGAGGCCGTCCTCCTCGATCTCGGCCAGCGCCAGATCGATGCCCTGCTGGGCGGCGAGACCGGCGAAGGAGACCGGACCGGTCAGGGCGCGGATGTTCATGATCTTGATGGTGTCCGGCAGTCCGCCACCGCCCCCACCACCTCCTCCGCCGCCGCCGCCGCCGCTGGATCCACCGCTGGACGGCGAGCTGCAGGCCGCCAGCCCCATCGCGAGCAGGAGAGCGCCGGCTCCACTGAGGGCCTGGCGTCGGCCGATCCGGACACCGCTGGTCATGGTCGCTCCTGAAGGCTTGTAATCATGTGCAGGGTTGAGCGACTGTAACTGTGCTCACAGTTCGAGGCAAGGGTCGTTGCGCAGCCGTGACTGCCGGGTCCCACGAGCCGCGGTCCCGCCCACCGGGGTCCGTGCACAGGGCGCCGGCCACCCCGAGCCCTGGACCGCCCTCCGTGCACGGACGGTCCCGGCCGGGCCCGGGCGCACGACGGCCCCGGTCCGCCAGCAGCGGGCCGGGGCCGTCGTCAGGGCCGTCGTCGGGGACGTCGTCGGGACTCAGATGCCCTGGATGAGCTTGGTCTCCAGGAAGGCCCCGATGCCCTCGGGGCCACCCTCCCGCCCGAGCCCGGACTGCTTGAAGCCGCCGAAGGGCTGGGTGACGCACATGCCCCAGTCGTTGACGTAGATCTGCCCGGTGCGCACGCGGCGGGCCACCGACTCCCCCAGCGCCGGGTCCGCGGTGAACACCGCGCCCGACAGCCCGTACTGGCTGTCGTTGGCGATCCGGACGGCGTCGTCGACGGTGTCGTAGGGGATCACGACGAGCACCGGCCCGAAGATCTCCTCCTGGGCGATCCGCATGGAATTGTCGACGTCGGCGAAGAGCGTCGGCTGCACGTACCAGCCGCGGTCCAGCCCCTCGGGCCGGCCGCCGCCGGTGACCAACCGCGCCCCCTCCTCGACCCCGGTGCGGATGTAGCCCTCGACCCGCTCGCGCTGCCGCTCGGCGGCCAGCGGGCCGATCATCACGCCCTCCTCGCGCGGGTCGCCGACCGGGATCGCCTTCATGACGCCCTTCACCGCCGCGACGACCTCCTCCTGCCGGTCCCGCGGGACCACCAGGCGGGTCAGCGCGGCGCAGACCTGCCCGGAGTTGCCGATGCCGGCGAAGGTCACCGTCTGGGCCACGGCCGCCACGTCGGCGTCGGGCAGCACGATCGCCGCCGACTTGCCCCCCAGCTCGAGGGTCACGCGGGCGATGCGCTCGCCGCACAGCTGCATGACCCGCCGGCCCGCGGCGGTCGACCCGGTGAACGACACCTTGTCGACGTCGGGGTGGCGGACCAGGTGCTCCCCGACCTCCCGCCCGCCGGGCAGCACGCTCACGACCCCCTCGGGCAGGCCCGCGGCCTCCAGCGCCTCGGCCAGGACCAGCACCGACACCGGGCCCTCGGGCGCGGGCTTCAGGACGACGGTGCAGCCCGCCGCCAGGGCCGGGGCGATCTTCAGCGACGCCGTGGCGACCGGCCCGTTCCACGGGATGATCACCGCCGCGACCCCGACCGGTTCCCGCACCAGCGTCGCGGTGCCGCCGCCGGGCAGCGACCGCTGCTCCTCCAGCGCGATGGTGCCGGCGAGCGTCGCGGCGTCGTCCCAGATCGCCGTCGCGTTGGCGTGGAACGCCGTGCTGATGACGCCGGGCGCCCCGATCTCGGCGGTGAAGGAGGCCTCCATCTCGGGGATGCGCCGGCCCACCTCCTCGGCCACCCGGCGCAGCGCCGCCGCGCGTTCGGCCGGTGTCATGCGCGGCCAGGGGCCCTCGTCGAAGGCCCGGCGGGCGGCGGCCACGGCGGCGTCCATGTCGGCCGGGCTCGCCGCCGGGACGGTGGCCACCACCTCCTCGGTGATCGGCGAGACCACCTCGATGCGCTCGTCGGTCGCGGGCTCGACCCACCGGCCGCCGATGAAGAGCCTGTCGAACGAACGCACGCCGCTGCCGGCGCGCTCCTGCACTGCGGTCATGCGAGTCCTCCCTGGGGAACGGCGGGGTCAGGCATCGAACCCGTCCATCTGCGGTGGGGTGAGGGCGGAGATGCGACGGGAGGCGATGCGCCACCCGTCCGGGGTCCGCCGGTAGACGTCCTCGTTGAGGGCGATGGCCCGGAAGGCGGCACCGCTCACGGTGTGCCCCTCGGAGAAGACGTAGTTCGTCCCGCGGGCGGTCACCCCGTCCTCGTCGAGGTCCACGACGTGGTTGGTGATGACGTGGAACTGGTCGGCGATCGCTGCGGCGTCGCGCTCGAAGAACGCGCGGATCGCCGCGTGCCCCTCCAGGCGCTCGAGGCCGACGGGGGTCGCGTCCCACACCGCGTCATCGGTGAACGCCGACAGCGCCTGGGCGGGGTCGAAGCGGTCGAGCCCGCGGGCGTAGACGTGGGTGGCTCGCTGGATGTCCAGGACGTCGGCGGTGCGGGTGTCCTGCGCCCCGGCGGCCTGCGTGGTGGTCACGACCGGCCTCAGTCGTCGTAGACGATGACGCCGCGGATGTTCTTCCCCTCGCGCAGGTCGGCGAAGGCCTCGTTGATGTCCTCCAGCGCGTACGTCTTCGTGATCAGCTCGTCCAGCTTGAACTGCCCGTTCTTGTACATGGAGGCGATCAGCGGGATGTCGTTGCGGGAGTTGGTCGTCCCGTAGAGGGAGCCTTGGAGCCGCTTGCCGGACATCGCGAAGCTGAAGAGGTCGAACTCGACCTCGCGCTGCATCACCGGCGCCGCCGCGGTGAGCACGATGACCCCGCCGCGCCGGGTCAGCTGGTTGGCCTGCTCGACGATCTCGCCGCGGGCGACGTCCACCGTGATGATCACCCGGTCGGCGCCCTGGCCGTCGGTCATCTGCTCGATGAGCGCGGCGGCCTCGGCGAACGAGCCGACCGGGTGGGTGGCGCCGAACTCCTTGGCCTTCTCCTGCTTGAACGGCACCGGGTCGACGGTCACGATGTTCCGCGCGCCGCGGTGCACGGCGCCCTGCACGGCGTTCATGCCGACGCCGCCGGTGCCGAAGATGACGACGGTGTCCCCGAGCTGCATGTCGGCGGCGTAGACCGACGACCCCCAGCCGGTGGGCACGCCGCACCCGATGAGCGAGGCCGGCATGAGCGGGATCTCCGGGTCGATCTTCACGACCGCGTCGACCGGGACCGTCGCGTACGGCGCGAACGTGCCCAGGTAGCTCATGGCGCCGACGCCCTTGCCGCGGGCGTGGACGCGGTGCGTGCCGTCCGGGGCGAACCCGGCGAGCACCCCGGCGCCGAGGACGCACATGTTGGCGCGGCCGGAGACGCACATCGAGCACTTGCCGCAGGAGGGCAGGAAGGACATGACGACGTGGTCGCCCTCCTGCAGGTCGGTGACCTCCGGACCGACCTCGGTCACGACGCCGGCGCCCTCGTGGCCGCCCAGGATCGGCGCCCAGGGCAGCGGGATGTCTCCGGTGTCCAGGTGGTCGTCGCTGTGGCAGATGCCCGACGACGTCAGCTTGACGGTCACCTCCCGCCGCTCCGGCGGGTCGACCTCGATCTCCTCGACGCTCCACCCGGATCGGGTCCCGGGCTCCCACAACAGTGCTCCGACGGTCTTCACGGACGCTCCCTCGCATCGTGGCGCCGGACGCGGCGCGCCCGGCTGCGGCTGGTGGAGTGCGCCGGCGGCGCTCTGGCCCACCCGGCGTGGGTGTGACCGTAGGCACACCGGACGACGACTCGCCAGAGTCCGTGCGCATGTTTCGCACCGTTGTCGGCGAGTCGTCCGCCGGACGCACGACGGCTCCGGCCACCGCCCCCGGGGGGACGGCGGCCGGAGCCGCGAGGTGCCTGCGCCGTACCGGCGCACCGTCAGATCAGCAGGGTGCCCATGTCCACCGGCAGCGCCGTGCCGGTCACGTACTTCGCCTCGTCGGACAGCAGGAACAGGACGGAGTCGGAGATGTCGCCGGGCTCCACCGGACCGCGCTCCATGACGTTGGCCATCCAGCCGGGAGGCGCGTCGGCCTGCAGGTCCTTGGTGAAGAACTCGTTCTGGATCATCGGGGTCTGCACGCCGGCCGGGATGATCGTGTTGACCCGGATGCCGTGCGGGCCCAGCGCCATGGCGTAGTTGCGCATCAGCGCCAGCACCCCGGACTTCGCCGCGCCGTAGGCCATGTGCCCGGGGTTGAGCATGTCGAGCTTGTAGGCCACGCCGCGGAAGCTCGACGTCGACCCGGTGAGGACGATCGCCCCGCCCCGGCCCCGCTGCACCATGCCCGGCGTCACCGCGCGCAGCGTGTAGAAGACGCCGGAGAGGTTGGTGGCGATGGTGTCGTGCCACGCGCTCAGCCGCTGGGCGTGCGGGCCGGTCGAGGGCAGGATCCCGGCGTTGGCGCACACCAGGTCGATGTGGCCGAAGCGCTCCTCGGCCTGCTGCACCGCGGCGTCCACCTCGCCGTCCTCGCGGACGTCGGCGACGATCCCGAGGAACTCCCGGCCGTGCTCGCGGACCATCTTCTCGGTCTCGGCGAGGTCCTCGGGCGTGGACATCGCGTACTGCACGGAGTCGAACTGCCGGGCGACGTCGATCACGACGACGTCGGCCCCCTCCGCGGCCAGCCGCACGGCGTGCGAGCGGCCCTGACCGCGCGCACCGCCGGTGACCAGCGCGACCTTCCCCTCGAAACGGCTCATGTCTCCTCCTGGTGTGCCTCGTCCCGGCCTGGGCCGGAGGTGGTCAGGCGACGCCCGCCGGTGCGGGCAGGATCTCCGGCTCGGGCGTGGGCAGCGCCCGGATCGCCGGGACGACCTCGCGGCCCAGCCGCTCGATGGCGGCGATGGTCTCGTCGGCGCTCATGGACGGCCACTGCGGGCGCAGCAGCAGCGGGTCGACCGGGAAGCGGGTGCACAGCTCGGTGAGCGAGGCGATGACCTCGGCGTCGGTCCCCAGCACCGCGTGCTGCGTCACCGTGTCCACGAACTCCGCGTCGAGCTGCGCGGCGCTGCCGGCCTTGCCCATGCCCTTCTCGGCGTAGCTGAGGTACTTGCCCTTGGCCACGCGGGCGTACTCGACGATCGCCTCGTCCCGGGAGTCCGCGACCAGCACGTTGCGGCGGACCGGCTGCGGGCCGAAGGGCTTGCCGCGGGCGGCGAAGCCCTCCTTGACCGCGGCGAAGCGCTCCTCGATCTCGTCGTAGGTGGCCTCGGGCGTCACCGGGAAGGCGTCGCCCAGGCGGCCGGCCCGCCGCGCGCCGGCGACGCTCTGCGCCCCCACCCAGATCGGCGGGTGCGGTGACTGGACCGGCTTGAGGTGCGGGCGGACGCCGTCGAGCTGCCAGAAGCGGCCGGAGTGGGTGACCTCGTCCTGGGTCCACAGCTTCACCAGCAGCTCGAGGATCTCGTCGGTGCGTGCGGCGCGCTCCTTGAACGGCACGCCCAGGTAGTCGAACTCCTCGGGGCGGTAGCCGATCCCGGCGCCGAAGACCAGCCGCCCCTCGGTGACGACGTCGAGGGTCGCGAGCTCCTCGGCCAGCATCACCGGGTGGTACAGCGGCGCGATCATGATCTGGGTGGCCAGCCGGGTGTCCCTGTCGCACTCGGCGGCGAGCCGGGCGAGCAGCGGCACCGGCTGCAGCCAACGCAGCTCCCCGTAGAGGAAGTGCTGCCCGATCGCGATGTAGGTCATGCCGTTGCGCTGGGCGGCCTCGACGATCCGCCGCACGTCGTCGAACTGCTGCGCGGGGCTGACGGAGGAGGGGACGTCGGAGAGCAGCATGCCGACGGCGACCATGGCGGGCCTCTTCTCTGCGGTGGGGGCTGGCGGGTCAGCGGGGCGGACGGGTGAGGGTCTTGGCCAGCTGGCCGAGGAGAACCTCGTTGCCGCCCTCGTAGATGCGCATCGGCCGGGCGTTGCGGTACAGCCGCTCGATGGTGGAGCCGGTGACGACGCCGAAGCGGCCCATCATCTGCACGCAGCGGTCGGCGACCCGGCCGGCGGTCTCGGTGGCCGCGACCTTGGCCATCGACGACCAGTTGAGCGCGCCCAGCGGGTCGGCGGCGGCGCGGGTGGCGGCGGCGTAGGTGAGCAGGCGGGCCTGCTCGATCTCCATCCAGCAGGTGCCGAGCATCTGCGGGATCGGCCCGAGGCGGGCCAGCGTGCTGCCGAACTGCGACCGGCCGGTGGTGTGCCGCACCGCCTCGTCCAGCGCTGCCTGGGCCAGCCCGACCGCGGAGCCCGCGACCGAGACGCGGAAGGTGGCCAGCGTCTGCAGCACCATGGGGAACGCCTGACCGGGCAGGCCGACCCGGGAGTCCAGCGGGACGCGCACGTCGTCGAAGTGCACCTCGCCGATGATGTGCGGCGCGATGAGGTCCGGGCCGGACACGACGCTGACACCGGGGGTGTCGGCGGGGACGAAGACCAGCGAGAAGCCCTCGTCCTCCTTGGCCAGCACGCTGTAGAAGTGCGCGGCGCCGGCGTTGGTGATGAAGGACTTGCGGCCGCGGAGGACCAGCTCGCCGTCCTCCTCCACCACGGTCGTGGTGATCGACTTCAGGTCCGAGCCGACCTCGGGCTCGGTGAGGCCCAGCGCGGCGATCGCGTCGAGGGAGACCACCTTGGGCAGCCACTCGGCCTGGATGCGCTCGCTGGCCCCGACGGCGAGCGCGTAGCTGCCGATGCCCTGCATGGCGAACAGCGAGTCCAGGTGGGCCGAGACCCCGCCGAAGGCCTCGCGGACGACGGTCACCGCCAGGGAGTCCACCGCCTCGTCGGCACCGCCGTGAGCCGCCGGGACGGTGAGTGCCGCCAGGCCGCTGTCCCGGAGGGCGTCGCGCATGCCGGGGTGGACGTCGGTGGCGGCGTCCGCCTCGCCGGCCTGGTCCCGCACCGAGTCCGCGACCGCCCGGGCACGCTCCCGCAGCTGCTGGTGGTGCTCCGGCAGGTCGAACGACATGTGCGGTCCTCTCCTCTGCGACGACCCAGGCTCCGCTGCGAGGATCGGGCCGGCGGGCGCATGAGCACCCGTCGGCACATTCCATGTTATTGGTATTCATGGTTAGGGTGTCAACGCCCCACCGCCGCCGAGAGGACACCACCTCATGCCTCCTGCCGTCATCGTCGACGCCGTCCGCAGTCCCATGGGCCGCGGCAAGGCCGGCGGCGCACTGTCCGGCGTGCACCCGGTGGACCTGCTGGCGCAGGTGCTGACCGCACTGGCCGGCCGCAACGACCTCGACCCCGCCACGATCGACGACGTCCTCGTCGGCTGCGTCGGGCAGAACGGCGAGCAGTCCGCCACGCCGGGCCGCCAGGCGGTGCTCGCGGCGGGCTGGCCCGAGTCCGTGCCCTCGGTGACCATCGAGCGCAAGTGCGGCTCCGGGCAGCAGGCGCTGGACTTCGCGGTCCAGGGCGTGCTCGCCGGCGCCTACGACATCGCGGTCGCCGCCGGCGTCGAGTCCATGAGCCGGGTGCCCATGGGGTCGGCCCGCGGCGACGCCGACCCGCACGGCCCGCGGGTGACCGAGCGCTACTCCCCCGGCCTGGTGCCTCAGGGCATCTCCGCCGAGCTGGTCGCGCAGAAGTGGGGCCTGAGCCGCGAGCAGCTCGACGCCTTCGCCGTCGCCTCCCACGAGCGCGCCGCCGCGGCCGCCGCCTCCGGCGCCTTCGACCGGGAGATCGTCGCGATCACCACCCCGGACGGCGAGGCCGCCGCGGACGAGACCATCCGGCCCGGCTCCACCGTCGAGCGGCTCGGGGGGCTGAAGCCGGCCTTCGCCACCAGCCCGCACGCCCCCCGGTTCCCCGACGTCGACTGGAAGATCACCGCCGGCAACTCCTCCCAGCTCACCGACGGGGCCGCCGCGCTGCTGGTCATGAGCGAGGAGCGGGCCGCCGCGCTCGGCCTCACCCCCCGGGCCCGCATCGCGGCCACCGCGGTCACCGGCGACGACCCGCTGATGATGCTGACCGGGCCCATCCCGGCCACCCGCAAGCTGCTGGCGCGCTCGGGCCTGTCGATCGACGACATCGACGCGTTCGAGGTCAACGAGGCCTTCGCGTCGGTGCCGCTGGCCTTCCAGGCCGAGTTCGGCATCCCCGACGAGAAGCTCAACCCGCGGGGCGGCGCCATCGCCCTCGGCCACCCGCTGGGCGCCTCCGGCGCCCGGCTGGCCACCACGCTGCTCGGCTTCCTCGAGGACACCGGCGGGCGGTACGGGCTGCAGACGATGTGCGAGGCCGGCGGCATGGCCAACGCACTGGTCATCGAGAACCTGAGCGCAGGGAGGAACTGAGCATGGACGTCACGTCGGGCTCCGCCGTCGTCACGGGGGGCGCCTCCGGGCTCGCCCTCGCCACCGCCCGGCGCCTGGTCGAGAAGGGCGTGCCCACCGTCCTGCTCGACCTGCCCACCTCCGCCGGCGAGGAGGTCGCGCGGGAGCTGGGCGGGCGGACGACCTTCGTCGCGGCCGACGTCACCGACCCCGAGGGTGTCGCCGCCGCGGTCGCGGCCGCCGACGAGCTCGCGCCCCTGCGCACGCTGGTGCACTGCGCCGGCCGCGGGGGCGCCATGCGCGTCGTCGACAAGGAGGGCAACCCCGGGGACCTGGCGTTCTACGAGCAGATCGTGCGGATCAACCTGATCGGCACCTTCAACGTGCTCAGCCAGGCCGCCGCGCGGATGGCGAAGCACGAGCCGGTCGACGGCGAGCGCGGGGTCTGCGTGCTCACCGCGTCGGTCGCCGCCTGGGAGGGCCAGATCGGCCAGCTGCCCTACGCCTCGGCCAAGGCCGGCATCGTCGGGCTCACCCTGGTCGCCGCCCGCGACCTCGCGAGCAAGCTCATCCGCGTCGCCACGATCGCCCCGGGCACGTTCGACACCCCGATCCTCGCCCGGCTCCCCCAGAACGTGCGGGACTCCCTGGGCGAGATGACCCCGCACCCGCGGCGGCTCGGCCACTCCGACGAGTTCGCCCGCATGGCGATGGCGATCATCGACAACCCGATGCTCAACGGCGAGACCATCCGGCTGGACGGCGCGATCCGGATGCAGCCCAAGTGAGCGGGGCGACCGAGCCCGAGGTCCTGGTCGAGCGCCAGGGCGCCGTCCTCGTGGTCACGATCAACCGGCCGCGGGCGAAGAACTCGATCAACACCGCCACCGCGCAGGCCATCGGCGCGGCCATGGACTCCCTCGACACCGACGACAGCCTGTTCGTCGGCGTCATCACCGGCGCCGGCGGCGTGTTCAGCGCCGGCATGGACCTCAAGGCGTTCCTCGCCGGGGAGAAGCCGGCGGTGCCCGGTCGCGGGTTCGCCGGGTTGGTGGAGCGCCCGCCGACGACGCCGCTGATCGCCGCGGTCGAGGGCCCGGCGCTGGCCGGCGGCTTCGAGATCGCGCTGGCCTGCGACCTGGTCGTCGCGGCCGAGGACGCCTTCTTCGGCCTCCCCGAGGTCAAGCGCGGGCTGCTGGCCGGCGGCGGCGGGCTGCTGCGGCTGCCGGTCAAGGCCGGGCTGCCCAAGGCGACCGAGTGGGCCCTGACCGGCGACCGGGTGAGCGCCGCCGACGCGCACGCCGCCGGGGTGGTCAACCGGCTGGTGCCGCCGGGGCAGGCGCTCCCTGAGGCGCTTGAGCTGGCGCAGCAGATCGCGTCGAACGGGCCGCTCGCGGTGCAGGGCACCAAGCGGATCCTCGCCGAGGGCCCCGGCTGGCCGGCGGAGGAGGCTTTCGCCCGGCAGTGGGAGATCTACGAGCCGATCCGGTCCTCGGCCGACGCCCAGGAGGGCGCCCGGGCCTTCACCGAGAAGCGCGCCCCGCAGTGGCAGGGCCGCTGAGGGAGCCCCCCGTGCCCCTGCCCCGGGGCCGCCGGACGAGCCGGCCCGTCACTTCCAGTTGATGACCGCGTCGATCAGCTGCGGGTGCCCGGAGTAGACCCAGTCCGCGTACTCCTGCATGTGCTCGCGCATGAGCTTCTCGGCGGCCTCGGCCTCGCCCGCGGCGATCGCGTCGGCGATCGCGGCGTGCACCTCGAGGACGTGCCTGCGCTCGTCCTTGGGCGACAGCAGCCCACTGACCTGGTCGCGGAAGATCTCCTCCAGCGAGGAGCTCATGAGGTTGAGCACCGGGTTGCCCGACATCGCCGCGACGGTCTTGTGGAAGTCGGTCGTGGCGTCGAAGTACTCGGCGTCGTCCTCGACCTCGGTGGACACCGGGTCGGCGAGCGCACCGACCAGCTCCTGGCCGCGCCGCTCGGCGGCCAGCCGGGCCATCATCGGCTCGAGCGCCAGGCGGGCCTCCACGAGCGTCCGGAAGGTGACGCCGCCGATGTGGAAGAACAGACTCGACATCCGCCCGTAGTCGCGGGAGCCGACCTCGATGACCATGGGTCCGCCGTTGCGGCCCGGCTTCATCGTGATGAGGCCGTGCACCTCCAGGATGCGCAGCGCCTCGCGCAGCGACCCCCGGCCCACGCCGTAGTCCTCCAGCATCTGCGCCTCGGAGGACAGCAGCGTCCCCGGCGGCAGCTTGCGGGAGACGATCTCGTGGACGATCTCGTGGGCGAGGGCCTCAGCGACCTTGGCACCACGCTTGATGGGGCGAGGGGAGGAACCGTCCTCGCGCAGCGAACGGCCTTGAGTCATGCACCCGAGCCTAATAGCGATGCGCAGGATTTCCGCCTCCTGGCAACCACTGCCACCTCGGAGTGGTGAGCCACCCCTGGCGCGCGGCCGGCACGGGGAACGGATTGGATGCTCCCGGGACGACGGCGTGGTCGACCTCGAGCCGGGACGGTGCCCCGATGTACATCTGCATCTGCCGCGCGGTGAGCAGCACGACCGTGCGGGAGGTCATCGCCGACGGCGCCCGGACCGTGCGCCAGGTGGCCGAGGCCTGCGGCGCGGGCACCGACTGCGGGCGCTGCGCCGCCCACGTCCGCGCCCTGCTGGAGGAGCGGCACGGCCCGCGGCAGCGGGGGCGGCTGCAGCCCGGCCGGCGGACGGTTCCGTGAACACCGAGCGAGGGAGCGGCGCGATGGTCTACCTGGTGACGATCTTCCCGGTCGAGGACTACGACGCCTACGCGGCCCAGCTGGAGGCCTCCGGCGAGAGGTTCGCCCGGCTGGGCGCGACCCGGCAGTGGCTCTACCGCGCGACCGACGACGGACGCGAGGTCATGAACGTCTTCGAGTTCCCCAGTGTCGAGCACGCCAAGGCCTTCCTCCGGTCGCCGGACCTCGACGTGCCGCGGTTCCTGGACTCCCTCACGCTCGAGATCTACCCGACGTTCTTCCTCGGCGAGCAGACCCTCGTCCGCGAGTTCCCGCCCGCCCCGGAGCCCGAGGGCTGACCGGGGCCGGCGCCGCCCCGCCTCAGACGTTCTGCGGGAAGCCCAGGTCCAGACCGCCGTGGCTGGGGTCCAGCCAGCGGGAGGTGACGACCTTGCCGCGGGTGAAGAAGTGCACGCCCTCGGTGCCGTGGGCGTGCGAGTCGCCGAACAGCGAGTGCTTCCAGCCGCCGAAGGAGTAGTAGGCCATCGGCACCGGGACCGGCACGTTGATGCCGATCATCCCGACCTCGACCTCGTTTTGGAACCGCCGGGCGGCGCCGCCGTCGTTGGTGAAGATCGCCGTGCCGTTGCCGTGCTCGTTGGCGTTGACCAGCGCGAGCGCCTGCTCGTAGGTGTCGACGCGCAGCACCGACAGCACCGGCCCGAAGATCTCGTCGGTGTAGACGCTCATGTCGGCCGACACGCTGTCCAGCAGCGTCGGGCCGAGCCAGAACCCGTCCGCCGCGCCGTCGGGACGCACCTCGCGGCCGTCGACGACGACCTTCGCCCCCGCGGCCTCGCCGGCGTCGACGTAGGAGGCGACCCTGTCGCGGTGCTCGCGGGTGACCAGCGGGCCCATGTCGCAGTTGCGCCGGCCGTCGCCGGTGCGCAGCGTGGTCGCGCGCTGGGCGATCCGGGCCACGAGTTCGTCACCCACCCCGCCCACGGCGACCAGCGCGCTGATCGCCATGCAGCGCTCGCCGGCCGAGCCGAACCCGGCGTTGACCGCCGCGTCGGCGGCCAGGTCGAGGTCGGCGTCGGGCAGCACCACCATGTGGTTCTTCGCCCCGCCCAGGGCCTGCACCCGCTTGCCGGCGCGGGTGCCGTTCTCGTACACGTAGCGCGCGATCGGCGTCGAGCCGACGAACGACACCGCCCGGACGTCGGGGTGCTCGAGCAGCCGGTCCACGGCCACCTTGTCGCCGTTGACGACGTTGAACACACCGTCGGGCAGGCCGGCCTGCTTCCACAGGTCGGCGATCCACAGCGCCGCCGACGGGTCCTTCTCACTCGGCTTGAGCACCACGGTGTTCCCCGTGGCGATCGCGATCGGGAAGAACCACATCGGCACCATGGCCGGGAAGTTGAACGGACTGATCACCGCCACCGGCCCGAGGGGCTGGCGGACCGAGTGCACGTCCACGCCGGTCGAGGCGTTCTCCGTGAACCCGCCCTTGACCAGGTGCGGCACACCACAGGCGAACTCCACGACCTCCTGGCCGCGCGACACCTCGCCCAGGGCGTCGGAGAGCACCTTGCCGTGCTCGGCGGTGATGAGCTCCGCCAGCTCGCCCTTGCGCGCGTTGAGCAGCTCCCGGAAGGCGAACAGCACCGTCGACCGCCTGCTCAGCGAGGTGTCCCGCCAGGCCGGGAACGCCGCGGTCGCGGCGGCCACGGCCGCGTCCACCTCCGCCACGGACGCGAGGTCGACCTGACCGGTGACCTCGCCGGTGGCCGGGTCGGTCACCGGGGCGGTGCGGCCCGAGCCGCCCTCCCGGCGCGCTCCGTCGATCCAGTGCGGGATGGTTCCGGGCATGACGTCCTCGCGGTGCTCGGTGGCGTGGGGCACCGGCAGGCTAGAGGCTCCCGCCGGGGAGCAAGATCGACGCGCGGAGCCCCGGCCGTGGCGCAGGACGCCGCCCCCGGGACCCGGTGCTCACTCCCCCGGCCGGTACGGGGGCGCCACGCCCCAGCCCCAGCGCGGCACCGGGGCGCTCTCGACCACGTCGGGGGCCTCGCCGGAGTTGTGCATCGCCAGCCGCGTCCCCCACTCCGCGTAGCCCATCAGCGCGGCGCGCAGCTCGGGGTCGTCGGGCAGCCCCGACTCGTCCGCGGCGCGGGAGAGCAGGGTGACGAAGCGGAGCCGCTGCTCCGCGGTGATCCCCAGCCCCCGGTGGTGGCGGAGCATGTTCTCGTATCCGCCGAGCGAGGCGGTGTACTCCGCCGGGCCGCCCATCACCTCGCACCACCAGGTGACGACGTCGCGCCGGTGCTGGTGGGAGACCCGTCCGCCGAACACCGGCGCGAGCAGGTCGTCGTCCTCCACCAGGTCGTAGAAGCGGCCGAGCCAGCGCTCGAACGCGGGACGGCCCCCCGCCCAGTCGTGGACGGTCGGCGGGTCTGCGGCCATGCCCTGCTCCTCGGTGCGGCGGCTGAGGGGTCCCAATGTGGACCCCCGCGACGGCGGAGGACAGGCTCAGGCCGCCGACTTCTCCAGCACGTGCACGCCGCAGGCCGAGCCGAGGCCGATCACGTGCGCCAGCCCCACGCGGGCGCCCTCGATCTGCCGGTCCCCCGCCTCGCCGCGCAGGTGCGTGGCGACCTCCCAGACGTTGGCGATGCCGGTGGCCGAGACCGGGTGGCCCTTGGACTGCAGGCCGCCGGAGACGTTGACCGGGGTGGTGCCGTCGCGCCACGTCGCCCCGGAGCGGAAGAAGTCGGCCGCACCGCCCGGCTCGCAGAGGCCGAGGTTGTCGTAGTGGACGAGCTCGGCGGTGGCGAAGCAGTCGTGCAGCTCGACCAGGTCGAGGTCGCCCGGTCCGATGCCGGCCTGCTCGTAGGCCGTGGCCGCCGCCTGCCGGGTGAGGGTGTTGATGTCGGGGAGCACCTGGCAGGCCTCCTGCCACGGGTCGCTGGTCAGCACCGAGGCGCTGATCTTCACCGCGCGGCGCTGCTGCTCCAGCGACAGCGTGCGCAGTTTGGTCTCGCTCACGAGCACCGCCGCCGCCGCGCCGTCGCAGTTGGCCGAGCACATCGGCCGGGTGTTCGGGTAGGCGATCATGACGTCGTTCATGATCTCGTCGAGGGTGAACCGCTTCTGGTAGGCGGCCTTGGGGTTCAGCGTCGAGTGCGCGTGGTTCTTCTCCGAGATGCGGGCGAACAGCTCGAAGTCCACACCCCCGTGCCGGTAGCCGTACTCCATCCCGATCTGGGCGAAGACCCCCGGCATGGTCTCGGTGCCGACCCGGCCGTCGAGCGGGGCGACCGCCCCGTAGCGGCCGTCGCGGACCCAGTGCCCGCCCTCCTCCCTGCGCGCGTTGCCGGTGAGCAGCCCGGCGCCGGACAGCTTCTCGACGCCCACCGCCAGGCCCGTGTCGACCTCGCCGGACTTGATGGCCATGACGACGACCCGCAGCGCCGTCGCCCCGGTCGCGCAGGCGTTGGCGACGTTGTAGACCGGGATGCCGGTCTGGCCGATCTGCTTCTGCAGCAGCTGGCCGAAGCCGTTGCCGCCGATGAGGTTGCCGGCGGCCAGCACGCCGATGTCCCCCATCCCGACGCCGGCGTCGCGCAGCGCGCCGAGCGCCGCCTCGGCGCCCAGGTCGAGGGGGTCCCTCTCCCGGTGCCGGCCGAACCTCGTCATGTCGATGCCGAGGATCCAGACGTCCTCTGCCACGGCGGCCTCCCTAGTGGTCGTGCTCGTCGGCCCGGTCCGACACGGGCTCGAAGCCGTAGCCCACGGCCTCCACGCCGGAGGCGTCGGTGCCGACCGGGACCGTGGTCAGCCGCACCCGCATGCCGAGGGTGACGTGCTCGGGGTCCGGCGGGGTGTTGACGACGTTGCCCTTGACGCTGGTGCCGGCGCAGTCCACCACGCCGGCGACGAACGGCACCTCGACGCCCTGCGCCGCGAACTGCACGATCGTGAACGTCGTCAGGACGCCCTCGGTCGGGACGTCGACCGGCCGGAAGGCCAGACCGCTGCACCGCGCGCACGCGCTGCGGCGGTCGAAGTACCGGGCGCCGCAGCCGGTGCACTCGGCGGCCACGAGGTGCGGCTCGTCGTCCAGCACGAGGTAGTCGACCAGCGGCACACGCTGCACGGCAGTCCTCCGGGCTCGCACGGGATGTGGCGCGGACCATACCGACCGCACGCCTCGTGCCCGCCCGCCGGACACCCGGAGTCTTGATTGACCCCAGACTGAGATGAGGGCAGACTCCTCGTCGTGCCACCGACCCCATCGGATCTCCAGCGCATGCTGCGGGAGGCCGACCTGCGGGTGACCCGCCCCCGGGTGGCGGTGCTCTCCGCGGTGCACGACCACCCGCACGCCGACACCGACTCGATCCTCGGGGCCACGCGCGAGCGCCTCCCCGAGGTCTCCCACCAGGCCGTCTACGACGTGCTGCGGGCCCTGACCAGCGCAGGCCTGGTCCGCCGGCTGCAGCCGTCGGGCTCCGTCGCGCGTTACGAGGCGCGTGTCGGCGACAACCACCACCACGTCGTCTGCCGGTCCTGCGGGGCCATCGTCGACGTGGACTGCGCCGTCGGTTACGCCCCCTGCCTGTCCGCCGCCGACGACGCCGGCTTCGAGATCGACGAGGCCGAGGTCATCTACTGGGGTCGCTGCCCGTCCTGTGCAGCGGCCCAGCCCCCAGCCCCAACCCACCGCACCGCAGCAGAGAGAGGGACATCGTGACGAAGGAAGCCGACAAGCTCGAGACCGAGAGCACCAGCGAGAGCGAGAACCCGGCGATCTCCTCGCCGAAGCAGGTCACCAACCTGCGCCCGCAGAGCAACCGCGACTGGTGGCCCAACCAGGTCGACCTGTCGGTGCTGAACAAGCCCTCCAAGGACTCCGACCCGCTCGGCGTCGACTTCGACTACAAGGCCGCCGTCGCGACCCTGGACGTCGAGGCGGTCAAGCGCGACGTCGTCGAGGTCATGCGCACCTCGCAGGACTGGTGGCCGGCCGACTGGGGTCACTACGGCCCGCTGTTCATCCGCATGTCGTGGCACGCCGCCGGCACCTACCGCATCGCGGACGGCCGCGGCGGCGGCGGCCAGGGCGCCCAGCGCTTCGCCCCGCTGAACAGCTGGCCGGACAACGCCAACCTCGACAAGGCCCGCCGGCTGCTGCTGCCGGTCAAGCAGAAGTACGGCCGCAAGCTGTCGTGGGCCGACCTGCTCGTGCTCGCCGGCAACGTCGCGCACGACGACATGGGCCTCAAGACCTTCGGGTTCGCCTTCGGCCGCGAGGACACCTGGCAGCCCGAGGAGGTCTTCTGGGGTCCCGAGGACACCTGGCTCGGCGACGAGCGGTACGCCGACAAGGAGTCCCTGGACCTCGACGAGGGCCACCTCGCCGCGGTCACCATGGGCCTGATCTACGTCAACCCCGAGGGCCCCAAGGGCAGCGGCGACCCGGTCGCCTCCGCCCACGACATCCGGGTGACCTTCAGCCGCATGGGCATGACCGACGAGGAGACCGTCGCCCTCATCGCCGGCGGCCACACCTTCGGCAAGACCCACGGCGCGGGCAACCCCGAGCTCGTCGGTCCGGAGCCCGAGGGCTGCCCGGTGCACGGCAACGGCCTCGGCTGGATCAGCCAGCACGGCACGGGCAAGGGTCCCGACACCATCACCAGCGGCCTCGAGGGCGCCTGGACCCCCACGCCGACGACGTGGGACAACTCCTACTTCGACACCCTGCTGAAGTTCGAGTGGGAGCTCGTCCAGAGCCCCGCCGGCGCCAAGCAGTGGCAACCGAAGAACCCCGAGGCGCAGGAGCTCGTCCCCGACGCGCACATCGAGGGCAAGAAGAACCCGCCGATGATGTCGACCGCCGACATGGCGCTCGCCGTCGACGCCGGGTTCCGCGAGATCTCGGAGCGCTTCCACAACGACCCCGAGTACTTCGCCGACCAGTACGCGCGGGCGTGGTTCAAGCTGCTGCACCGCGACATGGGCCCGAAGACCCGCTACGTCGGCCCCGACGTCCCGGCCGAGGACCTGATCTGGCAGGACCCGCTCCCCGCGGTCGACCACGAGCTCGTGGGCGAGGCGGAGATCGCCGACCTGAAGCAGCGGCTGCTGGCCTCCGGGCTGACGGTGTCGCAGCTGGTGCACACCGCCTGGTCCGCCGCCGCCTCCTACCGCGGCACGGACAAGCGCGGTGGGGCCAACGGTGCCCGGATCCGGCTGGAGCCGCAAATCAACTGGGCGGCCAACGAGGGTGTCCGGGACGTGCTGCCGGTGCTGGAGCGCGTCAAGGGTGAGTTCGAGCAGACCGGCAAGCGGATCTCGCTGGCCGACCTGATCGTGCTCGGCGGCGTCGCGGGCGTCGAGAAGGCCGCGGCCGACGCCGGCGTGCAGGTCACCGTGCCCTTCACCCCGGGCCGCACCGACGCCTCGCAGGAGCAGACGGACGTCGACAACTTCCGCTGGCTCGAGACGCGGGCCGACGGCTTCCGCAACTGGATCGCGCCGGGCAGCAAGCTCGAGCCGGAGACGCTGCTGGTCGACAAGGCCTACATGCTCGAGCTGACCGCCAAGGAGATGACGGCGCTCGTGGGCGGTCTGCGGGTGCTCGGCGCCAACACCGGCGGCGTGCAGCACGGCGTGTTCACCGACCGCGTCGGGGTCCTCTCGCAGGACTTCTTCCGCAACCTGCTCGACCTGGGCATCTCGTGGCGGACCGCGGTCGACACCGAGGACGTCTACGAGGGGCTGGACGCCGACGGCAACGTCGTGCGTACGGCGACCGCGGTCGACCTGGTGTTCAACTCGAACTCGATCCTGCGCGGGATCGTCGAGGTCTACTCGGCCGACGACGCCCAGGAGCTGTTCGTGCGGGACTTCGTGGCGGCCTGGACCAAGGTCATGGAGCTCGACCGCTTCGACCTGCACGCCTGACCGGTCCCGGGGCCGGCCGCACCCGCGGCCGGCCCCGGCACCGCAGCACACCGACGACGAGGGGCGCCGCGAGGCGCCCCTCGTCCGCGTCCGGGGGCCGGCGCCGCGGGTCCCGAGGACCCCTGCCGGGGCCGAGGGCAGCGGGGTCCGCTGGCGACCGGCGAGCGGGCCGGGGAGGGTGGACGCCGGCCCGTCACCGGCGACGGCGCACGCGACGGCACGGGGAGGACGCGGGGTGACGGGGACCGGCGACGCCGACGCCGAGGTGCGGGACCGGACGGGCACGGCCGGCGCCCTCCTCGACCTGCTGGACCTGGAGCGGTCCGGGAGCTGGTCGTTCTCCGCCCGCGGCCACGGCAGGACCGGCGCCGGCCGGGCCTTCGGCGGCGCGGCCGTCGCCCAGGCCCTGATGGCCGCCGGCCGGACGGTCGCGCCGGACCGGGCGGCGCACTCGCTGCACGCCTACTTCGTGCGCTCGGCCGACGCGACGGCCCCGACCGACCTGCGGGTCGAGCCGATCCGCGACGGCGGCAGCTTCACCACCCGCGCCGTCACCGCCGAGCAGGACGGCCGGGTCATCCTGCGGCTGACCGCGTCCTTCCAGGTGCCGGAGCAGGGCATGGAGCACCAGGTGCCCGAGCTGGACGCTCCCGGCCCCGAGGCCTCGGCCACCCCGGAGCAGGCGATGGCCACGGCCACGGGCCCCGTGCGGGAGTGGTTCGAGCGGCTGTCGCACCGCCATCCGTTCGAGGTGCGCTTCGCCGCCGAGCTGCCCCGGCTCGCGGCCGGACGCGGGGAGAGCGCCGATCCCCGGCAGCGACTCTGGCTGCGCTCGCGCGACGCGCTGCCCGACGACCCGCTGGTGCACACCTGCGCGCTGGCGTACGCCTCCGACGTCCTGCTGCTGAGCAGCATGCTGGCGCCGCACGCCACCATGATCGGCGCCCCCGGCGTCACCGCGGCGAGCCTCGACCACGCCGTGTGGTTCCACCGCCCGGCCCGGGCGGACCAGTGGCTCCTGCACGACCAGGAGAGCCCCTCGGCCGCCGGCGGCCGCGCCCTCGGCCAGACCCGGGTCCACGACGCGTCCGGCCGCCTCGTCGCCACGGTCGTGCAGGAGGGCATGATCCGGCGACGGGCCGTGCACGAGTGACGGACCGGACGGGCCACGGGGGCTCGGTCGACACCGAGTTGGAGGCTGACGAGTGATGGTGCGCAGTGCGGTGCGCTGGGCCGCGACCCACGGTGCGATGCGCCTGGCGATCCGCGCCCGGGCGCGGCAGGGCAACGCCGACGCCGAGATCCTCTTCGACCCCGCGGTGCGGGAGGACCCGTACGAGCACTACGAGCGGCTGCGCACCGATCAGCCGTTCACCGCCGGCGCCTTCGCCCGGGTCAGCGTCCACCACGCCGTCTGCACCGAGGTCCTGCGCGACCACGAGCACTTCGGCCAGATCGGCGGCAACCGGACCGAGGGGCTCCCCCCGGTCCTGCAGCGCGCGCTGCGGCTGGCCGGGCCCCGGCCGAGCATCGGGCCCATCGACCCGCCCTCGATGCTCGCCGTCGACCAGCCGGAGCACACCCGGTACCGGCGGCTGGTCAGCCGCGCCTTCAGCGCCCGGGCCGTCGCCCACCTGCGCGAGCGCACCGGCCAGATCGCCGCCGAGCTCCTCGACGACCTCGAGCGGGAGGCCGGGCACGGGCGTCCGGTCGACCTGGTCGCCCGCTACGCGAGCCTGCTGCCGGTCACCGTGATCTCGGAGATGCTCGGCGTCCCGGTGTCCATGCGCCGCCAGTTCCTCGCCTGGGGCGACGGCGCCACCCCGAGCCTGGACATGGGGCTGCCCTGGTCGACCCACCGCAGCGTGGAGCGCAACCTCGGGGAGCTCGACGCGTGGTTCCGCGGGCACCTGCGGCGGCTGCGGCAGCACCCGGGCGAGGACCTCCTCTCCACCCTGGTCACCAGCGCCGACGACGACGGCAGCGAGCTCACCGAGCAGGAACTGGTCGCCACGGCGGCCCTGGTGTTCGGCGCCGGGTTCGAGACGACCGTCAACCTCATCGGCAACGGCGCCGGGCTGCTGTTCGCCCACCCCGGGCAGCGCCGGCTGCTGGCCGAGGACCCGTCGCTGTGGCCCAACGCCGTCGACGAGGTGCTGCGCCTGGAGTCACCCGTCCAGCGCACCGGACGCCGGGCGATGCGGGACACCACCGTGGCCGGCGTCCCCGTCGCGCAGGGCGACCTCGTGCTGCTGGTGCTGGCCGCGGCCAACCGCGACCCGCGCGTCTTCCCCGACCCGCACGTCTTCGACGTGACCCGGCCCAACGCCCGCGACCACGTCGCCTTCTCCAGCGGCATCCACTTCTGCCTCGGCGCCGCCCTGGCCCGGATGGAGGGCGAGGTCGCCCTGCGCGCGCTGTTCGAGCGGTTCCCCGACCTCGCGCCGGCCGGGACCGGACACCGCCGCGGCACGATCATCCTGCGCGGCTACGAGTCGCTGCCGGTCACCCTCGGTCGTCCGGTCCCGGCCTCGGCCCCGCCGGCCGAGGCGTCCACCGGCTCGGGCTGACCTCCCGGCGCCGCGGCGCTCAGGAGACGGGGACGGCGTCCGGGCGGCGGAGCCCGAAGTCGGCGACCGGGCGGAGCTCGCCGGACCGGTCGGGGTCGGCGACCCACACCTGGTCGCGCCCACCGGTCTTGGCCGCGTACATGGCGTGGTCGGCCGCCTCGAGGGCCTGGTCCACGGAACGGTCGGCGTCGACCACGGCGATGCCGGCGCTGAACGTCAGGCCGGGGTAGGCGCTCTCCAGCCCGGCGCGCAGCCGCCGGGTCAGGCTGATCCCGCAGCGCGACTCGGTGGAGCACCGGAGGAGGACGACCATCTCCTCGCCGCCCGAGCGGGCGGCCCGGTCGCGGGTGCGGAGCTCGCCGGCGAGCACGCGGCCGAAGGTCCGCAGCGCGCGGTCGCCCTCGGCGTGCCCGTGCGCGTCGTTGAGCCGCTTGAAGTTGTCGAGGTCGAAGACGATGAGGATGTCGCCGCCCGCGGCGCCGGCGAGGAAGCGCTCCATGCCGCGGCGGTTGGCCAGCCCGGTGAGCGCGTCGGTCTCGTTCTCCACCCGCAGCTCGTGCAGGAGGGCCACCTGCCGGCGGCGGAGCAGGCCGAGCAGCTCGCCGAGCACGATCCAGGCCACCGCGAGGAAGGTGGCCCGCACGAACGCCGTGCCGTCGACCGCCGGGAGGGTGCCGAAGTAGGCGACGAGGGCCGGCGCCAGCAGGACGACGCTCGCGCCGCGCGGCAGGAACAGGCCGGTGTAGGCGAAGCAGAGGGCGAAGAAGCCGCCGTAGACACCGGAGATCCCCGGCACGGCCGTGGCCACGACCGCCACCGAGGCCGTGGAGAACACCGGGAAGGCGATCAGCGCCCACGCCGACCAGCGCCGCCACGGCAGCAGGAAGCTCGACGCGACGGCCACGAGGTGGGCCAGCGCGGCGTACCCGAGCAGGCCGGTGTGGACCTCCTGCGTGCGCAGGACGAGCACCGCCGACAGCGGGGTGGCCACGGACCCGAGCCAGATCAGCCGCCCCCAGCCCACGGCGTCACCGCCGCGCCACCACCAGCCGAAGCGGGCGTGCCTCCGGTCGGGACGGCGCGCAGGGGAGCGAGACCACATGCCCCTGGGATCGGACGGCCACGCGTCGGGGTTGAGCGGTCTGCCCCGGAAGGGTGGGTCCGCGCCGGGCCGCCCCTACCCTGCGGGTGCGTGCCCGGTCCTGCAGGGCGCGCACCGACCCCACCTCAGGAGGCGCAGGACCGGTGGCGAGGGCCCGCCCGCTCGCGGAGGTGTACCGGCGCTTCGGCGAGATCGATGCCGCCGGGACGCTGTACGAGCGCGTCGCCGTCGCCCTCGGCGGGTCCGACGAGGTGATGCGTGCGCTGGGCGCGGCGCCGGCGCGCACCCGGCGCCCGGCGCTGGTCCTGGCCGCCCTGCACGACCTCGCCCTCGCCGGGCAGGCCCCGGACCTGGCCGCCGCCCATGCGACAGGCGACGGCGACGCGGCCGCCCGTGCTGCGGTGGACACGGTGCTGCGGTGCACCGGCCCGGTCCTCGCTCTCACCGCTCGCCGGCGGCTGCGGCTGCGGCCGGACGAGACCGGACACGCGGCCGTGCTGTACCCGGCCATCGCCGAGGCGGCGCACCGGCTGGGCGCGGCGGCCGTCGGGCTGGTCGGCCTGGGGTGCTCGGCGGGACTGGATCTCGTGGTGGACCGCGTGGGCATCGGCTACGGCGACGGGCGGACGCTGGGCGACCCGTCGTCACCGGTGCGGACGACGTGCTCGATCGTGGGCGGTCGGGCCGTACCGGCGCGGGCGGTGCCGGGAGTGGTCGCCCGCATCGGCGTGGACCGCGACCCGCTGGACGTGACCGACCCGGACGACGTCCGCTGGCTGCGCGCCTGCCTGCCGCCGGACCGGCCCGAGCGCGCCGCACGGCTGGACGCGGAGCTGGCGCTGGCGGCGCAGACCCCTCCCCTGCTGCTGCGCGGCGATCCCGTGGACCTGCTGCCCGCCGCCGTCGACCGGGTGCCGGCGGACGCCCTGCCCGTCGTCCTCAGCACGTGGGCGCTGTCCCGACTCCCGGTCCCCCGCCGCGCCCTCCTGCTGCGCCACCTCGAGGAGGCGGCGGCCGGCCGCGCCGTGGCCTGGGTGTCGGCGGAGGGCGTGGGGGTGGCGCCCGGGGTCCCGACGCTCGGCGACCGCCCCGCCTCCGGCCACAGCATCATCGGCCTCGTGGTGGCCGACCGGTCGGCGCCGCGCGGCGAGGCCCTCGGCCGCTGCTGGTCGAGGGGCCGCCTGCTGTCCTGGCTGGCCTGACCGACCTCCAGCCCTGGCGGCGGGGACCGATGAGATCGGGCGCGCCCTCCGGTCGGAGTCCCCGGGAGCAGGTCGCGGACCAGGAGGACGGATGCGGAAGATCGTCGTGCACATGATGCTGTCGCTGGACGGCTACTTCGAGGGGCCGGACCACGACCTGGGCTGGCACCGCGTCGACGACGAGCTGCACCGGTACTTCAACGCCCTGCTCGCGGAGGACAGCGTGTTCCTGGAGGGCCGGGTCACCTACGAGCTCATGGAGGCGTACTGGCCGACCGCCGACGAGGACCCCGAGGCCGAGCCGGCCATGCGCGAGTTCGCCGGCATCTGGCGGTCGACGCCGAAGCTCGTGTTCTCCCGCACCCTGCGCGAGGTCGGCCCCAACGCCTCGCTGCGGACCGAGGTCGACCCCGACGAGATCCGGGCGCTGAAGCAGCAGCCCGGCGGGGACATGACGCTGGGCGGGGTCGACCTCGTGGAGACGTTCCGCCGGCTGGACCTGGTCGACGAGTACCGGCTCTTCGTCAACCCGGTCGTCGTCGGCCGCGGACGGCGGCTCTTCGAGACCGCCGACGCCCCGACCGACCTGGAGCTGCTGGAGGAGCGGCGGTTCGGCAACGGCGTCGTCCTGCTGCGCTACGCCGTCCGGCGGCCCTGACGGCCGAGCGGGGCGGAGACGACGACGGCCTCGGACCGGCGGATGCGCTGGTCAGAGGCCTGTGCTGCTCCCCCGACTGGACTTGAACCAGTAACCCTGCGATAACGCGCCGGGCCTTTTTGTCCGTGTTGGGCGGAATTGGCTGGCAGTGAAAGCGCAGCTCGCTTCGCGTGTCGCGAGTTAACCAACGTTGACTGACAAGTGGAAATTACGGTTGATTGATCGTCGTATGTGCGTCGCGGTCACGGAAGCGCGGAGTCTCAAAGTCCCCCTCGAGTTCCACCCGATTGATGGGCAGCAACTGAGAAGCCGGCGACGTCCTCTCGTTCCCCTCCAGTTGGCCTCCAGAACGGTCACACCCTTGCGGTAGGCACGGTCTGCTGGCGGCACAAGCCGCTGGGTTGACAGCCGACCAGAGGGGGCGGTGACCGATGCCGATCGACGCCGACGAACCGAGGACCGGCCGCGCGGCTCCCCCTCACCAGCCGCTGCGCCGGCTGCCAGCACCGCCCGCCGGTCACCTCACCGGCGCGAACTGCCCCCAGCGAAGTGCGCCCGCACGCATCCGGCTGAGCCGAGCCCGTGGACGGCGCAAGCCGGCCGGTGCCGTGGTCGTGGCTCGTCCCACCCGCTGGGGCAACCCATTCCGCGTCGGCGAGACGTACATGTGGCTGGCGGCCGATCACGACGACACCTGGCCGGTCCCGACGAGCAGAGCTCCGGGCATCTACCCCGATGGCGTTCGGGGGTCCGCTGCCCGGACACGGCAACGGCGATCGACTGGTTTCGGCGATGGGCGACAGGTGACTACGCCGCAGAGGCACGACGCCTACTCCGTGGTCACGACCTCGCATGCTGGTGCCCGCTGGATCAGCCCTGTCACGCCGACGTCCTGCTGGAACTGGCCAACCGCCGACGGCCCCTCCCCCGCCCAGCAACGGCGCGGAGCAGAGATCCTGCGAATTGTTCTCTTCCATGATGGCTGCGGTTGACGATTGCTAGACCATCAGGTCGAACCGGCAGACGCCCGTTTCCACGAGCCGGTACAGCATGGCTGCCGGCGGCAGTATTGAGTGCGGAAGGGATGCACGCGATGCGCTGACCCCTGGAGAAGGCACCGACCAGCCTGACGGACCCCCCTCAGCTGGGCTGGGTTCCCGTCGCGACGGACTGGACGCGGGACCCGTTGACCGGCTCGCCGCAGGTGTCGCACATCCACGACGCCGAGATGCGGTGGTCGTGGTGGTGCAGCTCGACCGGTGGAGTGTCTGCGACCCAGCGGTCACCCCATTGCATGAGGGCCTGGAGAACGGGCAGGAGATCGCGGCCCGCCGGGGTGAGGTGATAGCCGGCGCGCGGCGGTGACTCGCTGTACTGCCGCCGCTGGAGGACGCCGGACTCCACGAGGGCGGTCAGACGTGCGCTGAGCCGCTCCCTCGGTGCGCCGGTTCCACGGAGGATGTCGCTGAACCGGTGATTGCCCAGCGACACCTCACGGATCACCAGCAGCGCCCACCGGTCGCCGACGACGCTGAGCGCGCCGGCGACGGAGCATCGGCGCCCCGGGGAGTCCGTCCAGTCCAGCCACGCGCGTAGGTTCGCACATCGAACCGACTCTGAGGTAGCGTCCCGGCGACTTGGTTCGACAAACAAACCGACTGCCGTTGGGGGACTTGTGTCGGACCAGACGAGCGGGGCGGCCCCAGAGTCACTCAACGACCCTCGGACGCCACCTATGCGGACCGGCCTGATCCTGCTCGTCGTGTCGGCGGGTGTCTTCCTCGCCAGCCTCGACCTCTTCATCGTGAACATCGCCTTCCCGGCGATCGGTGCCGACTTCGGGGCCGACCCGGCCGCGCTGTCCTGGGTGCTGAACGCCTACACGATCGGGTTCGCCGCACTGCTCGTCCCGGCCGGGCGAACCGCCGACCGCTTCGGCCGCCGTCGTGTGTTCCTGCTCGGGCTGGCGGTCTTCATCGCGGCGTCGGTGGGCTGCGCGGCGGCGTGGGACGTCGGGTCGCTCGTCGGCTTCCGCGTGCTGCAGGCCGTCGGCGCAGCGTTGCTCATGTCGACCTCGCTGGCGTTGCTGCTGCACAGCTTCCCGCCGGCCCGGCGGGCGCACGCGATCGCGGTCTGGTCGGCCATCAGCGGCGTGGCCGCGGCGCTCGGACCGCCGATCGGTGGCCTGCTGGTCGAGGCGTCGTGGCGCTGGGTGTTCCTCGTCAACGTGCCGGTGGGCATCGCCGCGCTGGTGCTCGGCCGGCGGGTGCTGCCGGAGTCGCGGGACGAGACCGAGAGCCGCCGCCCCGACATCCTCGGCACCCTGTTGCTCATCGGCGGCGTCGCACTGCTCTCCCTGGCGCTGGTCGAGGCGCCCGACCGCGGCTGGTCGAGCGGCGTGACGGTGGCGCGCCTCGCCGGGGCGGCGGTGCTCCTTCTGCTGGTGGTCTTCCGCGCGGCCCGCACGCCGCGGCGGCTGGTGCCCGTGCTGCCGTTGCCGCTGCTGCGGACGAGGACCTACGCACTGACCTGCCTGGCCGGTCTCGCCTTCTTCGCGTCGTTCGGGGCGATGCTGCTCGGCAACGTCCTGTGGCTCACCGGCGGCTGGGGGATGTCCGCGCTCGAGGCGGGCCTGCTGCTCGTGCCCGGCCCGGCATGCGCCGCCCTGTTCGCCCTCCCGGGCGGCCGGCTGGGCGCGCGCTTCGGCTGCGGGCAGGTCGCCGCCGTCGGGATGTCGCTGTTCGCCGTGAGCGGCGTGTGGTGGCTGACGCAGGTCGACGGGGAGCAGGCCTATGCCACGGCGATGCTCCCCGGGCTGATCGTGAGCGGCATCGGTGTCGGGCTCACGATCACGAACCTGTCGGCGGCAGTGTCGTCGACTCTCTCACCGGCCGACCTCGCCACCGGCACGGCCACGTTCACCGCCGCCCGCCAGCTCGGGGCCACCTTCGGCGTGGCCCTCCTCGTCGGACTCGTGGTCAGCGGCCGGGATGCCCTCGACGGCGCCAGGGACGGCTGGGTCCTGGTCGTCGTCCTGGCGCTGCTCGCCGGCGTCACCTCGCTGATGGTCGGCCGGGCTCAGCACCCGGACCTGGCAGTCGCAACGTCGACGGTCGGACCCAGATGACGAGAGAGGGCGCGGCAGACTCCGTGCCGGCGTCCGCGGACGGGCTGCGCCGATAGCCGGACTCCGGCGCGCCCAAGGGTGCCTCCCGCACGACGGCGACATCGGACCCGTCGCGGTGGTCGAGGCGAGCCCGCACGGCGAGGAAGGAACTCGCGCTGACGAACCGGGGTCTTCAGGCCGGGGGCTCCTCAGACGTCGCCCGGGTCGATGACTGCTCCGGGAAGGCGCCGGTGCTGTCGGCCGCGGGGACCCTGACACGCCCCCGTCCCGGCGGCACCACGGTGGCCACGGACATGATCCTCAACGAAGCGATCTACCCGCTCTTCCGCCCGGACCTGGAGAAGCCGACCGTGCGGACTTCGAGCAGGCTGCGCTGACCCTCAACGCGCTCCCGGTGCCGGCGATCGAGTCGGTGGACATCTCCAACGCGGTCCTCTAACTGATCTCCGACGACGGCCCCGGTGCAACACCATCCACCCCGGCGCGCTCCGCACGCCCATGACCGATCATCAGGGCGCCTGGACATGCTCGCCGGGCACCCCGGCGGCACCGAGGCCGACATGATCGAGGGCGGCTACCACTACGGCGTCCTCAGGGGGACGGCGTTCCTGCCGCCCGAGGTCATCGCCAACGCCGCGCTCTACCTCAACTCCGACCTCGCAGCGGCCGTCACGGGTGTCACCCTGCCCGTGGACGCCGGCCACCTGGTCCTGCCTGGCTCCAACCACGCGCCGGTGCGCTGACCGGAGAGCTCCGGGTCTCCTGGCGGGACGTCGGTTTCCGCCAGGAGGCCCGGTACGGCCTCTCCCCATCCGGGAGGGTGTGCACGAGTCGTGGACGTCGAGGGAGTGCGCGGTCTACGCCGTTCCCCCTGTTGCAGTCATCGGGTGATGACGATCTTGCCGTTGGCCTTCCCCGCCTCGACGTAGGCCATCGCGTCGAGAGTCCGCTCGAACGAGAAGGTGCGATCGAGCACTGGGCGCAGCGAGCCGTTCTCGTACAGCGCGGCCAACTGTGCGAGCTGGGGTCCGCTGGCCTTCATGAAGAGGAATGAGTAGCGGACTCCGAGCTTCTTGGCCTGACGGCGGACCTTGCGGCTGATCAGGCTCAGGACGGGCGCCAGGAGCGGCTGCCCGAGCTGAGTGGCGAATGCCGGGTCGGGGGGGCCGATGACGCTGATCGCGATCCCACCCCGCTCCAGGACGGTCAGGGACTTCTGCAGGTTGGTCCCGCCGACCGAGTCGAGCACGACGTCGTACCCGGTCAGGACGTCGGCGAAGTCCTGCTGCGTGTAGTCGATGACCTCGTCCGCGCCGAGGGCGCGGACCTTGTCGGCGTCCTCGCTGCGTGCGGTGGTCGCCACGTGAGCGCCGAGGTGCTTGGCGACCTGGATGACCGTCGAGCCCAGTCCTCCGGCGCCTGCGTGGACCAGGACCTTCTGGCCCGGCTGCACCTTGGCCACGTCGACGAGAGCCTGCCACGCGGCGAGGGCGACCAGCGGCACGGCGGCTGCCTCCTCGAACGACAGCGAGGTGGGCTTGAGCGCGATGTCCGCCTGATCGATGGCGATGAACTCGGCGAAGGTGCCGATGCGCAGGTCGCGGGGCCGGGAGTAGATCTCGTCGCCGGCCGTGAAGCCCTGCACGCGGTCGCCCACCCGCACGACGACGCCCGAGACGTCATGACCGAGCGGGAACGGGAGCTTGTACTTCAGGAGCCGCTTGAACTCGCCGTTGCGGACCATCTTGTCGAGCGGGTTGATGCTCGCTGCCCGGACCTCGACGAGGACGGCGTTGCTGCCGAGGGTGGGGGTGGGGAGGTCGGCGAGCCCGAGCCCGTCCTTGCTGTACTCGGTCACTACGAATGCCTGCATCGGTGTTCCTGCCCCTTCTCGAAGCCTGGTCGTGAGCGTGCGACCGCGCGGTCGGGAACGGCGACGTCAGGCACCGCCACTCTGTCCGGAGGTCTCTTGTCACGGTCTCGGTGGTCGGATGTACGAGGTGCTCCGCGCCGCGGCTGCGGTCCGGGTCGTCCACGTGGTGACGCATCTTGCGACCGCGTCGGCGTGCCCGCCGTGCGGTGACCTCCACCGGCCTCCGGGCAGCGCCGGACTCGCCGACGTCGGCCCGTCGGTCCGTCAGCCGGTCACGGGCTTGAGCTGCGGGTAGAGGGCCTCGATCGGCGCGCTGAGACCCGCTTTGACCTGCACGGAACCCTCATCCGCGAGGATCTCGTACTCGCCCGCCTCGACGCCGTCGAACACCATGCGGACGAGCTCGGCGGGGTCCAGCTTGGCGCCGGCCGCGTGCGCGGCCATGGGGGTGTCGACATAGCCGACGTGCACGCCGACGACGTGCACGCCGTCGGGGGCGAGCTCGAGACGCAGCGCGTTCGTGGCCGACCACAGGGCGGCCTTGGAGACGCTGTAGACGCCGGCGACGGCGTACCAGCTCAGCAGCGAGTGGATGTCGATGATCACCGACTCGTCGCTCGCTGTGAGCACGGGGGCGAAGGCGCGGGCGAGGAGAAGCGGGCCGAAGAAGTTGATCTCCATGTTCGCCCGGATCTCCTCCTCGGCCAGGGTGAGGAGGCTGACGCTCGCCGGAGAGGCACCGGCGTTGTTGATCAGCATGGTCACGTCCCGCGCTGTCTCGGCGGCGGCCTCGATGGAGGCTGAGTCGGTGACGTCCAGAGCCAGGGGGACGACCCGGTCGTCGTCCCAGTCACGCGGGTTGCGCGCGGAGGCGTAGACCTTCACGGCGCCACGAGCCAGAGCTTCATGGACGAAATGGGTGCCGATCCCGCCGTTCGCTCCGGTGACGAGGACGACGGCTCCGTTGAGTGTGGGCATGCGCTGCTTCTTTCCTGTCGAGGGTGCATCCGCGACGTCGCATGACGTCGTACGCCGGCCACAGGGAACTGGAGGTGCCCCGAGCTTGACCGGTTCGTGTCAGGCAAGGAACGCGAGGACCTCCGGGACGAACTCCTCGTGGTGTTGGAACACCCCGCCGTGACCGGAGTCGGGATAGATCGTCAGCTTCGCGTTGGGCAGGCGGGCGGCCAGGTCGGCGGAGTGCCCACTGGCGACCATGAGGTCATGGTCGCCGTTGGCGACCAGCACGGGAACGGTGATGGCCGAGAGATCGTCCGGGGCGTGCATCCCTCCCATGGTGATGGCCCGGAGTTGCGCGAGACGAGCCTGCGTCGCGATGGGCAGGTCGCGGTCGGCTGTCCGTTCGGCGAGCCGGCCGAAGTAGTCGTGCGCGGCCTCCTTGCCTACCGCGGTGCGCGGGAAGAACAGGAAGTGCCTCGGGTCCTTGCGGGCGAGGAACGCCTTGAGGTACGCGCCTCCGACGATGAACGGCATCTTCCAGATCCCGCCGCCTCCGCGGGGTCCGGTGCCGGCGAGCACCATCCGGCGCACCAGGTCGGGTGCCTGCAGGGCGACCATCTGGGCCACGGCGCCGCCGACGGAGAAGCCGAACAGGTCGACCTTCTCGTACCCGAGTGCTCGGATGAACGCGATCGCCGCGGCGCCCATCTCCTCCAGATCGTTCGGCACCTTTCCGCCGGTGCCTCCCACGCCATGGTTGTCGAACGCGATGACGTGGTGCGTCTCCGCGATCCCGTCGACGACGCGGGGATCCCAGTCGTCGAGCACAGCGGTGAAGTGGTGCAGGAACACGACCGGGATGCCCCCGGTCGGTCCGAGCTCGCGGTAGACGAAGGGAACGCCGTCGACGACCACGCTCTGGGTCGGTGCGTTCTTCCAGCTGGTCATGCTGCCTACTTCCGAAGTGATGCGACGAACTGAGCCGGCGACGGCGTCGCTCGCGCGCTGCGGAGCGTCAGGGTCGACGACCTTGCCGAGAACCCGGCGCATCGGGTGGCGCATCCGGTGCTCCTACCGGCCCGACAGGACGGCATCGGCCGCGCCGGGCGTCGTGGCTCACTGAGGCGTCCTTACTCTCCAGGTCATCGTATGAGCGTAATATTACGTCCGTACGACCACAAGCTAGGATCGACAGCGTCACAAGCCCCGCAGCGCGGAACGGAGATCTCCGGATGGCTCGCTACGGCAAGGAGCACAAGCAGGCGACGCGGCAGCGGATGATCGAGACGGCCGGCGCACGGTTCAAGCAGGACGGGATCGACGGTTCGGGCATCGCGACGCTGATGACCGACGCCGGACTGACGAACGGGGCCTTCTACGCTCACTTCCGGTCCAAGGACGACCTGGTCGCCCAGGTCCTGGTCGCGGAGCTCGCCGCCCAGGCGGCGCGCTACCGAACGCTGGCGCCCGGGCGTGAGGGGCTGGCGGACCTGATCCGGGGGTACCTGTCCCCCGAACACCGCGACGATCGTCGGAACGGTTGCCCCTCGGCCGCGCTGCTCGACGAGGTCGGCCGCTGCAGCGAGTCCGTCAGGGACGGGTACACGTCGGGCGCACGGGAGATCGTGGACGAGATCGCCGCACGCCTCGAGCCAGAGAACCCGGCCTCGGCGACGGGCCGGGCCATCGCGCTCTTCACGTCGCTGGTCGGGACCATGCAGTTGGCGCGCGCGCTGTCGGACGACGAGTTCTCCGATGCGGTGCTTGCGCAGGGCGTCGAGAGCGCCCTCGCCCTGATCGACTGACCGCACCACCCGCCCGGCCAGGTCGCGGGCGTAGGACGCCTGCTCGAACACCGCCCTGTGGCCGACCGCGTCCATGGCGACGTCGACGCCGGCGGTGCCCGTGGGGGCGCGCACGTCGCCACGCGGGCGCGCGGCACGACGGCTATTCGTCGAGGACGGCCACGAGCCTCAGGGCCATGCGGCGCAGGTGGGCCAGGTCGTCGGGGTCGAGCTGGTCGAAGACGAGCCGGCGGACCTCGGCGACGTGGCCGGGTGCCACACGCTGTAGCAACGAGAGCCCGGCATCGGTGAGGGTGGCGTACTGGATGCGCCTGTTGGTCGGACAGGGCCTGCGCGTCACCCAGCCCCGTTCCTCCATCGCGGCGACGGCGTGACTGAGTCGTGAGGGGCTGGTCGCGGCCAGTCGAGCGAGCTCGCCCATGCTGAGCGTCCGTTCCGGCTGCGCCGACAGGGTGGTCAGCACCTGGTAATAGGCGTGCCCGATGCCGGCTTCCCGGCGTAGCTGCCGGTCCATCGCCTGGGGCAGCAGCTGGACGACGCGCAGCAGAGGCAGCCAGGCGGCCATCTCCTGCTCGTCCAGCCACCGCGGCGTGGAGCTCGGGCCGGCCGCCGGCGCGGTGGTGTCGTCGTGCGACGTCATCTGCTCCACCTCGGTCAGGCGACCTGGAAGGAGCGCTTCGCCAGGCCCATCACGAACCCGTCGATCGCGGTGGTGACCGCAGCGGTGGGGTCGGTCGCGGCACCGAGGGTGACGAACAACGGCGTGAAGTGCTCGACGGTGGGGTGGGCGTAGCGCAGCCCCGGTGCACGCAGGCGGAAGCGGGCGAGTTCCTCCACGTCGCCGCGCTCGAGGGCGTCGGCGACCCAGGCGTCGAAGTCGGCCGACCAGCCGGGGACGACGTCCGGGCGGGTCCAGTCGACGTAGGCCAGGCCGTGGGTCATGAAGCCCGAGCCGATGACGAGGACGCCCTGCTCGCGCAGAGGTCGCAGCCGCTCCCCCAGGGAGAGCAGCGCGGTGGTGTTGTGGGTGGGGAGGCTGAGCTGGAGCACCGGGATGTCGGCTGCGGGGTACATGACCTTCAACGGCAGCCAGGCGCCGTGGTCCAGACCGCGGTTGCGGTGCTCGAACACGTGCTCGGAGTCCGGCAGCACCGAGAGCACCTGCTGCGCCAACGCCGACGGGTCGGGTGTGTCGTAGCGCATCCGGTAGTACATGGGGTGGAACCCCCCGAAGTCGTAGACCAGCTCCGACGGGGCCGTGCTGGTGATCCCGAGGCCGTCGGACTCCCAGTGGGCGCTGACGATCAGGATCGCCTTCGGCTTCGGCAGCGCACGGGCCCAGTCGTGCAGCTGGCGCATCCACGGACCGTCCTCGAACGTCGGCGGAGCACCGTGGGACAGGTAGAGCGCCGGCAACGGGGCGTCCCCGGACGTCCAGGGCAGGTGTTGCGAGGCATCGTCGACGGCGGCCACGTGCCGCAGGTGCGCGGCGAACGGGTGGCGGGGGTCGATGAGCGCGTCGGCGGCAGCCGTGGTGCTCCGGGGCGTGGTGGTCATGATCGCTCTCCTGGTGGGTGCGGGACTCGGGTGGTCAGACGGTGGTGCGGTGCCAGGTGACGGTGAGCCCGGCGCGCGCGCCGAAGCGCTCCAGGTGGCTGCCGAGGGCGTGTTCGACCCGGGACAGCGTCTCGGCGTCCGGGGCCTCCGCGTGCAGGACGAGGACGCCGTCGCCGACGACGATCTGGCCGCGCGCGTCGCCGACGACCGTCGTCCACGTGCCGTCGGCTTCGTCGGTGAACGGGATCCGGTGACCCAGGTGGGAGATCAGCTGCTTGGCGTAGCGAGCCGGGGCGTCGGTGACGACATCGGCGCGGGACGTCATGGTCGGCATGGTGATCGTCTCCCGTATCAGGCAGCCGCGGGCACGGCGCGGGAGAGGTCGACGGTCAGCTGCAGGGCCTCGAGCGGCAGCCGCTCCCGGGGGGCGCTCTCCCGGCTCGCGAACGGCTCGGCCAGCTCCACCGTGTCGTCCCGGCGGCCGACCGCCAGGACGACCAGTGGGGTGACGTCGTCGGGCAGGAGCGCCGCGATGCCGCGGACGTCGAATCCACCCATCTGGTGCACCGACAGACCCTCCCACCGGGCCTGCGTCGACAGGTGGGCGACGGCCTGACCGGTGTCGTACACCGCCCACGGCCGCTCGGCGCCGTCCGCGTCGTGGGTCTCGGCAGCGGCCACGACGAGCGCGGACGCAGCGTGTGCCCACGCGCGGTTGCCGCCGGCCAGCGCGGCGAGGACGGCGGCGTGCGAGGCCGTACCGCGCAGCGCGACGGCGAAGCGCCAGGGCTGGCTGTTCGACGCGCTCGGGGCCCAGCGGGCGGCCTCGAGCAGTGCGGTCACCTGCGTGTCGGTCAGGTGGTGGCCCGGGTCGAGAGCCCGGGGGCTCCAGCGCCCGGCCAGCAGCGGGTGCAGCGGAACGGCGGTGGAGGCGGTCTTCGCATCTGTGTTCATGGCGGTCTCCGAGGGTCAGCCGGCGAGCGGCAGGTCGAGGGTGTGCGCGGTCCGGTCGCGCTTGACGGACAGGTAGCGGGCGTTGGCCGCGGACAGGTGGACGGCGGTGGGCACCCGCTCCGTGACGACGACGCCGAGCCGTCCGAGCTGCTCGGCCTTGTCCGGGTTGTTGGACAGCAGCCGGATGCGGTCGGCGCCGACGGCGCGCAGCATCTGCGCCGCGGCGGTGTAGTCGCGCTCGTCCTCACCCCGGCCCAGGGCCACGTTCGCCTGGTACGTGTCGAGGCCGGCGTCCTGGAGGGCGTACGCGTCGAGCTTGGCGTAGAGGCCGATGCCCCGCCCCTCCTGCCGCAGGTAGAGGAGGAATCCGCCGGCCTCGGTGATCCGCTCGGCCGCCTCGCGCAGCTGAGGACCGCAGTCGCACCGCTCGCTGCCGAAGACGTCGCCGGTGAGGCACTCGCTGTGCGGCCGGACCAGAGGCGCCTCGCCGCCGACTGCCGAGCGCCCCAGCGCCCCCGCCCAGTCGCCGAGGCCGAGGAGCAGGTGCTCCTTGCCGTCGACCAGATCCGTGAACGTGAACACCTCCGCGGCGGTCGCATACCCGTCGGCGAAGCTGAGCGGCACGGTCACATGCGTCCGGACTGCGGCCGCGGCCGGCGCGTCGACGCGTCCGCGCAGTGCGGCGACGACCCCCGGGAACACGGGCTCCGGAACGGAGAGCGGCATCGGATCATCCCTTCGTTTGAACTTTCAAACGAAGCATACACAGGAAGCTTGAGATCTCAAGCTTCTCCGCGCGAGGCACCCCTCATTCGCTGGACGAGACCCCGATCGGTCCCGTCCATCGGTCCCGGCGGCCGCGCCGCAACTCCGGTCACGGCGCCCCGCGTGCCGTCTGATCGAGTGCCCGCGAGACGGCTCGGGCGGCCGCACGGACACTCGGGACGTAGGGGCGGACGGCCGCGGGCGAGCTCCCGGTCACGACGATGGAGAGAGCGGCGACGACCTCCCCCCGGTCCTCGACGGGCCCGCGACCGAGACGGCAACCAACACCTCGTCCCTGTCCGTGACGGAGCGCGCCGCAGTGCTGGAGCGCCCTCACCGCTTCCTCGGGATGCACTTCTTCAACCCCGTCCCGGCGTCCCGGCTCGTCGAAGTGGTCGTACCGACAGGCACCGCGGACGACGTCGTCACATCGGCGCGTAGCTGGGTCGACCGACTCGGCAAGACCGGCATCGTGGTGACGGACTCCCCCGGCTTCGCATCCTCCCGGCTCGGGGTGCTCCTCGGGCTGGAGTCCATCCGCATGCTCGAGGAGGGCGTAGCCGACGCCGATGCCATCAACACCGCCATGGACTTGGGCTACCGCCACCCGATGGGCCCGCTGCGCTCGACCGACCTGGTCCGCCTCGACGTCCGGCTGGCCATCGCCGAGTACCTGCACCGGACCCTCGGCGAGCGCTTCGCCCCGCCACAGCTGCTGTGCGACAAGGACGCCGCCGGCGAACTCGGCCGCAAGACCGGCCGCGGGTTCCACGACTACCGCTGAGAGCCGACACCCCAGGAGGACGACGTGCTCGAGACTTCCGTAGGGCAGGGCATCGCCACCCTGACCCTGAACTCGCCCAGCGATCGCAACGCCCTGTCTCGCGCCATGCGGAGCCGACTCCGCGAGGGGCTGGCTGCCGCACTCGACGACCCGTCGGTGCGTGTGGTGGTCCTCGACCACACCGGTCGGGTGTTCTGCTCCGGCATGGACCTCAACGAGGCCGGCGGTGCCGCCGCCGACGACCAGGGAGTCCGCGAGCTCCCGGAGCTGTTGCAGACGGTCTGGTCCGCACCCAAGCCGGTCGTCGCAGCGGTCCGCGGCCCAGCCCGCGCCGGCGGGGTGGGGTTACTGGCCGCGTGCGACGTGGTCGTCGCGGCGTCGTCGGCGACGTTTGCGTTCTCCGAGGTGCGCATCGGTGCACGCACGCCGTCCGGCCGCTGATGCGCGACCAGGGCTACGGCCGCGTCCTCCTCACGTCGTCGCAGAACGGCACGTACGGCAACTTCGGCCAGGCCGGCTACGCCACCGCCAAGGCCGCGGTCCTGGGTCTCATGAAGGTGCTGGCCATCGAGGGCGCCGGCAAGGGCGTCCACACGAACACGATCGTCCCGATCACCCGGTCGCGCATGACCGAGGGGGGACCATCATCGGCGACCAGCAGGAGGCCGACAGCCTCCCCCCGGAGGCGGTGACCGCCGGTGTCCTGCACCTGATCGGCGAGGACGCCCCCAACGGCGTCATCCTCAACGCCGGCGGCGGGGCCTTCTCCGTCACCGAGCTCCCGGAGACCCGGGGAGTCTTCCTGGGCCGGGACGCGCAGCCGGAGGACGTCCGGGCGCACTGGGACGAGATCCGCGCCGGCGGCTACGTCGACGTCCTGGAGAACGGGCCGGCCCAGTTCACGAAGTTCCTCGGCATGGCCCGCGCCGCGTCGGGTCCCGAGGCGACTTGAGCGGTTCACCACGACACCCCACTGGCAGCAGAGTGGCGCGGGGCCCCCGCATCCTGATGCCGTCCGCCTCAACGGGACTCGCCAAGTCACATCGATGCGGAGCCTCTCCCCCGAGCAAGCGACGGCTCAGCAGCTCGAGGTCCGGGCTCACCGGTGCGGGTAATCAGCGGCATCTGAGCGCTGCTCGACCGGACCTCGAACTGCCGCCCAGAACCGTCCAACTGCTGTGGTCGATGACTTCACGCTGGAGATGAAGTCACTGCAGTCACACCGCCCCCGTCGGTCGCCTCGGCGCGCGCGAAGGAGTCGCCTCGCTGGTCTCGTCCCCACTTCTCGGATGAATCGTCCTGCATCACGGGGCAGACCCACCTGAGGGGCCGGCGGAACTACGTGACTGACGACGTCGGTCAGGACTGTGCGGGCGCCGGCACCGTTCGAGGCAGATCACAACGAACTACGGACGCCGACACCCGCAACGGCCCCTTACCCGTGGGGGATCTTGAAGGGCGCGATCGCTCCGGCATCGATGACCGTGGTGGTGCCGGTCACGTACCGAGACTCATCAGAAGCCAGGTAGAGGACGGCGTTGCTCACGTCGATCGTCTCGACCCACGGGATGTTCAGGGCGTTCATCCCTGCCATCCCCGCGGCGGCCTGCTCGCGCGTCGCTCCCTTGACGCCGCCCAGGAACAGTTCGTAGTTGTTGGAGACCATCGGGGTGTCCACGGTCGCCGGGTGGATGGAGTTGACGCGGATGCCGTGCCCCGCCAGTTCGATGGCGAATGCCCGCATGAGACCTGTGACGCCGTGCTTGGCCGCGGTGTAGTGGGCGAGGTTGGGGAAGGCGATGAGCCCTGCCACCGAGCTCGTCAGGATGACCGAGCCCTTGCGACCAGTCTCGATCATGTGCGGGACGGTGGCCTTGACCGTCTTGAACGCCCCGGTCAGGTTGATGTCGATGACGTCCTGCCAAGTGCTCTCGTCCAGGTCGAGAGCCGGCCCGAAGCTGGCGATGCCGGCATTGGCGCAGACGATGTCGATGCCACCGAGCTCCGCGATGCCCTCGGCGGCGACCTCCTGGAGCGCGCCGAGGTCTCTGACGTCGGCGCGGCGCGCGAGGATCCGGCGGTCCAGCGCCTCCACCTGCTTGACCGTCTCCGCCAGGTCCTCGGTGGTCGCGCCGGCATAGGGGACGGTCTCGACGTCGCTACACGAATCGACCGCGATGATGTCCGCCCCCTCCTCAGCCAGGCGGATGGCGTGGGCGCGACCCTGGCCGCGTGCTGCACCGGTGATGAAGGCGACTTTGCCCTCGACTCGACCCATCTGTGTGTCTCCGTTCATGTGTCGTTGGGCGTACGGCTGTGGGGAAGTGACGGGATCCGTTTGAGGAGTGGGATATGGCGCGCGAGACGCGGCGGCATACCGGCTTGCCCGGGACACCGCCGCCTCTCGTTCTGGTCAGGTGTTGGTGATCATGTGATCGACGAACCGATCAAGGCCGCGACCGAGCCGAGTCCGAAGCCGCTGCCCGAAGAGATCGCAGTGGCCCCCCGGGATCATCACCGGCATCTTCTGGCGCATCGCCGTTCTCAAGTCGCTGTCGGGAGTTGACCGTCGGCGAGGCTGTCCAGAGGGCGACCACCATGAGCACCGGGTGTCGGCGATCGCATGAACCCAGCTGGCGGGCTCGTAGGCCGGCAAGGACTCCGGAGATGAAGTGGCGATGCGCAGATCGGTGTGCGCACCGCCCATTCCCTTCGCGCACCGATCGTGCCGCGGCGACGACTGCTGTTCGTACGGCTACTCCGACAGGAACTGCTTGAGATGCTTGACGAATCGCTCGGGGTACTGGAAGTGAGCACCGTGTCCGGAGTCGGGGTACAGGATCAGCTGCGAATCGCGGATGTTCTTGGCCATATCGAGCGAGCTGATCGTGTCGATCATGATGTCGTCGATCCCGTTGAGGATCAACGTCGGATGATCGAGCGCGTGCAGGTAGTCGAACGGCCGGTCGGGATCTGCTGAATCCCGGTACGCCTCGACGGCGGGCCACTGCTTGATGGCCACCTCGAAGGAGGTAGGAGGATCGACATCCTCCGTGCGCTGGTGCCGTCGCTCCCAGAAGGCCTGGCCCGCCTTGACCGCTTCTTCGGATCGACCGAAGAACAGGAAGAGGAAGTCCTCGAGTACCAGTTCCGGATGCGAGGCGACCTCTTTCACGCGGGGATCACTGCCAAGGATCAGCCCACGGGGGCCGGTCCCCAGTAGTACGAGCTTCCGAACCTTCTCGGGGTGGCGGATCGTCAGTTCCTGAACCTGCATTCCGCCTATCGAGAAGCCAACTGCGTCGACCTGGGGCACGTCGATCGCGTCGAGGAACGTTGCGATGTCGTCAGCCATTTGCTCGATCGTGTCCCGCGGGTCACCATCCGAGCTCGCAATGCCTCGGCCGTTGAAGAGAATCACCTCGCGCTCCTCGGCGAGAGCGTCGGTGATGAGTGGGTCCCAGTGGTCCATGCCTGCGCGATAATGCTGGATGAGCAGGACCGGCGCCTGGCCGGACTTCCCCCACCGTCGATAGGCGTACTTCACTCCATCCGCGGCCTGGATGAAGCGTGTCGGCGTTGACACGTGCGTCTCGGTCATCGTGTTCCTCTCTGCAATGTGACGATCGCCACTGATGATGTCGAGCATCATCAACCGAGTCAACCCCTTGCGAGCGTGTGCTTCGGCAGTGTTCGATGCACGGCTCGGATCACGCCACATACCGGGCAGCACTCCCGCCCCCGTCGACGGGTCACCGTCCGTGGTGATCAGGTCGCAGATCCGCGTGCCGTGTCGTGAACAACGCTCGTGGTTCCGACAGGTGGCCGCCGCTTCCAGCGCAGGTGCACGATGTGCGCACGACCACCTACGGCGTACGCCGAGGCACGACGTGCCGCCGGCTGGCCCGTCCAGCCATGCCGGCCGGACCAACCCGAGGTAGCGGCCACGCCAACAGTGCCCGTGGGACGCGACACCCGAGACCGCTTGCCCCCCAGGCCACGGGCCAACCGTCGTCGATGACGCAACGGATCGGCCGCAACCCGCCAATCTCGGTCAGTGGCCGATGACGGCGGACCACGACGGAACTCGTGTGGTCGGCTCAGGGACGATCAACCGGCTCGAGCGGCCAGTGCGGGCCCTGTCCACGCCCCTTGAGCGGCCCGGGGAGGAGGGTGTTGGTCGTCCACACGCCTCTCGGTAGCCCAAGGTCCCGTCCGCGCGCGTTCGACGACCGGATCAGTCAGGCTCCGTCCGCTCACCTGCGACAAGGCGCACCTCGGTCCTGCGACTCAGCGGGCCGGATGGCCACTCGGTGAGGCTGAGCGCAGACCCCGGGAAGGGAGTCGGGACCCGTCGCAGCTGCTCTTCGTCCGCACACCGGAACGTCGCTGCCGTGGCGCGGCGGAGTCCGAGCGTGGCGCCTGCTACCGGTGGTCCTGCGGCGGGGACGTCGGCTGCAGCGAATACACCATCGAGACCGGCCGGGTCTTGATGGTGCTCATCCTCACTGGCTAACCTATACTGGCAGATTATAGGTGGCGTTGCGCAGCTCAACATGGAAGGAAGGCCGTGCCGGGAATCTCCCATGAGGCCAAGGAGCTCAATCGAGCGAAGATCCTCCAGTCCGCCAGCGTGATGTTCCGCGAGCAGGGGGCCGACCAAGTCGGCATCGACCAGTTGATGCGCGTGGCCGGACTCACTCGCGGAGGGTTCTACAACCATTTCGACTCCAAAGAGGCCCTCGTGGCCGAAGCATGCCGTAACGCTTTTGACGAGCAGATTCGCGACCTTGATCGCTTCCTCGAGGACAAGAGTCGCAAGCCGGCTCTGCACCCATTAATGCAGGTGGCGGAGCGATACTTGGCGACTTACCACAGGGACACTCCAGGTGTCGGCTGCCCGGCTCCCACCTTGGGGGCGGAGGTTGCCCGCCACGGTGAACAGGTTCAGCGCAGCTATGCCGACGGCGTGCAGGCATACTTGACCATGTTCGCCGACCTGCTCGCCGAAGAGCTGTCCGACCGCGACGGTGCCGCCGGTGCAGGAAGCGGCGAGGCACCGGCCGGAGTGGAAAGCGGAGACGTGCCAGCGTCGTCGCAACGTGACCCTCGAGCTGTGGCGGTCGAAGCGTTCATCTTGATGGCTGGCGGAATCTTGCTCTCCCGAGCCGTGGAGGGAGTGGATCGAGAACTGTCCGACGAATTCCTCACAATCGCCCGAGGAGCAATCGGCGATCTGATTTGAATGGCGGTCGCGCCCCGAGCGAAGCTCTAGCTGAAACTGACCGTTCGGGTCGGCACGACGGCAGGGGCGCACTGGTCGGGAGATACATCGCGGCGATGCGCTGCCGCCGGTGGAGCCCACGCCCGGCCCGCCGACCGCGACATGTTGGTAGGTCGCTGGCTGCCCCTATCGCGGCGGGCGGACGGGCGGACGGGCGGCAACGGTACTCACGGTCCTGAGCTCGCGGCGATACGTCAACGTCGCCGTCCCAATGGTGTCTCACCCGCTGTGCCGGCTCGCGCGGCCGCGCGGATCCACGCGCCTCCCATGGCCTGTCTCGACCGCGGAGGTCCGAAGGCGCGGCCGAGTCACCGACGGGCCCAGCGACCACAGGCCGCGACGAGCGCTGCTCACGTGGCATAGCAGAAGTCGACTCCTAGCGGGACGCCACGTCGACCGGCCTTCTCACTCGCACCATGCCGACCGCGTGCAACCGACCGACGACCGGACGACTGTCGCCTCACTGTGCCCCTCGAGGGACCGGCCACCGGCCTCGCGCAGCCCATCGGCCGCCGCCCGAGGGCATCACTGAACCACCGCGCGAGCGCCCCACCGGACCGCGCCCCTCAGGCGTCTTCATGGTCCCGCATCCGTCACGGCGGACCGGTCGAGGACTCCTCGGCCAGCGGCTCGGCTCTGACGGAGCGGCGATCACCTCGCGGAGCACGACGGCCCGCTTCACCATCGATGGAGCGACCAGCGCCTCGCAAGCCACCAGCACTGCAACCGGAGAAGATAAGACCACGAGCCAACACACCTCTTGCATCTTCGGTCCGGCCACCTCGTTGTGACGAGTCGGCGACGCCGTATGTGGCTGTCGTGCGGCCCCTCGCGGGACGATCTCGCCACGGCCAAGCGACGGCTTGAGGACCCGGACGTCCTGCACCGCGAAGCACAGATCGCCATCCTGTTCGGCCTCGCCGACGGCAACGATGACGCCTTCGAGCTCATGCTCTCCGTCCGGCCGTCCGGCCGTCCGGCCGTCCGGCCGATCGACGTCCGCGGCCTCGTCACGCCGGATGTGGCGCTGCTCGAGGTGGCAGCGGCGGCGCTCGGGCTGGCCTGCCCGCCGGGGGGCGAGCGGCTGGAGTACGAGGGGCTGACGGATCGCTACCTGGCCGACTACGTGCTCGACGGCCACAAGGTACGCCGCCGCACCCAGTACGCCGTCCACGCGGCCGCCTGCCTGCGCGGCGGCCTGCATCCCGATCTGCTGATGGAGGCCGGCCACTGGGAGCCGCGGCTCTGGACGTACGCCGTCTCGGCAGTCGTCCTCTACTGCCGCGCCGCCGCGGACCGCCTCGACCTGCCAGTTGCGGCGATCGCCTTACGCGTCGCTGAGGAGCTCGGCCTCGAGCTGCCCGCCACCGGAGGTGCGCCGGAGTAGCTCCTGCCATCGCTCAACTCGGAGCCGACAGGAGGACCGCACGCTCGGCCGAGCTGCCGCACTGATCAGGCAGCGAACTGGAGAGAGTCTGGAGCCTTCGGCGAGCGGGCGCTCTCGCCTCCGTCCGGACTGGAGAATGGCGCGCCTCCTACTGGAGAAGCACCGGCGATCGGTCGGCCACCGTGAGCTGGACGTTGCTGCCGCGGGAGAGGCCTGGCCATGACCGACAACTCACGAGACACATCGCTGCTGACCCTCACCGAGGCGGCCACCGTTCTCCGTACACCCGTGGCCACGCTGCGCTACTGACGGCACCTCGGCATCGGGCCCGCCGGATTCCGCTTGGGCCGGCGCGTGGTGTACCGCCGGCAAGACCTCGACCCGCTGGGTCGAGGAGCGACGCACCGCTGAGGCGGTCGACCGGCCACGGGGCTGACCACCCGAGGAACGGTCCGCACACCGCCGTCCACAGGTTCGACGCCGTCCCCAGATCCTCCCGGGCTCCACCACGGTGCCCTGGCCGACCGCAGGCTGACGAGTCCAGGCCATCCGCACGCCGCCTGAACCCAGCTCCGACGCCGAAGGGACGAGACATGCCGAGGCCGCCGCTGGCCGTGGGGACCTTCGGCAAGGTCAACTTCCTCGTCCTGGGCAGGGGCCGGGTGCGGGCGCAGGTCGGCTTCCGCGACTTCGACGGCCGCGGCGGTCAGTCAGCCGCTTCGGTCGGACCAAGGCCGAGGCCGAACGCCGCCTCCGGGCCGCCGGCGCGACCGCGACAGCGCCCCCGACGAGGGGAACAGCGGCGACAGCCGGCTCGCCACGGTGGCCACCGCCTGGCTGGCGGAGGTCGACGACAGCGATCTGGCCACCGGCACCAAGCGGCTGTACCGCTTCGCCGTCCAGAGCTACGTCCTCCCGGGCATCGGTCAGCTCCGGCTGCGGGAGATCACCGTGCCCGCCGTCGACCGGCTGCTGACCGCCGTCCGCACCAGCCACGGCGCCGGCGCCGCCAAGTCTGCCCGCTCCGTGCTGTCCGGCATCCTCGCGGAGGCCGTCCGCCGCGGGGCGATCCCGACGAACCCGGTGCGGGAGGTCGGCTCCCGCCGAGCTCACCGCCGGCCGACGGCGGGGCCGCGCGCCTTGACGGTCGATGAGGAACGCCAGCTGCGCGAGCGGCTCGCCGCCGACGACGAGACGGCCAAGCTCGACCTCGTCGACTTCATGCTCGGCACCGGCGTGCGCATCGGCGAGGCCTGTGCGGTCCGCTGGGCCGCTGTCGACCTCGATGCGGCGACGCTGCGGGTCGAGGCGACCTTGATCCGCGTGCCCGGCCGCGGCCTGGCCATCCAGGAGGCGCCGAAGACCACCGCCGGCCGACGCACCATCGCACTGCCGGCCTTCGTCGTGGACCTGCTCCGCCGTCGTCGGGCGCAGGTGCCCGAGGCAGATGGCGCGGCGGTGGCCTTTCCCAGCCCGACCGGTCGGCTACGGGATCCGCACAACACCAGCAGCAACCTGCGCCAGGCCCTGAACCGCGCCGGCTTCGAGTGGGTGACCTCGCACGTCTTCCGCAAGACGGTGGCGACCCGGCTCGACGAGACCGGGCTGTCGGCCCGCCAGATCGCCGACCACCTCGGCCACAACCGGCCGAGCCTGACCCAGGACGTCTACATGGGCCGTGGCCTGGCCGCCCCTGAGGCGGCGACAGCGCTGGAGCGCGGACGCTAGTGAGCGTCGGGCGAAGGCCCTGCGGGCGAGGCAGACCGAGACAAATCTTCGTCGTTTGTTCGTCGTAGCGGCCGACAAAGCGGGGCATTCGAGCGTCTGACCTGGGATCTTGCTCCCCCGACTGGACTCGAACCAGTAACCCTGCGATTAACAGTCGCATGCTCTGCCAATTGAGCTACGGGGGATGGGCGGGGCGACCCGCACGCCCGACGAATGTACCTCACCGGTCCGGCGGCCCCGGGGAGGCACCCCCGTCGCGCCGCCGGTCCGGCGGTCGTACGGTGATCGCCAGTTCCCGAGCCTCTGGAGGTCCCCATGGCGAAGATGTCCCTCCTCGTCGGCTTCGGTGCCGGCTACGTCCTCGGCGCCCGCGCCGGGCGCGAGCGCTACGAGCAGATCCGTCGCACCTGGTCGCAGGCCAAGGAGGACCCGCGCCTGCAGGAGGTCGCGGGCATGGCCCAGGCGCACGCCGACTCGGTGGTCAACTCGGTCAAGGCCCGCATGGGGACCGAGTCCGCCAGCTGACCCGGCCCCGTCCCGGGCTCGTAGCCGAGGAGGACGGGGTCCTCCCTCAGTCGGGCTGTTCCGCGGCGACGGCGTCGGCCAGCTTCTGCCGGGCCACCTCGCGCGAGGTGGCGTCGTGCCGGTCGGCGTCGTCGTCGAAGACGACGCTCCACTCCCGTGCGGCCTGACCGGGCACCCGGCGCGCCACCAGCAGCACCGCTCCCCCACCGGGCAGCGGCGAGCGCCGGCTGTCCACGACGGTCTGGTCGACGCGCTTGCGCACCACCCCGGGCAGCTCGCCGGCGTCGGCGAGCACGTACCGCTCGGCGGGCTGCCGCGCCTGGACGCCGGGCTCCACCTCCGCGAGGCGGACGACGGCGAAGCTGCCCCCGCCGTCGGCCGTGGCGCTCCACCGCGCCGAGCCGATCTCGTGCCACGCGAGCACGCCGACCTCGCCGGCGGCGTCGAGGGCGAGCCCGCCCGGCACCCGGCGCAGCCCGCGCGAGGTGGCGACCAGCCAGCCCTCACCGCGCACGAGCTCTCCCCAGGCCAGCAGGCGCTCGTCCGGGTCGGCGGAGGCGAGGACGACGGCCCGCACGGCCTCCGGCGGCCGGGCGAAGCGCCGGCGCACCCACTCGGACAGGTTCACGGGGTGAGCCCGCCCATCGCGCGCTCGCGCAGCGACCGGGCCTGCTGCTCGAGCGCGAGGAGCTGGCCGAAGACCCGGGTGTAGTCGTCGGCCTGCTCCACGGGGTTCATCCGCTGCAGTCGCCCCTTGAGCGTGGACACCTGGCGCACGATCGCCATCTCCTGCAGGCGGGCGAGGACGGCGAGCACGTACCCCGCGTCGGCCTCCCCCACAGAGCGCAGGGGCTCGACCGCCAGCGCGGTGAGCTGGGCGCGGGCGGTCTCGCGGTCGCAGTGCGCGGCCACCTCGTCGAGCCAGGCCGGCCCGGACACCTGGGCAGCGGCCGCTCCCCCGGCTGCGGCGACCGCGGCGGCCACCGCGGCGTGGTCGGGGTCGGTGTAGGCCTCGGCCGGGATGGCGTCGAACGACGGGCCGGCCAGCTCGGGCACCTGCAGCGCCGCCTTGACCGCCTCGCGCTCCACCTCCAGCGCGGCGTCGTCGGGGGTGCGCCGCGGTGTGCGGGCCCGGCCGCGGGCCGGCGCGTCGCCCCCGCCCTGGAGGCGGCGGACCCGCTCCAGCACCTCGGCCTCGTCGGTGTCGCCGATCAGGGCGGCCAGCCGCCGCGCGTAGGCCGGGCGCAGCGCGTGGTCCTTGACCTGCGCGAGCAGCGGTGCAGTCCGGTCGAGCGCCGCCACCCGCCCCTCGACGGTCTCCAGGTCGTACTCGGCCAGCAGCGTCCGGAGCACGAACTCGATGAGCGGCGTGCGCCGGGCGACCAGATCGCGGACGGCGGCGTCGCCGTGGGCCTGGCGCAGCTCGCAGGGGTCACGGCCCTCGGACTCGACGGCCACGAAGGTCTGCGCCACGAAGCGCTGGTCCTCCTTGAACGTCTTCATGGCCGCGGCCTGCCCGGCGGCGTCGCCGTCGAAGGTGTAGACGACCTCCCCGCGGAACTCGTCCTGGTCCATGAGCAGCCGGCGCAGCACGCTGATGTGCTCCGCGCCGAAGGCGGTGCCGCAGGAGGCGACCGCCGTCGTCACGCCGGCGAGGTGGCAGGCCATGACGTCGGTGTAGCCCTCGACGACGACCGCCTGGTGCCGGCGGGCGATGTCCCGCTTCGCCCGGTCGAGGCCGTAGAGCACGGTGCTCTTCTTGTAGAGGGGCGTCTCCGGCGTGTTCAGGTACTTCGGGCCCGGGTCGTCGTCCATCAGCTTGCGGGCGCCGAAGCCGATGACGTCACCGGTGATGTCGCGGATGGGCCACACCAGCCGGCGGTGGAAGCGGTCGATGAGCGTGCCGCGGCTGGACTCCTTGGCCAGGCCGGCGGTGACCAGCTCCTCCTGGCTGTACCCCTTCGCGCGCAGGTGCCGGGTGAGGGTGTCCCAGCCGCCCGGCGCGTAGCCGCAGCCGTAGTCGAGGGCCACCTGCCGGTCGAACCCGCGGTCGGCGAGGAACTGCCGGGCCGGCGCCGCCTCGGGGCTGCGCAATTGCTCGGCGTAGAAGTCGGCGGCGGCGGTGTTCGCCGCGACGAGGCGGGCGCGCTGTCCGGCGTCCCGGCGGTCGGGCGCCCCGGTGGGCCGGCCGCCGTCGTCCTCGTAGTGCAGCTGGATGCCGGTCTGCCCGGCCAGCCGCTCGACGGCCTCGCTGAAGGTCAGGTGGTCGACCTTCTGGATGAAGGAGATGACGTCGCCGCCTTCCCCACAACCAAAACAGTGGTAGAGCCCGCGCGAGGGGGTGACGTGGAACGACGGCGACTTCTCGTCGTGGAAGGGGCACAGCCCCTTGAGGCTCCCCCCGCCGGCCCGCTTGAGCTGCAGGTGCTCGCCGATGACCTCGTCGATGCGACTGCGCTCGCGGACCGCGGCGATGTCGGCGGCCCGGATCCGCCCGCGCCCGGACATCAGCTGCCCCCCGCCGCGGCGGCTCCACCGGCGACGATCGCGCCGGTCGCCGCGGAGGAGTTCCGCCGGCTGACCACCAGCTCCAGCCACAGCAGGAACACCTGGTGGTCCAGCGGCAGCGACTCGTCGCAGCTCAGCGTCGGCCGCGGCGACCAGCCGCCGGTCGACCCGCTCTCGGCGAGCGTCCGGCCCCCGCTGGTGTACCGGTGCGTGCCCTTCCACATCGACAGGCTCGACACGGCGACCGGCGTCCCCGCCAGGTCGGCCTCCCAGGTGCCCTTCCACATCGACGTCTGCCGCGCACGCAGCCGGGCGCTGTCCTCGGGGTCGACCGACCAGCGACCGGTCAGCTCCCGCTTCTGCTTCGCGAACACCCACTCGCGCTCGCCGACGACGGCCGTGGCCGCCTCCTTCCAGTTCGAGGCCCGCAGCGCGGCGACGACGACGCCGTCGCGGAGCACCGGCGACACGCCCTTCTCCACCCCGGCGGAGCCGGCCTTCCCCACCTCGAGCACGTGCGACATCAGCCGATCCCCGGCGCGCCCGCGACGCTCTCGCCGGTGGCGCGGTACAGCAGGTACGCCCCGGTCTCGCGCAGGATGTAGAGGAACTGCGTCGTGCGCGTCTGCACGGCCGGGCCCTGGCGGGTGGGCGAGCTGTCCGCCTCGATCCCCGCGTCCTCCGCCATCCGCTCGGCACGCATCGCGTGCCACGGGTCGGTCACCAGCACCGCGCTCTCCAGCCCCTGCTCCTCGAAGACGCGGGCCACCGCCCGCATGCTCTCCAGAGTGTCCACCCCCTCGGGCACCGGCAGGAGCGCGTCGCGCGAGACGCCCCCGGACTCAGCCAGGTACTCCGCGCCGGACTCGGCCTCGGTGAACTGGTCACCGGCCGCCTTGCCGCCCACGGTGACGATCACCGGGGCGACGCCCTCCTCGTAGAGCCGCAGCGCGTGCTCCAGCCGGGCCTCGAAGATCGACGACGGGACGCCGTTGTACTGCGCCGACCCCAGGACGACGATCGCGTCGGACGCCGGCCGGGAGTCCTGCCGGGCGGTCCACCAGATGGCCAGCGCCGTCGAGGCCACCACCAGCACGACCGCCAGGACGGCGGCACCGGCCAGCCGGACGACCAGGCTCCCGATCCGCACCCCCACGGGTCATGCGTACCACGCGGCACCGACGCCGTGCCGGACCCGCGACGAGGCCGGTCGCCCGGGCGACGTCGGCTCCCGGCAGGGCCGGCCCCGGCGCCGGCCGGCAGCCCGTGACGCGGCACGGCCGGACGCGCCGCAGCGCCGCGCGACGGCGTCGTCGCGCGGCGCTGCGGGGTGGATCAGAAGAAGACCGACGTGCCGTCGCCGCCGCAGACGCGCCAGCCCTTGTCCTCGGTGACGAAGAAGGTGGCCTCCCCGGACTGCCCGTTGGCGGTCACGGTCGTGCTCACGTTCTGGCCGGACACCGCGCCGTTCGTGGCCTCGGTGGCGTCGTGCACGTCGACGCCGATCTCGCCCGGGGGCAGCAGGGCGAGGGCCTGCTCGAGCTCGCCGACCGAGGTCTCGCGGGCGGCCTGCTCGCAGAGCAGGTCGTAGACGCCCTCGGCGTCGCGCTCGTTCATCTGCTGGACGAACTGCTCGACCGCGCCCTCGGGGCTGTTCGCCCCGCGGCCGCTGACGATGATGAAGCCCACGACCGCGAAGACCACGGTGGCCAGGACGACGACCGCGCCGACGATCTTGCCCGTCATCCACGGGGGCGACGGCTGCGGCGAGCGGTAGTTCGGGAAGCCGACGGCGAGGGGGCCACCCTGCAGCGCCTGCGCCTGCTGCGGCGACGGGGCGTACTGCGGCTGGGGAGCGAGCTGGACCTGACCCGGGAACCCGACCTGGGTCGGCGCGGCGGGCGGCTGGCCCCCACCGATCGGCGGAGCGGGCGGCTGACCACCGCCACGGGGCGCGGCAGGCGGCGGCGGGAACGGGGGCTGGGACAACGGTCTTCCTCTCGCACAGGGCACCCGGGGACACGAACCGTCCGCGGGCCGCGCCATGGTGGCAGCAGGTGCGCCCTCTGCAAAGGCATCCGCGCGCGGCCCGCGCGATGTCGCACCGCCCGTCACACTCGAGTGCTCAGCCCTCGATGCCGCAGATCCGCGGGCCGTCCTCCGCGACGACCGTGATGGTCGCCGTGCTGTCGTCGTCCCAGCGGACGGTGACCTGCCGGACGGTGTCGCCGTCCACCTCGGTCTCGCGGGAGCCGGTGATCTCCGGGACGCCCTCGCGGGCGTAGTCCCCGGCCGGGTCCTCGTCGCCCAGCCGGTCGCGCTCGGCCGTGCACAGCAGCTGCGTCGCGGTGGCGAGGTCGCCGTCGGCCAGCGAGGCGTAGAAGACGGTGACCGACGCGTTCGACCGCTCCTCCGGCGACCCCTTGACCAGGGGCATGAGCAGCACCATCGCCACCCCGACCACCACCGTGGCCAGCATGATCCCCAGCAGCAGCCCGTTGCGGTTGCGCGGGGCGGCGGTGTGCGGGCTGGTCGGCTCGTCGTCGTAGAGGAACGGCCCCTCCGGCGTGGTGCTCACCCGCCACCCACCAGCAGCTCGGCGCCGGCCGGCGGACGGGGGTCGTCGCGATCGGCCAGCCAGCCCTCGGGCAGCGCCACCGGCCGCGGCTGGCTGGTGCGCCCGCGCGGCCCGCCCAGGACGGCGGTCGGGTAGGGCTGGTCGGGGATCCGCGCCAGCAGGCCGGCCAGCTCGTCGAGCGAGGAGACCATCGCCAGGGCCCGGCGGACGTCGGAGCCGACGGAGAAGCCCTTGAGGTACCAGGCGACGTGCTTGCGGAAGTCGGTGCAGCCGTGCAGCTCGCCCTGCCCGGCCGACAGCAGCTCGGCGTGGCGGAGCATCACCGCGGCGACCTCGCGCAGCGTCGGCAGCGCCCGCCGGGGTGACCCGGCGAAGGCCGCGGCGAGATCGCCGAACAGCCACGGCCGGCCCAGGCACCCCCGGCCGATGACGACGCCCGCGCAGCCGGTCTCGGCGACCAGCCGCAACGCGTCGTCGGCCTCCCAGACGTCGCCGTTGCCCAGCACCGGGATGTCCACGGCCTCGACCAGCCGCGCGATCGGCGCCCAGTCGGCGGTGCCGCTGTACAGCTGGTCGGCGGTGCGGCCGTGCAGCGTGATCGCCGCCGCCCCCTCGTCCTGGGCGATCCGGCCGGCGTCCAGGTAGGTGACGTGCTCGGCGTCGATGCCGATGCGCGTCTTGATGGTGACCGGCACGTCCCGTGCCGCACGCACCGCGGAGCGCACGATGTCGGCGAGCAGGCGCCGGCGCCACGGCAGCGCCGACCCACCGCCCTTGCGGGTCACCTTGGGCACCGGGCAGCCGAAGTTCAGGTCGATGTGGGCCGGGCGGGTACCGGCGACGCCCTCGTCGACGAGCATCTCCACGGCGCGGCCCACCGTCGCCGGGTCGACGCCGTAGAGCTGCACGGAGAAGCCCTCCGCCGCCTCCTCGGGCGTGGCCTGCACCATCTGCAGCGTCTTCGCGTTGCCCTCGACCAGCGCGCGGGTGGTGATCATCTCGCAGACGTAGAGGCCCGCACCGAACTCCCGGCACAGCGTCCGGAACGCCGGGTTGGTGATGCCGGCCATCGGCGCGAGCACCACGGCGGGGTCGACCGTCAGCGGCCCGAGCTGCAGCGGCGCGACCGCCGTCGCCGGCTCGAGGGTGCTGGTCACGGGTCCCAGGGTAGGCGGCGACGCAGGTCACCCCCGAGCGTGTGCGCCGGCGCCGCGTCCCAGGCAGTGGAACGCGGCCCCGGCGCACCCGCTCAGCAGCCGGGCAGCCGAGCCGCGAGGTAGGACTCGACCTGGTCCAGGCCGATCCGCTCCTGGCTCATGGAGTCCCGCTCGCGGATGGTGACGGCCTGGTCCTCGAGGGTGTCGAAGTCGACGGTGAGGCAGAACGGCGTCCCCACCTCGTCCTGGCGCCGGTACCGGCGGCCGATGGCGCCGGCGTCGTCGAAGTCGACGTTCCAGTTCCGCCGCAGGGCGGCGGCGAGGTCCCGGGCCTTGGGCGACAGGTCGGCGTTGCGCGACAGCGGGAGGACGGCGGCCTTGACCGGCGCCAGCCGCGGGTCCAGGCGCAGCACGGTGCGGGTGTCGATCCCGCCCTTGGCGTTGGGGGCCTCGTCCTCGGTGTAGGCCTCGACGAGGAACGCCATGAGCGAGCGCGTCAGGCCGGCCGCCGGCTCGATCACGTACGGCGTCCAGCGGGTGTTGGTCGCCTGGTCGAAGTACGACAGGTCCGTGCCCGAGTGCTCGGTGTGCGTCTTCAGGTCGAAGTCGGTGCGGTTGGCGATGCCCTCGAGCTCGCCCCACTCCGAGCCCTGGAAGCCGAAGCGGTACTCGATGTCGACGGTGCGCTTGGAGTAGTGCGACAGCTTCTCCTCCGGGTGCTCGAAGTGCCGCAGGTTGTCGCGGGAGATGCCGAGGTCGGTGTACCAGTCGGTGCGCTGGTCGATCCAGTACTGGTGCCACTGCTCGTCGGTGCCGGGCTCGACGAAGAACTCCATCTCCATCTGCTCGAACTCGCGCGTGCGGAAGATGAAGTTGCCCGGGGTGATCTCGTTGCGGAACGACTTGCCGATCTGGCCGATGCCGAACGGCGGCTTCTTGCGCGCGGCGCCCATGACGTTGGCGAAGTTCACGAAGATGCCCTGCGCGGTCTCCGGGCGCAGGTAGTGCAGCCCCGACTCGTCCTCGACCGGGCCCAGGTACGTCTTGAGCATCATGTTGAAGTCGCGCGGCTCGGTCCACGCGCCCTTCGTGCCGCAGTTCGGGCAGGAGATGTCGGCCAGGCCGTTCTCCGGCGCGCGGCCCTTGCGCTCCTGGAACTCCTCCTCGAGGTGGTCGGCGCGGAACCGCTTGTGACAGCTCTGGCACTCGGTCAGCGGGTCGGTGAAGACGCCGACGTGACCGGAGGCGACCCAGGTCTGACGGGGCAGGATGACCGAGGAGTCCAGGCCGACGATGTCGTCGCGGCTCTGGACGACGGTCCGCCACCACTGCTTCTTGATGTTCTCCTTCAGCTCGACGCCCAGGGGCCCGTAGTCCCAGGCGGAGCGCGTGCCGCCGTAGATCTCGCCGGAGGGGAAGACGAACCCCCGGCGCTTGCAGAGGTTGACCACCTTGTCGAGGCGGGCGGGGTCGTGCTTGGTCGGGCTCTCGGCCACGGGCTCTCAGGCTCCATCCGGCTGGCGGTCGGCGGTTGACCCGTCCACGGTAGTCGCGTGCCCCGACGCCCCCCGGCGTGGCCTCAGCCCGGCGGCAGGAACGCGCCCGGCTCGTCGACGGCGTGCACCCACACCGGTGCGCCCGCGATCTTCACCTCGGCCGCCGACAGCGCCCGCCGGTACGCGCCGACGCCGTCCCAGACGGTGACCAGGGCCCACAGCCCCGGTTCCTCGGCGGCCTCGCCGGCGTGCCCGTCGCGGAAGCCGGGCCGGCCGGCGAGGGCGGCCAGCAGCGCCGCCACGTCGGCGGGGAAACCCTCGACGTCGGCGGGCACGCGCAACCGGGTCACCGCGAACACCCCGGGCCCCCTCCCCGGCCCGCGGACCGGGCCGGCGGCATCGTCGCAGACGGCGCGGCGACACCGTCGCGGACGGCCGGAGGACACCCGTCCGCCGGACGACGACGGCCGGCCCCGGGCGGGTGCCCGGGACCGGCCGTCGACGCCGTGCGGATCAGAGCGTGCCGAAGTCCTGCACCAGCAGGTTCTCGTTCACGAAGACGGCGACCTGCACGCTGCCGCCGCCGCTGAGCACCACCTCGATCACGATGACGTCGCACTGCGAGGCGTCGTCGTACTGGACGGTGACCAGGGAGGCGTCGGTGGGCTCCTCCCCCTCGAACACGTTGGCGTACACGTAGCCGACGAGGTACTCCTCGGGCGAGACACCGGCCTCGGCCGCGGCGGCCGTGGCGGCCTCCTGCAGCGACGGGTCGGTGAGCGCCCACGCGGAGGCGGTGTCGGCCTGGGCGACGGCGACCAGCCACTGGGCGCCGAGCTCGACGGAGCCGGTGATGGTCTCCTCGCCGGTGTCCCCGCCACCGCTGGTCGGCGGGTCCATGTCGTCCATGGGCACCTCGGCGCCGGTGGGCAGGTCGGTCACCGGCGGGTCGTCGTCCCCGCCCATCTCCGAGCCCATGCCCGAGCCCATGTCCTGCGCGGCGACCGACGTCGTCGTGCCCGCGTCGGCGGTGTTGCTGGAGCCGTCGTCGTCGTCCTTGAGCAGGAAGAACAGCAGGACGCCGACGCCGGCGAGCACGACGACGGCCGCGGTGATGACCCACGGCAGCACGCTCTTCTTCTGCGGCGGCTGGCCGTAGCCACCGGGACCGAAGCCGCCGGGGCCGCCGGGGCCGCCGGGGCCGTAACCCGGACCGCCGTAGCCGGGACCGGGGGGCGGGCCGTACCCGCCCGGCTGGCCGTACTGGCCGGGAGCGGGCTGGCCGTACTGGCCCGGCTGGCCGTACTGGCCGCCGTACTGACCTCGGGGTTGGCTCATGGTGCTTCTCTCGTCTCGGTGGGCCGGGGCGGACGACCCCTGGGCGAGCAGCAAGGTAGCCACGTGCCGTTCTCCCGCCTACCGGTTCGTGCGCGGCCTCTTGTCACAGCTGCGTCACGAAGCGCGCGGTGCGTCACACCGAGCGCCGCCTGCCCAGCAGGCTGAGGTGAACTGCGGCGGCCGAGTCGCTGGTCGGCGTCCGGTCGCGTCCCTACACTCCGCCGACGAACGCCTCCCGGCACCGGCTCGGAACAGCGGCCGGGGCAGCGGCACACGGAGGGACGTCAGCACGTGGAGTTGGAACAGTTCGGCCCGTACCGCCTCGAGGCCCTGTTGGGCCGCGGCGGCATGGGTGAGGTCTACCGCGCCTTCGACACCGAGCACGACCGCGTGGTCGCGCTCAAGGTGCTGTCGGAGGCGCTGGCCGCCGACAGCGGCTACCGGGAGCGGTTCCGCCGCGAGGCGCACCTCGCCGCCCGCCTCAACGAGCCGCACATCGTCCCGATCCACCGCTACGGCGAGATCGAGGGCCGGCTGTTCCTCGACATGCGCCTGGTCCCCGGCCGCGACGTCGCCGCCGTCCTCGCCGAGGACGGGCCGATGGACCCCGCGCGCGCGGTGTCCATCGTCAGCCAGACCGCCCGCGCCCTGGACTCCGCCCACGCCGACGGCCTGGTGCACCGCGACGTGAAGCCGTCCAACGTGCTGGTCACCGGCAGCGGGGACGACGAGTTCGTCTACCTCGTGGACTTCGGCATCGCCCGCTCCACCTCCGACGCGGCCGGTCCCTCGCTCACCCAGACCGGCGCCGCGCTCGGCTCGTTCGACTACATGGCGCCCGAGCGCTTCCTGGAGAAGCCGATCGACCGCCGCGTGGACGTCTACGCGCTGGCCTGCGTCCTGTTCGAGTGCCTCACCGGCCGCCGTCCCTTCACCGGGGACGGGCTGGCCACCCTCATGTACGCCCACCTCAACACCGAGCCGCCCACGCCCTCGAGCGTCCGGCCCGGGCTCCCCCGCTCGCTCGACGAGGTGGTCCGCAAGGGCCTGTCCAAGGAGCCCGACGAGCGCTACGCCACCTGCGGGGAGCTCGCCGCCGCCGCCCGCGCGGCGCTGCGTGCCTCCGGTGTGGCCGAGGCCGTGATCCCCGCCGCCCCGCCGACCTCCGTCTCCCCGCTGAACGTCCGTCCGCAGACCGTCGGCTTCTCCGAGCCCGGTCCGCCCGGCTACGGCCCGCCGTCGCACCCGGGCCCCGGCGGCTACGGCCCGCCGTCCTCGCCGGGATTCGGGGCGCCGGCGCAGACCGGGGGTCACGGCGCGCAGCCGCAGCCCGGCTACCGCCCGCCGTCCCAGCCGGGGGGCTACGGCCCGCCGTCGCAGGTGCCCGGCGGGTACGCCCCCGCCGCGGGCACCGGCCACCCGGCGCCGTCCCCCACCGGGGGGTACGGCCCGCCGTCGCACCCCGGCCCGCCCGGCCTCCCGGCCCAGGGCCCCGGCGGCACCACCGGCTACGGCCTCAGCGGCCCCGGCGGCCCGGGCGGCCCGGGCGGCCCGGGCGGCCCCGGCGGCCCGCTCCCCCACGGCGCGACGTCCTCGGGCGGGGGCCGAGGGCCCAACCGCCTGCCGATCGTCCTCGGCGCCGTCGCCGTCCTCGCCGTGCTCGCCGTCGTGCTCGTGATCGTGCTGGCCGGCGGCAACGACGACTCGGCCGACCCCGGCCCCACGACCGGCTCCACCACGACGTCCAGCACCAGCGAGTCGGTCAGCACGTCGCCGTCGACGCCCGCCGAGGACCCGGAGGAGACCCTGCGGTCGCTCGTGCCCGGCGACTACAGCCCCGACGACTGCGTCACCAAGACGCCGGTCGGCGACGGCGACCTCGCCGCGCTGGAGTGCGGCCCGGCCGACACCCAGCCCGGTCCGCAGATCTCGAACTTCTTCCTCTACGAGGACGGCGACGCCGTCGACGAGGTCTTCCTGTCCGACATGCAGGCGCAGGGCGTGCGCGAGCTCGACGTCAGCGGCGGCGAGAGCTGCCCCGCCCAGCAGGGCTACGGCAACTACCAGATCCAGGGCCAGCAGGCCGGTCGGGTGGCGTGCTGGGTGGACGAGGACAATGACGCGAACATGTACTGGACGCAGGACGAGTTCGGCACCGAGGGCGTCGTCGTGATCGAGGGCGGCGGCACCGACGGTCTCCAGACCCTCTGGAACTGGTGGATCGACTCGGAGAACAGCGACTTCGTCGAGCGCTGACCGGCGACGGCCCCGACGACGTCCCGCCGGACGGCGGGACGTCGTCGGGCACAGGGAGGACGTCAGCACGTGGAGCCGGACCGGCTGGGCCCGTACCGCATCGAGGCCCTCCTCGGTCGCGGTGAGACGGGCGCGGTCTTCCGCGCCCTCGACACGGAGCACGACCGCGTGGTGGCCCTCGCGGTGCTGTCCGAGGCGCTGAGCGCCGACCCCGGGTACCGGGAGCAGTTCCACCGCGAGGCCGGCCTGGCCGCCGCACTCGCCGAGCCGCACGCCGTGCCGGTGCACCGATCCACCGAGGCCGAGGGCCGGCTGCTGCTCGAGACGGCCCTGGTCCCCGGCCGCGACCTGGCCGCCGTCCTCGCCGAGGAGGGGCCCCTGGACCCCGCCCGCGCCGTGGCCGTCGTCGGCCAGGCCGCCCGCGCTGTCGACGCCGCCGCCGTGGCCGGCCTGCACCGCGGCGTCGTCCCGGCCGACGTCCTGCTCACCGGCTCCGGCGCCGACGAGCGCGTCCAGGTGACCCTCGTCCCTCCCCCGCCCGGCGCGCCCTCCGGGGAGGGCGTCGCCGTGCCGGCCCTGGCCGGCCTGCTCGCCGCGTGCCTGACCGGCCGCACGACCCCGCCCGGTGGCACTCCGGAGCCGCCCTCCCGGCTGCACGCCGGCCTGCCTCCCGGCTTCGACGAGGTGGTCCGCCGGGGTCTGACCGGGGACCCGCGCGAGCGCTACCGGACCGGAGGGGAGCTGGCCGCTGCCGCGGCGGCCGTCCTGCCGGCGCCCGGCGATGCGACGGCCGGGCCGTCGCGGCGGGCGGACGGCGAGGGCCGGGACGGGCGCCTCCCAGTGGTCCTCGCGGGCGTCGCGGCGGTCGCGGTACTGGCGGTGCTCGCCCTCGTGCTCGTCACCGTCCTCAACGGCGGCACCGACGACTCCGCCGGCGCCGCCACGGCCGCGCCCCGGACCACGGTGCTCACCACCACGCCGTCGGCCCCGCCGGAGGACGCCGCAGAGGACCAGCTGCGCGCGATCATCCCCGGCGACTTCATCAACGTGGACTGCGACCCGGGTGAGCCCACCGACGACGGCGCACTCGCGGTCCTCGGCTGCGGCTCCTCGAGCAACCAGCCCGGCGCCGAGGACTCGATGTTCTACCTCTACGCCGACGCCCGGACCGCCGAGGCGGTGTTCCTGGCCGACATGGAGCGCAACGGCGTCGCCCCGCTGCCCGCGGACGCCCGCTGCCCGCAGGTCCAGGGCCACGGCAGCTACTCGATCAGGAACGAGCGGGCCGGGCGGCTCGCCTGCTACATCGACGAGGACAACAACGCGATCCTCGCCTGGACCCAGGACGACGTCGCCGCCGAGGGCCTCGCCGTGATCATCAACGGCGGCCAGCCCGGGCTCGGCGCCCTCTACGACTGGTGGGCGGAGGCGGAGTCCAGCGAGTTCGTCCCGCGCTGACCGCGCCGCAGCGCGACGCGGGCCCCCTCCTCCCGGCCGGGAGGAGGGGGCCCGCGTGCGGAGGGGCGGAGCTCAGGCCGGCGTCGCGCCGAGCGCCGCGGCGGCCAGCTCCTCCAGGCGCTGCGCGACCTGCTCGGCGGTGGCCGGGCGCTGGCCGACGGGGGCCAGGCAGTCGCTGACCAGCGCCGCCTCCTCGTTGGTGAGCCCCGGGGCCAGCGCCGGCTCGGCGCTCATGACCCGCCGGATCGCCAGGAGCGGCTCGCTGTCGGGCAGCTCGCCGTAGAGCCCGTTCCCGGTGAGCGCCCGGTGCAGGGTGGCACCCAGCGCGAAGACCTCGGTCGCGCGCGAGGGACGGTCACCGCGCAGGAGCGCGGGGTCCAGGAACTCCACCGACGCGGCGCTGGCCATGCCGGTCAGCGTCACCCCCGGGGTGAGGAAGCGGGCCAGCCCGAGGTCGGAGAGCTTCCCGCCGGTGTCGCTGAGCAGGATGTTGGCCGGCTTGAGGTCCCCGTGGGTCAGGCCCGCCTCGTGCAGGGCGTGCAGCGCGTGCGCGGCGTGCGCGACGGCCCGCAGCACCTCGCCGCGGCTCAGCGGCCGCGCCGGGGCGGCCAGCGAGCCGAGCGGGCAGTACTCCATGGCGTACAGGAAGGAGTCCTGCAGCACCGCGTCGTAGACACGGACCAGGTAGGGCGAGTTCACCTGGGCGAAGGCGCGCAGCTCGCGGACGCCGCGCTGGTAGGCCTGCTCGCTGTGGCTGCCGGTGAAGACCTTGACCGCCACGTACTCGTCGGGCAGGCCGAGCCGCGCCGGCGGGCGGGCCAGGTAGAAGCGTCCGTTGTTGCCCTCGCCGAGCACCCGGACCACCTGGTAGTCCGCGATCGTGGCAGGCGCCGCGCCCGCAAGGCCGACGGCATCCATGCATAACCTCCTGAGCTGTGGTGCACCCGGCCTCGCCGGGTCGCCGCCGGTGCGGCAGCGCGTCAGTGTGCACGGGCCGGGCGCGACCGGGAAGGCGATCGTGCCCGGTGAAATCTCCGGCCCGACCGCGCGCCGGAGTGCACCGCGCGTCGAGACCCGCAGCTAATGTGCGCGCCCGCACGACGCCTGCTGCGGCGCCGTCGACGGCCCGCCCGTCGTTCCCACTGCACCCCGCGGATCCGGCAGCACGGATCCGCACAGTCCTCCCGGAGCGACCGTGGAAGCCCGTCCCATCGCCGAGGTCATCGCCTACGTCTTCGTCGACCTGGCCATGATCATCGTGCTGGCCCGTCTCATGGGCCGCCTCGCCGTCAAGGTCGGCCAGCCGGCCGTCGTCGGCGAGATCATCGCCGGCATCATGCTCGGCCCGACGTTGCTGGGCGCCCTGCCCGGCAACCTCGACGCCCACCTCTTCCCGCCGGACATCAAGCCGTTCCTCAACGTGCTGGCGCAGCTGGGGCTGGTGCTGTTCATGTTCCTGGTCGGCCTCGAGGTCGACCTGTCCTTCATCAAGGGCCGGGAACGCGTGGCCGCGTCGGTCTCGATCGCCTCGATCCTGCTGCCCTTCTCCCTGGGCGTGCTGCTCGCGGTCTACCTGCACGACAAGCACAAGGTGGTCGGGGACGACGAGGTGAGCTTCCTCGGGTTCGCGCTGTTCCTCGGCGTCGCGATGTCGATCACCGCGTTCCCCGTCCTCGCGCGCATCCTCGCCGAGCGGAACATGCACCGGGTCCCGACCGGGGCCCTCGCCCTCGCCTGCGCCGCGGTGGACGACGTCCTGGCGTGGTCCCTGCTCGCCGTGGTCGTGGCGATCGTGGCCGCCACCTCGTTCACCGGCGTCATCCAGATCCTGGCGCTGTCGGTCGTCTTCGCCCTCGTGATGTTCCTCGTGGTGAAGCCGCTGCTGCGGATGCTGGTCACCTACCACGAGCGCTTCGGCCGGCTGACCCCCGACATGCTCGCGCTCGTGCTGGTCGGCATCCTGCTCAGCGCGTGGATCGCCGAGGAGATCGGCATCCACTTCATCTTCGGCGCCTTCCTCTTCGGCGTGATCATGCCGCGGCAGAACGCGGCGAAGCTGACGCACGAGGTCACCGAGCGGCTCGAGCAGGTGAGCGTGCTGCTCCTGCTGCCGGTCTTCTTCGTCATCACCGGCGCCAACGTCGACATCGGCGCGATCACCCTGGCCGGCTTCGGCGAGCTCGCCCTGATCCTGCTGGTGGCCATCTCCGGCAAGTTCGTCGGCGCCTTCGCCGCCGCCCGGGCGCAGCGGGTGCCGCGGCGGCAGGCCACGGCGCTCGCCGCGCTGATGAACACGCGCGGTCTCACCGAGCTGGTCATCCTCAACGCCGGCCTGCAGCTGGGCGTCCTCGACGGCACCATGTTCACGCTCATGGTGATCATGGCCGTGGTCACCACCGTCATGGCGTCGCCGCTGCTCAACGTCATCTACCCCAAGCGGATCCTCGACCGCGACATCGCGGCCGCCGAGCGCGCCGCCATGGGGCTGGAGGACGCCTACACCGTCCAGGTCGTCGTCGACGACCCGCAGAAGGACGCCGGTCTCGTCGACCTCGCCTGCGACCTGGTCGGCCGCGAGTCGCCGGCGCAGGTCGTGCTCACCCGTGTCGTGCGCCGCAGCCAGCCCAAGCCCGAGGTCGCCAGCGGCCTGGGCGCCGACCTCCTGCTCATGGCGACGGCCGGCGAGGAGCTGCGCCAGCTCGCCCGGCAGGTCGAGGCACGCGGGCTGAAGGCGTCGGTCGCCTCCCGGTTCAGCGACGCCCCGTGGGCCGAGGTGGCCGACCTGGCCGCCAGCTCCGCCGCCGACGTGGTGCTCGTGCGCCGCGGCTGGGGTGTTCCCGCGGGGTCGACCGACCCCACGCCGTGGCCGGCGGAGCTGCGCGGCACGGTCGTCGTGGTCAGCGGTGAGCTGGGCGAGCCCGGCCTCACGCCGCACGGGCCGGTGGCCCTGGTGCAGGACGGCGAGGCCGCCGGCCGGGCCGCCCTGCGGCTGGCCGCGCAGGCGTCGATCGGCCGGGCGGTCCCCCTGCAGCTGCAGGCCGGGGACGGCTGGCGCGCCGAGCGCCGTGCGGCGGGGGTCGCCGAGTCCCTGCGCCGGGCCGGGGTGCTGGTCGCGGCCGAGCACGAGGCCGGCAGCCTCCCGTCGCTGGTCATCGCGCCGGCGGACGCGCCTCTGCCCGCGTCGGACGACCTGACCCCCGTGCTGACCGTGCACGCGGGCGCGGCCGACCGTGACCGGGACATGGACGAGACGCTGGCCGTGATCAGCAGCGGGGGCGCTCCCGCCTGACACCTCCCGCACCGACGACGGCGCCCGTCCCCCACTCCGGGGGGCGGGCGCCGTCGTCGTCCCGGTGGCGGACCGGAGCCGCCGGGACGGCAACGGGCCCGCGCGGGCCGGCGCGGCGGCGCCCACGGCGGCACCACCCACCGCCCACCGCGCCACCGCGCCACCACCCACCGCGCCACCGCCCTCACGGCGCAACGGGCGACGGGAGACAGCCGCCGGGCAGGCGCGGCCGCCGCGCCACGCCGCGGCGGTGGTCACGGGGTGGCGGCGGTCGCCCAGCCGGCCCCACGCACGACGGCGCCCGCGCCCCCGGAGGGGACGCGGGCGCCGTGGGACGTCCGGTGCGGCTCCGCTGCCGGGCAGCGGAGCCGCGGCGCTCAGTAGCCGCCGTGCGGGGACTCGAAGGCGAACTGCCGCCCGCCCATGCGCACCGTCATGCCGGGCGTGAGCTGCACCGGCTGGCCCGGGATCAGCGACGTCCAGGCCAGCTCGCCGCGCCGGGCGAACAGCGTGCCGTTGGCCGAGCCGATGTCGGTCAGGACGACGTCCCAGCCCTCCAGCCGGATCTCCGCGTGGTGCCGGCTGACGCCGCCGGTCTGGTCGACCACCAGCAGCGGGCGGTGACCCCCGCTGCGCACGCGCTCGTCGGTCTCCGGTTCGCGGCCGAGGAGGTAGTCGGCGTCGAGGCTGACCGTGGCCCCGTTGTCGAAGACCAGCAGCCCCAGCGGCGGCCGCACGCCCTCCACGAACACCGCGGTCTGCTGCGTCGTGCGGATCCCGCACTGGGCGCAGAACAGCACGCGGGGGTCGTTGAGGTGACCGTTCTTGCAGAGGATGCCCTTGACCTTGGGGCGGGTGTCGCCCTCCTCCTGGGCCAGCGCCGCGGGCGGCTGCTCGTCGGTGACGATCGGCAGCGGCTCGCGCGCCGGCTCCACCTCGTCGGCGGCCGGCGGGTCCAGGAAGGACACCGACCGCGCCGGAGGCGGCAGCTGCACCGGCGGGGCGACCGGCTGCGGTGGGACCGGCGGCTCGGGAGCCGCGGGGACACCGTGGTCGTGGCCGTGCGCGTGGTCGTGGGCGGCGTGGTCGTGGGCGGCGTGCCCGCCCGGCACCGGCGCGGGAGCCGGCGGGACGGGGGGCGCGGGGGCCGGCGGCGGCACCGGCGGGGTGGTGACCCGCGCGGCGACCGGGGTCGGCGGCAGCTGGGCGAGCACGGTCCCGGCGGGCACCGGCGGCGCGGGCGCGGCCGGGGTGGCGGGCACCGGCGCCGGGGACAGCACCGCCGCCGCACCCGGCACGACGCCGGCCTCCAGGTCGGCGAGCGGGTGCGGGCCCATGTCGCCCTTGGCCCCGGCCGACAGCCGCAGGGCGGCCGGCGGCCAGTCGACCAGGCGGTCGAGGTAGGGGCGGCCGTCGGACAGCGGCTCCTCCCCCTGCCCGGCGGTGAGCCTCAGCCCGAGCTCGGGCACCTCCGCCACGCCGTCGCCGAGCAGCACGAGGGCCAGGCCCTCCTCGGTCGCAGCGGCCACGGCGAACGACGGCACGTCGGTCGCGGTCGGCAGCCAGGCACGCAGCTCCTCGTGCAGCCGGCGCCCCGGCGCGCGACGGCCGGCCGCGGAGACCCGACGGCACAGGCCGACCAGCTCCCCGAGCCGGCGGTCACCCGCGGGCGCCGCCGAGGCCGGGGCGGCCGGAGCCGCACCCCAGCCCCCGAGTCCGCTGCTGCGGGCCGGGGCGGGGGCGGTCGCCTGCACGCCGGCGACGAGCACGATGCCGGGCAGGCGGACGACGAGGTCCTCCCCCGGTGTGACGGCCACCCCGACCTGGTCGAACGGGGGGACGCCGACCGCCGCCGCGGCGACCGCGGCGGCGGGGACGGGCGGGACGACGGGCGGGACGACGGGCGAGGCCATCAGACGAGCCTCCCGCCGTTGATGCGCCAGTGGACGAACGGCACGCGCATCGGGCCGTTGGCCACGAGGAACACGATGATCCAGGTCGTCACGAAGTGGATGACGAACGCCGGGCCGGGGATCCCGTCGTGCCAGAACACGGCGCCGCCGGCGAAGAGGAACCAGACGAGCAGGCCCTCGTTGATGCCGGTCAGGAAGCCGAAGAGCGTGGGCCAGTCCTTCTCCCACCGGAACTGCTGCAGGCCGTGGTAGAGCAGCTCCCACAGCACGCCCAGCACGGTGGTCACGAGGATGACGGAGAAGGTGGCGCCGTAGGAGGCGCCGATGCCGACGCCGGTGGGCAGGATCGGCGTGATGATCAGGGTCCAGAGGCCGCCGACGACGACCAGCAGGAAGATCCTGGTCTGGATGCGGCCGTTCAGGGTGGGGAGCACGGGGGTCTCTCTCGGGTCGTGAGGTCAGGCAGGGGTCGGTCGCGGTGGCCGGTCAGATCTGCTTGTTGCGGACCCACTTCCACCACTGGCTGGTCGAGCGGCCCGGACCCAGCTTCTGCGCGAAGCCCTGCTTGATGAGGTCGTCGGCGATCTCCTGCGCGGCGATCTGCAGGCCGAAGAACGTGTCGACGCCGGGGAACGGACCCCCCAGCGTCGCGCTGCCCGAGGCGTAGATCTTGCCGCCGTTCTGCGTGCCCAGGAGCTCGAAGTTGGTGCCCACGTCGAGGCGGCCGACGGGGTTGCGCCCGGCGCCGGAGTGGTCGAGCAGGTCGGCGAGGACCCGGTGCTCGCGGATGTCGGCCTCGAGGCCGGTGCAGTCGATGACGAAGTCGAAGGTGCCCAGCTGCGGGCCCTGGTCGCTGCTCACCGCGACCTCGACGAGGTCCCCGACCGGCCGCATGGTGTCGATCTGGCCGATCACCACGCGGTACCAGCCCTCGCGCCGGCCCCGGTCGAGCTGCTCGAGCCAGTCGTTGCGCAGCGGCGTGTTGGTGCCGCCCATCTCCTTGTAGAGCCGGGCCCGCTCCTCGCCGTGGGTCTTGCGGACCTGCTGCTTGAGCTGGCCGCCCCACACCGACTTCGGGTAGTTGAACCCCTGGTAGGCCCAGCCGTCGGCACCCCGGCGGCGCTTGAAGATGCCGGGGCCGTGTGCCTTGTCCACGTAGGTGCGGAACAGGTGCACGATCTGCGTCTGCAGGCCCCGCTGGTCACGGTCGTCGATGAGGCGCTGCAGCACGCGGGAGGCGACGATGCCGCCACCGCGGATGAGGACGGTGCCGGGGCGCTTGTGCAGCCGCTCGTACACGTGCTCGTGCGGCTCGTAGGCGTTCACGACCTTGGCGAAGTCGTTGTGCTCCTGCCGGTACCTCTGCAGGTCGGGCAGGAACTTCAGGCCGGGGTAGCCGACGGCGACGTGCACCCACTGGCTGCGGTAGGCGATGCGGCGGGTGGAGGCGGCGCCCTCCGGCGGGGTGAGGACCGTGAAGTACCCACCGCCGGCCCGGCGGCGCACCATGCGCACCTGGCCGTGCACGACCATCTCGGGGTACCGGATCCGGTACATCTCCCGCTCCATGGACGTGAACGCGTGGCCGGCCTTGGGCGTGTAGTAGCGCTTGAAGATCGGCTCGACGAAGACGTTCCACCACTGCTTGGGGCCCTCGCGCAGGGCGTAGCTCGGGAAGCCCCAGATGTTGTCCGGCGTGGACGCCGAGTCCGACCGCAGGCGCTCGGTGCGCGGGATCTGCGAGACCGTCGTCAGGTACTCGTAGCTCTCCCACGGCGTCTTCAGGGGGGTGAGCACACGCATGGCACTGGTCGGGACGCCGCAGATGCGCAGGTAGTCCACGGTGACGAACGACCCGATGCCGCCACCGAAGGTGACGAAGGGGACGTCGATGATCGGGATGCCGGCCTCGGCCAGCATCTGGTCGGTCCAGACGTCGGTGGCGATCAGCCGGTCGTTCAGGTCGCCGCGCTGCGGCGGGGCCGACGGCGGCTGGGCGTGCTGGGGCGCGATGGTGCTCTCACTCACGGGGGGTCTTTCCGTCCTCGCTCGGGGAGCCGCCACTGTCGGGGGACGCCCGTGCCCGTGTCAACGGATTCCGCCGCGCCGATACGGGTGGTTCGCGGGTGATGTGGGGACCCGTCCCCGCAGGCCGTCGGCGGGCCCGTCGGCCGAGGTCGGCGCCTAGACTCCCGTCGTCCGGATGCGCGAGGGACGGCGGCGCGGCGCAGGTCCCCGGGAGGTCGTCGGTGGAGTTCCGCGAGTTCGGCCCCTACCGGCTGGAGGGCCTGCTCGGCCGCGGCGGCATGGGCGTGGTCTACGAGGCCTACGACACCGAGCACGAGCGGCGGGTCGCGCTGAAGGTGCTGGCCGAGGAGCTCGCCGCCGACCGGGCCTACCGGGAGCGGTTCCGGCGCGAGGCCCACGCCGCGGCCCGCCTCAGCGACCCGCACATCGTGCCGATCCACCGCTACGGCGACATCGACGGGCGGCTGTTCCTCGACATGCGGCTCGTCCGCGGCAGCGACCTGTCGGCGGTGCTCGCCGACCACGGCCCCCTGGCCCCCCGCCGGGCGGTCGGCATCGTGTCGCAGGTCGCCTCGGCGCTGGACGCCGCGCACGCCGAGGGCCTGGTGCACCGCGACGTGAAGCCCTCCAACGTGCTGGTCTGCACGCCCGCGGCGGAGGCCGACGAGGACGACGACGAGTTCGTCTACCTCGTCGACTTCGGCATCGCGCGCTCGGTCGCCCCCGACGCCGCCCAGCCCAGCCTCACCCAGGCGGGCTCGGCCGTGGGCAGCTTCGACTACATGGCACCCGAGCGGTTCCTCGAGCAGCCCGCGGACGCGCGCGCCGACGTCTACTCCCTGGCGTGCCTGCTGTACGAGAGCCTGACCGGGCGGCGGCCCTTCCCCGTGGCCGGTCTGGCGCCGCTGATGTGGGCGCACCTGAACCAGGCACCGCCGGCGCCGTCGGCCCAGCGACCGGAGCTCCCGCGCGGGCTGGACGAGGTCGTCGCGAAGGGGCTGGCCAAGGACCCCGACCAGCGGTGGCCCACCGCCGGTGCCCTCGCCGCGGCCGCCCGCCGGGTGCTCACCTCGTCGGCCCGCATCCCCGCCCCGACCCAGCCGCCGACCTCTCCGGTCACGGCGCTGCCCCTGGTCACCGCTCCGGGTGCGGTCCCGGGCGCCCCCTCCCCGAGCAGCCTCTCCGCCCGGCCGGACCCGGTGCCGTCGCCGGCCGTGACCGGCAGCAGCGCCTCCGGTGCTGGCCGCCGGCGCGGCGGGCGGACGCCGACGGTGCTGGTGTGGACGGCGGCCGTGGTGGTCGCCGCGCTGGTCGGCGTCCTCGTGCTGCTGCGGGACGAGGCGCAGCCCCTCGACCGGCCAGGACCGCCCGTGGCCGGGCCCCAGCAGGACGCTCTGCTGGCGATCCTGCCGCCGGACTACGACCCGGCGGACTGCCGTCCGGCGCCAGCCGCGGGCGACGGCGAGGTGGCGGCGGTCGACTGCGGCGCCAGCGCCAGCCAGCCCGGGCCGGCCAGCTCGCGCTTCTTCCTCTACCCCGACCAGGAGACCCTCGACGGGGTCTTCCTCGACGACGTCGCCCGCGTCGAGCTGGCCGAGCAGCCCGCGGGCACCTCCTGCCCGGCGACCCAGGGCCACGGCACCTGGGACGAGGACGGCGTGGGCTCCGGCCGCATCGCCTGCTACGTGGACCGGGACGACGACGCCGTGCTCATCTGGACCGAGGACGAGGACGCCGTCGAGGCGGTGGTCCGCATCCGCAACGGCGGCACCGAGGGACTGACCGCGCTCACCGAGTGGTGGCGCGACACCGACGTCGCCGTCTTCGGCGGCTGAGGGAAGGGCCGCGTCTCAGGCGGAGCCGAAGCGGCGCTGGCGCGAGGCGTACTCCTCGCAGGCGGCCCACAGGTGCCGGCGGTCGAAGTCCGGCCACAGCGTGTCGAGGAAGACGAACTCGGCGTAGGCCGACTGCCAGAGCAGGAAGTTGCTCGTGCGGTTCTCCCCGGAGCTGCGGACGAACAGGTCGACGTCGGGCATGTCGGGCTCGTCGAGGTAGCGGGCGACGGTGGCCTCGGTGACCTTGCCCGGGTCCAGCCGCCCGGCCGCGACGTCCCGGGCGATCGCGGCGGCGGCGTCGGCGATCTCGGCGCGGCCGCCGTAGTTCACGCACATGGTGAGGGTGAGGACGTCGTTGTCCCGGGTGAGCTCCTCGGCGATCTCGAGCTCCTTGATGACGCTGCGCCACAGCCGCGGGCGGCGGCCGGCCCAGCGCACCCGGACGCCGAGCTCGTGCATCTCGTCGCGGCGGCGGCGGATGACGTCGCGGTTGAAGCCCATGAGGAAGCGGACCTCCTCGGGGCTGCGCCGCCAGTTCTCGGTGGAGAAGGCGTACGCGCTGATCGCGGTGATCCCCAGTTCGATGGCGCCCTCGACGCAGTCGAACAGCGAGGACTCCCCCGCCTCGTGCCCCGCGGTGCGGGGCAGGCCGCGCTGCTTGGCCCAGCGGCCGTTGCCGTCCATGACGATCGCGACGTGACCGGGCACCCGGTCGGCCGGGATCTCCGGCGGGCGGGCGCCGGAGGGGTGCGGGTTCGGCGCCTTGACCTCGCGCCGGGGCGCGCGCCTCACGAGCGGTCGACCAGGGCCAGCGAGCGCAGGCCGCGCTCGAGGTGCCACTGCAGCAGGGCGGCGACCAGGCCGCTGCCCTCCCGCCGCGACCCGGCCTCGCTGGCCTCGGCGTGCGCCCAGTCCCCCGACAGGAGCGCCTCGAGCAGCTCGAGGGTGACCGGGTTGGGCATGGCGGAGCCGGCGGGGCGGCACTCGCGGCAGACCGATCCGCCGGCGGGCACGGAGAAGTGCCGGTGCGGGCCGTCCTCGCCGCACCGGGCGCAGGCGGTGAGCGCCGGCTCCCAGCCGGCCACCGACATCGCCCGCAGCAGGAAGGCGTCGAGCACCAGCGGCGCGGGGTGGCTGCGCTCGGCCAGCGACCGCAGCGCGCCGATGACGAGCAGGAACATCCGCAGCGACGGTTCCTTCTCCTCGGCGGTGAGCCGGTCGGCGGTCTCCAGGACCGCGGTGCCGGCGGTGTAGCAGGGGTAGTCGCCGACCACCTGCTGGCCGTACGCGCGGATCGACTCGGCCTGGCTGACCACGTCGAGGTTGCGGCCGGTGTAGAGCTGCAGGTCCACGTGGCTGAACGGCTCGAGCCGGGCGCCGAACTTGCTCTTGGTCCGCCGGACGCCCTTCGCGACCGCCCGGACCTTGCCGTGCCGGCGGGTGAGCACGGTGATGATCCGGTCGGCCTCCCCCAGCTTCTGGGTGCGCAGGACGACGCCCTCGTCGCGGTAGAGCGACTGCGGTGTGGTGCTCACTCAGTAGCCCAGCCGGTTGAGCTTCTTGGGGTCGTCCTGCCACTCGCCGAGGACCGTGACGTGCAGGTCCAGGTGCACCCGGCCGCCGAGCAGCGTCTCCAGGCCCACCCGCGCCTCGCTGCCGATGGCCTTGATCGTCTGGCCGCCCTTGCCGAGCAGCATCGGCTTCTGGCTGGGCCGCTCGACGTGCAGCAGCGCGTGGATCTCGGTGAAGACGGCGTCGGCGTCCCGCGGGTCGGGCCTGCGGATGATCTCCTCGACGCTGACGGCCAGGGAGTGCGGCACCTCCTGGCGGACCTTCTCCAGCGCTGCCTCGCGCACCAGCTCGGCGATCTGCCGCTCGACGTCGTCGTCGGTGGTCTGCTCCTCCGGGTACAGCGGCGGGCCCTCGGGGAGCATCCCGACCAGCAGGTCGGCCAGCAGCTCCACCTGGTCGCCGGCCACGGCGCTGACCGGGACCACCTCGCGGGCCTCGACGAGCTGGCTGGCGGCGACGAGCTGGGCGGTGATCGCCTTCTTGCTCGCGGCGTCGGTCTTGGTGACCACGAGCACGACCGGGGTCGTGACGCTCTTCAGCTGCCGGGCGATGTACGCGTCGCCGGCGCCGACGGGCTGGTCGGCCGGGATGCAGAAGACGATCACGTCGACGTCGGACAGGGTGTCGCGCACGACGTCGTTGAGCCGCTGCCCCAGCAGGCTCTTGGGCTTGTGCAGGCCGGGGGTGTCGACCAGGACCAGCTGCCCCGCCGGCCGGTGCACGACGCCGCGGATGGCGTGCCGGGTGGTCTGCGGCCGGTTGCTGACGATGCCGACCTTCTCGCCCACCAGGGCGTTGGTCAGCGTCGTCTTGCCCGCGTTGGGACGGCCGACGAGCGCGGCGAAGCCGCTGCGGTACGGCTGCTCCGGCGTGCTCACACCGACCAGTCTCCCACCCCGCACCGACACGGCCGCGCGACCGGGCGGGGCCGGTCCCCCGTCCGCCGGGCGGCCCGCGCCCCCGCCCACGGTGGCGGGCCGAGGACGGGCGTCGCGGAGGATGGAGCCGTGACGCGACGACGACGGGATCCGGCGGCCGACTGGGCGGGCCAGAGGCGCCAGCACGTCGAGCAGGTCGGCGCCCACCGGTTCGTGGCCGGCTGGGGGCCGCGCCGGTCGGCGACCGTCCTGCCCGCCCCCCTGCGCTACTGGCAGTACGAGGCGCCCGGCCCGGGCGCCCTGGCGCTCGCGGCCGTGCTCGCCGCCGGCTGGGTGGCCTACTTCGCCTGGGGCGGCGGCTGGACCGACGCCCGGAGCGAGGTGCCCTTCGCCCTGGGCCTGGCGGCCGTGGTGCTGGTGCTCAACACCCGCCGGACGACCGTGTCCGACCACGGGCTGTCCACGCACACCGCCGGCACGCGCCCCGACCCCGCGGAGGTCGTCACGCACCGCCAGGTGCTCGACGTCCGGATCGGGCGGCCGCAGGACCCGCGCGCCGCGCAGCGCCGGGGCCGGTGGTGGCCGGGCCGGACCCGCGTGACCGTCCGCTACGCCGGGGACGACGGCGAGGAGCGGGAACTGACCCTCTGGGCGCGCGACCCCGAGGCGTTCGGCGAGGCGCTGGGCTGACCGCTCAGGCGGTGGCGCGGACCCGGCCGTCGGGGCCGGCGAGGAACACCGGGGCCGCCGGCGTGAGGTCGTGCACCGCGGCGAGCCCGCCGGCCTCCACCGCGTCGGCCGAGGAGACGACGGCGGCGGCCTCCAGCGCGGTGACCCCGCTGGAGACGGCCGCGGCCACCGCCGCCTGCAGCGCCGACAGCCTCAGCGACGGCAGGTCGACGGTCGCGGCGAGGTAGGTGCGGCCGTCGGTGTCCCGGACGGCGGCACCCTCGGGCGCGCCGGTGCGGCCGAGCGCGGATCGGGCGAGGGTGACGAGCTTGGCGTCCTCGGGCTGCAGGTCGGGCACGCCGACCATCCTCGCCCACCGGTCCGGCGGCCCCTCCTGCAGGGGCCCACCGTGGAGCGGGCCCGCTCAGCCCTCCACGACGCCGGCCGGCTCTTCGGCGCGGGTGGCGCCCGAGGCCCGCGGGGCCCCACCGGCGTCGGGGGCGGCGTCGTCGTCCCCGGGCTCGGGGACCCGGCAGACCAGCAGGGTGTCGATCCGGTTGCGCCGTCCGCCGGTGCTCTCGGCCACCAGCCGCAGGCCGCCGACCTCGGTGGCCGAGCCCTCGATCGGCACCATGCCCAGCTCCCGGGCGAGCAGGCCGCCGACGGTCTCCACCCCCTCGTCGATCGGGAGCTCGACGTCGAACAGCTCGGCGAGGTCCTCGACCGGCAGCCGGGCGGTCACCCGCATCGAGCCGTCGGTCAGCTCCTCCACCGGGGGGCGCTGGAAGGCGTCGTGCTCGTCGGCGATCTCCCCGACGATCTCCTCGAGGATGTCCTCGATGGTGACCAGGCCGGCGAAGCCGCCGTACTCGTCGACCACGATCGCGATGTGGATGCGCTGGGCCTGCATGTCGCGCAGCAGCTCGTCGACCGGCTTGGACTCCGGCACGAACGTCGGCGGGCGCATGAGCTCTTCGACCCGCGGGCCGCGGCCCTCGCCCAGGTTCTGCGAGCGGCGCACGAGGTCCTTGAGGTAGACGACGCCCACGACGTCGTCGACGTTCTCGCCGATGACCGGGACCCGGCTGAACCCGCTGCGCAGCGCCAGGGCCAGGGCCTGCCGGACGCTCTTGGAGCGCTCGATGTAGACGACCTCGGTGCGCGGCACCATGACCTCGCGGGCGATCGTGTCGCCCAGCTCGAAGACCGAGTGGATCATGTTGCGCTCGCCGGACTCCACGACGCCGCGCTCCTCGGCCATGTCGACCAGCTCGCGGAGCTCGACCTCGGAGGAGAACGGGCCGTCGCGGAAGCCGCGGCCCGGGGTGATCGCGTTGCCGACCAGGATCAGCAGCGTGGCGACCGGGCCGAGCACCCGGCCCAGCCACTTGACGACCCCGGCGGTGGCCAGCGCGACCCCGTAGGCGTGCTGGCGGCCCAGCGTCCGCGGCCCGACGCCGATCAGCACGTAGCTGACGACGGTCATGATGCCCGCGGCGGTGAGCACCGCCTGCCAGCCGCTGCCCCACAGCTCGTAGAGGACGACGGTCACCAGCACCGCGGCGACCATCTCGCAGACGATCCGCAGCAGCAGGAGCAGCGAGACGTGCCGGGCGCGCTCCTCGAGCACCGACTCGAGCGCCCCGGCGCGCTTGGCGCCCTCGCGGCGCATCTCCTGCACCCGCGCGGCGGAGACCCGCTGCAGGGCGGCGTCCATCGCGCCGAACAGGCCGGCCAGCGGGACGAGCAGGACGGCGACGACGAGCAGCGTGACCTGCCCCGAGGTCATGGGCTCACCCTCCGCACGGCGGGCCTCACCGGGGGCGGGGCTCCCGGTCGGCGGGCTCCCCCGTGACCGGCTGCCGCGGTGCCGAGCGCCAGGAGTCCAGCAGCTTCGCCTGGAGGGCGAACATCTCCTTCTCGTCCTCGGGCTCCATGTGGTCGTAGCCGAGGATGTGCAGGACGCCGTGGGTGGCCAGGAGCACCAGCTCGTCGTCCATGGTGTGCCCGGCCGCGCGGGCCTGGCGGACGGCGACCGACGGGCAGAGGACGACGTCGCCCAGCAGCGCCGGCCCGGGCTCCGGGTCGTCGGGGCGCGAGGTGTCCAGTTCGTCCATGGGGAAGGCGAGCACGTCGGTGGGGCCCTTCTCGCCCATCCACCGCTCGTGCAGCGTGGCCATGTACTCGGTGTCGACGCACAGCACCGACAGCTCGGCCATCGGGTTGACGCCCATCTCGGCGAGGACGAACCGGCAGATGCCGGCCAGCTCCGCCTCGTCGACGGCGATCTCGGACTCGTTGGCGACCTCGACGGGCACCGCGGTCAGCTCCCCTGCCGGCGCGGCCGGGGGCCGGTGGCCGCCCGCCCGCCCTGAGCCGGGCCACCCGGGCGGCCCGCGGCCTGCTGGTGGGCGGCGTCCCAGCGCTCGTAGGCGTCGACGATGTCGCCGACCAGCCGGTGGCGGACGACGTCGGAGCTGGTCAGGTTGGCGAAGTGGACGTCCTCGACCCCGTCGAGGATCTCCCGCACCACCCGCAGCCCGCTCTGCGCGCCACCGGGGAGGTCGACCTGCGTGACGTCGCCGGTGACCACGATCTTCGAGCCGAAGCCCAGCCGGGTGAGGAACATCTTCATCTGCTCGGCGGTGGTGTTCTGCGCCTCGTCGAGGATGACGAACGCGTCGTTGAGCGTGCGCCCGCGCATGTAGGCCAGCGGCGCGACCTCGATGGTGCCCGCCTGCATCAGCCGCGGGATCGACTCGGGGTCGACCATGTCGTGCAGCGCGTCGTACAGCGGCCGCAGGTAGGGGTCGATCTTCTCCGACAGCGACCCGGGCAGGTAGCCCAGCCGCTCGCCGGCCTCGACCGCCGGGCGGGTCAGGATGATCCGGTTGACCTGCTTGGTCTGCAGCGCCTGCACGGCCTTGGCCATGGCCAGGTACGTCTTGCCGGTACCGGCGGGCCCGATGCCGAAGACGATCGTGTGCACGTCGATCGCGTCGACGTAGCGCTTCTGGTTCAGCGTCTTGGGCCGGATGGTGCGGCCCCGGCGGCTGATGATGTCGAGGCTGAGCACCTCGGCCGGCCGCTCCGAGCCGCCGCTGCGCAGCATGCCGATGACCCGGCGCACCGAGTCCGGCCGCAGGGCCTGGCCGGTGCCCAGCAGCGCGATGAGCTCGTCGAACACGGCGACGGCGAACGCGTTGTCGGCCGGCTGCCCGGTCACGGAGATCTCGTTGCCGCGCACGTGCACGTCGGCGGCGACGTCGGCCTCGACCAGGCGGAGCAGTTCGTCGCCCGAGCCGAGCAGCCCCACCATGGAGACGCTCTCGGGGACGGTGATCGTGGTGCGGACGGGTGCGGGCGTGTCGCCCGCCAGTACCGACGTGCCCGCCGGGCCACCGTCCACCGCGGCGGCCTGGGCGGAGGCCTCACGCGACGTGGGAGCTCCGGATACGGGGACGTTCGGGGAGGAGTCGGGCAAGAACCCTCGACCCTGCCTTCCTGCTGGGACGCTGCGGACTGGTCGAGGATACCCGCGGAAACGGTCCGGGAACCGGGCTCGCCCCGAACGGGTCAGCGGCCCTCGTACGTGGCCTTCCCCGGCCCGTCGGTGAGGAAGGACGCCACGGCCCCGCGCAGGTCCGCGGTGCCGAACAGCGGGCCGGACACCTGCGGGGTGATCGCGTCGGCCGCGCGGACCCCGTCGCGCACCGCCGTCCCGACCAGGCGCTTGGTCGCCGCGTGGGCGACCGTCGGTCCGGCCGCCACCCGCGTGGCGAACGCCCGCGCAGCCGTGGCGAAGCCCTCCTCGGGCAGCACCCGGTTGACCACGCCCCACCGCTCGAGCTCCGCGGCCGGGAAGCGCTCGCCGGTGTAGATGAGCTCCTTGGCCCGCGCCGGTCCGGCCCGCTCGGCCAGCCGCTGCGGGCCGCCCATCGACGGGGTGAGCCCGACGACGATCTCCACCAGTCCGAACGAGGCCCGCTCGGTGGCCAGCAACAGGTCGCAGGCCAGCGCGATCTCGAACGCCGCGGTCAGCGTGAGGCCGTGCGCGGCGAACACCGTCGGGACCGGGAGGTCCTCGAGCGTCTGCGCGATGCGCAGCAGCCGGGCCCACAGCGCCGTTCCCTGCCCGACCGGGTCCGGCCCCTCGGCGATCGCCTGGAAGGCGTGCACGTCGACCCCGCCGGAGACGACCCGGCCGCGGGCCTCCAGCAGGACGGCCCGCGCGCGGTCGGGCCGGCCGGGCTCGGTGAGCGCGACGAGCTCGGCGACCGCCGCCTCGTAGCCCGCGAAGACGGTCTCGTCGAAGAGGTTCAGCGGCGGGGCGTCCAGGACGACGACGGCGACGTCGCCGTCGCGCTCGACGCGGACGGGGCTGTCGGTCACCCCGTCACCCTCACACGGTCGGTGCCGCGGTGCAGGAGCCGGGGCCGTGGTGCAGGGCGGCACCGGCCCCCGTACCGCGGCACTGCCGGCTCAGCCGGGCGGCCAGCCGAGGTCGCGGCCCCCGAGGACGTGCACGTGGACGTGGTGGACCGTCTGGCCGGCGGCCGGGCCGGTGTTGGCGACCAGCCGGTAGCCGGGCTCGGGGCCGTCGGCGGTGGCCAGCCCCTCCTGGACGGCGACCGCGTGCGCCGCCGCGACCACCTCGGCCAGCAGCTGCGGATCGGCGCCGACGAGCAGGCCGGCGGTGGCGTGGTGGTCCTTGGGGATGACCAGCACGTGTGTGGGGGCCTGCGGGTTGATGTCCCGGAAGGCCAGCGTGCGGTCGGTCTCGTGGACGACGTCGGCGGGGATCTCGCCGGCGACCATGCGGCAGAACAGGCAGTCCGTCACGGCAGCGACCCTAGGGGCTCGGGCGGGCCCCGGTCCCGAGCGGGCCGCGAGTGCCTGGCCCACGATGGGGCCGTCCACCGCCGTCGTCCGCGAGGAGTCCGCCGTGAGCCCGTCCCCGTCCCCCCGCACGCGCACGTAGTGAGCAGCCGCCGCGCTCTCCGGTCGGGGAGCCCCGTCGTCCCAGCCGCCCTCTCCCTCAGCCGCCGGGGGTTCCTCGCCGGCACCGTCGCCGCCCTCGCCGCCGCGGGCTGCGGCCGCACCTCCCCGGTCGGTGACGACCGCGCCGGGCAGGGCACGCTGCGCATCGGCGCCATCCCCGACCAGGACCCCGAGGTCCTCAACCGGCTGCACGGCACCGTCGCCGAGGCCATGTCCGCCGGGCTGGACCTCGAGGTGACGTACGCGCCGGTGACCGACTACGGCGCCGCCGTCTCGCTGTTCCGCCGCGGCGACCTCGACCTCGTCTGGTTCGGCGGCCTCACCGGCGTCCAGGCCCGCACCCAGGCCCCGGGCGCCGTCCCGGTCGCGCAGCGCGACATCGACGCCGCGTTCCACTCCGTCTTCGTCGTGAACACCGCGACCGGCCTGGCCGCGTCCGACGACCTCACCCCCCTGGCCGGCCGCCGCTTCACGTACGGCAGCGAGACCTCGACGTCGGGGCGGCTCATGCCGGCGTACTTCCTCCAGGAGCAGGGCGTGGACCCCCAGGGCTTCCCCGGCGGACCGGGCTTCTCCGGCTCCCACGACGCGACGCTGCAGCTGGTCGCCTCCGGCAGCTACGAGGCCGGCGTGCTCAACGAGCAGGTGTGGCGGGCCCGCAGCGCCGCCGGCGAGGTGGACCCCGCGGTGGTCGAGTACGCCCGCACCCCCGCCTACCACGACTACCACTGGCTCCTGCAGCCCGACGTCCCCGCGCGGCTGGGCGACGACGTCGCCGAGCGGCTGACCGCGTGGTTCACCGGGCTGTCGGCCGACGACCCCGCGGACGCGGAGGTCCTCGAGCTGTTCGGGGCGGGGTCGTTCGTCGCGACGGAGGCGGCGAACTACGACCAGATCGAGGCGATCGGCCGCGAGCTGGGGCTGGTCAGCTGACCGCCGTCCTGCGGCTGTCGGCGATCGGGGTCCGGTACGGCAGGACCGTCGCGCTCGCCGGCGTCGACCTCACCGTCGGGGCCGGCGAGCGGGTCGCCGTCGTGGGGGCCTCCGGCGCGGGCAAGTCGACGCTGCTGGCCGTCGCGAACGGGTCGGTGCCCCCCACCGCCGGCACCGTCGCGGTGCTCGGGGAGGACCCCACGACGCTCCGCGGCCCCGCGCTGCGCCGCCTGCGGGCCCGGGTCGGCACCGTGCACCAGCACCTCGAGCTGGCCGGGCAGCTGCGCGTGGTGCACAACGTCAACGCCGGCCGGCTCGCGTCCTGGTCCGCCGCACGCGCGGCCTGGTCGCTGGTGCGCCCGCAGGGGGTGGACGATGCCGTCGCCGCGCTGGACCGCGTCGGGCTCGCCGACCGCGTGTACGACCGCACCGACCGCCTCTCAGGCGGGCAACGGCAGCGGGTCGCCGTGGCGCGGGTGCTGCTGCAGGGTCCCGAGCTCGTGCTGGCCGACGAGCCCGCGTCGGCGCTGGACCCCGTCCTGGCCGACCGGGTCCTGGCCCTGCTCGGGGAGCCCGCCGCCCGCGGCGGGGCGCTCGTCGCGTCGCTGCACGACCCCCTGCTGGCGCTGCGGCACTGCGACCGCGTCGTCGGGCTGGCCGCCGGGCGGGTGGTGCTCGACGCGCCGGCCACCACGCTGAGCGCCGCCGACCTCACCGACTTCTACGGGACCCCGGCGTGACCGCCCTGCTGGACCGGCCCGCAGCTCCCGCGCCCCCGCTGCGGCGGGACCGCCGGCGGTGGGGGTGGGGCCTGGCCGCGGCCGCGCTGGTGGGGTGGTCGCTGACCGGCACCCTGGTGTTCGGCGGGGACGCGCTCAACCCGGCCGGCTCCGCCGTCCTCGGCCGGTTCGCCGGCGCCGCCCTCTCCCCCGCCCTCGACGCCGCGTTCCTGTCGGTGCTGGCCACGGCCACGCTGGTGACCGTCGCCTACGCGGCGCTCGGAGCGGGTCTGGCGGTGCTGCTGGGTGCGCTCGGCGCGCCGCTGGTCTCCCGCACCACCTGGGGACGGCGCCGCTCCGGCTGGTGGCTGGCCCGCGGCGCGCTGGCGCTCCCGCGCGGGCTGCACGAGGCGGTGTGGGCGCTGCTGCTGCTCAACGTTCTCGGCCTGGACCCGTGGGTCGGCGTCCTCGCCATCGGCCTGCCGTACGGCGCGGTCACCGCCAAGGTGTTCGCCGACCTCCTCGACGAGGCGCCGCGCGGGCCGTACGAGGCGCTGCTCGCGACCGGCGCCGGCCGGCTGCCCGCGGCGCTGTACGGCCTGCTCCCCGCGGCGGCCGGGGGCCTGCTCTCGTACGCGTTCTACCGGCTGGAGTGCGCCGTCCGCTCGGCGGCGGTCCTCGGCCTGATCGGCGCCGGCGGCCTGGGCTACCAGCTGTCGCTGTCGTTCGCCTCGCTGCGCTGGCCCCAGGTGTGGACGGCGGTCTACGCGCTCGCGCTGCTGTGCCTGGCGGCCGACGCCGCCGGGCGGGCAGTGCGCCGCCGCGCGGGTGCGCCGCGGTCCGGTGGCGACGTGCACCGGCGTGACCCGGTGCTGACCGGCGCGGTCGCGGGGTCGGTGGCCCTGGTGGCGTGGTCGTGGTGGTACCTGGCGCTCTCCCCCGCGACCCTCGTGTCGGCGCGCACACGCGACGACCTCGGCTTCGTCCTCGCCGCGGCGTGGCCCCCGGACGCCTCGGCCGGCCTGCTGGCCGACATCGGCGCGCGCTCGGTGGAGACCGTGCAGATGTCGGTGCTGGCGATCGCGGTGGCCGTCGCCGGCGCAGCTCTCCTCGCCGGGCTCGCCGCACGGCCGGCGGGGACGGCGTCCGCCGCCCGGAGGCTGGTCGGGGCGCTGGTGCGGGTGCTGCTGCTCCTGCTGCGCGCGGTGCCGCCGCCGGTGTGGGCGCTGGTGCTGCTCTTCGTGCTGCTGCCCGGCGTCCTGCCGGGGGCACTGGCGCTGGGGGTCTACACCCTCGGCGTGCTCGGCCGGCTGGCCGCCGAGGTCACCGAGGAGGCGGACCCGCGGCCCCGCGCGGCGCTGCGCGCGCTGGGCGCCCGGCCCGCCGGCGCGTGGCTGTTCGGGGTGCTGCCGCAGGCCGCCGGGCCGGTGCTCGCCCTCGCGCTCTACCGGTGGGAGGTGGCCATCCGCGACACCGTGCTCGTCGGGCTGCTGGGGGCCGGCGGGCTCGGCGCGCTGCTGGCGTCCCGGATGGCGGCCTTCGACTGGCCGGCCGTCGCGACGGTGCTGGCCGCGATCGTGGTGCTGACCTTCGTCGTCGACCTGCTCAGCGACCGGGCCCGCAGCGCCCTGCGGTGAGCCGGAGGAGGCGGTCCTCGCGGACGGCCGGCACCTGCGCCACACTCCCTGCATGCACCGGGGCCCGCTCGCGGCCGGCGCGCTGCTGCTCGCCGTGCTGGCCGGCTGTGACGGCGACGGTGAGGACGCCGCTCCCGCCCCGGAGAGCGAGGCGCCGGTCAGCGAGGCACCCGCCCGGTTCGTCGACCGCACACCGCTGCCGGCGTGCCCTGCCGTCGAGCTGGGGCAGGGCCAGCAGATCCCGCCAGCCGCCCAGAGCTGCCTCGACGAGGGCCGCGGCGGCGACGGCGCGGAGCTCGTCGTCACGGCCCCGACGGCCGAGGGCATCGCGATCGTCAGCTACCACCGATGGCTGCCGGGGACAGGGGGGTACGAGGTGTTCACCGACATGACACCCGACGCCGCGTTCGGCTCCGGCGCGTGGGAGCACACCTCGTGCCCGCAGGCGCTCTCGCTGACCGACCTCGGGGAGTGCACCTACTCCGAGCTCATCTGACCCCACCCTGCCGCCGGACCCTCGAGCTCCCGGCCGGGGGAGATCGCCGTCCTCACCTGGGCGTCGCGGACCACGCGACCGGCCGCGAGGACGGCGACCGCGAGGTGATGATCGCGATCAAAGGGAGGTGGTGCCTCAGCGCCAGCGGGTCCGCAGGGAGATCGCGGCCAGCGCAGCGGCGCCGGCGGTCGAGGTGCGCAGCACCTCCGGCCCCAGGCGCACGGCCTCGGCGCCGGCCGCCCGGAACGCCAGGACCTCGCCGTCGGTGAGCCCGCCCTCCGGGCCGACGACGACGGCGACGGTGCCGTGCGAGGGGACGGTCAGGTCGGAGATCCGCGCCCGGGCCTGCTCGTGCAGCACGACCGCCAGGTCGACGTCGGCCAGCTCGCCGCACACCTCGCGGGTGCTGGCCAGGTCGGCGACCTCGGGCACCCGCGGCCGGCGGGACTGCTTGCTCGCCGCGTGCGCCGCCGCCCGCCACTTGGCCACGCCCTTGGCGACCCGGTCGTCGCGCCAGCGGGTAACGCAGCGGCTCGCCGCCCACGGCACGATCCGGTCGACGCCGAGCTCGGTGGCCAGCTCCACGGCCAGCGGACCGCGGTCGCCCTTGGGCAGCGCCTGCACGAGCACCAGCCGGGGCTGGGCCTGCGGCACCTCGAGCCGGGTCTCCACCCGCACCCGCAGCCCCTGGGGACCGGCGCCGGCGACCTCGCCCTCGACGACCGCGCCGCGCCCGTCGCCCACCCGGACCCGCTCGCCCGGGGCCAGCCGCAGCACGTCGACGGCGTGCCGGCCCTCCGGGCCGTCGACCAGCAGGTCGTCCCCGGGGGGCAGCTCGTCGAGCAGGAACAGCGGGGCGCCGTCGAGCTCCGGCAGGCGCGCTCCCGTGCCCGTGGCTCCTGTGCTCATGTCCTCACTTCAGCACGTCGCGCAGCCGCGAGAACAGCCCACCCTGCCCTTCGGAGGCAGAGCCGGGACGGTCCTCGCCGCGCAGCACGGCGAGCTCGCGGAGCAGCTTCTCCTGCTCGGCGTCCAGGCGGGTCGGCGTCTCCACCTCGACGTGGACCATGAGGTTGCCGCGACCGGTCGCGCGCAGCCGGGGTGCCCCGCGGCCGCGCAGGGTGAGCACCGTGCCCGACTGCGTGCCGGGCCGGACGTCGACGTCCTCCTCGCCGTCCAGGGTGGTCAGCGAGAGGGTCGTGCCCAGCGCCGCGGCGGTCATCGGCAGGGTGACCCGGCAGTGCAGGTCCTCCCCGTCACGGGTGAAGACGTCGTGCGGCCGCTCGCTGATCTCGACGTAGAGGTCACCGGCGGGGCCGCCGCCCGGGCCGACCTCGCCGTGGCCGGTGAGCCGGATACGCATGCCGTCCTCGACGCCGGCCGGCACCTTGACGCTGATCGTCCGGCGGGCCCGCACCCGGCCGTCGCCGGCGCACGTGGCGCACGGCTCGGGGATGACCTGTCCGGTGCCCTCGCAGGTCGGGCACACCCGGCTGGAGACGACCTGGCCGAGGAACGAGCGCTGCACGCTCTGCACCTCGCCGCGGCCGGAGCACGTGGCGCAGGTCGTCGGGTGCGTGCCGGGGGCGGTGCCGGCGCCCGCGCAGGTGCCGCAGAGCACCGCGGTGTCGACGGTGATCTCCTTGCTGGTGCCGAAGACCGTCTCGTCGAGGTCGAGGTCCAGGCGGATGAGCGCGTCCCCGCCGGCCCGGGTGCGGCTGCGCGGCCCGCGCGCGGTGCCCATCCCCCCGCCGAAGAACGCGTCCATGATGTCGCCCAGCCCGCCGAAGCCGGCGTTGCCGAACGGGCTGCCGCCCCCGCCGCCGCCGGTGTCGAACGGGTCGCCGCCGAGGTCGACGATGCGGCGCTTCTCCGGGTCGGTCAGGGCCTGGTAGGCCTTGCTGACCTCCTGGAAGCGCTCCTTGGCCTCGGGGTCGGGGTTGACGTCCGGGTGCAGGTCGCGGGCCAGCCGGCGGTAGGCCTTCTTGATGTCGTTGTCCGTGGCGCCGCGGGACAGGCCGAGGACGCCGTAGTAGTCGGTTGCCATGGAGGGGTCTCAGCCTCAGCTCTCGGCCAGCAGGTGGCCGACGTAGCGGGCCACGGCTCGGACCGCGGCCATGTTCGTTGGGTAGTCCATGCGGGTCGGGCCCACGATGCCCAGGCCGCCGAGCGCCCGGTCGGGGGAGCCGTACCCCACGGAGACGACCGAGGCACCCGTGAGGGCCTCGTGCGCGTTCTCCTCGCCGATCCGGACGACGACGGTGCCGCCGGTGTCGACCTCGCTGATCAGCCTGAGCACCACGACCTGCTCCTCGAGCGCCTCGAGCAGCGGCCGCACGGTGCCGGGGAAGTCCAGGGCGGTGCGGGCCAGGTTCGCCGTCCCGCCGACGACCAGGCGGTCCTCGCCGGGCTCGACCAGCGTCTCGATCAGCGCGGCGCTGACGGCCGCCACCAGCACGCGCAGGTGCGGCGGGGCCGTGTCGACGAGGTCGGGCACCTTGCCGCCGGCGTCGGCCAGCTTGGCGCCGGTGAAGGCGGAGTTCAGCAGGGTCCGCAGCTCGGCGACGGACTCGGCGTCGACGTCCACCGGGCACTCGACGACGCGCTGCTCCACCCGCCCGGTGTCGGTGATGAGCACCAGCAGCAGCCGGGCGCCGGCGACCTGGACGACCTCCAGGTGGCGCACGGCGCTGCGCGACAGCGTCGGGTACTGGACGACGGCGACGTTGCGGGTGAGCTGGGCCAGCAGCCGCACGGTGCGGCCGAGGACGTCGTGCAGGTCGACGGCGCCGTCGAGGAACTTCTCGATGGCCTTGCGCTCGGCGGCCGACAGCGGCTTGACCGCCGACAGCCGGTCGACGAACAGCCGGTAGCCCTTGTCGGTGGGCACCCGCCCGGCGCTGGTGTGCGGCTGGGCGATGTAGCCCTGCTCCTCGAGCACGGCCATGTCGTTGCGGATGGTCGCCGGCGAGACGCCGAGGTCGTGCCGCTCGGCGAGGGCCTTGCTGCCCACCGGGTCGTTGGTGGAGACGTAGTCCTGGACGATGGCCCGCAGGACCTGCAGGCGCCGTTCGTCGTGCGCCACGGTGACACCTCCCCGTACCGGTCGACGTGCCGTGCGGTGGGCCGGCGCGCCCGGTCGGAGGCTCCGTCGCACCGCCGGGCTGGGCTGGCACTCGCACGGACCGAGTGCCAGCCCAGCATACTTGAAGGACCCCGTCCCCCTCACCGCTCGCAAGCCCGCGGCGAGCCTCTGGACGGGGCCACCGGAGCCCCGGCCGCTAAGCTGGCCGGCGGTCGAGGCAGGTGCATGGCGGTCCGGACGGAGGTCGGTTCCCTGATCTTCAAAGCGGTGCGCGAGGGCCGCCCGTATCCCGAGCACGGCATGTCGACCAAGGACTGGGCGATGATCCCGCCGCGGCAGATCCGGCTGGACACCCTGGTGACGACCAAGCGCGAGCTGGCCCTGGACGCCCTGCTGGCCGACGACTCGACCTTCTACGGCGACCTCTTCCCGCACGCCGTCCTCTGGCACGGGGAGATGTACCTGGAGGACGGCCTGCACCGGGCGCTGCGGGCGGCGCTCCAGCAGCGCACCGTCATCCACGTGCGGGTGCTCGACCTCGACGCCCTCATGCCCGCGGAACCGGCCCGCTAGAGCCAGCCGCGCTCCTCGGCCACCCGCGCGGCCTCCACCCGGGTGCGCGCCCCGGTCTTGCCGATCGCCGAGGACAGGTAGTTGCGCACCGTTCCCTCGGAGAGGAACAGCCGCCGGGAGATCTCGGCGACCGTGGCGCCGTCGGCGGCCTCGCGCAGCACGTCGGCCTCCCGCGCCGACAGGGGCGTCGCCCCGATCGCCAGCGCCGCCGCGGCGAGGTCCCGGTCGATGACCCGCTCCCCCGCCACCACCGCCCGGATCGAGCGTGCCAACTCCGACACCGGGGCGTCCTTGACCAGGAAGCCGGCGGCGCCGACCTCCATCGCCCGGCGCAGGAACCCGGGCCGGCCGAACGTGGTGAGGACGACGGCGCGCGTGCCCGGCACCTCGGCGGCGAGGGCCCGCGCCGCCTCCAGCCCGTCGCAGCCGGGCATCTCGATGTCGAGCAGGGCGACGTCCGGAGCGTGCTCGAGTGCTGCGGCCACCACCTCGTCGCCGCGGCCGACCTCGGCCACGACGCGGATGTCGTCCTCGAGCTCCAGCAGCGCCCGCAGCGCGCCGCGCACCATCGACTGGTCCTCGGCGATGAGGACCCGGATCACCGCCGGGCCGGTCACTGCGCCACCGCGGGGGCGCCGACCGGCACACGGGCGCACAGCCGGAACCCACGCCCGCCGGGACCGGCACCGGTCTCCAGCCGTCCGCCGAGCGCGGCCAGCCGCTCGTCCAGGCCGGACAGCCCCGCCCCGGCCGCGCCCCCCGACCCCGCACCGGACCCGTCGTCGGTGATCGTCAGCGTGGCGCCGCCGTCACCGGTCCCCAGGGCCACGGCGACCGACCGGGCCCCGCTGTGCCGGAGCACGTTGGTGGTCGCCTCCCGCACGACCCAGCCGAGGACGGCGTCCACGGCCCCGGGCAGCACCGGCAGGTCCCGCGGCGGGTCGAGGGCGATGCCGGCGGCCGACAGCGCGACCCGCGCCTCGGCCAGGGCGCTGCCGAAGCTGACCTGCCGGTAGCCGCTGACGGCGTCGCGCACCTCGGCCAGGGCCCGGCGGGCGGTGTCCTCGACGTCGGCCATCTCGGCCCGCGCCCGCGCCGGGTCGCGGTCGGCCAGCCGCCCGGCGAGCTCGCTCTTGAGCGCGATGAGCGACAGGCTGTGGCCGAGCAGGTCGTGCAGGTCGCGGGCGAAGCGCAGCCGCTCCTCGGCGACGGCGTTGCGGGCCAGCTCCTCGCGCGCCTCGGAGAGCTCCGCGTTGAGCGAGACCAGCGCCCGGGTGCCCGACAGCGCGAAGGCGGTGAGCACGCACATCACGGGCAGGATGAACAGCTGCCCGAGCACGCCCTCGGCCCCGACGACCGCGGCGCAGACGCCGGCGCAGCCGAGCACGGCCGGCCACACCCACCGCTGGGGCAGGGCACCGGCGGCGGCCGCTGACACGTAGATGAGCAGCCCGGCCCACGCCGACCCCAGCCAGGCCGCCAGCGCCACCCCGAGGACGGCGACGACGACGAGGTACCGCCAGACCGGTGCACGACGCTCGAAGAAGCGGCTGAACACCGCGAGGTAGGCCGCGGTGAAGACGACCAGCAGCGCCGCCGCCAGGACCCGGACCCACGCCGGCCGCGGCTCGGTGACGAGGTCGACGACGGGGAAGAACTGGAACAGCAGCCACGGCAGCGCCCAGCCGAGGCGCTGCCAGGCCGGCCGGCAGTCCATGGTCGGCGACGGTAGTGGGTGCGACACCGTCGTCGGCTCAGCCGGCGACCGCGTGCAGCGGCCGGCGCCGGGCGACCGCGGCGGCGAGCCCGCCGGCGGCGACGGTGGAGGCGACCAGGACCGCGACGGCCAGCGGCGACGGGGCCTCCCCCGCGGCGACGTCGCGGCCCAGCTCGGCGTACCAGTACGACGGCAGCGCGTGCGCCACGGCCTGGAGCCCGGAGGGGAAGAGCTCGACCGGGACCCACAGCCCGCCGAGCAGCGCCAGGACGGTGCCCACGATGCCGATCGCGCCGCCGGCCGCCTTCTGCTCCAGGGCCAGGCCCAGCAGGAGGCCGATCGCCACGAACACCGCCGAGCCGGCCCAGAGGACGGCGACCAGCAGCAGCCACGTGCCCAGCGGGAGGTCCACGCCGGTCACCAGCCGGCCGACCAGCGCCACGGCCACCAGGGAGGGCAGGGTGAGCAGCACCCCCACCGCCACCTCCACGCCGACGACCGAGCTCGGGGGCACCGGCGTGACCCGCAGCTGGCGCAGCCAGCCGGAGGCCCGGTCGAAGGCGATGCGGATGGTCGCGCCCAGGGCGGCACCCATCGCGCCGTAGGCCATCATCGAGACCATCGTCGCCGCCGCGTAGTCCTGGTAGCCGGTGTCGGACGTCTGCCCGAACACCGTCGCGAAGAAGACGGTGAACAGCGCCGGCAGGGCCACGGTGAAGAAGAGGAACTGCCGGTTGCGGCCCATCCGGCGCAGCTGGAAGAGGAAGAGGGCGCTCACTGCTCGGCTCCGATCGGGGTCGCGGTGGTGAGGGTGAGGACCGCCTCCTCGAGGCTGGCGCCGCGGACCTGCAGGCCGGGCAGCCGGCGACCGCCGGCCAGCAGGGCGCGCAGGGTCTGCTCGGGGTCGGTCGTGGCGATCTCCACGGTCGCGCCGCGGCGGGTGAGCGCGCCGACGCCGGGCAGGTCGTCGAGGTGGTCGTCCGGGGCGGCGGCGAAGGTGATCGTGCTGCCGGAGGTGCCGGCCTTGACCTGCGCGGCCGACCCGTCGGCCACGACCCGGCCGCCGGCGACGACCACCACCCGGTCGGCGACGGCGTCGGCCTCCTCGAGGTGGTGGGTGGCGAAGACGACGGTGGTGCCGCCCTCGGCCAGGCCGCGCATCGTCGTCCAGAAGGCGCGGCGGCCCTCGACGTCCATGGCCGAGGTGGGCTCGTCGAGCAGGAGCAGCGGCGGTCGGCCGGCGAGGGCGAGGGCGAGCAGGACCCGCTGGCGCTGCCCGCCGGAGAGGTCCTCGACGGGACGGCGGAGGAGCCCGTCGATGCCGGTGGTGGCGACCAGGTCCGGCAGCGGCCAGGAGCGCGGGGAGCTGCGCCGCACGAGGTCGAGGACCTCGCCGACGCGCGCCTCGCTGGGCAGGCCGCCGTGCTGGAGCATCGCGCCGACGTCCCCGGCGCGGACGGCCTCGGCCGGCGCGCGGCCCAGGACCCGGACGTCGCCGGTGTACCGGACGAGGCCGAGGACGGCGTTGACGGTGGTCGACTTGCCGGCGCCGTTGGGCCCGAGGAGGGCGACGGTCTCGCCGCGGGGGATGCGCAGGTCCAGACCGTCGACGGCGACGGTCGCGCCCGGCCCGACGCCGTAGCGGACGGTCAGCCCGGAGATCTCGAGTGCGGGATCGGTCACGCCGTCGAGCCTGTCGGCGGCGCCGCCGGCGCAGTAGTGCGGGACGTCGCCGGTCTCCCCTGACATCTGTCAGGGGAGGCCGGCGGCGCGGTCAGTCCAGCGTCTTGAGGTGGCCGCCGGCGTCGCAGTTGATGAACTGGCCGGTGACGTACCGGGAGGCGTCCGACGCCAGGAAGAGCACGACCTCGCTGATGTCCTCGGGCTCCACGTAGGGCACCGGCATCTGCTGGAGCGTGTGGAAGGCCGGGATGGCGTCCTCCTGGGTCGGGTTCTCCAGGTCCGGCCGGAAGAGCCGGTACAGCCCGTCGTTCATCAGCAGGTTCGTGTTGCAGTTGGTCGGGTGGACGCCGTTGACGCGGATCATCTCCTTCGCGACGGCGGCGGCGGTTGCCTGGACGAACGGCACGAGCGACCGCTTGGCCAGCGTGTAGGCGCTGCCGCTCTCCCCGATCCCGCCCTTGAGCAGCGCGGCCAGGGAGCCGGTGACGATCACCGACCCGCCGCGGGGCAGGTGCGGCAGCCCGGCCAGCACGGTGTTGACGACGCCGACCAGGTTGACGTTGAGCACGTCGATGTAGTGCTGGCGGGTCTGCTCGGCGGCGTAGGAGGCGATGCCGGCGTTCGCGCAGATCACGTCGACGTGGCCGAGCTCGGCGATGCCCGTCTCGAACGCGGCCTTCATGGCGTTCGGGTCGCGCACGTCGGCCACGACCTTCACCGCGCGCCGGTCGAGGGCCTCGACGGACTTGACCGTCTGGTCGAGCTCGGCCTCGGTGCCCATCGGGTAGCCGACGGTGTCGTAGTCCTGGCAGAGGTCGACGGCGATGATGTCGGCGCCCTCCTGCGCGAGGCGGATCGCGTGGCTCCGCCCCTGCCCGTGCGCCGCTCCCGTGATGAGGGCGACCTTGCCCTCGACCCGTCCTGCCATGTCGGAGTCCTCCCTGCTGCCCGCGGACGGGGGTGCCCCGCCGGGACGGCCGTGCCGTCCTGTGACGCACCTAACTACGCCGGTGGGAGCGCCGTCCAGAACCGGATCCCGTATGTCAGTCGGTGAGCTCCCGGACGACGGCGTCGGCCAGCAGGCGGCCGCGGTCGGTGAGCACGGCACGGCCGGCGTCGTGCGCCGCGGGGTCGAGCAGGCCGCGGACGACGGCGTCGGCGGCGCGGAGCCGGCCGGCGGGCGAGAGCCGGGTCAGCGGCAGCCCGTCACGCAGCCGCAGGCCCAGCATGACGGCCTCCAGGGCGCGGTCGGTCTCGTCCAGCAGCTCGGAGCCGGCGGCCGGGCTCTCCCCCGCGGCCACCCGGGCGGCGTGCGCGGCGGGGTGCTTGACGTTCCACCAGCGCAGGCCGCCGACGTGGCTGTGCGCCCCCGGGCCGACGCCCCACCAGTTCGCGTTGGCCCAGTAGAGCTCGTTGTGCCGGCAGCGGGCCGCCGGACCGGTCGCCCAGTTGGAGACCTCGTACCACTCCAGGCCGGCCCGGAGCAGGGTCGCGTCCGCCTGCTCGTAGCGGTCGGCCAGCACGTCGTCGTCGGGCATGGGGAGCTCGCCGCGGGCGATCCGCCGCGCCAGCCGGGTGCCCTCCTCCACGATCAGCGCGTAGGCGCTGACGTGGTCCACGGGAGCGGCGAGGACGACGTCCAGCGAGGCGGCCCAGTCGGCGTCGGTCTCCCCGGGCGTGCCGTAGATCAGGTCGAGGTTGACGTGCTCGAACCCGGCGGCGCGCGCCTCCGCGGCGGCCTCGGCGGCGCGCCCGGGACTGTGCCGGCGGTCGAGCACCGCGAGCACGTGCTCGGCCGCGGACTGCATGCCGAGGCTGATCCGGGTGAAGCCGCCCTCGCGCAACCGCGCCAGCGACGCGGGCGTGACGGACTCGGGGTTGGCCTCGGTGGTCACCTCGACGTCGGCCGCCACGGGGAACAGCTCGCGGACGGCGGCCAGGACGTCGACCAGGTCGGCCGCCGGCAGCAGCGTCGGGGTGCCGCCGCCCACGAAGACGGTGGAGACCTCGGGCCGGTCGGGACCGAGCAGCTCGGCGGCGCGGCGCAGCTCGGCGACCACCGTGCCGGCGTACTCGGCCCGGTTGGCGCCGGGCCCCAGCTCGTCGGAGGTGTAGGTGTTGAAGTCGCAGTAGCCGCAGCGCGTCGCGCAGAACGGCACGTGCACGTAGAGGCCGAACGGCGTGGTCGCCAGCCCCTCGCGCGCCGTGTCCGGCAGGGCGAAGGGGGCGGCCGGCGGGGCGGGCAGCAGGGGCAGGGCGGTGTCCATCTGCTCCCAGTGTGCCGCGCCCGGGGACGGGGACCGGCAGGATCGGGGTGTGAGCCCCGACCGCGTGCTGCAGGTGTCCGTCGAGCGGGGCGTCGCCCGGCTGACCCTGGACTCCCCCGCCAACCGCAACGCCCTGTCCCGCGCGATGCGGGCGCAGCTGCGCGAGGCCGTCGACGCCGCGCTGGCCGACGACGCCGTCCGCGTGCTCGTCCTCGACCACACGGGGCGGGTCTTCTGCTCGGGCATGGACCTGTCCGAGGCCGCGGGCAGCGGGGCGGAGGACCAGGGCATCCGGGAGTTCCCCGACCTGCTCACCTCGCTGTTCACCTCCCCGAAGCCGGTGCTCGGCGTCGTCCGGGGGCCGGCGCGGGCCGGCGGCGTGGGCCTGCTGGCCACCTGCGACGTCGTCGTGGCCGGGGCGGCGGCGACCTTCGCGTTCAGCGAGGTGCGGCTGGGCATCGTCCCGGCGGTGATCTCCGCCGTCGTCCTGCCGCGGATGGTCCCGCACGTGGCGCACCGGCTGATGCTCACCGGCGAGGTCTTCGGCGCCGAGCTGGCCGCCGCGGGTGGGCTGGTCGACCTCGCCGTGCCCGACGACGAGGTGGACGCGACGGTCGACGCACAGGTGACCGCCCTCGGGGCCGGCGCGCCCGCGGCGCTGGCGGAGACCAAGCGGCTGCTGCGCTCGGGCGGGCTGCGGGGGTCGTTCGACGAGCTGCAGGAGCTGTCGGCCCGCTACTTCGCGAGCGAGGAGGGGCAGGAGGGCATCGCCGCGTTCCGGGAGAAGCGCCCCGCCCGCTGGGTCCCGTGAGCGGCCCGCCCCTTGCCGGGCCGGCCCGCGACGCGGACCCTGCGGGCATGACCGCGCCCGAGGACCCCCGCGCCCGCTTCCGCGCGCTGCCCGACCCGGTGGCGCCGGAGGACACCGTCGAGTCGCTGGACACCGCGACGCTGCCACTGCCCGACGAGGGGCAGGAACGCGAGCAGATGCTCCGTCACGTCGGCGGCTGACGCCCCGGCCCCGACGCGCCGTCAGTCGTCGACGGCGACCGCGTCCAGGCCCTCCTCGGGCTCCGGGTACCGCGGGTCCATCGCCTCGAGCGTGTCGGCGATGGTCCGCGCGATCACCAGGTTGCGGTACCACTTGTTGTTCGCCGGGACGACGTACCAGGGGGCGTGCTCGGTCGAGGTGTTGCCGATCGCCTCCTCGAAGGCGGCCATGTAGGCGTCCCAGTGGCGGCGCTCGCGGAGGTCGTTGGCGGAGAACTTCCAGCGCTTGTCCGGGTCGGCCAGGCGGCTCTCCAGCCGGCGCTTCTGCTCGTCCTTGGAGATGTGCAGGTAGAACTTCAGCACCGTGACGCCGCTGAGGGTGAGCGCGTGCTCGAACTGGTTGATGACCTCGTAGCGGGGCCGCCAGACCTCCTCGGGGACCAGGTCCTTGACCCGCACCACCAGCACGTCCTCGTAGTGCGAGCGGTTGAAGATGCCGATCATCCCGCGCGAGGGGACGTGCTGGTGGTAGCGCCACAGGAAGTCGTGCGCGGCCTCCTCGGCGCTGGGCGCCTTGAACGACGACACCTGGCAGCCCTGGGGGTTCACGCCCTCGAAGACATGCTTGATGGTCCCGTCCTTGCCGCCGGTGTCCATCGCCTGGAGGACCAGCAGCACGCTGCGCCGGTTCTCGGCGTAGAGGCGGGACTGCAGCTCCGCGATCCGGTCCCGGTTGCGCTCCAGCTCGGGGAGCACGTCCTTCTTCTTGCGGAAGTGCTCGGACTCGTCCGGGTCGACGTCGGCCAGCCGGAGGCCGGCCCCCGGTTCCACCCGGTACCGCGGGTAGTCCGGCTCCGGGGGCGGGTCGGCGACGACGAGCTCGGGCCGGGCCGTCCTCGTCTTCTCCTCGGTGGCGGCGTCGGCGGCCGCCCGGGTCCGCCGCGACTCGGCAGCGGCCCGCGTGGTCCTCGTCCCGTCGGCCATGCCGACCTCCGTTGGTCGATCCGACCCACCCGGCGCCGGGTGGGTGCCCTCCCTACCCGCCCGGACGGGGGACGACCCCTGCCGGTGGCCGCGCCATCGCCGGGACTGGCCGGCCACCCGGCTCTGCGCTCGTGCTCTGCCCACACCGGTGGGCAGAGCACGAGCGCGCCGGGGGGACTAGGCCAGGCGGCGGCTCGCGTCGGGCAGGCGGACGGTCACCCCGCGCGCGTCGAGCCACTCCATCAGCGGGACGGCGACGCGCCGGCTGGTGCCCCAGGCCGTGCGGGCCTGGCTGAGCGTGAACGGCGCGGGGACGCCGGCGAGCCGGTCCCGGGCGGCGTCCTCGATCCCGGGCGCGAGCAGGACCCCGTCGGCGATGCGCACCAGCAGGCCGGCACGGACCGCGGCGGCCTGCTCCCGCGGCCCGAGCCCCGCGGCGGCCAGCTGCTCGGCGTCGGGTGCGGCGAAGGGGTCCTCGGCCAGCCGGGCGCGGATCGCGTCCACCGCGCGCTGCACCGCCGGCGGCAGGCCGGCCGACGCCGCGGCGACCCGCCCCTCGCGCAGTGCCAGCGGGGGGCGGACGACGGCGCGCACGACGTCGTCGTCGGGCAGGTCCAGCTCGCGGCGGACGACGGCCAGCGGCGGGCCGGCCTCCAGCGGGTGCGCCGACCGGTGGGCGGCCACCACGCCCGGCACCGCGGCGGCCAGCTCGTCGAGCAGCCCGGGGGCCACCAGCCACGGCCCGACCCGGTCGGCGCCCGGCGGCACGGGCCAGCCCATCGCGGCGAAGTCCGCCGCCCGCACCACCCGCCGGCGGGCGAGGTCGGCCGCGGCGCCCGACGGGCCGTCCGGCTGGGCGGCCAGCGCGGCGGCGCGCTGCCGGGCCGCGCCGCGGCGCTGCAGCTCCGGCGGGGCGACGTCGCGGACGTCGGCCCCGGTCACCCGGCGCGCGCCCGGGTCGCGCAGCAGCAGCCGGTCGCCGATCCGCAGGGGCAGCGGCGCCGCCAGCCGCAGCCGCACCGCCGTCCCGTCCAGGGGCCGGACCCGGGCGGCCACCGCCGCGGAGCCGACGTGCACCACCAGCTCGGCCGGCAGCCGGTCCTCCGGTGCGCGGGTCAGCGTCACGTCGACGACGCCGGTGGCCCGGAAGGCCCCGGGGGTGAGCAGCGCGTCGCCGCGGGTGAGCTCCTCGACGGCGACCCCCCGGAGGTTGAGCGCGACCCGGGCGGTGGCGGCGGCCCGCTCGACGGGCTGCCCGAGGGACTGCACGCCGCGCACGACCACCTCCCGCTCGCCCAGCAGCAGCCGGTCCCCCGGCGCGACGGTGCCCGCGGCGAGGGTGCCGGTGACGACGGTGCCGGCTCCCCTGATCGGGAAGGCGCGGTCGATCCACAGCCGGACCGGCGCCGTGCGGTCCGGCGCGGGGAGCCCGGCCAGCAGGGTCTCCAGCGCGGCGGCCACCTCGGGGACGCCGGCGCCGGTCACCGCGCTCACCGCCACGCCCGGCACCGCACCCATCGACGTCCCGGCCAGCCGCTCGGCGACGTCGGCGAGCACCGGCGCGGGGTCGGCGACGTCGGCCTTGGTCACCGCCAGGAGCGCGTGCCGCACGCCGAGCGCGTCGAGCACCGCCACGTGCTCGGCGGTCTGCGCCGACCAGCCGTCGTCGGCCGCGACGACCACGAGGGCGGCCGGTACGGAGCCCACCCCCGCCAGCATGTTGCCGACGAACCGCTCGTGGCCCGGCACGTCGACCACCGCCACCTGCCGGCCCGACGCCAGCGTCGTCCACGCGAAGCCGAGGTCGATGGTCAGCCCGCGGCGGCGCTCCTCCTCCCAGCGGTCGGGCTCCATGCCGGTGAGCGCGCGGACCAGCGTCGACTTCCCGTGGTCGACGTGGCCCGCGGTGGCGATCACGTCCACGGCGTCGTCCCTGCCGGTCCCGGTCCGGCCGCCGCCAGCACGGCGTCGCCCAGCGCCTCGTCGGACTCCGGCGGCACGCTGCGCAGGTCCAGCAGCGTGCGGCCTGCCTCGACGTACCCGACGACCGGTGGCGAGCCGGCCCGCAGCCGCGCGGCAAACTCCCCGGGCAGGGACACCGCCGCGCTGGGGAGCGGGTGCTCCGGCGCCCCTCCCCCGCCGACCCGGGCCGCGCTGTCGACCGGCTCCGCGTCCACCCCCGCCGCGGTCAGCCGCGCGGCCAGCGCCGCGGCGCGTGCCCGGAGCGTGGCGACGTCGGCGGCGAGCATCCGGCGTACCGGAGGCAGCGGTCCGCGCAGCGTGGCCTCGAGCGCGGCGAGCGTGGTCTTGTCCACGCGCAGCGCCCGGTAGAGGGGGTGCCGGCGGAGCCGCTGCACGAGGTCGGCGCGGCCGAGCACCAGCCCGGCCTGCGGCCCGCCGAGCAGCTTGTCGCCGCTGGCCAGGACGAGGTCGGCGCCGTCGGCCAGGGTGGTCTGCAGGTCCGGCTCGTCGGGGAGCACCGGATCCGGCGCGGGCAGGCCGGAGCCGACGTCGGCGACCAGCGGGACACCGGTGCCGGCCAGCGCCGCGGAGAGCTCTCCCACCGACGCGGCTCGCGTGAACCCGCGGACGACGAAGTTCGACGGGTGGACCTTGAGCACCGCGCCGGTGTCGGGCCCCAGGGCGCGCGTGTAGTCCTCGGCGGTCACCCGGTTCGTCGTCCCCACCTCGCGCAGCCGGGCGCCGGTGGACTCCAGCAGCTCGGGGATGCGGAAGCCGTCGCCGATCTCGACCAGCTCGCCGCGGGCGATGACCAGCTCCCGGCCCTGGCCCAGCGCGGTGGCCACGAGCGCGAGCGCGGCCGCGCAGTTGTTCACCACCAGCGCGGCACCGGCGGCGGGGACGGCGTCGCGGAGGGCGGCGAGCGCCGCCTCACCGCGAGGACCCCGCCGTCCGGTGCCCAGGTCGAGCTCGACGTCGGTGGTGCCGCCGGCCGCCGCGACCGCCGCGAGGGCCGCCGCGGACAGCGGCGCGCGGCCCAGGTTGGTGTGCACGAGGACGCCCGTGGCGTTGAGCACCGGCCGCAGGCTCGCGGCGGTGCCGGGCAGCGCGGCGAGGACGGCGGGCACGGCGTCGCCCGGGAGCAGCTCACCGGACCGCACCCGCTCCTGCACGCTGCGTACGGCGGCCTTCACCAGGTCGCGGCCCAGGCGCTCGACGGCGGACACGACCAGCCCGTCGGCGAGCAGCGTGTCGGTGCGGGGCACCTGCCGCCGCGGGTCGGCACTCATCGACTGCGGAGCGTAGGCGCCGGGCCGGGAACCGGCCCGGCGCCCACGACGTTGGCGGAGGCGGACGGGAATCGAACCCGCCTGACCGAGGTGCTCGGCCACGTCGGCTTTAGAGGCCGCGGGGGCCACCAGGCGCCCTGACGCCTCCACCCCCGACAGTACTTGCCAACGCCTGTTCGGCGTGTCGTACGGCGTGTCGCCAACTCCCCGCCCGCGACTCGGCGTCGCGCCGCCGGAACTGTCGGTGGCCGGTGCCAGCATCCCCGATGTGAGCCGCCGCACCGAGTCCCGCTCCCCCGCGACGCTGTCGCCGGTCGCCCTCTCGCCCGAGGAGGCCGCGGCCGTCGCCGTCGCCCTCGCCGCCCAGCCCGACGGGCCCTACGCCGACGCCGGGCGCGCGGCGCTGGAGAAGGTGCTCGCCGTCCTCGAGCCCGATCCGCAGCGGCGCGCGCAGCTGCTCGCCACCAGCCTCTGGGTGAGCGCCGAGGCCGGGCACTCTGCCGACCTGCGGGCCACCGTCGAGCAGGCTGTGACCCAGCGCCGCGTCGTGGTGCTGCGGTACCGCGACGGCAAGGGCCGCGCGAGCCGGCGCGAGGTCGAGCCGCACCTGCTGAGCCGGAGCGCCGACCACTGGTACCTCGTCGCGTGGTGCCGCGAGCGGCAGGGCCCCCGCTGGTTCCGCGAGGACCGGATCGAGTCGGTCGAGGTGACCGGGGAGACCGCCCCCCGCCGCGACCCCGGCCTCTTCGGCGCGCCGTCCACCACGCACCCCGCCGGCCGCGCGCTCGGCCGCGGCGCGACCGCACGGGTCCCCGCGGCCCGGCAGGTCCCCGCCGCCGAGACGCCGGTGGCCGAGGCGCCGCTCCCGCGGCTGCGCGTCCTGCAGGGCGGCCGCGAGGACTGACCCGGCACGGTCCTCCGGCCGACCCGGCCGCCGCCTACATTCGGGCGGTGACCAGCGCACCCGCCCACATCCGGCTCACCCAGTACGCGCACGGCGGCGGCTGCGCCTGCAAGATCCCGCCCGGTGAGCTCGAGCAGGTCGTCGCGGGCCTGACCCTCGGCGGCCCCGTCTCCCCGGCGGCCGAGCTGGTGGTCGGCCTCGACGACGGCGACGACGCCGCGGTGGTCCGCATCGCCGGCGGCCAGGGCATCGTGCTCACCACCGACTTCTTCACCCCCGTCGTCGACGACGCGTACACCTTCGGCCGGATCGCGGCCGCCAATGCGCTGTCCGACGTCTACGCGATGGGCGGCACCCCCGTGGTGGCCGTCAACCTCCTCGGCTGGCCGCGCGACGTGCTGCCGGCCGAGCTCGCCGCCGAGGTGCTGCGCGGCGGGCTCGACGTCGCCCGGGAGGCCGGCTGCCACGTGGGCGGCGGGCACTCGATCGACGACCCGGAGCCGAAGTACGGGATGGCGGTCACCGGCGTCGTCGACGTCGACCGGCTCGTCACCAACTCCGCCGCCACCGCCGGCACCCCTCTGTCGCTGACCAAGCCGCTGGGCGTCGGCGTGCTCAACAGCCGGATGAAGGCCACCGGCGAGGTCAGCGAGGAGGCCGTCGCCTCGATGACCGCGCTGAACCGCGACGCCGGCCTGGCCGCGGTGGAGGCGGGGATCCGCGCCGGCACCGACGTCACGGGCTTCGGCCTGCTCGGCCACCTCTACAAGATGGCCCGCGCCAGCGGCGTCACCGCGGTCGTCGACGCGGCCGCCGTCCCGTACCTGACCGGCGCGCAGGACGCCCTCGCCGGCGGGTTCGTCTCCGGCGGCACGCGCCGCAACCTCGACTGGGTGCGCCCGCACACCGACCTGTCCGCGGTGACCGAGGACGAGGCGCTGCTGCTGGCCGACGCCCAGACCTCCGGGGGCCTGCTGCTGGGCGGTGAGGTGCCGGGCGCCCCGGTGATCGGCGAGTTCGTGCCGCGCGGGGAGCACGTCGTCGTCGTCCGCTGAGCGGCCGGGGGCTGTCTCTCGCGCGACGGATCCCCCAGACCCGCGTCGCTCCTGGTGGGGGGCTCGGCTAGCGTCCGGACCATGCTGGCTGCCTTCGTCTCGACCCCGTCCCCGGAGGACCCGCTCTCGGTCCTGGAGATCGGCGACCGCCCCGAGCCCGAGCCGCGTGACGGCTGGACGACGGTCACGGTCAAGGCCGTCTCGCTGAACCACCACGACCTGTTCAGCCTGCGCGGGGTCGGCCTGCCGCAGGAGCGGATGCCGATGGTCCTCGGCACCGACGCGGCGGGGCTGGACGAGGACGGCAACGAGGTCGTGGTGCACGGCGTCGTCGTCGGCACGCCCGGCTGGACCGGCGACGAGACGCTGGACCCCAAGCGCACGCTCTTCTCCGAGCTGCACCAGGGGACGATGGCCGAGCGGGTGGCCGTGCCGCGCCGCAACGTGCTGCCCAAGCCGGCCGAGCTGTCGTTCGCCGAGGCGGCCTGCCTGCCGACCGCGTGGCTGACCGCCTACCGCATGCTCTTCGTGCGGTCGGGGCTGCGCCCGGGCCAGACCGTCCTGGTGCAGGGCGCGAGCGGCGGCGTCGCCACGGCGCTGGTCGTGCTCGGCAAGGCCGCCGGGTTCCGCGTCTGGGTGACCGGCCGTAGCGAGGACAAGCGCGCCGCGGCGCTGGCACTGGGCGCCGACCAGGCCTTCGAGTCCAACGCCCGGCTGCCCGAGCGGGTGGACGGCGTCATGGAGACCGTCGGCGAGGCGACCTGGTCGCACAGCGTGAAGTCGCTCAAGCCCGGCGGCGTCATCGTCACCTCGGGTGCGACGACCGGCTTCAACCCCGGCGCCGAGCTCAACCGGGTCTTCTTCACCCAGCTGTCGGTGATCGGCTCGACGATGGGCACCCGCGACGAGCTGGCCGACCTCATCTCGATGTGCCGGGCTACCGGGATCCGGCCGCAGATCGACGTGGAGCTGCCGCTGACCGAGGCCCGCGAGGGCTTCGCGCGCATGCTCGAGGGCCGCACCAACGGGAAGATCGTCTTCACCCTGTGACGGACGGCGCCGCCGGCCGGACAGCCGGCCGGCGGCGCCGCGGGCTCAGCGCCGGCCGAGCGGGGCTGACGCAGACGAGGCCACCACGTGGTCGACCAGCCCGTAGTCCCGCGCCTCCTCGGCGGTGAACCAGCGGTCCCGGTCGGCGTCCGCGGTGATCTGCTCGACCGTCTGCCCGGTGTGCAGCGCGGTGAGCTCCGCGATCCGGCGCTTCATCGACCCGAACGCGGCGGCCTGCACCGCGATGTCGGACTGCACCCCGGACAGTCCCGCCGACGGCTGGTGCATGAGCACGCGGGCGTTGGGCAGCGCGTACCGCTTGCCGGGCGCACCGCCGGAGAGCAGGAACTGCCCCATCGACGCGGCGAAGCCCAGAGCCCAGGTCGAGACGTCCGGGCCGACGAGCTGCATGGTGTCGTAGATGGCCATGCCGGCGGTCACCGAGCCGCCCGGGGAGTTGACGTACAAGCGGATCTCCGCCGCGGGGTCCTCGGCGGCCAGCAGCAGCAGCTCGGAGCTGATCCGCGTGGCCACGTCGTCGTCCACCGGCTGACCCAGCACCACGATCCGCTCCCCCAGCAGCCGGTCGCGCACCGCCTCCCCCCAGGGCGCCGCCGTGCCCGCCCGGTTCTCCAGCACTCGCGTCATGGGTCCTCCCGACCTCGCCTGCTCGACGACGCCGACGCTAGGGACGGCGGCCAGCCCGGGGGAAGCGCGTTCTGCCGTGGGCGCAGCGCTTCCGCCGACAGCGGACGCCGTGTCAATCCCGGTTGACACGCCGCGCTGGCGCAACCTACGTTGACAGACATGGCGGACACAGCAGCGGTGGCCACGGCGGCCGCCGACGACGACCCGGCGGTCGGCCTGCGCGCCGTCCGGTCGCTCCGCGTGCTGGTGGAGCGGCTGGAGGCCCTGCAGGTGGACAACGCCCGGGACAGGGGCTGGACCTGGGAGCAGATCGCCCAGCTGCTCGGCGTGAGCCGGCAGGCGGTCCACAAGAAGTACGCGCGCGGCAGGTCCATCAGCGGCAGGGCGCCGCTCCGACGGAGGGACTGACATGTTCGAACGGTTCAGCCAGGCGGCCCGCGAGACCGTCGTCCAGGCGCAGACGGAGGCCCGGCGGCTGCGCAGCGAGCGGGTCGGCACCGAGCACCTGCTGCTCGCCCTCCTCGGTCAGGACACCCCGACCGCCGCCGTCCTGGCGCGGCACGGGCTGAGCCGGGAGGTCGTCACGACGTCGGTGACCCGGCTGGTCGGCGACCTGGACGCGCAGGCGCTCAGCACCCTGGGCATCGACCTGGACGCGGTTCGGGAGCGGGTGGAGGCGACGTTCGGGCCGGGCGCCCTGGACCAGCCCCTGGGCGGTCGCGTGTCCGGTGGGCACCTGCCCTTCGCCCCGCGGGCCAAGAAGGTCCTGGAGCTCTCGCTGCGCGAGACGATCGCGATGCGCCAGCGCACGATCACCGACGGGCACATCGCCCTCGGCCTGATCCGCGAGGGGGAGGGTCTGGCGATGCGGGTGCTCGCCGACCGGGGCGTCGACGCGACGCGGCTGACCGGGGAGATCAAGCTCGCGCTGCTGTCCTGACCCCCGGCTCAGGCCTGCTGGGCGGTCCGGGTCGCGATGCGGGCGGCGATCTTGTCGCGGGTCCGCTCGGGGAGGACGGGGACGGCGGGGGCCAGCTCCGGCAGCCGGCGCTTCTGGGTCGTGTACGCCCGGAACGCCGTGCCGACGGTGACCCCGTGCGCGGGGCGGTCGACCACCTCGACGGGGTCTCCGGCGGCGACGTCGCCGGTCTCGATCACGCGGAGGTAGGCGCCCGGCGCCCCGTGCACGGTGAAGCGCTTGACCAGCTGCGCCACCCCCCAGAAGCGCTCGAAGTTGGCGCACGGGATGCGGCAGTCGGTCACCTCGAGCAGCGCCGTGCCGACCCGCCACCGCTCGCCGAGGACGGCGCCGGTGAGGTCCAGCCCGCTGGTGCGGAGGTTCTCCCCGAAGCGGCCCGGCGGCAGCTCGCGGTCCAGCTCGGCGGCCCACCAGTCGGCGTCCTCCTGGGCGTAGGCGTAGACCGCCTGGCCCTCGCCGCCGTGGTACCTGCGGTTGACCTGGAGGTCGCCGTCCAGCCCGAGCGGGTGGACGGCGACCCGGCCGGCCACCGGCCGCTTGTCGATGCCGGTGCGCTTGGGCTTGCGGTCGGGCACGGTGGGGAGGTCCGTGCCCGAGACGCAGACGGCGAGGAGCCGGCCGCTCACTTCTTGGAGGCGGTCGACTCGTTGGTGGAGAGCGCGGCCACGAAGGCCTCCTGGGGGACCTCGACGCGGCCGACCATCTTCATCCGCTTCTTGCCCTCCTTCTGCTTCTCCAGCAGTTTCCGCTTGCGGGTGATGTCACCGCCGTAGCACTTGGCGAGGACGTCCTTGCGGATGGCGCGCACCGTCTCGCGGGCGATGACCCGGGAGCCGACGGCGGCCTGGATGGGCACCTCGAACTGCTGGCGCGGGATGAGCTCGCGTAGCTTGCCGGCCATCATGACGCCGTAGCTGTAGGCCTTGTCCTTGTGCACGATCGCGCTGAAGGCGTCGACGGCCTCGCCCTGCAGCAGGATGTCCACCTTGACCAGCGCGGACTCCTGCTCACCGGCCTCGGCGTAGTCGAGGCTGGCGTAGCCGCGGGTACGTGACTTCAGCGCGTCGAAGAAGTCGAAGATGATCTCGCCGAGCGGCAGCGTGTAGCGCAGCTCGACCCGGGACTCGCTGAGATAGTCCATGCCGCCCAGCTGGCCGCGGCGGCTCTGGCAGAGCTCCATGATCGCGCCGGTGTAGTCGCTGGGCGCGATGACCGTGGCGTTGACGATCGGCTCGTAGACCGTGTCGATCTTGCCCTCGGGCCAGTCGCTCGGGTTGGTCACGGTGATCTCGGAGCGGTCCTCCATCACCACGCGGTAGACGACGTTCGGGGCGGTGGAGATGAGGCTGATGCCCGCCTCGCGCTCCAGTCGCTCGCGGACGATCTCCAGGTGGAGCAGGCCGAGGAAGCCGACGCGGAAGCCGAAGCCCAGGGCCGCGGAGGTCTCCGGCTCGTAGACCAGCGCCGCGTCGTTGAGCAGCAGCTTGTCCAGCGCCTCGCGCAGCAGCGGGTAGTCGCTGCCGTCGATCGGGTAGAGGCCGGAGTAGACCATCGGCTTGGGGTCGCTGTAGCCGCCGATCGGCTCGGCGGCCGGCTTGTGGTGCAGCGTGACGGTGTCGCCGACGCGGGACTGGCGGACGTCCTTCACGCCGGTGATGAAGTAGCCCACCTCACCGACGCCGAGGCTCTCGACCGGCTTGGGCTCCGGGGAGATGACGCCGATCTCCAGCAGCTCGTGCGTCGCGCCGGTGGACATCATCTTGATGCGCTCGCGGCCGGAGATCCGGCCGTCGACGACCCGGACGTAGGTGATCACGCCGCGGTAGATGTCGTAGACGGAGTCGAAGATCATCGCGCGGGCGGGGCCCGCGTCGTCGCCCGTGGGGGCGGGGATCTCCGCGACGATGCGGTCGAGCAGCTCGGGCACGCCGACGCCGGTCTTGCCGCTGACCCGCAGGACGTCGTCGGGCTCGCAACCGATGATGTGGGCGATCTCCGCGGCGTACTTCTCCGGCTGCGCTGCCGGCAGGTCGATCTTGTTGAGCACCGGGATGATCGTGAGGTCGTTCTCCAGCGCCAGGTAGAGGTTCGCCAGCGTCTGCGCCTCGATGCCCTGGGCGGCGTCGACCAGCAGGACCGCGCCCTCGCAGGCGGCCAGCGACCGGGACACCTCGTAGGTGAAGTCGACGTGCCCCGGGGTGTCGATCATGTCGAGCACGTACTCGGTGCCGTCGACGGTCCACGGCAGCCGGACGTTCTGCGCCTTGATGGTGATCCCGCGCTCACGCTCGATGTCCATGCGGTCGAGGTACTGGGCGCGCATGTTGCGCCCCTCGACGAGTCCGGTGACCTCGAGCATCCGATCGGCCAACGTCGACTTGCCGTGGTCGATGTGGGCGATGATGCAGAAGTTCCGGATCAGGACCGGGTCGGTGGCAGCAGGAGTCGTCACAGTGCGCCCATCGTCCCATGCCGGGGCGAGCGGGCGGGCGCCTTCCCGGCAGCGAGCCGTCGGCGGCCGGTCCTCCCCCGGCCCCGCACGCGGTGTGGGCCTCCCCCACCGTCGCTGGTATCTTGTGAGGCCGGTCCGTGATCGCAGGCTGTCGAGCCCGCGCGTCCGGACGCACTGTCAGACTCCCTCCAGCGAGACACCGAGGCTCACGCGTGGCGAACATCAAGTCCCAGATGAAGCGGATCAAGACCAACGAGAAGGCGCGTCAGCGCAACGTCGCGGTCAAGTCCGCCCTCAAGACGGCGGTCCGGCGCTTCCGCACCGCGGCCGACGCCGGGGACGCCGCTGCGGCCTCCGCCGCGCTGGCCACCGCCAGCAAGGCGCTGGACAAGGCCGCCAGCAAGGGCGTCATCCACAAGAACCAGGCCGCCAACCGCAAGTCGGGCATGGCCAAGCAGGTGGCCGGCCTCCAGGGCTGACCGACCGACTCCTCGACGAGCCCCCCTCCCGCACCGCGGGAGGGGGGCTCGTCGCATGTACGGGTCGGTGCGCGGCCGCAGGGGCGAGCTCACTCGTGACTGCGCCGGGTCACGAGCCCACGTGGCTCGGCCGGGCCCAGCGCGAGCCGACGCGGCCCAGCGGGACAGGGCGCGAGCCCACGCGGCCCAGTGGAGCAGGGGCGCGCCCACGCGGCCCGGCGGAGCAGGGGCGCGAGGCCCACACACCCTGGCCGGGCGGGAGCCCACGCGCCTGGGCCGGTGCGTGCCCTCGTGCATGGCCGGTGCACGCGCCCTCGTGCCTGACCGGTGCTGCGGGCGGACCGACGCCCGTGGACTCAGCGGCGGCCGGCAGTGGCGGCGCGGACGCCGATGATGCGGCGCACCGCCCGTTCCAGGGCGTAGTCGGCGCTGGCGGCCGCGCCCTTGACGTCGGCGTTCAGCTCGGCCGCGACGGCGACCGCCTGCTGAAGCCCCTCGATGCTCCAGCCGCGGGCGTGCGAGCTGGCCTTGTCGACCTTCCAGAACGGCATCCCGAGCGTTCGGGCGAGGTCGCCGGACCGCGCGTTGAGGCTCTTGACCCGCGCCGCCGTGCGGATGCCGTCGGCGATCGCGTCAGCGATCAGCACGTGCGCCACTCCCCGGCTCAGCGCCCAGCGCAGCGTCTCCAGGGAGCCGGTCATGTCCCCGACCATGACCTTGTCCGCGACCGCGAAGCCGTTGGCCTCCGCCTGCCCTCGGTAGAAGCGCGCGACGGCCTCGGCGTCGACGGTGCCGCCGAAGTCCGACACGAGCTGGCTCGCCGCCGAGGACAGGTCCCGCAGGTCGTTGCCGACCGCCTCGAGCAGCGCCGTGGCCGCGTCGGCGGCGATCCGCCCGCCGGCGAGGCGGACCTCGTTGCGGATGAACGCCAGGCGATCGCCGTGGGACTTGATCTTCGGGCACTCGTCGACGGCGGCACCGGCCGCCTTGAAGGCCTTCAGCAGCGCCTCGTTGCGTTTACCGCCGTGGTGCACGACGACGAGCGTCAGGTCGGGGTCCGGGTCCTTGGTGTAGCCGGTGAGCGCCTCGCAGAGCGCACCCGCGGCCTCGTGCACACCGGTGACGACGACCAGCCGGTGACCGCCGAACAGCGACGGCGCCAGGACGTCGGCGAGCTCCCCGACCGGCAGGCCGGCAGCGGTCAGCTCGTGCAGCTCGCCGTCGGGGTGGCGGTCGAGCACGGCGGCCCGGACGGCGGAAAGCGCCCGGCTGCGCAGCAGTTCCTCCTCGCCGACGACGACCCGCAGGCGTGACGTCGGAGCGGGGGGTGCTGCAGCCACTCCGGCATCGTGTCACGGGCCGCCGACGGTCCCGTCGCCTCGCTCCGGGGATGCCTGCCGCCGCGCTCAGGGGCGGGAACGCCGGGGCCGCCGCCGTGGCGGCCGCCTGGCCGGCCACGCCGCGCGGGACGACGGCCCAGTCCCCCGCGCTCCCCGTCACGGCGATGTCACCGGCCTGGTCGGTGCGGTAGACGCGCATGCCGGCACGGGACAGCCAGCCGAGGAGGCGCTGAGTGGGATGCCCGTAGGTGTTGTCCGCGCCGACGGTCACCAGTGCGACGCGGGCGCCGCTGGCCGCGAGGAAGTCGGGGTCGTTGTCGGCGCTGCCGTGGTGCGGCACCTTGAGCACGTCGGCCGACAGGTCCACGCCCCGGCGCATCAGCCGTTGCTCGGCCTGCGCGCTGAGGTCGCCGGTCAGCAGGACGCGGAGACCGCGCACCGTCACGCGGACCACCAGCGACAGGTCGTTGGGCTCGGCGCTCCGGGTCGCGATCTCCGGCGCCGGCGCGAGCACCTCGACGGTGGCCGGACCGACCCGGCGACGGTCGCCGGGCACGAGCACCTCCTGCCGGGCCCCCGCGCCGCGGACCGCTCTGGTCAGGGCGACGTCGCGGTCGTCGGCGGGTGACAGCGTCCCGGTCGCCACCATCCCGACCTCGCGGCCGCCCAGCGCGCCGGCCAGGCCGCCTACGTGGTCGGCGTCCAGGTGCGAGAGGAGCACCAGGGGCAACCGGTCGATGCCCAGCCGGTCGAGGCAGCGGTCGACCGGGGCGACGTCCGGTCCGGCGTCGACCAGCACCGCCTCGCCCGGGCCGGTGGGCACCACCAGCGCATCGCCCTGACCGACGTCGCAGGCCACCAGGACCGCCTGCGCCGGCGGCCAGCCCCGGGTGACCTGCCGCAGCGGCCAGCCGATCAGGACCGCTCCGACGACCAGCGCCAGCGTCAGGCCCCGCAGGCGCGGCCACCGCCACAGGGCGAGCGCGCCGGCCACCAGCAGCCCGGCCAGGACCAGGGCGCCGGTCGTCCCCGCCGGCCAGCCCGTCGCCGCGTCGGGGAGGGCGGAGGCCGACCGGGCGACGAGCACCAGCCAGCGCACCGACCAGCCCGCCAGCCAGGTCAGGCCGTCGCCCAGGAGGGTCGCCACCGGTGCCGCGACGGTCGCCAGCAATCCGAGGACCGTCGCCGGCGCCACCGCCGGTGCGGCGAGCAGGTTGGCCGGCAGGGACACGAGGCTCACCGAGCCGGAGAGCCCGGCGATGAGCGGCGCGGTCGCGAGCCCCGCGGCGGCGCTCACGGCGACCGCGTCCGCCACGGGTCTCGGGCAGCCCCTGGCCCGCAGCCGCCGGGACCAGCCCGGTGCGAGCAGCACGATGGCCGCGGTGGCTGCCACCGAGAGCGCGAAGCCGGCATCCCGCGCCAGCCGGGGGTCGACCAGCAGCAGGACCACCACCGTGCCGCACAGGGCGGGGAGCGCAGCGCGTGACCGGCCGGAGGCCAGGGCGAGCAGGGAGACGGCGCCCATGGCCGCCGCCCGCAGCACGCTGGCCGTCGGGCGCGCCAGCAGCACGAAACCGACCAGGGCAACCGCCGCCACGAGTGCCTGCACGCGCCGGTCCGTGGCGCGGCGGCGCAGCGGGGCCAGCACGCCGCTGAGGACGATCGCGACGTTGGCCCCGGAGACGGCGGTGAGGTGCGACAGCCCCGCCCGCCGGAAGTCCTCCTCCAGGACGGCGTCCATGCCGGTGGTGTCCCCGACCACGAGCCCCGGCAGCAGCCCCGCGGGCAGCGGGTCGAGCACCCGCGCCGCGGAGGAGGCCAGGCCGGTCCGCAGACCGCCCGTCGCCCGCTGCGCCCATGGCGGTCCGCCGAGCAGCTCGGGCGGTCCCCGCGCGGACACCCGGGCCACCACTCCCTCCGCCGCGTCCGCGGCTCCGATCACCACTCGGGCCCGCACCTCCTGACCCGGGAGCAGCGCCGCCCATCCCTCAGCAGGGGCGAAGACGACCACGCGGTCGTCGACCTCGACCACCTCGGACCCGACGTGGAGCCGGGTCGCCGTTGCCTCGAGGACGACCCGCGGGAGGCCGACCCCCGGGATCGACCGCGGGTCGCTCGTCAGCTCCACCTCGAGCTGCACCGTCCGGTCGACGACGGCCGCGCCCATCAGCGGGGACACGTCCCGCGCCCAGCTACGGACCGATCCAGCCGCGGCGGTCAGGAACAGCGCCGCGAGCGCCGCAACGCCCACGAGGGCACGGCCGGACCGGTCGCGCAGGAGGGCGCCGCCGGCGAGCGCTGCGGCGCCGGCCAGGCCGGCCAGCGTGGTCCACGACAGCTGCGCGCCCGCCAACGTCGCGGCCCACACGACGGCGGCCACGGGGACCAGCCGCAGGTCCAGCCACGTCCAGCGCCCATCGGGCGCCGGACCGGGCGCACTCACACGGTCACCAGGTCCACGAGCTCGTCGGAGATGGCCGGTCCGATACCCGGCACGTCGTCCAACTGCTCGACCGAGGTGAAGGGCCCGTTCTCGGCCCGGTGGTCGACGATCCGCTGGGCGAGCACGGGGCCGATGCCCGGGAGGACGTCCAGCTCCGCGGCGGTCGCGGTGTTGAGCGACACCCGGCCGTTCCCCGCCGGTGCCGCCGGGGCGCCGGGCGCCGCGGCGCCGGGCACGCCGACGGCGATCTGCTGCCCGTCGCTGACGACCGCGGCGAGGTTGACCGCCGCCGGGTCGGTGCCGGGCAGCAGGCCCCCGGCAGCGGCCACGGCGTCGGCCACCCGCGCCCCGTGCGGCAGGGCCACCAGGCCGGGACGCGCGACCTGACCGACGACGGAGACGGTCACGGTCGGGGCCGTGTCCGCCGCTGTCCCGACCGAGGGCGTGGCCGCTCCCGGCGTCCCGGTGCCCGCCGCCGTGCCCGCCGCCGTGGCCGCCGCCGTGGTCCCGTCCCCCACCGGCTCGACACGCGGCCGGTCGAGCCAGGTCCACCCGACCAGCAGGACCGCTCCGAGAGCGGCGGCGACCAGGAGCGCCCGGGCACCGAGGCGCCCGGGCACGACGCGCACGGCGGTGCCGGGAGCGCGGTGGCGGCCGATCCCCCCGGGCAGGTCGGCGTCGTGCTGCTGCCCGTCCGGCCGTGGCTCGGCCGGTTGCGGACCTCCCGCGGCCGTCGGGCCTGCGGTCGACGGGACGGCGTCCTCGTCGTCGGGCAGCCCCTCGGGGAGCCAGCCACCGCCGCGGCGCCCCTCGTCGAGCAGGACCCGCAGGCGGGCCCGGATCAGGTCGGCGTCGTCGACGCGGCGGGAGGAGAGGCGCACCCGGCGGACGCTAGGGAGCCCACCGGCCGCCGGCGCCCGACCGCGGCGACCTGTGGACCGGCACACCGCCTGTGGACGGCCACCCGGTCCTCGTCGGTCGCCGGGTGCAGGGTCGCGACCGTGCCGATCAGCCGCTCAGTCCGCCGTGCCCGCCTCGTCGTCCGGGGCTGCCGTGGGAGAGATGACGACGCCCACCGCTCCGGGGCCCACGTGCGCGCCGATCGCCGCGCCCAGCTCGCTCACCAGGATCTCCCCGGCCTGCGGCAGGGCCGCTCGCAGGTCGGTGGCCAGCCGCTGCGCCCGCTCCGGCGCGGCGAGGTGGTGCACGGCGAGGTCGACCGGCCGGCCGGCCGCCGTCTCCACGGCCCGCTGGACCAGGCGGGAGAGGGCCCGCGCCGAGGTCCGGACCTTCTCGAGCGGCACGACCCGGCCGTCGGCCACGTGCAGCACGGGCTTCACCGCCAGCGCGGTGCCGAGCAGCGAGGCCGCCGAGCCGATGCGCCCGCCCCTGCGCAGGTGCTCGAGCGTGTCGACGACGAACAGCGTCCGCGTGTTCGCGGCGGCGCTCCGGGCCGCGGTCGCGACGGCGCGCGCGTCGCCTCCCTCCTGCGCGGTGCGGGCCGCGGCCAGCACCGCGAAGCCGGTGCCCATGGCGGCCGAGCGGGAGTCGATGACCGTGACCAGGTGCTCCCCGACCTGAGCCGCGGCCAACCGGGCCGCGTCCCACGTGCCCGAGAGCTCGGCGGAGAGGTGGATCGACACCACCCGCTCGGCTCCGGCGTCCAGGCACCGGCGGTACGCCGCGAGGAAGTCACCGGTCGTCGGCCGCGACGTCGACACCTGCTGACCCCGCGTCCCCATCGCGCGGGCCACGTCCTGCGGCGAGATGTCGGCCCCCTCGCGGCCGGAGCGTCCGGCGAGGACGACGTACAGCGGGACGACCTCGATGTGGTGCTTCTCGAGGAGCTCGGAGGGGAGGTAGGCCGTGGAGTCGGTGACCACGGCGACGGACATCACGCGAGGCTAACCCGAGCGGACGAGGCGGCCACCGGGCCGTGCCACCGAACTCCGGGTCAGGCGAAGGCGTCGGCGTCCTGCGCCGGTGGCGGGGCACCGTCGGGAGTGGCGCCGTCGATCCGGGCCGCGCCGTCGGGAACGACGCCGTCGGGGGCGACGCCGTCGGCCGGCGCCGTGCCGTCGCTGTGCTGGGGCGAGGGCACCGCCACCGGCGGGGACCAGTTGTGCCGGAGGACCCGCCACCGCGACTCCTGCGGCACGAGCTCGCTCCAGGCGCAGTTGCCCAGCGGACCGAACACGCGCCGGTGGTGCGGGCCGAGCTCCAGCAGCGCCTCCAGCAGGCGGCCACTGGTGCCGCCGTGGGTGACCAGGACGGCGACGCGGGCCGGCGGCAGGTCGCGCACCAGGGACAGCGCCCGGTCGGCCACCGCGGCCGCCTCCTCACCGCCACGGTCGCGCACCGGCCGGCCGGCCAGCCAGTCGGCGTACTGCTCGGGGTGCCGCTCGGCCACGTCGTCCCGGGTGAGGCCCTCCCAGCGGCCCAGGCTGTGCTCACGCAGCCGGGCGTCGACCTGCAGGGGCAGCCCCAGCAGGTCGGTCAGCGCCGTGGCGGTCTGCACGGCCCGGCCGAGATCGCTGGAGACGACGACCGTGTCGGAGGCGTCGAGGCCGAGCGCCGACACGAGGTGCGCCGCGGCGACGGCGGCCTGCCGGTGGCCCACCGTGTCCAGCGGCGGGTCCTGCTGCCCCTGGAACCGGCCCTCGGCGTTCCACTCGGTGCGCCCGTGCCGCCACAGGACCAGGCGGGACACCCGGGCGGGCGGCTCGGACGCGTCGCTCACCGTCCGGAGGCCAGGTCCGGGGCCGCACCCGCTGCCGGGCCGTCGACGGCGTCCCCAGCGGCCGCCTCGGTCGCCTCGGTGTCCCCGGCGTCCTCGCCCAGGTCCTGGACCGGGGTCGCCGCCGGGGGCTCGGCCGTCTCCGCACCGTTGGCGGCCGGCGGGGCGTCGCGGTCGACGAAGGGGATGGTCGGGCAGTCCTTCCACAGCCGCTCGAGGGCGTAGTAGGCCCGCTCCTCCGCGTGCTGCACGTGCACCACGACGTCGACGAAGTCGAGCAGGACCCAGCGGGCCTCGGCCATGCCCTCGCGGCGGACGGGCTTGATGCCGTGCTCGCGCAGCCGCTCCTCGACCTCGTCGACGATGGCCTGGACCTGCCGCTCGCTGGGCGCCGAGGCGAGGACGAAGGCGTCGGTGATGGCCAGCCGGTCGCTCACGTCGACGATGGACACATCGGTGGCGAGCTTGTCCGCCGCTGCCTGAGCGGCCAGCTGTGCGGTCTCCCGCGCCTCGACCGAGGCGGTCATCGGGGTACCTCCTGTGTGTCGGTGGCCGGCGGTGCGCCGGCCGGATCGGCGGCTGGTGCGCCGCCGGGGTGGGACAGGTCATGAGAGGGCCGGGAGCCGTGCGCGTCCGCCGGCGCGGGCCGCGCCAGGGACGTGGTCCGGTACAGACCGCGCTTCTCGATGTACTGCACGACGCCGTCGGGGACGAGGTACCAGACGGGCATGCCGCGCCCGACCCGGTCGCGGCAGTCGGTGGAGCTGATCGCCAGGGCGGGGACCTCGACCAGGCTCACGGTCCCCTGCGGGAGGTGCCCGTCGGCCAGCTGGAACCCGGGCCGGGTGACGCCGATGAAGTGGGCCAGCTCGAGGAACCGGTCGCTGTCCCGCCAGCTGAGGATCTGGGCGAGCGCATCGGCGCCGGTGATGAAGAACAGCTCGGAGTCGGGCCGCTTCTCCTTGAGGTCGCGCAGGGTGTCGATGGTGTACGTCGGGCCGCCGCGGTCGACGTCGACCCGGCTGACGGAGAAGCGGGGGTTCGAGGCGGTGGCGATGACTGTCATGAGGTAGCGGTCCTCCGCCGGGCTCACGCTGCGGTCACTCTTCTGCCACGGCTGCCCCGTCGGCACGAAGACGACCTCGTCCAGTCCGAAGAGTCCCGCCACCTCGCTCGCGGCCACGAGGTGACCGTGGTGGATGGGATCGAACGTCCCACCCATGACACCGACCCGACCACCCGCCACCGATCGAGCCTAACCGGGCCTCGCCACCCGCCGTGCCGAGGCGGCAGGAGCAGCCCGGCCACCAGCGCGGACGCCGCGGCCGGATGGCTCCGGCGGCGTCCGGGGCCGACCCTGGGGGCCGGCCCCGGACGTGGGCGCCGGGGTGGTCCCGGCCGGGGACAGGTGCTCCGCACGACCGGCTCCCCCGTGCAGCCGGTCGCGGCCGGCCCGCCACCGGTGAGGGCGGTGGGCCGGTACCGGGGACGTGTCCCCGGCACCCGCGCTGCACCAACGGCGCCGCACGGCCGGGGTTACGGGCACGCCGGCGTGTCGGCGGCCCCAGTGGCGCATGTCGCATCCGGGGTCCGCCCCACCGGGCGCGGGACGCAACCGGGGGCGGCCGCCCAGCAGGGCCACGGACCGGGGCCGCCGGAGGCTCGGTCAGAGCGTGGTGACGAAGTCCGCCAGCTGGGCGGCGTTGCGGCACTCGACCATGTCGACCACGTCGGCGTACTTCAGCGCCGCCGAGTCCCCGCTCCCCCACAGCCGGCGCGGCTCCGGGTTGAGCCAGTGCGCCGAGCGGGACCGCTGCACCAGGTCGGCCAGCACCGGCAGGCCCGGCGGCCGGTAGTTGGTCCGGCCGTCCCCGAGCACCATCAGCGAGGTCTTGGGCCCCACCACCGTCGGCCAGCGGTCGGCGAACACCTCCAGGGCGTTGCCGTAGTCGCTGTGCCCCTCGAACGCCACGACGTCGGCCTCCCGCCCGATCCGGCGGATCGCATCGGCCACGTCGGCGCCGGGGGTGAAGAAGCGGGTCACCTCGTCGGTGGAGTCGACGAACGCGAAGGCCCGCACGCCGGAGAAGTGCTCGCGCAGCGCCTGGGTGAGCATGAGCGTGAAGTGGCTGAACCCGGCCACCGAGCCGCTGATGTCGCAGAGCACGACCAGCTCCGGCTTGTGCACCTTCCGCGGGCGGTGGTGGGTCACCACGGGCACCCCGCCGGTGCCCAGCGAGGCACGCACCGTCTTGCGGAAGTCCAGCCGCCCCTCGCGACCCTGGCGGCGGCGGGCCGACAACCGCACCGCCAGCCGCCGGGCCAGGGGGGCCACCATCCGTCGCAGCTCCGCCAGGTCGCCCTGCTGCGCGCGCAGGAAGTCGATCTGGTCGGCCAGCGGCCGCACCGCGCTCTTGGCGATCCGGTCGCGACCCCGCTCGTCGGCCTGACGGCGGCGGACCTCGGTGTCGACGGCGGCCTTGAACGACGCCAGCCGCTCCCGGACCTCGCCCCGGGCCACCTGCTCGGCCATGCCGCCGCGCTCGCCGCCGGCCAGCAGCCCCTCGAGCAGCGAGCTGACCAGCGAGTCCGGCGACAGCGCCCGCATCACCCGGTAGCTGAACCACGACTGCCCCGACGGCGACGGCGAGGTCTGTCCCAGCATCGCGACCGCGCGGCGGGCGAACCGCGCCAGCTCGGCCTCGTCGCCCTCGGCCAGCAGCCGGGCCAGCTCCTCGCGCAGCCGCGCCGCGGGGTCGAGCTCGCCGTCGGCGGAGTCCGGGGCGTCGAGGGTCACCGCCTCGCCGTCGCCGTCGTCGTCCTCGGCGGCCACGACCACCGGCCGGTCCCCCAGCGGCCACCACAGGTCGAACAGCGTGTCGTAGATCTGACGCTGGTTGCCGCGCTGCAGCAGCACGGCGGCCAGGCCGTGGCGCAGCTGCTCCCGGTCCAGCAGGTCGACCACGGTGAGGATCTCGGCGGCGTCCACGGCCTGGCTGATGCCGACCGGGATGCCGGCGTCCCGGATGGCGCGGACGAACCCGTCGAGGTGGCCGGCCAGGCCCCCCGGAGCCGCGGGCGCGGTCATCAGTTCAGCCGCAGCTCGGCCGCGGCCCGCTCCTGGTCGCTGGCGTGCTTGAGCACCACGCCGAGGGTGTCGCCGATCGCAGCCTCGTCGAGGGTGTCCAGCCCCAACTCCAGCAGGGTCTGCGCCCAGTCCAGGGTCTCGGAGATCGACGGCGACTTCTTCAGCTCCAGCGCCCGCAGCGCCCGGATCGTGCGCACCAGCTGCTCGGCCAGCCCGGGCGCGAGGTCGGGCACCCGGGAGAGCACGATCTCCCGCTCCCGCTCGGCGCTCGGGTAGTCCAGCGCCAGGTAGAGGCAGCGCCGCTTGAGCGCCTCGGACAGCTCACGCGTGGCGTTCGAGGTGAGGACGACGGTGGGCCGGCGGCTGGCCACGACCGTGCCCAGCTCGGGGATGGTGACCTGGAAGTCGCTGAGCACCTCGAGCAGCAGGCCCTCCACCTCGACGTCGGCCTTGTCGGTCTCGTCGATGAGCAGCACGGTCGGCTCGGTGCGCCGGATGGCGGTGAGCAGCGGCCGGGCGAGCAGGAACTCCTCGCCGAAGATGTCGTCGTGGACGGTCTCCCAGTCCGCACCGTCCTGCGACGCCTGCGAGGCCTGGATGCGCAGCAGCTGCTTCTTGTAGTTCCACTCGTAGAGGGCGCGCGCCTCGTCCAGGCCCTCGTAGCACTGCAGCCGGATCAGCTCGGCGTCGGTCGCGGCGGCCAGCGCCTTGGCCAGCTCGGTCTTGCCGGTGCCGGCCGGCCCCTCCACCAGCAGCGGCTTGCCCAGCCGGTCGGCGAGGAAGACGGTCGTCGCGATCTGCTTGTCCGTCAGGTAGCCCGCCGCCGACAGCCGCTTGGCGACGTCGGAGACCGAGGAGAACTGCGGCAGCTGCGTCGGGGGGCGGGGCATGGGGCTCCTGACGGGCGGGGCGACCGGCCAGCCGGTCAGCAGGTGGGGTGCGTCAGCGGGTGTGACCGGCTCCGGTGACGACGTAGGTGGTCGAGGTCAGCTCCGGCAGGCCGAGCGGCCCGCGGGCGTGCAGCTTCTGGGTGGAGATGCCGATCTCGGCGCCGAAGCCGAACTCCCCACCGTCGGTGAACCGGGTGGAGGCGTTGACCATGACCGCCGCGGCGTCGACGCCCGCGGTGAAGTCGGCGATGGCGCGCGCGGAGTCGGCGACGATCGCCTCGGTGTGCCCGCTCCCCCACTGCGCGATGTGCTCCAGGGCGGCGGGCAGGTCGTCGACGACGCGCACGGCCATGTCCATCGACAGGTACTCCGCCGCCCAGTCCTCGTCGGTCGCGGGGACGACGGAGCCCTCGGCGGCACGGACGGCGTCGTCCCCGTGCATCGTCACGCCCGCCTGCCCGAGGGCCGCCAGCAGCCGGGGCAGGGCCGGGAAGTCGCGGTGCACCAGGAGCGTCTCCGCGGAGTTGCAGACGCTGACCCGGTGGGTCTTGGAGTTCAGCACGATCGCCTCGGCCATCGCGGGGTCGGCGGAGGCGTCGACGTACACGTGACAGTTGCCGACGCCGGTCTCGATCACCGGCACCTTGGCCTCCATCACCACCCGCTGGATCAGCGAGGCGCCGCCGCGCGGGATCACCACGTCGACGAAGCCGCGTGCGCTCAGCAGCTCCCCCACCGACGCACGCTCGGCGGGCAGCAGCTCGACGGAGCCCGCCGGCAGCCCGGCCTTCTCCGCCGCCTCGGTGAGCACCGCGACCAGTGCGGTGTTGGTGCGGAAGGCCGACGCCGACCCGCGCAGCAGGGCCGCGTTGCCGCTCTTGAGGCACAGCCCGGCGGCGTCCACGGTCACGTTCGGCCGGGCCTCGTAGACGATCCCGACCACGCCGAAGGGCACCCGCACCTGGCGCAGCTGCAGTCCGTTGGGCAGCCGCGACCCGCGGACGACGTCCCCGACCGGGTCGGGCAGGGCGACCAGCTCGCGCAGCGCCCCCGCAACGCCGGCCACGCGCCCGGCGTCGAGCCGCAGCCGGTCGAGGACCGACTCCGGCGTCCCCTCCGCGGCGGCGGCGGACACGTCCTCGGCGTTCGCGGCCAGGATCTCGTCGGTCCGCTGCACCAGGGCGTCGGCCATCGCCGCGAGGGCGGCGTCCTTGACGTCGGTCGGCAGCGTGCGCAGCCCCCGGGAGGCGGCGCGGGCGCGCAGCGCGGCGGCCCCGATCAGCGGCAGGGAGACGACGGCGGACACGCCCGCGAGGGTAGCGCGCACCCGGCGCCGGCCCGGCCCGCTGCGGGGGCCTGCGGCGAGCGAGGGGGCAGCGGGGCCGTCGGTTCAGCGCCAGGGATCGGTGACCTCGCGCAGCCGGGTGAGCGCCTCCCGCAGCGCCCTGGTCGTCTCCTCGCCCAGGTGCGCGGTCCACTCCGCCTCGACCTCGGCCTCCACCCGCCGCGCCACGGCGACGGCGGCCCGGCCGCGCTCGCCGAAGCACACCAGCCGGGCCCGGCCGTCGGTCGGGTCGGGCACCCGGTGGACGTACCCGGCGCGCTCGAGCTGGTCGACGAGGAAGCCCGCGGTCTGCTTCGTGACCTGCGCCTGCTCGGCGAGCTCGGTCAGCCGCGTGCCGGACTCACCGACCCGCGCGGCGATCCGGCCCTGCGCCACCGTCAGGTCGTCGAACCCGGCCTCCGCGAGCGCAGCCAGGACGCGGCCCTCCAGCGCCCGGTACGGGAAGAAGCACAGCAGCCCCAGGTTCGGCTCGGCGGTCACGCACACCCCTTGACGATGGTCAGCCTCTCTGACGATACTGTCAGTCTAACTGACCAACTGAGGAGCGGTCATGGACGCGGACACGGTCTGGCGGACCATCGACGCCGAGCGGGCGGGCCTCGCGGACCTGATCGAGGGCCTCTCCCCCGCCGAGGAGGCGACGCCCTCCCTGTGCGACGCCTGGCGGGTCGGCGACGTCGCCGTCCACCTCACGCAGGCGCACATGGGCCTCCGGGACGCCGCCGTGGCCGCCGTCCGGGCCCGCGGCAGCTTCGACCGGATGATCCGGGACTCCGCCCTGCGGGCGCGCGGCCTGCCCCCGGAGGAGTGCGCCCGGCGGCTGCGCGCCATGGTCGGCTCCCGGCGGATGGCGCCGTTCCTCACCCCGGTCCAGCCCCTGATCGACGTCCTCGTGCACGGGCAGGACATCGCCGTCCCGCTGGGCCGGAGCCGGTCGATGCCGCCGGCCGCGGCGGCGGCCGCGGCGCAGGCGGTGTGGGCCACGAGCTTCCCGTTCGGTGCCCGGCGGAAGCTGGCCGGCTACCGGCTGACCGCGGACGACGCCGACCTCGTGCTCGGCGAGGGCGCGACGGTCCACGGCCCCGCGTCCGCCGTCCTGCTGCTCGTGACCGGGCGGACGGCGACGGCTCTGGAGCATCTCGAGGGCGACGGCTCCCGCGACCTGGCGGCGGCACCGGGCCGCCGCGACGGGACGAGGAGGACGACATGACCTGGGCCGTGACGCTGGACCTCCCCGGCCTGCCGGTCGAGGGCTACGACGCCGTGCACCGGGCGCTGCTGGAGCGCACCGGCGGCGCCGTCGACGGGCTGCTGGTCCACCTGGCCCGGCGGACCGACGACGGCGTCCAGGTGATCGAGGTGTGGCGATCCCAGGACGACTTCGAGCGCTACGACCGGGACGTCGTGCGGCCGCTGACCGGCGAGCTCCTCGGCGGCGTCGAGCCGCCGGAGGCGGTGGCCGTTCCGTTCGACGTGCGCGGTCTGGTCACGCCGGCCGGCGGAGTCGTGATCTGACGGCTCAGTTGAGGGCGCGGGTACCGGGCGGCAGAGTGCCGCCCGCGAGCAGCTCGACCGTCGCGTCCTGCAGCGCGGTCAGCGCGACCCGCTGGGTGAACGGGCCGGTCGAGACGCGGGCGACGCCGAGCTCCTGCATCTCCCGCGCCGGCAGGGAGGCGCCCGGCACGCTGATCAGCGAGAGCTTGTTGCGGCCCAGCCCCTCGACGATCTCGGCGATCTCGTCGCGGTCGACCAGCCGGGGCACGAACACGACCGGCGCGCCGACCTCGAGGTAGGCCCGGCCGCGGCGGATGGCCTCGGCCACCAGCTCGCCGCGGTCGGCGCCCTCGGCGGCGCGCACGAAGGTGTCGGTGCGGGCGTTGAGCACGAAGTCGATGCCGGCGTCACGGCCGGCGCGCAGCACCGCCTCGACGGCGGCGACCGCCTCGTCCAGCGGCTTCATCTGGTCCTCGAGGTTGCCGCCGACCGCGCCCGCGGCGATCGCCCGGCGAGCGGTCTCCCCCGGGTCGCCGTAGCCGGCCTCCATGTCCATGCTCACCGGCAGGTCCACCGCGGAGGTGATCAGCTCGAGCATGTCCAGGTGCAGGGCCAGCGGGATGTTCTCGCCGTCCTCGTAGCCGAAGGTGGCGGCGATGCCGTGGCTGGCCGTGGCCAGCGCGCGGACGCCGTCGGTGGCCGCGACCACCCGCGCGGAGACGACGTCCCAGACGTTGGCCAGGACGAGGATCTCCGGCGCGGTGTGCAGGTCGAGGAGCGTGCGGGCACGGGTGTCGAGGTCGGTCACCGGACGACCGTAGCGAGCCCTAGCGGGAGTTGAGCGCCCGGAAGGCGGCCCTGCGGGCGTCGCCGGTCAGCCGGTCCAGGAACACCTTGCCGTCGAGGTGGTCGACCTCGTGCTGCAGGCACCGGGCCATGAGGCCGCTGCCGGGCACCCGCACCGGCTCCCCGTGGACGTCGGAGCCCTCGACGACGGCGTGCATCGCGCGCACGGTCGGCGCCCAGATGCCGGGGACGGACAGGCAGCCCTCGTCGCCGTCCTGCGTCTCCTCGGACAGCTCGACCAGGCGCGGGTTCACCACGGAGCCGATGACGCCGTCGATGTTGTAGCTGAAGACGCGGGCGCTCACCCCGATCTGCGGGGCGGCCAGGCCGGCGCGGCCGGGGTGGTCGACGGTCTCCTCGAGGTCGCGGACGAGCGCGGCGAGCTCGCGGTCGAAGGCGCGGACGGGGTCGGCCGGGGTGCGCAGCACCGGGTCACCGAGTTCGCGGATCGGGCGGATCGTCACGCGGTGCAGTCTCTCAGGCGGTCGCGACCGGCTTCGGGGCCCCGTCGTCCGACCAGCACCATCTCGTCGCGGTGCACGACCTCGCGGCGGTACTCGGGGTCCAGCTCGGTGCTCTTGCGGCCGAACAGCGCCGGCAGCTCGCGGGCGTCGTAGGCGACCAGCCCGCGGGCGACCACGGCGCCGTCGGGCCCGACGAGCTCCACCGGGTCGTCGGCGAGGAAGTCCCCGGTCGCGCCGGTGATCCCGGCGGCCAGCAGGGAGGCGCCGCGCTCGCGGACCGCACGCACCGCGCCGTCGTCCAGGACCAGCCGCCCGCGCGGCGAGCTGGCGTAGCGCAGCCAGAACTGCCGGGCGGAGGGACGGCGTCCCGACGGCAGGAACAGCGTGCCCACCCGCTCCCCCGCCAGCGCCGCCTGCACCTGCACGGTCGAGGTGACGACGACCGGGACGCCGGAGCCGGACGCGATGAGCGCCGCCTCCACCTTCGTGGCCATGCCGCCGGTGCCGACGCCGTTGCGCGACGCGGAGCCGAGGGTGACCGCGGCGAGGTCGGCGGGGTCGGAGACGGTGTCGATCAGCTGCGCGGGGCCGGTGCGCGGGTCGCCGTCGTACACGCCGTCGACGTCGGAGAGCAGCAGCAGGGCGTCGGCCTGCGCGACGTGCGCGACCAGCGCGGCGAGCCGGTCGTTGTCGCCGAACCGGATCTCCTCGGTGGCCACCGTGTCGTTCTCGTTGACGATCGGGAGGACGCCGAGGGTGAGCAGCCGGTCGACCGTGCTGTGGGCGTTGCGGTAGTGGCTGCGCCGGGTCAGGTCGTCGGCGGTCAGCAGCACCTGCCCGACCGTGACGCCGTGCCGGTCGAACGCGTCGGCGTAGGTCTGCACCAGCCGCAGCTGGCCGACGCTGGCGGCGGCCTGGGCGGTGGCGAGGTCCCGCGGGCGGCCCTCGATGCCCAGCGGCGCGAGCCCGGCGGCGATGGCGCCCGAGGACACCAGCACCACCTCGCGGCCAGCGGCCCGGACGCCGCCGAGCACGTCGACCAGCGCGGTGAGCTTGGCGGTGTCCAACCCGCCGGGCAGCGTCGTCAGCGAGGAGGAGCCGACCTTGACGACGACCCGGCGCGCGCCGGCGATCTCCGCGCGGAGGCTCACGACCCCTCCTCGGGGAGCTCCTCGTCGGTCCAGGTCTCGGTGAGCTCGAAGGGCACCCGGCGGGCCTTCTTGGCGGCCAGCCGCTCGGCCGCGCGGACCCGGTGCGGGGCGTCGATGCGGGCGTCGGTGCCGCGACCGCCCAGACCGGCGGTCTCCTCGACCGTGAGGGTGCCCGCGGGCAGGGTGGGCACGAAGTCGAAGCTGACGTCGCCGATGGTGACCGCGGCGCCCTCGACGGCGCCGGCCTTCTCCAGCGCGTCCTCGACGCCGAGCCGGTTGAGCCGGTCGGCGAGGAAGCCGACGGCCTCGTCGTTGGTGAAGTCGGTCTGGCGCACCCAGCGCTCGGGCTTGACGCCGCGGACGACGAAGCCGCCGTACTCGGGGTCGGGCTCGACGGTGAAGCCGGAGTCGTCGACCGCCCGCGGGGTCAGCGTCACCCGCACGGCCTCGGGCTCGGGCAGCGAGGCCCGGTGCTCCTCGACGGCGGCGGCGAGCGCGTAGCCGAGCTCGGGCACCCCCTCGCCCGTCACGGCACTGATCGGGAACACCTGCAGGCCGCGCTCCTCCAGCGTCGCGCGGACCAGGTCGACCAGCTCGCGGGCGTCGGGCACGTCGATCTTGTTGAGGACGGCGATGCGCAGGCGCCCCACGAGGTCGATCTCCTCGCCGGAGTACTCCGCGAGCTCGTGCTCGAGCGCCTCGATGTCGCTCTCGGGATCACGCCCGGGCTCCATCGTCGCCATGTCGACCACGTGCACCAGGACGGCGCAGCGCTCGATGTGGCGGAGGAACTCCAGGCCCAGGCCCTTGCCGACCGAGGCGCCGGGGATCAGGCCGGGGACGTCGGCCATCGTGAAGCTCACGTCGCCGGCCCGGATCACGCCGAGGTTGGGCACCAGCGTGGTGAAGGGGTAGTCGGCGATCTTCGGCCGCGCCGCGGACATGGCGGCGATCAGCGAGGACTTGCCCGCCGAGGGGAACCCGACCAGCCCGACGTCGGCGATGCTCTTGAGCTCGATGACGACGTCAAGCTCCTCGCCCGGCTCACCGAGCAGGGCGAAGCCGGGCGCCTTGCGCCGGGTGTTGGCCAGCGCGGCGTTGCCGAGCCCGCCCTTGCCGCCGTGCGCGAGGACGACCCGGGTGCCGACGCCCACGAGGTCGGCGAGGACCTCGCCGTCGGGGGTGCTGACGACGCTGCCCGGGGGCACGCGCAGGACGCGCTCCTCGCCGCGGGCGCCGTGCCGGTTGCTGCCCTCGCCGGGGCGGCCGTTGCCGGCCTTGTGGTGCGGCCGGTGGTGGAAGTCCAGCAGCGTGTGCACGCTGGAGTCGACCTCGAGGACGACGTCGCCGCCGTCCCCACCGTTGCCGCCGTCGGGGCCGCCGAGCGGCTTGAACTTCTCGCGGTGGACCGAGGACACGCCGTGCCCGCCGTTGCCGGCGGAGACGTGGACGACCACGCGGTCGACGAAAGCGGCCATGACCGTGCCGCCTCCTACTGTCGGATCAAGCGCCACGAGCGCACGGGCCGTCGGCCCGTGCGCTCGTGAGCGGAGAGAGTGGTTCTCAGGCCTCGACGGCCGAGATGGAGATGGTCTTGCGACCGCGCTTCATCCCGAAGGTGACGGCACCCGGCTCCAGGGCGAACAGCGTGTCGTCGCCACCGCGACCGACACCCAGGCCCGGGTGGAAGTGGGTGCCGCGCTGGCGGACGATGATCTCGCCGGCCTTGACGACCTGACCACCGAAACGCTTCACGCCGAGGCGCTGGGCGTTCGAGTCGCGGCCGTTGCGGGAGGACGAGGCGCCCTTCTTGTGTGCCATGTCGTCGTCAGCCCTTCGTGATGTCGCGGACGACCACGTCGGTCAGCGGCTGACGGTGCCCCTGCCGCTTGTGGTAGCCGGTCTTGTTCTTGAACTTGTGGATGCGGATCTTCGGGCCCTTGCCGTGGCCGACGATCTCGCCGGTCACCGTGACGCCGGCCAGCGCGGCCGCGTCGGTGGTGACGGTGTCGCCGTCGACGAGCAGGATCGCGGGCAGTGCGATCGAGTCGCCCGCCTCACCGACCAGGCGGTTGACCGTGAAACGGTCACCGACGGCCACCTTGTGCTGCCGGCCACCGGCCTTGACGACTGCGTACACCACTGACTCCTCGATCGCCTGCTCGTGTCTGTCCTGGGCGCACCGCCACGCGGAGCGCGGGGTGCGGGACGGGCTGCGCGCGCCTCCTCGGCGGCACCGGGGACCGGTGCGCTGCCTGGCGGTGCAACCCGACCAGCGTACCCGAGCCGCCGGGACCGGGTCGAACGCGGCCCCGGCGGCTCGGACGTTCAGCTGGCCGGCGGTCCGGCCGGCCGGCTGGCGGCCCGGCGGCGGCGCGGGCGTGCGCCCTCGACCACCGCGGGTGCGGCCGGCTCGTCGGGTCCGGCACCGGCGCGGACGTCGTCCCCTTCGGGCTCGTCCTCCGGGGACTCCACCGCGGGCACCTCCGGCTCGGCGGCCGGCTCGGTCACCTGCCCCGTCACGGCCGGAGCTGCCTCCTGCACCGGCTCGGCGACCGGCTCGGCCGCGGTCGCGTCCGGCGCCTCGGCCGCGACGACCTCGGGGGCGATGCCGGGGGCGTCGGCCGGGGTGCCGTCCGTGCTGACCTCCAGTGCGGTGCCGGCCGCAGGGGCCGTCTCCGCGTCGGCGGTGGGCTCGGTGGGGGTCTCGTCGTCGGCCTCCGCGGCCGCTGCCTCAGGAGCTACCTCGGGGGCGTCCTCGGCCGTGGCCTGCGGGGCGTCGTCGGCCCCGTCCTCGGCGGAGGCGCCGGCGAGCACCGCGGCGTCCTCGGCCGCGCGCTCCTCGCCGGACTGCCCGCGGTTGCGCCGGCCGCGGTTGCGCCGGCCGCCGGAGCGCGGCTCGCCGCCCTCGGCGGGCGGCTCGTCCGCGGTTGCCTCAGCACCCTCGGCGGGCGCCTCACGGCGCTCGGACCGGTCCTGGTCGCGCCGCTGGTCCCGGTTCTGGTCCCTGCTCTGGTCCTTGCCCTGGTCCCGGCGTCCGCCCCCGGAGCCGTTCCCGCCCGACGCCTGCCCACCGGAGCCGTTGCCGCCGGACGCGGTGCCGCCCGAGCCGCCGGACCCGTTGCCGCCCTTGCGCCGCTCGTCGACCGGGTCGAGCTGCACCATCACGCCGCGACCGCGGCAGTGCTCGCACGGCTCGCTGAAGACCTCCAGCAGGCCCTGGCCGACCCGCTTGCGGGTCATCTGCACCAGGCCCAGCGAGGTGACCTCGGCGACCTGGTGCTTGGTCCGGTCCCGGCCCAGGCACTCGGTCAGCCGGCGCAGCACCAGGTCGCGGTTGCTCTCCAGGACCATGTCGATGAAGTCGATGACGATGATCCCGCCGATGTCGCGCAACCGGAGCTGGCGGACGATCTCCTCCGCCGCCTCCATGTTGTTGCGCGTCACCGTCTGCTCGAGGTTGCCGCCGGTGCCGGTGAACTTGCCGGTGTTGACGTCGACGACGGTCATCGCCTCGGTGCGGTCGATCACCAGCGAGCCGCCCGAGGGCAGCCACACCTTGCGGTCCAGCGCCTTGGCCAGCTGCTCGTCGATGCGCAGGTCGTGGAAGACGTCGCCCTCGCCGGTGTACCGGGACAGCCGGCCCACCAGCTCCGGGGAGACGTGCGCGACGTAGGCCTCGACGGTGTCCCAGGCGTCGTCGCCCTGGACGACGAGGGAGGTGAAGTCCTCGTTGAAGACGTCGCGGATGACGCGGATGGCGAGGTCGGGCTCGCCGTAGAGCAGCGTCGGCGCGTTCGAGGAGGACTCGGCCTTCTTCTGGATGACGTCCCACTGGGCCTGCAGCCGGTTGACGTCGCGGGTGAGCTCCTCCTCCGAGGCGCCCTCCGCGGCGGTCCGGATGATCACGCCGGCGTCGTCCGGGACGATCTTCTTGAGGATGTCCTTGAGCCGCTGCCGCTCGGTGTCGGGCAGCTTGCGGCTGATCCCGGTCATCGAGCCGCCGGGCACGTAGACCAGGAAGCGGCCGGGCAGGTTGATCTGCTGGGTGAGCCGGGCGCCCTTGTGGCCGATCGGGTCCTTGGTGACCTGCACCAGGACCTTGTCGCCGGACTTCATGGCGGTCTCGATGGACCGCTGCTTGCCCGACAGGCCGGCGGCGTCCCAGTTCACCTCACCGGCGTAGAGGACGGCGTTGCGCCCCTTGCCGATGTCGACGAACGCGGCCTCCATGCTGGGCAGCACGTTCTGCACGCGGCCGAGGTAGACGTTGCCGGCGAACGAGGTCGCCGAGGCCTGGGTGACGTAGTGCTCGACCAGGACGTCGTCCTCGAGGACGGCGATCTGGGTCCGCTCGCCGCGCTGGCGGATGACCATCGCGCGGTCGACGGCCTCGCGCCGGGCGAGGAACTCGGCTTCGGTGAGGATCGGTGCGCGGCGGCGGCCGGTGTCCCGCCCGTCGCGGCGGCGCTGGCGCTTGGCCTCGAGCCGGGTGGAGCCGGCCACGCCCCGGACGTCGTCGTCGCTGGTGGTGCGGCCGTTGCGGCCGGCCCGCTCGGGGCGGTCCTCGTCGTCGGACGTGCCGGCGGTGTCCGCGCTGCCGTCGCTGCCGCCGCGGCGACGCCGCCGCCGGCGCCGGCGGGTGCTCGAGCCGCTGTCGCCCTCGTCGCTGTCGCCGTCGCCCTCGTCGGACTCGGCGCCCTCCTCGGACTCGTCGGCGTCCTCGTCGTCCGCGGCGTCCTCGCGGGCGGACCCGCCCGCCGCGTCGTCCGCGGCGTCGTCGCCGCTGTCGTCGTCCTCACCGCTGCGGCCGCGGCCACGACCGCGGCGGCCCCGCCGGCGCCGGCGGCTGCCGGCCCCGGACTCGTCGCGGTCCTCGCCGTCGGCGCCGTCCTCGGCGTCGTCGGTGCTCTCGGCGTCCTCGTCGTCCGTCGGCTCCTCGGCGGGGGACTCCGGTCCGGTGTCGGCGGCGGCCCCGCGACGCCGCGAGCGGCCGCGGCGGGAGCGGGGCGCCGGGGTCTCCTCGACGTCGTCCTCGTCGAGCGGCGTGCCGTCGGTGTCCTCGGGCTCCTCCGGGGACTCGGCGAGCGGCCGCCGGCTCCGGCGGCGCGGCGCGGGGGCCTCGGCCTCGGCCGGCGCCACGAAGCTGATGAACGCCGGGACGGCCGGCGGGGCGGCGGGGGCCGCCGGAGCCGGGTCGTAGGCGTCGGGGTCGGCCGAGGCCGCGGGCCGGGTGGCCCGGCGGCGGGGTCGGGCGATCACCGCGGTGGGCTCCGGGGAGCTGAACTGCGCGCCGAAACGGGAGGCCGGCTCCGGCTCCGGCTCCGGCTCGGCGTGCGGCTCGGGCGGGGACCCGGGCACGCCGGCGACGGGCTCGGTCCCGGGCTCGTCGTCGGGCACCTCGCCGGCACCGGGGGCGACCGCCTCGACGGCGTCGTCGTCGTCCTCGGTCAGGGCCTGCGGCTCGGCGGCCTGGCCGGCCATGCCGGCGGGAGCGGCGCCCTCGGGCGCCTCCTCCTGCCCGGCGGCGGCCGCGGTGTCCTCGCTCGTCGTCGAGGTGGTGTCGTCGTCCTGGTCGGCCACGAAGGGCTCGCCTCCTGTGTGGTGCCCCCGGGCGCCGATACGGCGGCCGCGCAGGGGCACGGGTTGGGCGGGTCGGACGTCCCCACGGATCTGACGCGGAGCGTCCGTCCTGCTAAGTCTGTGGACGGCCCCCGCGCGACGGTTGCCGCGGCGAGGGGCCGGTGGTGCGGTCCTGCGGGAAAGCGTGGTGCTGGCTCTCGGTGCGTCACGTCTGGCAGCCGTGGCGCGCGACGGCGCGGGCGCTCCGCGACTCAGACCGTTGCGCGCTCCCCCTGGCAGTGGGTGCTCGCGAGCCGGTCGGGCCCGAGCGGGTCGGCCACCGTCCCGGTGTCGTCGAGCCGGCCCTGCGCCTCACGCACGGCCCGGGAGGGCGACGGCGGGCGCAGGTCGGCGACGGCAGCCAGGGCGGCCACCACGTCGTCTGGTCGAACAGCCGGCGTCACCAGCCGGACGACCACCGTCATTATGGCACAGCCGGGTTCCCCGCCCGCGGTCGCCGCAGCCACTGCAGCGCGGGCGTCGACGTCCCGGAGGCCGTCCTTCATGCGCCGCGCGATGGTCACGACGTCGCGGGCGAGGAACGCCGCCAGGGCCGAGCCGAGCTCGGCGGGCTCGACCCCGGCCAGCTCGATGCGCCATACCGAGGCGTCGATCCGCTCGGCCAGGGAGCCGGTGCCCTCCTGCGCCGCGACGCAGTCGACGACGTCGATGCCCGTCGGCAGAGAGGCGTCCAGGGCGAGCCGCACGGCCTCCGGGTCGCAGGGCCGGGTCACGCCGATCTCGAGGTACTCGGCCTCGCTGGCCGCGCCCGTCGGGGCGGCGCCGACGTAGCTGATCTTCGGGTGCGGGCTGAAGCCGGCGGAGAACGCCATGGGCACCTGCGCCCGGCGCAGCGCGCGCTCCAGCGCCCGCGCCAGGTCACGGTGCGAGGCGAAGCGCAGCGGCCCGCGCTTGGTGTAGCGCAGCCGCAGCTTCTGCACGGTCGGGGGCGGGGGCGGCCCGTCGGGCTGGCGGGCCACGGTCAGCTGCCCATCTCAGGAACCCACGACGGTCAGCGGCAGCAGGCTGCGCCCGGTCGGCCCGATCTGGATCTCGGTGCCGTTGGTCGGGCAGACCCCGCAGTCGTAGCAGGGGGTCCAGCGGCAGTCGCTGACCTCCTCCTCGTCCAGCGCCTCCTGCCAGTCCTCCCAGAGCCACTCCTTGTCCAGCCCGGAGTCCAGGTGGTCCCAGGGCAGGACCTCGTGCTCGGTGCGCTCGCGGGTGGTGTACCAGTCGAGGTCGACGCCGAAGGCCGCCAGCTCCTCGGCCGCGGCCGCCGTCCACCGGTCGTAGGAGAAGTGCTCGCTCCAGCCGTCGAACTTCCCGCCGTCGCGCCACACCCGCTCGATGACCCGGCCGACGCGGCGGTCCCCGCGGGAGAGCAGTCCCTCGATGACGCCGGGCTTGCCGTCGTGGTAGCGCATGCCGATGGACCGGCCGATGCGGCGGTCGGCGTTGATCGCCGCGCGCAGGACCCTCAACCGGTGGTCGATGGTCTCGGCGCTGGCCTGCGCGGCCCACTGGAAGGGCGTGTGCGGCTTGGGCACGAACCCGCCGATGGAGACCGTGCAGCGGATGTCCTTGCGGCCGCTGGCCTCGCGGCCGGCGCGGATGACCTCGGTGGCGAGCTCGGCGATCTCGAGGACGTCCTCGTCGGTCTCCGTGGGGAGTCCGCACATGAAGTAGAGCTTCACCTGCGTCCAGCCGTTGGCGTACGCCGTGGTGACCGTGCGGACGAGGTCCTCCTTGGACACCGTCTTGTTGATCACCCGGCGGATCCGCTCGCTGCCGCCCTCGGGAGCGAAGGTCAGGCCCGACCGGCGGCCGTTGCGGGAGAGCTCGTTCGCGAGGGTCACGTTGAAGGCGTCGACGCGGGTGCTCGGCAGCGAGAGGCCGGTGTTGCTGCCCTCGTAGCGGTCGGCCAGCTCCTTGGCCAGCTGCCCGATCTCGGAGTGGTCGGCGCTGGACAGCGACAGCAGCCCGACCTCCTGGTAGCCGGTGGCCTTGAGCCCCTGGTCGACCATCGAGCCGATGCCCGTGATCGTCCGCTCGCGCACCGGGCGGGTGATCATCCCAGCCTGGCAGAAGCGGCAGCCGCGGGTGCAGCCGCGGAAGATCTCCACGCTCATCCGCTCGTGCACGCTCTCGGCGAGCGGCACCAGCGGGGTCTTCGGGTAGGGCCACTCGTCGAGGTCCATGACCGTGCGCTTGCCGACCTTGGCCGGGACGTCGTCCCGGGTGCGGGTGACCGCGGCGATGGTGCCGTCCGGGCCGTAGGAGACGGCGTAGAAGCGGGGCACGTAGACGCCGTCGACGCGGGCCAGGCGGGCGAGCAGCTCGACCCGGCCCCCGGGCCGGCCCTGCTCCTTCCACGCCTTGACGACGTCGGTGATGTCGCCGACGGCCTGCTCGCCGTCACCGAGGACGGCGCAGTCGACGAAGTCGGCGACGGGCTCGGGGTTGAACGCCGCATGCCCGCCGGCGACGACGACGGGGTGGGTCTCGTCGCGGTCGACCGCGTGCAGCGGGACGCCGGCGAGGTCGAGCGCCTCGAGCAGGTTCGTGTAGCCGAGCTCGGTGGCGAAGCTGACCCCGAGCAGGTCGAAGTCGGCGACGGCGCGGTGGCTGTCGACGGTGAACTGGCCGACGCCGGCCTCCCGCATCAGCCCGGCGAGGTCCGGCCAGACGGCGTAGGTGCGCTCGGCCAGGGCGTCGGGGCGCTCGTTGAGGACCTCGTAGAGGATCATGAGGCCCTGGTTGGGCAGCCCCACCTCGTAGGCGTCGGGGTACATCAGCGCCCAGTGGACGGGAACGTCCTCCCAGGGCTTGACCTGGGCGTTGAGCTCACCGCCGACGTACTGGATGGGCTTCTGGACCTGGGCCAGCAGGGGCTCCAGGCGCGGGTACAGCGTCTCACCAGTCATGACCCGTCCAGGGTAGACGGGGACTCCCACCGAGCTCCGTCCGGAGCAGTCGTTGCGCGACGCGGTTCGCAGCATTAATGCTACGTTCGGTCGCATGGGAAGACAGCCCAAGGGCGAGGCGGACCGGGTGCACGACCGGATCGCCGTCCTCCGCGCGGACCGCGGCGTGAGCCGCAGGGAGCTCGCCGAGGCCGTGGGGGTCCACCCCCAGACGATCGGCTACGTGGAGCGCGGCGAGTACAGCCCGTCGCTGGCCCTCGCCCTGCGCATGGCCCGGTTCTTCGACCTGCCGGTGGAGGCGATCTTCTCGCTGGACCCCCTGCCCTCGCTCAGCCAGGAACTCCTCAGGAGGACGTCGTGAGCATCTCCCCCGAACAGACCTCCCTCTCCCGCACCTTCGACGACGACCGGTGGACGCGGGCACGGACCCGCCCGGTGCGCCGCCGCGCCGCACTCGCCGAGGTCGCGCTGCTCGCTGCGCTGGTCGCGGCCACGGTGGCCGCCGCCACGACGGACGACGGCTGGCCGGCATGGTCCTTCGTCGCCTGGACGGTGGGCATGCTGGCGTTCATCCCCCTGCACTCGGTGCTGAACGCCGGCATCCGCGGCCTGTTCGACCGGAGCGGCCGGTCGCTCGACGAGCACCAGCAGCGGTTGCGTGACCGCTCCGTCGTGGCCGTCGCCTGGCCCGCGACGGCGCTCCACCTGGCCGCCTGGATCGGCGGGGTCACCGTCGTCGGGGTCAGCGGGCACGTCGTACCGGCCCTGTGTCTCGGCTTCCTGCTGTGGTTCGCCGCCGGCCTCCTGCCCTACTGGCACTTGGCCTGGACCGCTCCGGACGAGCCGGCGGACGCCGACCTCGACGGCTGAGCCGGAGCGCGGCCCGACGACGCCGGCGCCGCCCAGGGTGGCGCCACCGCCCCGGTCAGCCCGACCGGGGCGTGGTCCACCTCAGCGCACCCACTGCTTGCTGCCGGGCAGGTTCAGCCGCGGCAGGCCGAGGACGTGCTGGGCGATCATGCCCTTGAAGACCTCGGTGGTGCCGCCGTACGTGGCGGTGCCCTGGGCGAAGCGGTGGGCGTAGTCGAGGACGCCGCCCTCGATCGCGCCGTCGGCGCCGTGGGCCAGCAGCGCCTCCGGCCCCACCAGGTCGACCAGCTCCGCGATGCCGGCGATGTAGCTCAGCGAGCTCTTGACCCGCCCCATCGGGCCGGGGGTGACCCGGCTGGCCTCGGCCTCCACGACGAGGGCGCCGAGCCGGTCGAGGAAGGCCGGGTCGTCGGCGACCAGGGTGCCGTCGGGCCGGGTCGTGTGCTTCGCCCAGCGCGCGGCGGCGTCGATCGCGGCCTCGAACTCCCGGGTGCCCATCGCCATGCCGACGTCGGACAGGCCGTCGTCGGGCCGGCCGGCGCCGTGCTCGGCCGACAGCGGGCCCTGCAGGGTCGCCCAGCCCGCGTTCACGTCGCCCATGCGGTGGGTGTCGGACACGTGCACGTCGGTGTAGTAGACGGCGTTGGTGCGCTCGCCGCCGTAGGTGTGGATCGCCTGGATCTCCACGCCCGGGGAGTCCAGCGGCACGAGGAACATCGTCAGGCCCTTGTGCTTGGGCGCCTCGGGGTCGGTCCGGGTGATGAGGAACGTGTACTGGCAGTTGTGGGCCCCGGTGGTCCACAGCTTCGAGCCGTTGAGCACCCACTCGTCGCCGTCGCGGACCGCGCGCAGGGTGGCGCCGGCGATGTCCGAGCCGCCCTCCGGGTCGCTGTAGCCCAGGCAGAAGCGCACCCGGCCCGCGGCGACCTCCGGCTTGAGCCGGGCGGCCAGCTCCGGGTCGGCGGAGAGCTCGACGGCGGCCCAGACCAGACCGGTCGTGCTGTGCGTGACCATCGGGACGTGCCGCCGGGCGAGCTCGAGGGCGAGGACCCGCTGGCAGACGCGGTCCAGCCCGGCCCCGCCGTCGGCCACCGGCCACTCGGGGAACAGCCAGCCCCGGCTGCCCAGCGCCAGGTGCACGCCCACGTGGAAGCCGTCGCCGGTGCGCCGCTCGTGCTCGTGCACCTCCTCGGTGACGATCTCGTCGAGGAAGGCGCGCACCTCCTGGCGGAACGCCTCCTGTTCGGGCGTGAGCTCGACGGTGCCGAGATCCATGTCGTCGTCCCCTCTCAGACCGCGGCGAGCAGCGCGGCGGCGATGTGTCGGCGGTCGGCGCCGGGGTCGCCCCCGAGGACGCTCCAGCCCTTGGCGCGCAGGAAGAACAGGCTGATGTCGGCCTCGACGGTGAAGCCCAGCCCGCCCTGGGTGTGCGCCGAGACCCAGGCGGCCTCGGTGGCGGCGCGGGCCGCGTGGACGAAGGCCACCAGCGGCAGGTCGGGGCGGGTCGCCGGCTCGTGCTCGGCGTACCAGGCGGCCTTGCGGACGAGGTTGCGGGCGCCGGAGATCTCGCTGACGACGTCGGCCAGCGGGAAGGCCACGCCCTGCAGGGCGCCGATCGCCACCCCCAGCGTGCGGCGGCTCTTGGCGAACTCCACCCCGAGCTGCAGCGCGGACTCGGCAATGCCGACCAGCGCCGCACCGGTCAGCAGCTTCCACTCGGCGACCGCGGTGCGGAACAGCGCCTCGGCCCCGGGACCGGCGGCGAGCACGGTGCGCTCGCCGGCCGCGGGGTCGAACCAGGCCAGGGGCGTCGAGCCCTGGTTCGGCACGTGGGCGGCCGGCTCGGGGAGCGTGTGCAGGGTCAGGCCCTCGGCCGACCAGGCGAGCACGTCGCGCGCGACGGCGGCGTCGGGGACGAGCTGCCGGTTGCCGCCGACTCCCGGCTGCAGGGCCAGGGTGACCACCCGCTCCCCCTCGGCCGCGGCGGCGAGGAGCTCCCCGGCACCGCCGGCGCGGGCGAGCAGCCGCGAGGCGACGACGTGCGACACCAGCGGCACGGGGGCCACGACCCGGCCGAGCTCCTCGGCGACCAGCACGAGGTCGACCAGCGTGGCGCCGTCGCCCCCGGCCTCCTCGGGCAGCCCCATCGAGGTCGCGCCCATGGCGACCACCCGCTGCCACAGGTCGGCGTCGAAGCCGAGCGGCTGCGCGTCGCGCACCAGCGAGGACGGCACCTGCTTGGTGAAGAAGTCGCCGAACCCCTCGCGCACGGCCTGCTGGTCGTCGTCGAGGCGGAAGTCCTGGCGCCGCAGCTCGAATCGTTCCATGTCTCCAAATCCATCACATCGTCGCCGACGCGTCCAGAGCCCCGCGGCGGGTCGGGCCCGGAACGACGAGGACCCGCGTCCGCCAGGGGCGGAGCGCGGGTCCTCGGAGGAGTGGGGTTACGCCAGGCCGGGGAAGAACAGCCCGATCTCGCGCGTGGCCGACTCCGGGGAGTCCGAGCCGTGCACGATGTTGCTCTGCACCTCGAGGGCCAGGTCGCCGCGGATCGTGCCGGGGGCGGCCTTCACCGGGTCGGTCGCCCCGGCCAGCGCCCGGAACGCCTCGATGGCCCGCGGCCCCTCGACGACCAGCGCGAGCAGCGGACCGCCGGTGATGAACTCGACGAGGGAGCCGAAGAACGGCCGCTCGCGGTGCTCGCCGTAGTGCTCCTCGGCGACCTCGCGGGTCAGCGTGCGCAACTCGGCGGCGACCAGGCGCAGCCCCTTCGCCTCGAGCCGCGTGATCACCTCGCCGACCAGGCCGCGGGCGACGCCGTCGGGCTTGACCAGGACAAGGGTGCGTTCCGTCACGGGGCGGGAGCCTAACCACCCGTCCGCGACCGCGCCCCGGCGACGTCCCCGGGGCCCTAGCCTGCGCGGGTGCCCGTCGACCTCGCCCTCACGACGGACGGGCGCTGGACGGCGGGCACCGGGATGCTGACCGCGGCCGCGGCGGGCGCGGGCTTCGCCGGCATCGGGCTGGGCGTGGACCGGGCGGCAGCCCCGGGCGCCGCCGCCGCGCTGGCCGGCGCGGGGATCCGCTGCACCGAGCTGATGGCGCTGATGGTGTCCCGCAACGAGGAGCGGACCCTCGCCGGCGCGCGGCAGCTCGCGGCGGCGGCGGACGCCGTGGGAGCGCCCTGGGTGCTCACCGTGCCGGTCGCGCCCCCGTCGGCGGGGTCTGCTGCGCTGCTGCGCCGGTGCGCGGACGTCGTCGCCGAGGCCGGCGCGCGGCTGGCCGTCGAGTTCAGCCCCCTGGGGGTGGTCACCTCGATCGCCGCGGCGCGGGAGCTGGTCGCGGCTGCCGCCCCCGGCCGGGCGGCGGTCGTGATCGACACCTGGCACTTCAGCCGCGGCGACAGCACGTGGGAGCAGCTGGCGGGGATCCCGCTCGACGAGGTCGCCTACGTGCAGTTCTCCGACGCGCCCGAGCCACTGTCCGACGACGGCTGGGCCGAGACGATGGACCGCCGCGCCTGGCCGGGCGAGGGGACGTTCGAGCTGGAGCGCTTCGCCGCGACGCTGCTCGACCGCGGGTGGGCAGGGACGGTGAGCGTCGAGGTGCTCAACGCCGACCTCGCGCGGCTGCCCGTGGCCGAGTTCGCTCGGGCGGCGCACGACGGCACGGCCCGCTACTGGAGCTGAGTCAGGCGGCGGGGCCCGCGGCGTCGTCGTCCCCGCCGGCCGGCGCCGCGGGCTCGTCGAACGGCGTGCCCAGCAGCTCCTTGCGCACCTGGAGCAGGTAGAGCCAGATCAGCAGGAAGATGCCGCCGACGAACCACATCACGCTGTTGAACAGCCCGGTCAGGAGCAGCGGCACCTGCAGGACGGTGCCCGCCATGAGGCCCCACGGCCGGCGCTGCAGCCCGCTGGCCAGGATCAGCGCGACCGCCAGCACCAGCAGCGCGGTGAGCCGGAACCCGGTCAGCCCGTCGCCGCTGGGCGCGATGCCGCGCGGCACGAAGAGGACGGCGATGCCCTCCAGCACCAGGGTGGCGGCCGCGGCGCCCCGCAGCGCCTTCGCGGCCCGCACCGGGTCTGGGGCTGTCACCGGGTCTTCCCGCCCAGCAGGGTCCGCGCCTCGCCAGCGGTGATGACGCTGCCGGTGACCAGGACGCCGGAGCCGCCGAGGGCGTCGTCGGGCCCGGCCTCGGCCAGCTCGATCGCCTCGGTGATCGCGTCGCGCAGCCGCGGGTTCACGCTGACCCGGTCGGCGCCGAAGACGTCGACGGCCAGCGCGCCGAGCTCGTCGGCCGGCATCGCCCGCGGGGAGCTGTGCTGGCTGACCACCAGCTCGGCGCACAGCGGCTCGAGCTCGGCGAGCATCCCGGAGACGTCCTTGCCGCGGACGCAGCCCACGACGCCGACCAGCCGGGTGAAGTCGAAGGACTCCCGGATCGCCGCGACCGTCGCCGCCATGCCGGCCGGGTTGTGCGCCGCGTCGACCAGCACGGCCGGCGAGGTGCGCACCCGCTCCAGCCGGCCCGGCGAGCGGACGGCGGCGAAGGCGGCGCGCACGGTCTCGACGTCGATCGGACCGGTCGTCGCGCCCGCGCCGAGGAACGCCTCGACGGCGGCGAGCGCGGTGGCGGCGTTCTGCGCCTGGTGCGCGCCGAACAGCGGCAGGTAGACGTCGGGGTACTCCCCGCCCAGGCCCTGCAGCCGCAACTGCTGGCCGCCGACGGCGACCGTGCGGTCGAGCAGCCCGAACTCGGTGCCCTCCCGGGCGACGACGGCCTCGACCTCGACCGCGCGGCGGACCAGCGCGTCGAGCGCGCCCGGCTGCTGGCCGGCCAGGACGGCGATGGCGTCGGGCTTGATGATCCCGGCCTTCTCCCCCGCGATCGTGGCGACGTCCGGGCCCAGGTACTCGGCGTGGTCCAGGGCCACCGGCGTGACGACGGCGACCCGCGCGTCGACGACGTTCGTGGCGTCCCACGTACCGCCCATGCCGACCTCGATGACGGCGACGTCGACGGGGGCGTCGGCGAACAGCGCGTACGCCAGGCCGACCATCACCTCGAAGAACGACATCGGGTGCTCGCTGCCGGCGTCGACCATCTGCACGTAGGGCGCGATGTCCTGGTAGGTCTCCACGAAGCGCTCGGCGCTCACCGGCTGCCCGTCGAGCACGATCCGCTCGCGCAAGGACTGCAGGTGGGGGCTGGTGAACCGGCCCACGCGCAGCCCGAACCCGCGCAGGACCTCGTCGATCATCCGCGCCGTCGTCGTCTTGCCGTTGGTGCCCGCGACCTGGATCACCGGGAACGCGCGGTGCGGCGAGCCGAGGAGGTCGACCAGGGCCGAGATGCGGGTGAGCGAGGGCTCCAGCCGGGTCTCGGGCCACCGCGTCAGCAGCTCGTCCTCGACCCGGGCCACGTCACCGGTGCTGCCGCTCATCCGCCCCAGGATGCCAGCCGGTCACTTCCTAGGATGGAGGGCATGACCACCGACTCCCTTTCCCCGGCCACCACCGCCCCGGGAGCCGGAGTCGACGTACCCGAGAAGCCCACCCTCGACGGCCTCGAGGAGAAGTGGACCGCCCGCTGGGCCGCCGAGGACACCTACGCCTTCGACCGGGACGCCGCCCTGGCCGCCCCCCGCGAGCAGATCCACTCGATCGACACGCCCCCGCCCACCGCGAGCGGGTCGCTGCACGTGGGGCACGTCTTCAGCTACACCCACACCGACATCGTCGCCCGCTACCAGCGGATGCGCGGCAAGCACGTCTTCTACCCGATGGGCTGGGACGACAACGGCCTGCCGACCGAGCGCCGGGTGCAGAACTACTACGGCGTGCGCTGCGACCCCGCGCTCCCCTACGCCGAGTCCTTCGAGCCCCCGGAGAAGCCCGGCAAGGACCAGCAGCCGATCTCGCGCCGGAACTTCGTCGAGCTCTGCGAGCGGCTGACCGAGGAGGACGAGAAGGCCTTCGAGCAGCTGTGGCGCCGGGTCGGCCTGTCGGTCGACTGGAACGTCGTCTACCGGACGATCTCGTCGTCCTCCCGCGCCACCGCGCAGCGGATGTTCCTGCACAACCTCGAGCGCGGTGAGGCCTACGCGCAGGAGGCGCCGACGCTCTGGGACGTCACCTTCCGCACCGCCGTCGCCCAGGCCGAGCTGGAGGACCGCGAGCGGCCCGGCGCCTACCACCGGGTCGGGTTCGCCGGCCCCTCCGGCCCGGTGTTCATCGAGACCACCCGCCCCGAGCTGCTGCCCGCCTGCGTCGCCCTCGTCGCCCACCCCGACGACGAGCGCTACCAGCCGCTGTTCGGGCAGACGGTGCGCACGCCGCTGTTCGACGTCGAGGTGCCCGTGGTGGCGCACCGGCTGGCCGAGCCGGACAAGGGCTCGGGCATCGCGATGATCTGCACCTTCGGCGACCTCAACGACGTCACCTGGTGGCGGGAGCTGCAGCTGCCGACCCGCGCGGTGATCGGCTGGGACGGCCGCTTCGTGGCCGAGCCGCCGGCCGGCGTGCCCGCCGAGGTGTACGCGGAGCTGGCCGGGAAGACGTCGTTCAGCGCCCAGCAGCGGATCGTGGAGATGCTGCGGGAGTCCGGTGACCTCGAGGGCGAGCCGCGGGCGATCACCCACCCGGTGAAGTTCTTCGAGAAGGGCGACCGCCCGCTGGAGATCGTCACCACGCGCCAGTGGTACATCCGCAACGGCGGCCGGGACGCCGGGCTCCGCGACGCGCTCGTCGCGCGCGGCAAGGAGATCCAGTGGGTGCCCGAGCACATGCGGCACCGCTACGAGAACTGGGTGGAGGGCCTCAACGGCGACTGGCTGATCAGCCGCCAGCGCTTCTTCGGGGTGCCGTTCCCGGTCTGGTACCGGCTGGACGACGAGGGACTCCCCGACCACTCGACGCCGATCCTGGCCGACGAGGCCTCGCTGCCGGTCGACCCCTCCTCCGACGTGCCGCCGGGCTTCACCGAGTCGCAGCGCGGCGTGCCGGGCGGGTTCATGGCCGACCCCGACGTGATGGACACCTGGGCGACGTCGTCGCTGTCGCCGCAGGTGGCCTCGGGCTGGGACACCGACCCGGAGCTGTTCGCCAAGGTCTTCCCGATGGACCAGCGGCCGCAGGCGCACGACATCATCCGCACCTGGCTGTTCTCGACCGTCGTCCGGTCGCACTTCGAGTTCGGCGCGGTGCCGTGGTCGCACGCCACGATCTCCGGCTTCGTCGTCGACCCCGACCGCAAGAAGATGTCGAAGTCCAAGGGCAACGTCGTCACGCCGATCGACGTGCTGGAGCGCTACGGCACCGACGCCGTCCGCTGGCGGGCCGCCGGTGCCCGGCCGGGCGCGGACTCGCCGTTCGACGAGGCGCAGATGAAGGTCGGCCGCCGGCTGGCCATGAAGATCCTCAACGTCGGCCGCTTCGTGCTGGGGCTGGGTGCCTCGTCGGAGGCCTCGGCCGACCTGGTCACCGAGCCGATCGACCGCGGCCTGCTCGCCGGGCTGGCGACGGTCGTCGAGGAGGCGACCGCCGCGCTGGAGGCCTACAACTACACCCGCGCGCTCGAGGTCGCCGAGGCGTTCTTCTGGTCGTTCTGCGACGACTACGTGGAGTTGGTCAAGACCCGGGCCTACGGCGACGACGCGGCCGCGCAGTCGGCGCAGGCCGCGCTGGCGGTGGCGCTGTCGGTGCAGCTGCGGCTGTTCGCCCCGGTGCTGCCGTTCGTCACCGAGGAGGTCTGGTCCTGGTGGCAGACCGGCTCGGTGCACCGCGCGTCGTGGCCGGTCGCCTCCGAGCCGCCCGCCGGCGGTGACCCGGCCGTGGTGACGGTGGTCGCCGAGGCGCTGGCCGCCGTCCGCAAGGCGAAGTCGGAGGCCAAGCAGTCGATGCGGGCCGACGTCGAGTCCGCGACCGTGACCGCGCCGGCCGAGCAGGTGGCGCTGGTGGAGGCCGGCCGGGCGGACCTCGCGTCGGCCGGGCGGATCGCGGCGCTGTCGGTGGTGGCCGGGTCCGGGCCGCTGAGCGTGGACGTCGTCCTGGCGCCGGTCGCCTCGAGCTGAGCGTGTGCGCTGACGCCGCGTTCCGCGCTCCGGACCGCGGCGTCGGCGCACCCGCTCAGGCCGCCGTCTCCCCCGCCCAGGCCGGCGCCGGGCCGGTCCCGAGCCGCCAGCGGGCTGCCTCCTCCGACGGGCTGTAGCTGCCCAGCGCGAGGCGCAGGCCGCGCAGCTGCACCCGGGTGACGGCGAGCTGAGCGGATCCGCCGCGGCCCCGGCCGGGCACCCCGGCGCAGCCGGCGATCGCCGGTGAGACGACGTGCGACGCCGCACCGGCGAGGCCGCGGTAGACCAGCCGCTCCGGCGCGCTGAGGCCGGGCGGCGCGGCGAGGAAGGCGCGCAGGTCGGCCGGGACGGGCTCGAGCTCGGACCGGTACTCCGCGAATGCCTCCTGCAGCTCGGCCACGGTCACCGGCAGGTCGGTGGCGCCGAGCTCGCGCGCGGCGCGCGCCCACTCCCCCACGTAGACGTCGGGCCAGCCGCGGCCGAAGCGGGCGCCGAGGTCGGTGCCCACGGCCTGCTGGGCGGCGAGGAACGCGTCGGTGAAGGCGAGGTGCACCCAGCGCAGCAGCGCCGGGTCCGACGCCGAGTACGGCCGGCCGTCGACCCGGCCCTTCACGCGGGTGTGCATGCCCCGCACCCGGGCGGCCTCGCGCTCGGCCAGCTGTTCGGAGCCGAAGGTGCTCACCACGAGCCAGCGGGCGGTCCCGGCCAGCCGCTTCCACGGGTCCTCGCGGTAGGCCGAGTGCCGCTGGACGCCGGCCAGCGCGAGCGGGTGCGCGGCCTGGCCCATCAGCGCCGCGACGCCGCCGACGAGCGTGGAGAGGTCGCCGTGCACCCGCCAGACGACGCCGTCGGGCTCGAACCAGCCCGGGCCGGTGCCCACGCGGGCGATGTCCCGGACCCAGTCGGGGGCGCCGGTCGGGTCACCGGAGACGCGGGCCCGGAAGGCCTCCCGCAGCTGCTCGGGCAGGGAGGTGAGGGCACGCACCCGTCCGAATGTGCCACCCCTCCGCCACCGCCCGCGCCGTGTCGCCGCGCTGGCCAACGTGTGCGCCCAGGCCGCAGGATCCGGCGCGGTCCGCGGCGTCAGCGCACACGCCTGGGGTGCAGCAGCCGCCGCCGGGCCTCGTGCACCTGGCGAATCTCGCGCCGGCAGGAGTCCGGGTCGCCGGTCAGCCGACGGTATCCGAAGCGCAGGGTCTGCCAGCCGAGCGTCGCGACCAGGGCGTCCCGCCGGATGTCGCGCTCCCGCTGCTCGCGGGAACCGTGGAACGCCCCGCCGTCCATCTCGACGGCCAGCAGCACGTCGTCGTAGGCGGCGTCGAGGTGGAAGACCTCACCGCCGACGGCGACCCGGCGCTGCTGGGTGAACGCCGGCATGCCCGGCGCCCGCAGCACCTGCAGGCACCCCCAGATCTCCAGCTCGCTGTGGCAGCCGTCCGCCAGCAGGTGGACGAGCTCCACGAGTGCGGCGCGCCCCGGGAGGCACGGACGACGCTCGATCTCCCGCTGCAGCTCCCGCGGACCGCACAGCCGCCGGCGGACGGCGTCGATCGCCGCGGCCCGTGCGTCCCGGCGGCCGACGGTCCCCGCGCACCCCCAGGTGTCGACCACCGCCCGCTCGGGACAGCTCACGGGCAGCCCCTGCACGCGCCGCACCGACGACAGCAGGTCCCGGCTGCGGTGCAGGACGACCCCGTCCGTCCCCCGGCCGCTACGGCAGTGCTGGACCGTCAGGTGGACCGGGAGACCGGGCGCGGCCAGACCCCACAGCGCCAGGGCCGACCCGTGGCTCACGACCCCGTCACAGGCGCGCACCGCGGCCGCCACCCTGACCCGCCAGTCGCCCGCCACGGCCGGCAGCGCGTAGACCTCCGGCTGGAGGCGGACGAGGCGGCCGCTGCCGACCCAGCGGGCGACGGTGGCCCGGTCCACCCGGGTGGTCAGTTCGGTCCAGGTCGCCCATCCGGCGGGGCCGAGCACGGTGCTGATGTCGAGGGTCACGCCCCGACCCTCAGGCGAGCACGGCCGGCCGCAGGTCCAGCGGCCGCGATCTGTGGACGGACCCCGCCAGGTGTGTGCGCTCAGGCCGCAGGATCCGGGTCGGAGTGCGGCGTCAGCGCACACGCTCGGGCCCACCAACGCGGACGAGCCCGCCCCCGGAGTCGGGGACGGGCTCGTCGGAGGAGCGGAGGACCTACGCCGACTTCTCGCGGGGGGTGCGGGTCGGCTTGCGGGGCACGATCGTCGGGTTGACGTGCTCCAGCACGACCTCCTTGGTGATCACCACGGAGGCGACGTCGTCGCGGCTGGGGACCTCGTACATCACCGACTGCAGCACCTCCTCCATGATCGCGCGGAGCCCGCGGGCGCCGGTGCCTCGGAGGATGGCCTGGTCGGCGATCGCCTCGAGCGCGTCGTCGGAGAACTCGAGCTCCACGCCGTCGAGCTCGAACAGCCGCCGGTACTGGCGCACCAGGGCGTTCTTCGGCTCGGTGAGGATGTTGATCAGCGCGTCCCGGTCGAGCTTCTGGACGGCGGTGATGACCGGGAGCCGGCCGATGAACTCCGGGATCATCCCGAACTTCAGCAGGTCCTCGGGCATGACCTCGTTGAACATGTTCGACTCGTTGAGCTCGGTCTTGCTGCGGATCTCCGCGCCGAAGCCCATCCCCTGCTTGCCGACCCGCTGCTCGATGACCTTCTCCAGGCCGGCGAAGGCGCCGCCCACGATGAACAGCACGTTCGTCGTGTCGATCTGGATGAACTCCTGGTGCGGGTGCTTGCGCCCGCCCTGCGGCGGCACCGAGGCGGTGGTGCCCTCGAGGATCTTCAGCAGCGCCTGCTGGACGCCCTCACCGGAGACGTCGCGGGTGATCGACGGGTTCTCGCTCTTGCGGGCGATCTTGTCGACCTCGTCGATGTAGATGATCCCGGTCTCGGCACGCTTGACGTCGTAGTCGGCGGCCTGGATCAGCTTGAGCAGGATGTTCTCGACGTCCTCGCCGACGTAGCCGGCCTCGGTCAGCGCGGTGGCGTCGGCGATGGCGAACGGCACGTTGAGCATCCGCGCGAGGGTCTGCGCCAGGTGGGTCTTGCCGCACCCGGTCGGGCCCATCAGCAGGATGTTGGACTTGGCCAGCTCGACGGCCTCGTCACGGGTGCCGCCGCCGGCCTGCACCCGCTTGTAGTGGTTGTAGACGGCGACGGACAGCGCGCGCTTGGCCGTCTCCTGGCCGATGACGTACTGGCCGAGGAAGTCGTGGATCTCCTTGGGCTTCGGCAGCTCGTCGAACTTCAGGTCCGACGACTCCGAGAGCTCCTCCTCGATGATCTCGTTGCAGAGGTCGATGCACTCGTCGCAGATGTAGACCCCGGGGCCAGCGATGAGCTTCTTGACCTGCTTCTGGCTCTTCCCGCAGAACGAGCACTTGAGCAGGTCACCGCTCTCACCGATTCGTGCCACCTGCTGACCTCCAGATCGGGGGAAAAGGTCCGTCGGTCCGCGGACCCGATGTGTTGCTGAACTGCCCGTGCTCGACCCCGCTGCAGTGCTCCGCGAGGTGCTCCTCCCGGCGCTGCCGGCCGGGGATCGGGCGCTGATCGACGGTACCCGCCGCCCCCGACGCCTCGGGGGACCAACGCCCCCGGTGCGCCGGAGCCGGACAGGCCGTGTCGTCGCTCACGGCACTCCGACCCCATGTGCACTCCGCCCCCCAGACGGTACGGGCCGACGCCGCGTCACGCGACGGTTCGGCCCGTACCGGCCGGGACGTGGATCAAGCGCTCGCGGGCATCCCGTTGAGCTTGCGGCTCTGGATGACCTCGTCGACGAGGCCGTAGGCCTTGGCCTCGGTCGCGGTGAGGATCTTGTCGCGGTCGATGTCCTTGCGGACCTGTTCGGCCGACCGGCCGGTGTGCCGCGCGAGGATCTCCTCCATCTGCGTGCGCACCCGCTCGATCTCAGCGGCGTGGATCTCCAGGTCCGACACCTGGCCGCCGGCCTCGCCGGAGGGCTGGTGGATCAGGACGCGGGAGTAGGGCAGCGCCAGCCGCTTGCCCGGCGTCCCGGCCGCGAGCAGGACGGCGGCGGCGGAGGCCGCCTGGCCCATGCAGACGGTCTGGATGTCGGGGCGGATGAACATCATCGTGTCGTAGATGGCCATCAGCGAGGTGAACGAGCCACCGGGCGAGTTGATGTAGATCGTGATGTCGCGGTCGGGGTCGGTGGACTCCAGCGTCAGCAGCTGGGCCATCACGTCGTTGGCCGAGGCGTCGTCGATCTGCACCCCGAGGAAGATGATGCGCTCCTCGAAGAGCTTGTTGTACGGGTTGCTCTCCTTCATGCCGTAGCTCGTCCGCTCCACGAAGGAGGGGAGGATGTAGCGGCTGGAGGGCAGCTGGAAACCGCTCATGTCGTCAGTCCTCGCTGCTCAGTTGTCGGTGACCGGGTTGGCGCTGTCGGTCATGGCGGCCTTGCTGACGACGTGGTCGACGAAGCCGTACTCGAGGGCCTCGGCCGCGGTGAACCACCGGTCGCGGTCGGAGTCCTTCTCGATCTGCTCGATCGTCTGCCCCGTGTGCTGCGACTGGAGCTCGTTGAGCTCCTTCTTGGTGCGGCGGAACAGGTCGGCCTGGATGGCGATGTCGGCCGCGGTGCCGCCGACGCCGGCCGAGGGCTGGTGCATCATGATCCGCGCGTGGGGCAGGGCGTAGCGCTTGCCCGCAGTGCCGGCGGTGAGCAGGAACTGGCCCATCGAGGCGGCCAGGCCCATCCCGTAGGTGGCGACGTCGCAGTCGATGAACTGCATCGTGTCGTAGATCGCCATGCCGGCGCTGACCGAGCCGCCGGGCGAGTTGATGTACAGGTGGATGTCGCTCTTGGGGTCCTCGGCCGACAGCAGCAGCATCTGCGCCGCCAGCTGGTTGGCGATGACGTCGTCGACCTGGGTGCCCAGGAAGATGATCCGCTCGCGCAGCAGGCGCTCGTAGACCGAGTCGTTGAGGTTCATCCCCCCGGCCGCGCCGCGCAGCTGCGGGGCGCTGACCTGGTTCGGGTGGGTGCTCACGGGTGTGGTGACCTCCGTAGGACGGTCGGGCAGTCGGTCTGGAGTGGACGGTTGGGGTGGTGCGGGGCCCGGGGGCGCGCCGCCCGGAGGGGTCTCCCCCGGTGCTCGCCTGAGTCCTGTCGACCCTAACGCGCAGCCTCCGGGCAGGAGTCCCGCGCGGCGGGGTGTTCGCCGTGGGCGCAGCGGGTCGCGGCGTCGGGCCTGGTCGCGAACGGACGACGCCGCCCCACCCCGGGTTCCGGGGCGGGACGGCGTCGTCACACGATCGCGCGGGGATCAGGCCTTGGCGTCGTCCTCGGCGGACTCGTCGGCCGCGTCGGGGGTGTCGGCGCTCGCGGAGCTGTCGGCGCTGTCCGCGGACTCGAGGTCGGCGGGCGAGGCGTCGGCATCCGCGGCGTCGTCGTCGGCGTCGTCGGCGTCCTCCGAGCCGGCCTGGATCGTCTTCGGGCGCAGGGCGTCGAGGTCGACGACGTTGCCCGAGGCGTCGGTGATCGTCGTCTGCTCGAGCAGCTGGGCCAGGGTCTTGGTGCGGCGGACGTCGGCGACGAACTCGGCGATGTTGCCGCCCTGCTGCAGCTGCTGGGCGTACTGCTCCGGGCTCATCCGGTTGCGCTGGGCCTGGGCCATGATCTGCGCCGAGAGGTCGTCGTTGTCGACGGTGACCTCGCGGGCGTCGGCGATGGCGTCGAGGACGAACTGCGTCTTGACCGCCTCCTCGACGTTCTTGCGCAGGTCGGCGTCGTAGGTCTCGCGGTCCTCGACCCCGGACATGGACAGGTAGGCGTCCCAGTCCATGCCGGCCTTCTGCAGCTCCTGGGTCATGGCGTTGTTGCGCCACTCGACCTCGCGCTCGACGAGGTTCTCGGGGAGCGGCACCTCGACGGTCTCGAGGAGGTGCTCGACCAGCTTGTCGCGGGCCTGGGCGCCCTGCTGCAGCACCTTGGTGCGCGAGAGCCGGGTGCGGACGTCGTCGCGCAGCTCCTCGAGGGTCTCGAACTCGCTGGCGGTGGTGGCGAACTCGTCGTCGAGCTCGGGGAGCTCCTTCTCCTTGACCGAGCGGACCGTGACGGTCACCTCGGCCAGCTTGCCGGCGTCGGGGCCGTTGAGCAGCGCCGTCTCGAAGGTCTTCGACTCGTCGGCGGACAGGCCGCGGATCGCGTCGTCCAGGCCCTCCATGAGCTGACCGGAGCCGACCTCGTAGGACATGCCGCTGGTGGAGCCGTCCTCCAGCACCTCGCCGTCGAGGGTGGCCGAGAGGTCGATGGAGACGAAGTCGCCGTCCTGGGCCGCGCGCTCGACGGCGTTGAGCATGGCGAACCGCTCGCGCATGACCGAGACCTGCTGGTCGATCTCCTCGTCGCCGACCTCGACGTCGTCGACCGTGACGGCCAGCGAGTCGAGCTCGGGCAGCTCAAGCCTCGGGGCGACGTCGACCTCGGCGGTGAACTCGAGGGTCTCGTTGTCCTCGAGCTTGGTCACCTCGATGTCGGGCTGGCCGACGACGCGGACCTGGTTCTCGCGGATGACCTCCGAGTAGACCTCGGGGATCGCGTGGTTCACGACCTGCTCGAGGACGGCGGGGCGGCCCACGCGCTGGTCCAGGATGCGGTTGGGCACCTTGCCGGGGCGGAACCCGGGGATGCGCACCTGCGTGCGCAGCTCCTTGTAGACCTCGCCGAAGGCGTGGTCCAGGTCCCCCCAGGGCACCTCGATCGCCATCCGGACCCGCGTGGGGCCCAGTTCCTCGATGGTGCTCTTCACGCGCGGTGCTCCTCGGGTGTCGCAGTCGGGGTCGGCGCCGGGCAGGACGGACGACGCCGGGTCAGCCCACGAGTCTAGAGACGTCGCGGGCGGGGCCGGTCTGGCGGTCGGGGTGACAGGATTTGAACCTGCGGCCCCCTGCTCCCAAAGCAGGTGCGCTACCAAGCTGCGCCACACCCCGTGGCGGGCCGAGTCTAGGCGCCCGCAGGACCCCTCAGAGCCGAGGAACCGATGACGACGGTGTCCCACCCGGTGTTCGCTCGGCTGTGGCCGCGCCTGGCGGCTGCCGGCGAGCGCCAGGGGACGGCGCCGCTGCGGGCTCGGCTGCTGTCTCCTGCGTCTGGGCGGGTGCTGGAGGTCGGCGCGGGGAGCGGCACGAACTTCGGGCACTACCCGCCTTCTGTGACCGAGGTCGTGGCGGTGGAGCCGGAGCCCCGGCTGTGTGCGCTGGCTGCGGCGGCGGCTGCTGTAGCTCCCGTGCCGGTTCGGGTGGTGGACGGTTCTGCGGATGCCCTGCCTTCGGACGACGGGGCGTTCGACGTGGTGGTGGCGTCGCTGGTGCTGTGCAGCGTGCCGTCCCAGGCCGTGGCGCTGGCCGAGGTGCGGCGGGTGCTGCGGCCAGGTGGGCGGCTGCTGTTCTGGGAGCACGTGCGTGGGGACGGCGGGCTGGTGCGGACGCAGCGGGTGCTGGACGCGACGGTGTGGCCGTTCTTCGCCGGCGGGTGTCACACGGGGCGGGACACGGTGGCGGTGATCGAGGCGGCCGGCTTCACGATCGAGCGGCTGGAGCGCTTCGACTTCCCGGAGCTGGCGGTGAACCTCAACCCGACCCGGCCGCAGGTCCTCGGGACGGCGGTCCGGGGCTGACCGCAGGACCGGTTACGCTGACCGGGCACCTCGCGGGTGTAGCTCAATGGTAGAGCCCCAGCCTTCCAAGCTGGCCATGCCGGTTCGATCCCGGTCACCCGCTCCACGCATAACCGCAGGTCAGGCAGCCTGGTAGCGCAGCCGGAGAAGGTCTGGAGGACTCTCCGGAAGGCCCGATATAACCCGTTTTGACCCCTGTTTTCCGCTGCGTGGGTCATGAATGGGTCACGCCGAGCGGCTCGATCCAAGACGGATGGCGGCCCTGCTCGCTCCCGTCGCCGAGACTGTGCCACTCGGTCAGGTCAGGGCCGAACGACGATCGGTCCGCTCCTGGCGACCGCAAACCAGGGAGCGCTCCAGGGAACAAGCACCACTTGTCGGGATGTACGGCCTCCGTCCGGTTCGCTCCAGCCCGCGACGCCCAGCTGAATCGGCACTCTTGGCCGCCGCGGGCAGCCCCGTGGCCGCCGCTGAGGCGGTTCTGCGTGTGCGCCGCCCTCGCTTTGCCAGCGGCCACGACGGTGCACCGACACGCTGGCTTGCGCCCCGCCCGAACTACCGGTGCGGGAACGAACGGCATCAGCGGCATCAGCCAGCGATCGCTGAGTCCGGCGACCATGTGAGGCGGTTAATCGCTGAACCATCGTCGCTCGGGCGTTCGCCAAGCTCGATCGTAAGCAGCTGGTCGCCCGGGAAAGCAGGGCTCAGCTCCAGAGCAAGGTACTGGAACAACTCGCGCTCATGAACGGCAATGACGACTTGCCGCTGGTGGCTTTTCGCGAGCACTCGGATAAGCGCCGCGAACTGGGCGATGTGCACTTCGTCCATAGACTGCACAGGGTCGTCCAAGACCAGACACGGGACGAGTGGGTCCACCGCGAGGTGTAGCGCAATGAAGAGAGACAATGCCGCCGTATTAAGATTCCCAGCGCTCAACATCATCTGCGGCGAGCCGCCGACTAGGCCCGACCTATGCACGGTCTCGACTCTCAACTCCAGACCTGCCCTACTGGAGGACGGGACACCAAAAGCGGGAACGAACGGCTCTCGTGGAGCGAGACGAGTAAAAACATCCCGCCAGACGCGGTTCAGGGACTTTGTGAACACACGCTGGATGATCGCCGCGCGGGCGGTGGACGACGCACTCTGGACCGACCTGGCAACGGTTTGCCGACGCCGCACCTCCCGTATCCGAGTGTCCCACATGAGCTTGCGCTCAGCTGCCTCTGAGAGAACATCCTTCAGCTGCGCCGCACTTCCACTGAGCTGCCGCAGCTGGTCGACGTACTCCACAGCAACCGCGTGCGCCTGGCGTCTTGTCTCAAGTTGAGCGAGTTGCCCCGCTGCGATGTCGGAGTAGCGGCGCCAGGCATCCCGCAGCGGTTCCGCAGGGTCTGGAGCCGCGACTCCAAGCTGGGTCGCTACACCGACAAGATTCGACCTGATCGTGGCCGACTCCAACGCAGAGCTTTGCAACTGTTCCAGGCGAGTGGAAGCAGCCGACAACTCCTGCTGCAACTCGACACCAGCGTGGATCGCTGGCTGCAGCATGCGCAGTGATTCGCGCAACGACTCCAAGTCCGCCCTTCGCTGATGGATGGCTTCGCGCTGCGCCTCGGACCAGAGCTCACCCTCAAGTTGGATGAGCTGGCGCTCGGTGCCTCGGAACTCAGACGCGAGAGCGTCACGCTGCTCCCGGAGCTCTCGAATCCTTGCGCCCTGCGAGGTGAGCTCCGCAATCTTGCGGCCCATGTGGACGGTCAAGTGCGTGGACGACACTTCACTAAAGTCGCGGTCACACACAGGGCATGTATTCGCAGTGGCATGCTCTCGTAGCAAGGACAGCCCCTCGACCAGGGAGCCCGCCTGTTCTTGAACAGCAGCTAGGAGGGCCTCTGTTGCGTCCAGCGCCGTACGGCTTTTCGTGAGTTGCTCCTCAAGACGGCCACGGGCAAGACTGATGTCTGCTTGGCGCGACATTGCAACGACTACTCGTTCGAGTTCAGTGTCAAGGTCGGAAGCGTAATTCTCAGCAACTTCGAACTGTAGCTGCGCCGCCTCCCGGCGCCAATCGTCGATCTTTGGCGCGTACTCGTCCCGCCAAGCCTCATAACGTTCAGTCACCTGCGATAGCGTGGCCGCGGCTTCTTCAAGACGCTTCGCCGCTGGCTGGATCGACAGAGCCTCAATGCGTCCGTCCAGCTTAGTCAGAGAACGAGTCAAGTCGAGCGCGCTTGACCGATCGGAAAGCGTCTGCGCTGCCCGGAGCAAATCGGCGACTTGTGGCCCAAATGTCTCATCTTCGATCGAGGGCATCTCGATCTGAAGAGTAGAAAGCGCTGCAGCCAGCGATGCGCGCGCACGCGAGGTCTCATTCTGTAAGGCGGTAAGCGTGGCCGTCGCTTGCGACAGGTCATCAGCGGCCCGTTGCGCCTCCACTTCTCCTTCAGCGAGCGGTTCTGACAACTTCCTGAGTCGCCGAAGATCCGTCGAGTCCGATAATCCCGTCCAGAGCGCATCAAGTTGCTCTAAGCCGAGTAACTCGTTAACGAAACGGGTGAGGGCCGACTCTTCCTTGCCCTCTCGGTACTGATAGAGCTCCAGTAGCTGACCAAGAGACACTTGGTCTAAGTAGCAACGCTCAGCGTAGAACCGAGCGGCCTCGACCCCGAGGGCAGGGCTCCCCTCTATTCGACTACCACCGACCGTCATCGTCTCCGGGCGAGCGCTGGCCGACAAACGGTCCGAAACAGTGGCGCGAAGGGTGGCAAAATCCTGGCCGTGGAACGGGAGGTGGGCCGTGTATCGAGGGTCATGGCGGCGCATGCTGCGAATCTCGCCCGTGAGTGCAAGCTCTAGCGCAGAAAGAACGCTGGTCTTGCCGGTGCCGTTCGAGCCATGTAGCAGCACTATGGGGGCGTCGAGAGGCAAAGTGCGGTGGCCCTCAAGCCGGCGGAAATCCGCTATGGAGATGCTGCGGAGCGGAACGTCGATCACTGCGGTGAACCTCCCGGCGCCCTGCCGGAGATTGCGTCATCGATGTACTGACGAAGGGCGTCGCGTACCGCATTCGGTCCGACTGTGGCGGCCGATAGGAACGCCCGGTGCTCCTCCGAAAGTGAGGCGCCGATAGCTTCAGCGACCGCGGCAAGGGGCTCCGCGCCAGGGGCAGTGGCCGACGGTAGATCGAGTGGCATCAACACTGCGACGGCCTGACGAACTAGGTCGGGTGCGATGTCACTTGACTCGACACTGAGGACGCGGGCGTGTCGTTCAAAGTCGGCCACAGTCGAACGGTCAAGCAATTCTCCCACTAAAATCAAAGTAACCGGCCTCCTCGATCCGACTTGATCGAGCGTTCGACTCAGTCCCGATAGGAGGCGAGCCAGCCGACGAGAGGCTGTCGTGCTGCGGGCGACGAGGACAAGGTCATGAGATACGCCGGTCCCCCTCGCGGCGGCGTCAAAGTCGAAGGTGGAGCCGGCCACGACCAACGGTCTAGGAAGACGTTCGAAGCCTGAAGCCTCGAGAACCGCTAGCACGGTCTCAATGTCAGAAGTCATTACAAGGCCGCCTCAAGCTTCAAAGCATCGAGAAGCTCATCCGCTGTCCCGACTGACGCGAAGATCTCCTCTAGGTCTACATGCCGAGCCCCTGTCCTTCCGGTCCGTCCGTAGGACCCCCGCGGCGAGCGAGTCGTGGTTGGTTGCGGCGCCTCCGCTAGCAGCACCAGCACCTCGTCGTCGTCTGGATCGATCAGGCCGTCGAGTTCAAGCTGCGATGTTGCCCTAGCGTTCCGGACGATGAAAACCCGTGAGGACTGACGCCGCGTGGCCAGCCGTATGACACCGCCCTCGGGAGCACTCGGTCTGCCCATTGAGAGCTCCCAGCTTCCTTGCCGTAGACCACGACCGAGCGCGGAGACCGCGAGCGCTAGTCGTCCAAAGGCGGCTGTCGGGAAGTCAGGGTCGTGACAGGCTGACTCGATCGGCTCTGCGGAGATCGGTTGGTAGTACATGCTCGCCAGCGGAGGCGCCTCGCCGCTTCTGAAGACCGACAGCACAAGAGTGAGCTGGGACAAGAAGGCGTCCAAAAATGGGCGGGTACCAGTGCCCGCCAGCTGGCTGACGGTGTCACGAAGGAAGTTGATGTCCGCTTTAATGTGTGCGAACTCAGCGTCGGTGAAGGCTAAGCCTGGTGTGCATGCCGCGAGAGCGGCCAACTTGTCTGCCAGCGTGTAAAGCACCAACCCGACAAGCACAGGCTTGGCGTAAGCGCCGAGAACTGCTGAGGATGCGATTTCGTTTACATTCGCCGCGTAGCTGGCGCCATACGTCACTCGCAACACATGCTTATGATGGTGGCTCAGATTGCGCTCGGCCAACACAACTGCAGGAGGGGATTCCGGCCAGCTCCGACTCAGGCCTTGATTCGCCTGATGTAAGACTACGTGGATGTTGGCGTCCTGCGCGGAGAGTCCGATGACGAGGGCGGGACGCGAGGCGAACAAGTGCTCGAGGCGATTCTTCATCATCTGGTTCTCAGGCTTAGTAGTCCAGCCTGATATCTGGGACTTCCGTGCGATAAGACGAGGCCGGTAGTCCGCTTCGTTCGCGGCAGCTCGCACCGCGCAACCGTGGAACTTTAGCAGCTCAGCCCGACGGTCTGGACCTCGAAAATCAGCTGGCTGAACGATGACGCGCAGTACTCGATCAGCGTCGGCGACAAGCTGTTTCATTGCTGCCTCGACAAGGCCGTCCCAATTCGTCGTGGGTGCTGATCGAACCACGCCCTCCAACATGAGGATCGCGACGCAGAGGTGCTCGACGTCCGGAAGCAGTTCGGGCGCGCCGTAGGTGGTGGGGATCCCAAGCCCTGTCCACACCAGGAAGTCCTCGGGCTCACCCGGCACTTGCACGTCCAGGACGTCTGAGTATCGGTCAACCAGGCGTGCCAGGATGTCGGACCGTTCAGGCCACATCTGAACTGGCATCGTCAGGTCGATGCTTGCACGGGCAGCGTCAGGCACTCCTGCGACGTCCAGCACCTCATCAAGCGCCCCCCGGAAGCGACATCCCGGGTCTGCCAGGTCGACCTTCGCCCGGAGATAGTCCAGCATCCGCTCAAGCAGCTCGTAGACACCAGGGACCACGTCGCGTGAGATCCCGGAACCAAGCCAAAGCAAGTAGTCCCCGCGCGCGAAGGCTGCGGCGAAGCCAGCGAACTCGTCCTCCAGGGAGGCAATGACCTCAGGGACGGAGTCCCTGGGCGCGGCAGTCACATAGACCCCTTGGTCGTCGCGGCGAAATCCGGGTGGCACATCGGAGTGCCGCGAGTGGCGGCTACTGCCGGTCCATGGAGGCCCGGGGGCTAGAACCTAATACGGAACCCGCTGGACCAGAGCGACGCACCGGAGGATGAGGCCCCGCGACTCCGTTCCCAAGGACATGCCTGGTGACGGGACGGCGCGGGGGTTCGGTGTTGCGACGCTCCGCTGACGGTGTAGCGGGCTTGCGCGGCGGAGTCCCGACGAGACTGCTCGGCGTGTAGCGCAGGGCCTCGACGGCCAGAGGCGTGACGTCCCCCGACTGAGCAGCCGCCCGAGAGCACGCCGTGCGGGGAGTCGTCGTCAGCGGTCACCCAAGGCGCCCGCGCGGCATGCAGGCTCACGGCGATCGCCACCCCGCTGTCGCCGGGAGGACATCCCGTCGAGCTCCATGTCCCAAACGGCCATGCAACTCATAGGGGAAGAAGCGTTAGAGGGGACGGCCTCGGAGGTCGAAGTGGCGCGACCGAACAGGACTATCCGGGGACACTCTCCAGTACACCTGAAGCTCTTCGTGCTTCCCGTATCCCGCGGTTCTTGCCCCTAGCCGCACCCATTCCCCGCTGTGCACGGTCGCACCATTGAGGAGAGGGCCACCGATGATCTGAGGACCCTCTCGAACCTCAACAACAACATCGAAGGCAGTGCCGTCACCCTCATTGACCATCGATGTCATGGCGTCGCTGGAACGGCTTGCAACCGACACATCCGAGAAGTAGACCTGTGGCTCGGGAGTGAATCGCCAGCGAACGGCTCGTTCCGCAGCCTCTTCAAGCTGCCGCTGCTCATTCCGTTCCGCGACTGCGGTCGAGCGTTCCGCGGCCATGGTGGCGCGACGGCTATAAAAGAATGCAGCGATCGAGATCGTGAGCGCAAGTATCGCGACGATAGCGACAACCCAGTCGTCGGCAGCTTCCATGACGGCTAGCCAAGCAGGTGGCAACCGCCTAGGAGCGCTCCACTGCGGTGGCGTAGATCTCGTCGCGGAGGATCGCGTCAAGGTCACGCTCGCCGATATGGGGCTAGGACGCTCCGGGCACAGCCCGGGTCTTTGCGCCGGTCAGCCGGTCGAGTGAGACCGCCGCCGAAGTCGGAACCACGACGGAGGCAACGGAGGCAGGCGCGCACGGAGCCGACCAGAGATCAAGCCGGCGACGAGTCGGGTGGACCCGTGACGTCGCCCTTCCGAGCGGACCGGCAAGGGTCCGAGGCTCTCCGCCAAGGGATACGGACCGCGCGCTCGTAGCAGCATGCAACAGGCACCCGAGGACCCCGCGTCACACACCTCTGCAGGCGCTTTCGCACCACTGTGATCACGACGTCGCCAGACCCGACAGAGTCTCATCGCCACCTGTGGCGATCATGATCGCTTGCGGGCACCCCTCTTGCCTCAGGGCTTGAAGGCTCGACCCCGTCGATGCGTCTACACCCGGGGCGTTTGGCACAGCCCGTCACAACGAGTCGGTCAACCTGAGATGCAAGAGGTGTGTCCCTCTTGATCTTCCTAGTCCTCCAGTCGTCGAAGTCCCGCTGATCGGGGCTCGACGACACGGCGGCTGTGGCAGTGGTTGCGCTGTCCATGAGGTCGGCCCACGAGGCACTGATCGGCGAGTCGGGCCCAGACGTCATGCACCGACGATCAGCAGCACGCCCGCCAAGGCAAGTGAGGCGCCGGCCCATTGGGACGGGCGCAGGCGCTCGTGCAGCAGGAAGCGAGCGAGGGCGACGGTCACCACGGGGTAGAGGCTGGCGAGCACCCCGGCCAACGACAGCAACGAGCGGGCACTGGCCAGCGTGTAGGCCAGGTTTGCGCCGGTGTCGAGCAACCCGACCATTGCGGCGGCTCGCAGGTCCCGTGCCGGCGCGGATGCGCGGCTGACCATTAGCACGGCCACGAGGACCGCGACGCTCGTCGCTCGACTGGCTGCCACGCCGGTCAGGGCGTCCACGGCACCGGCACGCTGCAGCGCCACCAGCTGCGCACCGGCGAACACCGCCGCGGCCACTGCCAGGACGACGCTGAGGCGGTGGTTTTCCGGCGGCTCGAGCGCCACCTGCCTACTCACGAGCACTATTCCGGTCATCGCCAGCGCAATGCCTGCGCTGGCCACTGTTCCCGGCCGCTCACCTTCGACGACGCCCGCCAGCACCGGCACCGTGGCAGACGTGGCCACCAGTGGCGCGACAACGCTCATCGTTCCCACAGCCAGCGCCCGGTAGAAGCAGGTGACACTGCCCAGCGAGAGCAGCCCGGCCACCACGCCCCAGCCGACCGCGTCGACGGCGATGTTCCCGCGGGCGAGCAGAACGATCGTCAATGCCACCAGGCCGGCGCCCTGACTGCAGGTGACCACAACCAGCAGTGGCAGGCGCCGACTCAGCCGGCCGCCCGCAAAGTCGGCGCTCCCCCACAGGATCCCGGCGGACAGCGCGATGAGCAGCCCCGTCACCACGCGGACACCGTGCGCCAAAGGCTCGGCAGCAGGAAGACGCTGCGGCTACTAGTGCTGCCACCACCATGATGCTGACATTCGGCTCCCACGGCCGAGAGTGCTCCCGCGACGAGGTGTATCCGCGCGACGGCGGTTGCACCACGAGTGCCGCGACGTTGGCGTTCGAGCGTCTGTTGGCCGTCGGCTCGCCCTCACTCGCTGGCCACGATGTCAGCCAGCCGCCGCGTCACACCGCTCGTTCGACGGGTGTTGAGCGCCAGGGCCGGCTGGGGGTCGAAGTCGATCCTTGGTGCGGCCAGCGGGTCGGGCCCACACAGCGGCGAGTGCGAAGAGTCCCATCGCCGCGGGTCCGAACGGAGGCACGTGCGTTGGCGCGAACAGCAAGCCGGCGCCGATGAGGGCGAAGACGGCGCGACGAGGCGCTCCGGCCCCCCGCAGGGCGAGGGCTGCAGCGACGGTTGCTCCGAGCCACGCGGCCGAGCCGAGGACGGCGCCGAGCGAGCCGTTACCTAACAGCGGGGACTCCCAATGCGCCTGCACGAGCACTTCCGCCGCGTGCTGATCGTCGGCGGGCAGTGTGGCGGCGGTTCGAGCAAGGGCCCCGGTGGCGATGCCGGTCCACGCCTCATAGGCGCCGTACAGAAGCACGAAGATTAGTGCACATCCCCGGGCGGCCCCGGGCGCTCGTCCGTGCAGGCCGTGGACGAGCAAGAGGATCACCGCACCCATGGCGCCGATGAAGGCCAGCTGCGCCACGTGGACGACCAGCCACCCGGTATGTGCGTGGGCCAAGCCGTGCAGGACGGGACCGGCGTGCGGGATCGGGTGGAAGAGCAGCAGGGCGGCGTACGCCAGCGGGGTGCCGACGACCATGACGCTCCGCCAAGAGACGGCCGCCCAGCTGCGGCTCACGGCCGGAACACCGCATGGACGGCGGCCATGAGGGCGTTGTGGTCGTAGGCGTGGGTGGTGTTCGCCATGGTGACGATCCCGAGGTCGCGCTCGGGATAGAGGCGCATGGCGTTCCAGAAGCCGCCGCCAGTGCCCCAGTGTTCGACGAAGGTCGGCGTGGCGTCCCGGTCCGCGGGGCGCCGGAACCAGCCGAGTCCGAGATCGAAGGGGCGGCCGGGATTGTCGATCTGCCGCATCCGTCGCGCCGACTCCGGCTCGAGGAGTCGGAGCCCGTCGATGACGCCGTCGGCCAGGTGGAGGCGCAGCAGTCTGGCGGCGTCCACCGCACTGCCGATGAGTCCGCCGTAGCCGGCTCCGGCCACTCGGAACGGGTTGAGGGCGAGGAAGCCGCCCGTGCGGCCGCCGGCGATGCCGGTCGGTAGGGCGGCGCGGACCAAGGGGGTGGCCGGCCGTGGCAGCCGGACATAACCGGTGGCTGTCTGCTCGCCGCGGACGGCGTCGTAGCCGGTCCCTGTCATTCCGGCGGGTTCGAGCAGCGCCGTACGCACGTGGTCCTCGAAGCGCCGCCCGGCAGCCCGCCCGATGATCTCGGCGAGCGCGAGATAGCCGACGTTGGAGTACCGAGCCGGCCGGCCGGCGGAACGGCTGGTGCGACCGTGTCGGTCCAGGAGTCGCCCGGCGAACTGGTCCGCGTCCCGAGCGGACGCGCTGGCCGGCAGCACCCAGCGCAGCGGGAGGGGATTGCCCAGCCCGGCGGTATGGGAGAGAAGGTCGCGGACGCGTGGCTCCGCTCGACCGGCGCGGACGACGAAGGTCGGCATCAAGGACCGAACGGTCGCCTCCAGGTCGAGACGACCCTCGTCGGCCAGGCGCATCGCGACCGTGGCGGTGGCGATCTTGGACATCGAGAACCAGGGATAGCGCGTGTCGGCGGTGGCGCTCCGTCCGGTGGCGAGGTCCGCGCGACCGAAGCCCTCGGCGTGCAGCAGCCGCTCGGAGTCGGTGACGGCGATCGACAGACCGGGGACGTGGTGGCGCCTCATCAGCTCCCGGATGGCCGACCGAACGGTGGACAGGCCGACGGGGTCGCTGTGAAGGGGGTCGGCGCTCGGGCTCATCGAGGTCCTCCCTTGGAGGGTCGGCTGCGGACGAAGTCGATGTAGGCGAGGACGGTCTGCTCCTCGGTGGGATCCAGGGGCCGCCCGACGTAGGTCAGCTGGTTGTCGGCCGGGTCCGGCTTCTCCGGCACGGTGTAGGGGCGCGGGTCGAGCCCGCCGACCTCGCGGAGGGCGGCGTCGAGTCGCTGCAGGGAGATCCGCTGCCGTTGCTCCTCCGGCCCTAGCGAGTCGGACAGCGTGCGGGTCGCGCCGAAGAAGGTCTCCGCGGCCACCGCATGGGCCTGCTCGCCCGCTGCAGTCAGCGCGACGAGCCGGGACCGGCCGTCCGCCGGATTCGGCCGCTGCTCGACGTGACCCCGCTCCTGGAGACGGCGGATCCACGTCGACACGGTCGTGGGCCGCATCGCCGTCCATCGGCTGATCTGGCCCGAGGGCACCGGGCCGAAGCGCCGGAGCAGTGAGTAGAAGCCGAACTCCTCCCCGTTGAGCCCGCTCCGTTCGGCGAGTACGCCGTCCAGCGCATCGGACAGGAGGTGGTTGATCAGCCAGAGATCGAAGAGCACCGACATGGGTGCGTCAGGTGGGGAGTCAGGCATGGACCAAGTATTACGATCTCGTAGCAACTAGCGCAAGTACGTACTAGACTTCGGATCGTGGAACAGACGATCCGGGTGCGGTGTGCTGAGGTCGAGGACGCGGCGGCCCTCTGCGAGCTGAGCATCCGAGCGATTCAAGACTCGGCATCGACGCACTACGACAGCGCCCAACTGGATGCCTGGGCCGGCCGGCGGACCCTCGAGGGGCACGAGTGGATGACCCGCAACACCGTCGTCCTGGTCGCAGAGGTCGGCGACGTGATGGCCGGCTTCTGCAGCGTGGCACTCGAGGCCGTGGGCGACTTGCAGGCCGGTGAGGTGGACCAGCTGTTCGTCGCCCCGGAGTGCGGCGGCCGAGGCGTCGCCCGTCTGCTCCTCACCGCCGTGGCGGACCTTGCCCGCGCCGCCGGACTGCCCCACCTCTGCACGCATGCCTCGTGGCGCGCCCTCCCCGCCTTCGAGCGGATGGGCTACCGCCGCATAGAGGTCGAGACAGTCGACCTTGATGAAGTCCAGCTCACGCGGGTGTCGATGCGCGCGCGGCTCGAATAGGCGAGCGTCTCGACCGACCTCCGTGAACGCGACCTCAGGCGCGGAGAAGGGAACTGGCCGGCCCACCAAGCCTCGGCGCGAAGCTGTTCTCAAGGCCAACTGGAGGTTGGCCGTGACGCTCGATGCATGACGGCTCACCGGAGGACCGAAGATCGGCACACCCCTGGCGACCCTTTGCTGACCGTCGCGCAGGCCGGCGAATACCTCGGCACCGGTGAGCGATTCGTCCGGCGGCTGATCACCGAGCGCCGGATCGGCTACGTCAAAGTCGGCAAGTATGTGCGCCTGGAGCGCTCGACGCTAGACGCGTTTGTGGATGCCGGCCGCGTCCCCAGCCAGCGATGATTTTCGACACCCGCTCGCTGACGACCGTCAGGGTCACGAGGTGGAGAAGCGGACGTTCGGGACGGTCGACGAGCTGCCCAGCGGTTCCTTCCGCGCCCGGTACCGCGGTCCCGACGGACGGCGTCACGCCAAGGTCTTCAGCACCAAGGCCGACGCGTGGGCCTGGCTCGCCGCCCAGCAGACCGACCTGCTCCGGAAGAGCTGGCGGGCTCCGAGCGCCCGCTCCCGGACCGTCGGCGACTACGCCGAGGACTACCTCGCCCGCAACGACCTCCGCTCGAGCACCCGCGTTCTCTACGCCGGACTGTGGCGGCATCACCTCACCAAGCCGTGGGCGGAGGTCCCCGTCGACGAGGTGACGCCAGCGGCCGTCCGCTCGTGGCACGTCAAGGCCGGCCGGACGACGGGCCCCACGGCTGTGGCCCAGTCGTACCGGCTCCTGCGGGCCATCCTCAACGTGGCCGTCGCCGACGAGGCGATCGCGTCCAACCCGTGCCGCCTCCGAGGCGCCGGCACTCCGAAGGCCTCCCGGCCCTCTCGCGCGCTCACCGCGGCCGAAGCCCTGCAGCTGGCGGAGCAACTGGGGCGGGACAGGAGGACCGAGCGCTACCGAGCACTTCTTCTGGTCCTCGCCTTCGGCGGCCTCCGGTTCGGCGAGGCCACCGCTCTCCGCCGGTCCGACATCCTCCCCGGGGGCCGCATCCGCATCGAACGATCCGTGCGGCGGGTCGAGGGTCGGTGGGTGGTCGGCGAGCCCAAGACCGACGCCGGGCACCGCACCGTGACGCTCCCTGCCGCTGTCACTGCGGTACTGGAGGAGCACCTGGAGAAGCACGTCGCCGCTGCTCCGGGCGCTCTCCTGTTCTCCACCAGTACGGGCAGCTACTTGGCCCGCAGCAACTGGAACTCGACCTTCCGCCGCGCTGCGAACGCCATCGGACTGCCGGCGGTCCGGCCGCACGAACTCCGCCACACCGGGGCCACTCTCGCCGCCGCGACCGGCGCGACGACCAAAGAACTGATGCGCCGGCTCGGGCACTCCTCCCCCGCTGCCGCCCTGCTTACCAGCACGCGGCGGACGATCGCGATGCCGAGATCGCCCGTTCACTCGACGCCATGCTGGCCCGAGCACATGAGCCATCCATAGATGACGATCCGCGGAGAGACCGCTGAGCAGGTTCGTCCCAACCAACCCGGTGGCGCTCGTCTGCGCGTGCAAGATGGCCGCGCAGCTGCTCCCGGGCTCCCTGTCACGAGACCCGGTAGAACCGTGAGTTCCGAGGCACAGCGCTTCGCTGATCTCGTTGGTCGTCCCCAAGAATCCGACATCGGGCTCTCCGCAGTGCCCTCTACTGTTCGCTGGTGGTCGACTACCAGCGCGCCAAGACTGTCAGCCTTAAGGGCCACCCGGACCTGAGCGAGAAGTGGCTCCAAGAGCGAATCGTCGCAGATACAGGTCTGCTTGGGCTCGGCGATCTCGTCGTTAAGGACGTAGAACGGCGTCAGCCGCGCGCCGGACGCCTAGATCTGCTGCTTACTGACCCCGATACAGCGACGAGGTACGAGGTCGAGATCCAACTCGGCCCGACGGACGAGACGCACATCATCCGGACCATCGAGTACTGGGACATCGAGCGGCGCCGGTACCCGCAGCACGAGCACGTCGCCGTCATCGTCGCGGAAGACATCACGAGCCGGTTCTTGAATGTGATCAGCCTGTTCAACGGGTTCATCCCGCTCGTCGCCATCCAGCTCCGCGCCCTTCAGATTGGCGATGTGCTGACGCTCTCCGCGACGAAGGTCCTGGATCAGATGACCCTTGGGTCCGCGGACGACGAGGACGAGGCCGAGCAGGCCGTAGACCGGGCCTGGTGGGAGCACAAGGCTGCGAAGAGCAGCCTTGTCCTCGCGGACCGGCTCCTCGGCATCGTCCAGGAGGTCGAGCCGAAGATGGCTCTGAAGTACAACAAGCACTACATCGGGCTGGTGCGGGACGGCGTCGCCGACAACTTCGTTCAGGTGCGCCCGCGCCAGCAGCACATGATCGCGGAATTTCGAATCCCTCGCTCGGACGAGTTGACCAGCCGCTTGGAAGAGCAAGGCGTCGAGACCCTGGAGTACGCCAACCGCTGGGGGCGCTACCGCATCCGGCTCACCGCCGCTGATTTGGACGCCAAGCACGACCTCCTACTGGAGCTAGTCCGGACCGCCCACGGCGCCGACTAGAAGCATCAGCGGTCCACTTAGCAGGCGTAAGCGCTTGCGTGAACCTCGCCCTCTCCCACTACGAGAGTGGGTCCCCTCTACGCGATCGGGGTACAACGGCGAACCCAGCGGATGGTCAATCCGCACACTGCCAGGCCGTCATGATCGAGTGCGTAGCGGTTCACCATCGTTCCGTAGGGCGGTTGATAGACCGGTTCGCCTGACCCTTCCACTTCGCACCGGAAGTCCGGCCCACAGGAGCAGGCGGCACAGCAAGGGCGTCCAGCGCATCACACCCGGCTGTGAACCAGGTCCTCGCTCTTGTCGAGGATCTGGTCCATGAGGCCGATCTCCTGGTTGAGCTCCTCACCCTGGAGCACCAGCAGACGCTCCACGTCGAGCGTCGCCACGGCGAGCTGTGCCGCACAGAGCTGGACGAAGTCGTCGTACTGCTCCTGCTGCGCAGGCGACAGCTCGTCCCACTCGGTCGGCGCCTGCAGTCGTCGGGACCACCGATCTCGGGCATGCGCACCGTGGACGGCGACGTACTCGAGGATTCGGGCGGCGCGACCCACGAGGTCAACGAACGCCTCGACGCCCCGCGCCTGCGCATCGAGCTGCGCCTCGGCCTCGTCGAGCTTCACCGCGAGCTCCTGCCGCTGCTGCCGGTTCCGGCGAGCGACCCACACGAGACCGCTCACAGCCAGGATGACTGCGGGGCCGGCGACGAGCCCCGTGAGAAGCGCGGCGCCGCCGGCCATGCCCGCTCCACCGGCCGCGAGGGTGCCGCCTCCCAGCAGCGCAAGCGCGGCATTGGACGCGGCGACGCCGGACAGCCCAGAGATTGCGACACCGGTCGAAGCCGTGCCCCAGGTAACGGCAGCGGTAAAGGCCGCATAGGCCGTAGCCGCGCCTGCCGCGCTCCCAACTGCTGCGCCTGCTGCCGCCCCCGACAGCGTCTGGGCCACCCCGTAGCTCGCGAAGCGCAGCCGGAACGCGGCTGTGGCAGCGGCGTCGGCGCCTTCTTCCGGAACGCCCTCTTCCACGCTTTCTGTCGGCGGTGAAGGGGCGCCCGAGATGGCATCGGCGGCGCGCACGAAGGGGAGGAAGAAGTCGTCCCGAGCCTGGTCGTGCGCCTCGTTGAAGGCATCCACCGTGCTCGACAGGCGGTCGGTCCGTTCTTCGACGATGCGCTGCACGCGCACCAGTCGGTTCCGCAGGGACTCGTCCGTCGTGCCCGCCGATCCTTCGCCAGCCGCGGCAAGGGCTTCGGTGCGCCGCGCGGCGAGGGTCACGAGCTCGCCGGGCAAGAGATCGAGCGCCTTGTTGAGGCCGACGAGTCGGTCGGCGCTGGGGTTCGAGAGGCCGCTCTCGATACGAGAGATCGCGACTCCGGCGCCGGCCTCTCCGTATCCCGCACGGACACCCAGTTCGCGCTGAGTCAACCTCGGGGACTGCGCCTCGCGCAGCTCACGGACCACCAGACCGAGCGCCTCGGGCGAGTAGTTCACTCCGAGCGAGCCCATGATGCCTTGATCTCACCGCCGAGCTCCGTGCACGAGCGGGCAGCCTGGGCGACGTCCCGGCCTGCCTGCTTCGCGGCCTTGATCACAGCCGGGTCCTCAACCACGAAGTGGACGCGCCGCGCCGCCCGGGTCGCCTCGGTGACCACCACTGCCTTATTGATCCGTGCCATGTCTGCCTCCGGTGACGATGTAGGGAGGCGAAGACTGACACTTAGCCCCTAAGTCGTCCAGCACCGTCGCAACGTGTCATCCGATTAGGCTAAGGAGTCGTTCGCGCGGCAGTCGGCAGCGCGGCCATCAGAAGACGCCATCGAAGGAGCCGCAGAACGGCGAAGGCCCGCCAACCTGCCGTCGGTCAGCGGCCGGTGGGGATCGGCGAGCCCGAGACCGACGCCGGGCGCCGAACCGTGGCGCTCCCCGCTGCCATCGCGACGGCACTGGAGCAGCACGTTGCCGATGCTCCGGACGCCCTCCTGTTCTCCACCAGTACGGGCAGCTACCTCGCCCGGAGCAACTGGAAGCAGACCTTCCGCCGCGCCGGGAACGCCATCGGACTGCCGGCGGTCCGGCCGCACGACCCCCGCCACACCGGGGCCACCCACGCCGCCGCGACCGGCGCCACAACCAGAACGGATGCGCCGCGCGGGCACTCCTCCCCTGCTGCCGCCCTGCTCTACCAGCACGCGGCGGACGACCGCGAAGCCGAGATCGCCCGTTCACTCGACGCCATGCTGAGCGCAGTACACAACCCATCGGACGACGATCCGGAGTCGGACGACTGACAGGTCATTAGCCGCCGTGGGTCACGCGTGGGTCACGCCGGGACCCTGGGTCATGGCTGGGTCACGAGCCCTTCACGGGAGGGCCCATAGGGCGCCTGACCTGCACACACGAGCCGGGTGGTCCCCGCCTTCCAAGCTGGCCATGCCGCTTCGATCCCGGTCACCCGCTCCTCGTAAGACCGCAGGTCAGCTCGCCTGCCAACGCAACCGGAAGGTCTGGAGGACCCTCCGGACGGCCCGGTACGACCCCCAATCTGACCCTTGTCGGGACGGCTGGGACTGCCGCCTCGACCGCCGTAGGGCAAGTCTGCGGAGGGGCTCGCTCTTACCGAGATGTCTGCTTCTCGATGAAGAGCGGCGTCATCTGTGGCGCCGCGTCGCCAGGAACCCGATCGCAATATCTGCGGTAGCACTCAAGGCGATCGACGGCGGCGGCATGCTGCCGCTCGGTGAACGAGGCGAAGCCGTCGGGGTGCTCGTGGTTGACGTACCCGTCGCCCACGCCACCGGTCGCCGCCCTTACGACCAGCGATGACAAGGGGGGTTTGCCTCCGGTGAGCGTGGCGGCCTGCACGGGTCCGAGCACCTGGCCGATCCATTGGCCCAGCAGCATCCGGGTCCGGTAGCCGGTCTCGTCGAACAACTGGTGGGCGAGTTGCTCGTAGGTGATTGAGCCGCCGTAGGTGGCTGCGACCCTCTCGAGAATGGTCGGAGTGGCCTGGACCCAAGCAGCTACTGCCACAGGCCAGGCGGCTTTCGTCGCCGGGTCGGAGTCGTGCCAGGTGCCAGGAGTCTCAGCCGTCACCGCTGGCGCCTCCGATCGCATGACCGGCGTCCCTCGAGGGATGCTGGGTCGGGAGACCGCGCGCTGAGGCCGGTCCCGCGACGCGGACCGGTCCAGCATTGCCCGGGCCTTCGCCTGCAGCGCCTCGCTCGGCAGTGTGGCCAGCAAGACGGGGTCCTCGGCGCCCGCCGCGATCATCGCCCGGCCGACCTGCGAAGCGTGCCGGGCGTCGTGCCCTGGTCGGTAGCGGGCGCCCGGCCCGACCCGCTCGTGACACCCGCATCGGCAGGCGGAGTCAACGGCTGTTCGCGGAACGGCCGCCGAGCCAGCTTCTGGCACGCCGTCACCACCGTTGGCTTCAGCTGAGTAGACGATGGGATTGCCGTGGACCACCCGCTCGGAGCGTCCCGATGCCGGCACGCTGGCGACTTCATCCCGTCGTTCGGGTTGTTGTGGCCGGTGCAGAGGCGGGGGCGGCGCGACGATGTAGCCGACTTCGACATCGCCGTAGATCTCCAGCCCGCTGCGCCGGTGGTGCCACAGCCACGCCAAGTGAGCACAGACGATGGCGTCCAGTTCGTCTTCCACGCGGGTGAGGTCGCCGGGGCGCGGTGAGGCAATAAGCTGTTTCAGCTGCCGCCACCGGGGATTACCCGCCAGGTCCAGTTCCGGGATGGACTCGAGGTGGTGCACGAACAACCGGAATCCCGGCGCCCGCCCCTGATCGTTGCCCTTCTTGTAGTGCAAGCGGTACGGGAGCTCGAACAGTCCGATAAGCGCAGGGTGTGGATAGACCTCGATGCAGACGCCGACGTCGCCGCCGGTGGGCGCTTGAGGATCCACCGCCCACTCAAAGCGCTGAGCCAATCTCCTGCCCCGCGTGTCGCCGCCAGGAAAGCGGGTGTGATTGGAGGTGTGGGCAGACGCCCCGAAACCGCCGAACGCCTGACCGATGAGCTTCTCGGGGACGCGCTGACCAGTCTCGTTCGGCACGATCAGCGGAGCGTCGACAGCAGCGACGACGACGTGACCAGGCTGCGCCACTATCCATTCGGCGATCTCGTCGTCGCTCTGGACGCTTGCAGATGACGTCAGGCGCCCCGTGTCGTCGACGGCCGCCAGTCCTGTGGCACCGGTCGACCAACCGAGATCAACACCCAGAAAGACTGCAGGGTCAGACACCGCATCAGCATCGCTCACTTTCCTGGTCTGGCGTCTCCCCGCGTACGCCTCGCTCGGAGCCGGGGACGCAGCGCCGCGAACGACGGGCGCCGGTGGGCCGGCCATCGAGGACGGCCGGCCCACCGCCACCGCTCAGACGGTCGGCACCGTCCCGCCGTCGATGACGTACTCGGCGCCCACGATCGCCGACGCGCGGTCCGACATCAGGAAGCCGACGAGGTCGGCGATCTCCTCGGTGTTCGCGAACCTCCCCAGGGGCACGCCACCGAGGGAGTCGTAGATCGTCTGCGCAGCGGCCTCACGGGTGAGTCCGTTGCCCTCGGCGATCCGGTCCACGAACCGTTCATAGGCCTCCGTCTGGATCCCCCGGGGCTGATCGCATTCACCCGGACGCCGCGCGGGGCCAGTTCGTTGGCGAGCGCCTTGCTGTACGTGCGCAGCGCAGCCTTTGCGGCTGCGTACGCCAGGGATGCGTCGTACTGGGGCATCTGACGCTGGATCGACGTGAAGTGCAGCACCGTGCCCGACCCGGCCTCGATCATCGCCGGGAGGAGGGCGCGGTCCAGGCGCACCGCTCCCAGGAAGTTGAGGTGCAGCTCGGTCATCCACTGCTCCTCGGTGATGACCGCGAACCCGCCGGCCGGCGTGGACGCACCTCCGACGACGTGCACCAGGATGTCGAGCGGGCCACCGATCCCGGCCATCCGACTGGCCACGGCGTCGACGCCGGCGACCGTCGACGTGTCCGCCTCGATGAACCGGTCCGGGTGCTCGTGTCCCTCGGGCATGGTCCGAGCCGTCACGTAGACCTCGGCCCCCATCTCCTGCAGTCGTCGGACGACCGCTCTACCCGAGCCTTTCGAGCCGCCCGTGACCAGCGCGCGGCGACCGTCCAGACGGTCCCGATCCGACGTGGACATCCGTTCCTCCCTCGCTGATCGACCTGGCACGGGTGCGGTCAGCCTCCGTGGTTGGCGATGACGAGTTCGGTGATCAGGTCCCCCCGCAGCGTGAACCGGTAGTCCAGCTCGGCGACGCCGCCCGGGAAGGTCCCCTCGAGCCGCACGGTCACCACCCAGTGCTCGTCGTCGACGCGGGCGGCCCCGATCTGTTCCGTCGTGTACTCGAACTCGAAACCGGCGTCGCGGAGGAACGCCTGGACCTGCTCTCGGCCACGGAACGTCTCGTCCTGGTCGACGACCGTGACGTCCTCGTCGAGGAACGAGGAAGCCGTGTCGGCGTCGCGAGAGATGTGGGCGGCCATGAAGCCGCTGACGGTGGTCGGGAGGCGGTCGGACGGGAGGTCGGTCTTCTGTGTCATGAGCTCACCGTGCGGCCTCGCGGAGCGGGAGGGTCAAGCGGTGGACTCTCCCCCCGGGGGAGAGTCCAAGCTGGCGGGGTGCTGACCATCGGGGAGTTCTCGCGTCTGACCCACCTCACCGTGCGGACCCTGCGCCGCTACCACGAGGCCGCCCTGCTGGAGCCCGCGGTGGTGGACGAGGCCACCGGTTACCGCTACTACTCCGTCGAGCAGATCCCGACCGCTCAGGTCATCCACCGGCTGCGTGAACTCGACGTCCCCCTCGGCGACGTGCAGCGGATCCTGCGGTCACCGGACCCGGGCGTCCGCGCGACCCTCGTCGCCGACCACCTCCGCCGCCTGGAGGCGGAGCTCGACCGCACCCGGGCCGCCGTCGTGTCACTGCGCCGCCTGCTGCGGCCCGACCCTGCGCCGATCAGGGTGGAGCTCCGCGCCGAGCCCGCCCGGACGGTCGCGGCGATCACGGCCGTGGTCGCCGAGGACGACGTCGAGGCCTGGTTCGCCGGCGCCATGGCCGAGTTGGAGGCGGCGGTCGGCGACGGGGTGACCGGAGCGCCGGGGGGCACCTACGACAACTCGCTGTTCGAGCAGGGCCGCGGCCACGTGTTGGTCTATCTGCCCACAGCGGCTCCGATCCGCACGGGCCGGGTGCACGCCGTGACCCTGCCCGCCGCGGAGCTCGCGGTCGCCACGCACGTCGGCGAGCACGACGGCGTCGACGTCACCTACGGCGAGCTCGGCACCTGGGTCGTGCGGAACGCGATGTCCGTGGCGGCGCCCGTGCGGGAGGTCTACCTCGTCGGGCCGAAGGACACGAGCGACCCGGCCGCGTGGCGCACCGAGATCGGGTGGCCGGTGTTCCGTGTGACCTGATCGGCCCGCGCGACCGACGGGCCGAGGCCCTCAGCGGCGGCGGGACCAGGTGTCGGCGGGCACCATGGAGGCGTGCCGGAGGGAGACAGCGTCTGGAAGGCCGCCCGGCGGATGCGCGGGCACCTGGTCGGCCGCACCGTCGTGCGCAGCGACTTCCGCGTCCCGCAGCTCGCGACGGCCGACCTCGGGGGCCGCAGCATCACCGCGTTCGACTCCTACGGCAAGCACATGCTCACCCGCTTCAGCGGCGGGCTGACGCTGCACACCCACTTCAAGATGGACGGCGCCTGGCAGGTCGTCGGCCCGGGCAAACGGCTGCCGCGCACCTTCGACGACGAGATCCGGCTCGTCCTCGAGACCGACGGCCCGACCGCGTACGCGCTGCGCATGCCGGTGCTCGAACTCGTCGAGACCGCCCGCGAGGACGAGGTCATCGGTCACCTCGGGCCGGACCTGCTCGGACCTTCGTGGGACGAGGACGTGGCCGTCGACCGCCTGCTGCGCGATCCCGAGGCGCCGCTCGTCGAGGCGCTGCTGGACCAGCGGAACCTCGCCGGCATCGGCAACCTCTGGGCGGTCGAGACCTGCTTCCTGCGCGGCCACTCCCCCTGGACGCCGGTGCGCGACGTCGACCTCCGCGCCACGGTCCGCCTGGCCCGCCGGATGATGCAGCACTCGCTCGACCACCCCGGGCAGGTCACCACCGGCAACACCCGCCGAGGGGAGACCCACTGGGTCTACGGCAGGGCCGAGCGGCCGTGCCGCCGGTGCGGCACGCCGGTCGCCTTCCGCGACGCGGTCACCGGCAAGCCCTGGTCCCGCGAGACCTGGTGGTGCCCGCACTGCCAGCCCGGGCCCTTCCCGTCGCTCGCCGAACGACCGACCCGGCCGGGGTTCCGGCGCGGCGTCAACGAGGAGTCCTTCGGCTCGCGCGGCCGGCGGCTGCGTGGCGCGCCCGGGTACGCGCGCGGTGCCCGCGGATGACCGGCCGGGGACGCCGCGTCGTCAGGCGGTACCGGCGGGCTCCTGCAGGAAGGCAGCCGAGTCGTAGTAGGTGCGCACACCGGTGAGCAGGCCCTCGTCGGTGCCGTCGCCCTCGATCACCGTGACGCCGCGGTAGGTGAAGGGCCGGCCGCTGCGCAGCGTGCCTCGCGACTCCCATTCCAGCGCGGCGGTCGTCTCGCCCACGGTGCTGGACGTGAACGTCGTCTCCAGCTCGCCGAAGACGTGGCGGTAGTCCTCCCAGAACCGCTGGGCACCGTCGCGGCCGTGGGCCTCGTTGTCCTGGTGGAGCTTGAACAGCGTCGCGTCGTCGCCGGTGAGATCGACCAGCTGCTGGGCGTCGCCTTCCGCGTCGAGGTGGTGCAGGGCGGCGGTGAAGCGCTCGGTGAGCGAGTGCACGGGGTCCTCCGGGAGTTCGCGAGACGGGGTCCCCCGGGCCCTACCCGGGACCGGTCGCGCACAACCGATCGGTCCCGGGCCGGCGTCCCTCGCGCGGAGCCGCCGACCGCTACGACGCGGTGCGGGGCTCGTCGCTGCGCGCGCCGAGCTGGTCGACCGGGCCGGTCACGCGGCGCGACCCCTTCTCGGAGACGTACGCGACCTCGAAGCCCACGGTCGCGTCCGGATCGAGCCGTGGGTCGGTCGACACGCCCTTGTCACCGCCGCTCTGGATGAACCAGAAGTCGGTCTGCACGCGCTCCGGTGTCACGTCGAGGACGGCGAATCCGTGACCGATGCCGTCCAGGTAGCGCACCCACGGGTTGAGCGCCTGACCCGCGGCGATGGCGGCGTTCGCGGTCTCCACCGACCCGAGCGTCTCCTTGAACCCGTCGCTGGTCACCGACGGGCACACGAACTCGACGCCCACGCTGTTGCCGTCCGCCGCATAGGCGGCCAGGTCGCGCGGCAGGTCGTTGGCCCACGAGGAGTGGATGTCGCCGGTCAGGACGACCGGGTCGGCGGACGTGCTGGCCGCCATCGCCTCGAGCAGCGTGCGCTGGTCGGCCTGGTAGCCGTCCCACTGGTCGGTGCTGAACACCGTGCCCGGCGCGAACGGCGATTCGACGCGGGCGACCACGGTCTGGTTGCCGATCAGGTGCCAGGCGGTCCGGCCCGAGCGGAGGCCGCTGGTCAGCCAGTCCATCTGCTCCGGCTCCGGGAGGTGCCGGGCCGGGTCGGCCAGTGCCGGGTTCGGCGCGCCGTCCACCGCCGCGGGCACCTGCTGGCTGCGGTTCTGCCGGGTCTCGATCACCGACAGCTCGGCGAGGTCACCGAACCGGAAGCGGCGGAAGAACTGCGTCCCCTGGTGGTCCTCGGGCTGCCAGGTCTCCGGTTCACGGATCGGCATCCACTCGAAGTACGCCTGGTAGGCGGCGTCCCGGCGGGCGAGGAAGTCGCCCTCGGCGAAGATCCCCTCCGGCGAGCCGGGCCCGGTGTACTCGGTGTTGGGGTCGTCCTGCTCCTCGTGGTTCTCCGCGCCGGTGGCGTACGCGTCGTTGGTGACCTCGTGGTCGTCGAGGATGGTGATCCACGGGAAGCGCCCGTGCGCCGCCTGCAGGTCGGGGTCGGTCTTGTAGAACGCGTGGCGCAGCCGGTAGTCCTCCAGGGAGAGCGTCTCGGTCAGCGGCTGGACGTCGCGCACCCCGACGAGCTCGGGCGGCCCGTACCGCTCCCCGTCCCCGGTCTCGCCGGCCTCTTCCGGACCGTTGCCGTACTCGTAGACGTAGTCACCGAGGTGCAGGACGACGTCCAGGTCGTCGCGCGCCGCGATGCCGCGGTAGGCGGTGAAGTACCCGCCCGTGTAGTTGCTGCACGAGGCGAACGCCAACCGCAGCGCGTGCGTCGTCCCCGGCTCGTCCGGGGCGGTCTGGGTGCGGCCGACCGGCGACGTCGTCCCCTCGTACCGGAACCGGTAGAAGTACCGCGTGTAGGTCTCCAGGTCCTCGACGACCACCTTCACCGTGTGGTCCCGGGACGCATCGGTTCGTGCCTCGCCCGAGGCGATGATCTGGCTGAACTCCTCGTCGGCGGCCACCTCCCACTCCACGGTCACCGCCGGACCGCGGCCGCTGCCCGGCGTGGCGTCCTCGGTGGGCGTCACCCGGGTCCACAGCAGCACCTCCGTGGCGGTCGGGTCGCCGCTGGCCACGCCGAAGGCGAAGGCGTCCGACCGGGCCGTCTGGTCCACCCTGTCGCGGACGTCGTCGGACGTGCAGCCGCCCAGGACGGTGAGCGCCGCGGCGGCCAAGCCGCCCTGCAGGACGGAACGGCGCGAGATGGCCCGAGGGGCGGGCGCCCGTGAAGACATGGCGAGGAGCATGACGCCGGAGGGCGGCTTCGGGACAGCCTCGAGGTGAAGAGTTCCGGGCGACTCTCCGTCCGCGCGCGTCCGAGGACGCGCCGAGACGATCGGACAGCGCCCCCTCGGCGAGCGCTCGTGCCGCCTCGGGCGTGAGCCGACGGACGGTCGCGGCCCCAGCAGCCTCGATCCGGCTGCTGGGGCCGCCAACCCGTCAGACCCGGCGGCCCGTTCGGCGACCGGTCACGGTCGCCGCGATGATGACGAGCACGGCCGCGACGAGGATGCTGATGATCCAGCGGATCCAGTCGATGCCCCTGGTCGCGTCGACTCCCAGTGCAGCGGCCAGGTAGTAGCCGATCAGCACACCGGCGATGCCGCAGAGCACCGTCAGCCACAGCGGGATGTTGTCGCGGTTGCCCGGTGCGACGAACTTCCCGAGCAACCCGATGATGAGGCCTGCGATCAGAACTCCGATGATCTCCACGATGAAGCCTTTCGCTCGGGGCCGGTGATGTATCGCTCCTGGGATACCCGGCAACGACCGCGGCACTCACCGACGTCCGCCACCGTGCTGGAGCCCCGCCCGCTCGCGTGATCACGCGGCCCGTGCGCGGCGTACCCCGACGGCTCAGGACGACGGGCGTACCGCGTCGCGATCGCGGCGGCGCTGGCCTGCAGCGCGGTGCGCAGGGACTGCGGGGCCAGCACCTCCGCCTCCCCGGCGAGCCGCCACAGCGCGAACTCGGCGTGCTCCGCGGGCACCGCCGTCGCCTGACCGCGCCTGGCGCGTCCGCGCCGTGGGCCGCGCCGGGAGGGGACCGAGGTTGCCGTGCCAGGTCGCCGTCGTCACGATCTCCTCCGTGCCGGCCGGAGACGACACCTGGGTCCGCCCGCCGTGGCAGCCCCCGACCGCCGGGACCGACGCGGAGCACCTGCTCGGCGCGCTGGACCGTCAGCGTGAGACCTTCCGCTGGAAGGCCGACGGCCTGGACGACGCCGGGCTCGCCGTCCGCGTCGGTGCCTCGGCGATGACCCTGGGCGGCCTGCTGCTGCACCTCGCCGCGGTGGAGGTGCTGTACAGCACCTGGCGGCTCGACGGCAGCCCGCCGCTCGGACCGTGGGACCCGAGCGACTGGGACACCCCGGACGGCTGGGCCGCGACCTTCGACGTCGGAGGCCGGGGCGCCGCTGAGCTCTACCGGGTGCACGACGACGCGGTCGCCCGCTCCCGCGCCCGGTTCGCTTCCACCGTGGCCGCCGACGGCCTCGACCGACCGGTCGCGGTGACGGATCCGGGCGGTCAGCACGCCACCCTGCGCCGTCTCCTGTTCGACCTGCTCGAGGAGTACGCCCGGCACACCGGGCACGCCGATCTGCTGCGCGAGGCCGTCGACGGCCGGGTCGGTGAGGACCCGCCCGACGACTGGTCGCCGCCCCGCCGCTGAAGTCGAGTCAGAAGCCCGCCTGGCTCACCCCGTACTCGGCCTGCGCGGGGGTGAAGCCCTCGAACACCAGCTGCTCGATGAGGCCCGAACGCGAGAACGACATCATGTCGAGGTACTCCTGCGCGGACTGGGCTGCCTGCTGGTTCCAGTCGACGGTCAGCCTGTCGACGGCCCAGGTGGCGTCACCGGTCGCGTAGCCCTCGAACTCCAGCTGCTCGATGAGGCCCGATCGCGAGAACGACATGAACTGGAGATAGCTCTCGGCCGACTCCAGCGCGTTCTCCTGACTCACGGACAGCGCCGGCGCCGGCGCGGGCGCGGGTGCGGGCGCCGGGGCAGGCCGGGACGACGGAGCAGGAGCAGGGGTGGACGGCGGCGCCGGTGTGGGCGTCGGCGTCGGAGCGAGGGCCGAGGCGGGGGCCTCCTCCACCGGCGCGATGGGAGCAGGGGTCGACCCCGCCACCGGGGCACTGGAGGTGGCAGCTGCGGGGGTGCTGTCCGTGCCGTCCTTCGGCGCGAACGCGCCGCCGACGATCGCCACCGCGAGGACGCCGGCCGGGATGGCGAACCGCTTCCTCCTGAACCAGGGCCGCTGCGGCGCGACGGCACCGACCTGCGGCCGGCCCGGCCACTGCTGAGCCGGCGGAACGGTGCCGGGCGGCGGGGGGAACCCGTACTGCGGCGGGGCGGGGAACTGCTGCGGCGGCGGAGCGGCGTCGTACTGCGGCTGCGGCGGGGCGAAGCCGTACTGCGGCGGAGCCGCGAACCTCTGCGTCGAAGCGGCGTCGTGCTGCGCCGGATCCGCGGACGGCGGGTGCGGGACCGGGTTGCCCTGCGGCGGGCCCCAGGTGGGATCAGTCATGGCGGTGGCCTTCCTCGGCGATGCTCGCAGCTGCTCGGCGAGGAGCTCCTCCACCGCGCGGTGGAAGCGCTGGTCTCCCCCCGTCCGGAGTCTGCGTCGCCGGCGGCGGACGCCCGTGAGACACCCGGTTCCCTATCTGGGGACGGGAGGCACGGGACCAGGGGCGACAGGTGGGACTGCCGTTCCGACCCGGACCGGGACACCGGAGGACGTCGTCCGCGAGCATCTGCGTCGGCGATGTCGTGTCCGGCCGGCCGGTGACGACCACACGGTGTCCCCCCGTCCGGGGCGGACGTCCGCAGAGGAGGACCTCAGTGAAGTACGTGATCCTGATGCAGGTCGACCCGGCCGTGCTCGAGCAGCTCACCGAGGAGCAGCAGCAGATGATCGGCGACGGCCACACCGCCTTCATGGCCGCCACCAAGGAGAGCGGCGAGTTCATCGCCACCCAGGCCCTCGGCGACCCGAGCCGGTCCAAGGTCGTCCGCAGCGTCGGCGGCCGGCCGGAGGTCACCGACGGACCCTTCGTCGAGGCGAAGGAGTTCATGGGCGGCTTCTACCTGCTCGACGTCGAGGACGAGGCGCGCGCCGTCGAGCTCGCGACGCAGATCCCCGACGCGCGGATCCCCGGCCTGGCCCTGGAGGTCCGCCCGGTGGTGTTCGCCGACCTGGGCGACGGATGACCACCCCCGCCGAGGGTCTGTGGCGCCAGCTCGCGCCGCAGACCCTCGCGCGGCTGGTGCGCACGTACGGCCGCGAGCGGTTCGACCTGTGCGAGGACGCCGTCCAGGAGGCGCTCCTCGACGCCCACCGCCAGTGGGCCACCGACCCGCCCGACGACCCGCGGGCCTGGCTGGTCGCCACCGCCCGCCGTCGCTACGTCGACCGCGTGCGCAGCGACGTCCGCCGGCGCGACCGGGAGGAACGGGAGGCCCGGCTGGCCGCGCCCCTGGGCGACGGGACGGCGGGGCAGGGCGACGACGCGCTGCTGCTCCTCCAGCTCTGCTGCTCCCCCGCCCTGCCGCGGTCGCAGCAGGTCGCCCTCACGCTGCGCGCCGTCGCCGGGCTGACCACCGCGCAGATCGCGAACGCCTACCAGCTGCCCGAGACGACCATCGCCCAGCGGATCACCCGCGCCAAGCGCCGGCTGGCCGACACCGGCGCCCTCCCCCGGCCCGACGGCGACCTGGAGCGCCTCGCCCCGGTGCTCGACGTCCTCTACGTCATGTCCGCCGAGGCCCACCACACCACCAGCGGCGCCCCCGCCCGCGACGCCGACCTCGCCGCGGAGGCCATCCACCTCGCCCGGCTGCTGCATGACGCCGTCCCCGACTCGACCGAGGTCGCCGGTCTCCTCGCGCTGGTGCTGCTCACCGAGGCCCGCCACCCCGCCCGCGTCGGTCCCGGCGGCCGGCTCGTGCCACTCGACGAGCAGGACCGCAGCCGGTGGGACCGCGCGCTCGCCGACGAGGGGCTCGCGCTCCTCGACGCCGTCACCCCCGGGGCGGCACCGGGCCCGTACCTGCTGCAGGCGTGCATCGCCGGCCTGCACGCCTCGGCACCGGACGCCGGGTCGACCGACTGGACCGAGATCTCCCTGCTCTACGCCCTGCTCGAGCACGTCACCGAGGGCCGGAACCCGACGATCACCCTGAACCGGATCGTCGCCGAGGCGATGGTCCACGGCACCGGTCCCGCGCTGGCCGCCCTCGACCGGTTGGAGGCCGCGCACCCGCGGCTGCCCCGCCTGGACGCCGTCCGCGCGCACCTCCTCGAGCGGTCCGGCCGCACCGGCGACGCGGCCGCCGCCTACCGCCGGGCCGTCGCGGCCACCGTCAACGTCGCCGAGCAGCGCCACCTGCGCGAGCGACTGCGCCGCCTCGGGCAGGCCGGCGCCCGGCCCGACCCGACCCCGGATGTCCGCGGCGGTGAGGCGTGACCCCGGCCCGCACCGGGCATCGACTCCCCGAGCTCCACGCCCGGAGCGCAGCAGGCCTGCCCGGCTCTGACGACGGAGGACCGATGGCCACGCCCGACCCCGCCGTCGGCGGCCCCGAGCCGACGCCGCCGGCCGAACCCACCGTCCGGGTGACCCGGCCGCCGTCGCTCGGCAGCCCACCCGCTGCCGAGCAGCCCGCCGGCGACCGACCCCCGCGCCCCGCCCACCCCGACGACGAGTCCACGGTCAACCTCCCCCGTCCCGCACCGAGGGCCCGCCAGAGCACGCTGCAGTTCGGCACACCGGCCCCCGTCGTCGTCACCGTGAGCGCGCGACCCCGACGCCGCCGGCGGCACCGCACCTGGCCGTGGATCGCCGCCGTCGTCGCGGCGCTGCTCGTGATCGGCGCGGTCCTGCTGGTGATGCTGCTGCGGGGGGCAACCGTCGAGGGCCGGCTCGGTGCCCCGGGCGCCGACGGCGCCGCTCAGGAGCTGGTGAGGACGACGAGCTGCTGCGTCGCCCGGGTCATCGCCACGTAGCGGTCGACCGCCCCCTCCACCCCGGTCCCGAACCGGTCGGGGTCGACCAGCACCACCAGGTCGAACTCCAGCCCCTTCGCCAGCACCGGCGTCAGCGACCGCACCCGGTCGGACCCCCGGAACGTCGCGGAGCCGATCACGCAGCCGATCCCCTCGGTGTGCTCGGCCGTCCACCGCCCGACCACCGCGTCCAGCGACGAGGCCGGACCGTGCAGCACCGGCTGCCCGCTGCTGCGGATCGACGTCGGCACGTTGGCGTCCGGCAGCACCGCCCGGATCACCGGCTCGGCCTCGGCCATGACCTCCGTCGGCGTCCGGTAGTTCACCGTCAGCGACGCCAGCCGCACCTCCGGCAGGCCGACCCGCCGCAGCCGCTCCTCCCACGACTCGGTGAACCCGTGCCGGGCCTGCGCGCGGTCCCCGACGATCGTGAAGCTGCGGGACGGGCAGCGCAGCAGCAGCATCTGCCACTCCGCGTCGGTCAGCTCCTGCGCCTCGTCCACCACGACGTGCGCGAACGGTCCGGCGAGCAGGTCCGGGTCGGCGGTCGGCAGCGCGGCCTCGTCCACCAGGGCGCCGCGCAGGTCCTGACCGCGCAGCATCGACATGACCCCCATGTCGGAGTCGTCGGTCGCGATCAGGTCGGCGACGACGTCGGCCATGCGGGAACGGTCCGCGGCGACCGCGGCCTCCTGGCGACGCCGGCGCCGGGACACCTCCGGGTCGCCGAGCCGCTGCCGGGCCGCGTCCAGGAGCGGCAGGTCCGCCAGCGTCCAGGCGCCCGGGTCGTCCCGCTGCAGCACCGCGACCTCGTCGGCGGTGAGCCACGGCGCGCACCGGCGCAGGTACGCGGGCACCGACCACAGGTCGCCGACGAGGTCGGTCGGCTCGAGCAGCGGCCACGCCCGGCCGAAGGCCCGCACCAGGTCGCGGTTCGCGGCCAGGGACCGCCGGTACCCCGCGTCCGGGTCCGCCGTGGCCAGCCCGTAGGCGTCGAACTCGTCCTCGTCGTCCCCGTCGTCGAGATCGTCGTCCACGTCGTCGAGCTCGGCCCGGAGCCTGTCCACCAGGATGCGCAGCAGCGCCTCCCACACCTGGTCGCGGGCCTCGTTGTGCTGCGTGCCGGGGTCCCGGGCCCCGAAGGCCTCGGCCCAGTCCTCCGCGTCCAGCGGCACGGTGGCCCAGGGCGTGACGACCTCCATCGCCTCGGTGGGCGGCGACTCGTAGAGCCGCACCGCCGGCTCGATCGCCGCCACCATGCGCGCGTCCGCCTTGAGGCGGGCCACGGCCGGGTCCGTCTCGGCGGGCGCGGCCGCCATGCGGGGGACCAGGTCCGGCAGCGTGCAGGTCAGCACGCCCTCCTCCCCCAGGCTCGGCAGGACGTCGGCCACGTACGCCAGGTACGGCTGGTGCGGGCCCACGAAGAGCACGCCGCCCCGGCGCTCCCCCAGGTGCGGGTCGGAGTACAGGAGGTAGGCGGTGCGGTGCAGGGCGACGACGGTCTTGCCCGTGCCGGGACCGCCGTCGACCACGAGCGCCCCCCTCGATCCGGCCCGGATGATGGCGTCCTGGTCGGCCTGGATGGTGCCGAGGACGTCGCGCATCCGCGCCGACCGGTCGCTGCCGAGGCTGGCGATGAAGGCGGACTGGTCGTCGAGCGCGGCGTGCCCCTCCAGCCCCTCGACGGTGAACACCTCGTCCCAGTAGTCGGTGACCCGGCCGCGGGTCCAGCGGTAGCGGCGGCGGCTGGCCAGGCCCATCGGGTCGGCGTGCGTGGCGCCGAAGAACGGCTCGGCCGCCGGTGAGCGCCAGTCGACCAGCAGCCGCCGGCCGGAGCCGTCGGTCAGCCCGAGCCGGCCGACGTACACCGGCACGCCGTCGTCGGCACCCACCATCCGGCCGAGGCACAGGTCCAGTCCGAAGCGGCGCAGGGTGCGCAGCCGCGACGTCAGCCGGTGCACCTCGAGGTCGCGGTCCAGCGCCTCCTGGCCGGTCCCGCCGGGTGCCCTGCGCTCGGCGTCGAGGCGGTCGGTCAGGTCGGCGATGGTGCGCCGGAGGTCCTCGGCTATGGCCGCGAAGTGCTCCTCGTCGGCGCTGATGAGGGCCGGGTCGGCCTTGGCGGAGAGGGTGTCGGGCAGGGCGAACGCGCTGGTCAGGGGCTGCACGACGAGCGAGTGTGGGGCCCTCCCCGGGTCTTGCCGCAAGCCCCCGCCTGCGCTATACGTTGGAGTGGGAGGAGAGACTCCCATCGGGTACAGCCCCTCCCATGGCAGCACGCAACGCGGCGGTCGCCGCCGCGGACCGGTGGGTCGACCCCGACGACGGCATCCGCTACCCCGCCGGCGAGGTGCACGCCTGGGAGCAGGGCCGCAACGAAACCGTCTGCGGACTCTCCCTCTCCCGGTCGGGCCTCTCCCGCTTCCCGCACGTCAGCTGGGCCGACGTCCAGCCCGAGTCCGGCCGGCACGCCGAGGGCGTGGTCGAGGTCTGCCGCCGCTGCCGTGCCGGCATGGGCGCGCGCCGCGACCAGCGCGGCTGGACGCGCACCGATCCGCGCCCCTGACCGGCTCGGGATCCCAGGCCCGAACGGCTCCCGCGGCAGTTCCACGAGCCTCCCTCTTGACGTGGCGAAGGTTACGTCGAAAAATCGACGCGTTCGTCAAACCGGGTCGGTCACCGCCGCCCCGACTCGAGGTCGACGCAAGGGAGCGCACCGTGGCCTATGTGATCGGGGTGGACGTCGGAGGGACGTTCACCGACGCCGTCCTGGACGACGACGCCGGGACGATCCTGGCGGCGAAGGTCCCCTCCACCCCGCCGGACTACTCCCGGGGCGTGCTCGACGTCCTCGGCGCGCTGGCCGAGCAGCTCGGCCGGCCGCTGGAGGAGATGCTGGCCGACACCCACCACATCGCCCACGGGACGACGTCCTCGCTGAACGCGCTGGTGATGGGCAACGTGCCGCCGGTCGGGTTCCTCACCACCCGCGGGCACCGCGACTCGATCTACATCATGAACGTCGAGGGCCGGTACCTCGGCAGCTCCCCGCACGAGCTCCAGCACGTCCTCGGTCAGAGCAAGTCCCACGGCCTGCTGCCCAAGAAGCACGCGCTGGAGGTCACCGAGCGGGTCGACCGCGACGGCAACGTCATCGTCCCGCTCGACGAGGACGGGGCCCGCGCGGCGATCCGCACCCTCCTCGGCGACGGCCTGCGCGCCATCGCCGTCTCCCTGCTGTGGTCCTTCCGCAACCCGACCCACGAGCGGCGGCTGCGGGAGCTGGTCCACGAGATCGACCCCGACGTCTTCGTGTCGCTGTCCAGCGAGGTGAGCCCGCGCATCCGCGAGTTCGCCCGCAACGCGACGACGATCATGAGCACCCAGATCGGCCCCGGCCTGCGCGACTACCTCGGCACGCTCGAGGACGGCCTGCGCGAGCGCGGACTGCGCGGCCCGCTGCTGGTCATGCAGAGCAACGGCGGTGCCGTGGCCGCCCGCCAGGCCCCGGCCACCGCCATCAGCACGGTCGGCTCGGTGCTCACCGGCGGGGTCATCGGGTCGGTGGCGCTGGGCGAGCAGCTCGGCCACCGCAACATCATCTCCACCGACGTCGGCGGCACGACCTTCCTCGTCGGGCTGGTCGTCGACGGCCAGCCGGTGCGCGCCACCACCACGATCATCAACCACCACCCGATCAACGTGCCCACCCTCGAGGTGCACGCCATCGGCTCTGGCGGCGGCGCGATCGCCTGGCTCGACGCCGGCGGCAACCTGCAGGTCGGACCGCACAGCGCCCAGGCCGTGCCCGGACCCGCCTGCTACGACCAGGGCGGCACCGAGCCGACCAACACCGACGCCAACCTCGTCCTGGGCATCCTCCCCGAGCGCGGACTGCTCGGCGGCCGCAAGCCGCTGTCGCTCGAGCGCGCCCGTGAGGCCATCCGCACCCGCATCGCCGAGCCCCTGGGCCTGTCGGTCGAGGACGCCGCAGCCGCGGTCCACGCGGTGCAGAACGCGCAGACCGGCGACCTGCTCCGCAAGACCGTCGTCGAGGCCGGGCACGACCCGCGCGACTTCGTCCTCTACGCCTTCGGCGGGGCCGGCCCCGCCCACTGCGCCGCCTACGCCGCCGAGGTCGGCGTCGCCGAGGTCGTCGTCCCCCTCGGCCAGGTGGCCTCCGCGTTCTCCGCGTACGGGCTGGCCTCCTCCGACATCGTGGTGGCCGCCGAGCTCTCCGACCCCGCCGCGATGCCGATGGACCCGGTCCGGGTGGAGAAGAACTTCGCCGACCTCGAGACGCAGGTCCGCGAGGCCCTCGAGCGCCAGGACGTCCGCTACACGTCGGTGCAGCTGGACCGCGAGATCGACATGCGGTTCACGATGCAGCTGGCCGAGCTGGCCGTCCCCGTGCCCGGCGGGCCGATCGACGAGACGACGGTCGCGCAGGCCGGGCAGGCCTTCGAGCGCCGCTACGCCGAGCTGTACGGCGAGGGCAGCGGTTTCAGCGCCGCCGGCATCCAGGCGATCACCTACCGCGTCCGCGGCACCGGTGTCCTCCCGTTCTCCCCCCGGCTGCCCGACCTGGCCGTGGGCGAGGGACCCGACCCCTCCGCCGCCCGCGTCGGCAGCCGGCCGGTCAACCTCGCCGACGGGGCCGGCTTCGTCGACACCCCCGTCTACGACTACCGCGGTCTGCGGGCCGGCCACGTCCTGCAGGGCCCGGCCATCGTCGAGGTCCCCACCACCACCGTCGTCGTCCCCGCCGGCCGGACCGGCACCGTCGACCGCCTCGGAAACCTGTCCGTCACCCCCCGCGAGGAGTCCTCCCGATGAGCATGCCGATCCCCGGCTCCGAGCGGTTCAACAGCCGGCCGGTCGACACCGCCGAGCTCGCCGCCTCGGTGCCGGCGTCCCTGCCGCTGCACACCGTCACGCAGGAGCAGATCGACGCCCTCGACCCGCTCACCTACGAGGTGGTCCGGCACCGGCTGTGGTCGGTCACCGACGAGATGGGCGAGGCCCTCAAGCGGATGTCGGGCTCCCCCATCGTCACCGACGCCAACGACTTCGACTTCGCCATCGGCGACGAGCTCGGCCAGGAGGTGCAGGTCGGCCTCTACAACACGATGCTCGTGGGGGCGGTCGACCTCGCCGTCTACTGGACGCTGCGGCACCGCGCCACCAACCCCGGCATCGCCGAGGGCGACATGTTCCTGTGCAACGACCCCTGGGTCGGCGGCGGCCTGCACCAGAACGACGTCATCGTGTTCCAGCCGGTCTTCCACGAGGGGCAGCTCTTCGCCTGGACCAGCGCCATCGCGCACGAGCCCGACCTCGGCGGCGTGGGCCTGGGCTCGTTCTCCCCGAACGCGACCGACGTCTTCTCCGAGGCCCTGCCCACGCCGCCGGTCAAGGTGGTGCGCGACTTCCAGCTGCAGGAGGACGTCGCCGACCTGTGGGTACGCCGCTCGCGGGTGCCCATGCTCGTCGGGCTGGACCTGCGGGCCAAGGTCGGCGCCAACTCCATCGGCCGGCAGCGGCTGGTGAGCGTCATCGAGCAGTACGGCGCCGACACGGTCAAGGCCGTGATGAAGCGGATGATGTCCGACGCCGAGCACCGCCTGCGGGACAAGCTGCGCGCCCTGCCCGACGGCACCTGGCGCGCCAGCGGCTACCAGGACCAGTCGCACGCCGGCGACCGCGCCGTCCACAAGATCACCGTGGCGATGACCAAGTCCGACGACCACCTCACGTTCGACTTCACCGGCACCGACCCGCAGTCCGGCGTCATCAACTGCACCTACGCCGGCATGCGCGGCGGCGTGGTCTCCGCGGTGCTGCCGATCCTCGCCGGCGACATCCCGTGGGCCGCCGGCGGGCTGATGCGCTGCTTCGACCTGGTGGCCGAGGAGGGGACGATCAACAACGCCACGTACCCCGCCGCGGTCAGCCGCGGGCCGATCGGCCCGGCCTGGCTCACCGGCTCCCTGGTCGCCGAGTGCCTCTCCCAGATGCTCGACCGGTCGGTCGAGCACGAGCGCAGCGTCCAGGCGACCTGCTGCGGCACCTGGGACACCGCCGTCATCGCCGGCCTGGACGAGCGCGGCGCGTTCCCCACGCCGTTCCTCAACGTGCTGATGGAGCCGATGGCCGGCGGCTACGGAGCGCGGCCCGGTGCCGACGGCATGGACACCGGCGGGCTGTTCTGCATCCCGATGGGCCGCATCCCCGACACCGAGATGACCGAGTACCTCTACCCGCTGCTGACGCTGTGGCGGCGCGAGGAGCCCGACTCCGGCGGGCCCGGCCGGCACCGCGGCGGGGTCAGCGCCTCGCTGGCCGTGACGCCGTACGGCACCAGCGTGCCGATGGGCCTGGTCCTCGCCTCGGCCGGCAAGTCGGTCGCGCAGAACAACGGCCTGGCCGGCGGCTACCCCGGCAACACCGGCGTGGAGGTCCTCGCCCGCGGTGCGGACATGGCGACCCGGCTGGCCCGCGGGGAGATGCCGACGAGCCTGGAGGAGGTGGGCGGCGACCAGGAGTTCGGCGCCTGCTACGCCGAGAGCTCCATCGCGCCCGGCGAGGTCTTCTACATGCACTGGCAGGGCGGCGGCGGGTACGGCGACCCGCTGCTGCGCGACCCGGCGGCCGTCGCCCGCGACCTGGCGGAGGACAAGGTCACCGCCGGCGGTGCCCGCGAGGTGTACGGCGTCGTCCTGGCCGGCGGCGCGGTCGACGAGGACGCCACCCGCGCCCGGCGGGAACAGCTGCGCGAGGAGCGCCGCGACCGCACGTCACCGGCGGGGGCGTCGCCGGGGGCGTCGCCCGCGGCCACGGTGGACCTCGCCGGCGCCCGCCGCCTCGACGACAACCTCGTCGAGGCCCGGCTCGACGGGCACGCCGTGGTGGGGTGCGGGCACTGCGGTCGGGTGCTGGGCGATGCGCGGGCCGACAGCCGGCTGCAGCTGGTCCGCTTCGACGGGCCGTCCTCGGCGGCCGGACCGCAGGTGACCTCCGACCCGGCGCTCTACGTGGACGACGAGGTGGTGTTCCGGCAGTTCTGCTGCCCGGGGTGCCTCACCGCGATCTCCTCCGGCATCGTCCCGGCCGCACACGAGGACCACGTCCTCGAGCTGCACCGCCTGCTCGCGGCGGCGCCGGCCGCCGGCTGAGCGCGGCACCCCAGCGGCCGTGCGCGTCCCCCGGGACGCGCACGGTCGCGCCGTTCCCGGATCCGCGCCGTGCGGCCGGGTCGCCGTCCGCCCCGGCTACGCTGCGGGCGCCCGGGCCGGGCCGAGTGGCCCACGACGTGGAGGAGGGCGGCTGCCGGTGAGCAGCGCATCCGAGGGGCGACCCAACGCCCGGCGCGACCTGGTCGAGGCGCAGATCCTGGAGCACGCGACGCGGCTGTTCGCCGAGCGGGGGTTCGCCGCGACCAGCCTGCAGGACATCGCCGAGGCCAGCGGGCTCACCCGTCCGGCGCTCTACCACTACGTCAAGAACAAGGACGACCTGCTCTCCCGGCTGGTGCAGGAGCTCACCGAGGGCCCCGCCGAGGAGCTGCACCGGATCAACTCCGACACCGGGCGCCCGCCGGTGCAGCGGCTGCGGGACATGGCGCACGCCGTCGTCCTCAACGTGGCACGCGCACCCGAGCGCTTCCGGCTGCTCATCCGCTCCGAGGCCGAGCTGCCGGAGGCCCTGGCCGACGTCTACGCCGCCGGCCGCCGTCGGGTGCTGCGCGAGTTCACCTCGGTCCTCGAGGAGGGCGTCGCCGCCGGCCAGCTGCGCCCGGTCGAGGTCCGCGCCGCGGCACTGGGCATCATCGGCATGTGCAACTGGGTCGCCTGGTGGCACAAGCCCGGGCAGGGCGACGAGACCGTCGCCGCCCAGCTGGCGGACATGGCCGTCGCGGCGCTCGCCGAGCAGGGCGACCGCGCCGGTGAGGGCGAGGGCCCCGAGCGGGCGCTGTCGCTGCTGCGCCAGGACCTGGACTACCTGGAGCGGCTGCTGCGCGGCTGAGCGGTCACCCCTGCTCGAGCCGGCGGGCGATGTCCTCGCGCAGCCGCTTCTTGTCCAGCTTCCCGACCAGCGTCGTGGGCAGCTCGTCGACCCACTCCAGCCGCTCCGGCCACTTGATCTTCGCGACGCCGAGCCCGTCCAGGTGCGCCCGGACGTCCTCCAGACCCAGCGGCTCGGCCCGCGCGACGAGGTAGGCGCAGGCGCGCTCACCCAGCCGCGGGTCGGGCATCGCGACGACCGCGGCGGCGGCGATGCCGGAGTGGCGTAGGAGCAGCTGCTCGACCTCCTCGGCGTTGACCTTCTCGCCGCCGCGGTTGATCACGTCCTTGATCCGGCCCTCGATGCTGACGTAGCGGACGCCGTCGATCTCGCGCAGGCAGGCGAGGTCGCCGGTCCGGTAGAAGCCGTCGGAGGTGAACGCCCGGGCGTTGTGCTCCGGCGCGGCGAGGTACCCGCGGATCGTGTACGGACCCCGGGCGCACAGCTCCCCCACCTCGCCGTCGGCGACGGGCACCTCGGAGTCCGGCCGCAGCACCCGGACCTCGTCCATCGGCGACAGCGGCGTGCCGACCGTGTGGTTGCGGGCCTCGCGGGGCGCACCGGGGAACGTCACGCAGAACAGGCCCTCGCCCATGCCGAAGAGCTGGCCGGTCCACAGCCCGAGCTCCTCGAAGCGGCTGAACAGCGCCTCGCCCACCTTGGCGCCGCTGAGCACCACGGTGCGCAGGGACGCCGCGGCGCCGGCGAAGGCCGGGTGCTCGACGGCGCCGTAGTGGCCGTGGCCAAACAGCACGTCCGTCGCCCCGGCGGTGGCCATCAGCGGCAGCGCCCGGTCCAGGTCCGGACCGGACAGGACCAGGCAGCCGCCGACGCTGTGCGCCGCGTGCAGGCCGCATACGACCCCGGCGTTGTGGATCAGCGGGATGAGGTGGGCGACCCGGCTGGTGGCGCCCCAGCCCCACGCGCCGGCGTAGGCCGCGGCGTTGTACCAGTACTCGGCGTGCCGCCGCGGGATCACCTTCGGGACGCCGGTGGTGCCGCCGGAGAGCTGGAACACCGCGACGTCGTCGGGGTCGATCCCCGCCTGGACGGTGTCCACCCAGGCGCGCGCCGCGGCGGGGTCGACGTCCCGGCCGAGGTCCTCGAGCCGGTCGACGTCCGCGCCCTCGGGCGCGCCGAGGGCGACCAGGTGGCGCAGGGTCGGGTGCCCGGAGGCCTGCGCGCGCCCGAAGGCGACCAGGTTGAAGCCGCCGGTCCCGGCCTCCACGAGGTGCCCGGCCGCGCCGACGAGCCGGCTGATCTGGGAGATCTCGTGCGCCCGGTGGAAGGCCAGTGCGCACACGGGGACCAGGCCGGCCTTCAGCGTGGCGTACCAGGCGAGCACCGACTCCTCGCGGTTGGTCACCTGGAACACCACCGGGTCCCCGGGACGCAGGCCGAGTGTGCCGAGCCCGTGGGCGATGCGGTCGGTGCGGGTGTCGAGCTCGGCGTACGTGAGCGTGCCGGCCGCGGTCACGAGCGCGTCCCGGGCCGGGTGCGCGGCGGCGACCCGCTGGAACTCCTCGGTGATCGTCCGGCTCCCCCACAGCCCGGCAGCGCGGTAGGCCGCCACCGTCTCGGGCGGGTGGCCGGGGGCCTGCGGGCGGACGGCGGTCATCGCCCCTCCTCGTCGGGGCTCGCAGGGGTGAGGTCGACCAGGTCGGCCCGGCCGCTGACCAGCGCGGCCGCGGCGTCCTCCCGGTACGCCTCGGGGACGTCGACGACCGTGAGCAGTCCGGTCGCCCGGCGGATCCGCTCGCCGACGTCCAGCCGGTCGAGCACGGCGTCCCGGCCGGCGGGACCGGCCAGCCGGACCCCGGCGCTGCCGCGCTCAGCGAGCTCACGCGCGCGGTGGACGAGGTCGTCCCCGTCGGCGGACCACGCGCTCCCGGGGGGCACGGGGAGCCGGTCGAGCGCGCCGGGCCCGGGCGGCCGGGGCTGCCGGTCCAGCACCCAGTGCAGGAGGTCCGCGCCGGGCTCCGGCGTCTCACCGGCGTACTGCGCCAGCGCGCGGCCCACGACGTCCGGACTGGTCCGCGCGAAGCGGGTCAGCGGCACGTTCCCGGCGCGCGACATGTAGGCGACCATCAGCCGGTCGACCGGCAGGTCCAGCCGGTCGGGGAAGCTCTCCCACCACAGCTGGCTGCGGCTCGCCAGCCCCTGCAGCCGCTCCACGGCCGGACGCCGGCGCGCCTCGTAGGCGGCAAGGGCCGACGTGAGGTCGTCGGCCTCCCCGAGGGCGGCCACCAGCTCGATGGCGTCCTCCATGGCCAGCTTCGTGCCCGAGCCGATGGAGTAGTGCGCGGTGTGCGCGGCGTCGCCCAGCAGGACGACGCGGCCGGCGGACCACCGCCGGGCCCGGACGGTGCGGAAGCGCAGCCACTGGGTGCGGTTGCCGATGAGCCGGTGCCCCTGCAGCGCGCCGGCGAACACCTGCTCCAGGTGCCGGAGGCTGGCCTCGTCGGTGGTGTCACCGGCCAGCCCCTCCGCGCCGGCGTCCAGCCCGGCGCGCCGCCAGGTGGCCTCGTCGGTCTCGATGAGGAAGGTGCTGTGGTCCTCGGCGTAGGGATAGGCGTGGGTGACGAACGTGCCGGCCTCGGTCTCCACCGGCTCGAACAGCGCGTGCTCGAGCGCGAAGTCCGTCGCGGCCCAGAGGTAGAGCCCGTCGCCGTGCTCGACGGTAGCGCCGAAGGTCTCGGCACCGGCCGTCCGGGTCGCGCTGTTGACACCGTCGGCGGCGACGACGAGGTCGGCGTCGACCACGTCGGCCGACGTGCGCTCGCCGAACTTCAGCACCACCCCGGCCCGCTCGGCGTGCTCGTGCAGGACCGCAAGCAGCCGGGTGCGGGCGACGCCGACCAGGGCGCCGTTGCGCACGGTCGACGTCCGCCCGCGGACGCGCATCTGCATGTCGTGCGGGCGGCCCGCGGCCACGATGTCGCGCAGGCTGTCCGGGTCGGCGGCGGCGAGGTTGCGCTGCGTGCCGGCGGCCAGCCCCACCCCGAAGCCGAAGGTCCGGTCCGGCACGCCCTGCTCGTAGACCACGACGTCGCAGTCCGGCTGCGCGAGCTTGAGCAGGCGGGCCGCGTACAGCCCTCCGGGACCCCCGCCGAGGACGGCGACGCGCCGCGGCCTCACCGCGACCCCCTCCCCGCGGTGCCCGGGTCGGCGGTCGGGAAGCGGTCGGCGAGCCAACCGCCGATCTCCGCCGCGGCCAGGCTCGCGCCGGTCGGCTCCCCCTGGGCGATCGCGCCGCCGAAGTGCGTGCCCCGGACGCTGCGCACGGTCAGGTCACCGGCCCCCAGGGCGCCGGCCATGGCGCGGACGTCGGCCGGGAAGCACGCCTGGTCACCGGTCAGCTCCACGAGCAGGGTCGGCACCGCGACCCCGGGCGCGCAGCGCAGGAAGTCGGCCCGGGTGGCGTTGACCGACCACGTCGACAGCCAGGCGTCGGGCGTGCTCAGCCGGCCGAAGCCCACCAGGCCGGAGTTCGTCAGGTCGGGCCGGCGGCCGAAGAGCGAGCCGTAGGGCCGCTCGTTGGCGTCCAGCGACAGGTCGACCGACCGCAGGTCGGCGTCGGTGCGGTGCACGAGCAGCACGCGCGGGACCAGGGCGGCACGCCGGTCCCGCGGGTCACCGGAGCCCGTGGACCGCCGGCGCGCGGCCGCGGCCTCGTCGGCCAGTTCCCGGGCCCGCGCGTCGATCCGCGCGATCCGGGCGAGCTGCGCCCGGCGGTAGCGCTCGACGAAGGCCGGCGCGTAGGACGAGCTCTCCCCGGGCGGCGCGAAGCCGTTGGCCGGGTCGTAGGGGTCCAGGTCCGGGTCCACCGAGAGCGGGTCGGACTCGTCGGTGACCGAGGGGTCGATCAGCCGGGCCAGCAGCGCCCCCTGGCCGGGGTGCGGCGCCATGAAGACCGCGCCGTCCGGGAGCGGCAGCTCCGCGTCGGCCAGCCCGGCCGGCCGCCCGGCCGGGGTGGTGGCGACGCGGTCGCCGGGAGCCAGCCCGGCCTGCTGGTGGTAGTAGGCGAACAGCGTGCCGCCGCCGGAGTGTCCGAGGGTGACGACGTGCTCGAAGCCGCGGTCGCGCAGGAACCGCTGCCCGGCGGCGACGTCGAGGAGCGTCTGCTCGTGCACGAGGGCCAGGTCGTTGTTGACCGACCGGCTGCCCTGGGTCCACACGGCCAGTCCGCGGGCCAGGAGCTCGGGGACCAACACGTGGTGGCTCACGTCCTGGCGGGGGTGCATGAGGCAGACGACGGTGCGCGCGCCGGGGACCACCCGGAGCAGGCCGGTCACGGCGGCGCCGTCGGCGGTCCGCAGCTCGTGGGCCGTGGTCACGGTGGCGGCCGGGGCCTCGGCCGCGGCGATCCAGCGCCCGGCACCCAGCCGCTCGTCGGTGCGGGTCATGCCGGCTCGACCCGCAGTGCGTCCTTGTCCTGCTGGGTGACGGCCGATCCCCGCAGCGCCGCCACGCAGGAGTACCAGACCGCGTGGCGGCAGCCCGTGGCCCGGCGGTCGATGACGATGGGACCGGGGGCGGTGATCTCGAAGTAGGGCCCGATCCGGCTGACCGTCACGTCCGGCGCCCGGTCGGCGACCTCGACGACGGGGACGTTCTCCGGCACGTCCAGGACGTACAGCGTGGTCACGGCAGCGCCGCCTCACGCTGCTCCTGCCACGCCGCCGCGCGCTCGACGATGAGCTCGGCCTTGCGCGCCAGCAGCGCGGCCATGCTCGGGTCCGGGCCGGAGACGACGTCCACCAGGGCGTCGATGGTCAGCTCGGCGTCCAGGTCCTCCTGCGGCGTCACCGGCCGCATCGCCCGGGTGATCTCGATCATGTAGCCGTTGGGGTCGTGGGTGTAGATCGACTCGATCGTCTCGTGCTGGATCTGCATCTCGACCGGCCACGCGCTGGCATCCAGCCGCCGGCGGTAGTCCAGCAGGTCCTCCTCGTTGTCGACGTGGATGGCGAGGTGGCGGGAGCGGATGAAGAAGAGCGGGACGTCCTCGGCGAACCGGGAGTACGCATCCCCCTGCGGGCCGCCCTCGAACGGCTCCAGGCCGAAGTAGTAGAAGAACGCCAGCCGGTCGTCGTTGCCGATGTCGAAGAAGAAGTGCACGAAGTCCGGGTGCCGCTCCGGCCCCCAGCCGGCGGCGCAGATGGAGTGCACGACGGGGAAGCCGAGCACGTCGCGGTAGAAGGCGACCGTGCCGGCCGGGTCGAAGGTCGGGTAGGCGACGTGGTCGACGCCGCGGACCCGGTGCTGCTGTTCGCTCACGGAGTCCTCCTCGGGGTGGCGGTGGGCGTTGTCGGTGCCATCAGGCCGGGACGGCGGCGCGGTCGGCTCGCAGCAGGCTGCCGCCGCCGGACAGGTCGACGGGCAGGCCGAGCGCGCGCAGCAGGCTGTAGGCGCCGGCGGTGGCGGCCGACAGGACCGGCAGGCCCAGCTCGGCCTCGGCGGCGTCGATCAGCGACAGCGACGGCATCTGCACGCAGCACGAGAGCACCAGGGCGTCGGTGCCCGTGAGGTCCATCGACCGTGCGGCGGCCAGCACCCGGTCCCCGGGGATGCAGCCCACCTCGGCGTTGTCCGCGACCTCGAGGGCCCGCCAGTCGGCGACGGTGAAGCCCTCGGCCTCCAGGTACTCGACCACCTGCTGCGCCAGCGGGCGCATGTAGGGCATGACCAGGGCGATCCGCCGGGCGCCCAGCGCCTGCAGCGCCTCGACCAGCGCGCCGGCGCTGGACCGGACGGCGGCGGCTGAACCCCCGGCTGCCAGCTGCTCGGCGACGGCCGACTCGACCCGCTGGTGCTCACCCGGTCCGCCTGCCATGAGGGCGACCAGGCAGGCGTAGAGCAGCACCTCGGGGCTCGCGTCCCCGAGCTCGAGCACGCACCGCTCGCGCTGTGCGTTCATCGCCCGCAGTTCCTCGGGCGAGACCGCGCGCATCCGCATCCGGCTCGCGTGGAAGGAGAACGTCGCCTCGGGGTGACCGGCCAGCAGGGCCGGCATCTCGGTCTCCACGGTGACGTTGGAACTCGGCACGACGAGTCCGATGCGGTGCGCGGCCACGGGGCCTCCCTCGATGTTGACGCTGCCGATGAATATTCGACACTCACGACAACATGTCAAGCAGGCCCGCTCCCGACGGGCCGGTCAGGCCTCGTTCTGCATGCTCGCGCGATCGGCCACGGCGTCCCCGAGGGCCACATCGAAGCGCTGCGCGATCGACTGCAGGCGCTCGTCGGCGTCGCCGCCGCCGTCGGCGCGGGCGGTCACGTAGTCGGCGATCAGGTCCAGCAGCTCACGCGCGGTCGTCATGCCGCAAGTCTCCCGCCAGGGGCGACGGAGCTCAACTCGATCGTCGGATGTTCGACGCCCAAGTCAACTACGAGGTCACCTCGAGGTGACCACGCGCTCCAGTCGCTCCAGCGTCGTGGCCATCGTCGACTCGGGGATCAGCGGCATGCGCCCGGCGGAGCGCGCCTTGCGCTCCTCGCTGAGCCCGCTCCAGTCGACGTAGCTGGTCACGTCGCAGGCGGACTCCCCCACCGGCTCGACCAGGTAGCCCCACACGTAGCCGATCGGCGGCCGCCCCGGCGCGGTCACGCTCCACTCGAACTGCCGGTCGGGCACGTGGGCGGTGACCGTGTTCAGCGTCCGGTAGGCCGTGACGCCGGGGATGTCGCCCAGCGGCGTCCGGTCCATGTCCATCTCGAAGGTGTCGCCGACCCCCCGCGGCCGCGCCCCGTCTGCGGCGACCAGCATCCCCGAGCCGTCGATCCGCACGTGCCCGGCCGGGTCGGCGACCACGGCGAACACCGCGGCGGCCGGCCCCGGGATGCGACGGGTCACCGACACCCGCTCAGCCACGACCGGCCTGCGCACTCCCGCGGAACAGCTCCCGCGCCTCGGGCGCCCCGTCCAGCGGCCGGTTCACCCGGCTGGCCACCTGCCACCCGTCGGCCCCGCGGCGGAAGTGCCACTCGTTGGCCGACAGCCGGAAGACGACGAAGTGCCCCTCGTCCGGCCGCCACTGCACGTTCATGGCGTGGTTCCAGCCCCAGGCGTCGTCCCCGTGCAGCTCCACGTGCAGCGGGGTCAGCACGTGTCCGGCACCGGCTCGGAGGAGCTCCTGGTGCCCGCCGGCGACCATGCCCGCGATCTGCTCCCGGCCGGTCCACACCGCGTACGGCGGAGCCGCGTAGACGCCGTCCTCGGCCCACAGCGACGCCGCCGCGTCGGGGTCGCCGACGTCGACCGCCGGCCCGTAGCGGGCGGCCAGCTGGGCGATCTGCTGCCGGTCCTCCAGCTCGCGCAGCCGGCTGGCCAGCGCGGCCACCTCCGCCCGCAGCGCGGCGACGTCGTCGCTCACGTGGCCAGGCCGGGCAGCGCGGCCGTGGCCTCCCTGGCGACCTCCACCGGTGACAGGACCGTCTGGATGCTGGCGGCCAGCCCGCCGACGACGTCGGTCCGCAGCCGCGACAGGAACTGGGTCGACAGGCGCCACGCGTCGCCCTCGAGCCGGTAGGTCTCGTGGTAGTAGCCGTAGCCCTGGATCGGCGTCTCGGGGAAGCCGACGTAGTCGAACATCGGCCACAGCCCCGTCGCGGTCGTCGGCGACAGGACCTCCAGCACCGGGGCGTGGAACTGGTGCACCGTCGGGACGGTGCCGACGGCGGAGCGGACCATCTCCACGAACGGCCCGCGGCCCTCGACCGCCATCCCGCCCTCGGTGGCCCAGCGGAAGTCCTCGGTGAACAGCTGCGCCCAGTCGTCCCACTGCTTGGTGTCCAGCAGGTAGGAGTACCGCGCCTTCACCTGCCGGAGGGCCTCGAGGGTGGACAGCTGCTCGGCGGTGTAGGCGGTCACGGTCGCCGATCCTGTCCGCCCGCCGACCCCTGTGGCAAGGGTTCCGGCAAGCCGTACGGGTCGGCTCAGAGCGGGGGCAGCGCGACGTCCTCGGCCCACAGCAGCCAGCCGCCGTCGACCTGCCGGCGCTGCCAGCCGTCGGGGTGCGGACCGTGCTCGCCGAAGCGGTCGATGCGCTGCTCCACCCACTGCGCGAACCACGCCCGGCGCTCGGGTCCGGCGTCGGGGCGGACGACGGCCCGTACGTACGCCCCGCCGGACGGGTCGGGGTCCAGCACGAGCATGCCGACGACGTCGGGGTGGTCGGCCAGGTGGCGCTCGAGGTCGCCGGGGTGGTCGTGCGCACCCAGCTCCCGGATGGCCACCCCCCGCCCCAGCAGCCGCACCTCGGCGTCGGAGATCACGTCGTCCTCCCTCATCGGTCCCCTGCCCATACTGACGCCCCGCCCCCAAGGAGGTCCGCGTGCCCGAGCCGTACCGCGTCGGGATCCTGCACGACATGGCCGCCGGCCCCGGCGGGCCGGGCGGCGACCCCACGGACCTGCTGCAGGTGGCGGTCGACGAGCTCCGGGAGGCCGGCCGGCTGGACCGGGGCGTCGAGTTCGTCCCGGCCCACGGCCTGGGCCTGCCCGAGGGGACGGCCGCGGCGGTCGAGCGGGCCTACCGGCGCCTGGTGGACGACGACGTGCTGCTCGTCGTCGGCCCGGCGATCGGCGACAACTCCCTGGTCGTGACGCCGCTGGCCGAGCGGTACCGGATGCCGACGATCAACTGGGCCGGCACCGAGCGGGGCCGGGGCGAGTGGATGTTCCACCTCCAGGTCGGCTCGCACGAGGACGAGTCGCTGGTGATCGCCCGCCACCTCGCCGAGGTCGGCGCGCGCCGGGTCGCGGTGGTGTACGACCGCTCCCCCATCGGCCGGCGGCACCTGCAGTTCCTCCAGGACGAGGCCGACGTGCTCGGGCTGCGGATCTCCGGCACCGCCGGCGTCGCCGTCTCGGCGCAGGCCGCCGAGGAGGAGGTCGGCGCGGTGCTCGGCGGCGCGGACGCCGTGGTGTACCTGGGGCTCGGCCTGGCCGCGCCGGCGGTGGCGCGGGCGGTGACCGCCGCGGGCTTCGCCGGGCCGCGGTGATGAACACCTGCGGGCTGCGCGGCTACGCCCCCGAGCTCGGACGGGTGATCGACGGCTGGGTGTACGTCGACCTGCACTCCGACGGGAACAGCACGCTGGCGGCGCTCCGCGAGCGGCTCGGCCTCCGGGACCGCCCGGGGTTCGGCGTCGCCCACCGGTACGACATGGGCCGGCTCGTCGCCGAGGGCCTCGCCCGCGCGCCGGAGCGCACCCGGGACGGCGTCCGCGAGGGGCTGGAGGCGGTCAAGTGGCTGCCCGCCGCGCAGGGCCACGAAGGCACGCTGCTCGGGTTCGGCCACCGCGACCGCGGGGCCCTGCACGGCCGGTACCTGGTGCTGCGGCAGTGGCGGGACGGCGCGTCGGTCGAGCTGTAGGGCGCCACCGGTCCCGGCCGCGACATCGCCCGCGCGAGGGAGTTGCCGGCGCCTCCGGCGCGGGAGGATCGCCGGGTGACCGGGCTCCCCCACGACTGGCGCCGCCAGTGGGCCGACCACCCCCACGTGGTCGACGCGCTGCTGGCCGTCGTCGTGCTGACGGTGTCGCTGCAGCCGCTGCTGGCCGCGGCGAGCTGCGGCTGCGAGTCGCCGCCTGCCTGGGGCTACGCCGTGGTCGTGGGCGAGTGCCTGCCGCTGGTCTGGCGGCGGCGCCTCCCGTTCACCGTCAGCCTGGTCTGCGGGACGTTCACCACGATCCACGGGCTCAGCGACATCCCCGACCCGGCGGTGTTCTTCGCCGGGCTCGTGGCCCTGTACAGCGTCGCGGCGCACGGCAGCCGCCGGCTCGCGCTGCTGGCCGCCGTCATCGCCGCGCACGCGATCGGCCTCAGCATGGTCCTCGACCGCGAGGCCGCCGACCTGGCGGACCTCACCCTCTCCTCGCTGACGTTCGCCACCGCCTGGCTGCTCGGCGACGGCGCCCGCAACCGCCGGCTCGCCGCCACCCGCGCCGAGGAGCGCGCGGCCTCGCTGGAGCGGACCCGCGCGGCCGAGGCGCGCCAGGCCGTGGTCGAGGAGCGCAACCGCATCGCCCGGGAGATGCACGACGTGCTCGCCCACTCGGTCAGCATGATGGTCGTGCAGGCCGAGGCCGGGCCGGTCGTCGTCGAGCGCGACCCGGCGCGCGCGGTGCAGGCCTTCGACGCGATCAGCGCGACGGGCCGGGCGGCGCTGTCCGAGCTGCGCACCCTGCTCGGCGTCCTCCGCGAGAGCGACCGCGGCCCGCTGGCGCCGCAGCCGGGCCTGGCGCAGCTCGCCGAGCTGGCCGAGTCGGTGCGCGGAGCCGGCGTGGCGGTCGAGCTGCACGTGCCCGCGGAGCTGCCGCCGGTGTCGTCGGCGACCGACCTCGCGGCCTACCGGATCGTCCAGGAGGCGCTCACCAACGTGGTCAAGCACGCCGGCCCGGCCGCCGTCGAGGTCCGGGTGGAGGTCGTGGCCGGCCGGGTGCGGCTCGACGTGGCCGACGACGGGCTCGGCGGCACCCCGGACCCGGGCGCCGGGCGGGGCCTGCTCGGCATGCAGGAGCGCGCCACCGCCGTCGGCGGGACGGTGACCGCGGGGCCGCGACCGGACGGCGGCTGGCTGGTCAGCGCCGAGCTGCCGCCGGCCGCAGTGGCGCAGCGGTGACCACCCGGGTGCTGCTGGCCGACGACCAGGGCCTGGTGCGGGCCGGCTTCCGGATGATCCTCGAGGCGCAGGACGACCTGGTCGTCGTCGGGGAGGCCGGCGACGGGCAGGAGGCCGTCGAGCTCGCCCGGCGGGAGCGGCCCGACGTCGTGCTCATGGACATCCGCATGCCGCGCCTGGACGGCATCGCCGCCACCCGCGCGGTCGTCGCCGACTCACCGGCCACGAAGGTGCTCGTGCTGACGACCTTCGACCTCGACGAGTACGTCTACGCGGCGCTGGAGGCCGGCGCCAGCGGCTTCCTGCTCAAGGACGTCGGCCGTGACGACCTCGTCGCCGCCGTCCGCGTGGTGGCCGCCGGGGAGGCGCTGCTGGCGCCGTCGGTCACCCGCCGGCTGCTGGCCGACTTCGTCCGCAGCCGGCCCGCTCCCGCCGCACCCCCGGTCCCCGCCGGGCCGCTGACCGCCCGCGAGCAGGAGACCCTGGAGATGCTCGCCCGTGGGATGTCCAACGCCGAGATCGCCGGGCGGATGGTCGTCAGCGAGCACACGGTGAAGACCCACGTCGGCAACGTGCTGATGAAGCTGGGCCTGCGCGACCGGATCCACGCGGTCATCCACGCCTACGAGCACGGCATCGTCCGTCCCGGCACCTGAGCGGTGCCCCGGCGGCCGGACCGGCGCGTCAGTCGCCGGCCCGGGTCAGCTCGAGGTCGAGCGCCGCCTCGGTCGTCGTGGTGGTCCGGGAGACCACGGGACCGCAGCTGGAGGTGGTCTGCTCGGTGTAGTGGCCCTCGAGCACGTCCCCGTCGAGGGTGAGGTCGAGCGACCACTGGCCGGTCACGAAGCCGCCGCCGGTGCAGGACCCCAGGTGCCACGGCGGGATCGACCCCGACGCGGTGAACCCGTCGCCTGCCTCCTGGATCTCCGCCCGCTCGTCGAGGACCTCCACGGTGCAGCTCGTCCGGGAGCAGTCGACGACGAGCTCGGCCTCCTCCCCGGGCGGGCAGACGACCCCGTCGCAGGTGGCCACCGTGCCCGTCCCCGACCACCGCCCCTCCAGCTCGGCGCCCGGCGCGGTCGAGCCGAAGCCGCCGGTCAGGACGTAGGCGACGACCGCGAAGACGGCGAGGAGGACGCCGAGGACCGCGACGAGCACGACGGTCAGGCGACGGGCCGGGCCGCTGGTGGTGGTGCCGGCGTCGGGGCCGGGGCTCGGGCTGGTGGCGGTGGTGGTGTCCATCGGGGGGTCCTCTCGCGAGCCACCGGGGGTGGCCGGATGTGCGGTCGTACGGCGCCGGGCCGTCGAGCGCAGCGTCGGACCGGGCACTTGCCGCCCCCTTGGACGTGGGTTGCACCCCGCGCCAGGCCCCCGCGGCGCGGCTCTCCTCCGCGGCGCGGCTCTCCTCCCCGGCGGGGAGGGAGCGGGAGGTCCTCCCCCGCGCGGGGGAGGACGAGGTCCGCCGGTGCGAGGGAGGTGGCCGAGGGGGCGCCGCCGAGAGGCTGGCAGCAGCCACCCCTCCCGAGGAGAACGCCATGTCGCTCCCCCGCATCGCCGCCTGGTCCGCCCGTCACCGCCGCCTCGTGCTCGCCCTGTGGGCCGCCGTCCTCGTGGGGGGCGTGCTGTGCGCCCCGGCGCTGTTCGGCCGCCTCTCCGGTGAGGTCGGCTCGATCGACGGCAGCGACTCCGAGCGCGCCGCCGAGCTGCTGCGGGCCACCGCCCCGAGCGGCGACACGATCGTCGGCGTGCTCGACGGGCTCCCCGCCGAGGACCTGCGGCCGGAGGTCGACCGGCTGGCCGGCGAGCTGACCGCCCTGCCCGGCGTGGCCGCCGTGGCCACGCCGTGGTCCGACGGCGGCGCGGGCCTCGTCGCGACCGACGGCCGCGCGGTCGCCGTCGCCGTCACCTTCGAGCCGACGCCCGCCGGGGACGACGCCGTGGACGACGCGGCCGCGCTGCTCCGCGACGCCGATGCCCCGCGCGCCGTCGTCGGTGGCGGGCCGCTGCAGGACGAGGAGATGGACGAGCAGGCCGGCAGCGACCTCGCCCGCGCCGAGGTCATCTCGATGCCGATCGCGCTGGTGCTGCTCGTCGTCCTCTTCGGCGGGGTGGTCGCCGCCGGCATCCCGGTGCTGGTCGCGCTCGTCGGCATGGCCGCGACGCTGGGTGCGCTGCTGCTGGCCACCGCGGTCGCCGACGTCTCGGTGTACTCGGTCAACGTCGTGACGATGCTGGGCCTCGGCCTCGCCGTGGACTACGGGCTGCTGCTGGTCTCCCGCTTCCGCGAGGAGAAGGCCACCGGCGCCGACGACGACACCGTCCTGCGCCGCACCTTCGCCACCGCCGGCCGGACCGTGGCCTTCTCGGGGCTGACGGTGGCCGCGTCGCTGGCCGGGCTGCTCGTCTTCCCCGACGACTTCCTGCGCTCGATGGGCCTGGCCGGCATGGCCGTCGTGCTGCTCGACCTCGTCGCGGCGCTCACCCTGGTGCCGGCTCTGCTCGCCCTGTGGGGGCGGCGGATCCGCCCGGCCCGGCCCCGGGCCGCCGACGGCGGCTTCGCCCGGATCGCCCGCCGGGTGCGGCGCCGCCCGCTCGCGGTCGTCGTGGTGGTGGGCGGGCTGCTCGCGGTGGCCGCCACCCCGTTCCTCGGTGTGCGGTTCGCCGACCCCGACGCCCGCTCGCTGCCCGCGGCGTCGGAGTCCCGGCAGCTGGCGGAGCTCGCCGACGCGCGCTTCGCCGCCGCGGAGGACGTCGACCCGGTGACCGTCGTCGTCCCCTCGGCGCTGTCTGAGGCGGAGGCCGCCGCCTACGCCGGCCGGCTGGCCGCGCTGGACGGCGTGCGGGAGGTCTCGGTGCGCCCGGACACGCCGGGGCTGACCGTGGTCGACGTCGTCCCCACCGGGGAGTCGCAGGGGCCGGTGGCGATGGGCCTGGTGGACGACGTCCGCGCCCTGGACGGACCGGCCGGGGCGCTGGTCACCGGGGACGCCGCGGAGCTCACCGACTACCAGGACGCGCTGGGCGCCCGGCTGCCGTGGATGCTCCTCGTGATCGCCGGCGCGACCACCGTGCTGCTGTTCCTCTTCACCGGGTCGCTGGTCGTGCCGCTCAAGGCCCTGGCGCTCGGCGCGCTCAGCCTCGGGGCGAGCTTCGGTGCGCTCGTGTGGGTCTTCCAGGACGGGCACCTGGGCTCGCTGGTCGGCACGGAGGCGCTCGGTGGCCTGAGCATCACCACCCCGGTGATCGTGCTGGCCATCGCGTTCGGGCTGTCGATGGACTACGAGGTGTTCCTCCTCGGCCGGATCGCCGAGGAGCACCGCCGCACCGGCGACAGCGACCTCGCCGTCGAGCGGGGGCTGCAGCAGACCGGGCGGATCGTGACCGCGGCCGCCGCGCTGATCGTGGTGGTGTTCGCCGGCTTCGTGGCCGGCGGGTTCTCGCCGATCAAGCAGATCGGTCTGGGCCTGGCGCTGGCGGTCGTCGTCGACGCGACGCTGGTGCGGATGCTGCTCCTGCCGGCGGTGATGACCCTGATGGGTCGCCGCAACTGGTGGGCGCCGCGGCCGCTGCGCCGGCTGCACGAGCGGCTGGGGCTGACCGACGGCCCGGCCGCCGGGTCCCCGGCCGCCGGCCGGGACGTCGAGCCCGAGCCCGTGCCCGTGCCCGCTCCGGCCTGACCCGCGGCCGGCACCGGCCGACCCGCAGCCCGCAGCCCGCACCGAGCGCCGAGGAGGCGTCCGGTGCGGGCTGCGGTCCTAGGCTCCCCGGGTGACCGCCGATCGGCCGGCCCGGGTGGAGGACGTCCACGCACTCGCGCAGGCGATGCCGCACGTGACCGTCGTCCACGGGTCCGGCGGCCACGCCGTCTACCAGGTGGGCGGGAAGTCCTTCGTCTTCTTCCGCACCCCGCGGCCGGACGCCGTGGACGCCGCCACCGGCGAGCGGCTGCCCGACGTGATCGTCTTCTGGGTCGGCTCCGAGGCGGACAAGCAGGCACTCGTCCAGGACGGGACGACGCCGTTCTTCACCACCCCGCACTTCGACGGGCACCCCTCGGTGCTGGTGCGGGCCAGCCGGCTCGGGGAGGTCTCCCGGCAGGAGCTGGCCGAGCTGGTGCAGGACGCCTGGCTCGCCCAGGCCTCCGCCCGCCGGCGGGCGGCCTGGCTCGCCGAGCACGGCCCGGCCGGGCCCTGACCACCGGAGGCCCACTCCCGAGCGGGGAGCGGGCCTCCGCGGTCCGGCGATCAGGCGCCGGCGGTCCGGCGCCGGGCCTCAGGCGGCGGTCTCCGGCGGCAGCGCCGCCGGCAGGCCGAGCCTGACGAACAGGCCGGTGTCGAGGTCGAGGAAGCTGGAGATGTGGGCGATCCGCCCGTCGACCACCTCGAGCACGTGCAGCCCCCACGGCACGTGGCCGCCGCCCTCGGTGGGGCGGTACTGCGCGAAGGCCGGTGACCCGTTCGCCGTGACCTCGATCAGGCGGGAGTCGCGGCACCCCGAGCCCGGGCCGAGCATCCAGGTGCCGATGTCCTCACGGCCGCGCAGCCACATCTCGAACGGCGGCATGTGCTGCGTCGCGTCCTCGTGCAGGAGGGCGACGAAGGCCTCGATGTCGTAGCGCAGGAAGGCGTCGGTGTAGCGGTCGAGCAGGTCGCGGTGGTCGGCGTCCAGCGGGCGCTCGTCGAGCTCGCCCCCGACGGCGGCCAGCGTCGCCCGGGCCCGCTGCAGCGCGCTGTTGACCGACGCGACCGTGGACTCCAGCAGGGTGGCGACCTCCTCGGCCCGCCAGCGCAGCACGTCGCGCAGCAGCAGCACCGCCCGCTGCCGCGGGGGCAGGTGCTGCAGCGCGGCGACGAAGGCCAGCCGGATCGACTCGCGGGCCACCGCCTGCTCGGCCGGGTCGGCGTCCTCCGGGACGACCTGGCGGTCGAGCACCGGCTCGACCCACGCGTCGGCCGGCTTCTTCGCGGCCAGGGACGACTCGACCGGCGACCACGACGTGCCCGACAGGTCCATCGGCAGCGCGCGCCGCTTGCGGCCGTTGAGCTGGTCGAGGCACACGTTGGTGGCGATCCGGTACAGCCAGGACCGCAGCGCCGACCGGCCCTCGAAGTCGCTCAGGCCCCGCCAGGCGCGGACCATCGTCTCCTGCACCGCGTCCTCGGCGTCGAACGAGGAGCCGAGCATGCGGTAGCAGTAGCCGGTGAGCTCGCGGCGGTGCTCCAGCAGCCGCGGGTCGAGCTCGTCGGTCTGGCCGGGCAGGACGGTCGTCACGGCGCTCCTCCTGGGGATCGCTGGCTGGCGCTCTGGCGAGGCGCCAGCACACCACAGGAGGCCGACAGAACGGGAGCCCCCGACCTACTGGTAGCTGACCAACTCGGGAACGGGGTCGACGTCGGCCACCGTCTGCTCGGGGGTGAGCATCGGCAGGTCCTCGTCGATGAAGTTCTTCCAGCCCCACCAGACCGGCGGCGCGTCCCGGCGCAGCGCTTGCCAGGTGGCCTGCTTGTCGCCCTGCGACCCCTGCCCGTCGGCGTGGATGAGCACCGCCACCTCCTCGCGCGAGGTGTCCAGCCGCTCGCGGCCCGGGATCATGTCGAGCCGGAACTGGTGCAGCACCAGCAGCTTCTGCGGCAGCGCGTTCTCCCGCGTGAGGTCGGCCAGCCAGGTGACGACCCGGTTGACCTCCTCGACGTCCACCGAGCCGATCTGCGTCAGGTGCACCTCGTCGGGCCCCAGCCGCCACTCCGGGTCCAGCGCCAGCCCGACGTGCGGCAGCTCGAGCAGCTCGCGGTACCGCTCGGCCTGGGTGACGAAGTCGGTCCGGCCGGGCTGCAGGTCCAGCACGACGTACACGCCGGCCTCGCCCGCGGCCTCGACCCAGGGCCGGAGCACCTCGATGTCGGCCTCGACGGAGTAGTCGTTGTCGTCGTCGGGCGACGAGGACGCCACGGTCGCGATGATCTCGAACGTGGGGACGACGGGGACGTCGACCAGGTCCTCGTAGTCGGCCGCGTACTGCCGGGCGCGGTCGATCGCCCCCGGCAGGTCCTGCTCGCCGAGCAGGCCGAGCGACGCGGTGCCGGGGTGGCCGTACAGCGCGACCAGCATGCGGCCGGGGAACAGCACCTGACCGCCGCCGGGCAGCTGCTGACCGGTCGCGGCGGTGTCCAGCTTCCAGTCCAGGCCCTCCTCGGCGGCGAGGTCGGCGCCCAGCGCGACCACCGCCGCGGGCTCGCTGTCGGCCAGCAGCTCGACCAGGTCGGCCGAGGCGCGCGGGTCGGTGGCCCCGCCGGTCACCTGCACCCGGGCCCCCGCCGCGCGGGCGGTCGCCACCGGGGCCAGCGACTCGGGGCTGCCGGTGGTGAGCACGAGCGTGTCCTCCAGCGGCTCGGCGCGCTCCACCTCGGGCAGCCGGCCGTCCCCGCCACCCTCGCCGGAGGCACCGCCCTCCGGCACGAGCGCCACGGGCTGCTCGGGGTCCAGGGCGGCGACGGCGGCCACCGCGCCGTCGTCGGCCACCTCCTCGGCGTCGCCCAGGTCGAGCCCGGTCGCGCCCTCGACGGCACCGGGGTCGGCCGCGACCGTGACCACCTCGACCCCGGTGTCCTCCGCGGTGGCCTCCCCGACGGCGAGCACCGTGGTGGCGCCCAGCCGCTCCAGCTCCTCGGCGGCCACGGTGGCGTCACCGGCGGTCTCCAGCAGCAGCGGGACGCCCAGTCCGGCCGCGGCCGAGGCACCGAGCAGCTCGCCGGCCCGGTCGCCCTCCCGGGCGACCACGGCCACCCCGGCGCGGTCGAACAGCACCCGGCTGGCCGCCGCCGCGGCGGCCACGGGATCGGTGTCGCCGACGACGGTCAGCCGCTGTCCGGGCGTCACGGTGCCGACCACGGCCGAGCCCTCGGGCTGCTCCGGTTCGTCGGCGTCCCCGCTGGAACAGGCGCCCACGAGCACCACGGTCACCCCGGCCGCCCACGCCCTCATGCGCACGACTCCCGCTCCTCCCCCGGCTCCGCGGAGGCGCGGCCGCGTCGCCGGCGCCGGCGCGAGGCCAGGCCCGACCCTAACGAGACAGCCGCGCCGGTGGCCGGTCCTGGACACCGATGTCCCCCGCCCGGGACCATCGCCGGTGCCATGGACGCCCCCGCACCGCACCCCCGACCGTCGGGCCAGCCCGACACCCGACCGGCCGGTTGGCGGGATCGGCCCGGGGCGCCGGGCGCACCAGGCTCGACGGCATGACCGAGACCGTGCCTCCCGACAGCAGGCCCACCGACGACAGGCCCGTCGACAGCGACGCTCCCGACAGCGCGCCCGGGGACGCGGCGCCCGGGACCCTGCGGCTGCCCGCCGTCGCGCCCCCCACCGGCCGGCGCCGCGGCGTCCTCCGGCAGCTCGGCGTCGACACCGGCTACGCGCTCGCCTCGTTCCCCGTGGCGATCCTGGCCTTCGTCGCCGTCGTCACCGGCGTCGCGCTGGGCGCCGGGCTGCTGGTGATCTGGGTCGGCGTCGCCGTCCTCGCCCTGACCCTCGTCGCCGCGCGGGGGCTGGCCACCGCCGAGCGCGCGTGGCTGCCCGCGGTGCTCGGGCGCGAGCTCCCCCGCCCGGCCTACCGGCGGGCCGAGGGCACCCCGCTGCGCCGGCTGCTCACGCCGCTGCGCGACGCGCAGTGCTGGCTGGACGCGCTGCACGCGGTGGTGCGCTTCCCCTTCGCGATCCTGTCCTTCGTCGTCACCGTGACGTTCTGGTCGGTCGCGCTGGGCGGCCTCACCTACGGCGCCTGGGACTGGTCGCTGCCGGACGCGAGCACCGACCCCGGCCAGGAGGACCTGCTGGAGCTGCTGGGCCAGGAGAGCACCGCGGGCCGGCGGATCCTCTTCTACGCGCTGATCGGCCTGGCCGTCGCGCTGCTGCTCCCGTTCGCCGTGCGCGGGGCGGCGCTGCTCCAGGCGCAGGTCGGCCGGGCGCTGCTCACCTCCCGGGCCGCCGCGCAGGAGCAGATCGACCGGGCCACGCAGGGCCGCGACGCGGCCGTGGCCGCCGAGGCCGTGGCGCTGCGCCGGCTCGAGCGCGACATCCACGACGGCCCGCAGCAGCACCTGGTGCGGCTGGGCATGGACCTCTCCCGCGCCCAGCGCCAGCTGGACCGGGACCCCGCGGCGGCCCGGACCACGCTCGTCGAGGCGACCGTGCTGGCCCGCGAGGCGCTGGAGGAGCTGCGCGCGCTGTCCCGCGGCATCGCCCCGCCGGTGCTGGCCGACCGCGGTCTGGCAGCCGCGCTCGCCGCGCTGGCCGCCCGCTCGCCGGTGCCGGTCGAGCTCGCCGTCGACCTGCCCGAGGAGCGCCTGGCCCCCGTCGTGGAGAACACCGCCTACTTCGTGGTGAGCGAGGCCCTGGCCAACGTGGCTAAGCACAGCGACGCGTCCCTGTGCCGGGTCGTCGTGGGCCGCGACGGCGGGGTGCTGCGGGTCGTCGTGGAGGACGACGGCGCCGGTGGTGCGGTCGCCGCTCCCGGGCACGGCCTGGCCGGGCTGGCCGACCGGCTGCGCGCCACCGACGGCACGCTGACCGTCGACAGCCCGCGCGGCGGGCCGACCCGGCTCACCGCGCAGGTGCCGCTCGCGTGATGCGCGTCGTGCTGGCCGAGGACTCGGTGCTCCTCCGCGAGGGCCTGGTGCGCCTGCTGGAGGAGGCCGGGACCGAGGTCGTCGCGGCGGTCGGCGACGGCCCGTCGCTGGTGCGGGCGGTCACCGAGCTGCGGCCCGACGTCGCCGTCGTCGACGTCCGGATGCCGCCCACGCACACCGACGAGGGGCTGCGGGCCGCCGTCGAGGCCCGGACGGTGGCGCCGGGGACGGCGGTGCTCGTGCTCTCCCAGTACGTCGAGGTCACCTACGCCGACGAGCTGCTCGCCGACGGCCGCGGCGGGGTCGGCTACCTGCTCAAGGACCGGGTGGCCGACCTCGACCAGCTCATGGCCGCGCTGGACGACGTCGTCGCCGGCGGGACCGTGCTCGACCCGCAGGTGGTCGCCCAGCTGTTCGCCCGGCGGCGGGCCGACGACCCGGTGCGGCGGCTGACGCCCCGGGAGCGCGAGGTGCTGGGCCTGATCGCCGAGGGGCACTCCAACGCCGCGATCGCCCGGCTGCTCGTGGTCACCCCGGGTGCGGTGGAGAAGCACACCCAGCGGATCTTCGCCAAGCTCGACCTGGCCCCCGACGAGGACCGCAACAGCCGCGTGATGGCGACGCTGGCGTACCTCCGCGGCTAACCCGCGCCGGCGTCGAAGGCGGCCCGCAGCCGGGCCGGGGCCCGCAGCCGCCAGGCCTCGGTGAGCAGCTCGGCCAGCTCGCTGCGGTCGACCGCCGCGAGGTCGACGACGACCATCGTGGAGTTCCGGTAGTGGTGCGGCACCGAGAAGACGCCGGGCCGCTCGGCGGCCAGCGACCGGTTCTCGCCCTCGGCCAGCCGGATGGCCACCCAGGTCTCCTCCGGCGGCATCGAGGCGAAGATCTTGTCCCGGACCCGCAGGCAGGCCATGTCCCACGCCGGGCGCTCGGTGGCCTCGGGCAGGGCGAGCGCGACGGCGCGGACGTCGTCGGCGGTGGCGGCCACGACGGCTCAGGGCTCCCGGCCCAGGGCCCGCTCGACGTTCTCGGCCATCCGGCGCAGCACCAGGACCGTGCGCTCGTACTCCTGCCGCGACAGCCCGTCGGCCGCGTGCCGGCGCACCCGGCCGATCGCCCGCTCCAGCCGCTCGTGGGCGGTGCGGCCCTCCGCGGTCAGCGCCAGGGTGCCGGTGGACCGGTCGACCCAGCCGCGGCCGTACAGGTCGGCGGCGACGGCGGGGACGTCGCCCCCGAAGTCGGCCAGCGCCCGCGCCAGCTCAGCCTCGTCGCTGGGCGCCGCGGACAGGGAGTGCAGCACCTGCCAGTGCCGGCGGGTGAGTCCCTCGCCGGCGACGGCGCCGTCGACGACGTCCTCCAGCAGGGCGTCGAGGTGCTTGACCCACCACCCGATGGGCCGCTGCGCCGGATCCATGCGCGGCATCCTGACACCGACGGGCCCCGTCCGCGGGCCGTCGAGCCCCGGTGCGCAGGTCGGCGGCCCGCGGGGCCGACCGGCGGAACCCGTTGGCGGGCTGTCACCGGGGCCCGGTAGACACGACCCGTGGACGACCCGACCGCCCAGCTGCGCCCCGTCACCGCCCAGGAGTGGCCGGCCTTCACCCAGGCCATGCAGGAGGGGTTCGGCAGCGACGCGGGCCCGTCGATGACACCGGAGCCGCCCGGTGTCGCCGAGCTCGACCGCACGCTCAGCCTCTGGGAGGGCGAGCGGGTCGTGGCCACGGCGGGCGTCTACAGCCGCGAGCTGACCGTGCCCGGCGCCGTCGTCCCCTGCGCCGGCGTCACCTGGGTGACCGTCTCCCCCACGCACCGCCGGCGGGGCGTGCTGACCGCGATGATGCGCCGGCAGCTGACCGAGCTCAACGAGCAGGAGCGGGAGCCGGTGGCGGCGCTGTGGGCGTCGGAGGGGTCGATCTACGGCCGCTTCGGCTACGCCCCCGCCGCCTCGCGTGGTGGCCTGTCCGGCCGCATCCGCGACGTCGTCCTCCGCGGCGACGTCGACCTCGGCGCGGGCACGGTGGCGCCGGCCACGCCGGAGGCCTACCGCGCGGCAGCAGTGCGGCTGCACGAGCAGGTCCGCCGATTCGTGCCGGGCAACCTGGCGCGGACCGGCCCGTGGTGGGACCAGCTGCTGGAGGACCGGCCCGAGCGCCGGCACGGCGTCGGTCCCCGGCGCCACCTGCTGCACACCGAACCCGACGGCACGGTGACCGGCTACGCCGCCTTCCGGGTGACCGCCGCGTGGGACGACGACGCCGGGACGCCGGACGGCACCGTGGCCGTCGAGGAGGTGCGCGCCCTGGGCACCCCGGCCTACGCCGCGCTGTGGCGGTACCTGCTCTCCATCGACCTGATGCGCACCGTGACCTACCGGATGGCGTCGGAGGACGAGCCGCTGCGGTACCTGGTCACCGACCCACGCGCCCTGCGGGTACGGCCGGTGGACTCGCTGTGGGTCCGGCTGGTCGACGTCGGCCGGGCGCTGGCGGCCCGCCGCTACCCGACCCCGATCAACCTGGTGTTCGAGGTGCGCGACCCCTTCTGCCCGTGGAACGACGGCCGCTGGGCGCTCACCGCGCACCCCGCGGGCGGCTTCTGCGCGCGCACCGACAGCGACCCCGACCTCGTGCTCGGCATCGAAGAGCTGTCGGCGGCCTACCTGGGCGGGGTCTCCCTCGCCACGCTGCAGGCGGCCGGCCGGGTGACCGAGGTGAGCCCCGGGGCGGTCACGCTGGCCTCGACCGCGTTCTCCTGGCCGGTCACCCCGTGGTGCCCCGACGACTTCTGACCCGCTACGCGCCGGTTCAGCCGGGCCGCGTGCCGTCCCACTCCTCCAGGGGCGAGCAGTGCCAGCGCCAGGAGCCGACCGGCTCCAGCCCGGGCAGGTCGCCCCGGCCGGTCACCCAGCGCAGCGCGGCCACCGGGTCGGTGTCGCGCGGCGCCCAGGGGAACAGCCGCACGAGGACGGCGTCGGCGAGGTCGGCCGGCGGCGTCCACGGCAGGCCGAGGGCGTCGGCCACGTCGCCGGTGTGCAGGAGGAGCTCCGCGCCGCCCATCGCGGCGAAGCCCGAGGCGTCCGGGCGGCCCCAGTCGTGCCGGCCGCGGTCGCTGGGAGCGGCGCCCTCGACGGTGCGGGCGAGCACCTCGGCCGCGGCCGCCTGCTGGCGCACCAGCTCCGGCAGCCCGGCCGACCGGCGGCGGGCCAGCTCGAAGCCGTCGGCGCCCTCCGGCCCCGCGGCGAGGTCCTGGGCGTACCAGACCAGGCAGCCGGTGACGTGCGCGGTGACGCCCGCGACGTCGTCGTCCAGGGCGGGTACTCGGGCGCCGGCGTCGGGCACGGTCGCGAGCAGCTCGCGGGCCGCAGCGGCGGCCCGCCGCAGCTCCGCGCCGGTCATCCCGCGTCGATCTCCGAGTGGGTCGGCAGCCCGCCGGCCGGGCGGTGCCGGTCGCGCTCGTAGTCGCCGATCAGGCCGATCCGGCGGACGTGCCGCTCGTCCCCGCTGAACGGGGTGGCGAGGAAGCGCAGCACCAGCTCGGTGGCCTCCTCGACGCTGTGCTGCCGGGCACCGATGGAGACCACGTTGGCGTCGTTGTGCTGGCGGGCCAGCTCGGCGGTCGCGGTGTTCCAGACCAGCGCCGCACGGACGCCGGGCACCTTGTTGGCCGCGATCTGCTCGCCGTTGCCGGAGCCGCCGATGACGACGCCGAGGCTGCCCGGCTCGACGACGACCCGCTCGCCCACCTCGAAGCAGAACGGCGGGTAGTCGTCCTGGGCGTCGTACTGGAACGCCCCGCAGTCGACCGGCTCGTGCCCGGCAGCGGCCAGCGCCTCCTTGAGGTGCTCCTTGAACTCCAGGCCCGCGTGGTCGGTGCCGACGAAGACGCGCATGGGCCCGAGTCTGTCAGGCTCGGCGGGTGGCGGTGCCGGGGGTCGACGGCCGGCGCGGGCGCTGGGCGGGCGCCCTGCTGGAGGGCCGGTCGGTGCGGCTGCTCGTGCTCGACGACATGCCCGCCGTCCTCGCCGTCCCCGGTCGAGCCGTTCCAGCTGGTGCCGTCGATCCGCGCGCTGGACGACGCGCTGGGCGACCGCCCGACCCCCGGGACTTCCCGGGCCGGCCGATGCGGATCTGGTGGTGACCGGCTCCGCCGGGGTCGCCGACGGGGCCAGCAGATCCACAGCTCCCGGTCCCTGTACGTCCCGCCGGTGTCCTCCCTAGATTGCCGGGCAGCGGACGGTCGACGAGGACCTGTCGGGCACGGGTCCGGCCGCCCCGACGGGTGGGCTGAGCGATGCACGCAGACCTGGTTCCCCGGTCGACCCCGCGCCGGTGGGCCGTCGCCGGCACGGCGGTCCTGCTGCTGGCGGGGTGCACCTCCGCGGCCCCGGAGCAGTCCCTCCCCGACCCGGCGCCGGGGTGCCCGGCCGGGCGCGCGGCACCGGCCGCCGACCGCCCCGTCGTCTCCCTGGAGTTCCGCCTCGACGACGACCGGCGCACCGTCACCGGCACCGAGGCCCTGACCCTCACCCCGGACCTGCCGGTCGACGAGCTGTGGTTCCGGCTGGTCCCCAACGCACCGCAGTCGTCGCCGAACCGGCTGCACGTCGACGCGGTGCGCGGGCCGGACGTCACCGGCGGCGAGCACGTCGACGCCTCCGCCGCCGAGGGCAGCCCCGGCGGCCTCTACCGGGTCGACCTGCGCGAGACCGTGCCGGCGGGGCGGCCGGTGTCGGTCGAGCTGGACTTCACGCTGCGGCTGACCACCGAGCGGACCCCCGCCGGGTTCGACCGGTTCGGCGTCGACGAGGACGTCACCTGGTGGGCGAGCGGCTCCCCGCTGCTGACCTGGGAGCCGGGCGTCGGCTGGGCCCGTGACCCGTTCGTCGAGGTCAGCGGCGAGACCACGGCCGCCGCCGCGGCCGACACCACCGTCAGCGTCTCGGTCCCCGGGGACCTCGTCGTCCTCATGACCGGCGCGCAGGAGACGCCCCGCGCCGAGGCAGGGGGCCGGCAGGTGTGGACGTCGCACGACCCGGTGGCCCGGGAGGTCAGCGTGGCGGTCGGGGCGTTCGAGACCGCCACCGTGCGCACGGGCGCCACCGCGGTCACCGCCGGCGTCCTGCCGGGCTCGGGCACCTCGGCCGACGAGCTGGCCGCCGAGACCGTCGAGGCGATCCGGCTGCTCGAGGGGCGCCTCGGGGCCTTCCCGCACCCGACGCTGACCGTCCCCCTGGTCGAGGACGGCGAGGACGGCGGCGGCGAGGAGTACTCGTCGTCGATCCTGCTCGGCAGCGCGGACTCCGGCCTCGTCGTGCACGAGGTGGCGCACATGTGGTTCTACGGCATGGTCGGCAACTCGCAGTTCCGCGACCCGTGGCTCGACGAGGCGTTCGCCTCCTTCGCCGAGACGGTCGCCCCCGACGGGCACACCCACGAGGAGGACCTGGACCTCCCCGGGGACGTCGGCGGCCCGATGACCGACTTCGCCGACCAGGACGACTACGAGAGCCGCGTCTACGGCAAGGGGGCCGCGGCGCTCGAGGCGGCGCGGGAGGCCGCGGGGGCCGACGCCTTCGACGCGGCGCTGCGCTGCTACGTGGACCGGCAGGCGTGGACGATCGCGCGCCCGCCCGACGTCGCCCGGGCGCTGGCCGACCTGCCGGAGGCCGTCGACGTGCTGGTGCGGGCCGGCGCCCTGGACCGCCGTGACGCCGAGGCCGTGGCGGACTGACCGACCGGGGCGCGTCCGACGAGGGACCGCGGCGGGGACCGCGAGCCGGGCACCGTGGACGGAACAGCCGGCGGAAAACCGCAGGCCAGGGACCAAGGTCCGTGGTGTCTGTGACCGAGCGTCACGACACGGAGGCGGGTCGTCGGAACGCGCTGGGAGTTACGGACGACTCCGTCTGGCCGTCACGGCGGGTGCTTGACCGTTGTTGCACCGGCTGACACGTTCCCCGTCCCGGGGCCGACAGGCGCCGGGGCGCCGGGGAGCGATGGGGCTGTCCGGCACGGGAACCGGGGGACGCCGTGCACCCTTGCGCGCGAACCACCGCGCCCACGAGCGCGCGGCCGCGGGACTGCGTCCCCGCGGGTCCCCCGATGCGGCCCGGTGTCCGCGACGAGCGGCCGGCCGCCTCCCTCGGCGTGCGCGGGTCACCCCCCGGCCGCCGATCCGCTCGGCCGCTGCGCAGTCGGCGGCTCCGGGACGAACGGGACCTCCGATGACCTCGATCAGCGTCGATCGCCCTGCCTGCGCCGCGCCCGCCTGCGACGTACCCGCCTCCGCCACCACCGCCTGCGACGCCTGGCCGGCACCACCCCCCGTCGACGGCGGTCCGACCGGCCGGTGAGGAGGCCGTCGTGTCGGTCATCGACGCACCCCACGCCTTCAACGAGGACGACCTCTTCGTCGACCTGCGGAGGTGCCTGGGACGAGCCCTGTTCCTCAAGTGCGAGGGGTTCAACTTCGCCGGCTCGATCAAGCTCAAGGCCGCGACCGAGATGGTGGAGTCCGCCGAGCGGGACGGTCTGCTGACCTCGGACTCCGTGCTGGTCGAGTCCTCCTCGGGCAACCTGGGGGTGGCGCTGAGCGTGCTGGCGGCCGATCGGGGCTACCGCTTCGTCTGCGTCACCGACTGCCGCTGCAACACCGCCACGCGCCGGCTGATGGAGGCCCTCGGGGCCGAGGTGCACGTCATCACCGAGCCCGCCGGCACCGGTGGCCTGCTCGGCGCGCGGCTGGAGCACGTCCGGCGCCTGTGTGCCTTCGACCCCCGCTACCTGTGGCTGAACCAGTACACGAACCCGGCCAACTGGCGGGCGCACCACCGGTGGACGGCGCCGGCGATCGCGCGGGCGTTCCCGGAGCTGGACGTGCTCTTCGTCGGTGCGGGCACGACCGGGACGCTCATGGGCTGCGCGCGGTTCTTCGCCGAGTGGCACCGGCCGGTCCGGGTGGTCGCGGTCGACGCCGTCGGCTCGGTGACCTTCCGCCAGCCCCCCGCGCGACGCCTCATCCCCGGGCTGGGCACCAGCGTGCGGCCGCCCCAGCTCGACGAGAGCTTCGTGCACGAGGTGCTGTGGGTCGAGGAGCGCGACACGGTGCGCACCTGCCACCGCCTGGCCCGCCACGGCTTCCTCTTCGGGGGGTCGACCGGCACCGTGGTCAGCGGCGCGATGAGCTGGCTGGCCCGCCACGACGGGCTCGACCTCACCGCGGTGGCCATCGCCCCCGACCTCGGCGAGCGGTACCTGGACACCGTCTACCAGCCGGCCTGGGTGATGGACTCCTACGGCGCCGACGTGCTCGCCCCCGAGCGGACCGGACCCGCGGCGGACGGCCCGGCCCGCGCGACGGATGCGCTGGTCCGGTGACGGCCGACCTGGTGGACGGCGGCGCGCGGTCCGCGGACGCGCCGCCGGCGCACGGCGAGGCGCCCCTGACCGTCGCCCTGGCCGGGGTGCTCGCCGACGTCCTCGGGGTCCCGCGGGTCGACCCGGCGGCGGACTTCTTCGCCGACCTGGGCGCGGACTCCCTGCTCATGACCCGGTTCTGCGCCCGCGTCCGCAAGCGCGACGACCTGCCCTCGATCACGATCAAGGACGTCTACCAGCACCCGACGCTCGCGGGCCTGGTGTCGGCGCTCGAGCAGGCGCGCAGCACCCCGCTCGAGCGGGCGCTGGCCGGGGAGCTGGCCGGCGTCCTCGACGTCGCCGCGGTGCCCCCCGACGCCGACTTCTTCGCCGACCTGGGCGCCGACTCCCTGCTCATGACCCGGTTCTGCGCCCGCGTCCGCAAGCGCGACGACCTGCCCTCGATCGCGATCAGGGACGTCTACCGGCACCCGACGATCCGGTCGCTCGCGGCGGCCGTCGCGACCGCTCCCGTCGAGGCCGCTGCCGTGCGGACCGCTCCGGCCGCCGCCCCCGTCGAGACCCCCGCCGTCCCGGCACCCGCACCCGCACCCGCCGGGCCGGGTGCGCGTACGGCCCGCGCGGGCACCGGTGCGTACCTGCTCTGCGGCGCCCTCCAGTTCCTGGCCTTCCTGGCGTACGTCGCCGGGATCGCCGTGGTCGCCACCCACGGCCACGAGTGGATCTCGGGCGCGACCGGGGCGGTCGACGTGTACCTGCGGGCGGTCGTCTTCGGCAGCGGCCTGTTCCTGGGCATGTCCCTGCTGCCCATCGCCGTGAAGTGGCTGCTGATCGGCCGCTGGCGGCCCGGCAGGATCCGGATCTGGAGCCTCGGCTACCTGCGGTTCTGGCTGGTGAAGACCCTGGTCCGGGCCAACCCGCTGGCCTTCCTGGTCAACGGCTCGCCGCTGTACGCCCTCTACCTCCGGGCACTGGGCGCCCGCGTCGGCCCCGGTGTCGCGGTGTTCGGGCACGTCGTCCCCGTCTGCACCGACCTGCTGACGATCGGCGCGGGCACGGTGATCCGCAAGGACTCGCTGCTCGCCGGGTACCGGGCCGTGGACGGCTGGATCGAGATCGGCCCCGTCACCATCGGCCGCGACGTCCTCGTCGGCGAGGCGACGGTCATCGACATCGACACCGTCCTGGGTGACGGAGCGCAGCTGGGGCACGCCTCGTCGCTGCACGCGGGGCAGTCGGTGCCCGCCGGCGAGCACTGGCACGGCTCCCCCGCGGAACCGACCGCGGTCGACTACCGGGACCTCCCGGCCGCCCGCTGCGGCCGGCTCCGGCGCTTCTCCTACGGCGCCTCGCAGCTGGCGAGCACGGCGCTGCTGTACCTGCCCCTGACCCTGGCGGGCGTGGACATCCTCCTGGCCGAGGACCCGGCACTGGCCGGGGTGCTGACCGCCCCGGAGCTGGACCTGGCCTCCCCCGAGTTCTACCTCGACGCGCTCGTCGTCTCGGCGGTGCTGTTCGGCGGGCTCGTCGTCGGCGGGCTGCTGCTGGTCGCCGCGCTGCCCCGGCTGCTGGCCCTCGGCCTGCGCCCGGGCCAGGTGTACCCGCTCTACGGCGTCCGCTACTCGCTGCACCGCACGGTCAACCGGCTGACCAGCGTGAAGTTCTTCCCGTACCTGTTCGGCGACAGCTCCTACATCGTCGGGTACCTCCGCTGGCTCGGGTGGGACGTGTCGCGCCGGGAGCAGACCGGGTCCGCCTTCGGCACGCAGGTGGGCCACGAGACCCCGTACCTGGTCACCGTCGGGGCCGGCACGATGGTCGCCGACGGGCTGTCGGTCATGAACGCGGACTTCACGAGCACGTCGTTCCGGCTGTCCCCCGTCACGATCGGGGCGCACAACTTCCTGGGGAACCGGATCCACTACCCCGCGCAGGGCCGGACCGGCGACGACTGCCTGCTGGCCACGAAGGCGATGGTCCCGATCGACGGCCCCGTCCGCGAGGGCGTCGGGCTGCTGGGCTCGCCGTCGTTCGAGATCCCCCGCAGCGTCCTGCGGGACAGCCGCTTCGACTCGCTGCGCGAGCCCGCGGAGTTCCGCCGCCGGCTGCGGGCCAAGAACCGCTACAACCGCCGGACGATCGCCCTGGCGCTGCTCGTGCGCTGGGTGCACGTGTTCGGCCTGGTGCTCCTGGCGCTCGCCTGCGCCCACGCCTACGAGCGGTTCGGCGCGCTCGCCGTCGCCGTGGAGATCCTGCTGGCCACGCTGTTCACCGCCGTCTACTTCGTGCTCGTCGAGCGCACCGTCACCCGCTTCCGCCGCCTGAGCCCGCGGTTCTGCTCCATCTACGAGCCCTACTTCTGGTGGCACGAGCGCTACTGGAAGCTGGTGATCCCCGAGTTCGACAAGGCCTTCGCCGGGACGCCGTTCAAGAACGTCGTCTCGCGGGCGCTGGGCACGGGGCTCGGCCGGCGGGTGTTCGACGACGGCTGCTTCCTCCCCGAGCGGACCCTCGTCACGATCGGCGACGACGCCACCCTGAACGCCGGCACGGTGATCCAGTGCCACTCGCAGGAGGACGGCGGCTTCAAGTCCGACCACACCCGGCTGGGCGACCGGGTGACCCTCGGGGTCGGCGCCTTCGTCCACTACGGCGTCGCGATCGGCGACGACGCGGCACTGGCGCCGGACACCTTCCTGATGAAGGGCGAGGAGGTGCCGGCCGGCGCCCGCTGGGGCGGCAACCCCGCCCAGCCGATGGAGCCCGGCGCGCGACCGGCGCCCGCCGCCCCGTCCGCGCCGGCACCTGTCCCGGGCACGGACCGCACCCCGCAGCTGGCGGTGTCCCGATGAGCAGCGGAGTGCAGACCCGGCCCCCCGCCGGGCCCGACCGGGAGTTCTGGCGCGACGTGCTCCTGGCCGGCGATGCCACGCCCGTCCCGCGGTGGGCGGCCACGCCGGGGGCCGGCACCACCGTGGCCGAGGAGGTGCTGACGGCGGAGTGCGCGGCGGCGGTCCGCCGGCTGGCCGAGGCGCTGGCAGTGCCGCCGTCGGCGGTGCTGCTCGCGGCGCACGCGGTCGTGCTCGCCGCGCTCTCCGGTGAGCGGGAGGTGGTCACCGGCCTCGTCCCGGCTCCCGGCGCGCCGCCGCTGCCCTGCCGCGTCCCCACGGACGCGGCCTCGTGGCGCGACGTCGTCGTCGGGGCCGAGGCGGCCGCGGCGGCCGTCCGCGCGCACGGCGCCGCCCCCGTCGAGGAGCTGCGCCGCGAGCTGGGCCTGGCCGGGCCGGGGTTCGAGGCCGTCCTCCACCCCGAGGGCGACGGCGGGCTGCCCGAGGGGGCGGTGCTGGCGGTCGCCCTGTCCGGCCCGGGCGACCGGCTGGTCGTCCGCGCCCGCGCGGAGGTCCTCGACCACGGGGCGGTGGCCCGGATCGCCGGCTACCACCGCACCGCGCTCGCCCTGATGACCACCGACCCCGGCGCCGACCCGCAGGCGGTGACCCTGCTGTCGTCCGACGAGCTGCGGTTCCAGCGCGACACCCTCGCCGGTCCGGTCCGCGAGCTGCCCGACCGGAGGGTGCACGAGCTGATCGAGGCCCAGGCCCGCATGCGACCGGACGCCGTCGCCGTCGTCTGCGCCGGCCGCTCCTGGACCCACGCGGAGCTCGACGCCCGCGCCAACCAGCTGGCCCGCGCGCTGCTGGCCCGCGGGCTGCGCCCCGAGGACGTCGTGGCCGTGGTCACCGAGCGCGACCTGGAGTGGCCGGCCGCCGTCCTCGCCGTCCTCAAGGCCGGCGGCGCCTACCTGCCGATCGAGCCGTCGTTCCCCGCCGAGCGCATCGCGACCACCCTGCGCCGGGCCGGCTGCCGGCTGGTGCTCACCGAGCCGCGCAGCACCGCCGCCCTCGACCGGGCGCTGGCCACGCTGCCCGGCGTCGAGCGGCTGCTGGTCGACGACGCCTGGGCCGAGGGCCACGACGACGGCGCGGTCGGCGTGCGCGTCGGCGCCGGTCAGCTCGCCTACCTGTACTTCACCTCCGGCTCCACCGGCGAGCCGAAGGGGGCCATGTGCGAGCACGCCGGCTTCCTCAACCACGTGCTGGCCAAGATCGACGACCTCGGGATCGGCGAGGACCAGGTGGTCGCCCAGACCGCACCCCAGTGCTTCGACATCTCGCTGTGGCAGCTGCTCGCCGGCCTCGTCGCCGGCGGCCGCACCCTGCTGGTCGAGCAGGAGGTCGTCCTCGACGCCGCCCGGTTCGTCGACACCCTGGCAACCGGCCGCGTCGCCGTCGCCCAGGTGGTGCCGTCCTACCTCGACGTGGTGCTCGCCCACCTCGAGCAGCACCCGCGGCCGCTGCCGGACCTGCGGTACGTGTCGGTCACCGGCGAGGCGCTCAAGCGCGAGCTCGCCGAGCGCTGGTTCGCCACCGTGCCGGACGTGCCGCTGGTCAACGCCTACGGCCTCACCGAGACCTCCGACGACACCAACCACGAGGTGCTGCGCCGCGCGCCGGACGGCGACCGGGTGCCCCTGGGCCGGCCGATCGCCAACGTCCGCGTCCTGGTCGTGGACGACCGGCTGCGGCCCGTGCCGCTGGGCGCGCTCGGGGCGATCGCCTTCTCCGGCGTCTGCGTCGGGCGGGGCTACGTCAACGACCCCGAGCGCACCCGCCAGGCCTACGTGCCCGACCCCGCCCGCCCCGGTGACCGGCTCTACCTGGCCGGCGACGTCGGCCGCTGGCGGCCCGACGGGAAGCTGGAGTTCCTCGGCCGCCGGGACGCGCAGGTGAAGATCTCCGGCTTCCGGATCGAGCTGGGGGAGATCGAGAACACGCTGCTGCGGGTGCCGGGGGTCCGCGACGGCGCCGTCGTCGTCGCCGAGCGCGGCGGTTCCGGCGGGCACCTGGTCGCCTACTGGTCCGGCCCGCGCCCCCTGGACCCGGACCTGCTCCGGTCCCGCCTGGCCGCCACGCTGCCCGCCTACATGGTCCCGACGGCGATGCACTGGCGGGCGAGCCTGCCGCTCACCGCCAACGGCAAGATCGACCGCCGGGCGCTGACCGCGCTGGCCGCCGAGGGGGCCGGGCCCCCCGCCGGGACCCCCGCTGGGACCCCCGCCGGGACCCCCGACCGGACCCCCGACGGCGACGGCGTCAGCGAGCGCGGCGACGACCGGCCCCGCACCCCGGCCGAGCGGCGGCTCGCCGCCGCGTGGGCGGCCGTCCTCGGCGTCCCCGAGGAGCGGATCGGGCGGCGGGACTCCTTCGTCGAGCTCGGCGGCAGCTCGCTGTCGGCGGTCAAGCTCGCCGTCACCCTCGACCGGGCGATCTCGCACCGGGACGTGCTCGCCGTCCCGGTGCTCGCCGACCTCGCCGACCTGCTCTCCGGAAGGTCCTGACCATGCTGTCGTCCTCCCCCGCCCTGCCCGCCCCGGTCGCCGAGCGCGGGCGCCCCGCGGTCCTGTCCGCCCCGCCCGGCGGTGAGCCCGCCCGGTGGGCCGGCACCCACCGCGACGCGCTGCGCGCGGTCGTCGCCGAGCACGGCGCCGTCCTCGTGCGCGGGCTGGGCCTGCGCACCGCCGACGACGTGGCCGCCACCTTCCGCGCGCTGTCGGACGCGCTGGTCGAGGAGCGGGAGGCCTTCGCCCCGCGTGAGGTGCGTGCGCCCGGGGTCCACTCCGCGACCCCGTGGCCGGCCAACCAGCCGATGTGCATGCACCACGAGCTGAGCTACCGCCTCGAGGTGCCCGGCCTGCTGCTGTTCGCCTGCCTGGTCGCCCCGGCCGAGGGCGGCGCCACCGCGCTGGCCGACGGCAGCGCCGTCCTGGCGGCCCTGCCGGCTGAGCTGGTCGACCGCTTCGACCGGGAGGGCTGGCTGCTCACCCGCACCTACACCGAGGACATCGGCGCCTCCTGGGCCGAGGCGTTCGGCACCGACGACCGCGGTGCCGTCGAGCGCTACTGCCGCGCGGAGGACATCGCCGTCGAGTGGCTGCCCGACGGCGGGCTGCGCACCCGGCAGCGCCGCCGGGCCGTCGTCCCCCATCCGGTCACCGGCCGGCGCTGCTGGTTCAACCAGGTCGCCTTCCTCAACGAGTGGACGCTGGCGCCCGAGGTCCGCGAGTACCTCGTCGAGGAGTACGGCGAGGACGGGCTGCCCTTCAGCACCCGCTTCGGCGGGGGCGACCCCGTCGGCGAGGACGTCGTGGCGCTGCTCAACGAGGTCTACGACGCCCACACCGTCCGGGAGCCCTGGCAGGCGGGCGACCTGCTGCTGGTCGACAACATCCGCACCGCACACGCCCGGGAGCCCTTCAGCGGCCCGCGCGAGGTCCTCGTCGGGCTCGCCGACCCGGTGCGGCCGGCGCCGCTGCAGCCCGCCGGGAGCTGGGGACGGTGACCGGCGTCCCGCCCTTCGCGGTGGTCCCGGGCGCGCAGGTGCAAGCCGTGCTGCAGGGCCGGGAGAAGGAGCTGGTGGCGCTGGTGGAGGCCACCTACCGGCTGCACGGCGCGGGCGACTCGGTCAACCCGCCGTCGTACTTCCTGCGCTTCCCCGACCGGCCGTCGGCGCGGATCATCGCGCTGCCGGCGTCCCTCGGCGGCGCGGTCCGGGTGGACGGGCTGAAGTGGATCTCCAGCTTCCCGGAGAACGTGGCGGCCGGGGTCCCCCGGGCCTCGGCCGTGCTCATCCTCAACGACCACGACACCGGCTACCCCTTCGCCTGCCTGGAGAGCTCGGTGATCAGCGCGACGCGGACGGCGGCGTCCGCGGCGGCGGCGGCGGACTGGCTCACCCGCGGCCGCAGCCGCCCGGCGAGCGTCGGGTTCGTCGGCACGGGCCTGATCGCCCGCTACGTGCACGGGTTCCTCACCGGGACCGGCTGGTCCTTCGACCGGGTCGGCCTGCACGACCTCTCCGCCGGGAGCGTCGCGGGGTTCCGCGGCTACCTCGACCGGACGGGCACCTCGGCCGAGGTCACCGTGCACCCCGACGCGGAGTCGCTGGTCCGCGGCAGCGACCTGGTCGTCTTCGCCACCGTCGCCGGGGAGCCGCACGTGCACGAGCCCGGGTGGTTCGACCACTCCCCCGTCGTCCTGCACCTGTCGCTGCGGGACCTCGCGCCCGAGGTGCTGCTGGCCTCGGTCAACCTCGTCGACGACGTCGAGCACTGCCTCAAGGCCGGCACCTCGCCGCACCTCACCGAGCAGCTGACGGGCAGCCGGGCGTTCCTGCACGGCACGCTGGACGACGTCATGTGCGGGCGGGTGACCGTCCCCCCGGACCGGCCGGTGGTCTTCTCACCCTTCGGCCTGGGGGTGCTCGACCTGGCGGTGGGCAAGTTCGTCTACGACGAGGTCCGCCGCACCGGCGACCTGCACGTGGTCGACGACTTCTTCTCCGAGCTCAGCCGGTACGGGTGAGCGCCTGCTCGGTCTGGTGGGCGCGCCCGTCGGACGTGCGACCCGAGCACGACGCCCTGCTGACGCCCGGGGAGCTCCGCCGTCGCGACCGGTTCCGCCGGCCGGGCGACCGCCGGCGCGCCACGGCCTCGGCCGCGGTCCTGCGGCTGGTCCTCGGCGCGGTCCTCGACCGGGCGCCGCAGACGCTGCCCGTCGACCGCGGGTGCCCCACCTGCGGGCGACCCCACGGCCGGCCGCGGGTCGCCGGCGGGCCGGAGGTCACGGTCGCGCACACGGCGGACTGCCTGGTCGTCGCCGTCCACGCCGACCGGCCGGTCGGTGTGGACGTCGAGGAGGTCGGGCGCTTCCCGCCCGGCGACCTGGCCCGCCTGGCCGAGGTCGTCCTCGCGCCCGGCGAGCGGCGCGGGCGGCTGAGCGCCGCGGGCCTGGCGACGACGTGGACCCGCAAGGAGGCCGTGCTCAAGGCGACCGGCGTGGGACTCGCCGGACTGGACGGCGTCGCCGTCTCCGCGCCCGGCGCCCGTCCGCGCGTGCTGGCGGGGGACGCGGGCCCGGTGCGGCTGGTCGACCTGCGCCCGCCCGCCGGACTGGTCGGCGCCCTGGCCGTGCTGGGCGAGGCACCGGTGCGCCTGGTGGAGCACGACGCCGGCCCCCTGCTCCGCGAGGCCGCCCGGCTCAGGTGAGGCGGCGGACCACGGGGAGCGGCAGCACGCGCAGCAGCGCCGACACCGGCCGCCACGGCCACTCGGGCACGTAGGCGCGCACCGGCTCGCGCTCGACGGCGGCGACGAGCGCGTCGACGCCGGTGTCGAGGTCGACGGTGAACGGTCCGCGACGGCCGACGTTGAGCTCGGTCTCGATGTAACCGGGCAGCACGGTCGTCACCCGGATGCCGGTGCCGAGCAGGTCGGAGCGGATGCCCTCGGCCAGGGCGTTGAGCGCCGCCTTGCTGGCGCCGTACGCCGTCCGGGTGCCGCGCATGCCCCGGATCGAGGCCACCGACGAGATCAGCACCAGGTGCCCGTGCCCCTGCGCGCGGAACAGCTCGAGCGCGGCCTCGCACTGGGCGTGCGTGCCGAGCACGTTGGTGGCCAGGGTGGCGCGGTTGCCGCGCCCCTCCCCCGTGCCCACCGAGCCGCCGGCGCCGATGCCCGCGTTGGCGACGAACCGGTCGATGCCGCCGAGTTCGCCGGCCAGCCGCGGCACGACCTCCGCGACGGCGTCGGGGTCGTCGACGTCCAGGGCCGCGGTGACCACGCGGATCCCGGGCGACGCGGCCAGCAGCTCGTCGCGCAGGGCGTCGAGGCGGTCCAGCCGGCGGGCCACGAGGGCCAGGTCGCGGCCGCGGGCGGCGAAGCGGCGGGCCATGCCCGCGCCGAGGCCGGCGCTGGCACCGCTGATCAGGATGCGCTGACGAGGGGGGCGCGGCACGCGCTCAGCATGCCGCGCCCCCTCCCGGCCGTTCAGCGGCGGGTGAGCTCCAGGGCGTCGGCCGGGACGGAGTCCATGTCCGGACCGGAGAGCCGGGTGCGCTTGAGCTCCCAGAAGTCGGGGAGGTTGGCCAGCAGCACCGCGCCGTCGAAGGCCTTGCCGGCGTCCTCACCGGTGGGCACCCTGCTGATGACCGGGCCGAAGAACGCGACGCCGTCGATGTGCATGACCGGGGTGCCGACGTCGTCGCCGACCGGGTCCATGCCCGCGTGGTGGCTCTTCTCCAGCGCCTCGTCGTACTCGGTGGAGGTGGCGGCCTCGGCCAGCGGAGCGGGCAGGCCGACCCGCTCCAGCGCCGGCCCGACCAGCTCGTCGAGCTCGACGCCCTCGTGGTGGCGCAGCGTGCCCATGGCCGTGTACAGGTCGCCGAGGACCTCGTCGCCGTGCTGCTGGGCCGCCGCGATCGCGACGCGGACCGGGCCGATGGCCTTGGTCATCATCTCCCGGTAGTCCTCGGGCAGGTCGCGGCCGCGGTTGAGCACCGCCAGCGACATGACGTGCCAGTGCAGGTCGATGTCGCGGACCTTGGCCGCCTCCAGCACCCAGCGGCTGGTCAGCCAGGCCCACGGGCACAGCGGGTCGAACCAGAAGTCGACGCGGGCCTTCGTGGGCGCGCTCTGCACTGCCTCGGTCATGCGGGTGCTCCTCGTGCTGTCGGGTCGATCCCGGGGCGGCGCTCCGCGCACCGGCCCTCCACGGCTGCCAAGTCGACGTCCGTGCGGCTTGTTCCCGGCCGGAGGACCGACGGCGGGCCGTCGTCCCCCCGTGGGAAGCTGCCCCGTGTGGCCGTACCCAACCTGACCCGCGACGACGCCGCCGCCCGCGCCCGCCTCCTGGCCGTGCAGGGCTACGACCTCCACCTCGACCTGACCGACGGCTCCGGCCGCCCGGGCACGTCGACGTTCCGGTCGACGACGACGGTGGAGTTCTCCTGCCGCGAGCCGGGCGCGAGCACCTTCATCGACCTCGTCGCCGAGACCGTCCACTCGGCCACCCTCAACGGCCGGCCCCTCGACGTCGGCACCTACACCGAGGACGGCGGGCTGCCGCTGCCCGACCTGGCCGAGCAGAACACCCTCGAGGTCGTCGCCGACTGCCGGTACTCCAACTCCGGTGAGGGCCTGCACCACTTCACCGACCCGGAGGACGGGCAGGTCTACCTCTACACCCAGTTCGAGCCGGCCGACGCCAAGCGGATGTTCGCCTGCTTCGACCAGCCCGACCTCAAGGGCACCTACACCGTGCACGCGGTCGCGCCGTTCGACTGGCAGGTCGTCTCCAACACCGGCGGGCGCACCATCGAGAGCGGCCCCGGCGGGTCGCAGCTGGTGCACTTCGAGCCGACCAAGCGGCTGTCGACCTACCTGGTCGCGCTGATCGCCGGGCCCTACGCGCGCGTCACCGACGAGCACGACGGCATCCCGCTGGGCCTGTACTGCCGCGCCTCGCTGGCGCAGTACCTCGACCCCGACGAGCTGTTCGCCGTGACCAAGCAGGGGTTCGACTTCTACCACCGGGTCTTCGACTACCCGTACCCGTTCGACAAGTACGACCAGCTGTTCGTGCCCGAGTTCAACGCCGGGGCGATGGAGAACGCCGGGGCCGTCACGTTCCTCGAGGACTACGTCTTCCGGTCCAAGACCAGCCGGGCGCGGTACGAGCGCCGGGCGGAGACCATCCTGCACGAGCTGGCGCACATGTGGTTCGGCGACCTGGTGACCATGCGCTGGTGGGACGACCTGTGGCTCAACGAGTCCTTCGCGACCTACATCAGCACGCTGTGCCAGGCCGAGGCGACCGAGTACACGACCGCCTGGACGACGTTCGCCAACACCGAGAAGGCGTGGGCGTACGCGCAGGACCAGCTGCCGTCGACGCACCCGATCGCCGCCGACATGGTCGACGTCGCCGCGGTCGAGGTGAACTTCGACGGCATCACCTACGCCAAGGGCGCCTCGGTGCTCAAGCAGCTGGTCGCCTACGTCGGGCGCGAGGAGTTCCTCGCCGGCATCCGCCGCTACTTCCGCGCCCACGAGTACGGCAACACCACGCTGGCCGACCTGCTCGACCCGCTGTCGGAGGCCACCGGGCGCGACCGGTCGGAGTGGTCGGCGCAGTGGCTGGAGACCAGCCAGGTCAACACCCTGCGACCGGTCTTCGAGCTGACCGACGACGGCCGGTACGCCTCGTTCGCCATCGAGCAGAGCGCGGTGCCCGAGCACCCGCACCTGCGGCGGCACCGCCTGGCGGTCGGCCTCTACGACACCGGGCCGGACGGGCTGACCCGCACCACCCGGGTGGAGCTCGACGTCGACGGCGCGCGCACCGAGGTCCCGGAGCTGGCCGGGCACCCCGCCGCCGCGCTGGTGCTGGTCAACGACGACGACCTCACCTACGCCAAGCTGCGGCTCGACGAGCGCTCGCTGGCCACCCTGCGGTCCTCGATCGGCACGCTGCCCGACCCGCTGGCCCGCGCGCTGTGCTGGTCGGCGGCGTGGGACATGACCCGCGACGCGGAGCTCCCCGCCCGCGAGTGGGTGCAGCTGGTGCTGGCCGGCATCGACGCCGAGAGCGAGATCAGCGTCGTCCAGTCGCTGCTGGCCCGGGTGCAGACGGCGCTGAGCTCCTACGCCGACCCGCGCTGGGCCGACGTCGGCTGGCGGGCGCTGGCCGACAAGGCGCTGTCGGCGCTGTCGGCCGCGGCGCCGGGCAGCGACGAGCAGCTGCAGTGGTCGCGGACGCTGGCCGCCGCCGCCCGCACCGACGAGCACGCCGCGGTGCTGCGCGGCCTGCTCGACGGCTCGCGGGAGATCGAGGGCCTCGCGGTCGACGCCGACGCCCGGTGGGCCTTCCTCAACGGCCTGGTCGCCATCGGCGCGGCCGGTGACGCCGAGATCGACGCCGAGGCCGCCCGGGACGCCACCGCCACCGGTGCCCGCCGCGCCGCCACCGCCCGGGCCCTGCGGCCGACGGCGGAGTCGAAGGAGGAGACCTGGCAGAAGGCCTTCACCGACGCGAGCATCCCCAACGCCGTCCACGAGGCGATGCTGGCCGGCTTCTGGCACCCCGCCCAGCGCGAGCTGACCGCCGGGTACGTCGAGCGCTACTTCGCCGACATCCGGCCGCTGTGGGAGAACCGGCCGGGCGAGATCGCCAAGAACGCGGTGCAGTACCTGTTCCCGCCGGTGGTCGAGCTGCGCACGGTGCAGGCCGCCGACGCGTGGCTGGCCGAGACCGACCACCCGGCGTCGCTGCGCCGGCTGGTGTCCGAGGGCCGCGACGGCATCGCCCGGTCGCTGCGGGCCCGGGAGCGCGACGCCGCCCAGTCGCAGTGACGCCCTGCCGCTGAACGCGAGAGGCCCAGAACCGATCCGGTTCTGGGCCTCTCGCGTCCGACGCCCGGCACGGGCGGCGCCTAGTGGGTCGTGAGACCCCGGGGGTGGCCGGCCTGGTCGGACATCTGGCGCAGGCCGTTGACGATGCCGCCCACGAGGTCGCCGGCGGCGAACGAGTTCGTCATCGACAGCACGGCGAGCGCGCAGGCGCGGTCGGGCAGCCGGCGGGCGGCCGCATGGCCGGTCACGACCTCGACGACGCGCTGGCCGGGCGAGACCGCGAGCAGCACGGAGTCGGCGGGGTCGCCCCCCGAGGTGGCGTGCAGCTCCTCGGCGCGGGAGCGGGTCCGCTGGCCGAGGTCACCCATGTAGAGGGTGAAGCGCAGGCCGGTCTCGCGCGAGGACATCGTCAGCGCCTCGTCCAGCCGGGAGAGCTCCGGCAGCGTGAACGGGGAGTCGCCGCCCTCGGCCTCGTCGGTGCGCGAGGCGGCGGTGGTGTGAGTGGCCGTGTCGTGCGACGTGGCCTCGATCGAGCGGGTCATCGCCGGCCTCCCGGGACGGTCTGGGGATCAGTGGTCATGGGACGGGCTCACCAGGTCCCGCGGGCGCCGCCGAGCGGGCCGGCGGGGACGGGGACGGGGCGGCTCGTCGCGGCGGAGGCGCCGTGCACGGAGGACCCGTGCGCCGAGGACCCGTGCGCCGAGGAGCCGTGCCCGGACCCGAGGGCCTGCGGCTCCTGGTACACCGACGAGCCGAGCGCCTTCGGGGCGTCGTCGTGGTTGCCGGCCGCGGGACCGTGCAGCGGGTGCGGCTCCCACCAGACCGGCCCGTGCTCCCAGGCCTGGCCCGGCTTGTAGCGGGCCTTCTTCGCCCGCCCGGGGACCAGGGTCAGCAGGGCGAAGAGGAGGACGATCGCCAGGGGGATCACCGCGAAGATCAGGATGGTCTCGACGACGCTCACGCCGGACAACCTACCGGCAGGCGGGGCTCAACCCGCGGTCGTGTCCCACCCCGGCGGGTGTCGGCGCGCCCAGGGGCGGGCCTCCTCCAGCTGGGCCGACAGCGCCAGCAGGGTCGCCTCGTCGGCCGGGCGCCCGACCAGCATCGTCCCGACGGGCAGCCCGTCCGCGCTCCAGTACAGCGGCACGCTCACCGCGGGCTGCCCGGTGACGTTGTAGACGGCGGCGTAGGCGGCGTAGCGCTTCTGCCGCTCGAAGTCCGGGGCGCCCTCGCCGTCCTCGCCGAACCAGCCCAGCGGTCGCGGCGTCATCGAGCACACCGGGGCCAGCAGGACGTCGTAGCGGTCCGTGGCCTGCACCCAGCGGCGGGCGAAGAGCCGCAGCCCGGTCAGGGCCTCCATCGCGCCCTGCGCGGACAGCGCCAGGCCGCGCTCGCGCAGCACCCGGGTCAGCGGGCGCAGGCCCCGGGCGCGCTCCGGGGTCACCGGCAGGGTGGTCGCCGAGAGGACCCAGGCGCGCTCGAAGGCGGCGACGACGCCGGGGGTGAGCGGCGGCCCGGGCAGGTCCTCGACCTCGTGCCCGAGGTCGGCGAGCAGGGCCGAGGCGTCCTCGTAGGCGGCGACGACGTCGGCGTCGGGCTCCGCGCCCGGCATGCCGGAGGCGAGGTAGCGGCCCACCCGCAGCCGGCCCACCGGCCGGTCGGCATACCCCAGGAAGGTCTCCCCCGGCGGCGGGGGCGGTGCCCACGACGCGTCGCCGGACACCGGGCCGGCCATCGCGTCGAGCATGGCCGCGGCGTCGCGGACGCTGCGGGTGATCGGCCCGTTGGTGCCCAGGCCGGTGATGTCCACGCCGAGCGGCGCGTTGCTGATCCGGCCCCGGGTGGGCTTGAGCCCGAACAGCCCGTTGATGCCCGCCGGGATGCGGATCGAGCCGCCGCCGTCGCTGCCCTGCGCGAACGGGACGAGCCCGGCGGCGACCGCCACGGCCGCGCCGCCGCTGGAGCCGCCGGCCAGCCGCGTCGGGTCCCACGGGCAGCGGGCCGGGCCGGCCAGCTCGTTGTCGGTGTAGCAGGGGAAGCCGAACTCGGGGGTGTTGGTCTTGCCGAGGCTGATCGTGCCGGCGGCGGCCAGCCGGGTGACCACCGCGTCGTCGACCTCGGGCACGAAGTCGGCGTAGAGCCGGGACCCGAACGTCGTCCGGACGCCGGCGGTGTTGTTGAGGTCCTTGATCGCCGTCGGCACCCCCAGCAGCGGCGGCAGGTCGCCGCCGCGGCGCACCCGCTCCTCGGCCGCGGTCGCCGCGTCGAGCGCGGCCACCGGGGTCACCGTGACGAACGCGCCGAGCCCGGCGTCGAGGGCGTCGATGCGGGCCAGGTGGTGCTCGACCAGCTCGGTGGGGCTCACCTCCCCCGCGCGGACGGCGGCGGCCTGCTCCAGGGCGGTGAGGTCGTGCAGCTGGGTCACGGCGAGCGACGCTAGCGGCGCCGGGCGGTACACAGTGGGTCGTGGACCTCTCCCGCTCCGCCGCCGCGGCGCTCGACGCAGCCGACCCGCTCGCTCCCTTCCGGGACCGCTTCGTCGTGGCCGACGACGACCGGCTCTACCTCGACGGCAACTCCCTCGGCCGGCTGCCGAGAGAGACGCCGGCCGCGCTGGCACGGGTGGCCGAGGAGCAGTGGGGCCGCGGGCTGGTCGGCTCGTGGTCGTCGTGGATCGGGCGGGCCACCGAGATCGGCGACCTGCTCGCGGCCGGCGTCCTGGGCGCCCGGGCCGGCGAGGTGATGGTCAGCGACTCGACCTCCGTCGACCTCTACAAGCTGCTGGTCGCCGGCGCCGACGCGCGGCCCGGCCGCGACGTGCTGGTCTGCTGCGCCGACGACTTCCCCACCGACCGCTACCTGGTCGCGGGCGTGGCCCGGGCCCGGGGCATGGAGGTGCGCGAGGTCGAGGCGCACATCGACGAGGGCCTGGACCTCGACGTGCTCGCCGGTGCGCTGGACGAGCGGGTCGCCGTCGTCGTCCTGTCCGCGGTGGCCTACCGCTCCGGCGCGCTGCCCGACCTGGCCGCGGTGACGCGGCTGGTGCACGACGCCGGCGCGCTGGTGCTGTGGGACCTGTCGCACGCCGCGGGCGCCGTGCCGGTCGAGCTCGAGGCGATCGGCGCGGACCTCGCCGTCGGCTGCACGTACAAGTACCTCAACGGCGGGCCGGGCGCGCCGGCGTTCCTCTACGTCCGCCGCGAGCTGCAGGCCGACCTGCGCCAGCCGATCTGGGGCTGGTTCGGCCAGGCGGACCAGTTCGCCATGGGCCCGGCCTACGACCCGGCCCCGGGCATCGAGCGGTTCGCCGTGGGGACGCCGCCCGTGCTGGCGATGGCCGCGGTCGAGGTGGGGGCGCGGCTGGTGGCCGAGGCCGGGATCGAGCGGCTGGCGGCGAAGGGGCGGGCGCTCACCGACCTCGTGGTCGCGCTGGCCGACGAGTGGCTGGTCCCGCACGGCGTCGCGCTGGCCTCCCCGCGGGACGCCGGCCGGCGCGGCTCGCACGTCAGCCTCGCGCACCCGCAGGCGTGGCAGCTCACGCAGGCGCTGGTCGACCGTGGCGTCGTCCCCGACTTCCGGACGCCGGACCGGGTGCGGCTCGGGCCGGCACCCCTGTACACCCGCTTCGTCGACGTCTGGGACGCGCTCGACCGCTTCCGGGCCGTCCTCGTCGAGGGCGCCCACGAGGCCTGTCCGACGGAGCGCTCCCGCGTCACGTGATCAGGCGGGGTCGGGGGCGCCGATCGGGTTGCCGGTCGGCCAGTCCCCCGCGGCGACGACGGCGCGGCGGACCGGGGCCAGCAGCGCCCCGAGCCGGTCGCACCCGGGGTCGCCCAGCGCCTGCCAGGGGGCGAGCGCGAGGCGGTCGGTGTCGGACTCGACCGCGGTGACCATCGCCAGCCCCTCGGCGGTGAGCTCGCCGCCCTCCAGCCAGCCGCGGTCGGCGAGCCCGGCGGCGGCGTCGTCCCACTCCTGCGCGGTCCACCCGCGGGCCTTGAGCAGCCACTCCCGGTCGGTGCGACCGGCCGCGACGGCCAGCACGTTGGCGTCCAGGCCGGAGATCCCGCGCTGGACGAGGGCGACGACGTGCCCGTCCCCGCGGTGCTCGCGCAGCGTGGTGAGCGCCTGCCACAGCGCCAGGTGCGGCCGGCCAGGCACCGGCACCCCCGTGTTGGCCGCGGCCAGCGGACGGCCGGGCAGGTCGACCGCGGCCGCGGCCGTGCCCGCGAGCTCGGCGGCCTCCGCGGCCTCGGCCGAGTCCGGCCACTCCTCGCCCAGCACCCGGCGGACGGCGGCGTCGATCCCCGCCAGCCGGGCGGCCAGCGCGTCGGCCGGTGACACGGCCTCCCAGACGGCGGGCACCCAGCGCCGCACGAAGGCGGGCGCGAAACCGGCGAAGGTCGCCGTCACCACCTCGGGCCCGGCCGCGCCCAGCGGCGCGGCGCGCATCGCGAAGTAGCCGGACCAGAAGCCGCGCACGCCCGCCTCCTCGGCGGCGGTGCGGGCCTCCGCGGCGAAGTACGTCAGCGCGTGGAAGGGCTCGCCGAGAGCCCACAGCCGCCGCGCGGTCCCCGGCGAGGTCATGCGCGGCCCCCTCGCAGGGGCCCGCCGCGAGCCTGCGAGCGGTGGGGGGCGAGGGGGTCCTCCATCATGCGCTCACGCTGTCGGGCACGCCCAGCCACTCCCGCCAGCGGGGGTCCACCGTGCGGTGGCCGAGCAGCCGCCAGGCCGCGCCGCTGGGCGTGCGCGGGGGCTGCGGCAGCTTCCAGCCCATCTCGGCCAGCGACCGGTCGGCCTTGGTGTGGTTGCAGCGGCGGCAGGCCGCCACCACGTTGTCCCAGGTGTGGGTGCCGCCCCGACTGCGCGGCACGACGTGGTCGATGCTCGTGGCCGAGCCGCCGCAGTAGACGCAGGTCTGCCCGTCGCGTGTGAACACCGCGCGCCGCGACAGCGGCACCTGCGTCGGGTAGGGCACCCGCACGTAGCGGGTCAGCCTGGCGACGACGGGCACGGGCACCGTCACCGACTCCGCGCGCACCACGTCGGGCGAGGAGTCCACCGACACCGCCTTCTCCGCCAGCACCAGGACGATGGCCCGGCGGCTGGAGACGACGCACAACGGCTCGAACGTGGCGTTGAGCAGCAGCGTGGCCGCGGTGGTGCCGCGGCACGGCGCAGGCGGCAGGGGCAAGCGCACGGGGTCGTGGCGCGGGCCCGGCTGGCCCGCGGACGACGACCCGGTTCCGACACGCGACACGGGGCACCTCCGAGTGCCGCGGGTCGTGCCGCTGGGTGCTGCGCGACCCACGAGCAGCCCCATCATGGCCCGCAACCAGGCCGGAGCGCTCGCGGGATGCTCGCGGCGGCGCCGGACCGGGCACGACCGGGAGCGCCGGAGAGGCCTAGCTTTGACCGGGTGCGCTATCCCGAGGCCCCGCGACTCGACCTGGTCGAGGACCTGCACGGCACCCCCGTCGCCGACCCCTACCGCTGGCTCGAGGACGTCGAGGACCCGCGAACCCGCGCGTGGACCGACGCCCAGGACGCCCTGACCGCCGAGGCGCTGGGGGCGCTGCCACTGCGCGCGCGCTTCGCCGAGCGCCTCGAGCAGCTGGTGCACGCCGGCGCCGTCGGCGTCCCGGTGTGGCGCCGCGGCCGGGCCTTCTCCACCCGCCGCGACCCCGGCCAGGAGCACGCCGTCCTCCGGGTCCGCGAGCCCGACGGCACCGTGCGGGTCCTGGTCGACCCCATGGCGGTCGACCCGGCGGGCACGACCACGCTCGACGCCTGGTCGCCGTCCTGGGAGGGCGACCGGCTGGCCTACCAGCTCTCCACCGGCGGCGACGAGGAGTCGCGGCTGTACGTCCTCGACGTGACCACCGGGGAGCAGCTCGACGGCCCGGTCGACCGCTGCCGCTACTCCCCCGTCGCCTGGCTGCCCGGCGGCGAGGAGCTCTTCTACGTGCGCCGGCTCGCGCCGGACCAGGTGCCCGCCGGCGAGGAGCAGTTCCACCGGCGGGTCTGGCGCCACCGGGTGGGCGCCGACCCGGGGACCGACGTGCTCGTGCACGGCGAGGGTCTGGACCCGACCAACTACTACGGCGTGCGCACCAGTGCCGACGGCCGCTGGCTGACCGTCTCCGCCTCCGCCGGCACCGCCCCGCGCGACGACGTCTGGCTGGCCGACCTGGCCGGCTCCGCCCCCGGGTCCCGCCCACCCCTCCGCGAGCTGCAGGTCGGCGTCGACGCGCAGACCAGCGCCTGGGTCGCCCGCGACGGCCGGCTGTGGCTGCTCAGCGACCGGGACGCCCCGCGCTGGCGGCTCGCCGTCGCCGATCCGGAGGACCCGGCGACGTGGGCCGCCGGCGCGTGGCGCGACGTGGTCCCCCAGCAGGCCGACGGCGTCCTGTCCGACGTCGCACTCGTCGACGGCCCCGACGGCGGGCTGCAGGTGCTCGCCGTCCACTCGGTCGACGCCACCGACCGGCTCAGCGTCTGGACCGCCGACGGCGCCGGGAAGCGGCACGACGTCACCGCGCTGCCGCCGGGCAGCGTCTCCGGCGTCAGCTCGCCGCCCGAGGGCGGGACGACGGCCTGGGTGGGCTACACCGACCACGCGACCCCGCCCTCGGTGCTGCGCTGGGACGCCGCGGACCCCGAGCAGCTGGCCGACCACGAGCGCGCCCCCGTCGCCGGCGACGTGCCCGCCCTGACCGTCGTCGAGACGCACGCGACGTCGGCCGACGGGACGCCGGTGCACCTCTTCGTCCTGTCGGCGGCCGGCCGGCCGGACACCCCGCGGCCGACGGTCCTGTACGGCTACGGCGGCTTCAACGTCTCCCTCACCCCCGGCTACTCGGCGCAGGCGCTGTCCTGGGTCGCCGCCGGCGGGGTCTGGGTGGTGGCGAACCTGCGCGGCGGCTCGGAGCACGGCGAGGAGTGGCACCGCGCGGGCATGCGCGAGCGCAAGCAGAACGTCTTCGACGACTTCGCCGCCGCCGGTGAGCACCTGGTCGCCGAGGGGTGGACGACGCACGGGCAGCTGGCCGTGATGGGCGGCTCCAACGGCGGGCTGCTGGTCGGCGCGACCCTGACCCAGCGGCCGGACCTGGCCGCGGCCGTGGTCTGCAGCGCGCCGCTGCTGGACATGGTCCGCTACGAGCGCTTCGGGCTGGGCCGCACCTGGAACGACGAGTACGGCACCGCCGAGGACCCGGTCGAGCTGGGCTGGCTGCTGGGCTACTCGCCGTACCACGCCGTCCGGGAGGGCACGGCCTACCCGGCGGTGCTCTTCACGACCTTCGAGAGCGACACCCGCGTCGACCCCCTGCACGCCCGCAAGCTCGCCGCCGCCCTGCAGCACGCGACGGCGGCCGAGGCACCGGTGCTGCTGCGCCGGGAGGTGTCGGTGGGCCACGGCGCTCGCGCGGTCAGCCGCACGGTGGGGCTGGCCGCCGACCAGCTCGCGTTCCTCGCCGCGCACACCGGACTCACCGGAGCAGCAACACCTGGCTGACGGACCGCCGATCGCCTGCTTGTATTGACGGTGATGGACGGTTCACTGTCCGTGGTCGCTGCCGCCGAGGGCAGCGGCACGGAACTCCCAGACTGCGTCGCGGACGCGGGCTCGCTCTGCGCCCGCGTCTACGACGTGTCCGGCGTCGACTGGCTGGCCGCCAACGCGGACGTGCTGATCGCCAAGCCGGCGCGGATCCTGCTCGTCGTCGTGCTCGCCGTGGTCGTGCGGCTGCTCCTGCACCGCGGCATCCGGCGGCTGACCACCCGCACCGCGGCGGGGTCGATGCCCACGATCCTGCGGCCGTGGCGCAACCGCGCCCGGGCCGCCGACCCCGACGGGCTGGAGACGATCGCCGAGCGCCGCACCCAGCGCGCGGCGGCGATCAGCTCGGTGCTGCGCAGCTTCTCCTCGTTCGTCGTGCTCGGCATCGCCGTCGTCCTGGTGCTCGGCGAGCTCGGCGTGAACCTGGCGCCGATCATCGCCAGCGCCGGCGTGCTGGGCGTCGCGCTCGGCTTCGGCGCGCAGAACCTGGTCAAGGACTTCATCGCCGGGATCGGGATCATCCTGGAGGACCAGTACGGCGTGGGCGACGTCGTCGACCTCGGCGAGGCCATCGGCACCGTCGAGGCGGTGGGGCTGCGGATCACCCGGCTCCGGGACGCCCACGGCGTGGTCTGGTACGTCCGCAACGGCGAGGTGCTGCGCGTGGGCAACAAGAGCCAGGGCTTCGCCCAGGTGGTCATCGACATGCCGGTCGCCCACGACACCGACCTCGACGCCTGCCGCGCGGTCATGCAGCAGGTCGCCGACGCGATGTACGCCGAGGAGGAGTGGGCCGCGGTCCTGCTGGCCGAACCCGAGTCGCTGGGCGTCGAGCAGATCACCGCGCAGGGCGTGGTGATGCGGGTGCAGGTGCGCAGCACCAACGCCGACCAGTGGCGGGTCGCCCGCGAGCTGCGGCTGCGGCTCAGCGAGCGGTTCGCCGCCGAGGGCATCCGCACCCCGAGCCCCGTCCTCGGCGCGGCCGCGGCCCCGGCGGGTCAGCAGTGAGCGACCGGCCGCCGGCGGGCGACGCCGCCCGGCAGGCGACCTTCGGCGAGGTCTTCGGCGTCCCGGAGTTCCGGCCGCTGTTCGGCAGCTTCCTGCTCTCCACGATCGGCGACCAGCTCGCCCGCGTCGCGCTGACGGTGCTGGTCTACCAGCGCACCGACTCCCCGCTGCTGTCGGCGATCACCTTCGCGATCAGCTACCTCCCCTGGCTGGTCGGCGGCCCGGTGCTGGCCACCCTGGCCGACCGGCTGCCCCGCCACCGGGTGCTCATCGCCAGCGACGTCGCCCGGGCCGTGCTGGTGGCCGGCATGGCCGTGCCCGGCACGCCGCTGGCGCTGCTGCTGGTCCTGCTGCTGCTGGTGTCGCTGTTCGCCCCGCCGTTCGAGGCCGCCCGCTCGGCCCTGATGGCCGACGTGCTGACCGGCGACCGGTACGCCGTGGCCACCTCGCTGACCAACGTCAGCGCCCAGGTGTCGCAGGTGATCGGCTTCGCCCTCGCCGGCACGCTGGTCGCGTCGCTGCACCCCTCCTGGGTCCTGCTGCTGAACGCCGCGACCTTCGGCGTCTCCGCGGTGTGGCTCGGCGCCGGGCTGCAGCGGCGGCCCGCGCCCGTCGCGGAGGACGGTCCGGGCGGCTCGGTCTGGCAGGACGCCGGCGACGGCATGCGGCTCATCGCCCGGACGCCGCGGCTGCTCATGCTCGTGCTGCTGGTCTGGGTCGGTGTGATGTTCGCCAACGCGGCCGAGGGCATCGCGGCGCCGCTGGTCGACGAGCTCGGGGGCACCGCGGTCGCCGTCGGGCTCCTCCTGGCGGCCAACCCGCTGGGCGTCACGGTGGGCGGACTGCTGCTGGCCCGGCTCGTCGCCCCCGCCCGGCGGATGACGATGGTGCCCGGCCTCGTGGTGCTGTCGCTGCTCCCGGTGCTGCTGGCCGGGCTGGTCGCCATGTGGGCCCCGCCCGGGGCGACGACCTACGGCGCGGTGCTGGCCTGCATGTTCGTCGCCGGCCTCGGCGCCTCCTGGACCATCCCGCTGAACGTGGCCTTCGTGCAGGAGGTGCCGCGCGCCTACCGCGGCCGGGCCATCGGGGTGGCGGTGAGCGGCATCTACGGCGTCCAGGGCCTGGGCGCGCTCGGCGCCGGCCTGGCCGCCGAGGGGCTCGCCCCCAGCGCCGTGGTCGCCCTCATCGGCGGCCTGGGTCTGCTCGCCGTCCTCCCCCCGCTGCTGGCCTGGAGCCGCCTGCAGGCCGAGGCACGTGCCGGCGCCGTGGCGGCGCCCGTCGTTCCTGCGGGACGATGAGGACATGACCGAGGCGAACCGGACCCTGCCCTCGGCGCGGACGTTCTACGACGAGGTGGGCGGCGCGCCCACGTTCGACCGGCTGGTGTCGCGCTTCTACGCCGGCGTCCGGTCGGACCCGGTGCTCGCGCCGCTGTACCCGCAGGACGACTGGGCGGGCGCCGAGACCCGGCTGCGGGCGTTCCTCGAGCAGTACTGGGGCGGCCCGACCACCTACTCCCAGGAGCGCGGCCACCCGCGGCTGCGGATGCGCCACGCCCCCTTCGCCATCGGTCCGGCCGAGCGCGACGCGTGGCTGTCGAACATGCGCGAGGCCGTGGACTCGCTCGGGCTCACCCCCGAGCAGGACGCCACGCTCTGGGGTTACCTGGAGATGGCTGCCCGCAGCATGCAGAACCGCTGGCCCGACGACGCGCCCGGCGACCTCTCCCCTGCCTGAGGCGGGGCCCGGAACCGGGTCCCCGCACACCCCGAACACCCTGAGGAGCCCGGTGCCCCCGGTCCCGTCGCCCACGCGCGCCTTCCGCACCACCGGCCCCGACTGGTGGCGCGACGCCGTCTTCTACCAGGTCTACATCCGCAGCTTCGCCGACGGGAACGGCGACGGTGTCGGCGACCTGGCCGGCATCCGCGCGCGGCTGCCGCACCTGGTCGACCTCGGCGTCGACGCGCTGTGGATCACGCCCTTCTACCCCTCGCCGATGGCCGACCACGGCTACGACGTCGCCGACCCGCGCGACGTCGAGCCGGTGTTCGGCGACCTCGCCGAGTTCGACGCCCTGCTGGCCGAGGCGCACGCCGCCGGCCTGCGGGTGACCGTCGACCTGGTGCCCAACCACACCTCGCACGCCCACGAGTGGTTCACCGCGGCGCTGGCCGCCGCCCCGGGCTCCCCCGAGCGCGCCCGGTACCTCTTCCGCGACGGCCGCGGGCCCGACGGCAGCGAGCCGCCGAACAACTGGCCGTCGGTCTTCGGCGGGCCGGCGTGGTCCCGGGTGCCGGCATCGGGTTCACAGCCCGCCCAGTGGTACCTGCACCTGTTCGCCCCCGAGCAGCCCGACCTGGACTTCACCAACCCCGAGGTGCTCGCCGACCTCGAGGAGACGATGCGCTTCTGGCTCGACCGCGGGGTCGACGGCTTCCGCATCGACGTCGCGCACGGGATGGCCAAGCCCGAGGGCCTGCCGGACATGCAGCCGATGGAGGACACCGGCCTGCTCGACGACCACGGCCCCGGTGACAAGCGGTTCGACCAGGACGGCGTGCACGAGGTGCACCGGCACATCCGCCGCGTGATCGACGCCTACGCCGACCGGATGGCGGTGGGCGAGGTCTGGGTGTCCGACGACGACCGGCTCGCCCAGTACCTGGCGCCCGACGAGCTGCAACTGGCGTTCAACTTCAAGCTGCTGACGGCGGAGTGGGACGCCACGGCCCTGCGGACGGCCATCGAGCACTCGCTCGCCACCGTCGAGGGCACCCCCGCCCCGGCCTGCTGGGTGCTGTCCAACCACGATCGGCCGCGGCACGTGACTCGTTACGGTGACGGTGACGAGGGCACGCGCCGGGCCCGCGCCGCGGCGCTGCTGCAGCTGGGGCTGCCCGGCGTGGCCTACCTGTACAACGGCGACGAGCTCGGCATGCCCGACGTCGACCTGCCCGACGAGGCCCTGCAGGACCCGATCTGGGAGCGCTCCGGGCACACCGAGCGCGGCCGCGACGCCTGCCGGATCCCGGTGCCGTGGTCGGGCACCGAGCCCTCCTACGGGTTCTCCTCGCAGCGCGACACCTGGCTGCCGATGCCCGAGGGCTGGGGCGGGCTCACCGCCCAGGCCCAGGCAGCCGACGCCGGTTCGATGCTGTCGCTGTACCGACGCGCACTCGCGCTGCGGGCGGGCTCTCCGGCCCTGCGCGGCGACGGCCTCGAGTGGCTGCCCGCGCCGGCGGGGTGCCTGGCGTTCCGCCGTCCCGGGGGGCTGGTGTGCCTGGTCAACCTCTCCCCCGACGCCGTGCCGCTGCCCGAGGGCGAGGTGCTGCTGGCCAGCTCCGACGTGACCGGCGGCACCGTCGGCCCCGACACCGCGGTCTGGCTGCGGGCCGGGTGACCACCTGCCCCCGCGCGCCGTCCGGCGACTCGCCGGTCGAGGGGCGCGAGCGGGCAGCGCGGATAGAATCCGAGGCGTAACGACGCGTCACGGGGGACGCTCCAGCAACGGTCGACCGGCCTCGGGCCGGGACCAGTCCCGGGGAGGCCGCCCACACATGCCGCTGCTGCAGGTCGAGGGACTGACCAGGTCCTTCGGGGCACGCCGCGTGCTGCGCGACGTCTCCTTCAGCATCGCCGAGGGCGAGATCGTCGGGCTCGTCGGTGCCAACGGGGCGGGCAAGTCCACCCTCGGCGACGTCATCGCCGGCATCACCGCGCCGGACTCCGGGCTGATGGCGCTGCAGGGCTCGGCGTACGCGCCGCTGTCGGCCGAGGACGCGCGGCACCTGGGCGTCGGGGTCGTCGAGCAGCTGATCCGCATCGACCCGGAGCTGACCGTCGCCCAGGCCGTCTTCCGCGGCACCCCCCGGGCGGGACGGCCGCAGGCGGAGCTGCGCCGCCAGGCCCAGGTCCTGCTCGCCGAGGTGGCGCTCGACATCAGCCCCGACAGCCTCGTCGGCGAGCTGCCGCACTTCGTCTACGGGCTGGTCGAGGTCGCCCGGATGCTGGCGGAGGACACCCGGCTGGTCGTGCTCGACGAGGTGTCGGCCGCGCTGCTGCCCGCCGAGGTGACCGGGCTGCACGCCGTCGCCGACCGGCTGCGGCGGCAGGGCCGAGGCGTGCTGTACATCAGCCACCGGCTGCCCGAGATGCTCGAGGTCGTCGACCGGGTGCTGGTCCTGCGCGAGGGCCGGATCGCCCTCGACGCCCCCAGCTCGGCGCTGGACCCGGTGCGCCTGGCGGCCGCGACGGTCGAGGGCAGCGCACCGGTCCCCGCGCCCCGGTCCGAGCCGCTGCCGGAGCCCGCGCCCCGGGACGAGGCCCCGGCGCGGTCGGTCCCGGCCGACGGCGAGGTGGTCCTGCAGGTCCGCAACCTGCGGGTGCCCGGGCACGTCGAGGGCGTGGACCTCGACCTGCGCCGCGGCGAGATCATCGGGCTGACGGGGCACCGCTCCTCCGGCGTGCGGGAGCTGGCCGGCGCCCTCTCCGGCGAGCTCCCGGCGATCACCGACGAGGTGGTCCTGCACGGCGAGCCGCGGTCGACCGGGTCACCGGAGGCCCCGGTGCTGCGGCTGCCCGTGTACACCCCCGACGAGGACGCCTACGGCGTCGACCCCGGCCAGACCATCGCCCGCACGCTGACCGACGAGCCCTGGGGCGCGCTCACCGACCTGCGCACCGAGATCGCCCAGCTGCGCGGCGTCATCAAGACGGTGCACAGCCTGGACGTGAAGACGCTGAGCATCCGCACGGTGTTCGGGGCGCTGTCCGGCGGCGACCAGCACAAGCTCGCGCTGGCGCGCTGGATGGCCTCGGCCGAGGACGTCGTCGTCGTGCACGAGCCCACCCGCGGGCTCGACGTCCGGGCCCGGCAGCAGGTGCGCCAGCTGCTGGCCGACGCGACCGCGCACGGCACCTCGGTCGTCGTCGTCTCCGTCGACCCCGACGAGCTGGCCGAGTGCTGCGACCGCGTCGGCATCGTGTCCGGCGGCCGGGTCACCTCCTGGATCGAGACCCACGACCGCGCCCTCGCCGCCGTCCGCGACTCCATCCTCGAGGCCGCCGCCGCCTGAGCCGGCGGCCCTCCCCCGCGCCCCGCCGTCCCCCGTCCGGCGCGGTGCCGGGTGCGCGGCGCCGCCCGCCCCCCGGCCGGGCGGCGCCGCGAGGGGTCAGACGGTCACGAGCGACGCGATCGACCGCAGCTTGTGCCGGGCCAGGGCGAGGTTCGCCGTCACCCGGTTGAGGACCAGGTAGATGAACAGGCCGGAGTTGCCCTGGCCCTTGAGCACGTTGATCAGGTGGTACTGCCCCTGCAGGGTGATGAGGACGTCCTCGATCTCGTCCTTCAGTTCGAGGTCGACGATGGTGCGCAGCTTGGCGCGCACGACGTTGGAGTTGCCGGCGGCCGCCACGTTGAGGTCGAAGCCGGGGGTACCACCGGCTGCGAGGGCCATGCCGCTGTCGATGTCGACGATCGCGGCGCCGCTGGCGCCCTCGATCGCGAGCAGGTCGGCGATCACGTTGTCGAGCTGTGCCACGGGTGGTGCTCCTGTCGTTTCCAGTGGGGGACGCAGCGGGACGCTGCGCTCCGGGTCGGGGGGTGACCCGGGTCGACCGGACGAGCCGGACGTCTGGGGGTGCACGGTCTCCCCGGGCGGCGACGGTGCCGCGCCGGCGTGCGTCGCACCGGCCGGGGCGCGGTGCGCGGCCACCCGGTCGACGGCGGGAGGGCCGGGCGTGCGCGGCGGTGGGACCGGGACGCCGGGTGCCTGGTGCTGCACCCGCCGCTCCGGTGTCGGATCGTCTCCTGCGCCGCGCCCCCACAGCGACGCCCACCACCCGGTTGCCATGCCTGTTCCGCCTTCGCCGAGAGGCTCGGGTCCCCAGACAACACGACCTGCGGACGACGCGGCAAACCGAGCGGGGTATCCGCTGGTGAGCCGACCGTCACCGTGGGCGACGGCGCCGACCGCGGTCCCGGACGGCCGCGGTGCCGCCCTCGGGTACCTTGCCGCGAGGGTCCGGCGGGTGCCGGCCGCCCGCCCCAGCACCCGGAGGAGGAGCCGCCCGTGAAGAGCCGCGACCTGGCCTACGTGGCCCTGTTCGCCGCGATCACCGCGGTGCTCGGCCTGCTGCCGGCGGTCCCCGTGCCCGGCATCCCGGTGCCGATCACCGCGCAGACGCTGGGCGTCATGCTCGCCGGCTCGGTCCTCGGTGCCCGCCGGGGCGGGCTGGCGATGCTCACCTTCCTCGCGGTCGTCGCCGCCGGCGTGCCGCTGCTGTCCGGCGGGCGCGGCGGGCTCGCGGTCTTCGTCGGCCCGTCCGCGGGCTACCTCTACAGCTGGCCCCTCGCGGCCTTCGTCATCGGCCTGCTCACCCAGCTGACCTGGCGGCGGTTCACCCTGGCCTGGGCGGCGGTGGCCAACCTCGTCGGCGGCGTGGCCGTCATCTACGCCCTGGGCATCCCCTTCACCTCGCTCTACGGCGACGTGTCGCTGTCGGCCGCGGCGACCGGGGCCCTGTCGTTCGTCCCCGGCGACCTGGTCAAGGCCGGGATCGCCTCGGTCGTCGCCGTCGCGGTCCGCCGGGCCCACCCGGTGATCGAGCTGCCCGGCCGGCGGCCCGCGGCGGGCTGACCGTGCGCTGGGGACGGCGCGCGGCCGCCGTCGTCGCCGCCGCCGACCTCCCCCGGACGGCGATCGAGCTGCGCGGCGTCTCCCACGACTACGGCGAGCGCCCGGTCCTCCGCGACGTGTCGCTGACCCTCGCCGAGCACCGGGTCGGCGTCGTCGGCGCCAACGGCTCGGGCAAGAGCACCTTCGCCCGGCTGCTCAACGGCCTCGTGGTGCCCACCGAGGGCGCCGTGCTGGTCGACGGGCTGGACACCCGGACCCAGCTGCGCGAGGTGCGCCGGCGGGTGGGCTTCGTGTTCCAGGACCCCGACGCGCAGATCGTGCTGCCCACGGTGGCCGAGGACGCGGAGTTCGGGCTCACCAACCTCGGGGTGCCGCCGGAGGAGCGCGCCCGCCGGGTCGAGGAGGTGCTGGTCCGCTACGGCCTGGCCGGCCACCGCGACCACCCCGCACACCTGCTCAGCGGCGGGCAGAAGCAGCTGCTGGCCATCGCCGGGGTGCTGGTCATGCAGCCCCGGCGGGTGGTCTTCGACGAGCCGACGACGCTGCTGGACCTCGCCAACACCCGGCGGGTCGCCCGGGTCGTCGAGGAGCTCGAGCAGGACGTCGTCGTCGTCACCCACCACCTGGACCTGCTGGCCGGCTTCGACCGGGTGCTGGTGTTCGAGGACGGCCGGGTGGCCGCCGACGGCGCACCGGCCGAGACGGTGCGCTGGTATGTGGACCGGATGTCGTGACGCTCTCGCTGTACGTACCGGTGGCCAGCCCCGTGCACCGGGCTCCGGCCGGGCTGAAGCTGGGCCTGCTCGCGGCGCTGGCGGTGGCGCTGTTCCTCGTCGACCGGCTGCCGGTCGCCGCCGGGACCCTCGCCGCGGTGCTCCTGGCCGGTCTGGGCGCCGCCCGCATCCCCGGGCGCACGCTGCTCGCCCAGGTCCGGCCGGTGTGGCCCTGGCTGGTGGTGCTCCTGGTCTTCCACCTCGTGGTCACCGACTGGCACACCGGCGCCCTCGTGGTGCTGCGGCTGCTCACGCTGGTCGCCGCGGCCGCCGTGGTCACCGCCACGACGCGGGTGACCGAGCTGGTCGCCGTCGTGGAGTGGCTGGCCCGTCCCCTGGCGCTGGTCGGCGTCCGGCCCGCGCGGGTCGGGCTGGTGATCGCGATGACGCTGCGGTTCGTCCCCCTGATCGCCGAGCGCGCGCACCGCATCCGCGAGGCGCAGGCCGCCCGCGGGGCGACGGGCATGCGCTGGGGGGTGCTCGTACCGCTGCTGATCCAGGTGCTGCGGCTGGCGCACACCCTCGGGGAGGCGCTCGACGCCCGGGGCGCCGACGCCCCCGCGCCACCGCCCCGCCGCCGTGCGGCAGCATCGCCGCCGTGACCGGGACGCTGCTGGAGATCTGGTCGGCGCCGGAGGCCGCGGGGCCGATGCGCCGCCTCCCCGCCGGCCGGCTCGTGGCCGGCGCCGGCCTGGAGGGCGACCGCTACGCGCTCGGCGGCGGCACGTGGGCGCAGTACCCGGACCTGGAGAAGCAGCTCACGCTCGTGGACGCCGACGAGGTCGCCGCCGTGGCCGCCGAGACGGGCACCGCGCTCACCCCCGGCGACACCCGCCGCAACCTCGTCACCCGGGACATCGCGCTGCCGGAGCTGGTCGGCCGGTGGTTCGCGGTGGGGGACGCGCTGCTGTTCGGGATGAAGCGGTGCCCGCCCTGTACCCACCTCGAGCGGCTCACGGGCGCGAGGCTGGTCAAGGCGATGGCGTACCGGGGCGGGGTCAACGCCGCCGTGTTCGGGGGTGCGGCGATCGCCGAGGGCGCCGCCGTCCGGCTCCTGGACGACGCCGAGGCCGCCCGCCGGGGCGCGCCCACCGGCGCTGACGCCCCGGTGCCGCGCCGAGTCTGACCCCGCAGGCCGCCGCGCCCCCCCGGTCAGCCGCAGACCTCCACGACCACGGCGACGCCCTGCCCGCCGCCGACGGCGATCGCGGCCAGGCCGGTGCGGCCCGCGCCGCCGCGGACCAGCTGCGCGAACAGCCGCACCAGGAGGACCGCGCCCGAGGCGCCCCACGGGTGGCCGAGGCCGAGCGCGCCCCCCTCGCGGCACACCCGCTCGGGGTCGAGCTCCAGCGCCGCGCAGCAGGCGAGGACCTGGCCGGCGAACGCCTCGTTGAACTCGACCACGTCGACGTCGTCGAGACCCAGCCCGGCGCGGTCGAGGGCCTGCCGGGCGGCCGGGACGATGCCCAGCCCCGGGCGGGCCGGGTCGACCCCGGCCGTGGCCGTGGCGAGCACCCGCAGCCCGGGCACGCCCAGCCGCCGGTGCGTGCCGGCGTCGACGAGCGTCACCGCGGCGGCGCCGTCGTTGATGCCGCAGGAGTTGCCGACGGTCACCGTGCCGCCGGGCACGAAGGCCGGGCGGAGCCGGCCGAGCCGCTCCACCGTGAGCCCGGCGCGGGGCCGCTCGTCGGTGTCGAGCCCGGCGACCGGCACCAGCTCGGCGGCGAACCCGCCGGCCCGGCCGGTCGCGACGGCGCGGGCGTGGGAGCGGACGGCGTAGGCGTCCTGCGCCTCGCGGGTGATGCCGTGCTCCCGCGCGACGACGTCCGCCGCCGGGCCCATGTCCGGGTCCCCGAGGCCGGCCGGGGCGAACGGGGCGCGCTCGTAGCGGACCGGCGGCTCCTCCCCCCGCGGCGGCCACATCCGCCAGGGCGCGGTGGAGGCCGACTCGACGCCGCCGGCCAGCACCGCGCCGGTCTCCCCGCGCAGCTGCGCCACGGCCAGCACGACGGCGGCCAGGCCGCTGCCGCACTGCCGGTCGACGGTGAGCCCGGGCACGGTCGCCGGCAGGCCGGCCTGCAGTGCCGCGACGCGGGCGACGTCGCCACCGGGACCCATGCAGTTGCCGAGGACGACCTCGCGCACCGGCACCCCGCCCTGGACGGTCCCGGGCGTCGTCCCCGGCGCGGCGGCGAGGTCCCCGACGACGGCCGCAGCCAGGTCGGCTGCGGTGCAGCCGGCCAGCGAGCGCCCCGCCGTCCCGATCGGGGTGCGCCGGGCCGCGACCACGACCGGGGCGTCGTCGCGGGTCACGCGGCACCCGCCGGGGCGAGCCGGCCCTCGGCCGCGAGCTCGGCGACCGCCGCCCGGTCGACCTTCCCGGCGCCGGTCAGCGGGAGCGACGGCAGGGCGAACCACCGGCGGGGCCGCTGTGCGGGGTTGAGCTCGGTGCGCGCGGCGGCGCGGGCGCGGGCGAGCGCGGCGGGATCGGTGAGCACCGCGGCCACCAGCGCCCCGAGCCGGGGGTGCGGGACGCCCAGGACCAGCACCTCGGCGCCGGTGGCGCGGCGCAGCACCTGCTCGACCTCGCCGGCGAGGACGGTCACCCCGCCGGTGACGACGGCGTCGCTCCCCCGCCCGGTCACGGTGAGCACCCCGCCGGCCAGCCGGCCGCGGTCGCCGACGGTCGCGAAGCCGTCCGGGGCCACGCTGAGGGGGCCGTCCCCGCCGGCGTACCCGAGGGACAGGAACGCCGAGCGGGCCCAGATGCGGCTGTCGCGGACCTCCACGGCCACGCCCGGGAACGGCCGCAGGTCCTCCTCGCAGGTGCCCCAGGCGACGAAGGAGAGTTCCGCGGCGCCGTAGTAGTGGGCGACCCGCGCGCCGGCCGCCGCCGCCCGGTCGGCGAGGTCGCGGCGCAGCCGGTCCCCCGCGACGACGACGGTGCGCCCGCGCAGGTCGGTGCCGGCCTGCAGCGCGCCGGTGAGCGCCGCCGGGGTGAGGTGGAGGTGCGTGGCCTCCGCCGGCGTGCCGACCAGGGTCGCCCCGACCGAGCGGGCGTGCACGGCGGCGAAGAGGTTCATCGTGGCCGACAGCGGGCCGGGGACGCAGACCCGCGAGGCCACGCCGGTGCCGGTCAGGGCGGAGAAGGCCGGGAAGGAGTCCGCCCACGAGGCGGTGCTGCGGACGACCACCCGCGGGCGGTCGGTGGTGCCGGAGGTCCGCAGCGCGATCAGCCCGCCGGCCGCATGCGTGTCCAGGACGGCGGCGACGGGGTCGGCCGCCGCGGCGACGTCCGTCGGGAGCACGGGTCGCAGGGTACGGCGCGTGCTCCCGGCGGAGGTCCGGCCACCGTGGGCCTCAGCCGTCCACCAGCCGGTAGAAGCGGAAGAAGTCGTCCTGCACGTCCAGCACCTCGGCGTCGGCGAACCCGGCCTCCCGGGCGTAGCCGCGCAGGGTGGCCGGGCGCATCACCGTGCCGGTGCCCACCGAGGGGCTGTCGGCCAGCCCGTCGGCCAGGCAGCAGACCAGGCTGTAGCCGTACATCAGCCGCTCGACCTCGTCGCCGGGCGCGGTGAACGTCTCGGCGACCCGCTCGTCCATGACCAGCACGGTGCCGGTGCCGCCCGCCAGCCGCCGCATCGCGGTCAGCACCGACACCGGGTCGGCCAGGTCGTGGATGCACTCGAACGCGGTGACGACGTCGTAGGGGCGGTCGCCGGCGACCGTGGCGGCGTCGACGGCGGAGAAGCGCACCCGGTCGGCGACGCCGGCCTCCTCGGCGTTGCGCCGGGCCGCGCGGACCGAGGGCTCGTCGACGTCGAAGCCGTCCACCGTCGCCTCGGGATAGGCCAGCGCGATGCCGATGGCCGACCAGCCGAAGCCGCAGCCGACGTCGGCCACCCGGCCGCCGGCCCGCAGTGCGGCGTCGACGTCGGGGATCGAGGGGAGGTGGTCGCGGCCGAGCGCGCCGAGGAACAGCGGCCGGTTGGCCGCCGCCTGCGCCTCGCGGACGTCGCTGCCGTGCTGCGCCCAGGAGACGCCGCCGCCGGTCCGGTAGGCCTCGGCCAGCGCGTCGACCTGCTTGCCCGCGCCGACGACGAACCGGACCAGGGGGACGACGTGGGCGGGGCTGAGCCCGTCGGTGAGGGGCTCGACGGCGGCGGCCGGGAGGCTGAACCGGCGGGCGCGGGCGTCGCCGGGCCGCTCCGGGTCGTCGGCGGCGGTGAGGATGCCGGTGACCGCCTGCTGCTCCAGCCACTCGCGGGTGTACCGCTCGGCGGTGCCGGTGCGTGCGGCGAGCTCGGCCGGGGTGACCGGCCCGGCGCCGGCGAGGGCCCGGTACCAGCCCAGGCGGTCCCCGAGGTAGACGGCCTGCGCGTCGAGCACGGCCAGCACGGTGTCGAACAGGCGGCCGGTGAGGGCCTCGGTGGCAGTGGTGTCACCGGTGGTGGCGGTGTCCGGCTCGGTGCGGACGTCGGTCGAGGTCATGGGTGCTCCCGTCGATGAGGACGCCGGCCCCGGTCGCCGGCCGCCGGTGGTGGCCCGGCGCCGCCGATGCTGGACGGCGCCGCTGTCATCCCGGTCTCGCCCGGCTGTCAGCTCCCGGCGCCGCCCCCTTCCGCCGGCACCCCGACGCGGCCACCATGACCGCCGTGGCCGCCGTCGCCGTGCTCGGCCCGGTGCTGCTCGCGGGCGTCCCGGTGCGCTCCGAGCGGCAGCGGCGGCTGCTGGCCGCCCTCGTCGCCTCAGCGCCGCACGGGAGCACGGCCGACGCGCTGGTGGGGCTCGTGTGGCCGGGAGCACCGCCGACCGGCCCCGCCGGCGCCCTGCAGACCGTCGCCGCGCGGCTGCGCCGGGCGTTGCCGCCCGCCGTCCGGATCGAGACGCTGCCGACCGGCTACCGGCTGGCGGCGCCGCGCGAGGAGGTCGACGTCACGGCCTTCACCGACGCCGTCGCCGGGGCGGGGAGCGCCCTCGGGCCCGCCGAGCGGCTGGCCCGGCTGGACGGCGCGCTCGCGCTCTGGCGCGGCCGGCCGTTCGCCGACGTGGAGGGACCCGACGTCGAGCCGGTCGTGGCCGCGCTGGAGGCCCGGTACGCGGACGCCGTCGAGCAGCGGGTGCAGGCCCTGCTGGACCTGGGCCGGTCGGCCGAGGCGGTCGCCGCGGCGGAGGCGCTGGTCGCCGGGCACCCGCTGCGCGAGGGCGGCGTCGCCCTGCTGGCGCGCGGGCTGGTCCGCTGCGGCCGGCAGGCGGACGCGGTGCTGGCGCTGGCCGCCCTGCGCCGGCGGCTGGCCGCGGAGCTCGGGCTCGATCCCTCGGCGGAGCTCCAGGCGCTGGAGACGCAGGTGCTCCGGCAGGAGGTCCCGCCGCCCCCGACGGCCGGCTCCCCGGGCGCCGGTGTCCCGGCCGCGCCGCCCCTGCCGGTCAGCTCGTTCGTCGGCCGGGACGACGACCTGCGCGCCGTCGCCGAGCTCCTGGGCGGCTGCCGGGTGGTGACGCTGTGCGGACCGGGCGGGGTGGGCAAGACCCGGCTGGCCCGCCACGCCGCCGCCGCGGTGGCCGACCGCTACCCCGACGGCGTGCTGGTCGTGGAGTTCGGCCGGGGCGGCGGGGACGACGTGCACCCCGCCGTCGCCGCCGCGCTGCGGGTGGCCGGGCCGGGGACCGAGCCGCTGGTCGAGCAGGTGCTGGGCGTCCTGGCCGTCCGCCGGCAGCTGCTGGTGCTCGACAACTGCGAGCACGTCGTCGACGAGGTGGCCGCGCTCGTCGAGACGGTCGTGCTGCACGCGCCCGGGGTCGACGTGCTGACCACCAGCCGGGAGGCGCTGCGGGTCGACGGCGAGCACGTGCACCCGGTGCGGCCGCTGCCCGAGGCGGACGCCGTGCGCCTGCTGCGGTCGCGGGTGACCGCGCAGCACCCCGACGCGGTGCTCGACGGCGAGCCGGTGGCGCTGCTGTGCCGCCGGCTGGACGGCCTGCCCCTGGCGCTGGAGCTCGCCGCGGCGCGCGTGGGCGTGCTCGGGGTCTCCGGTCTCCTCGAGGCCCTGGACTCCCCCGACGGCGAGGTGCTCGAGGGCGGCCGGCGGACCGCCGCCCCGCGGCACCGGTCGCTGCGCGAGGTGGTGGCGTGGTCGCACCGCCTGCTGGAGCCGCGGCAGCAGCAGCTGTTCGAGCGGCTGTCGGTCTTCGCCGGTCCGGTGGAGTCCACGGCGGTGGCCGCCGTGTGCGGGGACGCCGCCGCGCTGCCGGAGCTTGTCGCGAGGTCGCTGGTCGTGCGGGTGCCGGGCACCCCGGCCCGGTTCGGGATGCTGGAGACGCTGCGCGCCTTCGGCCGGTCGAGGCTGGCGACCGACCCGGCGCTGCCCGCGCTGCGCGCCCGGCACGCGGCGTGGGCGGTGTCCCTGGCCGAGGACGTGCAGGCGTTGCGGCGCGGCCCGTCCGAGGCCGTCGCGGTCGCCCGCTTCGACGCCGCCCTCCCCGACCTGCGGCGCGCGCACGCGTGGCTGTGCGAGCAGGGGCCGGTCGAGGACCTCCTGCGGCTGTCCCAGGTGGCCGGGGAGCTGGCGTGGGTGCGGGGCCGGGTGGACCTGACCCGGCTGGTGGAGCAGGCGCTCGCCGCCGCCGGCGTGCTGGACCCCGGCACGCGGGTGGCGCGCACGCCGGCGAGCCCGGCGGCGGTCCGCCTGCTCGGGCTGCTGGCGACCTCCGGCTGGCAGCGCGGGGAGCTGGACGCCGCCGAGGCCTGGGCGCGCTCGGCCCTCGCCGCCGCCTCCGCCGAGGGCGCGACCGGCTGGGCGCACGAGGCCCTGGCCAACGTGCACACGTTCCGCGGGGACGTCGCGGCCGGGCGCGCGGAGGCGGCCGCGGCGGCCGCCGACGGCACGGTCACCGGTGACCGGGAGCTGCAGCTCACCGCCGCGGTGGACGTGCTGCTGGCCGACACCTACGCCGGGGACGACGCGGCCGCGGCCGCGGACGAGACGCGGCTGCTGGAGCTCGCCGCCCGGCTGGACTCCCCCACCGGCTGGGCGTGGGCCGCCTACGCCTGCGGCGAGCGGCGGGCCGAACGGGGGGACGCCGAGGCCGAGCAGCACCTGCGGGAGGCGATCGAGCGCGCGGAGTCGGTGGACTCCACCTTCGTGGCCGGCCTGGCCCGGCACACGCTGCTGACGTCGGGCCTGCGGCGGGACACGCCGACGGCCGGCGACCCCGGCGAGCTGCGGCCGCTGGTCGACACGTGGCACCGGCTGGGCGCCTGGACCCAGCTGTGGGTGGCGATGCGTGCCCTGGTCGAGGCGCTGGGGCGGGTGGGCCGCTGTGCCGACGCCGCCGTGCTGCTCGGCGCGGTGCGCGCCAGCGACCGGGCGCCCCGCAGCTTCGGCGCGGACTCGGCACGGGAGGCCGCGACGGAGGCGCTGCTGCGGGAGGCGCTCGGTCCGGCGGTCGACGGCCACCTCGCCGAGGGCGCCCGGCTGGGCGACGCCGGGGCCGTCGCGCTCGCGCTGCGCCTCACGCACCCGACCGGCGATCCGGTCGCCGGCTGAGCGCGCCGGAGGGGGTGTGCCGATCGCCCCGCCGGCGGGACACTCCACTCCCGGTCCGTCGGCCCTCGAGGAGGAGTCGCAGTGGAAACCGCCGTCAACGAGATCGCGCCGGACCTGTACCGGCTGTCGACGTACATCCCGGAGGCCGACTTCCAGTTCAACCAGTACCTGGTCGTCGGCGACGAGCCGCTGTTGTTCCACACCGGACCGCGCGTGCTGTTCCCCCTGGTCTCGGAGGCGGTGGCGCGCGTGGTGCCGGTGGAGGAACTGCGCTGGATCACCTTCGGCCACGTCGAGGCCGACGAGTGCGGGGCGATGAACTCCTGGCTGGCGGCGTCGCCGCGGGCCGAGGTCGCGCACGGCGCGATGGGCTGCCTCGTGTCGATCGACGACCTCGCCGACCGGCCGCCGCGGCGCCTGGCCGACGGCGAGGTGATCGACGTCGGGAGCCGGCGGTTGCGGCACATCGACACGCCGCACGTGCCGCACGGGTGGGACGCCCGCGTGCTGTTCGAGGAGACGACGGGCACGCTGCTGTGCGGCGACCTGTTCACGGCCTTCGGCAGCAGCCCGGCGCTGACCGAGCGGGACGTCGTCGGCCCGGCGCTGCAGGCCGAGGACGCCTTCCGCGCCACCTGCCTCACGCCGGGCACCGCACCGGCGATCCGCGCGTTGGCCGACCTGCAGCCCGCGACGCTCGCGCTCATGCACGGGCCGGCCTTCGCCGGGGACTGCGAGCAGGCGCTCCGGGACCTCGCCGACGCCTACGACGCGCGGCTGGCGGCCGAGGGGGCGCGGCTGCACGGGCCCGTCCCGCCACCGGGTGCGTCCGCCGCGACGGGCGGCTGAGCGGGCACCTCCGCTGCGCTCGTGCTCTGCCCACGGTGCCGGGCAGAGCACGAGCGGCGCGGGTCACCCGGCGGGCGCGTCGTCCCAGCGGGCGAGGAACTCGCGCTCCTCGCCGGTGAGCCGGCGGGGCCGGGCGATGTCGAAGTCGTAGGGCACCAGCAGGGTGCTGCCGGTGACCGCGAGCCGGTCTCCGTCGAACACCTCGTAGTGGCAGGTGAACGCGGCGGCCCGGATGCCCGAGACCCAGATCTGCACGTCCAGCGGTCGGGCGCTGTAGACGACGGGGAGCCGGTACCGGATGTCGTGGGACGCCACGACCGTGCCCCGGCGCAGCCCGGTGCGCTCCTCGAGCGAGGCCCGCTCGAAGAACAGGTCGACGCGGGCCATCTCGAAGTACTGCAGGAACACGACGTTGTTGACGTGCCCGTAGGCGTCCATGTCCGACCAGCGCATGGGGACCTGCACGGTGTGCCTCACGCGGTCAGCCTGCCGCACCGACCGGCCGGAGCGCGATGCGCTCCGGCCGGTGCGGGGGCCCGCCTCAGTCGCGGGTGAGCTTGCGGTAGGTCGCCCGGTGCGGGCGGGCCGCCTCCGGGCCGAGCCGCTCGATCTTGTTCTTCTCGTAGTCGGCGAAGTTGCCCTCGAACCAGAACCACTTGCTCTCGCCCTCGTAGGCGAGGATGTGCGTCGCGACCCGGTCGAGGAACCACCGGTCGTGGCTGACCACGACGGCGCAGCCGGGGAACTCCAGCAGCGCGGACTCCAGGCTGGTCAGCGTCTCGACGTCGAGGTCGTTGGTCGGCTCGTCGAGCAGCAGCAGGTTGCCGCCCTGCTTGAGGGTCAGCGCCAGGTTCAGCCGGTTGCGCTCACCACCGGAGAGGACACCGGCCGGCTTCTGCTGGTCCGGGCCCTTGAAACCGAAGGCGGCGACGTAGGCGCGCGAGGGCATCTCGACGTTGCCGACCTTGATGTGGTCCAGGCCGTCGGAGACGACCTCCCACAGCGTCTTCTTGGGGTCGATGCCGCTGCGGTTCTGCTCGACGTAGGAGACCTTGACCGTCTCGCCGACCTTGATCTCGCCGTCGTCGGGCTTCTCCTCGCCGACCAGCATCTTGAACAGCGTGGTCTTGCCCGCGCCGTTGGGGCCGACGACGCCCACGATGCCGTTGCGGGGCAGCGTGAACGACAGGTCGTCGATGAGCAGCCGGTCGCCGAAGCCCTTGGTCAGGTCGTGGCTCTCGACCACGATGTTGCCCAACCGCGGACCCGGCGGGATCTGGATCTCCTCGAAGTCCAGCTTGCGGTACTTGTCGGCCTCGGCGGCCATCTCCTCGTACCGGGCCAGCCGGGCCTTGCTCTTGGCCTGGCGGGCCTTGGCACCGGAGCGGACCCACTCGAGCTCGTCGGCGAGCCGCTTCTGCCGCTTGGCGTCCTTGGCACCCTCGACCTTGAGGCGGGCGGCCTTGGTCTCCAGGTAGGTGGAGTAGTTGCCCTCGTAGGGGTAGGCCCGGCCGCGGTCGAGCTCGAGGATCCACTGCGCCACGTTGTCCAGGAAGTACCGGTCGTGGGTGACGGCGACGACGGTGCCGGCGTACTTCTCCAGGTGCTGCTCGAGCCAGGCCACGCTCTCGGCGTCGAGGTGGTTGGTGGGCTCGTCGAGCAGCAGCAGGTCGGGGGCCTCGAGCAGCAGCTTGCACAGCGCCACGCGGCGGCGCTCGCCACCGGAGAGGACGGTGACGTCGGCGTCGCCCGGCGGGCAGCGCAGCGCGTCCATCGCCTGCTCGATGCGGGCGTCGAGCTCCCAGCCGTCGTGCTGCTCGATGACCTCCATGAGCTCGCCCTGCTCGGCGAGGAGGGCGTCGAAGTCGGCGTCGGGCTCCCCCATCGCCGCGCTGACCTCCTCGAAGCGCTTCAGCGCGTCGCGGACGGCCTTGACGCCCTCCTCCACGTTCCCGCGGACGTCGAGCTCCTCGTTCAGCGGCGGCTCCTGCAGCAGGATGCCGACGCTCGCCTCGGGCGCCAGGTTCGCGTCGCCGTTGGAGGGCTGGTCCAGCCCGGCCATGATGCGCAGGACCGTCGACTTGCCGGCGCCGTTGGGCCCGACGACGCCGATCTTGGCGCCGGGCAGGAACGACAGCGTGACGTTGTCGAGGATGACCTTGTCGCCGTGCGCCTTGCGCGCGCGGACCATCGTGTAAATGTACTGAGCCACTGGGCCAGGGAGCCTTCCGTCGGGTTCGCGTGGGGGTGGCGGGGCCGGCCGGACCGGCCCCGCCCCCTGCGTTCTCTGCCCCGATCCTCCCAGTTCCGGGCGGCTAGTGGAGAGCCGGTTCCCGGACGTCCGGATCGAGGTCCACCGGGGACAACGCCTCGCCCTCCACGATGTAGTCCTCGCCGGTGAGCGGCCCGTCGAACGGCCCCGGCTCCTCGAACTCCCCGGCCGGGTCGGCGGGGGCGGCCTCCGGGCGGGCGGCGCGGGGCGCGCGCTGGTACTCGGCCCAGCCGTGGCGCAGGTCGGGCCCGACCGACTCGGCCCGGATCTGCGAGGTGCTGCCGCGCCCGTTCTGCGACTCGTAGTCCCGGGTCCACAGCCGGCCGACGACCACCACGGCGTCGCCCTTGCTCAGGCTCCTGGCGACGTTGCCGCCGAGGTCGCCCCAGCACTCGACGTCGGACCAGAAGGTCTCGCCGTCGACCCACTCCTGGGTGGCCCGGTCGAAGCGCCGGGCGGTCGAGGCGATGCGGAAGTTCGTCACGGTGCCGCCGTTGTCGAGCCGGGCGCGGCGGGGTGGGCTGGCCACGCGGCCCACCACGGTGATGTCGGTGTCGGGCATGGGGTTCTCCTCGGTCGAGGGCGCCGGAGCGGCGGGTCCGGCACCGTGCCGGCCCGGGTCCGACCCTCCGCTCCCCCGCCGCCTGCGCCCACGGCCCGCGGTCATCTGTGGACGGCGCCTCCGGCTGTGGAGGGAGGCCGCGTCAGGGCCGCCACTCCGCGCGGAAGTCCGGGTGGTCGGCGTAGGGCAGCGCGAGGGCCCGCAGCACGGCGTCGTAGGCCGCGGCGGCCGCACCGTCGGCCCGGACGCCGGCCTCCACGACCTGCCGCTTGGCCCGGCACTCATCGAGGACCCGGGTGGGGTGCCAGGCCGCGATGTGCTCGGCGTCGCGGCCCCGGACCCGCAGCATCACGCCCTGGTTGGTGCCCAGGACGACGGTCGGCGCCTCGAACGACTGCCCCTCCACCCAGTGCGTCGCCTTCGCCCCGACGGACTCGAGGAAGGCGGGCAGGCCCGCCCGGCCGGGGAACCACCGCCAGGGACCGGGGGTCGAGCCGCGCGCGGCGTTCTCGTCCTCGGTGATCCGTGCGAGCAGGAAGTCAGCCAGATCCACGGCGGTCATGCTGCCCTGCCGGGCGGCGGCCGGGTGCGATGATCAGCCGCGAGCGCCCGTAGCTCAGCGGATAGAGCAGGTGCCTTCTAAGCACTTGGTCGCAGGTTCGATCCCTGCCGGGCGCGCCGTCGTCTCGCCGTGCCCGTCCGGCCGTCCCGGTCCGGCAGGACCCCGGAGCTACGGTCCCGGGATGCGGTACTGGGTGTACGAGGACCGTCGCGGCGACCGGGCCACCATCCACCTGGCGCACTGCGTGCACTGCAACCACGGGCAGGGGAAGCAGGGCACCCGGCCGGAGAACGGCCGGTGGCACGGCCCCTTCGGGTCGCGCGACGGCGCCCACGTCGCGGCGACCGCCACGCACCGCGCCGTCCACCGCTGCGGGCGCTGCTGAGCACGGTCCCCGCCCGGCCCGCGGGCCGCCCACCTCGGCCGCAGCCGCGCCCCAAGCGCGGTGCAAGTGCAGCCGAAGAGGCGCCCGGCACGGTCCTCCCACCAGCAACCCAGGGAGGAACCATGACCCAGATCCAGGACCCGCGCGCCACCGGTCCGTACGCCCCGCACGCCCCGCACGCGTACGCGACCCCCCAGTACGCGCCCTTCCCGCAGGGCGGCGGGTACCCGCCGGCCCGCAAGCGGCGCACCGGCCTGGTCGTCGGCTCGGTCGCCGGTGCGGTGATCACCCTGGGCGGCCTCGGCGCCGGGGCCTGGTTCCTCTTCGGCACCTCGACGCTGGACACGGCGGACGCGGAGGGCCAGATCTCCGCCCAGGTCCAGGAGCAGACCGGCGTCGCACCGGACTCGGTCGACTGCCCCGCCGACGTCGAGCTGGCCGAGGGCACCACGAGCACGTGCACCGTCACGCTGCAGGGGCAGGACTACGCGTACACGCTCACGCAGCTCGACGACGAGGGCAACGTCCAGTTCAGCAGCGACGCGATCTACGTGCAGCTGACCGACGTGGAGGCGGCGCTGGCCGACGCCTTCGCGGCCGAGGGCATCGAGGTCGAGGCCAGCTGCGACGCCGGGGAGCGCACGGTGCTCATCGCCGCCGACGGGCTGAGCGTCCCCTGCACGGCCGTCAACGCGGAGGACTCCTCCGACACCGCGGACGTCACCGCCCTCATCGACGCGGCCGGCACCGTCAGCTTCGAGTGACCGCGTGCGGCCGGCTCACCGCCCGCCGCCGGGCGCCCAGCCGATGGCCGGCGCGACGTGGCGGACGACGGTCTCGAGCAGCTGCGCGTTGTGGTCGACGCCCAGCATGTTCGGCACCGTGAGCAGCAGGGTGTCGGCCTCGCGGACGGCGGCGTCCTTCGCCAGCTCCTCGGCGAGGGCGTCCGGCGCGCCGGTGTAGCTCTTGCCGAAGCGCGCGCGGACGCCCTCGAGGAGGCCGACCTGGTCCTCGCCGTCGCGGCCGCCGAAGTACTGCCGGTCGAGCTCGCTGACGATCGGCAGCACGCTGCGGCTGACCGAGACCCGCGGCTCGCGCTCCCAGCCGGCGGCGGCCCAGGCGCCGCGGAACCGCTCGATCTGCTCGGCCTGGAGCTGGTCGAAGGGCACGCCGGTCTCCTCCGACAGGAGGGTGGAGCTCATCAGGTTCATGCCCTGCTCGGCGGTCCAGGCGGCGCTGGCGAAGGTCCCCGAGCCCCACCAGATGCGGTCGGCCAGTCCCGGCGACTGCGGCTGGACGGGCAGCTGCCCGCGCGCTCCGCCGGTCATCCGCGGATGGGCCTCGACCACGGCGGCCCCACCGACCGCGGCGAGGAACAGCGCCGTCTTGTCGCGGGCCAGGTCGGCGTCGGTGCTGCCCTCCGGCGGCACGTAGCCGAACGCCTCCGAGCCGCGCAGCGCCGTCTCCGGTGATCCCCGGCTCACGCCCAGCTGCAGCCGCCCGCCGCTGAGCAGGTCGGCCGCGGCGGCCTCCTCGGCCATGTACAGCGGGTTCTCGTAGCGCATGTCGATGACGCCGGTGCCGAGCTCGATGCGCGACGTGCGCATCGCCATCGCGGTCAGCAGTGGGAAGGGCGAGGCCAGCTGGCGGGCGAAGTGGTGCACCCGCACGTAGGCGCCGTCCAGCCCCATCTCCTCCGCGGCCACGGCCAGCTCGACGGTCTGCACGAGGGCGTCGCGCGCCGTCCGGACCTGGGAGCCGGGGATCGGCTGCCAGTGCCCGAAGGAGAGGAACCCGATCCGCTTCGGCAGTGCGCTCACGGAGGTGCCCAGCGCCGCGGCGGCCGCCGGGATTCCCGGACCCGTTCGTCACACCGCTCCCACGGGGCACCGGCGCCTCGCGTTCTCACGGACTGTGATCGGTTGACCACGACATTCCGGGGACGGGTTCCGTCACTCCACGCCGTCGGTGCAGCACCCTGTCCCGGTGACCCTGCACGCCCACGACGTCCCGACGCCCCGGTCCGGACGGTCCGGGAACGACGCCGCCGGCCGTCTGCGTGCCATCGACACGCTGCTGGCCGACCGCGGCCAGCTCTTCCGCGCACTGTTCCTCACCGCGCCGGTGCCCAAGGCGCTGGTCGACCTCGACGGGCACTTCCTCGTGGTGAACGAGGCCCTGTGCGCGCTGACCGGCCGGGCCCACGAGGACCTCGTCGGCCGCCACGTCGACCTGCTCGCCCACCCCGACGAGGCGCCGGTCCCCGACCTGCCCGCCGAGGGGCCCGCGCCGCTGGACCCGTGGCTGCGGGTGGACGGCGAGCGCCGGCTGCGCCGGGCCGACGGCAGCGAGCTGTTCGTCCTCCAGGCCCACGAGGTCGTGCACCACACCGACGGGCGGGCGCACTTCGTCGTCCTCTCCTTCGTCGACGTCACCGACCGCCGCCGCGCCGAGGAGGACCTCGTCCGGCGGGCGTTCACCGACCCGCTGACCGGCCTGCCCAACCGGCGCGCCCTCGGCGACCGGCTCAACCACGCCCTGGCGCTGTCCAAGCGGCGCGGGCTGCAGGTGGGCCTGGTGCACCTGGACCTCGACCGGTTCCAGGCGGTCAACGACGCGCTGGGCCACGAGGCCGGCGACCAGGTGCTCACCCAGGTCGCCGACCGGCTGCGCTGGAGCACCCGGGTGGAGGACACCGCCGTGCGGCTGGGCGGTGACGAGTTCCTCATCCTGGCCGAGGACGTCGAGGACCTCGACGGCCTGCGCGCCCTCGCCGACCGCCTGCTGTCGGTGCTCGACGACCCGTTCCCCGTCGGCGACCGCGAGATCGTGCTGTCGGCCAGCGTCGGCCTCACCCTCGGCTCCGACGTCGCCCCCGACGACCTGCTCCGCCAGGCGCACGGCGCCCTCACCCGGGCGAAGGCCGACGGCAGCCGGGCGCGCATCGAGGTCTTCGAGGGCGTGCTGTCCGACGACGAGATCGACCAGCTCCAGCTGGAGGCCGACCTGCGGCACGCCCTGGAGAGCGACGAGCTGCGGCTGTTCTACCAGCCGATCGTCTCGCTCACCGACGAGACGCTGCTGGGCTACGAGGCGCTCATCCGCTGGCAGCACCCGACCCGCGGGCTGCTCCCCCCGGGCGCGTTCCTCGCCTGCGCGGAGGACAACCGGCTCACCTCCAAGCTCGGCGCGTGGGTGCTGCGCCAGGCCTGCGACGACGCGGCCGGCTGGCCCGCCGGACTGCGGGTGCACGTCAACATCTCCGCCCGCCACCTGGCCGAGCCCGGCTTCACCGACCTGGTCATCGCGGCGCTGGCCGAGTCCGGGCTGCCGCCGGAGCGACTGGAGCTGGAGATCACCGAGTCGACGGCGCTGTTCGCCGCCGACGCCACCCTGCAGGCGGTCAGCGAGGTCACCGACCACGGCGTCACCCTGGCCCTGGACGACTTCGGCACCGGCTACTCCGCGATCACCGCGCTGCACCGGCTGCCCATCCACACCGTCAAGATCGACCGCTCGTTCGTCGCCGACGTGGTGACCGAGCCCTCCACGGCCGCGCTCGTGCAGGGGCTGGTGCAGCTCGGCCTGGGCATGGGGCTGCAGGTCATCGCCGAGGGCATCGAGGACCTCGACCAGGCCGACTGGCTGCGCGAGCACGGCTGCGCGATGGCCCAGGGGTACGCGTTCGGCCGTCCGGCGCCGCTGCCGGGCCGGACCGAGGTCAGCGAGGACGCCGTCGTCGAGCAGCTCGTGCCGGCGGAGGTCCGCAACGACGAGCCGCTGACGGCGGAGGGCGTCATCGTCGCCGCCGACACCGACATCGCCTCCCTGGAGGAGGTCGCGGCGCCCGAGGAGGCCGCTGCCCCGGCGGGCGAGGTGCTGGCCTTCCCGGCTCCCGCCCCGGTGCTGCCGCCCACGGCGCAGTTCGACGTGCTCGCCGAGGACGACGACGCCTCGGACGTGTCCGTGCCCGCGCCCCGCACCGGCGGACTGCCGGACATGCCGCACCTCTACGCGGTCCTCGACGACACCGGCGAGACCCCGCCCGTCCGCGACTGAGTCCAGGACACCTCACTCCTGCGCACGCTCGTGCTCTGCCCACTCCTGCGGGCAGAGCACGAGCGTCCGCGGAGTACGTACCGGGGCCTGCCGTGTGACCGGCCCGTGACGGCTCGGGGACGGCGGTGTGACCGACCCGCGCCCGCGGGCCGGGCGGGTCAGGATGCCGGGCATGCGCACCGATGTCGCCGCCTCCCTGACCGTCTCCTCCCCCGGCCCGGCGACGGCGTTCCTGCAGGTCGCGGTGGCGTCCCCGGTCACCGAGCTGCTCACCGTGCTGTGCGACGGCCAGCCCCTGGCGACCGAGGAGGTCGCGGTGGGCGAGGCCCGGGTGCACCGGGTCGAGCTGCGCGCGGGGACGACGACCGTGGCCTACAGCGCCTCGGTCGACCGCGCCGGCCCGCCGCGTCCGGTCACCCCCGCGGCGGAGGCCGAGGCGCTGCGGCCCAGCCGGTACTGCCCGTCGGACCAGCTCGAGGGGTACGCCGCCGCGGAGTTCGACCGCGACCTGCCGCGGGCCGACCTCGTCACCGCGGTCGCGGACCGGGTGCACGACCGGCTGCGCTACGTGCCGGGGGCGAGCCGGCCGGTCGACACCGCCGTCGACACCCTGCTGCTCGGGCAGGGCGTCTGCCGCGACTACGCACACCTGACCGTCGCGCTGCTGCGAGCGCTGGAGGTGCCGGCGCGGCTGGTCGCCGTCTACGCGCCCGGACTGGACCCCATGGACTTCCACGCCGTCGCGGAGGCCGACGTCGACGGCACCTGGTGCGCCGTGGACGCCACCCGGCTGGCCCCGGTCGGGTCGCTGGTGCGGATCTGCTCTGGGCGCGACGCGGCCGACACCGCGTTCCTCACCCTGCTGGGCGGGATCGCCCGGTTCGAGTCGATGACCGTCACCGCCACGGTGGACCGCGACCTCCCCGGGCCCGGCACCGCGCCGTTCCCGCTGCCCTGACCGGTCACGCCCCGGCAACGCCGTGCCGGTCGGCGAAGCGGGCCCGCTGGTCCTCGGGCAGCAGCTCCAGCAGCTCCTCGGGCAGGTACGGCAGGTCGATCAGGGAGAGCTTGACCCGGCTGCGCGCCGCCGAGCGGGAGCCCTCGATCCGCACGAGCTGGCCCGCGGCCGAGCGGTAGGCGACCGAGAGCTCGTCGCCGGGCTGCAGCCGCCCGCCCAGCACCCCGTCGAACTCCATGGCCGGCCGGCCCGCGTCGATGGTCAGCCGCAGCGGCTCGGCGGGGGCGAGGAGCACCGACCGGGAGATGCCCGACATCGGCGCCGCCGGGGTGACCAGGACGCCCTCGATGCCGGGGCTGACCACCGGCCCGCCCGCGGCGTAGTTGTAGGCGGTCGAGCCCATCGCGGTGGCCAGGATGACGGCGTCGCAGCGCAGGTGCCCGTACCGCTGCCCGCCGACGGAGAGGGTCGCGGTGACCATCCCCTCCCCCGGCACGCGGGCGAGGACGGCGTCGTTGAAGGCGAGCCACTCCCAGTCGCGGTGCCGGACGACGAGGCAGCCGCGGGCCTCGGTGGTCACCCGGCCCTCGGCCATCGCGCTGAGCGCCTCGCGCAGCTCCCGGACCTCGACCTCGGCGAGGAAGCCCAGGTGCCCGAGGTTGACGCCCAGCACGGGCACCGGCCGGCCGCTGACCAGCCGCATCGCACCGAGGATGGTGCCGTCGCCGCCCATCGCGATGATCCCGTCGCAGCTGCCGGCCAGCGCCTCCTCCGGCACCGGCGTGACGCCGTCCACCCCGACCCGGGCGGCGTCGGCGGTGGTGGCCACCAGCTCGGCCGCCCCGCCCCCGGCCCACTCCGCCACCTGCCCGACCGCAGCCGTGCAGTCGCGCGTGGGGTGCAGGACCAGCCCGATCCGCGCCACGCCGGACCTCAGCCGCGCCAGGTCTCGAGCAGCCGCAGCCAGATCTCGCTGATCGTCGGATAGGCCGGCACGGCGTGCCAGAGGCGGGCCAGCGGCACCTCGCCGGCGACCGCGACCACCGCCGAGTGCAGCAGCTCGGCCACGTCCGGACCCACGAAGGTCACGCCGAGCAGCACCTCGCGCTCGGTGTCGACGACCGCGATCGCCGTCCCCTCGTAGCCGTCCCGGTGGACCGAGGCCCCGGCCACGCCGCCGATCGCGTACCGGACGACGCGGTGCGGGCGGCCGGACTCCGCCACCTGCGCGCTGGTCAGCCCGACGCTGGCCACCTGCGGGTCGGTGAACACCACCGACGGCGTGGCCGCGTGGTCGGCGGTGGCCACGAACGGCGACCAGTCGGAGGTGTCGACGTCGCGGCCCTGCGCGCGGGCGACGATCGCCGCGCCGGCCTGGCGGGCCTGGTACTTGCCCATGTGGGTGAGCAGCTTGCGGCCGTTGACGTCGCCCACGCCGTAGAGCCATGGCACGCCGCGGACCTGCAGGGTCTCGTCGACGTCGAGGTAGCCGCCGGCCTCGAGGCCCACGGTCTCCAGGCCGACGTCGTGCGTGCGCGCCCGGCGGCCGGCGGCCACCAGCACCTGGTCGCCGCGGATCTCCTCGGCCGGCCCGTCACCGGCCGCCACGGTGACGACGACCTCGGTGCCCTCGCGCCGCGCCGCCTGCACCGCGGTGCCCAGCCGGACGTCGACGCCGGCCGCCCGCAGCGCGGCGCCCACGGCCTCGCTCGCCTCCGGCTCGGCGCCGGCCAGCACCCGGTCGCCGCGCTCGAGCACGGTGACGGTGGCGCCCAGAGCGCTCCACGCCGTCGCCATCTCGCAGCCGACGTAGCCACCGCCGATCACGACCAGCCGGCCCGGCACCTCCTTGGCGCTGGTGGCGTCTCGGGGCGTCCAGGGGTCGACGTCGCGCAGGCCCTCCACCGGCGGGACGGCCGCCTCCGAACCGGTGCACATCGCGACGGCGTGGGTGGCGGTCAGCCGGGTCTCCCCGCCGTCGGCGTCGGTGACCACGACGGTCCGCTCGCCGTCGAGCCGGGCGCTGCCGCGGACCAGATCGATGCCGGCGCCGCGCACCCACTCCACCTGGCTGTCGTCGGACCAGTTCGACGTGAACGAGTCCCGGCGGGCGAGCGTGGCGGCGACGTCCTGCTCACCGGTCACCGCGGCGGCGGCACCGGACACCCCTCGCGCCGCCGCGATCGCCTCGGTCCCGCGCAGCAGCGCCTTGCTTGGCATGCAGGCCCAGTACGAGCACTCGCCGCCGACCAGCTCCGCCTCCACGAGGACGGCCGACAGACCTCCGCGCACGACGATGTCGGCCACGTTCTCGCCGGTCGAGCCGGCCCCCACCACGATGACGTCATACGTCCGCTCGGCGCTCACCTGCGCCATCCTGACCGTGTGGTCGACTGGCCGCCATGTCCCCCGCTGCGGGGCCGCCGGAGACGGGGCCCGTCGACGCGACCCGATACGCCGCCGCGCTGCGCGCGTATGCCGCCGGAGTGGGGCTGCTGACGGTCCGGGACGGCATCGACGACGTCGGCACCACCGTCACCTCGGTGACGAGTGTCTCCGCGGCGCCGCCGCTGGTCGCCGTCGGGCTGACCGCCGAGGGCTACCCGCGCGAGGTGCTCGAGGAGGTCGGCCGCTGCGCGCTGACCGTGCTGGCCGCCGGGCAGGCGATCCTGGCCAGCCGGTTCTCCTCGGCGGGCCGGCCCAGCGCGCGGCACCTGCTCGAGTCGGTGCCCTGGCACCGGGCACCGGTCAGCGACGCGATCGTGCTCGACGGCGGGCTGGTGGCCCTGGACTGCCGGCTGGACCGGGTCGTCGAGGCCGGCGACCACGTGCTGGCGCTGCTGGAGGTGGTCGGGGTCCCGGTGCTGACCGACACCGGTGATCCGCTGCTCCGCTTCCGCGGCCGCTACGTGGCTCCACCACCGTCCTGAGCGCGCGGGGATAGCGTGCAGGGGCCATGAGCTCGCAGCCCGCGCCCGAGAGCGCCTCCCCGCACGCCCTGCGCCGCGCCCTCGCCCGCGCCGAGCGTGGTGTCCCGCTGGACGCCGGGGAGGCCGAGGCGCTGCTGTCGGCCCGCGGCCTGGGCGAGGGTGAGCCGCTCGACCGGCTGCTGACCGCGGCCTCGCGTGTCCGTGACGCCGGCCTCGCCTCGGCCGGCCGCCCGGGCGTGGTCACCTACAGCCGCAAGGTGTTCATCCCGCTGACCCACCTGTGCCGCGACCGCTGCCACTACTGCACGTTCGTGACCACGCCGGGGCAGCTGCGCGCGGAGGGCAAGGCGCCGTTCCTCTCCCCCGACGAGGTGCTCGACATCGCGCGCGCCGGTGCGGCGATGGGGTGCAAGGAGGCGCTGTTCACCCTGGGCGACCGCCCCGAGGCACGCTGGCCGGTGGCCGCCGAGTGGCTGGAGGCGCACGGCTTCGACTCGACGCTGGGCTACCTGCGGGCGATGGCGATCCGGGTGCTGGAGGAGACCGGCCTGCTCCCCCACCTCAACCCCGGGGTGCTGTCGTGGGAGGAGATCCAGCGGCTCAAGCCGGTCGCCGCGTCGATGGGGATGATGCTGGAGACGACCGCGACCCGGCTGTGGTCGCAGCCCGGCGGCCCGCACTTCGGGTCCCCGGACAAGGAGCCGGCGGTCCGGCTGCGGGTGCTGGAGGACGCCGGCCGCTCCGCCGTCCCGTTCACCACCGGCGTCCTGCTCGGGATCGGTGAGACGCCGGCCGAGCGGATCGACGCGATCCTGCAGATCCGTGCCACGCACGCCCGGCACGGGCACGTGCAGGAGACGATCGTGCAGAACTTCCGGGCCAAGCCGCGGACGGCGATGGCCGCCACCGACGACCTGGAGCTGCAGGAGTACGTCGCCGCCGTCGCCGTCACGCGGCTGCTGCTGGGGCCCAAGGCCCGGGTGCAGGCGCCGCCGAACCTCTCCGACACGGCCGAGCTGGGGCTGCTGCTGCGCGCCGGCGTGGACGACTGGGGCGGGGTCTCGCCGCTCACGCCGGACCACGTGAACCCCGAGCGGCCCTGGCCGAACATCGACAAGCTGGCCGAGCTGACCGCCGACGCCGGGCTGACCCTGCGCGAGCGGCTGGCCGCGCAGCCGCCGTACGTGCTGGCGCCCGAGCCGTGGCTGGACCCGCGGGTGCGTCCGCACGTGTCGGCGCTGGCCGGGCCGGACGGGCTCGCGGTGGAGGGCCGGATCCCGGCCGGGCTGCCGTGGCAGGAGCCGGACGAGGCGTGGACCATGACCGGGCCCGGAACCGGCCGCACCGACCTGCACGTGGAGGTCGACACCACCGGGCGCACCGGCGACCGGCGCAGCGACTTCGACGCCGTCTACGGCGACTGGGCCGAGCTCCGCGACCGCACGACGAGCGCCCGCGACGGGCACTCGACCGCGATCGCCGCCGGTGACCCCGAGGTGCACGCGGCCCTGGCGCACGCCGAGCGCGACCCCGCCGGGCTGTCGGACGCGGAGTACCTCGCGCTGCTGGGCGCCGACGGACCGGACCTCGAGGCCCTCGCCGCGCTGGCCGACGCCGTCCGCCGCGACGTCAACGGCGACGACGTCACCTACGTCGTGAACCGGAACATCAACTTCACCAACGTCTGCTACACCGGCTGCCGGTTCTGCGCCTTCGCCCAGCGGCGCACCGACGCCGACGCCTACACCCTCTCCCTCGGCGAGGTCGGTGACCGGGTCGACCGCGCCTGGGCCGCCGGCGCCACCGAGATCTGCATGCAGGGCGGCATCCACCCCGACCTGCCCGGCAGCGCCTACCTCGACCTGGCCCGCGAGGTGAAGAAGCGGCAGCCCGACATCCACCTGCACGCGTACTCGCCGATGGAGATCGTCAACGGCTCGGCGCGCACCGGGCTGTCGTTCGCCGACTTCCTCAGCGCGGCCAAGGAGGCCGGGCTCGACAGCGTCCCCGGCACGGCGGCCGAGATCCTCGACGACGACGTCCGCTGGGTGCTCACCAAGGGCAAGCTGCCGGCCGCGACCTGGGTCGAGATCATCACCACCGCGCACCGGGTGGGCCTGCCGACGACGTCGACGATGATGTACGGGCACGTCGACACCCCGGCGCACTGGGTCGCGCACCTGCGCACACTGGCCGGGATCCAGGACCAGACCGGCGGCTTCACCGAGTTCGTGCTGCTGCCGTTCGTGCACCACAACGCGCCGATCTACCTCGCCGGCGTCGCCCGGCCGGGCCCGACGGTGCGGGAGAACCGCGCTGTCCACGCCGTGGCCCGGCTGCTGCTGCACGGGCGGATCAGCAACATCCAGACCTCGTGGGTGAAGCTCGCCGAGGCCGGCACGAAGGCGGTGCTGCAGGGCGGGGTCAACGACCTCGGCGGCACCCTCATGGAGGAGACGATCAGCCGGATGGCCGGCAGCGAGAACGGCTCGCTCAAGACCATCGCCGAGCTGGAGGCGATCGCCGCCTCGATCGGCCGCCCGGCCCGTCAGCGGACCACCGAGTACGGCACCCCGTCGGCCGAGCGCCTGGCCACGGCGCGCTCCGACGAGGGCCGGCGCAACCTGACGCTGTCGATCACCCCCGCCTGAACGACGACGAGACCTGCGATCTCATGGCCATCGGGTCCTGATGGCCACGAGACCGCAGGTCTCGCGCGGGTGGCTGCGGGTCAGCAGCCCGGCTCAGCAGAAGGCGTCGTAGCAGTCGGAGTCGTCGTAGTAGTCCACGTAGCCGTAGCCGCCACCGTCGAAGACCGAGTCGACGGCGTCCTGCCCGTCGGCGGACCCGTCGGACGAGGTGACGGCCAGGCCGACGGCGAGCGCGATCACGGCCACCAGGACGGCGACGACGACCGTCCAGACCGCGGCCGGGTCCACGCGGGACGTCCGCACCGGGACCAGGCCCTGCTGGACGGCGGCCGGCGTGGGGGCGGGCACGGGCACCGGCGCCCAGCCGGCGGGCGCGGCGTACGGGCCCGCGGCGAGCGGGTCCGCGGCGTACGGGCCCGCGGCGTGCGGGTCCGCGGCGTGCGGGGGCAGGGGCGAGGTGGTGGTCACGGGGTCCTCCGGAGGGGTCGGGTGGGTGGAGCTCAGTGGGAGACGAGCGGCGCCGGCGCCAGGGCCGGCGCGGACTCGACGGAGTGCTCGGGAGCCGGCTGCGGCCGGCCGAACAGGAAGCCCTGCGCGTGGGAGCAGGCGAGCTCGCCCAGGACGGCGCGCTGCTCCGCCGTCTCGACGCCCTCGGCGACGACCTCCAGCCGGAGGCTGCGGGCCAGCTCGATGATCGAGGCGACCAGCGTGGTCGAGCTGCCGCCGGAGTCCAGGTCCTGCACGAAGCTGCGGTCGATCTTGATGATGTCGGCCGGCAGCCGGCGCAGGTAGGAGAGGCTCGAGTAGCCGGTGCCGAAGTCGTCGATGGCGATCCGGACACCGAGGCGGCGCAGCGCCTGTAGCTGGTCGGCCACCAGGTCGACGTCGCGGACGAGGACGCCCTCGGTCACCTCCAGCGTCAGCTGGCAGGCCGGCAGCCCGGTCTCCTCGAGCACCTGCGAGACCGTGGCGACGACGTCGTCGTCGGCCAGCTGCTTCGGGGAGAGGTTGACGGCCATGCCGATCGGCCGGCCCGCCTCGGCCGACCAGACGACGGCCTGGCGCGCGGCGTGCTCGAGCACCCAGCGGCCGATCTCGACGATCAGGCCGCCCTCCTCGGCCAGCGGGATGAACTCCACGGGCGGGACCAGCCCGCGCTCGGGGTGCTGCCAGCGCAGCAGCGCCTCGTAGCCGGTGGTGCTGCCGTCGGTCAGGACGATCGTGGGCTGGTAGTGGACCCGCAGCTGCTCGCCGGCGACGGCGCCCGCGAGGTCCTCCAGCAGGCGAGCCTTCTCCTCGGCCGCCTGCGCCATCCCGTCGGCGTAGTGGACCAGCCGGTTCTTGCCCAGCGCCTTGGCCATGTACATGGCGAGGTCGGCGTTGCGCAGGAGGACCCCGGCGTCCCGCTCGGGGGCGGTGGTGGTGCCGGCGGCGCCGATGCTCACGTGCGGCATCAGCGGGCGGCCGTCGATGACCATCGGGTCCGCCAGCGCGACGAGCATGCGCTGCCCCACGGCGGTGGCCACCTCGGGACCGCCGGCCACGACGACGGCGAACTCGTCACCGCCGATGCGCGCGACCTGGTCGCCGGGCCGGAGGCAGCCGGACAGCCGCCGGGCGATGCCGGTGAGCAGCTGGTCGCCGGCCGCGTGACCGCGCGAGTCGTTGACGTCCTTGAAGTCGTCGAGGTCCAGGAACAGCATGCTGACCTCGGCGGAGCTGCGGGTGAGCAGCCGGTCGGTGGTCTCCATGAGCAGGGTGCGGTTGGCCAGCCCGGTCAGCGGGTCGCGCAGCCCCTGCTGCTCGTTGAGCCGCCACGCCGCGAGGTGGGCCAGGCTGGCGGCCAGCACGAAGCCGGCGTGGATGCCGGCCCAGGTCCACGGGGCGTCGTGGGCCGCCCCGTGCCCGAAGACCGAGTGCGGCACCAGCGTGCCCAGCACGCCGTGGTGGGCGATGACGACCAGCAGCGCGATGCCGAAGGGCACCCAGTCCTGGTAGAGCGAGACCAGCCCGATGACGACGAAGAAGTGGAAGTGCGCCTCCGTCTGGCCCTCCATGAGGTAGACCAGCAGCACCGACGCGGTCAGCAGGCTCAGGGTGGCGGCCGCGGCACGCAGCGTGCGGCCGGCGCCGGGCAGCAGCGCGAACGCGAGCGGGTAGGCGACCGCGGCCGCCTCCAGCGTCGCGGCGAGCGTGCCCTCCCCCAGGGCCAGGGCCAGGATCCCCAGGCCCAGGGCCTGCGCCGCGGACACCGACAGCACGATGCGGTGCCGGCGGCGCCAGACGTCGTCGGGCAGCACGCGTCCCTCGGGGAGGACCGCGGCGAGGCGACCGGGCAGTGTGAGGCTCACGGGGGATGCATCGGCCTCCCGGCGCCGGTCCTCAGGGGCGAGGTCGCCCGCGTCACCCTTGGGGGTGACCCGGTCCGCACCGGGTAGGGCGCGGGGGTGCGAGCCATCACCTACACCGAGAACGGCCGACCCGAGGTCCTGCGGCTGACCACCGACTCCCCCACCCCCGACCCGGGGCCCGGCGAGGTCCTCGTCCGCCTCGCGGTCGCCGGCGTCAACCCCACCGACTGGAAGGCCCGCCAGGGCACCCCGCCCGCCGGCGGCCTCCAGGTGCCCGGGCAGGACGGGGCCGGCACCGTCGAGGCGGTCGGCCAGGGCGTCGACCCCGCGGTGGTCGGCCAGCGGGTGTGGGTGTGGGAGGCGGCCTGGCAGCGCCCGCACGGGACGGCGGCGGAGTACACCGTCGTCCCGGCGCGGCAGGCGGTCCTGCTGGGCCCGGAGGCGTCCGCCGAGCTCGGCGCGGCCCTCGGCATCCCGTTCCTCACCGCCCACCGCTGCCTGACCCTCGGCGAGTCGGTGCCCGAGCGGCTGGACCCCGGCGCACTGACCGGGCGCACCGTGCTCGTGCAGGGCGGCGCCGGCGCGGTGGGCAACGCGGCGATCCAGCTGGCCCGCTGGGCCGACGCCACGGTGATCGCGACCGTGAGCAGCCCGCGCAAGGCGCAGCTGGCCGCGGCGGCCGGGGCCTCGCACGTCGTGGACTACCGGCAGCAGGACGTGGTCGCCGAGGTGCGCAGGGTCGCGCCCCGGGGCGTGGACACGATCGTCGAGGTCTCCGCCGCCCGGAACGCGGCCGTCGACGCGCAGGTCATCGGCATGCACGGATCGGTGGCGATGTATGCCGACGACGGCGGCGCCGAGGTCACCATCCCGGTCCGGGCGCAGATGGGGCCCAACGCCCGCTGGAACTTCGTGCTCGTCTACACCGAGCCGCAGCGGGCCAAGGCGCTCGGCGTGGAGGACGTGACCGCGGCGGTGCTCGACGGCGCGGTCCGGGTCGGGGAGGACGCCGGCCTGCCGCTGCACGTCTTCCCCCTGGAGCGGACGGCGGAGGCGCACCGCGCGGTCGAGGACGGCGCGGTCGGCAAGGTGCTCATCGACGTCACCGCCTGAGCGGCGCGACCACCGGGGTCAGGCGGACGGCGTCATCGACGGCAGGGCGTGGCTGCGCGGTGCCACCCGCCAGGCGGCCCACGGCGGCAGGGCGCCGGCCCACGCCTCGCCGTCGTCGGTGCGCCGGCCGTCGCCGTGCAGCCGCGGGAGGCCACGGACGGCCTGGACGCCGTACGCCGCCATGGCGATCTTGAGCCCCAGTCCGCGCCGGCGGTGCCGCGGGGTGACGTAGACCTGGTGGGTCAGCCCGGTGTCCGGCCACCAGCGCAGGGCGGCGGCCTGCTGGTCGCTCGCCACCCCCGCGACCTGCGCCTGGGCCGGCGTCAGCACCGTGCCCTCGGGGAAGCGGTCGTCGGAGAAGGCCACGAGCGTGCGCGCGGGCGGGGCGGCGTCGGGCTCGGCCAGCTCGACGTACCAGAGCAGCGGGACACCGGGCAGCGCCGCCTCGACGGCGTGCACCTGGTCGCCGGAGGCGTCGGTCCGGACGGCGAGCACCCAGCCGCCCGGCCGGCCGCCGGGCGGGTGGTCGACGACGCTGCCGGCGGGGAACGCCTCGCCGAGCACCGCGTACCACCAGCGGCGCGCCGGCGAGCCCGGCTCCTCCTCGACGGGGAGCCGGGCCCACCAGCCCTGGAGCGGGACGTCAGCCACGCTGCTCGCGGGCCCGGCGACGGAGCAGCAGGACCAGGAAGAAGACCGCGCCGGCGAGGACGATCCCGAAGGCCACCAGCCCGATCTGCATGACGTTGCTGCTGCTCTGCGTCTGCAGCGCGGGCGTCGGCTGCACGGTCGCCGCCGCCGCCGACGACGGGCGCGCCTGGACCGGTTGCGTGCTCCGGGTCGTCGGGACCGGGGCCGCGGTCGGCGCCGCGGCGGACGAGGCAGACGCGGGACCGGACGCCGCGGACGGGACGGCCGCCGCGCCGGCCGCCGGTCGCCCGCCGCCCGTGCCGGTGCCGGTGCCGCTGCCCGTCCCCGCGGTGCCGGTGCCCGTGCCGCCGGTGCCCGTGCCGCCGGTGCCCGCGGACGGTGCCGTGGCCACGGAACCCGTGGAGGTCGCGGGCGGGACGGGCGGGCCGCTGGGCTGGGCGGGGGGCGCCGGGACCGGCGGGGTGGTCGGCGGGGTCTGCGGACCGGAGGGGTCCGCGGCCGGCTGCAGCTCGACCGTCAGCGCCGCGACCGGGGTGTAGGCACCGGTCCCGGCGTCGCGGGCCGGGAGCTGGAGCGTGCCGCCCGCCGGCTGGTGCCCGCGGGGCGTGGTGACCGGCTCGAGGGTCCAGGTGCCGGGGAGGAGGCACCCGGTGTGCGACAGGCGGCCGGAGGCGTCGCTCGTGGCGACGGTCGGGTCCACGCCCTCGGCGACGGCGGGCCCGCGCGGCTCCGGGTCGGTCCCGCCGGGCTCCACCGCCCGCGCGTCCTCGGCCGCGGGGTCCGCGGCGGCCGGGAGCGCAGCGGCCGGGTCCGCGACGGGAGCAGCGTCGGGCGACTCCGCGGCGGTGTCCGCGGAGCCCGTCCCGGCCGGCGTCGCCGGGTCCACGCCCAGCAGCAGGAGCAGCGGGGGCAGCTCCGGGTCCTGCTCGCCGCCGGGCTGGTCGCCCTGGCAGTCGTCGGGGGTCCCGCCGGCCCGGTGCCGGTGGTCCGGGCCGGACAGGCGGTAGCCGGCGCCGGCCACCGGCGCTCCGGACACCCCGTCGACGACCGTGGTGGTCACGCCGGTGGAGAACAGCGAGTCGTTCGCGATCTCGTGGTCCCGCCCGAACATGCAGCTGAGGTCCGGCGACTCGGACTCCGCGGCGCAGCCGAGGTCGAAGGTGTCGAGCACCCCCGCCGCCGGTGCCAGGCCCTCGGCGCCGGCGACCTGCTCGATGGCGTACCGGCCGTCGGGGAGGCTCACCAGGGACGTGCCGTCCCCCGACCCCTCGGACCCTCCGTGGGCGACCCCGCAGGTGCCGTCGGCGTCGGTCACGCACCAGGCCGCGAGGTCGTCGCCGTCGTCGTCGGCGACGTCCCGGAAGGCGATCACCGCGCCGCCGAGGTCGAGGTCGGCGGGCACGCGGCCCACGGGGTCGATGCTGACGGTCAGAGCGGTGCCCCCGAAGATCTTGCCGGTGCCGAAGTCGGCGGTCAGGTCCTCGCCCGTGAGCTCCGCCGGGTCCCACTCGTCCAGGGCCGCGCCGACGTCGACCTGGCCTGGGTCGGGGCGTTCCTGGAGGGTGGCGTCCCCGGTGGCCGGGTCCTCGTCGGCGGCCAGTGCTGCGGGAGCCGCGGCTCCGGAGGCGACGAGCAGGCCCATGCCCAGGGCCGAGCCGTGGGACAGCCTGCGGCGCAGCCGGTGCGGGACGTGCGGTGCGGTGCTCGTCGACGACGGCATCGGGGAACTCCTCCACGGTCCGCCGACCGTCGGCGGAGACCGGGGCGGAGCCTGGCCGCCCGCAGGACGCCGTCGCCCCGCGGCCAGCCCGACACGCCGCGACGAGCAGCGCGGATGCCCCGCCGTCCCCGGCCGCCACAGCCGTCGGACGTGACCGTCCGGTATCGCGGGGCCGGAGGGTGACGGCGACGGTCACCCTCCGGCACTCAGCCGACGCCGAGGTCGCGCGCGATCAGCATCCGCTGCACCTCGCTGGTGCCCTCGCCGATCTCCAGGATCTTCGCGTCGCGGTAGAAGCGGCCGACCGGGAACTCGTTCATGAACCCGTAGCCACCGTGCACCTGGGTGGCGGCGCGGGCGTTGTCCATCGCCACCTCCGAGCTGTACAGCTTCGCGATCGACGCCTCGCGCTTGAACGGCTCGCCGCGCAGCATCCGCTCGGCGGCCCGGTAGTACGCCAGCCGCGCGGTGGAGGCACGGACCTCCATGTCGGCGATCATGAACTGGATGGCCTGGTTGCGGCCGATCGGCTGGCCGAAGGCCTCGCGCTCCCGCGCGTACCGCACGGACTCGTCGACGCAGCCCTGGGCCAGCCCCACGGCCAGCGCCGAGATCGCGATCCTGCCCTCGTCGAGGATGGAGAGGAACTGCGCGTAGCCGCGGCCGCGCTCCCCCACCAGGTTCCCCGCCGGCACGTGCACGTCGGTGAACGACAGCTCCCGGGTGTCGGAGGCGTTCCAGCCGACCTTGGAGTACCGCTTGCCGACGGCGAATCCGGGCGTGCCCGACGGGATCGCGATCGCGGAGATCTCCTTGCTGCCGTCGGCCCGGGTGCCGGTCACGGCGGTGACGGTGACCAGCTCGGTGAGGTCGGTGCCGGCGTTGGTGATGAACGCCTTGCTGCCGTTGAGCACCCACTCGTCGCCGTCCAGGCGGGCGGTGGTGCGCGTCGCGCCGGCGTCGGAGCCGCCGCCGGCCTCGGTGAGCCCGAAGGCGGCCAGCGCCTCGCCGGAGCACAGCCGGGGCAGCCAGGCCCGCTTCTGCTCCTCGGTGCCGAAGCGGTGGACCGGCATGGCCCCCAGCGAGACCCCGGCCTCCAGGGTGATCGCCACGGAGCTGTCCACGCGGGCGAGCTCCTCCAGGGCGACGCAGAGGTCGAAGTAGGTGCCGCCGGAGCCGCCGTACTCCTCGGGGAAGGGCAGGCCGAACAGCCCGAGCTCGCCCATCTGCCGCACGATGGCCGTGGGGAACTCGTCGCGCTCGTAGAACTCCCCGATCTGCGGGGCCACCACCTCCCGGGCGAACTCCCGGACCGTGGTCCGCAGCGCCTCGGTCTCCTCGTCGAGCCGGTAGTCGAGCATCGGTCTCACTCCCCCTCGCCGGGCGCCGGGGCGGGAGCCGGGGTCTCCGGCGTCACCACGGCCACCCGCTCGTCCAGCCGCACCTGTTGGGCGGCGGTCACGGCGAGCTCGGTGACCGTCCCGGCGACCGGGGCGGTCAGCACGTGCTCCATCTTCATCGCCTCGACGACCAGCAGCGGGGCGCCGACCTCCACCCGGTCGCCGACCGCCGCGCGGACGACGGTCACCGTGCCCGGCATCGGCGCGGTCACCACCCCGCCGGCGCTCGTGCCCTCCGCCGCGGCGTGCAGCCGCTCGTGCTCGCGCAGGGCCACGGTCCGCCCGCCCCCGGCCAGCCAGACGGTGCCGCCGTCGTGCGCGAGCAGGTACCGGGTCGTCGTCCCGTCGTGGGTCACGGTCAGCTCGTCGCCGTCCCGGCGCGCGGAGGTGGGGACGGGGTCGCCGTCGCCCACGCGCACCTGCGCGTCGGCCGCCCGCCCGCGCACCCGGACCTCGACGGGTCCACCGCCGGCGGCCTGCAGCCGGCGCAGCGTCCAGGCCGGCTCGCCGAGCCGCCAGCCGTCGGGGACCTCCCAGGGGTCGACGACGGCGCCGGCGGGCTCGTCCTCGGCCAGCAGCGCGAGCGCCGCGGCGGCCAGGACGTCGGGCGGGAGCTCGCCGGCTCGGGTCAGCTCCTCGCCCCGCCGCTCGATCAGGCCGGTGTCGAGCCGGCCGGCGGCCACGTCGGGATCGGTGAGCAGGGCGCGCAGGAAGGCGGTGTTGGTGGGCACGCCGAGCACCTGGGTGCCGCCCAGCGCCGCGACCAGCCGGGTGCGGGCGGTGTCCCGGTCGGGGCCCCACGCGACGACCTTCGCGAGCATCGGGTCGTAGTCGGTGCCGACGACGGACCCGGGGGCCAGCGAGCTGTCCACCCGGACGCCGGGACCGGCCGGCTCGCGCAGGCCGAGGACCCTGCCGCTCTGCGGGAGGAACCCGCGCGCCGGGTCCTCGGCGTACACGCGGGCCTCGAGGGCGTGCCCGTCGAGGCGGACGTCGTCCTGCCCGAACGGCAGGGGCTCGCCGGCGGCCACCCGCAGCTGCAGCTCCACCAGGTCCAGCCCGGTGACGGCCTCGGTGACGGGGTGCTCGACCTGGAGGCGGGTGTTCATCTCGAGGAAGAAGAACGAGTCCGGTGCCTGCGCGTCGACGATGAACTCGACGGTGCCGGCCCCGGTGTAGCCGACCGCGCGGGCCGCCTCGACCGCGGCGGTGCCCATGCGGGCGCGCATGGCGTCGTCCAGCAGCGGGGACGGCGCCTCCTCGATCACCTTCTGGTGCCGGCGCTGCAGGCTGCACTCGCGCTCGCCCAGGTGGACGACGGTGCCGTGGGTGTCGCCGAGGACCTGCACCTCGATGTGCCGGGCGGCGCCGATGTAGCGCTCGACGAGCAGGGTGTCGTCGCCGAAGGAGCCGCGGGCCTCCCGGCGGGCGGCGGCGATGGCCTCGGTCAGCTCGGCCGCGGACCGCACCACCCGCATGCCCTTGCCCCCGCCGCCGGCGCTGGGCTTGAGCAGGACCGGGAAGCCGGCCTCGATCGCGGCGGCGGCCACGGTGGCGTCGTCCATGCCGGGCTCGGTCCGCCCCGGGACCACCGGCACGCCGGCGGCCACGACGGTCTGCTTGGCCCGGATCTTGTCGCCCATCGCCTCGATCGCCGCGACCGGCGGACCGACGAAGACCAGGCCCGCCTCCTCGCACGCCCGGGCGAAGGCCACGTTCTCGGAGAGGAAGCCGTAGCCGGGGTGGACCGCCTGGGCGCCGGTGCGCCGCGCCGCGTCGACCACGCGCTCCACCGACAGGTAGCTGTCCGCGGCGGGCGCGGGGCCCAGGCGGACGGCGACGTCGGCGACCCGGGTGTGCAGGGCGCCGGCGTCGGCATCGGAGTGGACGGCGACCGAGCGGATGCCCATCGCCCGCAGCGTGCGGATGACCCGGACGGCGATCTCGCCCCGGTTGGCGACGAGCACGGTGTCGAACATGGACGTCCTCACATCCGGAAGACGCCGTAGCCGACGTCCTCGAGGGGTGCCTTCGCGGCAGCCGACAGGGCCAGTCCGAGCACGGTGCGGGTCTGGGCGGGGTCGATGACGCCGTCGTCCCAGAGGCGGGCGGTGGCGTGGTACGGGTGGCCCTGGCTCTCGTACTGCTCGCGGATCGGGGCCTTGAAGGCCTCCTC
>NZ_JABGCG010000075.1 GCF_019799925.1 Blastococcus sp. CPCC 205250 | reverse complement strand
GTTATGCAGAGAAGTCGCCTGTCCGTTTGGACATGTTGATGCCAGCCAGTGGCTACCAAGGTTCTGACCATCCGTCGGTCGATTTGAGACCGGTGGGCCTTGGCATCTTCAGGGGTGATGGCAGCAGTTGGATGAAGCCTTTTCGACTTCGTGGCCGTTTCAGTGTTGACTCGAGCTGGGAGTCGTGGACTGATCATATCCTGCAGATTGGTGGCGCCATTCTGAAGGAGGCCGAGATTTTCGACGCGGTTCGCGCTTTTAGGCAAACCGTTGTTTTCTCCGATGAGGCTTTTATGGCCATGCTGGAGTCTTTCCTTCCTCAAACCAACACCTTCGTTGTCACGAACGGTGAGATTGGTTTTTCTCTGAAGGAGTTGAGCGCCATCACCGGGCTGCCCATCCTTGGGAAACTCTATGAGGAGTTTATGCCTATTGACAGTGTCCTTGAGGAGCAGTCAGAGGAATTCAGGCTTTTGTACTTTCAGCTCGTCGCCTTCTATGATTTTTTGAAGGAGAAGGAGGGCTCGAAAGTCCGGTGCAGTAGCTGGAAGAGTTTTGGTTCTTTGTCTTCCAACTTCTTTGGCAGTGAAGAATCTTCTGAGAGTATGACCCAGGAAGCCAGGGCTAAGAAGAAGATCTCCGTTATGCGAGAAAACTTGAAGGAATTCTTTGCAAGCACAGACGCCATTTGCTCTGACATTGCGCTGCGGAGAGATCTCGCTATTTACCTCACCTATTGGTTGGGCGAGGCTGTTTTTGCTGGAGGAGATGGAACGCACATCAGGCCGCATTGTATTTTTCCGGCTTGTCAGATGGCGTTTGGAGAGCAGCTTGCTTTGGTGCCTGCTCTTTACTCCTACTTGTGCACCGAACTGCAGGCTGCTTCTTTCCTGGTTCGGCTTGGGCTCCCTATTAACAGGGTATTTTCAGCCCACATTTTCTATTCGTGGTTTGTATACCACTGTCCCGGCTTTCACTGTTTGGGTGCTGCACAGGATGATGACCCATTTATGATTCGGTTGGCTAGGGGGAAAGCCGTTTCCGAATCTCTTCTGTCTGCCCGTTTGAGGATCCGACGGTTCAGGGACGTCGAAATGGGGGAGTCTTCAGTGAAGCTTTCTCTGGGTT
>NZ_JABGCG010000074.1 GCF_019799925.1 Blastococcus sp. CPCC 205250 | reverse complement strand
AGAGAGTCCAAAATAACCAAGAACCATCAAACCAGCTCGGCCACCCTAGTGGCCGTCCACCCTAGGACGGTCACCCTAGGGTGACTCCTATTCTGCTCAATCTCCGACAGTTTCAGCTGTTTTGGACCTCTGCTGCTCATTTTCAGCCCAATTTGGACGAGCCTACAGCCAAAACGACCGTGTTTCGATTCTCTACATTCTTAGAAGGGTTTTGAGTCAAAATGGCTTGACCATGGTCAAGGGTTTTGGTAAAAAGTTAGCCGATTGACCCGATTGTGCTCAAATTGGTCAGTTGACCATGCATACTTTGTAAAATTGATCAATTCGGCTCGAGCCACTTCTATAAACATAGTTTTGAAATGAAATTGATGTTTTGAAAGAGTTTTTGAAGACATTTGGTTTTGGAAAAGCGAATCGACTCACGGTTGATCAGGGACAGTCCCGGTTTGACCTAATTTTGCCCGTTGGATCGAATCTGGGTGGATTTCATCTCAGCCGTTGAAAACTTGATCAACTCCTCTCACATGCTCTATTCATCCATATAAACTCAATGGACCAAGCCGATTCGAATTTGGAGGTCGTTCGGAAATTATACGAGAGAAAGGACGAAAATGCCCTTCAAGTCGCAAAAACCCTAATTACCTATCGAGCTCTTATCAGAATGCCATGAAAATTTACAGGGATGTTCTAATGCACTTTGAAAACTCAATGCAAAACAAACGGGTTGATTCCAACTCGAAAGTATGCATGAAATGACGGATTATCCTTTTCCTCCAGAAAAGGATAATTTCGATAATTTGGATAATTTGGTCTCTTCGAGCCCAATTCTCCACTGAATGATCAACTCTTCGAGTCAATCACTCACAAATATCATCATCAAACATAATTAGTCAAAATGGGGTGTCCACAGAAGCCCCTCGTTGGTGTTTTATGGCTTCGCCATGGAATACCAACGAAACAAAAGGACATCCCATCCTCATACTTCGATGATTATGGGAGTCTTAACAATCACAACACATAATTTGAACCTCAATAGCAGCAATGCTAGTTTCATGTGACGCTTCTCGCACATAAAACCTTCACATAAAATATAGAATCATAAGAATCAATCACAAGTGCTATTCTGGCAGAACTTGAAATC
>NZ_JABGCG010000073.1 GCF_019799925.1 Blastococcus sp. CPCC 205250 | reverse complement strand
TAACGGCACGGTCGCGGCCGTTACCATTACATAACGGCCGTTATGTAACGGTAACGGCCGTTTTTTAAACCAATGCTGCATCGTCCCATATATGCGTAAATGGAGGATGATGATTTGTCCGGGAAAACAAACAACTAAACTGAAGACCGAAATTTTAGTATAAGTTTTCTGTGTTTTGAAAGGCGAAAAAAGGGATCGAGTGAATGAAATCTTGAAAAAGAATCCGAGCTCGTTAAAGTTGACGCCCTCCCTTTTATGGAGTGACCCCAAATCTTCTCTAATAGAAATTCGTCCCCTATAGGATTGACTCCTCCTATTGGAGTGCAAGACGGGGGAGCATTCGGTTATTCGGCCTGAGTCTAGGACCACACTTAGCCATGGCCCTAAAATTGATGCAGAGGCCGATCTCAGTTGAAAATCACATGTACTTTATCTCCTACCACATATGCTAGCCAGGCAAAAAAACAAGTTAGGCCCTCGTTTTGCCCATACGCCAAAGAGCAAAGGCCAATTCCAAGATGACGTCGATAAAGTTCCGGTTGAGCATGTACTGTCTTGACTTACTTTGGAGTAAAACGCAATGAAATTAGAGAAGATAATGTAAATATGTCCCCCAGAGACAAAAAGGACGTAGAAACAGCGTGGATCCAAACTGCATCTTTACCGCCGCTATAAATAGAGCAAATGTTGCATGTGCTACTTCACCACTGCTTGAGCAGCAGAAGGCCTGCGAGTTTTCTAATTTTTCCAATCCTCCGCGTCTGGGCTGGAGTACAGTACGATCCATATGAAAATTCACGATTATCAATAATAGAGGATTCCTCTTTGAATGCACAATGGGGCCCATCTATTGGACCGATATCATTCCTTATTTCGCAGAAACAAATCCGAACTAATTAAATCGAACGTCCTACAGTTTTCACGGACTGTCCCCAAATTCTCTATAATTGAAATTATTCCCGTTAATTGGAGTAAAATACGGGATCGGCCTGGTTCAACGGCGTCCTCTATGTGCGGTCCATTCGGATGAGCCAGTAGCTGCGTCTCACTGAGATGATGCGTGCATGGTGTGGAAAAGGAAAATTCGAATGGTCTCGCGCGCCACGTCCCCATGAGTAAAAAAAAGAAACGAAAGATGGCGCCGGA
>NZ_JABGCG010000072.1 GCF_019799925.1 Blastococcus sp. CPCC 205250 | reverse complement strand
TTCTTGAGATCAATCATAGTTTTCAGTATATTTTGGTATTGAATTATTTTTAGTTAAAAAAACATTTATTCCTACTGGAAAAGTGGGAACATCGGCTTAGCAGATGTTCCTTTCGTAACATCTTAAGGATTGTTACTTTTGTAACTATTATTGTGTAATAATATAGATTAAAAAAAATTTTTTTATTTGTTCATCGAAAATGAGTATATCAATAATTTTATTCTTAATCGGTTTAATCGGTTTTGTTTTAAATAAGAAAAATCTTATATTATGTTTTATAAGTATCGAAATGATGTTATTAGCTATAACAATATTAATATTACAAGGAAGTGTATTAATGGATGATATTACTGGAGTACTATATGGTATTATAATATTAATATTAGCTGGTGCTGAATCAGCTGTAGGATTATCAATATTAGTAGCTTACTATAAATTAAGAGGATCTATATCTTTAGATATTTAATTTTAGTTAATCATGCTTTTTATTACATTATTTTCTCCTTTTTTAGCTAGTTTAATAGCTGGATTATTTGGTAGATATTTAGTTTATTTAAATACTAAAAAAATAGTTATTTTTAATATTTTAATATCTGTGATTGGTGCTTATGCTATCTTTTATGATGTTGTTATTTTAGGTAATGAAATTACATTATATTTAAGTAATTGATTATATATAGAGAATTTAGATATTGATTGAGCTTTTAATATAGATAAATTATCTGGTTCAATGTTAGTAACTGTTACAACTATATCTTTATGTGTTCATATATTTGCTTATTCTTATATGAGTAGTGATCCTCATCAACCACGGTTCTTTTCATATTTATCTTTATTCACTTTCTTTATGTTAATTTTAGTTACTGGGAATAATTATTTAACTTTATTTGTTGGTTGAGAATTTATTGGAGTGACTTCTTATTTACTAATTTCTTTCTGATTTACAAGAATTAACGCTATGAAATCTGCTTTATCTGCGGTATTAGTTAATAGATTAGGTGATACTTTCTTTATTATCGGAATGCTTCTTATGTTCTCTACTTATGGATCTTTAAATTTTAATAGTGTATTTATTTTAGCTCCTTATATTAGTTCTGATATTAATAATTTAATTATTATTTGTTTTGGAGTTGCTACTATGGCTAAATCTGCACAATTTGGTTTACA
>NZ_JABGCG010000071.1 GCF_019799925.1 Blastococcus sp. CPCC 205250 | reverse complement strand
GAATTGCGTATTCAATTCAATGATAATGATGCATTAAATTAATTATAATAAAATCACAGAAAGCGGGTAGCGGGAATCGAACCCGCATCGTTAGCTTGGAAGGCTAGGGGTTATAGTCGACGTCGATTCATCATTTTTAACGTCTCTAATTCAAAACCGAACATGAAACTTTGGTTTCATTCGGCTCCTTTATGGAAGATGGATAAATTCACAGATCTAAGACGTGAACGAAATTACAAAAAAAAAAAGAAATCTGACCCATAACATCTATGTCAGCTTTTCTGTCTGAATGCATTTAAAATGACTCGCTTTCTAGATGATCCCTCTAGAAGAGGGGTATTCTAACAATCTTTCTAGTTACTTCGTTCTCTATTTCTATTTGAAAGAATCCTGAGGAAAAGCATTTTCTTTCCACCGAGCTAAAACAATATGTCGATGTCTCTAGTAAACCAAAGTCATCGTTTAATAGCTATTTTGCTTCAATCTACCCCCTACAAATAAAATACAAATAAAAAATTGAAGATTTAGTTACGATTAGAAAAGAAATCCACTTTTCTATCTTCATCCATGGATCCTTTATTCATACTCATTCAATTGGAAGTATTGATCCAATTTAATAAAAAAAATTATGTTTCGTAATTTCATAATCCAACTTTTCAATTTCGAATTGACTCTTGGATAAAAATCATGAGAATGTAGATTCTTCCTCGAATCTGTCATTGAGAGGTAAAGGATTAAATCCTTTTAAGAAATAAAGTTTTTGATCGGAATATGAATTAAACCGAAGCACCCCTTAACTATTAAGGGGGTTAATAGAACGAATCACACTTTTACCACTAAACTATACCCGCTACAATGCGATTATTGTATATAAACGGACCTTTTGTCGAACAAGGGAACCGGACGTAATCAAGACAGGATTAGAAAAGAATCATGAAAATTAGACTGTCGACGCGTTTTGTCGGGGGACTTAATGAGATTAAGAAAAGGGGCTCGTTTCAATAACAAGTTCTATCTTTTGCTGGAGGAGTTTTGACAGATACGGCTCGACAAAACCACTTAAGTCATAACATAAAAATGCATTGTGCAAGAATCCATAGTTCGGTTTTTTTTTGAAGGCACTTCCTTCCCTATTTATTAAACTGTCGAGTTTTATGAATTCGGGCCAACTGGATCTAGTAAAAAAGAAAACCATAGTCT
>NZ_JABGCG010000070.1 GCF_019799925.1 Blastococcus sp. CPCC 205250 | reverse complement strand
CACCACGCTTCATCGGCACTCGCCATGACGTTGCTTGAGGCATGCCTTGGCGGTGCTTCCGCGTGCCCCGCCTCGACTCGCCTCGGCATCGGGTCGCATGCCCCGAATTGCCTCGGCGTGTCATGCATTGCTTGGCTTGACATGCCAATACAATGCCCACGGGTTGCCTTGGCTTGGCTTGGCATGGCAGCACATGGCATGCCTTGCTGCCTTGCCCCCCTCAGCAACCCCCACCCCTATAAAGAGCATTCTATGCATTTGGGGGAGTGACGGGAGTAGACATCAAAATATAAATAAGAGATTTGGAGGCATTATACAAAGACCAACCATCAAATCTTGTTCAAAATGATTTATAAAAGCATTATAAGGCACTTGAATATTTTTCCAACAATGGAAAATATTTATTTTAATTTTCTTGAATTAATAAATGCCGGAAAATAGGGAAAAATAGAAATAAATAGTAAAAAAATAGGAAAAAATATGGGATGAGCTTGGAAAAATAGGAAACATTAGAGTGGATGTTTTAAACATGTCCACCATAAAAATATATTGGTTTTGGTTTAGAAATAAATAATTTTTTAAGCATGAAAAATAGGAAATGATAGAAAAAATAGTAAAAAATGATAGAAAAAAAGGGTGAAAAATTAGGGAAAAATATGAAATGTGATTGGGAAGATAGGAAAGCTTAATGTTGATGCTTGGGACTACGAAGTGCGCTTCGAGAAGTAGGAAGCCACGCCTCGCTACGCCATGCCTCGCCTCGCCTCGCTACGCCATGGCTTGCCTCGCCTCGCTTTTTCCTTGCCTAGGCAAGATGAATGCCAACTCCTAGCCTCGACTCTCCAAGGCATTCATTGCTTTGCCTCGACCTTGGAATCCCATACCTCGCCCTCACCATGCCGTGCCTTGGAATCCCCATGCCTCGCCCTCACCATGCCGTGCCTTGGAATCCCATGCCTCGCCCTCGCGCCCTTGCAATGCCACGACTCGCAATGCCTAGTATGGAGCCTCATTTCGGGAATTTGGCTTGATTTTAGAGGAGGCCACCGTGGCACCATGGCGTGGGCAGCAGCGCGTGCACGGGGCACGGGGCATGGGTGCGGGCAGCGCGTGTGCGCACGGAGCAGCAGCAGCAGCAGCAGCAGCAGCGCGCGCACTGGGCGTGGGGCGAGGTGGGCAGCAGCGCGCGCGCACGGGGCGTGG
>NZ_JABGCG010000069.1 GCF_019799925.1 Blastococcus sp. CPCC 205250 | reverse complement strand
AATAGGGGGAAAATAGGAAAAACGGGGAATAAATTAGGGAAAAATGTGGGAATTGCTTGGAATGACATGGGGATTCATCATTGAGTTTCCACGACAAAAATTTCGCGGATTGACTTAAAATAAAAATTATTTATTAGTAGCGGAAAATACGAAATGCACGGGAAAAATGGGAAAAAATATGGGAAAATTATGAAAAAATTAGGAACATGCTTGGAATGCATTGGGGAGCATCCCACTCACTCTAAAACATTGTTTCATGCGGTTGAAATAAAATTTATTTATTAGGAGCGGGATACATGAGCACGTTGCTATAGCGTGGCATGCCATTGGCTTTGGTTGCACGTCGCTATAGCGTGGCATGCCATTGGCTTTGGTTGCGCTTCGCTATATCGCGGCATGCCGTTGGCTTTTGTTGCGCTTTGGTATATCGCGGCGTGCCATTGGCTTTTGTGGACCCGTCTTGTCTTGCCTTGCTAATGCCATCGATGCCCGCCGTGCATCGCCTTGGCCATGCATTGCCTCGCCGTAGCCTCCGTTTGGGCTTCGTGGATATATTTGGGAGGCATGGGATTACCCTTGCCCGTCGTGGCTTGTCGTTGCCACCCGCCGTGCCTTGGCTTGCTACCGTGCATGCCTTCGGCGTGCCTTGGTGCCCTTGGCCATGGCTTGTCGTTGCCACCCGCCGTGCCTTGGCTTGCCGCATTCGTGCCTTGGCTTGGCTTGGCATAGCCTCATTTTGGGATTTTGGGTTATTTTTCGAAAGCATTGGATCAATGCCTTGCCGTATGCACGCCTCGCCACCATGGCTTGTCGCGGGCGGGGGCATATTGCATGGGCGTGGGCAGTGTGCGCGCCATTGATGCGCCACGGCGTGGGCATATAGCACGCCACCATGCCTTGCCGTGGGCACGCATTGCTGCCATGGCTTGTCGCGGGCGGGGGCATATTGCATGGGCGTCGGCATTGGGCGTCCATTGTGCTTGGGCACTGCCACGCCGTGGGCTGTTAGCGAGCCACTCATGCCTTGCTGTGGGCGCGCCTTGCTGCCAAGTGCCACGCCTTGGGCTGTTTGTGTGCCTCGTGCCTTGGCGTGGGCACGCCTTGCTGCCATGCCATGCGCTTGGGCAGCCCACGCATGCGCCACCATGCCTTGCCGTGGGCGCGCCTTGCTGCCAAGTGCCACGCCGTGGGCTGTTTGCGCGCCACAGTGCCCAGC
>NZ_JABGCG010000007.1 GCF_019799925.1 Blastococcus sp. CPCC 205250 | reverse complement strand
ACGGCGCCTCTCAGCCGGCCGCCGACCCCGACCGGGACCTCACCGAGGGCACCCAGTTCCGGATCGCCGGCAGCACCCTGACCGCGCTGCACACCCCCGGGCACTCCCCGGGCAGCACCTGCCTGCACTCGGCGGACCTCAACACCGTCTTCACCGGGGACACGCTGTTCTGCGGAGGACCGGGCGCCACCGGCCGCTCGTTCAGTGACAAGCCGACGATCCTGAACTCGATCCGGGCCAAGCTGCTCACGCTGCACGGCGACACCGTCGTGCGCACCGGCCACGGCGACGACACCACCATCGCCGCGGAGCTGCGCACGGTCCACTAGGCGGGGTCGGCACGGCAGGACGAGCGGGCGGAGGACGGTGCACGGGGCATCCGGCGACGAGGCCGGCACGGAGGACGGGGGCGGCCGCGCCCACGCGGGGCGGCACCGGGCACCGGTGCCACCGGTCCCCGCCGGCACGCCGGCCGTCGCACCCCCCGCCCCGGCGGGAACGGCGGCCGCGCCCGCCCGCGTGTCGTCGACCGGTGCGTCGCCGGCCGGTCCCCTGCGGCCGACCCGCTGGCTGGCGTGGATGCTGGCCGGCTTCGTCGTCGTCGGCGGGGGGCTGGTCGCCGGGTACGCCGCGCTCGGGGACACCGCCGGCGCGTCGGGGGTCGGCGCGGCTCCGGGCGTCGGCGGCGTCGAGACGTCGTCGTCGGCGGGCCCGGGGGTCTCCCCGGACGACCCCGCACCCCGGCTCCCGGCGCCGGTGGTGCCGCCGTGCGACGGCTCCTACGTGCTCGTCGTCGGCAGCGTGACCACGCCGGTCGGCTACCAGGAGGCGGTGGTGCGGCTGCTCGAGGCCACGCCCGGCGCCCGGTGGTTCACGACCGAGGGCACCTGTGGCTCGCTGCGCGAGCGGTCCGAGGGCGGGACGCTGATCCACACCGTCTACCTGGGGCCGTTCCCGACGGCGGAGGCCGCGCTGGCCTCCTGCGCGGCAGGCCCGGCCGACGCCTACGCCAAACGCCTGGACGACGGCGCCGCGGCCGCGGGCGGCGTCGTGACCTGCGGCTAGCCCGGCCGACCCGGTACGCGACGCGCCGGGGTGTGGCGTGGATCCCGCGGGAGGGGACCCGCGGCGGGCGGGGCACCGGTACTCTCGCACGAGTGCCTCGCGGAGACGGACGGCTGACGCACGACCTCGACCCCCACTCACCCGGACCCCAGGACGCCTGCGGGGTCTTCGGTGTGTGGGCCCCGGGTGAGGAGGTCGCCAAGCTCGCCTACTTCGGCCTCTACGCCCTCCAGCACCGCGGGCAGGAGGCGGCCGGCATCGCGGTGTCCGACGGCGCCTCCGTCGTCGTCTACAAGGACCTCGGCCTGGTCAGCCAGGTGTTCGACGAGGCCACCCTGGGCAGCCTGCGCGGCCACCTCGCCGTGGGCCACACCCGGTACTCGACCACCGGCTCCTCCACGTGGGAGAACGCCCAGCCCACGTTCCGCACCACCGACGCCGGTACCGGCCTGGCGCTGTGCCACAACGGCAACCTGGTGAACACCGCCGAGCTGGCCAGCAAGGCCGCCGACGCCGGGGTGAAGGGCTCGTTCAGCGCCAGCACCGACTCCGACCTCGTCACCTCGCTCATCGCCGCCCGGCCGGACCTCTCGATCGAGGCCGCGGCGATGGAGGTGCTGCCCCAGCTGCGCGGCGCGTTCAGCCTCACGTTCATGGACGAGGACACGCTCTACGCCGCGCGCGACCCGCAGGGCGTGCGCCCGCTCGTCCTCGGCCGGCTGGAGCGGGGCTGGGTCGTGGCCAGCGAGACCGCGGCGCTGGACATCGTCGGCGCCTCCGTGGTGCGCGAGGTCGAGCCCGGCGAGCTCATCGCCATCGACGAGAACGGCCTGCGCAGCCAGCACTTCGCCGCCGCCGACCCCAAGGGCTGCGTCTTCGAGTACGTCTACCTCGCCCGGCCCGACACGACCATCAGCGGCCGCGGCGTGCACGCCGCCCGTGTCGAGATCGGCCGCCGGCTGGCCCGGGAGCACCCGGTCGAGGCCGACCTGGTCATCCCCGTGCCCGAGTCGGGCACCCCCGCCGCCGTCGGCTACGCGGAGGCCAGCGGCATCCCCTACGGCCTGGGCCTGGTCAAGAACTCCTACGTGGGCCGCACGTTCATCCAGCCCTCGCAGACGATCCGGCAGCTGGGCATCCGGCTCAAGCTCAACCCGCTGCGTGACGTCATCCGCGGCAAGCGCCTGGTCGTCGTCGACGACTCGATCGTGCGCGGCAACACCCAGCGCGCGCTCATCCGCATGCTGCGCGAGTCCGGCGCGCTCGAGGTGCACGTGCGGATCTCCTCGCCGCCGGTCAAGTGGCCGTGCTTCTACGGCATCGACTTCGCCAGCCGCGCGGAGCTCATCGCCAACGGCCTGGACGTCGACGGCGTCCGCGCGTCCATCAACGCCGACTCGCTGGCCTACGTCTCCGAGCAGGGGCTGATCGCGGCGACCGAGCAGCCGGCCAACCGGCTGTGCACCGCCTGCTTCACCGGCTCCTACCCGATCGAGCTGGGCGAGTCCGAGGTCCTCGGCAAGCACCTGCTCGAGGGGATCGGCCGGACGCCGATGCCGCGGACCGTCCCCGACGCCCAGCGCGCCGTCACCGGCTGGACGGGCCAGCAGGCCGGCAGCGCGACCGTGCCCGGCGGCGCGGACGACGCCCTGCGCCGGCCGTGAGCGCCCCGGCCGGCAGCGAGCGGCGGTTCACCTACGCGGACAGCGGCGTCGACATCGACGCCGGCGAGCGCGCCGTCACGCTGATGCGCAGCGCCGTCGAGCGGACCACCCGGCCCGAGGTCGTCGGGGGCCTGGGCGGTTTCGCCGGGCTCTTCGCGCTCGACGTCACGAAGTACCGGCGGCCGCTGCTGGCGTCCTCCACCGACGGCGTCGGCACGAAGATCGCCCTGGCCCGGCAGCTGGACCGGCACGACACCGTCGGCATCGACCTGGTCGCGATGGTCGTCGACGACCTGGTCGCCTGCGGCGCCGAGCCGCTGTTCCTGCAGGACTACGTCGCCTGCGGACGGGTGGTGCCGGAGCGGATCGCCGCGATCGTCACCGGCATCGCCCAGGGCTGCACGCTCGCCGGTGCCTCGCTGGTCGGCGGGGAGACCGCCGAGCACGGCGACCTGATGGCGCCCGACGACTACGACCTGGCGGCCACGGCCGTCGGCGTCGTCGAGGCCGACGCCGTCCTGGGGCCCGAGCGGGTGCGCCCCGGCGACGTCGTCGTCGCGATGGCCTCCTCCGGGTTCCACTCCAACGGGTACTCGCTGGTGCGCCGGGTCGTGGCCGACGCCGGGCTGGACCTGGCCGGGACCCCACGGGGCATGGACCGCCCGCTCGGGGACGTGCTGCTGGAGCCCACCCGCATCTACGCCCTGGACTGCCTGGCCCTGGTCGAGGACCTCGGCACCGACGGCGTGCACGCGTTCGCGCACATCACCGGCGGCGGGCTGGCCGGCAACACCGTGCGGGTCGTGCCCGTGGGCGCCGAGGCGGTGCTCGACCGCGGCACCTGGGCGCTGCCGGCCGCGGTGCACCTGCTGGAGGAGCACGGCGTGCCGCGCGAGGAGTCCGAGCGCGCGTTCAACTGCGGCGTCGGCATGGTGGCGGTCGTGTCGGCCGCGGTGGCCGACCGCGCCGTCGCACTGCTCACCGGCCGTGGCGTCCCCGCCTGGGTCGCCGGGACGATCGCCGCGACCCCGGGGCAGCCCGCCGCCGCCCGCCTGGAGGGCACCTACCGCTGATCCGCGCGCTCCGGCCGGTCCGGCGGAGCAGGGCGGGGAGGGGGACGCCGACGCGTCCCCCGGACAGCACGACGGCACCGCCGCCCCCGAGGGGACGGCGGTGCTCCGTCAGGCTGGGACCGTGGTCAGACGCCGCTCAGCGGCTGGCGGCCCAGTCGTCGTCCGAGTCGTCGTCCGCCCAGCGGTCGGCGTACTCGTCGTCGTCCTCGTCGTCGTCCTTCGCCGCAGGAGACGGCGTGTAGGTCGACGGAGAGCCGGCCAGTTCGCGCTGGAGCGCGGAGAGGTCGGTGTTGGGTGAGCTGTACTTGAGCTCACGGGCCACGCGTGTCTGCTTGGCCTTCGCTCGGCCGCGCCCCATCGGCTCGACCCCCTCGTTACGGAGTACGGGAGCCCAGCTCCGGGCTGAGCGGCCCGCGTGGCGACCCCGACTGAGTGACTGTGTCTCGACCGAGCTTACGACACGCATCCACGGCGGGCACACGTCCTCCCCTCCGGTCGCCCGTACGGGGGTGGGAACCGGCTGTCGGCGGCCCGGCCGCTCGGGACATCGGCCCTCCCGCCGTGACCCAGGTCACGGCCGGAGGAGGTCAGCGGGGCAGGCGGATGGTGGCCAGCCGGCCGACCGAGCGCATGCGCTCCTCGGCGAGCCGGTCGGCGGCGACGGCGGGGGAGACGCCGTCGGCATCGGCCGCCTGCAGGACCCGCAGCGTGACGTCGAAGATGCCGGCCGCCCGCGCCTCGGCACGGGCGAAGTCGAAGCCGTGCCGCTCGTCCTCGACCTGGATGACGCCGCCGGCGTTCACCAGGTAGTCCGGTGCGTAGAGGATGCCGCGGCGCGCCAGGAGGTCCGGCGTCCCGTCGTGGGCGAGCTGGTTGTTCGCCCCGCCGCAGACGATCTCCGCCTCCAGGACGGCGACCGTCTCGTCGTCGAGGGCGCCGCCCAGGGCGCAGGGCGCGTACACGTCCGACGGGGTGCGCACGAGGGCGTGCGTGTCGGCCACGGCGTCGACGTCGGGGTGGCGGGCCTGCACCCGCGCCACCGCTGCGGCGTCCACGTCGGTGACGACGACGTCGGCGCCGTCCTCGACCAGGCGGTCGACCAGCCAACTGCCCACCTTGCCGACCCCCGCGACGGCGACGGTGCGGCCGGCCAGGCTCGGCTTGCCCCAGCGGTGCTGGGCCGCCGCGCGCATCCCCTGGAAGACGCCGTAGGCGGTGAGCACCGAGGAGTCCCCGCAGCCGCCCACCGCCAGGGACCGGCCGTGCGCGAAGCGGGTCTCGCGGGCGACGACGTCCAGGTCGGCGTTGTAGGTGCCGACGTCGCACGCGGTCAGGTAGCGGCCGCCGAGGGACTCCACGAACCGCCCGTAGGCGCGCAGCAGCGCCTCGGTCTTGTCGGTGGTCGGGTCCCCGAGGATCACGCCCTTGCCGCCGCCGAGGTCCAGGCCGGCCAGGCTGTTCTTGTAGGCCATGGCCTTGGACAGCGCGAGGGCGTCGGCGACGGCGGACTCCTCGTCGGGGTAGGGGTGGAACCGGGTGCCCCCGAGGGCCGGCCCCAACGCCGTCGAGTAGATGGCGATCACCGCCCGGAGCCCCGACCCGGGGTCGGAGCAGAAGACGACCTGTTCGTGCCCGGAGCCGAAGACGTCCACGGTGCCGAGCCTAGGTCCGCCGCGATCCGAGACACGTCCGGGGAGAAATCCGGCCGCGAGCCCTCAAGATCCCCTGTCCGGGTGACGAGAACCAAGGGGACAGGAGAACCGCATGGGGCCGGTGTGACGCCGCCCCGCGGACCACCCGCCCACCCTCTTCCCCAGGGAGCGACAGATGCTGCAGGGCCCCGCCGCCCGGCGCCGGACGCACGCCGGCCGGCCTTCCTCCGGCCGCCGTCCGCGCGGTCTGCGCCTCGCCCTCGCCGGGGTCCTCGCGAGCGCCGCGCTCATCGGCTCGGCCGCTCCCGCGCTCGCCGTGCCCGCTCCGCCGGCCAACCCCTCCGACAGCCAGATCTCCGACGCCCGGGCCCAGCAGGACGCCGCCGCGGCCGAGGTGGGCCGCATCGCCGCCCTCGTCGCCGGCGCCGAGGCCGAGCTCGACCGGCTGACCGTGCAGGCCGAGGCCGCCGGCGCGACCTACCTGGCCGCCGAGGAGGCACGCCTGGCCGCCCAGGCCGCCGCCGACCAGGCCGCCGCGCAGCTGCAGGCCGCGGCCGACGCCGTGGCCGCCGCGCGGGGCCGCATCGGCGACTTCGCCCGTACCAGCTACATCAACGGCAGCCAGCTCTCCACCACGCACGTCCTGCTCGACGCCGACGGCCCCGCCGAGCTGGTCCAGCGGGCGGCGATGCTGGAGTTCGTGGGCAACACGCAGGTCGACGTCCTCGACTCCCTGGAGCTCGCCCGGGTCGACCAGGCCAACGCCGAGTCCGCCGCCCGCGCGACCCGGGACGCCGCAGCCGCGGCCGAGGCCGAGGCCGCGGCGGCCAAGGAGGCCGCCGACCAGCAGGCGGCCACCCAGCTGGCCGCCTACAGCGAGATCGCCGCGCAGAAGGCGCAGTACGACCAGCAGCTCGAGGCCGCCAACATCGCGCTGCTCGAGCTGCAGGGGGCCCGCGACGCCTACCAGCAGTGGCAGCAGCAGAAGGCCGCCGAGGAGGCCGCGGCGGCCGCAGCCGCCGAGCGGGCGGCCCGGGAGGCCGCTGCCGCGGCAGCCGCAGCGCGTGCCGCGAGCCAGCAGGGCAGCAGCGGCGGGAGCGGGTCCTCCGGCGGGGGCACCGCCTCCGGCGGGGGGAGCGGCCCCTACGTGATGCCGAGCTCCGGCCGGATCTCCAGCTGCTACGGCGCGCGGTGGGGCACCACGCACAACGGCATGGACATCGCCGCTCCGATCGGCACCCCGATCTACGCCGCCCACAGTGGCGTGGTCAAGCGGGCCGGCACCGCCACCGGCTTCGGCTACGCGGTCTACATCCTCGGCGACGACGGCGCGGTGACCGTCTACGGGCACGTCAACCGCTACTTCGTCAGCGTGGGTGAGCGGGTCTCGGCGGGCGAGCACATCGCCGAGGTCGGCAACCGCGGGCAGTCGACCGGCCCCCACCTGCACTTCGAGGTGCACCCGAACGGCGCCATGTACAGCGGCGCGGTCAACCCCGCCCAGTGGCTGCGCAACCGCGGGGTCGGCGTCAGCGGCTGCTGACCGGACCCCTGCCACACGCGAGCGGCCCGCCACCCCCGAGGGGGTGGCGGGCCGCTGCCGTGTCGGGGACCGCGGTCAGGCGCCGGGGCAGTTCGTGGTGACGTACTGCTCGACGGTCTGGCCCGAGGGGCCGGTGAACGCGGTGAGGAACTCCTGGCCGGCCGTCTGGAACTGCGACTGGCCGTCCGGGGTCGCGAGGTCGACGGTGCTGGCCACGTCGGCCCAGTTGCGCAGGGCCCCGCCGAGCACGTCCCAGTCCTGGGCGATCTCGGCCGGCGGCTCGGTGGCGTCGAACGCGGCGGCGGCGTTCTGCAGCTGCGGGGCGAGCTGCGCGGGGTCGGTGACCGAGCCCAGGTCACTGGCGGCCGTGGCGAACTCCTCGGCCTGGCTGCAGAACTGCGCGACCTCGGCGTCGCCGCCGGCGCCGCCCGACGAGCTGGTCTCGGCGGGGCTGCTCGACGAGGAGCTGGAGGAGGAGGAGCTGGAGGAGCTGGAGGAGGACGACGAGGACGACGACGAGTCGTCGTCGCCCCCGCATCCGGACAGGAGCAGGACGGCGGCGGCCGTGGCGACCGCAGGGCGGGCCAGGCGTCGGAGTGCGCGCATGCGCCGGACGTTAGCCGCCGAGCAGGGCGGATGCCGATCACCCGATAGCGTGCCGGTCGTGGACGCACCCCTGGACCCACGGCTCACATGGGACCTCCCCGCCCCCGGGTCGATGACCCGCACCGCCGAGCTGGAACCGCTGGTCACGCGGGTGCTGGCGCCCAATCCCTCCGGGATGACGCTCGACGGCACGAACACCTACGTGGTCGGTGAGCCGGGCAGCGGGCAGGCGGTCCTCGTCGACCCCGGGCCCGACGACCCCGCGCACCTGGCCGCCGTGGAGGCCGCGCTCGCCGCCCGGGACGCGCGCTGCGTCGGGGTGCTCGTGACCCACCACCACGGCGACCACGCCGACGCCGCGCAGCCGTGGGGCGCCCGATTCGGCGCCCAGGTCGCGGCGGCCGACCCCCTCGTGGCCGGCCCCGGCGGACGGGTGCTCGAGGCGGGTGAGCGGTTGCGGCTGGCCGGGACTCCACTGGAGGTCGTCGGCACGCCCGGCCACTGCGCCGACCACCTCGCCTTCCGCGTGGAGTCCGGGGCGGTGCTCGTCGGCGACCACGTGCTCGGCCGCGGCACCTCCGTGGTCACCCACCCGGAGGGCGACGTGGTGGCGTACCTGGAGTCGCTGCGCCGGGTGCACGACCTCGGCCCCAGCGCCCTCTACTGCGGGCACGGGCCGGAGCTGACCGAGGACCCGCTCGCCGTCCTGGAGTACTACCTGGCCCACCGCGCCTTCCGCGAGGAGCAGGTGCTGGCCGCGGTGGCCGCCGGGGCGCGCAGCGTCGACGACCTGGTGGCCACCATCTACGCCGCCGTCCCGCGCGAGGTCTGGCCCGCCGCGGCCGCGTCGACCCGGTCGATGCTGGACAAGCTGGCCCTCGAGGGGCGGCTCGCCGTCGCCGGCGACGAGGTCCGCCCGGCATGACGCCGGTGCCGGTCGTCCGCGCCGCCGACAGCGAGCGCGACCAGCGGCGGGCCGCGGCGGCGCTGCAGGCGGCCGGCCTGCGCGCCGGGGACCGGCTCCTGGTCTCGGCGGCGTCGTCCCCGGCGCTGCTGGCCGTCGTCCTGGGCGCGCTGCGCACCGGCGTCGTCCCCGTCGTCCTGGACCCGGCGCTGCCCGCCGCCGAGCGTGCGGAGCTGGCCGCGGACGCCGACCCCGCCCTCGACGTCGGCGACGCCCCGGGGCGGCTGCTGACCGGCAGCGCCGAGACCGACCTGGCCGAGGTCCCGCTGGCCCGGCCCATGCACTACACCTCCGGCACCACCGGGCGGCGCAAGGGCGTGTGGTCCGGGGTGCTCGCCGAGGACGACGCCCGCGCGCTGGCCGCCGAGGAGATCGACCTGTGGGGCTTCGTCCCCGCCGACCGGCACCTCGTGCTCTCCCCGCTGCACCACTCCGCCCCGCTGCGCTTCTCCGTCCACACGCTGCTGGCCGGGGGCGAGGTGCTGCTGCCCGGGCCGTTCGACGTGACGCGGGCGGCGGAGGCGATCTCGACGCTGCGGCCGACCACCACCTTCTGCGTGCCCACGCACCTGCAGCGGCTGCTGGCCCACGGCGCCGTCGACTGGTCCTCCTTCCGCCGTCTGGTGCACGCCGGGGCGCCCTGCCCCGAGCCGCTCAAGCGCGCGGTGCTGGCCGCCGCGCCGGAGGGCAGCGTGTGGGAGTTCTACGGCTCGACGGAGGCGCAGTTCACCGTCTGCTCGCCGGAGGACTGGCAGGCGTACCCCGGCAGCGTGGGGCGGGCCCGCCCCGGGCGGGCGCTCTCGACCGACGAGCGCGGGCAGCTGTGGTGCGCGGTGCCGCGCTGGGCCCGCTTCGAGTACTGGCGGGCCCCGGACAAGACGGCGGCGGCCTGGCGGGGCGACCGGGTCACCGTCGGGGACCTCGGCCGGGTCGACGACGAGGGCGTGGTGTGGCTGGACGGGCGCCGGGAGGACCTCGTCATCTCCGGTGGGGTCAACGTCTACCCGGCCGAGGTGGAGGCGGTGCTCGACGCCCACCCGGGAGTGGTGGAGAGCGCCGTCGTCGGCGTCCCCGACGAGGACTGGGGGCAGCGGGTGGTCGCCGCGTTCGTGGGCGACGCCGACCCGGCCGACCTCGCGGCGTGGGCCCGGGAGCGGCTCTCCCCGGCGAAGCGGCCCAAGAGCCTGCACCCGGTCGGGGAGCTCCCGCGCACCTCGACCGGCAAGGTGCGCCGGCTGGACCTCCCGGGCGTGCTCGGCCTCGACGTCCGTGCCTGAGGCGCTGCCCCGCGAGGCCGACGTCGTCGTCGTCGGCGCGGGCACCTCGGGCTGCGTGCTGGCCGCGCGGCTGGCCGAGGCCGGCCGGACGGTGCTGCTGCTGGAGGCCGGCCCCGGCGACCGCGTGCCCGAGACCCGGGACGCCACCACCATGCGGGCCGCGGTGCCGGGCTCGCCCGCCGCGGTGGAGGTGCCCACCCGGCTCACCGCGGCCGTGACCCGCTCGGTGGTCCGTGGCCGCGGCGTCGGCGGCTCCAGCGCGGTGAACGGCTGCTACTTCATCCGCGCCACCCCGGCCGACTGCGACGGCTGGGGCCTGCCGGAGTGGGCCTGGGAGGCGGTGCTGCCGGCGTTCCGGCGGCTGGAGACCGACCGCGACCTCGGCGGCTCGCCGCTGCACGGCAGCGACGGGCCGGTGCCGGTGAGCCGCCCGGCACCGGGCTACGAGCCCGCTGAGGCGTTCGCGGCCGCCGCGGCGGCCCTGGGGGTGCCGGCCGAGCCGGACAAGAACGGCGGCGGGGAGCCGGGCTGCGGGCCGCTGCCCGCCAACGCCGTCGACGGCGTGCGGGTCAGCACCGCGACGGCCTACCTGCCCGGGCGGCCGGGGCTGACCGTGCGCGGCGGGGTGCGCGTCACCCGGGTGCTGGTCGAGGGCGGCCGTGCGGTCGGCGTGGCGACCGACGCCGGGGAGGTCCGCGCCGCCGAGGTGGTGCTGGCCGCGGGCGCGGTCGGCTCGCCGGAGCTGCTGCTGCGGTCGGGCATCGGCCCGGCCGCCGCGCTGCGCGCCCTCGGGCTCGACGTCGTCGCCGACGTCCCGGGGGTGGGGGAGGGGCTCAGCGACCACCCCATGGTCTCGGTGCCGTGGCGGCCGGTGCCCGGTCTGCCCGCGCCTCCGGGCCTGGCCCTGGAGCAGGTGCTGCACGCCGCGCCGGACGGCGCGCCGGTCGAGGTGCTGCCCTGGTTCCGCTCCTTCGCCGCCCTGCTGCCGCCGTGGCGCGCGATCCCGGAGGACGACGGGGTGCTGACGCTGGGGGTCTCCCTGCTGCGGCCCGAGAGCCGCGGCCGGCTCACCCTCTCCTCGGCCGACCCCGCCGCCCCGCCGCGGCTGGACTACGGCTACCTGGCCCCGGTGGCCGACCGGGCGGGCCTGCGGTCGGGCGTCCGCCTCGCCGCGGACCTGCTGCGCACGCCTCCCCTGGCCGCGCTGGCCGCGCCGGGCGGGGAACTGCCGCCCGGAGACCGCCTGACCCCGGCGGTGCTGGCCGACGACGCGGCGCTGGACGGCTGGATCGGCCGGCACGTGGGCACCGCGGTGCACCTGTGCGGCAGCGCGCGGATGGGGCCCGACGGCGACCCCGGCGCGGTCGTCGACGGGCGGCTGCGGGTGCGCGGCGTGGCCGGCCTGCGGATCGCCGACACCTCGGTGCTGCCGCGGGTGCCCTCCCGGGGCACGGCGGCGACGGCCGTCATGGTCGGCGAGCGGGCGGCGGAGCTCCTGGCCGGGGCGGTCTGACCCCGCCGCTCAGCGTCCGGGTCGGTCCGGGAACCCGAACCCGGGCGGGGGCGGCGGCGGGGCGAGCGGGAGGCCCGCCGGCGGGAAGGGGACCGCCGGCTCGGCCGACAGCACCGGGAGCATCGCGTCGTGCCAGATCTGGGCGCCCCGACCGCCGCCGTAGGTGCCGACGTCCTGGTTCTGCTTCGGGTTGAGCACCATGACGCTGGCCGCGTAGCGCGGCGTGTAGCCGACGAAGGCGATCGAGAAGCGGCCCTGGCTGGTGCCCGTCTTGCCCGCCACCTGGTGCCCGGGGATGCGCGCCTCGAGGCCGGTCCCGTACGGCGCCTCGGTGTCGCCCACGAGGATCTGGTTCAGCGTGGTCGCCACGGCCGGGGAAACCGCCTCGGGGGTGCAGCGGTCGCCGGTGTCGATCGGCGGGCCCTCGGGCTCCAGCCGGAAGACCGCGAGGTCGCGGTCGGCGACGGCGGTGACCGGCACCGGGGCGCACCGGGTGCCGTTGGCCCCCAGGGTGGAGTAGGCGCTGGCCAGGGCCAGCGGACTGGTGGCCTCCGCGCCGAGGGTGAACGAGCCGCGGTTCTCCGCCACGACCTGGTCGGCGACCGGGTCCAGGGAGAACAGACCCATCCGCTGCGCCGTCCGCACCGGCCCCTCGACGCTGCGCAGCTGGTCCTCCAGGGCGACGAAGTACGTGTTGGAGGAGCGGACCAGCGCCTCGGCCATCGTCAGCGTCGGCGGGTAGGTGCCGACGTTCTGCACGACGTAGGGCTGCGTCCCGTTGCGGTAGACCGACGACACGTACGGGTCCGGCGTCGTGATCGTGTGGAACGGCGGGTAGCCGGCCTCCAGCGCCGCCGCGGCCACGAACGTCTTGTAGGTCGAGCCGGAGCCCTGGCTGGCCGCGACGTTGAGGTTCACCGACTCCTGGGCCGGGTCGGCGGCGTCGTAGCCGAACACCCGGTTCACGCTCATGGCCAGGACGTGCCCGGTGCCCGGCTCCACGGCGGTGAACATCGCGGCCAGCGGGTCGCCCATCGGCAGGTTCGCCAGCACGGCGGCGTCCCCGGAGCGCTGGAGGTCCGGGCGCAGCGTCGTCTGCACCACCATCCCGCCGGCGTCGAGCCGCTCCTGCGGGATGCCGAGGGTCTGGGTCAGGTACTGCTGCGCGAAGTCGCAGAAGAAGCCGCCGACGACCGCGTCGACGCAGCCGTTGGGCGGCGGCGGCGAGGGCAGCGTCTCCACCGGCAGCCCGGCGGTCTCGTCGAACTGCGCCTGGGAGATGGAACCGACCTCGAGCATCCGGCGCAGGACCTGGTCCCGGCGCTCCCGGGCGCGCTCCGGGTCGGCCAACGGGTTGTCCGCGGTCGGCGTGCGCACCAGGCCGGCGAGCATGGCCGCCTGCGTGAGGCTCAGGTCCGCCGCGTCCACCGAGAAGTACCGGCGGGCGGCGGCCTGGATGCCGTAGGTGCCCTCGCCGAAGTACACGGTGTTCAGGTAGCGGGTGAGGATCTCGTCCTTGGTGTAGGTCTCCTCCAGGCTCAGCGCGAGCCGCGCCTCCCGCAGCTTGCGCCCGACGCTCTCCTCGGTGGCCGCCAGCCGGTCGTCGGCCTCGTCGGCGGTCTGCAGCAGCGTCTGCTTGACCAGCTGCTGGGTGATCGTCGAGCCGCCCTCCTGCACCGAGCCGGCGACGACGTTGCGCGCCAGCGCGCGCAGGGTCCCCTCGACGTCGAGGCCGCGGTGGTCGTAGAAGCGCCGGTCCTCGATGGCGACGAGGGCCTGCTTGACCACCGGTGCGATCCGCTCGGAGGGGACGGGCTGCCGGTCGCGCTCGTAGAAGTACGTGATGACCGAGCCGTCGGCGGCCAGCACGACGGTCGGCCCGGGGAAGGTCTGGTCGGCGAGCTCCACCGGCAGCGGGGCCAGCAGGTCCGCCGAGGAGCGGGCGGCCAGGCCGCTGCCGACGACCCATGGCGCGAGCGTGGCCGCCACCAGGGCACCGGCCAGCGGGATGGCCAGGAGCAGCAGCAGGGCCGCACGGAGTCGGGGGTGGCGGCGGCGCCCGCCCATCGTTCGACCTGCCCGTCCGCCGGAACGGTTCCCGGGCCTCCCGGGACACCTCCGTCGTCGAGATCATGTGCCCGCGGCGGGCCGTCGACAAGTGCGCACCGGCGGGTCGTCCGGAGCGTCCCGGCGGCGCGCCGTCGCAGCCGCCGGGACGCCGGGTCTGGGGGGAGGTCAGCGGATGGCGGTGATCTCCGTGGTGCTGGTCTCGGTGAGCGGCGACCACGCGTCGGGGTGCGGGCGTCCGGTCTGGGCGACCCAGCCGGGCGCCGGGGTCGTGCCCGCGCGGGTGGCGGGGCGGGCGCTCAGGGAGACGATGAGGGCGAGGAGCACGAGCAGCCCCACGAGGACACCGCCGATGACCAAGAGCGTCGCGAACATGTGACGAACGTATGCGGGGGACCGATCCGTGTCACCGGCCGCGCGGGGGCAGATACACACGGACATGTCCGCCTGGTTGTGCAGGTCCTGCCAGTCCTGCGCGCCACGCCGGGAGCGACCTTCGGCGATGCCCGTGGATGGGAGGCGTGCTCCGGGAGTGGGTAGGAGGAGCGGCGTACCGACGACGGGAGACTGCTGGTGACCACCGTGCCCGAACTGGCCGGCCGGGCCGTGGCCGCGCCGCTGGGCGCCTTCGCCCGCTGGCGCGGGGGCAAGCCCATGCACCCGCGCGGCGCGGTCGTGACCGGCGTCCTCGAGCGCACCGGTGGGCCGGACACCGGCGTGGGGTGGTTCGACCGGCCGGCACGCGACGACGTGACCGTGCGCCTCAGCCGCGGCGCCGGCCTGCCGCCGCCGTGGCCGGACCTGCTCGGCCTGGCGGTCCGGGTGCCGGCGGGAGAGCAGCCGGTGGACCTGCTGCTGAGCACCACCGCCGGGCTCGGCCGGACCGGCCGGCTGGTCCCGGCACCGCGCCGGGACGCGCGCGGGCCGTACTCCTCGATCATGGGCTACCGCTCGCCGGCCGGGACGCTGCGGCTGGCGGCGTGGGCGGACGGGCCGGTGCCGTCGGACCCCGCCCCGTTGCTCGCGGCGCTGCGGGAGCGCGAGGTGGTGCTCGCGCTGGCCGTCGCCCGCGGCCCGGGTCCCTGGCGGCGCTTCGCCACGCTGACGCTGGGCGGTCCGCTCGGCGAACCGGACCCCGACCTGCGCTTCGACGCCGTGCGGCACCCGCCGCCGCAGCTGCTCGCGGACGGGCCCATGGCCCGTTTCCGGGCGCCGGCCTACGCGCGGGCGCAGGAGGAGCGGGCGGCCGCGGAGGACGACGAGGCCGGCGCCCCCACGGCCTGAGTCCCCACGGCCTGAGCCGGGTGCTCATCGGACCGCGGCGAGCCCCTCGTCGAGCGCCGTCCACGGGTCGAGGGCTGCGCCGGCCGCCCGCGCCGCCCGGTCGACGTCCGCGTCCAGGGCCGCCCGGATGGCCTCGTCCAGCTGGCCGGTCACCCGCCGCAGCAGCGGCCAGGTCGTGACGCCGAGCCGGGCCCGTGTCGCCCCTGCCGCGCCGGCGAGCCGGGCGGCCTCCTCGGGGGCGCCGGCGGCCAGCGCGAGGGCGGCGAGCCCCCCGAGGCAGTTCGCCAGCCCCTCGAGGTCGCGGACCGCGCGGTGCAGCTCCGCGGCCCGGGCCAGCCGCGCCGCCGCGCCCGGCAGGTCACCGGTCAGGAGCGCGTCGACGGCCAGCTGGTCGAGCACGGTGGCCAGGAGGTGGTCGTCGGCGATGTCGCGGGCCAGGGCCAGCGCCTCCTCGTGGGCCGCGAGGGCGGCGCCGGGGTCCCCGCCCTGCAGCGCCACGTGCCCGAGCGGGACGAGGGCGTAGGCGACCGACCACGCGTCCCCGCTGCGGCGCATCGCCGCCACGGCCTCGGCCAGCTCCCCGGCCAGGGCCGGGTCGTCCGGCGACCGGGTCATCGCGAGCGCGACGAGCCCGTGGCCGAGCAGCCACGGGTCGTCCGCGGTCCGGGCGAGCTCGACCTGCCTGGTCAGCAGCGGCGCCGCCTCGTCGGCTCGGCCGAGCGCGATGCGCGTCGCGCCCCGGGCCCAGAGCAGCGACGCCGCGGGTGCCGGGGGGAGGGCGCCGGCCGACGGGAGCGCGGCGGTCTGCTCGGCGAGCTCCGCCATCTCGGCGAGCAGTCCGCGCGACCACCACCAGCGCGCCAGGGGCGCGGCGATGGCCACGGCCAGGTCGGCACGGTCGGCCGAGACGGCCCAGCGCAGGGACCCGAGCAGGTCGGCCGCCTCGGCGTCGAGCCGGACCCGCCAGGTGGCCTGGTCGGGACCGGTCAGAGCGGGCCCGGCCGCGGCGCTGACCCCCGCCAGGTGCTCGGCGAGCCGTTGCCGGGTCGCGTCGGCCTCGCCCCGGTCGGTGAGGCGCTCGGCAGCGAAGGCACGGACCAGTCCCAGCATGCGGAACCGCGGCTCGCCCTCGCCGGTGTCCGCGGGTGTCACCAGGCTGTGGCCCACCAGCGAGGCGAGGGTCTCCAGGACCTCGACGTCGTCGTCGACGGCGCCGACCGCCTCGGCCGTGTCGAGCGTGCACCCCCCGGAGCAGACCGACAGCCGGGCCAGCAGGGTGCGTTCCGGCCCGGGCAGCAGGTCGTGGCTCCAGGCGACGGTGTCGCGCAGGGTGCGCTGCCGGTCGGGGGCGTCGACGTCGGTGCCCCGCAGGTCCAGCGCCGGCCGGACCGCGGCGCCCAGCCGGCGCAGCAGCGCGGCGGGCGGCAGCATGCGGGAGCGGGCGGCGGCCAGCTCGAGGGCGAGCGGGAGCCCGTCGAGCCGCCGGACCACCTCGGCCACCGCGGGGACGTCGGCGTCGCGCAGCGCGAAGGCCGGGTCGGCGCGCTGGGCGCGGGCGACGAAGAGCGCCACCGCGGGGTTCGCCCGGACGCGGTCGGGATCGGCGTCGCCGGGAGCCGGCACGGGCAGGGGGCCGAGCGGGACGTCCTGCTCCCCGCGGAGGCCGAGGACGGTGCGGCTGGTGACGAGCAGCTGCGTCCCCGGGCAGTGGGCGAGCAGCGCCGCAGCGGCCGGGGCGGCGGCGAGCACCTGCTCGGCGTTGTCGACCACGAGCAGCGCGCGCCGCCCGGCCAGCCGCTCGGTGATCACGTCCAGCAGCGGTCGCCGGCCCTGCGCGGGCACCCCCAGGGCGCCGGCCACGGTGGCCGGCACCTCGGCGGGGTCCCGCACCGCCGAGAGGTCCACCCACCAGACGTCGTCCCGGTCGGGCTCCAGCCGCTGGGCGGCCGCGAGCGCCAGCCGGGTCTTCCCCGTGCCCCCGGGGCCGGTGACGGTGACCAGCCGGACGGCGGGGTCGGCCAGCAGCCCGGTGACCAGCCGCAGCTCGTCGGCGCGGTCGACCATCGGGGCCGTCGGCGTGGGGAGCCAACCGGGAGCGGAGCCGGCCGCGGCCGGGGTGCCCGCGCTGAACCGCTCGGTCAGGAGCACCGCGAGGTCGTCGGCGACGAGCCGGCCCAGCTCCTCGGGGTCGTCGTAGGGAGTGGTCGAGGCCCCGCCCTCCGCCTGGACGCGCGTGATCAGCTCGGCCAGCCGGGGGTCACGGCCGGGGGCGCTGCGGCGCACGTACAGCAGCCGCGGCATCCCCTCCGAGTGGCGGAGCTCGTCCTCGATCCCGGAGACGTCCATGTCCGGGGCGGTCCAGCCGTAGCGCTCGCCGTAGACGCCGACGAACACGTCGCTCTGGGCGAGGTAGGCGCGGTAGAGGTCGCGGGGCGGGTGCGGGCGGGCGCCGAGCTCGAACAGCACGGGGGTCAGCCGCAGCCGGGTCACAGCGTCGCGGACGGCCCGCCGCTCGGCGGCCAGCTCCTCGATCGTGGAGGAGACGAAGACGCGCAGCCGCTGGTCCGGGGTCGCGATCGGGCGCGGGGACACCGCGGCCACGGACTCGGCAGGCGGAGGTGCCGGTCCGGCCACGGCGGGAGTCTAGGGAGGTCCGGGGCCGCCCGGGAAGGTCGGAAAGCCGGTGACAGCGCCGACCGCCGGTGGAACGATCCTCCCGTTCCACTGCAGCACGGGGGCCGCACGACCACGGGAGGCCGCGTGCCCACCGTCTCTGCCTCCGACGCCACGACGCAGGCCACAGCCCGGCGCATGCACCCCTCGATGCGCCTGCTCCTGATGGTCTTCAGCGCGCTCACCGCCCTCGCGGTGGTGGCTCTTTACGTCCTCGCCGAGCAGACCGACCGCACCTTCGCGTGGACGATCCAGCCGCCGCTCACGGCCGCCTTCCTCGGGGCGGGGTACGCCGCCGGCTGCGTCCTGGTGGTGCTGTCGCTGCGCGAGCCCGCCTGGGCCCACGCCCGGGTGCCGGTCCTGACGGTGCTGGTGTTCGTCGTCCTCACCCTCGCGGCCACCCTGCTGCACCTGGACCGCTTCCACCTCCGGTCCGGGGAGGGGGCCGTGGCCGTCGCGGCCGCGTGGTTCTGGCTCGCCGTCTACGTGGTCGTGCCCCTGGGCATGGTGGCCTCCCTGTGGCTGCAGGAGCGGGCGCCCGGCGTCGACCCGCCGCCGCGCGCGCCGGTGCACCGCGTCCTGCGCGCGGCCCTCGGCGTCGAGTCCGTCGTGCTGACGGTCACCGGGGTGGCGCTGTTCGCCGCGCCGGGTACGGCGACGACCCTGTGGCCCTGGACCCTCACCCCGCTCACCGCGCGGGTCGTGGCGGCCTGGCTCGTGGCCTTCGGCCTGGCGACGGCGCTCGCGGCCACGGTCGGTGACCTGCGCCGGCTCCGGACGGCGGCGATCGCCTACACGGTGTTCGGGGTCCTGGTCGCCGTCGCGGTCCTGCGCTTCGCCGACACCGTGGCCTGGGGCGATCCGGCGGCCTGGGTGTTCGCCGCGATGACGGTCGCCGTCGTCGTCACCGGTGCCACCGGCTGGCGGGCCGCCCCGACGGACGGGGGCACCCCGTGACCGCCGCCGGCCCGTCTGCGGCGCTGGTCGTGGTCACCCGGGACGACGAGGTGCGCGCGCGGATGTGCACCGAGCTCGACCGGCGGTACGGCCGGGACTTCACGGTCGTCGCGTCCGCCGATCCCGGCACGGCCGCCGCGGAGCTGGCCGCCCGCGGGGAACCGCCGGTGGCGGTCGTCTTCGGTGGGCTGGGCGCAGCGGACCCCGACGGACTGGAGGTGCTGCGGGAACTGCACGCCGGCCGGGCCTCGACCGTGACCGTCGCCCTCGTCCGGTGGGGGGCCTGGGACACGGCCCGGCCGATCTTCGAGGCGCTCACGCTGGGCCAGATCGACCGGTGGCTGACCGCGCCGGAGGAGGCCGGCGACCCGGAGTTCCACCGGTCGGTGACCGAGTTCGTGGAGGAGTGGTCGACCCGGCGGGGCGGCGGCTTCGAGGCGGTCCGGGTGATCGGCGAGCAGTGGTCGGAGCGGGCGCAGGGCCTGCGGGACACCCTCACCCGCAACCGCATCCCGCTCGGCTTCTACGACTCCGGCTCGGCGGAGGGGCGGGCGCTGCTGGAGGGCCTGGGGCTGCACGAGCCGCGGCTGCCGGTCGTCGTCCTGCGGTTCAAGCCCGACCGCACCGTGCTCGAGGACCCCTCCGACCTGGACATCGCCGAGGCCTTCGGGCTGCTGACCCCCCTCGACCCCGAGGCGGTGTACGACGTCGTCGTCGTGGGCGCCGGGCCGGCCGGCCTGGGCGCCAGCGTCTACGCCGCCTCCGAGGGCCTGTCGACCCTGGTCCTGGAGCCGGAGGCGATCGGCGGCCAGGCGGGCACCAGCTCCCTGATCCGGAACTACGCCGGCTTCCCGATGGGGGTGAGCGGCAACCGGCTGGCCTTCAGCGCCTACCAGCAGGCCTGGTCCTTCGGCAGCACGTTCCACTTCATGCGCGGGGCGGGCGGCCTGCGCAGCGACGGCGGCCTGCACCACGTGGACCTGTCCGACGGCACCTCGGTCGCGGCGCGGACGGTCGTGCTGGCCACCGGCGCCAGCTGGCGACGGCTCGGGGTGCCCGAGCTCGAGGCCCTCGTCGGCCGCGGGGTGTTCTACGGGGCCGCGGTCAGCGAGGCCCCGGCGATGCGGGGCCGGTCGGTGTTCGTCGTGGGCGGCGGCAACTCGGCGGGCCAGGCGGCGGTCCACCTCTCGCGGTACGCCGAGCGGGTCACCGTGCTGGTGCGCCGCGCGGACCTCGCCGAGACGATGTCGGACTACCTGATCCGGGAGCTCGAGGCGCTGCCGAACGTCGAGGTCCGGGGCCGGGTGCAGGTGGTCGGCGGCAGCGGGTCGGCGTTCCTGGAGTCGATCGTCCTGCGCGACCTCGACACCGGGGAGGAGACGTCCGAGCCGGGTGTGCTGTTCCTGCTCATCGGCAGCGAGCCGCACACCGGCTGGCTGGAGGGGACGGTCGTCCGCGACCGCTGGGGGTTCGTGGTCACCGGGCCGGCGCTGGACGGGGAGACCTGGCCCCTCGACCGGCCGCCGGCCCTGCTGGAGACCAGCGTGCCCGGGGTGTTCGCCGCCGGGGACGTGCGGGCCGGGTCGGTGAAACGGTGCGCCTCGGCGGTGGGGGAGGGCGCCCTGGTCGTCACGCAGGTGCACGCCCACCTGGCGAGGGCACGCGCGTCGCGGTGACCGTGCCCCCTTGGGGTGACGCAGACCACCCGGTCGACTCCGGGCGGTTCCGGAAGGGGATGCTGGGTAGCGGGACGACGAACCCGTCCCACCGAGGAGCACCGCCCTGACGTCGCGTGCTCGGCGCCAGGAGGAGTACCCCTGTCAGTGGACCCCGAAGATCCCGCGCGGGCAGCGTCGCCCGCGATCCGGGTGGCCTCGGTCCCGCACCGCGATCCCTACGTGGACGCCGTGCTGCCGGCCGGTGTCGTCCGCGTGGGGCCCGGTCACGGCCCGAGCCCCTGGCTGGACCCGGCGTACCTCACCGCGCACGCCGCCGAGGTCGACGTCGTGCACGTGCACAGCGGCTACGGCCACCTGCCCGAGGACGAGGTCGTCTGCTTCACCGAGGCCATCCGCCGCACCGGCGTCCCGCTGGTCGTGACGGTGCACCAGCTGCGCGACCCCGCACAGCCGCTGCCCGCCCGGCACGCGGCGCACCTGCGGGCACTGCTGGCCACGGCCGAGGTCGTCTTCACCCTGACGCCGGGCGCCGCCGACGAGATCGTCGACACCTACGGGCGGACGGCGATCGTCGTCGCCCACCCCACCGTCGCCGCGCCGGACCCCGAGGTCGGCGGCGACCGCGGGCTGGTCGGCCTCCCGCTGCGGACGAACGCCTGCATCCCGGACCCGCAGGGCGTCGTCCGTGCCGCGCTCAACGGCGCCGTGAACGGCGGCGGGCGGCTGCGGCTCCTCGTCGAGCCCGGCTACCGGCTGCCCGACCTGGGGGAGCTGGCCGACAGCGAGTCCCTCGAGGTCGCGGTGCTGGAGCCCGGGCGGTGGGCCGCCCAGCTGCAGGAACTGCACGTGGCGGTGCTGCCGGAGTCCTGCGGCACGCACTCCCTGGAGCTGGAGGTCTGCCGCGACGTCGGCACCCGTGTGGTGGCGCCCAGCTGCGGCTGGTTCGCCGACCAGTGGTCGGACGTGGTGACCTACGGCAACGACGAGGTGCACGGCTTCGACCCGGTGTCGCTCAACGGGGCGGTCGCCGCGGCGCTGACCCGTCCGGCGCCGCGCCCCGCCGACCGCGTCTGGCGCGAACAGCAGCGCACGGCGGTACGTGACGTCCACGCGCAGGTCTACGCGCAGGTCGTGGGGGACCGCGTCGCCGGGTGAGCCGCCCGTGGCCTACCCGCGGTCGGTCACCTTGTAGACCGCGCCGCGGCGGTCGTAGGTGGTCCACTCGCCGACCTCGCGGCCCTCGGCGAAGTGCCCCGAGCGCATCAGCGTGCCGTCGAGCCGGAACCACTCCCAGTAGCCGTCGGGCCGGCCGTCGACGACGGTGCCCCGGGCCCGGACGGAGCCGGCGGAGTGGTACTCGACGTGCGGCCCGTCGGGCCACGTCTGGTCGGGCACCGGCGCTCCTCGGCGGGCTGTCGGACGTGCGCGGAGGGCGCCGACCACCGAGGTGGCGACGGGGAAGAGATGTGGGCAGGGGCGGGGTCGAACCGCCGACCTCTCGCTTTTCAGGCGAGCGCTCGTACCGACTGAGCTACCTGCCCCGATCCGGCGTCTCCGCCGAGAAGCGACCCTGACGGGACTCGAACCCGCGACCTCCGCCGTGACAGGGCGGCGCGCTAACCAACTGCGCTACAGGGCCTTGCTGTGGTGCCTTCGTGCTGTGGAGCCAGTGCCCCCAACGGGGTTCGAACCCGTGCTACCGCCTTGAAAGGGCAGCGTCCTGGACCGCTAGACGATGGGGGCTCGGTGTTCGCCGGGGGCGCTGAGAACTGTACATGCCCCTCCGGGGGGCATCCGACGGGGGTGGGCCCCCGGGGGTGTCGCGACGACGACGTGCAGGGGCGACACGCGCGGCTGGTGCGCCTTCCCCGGTGATGATCGGTGTCAGGCTCGGCGGGTGACCACCCGCCGAGTCGCCCCGCTCTCCGCCCTGCTGGCTGCCGCACTCCTCGTCTCGGGCTGCGGCAGCGAGGACGACGCCGCGCCCGCGTCCTCGACCGGTGACTTCTCCACCACGAGCGCTGCGCGGAACGGCAGCGACGGCGACTCCGACGAGGCGACTCCCAGTGGGGACGACGTCGGCGGGGAGGACCTCGCGCCCGACGAGGGAGGGGCCGGCGACCCGCCGTTCCCGTCCGACGCGTCCCCCGACGAGCAGGCGGCGTCGGGGGACGCGCTGGTCACCGTGACCGACATCCGCACCGGACGACACGACGGCTTCGACCGTGTCGTCTTCGAGGTCGGTGGCGAGGGCCTCCCCGGCTGGGACGTCCGCTACGTCGACGACCCGGTCGAGCAGGGCAGTGGCGACCCCGTGGAGGTGGACGGGGACACCGTCCTCCGGGTGACCGTCACCGGTGTCGGCTACCCCTTCGACACCGGCATCGAGGGGTTCGAGAGCGACGGCCCCGTGCCCGGGTCCGGCACCCAGGTCGTGACCGAGGTGGTGCTCGGCCCGACGTTCGAGGGGACCACGGAGGCCTTCATCGGGACGTCGGGACAGTCGCCGTTCCGCGTCTACCTGCTCAGTGGGCCGGCGCGGATCGTGGTGGAGGTCGCCGACCCCGTCTGATCGGCCCGTCGGGCGGCGGGCTCAGTTGAGCGAGGCGGTCAGCTTGACCTCGTCGCCGGAGACGGAGGTGCACTCCAGGGAGAGCCCGCCGGCCGCCACGCTCTCGCCCTCGGCGCAGGAGACGCTGGTGCCCCCGACGCTGATCGAGGCGCGCCCGTCCTCGACGCTGCCCAGGCTGATCGTGGGGCCGATCGGCAGGTCGACCTCCGCGCCCGCGCCGCTGAGCGTCACCGAGCACGAGTTGGTGTCGCAGGAGAAGTTCTCGGAGGTGAACGAGCAGCCGGTCAGGGGCAGGAGCCCCAGGCCGCCGGCGAGCAGCGCGCCGGCGAGTCGGGCGTTCCGGGTCGTCGTCATGACCCGAGCGTAGGGCGAGCGGGCGCCGGGGGAGGCCGGCGCGGCCGGTCAGCCGCCGGGTGTCGGGGGCGCGGTGGAGGTGCCGCCGTCCCCCGCCTCGCCGTCCGCGCCCTCGCCGTCGGTGTCGTCGCCGTCCGCGTCCGCCCCGTCGTCGTCCTCCGGGTCGATGAGCGTGCGCTGGATGGTCACCTCGGTCTCGCCCAACCCGCCGAGGGTGATCTCGTCGTAGCCGGTCAGCCGGCCGGTGTCGGCGTCGACGTAGAGGACCGTGCAGGTCAGCGGCTCCGGGTACTCGCCCTGCAGGGCCCGCAGGCCGGCGCCGCCGGTGGAGCCCTGGACCATCAGGCGGGTGCCCTCGTCGAGGGTGGAGACCTCGCGCTCGTGGGTGTGCCCGGCCAGCACCAGTGGCACGACCCCGTCCAGCGGGGGCGCCTGCTGCGGGTCGTGCACCATCGCGATCGCCGGGGCCACCGGCTGCTCCTCGGCGAGCTCGGCCAGTTGCTCCCCCGTCTCGGCCAGCGACTCCTGGCCCACGTCGTTGGCCGGGTCGGGGGTGAAGCGGGGGTCGCGGGCGCCGACGACGGTGATCCCGGCGACGGTCGTCGCCGAGTCGTCGAGCACGATCGCGTTGGGCTGCGAGGCGACCAGCGCGGCGGTCGTCGCCGAGTCGTGGTTGCCGCGGATGTACACGTAGGGGACGCCGAGCCCGCCGATCGAGCTGATCACCTGGTTCTCGGGCTCGCTGCCCCAGTCGGTGATGTCCCCGGTGTCGAGCACGGCGTCGATCGGGAACTGGTCCACGACCTGCTCCACGAGGTCGAACCCGGCAGGGTTGAGGTGCAGGTCCGAGACGTGCAGGAAGGCGACCGTGGTGCTGTCGCCCCCGGGCGCGGGCAGGGCGGAGAGAGTGGCGTAGAGCGTGCTGACGTTGCCGACCAGGTCCTCCAGGGAGGCGCGGTAGGCGTCGAAGCGGGCCACGATGTCGCGGGCGTCGCCGATGAGACCGGGCGCGTTGGCCAGCAGCCCGGTGTAGGTCGGCTGGGCCAGGGCGTCGGGGCGCCACGTCGCGGCCCCGATCCCCGCGGTCCCGGTCAGGACGACGACGACCGCTCCCGCGGCCACCGCGGGCGGGCGCCACCGCAGCCGGTAGACGGCCAGGGTGAGCAGCACCCCGCCGGCCACGGCGGCCAGCGAGGAGCGGACGACGAGGCCGGTGACGGCGTCGCCGATGTCGGCGGTGATGCGGTCGACCAGGCTGTCGAGCCGGCGCGGGTCGTCGACCAGCGCGCGCAGCCGTGCCTCGTCGGCCCGCTGCAGCTGCACGTCCAGGCCCAGGGGGCCGTCGTAGGCGTCGACGTCCAGCGCGCCCAGGGGCGGGATGTCGAGGGCCACCCCGCCGCCGGTCGGGCTCACGGTGAACCGCGCGTCGAAGGGCCCCAGGGGCGCGTCGACCCGGCCGAGCAGCAGGACGCCGACGAGGGCGCCGGTGAGGGCGACGAGCACGCACAGGCCCCAGCGGCCGGCCGACCGGCCCACCCGGCGCACCCGCGCGCGGCGCCGGGCCGCCCGCTGGTCCCCGCCCGGCCGGGCACCGGCGGGGTCCTCGCCCCACCCGTCGCCGGCGGGGGCCTGACCGGCTCCGTCCGGACGCGCGGCGGCCGTGTCCCCGCCCGGACGGGGGCGCTCGGTCGGCTCGCTCACCGGCCCAGGCTATGCACCCCGACCCGGTCCAGCCGCTCGTCGCGGCGGGAGCGGGAGGGCGCGCTAGGCCTGGTCGAGGTGGTCGGCGCGGGCGCGGAACAGCCAGCGCAGGGCGATGAACCGCAGGGTGCCGATGGTGACGGTGACGAGCGCGACCAGCCCGAACTGCACGTACGGGTCGTCGGTGTCGGTCGTCGCGGTCAGCCAGGCCAGGGCCACGCTGGTGGACACCAGGCCGGCGATCGACAGCGCCCCGCCCTCGACCTGCGCGGTGAGGAACCCGACGCGCTCACCGGCGCGGAAGGTCAGCCGCCGGTGCAGCTCGTTGGCCAGGATCGAGGTGAGCACCGAGCCGATCCAGTTCGCGGGCTGCTCGCCGAAGCCGTGCAGGGCGACGAAGAGCAGGGCGTAGAGCGCGCTGGTGGAGCCGCCGACCAGGACGAAGCGCACGAACTGGCCGAGGCCGTCGTCCGCGCGTGCCCGGGCCAGGACGCCCTCGACCCACTCGCCCCGCGGGCGGATGAGCGTCGGGCACGACATCGTGAGCTCCTGGGTGGACACGCGGACAGTTCTCCAGCTTCCTCCTGCGAGCTGCCTGGGCGCCAGCGGTATTCCGACTGTGAACAGCGCCTTTCTCCATCGGGTGACCGAGCGGGCGTCCAGGGGCTGTCCAGCCCCCTCCCAGGACGGGTGGGGACCGTGGGGGCATGACACCACGGAGCACCGACAGGACGGGCGGCTCGCGGGTGCCGGGCGCGGCGCTGGGGCTGGCGGTGCTGCCCGTCGTCCTGGTGACGCTGAGCCCGGCCGGGCAGGGCTGGGCGTGGGGCGCACCGCTGGCGGAGGTGCGCTGGTACCTCGGCGGTCTGGACTCGGGCGCGGTGCTGCTGCAGCTCGTCGGCAACCTGCTGCTGCTCGCGCCGCTGGCGGTCCTGGCCGTGCTCCGGTGGCCGGTGCTGCGCGCCCCCGCCGCCCTCGTGAGCGCGGCGCTGGCGGCCGGCGCGACGGTCGAGCTGCTGCAGTGGGCGCTCCCCCTGGGGCGCGTGGTCTCGCCGGTGGACGCGCTGCTCAACGCCGCCGGGGCGGTCGCCGGCGGGCTCCTCGCGGTCGCCGTGACCTGGACCCGGGTGGGCGGCTTGCCGGGGGCGCGCCGGGGGTAGGAGGCGGCCATGGGTCTGATGGGCTTCCTCGATCGCCTCGCTGACGTCGACACCCTCGACAAGGCGATGGAACCGGCGCGCAAGGCCGTGCAGTCGGTGCCCAGTGCCGTGAAGGACCTCCTGCACGGCACCTGGCTCGGCCACCCGCTGCACCCCGTCCTCGTCCAGGTCCCCGTGGGCAGCTGGGTCTCGGCGGGGATCCTCGACGCGATCCCGGCGATGCGCCCGGCGGCGACCGTGCTCATCGGCACGGGCGTCGCCGCCTCGCTGCCCGCGGCGGCGTCCGGGGCGGCGGACTGGTCGGAACAGGGCATCGGCGTCCGCCGGCTCGGCGCGGTGCACGCGGTGATGAACACCGTCGCGCTGGGGCTGTACGTCGGGTCGCTCGCGGCCCGGGCGAAGGGGCGCGGCACGCTCGGCAGGGCGCTGGCCTACGCCGGCCTGGGCGTGGCCGGGGGATCGGCGGCGGTCGGCGGGCACATGTCCTACGCGCAGTCCTCCGGCGCCTCGCACGCGGCCACGGCGGCGCGGGCGCTGTCGTCGGACTGGATCGACCTCGGTCCGCTCGACGACCTGCCGGAGGGCCGGCCGGCGCTGCGCACGGGCACGGGCAGCGGGGTGGAGGTGCCCCTGGCGGCCGTCCGGCGCGGTGCGCGGGTCGACGTCTTCATCGGCGCGTGCTCGCACCTGGCCGGGCCGCTGTACGAGGGCAGCGTCGAGGAGGTGCGCGGGCACGCCTGCCTGGTGTGCCCGTGGCACGACTCGGCCTTCGACCTGGACAACGGCGAGCCGCGGCGCGGGCCGGCGGCCAACCCGCAGGAGAAGCTCGAGGTGCGCATGGAGGCCGGCCGGGTGATGGCCCGGCTGCCGAGCCACAACCGGTAACCGGCCGGAGCTCCTACGCTCCGGGCGTGAGGCGGACGGCGGCCCTGGCGCTCGCGCTGGTGTGCGTGGCGTGCGGCGCGCAGGACGACGCGCCTGCGGCCGCGGGCGGCTCCTCGGCGGACGCGTCGTCGTCGGCCCCCGCGCTGCGGACCGGGCCACCGGTGCCGCCGGTGGCCGGCATCGCCGGGGAGGTCGTGGAGAACCGGACCGACCGCGCGGCCGGCGGCCAGGTGCAGGTGAAGGTCAGCGCCACCGGCGACGAGCCGTTCTCGGTGACCGCCGTGGCCCTGGACTCCCCGGGCTTCACCCCGCTGCCCGCCGTGCCGGTCACGGCGTCGTTCGTCCCGGGGCGGCGGATCGACCTGCCCACGCCCTACGGCGACCCGGTCTGCGACACCGCGGCGGAGCCAGCCGCCGCGCGGCTCACCGTCGTCCGCCCGGACGGCGCCGTCGAGGAGCTGCGGGTGCCGCTGGCCGCCGAGGTGCTCACCGCCGTCCACGCCCGGTCGTGCGCGGCGATCGCGGTCCAGGAGCTCGTCGCCGTCGCCGTCACCGACCTGGTCGCCGACGGCGACGCGCTCACCGGCCGGCTGGTGCTCACCCGCACCGGGGACGACGACGCGGCCGTGACGGCGGCCCGTGTGGAGGGCAACGTGCTGTACACGGCGGAGGCCGAGCTGCCGCTGGAGCTGGCGGGGGGCGAGCGGGAGGTGAGCGCCGGGATCACGTTCGGCACCGCGCGCTGCGATCCGCACGCGCTGGCCGAGACCAAGCAGCCCTACTTGATGCCGCTGGCGGTCACGGTGGACGGCGGCGCGGAGGTCGTGCTCGACCTGCCGCTGGACGACGCCCAGCGGGGGCAGTTGCGGGAGCTGACCGACCGGGTCTGCACGCCCGGCTGAGGCGCCGGCCCAGAAAGGGAACCGGCCCGGCCGCCCCGGGGGGAACGGGGCGGCCGAGCCGGAGCCTGGCGTCCGCCGGCCCGCGTGCGCGGTCCCCGGCGGGAACGGACATGACGCTAGGTAACCGGCGGGGGCGCCGCGATCCCCTGACCGGGTGACGCCCCCCGACCGGGTGCGCTCTGCGTCACGATTGCGTTCGCCACGACGCCGGCCCGGGCACCACGGGCCGGTGTTCTTCCTCTTCTCGTCCCGCCTTGGCTGCCTGGGGTCCCTGCTGCTGTCGGCGCTGCTGACCCTGGTCCTGCTGCTGGTGCTCGACGTGCTCTGACCCGTTCCCGGGCCGCCCGTCCGCTCCCCGGTCCGCCGGCGGCGCCGGCGGTAGCCTCGGCGCGCGGGTCGACAGACCCCGGGCCTCTAGCTCAACTGGCAGAGCAGCGGACTTTTAATCCGCGGGTTGTGGGTTCGATCCCCACGGGGCCCACGCAGCGGCGCCGCTGACCGCCGCCCCGCCGAGCTCGGCGGCCACCTCCAGGACGAGGTCGACGGCGTCGGGCGTGGTCCGGAAGTTCACGAAGCAGGCGCGCAGGCAGGTGTGCCCGTCGACCTCTGCCGGCGCGAGGAAGACGCGCCCGTCCCGCTGCATCGCGCGGGCGAGGCGCTCGTTGTGGACGTCGAGCCGGTCGGCGGGCAGGCCGGCCGGGACGTGGCGGAAGCAGACGGTGGACAGCATCGGCTCGTGCAGCAGCTCGAACTCCGGGTGCGCGCGGACGGCGTCGGTCAGCCGCGCGGCGTTCTGCAGGGTCGTCTCGACCCAGGTCCGGAACTGCGCGGCCCCGTGCACCCGCATGGACAGCCACAGCCGCATCGACCGGAACGGGCGGGAGTACTCGAAGGTCGAGTCCACCGGGTTGCCGGCGTCCTCGTCGTGGAGCATGTAGCGCTCCTCGTGGCCGAAGGCGGCGCGCAGCGCTCCACGGCGGCGGACCAGGACGACGCTGCAGGACTTCTGCATGCCCAGCCACTTGTGCGCGTCGACGGTCACCGAGTCGGCGCGGTCCAGGCCGGTGAACCAGTGGCCGGCGGACGCGGTCGCGGCGGCCGGCAGGCCGTAGGCGCCGTCGACGTGCAGCCACATGCCGGACTCCGCGCAGACGTCGGCGATGCCGTCCAGCGGGTCGACCGCGCCGGTGAGGGTGGTGCCGGCGGTGGCCACGACCGCCATGGGGGTGATGCCGTCGGCGCGGTCGCGGGCCAGGGCGTCGGCCAGGGCGTCGACCCGCATCCGCCGGCGGTCGTCGGTGGGGATCCGGCGCAGCGCCCGCCGGCCCAGGCCCGCGGCCTCGACCCCCCGGACGACGGAGTGGTGCGCCTCGTCGGAGCAGTACACCGCAGTCCGGTACCCGGCGACGCCGTGCTCCCGGGCGCCGGGGAGCGCCTGCTCGCGGGCGGCCAGCAGCGCGGTCAGGTTCGACGTCTGCCCACCGCTGGTGAAGTGCCCCTCCACGGCCGGGAAGCCGACGAACTCGGCGACCCAGCGCACCGCCTGCCGGTCGAGCAGGTCCGCGGCGCCGGCGGCGGTGGCAAGGTTGGCGTCGTAGGTCGCCATCAGCGCCGAGGCCAGCACGCTGGTCTCCAGGCCGCTGGAGCCGACGTAGGCCAGGAACAGCGGGCGTGACGGGGAGACGCTGGACTCCAGGACGTGCACCGCGTCGTCCAGCGCGGCCTGCGGGTCGCTGGGGCCGGCCGGCAGGCCGGTGCGCAGGCGCTCGAGCAACCGCGGGTCGGCCTCCGGCTCGGACGGCCGCGGCCGGTCGAACGAGGCCCAGGCGGTGGCCAGGTACCGGGACAGGTCGCGCAGGACGGCGTCCCGGTCGGCGAGCGGCGAGCCGGCCGGGGGCGAGTCGGTGGAACCGGGGCCGGAGCCCGGGGGAGGAGCCATGGGGTCAGGGTGCGAGGGGCCGGGCGCCGGCACAACAGGCGGCGTGCGGGCCGGGCAGGCGGGCTGCGAGTCCGCTGCCCCCGGGCGTGAAACCGCCGGTGGGAGCAGTGCCGGACCGGTCCCCTAGCGTGGGGCGGCCACCGGCCGGAACAGATCGGAAGCCCATGGAGATCCTGCACGCCACCATCGCGATCCTGGGCGCGATCGTGCTCATCATCCGGTTCAAGGTCGACCCGGTCATCTCGCTGCTGCTGGCGTGCGTCTACCTCGGCCTGGCCACCGGCCTGGGCGCCGACGGCACCGTGGAGCAGATCACCGGCGGCTTCGGCGAGATCATGGCCGAGGTCGGCCTGCTCATCGGGTTCGGCGTGCTGATCGGGGCCCTGCTGCACTCGATGGGCACCTTCGACGACCTGGTGGCCGTGCTCGCGCGCCGCGTCGGGCGCCGGCTGCCGTACGCGATCGCCGGCGCCCTCTCCACGGTCTTCCCGTCCATCTACGTCGACGTGCAGGTCGTCCTCGCCGCGCCCATGGCCCGGGAGTCCGCGCCGGCCGTCGACCGCCGCCACGGGCTGCCGTGGCTCGCCGGCGCCATGGCCATCGGCATCTTCAGCGGCTACGTCTTCGTCGTCCCCGGCCTGGCGGCGGTCGCCATCGCCGGCCTCATGGACGTGCCGCTGGGCACCTACCTGCTCTACGGGCTGCCCATCGGGCTGGCGACCGCACTGATCACCACGTTCCTGTTCCGGCTGCTGCTCGGGCGCGGCTGGTGGAACGACGCGACCGACCTCGACCAGGACGCGGTCGCCGGGGAGGGCGCTGTCCAGGACCGGGACGAGGACGCCCCGCGGGCCGAGCGCGCCGCCCGCCTGCCGCTGTGGGTGCGGCTGCTGCCGATCCTCGTGCCGCTGGTGCTGATCGCGACCGGGGCGATTCTCGGCGTGGCCGAGGTCGAGAACCCCGTGGTCAGCTTCCTCGGCGACGCCAACATCGCGCTGTTCGTCGGCCTGCTCATCGCCTTCGGCATGGTCCGGCCCTCGCTGGGGGCCGACGGCGCCGGCCGGGTCCTCACCGCCGGCTTCCGCACGACCGGGGAGATCCTGCTCGTCACCGGCGTCGGCGGGTCCCTGGGCGCCGTGATCGCCGAGAGCGGCATGGACCGGACGCTCGTGGACCTCTTCTCCGCCGACGAGAACGCGCCGGTCGTCCTCAGCATCCTGCTCGCCTGGTTCATCGCCGCGGTGCTGCACTTCGCGATCGGGTCGGTGTCGGTCGCGGCGATCACCGCCGCGGGCATCATCTCGCCGATCGTCGGCTCGCTCGGCGTCGACCCGGTGGTCATCGCGCTGGCCATCGCGTCGGGCGCGATGTTCGCGCTGCACGTCAACAGCAACTTCTTCTGGATGTTCAGCACGCTGCTCGACCTCTCCACCAAGGGCAGCCTCAAGACCCTGACGACGGCGACGTCGCTCGGGGCCGTCGTCTCCCTCCCCCTGGTGCTGGTGGCCAGCCTGGTCGCCGCGGCCGTCTGACCCGGGCCGGGCCGGGGCCCGCGCCCCGGTCCCGGTTGGGTCGGGCACTCCAGTCACCGACCGCCGGTGCCGATGTCCCCGGTGACGTCGCCGCCGCGCGGAACGTCCGCGCCCGTGGCCGCGTTCCACCTGTCACCACCGCACGACCGAGGAGCTGTCATGGAGTACCTGCGCCGTCTGCAGATGGAGCGGCCCGTGCTCTTCTGGATCGTCCTGCTGGTGGGCTTCTACATCGCCTTCCAGCTGCTCCTGTTCGTCGCGCAGCTCCTGCTGGGGTCCTTCGGCCTGCCGGCCTGGGCCCCGCTCGCCCTCGTCCTGGGTGCCCTCGTCCTCGTGGCCCGCAGGCAGCAGGGCTCGCGGTAGCGCGCGCCGCGGTGAGCGCCGGGGGTCAGCGCGGCGGGCGGCCGGCCAGCGCCATCGCCGCCGCCAGGCCCAGCGCCGTGGCGACCAGCGGGGTCTCCGCCGCATCGGCTCCCGAGGGCGTCAGCCGCAGCCGGCCGCGCCGCTCCAGGAGGTAGCCGGCGACCATCACGGTGCCGAGGCCACGCAGCGCCCGCCGGGCCACGACGTCGCCGGGACGGCGGGCCAGCCGCGTCGTCGCCCACGCCTGGAGCGCCAGCATGTGCACCGGCGCGCTGAACGCCGTCCCGTTCAGGAGCGAGTCGCGGACGACGTCCTCCGGCCGGCCGGCCATGAACGGGATGTCGTAGTGCGCACGGCGGGCGATCGCCAGGACCTGACCGGCCAGGCCGGCGGCGAGCTGGGCGGCGGAGAGGCGGGCGAGCACGGCGGTCATGCCGGCGCAGGGTAGGAGCCGGCACGCCGCCGTGGGGCCTCGCGCAGCGTCAGGCGCCGACGTACTCGGCCAGGTGCTGCCCGGTGAGGGTGGACCGGGCGGCGACGAGGTCGGCCGGGGTCCCCTCGAACACGATCCGTCCGCCGTCGTGCCCGGCGCCCGGGCCGAGGTCGATGATCCAGTCCGCGTGCGCCATGACCGCCTGGTGGTGCTCGATGACGATCACCGACTTCCCCGACTCCACCAGCCGGTCGAGCAGGCCGAGCAGGTTCTCCACGTCCGCCAGGTGCAGGCCGGTCGTGGGCTCGTCCAGCACGTAGACGCCGCCCTTCTCGCCCATCCGCGTGGCCAGCTTCAGCCGCTGCCGCTCGCCGCCGGACAGCGTCGTGAGCGGCTGCCCGAGGCTGAGGTAGCCCAGGCCGACCTCCTCGAGCCGGTCGAGGACGGCCTGCGCGGCCGGCGTCCGCGCCTCGCCGTCGCCGAAGAACGCCCGCGCCTCGGTGACGGGCATGGCGAGCACCTCGCTGATGTCCTTGCCGCCCAGCCGGTACTCCAGGACCGACGCCTGGAACCGCTTCCCGCCGCACTCCTCGCAGGGGGACTCGACGGTGGCCATGACCCCGAGCTCGGTGTAGACGACGCCGGCTCCGTTGCACGTGGGGCAGGCGCCCTCGGAGTTGGAGCTGAACAGCGCCGGCTTCACGCCGTTGGCCTTGGCGAACGCCTTGCGGATCGGCTCGAGCAGCCCGGTGTACGTGGCGGGGTTGCTGCGGCGGGAGCCCTTGATCGCGCCCTGGTCGACCACCACCACGCCCTCGCGGCCGGCGATCGATCCGGTGACCAGCGAGCTCTTCCCCGAGCCGGCCACCCCGGTGAGCACGCACAGGACCCCGAGCGGGACGTCGACGTCGACGTCGCGCAGGTTGTGCGTCGACGCACCGCGGACCTCCATCGCGCCGGAGGCCGACCGCACCGACGCCTTGAGCGACGCGCGGTCGTCCAGGTGCTTCCCGGTGAGCGTGCCGCTGGCCCGGAGGCCCTCGACGGTGCCCTCGAAGACCACCTCGCCGCCGCCCGTGCCGGCGCCGGGGCCGAGGTCCACGACGCGGTCGGCGATCGCGATGGTCTCGGGCTTGTGCTCGACGACGAGCACGGTGTTGCCCTTGTCGCGCAGCCGCAGGAGCAGGCCGTTCATCCGCTCGATGTCGTGCGGGTGCAGACCGATCGTGGGCTCGTCGAACACGTAGGTGACGTCGGTGAGGGACGAGCCGAGGTGGCGGATCATCTTGGTGCGCTGCGCCTCGCCCCCGGACAGGGTCCCCGCCGGCCGGTCGAGCGAGAGGTAGCCCAGGCCGATCTCGGAGAACGAGTCGAGCAGGTGCTGCAGGCCGGTGAGCAGCGGGGCCACCGACGGTTCCGACAGCTCCCGGACCCAGGCGGCGAGGTCGCTGATCTGCATCGCGCAGAGGTCGGCGATGTCCCGGCCCGCGATCCGCGACGACCGGGCCTCCGGGGTGAGGCGGGTGCCCTCGCACTCGGGGCACCGCTGGAAGGTAATCACCCGCTCCACGAAGGCGCGGATGTGCGGCTGCATCGCGTCGACGTCCTTGGAGAGCATCGACTTCTGGATCTTCGGGATCACGCCCTCGTAGGTGAGGTTGATGCCCTCGACCTTGATCTTCGTCGGCTCCTTGTAGAGCAGGTCGTCGAGCTCCTTCTCGCTGAAGCGCCCGACCGGCTTGTCCATGTCGAAGCCGAAGCCGCTGAAGATCCGGCCGTACCAGCCCTCCATGCTGTAGCCGGGGACCATGAGCGCCCCCTCGGCCAGGGACTTCGACGCGTCGTACAGCGCGGTGAGGTCGAAGTCGGAGACCGAGCCCATGCCCTCGCAGCGCGGGCACATCCCGCCCATGTACACGACGTCGCGCACCACGTTCTTCTCGACCCGCCCGCCGGCCTTCTCCGTGCTCATCACGCCGCTGGCCTTGCGCGTGGGCACGTTGAAGGAGAACGCGGTGGGGGGACCGATGTGCGGCTCGCCGAGCCGGCTGAAGAGGATGCGGAGCATCGCGTTGGCGTCGGTGGCGGTGCCCACGGTGGAGCGGGGGTTGGCGCCCATCCGCTCCTGGTCGACGATGATCGCGGTCGTCAGCCCGTCGAGGACGTCGACGTCGGGCCGCGCCAGCGACGGCATGAAGCCCTGCACGAACGCGCTGTAGGTCTCGTTGATCAGCCGCTGGGACTCCGCGGCGATCGTGTCGAACACCAGCGAGCTCTTGCCCGAGCCGGAGACGCCGGTGAAGACCGTCAGCCGGCGCTTGGGGATCTCGAGGCTCACGTCCCGCAGGTTGTTCACCCGCGCCCCGACCACGCGGATCAGGTCGTGGCTGTCGGCGGCGTGCGACCCGGCAGCGGGGTCGGTGCTGGTCGTCATCGGACCTCCTGGGTGCGGCGGGTCCCCGGCGGGATCGAGGACGGCGGTGTCCGTGGGCTCGGCCATGGCGGTCACGCTAGGGACGAGACGGGGCTGGGTGCTTCTCGATTCCTGACCGGTCGGGTCACCTGCTTGGCCACGCAGGGCAGCAGCCCGGGGGCCCCGTCCGCCGCCCGGCGCCGGTAGGTGCTCGGCGGCATCCCGACCAGCTCGCTGAAGCGGGTGCTGAACGTGCCCAGCGACGAGCAGCCGACGGCGAAGCACACCTCCGTGACGCTGAGGTCGCCCCGGCGCAGCAGCGCCATCGCGCGCTCGATCCGCCGGGTCATCAGGTACGAGTACGGGGACTCCCCGTAGGCCTGCCGGAACTCGCGGCTCAGGTGGCCGGCGGACATGTGCACGCCCCGGGCCAGTGCCTCGACGTCCAGCGGCTGGGCGTACTCGCGGTCGATGCGGTCGCGCACGCGGCGCAGCCGTGCGAGGTCGCGCAGGCGCTGGTCGGCCGCCGGGCTGCTGGTCACGGCGGCATCCTGCCGCCTCCCGGGGGCCGGGATCAGCTCCTCGCGCGCCGGGACGCCCGACCGCGAGACTGCCCCGGGAGGGCGCGACCTCACCCGACCTGACGACACGCGGCAGCTATCGATTGACAATCGATAGCTGCATCGCGACAGTCGATGCATGCCGCAGATGCGTCGGGTGGTCCTCCCGCTCCGGGTCCTGCTCGTGGTGGTCTTCGCCGCCCTGGTCGCCGCCCAGGTCTGGGCGGTGCCCGGGATGACGCCGGACCCGGCCGATCCCTCCCTGGAGCAGTCGCTCGTGCGCTGGACGATGCTGACGGCCGGGGTGCTCGGCCTGCTGTGCGTGCAGGTCGTCATCGGCTGCACCTGGACCCTGCTGACGATGGTCGCGCAGGACCGGATCTTCAGCGCCGGCTCCCTGCCCTGGGTCGACGCCATCGTGCGGGCGATCGCCGCCGGGTGGCTGATGCTGCTGGTCGCCCTGGTCTGCTCGTACTACTTCATCGTCGACGAGGTCAGCGACGACCCGGTGCCGGTCGCGCTGCTGCTGCTGTCGCTGCTGGTCGGGGGCGTCGTCGGCCTGCTCATGCTGGTCATGCGGGCGCTGCTGCGTCAGGCCACGTCGCTGCGGACCGACATGGAAGCGGTCATCTGATGCCGATCGTGGTCCGCATCGACGTCGAGCTGGCCCGGCGCAAGATGAGCGTGGGCGAGTTCGCCGAGCGCGTCGGCCTGACCCCGGCCAACGTGGCGGTGCTCAAGAACGGCCGGGCCAAGGCCGTCCGCTTCAGCACCCTCGAGGCCATGTGCCGGGTGCTCGGCTGCCAGCCCGGCGACCTGCTGGAGTGGGTGCCCGACGAGCAGGACGCGCCGGCGGCCCCGCACGAGACCGTCCGGTGACACCGGAGCGGTCCGTCGACGTGCTCGTCGTCGGCGCCGGGCTGGCCGGCCTGCACACGGCCACGCTGCTGGCCCGGCGCGGTGCCGAGGTGCTCCTCGTCGAGCGGCGCCCCACCCTCACCGGCGCCGTCCGCACGACCGGGATCTTCGTCCGCAAGACCCTCGACGACTTCGCGCTGCCGCCGGAGTGCCTCGGGCCGCCGATCCGGCGGGTGGTGCTGTACCCGCCGCACCGCCGCCGTCCGGTGGACCTGGTCAGCGACCGCGACGAGTTCCGCGTCGGCGACATGGGCCCGCTGTACCTGGCGGCGGCCCGGGACGCCGCGGACGCCGGTGTGCGGATCGCGCTGGGCACCCGGTGTGCCGGACGGCGGGACGGCGCGTGGCTGCTCGAGCGGCCGGACGGCCCGCTGCGGGTGCGGGCCCGGTTCGTCGTCGGTGCCGACGGTGCACGCTCCGCGGTGGCCCGGGACCTGGGTCTGGACCGCAACCGGCACCTGCTGGTGGGCGCCGAGGAGGTCGTCCCGGTGTCCCCGGGCGCCGAGCCGCCGACGTTCCACTGCGTGCTGGACCCGTCCCTGGCGCCGGGCTACCTGGCGTGGGTGGTCGACGACGGGCAGCACGCCCACGTCGGTGTCGCCGGCTACGCCGCCCGCTTCCCCGACGGCCTGCGCGCGGCGCTGGACCGCTTCGCCGCCTCCGCGCCCGGGCTCCGCGGGCCGCGGCGTCCCGGGGACGTCGAGCGGCGCGGCGGCCCGATCCCGGTGGGCGGCCTGCTGCGCCGGATCGGCTGCCTCGACGGGCTCCTCGTCGGCGACGCGGCGGGCGCGGTCTCCCCGCTCACCGCCGGTGGCCTGGACCCCTGCCTGCGCCTGTCGGAGCACGCCGCCGACGTCCTCGGGGAGGCGCTGCGCACCGGACGCCGGGACGTGCTGGCCGGCTACGACGGCGCGGCGCTGCGGGCCCGGTTCCGCGGCCGGCTGCTGCTGCGCCACGGGCTGGCCGCGGTGCGCACGCCGGCCATGGCCGCGGCCGCCTTCCCGCTGCTGCGCACCCCGCCGGGGCGGAGGGCGGCGCGGCGGGTGCTCTTCGGCGACCGGTCCTTCCCCACCCCGGCGCCGGTCGCGTCCGGGCGGCGCGCGGCCGGGGTGTCGGCGCCGTCGCGCTGACGGCCTCGCGCCGCACGCCGCGGCGGGGCGCGACATGCCGCCGTCGGACACCGCACCGGCGTGACCGTCCCCCACCCGGGGCGCCGCCACGCTCCTGACCTCGCCGGATGTCGACAAGACGGCGCCCGCTGCGGCCGGTCACCGGCTCCGCCGGGAGGCTGCACAACGATCGGGTGACGGCGCCGTCGCGAGCGTGTCCGGACGGGCTCCCGGAGGGGGCGCGGACCCTACTTTTCGTCCTGTCAGCGGCACTTCCCCGGCCGCGACGGACGCACTCGAGGAGCACCGCGTGAACGCGCCCCCCGCACTGGCACCCGCACCACCACGACTCGTCGAGCACGACGAGCAGACGGGGCTGACGGCGCTGCTGGAACTCTTCTCGGCAGAGGAGCCGGCGACCGGTACCCCCCTGGCGGCGCGGCGGCAGCTGCGCCCCTCGCTGCGGGCCTCGGGTGCCCGCGCGCTCGCCTGGACCCGGGAGTCGTCGCGGCGTGCGGCCGCATGGGGCGCCGGCCCGCAGGGAGCCTGGCGTGCCTGGTGAGGCCATGGTCCTGCTCTGGCCGGGGGTGACCCTGGCCGGGTTCTTCGTCCTCGCGGCCCTCGTCGTGGCCCTGGGCACCAGCTCGACCGCGCGGTACGAGTTCGAGCGCAACGCCGTGCGGACCCAGCGGCAGCAGGTCGCCGTCGCGGCGCCGGCCGCCGCCGGGACCGAGGTGTCCGCCGTCGGCGTCGTCCTCCCCGGGGAGGCCGCCCCGGCCGAGGGCGCCGCCGCGCCGGCCCGCGCCGAGCAGGCCACGGCCGTCGGCGTCGCCACCCACCCCGCCGGCAAGCGGCTCGGTGAGCCGGGGTCGCCCCCCGCCTGGTGGCTCGTCGACGACGAGGCCGACGAGCCGGGACAGCACGCCGTGGCCGGGCCGTTCGCCGACCGCGTCGAGGCCGACTGGGCGCTGCTCGCCCACGGCCTGGCCGAGTCCACCCGCGTGGTCTGGGGCTCGCAGCGGACCGACGGCACCGTGGTCCGCCGGCAGCTGCCGGCCGAGCGCGCCTGGCTCGCCGAGCTCGGCGACCAGCTGGACCGGCTGGCCGACGACTGGGACGAGCTGGTGTCCGACGACGACGCGCTCACCACGCTCGTGGTCGAGGTGGCCGCCGCCCTGGTGGAGGCCGGCCTGCCGCTGCACGACTGTGCCGGCGACGGCGCGGCGGGCGGTGTGTGCCTCAGCCCCGGCCCCGCGCACGCCGGCGTGCTCGTCAGCTGGCACCAGCACGACCGGATGAGCGTGCAGCAGGTGCGCGGCGCGGCGGTCGAGTCCGCCGTCCAGCGCGCGATGAGTGCCGCCCTGGCCGAGGTCCTGCGCACCGTGGGCTTCGAGGTCGAGCCCTTCGGGAGCAGTGACTGCTGGATGGTGACCCCCGGTCCGCGGTGAGCCCGACCCGTCTCGGCAGGGCAGCACTCCGAGGCGGGTCGGCGACTCCCTGTGTCCGCCGCGCAGCCGCGGTGCGACGCGCCGGGAGCCGCCCCGGTCGGACGGCGGGGATCCGCCGGTCCGGCTCCTAGTTTTCGTCCGACCCGCGTGACCGGCCCCGGCCGGCGCGCGGGGGACCGGCGGCCTTCCCCGCCGCCGGTCGGAGTCCAGGAGGAGTGGTGCAGCACGTGAGTCGTCTCCCCGTCAGTGGTGTGGCCGTCGGTGGCGCGACGGCCCTGGGCTGGTGGCTGACCGAGGTGGAGGACGACGGTCGCGGCCCGGTCGTCGCCGGCCCGTTCCCCACCCGCCAGGAGGCCGGCTGGGCCGCCGCCGAGCACGCTCCGGGCACCGTCGAGACCGTCTACGGCGTGCGCCGGCCCGACGGCCGCGTCAAGCGCCGCCCCTCGCCGCAGGAGTGGGCGTGGCTGGCCCACCTCGGCGAGCAGCTGGGCCGCCTGCCGGCCGAGTGGGAGGAGGTCGTCGACGACGAGGACCCCCTCACCACGCTCGTCGTCGAGGTCACCGCCGCGCTGGCCGAGGCCGGCCTCCCGGTGCACGACGCCGCGGGGGAGGACGGCGCCCTGGGTGGGGCCAGCCTGCGCTGCGAGCCCGACCTCGACGGCATCGTGGTCACCTGGCGCCAGCACGAGCGGATGAGCGTCGACCAGGTGCACGGCGCCGAGGTCGACGGCGCCGTCCAGCAGGTGATGAACCGGGCCGTCGCCGACGTCCTCGCCGTCCGCGGGTTCGCCGTCGAGACCTTCGGGGGTGGCTGCGGCCACGTCGTCCGCCGGGGGTGAGCGGGGGCGCCTGTGCATGGTCATGCACCGGTGTGCATAATCAGACCCATGTCCAAGGTGCTCAGTTCCCTGCCGGTCGGCGAGCGTGTCGGGATCGCCTTCTCCGGAGGGCTGGACACGTCCGTGGCCGTGGCGTGGATGCGCGACAAGGGCGCGGTCCCCTGCACCTACACCGCTGACATCGGCCAGTACGACGAGCCCGACATCGGCTCGGTCCCCGGCCGCGCGCAGGCGTACGGGGCCGAGATCGCCCGCCTCGTCGACGGCCGCGCCGCCCTGGTCGAGGAGGGCCTGGCGGCCCTGACCTGCGGCGCCTTCCACATCCGCTCGGGCAACCGCGCCTACTTCAACACCACGCCGCTGGGCCGGGCGGTCACCGGGACCCTGCTGGTGCGCGCCATGCTCGAGGACGACGTCCAGATCTGGGGCGACGGCTCGACGTTCAAGGGCAACGACATCGAGCGCTTCTACCGGTACGGCCTGCTGGCCAACCCGGGGCTGCGGGTCTACAAGCCCTGGCTGGACGCCGCCTTCGTCAGCGAGCTCGGCGGACGCACCGAGATGTCGGAGTGGCTGGTCGCCCACGGCCTGCCGTACCGGGACAGCACCGAGAAGGCGTACTCGACCGACGCCAACATCTGGGGCGCCACGCACGAGGCCAAGCGGCTGGAGCACCTGGACACCAGCCTGGAGATCGTCGAGCCGATCATGGGCGTCCGCTACTGGGACCCGGCGGTGGAGATCCCCACCGAGGACGTCACGATCGGCTTCGCGCAGGGCCGCCCGGTGACCATCGACGGCAAGGAGTTCGACTCGGCCGTCGCCCTGGTCCTGGAGGCCAACGCCATCGGCGGCCGGCACGGGCTGGGCATGTCCGACCAGATCGAGAACCGGATCATCGAGGCCAAGAGCCGCGGCGTCTACGAGGCGCCGGGCATGGCCCTGCTGCACATCGCCTACGAGCGGCTGGTCAACGCCATCCACAACGAGGACACCCTCGCCACGTACCACAGCGAGGGCCGCCGCCTGGGCCGGCTGCTGTACGAGGGCCGCTGGCTGGACCCCCAGGCGCTGATGGCGCGCGAGTCGCTGCAGCGGTGGGTGGGCATGGCCGTCACCGGCGAGGTGACGCTGCGGCTGCGGCGCGGCGAGGACTACTCGATCCTCGACACCACGGGCCCGGCGTTCAGCTACCACCCGGACAAGCTCTCCATGGAGCGGACGGCGGACTCCGCCTTCGGCCCGACCGACCGGATCGGCCAGCTGACCATGCGCAACCTCGACATCGCCGACTCGCGCGCCAAGCTCGAGCAGTACGCGGGCCTCGGCATGGTGGGCAGCGCGCAGCCGGCGCTCGTCGGCGCCGCGCAGGCCGCCTCCACCGGGCTCATCGGCGCGCTCACCGCGGGCGGGGCGGAGGCGATCGCCTCCCGCGGCGAGGTGCCGGTCGACGAGGAGCTGCTGGACCGCGCCGCGATGGAGGCGGGCACCGACTGAGTAGCGTCCGGCCATGCCTGTTCTGAGCCGCGACGGCGACGTCTTCGTCCTCGACCTCGGCGACGGCGAGAACCGCTTCACCCTCGACTGGCTCACCGAGGTCGAGGCGGCCCTGGACCAGGTGACGGCGGCCGAGGGCCCGCGCGCGCTGGTCACCACGGCCGGCGGGCGGTTCTTCAGCAACGGGCTGGACCTCGACTGGCTGCTCGCGCACCCGGAGGAGGGCCAGGGCTACAGCGCCCGGATCGAGGTCGTCCTCGCCCGGGTGCTGGAGGCGCCGCTGTTCACCGTGGCCGCGCTGCCCGGGCACGCCTTCGGCGGCGGCGCGATGCTCGCCCTCGCCCACGACAGCCGGGTCATGCGGGCCGACCGCGGGTTCTGGTGTCTCCCGGAGGCGGCGCTCGGGCTGCCGTTCCAGCCGGGGATGGCCGCGCTCATCCAGGCGCGGCTGGCCCCGCAGGTCGCGCACGAGGCGATGGTCACCGGACGCCGCTACGGGGGCGAGGAGGCCGCCGCGGCGGCGATCGTCGACGCCGCCGTCCCCGAGGACGCCGTCCGGGCGACGGCCGTCGAGCTGGCCGCCGCCCGGGCCGACCTCGCCGGCCCGACACTGGCCGCGATCAAGACCACGATGTACGGCCCGGTGCTGGCCGCGCTGCGCGCCCGCGCCTGACCGCTCCGCTGGTCAGGAGGTCAGCGCCGGCTCGGGCAGCCGCGGCGTCGCGGCCAGGACCGGCAGCCGCCGGGCCAGGACGACGGCCGCCGCGGTGAACACCGCTCCGGCGATCGGCTGCACGACCGACCCGAGGGGGCCGGCGAGGTAGTACAGCGGCAGCGACACCGCGTACGTCAGCCCGGCGACCCGCAGCGCCGGGTCGGCCGCGGCGAGCTCGCGGCCGACCAGGACCGCGCCCGCGGACCAGGCCAGCAGCGCCACCCCCGCGGTGCCGAACAGCGCCGGGCCGTAGACGTCGGCGTTCCAGGCGACCGCGTCGCCGCGACCGGAGACCCACGCCCGGCCGATCGCCGGCTGCGCGAAGGCGGCGACCCCGAAGAGCGCGGTGCTCAGCACCTGGCCCGTGACGGTGAGCGCGGCCCCGGCCAGGGCGGCCCGGGGACGGCGCAGCCGGTCGACGGCCAGCGCCACCGCCGACAGGGCGCCGACGATGCCGAGCGCGGCGCCCAGGATGCTGCCGACCAGGTGGCTGACGAGGAACGGCCCGGTGGTGACGTAGGCGGCGTAGGCCGCGAAGTCGTCGGCGGACGACGGCTGGTGGGTGACGGTGGAGGCGGCCAGCAGCGCGCCGGAGACCGGCAGCGCCCAGACGCCGGCGGTCAGTGCGCCGCGCAGCTGGTCGGCAGGGGGAGTGGACACGGGGTCCTCCTTCGAGGGGTGGGAACGTCAGGGGATGGGGACGGCGGTGCCGCTGACCCGGATGCCGGAGCCCGGATCGGCCGGGACGTCGACGACGAGCACGCTCGGGCGGCCCATGTCCTCGCCCTGCCGCACGGTCAGCGTCGCCGGCAGCGGCACCGCCCCGAGCTCGCGCAGGTGGCCGCCGAGGGCCGCGGCGGCGGCACCGGTCGCCGGGTCCTCGACCACGCCCCCGGGCGGGAACGGGTCGCGGGCCACGAGGACCGAGCCGGACTCCCGCCAGACCAGGGCGACGGTGGTCCAGCCGCGGGCGGACATCAGGGCGCCCAGCGCCGGGACGTCGTAGTCGAGGTCGGCCAGCCGTGCGCGGGTGGCGGCGGCCAGCACCGGGTGCCAGTTGCCGGCGTAGGCGACCCGTGGGGGCAGGGCGGGGTCCAGGTCGGCCGCGGACCAGCCCAGCGCGGCGAGCAGGGCGGCCAGGTCCGCGTCGGCCAGTGGCACGGTGCGCGGGGGCACGCTGGTCAGGGTGGCCCGCCACGACCCGTCCGGGGCCCGCTCGGTGGTGACGGGCACCGGGCCCGCGGCGGTCTCGAACACCCGCCGTCCCGGCCCGTGCCCCTCGGCGAGGGCGACGGCCGCCGCGATCGTCGCGTGTCCGCAGAAGGCGACCTCGGCCCGCGGGCTCCAGTACCGGACGGCGAGGCGCCCGTCGTCCCCCGGCACGAGGAACGCCGTCTCGGAGTAGCCGACCCCGGCGGCGATCGCCAGCATCCGCTCGTCGGTCAGCCCGCGGGCGTCGAGGACGATCCCGGCGGGGTTGCCGCCGCCGGGGTCGGCGCTGAACGCCGCGTACCGGAGCACCTCGGGGCAGCCGGCCGGCGCCGGGCAGGGGCCCGGGTGCCGGTCGGCGTCCACCCAGTACTCGGTCACCCGGTCCCCGCGCACCCGGTAGGTGGCCAAGCCGTGCTCGACCACCGGCCCGTCGCGCCCGGTGCCGTGCTGGGTCCAGGTGGCGGCGACGTTCCCGGAGGGCAGCGTCGCCGTCTCCCAGCGGAGCTCCCACGGGCCCGACACGGCCAGCATCTCCCGCACGTGGTCGGCGTAGCCGGCCGGCGTGCGGACGACGACGCCGTGCTCGGCCCCGGGCCGGCCCTGGTGCGCCACCACACGGTCAGCGAGCACCAGCGCCGCGCGCTCGGGGTGGCGACCCGAGCGGACGTCGGCGAGGAACTCCCGGACGACGTCCTCGGCGGTGCGCTGCAGCGTGGGCATCAGAACTTCTTGCCGAGCTCGGCGGCGTCGGCGTGCGCCTGCGCGCGCCCGGCGTCGGCGTCGGCGGTGGCGAGGTCCGGCCGGAAGTGCACCTCGTCGATCTCGGTCACGCCGGCCCAGCGCAGCCAGTCGCGCAGGAACGGCGCCTGGAAGTCGGACCCGAACGACGCCGGGCGACCCGGCCCGTACACGGCGCTGGTCAGCACGAGCGCGGCCTTCTTGCCGGTGAGCAGTCCGGTGTAGCCCTCGACCGGGTCGAAGCCGAACACCATCCCGGGCTGGCTCACCACGTCGATGAACTGCTTGAGCACGTAGGGCACGCCGGCGTTCCACATCGGGACGCTGAACAGGTAGCGGTCGTAGGAGTCGAACCGGCGGAAGGCCTCCTCGGCGCGCGCCCAGGCGTCCCCGGTCGGCGTCTCGCCGGCGAAGACGGCCATCTTCGCCGCGACGGCGTCGGGGCCGAAGGCGGGCAGCGTGCCGTCCCACAGGTCCCAGGTGTCGACCTCGCTCAGCGGGTCGGCCTCGCGGAAGGCGTCGAGGAACGTGGCGGCGATCGCCAGGGACTCGGAACGGGCGCCGCGGGGGGAGGCGGAGAGGTGCAGCAGGCGGGACATCGGGTCCTCCATCGGTGGTGGGTGGCGGCGGGGGTCGCTCGCTGGTCCCGACCCTCCGCGGCCGGCTGTCACGGGACTGTCGCGACCGTGTCGCGCGTGCTGGTCCGCGTCCGCGGCGCCGGTTACCGTTCCGCGGTCCCGCCCGGCGTCCACCGACCGAGGAGTGCCGTGCCCGTCCTCGTCCTGGGTCCGCTGGAGGTGTGGCGCGACGGGCGGCTGCTGCCCGTACGCCGCGGCCGCCCCCGGCGCCTGCTGCTCTCCCTGCTGCTGCAGCGCGGCGCTGCGGTGGCCCCGGAGGCGCTGGTCGACCAGCTGTGGGGGGACGAGCCGCCGGTCAACGCGGACAACGCGCTCCAGGTGCTCGTCTCCTACCTGCGGCGCAGCATCGGCGGCGACGACCTGAGGATCGACCGGACCCCGGCCGGCTACCGGCTGCTGGTCGACGCCGAGGACGTCGACATGGTCCGGTTCGAGGGGCTGGTGCGGGCGGCCGGAGCGGCGGGGACGGCGGCGGCGGAGCGGCTGGACGCGGCCGACGCGGCGCTGGCGCTGTGGCGGGGCGCGGCGCTGGCCGAGGCGGCCGACGACCCGTTCGCGCAGGGGGACCGCGCCCGGCTGGAGGAGCTGCGCCGGCAGGCCGCCGAGCTGCGCGCGGCGGCGCTGCTGGACCTGGGCCGGCACGACGACGCGCTGCCCGACCTCGGCCAGCTGGTGCGCGCGCACCCGTTCCGGGAGCGGCTGCACGGCCAGTACGCCCTGGCGCTCTACCGGGCCGGGCGGCAGGCCGATGCCCTCGAGGCGCTCGACGCGGTCCGCAACGCCCTCGCCGACGAGCTCGGCCTGGACCCCGGTCCCGAGCTGCAGGACCTGGCCGGCCGGATCCTGCGCCAGGAGCCCGGCCTGGCCGCACCCCCCGTCACCGAGCCGCCGCCCGGGGCGCGCCCGGAGGTCCGCCCGCCCCCGGCGCCGGTGGCCGAGGTCCCGGCACCGCTGACCCCGCTGATCGGCCGGGAGGCCGAGCTCGGCGACCTCCGCGAGGCGCTGGCCGCGCACCGGCTGGTCACGCTCACCGGCCCGGGCGGCGCCGGCAAGACCCGGCTGGCGGTGGCCGCGGCTGACGGGCACGGGGGCACCGTCTGGTGGGCCGACCTCACCCCGGTGACCGACGCCGCCGGTGTCGCGGCCGTCGTCGCCACCGCGGTCGGCACCGGCCTGGCCAGCGACGAGGACCCGGCCGGGGCGCTGGCGCGGTGGATCGGCGCACGCACCGCGCTCCTGGTGCTCGACACCTGCGAGCGCGTCCCGGACGACGTCGCCCGGCTCGTGCTCACGCTCGCCCCGCGCTGCCCCGGGCTGCGGGTCCTCGCCACCAGCCGGCGGCCGCTCGGGGTGCCCGGCGAGCTGGCCTGGCCGGTCCCGCCGCTCCCGGTCCCGGCCGCCACAGAGGCGACGGTCGAGGCGGTGGGCGCCTCCCCGGCGGTGCGGCTGTTCGTCGACCGGGCCGCGCGGGCCCGGCCGGGCTTCGCGCTGACGGCCGGCAACGCCGCCGACGTCGCCCGCGTGTGCCGGCTGCTGGACGGGCTGCCGCTGGCCGTGGAGCTCGCCGCCGGGCACGCCGCCGCGCTGAGCCCGGCCAAGACCGCGGCGCTGCTGACCGACCGGCTGCGGCTGGCCGGGGACGGCGTGGCCCGCCCCGACCGGCACGCCGACCTGCGGGCCACCGTGGACTGGAGCCTGGGCCTGCTGACCGGTGAGGAGGTCGCCTTCCTCGACCGGCTGTCGGTCTTCGCCGGGCCGTTCCCGGTGGAGGCCGCCGTCGAGGTGGCCGGTGCCGACCTGGCCGCCGACGGGCTGCGGCTGCTGCTGGGGCTGGTCCGCCAGAGCCTCGTGGCGGTGGCCGACGGGGACCGCTTCCGGCTGCTGGACACCATCCGCGCCTACGCCGCCGAGCGGCTGGCGACCCGGCCGGGGGAGGAGCGGGCCGCGCGCGACCGGCACGCCCGGTGGCACGCGCAGTTCGCCGAGGAGGCCGACCGCGCGCTGCGTGCCGCCACCGGACAGCCCGGCTGGTTCGCCGACCTCCGGGCCACCGCGCCCGACCTGCGGGCCGCCCTCGCGCACTGCCTCGGTCCGGGCACCGCCCAGCCGGCCCTCGGTGCCCGCCTGGCGCGGTCGCTGGCGTGGTTCTGGTCCTACGAGGGGGCCTACGCCGAGGCGCGCACGTGGATCGCCGCGGCCGTGGCGGCCGGCCCGCACGAGCCCCTGCTCGACGCGCGGCTGCGGCTGGCCGCGGGCATGCACGCCGAGTCGGTGGGGGAACTGGCCACCGCCGAGGCGGAGTGCACGGCGGCCCTGACCGCGTTCGCGGGCCTCGGGGACGTCCGCGGGGAGGCCCGCAGCCTCCTTCACCTGGGCACGGTCCGCTGGGCGTCGGGCCGGCTCGCGGAGGCGGCGGCCGCGCAGGACCGCGCGGTGGAGCTGTTCGGCTCGGTGGGGCACGACAGCGGCGCCGGTCTCGGGCTGGTGCAGCGCGCCCGGACCGCCCTCGAGCAGGGCGACGCCGCGACCGCCGAGCAGCTGCTGGCCGACGCCCGGCACGTCCTCGACCGCACCGGCGACGAGCACCTGGTGGCGCTGTGCGTCGAGCAGCTGGCCCGCACCCGCCTGGCCACGGGCTGCCCCGGGGAGGCCGCGCGGCTGGCCGGGGAGTGCGCGGTGTCCTTCGCCGCCCTCGGCTATCCGGAGGGGGTCGTCGCCGCGACGCTCACCCTCGGCCGCGCGGCGCTCGCCACCGGCGACCCGGCCGGCGCGCGGGACGCCGCCCTCGCGGCGGCGCGGCGGGCGCGCGACCTCAGCCACGTCCCGGCCACGGCCGAGGCGCTGGAGCTGCTGGCCGCCGCGCTCGCCGCCGACGACCCGTCGGCCGCGGCCGGTCTGCTCGGCCACGCCGGGCAGCTGCGGTCCCGCGCCGGGCTGCCGCTGCCGCAGGCGCAGGAGGCGCCGGTCGCCGCGACCTCCGCCCGCCTGGCGGCCGTCCTCGGGGACGGCCACGAACGGGCGCTGGCGGCCGGGCGCGCCGCCGGGACCGACGCGCTCCTCGCGGCCGAGCGGGGGCGGCGGTCGGGCGGGCTCCCCCGACCGGGGTAGACCAGCTCAGGCGCGGAACGACACCGACCGATATGCGCCCCATGCGCACCATGGCCCGGCGGACGCGACGGGGTCTCCCGTTGTGGCTCTACGTCCTGGCGCTGGTCATCGTCCCCCAGATCGGCGTGGGACTCCTGACCACCGCCGCCGTCCGCGGCCAGCAGGCCGAGGTCGCCAGCGCACGGCACGCCGAGCAGGCCGTCCAGGCGCTCGCCCGGCTCGACGCCGTCCGGCACGGTGTGGAGCAGGAGATCGTGCCGTCCCTGGCGAGCTGGGTGGTGGAGGACCCCGCGACGGCACAGCGCCTTAACGTGGGAGAGGCCATCGTCGCGGCGGTGGCCGTGCAGATGCGCCAGGCGACCGCCGACTCCCGCGCCGCCACGGACGCGGCGGTGGCCGCCCTGCCGGCGTCGTCGGCCGGGTCCGAGCCGGTTCTCCGCGCGCTGGAGCAGCTGAGCAGGTTGCGCGCCGACATCGACGCCCACGACGGCATCGAGGTCGAGGACGTCTACTTCGCCCACGTCGAGGTCTCCAACACCCTCGCGCAGGCGCAGGACCAGGCGGCCGCGGCAGCGACCTCCGGGGAGGTGCCGGCCGCCACGATGCGGGCGACCCGCGACGTGGAGATCACCGCCGCCCTCGCGCAGGCCTCCGCTCGGGTCTTCCCGCTCTTCCTCGCCGCTCAGCTCGACGCGGGCGACCTCACCATCGGCTCCCGGCTGGCAGGGGAGTCGGCCTGGCTGGCGTACCAGGACGCCCAGCGCCGGATGAGCGACCTGTCGCAGCCCGCGCTCGTCGCGGCGTGGGAACGCACCCGCGCCACCCAGCTGATGACCAGGGTCGACGGCCTGCTCGCCGCGCAGGCCGCCGGCACGCTGACCCGCCTGACGGTGGCCGAGCTCCTCCCCCTGATGAGCGAGGGGCCCGAGCACGACTCGCTGCTCAACGACCTCGTCGCCGACGCCGTGACGAACGCCCGCGCCCTGGCCGCGGCCGACGCCGCGCGGGCGCACGAGGAGCTGGTGACCACGCTGCAGCTGGGCGTCGGCATCCTCGTCGTCGGTGGCGGGGCCGCGACCTACGTCGGGCTGCGCCTGGGCCGGGCGCTCGGCGGGCTCGCCGAGCAGGCCGGCCGGGTGAGCGAGGGGCGGCTGGTCGACGTCGCCGTCGCCGGGCCGCGGGAGGTCCGCACGGTGTCCGCCGCGCTGGGCTCCACCGTGGCAAGCCTCCGCCGCGTGCAGGACCAGGCGGCCGCCGTGGCCCGGGGCGACCTGGACGACGCCGTGCTCGACCAGCCCCTGCCCGGCCCGCTCGGCGAGGTCGTGCACGCCTCGGTGCAGCAGATGGTCACCTCCGTGCGGCAGCGGGAGGAGCTCCAGGTCGCGCTGGCCCACCGGGCCACGCACGACCCGCTCACCGAGCTGCCCAACCGCGCCCAGGCGGTGGCCGCCGTCGAAGGCGCGCTGCACCGGGCGCAGCGGTCCGGGGGCACGACCGGACTGCTCTTCGTCGACCTCGACGGCTTCAAGGTCGTCAACGACCGCTACGGCCACGCCTGCGGGGACGAGGTCCTCCGGACCACGGCGGCACGCATGCTGTCGGCCGTCCGGACGGGCGACACCGTCTGCCGGCTGGGCGGCGACGAGTTCGTCGTCCTGGTCGAGCAGGTGGACGACGAGCGCGAGCTCGTGCAGCTCGCCGAGCGGCTGGTCGCCCTCGTCAGCGTCCCGGTGGACTCCGGCGGCGTGGAGGTCCGGATCGGCGCCAGCATCGGCGTCGCGGTCAGCCGCGACGGCGGCACCGACGCCGACGTCTTCTTCGCCGAGGCCGACACCGCCGCCTACCGGGCCAAGGCGCACGGCCGCGGCCGGGCGGAGGTCTTCGACGACGACCTGCGCCGCCAGCTCACCGCCCGGGCCGAGACCGAGGCCGCCATCGCCGCCGGTCTGGCCGCCGGTGAGATGCGGCTGTGCTACCAGCCGGTGCACGAGGTGGCCGGCGGAGCCGTGACCGGCTTCGAGGCGCTGGTGCGCTGGCACCGCCCGGGGGTCGGCCCGGTGCCGCCGGACCAGTTCGTCCCGGTCGCCGAGGCCTCCACGCTGATCTGCGACATCGACCGGTGGGTGCTGGGCGAGGCCACCCGGCAGCTGGCCGAGTGGCGGGCGGCCGCGCCGCCGGCCGCCGGCCGGCCCGAGCCGACCGTCGCCGTGAACATCTCCGGCCGGCACCTGGCCGAGCCGCGGGTGGTGCGCGACGTCGTCGACGCGCTGGCCGCCTCGGGGCTCCCGGCGTCGCTGCTGGTTCTCGAGGTGACCGAGACGGTGCTGGTCAGCGACCCGGCGGCGTACGACCACCTGGCGACGCTGCGGGAGATGGGCGTCGGCATCGCCATCGACGACTTCGGCACCGGGTACACCTCGATCGGCCAGCTGCGGCACATGCCGGTCGACACGCTCAAGATCGACCGCAGCTTCATCGGGTCCACCGACCCGGGTCACGAGGAGCTGGTGGCGCTCATGGTCCGGGCCGCGCACACCTTCGGCCTGACCGTCGTCGCCGAGGGCGTCGAGGAGCCCGAGCAGCTCGCCCGCCTGCGGGCCGAGGGCTGCGACCACGCGCAGGGCTACCTGCTGCACCGGCCGCTGCCGGCGGAGGAGGCCGGCGCCCTGCTGGGCGCCGTCCCCGCCGCACTGGGCAGCTGACCGGCCGCCGCAGGGGCGCGGTCCGGCTCCGGTTCGGTCGGGCCCGCCCGTGTCGGGTTGACGACGTCCCGGCCGGCAGGCAGCTTCTGCCCCGGAGCCGGACCTCGAGCGTCCGCCGGATCGACAGGTGGGTCCTCGTGCGCGTGCGTCCGACGCTGGTGGCGGTCGTGGCCGCCACCAGCGTGCTGACCGCGTGCACCACGCAGGTCGCGGGCGTGGCCACGCCGGCCGGGGGCGTGCGGATGGACGCCACCGACGCCGACCTCGTCGTCGAGCTCGTGGAGGACGGCGACGAGACCGACCGCATCGCGCGCAACGCCCTGGCCGACGTCCTGGACTACTGGGACCAGACCTTCCCGCAGCTCTACGGCGGGGAGTTCGGCGAGGTGGAGGGCGGCTTCTGGTCCATCGACCCGGACGAGACCGACGACGACGAGCTGCCCCGCAGCGCCTGCTTCGACGACGACGTCGACGAGCTCGCCGAGAACGCCCTGTACTGCCCGACCGACGACCGGATCGTCTACGACCGCGCCTGGCTGGCCGACCTCTCCGAGGAGTACGGCCCCTTCCTCGTCGCCGAGGTGATGGCGCACGAGATGGCCCACGCGGTCCAGGACGCCGCCGGCCTGGACGACCCGTCGATCGTCTCCGAGACCCAGGCCGAGTGCTTCGCCGGTGCCTGGACCCGCTGGGTGGTCGAGGGGAACTCCCGGCACTTCGCCGTCCGGCCGGCCGAGCTCGACGACTACCTGCTCGGGTACCTGTACTTCGGCGACCCGCCCGGCAGCGACCCCGAGGACCCCAGCGCCCACGGCTCGCTGTTCGACCAGCTGTCGGCCTTCCAGGAGGGCTACGCCGACGGCCCGCAGGCCTGCGCGGCCTTCGACGAGGACCGGGTCTACACCCTCGAGCCGTTCGACCCCGACGACGAGCGGCGCGGCGACGACCTGGACTACGACGACGCGCTCGACTTCGCCGACCGGCTGCTGGCCGCCTTCTGGCGTCAGGCGGTGACGACCGGCTTCCCCGGGGACCCGCCGCTGGAGGGGGTGAGCGCGCTGCCCGACGTCGAGGAGGGCGAGCCGTCGGGCTCGGCCTGCACGGGGGAGGGCCCGGAGGTCGACCTGGCGTACTGCCGCGCCGACGACACGGTCCGCTTCGACGGGCCCGGCCTGCTCGAGGCGGCGCACGGGGAGGTGGGCGACTTCGCCGTCGTCGCGCTGCTCGGCCTGCCGTACGCGATGGCCGTCCGGGCCCGGCTCGGGCTGCCGACCGACGGCGAGCAGGCCGTGGACAGCGCGGTCTGCGCGACCGGCTGGATGGCCCGGGAGTTCCTCGACGGTGAGGTCGCCGGGGCCGGTGCCGGGTTCTCACCGGGCGACGTGGACGAGGCCGCCGTCGCGCTGCTGCGCTACGGCGAGGGCGACTCCGTGCTGCCCGGGTCGGACTCCACCGGCTTCGAGCTGGTGGACTCCTTCCGGCAGGGCTTCCTCGACGGCAGCTGCGGCCTCTGACAGGACCCCGTCCTCCTCATGCCTCGCAGGCTCGGCACGAGCCTCGGGACGGGCCGGAACGCGGTCGGAACGGGGCTCAGTCCCGGTCGAGGAACTCCTCGACGACCGGCGCGAGCTGGTCGGCCTCGGTGAGCAGGGCGAGGTGCCCGCCGCGGTACACGTGCACCTCGGCGTCGGGGAGCAGCCGGCCCATGATCCGCGCGTTCGCCACCGGGATGATCGGGTCGTCGTCCCCGGCGAGCACGAGCGTGGGCTGCCGGATCAGCCGCAGGAACGGCAGGCTGCTCCAGCCGGTGCTGGACGCCAGCTGGTAGTAGTACCCCCGCCGCGGGCCCACCCGGGCCGCGGCGTGCAGCACCCGTGCCGCCCGCTCGGGGTCCGAGCGCATCGTGCCGCCGTAGATGGTCCCGGCGATCTGCCGCGCGTAGTCCGGGTCGCGGTGCCGGCGCGGGGTCAGCATGCGGCCGAGCACCTTCGGCGACCCCGGCACCATGAGCGTGCCCGTCCCGGTGGCGGCGAGCACGAGGCGACGGCAGCGCCGCCGGTGCTGGACGGCGAAGTGCTGCGCCAGCCCCCCGCCCCACGACAGGCCGAGGACGTCGACCGGCCGGTCGTGGCCCAGCCGGGTGAGCACCCCGGCGACGACGGGGGTGAGCGTGCCCAGCACGTAGGGCACCAGCGGCCGGGGTGAACCGCCCACGCCGGGGACGTCGAACCGGATCACCGTGCGCCGGGGCGAGATCCGGTCGACGAGCGGCTGCAGCACCTCCAGGCTCGCGCCGATGCCGTTCATCAGCAGCAACGGGGGCACGTCGTCGTCCGTCCCGGCGCGGACCGACACCCGCAGGCTGCGGCCGGCCGCCGACACCGTGCGGACGGTCTCCGGGGCTCCGGTCACCAGCGCGTCACGACTCATGTATGTACGTCCCCGGCGCGTCCTCCATCGGCGGGTGCGCGGCCGACCCGAGCGCGTCCGGTGCGGGCACCTCGTCGCCGGCCCGCTCGCCCAGCCACGCGGTGAAGTCCGGCCACCAGGAGCCCTTGACCTTCTCTGCGGACGCCAGCCAGCGGTCCGGGTCGGGCGGCGTCTGCGCCGCCACCTGGAACGTGGACTTGGGGTTGCCCGGGGGGTTCACCAGCGAGGCGATGTGGCCGTTGGTCGACAGCACGAAGCGGCTCTCGCCCCCGAGCAGCTGTGTGGTCCGGTAGCAGGACTGCCACGGGCACAGGTGGTCGGCGATCCCCGCCGTGACGTAGGTGTCGACGTCCACTGCGGACAGGTCCACGGGGCTGCCGAGCATGCTGGCCGTCCCGGGGGTGGCCAGGGAGTTGTGCACCGCGATGTCGATGAAGTCCCGGTGCAGGCCGGCGGTCATCCGGGTGGTGTCGGCGTTCCAGTAGAGGATGTCGAAGGCCGGCGGCGACTTGTCCTGCAGGTAGTTGTTGACCCAGTAGTTCCAGATCAGGTCGTTGGGCCGCAGCCAGGCGAACACCTCGGCCAGCATCGCGCCGTCGAGGAAGCCCTTCTCCCGGGACTTCTCGACCGCCTGCTGCACGGCCTGCGGGTCCATCAGGGCGCCGACGGTGCCGGCCCGCTCCCAGTCGAGGACGGTGACGGCGAAGCTCGCCGCAGCCACCCGGCCCAGGTCCCCGGTCGCGGCGAGGTGGGCCAGGACCATCGAGGTGATGATCCCGCCGGAGCAGAACGCCTGGAGGGCGACCCGCTCGCTGCCGGTGATCTCCTGCGCGGCCGCCATCGCGTCGAGGACGGCCTGCCCGTAGTCGTCGACGCCCCACTCGGCGTTCTCGGCGGTGGGGTTGCGCCACGAGATCATGAAGACCTGCTGGCCCGCGGCGAGGTAGTGCTCGACGATGCTGCGGCCGGGCGCCAGGTCGGTGATGTAGTACTTGTTGATCGTCGGCGGCACCATCACCAGCGGGACGCTGCGCACGGTCTCCGTGGTCGGCCGGTACTGGATCAGCTCGAACACCGGCGTCCGCAGCACCACCGCTCCGGGGGTCACCGCGAGGTCCTCCCCGACCGTGAAGGCGTCGGAGTCCACCATCGACGGGACCCGGGGCGGCGAGGTCAGGTCCGAGATCAGCCGCCGGGTGCCCCCGATGACGTTCTTCCCGCCCGTGTCGATGACCGCCTTCCACATCAGCGGGTTCAGCGGCGGCACGTTGCTCGGGGCGAGGGCGTCGACGAGGTTGGTGAGCGAGAAGCGGATGCGCTCGTCGTCCTGCCAGTCCAGGTCGGCGTCGTCCACCAGGCCGACGGCCGCCCGGGCCGCGGCGATGTGCGCCTGCATGGCCCGCCGCAGCAGCGGGTTGCCCGTCCACGCGGGGTCGGCGAAGCGCTTGTCCTTGGGAGAGGCCTCGATCTCGCTGCGGCCGAGGGCGATGCGGGCGAGGTCCTGCGCCAGCGCGCCGGCGCGCCGGGCCAGCGCGTCGGGGTGGCGGGCCAGCGAGGCGCCGAACCGGACCGTCGTCCGGGCCGGGGGCACCAGCCGGCGCAGGGGCCCGCGCGCGCCGTCGACGAGGACCATGTCCAGCCCCGTCATGGCGTCGGCGGCGGCCTCGGCTGCCTGTCCGGGGCCGGTGTCGCCGCGCTCGCGGGTCGCGGTCGGGGTGGTGCTCGGCTCGCCCCGTGGGGTGTCCGTGTCGCGGGCGGTCGTGGTCATGCCGGCCTCCTCGAGGTGCTCGGTGGCAGCTGTGACCCGGCCCACTCAACCACGGTCGCCGAGGTCCGGCGCGGTGACCCGGGGAGGACCGCCGCAGAGCCGGCCGGGTCGGGCACACTCGGTGGCGCGCGGCGCCCGTCGCGCCCACCAGAGGAGCCCGACGTGACGCTGACGGACCGGACCGCCCCGACCCCGCTGCCCGCGGCAGCCGCCGACACCGACGCCGCCGGCCGGAAGCTGCGCATGGCCATGCCGCCGGTGTTCGACTCGGTCGAGGAGGAGCGCGCGCACCGCAAGGCGAAGCTGGCGGCGGCCTTCCGGATGTTCAGCAAGGCCGGCCTCGACGAGGGCGTGGCCGGGCACATCACGGTGCGCGACCCGGAGGCGCCCGACACCTTCTGGGTCAACCCCTTCGGGATGCACTTCAGCATGATCCGCAGCAGCGACCTGGTCCGGGTCGACCACGCCGGGGAGGTCGTCGAGGGCGACCGGGCGGTCAACGGCGCGGCGGTGGCCATCCACTGCGCCGTCCACGCGGCGCGGCCCGACGTCCTCGCCGCCGCCCACGCGCACGGCCCCTACGGCAAGACGCTGTCCTCGCTGGACATGACGATCGAGCCGCTGACCCAGGACTCCTGCGCGTTCTACGAGGACATCGGCGTCTACGACAGCTACTCGGGCGTGGTGCTGGACCCCGAGGAGGGCCGGCGCATCGGCGTCGCCCTCGGCACGCACAAGGCGGTGATCCTGCGCAACCACGGCATGCTGACCGTCGGTGCCTCCGTGGACAGCGCCGCCTGGTGGTTCCTCACCCTCGAGCGCACCGCGCAGTCCCAGCTCACCGCCTACGCCGCCGCTGCCGGGCTGGGCAGCCCCCCGCGCCGGATCGGGCCCGAGGAGGCCACGGTGACCCGCGGCCAGGTCGGCTACGAGTTCGCCGGCTGGTTCCAGTTCCAGCCGATCTGGGAGCGCATCAGCCGCGACCAGCCCGACCTGTTCGACTAGCCGAGCGCTCGCGCAGGGCCATCAGCAGGGCAGGCCAGCCCAGAGCCAGCCCAGCGCCCAGCAGGATCCCCGCGAGGACGTCGGAGAACCAGTGCGCCCGCAGGTAGACGCGCGAGACCGCCATGACGGCGGCGAACAGCGCGGCGCGCACCTCCCACCGCCAGCGCATCGGGCCGGGCGGTGAGAGCACCAGCACCAACCCGACCGCGGTCACCGCCGCGGCGATCGCGTGCCCGGAGGGGAACGAGGCCCCCGACGTCTCGATCAGGGAGTCCGGCGGTCGCGCGCGGTCGTACGCCGCCTTGAGCGGGCCGATGAGGGCCTCGCTGGTCACCACGGCGAGGGCGAAGGCGGCCAGGCGCAACCAGTGTCGGCGCCAGGCGAGCAGGGCCAGGCCCAGGACCCGCAGCGGCCAGGTCACCCACACGCCGCCGAGCCAGGAGAGGCCGACGGCCACGGCGGTCGCCGGCCCGTTCTCGACAGCGCCGGCCCAGCGCCACACGGTGTCGTCGACGGCCTGGACCGCCGGCCGCGTCGCAGGCAGGGCCACGAGCACGCCGACGGCCACCCCGCCGGTCAGCAGGACGGCGCCGACGCGCAGTCCCCGGCGGGCGTCGACCAGCATCAGTGCGGCCGTCCCAGCAGCAGCCGCACGGTGCCGGCGACGCCGAGGCCCAGCGCGGCGCCGCCGACGACGTCCAGGGGCAGGTGCGCCGCCACGTGCACCCGGGCCAGGCACACCGCCGTCGCGACGACGGCGCCGGCGATCCGGCTCCGGCGGCCCAGCCACGGCCACGCCGTCGCGAGCAGGGCGACGACGACCGCGGCGTGGCCGGAGACGAAGCCCCGGCCCGCCGCCGCCTCGCCCCGGATGACGACGTCGGCCAGCAGGCCGTCGGGCCGGCCCCGCTCGACGATGGCCTTGACGACCTTCGCGGCGTAGTACGTCCCAGCGCCGGCCAGCAGCAGCCCGGCCCCCAGCCGCCAGCGTCGGAACACGGCGGCGAGCACGGCGGATGCCGGGACGACGACGACGTTCCCCAGTTGCATGACCGGCCACACGAGGACGAACGGCACGAGGTCGACGCCGTTGACCGCGTGGAACACCTCCGCCTCGGCCGACGACACCCGGGTGGCGTCGACCGGCAGGGCCGCGAGGACGAGCACCACCGCACCGACGCCGATGAGCGCGGCGTCCCGACGTGCACCGGCCAGACGGCCCGGTCGGGCCGCCGCGCCCACGCTCATGAGGTCTCCGGCACCAACTCCGTGCGTGGCGCGGAGTTCGCCTCCCGCCGCCACGACCGGTTGTGCCGCCAGAAGAGGTAGGTGCCGATCCCCAGCGGGATGGGCAGGACGTAGGTCAGTGCCCGGAAGACGAGGACGGCCGCGGCCACCAGCGGCCGGTCGCCGCCGGCGGCGGACAGCCCGGTGATCAGCGCGAGCTCGACGACGCCCAGCCCGCCGGGGGTGAAGGGGACGGCGGTGAGCAGCCGGGCGAACGCGAAGACCGCCAGGGCCTCGCCCGCGGACACCTCGTCGCCCTCCACGCCCACGGCGCGCAGCGCGAGGAGCAGGACGGCGAACAGCGAGAGGTGGCTGACCACCGTGGCCAGCGTCAGCCAGTGCCACCGCGCCCGGAGCAGCAGCACGGTGCGGTCCCGGAACTTCGTCGTGGCCCGCTCCCAGCCGTGCACCGGCGGCCGGCCGAGGGGACGGCGCAGCGCGGAGGCCACCTTCCCGGCCGTGGTCCCGATGCGCGCCGCACTCTCCCGGCTGCGCAGCAGCAGACCCAGCACGACGACGGCGACGACGAGCCCCGCCACCCCGGCCAGCCCGGCGACCAGCCGTCCGGTGGTCGGGGGCGTGGAGAAGGCCAGCAGCACCAGGGCGACCACCGGCAGGGCCAGCTTGGCGAAGTTGTTCCACAGTCCCGACAGGAGCAGGGAGACCGACGTCCGGGAGCGGGAGAAGCCCCACGACGAGTTCATGCCGTAGGTCAGCCCGAGGGCCAGGGCGGAGCCGCCGACGACGGTGTTGGAGACGGCGGTCGTCGTCATGGTGGAGACGGTGGCCTCGCGGAGCCGGAGCCCGGGCATGGTCGCGACCATGACGAACTGGTAGGTCGCGACGTTCCACGCGGCGGCCAGCCCCAGGAGGACGAGCTCCACCCACGTCATCGCCGTCACCGCGGACCAGACGTCCGACAGGCTGGTGAACTGCGGCAGGAACCACGCGAAGACGGCTGCCACCAGGACCAGGGACAACAGCGGGGCGACGAGCCGCCGCCAGCGCGGCGTCCGGCGCTCCGGGCGGTCCGCCGGGGCGGGCGGGGCCAGGGGACGCGCCGCGGTCACGAGGCGCCCCCGCCGCCGGCCGGCGGGTCGAGCTCGAGCCGTCCTCCGGTCTCCTCGCGTACCTGGGCGGCGAGGTGTGCGCGGCTGACGACACCGATGCCCTGGGTGGCCAGCGCGAGGGGCTCGCCCCGGTACTCGCCGCCCAGCGTGAAGACGACGGTCAGGCAGCCACCCTCGAAGAGGTAGTAGCGCCGGCCGTGGAACTCCGGGGTGACCTCGGTGACCCGTTCCAGGCGGCGCAACCCCTCCCGGTCGGTGGGGACCTCGGTGGCGCCCGCGGTGTCGCACGTCTCCGCGAGCCGGACCTCGATGGCGCGCTGCCCGTCGCGGTCGGAGTCCAGCCAGAAGCGGGCCGAGCCGCTGCGGGCGTCCAGCCCCCCGAATCCCCAGCCCAGCGGGACGCCCTCGACGCACGGCACCCACGTCGCGCTCGGCACCGCCTGCGCCATCAGCACCACGCCGTTGCCGACCGCTCCGTCGTCGTCGGCGGAGCAGGCAGGCGCCGCCGGGCTGACGCTGGTGTCCTCCGCGGCGCACCCGCCGAGCAGCAGCGCCCCGACGGCTGCCAGCGCGGTCGGTGCCCGGGCGGCGCGCGGGCCGCTCACAGCGGAGAGCCCACGAGGTCGACACCCACGGCGACCGCGAGGGCCAGCCCCACGACGGTGACCAGGCTCAGCACGACGCGGCGCCAGGTCCACCGCTGGATGGGCACCGGGGGCAGCTGGTACGGCAGGAGCGCCAGGAAGTCCCCGTGCAGGTCCCGGCCCAGGGCCCGGATCATCCGGCGCAGCTGGGAGGGCATGGTGAGCCCGCGGGTGGCCGCGAAGGCCTCGGCGATCTCCTCGTCGGAGAACTGGAGCCGGGCCCGCGCGTAGACCCGCTCCGCGTCGGTGCGCAGGGCCAGGACCAGCATCATGTTGGCCAGGTCCACGGCCTGCCGCCACGGGCTGGGCCGGACCTCGGCGAAGGCCGGGTCGATGAGGAACAGCGTGCCGTCGCGCACCAGGAGATTGGCCGGCTTGATGTCCCGGTGGGCCATGCCGATCTCCCACAGGCGGCGCACCACGGACAGCCCCTGGTCGATGATCGCGTCGTCGACCTCGGCGTCGCCGATCTCCCGGGCTCCCTGGATGAACTCCGTGACCAGCAGGTACTCGCGCTCGGGCGTGATCTCGACGATGCCCATCGGGTGGGGCACCGGGAGGCCGGCGTCCCAGAGCAGCCGCAGCACGTAGTCCTCGTACTGCACCAGCCGGCGGACGCTGTGGTACGGCTTCTCGTCCTCGAGCCGGCCGTACAGGAGCGTGCGCCCGAGCTTGTACCAGCGGTCGGAGTGGACATGGGTGGCCGCGTACAACTTGCCGAAGACGCAGCTGTCCTCATCCCCCGCGGAGGGGTCCGCCCGGACGGTGATCCGCAGCGGCGTGGAGCCCCCGGACCCGGCCAGGGCGAACGGCGTCACCTCCGTCGCGACGACGCCGAGCTGGTCCTGCAGGGCGCGGATGATCGCCGTACCGCGGGCTCCGGTCACGTCCAGGTGCGCGGTCCGGCCGCGCCGGTAGCGCACGGGGTAGACCTCGTTGGGCGTGAGCAGCCGGAAGGCGGCCAGCGGCGCCGCCACGCCGATCACGACACCGGCCACGACGTCGGACGGGTGGTCCTGGGCGAGGTACAGCCGTGAGGTCGCGGTGACGACCAGCAGGGCGCACACGACCCACTTCCCGACCCCCCGGGCCCGGCCCGCCGGGACCAGCGAGTAGAGGCTGCTGACCAGGAACGTGGCCAGCACCGTGACCGGCAGGGACGGCATCGAGAAGCCCGACCAGGCGCCGAGCACCTCGACCTCGAACGGCCGTGGCCGCTGGAGCGTGGCGGCCGCCACCGCGGTCAGGTTGACGACCAGCAGCCCGGTCACCAGCCAGACGAACAGGTGCCGCCACCGGCGCACCGCCGCCAGCACGACGAGGTTGGTCAGCCAGATCACGTGGATGGCGCCCGCGGTGGCCAGGACGCCCGCCACCTCCGCCACGGGGGTCAGCGTGTCGGTGCGCAGCTCGGCGATCGCCTGCAGCACCCGGGTGTCCGCGACGTCGACGTACTCCACGCTGTCCGTGACGAAGACGACGGTCCCGACCACGAGGACGACGCCGCAGAGGGCCAGCCACCACTTGCCCGACGTGGCGAGGTGCCGGGGGAGCGGCGGCGCCTCCCCGGACGGCCGGCGGCGGCGCCGGACGCGGTGGATCGCGGGCGGGGCCGGCCGCGGGACCCGGCTCGGCCCGGGGGCAGCCGGCCGCGCGGCCTGACCCGCCGTCACGTGCGTGGCTGCCGCCATGCCCGCCGATCCTGCCCCCGTCGGCGGTCGCGGAACACGACCCTTGGTCCCGTCCCCCGAGCCTGGCCGAGGGCTAGCGTGGCTCGGTGCCCGACGGGGGACCCCGGGCACCGGCTCCCGGGAGGAGTCCGCGATGCACCGCGCCGCGCTGGCCGTCGTCGTCCTCGTGCTCGCCGTCGCGCTCCCCGGCTGCAGCAGCGGAGCCGACGAGTCGCCTACGCTGCCGGCCGGGACGATCCGCGTGGTCTCCTACGACTTCCCCGAGAACCACATCCTCGCGGAGGTCTACGCGGCCGGGCTGCGGCGGGCCGGCCTGGAGGTCGTCGTGCAGCACGGCGTCGGCACCCGGGAAGTGGTCCTGCCGGCGTTGGAGCAGGGCGTGGTCGACGTCGTCGTGGACTACCTCGGCACCGCGGCGGAGTTCCTGCGCCCCGACGCGGACACGGCCCGGCGGGATGCCGCCGACATGCACGCCGACCTCGCACGGACCCTGGCCCCGCGGGGCCTGACCGTCCTCGACGCGGCGGCCGCGGAGGACCAGAACGGCTTCGTCGTGCTGGCCCGCGTCGCCGCCGAGCAGGGGATCAGCCGGCTGTCCGACCTCACCGCGATCGCCCCCGGCCTGACCTTCGGCGGGCCACCCGAGTGCCCGGACCGGCCGCACTGCCTGGTCGGCCTGCGCGACGTGTACGGCCTGCGGTTCGGCACGGTCCTCAGCATGCCGTCGCGGGCGGCCACCGTGGACACGCTGCTGGCCGGGGGGATCGACGTCGGCATGCTGGAGACGACCGACCCGCACCTCACCGACGAGTCCCTCCTCCTCCTCGAGGACGACCGGGGTCTGCAGCCGCGCGAGAACGTCGTCCCCATCGTCCGGACCGACGTGCTCGAGGACGCCGGGGATGCCATGGCGGCGACGATGGACGACGTCAGCGCCCGCCTGACGACCGCCGACCTCATCGAGCTCAACCGGGCCGTGGCCCTCGACGGGCGGACACCGGCGGAGGCCGCGGCGCAGTGGTGGGAGGCCACCGGCTAGGGGGCCTCGGCACGGCGCGGGCGCTCAGACGATGGCGCTCTCGCCGGTGACCGCGCGGCCGACGATCAGGCTGTTCACCTCGCGGGTGCCCTCGTAGGAGTAGATGGCCTCGGCGTCGGCGACGAACCGGCCCACGTGGTTCTCCAGCAGGATGCCGTTGCCGCCCATGAGCTCGCGGGCCCAGCCGACGGTCTCGCGCATCCGCATCGTGCTGTAGGCCTTGGCCATCGAGGCGTGCTCGTCGCGCAGCATCCCGCAGTCCTGCAGCTGCGAGGCCCGGGCGCACAGGGTCGCCGAGGCGGTGATGTTGCCGAGCATCCGGAACAGCAGGTCCTGCACGAGCTGGAAGCGGGTGATCGGCTTGCCGAACTGCTGGCGGCCCTCGGCGTAGCGCAGCGCGTGCTCGTAGGCGCCGCGCGAGCACCCGACGGCCGACCAGGCCACGCTCACCCGCGTCGCCTTCAGCACCTGCGCGGTGTCGCGGAAGGAGTTGGCCTCCTGCAGCCGGTTGGCCTCGGGCACGCGCACGTCCTCGAGGGTGATGTGCGCGTTCTGCACCACCCGCAGGGCGATCTTGTCCTTGAGGTCGACGGCGGAGTAGCCGGGCGTGCCCTTCTCGACGACGAAGCCGAGCACCCGGTCGGTCTCCTCGTCGCGGGCCCAGATGATGACCAGGTCGGCGAAGCTGCCGTTGCCGATCCACTTCTTCTGCCCGTTGAGCACCCACTCGTCGCCGTCCCGGCGCGCGGTCGTCTGCAGCCCGCGGGCGACGTCGGAGCCGTGCTCGGGCTCGGTGAGGCCGAAGGCGCCGAGCAGCTCCATCCGCGCCATCGCCGGCAGCCAGCGCTCCTTCTGCTCCTCGGAGGCGCACAGGTGCATGGTGCCCATCGCCAGCCCGCCGTGGACGCCCATGAAGGTGGCGATCGAGGGGTCGCCACGGGAGAACTCCATCGCGACCATGCCGTCGAACAGCGCGGAGCGGCCCGGGGAGCCGTACCCGGAGTACTGCGCACCGGCCACGCCCAGCTCGGCGAGCCCGGGGACGAGCTCGTGCGGGAACTCCCCGCGGGTCCAGAACTCGTTGATGACCGGCTCGACGCGCTCGTCCATGAAGGCGCGCACCCGGTGCAGCGTCTCGCGGTCGGCGTCGTCGAGCAGCGCCTCGAGCTCGTAGAAGTCCGACGTCACGGGCGGGGTCATGGTGCCTCCTCGGGCCGGGGCTCCGTCGCCCGCGGGCCGCGGGACTACCCGCCGGACGGGGCCGGACAACCGGGACGCGCCGGGCATGCGCTCCACGTCCGCGGGGAACGTAGGGAACGGTTCCGTAACGCATCGAGAGGTCGTGTCCCCGTGCCCCGTTCCATCGCCGACCAGACCGAGGCCGAGCTCGGCGGCCCCGGCAGCGTCCTGACCCGTCAGCGCCGTGACCACGTGCGGCTCGACGAGCTGCTGCACGAGCTCGACGGCGCGACCGGCCGCGCCCAGGAGGAGGTGCTGCAGCGCATCGACCGCCTGGTGTTCGCGCACGCCTTCGCCGAGGAGGCGGTCCTGTGGCCCGCCGTCCGCCGGGTCCTGCCCGACGGCGAGGAGCTCACGCTGCGCATCGAGCAGGAGCACCAGGAGGTCAACGAGCTGGTCGCCGCTCTCGAGGAGGGCGGCCTGGACGACCCGCAGCGGCCCGCGCGGCTGGCCCGGCTGGTCGAGGTGCTGCGCGAGGACGTCCGCGACGAGGAGGACCTGCTGCTGCCACGCCTGCAGGAGCGACTCGACCCGCACGAGCTGCGCCGGCTGGGCCGCCAGTGGGAGCTGGTTCGGCGGATCTCGCCGACCCGCCCGCACCCCACCGTCGCCCGACGTCCCCCGGGCAACGCCCTGTCTGCCCTGCCGCTGTCGGTGCTCGACCGCACCCGGGACCTGGTCGACGCCGGCGTCCGCCGGGGGCCGGAGCGGCTGGCGCCGGTCGGGGAGGCGGTCAGCCGGGGGCTGGCCGGTGTGGCGGCGCTGGTGGAGCGCACCCCGCCGGTCCGGTACGGCGACCGCCCGCCGACGTCCCGCTGAGACACGGGAGAGGCCCTCTCCCCGGTCGGGGAGAGGGCCTCGTCGGTGTCCGGACCCGCGAGGGGTCCTGCGTCAGTTCGTCTGGCGCGGCTTGGGCTCGGCCCGGGCGTCCAGCTGGATCTCCTTGTGGGCCTCCGGCACGCCCTCCTTGAGCTCCTTGGTCCGCTCGAGCTCGGCGTCGAGCTCGATGCCGAACAGCAGCGACAGGTTGATCAGCCAGAACCAGATCAGGAAGATCACGACGCCGGCCAGCGCGCCGTAGGTCTTGTTGTAGCTGCCGAAGTTGCTCACGTAGAACGCGAACGCGGCCGAGGCCACGACGGCGACGAGGATGGCGACGCCGGCACCGGGGCTGACCCACTTGAAGCCGCGCAGCTTCGCGTTGGGGGTCGCGTAGTAGAGGACCGCGATCATCAGCGCGAGGATGACGACCATCACGGGCCACTTGGCGACGTTCCAGATGGTCATCGCGGTGTCGCCCAGCCCGATGGCGCTGCCCACGGCCTCGACGACCGGCCCGCTGAGGACCAGCATCGCGACGATGAGCGCGGCGAACAGGATGCCGATCAGCGTCACGAGCAGCTGCAGCGGCTTGAGCTTCCAGATCTTGCGGCCCTCGGGCGTCTCGTAGACGACGTTGGCGGCCCGGGTGAAGGCGCCGACGTAGCCCGAGGCGGACCAGATCGCGGCGGCCAGACCGATGATCAGCGCGAACCCGGCGGTGCCGGTGTTGCCGGCGATCTGGTCGATGACCGGGTTGAGCGTCTCGGCCGCGTCCCCGGGGACCACCGTCGTCAGCGCGTCGGAGAGCTGCCGCGGGTCGGTCAGCAGTCCGACGATCGACAGCAGCGCGATGATCGCCGGGAAGAGCGCGAGGACGCCGTAGTACGTCAGTGACGCAGCCCGGTCGGTGAGCTGGTCCTCGCTGAACTCCTTCAGCGTCCGCTTCAGGGTGCCCATCGTCGTGGGCGACTTGTCCGCTCCGCGAGGTGCGTTGTCGAACCGGGTCGAGTTGACCTTGTCGTCATGGGGTGCGGGGTCGCCGGCGACGTTGCCGGAGAATTTCGTGTCCTTCGCAGCGGTGGCCGCGCTGCGGGGGCCGGTGGAACGGGCCATCGGGAGTCCTCCGGTCGGGGGCGTTTACAGCGTTCTCCTCCCCGGTTCCCCGGACGGTGCCGTTCCATTCGTCACGATGCGGTGTCGGGCGCGGTGACCAGGCGTGTCGGCGCCGCCACCGAGGACCCGGGCGCGCCGGACGCGCCGGACGCGCCGCGGTCGCCGACGCACTCGGGGAGCCCCCCGGCCGGTCAGGATGGCCTCGATCGGCCGGACGGTGCCGCGCCGGTGACGGTCTGTGAAACGCATCACCACCAGTCAGGGAACGATCACAGGTCGACGATTGAGAGGTAGATCGACGGGGGACACAGGTCCCGACGACGTGCCGGCCCGCGCACCTGGCGGGCCGGAGGAGAGAGATACAGGGGGAAGTCCTCGATGATGTTCTGGCCGGCAGTGACCCTTCTCGGGTTCCTGGTCCTGACCGGGCTGGTGATCGTGATGGGGTCGTCCAGCACCGCCCGCTACGAGCGCGAGCAGCGTGCCGCGGTCGCCCCGCGCTCCCCGCAGCCGGCGCACGAGCCGGTGGCGGCCACCGTCGGCACCGCCTGACCCCACCGTCCTGACCGGCTCCGGCCGGTCCCCCGCCCACCGCGCCCCGCCGCTCCTCCCTGGAGCCGCGGGGCGCAGCTGTGTCCCGGGCCCCCTGCCGGGTCCCGCCGCTCGCGAGTGGCGGGACCCGGCAGGGGTGGTCCTCCGCTAGAGCCAGGCCTCGTCGGTGTCCAGGACGGTCCGGTCCAGTGACTCCAGCAGGTCCAGGTGCGTGTGCACCTTCGGCAGCTCGTAGCGGTGGAAGAAGCGGGCCGCGGCGCGCTTGCCCTCGTAGAAGTCGCCGCTCTCGTCCCGGGTGGCCAGCGCCTGCTCCAGCCACAGCCACGCGACCACGACGTGGCCCGCCGCCTCGAGGTAGGCCGTCGCGTTCGCCAGGGTGACCGCCGGGTCGCCGGCGCCCCACAGGGTCGCCGTCACCGCGCCCAGACGGGTGACCGCGGCGTCGAGGTCGGCGGCGAAGCCGGCCCAGTCGGTGCCCGCGGCGCGCGCGGTCGTGGCGCCGATGGTCTCGCCCAGCAGCCGGAGGCCGGCGCCCTCCTGCATGAGGACCTTGCGCCCGAGCAGGTCCAGGCCCTGGATGCCGTTGGTGCCCTCGTGGATCGGGTTGAGCCGGTTGTCCCGGTAGAACTGCTCGACCGGGTAGTCGCGGGTGTAGCCGTAGCCCCCGTGCACCTGGATGGCGAGGTCGTCGGTCACCGGGCCGTACTGCGAGGGCCAGGCCTTGGCGATCGGCGTGAGCATCTCCAGCAGCAGGTGGGCCTGGGCGCGGGCCTCGGGCGACTCCGCGGTCTGCTCCTCGTCGACCAACCGGGCGCAGTACAACCCGAGGGCCATGCCGCCCTCGGCGTAGGCCTTGGCGGCCAGCAGCATCCGGCGGACGTCGGTGTGGTCGACGATCCGGACCGCGGGCGTGCTCGGGTCCTTCGCCGTCGGCGGGCGCCCCTGCGTGCGGGTGCGGGCGTACTCCAGCGCGTGCAGGTAGCCGGTGTAGCCCAGCACGGTCGCGCCCATCCCGACGCCGATCCGGGCCTCGTTCATCATGTGGAACATGTAGGTGAGGCCGCGGTGCTCCTCGCCCACGAGGTGGCCGACCGCGCCGGCCCGCCCGCCGGGGGTGTGCACGCCCTCGCCGAAGTTGAGCAGCGTGTTCGTCGTCCCGCGGTAGCCCATCTTGTGGTTCAGCCCGGCCAGGACGACGTCGTTGCGCTCCCCGAGGGAGCCGTCGTGCCCCACCAGGAACTTGGGGACGACGAACAGCGAGATGCCCTTCACGCCCGGCGGACCCCCGGGGACCTTGGCCAGCACCAGGTGGACGATGTTCTCGGTCAGCTCGTGGTCGCCGCCGGAGATCCACATCTTGTTGCCGGTCAGCCGGTAGGTGCCGTCGTCCTGGCGCTCGGCGCGGGTGGTGATGTCGGCCAGCGACGAGCCGGCCTGCGGCTCCGACAGCGCCATGGTGCCGAACCAGCGGCCCTCGACCATCGGCGCGACGTACGTGTCGACCTGCTGCTCGCTGCCGTGCGCGATGAGCAGCCGGGCGTTGGCCATGGTGAGGAACGGGTAGGCCGACGTGCCGACGTTCGCGGCCTTGAACCAGGCGAAGACCGCCTGCCCGACGGTGTGCGGCAGTTGCATCCCGCCGAAGCGCTCGTCGAACTCGCTGGCCAGCAGCCCGGCGCCGGCGAACACCTCGAGCGCCTGCTTGACCTCGGGGATCATCTCCACCCGGCCGTCGACGAACCGGGGCTCGTTCTCGTCGGCCTTGCGGTTGTGCGGGGCGAAGTGGTCGGTGGCGATCTGCTCGGCCAGCTCGAGCACGGCGTCGAACGTCTCGCGGGAGTGCTCGGCGTAGCGCTCCCGCTTGACCAGGCTCTCGACGTCGAGCCACTCGTGCAGCAGGAAGTCCAGGTCCCGGCGGTTGAGGATCAACGAGGACGCGGGCACGGCGGGCCTCCAGGAGCGCGGTCGCGGTGGGCGGTACGCCGCTCACCGTAGGCCGGTTGCCCGCGGCCGTGACGGGGGTAGGGGGAGCGGACCGCCCGTCCGGAGGGAAGACCATGGCCAACCCGCTCCTCTCCCGCGCCGCCGACGTCGGCGGCGCCCTCCTCGGCCGCCTGCAGGACCTGCGCCTGCCCGGCGTCGGGACCGCGTCGGCGAAGGACGACCCCGCCCGCGCGGCGAGGCGGTGGCGGGTGGTGACGGTGCTGCTCCCCGCGGACCGCGTCGACCCCGGCGACCTGCCGGCCCCGCTGGCCGCGCTGGGGGACCGGATCGAGGTCCGGGTGACGCCGGCGCCGGCGGACAAGGGCACCGAGGTCGCCGCGCGCTACCGGACGGCGCCGTCGGAGGAGGATATCGGCCGGCTGCGCGCCGCCCTGCGGGCGTCCAAGCAGCTGCTGGAGACCGGCGAGGTGCTGCGGATGGACCCGCGGCCGCACGGGGAGCGGGCGCAGACCCCCGCCGGCCGCCTGCTGGACGGCGTGGTGGCGAACGCGAAGAAGGAGGGCGTGCTGTGAGCGGACAGGATCGTGAGCATCGCAGCGAGGGACGAGCGAGGAGCGGAGCGGTCCGCGGTAGCGAACGGGGTGCACTGTGAAGGCGGTGACGTGGGCCGGCGTGAACCGGCTGTCGGTGGAGGACGTCCCGGAGCCGCAGATCCTCAACGACCACGACGTGATCCTGAAGGTGCGGCGGACGACGACGTGCGGCTCGGACCTGCACCTGCTGTCGGGCTACGTCCCGTTCATGCGCGCCGGCGACGTCATCGGCCACGAGTTCATGGGCGAGGTCGTCGAGGTCGGCAAGGGCGTCCGCGAGCGCGAGGTGGGCGACCGGGTCGTCGTCGCCTCGTTCGTCTCCTGCGGCACCTGCTGGTACTGCCGGAACGAGATGTTCTCGCTGTGCGACAACAGCAACCCCAACCCCGGGATCACCGAGGGGCTGTGGGGGCAGAGCGTCGGCGGGTGCATCGGCTACTCGCACGCCCTCGGGGGCTACGCCGGCAGCCACGCGGAGTACGTGCGCGTGCCCTACGCCGACGTCGGCAGCTTCGTCGTCCCGGACGGGGTGTCCGACGACCGGGCGCTGTTCGCCTCCGACGCGGCGTCCACCGCCTTCACCGGCGTCGACCTCGGTGGGGTCCAGGCGGGTGACACGGTCGCCGTCTGGGGCGCCGGGGGCGTCGGGCAGATGGCCGCGCGGCTGTCGGCGATCGTCGGCGCCGAGCGGGTGGTCGTGATCGACCGGCTCCCCGAGCGGCTGGAGCAGGCGCGCACGTACGCCGGCGCGCAGACCATCGACTACACCACCACCGACGTGGCGGCCGAGCTGCGCGAGCTCACCGGCGGCCGCGGTCCCGACGTGTGCATCGAGGCCGTGGGCATGGAGGCGCACAGCCCCGGCCCGCAGGGTGTCTACGACCAGGTCAAGCAGCAGCTGCGGCTGCAGACCGACCGCCCGGCGGCGGTCCGCGAGGCGGTCATGGCCTGCCGCAAGGGCGGCAGCGTCTTCACCCTCGGCGTCTTCGCGTCGATGGTGGACAAGTTCCCGCTCGGCGCGCTGATGAACAAGGGGCTCACCCTGCGCGGGGCCCAGGTGCACGGGCCGCGGTACATCCCCCGGCTGCTCGAGCTCATGGAGCGCGACGAGCTCGTCACCGAGCACCTGGCCACCCATGTCATGCCGCTCAGCGAGGCGCCGCGGGGCTACGAGCTGTTCAAGGAGAAGCAGGACGGCTGCGTGCGCGCCGTCTTCACGCCCTGACGTCGCGCGACCGCACCGTGCCGGGGGGACCCGGACGTTGCCGGCGCCATCGCGCCGGCAACGTCCGGGATCGGCCCGCAGAGTCGCGCGTCAGTGGCGGGGGCCGCGCTCGGCCACGCCGTCCCCGGTCGTGCCGTCGCCGGCCGCCGGACCCTGGACCGGGCTGACCGACGTCGGGGCGGCGGCCCCGGCGGCGCGGACGGCGTCGTCGGCCTCCGTGGCGTCGCCGGTGGCGGTTGCGTCCGCCGCCTCCTGCTGCGCCTGGATGCCGGACTTGTTGCTCAGCTCCAGCTGCGGCAGGAACAGCAGCACGAAGAAGCCGACGGCGACCACGCACGCCGCGATGAGGAACACCAGGTCGATCGACTCGGAGAAGCCGACCTTGAACGCCTGGACGGCCTCGGGCGGGGCGGACGCGATGGACGACGTGTCGCTCAGTGCCGCGTCGACGTCGACCGAACCGGCGAGGCTGCCCAGGCCGGCGGAGCGGAAGGCCTCACCGATCTCGACGGGCAGCCGGCTGAACAGCAGCGAGAGGAACACCGCGACGCCGAGGGTGCCGCCCATCTGCCGGAAGAAGGTCACCGACGAGGTGGCCACGCCCATCTCCCGGGGGGAGACCGAGTTCTGCACGGCGAGGATGACCGGCTGGAAGTTGAAGCCCAGGCCCAGGCCGAGCAGCACCATGAAGGGGAACAGCGCCCACACGGAGGTGTCGGCCTCCACGATGAACGACAGCGACACCAGCGCGACGACCATGAACCCGATGCCGACCAGCGGGAAGGCCTTGTACTTGCCGGTCCTGCCGATGGCGATGCCGGAGCTCACGGCGCCGGTCATGATGCCGCCGACCAGCGGGATCATCTGCAGGCCGGCGACCGTGGCGCTGGAGCCGTGCACGATCTGCAGGTACTGCGGCAGGAGCAGGATGCCGCCGAACATCCCGGCGCCCAGGACCACGCTGCTGATGCCGCCGATGGCGAAGGTCCGGTTGCGGAACAGGCGCAGCGGCAGCATCGCCTCCTCGCCGTAGGCCCGCTCGGCCAGCAGGAACAGGACGAACCCGACGGCGCCGACGGCGTAGCAGGTCAGCGCCCCGCCCGAGCTCCAGCCCCAGGTGCGGCCCTGCTCGGCGACGACCAGCAGCGGCACGAGGAAGACGACCAGCGCCAGCGCGCCGGGCCAGTCGATGCGGTGCTCGCGCCGGGCGTGCGGGAGGTGCAGCACGCGGCTGACGACGACGAAGGCGAGGATGCCCAGCGGCACGTTGATGAGGAAGATCCAGCGCCAGCCGTCGAAGGTCAGCAGCTGGTCGCGGCCGGCGAGGAAGCCGCCGATGACCGGGCCGAGCACGCTGGAGGTGCCGAAGACCGCCATGAAGAAGCCCTGGTACCGGGAGCGCTCCCGCGGCGGGACGATGTCGCCGATGATCGCCAGCGCCAGTGACATGAGGCCACCGGCACCGATGCCCTGCAGGGCCCGGGCGCCCGCCAGCTGGTACATCGACTGGGCGAAGGCGCAGGCCAGCGAGCCGACCACGAAGACGGCGATCGCGAACAGGTAGAACGGCCGGCGGCCGTAGATGTCCGACAGCTTCCCGTACAGCGGCGTGGTGATCGTCGAGGTGATGAGGAAGGCCGTGGTCGCCCAGGCCTGCAGGTCGTAGCCCTGCAGGTCGTCGGCGATGGTCCGGATGGCCGTCGAGACGACGGTCTGGTCGAGGGCGGCCAGGAACATGGCGACCATCAGGCCGGCGATGATCGTGAGGATCTGCCGGTGGGTGAACTGACCGGAGGCGTCCGGCGCGGCGGCCGCGGCGCGGGCCTCGCTGCGCTGGGCGGCGGTACCCCGGGTGGTCTGGGTCATCGGGTCTCTCTCGGGGTGGGGAGGGCGTCGGGAGCGGCGTCGGAGGGCAGGACGGCGGACAGGCCGTCGAGCAGGCGGCCGAAGAGGTCGGTGAGGGCGGTCAGCTCGGCGTCGTCCCAGTCGGCGGTGACCCGGTCGAGCAGCGCCTCGCGCTCGGCCCGCAGGGACGCGAGCGCCGCGTGACCGGCATCGGTGACGACCAGCCGGCTGGCGCGGCCGTCCCGCTCGTCGGGGACGCGCCGCACCAGGCCGCCCTCGACCAGCGTGGTTACGTGCCGGCTGACCGTCGACGGGTCGGCGTGCACCAGGTCGGCCAGCGCACCCTGTCGGAGCGGACCGAGCCGGACGAGCGGGAACAGCAGCACGAACGCCGCGCGCTCGCGGCCGTCCCCGGCGCTGGCGGCCTTCAGCGCGTGGATCACGCGCATCATCCGCGGCAGCTGCTCGCCGAGGACGTGCAGCTGGGCCGGGCGACCGGAGGCGGTCGCGGCGGCAGGAGTGGACACGGGGTCTCCGGCAGGGGTGGCAGAGCGGACGGCGCCGCAGGAACAGGTGCACGGTACAACTGGTTGCGGGATACACGCACACAGTTCTCCGGTCGGCGCGGCGTGACGTCGGGCACGCTAATGGCCGGTCGGACCGGCCGGCCGCCCACCGGGTGGGATCCTGGGGGACCGGCGCCCATGCCCGTGGCCCGCGCAGCACCGCCCCAGCCCCCGCCCAGCACCCGAGGAGGAGATCGCCCATGGCCGCCGACGCACCGCCCGCCGGCGACCTCCGATCCCGGCTGGCGGCCCTGACGCTGGAGGACGAGCACCGCCTCGGCCGCCGCCTCGACGGGACCCGGCGCACCCGCGACGCCGAGGCGCGGGCCCGGCAGCGCGAGCGGATCACCGCCGACGTCGCCGCGGCCGAGGAGCGGATCGCGCGCCGCCGCGCCGCCGTCCCCCCGGTGAGCTACCCGGCCGAGCTGCCGGTCTCCGCCCGCCGTGAGGACATCGCCGACGCCCTGCGCGACTCCCAGGTGGTCGTCGTCGCCGGCGAGACCGGGTCGGGCAAGACCACGCAGCTGCCCAAGATCGCGCTCGAACTCGGCCGCGGTGTGCGCGGTCGGATCGGGCACACCCAGCCCCGCCGGATCGCGGCCCGCACGGTCGCCGAGCGGATCGCCGAGGAGCTCGAGCGGCCGCTGGGCGACGTCGTGGGCTGGAAGGTCCGGTTCACCGACCAGGTGTCGGACTCGACGCTGGTCAAGGTCATGACCGACGGCGTGCTGCTCGCCGAGATCGCGCACGACCGGCTGCTGCGCCAGTACGACACGCTCATCATCGACGAGGCGCACGAGCGCAGCCTCAACATCGACTTCCTGCTGGGCTACCTGGCCCGCATCCTGCCCCGCCGTCCCGACCTCAAGGTCGTCATCACCTCGGCGACGATCGACGTCGAGCGGATCGCCAAGCACTTCTCGACCGACGGCACCGAGGTGCCGGTCGTCGAGGTGACCGGCCGCACCTACCCGGTCGAGGTCCGGTACCGCCCGGTCGTCGACCCGGACGACCCGGACGCCGACGACGAGCGTGACCAGGTCACCGCGATCGGGGACGCGGTGCAGGAGCTGGTCGCCGAGGGGCCGGGCGACGTCCTGGTCTTCCTCGCCGGCGAGCGGGAGATCCGCGACACCGCCGACGCGCTCACCGACCGCTTCCCGGGCGTCGACGTCCTGCCGCTCTACTCGCGGCTGTCGGCGGCCGAGCAGCACCGCGTCTTCGAGCCGCACACCGGCCGCCGGGTCGTGCTGGCCACCAACGTCGCCGAGACGTCGCTGACCGTGCCGGGGATCCGCTACGTCGTCGACCCGGGGACGGCGCGCATCTCCCGGTACAGCGCGCGGACCAAGGTGCAGCGGCTGCCGATCGAGGCGATCAGCCAGGCCTCGGCCCGGCAGCGGTCGGGCCGGTGCGGCCGCACCTCCGACGGCATCGCGATCCGCCTCTACACCGAGGACGACTTCGACGCTCGGCCGGAGTACACCGACCCGGAGATCCTGCGCACGAGCCTGGCCGCGGTGCTGCTGCAGATGGCCGCGCTCGACCTGGGGGACGTCGCGGAGTTCCCGTTCATCGACCCGCCGGACCGCCGCGCGGTCGCCGACGGCCTGGCCCTGCTCGAGGAGCTCGGCGCGCTCGACGAGCAGGGGGGGCTAACGCCCACCGGCCGGGCGCTGGCCGCGCTGCCGCTGGATCCGCGGATCGCCCGCATGGTGGTGGAGGCCGACCGGCGGGGCGTGCTCGACGAGGTGCTGGTGATCGCCGCGGGACTGACGATCCAGGACCCGCGGGAGCGGCCGGCCGAGCACCAGCAGGCCGCCGACCAGATGCACGCCCGGTTCGCCGACGAGAACTCCGACTTCCTCGCCCTGCTGAACCTCTGGCGGTACCTGGAGGAGCAGCAGGACACGCTGTCGGGCAGCGCCTTCCGGCGCACCGTGAAGCGCGAGTTCCTGCACTACCTGCGCATCCGCGAGTGGCAGGACCTCTACGGCCAGCTGCGCGGCACCGCCCGCCGGCTCGGCATGACGCTCACCCAGCCCGCGGCCGAGGCCGACGAGCGCGGGATCACCGCGTCGCTGCTGGCCGGGCTGCTCTCCCAGATCGGCCTGCAGATGGAGGAGGGCAAGGCCAAGGACGGCGACCGGCGGCGCGGCAGCCGCGAGTACCTCGGTCCGCGCAACGCCCGCTTCGTCATCGCCCCCGGCACGCCGCTGGCGAGGAAGCCCCCGCGCTGGGTGGTCGCCGCCGAGCTGGTGGAGACCAGCCGGCTGTTCGCCCGGATGGTGGCGCGGATCGACCCCGAGACGGTCGAGGGGCTGGCCGGGCACCTGGTCAAGCGCGAGTACTCCGAGCCGCGGTGGGACGCCAAGCGGGGCTCGGTGGTCGCCACCGAGCGGGTCACCCTCCACGGCCTGCCGCTGGTCGTGGGCCGCCGGGTGCAGTACGGCTCCATCGACCCCGTCGTCTCCAGGGAGCTGTTCATCCGCCACGCCCTGGTGCAGGGGGAGTGGACGACGCACCACCGGTTCTGGGCGGAGAACCAGCGGGCGCTGGAGCGGGTGGCCGAGCTGGAGGAGCGCGCCCGCCGCCGCGACATCCGGGTCGACGACGAGACGCTGTTCGAGCTGTACGACGCCCGGGTCCCCGCCGACGTCGTCTCCACCCGGCACTTCGACCGGTGGTGGAAGGAGGCCCGGCGTCGCACGCCGGACCTGATGACCCTGACCCCCGAGGTGCTGACGAACGCCGCGACCGCGGGGCAGGTGCGCGAGGAGGACTTCCCCGACGCGGTCCCGCTGACGCAGGGGCTGACCCTGCCGCTGTCCTACGCGTTCGCGCCGGGCGCGCCGGAGGACGGCGTCACCGTCGACGTCCCCCTCGCGGTGCTGGACGCCGTCGCCGAGCGGACGGCGGGCAGCTCGCTGGCGTTCACCGTGCCGGGCCTGCGCGAGGAACTGCTCACCGCGCTGCTGCGCAGCCTGCCCAAGCAGCTGCGCCGGGCGCTGGTCCCGATCCCCGACCGGGTGCGCGAGGTGCTCCCGCGCATCGACCCGGGTGAGCCGCTGCTCCCGGCCCTGGAGCGCGAGCTGCGCCGGTCGGCGGCCGTCGTGGTCCCGCCGGACGCCTGGGTGCCGGAGCAGGTGCCCGGCCACCTGCGCGCGACGTTCCGCGTGGTCGACGACCGCGACCGCACCCTGGCCAGTGGCAAGGACCTGCAGGCGCTGCGCGCGGCGGTCGCGCCGCAGAGCCGGGCGAGCCTGGCCCGGGCGGCCGCCGACCTCGAGCGCACCGGGCTGACCGCCTGGACCGTCGGGGACCTCCCGCGGACGGTGGAGGTCCGCCGCGGCGGCCACGTGGGGACCGCCTTCCCCGCCGTGGTCGACGAGGGGGAGACCGCCGGCGTCCGGGTCGTCGCGACCGAGCCCGAGGCCGCCCGCCTGCACTGGCGGGGTGTCCGGCGGCTGCTCGTGCTGGCCGCCGGGTCCCCCGCGCGGCAGGTGGCCAAGGGGCTGGGTCCGCGGTCACGGCTGGCGCTGCAGTTCAACCCCGACGGCGAGATCCCCGACCTCGTGGCCGACTGCGTGGACGCCGCCGCCGACGAGCTGATCGCCGCCGCGGGCGGCCCGCCGCGCGACGAGGCGGCGTTCGCCGCGCTGGTCGAGACGGCCCGCGGTCAGCTGCTCCTGCTCACCCGCGACGTCGTCACCCGGGTGGAGGCGGTGCTCACCCAGGCCCGCGAGGTCGCCGTGGCGATCGGCGCGGCACCCGGCCGCCGGGTACCCGACGCCGCGATCGGCGACCTGCGGCGGCAGATGGCCGGGCTGCTGCACAAGGGCTTCGTGGCCTCGACCGGCCGGCGCCGGCTGCCCGACGTCGTCCGCTATCTCAAGGGCATGGCACTGCGGCTGGAGAAGCTGCCGGCCAACGCCGCCCGGGACGCGCTGTGGATGCAGCAGGTCGAGGCGGTGACCGCCGAGTACGAGCAGCTGCGCCGGCAGGTGCCGCCGGGAGGCTCGCCCGAGGACCCCGTCGTCCGCGTGCGCTGGATGCTGGAGGAGCTGCGGGTCGCGCTGTTCGCCCAGCAGCTCGGCACACCCCGTGCGGTCTCCGAGCAGCGGATCTACAAGGCCATCGACCAGGCGCTGGACCGCGTCCCCGCCTGAGCCGGCCGGCTCAGGGATGGCTGCTGGCCCGGGCGACCACGCGCCAGGACGGCGCGTCCGGCTCCCCCGCCGGCCGCCCGAGCGCGATCCGGGCGCACCGGCTGCCCTGCTCGCGCAGGGCACCTCGGGGGGGTGGGCGTCGCCGACCTCCACCCGCTCGCGCTCGCCCTCGGCGCCGCGCCGGGGCGGGAGGACGACGTCAACGCCCGCACCCAACTGCTCGGGGCTGCTGGTCGTCGCTCAGGCGGTCTCGTCCTCCGGGCGGTCGCGGAGCAGCGCCGAGATGCGCTGACGCGTGACGCCGAACATCGCCGCGATCCGGTTGATGCTCACCTCCTCGGCGTGCAGCGCGTGTGCCTGCTCCCGGCGGAAGGCGCTGCCGGCGCCCGCCAGGCTGGCCAGCACGGTGCTGATCCGCTCGACCACCAGCGGCCGCGCCTCGGCGGTGACGATGTCCATCCAGGGGCGGCCGGCCTCGCGCTGGGCGAGCAGGTCCACCGCCCGAAGGCGCGCCGACCGCAGCTCCTCGACGCATCCGTCCAGCGCCGCGATCAGCGCGCGCAGCGCGTCCGCCGCGGGATCGCCCGGTCCTCCGGTGCTCTCGTCAGCCACGTCCAGCCTCCCTCGACGGTCCGTTCCGGGCCATTCAGTTGCCCACTATGCATCTTCACAGGGGTTGCATGCAACAGCAGTGACATGCAACGGCAGTGGCATGCAAGGGGGGTTGCACAACGCGTTCTGTGATGGTTCCGTTGCACGCAACGGGATGACGCGTCATGCGAATCGGAGCGACGCGCCGTCCGTCCCCACCACCTGGAGGCCGGCTGTGTCCACCCTGCGCGCGAGCGTCGACCTGCTCCCGACCGCCCGCAGCGTGCCGGTCGCCCGCCACCTCGTGCTCGACCTGCTGCGCTCCTGGCGGGCCCCGCACGACCACGACGACGCCGCGCTCCTGGTGACCGAGCTCGTGGCCAACGTCGTCGACCACGTCGGCGGGGAGACCGTCCTCACCCTCGAGCTGACGCTGTCCGACGACTGGCTGCGCATCGCCGTCGCCGACGGCTCAGGGGTGCGTCCCGTCATCCGCGAGATGAGCACGGACAACCCCCGCGGACGCGGCATGCGCCTGGTGGCGGCGATCGCGGACCAGTGGGGCGCCGAGGACCACCGCGGCGGCAAGCGCGTGTGGTTCGACCTGCGCCCGCCCGGTCTGTGACTCCGGACCCGCCGGGTTTGACCGGTCCGGCCGCCGGGGACGGCGGGGAGGACCAGTCCGCGAGTCGAAGGAGATGCGTGATGACCGAGCCCGGTACCCACAGCGCCGGTGAGGGCCTGTCCGACGAGGAGATGATCGAGACCGTCACCGGTCAGACCGACAGCGCCTCGGAGCACGCCGACGCCGCCGGCAAGGACTGGGCGGGCAAGGACCTCGACCCGCCGGCCCCGACCGAGTAGTCCCCCCGGCGCCGCCCGGGACCTCCCGGGCGACGCCGGAGCGGCCTCCCGGTGGACGCGCGCACGGCGCTGACAGACTGCGGCCGACGGACGTCGTCCCCGGCCGAGAGGCGCCCATGACCACGCTGACCAGCCCGCAGCAGCTCCCCGCGGCACCCGCCCCGGGACCCCGGCCGGCGCTCCTGCTGCGCCCGGCTCGGACGGCCGCCCGCTACGCCGTCCGGCACGGCATGCCGGCGGTGTACCTCGCCCGCGCGGCCCGCCGTGGCGACCCGGTCGGCCGGCTGCTGCGCGACCCCGCCGTCCGCGACGAGCCGTACGCCCTCCACGAGCAGCTGCGCGCCGCCGGCCCGCTGGTGCCCAGCGCGCTCGGCCTGGTCACCGCCTCGCACGCGGTGACCCAGGAGGTGCTGCGGTCCGACGCCTTCGGCGTGGGCTGGGACCGGTCGCGGGTCCCCGGACTGGTCGGGTGGGCCCTGCGCTTCGGGGACGAGCTGGACGCCAGCGGTGTGGCCGAGCCCCCGTCGATGCTCGTCGTCGACCCGCCCGACCACACCCGCTTCCGCCGGCTGGTCAGCCGCGCGTTCACGCCGCGGGCCACCGCCGCCTTCGAACCGATGATCCGGCGCACCGCCGACGCGCTGCTCGACGACCTGTCCGGCGCCGGGGGCCCGGTGGACCTGGTCGACCGGTACGCCGCCCAGTTGCCCGTCCTGGTGATCGCCGAGCTGCTGGGTGTGCCCACCGACCGCCGCGAGGACTTCCTGCGCTGGGGCGCGGCCGCGGCGGCGACCCTGGACGCCGGACTGCCGCTGCGCCGCTACCTGGCCGCCGAGCGCGGGCTGCGCGCCATGCACGCCTTCCTCCGCGACCACTTCGACCGGCTGCGCCGCGACCCCGGCGACGACCTGGTCAGCCGGCTGGTGGGACTGCCGGGGGAGGAGGCGCTCACCGAGCGGGAGCTGCACGCCACCGTGATGCTGCTGCTGGGCGCCGGCTTCGAGACGACGGTGAACCTGCTGGGCAACGCCGTCGTCGCGCTGGACGGGCACCGCGACCAGTGGGCGGCGCTGCGTGAGGAGCCCGCGGGCTGGGCGAACGCCGTGGAGGAGGTCCTCCGGTACGACAGCCCCGTGCAGCTCACCGGCCGCACGGCCCGCACCGACGTCGAGGTGGCCGGCCGGCGGCTGCCGGCGGGGACCCGGGTGACGGTGCTGCTCGGCGCGGCGAACCGCGACCCCGACGTCTTCGCCGACCCGGCCCGCTTCGACGTCACCCGGCGCAACGCCCGGGACCACCTGGCCTTCTCCGGCGGGGTCCACTACTGCCTGGGGGCGGGACTGGCCCGGCTTGAGGCCGAGGTCGCCCTGCGGGCGGTGTCCGAGCGGTTCCCCGGGCTCCGCGTGGCCGGCCGGCCGGTACGCCGGGACCTGCGGACGCTGCGGGGCTTCGAGGTGCTGCCGGTCAGCCTCGGCTGACCGGCTCCGGCACGGCGTCGGCGTCGGCGGCGGTGTCGGCGTCGGCCACGGGCAGGACGGCGTCGCGCGCGGCGCCCCAGCCCGCCCACGCCATGGGGACCAGCGCCGCGAGCAGCAGCGCCAGCGGCCAGGACCAGCCGTGCGTCAGGTCGTGCACCGCACCGAGCAGGAGCGGTCCCGACGCCGCCACCAGGTAGCCGACGCACTGCGCCACCCCGCCGAGGCGCGCGGCGACCAGCGGGGTGGGGCTGCGCAGCACGATGAGCGTCAGCGCCAGGGCGAAGCCCGACCCCTGCGCCACGCCCCAGGCGCACACCCAGACCGCGGTGCCGGAGGCCGGGGAGACCAGCAGCCCGGTCAGCCCGACCGCGTAAGCGGCCACGACGGCGATGACCAGCGGCCGCTGACCGTGCATGCGGCCGGCCTGGGCCGGCGCGACGAGGGCCCCGGCCGCCCCGACGACGTTCGACAGGCCCAGCAGCAGGCCGCCCTCGCCGGTCGGGACGCCGGAGTCGGCCAGCAGCGTCGGCAGCCAGGCGGCCACCGCGTAGAACTGCACGCTCTGCATGGCCAGGAAGGCGGTGACCCGGCGGGCCAGCCCCAGCCGCAGCAGCGCCCAGGAGCCGCCGGGCGGCGTGCCGCCGGCACTGCGGCGGGCCCGCCCGGTGCCGGCGACCGGCAGCCAGAGCACCAGCCCGCCGAGGGCCACGAAGAGCCACAGGCCCAGCCCGGTCCGCCAGCCGACGTCCAGGGCACCGGCCAGCGGCAGGGTCAGCGCGGCTCCGGCGGCGGCGCCGATGTTCAGCGCGGCGGAGTAGGCGCCCATGACCGCCCCGGGCCGGACGAACTCGCGCTTCACGTAGGCCGGGAGCAGCACGTTGGCCAGGGCGATCGCGGCACCGGCGAGCAGGCTGCCGGCGTAGAGCAGGGCCACGGGGGAGAGCAGCCGCAGCGCGATGCCGGCCGCGAGCAGCAGCAGCGACGCCCCGACGGCGCTCTCCAGGCCGAACCGCCGCGCCAGGCGCGGGGCGACGGGCGCGAATGCCCCGAAGCACAGCACCGGCATCGTGGTCAGCAGGCCGGCCATCGCCGACGACAGCCCGGTGTCGGCGCGCAGGTCCTCCAGCAGCGGCGCGACCGCGACCACGGCCGGCCGCTGGTTCAGCGCGACCCCGACGATCGCCGCGACCAGCAGCCAGGTCCCGATGCGGGACCGAGTCCTCATCCGGCGGGGGTCAGCATCCCGGCGCCGACGGTGGCGTTCGTCGCCTCGTCGACCAGGATGAAGCGGCCGGTGACCCGGTTGCGCAGGTAGTCGTCGACGAACAGCGGCTGGGTGGTGCGCAGCCGCACCCGGCCGATGTCGTTGAGCCCGAGCTCGCCGGCCTCGAGGTCGCGGTGCAGCGTGTTCACGTCGAGCCGGTAGCTCAGCTCCTTGACCACGGCCCGGACCGAGCGGGTGGTGTGCTTGACCGCCAGCCGCTGGCGGGGGCGCAGCGGCTCGTCGGCCATCCAGCAGACCAGCGCGTCGAGGTCCTGGGTCACCTGCGGGGCGTTGCCCGGCCGGCAGATCAGGTCGCCGCGGGAGACGTCGAGGTCGTCGGCCAGCCGCATGGTCACCGACATCGGCGCGAAGGCCTCGTCGACCGGTCCCCGCGGTCCGTCGATGCCGGAGATCGTGGTGGTGAGCCCGCTGGGCAGCACCTGGACCTCGTCGCCGACGCGGAGCACGCCGCTGCCCACGGTCCCGGCGTAGCCGCGGTAGTCGTGGAACTCGTCGGACTGCGGGCGGATGACGTACTGCACCGGGAACCGCGGGTCGGTCAGGTTGCGGTCGCCGGCCACGTGCACGTGCTCGAGGTGGTGCAGCAGCGTGGGGCCCTCGTACCAGGGCGTGTTCGGCGAGTGGGTCACGACGTTGTCGCCGTGCAGCGCCGAGATCGGGACGACGGTCAGGTCGGGGACCTGCAGCTTCGCGGCGAAGGCGCTGAACTCGTCGCTGATCCGCTCGAAGGTCTCCTCCGACCAGCCGACGAGGTCCATCTTGTTCACCGCCACGACCAGGTGCGGCACCCGCAGCAGCGAGGCGAGGAAGGCGTGCCGGCGGCTCTGCTCCAGCAGGCCCTTGCGGGCGTCGACCAGCACGATCGCGAGGTCCGCGGTCGAGGCGCCGGTGACCATGTTGCGGGTGTACTGCACGTGCCCGGGGGTGTCGGCGAGGATGAACGTCCGCCGCGGGGTGCTGAAGTACCGGTAGGCGACGTCGATGGTGATGCCCTGCTCGCGCTCGGCGCGCAGGCCGTCGGTCAGCAGCGCCAGGTCGACGAAGTCGCCCTTGCTGGCCCGCGCCACCGCCTCGTACTGGTCCTCGAAGACGGCCTTGCTGTCGTAGAGCAGGCGGCCGATCAGGGTGCTCTTGCCGTCGTCCACCGAGCCGGCGGTGGCGATCCGGAGGATGTCCTTGCGCGCGGTGGCGAGCTCGACGACGTGCTCGGCGACGGGGGAGTGCACGTCGACGACGGCTTCTTCGGCGGGGTGGATGCCGGGCTGGGCGGCGCCAGGGGAAACGGCCATCAGAAGTAGCCCTCCTTCTTCCGGTCCTCCATGGCGGCGTCGCTGACCTTGTCGTCGCCGCGGGTGGCGCCGCGCTCGGTCATCCGGGTCACCGCGATCTCGGCGATGACCTCCTCGACCGTCGTGGCGTGCGACCGGACGGCGGCGGTCAGGTTCGCGTCGCCGACGGTGCGGTAGCGGACGGTCTCGCGGACCACCTGCTCCCCGTCGCGCGGGCGGATGAACTCGTTGACCGCGTAGAGCATCCCCTGCCGCTCGACGACCTCCCGCTCCTGCGCGAGGTACAGCGGCGGGATGGCGATGCGCTCGCGGGCGATGTACTGCCAGATGTCCAGCTCGGTCCAGTTGGACAGCGGGAAGACGCGGATCGACTCGCCGAGGTGGATGCGCCCGTTGTAGAGGTCCCACAGCTCGGGTCGCTGGTTCTTCGGGTCCCACTGGCCGAACTCGTCGCGGAAGGAGAACACCCGCTCCTTGGCGCGGGCCTTGTCCTCGTCGCGCCGGGCGCCGCCGAACAGCGCGGTGAAGCCGTGCTCCTCGACCGCGTCGAGCAGCACCGGCGTCTGGATGCGGTTGCGGGAGCCGTTGGGCTCCTCCTTGACGGTGCCGGCCGCGATGGCGTCGGGCACGGAGGCGACGACCAGCTGCACGCCGAGCTCGGCCACCCGCTTGTCGCGGAACTCCAGCACCTCGGGGAAGTTCAGCCCGGTGTCGACGTGCATGACCGGGAACGGGATCCGCGCCGGCGCGAAGGCCTTGCGGGCGAGCTCGAGCATGACGATCGAGTCCTTGCCGCCGGAGAAGAGCAGCACCGGGCGCTCGAGCTCGGCGGCGACCTCGCGGATGACGTGGACGGACTCGGCCTCCAGCGTCTCCAGCTGGGTCAGCCGGTAGTCGGGACTCGTCACGAACGGACACTCCGGGGCTGGGCGACAGGGGACTCGCGCGGCGGCGTGGGGGCGCGCCGGGGCACTCCTCCGACCAGCACCAACCACACCGGTCCGGAGGGGATTCCCCCACCAGTGTCCGGCATGGCCCTCAGCGCACGGCGGCCAGGAGGTCCGCGGCCAGCTCCCGGCGGCAGACCAGCAGGTCGGGCAGCCACGGGTCGGGGTCGTTGTAGCGCAGTGGCGAGCCGTCCAGCCGGGAGGCGTGCAGCCCCGCCGCCAGGGCGACGGCGACGGGCGCGGCGGAGTCCCACTGGTACATGCCGCCGGCGTGCACGTAGGCGTCGACCTCGCCGCGGACGACGGCGGTCACCTTGTAGCCGGCCGAGCCCAGGGGCACCAGCTCCCCGCCGACGGCCTCGGCGGCGGCGGCGGCCACCGCCGGGGGACGGCTGCGGCTCACCGCGATCCGGGGCCGTGCGGCTGCAGTCGCCGGCAGCGTCGCCGGCGGGTCGGTGACGAGCACCTCGCCGAGTCCGGGCAGCGCCACGGCTGCGGCCGCGAGCCCGCCGCCGGTCCACAGCGCCACGTGCACGGCCCAGTCCGCGCGGCCGGGCTCCCCGTACTCGCGGGTGCCGTCGAGCGGGTCGACGATCCACACCCGGTCGGCGGTGAGCCGGCGGGGGTCGTCGGCGGCCTCCTCGCTCAGGACCGCGTCCCCGGGACGGTCGGCGGCCAGCACCGCGGCGATCGCCTGCTGTGCCGCGGCGTCCCCGGCGTCCCCGAGCTCGCGCCCGGACAGCCCCCGGCCGCGCAGCTCCAGCAGGACCGTCCCGGCGGCACGCGCCGCGGCGACGGCGACGTCCACGTCGCTCACCGGGCACCGCCCGGCTTCGTGGCGTCCGTCGGCCGGCCGGGCATGGTCGGCCGGCCCGAGGCGTCGGTGACCGTCGCGAAGTAGTCGGCCACCGTGGCCGCCCGCGGCACGACGAACACCCCGCGGGCCTCGACCAGCGGCCGGTCGGGCTCGGCGGCCAGCGCGATGGTCCCGGTGACGACGGACTTGCGGCCCTCCGCCCCCGTCACCCGGGCGGCCAGCACGACGGGGGTGTGCAGCGGCACCGGGCCGCGGTAGTCGAGCTCCAGCCGGGCGGTCATGCCCCACAGCCCCGCGCGGATGGTGGCGGCTCCGAGCACCTGGTCCATGACCAGCCCGCTCATCCCGCCGTGCAGGTAGCCGGGCGGGCCCTCGTAGGCCAGCCCGAACGCGGTCTCGGCGACCACGCCGCCGTCGACGACGCGGACGTCCAGCGGCGGGGCGAGGGCGCTGCCCACCCCGCTGACCATGTTGTAGACCTGACGGAAGTCGGCGATGTCGTCCAGGGGGGACAGCCGGCCGGGCGGGCGCTTCTCCGCCGCCAGCCGTGCGGTCAGCTCCCGGGCCTGCGCCGCGGCCGCGCGCAGCTCGGTGGCCGGGACGGCGGTGGTCACCGACGCGTCGACCAGCTCGCGCAGCGCGGTGCCCAGCTCGGTCACCGCCGCCATCAGATCGGTGTCGTAGGGCCGCCCGCCGTCGTCTCCGTGCACGTCCCCGACGGTAGGACCAGCCTCAACCGGCCGTCCCGGCGGGCTCCGGCGGGCCGCTGCGGGGGAGCCGGACCGTGAAGACGGCGCCCTCGCCCGGCGTGGTCCGGAGGTCGACGGTGCCGCCGTGCGCCGCGACGAGCGAGGCGACGATCGCCAACCCGAGACCGGTGCCGCCGGCGGCCCGCGCCCGGCTCTTGTCGGCCCGGTAGAAACGCTCGAACACCCGCGCGGCGTCGTCCCGGTCCATGCCCGGGCCGCGGTCGGCCACGCGGACGAGCACCCAGCCCCCGTCGTCCTCGGCCTCGGTCGGGCCGGGCTCCTCGCTGAGGGCCACGGTCACCGCGGCGTCGCCGGGGGTGTGCACCAGCGCGTTGGTCACGAGGTTGCCCACGACCTGGCGCAGCCGCGCCTCGTCGCCGAGGACCACCGGCAGCTCGGTCATCCCCGGGTCCAGCACCAGTTCCAGCGGCCGGTCCGGCTGCAGCGCCCGGGCGTCGTGGACGACGTCGCCGGCCACCTCGGCCAGGTCCACCGGCGTCACCGTCAGCGGCCGCTGCTGGTCCAGGCGGGCCAGCTGCAGCAGGTCCTCCACGAGCAGCCCCATCCGCCCGCCCTCGGACTCGATGCGCTGCATGAGCCGGGCGACCTCCTCCGGATCGCGGACGGCGCCCTGCCGGTACAGCTCGGCGAACCCGCGGATCGACGTGAGCGGGGTGCGCAGCTCGTGACTGGCGTCGGCGACGAACTGGCGCATCCGGCCCTCGGAGGCCCGCGCCTGCGCCTCCGACGCGCGCTGGGCGCGGAAGGCGCTCTCGATCCGCGCCAGCATGCCGTTGAGCGCCACCGAGAGCCGGCCCACCTCGGTGCGCTCGTCGCCCTCGGGCACGCGGCGGGAGAGGTCGCCGGCGGCGATGGCGCGGGCGGTGTCCCCGACCTCCTCGAGCGGCCGAAGGCTGTTGCGCACCAGGACGAACCCCGCGACGCCGAGCAGCGTCAGCGCGATCAGCCCGACGACCACCTCGATGCGCACCAACCGGCGGATCGCCTTCTGGTCGGCCTCCAGGTCGGTGCCGATGAGCAGGCGGTAACCGCGCGGGAGGTCACTGGCCACGACCCGCCACTGCGTGCGCTCGTCGTCCGAGGAGACGGTGACCGGCTCCCGCATGGTGCCGTCGGGGGCGACCTCGTCGGCGTCCACGTCGGGGAGCCGCTCGGGGTCCGGCGGACCCTGCAGCGCCGTCACCCGTTCGCCGTCGGGGCTGATGCAGGCGTAGTAGGCCGCCCCGGGAGGCGACGCCGAGTACTGACCGCGCTGGCACGCCTCGAAGATCTCGCGGTTGTACTCGGCGTCGCGGACTGCCGACCGCAGCCGGTCGTCCTGCTGGTCGAGCAGGTAGCCCCTGAGCAGGGACGTCGCCGCGAACCCCGTGGCGACCAGGGCGAACGCCACCAGCGCCACCAGCAGGGCGACCAGGGTGACGCGCAGCGGCACCTGGCCACCCGGCCGGCGGCGCGGCGGGGGGTCCTGCAGGGTCTCGATCACGAACCCCGCGGCAGGCGCAGCGTGTAGCCCACGCCGCGGATGGTGTGCAGCAGCCGCGGCTCGGTCGTGTCGACCTTGCGGCGCAGGTAGGAGATGTAGGACTCGACGACGTTGGCCTCGCCGTTGAAGTCGTAGTTCCACACGTGGTCGAGGATCTGCGCCTTGGACAGCACCCGCCCGGCGTTGGCCATCAGGTAGCGCAGCAGCTTGAACTCGGTGGGGGAGAGGCTGACGAGCGTGCCGGCCTTGAGGACCTCGTGGGACTCCTCGTCGAGCTCGATGTCGGCGAAGGTCAGCCGCGGCGCCTCCGCCGCCCGCTGGGCGCCGGCGCTGGTGCGGCGCAGCACCGCACGGATGCGGGCCACCACCTCGTCGAGGCTGAACGGCTTGGTCACGTAGTCGTCGCCGCCCAGCGTCAGGCCCGAGACCTTGTCCTCGGGGGCGTCTCGGGCGGTGAGGAACAGCACCGGCGTGTGCCGGCCGGTCTCCCGCAGCCGGCGGACCACGCCGAAGCCGTCGAGGCCCGGCATCATCACGTCGAGCACCAGCAGGTCGGGACGGAACGACGCCGCCATCGTCAGCGCCTGCTGGCCGTCGGCCGCGGTCGCCACCTCGAACCCGGCGTAGCGCAGGCTGGCCGAGAGCAGCTCGCGGATGTTGGGCTCGTCGTCCACCACGAGCAGCCGCGCCTCCGGCGCCCGCCCGGAGGGGCCGCCCGTGTCGCGGGTCCCCTGCATCGACCCTCCTGCAGAACGCACCGATGCCGTCGTCATGGCACCAGGGTGTGGCCGACGGCTGCGCCGGGACTGGACGCTACCTGTGAACTGCCTGGGCGCCCCCGGTCCAGCGGGAAGCACCGAGAGCCCTCAGCCGGCGGGGGCCATGGCGCGGCCGCGGCGCCAGTAACCGATGGCGTGGTGCTGCGCCCGGCCCAGGCCCCAGCGGGAGCGGAGGTCGGCGCGGATCGTGCGGACGGCGGCCGACTCTGCGCCCACCCAGGCGAAGACGTCACCGCCGGCAGGGGGGTCCAGCGCCGCGACGGCGTCGGCGAGCAGCGCGCTCTCGCCGGGTGGCGTGCTCCCGCGGTGCAGCCAGCGGACCGTGACCCCCGGCGGGGCGGCCAGCGGCTGCTCCTCCTCCGGGCCGGCGACCTCGACCAGCGCCAGCCCGGTGGCCGCCGGGGACGCCTCGGCGAGGATGCGGCTGATCGCCGGCAGCGCCGTCTCGTCACCGGCCAGCAGGAGTGCCGCCGCCGGCCGGACGCCCAGGTCGCCGCTGCCGCCGACCGCGAGGACGGCGCCGGGGGCCGCGGCCGCCGCCCAGGCCGCGGCCGGGCCGTCGCCGTGCAGGACGAAGTCGACCTCCACCTCGCCGCGGACGGGGTCCTGCCGGCGGGCGGTGTAGCTGCGCAGCGCCACCCCGTGGGCGCCGGCCGGCCACACGATGCGGCCGTCCCGCGCCACCTGCGGCCAGCGGGGCGCCGGGTCGCCGACGCGGGGCACCAGCAGGTTGACCGTCGGCCCGGCGGCGGCCACTGCCTCCGCCGTCCCGGTGAGGACGACCCGGCGCACGGTGGGGGTCGGGCCGGTGACCGAGACGACGGTGAGGACGTCCACGGCGCGCAGGCCGTCGGGAGCAGTCACACGGCAGAGGGTAGGCAGCGGCGCACCGGGGACCGACGTGGGCCGACCCGGCCGACCCCGGGGGAATGGAGTCGACCGGGCCGGCGATCGAGGACGGCGAGGTCACCGTCGGTAGCTGCTGGTGTCCTGCTGACCAGCGACTACCCGGCGCTCCTGCCCGTCGACGACCACGCTAGGTGATCGCAGCCCGGCCGGCAGCGCCCGCACGGGTGAACCGACGTCCCGGGTGGGTGATGTGTGTCCCAGCCTCACGGGGGGCAGGGCAGCGGGACCGGCCCGGCAGCGGCCGCCCACACCGGGGAGGACCCCACATGGCCGACGACGTGAAGAAGGGTGACCACGTCACCTGGAAGAGCCACGGTGGGGAGGCCGAGGGCACCGTCCAGAAGAAGATCACCAAGGACACCGAGGCCGGCGGGCGCACGGTCAAGGCGAGCTCCGACGAGCCGCAGTTCGAGGTGAAGAGCGAGAAGAGCGGCGGGACGGCGGTCCACAAGCCGTCCGCGCTGAAGAAGGAGAAGAAGAAGTGATCCCCGGTCCCACCGCACGACCAGCACACAGGAGGCACCCGTGAGCCAGAGCGACGACCAGTTCGCCGGCGTTTCATCGCGCAGCACCAAGCACAACCCGCGCCTCGACGAGGAACTCGAGCACGAGATCCAGGGGATGCTCAAGGCCGAGCACGCCACCCGCTCGCACGAGTGGCGCGAGGTCGAGCCGGTCGCCGAGGGCGAGCCGGACCTCACCAGCGACCCCTCCGGCACCCTGGTCGGCGGTGTCCCGGTGGGCATGACCGAGGACGCCGTCGTCGCCCGGGCGGAGCTGGCCCGCTGGCTGGTCCGGGCCGACTTCCCCAACACCGGTCCCGAGCTGGTCGAGGCCGCCCTCGACCACCGTGCCCCCGACGTGGTGGTCGACGAGCTGCGCCGGCTGCCCGACGGGGAGACCTACGAGCGGATCGGCGACGTCGTCCGCGCGCTGGGGTACCCAACGGAGACCTGAGCGGCGGGAGGAGCGGGCCGGCTCAGGAGCCGGCCTGCTCCTCCTCCTGCTCGTCCTCGGCGATCTCCTCCGCGCCCCGCCGGCGGAACAGCTTCGAGCCGGGGAAGCCCTTCACCACCTGCCGCAGGTCCTGCATCGTGTCGACGAGGTCGTGCACGTCGGGGCCCACGCCCTCCAGCGTCTTGAGGACCGGCAGCACGTCGTCGTCCAGGTGGCCCAGCAGGGTGGGCAGCCGGTCGATCATCGTGACCAGCGCCTCGATCTCCTGCGGCTCCATCGTCTCGGCCAAGCGCTGCACCACCGGGACCAGCTGCGTGAGCGGCCCCTCGAAGCCGGCCAGCAGCGGATCGACCCGCGAGACGATCCCCTCCGCCTGGCCCAGCGTGCCCTCGGCCCGGCCGACCGCCCCGTCCGCCCGGCCGATCGTCGACCCGACCGCGGCGATGGCCTCGTCGGCCTTCTGCTGGGTGTCCCCGACGGCGGCGATGGCGTCGTCGGCCTTCTGCTGGGTCTCCCCGACGGCCTCGATCGCCGCGTCGGCCTTCTCCTGCGTCTCGCCGACCGCGCCGATGGCCTCGTCGGCCTTCTTCTGCGTCTCGCCGACCGCGCCGATGGCCTCGTCGGCCTTCTTCTGCGTCTCCCCGACGGCCTCGATGGCCTCGTCGGCCTTCTTCTGCGTCTCCCCGACGGCCTCGATGGCCTCGTCGGCCTTCTTCTGCGTCTCCCCGACGGCCTCGATGGCCTCGTCGGCCTTCTTCTGCGTCTCCCCGACGGCCTCGATGGCCTCGTCGGCCTTCTTCTGCGTCTCCCCGACGGCCTCGATCGCCTTGTCGGCCTTCTGCTGCGTCTCGCCGACCGCGCCGATGGCCTCGTCGGCCTCCTGGAGCGTGCCCCCGGCCCGCGTGATCGTCTCGTCGGCACGCAGCCGGGTCGCCTCGAGGGCGGTCACGGCGTGGTCGGCCCGGTCGAGCAGCCCCTCCACGGAGGAGACGGCCGCGGACACCCGGTCCAGCAGGCCCTCGATCCGGCTGACGGCGCTCACCACCCGGGGCACCAGCGCGACCGCCTCGGACAGCCCCTCCCGGAGGCCGTCGACCGCGGCCAGGACGTCGGAGGGACCGGGGATGGAGGGGAGGCGCACACCCCGACGCTACGTCCGTGATCCATCCGTCGCCGGACGATCTCCGCGCGTCACCCGTCCGGAGGCTCCGCGGGACGTATCGTGAGGGGCCGCCTCCGAAGCGTGTGCGGCCGTACTCGCGCGCGCGGGTACGGGGGACGGCACGGACCACGACGATGGGATGTCGACGCGGTGGGGGACTCGCGAGCTGAGGGCGGTGCCGGTGACGGCACCGTCGGGAGCGCCAGCGAGCCGCTGACCCTCGAACAGCTGATCGCCCGCCAGGGCGCGGGGCCGAGCGGTCGTCGCGCGGCGCGCCGCACCGGCGAGGTGCCCATCCCGCTGCTGCCGGGGGAGTCGCTCCCCGCCCACCGTGGCCCCCGCCCCGCCGTCCCGCCGGCCGGTCCCCGTCCTGCGGGAGGCGCCCGTCCGCCCGCCGGTCCGGTCCGGGCGGCCGACGACACCCCGCCCCCCGCCCGGGGGCTGCCGCCGGTGCCCGGGGCCCCGCCGCAGCGTCCCGCGCAGGCCGCCGTGCCGTCGGCGCCCGCCGTACCGGCCGGCCCGGTCCGACCCGCCGTGCCCGTCGTGCCCGCCGTGCCCGCCGTCCCCGGGCGGTCGGCGCCCGTCGCCGGCGTCCGCCCCAGCCAGCCGGTGCCCCCGCTGCCCGGCCGCGGGCCGGGCGTGCAGCGCAGCGGGCCGGTCCCCCCGCTGCCCGGGGTCCGCTACAGCCAGCCGGTGCCGCCGCTGCCCGGCGGCGGGCCCACCGGGCTGCAGCCGTCGGCCCGCCACGGCCGGCCGCTCCCGCCCATCCCCGGCCTCGACGCCCCCGGCCGGTCCGGTGCGACGGCCGCGCCGCGGCCCCCGCGCAGGGAGAGCCGGGCCGCCCGCCGCGCGGCGCGCAGCCCCGGCCGCCGCCGGCTCGTGCGGCTGGCGCAGGGCGTGGCGGCTCTCGTCGCGCTCGTCCTCGCCTTCCACGTGGGGCTCTACGTCTACGTCGACAACAGCATCGAGCAGGTCGAGGCCCTCGCCCTCGACGGGCCGGAGATCGTCGCCCCGCGGCTGCAGGAGGGCGCGTCCACCTACCTCGTGGTCGGCACCGGCCTCCCGGGGGCCGAGGGCCCCGGCGGGGTCGCCGCGCTGCTGGCCCGCGTCGCGCCGGACGAGGAGTCGGCCGTGCTCGTCAGCCTCCCGCCGACGGCGCTCGTGGACACCCCCGCCTGCCGGGCCGCCGACGGCGAGGTGCGCGAGCCCGTCACCGAGGCCTTCGGCGACGCGCTGCTCGACGGCGGCCCCGCCTGCATGGTGCGTGCCGTCCAGCAGCTGTCCGGCCTGCGCGTCGACCACTACCTGGGTGTCGACCTCGCCCGCCTCCCGGACATGGTCGACGCGCTCGACGGCATCCCGGTCTGCCTGCCGACCGTCACCGACGCCTGGGCCGCGGCGGCCGACCCGCTGCCGGCCGGGGCCTCCGAGCTCGACGGCCGGCGGGCGGCGGGCTGGCTACGCCCCGGGGACGCCGGGACCGATGCGACGGGCACGGCGGTCGCCGAGCGCGCCCAGGTGCTGCTCACCTCGACGCTGCGCCAGGCCATGTCCTGGAGCGTCCTGGGCAACCCGGTCCGGCTGACCTCCTTCCTCACGAACGCCGCCGACGCGCTCACCGTCGACGACGCCACGAACCTCGGCGACCTGCGGACGCTGGCCGGCACCCTCGGCGAGCTCTCCGGCGACGCCGTCCAGCGGACCGCGCTGCCGGTGGCCCAGACCGGCTACGTACCGCCCGGCACCGACCAGGCCTTCGTGGTCCTCGACCGCCCGGCGACCCGCGCGCTGTTCGAGTCGGTCCTCGAGGACGGGCAGCTGCCCGCGGAGGCCCTGCCCACGGAGACCGCCGTGGCACCCACGGCGCCCGCTCCCGCGGAGCAGCCGGCTGCGGCCCCGGCCGAGCAGGCGGCGGCCGTGGCGCCGTCCGCGGTCACGCTCGACGTCCTCAACGGCACGTCGACGGCGGGCCTCGCGGGCACCGTCGCGGACGCACTGCGCGGGCAGGGGTTCGTCGTCGGCGAGGTCACCAACGAGCGCGGCGGGGTGGACCGGACCGTCGTGCGGCACGGCCCCGGCGTCCTCCCCCAGGCGCAGACGGTCCTCGCCGCGGTGCCGGGCGCGGTCCTGGAGCCCAGCGACGCCCTGGGGGACACGGTGCAGCTCGTGGTGGGCCCGGACTACACCGGGGTCGTCCCCGTGCCGCCGCCGGCGCCGGCCGCCACCGAGGCCGCCGCCCAGCCCACCGCCCAGCCCACCGCCGACGTCCTCGCGGCGGCCGAGGCGCAGCCGGCGTCGGCGTCGGTCAGCTGCTCCTGACCGTCGCGGCGCAGACCGGCACCGCGCGCATCCCGCCCGCCTGACGCCGGCCCGTCCGGGTACGGCCCACCCCGGAACGGCAGCACCCCCGGGCGGGACGCCCGGGGGTGCAGGTGGAGCCGTGCTGGGGTCAGGTCACCCGAAGCGGCCGGAGATGTAGTCCTCGGTGGCCTTCTGGTCGGGGTTGCTGAAGATCTTCTCGGTCGGGTTGAACTCGATCAGCCGGCCGGGCTGGCCGACGCCGTTGAGGTTGAAGAAGCCCGTCTGCTCGCTCACGCGCGCCGCCTGCTGCATGTTGTGCGTGACGATGACGATCGTGAACCGCTCCTTCAGCTCCGCCATCAGGTCCTCGATGGCCAGCGTGGAGATCGGGTCCAGCGCCGAGCACGGCTCGTCCATGAGCAGCACGTCGGGCTCGACGGCGATGGCGCGGGCGATGCACAGCCGCTGCTGCTGACCGCCGGACAGGCCCGACCCGGGCCGGTCGAGGCGGTCCTTGACCTCGTTCCAGAGGTTCGCGCCGCGCAGCGACCGCTCGACGAGCTCGTCGGTCTCGGACTTCTTCATCCGCTTGCTGTTGAGGCGGTTGCCGGCGATCACGTTGTCGTAGATCGACATCGTCGGGAACGGGTTGGGCCGCTGGAAGACCATGCCGATCTGCCGGCGGACGTCGACCGGGTCGACGTCGCTGCCGTAGAGGTCCTGGCCGTCCATGACGACCTTGCCCTCGACCCGCGCGCCCGGCAGCACCTCGTGCATCCGGTTGAGCGAGCGGAGGAAGGTCGACTTCCCGCAGCCCGAGGGCCCGATCAGGGCCGTGATGCTGCGCGGCTCGATGGAGACGTTGACGCCCTCCACGGCGAGGAAGTTGCCGTAGTAGATGTTGAGGTCGGAGACCTCGATGCGCTTGGCCACGTGGGTGTCCTCCTGTCGGGCCGGTCAGCGACCGGTCTTGGGGGCGAAGAAGCGGCTGATCAGGCGGGCCAGGATGTTGAGCGCCATCACGAAGATGATCAGGACCAGAGCCGCCGTCCACGCCCGGTCCAGGAACGCCTGCGTGGCCGTCCCGGGCTGGGTGAGCTGGTAGAACGCGAACACCGGCAGCGTCGCCATGCGTCCGTCGAACGGGTTCAGGTTGGTGCCGGTGATGAGGCCGACGGTGATCAGCAGGGGTGCAGTCTCACCGACGACGCGGGCGACGGACAAGGTGATGCCCGTCCCGAGCCCGGCGATGGCGGTGGGCAGGACGACCTTGACGACCGTGCGCCACTTGGGCACGCCGAGTGCGTAGCTGGCCTCCCGGAGCTCGTTCGGGACGAGCTTCAGGACCTCCTCGCAGGAGCGGACCACGACGGGGATCATCAGCACCGACAGGGCGACGGCGCCCATGATGCCGGCGCGGAAGTCGTTGCCGAACAGCAGCGTGAACAGGGCGAAGGCGAAGAGGCCGGCGACGATCGACGGAATGCCGGTCATGACGTCGACGAAGAACGTGATCGCCTTCTTGAGCCGGCCGGTGCCGTACTCCACCAGGTAGATCGCCGTGAACAGGCCGATGGGCACCGAGATGATCGTCGCGACGAGCGTGATGATCAGCGTGCCGAGAATGGCGTGGTACGCGCCGCCGCCCTCGCCGACGATCCGGAACATCGACATGCCGAAGAAGTCGCCGTCGAAGCGCGCCAGGCCCTTGTCCAGCACGGTGTAGACGAGCGAGATCAGCGGGATCATGGCGATGCCGAACGCGGTGGTCACCAGGCAGGTCACCAGCCGGTCGGTGGCCTTGCGGCGGCCCTCGACGGCCCGGGTGCCGACGTAGACCAGCAGCGTGCCGAGGACGACGCCGTAGACCACCGTGGACGTCACGCTGAAGCCGGTCGCGGCCGACAGCGCGGCGCCGAGCACGATGCCCAGGACGAAGAGCCCGAGCGGGGCGAAGCGGGGCAGCCGCCGCTCGACGCGGACGGGACCCGGCTGCGGCGCCGAGAGCTGCGGCGCGGACTGCGTGTCGGTGCTCATCAGTTGGCTCCGGAGAAGTCGGCGCGCCGGTTGACGACCCAGCGGGCGAGCATGTTGACCGCGAGGGTGATGACGAACAGCACCAGGCCGCTGGCGATCAGCGTGTTGACGCCGAGGCCCGTGGCCTCGGGGAACCGCAGGGCGATGTTCGAGGCGATCGTGGAGGGGTTGGAGCTGGTGATCAGGTTGATCGTCGCGGCGCCGCCGCCGGACAGGATGATCGCGACGGCCATGGTCTCGCCGAGCGCGCGACCCAGGCCGAGCATGGCGCCGGCGATCACCCCGGACTTGCCGTAGGGCAGCACGGCCATCTTGATCATCTCCCAGCGCGTCGCGCCGAGGGCGAGTGCGGCCTCGCGGTGCAGCGCCGGGGCCTGGCTGAACACCTCGCGGGCGATCGCGGAGATGATCGGCAGGATCATGACCGCCAGGACGAGCCCGACGGTGAGCATCGTGCGGCCGCTGGCCGAGGCCGGGCCGGCGAACAGCGGGATCCAGCTGAGGTTGTCGGCGGTCCACTGGTGGAAGGGCACGAGCTTGGGCGCCAGCACCGCCAGGCCCCAGAAGCCGTAGACCACGCTGGGGATGGCCGCCAGGAGGTCGATCACGTAGCCCATCGCGGCGGCGATCCGGCGCGGGGCGTAGTAGGTGATGTAGAGGGCGATGCCGACGGCCAGCGGCGTGGCGACCACCAGGGCGATGACCGCCCCGAGGAGGGTGCCGACGATGAGCGGCCAGACGTAGCTGCCCAGGCCCTCGCCGCCGGGGATCTCCTCCGACGACGCGGTGAGGGCCGGGAGCGCCTCGCTGATGAGGAAGGCGGCGACACCGGCCAGGACGAGCAGGATGAAGATGCCCGAGCCGCGCGCGGCGCCGGCGAAGACACGGTCACCCGGCCGCCGGACGACGCGCTGCTGGGACGGGGGTTCGGTCGGGGCCTTCGTGGCGGTCACCGCTGCTCCGTGTCGGTCGATCGTGGGTGCGGGTGCCCGGGTTCCGGGCGGTGCGGTGGCCCGGGGCGTCGGAGGACGCCCCGGGCCACCGCGGGAGCCGGGATCAGCCGGCGGTGATGGCGTCGACCGCGGTCTGCGCCTGCTCGCGCAGGGTGTCCGAGATCTCGGCGTTGCCGGCGTTCTCCGCCGCGGCCGCCTGGCCGTCCTCGCTGATCACGTACTCCATGAAGGCCTTGACGTTGTCAGCCGCCTCCTGGTCGTCGTACTGGATGCAGCCGATGTGGTAGCTGACCAGGACGATCGGGTACTCCTCCGCGCTCTCGGTGAGGCGGTTGAGCTCGATGGCGAAGTCGTACTCGCCGCGGCCCTCGAGGGCGGGGGAGTTCTCGACGACGGCCGCGGCCGCCTCCGGCGTCGGGGCGACGAACTCCCCGCCGACGGCGATGTTGGCGACGCCGAGCTCACCGGCGCGGCTGGCGTCCGCGTAGGTGATCGCACCGTCGGTGCTGGTCACGACCTCGACGACGCCCGAGGTGCCGTTGGCGGCCTCGCCGCCCTCGAGCGGCCACTCGCCGTCCGGCTCCGAGGTCCACACGTCGGGCGCAGCCTGGAACAGGTAGTCGGTGAAGTTGTCCGTGGTGCCCGAGTCGTCGCCGCGGTGCACGGGCGTGATGGCCGTGCCCGGCAGCGTCGCGTCGGGGTTGTCCGCGGCGATGGCCGGGTCGTTCCAGGTGGTGATCGCGCCGCTGAAGATGCCGGCGATCGTCGCGGGCGACAGGTTGAGCTCGTCGACGCCCTCGAGGTTGTACATGACCGCGATCGGCGAGATGTAGTTCGGCAGCTCGAAGACCTCGCCGCCGCCACAGCGCTCCTGCGCCTGCGCCAGCTCCTCCTCGTCCAGCGCGGCGTCGGAGCCGGCGAAGGCGGTGGTGCCGGCGATGAACTGCTCGCGGCCCGCGCCGGAGCCGGCCGGGTCGTAGCTGAACTGGACGTCGGGGTACTCGCCCTGGAAACCGGCCTGCCACGCCTCCATGGCGGCCTGCTGGCTGCTCGCGCCGGCGCCGGCCAGGGCGCCGCTCAGCTCCTGGGTCTCGCCACCGCCACCGCCGCCGCCGCCACCGCTGCCGGAGTCGGACTCGTTGTCGGCGCCGCAGGCGGCCAGCGCCAGGGTGGCGGCCAGTGCGGTGGACAGGGCGAGGGTGCGCGTCCCGTTGCGCAGCTTCAAGTCAGTGCCTTTCGGAGGGTGCCCGGACCTCGATGCCGGGCAGCGCGAAACCAACGTTGAGGGACGCTAAGCAGCCGAGGTGGCCGCATCCGGGTCGGTCGGTGAACGCGAGGTGAACGCCGCCAGAGCTTCTCCCGACCGGGTGAGAACCAGCTCACGTCGGGGAGGTGAACGACCGCGAGTTGGCTGGCGGAGGGCCCGCCGATCGGGCAGGAATAGACGGTTTGCACCCGCCCGCGGAGCCGGCTCAGGCGCCGCGGCGCCAGCTCACGTCGACCGCGTGGCGGGTGAACCCGCGCTTCTCGTAGAGCGACACGGCGGGCACGTTGTCGGCCTCGACGTAGAGCAGCACCTCGCGCAGCCCCCGGCCGCGCAGGTGGGCCAGGCCCAGGTCGGTGAGCGCACGCCCCAGGCCGGTGCCCTGGGCGCCGGGGTCGATGCCCAGCACGTAGACCTCACCGATCGCCTCGTCGCCGGCGTCCCCCGGTGGGTGGACCTTGGTCCAGTGGAACCCGAGCAGCGTGCCGCCGTCGTCGGGGTCCCCGCGCCAGGCCAGGAAGAAGCCGGCCGGGTCGAACCAGGGCTCGGCCTCGCGCAGGGCGAGCTCCTCGGGGGTCCAGGCGCCCTGCTCGGGGTGCGAGGCGAAGGCCCGGGCGTTCACCGCCAGCCAGGCGGCCTCGTCGCGCCCCGGCCGGAACGCCGCCACGTGCACGCCGTCGGCCAGCGCCGGGTGCGGGTCGGGGTCGACGCCGGCGAGGTCGCGGCGCATCTGGAGGAGCTCCCGGGCCCGCTGGTAGCCACGCGCGGCGGCGAGCTCGGCGGAGCCAGGGAGGTCGCCGTGCGCCCACACCCGCAGCGGCCGGCCGGCGGCCAGCTCCTCCAGCCGGGTGAGCAGCGCCCGGCCGGTGCCCCGCCGCCGGGCGTCGGGGTGCACGACCAGCTCGCCCTCGGCGTCCCCGGCCGGGTCCCCGCCCTCGAACCGGGCGTACCCGACGACCGCGTCGCCGGCCTGCACGAGGAGGTCGCGGCCGCCCTCGGGGCCGCCGTGCTGCAGCCGCAGCTCGGCCTCCTCGGAGACGGGGCGGACGCCGTCGGCGGCCGTGGCGGCGCGCAGCAGCGCCAGCACGGCCGGGGTCTCGGCGGGGTCCAGGCGGGCGACGTCCCGGACCGTCGGGTGGGGGCTCAGGACCGGCTCAGCGCAGGGGAGCGGTGGTCCGGCCGGCCGGGGCCTCCGCGTCCTCGGCGCGTGCGGCCGCGGACGTGGCGTCGGCGACCTGCTGGTCGAGCTTGTAGCCCACGTTGCGGACCGTGCCGATCAGTGCCTCGTGCTCGGTGCCGAGCTTGGCGCGCAGCCGCCGGACGTGGACGTCGACGGTGCGGGTGCCGCCGAAGTAGTCGTAGCCCCAGATCTCCTGCAGCAGCTGCGCCCGGGAGAAGACCCGGCCGGGGTGCTGGGCCAGGTACTTGAGGAGCTCGAACTCCTTGTACGTGAGGTCCAGCGGGCGCCCGCGCAGCTTGGCCGAGTAGCTGTGCTCGTCGATGACCAGCTCGCCGGCCTGGGTGACCCCGCCGTCGGCTCCGTCGGCCGGGGTCGCCGCGGCGAGACGGCGCGCGGTCGCCCACTTCAGCCGGGCGTCGACCTCCGCGGGGCCGGCGGTGTCGAGCAGGACGTCGTCGACGCCCCAGTCGGCCGACAGCGCCACCAGTCCGCCCTCGGAGAGGACGGCGACCAGCGCCGCGGCCACGCCGGTGGAGGAGAGCAGACCGCACAGCGTCCGGGCGCGGATGAGGTCGTGGCGCGCGTCGACGAGGACCACGTCACCGGAGTCGCCGTCCAGCAGGCTGGACAGCTCCGGGGCCACCACGCGCACCTGGTGGCCGAGCAGCCCGAGCGCGGGCAGCACCTCGGTCGTGGCCTGGCGCGCCGCCGTCATGAGCACGAGTCGCATGTCGCCTCCTCGAGGGAGCCGGGGACGACGAGTCGTCCGGGGGGGCCACGACGGCGCTGTCGGGTGAGCACGCAGGATAACCGACGTGTCCTCCCGACCGGCCCGCGCGCGACGGACGCGTCCGGTGGACCTGCTGCCGGGCACCCGGCCGGTGGAGGTGACCGCCGCCGACGGCGTCCTCCTGTCCGGCGTCGTCGTCCCGGCCCGGCTCCCGTCGCCCCGGCCCCCGGACAGCCGCGCGGTCACCTTCGTCGTCGCCCACGGCTTCACCAACTCGACCGCCCGGCCGGACCTCCGCCGGCTGGCCGGCTGGCTGCGGCGGTTCGGCGAGGTGCGCGCGCTGGACTTCCGCGGGCACGGCCGCTCCGGTGGGCTCAGCGGCAGCGGCGGGGACCCCGAGGTCCTCGACGTGGACGCCGCCGTCGCCGCCGCCCGTGCCGACGGCGCGGACGCGGTGGTGACGCTCGGGATGTCGATGGGCGGCGGCGCGGTGCTCCGCCAGGCGGCGCTGGGCACCTCCCGCCCCGACGCGGTGGTCGCGGTCAGCGCCGTCAGCCGCTGGTACGTGCGCGACACCGCGGCGATGCGCCGGGTGCACTGGCTGCTGGAGACCACCGCCGGTCGCCGGCTGGGGACCCGCGCCGTGGGCCTGCGGCTGAGGCCCCCGTGGCTGACGCCGCCGGCCGCGCCGCTGGAGGTCGTGAGCCGGATCGCCCCCACCCCGCTGCTGCTCGTGCACGGCGACCGGGACGGCTACTTCCCGCTCGAGCACTTCCGCGGCCTGGCCGAGGCGGCCGGCCCGACCGCCGCCGCCTGGCTGGTGCCGGGGTTCGGACACGCCGAGAGCGGGGCGACCGCTCCGCTCGTCGAGCGGATCGGGCGTTGGGTGTCTGCGACCATCGGCACGTGACCCGCGCCGCCCCCGACCTCGAGGTGCCCGCGCGGGTGCACCACCTGCCCGCGGCGCTCGTCGCCGCCCTCGGCACCGGCCTGCTGGTGCTGCTCACCGCGCAGTCCGGGGAGCGCGGCACGCTCGCGGCCGTGCTCGTGCTCCAGGCGGCGCTGGTGGCCGCCTGGGCGCCGGCGTCCGGCGTCCGGGGCCCGGTCGGGGTCACGGCGCTGGGCCTGGTGGCCGCGGTCGCCGCTGACCTGCTGCTGGTGCTGCCCGACCGCCCCGAGCTCGGGCACCTGCTGGCCGTGCCCGGCATCGCCTTCGTCGCCGCCGTGCTGCACCAGATGCTGCGCCGGGCGCCGCGCCGGGACGTCGTCGGCTCGCTGGCGGGCGCCCTGCTGCTGGTCTGTGCCGTGTGCGGCCTGGCGGTGCTGCTGCGGCTGCCCGACGCGACCGGCGGCGAGCGGCCGGCCACCACCGCCGTCCTGGTCGTGGGGGCGGCGCTCGTGGCCGGGCACCTGGTCGACGCGGTCATGCCCCGGCCGCAGGTGGCCCCCGGCATCGACTGCGGGGTCCTCGGGCTGCTCGTCGCCCTCCTGGCCGGCGTCGGCGTGGCCCTGCTGCGGCACTCGCCCGGCGGGCTGGCCGACACCCTGTCGTCGGTCACCGTCGGGCTGGTGCTCGCCGGCGTCGCGGCGCTCGTGGGGCTGGCCGGCAGCTACGTCGTCGTCGCGTCGGAGGGGTCGGCACGGTCCCGCGCCGCGGCGGCCCCGGTGCTCCAGGCGGTCCTGCCGATCGCGGCCTGCGCGCCCGTGGCGTTCGCGCTGGCCCTGCACACGGCGTTCTGAGGTCCGTGCGGTGAAGGGCCTGCTGGTGACGCTCGTCGTGCTGCTCGGCCTCGCGGTGGTCGCCGACCGGGTCGCGGTCGGCGTGGCCGAGGACCGCGTGGCCGAGGCGATCGCCGAGCGCGGGGAGCTGGCCGGCACCCCGGAGGTCTCCGTCGAGGGCTGGCCGTTCCTCACGCAGGCGGTGTCCGGCGAGTACGACGACGTCCGGATCCAGCTGACCGCGGCCGACCTCGGGGAACCGGAGGGCACCACGGCCGACGTGCGGCTGCGCGGTGTGCGGGTGCCGCTGTCGGACGTGCTCGACGGCTCGGTCACCCAGATCCCCGTGGACCGCATCGACGGGACCGTCACGCTGTCCTACGCGCTGCTCTCCCGCGAGCTGGGCACCGACACCACGCTGGTCCCCGAGGGCGACGGGCTGCGGCTGACCAAGACCGTCGAGGTGCTCGGGTACCAGGTGCCGCTGACCGCGGTCGGCACGGTGCGGCTGGACGGCCAGGAGCTCGTCGTCGACGTCGACGGGGCGTCGGCGGCGGGCGTGGACCTGCCCGGCGCGGTGGTGGAGCGCGCCGGCGACGCGCTGGACCTGCGCTACCCGATCGACCTGCCCTTCGGTCTGGAGCTGACCGGCGTCGTCCCGGAGGACGACGGCGTGCGCGTCACCGGTGGCGCGCGGGACACGGTGCTGAGCGGCGGCTGACCGCCCGACGTCGGCCGGTGCCGACCCGGCCGCCGGGAATGGCCGGCACCGGCGCGACGCTGCTGCCGTCGATGGACACGGCGGGTGCAGGTGTGGGCGGGCCGGGCCCGGCGGCGGTGCTGGCGGGACTCGGCGTCCGCCCGGGCGCGGCCGACCTGACCGTCGTCCAGTTCTCGACCGCGTTCTGCGGTCCCTGCCGCGCGACCCGCGCCCGGCTGCAGCAGCTGGTGCGCACCCGGCCCGGGCTGGCGTACGTGCACGTGGACGCCGAGAGCCACCTGGACGCCGTCCGGGCGCTGGACGTGCGCAGCACCCCCACGCTGTTCCTCCTGGACCGCGCCGGGCGGCTGGTCGGCCGCAGGGCCGGTGCCCCCCGGCCCGCGGAGCTCACCGCCCTGGTGGACGCGCACACGGGCCGCCCGGTGTGATCGGTTACCCTCGCCCCGTGGGCCTCATGCTGACCTCTCGCCGCACAGTCGACCTGTGCCGCGTCGGCAGCTGCCTGTGTCCGACTCCCTGAGGGCAGGCCCCGCCCGCCCAGACGCGCCCTGACCGCCGTCCGGAGAGTCCCTTCCGCCATGTCCCGTGCGCACCACGACGTCGACGTGCGCGGCCTCCGCCCCGCCGGGCTCCCCGCCCCGGCGGCCCCGTTCGACGTGGCCACGGGCTCTCGCCCGGGCCGCGGGTCCGACCTGCACCTCCGGCGGGCCGCACGGACCGCACCGCTCGCCCGCACCGCCTGACCGCACGCACACCCACCACAGGGAGGAACACCCCCCATGAGCCGAAACGACGTACTCGTTCCCGTCGACTGGGTCCAGGAGCACCTCGGTGACCAGGGCCTGGTCCTCGTCGAGGTCGACGAGGACGCCAGCGCCTACGACGGCGGCCACATCGAGGGCGCCGTCAAGCTGGACTGGAAGTCCGACCTCCAGGACCCGCTGCGCCGCGACTACATCAACAAGTCCGCGTTCGAGTCCCTGATGTCGGCCAAGGGCATCGGCAACGACGACACCGTGGTGCTGTACGGCGGCAACAACAACTGGTTCGCCGCCTACGCCTACTGGTACTTCAAGATCTACGGCCACCAGGACGTCAAGCTCATGGACGGCGGCCGCAAGAAGTGGGAGCTCGACGGTCGCCCGCTGTCCAAGGACACCGTGGAGCGTCCGGGCACGCAGTACCGCGCCGGCGAGCCCGACCTGTCGATCCGTGCCTTCCGCGACGAGGTCGTCTCCTCGATCGGCAGCGCGAACCTCGTCGACGTCCGCTCGCCCGACGAGTTCTCCGGCAAGATCCTGGCCCCCGCGCACCTGCCCCAGGAGCAGTCCCAGCGGCCGGGCCACGTGCCCACGGCGATCAACATCCCGTGGAGCAAGGCGGCCAACGAGGACGGCACGTTCAAGTCCGACGAGCAGCTGGCGGCGCTCTACGCCGAGCAGGGCTTCGACGACAGCAAGCCGACCATCGCCTACTGCCGCATCGGCGAGCGGTCGAGCCACACCTGGTTCGTGCTGCAGGAGCTGCTCGGCAAGCAGAACGTCAAGAACTACGACGGCAGCTGGGTCGAGTACGGCTCGCTCGTCGGCGTCCCGATCGAGAAGTGAGCTGATCCGACATGTGCGCAGCACCCAAGCAGGGCAACACCCTCATCGACGTCGGCACCCAGACGGTGATCCAGGGCCAGGTGTGGCACGACGGTGCGCCGGTCGCCGGGGCCTACGTCCGGCTGCTGGACGGGACCGACGAGTTCACCGCCGAGGTGGTCACCAGCCCGGAGGGTGAGTTCCGCTTCTTCGCCGCCCCGGGTAAGTGGAAGCTCCGCTCGCTGGCCCAGGTGGGCAAGGGCGAGCGCCTCGTCGACGCCGAGGTCGGCCTGAACGAGACCACGCTCGTCATCGAGTGACAGCAGCGCCCCTCCCGGCTCGGGCCGGGAGGGGCGCTGTCGCGTCCGCGGCCTCCCGTTGGTGCTCAGCCGAGGTCCGGGGGCAGCCGGTTGGGCCCTGCCTCCGGCGGGCGGGGCCGGTCCTCGGGGTGGGCGCGGACGGCGACCAGGGCGACGTCGTCGGTGCCCTCCTCCGGCAGGAGCCGGTCGAGCAGGCGGTCGCACAGCTCGTCCAGCGGCCGGCCGCCGAGGTCGGCCAGCGCCGCCCGCAGTGCCGCGAGCCCCTCGTCGAGGTCGCTGCCGCGGCGCTCCACCAGCCCGTCGGTGACCAGCAGCAGCGTGGAGCCGTCGGGCAGGTCGTGCACGTGGTCGGTGCGGCGCGCCTCCGGGTCGATGCCGAGCATGAGATCCGGCCGGGTGGCCAGGTACTCGGTGGACCCGTCGGCGTGCAGCAGCAGCGGGGGCAGGTGCCCGGCGTTGCTCCACCGCAGCCGGCGCACCCCGGACACCGGTTCGTCCGGACGCCGCTCGATGCGGGCGAGGACGGCGGTGGCCATCGTGCTCACGGCCAGCCCGCGCGCGGTGCGCTCGACCCGCCGGAGGACGTCGGCGGGGGCCTCCTCGGTGGAGTACGCCAGCGCGCGCACCAGCCCCCGGAGCTGGCCCATGGCCGCGGCGGCGTCGCTGTCGTGGCCGACGACGTCCCCCACGACGAGCATGGTCGCGCCGTCGGGCTGGAGGAAGGCGTCATACCAGTCGCCGCCCACCTGTGCCTCGTGGGCGGCCGGCCGGTAGCGGACCACGACGTGCAGGTGGTCCGGCTCGGGAGGAGGCGTGAGCAGCGCCTGCTGCAGCCGGTCCGACAGCGCCTTCTCCGCCGCCGCACGCTGGCTGAGCCGGGCGAGCTCGTCGGCCTGGCGCCGGGCGGCGAGCCGGTCGGTCAGGTCGCGGAACGAGACGACCACGCCGGTGACGGCGCCGTCCTCGACCGTCGGGACGGCGATCAGCGTGACCGGCACGGCGGTGCCGTCGCTGCGCCAGAAGGCCTCCTCGTCGGCGACCACGGTGCGGCCGGTGACCAGCGCCCGCCAGACGGGGCACTCCGTGCGGGGGTAGGGCGTGCCGTCGGGGCGGCGGTCGTGGAGCACCGCGTGCTGGTCCATGCCCAGCTGGACGTCGGCGGCGTAGCCGGTGATGGACACGGCGGCGGCGTTGACGAACTCCACCCGGCCGTCGGCGTCCAGGCCGTAGATGCCGTCGGCGACGTTGGCCAGCACCCGCTCGGAGCGGGCCAGCGCCCGTGACAGCTCGGCCTCCACCTCGCGCAGCGCCGCCAGGTCGCGGCTGCGCTCGGCCAGCGCCGCGTCGGTGGGCCGGTCGGAGGTGTCGAGGCCGGCGAGGAGCAGGTGTGCCTCGCCGGCTGCCTCGCCGGCCGTCTCGGCGGCGGTACCGGCGTCGACGCGGTACAGGGTGAGGTCGAGGGTCCGCACCGTGCCGTCGGCCCGTGCGCACCCCACGGCGGCCCGTACCGGGTCGCCACCCGCGGCCACCTGCAGGAACCGCTGCCGGAGCCGGTCGCGCCCCTCGGGCCGGCCCGCCGACCAGGGGACGTCCCAGACCGGCCGGCCGACGACCTCCGCCCGGGTGTACCCGCAGCCCTCGACGGCCGGCTCGCTCGCGTCGAGCACCGTGCCGTCGGGGGCGCAGACCGCGGCCAGGAGGTGGGGGTGCCGGCGCAGTGCCCGGAACCACGCGGGGGCCGCCCCGGAACCTGTACCGCGCTGCTCGATGACCCCTCCTCGGTCGTGCCTCCGTCGCGGGACAGCCTGCCCGACGCCCGCCGGGGCCCTACCCCGTGGCCCGGCGCCGGGCACACGGACGTCGTCCGAGGGTGGCGGGGGAGGCGCCCGCGTCAGAGGCCCATCATGCGGGCCAGCTCGGTCATCGCGCGGTCGAAGTACCGGTCCCCGTCGGCGACGGAGCCGACGAGGTGGCCGAACAGCTCGAAGCTGATCGTCCCGTAGACCGAGCTCCAGGCCAGCAGGGCGCGGACCCGCACGGCGTCGTCGAGCGCCGGGTGCTCCCCGCCGAGGATGGCGACGGCCTCCGGGGTGACGACCCGCGGGTCGTCCCCGCCGCCGGCCTCGGGGAGGGCGCCGCCGCCGGCCTCGGGGAGGGCGCCGGCGCGGGCCGCGTCGCCGAGCACGCGCCCCAGGACGACGCCGACCCGCGAGGCCGAGGGGACGGTGTCCTGCGGTGCCGAGTAGCCGGGCACGGGGGAGCCGTACAGCAGCGCGTACTCGTGCGGATGGGCCAGCGCCCACGCGCGGACGGCCCGGCAGACGGCCAGCCACCGCTCCCGGGGTGCGGCCGTCGGGTCGTCGGCGGTCTCGGCGGTGGCCCCCAGCGCGTCGTACCCGTCGATGATCAGCCGGGTGAGCAGCTCGTCGCGGCTCGGGAAGTACCGGTAGAGCGCCGAGGAGGCCATGCCGAGCTCGCGGGCGACCGCCCGCAGCGACAGCGCCGCCGCGCCGACCTCGGCCAGCTGCCGCCGGGCCGCGTCGGTGATCTCGGCGGTGATCTCGGTGCGGACGCGCTCGCGGGCAGTGGGCACGTGGTGATGATGCCGCTCGGTGAACACTGCGCACAAGTGTGAGCACTGCTCTTGACCGGCCGCCGACGGCTGTGCGACGGTCGCTCCACACCGAGAGCACCGCTCTCGGACGTCGACAGGAGGCCGGCATGGCACTGCACGTGATCGTGGGCAAGGGTCCGGTGGGGACGACGACCGCGCGGGCGCTCGTCGCCCGGGGACACCGGGTGCGGGTGCTCTCCCGCAGTGGAGGCACCTCCACCGCGGAGGTCGAGCACCGGCGCGTGGACGCCGCCGACGCCGCGGCCCTCACCGAGGCCGCCCGGGGCGCGGCGGCCCTCTACAACGCCGTCAACCCCCCCTACTCCCGCTGGCCGACCGACTGGCCGCCGGTGGCGGCCGCACTGCTCACCGCGGCCGAGCGCACCGGCGCCGTCCTCGTGACCATGGGCAACCTCTACGGCTACGGGCGGCCCTCCGGCGTCATGACGCCGGACACCCCGCTGGCCGCCAGCGACACCAAGGGCCGGGTCCGCAACCGGATGTGGGCCGACGCCCTCGCCGCGTCCAAGGCCGGCCGGATCCGGATGACCGAGGCGCGCGCGGCGGACTTCGTGGGCCCCGGGGTGCCGGCCGCGAGCTCCCACCTGGCCCGCCAGCTGCCCGCGGTGCGCAGCGGCCGCCGCGCCTGGGTGGTCGGCGACCCCGACGCGCCCCGCTCCTGGAGCTTCGTCCCCGACGTCGCGCAGACGCTGGCCACCCTCGGCACCGACGAGCGGGCCCTCGGCCGGGCCTGGCACGTGCCCAGCAGCCCGCCGCGGTCGCAGCGCGAGGCGATCGCCGACCTGTGCGCCGCGGCCGGCCGCCCGGCGGTGCCGGTGAGCGGCATCCCGTGGCCGGTGCTGCGGGCGGTCGGCGTCCTCTCCCCGATGATGCGGGAGGTGGTCGACGTCCGGCACCAGTTCGACCAGCCGTACCTGATGGAGGCGAGCGCGACGACGGAGACCTTCGGCCTCACCGCGACGCCGTGGGCACAGGTCGCCGCGGCCACCGTGGGAGCCGTGCCGGCGGCTGCCTGAGCGGCGGCGGGGGGCGGCGTCCTACGGTGAGGCCCATGGTCGCTGCCTGGGTCCTCGTCACCCTGGCGTCGCTGGCTGCCCTCGGCAGCGGGTACGGCGCCGTCCGCCTCGCGCGTGGTCCCCGGGCGGCGCGGAGGTGACCGAGCTCGCGAGGTCACCCAGGGGCAGAGCAGCGCCGCTCGCGGCGCCGACGAGCGCCGGCGAGGAGGAGTCGTGAGCGAGCCGACGCAGCTGCCGGTCGAGGACACCGTCGACGTCCGGTCCGGACCCGAGGTCGCGCACGAGCTGCTCGCGCTGCTGCCGCTGCTCGGCGAGTGGCACGGCGAGGGCGTGAGCGCCGGGGGCGGCGGCGACCAGCGGTTCGGCCAGTGGGTCCGGTTCGCGCACGACGGCCGCGGCTTCCTGGCCTACGAGTCGCGGACCTGGCTGATCGGCGACGACGGCCGCCCGGCCGGCCCGGACGCCCGCGAGGCCGGCTTCTGGCGCCCCCGCGGGGAGGACGGCGTCGAGCTGCTCGTCGTCGACCCGGCCGGGCTGGTCGAGCTCTACGTCGGCACGGCGCGGACGACGACGAGCTGGGAGCTCACCTCCGACGTCCTCGCGCACACGCCCGACGGGCCGGACGTCACCCGCGCCGTGCGCCTCTACGGCGTCGTCGAGGGCGCGCTCATGTACGCCATCGACCGTGCCTCCGGCGACGCGCCGCTGCGCCCCACCATGTCGGCGCGGCTCGAACGCCTCCGGTGAGCGGGGGCCCGCGGGAGGTCGCCGACCGGTACGTCGCGGCGCTCTGCGAGCTCGACCCGCTGGTCGCGACCTCGCTGGGGACCGCGGAGGGCGCCGACCGGCTGCCCGATCCCAGCCCGCAGGGGCTCGAGGCGCGGGCGGAGCTCGCCCGCCGGACGCTCGGTGAGCTGGCCGGCGTCCCGGCGGCCGACCCCGCCGCCCGGCGCTGCGCCCGGCTGCTGCGCGAGCGGCTCTCCGCCGACCTGGCGGTGCACGAGGCCGGCGAGGGCCTGCGCGAGCTGTCCCACCTGTTCAGCCCGGTGCACGCCATCCGGCAGGTCTTCATGCTCATGCCGGCGGGGACCGAGGAGGACTGGTCCCTCCTCGCCCGGCGGATGGCGCGGGTGCCCGCGGCCTACCGCGGCTACGTCGCGACGCTGCGCGAGGGCGCCGGCCGGGGCCTGTGCGCGGCGCCCCGGCAGGTCGCGACCGTCGTCGGCCAGCTCGACGCGTGGCTGGCCGGCCCGTGGTTCGCGACCTTCGCCGCCGCCGGCCCGGCGGCGCTGCACCGGGACCTGGACGCCGCCGCGGCGGCCGCGGACGCGGCCGTCGCCGAGGTCCGGGACTTCCTGCGCGACGAGTACCTGCCCCGCGCCGACGGCACGCCGGACGCCGTGGGCCGCGAGCGCTACGCCCTGGCCGCCCGCCGCTGGACCGGCGCGGACCTCGGCGCCGGCGCCCGGCTGGAGGAGGCCTACGCGTTCGGCTGGGACGAGCACCGCCGACTGCTCACCGAGCAGCGGCGGGCGGCCGGCGAGGTGCTGGGCGGCCCGAGCGGCTCACCCCGCGAGGCGATGCGCTGGGTGGAGCGGCACGGTCCGGCGGTCGAGGGGGTCGAGGCGACGCGGGCGTACCTGCAGGGCGTCACGGACCGTGCGATCGACGCCCTCGACGGCGTGCACTTCGACATCGCCGCGCCGCTGCGCCGGGTCGAGGCCGTCGTCTCCCCGCCGGGCAGCGCGGCCGGCGCGTACTACACGCAGCCGTCGCAGGACTTCTCCCGGCCGGGGCGCACCTGGCTGCCGGTGCTCGGCCGCGAGCGCTTCCCGCTGTGGGACCTGGTGTCGATCTGGTACCACGAGGGCGTCCCGGGTCACCACCTGCAGCTGGCGCAGTGGGTGCTGCGCGCCGATGGGCTGTCGACCTTCCAGACGTCGGTCGGGATGGTCGGCGCGGACATCGAGGGCTGGGCCCTCTACGCCGAGCGGCTGATGGACGAGCTCGGCTACTTCACCGAGCCGTGGGCGCGGCTGGGGTACCTGGACGGGCAGCAGCTGCGCGCCATGCGCGTCGTGGTCGACCTCGGCATGCACCTGGGCCTGCCGGTGCCCGCGGACGCCGACGGCGTCCTCGCCGGGCACCGCGGCCGGCCCTGGACGCCGGAGCTCGCGCGCGCCTTCCTCGGGGAGCACAGCGGCAGCACGACGGCGTTCCTCGACAGCGAGCTGGTGCGCTACCTCGGGGTGCCGGGGCAGGCGATCAGCTACAAGCTCGGCGAGCGCGCGTGGCTGGCCGGGCGGGAGGCCGCGCGGCGCACCCACGGGGCGGACTTCGACCTCCGGGCGTGGCACATGGCGGCGCTGTCGCAGGGCTCCCTGGGGCTCGACGACCTGGAGTCCGAGCTCGCCGTCCTCTGACGGAGCCCGAGCGTGTGCGCCGACGCGGCGTCCTGGCCCGTGGAACGCGGCCCGAGCGCACACGCTCGGCGTCAGGAGCGCGGGGCGACCGGGTTGACGGTGTCCGCGGCGTAGCCCACCGGGTCGCCGGCACGTGCCGGGTGCACCTCCAGCCGGGAGGCCAGCAGCGCGTCGAGGACCTCGGTCGAGCAGGCGACGTAGGTGCTCATCAGCTCGGGGTCGGTGGCCACGCACCAGGCGCGGTCGGCCGGCCACCACAGCGCCGGGCTCTGCTCCTGGGGCTCCGGTGCGACGTTGGCCGCCGCGAGGGTGACCGGGCCGCTGACCACCAGCAGCTCGCAGGCCGGCAGCACCAGGTGTGGCGCGGCGACCCCCTCCTCGTCGCAGATGCCGAAGCAGCAGCGGTCGGGGGCGGTCGTGGCGGCGCCCAGCAGCGCGGCCAGCTCCGCGGCCACGTGCGAGGGGAGGTGACCGGGCGCGGGGGTGTCGTTCCAGAGATCGGGCTGGTCGTCCTCGCCGACGTAGTCCCAGGAGCCGGTGATCCCGGGCCACTGCATCAGCCGGTGGGCCGTGGTGCCGTTCGCGGCCGCGACGGAGTCCCAGCGGACGTCGACGTCGTCGTCGCCGTCGTAACGGACGGCGGGGTGCAGCACGCGCGCATGCGCGGGGAACGCCGCGGGCACCAGCGACGCCACCGTGCCGGGGGGAGCGGCGGACAGCGCGTCCACGAGCCACGCGGCGGGGGAGAGGTCGGTCTCGACGGGCCGGCCGGCCAGGAACACGCGCCGAACCTACCGCCGGACGACCCGGAGAACGGACAACCCCCGGGCTGCTCCGCGGCGCCTCCTCGAGAGGGGGCTGCTCGCGGGCCGACTGGACTGGTCGGCGGCCCGGGGGTCGGGTGACTGTCCGGTTCTCGCTCGCCGCCGTACGACGGACGGGCGATCATGCCGTCGTTCGGAGTCCCCTCCGAACGGGCGGCCCATCTGGACGGCGGCTAGCGGACAGCCACCTCACGTGTCCTGTAAGCATGCAAGTTACGGACCACCTCCTCTCTCGTGTACCTCGACGGTACGACGCGATCCGGGGGTCGGCAACGTCCTTTTTCAGCCCTCGGCGGACGCCTCGGGCGACCGCCGGGCAGCGGTCCGGGCGGCCTCCTCGGCGTCGCGCTGGTACACGTCCGGGATGGAGTCCTGGTCGGCGTCGACCTGCTCCTCCTCGGCGATCCGGCGGTACCGCCGGTTGCGCATGCGCAGCACCACCGTCGCCAGCAGCGCCGAGATCAGCGTGCCGACCAGGACGCCCACCTTGACGTGGTCGTCGCGCTCGCTGCCCTGGCCGAACGCCAGCTCCCCGATGAGCAGGGACACGGTGAACCCGATGCCGCCGAGCAGCGCCACCCCGATGACGTCCCACCAGCCGAGGTCGTCGGCGAACTCGGCCCGCGTGAAGCGCACGACGAGCCAGGTGGAGCCGGCGATCCCGACCAGCTTGCCCACGACCAGCCCGGCGACGATGCCCAGCGCCACCCGGTCGCCCAGCGAGTCGGCGAGCCCCGAGAACCCGCCCACGGTCACGCCGGCGGCGAAGAACGCGAACACCGGCACGGCGATGCCGGCCGACAGCGGGCGGAACCGGTGCTCGAAGTGCTCGGCGAGGCCCGGCCCCGCGTCAGGACCGCCCGCCGCCCGGCTGCGGAGCACCGGCACCGCGAAGCCGAGCAGGACCCCGGCGACCGTGGCGTGCACGCCCGAGGCGTGGACCAGCGCCCACGTGAGGACGGCGAGCGGCAGCAGGAGCCACCAGGACCGGACGCGCTTCTGCACCAGCACGGTGAACAGCCCCAGCGGCACCAGGGCCAGCGCGAGCCAGCCGGCCGCTAGCGACGACGTGTAGAAGAGCGCGATGATCGTGATGGCCAGCAGGTCGTCGACCACGGCCAGCGTGAGCAGGAACGTGCGCAGCCCGGTGGGCAGGTGGGTGCTGATGACCGCGAGGACGGCGAGGGCGAAGGCGATGTCGGTCGCCGTCGGGATGGCCCAGCCCTCCACGGCGCCGTCCCCGCCCAGGTTGAGCACCACGTAGACGATCGCCGGGGCGGTCATCCCGCCGACCGCCGCCGCGACCGGCAGCAGCGCCCGCTTCGGGTCGCGCAGGTCCCCGGCGACGAACTCGCGCTTGAGTTCCAGCCCCGCGACGAAGAAGAAGACCGCCAGCAGCCCGTCGGCCGCCCACTGGCCCAGCGTCAGGTCCAAGTGCAGCGACTCCGGGCCGACGCGGGTGTCGCGCAGCGTCTCGTAGGCGGCCGACCAGGGGGAGTTCGCCCACACCAGCGCGACCAGGGTGCCGATCAGGAGGAGGACGCCGCCGACGGTCTCCCGGCGCAGGACGTCGGCGAGGCGGCTGGCCTCGGCCCAGGACCCGCGGCCGAAGACGCGGGGGGCTCCAGATGCGGTGCTCGGCACGGGGCGGCTCCAGGGAGGGGTGAGGGGTCGGGTCGGCTCTGCCCGCTCAGGAGCAGATCGCCGACCAGACTTCCCGGCACACCGCCGCCGACCCTACCGGCGCGGGCCCGCGCCCGCCCGTCCCGACGGCGCACGGTCCGTAGAGTGGGCAGGCGTGGACCCGGCCCCCGCAGCACCCCCGCGGGAGCGCTCCGTCCGCCTCGAGGAGCTCGCCGGGGTGCGCGTCGGCGTCTGGGGGCACGGCCGCGAGGGCCGCGCCGCCGTCCGCGCCGCGCTGGGCGCCGGGGCCGCGGCCGTGCACGTCGTCGACAGCCGGCCGGTGGACCCCGCCGCGCTGCCCGCCGGCGTGACCGCCTCCGCCGACGTGGCCGACCTCGCCGCCTGCGCCGTCGTCGTCCGCTCCCCGGGCATCAGCCCCTACCGCCCGGAGGCCCGGCAGCTCGCCGAGCGCACCTGCGTGACCACCGGGACCGGCGTCGCGCTCGCCGAGTTCGCCCGCCGGGCCGTGCCGACGCTGTGCGTGACGGGCACCAAGGGCAAGAGCACGACCAGCGCGCTGGCCGCCGCCGCGCTGGAGGCCGCCGGCCGGCCGGCCGTGCACGCCGGGAACATCGGCACCCCGCTGCTCGACGTCCTCCTGGACGGGACGGCGGAGGGCCGCACGCTCGTCGTGGAGATCTCCAGCTACCAGGCGGCGGCGGTGCCGGACTTCTCCGGCCTCGGGGCGCTCACCTCCCTGGCGCCCGAGCACCTGGACTGGCACGGCGACGAGGGCACCTACTTCCGGGACAAGCTGCGGGTCTTCACCGCCTGCCCGCCCCGCTCGGTGGTGGTCGCGCCGCAGGCCCGCGAGCTGGCCGGGCGGTACCTCGACGCCGCCCAGCTGGTCGACCCGGCGGAACTCGTCCCCGACGGGCTGGCCGCCGCCCTGCGACCGCGCCACCTGCTCGGCGAGCACAACCTCGGCAACGTGCGGGTGGCGCTGGCCGCGTGCGCGCTGCTGGGTGCCGACCTGGGCGCCCACGCCGAGCAGGTCGCCGAGGCCGTCGGCGCCTTCCGGGCCCTGCCGCACCGGCTGTCGCCGATCGCGAGCCTGGGCGAGGTGACCTTCGTCGACGACACGCTGAGCACCACCCCCGTGTCGGTGCTCGCCGCCCTCGACGCGCTCGCCCCGCGGCCGGTCACCCTCATCGCCGGCGGGCAGGACCGCGGCCTGGACTACACCGGCCTGGCCGAGGCGTTGGTCGCCCGTGGCGGCGCCGTCCGCCTGGTGACCGTGCCCGACACCGGGGTGCGGCTGGCCGCCGACGTCCGCCGGGTGGCCGGCGGTGCGCCGGTGGCCGTGCACGAGACGGCGTCGCTGGACGAGGCGGTCGCCACGGCGATCGGAGGTGCGGTGCCCGGCGGCGTCGTCCTCCTCTCGCCCGGTGCCCCCAGCTACAACCGCTTCCGCAACTACGAGGAGCTGGCCGCGCGGTTCACCGAGCTCGTGCTCGCCGCCGGCGCGACCGCCCTCCCAGGAGCTGCCCGATGACCGATCCGACCGCCCCCTTCGAGATCACCGACCGCTCGCTGGACGTGCGCACCGGCGAGGCCGCGTTCACCTACCGGCTCGGCGACGACGAGTTCACCGAGCGGCTGACGCTGGACCCGGCCCTGCTCCGGGACACCGCGCCCGAGGGCCTCGACGCCGCCCTCGACCTGGTGCACCTGGTCATGGGCACCAGCTACTACAAGCTGCGCGCGCCCGGCCGGATCACCGTGCGCCGGCCGGTCAGCAAGGCGCAGTACGCCGTCGCCGAGGCCGCCTACAGCGCCGGGCTCGGGGAGTTCGCCGCCGTGAACCGGCTGCCGCTGCCGCACACCGTCGAGTGGGACGTCGAGGTGCACGACGCGCCGGCGCCCGTCCCGGCGGCCGGCGGACGGGGCGCGCTGCTGCCGGTCGGCGGCGGCAAGGACTCCGCGCTGGCGATGGTCGTCATCCCCGACGGGACGGCGCTGGCGGTCAACCCGACCGACGCCCAGCGGGACGTCGCCCGGGCGGCGGGGGCGCCGCTGCTCGGGGTGCGCCGCCGCCTGGACCCGCTGCTGATCCAGCGGACGCAGGAGGGCGGGCTCAACGGCCACGTGCCGGTCACCGCCATCAACTCGGCGATCTCGACGCTCGTGGCCGTCCTCGGCGGCTACGACCCGGTGGTGTTCGCCAACGAGCGCTCGGCCGACGAGGAGACGATGTCGGTCGGCGGGGTGCCGGTGAACCACCAGTACTCGAAGTCCTACGAGTTCGAGCGGCTGTTCGCCGCCGCCACCGCCGAGGTGGGCGTCACCTACTTCAGCCTCACCCGGCAGCTGTCGGAGCTGGCCACCGTGGCCGCCGTCGCCGCACTGCCGCTGCGCGAGCACATCCTGTCCTGCAACCGCTCCTACACGCAGCGGCACATGGGCGGGGAGGCGACGCAGCGCTGGTGCCTGCACTGCGACAAGTGCCTGTTCACCTTCCTGATGTTCGCGGTGTTCCTCACCCCGGCCGAGGCCCAGCGGATGTTCGGCGGCAACCCGCTGGCCGATGCGTCCCTCGTCGAGGGCTTCCGGGTGCTCTGGGCGACCGACAAGCCCTTCGACTGCGTCGGCGAGCGGGCCGAGAGCGCGGCCGCGCTGGCGCACCTGGCCGGCACCCGCGCCTGGGGCGGCCAGCCGGTCGTGCAGGAGCTGGGGGAGGAGGCGGCCGCCTTCGCCGCGGCCACGGGGTCGACCGTCGAGGGCTTCCTGCCCCCGCGCGGCGGGCACGCCGTCCCCGAGCGGTACCTGGCGGTGCTGCAGCAGGTCCTGGCCGACGCCCGTCCCCCGGTGGACTAGCCCCCTGGACCCCCTCGAGCGGGCGCTGCTGCGCCCGGGCGCGCGCGACGTCGCCGCGCTCGGGCCGCCGGTGGCCGGTCAGCTCGCCCGGCTGGCCGTGGTGCTGGCTCGCGCCGCGACGCAGGGGCGGCGCACCGGGCTGGTCACCGGGGTACACATCGCCTGGGCGCCGCGCCCGGCCGCGGAGACCGACGGCCCGGTGGGCACCGCCGTCCTCGCCCGGGCGCTGACGCTCCTGGGCGGGGAGCCGGTGGTGCTCACCGACGCCTGGTGCGGGCCGGTGGTCGACGCGTGCCTGGCGGGAGCCGGCTGCGGGCCGGCGGTGGTGCTGCCGCGGACGGCGTCCGAGGACGACGTCCGCGGGGTCGTCGGCCGGCTGGCGCCCGCCGCCCTGGTCGCCGTGGAGCGGCTCGGCCCGAACCGGCACGGGCGGGTGCTGACCATGCGCGCGGTCGACATCACCGCCTCCACCGCGCCGCTGCACGCCGCGTTCGACGCGCCGGGGGTGCCCACCGGCGCCGTCGGCGACGGCGGCAACGAGATCGGCATGGGCAACGTGCCGCTGGACGTGGTGGCCGGCGCCGTCCCGCACGGCAGCGAGATCGCCTGCCGCACGCCCGTGGACTCCCTCGTGGTGGCCGGGACCTCCAACTGGGGTTGCTACGGACTCGTCGCCGCGCTGGCGCGGGCCGTGCCGGACCGGGCGCCGGACCTCCTGGCGCTGCTGAGCCCCGAGCACGACGCCGCCCTGCTGGCGGCGGCCACCGCGGCGGGCGGGATCGACGGCGTGACCGGGCAGGCGGGGCCCACCGTGGACGGCGTGGCGCCGGCCGACTACGCCGACCTGTTCGCCGAACTCGCCGTCCTCTCCCGGGCTTAGGGTCGGGGGTGTGGCCGACCTCCCCGCCCCCGAGGCGGAACCGCTCGCCGAGCGGCTGCGCGCCCGCGGCCTGCGGCTGACCACCCAGCGCAAGCAGGTGCTCGCCGCCGTCGCCGCGCTGCCGCACGCCACCCCCGAGGCCATCGGCGCCCGGCTGCGCGAGGAAGCCGGGCCGGGCGGTGCCGCCCCGGACACCTCGACCGTCTACCGCAACCTCGAGCTGCTGGAGCGGCTCGGCCTCGTGTGGCACACCCACCTGGGCAAGGGCGCGCCGGTCTACCACGCCTTCGAGCACCCCCACCTGCACGTCGTCTGCCAGTCCTGCGGCGCGATCGAGTCCGCCGACCCGCACCTGCTCGACACGGCGGCGGAACGTCTGGGCGCCGACCTGGGTTTCAAGTTGGACATCGGGCACGTCGCCCTGTCCGGGACCTGCCGGGCCTGCCGCGACGCCGTGAAGGACGAGGACTGACTGCCATGACCACCCCGCCGTCCCCCCTGCTCTCCCGGCCCGGCGCCGTCGCCACCGACAGCGGCGCGGTCGCCGCCCACCTCGGGGACCCCCTGCGCGAGCAGCGGCTGCTCGCCGAGGGCGCCGGGCTGGTCGACCGCAGTGACCGCGACGTCCTCGTCGTCCCCGGCGCCGACCGGCTCAGCTGGCTGCACAGCCTGCTCAGCCAGCACCTCGAGCAGCTGGCCGACCGCACCGGCACCGAGGCGCTCGTCCTCTCCCCGAACGGGCACGTGGAGCACCACCTCGTGCTCGCCGAGCTCGGCGGCACGGTGTGGGCCGACGTCGAGCCCGGCACCGGCGCGGCGCTGCAGACCTTCCTCGAGCGGATGCGCTTCATGCTCCGCGTCGAGCCCGCCCTGGTGACCGCCTCCTGGGCCGTCCTGTCGCTCGTCGGGCCGCGCGGGGACGACGTCCTGGCCGCCGCCGGGCTGCCGGTGCCGGCCGCTCCGTACGCCGTCGCGCCGCTGCCCGACGGCGGCCTCGTGCGCCGCATGCCGCCGGTCGGGGACGGCGCCCCGGTGGTCGACCTGGTCGTGCCGCGGGCTGCCCTCGACGCCACCGCCGACGCGCTGCTCGCCGCCGGTGCGGCCGGGGCCGGGCTCGACGCGTTCGAGGCGCTGCGGGTGGAGGCCCGGCGTCCGCGCCTGGGCGTGGACACCGACCACCGCACGATCCCCAACGAGCTGCAGTGGCTGCGGACCGCCGTCCACCTGCAGAAGGGCTGCTACCGGGGCCAGGAGACCGTCGCCCGGGTGCACAACCTGGGCCGCCCGCCGCGGCGGCTGGTGCTGCTGCACCTGGACGGCGTCAGCGAGGACCTGCCCACCCCGGGCACCCCGGTGCAGGCCGGCGCTCGCGAGGTCGGCCGCGTCGGGTCCGTCGTGCGCCACCACGAGCTCGGCGTCGTCGCGCTGGCCCTGGTCAAGCAGTCGGTCGCGGCGGACGCCGAGCTGACCGTCGGCGGGTCGCGCGCCGCCGTCGACCCCGACGACGCCCCGGCCGGCCTCGACGACGCCCAGGCCGCGGCCCGGGAGCGGGTGCGGGCGGTCCGGTCTGGGACCATGCTCCGGTGACCTCGGGGACCCTCGTGACCCTGGCGCCGGCTCCGGCCGCGCCGGACGAGCTGGCCGCCACCGCGCGGGACTGCCAGGCCGTCGGTGCGGCCGTGCTCGCCCTGCCGCCGCTGGACCCCGGAGCGGCCCGCGAGGCCGTGGCCGCCCTGCGCGAGGAGACCGACCTGCTGGTGCAGGCGTCGGACCCCGCGCTGGGGCCGGACCTGGTGCCACTGCCGCTGGACGCCCCGGAGGAGCTGCTCGCCGACTGGTCGGCGGACCTCTCCCGGGCCGGCGTCGCCCCGGTGTACGAGGCGCGGTCGCCGGCCTGCCTCGACGTCCTCGCCCGCCTGCTCGACCGGGCCGGGGGAGCGGTGGCGGGTCCGGTGCGGGTCACGCTGGTGCTCGGTGCCCCGGGCGGGATGCCCGGCACGCTCCGCGCGGTGGCCGCCTGCCTGGACCGGCTCCCGGCCGGCGCCCTGTGGAGCGCCACCGGCCGCGGCGCCGCCGCCCTGCCCGTGCTGCTGGCCGCCCTGGCCGGCGGAGGGCACGTGCGGGCCGGCTCGGCGGACACCCCCGAGCCCGGCGACCCCGCCCGCGCCGACCTGCAGCTCGTGGCCCGGGCGGCCGGCCTGGCCCGCATCGCCCAGCGCCCGCCGCTGTCGCCAGGAGCCGCCCGGACCCTGCTCCTCGGCCCGCCGGCCGGCCTGGTCGTGCCCCGTCCCGCCCCCGACCCGACGTCCGTGGAGATCCGATGACCCAGCCCCCGCCCGCCGGCGGCGCTCCCGTCGACGCGCTGCTCGACCCCGGCTTCCTCGAGACCGCCGTCACCAGCTCCATGGCCGACGTGCGGCGGCTGCGGCGCCAGGCCGAGCAGGAGGAGGTCAACCTCTCCTACACGCGGCGCCTGCTGCAGGGCCGGCTGGACATCGTGCGGCGCGAGCTCCAGCGCCGGGCCGAGGACGACGGCCGGTCGCTGCTGGACCTGCTGCCGGAGATCCTCAGCGAGAAGGGCCGCGGGCCGGCGCACGGCCTCGGCCGCCACCAGACCGTCCAGCCGGCCGCCCCGGAGGAGTACGAGTCCTGGGTCAACGCGCTCACCCCGGACGTCGACCTGTCGGGCATCGGCGCGCTCTCCGACGCCGACCTGGAGCGGGCCGCCCGCGCCCTGGCCGCCGCCGAGGGCACGCTGTCGGAGCGCCGGCGTGGTGTGCAGCACGTCATGGACGGGCTGGCCGGTGAGCTGGCCCGCCGTTACCGCAACGGCGAGGCCGACGTCGCCGCGCTCCTGGCCGACGAGGGCCGGCACTGAACGAGGACCGTTCCGTGCCCACCGTCGGCCCCGTCCAGAGGCTCGCCCCGAGCCCGCGAGGGGGGAGGGGGACGGGGTCCTCAGACTGGCCTGAGGCTCCTGTCCTCGTCGAGGTCTGGCGGTCGGGGTTCCTGGAGTCGGTGCACCGCGGGGCGCTCGTCGTCCTCTCCGCCGACGCCACGGTCGCCTCGTCGGCGGGGGACGTCGACCGACCGGTGCTGCCCCGCTCGTCGAACAAGCCCGTGCAGGCCACCACGTACCTCGACGCCGGGTGGACGCCGGCCTCGGTCGCGGAGCTGGCCATCGCGGCCGGGTCGCACTCCGGCGAGGACGCCCACCGCGAGCTGGCCGCCGGGGTGCTCGCCGCAGCCGGGCTGGGGCCCGAGGCGCTGGGCTGCCCGGTGGCGCTGCCGCAGCACGAGCAGACCCGCGCCGGCTGGCTGTCCGCCGGCCGGGCCCCCGAGCGGCTGGCGATGAACTGCTCGGGCAAGCACGCGGCGATGCTGGCCGCCTGCGTCGCCGCCGGCTGGCCGACCGAGGGCTACCTGCGGCGGGAGCACCCGCTCCAGCGGGCGATCGAGGAGCGGCTGGGCGAGGCCGCGGGTGAGCCGGTCCCCGCCGTCGTCGTCGACGGCTGCGGCGCTCCCCAGCACGCCCTGTCGCTGACCGGGCTGGCCCGCGGCGTGCTCTCGCTGGTGCAGGCCGCCGAGGGCACCCCCGGGCGGCGGGTGGCCGACGCGATGCGGGCCGAGCCCTGGTTCGTCGCCGGCACCGGCCGCGAGGACACCGGCCTCATGGCCGCCGTCCCCGGTCTGCTCGTGAAGGGCGGCGCGGACGGCGTCCACGTCGCCGCGGTGCCCGGCCGCGGCGCGGTGGCGCTCAAGCTCGACGACGGCGGGGACCGCGGCCGGGGCCCGGCGCTCGCGGCCGGGCTTCGCCGCCTCGGCGTGCCGCCCGAGCCCCTGGCGCCCTGGCTGGTCGCGCCGGTGACCGGCGGGGACGGCGTCGTCGGAGAGGTGCGCGCGGCCGCCGTCCTCGCCGGCTGACGACCCGACGGTCCTCGCCGGTGCAGCCGGAACTGCAGGTGTGAGGCGGTTCACGCCCGATGCTTGCTCCAGCGCTTGCAGTTGCTAGCACCCCCGGTTAGCGTTCTGTACGTGCAGACGCCGACCGAGTTCGTCCGCGAGCAGGTGACCACCGTCCGCGAGAAGGTGGACCAGCTCGCGGGCAGCGTCGCGGAGACGGTCGCCGCCGAGACCTCCAAGGTCACGGCGACCGGCTCCCAGGTCGGGGACTTCATCCGGGAGCAGCGCAGCGCCGCCCGGGTCTCGCTCCGGGAGCTCGCCCGCACCGCGGGGGTGAGCAACCCCTACCTCTCGCAGGTGGAGCGGGGTCTGCGCAAGCCGTCGGCGGAGATCCTCGCGGCCATCGCCAAGGGCCTGCAGATCTCGGCCGAGACGCTGTACGAGCAGGCCGGGATCCTCGACCGCCGGGCCGGCAACCCGGACACGGTCGCGGCGATCCGCGCCGACGAGGCGCTCTCCGAGCGACACCGGGCCGTGCTCCTCGAGCTGTACGAGACCTACGTCCGAGAGCACGCGGCCCTCCGCGCCGCGCGACCCGACGACAAGCCCACCACCCCAGACCCCACGGAGGAGTCGGCATGACCACCACCGAGACCCTGAAGACCTACGGCGAGCAGCTGGCCGAGCGCGGCCGCACCCCGGTGCTGGCCCTCGTCGGCGCCGGCGACCTGGCCGTCGAGCGCGCCCGCGCCGTCCTCGGCTCGTTCGTCTCCCGCGCCGAGGCGCTGCCCGGCGAGGCCCAGGTGCAGGTCGACCTGGCCGCCAAGGAGGCCCGGACCCGCGCCGAGGAGGCTGCCGGCCGTGCCCGCGGCGCCGTGCAGACCGCCCGCACCACCGCCGTGCAGTTCGCCAAGGTCGTGGAGCCGGAGACCGTCCGGGCCACCGTCACCGGCCTGGTCGACACCGCCCGCACCCAGGCCGTCACCACGCTGGAGACCCTGGCCGAGCGCGGCGCCGGCGTGATCGACGAGCTCCGCCGCCAGCCGGCGTTCCGCAAGGTCGTCGCCCGGGCCGAGCGCGCCGTCGACGCCGTCGAGGACACCCTCGAGGACGTCCTGGAGGAGGGCGCCGAGACCGTCGCCGAGGCGTCGGACAAGGTCACCTCCGTGGCGCAGAAGACCGCGGCGAAGGCCACCAAGGCCGCCGCCCGGGCCGAGGCCGCCGTCGACGAGGCCGCCGACTCCGCCAAGGCCGGCCTGGAGGCCGCCGAGGAGCCCGCGACCAAGCCCGTCAAGAAGCGCACCACCGCCGCCCGCTCGAAGGCGACCGCCAGCACCACCACGGCCCCCGTGAGCCGCGCCCGCTCGACGAAGCGGACCGAGCCCACGGTCTGACCGCCGAGAGCACCGACTGACCGTCGGACCCGACCAGGGCCCCGGAGCTGCCGCAGGCGCTCCGGGGCCCTGTCGCGTCCGCCCCCCGGCCGCCTGTCCCGGGCGGGCCCGGGCGGGCCGGGGCGGGCTCCGTCGCGCCGCACCGTGAGGCGGTCCGGCGCGAGTACCCTTCCGCCATGGAGTTCCAGGTCCTGGTGTACGTCGTGCTGTACTACGGGACCCTCGCGCTCACCGTGTGGGCCTTCGCCGACGCCCTCGTCCGGCCCGCCGCGGGGTACGTCGCCGCCGGCAAGCTCACCAAGCCGGCCTGGCTGGGGATCACCGCGCTGGCCGCGCTGATCATCTTCGCGACCAAGTCGCCGATGAGCCTGTTCGGGCTGCCGGCGGTCATCGCCGCCGTCGTCTACCTGGTCGACGTGCGCCCGGCCGTGCGCGGGCTGCGCCGGGGCAACACCGGCTGGTGAGGCCGGTCAGTACCCGCGGTCCGCGGGGATGACCGCCCACAGCACCAGGTAGGCCACGATCTGCGGGCCGGGCAGCACGCAGGAGAGCACGAAGGCCAGCCGCAGCGCGCCGGGGGACACGCCGAACTGGCGGGCCAGGCCGGAGCAGACCCCGCCGAGCCGCTTGTTCCGGGTGTCGCGCCGCAGGCGGGGCGTGGGAGCCGTCATGCCCCGACCCTACGGCGGCCGGCCCGGCCGTGGGTCTCAGCGGGAGAAGACCCCGGCGGGTGGCTCGGGCGAGGGCACGGCCGCGGCGTCGGTCACGGGTGTCGCGTCGCCGGTGAAGCGGTCGAGATCGGCGCCGTCGACGACCCGGGAGGGCATCGGGTCGCCGGCGCAGCGCCGCGTGAGGGCCGGGACCGGCAGCGGCCGGTCCGACGCCACAGCGACCAGGTTGCCGAACCGCCGGCCGCGGAACGTCCCCGGTTCGGCGACCAGGCACACGGAGGGGAACACCGCGCGCAGCGTGGCCACCTGGCCGCGGGCGAAGCGCAGCGGCGGGCCGTCGGCGACGTTGGCCACGTAGACGCCGCCGGGCCGCAGCACCCGCCGGGCCTGTTGGACGAACTCAACGGTGGTCAGGTGCGCCGGGGTGCGCGCCCCGGCGAAGACGTCGCAGACGACGACGTCGGTGCTCGTCGCGTGCGTGGCCTCCAGCCCGGCGCGGGCGTCGGCCGCGCGCACCCGCACGCGGGCACCGCGGGGCAGGGGCAGGCGCGCCCGCACCAGCTCGGTGAGCGGCTCGTCGACCTCGACCACCCGCTGCCGCGAGCCCGGCCGGGTCACCGCGACGTAGCGGGCCAGGGTCAGGGCGCCGCCGCCCAGGTGCAGCACGTCCAGCGGCGCCCCCGCGTCGGCGGCCAGGTCGAGCACGTGGCCCATCCGCCGGACGTACTCGAACTCGAGGTGGGTGGGGTCGGCCAGGTCGACGTGCGACTGCGGGGTGTCGTCGACCAGGAGCACCCACGCGCCGTCCCGGTCGGCGTCCCCGAGGAGCTCGGCGACGCCCCCGGCCACCGGCACCCGGCCCGGCAGGGGCGCCGGGTCGGCGGAGCGGCGGCTCATGCCGGCGCCACCGCCGACCAGCGCACCGTCAGCTCGCCCTCGCGCCACCGGCGGCTGGAGCCCACGAGTGGCCAGCCCTGGTCGGCGAGGGTCCGGGCGGCCGCGGCCCAGCGCTGGCGGGGACCGAACGTCGACAGGCCCGCCGCAGCGGCCCACGCGGCGTCGAAGGCGCGGAGGAACCCGTGTACCGGCTCCCCGGGGACGTTGTGGTGGATCAGGGCCTTGGGCAGCCGCTCGGCGAGGTCCGAGGGGCGCTCGAGGTCGGAGACGCGGGCGGCGAGGGTCAGGGTGAGCGGCCCGCCGGCGTCGAGGGCGACCCAGGCCGAGCGGCGTCCCCACTCGTCGCAGGTGCCCTCCACGAGCAGCCCCCCCGGCGCCAGCGCGGCGCACATGGTCTCCCACGCACGGGCAGCGGACTCCTCCTCGTACTGGCGCAGCACGTTGAACGCGCGCACCAGCACCGGGCGCAGGCCGGCCAGCTCGAAGCCGCCGAGCCGGAAGTCCAGCCGGGGCGGATCGCGGTCCGCAGCCACGGCGGCGACCCGCTCCGGGTCGATCTCCAGGCCGACGACCTGCAGCCCCGGCACCCGGGGCGCCAGCCGCTGGGCCAGCTCGACGGTGGTCACGGCGGAGGCGCCGTAGCCGAGGTCGACCACCAGCGGGTCGGCCGCGTCGCGCAGCCGGGGCACCTGGGTGGCCACCAGCCAGCGGTCGACCCGCCGCAGCCGGTTGGCGTTCGTGGTGCCGCGGGTGGGCAGGCCCAGGGCGCGCGCCCGGCCGGCGGCCAGCCTCGGGTCCGCCTTGCGCGGGGTGTTGCCGGGGAGGACCGCGCGCCGCTTGTGGTCGCCGCCGCTCGCCTCGCTCACCGGCGCCGAGGGTAGTCGCGGTTAGCGTGGGTGCGTGCAGGTCCGCTCCGACGTCCCCCTCGCCACGCTCACCACCCTCGGGGTCGGCGGGCCGGCCGCGCGACTGGTGGAGGTCACCGACGCCGCCGAGCTGGTCGCCGCCGTGCGCGACGCCGACGGAGCGGGCCGGCCGCTGCTGCTCCTCGGCGGCGGCTCGAACGTCGTCGCGCCCGACGAGGGCTGGCCGGGCGACGTCGTCCTGGTGCGGTCCCGCGGGATCACCCGGCGCGGCGGGGAGCTGGAGGTGCAGGCCGGCGAGCCGTGGGAGGACCTCGTCGCGTACACCGTGGCCGAGGGCCTGGCCGGGATGGAGGCGCTGGCCGGCATCCCGGGGTCCACCGGTGCCACGCCGGTGCAGAACGTCGGCGCCTACGGCCAGGAGGTCGCGCAGACCGTCACGGCGGTGCGGGTGTGGGACCGGGCCGGGCAGCGCGAGTGCGTCCTGACCAACGCCGAGTGCGGGTTCGCCTACCGGGACAGCCGGCTCAAGCGCGAGCCGGGCCGCTACGTCGTCCTCACCGTCGGCTTCGCCCTCGAGGAGTCCCCGCTGTCCCGGCCGGTCGGGTACGCCGAGCTGGCGCGGGCGCTGGGCGTGCCGCTGGGTGGGACCGCGCCGCTGGCCGCCGTCCGGGAGGCCGTGCTCGGCCTGCGCCGCGGCAAGGGGATGGTCTGGGACCCGGCCGACCCCGACACCCGCAGCGCCGGCTCCTTCTTCACCAACCCGGTCGTGCCCGCCGAGCGCGCCGTCGAGGGCTGCCCCAGCTGGCCGGCCGGCGACGGGCGCGTCAAGCTCAGCGCCGCCTGGCTGGTGCAGTCCGCCGGCTACGGGCGGGGCACGCGCCGCGGCCGGGTCGGCACCTCGCCGCGGCACAGCCTCGCGCTGACCACCGAGCCGGGCGCCACCGCCGCCGAGCTGCTGGCCTTCGCCGGTGACGTCGTCGCGGCCGTGGAGGAGCGCTTCGGTGTCACCCTCGAGCGGGAGCCGACCGCCGTCCGCCCCTAGTCCCGGCGGCGGCCCTCACTCCCGGTGGACCCTGTGCTGGGCCGCCTGGGCCCGCGGGCGGACGACGAGCAGGTCGACGTTGACGTGGTGCGGGCGGGTCAGCGCCCAGGCGATGCAGTCGGCGACGTCCTCGGCGACCAGCGGCTCGCGCACCCCGCGGTAGACCGCCGCGGCCGCGTCGGCCGACCCGGTCCGGTTGAGCGCGAACTCGTCCGTGCGGACCATGCCCGGCGCGATCTCGATGACCCGCACCGGCGCGCCCACCAGCTCCAGCCGCAGCGTCTCGGCGAGCGTGTGCACCCCGTGCTTGGCGGCGGTGTACGAGGCCCCGCCCTCGTAGCTGACCATGCCCGCGGTCGAGCCGACGAAGAGGACGTCGCCGGCGCCCGAGGCGAGCAGCGCCGGGAGCAGTGCCTTGGTCAGCCGCACGGTGCCCAGCACGTTCACGTCGAACGAGCGCTGCCACGAGTCCAGGTCGGCCTCGGCCACCGGCTTGGCGTCGAAGGCGCCGCCGGCGTTGTTGACCAGGACGTCGACGCGGTCCAGCGCGCCCACGAAGGCCTCCACCGAGGCGGGGTCGGTGACGTCCAGCGGCAGCGCGCGCCCGCCGATCCGCTCGGCGAGGGCGGTCAGCCGGTCCAGGCGACGCGCGCCCAGGACCACGTCGAAGCCCTCGGCGGCCAGCCGCTCCGCGGTCGCGGCGCCGATGCCGCTCGAGGCGCCGGTGACGACGGCGGTGCGACGGGTGGCGGGCGATCCAGCGGTGTGTGACGGACCGGACATGCCCCCATCCTGACGCTGTTGCAGGATGGAAACCGCACAGGGGTACCTGCCGGCCCCGCACTGCACGTTCGCCGAGGGCTGGAGGTCGCACGCGCGTGGTCACCCGCCTGCACGCTCCCGGTCCGCTGCGCCGGGTGGCCACCCTCTCGGTGCACACCAGCCCGCTGGACCAGCCCGGCGCCGGTGACGCCGGCGGCATGAACGTCTACATCGTCGAGGTCTCGCGGCGGCTCGCCGCCCGGGGCATCGCCGTCGACGTGTTCACCCGCGCCACCTCCAGCGACCTGCCGCCGGTGGTCGAGATGAGCCCGGGCGTGGTCGTCCGCCACGTGCCCGCCGGGCCCTTCGAGGGCCTGGGCAAGGAGGAGCTGCCCGCGCAGCTGTGCGCCTTCACCGCCGCGGTGCTGCGCGAGGAGGCCCAGCACGAGCCGGGGTACTACGACGTCGTCCACTCGCACTACTGGCTCTCCGGGCAGGTCGGCTGGCTGGCCCGCGACCGGTGGAGCGTGCCGCTGATCCACAGCGCGCACACCCTGGCCAAGGTGAAGAACGCCGCACTGGCCGCCGGTGACCGGCCCGAGCCGCGCGCCCGCGTCATCGGCGAGGAGCAGGTGGTCGCCGAGGCCGACCGGCTCATCGCCAACACCGAGGACGAGGCCCGCCAGCTGGTGCAGCACTACGGCGCCGACCCCCGCCGCACGCTCGTCGTGCCGCCGGGCGTGGACCTGGACCGCTTCCGGCCCGGGGACCGCACCGCGGCCCGCCGGGCGGTCGGCATCCCCGACGACGCGGTGGTCCTGCTCTTCGTCGGCCGCATCCAGCCCCTCAAGGCGCCCGACCTGCTCCTCGAGGCCGCCGCGCGGATGCTCGCCGACGACCCGGAGCTGCGCGGCCGGCTGCGCGTCCAGGTCATCGGGGCGCCCAGCGGCTCGGGCCTGGACGCCCCCCGGCAGCTGCAGGAGCTGGCCGCGGGCCTGGGCATCGCCGAGCTGGTGCACTTCCTCCCGCCGCAGCCGCCGGACCGGCTGGCCGAGCACTACCGGGCCGCCGACGTCGCCGTCGTCCCCAGCCACAACGAGTCCTTCGGGCTGGTCGCGCTGGAGGCACAGGCGTGCGGCACGCCGGTCGTCGCCGCCGCGGTCGGCGGCCTGCCGACGGCCGTGCGCGACGGGAGCTCGGGCGTGCTGGTCCCGGGCCGCGACCCGGCCGACTACGCCGCCGCCGTCCGCGCCGTCCTGTCCCGGCGCGAGCTGCTCTCCGCGGGGGCCCGGAGACACGCCGCGGCCTTCTCCTGGGACCGCACCGCCGAGTCGCTGCTCGACGCCTACACCTCCGCCGCCGCCGAGATGGCCGGTGCCGGGCGGCGCCGGGCCGGCGGGCTGCGCGCGGTCGCGGCTGCGCAGGTGGCCCGGTGACCACCCGCCGGTCGGTCGAGGAGCTCGACGCCGTCATCGACGCGGCGCTGCGCGACGCCGACCTGGTGCACGAGCACCCGGCGCCGGGCCGGTGGCTGGTCGACCTGCCGGGCACCAAGAAGCTCAAGACGGTCTGCGGGCTGGTGGTCGGCGAGCACGCGCTGCGGGTCGAGGCCTTCGTGTGCCGCCAGCCCGACGAGAACCGCGAGCAGCTGTGGACCTACCTGCTGCAGCACAACGCACGGATGTACGGGGTCGCGTTCTCCGTCGACGCCGTCGGCGACGTCTACCTGACCGGCCGGCTGCCGCACGCCGCGGTGACGGCCGACGAGCTCGACCGGGTGCTCGGCGCCGTCCTCTCCTACGCCGACGACCACTTCAACACCATGCTGGAGATCGGCTTCGGCACGTCGATCAAGCGGGAGTGGGCCTGGCGGGTCAAGCGCGGGGAGTCCCTGCGCAACCTCGAGGCCTTCGCCGACTTCGCCGATCCCACACGGCGGTCGTCGAACGGCACCCCCGACCCCACCTGAGCGGGCGGCCCCATGCGGGACGGCAGCGCGCAGGAACGCCAGCTGAGGGTGCTCGTCGGCGTGGTCGGCGCCTCCGCGCTGGTCTACCCGATGCTGCTGTGCGCGGTGCAGCTGGTGTTCGCCCAGTTCCTCGCCCCCGACGCCGCGGCGGTGGTGCTCTGGCTGGGCCTCGGGGTGGCGTGCAGCGTGGCGCTGGTCGCCACCGTGCGGTGGACGGCGGCCCGGCCGGTGCGCAGCCCCTGGCTGCTGGCCGGCCTGCTGCCCCCGGCGCTGTACGAGCTCTGGCTGGTCTGGCCGGTGCTGAGCAGCTAGGAGGGCCGGTCCGCAGGCGGGGCCGGGACGCGGTCAGGCAGGATGGCGCCGTGACCGGGACTCTGGTGCTGCTCCGCCACGGCGAGAGCGAGTGGAACAAGGCCAACCTCTTCACCGGCTGGGTCGACGTGCCCCTGTCGGAGAAGGGCCGCACCGAGGCGGCGCGCGGCGGCGAGCTGCTGACCGAGGCCGGCCTGCTGCCCGACGTGCTGCACACCTCGCTGCTGCGGCGGGCCATCACCACCGCGGAGCTCGCGCTGGCCGCCGCCGACCGGCAGTGGATCCCGGTGAAGCGCTCCTGGCGGCTCAACGAGCGGCACTACGGCGCGCTGCAGGGCAAGGACAAGGCGGCCACGCTCGCCGAGTACGGCGAGGAGCAGTTCACGACCTGGCGGCGCTCGTACTCCACGCCGCCCCCGGCGATCGAGCCCGGCAGCGAGTACAGCCAGGACGGCGACCCGCGCTACGCCACCCTGCCGCCGGAGGTCCGCCCGGCCACCGAGTGCCTGGCCGACGTCGTCGTCCGGATGCTGCCGTACTGGTACGACGCGATCGTCCCGGACCTGCGCGCCGGGCTGACCGTGCTCGTCGCCGCGCACGGCAACAGCCTGCGGGCGCTGGTGAAGCACCTCGACGACATGGGCGAGGACGAGGTCGTGGGGCTCAACATCCCCACCGGTGTGCCGCTGCGGTACGACCTGGACGACGACCTGCGTCCGACGAAGCCGGGCGGCGAGTACCTGGACCCGGCCGCCGCCGCGGCAGCCATCGAGGCCGTGAAGAACCAGGGCAAGAAGTAGCGCCCGCGCTCCCGCGGCGTCCCCGCGCTCCCGCGTGCTCGCAGCGCCGCGGGAGGGCGGGTGACACCGCGGGGGTGCTCAGCTCGTCGAGCTGCGCATCTCCATCTCGCCGGTCACCAGGTAGACGACCCGGCGGGCGACGCTGACGGCGTGGTCGGCGAAGCGCTCGTAGTAGCGGCCCAGCAGGGTCACGTCGATGGCCTGCTCCATGCCGTGCGGCCAGGACTCCGACAGCAGCTCGCGGAACAGCTGCCGGTGCACCTGGTCCATGAGGTCGTCCTCGGCCTCGAGCTGGACGGCGGCCTCGACGTCGAGCTTGGCGATGACCGTGGCGGTCTTGCTCACCAGGCTCTCGGCGATGTGGCCGGCCTCGAGGAACAGCGGCCGCACCTCCTGCGGCACGGCGGGCTCGGGGAAGCGCATCCGCGCGACCTTGGCGACGTGGACGGCGAGGTCGCCCATGCGCTCGAGGTCGGCGACGATCCGCATGGCCGCGGTGACGGTGCGCAGGTCGGTGGCGACCGGCTGCTGGCGGGCGAGCAGGGCGAAGCAGCGCTGCTCGATGCTCTCCCGCACCGCGTCGATGTGCTCGTCGCCGGCGATGACCCGGTCGGCGAGCGCGACGTCGGCGTCCAGCAGCGCCGTGGTGGCCGTGCTCATGGCCGAGCCGACCGAGTTGGCCATCTCGACCAGGCAGGAGTTGATGTCCTCGAGTTCCTCGCGGTAGTGCTCGCGCACGACTGTCCCTCCTGGTCGGCCCGCTGCCGGGGCCGCAGCGGTGTCCGGCGGGCCCCGGTTGCTCCGGCGTCCGCGCTCCGGCCCCGAGGGTAGGCCGGGGCCTCTGACGTCCGCCCGGCCCGCGAGGTGAACGAGGGGGCACCGGGACGTGAACACCCCCCACGGCGTGTCGTGCCGCCACTCGCACGGGGGATGACGGGAGATCCTCGCGGCCTAGCATCGGCCGCGTGAGCCCCACGGTCGCCCTGCTGACCGGCCTCGCCCTGGGCGTCGTCCTGGTCGCGGCCGTCGTCGTCACGCGCCGTCGTCTCGCCGAGGAGCCGCTGCGGGTGGAGGTCGAGCCCACGCTGGAGCAGCAGCTCGCCCGCCGGCTCGTGGACCTGATGGACCCGGCGGTCGTCGTCGTGGACGTCGACGAGGCCGTGGTCCTGGCCAACCCGGCCGCCCGGGCACTGGGCATCGTGCGCGGCACGCGGCTGCTGGTGCCGGAGCTGCTGCGGGTGGTCCGGGAGGTCCGCGACGGCGGCAGCCGCCGCGCCGACGTCGCGCTGCCCGGCGACCTGGTGGGCTCGGGCCCGCGGCTGGTCGGTGTGCACGGGGTGCGGCTGGAGAGCGGTCCGGCCCCGGTCCCCGGCCCCGTCGCGCTCGTGCTGCAGGACGTCACCGAGGCACGGCGGGTCGAGGAGGTCCGGCGGGACTTCGTCGCCAACGTCGGCCACGAGCTGAAGACGCCGGTGGGCGCACTCGCGCTCCTCGCCGAGGCCGTCCAGGACGCCGCCGACGACCCGGAGACCGTGCAGCGCTTCGCCGTCCGGATGTCGCACGAGGCCGACCGGCTGGCCCGGCTCGTCCGCGAGCTCATCGACCTCTCCCGGCTGCAGGGCGGTGAGCCGCTGCCGGAGCTGCGGCCGGTGGACGTCGACACGGTCCTGCACGAGGCCACCGACCGCACCGGCCTGGCCGCGGCGGCCAAGCAGATCGAGATCGTGGTCGGCGGGGAGCGCGGGCTGGTCGTGCGCGGCGTCGAGGCGCAGCTGGCGACCGCGGTCACCAACCTCCTGGCCAACGCGGTGACCTACAGCCCGGAGGGCACCCGCATCGCGGTGGCGGCCCGGGCCCGCTCCGGCTTCGCCGAGATCGCGGTGACCGACAGCGGGATCGGCATCCCGCGCGAGGACCGCTCCCGGGTGTTCGAGCGCTTCTACCGGGTGGACCAGTCCCGCGCCTCGAGCACCGGGGGCACCGGGCTCGGGCTGGCCATCGTCAAGCACGTGGCGAGCAACCACGGCGGCTCGGTGAGCGTCTGGAGCGAGGAGGGCCTCGGCTCGACGTTCACCCTGCGCATCCCGCTCACCGGGGCCTCCGGCACCGGCCCCAGCCCCGGCCACGCGCCGGCCGGCACCGACTCCGCGCCTCCCGGCGCACCGCACCCCGGAGCCCGCGGCTCCGGATCACCCACGTCCGCCGTCGAGCACGTCGTCGGCGGACCCACGGAAGGACGGTCATGACCCGGGTGCTCGTGGTGGAGGACGAGGAGTCCTTCTCCGACGCGTTGTCGTACATGCTCCGACGGGAGGGATTCGACGCCGTCGTCGCGTCCACCGGGCCCCAGGCCCTCGACGAGTTCGACCGGCAGGGCGCGGACATCGTCCTGCTCGACCTCATGCTCCCCGGCCTGTCCGGCACGGAGGTGTGCCGGACGCTGCGCAGCCGCAGCAGCGTGCCGATCATCATGCTGACCGCCAAGGACGGCGAGATCGACAAGGTCGTCGGGCTCGAGCTCGGCGCCGACGACTACGTCACCAAGCCCTATTCCGCGCGCGAGCTGGTGGCCCGCATCCGCGCGGTGCTGCGCCGCCGCGGCGAGCCCGAGGCCGTGGCCGACGGCGCGCTCGAGGCCGGCCCGGTGCGGATGGACGTCGACCGGCACGTCGTCTCGGTGGACGGGCAGCCGGTGTCGCTGCCGCTCAAGGAGTTCGACCTGCTCGAGCTGCTGCTGCGCAACGCCGGGCGCGTGCTGACCCGCGCGCAGCTCATCGACCGGATCTGGGGCTCGGACTACGTCGGGGACACCAAGACCCTCGACGTCCACGTCAAGCGGCTCCGGGCCAAGATCGAGCCGGACCCGGCGAACCCCGAGTACCTCGTGACCGTGCGCGGCCTCGGGTACAAGTTCGAGGCCTGACGGGCCCCTCTGCCCCACGGCCCCTCTACGGGGTCCCGCCGCGAGCGTGCGAGCGGTGGGGGGCAGGGGGTGCCTCCCTCAGTTCCCCCGGCCGGTCTCCTCCTGGAGCTCGTCGATCTTGATGGAGGCGTCGGCCTTGGAGATGTCGTCGGGCACCTCCTCGCCGGCCTGGCGGGCGAGGGTGGTCAGGTAGCTCTTCTGGGCCCCGGTGGCCGGCTCGTCGCCGGTGACCCAGTCCTTCGGGTCCTTCTCCGCGGTCGGGTCGCCGGGCTGGCCGCTGTTGACGTTCGCTTCGCTCATGTGTTCGATGCTAGGCCCGGCTGAGCTCCTGCGCAGCGTGAGCGGATGCCGCGGTCGCGGCGGAGGTGGCGGCCCGGGTGCCGGCCTCGGCCACCCGGCGGCGCGCCTCCTCCCAGCGACGGCCGGTCCGGTAGACGTGCACGCTCCCGCAGGCGGGGCACTCCACCGACAGGGCCAGGTGCGTGGGGTGGTTGGCGACCGACCGGATGCGCCGGTCGGCGACGAGCTCGTCGGTGCGGGTGACGGGGCAGGTGATCAGCAACATGCGATCAGCCTGTCCGCGACGGCCCCTCCGGACGAGTGGCCGGAGTGACACGGATCGCGTCATTCCTGCCATAGTGGGGGCATGACCGACATCCAGCGCCCGGTGGTCGTGAGCGCCGTCGTCGCCGACGGACTGGTCGGCACCTTCGGCATCGGGGTGGCCGCCGAGGTGTTCGGCTACGACCGCACGCACATGGGGCTGCCGCGCTTCGACTTCGCCCTGGTCAGCTGCGAGCCCGGGGTGGTGCGCACCGACATCGGCATGCCGATCGTGGTGGAGCACGGGTTCGAGCGGTTGGCCGTGTCCGACGTGGTGCTGATGACCGCGTGGGAGGGCATGGCCGACTCCCCGCCCGACGCGCTGCTCGACGCCCTGCGCGCCGCGCACGCCCGCGGCGCGATCCTGGTCAGCCACTGCACCGGCGCCTTCGCCGTCGCCGCCGCCGGCCTGCTCGACGGCTGCCGGGCCACGACGCACTGGCGCTACGCCGGTGAGCTGGCCGCCCGCTACCCGGCCGTCGACGTCGACCCCGCCGTCCTCTACGTCGACTGCGGCCAGGTCATCACCGGCGCCGGCACCGCCGCGGGCGTCGACGCGATGCTGCACCTGGTGCGCCGGGAGTGGGGCGCGGCCGCGGCGAACGCGCTGGCCCGGGAGATGGTCGTGCCACCGCACCGCGACGGTGGCCAGGCCCAGTTCATCGACGCGCCGGTCGCCGCGTGCGAGGACGACCGGCTCGGCGTCGTCCTGGAGTGGGCGGTCGGCCACCTCGCCGAGGACATCACCGTGGAGGCGCTCGCGCGCCGGGCGCTGATGAGCCCGCGCAACTTCGCCCGGCGGTTCAAGTCGACCACCGGCACGACGCCGCACGCCTGGCTGCTCGCGCAGCGCCTGGCCGCCGCCGAGACGCTGCTGGAGGAGAGCGACGCCCCGATCGAGGAGATCGCCCGGCTCGTCGGCTTCGGCACCGCGGCCGGCTTCCGCGAGCAGTTCACCCGGCGCCGGGGCGTGTCCCCGCGGGCCTTCCGGCAGACCTTCCGCACCGTGCGCGGCGCCGAGAGCGACGCCGCGGCCTGAGCGCGGCCGGCCCGCCGGGTCAGCGCCGGACGGCGGTCCGCTCGCTGGGCGCGGTGCCCACCGGCGGTGCGGTGACCCCGGTCGTCCCCGCCGGGGGGACGGCGGTGGCGCCGGGGAAGCGCTGCGACAGCAGCGTCGCCAGCCGCGCCCGGACGGCGGGGGAGACCAGGCCGGTGCCGCCGGCGCGCGCGTCGAGGTCGAGGTCCTCGCCGGCCACGACGACGTAGCGGTCGGGTGCGGCGTCCGCCCGGCGCACGAACGCCCGGCGCACGGCGGCCGGGTCGGCGTCGACCGGCGCCTCGGTGACCGGCGCGTCGACGACCACGGTGAGGTCCGGGAGCAGCCCGCGGGTGGCCCACATCGACGTCCGGAGGATGCGGTCGGCGTCCAGGCCCTGGCCGGCGCCGTGGAAGGCCATCGACGCGTCGACGTAGTGGGCGCTGACCACGACCTGCTCGGCCGCCAGCGCCGGCCGGATGACGGTGGCCACGTGCTCGGCCCGGTCGGCGGCCGCCAGCAGCGCCGCGGTGTAGGCCTCCACCCGCGGGCCGTCGCCGTCGTCCCCGGCCGCCCGGCCCGCCACGGGGCCCGGCCACCCGGGCTCGTGCGAGGTCGCGCTGGGCCGGGGCGGGTAGAGCAGCCGGCCCACCCGCCGGCCGAGGTCGGTGTCGCTGGGCTCGGAGGTGACGACGACGGGGCAGCCGCGGTCCCGGACGACGTCGGCCAGCGCCTCGGTGTAGCGGCGGGTCAGCTCCCGGTCGGCGCCCTCGACGACGAGGAACAGGCCGGCCGAGCGCGGCGTCGCGGTGAGGATGTCGGAGCTGCCCCACAGCAGGCGCAGCAGGTCCCGCGAGCGGCCCCGGTGCCGGGGGGCGACCTGCCGCGTGGCGTAGCTGCTGACCAGGAGCGCGATGACGCTGCCGACCAGCAGGGTCAGGCCGGGACCGGTGACGCTGAAGACCAGGCCGCCGACCTGGATGTCGTGCGAGCCGAGGACGCCGGCCAGCCCCGGGCCCACCGCCACGGCGAGCAGCAGCACGATCCGCACGGAGGAGACGACGAAGGAGAACACCCGCCCGCGGAGGCGGTCCTCGACCTCGAGGCCGATCAGCGTGTAGCCGATGATCCAGCTCATCCCGGCGAAGAGCCCCACGAGGAACGCGGCCGCGGTGGCGAGGACGAAGTCCTTCAGCAGCGACATCGCCAGCAGCGCCAGCCCGGCCATGCCGATGGCGCGGGAGAACAGGGTGCGCCGGGGGACGGTCGGCAGGATCCGCGGCCCGACGAGCATGCCGAGCGCGAGGCCGGTGAAGACCGTGCCGAAGATGATGCCGTAGCCGGCCGGCCCCGCCCGCAGGGTCGCGATGTACAGCTGCGCCACACCGATGATCAGGCCGCCGGCGCCGAACGCCCCGACGGTGCCGGTGTAGAGCGCCCGCATGGTCGGCTGCGTGCGGAGGAAGGAGATCCCCTCGGCGACCAGCGAGAAGACGTTGGACGTCTCGCTGCGCTCGGCCGCCCGCCCGGGTATCAGGTGGCGGGACAGGAAGATCGTCGATGCGGTGACCCCGTAGGTCAGCGCGTCGACGACCAGGGCGATGACGATCGCCGTCCGCTCGGCCCCGGGGCCGTCGGACACGGCGCGGGTGAGCGTCGACAGCAGGGCGAAGACCAGCGCCGCGATCGGGACGGCGCCGTAGATGGAGAACTGCATGAGCTGGTTGGCCACGGCCAGCCGCTCGCGCGGCACGATGGCCACCTGCATGGCCTGCTTGGCCGGGTTGGTGAACAGCCCGACCGCCTCGACCAGGAACTGGGCGACGTAGAGCCAGGTCAGCTCGTAGGTGAAGGCGATGGACATGTAGAGCCCGAGCGCCAGGAGGTCGCCGACGACCGCGGTGATCCGCCGGTCGAGCTTGTCGGCCAGCGCGCCGGCCAGCGGGGCCAGCAGCAGGTCCGGCAGCAGCCGGGTGAGGATCACGCCCGAGATGGCGGCGCCCTGCACCGCCAGCGACTCCTGGCGGGTGAGCTGCTGGGCCATGGCGGTGGTCGCCAGGAGGCCGAGCCAGTCCCCGAGGCTGGAGACGGTGATCGCCAGCCAGAGCCGGCGGAACACCGGGATGTGCATCAGGGCCCGGAGCGCGTGGTCGTGCGGCGCGGCTCCCCGAGGAGGGCTCGCGGTCGCGCGCTCCTCGGTCACTGGCCTCGCCGTTCGCTCGTCGGTCGGTCTGCCGAGAGGGTAGTGGCGCGACCGCCCCGTTCAGCTGTCCCGGATCCCCGTCGTCCCGGAACCACCCGGACGGCGGACCTGCAGCTCGACCGGCACGGGCGCCGGGCTGGCCGGGTGCGGGGCCACCATGCCGAGGTCCAGGCGCGCCTCGGCCAGGCGCCGGAGCTCGGCGTAGGCGGCCGGGCCGATGAGCGCGGTCAGCTCCGCGGCGTAGGTGAGCACCATCGGCTCCGGCGAGACGTGCGCGGTGGGGGAGCCGGTGCACCACCAGTGCAGGTCCGCGCCCCCGGGCCCCCAGCCGCGGCGGTCGAACTCGCCGAGCGTCGTCACCAGCACCCGGCTGCCGTCGGGCCGGTCGAGGACCTCCTGCTCGCGCCGCACCGGGAGCTGCCAGCAGACGTCGGGCTTGGTGGTGAGCGGGTGCAGGTCCTCCCGCAGCGCCATCCGGTGCAGCGCGCAGCCGGCCCCGCCGGGGAAGCCCGGCCGGTTGAGGAAGACGCAGGCGCCGTCGACCAGGCGGGTGCGCAGCGAGCGGACGGCGTCCTCGCCGGGGGCGGACCCGTCGTCGGCGGTGTCCACCTCGGTCCACGCACCCCGCCCGACCGGGGCGAGCTGCCAGTCCTCGTCGGTGAGCTCGGCCACCGCCGCCGTCACCCGCAGCAGGTCGTCGTCCTCGCTGAAGAACGCGCCGTGGCTGCAGCAGCCGTCGTCGGCCCGGCCCTCCACCACGCCGGCGCAGCCGCGCCCGAACACGCAGGTCCAGGCGGAGGTGAGCCAGGTGAGGTCGGCCCGCACGGCCCGTCCCGGGTCGGCGGGGTCGGGGAACTCCAGCCACTCCCGGGCGAAGTCGGGGTCCACCTCGGGCGGGACCTCGGGGAGGTACTCGTGCGGCACGGCCCCAGGGTAGGGACGGGCCCGCAGGGCCGGTCCCGGGGAGGTCCGGGACGCCCGCGCGGCCGCCGGGACGCGCGCCCGGCAGACTGACCGTCATGCGGCTCGGGGTGCTGGACGTCGGATCGAACACGGTCCACCTGCTCGTGGTGGACGCCCACCGCGGTGGCCACCCCACCCCGACGCACGACGACCGCTGGCTGCTGCGCCTGTCCGAGCACGTCGGCGACGACGACGTGCTGTCGAAGGCGGGGGAGAAGGCCCTGGTCAGGGCCGTGCGCAAGGCGTGCGAGCAGGCCGAGAAGCTGGGCTGCGAGGAGCTGCTCGGGCTGGTCACCTCGGCGATCCGGGAGGCGCGCAACGGCCTGGAGGTGCTGGAGCGGGTGCGGGCGGAGACCGGCGTCGAGCTGCACGTGACCAGTGGCGAGGACGAGGCCCGGCTCACCTTCCTCGCCGTCCGGCGCTGGTTCGGCTGGAGCGCCGGCCGGCTGCTGGTGCTCGACATCGGCGGCGGCTCGCTGGAGCTGGCGGCCGGGATGGACGAGGACCCCGACGTCGCGCTGTCCCTGCCGCTGGGCGCCGGGCGGATGACCCGCCGCTTCCTGCCCGCGGCCGCGACGGGAGGCCGGCCCGACCTCGACGCGCTCGAGGAGCTGCGGGCCCACGCGGAGGACCTCCTGGCACCGGCGGCGGAGAAGCTGCAGGCGGTCGGCCCGCCCGACCTCGTGGCGGCGACCAGCAAGACCTTCCGCACCCTCGGCCGGCTCACCGGTGCCGCGCCCTACTCCGCCGGGCTGCGGGTCGCGCGGGAGCTGACCGCCGACGGGCTGGGCCAGCTGCTGGGGTTCGTCTCGCGGATCGAGAGCGCGGCGCTGGCGGAGCTGCAGGGCGTGTCGCCCGACCGCGCGCACCAGGTCCCGGCGGGTGCGGTCGTGGCGCAGGCCGCGATGGCCGCGCTGGACGTACCGTTCGTCCGCATCTGTCCGTGGGCGTTGCGGGAGGGCGTCATCCTCCGGCGCCTGGACTCCCTGGGAGGCCTGTGATGTCCGACCCGCGCAGTGGTCCCGAGACCGGGGGCCGGTCGCTGGCGGACATCCTCAAGGAGGCCGGCGTCGAGTCGCCGCGCGCCGGCCGGCGCCGGCGCGACACGGGCGAGGAACCCGCCGCCCGGCAGCGCGGCTCGCGCGGCGGGGACGGCGACACCGGCCGGGTCGCGGACGCACCGCCCTTCGGCCGCCGCGCCGGGGACACCGGCAAGACGCCGCCGATCGCCCCGGCGGACCCGGTCAAGGCCCGCGTGCGCACCCCCGCCGACCCGCTCGCCGGCCGCGCCCGCCCGCCCGCCGAGCTGCCCGCCCTGCGCGAGCGCGGCGCCGACGGCCCCTCGACCGCGGCCATCCCCGGGCTGCGCCCCTCGCGCAAGCCCGGGGTCCCCGGCGCCCCGGGTCCCGACGAGGGTCCCTCCACCGGCCCCATCCCGGTGGTGCGCGACGACGACCCGCCGCTGCTGGACGACGAGCCGGCCGGCGGCGCGCTCGCCTGGCTGCGGTTCGGCGGCGAGCTGGTCGTCGCCCTGGCCGCGGGCGTGGGCATCTACCTGCTGTTCACCGTGCTGTGGGAGCAGCTGCCGCGGATCACGGTCGTCATCGCCCCGCTGGCCGTCACGGCCCTCGTCGGCGCGGTCGGCGCGTGGCGGCACCGGTTCGGCGGGGGCGAGACGCTGGGGCTCCGGCTGGTCGTCGTCCTGGTGTTCGCCGGCACCCTGCTCACCGTCGCCCCCGCCGCCGCGCTCCTCGGCAGCACCTGAGGCTCAGGCCTCGGCGTCGTCGTCCTCCGCGTCGGCCTCGGCCTTGGCGAAGACCTCCACGATCGCGGCGCCGAAGGCGTCGAGGTCGTCGGGGTTGCGGCTGGTGACCAGGGCGCCGTCGACGACGACCTCCTCGTCGACCCAGGTCGCGCCGGCGTTGCGCAGGTCGGTCTGCAGCGACGGCCACGACGTCATGCGGCGGCCGCGGACGACGTCGGCCTCGGCGAGCACCCAGGGGGCGTGGCAGATCGCGGCGACCGGCTTGCCCGCGTCGAAGAAGGCCTTCACGAACGCGACGGCGTCGGCGTCGGCACGGACGAAGTCGCCGTTGATGACGCCCCCGGGCAGGACCAGCGCGGCGTAGTCGTCGGGATCGGCGTCGGCGACCGTGCTGTCGACCTTCTTCCGGTCACCCTTGTCGATGTGCTGGTAGGCGGTGATCTCGCCGGCCTCCAGGCTGATCAGCTCCGGCTCCGCGCCGGCCTCCTCCAGGGTCTGCCACGGCCGGTCCAGCTCGACCTGCTCCACACCGTCGGTCGCCAGCACGGCGACCCTCATCCCGCTCAACTCGTCGGCCATGGGGCGGCGGCTACCCCGGCCCCCCCGACGGCACACCCGGCCCCGTACCGGCCCGCGACTACGGTTCGGGCCGTGCCCGCGCCCTCCCTGCCGCTGCCCGGCCGGCTCCGGCGGCACCTGCCGGGTGCCCCCGGGACGGCGCCGCGGCCCGGGGACGCGCTGCGCCAGGCCGCGGCACTGGTCGCCGCCGGCCACCCCGTCGCACTGGACGCCGTGCCGGACGCCGCCGGGGGACCGGACGCCGCCGGATCACTCGTGGACGCCGTCGTCGCGGCGGGTCTGGCCGGGTCCTGCCGGCTGACGGTCCCCGTCGCCAGCCACCTGGACGCCGCGGCCACCGCCCTGGCCGCCCGCGCGCTCGACGCCGGCGTGGGCGTCGACCTGGCCGGTCCGCCGGAGCAGGTCCGGGCGCTGCTGGCGCGGCTGCCGGGCGCGGGCGCGGTCGTGCCGGTCACCACGCCGGGGGCCGAGGACGCCTGCCGGGAGCTGGCGGACGGACGCGTGCGGCTCGCGGGCCGGACCGGGCGGCGCGGGGGAGCGGCCGCCGACCTGGTCTTCGTGCGCTGCCTCAACGTGCTCATGGCCGGCAGCGGGCACCCCGGCGTCGGCACGAGCGACCCGCGGCTGCTGGCGATCGCCGGCGAGCGCGCGGCCTGGAACGAGCGACCTCCGGAGAGCTGGGAGTACGTGATGGAGCAGGGAGCACGGGTCGAGGAGCAGCGCCGGCTGCTGGCCGGGGGCCACACGGTCCGCGTGGCCGTCCGGACGGGAGCCCGGCGGTGAGCGGGCCGGGAGCCGGGCGGTCCGGGGTGGCCGTCATCGGCGGCGGCAGGATGGGCGAGGCGCTGCTGGCCGGCCTGGTCCGCCGGCGGGGGGCCGACGGCGTCGTCGTCTGCGAGCGCAGCGAGGCCCGCGCGGCGGAGCTGACCGCGCGCTACGGCGTGCCGGTCCTCGAGCTCACCGAGGCGGTGACGCGGGCGCGGGTGCTGGTGCTGGCGGTCAAGCCGCAGGACGTCGGGACCCTCCTCGGGCTGCTCGCCGGCTCGGTGGACGACGACCACCTCGTCGTCTCGGTCGCGGCGGGCGTCTCGACGGCCCGGATCGAGGCCGCGCTGCCGCCCGGCGTGCCAGTGGTGCGCGCCATGCCCAACACGCCGGCCCTCGTGGCCGAGGGCATGAGCGTCCTCTCCGCCGGTGCGCGCGCCGCCGAGGCGCACCTGGACGAGGCCGAGGAGCTCCTGTCGGCCGTCGGGCGGGTCCGGCGGGTGCCGGAGGCCCAGCAGGACGCGGTCACGGCGCTGTCGGGGAGCGGGCCGGCGTACTTCTTCCAGGTCGTGGAGGCGCTGGTCGACGCCGGCGTGCTGCTCGGCCTCCCCCGGGAGCTGGCGACGGACCTGGTGGTGCAGACGGCGCTGGGGTCCGCCGTGATGCTGCGGGACACGGGGGAGCACCCCGTCGCGCTGCGGGAGGCGGTGACCAGTCCCGGGGGGACGACGGCCGCCGGGCTCCGCGAGCTCGAACGGCACGGGGTGCGCGCCGCGCTCATGGCCGCGGCCGAGGCGTCGGCCGCCCGCTCACGCGAGCTGGGGACGCCGGACCGCTGACCGTAGCGACCCGCGGGCCCCGATCGGGGGACGCGGCGGTGCGTGTCGCGGTGCGGTGACCGGCGACGCGCCCGGACACATGTCGACAGAGCTACATAGGTGTAGTTCTGCCGAGGACGGACCGGTCCGCATGTCCGTTTCATACGTCGCACCAGTCACGCCGGCCCCCCTACTCTCTGTATCAGCACGTGCGTGTCCCGTAGCCGGTGGGGAAGCCGGCACCCGATACGTGCTAGTCCGGAGACGAAGTCATGACCATGCCCCAGCAGCGTCACGCCGCTCAGCACGCCGCCCAGTACGCCCGTCCGGGCATGCCCGCGCCGCGCCCCGTCGGCCGGCCGGTCTCGGCCGCCACGATGGCCCGCCCCGTCGGCCCGGCCCACCCGGCCGCCATGCCCGTCGGCCGCCCGGCCGTCCCTGCCCCCCGCGCCTCGGTCACCTTCCTGACCGTCGCCGAGGTCGCCAGCATGATGCGCGTCTCCAAGATGACCGTGTACCGCCTCGTCCACGCCGGCGAGCTCTCCGCCGTCCGCGTCGGCCGGTCGTTCCGCGTCCCGGAGCGCGCCGTGCAGGACTACCTGCGCGACGCCTACACCGACATCGCCTGAGAGAGGACCCCGTCCCCCTCGGGACGGGGTCGACCCTGCTGCCCGCCACGCTCCGCTCCGCGCGGCGCGGGTCCCTGCAGCAGGGCCGGGTCCTGGGCGCTTGGTCGGTGCCCTGACCCGACAGCGGGGTGTCTCCGGCTCCCGCGGCGACGCTGCCGCGGGGGTGCCGGGTACTCTCGCCTCGATGCGGCTCGGGGATCCCTCCCCGACCGGCCGCGCAGAGCTGATCCACCCCGGCGGCGCCCCCGGCCACTCGGCCGACGGTGCCGCGCCCGTAGACCTCAGGAGCACAGACCATGGGTTCGGTCATCAAGAAGCGCCGCAAGCGGATGGCGAAGAAGAAGCACCGCAAGCTCCTGAAGAAGACGCGCGTCCAGCGTCGTAACAAGAAGTGAGCTGACGCTCGTGCCGCCCGCGGTCGTCCTGGTCACCGGTGTGAGCCGGTGGCTCGGTGGGGCGCTGGCGGCCGAGCTCGCGCACGACCCGTCCATCGGCCGGGTGATCGGCGTGGACACCGTCCCCCCGTCGGCCGAGATGCTCCGCCGGCTCGGCCGCACCGAGTTCGTGCGGGCCGACATCCGCAACCCGCTGATCGGCAAGGTCATCGCGACGGCGGGCGTCGACACCGTCGTGCACATGAACATCAGCTCGACCCCGGCCGGGTCCGGGGGCCGCGGGCCGATGAAGGAGCTCAACGTCATCGGCACGATGCAGCTCCTCGCCGCCTGTCAGCGGGCTCCCTCCGTGCGCCGGCTGGTCCTCAAGTCGACCAGCGCGGTCTACGGGGCCTCGCCGCGCGACCCCGCCGTCTTCACCGAGGCGATGCAGGCCCGCCGTGTGCCCTCCGGCGGCTTCGCCCGTGACAGCCTCGACATCGAGGGCTACGTGCGCTCCTTCGCGCGCCGCCGGCCCGACGTCGGTGTGGCCGTGCTGCGCTTCACGAACTTCATCGGGCCGCGGATCGACTCCCTGCTCACCGGCTTCCTGCGGATGCCCGTCGTCCCGACGGCGCTGGGGTACGACGCCCGCGTGCAGCTGCTGCACGAGGACGACGCCCTGGCCGTGCTGACCCGCGCCACGACCGGCGACTTCGCCGGCACGGTGAACGTGGGCGGGGAGGGCACGCTGCTGCTCTCCCAGGTCATCCGCCGGCTCGGGCGCCTGCAGGTGGCGCTGCCCTCGCCGACCCTCGGCGCCCTCGGCCGGCTCACCCGCCGGTTCGGGTTCATCGACTACTCCCCCGAGCAGATGCGCTTCCTCAACTTCGGCCGGGTGGTGGACACCTCCGTGCTCCGCACCGAGTTCGGCTACACCCCCCGGTACTCCACCGACGAGGCACTGGCCGACTACGCGCGCACGGTGGCACCGGTGGTCTCCCCGGAACTCGTCGCCGGGGTGACCGGCCGCGCCGAGCAGTTCATCGGCCGCGTCGGGCACACCGCCGCGTCGGTGGGCGACCGGCTGCGGCCCGCGCCGCCGATGCCCGGGCTCCGGGCGGTGCGCGATGCCTGAGGCACGGGTCATCCCGCTGCGGCCCGACGACGACGAGCCGCACCTGCCTCCGCCGGCGGCCCCGAGCTGGGACTCCCAGCTCACCGACGTCCTCGAGTTCCTCCGGCGCCGGGCGACCGGGGAGTACGCCACCGACGAGTTCGGCTTCGACCCCGACCTCACCGACCACGTGCTCCTGCCGATGCTGCGGCCGCTGTTCAACCGCTGGTTCCGCGTCGAGACCCACGGTGTCGAGAACGTGCCGCAGACCGGCGGCGCGCTGGTCGTGGCCAACCACTCCGGCACCGTGCCGGTCGACGCGCTGATGACCACCGTCGCCCTGCACGACGACCACCCGGCGCAGCGGCGATTCCGCCTGCTGGGCGCAGACCTCGTCTTCGAGCTCCCGTTCATCGGCGCGATGGCCCGCAAGTTCGGCGCCACGCTGGCCTGCAGCGAGGACGCCGAGCGCCTGCTCACCGGCGGCGAGCTGGTCGGGGTCTTCCCCGAGGGCTTCAAGGGCATCGGCAAGCCGTTCCGCGACCGGTACACCCTGCAGCGGTTCGGCCGGGGCGGTTTCGTCACAGCGGCTCTGCGCACCGGCGCGCCGATCGTCCCCTGCGCGATCGTCGGGGCCGAGGAGATCTACCCGATGATCGGCAACGCCAAGACGGCCGCGCGCCTGTTCGGGCTGCCGTACCTGCCGATCACCCCGACGTTCCCGCTGCTGGGCCCGCTCGGCCTGGTGCCGCTGCCGTCGAAGTGGCTGATCGCCTTCGGGGAGCCGATCGAGACCGCGTCCTACGGGCCCGCCGCCGCGGAGGACCCGATGCTGGTGTTCAACCTGACCGACCAGGTCCGCGAGACGATCCAGCAGTCGCTGTACCAGCTGCTGCTCAAGCGCCCGTCCGTCTTCGGCTGATCCCGCCTCGAGGGCCCTCGAGGCGGCCGGCGGCCGACCGTCAGAGCAGCTTGGCGAGGAGGCGGCGGGGGGCCGGCGGGGGCGGTGGCAGCTCGACCGTGGCCCCCCGGCGGCGGATCGCGAGCGTGCCGCCGACGACGCCACCGGAGAGCGCCGCCGCGGCCAGGGCCGGGATGCCGATCTTGGCCGCCTTGCGGCCGGTCCGGAAGTCGCGGACCTGCCAGCCGCGGGAGCGGGCCACCGCCCGGAGCTCGGTGTCCGGGTTCACCGCGACCGCGGTCCCGGTGAGGGTCAGCATGGGCAGGTCGTTGGACGAGTCGCTGTAGGCGGTGCAGCGGGAGAGGTCCAGCCCCTCCCGCTCGGCCAGGGCGCGGACGGCCTCCGCCTTCGCCTCGCCGTGCATGAGCTCGCCGACCAGCCGCCCGGTGTACTGGCCGTCGCGGATCTCCGAGACCGTGCCGAGCGCGCCGGTCAGCCCGAGCCGCTGGGCGATGATGCTGGCCAGCTCCACCGGGGTGGCGGTGACCAGCCAGACCCGCTGTCCGGCGTCGAGGTGCTTCTGCGCCAGCACCCGCGTGCCGGCCCAGATGCGGTCGGCCATCAGCTCGTCGTAGATCTCCTCGCCCGCGGAGATGATCTCGCTCACCGGGCGGCCGGTCACGAACGCCAGGGCGTTCTCCCGGATCGTGTGCATGTCGTCGGCGCTCTCGTTGCCGGCCATGCGGAACTTCGCCTGCTGCCAGGCGAAGCGCGCCAGGTCACGGCCGGTGAAGTACTTGCGCGCGGCCAGGCCCCGGGCGAACCAGAACAGCGACGCGCCCATCATCATCGTGTTGTCCACGTCGAAGAACGCGGCCGCGGTCGGGTCCTGCACGACGGCCGGGGGCGGCTGCACGTCCGCCGCGGCGGCCGAGGCGGCACCGGCCACCGACGCCCGCGTCCCCTCACCCGGCGTCTCCGGGACCCGGCGGCCGCGGAAGGGCAGGACCGGCACGGGCGACCTCCTCGGCTCCGAGCCCGCCACCACCTGCGGCGGACGGTGCTCCCACGACCCTAGTGGCCCCACCCGGGGGGCCTCCGCTCACCGTGAGCAGAGCAGCCCGAGGACACAGGTGGGCAGCGGCAGGTCCAGCAGCGGGGGCCGCGCCGGCGTGGGCGCTGCGGACGGCCCGGTCGTCGGCTGCGGCTGGGCGCCGGCGCCCGTGCCGGGCTGGGGCAGCGGCAGCGGCAGGGGCAGCGACGGCTGCGCCGGGCCCGCCCCGGTCGACGGGGCGCCGCCGCCCGTGCCGCCCCCTCCGCCACCGGAACCGGAGCCGCCACCGGAGCCGGAGCCGGATCCGCCACCGGACCCGGCTCCGGCGCCCGGCGTGCCGGTCGTGCCCCCGCTCGGCTGCGGCGGCTCCGCCGGCAGCGGTGCGGCGGGGGACGCCGGCGGGGCGCCGGGGGTGGGCGCGCCCGCCGTGGGCGCCGGGGCGCCGCCGGCCGATGGCGCGGCGGCCGGCGTCTCCGGGCGGCAGATGCCGGGGACCGGGCCGAGGTCGTCGCTGCCCACGGGCGGCGGGGGAGTGGCGCAGCCGAGCGCGGCCTGCGTCGCGGCGACCCGGGCCTGGACGGCGCCGAGCAGGTCCAGGGACGCCTGCGCCGCGCCGCCGGTCACCGTGGGCAGCTGCGGCTGCAGGGCGGCCAGTTCGGCCGCCTGCTCGGCACTCCACTCGGCCAGCCGGTCCGCGGGCGCCGACCGGCCGGACTCCAGCGCCGACCCCACCAGCAGCGCGGCGCCCTCGGTCGTCTGGGCGTCCATGGTCGCCAGCGTCTGGACGACGAGGTCGGCGTCGTCCCGTGCGGCGGCGAGCTCGTCGAGCCGGGTGCTGGCGAACTCCAGGAGCGTGAGCGCCCGGTCGTCGCCGGCCAGCGCCAGCTGGGTCTGCTCGGTGCCGCGCTTGAGGTCGTAGAGGAGGTCGCCGGGCTGGGCGTCGGCGGAGAGGGCGACGAGCGTGCCGAGCGCGCTCACTGCGAGGGCCGCGCCGGCGAGGCCGGCCGTGACGCGGGTGCGCCACCGCGCCGGCGGGCCGTCGGGGGCGCGGGCCCCGAGCAGCCGGCGGACGACGCCGGGACGGGCGGGCTCGGGGGACCGGACCGCGGCCATGGCGACGAGGCGGGCGCGCGTCGCGGCGCGGAACTCGGTGGAGGGCTCGTCGTCGAGGGCGGTGGAGAGCTGGGCGAGCCGGGTGCGGACCAGGTCCTCCTGGTCGCCCACCGCGGCGTGGCGGGCGCGCGGGCGCGTGACGCCGTCCTCCGTCGTCATCGCCCACCTCCGGTCGTCCTGGGACGGATCGGGTCCGCGATCCGCATCCGGACGGCCAACGACTGCCCCCGGGTGGCCGTTACGGGGTACTCGTGGGTAACTAGAGGATTCCCCCCGGAGGGGCCGCAGGTCACCGCAGCCCCTCCGGCAACAGGCTCGCCAGGCGGCGCACTGCGCGGTGCTGCAACGCCTTGATGGCGCCGTCCTTCTTGCCCATGACGGCCGCGGTCTCGGCCACCGACAACCCCTGCAGGAAGCGCAGCGAGATGCACTCCTGCTGCTCGCTGTTGAGCTGCCGGATGCACGCGAGCAGCTGCTCGTGGGTGAGCCGGGAGACCACGGCCTCCTCCGGGCCCTCGGTCCCCCGGTCGGCGTCGCGCATGTCGGCGGTCGTGACCTCGAGCCGGTAGCGGCTGCTCTTCACGTGGTCCAGCACGATGTTGCGCCCGATGGTCACCAGCCAGGCGCCGACGTCGCGGCCCTGGAAGGAGAGCGAGTCGATCCGGCGCAGGGCCCGGACGAAGGTCTCGCTGGTGAAGTCCTCGGCCAGGGTCCGGTCGCCGACGCGGTGGTAGAGGTACCGGAAGACCATCGTCACGTAGTGGTCGTAGAGCCGGCCGAACGCCTCGGCGTCGCCCTGCTGCGCCTGGGCGACGAGGCCCCAGACGTCCACGGCGTCGCCGGGCAGCTCCTCCTCGAGGGCGGCGACCTCGGCGGCCAGGGCGGCGTCCTCCGGATCGGCCTCCGGGTCGGCCCCGCGCGCCGGGGTCGGGTCGTCAGGGGCAGGGTCGTCGTCGGCAGGGCCGGCCTCGGTGCCCGGTCCGCCGGAGACCGGCTGCGGCGGCAGGTCGGCGACCACGGTGGGCAGCCGGGCGGGCGGCGCGTCCTCACCGCTCACCCGGGGGCGCGGCGTGGGCCGCGGCCGGGGACCGGGCCGGAGCGGCTCGGGTGGCAGCCCGCCGGTCCCCTCGGGGACGGCGGCGGACCGCTCGTCCACGGGACGCGACCGGGCCATGCGGGGGTCGACCTCCTCGTCGGCCCCCGGACCGGGACCGGCTCGTCTGCAGGCCCCCGGCCGGGGCACGCATGCTGCGGTGCTGGTCACATGGTGACAACATCGCGGGAGCCCGTCCACGCCACCCGGGCGGTCGCCCCGCGCGGGTGTCCTCCGCGCGGGTGCACGCCCACCGCGCGCGACCGGAGGAGATGCCGAGTGTCCGGAGCCCCGCCCTCGCTCGCCGCGCTGGTGCGCGCCGCAGCCCGCGAGCGTCCGGACGCCCCCGCGGTCGTCGCCGGGGACACCCGGCTGAGCTGGGCGGAGCTGGACGCGGCGGTCGACCGCGCGGCGGCCGGCTATGCCCGGCGGGGGCTCGCGCCCGGCGCGCGCGTCGCCGTCCAGCTGCCCAACGGCATCGACTGGCTGCGGGCGGCGCTGGGCGCCCTGCGCGCCGGCCTCGTCGTCGTCCCGGTGAACACCGCCTACACCGACCCCGAGCTCGAGCACGTCCTCGGGGACTCCGGCTCGGCCCTGCTCGTGACCCCTGCCGACCGGGAGCCCGTCGCCGGCGTGCCGGTGTGTCCCGGTCCGCCGGAGGACGACGGCCCGCCGTCGGACGTCGAGCCCGGCCCCGACGGCCTGGCGTTCCTGGCCTACACCAGCGGCACCACCGGCCGTCCCCGCGGCGCGATGTTGACCACCGCCGCGCTGCGCGCCAACCAGCTGCAGTGCCTGGCCATGAGCCCGCCGCCGGTGCGCCCCGACGACCGGGTGCTGCTCGTGCTGCCGCTGTTCCACGTGTACGGCCTCAACGCCGGCTTCGGGCTGGTCGCCGCCACCGGTGCGTGCGCGGTGCTCATGGAGGTCTTCGACCCGCGAGCGGCGCTGGAGCTCATGACCGCCGAGCAGGTCACCGCCGTGCCCGGCGCGCCGCCGATGTACCAGGCGTGGCTGGCCGCGGCCGACGCCGCCGGCAGCGACGCCGACCTGCGCCGGGCCTTCGCCGCGGTGCGGATCGCCTCGTCGGGCGCCGCGCCGCTGCCCGAGGACGTCTGGACGGCGATGCGCGAGCGCGCCGCGATCACCGTGCACGAGGGCTACGGCCTCACCGAGGCCTGCCCCGTGGTGGCCAGCACGCTGGCCAGCGGCCGGCCCAAGCCGGCCTGCATCGGGGGCCCGCTGCCCGGGGTGGAGGTGCAGCTGCGCGACACCAGCTCCGAGGCGGACCCGTCGGCCCCGGCCGATGACGTCGCCGACGAGGGGCCCGGGGAGATCTGGGTGCGTGGCGACAACCTGTTCGCCGGGTTCTGGCCCGACGGCGCCGACGGCCCGGACGGCGAGGGGTGGCTGCCCACCGGCGACCTCGCCTACCGCGACTCCGATGGCGACCTGCACCTGGTCGACCGGCGCAGCGACCTGGTGCTGGTCAGCGGCTTCAACGTCTACCCGGCCGAGGTGGAGCGGGTGCTCGAGGCCCACCCCGCGGTGCAGGAGAGCGCGGTCATCGGGGTGCCCGACGCCCGGACCGGCCAGGCGGTGCAGGCCGTCGTCGTCCTGGCGGCCGGTGCGACCGCGACCGCCGAGGACCTGCTGGCCCACGCCGCGCAGTCCCTGGCCCGGTACAAGGTGCCGACCTCGGTGCACTTCCTCGCCGCGCTCCCGCACTCGCTGACCGGCAAGGTCAGCCGCGCCCGGCTCCGCGAGCTGGGACTGACCGCCTCCGGCGACGAGCCGGCCGACACCGAGCCGGCGGCGGCGGGCGGCAGTGCCTGACGCCGCCCGCCTGCACCTGGTGACCCGCGACGGCTGCCACCTGTGCGAGGCCGCCGCGGCGACGCTGGCGCCGATCGCCGAGGAGGCGGGGCTGGCCGTCACCCCGGTGGACGTCGACGCCGACGCGGACCTGCAGGCGGAGTTCGGCGACCGCGTCCCGGTGGTCCTGCTCGACGGCCGCGAGCACTCCTACTTCACCGTCGACGTACCGCGGCTGCGCCGGGACCTCGGCCTGGCCTGAGGGGCCCCCTCGGAGGTCCCCCCCGGACACGTCCGGGTATGGTCCTCACCACAACCGCAGACGTCTGCGCTGCCCGGAGGCCCGAACGCCCGGCAGCGACTTTGTTCCTGCGTTCACAAGCGGTTAACGTGGGCGGCGCCGGACGGTCTCCCGTCCGGTCCCCGATGTCGTACGTCCCCCCGGCAGCCGCCGGTGCGACGACGCGCCCGTTGTGGAGACAGTTCCCGTGAACCCGTCCAGGCCCCGGATCCCGGAGGCCACCGTGGCCCGCCTGGCCGTGTACCTCCGGGTGCTCACCGGGCTGGCGGACGGCGGCCGGGCCAGCGTCTCCTCCGGTGAGCTCGCCGGTGCCGCCGGCGTCAACCCGGCCGGTCTGCGCAAGGACCTCTCCCACCTGGGCCCCTGCGGCGTGCGCGGCGTCGGCTACGACGTCCTCGGGCTGCGCGACCGGATCGCCCGCGTCCTGGGCGTCGAGCGCTCCCGCGCCTGCGTGCTCGTGGGCCTGGGCAACCTCGGCTCGGCGCTGGCGGACTACGCGGGCTTCGGCAGCCGCGGGTTCGAGTTCGTCGGCCTGTTCGACAGCGCGCCGGAGCGGATCGGGCAGGTCATCGGCGGCCACGCCGTCCAGCCGGTCACCGAGCTCGACCAGGTGGTCGTCGGCACCCGGGCGACGATCGGCGTCATCGCGACACCGGCGGAGGTGGCGCAGGCGGTCTGCGACCGGCTGACCGCGGCCGGGGTGAGGAGCATCTTGAACTTCGCACCGGTGGCGCTGGTCGCGCCCGCGGGCGTCGACGTCCGCCAGGTCGACCTCTCCGTCGAGCTCCAGGTCCTCGCGTTCCTCGACACCCAGCGGGACACCCCGGACGACGCCCGGCGGGACGCCCGCGTGCCGGCCCTCGGGGGCATGTCGTGAGCCTCCTGGCGGTCGGGATCAGCCACCAGACGGCGCCGGTCTCCCTGCTCGAGCAGTTCGCCATGGGGACCGACGACACCGTCAAGGCGCTGCACGAGCTCGTGGGCACCGACCACGTCAGCGAGGCCATGGTCCTGGCCACCTGCAACCGGGTCGAGGTCTTCGCCGAGGTCGACCGCTTCCACGGCGGCGTCACCGAGGTCAGCCGCGTCCTGGCCCGCCAGGCCGGGGCCACGGTCGAGGAGCTCTCGCCCTACGTCACGGTCCACTACGAGGACCAGGCCGTGGCGCACCTGTTCACCGTCGCCGCCGGCCTGGACTCCATGGTCGTGGGCGAGACGCAGGTGCTCGGCCAGCTGCGCAACGCCTACGCCCTGGCCCGCGAGCAGGGCACGGTCGGCCGCGCGCTGCACCCCGTCGCCCAGCACGCCCTGCGCGTCGGCAAGCGGGTGCACTCCGAGACCGGCATCGACAAGGCCGGTGCCTCGCTGGTGTCGGTCTCGCTGGACCACGCGGAGGAGCGGATCGGGCCGCTGGCCGGCCGGCCGGTGCTCGTCGTCGGCGCGGGCTCGATGGGCGCCCTCGCCGCGGCCACCCTCTCCCGGCGCGGTGCCCAGGTCACCGTCGCCAGCCGCACCGCCGAGTCCGCCGCCCGGCTGGCCGCCGCCGTCGACGGCTCGACCGCCGACCTCGACGACCTGCCCGCCGCCATCGCCGCCGCGGACCTGCTGCTCACCTGCACCGGCGCCACCGGCCTGGTCATCGGCACCGAGGCCGTCGCCTCCGCCATGCGCGGGCGCGCCGGCCGGCCGCTGGCCGTCGTCGACCTCGCGCTCCCGCGCGACGTCGACCCCGCCGTCGCCGGTCTGCCGGGCGTCCACGTCGTGGACCTGGCCCTGCTGCAGGGCGAGCGCACCGCGCTGCTGCACGACGAGGCCGGCGGGCAGCCGGGCTCCCTGGCCGGAGCGGTCGCCGCGGACGACGTCGCCGCCGCGCACGCCCTCATCGAGGCCGAGACCGCGCTGCTGCGCGCGGAGCGGCAGGCCGCGGCCGTGGCCCCCACCGTGTCGGCGCTGCGCAGCCAGGCCGCCGAGGTCGTCGACGCCGAGCTGCTGCGGCTGTCCACCCGGCTGCCCGACCTCGACGCCCGCGCCCGGTCGGAGATCACCCGCACCGTCCGGCGCGTGGTCGACAAGCTGCTGCACGAGCCGACCGTCCGGGTGAAGGAGCTGGCCAGCACCCCCGGTGGGGTCGACTACGCCGACGCGCTGCGCGAGCTGTTCGGCCTGGGCATCGACACCGACGTCCCCGCCGGGGGCGGCCGGCTGGCCGAGGCCGTCAGCGTCGACCCCGACGACCTGCGCCCCGGCGGTGCGGCGTGACCGCGCAGGCGCTGCGGACGCTCAAGCTCGGCACCCGGGCCAGCCAGCTGGCGACGACGCAGTCGCGGACGGTCGCCGACGCGATCACCGCCGCGACCGGCGTCCCGGTGGAGCTGGTGCACATCAGCACCGAGGGCGACCGCTCGGCGGCGGCGATCGCCCAGCTCGGCGGCACCGGCGTCTTCGTCACGGCGATCCGCCGCGCGCTGCTCGAGGGCACCGTCGACGTCGCGGTGCACAGCTACAAGGACCTGCCGACCGCGCCCGAGCCGGCGCTGGTGATGGCCGCCGTCCCGTCGCGCGAGGACCCGCGCGACGCCCTGGTGGCCCGCGACGGCCTGACCCTCGGCGAGCTGCCCGCCGGCGCGCGCGTGGGTACCGGCGCCCCCCGCCGGGTGGCCCAGCTGCGCGCCCTCGGCCTGGGCTTGGAGGTCGTGCCGATCCGCGGCAACGTCGACACCCGGATGGCGCGCGTGGTCCCCGGCGACCTCGACGCCGTCGTCCTGGCCCGCGCCGGGCTGGTCCGGCTCGGCCGCCTGGACACGATCACCGAGACGCTCGACCCGCTGCAGGTGCTCCCCGCGCCGGCGCAGGGGGCGCTCGCCGTGGAGTGCCGGGCCGACGACGACGCGACCCGCGCCCTGCTCGCCCCGCTCGACGACGCCGTCACGCGGGCCTGCGTGCTCGCCGAGCGGACCACGCTGGCCGCGCTCGAGGCCGGCTGCAGCGCACCGGTCGCGGCCTACGCCGAGGTCGCCGAGGGCGAGGACGGCCCCGAGCTGTACCTGCGGGCCTCGGTGACGGCGCTGGACGGCAGCGACGGCGTCCGCGGCTCGGCCACCGGGCCGGCGGAGGACGCCGAGCGGCTCGGCCGCGAGCTCGCCGCGGAGCTGCTCGACCGCGGCGCCGCCGAGCTGATGGCCATGTCCCGGTGAGCACGGCCCCGGTGGACACGGCCCCGGTGAGCGCGGTCCGCACCAGCGTGTCCTCGTGACCACCACCCGCCGGGCACCGACGCCCGGTCCCCAGACCCCAGCACACGCCCTCTCCAGGGCAGCTCAGACGAAACGGAACAGGAGCACGCGATGACGCGCTTCCGCAAGCAGAACGGCGGGGCGGCCGGAACGGTCGTCTTCGTCGGCGCCGGCCCGGGCGATCCCGGCATGCTGACCGCCCGGGCGACCGCGGCCCTGGCCGACGCCGACGTCCTCGTCGTCGACGCCGGTGTCGCGCCGGCGGTCACCGCCGCGGTCCGAGAGAGCCGGCCCGACCTCGAGCCGACGACCGCGACCGGGGAGCCCGACGAGGTGGCCAAGGCCGCCGTCGCCGCGGCGAAGAAGGGCGACACCGTCGTCCGCCTCGTCGCCGGTGACCCCTTCACCTCCGACGCGGTGGTCAAGGAGGTGCTCGCCGTCGGCCGCACCTCGGTGTCGTTCGACGTCGTTCCCGGTGTCGCCGCGGTCACCGCGGTCCCGGCGTTCGCCGGTGTCGCCCTCGGGGGCACGACGCTGAGTGCCGAGCTGGGCGGCTCCGCCGACCTCGCGGCGCTGGCCGGCGCTGCGCACCGGCTGGGTGCGCCGCTGGTCCTCACCGGGGACGCCTCCCACCTGCCCGACGCCGCCGTCCGGCTGGTCGAGGGCGGCCTGCCCGGGGGCACCTCCGTCGTCGTCACCGCCGCGGGCTCGACCACCGACCAGCGCAGCGTGGCGGCCAAGCTCGCCGCGGTCGCCGAGAAGACCGCCGGGCTCGACGCGCTGACCGGCACCGTCGTGGCCACGGTCGGCGCCGTCGTCGACCGGCGCGGCAAGCTCTCCTGGTGGGAGAGCCGGCCGCTGTTCGGCTGGCGTGTGCTGGTGCCGCGCACCAAGGACCAGGCCGGCGACATGAGCGAGCGGCTGCGCGCCTACGGCGCCGTGCCGGTCGAGGTCCCGACCATCGCCGTGGAGCCCCCGCGCAGCCCGGCGCAGATGGACCGCGCCATCAAGGGCCTGGTCACCGGCCGCTACGGCTGGATCGTGTTCACCTCGGTGAACGCCGTGAAGGCCGTCCGCGAGAAGTTCGCCGAGCTCGGCTTGGACGCCCGCGCGTTCGCCGGGGTCAAGGTGGCCTGCGTCGGCGAGCAGACCGCCGAGGCCGTCCGCGCGTTCGGCATCGTGCCGGAGCTGCTGCCCTCTGGTGAGCAGTCCAGCGAGGGCCTGCTGGCCGACTTCCCCGACTACGACGACGTGCTGGACCCGATCGACCGGGTGCTGCTGCCGCGGGCCGACATCGCCACCGAGACCCTGGCGGCCGGGCTCAAGGAGCGCGGCTGGGAGATCGACGACGTCACCGCGTACCGCACCGTCCGGGCGGCCCCGCCGCCGGCCGCGGTCCGCGAGGCGATCAAGGGCGGCGGCTTCGACGCGGTGTGCTTCACCTCGTCGAGCACGGTGCGCAACCTGGTCGGCATCGCCGGCAAGCCGCACGCCAAGACGGTCGTCGCGGTGATCGGCCCGCAGACCGCCGCCACGGCCCAGGAGTTCGGCCTCCGCGTCGACGTCCAGCCCGAGACGGCGGCCGTGGCGCCGCTGGTCGACGCGCTGGCGGCGTTCGCCGAGGCGCGCCGGGAGGAGGGCGACGCCACGTGACGTCCTCCGGCGGGGCGCACCCGGGCTTCGCGCGCGGGCGTCGGCTGCGGTCGACGCCCGCGCTGCGGCGGCTGACCGCGCAGACGCGGCTGTCGCCGGCCGACCTCGTGCTGCCGGTGTTCGTCAAGGAGGGCATCGACGACCCGCAGCCGATCGGCTCGATGCCCGGCGTCGTCCAGCACACCCAGGACTCGCTGCGCAAGGCCGCGCACGAGGCCGCCGAGGCCGGCATCAGCGGGCTCATCCTGTTCGGGATCCCCGCGGACAAGGACCCGGTGGGCTCGCAGGCCGACGCCGCCGACGGCGTGGTCAACGTGGCTCTGCAGCAGCTGCGCGCCGACCTGGGTGACGAGCTGGTGCTCATGGCCGACCTGTGCCTGTGCGAGTACACCGACCACGGGCACTGCGGCGTGGTCACCCCGGCCCGGGGGCAGGGCGGGGCGATGGTCGTCGACAACGACCCGACGCTGGACCGGTACGCCGCTGTCGCGCTGGCCCAGGCCCAGGCCGGGGCCCACGTCATCGCCCCCAGCGGGATGATGGACGGCCAGGTCGCGGCCATCCGCCGGGCGCTGGACGGCGGCGGGTACACCGAGCTGCCGGTGCTGGCCTACGCGGCCAAGTACGCGTCCTGCTTCTACGGCCCGTTCCGCGAGGCGGCCGAGGGTGCGCCGCAGTTCGGCGACCGCTCGACGTACCAGATGGACCCGCCCAACGCCGACGAGGCGCTGCGGGAGGTCGCGCAGGACCTCGCCGAGGGCGCCGACGCGGTGATGGTGAAGCCGGCGCTGGCCTACCTCGACGTCATCGCGCGGGTCGCCGACGAGGTCCGGGTGCCGGTCAGCGCCTACCAGGTCAGCGGCGAGTACGCGATGGTGGAGGCCGCCGCGGCCAACGGCTGGGTCGACCGCGAGCGGGCCATCCTGGAGACGCTGACCGCGATCCGCCGGGCCGGCGCGGGCTCCGTGCTGACCTACTGGGCGGTCGAGGCGGCCCGCCTCCTGCGCCGCTGATCCCCGCCGACCCGCTGCTCTGACCGACGCCGACAGCTGATGGACGCCGAGCCCTGATGGACGCCGACTACGTGGAGCCGGGCGGCTCCTGGCGGCCCTTCTGGCTCGTCGCCGGGGCCCTCGGGCTGCTGCTGGTGATGGACGTCGTACTGCCCGGCCCGGACGTGCCGCCGCTGCTGTGGGCGCTGGCGCTGGTCGCCGTCCTCGGCATCGTCGCGGCCGGGGCGCTCTCGGCGCGGCGGATGTGGACGGTGCGCGTCAGCGGGACCGACGACGGCGACGCCGCCGGCGCGGGCGGCGGGCCGGCGCTCACCGTGGGCCGCGAGCGGGTGCCGCTGGCCGACGTCGACACCGCGCACCTGCGCGCCGTCCGCGAGGGCGAGGCGGGTGTCGACGCCGGCGCCCCGGTGCTCGGCGGCGGCTGGTCGCTGCCGCGCGGCCGCACCGGCCTGCCGCTGCGGCTGGCCGACGGCCGGACGGTCCTGGTGCCGACCGGCGACCCGGACGCGCTCACCCGGGCGCTGCTCTCCGCGGCGCCCGCAGGGCCGGACGGGACGGACCCGGGTGAGACGGGGGCCTCACCCGGCTCCCCCGGTACGGAGGGGACACTGGGGGGGTGACCTCGCTGGACAGTTCCGTGTACCCCTACGAGGCCCCGGTCTCCGCCGAGCTCTTCGCCCGCGGTCAGCGGGTCACGCCGGGCGGGGTGAACAGCCCGGTGCGGGCCTTCCGCGCCGTCGGCGGCACCCCCCGCTTCATGGCCTCCGGCCAGGGGCCGTGGATCACCGACGCCGACGGCCGCCGCTACGTCGACCTCGTCTCCTCGTGGGGGCCGCTGATCCTCGGGCACGCGCACCCGGCCGTGGTCGAGGCGGTCACCGCCGCCGCCCGCCGGGGCACGTCCTTCGGCGCCCCCACCGAGGGCGAGCTGGACCTGGCCGACGAGATCATCGCGCGCATGCCGCCGGTCGAGCGGGTGCGGCTGGTCAACTCCGGCACCGAGGCCGTGCTCTCGGCGATCCGGCTGGCCCGCGGCGCCACCGGCCGGCGGCTCGTCGTGAAGTTCGCCGGCTGCTACCACGGTCACGTCGACGCGCTGCTGGCCGCGGCCGGCTCCGGCGTGGCCACCCTCGGCCTGCCCGACACCCCCGGCGTCACCACCGGGGCCGCGGCGGACACCGTGGTCCTGCCCTACAACGACGTGGCCGCGGTCGAGGCCGTCTTCGCCGAGCGCGGGGCCGACATCGCCTGCGTCATCAGCGAGGCCTCGCCGGGGAACATGGGCGTCGTCCCGCCGCTGGCGGGGTTCAACGGCGAGCTGCGCCGGATCACCGCCGAGCACGGCGCGCTGCTGGTCCTCGACGAGGTCATGACCGGCTTCCGGGTCTCGCGCTCGGGCTGGTACGGCCTGGACCCGGTCGACGCCGACCTGTTCACCTTCGGCAAGGTCATGGGCGGCGGCCTGCCCGCGGCGGCGTTCGGCGGCCGCGCGGACCTGATGGCCCAGCTGGCGCCGTCCGGGCCGGTGTATCAGGCGGGCACGCTGTCCGGGAATCCGGTGGCCGTCGCCGCGGGGCTCACCACGCTGCGGCTGTGCACCGACGAGGTCTACGCCCGCTGCGACGAGGTGGCGGTGACCCTGCGCGGTGCCGCGAGCGCCGCGCTGTTCGCCGCGGGCGTGCCGCACCGGGTGCAGCAGGCCGGGTCGATGTTCTCGGTGTTCTTCGTCCCCGACGAGCGGCAGGTGCGCGACTTCGACGACGCCCGCAGCCAGGAGACCTTCCGCTACACCGCCTTCTTCCACGCCCTGCTCAGCCGCGGGGTCTACCTGCCGCCCTCGGCGTTCGAGGCGTGGTTCGTCAGCGCCGCGCTGGACGACGCCGCGGTCGAGCACGTGCTCGACGCGCTGCCCGCCGCCGCCCGGGCCGCCGCCGAGGCGACCCCGGAGGACGCGCCGCGCGCGACCGGTCAGGACCCGAGCGAGGTCAGCACCTGATGAGCGACACGACCGTCGTCCACCTGCTGCGCCACGGCGAGGTGCACAACCCGGCCAAGGTGCTCTACGGCCGGCTACCCGGGTACCGGCTGTCGGACGCGGGCGAGGAGATGGCCCGCGACGCGGCGCGGTGGTTCACCGGTGTCGCCGCGGACCCGCCGGTCACCCACCTGGTGGCCAGCCCCCTGGAGCGCGCCCAGCAGACCGCGGCGCCGATCGCCGAGGCCCTCGGCCTGCCGGTCGCCACCGACGAGCGGCTCATCGAGGCCGCCAGCGACTTCGAGGGCCTGCGCGTGGCCGTCGGCGACGGCGCGCTGCGCGACCCCCGCCACTGGTGGAAGCTGCGCAACCCGTTCCGGCCGTCCTGGGGCGAGCCCTACGTCGAGATCGCCGCGCGGATGCTGCGCGCGGTCGAGGCGGCCCGCGACGCCGCCCGCGGCTCGGCGGCGGTGTGCGTCAGCCACCAGTTGCCGATCTGGACGCTGCGGCTGCACCTGGAGGGGCGCAGCTTCGTGCACGACCCGCGGCGGCGGGAGTGCGCCCTGGCCAGCGTCACCTCGGTGACGTTCCAGGGCGACCGGTACGCCGGCGTCACCTACGCCGAGCCTGCCGGCGCCACCGACCCCGACGCGGTGCCGGGCGCATGACCACCCCACGGAGCCACCTCGGGAGGCGGCTGCTGCCCGCGCTGGCCGGCGCCCTCCTGCTCGCCGGCTGCACGACCGGCGAGGGGTCGGCCGTCGACGTCAACAACGGCGGGGAGTTCCGCTTCGAGGCCGGCACCCCGGCGGGCGAGGTCATCCCCGAGGACGAGCGGGCGACCGCGCCGGGGTTCCGCGGCGAGCTGCTGGACGGCGGCGACTTCGACTCCGCCGACCTGACCGGCGACGTCGCCGTCCTGAACTTCTGGGCGTCGTGGTGCGGGCCCTGCCGGGACGAGACGCCGGAGTTCCAGGCCGTCTACGCCGACTTCCGCGACCGGGGCGTGCAGTTCCTCGGGCTCAACGTCAAGGACAGCGAGCAGCTCGCCGTGGACTTCCTCGAGCGCTTCGGCGTCGAGTTCCCGTCGCTGTTCGACCCCCGGAGCGAGGTGGCGCTGGCGTTCCGGGACTACCCGGCCAACGCCATCCCCTCCACCATCGTGCTCGACCAGCAGGGCCGGGTCGCCGCCGTGTACACCGCGGTGGTGCCCGAGGAGGACCTGCGCACCGTGCTCGACCGGCTGCTCGGGGAGGGCTGACGTGGGGGAGACCTTCAGCGGCCTGGTCACCGACGGCCCGCTCCTCGTCGCCGCGGCCGTGGCCGCGCTGGTCGGGCTGATCAGCTTTGCCTCCCCGTGCGTGCTCCCGCTCGTGCCGGGCTACCTGTCCTACGTCGCGGGGCTCGCGGGCACGCGGACCGACGACGCCGCTCCGGCCGCCGGGGGTGGGGCGACGACGACGGCGACGGCCACGGCGACCGCCGCCGACCAGCGCACCGGCCGCCGCCAGATGGTGCTGGGCGCGCTGCTGTTCGTCCTCGGGTTCACCGCCGTCTTCGTCACGCTGGGCACCGCCGCCGGCAGCCTCGGCCGCCTGCTGCTGGTCCACGACGAGGTCATCACCCGCGTCATGGGCGTGCTGGTGATCGTCGTCGGCCTGGGCTTCCTCGGCTGGCTCCCGCTCCTGCAGCGCACCAAGCGGCTGTCGCTGCGGCCGGCCACCGGCCTGGTCGGCGCGCCACTGCTGGGCATCGTGTTCGGGCTGGGCTGGACGCCGTGCCTCGGCCCCACGCTGGGCGCCGTCCTCTCCCTCGCCTACGCGGAGGGCACCGCCGGCCGGGGGGCGTTCCTGTCCGTGGCGTACTGCGTCGGCCTCGGCGTCCCCTTCGTGCTGGTGGCCCTCGGCGCGCGCTGGGCGCTGGGCGCGACGTCGTTCCTGCGCCGGCACGCCCGCACCGTGACCCAGGTCGGCGGCGGGCTGCTCGTGCTCGTCGGTCTCCTGCTCGTCACCGGCGCGTGGGCCGAGATGATGGGCTGGCTGCGCTCGTGGGCGGCCGAGACCGGGATCGGGTCCTCGCTGTGACCGTCACCGCCCCGCCGCGCGAGGCCCCCGCCCCGCCGCCGCCCGCCCGGCCCTCGGCCGGTCGCCGGGCGTGGAACCTGTGGGTGCGCTGGTGGCGCCGGCTCACCGCGATGCGGACGGCGATCATCCTGCTGTTCCTGCTCGCGCTGGCCGCGATCCCGGGGTCGCTGCTGCCCCAGCGGTCGCTGTCGCAGTCGGCCGTCGCCCGGTACTTCGCCGACCACCCGACGCTCGCGCCGGTGCTCGACCGCTTCTACCTGTTCGACGTCTTCAGCTCGCCGTGGTTCGCCGCGGTCTACCTGCTGCTGTTCGTCTCCCTCGTCGGGTGCGTGCTGCCCCGGGCCGCGGAGCACTACCGCGCCCTGCGCACGCCCCCGCCGGCGGCGCCGCGCAACCTGCTGCGGCTGCCGGACTCGGCCCGGGTCGACACCCCGCTCGAGGGCACCGCCGCCCTCGACGCCGTCGACGAGGAGCTGCGGGTCCGGCGCTACCGCGTCGTCCGCCGCGAGGGCCCGGGCGGCCCCGAGCTGTCCGCGGAGAAGGGCTACGCCAAAGAGGCCGGCAACCTGCTGTTCCACCTCTCCCTGGTGGCGCTGCTGGTCGCCCTGGCCGGCGGCAAGCTCTGGGGGTACGAGGGCAGCATCCTGGTGACCGAGGGCCAGGGCTTCTGCAACGTCTTCCAGCAGTACGACACCTACTCCTCCGGCCCGCTGGTGGAGGGCGGCGACCTCGCCCCGCTGTGCGTCGACCTGGAGGACTTCCGCGCCGAGTACGAGGACGACCTCACCGCCTCCTCGTTCCGCGCCGACATCCTCTTCGGCGGCCCCGGCGAGGAGGGCCGTCCCCAGACCATCGGGGTGAACGACCCGCTGCGGGCCGACGGCGCCCGCGTCTACCTGACCGGGCACGGCTACGCGCCGCGGTTCACCGTCGTCACGCCCGGCGGGCGGACCGTCGAGGACGTCTCGGCGCCGTTCCTCCCGACCGAGCAGTCGACGATGGCCAGCGAGGGTGCGCTCAAGCTCCCCGACCTCAACGGCGACGCGGACTCCCAGCTCGCCATCCAGGGCTTCTTCGCCCCCACCGGCGTGGTCCAGAACGGCATCCTCACCAGCGTCGACCCCCGCCCGCTGGAGCCGCAGGTCGCGATCGTCGCCTACCAGGGGTACCTCGGCCTGGACACCGGCCGGCCGCAGTCGGTGTACTCGATCGACGCCGAGCAGATCGACCGCGGGGCGCTGAGCCGGGTCGGGTCGGCCAACCTCGCCATCGGCGAGACGCTGACGCTGCCCGACGGCACGGCGATCACCTTCACCGGCTACAGCCAGTTCGCCGCCCTCCAGCTGTCGCACGACCCCGGTCAGGTGTGGGTGCTGGTCTCCGCCATCGCCGTCCTGGTCGGCCTGCTCGCCATGCTCCTGCTCCGCCGCGAGCGCGTGTTCGCCCGCGTCGGACCCGCCGCCGGGAGCGGCGGTACCGTGCTGACCGTTGGCTCGTTGACGCGGGGCGGCGGAGAGGGCGGCGAGCGTTTCACGGCGCTGACCGACGACCTGCGGGCCGCCCTGGCCGCCCGCGTCCCCGCACGACCGACCCCGCCGGCCGGCGGGGCTCCCCCGGACCCGGAGGTCCCCACCCCGTGACCGTCGACACCACCCTGGCCGATCTCTCGGACACGTTGTTCTCCGTGAGCGTGGGCCTCTACTCGCTGGCGGTCGTCGCCTTCTGCGCCCAGCTGGCGTTCGGCGCGCGCCCGGCCGCCCAGCGCGAGCTCGTCGGCGCCGGGGCCCCGGTCGCGCCGGCGGCGGACACCGCCGCGCCGGCCGCCGAGCCCCCCAACGTCCGCCGGTACGGCGCCGCGGCGATGGTCCTCACGGTGCTGGGGGCGCTGGCCCACGCCGGCGTCCTGCTCTTCCGCGGGCTGGCCGCCGACCGGCTGCCCTGGGGCAACATGTACGAGTTCGCCACCGCCGTGGTGCTCGTGGCCGTCGTCTCCTTCGCCGTGCTGGCCGTCCGCCGCCCGGCCCTGCGGCACCTCGGGATCTTCGTGCTCGCCCCGGTCGTGCTCTCCATGGTCGCGATCGGGCTCTTCCTCTACGCCGAGGCCGGCCCGCTGGTGGCGGCCCTGCGCTCGAGCTGGCTGGCCGTGCACGTCTCGACGGCGATCCTGGGCTTCGGCATCTTCTTCGTCAGCGGCATCGCCAGCGTGATGTACCTGCTGCGCGTGCGGCACGACGCCCGCGTCGCCGCGGGGACGGCCACCGCGGGCGGCCTGCTCGACCGGCTGCCCTCCCCGGTCGCCATCGACCGGGTGGCCCACCGCACGGCCGTGTTCGGCTTCCCGATCTGGACGTTCGCGGTCATCGCCGGCGCGATCTGGGCCGAGAGCGCCTGGGGCCGGTTCTGGGGCTGGGACCCCAAGGAGACCTGGGCCTTCATCGCGTGGGTCGTCTACGCCGCCTACCTGCACGCCCGCACCACCGCGGGCTGGCGGGGCCGGGCCGCGGCCTGGGTCAACGTCGTCGGCCTCGGCGTGATGGTCTTCAACCTGCTGTACGTGAACATGGTGTCCACCGGCCTGCACAGCTACGCCGGCGTCGAGTGAGCCCCTGCATCCGGTGAGCCCTCCGGCCGCGTCCCCTCCCGGACGCGGCCCGTGTGGTCACTCCGGGTGAGGGGAACCCGGTCGGGGGACGTCGACGGATGACGGATCGCCCGGGTCCGTGCTGGGATGCAGCCATGGACCTGTTCGGAGCTGATCACGGTGGGTAGGCACGCGGCGCCGCTGGGCGCGGCCGTCGACCCCGTCGTCGCGGCGGCGCTGGCCCGGCGCGGAACGGCCGAGGCGGAGGACGCCGGTGCCCGGCACGCCGAGGACGGCGGCGAGCAGCAGGGGAGCCCGGTCGGCTGGCCGGGCCGCGAGGGCGACGGCGCCCCGGCGGGATCGCCGGTGGGCTGGCCGGGCTCGACCTCGACGGAGCCCTCGCGCGCTCCCGACGCGGCGCCGGAACCCGAGCGCGCGCGGGGCTGGCGGCGGTTGTTCGGCGGTCGCGCCGCCTGATGCAGCACCCCGTCCGCGCGCTCGGGACGAGCCTCCGGACGGGGTCACCCGCACAGCGCTGAGGCGGCCGGCGGGCCGGCGCTGCGGTTGCGTTACGCGGGCGAGCCGTCGTCGCGCCGGGTGCGGCGCTCCAGCTCGCGCAGGAAGTCCGGGTCGTCGTCGGGGGCCAGCGGGCGCGCGTCGCGCGGGGGCTTGGGACGGCGCGGCGGGCGGGGGGTGCCCAGACCCGGACCGCCGGTACCACCGGACTTCTCCGCTGCGCGCATGACGAGCACGACCACGGCGATCGCCACCACCAGGAACACCAGGAACACCACGCGGCGCCACCTCTCCGTCTCCCCCGTACCGACAAGAGTACGTCCGCGGCGATACTCGGGGGTGGCGCCGGATCCCCCCGGTGTCCATCCGGACGGAGGACGTCATCGACGCGGTCGACCGCAGGCTCATCGAGCTGCTCCAGGCCAACGGCCGGGCCAGCTACGCCGAGCTCGCGCGCCAGGTGGGCCTCTCGGCGCCGGCGGTGCACGAGCGGGTCGGGAAGCTCGAGGCCGGCGGGGTCATCACCGGCTACCGGGCCGTCGTCGAGCCGACGGCGATGGGGCTCGACGTCACGGCGCTGGTGAGCGTGATCGAGAGCGACTCGGTCGACGAGACCGGGGTCGAGGCCGCCCTGGCCGCGATGCCCGAGGTCGAGGACTGCTGGCGGGTGGCCGGCAGCGAGGGCTACGTCCTCAAGGTGCGGGTGACCGACATCCCGGCACTCGAGGCGGCCATCAGCGCGTTGAACCGGATCAGAGGAGTCGCACGCACCCGGACGACGGTGGTGCTCTCGACCAAGTGGGAGGGCGGACATGCCTGAGGCAACCGGACCGGCGACCCCGGGCGCCCCGACCGGCGGCCCGGCGACGCCGCCGCGGGTGTGGCCGCCCCTGGTGCTCTACACCGTCGGCCGGCTGGTGATCACCGTCGCGCTGGTGGCGGCCATCTGGGTGGCCGGGCTGCCGGGCTTCCCGGCGCTGCTGTTCGGTCTGCTGCTGTCGATGCCGGCGGCGCACGTGCTCCTGCGCGGCGTCCGCGACCGGCTGACCGAGGCGCTGGCCGCCCGCAGCGTCGCCCGCCGGACCGCCAGGGAGGACCTGCGCGCGCGCCTGTCGGGCGACACCGCCGACGAGGTCTGAGACCCTGCGGGAGCGGGACCGGTCGTCAGGTCCCGCGGGCGCGGGGGAGGGCACATGACGGCGCACGGACGCGGGGACGGCGACCCGTGGGTGCGGCACCTGCTCGACGCGGCCCGGACGCGGCTGCACACCGACATCGCGTTCCTCTCCGAGTTCACCCCCGACGCCCAGGTCGTCACGGCCGTGGTGGGCGACACCGCCGCCCTGCCGGTGCAGCCGGGCACGAGGATCCCGCTCGGGGACACCTACTGCCTGCGGGTGCTGGCGGGGGAGCTGCCGCCGGTGGTGACCGCCGCCCGGCGTGACCCCCGGACGCGCGACCTGCCGGTGACGGCCGGGCTGGGCATCGGCTGCTACGTCGGTGCGCCGGTGCGGACCGCCTCCGGCGACCGGACGGTGGGCATGCTGTGCTGCGTCGGCCAGGAGGAGAACGCCACCCTGGACGCCGACTCCGCCCGGTTCGTGGAGTTCCTCGCCGAGCTCGTCGGCCAGCACCTCGGCTCGGTCCCGCCGGCCGACGACGCCGCGGTGGCCGGCCCGGGCGCGGTCGAGCTCACCTGCGTCTTCCAGCCGGTGGTGGACCTCCGGACGGAGGAGGTCGTCGGGTACGAGGCGCTGTCCCGCTTCCCGGCCGGCGAGCCCGCCCGGGTCTTCGCCGACGCCGCGCGCGCCGGCCGGGGCGTGGAGCTGGAGCTGCTCGCCCTCCGGACGGCGCTGGCGGCCGCCGGCGGCCGGCCGCGCGACGTGCCGGTGGCGGTCAACCTGTCGCCCGAGGCCCTCACCACCCGCGCGGTGCTCGACGAGGTCCTGGCCGCGGCCGACCGCCGGGTGGGCGTGGAGGTGACCGAGCACCGCCGGGTCGACGACTACCCCGCCCTGCTCACCGCCCGCCGCGAGCTGCGGCGCGCCGGCATCCCGGTGGCGGTCGACGACGCCGGCGCCGGCTACGCGTCCCTCCAGCACGTCCTCCGGCTCGAGCCCGAGGTCATCAAGCTCGACGCCGCCCTGGTCACCGGCCTGCACCGCGACCCGGCCAAGCAGGCGCTCATCAGCGCCATGCAGGCGTTCGCCTCCGACGTCGGCGCGCACGTGGTCGCCGAGGGCGTGGAGGTGGAGGAGGAGCACCGCGCGCTGGTGGAGCGCGGCGTCGGCTCCGGCCAGGGCTGGCTCTTCGGCCGGCCGGCGCCGTTCCGGGCCGGCTGAACGTCAGCTGAGAGCGAGCCCCGCGCCGAGCAGCAGGCCGGTGGCCAGGGTGAGCAGGCCGGTGGACTGCAGGCCCGCGATGAGCGCCGGCCCGCGCGCCCCGGACAGCACCAGCCGGACCGGCGGCACCGCCAGCGGCGCGGCGAGCAGGGCGACCAGCGCCCACGGCCGGGCTGCGCCGATGGCGACGACGACGGCGAACGCGACGACCAGCAGCCCGACGAAGGCCAGCCGGGTGCCGCGCTCGCCCAGCAGCACCGCGAGCGTCTTCTTGCCGACCGCGGCGTCGCCGGCGATGTCGCGGAGGTTGTTGACCACCAGCAGGGCCGTCGACAGCAGCCCGATCGGCACGGCCGCGGCCAGCGCCAGCCCCTCGATCCCGCGGGTCTGCACGAACGTCGTCCCCGCGACCGCGACCAGGCCGAAGAAGACGAAGACGAACACCTCGCCCAGCGCCCGGTAGCCGTAGGGGAGCGGACCGCCGGTGTAGGTCCAGGCCGCGGCGATGCACACCGCGCCGACGGCGACCAGCCACCAGCTCGACAGCGCGGCGAGCACCAGCCCGGCCACTCCGGCGACGGCGAAGGCGGCCAGCGCGGCGACGAGGACCGCGCGCGGTGTCGCCGCCCCGGAGCCGACCAGCCGCATCGGGCCGACCCGGTCGGCGTCGGTGCCGCGGCGGCCGTCGGAGTAGTCGTTGGCGTAGTTGACGGCCACCTGCAGGGCCAGCGCGACGAGCAGTGCCAGCAGCGCGGGTCCGAGGCGGAACCCGTCCAGCGCGGCGGCGGCGCCGGTGCCGACGGCCACGGGTGCGACGGCGGCCGGCAGGGTCCGGGGGCGCGCGCCGGCCAGCCACTGCGCGGGGGTGGCCATCAGCGCGCCGCGCCGGTCAGGGCCGCCGCGACGCCGCGGCGGTCGGGCTTGCCGGTGTGCAGGGTCGGGACGGCGGGGATGCGGTGCAGCTCGCGGGGCGCGGCCGGCGCCCCCAGCCGCTCGGCCACCCAGGGCCGCAGCTGGTCGAGGGCCGGGTCAGCGCCCGGGGCCGCGACGACGGCGGCGACGACCCGCTGACCCCACTCGTCGTCCGCGCGGCCGAAGACCACGGCGTCGGCGACGGCGGGGTGCTCGCGCAGGACGCCCTCGACCGCCTGCGGGGCGACGTTCACCCCGCCGGTGACCACGACGTCGTCCAGCCGGCCGTGCACCGTGAGGACGCCCCCGGCGAGCGTGCCGGCGTCCCGGGTGCGGAACCAGCCGCCCCCGAACGCCTCGGCGGTGGCCGCCGGGTCGCAGCGGTAGCCGAGGGCCAGCACGGGGCCGGCCAGCTCGATGCCGTCGCCGCCGGACCGGACGGCGACGCCGTCCAGGGGCACTCCGTCGTAGACGCACCCACCGGCGGTCTCGGTCATCCCGTACGTCGTCACCACGGCGACTCCCTCCGAGCCGGCCCGGGCGAGCAGCGCGGGATCGGTGGCGGCGCCGCCGACGAGCACCGCGTCGAACGCGCGCAACGCGCCGGGCTCGGCGTCGAGGTACCGGCGCAGTTGGGTGGGGACCAGGGCGGCGTAGCGGCGGCCGGCGGGCATGCGCGCCACCGCCGCGGCCAGGGGCTCGCCCCGCCCCAGGACGGTCGGCACGGTCCCGGCCAGCAGCGAGCGGCACAGCACCTGCAGCCCGGCGATCGCCGACACCGGCAGGGCCAGCAGCCAGCCGCCCGGACCGCCGAGCCGGTCGTGCGTGGCCTCTCCGGAGGCCCGCAGCGCGGCAGCGGGCAGCAGCACCCCGCGGCCCCCGCCGGTGGAGCCGGAGGTGACGACGACGAGGTCGGCCCCCGCCTCCAGCGGCTCCTCCGGGCGCAGCGCGGCGCGGGCGGCGGCGACCGCGGCCGGCGGCCCGGCCGGCAGCACCGCCAGCGGCGCGGTGCCCGCGAGGCAGGCACGCAGGGGCTCCAGCAGGGCGCGCGGGTCGTCGGGTGCGGGCACGAGGGTCAGGTGCCGGGCCACGACGAGCGAGCGTACTTCGGCCCCCGTGCCGGGTCCCGCCGCGAGCTGCGGGCGGCGGGGGCCACGGGGGCCGGTCACCTACGCTGGCTCCGTGGCGGACGCGGCGGGGCTCGACGCCGTGCACGTGTACTCGGTGCCGCTGCGCACCCGGTTCCGCGGCATCGACGTCCGCGACGGCGTGCTGGTGCACGGCCCGGCGGGCTGGGGCGAGTTCAGCCCGTTCTGGGACTACGACACCGCGGAGAGCCGCCGCTGGTGGGCCGCCGCCGTCGAGGCCGCGGTCGAGGGCTGGCCGGCGCCGGTGCGCGCCGCCGTCCCGGTGAACGTCACGGTCCCGGCAGTCGGGCCCGAGCGGGCGCACGGGATCGTCGCGGCGTCCGGCTGCCGCACGGCCAAGGTCAAGGTCGCCGAGCCCGGTCAGACCGCGGCCGACGACACCGCCCGGGTCGAGGCAGTCCGGGCCGCCCTCGGCCCCGGGGGCGCGGTGCGGGTCGACGCCAACGCCGCCTGGGACGTCGACACCGCCGTGGTCCGCATCCGCGCGCTGGACGCAGCCGCCGCCGGGCTGGAGTACGTGGAGCAGCCCTGCGCGACCCTGGCGGAGCTGGCCGCCCTGCGGCGCCAGGTCGACGTCCGGATCGCCGTCGACGAGGGCGTGCGCCGGTCGGCCGACCCGCTGCGGGTGGACCTGCGCGAGGCCGCCGACGTCGTCGTCCTCAAGGTGCAGCCCCTGGGCGGCGTGCGGGCGGCGCTGCGCGTCGCCGAGGCGCACGGGCTGCCCTGCGTCGTCTCCTCGGCCCTGGAGAGCTCGGTCGGCATCGCCGCGGGCGTCGCGCTGGCCGCGGCCCTGCCGGAGCTGCCCTTCGCCTGCGGGCTGGCCACCGTGGCCCTGTTCACCGGCGACGTCACCTCCGACCCCCGGCTGCCGGTCGACGGCGGCCTGCCGGTCGGGGCGGTGGTGCCGGACCGGCTCGCCGCGCTGGCGGCCCCGGCCGACGTCGACGCCCGCTGGCGGGCGCGGCTCGCGGCGGTGCGGGGGGAGGTGGCGGCGTGAACCCCTCCACCGCGCTGGCCACGGTGCTGGTCGACGAGCTGCTGCGCGGCGGCGTCACCGACGCCGTGGTCGCGCCGGGCTCCCGGTCGGCGCCGGTGGCACTGGCGCTGGCGGCCGCGGAGCGGGCCGGGCGGCTCACCCTGCACGTGCGGATCGACGAGCGGACGGCGGCCTTCCTGGCCCTCGGCCTGGCCCGCGCCTCGGGCCGGCCGGTGCCGGTCCTCACCACCTCCGGGACGGCGACCGCCCACCTGCACGCCGCGGTCCTGGAGGCCGACGCGAGCGGGGTCCCGCTGGTCGCGCTGACCGCCGACCGCCCGCCGGAGCTGCGCGCCACCGGGGCCAACCAGACCATCGACCAGCCGGGCCTCTATGGCGGCGCGGTGCGCTTCACCGCCGACGTCGGCGTCCCCGAGGCCGGCCGGGAGGAGCAGCAGAACCGCTACTGGCGCGCCCTCGTGGCGCGGGCGCTGCTGGTCGCCCGCGGGATCGTCTCCGGCGACCCCGGACCCGTTCAGCTGGACCTGGCCTTCCGGGAGCCGCTGCTGCCGGACGGGACCGCGGCCCTCGAGGGTCCCTGGGCCGGCCGGGCCGACGGCTCGCCCTGGACGGTCGGGGAGCCCGGCACGCCCGCTCCGGCCCCGCTGCCCTCGAGCCCTGCGCGCACCGTCGTCGTCGCCGGGGACGCCCCGCCGGCCCTCGGCCGTGCCGCCGCCGAGCTCGCGCGGCGGCAGGGCTGGCCCGTGGTCGCCGAACCCAGCAGCGGGGCCTGGGACGCCGGCCTGCGCGGCGGGGCGCTGCTGCTCGGCACCGCCGGCTGGCTGGCCGCGCACCGCCCGGAGCGGGTGCTCGTGGTCGGCCGGCCGACGCTGTCCCGCCCGGTGAACGCGCTGCTCACCGACCCCGCCGTGCGGGTGGAGGTGGTCCCCGCGGGGTCGCGCTGGGCCGACGCCGGCCGCAGCGCGAGCGCCGTCGGCGGCCTGCCGGAGCCCGGCGGACCGGTGGACCCGGACTGGGCCGGCGCGTGGACGGCGGCCACCGACCGGATCGGCGCGGCCGTCGACGCGGTCCTCGCCGGCGCCTCCTCCACCGCCGCCCGGCTGGCCCGCGACGTCGTGGCCGCCGCGCCGGCCGGGGGGCTGCTGGTCCTCGGCTCGTCCACTCCCGTGCGCGACGTCGACCGGCTGGCCGTGCCGCGCGGGGACCTGACCGTCCTGGCCAACCGCGGTGTGGCCGGCATCGACGGCACGGTCTCCACCGCCGCGGGCGCGGCGCTGGCGCACCGGCGGGCCGGTGGCGGGCCGGCCGTCGCGCTGATGGGGGACCTGACGTTCCTGCACGACCTGACCGGGCTGCTGCTCGGCGCGGGTGAGCCGGCACCGGAGCTGACCGTGGTCGTCCCCGACAACGACGGGGGCGGCATCTTCGCCCAGCTCGAGCCGGGCCGGCCGCAGTACGCCGCGGACTACGACCGGGTCTTCGGCACCCCGCACGGGCGCGACCTCGTCGCCGTCGCCCGGGCGCTGGGCTGGGCGGCCGGGGAGGTGCCGGCCGCCGCGGACCTGCCGCGTGTGCTCGCGGCCGGCGGCCCGCGGGTGCTCGTGCTGCGCACCGACCAGCGGGCAGAGGCAGAGCTCGCCGGCCGGCTCCGCGAGGCCGCCGCGACGGCGCTGCGCGGGGAGTAGCCGACGCGGCCGGTCAGGCCGCCAGGAGCTCCGCGAGGACGTCCTCGCCGTGGGTCCACAGCAGGGCGCCGCCCGCGTGGTCGAGCACGGTGCGGCGGGAGCCGGGCAGGATCCGGTGCAGCCGCGCGCCCGAGTCCGGCGAGTGCACGGGGCTGGCGTCGTGCCCGCCGTACCAGAGGTGCACCGGCACCGGGACGGCGTGCAGGTCGAGCGGCCAGCGCCCCATCGCCAGCAGCGTGTCCTCGACGTAGCCCTGCGGTCCCGCGGCGAAGGCCTCGGACAGCGCCCGGCGGTACGCGGCGGCGAAGTCCGGTTCGGCGTAGACGGCCTGGTCGACGGCGGAGCTCGTCGCCGTGACCATGCCCGCCATCGCCTCGACGCTCGCCAGCCCGGTGAACGCGGCCGCCGCGGCGGCCGGGTCCGTGGTGCAGAGGTCGACGAGCTGCCCGATCTCGGGCGGGAGCTGCGGTCGCACGTCGGGAGCGGCCAGCTCGTCGGTCCCGGACACGATCGCGAGCGCCTCGACGACGCCCGCGGCGGCGCAGGCCAGCCCGAACGGCGCGCCCTGGGAGAAGGCGACGGCGCGGGCGCCGGTCAGCCCGCGCAGGCGCAGGAGGGCGGCGACGTCGTCGGCCCAGGTGGTCAGGGTGCGGCCCGGGGCGGGATCGGACCCGCCCAGGCCCGGCCGGTCGACCGAGACGAGCCGCACGCCCAGGGCGTCGGGCACCCCCGCGGCGATGCCGAGCCACCGGCTGGTGGCCGCGCCGGGGCACAGCAGCACCGGCCGGCCGTCCTCGGGGCCCCACTCGGACCAGGCGAGCAGCCGGCCGTCGGGGAGGCGGGTGGTCCCCAGCCGGGCGGGTGGTTCGACGGTCATGCCGACACCGTCTCATCCCCGCGGGCAGGGGCTCCCGCTGCCCGGCCGGGGCGAGCGCGCGTCCGGCGAGCAGGGCCACCGCCGCGGCCAGCAGCGCGGGCAGGAGCAGGGCCGCACGCAGCCCGACCGGCGACGGGCCGCCCAGGGAGCCAACGGCTGCAGAGGCAGGTCTGGTTAGGCTGCCCTGACCTGTCGCCGACCGTCCCAGGAGGAGCCGTGCCCCCGTCGGCGCGTGCGGTGCTGCGGCGGGCCCTGCGCCGGCACCCGCGCAGGCTGGCGGCGTCGGTGCTGCTGCTGTCGCTGCACCAGACCTGCGAGGCGCTGGTGCCGGTCGCGATCGGGCTGACCATCGACCGCGCGGTGGCCACGGGCGAGGTCCCGGCGCTCGTCGTCGCCCTGCTGGGCACGGGGCTGCTGTTCGTCGTGCTGTCGCAGGCCTACCGTTTCGGCGCCCGCGCCGTCGTCGCCGCCTGGTGGGAGGAGACCCATCTGCTGCGGGTCGAGCTCACCGAGCGGGTGCTCGACCCGCGCGGGCTGACCGACCCGCCGCCCACCGGGGAGCTGCTGTCGACCGCCACCTCCGACGCCGACCGCGTCGGCCGGGTGATCGAGGCCGCCTCGCTCGTCGTCGCCGGTACGACGGCCCTCGTCGTGGCCGCGGTCTCGCTGCTCGTCGTGCACGTCCCGCTGGGGCTGGCCGTGCTGGTCGGCGCGCCGGTCCTGGTGGGTGCCCTGCAGCTGCTCGCGCCACTGCTGACCCGCCGCACCGCCGCCCAGCAGGAGGACGTCGCCCGCACCGCCGGGATGGCGACGGACCTGGTCCAGGGCGTCCGGGCGCTGCGCGGCATCGGTGCCGAGGACGCGGCCACCGAGCGCTACCGGCGGACGAGCCGGACCGCGCTGGCCTCGACGCTGCACGCCGCGCGCGCGGTCGGGGTCTACCGCGGCGTGACCACGCTGGGCAGCGGCCTGTTCCTCACGGGCGTCGCCGGGTTCGCCGGTGCCCTGGCCTTCGACGGCCAGATCGGCATCGGCGACCTCGTGACCGTGGTCGGCCTCGCGCAGTTCCTCGCCGAGCCCATCGGCCTGCTCGGCTTCGCCGGCCAGAAGTACGCGGAGGCCAAGGCGTCGGCGGCACGGATCGCCGAGGTGCTGGCGCGCCCGGTGCTGACCCCGGGCGGAGCCGGCCGGGCACCCGCCGGTGGGGGACGGCTCGAGCTCCGGGACGTCGAGGCCGGCTCGCTGTCCGGCCTGACCCTGACCGCCGCGCCCGGTGAGCTGCTGGGCGTGGTCGCCCCCGACCCCCGCGACGCCGAGGCGCTGGTGGCCGTCCTGGCCGGGCGGCTGCCCGCCGGCGAGGTCCGCGGGGCGGTGCTCGTCGACGGAGCCGACGTCCGGGACCTCGACCCCACGGCCGCCCGCCGCGCCGTGCTGGTCGAGCCGCACGCCGTCGTGCTGTTCGAGGGCACGGTCCGCACGGCGGTGGACCCGGACGGCACGGCTCCCGACGACCGCTTCCTCGCCGCGGTGCGGGCGGCGGCCGCGGACGACGTCCTGACCGGGCACCCCGACGGCGAGCGCCGTGCGGTCGCCGACCGCGGGCGCACGCTCTCCGGCGGCCAGCGCCAGCGCATCGCCCTGGCCCGGGCGCTGCTGGCCGACCCGCCGGTGCTGGTGCTGCACGACCCGACGACCGCGGTGGACGCCGTCACCGAGGAGGCGATCGCCGCCGGCCTGGCCGGGATGCGCCACGGGCGGACGACGGTGCTGGTCACCAGCAGCCCGGCGCTGCTGGGCCGCTGCGGCCGGGTGCTGCTCGTCGACGGCGGCCGGGTCGCCGCCGCAGGCACGCACGCGGAGCTGTCCGCGGCCGACGCCTACCGGACGGCGGTGCTGCGGTGACCGCCGAGGCCCCGCAGCGGGAGGCGACGACGGCGGAGGCGACGGCGGGCTCGGCGTCTCCGGACCTGCTGCCCACGGCGACGGGACGGCGGGCGGCGCGGGTCGTCGGCCGGTACGCCCGGGACAGCCGCGGGGTCGCGGTGACCGCGGCCGTCGTCAGCGTCGCGTCTGCCGCCGCTGGACTGATCGCACCCGCCGTCCTCGGCCGGCTCGTCGACGCCGTCACCGACGGCGGCGCCGTCGGCGGCTACCTGCTCGCGCTGGCCGGCGCGGCCGTCCTGGCTGCCGTGCTCGTCGGGCTGTCGGCCGTGGCGATCAGCCGGCTGGGCGAGGCGCTGCTGGCCCGGCTGCGCGAGGCCGTGGTCGCCCGCGTGCTGCACCTGCACACGGCCACGCTGGACCGGGTGCGCCCCGGCGACCTGCTCTCCCGCGTCGGCGACGACGTCGCCCGGGTCAGCGAGTCGGTCACCACCGGGCTGCCCGAGGTGATCGGCGCCGTGCTCGCGGTGCTGCTCACCCTGCTCGGCCTCGGGGTGCTCGACGGGCGGCTGGCGCTGGCCGGCCTGCTCGCCCTGCCCGCCTACGGCCTCGCGCTGCGCTGGTACCTGCCGCGGTCGGGGCCGGTGTACGCCCGCGAGCGGCGGGCGGTCGGGGACCGCGCCGACGCGCTGCTGGGCGCCGTGCAGGGCGCCGACACCATCCGCGCGCACGCCCGCAGCGCTCCACACGCCGCCGAGGTCGCCCGCCGGTCGGCCGCCGCGCGCGACGTGGGCGTCGGGGTCTTCCGGCTCTACACCGACTTCGGCTGGCGGATGAACCGCTCCGAGTACCTGGGCCTGGCCGCCGTCCTCGCCGTCGGGTTCCTCCTGGCACGCAGCGGGGCGGCCACCGTGGGCGAGGTGACGACGGCGGCGCTGCTGTTCCACCGGCTGTTCGCCCCGCTGGGCACCCTGCTGTTCTCCTTCGACGAGGTGCAGGCCGCCGGCGCCGCGCTCGTGCGCCTGGTCGGCGTCGTCGACCTGCCCGACGCCGCGGTGGTGCCGCAGCGCCCGGCCGCCGGCTCCCGCCCCGCGGTGGAGCTGCGCGGCATCGGGCACCGCTACGGCGACGGGCCCGCCGTCCTCGCCGACGTCGACCTGCGGCTCGCGCCGGGGGAGCGGGTGGCGCTCGTGGGCGCCAGCGGCGCGGGCAAGACCACCCTGGCCGCCGTCCTCGCCGGGGCGGTCGACCCCTCGGTGGGCGAGGTGCTGGTCGACGGCGTCCCGGCCCGCGCGCTGCCGGGCCGGGGGCTGCGCGACCAGGTGGCGCTGGTCAGCCAGGAGGTGCACGTCTTCGCCGGCACGCTGGCCGACGACCTCCGGCTGGCCCGCCCCGGCGCCACGGACGACGAGGTGCGCGCGGCGCTGGAGCTGGTCGGGGCCCGCTGGGTGGCCGCGCTCCCGGACGGGACGGCCACCCGCGTCGGGGAGGGCGGCACCGCGCTGACCCCCGCGGGGGCCCAGCAGCTGGCGCTGGCCCGCCTGGTGCTGGCCGACCCCCCGGTGGCGGTGCTCGACGAGGCCACCGCGGAGGCGGGCAGCACCGGCGCCCGCGACCTCGAGGAGGCCGCGTTCGCCGCCACCGCGGGCCGCACCACGCTCGTGGTGGCCCACCGGCTGACGCAGGCGGTGCGCGCCGACCGGGTCGTGGTGCTCGACGCCGGTCGCGTGGTGGAGGAGGGCACCCACGCCGACCTCGTCGCCGCCGGTGGCCGCTACGCCGCGCTCTGGGCGGCCTGGCGGGGCCGCTGACCGACCAGCACCAGCGACACGGTGTCGGAGATGACGTCGGTCGCGTCGGAGACCTGGGGGGCTGGTCTCCGGCAGCAGGACGGCGCGTGGCGGCGGCGGGTCGTGGACGGAGACGACGGCGTGCTGATGCGCAGCACCCGGCTGCGGAGCAGGCTGTGACCGTCCTCACACACCGACCGGGAGGAGTGCCCACCATGGCCAGTCCGGAGCCGAACGGCGGGGAGTTCTGGCGGGACCTCAAGCCGCTCCAGAACGTCTTCCGCGCCGACGCCGCACCCGAGATCTTCCTGCCCGACACCCTCGACGACGACGAGCGCTACTTCATCCCGCTGTCGGAGACCGTCGGCTCCCGGCCGCTGTGGATATCGCTGACCCAGAACCGCTGGGCCGACGTCCTCATGGCCAAGCAGGCGGGGCTGGTCAACCGGCACTACCACCCGCACCAGGTCTTCGGGTACACGCTGTCGGGGAAGTGGAGCTACCTGGAGCACGACTGGGTGGCCACCCGCGGCTGCTTCGTCTACGAGACCCCGGGCGAGGCGCACACGCTCGTGGCGCACGAGTCCGACGAGCCGATGCGCGTGCACTTCAACGTGACCGGCCCGCTCATCTGGCTGGACGAGGACGGGCAGCCCAACGGCACCTTCGACGCCTACGACTACCTGGAGCTCGCCCGCGCGCACTACGAGGCGGTCGGCCTGGGCGCCGAGGCGGTGGAGAAGCTGCTGCGCTGAGCGGGCGGGTCAGCTCTCGAGCGCGGCCTGGAACGCGGCGAACTTCGACTGCGTCTCGGCCAGCTCGGCCGCCGGGTCGGAGCCGGCGACGATGCCGCAGCCGGCGAACAGCCGCGCGCTGGCCGGGTCGTCGGGGGACAGCTGCGCGCACCGCAGCGCGAGGCCGAACTCGCCGTCCCCGCGGGCGTCCAGCCAGCCGACGGGTCCGGCGTAGCGGTCGCGGTCCATGCCCTCGAGCTCGCCGATGAGCGCCGCCGCGCGGTCCGGCGGGGTGCCGCAGACGGCGGCGGTCGGGTGCACGGCGGCGACCAGGTCGAGCAGGCTGGCCGCTCCCCGGCGGCCCGACCGGCGCTGCGTCCCGGTCACGTCGGTGGCCAGGTGGCGCACGTTGGCCAGGGTGAGCAGCGACGGCTCCTCGGGCACGGCGAGGTCGCTGCAGTAGGGCTCGAGCGCGCGCACCAGCGAGTCGACGGCGAGGGCGTGCTCGGCACGGTCCTTGTCCGACCCGAGCAGGGCGGCGGCCAGCCGCTCGTCGTCGGCCCCGGCGCCGCGCGGTGCGGTCCCGGCCAGCACGCGGGAGGACAGCTGGCGCCCGGTGCGGCGCAGCAGCAGCTCCGGCGTCGCGCCGAGCAGGCCGTCGACGGCGAAGGTCCAGCAGTCGGGGAAGCGTGCGGCCAGCCGGTCCAGCAGCCGGCGCGCGTCGAGCGGGACGTCGGCGGTGACCAGCAGGTCACGGGCGAGCACCACCTTGGCCAGCTCGCCGTCGTCGATGCGGCGGACGGCCGCGGCCACCGCCGCGCACCACGTCACCGGGTCCAGGGCGCCGTCGGCGTAGCGCAGCCGCCCGGGCGCGGGGGCCGACTCCGCCGGCGCGGGCAGCTCCGGGTCGGGCCGGGTCGCCGAGCTGATCGTCGTCATCCAGGCCGCGCTCCCGCGCCGGCCGACGACGACCTGCGGGACGACGAACACCGAGGTCCCGGCGGCGGGGTCGAACGCCACGCTGCCGAACACCACCGGGCCGGACCCGGGGACGCCGACCGGGTCGTCGCCACCGAGCTCCGCGGAGAGCTCCGCCCACCAGGCCGCTGCCTCGGCCAGCGCCCCGGGACCGGAGACCTCCAGCCGGGCCGCCTCGCCCCAGCCGACCAGGCCCTCGCCGCGGCGCACCCAGGACAGCGCCCCCTCGGCCGGGAGCAGGCCGAGCAGCGCGGGGCTGTCGGGCAGCTCGACCGTCGTGACCGCGGACGCGACGGCGTCCTGCGAGGTCACGGCGGCTGCTGTCACGGCTCCAGAGTAGGCAGCCGCAGGGCCGTGCCGCCGCCGATGGCTCTGTAACGTCAGTCGCCGTGGCAGACCGGCGAGACGACGCACCCACCGCCGGACGGCGCGCGGGCCTGGACAAGGCGCCCGCCGAGGTGGCCGCCATGTTCGACGGGGTCGCCCGCCGCTACGACCTGACGAACACCGTCCTGTCCGGCGGCCGGGACGCCGGCTGGCGGCGCGCCACCCGCGAGGCCGTGCGCGCCCGGCCGGGGCAGACGGTGCTCGACGTCGCCGCCGGCACGGCCGTCTCCACGGTCGAACTGGCCGCCGGCGGGGTGACCGCGATCGCCTGCGACTTCTCCCAGGGGATGCTGCGCGCCGGCGCCGGCCGGCCGGTGCCCAAGGTCGCGGGCGACGCCATGGCCCTGCCGCTGGCCGACGCCAGCGTCGACGCGGTCGTCATCTCCTTCGGCCTGCGCAACGTGGCCGACCCCGACGCCGCCCTGCGCGAGTTCCTCCGCGTCACCCGGCCCGGCGGCACCCTGGTGGTCTGCGAGTTCTCCAGCCCCACGTGGACGCCGTTCCGGACCGTCTACCTCGAGTACCTCATGCGCGCGCTGCCGCGGATCGCCCGCGCGGTGAGCAGCAACCCCGACGCCTACGTCTACCTGGCCGAGTCCATCCGGGCCTGGCCCGACCAGCCGGCGCTCGCCGCCCGCATCCAGGGTGCGGGCTGGGCCGACGTCGCCTGGCGGGACCTCACCGGCGGCGTCGTCGCGCTGCACCGCGCCCGCCGGCCCTAGCGGAGGAGGGCCACCCGCGAGCGGACGACGCCGCGGCCCGGGTCCTCCCAGGGCGCGGTCACCCAGCCCGACGCCCCGCCCGGTGCCGGCCCGCCCGCGGGGTCGAGCACGCGCGGGAGCTCCAGCGTCAGCCGCCCGTCCGGCCCGCCGTCCACGGCGACGACGGTGGCGGTCGCGGTGTCGGTGACCTCCAGCGGGAGGACGGGGCGCGGCGTGCCGGTCCGGTGCCACTCGCCGGTCACCGTGTCGTCGGGGGTGTCGCTGAGGTCCTGGTCCTGCGCGCGGGCGGCGCCGGTCAGCAGGGCGAGCAGCTGCGCGACCGCGACCGGGTCACGGGTGCCGTCGTACATCCAGCGCCGCCCCAGCACGCCGTGCTCGGAGGTGCCCAGCAGGGCGTCGTCGGCCCCCGCCAGCGGTGCCCCGCGATACGCGAGCGGGACCACGTACGCCGTCCGGCCGGCGTCGAGCACGACCAGGACCTGGATGCCGACCTCGCCGTCGGGGTCGTCGACGCGGAAGCCGCCGACCCGGCGCAGGTCCGGGGCGGTGCCGGTGCCGCGGTACCAGGGCCGGCCGGGCAGCCAGCCCGCCAGCAGCTCCAGCTTGCTCGGCACCAGCGTCGTGTCGTGGACCACGGCCATGCCCCGACCCTGGCACAGCCGCGAGCCGTCGCGCCGTCGCGCCGACGGCAGTCGCGCCGAGGGTCGAGCGGTCCGGAGGCCCTGGTCGGCGGGCGGTGACGTGCGTAGCGTCGGTCCATGACGCTGCCGCCCCCTCCGGGTCCCCGGCCCCCGACGCCGGGGCCCTCGCCGACCGACCCCATCCCGCCCCCGATGCCGGCGCCGTACCCGACGCCCGACCCCGCCGACCCGACCGCGCCACCGCCGAGCGGGCCGCAGCCGGTCTGACGGCCCGTCGACGGCATGCACTTCGCCGACCGCACGGAGGCCGGCCGCGCCCTCGCCGCCGCGGTGACCGGCCGGGTGGCGGGGGACGTCGTGGTCCTCGGCCTGCCGCGCGGCGGGGTGGTCGTCGCCGCGCCGGTCGCCGCGGCGCTGCGTGCGCCGCTGGACGTGCTCGTCGTCCGCAAGCTCGGCCTGCCCGGCAGGCCGGAGCTCGCGATGGGGGCGATAGCGGCCGTCGGGGACGCGGTCGTGACGGTCCACAACGACCAGGTCCTGGGCGCCGCCGGGGTGGACGACGCCACCTTCGCCGCAGTGCGCGAGCGGGAGACCGCCGAGCTGCGCCGCCGCGTCGCCGCCTACCGCACCGGCCGGCCGCCCGTGCGCGTCGACGGCCGGACCGTCGTCCTCGTCGACGACGGCCTGGCCACCGGTTCGACCCTGCGCGCCGCGCTCGCGGCGCTGGCGGCCGCCGCGCCGGCGCGCGTGGTCGCCGCCGTCCCCGTCGGCTCCCCGCGGGTCCTCGCGGAGCTCAGCGCGGCGGTCGACGAGCTGGTGTGCCTGTGGGCCCCGCGCCGCTTCCACGCCGTCGGCCAGGCCTACGCCGACTTCTCCGCGACGCCGGACGACGCCGTGCGGGCCGCCCTGGCCGCGGGCACCGGGGCGCCAGGGCCGTGAGCCTGGTCACGGGGGGCTTGTTTCCTTGCTCACAGCGCGGCGTAGGCTCGGACCCGACGACTTCGTGAAATTCTTCACAAGCGCACCGGGAACCGCCGAGGGGGTGTCGACGTGCCGAGCTCGCTCGCCGGGGCGCCGGCCGGGGACGCCCTCCGCGCCGACGTCGTGGTCGTGGGCGCGGGGCCGGCGGGTTCGTCGGCGGCGTGGAACCTGGCCACGGCCGGCCTCGACGTCGTCGTCCTGGAGAAGGCGGACTTCCCGCGCGAGAAGGTCTGCGGTGACGGCCTCACCCCGCGCGGGGTCAAGGCGCTCGAGGACCTGCAGGTGGACACCACGGGCTGGGTCCGGCACCGGGGGCTGCGCGTCTTCGGCGGCGGCGAGGTGGTCGAGGTCGACTGGCCGCAGCTGCGGTCCTGGCCCGACCACGGGCTGATCCGTACCCGCAGCGACCTCGACACGCTGCTGGCCGACCACGCGGCGGTCGCGGGGGCGCGGGTGCACACCGGCGTCCAGGTGACCGCTCCGCTCCTCGACGACGCCGGCCGGGTGGCCGGGGTGCAGACCCTCGTCGGTCCCGGCCGGGAGCCGGCCACCTGGCGCGCCCCGCTGGTCGTCTCGGCCGAGGGGCTGTCCGGGCGGCTGGCCAAGTCGCTGGGCCTGGTGCGCCGCGAGGACCGGCCGCTCGGGGTCGCGGTGCGGCGCTACGTGCGCACCTCGCGCTCGGTCGACCCCTACCTGGACATCTCCTTCGACCTCTCCGCCGAGGGCCCCAGCGCCGACTCCATGCCCGGCTACGGCTGGTCGTTCGGCATGGGCGACGGCATCGCCAACGTCGGCTTCGGGCTGCTCGACACCCGCCGCGGCACCGGCGTGGAGCCGCGGGCGGTCCTGCGGCAGTGGCTGGCCACGCTGCCCCCCGAGTGGGAGCTCGGCGAGGAGCACGCGGTGACCCCGCTGCGCGGCGCGGGCCTGCCGATGGCGCTGCACCGCCAGCCGGCCTACACCCGCGGCCTGCTGCTGGCCGGCGACGCCGCCGGCGTGGTCAACCCGTTCAACGGCGAGGGCATCAGCTACGCGCTGGAGACCGGCCGGATGGCCGCCGAGGCCGCCGTCGAGGCGCTCCGGGCACCCGAGGGTCCCGCGCGCGAGGCCGCCCTGCGGCGCTACCCGGCCCGGCTCCGCGAGGAGTACGGCCGCCACCACCGGCTCGGGATGGCGTTCCTGGCGCTGCTCGACCGCCCGGACGTCGTCCGCTTCGCCACCGCCCACGGCCTCAAGCGCCCGGCCCTGGTGAACCGCGCGCTGCGCCTGATGGGCAACCTCTCCGACGGCCGCGACGGTGACCGGTTCGACCGGGCGCTGGCCGTCCTCACCCGACTGACCCCGGCAGTGTGAGGTCGACATGACGATCCGATACCGAATCGACACGGTGGGTGCCCGGCGCGCCTCGTCCGTGACCGTCGTCACCGTAGGCTGGCCCTGATGCTGTCGACCTATGTGCCGATCGTCGGCCTGTTCGCCCTGGCCGCGGCGTTCGCGCTCTTCTCCGTCACGGCGGCCCCGTTCATCGGCCCCCGCCGCTACAACCGGGCGAAGCTGCAGGCCTACGAGTGCGGCATCGAGCCGGTCGACCAGCCGCTCACCGGCGGCCGCTTCCCGGTGAAGTACTACCTGACGGCGATGCTCTTCATCGTCTTCGACATCGAGATCGTCTTCCTCTACCCGTGGGCCGTGGCCAACGACGCGCTCGGGGTGTTCGGGCTGGTCGAGATGGTCGTGTTCATCGGCACCGTCTTCCTCGCCTACGCCTACGTGTGGCGGCGCGGTGGGCTCGAGTGGGACTGAGCGACCGAGGAATGGGGGTCTGACCCGTGGGACTCGAGGAGAAGCTGCCCAGCGGCGTCTTGCTGACGTCGGTGGAGAAGCTCGTCAACTGGACGCGCAAGTCGTCGTTCTGGCCGGCCACCTTCGGCCTGGCCTGCTGCGCCATCGAGATGATGGCCACCGGCGCCGGCCGCTACGACCTGGCCCGCTTCGGCATGGAGGTCTTCCGGGCCTCGCCGCGGCAGGCCGACCTGATGATCGTGGCCGGGCGGGTGAGCCAGAAGATGGCGCCGGTCCTGCGCCAGATCTACGACCAGATGCCCGAGCCGCGCTGGGTGCTCGCCATGGGCGTGTGCGCCAGCTCCGGCGGCATGTTCAACAACTACGCGGTCGTGCAGGGCGTCGACCACGTCGTCCCGGTGGACATGTACCTGCCCGGCTGCCCGCCGCGGCCGGAGATGCTCATGGACGCGATCCTGAAGCTCCACTACAAGATCCAGCACGAGCCGCTCGGCCCGAAGCGGGCGAAGGCGCTGGCCCGCGCCCGCGAGGACGGGACGGCGCAGGACCTGCTCGTGGAGATGCCCTCGAGCGTCCGGCACGACAAGGCCGCGCGGATCGCCTACGAGCAGGCCGCGGCCGAGGGCCGCACCGGCCAGTTCGCCATCGAGCAGCGCGGCGGCCGTGCCGTCCTCCTGCCAGAGCCCTACGTGCGGGGCCGGTCGTGAGCAACGACGGCGGCGCTCCCACCCCCGGGCCCGACGGCGGCCAGCAGGGGATCGGCGGCGGCCCGGCCGGAGGCTTCCGGCGCGGCGCCTTCGGCGTCTCCGGCAGTGGCGACACCTCCGGCTTCGGCGGGCTCGTCCGCGTCGAGCCCGGCGGCGCAGTGGCGCTGCACTCGACCGAGCGGCCCTACGGCGGCTGGTTCGACGAGGTCACCGACGCGCTGGTCGAGGCGGTCGGTCAGGCGACCTACGCCGCGGCGGTGCAGCGGGTGCTGGTCGACCGCGGCGAGATCACCTACTTCGTGCACCGCGAGCACCTGCTCACCCTCGCGCAGGCCCTGCGGGACGACGAGGCGCTGCGGTTCGAGCTGCTGAGCAGCCTCTCCGGCGTCGACTACCTCGACAGCGGCGGTCCCGAGGTGACCCCCGGGCGGCCCCGGCTGCACGTCGTCTACCACCTGACCTCGATGACCTACCGGCGCCGGATCCGGCTCGAGGTCGCGGTCACCGCCGAGGACCCGCACGTGCCGTCGCTGACGGGGATCTACCCGACGGCGGACTGGCAGGAGCGGGAGACCTACGACATGTTCGGCGTCGTCTTCGACGGCCACCCGTCGCTCACCCGGATCCTCATGCCCGACGACTGGGACGGCTTCCCCCAGCGCAAGGACTACCCGCTCGGCGGCGTCCCCGTGGAGTACCACGACGCCACGATCCCGCCGCCCGACACCCGCCGCGCCTACCGGTGAGGGGCACCGCATGACCACCACGCAGGACCCGTACGCCGCCGGCTCCCGGGAGACCACCGAGGGCCGCGTCTACACCGTCACCGGCGGCGACTGGGACCAGACCTTCGGCTCCGACCTCACCGGCGAGGAGCGGCTCGTCGTCAACATGGGGCCGCAGCACCCGTCGACCCACGGCGTCCTCCGATTGATCCTCGACCTCGAGGGCGAGACGGTGACCAAGGCGCGGGTGACGATCGGCTACCTGCACACCGGCATCGAGAAGAACACCGAGTACCGCAACTGGACGCAGGGCACGACCTTCGTGACCCGGATGGACTACCTGGCCCCGCTGTACAACGAGGCCGGCTACTGCATGGCCGTCGAGAAGCTGCTGGGCATCGAGATCCCGCAGCGCGCCGCGACCATCCGCCTGCTGGTCATGGAGATCAACCGGATCGCCTCGCACCTGGTGGGCCTGGCCACCGGCGGCATGGAGCTCGGCGCGCTCACCGCCATGACCAACGGCTTCCGCGAGCGGGAGCTGTGCCTGGACCTGCTCGAGGAGATCACCGGGCTGCGGATGAACCACGCCTACATCCGCCCGGGCGGGCTCGCGCAGGACCTCCCGCCGGGTGCGGTGGAGTCCATCCGCGAGTGGCTGACGGTCATGCCGAAGCGGCTGGCGGAGTACCACAAGCTGCTCACCGGCCAGCCCATCTGGCAGCGCCGGCTCAAGGACGTCGGCTACCTCGACGTCACCGGCTGCGTCGCCCTCGGCATCACCGGCCCGGTCCTGCGCGCCGCCGGCCTGCCGTGGGACCTGCGCAAGGTCGAGCCCTACCTGGGTTACGAGACCTACGACTTCGAGGTGCCGACGGCCGACACCTCCGACGCCTGGGGCCGCTACCTGGTCCGGATGGCCGAGATGCAGGAGTCGCTGAAGCTCGTCGCCCAGGCCCTGGACCGGCTCGAGCCCGGACCGGTCATGGTCGACGACAGGAAGATCGCCTGGCCGGCGCAGCTCTCGCTCGGCGCCGACGGCATGGGCAACTCCCTGGACCACGTGCAGCACATCATGGCCGGGTCGATGGAGTCCCTGATCCACCACTTCAAGCTGGTCACCGAGGGCTTCCGGGTGCCGGCCGGCCAGGTCTACGTGCCGGTCGAGTCCCCCCGGGGGGAGCTCGGCTACCACGTGGTCAGTGACGGCAGCACCCGTCCCTGGCGCGTCCACGTGCGCGACCCCAGCTTCGTGAACCTGCAGGCCACGGCCGCGATGAGCGAGGGCGGCATGATCGCCGACGTCATCGCGGCGATCGCGTCGATCGACCCGGTGATGGGAGGTGTGGACAGGTGAGCTCGCTCCCTGGCTCGCCGGAGGGCGCAGCGACGACGGGACTGGTGGACACCCCGGTGGACGCCTCGCCCGAGACGCTGGCGCAGCTGCCGCCGCTGACCGAGCAGACCCGGCTCGAGGCGCGGGAGATCATGGCCCGCTACCCCCAGGCGCGGTCGGCGCTGCTGCCGATGCTGCACCTGGTGCAGTCGGTGCAGGGCTACGTCTCGCCCGAGGGCGTCGCGCTGTGCGCCGAGGAGCTCGGCCTGACCAAGGCCGAGGTCGGCGCGGTCGCGACCTTCTACACGATGTACAAGCGCCGTCCGACCGGCCGGCACCTGGTCAGCGTCTGCACCAACACGCTGTGCAGCGTCCTCGGCGGTCAGCGGATCATGGACGCGCTCAGCGCCGACCTGGGCGTGCACCACGACGAGACCGCCGCCGACGGCTCGGTCACCCTCGAGCACGCCGAGTGCCTGGCGGCCTGCGACTACGCGCCCGTGGTCACGGTCGACTACGAGTTCTACGACCAGCAGGACGTCGAGAGCGCCCGGGAGCTGGTCGCCGCGCTCCGCCGCGGCGAGAAGCCGCACCCCACCCGCGGCGCCCCGCTCAGCGACTTCCGCGGCATCTCCCGCCAGCTGGCCGGGTTCTCCCAGTGGGCCGACGACGGCTCCGCGGCCGCCGCGGTCGACGCGCCCTGGCAGGCCGGACCGACGCTCATCGGCGTCCACCTCGCCGAGGAGCGCGGCGAGACCGCGCCGCCCATGAGCGGGCCGGCCGCCCCCTCCGCCGCCGCGGAGGAGCCCCGCGAGACGGTGCGGCCCAGCGGCCGCACCGGTCAGACCCCCGGTGAGGAGGCCGCCGACGCCCGCGTCGCGGCCGCCGACAACCCGGCCGAGCGCGCCGGCGCGGAGCAGGCCCACCCCGACCGGGGCGCCGAGTACGGGCAGCCGCGCGGCCGGCAGCGGGCCGGCACCGACACCCCCGCGGGGACGGAGCCCGGCACGTCCGAGCAGGGCCCCGCCACGTCCCCGCCCAGCCCGACTCCGCCCGGGAAGGCCTGACATGCCGCTCACCCCCGTCCTCACCTCGCGCTGGGGCGCCGACCAGCCCTGGCGGCTGTCCACCTACGAGTCGCTCGAGGGCTACGCCGCGCTGCGCACCGCGCTGTCGATGACCCCCGACGAGCTGGTCACCCTGGTCAAGGACTCCGGCCTGCGCGGCCGGGGCGGCGCCGGGTTCCCGACCGGCATGAAGTGGAGCTTCATCCCGCAGCCCAAGCCGGGGGAGACCCCGACCGGCCCCGCGGCCAAGCCCAAGTACCTCGTGGTCAACGCCGACGAGGGGGAGCCGGGCACCTGCAAGGACCTCCCGCTGATGATGACCGACCCGCACTCGCTGGTGGAGGGCGTGATCATCTCCGCCTACGCCATCCGGTGCCACTACGCGGTCATCTACGTGCGCGGGGAGGCGGTGCACGCCCACCGCCGCCTCGTCGCCGCCGTGCAGGAGGCCTACGCCGCCGGCTACCTCGGCACCGACGTCCTGGGCTCGGGCTACGACCTGGAGCTCGTCGTGCACGCCGGCGCCGGCGCCTACATCTGCGGCGAGGAGACGGCGCTGCTGGACTCGCTCGAGGGCTACCGCGGCCAGCCGCGGCTCAAGCCGCCGTTCCCCGCCGTCGCCGGGCTCTACGGTGCCCCGACGGTGATCAACAACGTGGAGACGCTGGCCAGCGTGCCGTTCGTCGTCCGCGGCGGCGCCGAGTGGTTCAAGGCCTTCGGCCCGGAGAAGTCGCCCGGCCCGAAGATCTACTCGCTGTCGGGCCGCGTGGTGCGCCCCGGCCAGTACGAGGCCCCGATGGGGACGACGATGCGCGAGCTGCTGGAGATGGCCGGCGGCGTCCGCCCGGGCCATGAACTCAAGTTCTGGACGCCGGGCGGCTCCTCGACGCCGTACTTCACCGCCGAGCACCTCGACGTCCCGCTCGACTTCGACTCCGTCGCCGCCGCGGGCTCGATGCTCGGCACCACCGCGCTCATGGTCTTCGACGAGACCGACTCCATCGTCGAGGCCACCCTGCGGTTCACCGAGTTCTACGCGCACGAGAGCTGCGGGAAGTGCACCCCCTGCCGGGAGGGCACCTACTGGCTGGTCCAGATCCTCGAGCGGATCGTCGAGGGCCGCGGCACCGCCGCCGACCTCGACCTGCTGACCGACACCTGCGACAACATCCTGGGCCGCTCGTTCTGTGCCCTCGGCGACGGCGCCACCAGCTGCATCGCCAGCTCGCTCAAGTACTTCCGGGACGAGTACATCGCCCTGCTGCCCCCCGAGGAGCAGGGCCGGCTGGGCCGTTCCCTCCGCCTCGAGCCCGTCGGAGCTGCCTCGTGACGTTGACCCCCACCACGCCCTCGGCGCCCGAGCCCGCGGCGGCGGTCCCGCCCGGTGCACCGGGCCCGCACACGCCGCCGGACGCCGTCCACTGCACGATCGACGGCTTCGACGTCGCGGTGCCCAAGGGGACGCTGATCATCCGCGCGGCCGAGATGATCGGCGTGCAGATCCCGCGCTTCTGCGACCACCCGCTGCTGGAGCCGGTCGGCGCCTGCCGCCAGTGCCTGGTCGAGGTGGAGGGGCAGCGCAAGCCGGTCGCCTCCTGCACCATGCCGGTGACCGAGGGCATGGCGGTGCAGACGCAGCTCACCAGCCCGGTCGCGGACAAGGCGCAGCAGGGCACGATGGAGCTGCTGCTGATCAACCACCCGCTGGACTGCCCGGTCTGCGACAAGGGCGGCGAGTGCCCGCTGCAGAACCAGGCGATGAGCAACGGCCGCACCGAGAGCCGGTTCGTCGACGTCAAGCGCACCTACCCCAAGCCGCTGCCGATCAGCAGCGAGGTGCTCCTGGACCGCGAGCGCTGCGTGCTGTGCGCGCGCTGCACCCGGTTCTCCCAGCAGGTCGCCGGCGACCCGTTCATCGAGCTGTTCGAGCGCGGCGCGCTGGAGCAGGTGGCGATCTACGAGGACGAGCCGTTCGAGTCCTACTTCTCCGGCAACACCACCCAGATCTGCCCGGTCGGGGCGCTGACCAGCGCCCAGTACCGCTTCCGCTCGCGCCCGTTCGACCTGCGCAGCGAGGACAGCGTCTGCGAGCACTGCGCGTCCGGCTGCGCGCAGCGCACCGACTACCGCCGCAACAAGGTGCAGCGCCGCCTGGCCGGTGAGGACCCGCAGGTCAACGAGGAGTGGAACTGCGACAAGGGCCGCTGGGCCTTCCGCTACGCCACCGCCAACGAGCGCTTCACCACGCCGATGGTCCGGCGCGACGGCGTGCTGCAGCCGGCCTCCTGGCCCGAGGCCTGGGCGGCGGCCGCCGCCGGGCTGACCGCGGCGCGCGCCGCCGGCGGCGTCGGGGTCCTCCCCGGCGGCCGGCTGACCGTCGAGGACGCCTACGCCTACGCCAAGTTCGCCCGCGTGGCCCTGGGCACCTCCGACGTCGACGCCCGGGCCCGTGCGCACTCCGCCGAGGAGGAGGCCTTCCTCGCCGCCCGCGTCGCCGGCCGGTTCCCCGGTGCCGGTGCGGTGACCTACGACGAGCTGGGCGAGGCGCCCGCGGTGCTGCTCGCCGGGTTCGAGCCCGAGGAGGAGTCGCCCATCGTCTTCCTCCGGCTGCGCCGCGCCGTGCGCACCCGCGGGCTGCCGGTGTTCGACCTCGCGCCGTTCGCGACCCGGGCAGCCGCCAAGCTGCAGGCCACGGTGCTCGGCACGCTGCCCGGCACCGAGGCGCGCTCCCTGGCCGCGCTGGCCGCCGGCACGTGGGGTGGGCCGGCGGTCGAGGCGCTGCGGCTGCCGGGCGCGGTCGTGCTCGCCGGCGAGCGGCTGGCCGAGGTCCCCGGCGCGTTCAGCGCGCTGGCCGAGCTCTCCCGCGCCACCGGCGCCCGCGTGGCCTGGGTGCCGCGGCGGGCCGGCGAGCGCGGCGCGGTCGAGGCCGGCGCCCTGCCGGGCCTGCTGCCCGGCGGCCGGGTCGTCACCGACGCCGCGCACCGGGCCGACGTGGCCGCGATGTGGGGCCTGGCCCCCGAGGCGCTGCCCGCCGTCCCCGGCCGGGACACCACCGGCATCCTCACCGCCGCCCGCGACGGCGCCCTGGGTGGGCTGCTGGTCGGGGGCGTCGACCCCGCCGACCTGCCCGACCCCCGGCTGGCCGAGGCGGCGCTGGCTGCCGCCGGGTTCGTCGTCAGCCTGGAGATGCTGCCCAGTGCGGTCACCGAGCACGCCGACGTCGTCCTCCCGGTCGCCGCGGCGCCGGAGAAGGCCGGCAGCTACCTCGACTGGGAGGGCCGGGTGCGGTCCTTCGACGCCACGCTGCACGGCACCGGCCTGCTGACCGACGGCCGCGTGCTGCACGGCCTGGCCGAGGAGATGGGCGTGGACCTGCGGCTGCCCACCGTCGAGGCGGCGCAGGCCGAGCTCGGCCGGCTCGGGCTGCCGGCCACCCAGGCGCCGATCACCGGCCTCGACGTCCCCGCCGCCCCGGACGCCGCGCCGGGCGAGGACGAGGCGGTGCTGGCCTCCTGGCGGCAGCTGCTCGACGTCGGCACCCTGCAGCGCGACGAGCCGGAGCTGGCCGGCACGGCCCGCCCGCCGGTCGCCCGCATCGGCCGCGAGGCCGCGGCCCGCCTCGGGCTCGCCGACGGCGACCGGCTCACCGTGACCGGGGCGACCGGCGCCATCACGCTGCCGGTGCGGGTCACCGAGATGCCCGACCGCGTGGTCTGGCTGCCGATGCGCTCGCCGGGCAGCGAGGTCCGCAGCGGGCTCGGGACCGCGCCGGGTGGCGTCGTCCGTCTCTCGGTCGCAGGAGGCGTCGCGTGATCCCCCTCGCCACACCCGACCAGCCCACGCTGGAGGACTTCGGCAACGACGTCTGGTGGATCGTCCTCATCAAGATCGTCGGCGTCTTCGTCGTCCTCGTGGCGATGACGCTGTTCGCGATCGTCTTCGAGCGCAAGGTCGTCTCGCGGATGCAGCAGCGGACCGGCCCCAACCGGGTCGGGCCGCGCGGCTACCTGCAGAGCCTGGCCGACGGCCTGAAGCTCGCGTTCAAGGAAGACATCATGCCGGCGCTGGCCGACAAGCCGGTGTACTTCCTGGCCCCGGTGATCGCCGCCGTCCCGGCGTTCCTGGCGTTCTCGGTGATCCCGATGGGCCCGAGCGTCAGCATCTTCGGCGAGCGCACCCCGCTGCAGCTGACCGACGCCCCCATCGGCGTGCTCATCGTGCTCGCCTGCTCGGCGATGGGCGTCTACGGCATCGTGCTCGCCGGCTGGGCCTCCGGCTCGACCTACCCGCTGCTGGGCGGCCTGCGCAGCGCCGCGCAGATGGTCAGCTACGAGATCGCGATGGGGCTGTCGATCGTCGCGGTCTTCCTCTACGCCGGCACGATGTCGACCTCGGAGATCGTCGCCGCCCAGGCCGACGGCAACCAGGTCTCCTTCTTCGGCCTGGAGTTCACCGGCCCGAGCTGGTTCGCGGTCCTGCTGCCGGTCAGCTTCGTCATCTACGCCATCGCGGTGGTGGGGGAGACCAACCGGGCGCCCTTCGACCTCCCCGAGGCCGAGAGCGAGCTGGTGGGCGGGTTCCACACCGAGTACTCGTCGCTGAAGTTCGCGCTGTTCTTCCTGGCCGAGTACATCAACATGGTCACCGTCTCGGCCCTCGCCGCGACGCTGTTCCTCGGCGGCTGGCGGGCCCCGTGGCCGCTGTCGATCTGGGACGGCGCCAACTCGGGCTGGTGGCCGATGCTCTGGTTCTTCCTCAAGGTCGTCGTCGCGCTGTTCGTCTTCATCTGGCTGCGCGGCACGCTGCCCCGGCTGCGCTACGACCAGTTCATGAGCTTCGGGTGGAAGGTGCTGGTGCCGACCGCCCTGGTCTGGATCCTCGCCGTCGCCACCATGCGCACCGTGTCCCGCGAGGCCGACCTCTCCACCGGCCAGGTCGCGCTGTTCGTCGGCGTGCCCATCGCGCTGCTGGTCCTCGCCGGGCTCTGGCTCGCCGGCCGGGCGGGCAACCGCGACACCCGGATCATGGCGGAGGAGGCCACCGCCGGCGCGGTCCACGCGACCGACCCCGAGCCGGAGGTGCTGGCGCCGGCCGGCCCGCGGCGCCGGCCGGCGCAGCGCAGCGGCCCCAGCCGGTCCGAGGGCGGCTTCCCGATCCCGCCCATGGACCTGCGGGTCCCGCCCTCCCCGCGGCTGCGGCGGGCCGAGCCGGTCGGTGCGGCCAGCCGCGCCGACGGCGGGGTCGTCGCCACCGGCCGCCGCGGCAGCTCGCGAGCCGATGTCATCCCGACCGATGCCCGGTCCACGAACGCACTGGAGGACGGCGATGCCTGACCGTGCACCCGACCGCAGCCCGGCCGCCGGTGGGGACGAGAAGGGGCTGACCCAGGCGGTCCGGGGCGGCGAGGTCGAGCGGGCCGGGCGCGCGCCGGACCCGGCCGCGACCGGTCGTCGCAGCCTGCTGCCGGCACCGGGCCAGGGCTTCGGCGTGACCTTCGCGCAGATCTTCCGCAAGGTGACGACCGAGGAGTACCCCGAGGTCCCGAAGGTGACCAAGCCGCGCTACCACGGCCGGCACGTGCTGAACCGGCACCCCGACGGGCTGGAGAAGTGCGTCGGCTGCGAGCTGTGCGCCTGGGCCTGCCCGGCGGACGCCATCTACGTCGAGGGCGGCGACAACACCGAGGACGCCCGATTCTCACCCGGCGAGCGGTACGGGCGCGTCTACCAGATCAACTACCTGCGCTGCATCTTCTGCGGGCTGTGCATCGAGGCCTGCCCGACGCGGTCGCTGACCATGAGCAACGACTTCGAGCTGGCCGACGACAACCGCCAGGACCTGATCTACACCAAGGAGCAGCTGATGGCCCCGCTGCTGCCGGGGATGGAGGCGCCGCCGCACGCCATGCGGCTCGGCGCCGACGAGAAGGACTACTACCTGGCCGCCACCCAGCGCGGGGAGACCCCGTGACGCCCCTGGCCGCGGCGGCCGACACCAGCGTCTCGCTGGGCACCGGGGAGGCCGTCGTCTTCTGGGTCCTCGCACCGGTCGCCCTCGCCGGGGCGCTGGGGATGGTGTTCTCCCGCAACGCCGTCCACTCGGCGCTGTGGCTGGTGACCACGATGCTGTCGCTGGGCGTCTTCTACGTCGTCCAGGAGGCGCCGTTCCTCGGCGCGGTGCAGATCATCGTCTACACCGGCGCGATCATGATCCTCTTCCTGTTCGTGCTGATGCTGGTCGGCCGCGACTCCTCCGACTCCGTCGTGGAGACCCTGCGCGGCCAGCGCGTGGCCGCGATCGTGCTGGGCGTCGGCTTCGCCGGCCTCGTCGGCGCCGGGATCGCCCGCGCCACGCGGGACCTCTCCGCCGAGGGGCTGGGCGACGCGCAGGGCGGCTCGGGCAACATCACCACGATCGCCGAGGCGCTGTTCACCCGGTACCTGCTGGCCTTCGAGGTCACCAGCGCCCTGCTGATCACCGCCGCCGTCGGCGCCATGGTGCTCGCCCACATCGAGCGCGAGCCCGGCACCAAGCGCACCCAGAAGGAGCTCTCGCGGGCGCGCTTCCTCACCACCGACCGGCCGCAGACGCTGCCCGGCCCCGGGGTCTTCGCCCGGGCGAACTCCGTCGCCACGCCGGCGCTGCTGCCCGACGGCGGCCTCGCCGAGGACAGCTTCGCCACGGGCATCGAGCCCCGGGAGGTCGACCAGATGCCGCGTCCCACGGGCCGCGAGCAGCTCGGCAACCCGGACAACGCGCTGGGCACCCAGGACGGCGCGGCCGGAGGGGACGCCCGATGAGCCTGACCCACTACCTGGTGCTGGCCGCCATCCTGTTCACCATCGGCGCGGTCGGCGTCCTCGTCCGGCGCAACGCGATCGTCGTGTTCATGTGCGTCGAGCTGATGCTGAACTCGGTCAACCTGACGCTGGTCACCTTCGCCCGGGCGACCGGCACCATCGACGGCCAGATCATGGCCTTCTTCGTGATGGTCGTGGCCGCCGCCGAGGTCGTGGTCGGCCTGGCGATCATCATGTCGATCTACCGGACCCGCCGTTCGGCGTCGGTCGACGACGCCAACCTGCTCAAGTACTGACGAGACGGGGACGCCGGACATGGACACCGTGCCTGCTGACGGGCTGCTCTCTGCCTCCTGGCTGCTCATCGCGCTGCCCCTCGCGGGCGCCGCGGTGCTGCTGCTCGGCGGCCGGCGCACCGACCGCTGGGGCCACCTGCTGGGCACCGCGACCGTCGCCGCCGCCTTCGTCGTCGCGCTGGCCTGCACCCTGCAGCTGGACGAGCGGCAGGTCGCGGTCGACCTGTTCACCTTCATCGACAGCGGCTCCCTCGACGTCCGGGCCGGGCTGCTGTTCGACCCGCTGTCGGCGGTCTTCGCCCTGCTGATCACCGGCGTGGGCGCGCTCATCCACGTCTACTCGATCGGCTACATGGCGCACGACCCGCGCCGCCGCCGGTTCTTCGCCTACCTGAACCTCTTCGTCGCCGCGATGCTCCTGCTGGTGCTGGGCGACAACTACGTCGCCCTGTACGTCGGCTGGGAGGGCGTGGGCCTGGCCTCCTACCTGCTCATCGCCTTCTGGCACGAGCGCCCGGCGGCGGCGACCGCGGCCAAGAAGGCGTTCATCATGAACCGGGTCGGCGACGTCGGCCTGGCCCTGGCGATCTTCGTGATGTTCGCCCAGCTCGGCACCGTCACCTACGAGGGCGTCTTCGGCTCCGTCGGGCTGCTCGCCGGCGGCACCGTCACCGCGATCGGCCTGCTGCTGCTCCTCGGCGCCTGCGGCAAGTCCGGCCAGTTCCCGCTGCAGGCCTGGCTGCCCGACGCCATGGAGGGCCCGACCCCGGTCTCGGCGCTCATCCACGCCGCCACGATGGTCACCGCCGGCGTCTACCTCATCGCCCGCTCCGCCCCGATCTATGACCTGACCGAGACCGCGCGCACCGTCGTCCTGTGCGTCGGGGCCGTGACGCTCATGATCGGCGCGATCGCCGGCTGCGCCTACGACGACATCAAGAAGGTGCTGGCCTACTCGACGGTCAGCCAGATCGGCTACATGTTCCTGGCCGTCGGGCTCGGCCCCGTCGGCTACGCCGCCGCGATCGCCCACCTGCTGACCCACGGGTTCTTCAAGGCCGGGCTCTTCCTCGGTGCCGGGTCGGTCATGCACGCGATGGACGACCAGGTGGACATGCGCCGGTTCGGCGGGCTGGCCAAGAAGCTGCCGGTCACCTTCGTGACCTTCGGGCTCGGCTACCTGGCGCTGATCGGCTTCCCGTTCCTGTCCGGGTACTGGACCAAGGACGCGATCATCGAGGCGGCGCTGGACCGGGGCGGGGTCTCCGGCTGGGTGCTCGGCGGCGTCGCCGTCCTCGGCGCGGGCCTCACCGCCTTCTACATGACCCGGCTCATGCTGATGACCTTCTTCGGCAAGGCGCGGTGGGCGCCGTCGGCGCCGGGCCGGCCGACGCCGCACCCGCACGAGTCGCCCTCGGTCATGACCGCGCCGATGGTGCTGCTGAGCATCGGCTCGGTCGCCGCGGGCTTCCTGCTCGTCCAGGCCTTCCCTCTCGTCGAGTGGCTGGCCCCGGTGTTCGGCGAGCCGGAGGAGGCCGAGCACGTGGTCGCGCCCGCCCTGGTCGGGATCGCCGTCACCGCGGTGATGGCCCTCGGGGTCCTGGCAGCCTGGCTGTTCGTCGGCCGCCGGGAGGTGCCGGTCGTCGCGCCGGAGCGGGTCTCGGTGGTCACCCGGGCCGCCCGCAAGGCGCTCTACGCCGACGCCATCAACGAGTCGCTGTTCATGCGTCCCGGCCAGTGGCTGACCCGGGCGCTGGTGTGGGTGGACAACCGCGGCGTCGACGGCGCCGTCAACGGCATGGCGGCCGCGCTGGGCGGCTCCTCGGCCCGGCTGGGCCGCGCCCAGACCGGCTTCGTCCGCACCTACGCGCTGGGCATGCTCGGCGGCGCGGTGCTGGTCGCGGGGGCACTGCTGGCGGTGACCGCGGGATGAGCTCGACCACGCTGCGGATCGACGGAGGGGACCCCCGACGGTGAGTGACCGAGACGAAGCCCGCGGAGTCGACCAGTGAACTCGTTCCCGTTCCTGCTGCTGATGATCGTGGTGCCCGCGGTCGGGGCGGCCGTCGTCGCGGCGCTGCCGCGCGGCCGCGACCTGCTCGCCAAGCAGATCTCGCTCGGCGTGAGCCTCGTCGTGCTGCTGCTCGCCGTGCTGGCCACCGCCGCCTTCGACACCGACGGCGACCGGTTCCAGCTGACGAGCTCGGTCTCCTGGATCGAGGACTTCGGCGTCTCCTTCGCCCTGGGCGTCGACGGCATCGCCCTGGTCATGCTGCTGCTGGTCGGCGTGCTCGTCCCCGTGGTCATCGGCGCCTCGTGGGACGACGAGCCGGTCGGCACCCGGTCGATGACGGTGTTCTTCGCCTGGATCCTGCTGCTCGAGGCGATGATGGTCGGGGTCTTCGCCGCGACCGACGTCTTCCTGTTCTACGTCTTCTTCGAGGCGATGCTCGTCCCGATGTACTTCCTGATCGGCAGCTTCGGCGGGCCGCGGCGGCAGTACGCGGCGGTGAAGTTCTTCCTCTACAGCCTGGTCGGCGGCCTGATCATGCTGGCGGCGGTCATCGGCCTGTACGTCGTGAGCGCCAACCAGGGGGAGGGCAGCTTCGCCTTCGAGGTGCTCAACGCCATCGACATCGACCCCGACGTGCAGAAGCTGCTGTTCCTCGGGTTCTTCGTCGCCTTCGCGATCAAGGCGCCGCTGGTGCCGCTGCACACCTGGTTGCCCGACGCCGGTGCCGAGGCCCCGGTCGGGGGAGCGGTGCTGCTGGTCGGCGTCCTGGACAAGGTGGGCACCTTCGGGTTCCTGCGCTACTGCCTGCCGCTGTTCCCCGACGCGTCCCGCGACTTCGCGCCCTACGTGCTCGCCCTCGCCGTGGCCGGGGTGCTCTACGCGGCGCTCCTGGCCATGGGGCAGAGCGACATGAAGCGGCTGGTGTCCTACACCTCGGTCGCGCACTTCGGCTTCATCGCGCTGGGCATCTTCGCGTTCACCACCGAGGCCGGCACCGGCGCGGTGCTGTACATGGTGAACCACGGCATCGCGACCGGCCTGCTGTTCCTGGTGGTCGGCATGCTCATCGCCCGCGGCGGCTCGCGGCGGATCGCCGACTACGGCGGGGTGGCAGCCCAGGCGCCGGTGCTGGCCGGGGTCTTCCTCGTCGCCGGCCTCGCCTCGCTGGCCCTGCCGGGCACCAACAGCTTCGTGAGCGAGTTCCTGGTGCTCATCGGCTCGTACCCGACCCGGCCGGTGTTCACGATCCTGGCCACCGTCGGCATCATCCTGGCGGCGCTCTACGTGCTGCTGATGTACCAGCGCACCATGCACGGCCCGGCGCGCGGGCTGATGGACGGGCAGGGGCTGGCCGCCGACGCCGGGGAGCCGGCCGGTCCGGCCGGCGGCACCGGGGCCACCGCCGCCACGGCGACCGCCACCGCCACCGCCACCGCCACCGCCACCGCCACGGCCACCCGGACCCGGCGGGTGCCGGACCTGAGCCGCCGCGAGATCGCCGTGGTGGCACCCCTTGTGGCGCTGATCCTGGTGCTGGGTGTCTACCCGCAGCCGCTGATCGACCTGATCGAGCCGGCCGTCGCCGCCACCGTCGGCGACGTCGGCGGCGACCCGGGCGGGGTCGTGCCCGACGTGGACACCAGCGGTGCCGAGACCGAGGCGGGGAACTGATGATCGAGGCACCGGACCTCTCCCTCGCGGCGCTGACGCCGCTGATCTCCCTGTTCGGCGCCGCCTGCATCGGGGTGCTCATCGAGGCGTTCGCGCCACGCGAGAGCCGGCACCCGGCGCAGGTGGCGGTCGCCCTCGTCGGCACCGTCGGCGGCCTGGTCAGCACCCTCGTGCTGGCCGGCACCCGCGACGGCAACGACGTCACCGCCGGGGGTGCGCTGGCCGTCGACGGCGCCGGGCTGTTCCTGCAGGCCACCATCGCCGGGCTCGGCGCGCTGTCGATCCTGCTGTTCGCCGAGCGCGCGCTGGACCCGGCACGCTCGTCGTTCGTCGCCGCGGCCGCCGTCCCCGCCGGCAGCCCCCGCGACCGCGAGCTGCTCACGGCCGACCGGGTGCAGACCGAGGTGTACCCGCTGGCCACCTTCGCGATCGGCGGCATGATGCTGTTCGTCGCGGCGAACGACCTGCTCATCATGTTCGTGGCGCTCGAGGTGCTCAGCCTGCCGCTGTACCTCATCAGCGGCCTGGCCCGGCGCCGCCGGCTGCTCTCCCAGGAGGCGGCGGTCAAGTACTTCCTCCTGGGCGCCTTCGCCTCGGCCTTCTTCCTCTACGGCCTCGCGCTGGTCTACGGCGCCACCGGCAGCGTCCGGCTCTCCACGATCCAGGAGTCGGTCGCCACCGCCGGCGGGGACACCCTGATGGTGCTGGGCCTGGCCCTGCTCATCGTCGGGCTGATGTTCAAGGCCAGCGTCGCGCCGTTCCACACCTGGACGCCGGACGTGTACCAGGGCGCGCCCACCCCGGTCACCGCCTTCATGGCCGCGTGCACCAAGGTCGCCGCCTTCGGCGCGATCCTGCGGCTGCTCTACGTGGGCTTCGGCACCGACGAGTGGACCTGGCGGCCGCTGGTCTACGGCATCGCGATCGTGTCCATGGTCGTGGGCGCCGTCCTCGGGCTCACCCAGACCGACCTCAAGCGGATGCTGGCCTACTCCTCGATCGCGCACGCGGGCTTCCTGCTCACCGGCGTGCTCGGCTTCGACGCGGCGGGCGAGAGCCCGGGGCTGTCGGCCACGCTGTTCTACCTGCTGGTCTACGGGCTGACGACGCTGGGCGCCTTCGCCGTCCTGACGATGGTCCGCGACGGCGACGGGGAGGCGACGCACCTCTCGCAGTGGGCCGGGCTGGCCCAGCGCTCGCCGGTGGTCGCGGCGGTGATGACCCTGTTCCTGCTGGCCCTGGCGGGCATCCCGCTCACGAGCGGCTTCACCGGCAAGTTCGCCGTCTTCCGGGCGGCGATCGACGACGGGGCCTGGCCGCTGGCCGTGGTCGCGCTCCTGGCCAGCGCCGTGGCGGCGTTCTTCTACCTGCGCGTGGTCGTCCTCATGTACTTCTCCGAGCCCGTGGCCGGCGGCCCGACGGTCGGCGTCCCCGGGCTGCCCACGACGATCGTGCTCGCGGTGACCGCCGCGGCCACGCTCGTCCTGGGCGTCGTGCCCGGGTCGGTGCTCGACCTCGCAGGCCAGGCGGCTAATCTCGTCGGTTGATGACCGGAGTCCACGCCGCAGTCGGCGGATCGCCACCCGCCGAGGTCTGGCACCGCGGCTCCGCCCCGGCGTCCACGATCGGTGCCTGGCTGCCCGCGGGGGCTCTCGGCGACGCGCTCGCCGAGGGTCTGGCCCGGGTGGAGACGGCGCTGACGACGTCCGTCGACAGCCCGCACCCGTTCGTGCGCGAGGCCGCCGCGCACCTCATGGCCGCCGGCGGCAAGCGCTTCCGGCCGATGCTGGCGCTCCTGGCCGCCCAGCTCGGGGACCCGATGGCGCCCGGGGTCACCGAGTCCGCGGTGGTCTGCGAGCTCACCCACCTGGCGACGCTGTACCACGACGACGTCATGGACGAGGCCGCCGTGCGCCGGGGGGCACCCAGTGCCAACACCCGCTGGACCAACAGCGTCGCCATCCTCACCGGGGACTTCCTCTTCGCCCGCGCCTCGGACCTGCTCGCCGACCTCGGCCCGGAGGCCGTGCGCGTGCAGGCCCGCACCTTCGAGCGGCTGGTGACCGGGCAGATCCGGGAGACGGTGGGCCCCGGGCCCGACGACGACCCGGTCGACCACTACCTCGAGGTGCTGGCCGACAAGACCGGCTCGCTGGTCGCCACCTCCGCGCGCTTCGGTGCGAGCTTCGCCGGCCTGGACGCGGGGCTGGTCGAGTCCCTCACCGCGTTCGGCGAGGAGGTCGGCGTGGCCTTCCAGCTGTCCGACGACCTGCTCGACATCCTCAGCGAGGGGCAGGCGTCCGGGAAGTCGCCCGGCACCGACCTGCGCGAGGGCATCGCCACCCTGCCGGTGCTCTTCGTCCTCGCCGGCACCGACCCCGCCGAGGACCGGCTGCGCGAGCTCGTCGCCGCACCGGTGACCGACGACGCCGAGCACGCCGAGGCGCTGGCGCTCCTGCGGTCCTCGGCGTCGCTGGAGCGCGCCACGCAGGTGCTGCGGGAGTACGCCGACCGGGCCCGCGCCCGGCTGGCCGAGGTGCCGCCCGGCGAGGTGCGCGACGCGCTCTCGGCGCTGTGCGACTCCGTGGTCACGCGCACCAGCTGAATCCGGCGGGGATGCTGGGCGGGTGCCCCCGCCGCGCCCGCTGTCCCTCCTGCTCTGTGCCGCCCTGCTGACCGCCTGCTCCGCCGACGACACCGCCGACGCACCCGCCGCCGACCCGCCGGAGGGGGCGCCGGCGCTGGAGGTCAGCGTCGTCCTGGACGGGCTCGACCACCCGTGGGACGTCGCCCAGGCACCCGACGGCACCCTGCTGGTCGACGAGCGGGAGGGCGGGTTCACCGCGGTCCGCCCCGACGGCGAGGTCGTCGAGGTCGCCGCCGACCTGGACGACCTGTACGCGCAGGGCGAGACCGGCCTCATGGGCCTGGTCCTGGACCCCGCCTTCGACGACACCCGGCGGCTCTACACCTGCCAGGGCGTCGACGAGGGCGACGGCTCCTCGATCGCCGTGGTCGCCTGGACGGTGGCGGCGGACTGGGAGTCGGCCACCCGGGTCGCCGACCCCCTCGTCGGCGGCATCCCGGCCAACCAGGAGTCCGGCCGGCACGGCGGCTGCCGCCTGCGATTCGACCCCGAGGGCGCGCTGCTGGTCGGCACGGGCGACAACGCCGTCGGCAGCCACCCGCAGGACCGCACCGAGCTCGCCGGCAAGGTGCTACGCGTCGACCCGGCCACCGGTGCCCCGTGGCCGGGCAACCCGTTCACCGGGCAGGAGGGCGCCTCACCGCTCGTCTGGACCTACGGGCACCGCAACGTGCAGGGGCTGGCGGTCCGCCCGGACACCGGCCAGGTCTACGCCGCCGAGCAGGGCACCGACCGGGACGACGAGGTGACCCTGCTGTCGCCCGGCGGCAACGGCGGCTACGACCCCGACGGGGACGGCGGCTCCTACGACGAGAGCGTCCCGATGACCGACCCCGCGCTGGCCGACGTCGTCCCCGCCACCTGGGCCTCGGGGGACCCGACCATCGCCACCTCCGGGGCGACCTTCCTCGCCGGTGCGGAGTGGGGCACCTACGAGGGGCTGCTCGTCGTCGGGGTGCAGAAGGACACGGGTCTGCTGGCCCTGCGGATCGACGGGGACGGCGGCCTGGTCGAGCAGTTCCGGGTCCCCGAGCTCGAGGACCGGTACGGCCGGCTCCGCACGCCCCAGCTCGGCGTCGACGGCGCCCTCTACGTCACCACCGACAACGGGGACGGCGAGGACCGGCTCCTGCGCGTGACGGCGGCCTAGACGCCACGGAGCCGACCCCCCGGTGAGGGGCCGGCTCCGGGTGGCCCGGACGTGTCCGAGCAGGTGTCACGCAGCGGCGTGGCGGCGGACCGGCGTCGGCCCGCCGGCGGGCTCAGGCGCTGACGGTCCAGGTGTCGCTGCCGCCGAGGATGGCGTCGAGGTCGTCGCTGCCCTGGGCCGCGGCAACGTCGAGCTGCTCGGCCATCATCCGGTCGTAGGTCGGCTTCTGCACGGAGCGGAAGACGCCCATCGGCGTGTACCGGAGGTCCTGGCTGGAGAGCCGGGACAGCGCGTACGCGTAGGACGAGTCCTCGCGGTGCGCGTCGTGGACGACGATCTGGGACGCGTCGACCTGGTTGGTCTCGGCGATCCGGAGTCCGCCGAACTCGTCCCGGACGACGCACGCCGCACCGTCGGGCCCGAAGACCAGCGGCTCGCCGTGGACCAGCGGGATCGACCACTGGGTGCCCGTGGTCGGGTCCTTGAGCAGGTCGAACGCGCCGTCGTTGAAGATGTTGCAGTTCTGGTAGATCTCCACCAGCGCGGTGCCCTGGTGCTCGGCCGCCTGGCGGAGCACGTCGGTGAGACCCTTGCGGTCGGAGTCCATGGCGCGGCCGACGAAGGTGGCCTCCGCGCCGATGGCCAGCGAGACCGGGTTGAACGGGTGGTCCAGCGACCCCATCGGGGTGGACTTGGTGACCTTGCCGACCTCGGAGGTCGGCGAGTACTGGCCCTTGGTCAGCCCGTAGATCCGGTTGTTGAACAGCAGGATCGTGATGTTGACGTTGCGGCGCAGCGCGTGGATCAGGTGGTTGCCACCGATGGACAGCGAGTCGCCGTCGCCGGTGACGACCCACACCGACAGGTCGGGGCGGGACACGCCCAGGCCGGTCGCGATCGCCGGGGCACGGCCGTGGATCGAGTGCATCCCGTAGGTGTTCATGTAGTACGGGAACCGGGACGAGCAGCCGATCCCGGACACGATGACCATGTCCTCGCGGGCGATGCCCAGGCTGGGCAGGAAGCTCTGGACCGCGTTGAGGATGACGTAGTCACCGCACCCGGGGCACCAGCGCACCTCCTGGTCGGTCTTGAAGTCCTTGGCCTTGAGGGCCGTCTGCTTCTCGCCCTGGGTGGTGACCGACGCGGCGATCGCGGCGTCGATCGGGTTCGACGCGGGCATGCCGAGGTCGTGCACGTGCTCGGTGGTGCTCATTCCCCGCCTCCGGTGGGGTCGGCGGCCAGTGGTGCGCCGCTGGTGGAGTCGATGACGTCCTGGATCACCGCGGCGAGCTCGGCGGCCCGGAAGGGCAGCCCGCGCACCTGGGTGTGGCTCTGGACGTCGACCAGGTACTTCGCGCGCAGCAGCATCGCCAGCTGCCCGAGGTTCATCTCGGGGCAGACGACCCGCTCGTAGCGGCCCAGGACCTCGCCGAGGTCGGCCGGGAACGGGTTGATGTGCCGCAGGTGGATCTGCGCCACCTTGCGCCCCGAGCGGCGGACCCGGCGGACGCCGGCGCCGATCGGGCCGTAGGTCGACCCCCAGCCGATGACCGCCACGGTCGCGTCGCCGTCCGGGTCGTCCACGTCCGTCGGCCCGATCGACGCGGCGATGCCGTCGATCTTCGCCTGACGCGTCCGCGTCATGAAGTCGTGGTTCTCGGGGTCGTAGGAGATGTTGCCGGTCTTGTCGGCCTTCTCCAGACCACCGATGCGGTGCTGCATGCCCGCGGTCCCCGGGATGGCCCACGGTCGGGCCAGCGTCTCCGGGTCGCGCAGGTAGGGCAGGAACTCGCCGTCCTCGCCGTTGGGCTCGGTGGCGAAGTCCACCGCGCCGGTGAGGTCGGGCAGCGAGTCGGCGGCGGGCACCGCCCACGGCTCGGAGCCGTTGGCCAGGTAGCCGTCGGACAGCAGGATCACCGGCGTGCGGTAGGTGAGCGCGATGCGGGTCGCCTCGATGGCCGCGTCGAAGCAGTCACCGGGGGAGCGCGGGGCGATCACCGGCAGCGGCGCCTCGCCGTTGCGGCCGAACATCGCCTGCAGGAGGTCCGACTGCTCGGTCTTCGTCGGCAGCCCGGTCGAGGGGCCGCCGCGCTGGACGTCGATGACCACCAGCGGCAGCTCGGTCATGATCGCCAGCGCCAGCGCCTCGGACTTCAGGGAGATGCCCGGGCCGGACGTCGTCGTCACCCCGAGCGCGCCGCCGAACGAGGCGCCGATCGCCGAGGCGATGCCCGCGATCTCGTCCTCGGCCTGGAACGTCCGGATGCCGAACGCCTTGTGCTTCGAGAGCTCGTGGAGGATGTCCGAGGCCGGGGTGATCGGGTACGCGCCCAGGAACATGGGCAGCCCGGAACGCTTCGCGGCCGCGACCAGGCCCAGCGACAGCGCCTGGTTGCCCGAGATGTTGCGGTACTTCCCGGGCGCCATCGGCGCGGGCTTGATCTCGTAGGAGACCGCGAACGCCTCGGTCGTCTCGCCGTAGTTGTAGCCGGCCCGGAAGGCGGCGATGTTGGCCGCGGCGATCTCGGGCTTGCGGCGGAACTGGCGCTCGAGGAAGCGGACCGTGCCCTCGGTCGGCCGGTGGTACATCCACGACAGGAGGCCGAGGGTGAACATGTTCTTGCTCCGCTCGGCCTCCTTCTTGCCGAGACCGGAGTCGGCCAGCGCGTCCAGCGTCATGCTGGTCAGGGGCACGCTGACGGTCTGCCAGCCCTCGAGCGAGCCGTCCTCGATCGGGTTCACCGCGTACCCGACCTTGGCCAGGTTGCGCGGGGTGAACTCGTCGGAGTCGAGGATGAGCAGACCGCCGCCGGGGAGGTCCGCGAGGTTGGCCTTCAGCGCCGCCGGGTTCATCGCCACGAGGACGTCGGGGGCGTCACCCGGCGTCATGATGTCGTGGTCGGCGAAGTGCAGCTGGAAGGAGCTGACGCCCGGCAGAGTCCCCGTGGGTGCCCGGATCTCCGCGGGGAAGTTGGGCAGCGTCGACAGGTCGTTGCCGAAGGACGCGGTCTCGCTGGTGAAGCGGTTCCCGGTCAGCTGCATCCCGTCGCCGGAGTCACCGGCGAGCCGGATCACCACCCGGTCGAGTTCGACGACGCTCTTCACGAGGCCGCCAGGAGCAGAGCTACCCGCGGACACAGCCGGGTCGGTCGCAGTCATCAGTGGTCTACCTCCACCGGGCGAGGTTACGTGGGTGTGACGGGAGAGAGGTGTGGAATCGCACACCTCCGCCGGCGGCGTTCCGCATGGCGAGATCCTGTCACGCTGGTCGAGACGTTGGTCCGGTTTCTCGAGCGCTTTCCGTACTGAACCCGTTCCGGGCGCGCCACATTCCCGCGGCGCGAGTCGCCGGCCGGCCGGACACCGGGGAACGGCGCTCCCAGGGCCCGCGTTGACCGGGCGTGCACCGCTGGAACAACGCGCTGAAGACGGCCCTGCTGCTGGGCCTCATGGGCGGGCTCATCCTCGTCGCCGGCGCGCTCATCGGCGGCCGGGGCGGCCTGGTCGTCGCGCTCGTCATCGCGCTGGGCGTCAACGGGTACGCGTACTTCAACTCCGACAAGCTGGCGCTGCGGTCGATGCGGGCCTTCCCGGTGACCGAGACCCAGGCGCCGGCCCTCTACGCGATCGTCCGCGACCTGGCCACCGAGGCCCGCCAGCCCATGCCGCGGCTGTACGTCAGCCCCACCGACCAGCCCAACGCGTTCGCCACCGGGCGCAACCCGCGCAACGCCGCCGTGTGCTGCACCCAGGGCATCCTCGAGCTGCTCGACCGCCGGGAGCTGCGCGGCGTGCTCGCCCACGAGCTGTCGCACGTCTACAACCGCGACATCCTCATCAGCTCGGTGGCCGGGGCCATGGCCACGGTGATCACCTTCCTGGCGCACATGGCGATGTTCGCCTCGCTGTTCGGCGGCCGGTCCGACGACGACCGCGGCGGCGGCAACGCCCTCGGCGCGCTGCTGCTGGTGTTCCTCGGCCCGCTGGCCGCGGGACTGGTCCAGATGGCGGTGAGCCGGAGCCGTGAGTACCAGGCGGACGCCACCGGCGCGCAGCTCTCGCAGGACCCGCTCGCCCTCGCGTCGGCGCTGCGGAAGATCGAGCGCGGGGCGGGCGCCCGCCCGCTGCCGCAGGACGATCGGCTGGTCACGCAGAGCCACCTGATGATCGCCAACCCCTTCCGGGGTCAGGGGCTGGCGTCGATGTTCGCCACGCACCCGCCGATGGCCGAGCGGATCGCGCGCCTCGAGCAGATGGCCCGGGACGGCGGTCAGCGGTAGCCGCCTACCCTCCTCCGGGGCGACGGGAGGAGTGCGGTGCGGTACGTGGCGGTCGGGGACAGCTTCACCGAGGGAGTGGGCGACGAGCTCGGGGACGGTAGCGTCCGGGGTTGGGCCGACCTGGTCGCCGGGGGGCTTGCCGCGGCCACCGGGGAGCCGGTCGCCTACGCGAACCTCGCCGTCCGCGGTCGCCTGCTCCAGCCGATCGTCACCGGGCAGGTACCCGCGGCGCTCGCCCTGGACCCCGCGCCCACGCTGCTCACGTTCAACGGCGGCGGCAACGACCTCATGCGGCCCGGCGTCGACGCGCGGCGGCTGCTCGAGCTCACCGAGCAGGCCGTGCGGCAGGTGGCCGACGCCGGCGTCCACCTCGTCCTGATCAGCGGCGCCGACCCGTCGGACCGCCTGCCGTTCGGGCGGACGGTGCGGCGGCGCGCCGCAGAGCTCACCGACGCCCTGGAGGAGCTCGCGGCCCGGCACGGCGTCACGTTCGTGAACGTCTTCGCCGACACCGAGATCCGCCGCGCCCCCTACTGGTCGCCCGACCGGCTGCACCTGGGCCCGGCCGGGCACCGCCGGGTCGCCTCGCTGGTGCTGGCGGCGCTCGGCCACGACGTCGCCGCGGCCGCCGTGGACCCCGCCCCGGACGCGCCGCGCCGGGTGCTGGCCGAGGCCCGCTACTACCGCGAGCACGTGCTCCCGTGGGTGAGCCGTCACCTGCGCGGGCGGTCCTCCGGGGACGCGCGCTCCGGCAAGCACGAGGGCTGGGTGCCGGTCAGCCCGGTGTGCGCGGGCAGCGCACCGCTGGCCTGACCCGGCCGGTCAGGTCCCGGCGGGACGCTGGGGATGCGACCGGGGTCCGGCCCGTGGGGGCCTCGGGGGCACGGGTGTGGAGACGACGAACGAGCTGGTCGTCTGGCCGAGGACCAGGAGCCGGCGACCGCCACCGTGGTCGGCGTCGTCGTCCTCACGCAGGTCCCCACGCCCGCTGAGCTGGCCGGCGTGGTGCTGGTGGTCGCGGGGGTCGCGCTGCACCGCCAGGCCGCGGACCCGGAGGCGCCGCCCGCCCGGAGAGGGACGAGCGGCGCCTGACGGGTCAGCGGTAGTTGTCGAACTGCAGGGCGACGTCGAGGTCGGCGCCCTTGAGCAGCTGCTGGACGGCCTGCAGGTCGTCGCGCTTCTTGCCGCTCACCCGGAGCTGGTCGCCCTGGATCTGCGCCTGCACGCCCTTGGGTCCCTCGTCGCGGATGAGCTTGGCGATCTTCTTGGCGACGTCGGACTCGATGCCCTGCTTGATCCGCGCGGAGATCTTGTAGGACTTGCCGGAGGACTGCGGCTCGTCGGCGTCCAGGACCTTCAGCGAGATGCTCCGCTTGATCAGCTTCTCCTTGAACACCTCCAGGGCGGCGCTGACCCGCTCCTCGGTGTCGGCGCTGAGGGTGACCCCCTCCTCGCCGGCCCAGGCGATGGTGGCGTTGGTGCCCCGGAAGTCGAACCGCTGGGACAGCTCCTTGCCCGCCTGGTTGAGCGCGTTGTCGACCTCCTGGCGGTCGACCTTGCTGACGACGTCGAAGGACGAGTCGGCCACGTCCCCTCCTCCCTGTCGGGGCCGGCGGCCCGCCGGGAGGACCCGGCGGACGGGTGCGGCCCGTCTTGTACTCTCTCTCCCGGTACCACCACGGCGGGTTGCCCGAGTGGCCAATGGGAGCGGACTGTAAATCCGTCGGCTTAGCCTACGAAGGTTCGAATCCTTCACCCGCCACCGGTACGCAGACGGCCCCCGACCACCAGGTCGGGGGCCGTTCGCCGTCTCAGGGGACGGTCGGGGCCCGCGCGCTCGCGACCGCGGTGCGCTCCAGCGGCTGCCCGCCCAGGAACAGCCAGCCGAAGGCGATCTCCACCTGCCGGGTGCAGCGCACCGTGACCTCCGTGCCGTCGGTCTCGGCGGACCAGGAGTCCAGCGCGTCCCCGCCCGCGGCGAGGGAGCCGGCCACCGCGGCCTGCGCGCCGTCGCGGGTCAGCGGCAGCGTCCCGCCGTCGATCCCGACGGTGTAGACGGCGGCCTCGTCGGCCCGGTTCGCCGCCGCCAGGGCGGCCGCGTCGCACACCGCCTGCACCTCCTGCTGCTCCAGGAACGCGTCCGAGGCGGCGACGGCGCCGAGCGCCATGAGGGCGGCGACCAGCCAGCACACCAGGACCAGCGGCAGGGTCGAGCCCCGTTCGCCCGCCGACCGGTCAGTGTCCCGCACGCCGCGCAGCGTAGGTCGCCGTCCACCGCTTGTGGACACCGCTGGGGACGGGTGTGGACGGCGACGCCCGGCTCCCGGCGGACCGGGCCGGGGGCTGTGGACCGCCGCTCCGACGCGCCCGGGTATCCCGTGCACTCCTCCGGGTGACAGATCGGCCACTTTGTGTAACACACCGTGACGACATCACGGTTTGTCACTCTGCCGTGATCGTCGGTGCTTGCCCCGATGGGGTGACGGGAAGCAATGTCCCGGGTGCGGTCCGTACACCGACTGACGCTCTGCCCCCGCGCCCCGGGTGCCAGCCCGCATCGAAGAAACAGTTCTTCATGCCTGAGGAGGCGTCATGAACAGCACGGTCACGACTCGCGGTACGCAGTGGGGTCGCGGGACCCAGTGGGGTCGCGGAACGCAGTGGGGTCGCGGGACCCAGTGGGGTCGCGGCACCCAGTGGGGCCGCTGACCTGAGGACGGGGGCGGCCGGTCCGACCGGCTGCCCCCTCCCTTCGGGTGGGGTGGCGCCCCGCGCGCCGTGGGCCGCCCCCTGATCACTGTTAGCCTCGCGCCGCCTTCTTCCCATCTCGAGAGACCGGTGGCCGTGGCCGATCGTGCGCGGAGCGCGGCCCTGTCGTGGCCGGCGCTCCGGCGACCAGGTGTCGCCGCGCTCGCCGGCATCCCGATCGCCGCGCCGTTCCTCTTCTACCTGGCCGGGGACGCGGCCATCAGCGTCTCCCCGTGGGAGGTCCTAGGCCTCTGCCTGGCCTTCTTCGCCGCGGAGTCGATCCGGCTCACCATCGAGGTGCGGTCGCACACCTTCCAGTGCTCCGGCAGCGAGACGGTCCTGGTGCTCGCGCTCGTCGAGGCGGGCGGCCTGTGGACGGCGTTCACGTGGGCGGCCGCGCTGACGGTGCTCTACGCCCGGCAGCGGCTGGCGCTGCCCAAGACGGTCTTCAACGTCGCGGCCTCCGTCGTGCAGGTCGGCGTCGCCGTCCTCCTGCTGGACCTCCTGCCGGTCGGGTCGCTCACCGACCCGGTCACCTGGTTCTGCTACCTGCTGGCGGTCCTGCCCGCCGCCGCCGTGGGCACGCTGCTCATCGTCGGGGCCATCACCCTGACCCAGGGCTATCCCGGCCACGCGATGCTCACCCAGCTGTTCGTGCCGGCCCTCGTCGTCTACCCGGTCTCCGTCGTCGTCGGCCTGGTCACCGCCCTGCTCGTCGACCGGACGGCCTGGGCCTGGCTGCTCCTCGTCCCGGTCCTGCTGGTGCTGGGCCTGCTGTACCGGCGCTTCGCGCTGGTGACGCGGGAGCGGGAGAGCCTCGAGCGGGTCTACGACTTCGCTCGCCGCGTGGAGAACCTGGGCCAGGGCGACGCCGGCACCCACGAGCTGGTCGCCGCCGTCCGCGAGCTGCTCAACGCCGAGCGCGTGGCGCTGTGGCTGCCGCCCTACCTGGACGAGGGCCCCCGGCTCGTCGTCGACGCGGAGGACGGCGCCGCCTGGTACGACGGCCCCGGCGACCCCGAGGACCTGCTGCGGCGCCGGGCGGTGACCGCCGGGACCACCGGCCCCGTCCTGTTCACCGCCGCCCGTGCCGACGCCGCCGAGCTGGCCGCGCTCGCCCGGCGGCGGGCCGCCGAGGTGCTCGGCGCGCCCATCGCCACCGCGGCCGGCGAGCCCGGCTACCTCGAGGTGTGCGACCGGCGGGCCGACACCGTCAACTTCGCCGACGGCGACCGCGCCGCGCTGGAGTCGATGCTCACGCACGTCAACGCGGCGATCCGGCAGCAGCAGCTGCTGGTCCAGATCCGCTACGACGCCGACCACGACCGGCTCACCGGGCTGCCCAACCGGCAGCGGCTGGTCGCCGAGATCGACGAGCTCCTGGCCGCCGACCCGACCGCCACCCGTGCCGGGCTGATCCTCGCCTCGCTGGCCAACCACAGCGAGATCGTCGACACCCTGGGGCACGCCGCCAGCGACGAGCTGCTCCTGGTGACCGCGGGGCTGCTGCGCGAGCACGCGCCGGCGCAGGCCGTGCTGGCCCGCATGGAGGGCGAGCAGTTCGCCGTCCTGCTGCCCGGCCTGTCCCTGGCCGCGACCGAGCGTGCCGCCCGGCGGCTGCGCGAGGCGACCTCCACCCGGGCGCGGGTGGCGGGGCTGGACCTCGAGGTCTCGCTCACCATCGGCGTCGCAGCCGCGCCGGTGCACGGCACCGACTCCGGCACGCTGATGCAGCGGGCCGACGTCGCGCTGCTGGCCGGGGCCGCGGGCAAGGGCGTGGCCAGCTACCACCCGGTGCTGGACCAGCAGAGCCTGCGCCGCCTGCAGCTGGGCACCGAGATCGAGCAGGCCATGGCCGAGGGCCAGATCACCGTGGTCTTCCAGCCGATCATCGACGCCCGGAGCTCCGACATCGTGTCCGTGGAGACGCTCGTGCGGTGGGCCCACCCGCGCTACGGCGCCGTGGCGCCCGACGAGTTCATCCACCTGGCCGAGCAGATCGGCCGCATCGGGCCGCTGACCGACCACGTGCTCGACCTGGCCCTCGCCCGCTGCCGCAAGTGGCTGGACCAGGACATCTCGCTGTCGGTCTCGGTCAACCTCTCGGCCCGCTGCCTGACCGAGCCCGACCTCGTCGAGCGGGTCGAGCGCGCACTGCGGCGGCACGGCGTGCCCGGGGAGCTGCTCATCCTCGAGCTCACCGAGGGCAGCGTGGTCGACGACTCGGTCCGCAGCAGCACCGTCCTGGCCGACCTGCACGCCCTCGGGCTGCGGCTGTCGATGGACGACTTCGGCACCGGCTACTCGTCGCTGTCCCAGCTGCGGCAGCTGCCCATCGACGAGGTGAAGATCGACAAGTCCTTCGTGCTGGGCATGTCGACCAGCCAGGGGGAGTCCTTCATCGCCCGCTCGATCATCGAGCTGGCCCACAACCTCGGCCTGCGCGTGGTCGCCGAGGGCGTGGAGGACGAGCTCACCCGCAACGCCCTGGCCGAGATGGGCTGCGACAAGCTGCAGGGCTTCCTGGTCAGCCGCCCGCTGCCCGACGACCGGCTGGAGAGCTGGCTGCTGGCCCGCGCCGGGGTGCGCTCGGCGGCTCCCGGGGCCACCCACCGCCGGCTGTTCGTCCGCGCCTGATGAAGGACCTCCCTGCCCCCCACCACTCGCAGGCTCGCGGCGGGCCCCTGCAGGGAGGCCGAAGGGGTCAGGTACAGTTCTCCTGGCCCAGTCGGCACGCCCCTTTAGCTCAGTCGGCAGAGCGTCTCCATGGTAAGGAGAAGGTCTACGGTTCGATTCCGTAAAGGGGCTCGTAGCAAGCAGTGACCACCGGTCCAGTCGACAGACCGGACCGCACGGTCATCCCGGCGGTGTAGCTCAGCCTGGTAGAGCAAGCGGCTCATAATCGCTGTGTCACCGGTTCAAGTCCGGTCACCGCTACTCATGACGGACCCCGCACCCGGGGTCCGTCGTCGTGTGGGCGTCCCGCCCGCACGCGGGCCACCCGGCCCGACCGACAAGGCTAGGAGAGCACCCCATGGCAGCCACCGACGTCCGTCCGAAGATCACCCTGGCCTGCCAGGAGTGCAAGAACCGCAACTACATCACCCGCAAGAACCGGCGCAACGACCCCGACCGGCTCGAGCTGAAGAAGTACTGCCCGCACGACCGCAAGCACACCGTGCACCGCGAGACGCGCTGACGCGGTCACTCGCAGGCGACGCCGAGAGGGCGGGGAGCATGGCGCTGGACGCAGGACTGGTCGGGCGCAGCTACCCGCCCTCCGCCGTCTACGAGGTCGGTCGGGTAGCGATCGCCCAGTTCGCCGCGGCGCTGGGCTCGACCGATCCGGTGCACCTCGATCCCGACGCCGCCCGGGCGGCCGGACACCCGGACGTGATCGCCCCGCCCACCTTCGCCATCGCGCTGACGCTGTCGGCGGCGGGCGTCGTCGTGGCCGACCCGGACGTCGACCTGGACTACAGCCGCGTGGTGCACGGCGAGCAGCGCTTCGTCCACCACCGGCCGATCCGCGCCGGTGACCGGCTGATCGCCACCCCCACCATCGAGGCGGTGCGCAGCGTGGCCGGCAACGACCTGCTGACCACCCGCGTCGACGTCGCCACCGAGGACGGCGAGCCGGTGTGCGCGGCCACCTCCATGCTCGTGGCGCGGGGTGCCGCGTGACCGCCCGGGTCCGCGCCGCGGACGTCGCCGTCGGCACCGAGCTGCCGGAGCGCGTGTACACGGTCACCCGTGCCGACCTCGTCCGCTACGCCGGTGCGTCGGGCGACTTCAACCCGATCCACTGGAGCGACCGGGTGGCCACGTCGGTCGGCCTGCCCGGCGTCATCGCCCACGGGATGCTGACCATGGGCCTGGCCGGCCGTGCGGTGAGCGACTGGGCGGGGGACCCGGCCGCACTCGCCGAGTACCAGGTCCGCTTCGGCCGGCCCGTCGTCGTCCCCGACGACGACACCGGCGCCGAGGTCACCGTGCGCGGCCGGGTCGCCGCCCTGCTCGACGAGGGGCGGGTGCGGGTCGACCTCACCGTGACCAGCGGCGGGGAGAAGGTCCTCTCCCTGGCCCGCGCCGTCGTCCGGCTCGGCTGAGGCGTCCGGTCAGCGGCGACCCCGGGTGGGGCGTGCGCCCGGCGCCCCCGGCCTCTGGGTACACTCGACGCCCTGGGGTGTTCGACCCCGCCACCGGCGTGCCCCGGATCCCCTCGGGGAACCGGTGCCCGTGCGGAGCGAGGCGTTCCCCGGGCCCAGCTCAGGGCAGCCGTCCCGGGCACTAGGGGTGTAGCTCAATTGGCAGAGCAGCGGTCTCCAAAACCGCAGGCTGCAGGTTCAAGTCCTGTCACCCCTGCCCGTGCCGCCGGCCACCTCGCCGGTGACCAGCACGCACGAGGTACCCGCACGACCAGCACGACCGCACGGCGACACCCGACCAGTGCACCGGCCGCGACCCGCGGTCGGGGCCACCACGACGAGGGCAGCGAGGCGCAGTGAGCGACGAGAAGCGCGGACGCGAGGACGACCCCCGCTCCGGCTCCGACGCGACCGACGAGCAGCTCGATTGCGAGGCGCCCGGGGTCGAGGACGCCGGTGAGCTCGAGGCCGCCGAGGACGCCATCGCCGAGGAGGCCGAGGCCGACGAGGACAAGGTCGTCGCCCGTCCCGCACGGCGTCGCGGCGGCCGCATCACGGCCGACGACGACGAGGACGACGACGACGAGCCGGTCGCCCGCCGCACCCGCCGCCCCGCCCGTGAGCGCACCTCCAGCCGCCCCGCCGGCCGCGACGACGCCACCGAGGGTGCGGGCACCCGCTCCCGCGCGGCGGCCGGGCGCACCCGGCCGCAGGAGGCCCGCCAGCGGCGCAGCCTGCGGCGGTTCCTCCGCGAGGTCGTCGCCGAGTTGCGCAAGGTCATCTGGCCGGGCCGTCGCGAGCTGGTCACCTACACGACCGTCGTCATCGTCTTCGTGACCTTCATCGTCGCGCTGGTCGCCGGCCTGGACCTCCTCTTCGCGCAGGGCGTGCTCGCCGTCTTCGGCTGACCGACCCCGCCCGCCGCACACGACGCAAAGGAAGCAACTCCCCGTGACCGACCCCCGCGAGCCCTTCGAGACCGACAGCGCCGTCCCCTCCATCGACCTCGACGACGCCCGCGCCGAGGAGTTCGGCAGCGTCGACCTCGAGACCGGTGCCGGCGAGACGGGTGCGGCCGAGGGCAGCGTCGACACCGTGGACCAGGACACCGCCACCGACGTGGCCGACGAGGTGCCCGCGGTCGAGGACGGCGACCCCGACACCCTCGCCTCCGACCCGCTGGCCGACCCGGCACCGGACTCCGACGAGGAGCCCGCCGAGGACGCCGACCCCGTCGAGGCGCTGCGCCACCGGCTGAAGAGCCAGTTCGGCGACTGGTACGTCATCCACTCCTACGCCGGCTACGAGAACAAGGTGAAGACCAACCTCGAGTCGCGCATCCAGTCGCTGGACATGGAGGACTACATCTTCCAGATCGAGGTGCCCACCGAGGAGGTCACCGAGATCAAGAACGGCAAGCGGACCCAGGTCAACCGGAAGAAGCTGCCCGGCTACCTCCTGGTGCGGATGGACCTCAACGACGAGTCCTGGGGCGCGGTGCGCAACACCCCCGGCGTGACCGGCTTCGTCGGGGCCACCTCCCGGCCCTCGCCGCTGTCGATCGACGAGGTCGTCACCCTGCTGGCCCCGCCCGCCGCCCCGGCCGCGGCGAAGGTCGCCGAGACCGGCGCGACCGGTGGTGGCACGACCGCCGCGGCGCCGACCACCGTCGTCGACTTCGAGGTCGGCGAGTCGGTCACGGTCATGGACGGCCCGTTCGCCACCCTCCCGGCCACCATCAACGAGATCAACGCCGAGCAGCAGAAGCTGCAGGTGCTGGTCTCGATCTTCGGGCGCGAGACGCCCGTCGAGCTGTCGTTCACCCAGGTCAGCAAGATCTGACCCGGGTCCCCGGTACCTGACACACGAGAAGAAGAAGGAAGCCATGCCTCCCCGGAAGCGGTTGACCGCGGTCATCAAGCTCCAGATCAACGCCGGTGCGGCCACCCCCGCGCCGCCCGTCGGTCCGGCGCTCGGCCAGCACGGCGTCAACATCATGGAGTTCTGCAAGGCGTACAACGCCGCGACCGAGTCGCAGCGCGGCAACGTCATCCCGGTCGAGATCTCGGTCTTCGAGGACCGCTCGTTCACCTTCGTCACCAAGACCCCGCCGGCGGCGCGCATGCTGCTCAAGGCCGCCGGTGTCGAGAAGGGTTCGGGCGAGCCGCACAAGACCAAGGTCGCCACCGTCACCCGCGACCAGGTCCGCGAGATCGCGCAGACCAAGATGGCCGACCTCAACGCCAACGACCTCGACGAGGCCGAGAAGATCATCGCCGGCACCGCCCGGTCGATGGGCATCACCGTCCAGGGCTGAGCCCCGGGCCGCCGGACACCCGGCGGCGTCGCACCACCCCGGACCGCACGGATCCGGGCAGCACATGTGGGAGGGCCGGCCAGGCCCGCACACCACGGACACCCGCGCGGCACCGCGCGGGGGAAGGACACACCATGGCCAAGCACGGCAAGAAGTACCGCGAGGCGGCCGCCAAGGTCGACCGCGAGAGCCTGTACAGCCCGCTGCAGGCGGCGGGGCTGGCGAAGGAGACCTCGCCGACCGCCTACGACGCGACCGTCGAGGTCGCCATGCGCCTGGGTGTCGACCCGCGCAAGGCCGACCAGATGGTCCGCGGCACGGTCAACCTGCCGCACGGCACCGGCAAGACCGCCCGCGTCATCGTCTTCGCGACCGGTGACCGCGCGGCCGAGGCGGAGGCCGCCGGCGCCGACGTCGTGGGCTCCGACGACCTGATCGAGCGCATCCAGGGCGGCTTCCTGGACTTCGACGCGGCGATCGCCACCCCCGACCAGATGGCCAAGGTCGGCCGGATCGCCCGCATCCTCGGCCCCCGTGGCCTGATGCCGAACCCGAAGACGGGCACCGTGACCGCCGACGTCACCAAGGCCGTCAACGACATCAAGGGCGGGAAGATCAACTTCCGCGTCGACAAGCAGGCCAACCTGCACCTGGTGATCGGCAAGACCTCCTTCGACGAGACCCGGCTGGTCGAGAACTACGCCGCCGCCCTCGACGAGGTGCTCCGCGCCAAGCCCGCCGCGGCCAAGGGCCGGTATCTCCGGAAGGTCACCATCTCGACCACCATGGGCCCCGGCATCCCGGTCGACCCGAACCGCACCCGCAACCTGACGGTGGACGAGCCCACCGCCTGAGGCAGCAGCTCCTCGCCGGGGCCCCGTCGCGCATCGCGCGGCGGGGCCCCGGCCGTTCCGGGCCCGGCGCCGGCCGGGTGCCGAGCGCGTGTACGCTTGCCCCGTTCCCCCCACGACCGCTGGTCGTCGCACGTCCGCGTGCGATCGAAGGTCCCGGATCCACCCGGGCGGCCCGCGCAGGAGGACGGTTCGATCGCGGGCACCGTGGTGCCTGCCCTCGCCCCGTGCGCCTGCGCCGGGGCGTTCGTCGTCTCCGGGGCCGGAGATCGTCCGTCGTCGTGCACCGTCCGGTGGTCACCCGACAGACGAGAGGAGGCCCCGTGCCCACACCGGCCAAGGCCGCGGTGATCGACGAGATCACCGAGCGGTTCCAGAAGTCCAGTGCGGCAGTGCTCACCGAGTACCGCGGGCTCACCGTGGCGCAGCTGACCCAGCTGCGTCGTTCCCTCGGTGCGGGCAGCAGCTACGCCGTCGTCAAGAACACCCTGACGAAGCGGGCGGCGGACTCGGTCGGGCACACCGACCTGGGCCCGCTGCTGAACGGCCCGACCGCCATCGCCTTCATCGAGGGCGACGTCGTCGAGGCCGCCAAGGCCATCCGTGACTTCGCGCGCGCCAACCCGATGCTCGTCGTCAAGGGCGGCGTCGTCGAGGGCCGCACCGTCTCGCCCGCCGAGGTCACCGCCCTCGCCGACGTCGAGCCGCGCGAGGTGCTCCTGGCCAAGCTGGCCGGCGCGATGAAGGGCAACCTGACCAAGGCCGCCGGCCTGTTCCAGGCCCCGCTGTCGCAGGTCGCCCGCCTGGCCGCCGCGCTGCAGGAGAAGAAGGAGTCCGAGGGGGGCAGCGCGACTGCTGCCGCCGAGGACGCCGCCGCTCCTGCCGGCGACGACGCCGCTGCTGCTGCTGACACCACCCCCACCGCTGACGCCGCGGACACCGCGGCCGGCACCGACTGACCCAGAAGGAGACGATCATGGCCAAGCTTTCCACCACCGAGCTGCTCGACGCGTTCAAGGAGATGACCCTCCTGGAGCTGTCGGACTTCGTGAAGCAGTTCGAGGAGACCTTCGAGGTCACCGCTGCTGCCCCGGTCGCCGTCGCGGCCGCCCCGGCCGCCGGTGGCGGCGGTGGCGGCGAGGAGGCCGCTGCCGAGCAGGACGAGTTCGACGTCATCCTCGAGGCTGCCGGCGACAAGAAGATCCAGGTCATCAAGGAGGTGCGCGGCCTGACCTCGCTCGGCCTCAAGGAGGCCAAGGACCTGGTCGACGGCGCGCCCAAGCCGGTCCTGGAGAAGGTCGCGAAGGACGCCGCCGAGAAGGCCAAGGCCGCTCTCGAGGGCGCCGGCGCCACCGTCACCGTCAAGTGACCCCCACCCGGCGGCAGTCCGTCGCCGGGTAGCACCACCGCACGTCGCACCACCGCACGCAGCACCACCGCACGTCCGCAGAGGCCGTCCTCCCCCGGGAGGGCGGCCTCTGTCGCGTACGGGTGAACGCTCCGAGACCCGCGTCACGCCAGGAGCGTGAGCGACGTAACCTCTCGCCGGGCCGCTCGTTACTCGCTGGTAGGTCCGGGCTCTGGGGCTCTGACGTGCGGGGACTCCCGCCAGACCGCAGGATCTCGGAGCCGCTCGTGATCTTGAGCGGTCGCCGGCAACGGAGCTGGGTGAACAGGAGGGTCGACGTGGGCGTCGAGGTCCGGGTCGAGGGGCTGACCAAGTCGTTCGGCAGCCAGAACATCTGGAGCGACGTCACGCTCACCCTGCCGCCCGGTGAGATCTCCGTCCTGCTCGGCCCCTCGGGCACCGGCAAGTCCGTGTTCCTCAAGTCGCTGGTCGGGCTGCTCAAGCCCGAGCGCGGCTCCATCTTCATCACCGACACCGACATCGTCCGGTGCAGCGAGAGCCGGCTCTACGAGGTGCGGAAGCTCTTCGGCGTCCTCTTCCAGGACGGCGCGCTCTTCGGCTCGATGAACCTCTTCGACAACATCGCCTTCCCGCTGCGCGAGCACACGCGCAAGAGCGAGAGCGACGTCCGCCGCATCGTCCTCGAGAAGATGGACATGGTGGGCCTGCAGGGCGCCGAGGGGAAGCTGCCCGGCGAGATCTCCGGCGGCATGCGCAAGCGCGCCGGCCTGGCGCGCGCCCTGGTCCTGGACCCGGAGATCATCCTGTTCGACGAGCCGGACTCCGGCCTGGACCCCGTCCGCGTCGCCTACCTCAACCAGCTGATCGTCGACCTGAACGCCCAGATCGACGCCACCTTCCTCATCGTCACGCACGACATCGGCACCGCCCGCACGGTGCCGGACAACCTCGGCCTGCTCTTCCGCCGGCACCTGGCCATGTTCGGGCCGCGCGAGCAGCTGCTGACCAGCCAGGAGCCCGTGGTCCGCCAGTTCCTCAACGGCCGCCGCGAGGGCCCCATCGGCATGAGCGAGGAGAAGGACGTCGCCCAGGTCGAGGCCGAGATGGCGGCCCTCGAGGCCCGCGGCGGCGACCAGCACAACGGCATCGGCCCGAAGGGCGCCAGCGGAGGCGACGCGGTCCCGCCGCAGCTCGAGCCCTCGCCCGGGCTGCCCGAGCGCGCGGCGCAGCGGCGGCGGCAGGAGCGCGTGGCGCGGATGCTGCACCAGTTCGACCCGACCACGGCCGAGGCCATCCGCGCCTCCCTCCCCGAGGACCTGCTCGCCCAGGCCGACGCGGGCGTCTTCTCGCCGACCGCCGGCGCCGACGGCCGGCACTGGGAGCCCCAGGGCGCGCCCGCCGGGGCGCACTCCGCGGTCCTCCCCGGACCGCGGGGCCGTTCGTGACGGCCACCGACGAGCCGAAGGCGCCGGGGATCCTCGACGGGAAGCTCTCGCCCCTGCGGCCGCTGCGGGCCAGCGGCAACCTGTTCGCCTTCGCCCTCGACGTCGCCCGGGCACTGCCCAAGCGGCCCTTCCAGTTCCGCGAGTTCGTGCAGCAGACGTGGTTCGTCGCCAGCGTGACGATCCTGCCGACGGCGCTCGTGGCCATCCCCTTCGGCGCGGTCATCGCCCTGCAGCTCGGCTCGCTCACCCGCCAGTTGGGTGCCCAGTCGTTCACCGGCTCGGCGTCGGTGCTCGCGGTGCTGCGCGAGGCGAGCCCGATCGTGACCGCGCTGCTCATCGCCGGGGCGGGCGGCTCGGCCATCTGCGCCGACCTGGGCGCCCGCAAGATCCGGGACGAGATCGACGCGATGGAGGTGCTGGGCATCAGCCCCATCCAGCGCCTCGTCGTCCCCCGCGTGCTGGCCTCGATGCTGGTCGCCACGCTGCTCAACGGCCTGGTCAGCGTGGTCGGCGTGGCCGGCGGCTACTTCTTCAACGTCGTCCTCCAGGGCGGGACCCCGGGCGCCTACCTGGCGTCGTTCGGCGCGCTGGCCCAGGTCGAGGACTTCTGGTCCGGGGAGATCAAGGCCCTGATCTTCGGATTGATCGCGGGCATCGTGGCCTCCTACAAGGGACTACGGGCCGGAGGTGGGCCCAAGGGCGTGGGGGACGCGGTCAACCAGTCGGTGGTCATCACGTTCCTGCTGCTGTTCGCGGTCAACTTCATCCTGACGGCCGTGTACTTCCAGCTCGTCCCGCCGAAGGGGCAGTGAGATGGCACTGCTCAACCCGGTCGACCGGATCCGCGTCGGCGTCCGCAAGGCGGTGCGCACCGTCTACAGGCGGCCGCTGGACACCCTCGACGACCTCGGCGACCAGCTGGGCTTCTACGGCCGCGCGCTGGCGTGGACCCCGCGCACGCTGCGCCGCTACAAGAAGGAGGTCGCCCGGCTGCTGGCCGAGGTGACCTTCGGGACCGGCGCGCTGGCGGTCATCGGCGGCACGGTCGGCGTCATCGCCTTCCTGTCCTTCTTCACCGGCACCGAGGTCGGCCTCCAGGGCTACGCGGCCCTCGACCAGCTCGGCACGTCGGCCTTCACCGGCTTCCTCTCGGCGTACTTCAACACCCGGGAGATCGCGCCGCTGGTCGCCGGGCTGGCCCTGTCGGCCACCGTCGGCTGCGGCTTCACCGCGCAGATCGGCGCGATGCGGATCAACGAGGAGATCGACGCCCTGGAGGTCATGGGCGTGCCCTCGCTGCCGTTCCTGGTGACCACCCGCATCGTCGCCGGGTTCATCGCCGTCATCCCGCTGTACGTGATCGGCCTGCTCAGCAGCTACTTCGCCACGCGGACCATCACCACCCAGGCCTACGCCCAGTCGGCGGGCACCTACGACCACTACTTCAACCTCTTCCTGCCACCGCAGGACGTGCTCTGGTCGTTCGTCAAGGTGCTCGTCTTCGCCGTCGTGATCATCCTCAGCCACTGCTACTACGGCTACCGCGCCGCGGGCGGCCCGGCCGGCGTCGGCCTGGCGGTGGGCCGCGCCGTGCGGTTCTCGATCGTGGCCGTGATGGTCATCGACCTGTTCCTGTCCCTGGCCATCTGGGGCAGCACGACGACCGTCCGGATCGCGGGGTGAGCGGCATGGCACGAGGAGCGGTGATCCGCCGGCGCCTGCAGGGGCTGGCCTTCCTGGTGGTCCTGGCCCTCCTGCTCGGGCTGACCGTGGCGCTGTACGACAAGGCGTTCGTCGACTTCGCACGCGTGACGCTGCAGACCGACACCGCGGGCAACCAGCTGCAGGAGGCCTCCGACGTCAAGGTCCGCGGCATGATCGTCGGCGAGGTGCGGGAGGTCGAGGCGAGCGCCGAGGGTGCCGAGATCGAGCTGGCCATCCGCCCGCAGTACCTCGACCAGATCCCGGCCGACGTCTCCGCGCGGCTGCTGCCCAAGACCCTGTTCGGGGAGCGGTACGTCTCCCTGGTGCTGCCCGACGACCCGGCCGAGGAGCGGCTCGCCGACGGTGACGTCATCGGCCAGGACCGCACCGAGAACGCGATCGAGCTGCAGCGGGTGATCGACGACCTGCTGCCGCTGCTGCAGGCCGTGGAGCCGCAGGACCTCAGCTACACCCTGGCCGCCGTCGCCGAGTCGCTGCGCGGGCGCGGGGAGCGGCTCGGCGAGAACCTCGCGTCGGTCGGGGACTACGTCGAGGAGATCAACACGGTCCTGCCCGAGCTCCAGGCCGACATCTCCGCGCTGGCCGACTTCGCCGACACCTACGAGTCGGCCGCGGAGGACCTGCTCGCCGTGCTGGACGACATCTCCGTCACGGCCGACACCCTCGTCGACCAGTCCGAGCAGCTGCGGCGCACCTTCACCGTGGTCGGCCGCTCGTCGGTGACGGCGGCGGAGTTCCTCGAGCGCAACGAGACCGACCTGATCTCGCTGGCGTCGACCTCGCGGCCGGTCCTGGGCCTGCTGGCCGAGTACTCGCCCATCTACCCGTGCCTGCTCAACGGGCTCTCCCGGTTCAACCCGATGATCACCGAGGCCTTCGGCGGGGACGGCGACCCGGCGCTGAACCTGGACATCGTGGTGACCCTGCCGCCGCGCAACAGCTACCAGCCGGGGGACCAGCCGGCCTACCTCGACAGCTCCGGGCCCGACTGCCAGGGCCTGGACGACATCGACGGCATCATCGCCGCGGCCGAGCGGGGCGAGTACTACTGCCCGACCCCGCCGGAGGACGGCGTGGACTCCGTCGACAACCCCGTGTCGGGCAACCCCAACTGCCTCGGCGGCCGCGGGCCCGACGACATCCCGGAGGGCGCCGGCGACCCCAACCCCGGCGGTACGGGGGGCGACAGCGTCCCGTCCCAGTTGGCCGGCTCGACAGCGGAACTGGACTTCGTGCGCAGCCTGCTCGGCTACCAGACCGGTACCGACCCCGACGACGTCACCGACCTGGCCGCCTCGGCCCTGACGCCGCTGCTGCGGGGGAAGCAGGTGCTCGTCCCGTGAAGAGCCTCGCCGGGCCGCTCACCAAGCTGGCCGTCTTCGCGCTGGTCACCATCCTGGCCAGCTACGTCCTGATCGCGACGATCACCAACGCCGGGTACGGCGAGCAGCTGAGCTACCGCGCCCAGTTCACCGACGTCGCCGGCCTCGTCGAGGGCGACGAGGTGCGCATCGCCGGCGTCCGGGTGGGCCAGGTGACCGGCATCGGGCTCGCCGAGGGCCGCGAGACCCCGGTCGCGGAGGTGGAGCTCGAGGTCGCCGCCGACGTCCCGCTGCCCAGCGGGGTGCAGGCGACGATCCGCTACCGCAACCTCGTCGGCCAGCGCTACATCGCACTGACCGAGGGGGAGGGCTCCGCCGGCCGCACGCTCCAGGAGGGCGACACGATCCCGCTGTCCCGGACCAGGCCCGCGCTGGACCTGACTACCCTGTTCGGCGGGTTCCAGCCGCTGTTCCAGGCGCTCTCGCCGACCGACGTCAACCGGCTGTCCTACGAGATCATCCAGGTCTTCCAGGGCGAGGCCGGCACGGTGGAGAGCCTCCTGGGCCACGTCGCCTCGCTGTCGACGTCGCTGGCCGACCGCGACGCGGTCATCGGCAGCCTCATCGACAACCTGACGACGGTCATGGGCACGGTCGCCGCCCGCGACGAGCAGCTCTCCTCGCTGGTGGTGAGCCTGCAGCAGTTCGTCACCGGCCTGTCGGAGGACCGGCAGGCGATCTTCGACTCCCTGCAGACCATCGACACCCTGGCCGTGGCCACGACCGACCTGCTGGTGCAGGCCCGTCCGCCGCTGGCGGCCGACGTCCAGGCGCTCGGCGACCTCGCCGGCAACCTGGCCGACACCGGGGACATCGTGGAGGACTTCCTGCAGCTCGCCCCGACCAAGATCGACCTGATCACGCGCACCGCGGTCAACGGCAGCTGGTTCAACTTCTACCTGTGCGGGGCGTCGGGCTACGTCGTCCTGCCCGGGCAGACCGAGGGCTCCGAGATCCCCGCCGGCGGGTTCTCCAGCGGCTCGGAGGGGTGCTGATGGCCCGCGCGTCCAGGCCCTTCCGCGACCGCAACCCGGTCGTCATCGGCTCGGTCAGCCTGACCGTCATCGTCCTGCTCGTGCTGCTGGCCTTCAACGCCCAGTCGCTGCCGCTGATCGGGGGCGGCACGGTGTACTCCGCGCAGTTCTCCGAGGCCGCCGGGCTGCGCCCGGACGACCCGGTGCGCATCGCCGGCGTCAAGGTCGGCCAGGTGGAGGACCTCCGCCTGGAGGACGGCGCGGTGACCGTGGAGTTCCGCGTCGAGGACGCCTTCGTCGGCGACCGGTCGCAGGCGGCCATCCGCATCGAGACGGTGCTGGGCGCCAAGTACCTGGCGCTGGTGCCGCGCGGCAGCGACGAGCTCGACCCCGACGACCGCATCCCGCTGGAGCGCACCGCCTCGCCCTACGACGTGGTGGAGGCCTTCGCCGACCTGTCCACGACGGTCGAGGAGATCGACACCCAGCAGCTGGCGACGTCGTTCGAGGTGCTCGCCGACACCTTCGCCGAGACCCCCGACGAGGTGCAGGCCTCGCTCCAGGGGCTGGCGCGGCTGTCGGACACCATCGCCTCGCGCGACGACGAGCTCGAGCGGCTGCTGTCGGCGACCCGCGACGTGACCGCCGTCCTCGCCGACCGCAACGGCGAGTTCACCCGGCTGATCATCGACTCCAACACCCTGCTGGAGGAGGTCCAGGCCCGCCGGCAGCTCATCGACTCGATCCTGACCAACACCCAGCTGCTGTCGGACCAGCTGACCGGTCTGGTCGCCGACAACCGCGAGGCGCTCACCCCGGCCCTGCAGCAGCTGGCGGTCGTGACCGACATCCTGTCCCGCAACCGCGCCGCGCTGGGGGAGACCGTGGAGAACTACGCGCCGTTCGTGCGCGTCTTCACCAACACGCTGGGCAACGGGCGGTGGTTCGACAGCTTCGTGGAGAACCTGCTGCCCGGCGCCGTCGCCTCGGTGGTCTGCGGCAGCACCCAGCAGATCCCCGGCGGCCTCGTCTCCTGCGACGGTGCCCCGTGAGCGGCTCGTTCCAGCGGGGGGTCGCGCTGGCCGCCGCGCTGGTCCTGCTCGGCGCCCTGGGGTGGACCGTGCTCCGCCCGGTCGACCAGTACCGCATCACCGCCTACTTCACCCAGACCGTCGGCATCTACGAGGGCGGCGACGTGCGCATCCTCGGGATCGACGTCGGCGAGATCACCGGCGTGGTGCCCATGGGCGACCGCGTGCGGGTCGAGATGATGGTCGACGAGGGCTACGACATCCCGGCCGACGCCGACGCCGTCATCCTCGCGCCCTCGCTGGTGTCCGACCGCTACGTCCAGTTCGCCCCCGTCTACAGCGGCGGCGAGACCATGGCCGACGGCGCGGAGCTGGGGCTGGACCGCACCGGGACCCCGGTCGAGCTCGACGCGGTGTACGGCGCGCTGGACGAGCTCTCCGCCGCGCTCGGGCCCACCGGGGCCAACCAGAACGGCGCCCTGGACGACCTGCTGGAGGTCGGGGCGGCCAACCTCGACGGCAACGGCGAGGCGCTCAACCGCACGCTGACCGGCTTCTCCCAGGCGGTCGAGACGCTGGCCGAGAACCGGGACGACCTGTTCGGCTCCATCGACGAGCTGCAGGTCTTCACCACGGCGCTGGCCACGATCGACGCCCAGGTGCGCCAGTTCAACGACAACATGGCCGCGGTGGCCGACCAGCTGGAGGGCGAGCGGGAGGACCTCGCCGCGGCGGTCCAGCTGCTCTCCTCCGCGCTCGGGGAGATCGCGTCCTTCGTGCAGACCAACACCGACCTGCTGACCACCAACGTCGACCGGCTGGCCGACGTCACGCTCACGCTGGTGCAGCAGCGGCAGGCGCTGGCCGAGATCCTCGACGTCGCCCCGGCGGCCCTGGGCAACGTCGCGCACGCCTACAACCCCGACTTCGGGACCCTCGACACCCGCGACAACTCGCTGGGCTCGACCAGCCCGGAGGTCATCGTGTGCCAGCTGCTCGGGACGGCGGGCCGGCTCAACGTCGCCGGGATCTCGCTGGACACCCTGACCGACTTCCTCTCACTCCCGCCGACCGACCAGATCTGCCTGCGGCTGCTCTCCGGCGACCCGGGCAACGACGGGACGATCGACGACCTCAACGGCAACGGGGTCCCCGACCTCGAGGAGCTGCTCGGGGTGCTGTTCGGCGGCGGGGCGGCCGGCGGTGCCGGCGGCGGCGCAGGGGCACCCGCCGACGGCGGGATCCTGGGCCTGCCCGTGTTCGCCGGGAGCCAGCAGTGAGGGCCGGCACCCGCCGGGCCGCGGCGCTGGCCGCCGGGGTGCTCCTGCTCAGCGGCTGCGGCTTCCGCGGGGCCTACTCGCTGTCGCTGCCGGGCGGTGCCGACCTCGGCGACGACCCGTACACGGTGCAGATCGAGTTCCTCGACGTGCTCGACCTGGTCCCGCAGGCCGGCGTCCGTGTCGCCGACGTCGCCGTGGGCCGGGTGGACGGCATCGAGCTGTCCGACGACTGGACGGCCCTGGTCACCGTCGAGGTCAACGGCGACGTCGAGCTGCCCGCCAACTCGGTCGCGATGATCCAGCAGTCCTCGCTGCTGGGGGAGAAGTACGTCGAGCTGGCGGCACCGGGCACCGAGGAGCCGCAGGGCCGGCTCGAGGACGGCTCGCTCATCGGGCTGGACCGCACCAACCGCAACGTCGAGGTCGAGGAACTGCTCGGCGCGCTGTCGCTGGTCCTCAACGGCGGCGGGCTGGCCCAGCTGCAGACGATCAGCCGGGAGCTCGGCGTGGCCCTCGAGGGTCGCGAGGAGGCCATCCGCGACACCCTCGACGAGCTCGACGTGCTCATCGGCGGCCTGGACGCCCAGCGCGAGGAGATCAACCGGGCGATCGACAGCGCCAACGCCCTCGCCGAGACCCTGGCCGGGCGCACCGAGACCATCGAGACGGCGCTGGACAGCATCGGCCCCGGTCTCGACGTCGTCACCCAGCAGCGCGACCTGCTGGTCTCCATGCTCGACAGCCTCGCCCGCCTGGGGGACGTCGGCACGCGGGTGATCAACCAGGCGGGGCAGAACACCGTCGAGGACCTGCGCCTGCTGCAGCCGATCCTCAGCCAGCTCGCCGCGGCCGGGCCGGACCTGGCCAACTCGCTGGACCTGCTGCTGACCTACCCCTTCCCGGCCAGCTCGGTGCAGGGCTGCCTCACCGGCGACCCCTGCCCGATCAACCCCCGCTTCGACGCCCGCACCGGCGGCTACGGCCTCTACGCCAACATGACCGCGACCCTGTCGTTCGACCTGCGCGAGCTGCTCTGCCGCTACGTCGTCGACCCGGTGACCGGCGGCCTGGAGGTCCTCGAGCCGCAGGACCTCGCCGGGGCCTCGTGCGGCGTGCCCGGCACCCCGCCGGGCAACACGGCCGCCGCCCAGTCCGGCGGTGGGGCCGACCAGGCCCCGGCCGGCGGCCCGCCGGCGGCGGGGACCGGGTCGTCGGTCGCCGGGGACATCCCCGCGATCGTGGGAGGCACGCCGTGATCACCCGCAAGACCAAGCTGCAGCTGCTGGCGTTCGCGGTGGTGGCGCTGCTGGGCGTCTCCTACGTCGGCTTCAACTACGTCGGGCTGGACCGGCTGCTGCTGGGCACCGGCTACGACGTCGAGGCCGACTTCGAGGACTCCGGCGGCATCTTCGTCAACGCCGAGGTGACCTACCGCGGGGTCGCGGTCGGGCGGGTCAGCGACATGCAGCTGGTCGAGGACGGCGTCCGCGTGACGCTGACCATCGACCCGGACGCGGCGGACATCCCGGCCGACACCGAGGCCGTCGTCGCCACCCGCAGCGCGGTGGGGGAGCAGTACGTCGACCTGCGCCCCGCCGACGACGACGGACCCTTCCTCGCCGACGGCGCGGTGATCCCCGTGGAGCGCACGGCGATCCCCATCCCGGTCGAGCAGCTGCTGCTCAACGTCGACGAGCTGGTCAACTCCGTCGACCCCGAGGACCTGCGCGTGGTCGTGCAGGAGCTCGGCGACGCCTTCGAGGGCGCCGGCGACGACCTGTCCCGGCTCATCGACAACGGCGACCTGCTCCTTGCCCGCGCCCAGGAGTCGCTGCCGCAGACCCTGGCACTCATCACCGACGGGCAGACCGTGCTCGAGACCCAGGTGGCGAGCCGGTCGTCGATCGAGCAGTGGGCCGCGGACCTGCGGGCGGTCAGCGACACCCTCGTCGACATCGATCCGGACCTGCGCGGCCTGCTGGTCAGCGCGCCGGCGGCCGGCGACTCGCTGCAGCAGCTGCTCGACCGTGCCGGCCCGGGACTGGGCTCGCTGGTGAGCCACCTGGACGTCCTCAACGGGGTCTACATCCCCCGGCTGGCCGGCGTGGAGCAGATCCTGGTGACCTACCCCGACGTCGTGTCCGGCGGCTTCACCGTCGTCCGCGACGACGGCGGCGAGATGCGCGCCCACTTCGGCTTCGTCCTCAACGCCGACGACCCCCGGGCCTGCACGAGCGGGTACGTCTCCACCGGGGCCAGCGACAGCCCGGACGACGTCCTGCGCATCGACACCGAGTCCGTGCGCTGCGACGTGGTGGACGGTGTCGACCCCGACGCCGGGGACGGCGTGGACGAGAGCGGCTCGGACCTGCGCGGCGAGCAGAACATCGGCCGCAGCGGCGGCGTGGGTGCGCCCGGGCCGCAGGGCCAGGCCGGCTCCCTCCCCCCCGTTCTGGCGACGATCGACGAGCTGCTCACCGGCATCCTGGGTGCGCTGCCGTTCGCCGACACCCTCCTGGGCGCCGGGTGACGGCGCGCCGCCCACCTGCCCGTCGCGACCGCACGACCGAGAGGACCCTCCCGTGAGCGACACCGCCCGGCCGCGCCCGAGCGCGCGCCGCCGTGCGCCCGACGAGGTCGACGGAGGCGGGGCGGGGTCCACCGCGGTCGCCGACGCGCTGGACGTGACCGGGACGCAGGACGAGGACCCGACGACGGCGCCGGAGGGAGACGCGGCCGACCCCGAGCCCGCCGTCCGCTCCCGCCGGGGGCTGCGCCGCGCCGGCCGGCACGCGACGGCCGACGGCACGGACGACCACCTGGACGGCACCGACAGGGACGCTGACACGGACGGCCGCACGGACGCCGACGGCGACCTCGCGGCGGCCCCGCGGGAGCGCCGGCGCACCAGCGTGCCGCTCGTGCCGGTGCTCGGCGTGCTGCTGCTCCTCCTGCTGGGGCTCAACGCGTTCCTGCTCGCCCCGCGGTTCACCGGCGAGGAGTCCTCGGTGCGCACCGGCACCTACGTCGACGTCCTCCAGGCCGCGCGCGCCAACGTCGTCGACCTGACCTCCTTCGACCACCTGACCATCGACGACGACATCGAGCAGGCCCGGCGGGTGACCACCGGTGACCTGACCGACGAGTCGGTCGAGGGGCTCGAGCGCGTGCGCCAGCAGCTCGTCGACGGCCAGGCCGTCACCAGCACCGAGGTCGTCGGTGCCGGCGTCACGCGGGCGACCGACGACGAGGGGACCGTGGTGATGGTCATCGCGACCACCCGGCAGGCCGCCGGGGTGCCGGCCCAGGTGCGCCGGGACCGCATCGAGGTCGACCTGCAGCGGGTGGGCGACCGCTGGCTGCTCTCCGCGATCCGGGGGACCCCCGATGAGTGACGGACCCGGCGAGCGGCCGCGGCCCACGCCCCGGCCCCGGTCCACCCCGGCCCCGCGCCCCAGCCCCCGTCCACGCGTCGCCGGCAGCCGCCGCGACCGGGACGAGGCCGCCGCCGACCCGGCCGAGGGCCGGACGATGGGCACGACGGCGGGCCCGGCCACCGGTCCGGCCGCCGGTCCTGCCGCGGGCCCCGCCCGGCCCGCGCCGCGGCCGCGGCCCCGCCCCGGCCGCCCGGCGGCCGGTGCCGAGGAGGACGCCGCCCCCGCCACCCGCGCGGCCGCTGCCACCAGCTCTGCCGGCGCCACCACGTCCGCCGGTGCCACCACGTCTGCCGGGGTGTCCGCGGACGCCGCCAGCCCGCGACGGGAGCGGTCACGCGCCGCCTCCGCGGCACGCCGGCCGGCCGCCCGCCCGGCCGGCCGGGAGCTCCCCGCGGCCCGGTCCCGCCGGCGCGTGCCGGCCGTCGCCCTGCTGTCGGTGCTGTGCCTGCTCGCCGCCGGGGCGGCCGCGCTGCTGCTGTGGCGGCCGCCGGACCGCACGTACGTGGACCCGGACGTGTTCACCGCCGCCGAGGACGCCGTCGAGGCCGTCTACCGCTACGACTACCAGGACTCCGAGGGCAGCGTGGCCGGTCAGCTCGCCGTCCTCACCGGGGACCTGCGCAGCCAGTACGAGACCGAGGCACAGGGCGCGCTGATCGACACCTACGAGCAGGTGTCGGCGAGCATCCGCTACGACGTCCGCGACGTGGCCGTGCAGCAGGTGGACGAGGACCAGGAGGCGGCCACGCTGGTCGTCTTCGGGCGCCTGGTCGCCGAGTCGGTGAACACCGGCACGCAGCCGGCGCCGGCGGGCAGCGAGTGCGAGGTGACCCCCGAGGGGGCGCAGTCCTGCGTGCGCACGGTGCAGGTCCGGATGGTCCAGGTCGACGACGACTGGAAGATCAGCGAGCTCACGGTCCTCACGACCGGCTGAGGGAGGACCCCCTCGCCCCACCCCGCGCGAGCTCGGGGCGGGCCTCCCACGAGGGGGCCGTACGGCGTGGCGGCTGACCGGGCGGCCGCCGACTGGCATCATGGCCGCGGAAGTCCCGCCGCTCCCGCGGTGCGGTCCTTACCGGGTGTCGGTCGTCACGACTCCCGACGTGGACAGCGTGTCGGAGCAGGGGTAGGGTTCCCTGTTGCGCTGCCCCCTGACTGCATGCCCGCCGAGTCGGGTCACCTGGGGTGCCCGGGGGACCTCCCGGAGCCCCCCGTGGACGGCCCTGGACAGGGCCGTCCAGCAGGCTCGGGACAGCCTCGCCGAAACCGACGACGACCCAGGACGAAACAGCACCGCCGACCGCCCGCACGTCGTGAGGTCCTTGGAAGGACGCATCTTGGCAGGCTCTCGCCCCACCAGCATCTCCGCCAGCACCACCGAGTCACCCAGTCCGCAGAGCACCACCCCGCAGTCCGGCCCCCGCACCGGTGAGGCCGACCAGCAGAAGATCCCCGGCGCGCCGCTGCGCGTCTCCTTCGCCAAGATCAACGAGCCGCTCGAGGTGCCGGACCTGCTGGCCCTGCAGACCGCCTCGTTCGACTGGCTGATCGGCAGCCCCGAGTGGCGCGCCACCCTCTCGCCCGAGGAGCAGGCCGCCGCCGTCGGCGGTCTCGCCGAGATCCTCGAGGAGATCTCCCCGATCGAGGACTTCAGCGGCTCGATGTCGCTGTCCTTCTCCAACCCGCGCTTCGAGGACGTCAAGGCGTCCCTCGAGGAGTGCAAGGACAAGGACATGACCTACGCGGCGCCGCTGTTCGTCACCGCCGAGTTCATGAACAACACCACCGGCGAGATCAAGAGCCAGACGGTGTTCATGGGCGACTTCCCGATCATGACGAGCAAGGGCACGTTCGTCATCAACGGGACCGAGCGCGTCGTCGTCTCGCAGCTGGTCCGCAGCCCGGGCGTCTACTTCGACAAGACCCTGGACAAGACGTCGGACAAGGACGTCTTCAGCGCCAAGGTCATCCCCAGCCGCGGTGCGTGGCTGGAGTTCGACGTCGACAAGCGCGACACCGTCGGCGTCCGCATCGACCGCAAGCGCCGCCAGCCGGTCACCGTGCTGCTCAAGGCGCTGGGCTGGACCGAGGACCGCATCCGCGAGCACTTCCAGTGGTCGCCCACGGTGCTGGCCACCCTCGAGAAGGACCACATCCCCGGGCAGGACGAGGCGCTGCTCGACATCTACCGCAAGCTGCGTCCGGGCGAGCCGCCGACGCGGGAGAGCGCGCAGGCGCTGCTGGAGAACCTGTTCTTCAACGGCAAGCGCTACGACCTCGCCAAGGTCGGCCGGTACAAGGTCAACAAGAAGCTGGGCGTCGCGGTACCGCAGAGCACCAACACGCTGACCGAGGACGACATCGTCGCCACCATCGAGTACGTCGTGCGCCTCCACGCCGGCGAGCCCGACCACGGTGTCGACGACATCGACCACTTCGGCAACCGCCGCCTGCGCACCGTCGGCGAGCTGATCCAGAACCAGATCCGGGTCGGTCTCTCCCGCATGGAGCGCGTCGTCCGCGAGCGGATGACGACCCAGGACGTCGAGGCGATCACGCCGCAGACCCTGATCAACATCCGGCCGGTCGTCGCCTCCATCAAGGAGTTCTTCGGCACCAGCCAGCTGTCCCAGTTCATGGACCAGACCAACCCCCTCGCGGGCCTGACCCACAAGCGCCGCCTGTCGGCGCTGGGCCCCGGCGGTCTGTCCCGTGAGCGGGCCGGCATGGAGGTCCGCGACGTCCACCCGAGCCACTACGGCCGGATGTGCCCGATCGAGACGCCGGAAGGCCCGAACATCGGCCTGATCGGCTCGCTGTCCTCGTTCGGTCGCGTCAACCCGTTCGGCTTCATCGAGACGCCGTACCGCCGGGTCGACGAGAACGGCACGGTCACCGACCAGATCGACTACCTGACCGCCGACGAGGAGGACCGCTTCGTCGTCGCCCAGGCCAACTCGCCGCTGGACGCCGCGGGCCGGTTCGCCGAGGACCGCGTCCTGGTCCGCACCAAGGGTGGTGAGGTCGACTACCTGTCGCCCGAGAACGTCGACTACATGGACGTCTCGCCGCGCCAGATGACCTCGGTCGCCACGGCGATGATCCCGTTCCTCGAGCACGACGACGCCAACCGCGCGCTCATGGGCGCCAACATGCAGCGTCAGGCCGTCCCGCTGCTGCGCAGCGAGGCCCCGCTCGTGGGCACCGGCATGGAGCTGCGTGCCGCGGTCGACGCCGGCGACGTGGTCGTGGCCGAGAAGGCCGGTGTCGTGGAGGACTCCACGGCCGACTACGTCACCGTCATGGCCGACGACGGCACCCGGCAGACCTACCGGCTGCTGAAGTTCCGCCGCTCGAACCAGGGCACCTCGATCAACCAGAGCCCCGTCGTCGACGAGGGTCAGCGGGTCGAGGTCGGCCAGGTCATCGCCGACGGGCCGTGTACCGACCAGGGCGAGATGGCGCTGGGCAAGAACCTGCTCGTCGCCTTCATGCCGTGGGAGGGCCACAACTACGAGGACGCGATCATCCTGTCGCAGCGCCTCGTGCAGGACGACGTCCTGTCCTCGATCCACATCGAGGAGTTCGAGGTCGACGCTCGCGACACCAAGCTCGGTGCCGAGGAGATCACCCGGGACATCCCGAACGTCTCCGAGGAGGTCCTCGCCGACCTCGACGAGCGCGGCATCATCCGCATCGGTGCCGAGGTCGTCCCCGGCGACATCCTCGTCGGCAAGGTCACGCCCAAGGGCGAGACCGAGCTGACCCCCGAGGAGCGGCTGCTGCGCGCGATCTTCGGCGAGAAGGCCCGCGAGGTCCGCGACACCAGCCTCAAGGTCAAGCACGGTGAGTCCGGCAAGGTCATCGGCGTCCGCGTGTTCTCGCGCGAGGACGGCGACGAGCTGCCCGCCGGCGTCAACGAGCTGATCCGGGTCTACGTCGCCCAGATGCGCAAGATCTCCGACGGGGACAAGCTCGCCGGGCGCCACGGCAACAAGGGCGTCATCGCGAAGATCCTGCCGCAGGAGGACATGCCGTTCCTCGAGGACGGCACCCCGGTCGACATCGTGCTCAACCCGCTGGGCGTGCCCGGCCGGATGAACGTCGGCCAGGTCCTGGAGATGCACCTGGGCTGGGTGGCCAAGCAGGGCTGGGAGGTGGAGGGCACACCCGAGTGGGCGGCCAACCTGCCGTCCGCCGCCCGCGCGGCCGCGCCGAACACCCGGACCGCGACGCCGGTGTTCGACGGCGCCAAGGAGGACGAGATCGTCGGCCTCCTGGACTCGACGATCCCGAACCGCGACGGCAACCGCATGGTCGCCCCGACCGGCAAGGCCCGGCTGTTCGACGGTCGCTCCGGGGAGCCCTTCCCCGAGCCGATCGCCGTGGGCTACGTCTACATCCTGAAGCTGCTGCACCTGGTCGACGACAAGATCCACGCCCGTTCGACCGGCCCGTACTCGATGATCACGCAGCAGCCGCTGGGTGGTAAGGCGCAGTTCGGTGGCCAGCGCTTCGGTGAGATGGAGTGCTGGGCGATGCAGGCCTACGGCGCGGCCTACGCGCTGCAGGAGCTGCTGACCATCAAGTCCGACGACATCCTCGGCCGGGTCAAGGTCTACGAGGCCATCGTCAAGGGCGAGAACATCCCCGAGCCGGGCATCCCCGAGTCGTTCAAGGTGTTGCTCAAGGAGCTCCAGTCGCTCTGCCTCAACGTCGAGGTGCTGTCCGGCGACGGGCAGGCGATCGAGCTGCGCGACACCGACGACGAGGTCTTCCGGGCCGCGGAGGAGCTGGGCATCGACCTCAGCCGCCGCGAGCCCTCCAGCGTCGAGGACGTGTGATCGGCGGCCGGCCGGCCCCTGCCGGGGCCGGCCGGCGCCCCTCCCGACCAGACAACACAAGCAGTAACCGAGCCCCGGGAAAGGGGTCCCCTTGCTCGACGTCAACTTCTTCGACGAGTTGCGCATCGGTCTGGCCAGTGGCGACGACATCCGCCAGTGGTCGCACGGTGAGGTGAAGAAGCCCGAGACCATCAACTACCGGACCCTCCGTCCGGAGAAGGACGGTCTCTTCTGCGAGAAGATCTTCGGTCCCACGCGGGACTGGGAGTGCTACTGCGGCAAGTACAAGCGGGTCCGGTTCAAGGGCATCATCTGCGAGCGCTGCGGCGTCGAGGTGACCCGGGCCAAGGTCCGTCGTGAGCGCATGGGCCACATCGAGCTCGCCGCGCCGGTCACCCACATCTGGTTCTTCAAGGGCGTGCCGTCGCGCCTGGGCTACCTGCTCGACCTGGCGCCCAAGGACCTCGAGAAGATCATCTACTTCGCGGCCTACCTGATCACCTCGGTCGACGACGAGTCGCGCCACCGCGACCTGCCGACCATCGAGGCGGAGATCAGCGCCGAGAAGTCGAACCTGGAGAACCGGCGCGACGCCGACGTGGAGGGTCGCCAGCAGAAGCTGGAGGCCGACCTCGCCGAGCTCGAGGCCGAGGGCGCCAAGTCCGACGTCCGCCGCAAGGTCCGCGAGGGCGGCGAGCGCGAGATGCGCCAGATGCGTGACCGCGCCCAGCGCGAGATCGACCGCCTCGAGGAGGTGCTCGACACCTTCCGCAAGCTGGAGGTCAAGCAGCTCATCGCCGACGAGGGCCTCTACCGCGAGCTGCGCGACCGCTTCGGTGAGTACTTCGAGGGCGGCATGGGCGCCGCGGCGCTGCAGAAGCTGCTGTCCGGCTTCGACCTCGACGCCGAGGCCGCCTCGCTGCGCGACACCATCCGCAACGGCAAGGGCCAGCGCAAGCTGCGGGCCCTCAAGCGGCTGAAGGTCGTCGCGGCGTTCCAGCAGACCCGCAACTCGCCCATGGGCATGGTGCTGGACTGCGTCCCGGTCATCCCGCCGGACCTGCGCCCGATGGTGCAGCTCGACGGTGGCCGCTTCGCCACCAGCGACATGAACGACCTGTACCGCCGGGTCATCAACCGGAACAACCGCCTCAAGCGGCTGCTGGACCTCGGCGCGCCCGAGATCATCGTCAACAACGAGAAGCGGATGCTCCAGGAGTCCGTGGACGCGCTGTTCGACAACGGCCGCCGTGGCCGGCCGGTCACCGGCCCGGGCAACCGTCCCCTGAAGTCCCTGAGCGACCTGCTCAAGGGCAAGCAGGGCCGGTTCCGCCAGAACCTGCTCGGCAAGCGCGTCGACTACTCCGGCCGTTCGGTCATCGTCGTCGGCCCGCAGCTGAAGCTGCACCAGTGCGGCCTGCCCAAGCAGATGGCGCTGGAGCTGTTCAAGCCCTTCGTCATGAAGCGGCTGGTGGACCTCAACCACGCGCAGAACATCAAGTCCGCCAAGCGGATGGTGGAGCGCGCGCGGCCGGTCGTGTGGGACGTGCTCGAGGAGGTCATCACCGAGCACCCGGTGCTGCTGAACCGCGCGCCGACCCTGCACCGTCTGGGCATCCAGGCCTTCGAGCCGCAGCTGGTCGAGGGCAAGGCCATCCAGATCCACCCGCTCGTGTGCACCGCGTTCAACGCGGACTTCGACGGCGACCAGATGGCGGTGCACCTGCCGCTGTCGGCCGAGGCGCAGGCCGAGGCCCGGATCCTGATGCTGTCCAGCAACAACATCCTCAGCCCGGCCGACGGTCGTCCGATCACCGCGCCGACGCAGGACATGGTGCTGGGCCTGTACCACCTGACGACCCTCGTGGCCTCGCCGCGGGAGGCCGACGGCGGTCAGGCGCGGTCGTTCTCCTCGACGGCCGAGGCGATCATGGCCTACGACAAGGGCGACCTCGGTCTGCAGGAGCGGGCCTGGATCCGCCTGGACGAGGTCTTCGGCGTCGACAACGGCGTGAACGACGCTGCTGGTCACGTCTGGGAGCAGCCGGAGGACTGGACGCCGGGCGCCCCCGCGCGCGTGCTCACCAGCCTGGGCCGGGTGCTGTTCAACGAGGCCCTGCCCGAGGACTACCGCTTCGTCAACTACCAGGTGCCGAAGAAGGAGCTCGGGGCGATCGTCAACGACCTCGCCGAGCGCTACCCCAAGGTGCAGGTCGCGGCGACGCTGGACGCCCTCAAGTCGGCCGGCTTCCACTGGGCCACCCGCGCCGGGATCACGATCGCCATCGACGATGTCGTCACGCCGCCGTCGAAGCAGGCGATCCTGGACCGGCACGAGGCCGAGGCCCGGCAGATCGAGAAGCAGTACGAGCGCGGCGTCATCACCGACTCCGAGCGTCGTGGCGAGCTGATCGAGATCTGGACCCGTGCGCGGGCCGAGGTCAGCCAGGCGATGGTGGACAACTTCCCCACCACCAACCCGGTCTGGGTCATGGTCAACTCGGGCGCCCGAGGCAACATGATGCAGATCAGCCAGATCGCCGGCATGCGTGGCCTGGTGGCCAACCCGAAGGGCGAGATCATCCCGCGGCCGATCAAGGCCAACTTCCGGGAGGGTCTGTCGGTGCTGGAGTACTTCATCTCCACGCACGGCGCCCGCAAGGGCCTGGCCGACACCGCGCTGCGGACCGCCGACTCCGGCTACCTCACCCGCCGGCTGGTGGACGTCTCGCAGGACGTCATCATCCGCGAGGAGGACTGCGGCACCGAGCGTGGCGTGATCATGCCGATCGGCACCGTCGTCAACGGTCAGCTGACCCGCGACGCGCACGTCGAGACCAGCGTCTACGCCCGAGCCCTGGCCGCCGACGCGGTCGCCGAGGACGGGACGGTCATCGCGCAGGCGGGGGCCGACCTGGGTGACGTGCTGCTCGCCGAGCTCATCGACGCCGGCGTCGCCGAGGTCAAGGTCCGCTGCGTCCTGACCTGCGAGTCGCTGCTCGGCACCTGCGCCACGTGCTACGGCCGGTCGCTCGCGACCGGCAAGCTCGTGGACGTCGGCGAGGCGGTCGGCATCATCGCCGCCCAGTCGATCGGTGAGCCCGGCACCCAGCTGACGATGCGCACCTTCCACACCGGTGGTGTCGCGGGTGAGGACATCACCCACGGTCTGCCGCGTGTGGTGGAGCTCTTCGAGGCCCGCGTCCCCAAGGGCAAGGCGCCGATCGCCGAGCTGGCCGGCACCGTCCGCATCGAGGACGGCGAGCAGTTCCGGAAGCTCACGATCACCCCGGACGACGGCTCCGACGAGGTCGTCATCGACAAGCTGTCGCGCCGGTCGCGGCTGCGGGTCGAGGACGGCGCCCACGTCGAGGTCGGCGAGCAGCTGACCGAGGGTGCGGTGGACCCGCACGAGGTGCTGCGGATCATGGGCCCGCGCGAGGTGCAGCTGCACCTCGTCCGCGAGGTCCAGGAGGTCTACCGCAGCCAGGGCGTGTCGATCCACGACAAGCACATCGAGGTGATCATCCGCCAGATGCTGAAGCGGGTGACCATCATCGACTCGGGCGCCACGGAGTTCCTGCCGGGTGCGCTGGTCGAGCGGACGCTGTTCGAGACCGAGAACCGCCGTGTCGTCGCCGAGGGCGGCGAGCCGGCCTCGGCCCGTCCGGTGCTCATGGGCATCACCAAGGCCTCGCTCGCGACCGAGTCGTGGCTGTCGGCCGCCTCCTTCCAGGAGACGACCAAGGTGCTCACCGACGCCGCGATCCAGGGCAAGAGCGACAGCCTGCTCGGCCTCAAGGAGAACGTGATCATCGGGAAGCTGATCCCGGCCGGTACGGGCATCAGCCGCTACCGGAACATCACGGTCGAGCCCACCGAGGAGGCCCGCGCCGCCGTCTACACGATGGCCGGGTACGACGACGGGCAGTACTACAGCCCCGACGTCTTCGGCTCGGGCACCGGTGAGGCCGTGCGCCTGGAGGAGTACGACTGGCGCGGGTGATCACCTGATGGACGACGAGGGCCCCGCAGGCATCAGCCTGCGGGGCCCTCTCGCGTCCCTGGGTTCCCTACCGTGACGGAACCGCTGCCCGGGTCACCCGCAGAGCCGGCGCATCGTCTCGACGGTCCTCAGCCGGTTCTCCCGGCTGTCGTCGAGCGGCTGCAGGGCCAGCGTGGTGACCCCGGCCTCGGCGAAGGCGGCGATGCGCTCGGCGACGTACCCCTCGGGCCCGATGAGCGAGACCGCCCGCACCAGTTCCTCCGGGAGTGCGGCGGCGGCCTCGTCCTTCTTGCCGGACAGGTACAGGTCCTGCACCGTCTCCGCGGCGTCGCCGAACCCGTAGCGACGGGCGAGGTCGTTGTAGAAGTTCTTGCCCTTGGCGCCCATGCCGCCGACGTAGAGGGCCAGGTGCGGGCGGACGAGGTCGTGCATCGCGTCGACGTCCTCGCCGATGGCCACCGGGACTCCGGTGATCACCTGCAGGTCACCCAGCGACGGGTCCCGCTTGGCCTTGCCGGCGGCCAGCGCGTCCCCCCAGACGTCCGCGGCCTTCTCCGGCATGAACCAGATCGGCTCCCACGCCTCGGCGATCTCCGCGGCGAGCTCGACGTTCTTCGGGCCGAGCGCGGCGAGCATGACGGGCACCCGCTCGCGGACCGGGGTGTTGATCAGCTTGAGCGGCTTGCCGAGCCCGGTGCCCTGCTCGGGCGGCAGCGGGATCGTGTACTTGGGCCCCGAGTGCTGGAGGCGCTCTCGCCGCCACACCGTGCGGCAGATGTCGACGATCTCCCGCGTGCGCTGCAGCGGCGCGTCGTAGGGGACACCGTGCCACCCCTCGATCACCTGCGGGCCCGAGGCACCCAGGCCGAGGGTGAACCGGCCGCCGGAGACGAAGTCCAGCCCGGCGGCGGTCATGGCCAGCAGGGCGGGGGTGCGGCTGTAGATCGGGAAGATGGCGCTGAGCAGCTCCACCCGCTCGGTCACCGCGGCGAGGTAGCCCAGCTGGCTCACCGAGTCGAAGGTGTAGACCTCGGCGACCGTCGCGACATCGAGGCCGGCGGCCTCGAGGTCGCGGATCTCGTCCGCGGTGTCGCGGAAGCCCCCGCTGTAGCTGGCCTGGATGCCGATGCGCACGTGCCCTCCCGGGGTCGACGGCGCCCTGGTCGGCGCCGGGACGACCGTATCGGCGCCGGCTCAGAGGGGGCGGACCACCCCGACGACCTGGGTGACGACGCGGACGCCGTCGACGTCGCCGGGCACCCGACGGGCTGCGCCCGGGTCGGCAAGGTCCACCTTCACCACGTAGCCGGTGCCGCGCCGGGCGAGGCCGATGCCGACGACCTCGGGCACCGCGGCGAGCTGCTCGCTCAGGGCGCTCTTCGCGGCGCGGGCGGAGGCACGGTCGGACACTCCTCCATGGTGCGCCACTCCCGGCCGCGTGCACAGTGGAGGACCCTGTCTTTCTCACCCCGTGCGGGTTCGGGGCGAGTCCCGGACGAGGCCGACGGGTGAGCGGTGCGCCTCAGCCGGCGACCCACTGCACGCCGAGGACGTCGAGGACCGTGGCCAGGGGGCTGGCGAAGGTGACGCCGCCGCCCTGCGCGCCGCCCACCTCGCTGCCGGCGAACAGCAGCGCCAGGGGCGCGCGATCGGCGCTGCGCCAGATGACCGACCCGCTGTCCCCGCCGGCGCTGAACGCCCCGCCGAGGCCCTCGATCTCCACCTGCCCGTCGAAGGTGTACACCCCGTCGTCGTACTGGACCGCGACGCCGTCGACCTCGACCGCGGTGATGCGCCCGCGGGTGTGCCCCGTCGTACGGCCGACCTTCTCCACCGCCTCGTCGGGGTCGACCTCGTCGCCGTCGACCACGGCGGCGGTCAGCGGGCCGCCGGGGTAGGCCCCCGGGTCGGCGTCGACGCCGGGGTCGAGCACCGCCACGGCCGCGTCGACGAGGTTGCGCCCGCCGGCGAAGCGCTCGAAGCCGGTGAGCGTGGCCACCCGGTCGGCGTCCCCGCCGCCGTCGGCGGGACCGGGCTGGAGCACCGCGTCGCCGAGCGAGGCGGCGTCACTGGCGGCGAGCACGTGGTTGTTGGACAGCATGGCCAGCCGGCCGCCCTGCCGGACGAAGCCCCCGAGGGTCCCAGCCGTCACCGAGGGGTGGGCGACGGACAGGCCCGGCCGCAGCGGCCGCACTCGGCGCTGCAGGTCCGCAGGGGTGACCGCGGGCGCACCGGTGGGGGAGCGCTGGGCGCGCACCGGCCCGATGACCCGGACGTCGACCTCGGTGCGCACGAGGTCGTCCACCCCCGCCAGCAGCAGCGCCGCGTCCTCCTCCAGGGCCACCCGGATGGCCAGGTGCGCCCGCCCCGGCCCGACCGGGGTCAGCCCGAGTGCCGGGGGGAACCACACCCGACCCGGGCCGACGTCGCTCGCGCTGGCCCGGGGCGGCTCCCAGCCGGCCAGCCGTGCCGTCAGGTGCGCCTTCAGTTCGCGTGCCGAGTCGATCTGCACCGTTCCCCCCTCGCTCCCCGGCTCGTCGCCGTGGGTGTCCGTACTGGTACCCACGGTAGGGCGGGGGTATGACAACTCGGGTCTCCCCGTCGACCGCCGAGGGCCGGTACAGTCGCCGGCGACCACCGTGACCCGGTCGGTCCCCGGCGCCGGGAATGAACCGGCACCCGGGGCGTTGACCGGGGAGTGGCGCCGCTGTGAGCGGCGCCGCTCCGTCGACATGGGGACCCGGTTTGCACCGGCCTCTCCGGCACGAGTATCGTGGTCAGCCGTGCCCAGGGTGCCCTGGGCCTGCTCCCGTTCGCGGTGCGCTCGCCGGCAGGTTGGTGGCGCCGAGTCGCGGGGGGCGACCGTTCGGTTGACACGCGGATCGGTCCCGGGAAGGGCGACACGCCCGACCGCGGGGGCCGGTGGTGGAGTGCGACCAGGGACGGGCCCGACCCCAGCAGGACCGGCACCCGGCACGACAGAGCCACGAAGACAGAGCACCGACCGACAGCACGACCCCAGCGCAGGTAGGAGATCCAGGCCCCCCATGCCCACGATCAACCAGCTGGTCCGCAAGGGCCGCGAGGACAAGGTCGTCAAGACCACGACGCCGGCACTGAAGGGTTCCCCTCAGCGCCGCGGCGTGTGCACCCGCGTGTACACGACGACGCCGAAGAAGCCGAACTCGGCGCTGCGCAAGGTCGCCCGCGTCCGCCTCACCAGTGGCATCGAGGTCACCGCCTACATCCCCGGTGTCGGCCACAACCTGCAGGAGCACTCGATGGTGCTCGTGCGCGGCGGCCGCGTGAAGGACCTCCCGGGTGTGCGTTACAAGATCATCCGCGGGTCGCTGGACACCCAGGGTGTCCGCAACCGCAAGCAGGCTCGCAGCAAGTACGGCGCCAAGAAGGAGAAGAGCTAATGCCGCGCAAGGGCCCCGCGCCGAAGCGTCCGCTGGTCGCCGACCCGGTCTACCAGTCGCCGCTGGTGACCCAGCTGGTCAACAAGGTGCTGGTCGACGGCAAGCGCTCGGTTGCCGAGGCGATCGTGTACGGCGCCCTCGAGGGCTGCCGCGCCAAGAGCGACACCGACCCGGTCGTCACGCTCAAGCGCGCGCTGGACAACGTGAAGCCGGCCCTCGAGGTCCGCAGCCGCCGCGTCGGCGGTGCGACCTACCAGGTCCCCGTCGAGGTCCGCGCCTCCCGCAGCACGACCCTCGGCCTGCGCTGGCTCATCCAGTACAGCCGTGCGCGTCGTGAGAAGACCATGACCGAGCGCCTCATGAACGAGCTGCTCGACGCCAGCAACGGCCTCGGTGCCGCGGTCAAGCGCCGCGAGGACACGCACAAGATGGCCGAGTCGAACAAGGCCTTCGCCCACTACCGCTGGTGACGTCGTCAGCCCCGCTGTACCGCTGGTGACGGAACTCCACCAGCTGCCGCTGCCCGCGGGTGCGCCGGGCGATCCCCGGCACCCGAGCACGGACCGAACCGAAGAGGAGAAGTAGAGATGGCCAGCAACGAGGCCCAGCTCGCCAAGACCCGCAACATCGGGATCATGGCGCACATCGACGCCGGCAAGACCACGACGACCGAGCGCATCCTCTTCTACACCGGTATCAACTACAAGATCGGTGAGGTCCACGACGGCGCGGCCACGATGGACTGGATGGAGCAGGAGCAGGAGCGCGGCATCACCATCACGTCGGCCGCGACGAAGTGCTCCTGGAACGGCTACGACATCAACATCATCGACACCCCGGGGCACGTGGACTTCACCGTCGAGGTGGAGCGGTCCCTGCGGGTGCTCGACGGTGCCGTCGCCGTCTACGACGGGGTCGCCGGCGTCGAGCCGCAGACCGAGCAGGTCTGGCGGCAGGCCGAGAAGTACGGCGTCCCGCGCATGTGCTTCGTCAACAAGCTCGACCGCACCGGCGCGAACTTCTTCCGCTGCGTGGACATGATGGTCGAGCGGCTGAACGCCAACCCGCTCGTGCTCCAGATCCCGATCGGCGCCGAGGGCGACTTCATCGGCGTCGTCGACCTGGTGCAGATGAAGGCCCTCACCTGGCGCGGTGAGACCAAGCTGGGCGAGGACTACGAGATCGAGGAGATCCCCGCGGAGTTGGCCGACCAGGCCGCGGAGTACCGCGAGAAGCTGCTCGAGGGCGTCGCGGAGAACGACGACGCGATCATGGAGGCCTACCTCGCGGGCGAGGAGGTCTCGGTGGAGACCATCAAGGCCGCGATCCGCAAGGCGACCATCGCGGGCCAGCTCAACCCGGTCGTGACCGGCTCGGCGTTCAAGAACAAGGGCGTGCAGCCCATGCTCGACGCCGTCGTCGACTACCTGCCGAGCCCGCTGGACATCGAGGCCATCGTCGGCACGGCCATGGACGGCACGACCGAGGTCCTCCGGCACGCCGACGAGGACGAGCCGTTCTCCGCGCTGGCCTTCAAGATCCAGACCGACCAGCACCTCGGCAAGCTGACGTACATCCGGGTCTACTCCGGCAAGCTCGACGCGGGCTCCCCGGTGCTGAACAGCACCAAGGACCGCAAGGAGCGGGTCGGCAAGATCTACCAGATGCACGCCAACAAGCGCGAGGAGCGCCAGGGCGTGGGCGCCGGCGAGATCGTCGCCGTCAACGGCATGAAGCAGACGACGACCGGTGACACCCTCTGCGACCCGCAGAAGCCGGTGATCCTGGAGTCGATGACCTTCCCCGCGCCGGTGATCTCGGTCGCCATCGAGCCGAAGACGAAGAGCGACCAGGAGAAGCTGGGCACGGCCATCCAGAAGCTGGCCGAGGAGGACCCGACGTTCCAGGTCCGCCTCGACGAGGAGACCGGCCAGACCGTCATCTCCGGCATGGGCGAGCTGCACCTGGAGATCCTGGTCGACCGGATGCGGCGTGAGTTCAACGTCGAGGCCAACGTCGGCAAGCCGCAGGTGGCCTACCGCGAGACCATCCGCAAGGCCGTCGAGCGCTACGACTACACGCACAAGAAGCAGACCGGTGGCTCCGGTCAGTTCGCCAAGGTGCAGATCGCCATCGAGCCGCTCGAGGTGGCCGCCGACGGCCCGACCTACGAGTTCGAGAACAAGGTCACCGGTGGTCGCATCCCGAAGGAGTACATCCCCTCGGTCGACCAGGGCATGCAGGACGCCATGCAGTACGGCGTGCTCGCCGGCTATCCGATGGTGGGCGTCAAGGCCTCGCTGCTGGACGGCCAGTACCACGAGGTCGACTCCTCGGAGATGGCCTTCAAGATCGCCGGGTCGATCGCCTTCAAGGAGGCTGCCCGCAAGGCCAGCCCGGCTCTGCTCGAGCCCATGATGGCCGTGGAGGTCGTCACGCCCGAGGAGAACATGGGCGACGTGATCGGCGACCTGAACTCCCGCCGCGGCACCATCCAGGCGATGGACGAGCGCTCCGGCGCCCGGGTCGTCAAGGCGCTGGTCCCGCTGTCGGAGATGTTCGGCTACGTAGGTGACCTGCGCAGCCGCACCCAGGGGCGGGCGAGCTACACCATGGTCTTCGAGACCTACGCGGAGGTCCCGCAGAACGTCGCCAAGGAGATCATCGCCAAGGCGACCGGCGAGTGACCCGCCGGGCGGCACCCCCGCCCGGCACCCCCCAGCAACCCCACCCCAGACTCGCGTACGACTGCGACACCACGAGGAGAGGAACCCCAGTGGCCAAGGCCAAGTTCGAGCGGACCAAGCCGCACGTCAACATCGGCACCATCGGGCACATCGACCATGGGAAGACGACGCTGACCGCGGCGATCACCAAGGTCCTGCACGACAAGTACCCGAACCTCAACGAGGCGTCGGCGTTCGACCAGATCGACAAGGCGCCCGAGGAGAAGGCTCGCGGCATCACGATCTCGATCGCGCACGTCGAGTACCAGACCGAGAAGCGCCACTACGCGCACGTCGACTGCCCCGGGCACGCCGACTACATCAAGAACATGATCACCGGTGCCGCGCAGATGGACGGCGCGATCCTCGTGGTCGCCGCCACCGACGGCCCGATGCCGCAGACCAAGGAGCACGTGCTCCTGGCCCGTCAGGTCGGTGTGCCCTACATCGTCGTGGCGCTCAACAAGGCCGACATGGTCGACGACGAGGAGATCCTCGAGCTCGTCGAGCTCGAGGTCCGCGAGCTGCTGTCCGAGTACGAGTTCCCGGGTGACGACGTCCCCGTGGTCCGCGTGTCGGCGCTGAAGGCGCTCGAGGGCGACGCCGAGTGGGGCGACAAGCTCATGGAGCTGATGAACGCCGTCGACGACGCGATCCCCGAGCCGGAGCGCGAGATCGACAAGCCGTTCCTCATGCCCGTCGAGGACGTTTTCACGATCACCGGTCGTGGCACCGTCGTGACCGGGCGCGTCGAGCGCGGCATCGTCAAGGTGTCGGAGGAGGTCGAGATCGTCGGCATCCGCCCGACCTCGACCAAGACCACCGTCACCGGCGTGGAGATGTTCCGCAAGCTGCTCGACCAGGGTCAGGCCGGCGACAACGTGGGCCTCCTGCTGCGCGGCATCAAGCGCGAGGACGTCGAGCGCGGCCAGGTCGTCATCAAGCCCGGGACGATCACCCCGCACACGAACTTCGAGGCGTCGGTCTTCATCCTCTCCAAGGACGAGGGTGGCCGGCACACGCCGTTCTTCAACAACTACCGTCCCCAGTTCTACTTCCGGACGACGGACGTGACGGGCGTCGTGACGCTGCCCGCCGGCACCGAGATGGTCATGCCCGGCGACAACACCGAGATGACGGTCGAGCTGATCCAGCCGATCGCCATGGAGGAGGGCCTCAAGTTCGCCATCCGTGAGGGTGGGCGGACCGTCGGCGCCGGTCGCGTCGTCAAGATCAACAAGTAGTACCCGCGGACGGGCGGCGGCCACCAGGCCGCCGCCCGTCCCATGGGTCCGGATCCCGGGCCTAGCTGGATCCGGGAACCGGACCACCACAGACGTAGTCACGATCGGCAGGAGCGAGAACACCGATGGCGGGACAGAAGATCCGCATCAGGCTGAAGGCCTACGACCACGAGGCGATCGATGCCTCGGCGCGGCGCATCGTCGAGACGGTGACGAAGACCGGTGCGCGCGTCGTCGGCCCCGTGCCGCTGCCGACGGAGAAGAACGTGTACTGCGTCATCCGCTCCCCGCACAAGTACAAGGACTCGCGGGAGCACTTCGAGATGCGTACGCACAAGCGGCTCATCGACATCCTCGACCCGACGCCGAAGACGGTCGACGCGCTCATGCGCATCGACCTGCCGGCCTCGGTCGACGTCAACATCCAGTAAGGGGGAGTCATGGCGAGCAACTTCCGCGGGCTCCTCGGCGAGAAGCTGGGCATGACCCAGGTCTTCGACGAGAACAACCGCATCGTGCCGGTGACCGTCGTCAAGGCGGGGCCGTGCGTGGTCACCCAGGTGCGCACCCCCGAGGTGGACGGCTACTCGGCCCTCCAGCTCGGCTTCGGTGAGATCGACCCCCGCAAGGTGAACAAGCCCGAGGGTGGCCACTTCGCGAAGGCCGGCGTCACGCCGCGCCGTCACGTGGTCGAGCTGCGTACCAACGACGCCGCCACGTACACCGTCGGCCAGGAGCTGACGGCCGAGGTGTTCGAGGGCGTGACCAAGGTCGACGTCATCGGCACCAGCAAGGGCAAGGGCACCGCCGGTGTCATGAAGCGTCACGGCTTCAAGGGCCTGGGCGCCGCACACGGCACCCAGCGCAAGCACCGGTCGCCGGGTTCCATCGGCGGGGCCTCGACGCCCGGCCGGGTCTTCAAGGGCCTGCGCATGGCCGGCCGCATGGGCCACGTCAAGACGACGACGCTCTCGCTCACGGTCCACGGGGTGGACACCGAGCGCGGGCTGCTGCTGATCAAGGGCGCCATCCCCGGCCCGAAGGGCGGCCTCGTGCTCGTCCGCTCGGCCGTCAAGGGCGGGCCCGTGGGGAGTGACAACCAGTGACCCAGTCCACCCAGTCCCGGACCGACCGTGAGGTCGACGTCCGCACGCCGGCGGGGGAGACCTCCGGCAGCGTGACGCTGCCCGGTGCGCTCTTCGACGCCAACGCGAACGTCTCGCTGATGCACCAGGTCGTGGTGGCCCAGCTGGCCGCCGCGCGCCAGGGCACGCACGCGACGAAGACCCGCGGCAAGGTCAGCGGTGGTGGCGTCAAGCCCTACCGCCAGAAGGGCACCGGCCGCGCCCGTCAGGGCTCGATCCGCGCGCCGCAGTTCACCGGCGGTGGCACGGTCCACGGCCCCCAGCCGCGTGACTACACGCAGCGGACCCCGAAGAAGATGAAGGCCGCCGCGCTCCGCGGCGCCCTCTCCGACCGGGCCCGCGAGGACCGCGTGCACGTGATCACCACCTTCGTCGAGGGCGACGCCCCGAAGACGAAGGAGGCGCTCAAGGCGCTCGACGCGGTGACCCAGGCCAAGCGCGTGCTCGTGGTCCTCGACCACGACGACGTCCTCAACTGGATCAGCCTGCGCAACGAGCCCCGCGTGCACCTGCTCGAGGCCGGCCAGCTCAACACCTACGACGTCCTGGTCGCCGACGAGGTCGTCTTCACCGAGGCCGCGCTGGCGGAGTTCGTCGCCGGCCCGGCCCGCGGGTCGGCCAAGCCGGACCTGGGCACCCACCTGACCCCGGGTGGCGTGCCGTCGATCGCGCCGGCCGAGGACGAGGGCACCGTCGAGGTCGCGGGCTCCGCCACCGACACCACCGAGGAGACGGCGTGACCTTCCACGACCCCCGGGACGTCCTGCTCGCGCCGGTCATCTCGGAGAAGAGCTACGGGCTGCTGGACGAGAACCAGTACACGTTCCTCGTCCACCCCGACGCCAACAAGACGCAGATCAAGATCGCTGTCGCCCAGGTCTTCAACGTGAAGGTCCTCGACGTCAACACGATCAACCGTCAGGGCAAGAAGAAGCGCAGCAAGGGCAACAAGCTCGGCAAGCGCCCAGACACCAAGCGCGCCATCGTGTCGCTCGCGCCTGGCGACCGCATCGAGATCTTCGGTGGTCCCGGCGCCTGAGGCGCCAGGACCGTTCGGACCAGAGATAGAGGACTGAGTCAGCAATGGCTATCCGCAAGTACAAGCCGACGACGCCGGGCCGCCGTGGCTCCAGCGTCGCCGACTTCGCCGAGGTCACCCGCGACCATCCCGAGAAGTCGCTGGTCCGGCCGCTGCACGGCCGCGGCGGGCGGAACGTGCACGGGAAGGTCACCGCTCGCCACCAGGGCGGCGGCCACAAGCGCGCGTACCGCCTGATCGACTTCCGACGGGCCGACAAGGACGGCGTGCCGGCCAAGGTCGCGCACATCGAGTACGACCCGAACCGCACGTCGCGGATCGCGCTGCTGCACTTCGCCGACGGCGAGAAGCGCTACATCATCGCGCCGGCCCGCCTGAAGCAGGGCGACACGGTCGAGTGCGGTCCGGCTGCCGACATCAAGCCGGGCAACAACCTCCCGCTCCGGAACATCCCGGTCGGCACGGTGGTCCACGCGATCGAGCTCCGTCCTGGTGGCGGCGCGAAGATCGCCCGGTCGGCCGGCACGAGCGTCCAGCTGGTCGCCCGTGAGGGCCGGTTCGCCCAGCTGCGCATGCCGTCGGGCGAGATCCGCAACGTCGACGTCCGCTGCCGCGCCACCATCGGCGAGGTCGGCAACGCCGAGCAGTCGAACATCAACTGGGGCAAGGCCGGCCGCATGCGGTGGAAGGGCAAGCGCCCGACCGTCCGTGGTGTCGCCATGAACCCGGTCGACCACCCGCACGGTGGTGGTGAGGGCAAGACCTCCGGTGGGCGCCACCCGGTGAACCCGAAGGGCAAGCCGGAGGGCCGCACGCGCAAGCGCAAGGCCAGTGACGCTCTGATCGTGCGCCGCCGGCGCACCAACAAGAAGCGCTGAGCGGGTAGAGGAGTCCGACAGACATGCCACGCAGCCTCAAGAAGGGCCCGTTCGTCGACGACCACCTGCTCGCCAAGGTGGACGCCCAGAACGAGAAGGGCACCAAGAACGTCATCCGCACCTGGTCGCGGCGCTCGACGATCATCCCCGACATGCTCGGGCACACGATCGCCGTGCACGACGGCCGCAAGCACGTCCCGGTCTTCGTGACCGAGGCGATGGTCGGGCACAAGCTCGGCGAGTTCGCGCCCACGCGCACCTTCCGTGGGCACATCAAGGACGACCGCCGGTCGCGGCGCGGCTGACCAGGTAGAGAGAGACTCAGATGACTTCCCAGTTGGGACAGGAGACGCCGGTCGCCCGGGCCACGGCCCGGTTCGTCCGCGTCACCCCCATGAAGGCACGCCGGGTGGTGGACATGATCCGCTACCTGCCGACCGACGAGGCACTGGCCCTGCTGCGCTTCGCGCCGCAGGCCGCCAGCGAGCCGGTCGCCAAGGTGGTGGCCAGCGCCGTCGCCAACGCCGAGCACAACCTGCAGCTCGACCGCAACGCGCTCGTCGTGAGCGCCGCGTACGTCGACGAGGGCCCGACGCTCAAGCGGATCCGTCCGCGTGCGCAGGGCCGGGCGTTCCGCATCAACAAGCGGACCAGCCACATCACCGTCGAGGTCAGCGAGGTCGCCAGCAGCGCCGAGCTCGCGCAGAAGTCGCGCAAGGCGCGTCGGGACACCGGCCAGTCCGGCCCCGCCACCCAGCAGAAGAGCAACACGAGGGGAGGGACCCGCTAGTGGGTCAGAAGGTCAACCCGCACGGGTTCCGGCTCGGCATCACCACCGACTACAAGTCCCGGTGGTACGCGGACAAGCTGTACAAGGACTACGTCAAGGAAGACGTCGCCATCCGCAAGCTCATGTCCAAGGGCATGGAGCGGGCCGGCATCTCCAAGGTGGAGATCGAGCGCACCCGTGACCGGGTCCGCGTCGACATCCACACCGCCCGTCCCGGCATCGTCATCGGCCGCCGCGGCGCCGAGGCCGACCGCATCCGGGGCGAGCTGGAGAAGCTGACCGGCAAGCAGGTGCAGCTGAACATCCTCGAGGTGAAGAACCCCGAGTCCGACGCGCAGCTCGTCGCCCAGGGCGTTGCCGAGCAGCTGTCCAGCCGCGTGAGCTTCCGTCGCGCCATGCGCAAGGCCATGCAGTCGGCCCAGCGCAGCCCGCAGGTCAAGGGCATCCGGGTGCAGTGCTCGGGGCGCCTGGGCGGCACGGAGATGAGCCGGTCCGAGTTCTACCGCGAGGGCCGGGTGCCCCTGCACACGCTCCGCGCGAACATCGACTACGGCATCTACGAGGCCCGCACCACCTTCGGCCGCATCGGCGTCAAGGTGTGGATCTACAAGGGCGACGTGAGCGGCTCCCGGGCCGAGCGCGAGGCCCTCGAGGCCCTCGCCGCCCGTCAGCAGCGTCGTGAGCGCGCGCAGCGCCCGCAGCGTCGCTCGGGCTCCAGCGGCACCACCGCTGGTGGCACCGAGGCCGGCCGGGCCGCCGCCGAGGGCACCGGGCCCGCGGTGGACACCACCGACGCCGTCGTCGCCCAGACCTCGGGCGAGGCGCCGGAGACGACGGTCGCCGAGCTGGCCGGTCCGGAGGCCACCGCGGCTGCCGAGACGACCGCCACCGAGACGACCGCGACCGAGAACACGGAGAGCTGAGCCATGCTCATCCCACGGCGTGTCAAGCACCGCAAGCAGCACCACCCGAGCCGCTCCGGCCGGGCCAAGGGCGGCACCGAGATCAACTTCGGCGAGTTCGCCATCCAGGCCCTGGAGCCGGCCTACGTGACGAACCGGCAGATCGAGTCGGCCCGTATCGCCATGACTCGGCACATCAAGCGTGGCGGCAAGGTGTGGATCTCCATCTACCCGGACCGTCCGCTGACCAAGAAGCCGGCCGAGACCCGCATGGGTTCCGGCAAGGGCTCGCCCGAGTGGTGGGTGGCCAACGTCAAGCCGGGCCGGGTGCTCTTCGAGCTCTCCGGTGTGGCCGAGCCGGTCGCCCGCGAGGCCATGCGCCGCGCGATCCACAAGCTGCCGATGAAGTGCCGCTTCATCACTCGTGAAGGAGAGGTGTGATGGCTGCCGGCCTGACCGCTCCGGAGCTGCGTGAGCTCTCCGTCGACGAGCTCGCCTCGCGACTCCGCGAGTCCAAGGAAGAACTGTTCAACCTGCGGTTCCAGGTGGCCACCGGCCAGCTGGACAACAACCGGCGGCTGCAGACCGTCCGCCGCGACATCGCGCGGATCTACACGATCATGCGTGAGCGCGAGCTGGGCCTGTCGGTCGCCCCGAACGAGGGTGTGGCATGAGCGAGCCCCAGCAGACGCAGGCCGCCAGCGGCCCGGGCCTGGCCGGCCGCGGGTACCGCAAGGTCCGTGAGGGCCTCGTGGTCAGCGACAAGATGGACAAGACCATCGTCGTCGAGGTCGAGGACCGCGTGAAGCACGGCCTGTACGGCAAGGTCATCCGCCGGACGAGCAAGCTGAAGGCGCACGACGAGCAGGGGGTCGCCGGCATCGGCGACCGCGTGCAGATCATGGAGACCCGGCCCACCTCCGCCACGAAGCGGTGGCGGCTGGTCGAGGTCGTCGAGAAGGCCAAGTAGGACCGCACGAGGGCCGCGACCCCGTCTCCGGACGGGGCCCGGCCGACCGGCCCTCCGGGGCCGGGTCCGGAGCAGGTACTCTGGACGACTGGCGCCCCTCCGGGTGCGCGCCACATCCCGATACCCGTGCCTCGGACGCACCGGTGGCCCAGCCGCCGGTGCGTCCGCACGTGGGTGTCGGACAGCCGGTTCACCGTTCCGGCCCGGCTGTCACCATCAAGATCTGGGAGTAGTAGTGATCCAGCAGGAGTCGCGACTGCGGGTCGCCGACAACACGGGTGCCAAGGAGATCCTCTGCATCCGTGTCCTCGGCGGATCCGGGCGACGCTACGCGGGCATCGGCGACGTCATCGTCGCCACCGTGAAGGACGCGCTGCCGGGTGCCGGTGTCAAGAAGGGCGACGTGGTCAAGGCCGTCGTCGTCCGCACCGTGAAGGAGCGCCGTCGTCCCGACGGCTCCTACATCCGCTTCGACGAGAACGCCGCCGTCATCATCCGCGACAGCGGCGACCCGCGCGGTACGCGCATCTTCGGCCCCGTCGGCCGTGAGCTCCGCGACAAGCGCTTCATGCGGATCATCTCGCTCGCTCCGGAGGTGCTGTGAGCATGGCTGCCCACAAGAACGACCCCGGCACCAAGAAGGCGCCGTCGATGAAGGTCAAGAAGGGCGACACCGTCGTGGTGCTGTCCGGCAAGGACAAGGGCGCGAAGGGCCGGGTCATCGCCGCCTACCCGCAGACGCAGAAGGTGCTCGTCGAGGGCGTGGGCCGGGTCAAGAAGCACACCCGGATCAGCTCCAACCAGCGCGGCGCCCAGCAGGGCGGGATCGTCACGCAGGAGGCTCCCATCCACGTGAGCAACGTGATGGTGATCGACTCCGAGGACAAGCCGACCCGGGTCGGCTTCCGCAAGGACGAGGAAGGCCGCAGCATCCGGGTCTCGCGGCGCACCGGTAAGGACCTCTGAGCACATGAGCGCACCCACCCGTGAGCTGCCCCGCATGCTCGGCCGGTACCGCGAGGAGATCGTGCCGGCCCTGCAGTCGGAGTTCGGCTACGAGAACATCATGCAGATCCCGCGTCTGACCAAGATCGTCGTCAACATGGGCGTCGGCGAGGCCACCCGTGACGCGAAGCTGATGGACGGCGCGGTCCGCGACCTCACCGCCATCACCGGCCAGAAGCCGGCCGTCGTCCGGGCCCGCAAGTCCATCGCGCAGTTCAAGCTCCGCGAGGGCATGCCGATCGGCGCGAAGGTGACCCTCCGCGGCGACCGCATGTGGGAGTTCCTGGACCGGCTCCTGTCGCTGGCCCTGCCCCGCATCCGCGACTTCCGCGGCCTGAACGCCAAGCAGTTCGACGGCCACGGCAACTACACGTTCGGCCTGAACGAGCAGTCGATGTTCCGCGAGATCGACGTCGACAAGATCGACCGGCCGCGCGGCATGGACATCACCCTGGTCACGACCGCCACCAACGACGACGAGGGCCGCGAGCTGCTCCGCCTGCTCGGCTTCCCCTTCGCCGGCCAGCCCGTCGTGTCCACGACCCGCTGATCCGGGCCTTCGAGAGAGCTACAGGAGACCGAGATGGCCAAGAAGGCCCTGATCAACAAGGCGGCCCGCAAGCCGAAGTTCGCGGTCCGCGGTTACACCCGCTGCCAGCGCTGCGGTCGCCCGCACGCGGTGTTCCGCAAGTTCGGCCTGTGCCGGATCTGCCTGCGGGAGATGGCCCACGCCGGGGAGCTCCCCGGCGTCAGCAAGTCCAGCTGGTGATCGACCCCGGTGCCTCCCGCAGCCTGCTGCGGGTCCCGGCACCGGGGCCGTCCCGACCAGCAGTACCGAGCACCGCTCACCCCGAGTGACACCGATCGCCGAGAGGCCCACGCGAGGTCCGCGTGCGGAACCGCGGCGAGAGAGGCACGACACCCATGACGATGACCGACCCGATCGCGGACATGCTCACGCGTATCCGCAACGCCAACCAGGCGTATCACGACTCCACGACGATGCCGTCGTCGAAGATCAAGACGCACATCGCGGAGATCCTCCAGCAGCAGGGCTACATCGCCGGCTGGAAGGTGAACGACGTCGAGGTGGACGGGACCACCCGCAAGGAACTGGTCATCGACCTCAAGTACGGGCCCAACCGCGAGCGCAGCATCGCCGGCGTCCGTCGGGTGTCCAAGCCCGGTCTGCGGGTGTACGCCAAGTCCACTGCGCTGCCCAAGGTGCTCGGCGGCCTCGGGGTGGCCATCATCTCCACCTCCACCGGGCTGCTGACCGACCGCCAGGCGAACACGAAGGGCGTGGGTGGGGAAGTCCTCGCCTACGTCTGGTAAGAGGAGCGAGCAGAGATGTCACGGATCGGACGACTCCCGATTCCGGTGCCCGGTGGCGTGGACATCGCCATCGACGGCCAGACCGTCAGCGTGAAGGGCCCCAAGGGGACCCTCGCCCACACCGTCGCGGCGCCGATCACGGTGGCCCGCGGTGAGGACGGCACGCTGCAGGTGGCCCGCCCGGACGACGAGCGTGAGAGCCGCGCCCTCCACGGGCTGTCGCGCACCCTCATCGCCAACATGATCACCGGCGTCACCGAGGGGTACACCAAGACCCTCGAGATCGTCGGCGTCGGCTACCGCGTCCAGGCGCGCGGTTCCGACCTCGAGTTCGCCCTGGGCTTCAGCCACCCGGTGCCCGTCAAGGCGCCCGAGGGCATCACGTTCACGGTCGAGTCGCCCACCCGCCTGCGGGTGGCCGGCATCGACAAGCAGCAGGTGGGCCAGGTCGCGGCCAACATCCGCAAGCTGCGTCGCCCCGACCCGTACAAGGGCAAGGGCGTGCGGTACCAGGGTGAGGTCGTCAAGCGCAAGGTCGGGAAGACGGGTAAGTGATGGCACAGACCGAGAAGAGTGCTCGGGTGCACACCCCGGTGGGCACCGACATCAGCACCGCGCGCCGCGTGGCCAAGCTCCGCCGGCACAACCGCCTGCGCAAGCGGGTCTCCGGCACCCCGGAGCGTCCGCGCCTGGTGGTCAAGCGCAGCTCGCGCCACATCCACGCCCAGGTCGTCGACGACACCGCGGGCCACACGCTGGTCAGCGCCTCCACGCTGGACGCCAGCCTGCGCACGGCCGACGGCGACAAGTCCGCCCTGGCCCGCCAGGTCGGCGTGCTCGTGGCGGAGCGGGCCAAGGCAGCCGGCATCACCGCGGTGGTGTTCGACCGTGGTGGCAACCGCTACCAGGGGCGGATCGCCGCGCTCGCCGACGGCGCACGCGAGGGTGGTCTGGACTTCTGATGACCAGCACCCACACCAGCAGCACCGTGACAGTGATCGAGAGGGACGTCTGATGCCAGGACCACAGCGACGCGGCGGCGGCGCCGGCGGCGGCAACGACCGCCGCGACCGTCGTGACGGCGGCCGGGGGCCGGGTGGCGCTCCTGCCGAGAAGAGCAACTTCATCGAGCGCGTGGTCGCCATCAACCGCGTGTCCAAGGTCGTCAAGGGCGGTCGGCGCTTCAGCTTCACCGCCCTCGTGATCGTGGGCGACGGCGACGGCACCGTGGGCGTCGGCTACGGCAAGGCCAAGGAGGTGCCCGCGGCGATCGCCAAGGGCGTCGAGGAGGCCAAGAAGCACTTCTACAAGGTGCCGCGCATCGCCAGCACCATCCCGCACCCCGTGCAGGGTGAGGCGGCGGCCGGCGTCGTGCTCCTCAAGCCGGCCAGCCCGGGTACCGGTGTCATCGCCGGTGGCCCGGTGCGTGCCGTCCTCGAGTGCGCCGGCATCCACGACGTGCTCTCGAAGAGCCTCGGCTCCTCGAACCCCATCAACATCGTGCACGCGACGATGCAGGCGCTGAAGGACCTCGTGCGTCCCGAGGAGATCGCGGCCCGCCGCGGTCTGCCCCTCGAGGACGTCGCTCCGGCCGCGATGCTGCGCGCCCGTGCGGGCCAGGGGGTCTGACATGCCTCAGCTGAAGGTCACCCAGATCCGGTCGGCGATCGGCACGAAGCCCAACCAGCGGCAGACGCTGCGCTCCCTGGGCCTCAAGCGGATCAACGACTCGGTCGTGCAGGAGGACCGTCCCGAGATCCGCGGGATGGTCGCCACGGTGCCGCACCTGGTCACCGTCGAAGAGATCTGAGCAGGGACACACCATGACTCTCAAGGTCCACCACCTCCGCCCGGCCAAGGGCGCCCATACCGCCAAGACGCGCGTCGGCCGCGGTGAGGGCTCCAAGGGCAAGACGGCCGGCCGCGGCACCAAGGGCACCGGGGCGCGCGGGAACACCTCCGCGCGCTTCGAGGGCGGTCAGACGCCCCTGCACATGCGGCTGCCCAAGCTGTCGGGCTTCAAGAGCCCCAACAAGGTCGTCTTCCAGGTCGTCAACCTCGACCGGATCGCGGCGCTGTTCCCGCAGGGCGGCACCGTCGACGTCGACGCGCTCGTCGCCGCCGGGGCCGTGCGCCGCGGCCAGCCGGTCAAGGTGCTCGGCACCGGTGACCTCGGCGGTGTCGCGGTCGACGTGCACGCCACCGCGTTCTCGTCGTCGGCGGCCGAGAAGATCGCCGCGGCCGGGGGCAGCACCACCGTCGTCTGAGCAGCCAGTGACCCCCGGGGTGCCCCTCCTGACGGGAGGCCCGCGCCCCGGGGGTCGTCTGCTGCCGGGCTGACCGCAGGCGACACCACCGGCCACCCCGCAGGGACCCGCCGCGAGCCTGCGAGCGGTCCGGGGCAGGCTGGTCCTTACACTCACACGACCGACTCGGGGAGGGCACGTGCTGCAGGCGTTCGCCGCGGCGTTCCGGACGCCAGACCTCCGGCGCAAGATCCTGTTCTCCCTGGGGGTCATCGCCGTCTACCGGCTGGGCGCCGCGGTCCCCGGGCCCGGCGTCTCCGTCGAGGCGATCAACAACTGCCTCGAGCAGGCCCAGGCCTCCGACCAGCGTGACCTCTACTCCCTGGTCAACCTGTTCTCCGGCGGCGCGCTGCTCCGGTTGTCGATCTTCGCGCTCGGCATCATGCCGTACATCACGGCGAGCATCATCGTGCAGCTGCTGGTCGTGGTCATCCCGCGGTTCGAGCAGCTCAAGAAGGAAGGGCAGTCTGGGCAGGCCAAGCTGACCCAGTACACCCGGTACCTCACGATCGCCCTCGCCGTCCTGCAGAGCACCGGCATCATCGCGCTGGCCCGCAGCGGCCAGCTCTTCCCGAACTGCTCCGAGCAGATCATCCCGTCGGACTCGATCTGGGCGACGATCATCCTGGTCATCGCGCTCACCGCCGGCACGGCCGTGATCATGTGGCTCGGCGAGCTGCTCACCGAGAAGGGGATCGGCAACGGCATGTCCGTGCTGATCTTCACCTCGATCGCCGCGCGCATCCCCGCTGAGGGCGGCTCGATCCTGCAGACCCGCGGCGGCGTCGTCTTCGCGCTGATCTGCCTGCTGGCGCTGGTGATCATCGCGTCGGTCGTCTACGTGGAACAGGCCCAGCGCCGCATCCCGGTCCAGTACGCCAAGCGCATGGTCGGCCGCCGCATGTACGGCGGGACGTCGACCTACCTGCCGCTGAAGGTGAACCAGGCCGGTGTCATCCCGGTCATCTTCGCCTCGTCCCTGCTGTACCTGCCGCAGCTGATCTCCCAGCTCCAGGGCGACGAGACGGGGACGGTCCGTCGGTTCTTCGAGAACTACGTGATCGACCAGAGCAGCTGGTCGCACATCCTCATCTACTTCGCGCTGATCATGTTCTTCACGTACTTCTACGTGTCGATCACGTTCAACCCGGAGGAGCGGGCCGACGACATGAAGCGCTACGGCGGCTTCATCCCCGGCATCCGACCCGGGCGCCCGACGGCGGAGTACCTGCAGTACGTGCTGTCCCGCATCACCTTCCCCGGATCGATCTACCTGGGGCTCGTGGCAGTCTTGCCCAACCTGTTCCTCTCGGTGACGCAGGAGGGGCAGAACCAGAACTTCCCGTTCGGCGGGACGGCGGTGCTCATCATGGTCGGAGTGGGGTTGGAGACGGTGAAGCAGATCGAGACGCAACTCAACCAGCGCAACTACGAAGGGTTCCTGAAGTAGTGCGCGTCGTGCTGCTCGGCCCTCCGGGCGCGGGCAAGGGGACCCAGGCGCAGATCATCGCGGGCCACCTCGGTGCGCCCGCCATCTCCACCGGCGACATCTTCCGCGCGAACGTCAGCGGCAAGACCGAGCTGGGGCAGAAGGCCAAGACGTTCATGGACGCCGGGGACCTGGTCCCCGACGAGATCACCGTCGCGATGGTCAAGGACCGTCTGGCCGAGCCCGACGCCAAGGCCGGGTTCCTGCTGGACGGCTTCCCGCGGACCATCGCGCAGGCGGAGCAGCTGCGGGCGTCCCTGGCCGAGCTGGGCAACGGCCTGGACCGCGTGCTCGAGCTCGTCGTCGACGAGGACGAGCTCGTCCGCCGGCTGTCCAGCCGTCGCATGCTCGTCGACGGCGAATGGGTGCAGCGGTCCGACGACGAGCCGGAGACCGTCCGGCACCGCCTGCAGGTGTACCGGGAACAGACCGCGCCGCTGTCGGGGTTCTACGACGGCGAGGGGCTGCTGGCGCGCATCGACGCCATGGGCAGCGTCGAGGAGGTCACCGCCCGGGCGCTCGAGGCCCTCGGCCGGAGCCCCCAGGCCGGGCCGCAGGCCGGCGAGTAGGCGCGCAGCGCTGATGTCGGCCGGGATCCTCAGCCGCCTGCCCCTGCTGGCGAAGTGGAGTGGACGGATGATCCAGATCAAGACCCCGCACGAGCTGGAGCTCATGCGGGCGGCCGGCCTCGTGGTCGCCGGGGCCATCGCGGCCGTGCGCGCCGCGGTGCGGCCCGGCGTCACCACCGGGGAGCTCGACGCGATCGCCGAGGACGCGATCCGGAGCGCGGGCGCCGTTCCCTCGTTCCTGGGGTACCACGGCTTCACGGGCAGCATCTGCGCGTCGATCAACGACGAGATCGTGCACGGGATCCCGAACCCCACCCGGGCGCTGGCCCAGGGCGACAACATCTCCATCGACTGCGGCGCGATCCTCGCGGGCTGGCACGGCGACTCCGCCGTCACGCTCACGGTGGGGGAGCCCTCGGCGGAGGACGCGGCGCTCATGGCGGTCACGGAGCGCTCCATGTGGGCCGGCCTGGCCGCGGCGGTCGCCGGCAACCGGCTGACCGACATCAGCCACGCCGTCGAGCAGGCCATCACGGCCGAGACGCACCCGTACGGGATCGTCGACCACTACGGCGGGCACGGCATCGGCACCGAGATGCACCAGGACCCGCACGTCCTGAACTACGGGCGTCCCGGCCGCGGTCCGCGGCTGGTCCCCGGCCTGGCACTGGCGATCGAGCCCATGGTGACCGTGGGCGACCCGGCCACCGTCGAGCTCGAGGACGGCTGGACCGTCGTCACCAAGGACGGCTCGCGCGCCGCGCACTTCGAGCACACCGTCGCCGTCACGCCGGAGGGCCCGTGGGTCCTCACCGCGGAGGACGGCGGGATGGCCGGCCTGGCCCCGTTCGGGATCACCCCCCGCACGTGACGCAACCGCCGGGGGCCCACGGAGGCATCTGGCTGTGACCGAACCCCGGTTGGAGTGCCCGACCGGGGCGGGGTACAGTGAACGACGGCGTTCGCGCCGCTCTGCCGTCGTGCTGTGGCCGCATGACCCAGGGCGCCCTCGCGAGAGCGTCAGTGCACCACCTGTTCCGCAATCACCAGACCGCCCCGCCGGGATCCCGGCGTGGGCGGAGACGAGTCAGGGAGGCCGTGTAGGGCATGGCGAAGAAGGACGGGGCCATCGAGGTCGAGGGTCGCGTCGTCGAGCCGCTGCCCAACGCGATGTTCCGGGTGGAACTGCAGAACGGGCACCGGGTGCTCGCCCACATCAGCGGCAAGATGCGGCAGCACTACATCCGCATCCTGCCCGAGGACCGCGTGGTCGTGGAGCTCTCGCCCTACGACCTGACGCGCGGTCGCATCGTCTACCGGTACAAGTAACCGCCGTGTCGCGGCGCCCGTCCCCGGGTGGACCGCGGCCGGCTCACGATCGACAGGAATGAGGGGCGGCACCGGTGAAGGTCCAGCCGTCGGTGAAGAAGATCTGCGACAAGTGCAAGGTGATCCGCCGGCACGGCCGGGTCATGGTCATCTGCGACAACGCCCGCCACAAGCAGCGGCAGGGCTGAGGGAGTACCTGAGACATGGCACGACTGGCCGGCGTCGACCTGCCCCGCGAGAAGCGGATGGAGATCGCGCTCACCTACATCTACGGCATCGGCAAGACCCACGCCAAGGAGACCCTGGCCGCGACGGGCGTCAGCCCGGACCTGCGCGCCAAGGACCTCAGCGACGAGGACCTGCTGAAGCTGCGCGACTACATCGACGAGCACTTCCGCGTCGAGGGTGACCTCCGCCGTGAGGTCGCCGCCGACATCCGCCGCAAGGTGGAGATCGGCTGCTACCAGGGGCTGCGGCACCGTCGTGGGCTCCCGGTCCACGGGCAGCGCACCAAGACCAACGCGCGCTCGAGCAAGGGCCCGCGCAAGACCATCGCCGGCAAGAAGAAGGCCGGCAAGAAGTAAGCCGCCAGCGCGCCGTCGCAGCGACCCGTGAGGGCGGGGGCGACGGCGCGCAGCGTGCTGCATCTGGCCACTGAAAAGCTGAAGGAACCGGAGAGACATGCCTCCCAGGGCTCGCGCCGCGGCTGGTGCCAAGAAGGTCCGCCGCAAGGAGAAGAAGAACGTCGCCCACGGCGCCGCGCACATCAAGAGCACCTTCAACAACACGATCGTGTCGATCACCGACCCCAACGGGAACGTGATCAGCTGGGCCTCGGCCGGGCACGTCGGGTTCAAGGGCTCCCGCAAGTCGACTCCCTTCGCCGCGCAGATGGCGGCGGAGAACGCCGCCCGCAAGGCGCAGGAGCACGGCATGCGCAAGGTCGACGTCTTCGTGAAGGGTCCCGGCTCCGGCCGGGAGACCGCGATCCGCTCCCTGCAGGCCACGGGCCTCGAGGTGGGTCAGATCCAGGACGTGACGCCGCAGCCGCACAACGGCTGCCGCCCCAAGAAGCGCCGCCGGGTCTGACCGGCCACTCACGAGACTGACGAGGAGTACCTGACGTGGCCCGTTACACCGGAGCCGACTGCCGCCTGTGCCGGCGCGAGAAGATGAAGCTGTTCCTCAAGGGCAGCAAGTGCGAGTCCGCGAAGTGCCCGATCGAGATCCGGCCCTACCCGCCGGGCGAGCACGGCCGTGGCCGCACCAAGGACAGCGAGTACCTGCTGCAGCTGCGCGAGAAGCAGAAGGCCCGCCGCATCTACGGCGTGCTGGAGAAGCAGTTCCGCGGCTACTACGAAGAGGCGAACAAGAAGTCGGGCAAGACCGGTGAGGTCCTGCTGCAGATCCTCGAGTCGCGTCTGGACAACGTGGTCTACCGGGCCGGCTTCGCCGAGTCCCGCGACATGGCGCGCCAGCTGGTGCGCCACGGCCACATCCGGGTGAACGGCCGCAAGGTCGACATCCCCTCCTACCGGGTCAGCGCGAACGACATCATCGAGGTCGCGGAGAAGTCCCGCACGATGCTGCCGTTCGAGATCGCCCAGGCCCGCGCCGGCGAGCGGCCCGTGCCGCCGTGGCTCGAGGTCATCACCACGCAGCTGCGGGTGCTCGTGCACAGCGTCCCCGCGCGTCAGGTGATCGACACCCCGGTCCAGGAGCAGCTGATCGTCGAGCTCTACTCCAAGTAAGAGCTCGCACCGCACCACCCGGCTCCGGCGGGCGGACCGATGTCCGCCGGAGCCAGCACCACCCCCTCACGGCGTCATATGGCGGTCGCCGGAGGACACGAAGGAGAACGACCGTGCTCATCGCACAGCGCCCCACCCTGACCGAGGAGACGATCTCCGAGCAGCGCTCGCGGTTCGTCATCGAGCCGCTCGAGCCGGGCTTCGGCTACACGCTCGGCAACTCCCTGCGTCGCACCCTGTTGTCGTCGATCCCCGGTGCTGCCGTGACCAGCATCCGGATCGAGGGCACCCTGCACGAGTTCACCACCGTGCCGGGCGTCAAGGAGGACGTCACCGAGATCATCCTCAACCTCAAGGGCCTCGTGGTCAGCTCCGACTCCGACGAGCCGGTGACCATGTACCTGCGCAAGCAGGGCCCCGGTGAGGTGACCGCGGCCGACATCGCGCCGCCGGCCGGCGTCGAGGTGCACAACCCCGACCTGCACATCGCCACCCTCAACGGCAAGGGCCGGCTCGAGATCGAGCTGGTCGTCGAGCGGGGTCGCGGCTACGTGCCCGCGCCGCAGAACAAGCAGCCCGGTCAGGAGATCGGCCGCATCCCGGTCGACTCGATCTACTCGCCGGTCCTCAAGGTCACCTACGCCGTCGAGGCGACCCGTGTCGAGCAGCGCACCGACTTCGACCGGCTCGTCGTCGACGTCGAGACCAAGCCGTCGATCGCCCCCCGGGACGCGATCGCCAGTGCCGGCTCCACGCTGGTCGAGCTCTTCGGCCTGCTCCGCGAGCTGAACCTCGACGCCGAGGGCATCGAGGTCGGGCCCAGCCCGGCCGAGGCCGCCGACATCGCGAACTTCTCGATGCCGATCGAGGACATGGACCTCACTGTCCGGTCCTACAACTGCCTCAAGCGCGAGGGCGTGCACACCGTCGGTGAGCTCGTCACCCGCTCCGAGGCGGACCTGCTGGACATCCGCAACTTCGGGGCCAAGTCCATCGACGAGGTCAAGATGAAGCTGGCGGCCATGGGCCTGGCGCTCAAGGACAGCCCGCCCGGGTTCATCCCCAGCTCCATCGAGAGCTACGACGAGGGCTACGAGACCGACGCGTACCAGACCACCGGGTACGCCGAGGGCGGGGACTACGGCGACGCCGTGTACCAGGAGACCGAGCAGCTCTGAGCACTCCGGCGCCGGACGGCGGGCACGCCCCGCCGTCCGGCGCCGTCTCGGCGACCGCCACACTGGTCGCCGCCGCACCACCGCGCAGTTCCTCCCCGGCTCCACGTCGGCGGGGCGACGAACAGCACTCCACAACGCTTGGCCGCAGCCGGCACGCCCGCCCGGCCGCCTGAGGAAGGACCGACATGCCCACCCCCACCAAGGGCCCCCGTCTCGGCGGTTCCCCGTCGCACGAGCGGCTGATGCTGGCGAACCTGGCCACCTCGCTGTTCGAGCACGGCCGGATCACCACCACCGAGGCGAAGGCCAAGCGGCTGCGTCCGCTGGCCGAGAAGCTGGTGACCATGGCCAAGCGCGGTGACCTGCACGCCCGTCGTCAGGTCATGACGACCATCCGTGACAAGGACGTCGTCCACCACCTCTTCGCCGAGATCGGTCCTCGCTACGAGAACCGGCCGGGTGGCTACACCCGCATCACCAAGGTCGGCCCGCGCAAGGGCGACAACGCCCCCATGGCGGTCATCGAGCTGGTCGAGGCCCTGACCGTCGGTCAGCAGGCCGTCGGCGAGGCCGAGCGCGCCCGCGGCACCCGGTTCGCCGGTGCCACCGCCGGCGCCGCCACCGGTGCCACTGCCGGCGCTTCCGCCGCCAGCGGCGAGGTCACCGCCGACGCGCTCGAGACCGGCGACGAGCCGGCCGTGGACGAGACCGCGGACGTCGTGGACGAGGCGGCGGCCGAGACGGCCGACGCCACCGAGGCCGGCGCCGAGGCGACCGACGAGCCGGTCGAGGGCAACGACGAGGACGCGGACGGCACCAAGTGACCGAGCCGGGCAGCCCCGGCGCCTCCGGCGTCTCCGTCGGCGGCGGGGACCAGGGCGCGACCCTGGACGGCGAGACGACCGGCCCCGGCGGGGACACCTCGCCGGCCGTGGACGCTTCCGACCCCGACAACCCCACGGTCGACCGCGAGGCCCAGGAGGTCGTCACCGACCTCTACAGCCCCGACGGGAACCGGCAGGACGACGGCGCCGTGACGCCGCAGCCGCAGCGGCAGAACGTGTCGATCGTCGAGGACCCGGCCCTGTCGCCGGGGGTGGCCGCCGCTGCTGCCGCCGAGATCGAGGCAGCCGAGATGGGCGACGCCGCCACGGCGAGCCAGCAGTACGAGGGCGGGGACTCCGCCCCCGACCCCCAGTGACACCCTGAGCACCCAGCTCAGCGACGAGCCCGCCCCCGAACCCGGGGGCGGGCTCGTCCGTTCTCCGGTGCAGGTGCCCGACGACCGGGTGCGGCTGCGGTTCGACGTCGCCTACGACGGCACGGCGCTGCACGGCTGGGCCCGCCAGCCCGCGCAGCGGACCGTGCAGGCGGACCTGGAGGAGGGGCTCGCCCGCGTGCTGCGCCGGCCCGTGTCGCTCACGGTCGCCGGCCGCACCGACGCCGGGGTCCACGCGACCGGCCAGGTGGCCCACGCCGACGTCCCCCGGACGGTGTGGGACGAGCAGCGGGCCAAGCTGGTGCGGCGGCTGCGCGGCGTGCTGCCGGCCGACATCGCCGTCCGCGCGGTCCGTGAGGTCCCCGCGGAGTTCGACGCCCGCTTCGGTGCGCTCGCCCGCCACTACGTCTACCGGCTGACCGACGTGGATGCCGGCCCCGATCCGCTGCGCCGGGCCGACACCGTCGGCTGGCCCCGCCGGCTCGATGCCGGGGCCATGGCGGCCGCCGCCGCCCCGCTGGTGGGGCTGCACGACTTCGCCGCCTTCTGCCGCCGCCGGGAGGGCGCGACGACGATCCGCACCCTGCTGGACCTGCGGGTCGAGCGGGAGGGCGACCTCGTGCGGATCCACGCCTCGGCCGATGCGTTCTGCCACTCGATGGTCCGCAGCCTCGTGGGCGCGCTGACCGCCGTGGGGGAGGGGCGGCGCGCGCCGGGGTGGCCCGCGGCGCTGCTGTCGTCCTCCGAGCGGTCCAGCGAGGTGCCCGTGGTGCCCCCGGGCGGGCTCACGCTGGTGGCGGTGGACTACCCGCCCGACGAGGAGCTGGCCGCCCGGGCGGTGGTCACCCGGGCGCTCAGGCCGCGCTGACGGCGTCGGCGACCGGCGTCGGTCCGGAGACCAGCTCCAGCACCGCGCCGTGGCGCGGCGACTCGAGGAGGCCGGCCAGCACGGCCGCCACGTCGTCCCGCGGCACCGAGCCCCGGTCGACCGACCGGGCCAGGGTCACCCGGCCGGTGCCGGGGTCGTCGGTGAGCCCGCCGGGCCGGAGCACGGTCACCGCGAGCGCCGAGCGGGCCAGCACCGCCTCCTCGGCGGCGAGCTTGGCACGCAGGTAGGCGGTGAACACCTCGTCGACGCCCGCGGGGGTCGCTCCGCCCGCGACCGAGTCGACGCCCATGGAGGAGACGAGCAGGTAGGTGCGCACCCCGGCCTGCTCGGCCGCGTCGGCGAGCAGGACGGCGGCGGCGCGGTCGACGGTGTCCTTGCGCGCGATCCCGCTGCCCGGCCCCGCGCCGGCGGCGAAGACCACCGCGTCGGCGCCGCGGGCGACCGCCGCGACCTCGTCCACCGACGCCGCCTCGAGGTCGACCACGGCCGCCTCCACGCCGTCGTCGGCGAGGTCCCCGCGGTGCGCCGGGTCGCGGACGATCCCGACGACGGTGTCCCCGCGGGCGGACAGCAGACGGCCGAGACGGCGGGCGACCTGCCCGTGGGCTCCGGCGACGACGACACGCATGCCCCGCCCCTACCCGGTGGTCGGGGTGGCACTCGCGGCGGCCGCGGCACGCGCGCGGGCCAGGTCGGCCGGGGTGTCGCAGTCGGTCCACGGCGCCGGCACCCCGGGCTCGACGGGCGGGCGCCACCGGGTGACCGTCAGCGGGGCCAGGACCCGGCGCACCGGCGCGTGGGCCGCCGCCCCGGCCAGCACGCGGCGCAGCGCCGCGGTGCGCCACACCCCGAGGAGCAGCTGGTCGCGGCCGGCGTCGTCCACCACGAGCACGCCGTCCCCGGTGAGCCGCTCGCGCAGCTGGACCACGAGCCCCGTCGTGAGGAACGGCAGGTCCCCGGCCAGGACGGCGACGACGTCGGTGTCCACACGGGCCAAACCGGCGCGCATCGCCGCGACCGGCCCGCCGCCCGGCGGGTGCTCGCGGACGACGACCGCGCCACCGGGGACCGGCTGCGGCGGGCCGACCACCACCCGCGGCTCCGCGTCGGCCACGGCGGCCAGGACGGCGGCGAGCATGGAGCGCCCGCCGACCTCGAGCTGGGGCTTGGCCTGCCCGCCGAGCCGGGCCGCCCGACCACCGGCCAGGACGACGGCGGCGTAGGACGGCAGCGCGGGCACGAGCGAACCGTACGGCCGCGGCGTGGGTACCGTCGCCCGACGTGGGACGAGTGACGAGCCGGACACCGGTGCTGCGCATCCGCGGGGAGCACCGCACGACGCGACCGGACACCGTCGCGGCCGAGGAGCCGCTGGAGATCCGGCTGTCGGGGACGCCCCTGGCGGTCACGATGCGCACGCCCGGGGACGACTTCGACCTCGTGCACGGGTTCCTCGCGACGGAGGGCGTCATCGCCTCCGACGCCGACGTCCTCGCGCTGCGCTACTGCGACTCGGTGGACGCCGACGGCCGCAACACCTACAACGTCGTCGACGTCGACCTGGCCGCGGGCGTCGAGCCGCCGGACACCGCGCTGGACCGCAACTTCCTGACCTCCAGCTCCTGCGGGGTCTGCGGCAAGGCGAGCATCGACGCCATCCGCACCCGCACCCGCCACGACGTCGCGGCCGACGACGTGCGGCTGCCGCTGGACACGCTGCTGGCGCTGCCCGACCGGCTGCGGGCCGCCCAGCAGGTCTTCGAGAAGACCGGCGGGCTGCACGCGGCCGGGCTGTTCACCGCCGGGGGCGAGCTCGTCGCCCTGCGCGAGGACGTCGGCCGGCACAACGCCGTCGACAAGGTGGTGGGCGACGCCCTGCGCGCCGGGCGGCTGCCGCTGGCCGGGCACGTGCTCATGGTCAGCGGGCGGGCGAGCTTCGAACTGACCCAGAAGGCGGCGATGGCGGGCATCCCGGTGCTGGCCGCGGTCTCGGCGCCGTCGTCGCTGGCGGTGGAGCTGGCCGCCGATGTGGGCATCACGCTGGTCGGCTTCCTCCGCGGCGACGGCTGCAACGTCTACACGCGGACGGAGCGCATCAGCGGAGTCTGAGGAACGGGACCCGCCCTGCGAGGCGGCGGCCCGGTGGCGGGCCCGCAGGGTCCCCGGCGGGTCGGCGGGCAGGGCTCACGGCAGCCGGGGAACGGCACGTGGCCGCGGTGTCGTCCGGGAGGACGACGTCAGACGTGGTCGCCGCCGCGGAGCTGGCTGACCACGTGGGGGAGCAGCGGCCCGAGGATGGCGAGGCCGTCGCGCACGCCACCGGTCGAGCCGGGCAGGTTGACGATCAGCGTCCGGCCCGCGGTGCCGGCCAGCCCACGGGAGAGCACGGCCGTCGGCACCTGCGGCGCCCCGTAGCGGCGGACGGCGTCGGCGATCCCCGGCGCCTCCCGCTCCAGCACGTCGCGGGTCGCCTCGGGCGTGACGTCGGTGGGGGACAGGCCCGTGCCGCCGGTGGTGAGGACGACGTCCGCGCCCGACGCCACCGCCTCGCGCAGGACCCCCGCGAGCGCCGCGCGGTCGTCGGGCAGCACGTGCGGGCCCTCGACGGCGAAGCCCAGGCCGCGCAGCCCCTCGGCGAGCACCTGCCCGCTGCGGTCCTCGTAGACCCCCGCCGACGCGCGGTTCGACGCGGTGACGACGACGGCGCGGGCCCCCTCCGGCAGCGTCACCGCGTCCACTGCCCGCTCTTGCCGCCGGACTTGGCCAGCAGCCGCACGTCGGTGATCGAGGCGCGCGGGTCGACCGCCTTCACCATGTCGATCATCGTCAGGCCGGCCACGGCGACCGAGGTCAGCGCCTCCATCTCGATCCCGGTGCGGTCGGCGGTGCGCGCGGTCGCGGTGATCTCCACGGCCTCGTCGGTGACCTCGAGCTCGACGGTCACGCCGTGCAGCGCGATGGGGTGGCACAGCGGGATCAGGTCCGGCGTCCGCTTGGCACCGGCGATGCCGGCGATGCGCGCCACGGCGAGGGCGTCGCCCTTGGGCACCCCCTCGCCGCGGAGCAGGGCGACCACCTCGGGGCTGACCAGCACGCGGCCGGCGGCGGTGGCCTCGCGGGCGGTGACGGCCTTCGCCGAGACGTCGACCATCCGGGCGGCGCCGGACTCGTCGACGTGGGTGAGGCGCGGTTCGGTCACTGGAGTGCTCCCTCGATCAGCACGACGTCCACGGAGGCGCCGGCGGGCAGTTCGGTGACGTCCTCGGGGACGACGACCAGGCAGTTGGCGCGCGCGAGGTGGGCGACCAGGTGCGAGCCGGGGCCGCCGACCTGGGACACCTGACCGCCGTCGTAGCGGCCGCGCAGGAACTGGCGGCGCCCGGCGGGGGAGCGCAGCGGCTCGGTCAGGTCGGCGGGGGCGCGCAGCCGGTCGGGGGTGGCGTGGCCCAGGGCGCGGCGCAGGGCCGGGCGCACGAAGACCTCGAAGGAGACGAACGAGCTCACCGGGTTGCCGGGGAGGGTGACCACCGGGACGCCGTCGACGGTGCCCGCCCCCTGCGGGCCGCCGGGCTGCATGGCCACCTTGACGAACTCGACCGTGCCGAGTGCGGCGAACGCGTCCTTGACCACCTCGTAGGCCCCGGCGCTCACCCCGCCGCTGGTGACCAGCAGGTCGGCGGTGGCCAGCTCGGCGCGCACGGTGGCGAGGAACTCGTCGACGTCGTCGGGCACGAAGTGCAGCCGGCGCGCCGTCCCGCCGGCGTCGGCCACGGCGGCCGCGAGCAGCGCGGAGTTGGACTCGTAGATCTGACCCGGCAGGAGGTCGGCACCGGGCTCGACCAGCTCGCTGCCGGTGGACAGGACCAGCACCCGCGGCCGGCGGGCCACGGGCAGCTCGCGGTGGCCGACGGCGGCGGCCAGGCCCAGCTGCGCGGCGCCCAGCGGGGTGCCGGCCGCCAGGGCGACGGTGCCCGCGGAGATGTCCTCGCCGGCGCGGCGCAGGTGGGTGCCGGCGGCGGGGCAGGCGCGGATCTCCACGACGTCGGTGCGGGCGTCGGTCTGCTCGACGGGGACGACGACGTCCGCGCCCGGCGGCAGCGGTGCGCCGGTCATGATCCGCTGCACCGTGCCCGGCTCGAGCGGGCGCACGTCGGTCCGGCCGGCCGGGATGTCGTCGGCCACCGGCATCCGCGCGGGCAGCCGGGCCAGCTCGGCCGCCCGGGCGGCGTAGCCGTCCATGGCCGAGTTGTCGAAGCCGGGGAGGGCGACCAGCGCCGGCAGGTCCGCCGCCAGCACCCGCCCGTGGGCCTGCTCGAGCGGCACCCGCTCGGCCGGCATGGACGGCAGCAGGGCGGTGACCGCTGCCCGGTGTTCCTCGACCGTGCGCACCCCGCCATCCTGGCCGACGACCCGCCGCTAGCCTCTATCCGCCCTGGAGGTACGGACGGGAGGCGGCGACGTGGCCGAGTACGAGCGGATGCTGGCGGCGAACGAGGAGTGGGCGCGGTCCTTCGCGGGCGAGCTGCCCGTCGCCCCCGCGCGCAAGGTGGCGGTCGTCGCCTGCATGGACTCGCGGATGCCGCTGTTCCCCCTGCTGGGCCTCGCCGTCGGCGACGCGCACGTCATCCGCAACGCCGGCGGGGTGGTCACCGAGGACACGATCCGCTCGCTGACGATCTCCCAGCACGTGCTCGGCACCCGCGAGATCGTCCTGGTGCACCACACCGACTGCGGTCTGCAGAAGACCGACGACGAGTCCTTCGCCGACCTGGTCGAGGAGGCCACCGGGCACCGCCCCCCGTGGCCGGCACGCACCTTCACCGACGTCGACGAGGACGTGCGGACCTCCATCCGGCTGCTGCAGGAGAGCCCCTACCTGGTCTCCAGGGACATCTGCGGGACCGTCTACGACGTCTCCACCGGCCGGCTGCGCCAGGTCCGCCCGTGACCCGGCGGTGGCGCGCCCGGACGGCGGGCCTGCTGCTGTTCACCGCGCTGGCCGGGTGCACCAGCACCGTCGAGGGCAGTGCGAGCCCGGCCAGCAGCGCCGCGCCCCCGCCCACCACCAGCGCGCCGCCGACCAGCGAGCCCGCCGAGCCCTCGATCGAGGTGACCCCGCCGCCGACGCGCGGCGTCGGACTGCTCCTCGAGGCCCACCGCATCGCCTCGGTGACCGCGCTGGTGCAGACGAGCTTCCCGGACCGCACCGAGTCGTGCTTCCCGTCGGGGCCGTCGACGTCGGCGGCCGCGCTGGAGTCGGTGTACTTCACCCCGGGCTCCGCGGCCGACGTCCTGGAGCGCTACGGGTTCGTCACGGCCTGGGGCCAGTGCAACCGGACCGCCGACGGTGCCTTCGGCACGCTCACCCTCGCCATGGAGATGTCCGACCCGGAGGCCGCGGTCCTGGCCGCGGAGGAGCTGGTCGAGGCGCAGGCCATCGACGGTTTCCAGCCGGTCGACGTGGACGTCGACGGCGGGGCGCTGCTGCTCCAGGACGGCGACCGGGCCACGGTGCAGGCGTTCGTGCCGGTCGGGCGGATGGTCGCCTACGTCTGGCACGAGAGCCTCGCGGCCGCTGCCGGCGACGACGTCACCCGCGTGCTCGGCGACCAGGTGACGCTGCTGCAGGGCTTCACGCCCACGCCGCAGGCCGACGTCCCGTCGCTGCCCACCGACCCCGACGGGCTGCAGGGCATGACCCTGGACCCGCCGGGGGAGTTCAACGACTTCTCCGGGCCCTACGACTTCGAGGGCTACCTGCGGGTCGCGATCGACCCGGTCCGGGAGCGCGAGCTGCTCGGCAGCAACGGGTTCACCGGCTTCTACGCCAAGCAGTCCGACGAGGGGGACCGGCTGTACGCCGTCGCGGTCTACCGCTTCGGCAGCACCGAGCAGACCAACGCCGTCTACGACGGCTTCGCGCAGCTGGAGGCCACGGCCTTCGGCGGGACGCCGTTCGTGCTGCCGGCCATCCCCGAGGCCCCCTGCTTCGTCTTCGACTCCGGCGGCGGGGTGTTCTACCAGCGCTGCTACGTCGGGTTCCGGACCTTCCTGGCCAGCGTCGACGTCGGCGGGCTCACCGCCCCCGACGACTACGCGCGGATGAACGAGCTGCTGCCGGCCCAGCGCGACCTCATCGCCGACTAGCCGCCCGTCGGGGGCCCGGCGCCCGGCTGGTATCGTCGTCGGCTGGTGCGCCACCGCCGGCTGGTGCGCGCGCGCCGCGACGTCTCCCGTGCTCGGTGAGGCGACTCCACCAGCCACCCCGACGACGACGGAGGACACGAGCGCCGTGCGCACGTACACCCCCAAGCCCGGCGAGATCGCCCGGACCTGGCACGTCATCGACGCCACCGACGTGGTGCTCGGTCGACTCGCCAGCCAGACGGCGATCCTGCTCCGTGGCAAGCACAAGCCCCAGTTCGCCCCGCACGTCGACGTCGGTGACTTCGTCGTCATCGTGAACGCCGGCAAGGTGGCCCTCACCGGCTCCAAGCGCGACGAGAAGCTGGCCTACCGGCACTCCGGTTACCCGGGCGGCCTGAAGACCATCAACGTCGGCGACCAGCTGCGCACGCACCCCGACCGCGTCATCGAGCGCGCGGTCAAGGGCATGCTGCCGCACAACAGCCTGGGCCGTCAGATGCTCAAGAAGCTCAAGGTGTACGCCGGGGCCGAGCACCCGCACGCCGCGCAGCAGCCCCAGACCTACGAGATCAAGCAGGTGGCCCAGTGACCAGCTCGCTGACCGTGACCGACGCCGACGGGCGTCCGATCCAGACCGTCGGCCGCCGCAAGGAGGCCGTCGTCCGCGTGCGGCTCCTGCCCGGCACCGGCCAGTTCAAGCTCAACGGCCGCACCATCGAGGACTACTTCCCGAACAAGGTGCACCAGCAGCTCATCCGTGAGCCCTTCACCATCCTGGAGAAGGGCGAGCAGTACGACGTCGTCGGCCTGCTGCACGGCGGCGGCGTCTCCGGCCAGGCCGGCGCGCTGCGCCTGGCCATCGCCCGGGCGCTCATCGAGATCGAGCCCGAGGACCGTCCGGCCCTCAAGAAGGCCGGCTTCCTCACCCGCGACGCCCGCGTCACGGAGCGCAAGAAGTACGGCCTGAAGAAGGCCCGCAAGGCGCCGCAGTACAGCAAGCGCTGACCGGCGCGGCAGGGACGCCCGTGGGGGGGAGACTCTTCGGGACCGACGGCGTCCGGGGTCGGGCCAACGACGACCTCACGCCGGAGCTGGCCCTGGCGGTGGCACGCGCCGCCGCAGGTGTGCTCGCCGACCGCGACGGGACCTCGCGTCCCGTCGCGGTCGTCGGGCGCGACCCCCGCGCGAGCGGGGAGATGCTCGAGGCCGCGGTCGTGGCCGGCCTCGCGAGCGCGGGCGCCGAGGTGCTCCGCGTGGGCGTGCTGCCCACGCCGGCCGTCGCCTTCCTCACCGCGGACACCGGCGCCGACCTCGGCGTCATGATCTCCGCGAGCCACAACCCGATGCCCGACAACGGCATCAAGCTGTTCAGCCGCGGCGGCCACAAGCTCCCCGACGCCCTCGAGGCGGCGATCGAGCACACCGTGACCACCGCCCGGCGGCGGTCCGACGGCCACCGCCCCACGGGGGCGCAGATCGGCCGGGTCAGCGACCTCACCGACGGCGCGGTCCGGTACGGCGAGCACCTGCTGTCCACCGTCGCCCAGCCCCTCGCCGGGCTCACCGTCGTCGTGGACTGCGCGCACGGTGCCGCCGCCTCCGTCGCGCCGGAGGTCTACCGCCGCGCCGGCGCCACCGTGCACGTGATCGGCGGCGAGCCCGACGGCTGGAACATCAACGACGGCATCGGCTCCACCCACCTGGGCCCGCTGACCGAGGCCGTGCGCGACACCGGCGCCGACCTCGGCATCGCCCACGACGGCGACGCCGACCGCTGCCTGGCCGTGTCCGCCGACGGCGCCCCCGTCGACGGCGACGCGATCCTCGCCGTGTGCGCCCTCGGGCTCAAGGAGCGCGGTGAGCTGCGGGAGGACACCGTCGTGGCCACCGTCATGAGCAACCTCGGCTTCCACCACACGATGCGCCGGGCCGGCATCTCGGTGCAGACGACGGCGGTCGGCGACCGGTACGTCCTGGAGGCGCTGCGCCGTGGCGGGCTGAGCCTCGGTGGCGAGCAGAGCGGGCACCTGGTGTTCCTCGACCACGCCACCACCGGCGACGGCGTGCTGACCGGACTGGCGCTGCTGGGCCGCATGCGCGCCACGGGCTCCTCGGCGGCCGAGCTCGCCTCGGTCGTGGAGCGGCTGCCGCAGGTCCTGGTGAACGTGCCGGTGCGCGACCGGATCGCCGTCGTGGAGAGCACGGCGGTGGCCGACGCGGTCAACGCGGTCGAGGCCGAGCTCGGCGAGGACGGGCGGGTGCTGCTGCGGCCCTCGGGCACCGAGCAGCTGGTGCGCGTCATGGTCGAGGCCCCCACGCAGGAGCAGGCCGACGACGTCGCCGGCCGGCTCGCGGAGGTCGTCGCCGCCGTCGGGTGACCGACGACGGTCACCCGGCGCGTCCCGCCGCGTGCGCCGACCCCACCCATCGGGGCGAGGGTCACCCCGTGGGTCCCCGGTCCGGCCCGCCCGCGCCGGTACGCTCGGTCGAATGTGCGGCATCGTGGGTTACGTCGGCCCGCAGGACGCCCTGGACGTCGTCCTGGAGGGCCTGCGCCGGCTCGAGTACCGGGGCTACGACTCCGCGGGCGTGGCGGTCCGGATCGGCGACGGCGCGAGCGGTGAGCTCGCCTCGGCGAAGAAGGCCGGCAAGCTGGCCAACCTCGAGAAGCTGCTGGCGGACTCGCCACTGCCGGCCTCGACCATCGGCATCGGGCACACCCGCTGGGCCACCCACGGCGGTCCCACCGACCGCAACGCCCACCCCCACCTCTCGGCCGACGGCCGGGTGGCGGTGATCCACAACGGCATCATCGAGAACTTCGCGGCGCTGCGCACCGAGTGCGAGCGGCGCGGGGTCGAGTTCGCCTCCGACACCGACACCGAGGTCACCGCGCACCTGCTGGCCGTCGCCTACGACGAGCTGCCCGCCGGCCCCGACCGTTTCGCCGAGGCCATGCGGGTCGTCTGCCGGCGGCTCGAGGGCGCGTTCACGCTCGTGGCCACCCACGCCGACGAGCCCGACACCCTCGTCGCCGCCCGGCGCAACAGCCCGCTGGTGGTCGGGATCGGCGAGACCGCCGACGGCACCGCCGAGTACTTCCTGGGCTCCGACGTGGCCGCGTTCATCGCGCACACCCGCGAGGCCCGCGAGCTGGGCCAGGACCAGGTCGTGGAGATCGACCGCACCCGCGGGCTGTCGGTGACCGACTTCTCCGGCGCCCCGGCCGAGCCCACGGCCTACACGGTCGACTGGGACGCCGCCGCCGCCGAGAAGGGCGGCTACGACTGGTTCATGCTCAAGGAGATCGCCGAGCAGCCCCGTGCGGTCGCCGACACCCTGCTCGGCCGGCTGGGCGAGAACGGCCAGCTGGTCCTCGACGAGGTCCGCCTGTCCGACCAGGACCTGCGCGACATCGACAAGGTGTTCGTGGTGGCCTGCGGCACCGCGTACCACGCGGGCCTGATCGCCAAGTACGCCATCGAGCACTGGACCCGCATCCCCGTCGAGGTCGAGGTGGCCAGCGAGTTCCGCTACCGCGACCCGGTGCTCGACCGCTCCACCCTCGTCGTGGTCATCAGCCAGTCCGGCGAGACGATGGACACCCTGATGGCGCTGCGCCACGCCAAGGACCAGAAGGCCCGTGTCCTGGCCATCTGCAACGCCAACGGCTCGACGATCCCGCGCGAGTCCGACGCCGTGCTCTACACCCATGCCGGTCCCGAGGTCGCCGTCGCCTCGACCAAGGGCTTCCTGACCCAGGTCGTGGCCTGCTACCTGGTCGGGCTCTTCCTCGCCCAGGTGCGCGGCATCAAGTACGAGGACGAGGTCGCCGCGATCGTCGAGGACCTGCGCGGGCTGCCCGACCAGGTGGCGCAGGTGCTCGAGCAGATGGAGCCGGTGCGCGCGCTGGGCCGGTCGCTGGCCGACTCGAACACCATCCTGTTCCTCGGCCGGCACGTGGCCTTCCCGGTGGCGCTCGAGGGCGCGCTCAAGCTCAAGGAGCTGGCCTACATCCACGCCGAGGGCTTCGCCGCCGGCGAGCTCAAGCACGGCCCGATCGCGCTGATCGACGAGGGCACCCCGGTCGTGGTCGTCGTCCCGTCGCCGCGCAGCCGGGAGTCCGTGCACGGCAAGGTCGTCTCCAACATCCAGGAGGTCCGGGCCCGCGGGGCGCGCACGATCGTGATCGCGGAGGAGGGCGACGAGGACGTCGTCCCCTACGCCGACCACATCATCCGCGTGCCGCGCACCCCCACGCTGCTGGCGCCGGTGGTCACCACCGTGCCGCTGCAGGTGCTGGCGTGCGAGATCGCCGACACCCGCGGCTACGACGTCGACCAGCCGCGCAACCTCGCCAAGAGCGTCACCGTCGAGTGATCGGGTGACCCGCCTGTCGGCGGGTCGGTTGCGCGTGGCAACGTCCCAGGGGTGACGACGACCGAGGCGCCCGAGGCGGTCTCCTACGACTGCGGGGACGTCGTCCTGCGCGGTGACCGGTGGTCCGGCGGGGACCGCGGCCAGGTGCTGTTCCTGCACGGCGGGGGGCAGACCCGGCACTCGTGGGGCGGGGCCGCCCGCGCCCTGGCCGCGCGGGGCTGGACGACGACCACGCTGGACCTGCGCGGGCACGGCGACAGCGGCTGGTCGCCCGACGGCGTCTACGGCATGCCTGCCTACTCCGGCGACATCGCGCGGGTGGTCGAGGAGATGGGCCGCGGGGTGGTGCTGGTGGGTGCCTCCCTGGGCGGCCTGACCTCGCTGTCGGTGGCCGGCCGGGACCCCGACGCCGCCCGCGCGCTGGTCCTCGTCGACATCGTGCCGCGCACCGCGCCGGGGGGTGTGCAGCGGATCGGGCAGTTCATGCGCGCCCACCTCGACGGCTTCGACACCCTCGACCAGGTGGCCGCCGCCGTCGCCGAGTACACGCAGCGGCCGCGGCGGCGCAACCCCGAGGGCCTGAAGAAGAACGTGCGGCAGCGCGAGGACGGCCGGTGGTACTGGCACTGGGACCCCGCGATGATGTCGATCGTCCCGGACGACGAGCCGCGCCCCGGCGTCCATCCCGAACCGCTGATGGAGCTCGCGCGCACCATCACCCTGCCGGTGCTGGTGGTCCGCGGCGGCCGCTCGGACGTGGTGGACGACGAGGGGATCGCCGAGTTCCTCGCCGCGGTGCCCACCGCGCGCGTGGTCGACGTCGCGGAGGCCGGGCACATGGTCGCCGGCGACGACAACGACGACTTCACCAGCGCCGTCGGTGCCTTCCTCGAGGACCTGGGCCGCCCGGCCTGAGCCGCGCGCCCGCCCGCAGCCCGGGGCAGACTGACCGGATGATCATCGGGATCGGCATCGACGTCGTCCCCGTCGACCGCTTCGCCGCCTCGCTGGCGCGGACCCCGGGCCTGCGCGACCGGCTGTTCACCGCCGAGGAGCAGCTCACCCCGTCGGGCCGCCCGCGCACCGGCGAGTCGCTGGCGGCGCGGTTCGCGGCCAAGGAGGCGCTGGCCAAGGCCCTCGGCGCGCCCGGTGACCTGCACTGGCACGACGCCGAGGTCACCGTCGGCGAGCACGGCCGCCCGCGGCTGAGCGTGCGGGGGACGGTCGCGCGGCGGGCCCACGCGCTCGGCGTCACCTCCTGGCACGTGTCGCTGAGCCACGACGGCGGCATCGCCTCGGCGTTCGTGCTCGCCGAGGGCATCCCGCGCAGCGAGGAGGGGACGGCGTGACCGGCCTGTACACCGCGGAGGAGGTGCGCGCCGCCGAGTCGCCGCTGCTGGCCGCCGGCCCCGACGGCGCGCTCATGCAGCGCGCCGCGACGGGCCTGGCCACCGTCTGCCTCCGGCTGCTCGGCCGCGCGCACGGCACCCGGGTCACCGCCCTCGTGGGCGCCGGCGACAACGGCGGGGACGCGCTGTACGCCGGCGCGCACCTGGCCGGCCGCGGCGTCCGGGTGACCGCGGTGCTCCTGGACCCCGGCCGCGCCCACGCCGGAGGCCTGGCCGCGCTGCGCCGCGCGGGTGGCCGGGTCACCGGGGCGGACGGTCCGACCGGTCTGGACCGCGCCGACCTGGTGCTCGACGGCATCGTGGGCCTCGGCGGGCGCGGGGGCCTCCGCCCGCCCGCCGCCCGCCTCGTGGCGCAGGCGGCGGCCGGGCCGGGCCTGATGGTCGCCGTCGACCTCCCCAGCGGGGTCGACCCGGACACCGGCGCGGTGGAGGGGGAGGCCTTCCCCGCGCAGCACACCGTCACCTTCGGCGCGGTGAAGGCCGGCCTGGTGGTGGGGGAGGGCCGCCAGCACGCCGGCCGGGTGCACCTGGTCGACATCGGGCTGGCCGGCACGCTGCCCCGGCCGCGCGCGGTCCGGCTCACCGACCACGACGTCGCCGCGCGCCTCGACCCGCCCACCGACGACGACGACAAGTACTCCCGCGGCGTGGTCGGCGTCGTCGCCGGCTCGGCGACCTACCCGGGTGCGGCCGTGCTGTGCACCGGCGCCGCCCTGCGCACCCGGCCCGGGCTGGTCCGCTACGCGGGGACGGCGGCCGCGGGCGTACGGGCGGCGTGGCCGGAGGCGATCGTCACCGAGGGGCGGCCGTCCGACGCAGGGCGGGTGCAGGCCTGGGTGGTGGGGCCCGGCATGGGCACCGACGACGCCGCGGCCGACGTCGTCGCGGAGGTGCTGGCCACCGACCTGCCGGTGCTGCTCGACGCGGACGCGCTGACGCTGGCCGCCCGCCGTCCGGAGCTGGTCCGCGACCGGAACGCACCCACGGTGCTGACGCCGCACGACCGGGAGTACGCGCGGTTCGGGGCGGAGCCCGGCGCCGACCGGATCGGCGCGGCCCGCCGGCTGGCCGCCGACCTCGGCGCGGTGGTGCTGCTCAAGGGCGCGGCCACGGTCGTCGCCGCACCCGACGGGCAGGCCTTCGTCAACGGCACCGGCACCCCCTGGCTGGCGACCGCGGGCACCGGCGACGTCCTCTCCGGGATCGCCGGGGCGCTGCTGGCCGCGGGCCTGCCACCGGCCGAGGCGGCGGCCGTGGCCGCGCACCTGCACGGCCGCGCCGGGCAGCTGGCCGCCGAGGGCGGACCGCTCGTCGCCGGGGACCTGGTCCGTCGGCTGCCCGGGACACTCGCCCTGCTGCGCCGGGGAGGAGGCCCCGGCCTGGGAGACTGAGGGGCGTGAGCAGCGCACCCGCCCGGGCCGAACTGGTCGTCGACCTCGACGCCATCGCCGAGAACACCGCCGCCCTCCGCGCGCGCGTCGACCGTCCGCTGATGGCCGTGGTGAAGGCCGACGGCTACGGCCACGGGCTCGTGCCCTCCGCCCGCGCGGCGCTGGCCGGCGGTGCCGACGCGCTCGGCGTGGCCGTCGTGGAGGAGGCGCTGGCGCTGCGCGCCGCCGGGGTCACCGCACCGCTGCTGGCCTGGCTCAACGCGCCGGGGGAGGACTTCGCCGCGGCGCTGGCCGCCGACATCGAGGTGTCGGTCAACGCGACGTGGGGCGTCGAGGAGGTCGTCGTGGCCGCCCGCGCGACCGGCCGCACCGCGCGCCTGCACCTCAAGGTCGACACCGGGCTCTCCCGCGGCGGGGCGACCCCCGACGAGTGGCCGGCCGTGGTCGCCGCCGCGGCGCGGGCGCAGGCCGACGGCGAGGTCGAGGTGGTCGGCCTGTGGAGCCACCTGGCCTACGCCGACGCCCCCACGCACCCGACGATCGGCCGGCAGAAGGCGGTCTTCGACGAGGCCGTCGCCGTCGCCCGGGACGCCGGCCTGCGCGACGCCCGCCGGCACCTGGCCAACTCCGCGGCGACCGTCGCGCTGCCGGAGACCTGGTACGACCTCGTCCGCCCGGGCGTCGCCGTCTACGGCCTGGACCCGCTCGGCGGGGACCCCGCCGCCCACGGACTGCGCCCGGCCATGACCGTGCAGGCGCAGGTCATGCTGACCAAGCGCGTGCCGGCCGGCGCCGGCGTCTCCTACGGGCACACCTACACGACGGCGGCCGAGACGACCCTGGCCGTGGTCCCCGTCGGCTACGCCGACGGCATCCCGCGGGCGGCGGGCAACCGCGCACCGGTCCTCGCCGGCGGCGCCCAGCGGCCGATCGCCGGGCGGGTGTGCATGGACCAGTTCGTGCTCGACGTGGGCGACGCGCCCGTCCGGCCCGGCGACCGGGTGGTCCTGTGGGGGCCGGGGGCCGACGGCGAGCCGACCGCGCAGCAGTGGGCCGACGCGGCCGACACCATCCACTACGAGCTCGTCGCCCGGATCGGCGGCCGGTTCACCCGCCGCTACACCGGCACGGCGGGAGCGGTCTGATGGCGGCGCGCACGCGGCCCGGGAAGACGGCCGCGCGGTCCGGGCACGCGCCGCACTCCACCGCGGGCGTCGTCGGGGCGGTCGCCGGCCTGGCCGCGGCCGGCACCGCGGTGGGCGTGGCCGTCCACCGGCACGCCGCTCGCCGGGTCGGCGCCCAGCGGGTCGGGTCCGCCGCCGTCCTGCCGCCCACGGCCAGCGACGCGGAGCTGCGCGACGAGGACCCGCTCGGCTCGGCCTCGCGCCGCGCGGACCGGACCGCGCTGGTGCAGACCGACGACGGCGTGCTGCTGTCGGTCGAGGAGGTCGGGCCGCTCGACGCCCCGGTGACCGTCGTGTTCGTGCACGGCTACACGCTGTCGATGAACTCGTGGACCTTCCAGCGCCGGTCGCTGGGGGCAGAGCTGGCCACGGCCAACGGGTCCCGCCCGAAGGCCCGGCTGGTGTTCTACGACCAGCGCGGGCACGGCTCCTCCGGTCGCGGACCGGCCGAGCACTCCACGATGGACCAGCTGGGCCGGGACCTCGCCGCCGTCGTGGCGGCCCGGGCGCCGCGCGGACCGGTGGTGCTGGTCGGCCACTCCATGGGCGGTATGACAATCATGGCGCTGGCCGAGCTGCACCCGGAACTGTTCGGCACCCGGGTGGTCGGCGCCGCGCTGCTGTCCACCTCCAGCGGCGGCCTCGCCGACCTCTCCTTCGGCCTGCCCGAGTTCTTCACCCGGATCCGTGCCGCGGTCATCCCGGTCGCGGCCTGGACGATGCGGCGCCGTCCGGGGCTCGCCGAGCGGACCCGCAAGCTGGCCGCGTCGGTCATCTCCGCGGTCACCTGGTCGCTGTCGTTCGCCTCGCGCGACATCGACCCGGCGCTGGGCCGCTACGTCGACGCGATGATCGCCGGGACGCCCGTCGACGTGATCGCCGAGTTCTACCCGGCCCTGGCCGGTCTCGACGAGACCGGCGCCCTGGAGCCGCTGCGCGCCGTCCCGACCCTGGTGCTCACCGGCGACAGCGACACCCTGATCCCCTCCGAGCACAGCGCCAGGCTGGTGGAGCTGCTCGGCGGGCCGGACGCCGAGCGGGTCGAGCACGTCGTCGTGGCCGAGGCCGGCCACATGGTGCCGCTCGAGAAGCCCGCGGAGGTCACCGCGGCGCTGTCGGCGCTCATCCGCCGGGTGACGGCGGAGCGCACCGCCGCGACCGCCTAGGGTCGGGGCGTGGCCGCTCCCCGTCCGCCCCGCTCCGACGCCGCGGCCGAGGAGGTCGCCCGGACCGCCGCAGCGGCGCCCGACTGGGCCACGCTCGCCGCCGCCGCCCGTCCCTGCGTCGCCTGCCCGGAACTCGCCGCCACCCGGCAGCACGTCGTCGTCGGCGACGTCCCCGCCACCGGACGGCCGCGGTTCGTGCTGGTCGGCGAGGCGCCGGGCGCCACCGAGGACGAGACCGGCCGCCCGTTCGTCGGGAAGAGCGGCGCCCTGCTGGACCAGCTCCTCGCCGACGCGGGGCTGGCGCGGTCGGAGGCCGCCGTGCTCAACGTGGTGAAGTGCCGCCCGCCGGGCAACCGCACGCCCAAGGCGCCCGAGGTCGCCCGGTGCAGCGGGTGGCTGCGGCGTCAGCTGGAGCTGCTCGACGCCCCCGTCGTGGTGGCGCTGGGCCTGTCCAGCGCCAAGTGGTTCCTCGGGCCGCGCACCGTGCTGGCGCAGGCGCGGGGCCGCCCGCACGACGTCGACGGCCGGGCCGTGTGGGCGACCTACCACCCCTCGGCCGCCATCCGCTTCGGCCCGAGGGGCGCGCCCCGGGCCGGTCTGCTGGCCGACCTGACCGCCGTCGCCGCGAGCCTGGGGAGCCGGTCGTGAACCGCGAGCACGTGCTGCCCACGCCGGAGGACACCCGGTCGCTGGGCGCCGCGCTGGCCGGCCTCGTGCGTCCCGGCGACCTCGTGGTGCTGGTCGGCCCGCTCGGCGCGGGCAAGACCGCGCTGACCCAGGGCCTGGGGGCCGCGCTCGGCGTCCGGGAGCCGGTCACCTCGCCGACGTTCGTCATCGCCCGCGTCCACCGCGGCGGCCGGCTGCCGCTGGTGCACGTCGACGCCTACCGGCTGGGCGGCGTCGCCGACGTCGACGACCTGGACCTGGACGTCACGGTCGCCTCGTCCGTGACGGTGGTCGAGTGGGGGCAGGGGCTGGTCGAGCAGCTGGCCGACGAGCACCTCGAGGTGCGGCTGGACCGCCGGGACGACGACGTGCGCACCGCCGTCCTCGTGCCGCACGGCCCCGGCTGGGAACAGCGGCTCGCGGACTAGCCTGGCTCCCCGTGCTGGTCCTCGCCCTCGACACCGCGACGCCGACGCTGCTGGCCGGCCTCGCCCGGTGGTCCCCGGACGGGGCGGTCGAGGTGCTCGCCGAGCGGGCCGTGCCCTCGGGCACCCGGCACGCGGAGCTGCTCACCCCCGCGATCCGGGGTGTGCTCGCCGACGCGGACCTCCCCCTGGCCGAGGTCGGGGCCGTCGTCACCGGGCTCGGTCCCGGCCCGTTCACCGGCCTGCGGGTCGGCGTCGTCACCGCCGCGGCGCTGGCCGACGCCCGCGGGCTGCCCGTGGTCGGCGTCTGCTCGCTGGACGCGATCGGCGACGGCGCCCGCACCGTGGTCACCGACGCCCGGCGCAAGGAGCTCTACTGGGCCACCTACGCCGCCGACGGCACCCGCACCGACGGCCCCGGCGTCGTCCGCCCGGAGGCCGCCAGGCTGACGGGGCCGCTCGTGGGGGACCCGGCGTTCGCCGAGCGCCTGGGCGCACCGGTCACCGCCGCCGACGTGACGACGGCGGGCCTGCTGCGGGCCGCCGCGCCGCAGCTGGCGGACCCGGCGTCCGCCGGCCCGCTCCTGCCGCTGTACCTGCGCCGGCCCGACGCGACGCCCCCGACGTCGTTCAAGCCGGTGACGACCTCGTGACCGTGCGCCTGCGACCGATGCGGCTGGCCGACCTGCCGGCGGTGATGGAGCTCGAGGAGGAGCTGTTCGCCCCCGACACCTGGACGGTGTCGATGTACCGCGACGAGCTCGCCCGCACCGACACCCGGCACTACCTCGTCGCGGTCGACGACGCGGACGACCGGGTCGTCGGCTACGCCGGGCTGATCGCCTACGACGACGAGGCGCACGTGGCCACCATCGGCGTCACCGGGTCGCGGCAGGGGGAGGGGATCGGCGCGCTGCTGCTCGACGCCCTGCTGACCGAGGCGGACCGGCGCAGCCCCGTCGTCCTGCTCGAGGTGCGGGCGGACAACGAGACGGCGCAGGGGCTCTACCGGCGCCGGGGGTTCGCCGAGATCGGCCGGCGCCCGCGCTACTACCAGCCGAGCAACACCGACGCCGTGGTGATGAAGAGGGAGCGGACAGGGGCGTGAGCATCGCAGCGAGCGACGAGCGAGGAGCGGAGCGCCCCGTGGGAGCGACCGCTGGCAGGGAGGAGCCGTGAGCGAGCCGCTGGTGCTGGGCTTCGAGACCTCCTGCGACGAGACCGGCGTCGGCCTGGTCCGTGGCCGCACCCTGCTGTCGGACGCGCTCGCCACCTCGATGGCCGAGCACGAGCGCTTCGGCGGCGTCGTCCCGGAGATCGCCTCCCGCGCGCACCTCGAGGCGATGGTGCCGACCGTGCACCGCGCGCTCGCCGAGGCCGGGGTGACCGCCTCCGACGTCGACGCGGTCGCCGTCACGGCCGGGCCCGGGCTCACCGGCGCCCTGCTCGTCGGGCTGGCCGCGGCCAAGGCGTACGCGCTCGCCCTCGACGTGCCGCTGTACGGGGTCAACCACCTGGCCGCGCACGTCGCCGTCGACGAGCTCCAGCACGGCGCGCTCGAGGAGCCCTCGCTGGCGCTGCTGGTCTCCGGCGGGCACAGCTCGCTGCTGCTCGTGCCCGACCTCGCCCGCGAGGTCGTGTCGCTGGGCCGCACCGTCGACGACGCGGCGGGGGAGGCGTTCGACAAGGTCGCCCGCGTGCTCGGCATGCCGTTCCCCGGCGGCCCGCCGATCGACCGGGCGGCACGCGAGGGCGACGGCTCGGCCATCGCCTTCCCCCGCGGGCTCACCGGGCCCCGCGACGCGCCCTACGACTTCTCGTTCTCCGGGCTGAAGACCGCCGTCGCACGCTGGGTGGAGGCGCGGCAGAAGGCGGGCGAGCCGGTGCCGGTGGCCGACGTCGCGGCGTCGTTCCAGGAGGCCGTGGCCGACGTGCTCACCGCCAAGGCGGTGCGGGCGTGCCGCGACCACGGGGTCGACCACCTCGTGCTGGGCGGGGGAGTGGCGGCCAACTCGCGGCTGCGGGCGCTGGCCGAGGAGCGGTGCGCCGCCGCCGGGATCGTGCTGCGGGTGCCCAGCCCCCGGCTGTGCACCGACAACGGCGCGATGGTCGCCGCGCTGGGCTCCCGGCTGGTCGCCGCCGGCGTCGCCCCGTCCGCTCCCGACCTGGGCGCGGACAGCTCCCTGCCGATCGAGGTCGTCGCGCCGTAGGCCTCGTGCGGGCGGCCTAGGTGCCGCAGACGAGGGCGGTGGGCTTCCCGGCGACCCGGGTCACGACGACGACCGCCGACGCCTCGCCCGGGCCGCGCAGCCGCCGCGCCAGCTCCTCCGGCTCGATCGCCGACCCGCGCTTCTTCACCACCACCCGGCCGACGCCGCGGGCGCGCAGCAGCGCCTTGAGCTTCTTGAGGTTGAACGGCAGCACTTCGTCGACGCGGTACGAGGTCACCCAGGGCGAGTCCGCCGCCGGGGCGTCGGAGGTCAGGTAGGCGATCGTCGGGTCGACCAGCGTCGCGCCGAGGTCGGCTGCGACGAGCGAGACCAGCCCCGACCGGATCACCGCCGGGTCCGGCTCGTGCAGCCACCCGCGCACCGGGCCGGTCGGTGCCTGACCGGGGTCGGCGGCCGCGGTCAGCTCGTGCGCGACGCTGTCGCGGACGACGGTCGCCCGGCGCCACACCGTCGAGACGGCCCGGCCCCACAGCAGCGCCTCGACGATCGAGCCACGGACCGAGACCCACTCGGCCTCCACGCCCTCGGGCACCCGGTCGTGGTCCAGCCCCGGCGCGACCTTCACCGCGGTGACCGGCACCCGGTCGAGCAGGTCGACGACGGTCGGCCAGGGCGGGGACCAGCGGTCGGGGTCGAGCAGCCGCCGTCCGCCGGCCCGCCGGGCGGGGTCGAGGACGGCGGCCGCGCAGTTGGCCACCTCCCCGCCGCGGGCCGCGGCCACGAGCTCGACGGCGTCGCCGGCCACCACCCACACCCGGTCGGCCAGCCCGAGGGCCTCGACGTTGGCCGCGGTCAGCTCGCGGGCCAGCGGGTCGACGTCGACGGCGAGCACGCTGGCGCCGGCCCGCGCGAGCGCGATCGTGTCGGTGCCGGCCGCGCAGCCGAGGTCGGCGACGGAGTCGACCTCCTCGCCGCCTGCGGCCATCAGCCGGGCGGCCCGTCGCGCGGCGAGCTCGGGTCGACCCGCCTGCTCGAGGGTGTCGTCGGTCAGGAACATCCGGTCGGCGTCGGGCCCGAAGACGGGGCGGGCCCGGGCGCGCAGCCGGGCGAACCCCCAGGCCGGCCCGGCCAGCTCGGAGCCGACGGCGGCGCGCAGCCGGTCCAGGCCGGCCAGGACGTCGACGCCGGCGGCGTGCAGCGAGGCGGCCAGCTCCAGGGCCGCGGCGCCCTCGGCGGTGCGGAGCAGGGCGAGCTGCGCGAGGAGCCCCTCCGGGTGGGTTCCGGACGCGTCGGCGGGCACGGCCACAGCGTGACGCACCGGTCCGGGACACCGTCGAGGGACCCGCTTGAGAGGCTGGCACTCTCGTGGGTAGAGTGCCAAACGACACGGTCAGCCGCCTGACCCCCGCGACGGCAGGCGTGCAGGTCCGTGCCACAGCATGAGTTCCATCCACCAGCCCGTCCGATCCCGAAGGGGGCGTCACCGACGTGACGACCGCTACCAAGGTCAGCATCAAGCCGCTGGAGGACCGCGTCGTGGTCCAGGCCAACGAGGCCGAGACCACCACCGCCTCCGGTCTGGTCATCCCGGACACCGCCAAGGAGAAGCCGCAGGAGGGCACGGTCATCGCCGTGGGCCCCGGTCGCGTCGACGACAACGGCAACCGCGTCCCGCTCGACGTCAACGTCGGCGACGTGGTCATCTACTCGAAGTACGGCGGCACCGAGGTGCGCTACGGCGGCGAGGACTACCTCGTGCTGTCCGCGCGCGACCTGCTCGCCGTCGTGGAGAAGTGACCTCTCCGCACCTGCTCCACCAGCACTGACCACCGCCCCGGCGACCCGAGACACCGGGTCCCGGGGCGGTCGTCGTCCGCCCCTGAACACCCCCTGATCGAGAGGTCGGCCCATGGCCAAGATCATCAAGTTCAACGAGGACGCCCGCCGCGCGCTCGAGCGCGGCGTGGACAAGCTGGCCGACGCCGTCAAGGTGACCCTCGGCCCGCGCGGCCGCAACGTCGTCCTCGACAAGAAGTTCGGCGCCCCGACGATCACCAACGACGGCGTCACGATCGCCCGCGAGATCGAGCTCGAGGACCCGTACGAGAACCTCGGCGCGCAGCTGGCCAAGAACGTCGCCACCAAGACCAACGACGTCGCCGGTGACGGCACCACCACCGCGACCGTGCTGGCCCAGGCGCTGGTCCACGAGGGCATGCGCAACGTGGCCGCCGGCGCCAACCCGATGGGCCTGGGCCGCGGCATGCGCGCTGCCGTCGACGCGGTGCACGCCGCGCTCGACGAGGCCGCCATCCCGGTCGAGGACCAGGCCGCCATCGCCGGCGTCGCCACCATCTCGGCGCAGGACGCCGAGGTCGGCCAGCTCATCGGCGAGGCCATGGAGAAGGTCGGCAAGGACGGCGTCATCACCGTCGAGGAGAGCAACACCCTCTCCACCGAGCTCGACGTGACCGAGGGCCTGCAGTTCGACAAGGGCTACCTGTCGCCCTACTTCGTCACCGACACCGAGGCCATGGAGGCCGTCCTCGAGGACGCCCTCGTGCTGCTGGTCCAGGGCAAGATCGGCGCGCTGGCCGACCTGCTGCCGCTGCTGGAGAAGGTGCTCGGCGGCGGGGGGCGCCCGCTGCTCATCGTCGCCGAGGACGTGGAGGGCGAGGCCCTGTCGACCCTCGTCGTCAACTCCATCCGCAAGACCATCAAGGTCGTCGCGGTCAAGTCGCCGTTCTTCGGCGACCGGCGCAAGGCCTTCATGACCGACCTGGCGATCGTCACCGGCGGCCAGGTCGTCAGCGAGGACGTCGGCCTGAAGCTCGACTCCGTCGGCACCGAGGTGCTCGGCACGGTCCGCCGCGTCGTCGTCACCAAGGACGAGACGACGATCGTCGACGGCGGCGGCACCGCCGAGGCCATCGCCGACCGGGTCGCGCAGATCCGCCGCGAGATCGACGACACCGACTCCGACTGGGACCGCGAGAAGCTGCAGGAGCGGCTCGCGAAGCTGGCCGGCGGCATCGGGGTCATCCGCGTCGGTGCGGCCACCGAGGTCGAGATGAAGGAGAAGAAGCACCGGATCGAGGACGCCATCGCCGCCACCCGCGCTGCGGTGGAGGAGGGCGTCGTCCCCGGTGGTGGCTCCGCGCTGGTGCACGCCGCCGCGGCCATCGACGCGCTCGACCTGTCCGGCGACGAGCTGACCGGCGCCCGCGCCGTCCGCACGGCGCTGGACGCCCCGCTGGTCCGCATCGCCGAGAACGCCGGCTTCGAGGGGCGCGTCGTGGTGAGCAAGGTGCGCGAGGCCGGCATCGGCACCGGCTTCAACGCCGCCACCGGTGAGTTCGGCGACCTGGCCGCCCAGGGCGTCATCGACCCGGTCAAGGTCACGAAGGCCGCGCTGGGCAACGCCACGTCGATCGCGGCGATGGTCCTCACCACCGACTCCGCGGTCGTCGAGGCGCCGCAGGAGGAGGAGGCCGCCGGGGCGCACCACACCCACGGCCACTCGCACGGTCACGGCCACTCGCACTGAGGAACGCCCCCCCTGCCCCCCGCCGGCTCGCGGCGGGGCAGGGGGGGCGAGTGTGCACCGCCCGGTCCCGGGCTCCGCTCCACTCGGCGCGAGCCTCGGGACGGGGCCTGAGGGTCTGAGGGTCTGAGAACAGAGAGAGGGCCGGTCCAGCGGATGCTGGACCGGCCCTCTCGGCGTCTGTGGGGTGCGGCGGGGGTCTCAGACCCCGGCGGCGACCGTGGCGGGCTCCGCGGCGATCAGCCGGGCCCGCTCCTCCTCGCTCATGCCGCCCCAGACCCCGTAGGGCTCGCGGACGGCCAGGGCGTGCTTGAGGCACGCGTCGATCACGGGGCACTTGGCGCACACCGCCTTGGCGGCGCTCTGCCGCCGGGCCCGCGCGGGCCCACGCTCCCCGTCGGGGTGGAAGAACAGGGCCGTGCTCTCGCCACGGCAGGAGCCGTGGAGCTGCCAGTCCCAGACCTCGGCGACAGGGGTGGGCAGGCGGCGGATGTCAGCCATGTGGTCCTCCTCGGCTCGATGCGAGCCGGAGGGGGCGGTCCGGTCGCAAGGGGCCGGTGCCCGAGGCCCACCCGCGCCAAACACGACGAGTTGCGGCTTTTCGCCGCGCGTGCCTCACCCCGCTGGGTGAGGGCGTCTGTCCCCCCGCCCCCCAGCCGATCAAGGTGGGTCCCAGTCGTGCCGACAGCGGCGGGGGAGCCCCGTCCGAGGTCGGCGGGGGAATCGCCCGGACACCGTGCCGGGAGCGAGGAGCACAGCTGTGATCGACGACAGGATGCGCGGTCCCGGCAACGGGACGACGACGGTGTGGGTCTACGACGAGCGGCGCCGGGTCCGTGAGGACATCGCCTCGCGACTCGTGGCGCTGCCCTTCGTCGGCCGGGTCGAGGCCGTCGGCGACGCCGCCGCCCTCATGTCGCGGCTGGCCACCCGCCACCCCGACGTCCTGCTCATCGGCACCCAGCGGGCCATGGACTCCGGGCTCACCGTCGCCACCCAGGCGCTGCGGGCCCACCCCCGGCTGCCGGTGCTCGTGCTCGGCTCGGCGGACGACGCCGAGACCGTCCGCGCGGCCGTCGCCGTCGGCGCCCGCGGGTACCTCCGCTGGGACGCCACCGCGCTGGAGATGGGCCTGGGCCTGTCCCGGGTCGGGCTCCGCGTCGACGGGCGCACCCCGCAGCCGGCCAACGGCCACCCGGTGCCGCTGGCCAGCGTCGGGGCGCACTCGGGCGCCCCGTCCTGGAACGGCGCCACCCCGCTGGCCGGCAGCGCGCCGACCACCGTCCGCGCCGCCGTCGTCCGCGAGGCCGCGCCGGTGAGCCTGTCCATGCGCGAGATGCAGGTGCTGACCGGCATGAGCCAGGGCAAGAGCAACGCCCAGATCGGCCGCGAGCTGTACCTCTCCGAGGACACCATCAAGACCCACGCGCGGCGGCTGTTCCGCAAGCTCGGCGCCAAGGACCGCGCCGAGGCGGTCGCCACCGGGTTCCGCCGGGGCATGATGCAGTGAGTCGAGGCGGCGCAGCCGCCCGCAGGTCACCAGATGGCGGACGTCCCCCGGGACGGCCGCCATCTGTCGTTGCAGCAGCACGTTGCCGGGGAGTTGGGCACGGTGCCGACGCGATGGCGCCGGCTACGTCAGGGCTGCGCCCGCAGTGTGGGAGGGAGGCCTGGCTCAGTCGTCGCGGGCGTGCCGGCCGCCGCGGCCGCCGCCGGGCTCCTCGCCGTCGGCCACCGCGGCGATCCCGTCGGCGTAGCCACTGGCGTAGTCCCAGCTGACGTAGTCGGCCGGGTCGGGGTCGAACGGCGGCTCGTGCCGGCCGGTCTGCCCCTCCTCCAGCAACTGGCGCAGGTTCGCCTGCATCAGCGCCCAGTCGACGTGGTGCTCCTCGTCGCAGTCCGGGCAGTCGACGACGATGCCCTTGACGCCGCTGGGTTCCAGCAGCGTGCGGAAGACCTCGAGCTCGGCCAGGTCGTCGAGGACCCCCGCCCGCTCCTCCATGGTCAGCGGCGGCGGGCCCGACGGGTCGGCAGACCCGAAGTCGGGACCGGTCGCGTCGTCGAAGTTCACGTGGCTACGGTAGCCGCCTCCCGGCCGACGGTCCGCCCCTCGAGGGGAGCCGCCTACGATCGGGAGCGGTTCCCCGCGCGCCCAGCAGGGCGCAGACCGATCCCGGAGGGGTGGCGGCACGCATGCAGCCCGATGAGTTCGTACCCGAGCTGCCGGCGAAGTTCGCCCCGCTCGGCCTGACCTACGACGACGTCCTGCTCATCCCGGGCGCCTCGGACGTCGTCCCCGCCGAGGTGGACACCAGCAGCCGGCTCACCCGCGGCATCCGGCTGGCCGTCCCGCTGCTGTCCAGCGCCATGGACACGGTCACCGAGGCGCGGATGGCGATCGCCATGGCCCGCGTCGGCGGCGTCGGCGTCCTGCACCGCAACCTCGCCGCCGAGGAGCAGGCCGGTCAGGTCGACCTGGTGAAGCGCTCCGAGGCCGGCATGGTGACCAACCCGGTCACCGTGTCCCCGGACAACTCCCTGGCCGAGGTCGACGCGCTGTCGGCCCGCTACCGCATCTCCGGCGCCCCGGTCGTCGACGACGAGGGCGTCCTGGTCGGCATCTGCACCAACCGCGACATGCGCTTCGAGACCGACCAGCACCGGCTGGTGCGCGACGTGATGACGCCGATGCCGCTGGTCACCGCCCCGGTCGGGGTCGACGCGGACACGGCGCTCGCCCTGCTCTCCAAGCACAAGATCGAGAAGCTGCCGATCGTCGACGAGGGCGGGCGGCTGCGCGGGCTCATCACCGTCAAGGACTTCGTCAAGCGCGACCAGTACCCGAACTCCACCAAGGACGCCGACGGCCGGCTGGTCGTCGGCGCCGCGCTCGGCGTGGGCGAGGACGCCTACAAGCGCGCCGGCCTGCTGGTCGACGCCGGGGTGGACGTGCTCGTCGTCGACACCGCCCACGGCCACCAGCGCGCCGTCCTCGACATGGTCGCTCGCGTCAAGGCCGACTTCGGGGGCGACGGCGGCCTCCAGGTGGTCGGCGGCAACGTCGCCACCCGGGCCGGCGCCCAGGCGCTGGTCGACGCCGGGGTGGACGCCGTGAAGGTCGGCGTCGGGCCGGGGTCGATCTGCACCACCCGCGTGGTCGCCGGCGTCGGCGTCCCGCAGGTCACCGCCATCTACGAGGCCTCGCTGGCCGCCCGCCCGGCGGGTGTGCCGGTCATCGCCGACGGCGGCCTGCAGTACTCCGGTGACATCGCCAAGGCCCTGGTCGCCGGCGCCGACACCGTGATGATCGGTGGGCTGTTCGCCGGCGTCGAGGAGGCGCCGGGCGAGCTGGTCTTCATGAACGGCAAGCAGTACAAGACCTACCGCGGCATGGGCTCGCTGGGCGCGATGCAGAAGCGCGGCAACCAGTCCTACAGCCGTGACCGCTACTTCGCCGACGACGTCCTCTCCGACGACAAGCTCGTCCCCGAGGGCATCGAGGGCCAGGTGCCCTACCGCGGCGCGCTGTCGACCGTGGCCCACCAGCTCGTCGGCGGGCTGCGCGCGTCGATGGGCTACGCCGGCGCGGCGACCATCGCCGACCTGCAGGAGCGCGGCCAGCTCACCCGCATCACCTCGGCGGGCCTCACCGAGAGCCACCCGCACGACATCCAGATGACGGTCGAAGCTCCCAACTACCGGGCCCGGTGACCGACTGATGCCCGCACGCGACACCATCGAGATCGGCCTCAACCGCTTCGCCCGCCGGGGGTATGACCTCGACGAGGTCTCGATCGTCCCCTCCCGGCGCACGCGGGACATGGACGACGTCTCCACCGCCTGGCAGATCGACGCCTTCCGCTTCGAGCTGCCGCTGGTCACCAGCCCCTCGGACGCCGTCGTCAGCCCCGCCACGGCGATCGCCGTCGGCGAGGCCGGCGGCCTGGGCGTGCTCAACGCCGAGGGGCTGTGGACGCGCTACGACGACCCGGCGCCGGCGTACGCCCGCATCCGCGAGGCCGCGGCCGGCGGCGCCCCGCCGGTCTCGGTGCTGCAGGAGGTCTACGCCGAGCCGGTCAAGCCCGACCTGATCACCGCACGGGTCAAGGAGATGCGCGACTCCGGGGTCACCACCGCGGTGCGGATCTCCCCGCAGCACACCGTGCAGCTCGCGCCGGCGGTGCTGGCCGCGGGCGTGGACCTGCTGGTCATCCAGGGCACGATCGTGTCGGCCGAGCACGTCACCACCACCGGTGAGGCGCTCAACCTCAAGGACTTCATCGCCGACCTCGACGTCCCCGTCATCGTGGGCGGCGCGGCGAACTACCAGACCGCGCTGCACCTCATGCGCACCGGCGCGGCCGGCGTGATCGTCGGCGTCGGCGCCGACAGCTACTCCACCGCCGACGCCGTGATGGGCATCCGGGTGCCGCTGGCCAGCGCGATCGTCGACGCCGCGGCCGCCCGCCGCGACTACCTCGACGAGACCGGCGGCCGGTACGTGCACGTCATCGCCAACGGCCGGATCGAGAACAGCGGCGCCATCGCCCGGGCGCTGGCCTGCGGCGCGGACGCCGTCCAGCTCGGCGAGCCGCTGCGCGCGGCGGCAGAGGCGCCCGGTGCCGGCGTCTGGTGGGACTCGGTGGCCGCGCACCCGCGGCTGCCGCGCGGCGGCGCCTCGGCGCCGATCGAGCCGGCCGGCTCCCTGGCCGACGTGCTGCTGGGCGAGGCGCACGCCGCCGACGGCCGCACCAACCTGTTCGGTGCCCTGCGCCGGACGATGGCCAAGACCGGCTACCGGGACCTCAAGGAGTTCCAGCGGGTGGACCTCGTCATCGGTGGCGGCGGGGACTGATGGACTTCCCGACCGTCCTGGTCGTCGACTTCGGCGCCCAGTACGCGCAGCTCATCGCCCGGCGCATCCGCGAGGCCGGCGTCTACTCCGAGCTGGTGCCCTCGTCGGTGCCGGCCGAGGAGATCGTCGCCCGCAAGCCGGCAGCGATCGTGCTCTCCGGGGGCCCCTCGAGCGTCTACGCCGAGGGCGCCCCGCAGGTCGACCCGACGCTGTTCGAGTCCGGCGTGCCGGCCTTCGGCATCTGCTACGGGTTCCAGGCGATGGCCGCCTCGCTGGGCGGCACCGTCGCGCGCACCGGCGACCGCGAGTACGGCGGCACCCCGCTGACCGTCACCACCGGGGGCCGCCTGTTCGGCGAGCTGCCGACCCTGCAGTCGGTGTGGATGAGCCACGGGGACGCCGTCAGCGAGGCGCCGCCCGGGTTCACCGTGACCGCCACCTCGACCGGGGCGCCGGTCGCGGCCTTCGAGGACGTCGACCGCCGGCTCGCCGGGGTGCAGTTCCACCCCGAGGTCCGGCACACCTCGCACGGGCAGACGGTCCTCGAGCACTTCCTGTTCGACATCGCCGGCCTGGAGCCCACCTGGACGATGGCCCACGTCGTCGAGGACCAGGTGGCCGCGATCCGCGAGCAGATCGGCGACCGGCGGGCGATCTGCGGGCTCTCCGGCGGCGTCGACTCCGCGGTCGCCGCGGCCCTCGTGCAGCGGGCCATCGGCGACCGGCTCACCTGCGTCTACGTCGACCACGGGCTGATGCGCGAGGGCGAGACCGAGCAGATCGAGCGCGACTTCGTCGCCGTCACCGGCGCCGACCTGCGCGTCGTGGACGCCAGTGAGCGCTTCCTCGGCGCGCTGGCCGGCACCAGCGACCCCGAGGAGAAGCGCAAGACCATCGGCCGGGAGTTCATCCGGGTCTTCGAGCAGGCCGCGCTCGACGTCGTCGCCGACGCGCAGGCGCACGGCGAGACCGTCGACTTCCTGGTGCAGGGCACGCTCTACCCCGACGTCGTGGAGTCCGGCGGCGGTACGGGGACGGCGAACATCAAGAGCCACCACAACGTGGGCGGCCTGCCGGAGGACCTCACCTTCACCCTGGTCGAGCCGCTGCGCACGCTGTTCAAGGACGAGGTGCGCGAGGTGGGCCGGCAGCTGGGCCTGCCCGACACCCTGGTGCAGCGGCAGCCCTTCCCGGGGCCGGGCCTGGGCATCCGCATCGTCGGCGAGGTGACCCGGGAGCGGCTGGACGTGCTGCGCCGGGCGGACGCGATCGTGCGGGCCGAGCTCTCCGCGGCGCAGATGGACACCGAGATCTGGCAGTGCCCGGTGGTGCTGCTGGCCGACGTCCGCTCCGTGGGCGTGCAGGGCGACGGCCGCACCTACGGGCACCCGATCGTGCTGCGGCCGGTGTCCAGCGAGGACGCGATGACGGCGGACTGGACCCGGCTGCCCTACGACCTGCTGGCCAGGATCTCCACGCGGATCACCAACGAGGTGGCCGAGGTCAACCGCGTCGTCCTCGACGTGACCAGCAAGCCGCCGGGCACCATCGAGTGGGAGTGAGTCAGCCGGCCCGGTAGCCGAGACCGCGGCCGTCGGTCGCGGTCAGCGTGAGCCGGTCGCCGTCGACGGTGACGGTGGGCGCGGAGGCGAGGACCGCGAGCACGTGCTCCACCTGCGCGGCGAGCCCCGGGTCGCATCCGGTGGGGGTGGGAGGGCCGGGCTCCACGACGAGCGCGTCGCCGTCGAGACGCCAGCCGCCCGTCCACTCCGAGCAGCCGGTGGAGCCCGACGCGGTCCCGTCGGCCGCCAGGTGCAGCAGCGCCTCGCCCTGGACCGACGAGGCCGTCTCGCCGTCGACGAGCGTGTCGAGCACCCAGCGCGTGCCGGTGAGCTCGCGGTCGGGCACGACCGTGGGTCGGACGAAGCGCAGCTGGACGTCGGCGCCGCTCAGCAGCAGGGACCCGTCGGTGATGTCCGCCCTGCGCACGGAGAGCAGCGCGGCCACGTAGTCCTGCTCGGCCGCCATCACCCCGGAGTCGACGCAGGCGGCCTCGGTGACCGCCAGGTCGCCGACCGCGAAGGAGTCCCCGTCCGCGGTGTACCCGCCCTCGTAGGAGTTGCAGAAGGCCTGGCCCCGGACCCGGTCCTCCGTGGCCACGAGCGTGGCGGTGGTCGGCATCGCCAGCGGCGCACCGGCGAGCGAGCCCCCCGTCAGCTCCCACTCCCCGAGCAGCGGGGTGTCGGTCGGTGCGCCGGCATCCGCGGTCCCGCAGGCAGCGAGCAGCGCGAGGGCGGCGAGGAGGAGCCCGGCACGGCGCACACGCGACGAACGCGCCGGCCGGTGGAGGGGTTCCACCGGCCGGCGCGCTCCCGGCCCGACCTCAGCTCCGGCGTCGGGCGCGGCCCGAGCTCGGCCGGCCCGAACTCGGCCGGCCCGGCCTCAGCTCCGGCGTCGGGCGCGGCGCACCTCGCTGAACAGGAGCGCCAGGCCGGCGCCGATCAGCACCACCCAGAGCACTCCGCCGTCCTCGAACACGCCGAGCGGGACGTCGGCCCCGCTCAGGCCGACCAGGGCGATCAGCACGAAGACCAGGCCCGGGACCAGCGCGGTCAGGTCGGGACGGCGGCGCTGCGGTGCGGGCACGGCGACCGCGGTGGCCCCGGCGGCCAGGAGGGGGGCGTCCGACGCGGTCAGCTCGCGCAGCGCCTGCTCCTGCCACGCGGTCGGGGTGGTCGGGAACTCGCTGTAGTCAGGCACGGGACACCTCCGTGTCGCCGACCCCGTGGTCGACGGTCAGGACGAACTCGGGCTCGTCGTCGTCGACGCCCCGGCCGGAGCCGGTCCCGGGGTAGTAGCCGCCGTCGGAGGAGCCGCCGTCGAACACCTGGGTCTGCCCGACCCCGGTGTCGAGCTCGATCCGCACGTCGGCCTCGCGGGGCAGGATCACGTCGAGGTCGCCGACGCCGTGGTCGACCTCGATGCGCAGTGGCTCGTCGATGTCGTCGACGTCGATCCGGCTGAGGTCGACGGTCAGGTCGCCGGCCCCGTGCTCGTAGCGGTCGCGGACCTCGGCCACGCTCGTCGGCCGGTAGTCGCGGTCGCCGACGCCGGCGCCGCTGGTCCACGGGACGGACGACGCGACGGCCATGGCCAGCGACAGGACGACGCCCAGGGCGATGAGCCCGCCGCGGGCGGTCCGGCCGGGGACGAAGGCGGTCGCGACCAGGCCCAGCCCGACGACCAGCAGCGCGACGCCGAGGAAGGGCCGGGGGCCCGGGTCCCAGTCGCTCAGTTGCGTGACCAGCGCCAGCAGCCCCACAGAGATGAGGACGCCGGCGAGGGTGATCCGGCCGACGGGGGAGCGCGGCAGCGCCGGGGCCGAGTGCCCGCGGACCCAGCTGCGGTGCGACGAGCCGCTGTCGTCGTCCCCGGTCGGGCGCTTGCCGGCCGGCATGACGACGCACAGCAGCAGGTAGAGGACGATGCCGCTGCCGCCGGCGAGGGTGAGGGCCACGAAGCCGACCCGCCACAGCAGCGGGTCGATGCCGCTGTACTCGGCGAGGCCGCCGGCGACCCCGTGGACCATCTTGTCGGTGCGGCTGCGGCGCAGGGCCGTGCGGGCCGGTGGCCCGGGCGGCGGCGGGGACGGCGGGGGCCACGGTGCGGCGCCCGGCGGGTCCACCGAGGGAGGCGCGGGAGGCGGAGCTGCGGTCATGGCGAGAAGCGTGCGCGGCGCCGACCGTCCGCGACATCAGGGAAGGCCCCCATCCGACCCTGGTCCTGCCCGCCGGGGTGATCACCGGTGCCCCGGGGGCGCGCCCGGTGCGACGATCGAGGGCGTGACCGTCGAGGGCCCGACCGCTGCCGCGCCGACGGCTGCCGTGGCGACGGCTGCCGTGCCGATCCCCGGGAGCACCGCTCCCGCCGAGGCGGGCGCCGCCGGCCTCCCCCCGCGGCCGCCGCTCGTGCGCCCGCGCTCGGGCCGGATGCTCGCCGGCGTCGCCGCCGGGACCGCCGCGCACCTGCGGGCCGAGCCGCTGGTCGTGCGGGTCGCCTTCGTGGCGCTCGCGGTGACCGGCATCGGCGTCGTCGCCTACGGGCTGCTGTGGCTCTTCATGCCGTTCTCCGACGCCGAGGTGCCCGCCGCCCCGGTGACCCCGCAGCCCAGCAGGCGGCAGACCATCGGCCTGGTCCTGCTCGGGATCGGTGCCCTCGCGCTGGTGACGAACCTGGCCAGCTGGGGGGAGGGGGACATCACCGTCCCCCTGCTGCTGCTCGGCGTCGGCCTGGCCACCATCTGGCGGCAGCTGGACACCGACCGCACGCTGGCCCGGCCCGGCGTCCCCTGGGTGCTCGCCGGCGGCGTCGCGCTCGGGGTGACCGGCGTCGTGCTGCTGCTGGCCACCACCGGCCAGCTGGCCAACGCCCGCAACGGCTTCGCCGCCACCCTGGTGATCCTCGTCGGCATCGTGCTGGCCACCCTGCCGATCTGGCGCCGGCTGCTGACCTCCCGCGAGGCCGAGCGCACCGCCCGCATCCGGTCGGAGGAGCGCGCGGCGGTCGCCGCGCACCTGCACGACTCGGTGCTGCAGACTCTCGCGCTCATCCAGCGGCACTCCGCGGACCAGCAGGCGGTGGCGCGGCTGGCCCGCAGCCAGGAGCGGGAGCTGCGCACCTGGCTCTACGAGCCGGAGAAGGCCTCGGAGGGCACCTGGGCCGGGCTGGTCTCGGCGATGGTCGCCGAGGTCGAGGCCGACCACGAGCTCACCGTCGACCCGGTGGTCGTGGGGGACACGCCGGTCGACGACGCCCTGGCCGCGCTCGGTGCCGCGACGCGGGAGGCGCTGGTCAACGCGGCCAAGCACTCCGGCGCGGCGTCGGCCGACCTGTACACCGAGGTGACCCCGCACCAGGTGTCGGTGTTCGTGCGCGACCGGGGCCGGGGATTCGACCCCGCCGCCGTCCCGGCCGACCGCCGGGGGCTGCGGGACTCGGTGTCGGGCAGGCTGACCCGGGCCGGGGGGACGGCGACCGTGCGCTCCGCGCCGGGAGAGGGGACCGAGGTGGAGCTGCTGCTGCCCAGGGAGGAGAACCCGTGAGCGAGGGCCCGGCGACCGGAACGGCGCCGCGCGTCTTCCTCGTCGACGACCACGGCATGGTGCGCGCGGGGGTGCGCGCCGAGCTCGGCGACTCCGCGACGGTCGTCGGCGAGGCGGCCGACGCCGACGCCGCCATCGCCGGCATCCGCGCCACGGTGCCCGACGTCGTGCTGCTCGACGTCCACCTGCCCGGCGGCGGTGGACGGGCGGTGCTCGAGGCGCTGCGCGCCGAGCTCCCGGGCGTGCGCTACCTCGCGCTGTCGGTCTCCGACGCCGCCGAGGACGTCATCGCGGTCATCCGCGCCGGCGCCCGCGGGTACGTCACCAAGACCATCTCGGGTCCGGAGCTGCGCGGGGCGGTGCAGCGGGTGGCCGACGGCGACGTCGTCTTCAGCCCGCGCCTGGCCGGGTTCGTGCTCGACGCCTTCGCCGCGGGCGGCGCCGTCGCCGCGCCGCCGTCGGAGGACCCGGCCACCGACCCCGGGCTGGACCTGCTGTCGGCCCGCGAGCGGGAGGTCATGCAGCTGCTGGCCCGCGGCTACACCTACCGCGAGATCGGCTCCCGGCTGTTCATCTCGGTGAAGACCGTGGAGTCCCACGCCTCGAACGTGCTGCGCAAGCTGCAGCTGTCCAACCGCAACGAGCTCACCCGCTGGGCGGCGACCAACCGCCTGCTGTGACTACTCGGTGAAGACGACGTGGAAGGCCTCGGCGAGGTGCCCGGCGGGGAGGCCGAAGGTGCGGGCGACCTGCGCCATCCAGCCGGTCACGAACTGCTCGAGGTCGTCGCGGTGGCCGACCTGGCTGACGTGCGCCTTGAGCGCGGCGAACTTCAGCTCGGTCAGCTCGGTGACGTCCACGGCGTGGTCGGCGCGGGGGCTGGCGCCCAGCCACACCTCCGACACCGTCCACGCCTCCAGGCCCTCCTCGCCGAGCAGCTCGGGGAACGCGAACGGGTTGCGGGCGTCGGGGTAGACGGCCCGCAGCGTCGACTCCCCGACGATCATGTGGTCGGGGTGGCTGGCGCCGATCCGCTCGAACCAGCGCTCGGGGGAGCTGGTGAGCACCCGCTGCGGCCGCACCTGCCGGATGACCCGGGAGATGTCGCGGCGCAGGTCCAGGGTCGGCTCCAGCCGGCCGTCGGGGTATCCGAGGAACCGGACGTCGGTCACGCCGACGGCCGCGGCCGCGGCCCGCTGCTCCTCCTGGCGCAGCGGGCCCATCCGGTCGCGCGGGGTGTCGTCGAAACCGCCCGCGTCGCCGTCGGTGACGATGCAGTAGGTGACCTCGGTGCCGGCCGCCGTCCACGTCGCCACGGTCCCGGCGCTGCCGAAGTCGACGTCGTCGGGGTGGGCGAGCACGCACAGGGCCCGGTCGACGTGCTCGGCGGGCCGGCGGGGGAGGGGAGCGGTCACCCGGCGGAGCCTACGAGGGGCCTCCGGCGACCCGCAGACCGGCGAGCTTCTCCGGGTTACGGCACACCAGCACCTGCTCGACCCGGCCGTCGGCCACGACGAGCGTCGTCGCCATGAGGGGCCCGTCGGCGGACCACGCCACGATGCCCGGCTCGCCGTTGACCTCGGTGACCGCCATCGACAGCCCGGGGACGGCGGCGCCCTCCGGGCCGACGGCGGACAGGAACCGGGCGACCTTCTCGGCGCCGACGATCGGGCGCAGCGCCGCCTTCGCCCGCCCGCCACCGTCGGTGACGAGGACGGCGCCGGGGGCCAGCACCGCGAGCAGCGCCTCGACGTCCCCGCCGACGGCGGCGGCCAGGAACCGCTCGGTCACCTCGCGCTGGGCCCGGCGGTCGGTGTCGAACCGTGGCCGCCGCGCCTGGACGTGCTCGCGCGCGCGGTGCCCCAGCTGGCGCACCGCGGCCTCGGAGCGGCCGAGCACGTCGGCGACCTCCGCCCACGGCATCCCGAAGACCTCGCGGAGCACGAACACCGCCCGCTCGACGGGGGAGAGCGTCTCGAGGACCACGAGCAGCGCCAGGGAGACCTGCTCGCCGAGCTCGGCCGCCTCCGCGGGATCGGACGCGGGCGGTGCTGCACCGGGGAGCGCCGCCCCGGTCAGCAGGGGCTCGGGCAGCCACGGCCCCACGTAGGTCTCCCGCCGGGCCCGCGCCGACCGGAGCCGGTCGAGGGCCAGCCGGCCGGTCACCCGGACGAGATAGGCGCGCGGGTCGGCGACGTCCTCCCGGTCGGCGGCCGACCAGCGCAGCCACGCGTCCTGGACGACGTCCTCGGCGTCGGCGACGCTGCCCACCATCTGGTAGGCCACCGTGAACAGCAGCCGCCGGTGGGTGCCGAAGGCGGCCAGCGGACCGGCACCGGCGTCGGTCATGCCGCCGGCACCTCGCACCGGTCGCGGAAGCCCTGGCTGGTGAGGCCCAGCGCGGCGTTGAAGCGCGACCGGCTGTTCTCCACGGCGACCATCATGGTCAGCTCGACCAGCGCGGCGTCGTCGAGATCGCGCCGGAGGTCGGCCACCATCTCGTCGGTCACCGCGGGCGGGGTGGCGCTCATCGCCTCGGCGTAGCCGAGCACCCGGCGCTCGAGGTCGGTGAAGACGTCGCTGTCGCGCCACCGGGGCACCGCGGCGAGCTTCGCCGGGTCCACCCCGTCGCCGGTGCTGATCCAGTACCCGAAGTCGACGCACCACGAGCAGCCGACGGTCACCGCGGCGCCCATCACGGCCAGTGCCTCGAGCGTGGGGTCCAGCCGGTCCCACTGCTGCACCCGCCGCTCGTGGCGGAGGTTGGCCACCAGCACCGCGGGGTGGTGGCCCATGGCGGCGGTGGGCTCGAGCTCGGCGTCGAAGATCCGGCGGGAGACCCACTGCACCGCCCGGTAGCGGAGGGTGCGGGGCGGGTCGAGCGGGATGCGTGCGGTGCTGTGGCTCGTGCTCGGGGTCGTGCTCCGGGTCGTGCTCCGGGTCGTGCTCCGGGTCATGGCCGTCGTCCTCTCCGTGGCTGGTGTCCATGGAGACGGCGCGGGGACGCCGGGTGTGACACCCCCGCCGCCGGCGACGGCGGGTCAGGCGGCGGGGAGCACCCGGTCCCGGCCGGCGGCCTTCGCCGCGTAGAGGGCGGCGTCCGCGCGCCGCAGCAGGTCACCGAGCGGCTCGTCGTCCGCGGCGGCGGCCACCACCCCGGCGGAGACGGTGACCGGCAGCCCGGCCAGGGGCTCGGCGGCCACCGCCCGGCGGACCCGCTCGGCCACCCGCATCGCGGCCTCGGCGTCCCGGCCGGGGAGCAGCAGGACGAACTCCTCGCCGCCCACCCGGTAGGCGACGTCGGTGGCGCGGAGGTTGTCGCGCAGGCGCGCGGCCAGCTCGATGAGCACCCGGTCGCCGCGGTCGTGGCCGTAGGTGTCGTTGACCCGCTTGAAGTGGTCGACGTCGCACATGACGACGCCGATCCGGGTGGTCTCGCGCTGTGCCTCGGCGAAGCGGGCGGAGAGGCTGAGCCGGTTGAGCAGGCCGGTCATCGGGTCGGCGACGGCCTCGTCGCGGGCGTGCAGGTCGGCGGCGGCGAGGAAGGAGGCGGCCAGCGACAGGCAGCCGAGCAGGGCGAGGAACGCGGCCAGGTGCACCGCGGGCGGCACCGCGGGGGCGGCCGGCAGCGCCTCGGCGGCCAGGACGGCGGCCGAGGCCAGGAGCGCCGAGCCGACGACGCCGGCCCGGAAGACCGGCGGGCGCAGGCACACGGCCTGGCTGAACACGGGCACGGTCATCAGCGGGAGGAGTGCGCTGCCCGCGCCGCCGGTCAGGGCCACGGACACGGCGAGGTTCAGCTGCAGGGCGGCGAACGCCGTCGCGCCGACGGCCTCGGGGTTCCGGCTGCGGGGGGAGCGGGCGACGGCGGTGCGCATGGTGACCGCGGCCAGCACGAGCAGGACGAGCAGCCACGGGCCGTACCAGAACGAGGCCAGGACCTTCGTGCCGCCGATGGCCGCGCCGAACCAGGGGGCGCTGCGGAAGCGCCGGGACATGTCGGCGTAGCGCAGCCGGTCGGTGGCACTGCCGCGCAGCCACCGCGCGGTGCGGGACTCCGGCGTCCGCGCCGGCCGGGGGTGAGGCTGTGCCACACGGTCGGTATCGACTCCGATCAGTCCGTCCTTGAGTGCCCGGCCCTCTTCTCAGGAGCGGTGAGCGGGGCCATGCTGTCCTACCGTGCTGCCGCAGACACGGCGCGTGACAGCGCCGGACCCCAGGGGCCACCCGGCCAGCCCGTCGCCCACCTCCCGGCCGCGGGTCCTGCCGCGCGCGGCGGTCGGCTCCGCGGGTGCCTTCCTCGCGGTCGTCGTCGGCCTGGCGGTGGTCCTGCCGCCCGACGAGCACGACCGGGTGGTCTCCAACCTCGCGCAGCTGGTCGCCCCCGCCGCGGCCGCCGGGTCGCTGCTGCGCCGGGCGAGGCGGGCCGACGGCCGCCTGCGCGCGACGTGGACGGCGTTCGGGGTGGCCTGCGCCAGCTGGGCGGCCGGGCAGGCGTGGTGGGCGGCGCAGGAGATGACCGGGGCCGGCATCCCCTTCCCCTCCGTGGCCGACGTCGGCTTCGTGGCCTTCGCCGTGCTGGCCGCCGTCGGGCTGCTGCTGCACCCGGCCGACGGCGGGGGACGCGACCGCTGGCGGCGGACGTCCGACGCCCTGATGTGCACCGCCGCCGTCGGCCTGGTCAGCTGGCAGTTCGTGCTCGGGCCGGTCGTCGCGCGGCAGACCGACACCCCGTACCTGGAGTGGCTGCTCTTCCTGACCTACCCGGCGCTCGACGTGGCGCTGATCGTGCTGTGCCTGCTCACCGCGGCACGGGCGCGGATGCGGCGGCCGGACCTCCTGCTGGTCTGCGCCGGCCTGCTGGCCCTCAGCGTCTCGGACGCCGCGTTCGCCTACCTGCAGGCGACGATGAGGTACGCGGGCTTCTCGGCCGACCTCGGCTGGGTGGTCGGGTTCCTGCTCCTGGCGCTCGCCGGAGCGGCGCGACCGGTCGGCGGTACGGGCACCGCGAATCCCCCGGGGCGGCCCCCGGGGACGGGGACGGCGCCCGAGCGCGACGGCCGCCTCCTCGGCGCGCACCTGTTGCCCTACCTGCCGGTGGCGGTCGCGCTGGTGACGACGGTGCTGAACGTGGTGCTCGGCGCCGAGCTGGGGGTCGTGGAGGTCGGCCTGGCCACGGTCGTGGTCACCCTGCTGCTCGTCCGCCAGTACCTCGAGCTGCGGGACAACCTGCGGCTGGCCGGGGAGCTCGCGGCCCGCGAGGCGCTGCTGCGCCACCAGGCCTTCCACGACGTGCTCACCGGGCTGGCCAACCGTGCGCTCTTCCGCGACCGGCTCGACCACGCACTGGCCCTGCACCGGCGGGACCTGCGCCCGGTCGCCGTCGTCTTCCTCGACCTGGACGACTTCAAGGCGGTCAACGACACCCTGGGCCACGCGGCCGGGGACGAGCTGCTCGTGCGGGTGGCCGAGCGGCTCGCCGGTGCCACGCGGGCCGGCGACACGGTGGCCCGGTTCGGCGGGGACGAGTTCGCCGTCCTGTTGGAGGACGGCGGGGACGCCGACGAGACGACCGCCCGGCTGCTGGAGGCCCTGCGCGTCCCCTTCTCCGTCGCCGGCTCCACCCTCGCGGTGCGGGCCAGCGTCGGGATCTGCGCGCTCGGCCCGGACGACCCGCCGCTGCGCGCCGACGCGCTGCTGGTCCGGTCGGACACCGCGATGTACGCCGCCAAGCGCTCGGGCGGGGACCAGGTCGTCGTCCACCGCCCGGACCTGCGTCCGGAGGGCGCCGGACCGGCCGGACTGGCCGAGCGACTGCGGCAGGCCGTGGACGCCGGCGAGGTGACGCTGGCCTACCAGCCGATCGTCGACCTGGGCAGCGGCCGGGTCCTCGCGCTGGAGGCGCTGGCGCGCTGGACCCCGGACGGCGTGGCGGTCGGCCCGGACGTGTTCGTGCCGGAGGCCGAGCGGGCCGGGCTCCTCGACGAGCTCACGGTCCAGTTGCTGGCGCAGGCCTGCGAGCGGGTGGCGTGCTGGTCGGCCGGCCGGGACGACGTGCTGTCGGTGCACGTCAACGTCGCGCCCACCTCGCTGACCTGGCCGGGACTCGTCCCCCGGGTGCGCGAGCTGGTCAGCTGGCACGGCCTGGCACCGGGGCAGCTGGTCCTCGAGCTCACGGAGTCCGGGCTGCCGACGCAGCAGGACGACGCGGAGCGGGTCATCGGGGAACTGGCCGACGTCGGGGTGGGCGTCGCGCTGGACGACTTCGGCGTGGGCCAGTCCTCGCTCGCGCGGCTCGGCGCCCTGTCCCTCGAGTCGGTCAAGATCGACCGGTCGCTCCTGGCGCGGATCGACACCGACGAGCGGGAGGCGACGCTGCTCGGCGCGGTGTTCCGGCTGGCGCGCGACCTGACCCTCCCGGTGATCGCCGAGGGGGTCGAGCGGCCGGGTCAGCTCTCGGCGCTGCGCCGGATGGGCTGCCGGCAGGCGCAGGGCTTCCTGTTCGCCCGCCCGGTCCCGGCCGCGGCGGTGCCCGACCTGCTGGGCAGCCGCGGCGTCCTCACCGGCTGACCCCCCCGGCCCGGGCGGCTCGCCCGGGACCCGTGGTCAGAGCCGGCCGCGCCCCTGGCGCAGCAGCATCAGGGCGATCGCCGCGCCGTCGTCGCCGAGGGCCGACCGGAAGCGCGTCAGGACCTGCGACTCCCGGGAGAGGGAGAGCCGGGTGCCGCCGGACGCCGCGCGCAGCGCGCCGATCTCCTGCGAGACGGCCAGGCGGCGCTGGACCAGCTCGATGATCCCGGCGTCGCACGCGTCGATCTGCTCGCGCAGCGCGCCGATGCGATCGGCCGTCTCGGTGGCGGGGGTGGGGAGGGTGCTCATCGGGTGCTCCTGCGGGTCGGGCCGCCGGCCGTCGGACCCCGGGAACGAGAAACGCCCCGGGCTCCTCGGGCCCGGGGCGTCTGTTGCGGCGTGTGCTCAGCCAGCGGTGACGGACACCGGATCCCGGTGGCCGTAGTAAAAGCTGATCGTGGCGAGCACGGCGGGGAGTCTGCCACACCCCCCGCGGTACCGGCCAGCGGCGGGAGGAGCGCTCCTCGCGCCGCCGGGCCTGTCACCCGTCCGAACTACAGTGGTGTGGCTATGAGCAGCGTCCAGCAGGCCCTCCCCGGCACCGCCACACTCCAGCGGCACGCACGCGGCTCGACGGGCCGGGAGCTGGACCGCATGCTCGCCGGCCTCAACGGCCCGCAGCGCGACGCCGTCGTCCACGAGGGCGGTCCGCTGCTCATCGTGGCGGGGGCGGGCTCGGGCAAGACCCGCGTGCTGACCCAGCGCATCGCCTACCTGCTGGGCGCCCGTGACGTGCAGCCCGGGGAGATCCTGGCGATCACCTTCACCAACAAGGCCGCCGGCGAGATGAAGGAGCGGGTGGCCGCCCTCGTCGGCCCGCGGGCCCGCGCGATGTGGGTGTCGACGTTCCACTCGATGTGCGTGCGCATCCTGCGTGCCGAGGCGGCCAAGCTCGGGCTCAAGTCGTCGTTCACGATCTACGACCAGGGCGACTCCGTGCGGCTGATGACGATGGTCGCCCGCGACCTCGACCTCGACGCCAAGCGCTACCCCGGCCGCAGCCTCGCCGCCCAGGTGTCCAACCTGAAGAACGAGCTGGTCGACGAGGAGTCGTTCGCGCCGGTCACCGCGCCGGAGAAGGTGCTGGCCGAGGCGTACAAGCTCTACCAGCAGCGGCTGCGCCAGGCGCACGCGCTGGACTTCGACGACCTGATCATGACGACGGTCCACCTCATGCAGGCGTTCCCCGACGTCGCCGAGCACTACCGCCGGCGGTTCCGGCACGTGCTGGTCGACGAGTACCAGGACACCAACCACGCCCAGTACGTGCTGGTCCGCGAGCTGGCCGGCGGGGAGGGGCAGGGGCCGGTGCCGCCGGCCGAGCTGTGCGTGGTGGGCGACGCCGACCAGTCGATCTACGCCTTCCGCGGCGCCACGATCCGCAACATCGACGAGTTCGAGCGCGACTACCCGCAGGCGACGACGATCCTGCTGGAGCAGAACTACCGCTCCACGCAGCGCATCCTGCGGGCGGCGAACACGGTCATCGCCAAGAACACCGGGCGCCGGCCGAAGAACCTGTGGACCGACGCCGGCGACGGCGAGCTGATCGAGGGCTACGTCGCGGAGAACGAGCACGACGAGGCCGCGTGGGTGGCCGAGCAGATCGACGCGCTGGTCGACGAGGGCAAGGCCCAGCCCAAGCAGATCGCGGTGTTCTACCGGACCAACAACGCCTCCCGCGTGTTCGAGGAGGTGTTCATCCGCGTCGGTATGCCCTACAAGGTCGTCGGCGGGGTGCGCTTCTACGAGCGCAAGGAGGTCCGCGACGCGCTGGCCTACCTCAAGGTGGTGGCGAACCCGGCCGACGTGGTCAGCCTGCGCCGGGTGATCAACACGCCCAAGCGGGGCATCGGGGAGCGGGCCGAGGCCTGCATCGAGCAGTACGCCGACCGCGAGCGGATCCCGTTCGCCTCGGCGCTGCGGCTGTGCTCGGAGGTGCCCGCGCTGGCGGCCCGGTCGCTCAAGGCGATCCAGGAGTTCGTCGCGCTGCTGGAGGAGTTCGAGCAGCTGGTGGAGACCGGCTCGGGGCCGGCCGCGCTGCTGGAGAGCATCCTCGACCGCACCGGCTACCTGACCGAGCTGTCGGCGAGCACCGACCCGCAGGACGAGGGGCGGGTGGACAACCTCAACGAGCTCATCTCGGTGGCCGCGGAGTTCGAGGCGGCGCACCCGGAGGGCACGGTCACCGACTTCCTCGAGCAGGTCTCGCTGGTGGCCGACGCCGACCAGATCCCGGTCGCGGGCGACGAGGCCGGCGTCGTCACGATGATGACGCTGCACACGGCCAAGGGCCTGGAGTTCCCGGTCGTCTTCCTGACCGGCCTGGAGGACGGCGTCTTCCCGCACCTGCGGGCGCTGGGCGACCCCAAGGAGCTGGAGGAGGAGCGGCGGCTGGCCTACGTCGGCATCACGCGGGCGCAGGAGCGGCTGTTCCTCTCCCGGGCGACGGTGCGCACGAGCTGGGGGCAGCCGGCGTACAACCCGCCGTCGCGGTTCCTCGACGAGCTGCCTGCCGACACCGTGCACTGGGCGAACCTGACCCCGGTCCCCGCGCCGAGCACCGGCTACAGCCGGGGCTACTCGTCGGCGCAGTCGCGGGTCGCGGCGACGGGGCTCTCGTCGGGCGGGCTGCGCGGCGGCGTGGGCAACCGGGCGGTCGTCTCCGTCGAGGTGGGCGACCGGGTGAGCCACGACGCGTTCGGGATGGGCACCGTGGTGGAGGTCAACGGCGCGGGCGACAAGGCCCAGGCGACGGTCGACTTCGGCAGCGGCGGCACCAAGCGCCTGGTCCTGCGCTACGCCCCCCTCGTCAAGCTCTAGCCGCGAGGAGTGGGGCCCGTAGGGGTCCCCGACGAGCGGCTGGAGCCGCGGCACAGCACCCGAGCGGCAGGCGAGCGGCGGTGCCCGGCGGGAGCCGCCCCGCGAGGCACCGCGAGGAGGCGGGCCCGGAGGGCCCCCCGACGAGCGCGTGGGAGGGGCTCCACGCACACGGGCACGGCTCGTGGCCGCGGTGGTCGGCCGGAGGCCGACAGATCACGGAGCTCAGATCTCCACGCCGCGCTCGGCGAGGTAGTCCTCGGGGTCGACCCGCCGGCCGTCCATGCCGCCGCGGTGGATCTCGTAGTGCAGGTGCGGGCCGGTGGACTGGCCCTCGCTGCCGATCTGGGCGATCTCGTCGCCGGCGTGCACGATCTGCCCGGCCTCGACGTCGTAGTAGCGCATGTGGCCGTAGATGTGGACGTCGCCGTCGGCGTCCTGGATGTAGACCGCGTTGCCGTAGCCGGAGGCACGGCCGGCGCGGAGGACGACGCCGTCGGTGGTCGCGTAGATGGGGGTGCCGAGCGGGGCGGCGAGGTCCACGCCCCAGTGCATGGTGCCCCAGCGCATGCAGTAGCAGGTGGTCATGCGGGCGCCGGGGACGGGATCGGCGGTGGTGGGGGTGCGGGCGGCGCGCGAGGCGGCGAGCTCGCCCAGCCGGGCCTCGGCCTCGGCGGCGCTGAGACCCTCGCGGGCGCCGGTGTCCTGCATGTCGCCGATCAGGCCGGCGTCGGCGTCTCCGCCCAGTCCGTACTCGGCGGCGCTGACGCTCTGGGGGGCCTCCGGCGTGGTGCCGAGCAGACCCGGGGTGCCGGCGGCGAGGGCACCGGCGATCAGCGCGGCGAGCCAGAGCGGGCCGCGCCGGCCCGGGGGCCGGGGGAGCCGGCGGCGGGGGCGGTCGGGCGCCGTGGCGTCGTCGGGCCGCTCGGCGGCGGAGGCGTCGGTCGTGCCGTCGACGGTGCTGTCCGCGGCGGCGTCGGCACCGGTGGTGGGCGTGGTGGTGGACGTGCTGGCGGCCGCGGTGCGGGACCTGCGGGAGAAGCGACCGGGGACCTGGGCGGGCTCGGTGAGCTCGCGCGAGGCCTCCGACCGCTCCAGGAGCGTGGGACCAGTCGAGCGAGACACGTTGCACCCTCCCGTGGGGCCCCGCCCGGTCGAGCGCCCGGGGGCACCCGTCGGGGGAGCGACGGCGGCGGAGGCGTCCGGTGGAGCGACGCCCGCCGGGATGCTCCCGGCGCCGTGATCGGACCGTAACCGTCAGTCAGCCCCGTGGCGCGCAACCGAGGGTGCGTGTCGCCTTGTCGCCGACGGCGATCAGGGTCGACGGCACGCCGGCGGCGTCGAGGGACGGCGGTACGCCGAGAGGCGACCACGGTCGTCGGCGCGCCGGAGGCCCGCCCGCCGCCGGGCGGAGGGCAGCGGAGGGCAGCGGGGGGCGAGGCGGTCAGGCGACGGCGGCGGACGGCGCGGTGACCGTCGGACTGCGCAGGCCGGCGAGCGTCGCCGCGACCTCGTCGACGACCGACCGGGAGAACGGCAGCGACATGTGGCCGACACCGCGCACCAGCACGTTGCGGGCCCGGATGTCGGGGTGCTCGCACCGGGCGGCGCTGGTCGGCAGCACCAGCTGGTCGAGGTCGCTGTAGACGGCGGTCACCGGGGTGTCGAAGCCGGGCGCGGGCTCGGCGAGCTCCTGCAGGAGGGGCGAGCCGGGGCGCAGCTGCTTGACCAGCGGGGTGGGGAGGAGGTGGGCCAGCACCGAGCCCTGGTGGGGCGTGCCCAGCGTCACCAGGCTCTGGATCCGCCGGGCGCCGTCCTGTCGCTGGAGGTGGTAGCGCGCGATGAGCCCGCCCAGGCTGTGCCCGACGACGTGGATCCGGTCGTGCCCGGTCTGGGCACAGATCCGCTCGATCTCGCGGCCGAGGTCGGCGGCGCCGCGGGCGGCGTCACCCAGCATCGGGCTGTAGTTCCAGGTGCACACCGAGGCGAAGCCACGGCGCCGGAGGCCGCGGCGCATGGCGGTGAAGATCGACCGGTTGTCCACCAGGCCGTGCACGAGCAGCACGGGGACGCGGGCGGCCAGCGGGTCGGCGGCGAACATCGCCCGGGCCGAGGGCGGCGCGGGGGCGGGCCGGCGGCTGGGGTCCAGGCGCAGCACCTCGGTGCGCGTGCCGAGCGGGTACATGAGCACGTGGGCACCGACGAGGGCGAGTTCGGTGATGCCGCCGGTCAGCGTGGCGGGACGGGCGAGGGCCCGCAGGACACCGCGCGGCGCACCCGCCGGCTGGGCCTCTGTGCGGGCCTCCGTGTGCGACGCTGGATCCGACCCCGGGTCGGTGGACGGGCGCATGGGTACTCCCTCCCCGCTGGGTCCCTTCCGGGACCGAGCACCTGCTCCGTCGACGGACTGAGCACCGATGTGCTCCGTTCACCCGACGGTAATACCGCTGCGTGTTGCACGTCACACATGTGACGCCGGGGCGTGGCCGCATCGTGGCCGCTTCGTGACCCAGATGTCGAAGGGGGCACCGTGTCCGCCCGCGAACGTCCGGCCCGAGAGGCCCGCACCGCCGCAGCCCGGCGGACGGGCGGGGCCCGCCCCGCTGGCGGCCGCCGAGGGGTTCCCGCGGCTGCTGCCGGCCGGGGCCGCGGCGCCGCTCCGGGTCCCCGGTCCCCCCGCGGGTCCGGCGGGCGGGCGGCTCCCGCCGCGGTCGGCTCCCTGGTCGTGGGGACGACGCCGCCGGGAGCGCGCGTGGCCGGCGGCCTGCTGGTGCTGGCGGCCGTGCTCGGCGTCGCCTCGCTGTTCCCGACCTACCTCGTCGTCGACGGGCAGGAGACCTCGCTGGCCGCAGGCGTCGCCGGCGTGCTCGCCACCCTCGTGGTCCCGCTGACCTCGCTCGCCGTCGGCGGGCTGCTGGCGGCCGGGCGGCTGCCCAAGTTCGGCCTCGCCCACGCCGGTGTCGCCGGCGCCCTGGCGCTGGGCGCGCTGTTCATCGAGGTCCACTCCGGCAGCGAGTCGCTCGAGCGCGCCGGCCGCGAGGTCGTGGCCGGCGAGTGGCTGCTCACCAGCTCCGTGGAGCGGGCGGCGGGCTGGTGGCTCGGCGTCCTGGCGCTCGGCTGTCTCGTGGCGGCCGGTGCCTGCGCCGCGGCCGCCTGGGGCCGCACGGTGATGGACGACGACGGCGCGCTGGACCCGGCCCGTCCCGGACTGGCCGGGCTCGCCGCGCTCCTGGGCGTCGGCACGGTGCTCTGCCTGGCGGCCCCCGCGGTCGGCCTGCCGGAGCTGCTGGTCACCAACCCCCGCACGCTGGAGGAGATCGTCGTCGAGCAGCAGGGACCGGAGGCGCTGTACGGCCGGCCCGGCTGGGCGCTGCTCGGTGGCCTCCTGCTCGCCGGCGCGATCCTGCTGTGCTCGGTGCTGTCTCCCTCGCTGCGGCCCCGGCTGGCCGCTGTCGGCGGGCTCCTGGCGATCACGGCCACGGTCCTCGCGGCCGGGCTGGCCGGCGTCCGCGACGCCGGCGCCCCGGAGCTGGAGTGGACGCTGCCCGGCACCGGCCTGCTCCTGCTGGGGCTCGGCTACGCCGGGCTCACCGTGCTGGTGTGGCGGCTGCGCCGGCGACCGGCGACGCGCGCCTGACGCGGCCTCCTACGCTGCCCGCCGTGGACGCCGAACGGCTGCGGGTGGTGGTCGCCGAGCCCGGTGCCGGGAGCCCGGCGGGGGAGGCGCCCGAGGCGATCGCGCTGGCCCGTGCCCTGCGCGACGCCGGGGCCGAGGTCGTGCACACCGGTGGCGGTGGGTCCGCGGCACAGCTGGCCGCGACGCTGGTCCAGGAGGACGCCGACGCCCTCGGCCTGGCCGGGGGCTCACCCGCGCTGCTCGCCGAGGTCCTCGGCCTCGCGGCCGGGCAGGGCGCCGACGACGTCGCCGGCTTCCTGCTGGGCGGGCCGGACGAGGGGACGGCGGACGGCCTGCCCGACGGCGCCCGGGCCTTCCCGCCCGCGACCCCGCCGGCCGACGTCGTCGCCTGGCTGCGGACCACCAGCCGCAGCGGGTGAGCGCGGGGGCGGCGGCGAGCGCGATGGCCGTCCCCGATCGCCGTCCCCGGTGCCATCCCCGCCCCGAGCAGGGCGGTCGCGTCCGGGGGCGGCCGGACGGCGCACGACGGGCCGTCGTCGCCGGGGGGAACTCGTCCGGGTGGCCGGGCTGTGATGCCGCCCACCCCTCAGAACGCCGGGGAGACGACGGGGTCACGGGGGCGTTACGGTCCCTGCTCGTGGATCTCTTCGAGTACCAGGCCCGTGACGTTCTGGCCTCGCACGGCGTCCCCGTGCTCCCCGGTGGTGTGGCGGAGACGCCCGAGCAGGCGGAGGCGATCGCCCGCGAGATCGGTCAGCAGGTCGTCGTCAAGGCGCAGGTCAAGACCGGCGGCCGCGGCAAGGCCGGCGGCGTCAAGCTGGCGGCCGACGCCGACGAGGCGCGGGCCCGCGCCCAGGACATCCTCGGGCTGGACATCAAGGGGCACATCACCCACAAGGTGATGGTCGCCCAGGCGTCCGACATCGCCGAGGAGTACTACTTCTCCTACCTGCTCGACCGGTCGAACCGGACCTTCCTGGCCATGGCCTCGAAGGAGGGCGGCATGGAGATCGAGCAGCTCGCCGTCGAGCGCCCCGAGGCGCTGGCCCGCATCCCCGTCGACGCCTCCGTCGGCGTCGACGCCGCGAAGGCCGCCGAGATCGTCGACGCCGCCGGCTTCCCCGCCGAGGTCCGTGACCAGGTCATCGCGATCGCCGTCCAGCTGTGGGAGGTCTTCAGCAAGGAGGACGCCACCCTGGTCGAGGTGAACCCGCTGGCCAAGGCGCCGGACGGCACCGTCCTCGCGCTGGACGCCAAGGTCACCCTCGACGAGAACGCCGGCTTCCGGCACGAGGGCCACGCCGCGCTGGAGGACACCGCCGCGGCCGACCCGCTCGAGGCGCGCGCCAAGGAGAAGGACCTCAACTACGTCAAGCTCGACGGCGAGGTCGGCATCATCGGCAACGGCGCCGGCCTGGTGATGAGCACCCTGGACGTCGTCGCGTACGCCGGTGAGGAGTTCGGCGGCGTCAAGCCCGCCAACTTCCTCGACATCGGTGGCGGCGCCTCGGCCGAGGTCATGGCCAACGGCCTGGAGATCATCCTCTCCGACCCGGCCGTGAAGAGCGTCTTCGTCAACGTCTTCGGCGGGATCACCGCCTGCGACGCCGTTGCCAACGGCATCGTGAGCGCCCTGGGCATCCTGGGCGACGAGGCGACCAAGCCGCTGGTCGTCCGCCTGGACGGCAACAACGTCGAGGAGGGCCGGCGGATCCTCGCCGAGGCCAACCACCCCCTGGTGACCGTGGTGGACACGATGGACGGCGCCGCGCGCCGGGCCGCCGAGCTCGCCGCCGCCTGATCGCCCCGAACACCAGACAGGACTGAGACAGATGTCGATCTTCCTCAACGAGAACAGCAAGGTCATCGTCCAGGGCATGACCGGCTCCGAGGGCAGCAAGCACACCGCGCGCATGCTCGCCTCGGGCACCGCGATCGTCGGTGGCGTGAACCCCCGCAAGGCCGGCACCAGCGTCGACTTCGACGGCACCAGCGTGCCGGTGTTCGGCGGCGTCGCCGACGCCATGAAGGAGACCGGCGCGGACGTCAGCGTCATCTTCGTGCCGCCGCCGTTCGCCAAGGCCGCCGTCATCGAGGCCGTCGACGCGCAGATCCCGCTCGCGGTCGTCATCACCGAGGGCATCCCGGTGCACGACTCGACCTACTTCTGGGCGCACGCCCAGGGTGGCTCCACCCGGATCATCGGCCCCAACTGCCCCGGCCTGATCAGCCCCGGGCGCTCGAACGCCGGCATCATCCCGGCCAACATCACCAAGCAGGGCAAGATCGGCCTGGTGTCGAAGTCGGGCACGCTGACCTACCAGATGATGTACGAGCTCCGGGACATCGGTTTCTCCACCGCGATCGGCATCGGCGGCGACCCGGTCATCGGCACCACGCACATCGACGCCCTCCAGGCCTTCCAGGACGACCCGGAGACCGAGGCCATCGTGATGATCGGTGAGATCGGCGGTGACGCCGAGGAGCGCGCCGCGGACTTCATCAAGGCCAACGTGACCAAGCCCGTCGTCGGCTACGTCGCCGGGTTCACCGCGCCCGAGGGCAAGACGATGGGCCACGCCGGCGCCATCGTCTCGGGCTCGGCCGGCACCGCGCAGGCCAAGCAGGAGGCCCTCGAGGCCGCGGGCGTGCGGGTCGGCAAGACGCCGTCGGAGACCGCCCGCCTCATGCGCGAGCTGGTCGCGTAACACCCCTCGTCCCACCGCGCGAGAAGCCGCGGCGGCACCCCTCCGCGGGGATGCCCCAGGACGATCCCGCTGCCCCGGTCCTCCTCGGAGGGCCGGGGCAGCGGCGTCTCCGGCGAGCCCCCGGTCGGCCGCGGACGGTGTCGAGTAGGAATGTCGGGCCGCGCACCGGCGCGGGGACGGGGAGGGGTCGGGCAGATGGGCGGTGCCACGACGGCGCGGTCGGCCGCGCCGGGGACGGTGCGCGTCCTGCGGCCGGTGCGGGTGCGGCAGGTGTCGGCGGGTCTGGCGGTGGGCGCCGCGGTCGCGGGCCTGCTGTCGCTCGCGCTCAGCCTGGACACCACCCGCTACTTCTTCGACGGCGAGGAGCTCCAGGCCGTCACCCGCACGGCCGACGGCAGCGTGGCCGGCGACGAGACCGGCGCCGTCGACACGCTCGTCTGGACGGGCCCGACCGTCGTCGCGGTCGTGCTGCTCGGGCTGGCCGCCCTGGCCGCCGTCCTCGCCGCGCGCACCGACCGGCCCGGCACCCTGGGCTCGGTCGCGCAGCAGCTGGCCGCCGGTGCGGCGGGCCTGCTCGCCGGTGCCACCGGCACCCTCGTCGTCTTCGCCGTCTCCGACGTCTCCGCCCACGAGGGCGCCGAGGGGGTCGTGACGCGCTGGGGTCCGGCGCCCGCCGTCCTCCTGGTGGCCGCCGTGCTCGCCGCGGCCGCCGCCCTCACCGCCCGCCGGGGCCGCGCCCCCGTGCTGGCGACCATCGGAGCGGAGGACACCCCGTGACCGGCCCGTCGTACTGGCCGCCGCAGCCCCCGCCCGGGGCTCCGCCCGTCTCGCCGCCCCAGTTCGCCCCGCCCCCATTCGCCCCGCCCGGTGGGCCGGGGGCCGTGGCGTGGGCCCCCGGGCTGGCCGCCGCACCGCCGGCCCTCCCGGCCCGGTCGCCCGTGGACGTCGGTGCCGTCCTGCGCCTGGTCGCAGCCGGCCTCCTGCTGCTGGCCGGGACGCTGACCGCGATCGCCTGCTTCCTCACGGTCCTCACGATCGACTTCGGCGCCGGCGACCCCCCGTTCGAGGCCACCGCGTGGAGCGACGGCGGCGAGCGCCTCCCGACGCCGATCCGCTGGGGCATCCCCATGGCGGTCGTCGCGGCGGCACTGGTGGCCGGTGGCGTGCTCCTGCTCGTGTCCCGCTGGTCGGCCTCCCTGCGCGGCACCGGGACCGCGGTGGCCGCCGCGGCGGTGGGCGGCGTGGTCGCCGTCGGCTGGATGCTCGGGGGATACGTCAGTGACCTCGGCGACGCGATCCGCGGCATCGGCGTCGACCCCGACGTCGCCACGGAGGTGGAGAGCGGCGGAGCCACCGTGCTGGTGGTCGTGGCCCTGTGGACGGCGCTCGCCGCCCTGGTCCCCCTGGTCCTCGCGCCGGTTCTCGATGCCGTCCGCGCCCGTGCCGCCGTCGGAGGTGCCCGGTGAGCTCGCCGAACGACCCCGACCGGCCCGCGCAGGGCTGGACGCCCGCGTGGGACCAGCCGGCTCCGCAGCAGTCGGGCACCCCCGGGTGGACGGCGCCCCCGCAGCCGGCCGGCTGGGACCAGCAGCCGCAGCCCGCGTGGCCCGCGCAGCCGCAGCCCGCGTGGCCCGCGCAGCCGCAGTCCTCGCCCCTCCCCGTCCCGCCGGCTCCGCTCGTGGTCGCGGCGGTCCTGACGCTGCTGGCGGTCGTGGGCGTGGTCGTCGCCGCCGTCGTCGGCGGACCCGGTGACCTGCTCACCGAGGCCGGGTGGCTGGACGCCGACGCCGACGCCGTCCCCGCGCTGCTCGCCGTCCTCCTGGTCGCGGCGCTGGTCGGCGGTGTGGTGGCCGCCCTGGCCGGCCGCGGCGGCGGGCTGCTGCGCACCGCGGGCATCGCGCTGGCGGTGCTCGCCGCAGCCGTGGCCATCGGCAGCGCACTCACAGACGAGGTCGACGGCGTGCGGATCGGGCTCGCCGCCGCGCTGGCGCTGGCCGGCATCGCGCTCGCCGTCCTCGCGGGGCTCGCGCCGTCGACGCGGTGGTACGCAGCCGCCGAGCGGCGCTCCGCCGAGCGCGTGGTCGCGGGCGTGCTGGCGCGGCCCGTGCCGGGCCGGGACCAGGTCGCCGGCACGGGTGCCGGCTGGGCGGTCGCCGCGGCGGTCCTCGCGGTCGCCACGGTCGGGGCCGCGGCCCTCGTCGTCGGCGGGCTCACCGGCGACGGCGACGACGGCGACAGCGGGCTCTTCGGCACCGGCCCCGGCGAGATCCCGGTGGACGTGTCCGACCCCGAGTACGACCCGACGCTGCACGACCTGGCCGAGGACTGCCGCGACGGCGACCTCGACGCCTGCGACACGCTGTACTTCCAGACGCCGGTCGGCAGCGAGTACGAGCAGTACGGGACCACCTGCGGCGCACGGACCGAGGAGGAGTTCTACGGCACCTGTGCCGCGGAGTTCGACTGACCTGGTGTGTTGCGGCGGGGTCACGAAACCGACCCGCACGGGGGATCCCTGGGCGTGGCGAGGTTGCGTACGTCAACATCGACCCGCGAGCATCGCCCACGTCCGAGCGCCATCACAGAGGAGAGTCGACCGATGACCACCAGTCAGCCACCTCAGCAGCCGGGGTACGGCCAGCAGCCGGGCGGCTCCTCCTCCTTCGGTCAGCAGCCCCCCGCGTACGGCCAGCAGCCCCCGGCTCCCGGACAGCCGCCGTACGGCCAGCCGCAGCAGGGGTACGGGCAGAACCCCTTCGGTCAGCCGGCGGGCAACGGCGGGCAGCTGGGCTTCGACGCCAAGCGCCTGCGGATGGCCGACTACGTCGTCGCCGGCGGCGCCGTGGTGTGGTTCGTGCTCACCCTCCTGCCGTGGGTCGACTTCGACGAGGGCTTCGGCGACTTCAACTTCAACGCCTGGGACATCAGCAGCGCGCTGACGACCTTCTCGCTGCTCTTCCTGATCGCCGCGGCGGTGTGGGCGCTGCTCCCGGCGGTCACCGAGGTGCGGGTGCCCTTCCCGCGCAGCTTCGTCACAGTCGGCCTGGCCGCGCTGGCCGCGATCTTCACGCTGATCACCTGGATCGACGCCCTGGAGCTCGAGTTCAGCCTGATCGGCCTCCTGGCGCTGCTCGTCGCCCTGGCGATCACCGCGTTCGCCGTGCTCCGGCTGCTGCCGGAGCTCAAGAACCGTCCCGGGCTGCCCGGTGGGCTCGCCGGCGCGGCGCAGTGGGCCAACCAGCAGGCGCCCGAGTTCGGTGCCGGCCAGGCGCCGCAGCAGTACGGCCAGCCCCAGGCCCCGCACCAGCAGTACGGCCAGCCGCAGGCTCCCCAGCAGCAGTACGGGCAGCCGCAGCAGCCGTACTCGCCGCCGGCCCAGCCGGGCCACGGCACCCACCCGGGCGCTCCGACCGGCGGGGTCTGACCGCCGATCCGCGAGCACGGACGCACCACCGGCGAGCACCTCGCCCGACCGTTCCAACAGAGGAGTCGACAGATGACCAGCAGTCAGCCGCCCCAGCAGCCCGGGGGGCACGGGCAACCGGCACCGGGTGGGCAGCCGGGGTACGGCCAGCAGCCGGCCGGCTCGTCGCCCTACGGGCAGCCGCAGCAGCCCGCCTACGGTCAGCAGCCGCCGGCCGCCCAGCAGTACGGTCAGCCCCAGCAGCCGGTCTACGGCCAGCAGCCCACCTTCGCCGGCCAGGGCAGCGGCTCCGGCTCGCCGGACTTCTCCCGGGTCAAGCTGCTCGACTGGCTGATCCCCGGCCTGTGGGTGCTGTTCACCCTCTTCATGATCCTGCCGTGGATCGGCTTCGACGAGGAGGAGTTCGGCTTCGAGGACTCCGTCAACGGCTTCAGCAGCTCGATCGACACGCCGTTCGGCAGCGGCAGCGCCGACTACTCCGCCGGCCTGGCGATCCTGGCGTGGCTGCTGTTCCTGGCCGCCGCCGTCTGGGCGATCCTGCCCGCGTTCGTGCAGCTCAAGCTGCCGTTCCCGCGCAGCTTCGTCACCGTGGGCCTGGCCGGCCTGGGCCTGCTGTTCATGCTGATCGTCTGGATCCAGCTGCTCAGCCTCGGTGAGGGCGCTCCCTTCAGCTTCATCGGCTTCCTGGCGTTCCTCACCGCGGTCGCGATCGCCGCGGTCGCCGTCCTGACGCTGCTGCCCGAGCTGAAGGCCCGCAAGGCCGGCGGCCACGGCCTCGGCGGCGGCCAGGGCGGTCAGGGCTTCGGCGGTGGCCAGCAGTACGGCCAGCCGCAGGCCCCGCAGCAGCAGTACGGCCAGCAGCAGTACGGCCAGCCGCAGGCCCCCCAGCAGTACGGGCAGCCGCAGGCCCCGCAGCAGCAGTACGGCCAGCCGCAGGCCCCGCAGCAGCAGTACGGGCAGCCGCAGCAGCCGTACTCGCCGCCCCCGCCGCCGCCGGCCCAGCCCGGCTCGGGCACCAACCCGGGGCAGCCGACCGGCGGGTTCTGACCCGCACCTCCTCCCGGGTCCGCCCGGAGGGACGACGCACCGGCACGCACGAGGGCCGGCGACACCACGTCGCCGGCCCTCGTCGCGTTCCCACGGCGCGTGCGTCCCCCGCCCGGGGTCCGCACTTGGGACAGTGGGGGAGTGGTCCCGCTGCTCTCCCGACTGACGTCGCCCGGACGCCGGGCGCCGGGACACCCCGTCTGGCTCGCGGCGGGCGCCACCGCCGCCTCCGCGCTCCTCGGGCTGCTCGGCCTCGGCCTGGCCCTCGTGGTGGTGCAGACCCTCGACCCGACGGGCGGGCTGCCCGTCAGCGGCTCGGCCACGCTCGCCGGCCGCCTGTGGCTGCTGGCCCACGGTGGGCGGCTGCAGCTGGACTCGGGTCCTCTCGCGATCGCGCCGCTGCTGCTGACCACCGCGCTGGCCTGGGGGCTGTGCCGGATCGGCCGCGGGGTCGTCGCCCACCGGGACGTCGCCGGGGTCCGCGCCGGTGCCGAGGTCCTCGGCGTCGTCGTGGCCGTGCACACCCTGCTCACCCTGTTCGTCGCGGTCGTCGTCGGAGCGCCCGGACGGGGGCTGCTCCAGGCCGTCGCGGGGGCGGCCGTCCTCGCCCTCGTGGCCGCGGGCTGGGGCGTGGGCCGCGAGTCCGGCGTCCTCGCCGACGTGGCCGACCGCATGCCGGTCGCCACCCGCCCCGTCCTGCGCGGCGCCGCCGCCGGACTGCTGACCGCGCTCGCGCTGTGCACCGCCGTGGTGGCGATCGCCGTCGCCGCCGACGCCCGGGGGTACGGCCGCGTGCAGGCCGAGCTCGGCGGCTCGGGTGCCGGGGCGGTCGGCACGCTCGGCCTGGCCCTGCTCCTGCTGCCCAACGCCGCCGCCGCCGTCCTCGGCCTCGCCGCGGGGCCGGGGTTCGCCGTCGGCAGCAGCACCCTGGTCTCCGTCCACGGGGTCACGCTCGGGCCGCTGCCGGCGCTGCCCCTGCTGGCCGCGCTGCCCGACACGCAGGCGGTGCCGCTCATCGGCTGGGTGTCGCAGGCGATCCCCGCCGTCGCCGGGCTCGTCGCGGGCGCCGTCGTGGGACGCCGCCTGGCCGGGGACGCCGGCCCGGTCGTCGCCGGGCTGGCCGGGCTGCTGTCCGGCGTGCTGCTCGGCGTCGGCGCCGCCGCGGTCGCCTGGGCCGGCGGGGGCGTCCTCGGGGACGGCGGGCTGGCGGAGGTCGGCGCCCCGCCTCTGGCCACCGGGATCGCGGTCGCGGCGCAGGCCGGCATCGCCGGCGCCGTGGGCGCCGCGGTGGTGCGCTGGCGGGCCCGGACCTGACCCGGTGGCGTCCGCGGGCCCGCGCCGGCCTGCGGGGTGGGAGGGGGACGGGGCCCTCATAGGATCACGGGCGTGCCGTCCGCCGAACCGACCCGGCGCGCCCGGGTCGTCGTGCTGGTGTCCGGCACCGGGTCGCTGTGCGCCGCGCTGCTCGACGCCGCCGACGACCCCGCCTACCCGGCGACCGTCGTGGCGGTCGGCGCCGACCGCGACGCCCCCGGCCTCGTGCATGCCCGCCGGCGGGACCTGCCGACGTTCGTCTGCCGGCTGGGCGACCACCCCGACCGCGCCGCCTGGGACCGGGCGCTCGCCGAGGCGATCGGGGCGCACCGGCCCGACCTCGTCGTCTCCGCCGGGTTCATGAAGCTCGTCGGCCCGGCCGTGCTCGGTGCGTTCGGCGGCCGGCTGCTCAACACCCACCCCGCGCTGCTGCCGGCCTTCCCGGGCGCGCACGCCGTCCGCGACGCGCTCGCCGCGGGCGCCGAGGTCACCGGCAGCACCGTGCACTGGGTCGACGCGGGCGTGGACACCGGGCCGGTGATCGCCCAGCGCGAGGTGCCCGTCCTGCCGGGTGACGACGAGGCCGGACTGCACGAACGGATCAAGGCCGTGGAGCGGACGCTCCTGGTGGACACGGTGGCGCAGCTCGCCGCCGTGCCGCCCTCCGGACGGACACACAGGGAGAGCCCCCGATGAGCGACCGCACCCCCATCCGCCGCGCGCTGCTGGGCGTGTACGACAAGAGCGGCGTCGAGGAGCTGGCTCGCGGTCTCGCCGAGGCCGGAGTCGAGCTCGTCAGCACCGGCGCGACCGCCCGCCGGATCGCCGAGGCCGGCGTCCCGGTGACCCCCGTCGAGGAGGTCACCGGCTTCCCGGAGTGCCTCGACGGGCGGGTCAAGACGCTGCACCCGGCCGTGCACGCAGGCATCCTGGCCGACCGGCGCAGGCCCGAGCACGTCGCCCAGCTCGACGAGCTGGGCATCGCCGCCTTCGACCTGGTGGTGGTCAACCTCTACCCGTTCACCGAGACCGTCGCCTCGGGCGCGGCCCCGGACGAGTGCGTCGAGCAGATCGACATCGGCGGCCCGGCGATGGTGCGGGCCGCGGCGAAGAACCACCCCTCGGTCGCCGTCGTCGTCGACCCGGCCCGCTACGACGACGTCCTCGCCGCCGTCCGCGCCGGGGGCTTCACGCTGGCCGAGCGCCAGCGCCTGGCCGCCGCCGCGTTCCGGCACACGGCCACCTATGACATCGCGGTGGCCTCGTGGATGGGCAGCGTGCTGGCCCCGGACGAGGGCTCGGACTTCCCGGCCTGGGTCGGGGCGAGCTGGGAGCGGGCCGACGTCCTGCGCTACGGCGAGAACCCGCACCAGGGAGCCGCGCTCTACCGCGGGACGCAGGCCGGTCTCGCCCACGCCGAGCAGCTGCACGGCAAGCAGATGTCCTACAACAACTACGTCGACACCGACGCCGCCTGGCGGGCCGCGCACGACCACCGGGACCCGTGCGTGGCGATCATCAAGCACGCCAACCCCTGCGGCATCGCCGTCGGCGCCGACATCGCCTCGGCGCACCGCAAGGCGCACGCCTGCGACCCGGTCTCGGCCTTCGGCGGGGTGATCGCCGCCAACCGCGAGGTCGACCTCGCGATGGCCGAGCAGGTCGCCGACGTCTTCACCGAGGTCGTCGTCGCGCCGTCGTTCACCGCCGACGCGGTGCAGGTGCTGACCGCGAAGAAGAACATCCGGCTGCTGCGGCTGCCCGCCGACGCCCGCGGCGGCGTGGAGTTCCGGCCGATCAGCGGCGGCGTCCTCCTGCAGGCGGCCGACCGCATCGACGCCGCCGGTGACGACCCCACGAGCTGGACGCTGGCCACCGGGGAGCCGCTGGACGCCGCCGAGCTGGACAACCTGGTCTTCGCCTGGCGCAGCGTCCGGGCGGTGAAGAGCAACGCCATCCTGCTCGCCCACGACAAGGCGACCGTCGGCGTCGGCATGGGGCAGGTCAACCGGGTGGACTCCGCCCGGCTCGCCGTCGCCCGGGCGGGGGAGCGGGCCGCCGGGTCGGTGGCCGCCTCCGACGCCTTCTTCCCCTTCGCCGACGGGCTGCAGGTGCTCGCCGACGCCGGGGTGCGGGCCGTCGTCCAGCCGGGGGGTTCGGTCCGCGACGAGGAGGTCGTCGCGGCGGCGGCCGCTGCCGGGATCGCGATGTACCTCACCGGCACCCGCCACTTCGCCCACTGAGGCACGGCGGCATGCGGGGGCGCCCACACGTGCGGCCGCCGGAGGCGGGGGAGTCCCTCGAGGACGCCGACCTCGCCCGGGTGGACTGGTGGGGGGTGGAGCTGGCGGAGGTCAGCTTCACCCGCTGCCGGTTCGACGACGCCGACCTGACCGAGCTGGTCACCCGCCGGTGCGTCTTCACCGACTGCGTCCTCACCGGCGCCCGGATGGCCGGCTCGCGGCACGTCGGGACGGCGTTCCTCTCCTGCCGGTTCGACCGGGCGCGGCTGTTCGACGCGGTGTGGGACGGGTGCAAGCTCACCGGCTCGCACTTCCCCGGGGCCACGCTGCGACCGCTCACCACCACCGACTCGGACTGGAGTTGGACGTCGCTGCGCGGGGTCGACCTGTCCGGCTCGGACCTGTCACGGCAGCGGTTCACCGAGGCCGACCTCACCGACGCCGACCTGCGCGAGTGCGACCTGACCGGCGCCTCGCTGGCGCGCGCCCGCGTGCAGGGCGCGAAGCTGCGGGGCAGCGACCTGCGCGGCGCCGACACCGACGCGGTCAACTGGCGGGCGCTGGACCTCACGGGGGTGCGGCTGGACCTCCTCCAGTCGGTCCAGGTGGCCCGGGCGCACGGTGCGCTGGTGACGGAGTGAGGTCGCTGTGACCGATGGGAACCGGACCCTTCCGTCACGGGTTTGAGATGCCCATGATGTGGGCATGCTCGCCGCTTTCGTCCTCGTCCTGCTGATCGGCTGCACCGTCGCCGTCTGGAAGGACCTGGTCCACCAGCGCAGCGACGTCCCCACGGGGCACGGGGAGTCCACGCAGGAGGCCACGGCCGCGGGCCGGCGTTCCCTGCGGTCGTTCCTGCCGCGGTCGCGCAAGCCGCTCCTGCCCCGCGAGGACCGGGCGCCGCTGCCCGGCCGCATCACCTGCGCCGACGTCTCGGACTACGTGGCGAGCGGCTACCAGGGGATCGTCGTCCACCTCATGCAGGCCGACCGGCGCCGCCGCGCCTGACTCACCGCTGCTTGGGGCCGGTCAGCATGGCCTTGAGCGAGCCCAGCAGCCCCAGCACCGGGACGGCGGCGGCGCACCAGAAGCCGGCGTCGAAGAAGTCCCAGGTGAACTGGGTGGCGTTGAGGAGCACCAGCACCCCACCCGCCGCGGCCATGGTGGCCAGCAGCGCGAGGACACCCAGGGTCTTGTGACCGCGGGCGGGCAGGAACATCAACAGGCCCAGCACCAGCAGCACGCCACCGGCCAGCACGATGACCGGCGGCTGCCACGACCCGGCGTCGAAGCCCTCGAGGCCGTCGGTCACCAGGTCCCAGCCCTGGGAGCCCGACGCCCAGTCCAGCAGCAGGCTGACGCCCGCCGCGATGCCGGCCAGCAGGAGGAGTAGGCCGGCCAGCACGTCGGGACGGCGGACGGTGACCGGGGTCGTCGAGTACTGCGGCGCCGTGTGGTCGCGCGACGCGGACGTGTGGTCGAGGTCGCCCCGTCCGGCGTACCCGGGGGTGTCGCCGCCGCCGTAGCCGGCGTACCCGGGGGAGTCGTTGCCGACCGTCCCGCCCGCGCCGACCGGGCTCGCCCCGGCGCCGGAGAACGGCGGCCCGCCGGCGGGCTGGAGGCCGGGCGTGGTGCTCTCGCGCCAGTCGAGGGGCGGCGGCGGTGCCTCGTGGCGCGGGCGGGCGGCGTACTCGTCGCGCTCACTCATGGGGTCTCCTCGCTGGGTCGCGCGGGCGCGGGGAGGACGCCCACTGCCGGGCCAGCCTAGGGCCGCGGGCGGCGCGCCGCCGTCCGCCGGACACACGGTGGCTCCGCGCGGTGGAGCCTCGGGCAGACTGTGGCGGTGCCCGCCACGACGCTCGACGGCAAGGCGACCGCTGCCGCGATCCGGACCGAACTGACCGGGCGCGTGGCCGCGCTGACCGCCGCAGGGCACCGCCCCGGCCTCGGCACGCTGCTGGTGGGCGACGACCCGGGCAGCCGCTGGTACGTCAACGCCAAGCACTCCGACTGCGCGCAGGTCGGCATCGCGAGCATCCAGCGCGAGCTGCCCGCGACCGCCTCGCTGGCCGACGTCCTCGCCGTCGTCGCCGAGCTCAACGCCGACCCGGCGTGCACCGGCTACATCGTGCAGCTGCCCCTGCCGCGGCAGGTCGACGAGTTCGCCGTCCTCGAGGCCATGGACCCGGCCAAGGACGCCGACGGGCTGCACCCGACCAACCTGGGGCGGCTGGTGCTCGGCGTCGACGGCCCGCTGCCCTGCACCCCCGTCGGCATCGTGGAGCTGCTGCGCCGCCACGACGTGCCGATCGCCGGCGCCGAGGTCGTGGTCGTGGGCCGCGGCATCACGGTCGGCCGGCCGCTGGGCCTGCTGCTGACCCGGCGCAGCGAGAACGCCACCGTGACGCTGTGCCACACCGGCACCCGGGACCTCGCCACCCACCTGCGCGCCGCCGACGTCGTCGTCGCGGCGGCCGGCGTGCCGGGGCTGGTGACGAAGGACCTGGTGAAGCCCGGTGCGGCGGTCCTCGACGTCGGCGTCAGCCGGGTCGACGGCAAGATCGCCGGCGACGTCGCCAGGGACGTCGTGGAGGTCGCCGGGCACGTCGCCCCCAACCCCGGCGGCGTGGGCCCCATGACCCGCGCGATGCTGCTGCAGAACGTGGTGCTCGCCGCCGAGCGGACCGCCGGGGTGCCCGTCGCCGGCGGGTCGGCGCCGCACGCCTGAGGAGCGCCCCATGACGACGACCCGTCCGCCCCTCTACCGCCGCCGGCCGTTCCTGGCCGGGCTGCTGCGCCAGCTCCCGCTGCTGGCGGTGCTCGTGACGGTCGGGGTCGGGCTGGCGATGGTCGCGCTCGAGCACTGGCGCCGCGGCCTGGTCGTCATCGGCGTCGCCCTGCTCGCCGCGGCGGCGCTGCGGCTGCTCCTCCCGGTCCGCCGGGTGGGCTTCCTCGCCGTGCGCAGCCGGCCGGTCGACGTCGTCCTGCTGGCGGGGGTCGGCGCGGTCGTCGTCGCCGTCGCCCTGTCGATCTCGGCCGACGGTGCCGGGGTCCCCGTCCTCCCGCCCACCACCCGCTGAGGCGCGCGGGTGCGTTCTGCCGCTAGGTTGGCCGCCATGGCAGAGCAGCCTCGGAACGGCAAGGTCACCGTCGTCGGTGCCGGCTTCTACGGCTCGACCACCGCCCTCCGTCTGGCGGAGTACGACGTCTTCGAGACCGTCGTCCTCACCGACATCGTCGAGGGCAAGCCCGAGGGCCTGGCCCTCGACATCAACCAGTCCCGCCCCATCGAGGGCTTCGAGACCACGGTCGTCGGGGTCGGTGGCGGCTCCTACGAGGGCACCGAGGGCTCCGACGTCGTCGTGATCACCGCGGGGATCCCCCGCAAGCCGGGCATGAGCCGGATGGACCTCATCGAGACCAACGCCGGGATCGTGCGCCAGGTCGCCGAGAACGTCGCGCGGACCTCGCCGGACGCGGTGGTCATCGTGGTGTCCAACCCGCTGGACGAGATGACCGCGCTGGCCCAGATCGCCACCGGGTTCCCGAAGAACCGGGTGATGGGCCAGGCCGGGATGCTCGACACCGCGCGGTTCACCAACAACGTCGCCGAGGAACTGGGCGTGCCGGTCTCGTCCGTGCGCACCCTGACGCTCGGGTCGCACGGCGACACGATGGTGCCGGTGCCCTCGCGGTGCACCGTCGACGGCAAGCCGCTGGCCGACGTCCTGGCCGCCGACCGCATCGAGCACCTGGTGACCCGGACCCGCAACGGCGGGGCCGAGGTCGTCGCGCTGCTCAAGACCGGGTCGGCCTACTACGCGCCCTCGGCGGCCGCGGCCCGCATGGCCAAGGCCGTGATCGAGGACTCCGGCGCCGTCATGCCCGTGTGCGCGTGGGTCGACGGCGAGTACGACATCTCCGGCGTCTACCTCGGCGTGGAGGCCGAGATCGGGCGCGAGGGAGTGCGGCGGGTCGTGCAGGGCGACCTGACCGAGGGCGAGCTGGCCGGACTGCGCGAGGCGGCCGAGGCCGTGCGCGCCAAGCAGGCCGACGTCGCCGATCTATGAGCCGACCTCTGAGCGGGTTGCTCAGAGCTGCAGAGAGGGACCACCTGAAGTGAGCAAGATCAAGGTCGAGGGCACCGTCGTCGAGCTGGACGGCGACGAGATGACGCGGATCATCTGGCAGTTCATCAAGGACCAGCTGATCCTCCCGTACCTCGACGTGAACCTCGAGTACTACGACCTCGGCATCGAGCACCGCGACGCCACCGACGACCAGGTGACGGTCGACTCCGCCAACGCCATCAAGAAGCACGGCGTCGGCGTCAAGTGCGCCACCATCACGCCGGACGAGGCGCGGGTCGAGGAGTTCGGACTCAAGAAGATGTGGCGGTCGCCCAACGGCACGATCCGCAACATCCTCGGCGGCGTCATCTTCCGCGAGCCGATCATCATGCAGAACGTGCCGCGGCTGGTGCCGGGCTGGACCAAGCCGATCATCGTCGGCCGCCACGCCTTCGGTGACCAGTACCGCGCCACCGACTTCAAGTTCCCCTCCGCGGGCACCCTGACGGTCACCTTCACCCCGTCCGACGGCTCCGAGCCCATCGAGCACGAGGTCTTCCAGGCCCCGGGCGCCGGCGTCTCGCTGTCGATGTACAACCTCGACGAGTCGATCCGCGACTTCGCCAAGGCCTCGCTCAACTACGGCCTCGACCGCGGCTACCCGGTCTACCTCTCCACGAAGAACACGATCCTCAAGGCCTACGACGGCCGGTTCAAGGACATCTTCGAGGAGGTCTTCCAGGCCGAGTTCAAGGAGAAGTTCGACGCCGCCGGCATCACCTACGAGCACCGGCTGATCGACGACATGGTCGCCGCCTCGCTCAAGTGGGAGGGCGGCTACGTCTGGGCCTGCAAGAACTACGACGGTGACGTGCAGTCCGACACCGTGGCGCAGGGCTTCGGCTCGCTGGGCCTCATGACGTCGGTGCTGGCGACCCCGGACGGCCGCACGGTCGAGGCCGAGGCCGCGCACGGCACGGTGACCCGGCACTTCCGCCAGCACCAGCAGGGCAAGGAGACGTCGACCAACCCGATCGCGTCGATCTTCGCCTGGACGCGGGGCCTGGCCCACCGCGGCAAGCTGGACGGCACCCCCGAGGTGACCCGGTTCGCCGAGACCCTCGAGCGCGTCTGCATCGACACCGTCGAGAGCGGTCAGATGACCAAGGACCTCGCGCTGCTCATCAGCAAGGACAGTCCCTGGCTGACCACCCAGGACTTCCTGGCGGCCATCGACGGCAACCTGAAGAAGGCCATGGCCTGATGCTGGACCCCGTCCTGAGGGACGGGGCCGGCTGAGGCCGGACGTCGGCCCCCTCACCCAGCGGGTGAGGGGGCCGACGCGTGTCCGGGGGTCGTCAGCCGAAGAGCTGGGTCCACCACGGGCCGCCGGAGCCCTCCGCGACGCCCACGCCCAGCCGGGTGAGGCCGCAGTTGAGGATGTTCGCCCGGTGCCCGGGGCTGCCCATCCAGGCGGCCATCACCGCGGCGGCGTCGGCCTGGCCGCGGGCGATGTTCTCCGCCCGCGCGGAGACGCCGGCCGCGGCGGCCCGGTCGAACGGGTCCTGCCCGCCGGGGTTGGTGTGGTCGAAGAAGCCGCGGTCGCGCATGTCGGCGCTGTGCGCCCGCGCCACCGCCGCCAGCCCGCCGTCGGCACTGACCGCTCCGCAGCCCGCGGCGGCCCGCTCCCGGTTGACCAGCGCGAGCACCTGCGCCTCGACCGACCCGCCCGCGGGGGATGCGGCCGCCGGGGGGGCCGGAGCCGGGGCCGGGGCCGGGGCGGGCGCAGGAGCCGGGGCGGGCCGGGGGGCCGAGCCTCCGGACGAGCCGGCCGACGGAGCGGGCGGCGGAGCGGGGGACGACGGCGGCCGCGGGGAGCCCGCGGCCGTGGTCCCCGTGCCGGCGGACGTCGTCCCGGGCGCGGTGTGGTCCGGTGCGGGGGCGGACTCGGCCGTCGCCGTGTCCGCCGGGGGAGCGGGCGCAGCGGGTGCCGGCGTGTCCTCGGGGGCGGCGGACGGCGGGACGGGCGCGGCGGAGGAGCTCCCCGCGACCGGGTCGCCGTCGGCGGCAGCGGACCCCGCGGTGGCGGACGGCCCGCGCGGCGTCGTCTCGGACGAGGCGTCGACGGTCCCCGGGTCGTCAGGGGTGCCGGCCGCGCCGGTCAGCAGCAGGGCGGAGAGCACGATCGCGGCGACGACGGCGCAGACCACGGCGGCGGACAGCAGGGCCGCCCGGCGCCGCAGGTACGCGGCCAGTCGGGCGGTCGGCGGGGGGCCGGCCGGCATGTGGTGCACGCGGGGACCTCTCGGGTTGCGGGTTACACGGATGTGCTTTACGGAGACTAGCCGTGACCGGTCCGTCACAGAAGGCCACCGGCGAGATCCGTTCCGGAGAAGCCGTGTGATCCGTTCGAGGGGGTGCCCGGTGGGCACCACGCCCCCGGGCGGGCAGCATGGACCCGGGCCCCACCCCTCTGATCCCAGCACCCGAACCGACAGGAGCACGCCGCCGGTGAGCGACGTCTGGCTCAACATCGTGATGGTCGTCGCCTTCGTGCTGATCGGCGGCGCCTTCTCGGGAGCGGAGATCGCGCTGGTCTCCCTGCGCGAGTCGCAGGTCCGGGCCATGGCCGAGAACGAGGGCCGCCGCGGCCGGGCGGTGTCCAAGCTGCTCAGCGACCCGAACCGCTTCCTGGCGGCCGTGCAGGTCGGCGTGACCCTGGCCGGGTTCTTCTCCGCTGCCTTCGGCGCGAGCACGCTGTCGGCCCCGCTCGCCGACGTCTTCGAGGACCGCGGCATGTCCGAGGGCCTGGCCTCCACGCTGGCCCTCGTCCTCGTGACGATCGCGATCAGCTACCTGTCCCTCGTGGTCGGCGAGCTGACCCCCAAGCGGCTGGCCCTGCAGCGGGCCGAGGGCTTCTCGCTCCTGGTCGCCGCGCCGCTGAACGGGATCGCCAAGGCCTTCCGCCCGATCATCTGGCTGCTGTCGAAGTCGACGAACATCCTGGTCCGGCTGCTCGGGGGCGACCCCAAGGCGGCGGGTGAGCAGATCAGCCAGGAGGAGCTGCGCGACATGGTCGCCGCGCACGAGTCCCTGAGCAGCGACGAGCGCCAGCTCATCAACGAGGTCTTCCGCGCCGGTGACCGCGAGGTCCGCGAGGTCATGACGCCGCGGACCGAGGTCGACTTCCTCGACGCCTCCCTGACCGCCAGCCGCGCCGCCCGCCAGGTCGCCGACAGCAGCCGGTCGCGCTACCCCGTCGTCGGGCGCGACCAGGACGACGTCGTCGGCTTCGTCCACATCCGCGACCTGCTCCTGCCCAACCACCCGGCCGGCCGTGCGGCGACCGTCGGCGACCTGGCCCGCGAGGTCAAGCGGCTGCCCGGCACCGCCGGCGTGCTCACCGCCCTGTCCGAGATGCGCCGGGAGAACCAGCACCTGGCGATCGTCGTCGACGAGTACGGCGGCACCGACGGCATCGTGACCCTCGAGGACCTCATCGAGGAGGTCATCGGCGAGATCTACGACGAGTACGACGACGAGGTCGCCCCGGAGCCCGAGGACGTGCCCGGTGGTCCGCAGGACGTCGACGGCCTGCTCAACCTCGACGACTTCGCCGAGGTCACCGGCCTGCACCTGCCCGAGGGCCCGTACGAGACGGTCGCCGGCTACGTGCTCGCCGAGCTCGGCCGGTTGCCCACGCCGGGCGACGTCGTGATCGTGGAGGGCCGCCGGCTGACCGTGCTCGAGCTGGACGGACGACGGATCGCCCGCCTCTCGGTCACCCGGCCCGAGCCGCCGGAGATCGACCCGGCGAACGTCTCGACGCCGACCGTCGGCGCCTGAAGGGACCGGTCAGGCGCGGGTGCGGGCCTGAGCCGTCTCCCACGCGTCGCGCACGATGCCGGTCAGGTCGGTGTGCCGCGGGGCCCACCCGAGGTCGGCGCGGATGCGGTCGCTGGCGGCCACGAGCTGCGCCGGGTCGCCGGCCCGCCGCGTGCCGACCTCCACCGGGACCGGGTGCCCGGTGACCTCGCGCACCGCGTCGACGACCTGCTGCACGGAGAAGCCCGTGCCGTTGCCCAGGTTGTAGACGCGGTGCTCGCCCGGCTGCGGCGCGGTGAGCGCGAGCAGGTGGGCGTCGGAGAGGTCCTCCACGTGGATGTAGTCGCGGACGCAGGTGCCGTCGGGCGTCGGGTAGTCCTCGCCGTAGACGGTGATCGCCTCGCGCTTGCCGGCCGCCACCTGCAGGGCGATGGGGATGAGGTGGGTCTCGGTGACGTGCCGCTCGCCCAGGCCGTAGGCGGCGCCGGCGACGTTGAAGTACCGCAGGCTGACCGCCGCGAAGTCGTACGCGGCCGCGTACGAGGTCAGCATCGCGTCGACGGCGAGCTTGGTCGCGCCGTAGGTGTTGGTCGGCCGGGTGGGCGCGTCCTCGCGGATCGGCACCTGCTCCGGCTCGCCGTAGGTGGCCGCGGTGGAGGAGAAGACGATCCGCCGGCAGTCCACCGCCCGCATCGCCTCGAGCAGCGCCAGCGACCCGCCCACGTTGGTGTCCCAGTAGATCTCCGGCTTGACCTGCGACTCGCCGACCAGGCTCTTCGCGGCGAAGTGCAGCACCGCCTCCGGCCGCGCCCGCGCCAGCACCGGCGCCGAGTCGTGCAACGAGGCCTGCACCAGGCGGGCGCCGTCGGGCACCGCGTCGGCGTGACCGGTGGACAGGTCGTCGAGCACCGTGACCTCGTGCCCGGCCTCCACCAGGGCGGCCGTGACTACGCTGCCGATGTAGCCGGCGCCGCCGGCGACGAGAACGCGCATGGGCCCACCCTAGGGACGGCGGAGCGGGAGCACCCGCGGAGTCGGGCCGCCGGGGGAGCGCCGGGCCCCGGGAGGACGGACGACGTGGTCAGCGCACGCCCGGCGGTGCAGTCGCTGCCCGCCTACCGGCCCGGGCGCAACCCCGCGGACCTGGCGCGCGAGCTCGGGGTCGCCCGCGCCGTGAAGCTGGCCAGCAACGAGGTCGCGTTCCCGCCGCTGCCCGCCGTCGTCGAGGCGCTGGCCACCGCCGCCGCCGAGACCAACCGCTACCCGGACAACGGGGCGGTCGTGCTCACCGAGGCGCTGGCCGGCCGCTTCGGCGTCGACCCGGCCCAGGTCGTCCCCGGGTGCGGCGCGGTCATGCTCTGCCAGCAGCTGGCCCAGTCGTTCAGCGACCCGGGCACCACGATCGCCTTCGCGTGGCGCAGCTTCGAGATGTACCCGCTGCTCGCCCAGGTCGCCGGCGCGCGTCCGGTCCAGGCGCCCCTGGTGCCCGGCCGCCCCGGCGGTCCCGCCAACACCCACGACCTCGACGCGCTGGCCGCGGCGGTCGACGCCTCCACCCGGCTGGTCTTCGTCTGCAACCCCAACAACCCGACCGGTACCGCCGTCCGCCGGCCGGAGCTCGAGCGGTTCCTCGACGCGGTGCCGGCCGACACCCTGGTGGTGCTCGACGAGGCGTACCGGGAGTTCGTCACCGACCCCGACGTCCCCGACGGCATCGAGCTGATGCGCGGCCGGCCCAACGTCGCGGTGCTGCGCACGTTCTCCAAGGCGTGGGGCCTGGCCGGCCTCCGGGTCGGCTACCTGGTGGCCGAGGACCCGGCCGTCGCCGACGCCGTCCGCCGCACGCACGTGCCCTTCAGCGTCTCGATGCTCGCCCAGGCGGCGGCGGTCGCCGCCCTGGACAGCGAGGACGAGGTGCGCCGCCGGGTGGCTGCCGTCGTCGCCGAGCGCGACCGGCTCGGCGCGGCCCTGCGCGACCGCGGCTTCGACGTCCCCGACAGCCAGGCCAACTTCGTCTGGCTGCCCACGGGGGAGCGGACGGCGGAGCTCGCCGCGGCGCTCGAGGCGCGCGGCGTGATCACCCGGCCGTTCCCCGGCGAGGGCATCCGGGTCACCGTCGGCGCGCCCGACGAGGACGACGTCCTCCTCGCGGCCCTGGACGACGTCGCGGCGACGACGACCGCCGCCACACCCGGGGGCTGATCGCGGCACGCCGAGCCCGGCCTCGCCGTTCGTCCCCGGAGTCCGGGACGGGCGGTCCGGGCCGGGCCCCGGGCTGGTTTGATGACCGACGTGCCACCGTCCCCCGTGTCGTCGCCCCGTGTGCTCTCCGGCATCCAGCCGACGGCGGGCTCGTTCCACCTCGGCAACCACCTCGGGGCGCTGCGCCAGTGGGTCGCCCTGCAGGAGACGACCGAGGCCTTCTACTGCGTCGTCGACCTGCACGCGATCACGCTGCCGCAGGACCCGGCCGAGCTCCGCCGCAACACCCTCGCCTCGGCCGCCCAGCTGATCGCGCTGGGCGTCGACCCGGCCCGCAGCTCGCTGTTCGTGCAGAGCCACGTGCCCGAGCACGTGCAGCTGTCCTGGGTGCTGGAGTGCCTGACCGGGTTCGGCGAGGCCAGCCGGATGACGCAGTTCAAGGACAAGAGCCAGCGCGAGGGCACCGCCGGCGCGTCGGTCGGCCTGTTCACCTACCCGGTCCTGCAGGCCGCCGACATCCTCGTGTACCAGGCCGACCAGGTGCCGGTGGGCGAGGACCAGCGCCAGCACCTGGAGCTCACCCGCGACCTGGCCGTCCGGTTCAACGGCCGCTTCGGCGACACCTTCACCGTGCCGGAGACCCTCATCCCCGAGGGCGGCGCGCGGATCATGGACCTGCAGTCGCCCGAGAAGAAGATGAGCAAGAGCCTGCCGCCGGCGGGCTGCGTCCTGCTGCTGGACGACCCCAAGGTGACGGCGAAGAAGATCCGGTCGGCGGTCACCGACACCGGCCGCGAGATCGTCGCCGACCCCGTGGAGAAGCCGGGGATCACCAACCTGCTGACCATCCACAGCGCGCTGTCGGGCACCTCCGTCGCCGCGCTGGAGGAGCAGTTCGCCGGTCGCGGCTACGGCGACCTGAAGAAGGAGCTCGCCGAGGTCGTCGTGGACTTCGTGACGCCGATCCGCGAGCGCACCCAGGAGCTGCTCGGCGATCAGGCCGAGCTCGAGCGGGTGCTCGCCGCGGGGGCCGCCCGCGCCCGCGAGGTCGCCGCGGGGACCGTGGCGGCGGTGTACGACCGGGTGGGCTTCCTCCCGCCGGCGGGGCCCCGCGGATGACGCAGGGGCCGCTGAACGACGACACGTTCGTGCCGCGCAGCCGCGGCGTGCGGGCGGAGACGGCGCTCCTCGGCGTCGTCGTCGCCGTCCCGGAGCCGTGGGCCCAGCTGCTCACCGACTGGCGAGCCAAGTGCGGGGACCCGCAGGCGGGCCTCGTCCCGCCGCACGTGACGCTGCTGCCGCCGACCGAGGTGCCGGCCGCCCAGCGGCCGGCGGTCACCGAGCACCTGAGCGCGGTGGCCCGCCAGCACCCGTCCTTCGACATGCACCTGGCGGGCACCGGCACCTTCTCGCCGGTGTCCGAGGTCGTCTTCGTGGCGGTGGCGCGGGGGATCGGCTCGTGCGAGCTGCTCGCCAACGACGTGCGCAACGGTCCGCTGTCCCGGCCGCTGAGCTACCCGTACCACCCGCACGTGACCGTCGCCCACGACGTCTCCCGCGACATGCTCGACCTGGCCTACAGCGCGCTGGCCGACCTGTCCGCGGAGTTCCGGGTCGACCACTTCACCGAGTTCGAGCAGGCACCCTCCGGTGCCTGGGTGGTCGCGCGCGAGTACCCCCTCTGCGGCCCGCCGCGGTAGCCGGCCGGCCGCCTGCTCCCCGGTCGCGCCCCGGTCGGCGGCGGGCCGGGCGCTCGGGCGGCCGTCCGCGGGAGACCGCAGACTGGGGCCGGTGAGCGCGACCCGTGTCCGGCCGGAACCGCCCGTGGCGCCCGAGCGGCCCGGGTGGACCGACCGGGTGGGGCAACGGGCCGATGCGGCGCTCGCCGGGCTGCGCCGGCGGTGGGGCTGGTTCGACCACCTGGCCCGCGCCGGCGGCCGCTACCAGCGCAACCAGGGCGACCTTCTGGCGGCCGGCGTCACGTACTTCACCTTCCTCGGGCTCTTCCCGGTCCTGCTCCTGGCCGCCTCGGTCATCGGGCTGGTGCTCGCCGGCGACGCCCTGCTGCAACGGGAGCTCTACAGCGCGATCCGTGAGGCCTTCCCGGGGGCGACGGGCCGCAGCATCGTCGAGGAGCTACGCGGTGCCGTGGGCGCCGCCGGCGTCGTGGGCCTCATCGGCCTGGTCGGCTTCGTCTACGCCGGCCTGCGGGCCATGGACAAGCTGCGGGTCGGCATGGAGCAGATCTGGAAGGGCCGCGTCGACGAGCCCGAGTTCTGGCGCGACAACGTCCAGGACCTGCTGGCGCTGGTGCTCCTCGGCGCGGTCGGCCTGCTCAGCCTGGCCCTGACCGGGATCGCCACCCTGGCCACCGCCTGGACGCTGGAGCGCCTGGGCCTCGACGAGGTCCCGGGCCTGTCGCTGCTCACCACGGTCGTCGGCCTGGCACTGGCCCTGGGCACCGACGTCGTCGTCTTCCTGTGGCTGCTCAAGGTGGTGCCGGGCACGCCGCACCGGCTGCCCGACCTCCTGCCGGGGGCGCTGTTCGGCGCCGCGGGCTTCGAGCTGATGAAACTGCTGGGGAGCTTCTACCTGTCGCTCATCGGCAACAGCGTCACGTCCTCGGCGCTGGGCGGGGCCGTCGGCATCCTGGTGTGGATCAACCTGGTCTTCCGCTTCGCGTTCTTCACGGCGGCGTGGACGGCGACGCTGTCCCGGCTGTCCCCGGACGGTCGGGGGGTCCCGGACGGTCGGGGGGTCCCGGCGCGGGAGGTCCCGGCGTCCGGGTGACCGCCCGGCGGCGGCCGACCACCGTGGCGGCGACGACGGCCAGCGCGGCCGCGGCCAGCCCGATCCCCACGACGGCCGGTGCGCCGCCGTCGTCCCGGCCGGCCGCGGCGGGAACGGAGCGGTCCCCGGCCGGGCCGGCGCTGGTCGGCGCGGCGGTCGTCGGCGCCGCCGTCGTCGGCTCGGCCGCGGCGAGGGCCTCCGCGCCGGAGTCGACCAGCCGGCCCACGCCCTCGGTGGCCGGGGCGGTGGCGAAGCCCCAGTCCAGCAGCAGGCGGGCCTGGTCGGCCGCGCGCAGCGGCACGTTCTCGGTGGCCATGACGCTGACCACCAGGCGCCGGCCGTCCCGCTCCGCGGCGGTGACGAAGGTGTGCCGGGCAGCGTCGGTGAAGCCCGTCTTGCCGCCCAGGTTGCCGGGATAGGTCGTGAGCAGCGGGTCCTGGTTCTGGATCTGGTAGCCGGGGGAGCGGCCCTCGACCGGCGGCATCTGCGCGGTCGGCGTGGTGAGGACCGCGAGGGTGGCCGGGTCGGCCACGAGGCGGCGGAAGACCAGGGCCAGGTCGTAGGGGGAGGAGGACTGGCCGGCGACGTCCAGCCCCGACGGCGTCCCGGCGACGGTGTCGAACGCGCCGATCTCCGCCGCGGTCGCGTTCATCGCCTCGAGCGTGCGGTCGACCCCGCCGGCGGCGCGGGCCAGCGCGTTGGCCGCGTCGTTGCCCGACTGCAGGACCAGCGCCTGGAACAGCAGCGACACCGGGTAGCGGCCGCCGGTGACCAGCCCCACCCGGCTGCCCTCGACCTGCTCGTCCTCCGGTGTGCCCTCGACCACCTGCGCGGGGTCCAGCAGCGGCAGGAGGGTGAGCAGAGTCAGCGTCTTGAGCGTGCTCGCCGGGTAGTAGCGCCCGTGCGGGTCGCGGGCGGCCAGCACCTCCCCGGAGAGCGCGTCGGCGACGAGCCAGCCCTGGGCCACCACCCCGTCGGGCAGCGGCGGCGTCCCGTCGGCCACCACCAGCCCGCGGGTGTCCAGCTCCTCGCCGCCGACGGTCCCGCCGCCGGGCGCACTGCCCTGCGGGGGCAGGCCCGGGTGGGGGGCGGTGGGCGTCGGGGCGGTGGGGTCGACCGTCGGCCGGGCCGGATCGGCCAGCGCCGGGCCGGTGCCGAGGAGCAGGACCGACGCCAGCAGGACCACCGCCGCCAGGGCCGCAGCGGGCGGCCGCCGTCCCCCGCTCCCCGCCACGAGCACCGACGCTAGCCGCCGCCCGGGCGCGTGGCGCGGGTGACCGGGCCCACGCGACGGGGGGCCGCTTGGCAACGATCGCGTCTCTATCCGCTCTCCGGCTGGTGGAGGGGCCCGCACGCGCGTCTAGCGTTCCTGCGTCGCCGTCGGCGGCCGACCCCGGCTCACCGCCGGTGGAGGCCGCAGGCGGCGGGTGAGCCCATCGGGCGGTTCCGGCGACACCGGTTCGGCCCCCAAGACGAGGAGTGACGTCGTGCGCGGAGCGCTTATGAGGAAGGGCAGCGTCCGAGCCACGGCGCTGCTGCTGGCTGGCGGGCTCGCCCTGGCGGGCTGCGCCAGTGACGAGGACGGCGGCGGCGAGAGCAACGGTGGCGGCGGGGGCGGCGGTGGCGGCGGCGACGAGCTGCGCATCGGCCTCGCCTACGACACCGGCGGCCGCGGCGACCGCTCGTTCAACGACTCGGCCTACGCCGGTGTGCAGGCCGCCATCGACGAGCTCGGTGGCGAGGTGCAGGAGTTCAGCCCGAACGACGGCGGGTCCGACCGCGTCGAGGGCTTGGCCACCCTGGCCGAGCAGGGCTACGACCCGGTCATCGCCGTCGGCTTCGCCTACGGGGACTCGATCGGCGAGGTCGCCGAGGACTTCCCCGACACCACCTTCGCGATCATCGACTCCGAGGTCGCCGAGCTGGGCATCGACAACGTGACCGGCATCGTCTTCGCCGAGGAGCAGGGCTCCTTCCTGGCCGGTGTCGCCGCCGCGCTGAAGAGCCAGACCGGTCAGATCGGCTTCGTGGGCGGCGTCGAGTCGCCGCTGATCCAGAAGTTCCAGGCCGGCTACGAGGCCGGTGCGCGGGCGGCCCGCCCGGACATCGTCATCACCAGCGAGTACATCTCGCCGGCCGGTGACTTCTCCGGCTTCAACGACCCGGCCCGCGGCCAGATCCTGGCCCAGGGCATGTACGACGGCGGGGCGGACATCGTCTACCACGCGGCCGGCGGTTCGGGTACGGGCGTGTTCCAGGCGGCCGTCGCCTCCGGGAAGCTGGCCATCGGCGTCGACTCCGACCAGTACGAGACGGTCGACGACCCGGCGCAGCAGGCCGTGATCATGACCTCGATGCTCAAGCGCGTCGACAACGGCGTCCAGGCGTTCCTCACCGACTTCGCCGAGGGCAGCGTCGAGGGCGGCACCGACACCCGCTACGACCTCGAGAGCGAGGGCGTCGACCTGTCCACCACCGGCGGGCAGATCGACGACATCCAGGCGCAGCTCGACGAGTTCCGTCAGCAGATCATCAGCGGCGAGATCACGGTCCCGACCACCCCGTGACCTGACACGCAGCGCGGACGACGGCGGGCCCGGGGGAGCACACTCCCGGGCCCGCCGCCGTGTCGGGACCCGGCCCTCGACGGCGCCGGACCGGCACGGGTGCGACATCATGCGGCGGTGCCCCGTCCCAGCCGGGCGGGCAGCCAGGACGGCGCGGCAGACCCCGCGCCGGACGACCGAGGATCGACCGGCCCCGACCCCCGCGGGCCGCAGTGAGGGAGAGGCCCCATGGCCACAGCAGGCGGGCCGCCGGACCGGCCGCGGCACGGCGGTGCGGACGGCGCCGGTGCCGACGGCGCCCGTGCGGTCGGAGCCGGCGCGGACGGCGGCGGGCACGGCGCGGGCAGCGCCCCGCTCGCCGTGGAGCTGCGCGGGATCACCAAGCGCTTCCCCGGCGTGGTGGCCAACCGCGACATCGAGCTGCGCGTCCGCCGCGGCGAGGTGCACGCCATCGTCGGGGAGAACGGCGCCGGCAAGTCGACGCTGATGAAGACCCTGTACGGCATGCACCGTCCCGACGAGGGCACGGTCTCCGTCGACGGGCGCGAGGTCGTGTTCCGCAGCCCCGCCGACGCCATCGCGGCGGGCATCGGCATGGTGCACCAGCACTTCATGCTGGCCGACAACTTCACCGTGCTGGAGAACGTCGTCCTGGGCAGCGAGCCCACCCGGGGCGGGCGGCTGGACATGGTCGAGGCGCGCCGGCGCATCAACGACATCTCGGCGCGCTACAGCCTGGGCCTGGAGCCCGACGCCCTCGTCGAGGACCTCGGGGTCGGCGACCGGCAGCGGGTCGAGATCGCGAAGGTCCTCTACCGCGGGGCGCGCACCCTGATCCTCGACGAGCCGACCGCCGTGCTGGTCCCGCAGGAGGTCGACGACCTGTTCCGCAACCTCGCCGAGCTCAAGCGCGAGGGGCTCACCGTCATCTTCATCTCGCACAAGCTCGACGAGGTGCGCCGCGTCGCCGACTCGATCACCGTCATCCGGCGGGGGACGACCGTCGGCACCGCCGACCCGCGGACGACCACGGTCAGGCAGCTGGCCGAGCTCATGGTCGGGTCGCAGCTGCCCACCCCGGCGACCCGTGAGTCCACCGTCCGCGACACGGTCGTGCTGCGGCTGGCCGGGGTCACCGTGCACGACGCGGCCGGCCGCAGCCTCGTCGACGGCGTCGACCTCACCGTCCGCGAGGGGGAGGTGGTCGGCATCGCCGGCGTCGAGGGCAACGGCCAGGCCGAGCTCGTCGACGCCATCATGGGACTGCGCTCCCTGGCCGCGGGCACGCTCACGCTCGGGTCGGACGACGTCAGCGCCTGGAGCACCCGGGCCCGACGGGAGGCCGGCGTCGGGCTCATCCCCGAGGACCGGCACCGCCAGGGCATGCTGCTCGAGGCGCCGCTGTGGGAGAACCGGATCCTCGGCCACCAGACCCGGCCGCCGGCCGTGAAGGGCCCCTTCATCGACCGCCGGGGCGCGCGCAGCGACACCGAGCGGATCATGCGGGAGTACGACGTCCGCGCGCCCGGGCCCGACACCCTCGCCGTCGCCCTGTCCGGCGGCAACCAGCAGAAGCTGATCGTGGGCCGCGAGATGAGCGCCCACCCGCGGCTGCTGCTGGCCGCCCACCCCACCCGCGGCGTCGACGTCGGCGCCCAGGCCGTGATCTGGGAGCTGCTCAAGGACGCCCGCGCCGAGGGCCTGGGCATCGTGCTGGTCTCCGCGGACCTCGACGAGCTCATCGGGCTCTCCGACACCCTGCACGTCATGCTGCGCGGCCGGCTGGTCGCCACCGTCGACCCGGGCCGCGTCACCCCCGAGGAACTCGGCGGCTACATGACCGGCGCGCGGACCGCGGCGGGTGCGGCGTGAGCCCCGCATCCCCCGGCGGCATGGGCGCGGTGCGTCGCGCCGGGCTGGCACTGCTGGGGCCGGTCCTGGCCCTCGTCGTCGCGCTGGTCATCTCCGGCATCGTCATCGCGGCCATCGGCGAGGACCCCTTCACCGCGCTCCAGGTGATCACGAACCTCGGGGAGACGCCGGCCGCGCAGGTCCAGGCCATCGTGGTCATCCTCAACCGGGCCGTGCCGCTGTTCCTCGCCGGGCTGGCCGTCTCCGTGGCGTTCCGGATGGGCCTGTTCAACATCGGCGTCGAGGGTCAGTACCGGCTGGCCACGATCATGGCCGCCGCGGCCGGTGCCGCGGTCAGCCTGCCGGCGCCGCTGCACGTGCTGTTCATCATCGTGGTGGCCATGGTGGTCGGCGCCCTGTGGGCCGGCATCGTCGCCGTGCTCAAGGTGACCCGCGGCGTCAGCGAGGTCATCAGCTCGATCATGCTGAACTTCGTCGCGCTCGGGCTGGCGGGCTACCTGCTCACCGGGCCCCTGCGGGGCAGCGCCGAGGGCGACGGCATCGTCACCACCTCCGAGATCCCGGAGTCCGGGCGCTTCCCCGACCTCACCGGCGTGCTCACCGGGCTCGGTCTGGCCGAGCCGCGCAGCGAGCTCTTCGGCTTCCTGGTCGTGGCCGTGGTCGTGGGTGTGATCGTCTCCGTGGTGCTCGCGCGGACCCGGTTCGGCTTCGACCTGCGCGCCACCGGCCTGTCGCCGTCCGCGGCCACCGCCAGCGGCGTGGACACCCGCCGCATGGTGATCAGCACGATGCTGCTGTCCGGAGCCGTCGCCGGCCTCATCGGGCTGCCCGACCTGCTCGGCGCGGACTACGAGTACGGCACCGAGTTCACCGCCGGCCTGGGCTTCCTCGGCATCGCCGTCGCGCTGCTCGGGCGCAACTCGCCGCTGGGCATCGCGCTGGCGGCGCTGCTGTTCGCCGTCCTCGACCGGGCCGCGCCGCTGCTGCAGTTCGAGGACATCCCGGCCTCGGTGGTCACGATCATCCAGGGGACGATCGTGCTCGCCGTCGTCGTGGCCAACGAGATCGCCCGCCGGCTGGCCCGCCGCTCCGCCGAGCGCGAGGGGGCCCGGGCCACCGGCGCCCCGCCGGAGGGCGGCGGCGGGAGCGGGCCCGGGACCCCGCCGACCCCCGACGTCGGACCCGACGGCGGGCACCGCATCCACACCGGGGTCCCCGGTACGCCCGAGGGAGCACGACCGTGAGCGCGGCCTCGACCCAGCGGGAGACGCAGGACGGCACCCGCCCCAGCCGCGGCCCGCTGACCGACCTGCTCATGGGGGGCGGCCGCCAGCGGCGGTTCCTGTGGGCGGCGGTCGCGATGGTGGTGATGTTCTCGATCGTCCGGGTCATCTCCGGCGAGGAGGCCCTGACGTCGTCGTCGACGCTCGGGGCGGCGCTGCTGCTGGCGGTGCCGATCGGCCTGGCCGCGCTGGGCGGGCTGTTCTCCGAGCGCGCGGGCGTGGTGAACATCGGGCTCGAGGGGATGATGATCCTCGGCACCTGGGGCGCGGGGTACGGCGGCTGGCACTGGGGATGGACCGGCGCGCTGCTCGGCGGTGTCCTCTTCGGCGCCCTCGGCGGGCTGCTGCACGCGGTGGCCACGGTGACCTTCGGCGTGGACCACGTCGTCTCCGGCGTCGCGATCAACCTGCTCGCCGACGGCGTCGTCCGCTTCCTCTCCGAGCTCATCTACACCGAGGACACCGGCGGCGGCCCCACCCAGTCGCCGTCGCTGGACGGCGACCCGCCCAGCTTCTCGGTGCCGGTGCTCTCCTCCGGCCCCGACTGGCTCGGGGACCTCGAGGCGAAGCACTGGTTCCTGCTCAGCGACGTGGCCGGCCTGCTGCGCGGACTGACCAGCGGCATCGGGCTGCTCACGCTGCTCGCGGTCCTGCTGGTGCCGGTGTCCTACCTCATCCTGTGGCGGACGGCGTTCGGCCTGCGGCTGCGCTCGTGCGGGGAGAACCCGGCGGCCGCGGACTCGCTCGGCGTGCCGGTGTACCGGCTCAAGTACATCGCGGTGGTCATCTCCGGGGCCCTGGCCGGCCTGGGCGGGGTGTTCCTCGTCTTCATCGCCGGCATCTACCGCGAGGGGCAGACCGGCGGCCGCGGCTTCATCGGGCTGGCGGCGCTGATCTTCGGCAACTGGCGGCCGGGGGGCCTGGCGGCCGGTGCCGGGCTGTTCGGCTTCGCCGACGCCCTGCAGCTGCGCAGCCGCTCGGCCGTGGTGGCCCTGCTGCTGCTGGTCGCCGTCGGGCTCGCCGTGGTCGCGGTGGTGCAGCTGCGCCGGGCCCGCTACTGGCAGGCCGGTGCCGCGCTGGTGATCGCCGCCGCGGCGCTGTGGGGCTTCCTCACCATCGACGAGCTGGCCCCGGGCCTGGTCTCGTTCACCCCGCACCTGATCACGCTGCTGGTGCTCTCCCTGGCCTCCCAGCGATTGCGCATGCCCAAGGCCGACGGCCTGGTCTACCGACGAGGGGAGCACTAGTGCCGGACGAGGTGGTGGGACGGGTGGCCGACGTCGACTGGGACGCGCTGCGGACAGCGGCGCGGGAGGCGATGACCCACGCCTACGCGCCGTACTCCCGCTTCCCGGTGGGGGTGGCGGGCCTGGTGGACGACGGTCGCGTGGTCACCGGGTGCAACGTGGAGAACGCCTCCTACGGCCTGGGCCTGTGCGCCGAGTGCGGCATGGTCAGCGACCTGGCCCGCACCGGCGGCGGCCGGCTGGTCGCCGTCGCGTGCGTCGGCGGGGACGGGCAGCCGCTCATGCCCTGCGGCCGATGCCGGCAGCTGCTGTGGGAGCACGGCGGCGCGGAGATGCTCATCGAGACGGTGTCGCTGGGGATCGTCCCGATGCGCGAGGTGCTGCCGGACGCCTTCGGCCCCGAGGACCTCGTCAAGGCGGCGGACCGGTGAGCGCCTTCGACGCGATCGACGTCCTCCGGGCGAAGCGGGACGGCGTCGAGCTGACCGCCGAGCAGATCCGCTGGGTGATCGGCGCCTACACCGCCGGCCAGGTGCCCGACGAGCAGATGAGCGCCCTGCTCATGGCGGTGTTCTTCCGTGGCATGACGCCGGCGGAGCTGGCCGTCTGGACGCAGGCGATGATCGACTCCGGCGAGCGCAAGGACCTCTCCTCGCTGGGCCGGCCGACCGCCGACAAGCACTCCACCGGCGGCGTCGGCGACAAGACCACGCTGCCGCTCGCGCCGCTGGTGGCCGCCTGCGGGGTGGCCGTGCCGCAGCTGTCCGGCCGCGGCCTGGGCCACACCGGCGGCACGCTGGACAAGCTCGAGGCGATCCCCGGCTGGCGGGCCGACGTGCACGAGGAGGCCTACCTGCGCCAGCTGCGCGAGGTGGGCGCGGTCGTCTGCGCCGCGGGCAACGACCTGGCCCCGGCGGACAAGAAGCTGTACGCCCTGCGCGACGTCACCGGCACGGTCGAGTCGATCCCGCTGATCGCCAGCTCGATCATGAGCAAGAAGATCGCCGAGGGCGCCGACGCGCTGGTGCTCGACGTGAAGACCGGCTCGGGGGCGTTCATGAAGCACCCCGAGGCCTCCCGGGAGCTCGCCCGCACGATGGTCGGCCTGGGCGAGGCGGCCGGGGTCCGCACGGTGGCGCTGGTGACGGCGATGGACCGCCCCCTGGGCCGCGCCGCGGGCAACGCCGTCGAGGTCGCCGAGTCGGTGGAGGTGCTCGCCGGTGGCGGGCCGGCCGACCTCGTGGAGCTGACCCTCGCCCTGGCCCGGGAGATGCTCGCCGGTGCCGGCCGCGACGACGTCGACCCCGCCGAGGCCCTGGCCGACGGCCGCGCCATGGACGTGTGGCGGCGGATGATCGCCGCGCAGGGCGGGGACCCGGACGCCCCGCTGCCGCAGCCGGCCGAGCGGCACGTGGTGACCGCGCCGGCCACCGGCACCCTCACCCGGCTCGACGCGTACGCGCTCGGGGTGGCCGCCTGGCGGCTGGGGGCCGGCCGCGCCCGCAAGGAGGACCCGGTCTCGGCCGCCGCCGGGGTCACCTGGACGGCGACGGTGGGGGAGCAGGTGACCGCCGGGCAGCCGCTCCTGGAGCTGCACACCGACGACGCCGGCCGGATCCCGCGGGCGCTGGAGGCGCTGGAGAACGCGGTCGGCGTCGACACCGACGACGTCCCCCTGCCCCTCGTCCTCGACCGGGTCACCGCCTCGACATCCGGGGTATGACGCCGGTCACCGTGGGCGGCGGAGCACACTGGACAGCCGTGAGCAGTCCGACCGCGGTCCCGGCGACCAGCACCGCGCCCCGGCCCGACACCCCGCTGGACCCCGACGCCGCGATCTCCGTGCGCGGCCTGGTGCGCCGCTACGGGCAGTTCACCGCGGTCGACGGCCTGGACCTGGACATCCACCGCGGCGAGATCTTCGCCCTGCTCGGGCCCAACGGCGCCGGGAAGACGACAACGGTGGAGATCTGCGAGGGCTTCCGCCGGCGCGACGCCGGTGAGGTGCGGGTGCTGGGCACCGACCCGGCCACCGGCGGACGGCGCTGGAAGGGGCAGCTGGGCATCGTGCTGCAGTCCGGCGCCGGGGACAGCCAGCTGACGTGCGGCGAGCTGCTCCGGGCGCAGGCCTCCTACTACCCCGACCCGCGCGACCCCGACGAGGTGCTCGAGCTCGTCGGGCTGACCGAGAAGGCCGGCGTCCGCGGGCGGGCGCTGTCCGGCGGCCAGCGGCGGCGGCTGGACGTCGCCCTCGGCATCGTCGGCCGGCCGACCCTGCTGTTCCTCGACGAGCCGACCACCGGCTTCGACCCCGAGGCCCGGCGGCAGTTCTGGTCGCTGATCCGCTCGCTGCGCGACCTCGGCACCACGATGCTGCTGACCACCCACTACCTGGACGAGGCCGAGGCCCTGGCCGACCGGGTCGGCGTGATCGCCCGCGGCCGGCTGGTCGAGGTCGCCGTCCCCTCCGCGCTGGGCGGCCGGGGCAGCGCACCGGCCGTCGTCAGCTGGACCGAGGACGGCGTGCGGCGCACCCAGGACACCCAGACCCCGACCGCGCTGGTCGCCGAGCTGGCCGGCCGCCTCGGCGGCGAGGTCCCCGACCTGGCCGTCGCCCGCCCGACGCTCGAGGACGTCTACCTGCGGATGATCGGGGACCCGGCGTGACGGCCACCCAGGAGCGCACCCTCCCCTCGGTGGCGAGCGTGTGCCGCACCCGCGCGGGGGTGGAGCTCAAGGAGTTCTTCCGCCAGCGGGAGTCGGTCGTCTTCACGCTGATGTTCCCGGTGATCCTGCTGCTGGTCTTCGGGGCGGTCCTCGACTACGACCTGGGCAGCGGCATCTCGTTCACCCAGTACTTCATGGCCGGCGTGATCGCCGCCGGCATCCTCGGCGCCAGCCTGCAGAACATGGCGATCAGCATCGCGACGGAGCGCTCCGACGGGACCCTCAAGGGCCTGTCCGGGACGCCGATGCCCAAGAGCGCGTTCTTCGTCGGCAAGGTCGTCCAGGTCCTGGTGGTCACGGTGGCGATCGTGGCGATCCTGCTCGCGATCGGCGCCCTCTTCTACGACATCGACCTGCCGTCGGGCACGGACTGGCTGACCTTCGCGTGGGTGGCCGCGCTCGGCTCGGCCGCGTGCACGCTGCTGGGCATCGCGATCTCCAGCCTGGCCCGCAACGGCCGGTCGGCCTCGGCCACGGTCACCCCCGTCGCGCTGGTCCTGCAGTTCATCTCCGGCGTCTTCTTCCAGTTCAGCGAGGTGCCCACCTGGCTGCAGACGGTCGCCGCGCTCTTCCCGCTCAAGTGGATGGCCCAGGGGCTGCGGTCGGTGTTCCTGCCCGACGCGCTCGCGGCGCAGGAGCCCGCCGGGCACTGGGAGCTCGGCCGGGTCGCCCTCGTGCTGGGCATCTGGTGCGTCGTCGGCCTGGTGCTGTGCGTGCGCACCTTCCGCTGGCAGGACCGGGGGGACGGCTGATGCCGGCGACCCCCTCGCGCGAGCAGCTGCGCCGCGCGCCCAAGGTGCTGCTGCACGACCACCTGGACGGCGGGCTGCGGCCGCAGACGGTGGTCGAGCTCGCCGACGAGCTGGGCTACCGCGACCTGCCGACCGACGACGCGGACGCCCTGGGCACCTGGTTCCTGCAGGCGGCCGACTCCGGCTCCCTGGTGCGGTACCTGGAGACCTTCGCGCACACCGTCGGCGTCATGCAGCGGCCCGAGGCGGTCCGCCGGGTGGCCCGCGAGTGCGCGCTGGACCTGGCCGCCGACGGCGTCGTGTACGCCGAGGTGCGGATGGCGCCGGAGCTGCTCACCGCGGAGGGCACTCCGATCGAGGAGGCCGTCGAGGCCATCCTCGACGGGTTCGCGGCCGGCAGCGCCGACGCGGCCGCCGCCGGGACGCCGATCCGGGTCGGCGCGCTGCTGTGCGCGATGCGCCAGGCCGACCGGTGGGACGAGGTGGCCGGGCTCGTGGTCCGCTACCGCGACGCCGGGGTGGTCGGCTTCGACCTGGCCGGGCCGGAGGACGGCTTCCCGCCCGACCGCCACCCCTCGGCGATCGCGCTGCTCGACCGGGCCGGCGCGCACCGGACGATCCACGCGGGGGAGGCGGCCGGCGTCGACAGCATCCGCGCCGCGCTGGACACCGCCCGCGCGCAGCGGCTCGGGCACGGGGTGCGCATCGCCGACGAGGTGGCCGCCGACGGCACGCTGGGCCCGCTGGCCCGCCGGGTGCGCGACGAGCAGGTGCCCCTGGAGGTCGCGCCGTCGTCCAACGTGCAGACCGGCGCCTACCCCTCGCTGGCCGACCACCCGGTCGACCGGCTGCACCGCGCCGGGTTCGCCGTCACGCTCAACACCGACAACCGGCTGATGAGCGGCGTCAGCGTCACCAGCGAGTTCGCCGACGTCACCGCCACCTTCGGCTGGGGCTGGGACGACGTGCAGCGGGTGACCGAGCGCGCGCTGGCCGCCGCGTTCCTCGACGACGCCGAGCGCGCCCGGCTGCTGACCGAGGTCGTCCGCCCGGGGTACGCGGGACTGGCCTCCTGACCTGCCGGCCCGCTGACCTGGGCAGTGGTGACCACGGCCACCCCCGGCCGAGGGAACAGGGCGCCCCGCCCCGCTGCTAACCTGGGTGTACCGGCACGAGCCGGTCATCCTCCCGGACGGTCCGTCCGGGCATGAGCGCATCCGTGCAGATCCGGTCGTCCCCTGCGACGCGAGCGATCGCCAGTGAGGACGCCGGTCCCGGTGTCCGCGCAATCACCACGGGACGCGCCCGAGCTGTATCGGAGTCCCCGCTTGTCCTCGTTCGACTCTGTCGACGTCCAGAACACCCCTGAGTTCACCGCTCCGGAGAACACCGTCATCGAGACCGCAGCCGAGGCGCCCGTCGCCGAGGCCGCCGTCGAGGCGGCTCCCGAGCCCACCGGCCCGTCCTTCGCCCAGCTGGGCCTGCCCCAGCAGCTGGTGAGCGCCCTGGCGCGCAAGGGCATCAGCCACCCGTTCGCCATCCAGACCGTCGCCCTGCCCGACGCCCTCGCCGGGCGTGACGTGCTCGGCAAGGCCGCCACCGGCTCGGGCAAGACGCTGGCCTTCGGCCTGCCGCTGCTCGCCCGCCTCGGCACCGAGCCGGCCCAGGGCCGTCGCGACCCCCGCGGCCTGATCCTGGTGCCGACCCGCGAGCTGGCCCAGCAGGTGCACGACGCGCTGGCCCCGCTCGGCCAGTCCGTCGGCGTCCAGCTGGCCGCCGTCTACGGCGGTGCCTCGATGTACCGGCAGATCCAGCAGATGCGCCGCGGCGTCGACGTCGTCATCGCGACGCCGGGCCGCCTGCAGGACCTGATCGAGCAGCGTGAGGTCACCCTCGCGGAGGTCTCGCTGTCGATCGTCGACGAGGCCGACTTCATGTCCGACCTCGGCTTCCTGCCGGTCGTCAAGGAGCTGCTCGACCAGACCCGCCCCGACGCCCAGCGGATGCTGTTCTCGGCGACGCTGGACGGCGAGGTCGACTCGCTGATCCGCCGCTACCTCAAGGACCCGGCCCGTCACGAGGTCAAGCGGGACGGCGACGAGCCCTCCCCGGCCGAGCACCTCGCCTACAGCGTGGCCTTCCGTGACAAGGTGCCGCTGACCCAGGAGCTGGCCGCCCGTCCGGGCCGGACGATCGTCTTCGTCCGCACCCAGCTCGGTGCCGACCGGCTGGCCGAGAACCTGCAGGCCGTCGGCATCAAGGCCGAGCCGATCCACGGCGGACTGCCGCAGGCCGCCCGCCGCCGCGCGCTGGAGGCGTTCACCGACGCCCGCAGCCCGGTGCTGGTCGCCACCGACGTCGCCGCCCGCGGCATCCACGTCGACGACGTGTCGCTGGTCATCCACTACGACCCGCCGGCGGACCACAAGACCTACCTGCACCGCTCGGGCCGTACGGCCCGAGCAGGCGCCGGTGGCGTGGTCGTCTCGCTGTTGCTGCCCGACCAGGTCGGCCAGTCGAAGCGTCGTTTCCGTTCGGCGAAGGTCGACCCGGTCGTGAGCCGGGTCCGTCCCGGTGACGCCCCGATCGCCGAGTTGGTCGCCTCGGGTGTGCACGTGGAGCCCGTGGAGCGTCCGGTGCGCGAGTCGCGTCGTCCCGCCGGCGGTTCCGGTGGCCCCGGCGGCCGTCGTCCGCGCCGGGACGGCGAGCGTCCCCGTCGTGACGGTGACCGTCCCCGCCGCCCCTACGGTGAGCGGTCCTCCGGCGAGCGGTCGGAGCGTCCGTACCGCTCCGAGCGGCCGGCCGGCGAGCGTCCGGCGGGCGACCGCCCGTACAGCGGCGAGCGTCGGTCCAGCTCGTACCGCGGCCAGGGTCGCCGCGTCGCCGAGTAACACCCCGCACAGCAGAACGGCCGGTCGCCTCGGGGGCCGGCCGTTCTGCATCCGCGGGTCGGATTGCGGGTGTTCCTCGCGCGTCGGCGGTCCTGCAGGACCCCCACGGCACGAGGAACACCCGCAACGCCCGGTCCGGGAGGCGGCCCGCCCGCGCATGCCCAGGCTGCCTAGGCTCCTCGTGATGACCTCGGCACGCGTCCGTGACGCCTACTCGCGCCTTGCCGGGCAGTACATCGAGCTGGTCGGGTCCCTGGAGCAGGTACACCCCGGTGACCTCGCGTTCCTCGCCCGGCACCTCGGGGAGGTGCCGGGCCCGGTCCTCGACCTTGGCTGCGGCCCCGGCCACCTGACCGGCTTCCTGCACTCCCTCGGTGCGGACGTCGCCGGGATCGACCTGGTGCCCGAGTTCGTCGCCCACGCCCGGTCGGACCATCCCGCTGTGTGCTTCGAGGAGGGCTCGCTGTTCGACCTCGGGCGAGCGGAGGGCTCGCTGGCCGGGGTCCTGGCGTGGTTCTCCCTCATCCACCTCGACCCCGGCGACCTGGACGACGCCCTCGCCGCGATCCGCCGGCTCACGGTCCCCGGTGGCGTGCTCGTGGTGGGGATGTTCGAGGGCGACGCCGTCGAGCCGTTCGCGCACAAGGTGCTGACCGCCCACCGGTGGCCGGCCGACGAGGTGTCCCGCCGGCTGGTTCGAGCGGGGTTCGCCGAGGTCGACCGGCTGCACCGCGGACAGGAGAGGGATCGGCGTCCCTACCTGGCCCTCGCGGCGACCGCGATCTAGTCGCGGAACACCAGGGCGCCGCCGACCTCGCGGACGACCTCGTCCCAGTCGGGGCGCAGTGCCGCGGCGTCCTCGGCGCGCAGCGTGGCCGTGGGCTCCCGGTCGGCGCGGGCCAGTGCCCGGCCCAGCGGTGCGGGCGGGGTGAGCAGCTCGTCGACCCGGCCGAGCCCGGCGTACTCGGCGACGTCGCGCACGCCCTCCACGGGCTGCAGCAGCGCCTCCTGCTGCACCAGGCCGGCCGCGCCGTCGGCGACCTCGGCCAGCACCTCCGCGAGCTCGGTGAGGTCGTAGCGGTCCTGCTCGGCCGGCAGCGGCGGGGTGTCGGTGGCGGCGACCTCCGGCCACGAGGCGATGCCCACGAGGTCGTGCTCCTCCTCGCCGGCGCAGAAGCGGGCCAGCTCGGCCGGGGTGGCGAACAGGTAGACCTCGCCGTCGCGCCCGAGGAACCGCGCCTCGTCCTCGACGTAGCAGCGCAGTGTCAGACCGGCGCCCTCGGGCACGACCAGCTCCACCGGCAGGATCCCGACGCCCTCCCAGAAGCCGGCCGCCGCGGCCACCGCGGCCGGGTCGGCGGGGATGCGGCTGCCGCCGCGGATGGTGCTCGTCCCCGTGGGAGCGGCCACGGCGGTGGTGGCGGTGGCGCCCACGGCCGTCGCACCGGCGGTCGCCGTCGCACCGACGCGGGCGGCGTCCTCGTCGGCCGCCTCGTCGTCGAGGTCGTCCTCGTCGAGCTCGTCGTCGTCGGCGGCCTCGGCCGCCGACGGGTAGTCCTCGAGCCGGGCCGTGCCGGCGCCGGTCCAGTCCAGGTGGGCGGAGAGCTCCTCGAGCACGTCCTCCCAGAGGTCGTCCAGGGCCGAGCCCATGCCGACCCAGGCGTCCTCCCCGGCGCGGCCGGCGAACGCGTCGACGCCCAGGCCGAGGGAGCCGACCTCGGGCCGGGCGACGAGCTCGGCCAGCGCGGAGAACTCCCCGGCCTGACCGGCGGAGGTGTCGCGCCGGGTCTCCACCTCCACGTCGGGGTCGACGTCCCGGTCGTCGTCGTCGGTGAGGTCGTCGGCGAGTTCCTCGTCGAGCTCGTCGTCGTCCTCACCGGTGTCGAGGCACTCGGCCAGCCGGCTGACGATGTCGATCGTCGCGCCGAGCTCCTCCACCGCCCACCGGTCGGGGTTCTCCGCGGCGATGTCGTAGACGCCGTCGAGGTCGTACCGGTGGTCGTCGTCCGGGGTCAGGTCGGCGGCGTCCAGCCCGGTGACCACCGGCCACACCGGGTGGTCGGCCAGGTCGTGGTCGGTGGCCGTGCGGCAGAACGCCGCGAGGGCCGCCGGCGTCGGGAAGAGGTGCACCCGGGCGGTCTCGTCCTCGGTGGTGCCGAGGAACGCCTGCCACTCCTCGCCGTCCTCCTCCCACGGCGGCGCCCAGAGGGTGTACCCGGTGCGGTCGTCGAGGGTGAGTGCGATGGGCACGATGCTTGGCCTGGCCACGGGCCCATCCTGCCGGGTGGTGCTGGGAACGCGCGTGCGGGTTCAGAACCCCTTCGGGTGCCAGACCGTCTTGGTCTCCAGGAACGTCCGCATCCGGCCCAGCCCGGGGTCGCCCGACCAGTCCGGTTCCGCGGCCGGTGGGCGCAGCACGCGCTTGATGCTGCCGGCGGCCTCGCGCTCGAACTCCATGGCCCGCTCGGGCGGGGCGCCGGTGAGGTCGATGGCGTCGACGTCGTCGTGCTCGGCCAGCCACGGGCCCAGCTCGGCGGCGTCGCCGGTGAGCAGGTTGACCACCCCGCCCGGCACGTCGCTGGTCGCCAGCACCTCGCCCAGGGTGACCGCCGGCAGCGGCCGCTCCCGCGAGGTGACGACGACGGCGGTGTTGCCGCCGGCCAGCACCGGCGCCAGCACGCTGACCAGGCCGAGCAGCGACGAGCGCTGCGGGGCCAGGACCGCCACCACCCCGGTCGGCTCGGGGAGCGAGAAGTCGAAGTAGGGGCCGGCGACGGGGTTGGCGCTGCCGAGCACGGCGGCCAGCTTGTCGGTCCAGCCGGCGTACCAGACCCACCGGTCGATGGCGGCGTCCACCGCGGCACGGGCGCGGCCGGCCGACAGGCCCTCCCCGGCGGCGACCTCCTCGCAGAACTGCGCGTGCCGGCCCTCCATCACCTCCGCGACCCGGTACAGCACCTGGCCGCGGTTGTAGGCGGTGGCGCCGGACCACTTCGGGAAGGCCCCGCGGGCGGCGACGACGGCGTCCCGGGCGTCCTTGCGGGAGGCCCGGGCGGCGTTGGCGAGGAAGGCGCCCTTGGCGTCGTGGACCTCGTAGGTGCGCCCGGACTCCGAGCGGGGGAACGCCCCGCCGAGGTAGAGCTTGTAGGTCTTGCGCACCGCGAGCCGCTCGCCGCCGATCACTGCTCGTCTCCCGTCGAGAGGTAGGCGGCCAGGCCGTGCCGGCCGCCCTCGCGGCCGTAGCCGGACTGCTTGTAGCCGCCGAACGGCGAGGTCGGGTCGAACTGGTTGAACGTGTTGGCCCACACCACGCCGGCGCGCAGCCGGTCGGCGATCGCGAGGATCCGCGAGCCCTTCTCCGACCAGATGCCGGCCGACAAGCCGTAGGTGGAGTTGTTCGCCTTGGCCACGGCCTCGTCGGGGGTGCGGAAGGTGAGCACCGACAGCACCGGCCCGAAGACCTCGTCGCGGGCGATGCGGTGCGCGGGGGAGACGCCGGTGAAGACCGTCGGCGGGAACCAGAAGCCGCGGTCGGGCAGCTGGCAGTCCGGCTGCCAGCGGGTGGCGCCCTCGGCCTCGCCGATGTCGGACAGCTCGCGGACCCGGGCCAGCTGCTCGGCGGAGTTGATGGCGCCGAGGTCGGTGTTCTTGTCCAACGGGTCACCCACCCGCAGGGTGCCGATCCGCCGTTGCAGCGAGGCGATGACCTCGTCGTGCACGTTCTCCTGCACCAGCAGCCGGGAGCCGGCGCAGCAGACGTGGCCCTGGTTGAAGAAGATGCCCTGCACGATGCCCTCGACGGCCTGGTCGATGGGGGCGTCGTCGAAGACGATGTTCGCGGCCTTGCCGCCGAGCTCCAGCGTCAGCTTCTTGCGGGTGCCGGCCACCGCGCGGGCGATCGAGCGGCCGACCTCGGTGGAGCCGGTGAACGCGACCTTGTCGACGTCGTCGTGCTCGACCACGGCCCGCCCGGTGTCGCCGGCGCCGGTCACGATGTTCACCACGCCCGGCGGCAGGTCGGCCTGCCGGCAGACCTCGGCGAACAGCAGCGCGGTCAGCGGGGTGGTCTCGGCCGGTTTGAGGACGACGGTGTTGCCGGTGGCCAGCGCCGGGGCGACCTTCCACGCCAGCATCAGCAGCGGGAAGTTCCAGGGGATGACCTGGCCCGCCACGCCCAGCGGCCGTGGGGCCGGCCCGAGGCCCGCGTGCTCGAGCTTGTCGGCCCAGCCCGCGTGGTAGAAGAAGTGCGCCGCGGCCAGGGGCACGTCGACGTCGCGGGACTCCCGGATCGGCTTGCCGTTGTCCAGCGACTCCAGGACGGCGAACTCGCGCGCCCGCTCCTGCAGCAGCCGGGCGATGCGGAAGAGGTACTTGCCGCGGTCGGCCGGGCGCATCGGGCCCCACACGCGGGTGAACGCCCGCCGGGCGGCGCGGACGGCGCGGTCGACGTCGGCCTCGGTGCCGACGGCGACCTCGCTGAGGACCTCCTCGGTCGCCGGGTTGACGGTCTTCATGGCCTCGCCGGAGCCGTCGACGAACTCGCCGTCGACGAACAGCCCGTAGGACGGGGCGATGTCGACGATGGAGCGCGACTCGGGGGCGGGCGCGTACTCGAACACCTGGCTCGAGGGCTGGGCCGGGCTGGGCGGAGTGATGGTCACAGTCAGTCCACCGAGACGTGGTCGGGGCCGGAGTAGTGGCCGGTGCGGAGCTTCTGCCGCTGCAGGAGCAGGTCGTTGAGCAGGCTGGAGGCGCCGATGCGGAACCAGTCGGGGGTCAGCCAGTCGGGGCCGGCGGTCTCGTTGACCAGCACGAGGTGCTTGACCGCGTCCTTCGTCGTCCGGATGCCGCCGGCGGGCTTGACGCCGACCTGGCGGCCGGTGGCGGCGCGGAAGTCCCGGACCGCCTCCATCATCACCAGGCAGACCGGCAGGGTGGCCGCCGGCGAGATCTTGCCGGTGGAGGTCTTGATGAAGTCGCCGCCGGCGAGCATCGCCAGCCAGGAGGCGCGGCGGACGGCGTCCAGGGTGACCAGCTCGCCGGTCTCGAGGATGACCTTGAGGTGGGCCTCCCCGCAGGCCTCCTTGACGGCGACGATCTCGTCGAAGACATCCAGGTAGCGGCCGGAGAGGAAGGCGCCGCGGTCGATGACCATGTCGATCTCGTCGGCGCCGTTGGCGACGGCGTCCCGGACGTCGGCGAGCTTGACCGCCCGGCTGGCGCGCCCGCTGGGGAACGCCGTGGCGACGGCGGCCACGTTGATCCCGGTGCCCGCCAGGGCCTCCTTCGCGATGCCGGCGAGGTCGCCGTAGACGCAGACGGCGGCGACCGGCGGGCAGCCGGGGTCCGTCGGGTCGGGACGGCGGGCCTTCGCGGCCAGCGAGCGGACCTTGCCCGGGGTGTCGGCGCCCTCGAGCGTGGTCAGGTCGACCATCGAGATGGCGGTGTCGATGGCCCACGCCTTCGACGTCGTCTTGATCGACCGGGTGCCGAGCACCGCGACGCGGGACTGGGCGCCGACCTGGTCCACGCCGGGCAGGCCGTGCAGGAAGGCGCGGAAGGCCGACTCGGACCGGGTCACGTCCGCGAACGGCGTCGGGGGCTCGCGCCGCGGCGGGGTCTCCGCCGTCAGGGCGTGCGGATCGAGCACGTGCGTCATGCCGTCATCATCCCCTGCGGAGGCCGCACGCCAGGACCACGGCCACCCGCGAGGGTGGGACACCGCATCGCCGGCCCGGCCGTCAGGCGGGGGACGCCGCGAACTGGTCGCGCAGGGCCTCGAGGTTGGCCTGCATCTGCGGGCGCATGTCGCGGTGCTGGGGGAGGAGCACGCCGGTCAGCGTGCGCAGCGGCAGGGGCAGCGGCTCGGTGATCACGTAGGAGTGGGTGACCCGCGTGCCGCCGTCGACGGGCTCGAGGTCGTAGCGCCAGGTCGTGGAGTCCGGGACCAGGGGCGTGGGGACGGTGCGGAAGGCGAAGGCGCGGCCAGGCTCGGCGACGACGACCGCGCAGCGGCGCGACCACCGGGCCGCCCAGTTCGCCCGGTTGGACCCGCGGAACACCGCGCCGACGGAGCCGGCCGGGGCGCCGGGCAGCCACACCGCGGTGTGGCACTCCGGGCTGCGCTCGCCGATCCGGGTCACGTCCGCGACGACGGCGTAGCAGGCGTCGGCACCGGCCGGGACGACCAGCGCCACCGAGCCGGACGTCCGCCACGAGCGGGGGGCCACGGCGGCACCGTGGACCAGCGGGCCCGCGGGGTCAAGGGGTCGCTACGGTGTCGCGCGTGCAGCTGACCGTCGTCGACCACCCGCTCGCCCGTGCCCGCCTGTCCCGCATGCGGGACGAGCGGACCGACAACGCGGCCTTCCGTGCGGCGCTGCAGGACCTCACGCAGATGCTGGTCTACGAGGCCACGCGCGACCTCGCCGTCGCCGAGGAGCCGATCACCACCCCGGTGACGCAGACCACCGGCTACCGGATCGCCGCCCCGCCGCTGATCGTCCCGGTCCTGCGCGCGGGCCTCGGCATGGCCGACGAGGCGCACCGGATGCTCCCCGAGTCGCAGATGGGCTTCGTCGGCCTGGCCCGCAACGAGACGACCTTCCAGCCCGAGGCCTACATGGCCTCGCTGCCCGAGTCCCTGGTCGACCGGCACGTCTTCGTGCTCGACCCGATGCTGGCGACCGGCGGCTCGCTGGTGCACTGCTGCGGCCTGCTCACCGAGCGCGGGGCCACCGAGATCACGGTGCTGTGCGTGCTGGCCGCGCCCGAGGGGCTGCGCCGGCTGGAGGAGAGCGGCCTGCCGCTGCGCGTGTTCACCACCAGCGTCGACGAGGGGCTCAACGACAACGCCTACATCGTGCCGGGGCTCGGCGACGCCGGGGACCGCCAGTTCGGGGCGGTCTGACCGTGCGCTTCGCCGTCCTGGGCACCGGCTTCTGGGCCCGGGCGGTGCACGCGACCGCGCTGGCCGCGCACCCGGACGCCGAGCTCGTCGCCATCTGGGGCCGCGACCGGAGCCGGGCGCAGGAGGCCGGCGCGGAGTTCGAGGTGCCGGGCACCGACGACCTGGACGCCGTCCTCGCCGACGTGGACGCCGTCTCCATCGCGCTGCCCCCGGACGTGCAGGCGCCGCTGGCCGAGCGGGCCGCGGCCGCCGGCCGGCACCTGCTGCTGGAGAAGCCGACCGGGCTCAGCCTGCCGGTCGCCGACCGGCTGGCCGCCGCCGTCCGCGAGGCCGGCGTCGCGTCGGTCGTCTTCTTCACGTTCCGCTTCCAGGACGCGACGACGACGTGGCTCACGCAGGCCGCCCGCACCCGCCTGGCCGGCGGGGCGGGCACCTGGCTCGGCTCGATCGCCGGCTCGCCCTTCGCCGCGTCGTCCTGGCGCCAGGACCACGGTGCGCTGTGGGACATCGGCCCGCACGCCCTCTCCCTGCTGGTGCCGGCGCTGGGGCCGGTGGTCGCCGTCCAGGCCGCCGCGGGCCTGCGCGACACCGTGCACCTGGTGCTGCACCACCCCGACGGGGTCGCCAGCACCGTCACCGTCTCGCACACCGTCGCGCCGATGTCGGCCGGCGTGGAGTTCTACGTGCACGGCGACGCCGGCCGGCTGGTGCTGCTGCCACAGCTCGACGCCGCCGTCGGGTCCTTCGCCGCCGCGGTCGACGAGCTGCAGGCGGCGGCGCTCACCGGCGGCACGCACCCGGTCGACGTGGCCTTCGGCCGGGACGTCGTCGCCGTCCTCGCCGCGGCGGAGCGCGCCCTGGCCAGCGGCTGCCGGGAGACCGTCGCCCCCTGACCGACTCAGCGGCGGCGCCACCACAGCGCCAGGCCGGCGCCGGCGAGCAGGACGACGGCCGCGACGACCGTCGCCACCGGCGTGGTCAGCGCGTCGGCCCAGCGGTCCAGGTGCTCCACCGAGGCGCCCGCGCCCACCTGCAGCACCGTGCTGGGCAGCAGCCCCAGGGCGGTCGCCGCCAGGTAGGGGCCGGGGCGGACGGCGGCGAGTCCGGCCCCGTAGCTGACCACCGTGAACGGCGCGGCCGGGACCAGCCGCAGGGTGAGGACGGCGCCGAACCCGCGGGCGGAGAGGAACCGGTCGGCGCGGGCCGTCCGCGGGCCGGCCACCGCCGCCACGGCCGGGCGTCCGAGCAGCCGCCCGAGGGCGAACGCGCCGGTCCCGCCGACCATGCCGCCGGCCAGCGACACCGCCAGCCCGGTCCAGAAACCGGCGACCAGCCCGGCCAGCACCGACAGCGCCGTCCGCGGCACCGGCCCCAGCAGCGCGACCCCGACCCCGAGCGCGAGCAGCACCGGGCCGGCGGCCCCGGCGCCGTCCAGCCAGTCCCGGGCGGAGTCGACGGCGGGCAGGTCGACCGTCACCGCCACACCGACGCCTGCGGCGACCAGCGTTCCGAGGAGCCCGGCACGCACCCACGTGCCGCGTGGCAGGGCCCCGCGGGCGGGCGGCGCGTCGGAGGCGGCGAGGTCCTTCACGTCCGGAAGACGACGAGGCGCAGCATCACGAAGTTGACCGCCGTGCCGAAGCCCTGCGACACCGCCCAGGCCAGGGTGATCCGCCAGCTGCTGTCGGGCAGCACCGCCAGGGCGAGGGCGTTGACGCCGAGGATCACGAAGAACGTCGTCCCGTACAGCAGCGCGAAGCCGGTGGCCCGCTTCGCCGAGCCCTCCACCTGGAAGGCCCAGCGGCGGTTGAGGACGTACGCCGTCGTCGTGCCGGCGACGAAGCTGAGCGCCCGCGCGAGGGTGGTCGGCACGTCCAGGTGCAGCGCGAGCGTGTAGACGCTGAGGTCGACCACCGCGCCGAGCAGGCCCACCGCGACGAACCGGAGGAGCTGGTCGAGCAGGCCACGGCGACCGCCGGTGCCGTCGGTCACGCCGCGCCGAGCCGGTCGGCCAGCTCGTCGAACGAGGTCACCGAGAGGTCGGCGTCCGGATCGGTCGCCGGCGGGGTGCGCAGCCCGCCGAACTCGTCGGGCCGGTGCACGTACGCGGTGCGCAGGCCGCGGGCCCGCGCCGCGGCGAGGTCGGAGTCGTGCGCGGCGACCATGAGCACCTGCGCCGGCTCCAGCGCGAGCAGCCGCGGCGCGGAGTCGTAGACGACCGCGTCGGGCTTGTAGGCGCCGACGACCTCCGCGCCCAGCACGGCGTCCCAGGGCAGGCCCGACCGCCGCGCCAGCGCGACCTGCAGCGCGATCCCGCCGTTGGACAACGGCGCCAGCACGAAGCGCGCCGACAGCCGGCGCAGGCCGCGGACGGCGTCGGGCCACGGGTCGAGCCGGTGCCAGGCCAGCACCAGCGCGTCGCGGACCGCGGCGGGCACGTCGTCGGCGCCGTGTGCGGTCAGCACCTCGTCGACCGACTCCCGGTGCAGGACGTCCAGCGGCACGAACGGGCGGCGGCCGGTGCGCACCTCGTCCATCGACGGGGTGTAGCGCTCGCGCCAGTCGTCGGCGAACCGCAGCGGGTCGACCGCGCCGGCCCCGACGCGGTCGTCCAGCAGCCGGGCGACCTCGCGGGCCACGCCGGTGCGCCAGTCCACGACCGTGCCGAAGACGTCGAAGACCAGCGCGCGCACGTCGCCGCCGTCCACCGGCCTCACAACCCGAGGGCCGCGGACATCTCCGCGCGCAGGGCGTCGAGCTCGTCGGCGCCGCGGCCGCGGGCGGCGATGGTGCCGGCGTCGTCGTGCACGGGCACGACCGTCTCGAGGTAGGCCTTGAGCTTGGGCTCGGTGCCGCTGGGGCGGACGACGACGCGGACGCCGTCGCCGAGCAGCCGGACGGCGTCGACCGGCGGGTCCTCGTGCGCCAGGTCGGTCGCGGTGACCGGCCGCCCGAGCAGGGTGGCCGGGGGGTGCGCGCGCAGGCGGGCCATCGCGCCGGAGATGAGGGAGAGGTCCTCCACCCGGGCGGAGAGCTGGCCGGTGGCGAACAGCCCGTGCTGCACGGCCAGCTCGTCGAGGCGGTCCAGCAGCGTCCGTCCGTCCGCCGCGAGCTCCGCGGCCAGCAGCGCCACGGCGAGGGCGGCGGAGATGCCGTCCTTGTCGCGGACGACGTCGGGGGCCACGGCGTAGCCCAGCGCCTCCTCGTAGCCGAAGACCAGCGGCTGCCCGGGCTCCCCGGCGCGGATGATCCACTTGAAGCCGGTGGGCGTCTCGGCGAAGGGCACGCCGTGCGCCGCCGCGAGGGCGTGCAGCAGGGAACCGCTGACCAGCGAGGCGGCGTAGGTGCCGCGCACGCCGCGGCGCAGCAGCCAGTCGGCGAGCAGGGCACCGACCTCGTCGCCGGTCAGCTGCCGGCCGTCGCAGACCACCGAGCAGCGGTCGGCGTCCGGGTCCTGCGCGATGGCGACGTCGGCGCCGGTCCGCTCGGCCAGCGCCACCAGCAGGTCGACCGCGCCGGGCTCCTCCGGGTTGGGGAAGGAGACGGTCGGGAAGCGCGGATCGGGCGCGTCCTGCTCGGCGACGGTGGCCGGCTCGGCGAAGCCGGCCGCGGCGAACAGGGTGCGGGTCGTCTGCGCGCCGACGCCGTGCATCGCGGTGTAGGCGATCCGGAGGGAGGCGCGGGCGGCCGGGTCGACGCGGGAGGGGTCCAGCGCGCGGAGCACGCCGGCCACGTACTCGTCCACGAGGTCGGGGCCCAGCACGGTCCAGCCGCCCGCCCGGGGCACCTCCGCGGCCGGGCCGGCGGCGGCGATGGCCTCCTCGATCCGCCGGTCCGCCGGCGGCACGAGCTGCGCGCCATCGGCCAGGTAGACCTTGTAGCCGTTGTCCTCCGGCGGGTTGTGGCTGGCGGTGACCATCACCCCGGCGACCGCGCCCAGGTGGCGCACCGCGAAGGCCAGCAGCGGGGTGGGCAGCGGCCGGGGCTGCACCCGGACGACGAAGCCGGCCGCCGTCAGCACCTCCGCCGTCAGCTGCGCGAACTCCTCCGAGCGGTACCGGGCGTCGAAGCCGACCGCGACGGTGCCGCCGCCGTGCCCCTCGTCGAGCAGGTACCGGGCGAGACCGGCCGCGGCGCGCACCACCACGGCGGCGTTCATCCCGGCCGGCCCGGCGCGCAGCGGGCCGCGCAGGCCCGCGGTGCCGAAGGTCAGCGGCCCGCTGAAGCGGCGGGCGAGCTCGGCGTCGTCCCCGGCCGCGAGCATGGCCTCGATCTCGGCACGGTCCCCGGGGTGCGGATCGGCGGCGACCCAGGCCCGGGCGTCGTCGAGCAGGGGACTCACGGCAGCCGGGTGACCAGCTCGACCAGGAACCGCCCGAGCCCCTCGGCGGCCTCCTTGCCGGCGGCGAGCACCTCCAGGTGGTCCAGCGCCTCGCCGGTGATGCCGGCGGCGGCGTTGGTGACCATCGACAGGCCCACGACCTCCATGCCGGCGGCCCGCGCGGCGATGGCCTCCAGCGCGGTGGACATGCCGACGAGGTCGGCGCCCAGGGTGCGGAGCATGCGGATCTCGGCCGGCGTCTCGAAGTGCGGGCCGGGCAGGGCGGCGTAGACGCCCTCGGCCAGCGTGGGGTCGACCTCACGGGCCAGCGTGCGCAGCCGCGCGGAGTACAGGTCGGTGAGGTCGACGAACTCCGGGCCCACCAGGGGCGAGCGCGCCGTGAGGTTCAGGTGGTCGCTGATGAGGACCGGCTGCCCGATGCGGTGCTCGGGCGCCAGCCCGCCGGCGGCGTTGGTGAGGACGACGGTGCGCACGCCCGCCGCCGCGGCGGTGCGGACGCCGTGCACGACCGAGGCGACCCCGCGGCCCTCGTACAGGTGCGTCCGGCCGAGGAACACCAGGACGCGGCGCTCGCCGACGCGGACCGACCGGATCTCGCCGCCGTGCCCGGCGACGGCGGGCGCGGAGAAGCCGGGCAGCTGCTCCATCGCGACCGAGGCGGCGGCAGGGCCGAAGGCCTCCGCCGCGGGTGCCCAGCCGGACCCCATGACGATGGCGGTGTCGTGGCCCCGGCCGAGCGCGGCCTGCAGGTCGTCCTTGGCCCGGCGGGCCAGCACGGAGGGATCGGGACCGGTGGGCAGTTCACTCACTCCCGGACGGTAACGCAGCGCCGGTGCCGGGGCCGGGGCCCATCTGCCCCAGCAGTCACGGTCCGGGCGGGTCCGCTCCACTCCGGACCGGCGGGTCCGAATCTGTCTGCGTGGAGCAGACGCAGACCGTGCAGCGGGACGAGATCGACGGCGTCCCGGCGTTCACCGCCCCCGGGCCGGCCCGCGTGACGGGGGCCCTGGTCTTCGGTGTCGGCGTCCGGGACGAGACCTGGGCGACCCTCGGCGTGACCCACCTGATCGAGCACCTGGTGATGGGCTCGTTTCCGAAGTCGCACCTGGAGTGCAACGCGACCGTCGACGTCGAGTCCACGGTCTTCCACGCCACCGGGCGGCCCGAGGCGGTCGCCGCCTTCCTGACCGGCGTGTGCACGGCGCTGGCGGACCTGCCGACCGACCGCCTGGACCTCGAGGTCGGGATCCTGCAGGCGGAGAACTGCAGCGGGTCGCACCCCACGGCGGCGGCGCTGTGGGCGGCCCGCTTCCGGCTGGACGGGCCCGGGCTCGCCTACGCCGGCGGCGGGGTCCCCGAGTTCCTGGACGAGGACACCGTGCGCGCCCATGCGCGGCGCTGGTTCGTCCGGTCCAACGCCGCCCTGGTCTGGCACGGCAACCTCCCCGAGGGGCTGCGGCTCCCGCTGCCCGACGGCGTGGCGCCGCTGCGTCCCTCGCCCGTGGCGCGTCCGCAGGCCGGGCCGGAGTGGCTCACCGGGCCGGCCGTGGGTGCCGGGCTGCTCCTCACCGTCCGCGACGGGCTGGACGCGGCCACGTCGCTGACCCTGGACGTGCTGCTGGAGCGGGTGCGCGACGTCGCCCGGCACGAGCGCGGCCTGAGCTACCACGCCGACCTCGTGCTCGTGGACGTCGCGGCGGGCCACCGGGAGGCGGCCCTGCTCGTCGACGCGCGCGAGGGGCAGGAGGCGGAGGTCGCTCGCCTGCTGTGGCAGCAGTTCGAGGCGCTGTGCGCCGCCGGTCCGTCGGCGGAGGAGGTCGCGCACGCCGTCGCCGGGTTCGCGGAGTTCACCGAGGGCGGCGACGACCTCGTGCTCACCGACCTGCTGCGGGCGGCGTTCTGCCGGGTGTTCGGACTGCCCTCCCGCACGGCCGCGGAGAGCCTGGCCGCGTGGCGGACGGTGGAGCCGCACGACGTCCGCACGGCGGCGCGGGCGCTGCGCCCGTCGGCGCTGCTGGTGCTCCCCGAGGGCGTCGACCCCGGGCCGCTCGAGGGCATCGGGCGCCGGCACCTGTGCAACGTCGTCCCGGAGCTGCCGGCCGGCACCACCTTCCGGCCGCCGCTGCTCGCCCGCCTCCGGCACCCGGCCGCCCGGACTCGCCTGGTCGTGGGCGACGCGGGCCTGGCCGAGCAGGACGCCGACGGGGACGTCCACGTCATCCCCTGGAGCGAGGTGGAGGCCGCCGTCGCCGCCTCGACCGGTGAGGGGGTCTTCGTCGTGGGCCGGAACCTGTGCGGCATCCAGGTGCACGAGGAGGTGTTCGGCCGCCGGGCGGTCGACGCCGTCCGTGCCCGGCTGCCCCGGCACGTGTGGGTGTCCGCCCCGCGCCCGGCGGTCGAGGAGAGGGTGCCGAGCCCCCAGCGGTGACGCCGCGGGTGGCCCCCGCTGACCTCCCGGAGCCTGGCCACCGCCGGCTGGTGGTCACCGTCGCGTCGGGGGGTGTTCGCCGGGCGGCCCACGTGTCGTCGCCCTGCCTCGCGAGTGTCTGGGGACCCCTGTCCTCGACTCCCCGGAGACCCGCGTGCCCCGACGCCCCGTCCGCCTCCTCGCCGCCGCCGTCCCCGCGGCGGCGCTCCTCGTGGCCGCCACCGTGGCGCCCGCCGCGGCGGCGCCCCGCCCGCCGTACGTCGTCGCGCCGCTGGCGACCTTCGACGTGGCCGGCGAGGTCGCCGAGATCCTCGCGGTGACGCCCGACGGCCGCACCGTGCTCTACACCGACTCGGCGGCCGAGGAGATCGGCGCCGTCGACATCAGCGACCCGCGGGCGCCGCGGCAGGTCGCCACCCTCGACGTGCCGGGTGAGCCCACCTCGGTGGCGGTCACTCCCGACGGCCGGCACGCCCTCGTGGTGGTGGACACCAGTCCCTCGGCCACCGCGCCGTCCGGCGTGCTGCTGGTGGTGGACCTGCGCGACCGGACGGTCGTCCGCATGCTCGACCTCGGCGGACAGCCGGACTCGGTGGCCGTCAGCCCTGACGGCCGGTACGCCGCGGTGGCGATCGAGAACCAGCGCGACGAGGACGTCGAGGTCGGCGGTGTCGAGGGCGGGCTGCCGCAGGCCCCGGCCGGCTTCCTGGCCGTGGTCGAGCTCGCCGGACAGCCCGCCCGGTGGTCGGTCGGACAGGTGCCGCTCACCGGCCTCCCGGGCGCGGCGTTCCCCGGGGACCCGGAGCCGGAGTACGTCGACGTGAACCGATCGAACGTCGCCGCCGTCACCCTGCAGGAGAACAACGCGGTGGCGCTGGTCGACCTCCGGCGCCGGACGGTCGTCGGCTCGTTCTCGGCCGGCACCGTCACGCGCACCGACGCGGACACCGCCGACGACGGCGTGGTCGCGTTCGACGACCCGCTGACCGCACCCCGCGAGCCCGACGCCGTGCAGTGGACGCCCAGCGGCAACCTGGTCACCGCGGACGAGGGGGACCTGGCGGCCGAGCCCAGCGGTGGCCGCGGCTGGACGGTCTTCGCGCCCGACGGGCGGGTGCTGTTCAGCTCCGGCGGCTCCGCCGAGCGGGCCCTGGCCGACGCCGGCTTCTACCCCGACGGCCGCAGCGACGACAAGGGCGCGGAGTTCGAGGGCGCCGAGGTGGCCCGCGTCTTCGGCGTCACCCTGACGTTCATCGGGTCCGAGCGCGGCGACGCCGTCCTCGGCTACGCCATGGTCGACGACCGGCGGCCGTACCTGCTGGCGGTGTTCGACACCGGTGACGCCCCCGAGGGGCTGCTGGCGATCCCGCAGCGCGGGCTGTTCCTGACCAGCAACGAGGACGACGGCACCATCTCGGTCTTCGGGGTGCCGCGGCCCTGACGCCGTCGGGGCGCCGGACAGACGTGCCGCCCACCCCCGCGGACCGGGTCCGCGGGGGTGGGTGGCAACCGCCGGTGGCCGCCCGGTCAGACGGGGACGAGCGGGGCGTCCCGGCGGAGGAGGTGCCCGCGGTCGAGGAGGATCTCGGTGCCGTCGGGGCGGTGGGTGTGCCATCGG
>NZ_JABGCG010000068.1 GCF_019799925.1 Blastococcus sp. CPCC 205250 | reverse complement strand
TGAAACTATATTATCTAAATCTTATTTTTCTAGTTGACTAGTAGGATTTATAGAAGCAGAGGGTTCTTTTGGAACCTATATAGTTAGTCAAGAGAACTCTAAAGTAGGTTATTTTGAAATAACTCAGAATGATGACTCTCTAATAATAGAAGCAATAAGAAAATATTTAAAAATATCAAATAATGTAGTTATCCATTCTAATAATAATTATAGATTAAAAACTACAAATGTTAGAGGGATAGAAAACATTATTAATTTCTTAAAAAATGCTCCTGTAAAATTATTAGGTTATAAAAAAATAAATTATCTATTATTTTTAAAAGAAATTCGTAGTATTCCTAGATATTCTAAAAAAATTAATATCCCTAATAATTATTAAATATTAATATTTAGCATTTTTTGCCTTTTTTATTTATAGATATTCAATATAAATTACTTTTTTTACTCATTTATTAGTAATCCTCCTCTCGTCATGGAGGAGGATACCAGGGCTACGCCCTAGTTATCTTTAATTTTAATAAAGATTTGATAAATTATGTAATGTATGATAAAAGTTATCAAATTAAGATATAGTCCGATCATTATAGAGATATAATGCGTATAGTAAGAGTATTATATATATAATATATAATATGGAATACCTAGTTTGCATCCCTCTCCCCTCTTTGAGAGGGGGGGAGGATATAATTAAATATTTATTTAATTAATCAATAAACTAAATAGGTATACTTAACTAATATTTATTTAAGTACTATCAACATTTACCGCTCAGTAAGTAATCCAACAATCCAAAGATTCTTTGCTTTACATTATTTATTACCATTTGTATTAGCTGCTTTAGTAGTAATGCATTTAATGGCATTGCACGTGCATGGATCATCAAATCCTTTAGGAATCACAGGGAATATAGATAGATTACCAATGCATCCATATTTTATCTTTAAAGATTTAATTACAGTATTTGTATTCTTACTTGCATTCGCATTATTTGTATTCTTTTCACCTAATACACTAGGTCATCCAGATAATTACATCCCTGGTAATCCTCTAGTTACTCCAGCTTCTATTGTACCAGAATGATATGGGAAATAAATGTCATTTTAAAATCTTGCTATATACTGGAAATTTTCCCTTAGGGGAAACAATCAGTAGGAAAAATTAATTGATCCCAAATAAACCATTAGGAAAATAGATTCCTTTTATTATATGGGATTATAATA
>NZ_JABGCG010000067.1 GCF_019799925.1 Blastococcus sp. CPCC 205250 | reverse complement strand
TTCTCCCTATCTTCTCCTTTTTTTCACTCCACTCCTCTACTCTTTTCCTTTTTTCTTTTTTATCAACCTGTCTATTCACTAGTCCTAGGATAGTTTGAAAACAAAAATGCAAATACTTTTAATTAAAATACTTTCTATACTAACTATACATTCCAATTGTCACGTGACTTGTATATACAGCTTGAAAATATTAAGATTAATACACTTTATAAAGTACTTTATCACGTGATTTGTGCACACAGCTTGAAAAATACTAGGATTTTCATACTTTTATACAGTGTTTGTGTATCACGTGATTTAATAATAAAAAAAAATAAAAAAAAAAGATTGCAGCACCTGAATTTCGCGTATGGTCTCCCACTACACTACTCAGTCAGGCTCTTAACAGCTTAACTACAGTTGATCGGACGGGAAACGGTGCTTTCTGTTAGATATGGCCGCAACCGAAATTGTGTATTTTTTTTTGCTATAAGAGGCAAGAAACAAAAAAATAAACAATTTAATACTAGTTTTAAACAGGCAAAACATATAATTGTAAAATGGTTTTCCACTAAAACAGTTGTCTTTGAGCACATTTTTGACTTAAAATTATCATAAAAATATTTTTAAACTACAAAACACATCTTGTCTAATAAGTTCTTATATTGTTTACACTTGATTTTTAGTGTAGAATTTTCAAAATTTCATATTAATGTAATAATTGTAGTATAAATGTGAAGAGGTGAAATTAGTACTTGTGTAAACAAACTCACTTCCAAATATAAACAATTGTCTTGAGTAAAAAATCATATTAAATCTTTAATTTTTCATTAACAAAATAATTATCTGCTAAGTCAAAGTGCTTCTTCAATTTTTCTTAAATGTTTCTCTCTCTAATTCCAAAAAAATCTGCCTAAAATTCTTTTGTGCTTTCTGCCTAAATTTTAACATATTTTTCCTTCTAGGCAGTAAACAATCTTGTTCTAACTCGCTTCAGGCCTGCGCGGACTTTATATGAATTCAAAAAAAAAAAAAATTTAACCATTTATAAGTTTTTCAGCCGTATGAAAGTCAAAAAGTTACCTGATAGTGTAAACCAGCGAAAAGGAACTACATGAGAAAGAAAAAAAAGTTGAAAGAGTTTGGAAACAAACTCGAGTAATGCTTATATTTCTATTTCAAAAGGCCTCGTCGAATGGTGGAATGGGTCACTGGGTGCTCGCAAGAGATAACCTAGTTCCAAAACAGCATGTCGA
>NZ_JABGCG010000066.1 GCF_019799925.1 Blastococcus sp. CPCC 205250 | reverse complement strand
CAATCTCTATTTATTAATCATACTCAAAATAAAACACTTTTCAAACCAAAACTCTTTTCAAACTAAAACACCTTTTCAAACTAAAACTCTTTTTCAAATCGAATTCTTTTAATTAAGAATTCTCTTTCAAACCAAACTCTTTTCGAGTTATCAACTTCAAAGACCGATATGGATAGTTTAATCCTTGTCGAACTACGTGGACTTTGATTCCCAAGTAGGAATTAGTGGGATACGTAGGCGCTCCTAAAGTTCAAGTCCAATTAGGAGTCTAGCTTAGTCCTTTCATTTTAATAACATAGTTTAATAGGACCAAACTACACATTAAGTTAACATAGAAATTAGGATCAAACTCACCTCTTAGTCAACATTTCTAACTTAGATTATTAGGTCCAAATCACACCTTAGGATTGAAACACACACAATTAAATGCTAGTCTATTTGTACTATAGTTAGTAGGATGTAAATGGAAAATAAAGATTAAATAGCCCAATTAAATCGGAGACCGAAAGGGTGATGTGGGTGCCTAACACCTTCCCACATCATAACCTAGCCCCCGGATCCACCTGTGGTTCAAGACCATGCTTTTCCTTTAAATGGAGTTAATTTTTTGGTTTCCTTATTCCTTTAAAAATAAGGTGGCGACTCCCAAAATCAAATCATTTTTCAAACCCCGCTGTGAGATCGCAATTTTAGGATTCACAGACTTGGCGACTCCACTGGGGATCCAGTGGGCTAAACTCCATCAATTTAAAAGGGCTATTAAATTTTTATTATTAATTAAAATCAACCACTTGCATTCGCTTGATTGTGTGCTTCATTTTCTGCATTGTGTGTGCATTGCATTGTATGCTAGGTCGTTGTATGCTCGTTGTATGCTATAGCCATGATGGTCTTAGCCATGATTTCGGGTTTTCCTGAGTCTCGGTTTCATGTCTAAGTCATCAACCTTTCTCGCCACGTACCTTCGGGTATATAAAATGGATCACTCACGTACTGTTGGACCCACGCGGCATTCCTGATGTCACATGTGGTTAGGTATATCGATGATCCGAGCGAGTAAAGGACCCTTTACCTACCCTTTTAGTCCATGTAGATCGACTTGTAGGACACATGACTTATCACCCGCACACACTATGTGTTAGCTGTTATGCTGTCGGAATTATTCCGTCATATTTGTGAAGTGTTAATATTATACTATATAGTTTTTTACCTTACCCATTAATTTCATACTACCCTACTATGAACCTCCTTCTTCATGGGACATAC
>NZ_JABGCG010000065.1 GCF_019799925.1 Blastococcus sp. CPCC 205250 | reverse complement strand
TTGGTTACTAGTGCTAGCATGACCAAACGCCATATAAGAATGGGTTTATCCTAGTTTAGTGTATCCTTAATCCTTTTAATTATTAACCCTTAATAATAAGGATTAAACTCATACACAAATTAGAATATCCCCTCTCACAAATTCAAGAAGATCACTTAAGCTTTAATGTGTGTGACCCATTGGGTTCACCCCAACCTAGTAGTGGCTCGGGAACATCGCATGTTTCCCAAAATAGAAACTTTCTATTTTTGGTTCAATTGAAACTATTCCAATTTTGCCCTCAATGATAACACTTATCATTAGGCCTACACTAGTCATGAGTGACATCTAGCAACATATCATGACGTGCCCTAGGTGTGGGTGAATATACGAATATAAATGAACCCTTCGTGTAATAAATAATCCTTCACCAAACAATGTCACGATTAAGTTATTCGGGTATGGATTCATGTCAAACCCTAACTTAATCCTGTGTTAGCCATTCACCAAAATATAAACTCAATTAGGTTAACCCATGAAAACACTTTTCCTTGGTTACCTTCTGCTTTGGCCAAAGACTTCATTGAGTTATTATTTGTGAATTAACTGTGACATTCTCCCTTTGATATTAAGGGTGGTGATCCCCTATTGCACACTCACCTATCTTCATATACAACTTACTAAAGCCAATGAGCACCGATTACATCCTCATGATTAAGGGTGTACAAGATACTATCAAACTCTAGTAATTCATACATAAGATAACCAGTGGTGTCTCAGGTATGAGGATTACAAATGTGACTATACACATGAGCAGCTTTTGACATTCAAATACATCTCCATAAGCTGTACTCATATTGGTCACGTTCAGTGTACTTGTTCTCTAACAAGCACCCACAGGTTTACTATAGTGTCTCTACACAGATGGTTCGAGACTCACCATCCTCCCATGGAGCTAGTAAAACCTGAGCTAATCTTAACGGTTTATAATCGTCCAAATATATAAACCTATGATCAGGAACTAGTTTAGGATAGATGTACTTGAAAGTTATAAGTCTCTCTATCTCAACACTTGAGATATAACTCTCTATCATACTATCCAAGGACTTTATCATGAACAGTAATTAAACACAAGTTTACATGATAAAATAGCCATATTATAAATCAATAATGTTTCATACATGATTTAATAATGAAATACAAAACCCTTAAACCCAACAGAACAATTGGTTTTAGGGCATATCTCTAACAAAGGGTTCATACCCCATTGTGCTTGGAATTCAATTATACATA
>NZ_JABGCG010000064.1 GCF_019799925.1 Blastococcus sp. CPCC 205250 | reverse complement strand
GCATGGCACGGCACGGCGTGGGCAACCCAAGCCAAGGCATGGCAGAGGCGTGCTTAGGCAGTGCGCAAGGAAGGCATGGCATGGCATGGCGTGGGCAAGCCAAGCCAAGGCATGGCAGTGGCGTGCTAAGGACGTGGGCAAGCAAGGCATGGCATGATGGGCAAGGCACTGGCAAGGCATGGCATTGCTTGGGCAAGCCAAGCCAAGGCGTGGTCAAGCAAGGCATGGCATGGGCAAGCAAGGCAGTGGCGAGGCGAGGCAAGGCAAGGCAAGGCAAGGCAAGGCAAGGCATGTCATGGCATGGACAAGCAAGGCAGTGGCAAGCCAAGGCAGTGGCAAGCCAAGGCAGTGGCAAGGCACGGCAGTGGCGTGCTTAGGCACGACGGTAGGCATTTGCAATGTGGCCGTGTGGCAGTGCGGCGATGCGCAATGCAATGCATGGGCAAGGCAGTGGCAAGGCAATGCAAGGCACGGCAATGGGCAGTCAAGGCACGGCCAACACATGTCACGACTAAGATTAACGCCCAGTCCCGAATCGAGGCTGCGGCTCTCACACCAACGCCCACGCCCAAGGCAAGCCGAGGCCTATGCCAACCACTGCTCGTGCGCCATGTCCAAGGCAAGCCCCTTTGTGCCAACGCATTCCCCGCACTCACCCAAGCCGCCATTTAATCCCCTTATTACTCCCACGGAACTTTATTTCGTACTGTATTATTTCTTGGTTCTTTGTTTGTTATGATGCCGTGTTGAGCGTCGTTCTTTGTTTGTTTGTTCGTTACGATACGCATCGGATGCACGTTCCCCGCCCGCCTTATTCCCCCCACAAAAACTTTATTGCCTTTCTTCCTCTTCCGTTGTTTTGCATTTTAATCTCCATTTTTTTTTTAATATATATTTTTTATTTTGTTTCTTAGTTGAAGAAGTTTATTTAGATTGAATTCACTTATTTTATTTATATTTTAGTTATTTTATTTATAATTATTATCATTTATTCGTTTATTAATTATTTTTTATTTTGTTTCTTAGTTTAAGAAATTTATTTAGATTGAATTCACTTATTTTATTTATATTTTAGTTATTGGATTTATAATTATTTTCATTTATTCATTTATTTATTTATTATTTATTATTTTTTTTATTAGTTGAGGAAATTTATTTAGATTGAATTCACTTATTTTATTTATATTTTAGTTATTTTATCTATAATTATTTTCATTTATATATTTGTTTATTTATTTATTTTACTATCTCATTTCATTAATTATTTAATTAATTT
>NZ_JABGCG010000063.1 GCF_019799925.1 Blastococcus sp. CPCC 205250 | reverse complement strand
TAAGTAATATATAATATATCTAAAATCTTTTTTTTTTTCAGTAAAATACTTTAACCTTAATAAATATCTTATTATAAATAATTATATTAAGTTACACTTGGATATATACAAATATTTCTCACGTGTCTTGTGAGGTAAGAGTTTATTATAAAAATAATTAAATATAAAAATAATCTTTTATTATCTTATTATATAAGATTGGATATATAGGAAATAAAATAAAAAATATTTTTTCCTTATACAAATAAAATTTTGAAATAATTAATGGCTATTCGTAAATCGAATGTTTATTTATCACTGGTTAACAGTTACTTGATTGATTCACCTCAACCTACATCAATTAATTACTGATGAAACTTAGGTAGTTTATTAGGATTATGTTTAGTAATTCAAATAGCTACAGGTATTTTCCTAGCAATGCATTATAGTTCTCACATAGAATTAGCATTTAGTTCAGTAGAACATATTTACATCACAACATAATGTGTTCGTTAAACTTCACTATATGCTAGAAACTCCTAAAGATATATGTACTAATTATTAATATTATAGTAACAATCATATATATAATTAAATGGATAACCAGCAGGGAACAGAAAGATATAATTTATATATCAAGTAGGACCCTCAGAGACTATATGTGAAGAGTTATTTATTTAAATAACTATAATTTAGTCCATTATATATAGAAATATATATAGTTAAATTAATTATGTTATTTTTTATTTTATTTTTAATTATAAATATAATTTTATTATATATAAAATATAATTATAATAATAATTTATTTAGTTTACTAAAGACTAATACTAATATGAATATAAATACAAATACAAATATAAGTCTAAATACAATACAATCATATAAAAGATGCATCAATATAGATAAAAATCTTATAGAACGATTTATTGGTTTTATTGATGGAAAAGGCTATTTTTCTATTTTTAAAGATAAAAATAATATAAGATTTAAATTTGTTATTAATTTACATATAGATGATTTAGAAACATTAAATATTATTAAAAATAAATTAGAAATAGGTAATGTAAATTCTTATCCTAATAAATATTATTACTCATTTACTGTCTATAATGAAAATGAAATAGAGTATTTAATACAAATATTAGATTTATTTCCTTTAAAAACTAAAAAAACATTTTGATTATAATTTATTTAAATTAATGTGAAATAAAAAGAAAATATTAAATAGTTATTAATCCCCGCGCGGCCTACTTGCTAGGTCGTAAGGGCCTACCTTTTTAAAAAAAGGTGGGCCCTCCC
>NZ_JABGCG010000062.1 GCF_019799925.1 Blastococcus sp. CPCC 205250 | reverse complement strand
ATCGCATTCCAAAACAACAACCATGTTTGAAATCATTTGAAAATCATTTACTATTTTCATAAAACCATTTTATTTGGTAAAACCACATTGAAAACCTTTTTAGAAAACTCTCTCGAAACTAGACTCCTAAATCGATCAAAAGTACTTGATTTGAGGTAATCCTTACAACAAAGGACTATCCTAGGTGAGGTCAAGTGACCTCCCTAATCCTAGGGTCTCTAACTAGTCCCTAAGTTAGTCTACAAGCCTAAAACACTAATGCATACTTGCTGGAATTTATAAGAAAATGCATACAAATTACCCTAACATGGCATACAATGCATGAAAATGCTCCTAAATGCAATCTACTCATTCTATGTGAACCTAGGCATGTTTCTAGGTTTGATTTGACCCTAAAAGTGATTTTTAAGTCACTTTAAAGCTACTAATCAACCTTGGACAGAATTGATGTTCACTTACAAAGTGGCTCAAAAAACCATTGAAAAGAAAGAAATAAAATGTGAGGATGACCTAGAATGCAACCTAACATGATGCAACAATTATTATATGAGAATGAGGCATAAATATGGCCTAATCATGACAATCAAGCCTCTTCAAAGGCTACATTCAAATCTGGACAGATTCGAGAACTTCCTTTGAAGGGCTTGAATATCCTAATTATCCCATAAGAATGACCATGCAAACATCCCTAAATATATACTAACAAGATAGGCAACAGTTACTATGTGAACAAGGCATAAATATGGCCTAAAGATGGTGATCAAGCCTCTTCAAAGGCTACATTCAAATCTGGACAGATTTGAGAACTTCCTTTGAAAGGGCTTGAAGACCATTATTATTCCACAAGAATAACCATGCAAACATTCCTATATGCAACTAAACCAAGCGATGCTTTAAATGACAAAAAATCCTAGCATATGATACCCTAAACTATCATGCAAACACTAACCACATAGCACATGATCACAACACTCAAAATGACATCAAAATAAATCACAAGGGAAGGGACTCACCTTTGCATGCTCCCTCGAACACAATTGAATATCACACACTAATATGTTAATGCTAAATCACATAGAATCATGGCATATAATATCCTAAACTCATCATGCAAGCATTAAACACATAGGCATATAATCACAATTATTAGGATGACATGAAATAAACACAAGGGAAGGGACTCACCTTTGCATGCTCCCTCGAACACAATTGAATATCACACCCAAAAAGAGGAATATGGACATACCAAGAACCCTATTCATTCTTTCTAATATGCTTGAATGAATCCTAGCAT
>NZ_JABGCG010000061.1 GCF_019799925.1 Blastococcus sp. CPCC 205250 | reverse complement strand
TGGAGATACAAATCCATGAGCTAAACATAATAATAAACTTCCTTCTATACCAATTAAATTATTTGAAAATACTCCTAATATACATACACCTAAATGACTTATTGAACTATAAGCTATTATTACTTTAAGATCTGTTTGTCTTAAAGTTACTAAACTACTATAAATTATAGTTATTAGAGCTAATACATATACTCCCGGTAAATAATACATAGTACCATCTACAAAATTAGGTAGAAGTAATCTTAATATACCATAGATTGCTAATTTTAATATTACTCCTGCTAATAATATAGATCCACCTAATGGTGATTCAGAATGAACTACAGGTAATCAAGTATGTACTGGAAGTAATGGAGTTTTAACAGCTAAACCTATAAAGATTCCTAATCATAGAATACATTGTACATCTACTGAAAGAAGAATATTTTCTATACCTAAATAATCTGTTGTATTTAATAGATAGATATATAAACATATACTTAGTAACATAAATAAAGAACTTCCTAATGTATAAAGAAGGGCATAGTAGGCTGCTTTTTCTCTATTATCTGCTCCATAGATTCCTATTAATAAATATAATGGAGCTAAAGTACTTTCGAATAATATATAGAATGTTTTCATATCTAAACATAGGAAATTTAATATCATTAAAAATACTAGAAGTTGAATTAAACTTACGTATAATGGCTCTTCTGAGTTTAATTTGATATTTCAATTAGATAAAAGAGCTATTGGACCTAATATTGCTGTTAATATTACTAATAATAATGAGATACCATCATATCCTCAATCTAAGTTAAAAAGAGATTCTAATCCTTGATAATCTACTGTATTACTTTGATAGTTATATCATAGAGTTATACTATAATATAAAGTTAAGATACTTACGATTAAAGATATTTGACGAAGGATTACTTTTTTACTTAGTTTTATTATACGCATTTTATTTACTCACATTATTAATAGTAAACCTATTACATTAATTAAATATAAAATTTTTATTGTCATTTGGTTATAATTTAGTTATTTTAGATCATTTATTTGGTTCTTATGTGTGAGAACGGGTGGATTCGAACCACCATCTGCTTGCTTAAAAGGCAAGTGTTTTAACCGTTAAACTAAATTCTCTATTAATTTATACCCCGAAATTACTTTGATTTATTATTTGTTTGAGATATATATTTATTTATTTTTTAATAAATATACCCCGCGGGGCCGACTTGCTCGGCCCTAAGGGGTCTACCTTTAAAAGGTGGGCCCCAACCTAAAGGTTAGGGGCCTCGCGCGTACCGCGCGGGGGACGATATTATTTTAT
>NZ_JABGCG010000060.1 GCF_019799925.1 Blastococcus sp. CPCC 205250 | reverse complement strand
TATATTATAATAATAATATTATTATATTATTATATTATTATATTATTATATTATATTTTATTATTATTATTATATTTATAATCCTGTGTGGGCAATCTCATGCTACCACTGCTTGATTTCACATTGATTTTTACCTGCAATGCAAAACAACAGCAAACCAATTACGCGCACCTGCTCCACACAGCTTTAATCTAAAATAAAGATAAAAATAAAATCAAGCTAAAATGCTACTCTTATGCGATAATTGCAACAATTCTAAAATAACTGAAAAACACTAAAATGACCTAATTAACCTAATTAACATGCCTTTAGAGCTTTAACAAAGCTTACTTTGGGGTTTAAATTTCGAAAATTTTAGCACTTATCATACCCCCCAACTTAAACTTTGCTAGTCCTCGAGTAAAGCAAAATAAAAAAAAAACGGAATTAAAATGCCACTTTCGCAGGAAATCGCGATTGCATTTAGCGTATGCAATAAGCCTTTAAACCCCTAGGTTACCCCTAGTGGACGAGTTGTAGTCTCGTGAGGGTTTGCAGAAATGATGCCCACAAACATGTAAAAGTTTTCTCATATACATCAATAGTATTTCTCAGTTTATGACATTTTACTAAAGACAAAGTCATGAGTTTTCATCACTTTAACAAGAAAATCAGTCAGAGTTCAAAATACTATCAAAAAGATAACTCAAGCTATGATATTCAAAATTCAGAGTGTGTGTGTGAATTAGCCAACAAAATATACCTTCAATTGTAAAGCTTACACCACTCGAATTTCTATCAGAATTGTAGTTTTGACTTCAAATCTCACCAGGATAATCCACTCATGAATAATTCGCTCAGAGTTAGGTGAAATTATATGTACTCTCATTATGCGAGGAGAATTTATGTATATCAAAAGCAAAGTATATCTCGCATATTAATTCATTTTGAAAAACGCTGATAAGAACAAAATATGAGTCTCATGATAGGAATGTTAAATACTGAGAAAAATATATGCCATCAAATTATGTTCGAATCATTTCCGATTTCCAACTCATACCAATTTTCAAGATCAGGTAGGACTTTATGGGCTTAAAATTGCTTTTGGTTCAAAGATGGAAAACAAACAGATATGTGATGGTTTAAAATTTAGTTGAGGTTATCTACCCAACCATCACATAAACATATTCTATAATTGAAGAAATCATCCAAGCATAAAAACAACACCCAACCCATAGTATAGAAAACACTATACCAAGCTTTCTAAGCAGACTTAATCTTTTTAAGAAAATCAGAATCATTAAGGTCTATCTACTTTTTATTTTTATTTTTATTTA
>NZ_JABGCG010000006.1 GCF_019799925.1 Blastococcus sp. CPCC 205250 | reverse complement strand
GAGGAGGCCTTCAAGGCCCCGATCCGCGAGCAGTACGAGAGCCAGGGCCACCCGTACCACGCCACCGCCCGGCTGTGGGACGACGGCGTGATCGACCCCGCCCAGACCCGCACCGTGCTCGGCCTGGCCCTGTCGGCTGCCGCGAACGCACCCCTCGAGGACGTCGGCTACGGCGTCTTCCGCATGTGAGGACCGACCGTGAGGACGACGCGCGAGCGAGCATCGCAGCGAGGAACGAGCGAGGAACGAGCGAGGAACGAGCGAGGAGCGGAACGAGTGCGGAGTCGAACAGTGACGATGTTCCATACCGTGCTCGTCGCCAACCGCGGCGAGATCGCCGTCCGCGTCATCCGCACGCTGCGGGCGATGGGCATCCGCTCGGTCGCGGTGTACTCCGACGCCGACGCCGAAGCGCTGCACACCCGCGTCGCCGACGTCGCCGTCCGCCTGGGCCCGGCGCCCGCCGCCGAGAGCTACCTGTCCGTCGAGCGGCTGCTGGACGCCGCCGCCCGGACCGGCGCCCAGGCCGTGCACCCCGGCTACGGCTTCCTCTCCGAGAACACCGGCTTCGCCCGCGCCTGCGCCGACGCAGGGGTGGTCTTCATCGGGCCACCCGCGGCGGCCGTCGAGGTCATGGGCGACAAGATCCGCGCGAAGCAGACGATGAGCGCCGCGGGCGTGCCGGTCGTGCCCGGCCGCACCGACCTCGCCATGACCGACGACGACCTCGTCGCCGCCGCCGAGGAGGTCGGCTACCCCGTCCTGGTCAAGCCCTCGGCCGGCGGCGGCGGCAAGGGCATGCGCCTGGTGCACCAGCCCGAGGCGCTGCGCGAGGCCCTCACCTCGGCCCGTCGCGAGGCCGCGAGCAGCTTCGGGGACGACACCCTGTTCCTCGAGCGCTTCGTGCTGCGGCCGCGGCACATCGAGGTCCAGGTCCTCGGCGACACCCACGGGACCGTCCTGCACCTGGGCGAGCGCGAGTGCAGCCTGCAGCGCCGGCACCAGAAGATCGTCGAGGAGGCGCCCTCTCCCCTGCTCACGCCGGCCCAGCGCGAGCGGTACGGCGCACTGGCGGTGGACGTCGCCCGCGCCGTGGACTACACCGGCGCCGGCACGGTGGAGTTCATCGTCCCGGGCGACTCCCCCGACGAGCCGTTCTTCATGGAGATGAACACCCGCCTGCAGGTCGAGCACCCCGTCACCGAGCTCGTGACCGGCATCGACCTGGTCGAGCAGCAGGTCCGGGTGGCCGCCGGCGAGCGGTTGTCCTTCGGCCAGGACGACGTCCGCCTCGTCGGGCACGCCGTCGAGGCGCGGATCTACGCCGAGGACCCGGCCCGCGGGTTCCTCCCCACCGGCGGCACCACCCTGGTCCTGCGTGAGCCGTCCGGCGAGGGGGTGCGCACCGACAGCAGCCTGCTGGCGGGGGCGCCGGTCGGGACCACCTACGACCCGATGCTCGCCAAGGTCATCGCCTCGGCCCCGGACCGCACCACCGCCCTGTCGCGCCTGGACCAGGCACTCGCCGACACGGTGGTGCTGGGCGTCGGCACGAACACCCGGTTCCTGCGCCACCTGCTCCGCCACCCCGACGTGCGGGCCGGTGCGCTGGACACCGACCTCGTCGAACGCGACCTCGACGACCTGATCGACCGCACGGTGCCGGTCGCCGCGTACGCCGCCTTCGCCCTCGGCCGGCTGGCCGAGCTGCAGCCGGCCGCGGCCACCGCCGACCCGTGGGACGTGCCCGACGGTTGGCGGCTGTCGGGGACGCCGGCCCCGCTGCACTGGGACGTCGCCGGACCGGACGGCGAGCGCCTGCGGATCACCCTCACCGGCGGGAGCCGGATGCTCGTCGGGGAGGCCCTCCACGACGTCGGCGCCGAGGAGCTGTCCGGCGGGTGGCTGGTCAGCGTCGACGGCACCGCCGTCCCCGCGCACGTGGTCACCGACGGCAGCCGGACGTGGGTGCACGCGGACGGGACGACGGTGGCGCTGACCGAGCTGCCCCCGGCACCGCTGCACGCCGAGGCCGCCTCCGCGGACGCCGCCGTCCGCAGCCCGATGCCCGGGACCGTCGTCGCCGTCCACGTGGCCGACGGCTCCCCGGTCGACGCCGGCACGCCGCTGCTCGCCGTCGAGGCGATGAAGATGGAGCACGCGCTGACCGCGCCCACCGCCGGGACCGTCGAGCTGCTCGTCCGGGTCGGCGACCAGGTGCGCGTCGACCAGGAGCTCGCCGTCGTCCACCCCGCCGGGCCCGCACCGTCCGACCCGTCGCACCTGCCCCACCCCGACCGCCAGGAGTCCTGATGCTCGACACCCGCCTGACCGACGAGCAGAGCCAGCTGCGCAAGACGGTCGAGGAGTTCGCGCGCGAGGTCGTCGCGCCGGTCTCCTACCAGCACGACCGCGACAAGACGTTCCCCTACGAGGTCGTCCGCGGGATGGCCGAGATGGGCCTGTTCGGGCTGCCCTTCCCGGAGGAGTACGGCGGCATGGGCGGGGACTACTTCGCCCTCTGCCTCGCCCTGGAGGAGCTCGCCCGGGTCGACCAGAGCGTCGCCATCACGCTGGAGGCCGGCTGCTCGCTCGGCGCCATGCCGATCTACCGCTTCGGCACCGAGGAGCAGAAGCAGGAGTGGCTGCCGCTGCTGACCAGCGGGCAGGCCCTGGGCGCCTTCGGTCTCACCGAGCCCGGCGCCGGCAGCGACGCCGGCGGCACCCGCACCACCGCCGTGCTCGAGGACGGTCAGTGGCGCATCAACGGCAGCAAGGCCTTCATCACCAACTCCGGCACCGACATCACCCGACTGGTCACCGCGACCGCCGTGACGGGCGAGCGACCCGGCGGCCGCAAGGAGATCAGCACGATCCTGGTCCCGGTTCCCACGCCCGGGTTCACGGCGGAGCCGGCGTACGACAAGGTCGGCTGGCACGCCAGCGACACCCACCCGCTGTCCTTCGACGACGTCCGCGTGCCCGAGGAGAACCTGCTCGGCGAACGCGGACGCGGCTACGCCAACTTCCTGAGCATCCTCGACGAGGGCCGCATCGCCATCGCCGCTCTCTCCGTCGGCGCCGCGCAGGGATGCGTCGACGAGAGCGTCCGCTACGCCCGTGACCGGCACGCGTTCGGCCGGCCGATCGCGCAGAACCAGGCCATCTCGTTCAAGCTCGCCCGCATGGAGGCGCGGGCCATGACCGCGCGCGCCACCTACTACGACGCCGCGGCCAAGATGCTCGCCGGGCTGCCGTTCAAGAAGGAGGCGGCGGTCGCCAAGCTGGTCGCCGGCGAAGCCGCCATGGACAACGCCCGCGACGCCACGCAGATCCACGGCGGCTACGGCTTCATGAACGAGTACGTGGTCTCGCGGCACTACCGCGACTCCAAGATCCTCGAGGTGGGCGAGGGCACCACCGAGGTGCAGCTCATGCTGATCGCCCGCGAGCTCGGGGTCTGAGGCGTTCGGCGCGCCGGCCATCCCCGGCGCGCCGCGGTCGCCACGCCAGCACGACGGCGCCGTGATGAGCGATCACTCATTACCATGCGGGGGTGGCCACAGCAGGCACCACCGGTCGCGTGCGCGCGGCCCGCCTCTCGCCGGGGGAACGCCGCGCCGCCCTGCTCGACGGCGTCATCCCCCTCGTGGCGGCCCACGGGCGCGACGTCTCGACCCGGCAGATCGCCGAGGCCTGCGGCGTCGCCGAGGGCACGGTCTTCCGGGCGTTCGGCACCAAGGAGGCGTTGATCGAGGCCGCGATCGCGCGGTACTTCGACCCCGACCACTTCAGCCGTGCCGTGGCGGCGGTCCCCCGCTCGCTCCCCGTGGAGCAGAAGCTCCGGGTGGTGCTCGACCTGCTCCGAGAGCGCCTGCGTGGGGTCGTCGGCATCCTCGCGGCCGTCCGCGAGCGGCCCGGACCCGAGCTCGACCTGCACCGCGGGGACCGCCGGTGGCTGGCGCCGCTGCGCGACCTGCTGGCCCCCGACACCGACCGGCTGACCGTCCCGGTCGACGTGCTGGGCCAGTACCTGCTGCTCGTCGCCGTCGCGACGTCCCTGCCGCACGTCGCCGAGGAGTTCGCCGCCCTGTCGTCCGACGACCTGGTCCGGCTCGTCACCCACGGCGTCCTGGGCGACCCGGACGGCGGGGCATGACGTGCTGATCCCGCTCCTGCGCAGGTTCCTGCGCCCCTCCCGCGGCCTGCTCGCCGGGGTCATCGCCTTCCAGGCGGTCCAGGCCGTGGCCAACCTCTACCTGCCCAGCCTCAACGCCGACATCATCGACGAGGGGGTGGCCGCCGGGGACATCGGGCGGGTCCTCACCCTCGGCGCCCTGATGCTCGGCGTCACGCTGGTGCAGGTCGCCGCCGCCGTGGCGGCCGCCTGGTTCGGCGCGCGGACTGCGATGCTGCTGGGCCGGGACGTGCGGCTGGCCCTGTTCCGCCGCGTCGGGTCCTTCTCCAGCCGGGAGATGGCGGCCTTCGGGGCGCCGTCGCTGATCACCCGCTCGACCAACGACGTCCAGCAGGTGCAGATGCTCGTCCTGATGGGCTGCACGATGCTCGTGCCCACGCCCATCCTCGGGATCGGCGGCGTCGTCTTCGCCGTCCGCGAGGACCCGGGCCTGGCCTGGGTGATCGCCGTCGCCGTGCCCGTGATGCTGGCCGCGGTCCTGCTGGTGACCTCGCGGATGCGGCCGCACTTCGAGCGGCTGCAGCTGCGGATCGACACCGTCAACCGGGTGCTGCGCGAGCAGCTCACCGGCCTGCGGGTCATCCGCGCCTTCGTCCGCGAGCCGCAGGAGACCGCCCGTTTCGCCGCCGCCAACGCCGCGGTGACCGAGTTCGCCCTGCGGGCCGGCCGGCTGTTCGCCGTCATCTTCCCGCTGGTCACCCTGGTCCTGAACGTCACCAGCGTGGCCGTGGTCTGGTTCGGCGCGGCCCGCGTGCAGGACGGGAGCCTGGAGGTCGGCTCGCTCATCGCGTTCCTGAGCTACCTGACGCAGATCCTGATGGCGGTGATGCTCGCCTCGCTGCTCGCGCTGATGCTCCCCCGCGCCGCCGTCTCGGCCGGGCGCATCGACGAGGTGCTGGCGACCGAGCCGACCGTCCTGCCGCCGGTGGCCCCGGTGGTCCCCGACGAGCCCACCGGCACCGTCGAGCTGCGGGGCGCCACCTTCGCCTACCCCGGCGCCGAGCGGCCCGTGCTCCGCGACGTCACGTTCACCGCCGCACCGGGCCGCACCACGGCGATCGTCGGCAGCACCGGCTCCGGCAAGACGACGCTGGTGGGGCTGGTCCCCCGGCTGGTCGACGTGACCGCCGGCGCGGTCCTCATGGACGGCGTGGACGTCCGTGAGCTGGCGCCGTCGCACCTGTGGTCACGCGTGGGGCTGGTCGAGCAGAAGGCCTTCCTGTTCAGCGGCACCGTCGCGAGCAACCTGCGCTACGGCCGGCCCGACGCCCCCGACGAGGACCTGTGGGCCGCGTTGGAGATCGCCCAGGCCGCGGACTTCGTGCGGGCGCTGCCGGAGGGTCTCGAGGCGCCGGTGAGCCAGGGCGGCACCAACCTGTCCGGCGGTCAGCGCCAGCGGCTGAGCATCGCGCGAGCCCTGGTGGCGCGGCCGCAGGTCTACCTGTTCGACGACGCCTTCTCGGCGCTGGACACCGCGACCGACGCCCGCCTGCGCGCGGCACTCGCCCGCGAGGTCGGCGGGGCGACGGTGATCGTCGTCGCCCAGCGCATCGCGACGGTGATGGACGCCGACCTGATCGTCGTCCTCGAGGACGGCGCGGTGGTCGGCCAGGGCACCCACGCCGAGCTGCTGGGCACCTGCCGTGAGTACGCGGAGATCGTCACCAGCCAGGCCCTGCCCGAGGAGCAGCCGGCATGAGCGGCCCACGACCGGCGGTGACCCGCCCCGCGCCCGGCGGCAGGGCGGGCGGCGGCCCGTTCGGCTCCGGCGCCCCCGCCGAGAAGCCGAGGGCGTTCCTGCCGTCCGCCCGCCGGCTGGCGCGCCGGCTCCGCCCGGAACGGCTGTGGGTCGCGCTCGTCCTCACCCTGGCCGTCGCGAGCGTCGCCCTCCTCGTGATCGGCCCCAAGGTGCTGGGCCGGGCCACCGACATCGTGTTCGAGGGCGCGCTCACCCGCGACCTGCCGGAGGGGCTGACCAAGGCCGAGGCGATCGCCGCCCTCCAGGAGCGCGGGCAGGGCACCGCGGCCGACCTGCTCCGCCCGCTGGACTTCCGGACCGGCGACGGCATCGACACCGGCGCCCTGGCCCGGGTCCTGCTCCTGGTCCTGGCGATCCACGTCACGGCGTCGCTGCTCTCGCTGGCCCAGGGCTACGTGCTCAACGGAGTCACCCAGCGGACCGTCTTCCGGCTGCGGGCCGACGTCGAGGCCAAGATCCACCGCCTGCCGCTGCGCTACGTCGACGCCCGGTCGCGCGGCGAGCTGCTCAGCCGCGTCACCAACGACATCGACAACATCTCCCAGTCGCTGCAGCAGACGGTCAACCAGGCCGTCACCTCGGTGCTCACCGTCGTCGGCATCGTCGCGATCATGTTCGTCATCTCGCCGCTGCTGGCGCTCGTGGCGCTGGTGGCCGTCCCGCTCAGCCTGCTCGCCGTCCGCCTGATCGCCCGGCGGTCCCAGCCGATGTTCCGCGAGCAGTGGAAGCGCACCGGCTCCCTCAACGGACAGATCGAGGAGGCCTTCAGCGGTCACGCGCTGGTCACGGTCTTCGGCCGTCAGCAGGAGACCGAGGCGCGGTTCACCGAGGAGAACGAGAAGCTGTTCCGCGCCGGCTTCGGCGCCCAGTTCGTCAGCGGGATCCTCATGCCGGTGACGATGTTCCTGGGCAACCTCGTCTACGTCGGGATCGCCGTCGTCGGCGGCCTGCTGATGTTGAGCGGCTCGCTGTCCCTGGGCGACCTGCAGGCCTTCATCCAGTACTCGCGGCAGTACACGCAGCCGCTGAGCCAGCTCGGCTCGATCGCCAGCGTGGCGCAGTCCGGGGTGGCGAGCGCCGAGCGGGTGTTCGACCTGCTCGACGCCGAGGAGGAGTCGGCGGAACCCGCCGACCCACCGTCGTCGGCACCCACCCGCGGCCGGCTGGAGTTCGAGGCCGTGACCTTCGGCTACGAGCCGGGCAAGCCGCTGATCGGCGACCTCTCGCTCGTCGTCGAGCCCGGGCAGACGGTCGCCATCGTCGGCCCGACCGGCGCCGGCAAGACCACGCTGGTCAACCTCATCGAGCGCTTCTACGAGCTCGACGGCGGCCGGATCACCCTCGACGGCACCGACATCGCGTCGATGAGCCGGGCGGCGCTGCGCTCCCGGATGGGCATGGTGCTGCAGGACACGTGGCTGTTCTCCGGGACGATCCGGGACAACATCGCCTACGGCCGGCCCGACGCTCCCGAGGCGGAGATCCAGGACGCGGCCCGCGCCGCGCTGGTCGACCACTTCGTGCACACGCTGCCCGACGGCTACGACACCGCGATCGGCGACGACGGCGGCGCGCTCAGCGTCGGGCAGAAGCAGCTGATCACGATCGCGCGGGCCTTCCTGGCCCGCCCCGCCGTGCTGATCCTCGACGAGGCGACGAGCTCGGTCGACACCCGCACCGAGCTGCTGGTGCAGCGGGCGATGAGCGCTCTCCGCGAGGGCCGCACCAGCTTCGTGATCGCCCACCGGCTCTCGACCATCCGCGACGCCGACCTCATCCTCGTGATGGAGGCCGGCGCGATCGTCGAGCAGGGCTCGCACGAGGAGCTGCTCGCGCGCGGGGGCGCCTACGCCCGCCTGCACGCCGCCCAGTTCGCCGGCCCGACCGTCGACCCGACCGGGGAGGACCTCCAGCCGGCCACCGGCCGGTGAGGGGTGGTGCGGGTCAGCGGGCCTCGGTCTCCCAGCGGGTGAGGACCTCGTCACGCACGGCGGGGGCCAGGCCGACGAGGACCCGCTCGCGGGAGCGGCGCTGGGCGGCCCTCCGGACGTGCCGGCGGACGGATGTGATGGTGCTCATGGATCGTGCCTCTCTGAGTGGAATCGACGCGTCTCCATCACAACGACACACGACGCCATTCCTTGAGAGAAACGCCATCCGGTGCGACGTCTTTCCGTGGTGTTCACGACACCGGAACAATTCTCGAGACCCGCCCCACGATTGTTCGCGCCATTCTGAGAGCCAGGTCACGGCCTCTCGTCGGCCCTGGCCCGACCAGGCCACTTCGGCGGCGGTGGCCTGCACGGCCGGCACGCGACACGACGCAGGCTGGACGCGTGCGCCTGCGACCCCTGCCCGCACGGCTCCCCCGCCGGCTGCTGAACCTCTACGTCGGCCTGGTCGCCTACGGCGTCTCGATGGCCCTGCTGATCCGGTCCGCGCTGGGCAACATGCCGTGGGACGTGCTGCACCAGGGGCTGGCCGAGCGGGTGCCGCTCTCGCTGGGCGCCGTCACCGTCGTCGTCGGCGCGCTGGTGCTGCTGGCCTGGGTGCCGCTGCGCCAACGGCCGGGCTTGGGCACGGTCAGCAACGTCGTCGTCATCGGGGTCGTCGTCGACGCCGCCCTCGCCGTGGTGACAGCGCCCTCGGCGCTGTGGCTGCGGATCGCGTTCGCTGCCGCGGGCATCGGCCTGAACGCCGTCGGCACGGCGCTCTACATCGGCGCGCGCCTGGGCCCCGGGCCGCGGGACGGGCTGATGACCGGGATCGTGGCGCGCACCGGCTGGACGACCCGCTGGGTGCGGACGTCGATCGAGGTCGCCGTTGTGCTCAGCGGCTGGGCGCTGGGCGGCACCCTCGGCCCGGCGACCGTCGCCTACGCGCTGCTGGTCGGCCCGCTGGTGCACCCGCTGCTGCCCCGGCTGACCGTGCCCGCTCCGGCGGCGGCCGACGGAGGACGGCGGCATGATGCGCCTGACCGCACGGCCGATCGGGAGGGGCGCCGGTGAGGCCCCGCGACGGAGGAGCGCCATGAGGGTCGCCCTGTTCGCCACCTGCCTGGTCGACACGATGGTCCCGCAGGTCGCGCACGCGACGGCGACGCTGCTGCAGCGGCTGGGCCACGAGGTCGTCGTCCCGCCCGGGCAGTCGTGCTGCGGGCAGATGCACGTCAACACCGGCTACCGGCGCGAGGCGGTGCCGATCGTGGCCAACCACGTGCGGGCCTTCGCCGGGGCCCTGTCCTCGGGGGTCGAGGCGGTCGTGGTGCCGTCCGGTTCGTGCGTCGCGTCCATCCACCACCAGCAGGCTGCGGTCGCCCGCCGGGCGGGCGAGCACGGACTCGCCGACGAGGCGGAGGCGCTGGCGGCGCGCACGTACGAGCTGTCGCAGTTCCTCGTCGACGTCCTGGGTGTGACCGACGTCGGCGCCTACTACCCGCACCGGGTCACCCACCACCCGACCTGCCACTCGCTGCGGATGCTGCGGGTCGGCGACCGGCCGCTGCAGCTGCTGCGGGCGGTGCGCGGGCTGGAGCTGGTCGAGCTGCCGGGCGCGGAGTCCTGCTGCGGCTTCGGCGGCACCTTCGCGGTCAAGAACGCCGACACCTCGACGGCGATGCTGACCGACAAGATGGCGAACGTCCTCGCCACCTCCGCCGAGGTCTGCACCGCGGGCGACGCCTCCTGCCTGATGCACATCGGCGGCGGCCTCTCCCGGCTGCGCTCGGGCACCCGCACCGTGCACCTGGCCGAGATCCTCGCCTCGACGGAGGAGTCCGTGACGCCGCAGCAGGGCACCCGGCCGTCGCCGTCCCGCCCCACCACCCCGACGGCCTCGGCGTGACCGCCGTCTTCCTCGGGATCCCCACCGCCCCGGCGGGCGTGGGCCACCTGCGCGGCGACCGGCCGTTCCCCGACGCCGCCCGCGACGCCCTGCGCGACGGGCAGCTGCGCGCCAACCTCGGCCACGCGACGACGACGATCCGCGGCAAGCGCGCCGGCGTCGTCGCCGAGGTGCCCGACTGGGCGCAGCTGCGGGAGGCCGGCCGGGCGCTCAAGGCCGCCACCATGGCCCGCCTGGACGAGCACCTGGAGGAGCTCGAACGCCAGGTCACCGCCCGCGGCGGCACCGTGCACTGGGCGCGCGACGCCACCGAGGCCAACGAGATCGTCACCCGGCTGGTGCAGGCCACCGGCGCCGACGAGGTGGTCAAGGTCAAGTCGATGGCCACCCAGGAGATCGGCCTGAACGAGGCGCTGGAGGCCGCGGGCATCACCGCGCTGGAGACCGACCTGGCCGAGCTGATCGTGCAGCTCGGCGAGGACAGGCCCTCGCACATCCTCGTTCCGGCGATCCACAAGAACCGCGCCGAGATCCGCGAGATCTTCGCCCGCACCATCCCCGGCGTCGACCCCGGGCTCACCGACGACCCGCGCCGGCTGGCGATGGCCGCCCGGGAGCACCTGCGCGAGCGGTTCCTCCGCGCCCGGGTCGCGGTCAGCGGCGCCAACTTCGCCGTCGCCGAGACCGGCACGCTGGCCGTCGTCGAGAGCGAGGGCAACGGCCGGATGTGCCTCACCCTCCCGCAGACGCTCATCACGGTCATGGGCATCGAGAAGGTGGTGCCGGCCTGGCGCGACCTCGAGGTCTTCCTGCAGCTGCTGCCGCGCAGCTCGACCGGCGAGCGGATGAACCCCTACACCTCGCTGTGGGCAGGCGTCACCCCCGGCGACGGGCCGCAGGAGTTCCACCTCGTCCTGCTGGACAACGGGCGGACGGCGGTGCTGGCCGACGAGGTCGGTCGCGAGGCGCTGCACTGCATCCGCTGCTCGGCCTGCCTGAACGTCTGCCCGGTCTACGAGCGCACCGGCGGCCACGCCTACGGCTCGGTGTACCCGGGGCCGATCGGCGCCGTGCTCTCCCCGCAGCTCACCGGGGTCGAGGACAACGCGTCGCTGCCGTACGCCTCCAGCCTGTGCGGCGCCTGCTACGACGTCTGCCCGGTGGCGATCGACATCCCGTCGATCCTCGTGCACCTGCGCGCCGAGCACGTCGAGGCGCAGACCCGGACCACCCCGGAGGCCGCCGCGTTCCGGGCACTGTCGAAGGCCATGTCCTCCCCGCGGCTCTGGCGCCTCGCCCAGCGCGCCACCGGCCTGGGCCGGTTCCTCGCCCGCGGCCGGCCCACCCTGCCCGCCACGCTGCCGCCGCCGGCGAGCGCCTGGACCCGCACCCGCGACCTGCCCACCCCGCCGCGGGAGACCTTCACCCAGGCCTGGGCCCGGGAGCACGGCAGCCAGGAGGGCCGCGCATGAGCGCCCGCGACGAGGTGCTCGGCCGCATCCGCACCGCGCTCGGACCCGACCGCCGGCCGCCCGCCGAGGTGGCCCGCGGCTACCGCACCACCGACGACCGCCCGCTCCCCGAGCTGCTCGACGTCCTCGCCGACCGGCTGGAGGACTACCGCGCCAGGGTGCTGCGCTGCGCCCCCGACGCGGTCGGCGCGACGGTGGCCGCCGCGCTCGACGCCGGCCTCGGCGCCGGGTGGGCCGCGGCCGACGTCGTCGTCGCCCCCGGTGTGCCGGAGGCGTGGCGGCCCGCCGGGAGCACCGAGGACGACGGCCGGCCCGCCGTCGGGCTCACCGCCTTCGCCGCCACGCTCACCGGCGTGACCGTCGCCGTCGCCGAGACCGGGACGCTGGTCCTGGACGCCTCGCCGGTGTGCGGACGACGGGCGCTGTCCCTGCTGCCGGACTGCCTGGTCTGCGTGGTCACCGCCGACCAGGTCGTGGGCGGCGTCCCCGAGGGGCTCGCCCGGCTGGACCCGCTCCGACCGCTCACGCTGATCAGCGGCCCGTCGGCCACCAGCGACATCGAGCTGCAGCGGGTCGAGGGCGTGCACGGGCCGCGGACCCTCCTGGTCGTGCTCGCCAGCGACTAGTTTCTCCGGCCGTGGGCGCACCGGGGACCTTCGCCGAACAGCTGCGCCGGCTGCGGGAGGCCGCGTCCCTCACGCAGGACGAGCTCGCCGAGCGCGCGGGCCTGACGGCGAAGGCGGTGGGCGCGCTCGAGCGCGGGGAGCGCCGCCGTCCCTATCCGCACACCGTCCGCGCGCTGGCCGACGCTCTGCGGCTCGACGACGCCGGCCGTGAGGGACTGGCGGCCGCCGCCCGGCCCGGCGGCGCGGCCGAGCCGTCCGGACCGTCCGCCCCGGCCCTCCCCCGACTTCCGGTGTGCCTGGTCGGGCGCGACGCCGAGCGCGCCGGGATCACCGCGCTGCTGCGCGAGGGCGGCACCCGGCTGCTCACGCTCACCGGCCCCGGCGGGGTGGGCAAGACCAGCCTGGCGCTCGACGTCGCGCACGCCCTGACGCCGGCGTTCCCCGACGGCGTGGTGCTGGTCGAGCTCGCGCCGGTGCGCGAGCCGGAGCTGGTGCTGCCCACGGTGGCCCGCGCGGTCGGCGGGCAGCAGCCGGCCGGCCCGGCGCTGGACGCGCTGGCCACGGTGCTCGGGTCCCGCCGGCTGCTCCTGGTGCTCGACAACCTCGAGCACGTGCTCGACGCCGCGGCCGACGTGGCCGCGCTGCTCGCCCGCTGCCCGGGCCTCGTCGTGCTGGCGACCAGCCGGGCGGCGCTGCGGGTGCGGGCCGAGGTGGAGCGGCCCCTGGACCCGCTGCCGCTGCCCACCGGCCCGGCGCCGGCGGCGGTGGCCGTCTCCCCCGCCGCCCAGGTCTTCCTCGACCGGGCCCGCGCCGCCGGGCGGCCGGTGACGCTCACCGAGGCGACGGCGGCCGACGTCGCCGCGATCTGCCGTCGGCTCGACGGTCTGCCGCTGGCCCTGGAGCTCGCCGCCGCGCACGCCCGCTTCCTGGCGCCCGACGCGCTGCTCGCCCGGCTGGACACCGCCATCGCCTCGCCCGGCGCCCGCGACCTGCCGGCCCGGCAGCGGACCGTGCGGGCCACGCTCGACTGGAGCCACGACCTGCTCACCGACGCCGAGCAGGCGCTGCTGCGGCGGCTGTCGGTGTTCCGCGGCGGGTTCTCCCTCGAGTCGGCGCAGGAGGTCGCGGGCGCCGACGGGGACGTGCTCGCCGCGCTGGCCGGACTGGTCGAGCAGTCCCTCGTCGTCCCCGTGCCCGGCCCGGGCGCGCGCTACCGGTTGCTGGAGCCGGTGCGGCAGTACGCCGCGGCCCGCCTGGCCGAGGCGGGCGAGGCCGGCCCGGTGGCCGACCGGGCCGCGGACGCCGTCCTCGCGCTCGCCACCGGTGCCCGCCGGGGCCTGCTCGGCGCGGACCAGGCGGCGTGGCTGGACACCCTGGAGGCCGAGCACGGCAACCTCGCCGCCGCGCTGGCGCGGCTGATCGAGACCGGGCGCGCCGTGGACGCCGCGGAGCTCGGCGCCGACACCTGGCTGTACTGGGCGCTGCGCGGCAACGCCGTGGAGGGCCTGGGCTGGCTGGAGCGGACCGCCCGTGCCGCCGGGGAGCTCGACGCCGGTGCCCGCGCCGCCCTGCACCTGGCGCTGGCGGGGCTGCGATACGCCAGCGGCGACGTCCCCGGCACCGCCCGCGAGGCGGCGGTGGCGGCCGAGGCCGGCCGCCTCGCGGGGGCCGACGACCGGCGGGCGCACGCCCTGGTGCTGGGCGCCATGGCCGCCGTCTTCGCTGGCGAGCTGGACTCCGCGGCGGCGCAGCTGGAGGAGGTGGCGCCGCTGGCCGGGCGGATCGGGCACGAGTGGACCGACGCGCACACCGCCACCGCGCGGGCGCAGCTGCTGTTCCGCGCCGGGGAGGTGCCTGCCGCCGCGGCGACGCTGGCCGAGGCCGAGACGGCGTCCCGCGCGCTGGGCGCCCCGTTCTCCGTCGCCGTCGTCCTCAACATGCAGGCCAGCCTCGCCCTGGCCACCGGGGACGTCGACGTCGCGCTGGACCGGCTGATCGAGGCCGCGGAGCTGGCGGCCGCCGTCGGCACCGCCTGGACACTCGCCTACACGCTGCCGTCGCTGGCGGTGTGCGCCGCGCAGCTCGGCCGGCACGAGCTGGCGGCCGAGCTGTTCGCCGCGGGGTCGGCCACCGCCGCGGCCGGATCGGTGGCGGTCTCGTTCCCGCCCGACCTGGAGGCGGCGCGCGAGACGCTGCCGGTGGTCCGGGCGGCCCTGGGCGAGGAGGCGTTCGACGCCGCGTGGCGCCGCGGCCGGGCACTGCGCCCGGCCGACGTCCCCGCCCTGGCCGCTCGGATCACCGCGCCAGGTCAGCCGCGGACCCGGCGCACGTAGCGGCGGTACTGCCAGGCGAACACCGTCCGCGCGAGCAGCCGCAGCGGCGCCGGCAGCACCCCGAGCATCCGCGTCCGCTCCTGGGGGTCGCACTCCTCGAGCACCATCCCGAACATGATCGGCAGCTGGGAGCGCTGCATGTGGGCCATGCCGTGCTGGCCGACGGCCTCCCACTCGGACTCGGTCAGGTGCCGGGCGGCCAGCGGCAGGATCTCCCGCTCCTCCTCGGCCAGGTGCACCAGCAGTGCCGCGGCGAGGGCCTCGAGGCTGGCGGCGACCTCCTCGGTCACCGCCGGGCGGGCCTCGGCCTCCCAGCGGTCCAGCGCGGGGCGCAGCCGCTCGAGGCAGTCGTGCACCTGCTCGTGCTGGGCCTCCATGCGCGTGATGAGGGCGGCGTCGGGGGCGGTGCGCTCCAGCAGCTTCGGCCACAGCACGGCGTCCTCGCCGGAGTGGTGCAGGTGCAGGCCGTCGAGGCACAGGCGCAGGTGCGCCGCGACCACGGCGGCCCGGGCGGTGTCGCCGGCGGGCACCGCGCGGACCAGCCGGGGCGCCAGCCCCAGCTCACGGCGGAAGACGCGGTGCACCACGACCATGTCGTGCACGTCGATGAGGGCGGGCCCGGTCGTGCCAGTGGCTGTGCCGGCGTCGGTCTGAGCGGTCCGGGGGGAGGTCGTCTCGGTCATGGGACGAGCCTGTCGGCGGGCCGGGGCACACCCCACCCACAGCGGGCCCACACCACCCCCACACCCGCCCGGCCGACGGACCCGCGGACCCTGCACCGGTGGAGGCGAGATCCGGCGTACGAGCCAGTCACCCCTCCTGCCCCGGGCGCGGTGGAGGTCGGAGTGGCAGTCGGAGTGACAGGGCGCCGACATGGGCGATGTCGATGTGGAGGTCGCGCGGGCCGACGTCCGCCGCTCGACCGGGGGTGGGCGTCCCGCCACCGCCCCGTCAGTCCAGGCGGCCGGTGTGCATCAGCCGGCGGACGTCGTCCGCGACCTGGTTGCTCGCGGCCAGGTCCGGATCAGCTCCGCGACCCGGCTCCCCCGCAGGCCCGCCGTCGTCAGCTCGCCGTCCCGCACGAAGGTGAACACGCCGCTCACCGGGAAGGCCGTGATGCTCGACGCGAGCTCTCCCTGCCGCGACAGGGTCTCCCTGACGACGTCGTCGGCGGAGAAGCGCCGGCGGGCCAGCGGGTCGCGGAAGGCGATCTCCAGGACGACGAGGCGGACCCGCTCGTCCGGGACCGTGTGCGCGACGTCCCGGGCGGGTGGGTTCGGGGTGCTGTTGTCGTGCGGCTCGGGCGCGTGCACCCGCACCTTGACGACGTCCGGGCTGTCCGCGGCGACCTCCCCGAACTCCCCGCGGAGGAACTCGGCGAGCTCCTCCGCCAGCCCCTCGCGCGGGGTGAAGTGCACGTGCGTCCGGTCGAACCGGTCGGCGCCGGGTCGTCGTCCCGGTCGACGACGGTCACCGAACCGTGCGGCAGCGGGTAGGCGACGGTCTCCTCGAAGACGTTCTGCTCGTCGGAGAACAGGATTCCCGACGCGCGCTGGAACTCCGCCTGTGCCGCGGCCGACGACCAGCCGATCTCCACGGCGCCGTCCAGCTCGTAGCCCGGCAGCGCGCCCACCCCGTCCGGCAGCGGCCACCCGTGCGCGTCCCGCCGGCGGGCGAAGTGGTGCTGCACGTAGTAGCCCAGCGCCGGCACGCGCGAGCAGAGCGGGCCGTGCACGTCGCGCCAGTACGCGCGGAAGCCCTCCTCGGGGACGGTGGCCCGGCCCAGGACGGTCGTGTAGGAGTTGACCGCGACGCTGCGGTCACGGACGCCGTGGTCGGCCGGGAGGCCAGGACGGGTCATGCCGCTCCCCCACCGCGGGCCGCGCCGTCCCGAACCGCCCGCTGCGATGACCCCGGTCGGTCAACCACCTCCCGCGTCACGCCTCGACCAGCCGGCGCTCCTTGCGCGTCCGCTCCTCGCGGCCGAGCTGCTCGATCGGGACGTGCGCGGTCTCCCGTGCGGTGAGCGCGCAGACCCCCGCCACGACGGCGGCACCGCCGGTCAGCAGGGCGACCGGCACCCAGCCGCCGGGGCCGTCGCCGACGATCCCAGCGGCGATGGCCGGGGAGAAGCCGCCCAGCGCGAAGCCCACCTGCGTGCCGATCGCCATCCCCGAGTAGCGCACCCGGGTGTCGAACATCTCGCCGTACAGCGAGGGCCAGACACCGTTCGCCGCCGAGTAGACGACGCCGGCCAGGAGGATGCCGAAGACGAACACCAGGAGCTCGTCGGAGTTCTGGAGGGCCCACAGGAACGGGACGACGGTCACAGCCGAGCCCAGGGCACCGAGGACGAACACCGGGCGCCGGCCGATCCGGTCCGACAGCATCGCCCACAGCGGGATCGCGACGAGCGCGACCACGTTGGCCAGGATCACCACCCACAGCAGCGTCGACTCCTCCATGCCGATCTCGTCGCTCGTCCCGTGCGCCAGCGCGAACGTGCCGAAGACCGTGCTCACCACCGAGATCAGCGCGCAGAGCACCACCCGGAGCACCGACGCCCAGTGGTCGCGGAAGAGGACGGCCACCGGGAGCTCGGGGACGTCCTCCTCCTCGCTGGCCCGCTCGAACTCCGGCGTCTCGGGCAGCGAGCGGCGCACCCAGTACCCGACCGCGACGACGAGCGCGGACAGGAAGAACGGGATCCGCCAGCCCCAGCTCTCCAGCTGGTCCTCCGGCAGCATCGCCACCGGGATGAACACGAGGTTGGCCAGGATCAGGCCCGCCTGCGTGCCCTGGAGGGTGAAGCTGGTGAAGAAGGCGCGCCGTCCCTCGGGCGCGTGCTCCAGCGTCATCGAGTTCGCGCCGCTCTGCTCCCCCGCCGCCGACAGCCCCTGCAGGACGCGCAGGAGGACCAGGAGCACGGGCGCGGCGACCCCGATCTGTGCGTACGACGGGAGCGCCCCGATGAGGAACGTCGAGAAGCCCATCATCAGCAGGGTCAGCACGAGCATCTTCTTGCGCCCGAGCTTGTCCCCGAAGTGCCCGATGACGACCGCGCCGACCGGCCGGGCCACGTACGCGACGCCGAAGGTGGCGAGGGACAGCAGGGTGCCCGTGCTCGGGTCGCTGTCCGGGAAGAAGACCTCCGGGAAGACCAGGCCGGCGGCGGCACCGTAGATGAAGAAGTCGTAGTACTCGAGCATGCTGCCGACGAAGCTGGCGAGCGCGGCCCTGCCTGGCGTGTGCTCGTGCGCGGAGCCCGTCGGGGCGCTGTTGGTGCTCATGTCGGTCTCCCGGGAGGCGCGGCGGCAGCCCTCCCCCGCGGTGCGGGCGGGGACAGCGCACTCGTGGGTGGTCTATGTACCAGACGGTTACTTGGCCGATGGTGGAGTGACCGCCGTCACCGTGCAAGTCGGCGGCGGCGCGGTGGGAGCGGCGCTCAGCGGGAGGTCAGGTGGGCCACGACGAGGTCGCCCAGCATCCGGCGCTGGTGCGCCCTCAGCTCGGGGGCGAGCATGTCCCGGCCGAAGATGGCGCCGAAGGTGTACCGGTTCGCGATGCGGAAGACGCAGAAGGAGCTGATCACCTGGTGCACGTCCAACGCGTCGACGTCGTCCCGGAACACCCCGGCCGCCCGGCCACGGGCGAGGATCGTCCCCAGGAGGTCGATGACCGGGTTGGCGAGGTTGGCCAGCACCTCCGACCGGGCGATGTGCCGGGCGTGGTGGATGTTCTCGATGCTGACCAGCCGGATGAAGTCCGGATGCGACTCGTGGTGGTCCAGCGTCAGCCCGGCCAGCTCACGGACCGCCTCGACCGGGTCGAGGTGCTCGACGTCCAGTGCCTGCTCGACGGCGCGGATGCGGCTGTACGCCCGCTCCAGGACGGCGACGTAGAGGCCCTCCTTGCCGCCGAAGTAGTAGTAGATCATCCGCTTGGTCGTGCTGGTCTTGTCGGCGATCTCGTTGATGCGGGCGCCGGCGTACCCCCGGTCGGCGAACTCGCGCGTGGCGACGTCGAGGATGTCCGCCCGGGTCCGGTCGGCGTCGCGCGTGCGCTCCGGCCGGACGCCGCCCTCGCCCGGAACGTCCGGCGACGCGGCGACCGGCTCCTGGTGGGCGGTGGGCTCAGGCGGGTGCACGGTCACGGCTCCTCCGGCAGGGCGGGCTCGGCCCAGCCTAGGTCGCGGCACGTTCCGTCCCGCCCGGCCGGACCCCGCCCTCCCCCGGATGCGAGCGGCCTAGGCTCGGCGCTCCGCCGGCAGCGCCGCGTCCGAGAGGGGTCCGCCACCGTGAACCGCCTGGCCGTGCACCAGTCCGTCGTCCACCCGCGGGACGCGCTGGAGCTCACCGAACTGCTCGCCGGCACCCGGTGGGACTCCGTCGGGCTCCACGTGGGCGGCGCCGAGGAGGTGGAGCACTGGTGGTCCGGCGGGGCCGGGGAACGCAACCTCGCGAAGCTGGTCGACCAACTCCTGGAGACCCGCGTGACCGTGCTCGACGTCGGCCGCGTGGAGCTGGGCGGCGACCTGCCGAGAGACGTGCACGCCCCGCACTGGCGGGTGCTGGACCTGGCCGCCCGCTTCGGCGCCCGGTACGTCACGGCCCGCTTCGCCGCCCCCGACACCCCGGCCGGCCGGTCCCTGGCCGAGCGCATCGACGTCTTCGGCCAGCTGGTGGACCAGGCCCGGCCCTACCGTGTCCTGCCGCTCCTCGCTCCGGTCCCCGCCGACCGGCCGGACCTCGTGGCGGACGCCCTCGCGGTCCTCGCCCCGACGGGGGGCGGCCTGGTCCTCGACGTCCCGGTGGACAGGTGCACGCCGGCGGAGGTGGAAGCCTCCGTCGACGGCCTCTGGGACCACCTCGGCTACGTGCGGCTCAGCGCCCGGCAGCTCGAGGCGGCCGGGGACGCAGCCGCCGGGCTGCTGGCCACCCTGCCGCCGCACGTCCCCCTCGCCATCGGTGGCGACGACTCGCTCGGACTGCTCGCGGAGGACCCCGTTCCGCGGCTGCGCCGGCTGCACGAACTCGTCGACGCCCTGGTCGAGCACCCCCGCGCACGCGCCCGCCGGCTGGGCGGCCGCTGACCGCCGCTCAGGCGATCGACACGATCCCGCTCCCCGGCAGGCCGGCGAGCTCCGGGTAGCGGTCGAGCACGGCCGGGTCGTGGCCGGGCACGATCAGCTCGGGGCCGTCGGCGAGTTCGCGCACCCGGTCGAACGCGCCGTGCACACCGGTCGTGCAGTGCAGGATCGGCGCCGGCCGGTCGGTCTCGAGGTTCTCGTAGAAGTGACTGGCGTCCGAGGCGAGGACGACGGAGCCGGCTGCCGTCCGCAGCCGGACCACCTGCATCCCGGCCGTGTGACCCCCGACGAGGTGCACGCTCAGGCCGGGGAGCACCTCGGCGTCCCCGTCGACGAGCTGGAGCCGCCCCGCGCCCCGGGCACCGCCGAGGTGCGCCAGGTCGTCGTCGGAGCACAGCCACCGCTCGCGGGTGATCCGACGGGCCCACGGGCCGTGCCAGTAGTCCCACTCCGACTGCTGGACGACGTACCGGGTCGCCGGCAGCTCCGCCACGGTGCCGGTGTGGTCGTAGTGCAGGTGGGTGAGGACCGTCCACCCGACGTCGGCGGGCGCGATGCCGACCCGGGCGAGCAGCGCGACCGGCGACCCGAGCCCGGTCATCCCCGGGATCCCGGCGGCGCGATCGGCCGCGATGCCGGCGTCGACCAGGACGACCTCGTCAGCCGAGACGGCGACCCACACGAAGTACGCGGTCGGGTGTGGCTCGTGCGACGACTCGTCGTGCCCCAGGAAGTGCTGGCCGCGCAGTCCGGTCCGGCTCGCGTACCGGACCGCCAGCACCCGCCACATGCCCGGCGCCTCCGGACGCAGTCCGGCCGGAGCGGTCACAACCGCCCCTCCTGCCGGGCCAGCTCGTACAGGCCCGTGACGGCGAGCCGGTAGCCGAGGACGCCGAAGCCCACCACCACGCCGCGCGCGACCGGCGAGATGTAGGAGTGGTGCCGGAACTCCTCCCGGGCGTGCACGTTCGAGATGTGCACCTCGATCACGGGGAGCTCCACCCCCTCGATCGCGTCGCGCAGGGCGATCGACGTGTGGGTGTGGCCACCCGGGTTGTAGACCGCGCCGATCGACAGGCCCGCGCGGACCTCCTGCCCGCAGGCGTGAATCCGGTCGATGAGCTCGCCCTCGTGGTTGGACTGGCGGAAGTCGAGGTCGAGCCCGAGCTCCTCGGCCTGCCGGCGGCACGACTCCCGCACGTCGTCCAGCGACGTCGATCCGTACACCTCGGGTTTGCGGGTGCCGAGCAGGTTCAGGTTGGGCCCGTTGAGCACGAGCAGTGAGGTCACGGTGCTGCCTCCCAGCAGTCGAGGGTCAGGACGGCCGGGCGCTCCCGGCTCACACCGCCACCGGGGCGGGGCCGGTCGAGGAGCGCAGCACCAGCTGGGACGGGAGGACGAGGCGGGGCGCCTCGCCGGTACGCGGCCCGGGCGCGACGCCGTCGAGCAGCAGTTCCACGGCCGACCGGCCCAGGTCGGCGTGCACACCGCTGAGGGTGGTCAGGCTCGGGGAGCACAGGTCCGCGGCGAAGATGTTGTCGAACCCCGCGACGCTCACGTCCTCGGGCACCCGCACCGACCGGGCGGCCAGCCGACGGAGCACGCCGATGGCCAGCAGGTCGTTGTGGGCGATCAAGGCGGTCGCCCCGGTCGTCAGCGCCGCGTCCGCGGCCGCACCACCGTGCGAGACGGTGGGCGTGTAGGGACCCATCCGCAGCGCCGACATCCCGCAGGCCGCCGCAGAGTCGCGGATCGCCTGCCACCTGCTCGCTGCGATCCAGGAGTTCCGCGGGCCGGAGAGGTAGACCACCGAGGAGTGGCCCAGGGACGCCAGGTGCACGACCAGCTGCCGGCACCCCTCCTTCTGGTCGAGGATGACGCTGGGGATGCCCTGGACCTGCCGGTTCACCATCACCACGCTGTGCGTCCCCGCCAACTGCAGGAGGTCCTCGTCAGGCAGCCGGCTCGCCGCGAGGAGGAAGCCGTCCACCGAGCGGGCCAGCCGGGCGATCTGCTCCATCTCGATCCGCGCGGACTCCTCCGCGTTCACCAGCACCAACGTGAAGCGCGAGGCCTTGGCCCGCATCTCCGCGCCACGGATGATCTCGAAGAAGTGCGGGTTGGTGATGTCCGAGACCACCATCGCGATGGTCTCGGTCCTGCGTGACGTGAGCGCCCGCGCGTGCGGGTTGGGCACGTAGCCGAGCTCCTCCGCGACGCGGAGTATCCGCTCCCGTGTCTCCTCGGCCACCCGCTGTGGGTTGCTGAACGCGCGGGACACGGTGGAGATCGCGACGCCCGCGCCACGGGCGACATCGAAGATGGTCGGTCGGCTCACGGCGTGATCAAAGCGTTGCCGAGGGCGTCATGGCAAACACATGGCAAGGGCTTGCCGCCCTTTCGCCACGCTCCCTACCGTCCGGGCCGTGCTGTGACAGGCAGCACAGCCCGAGCGGAGGAGCGAGATTGGTGACGGCTACCGACGACCCACCCCACCGGTGGTGGACCCGCCCGGTGCGGGTGATCACGAACGTCGAGATCGGGCTGGCCGCCGTGGCCACCGTCGTCATGTTCGTGCTGGTCCTGGTGCAGGCCGGGCAGCGCTACCTGCCGCTCGACGGCTGGACGTGGACCGGCGAGCTCGCACGGTTCTGCCTGGTCTGGCTGGCCTTCGTGATGACCGGGGTCCTCGTGACCACCGACGGCCACATCGCCCTGGAGATGGTCGACCTGATCAGGAAGCCGCTGGTGGTGCGCGCCATCCGGGTGTTCGCCTGCCTGGTCGTCGCGGCCGTCGGCGCCGGTTTCGCGGTGGAGGCCTGGGAGTTGATGACCCCACCGGTGGTGCTGCGATCGCCGGCGCTCGACATGCCCCTGCCCTGGCTGTACGTGCTCCCCTTCATCGGCTTCGTGAGCACCGCCGTCCGGGGACTCGTCGCCGCCGCGACGTTCGCGGTGCGCGGCGTCCCGGTCATGGACGTCCCGCCGGTACGTGCAGGTGCCGAGTGACCATCCTCTGGCTGACCCTCGCCATCGGCGCCCTGCTGTGCCTGCGGGTACCCGTGGCCTTCGCCTTCCTCGGCCCCTCGCTGGCCTACATGTGGATCGAGGGCCAGTCGATCGGCGCGAGCCTGCGGCTGCTCACCGCGGCCACCGCGAGCTTCCCGCTGCTGGCCGTGCCGCTGTTCATCCTGCTGGGCGTCATCGCCAACAAGGGCGGCATCGCCGACCGGCTGTTCGACTTCGCCCTCGCGCTCATGGGCAGGGTCCGCGGCAGCCTGGGCTACGTCAGCGTCGGGGTGAGTCTCGGCTTCTCGTGGATGAGCGGTTCGGCGGTGGCCGACGCGGCCGCGCTCGGCAAGGTCGAGATCCCGGCCATGGTCCGTAACGGCTACCCGCTCAAGTTCGCCCTCGGCGTGACCGGCGCCGCGTCGCTGATCGCGCCCGTGATGCCGCCGAGCATCCCGGCCGTCATCTACGCCGGTCTGGCTGCGGTCTCCACCGGGGCGCTGTTCGCGGCCTCCGTCGTCCCGGCGCTGCTCATGGCCGTGGGGCTGTGCATCGTGGTGTTCGTCCTGGTACGGCGGTACCCCGACGTCCAGACGGTGCCTTTCTCGATGCCGCGGCTGCTGCACACCGGCCGGCGGGTCCTCGGGCCCCTCGGGGCACCGGTGATCATCCTGGGCGGCATCCTCTCGGGCGCCTTCACCCCCACCGAGGCCGCCGCGGTCGGCGTCGCCTACATGTTCGTGCTCTGCCTCTTCTACCGCAGCATCAAGGTGCGGGACCTGCCGGAGGTCTTCCGGGAGACCGTCAGCATCTCGGCCGCAGTCATGCTGATCGTCTCGTCGGCGTCGCTGCTCGGCTACATCATGGCGCGGGAGCGGGTGCCCCAGAAGCTGTCCGAGGCCATCTTCGCGGTGACCGACGACGCCACGGTCTTCCTGCTGCTCGTCGCGATCGTGATCCTCGTCCTGGGTACCGCCATCGACCCGACCGCGATCCTCGTGCTGACCGTGCCGATCATCCTGCCGATCAGCAACCAGTTCGGCGTGGACCCGATCGCGCTCGGCGTCCTGCTGATCATCTCGAACATGATCGGCCTGCTCACGCCGCCGGTCGGCACGGTCCTGTACGTGCTGAGCGCGATCACCAAGGCGCCGACGGGTGTGGTCTTCCGCGGCTCGTTGCCGTTCATGATCCCGCTGCTGGCGATCTGCGGGCTGATCATCCTGTTCCCCGACGCCGTCACCTGGCTCCCGCAACAACTGGGCCTGTGACCGCGCCCTCGCGCAGCGGGCCGGGTCCGCCCCCCACCTGCTCCGCCCCCCACCTGCTCCTCCCCGCTCCTGCTCGTCCCGCCCCTGATCCTCCGCACGTCAGCACCGCCCTGCCTGCCGGCGCACTCCTCCGGCGCACGACGTCCAGCACCTCTCGAACCCAGCGGAACTCCCGATCCCAACGGAGGGAACTCATGAAGATCCGTTCTCGGCGCCGGCGCCTCTCGCTCGCCGCCACGATGACCCTGCCCCTGCTCCTCGCCGCCGCCTGCGGCGGGGACGACGGTGGCGGGGACGACGGTGGCGGTGGCGGCGGTGGTGGTGGGGAGGTCACCCTCGAGCTCGCCCACAGCTACACCGACGAGCAGCCCCAGCACCGGTGCGGTGCGCAGGTCATCGCCGACGAGGTGGCGGCGGCCGACGTCGGCCTGACCGTGGAGGTCTTCGGTGCCAGCCAGCTCGGCGGCGACGCCGACCGCGTGCAGGCCCTCGTGGCCGGCGACCACGACATGGACATCCAGGGCGCGTCGGCCCTGGGCGCCGTGCACGAGCCGATCGGCGTCGTGGACGCCGCCTACGCGTTCGACGACGCCCAGCACCTGGCAGAGTTCTTCGGCGGCGACGCGTCGTCGGACCTCCGGCAGGGCTTCGCCGACGCCACCGGGTCGCAGGTCCTCGGCGCCTGGTCGGCCGGGGCCCGGCACTTCACCGCCAGCGAGCCCATCCGGGAGCCCGGCGACCTCGAGGGCCTGCGGATGCGCTTCCCGAACTCGCCGCAGTACCTCATGAACGCCGAGGCGCTGGGCGCCACCCCGACCGAGGTCGCCTTCGAGGAGCTCTACCTGGCTCTGCAGCAGGGCATCGTCGACGGCCAGGAGAACCCGATCACCAACATCTCGGCCCAGAACTACGCCGAGGTGCAGGACTACCTGAGCCTGTCGGGCCACCAGCAGAACTCCAACCTCGTGGTGGTCGGCCCGGTCTGGGAGGAGCTCTCGGAGGAGCAGCAGGAGGCACTGTCCGCGGCCGTGGACGCGGCCGTCGAGCAGGTGCCCCAGTGCGTCGAGGAGGACGAGCAGGCCCAGCTCGACGAGTGGGCGGCCGGCGGTGACTTCGAGATCATCGACGACGTCGACGTCGACGCCTTCCGCGAGCGGGCAGAGGAGTACTTCCAGGAGAACTACAGCGGGGAACTGCTCGAGACGTACGAGGCGATCCGCGACTCCGCGGAGTGACGTGGCCGGTCCCCGGAGCGACCGGCTGAGCGTCGCCCCGGGGACCGGGCCGGTCCGGCCACATCTGAGGAGGCAGGCACCACCATGCTCAGCGGAAGCACGACGCTGATCGCCCACCTGGGCTACCCCACGCACACGTTCAAGGCACCGCTGGTCTACAACCCCTGGTTCGAGAGCAAGGGCATCGACGCCGTCGTGGTGCCCATGGGGGTCGAGGCGGCGAACTACCCGGACTTCCTCCGCGCCCTGTTCACCCTGACCAACATCCGCGGGGCCCTGGTCACCATGCCGCACAAGGTCACCACCACCGAGCTCGTCGACGACCTCTCGCGGGCCGCCCGGGTCGCGGGGGCCGCGAACGCCGTCCTCCTGCGCGAGGACGGCTCCCTGTACGCCGACCAGTTCGACGGCACCGGGTTCGTCCGCGGGGTGCTCCGCAAGGGCTTCGACCCCCGGGGCACGCGGGCCCTGGTCGTGGGCAACGGCGGCGTCGGCTCCCCGATCGCCGCCTCGCTCGCCGAGGCCGGGGTGGCGGCCCTGGGCCTGTATGACCCGAGCGCCGGAGCCTCCGCCGTCCTCCGGGGACGCCTGGAGGAGCACTTCCCCGAGCTGGAGGTCCGCACCGGCTCCGCGGACCCCGACGGCTACGACCTCGTGGTCAACGCCTCCCCGCTGGGCATGGACGACCACGACCCGCTGCCCGTCGACGTCACGCGGCTCTCGCCGGCGACGTTCGTGGGCGAGGTCGTCATGCGCCAGCAGTTCACCCCGTTCCTGCGCGCCGCCATGGAGCGCGGCTGCGCCGTGCAGGTGGGCACGGACATGCTCTACGAGCAAATCCCCGCCTACCTGGAGTTCTTCGGCTTCGGCACGACCACGCCCGACGAGCTGCGCGCGGTGTCGCTCCTCGAGGACCACCCCGCTCTCGGGGAGACGGAGGACCCCACGTCATGAGCCCGGCTCCCCGACGTCGCGCGATCGCGACCGTCTGCCTCTCCGGGACGCTGGAGGACAAGCTGGACGCCGCCGCGGCCGCGGGCTTCGACGGCATCGAGCTGTTCGAACCCGACCTGCTCGCCTCGGCGTGGTCCCCCGCGGAGGTCGCCGCCCAGTGCGCCGGCCGCGGGCTCACCGTCGACCTGTACCAGCCCTTCCGCGACCTGGACTCCACCGACGACGAGCGCTTCGCCAGGAACCTGCGCCGCGCCGAGCACAAGTTCGACGTGATGACCGCCCTCGGCGCCGACACGGTGCTCGTGTGCTCCTCGGTCGCCCCGGACGGGGTGGCCGACCCTGACCGGCTCGCCGAGCAGCTGGCCGAGCTCGGCGGCCGCGCCGGGCGGCGGGGACTGCGGATCGCCTACGAGGCGCTCGCCTGGGGCACCCACGTGTCGACGTGGGAGGCCTCGTGGGATGTCGTCCGGCGCGCCGACGTCCCGGCGGTGGGGCTGTGCCTCGACAGCTTCCACGTCCTCTCCCGCGGCGGGGACCCGGCCGGGTTCGCCGCCGTGCCCGCCGAGAAGCTGTTCTTCCTGCAGCTCGCCGACGCCCCGGCGCTGCACATGGACGTGCTCCAGTGGAGCCGGCACCACCGGCTCTTCCCCGGTCAGGGCTCCTTCGACCTGCCGTCCTTCCTCGGGCACGTGCTCCTCGCCGGCTACGCCGGGCCGCTGTCGCTCGAGGTCTTCAACGACGTGTACCGCCAGGCCGACCCCATGCGGGCCGCGGTGGACGGCATGCGGTCGCTCCAGTGGCTGGAGGAGGCGCTGCCCGCCGCGGCCGGCCCGCGACCGCTGCCGCAGGCACCGGAGCTGACCGGGCACTCCTTCGCCGAGCTCGCGGTCGACGGCGTCTCCGGGCCGCAGGTCGCCGGGGTCCTGGCGCAGCTGGGCTTCACGCACACCGGCCAGCACCGGTCCAAGCCGGTCCAGCTGTGGGAGCAGGACGCGGCCCGCGTGCTGCTCAACGCGTCGGTGGTCCGCCCGGACGGGGCCGGCGTCGCGGCCGTGGCCGCGCTCGGGCTGGAGAGCGCCGACCCGCCGCGCTCGGCGGCGCGGTCGATCGCCCTCGGGGCGCCGGTCCTGCCGCGTGCCCGGGGGGCCGCCGAGGCGGAGTTGTCCGCGATCGCCGCTCCGGACGGCACGCAGGTGTTCTTCACCCGTACCGGTCCGGAGGGCTGGCCGGCCGACTTCCTGCCGACCGGGAATGCAGCCGGCTCGGGGGCCGGCCTGCGCCGCATCGACCACATCGGGCTCACCCAGCCCTTCGACTCCTTCGACGAGGCAGCGTTGTTCTACCGGGCCGTGCTGGGCTTGGAGCTGCGCGACGTCACGGAGGTCGCGGCACCGTTCGGCCTGGTCCGCACGCGGGCGGTGACCGGCTCCCACCGCGGGGTCCGGCTCACCCTCAGCGTGCCGACGCTGCGGCGTGGCGGGTGGTCACCCGGCGTCCCCGCGCCCCAGTACGTCGCCTTCCTCACCGACGACCTGGTGGCCACCGCCGTCGCCCTCCGCGAGGCCGGTGCACCCCTCGCCCCGGTGCCGGCCAACTACGCCGACGACCTCGAGGCCCGGCTGGACCTCCCACCGGACCTGCTCGCCGCCGTCCGCGAGCACGGCCTCATGTACGAGGAGGACGCCACGGGCGGCTACCTGCACCTGGCGACGCAGGTCCTCGGGGACCGGGTCTTCCTCGAGGTCGTGCAGCGCATCGGCGGCTACGACGGGTACGGCACCGGCGACACCCCCGTCCGCATGGCCGCGCAGCGACGTGCCCGGACGGCGACTGGGGTCTGAGCCGGACCTCGCTCACCCCACCTGTTCGATGCCGGCGGCGTGCCGGCGCGCGAGCGCCTGGTACTCGGCACCGTTGTTCGTCACCCAGAACGCGGTGCTCTCGGTCAGCGGGCCGCGCACCTTCGCCGGGGAGCCGAGGGCGACCACCTCGTCGGGGATCTCCGCGCCCGGCGCCACCAGGCTGCCCGCGCCGATGAGGGTGTGGTGCCCGATGCGGGCGCCGTCCTGGACGGTGGAGTTGTTGCCGATCAGGGAGCCCTCCCCGATCTGCGCGCCGTGGACGACGCAGCCGTGCGCGACGCTGGCGCCCGCGCCGATCTCGGTGGGCTCGCCGCCGTGCAGCACCGAGCCGTCCTGCACGTTGGCCCCGGCCCGCACGATGATCCGGCCGAAGTCGGCGCGCAGCACCGCGCCGTACCAGATCGAGGCGCCGGCCTCGACGACGACGTCGCCGACGAGCGTCGCGGTCGGGGCCACGAAGGCGTCGGGGTGCACCTGGGGCGAACGGCCCTCGAACGAGAACAGCGGCATACCGACATCCCTACCGTACGACCGCCACCGCGGTCCCCCCGCCCACCTCCCCGCCCCGCTCAGGGGTGCCAGGCGGTGGCGCCGTGGGTGACCGGCACGTCGTCGTCCCGGGCGGGCGCCGCCTCCCGGGCGCGGTCGCGGGCGTCGTCGCGCCGGTCGCGCCGCCAGTCCAGGACGGCGAGCACGAGGGCCGCCAGCGTGGTGACCAGCGCGACCGCCAGGCCGGCGGCCGCGGCCACGGAGTAGTCGCCGTCGGCCGAGGAGAGGACGACGTAGAACAGGCCGGGCAGCGCGGCCGTGCCGATCGAGGCGCCGAAGCGCTGCGCCGTCTGCAGACCGCCGCCGGCCGCGCCGGCCATCTCCACGGGCACGTTGCGCAGGGTCATCGTGATGTTGGGCGAGATCACGAAGCCGCCGCCGATGCCGCCCAGCAGCAGGGTCGGCGCGACCGCCCACCCGGCCCACTCCGGCGGCACGAGCAGCAGGACGACCGCCGTCGCGGCCAGTCCCACGGCCACGCCGGCCAGGCCGAGGACGGTGAGCGCGCGGCCGTACCGCTCGATGAGCCGCCCGGCCAGCACCGCGGTGCACGCCGACCCGAGCGCGAACGGCGTCACCGACAGGCCCGACTGCAGCGGCGTGTAGTCCAGGCCGGTCTGGAAGTACAGCGCCAGCACCAGCCAGATGCCGCTGAAGCCGAGGAAGTACACGGTGCCCAGCGCCGCGCCCGAGGAGTAGCCGCGGGTGCGGGTGACCAGCCGGGGGTCGAACACCGGCTGCCCGCCGCGGCGGACGACCCGCTGCTCCCACTTCGCGAAGGCGACCACCAGCAGCACGCCGACCGGGAACAGCCACCACAGCGACCGCAGCCCGCCGGCCTCGGCCTGCACGAGCGGGAACAGCAGCGCCAGCGCGCCGCCGCCGAGCAGCGCGACCCCGACGAGGTCGATGTGCCCGCGGTCGCCGGAGGCTGCCCGGGGCAGCAGCCGCAGCGCCAGCACGAAGGCCAGGGCGCCGATCGGCACGTTGACGTAGAAGACCCACCGCCAGCCGCTGGCGTCCCCGGCCAGGGCGAGGATCAGCCCGCCGACGACCGGCCCGGCCGCCGTGGAGATGCCGATGGTGGCGCCGAACAGGCCGAAGGCGCGGCCGCGCTCGGCGCCGCGGAACAGCTGCTGGATCAGCGCGGAGTTCTGCGGCGCGAGGCAGCCGGCGGCCAGTCCCTGCACGAGACGGGCGGCGACGAGGGACTCGACGTTCGGCGCGGCACCGGCGGCCGCGCTGGCGAGCACGAACCCGGCGAGGCCGACGAGGAACAGCCGCCGCCGGCCGTAGGCATCACCCAGCCGCCCCGCCGGCACGAGCATCAGGCCGAAGGTCAGCGCGTAGCCCGAGACCACCCACTGGACGGCGGCCGGCGAGGCGCCCAGCCCCTCCTGCATGGAGGGCAGCGCCACGGAGACGATGCTGACGTCGAGCAGGCTCATGAAGCCCGCGACGAGGGTCACCCACAGCGCCGTCCAGCGGCGGGGGTCGGGCTCGTACCCGCCGTCCGGAGCGTCGGTGCGGGCGTTCGGGGTCGAGCGGGTCACGACTGCCGATCCTCCGCCTCATCCGGCGTCCGCGCCGCCCGGCGGTCCGTGGCGTGGGCCGCGCGGGTCAGCGGGGCTGCGGCGGGGCGGGGTAGGTCTCGCGGACGGCGGCCATGTCCAGGTCGCGGACCGTGGCGACGAGCAGGTCGAGCGAGTCGCCGGGGAACCAGCCGGGCTCGGCGAACACCAGCACGCCGTCCCGGAACACCATGAGCGTCGGCGCGGTGCGCACCCCCACCTCGGCGGCCAGCTCCTCCTCCACCTCGGTGTCGACGGCGGCGAAGAGCAGGTCGGGGTGCCGCTCGCCCGCGGCGTCGAAGACCGTGGCGAAGGCGCGGCTGGAGCCCGACGTGGCGGCGCGGAAGTCGACCAGCACGATCCCCGCGCCGGCGACCGCCGTCGCGAAGTCCGCCCGGCGGAGGCTCACGGTGCCCATGCCGTCGAGTGTGCGCCGCGAGCCCGGGCTGCGGCAGGGCGACGGCGGGCGACGGCGGGGCGACGGCGGCGGCTCAGCCGGTGAAGGCGCGCAGCTCCGCCAGCCGGGTGGGGGTGACCGTCTTGAGCCGGGCGACGGCGCGGGCCAGCGGCACCAGCCCGATCTCGGTGCCGTGCAGGGCGACCATCGAGCCGTGGTGGCCCTCGTGGGCGGCGACGGCGGCGTGCAGGCCGAAGCGGGTGGCCAGGACGCGGTCGAACGAGGTCGGCGTCCCGCCCCGCTGGACGTGCCCGAGCACGGTCGCCCGCACCTCCTTGCCGGTGCGGCGCTCCAGCTCCTCCCCCAGCTGCTGGGCGACGCCGGTGAAGCGGCGGTGGCCGAACTCGTCGACCCCGCCGATCCGGAAGTCCATCTGCCCGGGGAGCGGCTGCGCCCCCTCGGCGACCACGCCGATCACGTGCGAGTCGCCGCGGTCGAACCGCTGGCAGACCAGCCGCACGACCTCGTCGACGTCGAAGGGCTCCTCCGGCACGAGCGTGAGGTGTGCGCCGGCGGCGAGCCCCGCGTGCAGCGCGATCCACCCCGCGTGCCGGCCCATCACCTCGACCAGCAGCACCCGCTGGTGGGACTCCGCGGTGGTGTGCAGCCGGTCGATGAGCTCAGTCGCGATGCTGACCGCGGTGTCGAAGCCGAAGGTCAGGTCGGTGCCGTCGATGTCGTTGTCGATCGTCTTGGGGACGCCGACCACGGGGACGCCCGCCTCCGACAGCAGGTGCGCCGCGGTCAGCGTGCCCTCGCCGCCGATCGGGATGAGGACGTCGACGCCGTGCTGGTCGAGCGTGCCGATCATCTCGTCGATGCCGGCGCGCAGCTTCTCGGGCGCGACGCGCGCAGAGCCCAGGGTCGTCCCGCCGCGGGTGAGCAGGCCGTCGACGGCGGCGACGTCGAGCGGGGTGCTGCGGTCCTCCAGCAGCCCGCGCCAACCGTCCCGGAAACCGATGACCTGGCTGTCGTACTGCGTCGTCGCGGTCCGGACCACCGACCGGATCACGGCGTTCAGACCCGGGCAGTCACCGCCGCCGGTCAGGACTCCGATGCGCACCGCGCCGATGATACGTCATGACGTCTAGACGACATGTCGACTCGCCGACGCGGCCCCGCATCAGCCGGTGCGACCCCGCAGCCGCCGGTAGGTGCGCACCAGCTCGGTGGTGGAGGCGTCCTGGTCCAGCTCCGGTGGCTCCTCGCTGGTCAGCGCGGGGGCGAGGTCGCGGGCCATGACCTTGCCCAGCTCCACGCCCCACTGGTCGAACGAGTCGATCTGCCAGATCACGCCCTCGGCGAGCACGGTGTGCTCGTAGAAGGCGACGAGCTGGCCCAGCGTCGACGGCGTCAGGCGCGGCGCCAGGATCGTGGTGCTGGGGCGGTTACCGGGCATGACCTTGTGCGGGACGACGGCCGGGTCGGTGCCGTCGGCGGCGACCTGCTCGGCGGTCCGGCCGAAGGCCAGCGCCGCGGACTGGGCGAACATGTTGGCCATCAGCAGGTCGTGCATGTCGCCCTGTCCCCCGTCCGCGGAGCCCTCGACGCCGATCTCGTGGTTGGGCTGCCCGAAGCCGATGAAGTTGGCCGGCACCAGCGACGTCCCCTGGTGCAGCAGCTGGTGGAACGCGTGCTGGCCGTTGGTGCCCGGCTCGCCCCAGTAGACCTCGCCGGTCGCCGTCGTCACCGCCTCGCCGTCCCACCGGACCGACTTGCCGTTGCTCTCCATCGTGAGCTGCTGCAGGTAGGCGGGCAGCCGCGACAGGTACTGGCTGTAGGGCAGGACCGCGTGGGTCTGGGCGCCGAAGAAGTCGGTGTACCAGACGTTGATCAGCCCCTGCAGGACCGGCAGGTTCTCCGCCAGCGGGGCGGTGCGGACGTGCTCGTCCACGGCGTTCGCCCCGGCCAGCATCTCCCGGTAGGCCTCGGGCCCGATGGCGACCATGAGCGACAGCCCGATGGCCGACATGAAGGAGTAGCGGCCGCCGACCCAGTCCCAGAAGCCGAACATGTTGGCCGGGTCGATGCCGAACCCGCGGACGGCGTCGGTGTTGGTGGAGACGGCGACGAAGTGCTTGGCGACCGCGCTCTCGTCGGCACCCAGCCCGCGCAGCAGCCAGTCGCGGGCGACGGAGGCGTTGGTGAGCGTCTCCAGCGTGGTGAAGGTCTTGGACGAGACGACGAACAGCGTCTCGGCCGGGTCGAGGTCGCGGGTGGCCTCGGCGAAGTCCGTGGGGTCGATGTTGGAGACGAACCGGGCCGTGATGCCGCGGTCGGCGTAGGCGCGCAGCGCGGTGTAGGCCATCGCCGGGCCGAGGTCGGAGCCGCCGATGCCGATGTTGACCACGGCGCGGATGCGCGTGCCGGTGTGGCCCTTCCAGTCCCCCGAGCGGACGCGCTCCGCGAACTCCGCCATGCGGTCGAGCACCTCGTGCACGTCGGCGGTGACGTCCTGGCCGTCGACCACGAGCCCGGCCGACGCGGGGGCGCGCAGGGCGACGTGCAGGACGGCGCGGTCCTCGGTGACGTTGACGTGCTCGCCGGCGAACATCGCGTCGATCCGCTCGCGCAGGCCGGCGCGCTCGGCCAGCGCGAGCAGCAGCCGCAGCGTCTCGTCGGTGACACGGTGCTTCGACTGGTCGACGACGAGGTCGGCAACTCGGCGGGTGAGGCGACGGGCGCGGTCGGGGTCCTCGGCGAACAGGTCGCGCAGGTGCCGGTCGCGGATCTGCGCGTGGTGCTCGGCGAGCGCCCGCCACTCCGGCGTCGCGGTGATGTCGATGGCGGCGGAGTCCATGGGCACACCCTGCCCGAACGGCCGCCGGTCCGAACCCCGAGGGCAGCCGGGCGCCTCCCCCGGCACGGGGCGACGTGCGCCGAGGGCCCGCTCCGCCGGCGGGACGGGCCCTGCCGCACACCGCCCGTGCACGGCGCCGGCGTCAGCTCGCGGGGACTGCCGGTGCGCAGCAGGTGGCGACGTCCTGGCTGGCGGGCGCCTCCTGGCCGCAGCAGGTGCCGGACTCCTCCGCCGCGGGCGGCGCGCCGAAGGTCTCGCTGTCGGCGAGGACGGTGTAGACCTCCCAGCGCTCGCCCCCGGGGCCGGTCACCCACGCCTTGTCCTGCGTGGCGTAGCAGCAGGTGGTGCCCATCTCGGGGTCGGCGAGCAGGCCGGCGCCGGTCAGCCGGTCGATCTCGGCGTGCACCTCGTCGCTGGAGTCGAGCTCGACCCCGAGGTGGTTGAGGGCGCCGCCGCGGCCGGGGTTCTCCAGCAGCACGAGCTTGAGCGGCGGCTGCTCGACGGCGAAGTTCGCGTAGCCGGGGCGGCGCTTGGCGGGCTCGACGCCGAGCAGCCGGGTGTAGAAGCCGACGGCCTCGTCGATGTCGTCGACGTCGAGGGCGAGCTGGATGCGGGACACGAGGGCCTCCAGGGAGTGTGACGTATGTCGAAGAGGTGGCGCGGCGCCCACTCTGCCGACGTCTTTGACATACGTCAAGGAGGTGGCAGACTGGGGCCGTGCCCAAGGCCCTCCCCGTGCTCGACACCACCGCACCGGTCTGCTGCGCCCCGGTCGCGGCCGCGGCGATGACCGAGGAGGCGGCGGTCGAGGTCGCACTCCGGCTCAAGGCGCTGGCCGACCCGGCGCGGTTGCGGTTGATGTCCCTGCTGCTCACCCGGGACGAGGTGTGCACCTGCGACCTCGCGCCGGTCGTGGGACTCACCGAGGCCACGGTCAGCCACCACCTCGGGCAGTTGCGCCGGGCCGGGCTCGTCGAGGGCGAGCGCCGCGGGATGAACGTCTGGTACCGGGCGCGCCGCGAGTCGCTCGGGGCGCTGGTGCGGGTGCTCGACCCCGACTGCTGCTGAGCCACCCCGCGTCGGGAGCCCGCGGCCGCCTCAGGGCGACACGTCGACATGGGGACACATCCCCACGGAGACACGTCACCACGGAGACACGTCTCCACGGCGACACGGCGGCGGGGGCACGTCGGCACGGCGGCGGGGGCACGTCGGCACGTCGGCACAGCGATGCGCCTCCCCACACCGGGACGAAGCCTGGGCGACTCCCGACCCCGTCCTCAGAAGGGCGGCGGATCGTCGCCGAGGGAAGGCGCCGACGGTCCGCCGGCCCCGGTCGGTGGCTGCCAACCGGGTGACCGTCCGTCGCCTCTCCCTGCGGCCCCGTCGGGCTGTCGTGACGGAGAGGTGCTCCTCGGCGGGTCGGCTCCGGTCCCCGGTGGCCGCAGGCCGGGTGGTCGGGTGGTGCGGGTGACACCGGACGGCGTGGTCACGGTGAGCACCCCGTCGGTGGTCATCTCGAAGTGCCAGCCGCGGGCGAAGGTCTTGAGCCGGTGGTGGCTGCGGCACAGGCAGCACAGGTTCGCGCAGTCGGTCCCGCCGCCGCAGGAGTGCGGGACGACGTGGTCGGCGTCGGCCCAGCCGACCCGCTGCCCGCAGTTCGGGAAGCGGCAGGTGCGGTCGCGGGTGCGCACGAACGTCTGCTGCGCGGCGCTCGGGGTGTAGCGGTCCACCGCCGCAGGCCGGCCGAGCAGCGCGCAACCACACCCGTCGGCACCCTCCCCCGCATCGCCGGGGTGGGTCGGGCAGCCGCGGCGGGCCAGCCGGCGCAGCCGCTCGAGCCGGGCCGTGGCCAGCAGGCCGCCGTCGTCGTCGGTCAGCGCCACGGTGACCGATCCGCCCTCGGGCGCCTGCACCCCCGGGGCGTCCAGGCGGCGCAGCAACTCCCGCAGGTGCGCGGCGGTGATCGCCAGCCCGCTCACCTCGCCGGCCTCGGTCGAGGTCCCCTCCAGCGCCGCCAGGGCGGTGACGATCTGCAGATGCGCGGTCGTCGACGGACGCGAGTCGTCCCACGGGCGGCGGATCAGGTCGGAGAACACCTGGCTGCGCAGCTGTCCGATGGGCCGGGTGTCCCCGTCGGCCTTCAGCATCCTGGCCAGCCGGTCGACGGTGTCGTGGACGGCCGCCGCCTCCTCGATCGGGAGCTCGGCGGCCACGGTGCTCATGCCGTCGCGCGGCGAGGGGTACACGCGTACGTCCGTGGCCAGCTCCGCCTCCTGACGCCGCTCGTCGGCCGCGGTGGCGTCGTGACGGAGCAGCAGCGCCGAGGCCCGCCCCCGCAGCCTCCGCAGGGACAGGTCCCCCGCCTCCGGCAGGAGTTCGGCCTCCACCCGCCGCGCCACACCCGGCTCGGCCTGCTCCAGCACCTCGGCCATGACCTTCGCCCGCGGTTCGTCCAGCACGCCCGCCGCCAGCGCACCCCAGGTGCCCGGCAGGTTCTCCCGCCAGGTCCACGCCCGCGCGACCAGGTGGGAGGCGGTACCGCGCCCGCAGTTGAGCACCATCGACAGCTCCGCCGCGAAGAACTCCGACACCCCCGCCGGCTGCGACCGCGCGCCCCAGGACCCGCGTGCGCCCGGCGTGCCCGGCGCCGGGTCGTCGCCGTCGGGCGACGCATCGGCCAGCGCGAGCACCAGCTCGGCCTCGTAGGCGGCCAGCATCGCCTTCTGCGCGCTCACCCGCTGCAGCTCGACGGCCACCTGCTCACGGCTCAGCAGCTCCACGGGCAGCTGCGGCAGACGCACCGGCTGCTCGATCGTCCAGTCGACCAGCGCGCCCTCGATGAGCGAGGAGCCGGCGATCCGTGACATGGACCGAACATACGTTCGAGGTACGACAGTTCCAGGGGAGAGCAAGCCAGCCGACAGCGCAGATCCACACACCCTGCAGCGCCTGGTGCTGGGAAGCGGGCAGGTCCCCCCGTGGGAGACCTGGCCGGCCGGCGCCTAACCCTCTCGGGACCGGGCCCCGGCCAGCGGCGCCAGGACGGCGGAGATCCGCTCGACCATGAGGCCGGCGTCGAAGTCGCGCACCGCCCGGGCCCGCGCGCGGGCGCCCAGCGAGGCGCGGCGGGCGGGGTCGGCGAGCAGCCCGCGCAGCGCCGCGGCCAGCGCCCCGGCGTCCTCGACGGGGACGACGACGGCGTCCTCGCCCACGGCGGTGCGGACGTCGCCCACGTCGGTGGACACGCACGGCAGACCGGCCGCCATCGCCTCGAGCAGCACCAGCGGCAGGGCCTCCCGCCGCGACGAGAGGCAGAACAGGTCGAACTGCCGCAGGAACGACGGCGCGTCCTCGACGAAGCCGGGGAAGGTGACCGGCAGGCCCGCGGCGGCGGCCCGCAGCGACGCCTCCTCCCGGCCGGCCCCGCCGATGACGAGCTCCACCGGGGCACCGTCGGCGACCAGCTGGCCGAAGGCCTCCAGCAGCACGTCGAACCCCTTCTGCGGGGTCAGCCGGCCGAAGGTGCCCAGCCGCGGCACCGCGTTGCCGGCCGGCCCGGGGGCGGTGGCCGGGACGTCCACGCCGTTGGGCACCACGTGCACCCCGGAGGCCGGCACCCCGAGGTCGGCGACGATCTGGTCGCGGATCTCCGTGGCCGGCGTGACCAGCACCGCGAAGCCCGCGTACAGCTCGACCAGCCGCTGCCGCGCCGCTCCCGTGCCGGTGTCGCCGACGAGGTGCAGCACCCCGGCCGTCGGCGCCACGGACTGCGCGGCGGTCACGGCGGCGGCGTTCGAGCCCGGGTCGACGAGGTTGACCCACACGACGTCCGGCCGCGTCGCCGCGATCGCCTCCCGCATCTCCGGCGACCGGTCGGAGTGCCGGGCCAGCGGCACGACGACCGGGTCGAACTCCGCGTGGTGGGCGGCCAGCGGCTCGGCGCAGACCAGGCGCACCGACCAGCCGAGCGCCGGCAGCCGGCGCAGCAGCGCGGCCAGGTGGACGTCGGCCCCGCCCCACGTCTCCGTGTCGCTGACCAGCGTGATGCGCCGGCTCACGCCACCGCCTCCTGCCGGGCGGCCCCGGCGAGCTCGCGGGCGGCCGCGAGGACGGCGTCCGGGCGCACGGTCTGCGCGCAGCGGAACTCGATGGGGCACACCAGGTGCGGGCAGGGGGCGCAGGCGACGTCGGGCACCAGCGCCCGGTGCCGCGGCCCGGGGTGGGCCCAGCGGACCGGGTCGCCGGGCAGGAACACCGTGACGCTGCGGCCGCCGACTGCCGCGGCCAGGTGCGCCGACCCCGTGTCGTTTCCGACCAGGACCGCGGCGTCGCGCAGGAGGGCGGCCAACCCGCCCAGGGACGTCGCACCGCTCAGGTCGACCGCCGGCGCGCGCATCGCCGCCGCGACCGCGGCGGGCTGCACCTCGCCCGGCACGCCGGTGAGCACGACCGCCAGCCCGTCGGCGGCGAGGGCGTCCCCCACCTCGGCGTAGCGGGCGACCGGCCAGCGGCGCGTGGCCGCCGACGCCCCCGGGTGCAGGACGACGTACCCGCCCGGCACGAGCCCGTGCCGGGCCAGGGTCGCGGCGTGCTCCGCCTCGTCGGCGGAGCGCAGGTCGAAGCCCATGTCGACCGCGCCGCCGGCCGGCAGGCCGAGGTGCTCGAGCAGCCGGACGTGCCGCTGCGCCTCGTGCAGGTCCAGTGGGTACCGCAGGTACAGGTCCTCGGCGCCGGGCGGCACCGGCCACCCGGTGGGCGCGAAGCCGCCGGTGAGCCGGGCGCCGACCGCCGCCGTCACCCGGTTGGCGGCCGGCCGGTCGCCGTAGTCCTGCAGCGCGAGGTCGAAGCCGCTCCCGGCCGCGGCGAAGGCCGCCCAGCCGGCCGGGTCCACCGGCCCGTCGGGGATGCCCTCGGCGCCCGGGAAGGCCACCAGCTCGTCGACCAGCGGCCGGCCGTCCGGCGAGCCGAGCCGCTCGACCACCGGCGCCATCCGCGGCCAGGTGGCCAGCGCGACGTGGACGTCGGGCCGGGCGGTGCGCAGCCGGCGCAGTGCGGGCAGGGTGCAGAGCAGGTCGCCGAGGCCCACCCGCATCCGCACCAGCAGCACCCGGCGGACAGCGGGATCGGCGAGCGGCGGCGGCACGGCGGGCCTCCTGCCCCGCCCGCTCCCCCGCCAACCCCGGGCGGCCCGCACGATCCCGTGGTGCACTACGGATCTCAGCCGAGGAGGTCCGCAGTGCCCCACCCCGTCGACGACGCCGCCCGAGACGCGCCCCCTGACGAGGCCCTTGACGAGGCCCCTGACGAGGCCCCTGACGAGGCCCTGCACGTCCTGCGCCTGTGCAGCGTCTTCGAGCCCGCGACCGGCGGGCAGGCCACCACCCCCGGGCTCGCCGTCACCGCCGGGCCCGCCACCGCCGGGCCCGCCACCACCGGGCGGGTCCCGGGCGGACCGGACGCGCTGCCCGGCGCGCTGGACGGACGGGCGGCGCGCTTCGACCCCATCGGCGGCATGCAGAACCACACCGCGACCCTCACCCGCTGCCTCGACGCGCAGGGACATCGGCAGACCGTCGTCACCTCGCGGCTGGCGGCCCCGGCGGGGACCAGCCGGATGCTGCAGGGCGTCGGCGTGCACCGCACCGGGCTGCCGATTGCCCGCCTCCGCCAGCTGTGGGCGATCGCCGGACTCCCCCGCGTGCTCGCCCGGGGGCCCGAACCCGTCGACGTCGTGCACGCCCACCAGGGCGAGGACCTGGCGGTGCTGCCGCTGGGGCGCCTGGCGGCCCGCCGGCACCGGTGTCCCCTCGTGGTCACCCTGCACTGCAGCGTCGGGCACACGCTCTCCGGCGGCTCGCCGCGGGCACGGCTGCTGCGCGCCGTCGGTGGCTGGGTGGAGCGCAGCACCCTGCGGCGGGCGGACGCGGTCGTCGTCCTCACCGAGCGGACGGCGGCGGCGGTCCGGGCCGACGGCGTCCCCGCCGGACGGGTGCACACCATCCCCTCCGGCTTCGACCCGGCGCTGTTCGCCCGGGGCGCCGGCGACGTGCTCGCCGGCGTGCCCCGGCCGAGGATCGGCTACGTCGGGCGCCTGGCCCCGCAGAAGCGGCCCGACGTGCTGGTGGAGGCCTTCGGGCTGATGCGGGAGCGCGCCCAGCTCGTGGTCGTCGGCGACGGCCCCGACCGGGCGCTGGTGGAGCGGGCGGTCGCGGCCAGCCCCGCCCGGGACCGGATCACGCTGCGCGGGTTCGTGGCGCACGATGCCGTCCCGGGGGTGCTGGCGGCCCTCGACGTGCTGGTGCTGCCCTCGGCCTACGAGGAGATGGGGTCGGTGCTCACCGAGGCCATGGCCGCGGGACTGCCGGTGGTGGCCAGCGACGTGGGCGGCATCCCCACGGTGGTGGACGACGGCGTCACCGGCCTGCTCGTCCCGCCGCTGGACCCCGCCGCGCTGGCTGCCGCCCTCGACCGCGTGGTGGGCGACCCGGACCTGCGCGCGCGGCTGGCCGCCGGCGCCCGCGAGCGCGCCGGGGAGTACGCCTGGCCACGGCTGGCCGAGCGGGTCGCGGCCGTCTACGACGGGGTCCGCGGCCGGGTGCGCGACGGGGTGCGCGGCCGGGCCCGCGATCGGGTACACGGCCAGGTGCAGGGCCGGGCGCGGGAGGCCGTGTCCGCGTGACCGGTCCGGGACCGCGCGCGCCGCGGGTCGCCGTCCTGGTGCCCGTGCACGACTCCCCGGCCTCCCCGCACGCGGCGTTCCTGCCGCGGGCGCTGGAGTCGCTGCGCGCGCAGACGGCCGGGGACTGGGAGGCGGTGGTCGTCGACGACGGCTCGCCCGACCCGGGCCCCGTCGCCGCCGCCGTCCCCGCCGACCCACGGATCCGGCTGCTGCGGCGGGAGGCCAACGGCGGGCTGGGCGCCGCCCTCAACGCGGCGCTGGACGCGACGACCGCGCCCGTCGTCGCCTACCTGCCGGCCGACGACGTGTGGGCGCCGGGCCACCTCGAGGCGCTGCTCGGCTGCCTCGCCGCGCCGGGGGTGGTGCGCGCCCGGTCGCGGCTGACCGAGCCGGCGGGCACCGCCTACGACCAGCTCGTCCAGGTCGCCCACCGCCGCACCGCCGACCGCTGGACCGAGCGCGCGGAGCTGGAGACCGACGACCTCGACCGGCTGCTCTGGCGTCGGCTCGACGCCGCGGGCGCGAGCGCCGACACCGGGCACGTCACGTGCACGTGGACCCGCCACCCCGGCCAGCGCTCCCGGTCGATCCGCGCGGCGTTCGACGGCGGGCTGAACGTCTTCCGCGCGCGCTACCGGGTGGCGCAGCCGCTGCGGTTCTCCTCGACCGACGGCGCGGACGTCGACGAGGGAGCCCGCTACGCGCGCTTCCGGGACCGCGCCTACGAGCCGGCGGCCGACGGGCTGCGGGTGCTCGTCGTCGGGGAGCTGGCCTTCAACCCGGAGCGGGTGCTGGCGTTGACCGAGCGCGGGCACGCGCTCACCGGGCTCTGGACGGCGACCGGCCTCGGCGACTCCACGGTGGGGCCGCTCCCCTTCGGCCACGTCGCCGACGTGGGGACCGTGGACCCCGCAGCGCTCGCCGACCCGGCCGCGGACTGGCGACGGGCGGTCCGCGACCTCGCCCCCGACGTGGTGTGGGCGCAGCTGAACTGGCGGGCGGTGCCGCTGGCGCACGCCGTCCGCACCGCCTTCCCGGACCTGCCGATGGTGTTCACGTTCAAGGAGGCGCCGCAACGGAGCATCGTGCGCGGTGAGTGGCCGCTGCTGGCCGACCTGGTGACCTCCGCCGACGCGTCACTGTTCTGCTCGGCGGAGGAGCGCGACTGGTTCGCCCTCGCGCTGGCCGGGCGCGTGGACCCGGCGCGCCTCGGCGTCCTCGACGGCGACCTGCCCCTGCGGGAGTGGCACGACGCCCCGCTGTCGCCGAAGCTCTCCGACGCCGACGGGGAGCCGCACGCCGTCGTCGTCGGACGGCCCTCCGGCCTGGACCTCGGCTGGGTGCTCGACCTCGCCCGCCGCGGCGTGCACACCCACCTCTACGGCCAGGTGCGCGCGCCCGGCGCGACCGGCTCGTGGACCGGGTGGCTGGACGAGGCGCTCGCCCGCGCGCCGGGGCACGTGCACCTGCACCCGCCGATCGGCCCCGAGCAGTGGGTGCCGGAGCTGTCGCGGTACGACGCCGGCTGGCTGCACCGGTTCGACAGCGCCAACGGCGGCGACCTGCGGCTGGCCGCCTGGGACGACCTGAACTCCCCCGCCCGTCTCCCGGTCTGCCTGGCCGCGGGCCTGCCGCTGCTGCAGCAGGCCAACCCCGGTTCGCTGGTGTCGGTGGAGCGGGTGCTGCGCGCCGAGGGCACCGGGCTGCTCTACCGCTCGGCCGACGACGTGGCCGACCTGCTGACGGCGGAGGTGGCCGGCCGCGCGGGCGCCGCCGCGGCGCTGGAGGCGCGGGCGCGGCACACGTTCGACGCGCACGCCGACCGGCTCGTGGACCTCTTCCGCTCGCTGACCCGCTGACGGCAGTGCCCCGCGGGCCGGCGGGGGGCGGGCGGTCAGGGTCCCCGCCCCCGCCGGGTCCTCAGCGCAGGTGGTGGACCTCCTGCAGCCCGTGCACGGGGGTCGGGATCCCCTCGGAGCGGGCCTTGAGCTGCAGGGCGAGGTAGAGCGAGTAGTGCCGTGACTGGTGCAGGTTGCCGCCGTGGAACCACAGCGCCTCCTGCTGGGTGGGCTTCCACATGTTGCGTTGCTCGCCCTCCCACGGCCCGGGGTCCTTGGTCGTGTCCGAGCCCAGCCCCCACACCTTGCCGACCCGATCGGCCACCTCCTGGGAGATGAGGTCGGCCGCCCAGCCGTTCATCGACCCGTACCCGGTGGCGTAGACGACGAGGTCGGCCGGCAGTTCGGTGCCGTCGTCCAGGACGACGGCGTCCTCGGTCAGCCGGACGACCTGCCCGTGCACCAGCCGGACGTCGCCGTTGGCCACCAGGTCCGCGGCGCCCACGTCGATGTAGTAGCCGGAGCCGCGGCGCAGGTACTTCATGAAGAGCCCGGAGCCGTCGTCGCCCCAGTCGTGCAGGAACCCGGCGCTCTCCAGCCGCTCGTAGAAGTCGGCGTCCCGCTCCCGCATCTGCTGGTACAGCGGGATCTGGAACTCGTGCATGATCCGGTACGGCAGGGAGGCGAAGGTCAGGTCCGCCTTCTCCGTGGTCACGCCGGCGGCCACCGCCTCCTCCGAGTAGAGGGCGCCGAGGCCGATCTCCATGAGGCTGTCGCTGCGCACGATGTGCGTCGAGGAGCGCTGCACCATCGTGACGTCGACGCCGTGCTCCCACAGCGCGCCGCAGATGTCGAAGGCGGAGTTGTTGCTCCCGATGACGACGACGCGCTTGCCGGCGTAGGCGTCGGGGCCCGGGTGCTGCGACGAGTGCTGCTGGTCGCCGCGGAAGACGTCCTGCCCCGGGATCTCCGGCACGTTCGGCTTGCCCGACATCCCGGTGGCCAGCACCAGGTGCGCCGGGCGCAGCGTGAGGGGCGCCCCCTCCCGCTCGACCTGCACCGTCCACTCCCCCACCTCCGGCGAGTACGACGCCGAGGTGGCCACGGTGCTGGACCAGTACGGGATCTCCATGACCCGCGTGTAGGACTCGAGCCAGTCGCCGATCTTGTCCTTGGGCGCGAACACCGGCCAGTTGTCCGGGAAGGGCACGTAGGGCAGGTGGTCGTACCAGACGGGGTCGTGCAGGCACAGCGACTTGTACCGGCCGCGCCACTGGTCGCCCGGTCGCGGGTGCTTGTCGATGACGATGCTCGGGACGCCGAGCTGGCGCAGCCGGGCACCGAGCGCGATCCCGCCCTGCCCGCCGCCGACGACCAGCACGTACGGCTGCGTGGCGACCCCCAGCTCGGCCGCCTCCCGCTCCCGCCGCTCCAGCCACGTCTCCCGCTCGCGGTGGATGCCGTGCTCGGCGCCGAGGGGACGGCGAGGTCCGCGCGGCTCCTCGTGGCCCTTGAGCTCGTACATCGTCGTCAGGAAGGTCCAGGCGCGCGGCTCCCCGTCCTCCTCGACCAGCCGCACCAGCCCCTTGCCGCGGCCCACGCCGGTCTCGAACGAGAACCAGGCGGTGGTGACGCCGTCGGCCTCGTCCGGCGGCTCGCTGACGGCGAAGCCGGTCGGGTCCGTGCGGTCCAGGGTGGCGTCCAGCAGCCCGGTCACGCCGGGCCGGCCCTCGACGGTGGTGATGTTCCAGGAGAAGGCGATCAGGTCGCGCCAGAAGCTCGTGGCCGCGAACATCCCGGCCGCTCGCTCGACGTCGCGCGCGGCGAGGGCGTCGCCGAAGCCGGCGAGCCAGGACTCGGCGCGCCCCGCGGTCGTGCCAGGGGGCGCGTCCAGGGTCTGCGTCATGCGGTCTCCTCACTAGGGTGTGACGCGCAGCACACCGCCCCGGGACGCCGGAGCGGGAGCGTTGCACCGGATTGCAGGAGGGGATGCCGGTGGGCGACTTCGGCGCGATCGCACCCGGCACCGACCTCCCCTCCCACGCGCGGGCGCTGCGACGGGTGCACGACGCGGTGCTCGCCGGCGGCCGCCCGCCGATGCGGCCCCGGGCGGTGGTGGCGCGGTCCTGGCAGCGGGTGCTCGGTATCGGCCTGGACCCCTCCGCCGCCAACGTCCGCGACCCGTTGCCGGCCGCCGAGCTGGAGCGCCGCCGGCGGGAGTCGCCGCTGGAGGCCGTCATCGGCGAGCTCCGCCAGGTGCTGGGCAGCGTCGCCGACGCGTCCCGGTTCCTGCTCGTGGTCACCGATGCCGACGGCGTCGTCCTGTGGCGCGAGGGCGCCGCGCGCGTGCGGCTGCGGGCCGACCACCTCGGGTTCAGCGAGGGCGCCCGGTGGACCGAGGCGGCGGTGGGCACCAACGCCATCGGGACGGCGCTCGCGGAGGGCGCTCCCGTGCAGCTGTTCAGCGCCGAGCACTTCGAGCAGGCGCAGCACCCCTGGTACTGCACCGCGTTCCCGGTGCACGACCCGCGCACCGGCGACCTGCTCGGCGTGGTCGACGTGAGCGGGCCGGCGCTCACCCTGCACCCCGCCCTGACGGCCCTCGTGGAGACCGCGGTGCGGCTGGCCGAGGCGCAGCTGTGGCGGCACCACGAGATGCGGCTGGAGCGGCTGCGGCGCTCGGCGGAGACCGTGCTCGCCACGGTGCGCGGCCCGCTGCTGCTGGTGGACGAGCACGGGTGGGTGGCCTCGCACGTCGGGGTCGCCGTCCGCGACCGGGTGGAGGTGCCACGCGCCGGCCGGGCCCTCGCGGTGCCCGGCCTGGGGCTGTGCACCCCCGAGCGGGTCGGCGAGGGGTGGCTGGTGCGCCCGCGGGGCGCGGGCCGGCCGATCGAGGCCACCCTCGACCGCTGCGGCCCGCCGGTGCTCGAGGTCCGGGCCGACGGCGAGCCGTGGCGCGCGCCGCTCTCCCCCCGCCACGCCGACCTGCTGGGCCTGCTGGCCGACGCGGGCCGGGCCGGGCTCACGGCCGGGCAGCTCTCGGCCCTGCTGTTCGGCGACGCCGACCACGTGGTGACCGTGCGCGCCGAGATCTCGCGGCTGCGGCGGGTCGTCGGCGCACTCGTGGCCACCAACCCCTACCGGCTGGCCGACGGCGTGCGCCTCGAGGTCCGCGCCGCCGGCTGACCGACGCCTCACCTCAACCGGCCCGCCACCGGCGGTATCGACAGTCATCGATATGATCGCCGTCGATGCCTGAGGAGGGCCCCATGGACGACAGCTGCTGCACGCCCGCGGACGGCACCGCGATGACCGCCGGGCGGGCCGAGGAGGTGGCCGCGCTGCTCAAGGCGCTGGCCGACCCGGTCCGCCTCCGGCTGGTCAGCCTGATCGCCTCGACCGCCGCCGGTGAGGCGTGCGTGTGCGACCTCAACGAGGCCTTCGACCTGACCCAGGCCACGGTGAGCCACCACCTCAAGGTGCTGCACACCGCCGGTGTGCTCGACCGCGACAAGCGCGGGGTGTGGGCCTACTACCGGGTCCGCCCCGAGGCGCTGGCCGCCGTGGCCGACGTCTTCAGCTCCCCCGCCCTGGCCGGGGTGCGCGCGTGAGCGACATGGTCGGCGAGACCGCCCGCGGCAGCGTGGCGGCGCCGGTCCTGCAGCGGCTGTCCACCCTCGACCGGTTCCTGCCGGTGTGGATCGTCGCCGCGATGGCCGCCGGCCTGCTGCTGGGCCGCCTCGTGCCCGGGCTGGACGACGCCCTGGACGCCGTCCGCGTGGGCGACGTGAGCCTGCCGATCGCCGTCGGACTGCTGCTGATGATGTACCCGGTGCTGGCCAAGGTCCGGTACTCCGAGCTCGACCGCGTCACCGGCGACCGGAAGCTGCTCGCCGCGAGCCTGGTGCTCAACTGGGTGCTCGGCCCGGCCCTGATGTTCGCCCTGGCCTGGCTGCTGCTGCCCGACCTGCCCGAGTACCGGACGGGCCTGGTGATCGTGGGCCTGGCCCGCTGCATCGCGATGGTGCTGATCTGGAACGACCTGTCCTGCGGCGACCGGGAGGCCGCCGCGGTCCTCGTCGCCATCAACTCGGTGTTCCAGATCGTCGCCTTCGCCGCGCTGGGCTGGTTCTACCTGCAGGTGCTGCCGGGCTGGCTCGGCCTGGAGACGACGTCGGCGGAGTTCAGCGTCTGGGCGATCCTGGTCAGCGTCCTGGTCTTCCTCGGCATCCCGCTGGTGGCCGGCTTCCTGACCCGCACGCTGGGCGAGCGCGCCCGGGGCCGGGACTGGTACGAGAGCCGGTTCCTGCCGAGGATCGGCCCGGTCGCCCTCTACGGCCTGCTGTTCACGATCGTCATGCTCTTCGCCCTGCAGGGCGAGGCGATCACCTCGCAGCCCTGGGACGTCGCCCGCATCGCGCTGCCCCTGCTGGCCTACTTCGCGCTCATGTTCGGTGGCTCGTTCCTGCTCGGCATGCGGCTGGGCCTGGGCTACGCGAAGACGGCGACGCTGGCCTTCACCGCCGCCGGCAACAACTTCGAGCTCGCCATCGCCGTCGCCATCGGCACCTTCGGCGTGACCAGCGGCCAGGCCCTCGCCGGCGTCGTCGGACCGCTCATCGAGGTGCCGGTGCTCGTCGGGCTCGTCTACGTGTCCCTCTGGGCCGCCCGCCGCTGGTTCCCGGGCGACCCCACCGTCCCCCCCGCCGTCCCCTCCGCCGTCCGCGCGTCCGAGAGCAGGAGCACCCGATGACCCGTCCCAGCGTGCTGTTCGTCTGCGTGCACAACGCCGGCCGCTCCCAGATGGCCGCCGGCTGGCTGCGCTCGCTCGCCGGCGACGCCGTCGAGGTCCGCTCGGCGGGCTCGCTGCCGGCCGACCGGGTCAACCCCGCCGCCGTGCAGGCCATGACCGAGGTCGGCGTCGACATCACCGGCCAGCAGCCGAAGGTGCTCACGACAGAGGCCGTCGAGGCCTCCGACGTCGTCATCACCATGGGCTGCGGCGACGCCTGCCCGATCTTCCCCGGCAAGCGCTACCTGGACTGGGCGCTGGAGGACCCGGCCGGTCAGGGCGTCGAGGCGGTGCGGCCCATCCGCGACGAGATCGAGCGCCGCATCCGCGGGCTGCTCGCCGAGCTGGCCGTCCCGGCGCGGGGCTGACCGCCGCCCCGGCGCGGGAGTCGACCGGCGCCCGGCGGGGCGCCCGCGCTCAGGCGCAGAGGCCCGCGCAGGTCATCCGGGCCAGCCACCGGCCGACCGCCGCCGGGTCGTCCACGTCGACCGAGCGCAGCGGGGCCAGCGAGGTCGCCTGGACGACGGCGAGGGCGATCCACTCCTCGGCCTCCTCGGCCGACACCCCGGGTCGCAGCTCGCCCGCCGTGACCGCCCGCGCGACGTGCGGCCGGATCAGCTCGGCGGCGCGGGCCCGCTCCCGGCCCGAGCGCAGCGCCATGTAGGTCGCCAGGCTCTCGTCGCCGGCGGCCAGGTGGGCACCGACCCGGTAGCGCGCCGACGTGCCGGCCAGGACCTCGCCGAGGGCGGCGACGGCGTCGGCCAGCGACCGGGCGCCGGCCACGAGCTCCTCGAACGCCGCGGCGTCGCGCTCGTGCTCGTACTCGCGGATGCCGGTGAAGAGCGCGCCCCGGTCGGCGAAGTAGCGGTAGAGCGTCGCCCGCGAGACCCCGGCGGCCAGGGCGACGTCCTGCATCGTCGTCTTGGCCCGCCCGTACTGGGCGGTGCACCGCATGCCGGCCTGCAGGATGCGGTCGCGGGTCTCCGGGTCGGTGCCGGCGCCCGCCGCCGGGCGGCCGTCCTCCGGATCGGCGCTGCTCACGCCGTCCAGTCCAGCACAGCGCGCGCCGGTGTCCCAGCGTCGGCACGGGCGGCCTCCCCCGCACGGGGAGGCCGCCGGCCGGCTCAGCCGGGCAGGAACCGGCCGAGGACGCCCTTGACGGTCGCGCCCGCGCGGTAGGACTGCACCAGCCACGCGTTGCACACGACGTTGGCCCCCGCCAGCGCCGGAACGGCGAACTGGGTGACCCGCTGCCGCGCCTGCCACTTCTTCAGCTCCGCGGGCGTGGTCTCCGACGGCAGCGTCGCGTCCTTCACCTCGAGTCGCGTCCCGGAGCGCTCCACCTCCTCCGCCAGCTTCCCGATCCGTGCACCGCTGTAGGCGGCGTAGCCGCTGGCCGCCGCACCGGCGACGGCGAGGCCGGCCTTGAGCGCGCCGACCGTCGCGTAGCCCTCCTGCAGGGCCACCCGCTGACCGCTGACCTGCGTCAGCCGCAGTCCCGCGAGGAGGGTCGCGCCGATGCCGGCGAGCTGGACGGGTTGGTAGCGGGACCAGGCCGAGCTCGCGACGCGCACCCGGTCGATGCCCTGGGTCAGGTCGCTGCCGGACTTGTTCACCCCCGCAATGCCCATCACCGTCCCGCCGAGCCAGAGTGCCGAGCCCAGGTCGTGCACGGCCTGCGCGACCCAGTGGTTGTCGGTGTCGGTCATGTGGATCCCCCAGACGGGTCGCCGGGTGACGTCGTCTCCGTCGCGGCCGGGCAGGCCTACCCGCCGTCGGCGGGGATCAGTCGCCGGCGCGCGGCTGGTGCCGGTAGCCGGTCACCCACAGGCCCGGCAGGACCTCGCGGTCGCCGGTGCGCGCGAAGCCCAGCCGCTCGTAGAGGGCGCGGGCCGGCGCGTTGTCCCGGCCGGTGGCGACGACCGTGGGCCGGCTCCCGGCGACCGCCAGCACCGAGCGCACCAGCGCCGACCCCAGCCCCTGCCGGCCCGCCGACGCCGCCACCACGAGGCGGTGGACGTCGACCAGCGCCTCCTCGTCGGTCCACGCGACCGCCCCGGCGAGCCGGCCGTCGAGGACCGCCCCGGTCCAGCGGAGGGGCGCGGCGCGCAGCGTGGGGAGGTCCTCGTGCAGCGGCGGGATCCGGTCGTCGCCGAGCAGCGCGGCCTCCACCGCGTAGGCCGCGCGCTGCAGCGCCCACAGCTGCGCGGCCGCGGCCGGGTCGCCCGCCGGGTCCAGCGGGGCCAGCCGCACGGTCACGGGGCGCCCGGCTCCTCCAGCGGCAGCCGCACCTGGAAGCGGGTGTCGCCGGGCCGCGACAGCACCCGCAGGTCGCCGCCGTGCCGGTTGACGACGATCCGCCACGACACGTCCAGGCCCAGGCCGGTGCCCTGGCCGACGGGCTTGGTGGTGAAGAACGGCTCGAACACGCGGCGGCGGAGCTCCTCGGGGATGCCGGGCCCGGTGTCGCCGATCTCCACCAGGGCGCGGTCGCCGTCCCGTGCCGTCCGCAGGGTGAGCGTGCCCGAGCCGCCCATCGCGTCGAGCGCGTTGTGCACGAGGTTGGTCCAGACCTGGTTGAGCTCCCCGGCATAGGCCGGCACCCGCGGCAGCGACCGGTCGTAGTCCTTCACGACCCGCACGCCCGGGGCGATCTTGCCGCTCATCATCGTCATCGTGGCGTCGAGGCCGACGTGCAGGTCGGCGGCCTGGTGCGGGGTCCGGTCCATCTGCGAGTACTGCTTCGCCGCGTCGACCAGCGCCGAGATCCGCGCGGTGCTCTCGGCGATCTCGGCCACCAGCGTCTCGGTCTCCACCGTGTAGGCCAGCCACTGCAGGGCCGCCGGCAGGAAGGACGGCGCCACCGCGTCGGCGACCCGCTCGAGGTCGTTGGGGCCCAGCCCGGCCGCGACGAACACCCCGGCGAGGTCCCAGGCGCGCGCGACGTCGCGCTCCTCGAGCCACTCGCCGAGCTCGTCCTCCAGGTCCGAGCGCTCCAGCGCCCCGAGCTCGGCGGCCGGGCCGATCCGTGCGACGAAGTCGTCCTGCAGCACCGTCAGCGCACCGAGCATCTCCCCGGGGATGTGCCCGTCGGAGAGCTTGGCCAGCTTCGACCGCATCCCGGCGATCCGCTCGCGCAGCGCCGAGGTGGCCCGCGCGGCGGCCGCGGCGGGGTTGTTGAGCTCGTGGGTGAGCCCGGCGGTCAGCTTCCCCAGCGCGAGCAGCCGCTCGCGCTGCCCGACCAGCTCCGCGGCGTTCTTGTTGCCGACGAACATGCCCTCGAGCAGGTGCACCGCCATCGGGTACCACTGCCGGAACACCGCGGCGAACGGCCCGGCCGGCAGCGCGAGGAAGCGGCAGTCGGTGACCGCGCGGACCGTCGCCGGGTAGACCTGGGTGATCCGGTCGCCCGCGTAGAACTGCACCGCGCCGGAGTAGACGCCGCGCGAGTCGGTGCGCACCGTCTCGACCTCGCTGCCGCCGACCCGCCGCGCCATGGTCATGGTGCCGTCGAGCAGCACGAAGAAGCACTCGGCCGGCTCGCCCTCGACCGACACGTCGGTGCCGGCGGCGCAGTCGACGACGTCGCCGTTGGCCGCGACCCACGCCAGCTGGTCGGCGTCGAGGTCCTCGAAGAGGAACAGCTCGCGCAGCTCGTCGGGGGTCAGGCGGGCCGTGCCCGCGGCGTGCGGGGCGCTCACCGCTCCCCCAGGTACCGGTGCACCAGGGTCACGGCCATCGCGCCCTCGCCGACGGCGGAGGCGACCCGCTTGACCGACTCGGCCCGCACGTCGCCGGCCACGAACACACCGGGCACGCTGGACTCCAGGAACCACGGGTCGCGCTCCAGCGCCCACCCGCGCGGGCGGTCGCCGTCCTCCACCAGGCCCGGGCCGGTGGGGATGAACCCGCGGTCGTCGCGGACCACGACGCCGTCGAGCCAGCCGGTGCGCGGCGCGCCGCCGATGAAGACGAAGACGTGGCTGGCCGGCACCGTCTCGCGCGCGCCGGTCAGCTCGTCCTGGAGCGTGAGCGACTCCAGGTGCTCGGTGCCGTGGGTCCCGGCGACCGTGGTGCAGGTGCGCACGGTGATCGCGGGGATCTGCGCGATCTGCTCGATGAGGTAGTGCGACATCGACGCCTCGAGGGAGGGCCCGCGCACCAGCATCGTCACCGACCTGGCGTGCCGGGCGAAGAACACGGCGGCCTGCCCGGCGGAGTTGGCGCCGCCGACGATGTAGACGTCCCGGCCGGCGCACGCCGCCGCCTCGGTGAGCGCCGAGCCGTAGAAGACCCCCCGGCCGGTCAGCTCGTCGGCGCCGTCGACCCCGAGGCTGCGGTAGGAGACGCCGGTCGCGAGGACGACGGCGTGGGCGGCGATGCTGCTGCCGTCGGCGAAGCGCAGCACCCGCTTGGGGCCGTGCGCCTCCAGCGCGACGACGTCGCGGGTGAGCAGCAGCTCGGCGCCGAACTTGCCGGCCTGGCGGCGGGCACGGTCGGCGAGCTGGCCGCCGGAGACGCCGTCGGGGAAGCCCAGGTAGTTCTCGATCCGGCTGCTCTGCCCGGCCTGGCCGCCGGTGGCCTCGCGCTCGACCAGCACGGTGCGCAGCCCCTCCGAGGCGCCGTACACCGCGGCGCCGAGCCCGGCCGGGCCGCCGCCGACCACGACGAGGTCGTAGAAGTCCTCGCGCGGGTCGACGCTCAGCCCGACGACCGCGGCCAGCTCGGCGTCGCCGGGGGCGCGCAGCACCTGCCCGTCGGGGGTGACGACGACCGGGACGTCGTCGGCCGTCGCGCCGGCGGCCTCCAGCAGCCGCTGCCCCTCGGGCTCCTCCACGCTGAACCAGCGGTAGGGGACGGCGTTGCGGGCCAGCAGGTCGCGCGCGCGGAACGACGCGGGTGACCAGCGGTGGCCGACCAGCTTGACCTCGTCGGCGGCCGCGGCGGGGCTGGCCCGCCACGCGTCGAGCATGGTGTCGACGACCGGGTAGAGCTTCTCCTCCGGCGGGTCCCACGGCTTGAGCAGGTAGGCGTCGACGTCGACCAGGTTGATGGCGGCGATCGCGGCGTCGGTGTCGGCGTAGGCGGTGAGCAGCGCCCGGCGGGCGCGGGGGAACAGGTCCATCGCCTGCTCGAGGAACTCGATGCCGTTCATCTGCGGCATGCGGTAGTCGGCCAGCAGGACGGCGACCGGCTCGCCGCGCAGCTTGAGCTCGCGCAGCGCCTCCAACGCCTCCGCGCCCGACGAGGCGCGCACGATCCGGCAGTCCTCGCCGAAGCGGCGCCGCAGGTCGCGGGCGACGGCTCGGGAAACCTGGGGGTCGTCGTCGACGGTGAGCAGGACGGGACGGCTCATGAGGCGGCCTCCTGGAGCAGGGGTGCAGAGGCGCCCGGCGGCGTCGGCGGGCGGCCCACGCTAGCCCGCGGACCACCTGCACCGACAGGCTGTCGCCGCGCCGCGACCCGGGCCTACGGTGGCCCGCGTGACGACGCCAGGCATCGACCCGTCCGTCCCGCCGAGCGGTCCCGGGTGCGTGGAGTGCGAGGCGACCGGCGGCTGGTGGTTCCACCTGCGCCGGTGCGCCCAGTGCGGGCACGTCGGCTGCTGCGACTCCTCGCCCTCCCAGCACGCCCGCGGACACGCCGCGCAGACCGGGCACCCGGTCATCCGCAGCTTCGAGCCCGGCGAGGAGTGGTTCTGGGACTTCCCCGCCGACCGGCCCGTCCGCGGCGCCGAGCTCGCGCCCCCGCAGCACCACCCGCTCGACCAGCCCGCGCCCGGGCCGCGCGGCCGGGTGCCGGCCGACTGGCAGGCGCACCTGCACTGAGCCGGCCGAGCGTGTGCGCCCACGCCGCGGTCCCGCACCGATCCTGCGGCGGAGGCGCACACGCTCGCCGGGGGGAGCGGGCTAGGGCAGCGCCGGCAGCAGCCGGTCCAGGGTCACCGGCAGGTCGCGCACCCGGACGCCGGTCGCCCGGTGCACGGCGTTGACCACGGCCGCGGCGGTCCCGACGATGCCGATCTCCCCGACGCCCTTGCTGCCCATGGCGTTGACGTACGGGTCGTGCTCGTCGAGCCAGTGCGCCTGCATGTCCCCGACGTCGGCGTTGACGCTGACGTGGTACTCGGCGAGGTCGTGCTTGGCGACCTGCCCGATGCGGTCGTCCCAGACGCTGTTCTCGTGCAGGGCCATCGACAGCCCCATGGTCATGCCTCCGAGGAACTGCGACCGGGCGGTGCGCGGGTTGATGATCCGCCCGGCGCCGAAGACGCCGTACAGCCGCGGCACCCGGATCTCGCCGGTGTCGGCGTGCACCCGCACCTCGGCGAACTGGGCGCCGAACGCGTAGGCGGAGTGGTCCTCGTCCGTCGACGCCTGGTCGACGTCGCCGGACGCCTCGTCGCCGTCGGCGGGCGCGTGCCCGAACTTCGTCCGGAACTCCCGCGCGGCGACGACCAGCGCCGAGCCCCAGGTGTTGGTGCCCGACGACCCGCCGGCCACCGACGCGACCGGGTAGCGGGTGTCGCCGATGCGCACCTCGACGTCCTCGGCGTCGACGCCCAGCGCGTCCGCGGCGATCTGCGGCAGCACGGTCCAGGCGCCGGTGCCGAGGTCGGCCGCGCCGATCTCGGCGACGTACCGCCCGTCCTCGTAGCGGATCACCGCGGTCGACGTCGCCTGGCGCATCGTCGGGTAGACCGAGGAGGCGACGCCGGTGCCCACGAGCCAGGCGCCCTCGCGGTGCAGCGGCGGCGGCCGGTCGGCCCAGCCGAATCGCCGCGCCCCCTCCCGCAGGCACTGCACGAGGTTGCGGCTCGACCACGGCTTGCCGGTCTCGGGGTCGACCCCGGGCTCGTTGCGGATGCGCAGCTCGACCGGGTCGATGCCGAGCGTGTCGGCCAGCTCGTCGAGTGCCACCTCCGGCCCGAACATGCCCGGGCACTCCCCCGGCGCCCGCATCCACGACGGCACCGGGACGTCGAGGGCGGCCAGCCGGTGCGTCGTCCGCCGGTTGGGCGAGGCGTACATCATCCGGGTGGGGACGCCGGTCTGCTCCGCGTACTCCTTGATCCGCGACGTCTGCTCGACGACGTCGATGGCGATCGCCTGCAGCCGGCCGGTGCGGTCGGCGGCCACCTGCAGCTTCTGGATCGTCGGCGTGCGGTAGCCGACGAGGGTGAACATCTGCTGCCGGGTCAGGCCGAGCTTCACCGGCCGTCCGGGCACCGCGCGGGCGGCCATGGTGGCGAGCATGACGTGCGCGTGCGCGTTGCCCTTGGAGCCGAACCCGCCGCCCACGAACGGACAGACCACCCGGACCTGCTCCTCCTCCAGGCCGAACACCCCGCACACCGCCGACCGCGAGGGGTGCACGCCCTGGGTGGAGTCCCAGAGGGTGAGCGGCACGTCCGCGGCGGGGTCCCACAGGGCCGTCGTGGCGTGCGGCTCCAGCGGGTTGTTGTGGTACATCGCCGTCGTGTAGGTCTGCTCGACCGTCGCGTGCGCGGTCGCCATGGCCGCGGCGACGTCGCCCTGGGCGGTGTCGGTCTCGTGCCCGGCGTTGACCTGCTCCGGCGCGTACAGGTCGTCCCGGTCGACGGCGAGCGTGCTGTCGTGCGGCTGCTCGGCGTAGGTGATCCGGACCGCGTCGGCCGCCTGCCGCGCGACCTCGGAGGTCTCGGCGACCACGAGGGCGACGACCTGACCGCGGAAGTCGACCTCGTCGCTCTGCAGGACGGCGTACTCGCGGTCCTCGACCGACGCCAGCCGCTCGGCGGTGGACGGGGTGAGCACCACGAGCACCCCGTCGAGCGCCTCGGCGGCGGAGGTGTCGACGGCGGTGACGCGGCCGCGGGCCACCGTCGCCTGCACCGGGTGGGCGTAGGCCGGGTCCTCCACCGGCGTCTCGATGGCGTAGGTCGCGGTGCCGCGCACCTTCGCCTCGCCGTCGCGGCGGACCATGTCGCGGCCGATCGCGCGCGGCTCCAGCAGTTCGGTCATGCCGGCACCCCGGAGGTCAGGTCGCGGACGGTGGCGACGACGGTGCGCGTCACCAGCGGGATCTTGAAGCCGTTGCCGCCGTCGATCCCGGGCTGCGGCTGGGCGGCGGCGAGCTCGGCGGCCATGGCGCCGCGGACGGCGTCCGCGGTGGGCGGGCCGCCGCGCAGCACCTCCTCGGCGCGGGTGGCGCGCCACGGCCTGTGCGCGACGCCGCCGAGCGCGAGCCGGACCTCGCCGCCCGCCACCACCGCGGCCACCGAGACCAGCGCGAAGGCGTACGAGGCCCGGTCGCGCACCTTGCGGTAGGCCGAGCGCGCGCCGGCGGGCAGCGGCGGCAGGTCGATCGCGGTGACCAGCTCGCCGTGCTCGAGGACGGTGTCCCGCGAGGGGTCGTCGCCGGGCAGCCGGTGGAGTTCAGCGAACGGGATCGTGCGCGCGCCGCCCGGGCCGAGCACCTGCACCCGCGCGTCCAGCACCGCGAGGGCGACCGCCATGTCGGAGGGGTGGGTCGCGATGCAGGTCTCCGGGGCGCTCGCGTCGGGCAGCGCCGCCGGCACGCCCAGGACCGCGTGGTACCGGGTGTAGCCACCGACGGCCGAGCAGCCGCTGCCGGGCTCGCGCTTGTTGCACGGCGTGCTGACGTCGGTGAAGTACACGCAGCGGGTGCGCTGCAGCGGGTTGCCGCCGACGGTGGCGAGGTTGCGCAGCTGCCCGGTGGCCCCGGCGAGCAGCGCCTGGGCCAGCACCGGCCAGCGCTCGCGCACCCGCGGGTCGGCGGCCAGCTCGCTGTTGGTCACCGCGGCGCCGATCCGCAGACCGCCGTCGTCGGTGTCGGTGATCTCCCGCGAGGTGAGCCGGCGGACGTCGACGACCCGGTCGGGCCGGGCGACGCCGAGCTTGAGGAGGTCGACCAGGTTGGTGCCGCCGCCGAGGAAGACCGCGGCGGGCTCGGCGGCCACGGTGCGCACCGCCTCGGCGACGTCGCCGGGGCGGGCGAAGGCGAACGGCTTCACGCCTGCACACCCCCCGCCTGCTGCACGGCCGGGACGATGTGGGCGTAGGCGCCGCACCGGCAGAGGTTGCCGCTCATCCGCTCGGCGACCTCGTCGTGCGTGAGCTCCGGCCTGGCGGTGAGGTCCTCGGTCACGTGGCTCGGCCAGCCGCGCCGGACCTCCTCCAGCAGCCCCACCGCCGAGCAGACCTGGCCGGGCGTGCAGTACCCGCACTGGAAGGCGTCGCGGTCCAGGAAGGCCTGCTGCACCGGGTGCAGCCCGCCGGCGGCCAGCCCGTCCGCGGTGGTGACCTCGGCGCCGTCGTGCGCGACCGCGAGTGCCAGGCAGCTCAGGGCGCGGTCGCCGTCCAGCAGCACCGTGCACGCGCCGCACTGGCCGTGGTCGCACCCCTTCTTCGGGCTGGCGTTGCCCAGCCGCTCGCGCAGGGCGTCCAGCAGCGTCGTCCGGGTGTCGACCGTCAGGCGGTGGTCCTCGCCGTCGACGGTCAGGGAGATCTCGGCGTGCACGCCGTCCGGGGCCATGGCGCCGCAGGTGCCCCCGCGTCCCGGCGTGGCAAACCAGATGGCGCACATCCGTCCGACGGCCGGGGCCGGGCCGGTGCGGCGCACCGGCCCGGCCGCACCGTCAGGGCCGGCGCTCGGGGGAGGTGGTCGGGTCCGGGTCGACCGGCCCGTCGAGCAGCACGTCCTCCTCGATCAGCACGGGCGGCTGACCGGCGACGTCGGCCCCCACGACGACGTCCTCCTCGACCACCACGGCCTCGGCCTGCACCGGCGGCACCGGGGGCGGGACGACCGCGGCGGCCTCCGGGCGCTGCTCCTCCTGGCCGCTGCGCGCCGCGGCCACGGCCCCGGCCGCGGCCACACCCGCGACCGCCGCCACGGCGCCCGCGACGGCCTTGCCGGAGATGCCGGCCTTGCCCTTGTCCCCGTGCGAGCCGACGGCGGCGTCGGCGCCGGGCACCCCGACGTCGAGGTGCTCGTTGATCGAGCCGCGCCACGCCCCGCTGGCGTAGCCCTCGCTCTCCACCAGGGCCTTGAAGCGCTCGAGGTCCGAGCGCACCTGCCGCTCGACCACGCCCAGCGCGTCGCCGGCCTTCTCCACCAGCCCCTCGGGCTCGTACTCCAGCTCCAGGTGCACGATGGTCGAGTCCGGGCCGGCCGCCTCGAACCACACGGCGCCGGCGTTGGTCGCGCCGCTGGTCGCCGCCCACGCGATCTTCTGGTCCGGCACCTGCTCCAGGACGCTGGCGTCCCACTCGCGGCGGACGCCGGCGATCTCGGCCACCCAGTGCAGCCGGCGGTCGTCGAGCTGGCGGACCTCCCGCACCCCGCCCATGAAGTGCGGGAACTCCTCGAACTGCGTCCACTGGTCGTACGCCGTCCGCAGCGGGACGTCGACCTGCAGCGACTTCTCGACCTTCGTGGTCATGGCGTTCTCCCTCGGGTCGTGGCCGTCCCGGGTCCGGGACTGCGGTCGGCATACCCGCCTCCGGCCCGCCGACCCCTGGCGGTGGTCCGCGGCCGGGCCGGGATGCTGGGCGGCGTGCCCCTGCCGCTGCCCGACGTCCCGGCCCGCATCGTCGCCGCCCCGATGGCCGGCGGACCCTCGACCGTCGCCCTGGCCGCCGCCGTCTCCGGCGCCGGGGGCCTGGGGTTCCTCGCCGCCGGCTACCGGACCGCGGACGCCGTCGCCGAGGAGGTCGCCCGGCTGCGCGCCGCCTCCGCCGCGCCGTTCGGGGTGAACGTCTTCAGTCCGGTGCCGGCCGTCCCCGCCGAGGCGGCGCGGGTCCCGGCGTACGCCCGGCTGCTGGAGCCGCGAGCGGCTGCGCTCGGCGCCCGGCTGGGCGACCCGGTGCACACCGACGACGACCACGCCGCGAAGGTCGAGGTCCTGGCCGCGCTGCGGCCGGCCGTCGTCTCCTTCGTCTTCGGCGTGCCGCCCGCGCGGTCGGTCGAGGTGCTGCACGCGGCCGGCGTCCCGGTGTGGCTCACCGTCACCTCCCCGGAGGACGCCGTCGCCGCCGCGGCCGCCGGCGCCGACGCGCTCGTCGTCCAGGGCTGGGAGGCCGGCGGGCACCGCGGGGGCGGCTCCGACGCCGAGCCCGGGGAGCTGGGCCTGCTCCCGCTGCTGGCGCTGGTCCGCCGGGTCACCGACCTGCCGCTGGTCGCCGCGGGCGGCCTCGCCGACGGCCGGGGCGTGGCGGCGGTGCTCGCGGCCGGGGCCTCGCTCGCCCAGCTGGGGACGGCGTTCCTGCGCACCGCCGAGGCGGGCACGGCGCCGGTGCACGCCGATGCCCTGGCCGCGGACAGGCCGACCACGGTCACCCGCGTCTTCACCGGGCGCCGGGCCCGGGCGCTGGCCAACCGGGCCACCGCCGAGCTGCCGGCCGACGCCCCGGCCGCCTACCCGGAGGTGCACGCGCTCACCGCGCCGCTGCGAGCCGCCGCCCGGGCGGCCGGGGACGCCGGGGAGCTGCACCTGTGGGCCGGGCAGGCGCACGCGCTGGCGGAGGCGGTGCCGGCCGGGACGCTGGTCCGCCGGCTCGCCGCCGAGGCACGGGAGGCCCTCAGGACCGCCTGGGACCAGGGCTCAGAGCAGCCCGCGCAGGGCGTCGGTCAGCGGCGTGGAGGGCCGGCCGGCCAGCCGTGAGAGGTCGCCGGTCGTCGAGTCGAGGGCACCTTGGGCGATGGCGGTGTCCATGCCGGCCACGAAGCGGGCGGTGGGCTCGTCCAGACCGACCCCGGTGAGGCTCGCGACGTGCTCGTCGGTGCTCAGCCGCCGGTGGGAGACGTCCCGGCCGAGGACCTCCGCGGCCGCGGCGGCGAACTCGTCGAAGCTCCAGGCGGTGTCCCCGGAGAGCTCGTACACCGCGCCCTCGTGGCCCTCTCCGGCGAGCACCGCGGCGGCAGCGGCGGCGTAGTCGGCACGGGTCGCGCTCGCGACGCGGCCGTCGCCGGCACTGGCCGTGACGGCACCGGTGGCCGCCGCCTCCTGCAGGGCCTGCGCGTAGTTCTCCGTGTACCAGCCGTTGCGCAGCAGCACGGCGGGCAGACCGCAGGCCCGGAGGTCGGCCTCGGTCTGCCGGTGCGTCGCGGCCAGGGCCAGCGGGCTCTCGTCGGCGCGCAGGATGCTCGTGTAGGCCACCAGCGCGACGCCGGCCCGGGCCGCCGCGGCGAGCACCGCCCGGTGCTGTTCCACGCGCGCCTCCGGGTCGCTGCCGGACACCAGCAGCAGCCGGTCCCCGGCACCCAGGGCGGCGTCGAGGGTGGCCGGGTCGTCGTAGTCGAGGCGGGCGACCCGGACGCCGCGTCCGGCCAGGCCGGTGAGCGCCTCCACGCGCCGGCCGCCGGCCACGACCTCCTCCGCGGGGACGCCCCGGGACAGCAGCTCCTCCACCACGAGCCGGCCCAGGTGCCCGGTGGCCCCGGTGACGACGATCGACATGCGTTCCTCCTGCTCGTCCGGATCCCCCGTGCGGAGCTCCGCGAGCCGCAACGCCGACCCCGACGCGGGTCTTCCGCCGCCGGGGCGCCGCCGGCCGGGTCAGCCGGCGAGGGGGCGGTGCGTGCGGCGCCGGCCGAAGGCGCCGCGGATCCGCTGCCAGCGGTCCGGCGTCCGCTCGGCGTCCAGGAGCTGGGTGTCGGCCAGGACCTGCCCGACCGGCCCGAGGTCCGGCGCGACGAAGGGCACCAGCGAGCGCCCGGTGGGGCGGCGCAGCTCCTCGATGGCGGCGATCAGGGAGCCACCGGCCCGCTCCACGGCCGCGGCGACCTCCTCCGGGGCGACGTCGAGGTGCTCGCCGAGCAGCCGGTCGCGGATCCCCAGCACGGTGGCCGCCAGCGCCTCCCGGTCGGGTGACTCCTCGTGCACCTCGACGCTGACGTCGCACTCGGTGTCCAGGCCCATCGAGCGGTTGTTCAGGTTCGACGAGCCGATCCGGAGCAGCCGGTCGTCGACGACGGTGACCTTCGCGTGCACGTAGATCGGCCGGCGGGAGGCGGTGACGGGCACGTACATGCGGAAGCGGCCGTACCGGTCGGCGCGCCGCACGAGGTCCAGCAGCGCCGCCCGGGCCGAGCCCATGGCCTTCTCCTCCAGCCAGCCCCAGGCCTCGTTCGGGTTGAGGACGACGACCTCGGGGCCGTCGGGCTCCTGGAGGCGGGCGGCGATGGCCTCGGCGACCCGGCGGTTGGCGAAGTACTGCGTCTCGATGTAGAGGGTGCGCCGCGCGCCGGCGACCACCGCGAGCCACAGCAGCTCGATCTCGTGCACCAGCGTGGCGCCGCCGTGCTCGGGGCGGGTGCGGGAGACCGCGACCTCCACGTCGGTCAGCAGCGGCTCGACGCCCTCGGGCCAGCAGGGCTCCTCGCCGTCCACCGGCTCGAGCCGCTCCCCCTTGCCGCTCTCCCACCGCTCCCGCGCCAGGTCGCCGATCGCCCGGGCGGCCGGTCCGGACACCAGGCTGGTGACGTCGTGCCACGGGCCCATGTCCCGGTGCGAGCGCGGCCGCGCGCGCGGGCGGGAGGAGTCCGGGTGGTCGGTGGTGTCCCAGCGGTCGGCGGTCACGTCGATGCCGCCGGCGAAGGCCAGGCAGTCGTCGATGACCACGATCTTCTGGTGGTGGGCGCCGCCGACGGGGTGGTGGGTGTCCACCGCGAAGGTCAGCCGGTCGGGCGTGCGCCGGCCCAGCAGCACGATCGGCACGAGCCCGCGGCCCAGCCCGTAGACCATCCCGAGGTCCCACTGGAGGACGCCGATCTCCAGCTCCGGGTTGGCGCGGACGGCCGCCTCCAGGACCCGGCCGAGCCGGTCGTCCCGCGCCCGGCCGGGCGCCCGCGGGTCCATCCGGATGCGCGGGTCGAAGTCCCACCCGATGAGCAGCACCCGGCGCCGGGCGCCCAGCAGGGCCTTCTTGAGCGCGGCGAAGTAGTCCGCGGCGTCGACGAAGACCGCGTACCGGTCGGCCCGCTCCACCCGCCAGCAGGTCTCCCCCGCCACCAGGAGCCGGTTCCCGGGGGCGGGCACCGTCACCTCCCCCGGCTCGACCTCGCCGCGGGGCGCGGGGAGGCGGAGGCCGGGCGAGGTGGTGGTGCCGGAGCCGTCGGGGTGCACCCGGGCATCGTGCCCTGTGCACCGCGCCCGTGGCCGGACCGCACCACCCGTCCGGGTCGTCAACCCGTGGTTGACGAGACGCCACCGTCAACCTACGGTTGACGCATGACGCCTCCGGTGCAGATCCCCGTCCGGCTCGACGACCTCATCGACTCCATCCGCAAGGTGCACACCGACCCGCTGGAGCAGCTCACCGACGCGGTGCTCGTCGCCGACCACATCGGCGACATCGCCGACTCGCTGATCGGCCACTTCGTCGACCAGGCCCGCCGGCAGGGCGCCTCGTGGACCGACATCGGCCGCAGCATGGGCGTGACCAAGCAGGCCGCGCAGAAGCGCTTCGTGAGCCGTACCGGAGCCGAGCGGCCGATGGACCCCGCGGAGGGGTTCAGCCGCTTCACCGCACGGGCCGGGAAGGTCGTCGTCGCGGCCCAGGAGCAGGCCCGCGCGGCCGGGGCGGTGGAGGTGTCCACCGCCCACCTGGTCCTCGGGCTGGCCGCCGAACCGGACGGCATCGCCGCGCGGGTGCTCGTCGGGCAGGGGGTGGACCTCGCCCGGCTCCGCGAGACCGTCGCCGCCACCCTCCCGCCCGCCTCCGGCGCCGCGGTCCCCGCGCTGATCCCGTTCGACGACGGCGCGAAGGCGGTGCTGGAGGGCACCTTCCGGGTGGCGCTGCGGCTGGGCCACAACTACGTCGGCACCGAGCACCTGCTGCTGGCGGTGCTGGAGCACGAGGCCGGCGCCGGACCGCTCACCGGGCTCGGCGTCGACGCCGCCCGCGCCGAGGAGCAGATCGCCGCTGCCCTGCGCGCCGTCACCGAAGCCGCCGAGTCGGCCGGCGGGGCCTGAGCCGCCGTCTCCCGCCCGCCCGTCGCCCCAGCCGCGGCGGGGAGGCCGTCGTCCGGCGGAGAGTTCGGCCACAGCAGGCAGGACACGGGTTGGGGATCGGCTCGGGTGGGCAGGGAAGAGGGGCGCCGCGGGTGAGCAGCCACCCCGCTCGGCGCCCATCTCGCTCCGAGAGACCTCGATGACCTCTGCCCCGCCTCGGGGCACGGCGACCGCCGTGCCCCTGTCCGACCGCACCCTGACCGACCTCCCGGCCGGCCTCTCGCTCCCCGACTACGACCGCGGCGGGCTCGTCCCGGCCATCGTCCACATCGGCGTCGGCGCCTTCCACCGCGCCCACCAGGCCGTCTACCTCGAGGAGCTCGCCCGCCGGGGCGTGACCGACTGGGGCGTCGTGGGCGTGGGCCTGCACAGCCGGGAGATCGGCGAGGTGCTCGACGCCCAGGACCGGCTCTACACCGTGGTCGAGCGGGGGGCCGACGGGGACAGCGCCACCGTCGTCGGCGTCATGACCGACTACCTGTACGCGCCCGACGACCCGGAGGCCGTGCTCGCCGCCATGGTCGACGAGCGGACGCGCATCGTCTCCCTGACCATCACCGGCACCGGGTACCGGATCGACCCGCACACGGGCGAGTTCGACGCCGACGACCCGCACGTCGCCCGCGACCTGGAGGACCCGGGCAACCCGGACACGGTCTTCGGCTACCTGGTCGAGGCGCTGCACCGGCGGCGCGCAGCCGGCCTGCCCCCGTTCACGGTGCTGAGCTGCGACAACATGCAGTCCAACGGCCACGCGGCGCGGACCGCGGTCGTGTCCTTCGCCCGCCTGCGGGAGGGCTCCGGCGACCTCGCCGAGTGGATCGACGAGCACGTCGCCTTCCCCAGCAGCATGGTCGACCGGATCACCCCGCGGACCAGCCCCGAGGAGCGCGACGCCATCGCCGAGTCGTTCGGGGTCGACGACCGGTGGCCGGTGGTCACCGAGCCGTTCCGGCAGTGGGTGGTCGAGGACGCGTTCCCCCTGGGCCGGCCGCCGCTGGAGCAGGTCGGCGTCCAGTTCGTCGACGACGTGTCGCCCTACGAGACCGTGAAGACCCGGCTGCTCAACGCCGGGCACAGCGCCATCGCCTACCTGGGCTACCTCGCGGGGCACCGGACCACCGACGAGGTCCTGGCCGATCCGGTGTTCCGCACCTTCCTGACCCGGCTCATGGCCGAGGAGATCGCGCCGTACCTGCCCGAGGTCCCCGGCGTCGACCTGGACGGGTACCAGCGCACGCTGCTCGACCGGCTGGCCAACCCGCGGATGGCCGACCAGCTCTCCCGGCTGTCCCGGCGCGGATCGTCCAAGATCCCGAACTACCTCCTGCCGTCGGTGCAGGCGGCGATGGACGCCGACCGGCCGCACCCGCTGCTGTGCGTCGCCGTCGCCGGCTGGCTGCGGTTCCTGCGCGGGCACGACTACGCCGGCGAGGAGGTGCCGATCGAGGGTCCGCGACCCGATCTCGTCCCGATGGCCCAGCAGGCCGGCGCCGACGCCGGGCCGCTGCTGTCGGAGCGGTCGATCTTCGACTCCATCGGTCAGGACCGGCAGTTCGCCGCCTGCGTGCAGGAGGCGCTGTCCTCGCTGGAGCGGCAGGGACCGCGGGAGGTCCTCGAGGACTTCCTCGGACGCAGCGGCGCCGGCCGGACGGAGGCGACCGCGTGACCGAGCGGTTCCTCCCCCTCGATCCCGCCGCGCTCACGACGCTGCTCTGCGACGCCGACGGCACCCTCTTCCCCTCCGAGGAACCGGCCTACGCCGCCTCGGCCGACGTCACCAACCGGTTCCTCGCCGGCCTCGGCGCCGAGCGCGCGTTCGAGCCGGCCGAGCTGCAGGGGATGACCAACGGGAAGAACTTCCGTGCCGCGGCGGGGCAGCTGGCGACCGGCTACGGCCGCGAGCTGACCCGCACCGAACTCGACCGCTGGGTGACCGAGGAGAAGGACGTCGTGACCGCGCACCTGCGCGAGGTCCTCCGCCCCGACCCCACGGTGCGCGAGCCCCTGGAACGCCTCGCCGGCCACTTCGGGCTGGCCGCGGTCACCAGCAGCGCCGCCTCCCGGCTCGGCGCGTGCCTGGAGGTGACCGGCCTGAGCACCCTCTTCGCGGCCGGCCGGCGGTTCAGCGCCGAGGACTCGTTGCCGGAGCCGACCAGCAAGCCCGACCCGGCGGTGTACGTGCACGCCGGAACGGTGCTCGGGGTGACCCCGGACGAGGCGCTCGCCGTCGAGGACTCGGTCAACGGAGCGCTGTCCGCCGTCGTCGCCGGCCACCCCACGGTGGGCATCGTGCAGTTCGTGCCCGAGCCCGACCGCGCCGACCGCGTGGCCGCCCTCCGCGAGGCCGGGGCGGCGGCCGTCGTCGGCTCCTGGGCCGAGCTGGAGCAGCTGCTGCGCTGAGCCGCCGCCGGGTCCTCCCCGCCCGGCGCCTCAGCCGTGGCGGCGCGGGCTCACCAGTGCCGCGACGGTCGCCCGCGCCCCCCGCGCGCGCAGCGACGCCAGGGCGTCGCGGTAGGCGGCGGCGAACCGCTCGTCCGCCGCCAGGTCGCCGAAGACGTCGGGGTCGGCGAGGAACGCCAGCGGCTCGGCGGCCTGGCGGTCGGCGCGCGCGCCCAGCTGCTCGGCACGGGGGTCGACCAGCGCCAGCGGCAGGCCGGCGTCGTCGGCCCCCTCGGCGGCCCGCGCCCAGCCGGCCAGCACCGCGGCCGACCGGCGGATCTCCCCGCCGCGGGCCAGGTTGGCACGCAGCACGGGGAGCAGGAACTGCGGCACGCGGTCGGAGGCGTTCTCCCGGATGCGGTCCAGGGTGTCGCGGACCTGCGGGTTGGCGAACCGCCCGACGAGCTCGGACTTGTAGCGGCGCAGGTCGATGCCGGGCACCGGCGCCAGCGTCGGGGTGGCCTCCTCGTCGAGGTAGCCGCGCAGGAACTCGCGGAACAGCGGGTCCTGGCAGGCCTCGTGCACGTACTCCAGGCCGGCCAGCCGGCCGAGGTGGGCCAGCACCTGGTGGCCGGCGTTGAGCAGCCGCAGCTTCATCAGCTCGTACGGGGCCACGTCGGCGACCACCTGCACACCGACGTCCTCCAGCGGCGGCCGCCCGGCGGGGAAGGCGTCCTCCAGCACCCACTGGGTCCACGGCTCGCAGACCACGGGCCAGGCGTCCTCGACCCCGAACCGGCGGGCCAGCTCGGCGCGGTCGGCGTCGGTGGTGACCGGCGTGATCCGGTCGACCATCGAGTTGGGGAAGGCGACCTGGGTGGCCACCCACTCCCCCAGCTCCGGGTCGCGCAGCGCGGCGAAGGCCGCGAAGCTGCGCCGCGCGAGGTCGCCGTTGTGCGGGATGTTGTCGCAGGAGACCACCGCGAACGGCGGCAGACCCCGGTCGCGGCGGCGGGCCAGGGCCTCGGTGACCAGCCCGAACGCCGTCCGCGGCGGCGCGCCCGGCCGCAGGTCGGCGACGACGTCCGGGGCGTCGCCGACGAACTCCCCGGTCGCGGCCGAGGTGTTGTAGCCCCCCTCGGTGACGGTGAGCGAGACGATCCGCGTCGTCCCGGCCGCCATCCGCTCGACGACGGCCTCCGGGTCGTCGGGGGCGAAGAGGTACTCGACGACCGACCCGACCACGCGGGCGTCGAGGAAGCCGTCGGGGTGCTTGACGACGAGGGTGTACAGGCAGTCCTGGGCCGCCATCACCTCGGCCATGCGCCGGTCGCCGGGCAGCACGCCGACCCCGCAGATGCCCCAGTCCATCGCCTGCCCGGACTCGAGCAGGCGGTCGACGTACAGGGCCTGGTGCGAGCGGTGGAACCCGCCCACGCCGAGGTGCACGATGCCCGGCCGCACGGCAGCCCGGTCGTAGCGCGGCGTCCACACGGACGGGCCCAGCATGGACAGGGTGGAGGCGTTCAGCCGCGACATCCGCCGCCCCTACCCCCGCCGGCCGTCGGTGCACCCACCGTCCACGTGGGGCGGCCGTGTCCTCCCGTGGGCGGACTCGGGGATCCGCCCTCGGTCCGATGCCGTGGACGGTCGGCATCCGCACACTCGGACCGGACGGCCGACGGGGCCGCGGGCGAGGGCGGGGGCGGGGACATGACTGCGCTGACGACACCCGGTGCCGGTGGGCTGCTGACGGGAGTTGCGACGCCGCCGCCGTGGCGACCCGCGGCTGCCGTCCTGGCGACGGGCCTGACGGCGGGGCTGATGGGTGCCGCGACCTCGTGGGGCCAGCTGCTCCTGCCGTCCGCGTTGACCTCGGTCGCCAACTCCGCCGGAGGCTGGTCGCTCGTCGTCTTCGCGCTGGTCTGGTGGGTGCGGGCCCGCCCACGGTGGGCGGCGGCCCTCGGACTGCTCGGCTTCTACGCACTCCACATCGGCTATGCCCTCGCCTCCGCGGGGCGCGGGCTCAGCTGGTCCCTGGCACCGACCAACTTCTGGGTCGCTGCCGGTCTGGTCGCCGGTCCGCTCGTCGGGGTGGGGGCCGCGTGGGTGAGGTGGCGGACCGACGTCCTCGCCGCGGTCGGCGTCGCCGGTCTCTCCGGCCTGCTGATCGGTGAGGGGGTCTACGGGCTGACGGTGATCGGCGCGACCACGAGCCCGGTCTACTGGAGCGCGTCGATCGCGATGGGCGTCGCGTTCGCCGCCTGGATGGTATGGCGGCGCCTCCGCGGTCCCGTGGCCGTGGCCCTGACAGTGGCCCTGACCGTCCTGACGTCGGTGGCCCTGCTGGTCGCTTACCCGGTCGCCGGCTGATCCGGAGGAGTCCCCGCGACGGGGACGTGGGTCGGTCCGGCCGAGCTCAGCCCCTCGACTGCAGCACGAAGTCGTGATCCGCCTCGACCCAGCGCACGTCGCTGCCACCGCCGGGCGGCGAGATCCACGGCTGACGCGGCACCCGGGAGTACCTCAGGGTGTCGGCCGGTCGTCAGCCAGATCGAACGGCAGGAGTCGGGTACCGGCGATCTCGATCCCGAGCAGTCTGCCCGCCCGGTCGACGTCCAGGATGACCTCCCCGGTGCCCTCCACCGGGCCCGTGACGATGCGCTGGGTCACGGCTCCACCCGGCTCGATGTCGGTCAGCGGCAGGTGACCGGCCCCGGCTTCCCTGTCCTACTCCAGGTGGAAGGGCTGACGCCCGTCATGCGCCTCCGGTGCGTCCGCCATGCGCACATGATCTCTCGGCACCCCCGGCGCTGACCGGTCCGTGCCCCCGGGGGCTGGCACCCCGACGCTCAGCCCCTCGGCTGGAGGACGAAGTCGTAGCGGGCCTCGACCCACGGCACGTCGCTGCTGCCGCCGTCCGGGGTGGCGCCGGGCTCCCGCCGCTCGAAGCGGACGACGAGCTCCTGCTTGGTGCCGAAGACGACGTCGCTGTCGAGGTACTCGGCGCCCTCCTGGAACAGGTGGGTGATCAGCGGCTCGTGGCCCGGGACGTCGAACTTGAAGTGCACGTGCGCCGGCCGGTAGTGGCTGATGTCGGTGCGGGAGATCAGCTCGCCGACGGGGCCGTCCATGGGGATCGTGTAGCCCTTGGGCGCGATGGTGCGCACGCAGTACGCGCCGTCCTCGCGGCTGCGGTAGACCCCGCGCAGCCGGGCCTCGTCCAGGCCGGCGTGCTGCGACTCGTAGAGCCCCTCGTCGTCGGCCTGCCAGACGTCGAAGCGCGCGTCCGGCACCGGGGCGCCGGCCAGGTCCCGGACCTGACCGTGCACGTAGAGCGGCACGCCGTCCAGCCCGTCGGACATGTCCCCGCCGAAGCCCAGCTCGGGCGAGCCGGGGATGTGGAAGGGACCCAGCACGGTGGCCGGGGTGGCGGCCGGGTCGAGCCGGTGGTTCATCTGCACGACGAGCATCGACAGGCCGAGGACGTCGGAGGCGAGGATGAACTCCTCCCGCTTCTCGTCGCTGATCTGCCCGGTGCGGGTGAGCCACTGGATCGCCGCGATCCACTCGGCCTCGGTCAGCCGGACCTCGCGGGCGAAGTCGTGCAGGTGCCGCACCAGCGCGGTCAGGACCTCGGCGGTGCGGGGGTCGTGCGCGGTCTGCCAGCGCTGCACGGCCAGGTCGGTGATGTTGTCCTCGGTGACGAGCTCCATCGCTGCTCCTCCTGCGGTGTCGGTCACGGGGTCAGTACCTGCCTGCGGGACGCGCGCCCGGCGGCCTGCCGCGCCCACGCCGAGGCGACGTCGGCCAGCGGCACCCGCTCGGCCTCGACGGCCAGCTCGCCGGCCGCGGCGTGCCGGAGGACGGCGCCGAACGCCTCGCGCCGCTCCGCCGGGGTCAGCGTCACGTTGGTGTAGCCGAGCAGCTCCGCCGAGCGGCTGCGCAGCACCGCGGAGGAGAACTCGGCGGTGTCGCCGGACGCCCCGCCGAGGTTCACCAGCCGCCCGCCCGGGGCGAGCACCCGGGCGGCGGCGGTCGCGGCGGGACCGCAGACCGGGTCGACGACGACGTCGGCCCCGCCGCCCAGCGCCTGCTCCAGCGCCGCGGCGAGGGCGCCGGCGTCGCCGGTCAGGGGGACGACCACGTCGGCACCGGCGCGCTCGGCCCGCTCCCGCGCCCCGGCCGAGCGGCAGACGGCGACGACCCGGGCCGCGCCGAGCACCCGGGCGGCGCCCACGGCGACCTGGCCGACCGCGCCGCCGCCGCCGAGGACCACCACGCGCTCCCCCGGCCGGAACCGGCCGCGCGCGGTGAGGGCCTGCCACGCCGCGACCGCCGACATGCCCAGCGCCGCCACCGCGACGTCGGGGACGTCGGCCTCGACCGGCACGACCATCTCGTCGGGGGTCGAGCAGCGCTGCGCGAGGCTGCCGTCGACCGGCGCCCGGCCGGCGGCGGTCTCGAAGAACACCCGCGTGCCAGGGGCGAGGGACGCCGACTCCTCGACCACGCCGACGCCCTGCGTGCCCGGCACGTAGGGGCAGGCCGGCTCGCCGAAGTACGACGTGCCCGAGGCGCACAGCAGGTCCAGCGGCACGATCGCCGCCGCGGTCACGGTGACCAGCGTGTGGCCGGGTGCGGGCTGCGGGTCGGGGTGCTCGGCCCAGGCCGGCGCGGCGCCGGGCGCGGGGAGGACGGCGGCCTGCACAGGTCAGCCCTCCAACGACTCGGGGACGTAGGGGTCGGGAGCCACGGAGCGGTTGTTCCGGTCGACGGAGAGGAAGACGTCGTTGGCCACCGGGTGGCGCAGCTCCTCGGCCAGCTGCCCGATCAGCCCCGCGGTACGGGCCAGCAGCGCGAACCCGCGCAGCAGCTCCAGCGGCAGCCCGAGGTCGGCCAGCGCCGCTCCGCAGACACCGGCGCCGTTGAGCGGCAGGGTCCGGCCCAGCACCTCGGGGTGCACCCGGCCGATGGCGGCGAACAGCGACAGGTGCGGTCCGACCAGGCCCTCCTCGGCGGCGATCTCGAACAGCCGGGGGGTGCGCGGGTCGCCGTCCTTGTGCACGTGGTGGCCCAGGCCCGGGACGAAGCGCCGCGCCTCGCGCTGCGCGCGCACGGTCTCCAGGGCGAGCGCGTCCCAACCGGCGTCGTCGCTGGGCAGCTCGGGCGTCGCGGCGAGGACGTCGTGCAGGAACCGGCCGCAGTCCTCGGTGACGCCGAGGAACCGGGAGCCGCCGCCGAGCAGGCCGGCGGCCAGCGCCCCCTGCACCGAGTCCGGGGCCGAGAGGTAGGTCAGCCGGGTGACGATCGCCGTCGGGGTGAAGCCGTGGTCTGCCAGGGCCGCCAGCACCGCCTCGAACACCCGCGTCTCGCCGGCGGTGGGACGGCGCTGGGTGGCCAGCCAGAACGCCAGCTCGCCGAAGCCCACCGAGCCCATCACGTCGCGGGCGAGGTCCGAGCCGAGCAGCGTGATCGTCTCGCGGCTGGACGCCCCCAGCGCGGTCGGGTACTCGGGCGTGCTCACGACTCCTCCTCGGGAGCGGCCAGCCAGCGGCGGATCTCCGCGCCGTGCTCGTCGACCCGCGGCGGGGGCAGCCGGTAGGTGGCGGCGGTGTCGGAGAACCGGATCGGGTTGCGGATCGAGGGCACGGCGGCCTCCCCCTCCCCCACGGTCACCACCGGGTCCAGGCCGACCTCCTCGGCGAAGGCGACGCCCTGGTCGATCGTGTTGATCGGCCCGCAGGGCACACCCGCGCCGATGATGTCGCGGAACCACTCCAGCTTCGTGCGGGTGCGCAGCCGCTCGACCAGCAGCGGCCGCAGCTCGTCGCGGGCGGCGGTGCGGTCCTCGTTGCGCAGGAAGCGCGGGTCGTCGGCCAGCTCCGGCAGGCCCAGCACCTCGCACAGCTTGCGGAACTGGCCGTCGTTGCCGGCGGTGACGATCAGGTCGCCGTCGGAGCACGGGAGCGGCTCGTAGGGGAACAGGCTCGGGTGGCTGTTGCCCATCCGGAACGGGACGACGCCGCCGGCGACGTAGGCGCTGGTCTGGTTCACCAGCCCCGACATCGCGGAGGCGAGCAGGTTGACCTCGACGTGCTGGCCGCGGCCGGTCTCGTGCCGCAGGTTGAGCGCGGAGAGGACGCCGATGGTGGCGTGCAGCCCGGCCATCACGTCGAACACCGCGACGCCGGCGCGGTAGGGCTCGCCGCCGGGGTCGCCGGTGAGGCTCATCAGCCCCGAGATCGCCTGCACGATGAGGTCGTAGCCGGGCAGCGCGCGGCCGCCGGGGCCGCTGCCGAAGCCGCTGATCGAGGCGTAGACGACGGCGGGATTGGTCGCGGCCACCGCCTCGTAGTCCAGGCCGAAGCGGGCCAGGCCCCCGGGCTTGAAGTTCTCCACGACGACGTCCGCGCGGCGGGCCAGCTCCCGCGCCGCGGCGACGTCGCCGGGGTCCTTGAGGTCCAGGGCCACCGACCGCTTGTTGCGGTTCACGCCCAGGTAGTACGTGCTCACGCCCTCGCGCACCGGCGGCGCCCATGTGCGGGTGTCGTCCCCGCCGGGGCCCTCGACCTTGACCACCTCGGCACCCAGGTCGGCCAGCAGCATCGTGGCGTAGGGGCCGGCGAGGATCCGGGAGAAGTCGGCGACCAGGAGGCCGGAGAGCGGTCCGCGGGGAGCGCCGGCGCTCTCGTCGGTGGTCATCTGCTCGTGGGTCCCTCCGCCGTCGGCCAGGTACCGGGCAGCCGCGTCGCGGACACCCGTCCGCCGCAGTCTCGGCGGGGCGTCGAGGGCCTGTCAACCGGGCGCGGACGCTCGCCGGAGCGTCTTGACACGTGGCGCCCGTCACGTCAGGGTGGCGCCACCCGGCGTGCCGTCCGTAGAGCGGACGGTCGTCCGACACCGTCGTCGTACCCGTCGAGGAGGACCCCCATGAGCGATCCGAGCACCGAGGCCGGCCGGCCCGTCGTCCTGCGCGGCGGGACGGTGCTGACCATGGACGACGCGGGCACCGTGCTGTCCGGCGCCGACGTCCTCGTCGCCGACGGCCGGATCGCGGCGATCGGCCCGGCCCTCGACGTCCCCGAGGGCACACGCGAGGTCGACGCCACCGACGGCATCGTCATGCCGGGCATGATCGACACCCACCGGCACATGTGGCAGACCGCGATGCGCGGGTACGGCGCGGACTGGACGCTCACCCAGTACTTCGTCTGGTACTACCTCGAGCACGGCAAGAAGTTCCGCCCGCAGGACATCGCCGCGGGCAACCGGCTCGCCGCGATCGAGTCCCTCGACGCCGGGGTGACGACGACGGTCGACTGGTCGCACAACCTGCAGACCGTCGAGCACGCCGAGGCCGCCCTCGACGCGCTCCGCTCGACCCCCGGCCGGTTCGTCTTCGCCTACGGCAACATCCAGGCCGGCCCGTGGGAGTGGACCGCCGACCCCGCCGTCCGCTCGTTCCTGGAGCGGCTGCGCGACGAGCGCGACGACATGATGGGCGTGCAGATCGCCTTCGACGTCACCGGCGACCCGGCGTTCCCGGAGAAGGCGGCGTTCGAGGTGGCCCGCGACCTCGGGCTGCCGGTCACCACGCACGCCGGCGTCTGGGCGGCGACCAACGACACCGGCATCCGGCAGATGTACGACGGCGGGTTCATGACGCCGGAGACGACGTACGTGCACGCGGCCACCCTGACCGCCGACAGCTACCAGCGCATCGCCGGCACCGGCGGCTCCATCTCCGTGGCGACCGAGTCCGAGTGCAGCGCCGGGCAGGGGCACGCCCCCACCGAGCAGGTCCTGCGCCACGGCATCCCGGTGTCGCTGTCGATGGACACCAGCGTCTGGTGGAGCGGCGACATGTTCTCCGCGATGCGGGCGACGCTCAACGCCGACCGGATGTCCGAGCACCTCACCGCCCACCTCGAGGGCGAGACCATCACGCACCTGCGGCTGCGCGCCCGCGACGTCGTCGAGTGGTGCACCCGCGGGGGCGCCCACGCGATCGGCCGCGACGGCGACCTCGGCCGGCTCGAGGTGGGGCGCAAGGCCGACGTCGTCCTGCTGAAGAACGACCGGTCGCCGGTGTCCTTCCCGCTGCTCAACCCGTTCGGGCACGTGGCCTTCCAGGCGCAGCGGGCCGACGTGCACACCGTGCTGGTCGACGGCCGGATCGTGAAGTCCGACGGCGAGCTGGTCGGTGTCGACCTGGCCGCCGTCCGCCGGGAGATCGAGGACACGATCGACCACCTGCGCGGCGAGATCGGCGAGGAGGCCTGGGAGGCGGGGATGTTCCCGGAGGCGCCGGCCGCCGAGGCCGAGGTCCTCGACAACCCCTACCAGTACTCCGACTACGTGGACGAGTCCAAGCGGGCCGGCGGCGAGGACCGGGTCCTCGGCCGATGAACGGACCGCGCTGATGGCCGGCCGCGGCGCGGGGCCGGAGTTCGTCGAGGCGCTGGCCCGCGGGCTGGACGTGCTGGCGTGCTTCGGCCCGGCCGCCCGGACGATGTCGCTGTCGGAGGTGGCGGCGGCCGCGGGCCTGGCCCGGCCGACGGCGCGGCGGCTGCTGCTCACCCTGGAGGAGCTCGGCTACGTCCGGACCGAGGGCGGCGGCTTCGCGCTGACCCCGCGGGTGCTCGACCTCGGCATGGCCTACGTCGGGTCGCTCGGACTGTGGGACGTCGCCCGGCCGCACCTCGAGGAGCTGGTCGCGCAGACCGGGGAGTCCTCCTCGATGGCCCAGCTGGACGGCTCCGACATCGTCTACGTGGCCCGGGTCTCGGTGCCCAAGCTCATCGCCCTGCGCGTGGAGATCGGCACCCGCTTCCCGGCCGCGCAGACGTCCCAGGGCAAGGTGCTGCTGGCCGCCGTGCCGCCGCAGGACCTGCCCGCAGTGCTCGCCCAGCCCAGCCGCGCCGGGCTGCCGCCGTACATCGGCACCACCGAGGAGCAGCTGCGCGACGAGCTGACCGGGGTGCGCGCCCGCGGCTGGGCGCTGGCCGACGAGGAGCTCGCGCCCGGCGTCCGGTCGGTGGCGGTGCCGGTGCGCGACGGCACCGGTGCGGTCCGCGCGGCGATGAACGTGACGGTGCACGCCGCGGAGACCTCCACCGAGCGGCTGCTCGGCGAGCACCTGCCGCGGCTGCTGCGCGCCGCCGGCGAGGTGAGCGCGGACTGGGCCCGCTGGCAGTCCCGCCCGCACGCCGAGCTCCCGCGCCGCGACGCCGGCACCGCCTGACCCCCTCGACGAGATCTGCACACTCGTCGCCATCAGCCGCTGATGGCGACGAGTGTGCAGATCTCGCGGGTCAGGTCAGCGCCGCGACCGCGGCGGCCAGGCGGGCGCGGGCGCCGGCCAGCGAGGGGCCGTACCAGGTCAGGTCGCGCCCGGACACCAGCGCGGCGGGCAGCCCGGGGAACGCCTCGGGGCCGTCGTCGGCGGTGAACCGGTAGGGCTCGTCGGGCAGCAGCACGGCCTCGGCGCCGGCGGCGGCGATGCCCTCGGGGGTGGTGTGCGGGTAGCGGTCGTCCCCCGCGCCGAACGCGTTGACCAGCCCCAGCCGGGCGAGCACGTCGCCGGCGAAGGTCCGCGGGCCGACCACCATCCACGGGTCCCGCCAGATCGGGACGGCGACGCGCAGGCCGCGGGCCGGTGGCGGCGCGGTCCACGCGTGGGCGGCCTCGGTGAGCCACGCCGGCTCGCCCACCCCCAGCGCCTCGGTGAACAGCCGGCGCAGCGAGGCGAGCGCCTCGTCGACGGACTCGACCACGGTGACCCACACCGGGATGCCCGCCGCCCGGAGCCGGTCGACGTCGAGGCGCCGGTTCTCCTCCCGGTTGGCGACGACGAGGTCGGGCCCGAGCGCGGCGATCGCCGCCCGGTCGGGGTTCTTCGTGCCGCGGACCCGCGCGACCGAGAGCTCCGCGGGGTGGGTGCACCAGTCGGTGGCGCCGACCAGCCGGTCGGGCACCGTCTCCGCCAGCGCCTCGGTCAGCGACGGCACGAGCGAGACCACCCGTCGGGGCGGGCCGGCCAGGGGCACGCCGGTCCCGAGGTCGTCGAGGAGGTTCACCCCCCGAAGTCGCCCGCGGTCCGGCGCAGGTCGCGCAGGATGTCGATGAGCTCGCGCATCCGGTCGTTGCTCAGCTCCGGGGAGGTGAAGACCTCGTTGATGCGGGCGGTCGCCTCGGCGGCCAGCGCCCGGCCGGCGTCGGTGATCTCGACGAGGACGCCGCGGCCGTCCTCCGGATGCGGGCGCCGCTGCACGAGCCCCGCCGCCTCCAGCCGGCTGGCCGCGTTGGTGACGCTGGCCGGGTGCACCTGCAGCCGCGCGCCGGCCTTGGCCATGGGCAGCGCCCCGGTCCGGGTGAACGACAGCAGCATGAGCAACTCGTAGCGGGCGAAGGTCAGCTGCAGCGGCCGGAGCACCTCGTCGACCCGCGCCTGCACGATCGCCTGGGCGCGCATGAGCGAGGTGACCGCCTCCATGCCGACGGCCGCGTTCCCCCAGCCGTGCTCGCGCCAGTGCCGGGTGGCCTCCGCGACCGGGTCGAAGGGCAGGGACGGCGTGCTCACGACTGTGCATCTTGCCGTGACGCCGGCCGCCGCCCTCCCGCGGTCGCCGTGGCGGCCCTCTCGCGGTCCTCCTCGCGCTCCCTCGGCGCTGCGGCACCGCAGGCGCGGGGGAAGACCGCACGAGCTGATCGCACCGGCCCTCAGACGCTGCGGCGGTAGCGGCCACCCACCTCGAAGAAGGCCTCGCTGATCTGGCCGAGCGAGCAGACCCGGACGGCGTCCATGAGCGCCTCGAACACGTTGCCGCCGCTCATCGCCACCTCGCGCAGCCGGGCCAGCGCGGCCGGCGCCTGGCCGGCGTGCCGGGAGTGGAAGTCCTCCAGCCGGGCGAGCTGGGACTTCTTCTCGTCCTCGGTGGCGCGGGCGAGCTCGACCGGTCCCGCGGGCGTCGAGTCGCGGTCCGGGTCGAGGAAGGTGTTGACGCCGATGATCGGCAGGGAGCCGTCGTGCTTGCGGTGCTCGTAGAGCATCGACTCGTCCTGGATCCGGCCGCGCTGGTAGCCGGTCTCCATCGCGCCCAGCACGCCGCCGCGCTCGGCGATCCGGTCGAACTCCTCCAGCACCGCCGCCTCGACCAGGTCGGTGAGCTCCTCCACGACGTGCGAGCCCTGCAGCGGGTTCTCGTTCGACGCCAGGCCCCACTCGCGGTCGATGATCATCTGGATGGCCAGCGCCCGGCGGACGGAGTGCGCGCTCGGGGTCGTCACCGCCTCGTCGTACGCGTTGGTGTGCAGGCTGTTGGCGTTGTCGTAGATCGCGCACAGCGCCTGCAGCGTGGTGCGGATGTCGTTGAAGTCCATCTCCTGGGCGTGCAGCGAGCGCCCCGAGGTCTGCACGTGGTACTTCAGCTGCTGCGCGCGCGGGCCGGCGCCGTACCGGTCGCGCATCGCCACCGCCCAGATCCGCCGGGCCACCCGGCCGATGACCGTGTACTCCGCGTCCATCCCGTTGGAGAAGAAGAAGCTCAGGTTGGGCGCGAAGTCGTCGATCGCCATGCCGCGGGCGAGGTAGGCCTCGACGTAGGTGAAGGCGTTGGCCAGCGTGAAGGCGAGCTGGCTGATGGGGTTCGCCCCGGCCTCGGCGATGTGGTAGCCGGAGATCGACACCGAGTAGAAGTTGCGCACCGAGTGGGCGATGAACCACTGCTGGATGTCGGCCATGCAGCGCAGCGCGAACTCGGTGGAGAAGATGCAGGTGTTCTGGCCCTGGTCCTCCTTGAGGATGTCGGCCTGCACCGTGCCCCGGACGTTCGCCAGCACCCAGGCGCGGACCTCCTCGGCCTCGGCGTCGTCGGGCTCGCGGCCCTCCTCGGCGCGGAAGCGCTCCAGCCGCTGCTCGATCGCGGTGGTCAGGAACATCGCCAGGATCGCCGGCGCCGGCCCGTTGATCGTCATCGACACCGACGTCGTGGGGCTGCACAGGTCGAACCCGGCGTACAGCTCGCGCATGTCGTCCAGCGTCGCGATCGAGACGCCGGAGGTGCCGACCTTGCCGTAGACGTCGGGGCGCAGCTCGGGGTCGCGCCCGTAGAGGGTCACCGAGTCGAAGGCGGTCGACAGCCGGGTGGCCGGCTGCCCCTCGCTCAGGAGCTTGAAGCGGCGGTTGGTGCGGAACGGGTCGCCCTCGCCGGCGAACATCCGCGCCGGCGCCTCGCCCTCCCGCTTGACCGGGAAGACGCCGGCGGTGAAGGGGAAGGCGCCGGGCAGGTTCTCCCGCCGCAGGAACCGCACGAGCTCGCCGTCGTCGCGGGTGCGGGGCAGTGACACCCGGCGCACCCGCGTGCCCGAGAGCGTCTCGCGGGTGAGCGGGACGGTGATGTCCCGGCCGCGGACGGTGTAGGTCAGCTCGTCGCCGGAGTACTGCTCGACGACGGCCGGCCAGCGCGCCAGCAGCTCGCGCACCTCCGGGTCCAGCTCGGTGGCCTCGGCGGCCGCGCGGGCGGCCGCGCCGGCTGCCCCGTCGCCGGACCCCTGGAGCACCTCGGCGGCGGTGGTGAGGTGCTGGCGCCGCCGGGCTAGCTCGGCCTGCTCCTCGGTCGTGCCGTGGTAGCCGCGGACGGTCTCGGTGATCTCGGCCAGGTACCGCGCCCGCGACGCCGGCACGACGCTGGTCAGCCCGCTGGACGCGCGCACGTCGACCGCGGGCAGCGCGCCGTCGGCCACCGGCAGGCCGTGGCCGGCGAGCAGCCCGCGCAGGTGCTGGTACAGCGCGGTCACGCCGTCGTCGTTGAAGCGGGCCGCGCTGGTGCCGAACACCGGCATGGACTCCCAGGGCTGCCCGAACGCCTCGCGGTTGCGCACCAGCTGGCGGGCGACGTCGCGGCGGGCGTCCTCGGCGCCGCGGCGCTCGTACTTGTTCACCGCGACGACGTCGGCGAAGTCGAGCATGTCGATCTTCTCCAGCTGCGACGCGGCGCCGAACTCCGGCGTCATCACGTACAGCGAGACGTCGCTGAACGGCACGATCGCCGCGTCGCCCTGCCCGATGCCCGGCGTCTCGACCACGACGAGGTCGAACCCGGCCGCCTTCACCGCGGTCAGCACGTCGTCGAGGTGCTCGGGCACCTGGGCACCGGCGGTGCGGGTGGCCAGGGACCGGAAGAAGGTGCGGTCGCCCTCGACCGTCTCCTCCAGCGCGTTCATCCGGATCCGGTCGCCCAGCAGGGCTCCCCCGCCGCGGCGCCGGGTGGGGTCGATGGCCAGCACGGCGACCCGCAGCCGGTCGCCCTGGTCCAGCCGCAGCCGGCGCAGCAGCTCGTCGGTCAGCGAGGACTTGCCCGAGCCGCCGGTGCCGGTGATGCCCAGGACCGGCACGGTGCGGCCGGCGGCGGCCTCGCGCAGGCGACCGGCCAGCTCCGGCGCGCGGCCGGCCTCCAGCACCGTGACCGCGCGGGCCAGCGCCGCCCGGTCGCCCCCGAGGACGGCGGCGGCGTCCGGGGCGCTCGCGGCCAGGTCGACGTCGCACTCGCGGACCAGCTCGTTGATCATCCCGGGCAGCCCGAGGCGGGCGCCGTCCTCCGGGGAGAAGATCCGCACCCCGCGCTCGCGCAGCTGCGCGATCTCCTCGGGGACGATCACGCCGCCGCCGCCGCCGAAGACCCGCACGTGCCCCGCACCCGCCGCGGTCAGCCGCTCGCGCAGGTAGCCGAAGTACTCCACGTGCCCGCCCTGGTAGGAGGAGACGGCGACGCCCTGCACGTCCTCCTCCACCGCGGCCCGCACCACGGCGTCCACCCCGCGGTCGTGGCCGAGGTGCACCACCTCGGCGCCCTGGCTCTGCAGCAGCCGGCGCATCACGTTGATCGCGGCGTCGTGCCCGTCGAACAGGCTCGCGGCGGTCACGAACCGGACCGGGTGGACGGGCACGTGCAGCGGCGGCCGGGCAGGAGTCGGCTCAGTGGTCACGGCGGGCTCCAGACACGAGGTACTCGGACGTCCAAGGAACCATAGCGCAGATAGTTGGATGTCCATGGACCTCCGGGGGGCCGCTCAGGCGTTGCGCACCGCCGCGGCGGCCTCCAGACCCAGCTCGGCGACGGAGACCTCGCGCATCTCCACCTTGCGGATCTTGCCGGTGACCGTCATCGGGAAGGCGTCGACGACCTTGACATACCGCGGGACCTTGTAGTGCGCCAGCTTCCCGGCACAGAAGGCCCGCAGCGCCTCGACGGTGAGCGGCTCGGCCCCCTCGCGCAGCCGCACCCACGCCATGAGCTCCTCGCCGAACCGCTCGTCGGGGACCCCGATGACCTGCGCGTCGACGACGTCGGGGTGGGTGTAGAGGAACTCCTCGACCTCCCGCGGGTACACGTTCTCCCCGCCGCGGATCACCATGTCCTTGATCCGGCCGACGATGTTGACGTAGCCCTCGGCGTCCATCACCGCGAGGTCGCCGGTGTGCATCCAGCGGGCGGCGTCGATGACCTCCGCCGTCTTCTCCGGCTCGTCCCAGTAGCCGAGCATCACCGAGTAGCCGCGGGTGCACAGCTCCCCCGGCTCGCCGCGCGGCACGGTGAGGCCGGTGGCCGGGTCGACGATCTTGACCTCCAGGTGCGGGTGCACCCGGCCGACGGTCGAGGTGCGGCGGTCCAGGTCGTCGTCCGCGCCGGTCTGCGTGGACACCGGCGAGGTCTCGGTCATGCCGTAGCAGATGGTCACCTCGGTCATGCCCATCTCGGCGACCACCCGCTTCATCACCTCCACCGGGCACGGGGAGCCGGCCATGATGCCGGTCCGCAGGCTGGACAGGTCGTAGTCGGCCAGGTCGGGCAGCGCGAGCTCGGCGATGAACATCGTTGGGACGCCGTACAGCGACGTGCACCGCTCCTCCTGCACCGCGCGCAGGGTCGCCGCCGGGTCGAAGCCCGGCGCCGGGATCACCATCGTCGCGCCGTGGCTGGTCGCCGCCAGGTTGCCCATCCCCATGCCGAAGCAGTGGTAGTAGGGCACCGGGATGCAGATCCGGTCCTCCTCGGTGTAGCCGCAGCCCTCACCGACGAAGAACCCGTTGTTGAGCAGGTTGTGGTGGGTGAGCGTCGCGCCCTTGGGGAAGCCGGTGGTGCCCGACGTGTACTGGATGTTGATCGGGTCGTCGGCCGACAGCTCCGCCGCCCGGCGGGCCAGCAGGTCCCGGTCGCCGGCCCGGCCGGTCTCCAGCAGGCGGTCCCACCCCGGGTCGCCGAGGAAGACGACCTCGCGCAGCTGCGGACACTCGCCGCGGACCTCGGCGACCATCGCGCGGTAGTCGCTGGTCTTGAAGTCCGGCGCGCTGACCAGCATCGAGATGCCCGCCTGGCGTAGGACGTAGGCCAGCTCGTGCGTCCGGTAGGCCGGGTTGATGTTGACCAGGACCGCGCCGAGCTTCGCCGTCGCGTACTGCACGAAGGCCCACTCGGCGCAGTTGGGTGCCCAGATGCCGACCCGGTCGCCCTTCGCGACGCCGAGGGCGTCCAGGCCCAGGGCGACGGCGTCGACCTCGGCGGCGAACTGCGGGTAGGTGAACCGGCGGCCCGTGGCGCACTCCACCAGCGCCTCGCGCTCCCCCACCCGGGCCACGGTGCGGTCCAGGTCGGCCCCGATGGTGTCGCCGAGCAGCGGGACGGTCGACGTCCCGCTGGCGTAGGAGGGCAGGGGGGGCTGGACGGCGGTCATGCGCGGCCTCCGGGGGGCGACGACGGCGAGGGGCACCGCCACCCTCCCGCCGCCGGCCGCGGGACACCACCTACCGACGGGGGTGGCCGCCCGGGAAGGAGATCAGGGTGCCGGCGGTTGCCCAGGACAACGAGCCCCAACGAGAGGTACCCCGCACCATGCCGTCGCCGCTGCCGCTGTCCGTCCTCGACCTCGCCCCGATCGCGCCCGGGCAGACCGCCGGCGAGAGCATCGCGGCCAGCGTCGCCCTGGCCCGCACCGCCGAGGAGCACGGGTACCGCCGGGTCTGGTACGCCGAGCACCACAACATGCCGACGATCGCCTCCTCGGCCACCAGCGTGCTGATCAGCCACGTCGGCGCGCACACCAGCAGCATCCGGCTCGGCGCCGGCGGGGTGATGCTGCCCAACCACTCGCCGCTGACGATCGCCGAGCAGTTCGGCACCCTCGACGCGATGTACCCCGGCCGGATCGACCTGGGCCTGGGCCGGGCGCCGGGCAGCGACCAGAACACGATGTACGCGCTGCGCCGCGACCACACCTCCTCCGACCGCTTCCCGCAGGACGTGCTGGAGCTGCAGGCCTACCTCGCCGGCGAGACCCGGGTGGCCGGCGTCAACGCGGTGCCCGGGCGCGGCTCCCACGTGCCGCTGTACGTGCTGGGCTCGTCGATGTTCGGCGCCACGCTGGCCGCGGCGCTGGGGCTGCCCTACGCGTTCGCGTCGCACTTCGCCCCGCAGATGCTCGAGCCGGCCGTCGCCGCCTACCGCAGCGAGTTCCGCCCCTCCGCGCAGCTGGACCGGCCGTACGTGATCGCGGGGGTCAACGTGGTCGCCGCCGACACCACCGACGCCGCCCGCACCGACCTGGCCGCGGTCCGCCGGCGGCTGGCGACCGGCCTGTTCGGGCGCGGCCGGGACCTCTCCGACGCCGAGGCCGACCTGCTGCTGAGCGGCGGGGCCGCCGTCCACGTCGACGGGATGCTCACCCGCACCGCCGTCGGCACGCCGGCCGAGGTCCGCGACCAGCTCGTCGCGTTCCGGCAGCGGGCGGACGCCGACGAGCTGATCGTCGCCTTCCAGTCCCCCGCTCCCGAGCGCCGGCTGCGTGCCGTGCAGCTGACCGCGGAGGCCATGGCGGCCGTCGCGGCGTGAGCACACCCGGGGCGTCGGCGGGAACCGCCCGCGGGCGTCGGTGAGGATGGGGCGGTGAGCGCCGAGTCCGTCCTGCTGCTCGTCCTGGCCGCGGTGGGGGTGACCGTCGTCGTCCACTGGGTGGCCGAGCGGACCGGCCTGCCGGGCGCGGCCCTGCTCACGCTGGTCGGCATCGCGTACGCGTTCCTGCCCGGGCCGAACGTCGAGCTCGACCCCCACCTGGTGCTCACCCTGGTCCTGCCACCGCTGCTCTACAGCGCGGCGCTGGACTCCTCGCTGGTGGCGATCGGCAAGAACATCCGGACCGTCGTCAGCCTGTCGGTGCTGCTGGTGTTCGCCACGGCGGTCCTCATCGGCATCGGGTTCAGCCTGTTCGTCGCCGGCGCCACCCTCGCCGCCGGCATCGCCCTGGGCGCCGCGGTGGCGCCGCCGGACCCGGTGGCCGCGCTCGCGGTCGGGCGCAGGGTGGGCCTGCCGCCGCGGCTGCTCACCCTCATCCAGGGCGAGGGGCTGCTCAACGACGCGACCGCGCTGACCATCCTCACCGTGGCCGTCGCGGCCGCCGAGGGCGAGGGCTTCTCCACCCCGTCGGCGGCCGGGCAGTTCGCGCTGGCCGCGGCCGGCGGCGTCGCCGCCGGGCTGGTCGTCGCCTACGCCATCCGGCCGCTGCGCCGGCTGCGGCGCGACCCGCTGTCGTCGAACGCGGTCTCGCTGGCCACACCGTTCGTGGCCTACCTGCTCGCCGAGTCGGTGCACGTCTCCGGGGTGCTGGCCGTGGTCGTCGCCGGGCTGGTCATCGGGCACAACGCGCCGTACTGGCAGTCCGGGGAGACCCGGCTGCAGACCCGGGCGGTGTGGCGGCTGGTCGACTACGTGCTGGAGGGCGTGGTCTTCCTCGTCATCGGCCAGCAGCTCCCGCAGGTGGTCAGGAACCTCGGCGACTACGCCCTCTCCACCATCGTCACCGCCGTGGCGATCACGCTCGGCGTGATGCTGCTGCTGCGCCCGCTCTGGCTGGTGCTCACCGAGTCGCTGCCCGGGTGGATGCACACCCGGCTCGGCGCCCAGCCCGACGGCGCCGAGCAGCCGCCCGGGCCCCCGGCCGGCGGGCGGTCGGCGACGGCGTTCGGCGGGCCGCGGCGGGCCGGGCGCCTCTCCGGCCGGGAGATCACGGTCCTGAGCTGGGCCGGCACCCGCGGCGTCATCAGCCTGGCCGCGATCTTCACGCTGCCGCTCACGACCGACGCGGGGGACCCGTTCCCCGACCGCGACCTGCTGCTCTTCTGCGCGTTCCTCGCGGTGCTCGTCACGCTGGTCGGCCAGGGGCTGACGTTCGCGCCGCTGGTCCGCCGGCTCGGCGTGCGCGCCGACGCCGCGGACGAGGCACGACTGCGCAACGAGGCCCGGGCCGCCGCCGTGCGGGCCGGCCTGGTCCGCCTGGACGAGCTCGACGCCGACCAGCACACCGACCTGGAGGACAAGGCCATCGACGGCCTGCGGGCGGCGCTGCAGAACCGGCTCGAGCGCTACGAGCGGCGGCTGTCGCTGCTGCAGTTCGCCGAGGGCGGGGAGATCCCCGTGTCCCCGGAGTACGAGGCGGCCCTCGGCGTGCGGCGGGCGGTGCTCGAGGCCGAGCGGCAGGAACTGCTGCGGTGGCGGGACGCCGGCCGGCTGCCCGACGAGAGCCTGCGCACGCTGCAGCGGGAGCTGGACCACCAGGAGACGCTGCTCCCCAGCCGCGGGGGCTGAGCGCTCAGGGGAGCCGCTCGGCCAGGTGCACGGTGACCGTCTCGCCGGGGCCCTTGCCGAGCGCCGCCCGTAGGTCGGCCCTCAGCGGGAGCTTGTGCGTGCCGTCGCCCAGCGCCATGAACGACGCGGCGAACGGGTGCCCGTCGACGGTCCCGCGGACCCGCACCAGGCCGCGGGTGCCGAAGTACTCGGCGGAGCCCGGCATCTGCAGGTAGGTCCAGCCGCCCGTCGCCGGGCTGCGCACCAAGGGCGCGGTGAACTCGACGTCGAGCGGGCCCGGCCGGTGGGCGGTGCTCGGGTGCACGGTGTCGGTCATGACGGCTCCTCCCCCGGGCGCCACGCGCGGACGGACCCGGCGTCAGGAGAGACCGCCGGGCCGTACCGAACTCATCGGGAGCGCTCAGGCCTCCGACAGCACCTCGTCGAGCCGCTCGTAGCCCTCGACGACGCCGACCTCCATGCCGCTGGCCACGAAGGCGTCGCGGCCCTCGAACGTGTCCACCAGCGAGGTGGCGGTGAGCCGGCACCGGCCGCCGGGCAGTTCCTCGAACACCATCTTCTCCAGGGCGACGCCGTCCGGCATGCCCTCCCAGGTGAACGTCTGGACGATCAGCTCGTCCTGCCGCAGCTCGTGGAAGCAGCCGCGGAAGGCGTACTCCTCACCGCCGGCCAGGTGCACGTAGCGGTAGGAGCCCCCGGTCCGGCAGTCCCAGGAGTCGATCCGCATCTCGTGACCGCGCGGGCCGTTCCACTGCCGGACCAGGTCCGGGTCGGTGTGCGCCCGGAAGACCTTCGCGGGCGGGGCGTCGAACTCCCGGACGATCCGGACCATCGGGACGTCCGGGTCCGAGACGATCTGCGTCTCGTGCTTCGTCGTGGTGCTCATGGCCGTGCTCCCTCCTCAGGTGGTGCGTCGTCGTCCGGCAGGGCTGCCAGGACGTCGTCGAGACGGCGGTAGCGCTCCTCCGCGGCGCGCCGGTAGCGCTCGAGCCACTTCGTCATGAGGTCGAACACCTCCGCCTCCAGGTGCACCGGCCGGCGCTGCGCCGACCGGCTCCGGCTCACCAGCCCGGCGTCCTCGAGCACGCGCACGTGCTTGGAGACCGCCTGCAGGCTGATGTCGTAGGGCGCCGCCAGCTCGTTGACCGTCGCGTCAGCGACCGTCAGCCGCGCCACCATGTCCCGGCGGGTCGGGTCGGCCAGGGCCGCGAACACCCGGGACAGCGGGTCTGCCGCCATGCCGACCTCCTCGTTCTCAACCAACCGGTTGAGGAGGAGGTTAGGACCGTCGGCGGCCCATTGTCAACCGATTGATTGAGGAGACGGGACCCCTTCCGGCGGGGGCCTCCGCGGGTCGACGATGCGCCATGGGCACGCTCCCCTCCCGCACGGCCGAGGCGGTCGCCCTCACCGAGGCCGTCACCGCGCGCAACTACTCCCCCCTGCCGGTCGTCGTCGCTGAGGCGTCCGGCGCGTGGGTCACCGACGTCGAGGGCCGCCGCCACCTCGACTGCCTGGCCGGCTACTCGGCGCTCAACTTCGGCCACCGCCACCCCGCCCTGGTCGCGGCGGCGTGCGCACAGCTCGAGCGGGTGACGCTGACCAGCCGGGCCTTCGGCAACGACCGGCTCGGCCCGTTCTGCCGCGACCTGGCCGCACTGGCCGGAATGGACCTGGTGCTGCCGATGAACACCGGCGCCGAGGCGGTGGAGACGGCGATCAAGGTGGCCCGCCGCTGGGGGTACCGGGTGCGGGGCGTCCCGGAGGGTCGGGCACGGATCGTGGTCGCCGAGGGCGGCTTCCACGGCCGGACGACGACGATCGTCGGGTTCTCCACCGACCCCGTCGCCCGCGACGGCTTCGGCCCCTTCACCCCCGGGTTCGACGTCGTCCCCTTCGGGGACGCCGACGCCCTCCGGGCGGCCCTCACCCCCGACACCGTGGCGGTGCTCCTCGAGCCGGTACAGGGCGAGGCCGGGGTCGTGGTGCCGCCGCCGGGCTACCTGGCCGAGGTCCGCGCGGCCTGCACCGAGGCCGGCGTCCTGTTCCTCGCCGACGAGATCCAGTCCGGTCTGGGCCGCACCGGGGCGACGTTCGCGTGCGACCTGGAGGGCGTGACCCCGGACGTCTACGTGCTGGGCAAGGCCCTGGGCGGCGGTGTCCTGCCGGTGTCGGCGGTGGTGTCGCGCGCCGACGTCCTGAGGGTGGTGACCCCGGGCAGCCACGGCTCCACGTTCGGCGGCAACCCCCTGGCGGCCGCGGTCGGCTCGGCGGTGGTGCGGCTGCTGGAGACGGGCGAGTACCAGGCGCGGGCCCGGGAGCTGGGCGTGCGGCTGACCGAGCGGCTCCAGGAGCTGGTCGGCTCCGGCGTCACCGCCGTCCGCACGCGGGGGCTGTGGGCCGGGGTCGACGTCGACCCGGCGCTGATGACCGGCGCCGTGGCCTGCCGGCGGCTGGCCGCGCGCGGGGTGCTCACCAAGGACACGCACGGCTGCACGATCCGGCTGGCCCCTCCCCTGGTCGTGACCCCCGAGGAGCTCGACTGGGCGGTCGGGCAGCTGGCCGCCGTCCTGACCGAGGCCGGCGGCCGCCGGCCGAGGGGTCAGCGGGCGGGGTCGAGCCCGGCGTAGATGCGCAGCGCGTTGCCGCCGAGGACGAGCGGGACGACGTCCTCGGGGATGTCGAGGGCCGCGATCGCCCGCGCGTTCGCCGCCTGCCCGGGGACGCCGGGCCAGTCGGTGCCGAAGACGAACCTGCGCGCCAGCCGCTTCAGGTCGTGGCGGCTGTAGTACTCGGGCAGCCGCCGCGGGGGCAGGCCGGACAGCTCGATCCAGACGTTGGGCCGGGAGAGGGCGAGGAACGCCGCGGCGTCGTACCACCAGCCGCGGCCGCCGTGGGCGAGCACGACCTGCAGGTCGGGGAAGTCACGCACCACCGGGTCCAGCAGCACGGGGTCGGCGTACTGGTTGGTCGACCCGGGGAAGCTGCTGGTGCCGCAGTGCACGACCAGCGGCACGCCCCGCTCGACGAGCACCGCGTACGCCGGGTAGAGCATCGCGTCGTCGGGCCGGAACCCGCCGTGCACCGGGTGGATCTTCAGCGCCGCCGCGCCGAGGTCCAGCTGGCGGTGGAGCTCCTTCGCGATCGGGTGGTGCAGGTGCGGGTTGACGTTGGCCACCGGCCGGAAGCGCCGCGGGTTGTGCTCGACCAGCGGCAGCAGGTCGTCGAAGCGCTGGTAGCCGGTGGCCTTGGGGCTGTACTCGCAGAAGAGCAGGGCGACGTCGACGCCCTGCTCCCCCATGTGCGCGTCCAGCGCCGCCGGGTCCGGCGTGCCGTCGGGCCGCCAGATCTCCTCGAGGATCCCGGGCCGGCCGAACTGCCGGGCCCAGTCGACCCAGGCGGGGGCGAGGGTGTCGAGGAGGGGGACGTGGACGTGGGCGTCCACCAGGACGTGTCCGTCGAGCACGGGATCCGACCGTAGCCTCTCGTCTTCGCGGTGGCTGAGCTGCCGGGTCGGTTCAGAGCCAGCGCGGCAGCGCGGGCAGCGGGCCGTCGCAGCGCAGCCCCTCCCCCGCCGTCCGGCCCGTGACCCACCCGGCGACGTCCGCCAGGCTCCCGGCGACCGCCGGCCCGCCGGCGCCCCACTCGCGGTCGCCGCCGAACACGGTGACCTCCGGGAGCACGCCCTGGCGCGTCCAGGTGGCGAAGACCTCGTCGACCAGGGCGGCCAGCACGCCGTCGGGCACGTCGGTGAAGCCCACGCCGGCGTCGAGGTCCACGGCGTGCACCCACACCTCCCGCGAGCGGATCCAGAACACCTCGGTCGCCGGCACGGTGCGCCCCTGGAAGGTGCGCACCTCCGCCGTCCACGCCTCCTCCGGGAGCGCGGCGACCGCGTCGGCCAGCCGCCGGGTCGAGCCGAGCACCTCGGCCTCCAGGTCGGCCGGGGACAGGGCCGCACGCCGGGCGATCTCGGCGTCGCGGGCCCCGGCCGAGGGGTACATCGGCGTCTCCACGCCGGTGCGCGCCCACGTGAGCAGGTTGGTCAGCGCGTCGGCGTTGCCGGCCAGGTGGGCGAGCACGTGCGCGCGGTCCCAGTCCGGCAGCAGCGACGCACCGGCGTAGTCGGCCTCCACCAGCCGGCCCAGCGCCGTGCCCAGCGTCCGCTCACCCCCGGCCCACCACTCCCGGGCGGTCACCGCTGCTCCGCCACGCAGGTGTTGCGGCACTCCCCCAGCCCCGTGATGGCGGTGGTCAGCACCGATCCGGGGGCCAGGTACCGCGGGGGCTTGCGGGCGTGGCCGACGCCGCCGGGCGTGCCCAGGGCGATGACGTCGCCGGGCCGCAGCGTGAGGATCGTCGACACGTAGGCGATCGTGGCCGCGGCGCCGAAGACCAGGTCCGCGGTGTTCGCCGTCTGCACGACCTCGCCGTCGACGCTGCAGGTGAGCTCGAGCCCCTCGCCGGCCTCGTCGGGGGTGACCAGCTCCGGCCCGAACGGCGTCGTCGCCTCGAACGTCTTGCCCTGCAGCCACTGCAGGGTGCGGTACTGCCAGTCGCGGGCGGTCACGTCGTTGAGCACCGAGTAGCCGGCGATGGCGGCGGCTGCCGTGGCCTCGTCGGCGTGCCGGACGGTGTCGCCCAGGACGACGGCCAGCTCGCCCTCCCAGTCCACCGCCTGCGACGCAGCGGGGAGGACGACGTCGTCGTGGGCGCCGACCAGCGCCTCGGCGTACTTGGCGAAGAGCGTCGGGTACTCGGGGGTGTCCCGGCCCATCTCCCGGATGTGGGCGCCGTAGTTGATCCCCACGCAGATCACCTTGCCCGGGCGCGGCACGACCGGGGCGAGGTCGAGGCCGGCGCGGTCGTGCGCGGGGCCGTCGGCGGCCTCGGCGACCGCCCGCCAGTCCGGCGTGGCGAGCAGCTCGCCCACGTCGGCGTGCCCGGTCTCCACGGCGCGGTCGCCGTCGACCCGGACGGCGCGGGTGCCGCCGGCGGTGCGGATGGTGGCCAGGCGCATCAGTCGTCCTCCTCGGGATGGGCGGCGAGCCGGACCCGGAGGTCCTCCCGCAGCGCCTTCTTGTCGATCTTGCCCACCTTGGTGGTGGCGAGCTCCCCGACCAGCTCCAGCCGGTCGGGCCACTTGTAGCGGGCGACCCCGGCGTCGGCGAACGCCTGCCGGGCCTCCTCCAGCGTCAGCGCGGCGCCGGGCTCGAGCACGGCGTAGACGCACACCCGCTCGCCCAGGTCCGGGTCGGGCATCGCGACCGCGGCCACCTGGGCGACCTGCGGCAGCCGGTAGACGACGTTCTCGACCTCCTCGGCGCTGATCTTCTCGCCGCCGCGGTTGATCATGTCCTTGTCGCGGCCCTCCACGACGAGGTTGCCGTCGGGCCGGCGGCGCACGACGTCGCCGCTGCGGTACCAGCCGTCGGGGGTGAAGGCGCGGGCGTTCTGCTCCGGCGCCCGGTAGTAGCCGCGCGGGGTGTACGGGCCGCGGGTGAGCAGCGCGCCCGCGACGTCGTCGGGCAGGTCGCGGTCGTCGGGGTCGACGATCCGCACCTCGTCGCCCTCGCTCATCGGTCGCCCCTGGGTGGTGCAGACGACGTCCTCGGGGTCGTCGAGCCGGGTGTAGTTCAGCAGCCCCTCGGCCATGCCGAACACCTGCTGGAGCGTCGCGCCCAGCACCGGCCGGACCCGGCGGGCGACCTCGTCGGCCAGCCGGGCGCCGCCGACCTGCAGCACCTCCAGCGTGGCGACCTGCCCGGCCCCGGCCTCGGTGGCGTGCGCCAGCCAGCGCTGGGCGACCGCGGGCACGGCCGCGGTCACGGTGACGCCCTCGGCGGCGATGGTCGCGAACGCCCGCGCGGGTTCCGGCGAGTCCAGGGTGACCACCCGGCCGCCGGCCAGCAGCGCGCCGAGGATGCCGGGGCAGGCCAGCGGGAAGTTGTGCGACGCCGGCAGGGAGACCAGGTACACGGTGGCCGGGTCGAAGCCGCAGACCGCCGCGCTCTGCCGGGCGTTGTAGGAGTAGTCGTCGTGGGTGCGGGCGATGAGCTTGGGCAGCCCCGTCGTCCCGCCGGAGAGCAGGAAGACCGCCACCGAGCGGCTGTCGGGCTCATCGGCGTCCCACCGGGCCCGCGCGGCGGCGGCGTCGTCGGGCGGCGCGCACAGCGCGGTGAGGTCGGTGCTGCCCGGCGCGACGTCGTCGCCGACCACCAGCACGTGCCGCAGCGTCGCCGAGTCCGAGACCAGGCCGGCGGCCATCTCCTGGTGGTCGAACCCGCGCAGCGTCCCGGGCACCGCCAGCGCGGCGGCCTCGCTGTGCTCGGCCAGGTAGGCGAGCTCGGCCTGCCGGTGGGCCGGCAGTGCCATCACCGGCACGATCCCCGCCCGCAGGCAGGCCAGCGTGAGGACGACGAACTGCCAGCAGTTGGGCAGCTGGACGACGACGCGGTCCTCCCGGCGCAGGCCGAGGTCGTCGACCAGCCGGCAGGCCAGCGCGTCGGCGCGGGCCATCAGCTCCGCCGAGGTGAACCGGACGCCGCCGGTGTCGGGGGACCCGTCGACCAGGGCGACCTCGTCGGGACGCCGGTCGGCGACCTCGTACAGGTCCGCGCCCAGCGACCGGCCGCGCCACCAGCCGCGCTCGGTGTACTCGCGGACCAGCTCCTCCGGCCACGGGACGGTGCCCTCGGCGATCGGGGTCGCCGTCGTGTGCTCGACCATCTCAGTGCCCCTCCTCGGGCGGTCGACCGGCAGGCGTCAGGGTGAGGACGGCGTCGAGGGCCAGCAGCCCGCCCGCGGTGACCCGCAGCGGGTTGACCTCGACCGCCTCGACCTCGGGGTGGGCGGCCAGCAGGTCGCCCAGCGCGGCCAGCACCGCGCCGAGCGCGCCGCGGTCGGCGACCGGCCCGCCGCGGAACCCGTCGAGCAGCGCGCGGCCGGCCAGCTCGTCGGCCAGGCCGGCCGCCGCGGCGGCGGCCAGGGGCGCGGGGGCGACGGCGACGTCGGCCAGCGCCTCGGCCACCACCCCGCCCAGGCCCAGCAGCACCGTGGGGCCGAACACCGGGTCGCGGGTGGCGCCGGCGATGAGGTCCACCCCGGGCGGCGCCATCGACTCGACCAGGAACCGGCTCGCGCCCGCGGCCTCCAGCGCGTCGAGGGCGGCGTCGAGCGCGGCGGCGTCGCGCACCCCGAGCACCACGCCCCCGACGTCGCTCTTGTGCGTCACCGCGGCGTCGAGCAGCTTGACCGCGAGCGGGCCGGGCAGCTCCGCCAGCGCCGCGTGCGCCGCGTCGCGGTCGGCGCAGGCCCGGCGCGGCGGGCACGGGACGCCGAGGCCGGCGAGCAGCGTCTTGGCCTCGTCCTCGTCGAGGTCCGCGGCGATCCGGTCGGCGGCCGGTCGGACGGGAGCCGCCTCGGGAGCCGGCTCGGGAGCCGCGGCCCGTCCGCGGGCGTCGTCGACCAGCGCGGCCACCGCGGCGGTGAGCGCGGCGGGGCTGGTCAGCGCGGGCACGCCGAGCTCCCGCAGCGCGCGCCGCTGGGGCTCGACCTGCTCCGGCGGGCCGCCCATGCCGACCACCAGCGGCCCGGTGCCGGCGGCACGCACGGCGGCGGGGAGGTCCAGCGCGTCGGGCTCGGCCAGCGCGTAGGCGCTGACCAGGTCGACCGCCGGGTCGGCCGAGACGGCGGCCAGCACGTCGGCGAAGCCCGGACCGGGCCGGCCGGTGTCGACCGGGTTGGCCTGGTAGGTCAGCGGCGGCAGCAGCTCGGCCAGCCGCGCGCGGGTGCCCTCCCCCACCGGCGGGACGGCGACGCCGCGGCCGCGCAGCCCGTCGACGTGCAGCAGCCCGGGACCGGCCTGGGCGGTGACCACCCCGACGCCGGGGTCGGCGGCCGGCGCCAGCCGCAGGGCCGACAGCGCGGTGACCGCGTCGACCAGCGCGCGCTCGTCGTCGACGAGCACCGCCCCGGCGGCCCGCAGCGCGGCGCGGGTGGTCCGCCACGAGGTGGCCAGGGCGCCGGTGTGCGAGCGGGCGAAGTCGGCGACGTCGTTGCGCCCGACGACCAGCGCGACCACCGGGACCCGGGCCGTGGCGGCGCGGACGGCGGCGACCAGGGCGGGGCCGTCGCTCACCGACTCCACGTGCAGCGCGACCGCGCGGGTGGCCGGGTCGTGCGCCAGGTGGGCGAGCACGTCGGCCGCGGTGACGTCGACGGCGTTGCCGAGCCCGACCGCCAGCGAGACGCCGAGGCCGGCGTCGGCGAGCAGGAAGGCCAGCGCGTGGTTCACCCCGCCGCTGGCGGCCACCACGGCCACCGGCCCGGCCCCCACCGCGGCCGCTCCCGGCACGAACGAGGCGGTGAGGGCGCGCGCCGGCGCGAGGAAGCCGGAGGTGTTCGGGCCGAGCAGCGCGACGCCGGCGTCGGCGGCCGCGGCGACGAGGTCGGCCTGGAACCCGACGCCCGGCCCGCCCGCCTCGGCGTATCCCCCCGAGCAGACGAGCGCGGCGCGCGCCCCGCCGGCCGCGGCGTCGGTCAGCGCCTGCGCCGAGACCGCGGCCGGGACGCAGAGGACGGCGAGGTCGATCGGGCCGGTCGCCGCGGCGGCGTCGGCGACCGAGGCGAACAGGCCGGCGGCGGGGTCGACGTCGCGGGCGTTGACGCCGGCGACCGGGCCCGGGAAGCCGGCCAGCGACCGGGCCATCACCGCGCCGAGCTTGGCCGGGTCGCGGGAGGCGCCGACCACGGCGATGCCGCGCGGGGCGAACAGCGGCGCCAGCCGGCCGGTCACGGGGCGGCGACCAGGTCGGTGCGGCCGGAGAGCACGGCGGTCAGCCGGACGTCGTCGTCGGCCTCCTCGACCAGCAGCGCCGGGACGCGGTGCTCCAGGCGGGCCGCCTCGCACAGCAGCCGCCGGGTGAGCGGGGTGCCGCCGGAGGCCGCGACCAGCGCGGCGCCGGCCGCCGCGCCGCGCGCGACCGCGGCGAGGGCGTCGGGCATCCCGGCCTCGTCGTCGGGCGCCGAGACCGCGAGCCCCCACGCCTCCCCCGCCGCGGGCGGTCCGGCCAGCAGCGGCAGCGGGCCACCGGGCAGCACGACCGCGCCGTCGCGCACCGCCACGACGCGGCCGGGCAGCCGGGCGCCGGCGACCTCGACCGGGCTCTGCAGCGGCGGCGCGCCGTGCTCGGCGGCCCAGGCGCGGTGCACGCCGTCGACGAAGCCCGCGTCGCGCCGGCGGAGCTTGGCGTCGGGCAGGCTGCGGGTGAAGAAGTGGTAGGCGAACTGCCACGGCGGCATCGCGTCGTGGCTGCGGCCGAAGTGCTCCCACCAGGAGAGGCTCGGCCGCGCCGAGTCCTGGATCTTCGCCACCTGGGGCCGGCGCACCTCGGCGTACGTGGCCAGCGCGGCGTCGACGTCGGCGGGGTGCGCGTCGAGCGCGGCCACCAGGGCGATCGCGTCCTCCATCGCCATCTTCGTGCCGGAGCCGACCGAGAAGTGCGCCGTGTGCGCGGCGTCGCCGAGCAGCGCGATGCCGGTGCCGCCGGCCCGGTGGGTCCAGGCGGCGGTGCGCAGCGTGCGGAAGTTCGCCCACCGGGAGTTGTTGACCAGCAGCGGCGCGCCGTCGATCTGCGGCGCGAACAGCTCCTGCAGGTAGTCCTTCGTCCGCTCGTCGCTGGCGCCCGGCGGCTGGGTGACGTCGAACGCGTCGAGGCCGGCGGCCCGCCAGGAGGTCTCGTCGGTCTCGACGATGAAGGTCGAGACGCCGTTGCCGATCGGGTAGCCGTGCACGGCGAACACCCCGTGCGGCCCGCGCTCGTGGACGAAGGTGAGCCCGTCGAAGGGGTAGGTGGTGCCCAGCCAGATGAACTTCGCGGTCGCCGTCTCCACCGTCGCGCCGAACACGTCAGCGAACCGGTTGCGCAGCCGGGAGTTGGCGCCGTCGGCGGCGACGACCAGGTCGTAGCCGGCGGCGAGCAGGTCGTCGGGCTCGGCCTCGGTGCTGAACCGGACGTCGACACCGGCGTCGATGGCCCGCTCCTGGAGCAGCCGCAGGAGCGTGCGCCGCTCGACGGCGGCCATCCCGTTGCCGCCGCAGGACAGCCGCTCGCCGTGCAGCCGCACCTCGATGGGGTCCCAGTGCACGCCGTGCCCGGTGAGCGCCGTGCGCAGCACCGGGTCGGCCGCGTGGATCTCTGCCAGGGTGGCGTCGGAGAACACGACGCCGAACCCGAACGTGTCCTCGGCGCGGTTGCGCTCGAACAGCGTGACCTCGCGCGTGGGGTCCGAGGTCCTGGCCAGCGCGGCGGCGAAGAGCCCCCCGGGGCCGCCACCGAGCACCGCGATCCGCATCGTTCCCCCTGGCAGCCGGGCGCGCCCGGCGCTCGGCCGGACGACGTGTGTCATTTGCTTGACGGACCACCCCAGGGTGGCACACATTGGTCGTGGTGCGACAGGGCCCCTCGCCGGTGGATCGGAGGCACCTCGACGTGAAGCCCCGCTCGGTGGTGTTCGACCTCTTCGGTGACCACCTGCGCTACCTCGGCGGCACCGCCCGCATGCAGGCGCTGGGCGAGCTGCTCGGCGTCTTCGGCATCGGCGAGAGCACCGCCCGCGTGGTGCTCTCCCGCATGCGCCGCGAGGGCTGGTTCGCCACCCGCCGCGAGGGCCGGCAGACCGTCTACGAGCTCACCGGGAAGAGCTGGCGGCTGCTCGACGAGGGCCGGGCCCGCATCCTCGACCGCGGGGCCGGCGCGTGGGACGGCGAGTGGCGGATGGTGCTCTACGCCGTCCCCGAGGCCGAGCGCGCCGAGCGCGAGCGGGTGCGCCGGGCGCTGTCGTGGCTCGGGTTCGGACCCCTGGCGCCGTCGGTCTGGCTGAGCCCCCACCCCCGGCTGCCCGCCGCCGAGGAGGCGCTGGCCGAGACCTCGGCCACCCGCGTCGAGCTGCTCACCTCCCGCAGCTCCGGCCGCGCCGCCGACCGGCGGATGGCCGAGCGCTGCTGGGACCTGGACACCCTCGGCCGCGACTACGGCGAGCTCGTGGCCGAGCTGGAGCACCTCCCGCCGGCCGCCGAGCTGGCCGCGCTGCCCGGCCAGGAGGCGCTGCGCCGGCGCATCGAGCTGATCTCGACCTACCGCCGCTTCCCCTTCCGCGACCCCGACCTGCCTCCCGAGCTGCTGCCCGAGGGCTGGCCCGGCGCCCGCGCGCACGCGCTGTTCCTGGCCGCGCACGGGGCGCTGGAGGCGCCGGCCGAGCGCTACGTGCGCGAGGTCCTGACCCGGCACACTCCCTGAGCCCACCACTCGCTCCACCACCACCCGCGCCCGGCCGGTCGGGGCCCGGCACCGAACGAGGAGACACGGACATGGCGGACTTCGTCCTGCAGCACGGCGCCTGGCACGGCGGCTGGTCCTGGCAGCCGGTGGCCGCCCGGCTGCGCGCGGAGGGGCACCGGGCCAGCACGGTGACCAGCCCGGGCCTCGGCATCGACGACGACGCCCGTGGGGTCACCCTCGCCGACTGCGTGGACGCGCTCGTCGCGCACGTGGAGTCGACCGACCGGTCCGACGTCACGCTCGTCGGCCACAGCTGGGGCGGCTACGTCGTCGCCGGCGCGGCTCCGCGGCTGGCCTCCCGGCTGGCCCGCGTCGTGTTCTGGAGCGCCTTCGTGCCCGAGGCCGGCCGGTCGCTGCACGACGAGGTGCCCCCGCCCTACCAGGAGCTCTTCGCCTCCCTGGCCGCCGCCTCGGACGACGACACCGTCGCCATGCCGCTGGAGGTCTTCCAGGACGGGTTCATGGGCGACGCCGACCCGGCCACCGCCGCCGTCGTCCACTCCGTGCTGCGACCGCAGCCGTACCGGACCTTCACCGACGAGCCCGTCGGCGGGAACGCCTACCGCGACCTCGGCGTCCCGCTGCACTACGTGTACTCGACCGAGGACGTCGCCCTGCCGCCCGGCGAGTTCGCGTGGACCCCGCGCTTCCCCGACCGCATCGGCGCCACCCCGGTCCTCGTGCCCGGCAGCCACGAGTCGATGTTCACCCGCCCCGCCGAGCTGGCCGCGGCGCTGAGCGGCCTGGCGAGCAGGGCCTGAGGTCCCGCTCGGGATGACAGTGGTCACCGACCCCAGCACGATGAGAGCCGGATCACACCGGGACCGATCCACACGAGGGAGCGTCATGACCGACCGACCGGGCGTCCCCGCCCGCGACCTGTCCGACGAGGAACTGGAACGCCAGGGGGTGCACGCCCACGCCATGCGGCACTGGGTGTTCCTGCACGGCACCGCCGACCAGTTCCGCACCCACACCGAGCGGATGCTCGAGCTCGAGCAGGAGTACCTGCGCCGGCACCCGCAGCGCACCTGGCAGGGCGCCGGCGGCGACGCCGACGGGCCCTCGCGCGACGACCGGATCCGCGACCTGGTGCAGACCTTCTCCCGCGCGGTCACCGCGCTGCTGGACGAGGAGCCCGCCCCCACTGCACCGGCGCACAAGCGCGACCCCGAGGAGGCCCAGGCGGCGCTGCTGCAGCGGTTCGCGCAGGCCCCCGACGGCCGGCTGCACAAGCTCGAGGCGCACCAGATCGCCCGGCAGCTCGCGCCCGACAACCGCCTGGTCGCCCGGCTCTACCGGTCCGACCCGCCGCTGCTGCAGGCCGAGAAGGACGTCCGGGTCATCACCGAGGCCGGCCGCGCCTGGCTGGCCGACCACCCCGTCCCCGCGTAGGACATGCGGCGACGACGGTGACGTCAGTGCTCGCGGGCGAGCTCCGCCCACGCCGCCTGGGCCCTGGGCGCCCAGGCGGCGTGCCGCTCGCGGAACACCTCCGCGGCGCGGTTGCCGCTCCACCGCGGGGGCAGCAGCTCCCGCGGCAGGCCGGGGTCCAGCAGCGGGAAGCGGCGCCACTCCTGCACGAGCCGCACCTGGGCGACCAGGGCCTGCCGGTCGGTCCGCGGACGTCGGCGGCCGACGAGCTCCAGGAAGTCCTCGTACCGCCCCTCGATGTCGTCGAGGTCCCAGGCCGCGCGCGCCAGCGACCGCTCGTCGCCGACCCCGCCGGCGCCGGCGGCGAAGGTCCAGCTGCCCGCCAGCAGCCCCAGGTCCACCAGCGCCTCGCGCACCTCGGGCTCCCGGCCGGTCCACGGCGTCACCCACGTGCCCGGCGCCGGCGAGCCGAGCCCCGCCCAGCCCAGCTGGGTGCGCAGCCGCTGGCGCAGCGCGCGGTTGTTCTCCGGGACGCCCACCAGGGCCACCAGCCACCGGCCGTCCCACTGCCGCTCGTCGGTGGCGAAGCCGTAGATGCGCTCGCTGCCCTCCCGCAGCAGGCGCGTGCCGGCGGGGGTGAGCGACCAGCGGGTCTCCCGGCCGACGCGGGACGCGGCGATCCAGCCCGAGTCCGCCGTGCGCATGATCGCCTGCCGGGCCGCCTTCTCGGCGACGTCGAGCTCACCGAGCAGCTCGATCAGCGTCGCGGTCCACACCGGCCGGCCGGTCGGCAGGACGTACTCACCGAGCACGGTGAGCAGCAGGCTGCGGGCGCTCGCGGCGCCCAGCTCCTGCCGGCGTGTCACTACCGGCCCGTCGACTGCCTCCACGTGCACCATCGTGGCACCTCCCCCGGGCCCGTCCGCGTCCCCCGGACGACGGAGACCCGTGTCGACAACGACTCGGTAACGGTGTGCCCGAGCCCACTGTGGCGCTTGACACAAGCGCCTGCGCTCTACAGCATCCCCCAAGACAGGCGTGCAGCTGTAGCACGTCGTGAACCACTGCGGAGTACCTCATGGCCTTGCCGGACCTGTCCCGTCGTCAGCTTCTCGGTGCCGTGGGGGTGGGGGTCGGCGGCCTCGCGCTGACCGCCTGCGGGGGTGGCAGCCTCGGCGACGACGACGGTGGTGACGGCGGCGGCGGCGGTGGTGGCGGCGGGGGCGGCACGATCCGTGTCGGCCTGGTCATCCCGCAGGCCGGCGTCTACACGCCGCTGGGCGTCGACATGCAGAACGGCTGGGACCTCTGGCTGGAGCAGAACGACGGCAAGATGGGCGACTTCACCGTCGAGACCGTCACCGCCGACGAGGGCGAGGGCCCCGACACCGGCGTCCCCGCCATCCAGCAGCTGCTCGGTGACGTCGACGTCGTCGTCGGCATCGTCAACTCCGCCACCGCCCTGGGCGTGGCCGAGCAGTTCGCCGAGGAGGAGAAGCTCCTCCTCATCACCAACGCCGGCGCCGTCGCCATCACCGGCGCCAACCGCAACGACTTCGTCTGGCGCGTGTCCTTCACCAACGCCCAGAACTCGGCCGCCATGGGCGAGTACCTGGCCACCCAGGACATCGGCTCGGTCTTCATCATGGCGCCGGACTACGCGGCCGGGCAGGAGAACGTCACGGCGTTCACCGCGGCCTTCGAGGGCGCCGGCGGCACGGTCGCCGGCTCCGCGCTCTCCCCGTTCGGCACGACGCAGGACTTCCAGCCGTTCCTGCAGCGCGCCCAGTCCTCCGGGGCGGCCGCGGTGTTCTGCTTCTACTCCGGCGGCGAGGCCGTGGCGTTCGTCAACCAGTACGCCGACTTCGGGCTCAAGGACACCATCCCGCTGTACGGCTCTGGCTTCCTCACCGAAGGCAGCGTGCTCAACGGCCAGGGCCAGAACGCCGTGGGCATCCAGACGACGCTGCAGTACTCGACCGAGATCGACAACGAGGCCAACCAGGCCTTCGTCGAGGCCTACCAGGGCGCCTACGACGTCCTGCCCACCGTGTTCGCCATGTCGACGTTCGACGCGGCCAACGTGCTGAACAAGGCCCTCGCCGAGGCCGGCGACACCAGCGGCACGGCGCTGGGCGAGGCCCTCGGCGGCCTCGGCACCATCGACGACAGCCCCCGCGGCCCGTGGGAGTTCGAGGACCAGAACCCCAAGCAGACGATCTACCTCCGCGAGGTCGTCGACGAGGGCGGCACGCTGATCAACTCGGTCGTGGAGGAGCTCGGGGAGTACGGCACCGTCTGACGTCCATCCGTCCCAGCGGGACCGGCCCACACCGGGTCCCGCGCTGACACCCCGTCCGGGGCCGGGTCTCGACCCGGCCCCGGACGGCCGTACCGGGGAGGTCCCCACCCATGGCCGACTGGTTCTCCGAGAACCTGGTCAGCATCCTCAACGGCTTCGCCATCGGGTCGCTGCTGTTCATCCTCGCCGTCGGGCTGTCCATCGTCTTCGGGATGATGGGCGTGCTGAACCTGGCTCACGGCGCGTTCTACCTCGTCGGCACCTACCTGGCGTACTCGCTGCTGGACGACGGCGTCACGTGGGGCGGCTTCCTCGGCGCCCTGGCCCTGGCCGCGGTCTTCGGGCTGGTCGCCGGCGGAGCGCTGTCGGTGATGACCGAGCCGCTGGCCAAGCGCCCGATCCTGGACCAGGCGCTGCTGACCCTGGGCGTCTCGCTGATCGTCGCCGAGGTGCTGTCCATCATCTACGGCAACGACGTCTACAGCGTCGCCCCGCCGCCGGGCCTGGACGACCGCGTCGACGTCGGCGACGGCAGCCTGCCGGTCTACCGGCTGGCGCTGATCGGCATCGGCCTGGTCCTGGCGCTGATCGTCTACCTCGTCGTGGAGAAGACCTCGGTGGGCGCGCTGGTGCGCGCCAGCGTCGCCGACCGCGAGATGGTCTCGGCGATGGGCATCGACAACCGCAAGGTCAAGGTCGCCGTCCTCGGCATCGGGTCGGCGCTGGCGATGGTCGCCGGCGTCCTCGGCACGCCGGTCTACGGCGTCGACCCGGGGCTGGACGAGTCGGTCCTGCTCCTGGCGCTCATCGTGGTCGTCATCGGCGGCCTGGGCTCGGTCAAGGGCGCGCTGATCGGCGCGCTGGTCATCGGCCAGGTCGACTCGCTCGGCCGGGCCCTGCTCCCCGAGCTGGCGTCGTTCATCCTGTTCGGCGCCCTGGCCGTGGTCCTCATCGTCCGCCCGCGCGGGCTCTTCGGCCCGAGGAAGGTGGCGTCATGAGCGCGCCTGCGCGTCCCACCACCCCCGCCGCGACCGCCCCGGCCGGCGGCAGCAGCGCCGTGCCGGGCTCGCGCCGCTCCCGCGGCCGCGCCCCGCTGCGCGCGGTGCCCGCGCTGGCGGTGCTGGTCGTCCTCGCCCTGGTCCCGTACTTCGTCGGGCCCGACGAGACCGACATCCTCAGCCGGGTCCTGATCTTCGGCCTCTTCGCGGTCAGCCTCGACCTGCTCGTCGGGATCACCGGGCTGCCCTCGCTGGGGCACGCCGCCTACTTCGGCGTCGGCGCCTACACCGCCGGGCTCGTGGCCGAGCACTGGACGCCGAACGCGCCGGTCCCCGTCCTGGTGGCGGCCGGGGCCGGGGCCGTCGCCGCCGTCCTCACCGGGTGGCTGGTCGTCCGCAGCGACGGCGTCTTCTTCCTGATGCTGACCCTGGCCATCGGCGAGATCACCTCCCAGCTGGCCCTGCAGCTCGACGACGTCACCGGTGGCTCCGACGGCCTGTTCGGCATCCCGACGTTCCGCATCGGCGGCGAGCCCCTGCGCCTGGAGGGCTACCGCTACTGGTACGTCCTGGCCGTCTTCGTGATCACGTTCGCGGCCGTGTGGCTGATCTCCCGCTCGCCGTTCGGGCTGGCGCTGCGCGGCATCCGGGACAACGAGGACCGGATGCGCTCGCTGGGCTACTCGCCGTTCCGCTACAAGTACGTGGCCTACGTGCTCGCCGGTGCCTTCGCCGGCATCGCCGGCGGCTTGTTCGCCCAGTTCAACCGGATCGTCAACCCCAGCGACGCCGGCTTCGCGCTGAGCGCGATCACGCTGCTGGCCCTGGTGCTGGGCGGCGCCGGGTCGCTGTGGGGGCCGGTCATCGGCATGGCGGTCGTCGTGGTCGTCCGCGACTACTACGGCCCCGACCTGGGCGGGCACGGCCCGCTGGTGCTCGGCATCGTGTTCGTCATCGCCGTCTACGTCCTGCCCCGCGGCTTCGCCGGGCTCGCCGGCCTCGGGGCGCTGCGCGGCCGGCGGCGCGGCGCCGTCTCCGCCCACGCCACCGACCCCGACGACCCCGGCAGCGGCGCCGTCCCGGGCACCAGCAGCGAGGAGCGACCCGCATGACCACCCCCCTGCTCGAGCTCCGCGGCGTCACCCGGCAGTTCGGTGCCCTCCGGGCCGTCGACGGCGTCGACCTCCAGGTGCCCCCCGGCGCCCGGCACGCCCTCATCGGGCCCAACGGCGCCGGCAAGAGCACCCTGTTCAAGCTGGTCACCGGCTCCATGCCGGTCACCAGCGGCACCGTCGCCCTCGACGGGTCCGACATCACCAAGCTGGGCGAGGCGCAGCGGGCGCGGCGCGGGATCAGCCAGACCCTGCAGCACTCCAGCCTCTTCCTCAGCCAGACCGTCGAGCGCAACGTGGTGATGGCCGCGCAGCGCCAGCCCGGCGGCAACCGCCACTCGCTGGTGCCGCGCCGGCAGAAGGCGACCCGCGACCGGGCCCGCGAGCTCCTGGTCGACGTCGGCCTGGAGCGCCGCTCCGGCGCCCTGGTGTCGGCGCTGTCCCACGGCGAGCGCCGCCAGCTCGAGGTCGCCGTCGCGCTGGCGTGCGAGCCGCGGCTGCTGCTGCTCGACGAGCCGGCCGCGGGCATGTCCCCGGCCGAGAGCGGCCGCCTGGTCGGGCTGCTCAAGGCGCTGCCGGACACGGTGACGCTGGTGATCGTCGAGCACGACCTGGACGTCGTGTTCGCCCTGGCCACCTCGGTCACCGTGCTGCACCTGGGCAAGCTGCTGCTCACCGGCTCGCCCGACGAGGTGCGCGCCAGCACCGCGGTGCAGGAGGCCTACCTCGGCACCGGCCGCGAGTCGCTGTTCCTCGACACCGACGGCCCCGCCGGCCTCGACGTGTCCCGTTCCGAGCAGGGGGTGAGCTGAGTGCTCGAGGTCTCCGGGCTGCAGTCCGGCTACAAGCGCAGCACCGTCCTGCAGGGCGTCGACCTGCACCTGGAGTCCGGCGGCGTGCTGGGCCTGCTGGGCCGCAACGGCGTCGGCAAGTCCACGCTGATCAACACCCTCATGGGCCTGGTCACCCCCTCGGCCGGCCGGGTGACCCTCGACGGCCGCGACCTCACCGGCAAGCGCCCCGACGTCATCGCCCGCGCCGGCGTGGCGCTGGTGCCGCAGGGCCGGCGCACCTGGGCGCCGCTGACCGTGACCGAGCACCTCGACCTCGCCGCCCGCCGCGGCAAGGGCAAGGGGCCCTGGGACATCGCCCGGGTGATCGACCTGCTCCCCCGCCTCGGCGAGCGCCGCAAGCACGAGGCCGGGCAGCTGTCCGGCGGCGAGCAGCAGATGCTGGCGATCGGCCGCGCCCTGCTGACCAACCCCCGCCTGGTGCTCATGGACGAGCCCTCCGACGGGCTCGCCCCGGCCGTGGTCGACCTCATCGGCGAGGCCATCGGCGGCATGAAGGCCGAGGGCGTCACCCTGCTGGTCGTCGAGCAGGACCTGCACCTGGCCTTCGCCGTCGCCGACGAGATCGCCGTCATGGACAAGGGCCGCATCGTGCACCGCTCACCCACGATGGAGTTCCGCCGCGACTCCTCCGTCGCGCACGCGCTGCTCGGCGTGGCCTGACCGGCCGGGATCGGCAACCGGCCCGCCAGCAGCCGGGTCGGACCAGCAGCCGGGTCAGACCAGCAGCCGGCGCAGGTCGCGCGCCCGGGCGGTGAGCACCGCCCGGGCCGTGCCGGTCATCCACTCCGCCGTCCGCGACCCGGTGCTGCTGGCCACGTGCATCGCCGCGACGACCGTGCCGTCGGCCCGGCACAGCGGGACGGCGACCGACTGCAGGCCGGGCTCCACCTCGTCGGCCACGTAGGCGAACCCCTCCTCGCGGACGCGGTCGAGGTCCGGGCCGCCGCCGCCGCTGCCGCCGTCGCTCCCGCTGCCGCCCCCGTCGCCGCGGCCGGCGAGCAGCACCCGGCCGAGGGCGCTGGTGGCGGCCGGCACCCGGTAGCCGACGCCGGCGCCCACGGCCACGAGCTGCCGGGGCAGCGCCCGGGCGACCATCACCGCGTCCGGGCCGTCGAGGACGGCGACCCCGCAGGGCTCGCCCAGCTCGGCGACCACCTCCTCGCAGGCCGGCTGCAGCACCGTGCCGAGCGGGTCACCGGTGAGGTACGCCGTGGCCAGGCGCAGCACCTGCGGGGTGAGCGACAGGCTGCGGCCGTCGGCCCGCAGGAAGCCGAGGTGCTCGAGGGTGAGCACCGCCCGGCGCACGGTGGCGCGGGGCAGGTCGAGCTCGCGGGCCAGGTCGGCGACGGTCCGCCGGCCGGCGCCGTCGGCGAAGGCCTCCAGCACCGCCAGCCCGCGGGCCAGCGCCTCGGAGAAGTCGGCGGGCGCTCCCCCGCCGGACAGCTCCCGGGCCGCCCGCGCTCCGGCCGCTCCCGGCGTCAACCGTGGCATTGCGCCTCCTCCGGCGATGGTCGATGATGGCACTATAACGAACCGTCGTTCGGTAATCGAACGCACGAGGGACTGGGGTGACGCCATGGCGATGTCGGCCGCGGACAACGAGCGGATGACCCGGACCGGCCCGGGCACCCCGGGCGGGGACTTCATGCGGCGCTACTGGCAGCCCGTGGCGCTCACCGAGGAGCTCGACACCGACCGCCCCGTCGTGCCCGTGCGGGTGCTCGGCGAGGACCTCGTCCTGTTCCGCGACGACGACGGCGGCCTCGGGCTGGTCGACCGCCGCTGCCCGCACCGCGGCGCCGACCTCGCCCTGGGGCGGCGGGAGGACGGCGGGCTGCGCTGCTACTTCCACGGCTGGCTGCTGGCCGCCGACGGGCGCTGCCTGGAGACCCCCGCCGAGCCGGAGGACAGCACGCTGGCGAGCAAGGTCCGGTTCACCGCCTACCCGGTGCGCGAGCACAACGGGATCGTCTGGGGGTACCTCGGCCCGGGCGAGCCGCCGGAGCTCCCCGCGCTGGACTGCTTCGCCGCCCCCGACGCGTACACCTTCGCCTTCAAGGGCTTCCTCGACTGCAACTGGCTCCAGGCGCTGGAGGTCGGCATCGACCCGGCGCACGCCTCCTACCTGCACCGCTTCGAGCAGGACGAGGACCCGGCGGAGAGCTACGGCAAGCAGTTCCGCAGCGCGAGCCTGGGCACCGACCTGCCGATGACGCGGATCCTGCGGGAGTACGGCCGGCCGGAGATCCTCAACGCCCGCACCGACTACGGCCAGCGGATCGTCGCCCTGCGCACGCTGGACCAGGACGGCGAGGACGGCACCCGCACGCACGTGCGGATCACCCACCAGGTGTTCCCGCACGGCATCACGATCCCGCTGTCGTCGACCATGTCGATCACCCAGTGGCACGTGCCGGTCGACGACGCCTCCTGCTACTGGTACGCGATGTTCACCAGCCTGGACGCCCCCGTGGACAAGGCGACCATGCGCGCCCAGCGGCTCGACGGGATCACGCTGCCGGACTACAAGCCGGTGCGGAACCGGGCGAACGGCTACCTGTTCGACGCAGAGGAGCAGCGGACGACGACCTACACCGGCCTCGGCCCGGACATCAACGTGCACGACCAGATGGCGGTGGAGGGCCAGGGCCGGATCCACGACCGGACCCGCGAGAAGCTCAGCCGCTCGGACAAGGCGATCATCACCTACCGCCGGATGCTCCTGGGCGCCATCGACGCGGTCGAGGCCGGGGGCGACCCGCAGACGCTGCTGCACGACAAGGCCGAGGTCGAGAGCCGCGGGCCGATCCCGCTCGACGGCATCGGCCCGACCGGGGCGTGGGAGCGGTTCTGGGCCGACGCGATCGCCGGGCTGCGGGCGGCCAGCCCCTGGGCCGGCGCCTGGACGGCCGCGCTGGCGACCGGGCCGGCCGGCGTCCGCGCCGAGGACGCCGAACCCGAGGACCCGACCCAACTCGCCCCCCGCACCGTCCCGGCGCCGTGAGCGGCTCCGGCTTCGTCGAGCGCTCCGGCGCCTGGACCGCCGCCCAGCGCGAGGCCGCCGCCGACGTCCTCGAGCGGGTCCGCGCCGAGCGGCTCACCACCGTCCGGGTGGGCTTCGTCGACCTGCACGGGATCGTGCGGACCAAGGCGATCGCCGCCGACCAGCTGCCCGGCGCGTTCGCCGAGGGGCTGCCCGTCGTGAGCACCCTGCTGTCGAAGGACACCTCGGGGCGCACCGTCTTCCCCGCGTTCGCACCCGACGGCGGGGTCGGCGTGCCCGGCATGGGCGGTGCCGGCGACGTGGTGATGGTGCCCGACCCGACGACGTTCCGCGTGCTGCCCTGGGCGACCGCGACAGGGTGGCTGCTGTCGGACCTGCGGCTCAAGGACGGCGCCCCCGTCCCCTTCGACCCGCGCGGCGCGCTGCGAGGGGCACTGGACCGCGCCGCGGGCGCCGGCCTGGACCTGCTCGCGGGCATCGAGCTGGAGTTCCACGTCCTCCGCCCCGACGACGCGCCGCTGGGCGCCCTCGACGTCAACCACCCCGGGGCGCCGGGGCGGGCGACCGCCGTCGCGCCGCTGGACCGCGGCTACCAGCTGCTCAGCGAGGACCGCGCCGACGCGCTGGACTTCTTCCTGGAGCCCCTCGGCGACACCCTGCGCACGCTGGGCGTCCCGCTGCGCACCCTCGAGGTCGAGCTCGGCCCCAGCCAGCTGGAGGTCACCACCGGTCCCGAGCGCGGGCTCGCCGCCGCCGACACGATGGTGCTGCTGCGCACCGCCGTCCGGCAGGTCGCCCGGCGCACCGGGCTGCTGGCCACGTTCATGTGCCGGCCTCAGATGCCGGAGGCGTGCTCCAGCGGCTGGCACCTGCACCAGTCGCTCGTGCGATCCGACGGCGGCAATGCCTTCATCGCCGAGGCCGGCGACGCCTTCGCCGGGGACGGCGGCCTGTCCCCCGTCGGCACCGGCTACCTGGCGGGCCTGCTACGGCACGCCCGCGCCGGGTGCGTGTTCGCCGTCCCCACGGTGAACGGCTACAAGCGCTTCCAGCCGAACTCGATGGCCCCCGACCGGGTGCTCTGGGCGTACGACAACCGGGCCGCGATGGTCCGCGTCGTCGGCTCGGCCGAGCGGGGCGACCTGCACGTGGAGAACCGCGCCGGCGAGCCGGCGGCCAACCCGTACCTGGCGATGGCCGCGCAGCTCGCCGCAGGCCTCGACGGCGTCGACCGCGCCCTGGACCCCGGCCCGTCGGCCGACCAGCCCTACGCCACGGACGCCCCGCGGCTGCCGACCAGCCTGGCCGAGGCGGTGCGGGCACTGGAGGACGACCGCGAGCTGCGGGAGCTGCTCGGCCCGGCCCTGGTGGACCACGTCGCCGGCGTGAAGCGTGCCGAGGTGGCCCGCTTCGAGACGGCGGTGACCGACTGGGAGCAGCGGGAGTACCTCCACCTGTTCTGAGCGCCGCCCGCCAGTGACCCAGGACACAGCGCGACGGCCCCGCCGCACGGCGGTTCCCCCCGCCGGACCTGCGCCGGAGCGCGCGCCGACCCGTCCTCCTCCCCGTCCCTGCAGGTCAGGGGGACGCTCTCCTCCACTCGACGGGAGCCGGCCCGGGGGCGCCGGCCTCGCCTGCCCCTGCGCCGTCGTCCGGACGGGCCTACGATGGTGACCTACTGCACACATCTACAGAACTGTCACCACTTGCACCGTCACCTGTAGCACGTCAGGATGGGTGCACGAGGCCGGCGGGGATCCCCTGCGCCTGTTCTGTCCCCCTGGGAGGCACCGTGACCGCGCTGGAAGACCGTTCGACGACAGCAGCGGAGGGCCCGGCCCCGGTGGCCGAGCCGGCCGCGACCGTGGAGGTGTCGTTCCAGACCTCGCCGGAGCAGTACAAGCACTGGCGGCTGTCGGTGGACGGCGAGATCGCCACGCTGACGCTGGACGTCGACGAGAACGGCGGGCTCGTCCCCGGCTACGAGCTCAAGATGAACAGCTACGACCTCGGCGTGGACATCGAGCTGCACGACGCGGTCCAGCGGCTGCGCTTCGAGCACCCCGAGGTGAAGGCCGTCGTCGTCACCAGCGCCAAGGAGCGCATGTTCTGCGCCGGCGCCAACATCAGGATGCTGGCGGCCTCGCCGCACAGCTGGAAGGTGAACTTCTGCAAGTTCACCAACGAGACCCGCAACGGCATCGAGGACGCGACCCGCAACTCGGGCCTGCCCTTCATCGCCGGGGTCAACGGCACCGCGGCCGGTGGCGGCTACGAGCTGGCCCTGGCCTGCGAGCAGATCGTGCTGGTCGACGACAACTCCTCGGCCGTGTCGCTGCCCGAGGTCCCGCTGCTCGGCGTGCTGCCCGGTACCGGCGGGCTGACCCGCGTGGTCGACAAGCGGGGCGTGCGCCGCGACCTGGCCGACATCTTCTCCACGACCGCCGAGGGCGTACGCGGTGAGCGCGCCGTGCAGTGGCGGCTGGTCGACGCCGTGGCCAAGGCCCGCGACTTCGACGCCGAGGTGTCCCGCCGCGCCGCCGAGCTCGCCGCCGGCTCCTCCCGCCCCGGCGCCGGTGCGCAGGGCGTGACCCTGACGCCGCTGCAGCGCGAGGCCGACGGCGACGGGTTCCGCTACGAGCACGTGCGGGTGGTCCTGGACCGCGAGTCGGGCACCGCGACCATCACCGTGCTCGGCCCGGCCGCCGTCCCGGCGTCGGTCGAGGAGCTGCAGGGCTCCGGTGACCAGGCCTGGTTCCTCGCGATGACCCGACAGCTGGACGACGCGATCCTGCACCTGCGCAGCAACGAGCAGTCGATCGGCACCTGGCTGCTGCGCAGCGAGGGCGACCCGGCGACGGCGGCCGCCTACGACGAGTTCCTGCTCGCCAACCGCGAGCACTGGCTGGTCAACGAGATGATCGGCTTCTACAAGCGCACCGTGAAGCGGCTGGACACCACCTCCCGCAGCCTCTTCGCACTGGTCGAGCCCGGCAGCTGCTTCGTCGGGGCGCTGGCCGAGATCGCGTTCTCCGCCGACCGGCAGTACATGCTCGAGGGCCAGTTCGAGGACGACGACGAGCCCAAGCCGGCCGCCGTCCTCCGGCTCAACGCCTTCAACACCGGCCTGCTGCCCATGGGCAACGACATGACCCGGCTGCAGGTCCGGTTCCTCGGCTCGGCCGAGGAGCTCGCCGCCGCCGAGGCCGCCGTCGGGCGGGACCTGCTCGCCGAGGACGCCGACGCCCTCGGGCTGGTCACCGCCACCCCCGACGACATCGACTGGGAGGACGAGGTCCGCCTGGCGATCGAGGAGCGGGCGAGCTTCTCCCCCGACGCCCTGACCGGCATGGAGGCCAACCTCCGCTTCGCCGGCCGGGAGACCCCGGAGACCAAGGTCTTCGGCCGGCTCACCGCCTGGCAGAACTGGATCTTCCAGCGGCCCAACGCCGCTGGGCCCGAAGGAGCACTCCGCCGCTACGGCACCGGCAAGCGCGCGGACTACGACAGGAAGCGGGTCTGAGCATGACCACCACCGAGAGCACGCCGCAGACCGGGACGGTCACCGGGGACGCCCCCGAGCCCACCGGCCCGCTGTCCAAGATCGACTACAGCGAGCGCATCCCGAACAACGTCAACCTGGCCGGCGACCGCAAGCTCCAGCGCGCGCTGGAGGGCTGGCAGCCCAAGTTCCTGGACTGGTGGAAGAACCTGGGGCCGTCCATCCCGACGCAGGACGTCTACCTCCGTACCGCGGTCGCCGTGGGCCGCGACGGCTGGGCGCACTTCGACCGCGTCCCGATGGAGGAGTACCGGTGGGGCATCTTCCTCGCCGAGCGCGACCCCGAGCGCAAGGTCAACTTCGGCCAGCACAAGGGCGAGCCGGCCTGGCAGGAAGTGCCCGGTGAGTACCGCTCGGACCTGCGCCGCCTGATCGTCGTCCAGGGCGACACCGAGCCCGCCTCGGTCGAGCAGCAGCGCCACCTCGGCATGACCGCGCCGTCGCTGTACGACATGCGCAATCTCTTCCAGGTCAACGTGGAGGAGGGCCGTCACCTCTGGGCGATGGTCTACCTGCTCCACGCCTACTTCGGGAAGGACGGCCGCGAGGAGGCCGAGCAGCTGCTCAAGCGCAACTCCGGCGACTTCGACTCCCCGCGCATCCTCGGTGCCTTCAACGAGGACACCACCGACTGGCTGCAGTTCTTCATGTTCACCTACTTCACCGACCGGGACGGCAAGTACCAGCTCGGCACGCTGAAGGAGAGCGGCTTCGACCCGCTGGCGCGCACCTGCGAGTTCATGCTCAAGGAGGAGGCGCACCACATGTTCGTCGGCACGACCGGCGTGCAGCGGACGGTGCAGCGGACCGCGGAGCTGATGAAGCAGCACGGCACCGACGACATCTGGCAGTACGGCGGCATCCCGCTGTCGGTCATCCAGAAGTACCTCAACTTCCAGTTCTCGGTGTCGATGGACCTGTTCGGCGCCGAGACGTCGTCCAACGCGGCCGCGTACTACACCGCCGGGCTCAAGGGCCGGTGGATGGAGACCCGCCGCAAGGACGACCACCTGCTGCACGACCTCACCATGGACGTGCCGGTGGTCGAGGACGGCCGGATGGCCACCAAGACCGTGCCGATGCTCACCGCCCTCAACCTGGACCTGCGCAACGAGTACGCCGCGGACTGCGAGAACGGCGTCAAGCGCTGGAACCAGGAGCTCGAGGAGGCCGGCCTGGAGCAGCGGCTCACGCTGCCGCACCAGGGCTTCAACCGGAAGGTCGGCGTCTTCTCCGGGTCCCACGTCTCCCCCACCGGCGAGATCCTCGACGCCGCGACCTGGGAGCAGCAGGCAGGCGAGTGGCTGCCCAGCGCGGAGGACCGGGCCCGGGTCGCCGAGCTGATGGTGCCGGTCCACGAGGCGGGGAAGTTCGCCGGCTGGATCTCCCCGCCGTCGGTCGGCGTGAACAGCCTGCCGGTCGAGTACGACTACGTCCGCTTCTGAGTCGTCCTCCCCAGCGGCTGCGGCCGGATCCCCGCCCGGGGGTCCGGCCGCATCCGCGACCCCCCGCACCGCGCCGGTCCGCCAGGTCTGAGAAGGGACGTGCACCGTGGCCACGCTCGACACCGCTCCGCCTCCCGCGCCGACCGTCGCCGGCGGCCCGGAGCCGTTCAACGCCGCCGAGTGGCTGGTCACCCGGCACGCCCGCGCCACGCCCGACCGGCGGGCGATCACGGCGCTCGACCTCGACGGCAGCGTCCGCACGCTGACCTACGCCGAGCTCGACGACGCCGTCACCCGGGTCGCGGCCGCGCTGGTCGCCTCCGGGGTGCGGCCCGAGGAGCGGCTGCTGCTGTGCATGGGCGACACCCCCGAGCTCGTCACCGCCTTCCTGGCGGGGCTGCGCATCGGCGCGGTCCCGGTGCCGGTGAGCACCATGCTCAAGCCCAAGGACATCGCGCTGATGGCGACCGACAGCCGCGCCCGGCTGGTCGTGCTGAGCGCCGAGTTCGCCGGCCTGGCGCAGGGCCTGTCCGGGCAGCGCGAGCTGGCCGACGTCGTGGTCATGAGCACCGCCGCCGACGCCCCCGCCGACCTGCCCTCGCTGGCCGACGCCCGGGTGCGCAGCTGGGACGACTTCGTCGCCGCCGGGGCCGCGTCCGCCGAGCAGGTGGCCCAGCCCTACCCGACGGTCGCCGACTCCCCCGCCTTCTGGCTGTACACCTCCGGCACCACCGGGACGCCCAAGGGCGCGATGCACCGGCACGGGTCGCTTCGCGACACGGCTGAGACCTACGCCCGCGACGTGCTGGCCATCGGGCCGGGGGACGTCACCTTCTCCGTGGCGAAGTTCTTCTTCGCCTACGGCCTGGGCAACACGCTCACCTTCCCGTTCTCCGTCGGGGCCACCACGGTGCTCGACCGGTCACGGCCGAGCCCCGCCGGCACGCTGCGCGTACTTCAGGAGCACCGCCCCACCCTGTTCTTCGCCGGGCCGACCTTCTACGCCGCGCTGGTCAACGCCGGCCTGCCGGCCGACGCGTTCGCCGGCGTGCGGGCCTGCGTCTCGGCGGGCGAGGCCTTCCCGGCGCCGCTGTTCGAGCGGTTCACCTCGACGTTCTCCGTGGAGATGCTCGACGGCATCGGCTCGACCGAGATGCTGCACATCTTCATCAGCGGCCGCCCGGGCCGGACCCGCGCCGGCGCCACCGGCGAGGTCGTCGCCGGGTACGAGGCGAAGATCGTCGACGACGACGGCAACCCCGTCCCCGACGGCACCCCCGGCAACCTCTGGGTCAAGGGCAGCTCCGCGGCCACCGGCTACTGGTCGCGCATGGACGTCACCCGCCGGGTCTTCCAGGGCGAGTGGGTGCGCACCGGCGACACCTACGTCCGCAGCGCCGACGGGTACTACTCCTCCCTCGGCCGGACCGACGACATCATCAAGGCCGGCGGCATCTGGGTCTCCCCGACCGAGGTCGAGGAGCGGCTGCGGGCGCACCCGGAGGTCAGCCAGGTCGTCGTCGTGTCGGTACCCGACGAGACCGGGCTGGACAAGCCGGTGGCCTGCGTCGTGCTCGCCGACGGCGCCACGGTCACCACCGACGGGCTGGTCGCCTTCTGCCGCGACGGGCTGGCCGCCTTCAAGCGGCCGCGCAACATCCTGGTCTTCGACGAGCTGCCGCAGACGGCCACCGGCAAGCTGCAGCGCTTCCGCGTCCGCGAGCTGGCCATCGAGCGCCTGGGCAGCGCGCGGCCGGACTCGGCGCAGCCCGAGCTGACCGCCACCGCCCCCGGGAGCCCCGCGTGACGGCCCCGCCCGAGAGCTCTGCTGCCTCGCTCCCCGCCGGGGCGACCGCCGGCCGGGACGTCGAGGTCGACCTGCTGGTCGTGGGCGCCGGGCCGGCGGGGCTGTACGCGACCTACTACGCCGGGTTCCGCGGCCTGCGCACCGCCGTCGTTGACAGCCTGCCCGAGCCCGGCGGCCAGGTGATGGCCCTGTACCCGGAGAAGGCCATCTACGACGTCGCCGGCTTCCCCGGCATCAAGGGCCGCGACCTGGTGGCCAACCTGGTCGCCCAGGCCGCCCGCTTCGACCCCGTCTACGTGCTGGGCGAGCGCGCCGAGACCCTCACCAACGAGGCCGGCACGACCCCGCGGGCCGGTGACCGCCTCGTGGTCACCACCGACAAGGGCACCCGTGTGCACTGCGGAGCGGTCGTCATCACCGGCGGCATCGGCACCTTCACCCCGCGCCCGCTGCCCGGCGGCCACGCCTGGGAGGGCCGCGGCCTGACCTACGTGGTCAAGGAACTCGCTGCCCACACCGGCCAGGACGTCGTCATCGTCGGCGGCGGCGACAGCGCCGTGGACTGGGCCCTCGCCCTGGCCGACATCGCGACCTCCGTGACCGTGGTGCACCGCCGCAAGGCCTTCCGCGCCCACGCCGCCAGCGTCGCCGACATGGAGGCCGGGCCGACCACCGTCGTCACCGACGCCCAGGTCTCCCACCTCGAGGGTGACGACCGGCTGCACACCGTCCACGTCCAGCACAAGGACGGCACCGTCACCGCGCATCCCGCTCAGTCGGTCATCGCCGCCCTCGGCTTCACCGCCGACATCGGCCCGCTCGAGCGCTGGGGCATCGACATCGCCGACCGTAAGATCCTGGTCGACACCGCGATGCGCACCACCGTCCCCGGGGTCTACTCCGCGGGGGACATCACCGAGTACCCCGGCAAGGTCCGTTTGATCGCCGTCGGATTCGGGGAGGCCGCCACGGCGGTCAACAACGCCGCGACCTACCTGGACCCCGACCAGCCGCTGTTCCCCGGGCACAGCAGCGACGACCCCGCCGGCATCGGCGCAGCCGCCGCCTGACCGCGCGGCGGCGCCCCCGGCCCGCCCCCATCCCGTCCCTCGCGAGGAGGAGCCCCGTGCCCTACGTCATCGGTTCCGAGTGCATCGACACCACCGACATGTCCTGCGTGGACGAGTGCCCGGTCGACTGCATCTACGAGGGCGACCGCAAGCTCTACATCAACCCCAAGGAGTGCATCGACTGCGGCGCCTGCGAGCCGGTCTGCCCGGTCGAGGCGATCTCGCAGGACCGCCGGGTGACCGAGGAGAACGAGCCGCACATCGCCGACAACCGCCGCTTCTTCATCGAGCCGCTGCCCGGCCGCGACGCCCCGCTGGGCAGCCCCGGCGGCGCGTCGAAGGTCGGGAAGGTCGGCGTCGACACCGAGCTCGTCACCGACGCGTGACGTCCCCGGCGCTCCCCCGCTGATGGGCGCGCGGACCACCGCGGCCGTGACGCTGTCCGTGGGCGACGCCCACCGGTGCCGCACCGGCCCCACCCGCGCCCGCTGATGCGGGTCTACCTGACGCTGGGCCCCGACCAGACGCGGGCGGCGGCCGAGGCGCGCGCCGCCGAGGCCGCCGGCTACGACGGCGTGGCCACCGGCGAGCACGTCTTCTTCCACGGACCGGTCGCCAACGGATTCGTGACGCTGGCCGCCGCCGCCGGGGCGACCGAGCGGATCCGGGTGCTGACCTCGCTCACCGTGCTGCCGCTGTACCCGGCGGCGCTGGCGGCGAAGCTGGCGACCACGCTGGACAACGTCTCCGGCGGCCGGTTCGACATGGGCGTCGGCGTGGGCGGCGAGCACCCGCCGGAGTTCGTCGCGGTCGGGTCCGAGGTCGCCGAGCGCGGCGCCCGCACCGACGAGGCGCTGGACCTGCTCCGCGCCCTGTGGGCCGGCGGGCCGGTGCACCACGAGGGCCGCTTCAGCCACGTGCCGGGGCTGGCCCTGGAGCCCGGTCCGGTGCAGGCCGGCGGCCCCCCGGTGTGGCTGGGCGGCCGGCGGCCCGCGGCGATCCGCCGCGCCGGCCGGCACGGGAACGTCTGGCTGCCGTACATGTACACACCCGAGCAGGTGGCCTCCTCGCTCGCCGAGGTGCGCGCGGCGGCCGAGCAGGCCGGGCGCGACCCGGGGTCGGTCCGCGGCGCGGTGTTCTGCTGGGGCGGGGTCGCCGAGGACGCCGCCCGCTCCCGGCGCGACGTCGTGGAGACGGTCAGCGCGGTCTACCAGCAGGACTTCGACCGCCTGGCGGACCGCTACCTGCTGCACGGCGACCCGGACCGGGTGTCGGCCCGCGTGCGCGAGTACGCCGACGCCGGGGCGGAGACGCTGGTCTTCTCCCCCGTCGGCACGGGGGCGGCCCGCGACGCCGTCGTCGACCTCTTCACCGCCGCCGTGCTGCCGGGCCTGCGCTAGCCGGCCCGCTCCGGTCCGCGGGCCTCGCGGATCACCATCTCCTGGGCGCAGGTGGCCAGCACGGCGCCGGACCGGTCGAACAGCGTCCCGGTGTACCAGCCGCGCGCGGCTGACAGCGTCGTCCCGACGTCGTCCACGAGCACCCAGTCGTCCATCCGCACGGGCCGGTGGAACCAGACCGCGTGGTCCAGGCTGGCCATGGCGCGCACCCGTGGCCCCATGAGGTCGGCCAGGCCGGTGAACAGGTCGGACACGTAGACCAGCACCGCCGCGTGGTGCAGCGCGTCGCCGTCGGCGGCCCCGGGCGCGCGGACCCACGTGCGCATCGGGTGCGCGCGCCCCGTGCTCGGCGCGGGGTCGCGCACCTCGACGCCCGGCAGCACCGGCGGCAGCGGCTGCGCGTCCTCCGGGTCGCCCACCGCGGGCATGACGACGGCCTGCCGGTCGGGCCCCTCCTCGGGGCGGGCGAAGGACGCCGTCATCCGGAAGACGACGCGGTCCTCCTGCCGGGCCACCACCGTCCGCGCGGAGTAGGAGTGCCCGTCGCGGTCGCGCTCGACGTCGAAGGTCACCGGCAGCCGGGCGTCGCCGCGGCGCAGGAAGTAGCCGTGCAGGGAGTGCGGCAGCCGGTCGCCGGCCACCGTGCCCGCGGCCGCGACGAGCGCCTGCGCGGCCACCTGCCCCCCGTACAGGCCGGGGTGGCCTCCCCCGGGCGCGGCGGCGGAGACGAAGCGGTCCGGGGCCGGCTCGTGCAGCGTCAGCAGGTCACGCAGCGCCGTGGCGCCCCCGGCGGTGGTCACCGCGTGGCGTCCTCGGCCAGCACGCCGCCGTCGAGCAGGCGCTGCACCTCGCCGGCCTCGACCCCCCACGCCGCCAGCGCCGTCCGGGTGTCCTGGCCGGGGCCGCGCGGGGCGCTGCGCACGGCACCGGGGGTCCGGGAGAACCGCGGGGCCGGCCCCGGCTGCACGACGCCGTCGGCCTCGACGTAGCTCTGCCGGGCGGCCAGGTGCGGGTCGTGCGGGGCCTCGGCCAGCGACAGGACCGGCGTGACGCAGGCGTCGGTGCCGGCGAAGGAGGCGGCCCACTCGTCGCGCGTCCGGGTGGCGAAGACCTCGGCCATCAGCCGCCGGTGCTCCGGCCAGGCCGCGACGTCGTGCTGGGCGCCCAGCCGGCCGGTCAGCCCCAGGCCCTCCAGCAGCCGCGCGTGGAACTGCGGCTCGAGCGCGCCCACGGCGACGTGCCGGCCGTCGGAGCAGGCGTACGTCGTGTAGAACGGCGCGCCGCCGTCGAGCAGGTTGGCCTCCCGGCGGTCGGTCCAGAGCCCCGCCCCGAGCATGCCCTGGACCATGGTCACCAGGGAGCTCGCGCCGTCGACCATGGCGGCGTCGACCACCTGGCCGCGGCCGCTGACCCCGCGCTCGACCAGCGCGGCCAGCACGCCGACGACGAGGAACAGCGAGCCGCCGCCGAAGTCGGCCCCGATGTTCAGCGGCGGCACCGGCCGCTCGGCCGGCCCGATGGCGTGCAGGGCGCCGGTCAGCCCGAGGTAGTTGATGTCGTGTCCGGCCTCGGCCGCCCGGGGACCGCTCTGCCCCCAGCCGGTCATCCGGGCGTAGACCAGCCGCGGGTTGCGGTCGAGCACCTCGTCCGGCCCCAGGCCCAGCCGCTCGGTGACCCCGGGGCGCAGCCCCTCGACCAGGACGTCGGCACCGTCGAGCAGCCGCAGGACCAGGTCGCGGCCCTCCGGGTGCTTGAGGTCCACCGCGGCGCAGGGCCGGCTGCGGTGCAGCAGCTCCCGCCCCGGCGGCATGAACACCGAGCCGCCGCCGGGCCGGTCGACGCGCAGGACGTCCGCGCCGAGCTCGGCCAGCAGCATGCCGGCGTAGGGGCCGGGGCCCAGGCCGGCGAGCTCGACGACGCGGACGCCGCGCAGCGGGCCGGCCGCCGGGCGCACGTCGGGATGGGGGTCGGTGCGCGCGGGGTCCACGGCAGGTCACCGTAACGAGGTCGGCGTCGCGGCACCGCCGGCGTCCCGGCGCGGCGCCGGCTCGGGAACGCCGGCCGGAGGCGATTCCCACCGGTCTACTGTGCCCGCCATGCCCCGGAGCCTGCGCGCCGTCGACACGGACTTCACCTCCACCGCGCGGCACCGCGTCACCGTGACCGAGGTGCTGCCCGCCTCGCCGGACGCGGTGTTCGCGGCGCTGGCCGAGGACCCGGCGGGCTGGGGCGCCTGGTTCCCCGGCTTCACCGACGCCGGCCGCTACCTGACCCCCGGCCCGCACGGGGTCGGTTCGCAGCGCGAGGTGTTCGCCCGCGGCTCGCGGTTCCTGGAGACGATCCTGGTCTGGGAGCCCGGCCGGCGCTGGTCGTTCCGGGTCGACGAGGCGGGCCTGCCCGCCGTCTCGGCGCTGGCCGAGGACTTCAGGCTCACCCCGGAGGGCACCGGCACCCGCGTCGACTACACGATGGCCCAGGAGACCAGCCCGGGTTTCGTGGGCGCGCTGGTCATCCGGCTCGCCGGCGGGCAGCTGCGCAAGGCGCTGCGCAACCTGGGCACCCACCTGGCCGCGACCCGGTAGCCGCCCCACCGCGGGGCGTCAGTCGCCGGCGTCGCGCCCCGCGTCGGAGTCCGAGGCCTCGAGGGCGCTGCGCCGGCCGGTGACCAGCGCCGCGCTGGCGTCGCCGAGGGCCTCGGTGGTGAACCCCAGTCCGGTCAGCAGGCCGCCCAGCGTGCGGTTCATCGTCTCCTGCAGCCACCGCTCGGTCTCCGGCGACCGCGGGGCCTCGCGGGTGGTGCGCAGGTGCTGGCTCCAGGCGACGACGACGCCGTCGTGCAGCGGGCTCGGGGTGAGGCACACGCCGCCGCGGGAGCGGGTGGCCGTGCGGCCGCTGCAGTCGTGCAGCGGCAGGCCCACCTCGACCAGCGCCGCGCCGAGCTGGCACAGCAGCCCGACGAGCGGCGAGGCGTCGTCGACCAGGAGGTCCCACTCCTCACCGACCCGCTCGAGCTCGCTGGAGAGGTCGGCCAGCCACGCGCGGTCCTCCGGGGAGGGCCGCCGGGACAGCCGTCCGCTCTCCCGCCGCATCCCGTAGGCGGGGGTGCCGCCGCTGCCGCCGTCGGGGCTGAGCGGCCCCGTGGCCCACACAGCCTCGCCCTGGTCGGCGAACGGACCGGCGACCACGCGGTCGCCGCCGTCGACCAGCCACCAGGCCGGCCCCGCCGTCACCTGCTGGTCGGTCCCACAGTCCCGCACCGGCCCCGACCCCTGCACCCTGCACCCCCCGTTCCCTGCCGAACGTCCGCCCGGCGCCGGTCGACCCGGCTCGGTCCGACGCTGGGATATCGGCCCCGGCGCCCCCCACATCCACTCCCACATCTGCCAGCGATCGGCGGGAACGGAGGCAAGGGTTGCCTGTTTCGCGGCTCCCGAGGCGGGGCCCGCCGGACGGCCGGCGCGTCACGGGCCAGCGGGTTCGCCGGTCACGCGCCGACGGAGTGGCGCACGGCCGCGGCGGCCGGCGTGCGGTACGCGCGCAGGACGGCCCGCGCGACGGCGTCCCAGGAGTGCCCGGCGGCCAGCACCCGGCCGGCCGCGGCGCGCGACGGGTCCGGGGTGCCCGCGGCGAGCAGCCCGGCGGCGAGCCGCGCCGGCCCCGCGGCGAAGCGCACGGTGTCCCCGAGCACCTCGCGCAGCACGGGCAGGTCCGGCGCCACGACGGGCACGCCGGCAGCCAGCGCCTCCAGGGCCGCCGGGCCGAAGCCCGCCGCGTCCGAGGCGGGGACGACCACGTCGGCGGCGGCGACCAGGCCCGGCACCTCGTGGTCGGGCACCGGCCCGAGCACCAGGGGGTACACCTCCAGCTCCTCGGCCCGGGCGTCGAGGACCGCCCGGCGGGCGCGGCCGTCGTCCGACGGGCTCCCCCCGGCGACGACGAGCGTCAGGTCGGGCCGGACCAGCGCCACCGTGGCCATGGCCTCGACCAGGTCGAGGGTGCCTCCCCGGGGCTCGACGCCGCCGAGGGCGAGCACGTAGCGGCCCAGGCGGGCACGCCAGCGGCCGCGCGCGGCGCTGCCCCCGGGCGCGCCGGCGGCGGCGAACCGGGCGGCGTCCACCCCGACGGGGACGACGAGCGCCCGCGCGTCGGCGGGCTCCGCGCCGCGGCCTGGGCCGGGGGTGCGCACCGTGCGCACGCAGCCGGGGACGGCGCGCGCGCTGAGGGCGTCCTGGGCGTGCACGACGTCGTGGTCCTCCCCCGCAGCAGCGAAGGCCGACCCCAGCGCCGCGACCGCGCGGAGGGTCCGCGCGCCGACGTCCTCCCCCGGCCGGTCGGCGAACGGCACCAGCCGCACCCGCACGCCCGGGTCGACCGGCCGCGGGGCCGCGGCGTCCGCGCCGCCCAGCGTCCAGACGGTCACCTCCGCTCCGGCACGGGCCAGCGCCCCGGCGAGGGCGAGGGTGGGCCCCACGCCTCCCCGCGGCTCCGTCGAGGAGGTGAGCAGGGCGACCCTCATGTGGCACTCCTCGCGCGACTGGTCCTGCGGCGGCTGCGAGCAGACTGTCGGCGCGGCGTGTCGTCGCGGTGACGACGGGAACGAGATCTGGTTACCGCTCCGCGCCTCGCCGGAGTGGCCCGGCTCACAGGTCGCTCACAGGGAGACGGCGGATGCTCCCTGTCCATGCGCCGCACCGCGGCGCCCCTCGGCCGGGCGCCGCACCGGAGGGTCCTCAGCTGGCTGGCCGCACTCGTGGTCGCCGGCGGGCTGGTCCTCGTCCCCGGCCCGCCCTGCGCCGCGGCGCCGCCCGCCGCCGGGGAGGCCGGCCCCCGCGCCGCGCCGGCCACGCAGCCGCCCCTCACGGCCGTGCCGCCACCCCTCCCGACCCCCGTGCCGCCGCCGCCGGGCCTCGGGAACGTGGCGGGCGGGGTGGTCGCGGCCGTCGTCCTCGACCCCGCCGGCCGGGTGCTCACCGCCGCCGACGCCGACCGGCCCGTGCCCACGGCCTCGCTGGTCAAGGTCCTGGTCGTCGAGGAGCTGCTCACGCGCGAGGCCGCCGGGACGGTGGTGCTGACCGCCGCCGACCGCGACCGGATGGCCGCCGCGCTCACCGCGTCCGACGACGCCGCGATGAACGCCCTCTGGGTACGCCACGACGGAGCGGCGCTGGTGGCCGCGGCCGCCGCGCGGCACCGGCTGACCGGGACCGCGCCGCCGCCGGTCCCGGGTCGGTGGGGGCTCGCGCCGACGACGGCCCGCGACGTGGCCGCGGTCCTCTCCGCCGTCGAGCGGGGTGCGCGTCCCGCGGACGCCGTGCTGCGCGCGTGGCTGCGCGGGGTCACCCCCACGGCGGCCGACGGGTTCGACCAGGTCTTCGGCGTGCTGGGCGGGAACGGTGCCGTCGCGGCGAAGCAGGGGTGGATGTGCTGCGTCGGCGGGCTGCGCCACCTGCACTCGGCCGGGGTCCTGCCCGACGGCCGGGTCCTCGTGCTCCTCGGCGAGTTCCCCGGGGACACGTCCTGGGCCACCGCGGCCACGGCGCTCGACGGGGCCGCGTCCGGGCTGGCCGCCGCCACGGCTCCCAGCGCGGTCGCAGCGGGCTGACCGCCGGCTCGCAGCGAGACCCGCGACCGTGGGGCCATGGACGGACGCCCCTGGCTCTTCGACCCCTCGACCGCGCGCGCCACCGTGCTGGCCCGCCGCCCGCCGGGCTGCCCGCCGGTGGCGTGCGTGGTGTCCGACGCGGTGTGGGCCGACGTCGTCGGCCTGCTGCGGTGGGCCGACGCCGGTGTCCGGGCACCCGCCCCGCTGGCCGCCGGCACGTGGTGGCGGCTGGCGGCCGGCTGCGCGGCACTGCTGCGCCGCCTGCCGCGGCTGTGCGCCGAGCTGGGCGAGCCCTTCGACGTCGTGGGGCTGCCCGGCGAGGACGAGTGGCCGGCGGCCGAGCGGGTCGCCCGGGCGACCGCACGGCTGACCCGCCTGCTGCGCTCGCGGCAGCCGGTCCCGCTGCGCCACCTCGCCACCGAGGTCGACGCGCTGGGCGCCGCGGCGACCGCGGTCCTCGTGGACCTGGGCTGCCCGTGACGGCCGGAGGCGCGACACCAATCCCTACCAAGTCGATGGACTTGACATGGTTGGGGACGTCGCGTTCCCTGGACGCCGTGCCCGCCGCCCCCGCCCTGTACCGCCGGTCCGCCGTGGACCTGCTGCGGGTGGCCAGCGCACTGTGTCCGGCTCCCTGACGCCGCTCCTCCCCCACTCCCGCGCTCCCCCGAGCGGAGCCGCGCCTGCCGTCAGGACCACCGTGACCCTCAGCACCGCCCTGCCCCTCCCCGCCGCCGACCTCCTCGCGACCGTCCTCCGCGTCCGCCCCGCCGACGACGCCACGGCCCGCCGGACCGGGGCCGTGGCCCTGGCCGCCGCGCTCGCCGCGAACGCGACCGCCTGGGCGGACCTCGTCGAGTACCGGCCGGCCGGCCGGTGGACCCACCGGCTCGAGCCCGCCGCGGCCGCCGCGGTCCTCGACCCCTCCCTGCACGCCGACCTCGACGCCGCCGAGGTCTGGCTGCTCTCCTGGCTGCCCGGCCAGGGCACGCCGCTGCACGACCACGGCGGCTCGGCCGGTGCGTTCGCCGTCGTCCAGGGCGCGCTCACCGAGCTCACCGTGACCGCGCCGCGCTCCGGCGGCGTGCGGGACGCCACGGCGCTGTTCAGCGCCGGCCGGGTGCGCCCGTTCGGTCCGCACCACGTGCACCGGGTGACCAACGACGGCGCGCGGCCGGCCGTGAGCGTGCACGTCTACACGCCCCGGCTCCGCGAGATGACCACGTACCGGCTCGCCGGCCAGGGCCTCGTGCGCACCGGCACCGAGCGGGCCGGCACCGACTGGTGACCCGGCACCCCTGAACTCGCGCCCGGGTGGCGGCGGCCGACGGAGGGACGGCGTCACCCGGGCGCGACCGGCGCTCAGCGGAGCGGGGCGGGCGGGCCGTCGTCGTCGGTCAGCGGCCGCTGGAACCAGGCGACGTCGCGCCAGGTGCCGTCCTTGAACCCGACCCCGCGGAACACGCCGACCGGCGCGAACCCCAGCGCGCGGTGCAGCCCCTCGCTGGGCGGGTTCGGCAGCGTGACCCCGGCCAGCGCGGTGCGGTGGCCCCGGGCGGCCAGCCGCAGGAACAGCGCCTCGTACAGCGCCCGGCCGGCCCCGGTCCGGCGGCGCCCCGGCTCCAGGTAGACGCTGACGGTGCAGGTCCAGCGGTAGGCGGCCCGGGACATCCACTCGCCGCCGTAGGCGTAGCCGACCACGGTCCCGGCCGTCTCGGCGACCAGCCAGGCGTGCCGCTCCTGGGCCCGGGCGATCCGCGCCGCCATCTCGGCCGGCGGGGGCGGGTCGGTCTCGAAGGAGACGGCACTGCCGGCCACGTAGGGCGCGTAGACCTCGGCGCAGCGGACGGCGTCGGCGGCGGTCGCGTCGCGGATCAGCAGGTCGGTCCCGGTCACGCCCCGACCCTGGCACGGCCCGCCGCACCCGCGGGCGGGGAGGGCCGCCCGGGCGGCGGAGCGCTGTGGCACGGTACGGGGCCATGACCGCCGTCCTGTCGATCCAGTCCCACGTCGCCTACGGCCACGTCGGCAACTCCTCCGCGGTGTTCCCGCTCCAGCGGCTGGGGATCGAGGTGTGGCCCGTGCACACCGTCCAGTTCTCCAACCACACCGGCTACGGCGAGTGGCGCGGGCGGGTCTTCGACGGGCAGGCGGTCGACGAGGTCGTCGAGGGCATCGCCGAGCGCGGCGTGCTCGCCGGCTGCGACGCCGTCCTGTCGGGCTACCTGGGCTCGGCCGACATCGGCCACGCGGTCGTCGGCGCGGTCGCCCGGGTCCGGGAGGCCAACCCGTCGGCGGTGTACTGCTGCGACCCGGTGATCGGCGACGTCGGCCGCGGGGTGTTCGTGCGGCCGGGCATCCCGGAGTTCATGCGCGAGGTCGCCGTGCCCGCCGCCGACCTGGTCACCCCCAACCACTACGAGCTGGACCTGCTCTCGGGGACGACGACGCGCTCGCTGGCGTCGGTGAAGGACGCCGTCGCCGCCGTGCAGGCGCTGGGCCCCCGGGTCGTGCTGACCACGTCCCTGGTCGCAGAGGACACCCCCGACGACGCCGTGGACCTCCTCGCCTCCGAGGCCGGCCGGCACTGGCGGGTGCGCACGCCGCGGCTGGACGTCGCGGTCAACGGCGCCGGCGACGCGATCGCCGCGCTGTTCCTCGCCCACTGGCTCGACACCCGCTCGGCCGCCGACGCCGTCGCGCGCGCCGCCGCGTCGGTGCACGGCCTGCTGGCCGCCACCGAGGCGGCCGGGTCCCGGGAGATCCTGCTGGTGGCGGCGCAGGAGGAGGTCGTCGACCCGAGCCGCGCGTTCGAGGTCGAGGAGGTCTAGGAGCCTCGCGCGAGCCCCTGGACGCAGCCGCGCTCAGTCCTCGGCGGCGTGCCGCTCCACCGAGGCCAGCAGGTCCCGCAGGTCGTCGGCGATGCGGCGCACCCGGTCGGCCGGGAGGTCGGCCAGCATCCGCTGCTGCTGGGCCAGCCCCGCGCCGACCGCCTCGTCGATGAGCTGCTGCCCGGAGTCGGTGAGCCGCACCAGCAGCGCCCGGCGGTCGCCCGGGTCGGGCATCCGGACGATGTGGCCCGCCCGCTCGAGGCGGTCCAGCCGGCTGGTCATGCCGCCGCTGCTCAGCATCATCTCGGCGGTCAGCCGGCCCGGGGACAGCCCGGCCGCGCCCCCGGCCCGGCGCAGCGTGGCCAGCACGTCGAAGTCGGCCCGGGTGATGCCGAAGCGGGCGTGGAAGCGCTCCTGCGCGTTCCCGGCCACGGCCGCGGCCCGGTAGATGCGGCCGAACACCGCCATGGCCCCCGTCTCCAGGTCCGGCCGCTCGGCCGCCCACTGGTCGATGATCGCGTCGACACCGTCCCGCTCGGTCACGGGCAGAGCATCGCACATCCGTACGGGCCTGAGAAATACGCGCTCAAGTATCTTGACATCGAGATACATGGGGGCGAACGATCCTCCCCATGACCGCCACCGCACTCTTCCTGCCGGTGGCCGTCCCGACGGCCTCCCGCCGGCTCGGCCTCCTGTCCCTCACGACCGCGCTCGCCCCCGTGACCTGGGGGACGACGTACGTGGTGACCACCGAGTGGCTGCCCCCCGACCGCCCCCTCCTGGCCGCCACGGTCCGGGCGCTGCCCGCCGGGCTGCTGCTCGTCGCCGTCGGCCGCCACCTGCCGCACGGCGCGTGGTGGGCGAAGGCCGCGGTGCTCGGCGTGCTCAACATGGGCGCGTTCTTCGCGCTCCTCTTCGTGGCCGCCTACCGGCTGCCCGGCGGGGTCGCCGCGGTGCTCGGCGCCGCCCAGCCGCTGCTGGTCGCCGTGCTCGCCGTCCCGCTGCTCGGCGAGCGGCTGCGCGCCCGGACGCTGCTGCTCGGGCTCCTCGGCGTGGCCGGGGTGGCGCTCATCGTCGTCACCGGGCCGGTCGCCCTCGACCCGGTCGGCGTCCTCGCCGGCCTGGCCGGGACCGCGTGCATGGGCACCGGCGTCGTCCTCACCAAGCGGTGGGGCCGGCCGGTGCCGGTGCTCGCCTTCACCGGCTGGCAGCTGACCGCCGGCGGACTGTTCCTCCTGCCGCTGGCGCTGGCCGCCGAGGGTCTGCCGCCGGTGCTGACGGTCGGTGAGGCCGGCGGCCTGCTGTACCTCGCCACCGTCAACACCGCGCTGGCCTACGTGCTGTGGCTGCGCGGCGTCGGCTCGCTCCCCACCGCGCGCGTCAGCTTCCTGGCGCTGCTCTCCCCCGTGGTCGCCGCGACCGCGGGGTGGCTCCTGCTGGACCAGGTGCTGTCCCCACTGCAGCTGGCCGGCATGACCCTCGCGCTGGCCACCGTCGTCCTGGCCCAGCGTCCCCCCACCCGCACCCCCCGAGAGGACTGAACCCGTGCACGTGTTCCTGACCGGCGGCACCGGCCTGATCGGCTCCGCCGTCCTCACCGCCCTGCTCACCGACGGCCACACCGTCACCGCGCTGGCCCGCAGCGACGCCGCGGCCGCCCGCCTCACCGCCGCCGGGGCAGCCGTCCGGCGCGGCGATCTCACCGACGGCCGCCTGCTGGCCGCCGCCGCGAGCGCGACCGACGGGTTCGTGCACACCGCGTCGCCCGGCGACGCGAGCAGCGCCGCGGCCGACACCACGCTCCTGGACGCGGTGCTGCCCGCCCTCGCCGGCACCGGGAAGCCCTACGTGCACACCAGCGGCGCCTGGGTGCTGGGCGACGGCGTCGTCGACGAGACCACATACCTTGCACCCCCGGAGCTCACCGCCTGGCGGGTGCCGCTCGACGCCCGGGTGCGCGAGGCCGCGGCGACAGGCGTCCGCAGCGTCGTGCTGGCGCCGGGCATCGTCCACGCCCCGGGCGCGGGCATCGCCACCGCGGTGCTGCGCGACGGACCGCGCACCGCCGAGGGGGCGCTCGTCCTCCCCGGCAGCGGGGACCAGCACTGGACCACCGTGCACGCCCCCGACCTGGGCCGGCTCTACGCGCTGGCGCTGGCGCACGCCCCGGCCGGCAGCTGGTACCTCGGCGTCAGCGGGCACAACCCGACGGTGCGCGAGATCGGCGCCGCGGCTTCCGGGGCCGACGTCGTGGGCTCCACCCCCGAGGAGACCCTCGGCCGGCTCGGCCTGTTCGGCGCGGCCCTGCTGCTCGACCAGCAGGCCACCGGCTCCCGGGCCCGCACCGAGCTGGGGTGGGCACCGACCGGGCCGACGCTGCTCGACGAGCTGCGGGACGGCGCCGCCGCGCTCAGCCGCTGACGCCCTTCCCGCGGTCCACCGGCCACGTCCCCGCCGCCGCCCGGCCCAGCTCCCGGGAGATGCCCCGGGCGGCGGCGCGGACGCCGGGCGTCAGCGCGCGGACCGCGGCCGGGGACTCCCCGCGGACGACGACCGACAGCGCGGCCACCACGTCGTCCCCGGCGGTGATGGGCGCGGCCACCGACACCGCGTCGGTGGTCACCTGGCGGTCGCTGACGGCCACCCCGGTGCGCCGGACCTCGGCGAGCACCTGCCGGAGCAGCCGCGGGTCGGTGAGGGTGTACGGGGTGTGCCGCTGCAGCGGGCCGGCCAGCACGCGTTCCTGGACCTCGGCCGGCGCGTGCGCGAGCAGCACCAGTCCGACCCCGGTGGGCGGCAGCGCGAACCGGCCGCCCACCTGCGTGTGCACCGGCACCGCGTCCCAGCCGGCGATGCGCTCGACGAAGACCACCTCGGTGTCGTCGCGGACGGCCAGCTGCACGTTCTGGTGGGTCACCTCGTAGAGGTCCTCCATGAACGGCAGCGCCGCCTCGCGCAGGCCCAGCCCGCGCGGTGCCAGGGCGCCGAGTGCCCACAGCCGCAGCCCGATCCGCAGCCGGCCGTCCGGCCCCCGCTCCAGCGCGCCCCACTCGCGCAGCTCCGCGACCACCCGGTGCGCGGTCGACAGCGGCATGCCCGTCGCCCGGGCGAGCTCGGAGAGGGTGAGGGCCGGCCGCTCCCGGCTGAAGGCGGCGAGGACGGCGAGCACCTTGCCGCCCGCCGTCCGGTCGGCGCTCACGGGACGCTCCTCAGAGGTCGAGCACGAGCCGCGGGCCGGCCGCGCGGGAGACGCACACGAACATGGTGTCGTTCGCGGCCTGCTCCGCGGGGGTCAGCAGCGAGTCGCGGTGGTCGACCTCGCCCGCGAGCACCCCGGTCTCGCAGGTGCCGCAGGTCCCCTCCGTGCACGAGGAGAGGACGTCGACGCCGGCCTCCTCGAGCACCTGCAGCACGGACTTCCCCGGCGGCACGGTCAGCACCTCGCCGGTGCCGGCGAGCTCGACCTCGAAGGCGTCGGAGCGCACCGGCTCCCCGGCGTCCCGGGGGGTGAACCGCTCGACGCGCAGGGCACCCTCGGGCCAGCCGGCGCACCGGGCCTCGACGGCGGCCAGCAGCGGCTCGGGGCCGCAGCAGTAGACCAGCGTGTCCGGTCGCGGGGCCGCGAGCAGGCGGTCGAGGTCGATGAGGCCGACCTCGTCCTGCGGGTGCAGGGTGATCCGCTCCCCCGTGGCGTCCTCCAGTGCCTCGAGGAACGCCATCGAGCGGCGGCTGCGGCCGCCGTAGTGCAGCTCCCACTCCCGGCCGGCCGCCTCGGCGGCCCGCAGCATCGGCAGGATCGGGGTGATCCCGATGCCGCCGGCGACGAACAGATAGCGGGGCGCCTCGGCCAGGGGGAAGTGGTTGCGCGGGCCGCGGACGCCGACGGTCGCGCCCTCGTGCAGCTGCTCGTGCACGTGCGCGGACCCGCCCCGGCCCTCGCGCTCGCGCAGCACCGCGACCCGCCACACGGCGTGGTCGGCCGGGTCCCCGCACAGCGAGTACTGCCGGGCGAGCCCGTCGGCCAGCAGCAGGTCGACGTGCGCCCCCGGCTCCCAGGCCGGCAGCCCGGTCCCGCCGGGGTCGCACAGGTCGAGGACGACGACGCCCTCGGCCCCGGTCGTCCGGCGGTCGACGCGCAGCGTCAGCTCGGCCTCGGCGTCGGTCACGCGGGCTCCTCCTCAGGCCGGCACGGGCACGCGGGGGCGCGCCGGGGCGGCGATCACGTCGGCGGGCGGCGGCAGCTCGGCCGGCGGCGGGGGCACGCCGGGCCCGCCGGCGGGGTGGTCGGGGTGGGCGAGCAGCCACTCCCACATGAGCGCCGGGTCCTCGCCGTGCGCCTCGGCGCCGCAGTGGCAGCGGCCGCGCAGCCGGTCGGAGCCGGGCAGCCACTCGACCCGCAGCACGGCGTCCCCGCCGAGCGAGCCGGTGGACAGGTCGGCGGTCACCGGGCTGCGGCGGGGGCCGCGGCACCGGCACCGGCACCGGCATCGGCCAGGCGGGCGATCATGCGCCGCGCGGCCAGCCCGCCGGTGTCGATGTTGATCGACAGCTCCTGGTAGCCGTCGGGCTCGGTGGCGATGACCTGCTCCAGCTTGTCCAGCGCCACGACGTCCTGGAGGACGACGGTGCGGTTGTTCTCGGCGAGGAAGGCCGAGACGTCCTCGTCGTCGAGGGCGAAGTCGCGGGCGACGGCCCAGAAGTCGTGCGTGGAGTGCTCGGTCTCCGGTGTGATCGCGTAGACGACCTCGACGTGGAAGGCGTCGGGGTCGCTGCCGTCCTCGTGCGGCACCGAGGCCACGGGGGCGATCCGCGAGTGCAGCGTGTACAGGCACGGCGGGGTGAACTCGATGTCCTGCCAGCGGGAGATCCGCCCCTGCAGGCCCGTGCTCCTCGAGTAGAAGGGCGGGCACTCCGCGTCGGCCATGTGCCGGCTCACGGAGACGATCCCGGCCTCCTCGTCGACCTCGGTGGTGATCGGCGTCTGCGCCACCTCGGGGGTCCCGATGTAGCCGCCGTGCAGGTAGGTCTCGTGGGAGAGGTCCATGAGGTTGTCCACCAGCAGGCTCGCGCGGGCGGCCAGCGGCTCCATGCCCGAGACCGTCGTCCACCCCTCCTGGTCCAGCCAGGGCGCCCGCGGGATGCGCGTGGTCTCCGCCGCCGCCGGGTCGCCGATGAACACCCACACGAAGGAGTCCTGCTCGACCACCGGGTAGCTCGTCAGCCGCGCCGTCCGCGGCACCCGGGTCTGGCCGGGCACGGCGACGCAGACGCCGTCGGCCCCGTAGGTGAAGCCGTGGTAGCCGCAGACGACCGTGTCGCCGGCGAGGTGGCTCGGGGACTCCGAGAGCGGGAAGCGGCGGTGCACGCAGCGGTCGCTCATCGCGGTGACCCGGCCGGCCTCGGTGCGCCAGAAGAGGATCGACTCCCCGCAGATCGTGCGGCTGAACAGCTCGCGGCCGACCTCGCGGCCGTAGGCGGCCACGTACCACTGGTCGCGGACGATCGAGGTCATCGGGCTCCTCCTGGGTGCTCGGGCTTCCGGGTACCCAGGGTGACCGCCGTCACCGGTCCCTCCCCAGTGCCCTTCCGCCTGACGGGAGACGATCAGCGGCCCGCCCCCGGTCACGGCAGCCGGTAGACCGCGTCCGGTACGTCGGTGACGAACATGTGCCCCGGCGCGTGGGTGATGGCCAGCGGCGGCCGGGATGCGAGGACGGCCGCCTGCGGCGTCACGCCGCAGGCCCAGAACACCGGCACGTCGCCGGGCTCCGCCTCGACCGGGTCCCCGTAGTCGGGCGCGGCCAGGTCGGCGATGCCGAGCGCGTCGGGCGCGCCGACGTGCACCGGCGCCCCGTGCACCTGCGGCATCCGGGCGGTCACCTGGACGGCGGCGGGCACCAGCGCCGCGGGCACCGGGCGCATCGACACGACCAGCGGGCCCGACAGCCGGCCCGCCGGCCGGCACGGCACCGACGTCCGGTACATCGACACGTTGCGGCCCTGCTCGATGTTGCGCACCGGCACCCCGGCGTCCAGCAGCGCGGTCTCGAAGCTGAAGCTGCAGCCGATCAGGAAGGCGACCAGGTCGTCGCGCCAGACGTCGAGGACGTCGGTGGGTTCGTCGACCAGCTCGCCGTCGCGCCACACGCGGTAGCGCGGCAGGTCGGTGCGCAGGTCGGCGCCGGGTGCCAGCGTCGTCTCCGGGGAGCCGGGGTCGGTCACCTCCAGCACGGGCACCGGCTGGGGGTTGCGCTGGGCGAACAGCAGCATGTCCCAGGCCCAGTCCTGCGGGAGGACGACGAGGTTGGCCTGGGTGTGGCCCGGCGCGGCGCCCGACGTGGGCACCGCCAGGCCGGCGCGGTACTGCGCGCGGTGCTCGGCGGGAGCGGCCATGTCCCCATGCTGGCCCGCGCGGCTCAGGGGTGCATGCGGGCGCCCTCGACCACCTCGTCGACGGCGTTGCGGGGCCCGTGCACGCCGAAGCCGACCAGTGCCAGCCCGGCGCGCAGGACCGCGGCGACCGCCGCGCGGTCGGCCGCGTCGTGGCCGGCCGCGAACAGCTCCTCGGTGAAGACGCTGACCGGCAGCCCGCGCCCCACGGCCCGCCCGTGCGCGGCGGTCAGCACCTCCGCGCCGGCCTCCAGAACCACCACCGGCTGCCCAAACATGGCCAGGTGGCTGGTGCGCGCGTTCAGCCGCGCCTTCGGCCTCCCGCCGCACCGCTACGTCATCGGCCGCCGGGTGGACGCCGCCCGGCGCCGGCTGCTGGCCGGGGAGCCGCCCGCGGCGGTGGCGACGGCGGTCGGCTTCTGCGACCAGGCGCACCTGACCCGCCACTTCCGCCGCGTGCTCGGCACCAGCCCCGCCCGCTACCCCCGCTCGCCCGGGCGCTGAGCCAGGACAGCGCAAGAACGGTCGGGCGCGGAGGACGGCGTCCTCGCCAGACTCTCACCGTGGCCGACACCCCCCATGCCTGTTCCCCCGGGCGCGACCGCCTGCGGGAGCTGATCGACGCCGTCCTCGACGAGGACAACCGCACGCTGCCGGACATGGCCGGCGACGCCTACGCCAGCCCCTGGTACTTCAGCCGGCAGGTGACCCGCGGCGCCGGCGAGCCGCCGGTGGCGCTGCGCCGCCGGGTGCTGCTCGAGCGCGCGGCCTGGCAGCTGCGCGGCGGGGCCGGCGTCACCGAGACGGCCTTCGCCGCCGGGTACGACTCGGTGGAGGGCTTCGCCCGCGCCTTCGCCCGCGCCTACGGGCGGACGCCGGGGAGCCTGTCCGGCCGCACGGACGACGCCGGGCCCCGCCCCCGGGACGAGCACTGGCTGCCGGCGCCCAACGGCATCCACTTCCACCCGCCGATGTCGCTGTGGGTGGCCGACGAGCCCGCCCGCGGCGCGCCCGACGAGGTCACCGCCCTGATGGTCCACCACGACGTGGAGGACACCCGCGCGCTGATCGAGGCGGCCAAGCAGCTGGACGACGAGGCGTACCGGCGCGCCCGGCTGCCGGGCTGGTCGGTGCTGCCGTGGGACGGCGCGGAGGAGTCGGTGGCCGCGCTGCTGGACACGCTGGTGTGGAGCAAGGAGGTGTGGCTGGCCTCCGTCGAGGGCGCCGAGCACCCGGTCCACGGCGCCGACGACCCGGCCACCCTGCTGGCCCGGCACGACGCGGTGGCCCCGCGCTGGCTGGCCGCCGTCCGCGACATCGCCCGCCGCGGCGCCTGGGGCGACCGGCTCGTCGACGCCCTGTGCGAGCCGCCGGAGACCTTCGTGCTCGGCAGCGTCGTCGCGCACGTCCTCACGTTCTCGGCGCACCGGCGGCTGCTGGTGCGCCACCTGCTGCGCGACGCCGGCCTCGGCGTCGACAGCGGCGACCCGATCGACTGGCTGACCAGGAGGAGCACCCCGTGACCCGCACCGTCTACAACACCGCCACCACGCTCGATGGCTTCATCGCCACCGAGGACCACTCGCTGGCCTGGCTGCTCACCCGGCAGATCGACGCGGACGGCCCGATGAGCCACCAGGAGTTCGAGAAGCGGATCGGCGCCATCGTCATGGGCGCGAGCACCTACCGCTGGGTCCGGGAGCACGAGCCGCAGTCCTGGGCCTACTCCGTGCCGGCCTGGGTGCTGACCCACCAGGACCTCGAGCCGTTCCCCGGCGCGGACATCCGGATCACCGCGGCCGACGGCCCGGGGGCGCTGGCCGCCCTGCACGCCGACATGGTCGCCGCCGCCGGGGACCGCGACGTGTGGGTGGTCGGCGGCGGCGACCTCGCGGGCCAGTTCGCCGACGCCGGCCTGCTCGACGAGGTCGTCGTCTCGATCGCGCCGGTCACCCTCGGCGCGGGGGCGCCGCTGCTCCCCCGCCACGTCGAGCTGGTCCGCACCGAGTGGGCGGTCAACGGCGAGTTCGTGTGCGTCCGCTACGACGTGGTGAAAACGGCTTGAGCCGCTGACCCATGCTGGGTGGGTGCGGCTGACCTTCCGGCGGATGGCCGACCGGCGTGCCGTGGAGTCGCTGGTCGAGCGGGACGACGGCGTGGTGTTCACGATCCGCGGCGCCGGCGGCGGGGACGACCTGCCGCACGACCTCGTGCACGCCCTCGTCGAGGCCGAGCTGGGCATCCGCGACGGCATCTGGGGGTGCGTCGCCGACGGCGCGGTCTGGGGCTCGATGCGGCACGTGTCGGGCCGCCGGCCGCCGCACGCCGCCGAGCGCTCCGACCGGCTGAAGAAGGAGCGGGCCGCCGCGATCGGCTCCGCCGAGGCGCTGGCCGACCTGGTGCACCGGCTGGCCGACGGCGCCGAGGTGCTGCCGGGCGAGGTCGCCGGCTCCGGGGTCCCCGCCGACCGCCTCGCGGCGGCCGCCGAGGCGCTGCGGGCGGCCGGCCGGCGCTGGACGGCGCTGCGCCCCGGTGAGGACTGGGTGCAGGACTGGCCCGCGCCCCGCGGCGCCGGCCGCCCCGCTCGCGTTGCCGGTCGCGGGAGCCGGTCCTAGCGTCGGGGAGGTCGCCCGAGCGCAGCAGGACGCCACCGGGTGATCCCGAGGACCAGCCTCGCCAGGAGCGCCGATGTCGCACAGCCCGGCCGACGGCCCCGCACCGCCCCCTGCCTCCACCGGCACCGCCCCGGGCGGCACCGCGCCCCCGCCCGGCGGGCGCATGGCCGCCAGCACCCGCTCCACCGTGCTGGGCGCCATGTTCCTCATGGCGACCTCCGCCATCGGGCCCGGCTTCATCACCCAGACGACGACGTTCACCGTCCAGCTCGGCGCGGCGTTCGCCTTCGCCATCCTGATCTCGATCCTCATCGACATCGCGCTGCAGCTGAACGTGTGGCGGGTGATCGGGGTCGCCGGCCGGCGGGCCCAGGAGCTGGGCAACCTCGTCCTCCCCGGCCTCGGCTGGGCGATGGCCGGGTTCCTCGTCGTCGGCGGGCTGGTGTTCAACATCGGCAACGTCGCCGGCACGGGCCTGGGGCTCGACGCGCTCCTCGGCCTGGAGCCGCGGATCGGCGGGGTGATCTCGGCCGTGATCGCGATCGGGGTGTTCCTGAGCAAGAAGGCCGGGGTGGCGGTCGACCGGATCGTCGTCGTCCTCGGGGTGGCGATGATCGTCCTCACCACCTGGATCGCCATCAGCTCCAGCCCGCCGGTCGGCACCGCGCTGAGCAACGCCGTGTGGCCCGACGAGGTCGACTTCCTCGCCATCACCACGCTGGTCGGCGGCACGATCGGCGGCTACATCGTCTACGCCGGCGCGCACCGCCTGCTCGACTCGGGCGTGACCGGACCGGGCCACGTCCGCGACATCACCCGCGGCTCGGTCACCGGCATCGTCGTCACCGGCCTCATGCGGGTCGTGCTCTTCCTCGCCATCCTCGGCGTGGTGGCCGCCGGCACCGACCTCGGCGACGAGAACCAGGCAGCCAACGCCTTCGAGGCCGCCGCCGGCGAGGTCGGCCTGCGTGTCTTCGGGGTGATCCTGTGGGCCGCCGCGATCACCAGCGTCATCGGCGCCTCCTACACGTCCGTGTCGTTCCTGACCTCGCGCGAGCGCACCAGCGACCGCACCCGCACGCTGCTGGTCGTCGCCTTCATCGCCGTCAGCACGCTGGTGTTCGTCATCGCCGAGGCCGCGCCGACCACGCTGCTGGTCTTCGCCGGCGCCTTCAACGGGCTGCTGCTGCCCATCGGCATCGCCGTCCTGCTCTACGTCGCCACCCGCCGCGGGGACCTGCTCGGCGGCTACCGCTACCCCCGGTGGCTGCTGGTGATCGGCTGGGCGGCCTGGCTCGTGACCCTCTACCTGGCGGCCAACTCGGTGAAGCCCGTCATCGAGCTGTTCTGATGACCGGCCCCATGATCTCCGCCATGGACCTCAACTCCGACCTCGGCGAGGGCTTCGGCCAGTGGACCCTGGGGGACGACGAGGCGCTGCTCGGCGTCGTCACCAGCGCCAACGTCGCCTGCGGCTTCCACGCCGGCGACCCGGTGATCCTGCGCCGGGTGTGCGAGCAGGCCGCCGCCGCCGGCGTGGCGGTCGGCGCGCAGGTGGCCTACCGCGACCTGGCCGGCTTCGGGCGCCGGTTCGTCGACGTCGAGCCGCACGAGCTCACCCAGGACGTGCTCTACCAGATCGGCGCCCTGGAGGCCTTCGCCCGCGTGGCCGGCACCCGGGTCCGCTACGTCAAGCCGCACGGGGCGCTCTACAACACGATCGTCGGCCACGAGGAGCAGGCCGCGGCCGTCGTCCGCGCGGTGGTCGAGTACGACCGCACGCTGCCGGTCCTGGGGCTGCCCGGGTCGGCCTGGCTGCGGCAGGCCGAGGACGCCGGGCTGCGGGTGGTCGCCGAGGCCTTCGCCGACCGGGCGTACACCCCCGAGGGCACGCTGGTCTCCCGCCGGCTCCCCGGCGCGGTGCTGCACGACGCCGACGAGATCGCCCGCCGCTGCCTGGCCATGGCCACCGGCGAGCCGATCGCCGACGTTGACGGCGGCTCGCTGACGCTGCGGCCGGACTCCATCTGCGTGCACGGCGACACCCCGGGCGCGGTCGCCATCGCCCGGCGGGTGCGCGAGACGCTGACCGACGCCGGGCTCGCGCTGACCCCCTTCGCCGCGTGATGCGCGTGCTGCCCAGCGGGTCCACCGCGCTGCTGGTCGAGCTCGACGGGCTCGACGACGTCCTCGGTCTGTACGCCGCACTGGTCGAGGAGCCGCTGCCCGGCGTCGTGGACGTCGTCCCCGCGGCCCGCACCGTCCTGCTCGTCACCGACCCCGCCGCGACCGCGCTCCCCGACGTCGAGGCCGCCGTCCGCCGGGTCCGCCCGCGACCGGGTCGGGCCGGCACCGGGGAGACGGTGGAGCTGCCGGTGCACTACGACGGCGCGGACCTCCCCGACGTCGCCGCGCTGTGGGACGTGCACCCCGACGAGGTGGTGCGGCGGCACACCGGCACCGGCTGGACGGTCGCCTTCTGCGGGTTCGCCCCCGGGTTCGGCTACTGCACCCCCGACGGCGACCCCTGGGACGTGCCGCGCCGGGACACCCCGCGGACGAAGGTGCCGCCCGGGTCGGTGGGGCTGGCCGGGCCGTTCAGCGGCGTCTACCCGCGGGAGTCCCCCGGCGGCTGGCAGCTGATCGGCCGCACCGACGTCGCCGTCTTCGACCTGCACCGCGACCCGGCGGCCCTGCTGCGCCCGGGCGTACGGGTCCGGTTCGTGGCGGCGTCGTGACGGGCCGCATCGTGAGGGACCGCGTCGTGAGGGACCGCGTCGTGAGGGACCGCGTCGTGAGGGACCGCGTCGTGAGGGACCGGGCGTGACGCGCGCCGTCACCGTGCTGGCCCCCGGGCCGCTCACCACGGTCCAGGACCGGGGCCGCCCCGGCCAGGGCGCGCTGGGCGTCGGCCGATCGGGCGCGGCCGACCGTGCCGCCGCCGCGCTGGCCAACAGGCTGCTGGGCAACGACCCGGACGCGGCGCTGCTCGAGGTCACCCTGGGCGGGCTCGTGCTACGCGCGGAGGCCGACCTCCTCGTGGTGACGACGGGAGCGCGCTGCGCCGGCGCCGTGGCCCACAACGCGCCGGTGCCCCTGCCCGCGGGGCGGGAGCTGCGGCTCGGGATGCCCGCGACGGGCCTGCGCACGTACGTCTCCCTGCGCGGCGGCCTGGAGGTGGAGCCGGTGCTGGGCTCCCGGTCCACCGACCTGCTGTCGGGGCTCGGCCCACCCGTGGTCTCCGCGGGCGACGTCCTGCCGGTCGGCCCGGCGGCGGAGCTGCTGCCCGGCGTGGACCTCGCCCCGCTGCCCGACCCGCCCGGCGGCGAGGTGACCGTGCGGGTGTCCCCCGGCCCGCGGCGGGACTGGTTCGGCGACGACGCCTGGACCGCGCTGACCGCGCGGCCGTGGGAGGTGACGGCGGAGAGCAACCGGGTCGGCGTGCGGCTGGCCGGGGAGCCGCTGCGCCGGGAGACCGAGGGCGAGCTGCCCAGCGAGGGCATGGTGCGCGGCGCGCTGCAGGTGCCGCCGTCGGGCCTGCCGGTGCTGTTCCTCGCCGACGCACCGGTCACCGGCGGCTACCCGGTGATCGGCTACGTCGAGGACGCCGACGTCGACCGCTGCGCGCAGCTGCGGCCGGGGCAGTCACTGCGGCTGCGCGCCTGAGCCGGCGTCAGGCGCGGCGCGCCGCGGCCCCGGCGTCAGGCGCGGCGCGCCGCGGCCTCGGCGTCGTGGGAGTAGAGCCAGTCGTTGTGGGCCAGCGGGTCGTCCCCGGCGAAGGAGGCGTCGCGCGCCCGCTGCTCCGGGCCGTCGGGCAGGTGGTGGTGTCCCTGCCGGCCGCGGCTGGCGACCTGCACCCGCGCCGCCCGCGGGACCCGCACGGCCTCGTAGCGCGCCAGCGCCTGCGGGACCGAGGCACCCGGCTCGGCGAGGCAGACGGCGAGGGCCGCGGCGTCCTCCACGGCCTGGCCGGCGCCCTGGGCGAAGAACGGGAACATGGGGTGGGCGGCGTCGCCGAGCAGGGCCAGCCGGCCCGCGGTCCAGGTCCGGATCGGGTCCCGGTCCAGCAGCGCCCACCGGCCGACCTCGCCGGCGCCGGCGATCAGCGCCTCCAGGCGGGAGTCCCAGCCGGCGAACTCCGCGGCGAGGTCCTCGACCCGGCCGCGGGACTCCCACGACTCGACGTCGAAGTCCCCGGCCGGGGTGAACGCCACCAGGTTCACCAGCCGACCGCCCGAGACCGGGTAGTGGACCAGGTGCCGGCCCGGGCCGAGCCAGAGCGTCTGCACGGGCCGGCGGGCCAGCTCGGGCGCCGCCTCCGCCGGCACGAGTGACCGCCAGGCGCACAGCCCCGAGTAGCGCGCCGGGCCGGGGGTCGCCACCGCCGCCCGCAGCACCGAGTGGATGCCGTCGGCCGCGATCGCCACGTCGCCGTCCACCGCGGTGCCGTCGGCGAACTGCAGGCGGACGCCCGCGCCGTCCTGCTCGACCCCGGTGACCCGCCGGCCGAGGTGCAGGGCCTCGGGCGGGACGGCGGAGCGCAGCAGCTCCAGCAGGTCCGCGCGGTGCACCACCCAGGTGTCCTCGCCGTAGAGCGCCGCCGAGCGCGCGAGGTCCTGGGCGAAGAGCACCGAGCCGTCCTGCCAGCGGCGGAACTCCCAGCCGACCTCCAGCCGGACCGCGGACTCCGCGAGCCGGTCGGCCAGGCCGAGGCGCCGCAGCAGCCGCACCAGGTTGGGCGCCACCACCAGCCCCGCGCCGATCTCGCCGAACTCGGGGGCCTGCTCGTGGACCGAGACCTCCACGCCCGACCGGGCGAGGAAGGCCGCCGCAGCCAGCCCGCCGATGCCCCCGCCGGCGACCACCACCCGTCGCACCGCCACCCCTCCCGCCGTGTCCGCCGACCGGGTGCCCGGCCGCGCGGATCAGGTCCGCCGGCCGCGTCCCCGGCCCAGCCTCCCCCACCCGGCGGCACGGGGGCTCGGGGGGCCGCTCGCGAGGGGCCGGCGGGCTCGAGCGGCCTGCCCGGACCGCCACCCCGGGACCCCCTGACCGGCGGTCGGCGGCAGGGCGCAGGATGGCTCCTCGAGGCGCGGACCGACCGTGTCCGCGCCCGGGAGGTGGCCGCGTGCAGCCTGCGGACCCACCTCCCGCCCCGGCCGGGGCGGCCACCGCTCCCGCCGCCCGCGGGCCCGCCGCACGCGGCCTGGTGGCGGCCGGTCCGGCCGTCGCCCTGGTCCTGGTGGCCCTGTGCCTGCGCGGGCCGTTCGCCGCGGTGGGGCCGGTCACCGGCGAGCTCGGGGACGAGGTGGGACTGGGCGGGGCGGCGCTGGCGGTGCTCACCGCGCTGCCGCTGGTCTGCTTCGGCCTGCTGTCCCCGGTGGCGCCGCTGCTGGCCGCGCGGTCCGGGGTGCACCGGGCGGTGCTCCTCGGGGCGGCGGCGGTCGTCTGCGGCGTCCTGCTGAGGCTGGCCGGCGCGCCGGGGTTGTTCGCCGGCACCGTCGTCCTCTGCGGCGGCATCGCCGTGTGCAACGTGCTGCTGCCCGCCGCGGCCCGCGCGGAGTACGGACCGCGCAGCGCCACCGTCGTCGGGCTGACCACCGCCTCGATCGGCTTCTCCGCGGCACTCGGGACCGGGCTGGTGCAGCCGCTGACCGACGCGTCGGGCAGCGCGCTGGGGGCGCTGGCGCTGTGGACCGCACCGGCCGCGGTCGCGGTCCTCGCCCTCGTCCTGCTGGCCCGCCGGCGGGGTGGGAGCGCACCGCCGCCGGCCGCCACCGGACCGCGGGCGGGCATCCTGCGCGACCGGGTGGCGCTGGCCGTCACCGGCTACTTCGGTCTCCAGTCACTGGCGTTCTACGCCATGCTCACCTGGCTGCCCGCCGTGCTGGAGGACGAGGCCGGTGTCTCCCCGGTCGCCGCCGGTGGCCTCGTGGCGGTGGGCGCGGCCCTGACCACACCGGCGGCGCTGATCGTCCCGCCGCTGGCCGTACGCCGCCCCGGGCAAGTGGGCTGGGTGGTCTGGTCGACCGTGCCGACGGCAGTGGCGCTGCTCGGGCTGCTCCTCGCCCCGGCGGCGGCACCGGTGCTGTGGACGCTGCTGTACGGGATCGGCACCGGTCTGTGCTTCCCGCTGGCGATGACCCTGGTGCTGCAGCGGACCCGTGACGTCGCGCAGACCGGCCGGCTGTCGGCGGCGGCGCAGGGTGTCGGTTACCTGCTGGCCGCCGTCGGGCCGCTGGCCGTCGGGCTGCTGCACGACGCCACCGGCGGGTGGCGGACCGGGCTGGTGCTGCTCCTGGTGCTGCTCGGCGTCCAACTCGTCGTCGGCATCCCGGCGGGGCGGCCGCGGCTGGTGTCCGAGGGGTCCCCGACCGCCGGGCCGGCAGCGGACCGGTGACCGGGGCGCCGGGTCACCGCAGGGCTGCGTCCAGCTGGCGGAGGAGCGCGCCGACCCGGCCGCCACCCGGCGGGGCCGCGGGATAGCGCCGCAGGACGTCGACGACGTCCGGACCGGCCAGGCTCCGGAGCCGCGCGAGGTGGCCGGCGCCGACGGCGGGGTCGTCCCCAGCGGCGAGCTCGAGCGCGCGGGCCGCGTGCGCCGCCGAGCCCAGCACGTGGCGCACCTGCGTCGCCTTCGCCAGCGGGTGGAGGAAGGCCGCGCCGGCCGCATCGCCGGCGGCGCGCGCTGCAGCGGACGCCGCCGCCAGCCCTGCGTCGCGGGTCTCCTGTGCCGCCCGGTGTGCGGCCCAGGCGGCGTCACGCAGCGCCTTCGTCCGCTCGCCGCCGTCGGCGAAGGCCTGCGCGACGTCGACCGCGGCCCGCGGACGGCCGTCGTCGGGACGGGCGGCCTCGAAGACCGCGAGCGCCGACGACGCGCAGCGCACCGCGTAGGCCGTGACCGCGCGGAGGTCGGCCCGGCTGAGCGGGATGGTCATGGCGTCGTCGGGCACGCCGTCATCCTCGGGCCTTCCCGCAGCTCGCGGCTCGGGTGCGTCAGAACGGCGGGACATCGGGTGGGGCGGCGGCGTGGGCCTCGGGCGGGGAGGAGGTCGGATCCCCAACCGGGACCGCGACCGGGTCGCCGGGGAGGTCGTCGAGGTCGGTGCCGAAGCGTGGTGGATGGCTCACGCGGGTGTCGCCGCTGGGGGTGGTGACGACCAGGCCGCCGTCGTCGGCATCGGTCACGGCCCAGCCGGGTGCCTGGTGCTTGAGCCGGTGGTGGTGCTCGCACAGGCAGCACAGGTTGGTGTGGGTGGTCGGGCCCTCGGGCCACTCGCGACGGTGGTCGAGGTCGCACACCCGCGCGCGTGCCCGGCAGCCGGGGAACCGGCAGCGCCGGTCGCGCAGCTGCACGAACCGCTCGAGCTCGGCGGTCGGGTCGTGGCCGTCGGAACCGTCCGGTGGGCCGAGTCCCCGGCCGCGGCGGATGCCGGCGGCGTCGGTGAGCGCGACGAGGCTGCCGCGGAGCATGTCGACCACCGCGATCTGCGGGCGGTGCGCCAGGCCCGTGCCGGTCAGCTGCCGCACACCGATGAGCGCGCCGAGGTCCAGCACCGCACGGGCCTCGCCGTCGGTCCACACGCCCTCGTCGATCGCCTCAGCGGCACCGGCGAGGGCTCCGCGGACCGCGGCGGCATCCCGTGCCGCCGCCTGCGCCATCCACTCTGCCAGCGGCCGATCCCCGACCGGCGTCGCAGGAGACCCGCTGTCTGCGCGGTCCGCGGTGCAGACCTCGACCGGTACGCGTCTCCGCGCCGCGGTCTGCGCCGCCACGGGGTCGGGCGTGGGTGCCGGGTCGAGCTCGTCTGCGCCGGGCCGGTGGGTCAGCTGTGGCGGGGGGCGGGGCATCAGGCCGAAGGTGTAGGCCAGCTCGCGGACGGCCTCCGCCGGGACGAGGTGCCCCTCGACCTGGCCGGGTTCGCGGCCCCCGAGCATGGTCTCGAGGCTCGCCACGAGCGTGAGCGCGATGGTGACCGCCGGCTGCCCGTCCTCCCCCGGTCGCAGGACCAGGTCGGCCAGCACGTCGGCCATCCGCTGCTGCTTGGTCCGCTCGTCGCCCTCGGTGCGCGAGGCCTCGGCGTGGGCCTCCAGCGCCCGGTGGACGGCAGCCGCCACTGGCAACGGCAGGTCGATGGCGACCGTCGCCGTCCCGTCGCGGCGGTCGAACAGCCGCACCCCCCGGTCACGCACCGCGGCCACCAGCTTCCGGGCGGCGGCCTCGGCGTCCTCCCGCAGCACGATCCGCCGGGCACAGTCGCCCAGCTGCGGCGGTGTCTTGTCGCCCAGTCGCGCCAGGACCCGGTTCTCGATCCGGGCCCGCAGCTCGTCGTCGGCCACCGGACCGACGATCGCCATCAGCTGGCGGGCATGCGCCCAGCTGATCGCCCCCCGCTCCAGCAGCCACAACGTGCCCGGCAGCCGCTCGACCAGCGTCAGCGCGTCGGTCAACCGCCCGGACGCCGCCGACGCGCTGATCCGCAACGCCAGCGCCACCTCGTCGACCGCCCACTCGCTCACCGCGGCCAGCGCCTCCGGCCGGGCCGCCCGGGTGGCTGCCGACATCGCTCCCCGCTCCCCGGGCTGCCGGTCGAACAGCCGGTGCGGGCGGCGCCGGGCGAACGAGGCCAGCGCGCGGGCCTCCCGGGCCGCGATGCGCGCGGACTCCCGCCCCGCCGCCACCGCGACGGCGAGCACCTGGGCACCGGCCTCGAGCAGGAACGGCCCCGGCGGCAGCGGCCGCCCGTGCCAGGCCCCGGACCCGACCACCACCGCCCGCCCCCGGTGGGGTACGACGTCGATGCCCTCGCACGCCCGCGTCAGGGCCCTCAGGCCGACCTCGAGCCGGGACAGGACCTCCGGGTCGCGGTTATCGAACACGCGTTCGATCCTATCCGCTTCGCACGCCTCTGACCAGCGCAGACACAACTGTGGACGGGCGTCGAGCCTGTGGACGGGCGCCCGACCGGACGCCATCAGAGCCGGGCTCGGAGCCGGCTGGGCTGCACCCGCCGCACCCGGTCGCGCTGTACCGCCGGGCGGCGCCCGGCCGGAGCGGATCCGGCCGGGCCGCCGCGGTCAGAACGGGTAGCCGGGCAGGTCCCCGCGCAGGGTCACCCACTGCGTCTCGGTGAAGGCATCGATGTTCGCCTGCGGGCCGCCGTGCCGGGAGCCGGTACCCGAGGCGCCGACCCCACCGAAGGGCGCCACCGCCTCGTCGTTCACCGTCTGGTCGTTGATGTGCACCAGGCCGCTGGGGATCCGCTCGGCCAGCTGCAGCCCGGCGTAGACGTCGCGGGTCAGGATGCCCAGCGACAGCCCGTACTCGGTCCCCGACGCCAACCCGACGACCTCGTCGAGGGAGGAGAACGGCGTCACCGGGGCGACCGGGCCGAAGATCTCCACGGCGTACGCCGGGTGGTCGACGGTGACGTCGGCCAGCACGGTCGGCCGGTAGAACAGCCCCTCGTACTCCCCGCCGGTGCGCACCGAGGCGCCCCGCTCGACCGACGCCGTGACCAGCCCGTGCACCCGGTCCCGCTGCCCGGCGTCGATCAGCGGCCCCAGCGCCACCTGCTCGCGGAACGGGTCGCCGACGGGCAGGCCGGCCACCTTCTCCGTGAGCACCTGGGTGTACTCCTCGGCGATCGACTCGTGGACGAGGTGCCGCGAGGTGGCCATGCAGATCTGGCCCTGGTGGGCGAAGGTCCCCCACGCGCCGACCGACGCCGCCGCCGTCACGTCGACGTCGGGCAGCACGACCAGCGCCGAGTTCCCGCCGAGCTCGAGGTGGGCCCGCTTGAGGTGCTGGCCGGCCAGCGCGCCCACGGCCCGCCCCGCCCGGGTCGAGCCGGTGAAGGCGATGACCCGCACCTCCGGCGCGACCACCAGGGCCTCGCCGACGTCGGCGCCGCCGGGCAGCACCTGCAGCACGCCGGCCGGCAGCCCGGCCTCCTCGAAGACCCGCGCGAACATCGCCCCGCCCGAGATCGCGGTGCGCGGGTCGGGCTTGAGGACGACGGCATTGCCCAGCGCGAGCGCCGGCGCGATCGCGCGGATGGCGAGGATCGTCGGCACGTTGAACGGCGCGATCACGCCCACCACGCCGGCCGGCACGCGCCGGGCGAACGACAGCCGCGGCGAGCCCGTGCGCAGCAGCTCCCCGTACGGGTGCGAGGGCAGCGCGGAGGCCTCGAAGCACTCCTGCGCGCTGGTGTGCACCTGGAAGTCGCCGAAGGGCTGGATCGCGCCGGACTCCCGCGCCAGCCAGCCCTTGATCTCGTCGGTGTGGGCCTCCAGGACCTCGCCGGCGCGGCGCAGCACCCGCGCCCGCTGCTCGAACGGCGCCGCCGCCCACGCCCGCTGCGCCTCGGCCGCCCGGGTGGCGGCGGCGAAGACGTCCTCGGGCGTCGCCCGGCCCATGGGGGCGATCACGTCGCCGGTGGCCGGCTCGACCGCGTCGTAGGTGCCGCCGGACCCGTCGGTCCACGCGCCGGTCCAGACCTTGCCGTGCCAGGCGCCGTCCTCGAGCAGTGACATGGCGTTCTCCTCAGTCGTCGGTCGTGCCGCGGAGCTCGGTCAGGATCGGCCCCGCGACCTTGTAGGCGTGGTTCGCGGCCGGCACCCCGGCGTAGACGGCGGCGTGCTGGAGCACCTCGGCGATGTCGTCGTCGCTCAGGCCGTTGGTCACCGCGGCGCGCACGTGGAGGGCGAACTCGTCCCAGTGCCGCAGCGCGATGGTGATCGACAGCGTCGCGATGCTCCGCTCGCGGCGCGAGAGCCCGGGCCGCTGCCACACGTCGCCCCAGGCGACGCGGGTGATGAAGTCCTGGAAGCCCGCGGTGAACGGCGTCGTCCCGGCCACCGCGCGGTCGACGTGCGCGTTCCCCAGCACCTCACGCCGGGTGCGCATGCCGGCCTCGCGGCGCTCGGCGTCCGTGGTGGGCGGGTCGTCGCTCATGCGTGTCCTCCGGCGTCCAGGTGCGCCAGCAGCGCGCCGGTGACCTCGAGGGTGCGCTCCAGGTTCGCCAGGTGCGCGGCCGGGCTCACCGACAGGAACTCCGCACCGGCGATGCCGGAGGCGATGAGCCGCTGGTGCTCGGGCGGCAGCGCCGGGTCCTCGGCGCCCGAGACCACCAGGGTCGGCGCGGTGATCCGGCCGAGGTCGGCGCGCAGGTCGAGGTCGGCGACGACCTCGCAGCAGGCGGCGTAGCCCTCGTCGTCCGCCCCGGCGATCATCGTCTCCAGCCGGGCGACCAGCGCGGGCTGCCCGGCCGCGTACCCGGGGGTCAGCCAGCGGCCCACGACGGCCGGGGCGAACGACGCCGTCCCCGCCGAGCGCGCCGCGGCCGCCCGGTCGCGGAAGCCCTGCGGATCGGCCTTCGCCGAGCTGCACAGCACCGCCAGCCGCCCGACCCGCGCCGGCTCGCGCGCGGCCAGCCGCAGCGCCGTCATCCCGCCCAGCGACAGCCCGGCCACGTGCGCCGTGCGCGCGCCGAGGCGGTCGAGCAGGGCGACGACGTCGTCCACCAGGTCGTCGAGCGAGTACGGCCCGGCCGGCGCCGGGGACCCCCCGTGCCCGCGGGTGTCGTAGGTGACCACGCGGAAGCGCTCGGCCAGGGCCGGCACCTGCGGGTCCCACATGGCGCGGGTGGCCCCCAACGAGTTGGACAGGACGACGACCGGCGCGTCGGCCGGCCCGTCCTCGGTGTACGCGACCTCGACGGCCGTCATGCCTCCCCCTCGGTCAGCCGGGTGTGCTCGGCCAGCGCCGCGTCCACCTGCGCCGCGGCCTCGCCGACGTCCGGAGCCGCGGCGGCGAGCACCGCCGCGGCGTCGACGTCGGTCCGCGCCCGCACCACGTCGGCCAGCGAACGGCCGGTCGCCCGCGCCTCGCGGCTGGCCGCGGCCGCCGCGTCGTGCGCGCCGGACCGGCCCAGGGACGGCGTCAGCGCGTCGGCCAGTGCCGCGGCGAGCGGCCCCTCCGCGGCGGCGGCGGCGCCCGCGGCCATCCGGTCGGTGTCCACCCGCAGCGAGGCCAGGCACTCGGCCAGCCAGGCCGCGGCCGAGCCCACGGTGGTCAGCAGCTCGGTCAGCGTGGGCCACTCGGCGTGCCACGCGCCGGCGGCCCGCTCGTGCTCCTGCTCCATGGCCGCGAACAGCGTGCCCACCAGACCCGGCGCCCGCCGGGCGCAGGCGCGGGCGGAGATCGCGGCCACCGGGTTGTTCTTGTGCGGCATGGCCGAGGAGCCGCCGCGGGTGTCGCTGACCTCGGCGGCCTCCGCGACCTCGGACTGGGCCAGCAGGACGACGTCGACGGCCACCGTGGCCACCGCCCCGGCCGCCGTCCCCAGCGCGCCGGCGAGGTCGGCGACGGGCAGCCGCACGGTGTGCCAGGGCACCGCCGTCGTCGCCAGGCCGAGGTCCTCGGCCAGGGCTGCGCGGACGGCGACCCCCGCGCCGCCGCTGGCCGCGAGCGTGCCGACGGCGCCGCCGTACTGCACCGGCAGCGTGGCGACGACCTCGGCGAGCCGCAGCCGTGCGCCGTCCAGCGCCGCGAGCCACCCGGCAGCCTTGAGGCCGAACGTGGTGGGCAGTCCCTGCTGCATCAGCGTCCGGCCCATGACGACGTCGTCCCGGTGGGTGCGGGCCAGCCCGGCAGCGGCCTCCGCGGCCGCGGCCAGATCGGCGTCGATCGCGCCGATCGCGTCCCGGCTCATCAGGACCAGGGCGGTGTCCATGACGTCCTGGCTGGTCGCGCCGACGTGGACGGCCACGGCGTCGCGCTCCCCCACCGCGTCGGCCAGGGCGCGCACGAGCGGCGGCACGGGGTTGCCGGCGTCGGCGGCATGGGCCACGACGGCCGCCAGGTCCAGCCGGGCGGCCGCGGTGCAGGCCGCGCTCACCGCGTCCGCCGCGGTCGTGGGCACCAGGCCGACCCGCGCCGCGGCCCGGGCCAGCGCCCCCTCCACGGCCAGCAGGGACCGGAACCAGGCGTCGCCGGAGACCGCCGCGGCCGCGCCGCCGCGCGCGAAGGTGCCGTCGAGGAGTCCGCTCACGCGCTCTGCCTACCAGCCGGTCCCGGACCGTGCCTCAGACCGCGAAGAAGACGGTCTCGGACTCGCCCTGGAGCCGGACGTCGAAGCGGTAGCCGTCCTCGGCCGGCGTGGCCAGCAGCGTGCCGCGACGGTCCCCGGGCAGCGCGCGCAGCACGACGTCGGAGGCGTTGGCCTCCTCCTCGTCGGCGAAGTAGATGCGGGTGACCACCCGGTCCAGCAGTCCGCGGGCGAAGACCGAGACGTCCACGTGCGGCGCCTGCAGCCCGCCCTCCCCGTCGGGCACCCGGCCCGGCTTGAGCGTGTGGACGGCGAACTCGCCGGTGAGCGTCTGCGCCCGGGCGTACCCGCGGAACCCCGGGTACGACGCCGCGCCGCGCGGGTCCTCGGGCGAGGGGAAGCGGCCGTCGGGGTCGGCCTGCCAGGTCTCGACCATCGCGTCGGGGACGGCGTCCCCGGCACCGTCGAGCACCCGGCCGCGGATCCACAGGCCGCCCGCGGTGCCCTCGGCGGCGGCCCACGCGCCGTCCGGCCAGGTCAGGCCGATGGCCAGGTAGGGGCCCACGGTGGCGCTGGGGGTGGTGCCCAGCCGCAGCGGACCGGTCAGGAAGCCGCTGCCGCGCTGCCCCGACCGGGGCTGGAAGGGGCCCGGCGGGTCGGCCGGCACGTCCAGGGGGTTCACGCCACGTCCCCGTCGTCGTCGGAGTCGCTCTCGAACGGGGTCCGGTCCGCGCCGCGCAGCACGATGTCCCACTCGTACGCCAGCGCCCAGTTGTCCTGCGTGCGCTCGAGGGAGAACCGGCTGACCGCCCGGTGGCGCGCCGCCGGCGGGATGGCGTTGAAGATCGGGTCCTGGCCGAACAGCGGGTCGTCCGGGAAGTACATCTGGGTGACCAGCCGCTGGGGGAAGGCCCGGCCGAACAGCGAGAAGTGGATGTGCGCCGGGCGCCAGGCGTTGTGGTGGTTGCCCCACGGGTAGGCGCCGGGCCTGATCGTCAGGAACTCGTAGCGGCCCAGGTCGTCGGTGACCACCCGGCCCAGGCCGTCGAAGTGCGGGTCCAGCGGAGCCGGCCAGGTGTCGACGACGTGCCGGTAGCGCCCGGCGGCGTTGGCCTGCCAGACCTCGACCAGCGCGTGCGGCACCGGCCGGCCGGAGCTGTCCAGCACCCGGCCGTGCACGAGGATCCGCTGGCCCACGGCCTCGCCGCCGTTGCGCCACGTCAGGTCGGCGTCGGCGGCGGTGACGCGGTCCTCGCCCAGCACGGGTCCGGTGACCTCGGTCAGCCGGTGCGGCAGGTCCACCGGCGTGCGCAGCGGGGCGCGCAGGGCGGTGCTCCGGTAGTCGGGGAAGGCCACCGGGACCCGGGTGGCCGGGTCCTCCTGCAGGTAGCGCGGCAGGACCAGCCCACCGTCGGACGTGCTGCGCGTCATGCCGCGACCGTAGGGCGGGGCACTAGCCTGCCCAAGCAGTTGCTCCCACTGGACGGAAGGGGACGGACGTGGCCGGAGGTGGCTCCTCGCCCGGCCGGTCGGTGACCTCCCGCGCCCTGGCCGTGCTCGACGCCTTCACGGCCGACACGCCCCGGCTGACGCTCACGCAGATCGCGGAGCGGTCGGGCACCCCGCTGTCGACGGCGCACCGGCTGGTCGCCGAGCTCACCGACTGGGGCGGGCTGGCCCGGCGTCCCGACGGCCGGTACGAGGTCGGGCACAAGCTGTGGGACCTCGGGCTGCTGGCCCCCGTGCAGGCCGAGCTGCGGTCGGTGGCCGCCCCCTTCCTGCTCGACGTGCACACCGCCACCCGCGACACCGTGCACCTCGCCGTCCGGGAGGGCCCGACCGCGCTGTACGTCGAGCGGATCTCCGGTCGCGAGTCGGCGCCGGTCGTCAGCTCCGTCGGCAGCCGGCTGCCGCTGCACGCCACGGGGGTGGGCAAGGTGCTGCTCGCCGCCGCCCCGGACGACGTCGTGGAGCAGGTGCTGCGCTCGCTCACCCGCCAGACCCGGCACACCGTCGTCGACCCCGGGCGGCTGCGCCGCGAGCTGGCCGAGGTGCGCCGCCGCGGGTACGCGCGCACGGCCGAGGAGATGTCGCTGGGCACCCACTCGGTCGCCGTGCCGGTGCAGGTGGAGGGGACGGCGGTGGTGGCCGCGGCCCTCGGGGTCGTCGTCCCCAGCTCGCGGCGTGACGTCACCCGGCTCGCGCCCGTCCTCGAGGTCGCCGCCCGCGGCATCGGACGGCAGCTGGCCCGGGTCCGCGACTTCCACTGAACGGGAGCGCCGGGTTCCCCCGGCGAGGGTCCCGTGGTCACACTCGGCCCGTGCGCACTCAGGTGGGGATCATCGGCGCCGGCCCGGCCGGCCTCCTGCTCTCGCGGCTGCTGTCGCTGCAGGGCATCGACTCCGTGGTGCTGGAGAACCGCTCCCGGGACTACGTCGAGGCCCGCATCCGCGCCGGCATCCTCGAGCAGCACACCGTCGACACGCTGACCGCCGCCGGCGTCGGCGACCGGCTGCGCCGCGAGGGCCTCGAGCACTCCGGCGTCTACCTGCAGTACCCGGGCACCCGTCACAAGCTGGACTTCCCCGAGCTGTGCGGCCGCACGGTGTGGGTCTACGGGCAGACCGAGGTCACCAAGGACCTGATCGCCGCCCAGCTCGACGGCGGCCCGCCGCTGCTGTTCGAGGTCTCCGACGTCGTCCCGGAGGACGTCGACACCGACAGCCCGCGCATCCGCTTCACCGACGCCGACGGCAACCCGCAGGTCCTCGAGTGCGACGTCGTCGCCGGCACCGACGGCTTCCACGGACCGTCCCGGGCGGTCGTCGCCGCGGGCGCGTCCGGCGCGCGGGTCTGGGAGCGCACCTACCCCTACGCCTGGCTGGGGATCCTCGCCGACGCCGCCCCGGCCACCGACGAGCTGATCTACGCCTGGCACCCCGACGGCTTCGCGCTGTACTCGATGCGCTCGCCGTCGGTGTCGCGGCTGTACCTGCAGGTCGACCCGACCGAGCAGATCGAGGACTGGTCCGACGACCGGATCTGGGAGGGGCTGGCCACGCGCTTCGCCCTCGACGGCTGGGACATCAGCACCGGCCCGATCACCGAGAAGTCGATCCTGCCGATGCGCTCGTTCGTCAGCGCCCCGATGCGCCGCGGCCGGCTGTTCCTGGCCGGCGACGCCGCCCACATCGTGCCGCCCACCGGCGCCAAGGGGCTCAACCTGGCGGTGGCCGACGTGACGCTGCTGGCCACGGCGCTGGTCCGGCTGCTCCAGGAGAAGCAGACCGACCTGGTCGACGCCTACTCCGACACCGCGCTGCGCCGCGTCTGGCGCTGCACCCACTTCTCCTGGTGGATGACGTCGATGCTGCACACCTCCGGCGACGACTTCGACGCCCAGCTGCAGCTGTCGCAGCTGCGGCGGGTCTGCTCCTCGGAGACCGCGGCCCGCGAGCTGGCCGAGAACTACACCGGCCTGCCGATCGAGGGGTGACCGCCCCGGGGTCCGGCGGCGGCACCGGGGCCGGGGAGGCCGCGCCGGGAACGCGCACCGGGCCCGCACCCGGCGCGCCGCCCCGGGGGCTCGTACAGGTGCTCGTCTCCACCGTCGCCGTGGTCGCGGTGATCAGCAGCCTGGGCGCCCCGCTGGTCCCGGAGATCGCCGCGGTCCACGACGTGCCGGTGCACACCGCGCAGTGGGCGCTGACGGTGACGCTCCTCGTCGGCGCGGTCGCCACCCCGGTGCTCGGCCGCCTCGGCGACGGTCCGCACCGGCGGGCGGTGATGCTCGCCGCGCTCGCCGTCGTCGTCGCCGGGAGCACGCTGGCCGCGCTGCCGCTGGGGTTCGGCTGGCTGCTCGCCGGCCGCGCGCTGCAGGGCCTGGGCCTGGGCCTGGCCCCGCTGGCGATGGCCACCGCCCGGGACGCGCTGTCCGGGGCCCGCCAGCGCGGCACCATCGCGGCCCTGTCGATCACGGTGGTCGCCGGGGTCGGGCTCGGCTACCCGCTGGCCGGCCTCGTCGCCGACCTCGGCGGCCTGCACGCCGCGTTCTGGTTCGGAGCGGCCGTGGCCGCGCTGGCCCTGGGCGCCGGGGTCCTCGTGCTCCCCCGGGCGCGACCGGGCACGGCCCGCCGGATCGACGTCCCCGGCGCGCTGCTGCTGGGCGCCGCCCTCGCGGCCGGCCTGCTGGTGCTCAGCGAGGGCGGCACGTGGGGCTGGATCTCGCCGCGGGTGCTCGCGCTGGCCGCCGTCGCGGTGCTGGCCGCCGCGGGCTGGGTCGCCTGGGCGCTGCGGACCCCCACGCCGCTGGTCGACCTGCGCCTGGCCCGCGGCCGGTCCGCGGCGACGGCCCACCTGGCCTCGCTGCTGGTCGGCCTCACCAACTACCTGCTGCTCTCCTCGGCCACGGTGTTCGCGCAGACGCCCGCCGCGTCGGGGTACGGCCTCGGCGCCTCCGTCGTCACCGCGGGGCTCGTGCTCGTGCCCTTCTCGCTGGCCAGCGTCGCCGCGAGCCGGTCCGCCCGGGCGGTGGCCGACCGCTTCGGCCAGCAGGTCGCCGTGCCCGCCGGCGCGCTGGTGCTCGCGGCCGGGCTGGGCCTCTACGCCCTCACCCCGTCGAGCCTGTGGGCGCTCGGCGGCGTGATGGCGGTCGCCGGCTTCGGCACCGGCGCGGTCTTCGCGCTGCTCCCGGCGCTCGTCGTCGCGGCGGTGCCGCCCCGGGAGACCGGCAGCGCGATGAGCCTCAACCAGGTGCTGCGGTACGTCGGGTTCGCCACGGGCAGCGCGGCGACCGCGGCCGTGCTGGACGCGACCACGACCGCGGGCAGCGCCTCCCCGTCCTCGTCCGGCTACACCGTGCTGGGGCTGGCCGGTCTCGCGGTGGGGCTGCTCACCGCTCTGGTCACCTGGCTGCTGCTGCCCCGGCGGGGAGGCGCGGCGGCCTGACCCGCCCGGCGACGGCTGCGGCCCGGGCGGGCGGGGCGCCGGGTGGCGGCTCAGGCGGGCGGGGCGCCGGGTGGTGCTTCAGGCGGGCGGCGGGAGCATCTCGATCCCGTACCCGGGGGCGATCCGCAGCAGCTTCGGGACGTCGACCTCGCGGGGCTCCGGCAGCGTCATGGCGGCGGCCGGTTCCCCCATCTCCGCGGCGAACCGCTCGAACTGGGCCGGCCAGGACAGCTGCAACATCCGGGCCTGATCGCCGCCGGAGACCGAGAACGAGTGCGGGACCTCCCGGGGCAGCAGCGCGAAGGCACCCGGCCCCGCCGTCCAGGTCCGGTCACCGCAGGTGATGCTGAGCGCGCCGTCCAGCACGTAGAACGCCTCGTCCTCCCGGTGGTGCACGTGCGGCGGCACCTGCAGGTCGGCGGGCATGTGCGCCTCGATCACCGTCACGGCGTCCCGGGTGTCCGGTCCCCCGGCCTTGACGGTGTAGAGCCCGTTGAAGAACCAGATGCCCTGACCGTCACCGGCGGCCAGCGCGTACCCCTCGCCCCCGAACGTCATGACCGGCCTCCTCGCGACGTCCCGGCGCCTGCCCGGCAGCAGCCACGCTGGCAGCCGCGCCGCACACCGTCCAGGGGCCGAGGACCCCGCCGCGGGTCAGCGCCCGGCGGCCAGCAGCCGCAGGACCGCCTCGGCCGTGCCGGGCGCCAGCGGCAGGTGCGGCAGCACGGCCGCCACCTCGTCCGGCTCGATGTCCTCGGCCAGCAGGAGGGTCAGCAGCCGGTCGGCGTCCGCCGGCCCCACCGGCTCGGCCGGGCCGTCCGCCGCCAGCGCGGCCCGCGCGAGGAACACCGCGCCCGAGGCGGCCGGGTCCTCGACCGGCGAAGCCGGCGGCGCGGGCACCGCCGCCTCGCGGGTGAGCGCCTCGGCCCGGCGGACGAGCGACAGCGGCAGCCCCTCGGCCTCCACCTGCAGCAGCGGCACCTCGCCGAGCGCGGCCAGCACCAGGTGCTCGGCATCGATCCGCAGCGGCACCTCCCACTCCCCGGCGGCGACGACGGCCGGCAGGTCGGTGCCGTCCTCGCCGAGGTCGTCGAGCAGCTCGGCCCACGGCCCCGGGCGGGTGTCCCGGGCCCGCTCGGCGGCCTGCACGCAGGTGGCGAGGACGAACGGCTCGACCACCTCGCGGTCGAAGCGGTCGGCGTACACCACGCCGTCGGGGCCCACCGCGTTGAGCGCGTCGGCGAAGCTGCCCGGCCGCGCGTCACCGAGGTCCAGGCGGCCGTCCTCGTCGCCGCTGAGCATCTGCCCGGTCGCGGCCCGGTCGCCCATCGTGCCGCCGGTCTCGACCAGCCGGCCCCGCCGGCGCAGGTGGTGCGGGCGGTCGGAGAGCCCGACCGTCCACGCGCAGGCCTCGGCGATCAGCGCGGCGGTCCGCTCCCGCAGGACCGCGCGGCACAGCAGCCCCATCCAGTCGACGTCGAACACGCCCCCCAGCGTCCCCCTCGGCCCGGCCCCGCTGCAGGGGCCCGCCGCGAGCGTGCGACCGGAGGGGCGCCGGGACCATCGCTCAGCCGAAGAGCTCGCCCAGGAAGGACTCCTTGCGCTTCTTCTTGTAGGGCTGGCCGTGGTGCTGGCCCGAATGGCCGCTGGAGTGCGACCGGCCCTGCACCTGGCCGAGCACCTCGTTCACGACGGCACCCAGCCCGCCACCGGACGAGGCGGAGCGGTGCTGCTCCTGCCGGTAGCGCTCGGACTCGCGGTAGCGGTCCTCGTCCCGGTCGTGGTCGGAGCGGTATCGGCCCTCGGCCGGCGGCGCGGGCGTCCCGCTCCCGCCGTGCCAGGCCGTCTCGGCGTCGACCAGCCGCTCGAGCTCACCCCGGTCGAGGAAGATCCCGCGGCAGTCGCCGCACTGGTCGACGTGGACGCCGTTGCGCTCGTAGGTCCGCATGGTCCCGTGGCACTTGGGGCAGGTCAGCTCCATGACCGGCGGAACGGTTCCCGCCGCCCGGGGGTTCCCGCACGCGCGCCGCGCGGCCCGTCCTACTCACCGGTAATGAGTGTGGGATCGTCGTGGTCACCACGCACGAGAGGGCGTCTGCCACGGCGGCCGACGTCAGGAGAGAGGTCCGATGCGGTTGCAGCTGTCCCCGGAGCTCGAGGCGTTCCGGGAGGAGATGCGCACCTTCTTCACCACGCAGGTGCCCCAGGAGATCCGGGACACCGTCGCGGCCCGCCGGCACGTCGGCAAGGCCGACTACGTCCGGGCCCAGCAGACGCTGAACGCCGCCGGGCTCGCCGTGCCGCACTGGCCGGTCGAGTGGGGCGGGCGGGACTGGACGCCGTTGCAGCGCCACATCTGGCGCGAGGAGATGCAGCTGGCCTGCGTCCCCGAGCCGCTGGCCTTCAACACCAGCATGATCGGCCCGGTGCTGGCGCAGTTCGGCAGCCAGGAGCAGAAGGAGCGCTTCCTGCCGAAGACCGCGAACCTCGACATCTGGTGGTGCCAGGGCTTCTCCGAGCCCGACGCCGGCTCCGACCTGGCGTCGCTGCGCACCACCGCCGTCCGCGACGGCGACGACTGGATCGTCAACGGCCAGAAGACCTGGACCACGCTCGGCCAGCACGCCGACTGGATCTTCTGCCTGTGCCGGACCGACCCCACCGCCGAGAAGAAGCAGCGCGGCATCTCGCTGCTGCTCTTCCCGATGGACACCCCCGGCGTGACCCTCCGGCCGATCGAGCTGCTCGACGGCGGCCACGAGGTCAACGAGGTCTTCTTCGAAGACGTCCGGGTGCCCGCCGAGAACCTGGTCGGCGAGGAGAACACCGGCTGGACCATGGCGAAGTTCCTGCTCGGCAACGAGCGGGTCGGCATCGCCCGGGTCGGGACCACGAAGTACTACCTGAAGCTGGCGAAGGAGCTGGCCCGCGAGACCACCGTCGGCGGCCGGACGCTGCTGGACGACCCGCGCATGGCCGGTCGGATCGCCGAGACCGAGAACGAGCTGCTCGCCCTGGAGCTGACGGCGCTGCGCGTCGTCGCCAACTCCGCCGACGGCAAGCCGCACCCGGCCTCCTCGGTGCTCAAGCTGCGCGGTTCGGAGCTGCAGCAGGCGGCCACCGAGCTGCTGGTCGACATCGCCGGCCCGCTCTCGCTGGCCTCGTTCGCCGACGGCGGCTCCGAGGTGCCCGACTGGGCCCGCGTGGCCACGCCGGAGTACCTGAACTACCGCAAGGTCTCCATCTACGGAGGCTCCAACGAGGTGCAGCGCACCATCATCGCCGGCACGATCCTGGGGCTGTGATCCAGATGGACTTCCAGTTCGACAGCGAGCAGAACGACCTGCGCGAGGCCGTCCGCGGCCTCCTGGACCGCGCCTACGGCGACGCCGAGGCGCGCCGTCAGGTGACCAAGACCGACCCCGGCTTCGACGAGAAGACGTGGGGCCAGCTCGCCGAGATGGGCGTGCTGGGCCTGCCGTTCGCCGAGGAGGACGGCGGCATGGGCGCCGGCCCCATCGAGGTCGCCATCGTCGCCGAGCAGATCGGCCGGGTGCTGGCGCCCGAGCCGTTCGTCGAGGCCGTGGTGCTGGCCGGCGGCCTGGTCGCCGCCGTCGGCACCGCCGAGCAGCGCGCCGAGCTCCTCGCCCCGCTGAGCGAGGGCAGCAGCGTGCTCGCCTTCGCGCACGCCGAGCCGACCACCCGGTGGAGCGCATCGGCCGCCGGCGTGACCGCGAGCGCCGACGGCGACTCCTGGACGCTCACCGGCGTCAAGGAGCCGGTGCTGAACGGCGCCCGCGCCGACGTCCTCGTCGTCAGCGCCGTGACCGACGGCGGCACGGCGCTGTTCGTCGTCGACGGGGACGCGACGGGCCTGACCCGTACCGGCTACCGCACCCACGACGGCGGCCGGGCGGCCAACGTGACGTTCGCGTCGACGCCCGCGCGCCTGCTCGGCGAGGGGACGGGCGACCGCGCCGCCGACATCGAGCGGGCCTTCGCCCTCGCCCGGATCGCCTACGCCAACGAGGCGGTCGGCGCGATGGAGACGGCGCTGCGCACGACGTCGGAGTACCTGACGCAGCGCAAGCAGTTCGGGGTGACGCTGAACAAGTTCCAGGCGCTCACCTTCCGCGCCGCGGACATGTACGTGTCCCTGGAGCTGGCCCGCAGCACCGCGCTGTGGGCGAGCATGGTCGCCGACGCCGGCGGGGACGTCGTCTCCGCCGCCGACCGGGCCCGGCTGCAGACCAGCCGCGCCGGCCGGCACATCGGCAAGGAGGCCATCCAGTTGCACGGTGGCATCGGCGTGACCGCGGAGTACAAGGTCGGGCACTACACCAGCCGGCTCACCGCGATCGACCACGTGCTCGGCGACGGCGACTTCGCCCTCGACCGGCTCGCGGCCACGGTGGGCGACCACCCGACGCTGGACCCGCTGGGCGAGCCGTACGCGCCCGGCGCCGGCGTCGGCGCGGCATAGCCGGCAGCACGGCCGACAACACAGCGCGACCAGCACCCGGCAGCGGCCGGCGTCCCCCGCGGGGGGCGCCGGCCGCTGTGCCGTCCGGGGACGGGATCAGCCGTCGAGCATCGCCCGGCGCAGCTCGTCGGCGTCCTGGGCCACCTGCTCGAGCACCGGGCCGACCGCGTCCTCGCGCAGCAGGCCGTCGGTGAGCTGCTCGACGTCCACCGGCTGGTAGCCGGGCTGGGTCAGCCGGGCCGCGAGCTCGAAGGCGGCCCGCAGCAGCGCGCCGTCGGTCGAGGTCCGGTCGTCGACGGCGGCCAGCGGCCCCACCATGCTGTGCGGGAAGCCCCACTGCTCCAGCGCGACGCTGGTCAGGCGCGTGCCGGAGATGCCGTAGCGGCGCACCTCCGCCGCCCGGCGGCCGGCGAAGGCCGGCTCCTGCGCCAGGAGCTCGCGGTAGCCCCCGGGGTCGTTGTGGTGCAGCAGGGCGACGCCCACCTGGGCCAGCAGGCCGAGGCACAGCGTGTCCTGCGGCCGCTCGCCGAACCGCGGGGCGAGCAGCGACGCGGCCAGGGCGACGCTGGTGGTGCCGGCCCAGAAGTCCGGGGGCAGCCGCGACTCGTCGTCGAGGTCGGTGAGCGCGACGGTGGCCATGGTGCGCACGGTGGTGAACCCGACGACGGTCACGGCGAACTGCAGCGACGTCACCCGTCCCCGCATGCCGAAGTAGGCGCTGTTCGCCAGCTTCATGACCCGGCTGGCCAGCGCGACGTCGGCGGCCAGGATGTCGGCCAGCACGCGGGCGCTGGTGTCGTCGGAGTTGGCGACCGACACGATCTGCGCGGCGACCGGCTTCTGCGCCGCCATGGTGTCGATGCTGGCCAGGACCCGGTCGAGGTCGAAGGAGGGCGCGGCGGCGAGCGGCGGAGGGGTCACGACGGCTCCGGGGACGGGGAGGGACAGGACGGTCACGGCAGGGTCTCCTCCGGCGCGGGCGGGACGGCGGGCGGGCGGGGCGCGGCCCGCTGGGCGAACCAGGCCGCGGCACCGGCCCCGGTCATGGGCCGGGCCAGGCCGAAGCCCTGCAGGTAGGTCGCGCCCATCCGGGTCAGCTGGTCGGCCAGCTCCGCGGTCTCCACGCCCTCGGCGACGGTCGACAGCCCGAGGCTGCCGGCCAGCGCGATGACCGCCGTGGTGATCTCGGTGTGCCCCTCGGCCAGCTCGGCCACGAACGTCCGGTCGACCTTCAGGCAGTCCACCGGCAGGTGGCGCAGGTGGGCCAGCGAGGAGTACCCGGTGCCGAAGTCGTCGATGGCCAGCTGCACGCCCAGGTCGCGCAGCCGCTGGAGCACGCAGCGGGCCGCGGCCGGGTCCTTCATGAGCGCGGACTCGGTGATCTCGATGGACAGCCGCGCGGGCGACAGGGCGTGGCGGTCCAGCGCGGCCACCACGAGCGCGTGCAGGTTGTCGTCCAGCTGCAGCGCGGAGACGTTGACGTTGGCCCGGAGCGGGGCGTCGGTGCCCAGCAGCCGGTCCCACTCGGCCAGCTGCCGGCACGTCTCGTCGAGCACGAGGGCGCCCAGCGGCCCGATGAGGCCGCTCTCCTCCGCCAGCGGCACGAACGCCACGGGGCTGATCGGTCCGCGGTCGGCGTGCTCCCAGCGGGCGAGCGCCTCGACGGCGGTCGAGACGCCGTCGGCGGTGCCGAGGATCGGCTGGTACAGCAGGGTGATCTCGCGGTTCTCGATGGCGTCGCGCAGGTCGGCGACCAGCCGCAGCTTGTCGCGGGCCTCCGCGCGGGCCTGGTGGTCCAGCACGGTGATCCGGCCCCGGCCGCCGTTCTTGGCCTGGTACATCGCGATGTCGCAGTCGCGGATGAGGTCCTCGGCGCAGGTGTGCTCGTCGGCCTGCACGGTCACCCCGACGCTGGCGTGCGGCCGGACGTCCACGCCGCCCAGGCGCACCGGCTCGGCCAGGACGGCGCCGATGCGCTGCGCGAGGGTCACCGCGTCGTCCTCGTCGACGTCCTCGCAGACGACGACGAACTCGTCCCCGCCGAAGCGGGCGACCAGGTCGCCGGGCCGGACCACCGCGCGCAGCCGCCCGGCGACCTCGACGAGCAGCTCGTCGCCAGCCGCGTGACCGAGCGAGTCGTTGACGACCTTGAAGTCGTCTAGGTCCAGGAACAGGCACGCCAGGCCGGTCTCCCCGCGGACGAAGCGCTCGGCGACGTGGCCGGCCAGCAGGGTGCGGTTGGGCAGCCCGGTCAGCGGGTCGTGGTTGGCCTGGTGGGCCAGGCGGGCCTCGAAGGCCAGCCGCTCGGTGATGTCCTCGATGGTGCCGACGAAGCCGGCCCCGACGCCCGGGGTGAACAGGTGGGCGAAGCGGATGACGGTGCGCCGCTCGCCGCCGTCGTCCTGCAGCAGGCGGGCGTGCGCCTCGCCGTCCCCGCCCCCGAGGACGACCGCGACCTGCTCGATGACGTGGTCGAGGTCGTCGGGGTGGATGCAGGCCATCCAGCCGGTGCCCAGCAGCTGCTCGGACTGCTGCCCGACGAGCCGGCAGAAGGCGTCGTTGACGTGCGCCAGGCGCATGCCCTGCTCGGACAGCAGCGTCGGGATGGGCGAGCGCTCCGTGAGGGTGGCGAAGCGCCGCTCGTGGGCGTCCGCGGTGGCCCGGAGGGCGCGCTCCTGCTCGTTGTCGGCCGAGACGACCCGCAGGTTCCACATCCGGCCCGTGGGGGTCGGCGTGCACAGGACGACGCACTCGGTGAAGACGCCGCTGGCGGTGCGCACCGGCAGGCTCATCCGGGCGGTGCGCTCGCGCCGCAGCAGCAGCTTGAGCTCGCCGCCGCGCAGCGAGGGCAGCAGGGAGGCGACGGGCAGGTCCCGCAGGTCCTCCAGCGCGTAGCCCAGGAGGTGCATCGCCCCCTCGTTGCCCCAGGTGATCCGCGGGACGTCCCCCGACATCTCGGCGACCAGCAGGGCCAGGCTGTTGCTGACCGCGGCGCCGTAGAAGACCGAGGACACGATCTCCGGGGCGACCCGCGCGTCGGCGATCGCCGTGGGGACGGCTGTCACGGTCCTCCCTCCGTCCTGCGTGGTGGTGCGGTGCGGCCGTCTGCTCCGGCCACACCCCCGACTACGGCCGCCCGGCACCCCGGCTGGACCCCGGCCGGACCACGACCACCCCGTCGGGGGAGGCCCGGTCGCCCGACGTGCTGGCCGTCACAGCCATCGCCGCGATGGAGGGGGCCCGGGGCTGGTAGGAACACCCGGACGGACCCGCTCTCCCGCGGCCTCCTCGTCCCCAGGCCCCTCCCGGCACCGCAGCCGGACCGACCTGCACTGGAGTGCGCGTGATCATCGGAGTGCCCCGTGAGACCTCCCCCGGCGAGACCCGGGTGGCCGCCACCCCGGTCACCGTCCGCCAGCTGATCGACCTGGGCCACGAGGTGCTCATCGAGTCCGGTGCCGGGCTCGCCGCCAGCCACGCCGACGGGGCCTACGCCGAGGCCGGGGCCCGCATCGGGACCGCCGCCGAGTCGTGGGGCGCCGACGTGGTCCTGCACGTCGCCAAGCCCTCGGCCCACGAGATCGGGCTGCTGCGCGACGGCGGCGTGCTGGTCAGCCTGCTCGCGCCGGCGTTCGACCCGGAGCTGGTCACCGCGCTGGCCGCCCGGCCGATCACCGCCCTGGCCATGGACGCGGTGCCGCGCATCTCGCGGGCCCAGTCGCTGGACGTGCTGAGCTCGATGGCGAACATCGCCGGCTACCGGGCGGTCATCGAGGCCGCGCACGCGTTCGGCCGGTTCTTCACCGGGCAGGTGACCGCCGCCGGCAAGGTCCCGCCGGCGAAGGTGCTGATCGCCGGCGCCGGGGTGGCGGGGCTGGCCGCGATCGGTGCCGCGTCGAGCCTGGGCGCGATCGTGCGGGCCACCGACGTCCGCCCGGAGGTGGCCGACCAGATCGCCTCCCTGGGTGGGGAGTACGTGGGCGTGCCCGCCGACGAGCCGCAGGCCGGTGGTGGCACGGGGTACGCGTCGGTCACGTCCGAGGACTACAACGCGCGGGCGGCGGTGATGTACGCCGAGCAGGCCCGCGACGTCGACATCGTGATCACCACGGCGCTCATCCCGGGCCGGCCCGCGCCCCGGCTGCTCACCGCCGCGATGGTCGCCTCGATGAAGCCCGGCTCGGTGGTCGTGGACATGGCCGCCGCGCAGGGCGGCAACGTCGAGGGCTCGGTGCCCGACCAGGTCGTGACGACGCCGAACGGCGTCACGATCATCGGCTACACCGACCTGCCCGGCCGGCTGCCCGCCCAGGCCTCCCAGCTGTACGGCACCAACCTGGTGAACCTGCTCAAGCTGCTCACCCCGGGCAAGGACGGGCAGCTGGTCCTGGACATGGACGACGTCGTGGTGCGGGCGATGACCGTCGTCCGGGACGGCGAGGTGCTCTGGCCCCCGCCGCCGGTGCAGGTCTCCGCGGCCCCGGCCGCCGTCGCACCGCCACCACCGGCGCCACTGGCCAAGCCGGAGAAGCCGGCGATGACGGCCGCCCGGCGCTCGGCGCTGGTCGGCCTGGGCGCCGCGGTGCTGTTCCTCGCGACGGCGTTCGCCCCGAACCAGCTGGTCGGCAACCTCACCGTCTTCGCCCTTGCGGTGGTGGTCGGCTTCTACGTGATCGGGCACGTGCACCACGCCCTGCACACGCCGCTGATGAGCGTCACGAACGCGATCTCCGGGATCATCGTCGTGGGCGCGCTGCTGCAGCTGGGCCACGTCAGCGGGGTCGTGACCGTGCTGGCGTTCATCGCCGTGCTGCTGGCCAGCATCAACGTCTTCGGCGGCTTCGCCGTCACCCGCCGGATGCTCGGCATGTTCACCCGCGGCCCCGCCACCAAGGCCGTCGCGCACTCGGGAGCGCACCGATGACCCTCACCGGTGCCGCGTCCGCGGCCTACCTCGTCTCCGGCCTGCTGTTCGTGCTGAGCCTGGCCGGCCTGTCGAAGCACGAGACCGCCAAGGCGGGCAACGGCTACGGCATGGCCGGCATGGCGCTGGCCCTGGTCGCCACGGTCGCCCTGGCCGGCGACGACCTCGAGGCCGCCGCGATCGTCGCCATCGTCGTCGCCATGGCCGTGGGAGCCGCCATCGGCATCTGGCGGGCCCGCCGCGTCGAGATGACCGGCATGCCCGAGCTCATCGCGCTGCTGCACAGCTTCGTCGGCCTCGCCGCGGTGCTGGTCGGCTGGAACGGCTACCTCTCGGTCGAGGGCGCCCCCGCCGGCGAGGCCGAGGAGCTGGGCCTGGCGGTGGAGATCCACTCCGCCGAGGTCTCCATCGGCGTCTTCATCGGCGCGGTCACCTTCACCGGCTCGATCGTCGCGTTCCTCAAGCTCTCGGCCCGGATCAAGAGCAACCCGCTGGTGCTCCCGGGCAAGAACCTGCTCAACCTCGGCGCGCTCGCGGCCTTCGTCGTCCTCACCGTCGTCTTCGTCATCGAACCCAACCTGCCGGTGCTCGCGGTGCTCACTGCGCTGGCGCTGGCCCTGGGCTGGCACCTGGTCGCCTCGATCGGCGGCGGGGACATGCCGGTCGTGGTCTCGATGCTCAACAGCTACTCCGGCTGGGCCGCCGCCGCCGCGGGCTTCCTGCTGGACAACGACCTGCTGATCATCACCGGCGCCCTGGTCGGCTCCTCCGGTGCCTACCTCAGCTACATCATGTGCAAGGCGATGAACCGGTCGTTCATCTCCGTCATCGCCGGCGGCTTCGGCAACGAGGGCGCCGCGGCCACCGGCGGCGGCGAGGACGGCGAGCACACCGAGACCACCGCGGCCGAGGTCGCCGCGCTGCTCACCGACGCCCGGTCGGTGGTCATCACCCCCGGCTACGGCATGGCCGTCGCGCACGCCCAGGGCCCCGTCGCCGACCTCACCCGCCAGCTCACCGACCGCGGCGTCGACGTCCGCTTCGGCATCCACCCCGTCGCCGGCCGGCTCCCCGGGCACATGAACGTGCTGCTCGCCGAGGCGAAGGTGCCCTACGACGTGGTCCTGGAGATGGACGAGGTCAACGACGACCTCGCGGCCACCGACGTCGTCCTGGTCATCGGCGCCAACGACACCGTCAACCCCTCCGCCGCCGACCCCGGCAGCCCCATCGCCGGCATGCCCGTGCTCCGAGTGTGGGAGGCCGGCACCGTCATCGTGTTCAAGCGGTCCATGAACACCGGCTACGCCGGCGTGCAGAACCCCCTGTTCTTCCGGGAGAACACCCGCATGCTGTTCGGCGACGCCCGCGAGCGCGTGGAGGACATCCTCAAGGCGCTCTGACGCACGACCCCGAGGAGCCGCACCGTGACCGCGCCGCCGTCCCTGCTGGTCAGCCCCGCCTGGTTGATCGGCGGCCTGCGCAACGTGCCGGGCTACCTGGCCACGGACCGCCGGGGCCTGACCTTCGCGAGCGACGAGCCGGTGTTCGACGTCGCGCTGCGCCAGGTCACCGACGTCTCCTGGCCGTGGTGGTGGTTCGGGGGTGGGGTGAAGCTCACCGCGGCCGGGCAGCGCTGGAAGATCACCTTCGTGCGGCCCAACGGCATGCCGCCGCCGCACCCGTCGGTGCTGGCCACCGGCGTCGGGGTCTTCGCCCTGCTCGGCGGGGCGGCCGGGACCCTGCACGACATCCACGCGCTGCGGGGGATCGCCGACATCGGCACCGGCCGGGCCGCGGGCCGGCTGTGGCGCGAGGTCCTGCCCGGCTGACGGCGGGCCGCCTTGCGCCGGGACCCGCGGGCGCCGACCGTGGCGGCGTGGATCCCTTCCGGCTGCCGCGCATCCCCGGCCTGTCCGACCTCGTCTCCCTGCTGCAGACGCAGACCGAGGCGCTGGCCTCCCTGCCCCGCACGCTGACCGACCTCAACGGCGCCGTCCGGGAGCTGATCACCGCGACGCGGACGGCGACGGCGGCCATCGCGTCGGCCCAGCGCACCGCCGAGCGCCTGGAGTCCCTCGTCGAGGAGCTGGAGGAGCCGGTGCGCGCGCTGCGCCCGGGGCTCGTGCGCGTCGGCCGGGTGCTCGACGACCCGGTGGTCGACACGCTGCCCGAGACGCTGCGCCGGCTGGGCGAGGACCTGCTGCCGATCGTGTCGGGTCTGCGTCAGGCGCAGTCCCGGGTGGAGTCCGTCACCGGCCTGCTGCGGCCCCGCCGGCAGTCCGATCGCGAGTGAGCACGAAGGCGAACGGCTCCCCCAGCCCGCGCATGTCCATGAGGCCCAGCAGCGACCGGTCGTCGACCCGGCGGAACGCGTCGAGCACCGGCAGCGCGTCGTAGACGATCGCCGCGGTCACCACGCCGCGGTGGGCCACGGCGCGCACCCGGGCACCGGGCCGCCGGGCGCGCAGCAGCGGCCGCACGGCGGCGAACCCGATCCGCGCCGCCGGCGTGCGGGCCAGCCCGGGGGCGCGGCGGAGCAGGCCCAGCGGCGCCGGCCACGGCGCCACCGGCCGCGGCACCCCGCGGCGGTCGGCGAACAGCAGGGGGTGCACGGTCTCGGGGTCGACGACGTCCTTGCCCCACCAGTGATGGAGCGTCAGCAGCCCGTCGAGCCGGCTCCCCGTCGGGATCTCGGCGCCGCGCCAACGGCCGACGAGCTCGGCCGGGGCGACGGGGTCGAGCGTGTCGAACAGAGCGAGGACGCCGGGCGCCGAGGTCACGGCCCGACCTCGTCCGGGAGCCGGGTGGCGGCGTCGGTGCGTGCGGCGGCGACCTGCGGGCGCGTGAGGAACAGCGCCTCGCGCAGGTCGGCACCGCGCAGGTCGGCCGCGCGGAGGTCGGCGCCGAGCAGGTCCGCGCCGCGCAGGTCGGCCCGCCGCAGGTCGGCGCCGATCAGGTAGGCGCCGCGCAGGCACCCGGCGCGCAGGTCGGTGCCCCGCAGGTCCGCCCCGACCAGGTCGGCGCCGGAGCGGTCGGCCCGCGGCCCGGGCAGCTCCCGGCGGACCCGCTCGCTGACCTCGCGCAGCAGGCCGCCGGCGTCCCGGCGCAGCGCGGCGGTGTCCAGCGCGGCCAGCTCCCCCGGCGCGGCCTCCCGCAGGGCGCGGGTCCGGTCGCGCGCGGCGACGAGCGGGGCGCGCAAGGGCGCCGCCGCCGGGCGGGCCAGGGCATCGGCCAGGTACCAGAGCAGCTCCGACAGCTGGCGCATCGCGTCGAGGACGGCGAGCGCCTCCGGCTCGCCCCGCGGGTCGCGGCCGCCGTAGGTCACCTGCACGAGCTGCTGGCCGGCACCGAAGCAGTCGAAGGCGACGCACCCGGGGAAGCCCCGCTGGGGCAGCTGCTCGTGGATGCGGCAGCGGTCGTCGGCGGCGAGGTTCGGGCACGGCCGGCCCGCCGGCTTGTCGATCGCGAAGTCGGCGGAGGCGGCGAACGGCGGCAGGACGCAGCACAGCGCCGCGCACCGCGCGCAGTCCGCGTGCAGGAGCGCCCGGTCGTCGTCCGGCGGCGACGCGGCGTGCGGGGTCACGGGCGCTCCCGCCGGCGCGTCAGGCGGTGGCCCGCTCGAGGGTCACCAGCACGCCCTCGACCCCGCCCGGACCGATCCGGCCCTTGACCTCCACCGCGGTGACGGCCTTGAGCTGCCACCCCTCGCGGGCGTGCTCGTTGAGGACCTTCTCCAGCTTCTCCCCCGACATCTTGCCGCCGAGCATCCCCTCGCGGAGCTCGACCACCTTGTACTCGTATCGCCCGGCCATGTCGCGCTCCTCGCTGTCGGCCGGGCGCGGGGGCACCCGGGTCGGGTCCAGCCTCCCAGGTCAGGGCGCGGGCGCCGACCCCGCGTCCGGCGGTGCGCCGGGGGCCGGTCCGCGCACCAGGTCGGCCACCGACTCCTCCAGGCGCGCCCAGGTCGAGCTCCACTCCACCAGGGGGTCCAGCAGCCGCTCGAACACGGCGAGCTGCTCGTCGAAGGCCTGGAGCTGGGCGACCATGCCCTGGATCTGCCGGCGCTGGCCCTTGACCGCCTGGTCGATCGCCCGCAGCTGGGCGGCCGACATCGCGCCGGGCGGTGAGGGCAGGCGCGGCAGCGAGAACCCGCCGGGCACCGCTCCGGCGGCCATCCCGCGGGCGCGGTCGGTGAACCCGCGCAGCTGGGCGACGAACTCGTCGATCGACCGGGGCACGCGCCCGCCGGCCGGTTCCTGCTCGGTCACCGCTCCCCCTCCGGCCCGACCGGCGCGGGCTCCCCGCCCAGTCTGCCCCGCCGACGGCGACGACGTGCCACGCTGGGGGCGTGCTGCTCGTGCACGCGGTGTCGGTCCTCCACGCGCTGGTGGTCGGCTTCATGCTCACCGGCGCGCTGCTCGCGCTGCGCCGGCCCCGGCTGGTGCGGGTGCACGCGCCGGTGGCCGCCGCCGTCCTCGCGGTCAACCTGGCGGGGATGCCGTGCCCGCTCACCGAGCTGGAGCTGGCGCTGCGCGAGGCGGCCGGCGCGGGCGGGCTCCGAGGTGGGTGGCTGGGGCACCACGTCTTCTCGCCCGTCGGCCTGGACGTGCACGCGCCCGCGGTGCAGGTGGGCATGTACACGGTGGCCCTGGGCGCGAACGCCGTCGGCTACGGGCTCCTGCTGGCCCGCCGCCGGGCCGCGCTCAGCCGCTGATCAGCGGCGCATCCCGGCGAGCCGGGTCACCGCGGCGAGCAGCCTGCCGTACCCGCCGGGGGCCACGCGCACGAGCACGTCGGGGACCTTCGCGCTGATGCCGATGAGCAGCCGCGGCCGGCGCTTCTCCACGGCGTCCACGATGAGCTGCGCGGCCTGCTCCGCGGGGAACGTGAGCAGCTTGGCGAAGTCGGCCTTGCCGGCCGCGGCCTCCTCCGCGTCGACACCGCTGGCGACGCGGGCGGTCTCGGCGATGCGGGTGCGGATGCCGCCGGGGTGGACGCTGGTCACGCCGACGCCGTCCTCGGCGAGCTCGTGCCGCAGCGCCTCGGTGAACCCGCGGACGGCGAACTTGCTCGAGGAGTAGGCGGCCTGGCCGGCCGGCGCCATGAGCCCGAACAGGCTGGACAGGTTGACCACGTGCGAGCCGGGGTGGGCCTTGAGCGTGGGCAGGAACGCCTTGGTGAGCCGGACGACCGAGCGGAAGTTGATCTCCATGACCCAGTCGAACTCGTCGAGGGTCACCTGGTCGAAGCGCCCGCCGAGCGCGACGCCGGCGTTGTTGACCAGCAGCGTGGTGCCCGGGTGGGCCGCGACGAGCTCGTCGGCGACCCGCTGGGTGGCGACCGGGTCGGCCAGGTCCACCACGGCGGTGTCCACCGACACCGCCGGGTGGGCGGCCCGGACGGCGGCGGCCACCCCGGCCAGCCGCTCGGCGTCGCGGTCGACGAGCACCAGGTCGCTGCCGCGGGCGGCCAGCAGCGGGGCGAGGGCGGCGCCGATGCCGCTGGCCGCGCCGGTCACGACCGCCGTCCCCCCGGCGAAGCGGTAGGCCTCCATCAGGCGGCCGCCTGCACGCGCGCGGGCTGGCGGCGGGAGAAGCGGATGCCCTCGTCCTCGACCGGGCCGCGGCGCATGAGGAGCACGTCGCGGATGTAGTTCTGGTAGAGCTTCCACGGCGCCCGGCCGCCCTGCTTGGGCAGCGCGGCGAGGCTGCGCTGGACGTAGCCGGAGGTCAGGCCGAGGAACGGCTCGCGCTCGGGGTCGGCCGGCGCCAGCGGGGTGACGACGTCGTAGCCGTTGCGCTCCATGTGCTCGAGCAGCCGGCACACGTAGCGGGCGACGAGGTCGGCCTTCAGCGTCCAGGAGGCGTTGGTGTAGCCGATGGTCATCGCGAAGTTCGGGACCCCGGACACCATCATCCCCTTGTAGGAGACGGTCTCCGACAGCTCGACCGGCGCCCCGTCCACGCTCAGGGTCATGCCGCCGATGGGCAGCAGGTTCAGGCCGGTGGCGGTGACGATCACGTCGGCGTCCAGGTGCCGGCCGGACGCCAGCACGATGCCGGTCTCGTCGAAGCGGACGATCCGGTCGGTGACGATCGACGCCTGCTCCTGCCGGATGGCGCGGAAGAGGTCGCCGTCGGGGACGACGCACAGCCGCTGGTCCCACGGGTCGTAGGGCGGGGTGAAGTGCGTGTCGACGTCGTAGCCGGCGGGCAGCTGCTGCACCTGGGCCTTGCGCAGCACCTTCTTCATCAGCGCGGGCCGGCGGCGGGACAGCTGGTACGAGGCCATCGACACCAGCACGTTCTTCCACCGGACGACCGGGTAGACGACGCGCTCGGGCAGCCGGCGGCGCAGCGACTCGGCCAGCGCGTCCCGGCCGGGCAGCGCGACGACGTAGGTGGGCGTGCGCTGGAGCATCGTCACGTGCTCGGCCTGCGGGGCGAGGCTGGGCACCAGCGTGACGGCGGTGGCGCCGCTGCCGATCACGACCACCCGCTTGCCGGTGACGTCGAGGTCCTCGGGCCAGTGCTGGGGGTGCACGACCTGACCGCCGAAGGTCTCCGCCCCCTCGAACCGCGGGGTGAAGCCCTCGTCGTAGCGGTAGTAGCCGGAACAGACCGACAGCCAGGAGCAGGTGAGCGTCAGCTGCTCACCTGTGTCGGTGCGCTCGGCGGTGACCGTCCAGCGCGCCTCCTCCGACGACCACTCGGCGGCCAGCACCCGGTGGTGGTAGCGGATCCTGGAGTCGACGCCGTACTCGCGGGCGGTCTCCTCGACGTAGCGCCGGATCGAGGCGCCGTCGGCGATCGACTGGGGGTCGGTCCACGGCCGGAACGAGTAGCCGAGCGTGAACATGTCCGAGTCCGAGCGGATGCCGGGGTAGCGGAACAGGTCCCAGGTGCCGCCCATCGCCGCGCGGGCCTCCAGGACGGCGTAGCTGGTGCCGGGCCGCTCCTCCTCGAGGTGACAGGCCGCGCCGATGCCGGACAGGCCGGCCCCGACGATGAGGACGTCGACGTGCTCTGCAGTCATCGGGCTCCCGCTCTCCGGTGTGGCTCTCCCACGCATGGTGCACCGTGCCGACGCCGTTGTCGACACGGTGTCGAGTGGCTCAACGACGTGTCGGACCCAAGGTTGCGCCGACCAGCGCCGACAGCGCCGACCCGCGCCGACCCGCGTCGACCCGCGCCGGTCAGCCGGGAACCGCGTCGGTGCCGTAGATCGTGCGGAGCCAGACGGTGAGCAGCACGTCGAGCACGTCGTCCTCGGCCAGGCCCGGTCCCCGCCCGGACACCGAGACCTGGATGACCCGCTCGTTCATCCAGTTGAGGGCGACGGCGAGGTCGCGGGCCGCCGGCCCGGGCGGCGCCGCGCCGCGGGCCCGCTCGGCCTCGATGGCGGCGGCGGTCTCGGTGACGAAGTCCTCCATCACCGCCGACCACAGCGACTGCACCTCGGGGCTGGCCGCCAGCAGCTCGGTGGCCGCGGCGGTGAGGGCGCGGTGGTCGCGGAAGGTGTCCCGGACCGTCACCAGCGCGGCCCGCCAGGCGTCCCGGGCGCCGGTCGCCCCGGCCAGGGCGGCGGTGCGCGCGGCCCGTGCCTCGGCCACCACCCGGTCCAGCAGTGCGAGGACGACCGCTTCCTTGGAGGCGAAGTAGAAGTAGAACGTCGAGCGGGAGATCCCGGCGCCGCGGGCCAGGTCGTCGACGGAGATGTCGGCCAGCGGCCGCTGCTCGAGCAGCTGCTCGGCGGTGGCGAGCAGCGCCCGCTCCCGGTCGTCGCCGGTCGGGCGGCGCACCCGCCGGCTGCGCCCGGGAGCCGGGTCCTCGGCGGTGGCCACGGACCGGACGCTACCTGGCGTCGAGCGGCTCGACACGCTGTCGAGCGGGGCCCTCCCCCGTCAGGGCAGGTGCCACACGGTCGTCCGGCGCAGCCCGGGACCCTCCGTCTCGGCGATCTCGTACACCGCCGCCTCCACCAGCCGCTCGTGCGGCAGGTAGGGCCGGCCGGGATCGCCGACGTAGACCGCGCACCCGGCGGCCCGCGCCCGGTCGAGGAACGGCAGCACCCGCTCGGTCATCACGCGGTCGTAGCAGACGTCGCCGGCCAGGACGACGTCCACCTGCGGCACCGGGTGGCCGAGGACGTCGCCGAGGACGCCGATGCCGCGCACCCCGTTGAGGCCCGCGTTGACCCCGACCGCCGTCCGGCTGAACGGGTCGACGTCGCTGGCCAGCACCCGCGACGCACCGGCCAGGGCGGCGGCGACGGCGACCAGGCCGCTGCCCGAGCCCAGGTCCAGCACCGACCGCCCCGCGACGACGTCGGGGGTGTCGAGCACGAACCGGGCCAGGGCCTGCCCGCCGGGCCACGCCGCCGCCCAGAAGGGCGGGGCGTCCCCGGCGCCGCCGGCCGAGACCTCCATCGCCTCCCAGAGGGCGACGACGTCGTCGGCCACGTGCAGGCGCACCTCGGGGACCGAGGACGGGCGCCGCACCGCCGTGTGGGCGCGGACGAAGCCGGCGGGCACCGGAGCGGGACTCACGCCCCCCACCCCATCACCCGCCGGTCGGGCCCCCGCGCGGGGGCCCGCGCCGAGCTCGCGAGGCGTGGGGGGCGGCGGGGTCCTCCCTCAGTACCAGCCGGTGGACTGCGAGTGGGCCCAGGCGCCGCAGGGGCTGCCGTAGCGGTTCTCGATGTAGATGAGCCCGGCGTCGATCTGGCGGTAGCCGTTGCTGGTCTTGGCGATGCCGGTGCCGGCCCAGGTCGAGTCGAGGAACTGCGGGATGCCGTAGGCGGTGCTGGTCGGGTTCTGCGCGTTGGGGTTCCACCCGCTCTCCCGGCCCCAGAGCCGCTCGAGGCAGGAGAACTCCGAGGCGCTGCCGACCTGCGCCAGGGCGTAGTCCTTGAAGGACCCCTGCCCGCCGCCGGAGGACGGCGCGGCCGCGGCCGCGGGTGCGGGAGCCGGTGCGGGAGCGGTGCTGCGCGGGGCCTCGGCGGCCGCGGCGGCGGCAGCGGCGGCGGCCTGCGCCTCGGCAGCGGCCTGCGCCTCGGCGGCGGCCTGGGCCTCCGCGGCGGCCCGGGCGGCGGCCTCGGCTGCGGCGGCCTCGGCGGCGAGCCGGTCGAGCTCGGCCTGGTCGGCGGCCTGCTGCGCCTGGGCGGCGCCGAAGGCGGCGGCACCGCGCTCGGAGCGCGTCGCGGCCAGGTCGCCCAGCGGGTCCAGGTCCGGCGAGGAGGCGGCGGCCGGAGCCACGCCCTCGACGATGCCGAGCGCCTGCGCGACGCTGACCGACTCGGGAACGGGGGCGGCGTCGGCGGACGCGGGGCCCTCACCGGTGGCCAGGACGCTGACCAGGACGCCGCCGGCGGCGGCAGCGGCGAGCAGGAAGCCCGGACGGCGGGTGCCCAGCGGCGAGCCGGCACGGCGGAAACGGGCGATGTGGCGCGAGGACATGCGGGGAGGACTCCGAGGGAGAGTGCGCACGCGCCTGCCGCCTGCTCCCGGGGAGCGGACTGGGGCGGTGCTGGTGTCTTCGGGGGACCCGGGACGCGCCGGAGGCGCCGGCCCGGGGGCGGAGCAGGTGTCGGCCGGTCGGCGGGCTAGACGAGCTGAGCGCGCGGTCGGCGGCACCTGCGGGCCGCTGGTGCCCGGAGGCAGGACATGCGAGAACTCTCCGTTTCTTCCACGGCCGCCTACCGAGTTAGCTGACGGGTTCGGGAGGGAAGACGCCCTACCCACCTCGCGAGCAGGGCTCGGGAGGAGGGATTCACCCCAGTACTGCGGTGGGTCCCCGGCTCGCGCCCGCGGGGGCGGTCGCGACTCGGCGGCGTCCGGCCGAACTCCCCGGATGGGGAGGAGACGACCGACCGGACGCAGCCACGGTAGGTGCCGTTACCCGGTCGTGACAATGCCGGGGGCCGAATCCGCTGCGTGACGGATCTCGCCACACGCGTCCCCGGGACCCCCGGGGAGACCCCGGGCGGCCCCGGACGGCACGGAGCGTGACCGCCGTCAGGAGGCGACGGCGTGCCGGTCGTCGGCGAGGACGACGAGCTCGGGGGGCAGGGTCGCGGTGACCGAGGAGAGCACGTCCTCCAGCTGGCCGGTGAGCCGGCGCAGCGACTGCCGGACCTCGTCCCGCTGGCGGCGCAGGTCGTCGACGTCGGCCTGGACCCCGGCCAGCCGCGCCACCGCGGCGGCCTCGGCGGACGCGCGCTCCCGGCGGGCACGGGCGTCGTCCTCGGCACTGCGCTCCCGGGCGGCGGCCAGCAGCCCGGCCGCCTCCTCCCGTGCCGCGGCGAGCACGGCCGCGGCCTCCTCCCGCGCGGCGCTGAGGACCGCCGCGGCCTCGCCGCGCAGCCCGCGGGCCTCGACGCGCGCGGTGTCGCGCTCGGCGACCGCGGCCTGGCGGATGGCCTCGACCTTCTCCAGGCGGGCCTGGGCCTCGGCCCGCGCCTCGGCGCCGATCTGCTCGGCCTCCTCCAGCGCGTCGGCCACCGTGGCCGCGGTGTACGCCTCGGCCTCGTGGACGGCGCGCGCCAGCACCTCCTCGGCGCGGCCGCGACCGTCGGCGGTCTCGCGGTCGCGGGCGACCTGGGCGAGCCGGAGGCGGGCGTTCTGCAGGTCGCCCGAGCAGGCCGCGTAGCGGCTCAGGACGTGGTCGACCTCCCGCCGGGCGAGGGCGATCTCGGACTCCGCCCACGCGACGTAGTTGTCGACCTGGAGCCGGTCGTAGCCGCGCAGCGCGCCCGAGAACGCCGGGCCGGTGCCGAGCAGTCCGTCGAGCCCTCCGGGTGCCGACGCCTCCCCCGGCGCTGCGGCGTCCCCTGCTGCCTGCCTCCACTGCGACATCCGGCGCCCCCTGGTCCCCCTGGCCGACACGGCCGGGCCCCGCGGGACCCGGTGAGCCAGACACTCGCAGAGACCGGTTGTGCCGGGACGCCCCGCCGGCGCCCCCCCGAACCACACCGGCGTAGTCCAGCGGGCCGTGCCCGGCCCACTACGCGGTGCTGTCGTCAGGTCTCGGAGAGGTCACGTGCGTGCCGGCCGCGGAGGCCACGGACGCCGCGGGAGCCGGGCCCCGGGGACCCGGCTCCCGCGGTGCGCGACGGGTCAGGGACGGGTCACAGCGCCCCGCCGGTCATCGGCCGGATCATGGACTCCTGCGTGCAGGTGGCCACGAGCCGGCCGTCCTCGGTGAAGACCTCGCCGACGCCGAAGGCACGGCCGCCCCCGGTGAAGGTGCTCCGCACCGAGTACAGCAGCCACTCCCCCGCGGCGACGTCGTCGTGGAAGAACAGCGCGTGGCTGAGGACGCCGGTGGACAGGTCGCGGTGCGCCCGGGACAGCCCGACCCCCTCGTGCGGGCGCATGGCCGCACCCAGGAAGGAGTTCGTGCTGGCCCAGGCCAGCAGACCCTGGGAGACCTCCCGCTCGGTGCGGTCAGTGGCCCAGCGCGACCAGTACCGCAGCTCCGGCGGCCCGACGAGCGCGGGGTCGAAGACGTCGACCCCGTCCACGGTGCGCTGCTCGTGCCCCTGCAGGTGGCTGGGCTGGGCGGGCGCCGCGTCGGGACCGCCCGTGGCCGGCGGCGGGCTGCCGTGGCGGATGACGTCGGCCTCGTCGGCGCCGAGGAGCAGCAGGCAGCGGGCCAGCTTCCGGTCGCCCTGGCTGACGGTCACCGTGGTGCTGGCCAGCGACCGCCCCTCGTGGAACCGGTCGACCGCCAGCGTCACGGGCTGGTCGGCCCGGCCGGTCCGGGCGAACGTCGAGTGCACCGAGGTGACACGCTTGCCCCCGGCCCGGGCGGTCGCGGCGACGATCGCCTGGGCGATCATCTGCGCGCCGGCGACGACCGGTCCCTCGGTGGCCAGGCACTGCCCGACGTAGCCGCCCTCGCCGGTCTCCTCCAGCTCGAGGACCCGCAGGACGTCGTCGACCGTCGGCCGGTCGGTCGTCGTCCCGCTCACGCCTGGACCCCGTTCGCGGCGGCGGGCTTGTCGGTGATCGGGCCGAGGATGCCGTCCTCCGCGCGCCCGACCGGGAAGCCGTCGTCGTGGACCTGCGCCCAGTGGGCGTGGTTGAGCTCGTGCAGGGTGAAGCTCGCGCGCAGGGCGTTCTGGAAGCCCATGTTGTCCACGCTCTGGTTCACCGACTCCTTGGCCAGCAGGGCCGCCACGGTGGGCAGCGCGGCGATCTTCCGGGCCAGCTCCAGCGTGCCGTCGGCCAGCTCGTCGGCGGGGAACACCCGGCTCACCATGCCCAGCCGGTGGGCCTCCGCGGCGTCGATCGAGTCGCCGGTGAGCAGCAGCTCCTTGGTCTTGCGCGGGCCGAACTCCCACGGGTGGGCGAAGTACTCCACGCCGCACATCCCCAGCCGCTGCCCGACGACGTCGGAGAACTGCGTGCCCTCGGCGGCGACGATGAGGTCGCAGGCCCAGGCGAGCATCAGCCCGGCCGAGATCACGTTGCCGTGCACCTGGGCGATCGTGATCTTGCGCAGGTCGCGCCAGCGCCGGGTGTTCTGGAAGTAGTAGTGCCACTCCTGCAGGTACAGCTTCTCCGCGCCGGTGCGGGTGCCGCCGTTGACGGTGACGCTGTGGTGCTGGTCGGGGCCGGGCATCCACTCGGCGATGCTCTGCCGCGAGCCGGTGTCGTGGCCGGCGGAGAACACCGGCCCCTCGGCGCCCAGGACGATGACCCGGACCGTGTCGTCCTCCTCGGCGGCGGTGAACGCCCGGTCGAGCTCGACGAGCATGCCGCGGTTCTGCGCGTTGCGCTGCTTCGGCCGGTCGAGGTTGATCCGGAGGATCCTGCCGTCGTCGATCGACTCGGTGCTGATGAACTGGTACTCGGCCATCCGTGCTCTCCGCCTCTCCGCCCGGCGCCGTGCCGGGATCGGTCGTTCGGTGGGGACTGCTGCGGACACGACCGGGGCGCCGGCCGGACGGTCGAGCTCGTCCGGCCGGCGCCCCGGGTGGTGCACGGCCCCGTGCGGGGACCCACCGCGGGCCTGCGGGCGGTGGGGAGCACGGAGCCCTCCTGCTACGCGGCGAGGGCCTTGTCGTCGGCGGCGAAGCCGAACAGCTTGTTGAGGTTGCCGCCCATGACCTTGGCCTTGTCCTCGTCGGACAGGCCCTCGAGCTCGTTCATGTACTCGATCGGGTCGTGCAGGCCCTCCGGGTGCGGGTAGTCCGACCCGAAGACGACGTTGTCCACGCCCATCGCCTCGATGACGCCCAGCACGTCCTCCTCGAAGAAGGGGTGCAGCATGATCGAGCGCTTGAGCGCGACGACCGGGTCCTCGTCGAAGGCGCCGGGGTTGCGGCCGTAGACCTTCTCCATCGTGCCGATGAGCGGCTTGAGCCAGGAGCTGCCGTTCTCCACCGGCATGAACCGGATGTCGGGGAACCGGGTCGCCAGGCCGTGGCCGACGATCGAGGTCACCGTGTCCTTGATGCCGCGGTACTCGGCGGACACCAGGGCGTGGAAGCCCGAGTTCTTGACGAAGGGCAGGTGCTCGCTGGTGCGGCCCTCCCACTCGTTCATGTAGCGGGTCTGCCCGTCGTCGGAGGAGTGCATCCCGACGACGATGCCGGCCTCCTGCACGCGCGCCCAGAACGGGTCGTACTCCGGCAGCGCGAACGAGCGGCGGCGGCCGTTGTAGCCGGGCACGGGCGCGGGGCGGATCAGGATGGCCTTGGCACCGCGCTCGAGCACGTAGTCGAGCTCGGCCAGCGCCTTGTCCAGTACCGGCAGCGTGATGACCGGGGTCGGGAAGATCCGGTTCTCGTAGTTGAAGGTCCAGTGCTCGTGCATCCACTCGTTGAGCGCGTGGACCATCACGTGGGTGGCGTCGGGGTCGTCGGCCAGCCGCTCCTCCAGCAGGGAGGCCAGCGTCGGCCACATGACCGCGCGGTCCAGGCCGAGCTCGTCGAGGACCGGCAGCCGGTCGGCCGGGTTGAAGAACGCCGGCGGCGACTCGATGTACTTGGGCGGCATGCCCTCGATCGTCTTGCGGTCCTCGTTGGTGGTCTCGCCGAAGCTGGTCTTGTTGCTCAGCGGCTTGTGCTTCGAGGAGGGGTTCTTGGCGCGGAACTCCAGCTCCAGGGCGCCGGGGGGCGCGACCTTGTTGAAGGTCGGGTTCGGGATGTACTCGCTGATCACGTTGCGCAGCGCGATCTTGGTGCGTCCGTTGACCTGGACGTACTTGACCAGGCCCGCGTACTCCGCGGGGAGGTACTTGGTGAACGCGTCGGTGGTCTCGTAGAAGTGGTTGTCGGCGTCGAACACCGGGAAGTCGAGTCGTCGGGCCACGAGGCCCCTCCCTCATCGGTCGGCACGCGCACCAGCCCCGTCGGACGGGCTCGGGGGATGCGCGGGGGTAACAGCGGCCAGCCGAACGTAGCAGTGGGCTGAGTCACCCTCAAGGTTCTGAATGTGATTCATCCAGAAACGTCGAAGTGTTCTCCACCACGCTCCCCGGACACCGACGGCGGCGGCACCCGGCTCCCCTGCGGCCCCCGCGGATCGGCCCGGTGCCGGCCGGGCCGCCCTCGGCGACCCGGCCGGCGCCGGTCACGCCACGGCGGGCAGGGCGCCGCTGTCGGCCGGAAAGCCCAGCAGCTGGTTGAGGTTGCCGCCCATGATCTTGGCCTGGTCCCCGACCGGGAGGCTGTCGATCTCGTCGATGAAGCTCGTCGGGTCGTGCAGGCCCTCCGGGTGCGGGTAGTCCGAGCCGAACACGACGTTGTCGGCCCCGATCGCCTCCACCACGCCGAGGATGTCCTCCTCGAAGAACGGGTGGATCATGATCGACCGCTGGAGCGCCACCAGCGGGTCCTCGTCGAAGGCGCCGGGGTTGCGGCCGTAGACCTTCGCCATCGTCTCCTGCAGCGGCCTGAGCCAGGCACTGCCGTTCTCCACCGGCATGAACCGGATGTCGGGGAACCGCGTGGCCAGGCCGTGGCCGACGATCGAGGTCACCGTGTCCTTGATCCCCCGGTACTGCGCCCCGAGGATCTTGGAGAAGCCCGACGGCTTCTGGCCGAACGGCAGGAACTCGCCGACGTGCCCCTCCCACTCGTTGAGGTAGCGCTGCTGGCCGTCGTCGGAGGAGTGCATGCCGACGAGCACCCCGGCCTCCTGGACCCGGGCCCAGAACGGGTCGTACTCCGGCAGCGCGAACGACCGGCGACGGCCGTTGTGCCCGGGCACGGGGGCGGGCCGGATGAGGACGGCCCGGGCGCCGCGCTCCACGACGTACTCCAGCTCCGCGATGGCCCGGTCCACCAGCGGGAGGGTGATCACCGGCGTCGGGAAGATCCGGTTCTCGTAGTCGAAGGTCCAGTGCTCGTGCATCCACCGGTTGAGCGCGTGGACCATCACGTGCGTGGCGTCGGGGTCGTCGGCCAGCCGCTCCTCCAGCAGGCTCGCCAGCGTCGGCCACATGATGGCCCGGTCGATGTTGAGCTCGTCGAGCAGCGGCAGCCGGTCGGCCGGGTTGAAGAACGCCGGCGGCGACTCGATGTAGCGCGGCAGGCCGGCGACCGGCGCGTCACCGGCGCTCTTCTCCATGAACTGCGCGGCGCCGCCGACCGGGACGTGCTTGGACGACGGGTTCTTGGCGCGGAACTCGAGCTCCTGGGCGCCGGGCGGGGCCACCTTGTTGAAGGTCGGGTTCGGGATGTACTCGCTGATCACGTTGCGCAGCGCGATCTTGGTGCGACCGTTGATCTGCACGTACTTGACCAGCCCCTCGTACCCCGGCGGGAGGTACTTCGTGAAGGCGTCGGTGGTCTCGTACATGTGGTTGTCGGCGTCGAACACCGGGAAGTCGAGCCGTCTCGACACGGGGTCTCTCCTCGTCGTCTGCACGGCGCGCACGGTGGACGGGACTGCGCCGGCCGGGCACGCCTCCGGGCCTGGGCGAGGCGACCCTAGTGCGTGTCCTGCGTCACCCTCAACGCCCTGAAGCGCCTTCATCGCGCTCCCCCGCCTGGCAGACTCGTCCCGTGCCGGCAGCCCCGGGGCCAGATCCCCGCACCCCCGTGGAGCAGTCGCGCGCCGGTGTGCCCACGAGCGGGCCGATCCCGCTGGACACGGCCGCCTCGGCGCGCGAGCGGCGCCGGCTGGAGCGACTGGAGAGCGGACGCCGGGAGATCCTGGACGTCGCGGAGCGGCTGTTCGTGGCGAACGGCTACGAGGGCACGAGCCTCGAGCAGATCGCGGCCGGGTGCGGCTTCTCCGTCGGCAGCATCTACAACTTCTTCCGGAACAAGGACGCCCTGTACTCCGCCGCGCTGGAGCGGCACGCGACCTCCCTGGGGAACTCGTTCCGCGCCTCGGCCGAGGCGGCACCCAGCGGCATCGAGAAGGTCGTCGAGATGGCCCGCGCCGCCGTCCACGACCTCCGCGGACACCCCCGGCAGGCCCGGCTCACGCTGACGTCCATGTCCGCGGGGGTGGACCCCGACGGGAAGGTCGACCGGACCTCCTTCCGCGCGGTGCTGGAGGCCTACGCGGAGGCGATCGCCGAGGGGCAACGCGACGGGACCGTCCGCGCCGGCAGCCCGCGCCACCTCGCCCAGTTCGTCGGCGGGCTCGTCCTGGCGCAGGCCCACGTCGACCGGGAGATCCGCGGCTTCGCCGACGGGGTGGCCATGGAGGAGTTCCTGGACATCGTCCGCAGCGCCCTCTCCCGGCCCGCCTGACCGCTCCCCCGGGCCGGGGGAATGCCCTCGGTCGGCCGGGAGTTGTCGCCGTCAGTAGTTGAACACTCAACCGAAGAGGCGAGACGGATGCAGTTCGGCATCTTCACGGTCAGCGACATCACGACCGACCCCACGACCGGCCGCACGCCCAGCGAGGCGGAGCGGATCCAGGCCGTCGTGGCCATCGCGAAGAAGGCCGAGGAGGTCGGACTCGACGTCTTCGCCCTCGGCGAGCACCACAACCCGCCGTTCTTCTCCTCCTCGCCGACGACGACGCTGGCCTACATCGCCGCGCAGACCTCGACGCTGCAGCTGTCGACGTCCACCACGCTGATCACCACCAACGACCCGGTGAAGATCGCCGAGGACTACGCGATGCTCCAGCACCTGGCCGGGGGCCGGGTCGACCTGATGATGGGCCGGGGCAACACCGGACCGGTCTACCCCTGGTTCGGCAAGGACGTCCGCGACGGCATCCCGCTGGCCGTGGAGAACTACGCGCTGCTGCGCCGGCTCTGGGACACCGAGGTGGTGGACTGGTCGGGCAGGTACCGCACCCCCCTGCAGGGGTTCACCTCGACCCCGCGCCCGCTCGACGGCGTGCCGCCCTTCGTCTGGCACGGCTCGATCCGCAGCCCCCAGATCGCCGAGCAGGCCGCCTACTACGGCGACGGCTACTTCGCGAACCACATCTTCTGGCCCGAGGAGCACACCCAGCGGATGGTCGAGTTCTACCGCGGCCGGTTCGCCCACCACGGCCACGGCGACGCCGACCAGGCGATCGTCGGCCTCGGCGGACAGGTGTTTATGCGGAAGAACAGCCAGGACGCCGTCCGCGAGTTCCGGCCCTACTTCGACAACGCCCCGGTCTACGGCCACGGCCCGTCGCTGGAGGACTTCAGCCGCGAGACGCCGCTGACCGTCGGCAGTCCGCAGCAGGTCATCGAGCGCACGCTCGGGTTCCGCGACTACGTCGGCGACTACCAGCGCCAGCTGTTCCTCCTCGACCACGCCGGGCTGCCGCTGAAGACGGTCCTCGAGCAGCTGGACCTGCTCGGCGAGGAGGTCGTGCCGGTGCTGCGCCGCGAGTTCGCCGCGCTCAGGCCGGCGCACGTCCCCGACGCCCCCACCCACACCGCGCGCGTCGCGGCCCGCCGCTCCGGTGCGGCCGCCGAGGAGCTGACCGTCCGATGACCACCCGCACGCTGGCCGTCCTCAGCGCCGGGCTGAGCACGCCGTCGTCCACCCGGCTGCTGGCCGACCGGCTGACCGCGGCGACGGTCAAGGCCCTGCGGCAGCGCGGGGACGACGCGACCGTCGAGGTGGTCGAGCTGCGGGAGCACGCGCGTGCCCTCGCCGACCACCTCGTGACCGGGTTCCCCTCGACGGCGCTGCGCGGCGCGATCGACACCGTCGTCGGCGCCGACGGCCTGATCGCCGTGACCCCCGTCTTCAGCGCGTCCTACAGCGGCCTGTTCAAGACCTTCATCGACGTGCTCGACCCCGACGCCCTGACCGGCCGGCCGACCCTGCTCGGCGCGACCGCCGGCAGCGCCCGGCACTCGCTGGTGCTCGAGCACGCCATGCGGCCGCTGTTCGCGTACCTGCGGGCGGTCCCCGTCCCGACGGCGGTCTTCGCCGCCGCCGAGGACTGGGGCGACGGCGACGGTGGAGCGCTGGCCCCGCGGATCCAGCGGGCCGCGGGCGAGCTGGCCGACCTGGTGGCCGGCCGGCCGGCCACGGCCCGGCCGAGCGACCCCTTCGCCGACTTCGTGCCGTTCGACCAGCTGCTGGGCGATCAGGCCTAGTCCGTTCGGGGGAACGCGTCCCCGTGCAGGCACGGAGCGAGACCCGGTCGGCTAGGAAAGGCCCATGTCAGAGACTCCGACGGACCGCCTCCGCACCCTCGTCCGCGAGGCCGTGGGCGACCAGGGGATGGTCGGCGCAGAGCCCCACGACGGGCTCGGCGGTGTGATCAGCGGCCGGGCCGGCAACGCCGCGCTGCTGTGGATCCGTGGCGGCGCGGACGACGAGCGGCCCGCGCTCATCCAGGCCATGGTGCCGTTCGGCGACGGGCCGGTGGACGCGTCCGACGACGCCATCGCGGCGGCGGTGGAGTGGCTCGAGGCGTCGCGCGGCCGGTGGAGCCCGATCGACCCGGACGAGGGCGCGCCGGCGTAGCCGCCGCCGGCGCGCCGGGCGCCTAGCCCTGCGCGTCCGCCGAGGCGGGGGCCGAGCCGCCCTGCGGGGCCTCGCCGCGCATGATGCGGGCGATCTCCGCCCGGTCGGCGGCCGACGGCAGGCCCCAGCCGGGGCCGTACCCGTACACCTCGCCGAGCGGGGTGGACGACGTCTTCCCGTCGAGCAGCTCGACGGTGTCCGTGTCGATCAGCCCCGGGTGCTCCACGCCGCACGCCTCGGCGACCTTGAGCAGGTCGCGGCGCAGCGTCTCGACGTAGTTGGCCAGCCGCACGGACTTCAGGGCGGGGTCCAGGCCGCGCGCCAGCCAGGCATTCTGCGTCGCGACGCCGGTCGGGCAGGTGTCGGTGTGGCACTTCTGCGCCTGGATGCAGCCGATGGCGAGCATCGCCTCGCGCGCGACGTTCACCATGTCGCAGCCCAGGGCGAAGGCCACGACGGCCTCCCCGGGCAGGCCGAGCTTGCCGCCCCCGATGAACGTGACCTGCTCCTGCAGGCCGCGGCGGGCGAACGCCGCGTAGACCCGGGCGAAGCCCAGCTGGAAGGGCAGGGACACCGAGTCGGCGAAGACCATCGGCGCGGCGCCGGTGCCGCCCTCGCCGCCGTCGATCGTCACGAAGTCCACGCCGCGGCCGGTCGTCGCCATGAGCTCGGTCAGCTCGTCCCAGAAGCCCATGTGGCCGACGGCGGCCTTGATGCCCACCGGGAGCCCGGTCTCGGCGGCCAGCAGCTCCACCCAGTCGAGCATGCTGTCGACGTCGGAGAACTCCGCGTGCCGGGAGGGGCTGACGCAGGTCTCCCCCACCGCCACCCCGCGTGCGGCGGCGATCTCGGCCGACACCTTCGCAGCCGGCAGGACCCCGCCGAGCCCCGGCTTGGCGCCCTGGCTGAGCTTGACCTCCAGCGCACGCACCGGCGACCCGGCGACCAGGTCGCGCAGCCGGTCGAGGTCGAAGCGGCCCTGCCCGTCCCGACAGCCGAAGTAGGCCGTGCCGATCTGGAAGACCAGCTCGCCGCCGTGGCGGTGGTGCACCGACAGCCCGCCCTCACCGGTGTTCTGCAGGCAGCCGGCCAGCGCCGAGCCCCGGTTCAGCGCCTCGATCGCCGAGCCCGACAGCGACCCGAAGCTCATCGCCGACACGTTCACCACCGAGCCGGGCCGGAAGGCGTGCCGCCGGCCCCGCGGTCCGCCCAGCACCTTGGCCGAGGGCACCGGCACCTCCTCGGCCGAGGCCGGGTGTGAGGGCGGGACGGCGGACCCGAACGTCTTGTGCTTGATGACCGGGTAGCCGCTCGTGTGCTCCAGGTCGTTGTCGGTGCCGAAGCCGAAGTAGTTGTTCTCCTTCTTCGCCGAGGCGTAGACCCAGCGGCGCTGGTCCCGGGTGAAGGGCCGCTCCTCCTCGTTGCCGGCGACCAGGTACTGGCGCAGCTCCGGGCCGATCGCCTCCAGCAGGTAGCGGGCGTGCCCGACCACCGGGTAGTTGCGCAGCACGGTGTGCTCCCGCTGCATCAGGTCCCGGACGGCGACGGCGGCGACCGCCCCGGCTCCGGCCACGGCTGCCCGCACGATCCCTCTCATGCGCCTCACCATGCCCCCGCGCCGCCCTCCCGGCGAGGGGAGGCGGCGCCCCGGCTCAGAGGAACAGGCTCAGTCCGAGGGCGAGCACGAAGCCGATCGTGCCGAGCAGCGTCTCCATCACCGTCCAGGTCTTCAGCGTCGTCTTCTCGTCCATCCCGAAGAAGCGGCTGACCAGCCAGAAGCCGGAGTCGTTGACGTGCGAGAGGACCGTGGCCCCGGCGGCGATGGCGATGACGACCAGGGCGAGGTCGGACGCGGTCAGGGAGTCGCTGGCCTCGACCACGGGGGCGATGAGCCCGGCCGCCGTGGTGAGCGCGACCGTCGCCGACCCCTGCGCGACGCGCAGCAGCACCGAGATGACGAACGCCGCGACGATCACCGGCAGCCCGATGTCGGCGAGGACGTCGGCCAGCGCCTGGCCGATGCCGCTGGCCCGGAGGACGCCGCCGAACATGCCGCCCGCTCCGGTGATCAGGATGATCGCGCACACCGGCCCGAGGGCGCTGTTGACCACCGACTCGACCTCCGCGGCGCTGTCGCCCCGGTGCCGGCCGAGCACCCACATGGCCACGAGCACGGTCACCAGCAGCGCGACCGGGGTCGAGCCGACGACCTGCGCGACGCGCACCAGCGTGGACTCCTCGTCCACGGCGCCGGCGGTGGCCAGCGTGGTCATGCCGGTGTTGAGGAAGATCAGGACCAGCGGCAGGAGCAGGATCGTCAGCACCGTGCCGAACCCCGGCGGGCCGGGGCGCCGGACGTCGGTCTCGGTGGCGGTGCGGGCTCCGCCGGACGGGCCGGCCACACCCGGCGCCGTCCCGGCCACCGTGCCCTCCGGCGAGGGCGGCGTCGCCGGTGCGCCGGACGCGGACGTGCCGTCGTCCTCCGGGGGCGGGACGTCGACGTGGAACCGCCGGCCGGCCCACGTGCCGTACAGGTAGCCGCCGACCACCCAGGTCGGCAGGCCGATGAGCAGTCCGTACAGCAGGACCAGGCCGATGTCGGCACCGATGAGCTCGGCCGCGGCGACCGGCCCGGGGTGCGGCGGGACGAACGCGTGCATGACGGCGAACGCGCCGGCGACCGGGAGTCCGTAGGTCAGCAGCGAGCCGCCCAGCCGGCGGGCCACGGTGAACACGATCGGCAGGAAGACGACCAGGCCGGCGTCGAAGAAGATCGGGAAGCCGAACAGCAGCGCCGCCACACCGAGGGCCAGGGGCGCCCGCTGCTCGCCGAAGCGGGCGATGAGCGTGTCCGCCAGCACCTGCGCCCCGCCGCTGTGCTCCAGCAGCCGGCCCAGCATGGCGCCCAGGCCGACCAGCAGGGCGACGTTGGCCAGGGTCGACCCGAAGCCGCCGGTCAGCGTGGTCACCACGTCCTCCAGCGGCACCTGCGCCGCCAGTGCCACGACCAGGCTGACCAGGATCAGGGCCAGGAACGCGTGCAGCTTGAGCTTCATGATGAGGAACAGCAGGAGCAGCACCCCACCGGCGGCGATCAGCAGCAGTGGTCCGGCGCCCAGCGCGGGTTCGACCTCGGGCATGCGGCGTCTCCTCGGCTCAGGAACGGGATCCGGCGGGGTGTGAGGGGGTGTCGTCGAGCGCGTCGAGCTCGGTGAGGACGTCGGTCAGGGCGGTGGTCGAGCGCTCCACGAGCGGCCGCAGCCGGCGGTACAGGTCCGCGTCGGCGGGATCGGGCAGCACCGGGTCCGACACGTCGACCAGCGCCGTCGCCGCGTCGAGGTCCGGGAGCGCGCCGAGGGCGTGCCAGCCCAGCAGGCACGCGCCGAGGCCGGTGCCCTCCGGGGAGTCGGCGACCCGCACGGGGAGGTCGAGGGCGGCGGCCAGCGTGCGCACCCAGAGCGAGGAGGCGACGGCCCCGCCGGTGGCCCGCACCTCCCGCACCGGCAGGCCGGCCGCGTCGAAGGCGTCCCGGACCAGCGCCAGCTGCTGGCAGACGCCCTCCACCGCCGCGCGCACCAGGTGCGGCCGGCGGTGCTCGCGGCGCAGCCCGAGGTACGCGCCGCGCAGCCCCGACCGCCACCACGGCGCCCGCTCCCCCAGCAGGTAGGGCAGGCAGAGCAGCCCGGCGCTGCCGGCGGGCACGCCCTCGGCCTCGGCCAGCAGCCGGGCGTCGAGCTCGTCGGCGGCCTCGCCCTCCGGCCCGCCGGCGCCCACGTCCGGACCGGCGGCGAGCGCCTGGGCCGCCCAGCGCACGACCGAGCCGCCGTTGTTGACCGCGCCGCCGACCACCCACGCGTCGTCGGTGAGGGCGTAGCAGAAGAGCCGGTGGTCCGGGTCGACGGTCGGCCGCGGGACGACGACGCGCAGCGCCCCGCTGGTGCCCAGCGACACCGCGGCGACGTCCGGGCGCACCGCGCCGACCCCCAGGTTGGCCAGCACGCCGTCGGAGGCGCCGACGACCACCGGGGTGTCCGGCGGCAGCCCGGTCGCCGCGGCCACCTCGGCGCGCAGGCCCGGCAGCACCGTCGTCGTCGGCAGCACCTCGGCCAGCTGCCCGGCCTGGACCCCGGCGATCTCCAGGGCCTCGGCGTCCCAGCGGCGGGCCCGGACGTCGTAGAGGCCGGTGGCCGAGGCGCAGGAGCGGTCCACCGCGTGCGGCCCGCCGGCCAGCGCCGCGAGCAGCAGCTCCTTCACCCCGCCCCAGCGGGGGACGCCGCCGACCCGGCCGGGGTCCTGCGCCCGCTCCCAGGAGAGCTTCAGCAGGGGGGACATCGGGTGCACGGGCGTCCCGGTGCGCTCGTGCAGGCCGGCGGCGCGACCGTCGGCGACGAGCGCGGCGGCCCAGCGCGCGGCGCGGTCGTCGGCCCAGGTCACGAGCGGGCCCAGCGGGGCGCCGTCGCCGTCCATGGGCACCAGGCCGTGCATCGCCGCACTCAGGCTGACGGCGACCACCCGGTCCCCGCGCGCCCGCGCGGCCGCGCACACCCCGGTGAGCGCCTCCACCGCGGCCCGCGCGAGCCGGCCGGCGTCCAGCTCGGCGCGGCCCGGCTCGGGCACCTGCAGCGGGTAGGCGACGCTGACCAGGTCACGGACCTGCGCGTCCGTGCCGGCGGTGACCGCCTTGGTGGCGGTCGTACCGGCGTCCAGTCCGACCACCACGTCCACGCGGTCCTCCCGTCGTCACCGCGATCATGGTGGGCCGACGGCGCGGGCGCGACCGGGTCAGCGGCGGAACCGGCTGGCCACCGCGATGCGCAGGGGGGTCAGCACGACGCCGTCGCGTGCGAGCCGGGCGCGCAGCAGGCGGCGGTGGCGGACGACCCCCACCGCCCCGAGCACCCAGAACACGTACTGGACGGCGAAGGCGGCCCGGAAGGCGTCCCGGTCGTAGGCCGTCGAGCTGCCCGGCGTGAGCAGGTCCAGGACCGCGCCGATGGCCAGGATGGTGAGCAGCGAGGCGACGAACCCGCCGACGTTGACCACCCCGCTGGCGCTGCCCTGCCGCTCGACCGGGTTCCAGGTGCGGGCGAAGTCGAAGCCGATCATCGACCCCGGCCCGTTGGTGCCGAGCACGACGACGAGGACGACGAGCAGCGGCACCGGCGCCCGCCCGGGCCAGAGCAGCACGACGGTCCACACGGCGACCGTGGCGAGGAGGATGGCGAAGACGAGGGTGGAGCGGCGCAGCGGCCAGCGGCCGCACAGCCGGCCGAGGACCGGCCCCACGACCATGCCGACGAGGACCAGCAGGGTGAGCAGGGCCGCGGCCTCGCCCGGCGCCAGGCCCTCGCCGACGGTGAGGAAGGGATAGCCCCACAGCAGCGCGAAGACCGTGCCGGAGAACTGGGTGACCAGGTGGGTGTAGAGCCCGATCCGGGTGCCGGACTCCCGCCAGGTGGCGCGCAGACCCTCCCGGACCGCGGCCAGGCCCGGCGCGGCCGGGCGGGTCACCCCCGCGGGGGCGTCGCGCAGGGTGGCCAGCACCAGCACCGCGACGAGCACGCCGGCGGCGGCCGCGCCGAGGAAGGTGTCGCGCCAGCCCACCCCGTGCAGCAGCGCCACCAGCGGGGACGCGGCCACCACCTGTCCCAGTTGCCCGAGGATGCCGGTCAGCTGGGTGACCACCGGCACCGTGCGGCCGGTGAACCACGCGCCGACCACGCGCAGCACGCTGATGAAGGTCATGGCGTCGCCCGCGCCGACCAGGACGCGCGCCGCGACGGCGGTCGGCACGTCGGTCGCCACGGCGAGCACCAGCTGACCGGCGGCCATCGTCACGCCGCCGGCGACGATCAGCCGCCGGGCGCCGAACCGGTCGAGGGCGACCCCGACGGGCACCTGCATGCCGGCGTAGACGGCCAGCTGGACCACCACGAACAGGGAGATCGCCGAGGCCCCGGCGGAGAACCGCTCCTGCGCCTCCGGCCCGGCCACCCCGAGCGAGGCGCGGTGGAAGACCGCCACCACGTAGGCGACCAGGGCCACCAGCCACACGGCGTAGGCGCGCAGGGCCGGCGGAGCGCTCACCCCAGGGGAGACACCGGCCACCCCCCGGATCTTCCGCCGGGAGCGGTGACCTCGCCCACCCGGACCCCGGTGGGCCGGTGCGAGCACCGGCCCGTCAGGGGCGGGGCACCTCGGCGAACAGGGGCCGGCCGACCTGCGGCCGGTCGAGCAGCAGCTCGTAGTCGGTGACGTTCCGGGACACCGAGACGAGCAGGGAGCCGGGGCCGGTCGGCACCTCGGCATGGGCCAGCGGCGTGTACTGCAGGTACCCGACCTCGTCGCTGTCCGGGTCCTGGCCGGCCGCGGGCAGCCCGCCGGGGGACTCCAGCACCGGCTGCACCGTGAAGGGGCCGGTGGGCGAGTCGGAGACCCAGAGCGCCGCGACGTCCTCGATGTCCCCGCCGATCTTGGAGTAGGCGAACCACCGCCCGTCGACCCGGTCCACCGACAGCGTCTGCGAGACGCCCTCGACGGCCCCCAGGACGGGAGCGGCGCGGGAGCGGTCGGCCTGCCAGGACGTGCCGTCCCAGTACTCCATCGCCGAGCCGTCCATCAGGTCGTCGGCGGGCAGCCGGGAGACGTAGAGCTCGTGCCCGTAGACGTAGGCCTCGCCGGTGCTGCGGGTGCCGTAGAGGTACATCCAGTCGCCGTCGAGGACCGAGGCCGCGCCCCAGTGGATGGAGTCGAGGTCGGCCGAGTCCGGCGTCAGCTGCGCGGCGCGGGCCAGCCGCGGCACGCCGTCGGCGCCGACGGTGTAGACCGCCACCGTCGTGCCCCTGACGACGAAGTCCCACATCCGGTCGCCGCGCTGCACCCGCGAGCAGAAGACCACGACGACGTCGGTGACGTCGGCCGCCTCCTCGGGCCCCGGTTCCAGTCGCTGTACCGACATCGGCCACACGGTCAGCCGGTTCGGGTCCAGCGGCAGGACCGGGCCGAGCTCCTCGGTGAGCAGCTGGGAGATGCAGGTGCCCGACGTGACGAGCATGGAGTTGTCGACCATGCGCGGCAGCTCCGGCAGGACCTCCTCGGCGCGGATCGTGTCACCCCACATCCAGACGACCCGGCCGTCGCTGAGCACCGCGCTGGCCCCGAGGTCCGCCGACTGCCAGTAGGGCAGGGTGAGCTCCTCGAAGGCCTCGTTGAAGTCGTCGGCGGTGAGCGTCTCCCCCGGCTCGGGCGCCGGGCAGTCCGGCTCCAGGCGGGCCGTGGCCGCGGTCGCGGCCGGCGACACCGCGACCAGGGGCGCGGTGGGCTCGCCCGACACCTCCTCGGCCTGTGGTGCCTCCAGCCGCAGGCAGCCGGCCAGCACCAGGCCCACGACGGGCAGGAGGGCGGCACGGCGGCGGGACACGCCCCCATGGTGCCTGATCACGCGATCCTCACCGCGCCCGCGCACCGGTGCCCCCGACGAGCCTTCGCACCGGCACCCCGGGGAGCACACCGGCCACGACCGCGGACACGGCCAGGAGCGCCGCCACCTGCCGGGCGGTCCCGGTCCCGTCCGGGTCGGCGACCAGCATCGCCCCGGCCGCGAGCAGCGCGCCGACCGCGACCGTCCCGAGCACGGCCGACCGGCGCGAGCCGCTGCACTGGGCGAGCAGCCACAGCCCGGCGACCGCCGCCACCGCGAACACGCCGCCGACCAGCGCCGAGCCGACGGCCACGGCCACGACCACCGCGGCCCCGGCCAGCGCCGCGGAGACGCCGGTGAGCACCCGGCCGCGGCGGCGCGGGACGCCCCGCACCGGCCACCGCACGGGCAGCACCGCCAGCACGACGAGGACCAGCACGGCCGCGGCGCCGCCGGTCAGCACCTGCCGGTAGTCCGCCCCCGGCGGGAAGTCCAGCCGGACGGTCCCCGCCGGGCCGGCCGGCAGGACGTAGCCCTGCTGCCACCCGTCGACGGTGACCGCCTCGAGCCGCTCCCCGTCCAGCTGCGCCGTCCAGCCGGGGTTGGTGTTCTCCGGCACCACCAGCAGCGTCGGCTCGCTGCGCTCGGCGACCTCGACGACGCGGTGCTCGGCGTCCCAGCGCTCCACCTGGGCCGGCTCCCGGACGCCGTCGCCCTCCTTGAACGTGCGGCCGAAGCGGGTGAGGGTGACCGAGTCCACGGCGAAGGCCTCGCTGCTGCGCGCCAGGACCCGGTGCTCGCCCGGGGGCAGCCGCAGGGCCGGGATGGCGTCGCACGGCTTGATCCGCAGCGGGTCGCCGGCCAGCAGCGCGCCCACCGTGGTGTTCACCTCGGTCCGGATGACCGCCGCGTCCACCCGGATGGTGGGCCCGGCCTCCGACGCGCAGGACAGGAAGACCTGCGTCGCCGGGTCGGTGGCCTCGTTGGGCCCGCCGACCTCCAGCTCGCTGACGCCCACCCCGAGCGCCTGCTCCCAGCGGGTGGCGGGGTCGACCGACCGCAGCTCCTCGGGCAGGTCGAAGGTCACGGTCAGCCGGTCGGTGACCAGCGGCGCGAAGGTGGCCGTGCCGTCGTCGGCCAGCCGCAGGGTGCGGGACAGGCCGCCGCCGTCGTCGACCGTGACCGCCGTCGGCACCGCCGCGGCCAGCCCGGGGGTCATCCCCACCCGCAGCGAGCCGATCGTGCGGACCTCGGGGAACGTGAGGGTGAGGCTGGGCCGCCGGTCGTCGCCCGCGGCCACCCACGCCGTCGCCGGGTCGCCGTCGACGGCCGCGACGGCGCTGCCCCGCGGGTCGTCGACCGCCGAGCTGCTGGCGGTCACCGGCAGGGTGCCGCGGACCTGCGTGAGGAGCTCGTCCAGCGCCGCGCCGGGCCGGGCCACGGCGCTCGCCCGGATGTCGTAGTCGGCCCAGTCGGCCACGGTGAACGTCCGGTCCAGCCACACCGGCTCCTCGGAGCCGGTGACCAGGGCCCCGGCGCACAGCGGCGCACCCGAGGCGTCGACGACGCAGCCGGTGCGGCCGCGCTCGGCGTCGAAGGCGTAGGCGGTGACCGGCTCGGCCGACGGGGGGACGAGCACGGAGCGCTGCACGCTCACCCCGGGGATCCGCACGTCGGCGAGGGCCAGCGCCTCCGGGTGGTCGGGCGTCGTGGGGGCGATGGTGAGCGTCGAGGTGAGCCCCGGCGGCATCGCCAGGGTCTGCTCGTCGCCGGTGTCGGCCACCGGGACGACGACCGAGCCGGCGTCGGTGGTCAGCCGCAGCTCGGCCGGCCGGGCGACGCCCGGCTCCACGCCGAGGGAGACGACGACGGTGGAGGCGGTGAACTGCTGGTCGGTGGTCAGCCGCCACCACGGGGGCTCCGCGGACTCCTGCCACGGCGCGGGCCGCCAGGCGGTGGTCGGGTCGCCGTCGACCGCCGACCACGGCTGGGTGTCCATCCGGGTGGCGACGAAGCCGTCGGGGTCCGACGCCGAGCTCGACGCGGTGGGGGTGCCGCCCACGTAGTGCACGACGCTCTCGGCCGAGGCCGCGGCGGGGACGACGTAGTCGCGCACCGGGGCCTCCAGGCGCAGCGGGTCGTCGACGGTGAGGCCGGCGGAGGTCGCGCCGTCGAGCCGGCCGAAGGTGCGCTCCCGGCGCAGCAGCGCGTCGGTGACCATCGGCGGGCCGCCGGCGTCGGTGCTCCCGGCCATCACGGTCGGCCGGCCGGTGACCAGGTCGCGGTCCTCGAGCGCGAGCACCGCCTCCGGGCCGCCGAGCACGGTCACCGACTCCGACAGCGGCGCCGTCCAGGCGCGCGGCACGACGTCGGCCACCGCGAAGACCTCGATCGCCGGCGCCGGCTCGTCCAGCCCGGCGTCGTAGACCAGCCCGTCGGCGACGGCGGCCGAGGTGCCCACGGGGCCGAAGGACGCCACCGGCGTGATGCCGGGCGACTCGCGCAGCGCCTGGCGGACCAGGACCGACCGGGTCGACCGAGCGTCCCCGGTGTCCAGGTCGTTGCGCAGCACCAGGTGCGAGATCCCGGCGCGGGCGAGGTAGCGGGTCAGGCCCGCCGAGCCCTCGCCGAGCGCCAGCCGCTCCTCGATGGCGTCGAGCACGCGGATGTGGCCCTCGGGGCTCAGCGGGATCGAGCTGCGGACGTCCCACGCAGACTCGGCCAGCGGCTGGAACACCTCGTCGTTGGCGCCGCCCCACTGGTAGGTGCCGAACGACGACCCCGGCACGAGCAGCGCCCGCCCGGTGGGCGCCTCGGCCGCGAGGAAGTCGGCGGTCTCCCGCCAGTAGCCGGGCACCTCGGAAAACCCGGCGGGGGGTGCCAGCCGGCCGGCCAGGGCCGGCGAGACGGCGGCGACCAGCGCCACGACGACCACGCCGAGCACGGCGCGGGAGGCGGTGCGGGCGGCGGTGCGGGCGGCGGTGCGGGCGGTCCGCGGCGCCGCGCCCGGCCGCCGGGGCGCCGCCGGGGCGGCGGAGCGCCCGCGGGCCCGGCGGACCAGGACGGCGAGCAGGTGCGCCAGCCCGAGGGCCAGGGGCAGCCGCAGCACCGGGTCGAACTTGTGCACGTTGCGCAGCGGGGCGAGCGCGCCGTCGAGGGCGTCGTGCAGCGGTCCGGCCCACAGCCCGTCGACCGCGGCGAGGTGGCCCAGCGACACCAGGCCGACGCCGGCCAGCAGGCCGAGGACGAGCCAGAGGCGCTCGGGCAGGTCGCGGCGGCACAGCGCGGCCAGGCCCGCCGCCGCGAGGACGACCGTGCCGGCGACCGGCAGGGCGTCGTGCACCAGTGACCAGCCCGCGGGCCACGTGGGACCGCCGGGGGTGGCGAACTCGGCGATCCAGTGGGAGGTCCCGCGGAGCACGCTGAGGACGTCGGTCGGACCGGTCGTGGCCTGCGCGTTCTCGATGTAGAAGAGGAACGGCGGGCTGAAGCGGCCCAGCAGCAGGAGCAGCCCGGCCCACCACGCCGTCGCCAGGCCGACGGCCACGACCCACCAGACGACGAGCCGGCGGCGCAGCGGCCCGGCCGGCCGGGTGAGCAGGAACAGCACGGCCAGCGGCAGCACCGCGGCGGTGGCCACGGCGTTGACCCCGCCCACGCAGAACACGGCCAGCCCCGACAGCATCGCCGCCCGGCGCGCGGAGCCGTGCCGGGCCACACCGGCCAGCGGGACGACCACCCACGGAGCCAGCGCCATGGGCAGCAGCTCGACGGAGGTCTCCCCCATCGCGGTGAGCATGCGGGCCGACAGGGCATAGGCGATGCCGGCGACGAGGGCCGTCGCCGGGGTGCCGATGTGCAGCCGCCGCGCGAGGGCCACGACCCCGAGGAGCGCCACGCTCATCAGCAGCGCCCACCACAGGCGCTGCACGACCCACGGGGGCAGCCCGGCCAGGTCGCCGAGGGCGAAGAAGGGCCCCATCGGGAAGAAGTAGCCGTAGGCCTGGTTCTGCACCTGGCCGGCGGACCCGAGCGGCTCCCACAGCGTGAGGGCCCGGGTCAGGAACCCGAGCGGGTCCTCGACGAGGTCGAGCTTCGTGTCACCGACGATCCGCCCCGGGGCCTGGAGCAGCGCCAGCACCACGAACCCCAGGCACACCAGCAGCAGCCGGCCGCGGGCCAGGAGGCCGGCCACCCGGCTGCGGAGCGGGACCCGGGGAGCGGGCGGGGCCGGCGCGTCGGCCGGCGCCGGTCCGGCGGGCGCGCCGGTGACCATCGTCGCCATGGAGGTGCTCGTCCCGCCCGGCTCAGGCGGCGGGGACGGGCACCCGCACGGGCTCGTCCTCCACCTGCGGGGCGGTCGCCGGCCGGCTGCGGGCCACGAGCACGACACCGAGGGCGGTGAGCGCCACGCCGGTGCCGCCGAGGGACCAGGGCAGCACCGTGCCGGTCAGGGAGACCCGGTCCAGGACCTCCTGCGCGCGGGCGGCGCCATCGGCCTCGGAGGCGTCGGAGGAGCGGAACGAGCCGGCGAGCAGGACCGGGCCCGGCCGCCCCCCGGCGTCGCGCAGCACGGTGCGCGGCGCCTCCTCGGCGCTGACGACGACGCCGCTGACCGGCTCGACGAGGAGGGTCCGGGTGCTGCTGTGCACGACCTCGGCCGGCAGCGTCCCGTCGTCCCCGCCGAACAGCGTGCCCGGCACGGTGACCGTGTCGACCACCTGCTCGGGGACCTCCTGCTCGAAGCGGTACACCGCCAGGCCGCGCACCTCCTCGGTGCCCGCGTACCGGGCCGGGAGCTCCTGGCGCACGGTGGCGTCCCACAGGGGGTGGTCGCGCGGCTGCGTGTCGGGTGGGAACGCCACGGTCAACCCCGCGAGGTCGGCGGGCTCGCCGTCGACGGACTGCGCGGCGCAGGCCACGGACTGCGCGCTGCGGCGGTCCAGGCAGGCGACGGTGGTGCTGGTCGAGATCAGCGTGCCGTCCGCGTCGCTCGCGGTCGCCTCGGAGACCCAGACGGCGGTGTCGTCGCCGGCGTCCCCGGAGGCGGCGTCGCCGCGGACGCGGACCGACAGCGAGACCTCGGTGCCGGTGCGCTCGACGAGGTCGGCGGGGTCGAGGTAGGTCGCCTCACCGACGACCACCGTCTCGAAGGAGTCGTCCAGGGCCAGCTCCTGCGGGGACGGCGCGAGCCAGGTGCGCACCAGCAGGGCGACGGCCAGCGCACAGCCCCCGAGACCGACCAGCGTCAGCCCGACGACACGTGCCCGCATGCACTTCCTCTCGCCGCGACGGATCGGGCGCTACGACGGGGTCCAGGGTACGGGACCGGCCCCGCCCGGCGGCGCAGGACAGCACCGGGTCCTCCGGTGGCGGACCCGCCTCCGGCACCCCTCCGGCGGGCACTACCCGGCCGGAGCGGAACCCGCGGACGGCCTCCTCCGGAGCCGCCACGACCCGCGGCCCGGGAGGGCTGCGGCGGCGGCCGCGGCCAGCGCCGCGATCGCGAGCACCTGCTGGTCCGCGCCCGTGCCGTGGAGCACGTCCAGCAGCAGCAGTCCGGAGGCGGTGAGCGCCGCTGCGGCCAGCGTGCCGAGGACGGCACCCCGCCACCGCCCCGCGCACCAGCCCACGATCCAGAGCAGGCCCAGGGCCGCGACGCCGACGCCACCGCCGATCAGCGCCATCCCCAGCGTGGCCGCGGCGACGACCGCGACCGCGGCCCCCGCGGCGGCGCTGGTGGACCGGCGTCCCGATCCGGGAGGGATCCTCGACGGGCGGGCGGGGAGGACGCAGGCCAGCGCGAGCAGCAGCACCGCTGCCGCCCCGCCGACGAGGGCCAGCCGGTAGACGGTGGCCGGCCCGAAGTCCAGCGACACGGTGCCGGCCGGTCCTGCCGGCAGCACGTAGCCCTGCTGCCACCCGTCGACCGTCACGGCCTCGAGCTCCGCGCCGTCCAGCCGCGCCGTCCAGCCGGGGTTGGCGTTCTCCGGCACCACCAGCAGCGTCGGCTCGCTGCGGGCGTCCACCTCCACCACGCGGTGCTCGGCGTCCCAGCGGCTCCGCTCCACCGGCGTCCGGCCGCCCTGAGGAGCCGTCGTCGGGCTGCCGGCGCGGGTCAGGGTCACCGACTCCGGAGCCAGCAGCAGGCCGGCGCGCGCCTGCAGGCGGTGCTCGCCGTCGGCCAGGCCCACCCGAGGGGCCCCGGAGCAGAACTCCAGCGGGAGGGACCGCACCGCCGTCAGCTCGCCCAGGGTGGTGGTCGCCGCCGTCCGCAGCACCACCCCGTCGACCTGCACGTCCGGCCCGGTGCCGCACGGGAGCCGGACCGTCGTCTCCGGCGCGGCCGCCGGATTGGGTCCGCCGACCTCCAGCTCGCTGACGCCGATGCCCAGCCGTGTCCGCCGGTCGGTCGGCGGGTCGACGGCCTCGCGGACGTCGGACTGCTCGAAGGTGACCGACAGCCGGTCGGTCTCGATGGGCTCGAAGCGGGCCCAGCCGTCGGCGTCCAACGGCACGGTGCGGGGCGGGCCGCCCTCGTACACGGTGACCGCGGTCGGCACGGAGGCGGGCACGCCGGGGGTCGTGACGACCCGCAACGAGTCGATCGTCCGGACCTCGGGGAAGGTCAGGGTCAGCAGCGGCCGCTGGTCGTCACCTCCTGCCAGCCACGTGGTCCCGGGGTCCCCGTCGACGGCCGCCGCGGGGCTGCCCCGCGGGTCCCGGACCGTGCTGCTGCTGGCCTCGGCCCGGGGGCCACCGCGGACCTGCGCGAGCAGCGCGTCGAGGTCGGGACCGAGTCGGGGCAGGGCGGTCGCGGTCAGCTCGTGGTCGGCGGAGCCGGCGGTGCCGAAGGTCCGGTCCAGGACGAGGCTCTCCTCGGCCGCGTCGGCCAGGGCGGCGGCGCACCGGGGCGTCCCTGCGGCGTCGACGACGCAGCCGGAGCGGCCGGCCGAGACGTCGAAGGCGAAGGCCTGCACGGGTCCCCCGGCCTGCGGGGTGACCACCGTCCGCTGCACCTCGACCCCGGGGAGGCCGACCTCGGCGAGCGTCAACCCGTAACCGTCGGAGGCGTCCCCGTCGACGACGACGCTGCTGATGGTCAGCGAGGTCGAGGGTCCCTGGGGCAGCGGCAGGAGCTGGGGTCCGCCGGTGTCGGCGACGGGAACGGTGATCGTCCCGGCGTCCGTGGTGAGCCGCAGCTGCGTGGGGCGCTGGAAACCCAGTCGCGCGCCGAGCGTCACGGTGACGCCTGCGGCCGTGAACGGCCCCTCGGTGGTCAGTCGCCACCACGACGGCGCGGTGAGCTCGGCCCAGGGCGCCGGCTGCCAGGCCGTCCGCGGGTCGCCGTCGAGCGCCGACCACGGGTGGGCGTCGAGCTGGGGGGCCTGGAAGCCGTCGGGGTCCGACGCCGAACTGGAGGCGCTGATCGTCCCGCCGAGGTAGGTGACCACGGACTCCGCGGTCGCCGTGTCCGGCACGGGGTAGTCCCGGACCGGCGAGTCCAGCCGCCGGGGGTCCAGCACGGAGAGGGCGGCGGACGTCGCGCCGGAGACGCGGCCGAAGTTCCGCTCCCGCCGCACCCACGCGTCGCTGACGACGACCGGACCCGCCGACACGCCGTCGTCCCCCGCGTCCACCGTGGGCCGGCCGGTGACCAGACCGCGGTCCTCCAGCGGCAGGACCGCGTCCGGGCCGCCGTGCACGCCCACCGCCGAGGACAGCGGCGCCGTCCAGGCCGGCGGGGCGACGTCGGCCACGGCGTAGACCTGGATGGCCGGGGCCGGCTCGGTCAGCCCGGCGTCGACCACCGGCCCCTCGCCCGGCACGGGATCGCCCAGGACCGGCCCGAACGTGGCCACCGGGGTGATCCCGGGAGAGTCCGCCAGGGCCTGCCGCACCAGGATCGAGCGCGTCACGCCCACCGTGTCGGTGTCCAGGTCGTTGCGCAGCACGAGGTGGGAGATGCCGGCCCGGGCGAGGAACGGGCCCAGCCCCGGCGATCCCTCACCGCGTGACAACCGCCCCTCGACGGCGTCGAGCATGCGGATGTGCCCCTCCGGGGTGAGGGGGATCTGGTTGCGCACGTCCCACGGGGTCTGCGCCAGCGGCTGCATCGGCTCGTCGGTGGTCGTGCCCCACGCGTAGGTGGGGAACGCCGATCCCGGGAGGAGCAGCGCCCGCCCGGCGGGCTGCTGGGCGGCCAGGAAGTCCGCCGTCTCCCGCCAGTGGCCGGGCACCTCCTCGAAGCCGGTCACCGGCACCAGCCGTCCGGCCAGCGCCGGGGTGGCGGTGGCCACGACGGCCACCGACAGTGCGGCGGCCACGAGGGCGCGCGACGCCAGCCTGACGGCACGCCCCGACCGCGAGCCCGCGCCGGCCGCCTCCCTCCGGCGGCCGCGCGGCACCAGGATCGCGCCCAGGTGCGCCAGGCCCAGGACCAGCGCCAGCCGCAGCACCGGGTCGAACTTGTGCACGTTGCGCAGCGGCGCCAGGGGGCCGTCCAGCGCGTCGCGCAGCCAGCCCGCCGCCCCTCCGTCGACCTCGGCCAGGTGCCCCATCGACACCAACGCCACCCCGGTCAGGACCCCGAGCACCAGCCACCGCCGCTCCGGCAGGTCCGACCGGCACAGCCCCGCCAGGCCGACCGCCGCCAGGACCACGGTGGCAGCGGCGGGCAGCGCGTCCTCCACCAGCGACCACCCCGCCGGCCAGACCGGGCCGTCGAGCGACTCGAGGTGGGCGATCCAGTGCGAGGTGCCGCGCAGCACGGTGAGGACGTCGGTCGGGGCGGTCGTCACCGCTGCCGACTCGATGTAGTCGAGGAACGGTGGGCTGAAGCGGCCGAACAGCAGCAGCGGCACGGCCCACCAGGCGGTGGCCAGCCCGACGGCGAGCACCCACCAGCCGATCAGCCGACGGCGCAACGGCCCGGGCGGGCGGGTCAGCAGGTACAGCGCCGCCAGCGGGAGCGCAGCCGCCGTGGCCACCGCGTTCACGCCACCGATGCAGGCCACCGCCAGCCCCGACCGCATCGCCGCCCGCCGAGCCGACCCGTGCAGCGCCACCCCGGCCAGCGGCACCAGCACCCACGGTGCGAGCGCCATGGGGACGAGCTCGGAGGAGATGGTCCCCATCGACGTGAGCATCCGCGGCGCCAGGGCGTAGGCGACGCCCGCGACCAGCGCCGTCGTCGGCGTGCCGATCCCCAGCCGACGCGCCAGGACCACCACGCCCAGGAACGCCACGCTGAGCAGCAGGGCCAGCCACAGCCGCTGCACCAGCCACGGCGGCAGGCCCAGCAGCCGGCCCAGGACGAAGAACGGGCCCATCGGGAAGAAGTAGCCGTACGCCTGGTTCTGCAACTGGCCCGCGGCGCCCTCCGGCTCCCAGAGCGTCAGCGCCCGCCCGAGGAAACCGATCGGGTCCACCACCAGGTCCAGCTTGGTGTCGCCGACGACCTTGCCCGGCTGCTGCAGGACCGACAGCAGCACGAAGCCCAGACACACGAGGACCGAGGGGACGCCGCGCAGCACCCGGCGGGCCCTGCTGCGCCGGCTCGGTGACGGTTCCGCGGGCGGAGCCGGCTCAGGAGCGGCCGAGCCGGTCAGCTCGCCGAGGGGGGTCGTCGCCATGTCGGAGGGGTCCTCCCGGCGCTCAGGCGGTCGGGACGGGCCGCCGGACGGCCCCGTCCGCTGCCGCCGCGACCGGCTGCACGTGGCTGCGCGCGGCGAGGAGCCCGCCCGCGCGCTCGACCGGGGTGCGCGCCACGAGGCCGGCGGCCGGCGCACGGCCCCCGAGGCCGACGCGGGTCAGCCCGACGACACGTGCCCGCATGCACTTCCCTCCGGCGCGACGGCTCGGGCGCTACGACAGGGGTCAGGCTACGTGTCGGGCCGGGCCCGGCCACGCAGGCGGAGCACGGGGTCACGAGGGTGGACTCCCCGCCTCCCCGGGGTCCGCCGTGCGGTCGACCGCGCGACTCACCCGGCCGGTGCAGACGCGGTGCAGGGCGCCCGCCGGAACCACCGCCGGAGCCACCGCCACCCGTGGCCCGGGAGGACCGCGGCGGCGACCGCGGCGAGGGCCCCGATGGCGAGCACCTGCCGTGCCGTGTTCGTGCCGTCGGGTACCGCGAGCAGCAGCAGACCGGAGGTGAGGAGCGCCCCGGCGGCCAGCGTGCCGAGGACGACCGCCCGTCGCCGCCCTGCGCGCCGGCCCACCAGCCAGAGCAGGCCCAGGGCCGCGACGCCGACGACGCCGCCGATCAGCGCCATCCCGAGCGTCACCGCGGCGACGGTCCCGGCGGCCGCCCGACGGACGGACGGGGCCGACCGGCGTCCCGGCCCCGGGACGACCCTCGACGGGCGCGCGGGCAGCACGCACACCACAGCCAGCAGCAGGACCGCCGCCGCGCCTCCGGCGAGCGCCAGCCGGTAGGCGCCGGCCGGCCCGAAGTCCAGTGACACGGTGCCGGCCGGTCCTGCCGGCAACACGTAACCCTGCTGCCACCCGTCGACCGTCACGGCCTCGAGCTCCGCGCCGTCCAGCCGCGCGGTCCACCCGGGGTTGGCGTTCTCCGGCACCACCAGCAGCGTCGGCTCGCTACGGGCGTCCACCTCCACCACGCGGTGCTCTGCGTCCCAGCGGCTCCGCTCCACCGGCGTCCGCCCGCCGGGAGCAGGCTCCGTCGAGGAGCCCGTGCGGGTGAGGGTGACCGACTCCGCGGTGAGCAGGAAGCCGGCGCGGGCCTGCAGCCGGTGCTCCCCGCCGGCGAGGGCGACCTCGGGGGCGCCGGAGCAGACCTCGAGCGGGAGGGACCGGACCGCCATCAGCTCGCCCAGGGTGGTGGTCGCCGCGGTCTGCAGCACCACGCCGTCGACCTGCACGTCCGGTCCCGACCCGCAGGGCAGGGGGATTTCCGTGTCCGGCGCCAGCGCCGGGTTGGGGCCACCGAACTCCAGCTCGCTGACGCCGACGCCCAGCTGCTGCTGCCACAGGGTCCGCGGGTCGACCGACTCCCGGACCTCCGGCAGTTCGAAGGTGACCGAGAGCCGGTCGGTCACCAGGGGCGCGAACCGGGCGCTGCCGTCGTCGTCGAGCTCCACGGTGCGGCGCAGGCCGCCGTCGTCGACGGTGACCGCCGTCGGCGCGGAGGCGGGTGCGCCGGGTGTCGTGACCACCCGGAGCGAGTCAACCGTCCGGACCTCGGGGAACGTGAGGGTGAGCGTCGGGCGCTCGTCGTCACCGGCCGCCAGCCACGTGGTCCCGGGGTCGCCGTCGACGGCCGCCGCGGCGCTGGCCCGCGGGTCGAACACCGAACTGCTGCTGGCCTCGGCCCGGGGACCACCGCGCACCAGCGCGAGCATCGCGTCGAACTCCGGGCCGAGGCGGGGCAGGGCGGTCGCGGTGAGCTCGTGGTCGGCGGAACCGACGGTGGTGAACACCCGGTCCAGGACGAGGCTCTCCTCGGCCGCGTCGGCGAGCACGCCGGCGCACCGGGGCGCCTCCTGGGCGTCGACCACGCAGCCGGAGCGGCCGGCCGAGACGTCGAAGGCGTAGACCTGCACGGGTTCCTCGACCTGCGGGACGACCACCGTCCGCTGCAGCTCCACCCCGGGGATGCTGACCTCGGCCAGCGAGAACCCGTAGCCGCTGGAGGCGCCCGGGTCGAGGACCGTGCTGATGGTGAGGGACCTCGACGGTCCCTGGGCCAGCGGCAGGATCTGCGCCTCACCGGTGTCGGCGACGGGGACGACGATCGCCCCGGCGTCCGTGGTCAGCCGCAGCCGGTCGGGACGTTCGCCGCCGAGCTGCGCGCCGAGCCGGACGATGACGCCTGCGGCCGTGAACGGCTCGGTGGTGGTGAGTCGCCACCACGAGGGCGCGGAGGGATCGGCCCAGGGCGCCGGCTGCCAGGCCGTCAGCAGGTTGCGGTCCAGGGCCGACCACGGCTGGGCGTCGAGCTGGGGGGTCTGGAAGCCGTCGGGGTCGGAGGCCGAGCTCGACGCGGACAGGTCCCCGTTGAAGTACGCGACCGTCGCCCGCGCGCCGGTCTGGTCCGGGATGGTGTAGTCCTCGGCCGGCGCGTCCAGCCGCAGCGGGTCGCGCAGGGTCAGCGCGGCGGACGTCGCGCTGGAGATGCGGCCGAAGTTCCGCTCCCGCCGCACCCACGCGTCGCTGAGCATGACCGGACCTGCCGCCACGCCGTCGTCCCCCGCGGTCACCGTGGGCCGGTCGGTGACCAGACCGCGGTCCTCCAGCGCCAGGACCGCATCGGGGCCGCCGTGCACGCCGACCGCGGAGGACAGCGGCGCGGTCCAGGCCGGCGGGGCGACGTCGGCCACGGCGTAGACCTGGATGGCCGGGGCGCGTTCGACGAGCCCGGCGTCCAGGACCAACCCGTCGCCCGGCGCCATGGCGTCCAGGACCGGCCCGAAGGCGGCCACCGGGGTGATCCCGGGCGAGTTCGCCAGGGCCTGCCGCACCATGATGGACCGCGTCAGGCCCGCCGTGCCGGTGTCCAGGTCGTTGCGCAGCACCAGGTGGGAGATGCCGGCCCGGGCGAGGAAGGGCCCCAGCCCCGGCGATCCCTCGCCGCGCGACAACCGCCCCTCGACGGCGTCCAGCACGCGGATGTGCCCCTCGGGGGTCAGCGGGATCTGGTTGCGCACGTCCCACGGCGACCGCGCCAGCGGTTGCATCGGCTCGTCGGTCGTCGTGCCCCACGCATAGGTGCCGAACGCCGATCCCGGTACCAGCAGCGCCCGCCCGCTGGGCTGCTCGGCGGCCAGGAAGTCCGCGGTCTCCCGCCAGTGGTCGGGCACCTCCTCGAAGCCGGTCGGCGGCACGAGCCGGCCGCCCAGCGCCGGGGACGCGGTGGCCACCAGGGCCAGCGCCAGCACGGCCAGGAGCGTGCGCGACGCCCAGGTCCCCATCACCCCCCGGCGCGGACCCGTGCCCGAGCCGCCGGCCCCCGACCCCGCTCGACCGCGCCGCACCAGGACCGCACCCAGGTGCGCCAGGCCCAGCACCAGCGCCAGCCGCAGCACCGGGTCGAACTTGTGCACGTTGCGCAGCGGCGCCAGGGGCCCGTCCAGTCCCTCCCGGAGCCAGCCCGCCGCCACACCGTCGACCGCGGCGAGGTGCCCCATCGACACCAGGGCCACCCCGGTCAGGACCCCCAGCACCAGCCACCGCCGCTCGGGCAGGTCCGACCGGCACAGTGCGGCCAGGCCGGCCGCCGCCAGGACCACGGTGGCCGCGGCGGGCAGTGCGTCGGTGAGCAGCGACCACCCCGCCGGCCACAGCGGACCGTCGACCGAGGTCAGCGACGCCACCCAGTGCGAGGTACCGCGCAGCACGCTCAGGACGTCGGTCGGCCCGGTCGTCACCGAGGCGGACTCGATGTAGTCCAGGAACGGTGGGCTGAAGCGGCCGAACAGCAGCAGCGGCCCCATCCACCAGGCGGTGGCCAGCGCGACCGCGAGCACCCACCAGCCGATCAGCCGACGGCGCAACGGCCCGGGCGGGCGGGTCAGCAGGTACAGCGCCGCCAGCGGCAGCGCAGCCGCCGTCGCCACCGCGTTCACGCCACCGATGCAGGCCACCACCAGCCCTGACCGCATCGCCGCGCGACGGGCCGAGCCGTGCAGCGCCACCCCGGCCAACGGCACCAGCACCCACGGCGCCAGCGCCATCGGGACGAGCTCGGACGAGACCGCCCCCATAGACGTGACCATCCGCGGCGCCAGCGCGTAGGCGATGCCGGCGACCAGCGCGGTCGTCGGCGTGCCGATCCCCAGCCGCCGGGCCAGGACCACCACGCCGAGGAAGGCGACGCTGAGCAGGACGGCCAGCCACAGCCGCTGCACCAGCCACGGCGGCAGGCCCACCAGCCGGCCCAGGGCGAAGAACGGGCCCATGGGGAAGAGGTAGCCGTACGCCTGGTTCTGCAGCTGGCCGGCGGCGCCCTCTGGTTCCCAGAGCGTCAGCGCCCGGCCCAGGAAGCCGACCGGGTCCACCACCAGGTCCAGCTTGGTGTCGCCGACGATCCTGCCCGGCTGCTGCAGGACCGACAGCAGCACGAACCCCAGGCAGACGAGGGCCGACCGGGCGCGCAGCCCGAGGGAGCCGGTGCGCCGGCTCCGCGCCGGCTCCGGAGGAGGAGCCGAGCGCCGGGCGGCCGGACCGGTCAGCTCGTCGAGGGGGGTGGGAGGCATGCCGGAGGGCCGTCGCCGCTCAGCCGACGGGGACGGGCTGTGGCACGGCCCCGTCCGCTTCCCGTCCGACCGGCAGGGCGCGGGTGCGAGCGCGCGCGAGGAGCGACCCACCCAGTCCGAGCAGCACCACCCCGGCGCTCCCCGCCGTCCACGGGACGGCCGAGCCGGACTCCACCCGCCGGTCCAGGACGTCCTCCGCGCGGGCGAGGGCACCGGTCACGCTCTCCTCCGAGGAGCCGAACGCCCCGCCGAGGAGCACCGCGCCCGGGGTCCCGTCCGGGGACCGCAGAGTCGTCAGCAGGACCTCGTACCTCGCCACGACGACGCCGCTCACCGGCTCGACGAGCAGGGCGCGCGTCGCGCTGTACACGACGTCGGCCGGCGCGGTCTCCTCCGGCGAACCGACCAGCCGGCCGGGCACCGGAGCCGACCGGACCACCTGCTCGGGGACCACGTGCTCGTACCGCTGGACCTCGAGCCCCCGGAAGCGCTCGGTGCCCACGAACCGGACCGGGAAGGACGCCCTGGCGGTGCCGTCCCACATCATCCGGTCCCGCTCGGGCGTGGCCGGGGGGAAGGTGAGCACCAGCCCTCGGACGTCGGTCCGCCGCCCGTCCACGGCCTCGGCGGCGCAGTCGACGGCCTCCGCGGTGCGCCGGTCGAGGCACACGGTGGTCGTCGTCGTCGAGATGAGCATCCCGTCCGCGGCGCTGGTCGTCGTGTCGTGCACCCGGACCGCGGTGTCGTCCCCGGCCGCCCCGTCCCCGGCCGCCCCGTCCCCCGCAGCATCGCCCCCGAACGGCGAGCCGCCGCGGACCCGTACCGAGATCGAGACGTCCTCGCCCGTGCGCTGCTCGAGGGTCAGGGGGTCGAGGAAGGTGACGTCGGTCCCCGAGACGACGGTCTCGGACTCCTCGTCGGCGGGGATCTCCGGCACGGGGGTCGCGGCGACCGCGGGCGCCAGGAGGGCGACGGCGAGCGCGACACCCCCCAGGCCGAGCAGGGTCAGCCCGATGACACGTGCTGGCATGCGGCGCTCCTCGACGGGACAGCCCAGTCCCGCCGGGACCTGGTCGCCTGGCTTGCTATCACGCCGAGTGACGAAAGGACAGGTCAGCGGGGGGCATCGACCAGCCGTTCGGCGGAAAGAGGGCGTTCAGCCTCTCTCTGTGTAACCGCCTGTGACGCAACCCCTCCGGTGGGCGAGGAGGTCCTGCGCCGTCGTCACCGCCGGCGCAGGACCAGGACGACGTTCCAGCTGGCGAACTCGCGCAGTCCCGGCACCCGCGCCACCCACGCCGCCCACCACGGGTGGTAGCGCGGCAGGACGGCCAGCAGGTCGACGTCGGGGCAGGAGCGCGCCCAGCGCACGGCTCCGCCGGCCGAGACGGCGAACAGCGACTCCCCGAAGCGGTTCTTCGGCTCCGCCCCGGTCCGCCGGCGGAACCGCCGCCGTGCCCGGTGCCCACCCAGGTAGTGCCAGGGCGCGGTCTCGTGCCCACCGTGCGGCGACAGCCAGGGCGTGTAGGAGAGGTACACCAGGCCGCCCGGCCGGGTCACCCGCACCATCTCGTCGGCCATGGCCCACGGCCGGCGCACGTGCTCGAGGACGTTGGACGAGTAGCAGACGTCCACCGCGCCCGTGCGGACCGGCAGCTCCTCACCGCTCCCCCGCACCGTGCCCGGTTCCGCCGTGCCCCGTGCGGTCATCTCGCCCGCGTCGGGCTCCAGCCCGAAGTACGTCGTGCCGGCCGCCCGGAAGGCGTCGGCGAAGTAGCCCGCTCCGCCCCCGACGTCGAGGACCGTGGTTCCCTCGAGGTCGACCCAGTGCGCGAGTTGCGCGATCGAGTCAGCCGCCAGGACGCCGTAGAAGTGCTCGGGGTCCGACTGCTCCAGCCGGAACGCCCGGAACAGGCTGACCGACCGCGCGAAGGTGGCCGACCGGTCCATACATGCACTCCATCCGAGTAGTCAGGTTGCGCAGAGAGATCGATGGAGTCTCCCACGTGCATTAATGTGCCCCGGGTGCCCGACCGCCCCGTGGACGTCGACGTCCTGTTCGTGAACTGGCGCGATCTCAGCCACCCCGAGGGTGGGGGGTCGGAGCGCTACGTGCACGCGGTCGCCGAAGGCCTCGCAGCCGCCGGCCTGCGCGTCACGCTGTTCTGCGCCGCGCACGACCGAGCACCCGCCGAGGAGGTCGTCAACGGCGTCCGCATCGTCCGCCGCGGCAGCCGGCTCAGCGTGTACCCGCGCGCCCTGGCCTTCGTCCGGCGCACCCGCCCCCGGCTGGTCGTGGACGTGCAGAACGGCATCCCCTTCGCCAGCACGCTCGTCCGCCGCGGGCCGGTGACCGCGGTCGTCTACCACGTGCACCGCGAGCAGTGGCCGATCGTCTTCGGCAAGGTGATGGGCCGGGTGGGCTGGTGGCTGGAGTCGCTCGTCGCCCCGCGGGTCTACCGGCGGTCCCGGTACGTCACGATCTCCGAGGCCACCCGCGGTGAGATGGCGGGCCTCGGCATCGACGCCGACCGCATCACCGTGGTCCCCGTGGGCATCGAGCCCCCGCCGCCGGTGTCGACCCGCCGCTCCCCCACCCCCGAGTTGGTGGCCCTGGGCCGGCTGGTGCCGCACAAGCGGGTGGAGCACGCCCTCCAGGTGCTCGCCCGGCTCAGCGACCGGTGGCCCGACCTGCGCCTCACCGTCATCGGCGACGGCTGGTGGGAGGACCAGCTGCGTGCCGAGGCCGAGCGGCTGGGGGTCGCCGAGCGGGTCACCTTCGCCGGGTTCGTGGACGAGCACGACAAGCACGAGCTCCTCGCCTCGGCCTGGGTGCACGTGTGCCCGTCGATCAAGGAGGGCTGGGGCCTCGTCGTCAACGAGGCCGGCGGCCAGGAGGTCCCCACCGTCGGCTACCGCTCCTCCGGCGGCCTGCGGGAGTCGGTGCTCGACGGGGTGAGCGGCGTGCTCGTCGACGACCTGGACGAGATGACGGCCGCCGTGCAGCGCCTGCTGGAGGACGACGCGCTGCGTGAGGAGATGGGGCGTGCCGCCGCCCGGCACGCCGCGTCCCTCGAGTGGCCGGTCACGGTGCGCTCCTTCGCCGCGGTGCTGGCCCGGTCGGTCCGCGACTCAGCCGCGGCCGGCGCCGACCCGGAGCTGGCCCTCGGAGACCTGGCGAGCGCGCTCGACCGCGTCGCGATCGGGATCGTGCGAGGCCGTGACGGCGGCGAGTCCGGCCGCGCCGACGGCGGCGCCGGTGAACAGCGCGAGGAGGACGGCCACGACCTGCTTCTTCACCGCGGCCACCACGTCCGGCACCTGGAGGACCTCACGGACGGCAGGGTAGACGGACCGGCCGACGCGGCGGCGGCCCGGCCGACCGGGACGGCGTGACGCCTTGCGTCCGGTCGAGGACGCGGCTGCGAGCCTCCCGCCGGCAGCCCCGGTCCGGGGCGCCCGGGTGACGGCCGCCCCGGCACCGTCGGTCCCGCGGGTCCCGCGCGTCCGGCGGCAGGCCGCCGTCCCCGCGGCGCTGGTCTCGTTGGCTCTGCTCGGCGTCAACGGTCTGGCCTACGTCTTCACCGTCCTGGCCGCCCGGCTGCTCGCGCCCGAGGCGTACGGCGAGCTCGCCGCCCTGCTCGGGGTCATGTTCATCGGCGTGGTGCCGATGACCGGCCTGCAGACCGCGGCCGCCCTGACCCTCGGTCGCCGCCCGGACGACGAGCGCCTGGTCACCGCCCGGCTGCACGCCGCGATGCTCGTGGGGGCGGTCGGCGTCGGGCTGGTGGGCCTGCTCGCCGTCGGCCCCATGGTGGCGCTGCTGCACCTCGACCGGCCCTCGACCGCGCTGTGGCTGGTCGCCGTCCTGGTGCCGCACACGCTGGTCGGTGGCTACGACGGCCTGCTGCAGGGCTCGGGCCGCTATGGGCGGCTGGCCGTCGTCACGGTCCTGTTCGGCGTGCTGAAGACCGGCTGCGGCGTCACCGGCCTGCTGGTCGGCGGCACCCCCGAGTCCGCCTTGATCGGCATGGCGATCGGCTGCACGCTGAGCGCGCTGGTGGGGTGGCTCATCACCGGCCGGCCGGGCCTGGCGCGCGACCTGCGGCCGCACCTGCTGGCCGCGGCGCGGGCGTCCGGCCCGCTGCTCGGGCTGGTGCTGCTGGTCAACCTCGACGTGCTGCTGGCCCGCCACCACCTGTCGGCCGAGCTGGCCGGCGAGTACGCGGTGGCCTCCATCTTCGCCAAGGTCGCGTTCTGGCTGCCGCAGGGCGTCAGCGTCGTCCTGCTGCCCCGGCTGGCCAACGCCCAGGGGCGCCGGCGGCTGCTGCCCGCGGCCGTCGTGCTCGTCGCCACGGTGGGCCTCGTCATCACCGGCGCCACGGCCGTGCTGGGCGCGCGTGCGCTCCCCCTGGTGGGTGGCGCCGAGTACGGGGCCGCCCTGGGCGGGGCCACGTGGGTGTTCGCTCTGCTGGGCACGCTGCTCGCGCTCGCCCAGCTGCTGCTCTACTCCGGCATCGCGGCGGCCGACCGGGTGGCCGCCGTGGCGGTCTGGTGCGCGGTCGCCCTGGAGGCCGTCGCCGTGGAGGTGCTCGTCGTCGGGGACCGGCTCACGGTCCTCACCGTGGCGGGGGTCGCGGCGGCGGCCAGCGTGCTGCTGGTCGCGACGGGGCTGGTGCGGCTGTGGCGCACCCACGCCGCCGGGATGCCCGAGCCGGCCTGAGACCGCGTCCCCGACGCAGCGACGCGGTGGGCCGGGTCCCGGCCCACCGCGTCGGTGGATGAGGCAGTCGGTGTCCCCCGGGCGGCTCCCGCCCGGGGACGCCGGTCAGTACGGGTCGTACGGCGAGTCGTGCCCCAGCAGGCGGGCGACCGGGCGCAGGCGGAGCCGGAGCAGGACCTTCACGAACACGTTGCGGATCCACCAGGGCATCTCGCCGAGGATCCGGAGCCGGTCCTGGCGCGTCGGCCGGCCCAGCCGGAACAGCGCCAGCGAGCCGGCCCGCCGCTCGTAGCGCAGGTCCGACGCGAACAGCACGTGCCGCAGCACGCCGAGGGTGACGCCGATCGACGAGAAGCAGTCGTGCACGAGGACGGCGGCGCCTTCGGGCAGGTGCACACGCCACTTCAGGTCGTCGGAGAACGTCCAGTAGTCGTGCTTGCCGTCGATGTACAGCAGCTGGAACGGCTTCGTCCACGACGACCGGATCTTGGTCGAGTAGTCGCAGACCAGCTCCACGGTGTCGCCGACACCGGCCTCGGCGACGTTGCGCTCGAAGGAGTCGCGGGTCTTGCTGCCACCGAAGAGCTTGCCGTCGATGAAGGGGTCGACGGCGTAGAGCCGGCCGCCCTTCGCCTGCAGCACGCTGCCCAGCACGACGGTGGAGCGGCCCTGGTGCGAGCCGATCTCGAGCGCGTGCGCGCCGTCCGGGAGCGCGCGGGCCTGCTCGTGCAGCAGCTCGGCCTGGTCCCGGGACAGCCAGCCCGAGATGCGGTCGGCGAGGGCCCAGACCTGGGGGAAACGCTCCTCCGAGGAGGACGTCGACGGAGACTCCTGCACCAACACTCCCATCACCTGCGGGTCACATCCGCGCAGACGGTACCCGCCGTCCCCCCGTGCTCCGGCCGCCGCCCGCAGGACCCACCCGTCGGGGGGAGCACCTGGGAGCGGCCGCGCCCGCGGCCTGCGGACCGGCGGCGGGCCGCAGGGAGGACTAATCCGCGGGCGCACCGGGCAGGAGCAGGGCGTTCGCCGTCCGGCCGGAGTCCGGGCGGCCCTGGAGCGCAGACCGCACACGAGGAGAGGAGCCGTCGATGGCGTCCGTCATCCACTACACCATCGCCACCGAGGCGGAGAAGTCCGCCGACTTCCGCCGGGTCCTGTGGACCGGTGAGAAGACCCAGCTGGTCATCATGACCATCCCGCCGGGCGGTGAGATCGGCGAGGAGGTCCACGAGGACATCGACCAGATCCTCACGTTCGTCAGCGGCACCGGCGAGGCCAAGGTCGGCGGGTCCACCAAGAAGGTGGCGCAGGGCGACCTGGTCGTCGTCCCGGCCGGCACGAAGCACAACTTCGTCAACAGCGGGCCCAACCCGCTGGTCCTCTACACGGTCTACGGCCCGCCGGAGCACGCCGACGGCGCGGTGCACGCGACCAAGGAGGAGGCCGACGAGCTCGAGGAGGCCGGCAAGGACGAGCCGCCGACCTCCGACTGACCCGGCCGGCCGGCGGGGCCGCCACGACCGGTGGCCCCGCCGGCTCCGGCGCGCCAGGATCGGGCATGACCCCGATCACGGCGCCCGCGAGTCGCGAGAGCGTGTTCACCTACGGCGCCCCCCAGCTGAAGTTCGGAGCGGGCGCGGCCGACGAGGTCGGCTACGACCTCAGCCAGACCGGCGCCCGGCGGGTGCTGGTCCTCACCGACCCGGGCGTCGCCGCCACCGGATCCCCGCAGCGGGTCGCCGACCAGATGGCGCAGTTCGGCATCGAGGCGCACGTCTTCGACGGCGTGCACGTCGAGCCGACCGACGAGAGCCTCGCCGCAGCCGTCGAGCACGCGCGCGCCAACGGCCCGTGGGACGCCTTCGTCGCCGTCGGCGGAGGGTCGACCATCGACACCGCCAAGGCCGTCGACCTGCTCACCACCAACCCCGGCGAGCTCATGGACTACGTCAACGCACCGGTCGGCGGCGGCCGGGCGCCGGTCAACCCCCTCAAGCCCCTGATCGCGGTGCCGACCACGACCGGCACCGGCTCGGAGAGCACCACCATCTGCGTACTCGACGTGCTGTCGCTGAAGGTGAAGACGGGGATCAGCCACCCGCGGCTGCGCCCGACGCTGGCGGTGATCGACCCCTCGCTCACCCACACCCAGCCCGCGGGCGTCACAGCCTCCTCGGGCATGGACATCCTCTGCCACGCGCTGGAGAGCTACACCGCGCGGCCCTACGACACCTTCGACCGCAAGCGGCCCGAGCAGCGGGTGCCCTACTGCGGCGCCAACCCGATCGCCGACATGTGGTCGGAGAAGGCGATGTCACTGCTGGCGACGTCGTTCCGGCGGGCGGTCCGCGACGGCGACGACGACGCTGCCCGGGCGGACATGGCGATGGCCGCCACCTTCGCCGGGCTGGGCTTCGGCAACGCCGGCGTGCACGTGCCGCACGCCAACGCCTACCCCATCGCCGGGCGGGTGCGGGACTTCCACCCCGAGGACTACCCCGCCGACGAGCCGATGGTCCCGCACGGGATGTCGGTCGCCCTCACCGCACCCGAGGCCTTCCGCTTCACCTTCGACGCCGCGCCCGAGCGGCACCTGCGCGCCGCCGAGCTGCTGGACCCGCGCGCCGACCGCGACGGCGAACCGGCCGAGGTCCTCCCCCGGGTGCTGCTCGCGCTCATGCGCGACATCGGCATCCCCGGGGGCATCGGCGCGGTCGGCTACGGCGAGGACGACGTGCCGGACCTGGTCGAGGGCACCATGAAGCAGCAGCGACTGCTGGCCACCTGCCCCAAGCCGGTCACCGAGGACGACGTCGCCGGCATCTTCCGCCGGTCGGTGTCGCTGTGGTGACCCCGCGACGTCCCCGGCCCGGTGCTCAGGCCGCCGCGCCGTCGCGCCGCTCGCGGGCCGCGGCCAGCACGAACGGGGTGAGGGCCGCGGCGATGGCGGCGTAGCCGGCCGACGAGGGGTGGAAGCGGTCGGCGGAGAACATCGCCGGGTCGGTCTCGAACGAGCGGCCGACGTGCGCGGCCACGGCGGCCACGCGGGCGCCGGCCGCCTCGGCCACCGCCTCCTGCCGGCGCTGGAGCTCGGCCGAGGCGGCGCGCACCAGCGGCCGGAACGCCGGCGGCACGAACGGGATGCTGGACATGTCGGGCGCCGGCACGACCACGACGTCGGTGCCCGTGGACCGCAGCGCCCGCACGGCGTCGCCCAGGGCGGCCGCCGCACGCTCCGGCGGCACCAGGCGCGCGAGGTCGTTGGCGCCGATCACGACGACCGCCAGGTCGGCCGCGGGCAGCGCCCGGCGCACCTGCGCGGCGAGGTCGGCGGAGACGGCGCCGGGGACGGCGAGCACGGCCAGGTCGACGTCGTGGCCGTCGGCGCGCAGGGCCGCGGCCAGCCGGGGGCCGAGGGCGTCGTCGGCGCGGGCGGCGCCGGTGCCGTGGGCGATCGAGTCGCCCAGGACCCGGAGCCGCAGCGGTGGGGTCGTCACACCAGGGAGAACGCCGGCCGGCGCGGCGCTGTGCCCGTCGGGGCTGTGATCCCGGGTGCGGTCCCCGTCCCGACCAACCGGCGCCGTGCACCGGGTACGGGTCCCCTACGAGCCCCCGGTGAGCCCCTCCGGCCAGGGGGTGCCGACGACGACGTCAGCGACGCAGACCGTGCCGGCCGGGGCGCCGGACGCCCGGACCGTCACCGGTCCCTGCTGCCCCGTGACGACGAACATCGCCTGCCCGCTGCCGGGCGGGACCGTCAGGTCCTGCCGGTCGTCCCCGACGGCCAGGTGCAGCGTGACCTCGGCGGGGCTGTCGTAGGTGAACCGGAGGACCTGCAGGCCGAACCAGATGGGGACGTCGCCGAGCGGCTGCTCCCCGGTGGGCAGGGCCCACCCGCAGCCCTCGATCGGACCCGAGGCACGCATGATCGGTTCGAGCAGCGTGATCGGACGCAGGACGGCGTCCGCGTCGAACATCCGCATGTCGGTCCCCGGCTGGTCGAAGGTCCGCGCCTGCCCGAGGGCGCGGAGCGTGTCGTCGAGGTCGAAGTCGATGAAGACGGTGACGTGGCCGGGCGGCTGGCTGCTGATCACCGACACGCCGGGGTCGGCATCCATCGTGGCCAGCACCCCGTCCACGAACTGCCGGGTGCGTTCGTGCTGCAGCTCGCCGACCACGAGGGAGGTGGTGACCAGGCAGCTGGCGACGAGCAGCGCTCCCACCGCCGCGGCGGGAGCGACCGCGCGGGCCGGGCGCGCCTGCTCCGGGGCGGCCGACGGCGTGCGCCGGGGACCGCTGAACGCGGCGCTGCAGCCGATGGCGATGACCAGCAGGGCGTCGGTGACGTAGCGGGGGTCGCGTGCGGCGATGTCCAGCGAGGCGGCGCGGGTGAGCTGGACCAGGGCGACGTCCACCGCGAGGTAGCCGGCGACGAGGAACCAGGCCTTGCCCGCGCGGGCGCCACGCAGCCAGATGCTGACCGCGACGATGCCGGACGCGAGGACGGCGAAGAGGACGGCCCGCAGCGTCCCGGGGTCGGCCGCCACGGTGTTCGCGGCGCCCTCCGCGGTCCAGGGCCCACCGAAGAGCCCGGGGAGCAGCATCCCGAAGACGGTCTCGGCGGTCGTGGGGACCACCTGGCCCAGGTCGGGGTCCAGCGTCGAGGGACCGACCACGGACAGGTAGAAGGGGACGTAGGCGGCGACCAGGAGCGCGTGCGGGAGGAGGAACGGCCAGGACTCGGCCACCCGCCGGAGGCTGCGGCGCCACGGCGTGCCGGCCTCCTCCACGAGCACGAGGACGGCCACCAGGGCCGGCAGGACGAGGACCGCCTTCTCCCAGCACAGGAGGCCCGCCGCGGTGCCGACGGCGGAGACCGCGGCCCACCGCCAGGACCGGCTGCGGTAGGCCCGGATCCCGCCGAGGAGTGCCGTCAGCATGGCGATCTGCAGCGGCAGGGCCTCCAGGCCCGCCGCCCACCAGGTCCCCGCCGTCAGCGCCAGCGGGCTGAACAGGTAGGCGGCGAAGGGCACCAGGAGCCACGGTGACCGGCCGAACAGCTGCCTCAGCACCGCCAGCAGCAGGCAGGACGCCGTCAGCTGCAGGGCCAGCAGGCACAGCGCGGCCGGGAGGAAGGACAGGCCGGGATCACGCCCGACCAGCGCGTAGACCAGGTTGGGGCCGATCTCCAGGTGTCCGTTGTGCTCGCGCACCAGGAAGTCCCGCGACAGTCCCAGCCGCTGGTACATGCTCAGGTGGAAGTAGTCGTCCTGCCAGTAGTACGACCGGAGGACGACGACGGCACGCAGGCCCGTCTGCAGCGCGATGAGCACGACACCCGCGACGAGCAGCGGGTCCGCCCGCCACGGGCGCTCCGTGGCCACCGCCTCCCCGCGCATCCGGTGAGCGTGCCACGAGCACGGCTCGCGGTGACTCCGCGTGGGCCTCCGCCGTCGGAGTCACCCGTCCGGGCGACGGAGGCAGGACGCCGGACCGACGCAGAGGGGCCCGGACGGCATCGCCGTCCGGGCCCCCGGGAGTGCGGTGCTGCGTCAGGCCTTGGGGCCACCCGCGGCGTAGACGACCTGGCCGGAGACGAAGCCGGCGCCCTCGCTCACGAAGAACGACACGAGGTGCGCGATGTCCTCGGGCTGGCCGACCCGGGCGACCGGGATCTGCGAGGCGCTGTACTTGATGAACTCGTCGAAGTCGACGCCCAGGCGGTCGGCGGTCGCCTTGGTCATCTCGGTCTGGATGAACCCGGGGGCGACGGCGTTGGCGGTGACGCCGAACTTGCCGAGCTCGATGGCGAGGGTCTTGGTGAAGCCCTGCAGGCCGGCCTTGGCCGTCGAGTAGTTGGCCTGGCCGCGGTTGCCCAGCGCCGAGGTGGACGACAGGTTGACGATCCGGCCCCACTTGGCGTCGATCATGTGCTTCTGGGCGGCCCGGGTCATGAGGAACGCGCCGCGCAGGTGCACGTTCATGACGATGTCCCAGTCGCTGTCGCTCATCTTGAACAGCATGTTGTCGCGCAGGACACCGGCGTTGTTGACCAGCACGACCGGCGCGCCCAGCTCGGCGGCGATCCGGTCGACGGCGGCGGTGACCTGGTCGGCGTCGCTCACGTCGGCACCCACGGCCAGCGCCGTGCCGCCGGCGGCCTCGATGGCCTCGACGGTGCCCTTCGCGGCCGACTCGTCGAGGTCCAGCACGGCGACGGCGAACCCGTCGGCGGCCAGCCGTTGCGCGGTCGCCGCGCCGATCCCGCGGGCCGCGCCCGTCACGATCGCCACGCGGGGCTGTGCGTCGGTCATGTCGCTCCTTCTCCTGCCGGCACCACCCGGCGCCGGGTCGTCTCGCAGATGCTCGCCCGACACCGTACGGGCGCCCTCTGCGAGGGCGCTCGCTGGTCCCCGGGACCGCCGGTCAGGGCCAGATGCTGGCGACGATGATCGCCGCGACCGACAGCTGCGCGGCCGCGCTCACCAGGCTCGCCGGGTGGAACTGCGGCTCGGTGAGGTGGACGCCCAGGCGGCCGGGCGTGACGACGTCCAGGACGACGAAGGCGACCGCCTGCAGCAGCACCCCGAGGATGCCGAACACGACGGTGTAGCCGAGGGCCTCGCCGAAGCCGCTGGTCGCGTTGGTCCAGATGCTGGCGAACGTGATCGCGCCCTGGCCGAGGAAGCCGGCGGCCAGGGTGATCGCCGCGTTGGGCGACCGGTGCTCGTAGATGTGGCGGCCGAGGTGGCCGGGCGTCAGCAGGTCCAGGGCGAAGAAGCCGAGGACGAGCAGCGCGATGCCCACGCCGGTGTAGGCGACGGCGTAGCCGATGCTGGCCAGCATGGGGCAGGGACCTCCGGGGTGTGGGACGGCGTCGGCTGCTGTGTCTACCGCACCGGCCCTGCGGAGGACACGGGCGCGCCGGGACCGCCCGCGTACGCGACGACGTCGACGCGGTCGAACCCCTCCTCCGCCGTCGGCGGCGCGAACCGGTCACGGGTGGCCGCCAGGCCCACCTCGGGCACCCGGGCCGCACCCTCGCGCGCGGCGTTGCGGGCCCGCGCGACGTCCTCCGGGGTGTCCAGCCACACCGCCCGCACCGGCACACCGGCCGCCCGGGCCGCGGCCACGAGCGGAGCGCGTTCGGCCGCCGAGGGGTTGGTGTTGTCGACCACCACGCTGCGGCCGGCGGCCAGCAGCTCGCCGACGACCCGCTGCTGGCGTGCCTCCCGCCGGCGGGCCCGCGGCCAGTGGTCCTTGCTCACCACGGCGTGGGTGCCGGCCAGGTGCGCGGCGACCCAGGTGGTCTTGCCCGCCCCCTGCAGGCCCACCACGACGACGAGTTCCTGGCGGGGTGGGCGGGCAGGGGGCAGGGCAGCGCTCAGGCGCTCCTCCGCAGGCGGGTCACCGCCGCGTCGTCGTCGAGCGCCGGCCGCGGGGCGGGGTGCTCGACGAGGGCCAGGACGCGCCCGGCCATGAACCGCGCGGTGCGCACGGGGGTGCCGCCGCGGGTGGTCTCGGTGACCTCCACGACGCCGCGGCCGTGGGTGACGTCCACCCGCCGGCCGGCCCTCGTGGCCTCGATCTCGTAGGTGCGGGTGGTCCCGCCGGCGTCGATCACGACCTCGATCCGGTCGCCCTTCATGGGTACTCCCTCCGACGTCCTGTCAACGCCGCGGGAGAGGCCGTCATTCCTGGTCAGAGCCCTGTCCGCGCCGGTGCGGCCGGGGCACGTGCGGCCTCGGGACGTGCAGCGCGCGGACCGAGGCGAGGGCGGCGCGCCGGGCCTGCGCGCGCTGCCGGGCGCGACTGGTCCGCGGGGCCCGGGGTTCCTCCCGCAGCAGGGCGTCCAGCCAGTGGCCGCGCGGGTCGACGTCCACCAGCAGCGCCTTGACCAGCAGGGTCAGCGGGATCGCCAGCAGCGCGCCCAGGGCGCCCAGCGCCCAGCCCCAGAACAGCAGGGCCACGAAGGTGACGGTCATCGACAGGCCCACCGAGTCGCCCACGAAACGCGGCTGGATCAGCGTCTGGATGACGAAGTTCAGCACCGAGTACACGATGACGACGGCCCACATGTCCGACCAGCCGCCGTCGAGCAGGGCGAGCAGGGCCGGCGGGAGCAGACCCAGGACGAAGCCGATGTTGGGGACGTAGTTGGTGATGAACGACAGCAGGCCCCACAGCAGGGGCAGCGGCACACCGATGAACGCCAGCGCGATGGTGTCGCCGACGGCGACGAAGAAGCCGAACACCGTGCTGACCAGCAGGTAGCTGCGGGTGCCGCGGGCGAACAGGCCCATCGCGATGAGCAGGTGCGGCCGCTCCGCGGCGATCAGCGCGAGCCGCCGGCCGAAGCCGCCGGACTCGATGGCGAGGAAGACCAGCGCCGAGAGCAGGAGCAGCAGCGTGGAGGCGGCCTCGGTGAGGCTGGACAGCAGGCCCGTGGCCACCCCGACCAGCTGGCCGTAGTCGATCTGGGAGACGAGGTCGCTGATCTGGCCGGACACGACGCCGGCGTCGTTGAGGTCGTTCTGCACCGACTGCAGCAGCGAGTTGAACTCGGGGGCGTAGTCGGGCAGCAGCGCCGCCAGCTGGGCGACGGAGACCACGAGCAGGGCCACGAACGACAGCAGGATCGCCCACACCAGCAGCAGCAGGACCGTGGCGCTGACCCACCGCGGGCAGCCGTGCCGGAGCAGCCAGCGCTGCACCGGCATGAGCGCGACCACGATGACCAGCGCGAGCAGCACCGGCCCGATCAGCCAGGCCAGCGTCCGGACGCCGCCCAGCGCGATGGTGGCGGCCGCGCCGCCGGCGAGCAGCACCAGCCAGCGCGGCAGGCCGCCCGCGGCGGCGGGATCCGCGGCCGGGCTGTCCGAGCCCCCGCCGTCGGACCCCCTGCCCTCCGATGCCCTGCCGTCCGGCGTCGTGCCCCCGGCCGCCGCGGGGACCGAGCCCACCGGCGTCGCCTCGGCCACGATGGTCTCGACCGGGACGGTGTCGACCGGGATCACCTCGTGCGCCAGCAGCTCCGGCGGGACCGCGTCCGGGGTGTCCACGCCCGGGTCCTGCGCCGGCGCGGGCGCGGCCACGGGCGTCGCACCGCGCGCACCCGCCGCGACCGCCGCCTCGGCGTGGGCGTCGGCGAGCTCGGCGGCGAGACCGGACGCGGTGGTGTGCCCGCGATCGGTCCGCTCCTCCGGCAGCTCGGGTCGAACCACCATCTGCTCTCCGCTCTCCCCCGTGACGGCACACCGCACCACCCGCTCGGCCCACGGTGCGCCGCGGCCCTCCCCAGGGTGTCACGGCGGGGGCCGCTGTCAGCGTTCCGCGGCCCCCACCGGGGACGTCGTCCCGGCCGGGGACGGGCCGTCGGCGGTCACGACGCCGCACCCGCCCCGGTCGGTGCGCTTCCGGCGACCCGGTCGAGCAGCGCGAGGACCCGCCGCCAGGCGTCCGCGGAGGCCTCGGCCCACTGGTCGGACGCGCGGTCGAAGAACGAGTGCGGGGCGCCGTCGTAGACCGCGGTCTCGACGTCGGCCCCGGCGGCGCGCATCGTCTCGGCCAGGGCCAGCTGGTCGGCCACCGGCGTCGCGCGGTCGTCGCCGGCGATGACCATGAGCACCGGCAGGCGGGCCGCGCCGGCCGAGTCCCCGACGGCCTGCGGCCGGCCGTAGAAGCCCACCGTGGCCGCGAGCGGCAGCGTGCCCTCGGCCTGGCGCCACGCGTTGCTCCCCCCGAAGCAGAAGCCCACCGTGACGACCGGCAGGTCGGGCCGGGTCCGCCCGCGGAGGTGGGCGACGGCGGCGGCGGTGTCGCCGTCGATGCCCTCGGCGGTCGCCTGCGGCATGTGCGTCTGCCAGTCGAAGTCCTGGTCGCGCACGCCCTGCCCGGCCCGCCCGGCCGTGCGGGCGTAGTAGTCGATCGCGACGGTGGGGAACCCGGCCTCGGCGAACCGCTCGGCCAGCGCCACGTAGTACGGGTGCAGGCCGCGGACGTCGGGCAGCACCACCACCCCCGCCCGGGCCTCCCCGGCGGGGGCGGCGAAGGCGGCGTCGACGTCCGTGCCGTCCTCGGACGTCAGGGTCAGCAGCCCGCGCTCGACGACCGCACCGGAGCGCGGCGGGGCGGGCGGGCGGCTGTCGACGTCGTGGCACATGGCCCCTGCCTACCAGCCGGCCCGGACCCGGGCAGCTCAGGTGTCGGCGGCGTCGTCGGCGGCCTCGGCCCGGCCGCCGAAGACGCGGGCCGCCACCTCGCGGCGCGCGTCGGCCAGCCACTGGTGCTGGGCGTCGGCCTGGGCGACGAGCCGCTCGAGCAGCTCCCGGTCCAGGCGGGGGTCGACGGCGGCGAGCTCCAGCAGCGTCTCGAACCCGGCGCGCTTGGCCAGGACGGCGGTGGCGATGAACTCGAACTCGACCAGGTCGCTCAGCGGCGACCGCGAGAACAGCCGTCCGTTGAGCTTGGCACGCGACAGCTTCTCGGCCACCCAGGTGCCCAGCTGCTTGTACGACCGCACCGGGATGCCCAGCGCCGCGGCCATCGCGAGGTGGGCGGACCGCTCCTCGCGCAGCTCGTCGAGCAGCTGCTCGAGCTTGCTCTCGTAGCGGCTGCTGCTCTGCTGCGACAGCATCCGGGAGACGAGCTCGACCCCGCCGGTGGCTGCCGCCAGGTGGTCGTTGACGTAGACCCCCAGCAGCTCGGCGTTGCGGATCGCGCCGGACGCGGCGGGCTCGGACACGGGGACCTCCAGGGCTGACCGGACGCGGACCTGGTCATTCTCGCCGCCGCATGATCACCCCGCAGTCCGACGTCCCCCGGTCGTGACCTCCGCGCGCGGCGCTCCTCCCTCGCCGCTGCCCGCGAGGGGCGAGCACAATCAGGCCCGGCGGAGCCCGGAGGGACAGGAGGGCCGGTGAGCCAGGTGTCACCTGCGCGCGTCGTCCTCCTCCTCGCCGTCGCGCTGCTCGTGACGGCCGTGCTCGTCCCCGTCCTCTCCCCGCGGGGGACCAGGGAGGGTCCGTGCCTCGCCACCGGCTCGATCGAGACCGTCGCCGATCTCAACACCTTCATGCAGGAGACCCTCTCCACCCCGGACCTCCAGGGCGCGGACATGGGCGCGAGCGTCTCCCTGCGGGACGGCCGCCGGCTGTTCGTCTTCGCCGACACGCTCCGCAGCACGCCGTTCCTGGGTCAGGGCCTGGTGCACAACTCGATGCTGGTGCTGGACGGCCGGTGCGCACGCGTGGTGCTGCCGGCCGACGCCGGCGCGGTCATCCCCGACCGCGGCGACGTCGGGTACTGGCCGATGTCGGTGGTCCGCCTCGGCGGGGCCGGCTCGGACCTGGTCGGGGTGACGCTGCAGCGGGTTCGGCGGACCGCCGACCCCGCGGTCGACGCGTCCGCCTTCGAGGTCCTCGGACCCTCCGTCGCGGTCCTCGCCGTCCCGCCCGGCGGCGTCCCGCAGCTCCTCGGGGTGCGGGACCTCGGCCCCGACGAGGCCGACGTCACCCGGCCGGTCTGGGGAGCCGCCACGGCGGTGGCCGACGGCTGGCTCTACCTCTACGGGACGGCCCGGCCGCCGACCGGCGGGTCCGGCTTCTCGCTGCGGGTGGCCCGCGTGCATCCGCCGGACCTGCTCGAGCACGCCCGCTGGGAGTACTGGGACGGCGGCGGCTGGGGTTCCGACGCCGGCGCGGCGGTGGCGCTCATCGGCGACTCCGACGGGGTCTCCCAGACCCTGAGCGTGTTCACCTCCGGCGGGACCTGGTACGCCGTCAGCAAGCGCGGGGAGTTCCTCGGCACCGACCTCACCATCTGGTCCGCCCCTGCGCCGACCGGGCCGTTCGTGGCGCGTTCGGTGGTCGCCTCGATCCCCTCCGACGGGGCGACCGGCACCCTGCGCTACTCGCCGCTGGCGCACCCCGGGCTGCTCCCCGAGCCCGGGTCGGTCGTCGTGTCCTACAGCCGCAACAACGTGGACCTGGGCGCCGTCCTCGCCGACCCGCGGCTCTACCGCCCCCGGTTCCTGCGCGTCCCGCTCCCCGACTGACCGCCCCGTCCGACCGGGACCGCCGCCGCGGAGGCCTCAGCCCTCGGCCCGGGCGAGCAGCCGCGCGGCGGTGGGCCGCAGGTCGCACTCCAGCTCCCAGCTGCCCGCGGTCAGCCGCTGCCCCACCGCCTGGCGGCTCACGCCCAGCTCGGCGGCCGCGGCGGCCTGGGTGCGGCCGGCGACGAGCAGGTCGACCGCCGCCCACGCCGCTGCGCTGCGCCGCACCACGAGGGCGGCCAGCGCGGCGAGCACCGCCTGGGCGTCGAGCGCGTCGGCGGGCTGGGCACCGCGGACGGCGAGCCGGGCGGGGCGGCGTCCCGCGGACACCAGGGCCCCGGCGGCGGCGAGCGCGGCCGGCCCCGCGCCCCGGCCGGGGCCGAGGGTCAGCGGACCGGCGCCGACGCCGACGGTCCGCGGCCCGTGCCGCACCAGACGCAGGACGGCGTCCACGGTGGCCGCCGGGTCGGCGAACACCGCGGCGTCCTCGCCCACGGGCAGCGCCCCCGGGGAGCCCAGGACGTGCAGCAGCTCCGCCAGTGGCCCGGCCGGCGACCGGTCGGCGGGCACCCGCACCACGAACGGCACGCCGCCCAGCGTGCGGCAAGGCCTAGAGCTTGTCGAGCACCTCGGCCGGGAAGCCGCCGGTGGCGACCGGCCCCCAGGAGTCCACGGTGATCCGCAGCAGCGACTTGCCCTGCCGGGCCATCGCTGCCCGGTACTCGTCCCAGTCCGGGTGCTCGCCGCTGATGGAGCGGAAGTACTCGACGAGCGGCTCGAGCGCCTCGGGCAGGTCGAGCACCTCCGCCGTCCCGTCCACCTGGACCCAGGGGCCGTCCCAGTCGTCGGACAGCACGCACAGCGAGACGCCCGGGTCGCGGCGGGCGTTGGCGACCTTGGCCCGCTGTGGATAGGTGGAGACGACGACGCGGCCCTCGGCGTCGACGCCGTAGGTGACCGGCGAGAGCTGCGGCCCGCCGGCGGAGCGGCGGGTGAGCAGAACCGCCCGGTGCCGGGGGCGGAGGAAGGCGAGCAGTGCGTCCCGGTCGACCCGGTCGGCGGTGGCGGTCCTGGGCATGCAGGTCACGGTAGTGCGACGCGCGCGGTCGTCGGCCGGTGCGCCGACGACGTCTGTGCTGCGATGACGCCATGAAGCTGTTCCCCCGGCGACCGGCCGACGCCACGCGCCCCCCTGCGGTCACCGACGTCCCGGGGGCCGCGACGACCGCGCCGGCGCCGTCGGAGGAGCGGGGGCCGCGGCTGCAGCGCGGCATCCGCACGGTGGCGATCTTCTCCGCGGAACTGCTGCTGATCGTCCTGGCGCTCTACGTCCTCGGCGAGGTCCTGGGCGCGCTGTGGGTGATCCTGCTGCCGATCGTGATCGGCCTGCTCATCACCACCGTCCTCTGGCCGCCCACCCGCTTCCTGCGCCGGCACGGCTGGCCGCCGGCCCTGGCCGCCTCCGTCGTCCTGCTCGGGGCCATCGCCGCCTTCGGCGGGCTCATCGCGATCATCGCCCCGCAGGTCGTCGACCAGGTGGAGACCCTCGCCGACCAGGTCGGCAGCGGTCTGCAGGACATCCAGGAGTGGCTGCAGGGCCCGCCCTTCAACATCGACGAGGCCCAGATCGGCGACGCCGTCGACCAGGCGATCAACGAGCTGCAGTCCCGCGCCGGCGACATCGCGAGCTACGCCGCGACAGGGGCCACCGCGATCGGCAACACCCTGATCAACCTCGTCCTGGCCCTCGTCCTGGTCTTCTTCTTCCTCAAGGACGGCCCCCGCTGGGTGCCGTGGCTGGCCGCGCAGACCGGCCGCCGCGCCGCGCCGCACGTCGCCGCACTGTCGGACAAGGCGTGGTCCACGCTGTCGGAGTTCATCCGCCAGCAGGCCCTGGTCGGCTTCATCGACGCCTTCTTCATCGGCCTGGGCCTGTGGGTCCTGGACGTGCCGCTGGTGCTGCCGCTGGCCGTGATCACGTTCTTCGCGGCGTTCATCCCGATCATCGGTGCGTTCGTGGCCGGCGCGTTCGCCGTGCTCATCGCGCTGGTCGACGAGGGCTTCGGGGTCGCGCTCGCCGTCCTGGTCATCGTGCTGGTGGTCCAGCAGATCGAGGGCAACGTGCTGCAGCCGATCATCCAGGGCCGCGGGTTCAACCTGCACGCCGCCGTCGTCATCCTCGCCGTCACCGCCGGCGGGAGCCTGGCGGGCATCACCGGCGCGTTCCTCGGCGTCCCGGTGGCCGCGCTCATCGCCGTCACCTACCGCTACGCCCGCGACCAGCTGGACGGCAAGTCCCCGGAGGTGACCGACGAGGGTCTGCGCACGCAGGTCGTCGGCGACGAGCAAGGCGTCCGGCTGGCACCGGAACCGGTGACCCCGCCGGGCGACCGCGGGCCCGGACCGGAGGAGGACGCCGGGGCCTGACCCCCACGGGGGGATCATGGGAATGCGAACCCGCTCCCCGGGGCTGCTCAGGGGGGCGGGTACGCACCCGGCCGGACGACGTCGAAAGAGGAGCTCACGTGGCGCTGCGACCGGATGACCTCGTGGACCTGCTCCCGGCGGCCGGCCCGTTCCTGGAGCGGGAGAGCTCGCTGGCCCAGCACGCCGACCCGGCCGCGGCCCGCCGCGGGCTGGTGCTGGTGCACGACCTGGCCGGCGACTTCGACGCCGCCCGCTCCGGCGCCCTGGCCGGGGCGCACCTGCTGGCGAGCCTGCCCCACGAGGTGATCGCGCGGTTCGACGCCGACGCCCTCGTCGACTACCGGGCGCACCGGCCCCGGATGACCTTCACCGGCGACAGCTACGCCGACGTCACGCTGCCGGAGATCGTGCTCTACGCCTTGGAGGACGACGCGGGTGAGCCGTTCCTGCTGCTGCACGGGGCCGAGCCGGACTTCGCGTGGGAGCGGTTCGTCGCCGCCGTCCGCGGCCTGGTCGAGCAGCTGGGGGTCACCTCGGTGGTCGCGCTGCACGCCATCCCGATGCCCGTCCCGCACACCCGCCCGGTGACGCTCACGGCGCACGCCACGCGGCGCCAGCTGATCGAGAGCTACCCCGTCTACTGGGGGCAGGTCCGCATCCCCGGCAGCGTGGGGGCGCTGCTGGAGCTGCGGATGGGCGAGGCCGGCGTCGACGCGTACGGCGTGGCCGCGCACGTGCCGCACTACTTGGCCCAGGCCACCTACCCCGCGGCGTCGCTGACCCTGGTCGAGCACCTGTCGCAGCTGACCGGGCTGCACCTGCCCACCGAGACGCTGCGCGAGGCCGCCGAGGCCAACCGGTCCGAGGTGGACGAGCAGATCGCCCGCTCGCCGGAGAACACCGCGGTGGTCGCGGCCCTCGAGCAGCAGTACGACGAGTTCACCGCCGTGCACGGCGACTCCGGGCTGCTGGGCGCCAGCGGTGAGGTGCCCAGCGGCGAGCAGATCGCCGACGAGTTCGAGCGGTTCCTGGCCGAGCAGGAGAAGCGCCGCGGCGACTGAGCCCGGTGCGGTGGACGCGGGTGGCCCAGGACCGGTGCGGTCCTGGGCCACCCGCGTCCCGACGGGGGGACGGCGTCAGGCGCCGGAGGCCACCACCACGCGCTCGTCGGGCACGGAGTGGGTCATCGTCAGGCCCGTCACGTCTCGGGGGCCGTTCTTCCCGAGGTTCGCCGCGCGCTGCAGCTCCGCCTCCGACAGCGTCTGCGACTGCAGCGGCTCCAGGCCGCGGACGTCGTCCGCGCTGATGCCCAGGCCCTCGCCCACCCGCAGGCCGAGCTCGTCGTCGCACATGAGGAAGTGCCAGACCATCCGCTCCTGCACGGGGCGGACCGCCTCGCCGATGGCGTCGACGAGGTTGGTGACCAGGTCGTCCTTCTCCCACTGCTCCATGAGCTGGTAGCGCTGCCCGGCCTGGGTGTAGTCGTCGGTCCGGGGGATGCGGGCGCGGGTGAGCCGGCCGGTGATCGCGGGGCCGACCTCGTCGGCCGCCGGCGCCTGCGCCTCGCGCAGCCCGCCGGTGATCGACGGCTCGTAGTTCACGTGCGGGTTCTGGCCGGGGCCGAGGTCCACGCCGTAGGACATCTGCCCGCCGCGCTGGTTGGTGTGCACCGCCGCGCCCCTGGCCGAGTTGACCGGCAACTGCAGGTAGTTCGGGCCCACCCGGTAGCGCTGGGTGTCGGAGTAGGAGAACGTCCGGCCGACCAGCATCTTGTCGTCGGAGAACTCCAGGCCGTCGACGAGGACGCCGGTGCCGAAGGCGCTCTGCTCGTTCTCCTCGTGGTGGTCGGAGACGTTGCGGTCGAGCGTCATCGTGCCGACCAGCCGCGGCGGGAACTGCTCCTCCGGCCACACCTTGGTGTCGTCGAGCGGGTCGAAGTCGAGCTCGGGGTGCTCGTCGTCGCTCATCAGCTGGACGTGCAGGTCCCACTGCGGGAAGTCGCCCCGCTCGATCGCCTCGTAGAGGTCCTTGCTGGCGTGCCCGAGGTCCCCGGCCTGGATGGCCGCGGCGTCGGCGGCGGTGAGGCTCTTCACGCCCTGGCGCGGCAGCCAGTGGTACTTGACCAGGTGGGTCTCGCCCTGCGCGTTGACCCAGCGGTAGGTGTTCACGCCGAAGCCCTGCATGTGCCGGTAGTCCGCCGGGATGCCGCGGGGGCTGAACAGGTTGACGAGCATGTGCATGGCCTCGGGGGTCTGCGACATGAAGTCGAAGATCCGGGCCGGCTCCTGGCGGAAGGTGACCGGGTCGGGCTTCAGCGCGTGGATGACGTCGGGGAACTTGATCGCGTCGCGGATGAAGAACACCGCGAGGTTGTTGCCCACGAGGTCCCAGTTGCCGTCCTCGGTGTACATCTTCACCGCGAAGCCGCGGGGGTCGCGCGCGGCCTCGGAGGAGTCCCGGCCGCCGATGACCGTGGAGAACCGGATCACCAGCTCCGTCGTCTTGCCGGGGGTGTCGAGGAACGTGGCGCGGGTGTAGCGCGCGATGGGCTCGTCGCCCCACGCGCCCGTGGCCTCGAACCGGCCGTGGGCGACGAAGCCGCGGGCGTGCACGACGCGCTCGGGGATGCGCTCACGGTCGAAGTGGCTGATCTTCTCGAGGAACTGGTAGTTCTCCAGGGTCGCCGGGCCGCGGGCGCCCACCGTGCGCTGGTTCTGGTTGTCGTACACCGGGTGGCCCTGACGGGTGGTCAGGACGGCGCGGTCGGCCTCGCCCGGGGCCGGGCCCTGGGATGCGACGTCGGTCATGGACTGCTCCTCCTCGGTCGTGCGCCTGTGGCCGGACCGACGGTCCGCGAGCCGGCGGTACCGAGGAGACCGGCAGCTGCGCTCCGGGTCCGGGGAGCGGGACACGCCCGCCGGCCCCGCCCGGTCGCCGTCCGCGACGCTACGCAGCCCGGGCCCCCGGCGCGCGGCGGACACCGGGGACGGCGGGCGCCCGGCCTCAGGCGAAGACGATCGTGCGGTCGCCCTCCACGATGACCCGGTCCTCCACGTGCCAGGTGACCGCCTGGGCGAGCACCTGGCGCTCCACGTAGCGGCCCACCCGGCGCATGTCCTCCACGGTGGCGCGGTGGTCCACCCGGGCCACCTCCTGCTCGATGATCGGGCCGGCGTCGAGCTCGGGGGTCACGTAGTGCGCCGTCGCCCCGATGAGCTTCACGCCGCGGTCGTGCGCGGCCTGGTACGGGTTCGCGCCCACGAAGGCCGGCAGGAAGCTGTGGTGGATGTTGATCAGCCGCTCGGGGAAGCGGCTGCAGAAGTCCGCCGAGACGATCTGCATGTAGCGCGCCAGGACGACGAGGTCGGCGTCCCCCACGACCTCCAGCGCGCGCGCCTCGGCCTCGGCCTTGGTGTCCGGCGTGACGGGCACGTGGTGGAAGGGGATGCCGGCCGCCCGGGCCACCGGCTCCAGGTGCGGGTGGTTGGAGACGACGGCGGTGATGTCGGCCCGCAGGTCACCGGCGCGCACCCGGTAGACGAGCTCCTGCAGCACGTGGTCGGCCTTGCTCACGAAGACCGCGACCGAGGGGCGGTGCGCCGCCTCGGTCAGCCGCCAGGTCATCTGCCACTGCCGCGCCAGCAGGTCCAGCGCGCCCTCCAGCTGCCCGCGCCGCTGCGCGAGGTCGGCGAGGACGAACTCCAGGCGGAGGGTGAACGTGCCGCCCGTCGGGTCCGAGGAGTGCTGCTGGGAGTCGGTGATGTTCGCCCCGACGTCGGCCAGCAGCCGGGAGAGGACGGCGACGATGCCCGGCCGGTCGGGGCAGCGCACCACGAGGCGGCCGGCGTCGGCGGTGGCGGGGTCGGCGGGAGCGGCGAGCGACACGACGGTCATCCTCGCAACCGGGCACCCTCAGGCCGCGGGGAGCCTCGCCCGGGCGCGGTCGGCGACGTCGAAGAGGTCCCCGTAGTCCTCCACCCGGTGCAGCACCTCCTCGGTGCGGAAGCGCAGCAGGCCGGGGTCCGCGCCGTCGTTGACGGCGTCGACCTCGTCCCAGCCGATGGGGGTGGAGACGGTCGCGTCGGGCCGCGCCCGGAGCGAGTACGGCGCCACCGTCGTCTTGGCGGGGTTGTTCTGGCTCCAGTCGATGAGCACCTTGCCCGGCCGCAGCACCTTCTCCATCCGCCACACGACCTGGTCGGGGGTCTCGGCGGTCAGCTCCTGCGCCAGCGCCTTGGCGTACCGGCTGGGGTGCTCGCGGTCGGTCACCCGGATCGGCGCGTACACCTGCATGCCCTTGGAGCCCGACGTCTTCACCACCGGGTCCAGGCCGTCGGCGACCAGGCGCACCCGCAGCCGCTCGGCGAGCCGGCAGCACTCGGCGATGCCGGTCTCCGGCCCGGGGTCGAGGTCGAGCACCAGCAGGTCGGGCAGCGTCGGCTGCAGCTTGCTGCCGACCTGCCACTGCGGCACGTGCAGCTCCAGGGCGGCCAGGTTGGCGGCCCAGGCGAGGTCGGCGACGGTCTCCAGCACGACCATGTCCAGCGTCTCGCGCCCCCTGCTGCTGCCGGGGCTCGGGATCGTCACCCGGCGCACCCAGTCGGGGGCGTGCCGGGCGCTGTTCTTCTCGAAGAACGCCTGTCCCTCCACGCCGTCGGGCCAGCGGGTGAAGGTCACCGGCCGGCCGGACAGGTGCGGCAGCAGGACGGGTGCGATCCGGACGTAGTAGTCGATCACCTGCGCCTTGGTGAACGAGACCTCCGGGAACAGCACCTTCTCCAGGTTGGACACCTCGAGCTGGCGCCCGTCGACGCGGACCCGCTGGCGGCTCACCCCTGCCACTCCTCGGTCACCTCCTCCGGGTCGAGGTCGTCGCGCAGGCCCCGCCACGAGGGGTGGCGCATCCGGCCGTCGGCGGTCCACCCGGCGAAGGCCACCTCCCCGACCAACTCGGGTTCGACCCAGTGCGCGTCGCGGGTGACCTCCCGGGGCAGCGCGTCGGCGAACGGCGGGGCCGTGCGGGCGGTGAGCAGCGGGTCCAGCTCCCGCAGCGCGGCGTCGGTGAAGCCGGTGCCGACGTGGCCGGCGTAGACCAGCCGTCCCTCGTCGTCGTGCACGCCGACCAGCAGCGAGCCGACACCGCCGGCCCGCCGGCCCTGCCCGGGACGCCAGCCGCCGACGACGACGCTCTGCATGCGCAGGTGCTTGACCTTGCGCCACTCCGGCGCGCGGACGCCGGCCCGGTAGGGGCTGTCCAGCCGCTTGGCCACGACGCCCTCCAGCCCGTTCTCCCGGCTGGCGGCGTGCACGTCGGCGCCGCCGCCGCGGAACCACGGGGTGGCCACCCACCGCTCCCCCGAGGGCTGCAGGTCGTCCAGGCGGGCACGGCGCTCGCTGTAGGGCAGTCCGGTGAGGTCCGTGCCGTCCAGGGCCAGCAGGTCGAAGACCAGGTAGGTCACCGGTGCCGCGGCCGCCATCCGGGCGACCTCGGGCCCGGTGCGGTGCATGCGGCTCTGCAGCGCGCCGAAGTCCGGCCGGCCGAGCGCGTCCAGCGCCACCACCTCGCCGTCGAGGACGGCGTCGCGCCCGGCGAGCGCGCCGGGCAGCCGGGCGAGCTCGGGGTAGCGGACGGTGATGTCGGTGCGGCTGCGCGCCCACAGCCCGACCCGGCCGTCGCGCGCCAGCGAGACCGCGCGGACGCCGTCCCACTTGAACTCGTAGCCCCAGCGCTCGTCCTCCACTGCCGCGGGCAGCTCGCCGGGGGTGGCGAGCATCGGCGCGGGGACGGGCGGCGGTTCGGGGCGGACCACCTCAGGCGCTGCGGCGGGTCCGCTTGGCCGGCGCCTCGTCGGCCGTCTTCGCCGCGGTGGTCTTCTTCGCGGCCGTGGTCTTCCCGGCCGCCGTCGTCTTCTTCGCCGCGGTCGACTTCCGCGCGGGGGCCTCCTCGGCAGGGGCCTTGCCGGCGGTCTTGCGCGCCGGAGTCCTCGCCGCGGGGGCCTTCCGCGCCGTCCGCTTCGCCGGCGCCTCGTCGGCCTCGGCGGCCTCGGCGGCCTCGGCGGCGGCCTTGCGCGGCGCCGTGGCCTTCTTGGCGGGGGCCCGCTTCGCCGGCGCCGGCGCGTCGTCGTCGGCCGCGCCGCCCCGGGCCTTCTCGACGCTGCGCCGCAGGGCGCTCATCAGGTCGACCACGGCCGCGCCCGGGTCGGCGGTCTCGGGCACCGGCTGCACCTCACCGCCGGTCTGCTTGGCCTCCAGGAGGGCCGTCATGGCCTCGCGGTAGTCGTCGGTGAACTCGTGCGGGTCGAACGCGCCGGACATGGAGGAGATGAGCGCCTCGGCCATCTGCAGTTCCTGCGGCCGGACGGTGACGTCCTCGTCGAGGAAGCCGAAGTCGGGACGGCGGATCTCGTCGGGCCAGCGCATGGTGTGCAGCACGAGGACGTCGTCGCGCACCCGCAGGGCCGCCAGGGACTCCCGCTGGCGGAGCGCGATCTTGGTGATCGCGACCTGGCCGGCGTTGGCCAGCGCGTCGCGCAGCAGCACGTAGGGGCGGGTCGCCGGGCCGTCGGGCTCGAGGTAGTAGGTCTTCTCGAAGTGGATCGGGTCGATCTCGTCCTGGTTCACGAACTGCAGGACGTCGATCTCCCGTCGCGACGACAGCGGCAGCTCGTCGAAGTCCTCGTCGGTCAGGATCACCAGCTGCCCGTCGGGCAGCTCGTAGCCCTTGGCGATCTCGGAGTACTCGACCTCCTCGCCGTCGATCGAGCAGATCCGCTTGTACTTGATCCGCCCGCCGTCGACGGCGTGCACCTGGTTGAAGCGGATGTCCTTGTCCTCGGTCGCGGAGTACAGCTTCACGCCGATGCTGACCAGCCCGAAGGAGACCGCACCTCGCCAGATCGACCGCACGCCGCGCCTCCTCCCGCCCCCAGGATCCCGAAACCGCAGGATAGGCCGGGGGGACGACCGTCGGCAGGTCGACAGCGCCCCTGCTCCCCCGGTCGGGGTACCGGCCCCTGCGGGGCCCGCCGCCGGCGCGGGCAGGGACCTCGCTCAGTCCACGCCCTGCGGGTCGTCCTTCGGCGCCGGCTCGAGCCCGCCGTTCTGGATCGCGTCGTAGACGAACTGCAGGACGTCGGAGGAGGCCACCAGCGTCATGGTGAGCCCGACCAGCCGGGTGGCCTTCGGCGCGGTCGCGTAGCCGAACACCAGGCCGGTGGCCACCCACTGGGCCAGGCAGAACGGGCAGGTCAGCAGCTCCCCCACCGCGTGCTTCGCCCCGCCGTGCTCGCGCACCTCCTCGGCGACCTCCGCGTGCCCGGACGGCCCCTGGAACGAGGTGAACGGCGCGCGCAGGGGCGCGGTGACCGGGTCCTTGGCGATCCGCCGGGCCAGCCGGAACGTGGCGACGGCGAGCAGGGCGACGTCGCCCGGGGGGATGCGGTCGGGCAGGTCGCGCCCCGAGGCCCGCACCGCCGCGGCGCCCGCGGTGACCAGGCCCATGTAGACGCCCATGGCGCCGAGGTCCCCCGCCAGCGGCCGGGGCTCGCCCTGGGAGTACTCCCTCCCCTGGGTCCGCACCCAGCGCCGGAGGGGGGCCAGTGAGCCGGATGCAGCCCGCGTGAGGTCGTCCACGATCGCCATGGGTGCGCGCTACCCGCAGATGGCCTCCGTGACCCATGCCCGAGGTCACCCCGGGCCCGCACCGCCGCGCCGCATGGTCTCGGGACCTCCGGGTAGGCGGGGAGGGACCGCGGCCGTCGGACCGACCGGCCGCCGACGACGCAGCGCGATCCCGCGCGCAGGAGGAGGCAGCAGCCCATGACCACGCCCGAGGGCCAGACCGCCCGCGACGTCCACCCCGAGGACGAGGGCATCCCCGAGGTCTCGCAGGACGACTCGCCCACGCAGACCTACAACGAGGACCCGGAGTTCGCCCCGCTGCCCGGCGAGCGCCCCGGCGCCTCCACCGACTTCGGCACCACCGCGTTCGAGCAGTCCGAGGGCGAGTCGCTCGACGGCCGGCTGGCGCGGGAGGTGCCCGACGTGCAGCCCGGCGTCCGGGCCGCCGAGGACCCGCAGCGGGCCAGCATGCAGCTGGAGCAGGACACGTCGACCTCCCCCTTCTCCGACTCCGGCACCAACGCCACCGCCGACGACGTCGAGGCCACGGCCGACGAGGCGGTCGGTGGCGAGGGCCCGGAGGAGGCGGCGATGCACGTCATCGACTCCTGAGGCCGTCGCCACCCCACGCCGGCACGCGCACAGGCAGCCGCGCCGACCCGCCCTCCGGACTCGCCCGGACGGCGGGTTGGCGGTGGTTGACCCGGTTGTCTACGTTGTAAGCGCGGTTGAGCAGGCAGCCGCGACCCGAGCTGGGGTCACCCCAGCAGGGACACCGTCCGACCGGGCGTGTGCCCGGGGGCGCCGACACCGGCGTCGCGCACGGCGGTAGATTGCTCCCGCGGTCGTGCCGCCGGGCACTGCCGTTGAGAGGAGCTCGTCCGTGACCACACCCGACCTGCCCGCCGAGGGTCAGTCCGACGTGCCGAACGAGGGCACCGAGGCACCCTTCGACGACGTGATCACGCTCTCCACCGCCACGGGTGAGGACGGCGTCGTCACGGTGACGGTCGTCGGCGAAGTGGACACGTTCACCGCGCCGGTCCTCCGTTCGTCGCTGGACACCCAGCTGGAGCAGCAGCCCCGCGAGCTCGTGATCGACCTGTCCGGCGTCCAGTTCCTCGGATCCGCCGGCCTGGCCGTGCTCGTGGAGACCCAGAAGTCGGCGCGCAGCCGCGACGTCGAGCTCCGGCTCGTCGCCACCACGCGAGCGGTCACCCGGCCGCTCGAGGTGACCGGCCTGATCGACCTGTTCACCATCGTGGACAGCAGCGCCCGCTGACGCAGGACCCCCCGCCCCCCGCCGCCCCCTGAGTCGCGGCGGTCCCTGCGGGGGACGAACGACGAGGGCCCCCGCCGATCCGGCGGGGGCCCTCGTCGTCATGCGCCGGGGTGCGCGCGGTCAGGCGTGCAGCATCTGGCAGACGGCGGCCTCCAGGACCCGCTGGGCCTGGCGGTCGTCCTCGGCGTGCGCCGCCTCGTGCAGCGCGGGGGCGACGGTCTCCCCGTGCTCGTACCGGTCGACGACGCGCGGGTCGACGTAGCTGGCCTTGCAGACCGCGGGGGTGTTCCCCAGCTGCTCGGAGACCGCCTTGTAGGCCGTGCTGATGACCTTCTTGCGGCCGGTCTTGGTCTTCGGGGGCGGCGCCTCGGCGAGCTGGGCCGCCATCAGCACCGTCGCCGTCCAGGTGCGGAAGTCCTTGGCCGTGATCTCCGCCCCGCTGATCTCCTTGAGGTAGGCGTTGATCTCGCTGCTGGTGACGTCCTTCCAAGTGCCGTCGGCGAGCTGGTAGGCCAGCAGCTCCTCCCCCGTGCCCTCCGGCCGCGCCAGCAGGGCGCGCACCACGGTGGCGGTCGGCCGGTCGGTGATCTCGACCTCGCGGTCGAGCCCGCCCTTGGCCGTGTAGGAGAAGTACGTGCGCTCGCCGCGGACCGACACGTGCTCGCGGCGCAGCGTGGCCAGGCCGTAGGTGCCGTTGTCCTCGGCGTACTGCTCGCTGCCGATGCGGAACGCGCCGAGGTCCAGCAGCCGGATGCCGCAGGCCAGCACGCGCTCGCGGTTGAGCCCGCGGGTGCGCAGGGCGGCGGCGACCTCGTCGCGGACGTCGGGCAGCAAGGAGGCGATCTCGAGGACCCGTTCGTGCTTGGCGGCGTCCCGGCGGGCCCGCCACTGGTCGTGGTAGCGGTACTGCCGCCGGCCGGCGACGTCGACACCGGTGGCCTGGATGTGCCCGTTGGGCCACGGGCAGATCCAGACGTCCTTCCACGCCGGGGGGATCGCCAGGGCACGGACACGGTCGAGCCGCTCGTCCTTGATGAGGACGCCGGCCTCGTCGGAGTAGGCGAACCCGCGGCCGGCGCGCCGGCGTCGCCACCCGGGGCCGTGCACGTCGCTGCGCCGGAGTCTCACGACTGCTGGATGCGCACCGGTGCCGTTCCTCAAACCGGACGCGACGCCGGTCACCCGCTCAGCGGATGTCGACCAGCCCCGCCAGCCCGCTGATCTCCAGCACGTGCCGGGTGACGCCGCCCTCGGGCGCGTGGACCACGAGCTGCCAGCCCTCGTCCCGCGCGATCCGGGCCATGGCCAGGACCACGCGGACGGCGGCGCTGCTGAAGAGGGTGACGCCGGCGAGGTCGAGCTCGACCCGGCCCGTGCCGCCGTGGCTGGCCTCCAGCAGGCGGATGCGCAGCTGCTCGGCACTGAGCAGGTCCAGCTCCCCGGAGGCGCGGACCACCGGCCGGTCGCCCCCGCGGTCCACGACCACCTCGGCGGTCGTCCCGGCGGGGGCGTGCCCGATGTCCTCCGCCGGGCTGCGCCGCAGCCGCAGCCGCAGGGTGACCGTCGTCCCGCCCTCGCCCTGGAGCACCACGCCGTCGACGAGCTGCCGCATGATGAGCAGGCCGCGGCCCCGGCTGCCCGGGTCGCGGTCCGGCGGGCGCCAGGCGCCCTCGTCCCGGACGGTGACGGTGAGGACGCCGTCGGGGTCGACCGCGGCGGAGACGTGCATGGGGCCGGGATCGGCGTCCCGGTAGGCGTGCTCGGCGGCGTTCGCCGCGGCCTCGCCCACCGCGACCATGACCCCGACCCGGTCCTGCTCCCCCATGCCCAGGTGGTCCAGCCACGCGCCGAGCTGCCGGCGGACGGCCGGCAGCGAGGAGGGGACGGCCGGCAGGTCCAGCCGCAGCGGCGCCGGCGAGTCGGCGAGCCGGTGGGCGACCAGGACGGCGATGTCGTCGGGCCGGCCCCCGCGCGCGGAGAGCTGCCCCACGACCGCGGCGGCCAGTTCCGCCGAGCCGATCCCGTCGTGCGGGGTGACGTCCGCGACCACTGACCGTGCCACCTCCGCGAGGTGGCCCAGGCCCTGGTCGGGGGGCGGTCCGGCCGCCGCGACGGCCCCGTCGGAGAACAGCACGAGGGTCGCGCCCTTCTCGAGCACGGCCTGCGAGACCTCGGTGCGCGAGCCGGGGACGCTGCCCAGGGGCGGGCGCGGCACCAGCGGGAGGAAGGTGGTGCTGCCGTCGCGCGCGACGACCAGCGGCGCGGGGTGCCCGGCCGCCGCGTAGGTGAGCCGGCCGCTGCCCGCCTCCAGGACGCCGAAGAAGACCGAGGCGCCCTCGACGTCGTCCATCTGGGCCGCGAACTCGTCCAGCGCGGTCACCACGGCCGCCGGCCACGCGTCGCGCATCGCCACCGAGCGCATCGCGCCGCGCAGCCGGCTCATGGCGCCGGCGGCGGGCATCCCGGCGCCCACGGCGTCCCCGATCACCAGGGCCAGCCTGCCGGACCCGAGGGGGACGGCGTCGTACCAGTCACCGCCCGCCGCGCCCGGCGAGGTCGCCCGGTCGTAGCTGCCGGACAGCCGGATGTCGGGCAGCAGCGGCAGCGACGGCGGCAGCAGCGCCGACTGGGCCTGCTCGACCAGGTCGCCCCTGGACGGGCCGTCGGCCGCCGGCCCCCCGGCCTCCAGCACGAGGAGCACCCCCGGCTCCCCGGAGACCGACAGCGGCTGGACGACGAGGGTGGCCGCCGGGCCGTCGGGGCCCAGCAGGCCGGTGACCGTCTCGGTGTGCCCGCTGCGCAGGGCCTCGGCGGCCAGCTCGTCGACCGGGCGGCCCGCCACCCGGGGCAGCTGCGCGCGCCCGGTGCCGAGCTCGCGGGCACGGGCGTTGGCCCACACGGGCTCCAGCCCGGCACCGGCCAGGCAGTAGATGGCCGCCGGCGCGTGCTCGAGCGCCGCCACGAGGGTGGCCGGGCCCCGGTCGTCGGCTGGCGAGCGTCCCGGCGCTCGATCGCCCTGGCTGGTGTCCATCTCCGGCCAGTGGACACCAGGCCCCGGGGCCCGGCAACCGCGCCGCAGCAGCGGTTTCGCGCGGTTCCCCCGGGGGTAATGCCCAGGGTCGGCGACGCGACGGCGGGCCTGCCGTCCCCCGGCGCGGCGCGGGAGCAGGGCAGGATGGACGCCGGACCGGCGCCGCCGACGGTGGCCGGAGTGGACGAGGGATCGAGGAGCAACGACGCATGGTGGATCGCAGGGGTGCCGTCGGGCAGGACGGGCGGCGAGCCGAACGGCTGGAACTGCGGGTACCCACCACGCCGACCCAGCTGCCCGCGGTGCGGGCGATGGCCGGTGACCTCGCCATCCGCATGGACTACGACCTGGACTCGGTCGAGGACCTGCGCCTGGCCGTCGACGAGGCGTGCGCGACGCTCGCCGCGATCGGCCTGCCCGAGCAGCCGCTGACCGTCGTCTTCGAGACGACGCGGACCGGCCTGCACATCGACGCCTGGGTGCCCACGGCCGACGGCACCGAGGTGCCGCGCGACGGCTTCGGCTGGGCGGTGCTGCAGACCCTGGTCGACGCCGTCGAGGCCCGGCCCGCCTCGCAGGCGGAGGTCCCGGCCGGCGACGGCTCGGCCGCCGCGGTGGCCCTCATCTCCGTGGACAAGTACCTCCCGGGACAGCACCCGACCACGGTCGGCGGTCCCGACCGCAACGTCTCGGTCGCTCGGTGACCCCGGGGGCCGCCACCGGGAACACCACCGCCGAGGAGGAGACCCTGCGCGACGAGACCGTCCCCGGGCCCGCGCCGGCCGGCGATGACGACGTGCTCCACACCGACCCCGTCGAGGCCGACGACACCGACGCCGATCCCGACGTGCTGGTCGCGGACGACGCCGCGGACGACCCGGTCGCCGAGGACGTCGTCGACGGGGTGGACGCCCCGGTCGTACCCGCGCCCCGCGCGGAGACCGAGGACGTCGCGCCGGTCTCGGACAACCGCCGGCGGGCCGAGCGGACCGCGCCGCTGTTCGCCGAGCTCGCGACCCTGGAGAAGGACGACCCCCGCCGCGAGCGGCTGCGGGAGGTCCTCGTCGAGGAGCACCTGCCGCTGGTGCGGCACTTCGCCCGCCGGTTCAGCAACCGCGGCGAGCCGTTCGACGACCTGCTGCAGGTCGGCACGCTCGGCCTGATCGCGGCGATCGACCGGTTCGACCCGACCCGCGGGGTGGAATTCCTCTCCTTCGCCGTCCCGACGATCACCGGCGAGATCAAGCGGCACTTCCGTGACCAGGGCTGGTCGGTGCGGGTGCCGCGACGGCTGCAGGAGCTGCACCTGTCGCTGAACTCCGCCGTCGGGGAGCTCGCGCAGAAGAACGGCCGGGCGCCGACCCCCAGCGAGCTCGCCGAGCACCTGGGGATCCCGCGCGAGGAGGTGCTCGAGGGCCTCGCCGTCGCCAACGCCTACCGCAGCAGCTCGCTGGACGAGCGCCTCTCCGGTGAGGACGACTCCCCCACCCTCGCCGCCACCCTGGGCGAGGAGGACGCCGCGCTCGAGGGCGTGGAGTACCGCGAGTCGCTGCAGCCCCTGCTGGCCACCATCCCGGCCCGTGAGCGGCGGATCCTGATCCTGCGGTTCTTCGGCAACATGACCCAGTCGCAGATCGCCGCGGACATCGGCATCTCGCAGATGCACGTGTCGCGCCTGCTCAGCCAGACGCTGTCCAAGCTGCGCGAGGGCCTGCTCAAGGACTGAGCCCGGGGACCGGGCCCACCGACTGGGCTCACCGACGAGGAGAGGCGGTCCCCCCCGGTGGAGGGGACCGCCTCTCGTCGTCGACGTCGGGTCAGCCGCGGGCCGGCGGCACCCCGTTGGTGTCGGGCTCGCGGCGGGAGCCGATCCCGCGGACCTCCTCGGTCACCGCGCTCAGCGGCGGCGGCGACGGCACCTCCGGGGTCGGCATGGCCGGCGCGGTGTCCGTGATGCTCGACAGCTCGATCCTGGCCTCGGGCTGCTCCGCGGCCGGCGGCAGCTGCGACTCCAGCCACCCGCTGGTGTCCATGGCCGACGTCGGCCGGGCGGTGCCGTTCGTCGACGGGTCGACGTCCATCCAGGACTTCCCGCCCTCGGCGCCGCCGAGGTTGGCCAGCCCCTCCAGCGCCTTGCTGAACTCGCTGGGGACGATCCACATCTTGTTGGCGTCGCCCTGCGCGATCTGCGGCAGCGTCTGCAGGTACTGGTAGGCCAGCAGGCCCTGGTCGGGCTTGCCGTCATGAATGGCCTGGAACACCGTCTCGATCGACTTCGCCTGGCCCTGTGCCTGTAGGTAGAGGGCCGCCCGCTCGCCCTCGGCCCGCAGGATCCGGCTCTGCCGCTCGGCCTCGGCCTCGAGGATCGCCGACTGCTTCTTGCCCTCCGCGGAGAGGATCGCCGCGGCCTTCTGGCCCTCGGCGGTGGTGATCTGCGACTGCCGCTGGCCCTCGGCCTGCAGGATGATCGCCCGCTTGTCGCGGTCGGCGCGCATCTGCTTCTCCATGGAGTCCTGGATCGACGCCGGCGGGTCGATGGCCTTGATCTCCACGCGGGCCACGCGCAGGCCCCACGGACCGGTGGTGCCGTCGAGCACCGACCGCAGCTGGCTGTTGATCCCGTCGCGGCCGGTCAGGGCGCCCTCGAGGTTCAGCCCGCCGACCACGTTGCGCAGCGTCGTGGTGGTCAGCTGCTCCATGCCGGTGATGTAGTTCGCGATGCCGTAGACGGCCAGGCGCGGGTCGGTGACCTGGAAGTAGACGACGGTGTCGATGCCCACCTGCAGGTTGTCGGCCGTGATCACCGGCTGCGGCGGGAACGAGATGACCTGCTCGCGCAGGTCGATGGTCGCGCGCACGCGGTCGATGAACGGCACGAGCAGCGACAGCCCCGGGGACAGGGTGCGGCTGTAGCGGCCGAGCCGCTCGACCACCTTGGCCTGGGCCTGCGGCACGATCGTCACGCTCTTGGCGAGCACGAAGACCACGAGCAGCGCGACCACGAGGAGCGCGATCAGGGCGGGGGTCACGGGAGGGCTCCCTCGGTCGGGGACGGATGGGACGTCACTCGAGCTCCAGGGCGTCGCCCACGACGGCGGTCGCGCCGTCGACCTGGAGGATCCGGACGGTGGTGCCGACGGGGAAGGTCTCGCCGCCGTACTGGCTGCGGGCGGTCCACTCGTCGGCGCCCAGCTGGATGCGGCCGCCGTGCCCGTCGACCGCCTGGCTCACCCGCGCGGTGCGGCCGATGAGCGCGGCGACGCCGTCGAGCTGCTCCGGCGTCCGGTCGACCAGGTGCCGCTTGGCCAGCGGACGGACCAGCGCCAGCAGCAGGGCGCTGACCACGATGAAGGCGACGAGCTGCAGGAGGAACGGGCCGCCCAGCAGCGCCACGCCCATCCCGCCGAGTGCGCCGCCGGCGAGCATGAGCAGGAAGAGGTCACCGCCGGCCAGCTCACCGGCCGTGAACAGGCCGGACGCGACCAGCCACAGCACCCAGGGGTCCACGGGCCCACTCTCGCACCCGCGGGCCTGAGCAGGAACGGCCTGGACGATCACGTTGCGCGACCGTTGCCGCGGGAGCCGCTCCGGCACCGTCGTAACCTCGCGCCGTGCACGATCTCCCCGCGGGCCGGTTCGCCGCCTGGGTCACCGCCTGGCTGACGGGCCGCTGCTCCTTCGACGAGGCGCTGGACGCGCTGACCGGCGACCGGGCCGCCTCCGTCACCGGCATGCCCGGGACCGACGGCGCCGTGCCGCTGGCCTCGGCGCTGACGGCGCTGCGCGGGCTGGGCGAGCGCCGTTTCGCCCTCGCGCTGCCGGTGCCCGGCGACGTCCGCGGCCTGCCCCGCGTCCCCGGCCTGACCGAGCTCGCGCTGGCCACCGGTGAGGCGGCGGTCGGCTCGACGCTGGCGCTGGTCCCCCAGCCGCTGGGCGAGGAGATGGTGGCGTGGACGGCGGTCTCGCTGGCCGGCGCCGCGCCGGTCCCGCCGGTCGAGGGCACGCTGCGGGCGGCCTCGGGAGCCCTGGACCTGGCGGTCGGGGACGCGGCGCGCACGCTGGCCGGGCTGGACCTGGCCCGCTGGCACCCCGAGGTGCCGACGCTGCTCGCCGGGCTGGCCCGGGCCACCTCGGTGCCCGGCATGCCCGGCGACACCGACCCGCTCGCCCTCTCGGTGCTGGCGCGGGCCCAGCGGTTGGCCCGGGTGCTCGACCTGGCCATGGCCGACGCCCCGGGGGGTGCGGTGACCACCGGCCAGGCCGCCGCCCGCGACCAGGCGCTGCGCCCGCTCGCCGACGCCGTCCGCGAGGCCCTCTCCGCGGCCTACAACGCCGTCCCCCGGTAGGGCGCGACCGCGGGACGGCGGTCAGTGGGCGGGGCGGGCCGGGCGCTGCACGAAGCAGCAGGCGGCCGGGCAGTTCGTGCCCAGCCGCGGGACGCCGCCGGCCCGGCGCTCCTCCAGCAGGTCCCGCACCATCGCGACGAACGCCGGGTGGGTGCCGGCGGTGCCGGCCCGCACGAAGGTCAGCCCCAGCTCGGCGGCGGTCTCGCGGGCCTCGTTGTCCAGGTCCCACACGACCTCGAGGTGGTCGCTGACGAAGCCGACCGGGAGGACGACGACCGCCGTCTCCCCCGCGGCGGCCAGCGTCCGCAGGTGGTCGTTGACGTCTGGCTCCAGCCACGGCACCGACGGCGGACCGCTGCGGCTCTGCCACACGAGGTCGAAGGGCCGTCCGGGGTCGACGGCGTCGACGACCGCGCGCGCCGCCGCGTGCAGCTCGTCCTGGTAGGCACCGCCGTCCGGGCCGGCGACCGCGGCCATCGCGTCGGGGATCGAGTGCGCGGTGGCGACCAGGCGGGCGGTGCCGCGCAGGTCGTCGGGCAGGTTCGCCAGGGCAGCGGCCAGCGCCTCGGCGTTGGCCTGCACGAAGCCGGGGGCGTCGAAGTAGTGCGGCAGCTTCTCGGCGGTGGGCGCCCGGGGTGCGGTGGGGTCCTGGGCCATGGCGGCCCGGGCCCGGGCGACGTCCTCGTGGTACTGCCGGCAGCCCGACGCCGAGGCGTAGGCGGAGGTCGCGAAGACGTAGACGTGCTCGATGCCGTCCTCGGCCATCTGCCGCCAGGCGTCCTCGACGTAGGGAGCCCAGTTGCGGTTGCCCCAGTACACCGGCAGGTCGACGCCGTGCGCGGTCAGGTCGGCCTCCACGGCGGCGATCAGGGCCTCGTTCTGGTCGTTGATCGGGCTGACCCCGCCGAAGTGGTGGTAGTGCTCGGCGACCGCCTCGAGCCGCTCGCGCGGGATCCCGCGGCCGCGGGTCACGTTCTCCAGGAACGGCATCACGTCGTCGGGCCCCTCCGGGCCGCCGAAGGAGAGCACGAGCAGCGCCTCGCGCCGGCCGGCCGGCGGCGGGGCGGCCGCAGGCTCGGCCCCGCCGTTGTTGCGGACGGCGAGCGACGGGTCGTCGTCGGGGGCCTGGCCGGGGTGGATGTCGACGTCGGTCGCGAGGGGCACGGAGACCATTCTCCGCCGGTGCCCCGGCGGATGCGGATCAGACGCCGACGGCGTGGAACCCACCGTCGACGTGCACGATCTCGCCGGTCGTGGCGGGGAACCAGTCCGACAGCAGGGCGACGACGGCCTTGCCCGCGGGCTCGGTGTCGGTGACCGACCAGCCCAGGGGCGCGCGGCCCTCCCACGCCTCCTCGAACTGGTTGCTGCCGGGGATCGACTTCATCGCCATGCTGCGCAGCGGGCCGGCGGCGACGAGGTTGACCCGGACACCCTCGGGGCCGAGCTCGCGGGCCAGATAGCGGGAGGTGGACTCCAGGGCGGCCTTGGCCGCGCCCATCCAGCCGTACACCGGCCAGGCCACCGACGCGTCGAAGGTCAGCCCGACCACCGACGCCGTGTCACCGAACAGCGGCCGGCAGGCCTGGGTCAGCGATGCCAGGGACCACGTCGACACCTGGAACGCGGTGGCCGCGTGCTCCCAGGCGACCTCGGTGAAGCCGTCGCCCATCGCCTCCTGCGGGGCGAAGCCGATGGAGTGCACGACCCCGTCGAGCACGGCGTCGTCGCCACCGAGGTGCTCGCGCAGCCGGTCGGCGAGGGTGGCCAGGTGCTCGGGATCGGTCACGTCGAGCTCGATGACCGGCGCCTCCTGGGGCAGCCGCTTGGCGATCCGCCGGGACAGCGACAGGGCCCGCCCGAAGTTCGACAGCACGACCGTGGCGCCCTGCTCCTGGGCCAGCCGCGCCGTGGCGAAGGCGATCGACGCCTCGGTGAGGACCCCGGTGACCAGGATCTTCCTGCCCGCGAGCAGGCCGGTGCCCGCCGTGCCCGCCGTCCCCGTGCCCGTCTCGGCCATCAGTGCCCCATCCCCAGTCCGCCGTCGACCGGGACGACCGCCCCGGTGATGTAGCCGGCATCCGCGCCGGCCAGGAACGTCACGACCCCTGCCACCTCCTCGGCCGAGGCGTACCGCCCCAGCGGGACCTGGCCGAGGATCTCCTGCTGCCGCTTCTCCGGGAGCGACGCGGTCATGTCGGTCTCCACGAAACCCGGCGCCACCACGTTCGCGGTGATCCCCCGGCCGCCCAGCTCGCGGGCGATGGAGCGGGCGAGACCGACCAGCCCGGACTTGCTCGCCGCGTAGTTCACCTGACCGGCCGAGCCCAGCAGCCCGACCACCGAGGACACGAAGACCATCCGGCCGGCGCGGGCCCGCACCATCTTCGGGGTGGCCCGCTTGGCGACCCGGTAGGCGGCGGTGAGGTTGGCGTCGACGACGTCGGTGAAGTCGTCCTCCTTCATCCGCATGAGCAGCCCGTCCCGGGTGATCCCGGCGTTGCTGACCAGCACCTCGACCGGGCCCTGGTGCTCCTCGACCTCGGTGAAGGCGCGGTCGACGGCCTCGGCGTCGGTGACGTCGCAGGTCACGCCGAACAGCCCGTCCGGCGCCCCGCTCCCGCGGTGGGTGACCGCCACCGCGTCGCCCTGCGCGGCGAACGCGCGGGCGATGGCCAGGCCGATCCCCCGGTTGCCGCCGGTCACCAGCACCGACCTGCCCACCTGTACCCCCTGCGCCCGCGCCGCTGTCGCCGTCGAACCTAGCCGAGCCGGGGCGGACCGGTCAGGGCGTGTAGCTGACCCCCTCGGCCATCGCGAGCACGTCCTCCCGCGTGAGGGTGTCCGGCGCCTGGAAGAGGAACAGCGGCCCGTCGTCGGGGAACCGGGCGCCGAGGTACCACGTGCGGCCACCCGAGCCGAGGTCGGCGAAGGGGTCGGGCACCGACACCAGCGCGGCGGGCAGGCCGTTGACCACGACCTCCTCCACGGCGTTCCCCTCGGCCATGCCCCGCACCACCTCGTCCGCGGTCCGGTACCCCCGCCAGCGCTCCTGGACGCTGAGGCCGACGCGCGCGCTGAGGCTCGTCGGGTCCGCCGCGCTGGACAGCGTCAGGTGGGCCAGGCTCTCGTAGCCGGACACCACCCAGCCGTCGGGGGCCAGGCCGAACTGCAGGGCCACCGGCTGCGGGACGTCGACGATCGACTCGGCCACCGCGACGAGGGCCGGCACGTCGCCGTACCGGTCGCCCTGACCCACCACGCCCACCCACAGGCCGTCGGCCCGCTGGAGGTACAGCTCCGCGTAGGCGTCGCTGCACAGCTCCCCGGGCTCCTCCTCCTGCGTCGGCGTCGCGGGGGCGGCTCGGCAGTCGGGCGTGGCGAAGGTGGCGCTGACGTACTCGGCCGGGACGCCGTCGACGGCCACGGTGCCCCGCTCGTCGACCTCCTCCTCGGTGTACGGCGGCGCCTCGTAGGCACCCGGCGGCGGCACCCGCGGGTCCGAGGGCGAGACGCTGAAGGCGAACCCGAGGTCCTCGGCGGAGCGGTACCAGGCGCGGTGGAGCACCGGCTCCACCGCGCCCGACACGCCCTCCAGTCCGCCGGAGCGCACGAGGACCGGCGTCAGGTCCTCGGGCGCGGGGTCCAGCGAGTACGGGAAGGTGACCGCCTCGGTCGACACGAGCGTCAGCCCGCCCGGCGGGTCGAGGGGCGCACCGGACGGCGGCCGCGAGGGGTCCGGCGCCGGGCTCGGCGTGGCCGCCGGCGGCCGGTCGCCGGCGGGGGTGTCGACGACGACCGCGGTGGTCCAGGCGGCGGCGAGCACGAGCACCCCAGCGCCCGCGCGCACCAGGACCCTCCGCCCCGGCCGCCGGCGGCGGACGCCCGGCGTGGTGCGCGCCTCGTCGGCGTCGGCGACCAGCTGCCGCGCGGCGACGACGGACGCCGGCTCCCCGGCCCGGGCCCGGAGCTCGGCGAGGAGGTCCTCGGGCAGGGCCGGCAGGTCGGCGTCGCGGACCCCGGCGGCCGCGGCCAGGAGGACGTCGAGCTCTCGGTCAGCGGTCATGGTGGGTCTCCTCGGGGGAAGCAGGGACGTCGAGGGCGGCGCGCAGCCGGCCGCGGGCGCGGTGCAGGCGCACCCGCGCGGTGCCGGCCGGGAGGCCGAGGGCGGCGGCCGCCTGGGCCGGGGTGAGGCCCTCCCACGCCACCAGCGTGAGCAGCTCGCGGTCCTCCTCGGACAGCTCGCGCAGGGCGGCCCGCACCCGCCGCCCGTCCGCGGACCGCTCGTGCAGGAGGGCCGGGTCGGGGACGGCGTCCGGGGGGAGCGACTGGGCCAGGCGATGCCCGAGCCGGCCGGCGCGGTCGCTCCCGCGCCGGGCGTTGGCCAGGCACCGGCGGGCGATGCCGAACAGCCACGGGCGGACGTCGCCGGCGTCGGCCGGCATGTCCGCCCGGCGCCGCCACGCGATCGCGAAGGTCTCCGCGACGGCGTCGAGGGCGTCCTCGCGGGAGTCGCTGCGCCGCAGGGCGTAGCCGAGGACCGCCGTCCCGCAGGTCCGGTAGACCTCCTCGAAGGACTCGCTCCCCGGTGGCGGGCTGGTCATCGGGGGCGGCCCCTGCGTCGCGATCACATCGGGTACATGTCCGGGTCCGGCCGATCGTTACAGGCCCGGCCCTCCCGCCCCACGCGGCCCGTCCGTCCCGGGGTCCGGCACTCCCGCCCGCCAGGCACGCGCCACCGAGGCCCGGCAGGCGGCCGGGTCGTCGCCGGCCGCCGTCAGCAGCGCCACCGTGGTCTCCACCGAGTGCCCGGGGACGACGTCGGCCGGCAGGACCCCCTGGACCACGAGGGACAGCAGGCCGTGCCCGGCCAGCCAGGAGCGCGTCGCCACGCCGATCGGGTCGGCGTCCGCGGCGAGGCGGCCCTCCTCCCGTGCGCGGGCCACCGCCCCGACGAGGACGGCGAGGCCGCGATCGGCGCCGGCCGGGTCCTCGAGCTCGGCGACGGCGTCGAACATCGCCCGGTACAGCGCCGGGGAGGCCAGGGCGTTGGCGGCGTAGGCCACCCCCAGGGCGGCGACGTCGTGCACGGGGTCGGCGGTGCGCGGCACGGCGGCCAGCCGCGTGTGCAGCCGGGTGAAGCCCTCCTGGCGGACGGCCCGCCACAGGCCCGGCATGCCGCCGAAGTGGGTGTAGACGGCCATCGTCGAGGCGCCGGTGCCCTCCACCAGGGAGCGCAACGTGACGGGCTCGCGGGCGGCGAGCATCTGCGCGGCCCGTTCGACGAGGCGGCGCCGCACGTCGGGATCGGCGGTCCGGGGCATGGGGGTTACGTTACATGGCATTGCTATGCAATGCTTCGGCTCCCCACTCCGAGGAGGCACCCCGTGTCCGTCGAGCTCATCAACCCCGCCGGCCTGCCCGTCCCCGACGTCTACGCCCAGGTCGCGGTCGCCCGCGGCACGCGCACCGTCTACCTGGCCGGCCAGGTCGCCCGGACGGCGGACGGCGAACCCGTCGGCCCCGGCGACCTGGCCGCGCAGACCGAGCAGGCGTTCGTCAACGTCGCCACGGCGCTGGCCGGTGCCGGCGCGACCTTCGCCGACGTCGCGAAGCTGACCGTCTACGTCGTCGACTGGGACCCGTCCAAGTTCGCCGCCTTCGGCGAGGGCGCCGGTCGCGCCGCCGCCCGGCTCGGGGTGGACCCGGTCAAGCCGGTGACGCTGGTCGGCGTCGCCGCGCTGGGCGAGCCCGACCTGCTGGTCGAGATCGACGCGGTCGCCGTCTGCGACTGAGCCGGCGGGCGGCACACTGGGGCCGGGGGCAGCCGCTCGGGGCGGCCCCGGAACCGAGGAGCCCGCCCGTGCAGCTGTTCCCCGCCATGCCCTACGCCGAGTGGTCGGACTCGCTGGCCACGGTGCACCGCGTGGCACAAATGGCCGGCCGGGTGCGCCTGCTCGCCAGCCCGCGGCGCAACCACTGGTGGAACGTGCCCTTCCACGTCACCGGCCGCGGGATCACCACCCGGCCGATGGGGCTGGACCCGACGTTCACCATCGACCTGGACCTGGTCGACCACCGGCTCGACGTGAGCACCGTGGACGGCCGCCGGGTCTCCAGCAGCCTGCTGGGGCGCTCGGTCGCCGCCGTCCACGCGGACCTGACCGCGGCGCTGGCGGCCCTGGGCATCGCGGTCGACATCGCCGACGCCCGCCCGTTCGACCTCCCCGACGCCGCCCGGCCGTTCGCCGAGGACACCGAGCACGCGACCTACGACCCGGCGGCGGTGACCCGCTACTGGCAGGTCCTGAGCCAGGTCGGACTGGTGCTCGAGGAGTTCGCCGGCCGGTTCTCCGGCAAGACCAGCCCGGTGCACCACTTCTGGCACACGTTCGACCTCGCGCTCACCCGGTTCTCCGACCGGGTCGTCGACCACCCGGCCGGCGCCGACCCGGTGACCCGCGAGGCCTACAGCCGCGAGGTGGTCAGCTCGGGGTTCTGGTTCGGCGACCCGGCGTACCCCGACCCGGCCTTCTACTCCTACACCGCCCCCGAGCCGGCCGGGCTGGCCGACGACCCCCTGCCCGAGGGCGCCTCCTGGCTCGCGCGCGGGGCGAGCCACCTCGCCGTCCTCCCCTACGACGTCGCCCGGGCGGCGCCGGACCCGCGGGCCGCCGTGCTGGACTTCTACGAGGCGGCCTACCGGGCCGGTGCCACCCGAGCCGGCTGGGACGTCGCCGGCCTCGCGTGTGCCGACGGGGTCACCGACCCGCTGCGGGCGGGCCGGTGACCGGCGCCGGCCTGCGCACGGCCCGGGGCGTGGTCCGGCTGCTCAACACCAGCGGCGGGGGCGTGCTGTGCCTGGCCGGCCAGGTCGACTCCGCGGCCGTGGCCGACTTCGTCGGCCGCTACGGGCGGGAGCCCGCGCGGGTGGCCGTGGTCGACGCGGGGTCGGTGACCGCGCTGTCGCCGTCCGGGCTGGAGATCCTGCTCGACCACCTGGAGGTCGCCGAGCGCAGCGGCCGCCCGGCGGACCTGCGGCCCTCCCCCGCCGTCCTCCGAGCGCTGGCCGCGGCCGGCGTCCTCAGCGGTCGGGGCCTGCGTAGTGGAGCTGCTTGCGCACCCAGCCGATGAGGCAGTGCAGGGCCGCGTGCCCCTCCGCGGAGGCGAAGCCCTGCTCGGCACGGGCGGCCGCCAGCAGCTCGACGCTGTCGGCCGTGCCCGTGCGGGCGAACCGCTCGAGGACCTGACCGGACGGCGTGGGACTGCGGAACATGTCCGCGATGCCCAGCGCGACGCGGTCGGAGACGGCGGTGGTGACCGAGGGCCGCCCCGCCGCGCTCCGGCTGTCGAGGACCTCGGAGACCTCGCTCATGACCGTCAGCGGGCTGGCCGCGCCCGCGGCCTTGGATCGGATGATCACGATTCCCCCCTCGAGGTCGGGTGGCAGGGCCGGACGGCGGCGCGGGGCCGCACGGGATCCGGGTGCTCGTGGACCTGATCGGCAGGCTCCCGACGCCGCTGCAGCGCCGTCGCCCCCGGGACCGCTCGCACGGGTGAGACCGGCGGGGCACCCCGCCCGCGTCGGTTAGCCTCCGGCCATGACGGCGGCGTCCGGCTCGGCCTCGAGCGCCAGCGGCCGGGACGCCCGGCTCGCTCCGCTGATCACCACGCTCATGGCCCTGTACGCGCGCGCCGAGGGCAACTGGCTGTCCGTCGCGTCCCTGATCTCGCTGATGGCCGACGCCGCCGGGGCCGAGCCCCAGGCCGTCCGGTCCTCGATCTCCCGGCTCAAGCGCCGTGGGCTGGTCCTCGGCGAGCGGCACCGCGGGGCGGCCGGGTACAGCCTCGCGCCGGCGACCCTGGAGGTCCTGGCCGAGGGCGACGTCCGCATCTTCCAGCGCCGTCGGGCCCGGGTGGAGGACGGCTGGGTGCTGGTGGTGTTCTCGGTGCCGGAGTCCGAGCGCGAGAAGCGGCACGCCCTGCGCACCAGCCTGACGCGGCTGGGCTTCGGCACCGCGGCTCCCGGGGTGTGGGTGGCGCCGGGCAACCTCGAGTCCGAGGCGCGCCACACCCTCGAGCGGCGCGGCCTGACCGCCTACGTCGACCTGTTCCGGGGCTCGTACCTGGCGTTCGGCGAGCCGCGCAGCAAGGTGCGCGAGTGGTGGCCGCTGGACGAGCTCGGCGACCTGTACACGGACTTCCTGCACCACTACCGGCCCGTGCTGCAGCGGGCGACCTCGGACGGCCTGGCGCCCCGGGAGGCCTTCGCGACCTACGTGCAGATGCTGACCCACTGGCGGCGCCTGCCCTACCGCGACCCGGGCCTCCCCCTCCCCCTGCTCCCGGCGGGGTGGACCGGGGAGACCGCCGGCGCGCTGTTCGACGAGCTGGACCAGGTGCTCAGCCCGCTGGCGCACAAGTACGCGATGGCGGTCGTCCACGGGGACGAGCCGCCCGCCGCTCCGGCGCCGTAGGGCGCCGGAGGGCGGCTCAGCCGGTGAACGCCTCGCGCCACTCGGCGGGCCAGGGCTCGGCCCGCCCCGAGAGGTCCGGGGCGTGGACGACGACGAGCCGGCCGGATGCCGCCCGGCCGCCCCCGTGGCCCTCGAAGTCCTCGCCCCACACCTCGAAGGTGAACGACATCGACGTCCGCCCCAGCCGCTCGAGCACGAGTTCGCAGGCCACCGGCTGGTCGAACCAGAGCCGGCCCTCGTAGTCGATCTCCTGGCGGACCCGCGGGATCACCCCGAACCAGCCGGTGATCCCCCGCTCCCGCACCAGGACCGCCTCGGCCGCCTCGACGAGCCGGATGATCGTGCTGTTGTGGTAGTGCCCGCTCGCGTCCGTGTCGCTCCACCCGATCCGCGTCCGGTAGGTGGCCGAGACGCGCGGGGTCTCCTCCGGGGCGCTCACGCGACAGGGGTCCGGGCGCGCTCCGGCCGCCAGCGCAGGTGCACCGGTCCGGTGTCCTCGTTGCGCAGCAGCGCCAGCCGGGGCGGGATCTTGTCCGTGCGCGCGGTCGGCGGCTTGCGCCGGCCGGCCGTGAAGGGGTCGGGCCACGGCGCGCCCTCGCCGGTGTAGTCCTGCTCGGCGGCGGCGTGCAGCGTCCACTGGGGGTCGTAGAGGTGGGTCCGGCCCAGCGCGCAGAGGTCGGCGCGGCCGGCCAAGAGGATCGAGTTCACGTCGTCGTGGCTGGAGATGGCGCCGACGGCGATGACCTTCACGCCGGCGGGCGCGGCGACCATCTGGCGGATCCGGTCGGCGAACGGCGTCTGGTAGGACCGCCCGAAGAGCGGCTTCTCGTCCTTGGCGATCTGGCCCGACGAGACGTCGATCGCGGCCGCGCCGTGCTCGACGAAGGCACGGGCGATCTCCACCGCGTCGTGCTCGGTGTTGCCGTCGGGCAGCCAGTCGCTGGCCGAGATCCGGACCGTCACCGGGATCGTGTCCGGGACGACGGCGCGGACGGCGTCGAAGACCTCGAGCGGGAAGCGCAGCCGGTTCTCCAGCGGGCCGCCGTACTCGTCGGTCCGCTGGTTGGAGACCGGCGAGAGGAACGACGACAGCAGGTACCCGTGCGCGGCGTGGATCTCCACGAGGTCGAACCCGGCGGCGACCCCGCGCTCGGCGGCGGCCACGAAGTCCGCCACGACCCGGTCCAGGTCGGCGCGGGTGGCTCCGCGGGGCATGTGGCAGCCGTCGCCGTAGGCCAGCTCGGAGGGACCGATGACCTCCCAGTTGTCCTCGGCCAGCGGCTCGTCGATCCCCTCCCACATGAGCCGGGTCGAGCCCTTGCGGCCGGAGTGCCCGAGCTGGAGCCCGATCTTCGACGCGCTCCGCTCGTGCACGAAGTCGGTGATCCGGCGGTAGGCGTCGCGCTGCTCGTCGGTCCACAGTCCGGTGCAGCCGGGGGTGATCCGGCCCTCGGGCGAGATGCAGACCATCTCGGTCATCACCAGCCCGGCGCCGCCGAGGGCCTTGGAGCCCAGGTGCACGAGGTGGAAGTCGTTCGGGACGCCGTCCACGGCGCTGTACATGTCCATCGGCGACAGGATGACCCGGTTGCGCAGCCGCAGCGGGCCGATGTCCACGGGCTGGAACATGGCCGGCGCGACCTCGGCCGCTCCGGTGGCCGCCGCGTAGTCGGCCTCGATGCGGGCGGCGAAGTCGGCGTCGCGCTCCTTGAGGTTCTCGAACGTGATCCGCCGCGACCGGGTCAGCAGGTTGAAGCAGAACTGGGCCGGGTCCTGCTCGCTGTACATGCCGATGTTCTCGAACCACTCGAGCGACGCCTGCGCCGCGCGCTGGGTGGACTCGACGACCGGCTTGCGCTCGAGCTGGTAGGCCTCCAGGGCGGCGTCGACCGTGGGGTGCTCGTGCAGGCAGGCGGCCAGGGCGAGCGCGTCCTCCATCGCCAGCTTGGTGCCCGAGCCGATGGAGAAGTGCGCGGTGTGCGCGGCATCCCCGAGCAGGACCACGTTGCCGTGGTGCCAGCACTCGTTGCGGACGGTCACGAAGTCCAGCCACTTGGAGTTGTTGGTGAGCACCTGGTGCCCGTCCAGCTCGTCGGCGAAGATCTCGGCGATCCGCCGCACGGCGTGGTCGTCGGAGACGCCGGGCGGGAAGGTCTCGTGCTCGGTGGCGTCGAACCCCGCCCGCCGCCACACGTCCCGGTGCATCTCGACGATGAAGGTCGAGGCGCCGTCGGAGTACGGGTAGCCGTGGATCTGCATGGTCCCGAACTCCGTCTGCTTGACGAAGAACTGGAAGGCCTCGAAGACCAGGTCGGTGCCCAGCCAGATGTACTTGTTGTGCCGCCGGTCCAGGGTGGGGCGGAAGACGTCGGCGTAGGTGCCGCGGATCCGCGAGTTCAGGCCGTCCGCGGCGACGACGAGGTCGTGGGAGGCACGCAGCTGCTCGACGTCGGGCGCCTCGGTCCGGTAGTGGACCGCGATGCCGAGGTCGGCCACCCGCTGCTGCATGAGGTGCAGCAGGTCCTTGCGGCCCATGGCCGCGAAGCCCTGGCCACCGACGGTGAAGGCGGTGCCGTTGAACTCCACGTCGATGTCGGTCCACCGCGCGAAGCGGCGGGCCATCTGCTCGTGGACGACCATGTCGGCGCCCTCGATGGCCCCGAGCGTCTCGTCGGAGAAGACGACGCCGAAGCCGAAGGTGTCGTCGGGGGCGTTGCGCTCCCAGACGGTGATCTCGTGGCGCGGGTCGAGCTGCTTCATGAGGGCGGCGAAGTAGAGCCCACCCGGCCCGCCACCTGCGATCGCGATCTTCACGGTTCCCCCTCACGACGAGGAGGCGAGCGAGGTCGCCTCCTCGTCCTCGACGATGCGGCGCAGCACGTAGTGCTGCAGCTTGCCGCTGGTGTTGCGCGGCAGTGACGGACAGAAGCGGACGTCGCGCGGGTACTTGTACGGCGCCAGCAGCTGCTTGACGTGGTCCTGGATCTCCCGGGCCTTGGCCGCGTCGGCGACCACGCCGTCGCGCAGCACCACGAACGCGCAGACGATCGACCCGCGCTCGGGGTCGGGCTCCCCCACCACGCCGGACTCCAGGACGTCGGGGTGGGTGTCGATGGCCGCCTCGACCTCGGGGGCGCCGATGTTGTACCCGGAGGAGACGATCATGTCGTCGGTCCGGGCGTGGTAGTGGAAGTAGCCGTCCTCGTCCCGGCTGAAGGTGTCGCCGGTGACGTTCCAGCCGTCGACGACGTAGCTGCGCTGCCGCTCGTCGTCGAGGTAGCGGCAGCCGGTGGGCCCGATGACGGCCAGTCTGCCCTCGACCCCGGGCGGCAGCTCCTCCCCCTCCGGGCCGAGGACCGTGGCCCGGTAGCCCGGGACCGGCCGGCCGGTCGACCCGGGCCGGATCTCGTCGCCGGCGGCGGAGATGAAGATGTGCAGCATCTCCGTCGCGCCGATGCCGTCGATGATCCGCAGGCCCAGCTCGCGCTCGTACTCCTCCCACACCGCCCGCGGGATGTGCTCGCCGGCGCTCACCGCGGCGCGCAGGCCGCGCAGCTGCCCGACCTTGCCCGCCTTGAGGACCTGGCGGTACCCCGTCGGGGCGGTGGCCAGCACCGTGACCCCGTGCTCCTGCACCAGGTCGGCCAGGCGGGGCGGGGTCGCGGCCTCGACCAGGAACGTGCAGGCCCCCGCCCGGAGCGGGAAGGCCACGAGCATCCCGAGCCCGAAGGTGAACCCCAGCGGCGCGGTGCAGGCCACGACGTCGTCGGACCGCAGGCGCAGCACCTCCCGGCCGAACGTGGCGTCGATCGCGAGCACGTCCCGGTGGAAGTGCGTGGTGATCTTCGGGACGCCGGTGCTGCCCGACGTCGGGCCGAACAGGGCCACGTCGTCGGCCGCGGTGTCGACGGCGGTGAACTCCCCGGACTTCGTCGCGCAGCGCGCCAGGAGGTCCGTGTCGCCGTCGCCCCCGACGGGCACCACCACCAGCTCCGGGGCCTCGCTGTCGCGCACCTGCTCGACGTCGGCGGTGTAGCGGGAGTCGACCAGCGCGAACGCCGGACGGCACCGCGCCACGACCGGCGCGATCTCCCGGGCCCGCAGCGCGCTCATGGTGGCGACGGCGACGCCGCCGGCCTTGAGCACGCCGAGCCACGCGGCGACGAGCCAGGGGTTGTTCGGCGAGCGCAGCAGCACCCGGTTGCCCGGCACCAGCCCCAGGTCCTCGACGAGTACCTGGGCGACCTGGTTCGTCCGGCGCTGGAGCTCGCCGTAGGACCACACCTCCCCGGTGTCGGTCCGCAGCGCCGGGCGGTCGGGGCCGTACGCCGCCACCGCGGCGTCGACGAGCTCCGAAGCCGCGTTCAGCCGCTCCGGGAACTGCAGCTGCGGGGTGGTGAACTCCAGGCGGGGCCACAGCTCCGCCGGCGGCAGGGAGTCGCGCGGGAAGGTGTCGACGTGGGCACTCGGGGACAACGGCATGGGAGGTCCTCTCGGGGCCGTGGGTGCCGGCGCGCGGCGGGGGGAGGGACCGGGCCTCAGGAGGCCCGGACCAGGCCTTCCTGGACGACGGTCGCGAGGTGCCGGCCGTCGGGGGTGAAGAAGCGTCCGTGACCGACCCCGCGCCCGGACCGGGCGTGGCCGGCCTCCTGCGCGTACAGCAGCCAGTCGTCCACGACGCCCTCGTCCGGGACGTCGTGGAACCACATCGCGTGGTCCAGGCTCGCGGTGACCACCCGCGGGTCGGCCCAGGCCAGGTCCAGCACCCGCAGCACCGGTTCCAGGATCGTGTAGTCGCAGGCGTAGGCGAGGGCGGCGAGGTCGCGCTGGGCCCGGGTCAGCCCGGGGACCTCGCGCAGCCGGTCGTGGGGGCGCAACCAGATCGCCTGGTGCGGGGTCCGCTCCCCCTCGACGGTGAGGTAGACCGGCCCGGGGACGTGGCGCATGTCGAAGCTGCGGCCACCGCTCCAGTAGGCCTTGGACTCCTCGGTCATCGTCCCGCCCGAGCGGTCGGCCAGGTACTCCGCCGCCGACGGCAGCGACTCGGGCGAGGGCACCTCCGGCGAGCGCGCGGCGTGGGTGCCGCCCGGCTCACCGGCGGCGAAGGAGGCCAGCGCGACGTAGACCGGCTTGTCCCTCTGGTAGCCGCGGACCTGGCGGGTGCTGTACCCGCGGCCGTCGCGCAGGAGCTCCACCTCGTACACCACCTCGGCGCCGATGTCGGCCGGCCGCATGAAGTACGAGTGCATCGAGTGCAGCGACTTGCCGCCCTCCCCCGCCTCCGGGACGGTGCGCATCGCCGCGGCGGCGGCCGCCGCGACCAGGTCCCCGCCGTAGGCCTTGGGCCACGGACAGGGCTGGGTGGTGGCGGCGTAGGCGACGTCGAAGTGGCGGGGCTCCCGCTGGTCGAGCGTCACGGCCGCGGTGAAGACCTCGGAGGTGGGGGCCTCCTGCGGCGTCGCGGTCACGGGCGGTCGGCCCAGTGCTTCAGGGCGGCATCGGCGATCTCGGCGAGGTTGACCACGATGTTGTCCGGCGTCCGGGTGGTCATCCAGGTGAGCGGGCGGTTGCGGTCGAGGTTGCACTCGACGTGGGGCATGTAGGGCGGCACGAAGACCCAGTCGCCCTCCTCCATGTCGATGTAGTCCTCGTAGCGCGCGCCGAAGTAGATCCGCGCGCGGCCCGACAGGACGTAGCCGCCGGTCTCGGCCTCGCCGTGGTGGTGCGGGACGGACCGGTACCCCGGCTCGTTGCTGACCTTGCCGAACCAGATCCGCGTCGCGGGCGTGTGCTCCGGGCTGACGCCGGCGATGCGCGAGGCACCCTCCGACTGGCCGGTGCGGTGCGACTCGAGCCCGCCGCGGGTCACGTGGGGCACGACCAGCCCGCTCTCGTTCGCATACATCCGGTTGTCGCCCGTCGGAGCGGGGCGGTGGACGTCGTCGTCGGTCGGCTGCATGGCCGGCTCCTCCTCCTCGGCGGGCCGGCGCGGCCTGTCGCCGCGGCCCGGCATGCACTATTCTTCACCGTCGTCACCGGAAGTCAATACGCAGATGCGCCCCCCGGCCGCGGACCGGCCACCGGACCCCATGGAGGCACCGTGCTCCCGATCCCCGTGAACCCCGCCGCGCTGCCGACCCCGAGTGGCTTCTCGCACGGGACGCTCAGCGGCAACACCCTCTACCTGGCCGGCCAGACCGCGCTCGACAGAGACATGCGGATCGTCGAGGGCGGCATCGTCGAGCAGTTCCGGCAGGCCTTCGGCAACCTGCTCGCCACGCTGCGGGAGGTCGGGGGCCGGCCGGAGGACCTCGTGACGTTGACGATCTACCTGACCGACATCCCGGACTACCAGGCCCACGGCCGGGAGATCGGGCGCGTCTGGCGCGAGCTCGCCGGGCCGGTCTACCCCGCGATGGCCGGCATCGGCTGCACGGCGCTCTGGCAGCCCGAGGCCATGATCGAGATCCTGGGCGTGGCGGTCGTCCCCGATGAGCGGCTGCGGCCTCCCGCGCACTGACGCCCGGCGGAGCTCCCGCTGCCGACCTAGGCTGCTGCGATGTTCTTCCTCTTCGGGTTCGGCACCAAGCAGCGTGAGCTCGGGCCCGGCGAGGTCCGCACCTGCCCCACCTGTGGCAACACGACGACGTGGGCGCGGGTGCGGGAGTCCCGGCAGCTCACGGTCTTCTTCGTGCCCGTCGCCCGCTGGGGACGGCGCGACCTCGAGGTGTGCACGGTCTGCGGCACGGCCGTCGGCGTCTGATCCCCGTCCGTCGCCGCAGCGGCGCCTGCGCCTGTCACCTCACGACTCGCACGCACCCCGCCCGGCGCACGGTCAACATGTGACGAAGCGGACCGGTTCGTCTCGTCCTCTCTGTCCTCGCACGGCGGGCGACTGAGCCCTTACGGTCGGTATCAGCACGAACGCACAGCGTTCGCCAGCCGCGACCCGGACCCGGGCCTGCTGGACCGCCACCGAGAGGAACCCCCGTGTCCCTGCCCCAGCGCTCCCCCGCTCCCGCCCTCGCCCGTCAGGCGGCTCCCGGCCGGCGTCCCGCCGGGTACCAGCCGGCGGGTGCCCGCCTGCAGCCCGGTGCCGGGCCGCTGGGTCAGCGTCCGATGGCGATGCGTCCGGGCATGCCCCACCCCGCGGCCGCGCGCCCGATGACCGAGCGCCCCGCCCCGCGCCCCGCCGTCGCGTTCCTGACCGTCGCCGAGGTCGCGGCGATCATGCGGGTCTCGAAGATGACGGTGTACCGCCTGGTGCACGGCGGCGAGATGGCGGCCGTGCGCGTCGGGCGGTCCTTCCGGGTCCCCGAGCCGGCCGTGCGCGAGTACCTGGCCGACGCGCGCACCGACGTCGCCTGACCCGATCGGCGCCCGCGGCCCCCGTCGACAGGGGCCGCCGGCGGAGCCGCCCGGCGCTCAGCCGGGCTTGACCAGGCAGGCCCAGACGAGCTTGCGGTCGGACTCGTAGTGGACGCCGTGCTCGGTGGTGAGGTCGGCGATCACGTAGAGGCCGTAGCCGCCCTGCCCGGCGGGACGCTCGAGGGCCGGGGTCGGAGCCCGGTCCGGAGCGGCGTCGGTCACGATGACGATCCAGCGGCCCTCGTCGTCGCCGATGTGCAGGCTCGACGGGGTCGAGCCGTGCCGCAGCGCGTTCGACGTGAGCTCGTCGATCACCAGGACGGCCCGCTCGACGGCGTCCTCGACGGCCGCGGGGACGTCCTGCTCCGGCGTGATGCCCAGCGAGGAGAGCAGGAACTGCTGCACCTGCCGGCGCACGACGCTCAGGCCGCGCAGCGACTCCAGCCGCAGGGACAGCCGGGTCTCGGCCGCGGTGGGGACCGGGCTGTCGCTGTGCCACGACGCGTAGGCCTCGGCGTACTCCGCCGGCGTCCTGATGCGGTCGGTCATGCCGGCGCCCCCTCCTCCCGGTGCGGACCGGCACCGGCCGGCCGTGGGCGGTCCTGGTGGCGCGGCCACGCGGCGACGGGCGCGCCGTCCTCCGCGCCGGTCGCAGCCGGTCCGACGTCGCCCCCGTGCACGCCTACCTGTCCCCCACGAGAGCGCTCCGTCCGGACCGGGGCCCGGGGCATGTCGCACGCGACCTGACCGGCCCATCATGGCCCATCCCCCGGCGCGGGCCCGCAGCACCCCCGGCACCGGATCTCAGCGGTCCGGCGTGCCGACCGGGAGGGGGTCGACGGCGACGGCCGGCGCCTCGGCCGGTCGCTCCCCGAGCCGGACGAGCACGATCCCGGCCAGGACGACGACGCCGCCGACGAGCTGCGCCGGTCCCGGCCGCTGGGCCAGCGCCAGCCAGGCGGCGACGACCGCGAACAGCACCTCGCTGAGCCCCACGAAGGAGCTGACCCGCGAGCCCAGGCGCCGGACCGCCGCGATCCCCGTGGCGTAGGCGAACGCCGCGGCGAGCAGGGACAGGCCCAGGACCGGCACCAGCCAGCTCGTCGTCCGCCCGGCGAACTCGACGTCGGCGGCCGTCGTCCGCCACGGCAGCGCGCCGACGAGCGCCGCCGCCCCGAGGACGAGCGCCCCGACCCCCAGCCCGGCCCAGGCGCTGACCAGCGGCGGGAGGGCGTCCTCGGTCCGGGCGGAGAGGACGAAGTAGGACGCCAGGCCCACGGCCGCCACGAGGCCCCACACCACGCCCACCGGGTCGATCCGCGCGCCGCTGGCGACGTCGAGCACCAGCACCAGCCCGCCGAGCGCGACCACCACACCGGCGCCGGTGACCGCGCTGGGCCGCTGCCCCAGCCGCAGCCAGGTCCACAGGACGACGAGCAGGACGCCGGAGTACTCGAGCAGCAGCGCCACCCCGACCGAGAGCCGGGAGACCGCGGAGAAGTAGGCGAACTGGGGCAGCGCGACGGCGAGGGCGCCGAAGGCGACGACCGCACCGGCGTTGGAGCGCAGCAGCGGCCAGCGTCCGCGCAACTGGAGGACGGCCGGGACCGTCAGCGCCAGCGCGGCCACGGACAGGCGCGCCGTCACGGCCGAGCCGGCGGTCCAGCCGGCGTCCAGCAGACCGGTGGCGAAGACCCCGGCGGTCCCGAAGGCGGCGGCGGAGAGCACCGCCAGCAGCAGTCCGAGCGGTCCGGTGCGGCGGGCCGGCACGGCGACTCCCTCCCTGTCAGGGGTCAGGAGACGTACGCTCCTGACGCCGGGACGGTAACAGAGTCAGGAGTCACATGCTGTTCGCCCATGACACGGAGATCGCGCTGGCGGCCGCGACCGCTCTGGTGAACACCGCGGCCGACGGCGAGGAGCGGCTGCCGGACCCGCCCGCTCTGGCCGCGTTCCTGGACGCCTGGGGCTTCACCGGCAGCCGGGTCGGCGACGCCGCCGAGCTGGCCGCGGTGCACCGGTTGCGCACCGTGCTCGCCGGGATCTGGGACGCCGACGAGGACGGCGTCGTCGCCGTGGTCAACCGGCTGCTGCGCGACGGCTCCGCGCTGCCCCAGCTGGTCCGGCACGACGGCTGGGGCTACCACGTCCACGCGACCGAGCCGACCGCCTCCGTGGCCGACCGGATGGGCGTCGAGGCGGCGATGGCGGTGGCCGACGTCGTCCGCGCCGGCGCGCTGGACCGGCTGCGCCGCTGCTCGGCCCGGGGCTGCGACGACGCCCTGGTGGACCTCACCCGCAACGCCAGCCGCCGGTTCTGCGACAGCACCTGCGCCAACCGGGAGCACGTCGCCGCCTACCGGGCCCGCCGCGCCACCGGCTGATCCACCTCCCGACCGGCGAGGGCCGAGGCGACGAGGGCGACGGTCCGGTCGTCGTCGCGGGCCAGCCGGCGCAGGACCTCCTGCGCGGCCGGCCCCGGCAGCTCGACCAGCGCCTGGGTGAGGCGGATCCGCACCGGGGTGTCCCCCGTGTGCGCGGCGAGCGCGTCGACCAGTGCGGTCAGGATCCGGTCCGCACGACCGGGGTCGTGGGACAGCTCCCCCAGGACCTCCGCCGCGTCGACGTCGGAGGCCCCCTCGACCACCATGGCGACGAGTGCCGGCACGGCCGCGGCGTCGCCACACCTGCCCAGCGCCAGGGCGGCGTGGCTGCGCGCCGTCGGATCCGCGTCCGCCATCGCCTGCGTCAGCGCCTCGGCCGCACCCGGCGCCCCGGGGGAGTCGGCGAGCGCCAGCACCGCGCGTCGCCGCACGTCGACGTCCCTCGAGCGCACGCCGGCCGCCAGCGTCGCCACGCCCCCGCCGCCGGACCGGGCGAGCGCCCAGCGCAGCGCACCGGCCACGTGCGGGTCGGCCTCGGCCAGGACGGCCCCGGCCAGCAGCCCGGCGGGCAGCGAGACGCCCTCCGGCCCGGCCAGGACGGCCTGCTGCCTGCGCGCGGCACTGGCCGAGTGGAGCCCCTGCATGAGGTCGACGATGCGCAGCACGTCCTGCCAGCCCGTGGGCGCCGTCGCGTCGACCGCGCGGAGCCGCTCGAGCAGCTCCCGGTCCCGCTCCAGACGCTCCTCGGTCCACCGGACGAGGTCGCCCACCAGGACCGACGGCTCGAAGGCGGGGTCGTCCAGCGCCCGCCCGACCTCCTGCAGCGAGAGCCCGAGGGACCGCAGGCTCTCCACGTGGAAGATCCGGCGGACGTCCTCGGCGGAGTACTCGCGGTAGCCGCCGGCGGTGCGACCGGTCGGGCGCACCAGCCCCAGGGAGTCGTAGTGCCGCAGCATCCGGGTGCTCACCCCGGAGTGCCGGGCCACCTCGCCGATCAGCACCCCGCGCCCTCCGGGTCGCGCAGGAGCAGCTCGGTGGCGCGGGCGTGCGCGGCCACGGCGGGGTCGTCGTCCGCCCCCGCCCTCGCCAGCGCGGGCCCGCTCACGTCGCCGAGCGCGACCAGGGCCCGGCTGAGGCTCCGCTGCAGGCTGCGGTCCCCCCGGCCGAGCTGGTGCGCCAGGTCGTCGGCCAGGCCCCGCTCCTCCCCCTCGGGCACGAGGGCGACCGCGGCACGCCACGCGGTCCGCGCGACCTCGTCGTCGGCGTCGTGCAGCAGGTCGCGCGTGATCCAGGCCCACGCGCGCCCGTCACCGATCTTGGAGAGCGTGTGCAGCGCCTGGCTGCGGGCCTGGGCCCGCCGCGAGCCGAGCTCCCGCCGGAGCCGGGACAGGACGGTCTCCGGCGGGAGGCGGGTCAGCGCCCACGTCAGCATGTCCCGGACGAAGGGGTCCTCCTCGACCGCGCACCGCTCGACGAGCGTCTCCAGGAACCTCGGGTCGGGCTCCGAGCCGGCGGCGAGCGCCGCCCGGAGCCGGACCGAGGCGTCCCCGGCGCCCAGGGCGTCGCTGAGCCGGACGTGCTGCGCGGTCTGACTGGTCGTGTCCATCGGGACCACCTCCTGCCGCCAGTGGGCACCCTGTCACCGTGTCAGGGTCAAGCCCCCGCTGGCGACGTCCGCGCGGCGCCCCGGCGCTCAGACCGTCGGGTCCCCCTCCGGCACCTCGGTCGCGACCACCTCGGCCACCTCCGCATCCCGGCCGGACAGCCCCTCGGCCTCCTCGTGCTCGTCGTGGAAGGCCAGCCAGTGCATCCCGAGGGTCTCGCGCTGCTCGTCGTCGACGGCCTCCTTGAAGGGGGGGAAGAAGTCCGTCTCCTCCTCGGCCATGTGGTCGGCGTTGACCTGCCGCGCCGCGCGCACCGCCTCCCACCAGTCGTCGCTGCCGACCTCGTGCTCCCCGACCGCGGCCGCCGCGTGCCGGATGGCGTTGTGGTCGTGCACGCCCTCGGCGGTCTCCTCCTCGCCGTCCGCCTCCTGGGCCAGCAGCGGGTAGAACAGCTTCTCCTCGGCGACGGCGTGCACCTCCAGCCGGGCGTGCAGCGCCTCCCACGCGCCGGCGAGCTCCTGGCCGGACAGGTCGTCGAGAGCTGAGAACTCCCGCCGGAAGACCTCGTGCTCGGCCAGGACGAGGGCGGTGATCTCGAAGTCGGACATGGGGACCGCCTACCCGGAGCGGGGTGGAGGTAGGCGGACCCGGGGGCCGCTGCCCTCAGAGGACCTGCCAGGCCCGCTGCAGCACGTCGCGCAGGATCTGCCCGATCTCGTCGAACTGCTCCTGGTCGCAGGTCAACGGCGGGGCCACCTGGATCACCGGGTCGCCCCGGTCGTCGGCGCGGCAGTACAGGCCGGCCTCGAACAGGGCCTTGGACAGGAACCCCCGCAGCAGGCGCTCGCACTCGTCGTCGTCGAACGTCTCCTTGGTGGCCTTGTCCTTGACCAGCTCGATCCCGTAGAAGTACCCGTCGCCACGGACGTCCCCGACGATCGGCAGGTCCAGCAGCCCCTCCAGCGTGGCGCGGAAGGCGCCCTCGTTGTCGAGCACGCGCTGGTTGAGCTTCTCGCGGTCGAAGATGTCGAGGTTGGCCATCGCCACGGCCGACGACACGGGGTGCCCGCCGAAGGTGTACCCGTGGGCGAACGACGTGGTGCCGTGCAGGAACGGCTCCATGACGCGGTCGCTGGCGACCATCGCGCCGATCGGCGAGTAGCCCGAGGTCAGGCCCTTGGCGCAGGTGATGAGGTCGGGCACGTAGCCGTAGCGGTCGGCGGCGAACGTGTGGCCGAGCCGGCCGAAGGCGCAGATGACCTCGTCGGACACCAGCAGGACGTCGTAGCGGTCGCAGATCTCGCGGACCCGCTGGAAGTACCCGGGCGGCGGCGGGAAGCAGCCGCCCGAGTTCTGCACCGGCTCGAGGAACACGGCCGCGACGGTGTCGGGCCCCTCGGTCTCGATGGCGGTGGCGATCTGCTGCGCGGCCCAGCGACCGAACGCCTCGACGTCGTCGCCGTACTCCGGCGCCCGGTAGAAGTTGGTGTTCGGGACCTTGTGCGCACCCGGCACCAGGGGTTCGAACATCTGCTTGGCCTCGGGGATGCCGGTGATCGACAGCGCTCCGTGCGGCGTGCCGTGATAGGCGACGGCCCGGCTGATCACCTTGTGCTTGAGCGGCTTTCCCTGGAGCTTCCAGTACTGCTTGGCGACCTTCCAGGCGGTCTCGACGGCCTCACCGCCGCCGGTGGTGAAGAAGATCCGGTTGAGGTCACCGGGGGCCAGCTCGGCCAGCCGCTCGGCGAGCTCGACGGCGCGGGGGTGGGCGTAGGACCACAGCGGGAAGAAGGCCAGCTCCTCGGCCTGGCGCGCGGCGGCCTGGGCCAGCTCGCGGCGGCCGTGCCCGACCTGGACGACGAACAGACCCGACAGCGCGTCCAGGTACCGCCGCCCCTGGTCGTCCCAGATGTAGGCGCCCTCACCGCGGACGATCACCGGCACGGAGCCGCCCGCCTCCCCGAACGTGGAGTGGCGGGTGAAGTGCATCCACAGGTGGTCGCTCGCCCGGCGCGACAGGGAGCTCGACGGCTGCTCCGTGGCGAACTGCGGGGTGGTCGTCATCGTTGGTCCCTCGGTCGGCTGCGGAGGTGCGGACGCCGTGAGCCCGGGGGCGCGGACGGCGCCGTGCCCTCTCGGGTCCCCGACAGCATCGTGGGTCTTCCCCGGCCGGGGCAACCGATTCCGTGACGATCACTGCACATCGGGACGGGATCCGCAGCTGCGTGGTCGCGGATCAGCTGTCGAACCCGAGCCCGAGGCGGTCCAGGGCGCGCAGCCGGACGGTGCGCCGTCCGGTCCGGTCCTCGCGGGCGAGCGACCAGCGGGTCAGCTGCACCCGAGGAACGCCACAGCCGCGGGGACGTCTCGGCGAAGTGCCCGGCGAGCACCGCGTGGGTGGCCGACCGGTCCTCGAGCGCGGGGTCGATGCGCCCGCCGGTTGCGCGCGGGTGAGTCGGTCACGGGGACGTCTCCTGCCGTCGGTCCTGCCCGGTCGGTCGGACACTGCAGGTCAGCGGCCGTCGGGCCGGCGTCGTGGTGGCGGGGTCGTCCGGCACTGCTGTAGGACGATCGCCGCTGCGCCCCGGCCGGGGCCCTGGTCGACACAGTTCTGGAGGCTCCACCCGAGATGAGTGGTCGCGACTATGCGAGCCGGCAGGAGGAGGGCCTCACCAACGGCGGGGTGTCGTTCTGGTACCGGGAGATCGGGATCCCCACCCCGGGACCGGCACTGCCCGGGCACACCCAGGCCGACGTGTGCATCGTGGGTGGCGGGCTGACCGGCCTCTGGACGGCGTACCACCTCGCCGAGGCCCAGCCGGACCTGCGGATCGTCGTGCTGGAGAAGGAGTTCGCCGGATACGGCGCCTCGGGCCGCAACGGCGGCTGGCTGTCCGCGGAGCTCTCCGGCGACCTCGACCGCTACGCCGCCACCGGAGGGCGCGACGGCGTGCGCCGCCTCGTGCGGGCCATGGAGCAGACGGTGGACGACGTGATCGCCGTGTGCCGGCAGGAGGGCATCGACGCCGACGTCGTCAAGGACGGCGTGCTGAGCGTCGCCCGGACCGAACCGCAACTCGCCCGCCTCGAGGCGACGCTCGCCGAGGCGGCGGAGTGGGGCCTGGGGCCCGGGCACGCCCGCCGGCTGACCCGGAGCGAGGTCCGCGACCGGGTGCGCGTCGAGGGCGCCCTGGCGGCGATCCACAGTCCGCACGCCGCGCGCGTGCAGCCGGCCAAGCTCGTGCGGGGGCTGCTCGGGACGGTGCGCCGGCGCGGGGTCGTCGTGCACGAGGGCACGGAGGTGACGGCGATCGGCCCCGGGCGCGCGGTGACCCCGCACGGCACGGTCCGCGCCGACGTCGTCCTGCGCTGCCTCGAGGGCTACACCGCCGCCCTCCCCGGCAGCCGCCGCGACTGGCTGCCGATGAACAGCTCGATGGTGGTCACCGAACCCCTGCCGGACGCCGCCTGGGCCGAGATCGGCTGGGACGGCGCCGAACTGGTCGGCGACGGCGCCAACGCCTACAGCTACGCGCAGCGGACGGCCGACGGCCGGATCGCCATCGGGGGCCGCGGCATCCCCTACCGCTTCGGCTCGCGCACCGACGTGGACGGCATCACCCAGCGGTGGACCGTCGAGTCGCTGGCCACCGTCCTGCACAGCCAGTTCCCCGCCACCTACGGCGTCCCCCTCGCGCACGCCTGGTGCGGCGTGCTGGGCGTGCCCCGCGACTGGTGCGCCAACGTCACGCTCGACCGGCGCACCGGCCTCGGCTCGGCGGGCGGCTACGTGGGGAGCGGGCTGTCGACCACGTACCTCGCCGCACGGACCCTCGCCGACCTGGTGCTCGACCGCGACACCGAGGCCGCGCGACTGCCGTGGGCCAACCGTCGCGGGCGCCGGTGGGAGCCCGAGCCGCTGCGCTGGGTGGGTGTCCGCGCCATGTACCTGCTGTACCGCGAGGCCGACCGGCGCGAGGCCGCGGGGCTGCGCCGGTCCAGTCGGCTGACGCGGGTGGCCAACGCGCTGACCGGCCGCTGACCCGGGAGGCCGGCTGCTCCCGCGCGGTCCTCGGCCGGCGCCGCCGGGACCGTGCACCGGACGCCTCGGTCGGTGCCACTCTGGCACCGACCGGAGCCGCACCGTCCGGGTCGTACACGCGACACCCGTCCGGATCGGAGGAATGCTGACCCGGACGCTGAGCCGAGGAGCGAGGACCCGCGGGTCCTCGCCACAGCAGAGGAGGACATGACGTGACCACGTACGCCGTCGTCGACCCGGCCACCGGGGACGAGGTGAAGGCCTACCCCACGGACACCGACGAGCAGGTGCAGGCGGCCGTCCAGCGCGCGCACGAGACCTACCGGACCTGGGCCCGCAAGGCGTCGGTCGACGAGCGGGCGGCCCTCGTGCGCCGGGTCGCCGAGCTGCACACCGAACGGCGCGAGGAACTGGCGCAGGCGATGGGGCGGGAGATGGGCAAGGCCCACGAGGACGCCCTCGGCGAGGTGGACTTCTGCGCCGCCATCTACGAGTACTACGCCGACAACGCCGCGGCCTTCCTCGCCGACGAGCCCATCACGCTGCTCGAGGGTGAGGGGTCGGCGGTCATCCGCCGTCGCCCCCTGGGCGTCCTGCTGGGGATCATGCCCTGGAACTACCCGGCCTACCAGGTCGCCCGGTTCGCCGGCCCGAACCTCGCGGCCGGCAACACCGTCGTGCTCAAGCACGCCCCGCAGTGCCCCGAGTCCGCCGAGGCGCTGGAGCGGATCTTCCGTGACGCCGGCTTCCCCGAGGGCGCCTACGTCAACGTGTACGCGAGCAACGAGCAGGTCGAGCAGATCATCGCCGACCCCCGCGTGCAGGGCGTCTCCCTGACCGGGTCGGAGCGCGCGGGCGCGGCGGTCGCCTCCATCGCCGGCCGCCACCTCAAGAAGGTCGTGCTCGAGCTGGGCGGTTCCGATCCCTTCATCGTGCTGAGCACCGACGACCTCGACGCGACCGTCGAGGCGGCCGTGGCGGCGCGGATGGAGAACACCGGCCAGGCGTGCAACGCCGGCAAGCGCATGATCGTCGTCGCCGACCTCTACGACGAGTTCGTCGAGCGGTACACCGCACGGCTGCTGGCGACCCCCGCGGCGCCCCTGTCGTCGCTGGCGGCCGCCGAGCGGCTCGAGCAGCAGGTGACCGGCGCCGTCGAGGAGGGCGCCACGCTCGCCACCGCCGGTGAGCGCCAGGGCGCCTGGTACCCCCCGGGCGTCCTCAGCGGCATCCGGCCCACCCACGCCGCCTACCGCGAGGAGCTCTTCGGCCCCGTGGCCATGGTCTTCAAGGCGCGGGACGAGGCGGAGGCCATCGAGATCGCCAACGACACGCCGTACGGCCTCGGGTCCTACGTCTTCACGACCGACCCGGAGCAGGCGCAGCGGGTCGCCGAGGAGATCGAGGCGGGCATGGTGTTCGTCAACGGCGTGGGCGCCGAGGGGGCGGAGCTGCCCTTCGGCGGCATCAAGCGCTCCGGCTTCGGCCGGGAGCTGGGCCGGCTGGGCATCGAGGAGTTCGTGAACCGGAAGCTGGTCCGCACCGTCGCCTGAACGGCGCACCCGCGGCGAGGGGCCGGCACCGCCGGGCGGTGCCGGCCCCCTCGTCGCAGCACGTCGCCGGCGCGACGGCGGCTCACCCGTGCCCGGCCGGGCGCCGCCGGGACGAGGGGATCACGCGCCACGCCGTCGCCGCGGCCACCGCGAGGAGGACCGCGGCGACCACCGCGGTCACCTGCATGGCCCAGGTGAACGACTCGCGGGCGAGGCCGAGGGACCCGTCGGACGCCAGGACCTCGACGGCGCGCGCGAGCGACTCGCGGGCCGCTCCCCCACCGCCGTCGGCGACCTCCGCCGGCAGGTGCACCCGGTACAGCACCGTCTGCAGGCTGCCCAGCAGGGCGATGCCCAGGGCGGCGCCGAGCTCGTAGGACGTCTCGGACAGCGCCGACGCGGTGCCCGCGCGGTGCGGCTCGACCGCGCTCACCGCCGCGTCGGTGCTCAGGGTGAAGGCGAGGCCGAAGCCCAGGCCGATGACGACCATGGCCACGGCCAGCCAGGCGTACCCGGGGAGCGACTCGGCACCGGCGAGCGCGAGCAGGCCGATGCCGGCGACCCCCAGGCCCGTGCCGATGGCGCGGCCGAGCCCCAGCCGGGCGACCAGCGGGCCGACCACCACCACGACCGCCAGCGAGGCCAGCATCAGGGGCAGCTCGCGCAGCCCCGCCTCGAGCGCGGTGTGCCCGCGCACGAGCTGGAGGTACTGCGAGAGGAAGAAGAGCAGTCCGGTCAGGGCCAGCAGCGCGATGAGCTGGCTCCCCAGCGCTCCGGAGAACGCGCGGTTCTCGAACAACCGGAGGTCGACGAGCGGGTCCGGGACCCGCCGCTGGCGGCGGACGAACAGCACGGCGGAGACGACGCCGACGAGCCCGGCCGCCGCGGCGGCGACCGTCGGTCCGTGCCCGACGAGCTGCTTCACCGCGTAGACGACCGCCAGGATCGCGGCGATGGACTGCGCGGCGCCGATGGCGTCGAGCCGCCCGGGGCGCGGGTTGCGGGACTCCGGCAGCAGCAGCCAGCCCGCTGCGAGCAGCACGACCGTGATGGGGACGTTGATCAGGAACACCGACCCCCACCAGAAGTGCTCCAGGAGCACACCACCGACCAGCGGGCCCAGCACCGCGCCGCCCGAGGCCCCCGCGCTCCACAGCGCGATGGCGCGCGTCCGCTGCCGGGCGTCGGGGAACAGGTTCCGGATCAGGGACAGGGTCGAGGGCATGAGGGTCGCGCCGGCCGCGCCCTGGGCCGCCCGGGCGACGATCAACGTCGTCGGGTCGGTCGCGAACGCGGCCAGCGCCGAGGCGGCGCCGAACGCGGCGGTGCCGACGAGCAGCACGCGCTTGCGGCCGAAGCGGTCGGCGAGGCCGCCCATCAGGACGAGGAGGCCGGCGAGGCCGAACGAGTAGACGTCGGCGATCCACAGCAGCTCGCCGGCGCTGGGCCGGAGGGCCGCGGTCAGCTCGGGGACGGCGAGCGCCAGGACGGTGCCGTCGACCGAGAGCAGCACGACCGCGAGGACCAGGACGGCCAGCGCCGCCCACTCCCGCCGGCCGGCGAGGCGGAGCGGTGCGGGTACGGGTTCGGCCACGGACGTCACGCCGGGAAGCGTACCGACCAGACGGTTTGTTAGCCAGCGACTTACGCTGTGCTCCGGACCACGGGAGGAGACCGATGGCGGGTCAGGTACGGGATGCTGCACGCACCCGGCGTGCGCTGCTCGACGCCGCGGCCCGCTCGGTGGTCCTCCACGGTGCGGGGGTGAGCCTCGACCTGGTCGCCCGCGAGGCCGGGGTGTCCAAGGGCGGGCTGATGCACCACTTCCGCAGCAAGGACGAGCTGATGGCCGCGCTGGCCGACGACCTCTTCGACCAGTTCGCCCGTGCCGTCGAGGACCGCATGGACGCCGACGACCCGAGGCCGGGCCGGCGCCTGCGGGCCTACGTGCGCGCGACCTTCGACGACCTGGAGAAGACGCAGGACGCCGTGGAGCAGGCGACGCTGATGGCCACCCTCAGCGCGTTTCCCGAGCCGGCCCGCCGGGTGCAGGAGCGGTACCGGCGGTGGAACCGGACCCTGGCCGAGGACGGCGTCGACCCGCAGCGCGTCCTCGTCGTCCTGCGCGCCTGCGACGGCGTGTCCATCGCCCCGCTCTTCGAGGGGCAGCTCGGCCCGGAGGAGCTGGCGAGCACGCGCACGCTCCTCCTGGAGCTCGCCAGCGGCACCGGCCCCCTGGTCGGCGACACCTGAGGGGTGCAGGCCAGGTGGACGACGGATTCCGTCGTCCCCACGGCACCCGGCGACCCGTTCCGTGCGCCGGGCACCTGCGCACCGACGCGATCTGACATGCTGGGCGCATCACCCGCCGGCATCCGCGAACCCCGACGGTCGGCGCAGCCCATCGCACGACAGGGACGGCCCACATGCCCCGCTACGGCGCCCAGTACGGGCCGGACGTCACGTTCCTGGGCGTCGACCGCTGCGACCTCGACGACCCGGCCTCCTACGCCGGCGCGGACGTCGTCGTCCTGGGCGCCCCGTTCGACGGCGGGACGTCGCACCGGCCCGGCACCCGCTTCGGCCCCCAGGCGATCCGGATGACCGACTACCTCCCGCACGACGGCTCGCGGCCCAGCCTCGCGCTGCGCACCGACGGCCTGCGCGACCTGCGGGTCCTCGACGCCGGCGACGTGGAGATGTACTCCGGGGACATCGAGACCGCCCTGCCCGCCCTCGAGGCCGCCGTGGAGGCCGTCGCCCGCGCCGGCGCCATCCCGGTCGTCCTCGGCGGCGACCACTCCATCGCCTTCGCCGATGCCAAGGGCGTGGCCAACGTGCTGGGCCACGGACGCGTCTCGATGATCCACTTCGACGCGCACGCCGACACCGGCGACATCGAGTTCGGCTCCCTGTGGGGCCACGGCCAGCCGATGCGCCGGCTCATCGAGTCCGGCGCCCTGCGCGGCGACCGCTTCCTGCAGATCGGGCTGCGCGGCTACTGGCCGCCGCCGGAGACGCTGGACTGGATGGCCGCGCAGCGGATGCGTTCCTACGAGATGACCGAGATCGGGCACCGCGGCCTCGACGAGTGCCTGACCGAGGCCTCCACGATCGCGACCGACGAGTGCGAGGGCGTCTTCCTCTCCGTCGACATCGACGTCTGCGACCCCGGGCACGCCCCCGGCACGGGCACGCCCGAGCCCGGCGGGCTCACCGCCCGGCAGCTGCTGGACTCGGTACGCCGGATCTGCCTCGAGCTGCCGGTCGTCGGCGTGGACGTCGTGGAAGTCAGCCCGCCCTACGACCACGCCGACATCACCGCGGCCCTGGCCAACCGGGTCGTCCTGGAGGCGCTGTCGGCGATCGCGCGACGCCGCCGCGACGCCCGCGACGGCACCCGCTGGGACCCCTCGCTCCCCCTCCTCGCCGACCGGCCCGACACCACCCCGGAGACCTCCGCATGACCGCCCACCCCCTGGACCCGCTGACCGCCGACGAGTTCCGCGCCACCGCCGCCGTCCTGCGCCGCGACCGCGGCGTGGACGAGCGCTGGCGCTTCGCCGCCATCGAGCTGCGGGAGCCGGCCAAGGACGTCGTCCGCGCGTTCTCCCCCGGTGACCCGATCCGCCGGGAGGCGCGGGTCACCTGCTGGAGCCGGGACGAGGCCACGACGTACAAGGCGCTGGTCTCGCTCACCGAGGACCGGGTCGTGTCGTGGGAGGCCGTCCCCGGCGAGCAGGCGAACATGACCGTCGACGAGTGGCACGAGGCCCACGAGACGCTGATCGCCCACCCCGACGTCGTGGCGGCCCTCGCCCGCCGCGGCATCACCGACCTGGACCTGGTGCTGATCGACACCTGGGCCTACGGGCACTCGCTCATCCCCGTGGAGTTCCAGGACCGGCGCGTCGGGTGGACCGACGTCTGGCGCCGGTCCACGCCGCTGGGCAACCCGTACGCCAACCCGGTCGACGGGCTGCACTTCGTGGTCGACCTCAACACGATGGAGCTGCTGAGCATCGAGGACGAGGACCCGCCGCCGGCCGGTGGCTCGCGGATGGGCGAGTACGCCCCCGACCTGGTCCCCGGCCTGGTCCAGCGCACCGACGTCCGGGCCCTGGAGATCACCCAGCCCGAGGGCCCCTCCTTCACCCTCGACGGCAACGAGCTGCGCTGGCAGAACTGGACCATGCGGCTGGGCTTCAACCACCGCGAGGGCCTGGTCATCCACCGCGTCGGCTACCGGGACGGTGACGAGGTCCGCCCGATCGCGCACCGGCTCTCCTTCGCCGAGATGGTCGTCCCCTACCGGGACCCGAGCCCCGACCACCACCGCCGCACCGCCTTCGACATCGGCGAGTGGGGGCTGGGCTTCATGACGACGTCGCTCAAGCTCGGCTGCGACTGCCTCGGCGACATCACCTACGTCGACGCCGTCCTGCACGACAGCCGCGGCGAGCCCTACACGATCGAGAACGCCATCTGCCTGCACGAGGAGGACGACGGCGTGCTCTGGAAGCACGTCGACGAGAAGGCGGGCTCGGAGGTGCGCCGCTCCCGGCGGATGGTGGTCTCGTTCCACGCGACCGTGGCGAACTACGAGTACCTGACCTACTGGCGCTTCTACCAGGACGGCACCATCGAGTGCGAGGTCCGGGCCACCGGGATCATGGTCACCAGCTCCTACGCCGGGGACCCGCCGGCGACCGGCACCGTCGTCGACGACCAGACGTACGCGCCGTTCCACCAGCACTTCATCGTGGCGCGCATGGACCTGGAGATCGACGGGCCGGAGAACACCGTCGTGGTGTCGGAGAGCGAGGCGGTGCCGGTCTCCGACGCCAACCCCCACGGGCTGGCGCTGGTGCAGCGCAGCCGCCCGCTGCTGACCGAGTCCGAGGGCAAGCAGGACCTCGACTGGGCCACCCAGCGCGGCTGGAAGGTCGTCAACCGGAACCGGCTCAACCGGCTGGGCACGCCGACCGGGTACAAGCTGGTCGCCTCCGGGTCCTTCCCGGCCATGGTCGACCGGAGCTCACCGATCATGCAGCGGGCGGAGGTCATCGACCACACCCTCTGGGTCACCCCCTTCGCCGAGGAGGAGCGCTGGCCCGCGGGCGAGTTCTGCAACCAGAGCCGGGGCTCCGCCGGGCTGCCCGAGTGGACCGCGGCCGACCGGTCCATCGCCGACACCGACATCGTGCTGTGGCACGTGTTCGGCATCCACCACATCCCCCGGCCCGAGGACTGGCCGGTCATGCCGGTGGACATCGTGTCGTTCTCGCTCAAGCCGTGGGGGTTCTTCGACCGCAACCCGACCCTCGACGTCCCGCCCGCCCCGGGGCGCTGCCACTAGGCAGACGCCCTGCTCGCGAACTCCCTGCCCGCGGACGCCCTGCCCGCGGACGCCCTGTCCGCGGACTCCCGGCCCCTGACCCGTCAGGGGCCGGGAGGAGCGCTCAGCCGTCGGTCTCGGGCACGGGGGGCACCGCGGGACGACGGGTGCCCCAGGCATAGGTCTGCTTGCGCAGGCCGAGGTAGAGGTGCGTCTCGGTGGACTGCACGCCGTCCACCGCGCGGATGCGGGCGACGGTCTCCAGCAGCTGGTCGTCGTCCTCGCAGACAACCTCGACGAGCAGGTCCACCGTGCCCGCGGCGATCACCACGTAGTCGACCTCGCTGAACTCGGCGACCCGGTCGGCCACCTCGCGGGGGTCGCCGCTGACCCGGACCCCCACCATGGCCTGCCGCGAGAAGCCGACCTGGAGCGGATCGGTCACGGCCACGATCTGCATGACGCCTGCCTCGAGCAGCCGCTGCACCCGCTGGCGGACCGCCGCCTCCGACAGCCCGACCGCGGCGGCGATGCGGGCGTAGGGGCGGCGGCCGTCCTCCTGCAGCTGCTCGATGATGGCGCGGGAGACGTCGTCCAGACCGAGCTGACCACGGACCGTCACCGGCGCATCGTATCGATCCGGCGACCGACCGTGGCCGGAGCGGCGCTCAGGGTGCGGGGTCCTCGACGGCGGCCGCTGCCCGGCCGGCCGCCACGTCGGCCTCGAGCCGTTCGGCGGTCGTCGTCCGCTCCTGCCAGAACCGGCCGTCCCGCACCCGCCAGACGGCCATGACGATCAGGCCGAGCACGAAGATGCCGACGCCGATGACCAGCGGCGGGCCCACGCCCAGCCAGGCCTGCCCGCTGTAGGAGGTGGACGGGTCGGCGAGGTCGCCGATGGACTCCACGAGCAGCCACAGCAGCAGTCCGGCGCCCACGAGCGGGCCGATGCCGACGAACACCAGCGTCTTGAGGCTCTGCCGCAGCTGCCGCCGGTAGAACACCGCGCAGGCGATGCCGGTCAGCGCGTAGTAGAACGCGATCAGCAGCGACAGCGCGGTCAGCGAGTCGAAGAGCGCGTTCTCGCTGATGGCGCCGACGAGCAGGTACCAGGCGATGGCGATGCCGGCGACCCACCACGTCGACACGTCGGGGGTGCGGTGGCTCGGGTGGATGTGGGCCAGCCCGCCCGGCAGGGCGTGCCGGCGGGCCATGGACAGGCCGGTGCGGGACGCCGGGATGATCGTGGTCTGGGTGGACGCGAGGGCCGCGGTCGACACGGCCAGCAGCAGCACCCAGTCCCAGCCGCCCAGCACGTCGCCGGCCAGGACGGCGAAGATGAACTCGTCCTCCCCCGCCTCGAGGTAGTCGGTGCCGGCGAAGACGAGGACGGCGTAGGCCACGCCCAGGTAGGTGATCAGGAGCAGCACGGTGGAGAAGACGGCGGCCCGGCCGGGCGCCGTCGCGGAGTCCTTGGTCTCCTCGGTCAGGTTGACCGCGGACTCCCACCCCCAGTAGATGAACACGCCGAGCAGCAGGCCGCCGGTGAGCGCCGCGCCCCCGGCGCCGAACGGGTTGAGCCACCCCCACTCCGGGGACAGGCCGCCCCCGTCGATGGTGTCGCCGCCCAGGCCGCGCACGAGCGCGACGACCACGAACGCCAGCAGCGCCCCCACCTGGGCGAGGATCAACACGTTCTGCACGCGCGCGCTGAGCTCGGTGCCCAGCACGCACACCCACGTCATCAGCAGGATGACCAGCACGGTGAGCGTCCGGACGACGGCGGTGTTCTCGGCCAGACCGTCCAGCTGGAGGGCCAGCAGGCCGAACCGGACCGCGACCTCGGCCAGCGAGCCGATGACGAGCACCCCGGTCATGGCGATGGCCCAGCCCCCGAGCCAGCCCACCCACGGGCCCATCGCGCGGGTCACCCAGGAGAACGTCGTGCCGCAGTCCTGGTCCACCCGGTTGAGGTAGTAGAACGCCGACGCGATGAGCAGCATCGGCACGAACGAGGCGAGGAAGACCCCCGGGGCGAACACCCCGACGAGCGCGACGACGGGCCCGATGACCGCGGCGAGCGAGTAGGCCGGCGAGGTCGAGGCCAGCCCGATCACCAGCGCGTCGAGGAAACCGATGGCGTTGTGCCGGAGCTCGACGGGCGCCGCGTCGGGTGTGTGCTGCGTCATCCGACGGTTATCGCAGCCAGACGGTCATTCGGCAAGCATTCAGTGGTCACAAGGGTGTCAAGACGACGGAAGTCGTCGCTAGGCTGCGACCTCCCCATGGAGGTGGACATGCGCATCCTGCTCGTCGGCGCCGGAGGCGTCGGCAGCGCGGTCGCTGCGATCGCGGCTCGCCGTGAGTTCGTCGACCGGCTCGTCGTGGCCGACTACGACCCCGCGAGGGCGGAGAAGGCGGTGGCGGCCACCGGTGACCCGCGCCTCGTCGCGGCAGGGGTGGACGCGGGGGACGAGGAGGCGGTGCGGGACCTGCTGCGCGCGCACCGCTGCGACGTGCTGCTCAACGCGACCGATCCCCGGTTCGTCATGCCGCTCTTCCGCGCTGCGCTGGCGGCTGGTGTCCACTACCTGGACATGGCGATGTCCCTGTCGCGACCCCACCCGGAGCGGCCGCACGAGCTGACCGGCGTCAAGCTGGGCGACGAGCAGTTCGCCCTGGCCGAGGAGTGGGAGGCGGCCGGCCGGCTGGCGCTGGTCGGCATCGGGGTCGAACCCGGGCTGGCCGACGTGTTCGCGCGGTATGCCGCCGACCACCTCTTCCGCGAGATCGACGAGCTCGGGGTGCGGGACGGCTCCGACCTCACCGTGCGCGGGTACGACTTCGCGCCGTCCTTCAGCATCTGGACGACCATCGAGGAGTGCCTCAACCCGCCGGTGGTGTGGGAGCGCGACCGGGGCTGGTTCACCACTCCCCCGTTCAGCGAGCCCGAGGTCTTCGACTTCCCCGAGGGCATCGGACCCGTCGAGTGCGTCAACGTGGAGCACGAGGAGGTGCTCCTCATGCCGCGCTGGGTGGACGCGCGGCGGGTCACGTTCAAGTACGGGCTCGGCACGGAGTTCATCGACGTCCTCAAGACCCTGCACAAGCTCGGCCTCGACCGCACGGAGCCGGTCCCCGTGGGCGGCGTCGAGGTCTCACCGCGGGACGTCGTGGCGGCCGTGCTCCCCGACCCCGCCGGGCTGGGCGACCGCATGTCCGGGAAGACCTGCGCGGGCCTCTGGGTGAGCGGCACCGGCACCGACGGGCAGCCGCGGCAGGTCTACCTGTACCACGTGGTCGACAACGACTGGTCGATGGCGGAGTACGGCGCCCAGGCCGTCGTCTGGCAGACGGCGGTGAACCCGGTCGTCGCCCTGGAGCTGCTCGCGACCGGCCGGTGGTCGGGCGCCGGTGTGCTGGGTCCCGAGGCCTTCGACGCCGTGCCGTTCCTCGACCTGCTCACCGAGTACGGCTCCCCCTGGGGCCTGCGCGAGGGGGGCTGATGTGCGGCTACGGCGCCTCTCCCGCACGGGGGGCGCCGTAGCCGCACATCGCCTCACCCGGCGGGCGCCAGCTCGTCGAAGACGGCGTCGAGCACGTCGAGCGCCTCGGTCAGCAGGTCGCGGCCGATGACCAGCGGCGGCAGGAACCGCAGCACGTTGCCGAAGGTGCCGGCGGTCAGCGTGAGCACGCCCTGCGCGTGGCAGGCCTTGGCGATGCGTCCGGTCAGCTCCGCGTCCGGCTCCGTCGTCCCGGGCTTGACGAGCTCCACCGCCAGCATCGCGCCGCGGCCGCGGACGTCACCGACGACCGCCGTCCGCTCCTGCAGGGCGCGCAGCCGGGGCAGCATCGTCGCCTCGATGTCCCGCGCGGCGCCGGCGAGGTCCTGCTCGCGCATCGTGCGGATGGTCGCCAGGGCGGCGGCGCAGGCCACCGGGTTGCCCCCGTAGGTGCCCCCGAGCCCCCCGGTGTGGACGGCGTCCATGAGCTCGGCCCGGCCGGTCACCGCGGCGAGCGGCATCCCGTCGGCGATGCCCTTGGCCGTGGTCACCAGGTCGGGCACGACCTGCTCGTGCTCGGAGGCGAACCAGGCGCCGGTCCGGCAGAACCCGGTCTGGATCTCGTCGGCGATGAAGACCGCACCCGCCGCCCGGGTCCACTCCGCGAGCGCCGGCAGGAAGCCGGGGGCCGGGACGACGAAGCCGCCCTCGCCCTGGACCGGCTCGATGAGGACGGCGGCGACGTTGCCGGCGCCGACCTGGGTCTCGATCATGGCGATCGCCCGCGCGGCGGCCTGCTCACCCGTCATCCCCGGCTGGTCCCGGAACGGGTAGGACATCGGGACGCGGTAGATGTCGGAGGCGAACGGCCCGAACCCGTGCTTGTAGGGCATGTTCTTCGCCGTCAGCGCCATCGTGAGGTTCGTCCGGCCGTGGTAGGCGTGGTCGAAGACGACCACCGCGGAGCGCCCGGTGGCGTGCCGGGCCACCTTGACCGCGTTCTCGACGGCCTCGGCACCGGAGTTGAACAGCGCGGACTTCTTGGCGTGGTCCCCGGGGACGAGGGCCGAGAGCTCCTCGCAGACGGCGACGTAGCCCTCGTAGGGCGTGACCATGAAGCAGGTGTGGGTGAAGGCGGCGACCTGCTCCTGCACCGCGGCGACCACCGCGGGGGCGGCGTTGCCGACGTTGGTGACCGCGATGCCGGACCCGAGGTCGATGAAGGAGTTGCCGTCGACGTCGACGATCACCGCGCCGCCGGCTCGCTCGACGTAGACCGGCATGGTGCTGCCCACGGCGGAGCTGACCGCGGCGGACCGCCGGTCGGCCAGCGCGCGGGACCGGGGACCGGGGACCTCGGTCACCAGACGGCGCTCCTGGGGCAGCGTGTGGGGGCCGGTGAGCAGGTCGGTCATCGCATCTCCTCGCGGGGCACGGGTGCCCCCGTCGGAGGGACGGGGGTGCGTTCCAGCCTGAGCCGCGGGACCGGCCGGCGGTACCGTCCATCCCGGCGTCCCCGTGACGTCGGAGTGTCCACAATGTCCCGGGAGGGAGTGCGCCGTGCCCGTCACCGTGGCCTCCCTGCTCGGCACGCCGTCGCTGCGGCTGTCGCTGTGCACCCGCACTCCCCCCGTGGACCGCCCCGTGTCCTGGGTGCACGTCAGCGAGCTGCCCGACCCCGCCTCGTTCCTGGAGGGCGGCGAGCTGCTGCTCACCACCGGGCTGCCGCTCGTCGGGCCGGACGCCGACCCGGCCGGCTACGTGCGCCGCCTGGCCGGCGCGGGGGTCGTGGGCCTGGGGATCGGCACCGGGCTCAGCCTCGCGGAGGTGCCGGAGGACCTGGTCGCGGCGGCCGACGCCAGCGGCCTGGCCGTCCTCGAGGTGCCCCGGCAGACGCCGTTCATCGCGATCTCGCGCGCCGTGTCGGCCGCCCTGGCCGCTGAGGAGTACGCGGGGATCGCCCGGGCGGCGGCGGTGCAGCAGGAGCTGACCCGCGCCGCGGTGACGCCGGGCGCCCCGGGCGCGGTGGTCCAGCGGCTGGCCCGGCACGTCGGCGGCTGGGCGCTGGTGCTCGACACCGCCGGGAGACCCGTGGAGGCCTCGTCCCCCGACGCCCGGGCCCGGGTGGCCGGCCTCGCGGCCACCGTCGAGCGGCTGACCGCCGCCCGCCCGCCCGCCGGCGCCGCGCTCAGCCGGCCCGGGGAGACCGTGCTGCTGCAGTCGCTGGGCACCGGCACCCGCGCCCGGGGGTTCCTCGCCGTCGGCCGGCCGGGCCCGTTCCCGACCGCCGAGCGGCACGTGGTGAACGCCGCGGCCCTGCTGCTGACGCTGCGTCTCGAGCAGGCCCGCACCCTGGGGGGCGCAACCGCCGCGCTGCGCGCCGCCGCGCTCCGGCTGCTGCTGGCCGGCGGGACGGACGCCGTCGTCCCGGTGCTCGCCGCGCTCGGCGAGGAGCTGCCGGCGGCGCCGGTGCGCGTGCACGTGGTCCTGGGCAGCGCAGAGGACCGGGCCGCCGCGGTCGACGTGGCCGCGGACGCGGCGGCGCACGCGGGCGAGCCGGTCCTGGCCGCCGAGCTCGACGGGGCGCTCGTCGTCCTGGCAGCCGCCGGGCGCGAACCGGCCGAGCTGCTCGCGGACCTGCCGCGGCGGGTGCCGGGCGCGGTGCTGGGGACCGCCGGCCCGACGCCGTGGAGCGAGCTCGCCCTCGGGCTTCGGCAGGCACGCCAGGCCGCCGAGCACGGCCGGGCCACCGCCCGGCCGGTGACCGGGTTCGCCGACCTCGCCGGCCGGGGGCTCGCCGCGCTCCTGGACCCCGAGGCCACGTCCGCCTTCGCCGACGCCGTCCTGGCGCCCCTGGTGGCCGCCGACCGGGCCGGGCCGGGCGACCTGGTCGAGTCGCTGCGCTGCTGGCTGGCCGCGCACGGTCAGTGGGAGCCGGCCGCCGCCCGGCTGGGCGTGCACCGGCACACCCTGCGCAAGCGGATCCACCGCGCGGCGCAGCTGCTCGACCGCGACCTGGACTCCCCCGGTGTCCGCGCCGAGCTCTGGCTGGCCCTCCACCCGCCGGCCGGCTGAGGACGCCGACGGGCCCGGCTCCCGCGCGGGAGCCGGGCCCGTCCTGGGTGCCCGCGGGCCCCCGGTTCAGCTGAAGGCGGGCATGACCTCGTCGTGGATGAGCTGCAGCTGCTCCTCGACCGTCGCCACGCCCGGCAGCTCGCGACCGGTGAACGCCTTGACCAGCGAGGCGTCGGTGATCGCGGCGATGAGGTGGTTCACCCCGGCCGGCTCGATCTCCTTGATCTTCGCCGTCACCTCCTCGGGCGTCCCGGCGAAGGAGAGCTTCTCGGCGATCTCCGGCGTCGTCAGCTCGATGCCCTTGGCCAGGTCACCGCTGCCGATCGCGTCGATGATCGGCTTGAGGCTGTCCGGGTCCACGCCGTTGCGCTCGAGCTGCTCGGCCGGCATCGAGGAGGCGTAGATGCCGACCATGCTGCGGGCGGCGTCCTTGGCGGCGGCGGAGTCCCGGCCCACCGAGACGACCACCCACGCGCCGAAGTCCAACGACGTCCAGTCCTTGCCGGCCCGCTCGGCGCCGACCCGCAGGTTCTCGGCGGCGTACTCGTACGCCTCCCGCGTGTAGCTCAGCGCGTGGTGGCAGCCGTCGGAGTGCTCGGCCGCGGCCTGGAACGACTTGGGCCCCCGCATCGCGCCCATCTTCACCGGGAGCCGGTCCTGCACCGGCCGCGCGAAGGTGAACAGCCCGTCGTAGGAGAAGAACTCGCCGTCGAAGGTGATCGCCCCGTCGTCGAGGAACGTGCGCATCACCTTCACGCCCTCGACGACCCGCGACAGCGGCTTGGTCTTGGTCCAGTCCATCTTGTACTGGGCCAGCAGGCCGAAGTTCCCGCTGGAGAGGACCACCTCCGCGCGGCCGCCGCTGAGCTCGTCCAGGGTCGCCGCGGCCTGCGCGATCAGGGTGGGCTCGCGCAGGGTGACCGCGGAGACGCTCGGCCCCATGCGCACGCGGGAGGTCTGGCCGGCCGCGGCGGCGAACAGCAGCCACAGGTCCTTGTGCCACGTCTCGTCCGCGGCGTACACCGCGTGGAAGCCGAGGTCGTCCGCCAGCTTGATCGCTCTCAGGGACTCCTCGAGGGGGTAGTCGGGCAGCATGGCGTAGCTGAACTTCATCGGGTCTCCTCACTCACCTGGGCGCGCTGGTCGCGCCGGATCTGGTGGAGCTGTGCGGCCACCTCGCGGGCGTCGCCCTCGGGGATGTGCGAAGAGTGCCGGTCCGGCCGCGCCAGCAACAGGTAGAGCAGCCCCGTGCCCGCGACGACGGCCAGGCCGATGGCCACGATCCAGCGGTCGACGAAGGTCTCGGTGCCGGGGGCGGGCTTGAGCAGCAGGACGATGGCGAAGATGCCGTAGGCCAGCGCGAGCACGTTGACGACGAGGCCGGCGGTGCCCAGGTTCCACAGGCCCGCGGGCCGCCACCCCTTGAGCCGCTGCCGCAGCGCGGCCAGCACCACGGCCTGGAAGGCGACGTAGATGCCGAGCACCGCGAAGGCGGTGACGCGGGCCAGGACGCCCTCCTGGAAGTACACGAACAGCGCGATCAGCACCGGCACGACGCACACGACCAGCAGCGCGTTGGTGGGGACGGCGTGCCGCTTCGAGACGTGCGCGAGCCAGGTGCTCGCCGGGAGCATGCGGTCGCGGGCGAAGGCGTAGAGCAGCCGGCTGCCGGCCGCCTGCAGCGACAGCACGCAGGAGAGGAAGGCGATGACGATGACGACCAGGAAGACCTTCGACCCCGCCGTGCCCAGGGAGCTCTCGAGGATCGACGGGATCGGGTCGGCGTCCTCGCCGGCCACGATCGCCTGCAGGTCCGGAGCCGACAGCACGTACCCGGCGTAGGAGAGGAAGCCCGAGACGCCGCCGACCAGGACGGTCAGGATCATCGCGCGCGGGATCTGCCGGGTCGGGTCGGCGACCTCCTCGGCGACGTCCCCGCAGGCCTCGAACCCGTAGAACAGGAAGAGCCCGGACAGCGAGGCGGCCAGGAAGACCCCCAGGTACCCGTCGCCCCCGCCGGCGCCCAGCGAGTCGAAGAAGACCGAGAACGGCTGCTCGCGCTTGAACAGCAGCAGGAACAGGCCCAGGGCGACGACGCCGACGAGCTCGGCCAGCAGGCCGATCTGCGCGATCCGCGCGAGCGTGCGGGTGCCGCTGTAGTTGACGACGAACGCCACCACGAGCAGCGCCACGGCCGTCGCCAGGACGACCCCGGGCGTCGCCTCCAGGTCGAACAGGGCCGCGACGAAGCCACCACCGAACTCGGCGACGGCGGTGATCGTCACGATGACCGCCCAGATGTAGATCCAGGAGACGATCCACGCGTAGCGCCGGTTCCACAGCCGCCGGGTCCAGGGGTAGATGCCACCGGCCAGCGGGTACTGCGAGACGACCTCGCCGAACACCAGCGCGACGAGCAGCTGCCCGATGCCCACGATGACGATCCACCAGAGCGCGGGCGGGCCGCCGATGGACAGGCTGTAGGCGAACAGCGAGTAGACGCCCACCAGGGGCGAGAGGTACGTGAACCCGAGGGCCATGTTGGCCCACAGCCCCATGCTCCGGTGGAACTCGCCGGAGTACCCGAGAGCGGCGAGCTGGGCGTCGTCCTCGGTGTGCCCGGCGGGGGGTCCGGTTGTCGTCACGGTGTCTCCTCGGAAGCGTGTGGCCGGCCGTTCGGCGAGTGCCGATGTGCCGCAGGCCACAGAGTCCGGGAAAACCTATAGAGACAGAGTTCAGACGACAAGTCCTCCTCGTCACGTTCTCGTGACGGTCGCTCCCGCTGGTCAGACGGGTAGCACGCGGCTGTCCGCGACCGGGACCAGCCGCCAGGGCGTGCCCTCGATCCCGACCCCCGCGCCGGCGGGAGCGACCCCCTCGGCGACCAGTTCGCCCACGCGCCAGCGGGGGGCCGTGGACAGCACCACGCGGTCCTCCCCGTTGACGAGGACGAAGGCGCCGGGCGACCGGCCGAGGGCCTGCAGCAGGTGCGCCTCGAACCGGCGGACCGACACGTCCGCGCCGGCCACCCCGGCGAACACCCCGTCGACGACGACCGGCTCGGTGAGGGTGAGCAGGTACCGGCCGGTCCCGTGGACGTCGACGTAGGGCCCCACCACGTGCCGCCGGCCGGTGCGGCGGGGGACGTCGAACCACTCCGCCGCGGTGTAGTCGTAGTAGCCGAGGCTGGTCGGCCGCAGGTCGGGCTCGAGGGCGTGCGGCCTGCTGCCGCCGGGGTCGACCTGCCACCACTCCAGCCGCAGCGGCAGCTGCTCGCGGGGGGCCACCACCAGACCGAGGCCCACGGCGAGCTGCCCGGGCCCGAGCAGCAGGTCCGGGACGTCGTCGCCGAGCACCGGCGCCCCGGTCGCGAACCCCGCCCGGCCGGCGGGGCGCAGCGCGGCGCTCCGCACGGCGGCGACGGTGTCGAACACGCGCGCGACGACCGCTGAGACCGCCGCGCCGACCCCCGCGGCGTCGGGTGCGCCGGTCACGAGACCTCCTGCCGGGACAGCGCGTCCCGGCCGGTCCCCGCCAGCCCCAGGCGCAGCTCGATCGACCAGTGCGTCCGCCGGTCGATGTGCTGCTCGGTCAGCACGCGGGCGCGGTCGGGGTCCCGCGCCTCGATGGCGTCCACGACCGCCCGGTGGTCGGCGACGACGACCTCGAGCAGCTCGGGCGCGGACGCCGGCGGCCAGGGCAGCTGACCCAGCTCCAGGTGCAGGTCCATCTCCTGCATGGTGAGCCGCACGGACTGCGCGCACGCGGCGAGCTCGACGTAGAAGCGGCCGTCGGCCCGGCGCTGCCCGGTCACCGTCCCGGCGCGGCCCAGCCGGTCGACGATGTCGCGCAGCCGGGCGATCTCGGTGCGCGACGCCCGGGAGGCGGCCAGGCGGGCCGCGGCCGCGGCCACCGCGCCGTGAACGTCGCCGAGCTCGCGCAGGTCTGTCGTCCCGAGCTCGGACAGCCGCGCCTCGGCCAGCTCGGCGAGGACGTCGTCGCGCGCCTGCACGAAGCTCCCGCCGCCGCGACCCCGACGGGTCTCGACCAGACCGAGCTTGCGGAGCTCGGCCAGCGCCTCCCGCAGGGTCATGGTCGAGACGTTGAGCATGGTGGCGAGGTCGGTCTCCGTCGGCAGCTGCTCGCCTTCCCCGAGCAGACCCAGGGCGATGGCGCTGCCCACCCGGCGCACCACGGTCTCGCTGCGCAGCGCCCCGTCGTCGAGCGGGGCGAAGACGGCACGCCGGGCGTCACCGCTGAGCAACTGCACCGTCGCCTCCTGCAACCGGGGTCGCTCTGCAGTGTCGCACCGACGACCCTCCGACTTAACCGTTGAATTCATAGGTTTTTCTCGTTAGCGTGGCGGCACCGCAGCCCCCTTGTGACGAGGAGCACTCAGTGACACAGGTCGAGCCCGATCGGGCGACCGGGCCGGACGCCCGGGTGGATGCCCTCTCCGAGCCGTTCACCCCAGGCGCCCCGTCCAACCCCGCCGAGCTGGCGCACTTCCCCGAGACCCTCGCCGGCCCGATCCCGCCGCCGGTCCAGGACCCGAAGACCGCGGCGTTCGTCGAGCAGTGGCGCAACACCTCGTACAACTGCTTCTCCTCGGGGCACAAGTTCTGCCGCGAGGTCTGCCCGGTGACCCAGGTCGAGCGCAACGAGTCGTGGACCCCCACCGCCTTCCACGCCAACGTGGTGGCCATGGAGCGCGGCGAGCTCGACATCGCCGACATCGCCGCCGACTACGTCAACTGCACGCAGTGCGGCGCGTGCGAGCTCCGCTGTCCGAACACGCTGTTCACCGGGGACTTCTACCGGTTCCGCACGCGCACGGTCGACGTCGTGAAGGCGATGCGCTCGCTCGCCGTCGAGAGCGGCGTGCACCAGCCGAACTGGCAGATCTGGAACGAGCGCACCGACCTGCGCACGCACGAGCCGGTCCTCGGCGAGACGCCGGTCAGCCAGGAGAAGGTCCGCGACTGGGCCGAGGGCCTGGACATCCCCATCGGCGGCGAGACGGTCCTGTTCGTCGACTGCGAGGCGGCGTTCTACCGGACGTCGGTGCCGCGGGCGGTGGCCCAGATGCTGCAGATGGCCGGCTACGAGTTCGGCCTGATGGAGGACCAGTGGTGCTGCGGCGGCCCGGCCGCCGAGATGGGCTACGCCGAGCAGGCGCAGCGCTTCGCCCGGCACAACCTGGACAACTGGCGCAAGACGGGGACCAAGCGGCTGCTGGTGCTCGACCCGCACGACTACATCAGCTTCACCGAGGACTACCCGAAGTACTTCGGCGAGGAGTTCGACATCGAGGTCGTCCTCGTCATCGAGGTCCTCGCGCAGCTCCTGCGCGAGGGGAAGCTGACCCCCTCGGTGCCGGTCGACCGCGCGATCACCTACCACGACCCCTGTCGGCTCAACAAGCGCAAGGGCATCTGGCAGGAGCCCCGGGAGCTGCTGCGGGCCATCCCGGGCCTGCGCTTCGAGGACGTCGACCGGGTGACCCAGTGGTCCTACTGCTCCGGCGGGGGCGGCGGGCTACCGGTCGAGAAGCCCGAGCTGACCGCGAAGATCAGCGCCATGCGCCTGGAGCGCGCGGCCGAGCTCGACGTCGACACCCTGGTGAGCGCCTGCCCGTGGTCGGAGCGGCCGCTGTCGGAGGCCGGCGACGCCGAGGACATCGACGTGGTCGACCTGCACGAGCTGTTCGCCCAGTCCCTCGGGATCACCGTGGGCGGCTCCCGCGGTGACGTCGGCGACCGGCGCCTGGCGCAGGAGCGCACCGGCGTCGCCGGCCGCGCCCGCCGGACGCAGGGCAGCAGCCGCGGCGGATGCGGTAGCGGAGGCGGCGGCTGCGGCGGCGGGTGCGGGAACGGTTCCGGCGGCTGCGGGTGCGGGGGGCACTGACCATGACGATCACCGAACCGGCCGGGACCATCGGCACCGCACCGTTCACCACCGAGCCACTCAGCGACGAGCGGCTCACCGCGCTGGTCGCCGCACTGCGGCCGGTCCTGGCCGACGACCAGATCCTGCTGGCCAAGACCGACCGCTACAACCGCGCCCGGGTGCCGGCCCCCTTCCCCGTGCACCGGTGGGCCGAGCGCGTGCCCGACGTCGTGGTCATGCCGACCTCCACCGAGCAGGTGGCCGCCGTGGTGCGGATCGCCAACGACATGCGGATCCCCGTCGTCCCGCGGGACGGCGGCACCGGCCTCACCGACGGCGCGGTGCCGCACCGTCGCGGCATCGTCGTCGACGTCAAGAAGATGAACCAGATCCACGAGCTGGACCTGGTCAACCGCACCGTCACGGTGGGCACCGGCATCAGCATGCTCAAGCTCAACGAGCGGCTGGCCAAGCACGGGCTGTTCTACCCGGACGACCCGGCGAGCTACCCGTGCTCGCTGGTCGGCGGCCGGATCGGCACCAGCGGCTGGTCGCTCATCGGCTCCCGGTACGGGCACACCCGGGACCTGGTGCTCAGCTTCGACCACGTGCTGCCCACCGGCGACGTCCTGCACGTCGGCGACGGCATCGGCCAGAAGATCAGCAAGTCCTCCAGCGGCTACCAGCTCAAGCACCTGTTCATGGGTCACCAGGGCACCCTGGGCATCGCGACCAAGGCGACGCTCAAGCTCTTCCCCAAGCCGGAGGCCGAGCTCTCGCCGTTCTGGGCGTTCGACAACTACGAGGACGCCCACGCCTGCACCGGTGCGCTGGCCCGCGCGGGGGTGGCGACCTTCGCCGGCGCCGTCCTCTTCGACGAGCACAAGGTCGCCTACCTGCGCCGCGACGACGAGGCGTACATCCCGCAGCCGGCCGACGTCCGGGCGCTGGTCTGCTCGGTGATGTACGGCTACGAGGACGAGGTCCGCGCCGGCGGCAAGCGGCTGTTCCGCATCGCCAAGGAGCACGGCGCCCGCTACCTCGGCGACGAGATCTCCGAGGGCGACTGGGCGGCCCGGCACGACCGGTACGCCACGCCGCTGCACGGGCGGACCAAGGACGGCCAGGTCATCCCGATGTCGTGGCACTGCGAGGACGCCGCGGTCAACTTCTCCGCCGTGCCCGCGGTCAGCCGGGCGTGGCACCAGATCCTGGCCGACCTGCGGCGCAAGACCGACGTGTTCGACGACTGGGGCATGTTCGCCTACACCTCGGCCAACACCGGCGTCGACTACCTGACCGAGATCGACGTCGGCATCTGGGAGCAGCGCCTGGACGACGCGGCCTGGGCGGCGTGGGTGCAGGCCAAGCGGGAGATCGGTGCGGTCGCCCTCGCCCACGGCGGCTCGATGAGCGCCTGCCACGGTTCCTGCCGGGAGGGCGAGGTCGACCTGGTGCCCCAGGAGCTGGGGCGCGGCTTCGACGTGATGCTCGACGTCAAGCGGTCCCTGGACCCGAACAACATCATGAACCCGGGCAAGTACCTGCTGGACCGGGCGTACGGGAGGGACACCACCGATGAGAACCGATGACCAGCCCACCGGCCCGGCCGCGAGCGCGCCGTACCGGTTCGCCGAGCAGCACACCCCGCCGCAGCCGCAGCGGGTGAGCGAGGTGGCGCAGACGACCTTCGAGCACGTCTACGAGGTCGACCCGCGGCTCATGGAGGTGCACGTCCTCCAGCAGGTGTTCCCCAACTGGGACACGCTCCGGATCATGCGCAGCCGGCACGACCACCTGGCCTGGATGCACCAGCACTTCGCCGAGAAGGTCGTCACCGGGTCGGAGATCCTCGCCGAGGTCGAGCGCGAGAGCACGCCGGCGCCGCCCTCCGCGTAGGGCGGCGCCGCACGCCCGGCCGGGATGCTCCCAGGCACTCCCGGCCGGGCGTCCGCCGCGGATCCCCGTCCGGTCAGACGTCGATGCCGGTGAGCACCAGCACGCGCTCCTCCGTGAGGTCCTCCATCGCCGAGCGGACGCCCTCGCGGCCGACACCCGAGTCCTTGAGCCCGCCGTAGGGCATCTGGTCGGCGCGGTAGCTCGGCACGTCGCCGATGATCACGCCGCCCACCTCCAGCTCGCGCGCGGCACGGAAGGCCAGCTGCAGGTCCCGGGTGAACACCCCGGCCTGCAGCCCGAACCGGCTGTCGTTCACCCGGGCGAACGCCTCGTCGACCGAGTCGACCCGGTCGACGACGACCACCGGGCCGAAGACCTCCTCGCACGACACCTTGGCCGTCGCCGGGACGTCGGTGAGCACGGTGGGCGCGTAGGCGGCGCCCTCGCGCGTGCCGCCGGTGAGCAGCCGGGCGCCCGCGGCGACCGCCTCGTCCACCCAGGACTCCACCCGGCGGGCGGCCTGCTCGTCGATCAGCGGACCGACGTCGGTGGCCGGGTCGGTCGGGTCGCCGGTCACCAGCTTGCTCACCGCCTCGGTCACGCGGTCGGTGAGGGTCGCGGCGACGTCGCGGTGCGCGAAGACCCGCTGCACGGAGACGCAGGACTGCCCCGCCTGGTACATGGCGAACGTGGCGATCCGGGACGCCGCGTACGCCAGCGCGTCGTCGTCCTGGTCCGGCGCGACGACGACGGCGGCGTTGCCACCCAGCTCGAGCGTCATGTGCTTGCGCGGCACGGCGTCGCGGATGGACCAGCCGACCGGCACGGAGCCGGTGAACGAGACCACCGGCAGCCGCGGGTCGCGGACCAGGTCCGCCGCGACCTCGTTCGGCACCGGCAGCACCGACCAGGAGCCGGCGGGCAGGTCGGTCTCGGCGAGGACCGCACCGAGCAGGAGCGCGGTCAGGGGGGTGGCCGGCGCCGGCTTCAGCACGATCGGTGCGCCGACGGCGATCGACGGCGCCACCTTGTGGGCGACGAGGTTCAGCGGGAAGTTGAACGGGGCGATGCCCAGCACCGGTCCGCGGGGGGCCCGGCGCACGAGGGCCATCCGGCCGGTCGCGGCGGGGTCGGTGTCCAGCCGCTGCAGGCTGCCGGACCACCGCCGGGCCTCCTCGGCGCCCCAGCGGAACGTCGACACGGCGCGCGACACCTCGAGGCGGGCCCACTTCAGCGGCTTGCCCGACTCGGCGGTGATGAGCGCGGCGAACTCCTCGCTCCGCTCGGCCAGCCGGCGGGAGACGTGGTCCAGGGCGGCGGCGCGGACGTGGGCGGGGGTGGCGGCGGACGCACCACGCACCCGGTCGGCCGCGGCGACGGCGGCCTCGACGTCCGCGGCGGTGGCCATGGTGGTCGCGCCGGCCACCCGGCCGTCGTGCGGGCTGGTGACCTCGAGGACCTCGGTGCCGGTGCCCGGCTCCCCTGCGACCCAGTACGGGATGGTCGACATGGACGGCGTCCTCCTCGGACGAGTGCGATCGGGCCCCGACTGTCTCGGCCGGCCTGCCCCGCGGCCAGGGCCGTTCCGTCCACCCCGCGGGGACGAGGACGCCGTCCTGGCACGTCGGCATCCGGCACCCACGCGTGAAACATCTGGCGCTACTGTTCCACCACCGTGGTCCGGCTCACACTGGCGTGCGCCGGCCGGTCAGGAGGAGGTCCCCTTGCGCACACCTGCGCACCGGCGGCTCGGCCGGTCCCCGCTCCCCGTCCGCGTGGGCGCCGTGCTCACCGCGGGGGCGCTCGCCCTCAGCGCGTGCAGCGGGGACGACGACGGCGGCGGCGGGACCGCGGGAGCCGGCGAGGGGTCCGCTGCCGCCGTGGACGTGTCCGAGGTCGTCGGGACCGCCGACGGCGAGGTCCGCGGCACCGTCGTCGACGACGCGTACCGGGTGTTCCAGGGGATCCCCTACGCCGCGCCGCCGGTCGGCGAGCTGCGCTTCCGGCCGCCGGAGCCCCCGGAGCCGTGGGAGGAGACGCGGGATGCGACCGCCCCGGGCAGTCCGTGCCCCCAGGTGGCCGGCGCGACCAACCCCACCGCCTCGACCGAGGAGGACTGCCTCTTCCTCGACGTGACGACGCCCGCGGGGCTCGACGCGTCGGACGGCGACCTGCCGGTGATGGTGTGGATCCACGGCGGCTCGTGGCGCACCGGGAGCGGCTCCAACTACGACGCGAGCAGGCTCGCGCTCGAGGGCGACGTCGTCGTCGTGACCATCAACTACCGGCTCGGCCCGTTCGGCTTCCTGGCCCAGGGCGACCTGTCGGCGGCGATCGGCGAGGCCGGCTCGGGCAGCGCCGGACTGCTCGACCAGCAGGCCGCGCTGCGCTGGGTGGAGGGCAACATCGAGGCCTTCGGCGGGGACCCGGGGAACGTGACCGTGTTCGGCGAGTCCGCCGGCGCATCCGCGGTGTGCGCCCAGCTCGCCTCACCGACCGCGGAGGGGCTCGTCGACAAGGCCATCGCCCAGAGCTACACCTGCACCGCCGAGTACTCCACCCTCGAGGAGGCCGAGCAGGTCGGCGCCGGGGTCGCGGGCACCGTGGGCTGCACCGGCACCGGCGAGGCCGTCGTCGAGTGCCTGCAGCGCGCCCCGGTCGAGTCCCTGCTGACGGCCTGGCCGGCCACTGGCGGGGAGTTCGTCGTCGGCGGCTCGTCCCTGCCCGTCCAGCCGGGCGACGCCATCGCCTCCGGTGACTGGAACCGCGTCCCGGTCCTCCACGGCAACCTGCAGGACGAGAACACGCTGTTCGTCCCGCTGCGCATCCCCGCGGCCGAGCTGCCGGGCCTCCTGGACCCGGCCACCTACGACGCCGTCCTCGCCGCCCGCTTCGGGGAGCGGGCCGCGGAGGTCGCCCGGCGCTATCCGCTCGCCGACCACGGCTCGCCGCTGCGGGTCCTCGCCGCCGTCGCCAGCGACACCGGCAGCGCGCTGTCGACCTGCGACCACGTCGACGCCTACGAGACGCTCGCCGGCGCGGAGGGGACCGGGGTCTACGCCTACCAGTTCCGCGACCAGACCGCGGACCCGCTGTTCGACTTCAACGGGCCGCCGTTCTCCTTCCCGGCGGACCGCTACGACGAGGGCGCCCAGCACGCCGCCGAGCTGCCCTTCCTGTTCCCGGGCCTCTTCGGGGACGGGCTGACGCCCGAGCAGGAGGAGCTGTCGACGACGATGGTCCGGTACTGGACCAACTTCGCCGCCAGCGGCGACCCCAACGGGGACGGCGTGCCGGGCTGGGAGCCCTACTCCTCCCCCGCCGACGTGCAGGGGCTGGACCTCGCCGCGGACGGCGGGGTCGCGCCGGTCGACGTCGCCGCCGACGCGAACTGCGACCTGTGGGCGCCCGCCTGACCGTCCCGACCCTGCGGCGGCGGCCGGTGTCGCACCGCCGGAGCACGGCGGGCGAGCGGCCGGAGGAATCACCGGTACGCGTCACGGTGTTCCCGTCCTGCCGGACAGAGAGGGAGGCACACACGTGACCACTGAGACAGCGATCCTCGCGGGCGGCTGCTTCTGGGGGGCCCAGGAGCTGCTGCGCAAGCGGCCGGGGGTGGTCTCCAGCCGGGTCGGGTACTCCGGCGGCGACACACCCAACGCCACCTACCGGAACCACGGTGACCACGCGGAGGCGGTCGAGGTCGTCTTCGACCCCGCGGTGATCTCGTTCCGGGAGCTGCTGGAGTTCTTCTTCCAGATCCACGACCCGTCGACGAAGGACCGGCAGGGCAACGACGTGGGCCGGAGCTACCGCTCGGCGATCTTCTACACGAGCGAGGAGCAGAGGCGCGTCGCGCTCGACACCATCGCCGACGTCGACGCCTCGGGCATCTGGCCCGGCGAGGTCGTCACCGAGGTCACCCCGGCCGGCCCCTTCTGGGAGGCCGAGGCGGAGCACCAGGACTACCTCCAGAAGATCCCCTTCGGCTACACCTGCCACTACGTGCGGCCCGACTGGGTGCTCCCGCGTCGCGAGGCGCAGACCACCCGGTGACCTGAGGTCCCCACCGGTCGCGTCCGGAGCAGCGACCCGGACGTGACCGGTGGGGCTCCTGGAGGCCGTGGGGCGTGGCGCCGCCACCGGCGCCGGGACCGTGCGCACGATGGGGCATGGCTCCCCGACCGGCCGCCGTCGCCGCGCTGCCGGCCGCTCCGGGCGTGTACCGGTTCCGGGACGACGGCGGGCGTGTGCTGTACGTCGGGCGGGCCGGGGAACTCCGCCGCCGAGTCAGCTCCTACTGGGGCGATCTCCGGGACCGCCGCCACCTGCGGCGGATGATGCCCCGGGTCGCCCGGATCGAGGCGCTCGTCTGCGACTCCGCCCACGAGGCCGCCTGGGCCGAACGCAACCTGCTCGAGCGGTCGCTGCCCCCGTGGAACCGGATCGTCGGCGGCCTGGAGATGCCCGTCAGCATCTGCCTGGACCCCTCGCCGCAGGCCCCCCGTCTCGGCCTCGCCACCGCTTCCCGGCCGGCTCCGGGTGTCCGATCCTTCGGGCCCTACCTCGGGGCGCGCAAGGTGAAGCTGGCGGTGTCGGGACTGGAACGGCTGTTCCCGCTCGGCCACGCCGGCCCGACGCGCACGGCCGGCGAGCGGGAGCTGGCGCGGCTGCGCGGCGGGCAGCACACCCCCGTGGCCCAGCTGGCGAGCGCCGTGGCGGCCGTGCTGGACCGGGAGCCGGCGGCGGTCGCCGACGCACTGGCGGCGCTGACCGCCCGGCGTGACGCCGCGGCCGGGGCGCTGGCCTACGAGGCCGCGGCCCGGCTCCAGCAGGAGATCGAGGCGGTCGAGTGGGTCGTCGCGCCGCAGCGGGTCACCACGCCCGGCGAGGGCGGGGACGAGGACGTCACCGTCTGGGGGGACGACGTCCTGGTCCGGCTGCGGATCCGCGACGGCCGGCTCCGGACCTGGGAGCAGGAGACCTGCACCCGGTCGGTGCCCGGCACCCGGGCGCCCGACGGATGGGTGCCGTTCCTGCGTCGCAACGCGGAACTGGCCGCCCGGCTCGCAGCGCTGCCCGTCGGCTGAGCCCGCCAGTGTGGCGCGACGTCCACGCAGCAGACGACGACGTCGTCGTGGGGACACCGTCTCCGCCGGCCACCCCGCCGTCCCGCGACTCGCCGACCCCCCGGGTCGGAACGTCAGCTGGCGAAGCTGGCCCGCCCCTGCATGGCGGAGGTCCCCAGGTCGCTCGTGGGCAGGGCCTCCCCCGCGACGACGGCCGCCGTCCAGTCCTCGGTGCTCGCCACCGCGGCGAAGTTCGAGTGCAGGAGCACCATCAGGACCTCGTGCAGCTGCTCCGCCGAGACCTTGCCTGCCTCGTTCGCCAGGTGGATCGCACCCGTGGCGTCGGACAGCACCTCGGCGGCCAGCCCCAGGTCCTCCGCGCCGACCGCCGTCGCGAGGTCGCAGTTGTTCGTCATGTAGCCGACGATCGTGATCGTGTCGACCGCCTGACCGGCCAGCCACTCGGCGACGTCGGTACCCGCGAAGACGCTCCCCTTGTCCTTGCTGACGCGCTTCCAGCCGGGCTGCACACGCCGCTCGATCTCCGGGTGCAGGGACCAGCTCGCCGAGCCCTTCGCGAACACCGGCGCACCCTCGGGCAGCTCGTGCTGGACGACCACGACGGGCATGTCCTCGCGGGCGGCGACGTCGAGCGCGCGGACGACGTTCGCCAGCGTCTGGTCTCGCGGTGGTGCCTGGATCTGGAGGACCCCGTCGAAGTACTCCTGCTGGACGTCGATGACGACGAGTGCCCGGCGTGGCGCGGCCATGTCTCTCCTCCGGTCTTTCACGAACTGACGGGATCCACCGTGCGCCACGGACAGCGTCTACCGTGAGCGGCCTGGAAGACCTCCTCCGATGAGATCGGGCCACGGTGCGCATCGTCGTCCACGCCTTCGACGGCATCACCATGTTCCACCTCGCCGCACCCCTCCTGGTCTTCGGCGAGGTGGGCCGCCGAGGCCTCGCCACCGGGTGGGACCCCACGGTGTGGACCGACGACGGCCGCGGGATCCGGACCGCGGAGGGGCTCCGGGTCGAGGACGTCGCCGGGCCGGAGGTCGTGGCGGACGCGGACCTCGTCGTCCTCCCCTCGTGGCCTGTGCACCTACCGCCCGCCGACGCCGACCTGATCAGCAGGATCCGCGACACCCAGGCACGCGGTGGCCACGTCGCCGGCTTGTGCCTGGGCGCGTTCCCCCTGGTGGACAGCGGGCTGCTCGACGGCCGCGATGCGGTGACCCACTGGGGTGCTGCGGACGCCTTGCAGCGACGACGGCCCGCGGTCGACGTCGACGCCGCTGCCCTCTACGTCGAGCACGGCAACGTCCTCACCTCGGCCGGCACCGCGTCGGCGATCGACGCGTGCCTGCACATCGTCCGGTCGCACCTCGGCTCGACGGCCGCCGCCGACGTCGCCCGACACCTCGTCGTGGCGCCGCATCGCGAGGGGGACCAGGCGCAGTACATCGCCCGCCCCATGCCCGAGCCGCACAGCGCCGGCCACCTCGGGTCGACACTGGACTGGGCGCTGGCGCACCTCGACCAGCGGCTGTCGGTCGACCGCCTCGCCGACCACGCCGGGATGAGCCGCCGCCACTTCACCCGCCGGTTCGCGGAGGCCACGGGTTCCACGCCTGCCCGCTGGATCCTCGCCAGCCGCCTCGACGAAGCCCGCCGCCTGCTCGAGACGACGACCTGGACCCTCGGACGGATCGCCACCGCCTGCGGCTTCGCGAGCGTCGTGACGCTCCGCCAGAACTTCGTCGCGGCCTATGCCACGACTCCCTCGTCGTACCGCCACAGGTTCATGCGGGCGGATCCGTGACGATGTCCGTCCACCGCCCGGCGACCGGCACGGCCGGACACCTCGGCGCGCTCAGAGGCCCGACCTGCACCGTGGGGCCTCTGGCGTACCCCCGGCCTGGGTCCATGCGCGCTGAGCAGGTCACCGGGTTCGGTGGACCCGAGGTGATGAACGGGACACCGACCACGTCCCACCGCTCGTCCCGTGTCATGTCGTTCCGTCCTCTCGTTGCCTCTCAGAGGTGGCGGTCCGCCTACGACGGGCGCCGACCGGGGCGTCGCCCGCGCGCCCGCGGACCGCGCCAGTGGCGCTGCAGGGCGAGGACGCGCACGACGAAGACGGCGACGGCGACAGCCGCGCTCGACGCGGAGCTGTCGGCGTCGGAGGTCGAGACGATGCCGACGACCTGCGCGCCGACCAGGGCGGGCACGGCGTAGAGCTCAGAGTCCGCTCGGAACAGCGCGGGGGTCTCGCGCGCGAGGACGTCGCGGAGGACACCACCACCCACGGCGGTCGCGACCCCGAGCAGAGCGGCCGCCACGGGCCCGAGCCCGTGGTCGAGTGCCTTCTCGGTCCCCGCGACGCAGAAGAGCCCGAGACCGGCCGCGTCGAAGACGAGCAGGGTCTTCGTCAGCCGCCCGAGCCAGGGGTGGGCGAGGGACGTGACCGCGGCCGCCGCCAGGGCCACGACCAGGTACGGCCACCCGGTGAACGCCGGAGGCGGTGTGTCGCCGAGCACCAGGCCCCGGAGGATGCCGCCGCCCAGCGCGGTGACCACCGCCAGGACCGCGATCCCCACCACGTCGTAGTCGCGGGCGATCGCCATCAGCGCCCCGGAGACCGCGAAGGCGAAGACCCCGATCAGGTCCAGTGTCTGCAGGGAGCCCTCCGGATCGGCGCCGGGCCGCTCCGCCCCCCGGAGCCGGGGGCGGGGTGACAGGCCGGGTGCCTCGGGTCAGGCGGTCGTCGTGCGGGCCGCCTCGTCGATCAGGCGCGCGACGACGTCGGGCCGGGAGACGGTCACGGCATGGGAGGCGTCGACCTCGACGGCGTGCGACGACGCCCGCTCGGCCATGAACCGCTGCGCTGCCGCCGGGACGGCCAGATCCTGGAGCGTGACGAGGGTCCAGGACGGGACCGTCTTCCAGGCCGCCCTCGTCGCCTTGTCCGCGAGCGCGTCTCCGATGATGGGCCGCTGGGTGACGGCCATCAGTTCGGCGACGTCGCTGGCCACGTCCGCGGCGAAGATCGATCGGAACTCTGCCTGCTCGATGTAGAGGTCGTCGGCCGTCTGCCCGTCCGGGCGGCGGACAGGCACGGGCCGCAGGGCCGACCCGAGCTCGTTGCCGGGGAACCTCCCGGCCAGCTCGCCGGTGCTCTCCCCCTCGTCGAGCAGGAAGCTGGCGACGAACACCAGCGCCTTGACCCCCGGGTGCCCGTCGGCGGCCTCGCTCATGACGCTGCCGCCGTACGAATGGCCGGCGAGGACGATCGGCCCGTCCACGGTGTCCAGGACGTCCCGCAGGAACTGCGCGTCGCCGTCCAGGGAGCGCAACGGGTTGGCCACCGCGATCGCCGGATAGCCGTCCCGCCGCAGCTGGGCGATGACGCCGTTCCAGCTCGACGAGTCAGCGAAGGCCCCGTGGACGAGCACCACCGTGGGCTTGGCGTCGCGGGCCTGGTGCGTGTCGCTGGTCATCGTTCTCCCTCTCGGTCGGGTGGGCGACCGGTGCCGCCCGTCAGCGCGCCATCCGATGCGTGCCGACGTGCGATATATTGCATGCCGCACAGTGGGCCCGGAAGACTCCCTTCCGTTCTTCCTCGTTCCGCAGTGCGAGGGCCCGCCCCCTGCTCCGAGAGGTGTCTCATGCCGGTCCCGGCGACCGAGCCCGGTCTCGACCGCGCGCTGCTGCGCGACGACGTCTACCGACGCCTCCGCGACGCGATAGTCGACGGCACGTTCGCCCCCGGCGAGCAGCTCAGGGACCTGGAGCTCGCGGAGTGGCTCGGCGTGAGCCGGACACCGGTCCGCGAGGCGCTGCTGCGCCTCGCGCAGAGCGGGCTCGTGGTGGCCCAGCCCGGGCGGTCGACGGTGGTCAGCACGCTCGACACCCGGGACATCCGCGACGCACGCGACGTCGTCGCGGCCATGCACGAAGTGGCTGCGCGCGAGGCGATCCCTTCCCTCGTCGACGCCGATCTCGCCTCGATGCGCGACGCCAACCGCCGCTTCGCCGCTGCCGTCGACGCTGGTGACGCCGAGGCGGCCGTCCGTGCCGACGACGAGTTGCACGACGTGCTGGTGCGCATCGCGGGCAACCGTGCGCTGGCGACGGTCCTCGAGCAGTTCACGCCCACCCTGCGCCGCGCAGAGCGGTTGCGGTTCGCCTCCCTGCAGGGCCGGGAGTCCGTCCGCCGGCACGACGAGCTGATCCGCCTCTGCGCGGCCGGTGACGCCGACGGTGCGGCCGCCGTCGCCTACGACACCTGGCACAGCCTGCCGAGCACGGAGTCGTGACCCCACGCGGGTCCTCGTCGTCAGGGCACGGTGGCGAGCTCCGCGACGGGGTCGTCGACCATGGCGAAGCGGTGGCGCAGGTCGAGGACGCCACCGAGGACGTCGCCCTCCACGTTCTCGTGGCGACCCAGTGCGCGTCGTCGGTGCGCTCCGCCGAGACACGGGGGCTGGTGTACGTGCAGTCGGCCCCGGCCTCGGCCAGGAAGCGGCGGAGCTCTCCGCTGCCGCCGTAGGTGATGTCGTCGTCCACCACCACGCCGGTCGGCGTGAAGCCGCGAAGGATGCGGCCTCCCGGGACGGGAGCGTCCAGCGCAGGCCCCTCCCTCAGGGGGAGGGCGCACGGTGCACCGCGCTGGCGATCGGCGTGCTCTGCCGGCTAACCCTCCAGAGCGTGCGCACGCTGGGTCCACCACCGACGCGGGCCTGAAGGAGCTCGCCACCGTGGACGACGCGACCGGCCACCGCTACGCCAGCGCCGATCCCGAGACAGGATCCGGCGCCACGGCGGCATCGGCGGCATCGGCGGCGACTGCATGGCCCCCTGTTCCGAGCAGCCGGGGTGGGCACGGGGCAGGGCCTGATCACGCCCGCAGGCGCTCGGCGACCGAGTAGGCGACGGCCCGCGGGCGTCTGGCGGGGGCCACGCCTGCAGCGAGTCGGTGTCGTGGCGGTCCTGCAGCTGGTCCGTCTCCTCGCGTTCGTCCACCCGGAGGGCAGGCCGGCCAGTGGAACGGCGCTCATCCGAGCGACCGCCGGCAGACCGTCACACGCACACGCCGGGCATGTGCCCCGGGACGAGCCCCGATGAGGTGCGGGGCAGGGCAAGCTGACCCCGTGCAGCACGTCGGAATCGACCTCGCCTGGGGGCTCAAGCAACCCACCGGCCTCGCCGTGCTGGACGACGCCGGCCGGCTGGTGCACGTCAGCGCGGTGCGCACCGACGAGCAGATCGAGACCGCACTCGCCCCGTTCACCGCCGGCCCGTGCATCGTGGCGATCGACGCCCCGCTGGTCGTCACCAACGCCACCGGTAACCGGGCCGCTGAGCGGGCGCTCAACGTCGACTTCGCGAGGTTCGAGGCCGGGGCGCACCCGACGAACACCGGCAGACCTGAGTTCACCGATGGCGACACCCGCGGCGGGCGGATCGCCCGGCGCCTGGGGCTGGACCTCGACCCCCGCTCGGGCCGCGACCGCCGGGCGATCGAGGTCTACCCGCACGCGGCGACGGTGGCGCTGTTCCGGCTCGGTCGCACGCTGAAGTACAAGAACAAGCCGGGCCGGCTGCTCGAGCAGATGCGCGCGGAGTTGCTGCTGCTCATCGACCTGCTGGGCGCGGTGGTCGAGCTGGAGCTCGGTGCACCCTTCGCCGCGTTGCGCCAGCAGGTGCAGGCCGCCACCCGCAAGAGCGAGCTGCGGGAAGCGGAGGACCAGGTCGACGCCGTCGTGTGCGCCTACGTGGGATGGATCGCCGTCCGGCGCCCGGACGAGGTGACCACCTACGGCGACGCGGCCGGCGGCGCCATCGTGACCCCGACCCTGCCGCCGGACCTGCAGCCCGGCCCCCGGGTGACCGCACCCCCGCCCGACCCGGTGCAGCAGGCCATCCAGGCGTACGCCGACGGCCGGCCTGAGACCCTGGTCGCCGGGGCACAGGCGCTCGCGCTCGTCACCGAGGTGCTCGACGACGCCGGGATCAACTACCTGTCCGTGACCGGGCGGACGAAGACCATCGCCTCGTTCGCGGAGAAGGCGGCCCGCACGATCGACGGCGTGCCTGCCTACCCGGACCCGGCGCGGGACATCACCGACCAGATCGGCGTGCGGGTGATCACCTACGTGCAGAGCGACGTGGAGGCGGTCGCCGACCTGCTGGCCGCGCAGGTGCGCGTGATCGACGACCGCGACATGGGTCGGCGGACCGCGCAGCAGGGCCGGTTCGGTTACTCCAGCCGGCACCTGCTGATCGGCGTGGACCCGGGCCGGGCGGCCGAGCTGCCGGAGTTGGTCGGGCGCGTGGTGCAGGTGCAGGTGCGCACGGTGCTGCAGCACGCCTGGGCCGAGTTCGAGCACGACATCCGCTACAAGGGCACGGTGCCGGACGAGCACGCCTCCGAGTTCGACCGCCGGTTCACCCTGGCCGCCGGGTTGCTGGAGCTGGCCGATCAGGAGTTCACCGCGATCCGCGAGCGCCTCCGGGCACCAGTTCCCGGCGACGAGGCCGACGACACCGACCCCGACGACCCTCGGATCGCGCCCCGGGAACTGGCTGCGTTCCTGGCCGGGCAGTACGCCGACGCCGGCTGGTCGCGCCCGGATCACTACACGTGGATCTCCGGCCTGCTGCTCGAACTGGGCGTGACCAGCCTGGTGGAGCTGGGCGAGGTGCTGCGCGGCACCGACGACAGCGGCATCACCGCCCGGATGGACTACCGCTACCCCCCGGGTGCCGTGCGCCGGCTGGACGACACGCTGCTGGCCGGCTTCGGGCAGCGGTACGTGGACCTGCACGGCAACGCCGACCGGCGGACCGCGCTGGCCACTCGGCTGCAGCGGCTCACCAGCGGCTGACCGGCGGCCTCACCGGTGCCGGTCGACCCGACGTCAGATGGGCGGCTGCCCCCAGACGTACTGCGTCCGGCGCACCCAGGCGGACCGACTGCAGCAGGGATCCCGGGCTCGATCGATCGAGCCGCGGGTCAGCGGCCCGACGTCCGGCCTGCCCTGACTGCACTGTCGGCGACCGCCAGCAGCGGCACGCCATCAGGCCTGACCGGATGTCGACGTCGCGGTGGGGCTCGGCTCCTGTCGCCCTGACGCCGAGCGGTTGCACGTCCGCCGTTCGTCGTCACCCTGCATGCCGTTCGGCCAGCACACTCCTGGGACCGGACGCGCTCGACGTCCGTGATCGTGGGCTCCAGCCCAGATCGTCGACGGCGTCGCCGACCGCCCGACAGGCGGCCCGATGGGGCTGGCGAGCGACCGCCGGTCCGGTGTCTGCGGTCCCGCCACTGCGAGCACAGCAGTTCCGCGCCGCCCACCGGGGGAACGAGCCGTGCGGACAACGGCCCGGATCTGGCAGGTGGACGCGGCGGGGGTGCGCCGGATCACGCCACCAGCCCGCCGGCAGGTCCTCGTCGATCTCGAGCGGCACGGGGATGGGTGGCGTGTGCTGCCGCCCGGCGTCGTAGAGGACGAAACGGGCGTCTCTCCGGGGCCGATGCAGCGTCGGCATCGTCATGACGCACTCCTGGCGAGATCCGACACCTGGGGCGCGCGCCCACGGAGGGAGCAACCGTGGAGCAGTGGTCGCGTCGGTGGCATGTCTCGAACATACGTTCGACGTCTGACGGTCGCCACCGCTCGCGGCGCGCAAGCCACACGCGTGCGGCCGGACCGCATTCGTCGTCCGTGCGCCGACTGCGGTGCCGGTGCGCCCTGCGAGGGGTCTGGTGCTCGGCTGGCGTCGTGGCCTGCCGGGCCGGGCCTGCTTCGCCACCGACCAGCACCGCGTCGGCCTGCGCTCGTTCCGGGAGCGCCAGTTCGAGCTCCACGGGGTCGACGCGGCGGTCCCGGACCTGGACGCCGAGACCGCCGCCCCGGAGGTCCTAGCAGTCGCTGCCTGGCAGACCCGGCTGGTGTCCACGGTCCGGCACCGCGAGTCCGGACGCTGCATCCGGGCACGAGGGCGCCCTGGCCTCGGTCAGCGCACGGTCCAGGTCACCGGGTTCGGGGGCCGTTCCCCACACCTCCGACTCCCGGTCGACGCGGGCGCCCGAGTGGTGGTGTAGCAATATAGGACGGACAGCCTCCACAACAGTGGAGGACGACAGCGCCTCGGTGCATCGCCACGCCCGCGGCCGCCGCTGTCTCGCAGTCGAGGCCCGGCGCGTGCACCGAGGAAGACAGCGGAGGCAGGAACCATGGCCCGACTCGAGGGCAAGGTCGCGTTCATCACCGGAGCGGCACGCGGCCAGGGCCGCAGTCACGCCGTCCGACTGGCCCAGGAGGGCGCCGACATCATCGCCGTCGACGTCTGCCGGCAGGTCGAGACGGTCCCCTACCCGACCGCCACCCCGGAGGACCTGGCCGAGACCGTCCGCCAGGTCGAGGCCCTGGACAGGCGCATCATCGCCGCCGAGGTCGACGTCCGGGACCTCGCCGGTCTCACGAGTGCCGTCGGAGACGGCGTCGCCGAGCTCGGCCGGCTGGACATCGTCGTGGCGAATGCCGGCATCTCCACCCCCACCCCGTCGTCCCTGGAGATGGACGAGGAGACCTGGCAGACGATGATCGACGTCAACCTCACCGGCGTCTGGAAGACCCTGCGCGCGTCGGTCCCGCACGTCATCGCGGGCGGTCGCGGCGGCTCCGTCGTCATCACCAGCTCCCTGGCGGCGATCTACGCCAACGCCGGCACCGCGCACTACTCCGCGGCCAAGGCCGGGCTGGTCATGATGGCCAAGGTGCTCGCCAAGGAGCTCGCTCCGCAGAGCATCCGGGTCAACACGATCCACCCGACCACGGTGGCCACGGACATGATCCTCAACGACGCCACCTATCGGCTCTTCCGGCCGGACGTGGAGAACCCGACGCGCGCCGACTTCGAGGAGGCAGCACTGACGCTCAACGCACTGCCCGTCCCCGCGCTCGAGTCCGTGGACATCTCCAACGCCGTCATGTACCTCGTCTCCGACGACGGCCGCTACGTCACCGGGACGACTCATGTGGTGGACGCCGGCGGCCAGCTCTAGCGACCCGGGTCCCGGCCCACCGCACGAGGCGGTGCGCCGGGACCTCGAGGATCAGCGCGCCAGTCCGACGTACTTGACCTCGAGGTACTCCTCGATGCCCTCCACGCCCCCCTCGCGGCCGGACCCCGAGTGCTTGACACCCCCGAAGGGCGCGGCGGGGTTCGACACGATGCCCTGGTTCACGCCGATCATCCCGAACTCGAGGGCCTCGCAGACGTCGATCGTGCGGCCGACGTCCGACGTGTAGACATAGGCGGCGAGGCCGTACCGCGTGTCGTTGGACCGTGCGATCGCCTCCTCCGTCGTCGAGAAGGTCGTGATCGGCGCGACCGGCCCGAACACCTCCTCACGAAGCAGCTCGGCGTCCTCGGTCACGTCGGTGAGGACGGTGGGTTCGTAGAACCAGCCCACCTCGCCGGTGGCCGACCCGCCGGTCAGCACCCGGGCCCCGCGGGCCGTGGCGTCGTCGACCAGCTCCCCGACCTTGCGGCGCTGGGCCTCGTCGATGAGCGGCCCCACGGTGACCCCGTCCTCGGTGCCGCGACCGATCACCTCGGCCGCCATGCGGGCCGCCAGGGCGTTCCCGAACTCACCGGCCACGGACTCGTGCACGAGGAAGCGGTTCGCGGCGGTGCAGGCCTCCCCCATGTTGCGCATCTTCGCGAGCATCGCGCCGTCGACCGCCGCGTCGAGATCCGCGTCGGGGAAGACCAGGAAGGGGGCGTTGCCGCCGAGCTCCATGGACGTGCGCAGCAGCTGGTCGGCCGACCGGCGGACGAGGTCCTGCCCCACGGGGGTCGACCCGGTGAAGGTGATCTTGCGCAGCCGGGGGTCGGCCATGAGCGTCCCGACGAGCTCCTCGGTCCGGGTCGTCGTCACGACGTTGAGGACGCCGCGCGGCAGCCCGACCTCCTCGAACAGCCCGGCCAGCGCGAGCATCGTCAGCGGTGTCTGCCGGGCCGGCTTGACCACCATGGTGCAGCCGGCGGCGACGGCCGGACCGATCTTGCGGGTGCCCATGGCCAGCGGGAAGTTCCACGGCGTGACCATCAGCGTCGGCCCGACCGGCTGCTTCATGGTGAGCAGCCGGCTGCGCCCGTCCGGCGCGGTCGACCAGCGGCCGCTGATCCGCACCGCCTCCTCGGCGAACCAGCGGAAGAACTCCGCACCGTAGGCGACCTCGCCGCGTGCCTGGTCGAGGGGCTTGCCCATCTCCAGCGTCATGAGGAGCGCGAAGTCGTCCGCCCGCTCGATGAGCAGCTCGTACGCCGAGCGCAGCAGCTCGCCGCGCACCCTCGGCGGCGTCGCGGCCCAGTCGGCCTGCGCCGCGGCTGCGGCGCTCAGTGCCGCGAGGCCGTCCTCGACGGTGGCGTCCGCGACCTCGCGGAGGGTGCCGGTGGTCGCAGGGTCCTCGACCACGATCGTCGAGCCGGAGCCGGAGTCCCGCCAGCCGCCGTCGATGTACAGCCCCGGCTGTACCCCCGCGAGCACTGCTTCCTCGGTCCTCATCGTGTCCCCTGTCGCCGTGCGCCGTCCTGTACGGTCTCAATGGTGTTGCAACATAACAGTGGTGCGACACGGAGGATCACGGCAGGCAGCGGAGGTGAGGGCGTGCAGGACGGGTTGCTCGAGACGGTCGACCGGGCGCGGACGTGGCTCTTCGTGCCCGGCTCCCGTCCCGACCGGTTCGACCGTGCGCTGGACAGCGGCGCCGACGTGGTCATCGTCGACCTCGAGGACGCCGTCGCCCCGGAGGACAAGGACGCCGCGCGGGACTCCGTCCGTTCCCTGCTGGAGCGCCGGCGCGACGTCGCCGTCCGGATCAACGCCGTGGGCACGCCGGAGCACGACGCCGACCTGGAGCTCCTCGGCCCGGTGGCCGTGCCGGTCGTGCTGCCCAAGGCCGAGTCGCCGCCCGCCGTGCGCGCGGTGGTCGAGGCCGTCGCCGCGCACGCCGTGCTGGCACTGGTCGAATCGGCCCGCGGCGTCGTCTCCGCGCCGGAGATCGCCGCCGTGCCCGGCGTCCGCCGCCTGCTCCTCGGCAACGCCGACCTGGCCGCACAGCTGGGCGTCTCCCCCGACGACCGGCAGGCCCTGCTGATGTCCCGCTCCACGCTCGTCACCGCGAGCGCCTACGCCGGCCTGCCCGCGCCCGTCGACGGCGTCACCCTGCGGGTCGGCGACCTCGAGGCGTGCACCGTCGACGCCCGCCACGGCCGGGAGCTCGGCTTCGGCGGGAAGCTGTGCATCCACCCGGCCCAGCTCGACGCCGTGCGGGCGGGCTACCGGGCGGCTCCCGAGGAGCTCGAGTGGGCGCGCCGCGTCCTCGACGGCGGCGGCCCCGGCGTCGGGACGGTCGACGGGCAGATGGTCGACGCCCCCGTGCTGGCCCGAGCCCGCGCGCTGCTCGCCGAGGCGGACCGGCCCACCGCCACCCCCACTCCCTGACCTCTCCCCGTCCCGACCGTCCCCGGAGCAGCGCCGTGCAGCCAGAGCCCTTCGCCATCGACGTGCCGGACCGTGCGCTCGACGACCTCGCTCAGCGTCTCGAGCTCACCCGTTTCGCGCCCGGCCCCGACGACGACGGCCGTTACGGCATCCCCACCTCGACGGTCCGGGAGCTGGTCGGTCACTGGCGGGGCGGCTACGACTGGCGCGCGCAGGAGCGGCTGCTGAACTCCGTCCCGCACGCCCGCGTCGAGATCGACGGCATCCCGGTCCACTACGTGCACGTCCGCGGCACCGGCCCCGCGCCGATGCCACTGCTGCTGAACCACGGCTTCCCGTGGACGTTCTGGGACCTGCACCGCGTCATCGGCCCGCTGACCGATCCCGGCGCGCACGGGGGCGACCCCGCCGACGCCTTCGACCTGGTGATCCCCTCCTTGCCGGGCTTCACGCTCTCCTCACCCCTCCCCCGGTCCGGGATCCAGTTCTCCACGACGGCGGACCTGTGGGTGCGGCTCATGCAGGACGTCCTGGGCTACGACCGCTTCGGCGCGGAGGGCGGCGACTGGGGAGCACTGGTGACCGCCCAGCTCGGCCACAAGTACGCCGACCGTCTCACCGGCATCCACCTGACCAGCCCGGTGGCGCTGCCGCCGGGGTGGAACGGGGACCGGCCCTGGAACCTGCTGCAGCCGGCGGTCGACCGGGCCGCGCCGGAGGACCGCGCCGCCGTCGTGGCCTTCGAGCGGACCCGCATCGGTCACATCCCGCCGCAGGTCGTCCACCCGCAGACGCTCGCCCACGGCCTTCACGACTCCCCCGCCGGGCTGCTCGCCTGGCTCACCCAGCCGCGACTGCGCTGGGCGGATCCGCGCCAGGACCTGCACCAGGTCTTCCCGCCGGACTTCCTGATCACCACGGCGATGCTCTACTGGCTGACCGAGACCTACGCCAGCGCGGCCCGCTTCTACTTCGAGGCGGCCGCGCACCCGTGGCGCCCGTCGCACGACCGCCGCCCGACGGTCGGGACGCCGACCGGGTTGTCGGTGTTCTCCTGCGACGCCCCGCCCGGCGCCCGCTACGACTGGCTGGAGTCGATGTACCACGTCGTCCACGTCGCCCACCACGACCTCGGGGGGCACTTCGGTCCCATGGAACGCCCCGACCAGGTGGTGGCCGACATCCGGACCACCTTCCGCGGGTTGCGCTGACGGACCGCGGCCCGGACGGTCGCGCGGCTGTTATGTTGTAGTGGTGAGACGGCTGCCTGAGCATGACTACGACTTCATCATCGTGGGGGCCGGTGCAGCCGGGTGCGTCCTGGCCAACCGGCTGTCCGCCGACCCGGACACGCGCGTCCTGCTCATCGAGGCCGGCGGCTCCGACGCCCACCCGATCCACCGGGTCCCCAAGGGGTTCTACTTCACGCTCGCCGACCCGAGGTACTCCAAGGCCTTCAGCACCTCCCCCACCGGGACCGCCGCCGAGGAGACGTATCGCCGTGGTCGTGTCGTCGGGGGCTCGACCACGATCAACGGGATGATCTGGAACCGCGGCTGGGCCGAGTACTACGACGCCTGGGAGGCGGCCGGGAACCGCGGGTGGGACTGGGAGACGTTCCTCGCCGCCTTCCGGTCGCTGGAGCGGCACGAGCTCGGGAGCAGCGAGCTGCGCGGTGGGACCGGCCCCGTCTCGATCTCGATCGCCGGGCCGGCCGAGCGCGCGTGCGACGCCGTCCTGCAGTCGATGGCGGCGCTGGGGATCCCCACGGTGTCCGACATGAACCACTCGGGGGACGAGCGTGGCTCCTACGTGGCCTCCAACGTGCGGCGCGGCCTGCGGGTGAGCGCCGCCGACGCCTTCCTCGACCCGATCCGCCGGCGGCCCAACCTGACGATCGCCACGCACACCGAGGCCGAGCGGCTCGTCTTCGACGGCACCCGGGTCGTCGGCGTCCGGTGCCGCCGGCAGGGCGAGACGCTGACGCTCGTCGCGCACCGCGAGGTGCTCGTCGCCGGCGGCACGTTCGACTCGCCCCTGCTGCTCGAGCGCTCGGGGATCGGCGCCCGCGACGTCCTCGACGCGGCCGGCGTGCCGGTGGTCGTCGAGAACCCGCGGGTCGGCGAGAACTTCTCCGAGCACCGCGGCATCCAGTTCCAGCACCGGTTGACCGGCGTCGTCGGGTACAACGCCCTCGCCTCCAGCGCTCCGCGCTACCTGTGGACCGGCTTCAGGTACCTCTTCGGCCGCAACGGGATGATGGCCCACGGGGGGTATGCGGTCAGCGGCATCTACCGGTCCGACCCGCGCTCGCCGCGACCCGACACCCAGATGTTCTTCACCCCGATCTCGACCTCGTCGGCCAACCCGATGTCCGGCCGGCTCGAGGTCGACGCCGAGCCCGGTGCCCGGCTGGTCACCTTCCCCATCCACCCGACCAGCCGCGGTTCGCTGCACATCACCGGCCCCGACGTCGCAGACCGGCCCCGCCTCGTGCCGAACTACCTGTCCACCGAACACGACCGCGAGCTGCTGCCCATGGTCGTCCGCCGGGCACGCGAGATCCTCGCGACGACGCCGTTCTCGAAGTACGTCGTCGAGGAGCTCGAGCCTGGCCCCGCGCTCAGCGACGACGACGACGTCGTGCGGTTCGGCATCGAGCACGGGGTCGCCGGCGCGCACGCACTGGGCACGTGCGCCATGGGTCCCGCCGAGGACGACGTCGTCGACGACCGGCTGCGCGTGCGCGGGACCACCGGCCTCCGCGTCGTCGACGCGTCGGTCTTCCCCGGTCAGCCGTCCGGCAACAACAACGCCCCCACCATGGCCCTGGCCTGGATCGCCGCCGACCGCATCCTCGCCGACCAGGCCACCGGCTGACGCCGACGCGGTTCTATGGTGCTCGCTCCGGTGCTAACATAACTAGGACATCATTGGGACGTGCGCGGACGCCGTAGTCGTCCGGAGTGAGGAACAGAGCCGATGCCGGAGTCCACGCAGCAGACACCCGCCACCCCCCAGCGCCTGGACGCGCTCGTCGTCGGTGGCGGGATCAGCGGCATCTACCAGCTCTACCGGCTCAAGGAGCTGGGCCTGGACGTCCGGCTCCTGGAGGCCGGGTCCGGCGTGGGCGGGGTCTGGTACTGGAACCGCTACCCCGGTGCCCGGTTCGACTCGGAGAGCTACACCTACGGCTACTTCTTCTCCGAGGAACTCCTCGACGAGTGGCAGTGGAGCGAGGAGTACGCCGGGCAACCCGAGACCGAGCGCTATCTCAACCACGTCGTCGACCGGTTCGGGATGCGCGACCTGGTCCTGCTGGAGCAGCGGGTGACGTCCGCGGTCTACGACGAGGAAGCCCACGAGTGGACGGTCACCACGGCGGCCGGCGACGTCTTCCGGACCCGGTTCCTGGTCACCGCGCTCGGCATCCTCTCCGCGCCCCAGTTCCCCCGGGTCCCGGGACTGGAGGACTTCACCGGGGAGTGGCACCACACCGGACTGTGGCCCGACACCGAGGTCGACTTCACCGGCAAGCGCGTCGCCGTGCTCGGGACCGGCTCCAGCGGCGTGCAGATCATCCCCTTCATCGCCGAGCGCTGCGCCTCCCTCGCGGTCTTCCAGCGGACCCCGAACTGGTGCACGCCGATCAACAACTCCCCCATCACGCCCGAACGCGCGCGGGACATCCGCTCCCGCATCCGGGAGATCTACGAGGCGACGCAGCTGTCCCCCTCCGGGTCGATGCACCGGCCCATGACCGAGTCCTCGCTGGACATGGACCCCGAGGAGCGGCGCGCGCACTTCGACCGCCTCTACAACGCCCCGGGCCTCACCATGGCCCTGGCCAACTTCCGCGACGTGGCCCTCGACAAGAGCGCCAACGCCGCGCTGACGGACTTCCTGAGCGAGAAGATCCGCAGCCGCGTGGCGGACCCCCAGATCGCCGAGCGGCTCATCCCCCGCGACCACGGGTTCGGCCAGAAGCGCCCGCCGCTGGAGAACGGCTACTACGAGGTCTACAACCGCGACAACGTCACGCTGGTCTCCACCGCGGAGGAGACGATCGAGCGCTTCACCCCGACGGGGATCCAGACCGACAGGCAGCACTACGACGTCGACCTGATCGTGTTCGCGACGGGCTTCGCCGCCGTGGTCGGTTCCTACGACCGGATCGACATCCGGGGGGTCGGCGGCGCCCGGCTCGCCGACCACTGGGCCGCCGGTCCGCGGACCTACCTCGGCATGCAGAGCGCCGGTTTCCCGAACCTGTTCATGGTGGGCGGCCCGCAGAGCACCGCCGGCAACATCCCCCGGGCCACCGAGCCCCAGGTCGACGTCGTCACGGCCTGCATCGCGCACATGCGGGAGAACGGCCTCACCGAGGTCACGGTCACCGAGGCCGCCGAGGACGAGTGGATCGAGCACGTCAACTCCGGCATCGTGGGGACGCTGCAGGAGACGGCGGAGTCCTGGGCTTTCGGCTCGAACGTCCCGGGTCGCCAGCGGGTGTACCTGCTGTACGCCGGGGGCCTGCCCCAGTACCGGCGCAAGGTCGCCGAGGCGGTCGAGTCCGGATACCGGGGGTTCGCCTTCTCCGCGGCCTGACCCCCGCGACGACGACGGGCCGCCGGTACCGCGAGGTACCGGCGGCCCGTCGTCGTACGCGGACGGACCCGCCCGGCGGGACCGCAGCGGGCCGCCGGCACCCGGAGGTGCCGGCGGCCCGGTCGGGAGCCGGCCGCGTGCCGCGACCCGGCTGTCGGGCTAGGCGACGCCCTCGCCGACGTACTGCTCGAACATGTCGCCCTCGAGCAACTCCTCCGCCGCACCGGAGTAGACGACCCGGCCGCGCCGCAGCACGTAGGCGTTGTCGGCGATGCCCAGGGAGCGGTGCGCGAACTGGTCGACCAGCAGCAGGGCGATCCCGTCGCCCCGCAGCGTCTCCAGGAACTCGAAGACGACGTCGACGATGATCGGGGCGAGTCCCAGCGAGGGCTCGTCGACCAGGACCAGCTCGGGCCGGCGCACGTACGCCGCCGACAGCGACAGCATCTGCTGCTCGCCGCCGCTGAGGGTCCCCGCCTTCTGCGCCAGGCGCTTGCCGAGGATCGGGAAGACGCTCGCCGCCCGCTCGATCGACTCCTTCACCTGCTTCGGCGGCGCCTGCATCGTCAGGTTCTCCTGCACGGTGAGGTTGCGGTAGACGCCGCGTCCCTCGGGCACGTGCACGAGTCCCCGCCCGGCCCGCCGGTGAGAGGGCAGCCGGGTGATCTCGTCGCCTCCGAGGAACACCTCGCCGCTGCTGGGGCGGAGCAGCCCCGAGGCCACCCGCAGCGTCGTCGTCTTGCCCGCGCCGTTCGGTCCGATCAGGGCGGTCACCGACCCCCGCGGCACGGTGATCGACACGTCCCGGAGGACCTGGGTGGTGCCGTAGCTGGAGTTGATCCCCCGCAGTTCCAGCGCGGCGGCCGCGGCCGGTGCCTCTGCGGTGGTCGGTGCCGGTGCGGTGCTCACGGGACCAGGTCCTCCTCGATGACGTCCTGCTCGATGTCGACGCCGGCGTCCTCGAAGGAGCCGAGGTAGGCGGCCTGCACGATCGGGCTCGTCCGGACCTCCTGCGGTGTGCCGTGGAACAGCAGCTTCCCGAAGTCCAGGACGTAGATGTCGGCGCAGATGCGCAGCACGAGCTCCATGTCGTGCTCGACGAGGAGGATCCCGCAGCCTCGTTCACGGACGACCTGCAGCAGGGTCTCGCCGAACTGCTCGGTCTCGACCGGGTCGAGCCCCGACGAGGGCTCGTCCAGCAGCAGCACGTCGAACCGGCCGCTCAGGCAGCGGGCCAGCTCCACCAGCCGGCGCTGGCCGGTGGACAGCGATCCCGCCTGGCGCTCCCGCAGGTCGGCGATGCCGCAGAGCTCGAGCGCGTGCTCGGTCGCCTCCGCGGTCGTCCGCCGCTCCGCCGACGTCGCCAGGAGCTGCCCCCGGACCCGCGAGCCGGCCATGGACGACTCGACGCCCAGCGCGACGTTCTGCGCCACGGTCAGCGAGTCGGCCAGCTGCATCAGCTGGAAGGTCCGACCGACGCCGCGGCGACCGCGAGCGGCGGCCGACAGCCGGGTGACGTCGTCGCCGTGCAGCCGGATGGTGCCCGACGCCGGCGTCAGCAGGCCGCTGACGGCGTTGAACGTCGTCGTCTTGCCCGCGCCGTTGGGCCCGATGAGACCGGTGATCTGGCCTGTCGGTGCGGCGAAGCTGACGGCGTCGACCGCTGTCTGGCCGCCGTACCGCACGGTGAGCTCCCGGACCTCGATCCCGGTCGAGGCCGGGGAGACGGTCCAGGGCTCGGCGGTCGTCGCCCGCTCGGGGGCGTCGGCCCGCGCCCGGCCGAAGCGACGTTCGATCCAGGTCCGCACGACCGTCGGCATCGGCTGCCCGCCGCCCTGGCAGGCGACCAGCACCGCGAAGACGCCGAAGAGGACGTTGAGCCAGCTGGCGGTGTCCTCGGCGTCGATATAGGCGGGGATGACCGCCGCGACGATGGCGACGACGGCGTACCAGGGCTCACGGAAGGGCATCAGGGCCAGCGTGGCCAGGAGGACCAGGGAGTAGTACGCGGTGTAGCGCGAGTCGCCGAGGACGGCGAAGTTGACCGTGGCGCCGTACATGATGCCGGCCACGCCGGCGAAGTAGCCGGCGATGCAGAAGACGATCAGTCGGGTCAGGTTCACGTTGAGCCCGAGCGTGCGCACCGCCAGCGGCGACTCCGACAGTCCCTGCAGGATGCGCCCGATGCGGCTGCGGTGCAGCACCATCATCGCCACGGCGGTCACCACGAACGCCGCGAGGACCGCGTAGTACCAGACGGTGTCGTCCTCGAAGCCGGCCGGCCGCGGCATCGGCTTGCCCAGCCCGGTCTGCGAGAAGAACCAGTCGCGGGAGTAGAAGAGTTGTTCGACGGCGAGCCCGAAGCCCAGCGTCGCGAGCGCCAGGAACAGCCCGGACAACCGGATGGCCGGCAGCGCCAGCAGCGCAGCCACCGGCACGACGACGAGGGCACCGAGGAGCAGCGCCACCAGCCACGGCAGGTCGAAGCGCTCGATGAGCTGGGCGAAGGCGGCCGCCCCGATCGCGGCGAAGGTGGCGTGGCACAGCGAGACCAGGCCGGCGGTCCGCACGAGGAGTCCGAGCGACAGCAGCAGGATCGCCTGGGTGACGCCGATGGTGAAGAACGACAGGTTGCTGCCGGCGAAGGTGGGCACGAGGGCCAGCAGGCCCACGACGACCACGCCCACGCCGTACCGCAGCCGGTCCGGGCCCTGCCACGGCGACCGCGGCGGGCGCTCGGCCCGCGCGGGGGCGTCCAGTTTCCGCTTGGGCAGCAGCAGCAGTGCACCGAGCAGGAAGATGAACGGCAGGCTGGAGGAGAGTCCCCGGAGGGCCTGGTTGTCGAGTGCGTACTTGGTGACGACGCTCGACAGGACGCCGATCACCAGCGCGCCGACGTAGGTCAGGGGGATGCTGGAGAAGGCGCCGACCGCGGCGGCCCCGAACGCCTGGACCACGAGGAAGGTCAGGGCGACGGACTCGATGCCGGTGAACGGCGCGATGAGCACGCCCGACAGTGCGGCGAAGGTGGCGCCGATGACCCAGGCCAGCCGCTGGACGCGCACCGGATCGGTTCCGTGCAGCCCGACGAGCTCCGGGTCGTTGACCACCGCGCGCATGGCCAGGCCGGTGCGGCTGACGCGGAAGAACACGTACAGCGCGCCGACCGCCACCAGCGAGATCGCGACCACGGTCACCTGGGCGTAGGTGATGTTGACGCCGCCGAGCCGGACGACCTCGGTGCCGCTGGGCAGGTACTGCGGTACGAGCAGGGGGTTGTAGCCGTAGTAGGCGGTGGCGAGGCCCTGGACGACCAGGACCATGCCGACCGTCGCCACGATCTTGAGGGCGGCCCGCTGTTCGGCCAGGGCGCGGCTGATGACAGCCAGGACCAGACCGAACAGCGGGCCGAGGACCCCCACGGAGAGCAGGAACGCCAGCCACCACGTCATCTCCTGCTCGACGTACAGCAGGTGGAAGACGAAGGCCGCAGCCGCAGCCACGGCCCCGTGGCCGATGTTGAAGATGCCGGAGGTCTTGTAGGTCAGGACGAGACCGGTTCCGGCGATGCCCAGGATCGCGCCGGTGGTCAGACCGGCGACGACGAAGGGCAGCAACGCGTTCCACATGGGGGTGTGTCCTTCAGGTCAGCTGTCGGCGCCGGCGCTGTCCAGGCAGGCCGTCGCGAGGTCGCCCTCTGCGCCGTTGCCGGACTCGCCCGACGGGGCCAGCAGGGTGGGGTTCTCGTCACCGGCCGTGTAGTCGTACTGCCAGAAGCAGTCGACCGACGGCGAGGGCTGCCCCTCGGAGAAGGTCACCGGCGAGGGCAGCAGCCCGTCGAGCGTCTCGTCCTGCAGCGCGTAGTAGGAGGCGAGGACGCTCTCACGGCTGATGTCGGCGGTGTCGTCGCCGATGGCCTTCTTGAACAGCTCGAGGGAGGACCACATCGTCGTGCCACTGGTGCTGGCCGGGTTCGTGTCGGACTCGTACTCCTCGAGGGCGCTGCGGTAGCGCTCGACCTGCGGGTCGTCGGCCCACCACGGGAACCCGTTGAGGGTCCCGACCATGCGCATCCCGCTGATGGCCGAGTACTCCACGGGGTTGAAGCTCGACGACGAGGTCCCGAACACGCCCTCGTAGCCCTGGGCGACGCAGTCCTGCATCACCCGGACGTTCGTGTCCACCGACAGCAGCAGCGCGATGAAGTCGGCGTCCTGCTCCTGGAAACCCAGGCACTCGGCGGTGTAGCTGGACTGCGTCGCGTTCACCGTGACGTAGCCCGAGTAGCTGAGCCCGGACGCCTGCGTGGACGGCTCGAACACCTGGGAGGCGTCCGAGGCACAGGTCGCCGACTCGGCGCACACCGCGGAGCTGAAGTTCTGCGCGTCCGCCGCGGCCGCCGCGGTCACCAGCGAGGTGATCACGGTCGCCGAGTTCGGCGAGACGGCGAAGAAGTTCGGCGTGCCGTTCCAGACGGACGGGGCGTAGCCACCGGCGCCGATGACCGGGATGTCCTGGCCCGCGATGTACTCCGCGACCGAGCCCTCGGCCACGGCGTCGGCGAGGACCAGGGCGACGACGCCGTCGTCCTCGACCAGCGACCGGACGGCGGCCTGCGCGGCCCCGGCCTCTCCCTTGGTGTCCTCGATGACGATCTCGACGGGACGCCCGCCGAGGCCGCCGTCCTCGTTGGTCTGCCGGGCCCAGGCCCGCGCGGCGCCCACGGCACTCTCCACGCTCGAGGCGAGCGGACCGGTCTCGGAGATGGCGACGCCGATCTTGATCGGGTCACCCTCCAGCCCGGCGGAGGTGTCCGAGTCGCCGTCGTCACCGCATCCGGCGAGCACGATCGACATGGCGGCCAGCCCGATCCCGAGCCGGCGTAGGTCCTTGCGCTGCATGAGCACTCCCACAGTGACGCCCACCACCGCTGGTGGGCCGGATGTGGTGCCGGACACTAATGCTCAAGTCGTGTTGTGTCCATACTTGGATGTGCCGGCAAGAGTGTTGCCGCGCGGGCCTTGCCAAGTAAGCGAGCGCCCTGGTCGCGTGTTCGCCAAGTCACCTCTTGTTGTGTTGCAATGGTGCTTGCGGACCGCCCGAGGTCCGGCCGGTGGCTGCCACCCACGACTCACCGAGGAGCGACATGACCGTCGAGGACGTCCAGCACCCCCTCGTCACCCACTTCGACCACCATTCGGTCGACTTCGCCCACACGGCCATCGACACCGTGAACACGCTGCGCGAGCAGGCGCCGGTTGCCTGGTCGGACGCCTACGACGGCTTCTGGGTCGTCACCCGCCACGACCTCGTGTCCGAGGGCTTCCGGGACTTCGAGTCCTTCTCGTCCCGCAAGGGGGCGTCGATCCCCGCCCTGTCCTTCGGCAGCACGCACATCCCGACGTCGATGGACCCGCCGCAGCACGCCGTCTACCGGCGGATCCTGACCCCCTGGTTCAGCCAGACCGCGATGGGCAAGCGCGAGCCGTGGATGCGCGAGCGGGTGCGGGAGCTGGTCACCGGGCTCCGCGACCGGGGCTCGTGGGACTTCGTGCCCGACCTCGCCGACATCATGCCGGGCACCGTGACGCTGACCATCCTCGGTGTGGATCCCGCACGCCAGCAGGAGTTCCTGGCCGCGATGGCCCGCGGCATGGCCAACCAGGGGACGACGGACCCGGACGTGCGCGCGGAGATGGAGCGCGACAAGCAGTGGCTCGTCGACCAGATCCTCGCCGAGGCGGCCGATCGCCGGGCGACCCCGCGCGACGACCTGATGACCGTGCTGGCCACCGAGCAGCTCCCCGACGGCAGCAAGATCACCGATGCGCAGATCATCGACATCGTCATGGTCCTGCTGCTCGCCGGCTTCCACACCACGAGCGGCGCGCTCACGGCACTGCTCGTGCACATCGAGCACCGGCCCGAGCTGCGGCAGCGGCTGATGGCCGAGCCCGACCGGATCCCTGCCGCCATCGAGGAGACCGTGCGGCTCTACGCGCCGGCCACCGGCATGGCCCGGCTGGTCACGAAGGACAGGGAGTTCGGCGGCGTCCGGATGCGCGAGGGCGACATGGCCTTCCTGCTGATCATGGCGGCCAGCCGCGACCCGCGGCAGTTCGAGGACGCCGACGAGATGGACCTGGACCGCAACAACGGCAAGAGCGTCGCCTTCGGCTGGGGCGTGCACCGCTGCCTCGGCCTGCACCTGGCGCGCATCCTGCTCAAGATCCAGATGGAGACGATCTTCGAGGTCGTCCCCGACTACCGGATCGATCTCGAGCGCGTGCGCCTGTCGGACACGATGGGCATCGGGTACCTGCACGAGTCGGTGCCCGCCTCGATCGGTGGTGCCCGGTGATCCAGGTCCGCGTCGACGCCGAGCGCTGCGAGGGCAACGCCGTCTGCCTGGCGCTGGCACCGGAGGTCTTCGAGCTCGACGACTCGGGCCTGGCGTACGTGCTGCCCGGCGAACCGGCCACCGAGCGGCAGGACGACGTCCGGCGGGCGGTCGACGGATGCCCCCGGGAGGCCCTGCTCCTCGCCGGCGAGTAGCGGCCGCACGCAGGAGGCCCCGGTCCAGGCGGACCGGGGCCTCCTGCGTGAGCGGGTCCTGCTCCGCGTCAGCTGCCCGCCGGGCCCTCGACGATCGAGATGGCCCCCTCCGGGCACGCGGCCACCACGTCCTCCATGGCGGCGCGCCGGGACGCGGACTCGGCCCGGTCGAGGACGACGGCGTAGCCCACGTCGTCGGAGTCGAAGTGGTCGGGGTCCAGCGAGTAGCAGCGCCCGTGGCCGGCGCACAGCGCAGTGTCGACGGCGTACCGCAGGGCTGCGGTGCGGAAGTCCTCGGTCGAGTTCATGGTCGTTCCTCTCGTGTGATCGGGCGTCCGCGCTGCTGCGCAGCCGTGGTCCTGGGAGCCGGGTGGCGGGGTCAGGCGACCGTGGCCGGGCTCAGCTCCACCGGCAGGCTCACGAGCTGCTGCATGAAGCTGCCCCAGCGGAACTGCGGCACGAAGTCGGCCGGCACCCGGTAGTCCGGGAACCGCTCCTGCCAGACCTCGAGCCCGATGCGCATCTCGATGCGGGCCACGTGGGAGCCCAGGCAGCGGTGGATGCCGAGGCCGAACGCGCTGTGCCGGTTGGGCGTGCGCAGGAGCTGGACCTGGCGGTCGGTCTGCCGGTCGGCGCCGCAGCGGGCCAGGAACAGCCGGTCCCCGGCGCGCACCGGATAACCGTTCAGCTCGCCGTCCGCGGCCGCCACGCGGCCGGCCGGGCCACCGGTGTTGTAGACGCGCATGAGCTCCTCGATCGCGTCCGGGATGACCTCGGGACGCTCCTGCAGGAGGCGGCGGTCCTCCTCGACCCGGCCGAGGTGCCACAGCATCCAGCCGAACTGGGTCGACGTCGTCTCCTGCCCGGCGATGAAGGCCAGCGTCGCCATGCCGACGAGCAGGCCCTCCTCGACGGGTTCACCGTCGACGCGCAGGTGGGTGAAGGCGGTGGCGAGGTCGTCGGCCGGCTCCGCTCGGCGGGCGGTGATGGACGCGCCGACGATCCCGTTGATCTCCGCCTCGATCGCCGTCCGCTGTTCCTGGGTCGGGAAGTCGAAGGTGGCCGCCTGGGCCAGCTGATACATCCGCCGGACGTCGCCCTCGGCCAGCCCGAGCCACTCGAGGAAGAACTGCGCCGGGAGCCGGCCGGCGAAGTCGCGCATGACGTCGCACTCGCCCGCCTCCTCGATCTCGTCGCACAGCTGGTGGGCGATCTCGCGGATCCGCGGCTCGAGCGGCGCCACCGCCCGCGGGCTGAACAGCGGGATGAGGGCTTTGCGATAGGCGGTGTGCTGCGGCGGGTCCATCGTGATCGGGGGGACGTCCATCTCGACGTCCTCCTTGGTGTACGTGATGGTGCTGGGGAGGTTCGACCACATCCGCGGGTTCTGCAGCACCGTCTTGACGGTGTCGTAGTCGGCGGCGACGAGGAAGCCGCGGCCGGCCGGGCTGTAGAACAGGGGGGCCACGGACGCCGCCTCGTCCCAGACGGCGAAGGGGTCGACGCCGAACCGCTGGTCGTTCTCGAGGTCGAACGTGTGCACGGGGATGCCGGCCCGCTCGGCCCGCTCGGCCATGGAGGACATGTGCGCGGTGCTCCTGTCGGTGGTCGTTCAGGACCGGGGCTCGCGGGAGCCCGGCGGGAACTCGATGCGGACGTCCTCGACGCCCCAGGACAACCCCAGGTGCTCGGCGGGCGCGGCACCCGGCGCCAGGGCGAACGCGGGGATGCGCCGGTGCAGCTCGTCGAAGGCCACCCGCAGCTCCAGCCGCGCGAGGTGGACACCGAGGCACCGGTGGGTGCCCATGCCGAAGGCCAGGTGCGGCTTGGCCGGGCGGTCGAACACCACCGCGTCCGGGTCCGGGTAGTACTCCGGGTCCCGGTTGGCGGCCGCCAGGGGGGCGTGCACCCGCTCGCCGCGCGGCAGCTCGAGCCCGCCGACCTCGACGACGTCGTCGGTGACGGTGCGGGTGGGGATCGCCGGCGCCGTCCAGCGCAGCAGCTCCTCGATCGCCGGCTCGAACGTCTGCGGATCGGCGAACATCGCCGACCACAGCTCGGGCTGGCGGCCGAACAGCACGAAGCTCTGCGCGAGGACGCTCTGCACCGTGTCCAGGCCGGCCAGCATCATGAGCAGGAAGAGGTCGAACAACTCGTCGTCGGTGAGCCGGCGGCCCTCGATCTCGGCGTCCAGCACGTGGGTCGTGACGTCGTCGCGGGGGTCGGCGCGGCGCTCGGCGATCCGCTCGACGACGTAGTCCCGCATCTGGCTCCCGGCCTGGGCCCGGGCGGCGTTCGACTCCTCCTCGCCGGCGCCGGGCACGCCGTGGTGCATGGTCGCCACCCAGCGGTTGAGACGGTGGAGGTCCCCCGCCGGCCAGCCCATGATCGCGAGGAAGGTCGCGCCCGGGAACGGCATGGCGAAGGCCTCGACGAACTCGCAGCGGCCGTCCTCGACGAACTCGTCGATGAGGCGGGTGGCGGCCTCGCGGAGCAACGGCTCGAGCGGCGCGACACGAGCCGGGGAGAACAGCGGGTCGAGCACCCGCCGGAACTGGCGGTGCCGCTCACCGTCGATCTCGATGGGGATCAGCGCGTCCCGGGCGCCCTGGACGTTGAGCCCGTCCGGGTCGTTGGGGAAGCTGACGAAGCCCCGGTTGTTGCGGCGCAGCACGCTGCTGATGTCGTCGTAGCGCGTGAGCACCCAGCAGCCGTTGCCCCGCTGGGACCAGGAGACCGGCTCCTCGCGCCGCCGTTCGGCCAGCTCGTCCAGGTGCTCCTGGATCGAGCTGGTGGCGTACGGGTCGTAGTCCCTGCGGTGCGCCGCCCGCAGCTCGGCGATGTCCTGAGCCATGCGTCGGTCCGCCCTCAATCGTGTTGTCTTGGGAGCAGCACCATAACTTGACTACCATTGGGACGGCAACGGCCGTCCCCGTCACCGGGCGGGTGCGTCCGCGGCCGTGCGCAGTTCCTCGGTGAGCCGGCGCAGGTACGCGCCACTGCTCCGGGCCATGCCGAGGAGGACGACGCCGACCAGCGCGCCGCCGCGGGTGTACCCGACAGCCGCCTCGGCCGTGAGGTCTCCCTCGAGCAGCTCGCACGCGTCGCCGAGGCCCGGCATGCCGAAGGAGCGGATGCTCACCACCCCCTGGTCGGACCAGAAGGAGGGCACCGTCGTGAACGGGGCTGCGGCGTCCCCCGCCCCGAGGTCCTGCAGCACCGTGCGGGCCGCAGGGGGCGCCGAGTCCGCCGCGATCTGCCAGTGCTCCACCCGTCGCGGGACGCCGTCGAAGAGGGCGTTCGGGAACCGGGCGACGTCCCCCGTGGCGACGGCACCCCGCCGGCCGTCGATCCGCAGCTCGCGGTCGCAGAGCACCCCGTCGGCGAGGTCCAGGCCGTTGCCCTGCAGCCAGTCGGTGGCCGGCCGGGAACCGACGGCCTCGACGACCACGTCGGCCTCGAGCAGGGACCCGTCGGCGAGCCGCACGCGTCCTCCGCGGACCTCCTCGACCGTCGTGCCCAGGTGGAACCGCACACCCACGGCGGCGTGGCGGCGACGCAGCTCCTCCCCCACCAGCTCACCGAGGGGGAGCTGCATCGGGACGGCGTCGAGGGCCACCACGGACACCTGACAGCCCCGGGCGGTCGCCGCCGCCGCGACCTCGCACCCGATGAAGCCCGCGCCGACGACCACGACACGGGCGCCCGGGGTGAGGCGGGCCGAGAGCGCCGCGGCGTCGTCGAGCGTGCGCAGGACGGTGCCCCCGCCCACCGCAGCGGGCAGCCGGCGGGCCGTGACGCCCGTCGCGGCGACCAGCCCGTCGTAGGCCAGGTCCGAGCCGTCGTCCAGCTCCAGGACCCGGTCGTCCAGCCGCGCCGACACCGCCCGGCGGCCGAGCAGCCACTCGGTCGGGTGCTCGGCCGGCTTGAGCTTCAGGGCCACGTCGTCGTGTCCACCGCTCCCGAGCAGCAGTTTCTTGGACAGCGGCGGCCGGGTGTAGGGCATGTGCACCTCGTCGCCGACCACGACCAGGCGCCCCGCCCAGCCCTCGCGGCGCAGCGCCTCCGCCGTCCGCAGGCCGGCCAGGCCGGCGCCGACGACCGCGATGGTGCGGTCCTCCGTCACGACGTGGCCCGGTTCACCAGCTGGCTGACGATGACGTTGCGCTGGATCTCGTTGGTGCCCTCGCCGACGATCATCAGCGGGGCGTCGCGGAAGTACCGCTCGACGTCGTACTCCGTCGAGTACCCGTACCCGCCGTGCACCCGGACGGCGTCCAGCGCGATCTTCATGGCGGTCTCGGAGGCGCACAGCTTCGCCATGCCGGCCTCCATGTCGACCCGGCGCCCGGCGTCGTACTCGCGGGCTGCGTACATCGTCAGCTGCCGCGCGGCCTCGAGCCCGGTGGCCATGTCGGCCAGGAGGTTGCCGACCGACTGGTGCCGCCAGATGGGCTTGCCGAAGGACTCGCGCACCTGGGCGTAGGCCAGCGCGTCCTCGAAGGCGGCGCGGCCGACCCCGAGGGCGCGCGCTGCCACCTGCAGGCGACCGGTCTCCAGGCCCTTCATCATCTGCGCGAAGCCCTGCCCGGGGACCCCGCCGAGGACGCTGGAGGTCGGGACGCGGTAGCCGTCGAACTGGATCTCGCAGCTCTCCACGCCCTTGTAGCCCAGCTTGGGCAGGTCGCGGGACACGGTCATCCCCGGCCCGGGCTCGACCAGCACGACGGAGATGCCGCGCGACCGGGGCTGCGCCTCGGGGTCGGTGCGGCACAGCAGGGCGGTGACCCCGGCCCGGCGGGCATTGCTGATCCACGTCTTCGCGCCGGTGATCACGTACTCGCCGTCCACCTCCCGTGCCGTCGTGGTCAGCGCCTGGAGGTCCGAGCCGCCCTGCGGCTCGGTGAGCGCCATGGTCGCCCGGACCTCCCCGGTCGCCAGCCGGGGCAGCCAGGTGGCCTTCTGCTCCTCGGTGCCGAACATGGTGAGCAGCTTGCAGACGACGGTGTGCCCGCCCATGGCGCCGGCCAGGCTCATCCACCCCCGGGCCAGCTCCTCGGTCACGAGGACGTAGCACTGCATGCTGACCTCGATGCCGCCGTGCTCCTCCGGAACGGCCAAGCCGTAGATGCCCAGGCCCTTCATGGCCTCGACCAGGGCCTCGGGGTAGGTGTTGGCGTGCTCGAGTTCCTGCACGACGGGACGGACGTCCCGGTCGACGAAGTCGGCGACCGTCCGCACGATCTCCTGCTCGTCCTCGTCCAGTGCGTCCAGGTGGCCCATCGGGTGCTCCTCGGGTCGGGGTGTGGCGGTATGGGGTGGGTGGCGGGTCAGACGACGCCGGAGGCGCGGAGCACCTCGGTGGCGGGTCCGTCGTAGCCGAGTTCGCCGAGGATGGCGGCGGTGTCCTCGCCGAGGTCCGGTACGCGGCCCATGACGGGTTCCACGCCGGCGAGCTCGGCGGGGGGCCGGAGGACGTCGGCCGGTCCCCCGGGGGTGTCGATCTCCTGCCACCGCGCACGTTCGGTGAGCACGGGGTGCTGCAGGAAGTCGGCGACGTCGTTGATGGGCGCGTTGGCGATGCGCAGGCGGTCCAGCAGCTCCTGCACCTCTCCTCCGGTGCGGCGCGCGAAGGCCGCCGAGACGAGCTCGTCCAGCGCCGCCCGGTTGCGCACGCGTGCCGCGGACGTCGCGAACCGCTCGTCGTCGGCGACCTCCGGGGCCTCGAGGAAGGACGCGCACAGGGCGCGCCACTCGGCGTCGTTCTGGATCGAGAAGAGGACCTCGCGTCCGTCGGAGGCGGCGTAGGCGCCGTACGGGGCGATGGTCGCGTGGTGCGTGCCGATCCGCGGCGGCGCGTTTCCTCCGAAGCGCGTGTAGTACGCCGGCTGGCTCATCCACTCGGCCAGCGCGTCGAACAGCGAGACCTCCACCGACCGGACGACCCCCGTCGTGGCCCGGGTGAGCAGGGCGGTGAGGACGCCGCTGTAGGCGTACATGCCGGCCGCGATGTCGGCGATGGAGATGCCCACCCGGGCGCCGCTCTCCGGGGTGCCGGTGATGGAGACCAGCCCGGTCTGGCACTGGATGAGCAGGTCGTAGGCCTTGCGCTGCGACCACGAGCCGGAGCTCCCGTAGCCGGTCACCGCGCAGCTGATCAGCCGGGGGTTCAGCTCGGCAAGGGCTGCGGGCCCGAACCCCAGCCGGTCGACGGCACCCGGCCCCAGGTTGTGCACGAACACGTCGGCCCGCTCCAGCAGCCGGCCGAGGACCTCACGACCCTCGGGCTCCTTCGCGTCGAGCGTCAGGGACTCCTTCGAGCGGTTCAGCCACACGAAGTAGCTCGACAGCCCGTGGACGGTGTCGTCGTACCGCCGGGCGAAGTCCCCGGACCCGGGCCGCTCCACCTTGATGACGCGCGCGCCGAGGTCGGCCAGCTGACGGGTGGCGAAGGGGGCGGCGACCGCCTGCTCGAGGCTGACCACGCAGATCCCCGCCAGCGGCTTGTCGTGGATCTGTACCATTACAGCATCATAAGCCGATCGCACCGCGGTGCCAGGGAGGACCTCATGGACCTCGAGGAAGTCGCCCGGACGTGGCACCCCGACCCCACCGACGAGGAGCAGGTGCTGGAACCGGCGGTGGGCACCGCCGCGGCCGGCCTGTGGGACCAGCCGGCGCCGGGTCCCGAGCTGCCTCCGCTGTGGCACTGGTTCCACTTCCTGGAGTGGCCGGCGCAACGACGGGTCGGCACCGACGGGCACCTGACCGACGGCGCCTTCCTGCCGCCCCTGGAGGACCGGCGCCGGATGTTCGCCGGCGGCGTCTGGCGGCGGGAGGGGGCGCTGCGCTACGGCGAGCCGGTCCGGCGCCGCCGCTCGCTCGTCGACGCCCGCGCGAAGAGCGGCCGCTCCGGGGACCTGCTGTTCGTGACCGTGCGCAGCGAGTACCTGCAGGACGGTGCCGTCCGGGTGGTGGAGGACCAGGACATCGTCTACCGCAGCGGGCCCGGCGCGGCCGACCTCCGGGGGACGCCGCTGGCCACCGACCCCCCGGACACGGACCCCTCGGCGCCGGCACTCCCCCTCCTGGCCGACGAGCCGCTGCTGTTCCGCATGAGCGCCCTGACCGCCAACCAGCACCGCATCCACTACGACCGCCCGTACACCGTCGACGTGGAGCACTACGCCGGCCTCGTCGTGCACGGCCCGCTCCTGGTGCTGCACATGGCAGAGGTGCTGCGGCGAGACCCTGGCGCCCCGCCGCCGCGGGAGATCGGTTTCCGCCTGCGCGCCCCCGCCTTCGCCGGCGAGCCCCTGGTGGCCGTCGCGCGGGTGCAGGACGACGGCAGCCAGGCGCTGCGGATCGCCAGCGCGCGGGAGGCGCAGCACGCCACCGCCACGGTCCGGTGGTGAACCGGCAGCCGCCCGTCAGCCGACGGGGCGGCTGCCGGCCAGCAGGTCCTCGTGGCGCACCAGCTTCCGCCGCGGCCGCCCCGCCTCCCGTCCGCTGCGCCGCTCGGCCTGGTCGATCCGGGCCCACGCCTGCTTGTCGACGACGGCGGGCTGCCGGGCCTCCACCAGCTTCGCGAGCTGCTCGGCACCGTGCAGGGGGTCGCGCAGGCGACCGGCCTCGAAGTCGTGCAGGAGCGCCTCGACCGTCTCGGCGGAGTCGGTCTTGTTGCTCCCGATGACGCCGGTGGCCCCGCGCTTGATCCACCCGGAGCAGTAGACCCCCGGGACGGGCAGACCGCTCGCGGCGTCCACGACCCGCCCCTGCTCGTGCGGCAGCGTGCCCCGGACCTCGTCGAAGGGCAGTCCGGCGACCGAGCGGCCCCGGTAGCCGACTGCTCGCAGCACCAGGGTCGCGGGCACCGTCTCGGTCGTGCCGTCCGGCCGCTCGAAGGTCACCGACTCCACCGCGTCCGTGCCGTTGACCGCGACCGGCCGTAGCCCGTACCGGAAGGTCACCGTCCGCTCCCCCGGCCCGGCGGTCCGCGCGGCGGCCGCGGCGACCACCTCGGAGCGCCGGTCCTCCACGTGCGCGGCGGAGCCCAGGTCGTCGCCGACGGCGAGGAGCGTGACCCCCTCCGTCCGGTCCAGCGCCAGCAGCTCGCCCGTCGTGTACGCGGCGTGCTCGGGCGCGCGGCGGGCAGCGACGACCACGTCGGCGACGCGACTCGTCTCCAGCGCCGCGAGGGCGTGGTCGGCGATGTCGGTGGCCGCCAGAGCCGTGACCGGCTGGGCCAGCAGGCGGGCCACGTCGAGGGCGACGTTGCCGTTGCCGATGACGACGGCGCGCTCACCCCCGAGGTCGAAGGAGCTGCCGGCGGCGTCGGGGTGGCCGTTGTACCAGGCGACGAACTCCCGGGCCGAGTGGCATCCGGGCAGGTCCTCGCCGGGGATCCCCAACCGCCGGTCGTCGTCGGCACCACCGGCCCACAGCACCGCGTGGTGGTGCTCCAGCAGCTCGTCGATCGTGACGTCCCGGCCGACCTCCACGTTGAAGAAGCACTGCACGTTCGCCCGCGAGAGCACCGCCGCGAAGCGGTCGGCGACCTTCTTCGTGTTCGGGTGGTCGGGCGCGACCCCGGCCCGGACCAGGCCGTAGGGCGTGGGCAGGCGCTCGAAGACCGACACGGTCACGCCCTTGACGGCGCTGAGCTCGCCCGCGGCGTAGCAGGCCGCCGGGCCCGAGCCCACGATGGCCACGGACAGCACGGGGCGGTCGGCCGGGAGCCGGCGGTGCACCGGGTCCGGAGGCAGGGACTCCTCGATCGGGTGGGTGCGGAAGTAGGCCTCGTTGATCTCCAGGTAGTCCGCCAGGGACTCCGGCAGGTCGTACTCGGAGTGGATGGCGTCGACCGGGCACTCGTCCATGCAGGCCCCGCAGTCGATGCAGGTGGCCGGGTCGATGTAGAGCTGCTCGGCCGTCGTGAAGTCGGGGTCACCCGGACGCGGCCGGATGCACTGCACCGGACAGACGGGGACGCACGAGCTGTCGTTGCAGCATCCCAGGGTGATCACGAAGGTCATGGGACCGTTGCCCTCCTCGGTGCACCCGGCGTCGCGCGCTCGGGCCTGTGGCCGACCCCGCTAATGAGGTCTGAACACAATATAGACCACGAGTGGCGCAGGCCACCCGGATCGTCACCGACCGGCAGCGGTCTCCGTGGAGCGCAGCACGTCCGCGGTGTCCGGCGCGCCCAGCATCCGGCGGCGCCGGAGGGCGATCCGCCAGGTCCCGTGCCGCCGTTCCAGTCGCCACTCGTTGACCGACGCGCTCACGAGCCGGACCGCGGTGCCGTCCTGGTGGAGGATGAAGGAGTAGCCGGCGGCCACCGCGGAGTCGCCGGTGACCTCGACGGTGAGGTTGTTGCCCTGCACGTGCAGGCTCCGGCCGGCGAAGCCCGTGCCGTGCTCGGCGGTGCGGTCGGTGAGGAACGCCGCCATGGCCTCGCGGCCCTGCCAGCGCAGCAGCGCGTACGGGTCCTCCGCGCCGCCCTGGGAGACGTCCATGGCCCCGTCCTCGGTGAACAGGTCCAGGTACTCGTCGTCGAGGCAGGCGTCGGCGTAGTAGCCGTACCGGGCCAGCAGCTCCCGGATCGCCTTCTCGTCCTCGAGCGCCGCGAGCCGGCTGCGCAGCTCGGCCAGCTGTTCCTCGACGGTCGGCGTGTCCTGCGTGGTCATCTGTCCGTCCCTTCCTCGGCCGGGGCGAAGACCGGCACGCGGCCGTGCTCGCCCAGCTCCTCGAACCGGGCGACGACCCGGGTCCCGACGGGGTCGTCGCCTCCGGCGAAGCCGGTGAGCCGGGTCAGCAGGCGCACGCCGCAGTCCAGCTCGACCAGCGCGACGTCGTAGGGCACCCGCTCGCGCAGGGCCGCCGAGTAGGCGCGGTGGTAGACGACCCAGCTCCAGACGGTCCCCACCGGTTCGACGGGCCGCCAGGCGAAGTCCCGGCTCAGGCACTCCGGGCAGACCCCGGCTGCCGGCCACCGCACGAACCCGCACGAGGCGCAGTGCTGGAACTCCAGCCGGCCCTCGCGGGCTCCTGCCCAGAACGGCGAGTCGTCGCCCGTCGTGGTGTCCGGCCCCGCGAGGCCCTCCCCCGTCACGACAGCTCCGTGCCGAGGATCGTGCTGGCCGCCTTCATGAAACCGAAGGTGGAGCAGTACTGGGCGGTGCGCAGACCCTCGAGCTGGCGCCCACCGGCTTCCCCGCGCAGCTGACGCACCGCCTCGCACAGGTGCAGGAACCCCCACATGTAGGCCTCCGAGAGCTGGCCGCCGTTGGTGTTGAGCGGGAGCCGGCCCCCGTGACCGACCTGACCGGTCGCGAAGGCCTCCCCCACCCCGCCCGGCTCGACGAACCCGTACATCTCGAGCATCTGCAGCACCCAGACGCTCGTCGGGTCCTGGATGTAGAGGGCGTCGACGTCGTCGCGGGCGATGCCGGCCGCGGGGTAGATCCGCGACGCCACCTGCTCGATCCAGCCGCGCATCCACTGATCGGCGTTCTGCCGGTCCCGCAGCCCCGTCTGCTGCGCGATCCCCAGGACGTGCACCGGCGTCTCGGTGAGATCGCGTGCCCGGTCGGCGCGCGCGACGACGAGGCAGGCGCCGCCGTCGGAGATCATGCAGAGGTCCGACCGGCGCAGCGGCTCGACCAGGTAGGGCTGGGCCAGGTAGTCCTCGAGCGTCAGCGGCTCCCGGAAGATCGCCAGCGGGTTGTCCTCGGCGTAGCGGCGCTGGGACACGGCGATGCGGCCGAGGTCGGCCTCTGTCGTCCCGTACAGGTGCTGGTGTCTGCGGAAGGCCATCGCCGCGGGCCCGGCGACGTTGAGGAAGCCGTAGACGGACGCCTCGTCCTGGCGGCCGAGGGCGTGGCCGAAGCGGTTCCCGCTGCTGCGCTGGTCGGTGCCGTAGACGATCGCCACGGTGCTGGCCAGGCCCGCATCGATCACCGCGCAGGCCAGGTGCAGGGAGAAGTTGCAGGTCCCGTAGTCCAGCGTGGCGCTGTAGGCCGGGTTCAGGCCGGCGAGGCGGCCGATCTCGGTGTCGATGCCGAAGCCGCCGTAGGACTTGCAGGTGATCAGCCCGTCCACGGCGCTCTTGTCGATGCCCGCCTCGGCCAGCGTGATCCGCAGCGCCTCGACCGCGAGCTCGTCGGCCGGGATCCCCGGGACGGTCCCCTGCGCGGTGTTCCCCACGGCGACGACGGCCGAGCGGCCCCGGACGGCTCCCGCGACGTCGGTGCTCCCCGTGCCCACCTCAGATGACGCCGTCTGCGGCGAGGGCGTCGACCTCGGTGCGGGAGAGGCCCAGCAGCCGGCCGTAGACGTCGTGGTTGTGCTCGCCGTACGTGGCGGCGCCACGGTCGACCTGGCCGCCGGCGTGCTGCGGCGTGTCGCTCATCCGGACCGAGGGCGCGGCGACCGGCCAGCGACCGAAGTCGGTGGCCTCCAGCTCGGTGAGCCAGTCGAGGGCGGCCAGCTGGGGGTCCCCCTCGACGCGGTCCTGCGCCGTCTGCGCCACTCCCGCGGCCACCCCGACGCCCTGCAGCCGTTCCATGAGCGTGAACGCGTCCTCGCCGCGGGTCCAGTCCTCCACCAGCCGGTCGAGGGCCGACCGGTTCTGCCGCCGCGCATCCGCGGTGGCGAACTCCGCCTGCTCGAGCCACTCGAGGTGGCCGGCCTCCTTGGCCAGCGCCACCCAGTCGTCGTCACGTTCGCAGGTGAGGGCGATCCACCGGTCCTCCCCCGCGCAGCGGTAGACGCCCTCGGGCGCGGCCGTGCCGTACGGGGACCGGTTGCCGGCGCGCCGCCACTCGCGGCCGTTCACCTCGAAGTCCAGCAGCGGGACGGCGGTCATGAACAACCCGACCTCGCTCTGCGAGGCGTCGATCGCCTGCCCCTGGCCGGTCAGCCGGTGGTGGTGGACGGCACTGAGCAGGGCGAGGGCGAAGCTGTAGGCGCCGTACCAGTCCAGGTAGGAGTACCCCCAGCCGGCGGGCGGGAACGGGTCGGGCAGCCCGCTCATCTCCGACGTCCCGGCGAAGGCCTGCGCCACCGGGCCGATCGTCCGGAACCGCCCGTACACGCCCTCTGTGCCCATGCCCGACTGCTTCGCGTAGATGATGTCGGGCTTGATCTCCCGCAGGACGTCGTAGCCCAGCCCCCAGCTCTCCATGACGCCGGGCGAGAAGCCCTCCGCGACGATGGTGCTCTGGGCGGCGAGTCGCTTGGCGATCGCCAGGCCCTCGGGGTGCTTGACGTTCAAGGAGATCCCCCGCTTGCCGGGGTTCTTGTTGTTGTACTGCGCGCCGACAGGACCGCCCTGGTCCGCCGGCCAGCGGGACGGGACGGGTCCGGTGGCCCGTTCACGGGCCTCTCGGCCGCCGACGGGAGCGCCGCCGCGGCGGGGGTCGAGGTTCTTGTGCCACTCGACCTTGATCACCTCGGCGCCCAGCGACGCGAGGAACCGCGTCGCCCCGGCCGAGGCGAGCATCCAGGTGAAGTCGAGGACGCGGACCCCCTGCAGGGGGAACGGCCGGCCGTGGACGGAGAGCTGGTCCTCGGCGACCACGGGACGCGGCCGCACCGGCTCGCGCGGGGTGATGCGCAGGACGGCGTCGCGGTCCTCGTCGACGAGCGGCGCGCGGCGGCCGGTCTGCCACTGCGTGCCGGTGGCGAGCCACTTGCTGGCCGGATAGCGCACCGTGCGGCCCAGCTCCGGGTGCTCGACGTCGGTGTAGGTGCGGCGCAGCAGCCAGTGCTCGTCGGAGGCGCTCTCGTGCGGCCGGCGCAGCGGCACCCACATGAGCCCGGCCTCCTGCGCCTGCCGCCACGGGACGTCCTCGTGCAGGTACCGGCGCACCGTGTGCTCGACGGCGTCCATGTTGCGGGCCGCGCCGCCCTCCATGCCCGGGAGGACGCGGGAGTCCTGGGTCTTCTCGTCGCTGCCGTCGCTCACGTCCTCGGCGCCGATGCCGTGCTGCTCGAGGAACGGCTTGAGCAGGGCGGCGTTGCGCGTGCTGGCGAGGGTGTAGCGCCCGTCCTTGCTGGCGAAGATCGACCGGTGCACCGAGACGCCTGGCGCCGAGTGCCGGCAGGTCTGCCGGTGGAAGGGCGTGGCGAGGCAGATCCAGGACATGAGGTCGCCCTCGGTGTTCTTGGCCGCCGCCTCGTGGATGGCGCAGGACAGGTGCTGCCCCGTGCCGGTGTCCTGGCGGCGGATCAGCGCCGCGACGATGGTGAAGGCCATCTGCTCGCCGGCGATCGCGAAGGCGTGGTGCAGCTGCGGCGCGACCGGCGGCAGGTCGTAGCGGCCGGACGGGTCGGGGTCGTAGCCGCAGTTCATCACCTGGCCGCCCAGGGCCATGTGCACCAGGTCCGAGGCCTTCCAGTCCCGTCGCGGACCCGTCTCCCCGAAGGGGGTGATCCGCGCGTAGACCAGGTGCGGGTACCGGGTGCGCAGCGCCTCGCTGCCCAGCCCACGGCTCTCGAGGTCGTCCAGCGCACCCGCGTCGAGGACGACGTCGCAGCCGGCCGCGAGCGTGGCGAAGCGCTCGACGTCCTCGGCGTCGTCCAGGTCCAGGACGACTGACTGCTTGCCCCGGTTGTAGGCCCAGAAGTGCAGGGACCGGTTCGGGTCGGGGGTGTCGTCGACGAAGGGCCCCAGGCGCCGCGTCGCGTTGCCGCCCGGGGGCTCGACCTTGACGACCTCGGCACCGAGACCGGCGAGGACGAGACCGCAGTACTCGCCCTTCTCGTCGCCGTACTCCAGGACGCGGACCCCGGCGAGGCTGCCGGGCTTGACGTCGTCGCTCACAGGGAGGCCTCCGTTGTGCGGGGGGTCAGGGGGACGGGCCAGTCCAGCCACCGTGCGAGCGCCCCGCCGAGCACCAGCGCGCGCTCCCGGTCGCTCAGGTCCGGGGTGTGGTCGGTGAAGACGTCGACGAGGTCGCGGTAGGGACACGGCAGCCGGGAGAGGTCCGAGCCCCAGAAGACCCGCTCGGCGCCGAAGGTCTCGACGAGCCGGTACACCGTGCGGGTGATGGAGGGATAGGGCGCGGTCTCCTGCACGAAGCACGGCAGGGCCGAGGCCTTGACCGCGACGGCGGGGTAGCGGGCCAGCTCGAGCAGGGGCCGGACGGCGTCCTCGAGCGGGGCGTCGGCGGTCTCGAGGGCCAGGTGGTCCACCGTGATGCGCAGAGCGGGGAAACGCTCGGCGAGGTCGGCCACGAGCCCGTGCCGCCCCGGCGCGTACAGGCTGAGCGGGATGCCCAGGTGCTCGGCGGTGGCGAAGTAGCCCGACGCGAGGGCGGACCGCACGAGGCCCCGGGTGTCACCGCGGTTGACCGACAGCCGCAGCCCCACCATCCCGGTCCAGCGTTCGCGGTCGTGCAGCGTCGCGACGTCGACGGGGTCGCGCGGATCGACACGGCACAGCGCACGGAATCGCTCGGGCTCGGCCGCCGCGGCGGCGAGCACGTAGTCGTTGCGCGGCCCCTCCCAGGTGGGCGGGACGAGCAGCGCCGCGTCGACGCCCGCGGCGTCCATCTCGCGGGTGAGCTCGGCGACGGTGAGCGCAGGCGTGCGCTGCGGCGGGATCTCCGCCGGCGGCCAGGGACGCTCGGGCGTGCTGTCGAGCCACACGTGCACCTGCGCGTCGGCGACCCACGGCCGGCCCCCGGACGGGTCGTCCCGGGTCACGACGCCCCGCCCACCGCCGGCCGGCCGGCGGGCGCGGCCGCGCGGGCGGCGACCGGGAAGGCCTCGAAGTCGGCGAGGTCGGCGTCGGCGTACTGGTCGACGTGCTGCTGACGGGTGAAGGGCCAGATGATCGGCGTCCCGCCCTGGTCGGTGTACCAGTTGTCGCACAGGGAGTACGTCGTGTCCGGCAGTGCCTGGCGGATCCCCTCGCAGAAGCGCTCGGTCGCCGCGGCGGAGGGCGCGAGTGCCTGCCCCGTGGTGGCGATCCGGTCGAGCAGCTTCATGAGGAAGCCGACCTCGTCGCGCAGGCAGGTGGGGATGGCGATCGAGTTGACCGGGGCGAACGGTCCGTTGAGCAGGAAGAAGTTCGGCATCTGCGGGACGGCGATGCCGCGGTAGGAGTACACGCCGTCGGCCCACAGGGAGTCGATGGTCGCGCCGTCGGGACCGAGGACGTCCATCGGCCGCATGTAGGCGTGGGTCTCGAACCCGGTCGCGTAGACGATGACGTCGAGCGGGTGCAGGGTGCCGTCCGTGCCGACGATCCCCTCCGGCACCACGTGCTGGACGCCGCCGAAGACGCAGCGCACGTTCGGGCGCTGCACCACGCGGTAGTAGTCGGGCGACTTGGGGATCCGCTTGCACCCCAGCGGTTCCTTCGGCGTCAGGGCGGCGCGCAACTCGGGGTCGGGGATCTCCTGCTCGAGGTCGCGCAGGAACCGGCGGTTCATCGCCTCCCGCTCGGCGCCGGGCACCAGCCGCCAGGTCTCGGACCCGTCGGTCTGCAGCCGGAGGCGGGCCATCTTGCGGTCCCAGTAGGCGCCCAGCTGGGGCACCCGGAGCAGGAGCTTCTCCATCCGGGTGATCGGCGGGTTCTCCTTCACCTGGATCCACTGCGGGGTGCGGATGAAGTGCGCGACGTCGTGCCCCTGCTTGCCCAGCTCGCTGACGATCTGGATGCCGCTGGAGCCGGTGCCGACCACGCCGATGCGCTTGCCCTCGAGGGCGACCGAGTGGTCCCACTCGGAGGAGTGGAAGGACGCGCCGGCGAAGGTGTCGACGCCGGGGAAGGTGGGGCGCTTGGGCACGTGCAGGAAGCCCGTCGCCGCCACGACGACGTCGAAGGTCCCGGTGTCGCCGGCCGACGTGGTGACCAGCCAGCGACCCTCGTCGTAGCGGGCGGAGGTGACCTCGGTGCCGAACCGGACGTTGCGGGAGATGCGCTGCTCGCGGGCGAAGTCCTCGAGGTAGCGCTTGATCTCCGACCCCGGTGCGTAGCGCTTGGACCAGTAGTTCTTACGGGCGAAGGGGAACTCGTAGCTGCGCGTGATGACGTCGACGTGCAGCCCCGGATACGTGTTGTCGTGCCAGGTGCCGCCGACGGCCTCGCGCTTCTCGAAGATCGTGTAGGGGATCCCCGCGCGGTCGAGGTGGTAGCCGAGGAAGAGGCCCGACATCCCGGCCCCGATGACGGCCACCTTCAGGGGCTGCTGCATCCCACCCACTCCTGATCCACGTCCCGTCGTCCGCCTAGTGATGGACGAGCAGGACTGTAACACCACTGTGGGTCCATCGGCCGGAGCTGACCTCAGATGACGCCGGCCCACGCGGGTAGGCGCTCGGACGTCCGGTCGGGCTCCGACCGGCTCTCCAGGTCCAGCCGCCGCACCACCCGGTCGCGCCCGTACGCCGCCCAGCCCGGATCCCCGGAGACGACGAAGCGGACCCAGGCGCCGTGGACCTCGTCGGCCAGCGACTGCGGCGCGGAGTCCCCCCGCAGCCGGCGTCCCCACGGGTCGCCGAGGGTGTCGAAGACGAACGGCACCTCGAGGGTGTGGCACGCCCCGAGTCGGCCGCCGAAGGTCGGTGGGCGCCACGCGAACTCGTAGGCGTGGGTCCGCGCGCGGGCGCCGGCGCGGGCGTCGAGCACGCGGCGGGCGGGGACGCGGCAGAACCAGTCGCCCTGGATCGCCACGTACAGGTCGGCGGGGTCCGCGCCCGGCAGCAGGTCCCGGTACCGCGCGACCGTGGCGTCGGGGTCCACGCCGAGGCGGCCGACCAGGTCGCGCAGGAGCGCCGCGCCCAGCCGGTCGGCGAGGCCGGTGGGGAACGTGAAGAGCCCGTACTCGTCCGTGTTGCCGCCGATGAGGAGATCGACGTCCGCTCCGGCTCCGTCGGCGATCGCGCCGGCCGGGTGTTCCGGGAGCACCTCGCCGTCCACCACGGGCTGGACGACCAGACGCCGGAACCTCCCCCACGGATCACCGACCCCTGCCGACACCCGGTCGATGACCGCGTTGAGGGCCAGGTGCGCCGCTCTCGGATCGGCCGCGGCGAAGGCCGTGACCGAGGACTCCGCGCCGAGCTCGCGGGTGACCTCCGCCGCCACGAGGTCGGCCTCCTCGGCCGTGTGCACGTGGTGGGCGTCCCCGCTCTGCGCGATCACGCGGGAGAACAGGCCCCGAGCGGCCGGCACGGCGAGGAGCGTCAGCGCGCTCATCGCGCCGGCCGACTCGCCGGCGAGGGTGACCCGGTCCGGGTCGCCACCGAAGGCGCCGATGTTGTCGCGGACCCAGCGCAGCGCCGCGACCTGGTCCAGCAGTCCCCGGTTCGGCACCGCCCCGGGCAGCGCCAGGAACCCCTCGGCCGCCAGCCGGTAGTTGACGACTACCACGACGACGCCGTCCCGGGCGAACGCGGTGCCGTCGAAGGCCGTCACCGCGCCGGTCCCGGTGACGAAGCCCCCGCCGTGGAGCCACACGAGGACCGGTGCGCGACCGGCCGGGTCGGGGGTCCACACGTTGAGGTTGAGCGCGGCGTCGCCCGGGATCACCGGATCGGGGAGCAACTCGGCGATGGCGGCCGAACGCTGCGGTGGGGCGGGGACGGTGGGGCCGTACCGGGTGGCGTCCTGGAGCCCGGCCGACGGCACAGGAGGGCGGGGAGCGGCGAACCGCAGCTCCCCCACGGCCGGCGCCGCGTACGGGATGCCGAGGAACGCGCAGCCCGCGGCTCCCCGCACGCCCCGGTAGCTGCCCTGCGGGATCGACACCTCAGGTTGCCGCATGGCGCTCCCCTCGACCGGCCCCGTCGCCCGGGTCCGCATCAATCGTGTTGTTGCTATCGTCCAATTATGGCGGACCAGCAGAGTGGTATGCGTGCCGACGAGCGGCGCATGGCGGTTCTCACCTCGCCGGGGGGTGCCTTCCCGCTGGTCGAGCGCCTGGTCGACGGCGTCCCGATGGAGTTCTTCGACCGGGACCCGTACACCCTCCGGGACGCGTTCCTGGCCACCCGTGGGCACGGCGACCGCCTTGCCCTGGTCTACGAGGACGAGCGGTACACCTACGCCGACCAGTGGCGGATCGTCGTCACCCTCGCGCACGCACTGCAGGGCCGACTCGGCGTGGGCCCCGGGGACCGGGTCGCCGTCGCCATGCGCAACTACCCCGACTTCGTGTTCTGGTTCTGGGCCGCTCAGCTGGTCGGTGGCGTCGTCGTGCCGCTCAACGCCTGGCTCACCGGGCCGGAGCTGGAACCGCTCCTCGACGCCGCCCGGCCGGCGGTCCTCGTGGCCGACCGGGAGCGCGTGGAGCGGCTGCGCGGCGTCGACCTGGCCGCCCGGGACGTGCGCACCGTGGTGGGGGTGCGCTGCGAGGAGTCGGGCAGCTGGCCGGGCACCGAGTGGCTGGACGGGGCGGACCTGCTCACGCACCCCGAGGACGCGGAGCTCCCGGAGCCGCCGGCGGCCGAGATCCGGCCGTCGGACCCGGCGACCATCCTCTTCACCTCGGGGACCACCGGCCCGCCGAAGGCGGTCGCCGGGACGCACCTGAACCACAGCGCGTCCCTGTTGAACAAGCTCATCCGCGCGGTGCCGCTGTCCGCGGACGGTCGGTCGGCAGCACCGGTGCCACCGTCGACCCGCCTGCTGACGTTCCCCTTCTTCCACATCGCGGGGATCAGCAACCTCTACACGGCGGCCTACTCCGGGCACCTGCTGGTGCTCATGTACAAGTGGGACACCCGCGAGGCGCTGCGGCTGATCGAGGTCGAGGGGGTCCGCGAGCTCGCCGGCCCGCCGTTCGTCGTCCAGACGTTCCTCGACGCAGCGCGCACCACGGGCCGGGATCTCAGCAGCCTGCGCAGCATGGGCATGGGCGGCTCCGCAGCGCCCACCCACCTGATCCAGGCCGTGCACGAGCTCTTCGGCGGCACCGTGACCCCGCGGACCGGCTACGGCCTCACCGAGACGACATCAGGCGTCGTCTCGATCGCCGGCGCGGAGTTCGTGGCCCATCCGGGCAGCGTCGGGCGCCCCCTGCCGACCGTGCAGGTCCGGATCCAGGACGAGCACGGGCACCCTCTCCCACCAGGGACCGAGGGGGAGGTGGCGATCCGCGGTCCCCAGGTCGTGCGGGGCTACCTGGGCGACGCCGCGTCCGCCGCCTTCGCCGGCGGGTGGTTCCTCTCCGGCGACACCGGGCGCATCGACGACGAGGGGCTGCTGCACCTGGTCGGACGGCTCAAGGACGTGGTGATCCGGGGCGGGGAGAACATCAACTGCTCCGAGGTCGAAGGTTGCCTGGACGCGCACCCCGACGTGCTGGAGTCCGCCGCCTTCGGCCTGCCGCACCCGACGCTGGGCGAGGAGTTGGTCGCCCTCGTGCGGCTGCGTCCCGGCAGCCCGGCCGACGGCGCGGCGCTGCGCGACCACGTGGCCGCCCGGCTCGCGGCCTTCAAGACCCCGGCGCGCGTCCTCCTCTCCGACGACCCGCTGCCCCGCACCGCGAGCGGGAAGTTGCTCAAGCGGGGCCTGCCGGCGCAGCTCGCCACCTCGGGCAGGCCCGACGGGACGGTTGCGACCGGCGGGCCGGCCCAGGGGACCGGCACTGCGGTCAAGTAGTGTTCTAGTTGTGTTCCACTGCTCATCGAACCTAGGATGGGTCCACCATGCCTGACAGTCCCGCGCACCGGCCGCTCGCCGGGATCCGTGTCCTGGACCTGTCCCGGGTCGTCTCCGGTCCGTTCGCCTCCCAGCTGCTGGCGGACCTGGGCGCCGAGGTCATCCGCGTCCAGGCGTTGCCGGGATCGGACGCGGTCCTGGAGGTCTCCCCCGACGTCCTGACCGAGGACGAGGCCTTCTCCTGGGGGCTGAGCCGGAACAAGTACTCCATCTGCATCGACCTGAAGTCCGATCAGGGCCGGGAGCTCCTGGAGCGGCTCGTGGCCGTCTCCGACGTCGTGTTCGACAACTTCCGGCCCGGCGTCATGCGGCGCCTCGGGCTGGACCGCGAGTCGCTGGTCCGGCACAACCCCGCGATCATCACCTGCTCGCTGACCGGTTTCGGCGCCTCCGGGCCGTGGGCCACGATGCCGGCCTACGACCCCATCGTGCAGGCGCTCAGCGGGGCCATGAACTACACCCGGCTGGACGACGACGGGGCGCCCGTGCGCTGGGGCATCCCGATCGGCGACCTCTTCGCCGGCATCTACTGCGCCATCGGCGTCGTCGCGGCGGTCCTGCACCGGGACCGGCTGGGCCTCGGGCAGCACGTCGACGTCTCGATGCTCGACGTCATGCTCGCGCTCAACACCTACCGGGTGCCCCAGGCGCTCTCCTTCGGGCAGGAACCCGCCAGCTCGCCGTTCGAGGGCGGCCAGGGCACCGTCCCGTTCGGCAACTTCCGCTGCCGCGACGGGTGGCTGGCCATCTGCATCAGCCAGCGCGCGTGGCGGTCTGCCTGCGAGATCCTCGAGCGGCCGGATCTCGCGGTCGACGAGCGCTTCGCCACCCAGGCGGCGCGGCACGCGCACCGCGACGAGCTCGTCGAGCTGCTGCAGTCGCTGTTCCTCGAGCGCAGCGCCGACGAGCTGCAGGCACGCTTCATGGAGGCGGGCGTCGTCGGCGGCAAGGTGCTCACCATCGCCGAGGTCTTCGACCACCCCCAGGTGCTGGCCCGCGGCATGGCCGTCGAGGTCACCGACGAGGACGGGCGCACGGCGGTCGTCGCCGGCGATCCCCTGCGGTTCAGCGACCCGGCGACCTGGCGGACGCCGAGCCGGCTGGGCGCGGACACCCGCGGGGTCCTCACCACGCTGCTGGGCCTGCACGACGAGGAGATCGAGGCGCTGTGTCGGGCCGGTGCCGTGCACGCGGCCCACGGGCCGGACGGGACGCTCGCCCCGTCGACGTACGAGCCCCTCCCCCGGGACGAGAGCGGACCCCCCGCTGCCCCCGCCCCCACCGGGGACGTCGGCCGGCCGCTGGACGGCACCACGCTGCTCGAGCTCAACGGCGACGAACCGAGCAAGGGCTTTGCGGCCCAGCTGCTCGCCGACCTCGGTGCGCGCGTCATCCGGGTCGACCGTCCCGAGGGGCTGGCGCTGGAGCCCTACCCCGACCACGTCCGCGAGGCCTCGTTCCGCTGCGGTCTCAACCGCGGCAAGGAGAGCGTGGCGGCGGACCTGAAGAGCACCGAGGGCCGGGGGTTCCTCCAGGCCCTCGTCGGACACGCGGACCTGGTGCTCGACAACTACCGGCCCGGTGTCCTCGACCGGCTGGGGATCGGCTTCGAGTCCCTGCGCGAGGTGAACCCGCGGCTGATCAGCTGCTCCATCACCGGGTTCGGCCACGACGGCCCGTGGAGCCGGTACCCCGCCTTCGACAACGCCGTCCAGGCGCTGGGCGGCGGGATGAGCCTCACGGTCGACCACACCCGCCCCGACACCCCGGTGCGGTGGGGGAACCCCATCGGCGGCCTGACGGGATCGATGTACGCCGCGCTCGGGATGCTGGCCGCGCTGCGCCAGCGCGACCGGACCGGGACGGGCCGCCGGGTGGACCTCAGCCTCCTCGACGCCCAGGTCGCGCTGCTCTCCTACCGGGTCCCGCAGGCGGTCACCCTCGGCCGGCCGTTCCTGCCCGAACCCCGCCGCGGCGGCAGCGGCTCGCTGCCGTTCGGGGTCTTCCGGACCGCCGACGGCGGCTGGTTCAGCATCTGCATCACCCCCCAGTTCTGGTCCGCGTTCTGCGAGGTCGCCGACGTGCCCGAGTGGCGCGACGACCCGCGGTTCGCCACGGAGCCCCTGCGCCGGGAGAACGAGGACGCGCTCAACCCGCTGCTGGAGAAGCAGATGGCGAACCGGACCGCGGCGGAGTGGTCGGACCTCTTCTTCCGCCACAAACTCCCCGGCGCGGCGGTCGTCGACCTCTCGACCGCCTTCACGCACGAGCAGGCCCTCCACCGCGGCATGCGGATGACCCTGCCCGACGCCCAGCACCCCCGAGGCGTCGAGGTCGCCGGCTCGGCCCTCAAGTTCTCCGCCGCCGGAGCCGTCCCCGCGGTACCGGCCCCCCTGCAGGGCGCCGACACCAGCCGGATCGCCGCCGAGGTCGGCTTCGTCGCCGGCGTCGGCGACTGAGTCCGCGTGCACCGCACGGCTCCACCCTGCGGCCGACGGGCGGCCCCGACCGCCGGCGAGCGACCTCGCGTCCCGGGGCCCCCGCTCCGACCGCCCCAGCCATCCACCGCCGACCGGAGGACCCGATGACCGAGACCGAAGCCCGCCCCACCGAGACCGCACCGGCCGCCAAGACCTACGACGTCCTCATCATCGGCGCGGGCGTCACGGGCCTGCACCAGCTGATCCTGGTCCGGGAGCTCGGCCTGCGCGTGCGCGTGATCGAGGCCGGCAGCGGCGTCGGCGGCACCTGGTACTGGAACCGCTACCCCGGCGCCCGGCTGGACTCGGAGAGCTACAGCTACCAGTACGCGTTCGACCAGGAGCTGCTCGACGAGTGGAACTGGAGCGAGCTGTTCGCCGAGCAGGGGGAGCTCGAGCGCTACTTCAACCGGGTCGCCGACAAGTACGACCTGCGCCGGGACATCGACTTCGACACCCGCGTCGAGTCGATGGTCTTCGACGAGGAGACCTCCACCTGGTCGGTGCACACCGTGGACGGCGACCTCTACCGCGCCCGGGTCGTCATCGCCGCCACCGGCATCCTCTCCGAGCCGAACTTCCCCCGGATCCCCGGTCTGGAGTCGTTCGAGGGCGAGTGGCACCACACGGGACTCTGGCCGGAGGAGCCCGTCGACTTCACCGGCAAGCGGGTGGCGGTCATCGGGACGGGTGCCAGCGGGGTGCAGGTCATCCCCTTCGTGGCGAAGACGGCGGCCCATCTGACGGTCTTCCAGCGCACGCCCAACTGGGCCGTCCCGCTGCGCAACCGTCCGCTGGCGGCCGAGGAGATGGCGGAGATCAGGGCCGGATACCCCGAGCTCTTCGAACGACTGCGGGCCTCCTTCAGCGGCTTCATGCACAGCTGGGACCCGGTCACCTCGACCGATGTGACCCCCGAGGTCCGAGACGCCCGCTTCGAGGAGGCCTGGCACAGCCCGGGCTTCGCCAAGTGGATCGGCATGTACCACGACATCGGGACCGATCCGGAGGCCAACCGGGTCTACTGCGACTTCCTGGCCCGGAAGATCCGTGAGCGGGTCCACGACGCGGCGACGGCCGAGAAGCTCATCCCGAACGACCACCTGTTCGGGACCAAGCGGGTGCCGTGCGAGACCAACTACTACGAGACGTACAACCAGGACAACGTCGACCTGGTCTCGCTCGGCGAGAACCCGATCGAGCGCTTCACGCCGACGGGCCTCCAGACCCGTGAGGGCCACCTCGACGTGGACATGATCGTCCTGGCCACCGGCTTCGACGCCTTCACGGGGGCGCTCAACCGGCTGGACATCCGGGGCGTCGGCGGTCAGACCCTGCGGGACAAGTGGAAGGACGGTCCGCTCACCTACCTGGGCATCGGCGTCGCCGGCTTCCCCAACCTGTTCATCATGGGCGGTCCGCACGGCAAGGGCGGGCACGGCAACTCCCCACGCTGCAGCGAGCAGGTCGTGGAGTGGATGGCGCGCTTCGTGGAGGACATCTTCGAGCAGGGCACCGAGCGCGTGGAGGCCGACGCCCAGGCCGAGCGGGTCTGGACCGACCACATCTACCAGGTGGCCGCCGACTCGCTCATGTCGACGACCCGGTCCTTCTTCTTCGGGGACAACGTCGAGGGCAAGCCCCGGGCGTACCTCGCCTACCTGGGGTCGCTGCCGGAGTTCGTCGAGCAGCTCCAGGGCATCCGGGCCGACGGCTACCGGGGCTTCCACCTCAGCTGACCCCGGACGAACGACGCCCGCCGTGGCCGCGCTCTCGCGAGCGGGGCCACGGCGGGCGTCGATGTCCTCCGATGGAGCACGCGGCGACGGCGGCATGTGCCGCCGGGCGGGTGCCGCGGGCGATCAGGCGCGGACGGCGGCGTCCTCCTGCGGCGACCGCGCGCCGAGGAGCTCGTCGAGCTTGGTCCGCGCGAGCTCCAGTCGCCGGGCGTACTCGTCGCGCTCGGCGGTCATCCGCTCGTGCTCGGCCCGGAGCTCGAGCTCCGCGGACGGGCCGGCCGGCGCGGCCTGCGCCGTGGCGAACGTCCACAGCTCGCGCACCAGCGCGCGGGCCAGCTCGTCGTAGTCGATGACGAGCGCCCCTGCCTCGGTGCGCACGACGGCGCCGCGCACGTCGCCGAGGTCGGCCAGCGCCGGCCTGGACGGCGTCCCCGTCAGGGCCGGGGTGCGGTCGAGCGCCGGTCCCCCGCTGATGCGGTAGGTGCGCTTGCCGCGGATGTCCCGGACGATCTCGCCGTCGGCGTCCATGGCGGCGATGAGCTGGATGAAGGCGACCGAGGAGCCCTGGTAGCCGATGGCGTCCTTGAGCGCGCCGGTGGCGTGCCCGGAGGGGTCGTCCACCGGCCCGTGGGTGACCAGGTGATTCCGGATCCGGGTCCGGGCCGTACGGTCACGCGCCATGGTCTGGTCCACCTACTCGCTCGTCGTGCGGTCGAGGAGGCAAGCGTGGACGAGTACGACTACCCGCGCGTTGCCCGTGCTCCATCATCATAGCCGGAGCAGCATTGGTCAACACGTGAGTGCAGGTGAGATCCCTCGTGGGAGGGGTGTCGCGGGACGCATCGGCCGTCCAGTCGTGTTCAGACCACGCGAGTCATCCCCGGGCAGCGGTGGTGCGGCACGAGGCTGCTGGCGGCCCGGCGCGAGCGGGTGGCGCCGCGGGGACGCCCGCCGGCCGGGTCGGGCGCGGCCACGCCGGCGAGGGCCATCAGGTCGCTGCCCGTGAGCGCCCGGCGAGGGACGTCGGCCTCCTGCAGACCGGAGACGGTGATCCCGGCCAGCCCCCCGAGTCGCTCCGCGGTCGCGACGACGAGAGCCATCCACGCGGCGCCGCCGTCGTGGTCGTCGGCGCCGGGAGGCGCAGGGAGGATCGCTGCTGCCTGCCGTGCCAGCGCCACCGTCTGCTCGATGCGGTCCACAACGTCCTCCGAACCCCTGTGTTCGCCGTCACAAGGACCGTAAAGGGTGGTGCGCGCGACGTCAAGCGACGCCATTGACACGTTTTCTCTTAGAGTCGAGGGACGATGAGACCCGAGCAGAACGAGTCGATCTCCGACGCGCTGGTGAACCTGGCCCTCGCGCTCGGCGGCAGCGGCGCCGTACCGGTGCCCGAGCTCGTCCGCGCGCTGGAGCGGGCCGCAGAGCGGCTGCGGACCGCCGCGGTCCCCACCGAGCTGCCGCACGACCTCGTGTCGCAGGCCGAGGCCTCGCGGGCCATCGGGGTCAGCCGGCAGGCGGTGAACCAGTGGGTGCGCAACGGCCTCCTGCGTTCCTACGTGCGCCCGGGGGCCGGAGGGCGGGCGACGCCCGAGGTGTCGCTGTCCGAGGTGGCCATCGCCGCCAACCGCCGGTCCCGGGAGGTCCCGTTCTCCGGCCCCCGGCGCCGCGAGCTGCTCGACTTCCTCGGGCTCCTCGAGCAGCACGCCACGCAGCCCCTGGCGTCGGCCATCCGGCGGTCGATCGAGGAGGAGGCCTCCCCCCGGAAGACCGAGGAGCAGTCCCGCATCCTGCGCGAGTTCGTCATCGCCGCCATGGGGGTGGGTGACAAGCAGCAGGAGTTCACGGCGGAGGGCGTGGAGCTGCTCGCAGGCCTGTCCCCCTGGGTGGAGGTCGACCGCGGGACCGAGCTCGGCGGGTTGCTGGACTCCCTCGGGCTCCTGGTCCAGTCCGGCGACGGCCGCGTGGGCTTCGACTCGCCGGCCACGGCCCTGCTCGGCCTCGTCGGCGTCGCCACGGTGGGTGGGCAGTACCCCGAGCCCGACAGTCGCATCGGCCGGTACGTGGCACTGACGGCCGAGGACGTGTGGGGCGAGGACTGGCTCGAGCGGCTGTACGACGCCGTCTACCACGTCGGCGAGCTGCGCCCGTCACCGCTCACGCGCTACACCGCGTCCCTCACCTACCTGGACAACCACCGCTTCCTGCGCCGGGCGCAGGCCACCGGCGTGAGCATCTCCTACGCCCGGGGGCCGGGCCCGATCCTCCCGCAGCGCTTCTACGGCGCCCACGTGCTGGACGACGTCCTCGACGGAGGACGGGACATGTCCGCTCCGTGGGCCTGGCTGGCGGGCAAGGGCTCACGGACCCGGCCCGGCGACATGCCGAGCACCGAGAACCCCTACCGGGTCCTCAACTACGAGTACGGGCTCCTGGACGACTCGATCCACGGGATCCGCCGCTACTGCTTCTCGGCGGCGGACGCCCGGGCGGGTCTGCGCGGCCACCTCGACCGGCTGCCGGCCGGCCAGCGGACGGCCTACGTCGACTGCGCGATCGACACGCTCGCCCGCACCCTCGGCCGCTCCTTCGTCGAGCTGGCGTCGGTCAACCGGCAGGTGGACTTCGACTGGTGGAAGGACCACATCATCCGGTCCTCCGAGCGCGAGATCGTCATCGGCCTGCGCGACGAGCGCGCCCGGCGCACGGCGCACGCCCTGCTCGTGCAGACGAGCATGCTGCCGGAGGTCGTCGAGGCCGCCGAGTCGGACGCGCACCTGCGCGACCGCCTGCGGATCTACGTCAAGAACCTCGAGTTCGACGTCGTCGACGCCCGGTACCACGACGACATCCGCCGCGACGTCACCCGGGTGATCAAGCCCGGCGGCCGCTCGCTGGACGACGACGAGGCCCGCGCCCTGGCCGAGGCCGAGATCCGCACGTTCCTCGACTGACCGCGCGGGTCAGACCGGGGAGACGACGTTGTAGACGACGCCGGCGCCCCCGTCGACGACGAGCGTCTGGCCCGTGACGTGGGCCGCGAGGGGCGAGGCGAGGAACAGGAGCGCCGCGGCGATGTCGGGGGTGGAGGCCAGCTTGCGCAGCGGCGTCCGCGCCTCGTTCTCGGCGAGGAGCTCGTCGGTCCACCGGGGGTTGGCCTGGGCGCGCGGCGTCCGGACGATGCCGGGTGCGACGGCGTTGACCCGGATGCCGTGCGGCCCCAGCTCCACGGCGGCGGTCCGGACCAGCGACATCATGGCCGCCTTGTTCGCCCCGTAGGCGGCCTGTCCCGGAGCACTGTCCAACCCGGCGGTCGAGGCCACCAGCGTCACCGACCCGGCGGTCCCGGTGGCCCGCCAGTACGCCGACGCGTGCTGCAGGGCGAGGACGGCGTGCTTCAGGACGATCTCGTGGTGCCAGAGCCAGTCCTCGTCGGTGAAGTCGCCGAGCGGCTTGGCCCGCGCCAGGCCGATGATGTCGATCACGCCGTCCAGCCGGCCACGGTCGGCGGTCACCGTGTCGAACAGCTCGGCGACGGCGCCACGGTCGGTGACGTCCCCGCTCCACGCGCTGCCCCGGACGTCCGCGGCGACCTTCCCGGCGCGCTCCGGGTCCCGGTCGACGACGACGACGTGCGCACCGAGGGCCGCCAGCGCGTGCGCGGTCTGCTGACCGATCCCGAAGCCCCCGCCCAGCACGACGTGCGTCTGCCCGGTCAGGTCGAGCATGCCCCGGTAGTCGGGGACCTCGTTCGCGTCGACCTCCCCCGCCCTCACCGGCCGCCCTTCCACTCGACGGCCCCCTCGTCGGCCTCGGCGTGGGCCACCCGTCCGCCGTAGATCTCCGCCCAGTGGGCGTGGTTGAGCTGGTGGAGGGTGAACGCCGCCTCGAGCGCGTTGGTGAACCCCTGCTGGTCGAGCATCTGGTTGACCGAGTCCTTGATCATCAGCGCCGTCATGGTCGGCCGCCGGGCCACCTCGCGGGCCAGCTCGAGGGTGCGCTCGGCGAGCTCGTCGAGCGGGACGACGCGGTTGACCATGCCGATGCGCTCGGCCTCCTGGGCGCTCATCGGCTTGCCGGTCAGGAGCATCTCCTTGGCCCGGCGGGGCCCGAACTCCCACGGATGGCCGAAGTACTCGACGCCGCACATGCCCATCTGCACCCCGACGGGGTCGGTGAAGGACGCGTTGTCCGCGGCGACGATGAGGTCGCAGGGCCAGATCAGCGTGAGCGCCGCGGCGAACACCGGGCCCTGCACCTGCGCGATGGTGATCTTGCGCAGCTTCCGCCAGCGCAGCGCGTTCCCGTAGAAGTAGTGGTACTCCCCCAGCATCTTCTTCTCGGCGCTCTTCCGCGTGGCGCCGTTGATCGCGTACGTCGGGTGGAAGTCCGGGCTGTCGGGGTCCCGCTCCGCGTTCCGCTCCGCGGTCCCCATGTCGTGGCCGGAGGAGAAGACCGGGCCGTTGCCGGCAAGCACCACCACCCGCACGGTGTCGTCCTGCTCCGCACGCACGAACGCCTCGTCGAGCTCGACGAGGAGACCGCGGTGCTGGGCGTTGCGGTACCGGGGCCGGTCGAGCGTGATCCGGGCGATCCGGCCCTCGTCCAGCTCCTCGTAGGTGATGTAGCGGTACTCGGACATGGCTTCCTCTCCTCACGTGCGCGACCGGCGCTCGCCCGTGGGCCGCCGACCCGACGAGTCGTGATATTACATGGTTAGAACACTATTTGATCGCGATCGGGTTCAGCGGCGACCCGACGGCGCCGGTGAACGGCAGCGGCGGCGCCACGAGCAGGAACTCGTAGACCCCGTCTGCCGCGCAGTCCTCGGCCAGCGCGTCGAGGTCCCAGATCTCGCCGATGAGGACGCCGGCGTTCACCAGCAGGACGACGTGCACCGGGTGGCCGACGTCCGGGCACTCCGAGGGCAGCACCTCCAGACCCCAGGTGTCCGACGCGACGGCGGCGACGCCCCGGGGGCACAGCCAGTCGCACGCGGAGAGCCCGAGTCCCGGCGCCGGGCCGCCCACGTAGTCACCCCAGGCCGACTCGGCGCGGCGCCGGGCGAGGTGCCCGGTGCGGACCAGCACCACGTCACCCGGCCGCACCTCGATCCCGACCGCCTCGGCGCACGCGGCCAGGTCGTCGTCCTGCACGGCCTCTCCGGGCTCGAGGTGCGGACGACCGAGATGACGCGGCAGGTCGAGCAGGACACCTCGGGTGACCAGGCTGTCCGTGAACGCCGTGACGCTGTTGTGGCTGGCGCCCGCACTGGTCACCGACTCCGGCCCGCGGCCGTTGTAGGTCTGCCCGTCGAAGAACACATGGCTGAAGGCGTCCCACTGGGTGCCGGCCTGCAGGGCCATGGTGACGGCGTCGTCGGTGGACCGCATGCCCGCCCGGCCCGTCTCGCCTGCGGCGAGGATGTCACCGCCGTGCCGGAGCATCACGTGCTGCGGGTTCATCCGCGGCCCGCGCCCGGTCTGCGGCCCATTCCGGTCGAACGGGATGGCCAGGGAGAAGACGCGGCCGCGGCGCGCCAGCTGCCCGGCCGCCCGCACCACCTCGGCGGTGATGTGGTTGGCGTGCCCGCGGTCGTCATCCGGGCCCCACCTGCCCCACGTCCTCCACCGGCGTGCGACCGCCCGGACGTCGTCCGACGTGTAGGTCCGCCGGCGCATGTCCGGGAAGTCAGGGACGTCGATGTCACACCTCCTGGAGAGGGGCGCCGGGTGCACCCTTGTCGTGTTGCTCGACTACTGTGACACCATAGGACTCCCCGACCCCCACCGTGCGAGGACCGCGTGACCACTGCGACAGCGACCACGGCCGAGACTGTGGAGGAGCTCGCGCGCACCGTCGTCCGCGAGCGCCCCCCGGCGACGACGCCGACGGCCGAACTCATGGGCGCCTGGTACGACGCCGGCCTGGCCTGGGTGCACTTCCCGCGGGGCCTCGGCGGCCTGGAAGCGCCCCGGATGCTGCAGACCGCGGCGAATCGCGTGCTCAAGGAGGCGGGCGGCCCCGAACCGCGGACGGTCAACATCATCGGCTACGGGATCGTCGCCGGGACCATCGTCCGGTACGCCCCTCCCGAGCTGGCCGCGCGACTGCTGCGGCCGCTCGCGACGGGTGAGGAGCTGTGGTGTCAGTTGTTCAGCGAGCCCGGCGCCGGCTCGGATCTCGCCGGGCTGGCCACCCGCGCCGTCCGCGACGGCGACGACTGGGTCGTGACCGGCCAGAAGGTGTGGAACAGCCTCGCGCACCTCGCCCGCTGGGGGATCCTCCTCGCCCGGACCGACCCCGACGTGCCCAAGCACAAGGGGCTGACCTACTTCCTGGTCGACATGCAGTCCCCGGGCGTCGAAGTCCGGCCGTTGCGCCAGATCACCGGCCGGGCGCAGTTCAACGAGGTCTTCCTCGAGGGGGTCCGTATCCCCGACGCCATGCGCCTGGGCGACGTCGGAGCCGGCTGGGCGGTCTCGCTGAGCACGCTGAGCGACGAGCGGGTGGGCCTCGGCGACCGCGTGCCGGCACGGGGCGCCGGCTCGATCGGCGAGGCGCTGGCCCTGTGGGCCGCCCGCCCCGACCGGCAGACGCCCGTGCTGCGGGACCGGCTCGCCCGGCTGTGGCTGCGCTCGGAGTCCCACCGGCTCACGGTCGAGCGCGCCAAGGTGGCCGCCGGCCACGGGGTCTTCGGGCCCGAGGCCGCGATCACCAAGCTGGTGGCCTCCGAGCTGAACCAGCAGGTCTACGAGTTCTGCCAGGAGCTGCTGGGTCTCGAGGGCACGCTGTACGAGTCGTACACCTCCGTGCTGGAGGACGACGACAGCCCCACCCCGTACCAGCGCAAGTTCCTGCGCTCCCGGGCCGCGACCATCGAGGGCGGCACGTCGGAGATCCAACGCAACATCGTCGCCGAGCGGGTGCTCCGGCTGCCGGCCGACCTGCGCAACGACAAAAACGTGCCGTGGCGCGACGTCCCGCGTTCCTGAGTCCCCACCCCTGCGATCCCGGACAGGTGAGCTGACGTGAACGGTCGCGAGTTCGACTTCACCGAGGAGCTCGGTGAACTGCGGACCCTGGTCCGACAGTTCTGCGAGGAACAGTCCCCCGAGGACGTCGTGCGGACGACGATGGACTCCGAGGCCGGCTTCGACCCGGCTCTGTGGCGGCGGCTGGGCACCGACCTCGGGGTGCTCGGGCTGCACGTGCCGGAGGCGTACGGCGGCGGCGACGCCGGGCTGGTCGCCCAGGCGGTCGTCGTCGAGGAGCTGGGCGCCGCGCTGGTGTGCGGCCCGGTCCTCGGGACGCTCGCCCTGGCGGTCCCGGTCCTCTGTGCGCTGTCGCGCGAGGACGTGAAGGAGACCCACCTCCCCGGTCTCGTCTCCGGGGACCGCGTCGGCACGATCGCCGGCCCCCTGCTCCAGGGCACCTTCGACGCCGCCGGGGTGACGGTGACCGCAGTCGAGGCCGACGGGGGGTGGCGCCTGAACGGGGCCGTCGGCCACGTGCCCGACGGTGCCGCGGCCGATCTCGTCCTGGTGCCCGCGCGGACGCCCGCCGGCACGGCACTGTTCCTCGTGGAGGGTGCCCCGGCCCAGCTGCGCCGTACGCCGCTGACCACGCTCGACCAGACCCGGCGGCAGGCGGAGCTGGAGCTGGTCGACTGCCCCGCGGTGCAGATCGCGGACGAGACCGAGACGGCGCAGGTGTGCGAACAGGCCGCCCGGGTGGCCGCGGTGCTCCTGGCCGCGGAGCAGGTCGGTGGAGCGCAGGTGATGCTGGGGCGGACCGTCGAGCACGCCTCCGGCCGGTACCAGTTCGGCGTCCCGATCGGGTCGTTCCAGGCGGTCAAGCACCGCTGCGCCGACATGCTGGTCGCCGTCGAGCAGGCCCGCTCGGCCGCCTACCACGGCGCGTGGTCGCTGCAGGACGGGACCGACGACCCGGCGCTGGCGGCGAGCATGGCCAAGGCGGTGGCCTCGGACTCCTACGTGAAGGTGGCCGCCGCGGCGATCCAGCTGCACGGCGGCACCGGCTTCTCCTGGGAGTACCCGGCGCACCTGTACTTCAAGAGGGCGGCGACCGACGCGGTGGTGCTCGGCAGCACCGAACAGCACATCGACCGGATCGCCGCGCTCGTGCTCGACGCCGCTCCGGGCCGATGAGCGCGCTCGACGCCGCCGCGATGTCAGACGTCAGGGACCGCCTGGACATCGCCGAGGTCCAGACCCGCTACGCCATCGGCATGGACCGGGGCGACCGGGGGAGCTTCGCGTCGGCGTGGACCGAGGACGCGGTCTGGGTCTGCGCCGAGCTCGGCCTGGACCTGCACGGCCACGCCGCGATCATGGAGTACTACGACCGGCGCCCTGGGTCGGCACCGGCCACCCCCTCCCCCGGCGGGAACGTCCGGCTCGCCGGCAGCCCGCTGATCGAGCTGGCCGGGGACCGGGCGACGGCGGTCGCCGAGTTCGTCGCCTACCGCTACACCGGCTCGGCGATCTACCCGTACACGATGGGGCACTACGACGACGAGTTCCGCCGGACGCCGGAGGGGTGGCGGCTGAGTCGGCGGGACATGATCGTCTGCCCGGTGCAACCGGCTCCCGGGAGTGCGCCGCGATGAGTGCACCGACGGTCCCCGACACCGATCAGGCCGCGGCGTTCGGGCTGCGCTGGGGCATCAAGCGGTCCTTCGTCGACTACGTCCGGCGCATGCCCGACGGCAAGGGCTGGGTCGGCGACGGCGCCTTGCCCGTGGGCACCCACGAGGTCCTGTACGGCTCGGACGTCGCCGGCCGGCGCACAGCCGCCGACGGAGCCGAGGAGCGGTTCTGGGCGTTCCGCGGTGACGTCCGGTTCAGCGGGCACGCCGGGATGCTCGCCGTCCGCCTCGCGGCACCGGTGCTGACGCTGCGCGACGGGGCGGGCGATCTCACGGTGGCCGGCTTCGGCGACGAGCGGCTGACCCTGGTCACCCTGCGGCTGACCGCGCAGCCCGCTCCCGAGGGCACACAGCTCTGGCACGGGGAGGACGTCCGGCTCACCGAGGCGGGGACGGAGCTGTTCAACGAGGTGTACGCACCGGGAGAGCCGTTCGAGCAGATGACGCTCGTCCTGCCCGCCGACGGGTGACCGGCGTGGCGGCTCCGCGGCTGACGCTGTCGTTCGACATGCGCGCCCCGGGGTTCGGGGCGGCGCCGGACGAGCTGTACGCCGCGGCTCTCGACCAGGCTGCCTGGGCGGATGTCGTGGGGTTCGACGCCCTGATGCTCAACGAGCACCACGCGAGCCCGGACGGCTACCTCCCCTCCCCCGTCGTGCTGGCCTCCGCGATGGCCGCCCGGACACGGCGCATCCGGCTGTGGATCTCGGCGCTGGTCCTGCCGCTGCACGATCCCGTCCGGGTCGCCGAGGACGTCGCGGTGCTGGACCTCGTCAGCGGTGGCCGGGTGGTGCTGGTCGTCGCCGCGGGCTACCGCGAGGCCGAGTTCGCCCTGTTCGGCGCCGACTTCTCCCGCCGCGCCGCCCTGGTCGAGGAGGGGGTGGCGGTCCTGACCCGGGCGTGGAGCGGCGTCTCGTTCCCGCACCGCGGCACCGAGGTCAGGGTGCTGCCGCGCCCGCTGCAGCGCCCGCGGATCCCGATCGTCCTCGGCGGTTCCTCCCCCGGCAGCGCCCGGCGCGCCGCCCGCGTGGCCGACGGTTACCGCCCTTCTCGGGCCGCGCTCGTCGAGGTGTACGAGACCGAGCTGGCCGCCCTCGGCCGGCCGGCTCCCCCAGTGGGGACGACCCTGGCGGGCGAGCCCGCCGTCTTCGTGGCACGGGACGTCGACCGGTTCTGGACCGACCTCGCTCCGTTCGCCGTCCATGACACGGCCTCGTACGCGGAGTGGACCCGGTTCCAGCCGGGGGTGTCCCGCCACACGGCCGAGCCCGACGCGGACGCGGTGCGGACGAGCGGCAACTACCTGGTACTGACGCCGGACGAGTGTCTCGACCGCGTCCGGAACGGGGGCGGCCTGCACCTCAAGCCCCTGCTCGGCGGCCTCCCCCCGCAGCTGTCCTGGGCGAGCCTGCGGCTGCTCGAGTCCGAGGTGCTCCCCCACCTGGAACGCCGCTCGTGACATCCCCCGCGACGGGCTCGTCCACGTCCACCCGCCCGACGTTCCTCGTCCTGGCCACCGCGGCCTGCGCCTTCTCGCTGCTGCACTCCATGGTCATCCCGATCCTGCCGACGCTGCAGGCCGAGCTCGGCACGACGCAGGCCGGTGCCACCTGGATCGTCACCTCCTACCTGCTGTCGGCGTCGGTCTGCACCCCCGTGCTCGGCCGCATCGGCGACGTCGCGGGCCGCAAGCGCCTACTCGTCGTCGCGCTCCTGGCCCTGGCCGTGGGCTCGCTGCTGGCCGCACTCGCGACGGACCTGGCGGTGATGATCGTGGCCCGCGTCGTCCAGGGAGCCGGCGGGGCGGTCCTGCCGCTCGCCTTCGGCATCGTCCGCGACCTGTTCCCCGCCGGTCGCGTGAGCGGAGCCGTGGGTGCCATCGCCTCGCTCACGGCGATCGGGACGGCACTCGGGGTCGCCCTCACGGGGCCGGTCGTCCAGCTGCTCGGCTCCTCCTGGCTCTTCTGGATCCCCATGGCGGTCACGGCGGGAGCCGCGCTGGCCGCGGCCGTGGTCGTCCCCGCCTCCGCGGCTCCCCCAGGTGGCCGGGTGAGCTGGCTGCCCGGCGTCTTCCTCGCCGGCTGGCTGGTGTGCCTGTTGCTGGCCCTCGGGCAGGGGCCGACCTCGGGGTGGGCGTCGGCGCCGGTCCTGGGCCTGTTCGGGCTCGCGGCGCTCGGTGTGCTCCTCTGGATCGCCGCCGAGTCACGTGCCGACCATCCGCTGATCGACCTGCGGATGCTGCGCCTGCGGCCGATCTGGGCGGCCAACCTGGCGGCGCTGCTGCTGGGGGTCGGCATGTTCGCGATGATCGCGTTCCTCCCCCAGCTGATGCAGACGCCGCCGTCCGCCGGCTATGGCTTCGGGAGCACGGTGACGGTCTCCGGGCTCCTGGTCGCCTCGGCCAGCGGGCCCCAGCTGGTCGTCGGCCTGCTGCTGCCCGGCCTGGACCGTCGCTTCGGTGCCCGTGCCCTGCTCGTCACCGGTGCGGGGCTGTGCGCCGTCGCCTTGCTGGGGTTGGCGTTCGCCCACGCAGCCCCCTGGCAGGTGGTCGTCTCGCTGCTGGTGTACGGGGCGGGCATCGGGCTCGCGGTGGCCGGGCTCGCGGGATCGGTGGTGACGGCGGTCCCGCCGCACCAGACCGGCGTCGCCAGCGGGATGAACGCCAACATCCGGACGATCGGCGGCTGCCTGGGCACGGCGCTGGTCTCCAGCATCGTGACCTCCCGGCTGACGATGGGCGGTGTCCCGGAGGAGGACGGCTACACCATCGCGTTCGCGGTGTTGGGCGGTTGCCTGCTGCTCGCGGCAGGCGCCGGGCTCCTCATCCCGACGCGCCGGGACACAGCGGCACCCCGGTACACCACTCCGGCCGAGGGGTTCCTCGCCTCCGTGCCGGCCGCGACGACGACAGGTGGACGACTGTGACGGGTGCTGACGAGGCCGCACACGGCAGGCGGACCGGCCTGCTCGCCGACAGGGTCGTCCTCATCACCGGCGCGGCCCGTGGCCAGGGCCGGGCCCACGCCACGACCTGCGCCCGGGAGGGTGCCGACGTCGTGCTGGTCGACCTCGCCGCCCAGCTGCCGAGCGTCGACTACCCGATGGCGACCCCGGACGACCTCGCCGAGACCGCACGCCAGGTGGAGGCACTGGGCGGGCGCGCGCTCGCGATCGCCGCGGACGTCCGCTCGCAGCAGCAGCTGGACGCGTCGGTGGACCGGGCGCTCGCCGCCTTCGGCCGGATCGACGTCCTCGTCGCCAACGCGGGCATCTGGTCCCGGGCACCGTTCTGGGAGCTGTCGGAGCAGGCGTGGGAGGAGATGCTCGGCGTCAACCTGACCGGTGTGTGGAAGTCGGCGAAGGCCGTGGCTCCGCACATGATCGAGCGCGGGCGCGGTTCCATCGTGCTGACCTCGTCGGTGAACGGCCTCGAGCCCGGCCGGGACTACGCCCACTACGTGGCCGCCAAGCACGGCGTGGTCGGCCTCATGCGCAACATCGCACTGGAGCTCGCGCCGCACGGCGTCCGGTGCAACGCCGTCCACCCCGGCGCGGTCCGGACGCCGATGAACGACCACCCGGCCGCCTGGGACATGTACGCCGGACACGAGCGCGGGACGCCCGCCGACATGCTCGAGGCCGGCTACCGCTACAGCGCCCTGCGCGGCACGACCTTCCTGTCCCCCCAGGCGATCGCCGACGCCACGCTGTGGCTGAACTCCGACCTGGCGTCCGCCGTCACCGGGGTGAGCCTGCCGGTCGACGCCGGCCACTCGCTGCTCCCCCACGTGAACCAGGACCCGGTGCGCGACCCGACCTCACATGGTGAGGCCACCGTCGACGGCGACCAGAGCGCCGGTCATGAACGACGCGTCGTCCGAGAGCAGGAACGCGACGACGGCGGCGGCCTCCTCCGGCTCGGCGATGCGCCGCATCGGGATCCGCTCGAGCACCCGGCTCTCCAGGCCCGGGTCGGCGTCGAGCAGCCTGCCGAGGAGTCCCGTCCGCATGTGTCCGGGGCACACGGCGTTGACGCGGATCCCGGCCTCGGCGTAGTCGCGGGCCGCCGCCTTGGTCAGGCCGGCGATCGCGTGCTTGGACGCCGAGTAGGGCGCGACCCCGGTCAGCCCGACCCGCAGCGACGAGATCGACCCGACGTTGACCACCGCGCCGGCGCCGGCCCGCAGCATGTGCTCGAGCTCGTACTTCAGACAGAGGAACACCCCACGGGTGTTCACGTCGAAGGTCGAGTCCCAGGCCTCGACGTCCACCTCGGCGAGCGGCGCAGCAGGGGTGTTCGTGCCCGCGTTGTTCACGGCGAGGTCCAGGCGCCCGGCGAGATGGACAGCGTCCTCGACCATCCGGCGCACCGAGCCCGGGTCGGTCACGTCGACGGTCACCGGCCAGGCACGGACGCCCAGCTCCCGCGCCCGCTCGGCCACCCGGGTACAGGCACCGACGTCGCGTCCGGCGACGACCACGTCCGCGCCCTCCTCTGCCAGCCGCAGCACGCAGGCCGTGCCGAGGCCCCCGGCGCCGCCGGTCACCAGCGCCGTCCGGCCCTCCAGCCGGAGACCCCGGACAGCGGAACGGCCGCCCGCCGGGCGCCCCGTGGCACCCGGCCGGCGGCCGTCCTGCTGTCTCACCGATCGAGCCGCGTCACTTCGTGACGTAGCCGGCGTCCACCCGCAGGTCCGTCCCGGTGATGTACCGCCCCTCGTCCGAGGCGAGGAACAGCACCGCGTTGCTCACGTCCCGCGGCTCGACCCACGGGATGGGGAGGGCGTTCGTGGAGACGAACACCGGCTCCGCGTCCTCCTGGGTGGCGTTGGGCACGTCCGGGCGGAAGAGGCCGAACGTCGTCGCGTTCAGGAGCATGGGCGTCGCGACGCCGGTCGGGTGCACGCAGTTGACCCGCACGCTGTACTGGGCCAGCTCGTTGGAGAGGACCCGCATGAGGCCGACGACGCCGTGCTTGGCCGCGATGTAGGCGGCGACGTTGGCCGCCCCCTTCAGCGAGCCGGTGGAGCCGGTGAGGATGATCGAGCCACCCCGGCCCTGCTCGATGAAGTGCGGGACGACGGCCTTCGCGGTCTGCCACACGCCCTTGAGGTTGATGTCGAGGGTGGCGTCCCAGTCGGCCTCGGTGACCTCGTGGGTCCGGTCACTGTGCAGGAAGATGCCGGCGTTGGCGCTGACGATGTCGAGGCCCCCGAGCTCGGCCACGCCGGCGTCCACCGCGGACTTCAGCGCATCGAAGTCGCGCACGTCGGCGACCGAGGTGACACAGCGGCGGTCGAGCTTCTCGACCAGCCGTGCGGTCTCCGCCAGGTCCTCCTCGGTTGCGCCGTCGTAGAAGCGCTTGGTCTCGTCGACCTGCCGGCAGATGTCGACGGCGATGATGTCGGCGCCCTCCTCGGCGAGGCGGACCGCGTGGCTGCGGCCCTGGCCGCGGGCGGCACCGGTGATGAAGGCGACCTTGCCTTCGACACGTCCGGGCATGGGGAACTCCTCTGTCAGTCGGTCGGGTGTGGTCAGGCGGGGTTCTCGCGCGGCCCGGGCGGGAACGTGATGTGCACGTTCTCCACGCCCCAGGCCAGGCCGAGGTGGTCGATCGGCGGCTTGGACTCGTCGAGGCTGAACCGCGGGATCCGGCGGCGCAGCTCCTCGTAGCCGACCCGCAGCTCCAGGCGGGCCAGGTGGATGCCGAGGCACCGGTGCGCCCCCAGGCCGAAGGCGAGGTGCGGTTTCGCCGGCCGGTCGAACTGGATCTCGTCGGGGTCCGGGTAGTACTTGGGGTCCCGGTTGGCCGCGGCCAGCGGCCCGTGGACCCGGTCGCCCTTCGGGATCGACACGCCGCCGACCTCGATGACGTCCTCGGTGACGTTCCTGGTCGGCACCGGCGGCGACGCCCAGCGCAGCAGCTCCTCGATGGCCGGCTTGAGGGTCTCCTCGTGCTCGAACATCTCGTCCCACTTCTCCGGGTGGCGGCCGAAGTAGACGAAGCTCTGCGCGAAGACGCTCTTCACGGTGTCGAGGCCGGCCAGCATCATCAGCAGGCAGAAGTCGAACAGCTCGTCGTCGTCGAGCTTCCGGTCGGCGAAGTCGCTGCGGATCATGTGCGAGAGCACGTCGTCGCCCGGGTCGGCGCGGCGCTCGGTGATCATGTCGCCGAAGTACTGGCGGATCTCGCCGTGGGCCTTGCCGCGGGCGGCGTTGCTCTCCTCCTCGCTGGCGCCGATGATCCCGTGCATCACGACGTCGACCCAGGCGTTGATCTTCTCCAGGTCCTCGGCGGGCCAGCCCATGATCGCCAGCACGGTCGCACCCGGGAAGGGCAGCGCGAACTCGTGCGCGAAGTCGGCCTCACCGGCCTCGATGAACTTGTCGATGAGCCTGTTCGCCGCGACGCGCAGCTCCGGCTCGAGGGCCTGGACCCGCTTGGGCGAGAACAGCGGGTCCAGCAGTGCGCGGTACTGGCGGTGCTCGGCGCCGTCGACCTCGATCGGGATCATCTTCTTCTGACTGCCCTGGGTGTTCACGCCGTCCGGCGTGCTGGGGAAGCTGATGAAGCCCTTGTTGCTGCGCTGCAGCATGGCGGCCATGTCGTCGTACCGGGTGATGACCCAGCAGCCGTTGCCGCGCGCCGACCAGCTCACCGGCACCTGCTCCCGCCGCTCGGCGAGCTCGGCGAGCTGCTCGGCGATGGTCCGGGTGCTGAACGGGTCGTAGTCCCGGCGGAGCTTCGCCTTCAGCTCCTCGACGCTGAGGCCGGAGTGGTCCTCGGCGGCCGGCTCGACGCCGGCGTCGTTCACATGTGTCGTCACTGGGGTTCCTCCCTGACGGGCTTGTGGAGAGCTGCGTGCCTCGCCCGTTCCGCGGGGCCCGGGTGGGCCGAGCGTGGACGAGGCCGACTCCGCCGTCCACGGTGACGGCAGAGCGGACCTGCTGGTCGCGGCAGTGGGGCTGCCGTCAGGGGACGATGCCCTCGGCGGTGTCGAGCGCGGGGCCGTAGACGATCTTCTGCTGGGTGAAGCTGTGCAGGCCGACGAGGCCGTTCTCGACCCCGAGCCCGCTCCACTTCCGGCCGCCGAAGGGCACGTGCGGACCGTTGTTGGCGGCGTGCGCGTTCAGCCAGACCGTGCCGGTGTCCAGCTGGCCGGCGATGTCGTGCAGGCGCGCGGAGTCGCCGCCCCACACCGAGGCCCCCAGACCGAAGGTGGTGTCGTTGGCCTGCCGGACCGCGTCGTCCACGTCGCGATAGGGCACCAGCGGCAGCAGCGGACCGAACTGCTCCTCGTCGACGACCGCCTGGCCGGCGTGGGCCTCGGTGAGGATGGTCGGACGGAGGAAGAACCCCCGGTCGCCGACGCGGACGCCGCCGGCCCGGGCCTGGGCCCCGTCCGCCAGCGCGGACTCGAGCAGCGACTGCACGCGCTCGAACTGCATGCGGTTGGCCAGCGGCCCGAGGTGCGTGCCGGGGTCGGTGCCGTTCCCGACGACGAGCGCGTCCGCGACGCCGGCCAGCTGCTCGGCCAGCTGCGGGTACAGCGACTCGGGCACGTAGATGCGCTTGAGGGCGCCGCACACCTGCCCGTTGTTGTAGAAGGCGCCCCAGAAGAGGCCCTGCGCCACGGCTGCCGGGTCGGCGTCGTCCAGGACGATCGCGGGGTCGTTGCCACCGAGCTCCAGCGTGACCGGCGTGAGGTTGGACGCGACGGCGGCGTTGACCGATCGGCCCGCCTGCACCGACCCCGTGAAGCTGACCTTGGCCGTGAGGGGGTGGGTGGTCATCGCGACGCCGACGTCGTCCCCGCCGGTCACCACGTTGACGACGCCCTGTGGGAGGACCTCGGCGAGCAGCTGCCCCATGCGCAGGGTGGCCATCGGCGTGTACGGAGAGGGCTTGAGGACGACCGTGTTCCCGGCCCGCAGCGCCGGGGCGAGCTTCCAGCTGGCGAGCGCGAGCGGGAAGTTCCAGGGGGTGATCGCGGCGACGACGCCCAGCGGCTCACGGATCCCGGTGACGCCGGCCGGGTCGATGACCTCGCGCCAGGCGACGTCCAGGTCGGCGTAGTACGTGAACCAGGCCGCCGTCGTCTTCACCTCCATGGCCGAGTCGGCCAGCGTCTTGCCGACCTCGGAGGTGAGCAGCTGAGCGAGCTCGTCGGTGTTGCGCAGCAGGACGTCGGCGACCCCGTGCAGCGCCTTCTGCCGCGCCGCGTCGTCCAGCCGCCAGGTCCGGCCGGCGTCGGCGGCCGAGCCGAAGGCCTCGTCGAGCTCGGCCGCGGTCGCGGCCGGCGCCTCGGCCCACACCTGCTCCGTGGCGGGATCGACCACCTCGATCGCCTCGGAGCCGGGGACGTCCCGTCCGGCGATGGTCATGGGGATGCGCTTCATGCGTCCGTCGACTCCTCTGCTGATGGGGAGCAGGGGCACCAGCGCCGTTAGTTGTGTCGACCGCGCGCTCACCCTGCCTTGGAACACCATAGAGAGCAGACGTGACCAGCGCAACAAACAGGCGACCGCTACCGCCAAGTGGTGTTCGACGAGCCCAGCGGGCCCAGCTCCGGCGCGCGCCGCGGATCCGGGCGGCGATCCGGCCCGCTCGGTCGCGGCGCCGCACACTCGCTGCCGTGCCTGCAGGCCGCGTACCGCTCCTCCAGGCACCCCCTAGCCTCGGTCCATGCGCGCAGTCCAGATCACCGAGTTCGGTGGCCCCGAGGTCATGAACGTCGTCGACCTGCCCGACCCCGTCCCGGGGGACGGTGAGCAGCTGTTCGAGGTCTCCACCGCGGGCATCAACTACGCCGACACGCACCAGGCGGAGAACTCCTACCTCGCGCCGCAGACGCTGCCGCTCGTGCCGGGCGCGGAGTTCGTCGGCAACCTCGCGGGCGGCGGTCCGCGGGTGGTCGGCCTGCTCGACGGCGGGGGCTACGCGGAGAAGGTGTCGGCCCACCCGCGGCTGACCTGGCAGGTGCCCGACGGTGTCTCCGACGAGCAGGCCCTGTCGGTCGTCCTCCAGGGCTCGACCGCCTGGCACCTGCTGCGCACCAGCGCGCACCTGACCTCGGGCGAGAGCGTCGTCGTCATCGCCGGCGCCGGCGGGGTCGGCTCGCTGGCGATCCAGCTGGCCAGGCGCTGGGGCGCCGGCCGGGTCATCGCCACCGCCTCCAGCGCCGAGAAGCGCGCACTGACCGAGGAGCTCGGTGCCGACGCCACGGTCGACCCGGCGCTGGCCGACGACGACCCCAAGGCCTTCGCCGGGGCGCTGCGCGAGGCCAACGGCGGCAAGCCGGTCGACGTCGTGCTGGAGATGACCGGCGGCAACGTCTTCTCCGGCTCGCTGACGGCGCTGGCCCCCTTCGGCCGGCTGGTCACCTACGGCATGGCCGCCCGCCAGGAGACGCCGGCCGTGCCGCCGGGCGCGCTGATGCAGCGCAGCCGGGCCGTGATCGGCTTCTGGCTGGCCCACTGCATGGCGCGGCCGCAGATGATGGACGACGCGATGACCGAGCTGCTGCAGCTCGTCGACCAGGGCGCGCTGAAGCCCGTCATCGGCGGGAAGTACCCGCTGTCGGCCGTCCGTGAGGCCCACCAGGACCTCCGCGCGCGCCGGACCACGGGCAAGCTGGTCCTCGACCCTCGTCGCTGATCTCGGGGCGGCCGGTCACCACGCGTGACCGGTCGCCGAACCCAGGTGGCCTGGGTCTCACCCGGACGGCGGGCTGACCTCGCCTGATCGGGTGGAGGACCCCCCACCGTCCGTTTCTCCCCCTACGGTCGGTCACGGCCGCAGTTGGGGGACAGCGCCGTTTCCTCTCCTCGTGCGGTCATCGATCGAACACGGGGGGAATTCGTGTCACGACGCATGCCCGGACTCGGGCGCCTACGGCCAGGGGCCGTGGGGCTCGGTCTGTCACTCGCACTCATGGCCGGGATCACCGGCTGCTCCTGGCCCGACGTCAGCATGAGCCCGGACCTGTCCGGCGGCTCCGCTGCCGAGGACACCGCCACTCAGGCCAGGGACGCCGAACCCGATGCCGAGGCGGCCGCCGAGCCCGACGCCGGGAGCACGGCAGCCGCGAGCACCGCCGCCGCGGCCGCCACCTCGACCGCGCAGACGCCGGTCCGCCCGGCCGGCGACCTCGACAGCGGCTCGCTCACCCGCGTCCTCGCCGCCGGCGCGCAGACCGTCGTCATCGACTACTGGACGACCGGTCAGGCGGCCACGTGGACCGCCACGGGCGACAAGACCATCCAGCTGGCCTCGCACGTCGAGGGCGGCGACGGCGAGACCGAGGTCCTCGTCACCCGCTTCGTCGTCACCGCCGACGACGGCACGAACCGCACCGTCGCCGTCGAGGACCGCGGCGAGTTCGCCCTCATGGCGCCCTTCAGCTACACCACCGCGTTCACCGTCCCCGAGTCCGCCGCGACGGCCGACTCGGTGACCCTCTACGTCCAGTTCGACCTGCTCGTCGAGACCGAGCCGGGTTCCCAGCGCTACTACCGCCAGACGGTGCTCGACACCCTCGAGCTGCCGCTCCTCCAGGAGGTCTCCCAGTGACCCAGCTCGTCGTCCACGGCCAGCGGCGGGCAACCGACCGCGTCACGCTCCTCGCCCGCGGGGACCAGAACGTCCCCGACATCACCTCGCTCGTGCCCGCGGAGTTCGGCGGCCCGGCCGCCGAGGAGCAGCGCCGCACGGCCACGATCAGCTGCATCATCCCGGCCTACAACGAGGAGTCGACGATCGCCGACGTCCTCACCTCGCTGCTCGCGCAGACCCGGCCGCCGGACGCCATCCACGTCATCATCAACAACACCGACGACGACACCCCCGAGATCGCCCAGCAGTTCGCCGGCGAGCACTTCCGGGTCGTCAAGGGCGAGGCGTACCACACCGTCGTCCACATCCACGACATCGGCGAGAACCCGGACAAGAAGGTTGGCGCCCTCAACTTCGGCTACTACGTCAGCCGCGGCTACGACTACATCCTGGGCGTCGACGGCGACACCACCCTCGACCGGCACTGCGTCGAGTGGCTGGAGAAGGAGATGGTCACCGACCCGCGGATCGGCGGGCTCTCGGCCATCTACACCTTCGACAAGTCCCGCGTGAAGGGCGCGATGGCCAAGTACCTGGTCGCCGGACAGCGCGCCCAGTTCGCCGGCTTCAACATGGACAACCTGGTCCGCGGCCGGAACATGGCCGTCCTCGGCGGTCAGTGCAGCCTCTTCAGCGTCCGCGCGCTCGAGGCCGTCATGTACCGCAACCACCAGTCCGCCCCGTGGGTGCGCGACTCGGAGGTCGAGGACTCCAAGCTCTCGCTGCAGATCAAGGACGCCGGCTACAACACGAAGATCAGCGCCCGGGCGCGCGCCTTCGTCGGCCCGATGACGACGCTGCGGGCGCTGCACGGCCAGCAGGTGAAGTGGAACTTCGGCGGCATCGACCTGCTGTGGCCCGGTCAGCGCGGCGACACCAAGGGCCAGCCGCTGCACCCGAACCTGCGCCTGCGCTGGTACGAGAACATCTCGATGGTCTTCAACATCGGCACGCGCATGTCGTTCCTGCTGCTGCTGGCCGCGGCGCTGTCGATCGACGCCTTCGTGTTCAACCCGATCTGGCTGATCCCGCCGGCGGTGGCGACGCTGCTGAACCTGCGGATCGCGCTGTCCATGCACGACAAGAGCGCCTCGGACCTGCTCTACGCGTTCCTGTTCGCCCCGGCCGAGTTCTACATGTGGATCCGGATGGGGCACTTCCTCACCGCGTGGGTGCAGTTCCTCTCCCGCTCGGAGAAGGACAACTGGGCTGCGCAGGCGGCGGCCGAGAAGGGCCGCGGCTCGGCCTACGTCATGCCCGCCGTCTGTGCCCTGGCGACCTTCTGCGTGCTCATCTACGCGTGGGGCGAGCAGAGCGTCGGCGTGCAGTCCGCGATCCTGTCGATCGGCTGGCCGGTGCTCTACCTGGTCACCGTGCTGCAGACGCTGTTCATGGTGAAGAAGCTGTTCCGCCGCCAGCGGGGGTTCACCGTCTGACGACGGACCCACCGACGGAGGCCCGTGGGCATCGCCCACGGGCCTCCGTCCGTCCTCAGAGCAGGCGGCTGGTGAAGAGCAGGCTCATCACGGCGCCGAGCAGCGCGAGCAGCACGCCGCCGCGGACGAACCAGTAGCTCACGTCCTGGGGCTCGGTCGTGTAGCCGATCTGGCTGCCGAGGTCGGAGTAGACCTCCTCGAGCTCGGCGGCGCTGGCCGCCTCGCTGTAGCTGCCGCCGGTCTCCTCGGCGATCTCCTCCAGTGCGGCCCGGTCGACCGGCACGGGCACCGACTCGCCCTCGATCTCGACGCTGCCGAAGTCCGTGCCGAACGCGATCGTGGAGACGGGGACGCCGGCGTCGAGGGCCGAGTCCACCGCCTGGGTGGTGCTGCGGCCGACGGTGTTCGACCCGTCGGACAGCAGCACGATCCGCGCCGGCACGTCCTCCTCGGTCTCCCCCAGCGCCGACTGGAAGTTGGCGATGGCCTGCAGCGAGGTGAACACCGCCTCGCCGATCGCCGTGGCCTCCGACAGCTCGAGGTTGTCGATGGCGGCACGCACCTGCCCGCGGTCGGTCGTCGGCGTCACCAGCGTCGTCGCCGTGCCGGAGAACGCGACCAGTCCCAGGTTGATCTGCTCGGGCAGGACGTCGACGAACTCCTTCGCCGCCACCTGCATCGCCTCGAACCGGTTCGGCTCGATGTCGGTGGCCTCCATCGACATCGACACGTCCACGGCCATCACGACGGTCGCCCGCTCGCGCGGCACCCGCACCTCGGTGCTGGGCTGGGCCAGGGACACGATGAGCACCCCGAGCGCCAGGGCCACCAGCCCGAACGCGACGTGCCGCTTCCAGCCGGGCCGCTTGGGCACCAGCGTGCCGAGCAGCGCCACGTTGGTGAACCGGGCGGCGTACTTCTTCCGCCGCAGCTGGAGCACCACGTACAGCGCCACCAGCGCGGCCACCGCCAGCAGGCCCAGCAACCAGACCGGGGCCTGGAACGTCATCGGGAAGCCCCTCCACTGCCGGCGCGCCGGCGGTCGGCCACGAACCGGACCACGTCCATCAGCCAGTCACGGTCGGTGCGCAGTTGCAGGTGGCCGGCGCCCGCCCGGCGCAGCGTCCGGGCGATCGCCTGGCGCTGCGCGGCGGCACCGGCGGCGAACCGGGCGCGGAACTCCGCGTCGCCGGTCGGTACCTCCAGCGTCTCCCCCGTCTCGGGGTCGACGACGGTGAGCAGCCCGACGTCGGGCAGCTCCAGCTCGCGAGGGTCGACGACCTCGATGGCCAGCAGCTCGTGCCGGGCCGAGAGCAGGCGGAACGGCCGCTCCCAGTCGCTGTCGCCGAGGAAGTCCGAGACGACGACGACCAGCCCGCGGCGCCGCGGCGGCCGGCGCAGGGTCTCCAGCGCCGCGGCCAGGTCGCCCCGCCGTCCACCCTGGGCCCGCGGGGTGGCCACGACCGAGCGCAGCAGCCGGTCGGCGGCCAGCCGCCCGGGCGCGGCCGGGTAGCGGTCGACCCGCTCGCCGGTGGTGACGACCGCGCCGAGGCGGTTGCCCCCGCGCACCGTCAGGTGGCTGACCGCGGCCAGCCCGGCGATCGCCAGGTCGCGCTTCTGGCAGTTGGCGGTGCCGAAGTCCAGGCTCGCGGAGAGGTCGACGACCGCCCACGTCTCCAGCTCGCGGTCGGCGATGGTCTCGCGGACGTGCGGCACCTGGGTGCGGGCCGTCACCGGCCAGTCCATCCGGCGGACGTCGTCGCCCGGGTGGTAGGTCCGCGAGTCCCCGGCCTCCGTGCCGGAGCCCGGCACCAGGCCCTGGTGGTCGCCCTGCAGCAGCCCGTCGAGGCGCCGGCGGATGGTCAGCTCCAGCCGCTGGAGCAGGACGTCGGCCGGCCCCTCAGCGAAGTTCGGCGGGGCGCCGTCCCCGCGGCCGGGGTCGATGCCGGAGCCCGGCGTCGGCGCGCGCCCGGGGGTCGGCTCCGCGTCCGGCGCGGGGTCGGGATCTGCGTCGGGGCCCAGGCCGGGGACCAGCCCGGAGTCCGTCGCGTCGCCGTCGGACGTGTCGTCCCGGGACGCCTCGGCGGCGTCCCGCTCGGGCGGCGCCGCCTCGGCGGCGGCCCTGCGCCGCAGTCTCACGCCGACTGCGGCCCGCGCCCGTAGCCGTTGCCGCCCGGCGCCGGCGCGGCACCCGGACCGCCGGGTGCGCCGGGCACCTGGGCGGCGGGCACCTGCGGACGCGGCGGCTGAGGGGCCTGGACCGGCGGCGGGCCGAACTGCGGCCCCGGGCCGGGGACGCCGGGCGGACCGAACTGCGGCGCCGGGCCGGCCGGACCGCCGAAGCCCGGCACGGTCGGCCCGCCGGGCACCGAAGGCCCGAAACCGCCTGCGCGCTGGCGCGGGGTCACCTGCGGCAGGGGCACCGTCTGCAGGATCCGCTTGACGACGTGGTCGGCGGGCACGCCGTCGGCCAGGGCGTCGTAGGAGAGCACGAGGCGGTGGCGCAGCACGTCGACGGTGATGTCGAGGACGTCCTGCGGGAGGACGTAGTCACGGCCGCGGACCAGCGCCAGCGCGCGGCTGGCGGCGATGAGGCCCAGCGAGGCGCGCGGGCTGGCGCCGTAGGAGACCCAGGAGGCGACGTCGTCCATGCCGTGCTCGCGCGGGGCGCGGGTGGCGACCACCAGGCGGACGACGTAGTCGACGAGCGCGTGGTGCACGAACACCTGCGAGGCCGTGCGCTGCATGCGGCGCAGGTCGTCCGGGCCCAGGACCGTCTCGGCCACCGGCGGCGTCGAGCCCATCCGGTAGATGATCTCGCGCTCCTCCTCGGGGGTCGGGTAGTCGACGAGCACCTTCATGAGGAAGCGGTCGCGCTGGGCCTCGGGCAGCGGGTAGACGCCCTCGGACTCGATGGGGTTCTGGGTGGCCAGCACGAGGAACGGGTCGGGCAGCGGGTGGGTCACGCCGCCGATGGAGACCTGGCGCTCGGCCATGACCTCCAGCAGCGCCGACTGCACCTTCGCCGGCGCGCGGTTGATCTCGTCGGTGAGGACGAAGTTGGCGAACACCGGGCCGAGCTCGGTGTCGAAGGCGTCCTGGCCGGCCTTGTAGATCCGGGTGCCGATGATGTCGGCGGGCACGAGGTCGGGGGTGAACTGCAGGCGGGCGAACTTGCCGCCGACCACGGTGGCCAGCGTCTCGACGGCCAGGGTCTTCGCGACGCCCGGGACCCCCTCGAGCAGGACGTGCCCCCGGGCCAGCAGGGAGACGAGCATCCGCTCCACCAGCCGGTCCTGGCCGACGATGACCCGCTTGATCTCGAACAGGGCACGCTCGAGACGGGCGGCGTCGGCCGCCGGGGGAACGGGCTGCGCGCTGACGGCGGTGGCGCCCTGGGGGGTCTCGGAGGAGGTGCTGGCGGCCTGGCTCACTGCGCTCCCTGCTCGTGCCGGTTCCCGGCCTCGCAGAGACCGGCGACGGGGCGGCGTGCCCGCTCCCGGCCCAGTGTCCTACACCTGGGGCCCGGACCGGTCGCCACAGCGCGAGCGACGCGCCACGTCGTCCCCCCTGCCCGTCCGGCGGCAGTGCTGCTAACCTCGCCGATGCGTCGGGCAGCTCCCCCCGTGGCTGCCCGACGCCCCAAACGACCAGGGCCTCGCGCACCGCGCGAGGCCCTGATCCGTTCCTGGTGCCGCTCCGCCGTCAGGCGGTGGGGCGCACGGCGCCGAAGTAGTCCGCGCCGTAGTACATGTTCATCTCCCGGACGACGTCCCCGCTCTCGGGCGCCGCGATGATCCGGCCGCCGCCCAGGTAGAGCGCGACGTGGTAGATCGACGTGTACGACGAGCCGCTGCCCCAGAAGACGAGGTCGCCGGGCTGCAGGTCGGCGCGGGCGACCGTCTGGTTGCGGAACCGGTAGTACTGGTCGCGGCTGGTGCCGCCCACCGAGATGCCGGCCTGCCAGTAGGCGTACTCCATCAGGCCCGAGCAGTCGTAGCCGTAGACGCCGGCGTCGGGGTTGAGCCCGTAGCCCGGCCCGTTCTTGCCGCCGCCGCCCCAGCTGTAGGCGACGCCGCGCTGGCTGCGGGCCGCGTTGATCGCGGTCTGCACCGCCGACGTCGACGGCGCACCGGCCGTGGTCGGCACGGGGGCGGGGGTGCCGCCACCGCCGGAACCGGAGCCGGAGCCGGTGGACGGAGCCGGGACCGGGGCCGGGGCCGGGCCGCTGCCCGGGTTCTGCGGCGTCGGGTTCTGCGGGGTCGCGTTCTGCGGAGCCGGCCGGGACGCCGGCACGCTCGCCGGCTGGCGGGCGGCCTGCTGCGCCGCGGCTGCGGCCGCGGCTGCGGCCTGCTGCTGAGCGGTCAGCTGGTCGACCGTGGCGTCGGCAGCGGCGAGCTGCTGCTCGACCACCTCCTGCTGCTGGGCCAGCGCAGCGGTCTGCTCGCGGGCGGCCATCTCCTGGCTCTGCGCGTCGGCGAGCTGGACAGCGGCCTGGCTCTCCAGCTGGACGGCCTGGTCGGCGGCCACGGTGGCCTGCTGCTCGGCGGCGGTGGCCTGCTGCTCGAGGACGGTCAGCTGGCCGACGACGTCGACCCGGTGGGTACCGGCCGCCTCGAGGAGGGAGGCGCGCTCCAGCAGCTCGGCGGGGCCGCCGGCGGTCATGAGGGCGGTGATGCCGGGCGAGGTGCTGCCCTGCATGTAGCTGTCGCGCGCGAAGGTGGCGACGTCGGCGCGGCCTTGGTCGAGCTCGGCCTGCGCCTGGTCGACGGCGGCCTGGGCGGCGGCCTGAGCGGCACGCGCCTCCTCGAGGGCGGCCTGGGTCTCCTCGTAGTCCTGCAGCGCGATCTGCGCGTTCTGGCCGGCCTGGGCGGCAGCGGCCTCGGCAGCGGCGAGCTGGGCGCTCAGCTGGCCGACCTGGGCGGCGGCGGCGTCACGCTCGGCCTGCGCCGCGGCGACCGCCGCGTCGCTGGGGGCGGCGGTGGCCATGCCCGGGGCGAGCCCGAGCAGGACGAGGGCCGCGAGGCCCGTGCCGGCACCCCGGACTGCCCATCGGGACATCCGGACTGGTCGTCGCCTCGTCCACTGTGCGCTGCTCACCCCTCCGCAAACGGCGCTCCCGACAGGCCCCTTGACCGGCCCTCACCCCACCGGGTGAGACGTGCGGAGCCGGCTGCAACGCGTCGGGGCACGTCCGCTCCCCGCGGCCGGGGTCGGCCGCGGGGTAGCCGTGGTGCGGGTGGTCAGACCTGGAGTGGTGGGTGGATGAGGATTTGGGTGCCGTCGGGGCGGTAGGTGCGCCATCGGCTGCCCGGTGGTGCGGTGTCGTCGCGTTCGACGCGGAAGCCGTGGTGGACCTTGGTGTGGTGGCGTTCGCACAGCAGTGCGGAGTTGTCGACTGAGGTGGCGCCGCCGTGGGCCCACTCGACGAGGTGGTGCACGTCGCAGAACCAGCGGGGGGCTTCGCAGCCGGCGAACACGCAGTGCTCGTCGCGCAGTTCGACGGCTTT
>NZ_JABGCG010000059.1 GCF_019799925.1 Blastococcus sp. CPCC 205250 | reverse complement strand
GTGATGGAGGGCAAGGCCTGCCTGTTCAGCGAGTTCGCCGGGCTCTCCGCCGTCCCGGTGGTGCTGGCCACGACCGACGTCGACCGGATCGTGGAGACCGTCGTGGCGATCGCCCCGTCGTTCGGGGGCATCAACCTGGAGGACATCAGCGCCCCGCGCTGCTTCGAGGTCGAGGAGCGGCTGCGCGAGCGCCTCGACATCCCGGTCATGCACGACGACCAGCACGGGACGGCGATCGTCGTCCTGGCCGCGCTGCGCAACGCCGCGAAGGTGGTCGGCCGGGAGCTGGGCAGCCTGCGCGTCGTGGTGTCCGGTGCGGGCGCGGCGGGTGTGGCATGCACCAAGATCCTCATCGAGGCCGGGGTCGGCGACATCGCCGTCGCCGACTCCCGCGGGGTCCTGCACACCGGCCGCGAGGACCTCACGCCGATCAAGCGGTGGGTCGCGGAGAACACCAACCGGGCCGGCTACGCCGGGACGATGGTCGGCGCACTGGAGGGCGCCGACGTCTACCTCGGCCTGTCCGGCGGCTCGGTGCCGGAGTCGGCGATCGCGTCGATGGCCCCGGGCTGCATCGTGTTCTCCCTGGCCAACCCGATCCCCGAGGTCGATCCGGAGATGGCGGTGAGGTACGCGGCGGTCGTGGCCACCGGCCGCAGCGGCGAGCCCAACCAGATCAACAACGTGCTCGCGTTCCCCGGGGTGTTCCGCGGGGCGATCGACGCCGGCGCCACGCAGATCACCGAGCAGATGAAGATCGCGGCGGCCACCGCGATCGCCGACGTGGTGGGCGAGGACCTGCGGGCCGACTACATCGTCCCCAGCCCGCTGGACCGCCGGGTCGCCGAGGCGGTCGCCGCCGCGGTCGCCGCCTGCGCCCAACAGTCCGCCGGGTGACCCCACCCGAGTGCAGGTCCTGATCAACGCAGGGACGTCCGCGACGCGGCCGCCGGCCTGCATGCCCCGACAACGAAGGAGCGCATTCCAGTGCCGTACGAGGTGAAGGGCGTCGTCGCCCGCAGCAAGGGTGCCCCGGTCAGCATCGAGACGATCCTGGTGCCGGACCCGGGGCCGGGTGAGGCGGTCGTGGACGTGCAGGCGTGCGGGGTGTGCCACACCGACCTGCACTACCGCGAGGGTGGGATCAACGACGAGTTCCCGTTCCTGCTGGGCCACGAGGCCGCGGGCACGGTGGCGGCGGTGGGGGAGGGGGTCACCAACGTCGCGGTCGGTGACTTCGTGGTGTTGAACTGGCGGGCGGTGTGCGGGCAGTGCCGTGCGTGCCTGAAGGGCGAGCCGCAGTACTGCTTCGCCACG
>NZ_JABGCG010000058.1 GCF_019799925.1 Blastococcus sp. CPCC 205250 | reverse complement strand
GATTTCTAATCCAATACACAAATCGATTGGTTCCGTCAGACTAGCTATATGTTGTGTATTATCGACGATTTCCACAGAAGGCGGTGAGATGATGTCTTGAGCAGTTACATATCCAGGACCCCTGACACAAATATACGCGTCGCAAGTTCCATACAGATTACTTCTCAATACAACTTCTTTCAAATTCATTAAAATTTCATGTACTGATTCTTGAATACCTACTATGGTAGAATATTCATGTGGTATTTTCTCAGATTTTGCACGTGTGATACATGTTCCTTCTATTTCTCCAAGCAAAGCTCTTCGCATCGCAATGCCTATTGTGTCGGCTTGACCTTTCATAAGTGGAGACAGAATAAAGCGTCCATAATAAAGACGCTTACTGTCTGCTCTTGATTCAACACACTTCCACTGTAGTGTCCGAGTAGATACTGTTACTTCCTCTCGAACCATAGTAATATTATTTGATCAGATCATTGAATCGTTTATTTCTCTTGAAATCTCTTCAATGTTTATTTCTACACACGTCTTTTTTTAGGAGGTCTACAGCCATTATGTGGCATAGGGGTTACATCCCGTACGAAACTTAAGAGTATACCACTTCTACGAATAGCTCGTAATGCTGCATCTCTTCCGAGACCAGGACCTTTTATCATAACTTCTGCTCGTTGCATACCTTGATCCACTACTGTACGAATAGCATTTCCTGCTGCGGTTTGAGCAGCAAATGGTGTCCCTCTTCTTGTACCCCTGAATCCACAAGTACCGGCAGAGGACCAAGAAACCACCCGACCCCGTACATCTGTAACAGTCACAATGGTATTGTTGAAACTTGCTTGGACATGAATAACTCCCTTTGGTATTCTACGTGCACTCTTACGTGAAACAATACGTCCATTCCTACGTGAACCAATTCTTGGTATAGGTTTTGCCATATTTTATTATCTCATAAATATGAGTCAGAGATATATGGATATATCCATTTCATGTCAAAACAGATCCTTTATTTTTATTTGTACATCGGGTCCTTTAGAGAGTCCTTTTTAGAAAGATTATCCTTGTCTTTGTTTATGTCTCGGGTTGGAACAAATTACTATAATTCGTCCCCGCCTACGAATCAGTCGACATTTTTCACAAATTTTACGAACAGAGGCTCTTATTTTCATATTTATCATTCCTTACCTTAACTGAATTCCGAATCTATTTCTTGGAAGAAAATAAGTTTCTTGAAATTTTGAACCTTGAATTGTATCCCCATGAAAGGAATATTGAAGTTGAAAAAACTGCTATGCCTAATCGTTCGAATCCTTGTTGCGGAGTCTATAAATTATACGCCCTC
>NZ_JABGCG010000057.1 GCF_019799925.1 Blastococcus sp. CPCC 205250 | reverse complement strand
TCTTGAAAAGTTAATTTCGTCCAGCGATTATGTTTATATACGATTTTTGGGACGATTGAGTTGAATGGAGGTGAAATACGTTTTATTATCTTTATCCCCCATGCAGCGGAGTTAAATACTGACAATACATTGAGTAACTTTCGTAATTTTTAACTGATAATTAATCTAAACAAAGACTTAAATTAGCTAATTAATCTCAATAAATTAATCCGCGCATCGAACGGAATTTAAAATAATGCATCTTTCACATGGAGCCTAGGGCGGATTCGACCCAAACGTAGAGGCGAAAGAAAATGAAAACGTGCGGGGTTCCCTACGCTCAAAGTGGAGGAAAAGCTGCAGATGCAGCTTTACCGCCGCTCAAAACGGCGGAAAAGCTGCAAGTGCTGGTTTTCCTCCTCTCGGAGAGGAGGAAAACTGGAAATTGCAGCTTTACCGCCGCTTAGAACGGCGGAAAAGCTGCAAATGCAGTTTTACCGCCGCTTCAAACGGAGGAAAAGCTGCAAGTGCAGGTTTTCCTCCACTCGGAGAGGAGGAAAACTTGCAAGTGCAGGTTTACCCCTCTTCGAGCTGGGGTAGGGCTGCAGTTTTGGTCCCACTTCGTTCCGGCGCCATCTTTTCGTTCCTTATTTTAGTTATGGGGTAGTGGAGCACGAAACCATTCGAATTTTCTTTTTCCACACCGTGCACGCATCATCTTGGTGCGACGCAACAACTGGCTCATCCGAATGGAATACACATACAGGACGCCGTTGAATCGGGCCGATCCCGTATTTTACTCCAATTAACGGGAATCATTTCGGTTAGAGTGAATCTCGGGACAGTCGGTGAAATAATAGGACGTTCGGTTTAATGAGTTCGGATTTCTTTCTGCGAAACACGAAATGAGATCGGTCCGACGGGTGGGCCCCATTGTGCGCTTAAAGAGGAATCCCGTTTTTGAAGATTTCGATCACTCGATCCTTCTTTTCCCCTTTGAAAACACAGAAAACTTATGCTAAAACTTCGGTCTTCAGTTTAGTTGTTTGTTTTTCCCGGACAAATCCCCATCCTCCATTTACGCATATATGGGAGGATTGGGATCGATGTAGATTTTATGCAGCGGTTTTCGGTTCCACAAATAATAACAATATTGTGAAAACTATTATTAGAAAAGTGTTCACGCCATATTCTCGAAATGCTGGTGAGATACGAATGATGTAAGAGAATCGTGATTCGAAAGATTAGAATTAAATATAAGCTTATATTGAAAATCAATTTCTATTCAATCTTGAAAAGTTAATTTCGTCCAGCGATTATGTTTATATACGATTTTTGGGACGATTGAGTTGAATGGAGG
>NZ_JABGCG010000056.1 GCF_019799925.1 Blastococcus sp. CPCC 205250 | reverse complement strand
GAGAGAGAGAGGAGAGAGAAATTTCGGCCAAGAGGGTTGCTTTGCTTGCTTCTAATTTCTCTTAACCCTAGAATGAGTATAACCTCATATTTATAGACTTTCTCCTCTTTTAGGGGTGTTTGGTTACTAGTGCTAGCATGACCAAATATCCTTGAATAGAATAATCCTATCCTTGGTTAATTTTGACTTTTAATTAATTAACCTTTAATTAATCAAAATCAAACTTAACTTAAAGACAGGATTCCCCTCTCACAAGTTTAAGGAACTCTCTTACCCTCTATTGTGTGTGACCCATTGGGTTCACCCCAACCTAGCAGTGACTAGGGACATCTCCATGTCGCCTAAAATAGAAACTTTCTATTTAAAGGTTTAATTGAAACTATTCCAATTATGCCCTCATTGATAACACTTATCAATAGGCTTTCACTGGTCATGAGTGACGTCTAGCAATGTGTCATGACACGCCCTAGGTTTGGGTGAATAGTAGAACTATGTGAACCCTTCTTGTTACTTAATCCTTCATCCCCTAATGTCATAGTTAAGATATTTAGGTTATGGATATAAGTCAAAACCCTATCTTAACTTTCTTGTCATATGTTCTTTAAATTATAATCTCAATAAGATGAACCCTATGAAACCCTTTCATATTTCATCTATCACTCTGGCCAGAGATTCACATTGAGAGTTATATTTAAGAACTGACCCTGACATTCTCTCTCATAACAGTGAGAGTGATGATTCCTTATTGACCACTCATATGCCTTCATGCAAGACCTATTAGAGCCAATGAGTGCCGACTACAACCTTAAGATCAAGGCTGTATAAAACACTATCAAACCCTAACAACTCAGGCATAAGACATCCATGGTGTCTCAGGTCTTAGGATTACCAAATGGACGTAACATAAGAATATTCCTTTAACTTAATATCCATAGGAATATTCTAGTAGATCATGTTCAGTGTACATATTCTCTAATATGCACCCACAGATTAACCTAAGTGTCACTACACTGATAGGAAAGACTACCTATCCTCCATATGAGTTGGTTTAAATCTGTGCTACTCTTCATACGGTTAATTAAATATCCACTTTAATAAACCTTTGAGTAGGAACTCTTTTAGAATAGATGTATATGAGAAATATCAGTCTCTCTATCTCAACACCTTGAGATGCATATCTCTCTTATCATTTATTCATGGACCTTATCATATATGTTAGAACATATTAGATAAGTTATACCTTCCATATATTGATAATATGAAACTCAATATACCCTTTAGGATTGGTTTTAGGGCATACTTCTAACAGAAGTCACTAGCATCACACATGATTTCAAATGGAAAA
>NZ_JABGCG010000054.1 GCF_019799925.1 Blastococcus sp. CPCC 205250 | reverse complement strand
GCGCCGTTGGAGAAGACTTTGTCGATGATGAAAGGTCCCTCCCATTTTGGTTCAAATTTGCCTTTGGATTTGTTGGCAAAAACCATCGGCCTTTTTACTGCGAGAACCAAGTCTCCCTTTTTGTAGGCGCGTTGCCTGACCTTCTTGTCGAAAGATCCTGCCATGCGTGCTTGGTAAAGCTCAATGCTCTGTAGTGCTTCGAGCCGTCTCTCATCGAGATTGTCCAGCTCTTGGAGCCTCAATTTGACATTGCTTTCTTGCGTCATGTCATTTTGTAGAGATACCCTTAAGGAAGGAATTTGTACCTCTAAAGGGACAACAGCTTCGCATCCATAGACCAAGGAGAATGGTGTGCTATGGGTTGGTCCTCGAACGGTGGTTCGATAGGCCCACAAAGCTTCAGGCAGTTTGTCGCCCTAGTCTCTTTTGTGACTAGAGACCATTTTCTTGAGAATTTTGCAGAGTGTCTTGTTGAAGGCTTCTGCTAGTCCATTCGCTGCCGGATTGTACGGAGTTGAAGGACAACTTTGGATTTTGTATTTGTCGCAGAACCTGTAGAATCTGTGATCCCGGAATTGTGGTCCGTTATCATGGACGAATCTTTTAGGTATGCCGAAGCGACAAATGATGTTGGTGCGCAAAAATTGAAGGACTGATGACGTCTTCATTTCATTGAGCGCGAATGCTTCTGACCACTTGGAGAAATAATCCGTAGCGGCGAAGATGAAGCGATGACCTTTGCTAGACGGAGGGGAAATAGGACCTACGATGTCCATGCCCCAAGCTTCAAAAGGCCATGAGATTGCTGTAGGATGTAGCCATTCTGGAGGCATGTGGACATAATCTCCATGAACTTGGCATTGTTGGCAGCGTTTAGGAAATTGCATTGCGTCAGCTACCATGGTAGGCCAGTAATATCCTAACCTTTTTATCTGATCGTAGAGCTTTGGACCAGCCTGATGAGCTCCACAAAGACCAGCATGCACTTCTTTGAGGGTTTCTTCAGCTTCTTGTTGTGACAAGCAGCGTAGAAGTACTCCATTGTAGGATTTCCTATAGAGCATCTTTGAAGGAATATCCAAATGAAAGTTTGGGGTTCGTCTTTGAACACTTACCCGTTCTTTTGGATCTTCAGGGAGGATTCCGAACATAATGTAATCAATGAACGGATCCCTCCAGTCGCCGATCGGAGGTCTGAGGATAGAGATCCGACTTCCAACCACTTGGTGGCATTCAGCAACTGCTTCGTGTGTATTGAGAGGAGGGAGAATCCTTCTCTCACATACTGTAACTTGCGTGTGTTCTCCTTCTTGGACCGCCATAAAAGCAGCAAGTCCAGCCAGGGCATCTGCACGAATGTTTTCACCTCTACGAATGTGGGTGATGTGGCAGATATCGAAC
>NZ_JABGCG010000005.1 GCF_019799925.1 Blastococcus sp. CPCC 205250 | reverse complement strand
AAGGTGTGGAGCTGACCGGTACTAATAGGCCGAGGGCTTGACCACACAACCCACTTCACACCACGAACACATCCATGTGCGGTGAAGGTGAGAACCACCCACGCGTCCACTGTGCAGCTCTGAACGAACGACCCCCCGCGTGCGGGGTCGACAAGTTCACAGAGTTACGGCGGTCATGGCGAGAGGGAAACGCCCGGTCCCATTCCGAACCCGGAAGCTAAGCCTCTCAGCGCCGATGGTACTGCCCTGGAGACGGGGTGGGAGAGTAGGACACCGCCGGACAACCATTCACAGGAAGGGCCCCAGCCACACGGCTGGGGCCCTTCCTGCATTTCTCGGTCCGCAGTCTTCCCGCTGTTTCGGGTCCTCGGGTCCTCGGGTCCTCGCGTTCTGGCGATCGCCGATGGTCGAGCGTCGGAAGTCGCTCGGTGGACCGGCGGCATCGGTGGGCCGGCTGCCCGTCCGCCGACGACGAGGCAGCCGGCCCATCACGTCCACGGCGACCACCCGTGAACCGTCACTGTGACGGAACGGGGGCGGTCGCGGTGGACGAGCTGGCCCGGTACTACGGGACCGTGCGCCGCAGGCCGCCCCAGCTGAGGCCGGCCAACACGAGGGCGAGCGCCGCCGGGAGGGCGGCGGCCACCGTGATGAGCGAGCGGTCCCCGAACCAGGTGCCGAGATCTCCCCACGCCTCGAGCCAGGTGACCAGGATGGCCAGCGCGCCCAGGGCGACGACGGTGCCGACGATCAGCCCCCACAGCCCGAGCTGACCCCAGCGCTTCATCACCACACCGATCCCGATGCCCACGAAGGTGAACGCCAGCATCGGGCCTCCGGACACGAGGACCTGTGCGGCGAACCCGTCGACGTCGAGAGGGCCCGGGCCCCAGAAGGCGAGGTCCACGCCCCACCCGCTCGTAGCACCCTCGATCGCGATGAGGGTGGCCAGGACGACGCCGTAGTGGAGCGCCTGCGCGAGCGCGACGAGTGCCGTCCCGAGGTAGAACGTGCGCCGGGACAGGCTCATCCCCATCGCGAAGGGCAGCAACTGGGTCACCGCTTGGACGAAGACGACCAGGACGGTGATGTAGAGCGAGGCGACGCCGCCGGTGAACCCGTCGTCGTCGGGACCGCGGTCGAGGAGGGCGAAGAGCGCGAGGTTGATGGCGAACGAGATGCCCGCGACCAGCCACGGGATGCCCAGCATCACGAGCGGGTTGACCAGGTGCAGGCGAGCGGAGGCGAGCAGCCGGCTCATCGGGGGACCTCCTCGAGGGCGACGGGGGCGGTGGGGGGTTCCGGGGCGCGAGCGTGCCGGGCCAGCTCCACCACCAGCCGCTGCAGCGGCGTCGGCTCCGTGGTGAGGCCGGCAGCCAGGGCGGTGGCCTCGTCGGCCGGACCGGAGACACGGACGACCGCGCGCGCGTGCCCGCCGAGGGCCTCGGTGTTGAGCACCTCGCGGCCACGCCCGAACTCCTCCACGGCCGCCCGCGGGCCGGCGACGGTGAGCGCGGTGGACCGCAGGGTCTCCGCGTCGTCGTCCAGCATCACGCGGCCGCGGTCCACCAGCAGCACCCGCTCCAGGAGGTCGCTGATCTCCTCGATGAGGTGGGTGGACAGGAGGATCGTCCGCGGGTGCTCGGCGTAGTCGGCCAGGAGCCGGTCGTAGAAGAGCTGCCGTGCGACGGCGTCCAGGCCCAGGTACGGCTCGTCGAACAGCGTCAGCGGCGCCCGGGAGGCCAGGCCGATGACGATGCCGACCGCCGAGTTCATGCCGCGGGAGAGCTTCCGGACCGCCCGCGTGCGGGGGAGCTCGAAGTCGGTCAGCAGCTGCTCGGCGAGGTCGCCGTCCCACCGCGGGAACAGCCACGACGCGGCGGTGACGGCGTCGCAGACGCGGAAGGCGTCCGGGTAGCGCTGCCCCTCCTTGACGAAGCAGATCTGCGAGAGGACGTCGTCGTCCTCGAAGGGAGGCCGGCCGAAGACCTCCACCCGGCCGCTGGTCGGCACCCGGTGGCCGGTGAGCAGTTGCAGCAACGTCGTCTTGCCGGCGCCGTTGCGACCGAGCAGGCCGGTGATGGTGTCCTGCTCGATCGTCGTGCTCACGGCCTGGAGTGCGGTGTGGCCGCGGAAGCGCATGGTCACGTCCCGCACCGTGGCGACGGCGGTCATCGCTCGTCCTCCCAGCGCTGGATCATCGACGACAGCTCGGGGGCGGAGATGCCGAGCTTCTGCGCCTCGGTCATCAGGGGGCGGAGGTACTGGTCGGCGAACTCGCTGCGGCGGCGCTTGAGCAGCTGCTCGCGGGCGCCCGTGGCGACGAACATCCCGACTCCTCGTCTCTTGTAGAGGACCCCGTCGGCGACGAGCTGGTTGAGGCCCTTGGCGGCCGTCGCGGGGTTGATCCGGTGGAAGGCGGCCAGCTCGTTGCTCGAGGGCGCCTGGCTCTCCTCGGGGAGGGAGCCGTCGACGACCGCCGTCTCGATGAGGTCGGCGACCTGTCGGAAGATGGGGCCGGCGTCCTCGTTCACCGGGGCCGGCCGGTGGTCCCCCGGGCGCTCAAGTCCCTGAGTTCATTACTCATGTAATGAACCATAGAGGTGCGGCCATCCGCGGGGCAAGGGGTCACCCGCGCCCGGGGGAACGGCGCCGCAACACGGTTGTCATCCGCCGGCATTAGCGTCCGGGCTCCGCCGACGTCCGGAGGTCCCCCGCGTGCACCTGTCCCCGCACGAGCAGGAACGGCTGCTGCTGTCCTACGCCGCCGAGCTGGCGCGGCGCCGCCGGGCGCGCGGGCTGCGGCTGAACCTCCCGGAGGCGACGGCGGTCATCACCGACCACGTGCTGGAGGGCGCACGGGACGGCGTCCTGGTCGCCGAGCTGATGCAGTCCGGCCGCACGGTGCTGACCCGCGACGACGTGATGGACGGCGTCCCCGAGCTGCTGGAGGAGGTGCAGGTGGAGGCGACCTTCCCGGACGGGACGAAGCTGGTGACCGTTCACTCCCCCATCCCGTGATCCCGGGGGAGGTGATCCCCGCCGAGGGGACGATCGAGACGCTGCCCGGTGCCCCGCGCACCGAGCTCGAGGTGACCAACACCGGCGACCGTCCGGTCCAGGTCGGGTCGCACTTCCACTTCGCCCAGACCAACGCGGCGCTCCGGTTCGACCGCGCGGCCGCGCACGGGCACCGGCTGGACATCGCCGCCGGCACCGCGGTCCGCTTCGAGCCGGGCATCACCCGCACGGTGACGCTGGTGCCGCTGGCCGGCGCGCGCGTCGTCCCGGGGCTCACGACAGCCGCGGGAGCATCGCAGCGAGGAACGAGCGAGGAGCGGACCGTGGCGCGGAGTGGGCCCGACGAGCAGAGCCTCACGCACGAGGGAGGTCTCGGCTGATGGTGCGGCTGTCCCGCGAGCGCTACGCCCAGCTCTACGGCCCGACCACCGGTGACCGCATCCGGCTGGCCGACACCGACCTGCTCGTCGAGGTGGAGGAGGACCGCTGCGGCGGCCCCGGACGTGCCGGCGAGGAGGCGGTGTTCGGCGGCGGCAAGGTCATCCGCGAGTCGATGGGCCAGGGCCGGGCCACCCGCGCCGAGGGGGCGCCAGACCTCGTCATCACCGGTGCCGTCGTGCTCGACCACTGGGGCATCGTCAAGGCCGACGTCGGCATCCGCGACGGCCGGATCGTGGCGCTCGGGAAGGCGGGCAACCCGGACACGATGGACGGCGTCCACCCCGACCTGGTCATCGGGCCGGGCACCGAGGTCCTCGCCGGCAACGGCCGGATCCTCACCGCGGGCGGGATCGACTGCCACGTGCACTTCATCTGCCCGCAGATCGTGCCGACCGCGCTGGGCTCGGGCGTCACCACGCTGATCGGCGGAGGCACCGGCCCGGCGGAGGGCTCGAAGGCCACCACCATCACCCCGGGCGACTGGTACCTGGCCCGGATGCTCGAGGCGATGGACCCGCTGCCGGTGAACGTCGCGCTGCTCGGCAAGGGCAACACGGTGTCCCGGGCGTCGTTGGTCGAGCAGCTCCGGGCCGGCGCCAGCGGGTTCAAGCTGCACGAGGACTGGGGCTCCACCCCGGCCGCGATCGACGCCGCGCTGACGGTCGCCGGCGAGCACGGCGTCCCCGTGGCCCTGCACTCGGACACCCTCAACGAGGCCGGCTTCGTCGAGGACACCCTCGCGGCGATCGCCGGGCGGAGCATCCACGCGTACCACACCGAGGGTGCCGGAGGCGGCCACGCGCCGGACATCATCACCGTCGCCGGGCACCCGAACGTGCTGCCCAGCAGCACGAACCCGACCCGGCCGCACACGGTGAACACGCTCGACGAGCACCTCGACATGCTCATGGTCTGCCACCACCTGGACAGCTCCGTGCCCGAGGACCTCGCCTTCGCCGAGAGCCGGATCCGGCCGACGACGATCGCCGCGGAGGACCTGCTGCACGACCTCGGCGCCATCTCGATGATCGGCTCCGACGCCCAGGCGATGGGCCGGGTCGGCGAGGTCGTGATGCGGACCTGGCAGACGGCGCACGTGATGAAGCGCCGGCGCGGGTCGCTGGCCGGCGACGGCGCCGCGGACAACCTGCGGGCCCGCCGCTACGTCGCCAAGTACACGATCTGCCCCGCCGTGGCGCACGGCATCGACGGCGAGGTCGGCTCGGTGGAGCCGGGCAAGCTCGCCGACCTGGTGCTGTGGGACCCGGGCCTGTTCGGCGTCCGGCCGCACGCCGTCCTCAAGGGCGGGATGATCGCCTGGGCGCAGATGGGCGACGCGAACGCGTCCATCCCGACGCCGCAGCCGGTGCTGCCGCGGCCGATGTTCGGCGCCTACGGGCGGGTGCCGGCGCAGACGTCGCTGCACTTCGTCGCCCCGGCCGCGCTCGAGGCGGGGCTGGCCGACCGGCTCGCCGTCGACCGCCGTCTGGCCGCCGTCTCCGACACCAGCCGGCTCACCAAGGCCGACATGCCGGAGAACACCGCGCTGCCGGAGATCCGGGTCGACCCCGACACCTTCACCGTGTCCGTGGACGGCGAGGTGTGGGAGCCCGAGCCGGTCCGCGAGCTGCCCATGGCCCAGCGGTACTTCCTCTTCTGAGCCGACGATGACCGCTGCCCTCCTCACGCTCGCCGACTCCCGGTTGCCGGCCGGCGGGCACACCCACTCCGGCGGGGTGGAGCAGGCGATCGCCGCCGGGTACGTCACCGACCCCCGCTCGCTGGCCGCCTTCCTGCTCCGGCGCCTGCAGACGGCCGGGTCGGTGGCGGCCGGGCTCGCCGCCGCCGGGGCCCGGCCCGACGCCGACCTGGCCCTCCTGGACGCCGAGGCCGACGCCCGCACGCCGTCGCCGGCGCTGCAGGCCGCCTCCCGCCAGCAGGGTCGCGGACTGGTGCGGGTCGGCCGGCGGGCCTGGCCCTCGCCGGTGTGGGACGCGCTGCCGCGCGCGCCGCACCACCCGGTCGCGATGGGTGTCGCGGCGTCGGCGGGCGGGCTCTCCCCCCGGGACGCCGCCGCGGCCGCCGCGTACCTGTCGATCAGCGGCCCGGCGACCGCGGCGCAGCGGCTGCTGGCGATGGACCCGCTGACGGTCGCGGCCGTCACGGCGCGGCTCTCGCCCGAGGTGGACGCCGTCGCCGCCCGGGCCGCGGACGAGGCGGCCGCCGGCCGGCTGCCCGCCGACACCGACCCCCTGCTCGACCTCCTCGCCGAGGTGCACACCGTCCGCAGCGACCGCTACTTCGCCTCGTGAGCCCTGGAGGGGACCACCATGCCGCCTGACCACGACCTCACCGACTACGTGGACCCCTACGAGCACGGGCACCGCCACGGGGGCCCGCTGCGGGTGGGCCTCGGCGGCCCGGTCGGCTCCGGCAAGACCGCGCTCGCCGCGGCGCTGTGCCGGACCCTCGGCGGGGAGTACGACCTCGCCGTCGTCACCAACGACATCTACACGACCGAGGACGCGGACTTCCTGCGCCGCAACGCCGTCCTCCCCGACGACCGGATCGAGGCGGTGCAGACCGGCTGCTGCCCGCACACGGCGATCCGCGACGACATCACCGCCAACCTCGACGCCGTCGAGCTGCTCGAAGCCCGCCACCCGGGGCTGGAGCTGGTGTTCGTCGAGTCCGGCGGCGACAACCTGACCGCGAGCTTCAGCTACGGCCTGGTCGACGTGCAGGTGTTCGTCGTCGACGTGGCCGGCGGCGACAAGGTGCCGCGCAAGGGCGGTCCCGGTGTCACCGCCAGCGACCTGCTGGTGGTGAACAAGACCGACCTGGCGCCGCTGGTGGGCGCGGACCTCGACGTGATGCGCCGCGACTCCGCCGCCGTCCGCGGGGACAAGCCGACGCTGCTGATCTCGCTGCGCGAGGACCCGACGGCGGCCGACGTCGCGGAGTGGGTGCGCGGGCAGGTGCGGGCGCGGGCGCTGCAGACGACGTGATCACGCGGGTCGAGGTCGTCGCCCGGCTGGGGCCGGGCGGCCGCACCGTGCTGCCGGTGGTGCGGGCCAGCGGCCAGCTCGCCGTGCGGCGCACCGGTCCGGCGTCGGTGCACCTCGTGGCGACGGCCTTCGGCCCGCTCGGCGGGGACGACGCGGAGATCCGGCTGGTCGTCGAGGAGGGTGCGCGACTCGGCGTGCACTCGGTCGCGGCCGCCGTCGCCCTGCCCGCGCGGCAGGGTGGCGCGCCCTCGGTGCAGCGGGTGCACGCCACGGTGGCCGGGACGCTCGTCCTCGCGCCGGAACCCACCGTGGTCGCGGCGCGGGCGCATCACCGGGCCGAGCTGACCGCCGAGCTCGCCGCGGGCGCGACCCTGGCGGCCACCGACCACGTGCTGCTCGGCCGCTCCGGCGAGGAGCCAGGCCGCTGGACCGGCACCACGCGGGTCGAGCAGGCCGGCCGGCCGCTGCTGCACACGACCGTCGCCCTCGGCCCCGGCGCGCCCGGCTGGCTGCCCCCGGTCGCGCCCCGCGCCTGGGCCGCCACCGTGTCGGTGGGCGCCCGCCTGCCGGTCGCCACGGGGCAGGATGCGGTGCGGCTGCCGCTGGAGGGCGGCTGGTCGGCGACCGCGTGGGGCAGCGAGCTGCACCGCGTGGTGCAGGCGCTGGAGGCCCTCGGCGGCGCGGGCGAGGAGGTGGCATGAGCTCCCTGGTCGTGCGGGCCCGGCGGGTGGTGCTCCCCGATGGGGAGCGGGCCGCGGCGGTGCACACGCGCGACGGCGTCGTCACCGCGGTGACCGGCTTCGCCGACGTCCCCGCCGGTGCGGTCACCCTGGCCGACGACGAGGTGCTCCTGCCCGGTCTCGTCGACAGCCACGTGCACGTCAACGAGCCGGGCCGCACCGAGTGGGAGGGCTTCGCCAGCGCGACCCGGGCCGCGGCCGCCGGCGGCGTCACCACGATCGTCGACATGCCCCTCAACTCCGTGCCGCCCACGACGACGCCGGAGGCGTTGCACGTGAAACGGGAGGTGGCCGAGGGGCGGGTGGCGGTCGACGTGGCCTTCTGGGGCGGCGCCGTGCCCGGCAACGTGGACCAGCTGCGGCCGCTGCACGAGGCCGGCGTCGTGGGCTTCAAGTGCTTCCTGCTCGACTCCGGCGTCCCCGAGTTCCCGCCGCTGGACGACGCCGGGCTGCGGGCGGCGCTGACCGAGCTGGCCGGCCTCGACGCGCTGCTGATCGCCCACGCCGAGGACGCCGACGTCATCGCCGCCGCCCCCGGGCCCGCCGGCTCCAGCTACGCCGCCTTCCTCGCCTCGCGCCCCGGCGCCGCGGAGGAGACGGCGATCGGCCGCCTGGTCGCCGCCACGCGGGACACCGGCGCCCGCACGCACGTCGTCCACCTGGCCGACGCCGACGCCCTGCCCCTGCTGCGCGCCGCCCGCGCCGAGGGCCTGCGGATCACCGTGGAGACCTGCCCGCACTACCTCAGCTTCGCCGCCGAGGACGTCCCCGACGGCGACACCGCCTACAAGTGCTGCCCGCCGATCCGCGAGGTCCGGCATCGCGAGGCGCTGTGGGCGGCGCTGGCCGACGGCGACATCGACCTGGTCGTCAGCGACCACTCGCCGTGCACGCCGGAGCTCAAGCGCCTGGACGTCGGCGACTTCGGCCTGGCGTGGGGCGGGATCGCCTCGCTGCAGGTGGCGCTGCCCGCGGTGTGGAGCGGCGCGCGGGCGCGTGGCGTGCCGCTGGCCCGGGTCGCCGAGTGGATGTCCGCCGCGCCCGCGCGGCAGGCGGGCCTCCCGCGCAAGGGCGCCATCGCGGTGGGCAGGGACGCCGACCTGGTGGCCTTCGCGCCCGACGAGCGGTGGACGGTCGGCCGCCTGCTGCACCGCAACCCGGTGACCCCCTACGCGGGCCGCGACCTGACGGGGGTCGTGCGGCGGACGTGGCTGCGCGGGCAGGAGGCCGACGGGGCCCCGATCGGCCGGCTGCTGCGCCGCGGGATGGCATCGTGACCGGCGTGGACGATCCGTTCGGCCTGCCCGACCTCGCCCGACGCGACCTGGGCGGGGCGGTGGTCGCGGCCAACGACGAGTTCTTCGCGGCCAAGGAGAACCTGGTCCTCCCCGGCCCGGCGCAGCCGCGCGTGGAGTTCGGCCACCGCGGCAAGGAGTACGACGGCTGGGAGACCCGCCGGCGCCGGGAGCCGGGCAGCGACTGGGCGATCGTCCGCCTGGGGATGCCCGGCCTCGTCGCGGGCGTGGTGGTCGACACCGCGTACTTCCTGGGCAACTTCCCACCGCAGGCCTCGGTGGAGGGCGCCTCGGTCGACGGGTACCCGTCGGCAGCGGAGCTCCAGGCCGCCGACTGGTCCCCGCTGCTGCCGCTGTCCCCGCTGGCCGGCGGCACCGTCAACGCGTTCCCGGTCGCCCCGGCGCCGCGGGTGACGCACGTGCGGCTGGCCATCCACCCCGACGGCGGGGTCGCCCGGCTGCGCGTGCACGGCACCGTCGTCCCGGACCCGCGGCTGCTCGAGGCCGGGCCGGTCGACCTCGCGGCCCTGGAGAACGGCGGGCTGGTCACCGCGGTGAGCAATGCCTTCTACGGCACCCCGCACCAGCTGCTCGGCCGCGGCTTCGCCCGGTCGATGGGCGAGGGCTGGGAGACCGCCCGGCGCCGCGACGACGGCAACGACTGGGTCGACGTCGCCCTGGCCTGCGAGGGCACGGTGACCCTCGCCGAGCTCGACACCTCCTACTTCCTCGGCAACGCCCCCGGTGCCGCGGCGCTCACCGGCCGGACCGCCGGCGGCGACGAGGTGACCCTGCTGCCGCGGACCCGGCTGCAGCCCGACACCCGGCACCGCTTCGTGCTGCCCGGTGACGCCGACGTCACCGCGGTGCGCCTCGACGTGTTCCCCGACGGCGGCATGGCGCGGCTGCGGCTGTGGGGCCGGCCCACCGAGGCGGGCCGGGCCGCCCTGGAGCGCCGCTGGGCCGACACCGCGCGCTGAGCGTGTGCGCCGGCGCCGCGGTCCGGGGCCCGGACCGCGGCGTGGGCGCACACGCTCAGGTGCCGGTGAGGTGCTCCGGGCGCACGGGCACCCGGTTCAGGGGCAGGCCGGTCGCCGCCCGGATCGCGGCGAGCACCGCCGGGCCGGAGGAGATGTTCGGCGCCTCCCCGACCCCGCGCAGCCCGTACGGCGCGTGCGGGTCGGCGTACTCGAGCACCTCGATCCGCATCGGCGGCACGTCGAGGATCGTGGGCATCAGGTAGTCGGTGAACGAGGGGTTCTGCACCCGCCCGTCGCGGATGAGGATCTCCTCCATCACGGCCAGCCCCAGCCCCTGCGCCGTCCCGCCCTGGATCTGGCCGACCACGGCCTGCGGGTTGATGGCCTTGCCGACGTCCTGGGTGCAGGCCATCTCCACGACCTTGACCAGCCCGAGCTCGGTGTCGACGTCGACCACGGCGCGGTGGGCGGAGAACGCGTACTGCACGTGCGCGAAGCCCTGGCCGGTCTCGGGGTCGATCGCCTCCGTGGGGCGGTGCCGCCACTCCAGCGTCTCCTCGACCGCCTCGTCGCCGAGCACCTCGGCCAGCGGCAGCTCCAGCCCGTCGGCGACCACGGCGCCGTCGAACAGCCGCAGCTCACCCGCCGGCCGGCCGGTGAGCCCCGCGGCCCGCTCCAGCAGCCGCCCGCGCACCGCCTCGCACGCGGCCTTGACCGCACCGCCGGTGACGTAGGTCTGCCGCGACGCCGAGGTGGACCCGGCCGAGCCGACCTGGGTGTCCTTGGGGTGGACGACGACCCGGTCGACGCCGAGCTCGGTCCGCGCGATCTGCTGCTCGACGGTGACCAGGCCCTGGCCGACCTCCGCCGCGGCGGTGTGCACGGTGACCGTCGGCTCGCCGCCGACCACCTCCAGCCGCACCCGGGCGGTGGAGTAGTCGTCGAACCCCTCGGAGAAGGCGACGTTCTTGTAGGCGACGGCGTACCCGACACCGCGGCGTACGCCCTCGCCGTGGGTGGTGTTGGAGACCCCGCCGGGCATGTGCCGCAGGTCGAGCTCCGCGGGCGCCTCCGGCAGCGGCATCGCCTCCAGCCGGCGCAGCAGCTCGACGACCGGCGCCGGGCTGTCGACGACCTGGCCGGTGGGCGTGGTCGAGCCCTGCTCCATCGCGTTCCGGCAGCGCAGCTCGACGGCGTCCATGCCCAGCTCGGCGGCCAGCGCGTCCATCTGCGACTCGTAGGCGAACGCCGTCTGCACCGAGCCGAAGCCGCGCATGGCGCCGCACGGCGGGTTGTTCGTGTACGCGCCGTAGCAGTCGACGTGCACGTTCGGGACGACGTAGGGGCCGATCCCCATCGTGCCGCCGTTGCCCACGACCGCCGGGGTGCTGGAGGCGTAGGCGCCCCCGTCGAAGTAGATCTGCGCCTTCACGTACACCAGGCGGCCGTCGCGGGTGGCGCCGTGCTCGTACCGCATCGTCGCCGGGTGCCGGTGCACGTGCCCGAAGAACGACTCCTCGCGGTTGTAGGACATCTTCACCGGGCGGCCGGTGCGCAGCGCCAGCAGGCAGGCGTGCACGTGCATCGAGAGGTCCTCGCGGCCGCCGAACGCGCCGCCGACCCCGGCGAGGGTCAGCCGCACCTGCTCCGGCGGCAGCCCGAGCGCGGAGCAGATCTGCCGCTGGTCGACGTGCAGCCACTGGGTCGCGACGTACAGCTCGACGCCGCCGTCCTCGGCGGGCACCGCGAGCCCGGACTCCGGGCCGAGGAACGCCTGGTCCTGCATGCCGACCTCGTACTCGCCCACGACCACCACGTCGGCGGTCGGGGACGGGTCGCCGCGGCGGACCTTGAGGTGGCGGACGAGGTTGCCCTCGGGGTGCAGGTGGGCGCTCTCCCGGCTGAGCTCGGTCACCTCGGCGGTGCCGTCGTGGACCTGGTTCCAGCGCGGGTGGCCCAGCGCGGTGACCGCGTCGGTGACCGGCTCGAGCACCTCGTAGTCCACGACGATGCGGGCGGCGGCGGCCCGCGCGGTCTCCGGGTGGTCGGCCGCGACCAGCGCCACCGGCTCGCCCTGGTAGCGGACGACGTCGAGGGCCAGCACCGGCTGGTCGGCCAGCTCGAGGCCGTAGACCTTCTCGCCCGGGACGTCGTCGGAGGTCAGGACGGCCCGCACCCCCGGTACCGCCAGCGCCGGGCCGACGTCGACCGAGCGGATGCGGGCGTAGGGGTGGGGGCTGCGCAGGGTGACCCCCCAGAGCATGTCCTCCATCCAGAGGTCGCTGCCGTAGGCGAACTCCCCGCGCACCTTGAGGGTGCCGTCGGGCCGGGCGGCGTCGGTGCCCACCCCGCCGCTGCTGCCGGGCCCGGTGAGGTGCCCGGGAGCGCCGGCGGGGGTGCGGGCCGGGGCGCTCATCGGGCCGACTCCGCCATGCGCGAGGCGGCCAGCTTCACCGCGTCGAGGATCTTCTCGTAGCCGGTGCAGCGGCACAGGTTCCCGGCCAGGGCCTCCCGGATCTCCTCGTCGCCGGGCGGGCCCCCGCCGTCGGCCAGCGAGCGGGCGAGCAGGTCGTCGGTGGCCACCAGCAGCCCGGGGGTGCAGAAGCCGCACTGCACGGCGCCGGCGTCGAGGAACGCCTGCTGCACGGGGTGCAGCGAGTCCTCGGTCGCCATGCCCTCGACCGTGCCGACCTCGCAGCCCTCGGCCTGGCCGGCGGGGACCAGGCAGGAGCAGACGGGGACGCCGTCGAGGTAGACCGTGCAGGAGCCGCACTCGCCCTGCTCGCAGGCGTTCTTCGACCCGGGCAGGCCCATCCGCTCGCGCAGGACGTAGAGCAGGCTCTCGCCCTCCCAGACGTCGTCCACCTGCTGTTCGGTGCCGTTCACGGTGCAGGTCAGGCGCATGTCAGACCTCCTGTGCGGTGCGGTAGTCGGCCCAGGCCCAGGTCAGTGTCCGCCGGGCCATGACCGACAGGGCGTGGACGCGGTAGGCGGCGGTGCCGCGGACGTCGTCGATGGGGGAGGCGGCGGTCGCGACCAGCTCGCCGAAGCGGGCGGCGGTGGCGGCCGGCAGCTCGGCGCGGGACTCCCACAGGCCTGCGCCGGCCAGCTCACCGGCCAGGAACTCCTCGGCGGCGGTCGCCCGGCGCGGGGTGGGGGCGGCCGAGCCGATGCCGGTGCCCACGGCGCCCCGGTCGGGGTGCAGCGCCAGCCCGAAGGCGGCGACCGCGATGACCATCGCGTTGCGGGTGCCGATCTTGCTGTACTGCTGGGGGCCGCTGGGCGGGGTGACCAGGACGGCGGCGATGAGCTCGTCGTCGGCCAGCGCGGAGCGCTTCACGCCGGTGTAGAAGTCGGTGACCGGGATGCGGCGCGTGCCGCGGACCGAGGCGACCTCCACCTCCGCGTCGGCCGCCAGGAGTGCGGGGTGGGCGTCGCCGGCCGGCGAGGCGGTGGCCAGGTTGCCGCCGACGGTCCCGCGGTTGCGGATCTGCGGCGAGCCGATGGTGCGTGAGGCCATCGCCAGCCCGGGCAGCCGGTCGCCGAGCTCGCTGATGACCCGGGCGTAGGGCACGCCGGCGCCCAGCCGGACCGTGCCGTCGTCGGGCGCCCACTCCTGGAGCTCGGCCACCCGGGTCAGGTCGAGCAGCGCCGCGGGCCGCAGCCGGCCGAAGTTGACGGCGACCATGACGTCGGTGCCGCCGGCGACCGCGACCGCGTCGGGGTGCGCGGCCTTCGCCTCCAGCGCCTCGGCCCAGGTGGTGGGTTGCAGGAACCGCATCGTCGCTCCTCCGTCGCCGTGCCGCCGGCCTGCCGCGGAACGCGTCCGTCCGAGGTCGGGGACGGCCACCGTAGTCGCGGTGCGTCACGGGCAGGTTGCGCCGGAGCGCGGTGCGACTCGCCCCGGACACACCGCCTGGGCAGGATGCGGCGGGTGGAGACTGCCGACCTGCTGGTGCACGACGCCGAGCTCGTGGCGACCGTCGACGACGCCCGGCGCGAGATCGCCGGCGGCTGGGTCGCCGTCACCGGCGGTGTGGTGAGCGGGGTCGGTGGCCCCGCCGACCCGCCACCCCCCGCGCGCCGGACCGTCGACGCCCGGGGCTGCCTGGTGACGCCGGGGCTGGTGAACACCCACCACCACCTGTACCAGAACCTCACCCGCGCCTACGCGCCCGCGCTGACCGGCGGGCTGTTCGACTGGCTGGTCACGCTCTACCCGCTGTGGGCGCGGCTGGACGAGGAGGCGGCGTACGTGTCGGCCTACGTCGGGCTGACCGAGCTGGCGCTGTCGGGCTGCACCACGTCGACCGACCACCTCTACGTCCACCCGCGCGGCGCCGGCGACCTGATCGCGGCCGAGGTCGCAGCCGCCCGCGACCTCGGCGTGCGGTCGCACGTCACGCGCGGCTCGATGTCCCTGTCGGTCAAGGACGGCGGGCTGCCGCCGGACTCGGTGGTGCAGGACGACGACGAGATCCTGGCCGACTCCGAGCGCCTCGTGGCCGCGCACCACGACCGGTCGCCCACCGCGCTCACCCGCATCGCGCTGGCGCCGTGCTCGCCGTTCAGCGTCTCCACGTCCCTGATGACCCGCACCGCGGAGCTCGCCGAGGCCCTCGACGTGCGGCTGCACACCCACCTGTGCGAGACGCAGGACGAGGACGCGTTCTGCCTCGAGACCTTCGGCCGGCGCCCCGTCGACTACCTGACCGACGTCGGCTGGCTGAGCGACCGGGTGTGGCTGGCGCACGTGGTCTGGCCCTCGCCCGACGAGGTCTCCCGGCTGGGTGCGGCGGGCGTCGGGGCGGCGCACTGCCCGTCGTCGAACATGATCCTGGGCTCGGGCCTGGCCCCGGTCGCCGAGCTCCGCGCCGCGGGTGCCCCGGTCGGCCTGGGCGTGGACGGGTCGGCGTCGGCCGACGCGGCGTCGCTGTGGCTGGAGGCCCGGACGGCGATGCTGCAGGGCAAGCTGCGGCACGGCGCGGGGTCGTTCTCCGCCCGGGACGCCCTCGAGGTGGCCACCCGCGGGGGCGCGGCGTGCCTGGGCCGCACCGGGGAGATCGGCGAGCTGACGGTCGGCGCGTGCGGGGACCTCGTGGTGTGGCCGCTGACCGGCGTCGCCTTCGCCGGCGCGCTGTCGGACCCGGTGGAGGCGTGGCTGCGCTGCGGGCCGGTCGCGGCGCGGCACACCGTCGTCGGCGGGCGGTTCGTCGTCGAGGACGGCGTGCCCGTGCACCCGGGGCTGGACGAGCAGCTCGCCGTCCACCGCCGCGTGTCGGCACGCATGCAGTCCTAGAGGGCGGCGGCGAGCGTCTCGAGGTCGTCGAGGGCGGAGTCGACGTGCGGGGAGACGCGCAGCACCGGTCCGGTCATCTCGCCGGGCGCCCGCTCGACGCCGATCGCGGTGGTGACGATCCCCTGCTCGGCCAGCAGCCGCGCGCGGGTCGCGACGACGTCGACGCCGTCGGGCGGGGCCAGCGTCGTGGTCGCCGTCGGCTCGTCCACCGGCTCGACGACCCGCCACCCGGCCGCGCCGTCCAGCACCTCCCGGCCGGCTCGGCCCAGGGCCGCCAGCCGTGCCCGCACCCGCTCCGGCCCGGCGGCGAGGTGCTCGCCGACCGCGAGGACCAGACCCACCCGGCCCGCGACGTGCGCCTCGCCGGACTCGAACGCCCGCATCGGGGGGAGGTCGGCGGCCGGTGGCAGCACCGGGGTCAGCCGCGCGGCCAGCGCCGGCCGGACGCAGAGGAAGCCGACGCCGCGCGGCCCGGCCAGCCACTTGCGCGAGGTGCCGTAGACGGCGTCGGCGCCCAGGTCGACGTCGAGCTGGCCGAGGGACTGCGCGGCGTCGAGCACCAGGGGCACCCCGGCGGCGCGGCACAGCGCCACGACCTCCCGGGCCGGCTGCGCGACGCCACGGTGGCTGGGCACGTGCGTGAGGTGCACCGCCGCCGGGGGGTCGGCGGCCAGCAGCCGTTCCAGCTCCTCCGGCACGACCCGGCCCACGCCGTCCACGGGCAGCGGCACCGGGGTGAGCCCGGCGGCGCGGAGCATCGCGGTGTTCGGCGCGTACTCGCCGGGCAGGATCGCCACGCGGCTGCCCGCGGGCAGCCGCCAGCCGGCGAGCAGCGTGGCGAGCGCCGCCTGCGCCGACTCGACGAACGCCAGGTCGGCCGCGGCCATCCCGACCAGGCCGGCCAGCACGGAGCGGCCCTGCTGGAGGAGGTCCTGCGCGGCGGCCTCGGCCACGTACCCGCCGAGCTCCGCCTCGTGCCGGGCGTGGTGCGCGACGGCCTCGAGCACCCGGTTGCTCTGCCGGCTGCACGCGGCGGTGTCCAGGTGCCGCCCGGCCGGTCGTGGGCGGGCGGCGCGCCACGAGGCGCCGAGGTCATCGTGCGGGAGGCCGACGGTGCTCACGCCGTCACGCTAGATGAAGGACCCCCCTGGCCCCCCATCGCTCGCGGGCTCGCGCCGGGCCCCTGCAGGAGGGCCGTCAGGCGAGCTGACCTCGGGCGATCGACACTCCGCTGTGGGTGGGGTCGCCGTCCAGCGGCTCGACGGAGACGTCGACGATCGGGAACTCCCCGATGTCGAGGTCCGGCGGCAGCTCGAGCTCCTCGGTGCCGGCGCCGACGACGCCGACCGAGACCATGCCCTCGACGGCCGTGTCGATGAGCCACACCTCGAGGTAGCCCTCCTGCGGGCTGTCGGCGTCGAGCTCCAGGCGCAGCACGCGGGAGCCGTCGGGGCGCTCGACGACCTCGGCCTCGCCGGAGGCGCTGTTCTCGCCGAGGGGGTCCAGTTGCGCACCGGCCAGGGCGACGACGGCCTCGTCGTCCCCGTCGTCGTCGCGGAGCGCGACCGCGCCCGCGCCGATGCCGGCGCCGACCACCAGGGACGCCGCGGCGGCCAGCAGCAGCCGGGACCGCATGCGGCGCAGCGGGACCACCTCGGCCGGCGGGGCGGGTGCCTCGGCGGCCGGGCGGACGGGAGCGGCCGGCGCGGCGGGGACGGCCGGCGTGGGAGGGGCCGCCGGCCCGGACTCGACCCCGGTGGCCGCGGCGATCGCCGCCCAGACGTGCGGCGGCGGGGCGACGGCGCTGCCGGTGGCGGCGAACGCGGGGACGGCGAGGGCGTCGACGCTGCGCCGCAGGCTCGCCACCTCGTCGGTGCAGGCGCGGCAGTCGGCGAGGTGGGCGGCGTCCCCGGCGGGGAGGGGCTCGCCCAGCGCGGCCAGGGCGAGGTCCTCAGGCGTGCAGTGCTGCTGCACCGTCCACCTCCAGGCGGCTGCGGAGGCGCTCCAGTGTGCGCCTGATGTGGCTCTTGACGGTCCCCAGGGGCAGCCCCGTGCGGGACGCGATCTGGGTGTGGGTGAGGTCCTCGAAGAACGCCAGCTCGATGATGCCGCGCTGCGGTTGGTCGATGCGGTCCAGCTCGTCGAGCAGCAGCAGGCGGTCGGCGACGGCGGCGTCCAGCGGGCGCGCGGCGGGAGCGGGCCGGGTCTCGGCGTCGGCGGCCGCGGCCTCGGCGAGCCTGCGCTGGCGGTCCCGCTTCGCCCAGGTGTCGGCGATCTTGTGCCGGCACACGCCCACCAGCCAGGCCGGCAGCGGCCCGGCCTCCGGGCGGTAGCCGGCGCGGCCGGTCCAGGCCGAGACGAAGACCTGCTGGGTCACGTCCTCGGCGTCCGGGCCGGGGCCGAAGGCGCGCACCGCCATGCCGTGCACCTGGCCCGACCAGCGCTGGTACGCCAGGGCGAGGGCCTGCTCGTCGCCCGTGGCGAAGCGGCGGCCGATCTCGGCGTCGTCCGGCTCCGGGGCGGGGCCCGGCAGCGGGATGACGTCGTTGCCCACGACGGCGACAGTAGTTGACCTTGGCCGCGAGGAGGGCGGGACCGCCATGGTCGGGCGGTCGAGCAGACCCGTCATGACGCCTCCCTCTCGTGGTCCGGTCCGGCTGACGTCCCTGCTTCGCGGGATGGGGTGGGCGCGGATGCAGCGCTCACCCCGCCGGCTCCCCGACCGGTTCGGCCACCACGACGACGTTGTCCCGGTAGCTGCGGTACTCCGGCAGGAACGGGCCGCCGCAGGTGACCAGCACCAGTCGCGGCTCACCGGCGCGGGCGAACAGCGCGTCCAGGGGCAGCTCCTGCTTGGTGATCAGCTCGCGGGCCACGACCCGCCAGCGGGTCGCCGCACCGCTCGCGTCGGTGACCACCACCTCGTCGCCGGGCGCGGCATCGCGCAGGGGCGCCAGCGCGCCGAGCCCCTGCGCGGCGTCGTCGACGTGCCCGGCGAGCACGGCCGAGCCGGGGGCCCCGGGAACGGGGCCGAAGCGGTACCAGCCCACCCGGGAGACGTCGGCGGGCAGCTCCATCTGGCCGTCGGCGGCGACGCCGACCGGGTCGAGCGGGGCGTCCACCCCGAGTGCCGGGACGGCGAGCCGCACGGGGGCGGGCGCGGGGGTGGGGGCGGTTGGGGAGGCGTCACGGGCCACCACGGGGGGCAGCCGCCCGGGGTCCGCCGGCGCCGGCGGCGGGGGTTCCGCCGGCGCCGGCGGCGTGGACGCGGAGAGGACCTGCGCGACGGGCGCGCCCGCCGACGCCGGCTCCTGGGTCAGCTGCCAGGTGACCGGCACGCCGATCGCCACGGCCAGTCCCAGGGCGGCGCCGGCAGCGGCGCGTCGCATCGCAGGGCCCCTCCGGTCCGGGTCCCGGTCGCTCAGCCGCGGGAGGCCACGAGCCGGCGGACGGACAGCCCCGCGACGGCCAGCCCGGCCAGCGACAGGGCGGCCAGCGGGGCGGGGAAGCCGTCGTCGTCGGTCAGGCCGGCGCTGCCGCCGGGGACACCGGAGGGAGCGGAGTGCCCGGCGGAGACGGTCTGGACGGCGAGCTCGTAGCCGGCCTCCGCCGAGCCCCACGCGTAGACGATCGTGGTGACGCCCTCCTGCACGGTGAGGTCGGCCGGGCCGATCGCCACGGTGTCGGTACCGGCCACCACGACGTCGGCGGACACGGTGCCCGCCGGCACGGTCAGCGAGGCCTCGTCCGGGTTGGTCAGTCCGGGGACCACGACCTGGCCGCCGGCGCGCACGTCGACCGCAGGAGCCGCGGCGGTGTGCCGGACGGTGACCCGGCCCTCGCCGGCCGCGACGGCGGAGGTGTCGTTGACGAACGGCGTGAGGGCCGGCTGGCCCTCGGCGGTGAGGTGGGCGACGACGGTCGCGTTCGCGCCCGCGGGGACCGCCACGCCGTTCGCCGACAGCAGCGGGGTGCCGGAGCCGTCGGGTGCGTCGGCGGCGAAGAGCGCCAGGTCGTAGTTGCCCGCGGGCAGCTCGAGCGGGTCGGTCAGCGTGCCGGGCTGGAAGTCGTCGATCAGCCGCTCGCCGTTGGCGTAGACGTCGACCGGCGTGTCCGGCACGGCGTGCAGGACGGAGACGGTGGCGGTGTCCGCGGCCGCGGCGGGGGTGGCGCCGAGGGCGAGCGCGACACCGACGGTGCCGACCGCGCCGAGGGCGAGGCCGGTGGAGCGGGTCCGGGTCATGGGACGGTCCTTCCGGGGGAGGGTGACTGCGTTGTCACCCCTCCTTCCGGGCCCCCTCCGCGCGTGGATGCAGCTCCCGTGGGTCAGCTCACAGCGCGCGCCGGGCCAGGGAGACGCCGAAGTCGCCGGCCGGGTCGGTCCACCAGTGCGTGAGCCGCAGGCCGGCCGCGGCGAGCTCGGCCTCGACCCGCTCGGGGCGGAACTTCGCCGAGACCTCGGTGCGCATCTCCTCGCCCGCGGTGAAGGCGACCTGCAGGTCGAGGGCGGGCACCGCGACCACCTGGTCGACGGTGGAGCGCAGCCGCATCTCGATCCACTCGGCCTCGGCGTCCCAGAGCGCGACGTGCTCGAAGGTCGCCGGGTCGAAGCCGGCGCCGAGCTCGCGGTTGAGCACCGCGAGCACGTTGCGGTTGAACTCCGCGGTCACGCCCGCCGCGTCGTCGTAGGCGGGGACCAGGCGGGCCGGGGACTTCACCAGGTCGGTGCCGAGGAGAAACGAGTCGCCGGGGGAGAGGGTGGCCGCGAGCTCGGCGAGGAAGGCCGCGCGGGGAGCGGGCTCGAGGTTGCCGATCGTCGAGCCGAGGAACGCCACCAGCCGCCGGCCCTCGCGGGGCAGCCGGTCCAGGTGCTCGGTGAAGTCGCCGACCACCGCGTCGACGGCGACGTCCGGGTACTCCGCGGTGATCGCCGCACCCGCCGCCTCGAGCACCGACGGGTCGACGTCGAAGGGCACGAAGCGGCGCAGCGTGCCGGCGTCGCGCAGCGCCGACAGCAGCAGCCGGGTCTTCTCCGACGTCCCGCTGCCGAGCTCGACCAGCACGTCGGCGCCGGACGCCGCGGCGATCTCGCCGGCCCGGGCGTCGAGCACCGCGCGCTCGGCGCGGGTCGGGTAGTACTCGGGCAGCCGGGTGATCTCGTCGAACAGCTCGCTGCCGCGCTCGTCGTAGAACCACCGCGGCGGCAGCGACTTCGGCGCCGCCGTCAGGCCGGCCAGCGCGTCGGCGCGCAGGGCGGCGCGCGCGGCGTCGGGCGCGAGGTGGCTGGTCAGCGAGACCGTCATGCGGGGGGTTCTCCGATCGGGGTGAGGGTGAGGCCGTCGGGCGTGACCTCGACGAGGGAGCGGTCGGGGACGTCGCGCCAGGCCGGGTCGTCGTCCCAGGGCTCGCTGGCCAGGGCGGTGCCCTCGGCGGTGACCAGCACCGAGAGGGTGTCGCCCCAGGTGGTGGCGAGCAGCCGGGTGCCGTCGGCGGCGAGCAGGTTCAGCCGGGCGGCCGGGTCGGCGGCCCCGACCTCGGCGACGGTGGCCGCCAGGGCGTCCAGGCCGCGGTCGAACACCAGCGCGGCCAGCAGCGCGCTGTCCACGGTCGACTCGGCGTCGCGCACCGGCGGCAGCACCGACCGGTCGACCCGGCCGTTGTGCGACAGCAGCACCCGGCCGTCGGTGAACGGGGCGGCGGCGCTCTCCTCCAGCGGCATGCCGACCGTCGCCGACCGGACGGCTGCGACCACACAACCGGACTCCAGCACCGGCGCGACCGAGGCGAACGACGGGTCGCCCCACAGCGGCCGGGCCGAGCGCCAGCGGGCGGGCCCGGGACGGCCGGGCGCGTAGAAGCCCACGCCCCAGCCGTCGGCGTTGACCGTGCCGTACCGCTGGCGGCGGGGCGCGTAGGACTGCACCAGCAGCGACGACGGCGGCTCCAGCACCAGGGCGGCGAGGCTGCGCGGCCGGCCCAGCCAGGCGAGGTGGCGGCACACGGTCAGCCGTCCCAGGCCAGCCGGATGCCGCTGAACACCTGGCGGCGGATCGGGTGGTCCCAGTTGCGGAAGCTCGGCCGCAGGATCGACGCGCCGACCGCCCACGACCCGCCGCGCAGCACCTTGTAGTCGCCGCCGAAGAACGGCGCGGAGTAGTCGGCGTAGAGCATCGGCCGGAACCCGGGCCAGGGCGTGAGGTCCGACGAGGTCCACTCCCAGACGTCGCCCATCAGCTGCTCGACGCCGTACGCGGACGCCCCGGCCGGGTAGGCTCCCACCGGGGCCGGGCGCAGGGCGGCGCCGTCGAGGTTGGCCAGCGCCGCGGTCGGCTCGGTGTCACCCCAGGGGAAGCGCCGCCGACGGCGCAGCGCCGGGTCCCACGCCGCCGCCTTCTCCCACTCGACCTCGCTGGGCAGCCGCGCGCCCGCCCACGCCGCGTAGGCCTCGGCCTCGAACCAGGTGACGTGCTGGACCGGTTCGTCCCGCGGCAGCTCCTCCACCACGCCGAAGCGGGTGCGGGTGCCGGCCGGGCCCCCGGCGCCCCAGTACATCGGCGCGGTCAGCCCCGCCTCGTCGCGGTGGGCCCGGCCGCGGGCGGACCACCAGCGGTCGTCGCGGTACCCGCCGTCGGCGACGAAGGCCGCGTACTCGCCGTTGGTGACCGGCACCCGGCCGATCCGGAAGGCCGGGACGTCGACGACGTGCGCCGGCCGCTCGTTGTCCAGGCTGAACGGCTCGGCGGCGCCGTCGACCCCGAGCACGAACTCGCCTGCGGGTACCGCCACCGAGGTGCCCGCGACGCCGGGGCGGCCGGGGGGCAGCGGGGCGCCGGCACCCAGCAGCGGCGGGCCGGCGCGCAGGGCGAGGGCCTGCAGCATCGTCTCGTCGTGCTGCTGCTCGTGGCTGACCACCATGGCGACCTCGAAGGCGTCGTCGCCGGCCTCCCCCGTGTCCTGGCCGAGCCGCTCGACCCGGTCCAGCACCCGGCCGCGCACCTCGCGGCAGTAGGCGCGGGCCTCGACCGGCGGCAGCAGCGGCAGCTGCGCCCGCACGGCACGCGGCTGGGTGAACGCGTCGTACAGCGCCTCGACGTCGGGCGGCAGCAGGCCGGGCCGGGTGGCGTCGCCGCGGCGCAGCAGCCAGAGGTCCTCCTGCTGGCCGATGTGCGCGAGGTCCCACACCAGGGGCGACAGCAGCGGGGTGTGCTGGCGCAGCAGCTCCGGCTCGTCGTGGTCGGTCAGCAGCAGGGTGCGCTCGCGGGCGGCAGTCAGGTCGCGGACGAGCACCTCCCGGGGGTCGGTCACGGCTCCTCCGTGGTGTCGGCGGTGGCGGCCAGCAGCGCGGCGGCGGGTCCGCCGGAGCGCAGGGCGTCGAGCAGGGCGGTGCCGGGGTCGGCGCCGCGCTCGACGAGCTCGGCCAGCGCCACGACCTCGGGCCGGAGCGCGCCGGGGACGGCGTCGAGAGCGGCGGCCAGGCAGCCGCGCGCGGCGGCGTGCAGGGCGGGGTCGGCCAGCCCGTCGCGGGCGGCGCGGTCCCAGGCCCCGGCGGTGGCGGCGCTGGCGTCGGCCGCCCGGTCGGCGGCCACCGGGTCGTCGAGCAGCACCGTGGTGACCGCGGCCAGCGCCGGCCACCACGGCTCGGGGGCGGCGTCGAGGTAGCGGATCTCCAGCCAGCCGCGCGGGCGGACCGGCGGGAACAGCGTGGTCAGGTGGTAGTCCAGGTCGGCGGCCGTGGGCCGGCGACCGCCCAGGGGGACGGTGCCGGCCACCCAGTCGGAGAACGGCACCCGCCCGCGCACCGGCTCGGCGCCGGTCGCGTCGCGGACCAGCATCACCGGCGCGGCCAGCGCGTAGGCGGCCCACTCGCCGGCGGGGTCGTCACCGCGCAGCACCGGGCCGCAGCGGGCCTGGTCGACATCGCCCCACACCCGCTGCCGGGTCGAGCGCCAGCCCGTGGGCCGCCCGCGCAGCAGCGGGGAACAGGCCGAGACGGCGACCAGCACCGGCCCGAGCTGGTGGGCCAGGGCCACCCGGTCGCTCCACCCTGCGGCGGGGCCGGCGTCCAGGTTGACCTGCAGCGACGCGGTCGACGTCATCATCGCGGTGCCGGCCGCGGCGCACCCGGCGGCGGTGAAGTGCTGCTCCATGGCGGCGTACCGCGCGGCGGGGTTCACCCGCTGCGCCGGCCGCAGGGGATCGGCGCCCACGGGCGCGAGGGCCAGCCGGTCGGCGGCCAGGGCGGCCGCCAGCACGGCGCGGTCGGCGCGCAGCGCGGCCACCGCGGCGGCGACGCCGGGCAGCGGTGGCCCGGAGAGCTCCACCTGCCCGCCGGGCTCGCAGGTGAGCCGGCTGCCGCCCGGCAGCGGCGGCACCGCGGCCAGCGCGCCGCAGACCCGGCCCCACGGCACCCGCGCCGCCGGGCGGTCGAGGTCGACCAGGTGGGCCTCGAGCTCGAGGCCCACGGTGCCGCCGGGGCCGTCGCGCAGTGCGTCGGCCGCCACGGCGGCGAAGGCGGTGTCGAGGTCCAGCGCGCTGCTGCGCTGATCGGTCACGGGGGCCACGCGGCCCACCCCCTCCAGGTCCGGACCGGTCGCCGGGGCGACCGCGGGTCGGTGCGGGGGCGGCCCGTCGAGCGGCCGTCCTCGATGTCCATGGTGCACGCGGGTACCGACAGGGCAACCCCTCGGGCTCCCGCGCCCCCGGTGTTCGCGAGACGATGGCCGGGTGGATGGCTCCCCGGCGGACGAGACCAGCGGGCAGGCCCCGAGACCCCGCGACGCCCTCGGCCGCCCGCTGCCGCACGGCGCCGAGGGCGTGGAGCGGATGCCCGAGGGGGTCCGGCGGGAACCGGGCGAGTCGCTGGCCGAGGCGCAGCGGCTGCTCGACGACGGCCTGCCGTTCCACGCCCACGAGGTGCTGGAGGACGCCTGGAAGGCCACCACCGGCCCGGAGCGGGAGCTGTGGCGCGGCCTGGCCCAGCTCGCCGTCGGCGTCACCCACGCCGCCCGGGGCAACCCCCGCGGCGCGGCCACGCTGCTGGACCGGGCGGCGGGGAACCTGGCGCCCTTCGCCGCGGACCGGCCGCACGGCGTCGACGTGGCCGGGCTCGTGGCGTGGGCGCGCGCCGCGGACCCGGCCGGCCCGCTGGCCCCGCCGCGCCTGCGCGGACCTCAGCAGTAGGTGTCGAGCAGCCGCTGCGCCCGGGCGGCGAACGGCGCGAAGCCGAACAGCCCGCAGATCTCCAGTGCCCGCTCGAGCTCCGCGCGGGCCGACCGGTCGCCGGTCAGCGCCAGCGCTCCGCCGCGGTAGAGCGCGCTGGGGCCCAGCACGGTGTGCCCGGCCCACACCACGACCACGGTGTCGCCGTAGCCGCGCAGCGCCGGCAGCAGCGCCGCTGCCCGCTCGGCGTCGCCGAGCTCGAGGTAGACGTCGGTGAGCAGGATCGTCTGGACCGGCTCCCGGGTGCCCTCGCCGGGGCCGGTGAGCATCCGGTCGGCGGCGGCGAGGGCGGCGTCGCGCCGGCCGGCCTGCGCGTGCGCCTGCGCCAGCACGCCGAGCCAGTCGGGGTCGACGGTGGCGGCGAGGTCGACGACCTCCGGGACGACGTCGGGCAGCCGGTGCTCGTGCCAGGCGGCGATCCCCTCGATGGTCTGCCGCGACATCCGGGTCACGTCGGCGGCGGCCGGGGAGGTGGTGGGGGCGTCGCGGACGGCGTCGTCGGCCAGCCGGCGGGCCTCGTCGGCCTCCCCGCGGGCCAGCGCCAGGCCCGCGTGCCACCAGGCGTCCTGCTGGAGCAGGTCGCCGTCGCCGCGGCGCCGGGCCAGCTCGGTGAACCGGCGGGAGACCGCGGCCGCCTCGTCGGCCTGCACCGTCTCGACCAGCGCGCAGCGCAGCAGGTGCAGCGCGGTCGCCTCGGCGACGGGGTCGCCGGTGCTCTCGCCCAGCATCGTGCGGGCCAGCTCCACCCGGGCGGCGGCGTGCGCCGGGGTCCAGCGCGCCACGAACTCCGCCACCCGGGCGCGGGCCCGTGCGCCGCGGTCGCCGCCGGCCGCGGCCAGCGCCCGGGCCGCGAGCTCCGCCCCGCCGGGGCGCCCGGTGCTCGCCCGGCGCACGCCGAGCGCTGCCAGGACGGCCGCGGCGACGGGGGGCGGGACGGCGTCGGTGCGCCCGGTCGCCTCCTCCAGCAGCGCCTCGTCGGCGGCCGGCAGCGCGCCGAACGAGGCCCAGTAGCCACCGACCCCGCCGCCGGCGGACACGATGGCCGCCTGTACCAGCCGCGCGTCGTCGCCGGTCGTCCGCGCCAGGTCGGCGGCGGCCGTCAGCGCGGCGCCGCTCTCCTCGATCAGGCCCAGCAGGCGCAGCGCGGCGCCGCGGACGAGCTGGAGGTCGGCCGCGGTCGGGACGTCGTCGGCGGGCACGTGCGCCAGGCCGCGGCCGGCGAGCGCGGCGGCCTCCTCCACCCCGGCACGGTCCAGGGCCTCGCGCGCCGCCCGCAGGCAGGCCAGCGCGGCGGCGGTGTCGGGCCGGCCGGCGGCGGCCTCGCTGCGGTGGACGGCGATCGCGGCCGCGGCGGTGGCCGCGGCCGGTGCGGCCGCCAGCGCGTCGGCGAGCCGGCCGTGCAGCGCGGCCCGGGGCACCGGCCCGAGGTCGGCCAGCAGCACCTCGCGGACCAGGTCGTGGGCGACGCGCACCCGGCCGGGGGCCGGCTCGACGAGCAGCCCCGCGCGCAGTGCGTCGCCGACCGGGTCGCCGGCGGCGCTCCCGCCCTCACCGAGGGCGGCCACCAGCACCGCCACGGAGAGCTCGCGGCCGGCGACCGCGGCGACCGACAGCACGTCGCGGACCGGCGCCGGCAGCCCGTCCAGCCGCAGCCGGACGACGTCGCGGACCCCGGCCGGGACGGCGCCGCCGTCCCGCGCGCCGACCGCGGCCAGCTCGGTGACGAAGAACGGGTTGCCCCCGGAGCGCTCGGCGAGCAGCCGCGCGGCGCCGTCCTCCAGCACCGTCCCGGTCAGCCCGGCGGCCAGCGCGGCCACCTCCCCGGTGTCCAGCCCGCCCAGCCGCAGCCGCCGCGCCCCCGGCAGCCGGGCGGCGGCGCCGAGCACCCGGGTCAGCGCCGGGGAGCCGGAGGCCTCCTCCCGGCAGGTGAGGGCGAGCAGCAGCCGGCTGCCGTGCAGCTGGGAGAGGACCACCTCGAGCACGTGCAGCGAGTCCGCGTCGGCCCACTGCAGGTCGTCGAGGACCACGAGCAGCGGGGCGTCACCGGCCGCCGCGCGCAGCCGCCGGGCGGTGTCCAGCCCCAGGGCGAACCGGGCGCCGGGGTCGCTGCCGGCGGCGCCCTCGGGCAGCCCGCCCAGGACCTGCTGCCACGGCCAGTACGGCGGCGCGCCGCCGATCTCGGCGCACCGGCTCCAGCGCAGCGCGGCCCCGGCCTGGGCGGCGAAGGCCTCCACCAGCCGGGTCTTGCCGATCCCCGGCTCCCCGGTGACGACGACGGCGGTGCCCCGGCCGGCCGCGGCCGCGCTCCAGGCGCCGGCGAGGGCCTCCAGCTCGGCGGGGCGCCCGACGAACCCGTTCCCGGGCGGTGGGTCCCCGACGGCGTCGGCGCCCCCGGCGGGGGTCGCTGCCGCGGTGGGGGGCGGGGCGGGGGGCGGCGGGGCGTCCAGCGCCGGGTCCTGCCGCAGCACCGCGGCCTCGAGGTCCCGCACCTCGGCGGAGGGGTCCAGCCCCAGCTCGTCGGCGACGTGCTCGCGGGTGCGGCGCAGCACCTCCAGCGCCTCGGCCTGCCGCCCGCCCCGGTAGAGCGCGCGGGCCAGCAGCGCCGCGGTGTGCTCGCGCAGCGGGTCGGCGGCGGCCGCGGCCGACAGGTCGGCGACCAGCTCGGCGCCGGTGCCCAGGGCGAGGCGGGCCTCGGCCAGGCGTTCCAGGGCGGCCAGCCGCAGCTCCTCGAGCCGGGTGGCGACCGGCGCGGTCTCCGGGACGTCGGCGACGTCGGCGTAGGGCGCGCCCTGCCAGCGGGCCAGCGTCACCGGGAGCTGCCGGGCGGCCGCGGCGTCGCCCGCGGCGGCCGCGGCGGACACCTCGTCGGCGAACGCGTGCGCGTCCACGGCGGAGCGGGGGAGCACCAGCGCGTAGCCGGTGCCGCGGGTGACCAGCACGCTCGCCTCGCGGGCCCCCCGGCCGGGGTCGAGCAGCCGCCGCAGCCGGGCGATGTGCCCCTGCAGGGTCGTCGTCGCCGAGGCCGGGGGCTGCCCGCGCCACAGCCGGTCGGCCAGGACGTCCGCGGCCACGGCGCGCCCCTCGGCGGAGGCCAGCAACGCGAGGACCTCGGCGGGCTTGCGCCCGCCGAGGTCGAGGTCGGCGCCGTCGCGGGTCACGCGGGTCGGCCCGAGCACCTGTACCCGCAGCTCCACGGCTGCTGCGGAGGGTAGGGGACCGGATCGGTTCCGCGTCAGTCCCCGACCGGGGGTCTCAGCGGGCGGCCGGCTCCGTGCCGCCCGCGGCCGAGCGCCGCAGCGGGGCGAACCGGAACCAGACGACCGCGGCGACGACCATCACCGATGCCTGGAACAGCCCGGTCTCGCCGGCGAACCACCCGGTGGAGCCGGTGTCGCCGGTCAGGGGGTCGAGCACGTGGTACATCGCGGCATTCACCACGGCGTGGGCCAGCACCCCGGGCCAGATGCCCCAGCGCAACTGCATGCTCGCCAGCACCGCCCCAAAGGCGACGGCGCCCACCGTGAAGCAGGCGAGCGCCCAGGCCACCGGCACGCCGTCGGGGGTGCCCCCGAGCACGACGACGAGGGGCGCGTGGAAGGCCGCCCACGCCAGCCCGCTTCCCAGCACCACGGTCCGCGGGCCGGACACCTCGGCCAGCCGGGTGACCAGCAGGCCGCGCCAGCCGACGTCCTCGGCGAGCGCGAGCAGCACGTAGGGCGCGACCAGCACGGTCAGGCCCAGCGGCACCATCGCGTCGAGGCCGTCGCCGTCCAGGGAGCCGGTGCCGGTGAGCCACACCAGGACTCCTCCGGTCAGGGTCGTCCCGAGCGCCCACAGCCAGGCGCGGCCGAGGGAGCGGGGGGAGGTCCGGCGGAAGCCCCAGCCCGGCCGGCGCAGCGACCCGCGGGTGACCAGGCCGGCCACGACCGCGGCGACCAGCGGGATCAGTGCCTGGCCGAACAGCACGGCCTGCACCAGGGGTGGGGCCTGGTCGACGTGCTGCACGTCGGCGTCCTGGCTCGCGGCGAAGACCGTCGTCCCGGTGAGCAGGACGGCGACGGTGCCGAGGAAGACGCCGATCTCCCTCGTCGGCGAGTGGCGGGCCGGCGAGGGGCGGGCCGGCACGGGCGCGGCCGGTGCGGACAGTCGGGGGGAGGTGGTCATGGCGGTCGGGCTCCTGGGTCGGGGTGCTGCGTCGGGGCACACCGTCGGCCGGCCGCCTGGTGCGCTCCTGGTCCGTCGCTTGTGGGCCGGCCACCAGTGCCCGACCAGCGCGCGCGGGGACCGTGCCGGTCCATGGAGCCCTTCTCCTCCCCCGGTCCTCCCGGCGCCGCGGTGGTGTCGCTGCCCCCGTTCGGCGCGCTGCCCCGCTGCCGGGCCCCGCGCGCCGACCTCGTCGTCGTGGTGCTCTCCGGCCGCCCCGAGGTCGTCGTCGGGGACGGCGGCGGCCGCACCACCGCGCCCGGGGACGTGCTGGTCTGCCCGCGGGGCACGCCGTGGGCGCTGCGGGCCGGCCCCGAGCCGGTCCGGGCGGCGGTCGTGGCCTTCCCGGCCGGGCCCGAGCGCGCCGTCGCCGTCCTGGCCGACCGGCCGCTGCTGGACGACGCCGCGCGGGTCGGCGTGGCGGCCGACGGCGGGCTCGAGCTGGTGCTCGAACCGGTGCCGCCGGGATGACCGGGAGGTGCTGTGGCCCGGGTCACGGTGGGAGCATCGGGAGGCCATGAGCACCGACACCGCGCAGCCCCCCGCCGGCGACCCGACCGACGCCGGGGAGCCCGCGCCGCCCCCGGCCCGCGGCCCGGTCACGTCCGCGTCCTACTCCGTGACCGTCCGCCTCAAGGCCGACGTCGACCCGGCCAGCATCGGCCGGATCGCCACCGCGGTCGGCACGGCCGGCGGGGCGGTCACCGCCATCGACGTCGTGGAGTCGCGCACCGACCACCTCACCGTCGACGTCACCTGCTCGGCCGCCGACGCGGCGCACTCGCAGGAGATGGTCGACGCGATCGGCCGGGTCCCGGGGGTGGAGGTCCGCAAGGTCAGCGACCGCACCTTCCTGCTGCACCTGGGCGGCAAGCTCGAGGTGGCGTCCAAGGTGCCGCTGAAGACCCGCGACGACCTCTCGATGGCCTACACCCCCGGCGTCGCGCGGGTCTGCCTCGCGCTGGCCGACCACCCCGAGGACGTCCGCCGGCTGACCATCAAGGGCAACACCGTCGCCGTCGTCACCGACGGGTCCGCGGTGCTCGGTCTGGGCGACATCGGCCCCGGCGCCGCCCTGCCGGTCATGGAGGGCAAGGCGGTGCTGTTCAAGCGCTTCGCCGACATCGACGCCTGGCCGATCTGCCTGGACACCCAGGACGTCGATGAGATCGTGCGCACCGTCGAGCTGCTCGCCCCCGGCTTCGGCGGCATCAACCTCGAGGACATCTCCGCCCCGCGCTGCTTCGAGATCGAGAAGCGGCTGCGCGAGCGGCTGGACATCCCGGTCTTCCACGACGACCAGCACGGCACGGCGATCTGCGCCCTCGCGGCGCTGACCAACGCGCTGCGCGTGGTGGACAAGCAGCTGGCCGAGGTCCGGGTCGTCGTGGCCGGCGGCGGCGCGGCCGGGACGGCGATCGTGAACCTGCTGCTGGCCGCGGGCGGCACGAACGTCCTGGTCTGGGACCGCGAGGGCATCCTCTGCCCCGACGACGAGCGGCTCACCCCCGCGAAGCGGGAGCTCGCCCAGCGGACCAACCCGTCCTGCGTGCGCGGCGAGCTGCCCGACGCGCTGGAGGGCGCCGACGTCTTCATCGGCGTCAGCGCCGGCAACGTGCTGGCCGTCGAGGACCTCGCGCGGATGGCCGACCGCGCCGTCGTCTTCCCCATGGCCAACCCGACGCCGGAGGTCGACCCGGTGCGCGCCCGGCAGCACGCCGCCGTCGTCGCCTCCGGGCGGTCGGACCTGCCCAACCAGATCAACAACGTGCTGGCGTTCCCCGGCGTCTTCCGCGGGCTGCTCGACGCGCGCGCCACCGAGATCGACACCCCGATGCTGCTGGCCGCCGCCGAGGCGCTGGCCGCGATCGTGCGCGACGACCAGCTCAACGCCAACTACATCATCCCGAGCGTGTTCGACCCGGCGGTGACCCAGGCGGTGGCCGCGGCGGTCGCCGACGCCGCCCGGGCCACGGGCGCGGTCGTCGAGCTCCCGGGACGCCCCGGCCTCTCGGACTGACCGCGTGCCCGGCTTCCACGCACCGTCGGCGGAGGAGCTGCGGGCCGCGGGCAGCCTGAAGTGGACCCGCTTCGCGCCCGCGCTGGGTGCCTGGGTGGCCGAGATGGACTGGGGGACCGCACCGGCGGTCACCGCCGCGCTGCACGCCGCGGTCGACGCCGGGCTGCTCGGCTACCTGCCCGATGGGCCGGCGGCGGAGATGGCCGCGGAGTGCGCCACCTTCCTGGAGCGCCGCTACGGCTGGACACTGCCGGCGGAGTGGATCAGCCCGCTGCCCGACGTCCTCGCCGGGTTGCAGGCCGCGATCGAGCACTTCACCCCGCCCGGCTCCCCCGTGGTGCTGCCGACGCCGGCGTACATGCCCTTCCTGACGCTGCCCGGCGTGCTGGGCCGGGAGGTCGTCCAGGTACCGCTGGTGCCCGGGCCCGACGGCCGCCCGACCTACGACCTCGCCGGCCTGGACCGCGCGTTCGCCGCCGGTGGCCGGCTGCTCGTGCACTGCAACCCGCACAACCCGCTCGGGCGGGTCTTCACCGAGGCCGAGCAGCTGGCGGTGGCCGACGTGGTCGCCCGGCACGGCGCCCGGGTGTTCTCCGACGAGATCCACGCGCCGCTGGTGCACCCGGGCGCGGTGCACCGCCCCTACGCGGCGCTGTCCCCGCTCACCGCGGCGCACGCGGTGACGGCCACGTCGGCGTCCAAGGCGTGGAACCTCCCGGGGCTCAAGGCGGCGCAGCTGCTGCTGTCGGACGAGGCCGACGCCGCGCACTGGGCACGGGTGGGCGGGGTGATCGCCCACGGCACCTCCACCCTCGGCGTCGTCGCCAACACCGCGGCCTACCGGGACGGCGAGGCGTGGTTGGCCGAGGTCCTCGGGGCACTGGACGCCAACCGCCGGCTGCTGGCCGACCTGCTCGCCGAGCACCTGCCCCGCGTCCGGCACACGCCGCCGGAGGGCACCTACCTGGCCTGGCTGGACTGCCGGGCGCTCGGTGTCGAGGGGCGGGTGGGGGAGCTGCTGCTCGAGCGGGCGGGGGTGGCGGTCGTCGACGGGACGGCGTGCGGGGCGGCCGGCGCCGGGCACGTGCGGGTCAACCTGGCTACGCCCGCGCCGGTGCTGCGCGAGGTCGTCGAGCGGATGGCCGCCGTCTTCCCCGCCTGACGGCGACTCGGGTGTTCAGCCTTTCGGGCGCGGGAGCCGCTCGAGTGCCTCACGGGCGGCCCTCGGCGTGGATCATGGCCGGGTGCCCGAGTTGCCCGAGGTGGAGGCGCTGGCGGCGTTCCTGCGGGAGAACGCCGTCGGCCACGTCCTGACGCGCGCCGACCTGGCCGCCGTCCAGGCGATCAAGACCTTCGACCCGCCGCTGTCGGCACTCGGCGGGCTGGAGGTCACCGGCGCCGCGCGGCACGGGAAGTTCCTCGACCTCGACGTCTCCGGGCTGCACCTCGTCGTCCACCTGGCGCGGGCCGGCTGGCTGCACTGGCGCACCGGCCTGCCGGCCGCGCCGCCCAAGCCCGGGAAGGGCCCGTTGGCGCTGCGGGTGCACCTGGACGACGGCAACGGCTTCGACCTCACCGAGCAGGGCACCCGCAAGGGGCTGGCGGTGTACGTCGTCCGGTCACCCGCCGAGGTGCCGGGCATCGACCGGCTGGGCCCCGACGCGCTGGCCGTCGACCGCGAGCAGTTCGCCGCGCTGCTGGCCGGCCGCAGCGGCCAGGTGAAGGGCGCGCTCACCGACCAGACGCTGCTGTCGGGGATCGGCAACGCCTACTCCGACGAGATCCTGCACGCCGCGCGGCTGTCGCCGTTCAAGATGGCCGACAAGCTCAACGACGACGAGGTCATCCGGCTCTACGACGCGATGCGCGCCGAGCTCACCGACGCCCTGGACCGCCAGCTCGGGCAGCAGGCGGCGACGATGAAGGGCGAGAAGCGCTCCGGCCTGCAGGTGCACGCGCGCACCGGCCTGCCGTGCCCGGTCTGCGGTGACACCGTCCGCGAGGTGAGCTTCGCCGACACGTCGCTGCAGTACTGCCCGACCTGCCAGACCGGGGGCAAGCCCCTGGCCGACCGCAGGATGTCCAAGCTCCTCCGCTGAGCGCCGGTGCGGGAGCGCAGGTCTGCCGGCTAGGCGAGCAGTTCTCGGGTCACCGCAGACTGCTCGGTCAGCACCCCGCCGATGAGCTGCTGCGTCTCGTTGATGCTCTCGACGAGCGTGCTGATCCCCGCCAGCGCCGCGACGACCCGGTCGACCTGCTGCTGGATGGCGGTCACCTTGGCATCGACGTCGGTGGTGGCCCGGGCGGTCTCGGTGGCCAGCTCCTTGACCTCGTTGGCGACGACGGCGAAGCCCCGGCCGGCCTCGCCGGCGCGGGCGGCCTCGATCGTGGCGTTGAGCGCGAGCAGGTTGGTCTGGTCGGCGATGCCGCGGATCACCTTGACCACCTTGCCGATGTCCTGGCTCGACTCGCCCAGCCCGGCCACCTCGTCGTTCGCCTGCGCGGCCAGCCGCTGCCCGTCGGCGGCCACCGCCGTCGCCGACAGCACGTTGCGCTCGACCTCGGAGATCGACTCGAGCAGCTGCCGGCCGGCCTCGGTGAGCCGCTCGGTGGCGGCGAAGCGCTCCAGCGCCTGGCCGAGCAGGAAGGCGGCGCTGCGGAGGGCGGCGGCGCGGCCGGGGGCGAGCACGAGGGTGCGGGTGGCGAAGAAGTCCATCGTGCCGACCACCTCGCCGCCGACCAGGATCGGCAGGCAGACGCCGCTCTTCACCCCCGCGCGGCGGGCCGCCGGCGCGCGCACGCAGTCGGTCATCTCGGCGAGGTCCTCGACGAAGAAGAGGTCGCGGGTCTTCCAGGCGCGGCCGGACAGCCCCACGCCCTCGCGGAAGGACGCCCTCAGGGTGACGTCGCGGAACTCCTGGCCGGCGCTGCCGGACTCCAGGACGAAGTGCAGCGCGCGGTCGGCGGGGTCCACCGCCCAGTAGGAGCCGTAGTCCCAGCCGAAGCCGTCGCGGATGGTCGACAGGGCCCGCTGCATCGCCTGTTCCCGCGTGGTCGCGGAGGTGACGGCGCGCAGCAGGTCGGTCACGGCCCGGGTGTCCTCGGCGGCCTTGGCGTGGCGGGCGGCCGCACCCATCCGCTCCAGCGCCTGGGACACGAGGACGCCGACGGCGCGCAGGGTCCCGAGGCGCGCCGGTGAGAGGCTCGGCGTCTCGGTGGTGGAGAAGTCCATCGTCCCGGTGACGACGCCGTCCTCGGTCAGCGGGATGCACACGCCGCTGCGGATGCCGAGCCGCCGGGCGACCGGCGCGCGGACGCAGTCGTGCAGCTGCCCGAGGTCGGCCACCGCGACCAGGTCGCCCTGGCGCCAGGCGCGGCCGGCCAGCCCGACGCCCGGGGCGGGGGTCGCCGTCCGCGTCACCTCGCGGAACTCCGGCCCGGCGTCGCCGGACTCCTGCGCGAAACGCAGCACGCGCCCGGCCGGGTCCACCCGCGAGTACGAGCCGTAGGCCCACCCGAAGCGCTGCCGGACGAGGTCGAGCGCGGTGGCGGCGGCCTGCTCCACGGTGGTGCTGTCCCGCAGGGCGGCGACGATCTCGATGACGGCGTCGACGTCGGCCTGTGCCTCGCTGGTCGCAGGGTCCTCGGTACGGGTGGTGCGACGGCTGAACGGTGACACGAGTGGGTCTCCCGGCACGGTCGGTGGTGCCGGGTCGACTGTGGCCCGGCACCGGGACCTTCGGCCCTGGTGGGACGCGAATTGAGTCCGATCCAGTCTTCTTTGCACACAGTTTGTTGTGGGCAATGGAACTGGTACGGGCTCGTTTCGCCTGCTCAGGGCCTCGCCGGAGGCGGCGCGGTCAGCGGCGGACGCGGCGTCCCGGGAGCCAGGATGTCGCCCGGGCGACGGTGCCCGTCGTCGCTCCGGCGTCGTCCCCGCCGGCGGCCTCGTCGGCGCGCGACCCGACCGCCGTCCACCAGTCGGCCGCCGGCGGCGGCGCGAGGACGTCGATCCGCTCGCCCGGCCGTGGGACGGCGACGCGCACGTCCGAGCGCTCGGCCGCGGCGCACAGCCGCTGGATCGGCTCCGCCCAGCCGTGGAAGCCGAGGTTGAAGGTGGCCCAGTGCACCGGCACGAGCAGCCCGCCGCCGAGGTCGCCGTGCGCACGCACCGCCTCCTCGGGGGTCATGTGGATGGCCCGCCAGGCGTCGTTGTAGGCCCCGACCGGCAGCAGGGCGAGGTCGAACGGGCCGAGCCGGGCGCCGATCGCGGCGAAGGCCGGGGTGTAGCCGGTGTCGCCGCCGAAGAAGACGCGGTGCCGCGGCCCGGCGACCACCCACGACGACCACAGCGTCGTGTCGCGGGTCAGGAACCGGCCGGAGAAGTGCCGCGCCTCCGTGCACGTGAGGGTGAGGCCGGCGACCTGCACCTCGCCGTCCCAGTCCAGTTCGACGACCCGGTCCTCCGGCACGCCCCAGCGGCGCAGGTGCGCGCCGATGCCCAGCGGGACGACGAACGGCGCGCGCTGGCGGCGCAGCAGCTCGCGCACGGTGGGCAGGTCGAGGTGGTCGTAGTGGTCGTGGCTGATCAGGACGGCGTCGACCTCCGGCAGGTCGGCCAGCGGCGTGGGTGCCGGGTGCAGCCGCTCCGGCCCGACGAGGGGGGACGGCGACACCCGGTGCCCCCACACCGGGTCGACCAGGACCCGCCGGCCGTCGACCTCCAGCAGCGCGCTGGAGTGGCCGAACCAGGTGACCGCCAGCTCGGCCGCCTCGGCCGGCAGCGGCGTCGGCACCAGCGGGACCGGCCGGGCGGGGACGCCGTTGAGGCGGTCCTCCCGCATCTGGCGCAGCAGGGTCCGCCGGTCCGCGGGGCCGGGCAGCGAGGAGGTGGCCAGCGTGTTGTGGAAGCGCCCCTCGGAGAAGTGCGGGGAACCGGCCACGTGCGGACGCAGCGCCCGCCGGCTCGCGCCGAGGGCGACCGGCAGGCCCCAGGCCGCGCGGGTCACCCACGCGACGGGTGCGGCGAGGAGGGCGGCGGCGACCAGTCTGCGGGGGGAGGGCACGGTCCGAGCATCCCAGCCGTGGCGGAGCCGTGCCGCCGGTCGCCATGCTGGACCGGTGCGGGCCGCGGACGAGCACGAGGACGAGCACCGGGACGAGCACCGGGACGGGGACGGCGTCGGCGGGCCGGCGGGTGACCCGGCCTGCTGGCTGGACCGGGTCTGCCCCGCGTGCGGGCGGCTGGCCGAGGGCGAGCCGCGCCCGGACCGGTGCCCCGCGTGCGGGGAGCCGCTGCCGGGGGAGTGACCGCCCCACCGGGCGCGCGGGCGGCTGGGCGACGAATCGGTCTCAGCGGGTGACGGTCCCCGGTGGGCTACCTAGGGTGACCCCGATCACTCCTTCGTCGCAGTGCTGGAGGCGCGCAGTGACCCCACCCGAGGAACGCCGGATGCTGACCCCCGAGGAGTACCGACAGGCGCAGGACTCGCCGGAGTTCACCGAGCTGCGCCGCCGCTTCCGCCGCTTCGCCTTCCCGATGACGGTGGCGTTCTTCGTCTGGTACCTGCTCTACGTCCTCCTCTCGACCTACGCCGACGACCTCATGGCGCGCAAGGTGTTCGGGGACGTCAACCTCGGCATCCTGCTGGGCCTGGCCCAGTTCGTGACGACGTTCCTCATCACGCAGCTCTACGTGCGGCACGCCGGGCGGAACACCGACCCGATCGCCGACGAGATGCGCGGCCGGCTCGAGCAGCACGAGTACGCGCGCGAGACCCCGGGCGCCGGGGACGGCGACACGCAGGGGGTCACCCGTGCCTGACACGACCCCGGTCACGGTGACCGCCGCCGACTCGACGATCGGCGAGCCCGCGGTCAACATCTCGATCTTCGGCATCTTCGTGCTGATCACGCTGGTGATCACGTTCCGGGCCAGTCGCAACAACAAGACCGCCGCCGACTACTACGCCGCCGGGCGCAACATCAGCGGCACGCAGAACGGCCTGGCCATCGCCGGCGACTACCTGTCGGCCGCCTCGTTCCTCGGCATCGCCGGGGCGATCGCGCTGTTCGGCTACGACGGCTTCCTGTACTCCATCGGCTTCCTGGTCGCCTGGCTGGTCGCCCTGCTGCTGGTCGCCGAGCTGCTGCGCAACACCGCCCGCTTCACGATGGCCGACGTCCTGGCCTTCCGGATGCGGCAGCGGCCGGTGCGCATGGCCGCGGCCATCTCCACGCTGGCCGTCTGCCTCTTCTACCTGGTGGCGCAGATGAGCGGCGCCGGTGGGCTGGTCACGCTGCTGCTCGGGGTCACCGGGGAGGCCGCCCAGGCGCTCGTCGTCATCCTGGTCGGCGCGCTGATGATCATCTACGTGCTGGTCGGCGGCATGCGCGGCACCACCTACGTGCAGATCATCAAGGCCTCGCTGCTCATCGCGGGGGCGCTGGTGATGACCGTGTGGGTCCTCGGCAAGTACGGGTTCAACCTGTCCTCGCTGCTCGGCGGTGCCGAGGAGACGGCCCAGGCCCAGGCGGCCCCGGTCGACGTCCTCGCGCCCGGCGCCCAGTACGGCGCCACGGCCACGTCCCAGCTGGACTTCGTCTCGCTCGGCCTCGCCCTGGTCCTGGGGACGGCGGGCCTGCCGCACGTGCTCATGCGCTTCTACACGGTCCCGACGGCCAAGGACGCCCGGAAGTCGGTCGTCTGGGCGATCTGGCTGATCGGCATCTTCTACCTGTTCAGCCTCATCATCGGGTACGGAGCGGGCGCGCTCGTCGGCCCGGAGGAGATCGCCGGGGCACCCGGCGGGCAGAACTCCGCCGCGCCCCTGCTGGCCTTCGAGCTCGGCGGCACGGTGCTGCTGGGCATCATCGCCGGCGTCGCCTTCGCCACGATCCTCGCCGTGGTCGCGGGACTGACGATCACCGCGTCGGCGTCCTTCGCCCACGACGTCTACGCGTCGGTGATCAAGAAGGGCGAGGTGTCGCCGAACGGGGAGGTGCGGGTCGCCCGCATCACCGCCATCGTGATCGGGGCCGTCTCCATCGGGCTGGGGATCCTGGCCCTGCAGGCGGGGCTCAACATCGCCTTCCTGGTGGCGCTGGCGTTCGCGGTGGCGGCCTCGGCCAACCTGCCGACGATCCTCTACACCCTGTTCTGGAAGCGGTTCACCACCCAGGGCGCGCTGTGGTCGATCTACGGCGGGCTGATCGTGTGCGTCGGGCTGATCGTCTTCTCGCCGGTGGTCTCCGGCCGGGGTGAGGACCACCCGAAGCCCTCGCTGTTCCCGAACGCCGACTTCTCCTGGTTCCCGCTGGAGAACCCGGGGATCGTCTCGATCCCGCTGTCGTTCCTCCTCGGCTGGCTGGGCACCGTGCTCTCCAAGGAGAAGCCCGACACCGACAAGTACGCCGAGCTCGAGGTGCGCTCGCTGACGGGGATCGGGGCCGAGAAGGCCGTCGAGCACTGAGGCAGGGCGCCGAGGCGCGCGTCCCCCGGGGGACGCGCGCCTCGTGCGTCACGCGGCCCGGGCGGTAGCCGGGACGGCGTCCAGGCCGAGGGAGCCGGAGCCGGCGGCCCGGTCGGGGACGGCGGCCAGGGCCACGGCTGCCGGGGCACGGACGGCGGAGGCGGCGGTGGCGCGGCGGGAGCGCAGCGCCCACCGGGCGGTGAGGCCGCCGAGGACCAGCAGGCCGGCGACGGCGTGCTGACCGAGGTCGGTCACCGCGACCGCCAGGGCGGCGGCGTAGACGATCGAGAGGAGCAGGGCGGGGACGGAACGGGGCACGGCTGGACCTCCTGGGAGGGCGTCCCGCCGGCCGGCGGCCGATCGCGGTGGACCGGCCGCCGGCGCGGCGACGGAGCGCGGGGGTGCTGAGAGGTCAGACGCTCACTTGAGCATGTCCTTCATCTTCTGGAGGGTGCTCTGGCCGGGCTGCTGCGGCGTCGGGAACAGCCGCGGGTCGCCCGGGGGCAGGATCGGCGCGTCGGCGGTGGCCTCGATGGGCCGGGCGGCGAACTCGGCGCGGCCGTCGATCGACGGGCCGGACGCCCACCGGCCGGAGGCCGCCTCGGGGCCGTCGGAGGCGTCGATGAACGTGTAGCCGAGGTCCCCGACCTCCTCCTCGATCGGGAAGGCCTCGGGCACCGGGATGCCCTCGAGCCCGTCCTCCTTGAGGTTCTCGATCGCGGCCAGCCACATCTGCTGGTGGTAGTGGTCCCGGGTGATGAGGAACCGGAGCATGTCCTTGACGCCCGGGTCGTCGGTCATGTTGTAGAGCCGGGCCACCTGCAGCCGGCCCTGCATCTCGGCGGTCACGTTGTACTGGAAGTCGGCCATCAGGTTGCCGCTGGCGGTCACGTACGCGCCGGTCCAGGGGTTGCCCATGCTGTCCATGTACGAGGCGCCCGCACCGTTGGCGATCGGGTGCTGCGGGTTGTGCTGCCCGTAGCCGGCGGCGGACTCCTTGGTGCGGTCGGCGGCGTCGGGCTTGAGCGGGATGTGGTCCAGCAGCCGGTCGATCATCGTCACGATCATCTCGACGTGGGCCAGCTCCTCGGTGCCGACCGAGAGGAGCAGGTCCTTGTACTTGCCGGGGAGCCGGCAGTTCCAGCCCTGCAGCAGGTACTGCGTGGCGACCGTCATCTCGCCCCACTGGCCGCCCAGGACCTCCTGCATCTTGCGGGCGAAGTCCGGGTCGGGGCCGTCGGGCTTGGCCTCGTACTGCAGGGCGTGGGTGTGCGTGAACATCGGGCTCTCCCTGTCGTCGTCGCGCCGCCGCCGTTGCGGTGACGACAGTGATCTGCCCACGCCGGGTGGCCCGCCCGTGCCGTCCGCTGGCCCCCGGAGGCCAACCTCGCGACCGCCGTGTGGCCCCCCTGCAGGAGCCACCCGCGAGCTCGCGGGCGGCGGCGCAGGGGGGTCCCCCGTCAGCGGTCGGGGAGCTCGACGGTGAGGGTCAGGGAGTCGCCGTCGCCCGCGGAGACGACCCGGCCGCCCAGCTCCCTCGTCTGCCGCTGCACCGACCACAGCCCCAGCCCGGTGAGGTCCACCGGCGGCATCGTGGTCCGCAGGTGGCCCACGACGCGGTCGGCCGGCACGCCGGCCTGGGTGAGCGCGAGGTCGACCCACCCGGGCCGGCAGGTCACCGCCAGCAGCGCCGGTTCGCCGCGCCCGTGCCGGTGGGCGTTCTCCAGCAGGTTCGTGAGGATCCGCTGCACGCGGGCGTCGGCCACGGTGACGTCGGCCGCACACCCGCTCATCCGCGTGGTCAGCTGTGCCGCGGGCAGACCCGAGGCCGCGATCGCCGCGCGGACGACGTCGACCAGCCGCCGCCGGGCCGGCCCGCGCCGCTGGGCGCCGCCCGTGGCGTCGGCGGTGCGCAGCATCGAGGACAGGTGCGCGGTCTGGGCCCGGGCGAGCTCGAGCAGCTCCTCCCGGCCGGTGCCGGACGTGTCGAGGGAGTCCAGCGCGGCCTCCAGGGAGGCCAGCGGGCTCTTCATGTCGTGGCACATCGCCCGCAGGAGGGCCTCGCGGGGGTCCGGCGCCTCCTCGGGGACGGGCGGCCGGCGGCGGCGGGTCAGGTGGCTGCGCAGCACGCGGCCGAGGTCGGTGACGAGCCGGACGGGAGCGGGGGCGGTCGGGGGGTTGGCGATGACGGTCATGGGCACCTCCGGTGTTGCGGCCCGGTCAGACCCGCCGGCCGAGGACGACCGTCGGGAGAGACACCGGGTGGATGACGCCGTTTCTGGACGTCAGGCGGAGCTGGACGTCGTCCTGGTGGACGACCACCCCCTGTTCAGCCGCGGCCTCGCGCTGCTGCTGCCGGGGGTGAGCGGGGGACGGGTGCGGGTGGTGGGCACGACGGAGGACGCCTCCGCGGCCGCGGCGCTGGTCCGCCGGCACCACGCGGACGTGGCCGTCGTCGACCTGCACATGCCGCCGCCGGGCGGCACGCGGGCGATCGCCGCCATCCGCCGGGCGGACCCGATGGTGCGGGTCGTGGCGCTGTCCGGGCTGGCCGAGGCCGACGCGGCCCTGGAGGCCCTGCGGGCCGGGGCGGTGGGCTTCCTGCCCAAGACGGCCGACCCGGAGAAGCTGGTGCGCCCGCTGCTGGCGGTGCTCGACGGCTGGTCGGTGCTGCCCGAGGAGCTGCTGCGCCAGCTGCTGGAGTCCTCCGCACCGACCGGGGACCAGGGCATGGCCGACCGGCTGACCGCCGACGAGCGGCGGCTGTGGCGACTGGTGGCCGACGGCACCCCGACCGTAGACATCGCGACGACGCTGCACGTCTCCGAGCGGACGGCGAAGCGGCTGGTCGCCTCGCTGCTGCGGTCGCTGGGCGTCGCCACCCGCGTCGAGGCGGCGGCCCTGGCCGGCCGGGCCGGCCTGGGGAAGGGCAGCACCCCGTAGCGAGGGGGACCGGTCCGTCTCGTTGTGCATCGCGGGCTGGCTACCCGGCCAGGTGATCGACACGCCGGGCCAGCGGTGAACTCTGGAAGCGCTCTAGATCTCCAGCGCCCCGGCCCAGGTCCCGGACGCCGCCCGGGTGAACGGCACGACGTCGTCGGCGGCGACGTCCACCGCGGCGTAGCCCCCGCTGCCGGCGCCCACGCACGCCACGACCGTGGCCACCCCGGCCCGGCGCTGGAACGGCGACTGGCGCACCTGCCAGCCGACCACCGCGCGCTTCTGCAGCACCGCCCGCTCCTGCACCAGCCAGCCGCCGCGCACGGCGAACGAGCGCGGCCCGGCCGCGTGCCCGAGGGCGGCGTAGCGACCGAGCCCCAGCGGCACGCCCAGGACGGCCAGCGCGGCGCCGGCGACCAGCAGCGGCCACCAGCCCGCCAGCGCGGTGGCGACCGCGCCGGCCCCGGCGACGACCAGGCCGGGCGTCACCGCCCGCGCCAGCCGCCGGCGACGGGCGGCCGCGGGGTGGGCGCGCAGCGGGCCCGGGTCGTCGGCGAGCCGGCCGGCCAGCTCCTCGGCCAGGTCGCGGGGCCCGAGCGGGAGCAGCTGCCCCCGGCGCTGCGCGGCGCCCAGGCCGGTGACCAGGGCGCTCACCCGGGCGGCCCGGACCCACCGCATGCCCAGCCCGGCGGTGACGGTGACGCCGCGGATCCGGTCGACCTCGAGCTCGGTGTGCCGCCGCGTCAGCAGCCCGCGGACGGCGACCAGCGAGCCGCCGCGCCGGACGAGGCGGAAGCCCCAGTTGACCACCGCCGCCCCGACGATCGACCCGACCGCGAGCAGCACCAGGACGACGACGACGGCGACGGCCGCCGCGGCCGGGCCGGTGACCTCGGGGCCGTCGATCTCCGGGCGCACGCTGCGCGGCAGCTCGTCCAGCAGCCGCAGCAGCGCGCCGAGGGCCGCCACCGGGACGGCGAGGTAGCCGCCCACCAGCGGCGCGTACAGCAGCCAGCGGCGGTCGAAGCGGGCCAGCACCTCCTCGGCCGGGGGAGCCGCCGGCTCGGGCGGCCCTGGCACCGTGGCGTCGTCCCCCGGGCCGGGAGCCCGGCGCACGAGCAGCCCGGCGCGCAACCGCTCGCCCTCCGCGCGGCGGACGCCGTCGAGGACGACCTCCTCGTCCTGCCCGGTCGCCGACCCGGCCGCCGCGTCGATGCGCACCCGCACCAGGCCCAGCAGCCGGTGCAGCAGCGGGGTCTCGACCTCCACGCCGCGGATCCGGTCACGGGGGACGGTGCGCGTCGAGCGGGCCAGCAGCCCCCGGGTGACCACGACCGACGCCGGCCCGTCGACGTAGGCGAAGCGCCACCACGAGAGGCCCGACGCCAGCAGGGACGCCAGCGTGACTGCGACGGCGAGGACCACCACGGTCGTCGTCCCGCCGTCGAAGCCGACCGCCGCGCCGATCGGCAGCGCGATGCCGAGGGCCTGGCGGGCCTGCCGGAAGGTGACGGTGTGCACGAGCACGACCAGCGGCGAGATCCGCCGGGGAGGCGACCCGGCGTCGGTCACGTCGCCTCGTCGCGCACGTGCTCCGCCCGCCGGGCGAGGTCCGCCGCCACGGCCTCGGCGACCCCCTGCGGCAGGTGCGGCACCTGCACGGTGCCCTTCGACGAGGCGGTCAGCACGGCCACCGACGCCAGCCCGTAGAGCTGCTGCAGCACCCCGCGGGTGACGTCGACGGTCTGGATGCGGGCGATCGGCACGAGCGTCCAGGTGCGGGTCAGCCAGCCGGTCAGCGCGTAGACGGCCTCGCCGGTGACCTCCCACCGGTGCACGCGGTGCCGGATCACCGGCTGCAGGCCGATCGACGCCACCGCGTAGAGCCCGAGCGCCGTCGGCCCGGCCCAGGGGAGCACCGAGAACGGCGCCTCGTCGGTGGGCAGGAACAGCAGGGCCGCGGCCAGCACGGCGCCCCAGAAGAGAGTGCCGATCAGGCCCTGGGTCGCCCACAGCCAGATGGCCGAACGCGGCAGCGACCAGGCCGGCGCGCGGACCGGGGAGCTGCTGGGGGCGGTCATCGCCCGCCATCCTCCCAGCCGGGACGCCGGCCCCGGGGGTGGGACCATGGACGGCGTGATGCCGCAGCAGGTCCCGACCGTGTCCGCCGCCGAGGTCCCCGATGACGCCGTCCTCCTCGACGTGCGGGAGGACGACGAGTGGGTGCACGGCCACGTCGAGGGCGCCACGCACATCCGCATGGGCGACGTGCCCGCGCGGCTGGACGACGTCCCCGAGGCCGATCCGCTCTACGTCGTCTGCCGCAGCGGCGGCCGCTCGGCGCGGGTGGCCGCGTGGCTGAACCAGAACGGCGTCGACGCGGTCAACGTCGCCGGCGGCATGGGCGAGTGGGAGGCGGCCGGTCGGCCCATGGTCAGCGAGACGGGCCAGCCCCCCTTCGTGCGCTGAGCGGAGGAGATCCGCCGGGGGACGCCGACGGATCTCCTCCGGTGCTCAGGACTTGAGCTCGTACTCGGCGAACTTCGAGCGCAGGTCCTTCTTCGAGAACTTGCCGACGCTGGTCTTGGGCACCTCGTCGATGAACTCGACCGCGTCGGGCATCCACCACTTGGCCACCAGCGGCTTGATGTGGTCGAGGATCTCCTCCTCGGTCGCCGTCTCGCCGTCCCGGAGCACGACGCAGGCCAGCGGCCGCTCGTCCCACTTCGGGTGCGGGATGCCGACGACCGCGGCCTCCTTCACCTTCGGGTGGCTCATGATCGCGTTCTCGAGGTCGACCGAGCTGATCCACTCGCCGCCGGACTTGATGAGGTCCTTGGTGCGGTCGGCGATCCGGATCGACCCGTAGGAGTCCATCGCGGCCACGTCGCCGGTCTTCATCCACCCGTCGGCGGTGGTGAGCTCCACCCCGGCGTCGGGGTTGTAGTAGTCCTGCGCGCACCAGGGCCCGCGGACCTGCAGCTCACCGGTGGCCGTGTCGTCCCAGGGCTGCGCCTCGAGGCTGTCGGCGTCGACGATCCGGGCCTCGACGCCCAGCAGCGGGATGCCGGCCCGGGCCCGCTGGTCGGCCTTGGCCTCGTCGCCGGCGTCGGCGTAGCGCAGCGGCAGGACGCCGGAGGACGCGACCGGGTGGGTCTCGGTCATGCCCCACGCCTGCAGGATCGACAGCCCGACCTGCTCGCGGTAGGCCTCGGACAGCGCCTTGGGCACCGCGGAGCCGCCGCAGCCGATCTCGCGCAGCTTGTGCGGCTTGCCGGCGAGGTGGGGGAGCACGCCCTGCCAGATGGTCGGCACACCGGCGGTGAAGGTGACGCCCTCGTCGACGATCAGCTGGGCCAAGGCCTCGGGCTGCATCATCGGGCCGGGCATCACCAGCGAGGCGCCGGCGGCCGGGGCGGCCTGCGCGATGCCCCAGGCGTTGGCGTGGAACATCGGCACCACCGGCATCGCGACGTCCTGGATGCCGAGCCCGAAGGCGTTGGGCGCCATCACGCCCATGGTGTGCAGGAACGTCGAACGGTGCGAGTAGACGACGCCCTTGGGGTTGCCCGTGGTGCCCGACGTGTAACACATCGAGGCGGCGGAGTTCTCGTCCGTGACGTGGAAGTCGACCGGCTGGGCCTCGGCCAGCAGCGTCTCGTAGTCCAGCACCCGCGGGTCGTCGGGGATCTCGTTGTCGCCGCCGTCGTCCATGACGACGACGTGCCGGACGGTCTCCATGGTGTCGACGAGCTTCCAGAACAGCGGGAGCACGGTGCGGTCGACGAAGACGACCTCGTCCTCGGCGTGGTTGGCGATGTAGGTCAGCTGCTCGGGGAACAGCCGGATGTTCAGGGTGTGCAGCACCCGGCCGGTGGACGGCGCGGCGAAGTACAGCTCGAGGTGCCGCTGGCTGTTCCAGCCGAAGGTGCCCACCCGGCCGTCGGCGCTGATGCCGAGGGTGTCCAGGACGCCGCCGAGCTTGCGGGTCCGCACCGCCCACTCGGCGTAGGTGGAGCGGACCGGGCCGGTGGGGCTGCCGGTGACGATCGTCCCGTCGCCGTAGTGCTGCTCGACGTGCCGGAAGATCGCGTCGATGGTGAGGGGGTAGTCCTGCATCAGGCCACGCATGGCGGGAATCGTGCCAGTGACGGCGGCCACCTTCTACCCGTGGGTAGCCGTCACCCGTAGATCGTCTCGACCGCGTCGACGAGGACGGTCAGCGCCTCGGCCGACGTCCTGCCGGTCACGGTCCGGGCGGCCGCGGACAGCGTCCACACACCCGCCCCGCGGGCGTCGGTGAGGACGAGCGTCCACTCCACGTCGAAGCGGTCGTCCGGGGACCCGCAGCGCAGCAGCGCGCCGCCGCCGGGGACGTCGGCCGACGGGCAGGGGAGCCCGCCCGGGAACTCGTCCTGGCCGCCTCCCATCACGTACTGGCCGCGCTGCTGCTCGACCGTGGTGCCGCCCTCGAAGGCGACGCGGAACACGTAGGCGTAGTCGTAGGGCCCGTCGTAGCTCAGGGGGACGGGCACCCAGGTGCAGCCGCCCGGGTGCGGGAGCGTCCCGGTCCAGTAGCTGAACCGCATGCCGAACTCCGCGCCCAGCCGCTCCGACAGCTGCGGGCAGGTCGCGATGTCCTCCTCGGTCGAGGCCCCGGGGTAGGGCTTGCTGCCGGGCAGCCACTGGTCCCACCCGGTCGGGGAGGACAGCTCGACCGGACCGCCGAGCGCGGGGACCAGGGCGTCCAGCGCCGGCTGCGCCGCCTCGCGCGCGGCGGACTCCGCCGCGGACGCCGCGGCCTGCTGCCGGGCGACCTCCGCGCCCGCCTGCTGCTGGCGGACCTCGGCGGCCGCGGACTCCGCCGCGGCGCGCGCCTCAGCCTCAGCCTCCGCTCCGGTCCCCCCGGCGGTGGCCGGCGCCGTCGTCGTCCCGCCCGGGCCGGCGGCCCCGCCGGGGTCCGCGGACAGCGAGCCGATCGCCGTCGGCACGGCGACGACCACGGCGACCACCGCCGCGGCGACCGCGAGGAGCCCGGCGCGGGTGCGCCGCTGCCGCCGGTGGCGGGCGACGACGGCCTCGGGGGAGACCGCAGCGTCGGGCCCGGTCAGGTCGTCGGCCAGGGCGGACAGCCGCGTGGTCAGTTCGCGCTCCACGGTCACCAGGGCCTCCTCGAGGGCGTCACGGGCAGCGGGTCGGGGGTGAGCAGGGTGCGCAGCGTGGCCAGCCCGCGCGTGACGTGGTTGTTCACCGTGCTGCGCGAGCAGGACATGAGCCGCGCGGTCTCCTCCTCGCTGAGGTCGTCGAAGTAGCGGAGGACCACGGCGGTGCGCATCCGCGGCGAGAGCCGCAGCAGCGCGCTGCGCAGCTCGTCGGCCTGGGCGTGCGCGGCCTGCAGGTCGGCCCCGTCGCCGCGGTCGGGGACGCTCTCGAGGACCTGCTCGGTGCTGGTCAGCCGGCGCAGCCAGCTGAGGTGGGCGTTCACCATGACCCGCCGCACGTAGGCGACCGGGTCGTCGGCGGCCCGCACCGTGGACCACCTGCCGTACGCGCGGGCGAGCGCGGTCTGCACCAGGTCCTCGCCGGAGTGCCGGTCGCCGGTCAGCAGGACGGCGGTGCGCAGCAGCCGGGGGCCGCAGTCCCGGACGAACTCGGTGAAGCCGTCGTCCCGTTCCCGTGCCACGCGCCCTCCGTCTCCCGTGCTCCTACTGGGTAGACGCATCGGCAGGGCGGGTCCGCCCCAGTGCGGTCGGGTCTCGGTTCGGCCACGGTCAGGGCGTGAGGACGACGGGCAGCTCGGCCAGCCCGCGGATGACGAACTCCGGCCTCCGGCGGGCCGGGTACCCGAGCTCCAGCCGGGAGGTCCGCTCCAGCAGCGCCCCGAAGGTGGCCTGCAGCTCCACGCGGGCCAGCGGGGCGCCGATGCAGAAGTGCACCCCGGCGCCGAAGGAGATCTGCGGGTTGGGGCTGCGGCCGACGTCGAGGGCGTCCGGGTCGGCGAAGACGGCGGGGTCGCGGTTGGCGCTGCCGAGCAGGGCGGCGATCCGCTGCCCGCGGGCGACGGTCACCCCGCCGATCCCGACCTCCTCGGTGGCGGTGCGCTCGAACAGCTGCAGCGGGGAGTCGTAGCGCATCAGCTCCTCGACCGCGGTGGGCAGCAGGCCGGGGTCCTCCCGCAGCCGGGCCAGCTGGTCGGGGTGCTGCAGCAGCGCCAGCAGTCCGTTGCCCGAGACGTTGACCGTGGCCTCGTGCCCGGCGTTGAGCAGCAGGATGCAGGTGGTGACCAGCTCGTCCTCGGTGAGCCGGTCCCCGTCGGCGTCCCGCACCGACACCAGGTGCGAGAGCAGGTCCTCGCCCGGCGCGCGGCGGCGCCGGCCGGCCAGCTCGCGCAGGTAGGCCACGAACTCGGCTGCGGCGCGCTCGGCGGCGTCCTCCACGGCCGCCGTCCGGCCGTACTCGTACATCTTCACGATCGCGTTGGACCACGGGCGCAGCAGCGGCCGGTCGGCGTGCGGCACCCCGAGCAGCTCGGCGATGACCGCGACCGGCAGCTCCTCGGCCATGCCCGAGAGGACGTCGACCGGCTCGCTGCCGTCCGACCGCGCGACCAACCCGTCGACCAGCTCGCGGGCCAGTTCCTGCACCCACGGCAGCAGCCGCTCCACGTGGCCGCGGGCGAAGGCGGTACTGATCAGCCGGCGCAGCCGGGTGTGGTCGGGCGGCTCCATCTCCAGGATCGCGTTGCGGTGGATCAGGTTGAACGACCCGAACCGCTCGGCGGGCTCCCGGTCGCGCCAGATGCGGCCGAGCCGCCGGTCACGCAGGACGGCCCCGGCCTCGGCGTGCGTGAAGGCCAGCCACAGCCCCAGCTCCGCGTGCCACTGCACGGGCGCGGCGGCGCGGGCGGCGGCGAAGGCGGGGTAGGGGTCGGCGACCACGGCGGGGTCGGTCAGGTCCAGGGGTGCGGCCGCGCTCGTCACCGCCGCAGCCTAGGGACCGGGCGCCGCTTAACCTTGGCCCCATGGCCCGCTCCGCGACCCGCCGCAAGCCCAGCTCCGCTCCCGCCGCCGAGGGGGGCGACGTCAACCCCAAGGCGCCCTGCCCGTGCGGGTCCGGCCGCCGGTACAAGCACTGCCACGGCTCGGGCTACGCCCCGCCGGTCACCCGCCCGTTCGAGGGGCTGCCGGGCGAGCCGGACTGGGTCGCGCTGCGCGAGTTGGTGCCCGCCGCGACGGCGCCGCTGACGACGGCGGACGGCCGGCAGGTGACGCTGGCCAGCGTGCTCCCCGGCGGAGCGCCGGCCCTGGTGCGCGCCAACGGCGAGATACTGCTGGGCGCCCAGCTGCCCACGTCCTCCGACGACGTGAGCCGCGACCTCGGCACCGCCCTGGCCGCCGCGCTCGAGGCGCCGAAGGGCGCGCCGGTCGACCCGGGCCCGGTCGGTGCCGCGGGCTCGGCCGGGCCGCGCCTGCAGGAGCTGCTGGACCTCTCCGCGCCGCTCGAGGTCACCGTGCACGAGGACTTCGCGTTCTGGCTGGAGGGCGCCGACCCGTCGCCGGCCGCGAAGGCGGGACTGGAGCAGGCCAACCAGGCGGTGCTGCCGACCGTCCGGCTGCCGGGCCTGGGCGCGGCCTACTGGGTGCGGCCCAGCAACGAGCGCGCGCACCTGCGGTGGGTGCGCCCGGAGCCCGAGGAGCACCTGCTCGACGCCCTGGCCCGGCTCTCGGCGTCGGAGCAGATCCTGCTGGGCGAGGGCACCCGCTACGCCGGGGCGTTCCGCGCGCACGGCCTGGTCGTCCCGGTGTGGGACCTCCCGGCCGACACCCTCGCCGACGACTGGACCGACGCCGCCACCGACTTCCAGACCCGCCTGGAGCAGGCGCTCGCGGTGACCGACCCGCTGACGGCCGACGAGCGCCGCGCCCGTGCCGGACTGATCTCCCGCCAGATCACCCTGCGCTGACCTCCCCGGCGGCGTCCGCCCCGCTCCGTCCTGCCCCTCGTGAGGGTCCTGCCGCCGGGAGCTCGAGAGTGGTGGTGGGCACGGGGTCCGTCCGCTACGTTGCCGCGCCGTGGCACAGCAGCAGGAGCTCTCCCCGCGCGCCCGGCGGCGGCTGGAGGGGCGTCTCCGGGAGGCGCTCCCGCCGCACGACGGGCCGGAGGCGGTGTCCCCGCCGCTGCGGTGGGTCCGGCGCCTCACCCCGCTGGGCACCGGCCGGCGGCGGGTGGTCGTGCGCATCGACGGCGGCCGGCTGCAGGTCGTCCGGACGCCGCTGTTCGGCGCCGAGCGGGTGGTCGCCGAGGGCCCGCTGGGCGAGTGGCACAGCGCCGCGGCCTCCCGCGGCGGCCGTGGCCTGCACCTCTGGCACGGCGACCGGCTGTACCGCTTCACCGGCCGGTCCACCGCCCGCCACGAGGGAGGCGGGGACCCGAGCTCCTGGACGCTGGGCGACGACCCGGTCAGCGCGGTCATCGGCATCGTCCTGCTGCCGTTCCTGCTGCTCTACGGGCTCTGGCTCGTCGTCGGCCTGTACACCGCGAGGGTCGCGTCCGAGCGGGAGAACGCGGCGAGGGCGCTGCGGTGGCTCACGCCCGTGCTCGGCGCGCCGCCGCCGGGGCGCACCCACCGCCGGCCGCTGCCCGGGGGCTGGCTGGCGCTGGGCCGGCTGGCGGTGCGGCTGGCCGTCCTCGGCGGCCTGGTCGCCGGCGCGGTGGCCGCGCTGCCGTAGCCGCCCGGGGTCCTGTCGAGGGGGCCCGGGCGCGCTCGTGCTCTGCCCACCGGTGTGGGCAGAGCACGAGCACGCTCAGGGTGGGACGGCCCCGGCGGTCAGGCGGCGCGGCGCCCGAGGCGCAGCAGGCCCGCGCCCAGGCCCAGGGCGGCGACGCCGCCGAACAGGTACGGCTTCGGGTCCACACCGGTGTAGGCGAGCTGGCCACCGCCGCCGGTCCCGCCGCTGTGCGCGACCGGGACGACCGCGGGCTGCGGGTGCTGCTGCGGCTGGGCTACGGGGTGGACCGGGGCCGGGTGCGTCGGCTGCGCGCCGGGGGCCGGTGCCGGCTCCTCGCCGGGGATCAGCGCGCACAGCTGCTCGACCAGCCCGCGCAGCGGCGCGGCGTCCGCCCCGAGCGTCGCGGCGCCCTGGTCGATCAGGCCCAGGAGGGCGTCGCAGCCCTGCTCGAGGCCGTCGAGCAGCTGGTCCAGGATCCGCTGCACCAGGCCCTCCAGCGCCTCCGCCGGGTCCTCCTCGGCGGCCTCGCACAGGGAGCCGATCAGCTCCGCGAGCTCGGGGCTGAGCCCCGCGAGCCCGCCGACGACCTGGTCGCAGCCCTCGGCCAGCGGGTCGGGGGTGGTGCCCCCGGGCCCCTCGGCCGGAGCGCCGCCGCCGACCGGGGCCTCCTCCGCGCCGCCGGTGCCGGCACCGGTGCCGCCCGTCTCGTCCCCGGCGCCCGGAGCGCCGGGCAGGGGCACCGGCAGGGCGTCGGTCACCGAGCCCGCCGCGTCCTCCAGCGCCTCCGGGACGGCCGCCGCCGGACCGGTCCCGCCGCCCTGCGCCGGCGTCTGCTGCGCCCCCGGGACCGGCAGGGTGCCGGTCAGCGCACCCGGGAGGTCCTCCGCGGCGTCCTGCAGTGCGCCCAGCGGGTCGGGCAGCCCGGGAGCGGCGGACGCCGTCCCGGGGGAGAACGCGAGGAGCGCGAGAGCCGCGGCGGGAGCGAGCAGCAGACGGGACGTTCGGGACACGGTTCCCCCGGGGAGTCGGCACGGTTGGCGCGCTGTCCTACGAGCGCCAGGGACGGAGGTCACGCACCGGATCCCGGGCGCCGCGCGCCGACACGAACCGTGACGGAGCGGTCCGCTCCGCGTCACCTCATCGGGGGACGACGTCCCGCGCGACGGGGCACGACATGCACCGCGGACCACCCCGGCCGCTGCCCAGCTCGGCGCCGGCGATCCGCACCACCTCGACGCCGGCCGCCTCCAGCGCGGCGTTGGTGACGGTGTTGCGCTCGTAGGCCACCGCCAGCCGCGGCGCCAGCGCGAGGGTGTTGTTGCCGTCGTCCCACTGCTCGCGCTCGGCGGTCACCGGGTCCAGGCCGGTGTCGATCACCCGCAGCCGCTCGATGCCCATCGCCTCCGCCGCCGCGACCAGGAACGGCGCGGGCCCGCGGACGACCAGGTCGGTCGCGTCGTCGTCGTCCGGCACCTCGTCGGCGGTCACCGTCCAGGCGACCAGCGAGTCCGCGACCGCCGGGTACATGACCATGGCGTCGACGTCGACCATCGTGGCGATGGTGTCCAGGTGCATCGTCGCCCGTTCCTGCGCGATCGGGACGACGAGCACGGTGTGCGCCAGCCCCCGGGCGAACACCCGCCGCGCCACCCGCTCGGCGCCGCCGGCCGTCGTCCGCTCGCCGACGCCGACCGCCACCACCCCGGGGGCCAGCAGGAGGACGTCGCCGCCCTCCAGGTGCTCGAGGGCCGGGTCGTAGAGCCGCTCGACGCCGGCGAAGCGCGGGTGGTGGGCGTACAGGGCGCCGGTGATCGTCGTCTCCCGCCGGCGGGCCGGCATGGCCAGCGACGTGACCGCCACCTGGTCGCCCACCCACACCGAGGAGTCCCGGGTGAACAGCAGGTTGGGCAGCGGCGGGACGACGAAGCCGCCCCGCGACATGAGCTCCCAGCCCAGCCCGCGTGCGCCCGGCAGCTCGTCGTGGGCCAGGCCGGCGATCAGCGTCGCCGCGAGCGCGGCCGGGGGCAGGTCGGCGAGGTGGCCGGCGGCCGTGCGGCGCAGCGTGGCGCCCAGTCGCGGGTCGTCGACCGCGGCGTGGACCAGCTCGGCGCGCGCCGCGGGCACCTCCAGGACCTCGGCCAGCAGCCGGTCGACGTACAGCACCTCGACGCCCCGGGTGGTCAGCTCCGCGGCGAAGGCGTCGTGCTCCTCCTGCGCGCGCGCCACCCAGGGCACGCCGTCGAACAGCAGCTCGTCGTTGTTGCGCGGCGTGAGCCGGCGCAGCTCGGCCCCCGGCCGGTGCAGCAGGACGGTGCGCAGGGGGCCGACCTCGCTGGTCACGCCGACGGGAGCGGTCACACGCCGAGGCTGGCACAGCCGCTCGGGAGGCCGCTCGGTAGCGTCGTCCGCCCGGGGGACGGCGTCGTCCCCGTGGATCGGAGGTACGGCGTGGACCTGTTCGACCTGACCGGGAAGGTCGCCGTCGTCACCGGCGGCACCCGCGGCATCGGCATGATGATGGCCCGCGGGCTGCTGCAGGCCGGTGCGTCGGTGTACATCAGCTCCCGCAAGGCCGACGCCGGCGACGCGGCCGCCGCAGAGCTGGCGCCGTACGGGCGGGTCGTCTCGATCCCGGCCGACGTCTCCACCGAGGCCGAGTGCGTGCGGCTGGCCGAGGAGGTCGGGCGGCGCGAGGAGCGGCTGCACGTGCTGGTCAACAACGCCGGCGCCACCTGGGGCGCGCCGTTCGAGGAGTTCCCGGCCTCGGCCTGGGACAAGGTGCTGGACCTGAACCTCAAGGCGCCGTTCTTCCTCACCCGGGCGTTCCTGCCGCTGCTGGAGGCCGCGGCGACCCCCGACGACCCGGCGCGCGTGGTGAACGTGGGCAGCATCGACGGCCTGCACGCCCCGGCGCTGCCCACCTACTCGTACTCGGCGAGCAAGGCCGGGGTGCACCACCTGACCCGGGTACTCGCCAAGGAGCTCGGCCCGCGCGGCATCACCGTCAACGCGGTCGCCCCCGGGCCGTTCGAGTCGAAGATGATGGCGGCCACCCTCGAGGCGTTCGGCGACGAGATCGCGGCGTCGGCGCCGCTGAGGCGGATCGGCCGCCCCGACGACATGGCCGGCGTCGTCGTCTACCTGTCCAGCCGGGCCGGCGCCTACGTGACCGGCGCCGTCATCCCCGTCGACGGCGGCCGGGCCACCACCCTCTAGGCGGCGCCGCCCCGGGCGGGGACGGCGGACGGGCGGCCCCGCGCCGGACGCCGGGCGGCGGACTCGGGTACCCGCGCCAGGTGCGCATCGGCCAGCGCCACCTGGTGCGGTGACCCGACCGCCCGCCCCTGCTGCCGGGCGCCGGACCACCACTCCCGCGCGGCCACGGTGTCGCCCTGCTGCTCGGCCACCCGGCCGAGCAGTTCGTCGTAGGCGCCGAGCGTGAGCGCGGGCGTGCCCAGCACCGCCTGCCGCCCGCGGAACGGCAGGAGCTGCACGACGGCCATCTCGACCTCCGGCTCGTCACCGAGCAGCAGCGCCGTCTCGGCCTCGAGCAGGAGCGCGACGTCGCTGGCCCAGTCGCGCACCTGCGTGCGGCCCCACCGGCTGCGCAGCCGGCGCGCCCCGGCCAGGTCGCCGGACTCCGCCGCGGCGAGCACCGCCATGAGCTGCAGGAGCGGGTTCCCCTCGTCGCCGGTCTCGACCAGCAGGTCGATCGCCTCGGGCAGCCGGCCGTCGCCGCGGCGCAGCGCGAACTGGTGGGCGGCGAAGGCGTGCCGGGCGTGCGGGGTGACCCGGCGGTACAGCTCGTAGGCCTCGGTCGTCAGCTCCTCGGCGCGGGCGGCGTCCCCGCGCAGCCACGCCGCGCCGGCCTGCTGCCACAGCACGTGCGGGCGCACCTCGGGCCCGGCCAGCGACGCGGACAGCCGGCGGGCGGCGTCCAGGTCCTGCTCGAAGCCCCGGCCGTCGGCCAGGTGCAGGCGGATCGCCGCGCGGTGCAGCCGGGCGAAGAACTCGGTGCGCCGCGGCAGGCCGGAGCCGGCCAGCGCGAGCGCCTCGTCGGTGGCCGCGAGCCTCCGCTCGGCCGCGTCGGGCCGACCCCAGACGGCCAGGGAGAGGTTGTTGAGCACCCGGCCGAGCAGCTCCGGGTCGCCGACGCCGCGGGCCAGCTCGACGGCGCGCTCGGCGTACCGGGGGCCGCGTTGCAGGTCCTCGCTGAAGGCCAGCTCCACGCCCAGCGTGCCCAGCAGCCGGGCAGCGAGCCGGTCGGCCTCCTCGGCCGAGGCGTCCGGCGCGATCTCCTCCCGGTTCTCCAGCAGGTCCTCCAGCAGCGCGACCATCTGGTGGTCGACGACGCCGTGCGGCCGCCAGTTCCACAGCGTGGGCGAGCCCCAGACCGAGGCGGCCTCCAGCACGCAGCGGCGGTCGCCCAGCTCGCGGGCCACGGTGATCGCCTCCCCGAGCACCTCGCCGGCCTCGGTCCGCGACCCGCTGCGCAGCAGATCGTCACCGAGGGCGGTCAGCAGGTCGTGGCGGGTGCGCGCGGCGCCGGGCTCGGCCGGGTCGATCAGCTGCAGTGCGCGTCGGGTGTGCGCGGCCGCCTCGCCGTGGGCCAGCCGGGCGCGGGCGGCCTCGGCGGCGGCGACGGCGTACCGGCGGGCCGGGCCCGTCCCGGCGACCGGCACGGCCTCCACGAAGTGGTGCGCGAGCCGCTCCAGCAGCGTGTCCTCGCCGACCCCGCCGGCCAGCCGCTGCTCCAGGGCCGCGCCGAGGCGGGCGTGCAGCCGGGCGCGGGCGAGCGCGCCGAGCTCGGCGGCGAGCACCTCCTGCACGAGCGCGTGGGTGAACCGCCAGCTCCACGGCGCCCCGCCGGCCGACACCAGCCCGAGCGCCATCGCCGTCTCCAGGGCGGGCAGCGCCTCGTCGGCGGGGACGCCGGCGCCCTCCAGCAGGTCCAGGGAGACCTGCCGGCCGGCCAGCGCCGCCAGCTCGAGCACCGCGCGCGTCCCGGCGGGCAGCCGCGCCAGCCGGCTGCGCAGCACCGCGCCGACCGACGGCGGGACGGCGGGCCGGCCGGGCTCCTGCGGACCGGACAGCCACCGGGTGAGCTCCACGACGAAGAACGGGTTGCCGGCCGTCCGGTCGTGCACGGTCGTGGCCAGGTCGGCGTCGGCGTCGTCGCCGAGCCGGGTGGTCAGCAGGGCAGCCACCTCCGCGGTGTCCAGCCCCTCCAGCCGCAGCCTGCTCGCCACCGGTTCGCGGCCGAGGCGGGCCAGGCAGTCGGCCACCGGGGCCGGCAGCTCCTCGCCGACGTCGCGCACCGTGACCAGCAGGAGCAGGGGCAGCCGCGGCAGGTGCCGGACCATCAGCGAGAGCAGCTGCACCGAGGTGGTGTCGGCGCCCTGCAGGTCGTCGAGGACCACGAGCAGCGGCTGCGCGGACGCGGCGGCCGTGAGCCGGCGGCACAGCTCCTCGAACAGGTGGAAGCGGGCGTCGTCGGCGTCGTCCTCGGCGGTCGGCGTCAGCCGCTCCTGCCCCAGCGCCTCGAGCACCTGCGTCCAGGGCCAGAGGGCGGGCGCGCCGGCGTCGTCGGCGCAGCGGCTCCAGGCGACCGCCCACCCCGCACCGCGCGCCACCTCGGCGGCCGCCTCGGCCAGCCGCGTCTTGCCGATGCCCGCCTCGCCGCCGACCACGACCACCGCGGGCCGGCCCCCGGCCGCCAGGTCGAGGGAGACCCGCAGCTGGGCCAGCTCGATGTCCCGGCCGACCAGCGACTCCGCGGGGGCGGCGGGGACGCGCGCCGCGGGCACCGGTGCCGGGAGCGTGGCCAGCTGCGGCCGGGGGACCCGCTGGGTCAGCTCCGGGTCCTGCCGCAGCACCGCCCGCTCGAGGTCGCGCAGCTCCGGCCCGGGGTCGATGCCCAGCTCGTCGCGCAGCAGCTCGGCGCAGCGGCGCAGCGCCTCCAGGGCGTCGGCCTGCCGGTCCGCGGCGTACAGCGCGGTGACCAGCCGGGCCCAGAGGCGCTCGCGCAGCGGGTGCTCGGCGACCAGGCGCTGGAGGTCGGGGACGGCGGCCTCGGGCCGGCCGGCGGCCAGCAGGGCGTCGCATCGCCGCTCGCGGGCCCGCACGTACAGCTCGGTCAGCCGCAGCCGGTCGGTGGCCGTGGCCGGCTGGTCGCCGAGCTCGGCGAGGGGCTCGCCGCGCCAGAGGTCCAGCGCCTGGTCCAGCAGCGTCACCCCGCGGCCCGGGTCGCCGGAGCCCACGGCCCGGTCGCCGTCCTCGAGGAGCCGGGCGAAGCGCAGGCTGTCGAGCTGCTCGGGCCCGACCTGCAGCAGGTAGCCCGGCGGGCGGGTCAGCAGCACGCGCGGGGGCTGGCGCGGCCCGCGGTCGGGCTCGAGCACGCGGCGCAGGTGGGAGACGTAGGCCTGCAGCGTGCCGGTGACCGTCGGCGGCGGCTCGTCGCCCCACAGGGTGGCGATGATCCGGTCGAGGCCCACGGCCCGGCCGGGCTCGGACAGCAGCAGGGTCAGGAGCGCGCGCGGCTTCGCGCCGCCCACGTCCAGCGGCCGGCCGGCGGGATCCGTGACCTCGAGGGGGCCGAGGACGCGGTAGTGCACGGCGCGGGAGTCTCCCAGAGCAGCCGCCGCAGCGGGGACTTCCGCGCGCGCCGTCGCCCGGCAGGGGGACTGCAAGACCGCTCCAAGTGGTGGTCAAGACGCGTTCGCCAGGGTCGGCCTCGCCCGAACCGCCCCGCACCGACCGCCCGGAGCCCCCCATGACCCCCACCCCCCGCGCCAGCGGCCTGCTCGGCCACCCCCTCCTCGACCCGGCCGCCCTCGACGTGCTGGCCCCGCCGTTCCCCGCCACCGACGTCCACGAGCTGCGCAGCCGCGTGCACGGCCCCGTGTACGCCGCCGGGGACGACGGCCTGGCCGCCGAGGTCGCCACCTGGAACGTCGCCGTCCAGCACACGCCGGCCCTCGCCGTCGGGGCCACCTGCGCCGCCGACGTCGTCGCCGCCGTGCGGTTCGCCGTCGCCCACGGGCTGCCGGTCGCCGTCCAGGCCACCGGGCACGGGCCGGTCCGCAACGCCGCCGGCTCGGTCATGGTCACGACCCGCCGGATGCAGGGCGTCGCCGTCGACCCGGTGCGCCGCACCGCGCGCGTGCAGGCCGGCGTCCGGTGGGCCGCGGTCCTCGAGGCCGCCGCGGAGCACGGGCTGACCGGCCTGTGCGGCTCCTCCTCCGACGTCGGCGTGGTCGGCTACACCCTGGGCGGTGGGCACGGCCCGCTGGGCCGCCGGTTCGGCTACGCCGCCGACACCGTGCAGGCCGTGGAGATCGTCACCGCCGACGGCACGCTGCGCCGGGTCGATGCGACCAGCGACCCGGAGCTGTTCTGGGCCGTCCGCGGCGGGAAGGGCGCGTTCGGCGTCGTCACCGCCATCGAGATCGCGCTGGTGCCGCTCTCCTCGGTCCTCGGCGGCGGCGTCTTCTTCGCCGCCGAGGACGCCGCCGCGGTGCTGCACGCCTACCGGCAGTGGGCGCCGACGCTGCCCGAGGAGGCCAGCAGCTCGATCGCCGTCCTGCGCCTGCCCCCGTTGCCGGACCTGCCGCCGCCACTGCAGGGGCAGACCGTCGTCCACCTGCGCTACCTCTACTGCGGCGACGACCTCGCCGAGGGCGAGCGGTTGCTGGCGCCGATGCAGGCGGCCGGCCGGATCGTGCTCGGCGCCGTCGTCCCGCTGCTGACGACCGAGATGGACGCGGTCCACATGGACCCGCGGGACCCCATGCCGGCGTGGGAGAAGGGCATGCTGCTCGCCGAGCTCACCGCGGAGACCGTCGAGGCGTTCCTCGCCGCCGCCGGGCCCGACGTGCCGGTGCCGCTGGTCATGGCCGAGATCCGGCAGCTCGGCGGCGCCCTCGGCCGGCAGCCGGCCGTGCCCGACGCGGTGGCGGGGCGGTCCGCCGCCTGGTCGGTGCTGGTCGTGGGCCCGATGGTGCCCGAGCTCGCCGAGGTGCTGCCCCGGATCGGCCGCGGCGTCCTCGACGCACTGCGGCCGTGGGCGGCACCGGGCTGCCTGGTCAACTTCCTCGGCGACGTCTCCGGCCCGGAGGAGGTGCTGGCCGCCTGGGACTCCGCCGACGCCGCCCGCCTGCTGGCGGTCAAGCGGGCCGTCGACCCCGGCGACGTCTTCTCCGCCGGGCACGCGCTGCGCGCCCGGCCCTCGTGGGGCCCCCGTGACCGGGTCGGGTGAGCCGCCCCGGCGGCTGCCCCGGTCGCTGCGGCGCCGCGCCGCCCTAGTCCGGCAGCAGCACGCCGGGGTTGCAGATGCCCGCCGGGTCCAGCCGCTGCTTGACCGCCCGGAGCACCTCGACGCCCAGCGGCCCGACCTCGCGCTCCAGCCACGGCCGGTGGTCGGCGCCGACGGCGTGGTGGTGGGTCAGGGTGCCGCCCGCGGCCAGCAGTGCGTCGGTGGCTTCGCGCTTGGCCGCCAGCCACTGCTGGATCGGCAGGTCGTCGTCCCGGTCGGCGAGCACCGTGACGTACAGCGACGCCCCGGTGGGGTAGCCGTGGGAGACGTGGCTCATCACCAGCGGGCGGCGGCCGGCGCGGGTCAGTGAGCGGCCCAGCGCCCGGCGGACGGCGTCGTAGACCACCGGCAGCGCCGACCAGGTCGCCGCGGTCTCGAGGGTCTCGACGAGCAGCCCGGAGTCCATCAGCCGGTCGCGCAGGTAGGGCGCCTCGAACCGGTGCCGACGCCAGGACTCGCCCACCCGGCGGCCGGCCCGGACGGCGCCGCCCTCGCGGAGCACCGACGCCGCGGCCCGCCGCCGGGCGCGGACCAGCGGGGGCAGGCCCTCCCAGCCGACGACCAGCAGGCAGCCCTCGCCGTGCCCGCGCGCCCGCAGCGCCCCGCGCAGGGCGCGGGCGCCGGTGCCGCCGGCCATCAGCAGGTTCGCCCGGGTCTCGTCGGGGTCGGACAGCCGGACCACGTCGGGCAGCAGCTCGTGCCGGGCCAGCCGCTGCAGCCCGGCCAGGCCGGCGGCCCAGCTGCGGAACGACCACCCCTCGTACCGGGTGGTGCGCGGCTTCGGGCGCACCCGCAACCGGAGCTCGGTGATGACGCCGAGGGCGCCCTCGGAGCCCAGGGCCAGGCCGAGCAGGTCCGGGCCGGCCGCGCTCGCCGGCGGGTGCCCCAGCTCCAGCACCCCGGTGGGCGTGGCCAGCGTCAGCCCGGCCACCAGGTCGTCGAACCGGCCGATCCCGGTGGAGGCCTGGCCGGACGACCGGGTGGCCGCGTAGCCGCCGAGGGTGGCGAACTCCCAGCTCTGGGGCAGGTGGCCCAGGGTGAGCCCGTCGGCGCCCAGCGCCTCCTCCAGCGCCGGCCCGCGCATGCCGGGGCCCACGGTGACCAGCGAGGAGGGGACGTCGAGGTCGCGGATGCCGGCCATCCGGCGCAGGTCCAGCGCGATCGCCGGCCGGTCGTCGGGGTCCGTGCCGGACAGCCCGCCGACCACGCTCGTGCCGCCCCCGAAGGGGACGACGACCACGCCGTGCTCGGCGCACAGCGCCAGGAGGGCCGCGGTCTCGGCCGTGTCGCCGGGGCTCACGACGGCGTCGGGGGCGTCGGACGCGTCGCCCTCGCGGCGGCGCAGCAGGTCCAGGTAGCTCTTCCCGCCGGTGCGCCGCAGCCGCGACAGCTCGTCGGTGGCCACGTGCTCCTCGCCGAGCAGCGCGGTCATCGCCGCGCGGGCCTCCCCGGGCAGGCGGCTGGGCGCCAGCCGGATGTCGCCGACCCGGACCGCCGGCGTCGGCCGCGGGGTCCAGCCCAGCTCCTTGGCCAGGTGCCGGCGGGCGGCACGGGGGAGCGCCGCGGCGAGGTCGGGGTCGCGGGTGAGCTCCAGGGAGCCCTCCGCCTCCCCGGGCGCGTCGGCGACCGTGGCCACGCGGGAGCTCCCGGGGCCCCATCCCTGGATCGTCAGTTCCGGCTGCTCGGGCACGGCTACAGTCTGCCGGTGCCCCGCGACGCGTTCGCCCCCGGCGCGCTGACCGCCGCCCGACGCGCCGCTGACCTGGAGTTCCTCGCGGGCGGGGCGGTCGACGTGTTCGTCGTCGGCGGTGGCGTGACCGGCACCGGCGTGGCCGTGGACGCCGCGGCACGGGGGCTGTCGGTGGCCCTGGTCGAGCGGGCCGACCTCGCCTCGGGCACGAGCCGCTGGTCGTCGAAGCTGGTGCACGGCGGGTTGCGCTACCTCGCGCACGGGGAGATCGGCCTGGCCCGGGAGTCCGCCCGCGAGCGCGCCGTCCTCATGGGGGCCACCGCGCCGCACCTGGTCCGGCCGCTGCCCTTCCTCGTGCCCGACGTCGCCGGGCGGGACGTCACCGCGCTGGCCGAGGCCGGGGGCCGGCTGGGCGACGCGGTGCGGATCTCGGTCCCGGGCGGCCGCCGCTCGCTGCCCGGCACCCGGCGGGTGGCCGCCGCGGAATTGGCGCGGGCGACGCCGGCGGTGCGGCCCGGGCGCGGCGGCGTCGTCTTCTGGGACGGCCAGCTCACCGACGACGTGCGGCTCGTCGTCGCGCTGGCCCGGACGGCGGCCTCGCTCGGGGCGCGGGTCCTGACCGGTGCGGCGGTGACCGGCGTGGACGGCGCTCTCGTCTCCGTGGCGCCCGACGGCGGCGCGGCGTTCGAGGTGCGCGCCGGTGTGGTGGTGAACGCGGCCGGGGTGTGGGCCCAGCGCCTCGCCCCGGGGATCCGGCTGGTGCCCTCCCGGGGGTCGCACCTGGTCGTGCGGGCGTCGCGGCTCGGGGACCCGACGGCGGCGCTCACCGTGCCGCTGCCCGGCTCGCGCTCGCGCTACGTGTTCGCGCTGCCGCAGCCGGGCGGGCTGGTGTACCTCGGGCTGACCGACGAGCCGGTGGCCGGCCCGGTGCCCGACGAGGACCCGGTGCCCTCGGACGCCGAGGTGAGCCAGCTCCTGGAGACGGTGGGCCGGGTGCTGGAGGTGCCGCTGACCCGCGAGGACGTCGTCGGCTCCTACGCCGGGCTGCGCCCGCTGGTGCTGCCGGAGTCCGCGGGCACCGGCCCGGGGGACGCCACCGCCGACCTCTCCCGCAAGCACCTGCTCACCTGGGACGGCGCGGTGCTCACCGTCGTCGGCGGGAAGCTGACCACCTACCGGGCGATGGCCGAGGAGACGGTGGACGCCGTCGTCGAGCGGCTGGGGCGCGGCGCGCCGCGGTCGGTCACCGCGCGGCTGCCGCTGGTCGGTGCCGCGCCGCGGGCAGCCCTGGCCCGGGTGGACGCCCCGGGCCGCCTGGTCGCCCGGTACGGCACCGAGGCGCCGGTGGTCGCGGCGCTGGGGTCGGAGCCGGTCGTCGAGGACCGCCCGGAGACGGTGGGGGAGCTGCGCTTCGCCGTCCGGGCCGAGGGCGCGCGCACCGTCGCCGACCTGCTCGACCGCCGCACCCGGATCGGTCTCGTCCCCGCCGACCGCGAGCGCGCCGTCGCCACCGCCGAGGCCGTCCTCGCCGAGTAGCCCCCGTCGGCCCTGGTGGCCGGAGGGTGCCCGGCGTGCTCGTGCTCTGCCCATCAGGGCGGGCAGAGCACGAGTGCACGGGAGGGTTGTCGTCCCCTGCCCGTCTCACGGTGCGGGAAGACGGTTCCACTGTGTGAACACCGGGGTCCATGATCCCCGGCATGGACACCTACACGCATGGGCACGCCGAGCCGGTCCTGCAGTCGCACCGCTGGCGGACCGCCGAGAACTCCGCCGGCCACCTCCTCCCGCTGCTGCGCCCGGGGCTCGACCTGCTCGACGTGGGGTGTGGGCCCGGCACGATCACCGTCGACCTGGCCCGGCGGGTCGCGCCCGGCCGGGTGGTCGGCCTGGACGTCTCCCCGGCCCCGCTGGACGAGGCCCGGGAGCTGGCGGCACGGGAGGGGGTCGCGGTCACCTTCGCCGTGGGCGACACCTACGCGCTCGAGGCCGACGACGACTCCTTCGACGTCGTGCACGCCCACCAGGTGCTGCAGCACCTGACCGACCCGGTGGCGGCGCTGCGCGAGATGGCGCGGGTCTGCCGGCCCGGCGGGGTGGTGGCCGTCCGCGACGTCGACTACGCCGCGACGGCGTGGTTCCCCCTCGACGCCGGCCTGGAGCGCTGGCTGGACCTGTACCAGCGGGTGGCCCGGGCCAACGACGCCGAGCCCGACGCCGGCCGCCGGCTGCTGTCGTGGGCGCACGGGGCGGGGCTGCGCGACGTGGTCGCCACGACGTCCTCCTGGTGCTGGTCGACGGAGGCCGAACGGCAGTGGTGGGGCACCTCCTGGGCCGGCCGCGCGACGGCGTCGGCCTTCGCCGAGCAGGCGGTGGCCTACGGGCTGGCCACCCGGGACGAGCTCGAGGACGTCGCCGCGGCGTGGCTGCGCTGGGCCGCGGCCGACGACGGCTGGCTCGGCATGCTGCACGGCGAGCTGCTCATCCGCGTCTGACGGAGGACGGTGTGCGCCGGGGCCGCGTCCCGGCACCCGGAACGCGGCCCCGGCGCACACGCTGGAGCACTCAGCCGGCCTGGCGGGCGGCGTTGGCCTGGACGGCGGTGCTCACGTACCGGGCCAGGCCCGGCGCGATCTGCTCGTAGTGAGCGGCGAACCGCTCGTCCTCGACGTACATCCGGCCGAGGCCGGCGTGCATCTCCGGGCCGCAGTCGTAGAAGTTCCGGCTGATCTGCTGCCGGTGCTCCTCGGCCAGGTCCATCGCCGCGGCCGAGTCGGCCGGCACCCCGGCGCGCAGGGCCTCGGCGAAGCGCCGCTCGACGTCCTCCCCCTCGGCCTTGATGCGCACCCAGTCGTCCTTCGAGTAGCTGCGCGTCCGGCGCTGGGACTGCTCCCAGGCCTCCGTGTCACCCCAGCGCTGCTCGGCCTCGGCCTCGTACTCCTCCGGCAGCCAGTCGCCGAACAACTCGAACCGCTCCTCGGGGGTCAGGCTGATCCCCATGGCTCTCGCCTCCATCTCCTTCTCGACGGCCGCGACCATCGCCTGCGTGCGCTCCAGCCGGTCCCGCAGCAGCCGGTGCTGCCGCCGCAGGTGCTCGGCCGGGTCGTCCGCGTCCAGCAGGGCCGCGACCTCCTCGAGGGGGAACCCGAGCTCGCGGTAGACCAGCACCTGGTGCAGCCGGTCCAGGTCGGGAGCCGAGTACCGCCGGTACCCGGACGCCGTCCGCCCGGACGGCGACAGCAGCCCGATCCGGTCGTAGTGGTGCAGCGTGCGCACCGTGATGCCGGCGAGCGCGGCGACCTCTCCCACGTTCATCGCGGTCCCTCCTCTCTGACGGCGACGAGTGCACAGCCTGACGTCGCGTCAGGGTCAAGGGGCGTTCTCAGCCGGGCGCCAGCATCTTCGCCACCAGGCCGGCGAGCTGCTGTCGTTCCGGCCCGGTGAGGCGTCCGAGCCGGGTGGCGGGGAAGTCGAACGCCGAGCGGACGGCGCGGTGGACCTGCCGGCCGGCCGGGGTGATCGACAGCCGCTTGACCCGCCGGTCGGCCGGGTCGGCGGCGCGGTCCACCAGCCCGCGCCCCTCCAGCCGGGCGGCGAGCTGGGTGACGTTCGAGGCGTCGCACAGCAGCTCGGCGGCGAGCTCCCCCATCGCGCGGGGGCCGCTGGTCAGGGCGTCGAGCAGGCACGCCTGTGCCGCGCTCAGGCCGACCGCCCGGGCCGCGCGGTCGTACGCCGCGTCGTAGGCGTACACGAGGTCCCACAGCTGCTGGTCCAGCGCGTCGGCCGCGGTCACACCGCAGAGATTACTTGATGCACTCCAGCTCCTGTGCTTCCCTGGACCCCAGGAACTTCAGTGACTCAAGTACCGAGGAGGTCCGACATGGCGCGTGTCCTGGTCACCGGCGTGCGGGGCAAGACCGGCGTCCCGCTCGCGGAGCTGCTCGTCGCCCGGGGTGTCGAGGTGCTGGGTGGCAGCAGCGACCCCGCGACCGTCGACCTGGACGGGGTGCGGCCCACCGACTTCTCGTGGGACCGCCCGTCCGGCTGGCCCGCGGCGACCGACGGCGTCGACGCGGTGTACGTGGTCCGCCCGGACCGCCCGGACGCACCGGAGCTGATCGGCGCGCTGCTCGGGGTGCTGCCGCCCCGCGCCCGCGTCGTCCTGCTGTCCGAGCAGGACGCCGACTGGTTCGGGCCCGACGGGTGGGCGCCGCGCGCCGAGCGGGTGGTGCGCGACAGCGGGCGGCCGTGGACGGTCCTGCGGCCCAGCTGGTTCATGCAGGTCTTCACCGACCCCCGCTTCCACCGGGACGAGATCGCCCGCGGGGAGCTGCGGTTCGCCGACGGCGGCGCGCTCGTCGCCTGGATCGACGCCCGGGACATCGCGGCGGTGGCCGAGCGCGCACTGCTCGACGAGGGGCACGCCGGACGCGTGTACGAGATCACCGGCCCCGAGGCCCTGTCGTTGCCGCGCACCGCGGAGCTGCTCTCCGCCGGCGTGGGGCACCCCGTGCTGTACCGCGAGGTGTCGGTCGACGAGGTCGTGGCCGGGACCGACGGCTTCGAGCGGGACCTCACCGCGCTGACGTTCCAGCGCGTCCGGGCCGGCAGCTTCGCTCCCGTGACCGACACGGTCCGGGCCGTGACCGGGCGGCCGGCGCGGTCCCTGGCGACCTTCCTGGCCGACGGCGAGCGGCTGCCGAGCCGCCGGGCCTGACGTCGCGTCCGGTCAGGCCGTGGCGAGCGCTCGCGACACCGCGTCGTCCACCGTCGGGGCCGTGCCCGCGGTGCCGGGCAGCGTGACGTTGCTGAAGCCGGCGAGCCGCGGGTGCCACCGGCGCATGGCGCCGCGGTGCGGTTCGGCGCGCGCGAAGGCGCGGACGGCGACCTCGTCGTCCCACCACGACACGGTGGTGAAGGTGCGGGCCAGCGGCCGGGCGCGCAACAGCAGCGACCGGGCTCCGGGGGAGTGTGCCACCTGGCGCTGGATCGCCAGGGACGTCCGCAGGAACGCCGGGACGTCGCGCAGGCGCCGCAGCTCCAGTCGGGTCACCAGGACGACACCGGGGCCGGGGCCCGGCTCGGCAGCGCGCCAGGGCAGGTCGGGGATGACGGGCACAGGGACCTCCTCGAGGACCACTTAACGGGTGTAAAGCGAGGGTAGACCGCTTTCTTTACAGCTGTAAAGTGGGCGTCGTGACGAGGACGACGGGGCAGCTGCGGCAGGAGCTCGTGCGGGCGGCGGCGACACTGCTCGAGCGCACCGGCGCGGTGGAGGCGGTCACCCTGCGGGCGGTCGCCCGGGAGGCGGGCGTCAGCGCCCCGGCCGTGTACGGGCACTTCGCCGACCTCGACGCGCTGCTCGACGCGGTCGTCGACGAGGGGTTCGACGCGCTGCGCGCCGGGGTGCTGGCGGCGGTCGAGCCGCTGCCCGACCCGGCGGAGCGGCTGGTCGCCGGCTGCCGGGCGTACGTGGCGGCCGGCACGGCCGCGCCGGCCCGCTACCGGGCGATGTTCGGCCCGCGCCGGGGGCGGGGCGGGGAGGCGTTCGCCGTGCTCGTCGACGGCGTCTCCGCCTGCGTGGCCGCCGGCCGCTCGGACAGCACCGATGCGGCCGCGGACGCCGCCCTGCTGTGGACCGCGCTGCACGGGGTGGTGACGCTGCACGCCGACGCCCCCGACCGGCCCGACCTGGACCGGCTGGTGCGGACCCTCGTGGGCCGCCTCGCGCTGGTGCCGGAGCTCAGCGGCGGCTGTGCTTGACCGCGTACATCGCCTCGTCGGCGCGGCGGAGCAGCGACTCCGCGGTGTCGGTGGGGCGCGACAGGGCCGTGCCGCAGCTGGCGCGCAGCACGGTCTCGCCGCCGGCGAGGGCGGCTTCGATGCGGACCACCAGGTCCTCGGCGTCCCGGGCGGTCCCGATGCCTGAGCAGACGACGACGAACTCGTCGCCGCCCATCCGGCCCACCGTGTCGCCCGGGCGCACCACCGAGCGCAGGGCCTCGGCGGTGCGCAGCAGCGCCGCGTCCCCGGCGGCGTGCCCGGCGGTGTCGTTGATCTGCTTGAACCCGTCCAGGTCGACGTAGACGACCACGGCGGGGGAGCGGTCCCGGCGCTGGGCGCGCAGCGCCTGCTCCAGCCGGTCGAGCACCAGCGCCCGGTTGGGCAGGCAGGTGAGCGGGTCGTGCAGCGCGGCCTCGCGCAGCCGGGCCTCCAGGGCCCGCTGCTCGGTGATGTCCCGGATCGTGATGACCCCGCCGGCGATCGTCCCGTCGGCGTCGTGGATGGGCCCGCCGGTGGCCAGGGTGATCCGGCGCGGACCGCCGGGCGGGCCGGCCACCAGCTCGACGTCGCGCACCGGCTCGCCGTCCACCACGCGCACCAGCGGTGCGTCCGCCGGGTCCAGCGGGGTGACGCCGTCGGCCAGGTAGAGCTCCTCCAGCAGCTGCGCGGCGACCAGCTGCCCGCCGTCCCACCGGTCGCCGGCCCAGGCGGCGACGATGCGGTTGACGCGGGTGGGCACGCCGTGGACGTCGGACACCACCACGCCCACGGACAGGGCGTCGAAGAGCGCGCGGTCGAACGCCCGGGCCCGGGCGAGCTCCGCCGAGGCGGCCTCGGCGGCAGCCCGCTCCTCCTCGGCCCGGATGCGGGCCTCGTGCGCCGCGCCGGCCAGCCGGTCCGCCTCGCGCGCGGCCCGGTGGCGGTCCACCAGCGCGAGCGCGACCTCGGCGAGGTCGGCCAGCCGGTCCACCTGCTCCGGCGACAGCTCCCGCACGCCCTCGTCCCAGGCGCAGATCGTGCCGATGACGTCGCCGTCGGCGGTGCGCATCGGCGCGCTGGCGTAGAAGCGCAGGCGCCCGATCCGGCCGTCGACGAAGGGGTTGCCGGAGTAGTCGGGGTCGGTGCTGAGGTCGGCGCCCCAGAAGACACCGGGGCGCGAGGACGTGCGGGCGCACAGCGACTCCACCCGCGGCACCCGCCGACGCTGGGCCCGGACGCCGAGCAGGGTGACCTGCTGGTCGTCGTCGAGGAGGTTGAGCGCCGCGTGCGGCGCCCCGGTCACCGTCGCCGCCAGCCGGAGCACCGCCTGCAGTTCGGCCTGCTCGGGCGCCTCGCCGACGCCGAGCTCGCGCAGCGCCGCGCGCTGCAGCTCGGAGCGGGCGGTGATCGGTCGCAGGGTGGCGGTCACGTCGTCCTCGGTTCGGGCGGCGGTGGGGGACACCGGGGACAACGGCCCGGCGCCCGGCTCGCTGGAGCGGGCCGTCCCCCGGACGGGTGAACGCCTCATCGACCGGCCCGCGCCCGGCGCCGGGCGACCTCGACGCGGTACATCGCGGCGTCGGCACGGGCGAGGGCCGACGCCGGGCTGTCCGTGCTGTCGCACCACACCACGCCGACGCTGATGCGCACGTCGTAACACGTCCCGTCGGCCAGGACCAGAGGCGCGGCGCTGGAGTCGACGTCGAGGACGGCGCAGGGCCCGGCCGTCATCGCCAGGGGCGCCCCCTCCTCCACCCGGGTGTCGGTCAGCCCGAGAGCGCCCGCACCGTCTCCACGAGCGCGAACACCGCGAAGACGACGAACAACCCCGCGGCGACGCGGCGGATGAGGGCCACCGGCAGCCGGTCGGCGAGCTTCCTGCCGAGGAACACCGCCAGGCCGGAGACCACCAGCAGTGCGGCCCACGCGCCCAGGAACACCGACAGCGGCTCCTCGTAGCGCGCGGCGAGCCCGGCCGTGGCGAGCTGGGAGAGGTCACCCCACTCGGCGGCGAACAGGACGCCGAAGGAGATGGCCGCCGCGCGCACGAAGGACGTGCCCTGACCGGCGTCGGCGGCGACCTCGTCGTCCTCGGGTCCGCTGGAGGCGCTGCGCCACAGCACCACTGCGCCGACGAGGAACAGGACGGCGACGACACCGCTCACCAGCGCCTCGGGCAGCAGCGTGAGCAGCGACCCGGCCGTGACGGCGATCGCCACCTGCAGGCCGAACGCCGCGCCGACGCCGACGAAGACCGGCAGCGGGGCGAACCGGGTCGCCAGCACGAGGCTGGCGAACAGCGTCTTGTCCGGCAGCTCCACCGGCAGTACCAGGACGAACGCGGTCGCCACGACCGACAGCACCAGCACGAGATCCCACTTCCGCTCGGCGCAGCCGGGCGGGGGTACGGGCAGCCTCCGACCGGCAGCGCGCACTCCACTGCCCGGTCGAAGGTCTCGCCCACCCGCGTCGGGGACGCGGGCCCGCTGACCGGGCACCACCTCGCGGCGGCGCCAGCATGTCGACCAGCGGTCGGGGGGCTACTCCCCTTCTCGTCGCAGGACCTTAGCCGAACCCGCGGCCGGAATCGGGGTGCGCCCGGTCACAGGGCGGCGCTAGCGTCCGGGTGTGCCCTTCCGTTGACGCCCGTCCCGCCCCCGTCCGGCCCCGCTGCCGGCCGCCCGCTGGCCCGACTCGCCGTGGGCTGGACCGCCCTGTCCGGACTGGCCCCCTACTACCCGCTGTACGCCCTGCTCTTCCTCGACGCGGGGCTGTCGCAGGCGCAGGTGTCGGGGCTGTTCGCGCTGTGGTCGGTCACCGGGTTCCTGGCCGAGGTGCCCGCGGGCGTGCTCGCCGACCGGTGGTCGCGACGCGGCGCCCTGGTGCTGGCCGGCGTGCTCGAGGCCGCGGCGTTCACCCTGTGGACGGCCGTTCCCTCCGCCGGGTCCTTCGCCGTGGGCTTCGTGGTGTGGGGCGTCGCCGGCGCGCTGGTCTCCGGCACCGTGGAGGCGGTGCTCTACGACGGCCTGGCGGCGCAGGGGGCCTCGGACGCCTACGCCCGGGTGCACGGCTGGACGACGGCGGCCGAGCTGCTCGTCCAGGTGCCGACCGCCGGGCTGGCGACCGTGCTGGTCACCGTGGGCGGCTACGAGCTCGTCGGCTGGGCGAGCGTGGCGGTGTGCCTGGCCGCCGCGGTCCTGGCGCTGCGCTTCCCGGCCGCGCCCCCGGCGAGGGACGGGGGCGACGACGGCGACGACACCGGTGACGGCGGGGGCGACGTGCCGCTGCGCCGGGCGGTGGGGCTGGCGCTGCGCCGCCCGGGGCTGCGCCTGGTGGTCGTCGCCGTGGCGGTGCTCGGCGGTCTCGACGCGATCGAGGAGTACCTGCCGGTGATGGCGGGGGACTGGGGCGTACCCGCGGCCACGGTCCCCGTCGTGGTGCTCGCCGCCGCGCTGACCGGAGCGGCGGGTGCGGCCCTGGGCGGGCGCGCCGCGCGGCTGCCGACACCGGCGCTGCTGGGGCTGCTCGCCGCGGCCGCGGTGCTGCTCGCCGGAGCGGCGGTGTGGGCCCGGCCCGCGGCGGTGGGCGCCCTCGCGCTGGCCTACGGCCTCTACCTCGCCGTCCTCGTGGTGGCCGAGGCGCGGCTGCAGGAGCGGATCACCGGCCGCTACCGGGCGACGCTGACCTCGGTCGCGGGCCTGGGGGTCGAGCTGGCGTCGCTGCTGGTGTTCGCGGCCTGGGCGCTGGGCGGGGCGCCGGCGGTCGCGCTCGTGTTCCTGGCCGCCGTCCCCCTGGTCGGGCGGGCCATGGCGGCGGGGTCCGCGCGGACCCCGGCGTCACCGTGACCGGCGCGCGATCCGGGCGGCGAAGACGCCGGCGGCGTGGCCGTTGTCGATGTTGCTGACCACCACGCCGGGCGTGGAGGAGTTGAGCATCGTCAGCAGCGCGCCGAAGCCACCGAACGACCCCGGCTGCCCGGTGGAGGTGGGGACGGCGACGACCGGCACGTCGGTGGTGGCGGCGACCAGCCCGGCCAGGGAGGCGTCGAGCCCGGCGACGACGACCAGGCAGTCGGCGTCGGCGAGCACCGAGGGGTCGGGCAGGCCGTTGTGCATCCGGCTGCCCCCGAGGTCGGCGACCCGGGTGACGCCGGTCCCGGCCACGCGCGCGGCGAACGCCGCCTCGGCGGCCACCGTGGCGTCCCCACCGCCGGCGGAGAGGACGACGACCCGGCCGACCGGCTCGGGGAGGGGGCCCACGGCGGCCGACATCGCGGCGGCGTCCACCGTGGTCTGGGCGCCGAACTCGCCGACCAGCGCGACGAGGGTCTCCGCGGCGGCGCGCACCACGACGACCGGCCGGTCGGGGGAGTCCAGGCGCGCCTGGCCGACCAGCGCGAGCAGCTGCTCGGTGCTGCGCCCGGGAGCCCAGACGACGTCGGGCTCGGTGCCGGGCCCGCGACCGGGAGCCGCACCCGTCGGCAGCGGGGCGGCAGGCGTGGCGGACCGCGCCGTGGCCAGCGGGACGTCGGCCGGGGTGGGCTCGAGCAGCAGCGGCGCGAAGCCCTCGGCGGTCCCTCCCGGGTCGCCGGCGGGGGGCACGGAGGGGGGCGCGGAGGGGGGCGCGGTGGGGGGCACGGAGGGGGGCGCGGAGGGGGGCGCGGTGGGGGGCACGGAGGGGGGCGCGGAGGGGGGCGCGGTGGGGGGCACGGAGGGGGGCGCGGAGGGGGGCGCGGTGGGGGGCACGGAGGGGGGCGCGGAGGGGGGCGCGGTGGGGGGCACGGAGGGGGGCGCGGAGGGGGGCGCGGTGGGGGGCACGGAGGGGGGCGCGGAGGGGGGCGCGGTGGGGGGCACGGAGGGGGGCGCGGAGGGGGGCGCGGTGGGAGCGGGCTCGTCCGCCGCGGCGGCCGGTGCGTCGAGGGGGGTGCCGGCCCGCTGGGTGACCGCGGAGAGGCTGACCACGCGGTCGCGGCCGGTGCGCTTGGCGTCGTACAGGACGCCGTCGGCGGCGGCGAAGAGCGTGCGCCGGTCGTCGCCCCGGGTCGCCGAGGCGATGCCCACGCTGATCGTCACCGGGCGCGGGAGGCCCAGCGCCGACCAGTCGTGGCCGGCCACGGCCCGGCGGATCCGTTCCAGCGCCCGCTCGGCCTGCTCGGCGGTGGTCTCGGGGAGCAGGACGACGAACTCGTCACCGGCCCACCGGCAGACCTCGTCGGTGTCGCGGCAGCCGTCGATGAGCAGGTCGGCGATCGTCCGCAGCACGGCGTCGCCGCCGGGGTGGCCGATCGCGTCGTTGATCGACTTGAACCGGTCGATGTCCACCACGGCGAGGGCGGGGGTGGTGCCGGCGGAGATCAGCCCGTCGAGCCGGGCCTCGGCGTAGCGGCGGTTGGGCAGGTGGGTGAGCGGGTCCTCGTAGGCCTGCCGGCGCAGCTGCCCGGCGGCCCGCTCGGTCTCCAGCAGGCTCTTGCGCCGGCCGAACAGCTCCACCCACCGGGTGCGCCGCTCGTCGACCCGGTCCAGCTCGTCGGCGAGGTAGGCCTGCAGGTAGGGCAGCGCCCGCCCGGCGTCGTCGAGCTCGGCGTGCAGGGTGCACAGCTCGCGCAGGGCGGCCCGGCGCAGCCGCGGCAGCCCGTGCTCGGTCGACAGCGCCAGCGCCTTGGCCAGCTGGTCGTCGGCGCCCCGGCCGTCGCCCTGGCGGCGCAGCGCGCGGCCGAGCGCGAGCAGGGCCGCGGCCAGCAGCGCCCGGTCGCCGGTCGCGCTGGTGATGCGGACGGCGGCGCGCAGCGGGCCGGCGGCCGCGGCGTGCTCGCCGAGCCCGACCAGTGCCCAGCCGTGCACCACCTGGGCGGTGACGACCGCCTCGCCGGCCTCGGGGGGCAGCAGGGCGAGCGCGTCCTCGGCGAGCCGGCGCGCCTCGGCGAAGTGGGGTCCGGCCGATTCCGGCACGCCGTCGTCGAGCAGGCCCTCGCCGAGCTCGGCGCACAGCTCACCGAGCCGGGTCGCGGCGCGGGCGACGAGCACGTCGGCGTCGCCGTCCTCGGGGGTGAGCGAGTCGGCGGCGGCCGCAGCCAGCGCCGTCTCGTGGGCCCGCCGCTGGTAGTCCAGTGCGAGCGGCATGAGCTCCAGGTCGGCCAGGACGCCGGCCAGCGTGGCCAGCGTGTCCACCAGCAGCGCCGACGGCGGCAGCGCGGGGTCGAGCAGGCTGGCCGCCTCGACCGCCTCGTCCATGGCGGCGTCGATCCGGCGGGAGAGCAGCTCGATGCGCGCGTGCCGGGCCAGGCCGGCGGCGCGCTGCAGGTCGTCGTCCGTCGCGTCGAACGCAGCCTTGGCCGACCGGACCAGGGCGATCGCCAGCGCGGCGCGCGAGGCCTGCGCGTCGCCGTCGGCCCCCGGCCCGTCGAGCAGCCCGGCCAGGCCGGCGTGCAGGTCCAGCGGCGCGGCGGCGGGCTCGCCGGGCAGCGGCTCGACGGGGTCGCCGACGAGGGTGAAGCCGGCCATCCGCAGCCGGCGGACGAGCAGCTCGGCGCGCAGCGTGTCGGCCCAGGCGCGGCCGAGGCTCGCGGCGGCGGTCGGGTCGGCGTCCTCGGGGGCGGCCGCGGGCGCGGCGTACGGCGAGGGATCGCCCTCGACGTCGGCCAGCAGCTCCTCGGCGTCGTCGAGCCGCCAGTCCGAGAGGGCAGCGGTCACCCGGTGATGCAGGGCTCCCGGTGGCACGAGCGCACTGTGCACGCCGTCGTCGCGGCTGTCACGCACCCCTCCGGGGGCGCGCCGGGTCGGCGCGGGGGTCTCGTCCGTTTCGTCACAGGAGCCCCACCGCGGGGAGACGGTCATGCGCCGTCCCCACCCGTCGCCCCGGGCGCACGCACCCGGTTGCGCCCGCCGCGCTTGGCGCTGAACAGGTGCAGGTCGGCGGTGTCGAACAGCGACTTCCAGCCCGAGGGCACCGCGGCCTGCTCGGGGTCCCGGGTGGGTGCGGTGGCCACGCCGATGCTCACGGTCACCGGCTCGGGGAGCTGGAGGTCGCCCCAGTCGGCGGCGGCGACGGCGGCCCGCAGCCGCTCCATGGCCATCAGCGCCTGGTTCTCGGTGGCCTCGGGCAGCACGACCAGGAACTCGTCGCCGGCCCACCGGTACACCTCGTCGCCGGTGCGGCAGTGCTCGCGCAGCAGGTCGGCGACCCGCCGCAGCACCTCGTCGCCGTGCGAGTGCGAGGTGTCGTCGTTGACCTCCTTGAAGCGGTCGACGTCGACGACGGCCAGCGACAGCGGCGCGTCGCCCAGCGGCATGCTGCCCAGCCGGCGCTCGGCACTGCGCCGGTTGCCCAGCCCGGTGAGCGGGTCCTCCATCGCGTAGGTGCGCAGGACGGCGGCCTGCCGCTCGGCCTCGCGCAGCCGGCTGCGGCGCACGAACATCTCGCCCCACAGCTCCCGGCTGCGCGCGTGCGCCCGCCCGGCCTCGCCCCGGTAGGCCTCCAGCCAGTGCAGCGCCTCGGCCGGCCGGCCCTGGGCGGCGGTGGCCTGGCCCAGCTCGAGCAGGCACTGCCGGTAGCGGCGGCGGTCGCCGCTGGCGGCGAAGGCGCCGGCCGCGTCGACCAGCAGGTCGGTGGCCTCCTCGGCGTGCCCGCCGCCGGCCTGGTCCTGGGAGAGCCGGGCGAGCAGTCGGGCCAGCACCAGGTCGGTGTAGCCGCGCAGCCAGATCCCGCCGTCCCGGTGCACCCGCCGGTGTGCCCGCCGCAGCGGACCGAGCGCGCCGTCCCGGTCGCCGGCGCAGGCCATCGCCCACGCCTGGACGACGTCGAGCAGGTCGCCGTCGCCGGGCTCCGGCTCGTGGTCGAGGGACCGGGCCCGCGTGGCGCAGCCGAGCGCGACGGCGGCCAGCTCCGCCGCCCGGTCGTCCTGCCCTCGGCGGCACTGGGTCTGCGCGAGCTCCACGTGCTGCTGGGCGCACAGCAGGAGCAGCTGCCACCGGTCGGCGGGGTCCGGCAGGCGCGCGGCGATCCGGGCGCCCTGCTCGGCCTGCGCCGCGGCGAGCTCCTCGAGGTCGAGCGCGCCGAGGGTCAGCGACAGCCAGGCGTGGGCCTGGTGGGAGGCCCGGTGGGAGGCAGGATCGGAGGGCTGGTGGGGGGCCTGGTGGGGGGCCTGGTTGGGGGGCCGGCCCGGTCCGGCCGCCCCCGTGCCGGAGCCTCCGGAGGCCTCGGCCAGCAGGCTGGCGTCGACGGCCAGCAGCATCGCCGCGTCGACGTGGTCGGCGGTCGCCTCGACGTGGGCGAGGTAGGCGAGGGTGAGGGCGGTCAGCGCGGTCGGCGGGCAGCCGCCCAGCGCCGTCCGGGCCGCGCCGACGGCGGTCGTGGCGGAGTCGACGTCGGCGTCGATCAGCGCGCGGCGGGCGTCGAAGGCGTGCCGCCAGGCGACCCACGCCGGGTCGGTGGCGGCGAGGAGGAGGTCCGCGGCGTCGTCGTGCGCGCGGGCGAAGGCCGGGGGGTCGACGCGGTCGCTGGCGGCCAGGAGACGCCAGAGTGCAGCTTCCAGATCACGCTCAGTGACGCGGATGGTGCCGGGGGTCACGCATCCCTCCACTCGAGAGCTGGCGGGCCGGCTGCTCCAGCCGGCGGCGAGGCGGTTCCCCCGGGGCCGACGTCCCGTCGGCCCCGCCCGCACTACCCTCGTCGGATGCCCGTGACGCCCCTGGACCCCGTACCCACCGGTACGCAGTCCACCAGTACGTCTCCGACGACGTTCGCCTACCTGGGCCCCGAGGGTACCTTCGCCGAGTCGGCGCTCAGCAGGGCCGTCGGCGACGCCGCCGCCCGCTCGCCGCGGCCGACCGTGGCCGCCGCGCTGGCCGCCGTCCGGGTCGGCGAGGTCGACGCCGCGCTGGTCCCCTTCGAGAACAGCATCGAGGGCTCGGTGCCGGCGACGATGGACGGGCTGGCCGACGGCGACCCGCTGCTGATTGCGCGCGAGGTGTTCCTCGAGCCCACGTTCGTCCTCGCCGTCCGCCCCGGCACGACCCTGGCCGACGTCCGCTCCGTGGCCAGCCACCCGCACGCGCTGGCGCAGACCGCCCGCTGGCTGGCCGAGCACCTGCCGGGGCTCGCGCCGCAGTCGGAGACCTCGACCTCCGGCGCGGCCCAGGCGGTCGCGGACGGGCGCTGGGACGCCGCCGTCTGCGCGCCGATCGCCGCCCGGCGGTACGGGCTCACCGCCCTGGCCGAGGACATCGCCGACCACCGCGGCGCGGTCACCCGCTTCGTGCTGGTGACCCGGCCGGGGCCGCTGCCGGCGCCCACGGGCAACGACAAGACCTCGCTGGTGGCGGTCGTGGCCGACCGGACCGGCGCCCTGCTCGAGGTGCTGCGCGAGTTCGCCGCCCGCGGGATCAGCCTGACCCGGATCGAGTCCCGCCCCACCCGCGAGCGGCGCTGGGTCTACTCCTTCTCCCTCGACTGCGAGGGGCACGTCGCCGAGGCCCGGGTCGGGGAGGCGCTGGCGGCGCTGCACCGGGTGTGCGAGGACGTCCGCTTCCTGGGCTCCTACCCGCGCGCCGACGACCGGGAGAACCGGCCGGTGTCCGACGAGGCGACCGACGCCGCCTTCACCGACGCGGACGCCTGGCTGTCCGGGGTGCGCGCCGGCCGCGTCTGAGCAGCCGGCCCCGACCACGGTGGGTGCGCGGGGATCGTCGTCAGGGGCGGGGGCCGCGCGCCAGGCGGCTGGGCCACCAGACGCGGTCCCCCAGCAGGTGCACCGCCGCGGGCACCATGAGCGTGCGGACGACGAAGGTGTCCAGCAGCACGCCGAAGCCGACCAGGAAGCCCAGCTGGATGAGGATCACCAGCGGCAGCACGGTCAGCGCCCCGAAGGTGGCGGCGAGCACCAGCCCGGCGCTGGTGATGACCCCGCCGGTGACGGCGAGCGCGCGCAGCACACCCGCGCGCGTCCCGTGCCGCTGCGACTCCTCGCGGGCCCGGGTCATGAGGAAGATGTTGTAGTCGATCCCCAGGGCCACCAGGAACACGAAGCCGATGAACAGCACCTGCGGATCGCTGCTCGGGAAGCCGAACAGCGGGTCGAACACCAGGGCCGCGACGCCGACCGTGGCCAGCACGCTCAGCGCCACCGTGGCGACCAGCAGCAGCGGGGCCACCAGCGCGCGCAGCAGCAGCGCCAGGACGACGGTGATGACCAGCAGCACCAGCGGCACGATCACCGCCAGGTCGCGGGCGGCGGTGTCCTGGGTGTCGAGGTCCTGCGCCGTCGGGCCGCCGACCAGCGCCTCGTCGTCCACCCCGCCCACCGCCGCGCGCAGGTCGGCGACGGTCTCCTGCGCCCGGGTGCTGTCGGGGGCGTCGTCCAGGGTGGCGTCGAGCCGGACCAGCCCGTCGACCTCCACCGGCGGGGCCTGCGGATCGGGCGGGCCGCCCGGCTGCCCGGTGGAGGGCTGGACGTCCGCGACGCCGTCCACCCCGGCGGCGGCCGCGGCGACCTCCTCCCAGCCGTCGGCCGGGGTGACGATCGTGGCCGGGGTGGCCGCCCCGGCGTCGTAGTGCCGGGCCAGCGCGACCTGACCCTCGCCAGAGGGGGAGCCGCCGCGCACCGCCTCCGACAGGGGGATGCCCTCGGCGTCGAAGGTCGGCACGAACGCCGCCAGGACGACGAGCAGGCCGACGCTGCCCAGCAGGGCCCGGCCCGGACGCCGGCCGACGACGCCGGCCACCCGCTCCCAGCCCCGGCCGTGCGGGTGCTCGCTGCCGTACCGCGGGCGGAAGGGCCAGAAGGCCGCCCGGCCGAGCAGCACGAGGACCGCGGGCAGGAAGGTGAGCGCGGCGACCATGGCCAGCGCGATGCCGACGGCGGAGATCGGCCCCAGGCCCCGGTTGCTGCCGAGGTCGGAGAAGAGCAGGCACAGCACGCCGAGGACGACGGTCGCGGCGGAGGCGGCGATCGGCTCCCACGACTGCCGCAGCGCGACGCGCATCGCGTCGAGGGGCGACTGCTCCCGGCGCAGCTCCTCGCGGTAGCGGGCCACCAGCAGGAGGCCGTAGTCGGTGGCTGCGCCGACCACGAGGATCGACGCGATCCCCTGGCTCTGCCCGTTGACCTCGATCCAGCCCCGCTCGGCCAGCAGGTAGGCCACCGCGAGCGCGGCGACCAGGGCCAGGCCGGCGGTGAGGATGACCAGCAGCGGCAGCAACGGGCTGCGGTAGACCACCAGCAGGATGACCAGGACCACGCCGAACGCCGCGAGGAGCAGCAGCCCGTCGATGCCGGCGAAGCCCGCCGCGAAGTCGTTGAACAGCGCGCCCGGGCCGGTGACGTACTCCGTCGTCCCGTCGACCGGCGGCAGTGCCCGCAGGTCGTCGATGACGTCGGCGAGCGCGTCGCCGAGGTCGGGGCTGATGGGCAGCACCGCCTGGGCCGCCTGGCCGTCGTCGGACGGGATCGGTGGCGAGGGCTCCCCGGTGAGCGCGCCGGCGTCGCCGGCGATCCGGCCCGCCTCGTCGACGCGGGCGGTGATCTCCTGGAGGGCGGCCGGGTCGAGCGGGCCGTCCGCGCTCTCCCACAGCAGGATCACCGGCAGGGAGCGCTCCGTGTCGAAGCCGCGCAGCAGCTCCGAGACCCGCGTGGACTCGGCGCTGTCGGGCAGGAAGGCGGCGGAGTCGTTGGTCTGGACGTCACCCAGCCCGCCGCTCAGCGAGCCGAGGGGAGCGGACAGCCCGAGCCACGCCAGGACGACGAGGGCCGGCAGCAGCCAGCGGGCGACGGAGGTCCTGCGCGCCATGATGAGTTCCCTCGAACGACGATAGTCTCGATCTTCGAGAGATTAGCCCGGAGCGGATGCAGCGGCGGAGCGGAGGCAGGCAGGTGGACGACGCGACGGCGGCGCGGCGCGAGGTGGCGCTGATGCTGCGCCGGCTCGACGTCGAGCTCGACGCCGTCAGCCAGCGGTTCGCGCTGGCCCACGGCCTGAACCGCACCGACGTCCGGGCCCTGGTGGCGATCATGGACGCGGCCCGGCGCGGCGAGGCGCTCTCGGCTGGCGGGCTCGGAGCGGCGGTGGAGCTGCGCTCGGCGTCGGTGACCGCGCTGGTGGACCGCCTGGAGCGAGGAGGCCACGTCCGCCGGGTCCGGGACCCCGAGGACCGTCGGCGGGTCACGCTGGCGATGTCCGAGAGCGCCATGGCCGCGGGTGCCGAGCACTTCGGCGGGCTGTCGCGCGACATGGTCGACGCGCTGGGCGGCTACACCGACGAGGAGCTCGCCGTCGTCGTCCGGTTCCTCACCGAGATGACGGAGATCGTCCAGCGGCACGCGCGGACCGACCCCCCGGACTGAGGCCTGGGCAGTGGCCCGGCCTGGGGCCCGGGCGGCGCCTCAGAGGTAGAGGCCGGTGTTGGCGTCCTCGATGCGCTCGGCGGCGACGGCGTGCACGTCGCGCTCGCGGAGGATGACCAGGTCCTCGCCGTGCACCTCGACCTCGTGCTGGTCCTCGGGGGAGAACAGCACCTGGTCGCCGACCTTGACCTGGCGGACGCTGCCGCCGATGCCGCGCGCCTCGCCCCAGACGAGCCGCTTGGCGACCTGGGCGGTGGCGGGGATGAGGATGCCGCCCGTGGAGCGCCGCTCGCCGTCCTCGCGCCGCAGGGACACCAGCACGCGGTCGTGCAGCATCTTGATCGGCAGCCCGCCGCCCTTGACCTCCGCCACGGTGACCGAGGCTACGCGGGCCGTTTCCTCGACGAGATCTGCACTCTCGTCGGTATCAGCGGCTGATGGTGACGACTGTGCAGATCTCGTCGAGGGGGGTCATCCCCAGCCGAGCTCGTGCAGGCGCTCCTCGTCGATGCCGAAGTGGTGGGCGATCTCGTGCACGACGGTCACCATGACCTCCTCGACCACGTCGTCCTCGGTCTCGCAGAAGTCGCAGATGGCCAGGCGGTAGATCATGATCCGGTCGGGCAGCTCGCCGCCGTAGTGCCAGCCGCGCTCGGTGAGCGCGAACCCCTCGTAGAGGCCCAGCAGGTCCGGCTCGTCGGGGTTGCGGTCCTCGACGAGGACGACGACGTTGTCCAGCAGCGCCATGAGCCCCGGCGGCACCTCGTCGAGCGCGTCGGCGACCAGCTCCTCGAACTGCTCACGCGGCAGCGCCTCCATCAGCGCCGCCTCACCAGGAGGTCGGCAGCGGCCGGCCCTCCTCGTAGCCCGCCGAGCTCTGCACCCCCAGCACGGCGCGCTCGTGCAGCTCGTCGACCGTGCGGGCCCCGGCGTAGGTGCACGCCGACCGCACCCCGGCCACGATCTGGTCGATCAGGTCCTCGACGCCGGGCCGGGCCGGGTCCAGGTACATCCGCGAGGAGCTGATCCCCTCCTCGAACAGCCCGGCGCGGGCCCGCTCGAAGCCGCTCTGGGACGACGTCCGCGCCTTGACCGCGCGCGCCGAGGCCATGCCGAAGGACTCCTTGTACAGCCGGCCCGAGCCGTCGTCGTGGATGTCCCCGGCGCTCTCGTAGGTGCCGGCGAACCACGAGCCGACCATCACGTTCGCCGCGCCGGCGGCCAGGGCGAGCGCGATGTCGCGGGGGTGGCGCACGCCGCCGTCGGCCCAGACGTGCCGGCCGAGCTCCCGGGCCGCCGCGGCGCACTCCTCCACGGCGGAGAACTGCGGCCGGCCGACGCCGGTCATCATCCGCGTGGTGCACATGGCACCGGGACCGACACCGACCTTGACGACGTCGGCACCGGCCTCGATCAGGTCCCGGGTCCCGCCGGCGGTGACGACGTTCCCCGCGACGACCGGCACCGCGCCGGCCACCGACCGCACCGAGCGCACCGCCTCGAGCGCCTTCTCCTGGTGGCCGTGCGCGGTGTCGACGACCAGCACGTCGACGCCGGCGGCCAGCAGCGCCCCCGCCTTGCCCGCGACGTCGCCGTTGATCCCGACGGCGGCGGAGGTCAGCAGGAACCCGTCGGGGCCGACCGCGGGCTGGTACAGCGCCGAGCGCAGCGCGCCCTTGCGGGTGATGACGCCGACCAGCCGGTCGCCCTCCACCACCGGCGCGGCGCTGACCCGCTCCCCGGAGAGGACGTCGAAGACCTTCGGCAGGTCGGTGCCGGCCTGGACGGTCAGCGGCTCGCGGGCCATGACCTCCGACAGCTGGGTGAACCGGTCGACGCCCTGGCAGGCGCCGTCGGTGACCACGCCCACCGGGACCACTGCATCGGGGCCCCGGCCCTCGACCACCACGACGATGCCGTGCGCGCGCTTGGTCAGCAGCGACAGCGCCTCGCCGACGGTGGAGGTGGGGGAGAGCGTGATCGGGGTGTCGTAGACGGGGTGGCGGCTCTTCACCCAGGAGACGACCTCGGCGACGACGTCGACCGGGATGTCCTGCGGGAGGACGGCCAGCCCGCCGCGGCGGGCGGCGGTCTCGGCCATCCGGCGGCCGGAGATGGCGGTCATGTTGGCCACCACGACCGGGATCGTCGTGCCCACCCGGTCCGGCGTGGTCAGGTCGACCTCGAGCCGGGAGCCCACGGTGGAGTGGTCGGGCACCATGAACACGTCGGCGTAGGTGAGGTCGTGCGAGGGCCGCTGCAGGAACCGCATGGGTCCATTGTCGTCCTCCACCTGTGGGGTTGCGCTGGAGCCCACTCCAGCTCCGAGCATGGCCCCATGCGACCGGTGAGCGGGTACGCGGCGTTCGAGCCGCACGGGCAGTTGCGACCCTTCGAGTTCCAGCGGCGGGACCTGCGGCCCGACGACGTGGCGGTGCGGGTGACCCACGTGGGCGTCTGCCACTCCGACCTGCACGCGGTGGAGGGCCTCGCGCCCGGCGCGGCGCCGCTGGTGCCCGGCCACGAGTTCACCGGAGTGGTCGAGGCCGTCGGCCCCGAGGTCACCGCCTTCCGGGTGGGCGACCGGGTCGCCGTCGGCAACATCGTCGACTCCTGCGGCCGGTGCTCCCCCTGCCTGGCCGGCCGGGAGAGCTACTGCCGGGAGTTCCCCACGCTCACCTACGGCGGGGTCGACCGGCACGACGGCACGCCCACCCAGGGCGCCTACTCGACGGAGTACGTCGCCCGGGACGCCTTCGTGTACGCCCTGCCCGACGGCCTGGACCCGGCGGCCGCCGCGCCGCTCATGTGCGCCGGCGTCACGACGTGGTCGCCGATCCGGCGGGCCGGCGTCGGCCCGGGGCAGACGGTCGGCGTGGTCGGCGCTGGGGGACTCGGCCACCTGGCGGTGAAGTTCGCCAAGGCCCTGGGTGCCGAGGTCGTCGTCTTCACCACCTCGCCGGACAAGGTCGCCGACGCCCGCCGGCTCGGCGCCGACGACGTCGTCCTCCTCCGGGACGACGAGGCGATGGCCGCCCGGGCCCTGAGCCTGGACGTCGTCGTCGACACCGCCTCCGCCGCCCACGACCTCTCCCCGCTGCTGCGGACGCTCCAGCTGGACGGCCGGCTGGTGCTGCTCGGCCTGCCCGAGCGGCTCGACGTCGAGACGATGGCGCTGCTCGGCCGCGAGCTGACCATCTCCGGCTCCGGCGGCAGCGACGAGACCCGCGAGATGCTCGCCTTCTGCGCCGAGCACGGCATCGGCGCCGACGTCGAGGTGCTGCCGATCGCCGAGGTCGACACGGCCTTCCGCCGGCTGGCCGCCGGCGACGTGCGCTGGCGCTTCGTGCTGGACGTCGGCGCCTAGCGTGGCGGCGTGACGAGTGCACTGGGCATCCGGGAGGTCTCCGAGCAGACCGGGCTGAGCATCGACACGCTGCGCTGGTACGAGCGGGAGGGCCTCATCCCGCTGGTCGAGCGGACGTCGACCGGTCAGCGCCGCTACCCACCGGCGGCGGTCCGCTTCATCCGGCTGGTGCAGGCGCTGCGCCGGACCGGGATGCCGGTCGCGGAGGTGCGGCACTTCGTGCAGCTCGGGGGCGGCCGCCTGGAGAACCACCCGGTCCGGCTCGCGCTGCTCGAGGAACAGCGCAGGTCGATCGAGCGGCAGGTGGACCAGCTCCACGAGGACCTCGCCGTCCTCACCGGGAAGATGGCGGAGTACCGGCGGCTGATCGACGCGGGCCTGGACTGCGAGGACGACGTCGAGGTCCCGGAGACCTGTTCACCTGCAGGTGCGGAGACGGGGACGGCCCGGCACCTACGATCGACCGCGTGATCGACCTGCGTCTCGTCCGCGACAACCCCGACGTCGTCCGCGCCAGCCAGCGGGTCCGGGGAGCCGACGAGTCCCGCGTCGACGACCTGCTCACCGCCGATGCCGCCCGCCGGGAGGCGGTCAAGCGGGGTGACGACCTGCGGGCCGAGCAGAAGACGGCGTCCCAGGCGGTCAAGAAGGCCACCCCCGAGGAGCGCCCCGCCGTCCTCGAGCGCGCGAAGGCGCTGGCCGCGCAGGTCAAGGAGGCCGAGGAGGCGCAGCGGGCCGCCGACGCCGCGCTGCGCGAGGCGCACCTGCGCATCGCCAACGTGGTGCACGACGACGTCCCGCCCGGCGGCGAGGACGACGCGGTGGAGCTGCGCACCGTCGGGGAGGTGCCCGCCTACGACTTCCCCGTGCGCGACCACCTGGAGATCGGCGAGGCGCTCGGCGCCATCGACATGGAGCGCGGGGCCAAGGTCTCCGGCGCCCGCTTCTACTTCCTCACCGGCCCGGGCGCGCTGCTGGAGTTCGCGCTGGCCCAGCTGGCGATCAGCCGCGCCGTCGCCGCCGGCTTCACCCCCGTCGTCGCACCGGCGCTGGTGCGCCCCGAGGCGATGGAGGGCACCGGCTTCCTGGGCGAGCACGACGAGGAGGTCTACCGCGTCGAGCGCGACGACCTGTACCTCGTCGGCACCTCCGAGGTCGCGCTCGCCGGCATGCACTCCAACGAGGTGCTCGACCTGTCCGCCGGCCCCCGCCGCTACGCCGGGTGGTCCTCCTGCTTCCGCCGCGAGGCCGGCTCCTACGGCAAGGACACCCGCGGCATCATCCGCGTGCACTGGTTCGACAAGGTCGAGATGTTCAGCTTCTGCCGGCCCGAGGAGGCCGCCGACGAGCACCGCCGGCTGCTCGCCTGGGAGGAGGAGTTCCTCCAGGCCCTCGAGCTGCCCTACCGGGTGGTCGACATCGCCGCCGGCGACCTGGGCACCAGCGCCGCGCGCAAGTTCGACATCGAGGCGTGGTTCCCCAGCCAGGGCACCTACCGGGAGCTGACCAGCACCTCGGACTGCACGACCTTCCAGGCGCGGCGGCTGGCCATCCGCTACCGGGACGCCGACGGCAAGCCGCAGACGGCCGCGACGCTCAACGGCACGCTGTGCGCCATCGCCCGCACCATCGCCTGCCTCCTCGAGGTGCACCAGCGCGCCGACGGCTCGGTGCACGTGCCGGCCGCGCTGCGGCCCTGGCTGGGCGGGCACGAGGTGCTCACCCCGGGGATGTCGCTGGCCGGCCCGGTGCCGGTCGGATGAGCTCGGAGATCCCGGGGCCGGTCCGGGCGCACGGCGTCCTGGCCGGGTACGACGAGGTCGTCGAGCTGGGGGACGTCGGGCCGTGGCGTCCCAAGCTGGTCGCCTCCGACCTCGACGGCACCCTGCTCGACTCCGACTCCCGCGTCAGCCCGCGCACCCGCGCCGCGCTCGAGGCCTGCTGGGCGGCCGGCGTCCCCGTGGTCGGGGTGACCGGGCGCGGACCGCGGCTGCTCGACAGCGTGCGGGCCGCGCTCGACGGCCGGGGCATCGCGGTGCTCGCCCAGGGCGGCTTCGTCGTCGACCTGGAGCGCGACGAGGTGCTGCGCACCGTCGGCCTGCCGCGCGCGCAGGCCGTGGCGGTCATCGAGCGGATCGAGCGGGTCGCCGGCGACCTCGTCCTCGCCGTCGAGGACGCCGCCGAGCAGGGCGAGGTGCACACCCAGCTGCGGGTGCAGCACGGGTTCGAGTGGCCCTACCCCGAGCCGGCGCACCTGCTGCCCCGCGCCCAGGTGCTGCCGCCCGGCGCCGTGCTCAAGGTGTTCCTCCGCTCGGCGACGGTCCCCCAGGACGAGCTGCTGGCCCGCGCCCGCTCGGTCGTCGACCCTGCCGAGGCCGAGGTGACCCACGCCGGCCTCGGCTTCATCGAGGTCCTGCCGCCCGGCGTCACCAAGGCCACGGGGCTCGCGATCGCCCTGGAGCGCTACGGCGTCGGGATGGGCGACGTCCTCGTCTTCGGCGACATGCCCAACGACCTGCCGATGATCACCGCCGTCACCGAGGCCGGCGGCCGCTCCGTCGCGGTCGCCAACGCCCACCCCGCCGTGCGCGCGGCGGCGCAGGTGCGCACCAGCGGGCACGAGGCGGACGGCGTCGCCCGGTACCTGGAGGCGGTGTTCGGGACGTCGGTCCCGGGAGGAGGTCCGGCCGGTGTCTGACTGGCGTCCGCGGCTGATCGCCAGCGACATGGACGGCACGCTGCTGCGGGGCAACGACACGGTCAGCCCCGAGACGGTGGCCGAGCTGGAGCGGTGGCGGGCCGACGGCGTCCCCGTCGTCCTCGCGACCGGCCGGCCCCCGCGGTGGATGGTCCGCATCCGCGAGCAGCTCGGGCACGGCACCGCGGTGTGCTGCAACGGCGCGGTCCTGCTCGACCTGGAGAGCTTCACCGTCCTCGACGAGGACGCGCTGGGCCCCGAGGTGCTCCAGGAGGTGACGGCGGCGCTGCGGCGCGAGCAGCCCGACACCTGGTTCGCCGTCGAGTACGGCCTGGAGTTCCGTCACGAGCCGATCTACCGGCCGCGGTGGGACGCCGACGCCCCCGGTGTGGCCGTGGCGACGCTGGACGAGATGGTCGCCGTCCCGGTGGCCAAGCTGCTGGCGCGGCACGAGACCCTGCCGCGCGACGAGTTCATGACGCTGGTGGAGCGGGTCGCCGGGGACCGCGCGACGGTCACCAACTCCTCCGCCGACGCCCTCGCCGAGATCTCCGCACCCGGCGTCACCAAGGCCAGCGGCCTGGCCAAGGTCGCCGCGCAGCACGGCGTCGACCCGGCCGAGGTCGTCGTCTTCGGCGACATGCCCAACGACATCGCCGCCTTCGAGTGGGTGCGCGCCGCCGGCGGACGCGCCGTCGCGATGGCGCAGGCGCACCCCGACCTGCTCGCCGTCGCCACGGACGTCACCGGCACCAACGAGGAGGACGGCGTGGCCGGGTTCCTGGCCTCGCTGTAGCCGATACACCGCCTCGTCTGCCTCGGCTCAAGGCCGGACGCCGGCTGCCGAGACTCCTGCCGAGAGGGGCCGGAGGGTCCCGCGGAGGACACCAGGTGGGGGTACGGGCATGGATGCCGCGCAGACGGTCGACACGGGCAGCACGCAACGGTCCGGGGGTTGGGGGCTGCGCAGCCGGGTGCTGGGCGCCGTCCTCGTCGTCGCCCTGACCACCCTCGGGGTGGGCGTCTTCGGCATCACCCGGATGTCGGCCCTCGACGCGAAGGCCACGGAGGTCTTCAGCGAGGGCGCCACGCCGCTGGACGGGCTCCGCCGGCTCCAGGCCGACTGGTGGCAGCTGTCCGCCTACTCCGCCCGTGCCGCCATCCCGACCCTCCCGGCGGCCTCCCTGGCCGAGGCGCAGCAGGGCTCGGCGGCCACCGCCGAGCAGCTGGCCGCGGACTCCGCGGAGGTCGCGGCGATGCCGCTCAACGACGAGATGCGCGGCGCCTACGAGGAGTTCTCGGCCGCGGTCGAGGCCTACCTCGCCGCCCTCGAGCAGCTCAAGCAGATCTCCCTGACCGGCAACACCGCCCAGGTCGGCACGCTGCTGCAGACGATGAACCAGAACGAGACGGTCATCGCCGACTCCCTGGCCACCGCCACGGCGGCCGCCGCCGCCAACGCCGCCGCGATGGCCGAGGAGGCGCACGACGCCTACACCTCCGCCCGCACCGTCACCGTGGCGATCATCGTCGCCGGCCTGCTCGTCGGCGTGGGCCTGGCCCTCGCGGTGGCCCGCAGCGTGACCGGGCCCGTGCAGCGGATCCGCGAGGTGCTGGCCCAGGTCGCCGGCGGTGACCTGCGGGTGCGCGCCGGGAGCACCGGCGGTGGCGAGCTCGACGAGGTCGCGCAGTCGCTGGACCACACCCTCGACGCGCTGGGCTCGGTCCTGCTCCTGGTCGGCGACTCCGCGACGCGGCTGGCCGGCGCCTCGGACAAGCTGAACGCGGCCTCGGCCGCCATCGCCGACAACGCGCGCACCGCGGCCGGTCAGGCCGACGCCGTGGTCACCTCCGCCGGTGACGTGGCCTCCAGCGTCGACACCGTCGCGGCCGGCTCCTCGCAGATGGAGTCCGCGATCCGCGAGATCGCCACGAACGCCACCGAGGCGGCACGCGTCGCCGGTCAGGCCGTGACCGTCGCGGAGACCACCACGCGCACCGTGGGCAAGCTGGGCGACTCCTCGCAGGAGATCGCCACGGTCGTGAAGCTGATCAACGGCATCGCCGAGCAGACCAACCTGCTGGCGCTCAACGCCACCATCGAGGCCGCGCGGGCCGGCGAGGCGGGCAAGGGCTTCGCCGTCGTCGCCTCCGAGGTCAAGGAGCTCGCGCAGGAGACCGCGCGCGCCACCGAGGACATCTCCCGCCGGGTGGAGGCCATCCAGGCCGACACCGCCGGCGCGGTGGACGCGATCGGCCAGATCAGCTCGGTCATCGGGGAGATCAACGACTTCCAGGCCACGATCGCCGCGGCGGTCGAGGAGCAGACCGCGACGACCAACGAGATGAACCGGAACGTCGCCGAGGCGGCCAACGGCAGCCAGCAGATCGCCAACGCCATCTCGGGCCTGGCCGCGGGCACCCAGGAGACCAACTCCCGGGTCGAGGACGCCCAGCGTGCCGCCGCCGAGCTGGCCCGCATGAGCGGTGACCTGCAGCAGGCGGTCGCCCGCTTCACGGTCTGACGGAGGACCCCCTGCCCCGCCGGCTCCCGGCGGGACCCGGCAGCGGGGCCCGACCGACGGCGCCGTCTCCCCGCCCGGGGAGGCGGCGCCGTCGTCGTCTCAGAGGTACTGGCCGCCGCCGGGGCGCAGGTCGGGCTGCTGCGGGACGCCGGTCCCGGGGCCGCCGGGCAGCGCGCGGCGGCGCATCTCCTCCAGCTGCGCGCGGGCGGCCATCTGCTGGGCGAACAGCGCGGTCTGGATGCCGTGGAACACGCCCTCCAGCCAGCCGACCAGTTGCGCCTGGGCGATGCGCAGCTCGGCGTCCGACGGCGTCTGGTCCTCGCTGAAGGGCAGCGTGATGCGGGTGAGCTCGTCGCGCAGCTCCGGGGCCAGGCCCTGCTCGAGCTCGCGGATGGACGAGGCGTGGATGTCGCGCAGGCGCTGACGGCTCGCGTCGTCGAGCGGAGCGGCCCGGACCTCCTCGAGCAGCTGCTTGATCATCGTCCCGATCCGCATGACCTTCGCCGGCTGCTCGACCATGTCGCCCACGCTCGCGCCGCCGCCGTCCTGCCCGCCGTCGCCCCCGCCCAGGGGGATGGCGCCGAGCGGCTGCCCCTCCGGCCCGACGACGACGACCTGCTGCGGACGCTCACTTCCGTTCCCGGGGATGGTCATGGCCCCATCCTCCCCCGGCCGGGCGGCCCGCCGCCCGGCCGGGAGGCGCCGCCCCCGGGCCGCGGAGGCGGCTAGGGTCGCTGCACATGGGGGCGGGGGAGGCGCGGCTGGACGTCGCCCGCGTCCGGGGCCAGTTCTCCGGCCTGTCCGACGGGCTGGTGCACGCCGAGGGGCCGATGGGCACGCTGGTGCCCGAGGACGTCGTGCACGCGATCACCCAGGCGATGCGCGTGTCGGTCGCCCCGCGGGGCGGGGTGTTCCCCGCCTCGGCGCGGGCCGAGGGGCTGACCGCCGGGGCGCGGGCGGCGATGGGTGACCTGACCGGGAGCGCGCCCGGGGGCGTGGTGCTCGGGACCAGCGCCACGGCCCTCACCTACGTCATGGCCGGGGCGCTGGCCCACACCTGGCGGCCCGGCGACGAGATCGTGCTCAGCCGGCTGGACCACGACGCCAACATCCGCCCGTGGGTGCAGGCCGCCGAGCGGCGCGGCGTGCACGTCCGCTGGGCCGAGGTGGACATCGAGACCGGTGAGCTACCCGCCTGGCAGTACGACGAGCTGCTCTCGCCCCGCACCCGGCTGGTCGCCGTCACCGCCGCCAGCAGCGCCATCGGCACCCGTCCCGACGTCGCCGGCATCGCCGCCCGCGCGCACGGGGTGGGAGCGCTGGTCTGCGTCGACGCCGTCCACGCCGTCGCCCACCACCCGGTCGACCGGCTGGAGCTGGGCGCCGACCTGCTCACCGTCTCGGCCTACAAGTGGTGCGGCCCGCACGTCGCCGCCGTCGTGGCCGACCCGGGGCTGCTGGCGGGGCTGCGGCCGGACAAGCTCCTGCCGGCGCCGGACCGGGTGCCCGACCGGTTCGAGATCGGCGCCCAGCCCTATCCGCTGTACGCAGGCGTCACCGCCGCCGTCGACCACCTCGCGGGCCTCTGCGGGGAGGCGACGGGCACCCGCCGGGAGCGGCTGCGCCGGTCCATGACGGCCGTCGCCTCCTACGAGGGGCAGCTGTTCGACTGGCTGGACCAGGCACTGCGGGCGATGCGGCACGTGCACGTGCTGGGCGCCGCGGGGGACCCGACGCCGGTGCTGTCGTTCACCGTCGACGGCATGCGCCCGCGGCAGGTGACCGCCGACCTCGCCCGGCGGGGCATCTGCGCCTGGGACGGCGACCGCTACGCCCGCGAGCTGTTCGACGCGATGGGCGCGACCGAGGCGGGCGGGGCGGTCGGCCTCGGGCTGATGCACTACAACACCGCCGAGGAGGTCGGCTACATCATCGACGCGGTCGCCGCGCTGCGGCCCCGCTAGGGGCCGGACTCAGTCGGCGGTCAGCAGCAGCACCTTGCCGACGTGCTCGCTGGCCTCCACGACCCGGTGGGCCTCGGCGGCGCGGGACATCGGCAGCCGCCGGTCGACGATCGGCCGCACCACGCCCCGTTCGACGTCGGGCCAGACGTCGTGCAGCACCGCGGCGACGATCTCGGCCTTGCCCCCGGGACCCGCCGCCGGCCGGGAGCGCAGCGTGGTGGCGTGCACCGCCGCGCGCTTGCGCATCAGCTTGCCGAGGTCCAGCTCGGCCTTGGTGCCGCCCTGCATGCCGATGCAGACCAGCCGCCCGCCGGTGGCCAGCGCGTCGACGTTGCGGGCCAGGTACTTGGCGCCCATGTTGTCCAGGACGACGTCCGCCCCGGCGCCGCCGGTGGCCTCGCGGACCCGCTCGACGAAGTCCTCGTCCCGGTAGTTGACCGTCACGTCCGCCCCCAGCTCGCGGCAGACGTCGAGCTTGGCCGCGGTGCCGGCGGTGGTGACCACGCGGGCACCGGCGCGGGCGGCGAGCTGGATGGCCATCGTGCCGATGCCGCTGGAGCCGCCGTGGACCAGGAAGGTCTCGCCGCGGCGCAGGCCGGCCAGCATGAAGACGTTGGACCAGACCGTGCACACGACCTCGGGCAGCGCCGCCGCCGTGGCCAGCTCGACGCCGGCCGGGCGGGGGAGCAGCTGCCCCGCCGGGACGGCGACCCGCTCGGCGTAGCCCCCGCCGGCCAGCAGCGCGCAGACCTCGTCGCCCACCCGCCAGCCGGTCACGCCCTCGCCGACCTCGCTGACGATGCCGCTGCACTCCAGGCCCAGGACGTCGCTGGCGCCGGGCGGCGGCGGGTAGAAGCCCTGCCGCTGGAGCAGGTCGGCGCGGTTGACCGCGGTGGCGACGACGTCGACGACGACCTCGCCCGGCCCGCACACGGGGTCGGGGACCTCGCCCCAGCCCATGACCTCGGGGCCGCCGGATCCGCTCAGGGTGACCGCTCGCATGCCCCGACCTTAGGGAGCGCCTCCCGACGGGCGCCGGGAGGCGTGCAACCGGAGTGCAAGCGGTCCACCAGCAGCAGGCGCGACCGTCTGCGCCATGACGACGACGCTGACCGCCCGTCCCGCCCGCCTCGCGCCGACCGTGGTGGCGGAGCTGCCCGCCACGGCGCCCGTCCTGCCGCCCCGCCTCCCCGCCGTCCGGCCCTCGACCGGGCCGGCCGCCGCCTGCCCGATCGAGCTGCGGGCGCTGCACACCGGCGCCTGCACGCTGGCCGTGGCCCTGACCGGCATCGCGCTGGACGCCCCGTGCGACGGCGAGCGGCAGCGGGCCGTCCGCGACCTGACCCGGCTGCTGCTCGCCGGCCTCGACGGCACCGGGGACCGCCTGGCCGACGACGGCGTCCGTGCCGCCGCAGCCGCCGTCCGGCAGGCGCTGCCGGTCTTCGTGCACGACGTCAGCGCCGGGGCCCCGGCCCTGGCCACAGCGTGCGCCGTCCTCGCCGACCGGCTCGACGCCCGGGCCGCCGGCCTGCCGGCGCACGACCACGGCCGGCACGCCTCGCCGCTGTCCTGCCAGCAGCGCCTGCACGCCGAGGTCGGCCGCGCCCGCGCGGTCGTGCCGTGGTTCCTCGACGCGGCCACCCCGGCCGAGCGGGCGGCGGTGGTGTCCGGCGCGCCGCGGCGGGTGCGCCGGGCGCTGCGCCTCGGGGAGGACCGCTACCTGCGGACGGTCGCGCTCGTCCGCGGCTGAGCCGGGGCCCGGCCCGGCCTCGCACCGGACACCGTGACGACCCGCCGCCCGCCGTCCCGGTCCTCTGCGAGGTCGGCGAGCACCCCGCCCAGGGCCCGCCGCGAGACCTTCATCCCCTCGGTGTCGCCAGTGGGGGACACCGCGGCCGCCTCGTCCCCGTCGGTCAGGTACACCGGCTGCACGAGCGACCAGTCCAGGCCGCTGCCGGCCACGACCGCCTCCTGCCGCTCGTGGTCGGCGATCTGCGGGCGCAGCAGCAGGCCGAACACGAGCCGGTCGGCGAGCCGGAGCCGTTTCCGGGTCTCCCCGACGCCGTAGGACGACTGGACGACCAGCCGCCGCACGCCGTGCTCGCGCATGGCGGCGACCACCGCCGTCGTCCCCCGCGAGCGCACGTCCATCGCGGTGCCCGCGCTGCCGAGCAGCCGCACCCGCAGCGGGTGCTCGCTGATGCCGAGCGTGACGACGACCGCGTCGGTCCCCGCCACCGCGGCTGCGACGTCCGCCGGCACGGTGGCGTCGCCGTCGACCGCCCGGACCCCCGGACGGTCCCCGAGGACCGCGACCGCCCGGCGGGCGAAGGCCGTCACCTCGTGTCCGCGGGCGGCGAGCGCCTCCACCGCGGCCCGCCCCGATCCCCCCGTCGCCCCCACGACCAGCACCCTCATGTCCCTGCTCCTCCCGGCCGACCCGTACCGGCCTGCTGACCGGCACCACCGAGACTCCCGGCGGTCCACCGCCCGGGCCATGACCGCGCGTCCGGAGTCCGTGCCCGTTCGTCCGGCGGGCCTGGACGCCCGACAGCGCCCGCGCCACGCTGGGCCCATGACCGCGGTCGCCCCCTTCCCCCCGGGCCCGGGCGTGCCGGTGGCGCCCGTCGACCCGCTGGGCGCCGTGCTCGCCGACCTGCGGCTGCGGAGCACCTTCCACTGCCGCACGGAGGGCGCCGCCCCTTGGGGCGTGGACGTGCCGGCCTTCGAGGGGTGCATGACGTTCCACGTCGTCACCGAGGGCAGCTGCGTGCTCGAGGTCGGCGGCGTCCGCACCCTCCTGGGCCCGGGGGACCTGGCGCTGGTGCCGCACCAGGAGCACGTCCTGCGCAGCTCCCCCGACGCGCGGGTGGTCGGCCGCGCGGACCTGCTGCCGCAGCGGTTCCTCGCGCCGCACTACTCGCTGCTGCGGGTCGACGGCGGCGGTGCCCGGACCGGGCTGGTGTGCGGGGTCGTGCAGCCCGAGCGGGCCGCGGCGGCGCACCTGCTGGCGCTGCTCCCCCCGGTCCTGCACGTCGACGGGCGCGACACGGCCCGCTACGGCTGGCTGCCCGCGCTGCTCGACGTGATCGCGCACGAGGCGGGCGAGGGCCGGCCCGGGTCGGTGGCGGTGGTCAGCCGGCTCGCCGACGTCGTCGTCCTCCAGGCGGTGCGGGCGTGGCTGGCCGAGGAGGCGACCGGGCCCGGCTGGCTGCGCGCACTGCAGGACCCGCAGGTGGGCCGGGCGGTCACCGAGCTGCACCGCGACCCGGGCGCGGGGTGGACGCTGGCCCGCCTGGCCCGGGAGGCGCAGATGTCGCGGACGTCGTTCGCCGCCCGGTTCACCGAGGTCGCCGGGGAGCCGGTCATGCGGTTCGTGGCCCGCTGGCGGATGCACCTGGCCACCGTCGCGCTGGCCGACGGCGCCCGCGTCGGCGAGGTCGCCCGCCAGCTCGGGTACGAGTCGGAGGCCGCGTTCTCCCGGGCCTACAAACGGCTGGTCGGGGTGTCGCCGGGCACGGTCGCCCGGCGGGGCGCCCCCGGGACGCCGGCCGGAGCCGACGTCCCGGAGAGCGACCCGATCAGCCCTGTGCCCGGGCCTTGAGGTCCTTGCGGAGGATCTTGCCGGCCGCCGACTTCGGCACCTGCTCGATGAACTCCACGTAGCGGATCTTCTTGTGCGGGGCCACCCGCTCGCTCATGTAGGCCATGACGGCGTCCTCGGTGAGCTCGGACCCCGGCGCGCGGACGACGAACGCCTTGGGCAGCTCCTCGCCGCTCTCGGCGTCCTTCACCCCGATGACCGCCGCGTCGGCGATCTCCGCGTGCCCGATCAGCACGGCCTCCAGCTCGGCCGGGGCCACCTGGTAGCCCTTGTACTTGATCAGCTCCTTGACGCGGTCGACCACGGTGTAGCGGCCGGCCTCGTCAACGACCGCCACGTCGCCGGTGTGCAGCCACCCGTCGGCGTCGAGGGTCTCGGTGGTGGCCTTCTCGTTGTTGAGGTAGCCCTTCATCACCTGCGGCCCGCGCACCCACAGCTCGCCGCTCTCACCCGCGGCGGCGTCCTCACCGGTGGCCGGGTCGATCAGCCGGCACTCGGTGTTGGGGATGGCGTAGCCCACCGAGCCCTTGGGGACGTCGGTGGTGACGCCGGGGGGCTCCTGGCCGAGGTCGGGGGTGGTGTGCGAGACCGGCGACAGCTCGGTCATGCCGTAGCCCTGGGCGACGGTGACGCCGTCCGGGGCGCCCTTGCGCAGCCGCTCCTGGGCGGCGTTGGCGAGGCCCTCGTCCAGCGGCGCCGCGCCGGACAGGATCGAGGTCAGCGACGACAGGTCGTACTGGTCGACCAGCGGGTGCTTGGCCAGGGCCAGCAGGATCGGCGGGGCCACGAACGCCCGGGTGATCTTCTGGTCCTGGATGGTGCGCAGGAAGTCCTCGAGGTCGAACCGGGGCAGGGTGACGACGGCGCCGCCCCACGCCAGGCCCTGGTTCATCAGCACGGTCAGGCCGTAGATGTGGAAGAACGGCAGGACCGCGATGATCCGCTCGTCCTCGCCCAGCGCGATCAGCGGCCGGCACTGGGCCACGTTCGCCACCAGGTTGCGGTGGGTGAGCATGACGCCCTTGGGCAGGCCCGTCGTGCCGCTGGAGTAGGGCAGCGCGACCAGGTCGTTCGCCGGGTCGATGTCGACCTGCACCGACGGCGCCTCGCCGCCGAGCAGGTCGAGCATGCCGGCGTGGCCCTCCATGCCGTCGAGGACGATGACCTCGTCGACGGGGGACTTCTCCACAGCGGCGCCGGCGCGGTCCATGAACAGCGAGATCGTGATCAGGACCTTGGCGCCCGAGTCCTTGAGCTGGAAGGCGATCTCGTCGGGCGTGTAGAGCGAGTTGATCGGCGACATCACGCAACCCGCGGCGGCGATGCCGTGGAACACGACCGGGAACCACGGGGTGTTCGGGCAGAACACGGCCACGACGTCGCCCTTGCGCAGCCCCCGGGCGTGCAGGTTGGCCGCCACCCGGTCGATGTAGGCGGCGAGCTGACCGTGCGTGATGGTGTCGCCCTTGAGGCCGTCGATCAGGGCGGGGGCGTCGGGGCGCTCCCGGCCGGCGGCCAGGACGAACTGCGGCACGGACAGGTCCGGGATCTCGACGTCGGGATACGGGCTGCTCAGGGCCACGTGGCCTCCTCCTCGGTGCGGTGTGGCGCCAGTCTCACATCGCTGGCGATCCCCGGCGCGCGCGGGTTCCCGCGGCGACCTCAGCGCGGCCAGAGGACCGACTGGGTGCAGCGGAACAGCGCCAGCGTGCGGTCCCCGGCGGAGACGACGGCGTCCCACACCTGCGTCGTCCGCCCGGCGTGCGCGTTGGTCGCCACGCAGCTGATCCGGCCCTCCCGGGCGGTGCCGAGGTGGTTGCTCTTGAGCTCGATCGTGGTGAACCCGCTGGCTCCCTCGGGGAGCAGCGCGCGGGTGGGCAGGCCGCAGCTGGTGTCGGCGAGGGTCACGACCGTGCCGGCGTGCAGGTAGCCGTTGGGCGCCAGCAGCTCGGGGCGGACGTCGAGGTGGCTGGTGAGCCGGCCGCGCTCGTGGCTGTCGACGACGATGCCCAGCAGCCCGGGCAGCGTGCCGGGGAGCAGGGCGTTGAGCTGGTCGGCGGTCAGGAACCCGGTGGCGGACATGCCCCGGAACCTAGCCATCGCTCACGCCAGGCCGCGGACCGTCCGGACGGGGGGGCGGTCGCCGCGGATGGCGGCGACCATGTCCAGCGTCTGCCGCGTGGGGGCCACGTCGTGCGCGCGGAACACCCGGGCGCCCAGCCACGCGCTGACGGCGGTGGCGGCCAGCGTGCCGGTCAGCCGCTGGTCCAGGACGACGTCGAGGGTCTCCCCGACGAAGTCCTTGTTCGACAGGGCGACCAGCACCGGCCAGCCCGTGCCGACGAGCTCGCCGAGCCGGCGGGTGGCCTCCAGCGAGTGCCGGGTGTTCTTGCCGAAGTCGTGCCCGGGGTCGACGAGCACCCGCTCGCGGTCGACGCCGGCCGCCACCGCCGCCTCGGCCAGCGCCGTCGTCCGCGTGACGATGTCGGCGACGACGTCGTCGTAGGAGACCCGGTGCGGGCGGGTGCGCGGCGGCAGCCCGCCGGCGTGGGTGCAGACGATGCCGGCGCCGGCCTCGGCGGCGACGGCGGCCAGCTCCGGGTCGACACCGCCCCAGGCGTCGTTGACGACGTCGGCGCCGGCGGCCAGCACCTCGCGGGCGACCTCGGCCCGCCAGGTGTCGATGGAGATCGGCAGCGCCGGGTGCGCGGCCCGGATGGCGGCGACCAGGTCGACGGTGCGGCGGATCTCCTCCGCGGCGTCCACCTCCTCGCCGGGCGCGGCCTTGACCCCGCCGACGTCCACCATGTCCGCGCCCTCGGCGACCACCTGGTCGACCCGCTCGACGGCGCGGTCGAGCTCGTAGGTGGCGCCGCGGTCGTAGAAGGAGTCCGGGGTGCGGTTCACGATCGCCATGACCACGAGGTGGCCGTCCGGCACGTCCAGTGCGCCGATCCGCAGCAACCCGTTCCCCCCTCGTCCCGGCCGATGTGGTGGAGTCAGCCAACCAGACCACGTCGGAGGGGACAGGGCACATGGCACAGACGGTTGTCGAGGGCATCGAGGGCGTGCAGGGCCTCGTCGGCCAGCACATGGGCTACAGCGAGTGGGTGACGGTCACCCAGGAGCAGGTGGACCAGTTCGCCGAGGCGACCGGTGACCACCAGTGGATCCACGTCGACCCGGAGCGGGCGAAGAAGGAGAGCCCCTTCGGCGGGCCGATCGCGCACGGGTACCTGACGCTGTCGCTGGTGCCCAGCCTGCTCCCGCAGATCGTGGACATGCAGGGCTTCCGCATGGGCGTCAACTACGGCACGGAGAAGGTCCGCTTCCCCTCGCCGGTGCCGGTGGGCGCCCGCGTGCGCGCCGGGGCGACGCTGGCCGCGGCCACGCCGTTCGACGGCGGCATCCAGGTGGCCATCGACGTCACCATCGAGATAGAGGGCGGCACCAAGCCGGCGATGGTCGCGACCGTCGTCTACCGCCGCTACCTGTAGCCCGGAGGGCGGCGGCCCCCCTGCCCCCGGTGGGGCAGGGGGGCCGCCGTCAGACCAGCGCCTGGTTGACCAGCGAGCGCAGGTACGCGCGCACCGGCAGGGTGCTCGAGGGCAGCAGCTGCGTGTAGAAGGTGACCGTGAGGTCCTCGACCGGGTCGACGTAGAAGGTCGTGGAGGCAGCGCCGCCCCAGCTGTAGTCGCCGGCGCTGGCCACCACGCCGTAGCGCGCCGGGTCCAGCACCATCGAGAAACCCAGCCCGAAGCCGACCCCGCGCAGCGGCGTCTCGGCGTACAGGGGCCGGCCGAAGCTCTCCAGGTCCTGGTTGCCGGGCAGGTGGTTGCGGACCATGTGGGCCAGCGTCCGCGAGCCCAGGACCCGGCCGCCGTCGTGCGCGCCGCCGCGGCGCAGGCACTCGACGAAGCGCAGGTAGTCACCGGCGGTCGAGACGAGCCCGCCGCCGCCGGAGAGGAACGCCGGCCTCGACAGCGCCGCCGCGCCGGCCGCGTCCAGCGGGGCGATGCCCGTGGCCGGTCCGCCCGGCGGCCCCGGGACGGTGCCGTAGAGGCGGGCGAGTGAGTCCGGGTCGTCGCCGTCCCGCAGGCCGAACGACGTCTCGGTCATGCCCAGCGGCCCGAACACCCGCTCGGCGAACACCTCGTCCAGCGGCTTGCCGGCCAGCACCTCGACGAGCCGGCCGAGGACGTCGGTGGAGACGCCGTAGTTCCACTCGGTGCCGGGCTGGAACACCAGCGGGAAGCCCGCCCACTGGCGGCACACCTCGGCGGAGTCGGCGCCCGGTGGCGTGCCGAACCCGTGCGCGGCGGCGCGGTACATCGCGTCCACCGGGTGTGCCTCGTGGAAGCCGTAGGTCAGGCCCGAGGTGTGGGTGAGCAGGTGCCAGACCCGGATCGGCTCCATCAGCGGCGCCGTGACGGGCTTGGTGGCCGAGCCGGCGACGTAGACGCGGGTGTCGGCGAACTCCGGCAGCCAGGTGCTGATCGGGTCGTTGAGCTGGAAGGCGCCCTCCTCGTACAGCGACATCGCCGCGACCGAGGTGATGGGCTTGGTCATCGAGTAGATCCGCCACCGGGTGTCCGGCTCGACCGGCAGGCCGCGCTCGACGTCCCGGTGCCCGTACCGGCCGACGTGCGCCAGCCGGCCCGCGCGGGCCACGGTCACCAGGAAGCCCGGGAGCTGGCCCTCGTCGACGAACCGGGCCAGCCGGCGGTCCAGGCGGGCGAGCCGGGTGGGGTCCAGGCCCACCTCGGCGGGGTCGGTCTGCACCGTCAGTGACGCCGTCACGCGTCGTCCTCCTCACGCCGGCGCGTCCTCCCCCACAGCAGGCGGTGGGGGAGGACGCGGCAGGGACCGGTGCCCTGATCGTGGCAGTGGCGCCACGACCGGGTGGCGCCGGGATCAGACGGGGACGTTGCTGGCGGCCTTCTTGAGGTTGGAGCCGGCGGTCACCTTGACGGTGTTGGCGGCGGGGATGTCGATCGACTCGCCGGTCTGCGGGTTGCGGCCGGTGCGCGCGGAGCGCTGGGTGCGCTCGACGGTCAGCAGACCGGACACGGCGACCTTCTCGCCACGGGTGATGGCGTCGACGAGCTCCTCCTGGAGGCCGGCGAGCACGGAGTCGACGGTCGCGGAGGGGACGTCGGCGCGCTTGGCGATGGCGGAGACGAGTTCGGCCTTGTTCACGGGGGTCCTCTCGAGTGGGGGTGGCCGGCGCCGGATGGTGCGGCGCCCGGCCGGTACGGACGGTTCCGTCTCCTCGCCGGACGTGCCGGGAGTGGCGGACCGGGAGCGCACGTTGCCACGTCTGCCCGGAGTCCCGCCAGTGTGGGGGTGGTGCCGCCCCGCAGGTCACAGTCGTCCCAGGGCGGGGCACGACCCGGCCGCCTACGGTGAGGTCGTGCCCCAGATGCCCCGGACCGACCTCGTCGCCAGCGATCTCTGCCTCGGCGCCAACGTCTTCGGGTGGACGGCGGACGAGCCGACGTCGCACGCCCTGCTCGACCGTTTCGCCGACGCCGTGCCCGGCACACAGCAGCCGATGGTGGACACCGCGGAGATGTACGGCGACGGCCGCTCCGAGCAGATCCTCGGCGCGTGGATGGCCGCCCGGGGGTGCCGCGACCGGGTCGTCGTCGCCACCAAGGCCTCGCCCGGCCGCAAGGAGCACCCGCTGTCGGCGGGCGAGATCCGGGCCGCGGCCGAGCGGTCGCTGACCAACCTGCGCACCGACCGGATCGACGTCTACTACGCCCACTACGACGACGAGAGCACGCCCCTGGAGGAGACGCTGCAGGCGTTCGACGAGCTGGTGCAGGCCGGCAAGGTCCGGTACGCCGCGGCGTCGAACCACACCGCGGCCCGGCTCACCGAGGCGCTGGACATCGCCAAGCAGCTCGAGGTGACCGGCTACGTCGCGCTGCAGCCGCACTACAACCTGGTGGAGCGGCCGGTCTACGAGGACGACCTGCGCGACGTCGTCGCCGGCGCCGACCTCGGCTGCTTCCCGTACTTCGCGCTGGCCAAGGGCTTCCTGACCGGCAAGTACCGGGCCGGCGAGCGGGTCGACTCACCGCGCGCGAAGGGTGCCGCGGCGTACGTGGGGGAGCGCGGCGACCGGGTGCTGGCGGCGCTGCGCGAGGTCGCCGACGCGCACGGGACGACCGGGGCGGCGGTGGCCCTGCGCTGGCTGGCCGACCGGCCCACGGTGACCGCGCCCATCGCCAGCGGCCGCTCGGTCGAGCAGCTGGCCGACCTGCTGCCGATGCTCGACCTGGTGCTCACCGACGACGAGCACGCCCTGCTGACGACGGCCTCGGCCTGACGGAGGTCGTGCCGCCCTCGCTCAGGCGGCGTCGCGCACGTGCGCGAGGACCGGCTCGTCACTGACGGTGCCGGGCTCGGCCATGCCGTGGCCCTCGACGGCGTGCCGGCGGGTCTGCACGAGGATGCCCTGCACGTCGGGGGCGGTGAACGTGGCGCCGCAGCCGGGGATGATGTCGCCGCAGGCGAAGGTCTTCACGGGGGTCCTCCAGGGTGGGGTGGTCCGACCCCGCGACCGGGGACGAGCGGGTGGAACTGGTCAGGGACGGGCGAGGGCCACGGCGGCGAGGTCGTCCAGGCGCAGCAGGCCGACGACGGCGCCGGTCGCGTCGGTGCAGACGACCGGGTCGTAGCGCTGCGCCGGAGGGCGGGTGAGCGCGCGCTGCAGCGTCTGCCGGACGTCGGCGTCGGGCGGCACCCGCAGCGACACCGGGGCGGTGTAGACCTCGGCCGTGCGCGGGTCGGCCAGGCGCAGGGCCAGGGGCTCGTCGTCCGCGCCGACCAGGACCACCGGTGGGATGCCGGCCACGGCCGTGTCGGCGGGGACCTGCCGGACGGGGCGGACCAGGCCGGCCACGGTGTCGGTCATCCGCGCGCGGGCGGCACAGGCGCGCACCAGGCGTTCGACGTCCGGCGCCAGCGGGCGGAACTCCGGAGCCGGCCGGCCCAGCAGCCAACCCTGCGCCAGCGGGGTACCCAACTGGGAGAAGGCGGCGAGCTCGGCCGGGGTCTCGACGCCCTCGGCGAGCAGCCAGGCGTCGATCCGCCCGGTGAAGTCGCCGACCATCTGGGCCAGGGCCAGGCGCGCCGGGTCGCTGTCGATGGCGCTGACCAGCGCACGGTCGAGCTTCACCAGCTGCGGGCGCACGGTCGTGAGCACCTGCAGCCCCGAGTACCCGGTGCCGGCGTCGTCCAGGGCGATGAGGGCGCCCCGGGCGCGCAGCGCGTCGATCTCGCGGCGCAGCTCGGCGACGTCCTCGACGACCGCGTGCTCGGTCAGCTCCACGACCACCCGCCGCAGGTCGGGGACGGAGGCCAGCGCCGCCCGGACGGGCGGGCTGCCCAGCAGGTGGGGGCTGACGTTCACGGCGAGGAAGGTGTCCGGCGGCAGGTCGGCGCGGGCGGCCAGCGCCTTGTGGATGGCCAGTGCCTCGAGCTCCGGGCCCACCCCGGCGTCGTGCGCGGCGGCGAACCAGACGTCGGGGGCGGCGGTGCCGGGGAAGCGGGAGAGGGCCTCGTAGCCGACCACGCGGGCGGCGGCGAGGTCGACGATCGGCTGGAACACCAGCGTCAGGTCGTCCGGGTCGGCCAGCAGGGGACGGCAGTCGGGCAGCACGCTGCCGCGGAGGTCGGACGCCGTCATGGTCCTGGGATCGGCCCGGGAGGTGCCCGGGTTGACGCCGCCGGCCGGGCGGTCACCCCGCAGGGGGAGGGACGGCCCGGCCGCGCGTCGGACGGTCCCGTTCCGGATGCGCGTGTCAGCATGGTGCGCGTCGCGGCCGAGGGGCGGCTGCGCCGGCGCACCGAGGAGGAGCCGTGGCCGGCCCGGCGCCCTCCGCTGCCCCCGACCCGCTGGCGGACCCGCACCGCGTCGCCGCCGCGCGCCGGCTGTTCCTCGAGGTCCCCGGGCCCGCGGCGTTCGACCGGCTGTCGGCGCTGGCCGCCCGGCTGCTGGACGTGGGGTACGCCAAGGTCACCCTGTTCACCGACCGGGACACCGTCATCGGCGGCTCCGGCCTCCCGCCCGGCGTCGTGGGCGGCCGGGCGCTGCTGACCGGGGAGTTCTCCGCGCGCACCATCCGCGACGCCCGGCCGCTGGTCGTCCACGACGCCGCGGCCGACCCCCGCGTGGCCGGCCTGCCCGCCGTCACCTCCGGGCAGGTCGCGGCCTACCTGGGCGCGCCGCTGGTGTCGGCCTCCGGCCTCGTCGTCGGGGTGCTCGCCGTGTACGACGCCGCGCCCCGGCGCTGGACCGACGACGACGGCGAGCTGCTCGACCAGCTGGCCGCCTCCGTGGTCGCCGAGCTGGAGCTCTCCGCGGCCCGCTCGGCCATCGGCACCACCGCGGCCCGCCTGGACGTCGCCCTGGAGGCCAGCGGCGTCGGCATCTGGGAGCGCGACCTGCGCACCGGGAACATGTCCTGGGACGAGCGGTGCGCGGCGATCTTCGGCCAGGACAGCGCCCTGGCCGATGCCGACGTCGAGGAGGTGCTCGCGTCCAGCGTGCACCCCGACGACCTGGCCGCCGTCCGGGAGGCGATGGCCCGGGCGGACGCCGGCACGGGGGAGTACGCCCTGGAGACGCGGGTCGTGCGTGCCGACGGGACGGTGCGCTGGACGGTGTCCCGCGGCCGTGCGGTGCGCGACGTCCGCGGCGAGCGGGTCCGGATGGTCGGCACCATCCTCGACGTCACCGAGGCGCGGGCGGAGTCCGAGCGCCGGATGGCCACCGTGCAGCGCGCCGCCGCGATCGCCGAGGTCGCCGCCGACATGGCCGGTGTCGCCGCGGTCGCCCAGCTGGCCGACATCGCCCTGCGGGGCGCCGCGGTGCTGGGCGCGTCGGCCAGCGGCCTGACGGTGCGGGAGACCGACGGCACGCTGCGGCTGCACCTGACGCGCCGGCTGGCCGACACCGTCGCCGACGCCTCCGACGTCCGGCTGCCCCCCGAGGGCGTCGTCCTGCCCACCGACGACGACCTGCCGACCGGGCACGTGGCCCGCACCGGCGAGCGGCTGCTGTTCTCCGACCGCGGCGAGGCCGAGGCGCGGTTCCCGCGGCTGACCGAGATCAACGACGTCCTGGGCACGCGGGCCCTGGCGGCGCTGCCGCTGCGGGTGGAGGACCGCCTGCTGGGCAGCTTCGTCGTCGTCTGGGACACCTCGCACGCCTTCACCGACGCCGACGTCGAGCTGCTGGAGGGCCTGACCGCGCAGATCGCGCTGAGCGCCTCGCGGCTGCAGGCCGACGCCGAGCGCGACGCGGCCAACCGGCGGCTGCAGCTGCTCGCCGACGTCGGCCGGGTGCTCTCCGGCGACCTGGACATCACCCGCCAGGTCGCGCAGCTCGCCGAGCTGGTCGTGCCGACGCTGGGCGACTGGTGCTGGATCGTGGTCACCGACGAGCAGGGCCGCATGGAGGAGCTCGCCTCGGCCCACCGCGACCGGGCGCGCGCCGGCCAGCTGTCCGAGTACGTGCGGGCGATGGTGTCGGTGATGACCGACGAGGCGACCGCCCGCATCGTCACGCGCACCGGCCGGCCGCTCGTGCTGCCGCACATCGACGCCGAGCGGATCCACCGGGCCCTGCCGGACGAGGCGACCCAGGAGGCGCTGGGCCGCCTGGGCGTGGAGGGCGGCGCCGTCGTCCCGCTGATCGCCCGCGGCCGGACCATCGGCGCGCTGGGCCTGTTCAACGGCCCCGAGCGCGGCCCGCACACCGACGCCGAGGTCGACGCCGCGGTGGAGGTGGGCCGCCGGGCGGGCCTGGCACTGCACTCGGCGCGGCTGCACGCGCAGCAGCGCGACCTCGCCGACGCCCTGCAGCGCAGCATGCTGACCGAGCCGCCGCAGGTGACCGGCTGCCGGATCGTGGTGCGCTACGTGCCCGCGGCCGCCGGCGCCGAGATCGGCGGCGACTGGTACGACGCCTTCGCCCAGGAGGACGGGACGACGGTGCTCGCGATCGGCGACGTCGTCGGCCACGACCGGCACGCCGCCGCGGCGATGGGGCAGGTCCGCGGCCTGCTGCGCGGGATCAGCCACTCCAGCGGGGCGTCCCCGGCGCGGGTGCTGACCCGGCTGGACCAGGCGATGGCCGGGCTGACCCCCGACGTCATGGCGACGGCACTCGTGGCGCGGCTGGAGCGCCCGGAGGGCCTGCCGCCGGGCGCGGTGCTGCTGCGCTGGTCCGACGCCGGGCACCCGCCGCCGCTGGTGGTCGCCGCCGACGGCACGGTGCGGGTGCTCGACGCCCCGGGGGAGCTGCTGCTCGGCGTCGACGCGGGCGCCGCCCGGACGGACCTGTGCGCCGTCGTCCCCGCCGGCAGCACCGTGCTGCTGCACACCGACGGGCTCATCGAGCGCCGCGACCGCGACCTGGACACCGGCACCGCCCTGCTGGTCAGCGTGCTGCGCGACGCCGCCGGCCTGCCGCTGGACGACCTGTGCGACCGGGTCCTCGACCGGCTCTTCCTGCCCGACGCCGAGGACGACGTCGCCCTGCTGGCGCTGCGTCTGGACTAGGCGGCGGCGACCTCGTAGGTGTGGCCGGCCGCGCGCAGGCGCTCGACCAGCACGGCACCCAGCCCGCTGGCGGGGGTCAGCGAGCCGGCGCGGGCGGGGAGCCGGTCGCCGTCCAGGGCCAGCGCGAGGGCGCTCTCGCCGAGCATGACCGCCGTCGCCTTGTAGCCCGGGTCGCCCGGCCCGGCGGCTGTCGCGCGGTACCGGCGGCCGGACTCGGTCGTCGCCTCGACGGACATGCGGAACCAGCCGCGCTCGCGGGCGGCCTCGTCCGGCCCGGTGCCCGGCGCCGGCAGCACCCGGTCCAGCAGCGCCCGGGTGGGACCGAACGACATCGCGCCCAGCGCACCGGCCAGCCCCGCGGTCATGCCGATGGCGGTGGCGGCGCCGGTCACGCCGCGGCCGGTGCCCATGGCCTCGCCGTAGCGCAGGCCGCGGCCGTAGGACCACTCCTGCAGCGCGTTGCTGCGCCGCACGACCCGGGTGTTGTACGAGGCCATGACGAACGGGGCGGTCCAGCGGCCGTCGCGGTCCCGGGCGGGGGGCGCGGCGTCGGCGGGCTGGCGGGTGGCCGGCTCGGCGGCGCGGTCGGGGCTGAGGGCGAACGGGTCGCCGACGACCCGGCGCAGCGAGCGGTCCAGGCCCACGGCCTCGACCTGGGCGCGCATCGAGTCGACGGTGCCGCCGCTGAACCCGCCCTTGGCCGTGGCCACCAGCCGGACGTCGGTCAGGCCGCCCGCGCCGTCGGCCCGTGCCCGCTCGGCGAGCAGGTACACGGACAGGTCCGAGGGGATGGAGTCGTAGCCGCAGGAGTGCACGATCCGGGCGCCGGACGCCCTGGCGGGGGCGTCGGCGCGGTCGATGGCGTCGCGGTGGAACAGCACCTCGCCGGTCAGGTCGGCGTAGTGGGTGCCGGCGCGGGCGCAGGCCTCCACGACCGGCAGGCCGTAGCGCGCGTACGGGCCGACCGTCGTGGCCAGCACGCGGGTGCCCTCGGCCAGCGCGGTCACTGCCGCCGGGTCGGTGGAGTCGGCCTCGACCAGGGGCCAGTCGTGGGCGGCCGCCGGCAGCCGGGAGCGGACGGCGGTCAGCCGGTCGCGGGACCGCCCGCCGAGGGCGATCCGCAGGTCGGGCGGGGCGGCGTCGGCGAGGTAGGCGGCCAGCAGCTCGCCCACGAAGCCGGAGGCCCCGTAGACGACGAGGTCGTGTGCGCGGTCGGGCATGCGCCCATCCTCACCGAGGCGGGGAGCCCTCGCGCCCCGGTGGCCGGCTGCGCCGGCGCCAGCGGATGCGGCCCAGGTGCGTGCGCGCCCGGTGCGGGAGGTCGACGGCGACCGGCGCCTCCCAGCCGCGCCACACCGACAGCACGCGCAGCACCGCGACGAGCACGATGACGAGGGCGGCCACGGGCAGCGGCGGCAGGCCCACCGGCCCGGCCAGCACGGTGAGCGCGGCGGCGCCGATCAGCGCGGCGACGGCGTTGTAGGGCCCCGGCTGGACGATGTCGGCCCGCTGCGCGAGCAGGACGTCGCGCAGCACCGCGCCGCCGACCGCCGTCAGCGTCCCGATGAACACCACCGAGGCGCTGGGCAGGCCCGCGAGCTCGGCCTTCTGCGCACCGATCACCGTGAAGAAGCCGAGGGTGACCGCGTCGAGGACCACCAGCAGGCCGGCCAGGCGCGAGAGCCAGCCGGAGAAGTAGAAGGTCACCATCGCCGTGATCGCGACGGTGGGCAGGTAGGCCTCGTTGGTCAGCGCGACCGGGGGGCCCTCGGCCAGCAGCACGTCGCGGATCAGCCCGCCGCCGAGGCCGCCGGTGACGGCCAGCAGCAGCACCCCGGAGACCGCGAAGCCCTCCCGGGCGGCGAGCAGCCCACCGGTGAGGGCACCGATGACGATCGCGACCAGGTCGACGGCCTGGGGGACGCGCAGCGTCTCCTCCGCCGCGGCCGCCACGGTTGCGACGTCCACCGGGACACCTCCTGCGCCGGTCCGGGGGGAGCCGGTCCCCGGACGCTCGTGCTCTGCCCACGGTGGTGGGCAGAGCACGAGCGTCCCAGGGGCACCCCTGCCACGAGGAGGGCGGCCGCCCCGCGGCTCACTGCCCGGGCGGGACGTCCACCGAGGTGGCGGTGTCGCCGGGGGCGTTGTCGGCCGGCGAGGTCGCCCCGGCCGTCGCCCGCAGCTCCGCGTCACGGGCGGCCATGACCTCCTGCCGCTGCGCCTCCTCCTCGAGGACCGCCGCGTTCTTCCACGCGTGCGGGATGGCGAAGGCGTCGACCAGCGTGACCAGGTGCGGCCGCAGCTCCTTCAGCAGCTGGTTGACCGTGCCGGTCAAGGCCTTGGACCGGGCCGGGGTGAGCTGGCCGTGCTCGAGGAACCAGCCCTTGTCGGCCTCGATGGTCGTCAGCGCGTAGAGGTCGCACACCGCCGACAGCAGCGCCCGCGCCCCGGGGTCGGTGGCCCGCTCCACGCCGGCGACGGAGGCCTCGAGCACGATCCGGTCGATGTGCGTCTGCGCCGTGCGCAGGACGTGGTCCTGCACGTCGTTGAACATGTCGAAGGGCTCCATGCCCTCGGTCTCGGAGTTCCGGCGCAGTCGCCGGATCGCCCCCTCGAGCGTGTGCTTCTCGCGGAACTCGAGCATCTTGAGCTGCCAGCCGCGGTCCAGCAGCGGCACCTCCTCGTCCCGGCCGGGGACGGCGTCCACCAGCCGGGCGATCAGGCCGCGGGCCGCCGTCCGCTCCAGGACCGTCTCGCGCACCATGTCGGCGACGAAGGCGACCTTGCCCCAGCCGTCCAGGGAGCCGAACGCGTCGCGGTACCCGGTCAGCAGCCCCTTGGCCACCAGCTGCAGCAGGACGGTGTTGTCGCCCTCGAACGTGCTGAAGACGTCGGTGTCGGCCTTGAGCTGCGGCAGCCGGTTCTCCGCCAGGTAGCCGGCGCCGCCGCAGGCCTCGCGGCACATCTGGATCGTCCGGGTGGCGTGCCAGGTGTTGGCGACCTTGAGCCCGGCGGCCCGCGACTCCAACTCCCGCTGGGCGGCCTCGTCGACCTCCTGGCCGTGCTCGTGCACCGCCGTCTGCACGTCGTGCATGGTGCTGACGAGCTCCTCCTGGGCGAAGTGCAGCGCGTAGGAGGTGGCCAGCGCCGGCAGCAGCTTGCGCTGGTGGACCAGGTAGTCGTTGATGACGATCTCGCGGTCCCGGCCCGGGGCGGCGAACTGGCGGCGCACCTCGCCGTAGCGGACGGCGATGTCCAGCGCCATCTTGGTGGCCGAGCCCGCCGACCCGCCGACGCTGACCCGGCCGCGCACGAGGGTGCCCAGCATGGTGAAGAAGCGGCGGGTCTCGTTCTCGATCGAGCTGCTGTAGGTGCCGTCGGCGGCGACCTGCCCGTACCGGTCCAGCAGCATCTCCCGCGGGACGCGGACGTGGTCGAAGCCCAGCCGGCCGTTGTCGACGCCGAGCAGACCGGCCTTCGGGCCGTCGTCGCCGATGGTCACGCCCGGGCACGGGTTGCCCTCGGCGTCGCGGATCGGCACGAGCCAGGCGTGCACCCCGTGGTTCTCGCCCCGGGTCACCAGCTGGGCGAAGACCACCGCCATGCGGCCGTCCTTCGCCGCGTTGCCGATGTAGTCCTTGCGCGCGGCCTCGTGCGGCGTGTGCAGGTCGAACGTCTGCGTCTCGGGGTCGTACGTGCAGGTCGTGCGCAGCTGCTGGACGTCGGAGCCGTGACCGGTCTCGGTCATGGCGAAGCAGCCCGGCAGGTCGAAGCTCATGATGTCGCGCAGGTGGGCGTCGTGGTGCCGCTTCGTGCCGAGCAGCTGGACGGCGCCGCCGAACAGGCCCCACTGGACGCCGGCCTTGACCATCAGCGACAGGTCGCCGAACGCCACCATCTCGATCGAGGTCACCGAGCCGCCGGCGTCGGCCTCGCCGCCGTACTCCTTGGGGAAGCCCAGCCCGACCCGGCCGGTCGCGGCGATCTCGGAGGCCAGCCGGGTGATCCGCTCCCGGGCCTCCTGCATGGTCTCGCCGTAGACGGGGGCGTACTTGGCGTCGCCGAGCTGCTCGCGGGCGTCGCGCCGCACGTGCGCCCAGCGTCCGTCGAGGACCTCCTGCAGGTGCTTCGGGTCGACGCTGCGGGCCAGGGACTGCGTCACTGTTCCTCCTCGGGGAGCCGGACGGCGCTGGGGTGCGCGTCGCGGGTGCGGTCGGCGGGGGCGGTGCCCGGGAGCACGCCGGCGAGGCCGGCCCAGGCCAGTTCGGTGAGGTGGGCGGCGAGATCCGCCCGGCGCATGGGGCGGTCGGCGCGCAGCCACCAGTCGGCGGCCGAGCGGACCAGGCCCACCAGGCCGTGACCCCACGGCCCGGCGGGCGCCGCGTCGCGACCGGCCTCGGCCAGTGCGGCGGCCACCAGGGCCGCCGCCTGCTCGCCGACGAGGTCGGACAGCGAGCTGACCGGGTCGGCGGCGACCGGACCGTCGAGCAGCGGGTGCCGGACGACGAAGCGGTACAGCTCCGGATCGGCCTCCAGGAACGCCAGGTAGGTCTCGATCGCGGCGCCGACCCGGGCCCGCGGGTCGGTGCTGCTGGCCATCGCCTCCCGCAGCCGCGCGGTCAGCTGCCCGGCGACCCGGCCGCAGACGGCGACGTAGAGCTCGCTGCGGTCGGCGAAGTGCCGGTAGACGACGGTCTTGCTCGTGCCGGCGGCGGCGGCGATCTCCTCCATGCCGACCCCGGCGCCGTGCCGCGCGACGGCGGCCAGCGTGGCGTCGACCAGCTGCTCTCGGCGGGCCCGGCGGTGGTCGTCCCAGCGGGAGTGGCGCCGGTCGCGGGGCGGCGCGTCGCCGGGCCGGGGCTCGCGGCGCCCGCCCGCTGCCGGGCGCTCCGACTCGCGGTGCCCGCCGGGCCGGTCGGTCTCGTCCTGCGACGGGCGTCTCACCGCCTCGGCTTTCATGTAACCGAAGGTACTGGGTACTCTCGGTACCGAGCAACGCGAGACCGAGTGGTCCTCGACACGAGGGCCCCACCCCGACCCCCGGAGGTCCCCATGGCCACCACCCCCACCCCCGGTCGCCGGGCCGCGATCGTCGGCGGCAACCGGATCCCGTTCGCCCGGTCCAACTCCGCGTACGCGCAGGCGTCCAACCAGGACATGCTGACCGCGACCATCGACGGGCTCGTCGCCCGCTTCGGCCTGCAGGGCGAGCAGGTCGGCGAGGTCGTCGCGGGCGCCGTCCTCAAGCACGCCCGGGACTTCAACCTGACGCGCGAGGCGGTCCTGGGCTCGCGGCTGTCGGCGGCCACGCCGGCCTACGACGTCCAGCAGGCCTGCGGCACCGGCCTGGAGGCGGCGGTCCTGGTGGCCAACAAGATCGCCCTCGGGCAGATCGAGTCCGGCATCGCCGGCGGCACCGACACCACCTCCGACGCGCCGCTGGCCGTCAACGAGGACCTGCGGCGGGTGCTCATCCAGCTGAACTCGGCCAAGACCCTGGGCGACCGGCTCAAGGCGCTGCGCGGGCTGCGGCCCGGCCAGCTGGCCCCGGAGATCCCGCGCAACGCCGAGCCCCGGACCGGCCTGGCCATGGGCGACCACGCGGCGATCACCGCCGAGGAGTGGGAGATCGGCCGCGAGGAGCAGGACGAGCTGACCGTCCGTTCGCACCACAACCTGGCCGCCGCCTACGACCGCGGGTTCTTCGACGACCTGGTCACCCCCTACCTGGGGCTCTCCCGCGACTCGAACCTGCGGCCGGACTCCTCGATGGAGAAGCTGGCGAAGCTGCGGCCGGTCTTCGGCACCGGCCCCGGCGCCACGATGACGGCGGGCAACTCCACGCCGCTCACCGACGGCGCCTCCGCCGTGCTGCTGGCCTCCGACGAGTGGGCCGCCGAGCGCGGGCTGCCGGTGCTGGCCCACCTGGTCGACGCGCAGACGGCGGCGGTCGACTACGTGCACGGCGGCGAGGGGCTGCTCATGGCCCCGGCGTACGCGGTGCCGGTGATGCTGGCCCGCCAGGGCCTCACACTGCAGGACTTCGACTTCTACGAGATCCACGAGGCCTTCGCCTCCACCGTGCTGGCCACGATGAAGGCCTGGGAGGACCCGCGCTTCTGCAAGGAGCGGCTGGGCCTCGACGCGCCGCTGGGCCGGATCGACCGGTCGAAGCTGAACGTCAACGGCTCCTCGCTGGCGGCCGGCCACCCGTTCGCCGCCACCGGCGGCCGGATCGTCGCGATGCTGGCGAAGATGCTGCACGAGGCGGGCCCCGGCAAGCGCGGGCTGATCTCCATCTGCGCCGCCGGTGGCCAGGGCGTCGTCGCGATCCTCGAGTCCTGAGCGGCCGGCGTCCTGACCCCCACGTTCCACGTGCAACCCCGCGGTCGCCGCACTGCGGGGTCGCACCCTCCCGAGAGGAACCCCGCACCGTGAGCGACTGGTACCGCGACTTCGCCAACTCCGGCGTCGGCACGACCATCACCAGGCAGTTCGGCCTGCCCCGCCCGGCCGTGCTGCGCCGGTACGAGCCCGGCGAGCCCCTGCTGCCCGGTCCGGCCGTGATCGGCACGGCCGGCGGGGGCCGGCTGCGCGACGCCCTGACCCGCCTGCTGCGGGACGCCGGCGTCCCCGTGCTCTCGCCGGTCGCGGCCGACGGGTCGGACGACGGGGAGCGGCCGGCTGCCGTCCTGCTCGACGCCACCGGCGTCACCGGCCCGGGCCAGCTGGCCGCCGCGCACGACTTCCTCGCCCCCGCGGTCAAGCGGCTGCGGGCCTCCGGGCGGGTGCTGATCCTGGCCGACCCGCCCTCGGCGACCGACTCCCCGGCCACGGCAGCGGCCCGGCAGGCGCTCGACGGTCTGGTCCGGTCGATCGGCAAGGAGCTGCTGAACGGGTCGACGGCGAACCTCGTGTACGTGCCCGACGGTGCCGAGGCCTCGCTCGCCTCGCCGGTGCGCTTCTTCCTCTCCGGCCGGTCGGCCTACGTCGACGGCCAGGTGCTGACGCTGTCCGCCGCCGACGTGCCCGCCGGTGAGGACGACGAGACGCCTCTGGCCGGCCGGGTCGCCGTGGTCACCGGTGCCGCCCGCGGCATCGGCGCGGCGATCGCCCGCGTGATGGCGCGCGACGGAGCGCACGTGGTCGCCGTCGACGTCCCGGCCGCCGGCGAGTCGCTGGCCGCGGTCGCCAACGAGATCGGCGGGACGGCGTTCCAGCTCGACATCACCGCTGCCGACGCCCCGGCCCGCCTGGTCGCGCACCTGCGGGAGCGGCACGGCGGGGTCGACGTCGTCGTCCACAACGCCGGCATCACCCGCGACAAGCTGCTGGTCAACATGGACGCCGCCCGCTGGAACTCCGTCATGGCGGTGAACCTGCAGGCGCAGCTGGACATCACCGAGGCGCTGCTGGCCGCCGACGGGCTGCTGCGCCCGGACGCCCGGGTCGTCTGCGTGAGCTCCCAGTCGGGCATCGCGGGCAACCGCGGCCAGACCAACTACGCGGCGAGCAAGGCCGGGATCATCGGCATGGTCCGCGCCTGGGCACCGGCGTTCGCCGGGCGCGGCGCCACCATCAACGCCGTCGCCCCGGGCTTCATCGTCACCGAGATGACCGCGAGGATGCCGTTCGGCACCCGGGAGGTCGGCTCGCGGATCAACTCGCTGCAGCAGGGCGGGCTGCCCGTCGACGTCGCCGAGACGATCGCCTGGCTCTCCCAGCCCGGCAGCGCCGGCGTCAACGGCCAGGTCGTGCGGGTCTGCGGCCAGTCGATGCTGGGGGCGTGATGACCGAGTCCTCCCCGGAGCCCACCGTCCTCGACGCGCCGCCGTCGATGGCGGCGCTGTTCGCCAAGGCGGCGCTGACCTCCCGCGGCCGCGGCGGGGACCTGCCGGGCACGCGGCTGGCCCGCCGCGGCGTGAGCGTCGACCCGGCCGATGTCGCCGACTACGCGCGGGTCTGCCGGTTCCCCCTGACCGACGCCCTCCCGGTGACCTTCCCGCACGTGCTGACCTTCCCGCTGCAGGTCGCGCTGATGGCCGACGGCTCGTTCCCGCTGGCGCTGCCGGGCCTGGTGCACGTGCGCAACCGGGTCGAGCAGCTGCGGCCGATCGGCCGCGGGGAGGCCCTGGACCTCGAGGTGTGGGCCGAGCGCTTCGCCCGGCACCGCAGCGGCGCGACCGTCGACCTCTGCGCGTCGGTCTCGGCCGGCGGCGCGGAGGTGTGGCGCGGCCGGTCCACCTACCTGGCGCGCGGGGCGCGGCCACCGGAGGGTGCGCCGGACGCCGACGTCGAGGTCGAGGTGTCCGAGCCCGGGCCGGGGGCCATCACCTGGCGGGTGCCCGACGACGCCGGCCGCCGGTACGCCAAGGTCTCCGGCGACGTGAACCCGATCCACCTGAGCGGCCTCACCGCGAAGGCGTTCGGGTTCAAGCGCGCCATCGCGCACGGCATGTGGGTCAAGGCCCGGGCGCTGGCGGCGCTGTCGGGCCGGCTGCCCGATGCGGTCACCGTCGACGTCGGCTTCCGCAAGCCGCTGTTCCTCCCGTCGACGGTCACCCTCGCGACCGCTCCCCGCGGGAGCGGCTGGGACGTCGCCGTGCGGAACGCGGACGCCGGGACCGAGCACCTGATCGGCACCGTCCGGTCGGGCTGAGTCCCGTCGCGGGACGGCCCCGGAGGACGGCGGAGACACGGCAGGTGCCGGGGTGGCCCGGCTCACCGTGAATGAGGCTGGTGCTCGCTGTCCTCGGAGCACGGCCGCCCGCCGGGCGCCCCTCTGCGCTGCGTGTGACGATCCGGACTCCGACCGGCCGCGACCCAGCGCGCTCCCGGTCCCAGCGCCGAGAGGGGCCTGCCGACGATGCCGGTGTCGTTCGACCTCACCGAGGACCAGATCGAGCTGCAGAAGTGGGTGCACCAGTTCGCCGCGGACGTCGTCCGGCCCGCCGCCGCCGAGTACGACGAGCGCGAGGCGTTCCCCTGGCCCGTGCTGCAGGAGGCCGCGAAGATCGGGCTCTACTCCCTGGACTTCTTCGCCACCCAGTGGTTCGACGAGTCGGGTCTCGGCATCCCGATCACCATGGAGGAGCTCTTCTGGGGTGATGCCGGCATCGGGCTGGCGATCGTCGGCACCACCCTGGCCGCCGCGTCGGTGCGGGCGAACGGCACCGACGAGCAGGTCGGGCAGTGGATCCCCGCGATGTTCGGCACCGAGTCCGAGCCCAAGGTGGCCGCGTTCTGCTCCTCGGAGCCCGACGCGGGCTCCGACGTCGGTGCCATGCGCACCCGGGCCGTCTACGACGAGAAGACCGACGAGTGGGTGCTGACCGGCACCAAGACCTGGGCCACCAACGGCGGCATCGCCGAGATCCACGTGGTGAACGCCGTCGTCGACCCCGAGCTCAGGGCGCGGGGCCACGCCAGCTTCGTGGTCCCCCCGGGGACGCCGGGCATCAGCCAGGGGCAGAAGTTCCTCAAGCACGGCATCCGCGCCTCGCACACCGCCGAGGTCGTGCTCGACGGCTGCCGGATCCCCGGCGACTGCCTGCTCGGCGGGCGGGAGAAGCTCCAGGAGCGGCTGGCCCGTGCCCGCGAGGGGACCAGGAGCGGGCGCACGCAGCCGTCGATGGCCACGTTCGAGCGCACCCGGCCCGCCGTCGGGGCGCAGGCCGTCGGCGTGGCGCGGGCGGCCTACGACTACGCCCTCGAGTACGCCCGGCAGCGGGTGCAGTTCGGCCGCCCGATCGTGGAGAACCAGGCCGTCGCGTTCATGCTCGCCGACATGAAGACCTCGATCGACGCCGCCCGCCTGCTGGTGTGGCGGGCCGCGTGGATGGCGCGGGTCGGGCAGCAGTTCACCGCCGCCGAGGGGTCGATGTCCAAGCTGGTCGCCGGCGAGACCGCCGTGCGCGTCACCGAGAAGGCGATGCAGATCCTCGGCGGCAACGGCTACACCCGCGAGTACCCGGTCGAGCGGATGGCGCGCGACGCCAAGATCTACACGATCTTCGAGGGGACGTCGGAGATCCAGCGGCTGGTCATCGCGCGGACGATCTCGGGCGCGCAGCTGCGCTGAGGAGGCCGCCGGACCGTGGGCCCGGTACCGGATCCCGGCCGGACTGAACGGATCCGCACAACCGGACGTCGTCCGGTTCGTCGAGTTCCGGCTGGATCCGTACCGCGCTGACCTGCGGTTTCGCCCGCCCAGGTCACGGATCGGTCACGGGATGCCTCACACGTTGCGTGCCGTGCGCCGGGGGGTGTCGCGCCCCGCGGGCGTGGTCCCGTTCCCCCGACGCCCGGCTTCCCGGGCAGCGAGCCCGGCGCGTACCGGGCCCTCCTCGGGGAGTTCCCGTGCACCTCGCAACACCGTCCCGGCGTGCGCTCGGCCTCGCGGCCGTCAGTGCGATCGCCATGTCCACGGCGGTCCTCAGCGTCGGCGGCGTGGCCCAGGCCGCGCCCGCTCCCATCCCCTTCACCGCCGCTGACGGCTCGATCACGGTCCAGGCGGGCTACTGCTCGATCGACTGGCACCTCGTGGGCGGCTCGGGCGGCGCCGACGGGAACGCTGTGGCCGGCGCCTTCGGCGGCGAGCTCGTCGTCACCACCGAGGTCGAGGAGGACGACGAGTTCGTGCTCTGGGCCGGCACGGCAGGGGCCGACGGCACACCCGGGAACTCCGCCGTCGGCGGCGTCAACGGCAGCGGTAGCTGGAACGGCATCAGCGGCATGAACGGTGGCGGTGGCGGCGGCGCCGCCTCCACCGTGGAGGACCTCAACGGCACGATGCTCGTGGCCTTCGGCGGCGACGGCGCCGGCTCGGACGCGGTCTACGGCCAGGGGGCCGGGGACGAGGAGAACGGCGCCCCCGGCATCACCGAGCCCTCGCTGAGCCGGGCCGCGACCGCCGGCGGCAACGGCACCGTGACCGGCACGATCCAGCCGTGTGCCCCGGTCGCCCCCGGCACCCCCACGGTGAACTGGATCGAGGCCGGCAACGGGTCCGCGCAGCTGCAGATCTGGCGCGGCTCCATCCCCCAGGACAGCACGGGCACGCCGGTCTACGAGTACAGCCTGGACGGCGGAGCCTGGCAGCCGCTGGTCACCGGCGGGGACTACCAGTACGAGCCGACGATCCCGGGCCTCACCAACGGCCAGACCTACTCGGTGCGCGTCCAGATGACCGTCGACGGCGTCACGAGCGCCCCCACGGTGGCGAAGACCGTGACCCCGTTCGCGCCGATCGGCGCCCCCGGCGGCGTCACGGTCAGCACCTCGCCGACCGCGGTGACGGTGAGCTGGACCGCCCCGACCACCGCGGGCACCTTCCCGCTGGCCGGCTACAGCATCGGCATGGGCGCCGGCGAGATGGGCGGCGAGGCCTGCACGACCGGAGCCGACGTCCTCAGCTGCGTCATCACCGGCGTGGCGTCGGGCGCGGACTACAGCGTCGTCGTCTTCGCCGTCGACGACCACGAGAACTTCGGTGAGGCCTCGCAGCGGGTCATGACCGGCGCCATCCCCTTCCCGGCCAGCGTCCCGACCTCCAACGGTCCGCTCGCCACACAGGGCTTCTCGACCGGCTCGGTGACCCCGGGGCAGACCATCACGGTCTCGGGCACCGGCTACGCGCCCTTCTCCACCGTCACGGTCCTCGTGTACTCGACCCCGACCGTGCTGGGCACCGCCGTGGCCGACGAGAACGGCGCCTTCACCTTCACCGGCAAGCTGCCGGCCGGGCTCGCCGCGGGCAGTCACACTCTGGTCGCGGCCGGCGTGGACGCGAACGGCGACCCGCGCTACCTGACGATGGCGGTGACCGTCGCCGGGAGCACCACGGGCTCGGGCGGCCTGGCCTACACCGGCGCGGACGTCGCCGTCCCGGCGATCGGTGGCCTGGCCGCCCTCGCCATCGGTGGTGGCCTCGTCGTCGCCGGCCGGCGTCGGCGCACCGCCGAGTAACCCGCACCCCACCGCACAGCGGCCGTCGTCCCTCCCGGGACGGCGGCCGCTGTCGTGTGCCGGGGCCGTGTAACGACGGTGGCACGATCGCCGTCCCGACCTGCGGGCGCCGGGGACCAGGGGCAGGGTCGAGGGGACGACGTCGCCGAGCTGCCCGGAGGTCCCCGTGCGCACGAACCGACTCCTGCCCCTGGTCACCGCGGGCGTGCTGGCGCTCGCCGCCTGCGGCGGTGGCGACGAGGTCGACACCGGCGGCGGAGGGGGCGGGGGCGGCGACGACGTGCTCGTGGCGGCCGTGAGCGCCGAGCCCGACCAGTTCGACCCGCACGTCACCAACGCCTACGCCAGCTTCCAGGTGCTGGAGAACGTCTACGACACCCTCGTCGTCCCGAACGCGCAGGACCTCACGATGGAGCCGAGCCTGGCCGAGTCGTGGACCACCAGCGACGACCAGCTGAGCTGGACCTTCACCCTCCGCGAGGGCGTCACCTTCCACGACGGCAGCGAGTTCGACTCCGCCGACGTCGTCTACAGCTACCGCCGGATCATCGACGAGGAGCTGTCGAACGCCTACCGCTTCGAGACCGTCGCCGACGTGACCGCGCCCGACCCGCGGACCGTGGTCATCACGCTGACCCGGCCCACGCCGAACCTGCTCGAGCAGATCGGCGCCTTCAAGGGCATGGCGATCGTCTCCGAGGGCGCCGCCGACGAGTTCGACCTGCAGTCCGAGGCGAACGGCACCGGGCCCTTCCAGCTGGAGAGCTCCGACGCCAACAGCACCGTGCTGACCACCTTCGCCGACTACTGGGGCGGCGCGCCGAGCATCGACGGGGTCGAGTTCCGCTACATCAGCGAGCCCACCTCGGCGCTGACCGCGCTCCGCAACGGCGAGGTGCAGTGGACCGACAACGTGCCGCCGCAGAACGTCGAGTCCCTCGAGGGCGACGACGAGGTGGAGCTCGGCTCGGTCACCAGCGTCGAGTACTTCTACCTGTCGATGAACTACGACGTGGCGCCGTTCGACAACCGGGACGTCCGCCGGGCCATCGCCACGGCCATCGACCGCGACGAGGTCACCCAGGCTGCCCGCTTCGGCGCCGCGCAGACCAACCAGACGGCGATCCCCGAGGGCAGCCCCTGGTACACCGACTACGCGCCGTTCGAGCCCGACCAGGACGCCGCCCGGCAGCTGCTGGAGCAGGCCGGCGTGGAGACGCCGCTCACGATGGGCCTGATGGTCACCGACGAGTACCCGGAGACGGTGGCCGCGGCCCAGGTGATCGCCGCCCAGCTGGAGCCCGTCGGCATCGAGGTGGAGATCCAGGAGGAGGACTTCGCCACCTGGCTGGCGCGGCAGGGGGACGGCGACTTCGACGCCTTCATGCTCAGCTGGATCGGCAACATCGACCCGGCCGACTTCTACGAGAACCAGCACCTGTCCACCGGCGGCAGCAACTACCAGGGCTATGAGAACCCGCAGGTCGACCAGCTGCTCACCGCGGCCGCGACCGAGGTCGACCCGGCCGTCCGCGGGGACCTCTACGACCAGGCGGCGCGGATCATCGTCGACGACGTCTCCTACCTGTACCTGTACAACCCCGACGAGGTGCAGGCCTGGGCGCCCGGGCTGACCGGCTACGAGGTGCGCGCCGACGCGGCGATCGACTTCGAGAACGTGGAGCTGCCCTGACCGGCTACCTGCTCCGGCGGGTCGGCCAGGCACTCGTCGTCCTGGTCGGGGTCAGCGTCCTCGTCTTCTCGCTGATCCACCTCGTCCGGGGTGACCCGATCCGGCTCGCGCTGGGCACGAGGTTCTCCCAGGAGACCTATGACGCCCTGCGCGAGCGGAGCGGGCTGGACCTGCCGCTGGTGCAGCAGTACTTCCGGTGGGCGGGCAACGCGCTCACCGGCGACCTGGGGGTCAGCTTCCGGAGCGGCGAGACGGTCACCTCGCAGATCGCCGAGCGGCTGCCGGCCACCCTCACCCTGGCCGTGGCCGCGTTGGTCGTCGCCCTGGTCATCGCCCTGCCGCTGGGCATGCTCTCGGCGCTGCACCCGCGCTCGTTCGTCGACCGGATCGCCACCGTCGTCAGCCAGATCGGCATCTCCGTGCCGGACTTCTGGCTGTCGATCATGCTGATCCTGCTCTTCGCCGGGACGCTGGGCTGGCTGCCCTCGGGCGGGTACGTGCCGCTGACCGAGGACCCGCTGGCCTGGCTGCAGCGCCTCGTCCTGCCTGCGGTCGCCACCGGTGTCGTCTCCGGCTCGGTGATCACCCGCTTCGTGCGGTCGAGCATGCTCGAGGCGCTGGGATCGGACCACGTGCGCACCGCGCAGGCCAAGGGCCTGCCGACCCGGCAGGTGCTCGGCTGGCACGTGCTGCGCAACGCGCTGCTGCCGCTGGTGACCGTCACCGGCGTGCAGCTGGCCTACCTGCTGTCCGGCGTCGTCGTCGTGGAGATCGTGTTCTCGTGGCCAGGCCTCGGGCAGCTGGCGCTGCAGGCGGTGCGTGACCGCGACTTCCCGGTGCTGCAGGGGGCGGTGCTGCTGTTCGCCCTGGTCTTCCTGGTGATCAACCTGCTGGTGGACCTGCTCTACAGCCGGATCGACCCGAGGATCTCCCGCCGATGACCCAGCTGCCGACCCCCGGGGCCGTCCCCGCCGAACCGCCACCGGCCGAACTGCCGCCGACCCGGACGGCCCGCCCGCGTTGGCGGGAGACGCTGGGCCTGCTGGCGCGCAACCCGACGGCGGCGGTCTCGGCGCTCGTGCTGATCGCCATCGTGCTGGTCGCCGTCTTCGACGAGACCCTCGCCCCCGACGGACCCAACGAGCAGGACCAGTCCCGGGCCCTGCAGGCGCCGAGCTGGGGCCACCCGTTCGGCACCGACGAGTTGAGCCGCGACATCCTCAGCCGCGTCCTCCTGGGTGCGGCGACCTCGCTACGCGTCGGCTTCCTGTCGGTGGCGTTCGCGCTGGTGGTGGGCACGCTGATCGGCCTGCTCGCCGGTTACTACGGACGGTGGGTGGACGACGTCCTCATGCGGGTGATGGACATGCTGTTCGCCTTCCCCGCCGTGCTGCTGGCCATCGCCATCGTGGCGGTCCGGGGTGCCGGGCCGACGAACGCGATCCTCGCCATCGGCATCGTCTACGTGCCGATCTTCGCCCGCGTCACCCGCGCGAGCGTGCTCGGCGTCCGCGAGGAGGTGTACGTCCGCGCCTCGCGGTCGGTGGGTGCCTCGGACCTGCGGCTGATCACCCGGCACGTGCTCCCCAACGCCGCGCCGCCGATCATCGTGCAGACCTCGATCAGCCTGGCGTTCGCCGTCCTGGCCGAGGCGGCGCTGTCGTTCCTGGGCCTCGGTCCGCAGCGACCGAACCCCTCGTGGGGGCTGATGCTCGCCGACAGCCGGGGCTTCATCGACCAGGCCTGGTGGTACTCGGTGTTCCCCGGCCTGGCCATCGTGCTGACCGTGCTGTGCTTCAACCTGCTCGGCGACGGGCTGCGGGACGTGCTCGACCCGCGGCAGCGGACCCTCATGGCCGGAGGCGGGCGGTGAGCGCGCCGGTGCTGGAGGTCGAGGACCTGCGGGTGCGGCTACGCACCCCGCGCGGGACCGCGCACGTGGTGAACGGGCTGGACTACACCGTGGGCCCTGGGGAGACGGTCGCGGTGGTGGGGGAGTCCGGCAGCGGCAAGAGCGTCTCGGTGCTGGCGCTGATGGGCCTGTTGCCGTCGGGGTCGGCCACGGTCACCGGCCGGGCGCTGCTCCAGGGGGAGGACCTGCTGGCCATGTCGCCGGACCGGCTGCGCCGGGTGCGCGGTCCCGGGATGGGCATGGTGTTCCAGGACCCGATGACGTCGCTCAACCCGGTGCTGACCGTGGGCCGGCAGCTGGTCGAGGGCATCCGCGCGCACCAGCGGGTGTCCAAGCAGGCGGCCCGGGCCCGGGCGGTGGAGTTGCTGGCCGAAGTCGGGCTGCCCGACCCGGCGCGCGCGGTCGACCGGTATCCGCACGAGCTCTCCGGCGGCATGCGGCAGCGGGTGATGATCGCGATCGCGCTGAGCAACTCCCCGGCGCTGCTGGTCGCCGACGAGGCCACCACCGCCCTCGACGTCACCGTGCAGGCACAGATCATCGACCTCGTCGAGCGGCTGCAGTCCGAGCACGGCACCGGCGTCATCTGGATCACCCACGACCTCGGCGTCGTCGCCGGCATCGCCGACCGGGTGCTGGTCATGTACGGCGGGCGGTGCGTCGAGGACGGCACGGTCGACGACGTCCTGGACCGGCCGCGGCACCCCTACACCCGCGGCCTGCTGGGGGCCCTGCCCGACCTCGCCGAGCCGCTGGCCGACGGCAGTCGGCGCGACCTCGCCACCATCCCCGGCGTGCCGCCGCCGCCCACCGACCTGCCTCCGGGATGCGTGTTCTGGCCGCGCTGCCCGGTCCGCGGCGACGCCCGCTGCGAGACCGAGCAGCCACCCCTGACCGTGGTCGGGAGCGGGTCGGCGGCGCTGCCGCACCGCGCGGCGACCTGGTGCGGGGAGGACTCCCGATGACCGACGACGTGCTGCTCTCCGCCCGCGGGCTGGAGGTGCACTTCCCCATCCGCTCGGGCGGGGTGTTCCGGCGGTCCAGCGGCGCGGTGCGGGCGGTCGACGGCGTGGACCTCGACATCCGCCGGGGGGAGACGCTGGGCCTGGTGGGGGAGTCCGGCTGCGGCAAGTCCACGCTGGGCAACGCGCTGCTGCGGCTGGTCGAGCCGACCGGCGGCACCGTGACCTTCGACGGCATCGACGTCACCGCGCTGGGCCGCCGTGAGCTCCGCGAGCTGCGTCGCCGGGCCGGGATGGTGTTCCAGGACCCGTTCGCCTCGCTCGACCCGCGGCGCACGGTCGCCCAGACGGTGTCCGAGCCGCTGGAGGTGCACGGACTGCACGGGGACCGCAGGGAGCGCGCCGCGCGGGTCAGCGAGCTGCTGGAACTGGTCGGGCTGGACCCCGCCGTGGCCGACCGGTACCCGCACGAGTTCTCCGGCGGGCAGCGCCAGCGGGTCGGCATCGCCCGCGCGCTGGCCGGCGAGCCGGACTTCCTCGTCTGCGACGAGGCGATCGCCTCCCTCGACGTGAGCGTGCAGGCGCAGGTGCTCAACCTGCTCCGACGGCTCCAGCGCCGGCTGGGGTTGACGCTGCTCTTCATCTCCCACGACCTGTCGGCGGTCCGGCACGTCGCCGATCGCATCGCCGTCATGTACCTGGGCCGGGTGGTCGAGATCGGCCCCGCCGCGGCGGTCGGCGGCGATCCGCAGATGCCCTACACGCAGGCGCTGCTGTCCGCGGTGCCGGTGCCGCACCCAGAGCTGGAGCGGTCCCGGAAGCGGACGGTGCTCCGGGGCGACGTCCCGTCCCCGGCGGCGGTACCGACCGGCTGCCGCTTCCGCACCCGTTGCCCGTCGGCGTTCGAGCCGTGCCCCGACGTCGACCCCGCGCTGCAGCCGGTCGGGCAGGTGGACGGGCACCTGGCCGCCTGCCACCTGCACGGGGTCGTCGGGACGCCGGTGGCGCGGGAGGACGACGCCCCCGAGGGCCCGACGCCCGCCGACGCCGCCCGCGCTCCCCGCCGAGCCGGTCGCGCGCACTGAGTTGCCGCCGCGGCGGCTCTCGGCAGGATCTGCCAGAAGTACTGAGTCGATGTTGCGGCGTTGACCTGCTGTTGCCACCGGCCGGCACCTGCTATGGCCGGAAATCGCCTGATCAGCTGCGTAAACACGCCGTTCATAACGGTTCTATAACGGCAAGAATCATGTCGGTGTTGGCAACATCTGATTTCCGTACGGCGTGGTTCCGTTCAGGAGGTCCGAACACGGGCCACCTGGCCCGGCGTCCCCGGGTCCATCCCCGAGGAGTCCTGCGTGCGCACCCCCACCCCGGCCCAACGAGCCCGGGCAGTCCTGGCCGTCACCGCGATCGGCATGTCCACCGTCGTCTTCAGCCTGAGCGGTGTCGCCCAGGCGACCACCCCGACGTGGCAGACCACCGGCACCGGGGACCAGGCGCCGATCCCGCCGGGCATCTGCGCCGTCGAGTGGATCGTGCAGGGCGGCTCGGGCGGCGGTGTCGCCGGCGGCCTCGGTGGTCTGCTCGAGGTCACCACGGTCGTCGAGGCCGGTGAGACGTTCGTGCTGTACGAGGGCCTCGGGGGTACCCCTGCGGCCGACGACCAGGGTGGTGCCGGCGGTGCGAGCGCCTCGCCGAGCGCGGCGGACGCCGGTGCCGAGGGCGCGGACGCCGACGTGGATGCAGACGCCGGGACGCACGGCACCGGGAGCGGCGGTGGCGGCGCGGCGTCCGTCGTCTACCGCGATGGCGACGGGGCCGGCGACGGCGAGACCCCGGCTCCCTTCCTCTCCGCCTTCGGCGGTGACGGCGCGCCGGGCGCGACGATCGACGAGAGCACGATCCCCGGTGGCCTGGGCGGCGGCGGCGACGCGAACGTCGCGGTCGGGCCCACGCTGACGACCGTGGCTCCGGCGGAGACCGCCGGGGCTGCCAGCAACGGCAGCATCACCGGCACCGGCGTGGCGTGCGAGGTGCCGAGTGCCCCGGCCGACCTCACCGCCACCCCGGGCGACGGCCAGCTCACCGTGTCCTTCACGGCGCCCGTCGACGACGCGGGGACCGCCGACGTCACCGGTTACGAGTACAGCACCGACGGCACGGAGTGGACCGCCTTCACCCCGACCGACGACGACGGCGTCCTGAGCACCGTCATCGGCGACCTCGAGAACGGTGCGCCGTACACGGTGCGCATCCACGCGACGAGCGCCGCCGGTCTCGGCGCCGAGGCCACCGTCACCGAGACCCCCGAGGCCGCGGTCGTGGCCGTGCCCGCCGCGCCGGCTCTGGGTCAGATCCGCCCCGGTGACGGCTCGCTCACCGTGCCGTTCGTCCCGGTGGATGACGTCGACCGGCCCGCCGCCACCGGCTGGGAGTACTCGGTCGACGAGGGCGGCTCGTGGTTCCCGCTGACCACCACGGACGAGGGCCAGTACCTCGAGGGCGTCATCGGCGACCTCGACAACGGCACGACCTACCACGTCACCGTGCGCGGCGTGGCGAGCGCCGACGGGGTGCTGGAGGGCGACGCGGCCAACTGGGTCCCCGCCATGCCGCAGGGTGCTCCGGCCGCCCCGACCGACACCATGGTCGGCTCCGGCAACGGTTACGTGAGCATCTCCTTCAAGCCGGGCGTGGACACCGGTGCCGCCATGGCCGACGTCACGGGCTGGCAGATCAGCACCGACGGTGGCCTGAACTTCGCCGACGCGCCCGTCGCCCAGCCCGAGCCCGGCGTGTACGTGGCGACCCGCACCGGCCTCACGAACGGGCAGATGTACTCGCTCGTCCTCCGCGCGACGAGCCAGTACGGCTTCGGTCTGCCCAGCGCCGTCCTCTCGGGCATGCCCATGGCGCCGGTCCTCCTCCCGCCCATCTCGACGCCGACCACTCCCGGTCCGGTGAGCCTGACCTACGTGATGAGCCTCGACCGGGCGATCGCGATCGGCATCAGCCCCACCACCCTGCCGAATGCCGCGCCCGCGACCTCGTACCAGTACCGGCTGAACGGCGGTGTTTGGACCACGCTGCCCACCACCACCGACCAGGGTGGCCAGCACCTGGCGACGATCACCGGCCTGACGAACGGCCAGCTGTACTCGCTGGAGATCCGGGGCGTCGCAGGCGCGAACCACGGCCCGGCGACGACCCCGCTGACCGCCATGCCGCACTACGCCCTCCCCGAGCCCGGGAACGTGGCGGCCGCCGTGCTGCCCGGTGCGCTCAAGGTGACCTGGTCCGCCCCGTCCGAGACGACGGGTCTGACCGGCTACGAGGTGCGCGTCCTGCCGACCACGGCGAACCGGCACTCGGCCGACCTGGCCGACCAGGAGATCGTCTGCTCGGCCGAGGCGACGGACACCTCGTGCGTCCTCCCGGTCCCGACCGGCGTCGCGTACGACGTGATCGTGATGGCCATCGGTGCCGACGGGTACGGCGACCCCGGGTACGTCGAGAGCGCCGTCGTCCCCGCCGTGCAGAAGCCGGCCGTCGTCCCGACGCAGGACGACGGTGACATCTCCCGGGCCGACGGCAGCCCCCTCAGCGCGGTGGTTCCCGGCCAGAAGGTGACCCTGCGCGGCACCGGCTTCCTGCCGGGGGCGACCATCGAGCTGCTCGTGTACTCCACGCCGATCTCGGTCGGCACCGCCGTGGCCGGCCCCGACGGCACCTTCCTCGTAGAGGTCACGCTGCCGGCTGACCTCGGCGTCGGGACCCACCACCTGGTCGCCACCGGCGTGGACGCGAACGGCAACGTCCGCAACCTCGTCATCGAGGTCCAGGTCACGGCCTCCGGCGCGACGACCGTGACCCAGGCGCAGGTCGCTGACGAGGAGGGTCTCGCCTACACCGGCGCGGACGTCGCCGTCCCGGCGATCGGTGGCCTGGCCGCCCTCGCCATCGGTGGTGGCCTCGTCGTCGTCGGCCGGCGCCGACGGACCGCCGAGTAACCCGCACCCCAGCGCGCAGCGGCCGTCGTCCCTCCCGGGACGGCGGCCGCTGTCGTGTGCCGGGGCTGTCCGTCCGCGGGAGGTGGAGGTGGTGCTGTGCGGGCAGATCCCCGACGATGCCGGGGCGATCGGGCTCGCACCGTCGGGAACCTCCCCGCAGAGTCGGGCGGGCTAAGCCGGCGGGGCCGACGGCGGGCGGGGCGGCAGCTGCGCGAGCACCGTGGCCGAGGTCGAGCCGCCGGGCGCGGGCGCCGGCGCAGGCGCAGGCCGGGGCGCGGGCTGGGCCGCCGGCTCGTGCACGGGCTCGGCGGCCGCGGGCGGGCCGAACTCGAGCGAGCGGAGGACGCCGTCGAGCACCCCGGCGACGGTCTCGAAGGACGCCGCGGGGGTGGAGGCGGTCGCGGTCCAGCCGGTGTCCGGCGCGGTCGCCGACACCTGCACCTGCACGACCCGCGACCCACCGGGCGGCGCCCAGGAGAACAGCCGCGCGTAGGCCGGCCCGGAGGTCAGCGGCAGCACCGTGAGGACGTGCTGCTGGTACTGCGGGTACTCGGCGGCGACCCGGTCGCCCTGGCCCTGCGCGTACTGCTCCGCTCCGACGCCCGGGGGCAGCGGCTCCCGGGAGACGACGACCGTCGCCTGCCCGTCGGGGGCGGTCAGGGTCCAGGACTCCCGCACCGACCAGCCCTCGGGCACCGGGGCCCGGAGCCGGCTGGCCGTCCACCGCACCTCGCTCACCACGCCGTCCCCACCTGGACGAGGGCGGTCAGCGGTCGCAAGGCGCCGCCCGGGGGCCCGGCGGGCACCAGCCGGCCGTCGCGCAGGTCCAGCGCCGGCGTGCCGGGCGTGGACGCCGTCAGCACCGCCGCGTCGTCGGCCACGGCGACCAGCGAGAACGGCTCGCGGGCCTGCAGCACCGGGCGCAGCGGCCGGTCGCCGGTCACCACCCCGAGCACGCCGGGGTGCTCGTACCCCGACAGGCCGTACCAGCGCGCGCCGCCGGCGGCGTCGGTCGCCGAGCTGACCTGCACGGCGCCGGGCGCGGCGGCGACCTGCGCCCAGCCGCCGGAGCACAGCTCGGACACGACGGTGCCCTGGCCGTCCAGCCGGGTGGCGACCGCGGCCGGCACGACGCCGCCCAGCAGCCGGGTCGCGACCGGCCCGGGCTGGGGCGTCCGGGCGCCGTCCACGGCCGGTCCCCCGGTGTCGCCGGTGAGCAGCGACCCGTCGCAGCGCAGGCGGGCGGTCGTCCACGGCGGCCCGCCGGTCTCGGTCTGCAGGGCCAGCGCTCCCTCGGCGGTGACGGTGAGGTGGTGCTGGGCGGGGCGGTCCCACGGGTCGCGGCCCGGGACGGCGAACCAGAGGCCCTCGCCGCGGGTGTCGGCCGGTGTCGGCTCGACCCATCCCGGGACCTCGGCCGGCATCGCCGCGTAGACGCCGCTCACCGGCAGGTCGGTCCGCTGCCAGGGGTTGGCGGTGGCATCGCCGAGCCGGTCCAGCTCCAGCCGGTGCAGCCGGTAGCGGTGCACGGTCGCGCCCTGCGCCGCCGCGCGCCGGCCGGCGTCGTCCGGCGCGTCGGCCGGCCCGGCCGCCTCCGTGGCGAGCACGTGCACCGTCGCCGGCGACGCGAGGACGTGCAGCGCGGCCTCCGGCGGGAAGGTGGCCCGGTGCCGCACCTGGAGCCCGGCGTCGAGGACCAGCAGCTCCCGGCCGACGATCACGGCCACCCCGCCCCGGTGGACGACGCACTGCTGCGGAGGGCCGGCGAGGTCGACGACCGTGTCGGGGACGACCGCCCCGGGCGGGAAGCGGCGCAGCTGCCAGCGGCCGTCCCAGTCGGCGCAGCAGGCGACGACGCCGGCGTCGGTCGCGCCGGCCGTGTGCACCAGCGGCGCCAGCACCTGGGGGGTGGCCGCGAGCTCGAGCAGCGGGGTGGTGGCCGGCCAGTCCGGGATGTCGCCCGGCACGTACAGCGGCACGGGCGCGCGCGGCACCACCACCGGCCGGGCGGAGACGACCAGGGGCGGCTCCACGTCGGGGGACAGCTCGGGGGCGAGCTCGCCCAGGGTGCCGGCGAAGACGGCGCCGAGCCGGCCGACGGCGGTGACCGGGGTCCCGGCAGCGGGGGCCTCGGCCAGGACCTCGGGGGCGGCGCACACGTCGAGCGCCAGCCCCGCGGCCGTCTCGACGGTGAGCACGGTGAAGGTGCGCCCGGTCCGGCCGGAGGTCCGCCGGCCCGCCGCGCGGACGACGCCGGTCACCTCGGCGGACGCCCGGTCCGGCGGGCAGGAGAGCGCGGGCGGCCGGTCGCCCCCGCCGGTCTGCACGCGCTCCGCGGCCAGCGCGAGCCGGAGCCGGGTGGTCCGCCCCCGCCGGTAGGCGCCGGGGCCGGCGTGCGCCAGGTCGACCAGGCCGGTGACCACGCGCACCGGCTCGGCGCCGGCCGCACCCGGGACGTCGGCGACCAGCCGGGAGCGCCAGAAGTCCTCGGGGTCGGGGAGCAGGTCCCGGCAGACGGCGACCGTCACCGGCGCCGCCCAGTACCCGGGCACCGCGCTGGCCTGGGCTCCCTCGGCCGCGGTCACCCCCAGCAGCGCGCCGCTGGCGTCGACGTCGAGGGAGAAGGTCACGCCCTCCGCCGTCGGCGCGAGCCCCAGCCGGGTCCGGCGGACGTCGTCCGCGTGCTGCGGCAGGTCGGCGTCGACGCCACCGACGCTGGCGTAGGGGGTGGGCACGGGCTCTCCTGCCGGTCGCGCTGCACTGGGCACCGGCAGCATGCCCTGGAGGGTCGGCGGGTGCTCCACGACGGCCCGCCGGACGCGGAGCGTGTCGCCGCCGGCCGGGGTCGCCGATGTCCCGCCACCACCCGGCAGGGACCCGGCTGCACCCGGCTCGCGCTCCTCATCCGTCACACCGTGCTCCCCCGCACCGTGTCCCACCCGCCATCCGGACGGTCGTGATCCGATACCCCTTCCGACTGTCACACACCTCCGCGGGGGAGAAACGGGGAACCACGTGTCCCGTCAGCACAGGCTCATCCGCGCGGCGTTCGCGCTCGCTGCGGTCGGCGGCGCCCTCGTGGGCGGCGCGAGCACGGCCTCGGCCGAGACCATCGCGACCAACCCGAACATCACGGCCACGGCGAACAACGCCAACGTGTCGAACGTCAGCGGCAGCTGCGTGCAGTCCTCCGGCGACTTCGGCGTCTACAGCGTCGGGTTCCGCCTGCCGGCGCTGAGGGCGAACGAGAGCTACGGCATCGCCCTGCGGGAGAAGGTCTCGGGCGCGCTGCGTGACTCGCGGACGCTCACCGCCGGCCAGCCGACGGACGCCGTCGTCCTCTCCGCCACCTCGGACGGGCACCTCCGGGTGCCGCCCCTGCGCGCGACGATCACCCGGCTCGTCGGCGGTGTCGCCACGGCGACGTGGACGGTCAACACCACGGGGCAGTGCGGCTGGAACGACCCCGCTGACCTGCCCGTCGTCGAGGACATGTGGTACTACGAGGAGAACGCGGGCCGGCAGTCCTACCGGGTCACGAACACGTCGGACTTCGTGGAGAACGTCCACGTCCTCGCCATCGGGGAGTTCCACGGGACCGGCGGCTACGTGGGGTCCACCGGGCAGCTGGTCCGGCAGACCGTCGCCCTCCAGCCGCACAGCTCGGTCCGGGTCGAGAGCACGGGCCTCCTGCCCTACGGCCCCTGCGGCACCTACACCGCGTGGACCGCGGTCGGCGGCGGGTTGAACGCCCCCAGCCACACCCACACGAGCGCGCCCCGGACCGAGGAGTGGGACCTGCGCGACAGCCACAACGGCGGGCTGGACTGCGGCTCGGACGACGACTGACCGCCTCTCCCCGGCCGACCGCCGCCGAGTGGTCGGTCGGGGAGCCCGGCGCGGGAGCCCGCGCCGGGCAGCGGCGTCGAGGGTGGCGTGGCGCCGAGCGGATGAGCGCCGGGGCGGCGGGCGATAACCTCCCCCCACCGGGAGGGCTCGCCTAGAGGCCGATGGCGGCGGTCTTGAAAACCGCTATGGGGTCACACCCATCGTGGGTTCGAATCCCACGCCCTCCGCTCGAGGTGTCCGCACGGCGCCGGACGGACGTGCCCCCTCGCGTGCGGACGGCGTCAGGCGGGGGAGACGAGGACGACGACCTTGCCGGGCAGCCCGCCCGAGGCCGCCCGGGTGTGGACGTCGGGCAGCTCGGCGAGCGGGACCCGCTGCGCGACGTCGACGCGCAGGTCGCCGCGGTCGACCAGCGCCACCAGCTCCGACAGCTGCCCGGGGTCGCTGCGGACGAAGAGGTCCACGCCGCGCACGCCGCGCTCCTCGTCGCCGGGAGCGGGCATCCACACCGTCGTGTTGACGAGGACGCCCCCGGGGCGGATCAGCCCGACCAGGGCGGCGAGCTCCGCCGGGTCGATCGGCGCCAGGTTGAGCACGAGGTCGACCGGCTCGGGGACCGCCGCGGTCACCGCGGTGGCGGTGTGGTCGACGACCTCGTCCGCGCCGGCCGCCCGGACCCGCTCGCGGCTGCCGGGGCCGGCCGTGGCGATCACGTGGGCGCCGGCCCGCCTGGCGAGCTGCACCGCGTGGCCGCCGACCGCCCCGCCGGCGCCGTTGACCAGCACGCGCTGACCTGCGGTGAGCCCGCCGTGGTCGAAGAGCGCCTGCCACGCGGTGAGGCCGACCACCGGGAGCGCGGCTGCGTCGGCCAGCGGGATGCCCGACGGCGCCGGGGCCAGGACCTCCGCGGGCGCGACGACGTACTCCGCCGACGCGCCGGCGGCGGTCATCGGCAGGAAGCCGATGACCCGGTCGCCGACCGCGACGCGGTCCACGCCCGAGCCGACCGCGTCGACCGTGCCGGAGACGTCCAGGCCGGGGGTGTGCGGCAGTGACACCGGGATCGGGCCCTGCATGGAGCCCGCGCGGATGGTGGCGTCGACGCCGTTGAACGTCGTGGCGGCGACGCGGACGAGCACCTGCCCGTCCCCGGGGACCGGCACGTCGACGTCCTCGTGGCGCAGGACCCGCGGCTCGCCGTACTCGTGGAAACGCACTGCCTTCATGGGAGGGACCTCTGCCTGATCGAGGGAGTCTGCTTCGAATTCGAAGCAGTACCGAGGAAGCTAGCACCTGCTTCAGATTCGAAGCAACTAGACTGCGCGCATGTCCGAGGAGCCGCCGCTCGACCGCGTCCAGCTGGGCGCCTACTTCGCGTTGATGGAGGTCGCGGGGCTGCTCAGGCACGCGGTCGAGCAGCAGCTGCGCGAGGCCGGCGGTCTCAGCTACGTCCAGTTCCAGCTGCTGGCCCGCCTCGGCCTGGACTCACCCACGGGCAGCGGCCGGATGACCGACCTGGCCGACGGCGTCGTGTACAGCCGCAGCGGCCTGACCTACCAGGCGGGCCTGCTCGAGCAGGCCGGCCTCGTGGTGCGCGCGCCCTCCCCCGACGACGAGCGGGGGGTCACGGTCACCATCACCGGCGCCGGACGCGCGGTGCTCGACCGGGTCCTGCCCGGCCACGTCGCGGTCCTCCGCGAGCTGTTCCTGGAACCACTGTCCCGCCCGGACGTCGAGGCGCTCGCGGGCCTGCTCGAGCCGGTGCGGGACCACATGCGGGCCGCGCCACCCCGTTCGGCGGCTCCGCGCCGGCGCAGGGCCGGGGCGTGAGGTCGCGGCCGTCGTGGGCGTCGCCCCGGGCGACATGGGCGTCGTGAGCGTCGTGCGCCCACGGCCCGTCCCGGCAGGGGGAACGGGCCGTGGGGGTGGGGCGGTCAGCCGAGCAGCTTGGCCTTCTGGGCGGCGAACTCCTCCTCGGTGAGGATCCCCGCGTCGCGCAGCTCGCCGAGCCGGCGGAGCTGGTCGACCAGGTCGGGCTTGGCCTCGGCGGCGGGTGCCGGCGCGGGGGGCTGCGGAGCGCCGTAGGCCATCCCCGGGTTCACGTGGTGCACGTACTGCGACTGCCGCTCCATCGTCTTCTTGTGCCGCGCCTCGCTGACCAGCGGTGCGAGCAGGTCGTAGACCTGGTGCGGGTTCTCGATGTTGTCGAGGACCACCTGGCCGCTGGTCGTGCCGGACTCCGGCATGCCGGTGAGGTTGAAGGTGTCCTGCTGCACGCCGTACGCCGGGTCGTCGAGGCCGAGCACGAGGTCGCCGACGTCCTTGCCGCGCTGCCAGACCGCCTGGCGGACGTCCATGTCACGCACCGCCCACATCGGCACGCTCTCGGTGCGGGTGCCCAGCAGCCCGCTCTCGATCCAGATGCGGTCCTTGGTGACGCGGTAGCGCGCCTTGGCGACGCCAGCCGCGCCCGTGGCCCCGCCCTTGCTCTCGCCCCACCACAGGGTGCTGGGGTCGTTGGCCCACTGCTCGGTCCGCTTGGCCGACTGCTCGGCGAGCTTGGCCTTGCCCTGCTCGGCGACCGCCTTGCCCTGGTCGGCGACCTGCTTGAGCCGGTCCTTCCAGCTGGGCTTGCCCGCCGGTGCGGCCTGCTGCGGCTGGCCGTACCCCGGCTGCTGGCCGTAGCCGGGCTGCTGCTGGCCGTACCCCGGCTGCTGCCCGTACCCCGGCTGCTCCCCGTACCCCGGCTGCTGCCCGGACTCCGACTGCTGTCCGTATCCCTGCTGCTGCCCGGAGTCCGCCTGCTGCCCGTACGGCTGCGGCTGGACCTGCGTGGGCTGCGTCGGCTCCGGCGACCCGAAGCCGGCGTCGTGGGCGCCGTGGTACTGGACGTTCGCGTCGCCGGGCGACGGGGGAGGCGGCGGCGGGGCCTCACCCGGCAGCGGCAGTTCCCTCGTCGGGGCGTCGATCCCCGTCGTCCCACGGTCCGAGACGTGCTCGGTCCAGGCGGTCCCGTTCCAGTAGCGCAGCTCGTGCGCCCCACTCGGGTCGGGCAGCCAGCTCGCGTCCACCATCTGTCGTCCCTCCAGCGTGCCCGGGACTCTCCCCGGCGACCGCGACACTGTGCCAGCGGCCCGGCCGCACCGGAACACCTCCGGACGCGGTGCCTGACCTCCCTCGGACGGGTGGGCGTCCCTTCTCCCGGAACGACCGCGTGCCGATATCGGCGGTGTGAGGCTGCCGTCGACCTTCCGGGCGCGTGATGCGCGGAGCACCGTGCGCTCCGCCGTCCTGGTCGTCGCCGTGTGCGCGGTGGTGCTCGTCCTCTTCACCTTCTTCGGACCCAACTCCGTCAGCACCACGTCCCGGGTGACGTCCTGGGTGGGGGCGGCCGTGCTCATGGCCGTCGCCGTGGTCGGCTCGGTCGCCCGGCCGGAGACCCTGGACCGGTGCGGTGCGTTCCCGGCCATCGGGGTCGGCGGTGCCCTGCTGGTCTGCGTCATGAACGTGCTGACCGTCGACACGACGGCCGCGGCGCAGGCGTTCCTGGCGTTCCCGGTCCTGTGGGCGGCCACCCACCTACGACGTGGCGCGGTCGCGCTCGTCACCGGGGTGGCGCTGGCGGGCGACGTCGTCAGCCTCCTGCTCCTGCTGCCCGCGGCCGAGGCGCTGATCGACGCCGTGTTCTTCGGCGCCGTCCTGGTGGTGACGGCGGTGATGCTCGACCGCAGCGCCGTCGTCCAGGACCGGCTGGTGCAGGCGCTGCAGCAGCAGGCGACCGTCGACTCGCTCACCGGCCTGCTCAACCGCCGGGTCTTCGAGGAGGCCCTGGAGCACGCGCTGGACCGGGCGCCGCACCGCGAGGGCACCGCCCTCGTGCTGCTCGACGTCGACTCCTTCAAGCAGATCAACGACCGCCACGGGCACCCCGTCGGCGACGACGCATTGGTGCACCTGGCCGGCCTGGTCCGCCGCAACGTCCGCGCCGGCGACGCCGTCCTCAGCCGGCTCGGCGGCGACGAGCTCGCGGTGCTGCTGCCGGGCTGCTCGCCCGAGGTCGCCGCGCAGCGGGCCGACGCCGTGCTGCAGTCGGTGCGCTCGACCCCCCTGACGCTGCCCGACGGCGACCTGCTCGCGCTGTCGGTGAGCGTGGGCGTCGCGCACGCCCCGGAGCACGCCCGCGGCATGCGCGAGCTGTACGCGGCGGCCGACGCCGCCCTCTACCGCGCCAAGCGCGGCGGCCGGGACCGCATCGAGGTCGCTCCGGCCTAGCGCAGGTTGCCGACGGCGGCCGCCAGCGTGCGCGCCGACAGCCGCCCGTCGGCCAGGCCGAGGGCCACCACGTCGTCGAACACCCGCTGGTCGGCGGCCGCACCCCGCACCGCGGCGTCCATCAGCCGCGGCCAGCGGGACAGCTGCGAGGCCGCCGACGTCGCCCGCAGGTGCGCGCCCAGCCGCCGGCGCAGCGCCCGGCGGTACACCGCCCCCGCGGCCGCGCCCGCCGTCGCCGCCGTTCCCGCGAGCGCGCCGGACAGCACCGCGTAGAAGATCCCCTCGCCGGTCAGCGGGTTGATCAGCGACGCGGCGTCGCCGGCCAGCAGCACCCGGCCGTCGGGCTGGCGGGTGCGGCCGGTCGACAGCGGCAGCCGGTGCGCGCGCAGCCGGTCGGGCTCCACCCCGGGCAGCAGCCGCTGCAACCCGGCCACGAGCTCCTGGCGGGTGGCGCCCCCGGAGACCAGCTCCCCGTAGCCGACGTTGGCCCGCCCGTCGCCGAGCGGGAACGACCAGGCGTAGGCCGGCCAGCGCTGCTCGGTCGTCACGAGCACCTGGGTGCCCGGGCGCAGCGGGGGTTCCGGCGCGTAGCCGCGGATGGCGACGGCGATCCGGTCGTCGGGGGTGCGGGGCAGCCCGAGGGCCCGGCGGACGACGGACTCCGCGCCGTCGGCCCCGACCAGCACCCCGGCCCGGACGGCGTCGTCGACGACCACCCCGCCGTCGCCGACCGCGAGCGTCCGGACCCGGTGCCGCCGGAACTCCGCACCCGCGGAGAGGGCCGCTTCGAGGACGCGCGCGTCGAGGACCTCACGGGGGACGACGTGCGAGGGCCGGTGGGTGTCCCGCTCGACGACCGCGCCGCGCGGCGCCCGCAGGGACAGCCGCGGCACCGCGGGGTACCCGGCGACCAGCCTCGCGGGGTCGGCGCCGAGCACGGCGAGCACGTCCAGCGCCTCGGGGGCGATCCCGTCGCCGCAGACCTTGTCGCGGGGGAAGTCGGCCCGGTCGAGCACGAGCACCGAGGCCCCGGCCCGGCGCGCCGCGAGAGCGGCCGACGCCCCCGCCGGGCCGCCGCCGACGACCACGACGTCCCAGTCCTCCACCGCCGGAACGCTAGGCACTGGGCGCGGGATCCGCACACCCGCCCGGGCGGGTCAGCGGTCCTCGGCGAGCAGTGCGCGCCAGGTGTCCCGGTCGTGGGCCGCCGGCTCGGTGTCGCGGAGGAACTGCGTGACCACCGTGGAGAAGCGGTCGGGGTCGTCGACGTGCGGCCAGTGCCCGGCGCCCTCGAACACCTCGACCCGCGCCGTGGGCACCGTCGCCCGGACGGCGTCGGCGTGGCTGATCGGCACGATGGGGTCGCGGGTGCCCCAGACCACCAGCATCGGGATGGCGTTGGCCAGGTACAGCCGGTCCAGCGCGCTCACCGTCTGGCCGCGGGTGTCGACGCTGCTGCGCAGGGTCCGCAGGAACGCCCGGCGCGCCTCGATGTCGCGCAGCGCGAGCAGCGCCTCGGCCGCCTGGGCGAGGTCCCGGGCCTGCCGCCAGCCGGCCAGCCGGCCCAGCCCCTCCACGCCACGCAGCCCCGCGCGGAGCACGCCGGAGGCCTGGGCGAGCCCGGTGAGCACCAGCTCGGCGCCGGGCAGGGTGGCCGCGCGCAGGGTGGCCGACAGCTCCGACCCCAGCCCGCCGCTGCTCACCAGCACGATCCGCTGGCAGCGCTCGGGGAACTGGTAGGCGAACTGCAGGGCGATCCCGCCGCCGAGGGAGTGCCCGACCACCGTCACCTGCTCGACGTCGAGCACCGAGAGCAGGTCGCGCATCCCGTTGGCGTACCCGGCGATCGAGTAGTCGCCGCGGGGCTTGTCGGAGTCGCCGTGGCCGAGCAGGTCGGGCGCGAGGACGGTGTGGTGCTCGGCCAGCGGGCCGATCACGCTCGACCAGGTCTGGGCGTTGTTGCCGATGCCGTGGACGAGCAGGATCACCGGGCCGCTGCCGGCGCGCAGGAACGCCCGCCGGTGCCCGTGCACCACGCGGGACTCCCGCACCACCTCGACGTCCACCACCCCAGTGGACCACCAGTGCGTTGCGGGGGTGTCACACGCGGGGCGCTCCGCCGGCGGTCGGCGCCCCACCGGTCCACTTGCGCGGCGGGTGCTCGTAGCCCTCGACGAACGCCAGCAGGCCCGCGGCGTCGGTCACCACCCCGAGCGCGTCGAGTCGGCGCCGGTCGAGGTAGCCGTCGTCGGCCATGCGGCGCAGCTGGGCGAGCAGCGGCTGCCAGAACCCGTCGACGTCCACCAGCACGGTCGGCTTGGCGTGCAGCCCGAGCATCCCCCAGGTCCAGGCCTCGAACAGCTCCTCGAGCGTGCCGGCGGCGCCGGGGAGGGCGACGAAGGCGTCGGCGAGCTCGGCCATCCGAGCCTTGCGCTCGTGCATGGAGGCGACGACCTCCAGGCGGGGCAGGCCCGGGTGGGCGAGCTCGTCGTCGACCAGGTGTTGCGGGATGACCCCGACCACCTCGCCGCCGGCGGCCAGCGCGGCGTCGGCCACGACGCCCATGAGGCCGACGTGCCCGCCGCCGTAGACGACGCCGACGCCGGCCCGGGCGAGGTCCCCGGCGATCGCCGCGGCGGCGGCCCGGTGCGACTCCGGCCCGCACTGCGACCCGGTGAAGACGGCGACGCGCATGCTCAGCGGGCCAGCACGTCGTCGACGAAGCCGTTGACCTGCTCGGTGACGACCCGCGGGAACGTCTCGAACGCGGCGGCCCTCTCGGGCGAGGCGTCGTAGGCCTCAAGGGCGGTGCGGAAGGCCTCCTCGTCGCCGTCGTGCGCGACCGCCCAGGTGAACGTGTCCAGCGCGTGGTCGGCGTAGGCGGAGAGGACGCGGAAGCCGTACTGCTCGCGGACCGGCAGGACCGTCGGGAACCAGGCGAGGAACTCGGCCGTGCGGCCGGGCTCGAGGCGGTAGCGGCGCAGCTGCACGGTGGTCACCCGGCCGATCCTGCCAGCGGCACCGGCACCGCCCGGCGGTGCGGTTCACTGGGGACGTGGTCTCCGGTGCGGCGTTCTCCCCGACCGACGGCTGGACGACCTGCGACCTGGGGCACCGCCACTGGGGCAGGGCCGGGGCGGCGGGGCTGCTCCTGCACCGGGACGGCGCGGCGGGTCCCGAGCTCCTGCTGCAGCACCGCGCGCAGTGGTCGCACCACGGCGGCACCTGGGGCACGCCCGGGGGAGCGCTGCACGTGGACGAGGCCCCCGAGCGCGGCGCCCTGCGCGAGGTGCACGAGGAGCTCGGCCTGACCGCCGACGACGTCGTCCTCGGGGCCCGTTCGGTCGACGACCACGGCGGGTGGGCCTACACGACCGTGCTGGCCACCCCCGCGCACCCGATCGACCCGGCGCACCTGCGGCTGGACGGCGAGAGCACGGCGGTCGGCTGGATCCCGCTGGCCGACCTGGCGCGGGTGCCGCTGCACCCGGGGCTCGCGGCGTCGCTGCCGCGCCTGCTGCCGATGCTCTGACCCGCCGGGTCAGCCGTACACCGGCGCGACGAGGCCGCGGTGGTCGCCGACGGCGAGGCCCACCGTGCTGCCGGGTCCGGCCGGCTCGGCGCCGAGGGACACCAGGTGGTCCAGCTGCACCCGCGGCTCCGCCCCGGGGAAGGTGGCCTCGCGCACCAGCGGGACACCACCCAGCAGCCGCGCGGGCAGGGCGCCGGGCAGGTTGAGGTCGCCGGCCACCACGACCGGGCCGCCGAGCGCCGCCGCCCACCGGCGCAGCGCCCGCAGCTGCCGCAGCGCGGTCGGCGGTGCGAAGGACAGGTGCGTGCCGACGACGGTGACGCCGTCGAGCCGGGCCGCCAGGGCGACGCGGGGCTCGTCGGGGATCCACCACCAACGCGCCTGCCCGGTCCGCGGATCCGTCGCGCGCACGGGCAGCCGCGCCCGGCCCCCGCCCAGCGGGAGCACCGACCAGGCCAGCACCGGACGGCGGCTGACCAGGGCGATGCCGTAGAGCGGCCCGGGCAGGGGGTCGCCGGGGCCGCGCAGCACCGGGGGGTCGACCGGCGTCCAGCTGCGCACCGGCCCCGGGGTGCCGGCCACGGTGGCCGCCGCCCGCCAGTCGGCCGCGCCCAGGGCCGCGGCGACCAGAGCGGGCTGGTCGGCGCTCCCGGACCGCGGCTGGGCCGCGTCGGTCTCCTGCACGGCGAGGACGTCGACGTCGAGACCGGCCAGTGCGGCGCCGATCCGGTCGGCCGGGAGGACGACGCCGTCGCGACCGCGACCCGAGGCCAGGTTGAGCGTGCCGACGCGCAGCACCGGGCGGTCGGGCACCCGCCGCACGCTACGCGCCGGCCGGGGGCCGCCCTCCGAGCGGCCGGACGGAGCGCGCCGTCGGGGGCGTGGCGGGGCGCTCGTGGCCCTGACCTGCACGATGTCGCCGGATCTACGTGACAGTGATGTGTGACACGGTCGCCGCCGGGTAGGGGGGGCCCGTGAGCAGCCGACACCGCGTGTCCGGAGACGCCGGGCGCACCGACTCCGCACCCCGCGTCCGCGCGTCCGCCCCGCGGGCGGCTGCCGACCCGGCCGCCGACCTGGCCGCCCAGGCGGCCGAGCGCCGCACGTGGCGGGTCCTCATGACCGCGGCGGTCGCCGGGATGGTGGTCGCCCCGGTCCTCGCCACCGCGGGCGCGGGGGAGTCCGAGGCCGCCGACACCTCCGCGGTCACCGCGGAGGGGCCGGGTGGCGGCGGGGTCGCCGGCGGTGTCGACGCGGCCGCACCGGAGGGCTTCGGCCGCCTCTCGCCGCTGTTCGGCGCCCCGGGCCTGGAGGGCTGGCCGTTCACCGCGACCACGAGCGCCGGCTACGCCGCGTCGCAGGTGCAGGGCATCGGTGTCGCCGGCAGCCGGCTGCAGGGCTTCCTCGTCGGCTTCGACCTCCCGGGTGGGGACGGCGGCGCCGGTGCGCTGCCCGGCGCCCCGGCGGCCGGTGCCCCCGTCGGTGCCCCGGCTCCCGGAGCGCCGGGGGCGCCGGGCGCGCCGGCCCCGGCCCCCGCGCCCGGCGCGGCTCCCGCCCCGGCACCCGCGGCTCCCGGCCGGCCGGCTCCGGGGACCGTCGCCCCGGCACCCGCCCCGGCCCCGGCGCCCGCTCCGGCCGCCCCGGCGCTGCCGCCGGTCGTGCAGGGCCCGGTCGGCGGCGTGACCCAGGGCGCGGGCGAGGTCGTCGGCGGGGTGACCGACGGTGTCGGCTCCGTCGTCGGCGGGGTGACCGGCGGCGACCCGCTCGGTGGTGTCGTCGAGGGCGCGGGCGAGGTGGTCGGCGGGGTGACCCAGGGCGCCGGCTCCGTCGTCGGCGGTCTGCTCGGCGGGTGAGCCCGTTCCCGGCCGACCGGCGTCCGGGAGACCGGGCAGCGGCACTACCGTGCGGGGCATGAGCGCGCGCGACGACGTCTCGGAGATCTTCGACGCGGCGGCATGGCGGCCGGTCGAGGGCTTCGACTTCGCCGACATCACCTACCACCGGGCCGTGGACGCCGGCGTCGTCCGGATCGCCTTCGACCGGCCCGAGGTGCGCAACGCGTTCCGGCCGCAGACGGTCGACGAGCTGATCGCGGCGCTGGAGCACGCCCGGCTGTCCACCGACGTCGGCTGCGTGCTGCTGACCGGCAACGGCCCCAGCCCCAAGGACGGCGGCTGGGCCTTCTGCTCCGGCGGCGACCAGCGGGTGCGCGGGAGGTACGGCTACGAGCACGCGGCCGGCAGCTCCGGGCGGCTGCACGTCCTGGAGGCGCAGCGGCTCATCCGCTTCATGCCCAAGGTCGTCGTCTGCGTCGTCCCCGGCTGGGCGGCCGGCGGCGGGCACAGCCTGCACGTCGTCAGCGACCTCACCCTGGCCAGCGCCGAGCACGCCCGCTTCAAGCAGACCGACGCCGACGTCGGCAGCTTCGACGGCGGCTTCGGCTCGGCCTACCTCGCCCGGCAGGTGGGGCAGAAGTTCGCGCGGGAGGTCTTCTTCCTCGGCGAGGAGTACAGCGCCGCCGACGCGCACGCGATGGGCATGGTCAACCGGGTGGTGCCGCACGCGGAGCTCGAGCGCACCGCGCTGGACTGGGGCCGGCGGATCGTGGCCAAGAGCCCGACCGCCCAGCGGATGCTGAAGTACTCGTTCAACCTGATCGACGACGGACTGGTCGGTCAGCAGCTGTTCGCCGGGGAGACCACCCGGCTGGCCTACATGGCCGAGGAGGCCGTGGAGGGCCGGGACGCGTTCCTCGAGAAGCGCGACCCGGACTTCTCGCAGTTCCCGTGGCACGTGTGACCAGGAGGACCGAGGCATGATCGTCGAGGTGGTGGGGGGCGCCGACCAGCGTCCCGAGGTGCGGGTCGTGGACACCGACGACCTGAGCCGGGTGGTGCTCGCCCTGGGCGAGGTCACCGACGAGGAGGCCGACCAGGCGCTGCGGGACGCCGGCCTGGGCCGGCTGGCCGACGGCGACTCGGCCCTGCTCGACGTCGAGGCGCTGCGCACCGCGGCGGGGCCGGCGGCGGCCGGCGGGGACGGCTCCGCCCGCTTCGACGAGCTCGTCGGACCCCTCCGGGACGAGGCGGACGACGGGATGCTGCGGGTCCCGGTGCAGAGTGCCGCTGGGGCGTGACCCGGTGACGCGTCACTGACTTGAATCTGTAAAGCTTCCGTCCTTGTGGTCGCTCCACCGAGCGGCCACTATTGCGCAGGATGCGCAAGATCATGGACGGGAGCGCGCTGTGAGTGGGACCCCCGGCAGACCCCTGAGCGCCGAGCTGTCCGAACAGCTGCTCGCCGTCGCCGTCGACATCCTCGCCGAGGAGGGCTGGGGGCGGCTCAACAGCGACCGCGTCGCCGCCCGCGCCCGGGCCGGCAAGGCGGGCATCTACCGCCGCTGGCCCACGATGTCGGCGATGGCCCGGCACGCGGTCGGCCGGTTCCGGCTGGTCGACCAGCCCGAGGACACCGGCTCGCTGAGCGGCGACGTGGCCGCCCTGGTCGAGCGGTGGAGCCGGCCGCTGTCGCGCGAGGAGTGCGCGGTCGCCAGCCTCGTCGGCGCCGCCCGGCACGACGAGGAGCTGCGTGCCGGTCTCGACGCCGCGCTGGTGCGGCCGCTCGCGTCAGCCGTGGCCGTGATCGGGGAACGCGCGGCCGCCCGTGGCGAGGCCGTTCCCGAGCCCCGCCTCGCGATGCTGCGCTCGGTGCTGGAGGCGTTCCTCTGGCAGCGCTTCACCACCGCCGGCGACGGCGCGATCCCCGCTGAGCGCCTGGACCGGCTGGTGGAGGACGTCCTCATGCCGCTGGTCGCCGCCGGGCGCGAGACCGCCGCGGTCTGACCTCGGGCTCAGCCGCTGCCGAGGAGCCGGTCGCCGCTGTCCAGCGCCGTCTCCAGCGCGTGCAGCACCCGCTCGACCAGCGCGACGGCGTCCGCCGCCCGGGCGGCGGCGTCCTCCGGCGCGGGCATCGGCTCGCGGAACTCGTCGGCGACCGTGCGAGCGGTGGCGATCCAGGTCGCGGCGACCAGCGCCGCGCTGCGGCGCAGCTCGGCCGGGTCGCGGCCCAGCGTCGCGGCCCAGGCGTCGGCCAGCACCGTCTGCAGCCGCCGGCGGGAGGTCTCGGTGAGCTCGCGCTCGTGGACCCTCAGGGCCGGTGACGCGATCACCGCGGCGACCATGGCGCGGTGCCCGGGCTCGGCGAGCGCGGCGAGGTAGGCCTGGACCGTGCCCACCAGCGAGCGCCGGAGGGCCGCTGTAGGTGTCTCGCCCGGATCGCGCTCGCGCACCGCGTCGGAGGGCGCGTCCAGCCACGGGACGCGGTCGGCGAAGAAGAGCTCCTCCTTGGTGGGGAAGTGGTTGAACACCGTCTGCACGGCGACGTCGGCGGTCGCCGCGACGTCGGCGATGGTCACCGCGTCGAAGCCGCGCTCGTCGAACATGCGCTGCGCGGTCTCCAGGACCAGCGCCCGGGTGGCTGCCTTCTTCCGCGCTCTGCGGTCGCCGCCCTCACTCATCGCATAGACCTTAGCAACCGTCAGTAACGAGATTGCCGAGTCTCACGAACGGGCCGCCCGGCTCCAGTCCTCGGCGACGGTGCGCGCCCAGGTCTCGACGAGTGCGTCGAGGCCCACGACGTCGAGGTCGGCGGCGATGTCCGCCGACGTCATCTGCCAGACCCGGGGGCGCTGGGGTGCGGGGTCGGGGTTGGGGTCGTCGCCCAGCCGGCGGACGAGCGTGTCGAGCACGCCGTGCACCGCGCCGGGGTCGGCCGGGTCGGGGTGCTGGGCGGCGTAGGCGGTGTCGGCGAGGACCACGGTGGCCGCGGCGCGCGGGTCGGAGGCGGCCTCCTCGCGGATGCCGCGCGTCGTCTCGTCGAACAGCCGCCGGCACGCCGCCGCCGCGCCGTCGGCCCCCGTGCTGCCGGGTGCCGGCGCGAGCACGGCGCCGCAGCCCGGGCAGGCGGCCGGCTCGGGCTCGCCGGGGGCCGCCGGGGCTGCGCTGCGGTGGGGTGCGGACACGCCTCCATGGTCCCCCCGCCGGCCGCGCCCCGCCGGGTGCGGGCCGCGCCGCGGCACCCGGTGGACCGCGGGACCGGCCGTCCGGGGAAGCTGGACGGGACGTCGTCGCAGGTACGAAGGGAGCCGGTGCCCCGGTGAGGACCACAGGAGCGGTGCTCTTCGAGCCCGGGACCGACTACCAGGTGGTCGACCTCGAGGTCGGCGACCCCGGGCCGGGCGAGGTGCTGGTGGAGATGGCCTACGCCGGGCTGTGCCACTCCGACGAGCACCTGCGGCACGCCAACCCCGGCGGGCAGTACCCGATCGTGGGCGGGCACGAGGGATCGGCCGTCGTCCTCGCGGTGGGCCCGGGCGTCACCCGGGTCGCCCCGGGCGACCACGTCGTCACCAGCTTCCTGCCCGCCTGCGGGCACTGCCGCTACTGCGCCACCGGGCGGTCGAGCATCTGCGACGCCGGGGCCACCATCGCCACCGGCCGGCTGCCCACCGGCACGATGCCCTTCCGGCTGGACGACGGCCGGGAGCTCGGCGGCTTCTGCATGATCGGCGCCTTCGCCCGGCACACGCTGCTGCACGAGTTCTCCTGCGTGCGCGTCGAGCCGCACGTGCCGCTGGACACCGCGGCGCTGCTGGCCTGCAGCGTGCCCACCGGCTGGGGCTCGGCGGTGTACGCCGGCGGGGTGCGTCCCGGCGACACGGTCGTCGTCGTGGGGCTCGGCGGGGTGGGCGTCAACGCCGTCCAGGGCGCCGCGCACGCCGGCGCGCTGCACGTGATCGGCGTGGACCCGGTCGAGATGAAGCGGGGCTTCGCGGAGACGGTCGGCGCCACGCACACCGTCGCCGACGCCGGGGAGGCCGCCGGCCTGGCCCGCGAGCTCTCCCGGGGCACCGGCGCCGACGTCGTCGTCGTGACCGTCGGCAGGATGTCGGCCGAGGTGCACGCCGGGGCCGCCCGCTGCGTGGGCAAGGGCGGCACCCTGGTGCTCACCGCGCTGGCCGACCGCCCGGCCGACGGCATGGTCACGCTCAACGGCCAGGTGACGACGGCGTTCCAGCAGCGCGTGCAGGGGACCCTCTTCGGCAACTGCAACCCGTTCACCGACATCCCGCGGCTGCTGCGCATGCACGAGGAGGGCCGGCTCGAGCTCGACCGGCTGGTCACCCGGCGCTACTCCCTCGGTGAGCTCGCGCAGGGCTACCGCGACCAGGCGGCCGGCGAGACGGTGCGGGGCCTGCTCGTCCACGGCTGATCCGAGCGGTTCCGCGGGATTGCCCACATCGGGCCCCTGCGGGGTTGTCCCGTCGGCCGGGCGGGCAGGTGTGCGCCCATGGCCGCCTCACCGATCGCCGTCCTGGACGTCGACGGCACCCTCGTCGACAGCAACTACCAGCACGCCCTGGCCTGGTACCGGGCGTTCCGCTCGCTGGGGGAGACCTTCCCGATCTGGCGCATCCACCGGCTGATCGGCATGGGCGGCGACCAGCTCGTCGCGGCGATCGGCGGGGACGAGCTCGAGGAGCGGATCGGCGAGCAGGCGCGGGAGCGGTGGGTGGAGGAGGCCGACCCGCTGATGGGCGAGGTGGCGGTGCTGCCCGGCGCCCGTGACCTGCTCCTGGCGCTGAAGGAGCGCGGGCACCGCGTCGTGCTGGCCAGCTCGGGCAAGCCGCACCACGTCGACCTCTCCCTCGACCTGCTCGACGCCCGCGACCTCGCCGACGCCTGGACGACCAGCGACGACGTCGAGGAGACCAAGCCCGCGCCGGACCTCCTGCAGGTGGCCCTGCAGAAGCTGGGCGCCCCGGCGGACGCGGCCAGCGTCCTGGTCGGCGACTCGGTGTGGGACGTCAAGGCCGCCGACAACGCCGGGATGCCGGCGGTCGTGGTGCGGTCCGGCGGATTCGGGGACGACGAGCTGAACGACGCCGGCGCCGTGGCGATCTTCGACACCCCGGGCGACCTCGCGGCGAACCTCTCGGACACCCCGCTGGCCTGAGGGAGCGGGGGGCGCTCCCTCAGCCGGGGACGGAGCTCAGCGCGCGGTACTCGGGGACGGTGGCCATGGCCGGCCGCTCGTCCACGGCGACCGGGCTGCTGTACGGGGCGAAGCCGCGCTCGTCGTGCCGGAACTGGGTGAGCAGGCCGCCCGCCGCCGCGCCGAGCCCGGCGCGGGCCAGCACCGTGGACACGACCTGGCCGGCCATCCGGCCCAGCGCCTCCTGCGACTGGGAGGTGTGCCGGCGCACGCCCAGGTCGACCTGGGCCAGGCCGGACAGCCCGACGAGGCCGAGCAGGTCGACCAGCAGCCCGACCTCGACGCCGTAGCCGGAGACGAACGGCACCTGCTCGAGCAGGTGGCGGCGGCCGGCGTACTCGCCCCCGAGCGGCTGGACGACGCCGGCGAGCTCGGGCCACAGCGCGTTGAGCAGCGGCCGGGCGGTCAGCTCGGTGACCCGCCCGCCGCCGGCCGGGGTGCTGACGCCGCCGACCTCGAGGGGGCGGGTGTAGCAGCCCTTGACGTAGCCGACGCCGGGGTCGGTGAGCAGCGGGCCGAGCAGCCCGGGCACGTAGTGCGTCACGTCGCCGACGAGGTCGGAGTCGAGGAAGACGACGAGGTCACCGGTGGTCGCGGCCAGCGACTTCCACAGCGCCTCGCCCTTGCCGGGGCGGGAGCCGTGGGCCGGCAGCACGTCGGCGGTGGCGACGACGTCCGCGCCGGCGGCCCGGGCGACCGCGGCCGTGCCGTCGGTGGAGTCGGAGTCGACCACGAGCAGCTCGTCGACCAGCGGCACCCGGCGCACCCAGTGCTCGGCGATGTCGGCCACGAGCCGGCCGACGGTCGCCTCCTCGTCGCGCGCGGGGAGGACGACGCTGACCCGGTGCCCGCCGCGGCGCTTGGCGCGCAGCAGGGCGGGGGCGTCGATCGCCGCCAGGGAGGCGGCCGACGAGGTCCGGGTCCGGAACCAGGCGCGGGCGTCGGGTCTCATCGGCTCACTCTCGGCGGTGCCCCGGCGGGCCGCCAGGGTGACGACGCGCTGTTCACCGGTTGGTCACCGCCTGCTCGACGACGCCGCGCGGGCGGTCCGGCTGTCCGGTCCGACCGCCGCGCCCTCGCCGGTGGGCTCCGGGTGTCCGAGGTCGGTCAGCCAGCCGCGGAACACCCGGTGCAGCTGCTCGGCGCCGACGACCTCGCCGGGCGGGGCGAACGACCGCGGGTACACGAGGAAGCCGCGCTGCTGCGGCCCGCCCAGGCCGCCGTGCGAGCCGACGTGCGGCTCGAACGGCGAGGCCTCGTCGGTCTCCGGGTCCCAGGCGCTGTTCACCACGACGTCGGGGCAGTGCGGGAACGTCGAGACGCGCGCGACCAGCTCGGCGGCGTGCTCGCCGTAGGGCGCGAGGGGGTCGACGCCGGTCACCTCGCCGGTGGCCAGCCGGTGCATGCCGTCGCGGCCGAGCACGACCGGCCCCTGCTCGGCCGAGGCCACGAGCACGAAGCCGATGCCGGCGTGGTCGACCAGGCCCGGCAGCAGGTCGGGCCAGTGCCGCTCGATCTCCTCCAGCGGCACCCGGCCGGGCAGGTCGGCGAAGGAGATCGACGCCGTGTGGCCGGAGACGGTGACCACCACGCCCGGGGCGACCCGCGGGACGGCGCCCGCGCGGCCGGTCGGCAGCTCGTGGTCGTGCGGTTCGCCGTCGGCCTGGACCCGGGCGCGCAGCCGGCGGGCGACCGGGCCGGCGCCCTCGGCGAGCGCCGCGCCGAACTGCCAGCCGCCGTCGGCCGGGTCGCGGCTGGTGGCCGGCCCGCTGCACACCGTGCGCGGGTCGGGATCGGCGCCGCACAGCCGGCCGACCAGCGACTCGACGGTCTCGCCGAAGCGGGTGGCGAAGGCCTCGCCCTGGGTCAGGCCGTGGTCGGAGTGGCAGACCAGGTGGTACTGCCGCGGCGCGAGCGCGGCGGCCCGGTGCAGCCGGCCGATCTGCTGGTCGATCGTGCGCAGCACCGCCAGGGTGTCGGCCCGCTCCAGGCCGGCGTGGTGACCGGCCTCGTCGTAGCCGAGGAAGTCGGCGTAGGCCACGGCCCGGCCGGCCAGCATGTCCTCCAGCAGGGCGAACACCACGACGTCCCGGCTGATGACCGTGGTGCCGGGCCGCATGAGCGGCCACAGCCCGCCGCGGGAGACCCGCGGGCGGACGTCGTCGCGGCGCTCGCGGGCGGCGGCCACCAGCTCGCGGCCGATGTCCACGGCCGAGACGGCGATGGTGCGCAGCGCGTTCACCGGGTTGGCGAAGTAGGCGTAGTAGCCGGAGCCCACCCGCTCGAGCTGCCGGGCCCGGCGGCTGCCCGCCCGCACGACGTGCGCCAGCGAGCTCATCGTGAGGCTGACGTGCGGGGCGTCGCCGGTGAACAGGTTCCCGCGGCCGGCGCCGTCGCCGGCGAGCAGGCCACGGCCGTCGGAGAGCCGGCTCTCGACGAGGGCGGCGTCCTCGGGGTGGGAGACGCGGACCAGGCGGTCGCGGTCCTTCTCGTACCAGCGGAAGCCGAAGACGTCGTGGTTGCTGCCGTGCAGGATGCCGCTGACCGCGGCGCCGGTCTGCGAGCTCCAGTCGGTGTGCCACGCGGTCATCGCGTGGCTGCCCGAGCGCAGCAGCGCCGCGACGTTGGGCATCGACCCGTCGCGGACCGCCCGCCGCGCGGTGTCGTACGACAGGGCGTCGATCTGGAGGAACAGCACGCCCGGTGGCTGCTCCCCGCCGTCGGCGGCCCGGCGTGCCCGCCGGCGGGCGCGCCGGAAGAACAGCTCGTCCTCGTCGACGGCCAGCGCGCTGCTGACCAGCCCGGTCACCGCCGCCATGCCGACGACGACGAGCACGCCGGTGCGCACGCCCTCGACGACGACGCCGGGCACCAGGAAGGAGACCCCGAGCACCGCCAGGCCCAGCAGCAGGAAGCTGCCCAGGCCGAGGGTGAGGAAGGCGACCGGCAGCGCCACCCGCATCACCAGCGGCCACACCACCCCGGTGAGCAGCCCGACCAGCAGCGCGACCAGCGGCGGCTGCCACCAGGAGCCGAGGCTGAAGCGGTCCAGCCACGAGTCCAGCAGCACGAGCGTGACGGTGGCGGCCAGCCAGTTCAGCAGCACGCGGGCGGGCGTGCGGCCCCGCTGCAGGACGCGACCGCGCTCGGGGGGCCGGGTCATGCCGGGCCGGTCTTCCCGCGCGCCGGTCCGCAGGGCTCCGGCTCGGACGCGGCGTGCTCCCGGGCGGCCCGGGCCTCGGCGGGCGCGCGCGGCGCCGGCGGGGCGCCGGGGGCCTCCGGCGTCGCCCGGCGGGCGGCCCGGCGCCGGGCCGCGCTCACCAGGTTGAGCACCGCGCCGACCAGCAGCACCAGCAGCGTGGCCACGAGGGTCGCCAGCAGCGGGGAGTCGAAGATGCCGCCGCTGACCACGCCGAGCAGCGCGTAGGCCAGCGCCCACAGTGCGGCGGCGAGCAGGCTGGCCGGGAGCAGCCGGCGCCACGGGTAGGTGAGGGCGCCGGCGGCCAGCAGGACCGGGATGCGGCCGGCCGGGAGCAGCCGGCCGGCCACGATGATCTGCCACCCGTGCTCGCGGAACTGCTCGCGCACCTCGGTGATCCGGTCGGCGTGCTGGCCGCGTGCCACCCAGCGGACGGCGGCGGGGCCCCCGAAGCGGCAGACGGCGAAGGTGACGACGTCGCCGGTCCAGGCGGCGAGGGTGGCGAACACGAGGACGGCGAGCAGGTCGAGCTGGCCCGAGGAGGTGGCGACCGCGGCCGCGGCGCCGACCACCGCACCGGTGGGCACGACCGGGACGATCGAGCCGAGCAGCACCCCGCCCAGGAGCACCGGGTACCCGATCGAGGCGGCGTCGGTCCAGCTCGACGCGAGCAGGTCGGCGCTCATGCGGCGTCCGGGGTGGGGAGCAGGACCGGGCGGCCGGGCTCGGTGAGCACGACCCGGGTGTCCAGGCCGCGGGCGGCGACCGCGTCGGCGAAGGTCCGCGGCGGCTCGCTGAGCAGCCGGCGCATCCGGGGGACGACGGTGCTGCCGCGCAGGGCGAGGGTGCCCCAGTGCACGGGGACGACCACGCGCGGGCGCACCCGGGCGACCGCCTCGGCCGCGCGCAGCGGGTCCAGGTGGCCCGGGCCGAGCGAGGGCCCCCAGCCCCACACCGGCAGCAGGGCGACGTCGACGCCGCGCTCGCCGATGACGTGCATGCCGTCGAACAGGTCGGTGTCGCCGGAGACGTAGACGGTGTGGCCGCCGCCCTCCAGCAGGTGCCCCACGGCGGGGGCGTCGGGGCCGTGCGTCAGCCGCGGGCCCCACCGGTGCGCGCTGTGCTCGGCCGGGACGGCGGTGACGCGCAGCCCGCCGTCGGTCAGCGACTCCCCGGGGGCGAGCTCGTCGACGCGGGGGAAACCGCGGGACCGCAGCCAGGCACCCGCGCCGCGCGGCACGACGATGCGGACGCCGCTGCCCACCAGCCGCAGGGAGGGCAGGTGCAGGTGGTCGCCGTGCTGGTGGCTGAGGACGACCAGGTCGACGCCGGCCCAGGCGGCGGGGTCGGGCAGCGGGACCACCCGGCGCAGCGGGCCGACACCGGCGGTGAGCACCGGGTCGGTGAGCACGGTGCGGCCGGCCAGCTCGACGCGCACCGTCGAGTGGCCCAGGAAGTGCAGCACCGGGTCGACCACGCGACCAGTGTGCTCCGCACACCGGCGCCGATCATCGGGGTTTCCCCTGGTTCAGCGACGGGGTGTACCCGGGTTCACAGGGGGTCGGCAGCCCGGCGGCGGCGGGCCAGGACCCGGTCCAGCGCCCAGCTCAGCGCCACGCCCAGCGCCGCCCCGAGGGCGTTCATGACCAGGTCGCGCACCGACGCGTCCCGCCCGGGGAACAGGTACTGGTACAGCTCGATCCCGCCGGACGCCGCCACGCACAGGAGCCAGACGAGCCACCGCCGCACCGTGGGGAACGACTGGCACAGCAGGAACCCGAGCGGCACGAACAGGGCGATGTTGGCGCCGGCCTCGACGGCCGAGCCCGACAGCGCGCCGTCGGTCACCTCGCGGACGGCCACCTGGCCCCGGAAGAACAGCTCCTGCGGGGTCGGCCCGAGCGTGATGGACGCGCCGGCCAGCAGGTAGAGCGCCAGCGCCACGCGCGCCGCCCTCACCATGCGCGCACGGTATCCGCCCGGCGGCACCGGCCGGCGGCCCGCGCACCCGGACACGCACCCGGACACGCACCGCGACCGGACCCCTTGCCGGGCGCGGAGCGGTGCTCCAGGGTCGCGCGGTCCGGACGAGGAGGAGTGCATGGTGCGGGGGACGGCGGCGGTGCTGGCGACGGCGTGCACGGCCCTCGCGCTGGCCGCGTGCGGCGGCGACGGGCCGGTGCTGCCCGGCGGGACCCGGCACGTCGAGGTCGAGTCGGTCACCGAGGTGGTGCTCGACGGCGACGGTGCCGCGGAGCTGACCTTCTCCTCGGAGGAGAACTTCGAGTACCTCGTGTACGCCGTCGGCGGGACCGCCACCTTCGAGGACACCGGCGACGTCGAGGCCGGGGTGGAGGCGACCTGGTACAGCGTGCCGGAGTCGGAGGCGGTGATCGAGGTGCGGGGCGAGCCGGGCGCGACGGTGCTGGTCTCGCTGCAGCTGATCGGCGGCGAGGAGGTCCGCCTGGGCGGGAGCACGACCGGGGAGCTGGTCGTCGGCGACTGCGCCACCCACTGGCTGCACACCGCGGGGGTGGACGAGCTCGTCGCCGTCCTCACCGGCGACCTCGACCGGCTGACCCACGAGCAGGGCTACCTCTACGGCGACGAGACCGGCCTCGAGCAGCGCACCGACGCCGACGGCAACCCGGTGTTCACCACGGCGGGGTCCGACGGCTTCAGCTACCGCGTGTGCAACACCAGCGGTGAGACGGCGCGCTACGAGCTGAGCACCGCCGAGTACCTCGAGCCCGGCCAGACGCCGGCGCCGCTGCCGACGGTCGACGGCCAGGCGACCCTGACCGGCAGCGTGCCGGCCGGGGAGGTGCGGGTGCACCGGGTGTTCGTGCCCGCCGGGTACGAGGCGCTCGTGCTGGTCGAGCCCGGGGCGGCGACCCCGCCCTTCGACGTCGAGCTGTACTCGTTCAGCGCCGGCGGCGGGTACGGCCACCACACCAGCCACATCCCGGGGGAGGCGGAGTTCGTCGAGCACCGCGGCGACGAGCCCGCCGGCGACACCGTGCTGGTGGTCGTGCGGCACTCCCCGCGCAGCCCCGCACCGCCGGTCGGCACCTACACGATCACGGTCAGCTGAGACAGGCGCGCGCGCCCGGGACGACCGGCGCGGATCTCGAGCGGCCGGATCGCGGAAGCGGTGGCAGCATCGGCGGGGTGAAGACCTGGCTCGACGCCTGGCCGGTGTTCCGGCAGCTCACCGGCTCCGACCCGCTGGCCCGCGGCAAGGCCGCCCGCAGCCGGGCGACCGAGGCGGTGGTCAGCCGAACGGCGACCGCCGACTCCGTCGCGAGGAGCGTGTGCCCGTTCTGCGCCGTGGGCTGTGCGCAGAAGGTCTTCGTCGAGGACGGGCGGATCACCCAGATCGAAGGCGACCCCGACTCGCCGATCAGCCGGGGCCGGCTGTGCCCCAAGGGCAGCGCGAGCAAGCAGTTGGTGACCAGCCCGACCCGGGTCACGAAGGTCCGCTACCGCCGTCCGTACGGGACCGAGTGGGAGGACCTCGAGCTCGACACGGCGATGGAGATGATCGCCGACCGGGTGCTCGAGGCCCGGCGCAAGCACTGGCAGGACGAGGACGGGCCGCCGGAGAACCGGCACCGCGTCAACCGCACCATGGGGATAGCGAGCCTCGGAGGGGCGACCCTCGACAACGAGGAGAACTACCTCATGAAGAAGCTCTACAGCGCCATGGGCGCGATCCAGATCGAGAACCAGGCCCGCATATAGCACTCCTCCACGGTGCCCGGTCTGGGTGCCTCGTTCGGTCGTGGCGGTGCCACGAACTTCCTGGAGGACCTGGCGAACTCCGACTGCATCGTCATCGAGGGTTCGAACATGGCCGAGTGCCACCCGGTGGGCTTCCAGTGGGTGATGGAGGCCAAGGCGCGCGGCGCGAAGATCGTGCACATCGACCCGCGGTTCACCCGGACCAGCGCGGTCGCGGACCTGCACGTGCCGCTGCGCATCGGCACCGACATCGCCTTCCTCGGCGGGCTGATCCGGTACGTGCTGGACAACGACCTCTACTTCCGCGACTACGTCGTCGCCTACACCAACGCCGCGGCCCTGGTGGGTGAGGAGTTCGTCGACACCGAGGAGCTCGACGGGCTGTTCTCCGGCTTCGACGCCGAGACCAACCACTACGACGAGACGACGTGGGCCTACGAGCCGGAGGAGCCGCCGCACTCGGGCTCCGACGACCCGGCCGAGGCCGCCGAGCAGGACCGCTCCGAGGAGCACCCCGACGTCCAGGACGCCGACCGCGCGCAGGCGTCCGGCAGCGGCGGGCCACCCATCCCGGCCAAGCCGAAGCGGGACGACACGCTGCAGCACCCGCGCACGGTGTTCCAGATCCTCAAGCGGCACTTCGCCCGCTACACCCCGGAGATGGTCGCCGAGGTGTGCGGCATCGAGCCGGCGGTGTTCGAGCAGGTCGCCAAGTGGGTCACCGAGAACAGCAACCGCGACCGGACGACGGCGTGGGTCTACTCGGTCGGCTGGACGCAGCACAGCGTCGGGGCGCAGTACATCCGCACCGCGTCGATCCTGCAGACGCTGCTGGGCAACATCGGCCGTCCCGGCGGCGGGATCATGGCGCTGCGCGGGCACGCGAGCATCCAGGGCTCCACCGACGTCCCGACGCTGTTCAACCTGCTGCCCGGCTACCTGCCGATGCCGCACGCGATGCAGCACCAGACGCTCGACGAGTACTGCGCCGACGCGGCCGGCAAGGCCGGCTTCTGGGGCAACAAGCGCTCGTACATGGTCAGCCTGCTCAAGGCCTGGTTCGGTGACGCCGCGCAGCCGGAGAACGACTTCCGGTTCGACTGGATCCCCAAGATCAACGGCGACCACAGCTCCTACCGGACGATCGCCGACATGATCGAGGGGAAGGTCTCCGGTTACTTCCTCGTCGGCGAGAACCCCTCGGTCGGGCACCCCAACGGCCGGATGAACCGCTTCGGCCTGGCCAACCTGGACTGGCTCGTCGTCCGCGACCTGCAGATGATCGAGTCGGCCACGTTCTGGCAGGAGGCGCCCGAGATCGAGACCGGGGAACTGGCGCCGGAGACGATCGGCACCGAGGTCTTCTTCATGCCGTGCGCCTCGCACGTGGAGAAGGAGGGCACCTTCACGCAGACACAGCGGGTGCTGCAGTGGCGCGAGAAGGCCGTCGAGCCGCCGGACGACGCCCGCAGCGACCTGTGGTTCTACTACCACCTGGGGCGGATCCTGCGGGAGCGGCTGGCCGACTCCACCGACCCGCGCGACCAGGCGCTCCTGCACATGACCTGGGACTACCCGCTGCACGGGGAGACGCAGGACCCCGACGCCGACGCCGTGCTGCGCGAGATCAACGGCACCGGACCCGACGGGCAGCCGCTGTCGACCTACATCGACATGAAGGAGGACGGGTCGACCTCCGGCGGGTGCTGGATCTACACGGGCGTCTACGCCGACGGGGTGAACCAGGCCGCGCGGCGCAAGCCGGCGAAGGAGCAGGGCGCCGTCGCTTCGGAGTGGGGCTGGGCGTGGCCGCTCAACCGCCGGATGCTCTACAACCGCGCCTCGGCCGACCCCGACGGCAAGCCGTGGAGCGAGCGCAAGAAGTACGTGTACTGGGACGAGGACGCCGGCGAGTGGACCGGCCCCGACGTGCCGGACTTCGAGAAGACCAAGCGGCCGGACTACGTGCCGCCGGAGGGCGCCAAGGCCCAGGACGCGCTGGCCGGCAACGACCCGTTCGTCATGCAGGGCGACGGCAAGGCGTGGCTGTACGCGCCGGCCGGACTGGTCGACGGGCCGCTGCCGACGCACTACGAGCCGGCCGAGTCCGTCGTCGAGAACGCCTTCTACAAGCAGCAGGCCAGCCCGACGGTGGAGCGCATCGAGGGGCCGTGGAACCGGGAGAACCCCTCGATGAGCGAGGTCTTCCCGTTCCAGGTGACCACCTACCGGCTCACCGAGCACCACACCGCCGGTGGGATGAGCCGCACGCTGCCGTATCTGTCGGAGCTGCAGCCGGAGTTCTTCGTCGAGGTCAGCCCCGAGCTGGCCGCGCTGCGCGGGCTGACCCACGGCGACTTCGCCACGCTGGTCAGCGCCCGGACGGCGATCGAGGCGAAGGTGTTGGTCACCGAGCGGGTCCGGCCGATCAAGCTGCGGAACGGGCAGGTCGTGCACCAGATCGGCATGCCCTACCACTGGTCCTACAGCGGCATCTCGACCGGTGACTCGGCCAACGACCTGCTGGGCATCGTGCTCGACGCGAACACCCACATCCAGGAGGACAAGGTCAGCACCGCCGACATCGTGCCCGGCCGCCGTCCGCGCGGACCGGAGATGCTCGAGTTCGTGGAGTCCTACCGCCGGCGCGCCGGGGTGGACTCCGGCCGGGTCGGGGTCAACGGCCGCGCCCCGGTCGAGGGCTCGACCGGGCACACGGAGACCGGTTCGTGAGGCGGTCCGGCTCCGCGGCGACCACCGTTCCCCGCACGCTCGTGCTCTGCCCACCCGTGCGGGCAGAGCACGAAGGGGCCCGGACCACCACTGCTCCCAGCTCGCTCGTGCTCTGCCCAGGGATGTGGGCAGAGCACGAGCGTCGCGGGACCACGTCCCCCACCCCGGGAGGGAGGCCGGCATGACCTCGATCAGCTCGGCGAGCCCGGCCTTCACCGGCAAGGACCCGCAGAACCGCCTCTTCGGCCCGCTGCCCGACGTCACGGCCGACGCCGGGTACGAGGCGGGGCACCCCAAGCGCGTCGGGTTCTTCACCGACACCTCGGTGTGCATCGGCTGCAAGGCCTGCGAGGTCGCCTGCAAGGAGTGGAACACGCTCCCGATGGACGACTCGCACGGCACCCGCGACGTCATCGGGCTGTCGGGGATGTCCTACGACAACACCGGGCAGCTGGGCGCCAACAGCTGGCGGCACGTGGCCTTCATCGAGCAGGTGCGCACCGTCGACCTGCCGATGCCGACGTTCGGCCGGCCCGGCGACGACCGCCAGGGCAGCGGCCCCTCGCCGGCGGTGTCCGGCGACGCCGACAGCCAGGCGCACGCCCAGGCCAGCGTGCTCAACGCCGAGGCGCTCAGCGAGTACGATCCGCAGACCGGGCAGAGCGGCACCGACAAGCAGATCCGCTGGCTGATGAGCTCCGACGTCTGCAAGCACTGCACGCACGCCGGCTGCCTCGACGTCTGCCCGACCGGGGCGCTGTTCCGCACCGAGTTCGGCACCGTCGTCGTCCAGGGCGACATCTGCAACGGCTGCGGCTACTGCGTGCCGTCCTGCCCGTACGGCGTGATCAACCGCCGCGAGGACGACGGCCGGGTCTTCAAGTGCACGATGTGCTACGACCGGCTGACCGACGGGCTGATGCCGGCCTGCGCGACCGCCTGCCCCACCCAGTCGATCCAGTTCGGTGACCTCGACGAGCTGCAGGCCCGCGCCGACGCGCGGCTGGCGACGCTCCAGAGCCAGGGCGTCGAGACCGCGCGGCTGTACGGCCGCGACGAGGACGACGGCGTCGGCGGCAACGGGGCGTTCTTCCTGCTGCTGGACGAGCCGGAGGTCTACGGCCTGCCGCCGGACCCGATCGTCACCACCCGCGACCTGCCGGCGATGTGGAAGGCCGCGGGCAAGGCCGCGCTGATGATCGTCGGCGTCGCGGTGAGCGCCGTGCTGAGCTCGAGGCGTCCCCGGTGACGGAGGGGGTCGCGACTCCGGGCGGTGGCTGGCGGCGGGCCGACGGCCCGCCCGCGGAGGTCCGGGGCAAGAAGCGCCGGAGGGGCGGACGACGGGGCGGCCGCGGCGAGGTCGCCATGGTCGACGAGGTCGAGTTCACCTCCTACTACGGGCGGCCGGTCATCAAGCCGCCGGTGTGGAAGAGCCCCGAGGTCCAGCTGTACCTCTTCTTCGGCGGCGCGTCGGGGGCGGCGGCCGTCCTGGGCGCGCTCGGCGAGTTCACCCGCCGGCCGGTGATGACCCGGTCGGCGCACCTGTTCGCCGGGGGCGGCGCGCTGGCGTCGGTGGGCCTGCTCATCGTGGACCTGGGCCGCCCGGAGCGGTTCCTGCACATGCTGCGGGTGTTCAAGCCGACGTCGCCGCTGTCGGTGGGCAGCTACATCCTCTCGCCGTTCAGCGCCCTGGCGGTGGCGACGGCGGGGCTGCACGTGCTCGGCCGGTACCCCGTGCTGCGCCGGCTGGCCGCCGTCGGGTCGGCCGCGTTCGCCGGCCCGCTGGCCACCTACACCGGCGTCCTGCTGGCCAACACCGCCGTCCCCTCGTGGCACGCCGCGGGGACGAAGCTGCCCTACGTCTTCGGGGCGTCCGGGATGGCGGCCGGCGGTGGCATCACGATGGCGCTCTCCCCGGTCGCGGAGGCCGCCCCTGCGCGCAGGTTCGCGGTCGCCGGGGCGGTGATCGAGCTGGCCGTGATGCAGAGGGTCGAGTCCGGCCACGGCATCGTCAGCGAGCCGTACCACGAGGGCAAGGCCGGCACGATGCTGCGCCTGGCCAAGGCCTGCACCGCCGCTGGGGCCGCGGTGACGGTCGCCGCCGGCCGCCGCCGGGCGGGTGCCGTGCTCGGCGGGGCACTGCTGGCCGCGGGCTCGGCGCTGACCCGGTTCGGCGTCTACGAGGCGGGCATGGTCAGCGCCCGGGACCCGAAGTACACCGTCGTCCCGCAGCGCGAGCGGATCGCGGCCCGCGCGGCCGAGCAGGCGGCGGCCGGCCAGGGAGCGGCCGAGCAGCCCCCGACCGACCACGCCTCGACGATCACCCGGTAGCCGCGCACCGGGGGAGGGTCAGTCCGCGCCGAGCTCCGCGACGTCGGCGTCCACCATGGCCTCGACCATCTCCCGGAAGCCCACGGTCGGCGCCCAGCCCAGCCGCTCGCGCAGCCGGGTGGCGTCGCCGGTGAGCACGGCGGAGTCGGTGGGGCGCAGCAGCGCGCTGTCGGAGGAGACGTAGCGCTCCCAGTCGGTGATGCCGACCCGCGCGAAGGCGGCGGCGACGAGGTCGGTGAGGCTGTGCGCCTCCCCGGTGGCCACGACGTAGTCGTCGGGCTCGTCGGCCCCGGCGGCCAGCACCATCGCATGCGCGTAGTCCGGGGCCCAGCCCCAGTCGCGGTGCACGGCCAGGTTGCCCAGGGTCAGCCCGTCGGCGCGGCCGGCGGCGATGGCGGCGGCGCCGGCGGTGATGCGGCGGGTCACGAAGCGGTGCGGACGCCGCGGCGACTCGTGGTTGAACAGGACCAGCGAGCTGCAGTGCAGGCCGCGGGAGCGGTAGATGCCGACCACCTGGTGGCTGACGGCCTTGGCGGCGCCGTAGGGGTTCACCGGGCTGACCGGGGAGTCCTCGGTGATCGGCCCCGCGCCGCCGCTCCCGGCGAAGACCTCACCGCTGGAGGCCTGCACGAACCGGGTGTACGGGGCGCCCCGCTCGGCGCGGGTGCGCAGGTGCTCCAGCACCCCGATCACCGGGCGGGCGTTGGTGTCGAAGGTGCCGACCGGGTCGTCCCAGGACGCCGCCACGCTGGAGAGCCCGCCCAGGTTGAGGAAGACGCCCGGGTCGACGGCGTCCACCACCCCGGCGATGGCGGCGAGGTCGCGCAGGTCGGCCCGGTGCACGGTCAGCCGGTCACCGAGGGCGGCCAGGTGGGGCAGCTCGCGCGCGCGGCCCGGGTCGCCGTTGACCACGCCGTGGACGGCGTACCCGGCGGCGACGAGTTGCTCGGCGAGGTAGCCGCCGTCCTGACCGGTCAGCCCGGTCACCAGGGCCGGGCCCGGCACGCCGGCCACCTCAGGCTCCCGGCGGGCGCTGCTCCGCCAGGTCGGCGTCCACCATCATCCGGATCATCTCCTCGAAGCCGACCCTGGGCGCCCAGCCGAGCTCCTCCCGTGCCTTGGTGGAGTCCCCGATGAGCAGGTCCACCTCCGCCGGCCGCAGGAGCGCGGGGTTGAGCGTCACGTACGGCGTCCAGTCGTCGATGCCCGCGTGGGCGAAGGCCACGTCGAGCAGCTCGCGGATGGAGTGCGTCTCGCCGGTGCTGATCACGTAGTCGTCGGCGGTCTCCTGCTGCAGCATCAGCCACATCGCCTCGACGTAGTCGCCGGCGAAGCCCCAGTCACGGCGGGCGTCGAGGTTGCCCAGCTCCAGGCCCTCCTGCAGGCCGAGCACGATCCGGGCGACCGCGCGGGTCACCTTGCGGGTCACGAACTCCGGCCCGCGGCGCGGCGACTCGTGGTTGAAGAGGATCCCCGACGACGCGTGCATCCCGTAGGACTCGCGGTAGTTGATCGTCATGTAGTGGCCGTAGACCTTGGCCACGCCGTAGGGGGAGCGCGGCCACAGCAGCGTCGTCTCCCGCTGCGGGACCTCGCGCACTTTGCCGAACATCTCCGAGCTCGACGCCTGGTAGAAGCGCACCCGGCCGGGGTCGCCGGCGCAGTACAGGCGGGTCGCCTCGAGCATGTTGAGCACACCCATGCCGGTGACGTCGGAGGTCAGCCGCGCGTTCTCCCACGAGTAGGCGACGTAGGAGATCGCCCCCAGGTTGTAGATCTCGTCGGGCTGGGCCGACTGGACCGCGCGCATCAGGCTCGACAGGTCGGTGAGGTCGCCGTAGAGGAGCCGCAGCCCGGGGATCTGGCGGGCGGCCTGGGCCTTGGGGTTGTTCTGCCCGCGCACGAGGCCGTAGACCTCGTAGCCCTTCCCCAGCAGCAACTCACTCAGGTACAGGCCGTCCTGGCCCGTGACACCGGTGATCAGGGCTGTGGGCACTCCCACCACCTTCTCTCAGCGACCGCGCGAGTACGGCCGTGGCGCCGAGGACACTAATCGGACGCGCGCCACCCACCTGCCGCGCACCGGCGCCGGACCCACCCTTCAGGGCGAGGTGGCGCCGGTCACGGATGCGTATCGTTCGAGGTCGCGACTGCGCGGCGACGTCGACTGGACACGGGGGTTCCTCGCCGATGGCGACAGGCACACTTGCGTCTCGTCCGGCTGACCTGCCGGAGGACGAGCCGCGCCTGCCCGACCTCCCCCGGGACGGCGGTTCGCACGTGCGGGGCGACATCGAGGGCCTGCGGGCGCTCGCCGTCCTCCTCGTGATCGCCGACCACCTGTTCGGCCGGCCGTCGGGCGGCTTCGTCGGCGTCGACGTCTTCTTCGTCATCTCCGGGTTCCTGATCACCGGGCTGCTCCTGCGGGAGCACCGCACCGAGGGCCGGATCTCCTTCACCGACTTCTACCGGCGGCGCGTCCGCCGGATCCTCCCGGCGTCGGTGCTCGTGCTGGCCGTCACCGCCGTGGCGGCGCACGTCGTCTTCTTCGGCTCCCGCGCGCGGGACACCCTCGACGACGCCGTCTGGTCGTTCCTCTTCGCCGGGAACTGGCACTTCGCCCTCGAGGGCACCGACTACCTCCAGGCCGAGGGGCCGGTCTCGCCGCTGCGGCACTTCTGGTCGCTGGCGGTCGAGGAGCAGTTCTACGTCGTCTGGCCCGTGGTGATGGCGGTGATCCTGGCGTCGGCCGGGTGGCGCCGCCGGCACCGGGTCAAGGGGCTCAAGGCGATCGCCGCGACGATGGTGCTGATCGTCGCGGCCAGCTACGCGTGGGCGCTGCAGGAGACGGCCACCGAGCCGAGCTGGGCCTACTTCTCCACGTTCTCCCGCGCCTGGGAGCTGGGCCTGGGCGCCCTGGTGGCCATCGCCGCGCCCGCGGTGGCGCGCATCCCGGCGCGGCTGCGGCCGCTGCTGGGCTGGATCGGGCTGGCCGCGATCGGGGCCGGCGCGTTCGTCATCGACTCCTCGACGCCCTTCCCGGCCCCCGGCGCGCTGCTGCCGGTGCTCGGCACCGCCCTGGTCATCGCGGCCGGCACGGGCGGCGAGACGCACCTGGCGCCGCTGACCAACCGGCCCGCCCGCTACCTCGGGGCGCTGTCGTACTCCCTGTACCTGTGGCACTTCCCGGTGATCGTCGTCCTCGCGGCGCTGATGCCGGTGGACGCCACCTACTACGCGCTGGTCCTCACCGTCACCGCGGTGGCGAGCATGGCCAGCTACCACCTCGTGGAGCAGCCGATCCGCCGGTCGTCCTGGCTGCGGCCGGGCGTGGTGCGGCCGCGGGAGACCCGGGTGTGGCGGGTGTCGGCGTGGACGGCGGCCTCGGTCGCCGGCGCACTGGCCGCGGTGCTCGTCGTCGGCCAGGTCGCGGGCTGGCCCGGCGACCGGGACGCCGGCGCGCAGACGCCGCCCCCGGTGGCGGACGCGGCGGCCGACTCCGGCCGGGCCGCGTCGGGGCCGGCGGCGGAGGCGGTCCTCGCGCAGGAGATCTCGACGGCGCTGACCGCGACCGAGTGGCCCGAGCTGACGCCCAGCCTGGACGCGCTGGGCAGCGACGCGTGGGCGCCGGAGTGGACGCAGGACGACTGCCTCAACGTCCTGCTCAACGTCGACGACTGCCGGTACGGGGACCCCGCGGCGCCGCGCACCGCGGTGCTCATGGGCGACTCGGTGGGCATCAGCTGGATGCCGGCCATCCGGCGCGCACTGGAGCCGGCCGGCTGGAACGTGCAGAGCCTGACCACCGGCCAGTGCCCGCAGGTCGCGGTCCGGGTCCGCTCGGTCAACGAGATCGAGGGGTTCACCGACGGGTGCACGGAGCACCAGCAGTGGGCCGTCCAGGAGGTGCAGCGGATCCAGCCCGACCTGGTGATCGTCGCCTCGGCGGCCAACTCCGTGCGGCGGCTGGACTCCGGGGCCACGGGTGAGGCGGCGCTGCGGGAGTGGGGTGCCGGGGTCACCGACATGCTGACCGCGCTCGACACGGCGCCGCTCCAGGTGGTCGTGCTCGCCTCGCCGCCCGAGGGGGAGAACCTCCAGGACTGCGCGACCCGCTTCAACGGACCGCAGGACTGCGTCACCACGCCGACCGATGCCTACGCCGCCTTCGTCGACGTCGAGCGCTCCGCCGTGCAGCAGTTCCGCGGGTCGGCCCTGCAGGCCACCTACGTCGACACCCGGCCGTGGTTCTGCGACGCGCAGCAGCGGTGCCCGTCGTTCGTGGGCACGGCGCCGGTGTTCGCCGACGGCGTGCACATGACCGGCGCGTACTCCGCGCGGCTGGGCCCGGTGCTGGAGCCGGTGCTGCTGGGCGCGGCCGGCACCTGACGCGGGTGCATCCGCCCAGGTCCCCGACGACGAACACGTCGACGTCCGGCGCCGGCGGAGGAGGCGAGCGTGGGGATCCTCGTGTTCGCCGTGCCGGCGCTGCTGGTCGTGGTGCTCGGCTACGCCGTCGGCCACACGGTCGCGGGCTGGTTCGGGGCGTCTGCGGCGGCCGGTGAGGCGGTCGGCTGGACGACGGGCCTGGCGCTGCTGGTCGTCGTCGTGGCGGGGATGTCCCGGTGGTGGCGGCGGAGGCGCCGCAGCTCCCGCTGAGGCCCGCCGCTGAGCCCTCCGCCGGCGACACGCGGTGTGACGGACCTGTCCCGCCGTCTACACCCCGTGATGGGAGGATGACGGAGTGGTGCGAGAGCGGAAGTCGATCGGGCACACGGGGACGACCTGCCCCCTGTGCGGTACCCGTGGCCTGGTGCTGACCGAGTCGCGGTTCGTGCGGCGTGGGCTGGCGCGGCTGCGGCCGAACTTCGACGCCGATGCCCGGCTGTACGAGCTCTGCCGCGAGTGCGGCGCCAAGCACGCCGTCGAGCTGGTGGCCTGACCGCCGCCTGACCCGCTCGGGGCAGCTCCGCGTGCTGGTCCCTCGACCGGCCGGTCCCGGGTGGCACCATCGGCGGAGGGCCGGACGCCGTCCGGACGCGGCGGAGCGGGGACCATGGACGACGAGCGGAACAGCCGGCCGGAGCAGCAGGCGGAGCCGGTGCACCCGTATCCCGTCCCGCCCCACGGCCCCCAGTCCCACGGCGATCCGTACGCCGGGGCGCAGTCCCACCCCGGCCAGGAGTACGCCGCCCAGGGGTACGCGGCCCAGCCCTACGGCGCCGCACCCCACCCGGCGCAGCCGTACCCCGGGCAGCCCTACGGCGCCCAGTCCTACGGGTCCCAGCCCTACGGGTCCCAGCCCTATGCCGGTCAGCCCTACGGCTACCCGGGCTACCCCGCCTATCCGCCGGCGGGCTCCCCGCCGGGCACGGGCCTGGGCATCGGCGGGTTCGTCACCGGCCTGCTCGGGTTCCTGCTGTGCTGGGTGCCGGTGCTGGGCGTGATCCTCGCGGCCGTCGGCGTCGTGCTGAGCTCGCTCGGGATGAACCAGCTGAAGCGGGTCGGCGGCAACAGCGGCCTGGCGGTCGCCGGCCTGGTGCTCGGCATCCTCGGCCTGGTGCTGTTCGTCCTGTTCCTGTTCGTCTGGATCGACGCGGCGAACGACCCGTACTACTACTGAGCCCGCCGCTCAGCCGAGCAGGCCGCGGGCGGCCTTCGCCAGCAGCGCGGTGCGCACGGCGGCATCGACCTGCGCCGAGAACGCCGGGTCGGCCTCGGCGCGGCCGAGCACGGCGTCGACCATCGCCGGCAGCACCGCCGGGGTGACCGTGAGCACCAGCGTGCCTCCGGCCGCGAGGAAGCGCACCGCGCGGTCGCCGGCCGCGATGCCCTGCACGGCCTCGGCGGCGCCCAGGTCGTCGGAGATGACCACGCCGTCGAAGCCCAGCTGGTCGCGCAGGACGTCGGTGACGACGACGCGGGAGAACGCCGCGGGGGCGGCGGGGTCGATGAGCGCGTAGGTCGCCGAGCTCGTCATGACGAACGGTGCGGCGGGCGAGCCGGCCAGGGCGCCGAAGGCGGCGACCTGCTCGTCGTCCCGCGTGGTGACGGTGTCGGTGACCCCGGAGCTGTCGTCGGTGTTGCCCTCGACGCGGCCCAGCCCGGGGAAGTGCTTCACGGTCGCGGTGACGCCGTGGGCGGCCAGGCCGTCGACGACCGCACCCGCGGCGGGGACGACGGCGGCGGCCGTGGACCCGTACTGCCGGCCGTAGACGCCGATCGGCTGGTTCCGCCGCTCGGTGCCTGCGGGGACGACGTCGGCGACGGGCGCCAGGTCGAGGTTGATGCCGGCCGAGGCGAGGGAGGCCCCGAGACCGTCGGCGAGCTGGACGAGTTGCTCGGGCGGGAGCGCGCCCTGGTCCACCGCCCGCGGCAGCTCGCCGAACCCGGGGCCGGAGAGCGTCTGCACCGCGCCGCCCTCCTGGTCGACCGCCACCCACGGCCGCAGGCCCGGCGTCAGGCCGCTCCACGAGGAGGTCGCGAGGGCGAGGTCGGGCGCCGCGGCGGCGCTGCGGCCGCGCAGGAAGACCCCGCCGACGCCGGTGTCCCGGATCAGCGCCGCGCCGGCCGCCGCCGGGTCACCGGCCGGCACCCCGACGACGAAGAGCTGCGCGACCTGGCGCCGCCGGTCCAGCCCGGCCAGCGCCGCGTCGACCTGCGCCTCGCGCGCCGCCGCGGCCGCCGCCTCCGGGTCGGGGGCGGCGCTGGTCGGCGCGGGTGCGGAGGTCGAGTCCGTCGTCCCGGGGGACGGGGCGGCCGACGGGCGCGAGGCGGTCCCGCCGCACGCGGTGAGCGCCAGCAGCACGAGGACGCTCAGCGTGACGATCAGCCGACGCGGCGCGGTCGACCGGCGCGCGGCCCCGGCTCCGCGCCGGGTTCGCCCGGATCCGCCGTCCCGGCGTCTACCCTCGGCGCCCACCGGAACGGCGTCGGACTGCAACGGCGGTCGGGCCGGGCTCATCGGACGGCGGGGGACAGCAGCGTGGCACGCGACGACGAGAACGCCTCCGGTCCGGCGTCGGGCCGGCAGCCGTGGGGGGTTCCTCCGCGGGAGAGCACGGAGGACACTCTGCCGCAGGCCGCGGGCGGGTACGGCCCGGCCGCGCCGACCGTCGTCCGGGCCCCCGGTGCGGCCTGGTCGGCCCCGGTGGGCGGCTGGCCGGCGACGGGACCGGCGTCGGGGCAGTTCCCCGCGGTCGGGCCCGGGTACGGGCACCCGGCGCCGCAGGGCTGGACGCCGCCGCCCGCCGCCGACCCGGCGGCGCACCACGCCGCGCCACCGGCCGGAGGGGTCCGGTGGGAGCAGCCGTACGCCCCCGCGCCCGGGCCCCGGCGCCGGAAGGGAGGCGTCCTCCTCGTCGTGCTCGTGGCCGCCCTCGTGCTGGGCGCGGGAGCGGGGACCTGGTACCTCGTCTCGCAGCCCGACGAGGGCTCCTCCTCGGCCGACGGGGCTGCGCCCGACGGGCCCGGCGGCAGCGCGCCCGCACCGGCCGAGGTCGGCACCGCCAAGGAGGACGCCGAGCCGGCCGACCCCGACCGGGGTGGGTCGCCGACGCCGTCGAGCTCCGCGGCGCCTCCCGCGGACCCCGAGGCCGAGGCGGTGGCGCTGATGGACGCCCTGGCGGCCGAGGGGCGCGCAGCCGTCTCCCTCGACGGCCGGTGGGTGGCGCAGCTGGCGTCCAAGAGCGTCGGCACGACCGACCCGCTGCAGGTGGCCGCGAACGGCACCCACGTCTTCCGCGGCACCGACATCCTGGCCGAGCACCAGGGCCTCGAGCAGCTCGTCGGGGGCTCGGCCTACGTCTTCGTGCTGCACAGCACCGACTTCGGCCGGATCTCCACCGACGACTACGGCCGCCCCTACTGGGTCACGCTCGCCGACGCCGCGTTCGGCAGCCGCGAGGAGGTCCTCGCGTTCTGCGCGCAGACCTTCCCGACGCTGACGGTGCAGGAGCTGGCGAACGCCTGCGTGCCCCGCACGCTGGAGCCCTCGCACCCCTGAGTCCCGCGGTGCGCACCCGTCCCGGGGCGGAAGCGGCGCGCGGACGGCCGCCGGTGGACCGCGCCGGGGCCGGTCGCCTCGTACGCTCTGCGCCGATCCCGCGCCGCGCCGGGGCGACGTAGTCCCGACAGGAGCCGAGATGTCACAGGTCGAACTGGCCTGGGGGCTGTCCACCCACGTCGGACAGCGCGCCGAGAACCAGGACCGCTGCCTGGCCGCCCCGCCGCTGTTCGCGGTCGCCGACGGGATGGGCGGGCACGCCGCGGGCGCTGCCGCCAGCGAGCTCGCGGTGACCGCGCTGGCCACCGCGGTGGACGGGCCGACGGTCGCCATCCCCGCACTGCGCCGGGCCCTGGGCGCCGCGGACGCGCGCATCCGCGCCCTGGGCGCCGACGACCCCGAGCCCCCGGCCGGCACCACGGTCGCGGGGGTCGCCCTCATCGAGAACGGAGGAGGGCTGTTCTGGGCCGCCTTCCACATCGGCGACTCCCGCATCTACCGCTGGTCGGCCGGGGGGTGGGAGCAGATCAGCACCGATCACTCACTGGTCCAGGAACTGGTCGACGGCGGGGAGATCTCCGCCGCGCAGGCCGCCGCGCACCCCCAGCGGCACGTCATCACCCGGGCGCTGGGCCTGGGCCCCCACTGCGAGGCGGACTACACGCTGCTGCCCGTGGAGGGGGGCGAACGCTTCCTGCTCTGCTCCGACGGGCTCACCGGCGAGCTGTCCGACGCACGGATCGCGGAGGTCGTCGCCTCCGGCGCCGACCCGGAGGCGGCCGCCGAGCTGCTGGTGGCCGAGGCGGTCGCCGCCGGTGGGCACGACAACGTCTCGGCCGTCGTCGTGCACGTGCACCGGGCCGGCGACGTCCCCGACGACCTGGCGGTCGACGCCGAGGCGGTCACCGTGCCGCGGGCCATGCCGGCGGCGGCCGCCGCAGACGGGTCCGGGGCGTGACCGCGACGGCGACCTGGCGCTACCGGCAGGGGCAGCACTGGGCCGTGGTCGGCCCCACCGCTGCGGCTCTCCTCGTCGGCGAGGCGGCGCTCCCGCTGGCCGAGCGGATCTGGCCGCTGCTGGCCGGTGCTGACGCGGATGTCGACCGGGTGCTCGACGAGCTGGGACGCGAGGGCCTGGCCGGTCTGCCCTCCTTCGTGCTCGTGGAGGCCGCGGCCGACGTCGTCCGCGTCCTCGTCCGCGGCACGGCGCTGGCCCTCCTGCGCCCGTCGGACGGTCCGGGCGAGCGGACGCTGGACGGCGTCGGGTTCCGGTCCTGGCGAGAGGACGTCGTCCGGGACATCGGCGCCGCGGTGCTGTCCGTGTCCGGCGAGCAGGTCACCGGCCCCGAGCTCCCCGTGCACGGCGGGATCATCCGCGTGGCATCGCTGGCCGGTCTGCTGGGCGGCGCCTCCGCCGCGCCTGTGGTCACCGCCGCCCGGGCCGGCGCGACGCCGCGACCCGAACCCCACGTCGAGCCGCGACCCGAGCCCCACGTCGAGCCGCGACCCCGGCCCCATGTCGGGCCGGCGCCGGAACCGGGCCCCGAGCCGCGACCGGGCGCCGGGGAGTCGGTCGCCGAGCGATGGGGGATCTCCCTGCCGGCTCCGCCCCCCGCCGCCCCGGTCGAGCCGGCCGAGCCGGCAGCGGCGACCGCGGAGGCCGGCGCGGGAGCGGGTCCCGCGGTCCGGCAGCACGATCCTGCGGTCACCCTGGACCACGCCATCTGGGCCGCCGCCGCCGAGCACGCCGACGGCCGGGACTCTGCGCCGGCGGCCGCGGAGGCGGACCCGGCGGCGCCCGTCCCCAGCACGCCGGCGCCTCCCGGTCCGGCCCGGGGCGCGGCCGCCCCGGGTCCCGCGGCGAACCCCTACCTGGACCTCATCGCCGGGATGACCGTGGTCGGCAGCGTGGAGAACGCGGCCGTCCGCCCGGTCGAGGCGGAGCCCGCGCCCGGAGGGGGCCTCGTGCACGGCTGGGGCCCGCCCGTGGGCCCGCCGCTGGACTCCACGCCGCCACCGGCGGTCGCCGAGGCGTTGCCCCCGGTGCCGGCGTCCCCCGCGCCGGCGATCCCGCCGGCGGCGGTCCCCCCGCCGGCGTCCCGGCCGGGGGAGACCACGCCTCCCGCGCCGCCGTCCGGGCTGATCAGCGCGATCCCGTTCCTCGGGGGTGCGCCGCGGCCGGCGGCCCCGCCGACGAACCCGGTCCCCGGTCCCGCCGACGCCGATGCCCACGCCGATGCCCACGCCTATGCCCACGCCGATGCCCACGCCGACCCGGATGCCGACGCCGACCTGACCGTGGGCCGGGTCGCGGGCGGAGCGGCGCAGCCGGCGCCCGCCTCCCGCGCGGGCTGGCTGCCGGCCGTCGTCTGCTCCGAGGGGCACGCGAGCCCGCCGGAAGCCGACCGCTGCCGGGTGTGCGGCGCCGACGTCGCCGCCGCGCCGCAGCAGTGGGTGGAGCGTCCGGTGATCGGCCGGCTGCGCTTCGACGGGCCGCCGGGCATCGTGCCGGTGACCGGGCCACTCGTGATCGGCCGCGCGCCCCGGGCCGACCGGGTCAGCGGGGACGCCGTCCCGACGATGGTCACCGTGCCCAGCGCCGAGGGAGACGTCTCCCGGTCGCACCTGCGGGTGGCCGTGGAGGGCTGGCACCTGCTCGTCGTGGACCTCGGCGCGACCAACGGCACCGTCGTCACGGATCCGAACGGGGAGAGCCGCCGGCTGCGGCCCGACGAGGAGAAGCTCGTCCTCCCGGGCTCCCGGGTGGTGCTCGCCGACACGGTCGGGTTCGTCTTCGAGGCCCAGCCGTGAGCGCGTCGCCCCGGTCGGTGCCGCCCGAGATCCCCGGCTTCGTCGACGGCCGCCCGCTGGGCAGCGGCGGGTTCGCCGAGGTCTTCCTGTACCGGCAGCTCGTGCCGGAGCACGAGGTGGCGATCAAGGTCCTCGGCGAGCGGCTCGGCGGGGACGACGACCGCCGGCAGTTCCTCGCCGAGGCGAACCTCATGGCCGCGGTGGCCAAGCACCCCTACGTCCTGAACATCTTCGGCTACAACGTCACCGCCGACGGCCGGCCGTACATCGTGATGGAGTACTGCTCGGGCTCCGACCTGGCCAAGCGGGTCAGGCAGCAGCCGCTGCCGGTCGCCGAGGCACTGCGCACGGGCATCCGCATGGCCGGCGCGGTGGAGACCGCCCACCGGCTGGGCATCCTGCACCGCGACATCAAGCCGGCCAACATCCTGGTCACCGACTTCGGCAACCCCGTGCTCACCGACTTCGGCATCGCCGCCTCCGTGCAGGACGCCGGTGGCGTCGAGGGGCTGTCCGTGCCGTGGGCTCCCCCCGAGGTGCTCGAGGACCCGTCCCGCAGCACCGTGCAGAGCGACGTCTACTCCCTGGCCGCCACCGTCTGGCACCTGCTCGCCGGGCACTCCCCGTTCGTGGTCCCCGGTGGGCAGAACGCCGTCCCCGACCTGGTCCGCCGGATCACCGGGGACCGGCCGCCCCGCACCGGCCGCGGCGACGTGCCGGTCAGGCTCGAACGGCTCCTGGAGAGGGCCATGAGCAAGGACCCGGCGATGCGGCCGGTCACCGCGCTCCAGTTCGCCCGGGACCTGCAGGCGATCGAGTCCGAGGAGGGCTACGCCGAGACGTCGGTGGACGTGATGCCGGTCGGGCGGCGTCCGACGCCGCCCGCCGGTGCGCCGGAGGTCCCCCACCGCGGGCCCGAGGCCGACGCGCTGCCCACGACCGGTCCCCGGACGGCGCCGTCGACGGCGCCGGCCCGGTCGCCGCTGGTGCCCCCTGCCCTCGCACCGCCCGTCGCGCCCGTGCCGCCGGTGCGCGTCCCCGTGCCGTCCGCGGTCGACGAGCGCACCCGTGGCCGCGACGTGCCGTCGGCACCGCCGGTCGACGACACCCGGCAGCGTCCGGAGCTCCCGCTGCCGCCGGCGGTGGTGGAACCGGCTCCGCGCAGCCGCCCGCTGGCGCCCCTGCTGCTGGGCCTGGCCGCGCTCCTGGTGGTCGCCGGGCTGGTGGTGGTGCTGGTCCTGCCCAGCGGCGGCGAGGACGACGAGCCGGTCGGACCGACCACGGCCCCCACGCCGACCGCCCCGGCTGCGGTCGTGCCGGCGCCGGAGCAGTTGGCCGGTGCCCGCCAGCCCGACGGCTCGGTCCTGTTCACCTGGGTCTCGCCCGAGCCCGCCGAGGGTGACCAGTGGCTGGTCCGCCGCGTCGACCCCGATGTCGCCGACCAGCCGCAGCGCGTGGGGGAGCCGGCGTTCTCTGCGGTCGACGTGCCGCAGGGGCGGCAGGCCTGCGTCGAGGTCTCGGTGGTCCGCGCCGACGGCCGCGCGTCGGTCACCCCGGCCGAGGCGTGCGCCGGGTGAGCGCCGTCGAGGAGCCGACCCCGGCGACCGTGCTGTTCTGCGGCGAGCGGTACGAGGTGCGCCCGGGGGCGACGTTCACCATCGGCCGGGACGCCGACCTGGTCGTCGACGACGACAACCCGTTCCTGCACCGCCGGCTCCTGGGCATCGAGCACACCGGCGGACTGTGGTGGCTGGCCAACACCGGCGCGCGACTGTCGGCGACGGTGAGCGACCGCGACGGGCTGCTCCAGTCGTGGCTGGGGCCAGGCGCCGCCCTGCCGCTGGTGCTGCCGCACACCGTCGTCCTCTTCACTGCGGGGCCCACCACCTACGAGGTGGAGGTGCTCGTGCCGGCGACCTACACCCCCGTGGGTGCCGCTCGGGACGCCGGCGACGGCGCGACCACGCTGGCGCCGCCCGTGCTGACGGCCTCGCAGTACCTGCTGGTGCTCGCACTCAGCGAGCCGCTGCTGCGCCAGGGGGCGAACGGGCGCACCGAGATCCCCAGCAACGCCGAGGCCGCCCGCCGACTGGGGTGGGCGCTGACCCGGTTCAACCGCAAGCTGGACAACGTCTGCCAGAAGCTGACCCGTGCCGGGGTGCGCGGGCTGCACGGGGCGCCGGGCGCGCTCGCCAGCGGCCGCCGGGCCCGGCTGGTCGAGTACGCGGTCAGCAGCCGGCTGGTCACCGGCGACCACCTACCACTGCTCGACCAGCCCCACCCCGCTCCCGACGAGGCCTGAGCGTCCCGACGAGTGGGACGGAGACGCCGACGCCCGGGACGGGTGTGACGGAATGGTCCACCGGCGGCGCGGCGCGGGGCGCCGCCGTTCCGCAACGCCGCTCCACCGCATAGCCTGCTCTCGCTCGGCGATCGGTCGAGTACGGGGAGCAACGGGGGACGGTCGATGGGTCGGCTGACGGCTGCGCTCGGGCGTCGTCGCCGCCTCCTCTCGGGGGGCTCGGTGGCCCTCGCGGCGCTCACCGTCGCCGCCCTGGCCCTGGTCGACCCCGGCCACCCGACGGCGCAGGCGGAGCTCAACGACGCCGGCGTCTGGGTGACCAATGGCGACCAGCTGCTGGTCGGCCGTCTCAACGGGCAGATCGGCGAGCTCGACGCCGCGCTGGTGGCCGGGGCCGACGACGCCGACGTGCTGCAGGAGGCCGGCACGGTCTTCGCCGTCCAGCCGGGCGCCGGCTCCCTGCGCCGGCTCGACGTCTCCTACGTCGCTCTGGAGCAGGAGGTGCTCCTGCGCCCGGGCTCGACGGTCGCCCTCGGCGGCGGCCGGCTGGCGGTGACCGACCCCGCCAGCGGTGCCGTGTGGGTGCGCGACGCGGGCGCCATCGGTTCCCTCGACGTCGAGCAGGACGCTCCGACGCTCACCCTCGGGCCGCAGCCGGTCGTCGCCGTGGGCCCCACCGGGGTGGTCGCCGCCGTCTCCCTGCAGGACGACGAGCTGGTGGTCGTCGCCCGCGACGGTGCGACCAGCCAGGTGCCGCTGGACGGCGACGTGGAACAGGCGCAGGTCACGGTGGTCGGCGAGCGGGCCGTGGCGCTCGACGTGGAGCGGGCCCGGCTGGTCACCGCCGAAGGCGAGACCCTCGACCTCGGCGACGACGAGGGCCCGGTGCTCCAGCAGCCCGGCCCGGCCGCTCCCGCGGTGCTCGTGGCCACCGATGCCGCCCTGTGGGGGGTCCCGCTCGACGGGGCCGACCGGAGCAGGCTCGCCGACGGCACGGGCAGTGCGATCGCCCCGGTCCGCGTCGGCGGCTGTGCCCACGCGGCGTGGTCGGCTGATCCCTCCTACGCCCAGGACTGCGGCGAGGGGGGCCGCCGTCAGGACGCGATCCCCGGCGCCGAGGCCGGCGCGCGGCTGACCTTCCGCGTCAACCGGGACCGGGTGGTCCTCAACGACCTCGACCTCGGCACCGTCTGGCTGCTCGACGAGGGGCTCACCGTCGCCGACAACTGGGACGAGGTCCGCCCGCCGGACCCCCAGGACCAGACCGACGAGCAGTCCGACCAGTTCGACGAGGCGGAGACCCTCGACCGCACCGAGCAGAACCGGCCGCCGGCGGCCCAGGACGACGCATTCGGTGCCCGCCCCGGCGTCGCGACGCTGCTGCCGGTGCTGGACAACGACACCGACCCCGACGGCGACCTGCTCGTGGTGAACGCCCTCCGCGAGCCCGACCCCTCCCGCGGCACCGTGTCGGTGGTGCAGAACGGCAGCCGGCTGCAGTTCACCTCGGCTCCGGGAGCGACCGGGGCGGTGACCTTCTCCTACGCCGTCGACGACGGCCGGGGCGGCGTCGACGAGGCCGAGGTCACCGTCACCATCCGGCCGTGGGAGGTCAACGAGGCGCCGCAGCTCAAGCCGGACGCGCGCGCCCGCACGGTGGTGGTGCTCCGGGGCACGGTGGTGCACCAGGTCCTGGGCGACTGGATCGACCCCGACGGCGACGAGCTGACGCTGGAGTCGGCCACGACCGTGCCGTCGGCGTCCGTGCGCTCGACGGCCGACGGCTTCGTCACCTTCATCGACGCCGGCACCGAGCCCGGCCTGAAGCCCGTGACGCTCGGGGTGAGCGACGGCACCGTGGTGGCGCGGGGGACCCTGTCGGTGGAGGTCCGGCCCGACGGCGACCTGCCGCCGACGGCGCGCGGCGACCACGTGACCGCCTTCGCCGGGGAGCCCGTCGTGGTCGCGCCCCTGGCCAACGACTCCGATCCCAACGGGGACGAGCTGCGCCTGTCGGCCGTCCCCCCGACGCCGGAGACCGCGGTGGTGCCCGACTTCGTGGCCGGCACGTTCACCGTCACCGCTGCCGCCCCGGGCACCCACTACCTCGTCTACACGGTGGCGGCCGGGCCGGCCACGGCGCAGGGGCTGGTCCGGCTCGACGTGCGGGCCGGCGGCACCAACACGCCACCGGTCGCCGTCCGTGACCTGGCCCTGGTGCCGCCCGCACGGTCGACTACGGTCGACGTGCTCGCCAACGACGTCGACCTCGACGGCGACGTGCTCGTGCTCACCGGCGTCACCGTCCCGCAGGAGTCGGGATTGCGGGTCAGCGTGCTCGACCACCGCTTCCTCACCATCTCCACCGACGCACTGCTGGCCCGGCCGCAGACGGTGACCTACACGGTGTCGGACGGGACGGCGAGCGCGCAGGGCAGCGTGGTGGTGCGCAGCGTGCCACCCAGCGCGACGAACCAGCCCCCCATCACGGCGCCGGACACCGCCACGGTGCGGGCCGGCGACGTGCTGACCCTCGACGTGCTGGCCAACGACAGCGACCCCGACGGCGACGCGCTCACCCTGCTGCCCGAACTGCTCGAGCCCGCCAGCGCGGGCACGATCACCGTCGTCGGGAACCGGCTGCACGTCCTGGCCCCTGACGGGCCGGGCACAGTGCGCGCCGTCTACCAGGTGGCCGACGCGGCCGGGCAGCTGTCCTCCAGCCTCGTCACGGTCTACGTGCGTGCCGCCGACGACCAGAACAGCCCGCCAACCCCGAGGCCGCTGACCGGCCGTGTCCTGGCCGGCAGCCAGGCCCGGATCGACGTGCCGCTGACCGGCATCGACCCCGACGGCGACTCGGTGCGGCTGGTCGGCGTGGGCAGCGCCCCCACCCGCGGCCGGGTGGTCGAGGTCGCCGCGGACCACCTCGTCTACGAGGCCTACGGGGAGAGCGGCACCGACTCGTTCACCTACGTCGTCGAGGACCGCTACAACGCGCAGGCCACCGGCACGGTCAAGGTCGGCATCGCCGAGCGGCCGGCGGGCAACCAGCCGCCGGTCGCGCAGGCCGACTCCGTCACCACCCGGCCCGGCCGCGCGGTCACCGTCGACGTGCTGGCCAACGACGCCGACCCCGACGGCGACCAGCTGCGCATCTCCGGCGACTTCTCCGACACCGGCGGCCTCGACGTGCGCCTGTCGGGCACCCGGGTGCGCGTCGTCGCCCCCGACTCCGGCGAGCGCACCGTCGCCTACGCCATCGACGACCGCCACGGCGGCGAGGCGATCGGCTACCTGACCGTGCGGGTGGACCCGCAGGCGCCGCCGCGGCCGCCGGTCGCCGTGGACGACGTCGTCTCCACGGACCTGCTCGTGCCCGGCCGGGCCGTGCCCGTGGCGGTGCTGGACAACGACTCCGACCCGGACGGCTCGGCGGAGGACCTCACCGTCTCGGTGGACGGCGGCGACGCGGTGGCCCGCGTCGACGGGCAGGGCCGCGTGCTGGTCACCGGCACCGCCGACCGGCAGGTCGTCCGGTACACGGTCACCGACGTCGACGGGCTGTCGGCCGGTGCCGTCGTGCTGGTGCCGGCCGTGACGGACCTGCCGCCGCGGCTGAAGCCGGACGCGTCGCCGAAGACGGTGGGGGCCGGGGGCGCGACGTGGCAGCTCGACGAGCTGGTGGAGGACCCCGAGGGCGCCGAGGTGCGGCTCACCGGGCGGGTGCTGAGCGCCACCCGGTCCGACGGCAGCCCGCTGGCCGCGGGCGCGACCGCGCTGCAGTTCACCCCGGCCGACGGGGTCCACGGCCCCGCGTCGGTGACCTTCGAGGTGACCGACGGGGCCGGTCCCGAGGACCAGCAGGGCCGTACCGCCGTGCTGACGCTGCTGGTGGAGGTCGACACCGACGTGCCGCAGCCGCCGGTGTTCGCCGGCGCCTCGATGACCGTGGTGATCGGGGAGGACCCGGTCAGCCTGGACCTCGGCCCGCTGGTCGAGGACCCCGACGGCGGGCAGCCCACCTTCGACGCCCCGAACCCCGTCCCTGCCGGGTTCACCGCGGACCTGAGCGGCACCGTGCTCACCGTCGGGGCGCAGGCCGGAGCCGCCGCCGGGAGCATCGGCCGGCTGGAACTGACCGTCACCGACGGCAGCACCGCCCCGCAGCCGGCCCCCGTCGACCTCCGGGTCGTGGCCAGCGACCGCCCGCTGGCCCAGGCCGTCGCCGACACCGCGACCGCCGACCAGGGCGAGCCCGTCGGCGTCGCGGTGCTGGCCAACGACGTGAACCCCTACCCGGGGGAGGCCCTGACCCTGGCCTCGGCGCGGCCGCTCACCGGCGACGCGGACGTCGCGGTCAGCGGTGACCGGGTCACCGTCACGCCGGGCGCCCGGTTCGTCGGGCAGGTGACCGTCGAGTACGTCGTCCGCGACGCGAGCGGCGACGCCGGGCGGGAGGTGACCGGCCTGCTCACCCTCACGGTGCGCGGCGCGCCCGACGCCCCGGCCGCGCCCACGGTGCTGGAGGTCCGCAACGCCACGGTCGTGCTCTCCTGGCCCTCGCCGCTGGCCAACGGCGCCCCCATCACCGGCTACACGGTGAACGGGAACGGCGTCTCGCAGGAGTGCCCCGGCACCACCTGCACGATCTCCGGCCTGCGCAACGGCGACACCTACACGTTCACGGTGACCGCACGGAACGAGGTCGGCGACAGCGCCCCCAGCCCGGCCTCCGGTCCCGCGCGGCCCGACACCCGCCCGGACCCGCCGGCCGCGCCGGTGCTGACGTTCGCCGACCGGGCGCTCGACGTCACGTGGACCGCGCCCCGCAACGAGGGCTCGGCCATCACCGGGTACGACGTGGAGATCTCGCCCGGTGGCGCGGCGGTCACGGTCACGGGCACCTCGTACCGGTTCACCGGGCTGACCAACGGCCAGAGCTACCAGGTGCGGGTGCGCGCGGTGAACGCCGCGCCGGAGCCCAGCGAGTGGAGCGGCTACTCGGCGCCGGAGGTCCCAGCCGGGGTGCCCGCGCAGCCGGCGGCGCCCACGGCGACGCCCGCCGGTGCGGAGGTCGGCGGCTCCGTGCGCGTCTCGTGGACCGCGCCGGCGACCAACGGCGCGCCGATCGACACCTACCAGCTCCAGGTGTTCCGGGACGGCGCACCCGCGGGCACGCAGGAGTTCCCGGGCGGCACCACCTCGACCGACCTCGCCGTCCAGAACGCCAGCAACTACACCTTCGTGCTGGTCGCGAGCAACAAGGCGGGTCCCTCACCGGACAGTCCCGAGTCGGCGGCCGTGCGGCCGTTCGGCGCGCCCGCCCAGGTGGGCACCGTGACGGCGACGCCGGGCAACGGCTCGGCGACGCTCGCATTCACCGCCCCGTCGGACAACGGCCAGGCCATCGCCCGGTACGAGGTCCAGACCAACGGCTCGGGCGCGGCGCCGCTGGCGGCCAACCGGGTGGTGTCGGGCCTGAGCAACGGCAGCGCGTACTCGTTCGCCGTCCGGGCGTGCAACACCTACTGCGGGGCGTGGAGCGCCGCGTCGGCCGCGGTCACGCCGTTCGGGCCGCCGCCGGCGCCGCGCGTCACGCACGTGGACCGGGCGAACGTGGTGACGTTCAGCTGGAGCGACTCCGGCAGCAACGGCCGCCCGCTGGCGCGGATGGACATCAGCATCGACAACGGCGGCTGGCAGCCGGTCGGGATGAACGGCAGCGTAGACGTGGGGAACGGCTACTCGCAGTACCACTCCGTCGTCCTGCGGGTGACCGACTCCGAGGGGCAGACCGCCCAGACCGGGGACGCCGGGACGACGTGGACGCCGTCGATCACGGTCGACCGCGGGACACGCATCAACACGTCCGAGTGCAGCCACCCGAGCTGCGGGCTCATCCGGGTGACGGTGCGCGGGATGACCCCGGGCGACCACCAGATCTCCTACGACTCGACGGCGACCTCCGGCGGCAACCTGCGCGCCTCGAACGTGACCATCCGCATCGACGGCAACGGCAACGGCGTCGTGGACGGACCCAAGTTCTTCGGTTTCCCCAACGACCAGGTCTGGGCGTCGATCGACGGCTACCAGTCCAACCGCTACGACTGGCCCGACAACTGAGGCGAGAGACACCATGACCATGACCCCTGACGAGGCGCGCTGGTTCGCCGGCACCGTCGACACGATCGTCGCCAACGTCGGCCGCTCGGTGCTCGGCAAGGAGCACGTGATCCGGCTGGCGGTGACCTGCCTGCTCACCGAGGGGCACCTGCTGCTCGAGGACTACCCGGGCACCGGCAAGACCTCACTGGCCAAGTCCCTGGCCAACACGGTGCAGGGCACGCAGAGCCGGATCCAGTTCACCCCCGACCTGCTGCCCGGCGACGTCACCGGGGTGACCATCTACGACCAGCGCAGCCAGCGGTTCGAGTTCCACAAGGGGCCGATCTTCGCGAGCATCGTGCTGGCCGACGAGATCAACCGTGCCTCGCCCAAGACCCAGTCGGCGCTGCTGGAGGTCATGGAGGAGGGCACCGTGACCGTCGACGGCGTCCAGCACGACGTCGGCAGCCCGTTCATGGTCATCGCCACCCAGAACCCGGTCGAGCAGGCCGGCACCTACCGGCTGCCCGAGGCCCAGCTCGACCGCTTCCTGATGAAGACGTCGCTGGGCTACCCCGACCACCAGGCCACGGTGCGGCTGCTGGCCGACGCGAGCACCCGCAGCCGCGCCGGCGAGCTGGCGCCCGTGGTGACCGCCGAGGTGGTGGCCCAGATGGCCGGTCTCGCCGACACCGTGCACGTGGACCCGGCCGTGCTGGAGTACGTCAGCACGATCGCCACCGAGAGCCGCCGGGCGGCCGACATCCGGGTGGGCATCAGCGTGCGCGGCTGCCTCGCCCTGGTCCGCTCGGCCAAGACCTGGGCGGCCGGCCAAGGCCGTCACTACGTCATCCCCGACGACGTCAAGGCGCTGGTGGAGCCGGTCCTCACGCACCGGGTCCTGGTGGACCCGGAGGCGGAGTTCGCCGGCCGGACGGCGTCGGACGTGATGCAGCGGGTGGTCGCCGACATCGCGCCCCCGGCGCAGCGGGCGGCGTGAGCAGGGTCCCCGGGGTGGCCGCACGCGCGTGGACCGCCGCCCGCGGAGCCCTCCGCGCGCGGACGGCCCGGCTGACCGAGCGGCTGAGCGCCGGCTGGCTGCGCGCCGCCGGGTGGGGGGTCCTCGTGCTCGCGGTCGTCGCGGGCGGCGCCGGGCTCGCACTGGGCTGGGCGGAGCTGGTGGCACTGTCCCTCACGGCGCTGGTCGCCCTGCTCGGCGCCGGGCTGTTCGCGCTGGGCCGCAACACCTACCGCGTGACGCTGGAGGTGCCGGTCGACCGCGTGGTCGTCGGCGAGTCCGCCGCCGCGCGGCTGGAGGTGGCCAACAGCGGCACCCGCACGGTGCTGCCGGCGCGCCTGGAGGTCCCCGTCGGCCGCGACGTCGCCGGCTTCCCGCTGCCGCGGCTCGCCGCCGGTGCGGCGCACGACGAGCTGCTGGGGATCCCGACCGGGCGCCGGGGCGTCGTCGTCGTCGGGCCGGTGCGCTCGGTGCGGGGCGACCCGTTCGGCCTGGTGGGCCGCACGCTGGAGTGGAGCGAGCCGCGACCGGTGTTCGTCCACCCGCGCACCGTGCGCCTCGACGCCTCGGCGACCGGCTTCCTCCGGGACCTGGAGGGCCAGCCGACCAGCGTCATCTCCACCAGCGACATCTCCTTCCACGCGCTGCGCGAGTACGTGCCCGGCGACGACCGCCGCTACGTGCACTGGAAGAGCACCGCCCGGACCGGGACGATCATGGTCCGCCAGTTCGAGGACACCCGCCGCAACCACCTGGCCATCGCCCTGGACGACCTCGCGGCCGGCTACACCGACGAGGCCGACTTCGAGCTCGCCGTGTCCGTCTGCGGCTCCCTGGGCGTGCAGGCCCTGCGCATGGAGCAGGACCTCACGCTCACCACGGCGGCGACCCTGCCCACGGGCACGACGACCCGGCTGCTGGACTCCCTCGCCCAGGTCGAGCTGCGCCGCGAGGGCCGGGACTTCGCCGCCGTCACCGAGGGGTTGTCCCGCTCGTCCCGGTCGGTCAGCACCGTGGCGCTGGTGACCGGCTCGGCGACGCCGACCGAGGTGGTCCGCCGCGCGGCCGAGCGGTTCGCCCCGGACGTGCGGGTGCTCGCCGTCCGCGTCGGCGGCGACGCCTGTGCCGCACACCGGACGGTGGGCAGGCTGCGGCTGCTCGCGCTCGGCTCGCTGGAGGACCTCCCGCGCCTGCTCCGCCGGGCGGCCGTGGCATGACCGGCCGCCCGTGGGCCCGCGTCGCGGGCGTCGTCCTGCTGACCGTGCCCGGCCTGGTCGGCTTCCTGGCCGCCTTCGGCACGTCCGCCGGCCCGATCGCCGGCGCGGTCGGCGTCCTGCTCGGTGCCGCGACCGGCTGGATCGCCGCGACCCAGCGCTGGTCCGCGGTGACGACGACGGCGCTGCTCGTGCTCGTCGCGACGCTGGCCGCCGGGCCCGCCGCGCTGCCTCGGACGACCGCGGCCGGTGTGCTGCCCACCCTCGACACGCTGCGTGCCCTGGCCGGCGGGGTCGTGCAGTGCTGGCGCGACCTGCTGACGACCCCCGCGCCGACCGGGAGCGTCGGCGACCTCCTGCTGGTGCCGTACCTGGCCGGCCTGGTGGCCGGGGTGCTCGGCGTGAGCCTGGCGCTGCGCTCGGGGCGCCCGGGCTGGGCCGTCCTCCCGGCGGGTGCCCTGCTGGCGCTCGCCGTGCTCACCGGCACGTCGTCGCCGGTGTCGCTGCTGGCCGAGGGCGGGCTGTTCGCCGTCCTCGCCGTGGCCTGGGGAGCGCTCGTCGCGCCGGGTGCCACCCTGCCCGCGCCCGGACGCGCGGTCGCCGGCGTCGCGCTGCTCGCCGTCGCCGCGGTGGTCGGCGCGTTCGCCGCACCGGCCGTGACCGAGCTGGGCGCCGAGCGGCTGGTCGTCCGCGACCTGGTCGAGCCGCCGCTGGACGTCCGCGACTACGCCAGCCCGCTGGCCGGCTTCCGCAAGTACGTGAAGGACGACGCGGACACCCCGCTGTTCACCGTGTCCGGGCTCCCCGAGGACAGCCTCGTCCGGCTGGCCACCATGGACGCCTACGACGGCACGGTCTGGAACGTCGCCGCCGGCACTGGCGGCGACGCCGGCTCCTCCGGCACGTTCCGCCGGCTCCCGGTGGACACGGCCGACGACGCCCCCGACGCGACGGTGACCGTCCGGGTCGAGGGCCTGACGGGGGTGTGGCTCCCGGTCGCCGGGGACGTCCGCTCGGTCTCCTTCGGCGGGGACCGGGCGGACGAGTTGGCCGACGCGCTGCGCTACAACGCCGCGACCGGCACGGCGGTCCTGCCCGGCGGGCTCCGGGCCGGCGACAGCTACACCTTCACCGCCGACGTCGTCTCCCCGCCGTCGGCCGGTCAGCTCGACGGCCGCGCCGTCGCGCCCATCGCGCAGCCCACCGTCGCCGAGGTGCCCACGCTGGTCTCCGCCGCGGCCGACGCGGTCGGCGACGCCCAGGGCGCCTACGCGCGCGCGCAGGCCATCGCGGACACGCTGTCGTCCAGCGGCTACTTCAGCCACGGGCTGGAGACCGAGGCGGTGTCCCGGGCCGGCCACGGCGCCGGCCGGCTGACCGACCTGCTGGGCGTCGACGTGTGGGTCGGTGACCAGGAGCAGTACGCCGCCGCGGCCGGGCTGATGGCCCGCGCCATGGCGCTGCCCACCCGCGTCGTCATGGGCTTCGAGGTGCCCGACGCCGGTGGCGGGACCGTGACCGGCGAGCAGGTCACCGCGTGGATCGAGGTGGCGTTCGAGGGCGTGGGCTGGGTCCCGTTCCAGGTGACGCCGGACGAGCAGCGCATCCCCCCGGAGCAGGCCCCCCAGCCTGCGCCGCAGCCGAAGCCCGAGACCCAGCAGCCGCCTCCGCCGGTGGAGCAGCCGCCGCCGCCCCTGCCCTCGACCGGGGACGACGACGGGGACTCCGAGGACCCGGCGTCGGACCTGCCGGGCTGGCTGGGCCCGGTGCTGGCCGTCGCCGCCTGGGTGGGCATCCCGCTGCTGGTGCTCGTCCTGCCCTGCCTGGCCGTCCTCGCGCTCAAGGCCCGCCGCCGCCGGCGCCGCCGGCGCGCGGGCACCACCGACCAGCGGGTCGCGGCCGGCTGGTCGGAGGTGCTCGACGCCCACGTCGACACCGGCGCGGACGTGCCGCGTGACGGCACCCGCCGTGAGGTCGCCGGTGTGGTCGGCCGGCCCGGCACGGCGCTGCTGGCCGACCACGCCGACGCCGCGGTCTTCGCCGGCGGCACGGTGACCGAGGACCAGGCGTGTGCGTTCTGGTCGCTGGTGGACGCCGAGCTCGCCGACCTCGGCTCCGGCAGCGCTCGCGCGCGCTGGCGGGCCAGGCTCAGCCTGCGGTCCCTCCGCCGGCGCCCCGCATCCCGGAGGACGTCGTGAAACTCAAGCTCACCCTGCTGCGACCGGGCGGTGACGCGGCCGACGTCGTCGTCACCGTCGAGCCGACCGCGCCGCTGAGCGCGGTCGCCGAGGCGCTCGCCGAGCGTGACCCCCGCGGCGGAGGCACCGGCCACGCCGGCCGGGTGGGGCTGCGGCTGCACGCCGACGACGGCCGCACGACGCTCCCGCCCCCCGACGCGACGGTGGCGGAGGTGGCGCTGCGCTCGGGCAGCCGGGTGAGCCTGGCGCCGACCTCGGAGTACTCCGACGGCAGCCGGGGGGCACCGGTGGCGACGCTGCGGGTGCTCGACGGTCCCGACGCCGGCCGGGAGTTCCCCCTCCCGCAGGGCAGCTCGGTGATCGGCCGTGCCCGCTCCAGCGACGTGCGGCTCACCGATCCGCTGGTGAGCAAGGAGCACGCGCGGCTCAACGTCGGGGACACCGTCGAGATCGTCGACCTGCGCAGCGCGAACGGGATCCTCGTCGGGGGCGGCCAGGTGGAGCGGGCCGTGCTCGGCCGGGACGACACCGCCGTGCTGGGCGAGACGTCCGTCGCCGTCGTGCTGCACCGGGCGGGGGAGGCCTCGGCGTCGGGGCCCACCCTGGACTTCAACCGCTCACCCCGGCTGGCCGAGCGGTACGCCGGGCGCACCTACGACGTGCCCGAGGCGCCGACCCCGCCGCGGGCCAGCCGGCTGCCGTGGCTGTCGCTGATCGCGCCGCTGATCCTCGGCGGCGTCATCTACGCGGTCACCCGCTCGGTGTACTCGCTGCTGTTCGTGGCCTTCAGCCCGATCCTGGGGCTGGGCACCTACCTCGAGGGCCGGATCGGGAACAAGCGCACCCACCGCAGAGCGCGGGAGGAGTGGCGGGCCCAGCTGGCGGAGCTCACCGCGGAGGTCGAGGCGGGGCACGCGGAGGAGGCCGCGGTGCGCCGGGCGGAGAACCCGTCGGTGGCCGAGGTGGCGACGGCGGCGGTCCGGCAGAGCACCCTGCTGTGGAGCCGGCGGCGCGACATGCCGGAGTTCCTCCAGGTGCGGCTCGGCCTCGGCCGCCAGCGCTCCCGCAGCGCCGTGGAGGAGAACCGGCAGCGCGGGGTGGAGGTGGACCTGCGCCGCGACCTCGAGCAGCTGGCGGCCCACACCGCCGTGGTCGACGGGGTGCCCGTGGTCGGGGACCTGCGGACGGTGGGGGCGATCGGCGTCGGCGGGTACGGGGACCGCGCCGCGGGCGTGGCGCGCGGCCTGCTGGTGCAGCTGACCGCGCTGCACTCGCCGGCCGACCTGGTGGTCGTCGGGATGGCCGCACCGGGATCGGCCCGCCGCTGGGAGTGGCTCAAGTGGCTGCCGCACACCAGCTCGCCGTCCAGCCCCCTGCCCGGCGGCCACCTGGAGACCAGCCCCTCGGGCTGCGCCGAGCTGGTCGGCGCCCTCGACGACCTGGTGGAGCGCCGCAGCGGCGCCCGCCCTGCCGAGGGCGAGGACGCCGCGCTGCCGCGGATCGTGGTCGTCGTCGAGAACGACGCGCCGGTGACCCGTGCCCGGCTCGTGCAACTGGCCGAGCGGGGCGGCCCGGCCGGCGTGCACGTGCTGTGGGTGGCGCCGGCCGTCGAGCACCTGCCGGCGGCCTGCCGCGTGTACGTCGACGTGCCCGAGCAGGGCCCGGCATCGGCCGGTCTGCTCGGCGCGGGGGAGCTGGTGACCCCGCTGGAGGTCGAGCCGGTCACCGTCGAGCAGGCGGCCGGGGTGGCCCGGCGGCTCGCCCCGGTCGTGGACGTCGGGGCGCTGGTCGACGACGCGAGCGACCTGCCGGTCACCGTGACGACGCTGGCGCTCACCGGACCCGCGCTCGGGGCCTCGGCGAACGCCGTCGTCGAACGGTGGACCGAGACCGACTCGCTGCCGGTGCGCGAGGGCGACCCGGTCGTGCCGCGGCGCAAGCAGCTGGGCCTGCGCGCGGTGGTGGGGCAGAGCGCGAGCGCGGCCATGCACCTGGACCTGCGCACCCAGGGGCCGCACGCGCTGGTCGGCGGCACGACCGGGTCGGGCAAGAGCGAGTTCCTGCAGACGTGGGTGCTCACCATGGCGGCGGCGTACTCGCCGGCGCGGGTCACGTTCCTGTTCGTCGACTACAAGGGCGGCTCGGCGTTCAAGGACTGCGTCGACCTCCCCCACTCGGTGGGCATGGTCACCGACCTCTCCCCGCACCTGGTCCGCCGTGCGCTGACCAGCCTCAACGCCGAGCTGCGGCACCGCGAGGAGCTGCTGAACCGGCACGGGTTCAAGGACCTCGCGGCGATGGAGAAGGCCGGGGTGCCGGGCTGCCCGCCGAGCCTGGTGATCGTCGTGGACGAGTTCGCGGCGCTGATCCAGGAGGTGCCCGAGTTCGTCGACGGCGTCGTCAACGTCGCCCAGCGCGGCCGCTCGCTCGGACTGCACCTGATCCTGGCCACCCAGCGGCCGGCCGGCGTCATCAAGGACAACCTGCGCGCGAACACCAACCTGCGGGTCGCGCTGCGGATGGCCGACGAGGCCGACTCCGTCGACGTCCTCGGCACCCCGGTGGCCGCCGGCTTCGACCCCGAGCTGCCGGGCCGTGCCGTGGCCAAGACCGGGCCGGGCCGGCTGACCGTCTTCCAGTCCAGCTACTCCGGCGGGCACACGCCCGACGAGACGCCCGCACCCGACGTGCAGGTCGACGACCTGGCCTTCGGCCTCTCCCAGCGCTGGGAGAGGCCGCAGGCGGAGGAGGTCGGCGAGGAGGGGCCCTCGGACATGACGCGGATGGTCGCCACGATCACCGCCGCCACCCGGCAGTTGGGGATCCCGCTGCCCCGGCGGCCCTGGCTGCCGTCGCTGGCCGACGTCTACGACCTCGCCCGCATGCCGACGGCGGACATGCGGGTCGACGACCGGGTCGTCCTCGGCGTGGGCGACGTCCCCGCGGAGCAGCTGCAACTGCCGGTGGCGTTCGAGCCCGACCGCGACGCCAACATGGTCGTGTTCGGCACCGGCGGCACGGGCAAGTCGGCGCTGCTGCGCACCATGGCGGTGTCGGCCGGGCTGACGGCCCGGGGCGGGGTCTCCGAGGTGTACGCGCTGGACTTCGCCGGCGGTGCGCTGGCGATGCTCGAGGAGCTGCCGCACGTCGGTGCGGTGGTCATGGGCGACGACGGCGAGCGGGTCGTGCGGCTGCTGCGCCACCTGCGCTCGGTCATCGACGACCGGGCGCCGCGCTGGGCCGCCGTCCGCGCCGGCTCGCTGGCCGACTACCGGCGACAGGCCGACCGCCCCTCCGAGCCGCGGATCTTCCTGCTGGTCGACGGCCTGGCCGCGTTCCGGCAGGAGTACGAGTTCAGCCGGCGCAACAAGACGTGGGAGCTGTTCGCCGCGGTCGCCGCGGAGGGCCGCCAGCTGGGCGTGCACGTCGTGGTGTCCGCCGACCGGCCGGCGACGCTGTCCTCGGCGCTGGGGTCGGCGATCCAGCGGCGGCTGGTGCTGCGGCTGGCCGACGACAACGACTACGCGCTGCTGGGTCTGCCCGCCGACGTCCTGGCCGCCACCTCGCCGCCCGGCCGCGGGATGCTCGACGGGCAGGAGGTCCAGGTCGCCGTCCTGGGCGGGTCGCGGTCGGTGGCCGAGCAGGCCGTCGCCGTCGCCCAGTACGCCGCGGGGCTGCGCCAGTCCGGCGTGCCCGAGGCGCCCGAGATCGGCCGGCTGCCCAGCCGGGTGGCCCTGTCGGAGCTCCCCGTGGCCGTCGACGACCTCCCGACCATCGGGGTGGACGACGACCGGCTCGCGCCGATCGGCATCGACCCCCGCGGGTCGTTCATGGTGTCGGGGCCCTCCGGCAGCGGGCGGACGACGGCGCTGGCGACGCTCGCGCTGGCCGTCGCGCGCTGGCGGCCGCAGGCGCGGCTGGTGTACCTCGGCAACCCCCGCTCGGCACTGCTCTCGGCCGTGCCATGGGTGGCCACGGCCACCGATCCGGAGTCGATCGTGGCCCAGGTGAAGGACCTCCAGGCGCGGATCGAGGACCCGTCGACCCCGTTCTGCCTCGTCGTGGTGGAGCGGATCGCCGACCTCAACGGCACCCCCGCGGAGGCGCCGGTCGCCGCGCTGGTCAACGCGCTGCGCACCTCGGGGCACGGCGTGGTCGGCGACGGCGAGACCGGGCAGCTCACCGGCTTCCAGGCGCCCATCCAGGCGCTGCGGGCCGAGCGCCGCGGGTTCGCGCTCCAGCCGGACACCAACGACGGCAGCGTGCTGTGGCAGGCGCCGTTCGGGGCGCCGGTGCGCGCCGAGTTCCCGCCCGGGCGCGGCTTCCTGGTGGTGCGGGGGACGGTGCGACGGGTGCACCTGGCGGTGCCCGAATGACACCCGCACGGGTCATGGGGAGTGCTCCCCATCGACGGGACTGCCGATCCCAACTGAGACTTCGCCCCAGCGGCGGGGACGCCGGAAGACCATCTGATGAGGGGAGCAAGTCATGACCATGAGCCACGGCATGAACGTCGGTGAGGTCCGCCAGCTGGGTACGGCGCTGCAGAACGAGGGCGCTCAGGTGCAGGAGATGATGGGCCGCATCGAGGGCCTCGTCGCCAACGCGTCCTGGGTCGGGCCGGACGCCCAGGCGTTCAAGGGCTCCGAGTGGCCGACCATCAAGGCGGCCCTCAGCAACGCGGCCGACCAGCTGAGCCAGTTCGGCATCAAGGCGGTCCAGAACGCCGACGCGCAGGAGCAGGTCAGCGCCAGCTGACGCGCGCTCGGAGCGGGGTGGTCGTGCACGCCGGCGACCACCCCGCTCGTCGCTGCGGGGGCCGAGAGGCCCGGACCAACGACCTCCCGGCCACCACCGACACCGCCGATCGACGAGGAGCCACCACATGATCACCTCCGGGATGGACCTGGCGGCCGTCCGCCAGCTCGTCGTCCACCTGGAACGCGAGGCCGAGGCGCTGCAGTCGGGGATCGGCCGCGTGGAGAGCATGATCTCCCGCAGCACCTGGGTGGGCGCCGACAGTGAGGACTTCCGCGGTGCCGGCTGGCCCAGCGCGCGCCAGTCGCTCCAGGTCGCCGTCCAGGGCGTGCACGAGCTCGCCCGGATCGTCCAGCAGAACGCCGACGCGCAGGAGCGCGCCTCCACCGAGGGGGGCGGTCCGGGCCACGGTCCCGCAGCAGGCGGTGCCCCGGGGTCCGGCGGTGCCGCACCGGCCGGGGGTGGCCCCCTGAGCGGCGCCGCGCTCGCCCACGCGACCGCCGTCGTGGCCGGGCTGCTCGCCGACGGCCGGATCTCCGCCGACGACGCGCCGGCCATCCTCGCCGCGCTGGGCGCGCCGGGTGCGGCGGCCGCGCTGGCGAAGGTGCAGTCGCTCGTGGCGCTCATCCAGGACCCGCAGATCCGCGGGCAGGTGGAGGGTGCCTTCCAGCGGACCCTCGCCGAGTGGGGCACCTCGGGCGGCGGCACGGTCCTGGGCGGGCTGGGGTACACCTACGACGTCCGAGCCTCGGCCGAGGTGCGCGCCGGCGGCTCGGCGGGCTACACGCTCGACAGCAACGGCCTCGCCCTGCAGGCCGAGGGCAGCATCGGGCTCTTCGCCCAGGCCGACGCCGGCGCGACGTTCGGCACGGAGACCGTCGGCGGCGCGGCCAACGCCCACGTGGCGGCGGGGCTCGGCGCCTCCGGGAGCGCCGGCGCCACCTTCGGCCCGGACGGCGTCACCGCCAACGCGAGCGTCCAGGCCGGGGCCTACGTCGAGGCGAGTCTCGACGCCAGCGTGCACCTGGCCGGCATCGAGGCGGGTGCCGAGGTCACCGGCTACGCCGGGGTGATGGTCGTGGCCGAGGCCGAGGGCTCCATCGGCTGGGACAAGATCGAGGGGCGCGTCGAGCTCGGTGCCGCCCTCGGCGTCGGCGGTGGCATCTCCTTCGACGTCAACGTGAGCCCCGCCGACGTGGCCGCGCACCTGGACCCGCGCACGTGGGACGTCCCCGACATCGACCTCCCCGACATCGACCTGCCGGACATCGACCTGCCCGATGTCGGCTGGCCCTTCAACCGAGACTGAGGACGAGATGACCACCCAGACCGCCCGTGAGGACGTCGTCCGCGACGTCACCGACATCGGGATCCGCGTCCGTCTCGCGATCCCCACGGACTGGAAGGAGGCCGGCGTCGAGGGCTCGATCCTCGTCGTCGGCGGGACGCTGGACGACAGCGGCGGGACCCTGGTCCCGACCGTCCAGATCGGCGTCCGCAAGGCGGAGACCGCCGAGGCCGCGGCCGAGGCCGTGCTCGGCGTCGTCGGCGAGCTCGACGAGGCCGTCGTGGCCTTCCAGCACGCCGGCCCGGGCTCCAGCGGCCTGCCCGAGGCGATCCTCGAGGTCGCCCACCGCAGCCGGGTCACCCGCGCCACGCAGATCTCGATGTTCCGCGAGGTCTACCTGGCCGATCGGGAGCTCGCGCTGACCGTCGTCGGGACCCTCGGCGGCGGCGCGTCGACCGAGGCCCGGGACGCGCTGCGCGCCGTCCTGACCTCCGTCTCCGTCGGTCCCCTCCCGCCGGCAGGGCCGGCGGCCTGACCGCACCCCCGGACGCTCGTGCTCTGCCCACACCGCTGGGCAGAGCACGAGCGTCCGGGGCCCACGGCTCCCGCCGCACCAGCGGGCCCGGGGGACGTCCGCTGCGCCCTCCGCACGTCGGAGGGCCCACCGGCCTCCACCTCCCTGCCGAGCTTCGGCGAGGAGGTCGCGGGCGGTGGGTGCACCTGGACCATGACCGTGGAGATCCCGCGGTACGTCCGGCAGCGGGTCATCACCGGCGGCAGCCGCGGTGACATCGCCTACGGCCGGGACGACCTCGAGTCCTACGGCTGGGAGGTCGGCATGAGCATCGGGGACGACGGACCCACGGTCACGCGGCGGCCGGCGCGCGGGTGAGCCGGCGGCGGGTGCCGGCCACCCGCAGGGTGTACCAGCCGCCGAGGGCCACCATCGCCCCGATCACGGCGAGCGTGAGCCCGCCCCACAGCGGCCGGTCGCCGATCGTCACCGGCTGGGACAGCAGGCGGTAGACACCGTCGGCACCCAGGCCGGCCAGGGCGATCGTCGAGTCGGCCTTCGCCTCGGCGGGGATGCTGACCAGGATCTTGACGTCGCCGTCCTCGTCGGCGACGCCCACCGCGAGCGTCTTCCCACCGATCACCACCCGGACCTTCGACCGCGGGGCGTAGCCGCTGCCCTCCACGGTCACGGGGCGGCCGGCGGAGACCTCGACGGGGGCGTCCTGCGGGTCGTCCAGGTCGAGCACGGGCGCGTCGGTGAGGACGTCGTCCACCGTGTCGCGGATGCCGCCGACCACGTCCCCGGCCACGTCCCCGACCACCTCGCCGACCTCGACGAGGACCGGACCGGAGGGGTCGACGGCCTCGACCAGCGGCGGGTCCACCCGCGCGGCCCAGCGCAGCAGCGCCCCGGCGACGGCGGTCTGGCCCTCGGCGGTGGGCAGCGTGCCGAACTCCGCGGACGCCGCGTGCACCCACGGACGTTCCTCGCACAGCGAGTGGTCGGGCAGCAGCGCCGTCTCCACCTCGCCGGCGTAGAAGAGGCGGTCGCCGCCCACGGCCTCGACCGCGGCGGCGATCTGCCGGTTGGTCTCGGCCTGCAGCCAGGCGGCGCGGGCCAGCTCGTCGACGGAGACGTCGGGCAGCGCGGCGGCGCAGGTGGCGGCCGCGGAGACGTCGCGGGGGACGACGGCCACGTAGGGCAGCACGACCACGGACGCCGCACCGCTGCCGGCCAGGACGCTGCGGTAGTACGCCTCGAGCTGCGGGCGGAGGGCGCCGAGCTCCTGGGTCCAGGCCTCGGTGCCGTCGTCGCACCCCAGGTCGCCCAGGCAGCCGGCGAGCAGGGTGGGCAGGCCGAGGTCGGCGCCGCCCATGGTCAGCAGCACGAGGTCGACGGCGTCGAGGTCGGCGAGCTCCTCGCCCTGCCCGTCGGCGTGGTCGGCGAGCAGCGCGTCGGAGCAGGCCAGGGTGGTGACGGCGTCCTCGCCGAACAGCCGGACCGCGTAGGAGGCGGGGCTGCGGCGGCAGTCGCCGGACTCGTCGCCCGCGCCGGTGCCGGCCGAGAGGTCGTCGCCCAGGACCACGACGGTGTCGGCGTCGGCGAACAGCTCGCCGCCGTCGGCGCGGTCGAGGCCCTCGCGCAGCTCCACGGTGCCGTCGGCCTCGACAGGCTGGGTGCCCGCGGTCGTGGCGCGCACGGTGTACTCGAGCTCCCCGCTGGTCGCGGTGTCGACGGTGTGCACCACCCACGAGACCTCGCGCTCGGCGCCGGGGGCGAGGTTGCCCAGCAGCTTCAGCGGCGCGGAGACGGCCGGGGCGCCGGAGCCGTCGAAGCGCAGGTCGACGCGGACGTCGGTGGCCAGCTGGCCGCTGGGGTTGCGCACCGTGGCGGTCACGGTGAGCGCCGACTGGGCGGCCGGGTTGAAGGAGGTGTCGGCGGCGAGCTCGACCTCGACGGTGGGCGCGCTGAACTCGGCCAGCGAGTCGCCGAGCTCCTCGGCGTCCTCGGCCGGGCGGTAGGTGCCGCCGGTGGTGTCGGACAGGCAGGTGAGCTGGTCGACGGCGGGGTCGTCGGCGGCCAGCGCGAAGCCGACGGTGTCGATGGTGATGTCCAGGCCCTGCGACCGCAGGCGGGCGGCGACCGGGCAGGGGTCGGCGCAGGTGCTCTCGCCGTCGGAGACCACGACGATCGTCGCCTCCTCGTAGCCGGCGGCGAGCAGGCTCTGCCCGGCGGCGTCCAGCGCCTCGGCGGTGGGGGTGTCGCCGTCGGCGGTGAGGGTGCGGATCTGCGCGCTCATCGACGCGGGGGAGCGGCGGGCGACCGGGAAGACCTCGCGGCCGTCGTCGCAGGCGCCGGCGACGTCGGGGTAGGTGCGCAGCCCGATCTCGGCGGCGGCGGGCAGCTGGTCGAGCATCGCCAGCAGCCCGGCCTTGGCGCCCTCGATCTTGGGCGTCCCGTTGGCGTCGGGGTCGCCCATGGAGCCGGAGGTGTCGACCAGCAGCAGCACCGGGTGGGTGCCGCCGACGGGCAGCGGCTCGGCGGCGGTCTCCGCGGGCGCCGCGGCGGCGGGCAGGGCCGTGAGCCCGGTGAGGACGACGGTGGCGCCCAGGGCCGCGACGGTGCGGCGCAGGGGCCTCACTCGGCGTCCAGCGTGGCGATGTCCTGCGGGGCGCCGGAGACCCGGGCGTCGCCGAACCCGACGCGCACGGTGCTGCCCTGCACGGTCGTGGAGTACTCGAGGGTCAGCCGGAGCACGCCCGCCGTCGGCACGTCCAGCGGCAGGGCCTGGCCGTACACCGGGTCGACGACGGCGAGGACCCGGCCGTCGCCGTAGACGACGACGTGCGCGGCGGCGTCGGGGTCGCTGCCGTCGGTGATGCCGACGGTGACGCTCAGGCCGGTGGTGAGCCGGTCGAGCAGGTAGCTGGTGGTGGAGGGCCGCTGGCCGGCCGAGCAGTAGAAGGAGTTGGCGTAGTCGGTGCCGTTGATCGGCACCTCGTCGGCGCTGCAGCCGCCCTCGACGGCCTGGAGGTCGCTGAGGAAGACGCCGCCCTCGGGGCTGGCGACCGCGACGGTGACGGTGCCGGTGAGCGGGCTGCCGGCCGGCGGGTCGACGGCGAGGACGGTGCCCGCGACGGCGCCGGGCTGGTAGACGCTGTCCTGCTGGAAGCGGCTGCCGAGGGCCACGAGCGCGGCGCGGGCCTCCTCGTCGGTGCGGCCGACGAGGTCGGGCACGACGCCGGGGACGGCGACGAAGAGGGTGACGCTCTCGGCGCCCTCGGTGCCGCCGACCGGGTCCTGGGTGACGACGGTGCCGGCGGGCAGGGCCGAGGGGGTGTCCTGGGCGGTGACGACGCCGAGGGAGAGCCCGGCGTCGGTGATGGCCTGCTGGGCGTCGGTGAGGGCGAGGCCGCGGACGTCGGGGAGCGTCACGACGTCGCCGGCGGCGGTCGGGGCCTTGGCGACCTCGACGGTGACGTCCCCGGTCGCGGGATCGTCGCGGGTCGAGCTCTCGAAGGCGATGCCGCTGCCGAAGCCGGACCCGAAGACGCCGGCGAGCAGGACGGCGACGCCGGTGACGGCGATGCGCTTCCACGGGACGCGCCGGCGCTTCGCCTTCTCGGCCGGCGCCGCGGCGGCGGGCTGCGGCTCCCAGGTCACGGCCGGCGGGGGGACGACGGTCTCCGGCAGGCGCTCCCGGACGTTGGTCTCGGCGGCCGGAACGACGGTCTCGGGCGCCTGCTCCCAGACGGGCTGCCGGACGGACGTGGGCGCGTCGGGCGAGGGGAGCGGCCGGCGGACGTTCGTGGGTGCGTCCGGGGGCGGGACCGGCTGGCGGACGTGCGTGGGCGCGTCCGGGGGCGGGACCGGCTGGCGGACGTGCGTGGGCGCGTCCGGCGGCGGCAGCGGCGTCCCGGAGCCGGGAGCGGCGGGTGTCTGGTCCTGCGGATGCACGTGCGTCCCCGTTCCCCGTGACCGCCTACTCCGAGACGCGGTCGTCCGACGGGACATCGGCCCGGGTGGCGCCGGTCTTGAGCGCAAACGCGGCCGCCTCCCGGCCGGACCGGTGCCCGTGGGGTAGAACGGCCCGGTTCCGCGAACACCCCGGGCCGCCCGTGCGGGAGCCTGCGACCGAAGGGCTCCCCGTGCCGCCGATCCGCGCGTCCGTCGTCGTCCCGCTGGCCCTGGCCGGCGCCGTGCTGCTGGGCGGCTGCGGGGAAGACGACGATGGCCTGGGCGTGCCGACCGCCGACCCGGGGCCGTTCTGCGACCTGGCCGAGCAGTTCGACGGCCGGCCCGACCCGGGCGACGCCGAGCTGCCCGAGAGCTGGCGGCAGCTGGCCGACATCGCCCCGGCGGAGATCCGGGACGACGTCGGCACCGTCGCCGACGCCTTCGCCACGGCCGCGGAGGACGACAGCTACACGTTCAGCGATGACGTCAACGCGGCGGGGGACCGGGTCATCGCCTACCTCGAGGACACCTGCGGACTCGACGTCACCTGAGCTGCGCCGGTCGACTTTCCGCGTCGTCGGGCACCACCCGTCCCACCGGTCACATCCGCCCCGGCGAGACGACCCGGCCTCGCTAACGTCCCCATCTCGGCGGAGGGGGGCTGGCGATGACGCAGCAGCTGCGGGTCCCGAGGATGCGGACCCTGGTCTCGTTGGGGATGTGGCTGGTGGCCGCGGGAGTGGCCGCCGTCGTCGGGCTGGACCCCGACGGGCTGGCGCGCTCCTGACCGTCCTCCCTTCGGGGGAGTGCGGGCCGCCGCACGCACGGTTACGGTCCTGTTCCGTTTTCCGCAGTACGGGGGTTCGTGGTGCACAGCTTCGCCGAGGACGAGTACGTGGCCGTGCTGCCGCCGGCCGTCGTGACCGCTGACGCTCGATCGCCCCTGGAGCGTCTGGCGGCCGAGCCGACGCCCGCGACGTCGTCCGAGCATTGTGGGACACAGCATGCAATCCGGACGGGTTCCGGTGGGACGCATGCCCGGCGACGGGGTAGTGGGTCGGGTGTGCGCTTCGTGCTGAAGGTCGTCGCGTGGGCGCTGGCTCCGCTGGTGCGCCGGTCGCGCCTCATGGACGACACCGACCCGTACGAGCGCTGAGCTCCGACCGCCGCGACAGGCTCCGGCTGCGCGCCGACGGTAACTTCGGGGCATGGCACGGGGGGACCACTGGTGGAACGAGCCGCCCTGGTGGGCGTGGGCCGTGATGGCGGCGAGCCTGGTGGCGATCATCGTGATGCTGCCGTTCGCGCTGAACCGTGAACCTCCCGACTCCGACTCGTCCGTGCAGCCGGGGTCCGAGCGCAGCAGTGCCCCCGCGACCACGTCGACCACGAGGAGCCCCTCGTCGGAGAGCGGTGCGGCCCAGCCGTCCGGGGACGGTGAGACGGCCGAGGTCCTGGTCATCGGGGACGTCGACACCGCCGGCTTCGAGGAGACCAGCGTCGGCTGGCCGGCCGTCCTGGAGGAGCGCCTCCCCGACGTGGAGATGACGGTCGCGACGACCGGTGATGCGGGATACGTGACCACCGGGACGGCTGCTGACGCGACCTTCCTCGAGCTCGTCGAGGCAGCAGACCTCACAGACGTGGACGTCGTCGTCCTCTTCGGCAGCCGCTTCGATGCCGCGGGCATCGCCGACGAGGTCAACCTGGCCGTCGGTACGGCGATCGGCGCGATAGCGGAGCAGGCGCCGGACGCCGCGCTCGTCGTCATCGGCCCGCCGTGGCCGGGCGCTGCGGCCCCCGCCGGGGTGCGCAACAACCGCGACGTCATACAGAACGCGGCAGGAGTGGCTGCAGCCGTGTTCGTGGACCCGATCGCCGACGGCTGGTTCACCGACGTCCTGGCGCTCCTCGGCCCCGACGGCGAGCACCTCACCGAGGCGGCGGACACGTATCTCGCCGACCGCATCGAGCCGCTGGTCCGCCAGGCGCTGCGCGCCTGAGCGGTCCTGCTCATTGCTGCGCGACCGGAGTGACGGGCGGAGCGGCTGGGACACCGTCGTTCCGGTACGACCGTCGACACGGCAGGCAGGACCCGGACTGAGCTGGGACCCGCTTACCGTCAGCGCGGGCGCCGGCACGGCGGCGGCACAGCACGCGGGCACGACGGGGGACGCACGACGATGACGCAGGCTTTCTGTGGGAACTGCGGTACGGGACTGCCCTACGGAGCAGGCCGGTGCCACGGGTGCGGCTTGCCTGTGGCGCCACCGGTTCCACAGGCCCCTGCCGAACAGCCCTACCCGGGCGCTGTCGCCCCAGGCCCGGTGCCGTACGGGCAGCCGCATCCGGCCGCTCCGACGGCCATCGGCCAGCCCCCGACTCCGCTGGGCGCTGCCCCTCCCGCCGGCTACACCGGGGCGCCCTACAGCGCCGGTGCCTACGGTCCCGGTCCCCACGGCACGCCGCCCTACGGCGGCCAGGGTGCGCCTGCGCCGGGCTGGAGCGCGCTGGAGGCGTTCCTCACCGGTGACTGGGCAGGCGCCGCCAAGTCGGCGGGATTCGCCGTCCTGGCCATGCTCGGCGTCTCCCTCGTCGGCATGCTCCTCGTCGCGGGCGGCGAGCTCGGCTTCGGCGAGACGCTGGTGCTCATCCTCAGCGGCGTCTGCCTGGCCGTGGGCGGCGATGCGTTCGTGGAGGCCGAAGCCAGTTCGTTCGAGTTCGAGTCGGCGGCGGCCTCGGCGAGCATCGGGGTCCTGCCGCTGACGGTCACGTTCGTCGGCATGCTGGTCCTCGGGGCCTCCTTCTCTCGCCGGCTGAGGAAGCGTGGCGTCAGCCGCGGGCGCGACGTCCTGTTTCACATCGCGCGTACTGCGCTGGTCTTCGCGCTCTTCTTCCTCCCGCTCTCGCTGTTGTCCCGCTACACCCCGGACTCGGACTCGCTCGACGGGAGCGGGCTCGAGGAACTCGTCCGCCTCGACGGCCGCCTCGGAGTCGGCGTGTGGTCCTCGTTCTCCGGCGCGCTGCTGTTCGCGGTGGCCGCGACGGGCCTGGTGGCGCTGCTGCGGCGCTCGGGGCCGTTGCTGGGTCGGTTCCGCCCGCGCGTCTACCCGGCTTTGATGGGTGCCCTGGTCGTGTTCGCCGCCGGCGCCCTGGCAGCCCTCGTCTTCCTGGTGTGGGGGCTCATCGACATCAGTGGGGACGAGGGGGCCGTGCAGTTCCTCGGCGTCTCGCTGCTGGCCTTCGTCAACGGGGTGCTGGCTGCCGTGCTGTGGACCGCCGGGGTGCAGCTGACCGCTCAGGGCGGGCTCGCCGGTGAGTTCTCCGAGGGCTCGGGCGGCAGCGAGTCGCTGAGCCTGCTGACCTTCGCCGACTACAGCGGCCTCTTCTGGCTGGCGCCCGTCGTGCTCGCGATCGTCATGATCTTGGTGGCCGTCGTGGTGGTCCTCCGGCAGCACACGATGCTCGAGGCTCGGCTCGAGGGTCTGCGGTTCGCCGCGGCGCTGGGTCTGGTGGCGCTGGTCGTGGCCCTGCTGCTGCGGATCGCCGTGGAGTCGTCGGCGGGCGCTGGCGGCTTCGGTGCCCAGGCGACAGCGACGGCGACGTTCAACCCGTTCCTGGCCGCCTTCGTGCTGGCGCTGTGGGGTGCGGTGACGGGCGTGCTGGCGCCGGTGATCGCGGCCGCACTCCCATCCGGTGTCGTGCAGTCGGTCCGCCGTCGCTTCGGGATGGCGCCACCGCCCGCTCCGGCGCCGTTCCGGGCTGGTGGCTACTACTGACCGCGCCGTCGAGAGATGTTCCGGACCGTCGAAGGCGCGGTCACTGATCGCGACTCCGAGGGCCGGCCCGCCAGTCGGGGTGGTTGCTGAGAGGGGTCCCTCAGGGCGCACAGAACGCACGGCTCCCGCTCGTCACCGGAGCATGTGTCACCTCACCGACAGGTACAAGCGCGCGACTAGCGTCCGCCAGGACACGCGCCGGACCGACGGGGGTCGAGGTGCGAACACAGAAGGACGGCACATGAAGCGACGTATCGGATTCGTCGGCGCACTCGCCCTCGGCCTCGGACTCATCACCGCAGGGCCGGCGCACGCGGTGCCCGCGGACACCATCCACGTGCCCCAGGACTTCCTGCCGGCACTCTCCGACACCCGGGCCACGGGTCACTACGAGGTCCAAGGCACGGGTCTGCACATCTGGACGGACGGCGTCCCCGACGGCGCCAGCAGCAACAAGGTCGCCGAGTACGTCGCAACCAGCACGCCACTCTCGGCGGTCGGCGAGCCGACCCTCGACTACACGAACCCCAGCGCCGGCGGCGTTCCGGGTTTCCAGCTCGTGGTCGACTTCGACGGGGACGGCACCCGCGACGGCATCCTCATCGGTGAGCCGGGCGTGTACGGCAACGACTGGTGGGTGAACAACGGCGCCAAGCCGTTCGTGAAGGCCGGCGCCCCCAGCCACGCAGGAGGCTTCGGGAGCGACAACCACGGCACTCTCGACCAGTGGCGCGCCGCCTTCCCGAGCGCCAACGTGGTGGCCTTCGGTTTCTCCCTCGGGTCCGGGGTGAAGGGCGACGGCGTCCTCACCGCGATCAACTTCGCGGGAGCCCGTTACACCTTCGCTGAGACCGTGACCCTGGCGAGCAAGGCCGAGTGCAAGAACGGCGGCTGGGCGACGAGCACGGACCCGGTCTTCCGCAACCAGGGCGAGTGCGTGAGCTCCTTCGCGCGGACGAAGAACTAGGGCGCAGGAGTGGGCCCCCGTTGCGCTGTTCCCAGCGTGACGGGGGCCCACCTGTGTCCGCCCTGAGTGTTGTCCGCTCCGACGGCTCACCCGGCTGTGTGCGGGCGCACCTCCTGCGACGGGTACGTGCGCCGGCCAGCGGATATCCCCATGTGGCGGCAGCCGGGCGCACCGACGGCTCCATCGGCCAATAGGCTCACCGGCCCACGGGGATGACGTGCGCAGAGGGGCCGCGTCGAGACGGGAGACCGATGCCGCAGGTGCAGCTGTCGTGGGGGAGTGCCACCCACATCGGGCAGCGCGAGGAGAACCAGGACCGGTTCCTCGCCGTGCCTCCGGTGTTCGCCGTCGCCGACGGGATGGGTGGTCACGCCGCGGGCGCGGAGGCGGCGCAGAAGGCGGTCGACTGTCTCTCGGCGACGATCGGCCGGCCGGCCCTGACGCTCACGCTCCTGCAGGACGCGGTCCGGCAGGCCGACGACAGCATCCGCGCACTGGGTGAGGCGGACGCCTCCATGGTCGGCGCCGGCACGACCGTCGCCGGAGTGGCGCTCGTCGAGGACAGCGGCGAGCTGTGCTGGGCGGTGTTCCACGTCGGTGACTCGCGGGTCTATGCCCGGACGCCCACGACATGGGGGCAGGTGACCGTCGATCACTCACTGGTGCAAGTGCTCGTCGAGAGCGGGCATGTGGCCCCGGAGAACGCCGCTACGCATCCGCAGCGCAACATCGTCACCCGGGCGCTCGGCGTCGGAGCCGGCGGAGATGCCGATGTGACGCTGTTGCGGCTGGAGACAGGCCAGCGCTTCCTCGTCTGCTCGGACGGTCTGTCGAACGAGGTCGCCGACGCGAGGCTGGCCGAACTCCTGGGCAGCGATTCGGCCCCGGACGCCGTGGCTCAGCAGATGGTCGGCGAGGCCGTGGAGAACGGCGGCCGGGACAACATCGCCGCCGTCGTCGTGTACGCATTGGAGGTGACGTGACAGCAGGACGCTGGTGCTGCTGGCCCATCGTTGACCCCGTGCCTGCGCCCTCAGGCCCGACTGGTAGGGACTCAACAGCGCGTTCGGCTCATTACCGACTCGCCGCCTACTCGAAGACTTGATGCCCCGCTGCACGAGGCGCCGGGATGCACCGACCCGAGGGAGCGGACAGCGTCCTCGCCGACATGTGGTCCGACGTGCAAGCTTCAGTTTCTCGCCAGATCAACGGTCGTCCCTGCGGAGGAGACGCCGGTACAGGGCCTCCACTTGATCGACGACTCGGTCCATCGTGAAACGTTGTTCATACTCACGACGCGCCGCCGAGCCCATCCTGTCCCACTCCCCACCCACCGCATGGGCTCGGATCAGCTGATCAGCGATCGTGGCAGCCGTGGCTTGACGTGGGTAGAGCCAGCCGTTCTCGCCGCCGCGGATTGCGTCCCCCAGGCTGCCGACCTCGGGCGAGACCACGGCGCAACCAGCCGCTCCGGCCTCGAGGACCGTGAGTGGCAGTCCCTCATGGCGGGATGTCAGCAGCAGCACATCGGCGTCTCGAAATGCCGACGCGGCAGGACGCTGCGCCCCGGGAAAGTGGAGGCGCCCCTCTAGCCCCAACTTGCGGACCGTGTTGCGACTCGCTTCCAGCAGGTCGCCCGATCCAATCCAGGTCGCTTGGACACTGACTCCCGCCTTGTGGATCTCGGCGATGACACGGATGAATCGTTCCGGATCCTTCTGTTCGTCCACCCTGGCGATGTTCAGCACGCGGAGCGGGCGGTTCACACCTCCTCGTGGGGCACGGCGCACGCCGTGGTCAGGGACGCCGTTGGGAATCGAGTTGACGCGTGACGAGGGCCGACCAAACTCGTTGATGAGCATGCTGGCCACGGCGCTTCCACAGGCGATCAGGGCTTGACCTCTGAAGGAAACCCATCGCTGGGGTCCCGTGGCAGTGAACGTGTTGTGCACGTGTTCGACATGCACGGCACACGACCGGGGGCGAGTCAGACTGGTGGCCAGAGAAACGCCGCGCTGGTGAGTGTGAACGACGTCCCATGACGCTGATCGGAGGATCCGACCGGTCACCGGCATGAGTCGGTGGAGCGGTAGACGCCCACCGGGGCGCTGCAGCTGCGAGACCTCTGGGTGCACCTCCGCCCACAGTGGCCCTTGGCCGGCAGCAATGGTCACCGCATGACCGCGTGCGGACAGTTCGTTTGCGATCTGCACGACAACGGCCTGTGAGCCTCCGACACCCAAGTCATCCGTTACCTGCAGTATGCGCACGCGGATACTCTGCACGCACATCCCGAGAAGGGGCCAGAGGCCAACAGTCGTCGTCAGGGCCGGCTGCCTCGTGCGGATGAGGAAGCCATCGGCGATGCCGGGCGCCAGGTCGTGTCTGGCATAGGGTTTGCCAGCATCGTGTTCCCGTTGGATTGGAAAAGCTGTGCACATGGCGAACAAGGCGGCCGGCGCCAAGCCGTGGGCGGGCATCTCGGTGGTGATTCCAACGCGGGGGCGACCGGACCTCGTCCTCCGCGCCGTGCAAAGCGCTCTAGCGCAGACCCTGCCGCCCATGGAAGTGATCGTCGTCATCGATGGGCCCGATCAGGCCACGGACCTCGCCCTCGACAACCTGCCCGACGGCAGGGTCCGAAAGATACCCCTGATGAGAAGCGGCGGGGCGGCGGCCGCGAGGAATGCCGGCGTGCAAGCCGCTCACGGCGAGTGGATCGCGTTCTTGGACGATGACGATGAGTGGTCACCTCACAAGCTCGAACGCCAGTCCGCCTTTCATGGGCAGCTGCAGACTGAGCGGCCACACATTTCGGCGACCGCAGTCGAGTGGCGTACGGACAGCTTCGTGTTCACATATCCTCGCCGCGCCCCGCGCCCCAACGAATCCATAGCCGACTATCTGTTCGTCAGGCAGCAGCCGGGTGAGGGCATGCTCGCTGTCCCGTCGTTGATGCTTCCCCGGGCCCTCGCCCGAGCTCATCCGATGCCTGAGTTCCTCAGGACGCACGAGGAGTACGACTGGTTCCTCGACCTTCAAGCGGCCGGATGTCGCTTCTCCGTCCTTCTCGAGCCCCTCACGATCGTCCATGCCCCCAGCGAGAGGAAATCGGTCAGTACCACGGCCACGTGGCAGGCATCTCTGAGTTGGGCGCTGAGGAGACGCGCCGACCTCGGCGAGCGTGCGTTCGCCGCTTTCTGCCTCACTGACGTAGCCCGTGCGGCGCGTCGAGAGGCCGGAGTAGGCACGCTCATCGCCGTTGCGGCGATGGCTTTCACCGGCCGCCCATCACCGTACGAGCTGGCTCGCTTCCTTGTGGCCTGCGCCTTCCCGCAACACCTGCGATGGCGACTGACGACGCACCGCAGGCGTAGATGACGGTTGAGGGCGTCGGGAGGGAGGCGGTGCTCGGCTCGCGACGGTTCAGCAACCTGCGACGCCTCGGCTTGGGCGTCGCCGATGCGGCCGTGCCCAGCGTTGCCAACTTGGGGATAGGCGTCGTGGCTGCGCGCAGCATGCCGCTCGCCGACTTCGGCGTGTTCTCCACTGCCCTCATCGGGCTGATGTTGTGCGTGGGCCTATCACGATCTGTACACGGTGATGTCCTCGTTCTCACGCAACGGTCCGCGGCACATGACGCCAAGGGCCGAGTCGCGTCCTCGATCGCCTCGGTTGCAGTCGTGGGGACCCTTCTGGGCCTCAGCTTGGGGATCGTCGGCACCGTTGTCCTGTTGACGGGCGGGCGCTCATCCACATGGGGATGGACCCTCCTCGTGGCTGGAGCCGTGATCCCCCTGGTTCTCCTTCAGGATCACTACCGTTGGGTGGCCTACGCTTCCGGCAGGCTCGGAATTTCCATCTGGAGCAACGTCGCGTGGGCGTTGGTCTCGGTGCCCGTGCTGGTGATCGTCGGGATGGTCAATGCCCCGAGGCTGACAGCCCCTGTCGCCATTGCTGTCTGGGGATCGACATCGATCTTTGGTCTCCTCGCCTCCATGTGGCTGCTGCGGACCGTCCCCAGCCGGCCCCGGTCCTGTCCCTGGATCCGCGCCAATCGGACGCTGGCTCGGGCTCTGGTTCTTGACTTCGGTCTACTCCAGGCGTCGGCGCAGGGTGCTCTCATCTTCTTAGCGCTCCTGACCTCTCCAACTGACCTCGGCCTCCTGCGGAAGGCTCAGCTCTGGTTCGGGCCGGTCACGATGGTCACGACCGGGCTTCTCGCAGCGCTTCAAGCGCTTCTGGCACAACGCAGCGATGACGCCGCTGCCCGGCGCATCGGTCTCTGGGTTGGCACCGCCTTCGCGCTGGGGGCCATGGGGTATGGCGCCGTCGTCTTCGTCCTGCCGGATGATTGGGGGTCGGCGCTCGCTGGCGATGGCTGGTCTGCCGCCCGCCAGTTCGTGTGGCCGTTGACGGCGCAGATGGCCACAGGTCTCCTCGGAGGCTGCGCTGGGATTGCTTTGAGAGTGCGAGGGCAGGTCGACGTTCAGGTGCGACTTCGGTGGTTTATTGCACCGGCGTCCTTGGCCGTGGTCGCAGTAGCCGCGTCGACAAGCGGTGCGTTGGCTGCGGCCTGGGGTTTGGCTGCTGTCTCGGCGGTCACCGCGGCGGTCTGGTGTGGTTTGCTCGCGACGTCGACTCGCACCAGTGACACGCGCAAGCTAGCGCCTGTCGCGGAGGAGGCGGGCTAGTGCACGCGGGGAGCGGGATCCGTCAGGACCACGATCAGCGGTACCCATCTGAAAATCTGTATGCCATCTTCTTGGTTGCCCTTGCCGCGACTCCGTATAGCGGCAGCTACTGGCTTCTCATTGGGCTCTCGGTGCTGGTGGTGGCTGATGTCGCTAGGGCGGGTCGGCCACTCCATGTCAGCCGATCCATAGTCGCCGTGTTGGCCTGGTGGGCACTGAGCGTCACCTGGTCCGTCGCCCCATCACTGACGGTCCGCAACGGACTCTTGATTGGTCTGGTCACGGTGGCAACGAGTGTGATGACCAGCGTCCTTGGATTGGCCGGCAGCCTACGAGCGCTCATGATGGCGTTTCGACTCGTCCTGACCGTCAGTTGGGCATTGTACTTAGGGTGGCCATCAGTTGGCCGCACGCTCGGCGCGTACCAGGGCGGCACGTTCGAGGGGTTGTTCATTCAGCGGAACGTGGCCGCGTTCGTATGCGTGATCTCGGCTATCACGTTCGCGTGCGCCGCCGTCGCCAAACTCCCTGGGGTTCGCCCCTCGCGATCTTATGGATGGACGATCGTCTCAGTTGTCACGTTGTTGGCGACGGCCAGTGGAACGGGCCTTGCCGTATTGCTGGCCGTCGGCGGCACCCTCGCTCTTCTGCTCATCTCATCTCGAGCCGAATCTGCCCGCCGACGCAGATTCTTCGTCTTGTGCGCGATCACGCCGGTTGTCGGACTCGCTCTCTGGCTTCCCTACAACCTCGGCGTCGTGAGCAAGCTTTTCGGACGGGACGAAACGCTCACCGGCCGCAGCGTCATCTGGGCTGTCGTTGAGTCGGCGGTGACAAGGTCACCGCTGGAAGGGTATGGATATGGGGCTCTCTGGACTCCCGGTGTCAGCCTGACCGAGCGGTTGTGGGCTCAGGGTGGCTTCAACTTCTATCATGCCCATAGCGCTTATTGGGATTACTTGCTCCAAACCGGTATCATTGGCCTGTTGCTTATCACCGGCATGCTGGTGATCGCAGTGTGGCGCTCATGCAGATTGATGATCTCGGGCGGCGGAGTCGCTGCCGCTTGGCCGCTGAGTATCGTCGTATGTCTGCTCATCTATGCTGTCGATGAGCAGTCCTTTGCCTCCCACTTCGGATGGGTGTTGGCCGTTATGGCGCTCACTATTTCGAGTCGATGGACATCGTTCGGAGTCGCTGAGCAGGCAATCGACCTCCCTGGGTGCGGACCTTCGGTGTCGAGCAAGAGCCCATATCGATGACTACTGAAAAAGCGCTGTCCCGTCATGCTCAGACGTCTGCTCGTGCGCCGATATGAGCGTCGTGGAAGGTAGTGAGATCCAGTTATGGTGAACACGGTCCAGGTTGGGCCCTTCGAGGTCGCCGATGTCTCGCGTGACCAGCTACAGCGGGCGCTGGTGGCACAGCTCTTGAGGACAGATGCGCCCGTGCGAGTATTCGCGTTGCATGTGGGAGGGTTGAACAAAGCCAGGGACCCACAGTTCGTCTCCACGCTCAACAGAGCGGAGTGGCTCTACGCGGACGGCGCGTCCGTTGTGCTGCTGGCGCGGGCCGCCGGTGCCAAGAACATACAGCGGGCGCCGACGACTGATCTCGCTCACGTGGTCATCGACGCCTTGGCTGACGCGCTGGGCCGTGAGGTCCGGATCGCCCTGGTCGGCGGCCCGCCAGGGCTCGCCGAGAAAGCCGCCGGTCGTTTGGAGCAGCTGCATCGCGCCCGAGTGGTTGTCGCGCAGAATGGATACCAGGACGCCTGGGTCTCAACAGTCCGCGAGCTCGGTCGAGCGCATCCCGACGTGGTCTTCATCGGTCTCGGGATGCCCGCGGAAGCGCGCTGGGTCTCTGAACACCTCAAGGAGCTCCCTCCCTCCTTGGTCATGACCTGTGGTGGCTGGTTCGGGTTCTTGGCGGGGCAAGAGTCCCGGGCGCCTGCTGTAGTCCAGCGGCACGGGCTTGAGTGGCTCTGGCGCCTCATGCAGTCGCCGAGACTCGGCTTCCGCTATGCCGCCGGACTCGGGACGACCGTCAGGGTGCTCGTCTCGACGTTGCGCCGGCGTTGGTCTGGTGCCTCATGAGTCGCTCCTCCTCGGAGCAGGTCGCGTGCCACTCCGCCTGCGTCCGTCGTGGCCGGTCCTGCGGAGCAGCATGCGGTGCTGCGAGACGAACAGTAATTGCGGCCGGGAGCCCAGTGCTGCCACATGGCGATTGGAGTGTGCGGTGGATCTGAGGTCGGTCTTGGCGTCGGTGCGGGCCCTGTGGTGGGTCGTCGCCCTGCTGACGCTGTTGGGCACGGTCTCGGGAGGCGCGGTCAGCGCATTGATCACACCCCTGTACACGTCGCACATGCAGTTCTTCGTCAGCATTGCAGGCGCCGCCTCGACGACAGATGTCTTCCAGGGCAGTCAGTTCGCGCAGCAACGCGTTGCGTCGTACGCGGAGTTGTTGGCTGGGCGGGAGCTCGCGGGAAGAGTCGTCGATCGGCTCGACCTGACTGGATCAGCAGAGACAGTGCAGGCGGCGGTGGAGGCAGAGCCGCTGCCCGACACCGTGTTGATCGAGGTGCTTGTTACCGACCGCTCGCCTGAGGGGGCACGGGACCTGGCGGCAGCGCTGGCGACTGAATTCGTAGACCTTGTTCAGGAATTGGAAAGGTCAGGCGGAGACGAGGAGTCGTCGGTACGTGTCGCGCTCAGCGACGCACCAGAAGTCCCTGAAGAGCCGAGTGAGCCGGATTGGATCCGGAACATGGGCATCGGGATGGGCGCTGGCCTGCTTGCGGGTGTGGCGTTGACTGTGGCCCGACGGGCTCTTGACCGATCCGTGAAGGATCCGGATGAGGCAGCCGAACTCGGCGGCGCTCCAGTCATCGGCACGATCATGCGGGACGGGCATCTCGACAGATTTCATGTCGTTGACCGTTCTCAGGCGAACCGAGCAACGGAGGATTACCGGCAACTTCGGGCGAACCTCCAGTTCCTGAGCGTGGATGAACCGCCAAAGGTAATCATGGTGTCGAGTGGTCTTCCATCGGAAGGAAAGACGACGACGGCCATCAATCTGGCCCTGACGCTTGCGGACGCCGGCAAACAGGTCATCATCGTCGAGGCAGACCTCCGCAAGCCCAAGGTGACGAGGTATCTAGGCATGGTGGCCGGGGTGGGGCTCACGAACATCCTGGCGGGATCGGCGACTCTCGCTGACGTTGCTCAGTCGTTCGGCGACAAGGGTGTGAGGGTCGTCGCAGCAGGACCTCTTCCGCCCAACCCGGGTGAACTCCTCGCGTCGAGTCAGATGTCGTCGCTCTTGGACAAGTTGCGCAACGACAATGACTTCGTCCTGGTCGACGCACCTCCGCTCCTGCCCGTTGCGGACGCCATCGGCTTAGCGCCCTTCGTGGACGGGGTCCTGCTGTCGGTGCGTTACGGAGTCACGCACAAGGAACAGCTGGGCCTGGCAGCGCAGGCGCTTGAACGCGTGGGCGCCAAGCGGCTGGGAGTGATCCTGAACATGGTGCCGTCGACGGCGGACCTGGCGTCTGCATATGCATACGGGCACGGCTACAGCGCTGAAGTTCCGACCAGGAGGGGGCGAAGGCGCCGGTAGCAGAGCAGCGTGGGTGCCAGGCTTGCGAGGTCTCGGAGAAGGGCTGAGGCGGGGCCTGGCCGCTCTTGGCTGCTGCGGGCGGAGCGGGGACCGGTGACTCCCAGCATGGGCGGCTGCGGTTCCCTGAATCGATGCGCTCACGAGGAGATGTTCAGCGTCGCTACGCCGTACCACTGATCGGAGCGGTGAGTGTCCAGCGGCAGGCTTATTCGTTGACCCGAGATTCGCGAAGCGACCGCAAGCAGGACGGTGTAGGTGCCTGGGGCGAGTCGAGGCAGCGGTAGGACGTCCCGTGCATCGTGTTGCTCGCCTGGAAGCCACCCCGAGACCGGATAGTCGAGCTGCCACGTCGTGGCGATGGTCCCGTCCGGAGACGCCAGCGCGTACGCCAGCGTGAAGTCCTGTCCCATGCGGGGATACGCACGCGCTGTGCCGGTGTTCGTCCAAGTGCTCGAAACGGCGAGTGAGCTACCACTGGTCGCGATAGTGGGTGTAGTGGCTGACAGTGGCAGATATCGATAACCAAGGGGCCTGATCAATTCGCTGAGCATCTGCGCGTCTTGGATGACGGCGTTCTCATGAACGATACTCGCGCCCATCCCGCGAAGCGTTGTCGCAGCAGTGGCTATAGAAGACGGCGACGGGGGGCCGACCGCCTCGAATATGACGGGCGCGGTCCTCCAGACTTCGGAGATCCCGAAGCCCATGGCCAGGAAGTCCTGCATTTCGGCGTCGGAGGAGAACAGGGCGTCGTTGCGAAAGCCGACGGTCGGATAATGGGCGGCAACGTAGCGACTGCTGCTCCATAGTCCGCCGTACGGCATCACCAGCTGCGTTCGCTGGAAGCCGACATGACTGTATGTAGCCGTGCCGGGCGATACTCCGTCGCTTTCGATGACGCGAGTATCGCCGGATCCGCCGACGAACATGTGAATGAGGTGTCGGCGTGCTGAAGCGTCGATTGAGGGTCCGAGACCATCCGGGTCGGTGGTGTCCGTGAGGTCGTTGGCCTGCCACTCGTTGTAGAGACCATATCCCGATATGTCTATGAATGCGATTCGATGATCTCCGTCGTAGCGCTGCGCCAGAGCGTCGACGAACGTTCCCCAGTGCTGTTGGTATGACCGATTCCGGTAGTCCGGCTCGAGTTCGGCTGTGTCGCGAATGACTCCGCCGTACGCCTTCACCCACTCGGGGACGCGGTTCGTACCATATGGATAGCCGTTCATCGTGTAGATCCGAAAAGATCCCTGGCGACCGGTGAGAGCGCAGTCGGCGAGGAATTGGTCGATGGGACTCCAGTCGTACTCTCCCTGCCTAGGATTGAGCGTCTCCCAATCGAAGCCGCCCTGCTGGGGATGCTCACCGCGGCGATACTCGGTCGACTGATTCAACAGCGACGTTGCTTGGGTCCAGCCCTGATATCCCATGCCAGGATTAGTCAGCAAGCTGCTCGTCTCTGTGAACGTCGTCGTCTGCGCCAGCGGGGGGGCGACGGTTGGTTCTGGGGTTGGGAGACCGACCGTGGGCGCTGCTCCCGTCCTGCCGCGACCACCTGTGCCTGCCGGACGGGGAACGATTGATTGCTTGTTGGCACTGGGCGTGACCCCGGCGGACTCAGTGCTGACAACGCTCGTGGCATCCGGGACGTCGTAGTCGACCGCGAGCGAGGCGCTCGTTAGAACAGCGGCCAGGGTGGCAAGAGTGAGCGCTCGGCGCCACCAGTTGAGCCGCGCGAGGACGTGATGCTCGGTCACAGTGACTGATCGCCGTCAGTGCAGTACGCCTGGCGCGGGGCTCGCCTCAGCGGTTCTGCACAACCGTGATGCGTGCCAGGCTGGCCACCGGTGAGCGTCATGACGCCATAGTGGGTGGGCGATCAGCCGGTTCGAGCGAGGAGGACGGGGGACACTCATTCTGCGGGGCGGATGAGTTGGGTGTGCACGCTGCGGTGGTGAGGATAGGGATGCGTCGTGGCCGCCGAGCCGATGCGTCTTGAACGGTGGCCGAGTGGGCTCGGCGCCGACAGCAGCGCCCAGCCAACGATGGCCAGCCAGAGCCAGGTCGCGGTCGCTCCTCGGGGAGCGGTCGGCCGTTGCGGTGTTGCTCCAGCGCAGCGGCCAGGCGCAAACAGGCGTTCCCGCCCGCGTGGCCACGAAACGTGTGAGTGAACGAGGGGTTGTCGGGGAAAAGCGCGAATGAACCATTGGAGCACGGTGGATGTCGTCTGTGGCTTGCGCGCCACCACCGCTTTCTTGCCTGCTGTCTGGTGAGCACACTTTCGTCCATGATCGAGTCGCTGCAGCAGGTGCTCCTGGGCTCCGTGATCCGCGCGGGGCGCGGCGCCGCCCAGCCCAGGGGGCTCGGTCACCAGCACGCCTTCCGGTGGACGGGCGATGACCCGTTCAGTGGCTCGAGCCTCTATGCCTGTCGGTGTGGACAGGTCCGCCCTGGCCTCTGACGCTCATCTCCCCCCTACAGGGTGAGTCGGCGACCTCGCCGAGCGCCGCCACTGGGCGCGTGATCCACTTCATTGTCGAGGTGACGCGAGTGGCGTGAGGGGTGGACGATGCGGATCTCGGTGATCGGCTGCGGCTACCTCGGCGCGGTTCACGCGGCCTCCATGGCGGAGTTGGGGCACGAGGTCGTCGGCATCGACGTCGATGAGCCGAAGATCGCCTCACTGCGCGAGGCGCGAGCACCCTTCTACGAGCCCGGCTTCGAGGAGCTCCTCCAGCGGACACTCGCTACGGGTCGGTTGCGTTTCAGCACCGACATGTCCGACGCTTCCGGCGCGCAGGTGCACTTCGTCTGCGTCGGTACGCCGCAGAAGCGGGGTGAGAACGCGGCCGACCTCCGCTACGTGGAGGCCGCGACCGAATCCCTGCTCCAAGTGCTGCAGGCCGGCGAGTTGGTAGCCGGCAAGTCCACGGTTCCTGTCGGGACTGCGGCACGGTTAGCCGAGATGGTGGGGGAGAAGGTCCCCGGCGCGATCCTGGCTTGGAACCCTGAGTTCTTGCGGGAGGGGTTCGCTGTTCAGGACACGTTGCACCCTGATCGCCTCGTCTACGGACTTCCAGCCAGCGGAGCGGCCGAGGTGGCCGAGCGCATGCTCGACGAGGTCTATGCGCCCATCGTCGAACGCGGAACGCCGAAGGTGACCGCCGATTACGCCACCGCCGAGATGGTGAAGACGGCAGCCAACAGCTTCCTCGCCACGAAGATCAGCTTCATCAACGCCATGGCGGAGCTCTGCGAGGCCACCGGCGCCGACGTGAAGCTGTTGGCCGACGCGATCGGCTACGACGACCGGATCGGCCGCAAGTTCCTCAACGCCGGTCTCGGCTTCGGTGGCGGCTGTCTGCCCAAGGACATCCGTGCCTTCATGGCGCGGGCGGGTGAACTCGGTGCGGACCAGGCACTGACATTCCTGCGCGAGGTCGACAACATCAACATGCGCCGGCGGATCCGCATGGTGGAGCTGACCCGGGAGGTCTGCGACGGGTCGCTGCTCGGCAAGCGCGTGGCCGTACTCGGGGCTGCCTTCAAGCCCGACTCCGACGACATCCGCGACTCCCCGGCACTCAACGTCGCCGCGCAGCTGCAGTTGCAGGGTGCCGTCGTCCGCGTGACCGATCCGGCTGCGATCGAGAACTCCCGACGGCAGTGGCCTCAACTCGACTACGCCGACACGGCCGAGGAGGCCGCCGACCGTGCCGACGTCGTCCTGGTACTGACGGAGTGGAAGCAATACCTAGACCTCGACCCGCGTGCCTTCGGCGAGGTGGTGGCGCAGAAGCGGGTGCTGGACGGTCGCAACGCGCTGAGTCGCACGGCCTGGACCGAAGCCGGGTGGACCTACCGAGCTCTCGGGCGGCGGGCGGGCTGAGCATCGGCGCGACCTTTCGAGGCCGGTGTGACTCGACTGACTCCACTCTTGCCCTTGCGCAAACGTGACAGGTCCGTAACCTCCTTCGTGCCGGTTGAACGCTGAAGTTTGCCGAGTCAAGTCGCAGGATCAGCCTTCCGTCGCCATCCTCGAGTCGGCGCGGCTGTCATTCGCACGGGGGTGCGTCTCTTTCCATGGCTGTCACGCGTGACGAAGCGGTTCGTCAACCGGAGATCGTCCGTACCCGCGGATGGGGCTTCGTCGCCCCGCGCCTGCGCGGCGAGGGGACGACCGCTCGGCGTGCCTGGCGCGGTGCCTACGTCCGTCGCTTGATCGGCGTCGATGCGGTGATGGCCGGGCTGGCCGCCTGTGTCGGTTACCTGGTCCGGTTCAGCCCGGCCGAGGGCGCTGCGGTCCAGCGTGTTCCCTTCCTCGTGGCGGTGCTGCTGCCAGCCGTGTGGGTGCTCGCCATGCTCGTCGCTAGGGCCTACGAGCAGCGCTTCCTGTGGGTGGGGCCGGAGGAGTTCCGCCGGGTCGCATTCGCGGCCGTCATGATGCTGGCGGCGGTCGGCACCGTGTCCTGGGCGTTCCAGCTCGACGTCGCCCGCGGCTTCGTCGTCCTCGCGTTGCCGCTGGCGACCGTACTCACGCTCGCCGCGCGGTACGCACAACGGAAGGCGCTGCACCGTGCTCGCCGGCACGGCCAGCGGATGCAGACGACCATCCTGGTCGGCCACCGTGGCGGCGTCGGAGCCCTGGACGAGCAGCTCGATCGCGAGGCCTTCCACGGCTATCGGGTCATCGGCTGCTGCCTGCCCTCCGGGCAGCACGACGAGCGGAAGGATGCCTTCCACGGCCTGCCGGTCCTCGGCGACCTGACCGAGGTGGCCGAGGTGGTCAAGGCGTACGAGGTCGACACCGTTGCCGTGCTCCCCTGCCCGGAGCTGGACGGGCCGGCGCTGCGCCGCCTAGGCTGGGAGCTCGAGGACACCGACGCCGAGCTCCTGCTCGCCCCCGCTGTCACGGAGATCGTCGGGCCGCGGGTGCGCATCCGCCCGGTCTGCGGACTGCCGCTGCTGCACATGGAGCGCCCCGAGCTCAGGGGCATCCGCCGGCTGACCAAGGAGACCTTCGACCGCACGAGTGCGTCGCTGGGCCTGCTGTTCCTCGCACCGCTCCTGCTGGGCGTCGCTCTGGCGGTCGCCGTGACCAGCCGCGGGCCAGTGTTCTTCCCGCAGGAGCGGGTGGGCCGCGACGGTCGGACCTTCTCGATGCTCAAGTTCCGCAGCATGGTCGTGGACGCCGACCGGATGGTCGACGCCCTGGCCGCCAGTAGCGGCAACGACGGCAACGGTGTGCTCTTCAAGCAGAAGGCAGACCCGCGGGTCACCCGGGTCGGGCGGGTGCTGCGCCGGTTCTCGATCGACGAGCTGCCCCAGCTCATCAACGTGGTGAAGGGCGACATGTCCCTCGTCGGACCCCGCCCGCCGCTGCAGCGCGAGGTCGAGAAGTACGGCTACGACATGCACCGCCGCTTCCTGGTCAAGCCCGGCCTGACCGGTCTCTGGCAGGTGAGTGGCCGCTCGGACCTCTCGTGGGACGACTCGGTGCGCATCGACGTCCGCTACGTCGAGAACTGGTCCCTGGCCTTCGACTTCATGATCCTGTGGAAGACGGCCGGTGCCGTCCTTCGGGGCAGCGGCGCCTACTGACCGCCCTTCGGCGTGTCGCTGTGACGCGCCGACCGCAGAATGAGCCGATGTCCCGTCACTGGTCGCCCGAGCCGGTCTTCACCGTGCTCCTGGTGTGCACGGGCAACATCTGCCGATCAGCGCTGGCGGAGCGGCTCGGTCGTGCCTACCTCGACGACCGGCTGGGCGACGACGCGCACCTGGTCCGGCTGACCAGCGCCGGCGTCGGCGCCGTCGTCGGCTCGGCCATGCACCCCGACAGCGCGCTCGTCCTGCAGGGCTACGGTGGCGATCCGGCCGGCTTCGTGGCCCGGCAGCTCGTCGACGACATGGCCATCGACGCCGACCTGACGCTGACACTGACCCGCGCCCATCGGCGCCGGGTGCTCGAGCTCGCCCCGCGAGCGCTCTCGCGCACCTTCACCCTCCGCGAGGCCGGCGCCCTCGCTGGGCTGCTGGAGGAGACGGACCTGCCGGGGGAGGGGCTCGCCGACCGGGCGCGCTCCGTCGTGCAGGAGATGAACACCGCTCGTTCGCGCCGGCCGGCAGGCGCCGAGGACGACATCCGGGACCCCATCGGTCAGCCCGTGGAGGTGCACGAAGAAGTCGGGGCCGCCATCGCCGAGGCGCTCATCCCGCTCCTCGCCCGCATCGCCGCCCTGCACCCTCCTCTCGGTGCTGAGGGTGACCCCAGCGCGGCCTGACGTCGGCGCGAGCCGTCAGCGCGGCACCTCCGGCAGGGCCTGGCTGCCGAACTCGTCGGCGTTCGCGCCGAGCGAGTCGCTGCGCAGGTAGTTCCACATGCGCTCGCCGGTCACGCTGTCGAGGTAGACGACACTCGCCGTACCCTCCCGGCCGGTACCGAGCACGGGCGCGGTGAAGGAGATGACGTTCTCGGGGCGCAAGCTCCGCAGCGAGTACGCCAGCGACAGCAGGTCGGTGTTGCTCAGCGTGTCGTCGACCGCCACCGCGTTCGTCACGGCACGCAGGGCGGCGTCGAGCCGGCCCGGGTCGGTGAACGTGTCGCTGCTGAACAGCTGGGTGAACATGGCCCTGAGGAACTGCTGCTGGCGCCGGACCCGGTCGAAGTCGCCGCCCTCTAGGCCGTAACGCTGCCCCAGGTACCAGCGGGCCTGGTCGCCGTCGAGGTGGTTGACCCCGGCCGGCCAGGTGTACGGACCGTTGCTGGTCTCCTCCGCCACGACGACGTCCACACCACCCAGGTCGTCGGTCACCTGGGTGATCCCCTGGAAGTCGATGGTCACGTAGTGGTCGATCCGGACGCCGGTGAGCTGCTCGATGGTCTGGATCAGGAGGGTCGGCCCGCCGAAGGCGTACGCCGCGTTGATCTTGTTCCTGCCGTGGCCGGGGATGTCCACCCAGGAGTCGCGTGGGATCGAGACGAGCTGGGCGTGCGCACGATCGCCGGAGAAGCGGGCGATCATGATCGCGTCCGAGCGCCCGCCCGCGGCAACGCCCTCGTCGGTGGTCTCCCGGGTGTCGGTGCCGACCAGGAGGAAGGTGACCGGAGCCTCGGCGGTCGGCTGTTGCGGCGTGGGTGCTGCTGGTCGCGACTCCTCGTCCAGGTCGTCGAAGACGTCCGCGACCCGGTCGATGTTGCCGGCGTACCGGTCGGTCAGGAACCAGATGCCACCACCGGTCAGGACGGCGAGCACCAGCGCCAGGACGCCGACACCCAGCAGGGTCCGGCGGAGGCCGCCTCGACGGGCGTGCGGCGCGTCGTCCTCATCGAGCGCCTCGACGGTCGCGCCGGGCGCGTCCGATGGCTCCTCCGTGCTCACGTGGTCCCCCGTCCGACTGCTGTCGGTCGAGGGTAGGAGTCCTGGCTCCGGCCCCGTAACCGCTGACCCCTCCACAGGGTGAGGAGCGCCGCCACACCGGCCGGCGCCATGGCGCCCGCTCAGGCGGGGACGGGAGTCGCCAGACGGCTGCGGATGCTGGCGAAGAGGACGTCGGCGAGCGGTCGGACCGCGTCGTCGATCCGGCCGGCGACGTCCGCGTGGACGGCGGTCCGCTGGCCGATCGGGTCCAGGATGTCGTCGCTGCGACCGGACTGGCGGCGGGCTCGGGCGGCGTCCAGCCGAAGGCCCAGCTCTCGTGCCCGCCCGTCGATCGGCGTGAGCCCCAGTCCGGCCAGGTCCGTCAGTCGCAGCAGATCGGCGGCCTCGGCCAGCGTGAAGGTGCGGCGCAGGCCGCGGGGGTTCAGTCCGAGCACGGCCTGGCGGTGCTCGCGCGTCATGGTGAGCACCAGGTCGGCCGACGCGGCCAAGTCTGGAGTGAGGCGCTGCGCGCGGAAGCCGACCGGGTCGCCACCGAGGGCCTCGAGCGCCTTCGCGCTGCGCGGATCCATGTCCGCTCCCGGGGCCGCCTGCACGCCGGCGCTGAGCACCTCGACGTTCGACAGCTCCGGGCTTTCGGCCAGCGCGGACGACGCCCGGGCGAGCGTGAGCCGTTCGGCGACGGGGGACCGGCAGATGTTGCCCGTGCAGACGAAGAGGAGGCGCACGAGCGGACGGTAGGTCCGCTCCACCCCTGGCGAGGTCGCGTCGGAGGACGGCCTCACCCGGGTGGAGGAGACGCCACCGCCGCGGATCAACGCCGCCCGGCCGCCGGTCGAGGCGCTGCCTGACGGAGGTCCGCACCGAAGGCGGCGAAGGCTGCTCCGGACCGGGCGCGCCGGTCGGCGGCCGAGATGATCTTGCCGGTCAGCACGGCCATGGCGGGCGCGGTGAGCAGCCAGGCCAGGCCGACGAACACGAAGAGGTACACACGGCATTTCTAGGGGGCGGAACTTGGTGCCTGCAGTCGAACCCCTGGGCAATTGGTGCCCAAGCGGTTGTCGACAAGCGGGTGATCGGCTGCTCGGCGCACCGCCCGTCACAGTGCTCCCGCGGGTCACAGTGACCGGACCGTTCCGTCTCAGTGTGCGCGTCGCCGCCCGGTGTTCAGCGGGCGTTGCGTTCGCGGCCATGACGGCCACGCACCGTGGGCCAGGTCAGTTCCCAGACCTCTCCCTGGAGTGGCTCACGTGACCACCACCTCCGAGCCGTCGGCCGAGCCCATCGCGGCCGCCGACGACTCCGCCGTCTCCCGCCGTTCCTTCATCGGCCGTACGGCCGCGGCCGGTGCCGGCGTCGCCCTGGTCGGCAGTGTCGGCTCGATCTTCGGTGCCTCGTCGGCGCAGGCCCGGCCGGGCACCCCGGGGATCCCCCGGACCCCCACCGGCCTCGTCGACCTCCCGCTCGTGCCCGACCCCAACGGGATCCTGTCCCTGCCCCCGGGCTTCAGCTACAAGATCGTGGCCGAGTCCGGCGTCACCCGGCTTGACAGCGGTGAGCCGACGCCCGCCGACCCCGACGGCACGGCCAGCTTCCGCCGGCACGGCGGCGGCGCCATCCTCGTGAACAACCACGAGGTCGGCCGCGGCGAGGAGAACCCGGTGCCTCCGCTGCCGGACCTCACCTACGACCGGATGGCCGGGGGTGGGACCACGAACATCGAGGTCGACCGCCGGGGCGACCGGGTGCGCGAGTGGGTCAGCCTGGCGGGGACCGTCAACAACTGCGCCGGCGGGGTGACTCCGTGGGGCACCTGGCTCACCTGCGAGGAGACCGAGGCCGTCGCCGGTTCGCCCGGCTACTTCGGCCCGCTGGAGCAGCGGCACGGTTACGTCTTCGAGGTCGACCCCACCGACCAGGACGCCAACCGCAACCCCAAGCCCATCAAGGCGCTGGGCCGCTTCGCCCACGAGGCCGTCGTGGTCGACCCGCACCGAGGACACTTCTACCTGACCGAGGACGCGAGCAACCCCAACGGCCTGCTCTACCGCTGGACCCCGCCCCGGCACTTCCGCGGGCGCAAGGGCGGGCTGCGGCAGGTGGGCGACACCGACGGCGCCTTCGAGGCGATGCGCGCCCTCGACGGCAACACCCACATCCCCGACCTCTCCATCGCGACCCGCATCGGCACGCGCTACCGGGTCGAGTGGGTCGCGGTGCCCGACCGCGACGCCGCGACGGTGCCGACCCGCTCCCAGCCCTATGCCCAGCCGATCACGCGCAGCCGCAAGCTCGAGGGCATGTGGTGGCAGGACGGCGAGGGCTTCTACTTCGTCGCCTCCTTCGCCCGCAGTGGCACCGGTGGCGACGGGAGCGTCAACTCGCACGACGGCCAGGTGTGGCTGTACCGGCCGAGCCGCGACACGATCGAGCTGCGGATGACGTTCGCCTACACGCCGAACGACCAGGACAACGACCCCGACGGCCCCGACAACATCACCGTCGCGCCCTTCGGTGGCGTGATCATCGCCGAGGACGGCGACGGCAAGCAGCACCTCGTCGGCGCGCTGCCCACCGGCGACACGTTCTACCTGGCCCGCAACGACAAGAACGACTCCGAGTTCGCCGGGCCGAATCTCTCGCCGGACCGGAGCATCCTGTTCGCCAACATCCAGGGCGACGGCGGCCCCGGAGAGGGCGACGCAGGCACGAACGAGGGCGCCTCGCCGCAGCCGGGATACGTCTTCGCGATCCTGGGGCCCTGGCACCGCTTCCTGCCGTGATCCTCGCGTGCCGTGGGGCGGGAGAGCCTGCCCCACGGCACGCCTGAGGCACGTGGGGCGGTCGGGACCAGGCGCGCTCCCGATCGGCGGGCGGACTGCCGATGCACTCCTCGTGCAGACCTGGCTCCTGGTGCTCTCTGTGTGGGCGGTCCTCGCCGTGCTCGTCGCCGTCGTCCTCGGCCGCGGCATCGCGCTGGCCGACCGCCGTGCGGCGGCCACCGGCGCTCCGCTGACCACAGCCGACCTGCCCGACGACTTCCGGCCCGCCGCCGCCCACCACTGACCTCACGGGTCACTGCTGCCCCGTCGGGGTGACCTCCGGTCAGGCCGAGCGGCCGACCTGCCGATGAGCAGGGCGTGTGGTTCTGGATTGCCGTCGGCCTCGTCGCCTGGGTGCTGCTCGCCGCGCTCGTCGCCGTCGTGCTCGGCCGGGGCATCCGCCTCGCCGACCAGCGCACCGCCGGCACGGGCGCGGACCCGGAAGCGGTTCCCGCCCTGCTCCCGGCGCGCCGGCGCATCCCGCTCCCGCCGATCGGCATCGCCCTCGCCGCCACCGCGGTCGCCCTGGAAGCAGTCGGCTTCGTCCTGCGCCTGACCGGGGCGACCGGGCCGACCGCCCGGGCCCTCTCGATGGACGCTCCCTACTCCGCGCCTCGGCTCTTCGTCGCGGCGCTGTTCGCCGTCGCTGCCGTCGCCGCGCTCGCCGCGGCCTCGCGCATCCCGGGCCGGCGCGCGTGGTGGCTGGCGGTCGGTCTCGTCGCCGGGGTGATCGCCGCGGTGAAGACCGGCAGCACCGTGCACGCCACCGCGATGCAGGAACTGGCCGACTCTCTGGGCAAGGCCGAGGCCGTCGCGGTCAGTGTCGTGGTGGCGGTGGCTGTCCTCGCCGTTCTCGGGTTCATCACCCGCGCCGAGCGCCGTGACCGCCGCCGCGTGCTTTCCACGCTGGCGGCCTACGCGGTCGCCTCGGTCGGCCTGTCCGCGGTCTCGGCGGTGGCGCCTGGACAGCTCGCCATCACGGCGACCTTCCTGGAGGAGTCGGGCGAGGCGCTGGCCGGTGTCGCGTTCCTCGTCGCCGTCCTCGTCGGTGTCGCGCCGCGCCTGATGCTTCCGGCCGCTTGGCCGCTGCGCCGCGACGCCGATGCGCACACGATCGAGGTCGCCGAGGGCGCTCGACGCCCCGAGACCGGCCGCAACTGACCGCCCTAGTGAGGAAGGGCCGCGCACCGACCCGTGTGGCCGCCGGGACGAACTACTCGGGAGAGCTCCTTGTCGGGCACCGGGCGCCACATCTTCCCGACGCGGAAGGACGTATCCAAAGCTCCGCATCCTGCCCGGCGACTATTGTGAGTCCTTCGGATCGCTTCGGTCGGGTCTAAGAGCCGTGAGTCATCCGGCTGCACCGGCATAGCCTCCGTCCCGCTGCGGTCAGCAGGCGCCCCCCGGGCGTCATCGAATAGGTTCTACGCCATGTCGGGCGTTGAGGACATGGTTCCGCGTCAGTTGGGCCACTCGGCCGCAGCGGACAGTGGTGGTGTTCGGAAGCGGTTGGCAGCCTTTCGCGAGCTTGGGTGGTCACCGGGCCGCCAGCTGCTGGACGTTGGCTGCGGGACGGGCAGCTACACCCTCCGGATGGCCGAGGACTTTGACGAGACGGTGGGTGTTGACCTTCAGGCTGAGCACTTAGCAGAGTTCCGTCGGCGGCTTAGCGGCAGCCTTCTAGAGGAACGGGTTTCGGTCCGGGAGTTGTCGGTGACACATCTGCCGTTCGACGACGGCCAATTCGACGTGGTCACGGCCATCGAGACGATCGAGCACATCGACGACTTGCGCGCCGGCTTGGCCGAGATTTGGCGAGTACTGCGCCCGGGTGGTCGGCTCTTCATCACGTGCCCAAACCGGCTCTACCCGCTGGAGACGCACGCGGTTCGGATTGGTAACCGGAGCATCGCGGGCTCGCGGTTGCCCTTCTTGCCGTGGATCCCGCGGCTTCACTCGAGGCTGTCGGAGGCTCGGACGTTCACGCCGCGGTCGCTGCGCTCGGTCTTGCGGTCGGCTGGCTTCCATCCGGGGGCGACGACCTGGATCATGCCGCCGTTCGACCACAACCGCGTCGCTGCCAAAGTCCGCCCGGTGACGGACCTGGCTGAGCGCATGCCGGCGCTGCGGCAGTTCGGGGTGTCAATCGTGATGGTGGCCACGCGGCCGTCGCGCGGATCGGCCCTTCCCAATAGGTGACCGACCGCAGAGTGAAACCTACCGGTTCCGGTAGCGTCCCCCGCTATGACGCGGGGGTGGATGACCAGACTCAATCGTCCGGTGCCTGACTGGCTGCTCTGGTGGCTCTTCGCGGCGGCAGGGTTCCTGGTGACCGCGTACGCTGTTGTGACCGGGCACAAACTTAACTATTATGACGAGTTCGACTACCTGCTCCTCGCGGACAACATCGCGTCCGGCGAGGGCTACAGCGTCGGGAACGACACCTCGCTGACCCGCCCCTGGGTTGGCACGGACGGGCCGACAGCGTTCCGCCCGCCGACGTGGCCGTTGCTCCTAGCAGCCTTCCGGTCGATGCAGGCGCCGCTGTGGATGCTTTCGGCATTGCCGGCCATCTTTCTCGTCGTCGCGGCCGTGCTCGCGAAGGGGGTGGCTAGTCGCTTTGGCCGCCCCGCGGGTTGGCTAGCCGCATTTGGCGTACTGCTGTATCCGATCAACATCTACACCGCCGGCACCCTGTACCCGCAGACCTTGGCCACCTCCTTGATGCTTGGCGCACTTGTGTTGGGTTTCCGCATGAAGGCGCTAACGTGGTGGCGGTCCGCCCTGTTTGGGCTACTCCTCATCGCGCTCGTCTATGCGGCGCCGACCATGCTGTTCACCGCCATTGTTATTGCGGTGTGGGGCTGCTGGCAGAATCGGCGTACCTTAATTCGCTTCGTAGTGCCCGCCCTCCTCGCCGGCCTGCTGCCGGCGGTTCTCTGGATTGGGCGGAACGCGGTCGAATTCGACCAGTTCATCCTTGTCTCCACGTCGACCGGACAGAACTTGCTGCTCGGCAACTCGCCAAACACCACCGCCGACAGCGGCGTGTCAGCAGACATCGAGAGTTTCACCGACACCGCGATCGAGCGCCGACTCGATGAGCGGGAGGCGGACCGCTACTACTCGTCCGCGGCGGGCAACTGGATTCGCGAACACCCTAGCGACGCGGCGGCGCTCTACGTCGCGAAAGTCGCCAACTACTTCTCGCCCTACAACGCTCCAGCGACCACCGGTGAGGGGGGTCGACTTGAGCAGCTGATCTCGTGGCTCGCCTTCGCGCCGATCCTCGTCCTGGCGGCGCTGCGACTCCTTCTCAGGCGCCGCTGGCCGCTAGGCTCGGGTGAAGGCCTCGCCTACGCATTGTTTCTCGGCAACGCCCTCTTCATGGCCGTCACCTTTACCCGCGTGCGCTTTCGGCAACCCCTGGACTCCTTGGTCATTATTGAGGCTGCAGTCTTTCTGGCCTTCGTATTGGGCGCCTGGCTGCGGCGCAGTCAGACCGTGAAGGGTGCCGACTTCAGGTAGTCGATTAACAGGTCATGCAGCCGGCCACGGGCGGTGTCTTCCTAGCCGGCGAGGGAGATGTCGCAAGGCTGTCAATGTACCTGTGGCTAGAAAAACCAGAAGACGCCGCTCGACAAGCTCGCCGAGGGGCGTTCCTTACCGCGGCTTCGACCGCTGGCGGATCGGACTCCTTGCGCTCCTCGCATTGCGGCTGCCAATGTGCGCTGAACGGATCGGGTTCTGCGAGCGCACAATGGGCGCCACAGTCGTCCTTTCGGCCGAATGTCCCATTCGGCGTCGGAGGGGGAGAGGCCGCATGAAGGGTTGCCGCGGCCTGGCGTGACTTCGATTCAGGACTGAGCGGCGCTCACCATTGAGTCGTCCAAGACCTCGCCGCCGAGGGCGCTTGACGTCCCGAGACCGGTCGCGCTTCGAGCTGACCCCTCGGGGGGAGCGTCGACCCGCAGGTCCGCGCTGGCCAGGGGCTCGCGTGGCAGGGTGATCGCATGCGTCTGCTCGTGACCGGTGGGGCCGGGTTCATCGGCGCCAACTTCGTGCACCAGACCCTGCGTGGGCACCCCGAGCACGAGGTCACCGTGCTCGACGCGCTCACCTACGCCGGCAACGAGGCGTCCCTGGCCGAGGTGCGCGACCGGATCCGCTTCGTGCGCGGATCGGTGAGCGACGCCGACCTCGTCGACGGGCTCGTCGCGGGCAGCGACGTCGTCGTCCACTTCGCGGCCGAGAGCCACAACGACAACTCCCTGGCCGACCCGCGCCCGTTCCTCGACACCAACGTGATCGGCACCTTCACGCTGCTCGAGGCCGTCCGCCGGCACGGGGTGCGGCTGCACCACATCTCCACCGACGAGGTCTACGGCGACCTGGAGCTCGACGACCCGGCGAAGTTCACGCCCGAGACGCCGTACAACCCGTCGAGCCCGTACTCCTCGACCAAGGCCTCGTCGGACCTGCTCGTGCGGGCCTGGGTGCGCTCGTTCGGCATCCACGCCACCATCTCGAACTGCTCGAACAACTACGGGCCCTACCAGCACGTCGAGAAGTTCATCCCGCGGCAGATCACCAACGTCCTCACCGGACGGCGTCCCAAGCTCTACGGAGCGGGCGAGAACGTCCGCGACTGGATCCACGTCGAGGACCACAACGCCGCCGTCCACCTCATCCTCGAGAAGGGCCGGGCGGGGGAGACCTACCTCATCGGTGCCGACGGCGAGGTCAACAACCGCGACGTCCTGGCGCTGGTCCTCGAGCTGCTCGGCCAGCCGGCCGACGCCTACGACCACGTGACCGACCGCGCCGGCCACGACCTCCGCTACGCCATCGACGCCGCCAAGCTGCGCGACGAGCTCGGCTGGCGTCCGCGCTACACCGACTTCCGCCAGGGACTGGCCGCGACCGTCGACTGGTACCGCGCCCACGAGGACTGGTGGCGCCCGCTCAAGGAGCAGGTGGAAGCCGCCTACGCGGCGCGCGGTCAGTGAGCGCCGGCCGCACCGTCGTCGTCGGCGCGCGCGGGCAGGTCGGCCGGGCGCTGGCCCGCCGGTTCCCCGGCGCCGAGCTGCTCGACCGCGCCGAGCTCGACGCCTCCGACGAGGCCGCTGTCGGAGAGCACGACTGGACCGGCCTCGGCCTGCTGCTCAACGCCGCCGCCTACACGCAGGTCGACGCGGCCCAGGACCCCGCGAACCTCGCCGCGGTCCGGGCCGCGAACGTCGACGCCGTCGCGAACCTGGCCGGCGTCGCCCACCGCACCGGCGCGACGCTCGTCCACTTCTCCACCGAGTACGTCTTCGACGGCACGCACCCCGGCCCGATGCCCGAGGACCTGCCGATCGCGCCGCTGAGCGTCTACGGGCAGAGCAAGGCCGACGGCGACGCCGCGGCCACCGCCGTCGAGCGCCACCACCTGCTGCGCACCAGCTGGGTCGTGGGCGAGGGCACCAACTTCGTGCGGACGATGGCCTCCCTGGCCGACCGCGGCATCGAGCCCGCCGTCGTCGCCGACCAGGTCGGCCGGCTCACCTTCGCCGACGACCTCGCCGCCACCGTGGTGCACCTGGTCGGGAGCGGCGCGCCGTTCGGCACCTACAACGTCACCTGCGACGGCCCGCCCACCACCTGGGCCGACATCGCCGAGACCGTGTTCGAAGCGCGCGGGCGGCCGCGCTCGGCCGTCCGCCGGGTGACCACCGCGGAGTACTTCGCCGGCAAGCCCGACGCCGCGCCGCGGCCGCTGAACAGCTGCCTCGACCTCGCCAGGCTCACCGCCACGGGCTTCCGCCCCCGCGACTGGCGGGTCGCGCTCGACGAGTACCTCGCCGCGCTGCCCCGCTGACCTGCGGTCAGGCGGCCGACAGCGGGCTGCGCCTCTCGCCGCCGGCCATCCCGAGGACCGTGTCCACGAGCTGACGGCGGAAGGACTCCGGCGACCACCGTTGGCCGTGCTGGCGGATCGCCGCGCGGTCCCAGGGCCGGGACACCAGCTCGCGGATCGACGCGCGCAGCGCCTCCGGCGAACTGTCGTCCAGCCAGAGCCCGGTCAGCCCCTCGACGCAGGTCTCCAGGTAGCCGCCCGCCTGGATGGCGCCCACCGGCGTCCCCGCGCTGAAGGCCTCCACCGGCGTGAGCCCGAAGTCCTCGTGCGAGGCCGCCAGCAGTGCCCCGGCCGACCGGTACAGCCAGCGGAGCTGGGCGTCGGGCACGCGGGAGAGCTGCACGATGTTGCCGGGCCACTCCTCCTCGGACTGGCCGCCGACCACCACGAGCGTCAGGTCCGGCATCGCCGCCACGGCCTCCATGAGCAGGCCGGTGCGCTTGTAGCCGCGGGCGCGGCCCACCGTGAGCAGGAAGTTCTCCGGCAGCCCCACGATCTGCTCGACCGGGCCGTCGGGCTCCAGCCCCCGCGGCGGGTGCACCACGGTCGCCTGCCGCCCGTACACGCGGTCGATCCGGGCGGCGACGTTGCGCGAGTTGGCGATGTACCCGGTCGCCGACGCCGCGCCGGCCCGGTCCTGCTTGCGCAGCCGGGGACCGAACAGCTTGACCGCCGTCCGCGCGGCGAGACCGGCGTCGCCCAGGTAGTCCTCGGGCTGGTGCAGCCAGCGCGGGGGGTTGTGGCAGTAGACGACCTTCGGTGCGTCGGTCGACACCATGTGCGCGAACCCCGACGAGGAGACGACGACGAGGTCGGCGTCCTCGATGTGGTGGCGCTTGTACAGGTCACCCAGGACCGGCATGGCCAGCCGCGGGTCCTCCCGCACCAGGGGGATGCCCTCCAGGCCGAGGGTCGTCACCTCCAGGTCGCGGAACCCCGGGTAGGTGCGGTCCGGTGCGTAGACGGAGGTGACCACCCGGCTGGCGTCGAACGCCTTGGCGATCTCCAGGACGACGCGCTCGGCGCCGCCCATCTGGGTCAGGTAGTCGTGCACGACCACGACGTTCATCTCGATGCCTCTCGGGTTCGTCTGCACACCTGGTCGTAGACGGCAGTGACAGCAGCGCCGACCACGCCCGGTGCGTAGTCCTCCACCCGGACCCGACCGGCCTTGACCAGTCGCGCCCGGAGTCCGTCGTCCCCGTTGACGTCGCACAGAGCCGCGGCGAGAGCCGCGACGTCACCGGCCGGGTAGAGCAACCCGTCGACCCGGTCGGTGATGATCTCCCCCGGCCCGCCCTCGCGGGTCGCCACGACGGGCACGCCGGCGGCGAGCCCCTCGAGGACGACCTGCCCGAACGGCTCGGGGATGGTCGAGCTGTGCACCAGCACGTCCACGGAGCGCAGGGCCCCGAGGACGTCGCTCACGAAGCCGGGCAGTTCCACCCGGTCCTCCAGGCCCAGGCGGCGGATCTCCGCCCGGACCTCACGCTCGTACTCGTCCTCGCCGAACATGGCCGCGCCGATCAGCGCCAGCCGTGCGTCGGGTCCGAGGTCGGCGGCGGCGAACGCCCGCACGGCGACCAGCTGCCCCTTCCACGGCGAGAAGCGGCCCACCAGGGCCACCCGGAAGACGCCGTCGTCCTCCGCGGTCCGGTCCGCCGGCACGATCCCGGTGGTGTCGATCGGGTCGGGCACCGGCTCCGGCGCCAGCACTGCCGACCGGCCCAGCAGCCGGGCCAGTCGCGGCGAGAGCGTGCTCTTGGTGGCCCGGCTGTTGGTCAGCACCCGCGTGGGCAGCAGCACCGTCGCCAGCCGGACCGCCCACACGGCCGGGCGGGGCAGGTAGTCCTCGGCGATCCGGTCGCGCACGTGCCAGATGCTGGGCACCCCGGCCAGCCGGGCGGCCAGGCAGCCGTAGACGCCGGCCTTGAGCGAGTTGGCGTGCAGCACGTCGACCCGCCGCTCGCGCAGGAGCCGGCGCAGCCGCCACGCGTACCGCAGGACCGCGCCGAGCTGCGACAGGGCCACCAGCGGGTCGCTCAGGCTGTCCTTGCGGACGTCGCGGGTGTCCCCGCCCAGCGGGAGCACGAGCACCTCGGCGCCTGCCTCGCGCAGCAGCGGCACCAGCGGGCCGTCCTCGCCGAGCACCACGAGGGAGCGCACCGAGGGGCCCAGCGCCGGGACCAGGCGCAGCAGCGCGATCTCCCCGCCGGAGGCCTTGGCCGTGTGGCCCACGAACATCACGGTGGTCATGCCGCGTCCTCCGCGACGGCCACCACGCGGCGCTCCTGCACGACCGGCGGCGCCGGCTCCTCCAGCGGCAGCGGCGTGCGGAACAGCCGCCACATCGAGAGGACGACCAGCGTCGCCCCCGAGACGGTCATCCCCGCCAGCGCGCCGTCGGCACCGGCGATCAGCGTGCCGGCCACCAGCGAGGGCAGCCCCAGGACGAACGCGGCGACCAGGTAGCGGTAGCCGCTGGCGGCCGCCCCGGTCGGCGCCAGCCCGGTGTAGAAGAGCGACTGCCCGAGGAAGGTCAGGCCCACCACCGCTCCGGTGAGCACGGCGTTGTCGTAGCCGACCTCGACCGTGCCGGCGAAGAGCAGGTGGACGGCGGTCGGGGTGGCCACCGACAGCACGGCGAACACCGTCAGCGCCAGGGGGACGGCGGCCAGGCTCACCCGCTTGGCCCGGCGGACCCGCTCGGCCGGCGACGAGGGCTCCGAGATCCACCCGGCCGCGCCCTGCGGCACCACGGTGAGGCCGCTGAAGATCACCTTCGCCAGCCGGTCGCAGGCCGCGAACACCGGATAGGCCAGGGGGGCGAGCACGGCCACGATCGGGCCGACGACGAAGCCGTAGCCGGCGTCCAGGGTGCGCGCGGTGGTCGCGAAGCCCAGCGCCCGCACGCCCTGGGGGTTGCGCCAGCGCTCCGGCTGGGCGCTCCAGCCGCCGGCGGACCGCCACCAGGCGAGCAGCACGGTCGTGGTCGCGGCCGCCACCAGGGCGATCGGGTAGCTGACCAGGGGGGCGCCGGCCAGGAGCAGGGCGAACGCCGCCAGGTTCGCCCCCAGCCGCGGCAGCCCCTCGGTCGTGATGAGCAGGCCCGGGCGGCCGATGCCGACGTAGTACCAGCTGGGGGAGAGGCCGATCAGCGTGGCGCCCAGGGCGCTGAGGAAGCAGACGAGCACCTCGGCCGGCTGGGCCAGCTCGACGACCAGCAGGATCAGCGGCAGGCAGGCGACGGCGACCATGCCGCGGCTGCGGATGCTCGCCCGCAGGATCGCCGGGCGCAGCGCCGCCGGGGCCTGGGCGACGAGGGCCGGACCCTCCGTCGGCCACTGCAGCGAGCAGATCACCGAGGCCGCGGCGCCGATCGCCTGCCCCAGCACGACACTGGTCCAGCCGCCGGTGCCGAACGTGGCGCTGACGGTGGGCAGCAGGACGAGGCTGGAGACGATCGACAGCAGGGGCATGAGGGCGAAGACACCCATGCGGCGCACGGGTACCGGCACGCGGATCCGGTTCCGGCTCGTCACGTGCCCACTCCCCTGACGCCCCCGGTGGCGGGGTGCCGGCCGAGGCACCGGGCGCTGCCCGGGCCGGGGTCGGCCGGGGCAGGGAACGTGGAGGTCCCGTCGCTCGGTGTCGTCACGCTAACGACGGACTGACCTGCGGATACACCGTTTCGGGCAGATCGGACCCGATCGAGGGACGCCGGACCGGGGGACACGAGCCCGACCTCAGTACGCGCCCGATCCCCGGCGCACGGCGCCGAGGGTCTTCCAGAGGATCATGAAGTCGAAGGCCAGGGACCAGTTCTCCACGTAGCGGACGTCCAGGCGCACCGAGTCGTCCCACGACAGGTCCGAGCGGCCGCTGACCTGCCACAGGCCGGTCAGGCCCGGCTTCACCAGGAAGCGGCGGTGCATGTCCTGCCCGTAGCGCTCGACCTCGGCGGCCAGGGGCGGGCGCGGCCCGACCATCGACATCTCGCCGCGGACGACGTTCACCAGCTGGGGCAGCTCGTCGAGCGAGTACCGCCGCAGCACCCGGCCGACGCGGGTCACCCGCGGGTCCTGCCGGCTCTTGAACAGGACGCCGTTGCCGTCGTCGAGCGCGGCGACGTCGGTCAGCATCCGGTCGGCGCCGGCGACCATGCTGCGGAACTTCAGCATCGGGAAGGTCCGGCCGTCGCGGCCGACGCGCTCCTGGCGGAAGAACACCGGGCCGCGGCTCGTCGTCCGCACGGCGGCGGCGAGCGTGAGCATCACCGGCGCCAGCAGCAGCAGGAGGACCACCGCCGCGGTGCGGTCGAAGACCTCCTTGGTCAGCCGGCGGACGCCGCGGAGCTCGGGACGCTCCATGTGCAGCAGGGGCAGGCCGCAGACCGGCCGGATCGACACCCGCGGTCCGACGATCTCGGTCACCGCCGCGGCGAGCAGCAGCTCGGCGTCGGTGGTCTCCAGCTCCCAGCCCAGCCGCCGCAGCGACGGTCCGTCGAGCTCCGGGCAGGGGAGCACGGCGACGGTGTCGATCTCCTCGCGGGTGACGACCTCGGCCACCTCCGTCAGGTCGCCGAGCACCGGCATGCCGTCGAAGTCCGCCGTCACGGTGCCTCCGGGCAGACAGCATCCGGCGACGCGGTACCCGTGGTAGGCCGCGCCGTCGATCTGCCGGTTCAGGTCGGCGACCGCGCTGCGGTGGCCGACCAGGAGCACCGTCTGCTGGTGCAGGCCCCGCGCCCGGGAGCGGTGCAGCAGCCGGCGGGCGGCGTAGCGCTCCGCCAGCGTGAGCGCCGCGGCCAGCGGCAGGGCCACGACCACGAAGCCGCGCGCCACCATGAGCTCGAGGGCCCAGGAGACGGTGCCGAGCGTGGCCAGCAGCAGGACCGAGGCGTGGGCGACGCGGCGGAACTCCTCGGCGCCGACCCACAGGAACCGCGGCTCGTAGGCGCGGGCCACCGTCATCGCCAGGACCCACACCAGCGGCAGCAGCACGGCGACCGGCAGCGGAGCGCCCGGAACCCCCTCGGGGCCGAAGCGGAGCAGGTAGGACGCCGCCCCGGCCACCGCGGCGACGAGCGCGTCGGCGACCACGAGGCGGCGGACGTACCGCCGCCGCCATGCGTGTCGCTGTGCGTGAGCGGGCGAGGTCGGGCGGCGGTCACCGGGTGTGGTCGACAGCGCGGGGACGGCGGTGTCCGCCGTCGTCTCCAGCGTCGTCATCATCCCCCCTGCCACCCCTGCCGGGGCCTCGCCGCGTCGACGCCTCACCTGTCACCGCTGCTCAGAGCGGTGCCGATCGCCGCGGCGACGCTAGCGTCCGGAACACGTCCGGGGAACCTCTCCCCGTCCGCGACTTCACCGAATGTGACGAAGCCCGCCGGTGGGGTCCGAGGAGGCCGGAGGCGACGGCCACGCAGGGTGAGGGCGCGCGTGGGCGCCGGGACCTAAGGCCCTGCGGTCGCGCGGGGACCGGTTGACATCGCCGAGGAGCGTCGGGAGCTGCGTCCGGGAGGCGCGGAGGCCGAGGAGTGGCCGGCGGGAGCTCCGGCCGGTGCGGACAGGGGTGGGTCGCCGTCGTCGCGCAGGCTGTTGGCGAAGTGGTAGAGGAGGTCCTGGACCACCGGGTCGTCGACCACGGGGAACGGGGAGGCGACCGTGGCCACGACGTCGCCGTCCCGGGTGGCCTCGGCCTGCACCGAGCCCACCTCGAGCGGGACCGTGCGCGCCGAGACGCCGGCCGGCGCCCGGTACTCGTGCTCCGTGCCTCCGACCTGCACCCGGACCGTGGCGGGCGCGGTGAGGAAGGACAGCACCTCGACCTCGTCCCGCGGCGGACCGCTGACCGAGCGGAGCTCCATCAGCTGCCCGTGCCCGCTGGGGCGGGCCCGGGCGAACTGCACCCGGTGCGACACGTAGAGCGCGTCCTGCTCGATCGCCGGCCACTCCCCGCTGCGGAACCGGGCGGCGTAGTAGGCGCTGATGTCCAGCGGCGACCAGCCGATGTGGGTCGACGGGGCGAACTCGGTGCTCTCGGAGTAGTCGTTCCAGGTGACCATCTGCACCCAGTCCGCGCCGCCGTCGATGGCCGCCTGCCAGGTCCGCCGGAGGTTGCCGGTGTTCTCGGCCTCGTCCCAGACGCCCTGGGCCGGTCGCTGGTCCTGCAGCGACACCGGCTGCATCCAGATCTTGCCGCGGGCGTGCGCGTCGTCGATGGCGGACTGCAGGTCGCGGTTGGTGTCGGGGCTGCGGTCACCCCAGTTGCCGAAGCCGTGGCTGAACGGGCCGAAGGCGTCGGCGTTGGTGTCGTCGTAGGTCAGGAAGCACGGCACGAGGGCGACGTCGATCCCGTGCTCGTCCTGCATGGTCCCCACCCAGTCCTCCCACCAGGTGGCGCCGAGCAGCTCGGGGGCGAAGGGGGCGACGACGAGGCGGTTGCCGTCGACCCGTGCGAGGGTGTCGACCCGCCCGGCGAGGTCGGCGACGGCCTCGGCCAGCGCTCCCGGGTCCTCCACCGTGCTGCTGGTGGAGTCCGGCATGAGCACGATCGAGAACCCGGGCACCTCCGCGGCGGCCTCCGCCAGGCCCTCGACGACCTCCCACGCCTCGTCCTCGAGGGCCAGGACGTCGACGGCGAACCCGGTGATGCCCGCCTCCGCCGCCCACCGGACCTCGGTGCGCAGGTCCTCGAGCCGCCAGTCGGGCGAGGAGCTCACCGGGCGGGGGAGCGGCCGCTCCCGCAGGAACCCGCCGTAGGCCGCGTGCCGGCCGCCCTCGCCCTGGGGGTCCAGGTAGTGGGTGGCGTAGTAGTCCGACTCGGCCGGCTCGTTGTCCAGGGAGATCGGGTAGGGCGGGAAGTAGTGCGCCAGCACCTGCCGCGACGGGTCGGCCAGCTGCACCGGGGACGGCGCCGCGAACGGCCGCGGACCGCCGGCCGCGGCGTCGTCCCGCGTGAGCAGCACCGCGCCCACCGCGGCCAGCGCGGTCACCACCACCGCCACCGCCGTGACGGCCACGATGCGACGCCGCCGGGTCACGGGCCGGGCGGCGGTACCGGGACTCGTCATGCTCCTGGGGGTCGGCCGGACGGCGGGGGCGCCACCGTACCGGCCGACCGCGGTCAGGAGGCGGTTCCGCCGGCCGGTGCGACCAGCCCGTCGACGGCGGCCATCACCTCACGGGCCAGGTCGCCGACGTAGGGCTGCCGCAGGACCGCGGTGTGGATCGTCGCCATCCGGCGCACCTCGTGCTCCCCGGGCAGCAGGGCGGCCCACCAGCGCGGGTCGTCGTGGTTCTCCTCCGACTGGTAGACCAGCGTGCGCCCGTGCCACGGCTTCGGGCGGTGGAACTGGGCGATCCCGATGCCGTGCATGTTGAAGATGTCCTTGCGCTCCGCCGGGTCGGACGGCGTGCGGATCCCGGCGGTGACGATCCGCAGGCGGGTCCGCAGGTAGGCCCGGTCGGGCCGCCGCGCCGGGTCCAGGTCGGCCGGGGCCGTCCGCCCCCGGCGGCGGATCGAGGTGGGCAGCAGGAAGTCGTACAGCGTCAGGCCGACGACGCCGGCCCGCGTGCGGCGCACCCGGTCGAGCAGCGCGTCGCCGCCGGTGCGCGCCAGCGGGGGCGCGAACGTGTCGAGCAGGACGACCAGGGGCACCTGCCGGCCGCGTTCGCCGAGCATCTGGGCCACGCGCAGGGCGAACAGCCCGCCGAGGGAGTGCCCCACCAGGACGACCGGCCCGCGCGGGGCGACCTCCTCGATCGACCGCAGGTACCGGCGCGCGGCCGAGCCGATGGTCCAGTCGGGCAGGCCGGGGTTCTCGAAGCCGTTGACCTGGAACGCGTACACCGGCTGCTCGGGCCCGAGCGCGCCGGCCAGCGGCTCGAAGAAGGCCGCGTGCCCACCCGCACCCGCGAAGCAGAACACCGGCGGACGGTCGCCGCCGCGGCGCAGCCGCACCAGGGTGTCCGAGCGGCCGGTGGCGCTGTTGCCGGAGGCGGCACCGCGGCGGGCGCCGTCGACCATCGCGGCGAACTCGGCGAGCGTCGGGTGCTCGGCCAGGTCAGCGGTGCTCAGGTGGACGCCGGTGCTCTCGCCGAGCACGGTGAGCATCTCCTCGACGGCCAGCGAGTCACCGCCGAGCGCGGTGAACGACTCGTCGCGGCCCACGTGCTCCAGCTTGAGGATCCGCGCCCACACCGCCTCGAGCTCGGTCTCCGTGTCGGTGCGCGGCGGCACCGGCTCCGGCCGCTCCGGGGGGTGCGGCAGGTCGCGGACGGCGACCTTGCCGCGCTCGTTGACCGGCAGCTCCTCGAGCAGCACCACGTCGCTGGGCACCATGTACGCGGGCAGCACCCGGCTCAGCGTCGAGCGGACACCGGCGGCCGAGGGCGGCCGCTGGTCCGGCGCCGCGACGATCCAGGCGACCAGCCGCAGCTGGTCACCGGTGCCGGGGATGGCGCGGACCACGCAGTCGGCGATCTCCGGGTAGGTCCGCAGGACCGTCTCGACCTCCTCGGGGGCCACGAGGTACCCGCGGATCTTCACGGCGTCGTCGACCCGGCCGAGCAGGTGCAGGACGCCGTTCTCGTCGATGCGTGCGCGGTCGGCGGTGCGGAACCGGGTCCGGCCGTCGAGCAGCGGGGTGAAGACGCCCGCGGTCTGCTCGGGGTCGCCCCAGTAGCCGGCGGACATGTACGCGGAGGTGATGTGCAGGACGCCGACCTCGCCCTGGGGGACCGGCTCGCCGTCGGGCGTCAGCACGTCCAGGTCGCGCAGGGCGTAGGCGTGGCCGCCGGGGACGATGCCCTCGGGCGGCGCGTCGTCGGGACCGACCTCGAAGGAGGAGATCGAGTCGGTCTCCGAGCTGCCGTACAGGTTGAAGAAGCTCGCCGTCGCGGGCAGGTGCGGCCGGATCCCCGCGACGTCGCGACCCCAGACCTTCTCGCCGGCGGTCAGCAGGGCCCGCATCGACGTGAGGACGTGCCCGTCGGCCAGGCCGTCGGTCACCGACCGGAGCAGCGAGGGTGTCATGAGCACGACGCTGACCCGCGCCTCGTCCAGCCAGCGGACCAGGTCGGCCAGCCCGTGCACCCGGGCGTCGCGCACGAACAGCGTGCCGCCGTTGAGGAGCGTGTTGAAGATCATCAGCTGGCCGGCGGCGAAGGCCTGGGGGAGGACCAGGGCCACCCGGTCGGCCGGCGTCAGGCGCAGGACGCCGAGGCTGGTGTAGGCCGTCGCGAGGACGGTGCGGTGCAGCCAGGTGACGCCCTTGGGCATCCCGGTGGTGCCCGACGTGAAGATCAGCGATGCGGGGGTGTCGAGGTCGGCCGGCTGCGGCGTGGCGACGGCGCCGCCGCGCGGGAGCAACCCGCGGACGGTGACCGGGCCGGGCAGGCCCTCGGCCACCTCGCGGCGGGCGTCGTCGGCCAGGACGGTCCCCACCCCGGCGCGCCCGGCGATGACCGCCAGGCGTGCCGCCGGAAGCGCCGCGTCGAGCACGACGGCCGGGAAGCCGGCGACCATGGCGGCCATCATGGCGGCGACGCTGTCGACGCCCTGCTCGGCCAGGATGCCGACCGGACGGCGCTCACCTGCGGTGTCCTCGGCGGCGAGCTCACCGCCCAGGGCCTGCACCCGGGCGCCCAGTTCCGCGTACGTCAGCTCCCCGCCGGCGTCGAGGAGCGCCACCGAGTCGGGCAGCGCGCGCACGACCTCGGCCAGCCGCTCACCGACGTTGCGGTGGGGGCCGGGGACGACGAGTTCCGTCAGTGACGGCTGCATCTCGGACGGGTCGGTGCGATCAGTGACGTCCGGCTGGGCCACGGTCAACTCCTGTGGTCGTGGTCGGGGCCTCGTTCATGCTGCGGCTCGGTCTGTGGAGGGCGGGGTCAGGCCGTCTCAGGCGACCCACCCTGCCCGTGGTCGGCGACACGGTAGCGGTACCCATGGGTCGCGATGGGCTCTTCTCTGCGCGGGACCATGGTGAGGACGACCCCGGCCAGCCGGACGCCGATGGCGTCGAGCGTGGCGCGGGCCTGCCGCAACTGGGCCTTCCGGGTGCCGCCGAACCGCACGACGAGGAGCACCTCGTCGACCATGCCGGCGAGGGTCGTGGCGTCGGCGACGGGCAGGAGCGGCGGCACGTCCACGATGACGACGTCGTGGTTGCGGCACAGGCTGGCGATCGTGTCGGCCATCGCGGTCGAGGCCAGCAGCTGCCGCGGACGCTCGTGCGGGCCGCTCGCGGTGAGCATGCTGACCCCTTCCTCGCCCTTGCGCAGCGCGTCGTCCAGCGACGTGTCGCCGGTGAGCACCTCGGCGAGGCCGGGGCCCGGCTCGAGGCCGAGGAAGGAGGTGATCTCCGGGGCGCGCAGGTCCGCCTCGACGAGGGCGACGCTGCGACCGGCCTCGGCGAGGGCGCCGGCGAGGTTCACCGCCACCGTCGTCGTCCCCTGGTCGGGCAGGGCGCCGGCGACCATGAGGACGAGACCGCCCTCCCGGGCGCCGCGCGCCTGGACGATCGCGGCGAGGTGACGGAAGCCCTCCGCGGCACCGTTGGTGCCGTCGGCGGCGAACACGTGCCGGCGGGCCACCGTGCGGTCCTTCATGACCACGCCGACCACCGGTGCGCCGGCGTGCTCGGTGATCTCCTCCGGGTCCCGCGTCGAGCGGTCCCAGGCCGCGCGCAGGAGGGACGCGGCGACCCCCAGGACCAGGCCGGCCAGCAGGCCGATCACGCCGTCGCGCACCAGCTGCGGTGCGGCGGGGTCGGTCGGCAGGTCGGCCGGGCGGGTGACGGTGACCTGGACGGGCGAGTTGCCGTCCTCGGAGATGGACTGCTCCAGCCGGTCGACCAGCTGGGGGAACTCCGCGCCGATGGCCGCGGCGATCGCCTGCGCCTCCTCCGCGGAGGGTGCGCTCACCGTGACGTCGATGAGGACGGTGTCCATCACCGGGGTGGCGGTGATGCGCTCGGCCAGCTCGCCGGCGCTGAGGTCCAGGTCGACGTCGTCGAGGACCAGGCCCGCCAGCTCCTCGCCGGTCAGCAGGTTGGCGTAGGAGCTGGCCCGCTGCTCGGCGAACTGGCTGCCCTGGAGCACGTCGGTCGAGGTGGTCGAGTTCGTCGTCGCGACGAAGAACTGGGTCTCGGACGTGTAGGTCGTCGGCGTCATCAGGCTGATGGCGACGGCGATCCCGCCGCCGAGCACCAGGCCCAGGAACGCCATCCACCACCGGGCGCGCAGAGCCGCCCAAGCGTCACGCAGTGCCACGTGCCCACCTCTCCCCCTGGGCGAGGATCGAGAGTCCCGCCGTGTAGCCGTACGGCGCGTCACCGCTGGTCGTGCGCCGAGAGTAGGGCCGGTCCGGGCGGAACAGGGACGTCCGTCCCACGATCGGGCGAGTGATCCACCCGGCTGGAGGGTGTCTCTGCGTGACCGTCACCCACAGCGTGCGTCGTGGCCCCTACCCTTCCCGTGATGGCGATCGAGACGACGCTCCCGGGGCGCGCGACCCCGGACGAGGCGTTCCCTCAGGCGCCCCGGGCGGCGTCCCGGCACTGGACGGCCCACCACTACGTCCTGGTCCCCGGCGCGGTCCTCGTGCTGGCCCTCCCGTGGGCGTGGCTCATCCCCGACCTCGTGCACACCGTGCTGGTCGTGGCGCAGCTCGTCCTCTGCGCCTTCGGCATCGTCGGCAGCTACGTCCGCGGCCTGCGGCCCATGCGGATGGTCTTCTCCGTCTTCCTGCTGTCCTGGCTGGGCGTGGGACCGCTGTACCAGCTCTCCCACCGGCAGCTGGCCTGGAACGACTCGTCCCTGCTGGACGACCGGGACGCCGTCACGGGCGGGCTCGCGCTGACCCTGCTGTTCACCGCCCTGGTCTTCCTGACCATGTGGATGGCCGACGCCCGCCGGCCCGCGCGCCTGGCCCGCCCGCTGACGCCGGTCGAGCCGCGGCCGTGGCTGGCCTGGGGCTACCTCGGGGCGCTGCTCGCCCTCTCCCCGTACGTGATCCTGAGCAGCGGGGGGATCGGCGGCTTCTTCACCTCGCGCGCCGAGCGGATCGACGAGCTCACCGCCTCCGGCGTCACCCTGGCCGCCGCCGGTGGTCTCCAGGTGGCGATCGTGCAGATCCTCCCGGCCGCGCTCGCCGTGGCCGCCGCGCACCTGTTCATCGCGCGGATCCGCATCGGCCTGGCCGGCCGCTCGTGGTGGGACGCGCCGCTGCCCGAGGTCGCCGGGCTGGTCACGGCGGTCGCCCTCATGGCCGTGTACGCCAACCCGCTGAGCAACACGCGCTTCATCAGCATCGCCGCGTTCGGCTCCCTGGCCCTGGCGGTGCTGCAGCCCCGCACCCGCCGGGCGGCGGGCTGGCTCGTGGTGCTGCTCCTCGTCGCGACCCTGGGCGTCTACCCGCTCAGCCACGCCCTGACGAGCGAGGACGCCGACACCGTGGCCGGCCAGAGCGCCCTGTCGGTGCTCGGCGGGCAGGACTTCGACGGGTTCCAGCAGGTCGTCAACGCCCAGATCTTCGTGCAGGACCAGGGTCACAGCGACGGGCTGTACACCGCCTCGGCGCTGCTGTTCGCCGTGCCGCGCTCCGTCTGGCCGGACAAGGCCACCCCGGCGTCGATCGACGTGGCGGCCAACCGCGACTACTGGTTCACCAACCTGTCGCTGCCCCCGCACGCCGAGATCTACATCGACTTCGGTCTCCCGGGCGTCCTGGTCCTGGCGATCGCCCTGGGGTTCGCGTGGTCGCGGATCGACGAGGCGTGGCTGTACCGGCCCGCCGGGACGCTGGCCCTGCTCGCGCCCTATCTCGCCCTCGCCCAGCTCGGCTTCATCCGCGGCCCGCTCGGGTCGCTCGCGCCGGTCTGGCTGACCGTCATGGTGCTGCTCGCCCTCGGCGTCCGGACGGTCCGCGCCGGTGGGGGGACCGAGGACCGACCCGGAGGAGGAGCGGCGTGGGCCCGGACGGCGTGACCGTGCTGCACGTGCTGCCGCACGTGCAGACCATCGGCAACGGGATCGTCGACGTGACGATCGACCTCGCCGTCGCCCAGGCGGAGCAGGGCATGCGTGTCACGGTCGCCTCCGCCGGCGGCGAGTACGAGGAACTGCTCGCCGCGCACGGGGTGGCGTGCGCCGCCGTGCCGCTCACCGGCCGGGGTCTGCCCGCGCTGCGCCGGCTGATCCGCTCGGTGCGTCCCGACGTGGTGCACACGCACACGCTCAAGGGGCTCGCGCTGGCGCGGGCGGCCGCGCCGCGGTCCCCGGTGCTCAACACGTCGCACCGCGACCTCGGCCGGTACTCCCACGCCATGCGCCTGGCCACCCGCGTGCTCGCGGTCAGCGACGGCATCGCCGAGATCCTGCGGCCGTACGTGCCGGAGGGGCGCATCCGCGTCGTCCGCAACGGCGTCCTCGGCGGGCCGCGCCGGGCGTCGGTGCAGGCCCTGCCGGCCGCGGAGCTCGCCCGGCCGGCCGTCGTCTTCGTCGGCGGGATCTACGAGCGCAAGGGCGTCGGGGTGTTGCTCGAGGCATGGAGCCGGCTGGTGCACGCCGACGGCGGCGTGCCCGGCACGCTGCACGTCGTCGGCAACGGCCCCGACCGCGAGCGCTACACCCGGCTCGCCCAGGAGCTCGGCATCGCCGACCGCGTCGAGTGGGCGGGCTTCCGCCCCGACGCCCACGCGTTCATCAAGGCCGCCGACGTCTTCGTGCTGCCCTCGCTGTCGGAGACCTTCGGGCTGGTCCTGGCCGAGGCGCGGGAGGCCGGGGTGGCCATCCTGGGTGCTGCCACCGGTGGCGTGCCCGAGGTGCTGGAGCACGGGGCGGCCGGTGTGCTCGTGCCCACCGGCGACGTCGAGGCGCTGGCCACGGCCCTGCGCCGGCTGCTCGACGACCCCGAGGAGCGCGCGCGCCTCCGGACCGCCGCGCGCACGGGGCTGGAGTGGCTGACCGTCGACCGCATGGCCGACGAGGTCGGCGAGCAGTACCGGGAGCTGCTCGGCCGGCGCTGACCGGCCCCCGGCGTCCGGCCGGGGAGGTCCCCGGCCGGACGCCCGTCAGGCGCTCCAGGCCTGCAGTTCGGCCAGTCCGACGTTCTGCGTCGTGCCGCTCACCGTGGTGACCGTGACCCGCAGGGACGTCGTCGTCACCTGCCGCGGCAGCGTCACGGTCACGGCGGCGCCGCTGTTGGTGAGCGCCGGCACCGTGACGCTGGTGCCGTCGGAGAAGGTGATCGTCGCGGCGGTCACCTGGTCGCTGGTGTTCGGGCGGTCGTGCAGCACGATCCGGCCGAGGGTGACCGGGGCGGACCAGGTGAGCTGGAGCCACGCCCCGGCGCCCTGGCCGTTCGTGGCCCACTCCGCCTGGTGGTTGTTCGGCCAGCCGTCGATCAGCCCGTCGATCGCCTTGGGAGCGGTCTGCCCGTTCGCCGTCGACTGCGAGGACGCCGTCGCCGTGGCCGTCGGCGCCCGGTTGACCGGGGCCCCGGTGGTGGTGGGCGGGGCCGTGGTGGTCGGGGGCGCGGTCGTCGTCGGCGGTGCCGTGGTGGTCGGGGGCGCCGTGGTGGTGGGTGGCGCCGTGGTGGTGGGGGGTGCCGTCGTCGTCGGCGGTGCCGTGGTGGTGGGCGGCGCGGTGGTGGTCGGCGGTGCCGTGGTGGTGGGCGGCGTGGTCGTCGGCGGGGTGGTGGTCGGCGTCGTCGTCGCGCCCGCCCACACCTGCATCTCCGCCAGCCCCACGTTGCCGGTCGTCGAGCTGACCGAGGTCACCGTCAGCCGCACGGACGTGGTCGCGCGGGGCGTGAACGTGACCGTCAGCGCGGCGCCGTCGTCGGGGAGGCTCGGCACGGCGACGGTCGAGCCGTCGGAGAACCGCAGCGTGCCGCCGGTGACCCGGTCGGAGGTGTTCGGGCGGTCGTGCAGGACCACGCGGCCGACGGTGACCGGGGCGGGCCAGGTCAGCTGCAGCCAGCTGTTGGCCCGGCCGCCCTGGGTGGCCCACTCCGCGGTGTGGTCGCCGGGCCAGCCGGAGACCACACCGTCGATCGCCTTGGCCGCGGTCTGCAGGGAGCCGGTGTTCTGCGAGGAGGCGGTCGGGGTGGCCGAGGCGGCCAGGTTGCCCGACGGCGGCGGCTGCTGGGGGTCGGTCGACCCGGAGGTCCAGGCCTGCACCTCGGCCAGGCCGACGTTGCTCGTGGTGGAGCTGACCGAGGTGACGGTGATGCGCAGCGAGGACGTCGCCCGTGCCGGGAAGGCCACGGTCGTCGCGGCGCCGCCGTTGTCCAGGCTCGGCACGGTCACCGAGGTCCCGTCGGAGAAGGTGATCGTCGCGCCGGTGACCTGGTCGGAGGTGTTCGGGCGGTCGAAGAGCGTGACCTCGTCGAGGCGGACGGAGTCGGCCCAGGCCAGCTGCAGCCAGCTGCCGACGCCGCCGCCCTGGGTGGACCACTCGGCGGTGTGGTCACCGGGCCAGCCGTCGACGACGCCGTCGATGGCCTTGGCCGCGGTCTGGCCGGTCTCGGTGTTCTGCGACGAGGCGGTGACGACCGCGGTGGCGGCCGCGTTGCCGTCGGCCGAGCCGCCGGGCCCGCCGCCGGAGCCGTTCTCGGCCGGCAGGCCGTCCAGCTCGCCGGCGGTGCGGACGCGGCTGAGCCAGTCCGGCTCCGGACGGCCGGCGGCGGTGCACTCGGCGAGGCTCCGGCACATGTTCCAGTCGTGCGGCGCGTACGCCATCCAGGCGGCGACGTCGGCGTCCAGCACGGTCCCGGACACGTTCTGCGGCAGGTAGACGCTCGGGTACCCGAGGTAGCTCACCAGGCGCACGGACGGTGCGTGGGCGTTGCGCGCGTCGGTGGTGAACCGCCCGACGGCGTAGTGGTCGCTGTGGTCGCCGGTGCCGTACTCGTGGGCGTTGTCCAGGGTCCGGACGACGGTCGGCGCCGCCGCGGTGATGAGGGCGCCGAGCGTGTCGACCAGCTGCTGCTCGGTGTAGGTCTGCACCGGCGTGTCGATGGTGCTCAGCGTGGGGACCTGCCCCGAGTGCAGCTGCTGGAGGCTGCGGTGGCCGGATCGGTCGGTCCCCGAGCCGTCGATGTTGCCGTCGGGCAGGCGCAGCCAGATCACGCGCACCTTCGGGTTTGCGGTCAGGGTCTGCACGGAGACGGCCTTGCCGGCGTAGGTGGTCCGCGCGGTGGCCCAGGCGTCGGCGACCCCGGCCATGTTCGCGTACGCGGCGCGGATGCCGGTCTCGCGGTTGCTGTAGTACGCGCCGAAGTCGCCCGAGTCGCCCGAGGTGACGAAGACCGTGGTGCTGCAGCGGCCGTTGCGGACGTCGTCGGTGATCGTCGGGTTGAGGAAGAACAGGTCGTCGTCCGGGTGGGCCACGACGTTGAACCCGCCGCCGCCGGCGCAGTCGGCCGCGGCGGCCGGCACGGCCTGGACGAGGCCCATCCCGACGAGCAGGGCGGTGACCGCCGCCAGTGCGAGCGGGCGCGGGCGCAGGCGCCGCGTCGTCGCCGCGGCACCCGCGGGAGCGGGGGCGCCGTTGAGCCGCCGCCAGGCGAGGACGACGGTGTGCCTGAGGCTGTGCGTACTCAACGAGGGCCTTCCTGGTCCGACGGTCGGTGCCGGCCCCAGGAGGTGCGCCTGTGCGGCTCCCGGCGGACGGCTCACGCACCGTAGTCGCCCGCAGGGGCCGGTGGGCCAGGATCGGTCCTGGTCAGACGGCCTTCGTCCCCGACAATCGGAGTGATCTTGGGACTGTCGCTGCTCACAGGGCCCGATTCGCTACGGAGCGTCACCCCACGTCGGGCGTCGGGATGTCACACTCACCCCCGTGAGTGTGGAGACGCAGCCGAGGAGCAGTCGTGGGTGGCGCCTGCGCGGAGTGCGGCTGCACGTGCACCGCTTCCGCTGGGTCGGCCACGAGCCGTTCGGCAACGGGAGCGTGTACCGCTGCGGGTGCGGACAGGCGCGCACCTCGATCTGACCGGCGCCGTCCTCACCGGCGCCGTCCTCCGGCGCGCGGTTAGCCTCGCGCCATGACCTGGCTCCTCACCGGGGGAGCCGGCTACATCGGTGCGCACGTGGTCCGCGCGATGCGCGCCGACGGTGCCGATGTGGTCGTGCTCGACGACCTGTCCAGCGGTGACCCCGGGCGCCTCCCCGGTGTCCCGCTGGTCGTCGGCAGCGTGCTGGACGCGGACCTCGTCGGGCGGACCCTGCGCGAGCACGGCGTGCGCGGGATCGTGCACGTGGCCGGGAAGAAGCAGGTCGAGGAGTCGGTCCGCCGGCCGCTGCACTACTACCGGGAGAACGTCGAGGGCCTGCGGGTGGTGCTGGAGGCGGCGTCGGCGGCGGGTGTGGGGTCGTTCGTCTTCTCCTCCAGTGCGGCCGTGTACGGCGCGCCCGACGTCGACCTGGTCACCGAGGACGTCGGGTGCCGGCCGGTGAACCCCTACGGGACGACGAAGCTGGTGGGGGAGTGGATGGTGGCCGACACCGCCCGCGCCACCGGGCTGCGGTACGCGAACCTGCGCTACTTCAACGTCGCCGGGACGGCCGGGCCGGAGCTCACCGACCGGGGCGTGTCGAACCTGGTGCCGATGGTGTTCCAGCAGCTGGACCGCGGGCTGGCGCCGCGGATCTTCGGCGCGGACCACGACACCCCTGACGGCACCTGCGTCCGTGACTTCGTGCACGTGGCCGACATCGCCTCGGCGCACGTCGCCGCCGCGCGGGCGCTGGCCTCGGGGGCGGTCGGCGGGCTGACGGCGAACGTGGGCCGCGGCGAGGGTGTGTCGGTGCGGGAGATGGTGGAGCTGATCCGTTCGGTGTCGGGCACGGCGGGCCAGGCCTGGTCCGAGCCGGTGGTCGAGCCGCGGCGCGCCGGGGACCCGGCGCGGGTCGTGGCCTCGGCCGACCGGGTGGCCGCCGAGCTGGGGTGGGAGGCGCAGTACGGCGTCGAGGAGATGGTCGCCTCGGCGTGGGAGGGGTGGAACCGCCTCACCGCCGGCTGACCGCCGCCGGCTGCGCCGCTCCGCCGGCGAGCCGGAGCAGCTGGTCGCGAACCCCGGCGACCCAGCGGTCCGGACCGAACTCGCGGGCGCGGGCCTCCCCGCCCGCGGCCTTGTCGCGGAGGCGCCCGGGGGAGGCGAGGTGAGCGGCCAGGGCCCCGGCCAGGGCGTCGACGTCGTCCACCGGGACGAGGTCACCCAGCGCGCCGTCCTGCAGGAGCATGCGCGGTCCGGTGACGCAGTCGGTCGCGATGACCGGCACCCCGTGGGCCAGGGCCTCGAGCACCACCAGGCCCATGCCCTCGTAGCGGGAGGACAGGACGAACGCCGCCGCGCGCGAGATGAGCGGTTGCGGGTCGTCGAGGAAGCCGGTGAACAGCACGGTGTCGGCGACCCCGAGCTCGTGGGCCGACCGGACCAGCTCGTCGTGGTCGGGTCCCTCGCCGACGATGACCAGCCGGTGGTCGGGCGCCTGCCCGCGGATCGCCGCGTGCGCCCGGATGAGGACGTCGAAGCCCTTCTGCGCCCCCAGCCGGCCCACGGCCACGAGGTACGGGGCCTCCACCGCCACGGGGCTGGGCCGCTGGGCCGCGGCCAGCAGCTCGTCGACGTCCACCCCCATGCCGACGACGACGGCGCGGTCGGCGGGCAGGCCGTTGGCGACCACCTCCGCCACCAGGCCCTCGGACACGCACATCACGAGGTCGGCGTGCGCGTGCACCCAGCGGGTGGGCCCGCGCAGGGCCGGCTGCACCCACTGGTCGACCGAGCTGGAGAGCCGGTTCTGCACGAGCAGGGCGAAGGGGCGCCGCGTGAGGCGGGCCGCGGCGAAGCCCAGCAGGAGGCTCGTCCCGATCTCGCTCGCGACGAACACGACCGAGGCCCGCCGGGCGAGCTGCACCAGCCTGAGGAACCCGGGGCCCAGCCCACCGCGGAGCCGGGCCGCGTCGCTGCCGTACGTCAGCGGGACCGCGGCGTCGGGCGAGACCTCCGCGCTGCCGTCGTCGGTCCGGAGGAGGACGAACTGGTGCGTGGGCACGCCCATCGACGGCAACCGGGTGACGATCGTCTGGAAGACCCTCGCCCCGCCGCTCTCCTTGAGGTGGTCCCCCGGCATGAGGACCGGCCGGGGGCCGGCGTCGGACACGACGGCAGGTCGGCGACCGGGAACCCGGCGGAGGAGCGACGGCATGCCGGTGTCCTGTCCACGCCCGGCCGCATCCATGCGGTTTCGGCCCGCCCGGCATCCGGCGGGACGTGGCGTGCGTCCCATTCCGGTCGCGCGTGATTCAGCGGCCTGCCCCCGGGTAGGCAGGTCGAGCAGTCCGTCGACGTTGATGGTCTCCAGGTGGCGAGAGACGTCATCCACGCGACGAGATCGGGACCACCGCATGCACCACCCAGGCGCCTCCACCCGGCCGGCGGACGTCCGCTGGTTCTGGCGCCGGGCCCTGCTGACCGTCGCGCTCGCGTTCGCGTTCGGCGTGCTGCTCGTGCTCGCCGCGAGCGCGGCCCAGGCCGACCAGCCCCCGGCGGCTGCTGCTGCGGCGGGCGGAGGCAGCCCGGCGGCGGACCGGCCCTCGCCCGCGTCCTCGGTCTCGCGGCCCGAGCACCCGGCGCGGCCGGCGCAGGCCGGCAACGGCAGACCCGCCCTCCCGTCACACGCTGCTGGTCCCGGCACCTCCGAGGACGTCTCCCCGGCTCCGCCGGAGCCCGCGCAGCCCACCTCCGACGAGTCCGGGACCGACGGGTCCGGCACCGACGGGTCCGGCACCGACGGGTCCGGCACCGACGGGTCCGGCACCGAGGAGTCCGGGACCGAGGAGTCCGGCGCCGACGAGTCCGGTGGCGACGAGGCTGCGGGCACCCCGGGCCACGGGAGACCGCAGACGCCGGGGAACGGCGTCGCGCCCGCGCCCGTGACCCCGCCGTCCGGTACCACCCCCGGCGCGGGCGGCACCGAGCCCGGGAGTCCTCCCGCCGCTCCGGTGGCCGAGCCCGCGCCTGCTCCCGCCGTCCCGGTGGCCGAGCCCGCTCCCACGGTTCCCGCGGCCGATCCGGCATCCGTCCCCGCCGCGACCGGGAGCCCCACCGTGCCCGTGGCGACCGGTCCCGTCGACGACGCGGCCGGCTCCCTCCCGCTCGTGGGTGTCGCGGACGCCGCACACATCTCCGGCCCGCTGTGGCGGGACCCGCCGTCGGCTCCGACGGGTGTGACGACCGTCCGCCACGCGACCGCCACGGCGACCGTCGTGGCGCGCGCCGTCCCGTCGGCCCCCGAGCCCCCGGCCGACCCCGGTCCCCAGCAGCCCTTCCCGCCGGTGCCCGCCGCACCGTCGGGACACCCCGGCTCGGCCCCCGGCGCCGGCGGCGGCGGTCCGGGCGGCGGCTCGCACGGACCCGACCTCGTCGCGGCGGTGTCCGCGATCTCCGCCGGCATCGCCCGCCCCGCGCTCCCCGGCACCAGACCCTCGGACGGCAGTGGGCCGGACGGCGGGCAGGCCGGTGCTGCCGCGCCCTGGCCGGACTGACGCCGCCGCGCCTGGCTCGCTGACCACCGCCGGTGGACCGGCCGCCGTCGACACCGACGTCGCCCGGCCCGTGTCCCCGCCGCGTCCACCCGCCCGACGACCCCTGCACCCCGCCGAGCCCGCAGCGCCGCGGACGTCGCCACCGAGCGCCGTCCCCCGCCCCGCCGCTCGCACCCGCCCTGACCGCTCCGTCACCTTCGTGAGGAGAGCCCCGTGCCCAGCTCGTCGCACAGCCGCTCCGCCACCACCCACCCGATCCCCGCCATCCCGCGGCCCCCGGTCGGGCCGCCGCCCGCCGCCGACCCCCTCGCCGACCTGGTGCCACCGCCCGGGACCGAGGCGACCCTGCGCGCGCGCCGCCGGCGCTCCCGCTACGCCCGCCGCGTCCCGGCGGCGCTGATCCTGGCCACGGACCTCATCGCCGTGACCATCGGCGTCCTGGCGATGCCGGCGTCCTGGCGCCTCATGGCGCTGTTCGGCTCGGCCCTGCTCGGGCTGCTCTGGCTCGGCGGTCTGCACCGCCCCCGGCTGACCCTGTCGATCCTCGACGACCTGCCGCGCATCGCGGGGCGGTGGCTGGCCGCCGCCGGTGTGGCGATCCTCGCCGACATGGCGTGGTCGGGCGTGTCGGCGCTCGGCTACCTGGTCGACTGGGACTTCGTGGGGGCGGTGTGCCTCGTCGGGCTCCTCGTCCTCGCGCTGCGGGCCGCGGCGTACGCCACGGTGAAGGCGCTCCGCCACCGCGGACGCCCGACGCACCGGACCCTGGTCATCGGCGCCGGGCACGTCGGCAGCCAGATCGCCGAGGTGCTGCAGGACCACCCCGAGTACGGGCTGTGCCCGGTCGGGTTCCTCGACGCCGACCCGCGGATGACCGGCGGGCGCTCCGGCCTGCCCGTCCTGGGCGGCCCCTGGTCCCTCTCGGACGTCCTCGAGCGAGGGGCGGTCACGCACGTCGTCGTCGCGTTCTCCTCGCACAAGGAGTCGGAGATGGTCGACCTCATCCGCACCTGCGGCCGGCACCGGTGCGAGCTGTTCCTCGTGCCGCGGTTCTTCGAGCTGCACAACGTCGGCTCGGACATGGAGCAGCTCTGGGGCATCCCGCTCATCCGCCTGCGCCGGGCCACCTACCGGACGCCGGGCTGGCGGCTGAAGCGCGCCGTGGACGTCGTCCTCTCGGGCATCACGCTGTTCCTGCTCGCCCCGGTCCTGGCGCTGATCGCCCTCGCCGTGCGGATCGACGGCGGCCCGGGGGTGCTCTTCCGGCAGGAGCGCGTCGGCGTCGACGGCCGCTCCTTCACGGTGCTGAAGTTCCGGTCGATGCGGCCGGCCGACGAGAACGAGTCGGCGACGAACTGGAACATCGCCCAGGACCACCGGCTCGGCCGGCTCGGGCGCCTTCTGCGCAAGACCTCGCTCGACGAGCTGCCCCAGCTGTTCAACGTGCTGTCCGGGGACATGAGCCTCGTCGGCCCGCGGCCGGAGCGGCCGCACTTCGTCTCGCAGTTCCGCGACCTGTACCCCAGCTACCATGCCCGGCACCGCGTGCCGTCCGGGCTCACGGGCTGGGCGCAGATCCACAACCTGCGCGGCGACACCTCCATCGCCGAGCGGGCCCGCTTCGACAACTACTACATCGAGAACTGGTCCCTCTGGCTCGACATCAAGATCATGATCCGGACCGTGAGCTCGGTGTTCCGGGGTTCGGGCGCATGACGGCAGTGCGAGTGAGGTGCCCCGCAGATGAGTGAACCGACCCTGACCCGGCCCCGCAGCGGACGGCGGGCGCTGCGGGACCGCGGTCTCTGGGTCGTCGCCGACCAGGCGGTGTCGAGCCTGGCGAACGCGGGCCTGACCTTCGTCATCGCCCGCATGGTCTCCGAGGCGGAGTTCGGGGCGTTCGCGCTGGCCTTCTCCGTCTACAGCTTCGTGGTCGCGGTCGCCCAGGGGCCGTGCGGTCAGGTGCTGGTCATCCGGTACTCCGGAGCGGAGCCTGGCAGGCAGATCCGCACGGCCGCCGCGGCGGGTGGCGTGTCCGTGCTGATCGGCGCCGTGGCCGGCCTCCTGACCATCGGGGCCGGGCTGCTGGTGTACCCCTCGCTGCGCGGGGTCCTGCTGGCGGTCGGCATCCTGCTGCCCGCCCTCGTCCTGCAGGACACCTGGCGGACGGCGTTCGTCTCCCGGGGCACCCCGCAGGCCGCCTTCGTCAACGACCTCGTGTGGACCCTCCTGCAGGCCGTGGCCGTCGGCGCGCTCCTGCTGCTGGGCGCCGACCGGGCGGTCCCCTTCGTGCTCGCCTGGGCGGGGGCGGCACTGGCTGCGGCCGTCTTCGGGGCGCGCCAGAACGGCGAGGCGCCCACCTACCGCACCGCCAACCGGTGGCTGCGCGACCACACCGACGTCAGCCTGCCCTCCACGCTCAACGGCCTGGTGATCCTGGGCGCGGTGCAGCTGGCCTTCGTGCTCATCGCCGTCCTCGGCGGCGTGGACGCCGTCGGAGCGCTGCGGGCCGCGCAGACGCTGCTGGGCCCGCTCAACATCGTGGGCTTCGCGGTCGCGTCCTTCGTCATCCCCGAGCTCGTCCGGCGCAACCCGCCCAAGCGGCAGCTGGTCCAGGTCGGCCTGGCCGTGAGCGGGGTCCTGGTCGCCGTCGACGCGTTCTGGGGCGGGGTGCTGCTGCTGCTCCCCGACTCCGTGGGGGAGGCGCTGCTCGGGGCCACCTGGACCAGTGCCCGCGACGCCCTGCCCGCCATGATCGTCTTCGCCTGCCTGACCGGTGCCTCCGTCGGCGCCACCGCCGTGATGCGGGCCCTCAACCGGGTCTCCTACAGCGTGTGGATCAACGCCCTGCTCGGCCCCCTGATCCTCGCCCTCTCCGCCATCGGCGCCCAGCGCGCCGGTGCTCCGGGCGCCGCCCTGGGCTTCGTGCTCGCCGCGGCCCTCGTCCTCCCGCCCTGCTGGCTCCTGTTCGCGCGGGCCGTCCGGCTGGGCCGGCGGGACGTCGCGACCGCCGCCTGAGGCGCCCTCCACCCACCAGCTCCCCGAGGAACACCCATGAAGATCCTGCTGCTCTCGCACTCGCCGAACGACCCCGACGGCGGCGCGTCGCGCATCTACCACCTGCTCACCCGCGAGCTCACCGAGCGCGGGCACGAGGTCGACGTCCGGCACCAGGAGGACTACGGCGTCCCGGCCGGCCGGCTGCCCCGCCTGCTCGTCGAGCGCACCGCGATGCCCCAGTGGCTCAGCCGGGCCGCCGTCCGGGCGCGGCCCGAGGCCCACGACGTGGTCATGAGCTCCTCGGGGATGGCCTACCCGCTGTTCCAGCGGCTCCGGGCGACCCCGGGCCCGCGCCCGGCCCTGGTCAGCCACGTCCACGGGCTCGCGATCTACGACCACGGGGTCACCCTCGCCGAGGCCCGGCTGGGGCACTTCCCCGCCTCGCCGGCCTACCGGCTGGTCACCGCCCCGTTCGCCGACCGCTGGGAGTACCGCGGCGTGGCCGCGGCCGACGTGACGGTCGTGCAGAACCTGCGGGACCTCGGTCAGCTCAAGCCGCGGGGGGAGATCACCTACATCCCGGCCGCGGTCCACCCCGAGCACCTGGCGGAGAGCGCGGACATCCGACCGCTGGACCAGCGGGCGCCCGGCCAGCTCCTCTGGTTCGGCACGTGGGAGACCCGCAAGGGCGCGTGGTACATCCCGGCGGCGTTCCGGATGCTGCGCGCCGTGCGGCCCGACGCCCGCCTGCTGGTCGGGGGGACCGGCAAGTCCCAGGAGGAGATCGCCGGCCACTTCGCGCCCGAGGACCGGGACGCGGTCACCGTGCTGCCCCGCGTGAGCCGGGCCGAGCAGATCCGGCTGATGAACGAGAGCCAGGTCTTCCTGTTCCCCTCCCTGTCGGAGGGCTTCGGCCTCGCACTGCCGGAGGCGATGTGCTTCGGCCTCGCCGCGGTCACCACGCTGGTCGGCTTCGGTGCCGACCACCTCACCGACCGGGTGGACGCCCGCGTGGTGCTCGCGACCTCCGAGCACATCGGGCGGGCACTGATCGACCTGGTGCAGGACGACGACGCGCGGCAGCGGATGGCCACGCGGGGACGCGAACTGGCGCGGTCGTTCACCCCCGAGCGGATGGTCGACGGCTACGAGCAGCTCTTCGCCCGGCTCGCCGGGTCGCGCACCGCCGCCGTCTGAGGTCCGCTCAGGCGCCGGTGGCGCGGGAGCGCCCGACCGCCTCCTCGGTGGCCCGGGCGACCGCCGCCCAGTCGGTCCGCGCCGAGAGCTGGTCGAGTTCCATGTGCACGGCCAGGTCGTCGACCGGTGCGACCAGCACCCGCGGCGTCCCGGCGAGGCGGGTGGTGTTCAGCACGGCCCGCATCACCGGCTTGGCCACCACCTTCGCCGCACCCCGGCGGCTGAGGGCCGGGTCGAGGTCGGACAGCAGGTGCCGCCAGGGGAACGGCTGGAGCCCCTGGAGGGCGTGCCACGTCGCCATGTCGAAGGGGGCGCCGACCCGGCTGCCCAGGTCCAGCAGCCACCGGTCGGCCCGCAGTGCCGCCGAGCGGACGCCGAAGGTCGAGGTGGTCTTCGGGATGCGCCGCCACCGGTGGCCCGCCGCCTCGACGGTGCCGCCGTCCAGGGGCGGCACCGGGTGGTCGGGCTGGCTCGGGTGCGTGCGGTGCCAGGCGGTGTCGTCCGGCGTGAACAGCGTCAGGTAGTCGGCACCGGGGACGGCCGCAGCCGCGGCCAGGAGGGCCGTCATGGCGTCGGGCCGGTACAGGTAGTCGTCCTCGGCGAACCAGAACAGGGTGTCCTCGGGCTCGGTGCGGGACAGGTCCCGGCCGATCGCCAGGGCGCGGCGGAAGCTGCTCGACGCCATCCCGCCGCGCATGGTCACCTGCCGGTGCTCCGGGCCGATCACGCCCTCGAGCTCACGGGGCAGGCCGCCGTCGGCGACCACGGTGACCGTGGCGTCGTCCACCCGCGCCAGGGCCGCCTCCAGGGAGTCCCACGCGGTGCGCCGGTCGTACCAGGACGGACGGGACTTCCCGTTCGACCCCGGATGTGTCCGGTAGAGGACGTGGAGGCGCACGACTCGACCCTAACCGCGCTGCAGGCGGGTCAGGACCGGACGGCCATCGGCCGGGCCGGCGTGACCGGCTGCGCCGGCGGCCGGTCGCCCTGCGGCGGCAGGGCCGGGACCAGGCGGGCCAGGAGGATGGTGCCGACGGCGAAGGTGACCTGCAGCAGGGCCGCGTTCAGCACGAAGAAGCCGATGACCAGGCCCAGCGCCCACGGACGGCCGCGCAGACCACCGGCCACGGCCCAGCCGAGGAACAGCAGCAGCGGCACCGCGCCCAGGACGCCGTACTCGAGGAGGAGCTTGGGGACGACCGGGGTGATCACGGCCTCCTCGGTGGTCGTGTCGATCACCGTCGTGGCCACGCCCGCCCCCTGCCCCACGAGGACGGACTCCGGCGTGGACACCCACGCGGGCAGCAGGATCTCGTAGGGGTCGATCAGGCGCAGCGTGGTGCTGTTGCCGTCGCCGGAGATCTCCGTGCTGCGCTCGAAGTACAGGTCGCCGAGCGGGGTGGCCAGCACCACGACGAGGACGACGGCGAGGGTCGGCACCAGCGCGCGCAGCCGGCTGCGGAGCGGTCCCGCCGCCAGGACGGCGACCCCGGCCAGGACGACGACGACGGCGTTGCCGGCCAGCGGGGGGATGGCGCCGGCGACCAGCAGCAGCACCCGCCAGGGGGAGGAGCGGCGGGCCAGCGCCATCACGATCGCGATCCCCAGGAAGTAGCCCAGGAAGGACGGCTCGAGGAACAGCACGGCGTTGGTGCGGTGCAGCGGCGACCCGTAGACCAGCGGGTCCCCCGTGGCGTACCCCTGCTGCAGGAACTGCGCGGGGACGACGCGGGCCAGGAGGTCCTCGTAGGGGACGCCCAGGTACTGGACGACGAACTGTCCGACGCTGACCGCGGCGGCCCCGGTCATGATCGCCAGGTAGGCGCGGTGCGCGGTGTCGGCGACGGACTCCGGTGCCACCGGGGTGCGCACGACGGCGACGGTGTAGATGGCCAGCAGGAAGCTGAGCGACAGCAGCGACGGCACCCCACCCAGGACGAGCACCGCGAGCGTGCAGGCCGCCGCGGCCCCCATCGCCAGCGCGTACAGCCGCAGTCCCTGGGGGTCGATGCGCAGCGCGCCGGTGAGCAGCCCGAACCCGAGGACGCCGATCACCAGGGGCAGGGACAGCGGGAGCTGGTCCTCACCGAGCGGGATCGCCAGCCGCTGGGTGAGCAGCGTGACCGCCAGGAGCACGACGACGACCCGGCGGCTGCGGCGGACCGCCGGGTCGGTCATGCCGAGCGCCGATCCGGCGGGGCGTCGGCGGGCGGACCGGCGAGCTCGGGGCGGGAGGTGCGGCGCGGCCCCCGCCGGCCCAGCGCGATCGCGAGCAGGACGCCCACGAGCAGCCCGAGCGCGCCGCCCAGGGCAGTTGCCACCGGGAGGGACCGCGAGGACGGCGCATCCGGCAGCGCGGCGCCGGAGATGACGTCGGCCTGGCCGGTGTACAGCGCGGCCGAGGTGCGCAGCTCGTTCTGGCGCTGGCTGGCCTCGGCCAGCTGCTCGACCAGCGCGTCGCGGCGCACCCCCGTCGTGGGGTCGAGCACGCCGCCCGGGAGGTCGAGGATGCGCGCCTCCTGCGCGGCGATGTCGTCGAGCTGGCGGGTGAGCGTGTCGATCTGCTGCTGGAGCGCGTCGGCCTGGGCGGTCAGCGAGGCCGTTCCCCGCTCGCGGTTGCCGGTCACGTAGGCGTCGGCGACCGCCGCCGCCCGGTCACGGGCTTCTTCGGCCGAGTCGGCCGTGACCGAGATGACCAGGACGTTGCTGCTCTCCTGGACCTCCACCGTCGTGGCCTCGCGGAGGTCGTCGGCCGCGACGTCCGCCGTCCGGGCGGCGACCTCCATGACCTGGTCACCGACGACGACCGCGGCCTCCGTGCTGAGCGAGCGCACGGGGTCGCCGTCGTCGGCCACGGGCAGCTCCGGCAGGACCTGGCCGCCGTTGGCCCGCCAGACCACGTCGGCCGAGCTGGTGTAGACGTCCGGCCGCAGCAGCTGCGCGCCCCCGAGGAGCAGGGCACCGGCGACGGCGAGCAGCAGCACCAGCAGCCAGCGCTGACGCAGCGCCGTGAGGAGGTCGGGGCGGGGGCCGTCCACGGGCGAGCTCATGCGCGTCCGCCCGTCGGGACACGGGCGAACCGGGCGGCGCCCGCCAGCAGGCCGGCGCCCCAGCACAGGTGCACGACCGGCGGGACGAGGGCGCCACGCCACGGCGCGGCCCCGTCGGTCGCGGCGGCCCGCGCGCCCAGCACACCGGCCGCGGTCGCGTACGCGGCCGTGAGGGCGGCGCCGGCCCGCGGGCGCGCCACCGAGACGAGGACCAGGCCGGCCACCAGCGCCGGGGGCACCAGCTGCCGCGGCCGCATGGAGTCCGGGTGCAGGCGCAGCGTCAGCGCCTTGTAGTAGCCGTAGCGCCACATCTGCTTCGCCAGCGCGGGCAGGGACTCGCGCACGAACCAGGTCGACGTCGCCCCGGGGTGCAGCCAGACCGCCCCGCCGGCCTCGGCGATGCGCAGGTCGGCCTCGAAGTCCTCGTTCGCGGCGAAGCGCTCGTCCCAGCCGCCGGCCGCGGTGAGGGCGGACCGGCGGTAGCACCCGGAGAAGACGTGCTGGATCGGGCCGGCGTCCCCGCCCACGCGGTGGCGGGCGCCGCCGAGCCCGAAGGGGCGGGACAGCGTGGCGGCGATCGCGCGGCCCCACGCGCCGCGGCCCGCGGTGGCCATCGCGCCGCCGACGCCGTCGACCTCGGGGTGCTCGACGAGGAACCCGACGACCCGCTCGAGGTAGTCCGGCGCGTACTGGGCGTGGGCGTCCATCCGCGCCACCACGTCGCCCGTGCACGCCTCGAGCGCGCGGTTCAGCCCCGCCGGGACGATCCGGTCGGGGTTGTCGACGACGCGGACGGTCAGCGCGCCGTCCGCGGCCGTGGAGAGGAACTGCCGGGTGCCGTCGTCGGACATGCCGTCGGCGAACACGACCTCGTCGGGACGCAGGGTCTGCGCCGCGATCATGTCCAGGACACGGGGCATGTTGTGGCGTTCGTTGCGCACGGGAGCGATGATCGAGACGCGCACGGGCGTGGTCGGGACACCTGCCGGGGCGTCGGTCGTCATGGTCCTCCTCGGGCCGGAACCCCCGAGGTTACCGGCGGCGCCGGGCAGCGCCCTGTGAGATGCGCCCCCGGCCCCGGGTCAGTCCCCTGCCGCGGGCGGCAGTTCGGCGAGCAGCGGGCGCACCGCCGCGGCCCAGCTGTGGTCGGCCGCGACCGCCTCGGCCCCGCGCCGGCCCAGCTCGGCGCTGGCCGTGGCGTCGACCAGCAGGTCGACGAGTGCGTCGGCCATGGCCTCGGGCTCGTCGGCCACGACCACGCCGCGGCCGATCAGGTCCTCCAGGCCCTCCACCCCGATGGTGGTGGCGACGACGGGGCGCCCGGCGGCCAGCGACTCCAGGATCTTCAGCCGCGACCCACCGCCGGCCAGCAGGGGAGCCACGCTGACCCGGGTGCGGGCGTACCAGGGGTCGAGGTCGGGCACCGACCCGGTCACCTCGACGGACGGACCGGCCAGCGCCCGGACCTCGGCGCTCGGGTTCCGGCCGACGAGCTGCAGCCGCGCGGCCGGGAGACGGTCGACCACCCGCGGCCACACCCGCTCGGTGAACCACGTGGCCGCCTGCACGTTGGGCGACCAGGACAGCAGGGCGACGAAGCTGACGACCGGGTCCTCCGCGGGGGGCAGGGGGCGCGGCTCGTCCCAGGCGTTGGGGACGACGACGACGCGGTCGTGGTCGACGACCTCCCGCAGCGCGACCCGGTCGGTCTCGCTGACCACGGCGACGACGTCCACGTCCGCGGCCCGGCGCTCCAGTGCACGCAGGGCCCGCGCCTCGGCCGCGAAGACGGGGCGCCGCGGGCCCCGGGCGGCGGCGGCCATCCGGGTCATGAGCAGGGACTCGACGTTGTGCATGTCCAGGACCCGCAGGCCCGCCGTCGAGCCCCGGGCGTAGTCCAGCAGCTGGACGTGCTCGACCACGAGGACGTCGGCGTCGGACGTGGCCGCGCCGGTGACCACCGACGCCAGGTCCCGGTCCCAGAAGCGGGCGGCGGTGAGCGACCGGCTGCGCAGCAGGGAGCGCACGAGGTCCGCCGGACGGCGGCGGAGCGGGACCGAGCGCACGTCGATGCCCTCCGCCCGCAGCGGGGCGGCGTCCTCGTCGGGCCCCTCGAAGGCGCACAGCGTGACGGGCCCCTGGCGGCGCAGCGCACGGACGATCCCGAGCGTCCGGCGCTTGTCACCGCTGTTCGGCGGCCAGGGCACGAACTTGGCGACGACGATGCTGTGCACGATGGGGCCTCCGCTCGCAGTCTGAACGCGCAAGGTAGCGGGGCTGCCGACCGCAGGCCCCGGCGCACGTCGACCGGGGAGCGCGGCGGTGTGCCCTCCGCCACAACGGCGTCGCCACCGGGGACGTCCGCACTGCTCAGGCCGGTCCCGGGCGCTCGCCCCGGGGCGCCGGATCACAACTTTGTAACTCCAGGGGGTTCCGATCCGACCGCCTGCGGTCTGTAATTGGCCAGTCGCTGTGTGCAGGGGACGATTCGTCACGGACGAGATCCCGCGCTGCGGCCTGAGCACCACCGCAGACCGAAAGGGATCCCCTCCATGTCCTCCTCCCGTCTTCCCCGCCGGGCTCTCCGGGGCCGCAGGCTCCTCGCCGGCCTGGCCGCCGCCGCGGTGCTGTTCCCCGCCGCGGGGTGCAAGACCCTGGACGCCGCCGGCGCCGCCGGCGCAGCCGGCGCCGCTGGGCCGGGGGAGCAGGGCGTGACGGCGGCGGAGCAGGCGACCGCTCGCGCGGAGGTGACCGCCGTGGCCCCGAGCAGTGCCGCACCGGTCCCCGTGGAGGACCCGGCGGCGATCGGCACGGCGCTGGCCGCGCCGGAGGACGCCGCGGGAGCCCCGACGGAGTCCGGCGGGCCGACGTCCGTCGCCCCGGCCCCCGCCGGACAGGAGGGGGCACCGGTCACGAGCTCCGCGACCCCGCCGCCGCCGCCGGCAGCCGCGGCCGCGGCCGCGGCCGCGCCGCGCGCCGCGGCCGTCCCGTCGGGCACGTGGCTGTCGGGGGCCTCGGGCACCGGGGTCGCCTCCGGCCAGTTCGCCGCCTGGCGCGGCAGCACCGTCCCCATCGCCGGAACGTGGGCCGACAGCAACGTCGGCCAGGTGGAGCTGTGGTCGCTGGACCCGGGGCAGGAGTTCGGCGCCTGGACCGGGTCGATCGACATCGCGATCGGGGCCATCAGCGCCGAGGAGTCGTGGCGCTCGGCCGCGGGCGGCGCCTACGACGCGCGGTGGCGGCAGTCGCTGCAGAACATGCGCGCCGCCTGGGGCGCCCGGCCGGGCACGGTCTACATCCGGTTCGCCCACGAGATGAACAGCAACTGGTACCCGTGGTCGGTGTCCGCCGGCGAGGAGACCGACTTCATCGCCGCGTGGCGCCGCTTCCGGGCGTTGCAGCAGGAGATCTTCCCGGCCGCCCGGCTGGTCTTCTGCGTCAACCGCGAGAGCGTGGGGACCGGCCTCGACTGGCGCAGGACGTTCCCGGGCGCGGACGCCGTCGACGTCATGGGCGTGGACTACTACAACCAGTACCCGAACGTGACCAGCGCCGCGGACTGGGCTGCGTCGCTGCGACAGACCGACTCCTACGGCGCGCCCAAGGGCCTGCAGACCCACCTCGACTTCGCGCGCAGCGTCGGGCTCCCGCTGGCGGTGCCGGAGTGGTCGGGCAAGGCCAGCTCGAGCGACTCGCCCGCCTTCATCCAGGGGATGCACGACTTCTTCGCGGCGAACGCCGGGGGAGGACCCGGTCAGCTCCTCTACGAGGTCCAGTTCAACGTCGACATGCACGGCGACGACTACCGGCTCTTCGGCGGTGGCCGCCTCCCGCAGTCGGCGGCCCGGTACCGCGACCTCTTCTGAGTCGCGCCCCGAGGGGCGCGTCGCGGCCCACGGGGTCGACGTCACAGCACCTGGGCGTGCAGCCGGGCGCCGGGGATGGGAATGTTGTGCGCAATAGTGCTCAGCGCACCGCCGCACCGGACCCCGGTGGACCCGGGGCGTGAGCCCAGCTGCATGCGAGGCTCCATGACCATCGACGGCACCGACGCGACAACGGTGAAGGACCGGTTCGCCCGGGACGGCTTCGCGGTCGTCCCCTCACTGGGCGTCCCCCTGTCCGAGGTGGCGGCCGCCGGGGCGATCATCGACGACCTGTTCGCGCGGTTCGAGACGATCCCGGCGCAGTTCGCCCACGACCTCGGCGGCGGCGCCGACCGGGCCCGGCCCGTGCTGCCGGAGATCAACGCCGTCTCCACGCTCGCGCCCGCCCTGCGGCGCACGCCGCTGTTCCGGGCCGCACTCGGGCTGGCACGGCAGCTCCTCGGCCCCGACGCCTATCCGCTCTACGACCACGCGATCTACAAGCCGCCGGGCCTGGCCGGGACGACGTCCTGGCACCAGGACTCCGGATACGACCCCGACCGCGCCGAGCGACTGGCCGTCTGGATCCCGTTCCAGGACACCGAGGTCGTCGACGGGGCCATGCGGTACGTGCCCGGCAGCCACCGGGGCGGGGCGCAGCAGCACCTGACCCGGACCACGGCCGACGGGAAGACCGTGCAGTACCTCGAGGTCGACGAGGCCGACGTCGTGGACGCGCCGTGTCCGCTCGGCGGGGCGACCGCGCACGACCTGCACACGATGCACGGGGCCGGCCCCAACCTCGGCGAGCGCGTCCGCCGGGCCTGGATCATCGACTTCACGACCGGGTCGCTGGCCGCCCGGTCGATCGAGGCCGCCAAGGAGAAGGTGCGGGTCCGCCGCTTCGCCGTCGTCTGACCGGCTCCTCCGCCGTCCCGGCCGGGCCGGCGGAGCGGTTGGCGACGTGGCGGGGCTTGCGGTCCCCACCTACAGTCGGAGACGCGGCCCCAGGCCGAGCGGTGCCGCGTCGTCGAGGACGCCGAGCGCCGTCCACGGACATCCACTGCACCCGGTCGTGCTCCGGTACGCACCGTCGCGGCACGGGTTCACCCCCGGCCGGGTGCTCCTCCACGGGAGGACTCCTCCATGTCCACCTCCACCAGGCCTGCCTCCGGGCCGCCGGGACAGCAGGACCAGTCGCCCGACGAGCGGTCCCACCGCTCCCGGCGTGGTCTGTGGATCGGCGCCTTCCTGGTCGTCGTGCTCGCGCTCGGGGCCGTCATCGTGCTCGGCTCCGACGACCCCCGGCGCTCCGAGGGCGACCGGGGCAGCGCGGGGACCGGCGTGTGGCTCTCCGGCTCCGCCGGGGTGGGCGTCCCCTCGGGTGAGTTCGCCGAGTGGCGTGGCCGTGAGCTGGAGATCGCCGGCTACTGGGCCGACAACAACGAGGCCATGGTCGAGCTCTGGGAGCTGGTGCCCGGCGGGGTGTGGGCCGACTGGGACGGGCCCATGGACGTCGCGATCGGCGCGATCGGCGGGGGTGAGACCTGGTCCGCCGCCGCCGCGGGGGACTACGACGACCGGTGGCGCGAGTCGCTGACCGAGCTGCGCGAGATCCGCGGCGACCGGTCGGGGACCCTCTACATCCGCTTCGCGCACGAGAGCAACAGCAACTGGTACCCGTGGTCGGTCGACGCCGGCGAGGCGGAGGACTTCCGGACGGCGTGGGCGCGGTTCCGTGCGCTGCAGCAGGAGATCTACCCCGAGTCGCAGCTGGTCTTCAACGTCAACCGCGAGTCGGTCGAGAACGGCATCGACTGGCGCGAGACCTTCCCGGGCGCCGGCCAGGTCGACGTCGTGGGCGTGGACTACTACAACCAGTACCCGTACGCGGGCACCGCCGAGGAGTTCGAGGCGAGTGCCGAGGAGGTCGACGAGTACGGCGCGCCCAAGGGCATCGAGGCCCACCGGCAGTTCGCCGAGAGCGTCGGGCTGCCCTTCTCCGTGTCCGAGTGGTCCGGCAACGCCGACCTGGGCGACTCCCCGGCGTTCATGGAGGGCATGTACGACTTCTTCAGCACCCACGGCGGGACGGGCCCGGGCGAGGTGCTGTACGAGATCCAGTTCAACGTCGACGGCTACGGCGACCGCTTCCTGCTGTACGGCGACGACGTCCAGATGCCCGAGTCCGCCGAGGCGTATCAGCGGCTCTGGTGAGCCGGGGGCGGCGACGCGGCGAGCTCGGCGTCCGTCGGCGACCCGCTTCCCGTCCGCCCGCCGACCGCGGGCATCAGGGTGATCCAGAACAGCGTCATGAAGACGGTCGTCGCCTCGAGGAACGACGCGTTGACGTACAGGTAGAGCAGCAGGAGCCCCGCCGTCCACGGCCGGGCGCGCACGCCTGAGCCGAGCACCACCAGCAGGACCAGCAGGATCCCGATCGCCCCCACGACGCCGTACTCGAAGAGGATCTTGGGCACGATCGGCTGGGTGACGTCCGGTGTCCCCTGCTCGGCGAGGTGGTCGTCGGCCGTGCCCGCGCCGTGGCCGATCGCGGCCTCGAGCGGCCCGTCGGCGACCGGCGGCAGCAGCTCCGCGTAGGGCTGGACGAGGCGGAAGCTGGAGCTCGTCCGGGTGTCACCGGCCTCCGTCGACCGCTCGATGTAGCGCTCCCCGAGCGGGGTGAGCGTGGCGAGGAGGACCGCGGCGAGGACCGCCGGGACCACCGCGAGCAGGTTCCGGCGCCGGCCGGAGAACGCGACGAGCAGCAGCGCGGGCAGCAGGACCACCACGCCGCTGCCGGCCAGCGGCGGCACCATCCCGACCAGCAGCACGGTCACCAGCAGCGGCCGGCCGCCGCGGTACACCGCCAGGGCGGCGGCCAGACCGAGGTACAGCGAGAGGAAGGAGGGCTCCAGGAAGAGGACGCCGTTGGAGCGGCGGAGGGCCTCCCCGTAGGCGATGGGGTCGGCGGTGCGGTACTCGCCCAGCAGCAGCCCCTCCGGGACGACCCGCGCCAGGAGGTCCTCGTACGGCACGCCGACGAGCTGCACGGCCATCTGCAGCACCGACACGACGGCGAACACGGCCATCATGCGGAGGAACACGCGCTCCACCGAGGCCACGGCGGCCGGCGAGAGCTGGGCCGCGACGCCGAGCATCGCGTAGAGGGCCAGGACGAAGCCCAGCGAGAGCAGCGACGGCGAGCCGCCCAGTGCCAGCTGCAGGAGCGTGCAGGCGCCCGCGACGAACCAGACGACGGCGAGCGCGCGGACCCGGGACCACGCGAGCCGGAACTCCCCGGTGCGCAGGCCGACCGCCAACAGGGCGAGGGTGACCGGGACCGCCAGGTGCAGCTGCCCGCCGCCGACCGAGACGCCGATCCGCTGGAGGACGACCGAGCTGACGAGCAGGGCGATGGAGCAGGGCGCCGCGCTCCGCGCGAGGGACGCCGGGCGCGCCACGGTGGGCACGGTCAGCCCGGCGACGACGCGGCTCCGGCCGCCCGCGCGGCCGCGCCCTCGCGGTGGGTGCGGTAGAGCACGACGCACGCACCCAGCAGCAGCCCGAGGGCCGCCCCGAGGACCAGCGCCGTGGGCAGCGAGAGCGACGAGGGGCCGGTCGGGGTGCGCGCGTCCCGCAGGACGAACGCCTGGCCGGGGTAGGCCTCGGCGGAGGCGCGCAGGCTCTCCTGCTCGCTGACCAGGTCGGAGAGCTCCGCGGAGGCGTCGGTGAGCCGGGTGGACAGGCCGGTGGCGCGGTTCTGCGCCGCGCCGTAGGCCGGCGAGGTGACCGGGAGCTGTGCCAGCTCGCCGTTCGCCGCCGCCAGGTCGGCGGTCAGCGTCGCGGTCTCCCCGGTGAGGCGGTCGATGCTGCCCTGGAGGATGTCGGCCTGGTCGGCCAGTGCGCCGGCACCGGAGACGCGGACGTCCTCGACGTAGGCCGCCGTCACCGCCTCGCTGACCTCGACGGCCTCGTCGGCGTCGTCGGCCGTGGCGCTGACGACCAGCAGGCTGCTGCCCGTCTGGACCTCCACCTCGAGCATGTCCCGGACGTCGTCTGGGTCCATGCCCAGCTCGTCGGCCGCACCGCTCACGACCGCGTCGGAGAGGACGACCTCCCGCTGGTCTGACACCTGCCGGTCCAGGGAGTCGGGGGTGTCGGGGGTGGCCCCGCCGAGGTACTCCAGCGCCCCCGGGTTCCACAGGACGTCGGCCGTGCTGGTGAACGACGGACCCAGGACGACCGACCCCGCGCCGACGACGAGCGCTCCCAGGACCGTGGCCACGCCGATGACGAGCGCACCGCGCCGCAGGCTCGAGCCCGGGCCGCGGGCCGCGGTCAGGTCAGACCCCGACAGATGCTGCTGGGGACGCCGGACGAGCGTCGTGCGGGCCGTCGGAACACGCGGGGAAGGCTATAACACTCCCGCGGTGCGCAACCGGCCTCGTGACCGACCCGACAGCGCGGGGTGCGCTCCCGCGGGGACCGGCTAGCGTTGCCGACCGTGCGCAGGGTCCGGTCGGCCGGCGGGGCCGTGCCCGTCGCGCCGCCGACGGGACCGGCCGGCCAGCGGGGTGTCCGTCAGCTGGCCCGGCGGGCCGGGTGGGGGGTCCTGGACCAGGGCCTGTCGAGCTTCGGGAACCTGGCGATGTCCGTGCTCGTGGCCCGTGCCGTCGACGCGCACGGCTTCGGGGCGTTCACGGTCGCGTTCAGCGTCTACTCCTTCGCCGTCCTGCTCTCCCGGTCGCTGGTCAGCCAGCCGCTGGCGATCCGCTTCGCCGAGGCGGAGCCGGCCGCGTACCGGTCGGCGATGGGGCTGGCGACGGGGACGGCACTGGCCCTGGGCGGGGCGATCGGCGCGGTCGTGGCCGTCGTCGGGGCCGTCCTGGGCGACGCCGTCGGGCCCGCCCTCCTGGCCGTCGGGATCGTCCTGCCGGCGCTGCTCGTGCACGACGGCTGGCGGTCGGTGTTCATCGCCCAGGGACGTCCCCAGCGGGCGGTGCTCGTCGACTCCGTGTGGATCGCGCTGCAGCTGGGCGGGGCGGTCCTCCTCATGGGGCTGGGATCGGACCTCGCCGTCCCCTTCCTGGTCGTGTGGGGAGGGGCCTCCGCCGTCGCGGCCGTCGTCGGCGCCGTGGTCGCGCGGACGCCGCCCCGGCCGCTTCGTGCGCGGTCGTGGGTGGAGGCGCACTGGGACATGACGCGCTTCCTGCTGTTCGAGGTGGTCCTCGTGCAGGGGGCCTTCCAGGGGGCGCTGGTGCTCGCGGGTGCGATCGCCTCGCTCAGCGACGCCGGAGCGCTGCGCGGCGCCGCCGTCCTGATGGGCCCGGTCTCGCTCGTGGCCATGAGCGCGGTCGCGTTCTGCGTCCCCGAGCTCGCCCGGCGGCGCGGGATGCCGGCGCGCAAGCGCCTCGCCGTGTCCCTGCTCATCGGCGGCGCCCTGGCGGCGCTGGGACTGGTCTGGGGTGGTGTCGTGCTGCTGGCCCCGGACGGGGTCGGCGTGCTGCTGCTCGGCGACTCCTGGACGGGGGTCCGGTCGGTGCTCCTCCCGACGGTGATCGGGCAGGCGGCCAACCTCTTCGGCATGGGCGCGTCGTGCATGGTGCTGTCCCGGGGCGAGACCCGGCTGGCCTTCCGCATCAACGCCACCGTCGCGGTGCTGATCCTGGTGCTCGGCGTCGGCGGTCTGGTCGTCGCCGGGGCGGAGGGGGCGGCCTGGGGGTTCCTCATCGCCTACTGGGCGGTGCTGCCGCTGTGGTCCTGGGCGCTGCGGCAGCTGCCGGACGAGGTCCCCGCGCCGTCGTCCCCGGTCGTCCCCTGGACGCCGGCCGCCGACCGGATCGAGTGACGCCGGTCAGCCGGTCCAGTCGAGCAGCTCGTCGGCGGTCCAGGTGTTGATCACGCGCTCCGGCGGGACACCGGTCTCCACCGCCCGCTCGCAGCCGTTGGACTGCCAGTCCAGCTGGCCGGGGGCGTGCGCGTCGGTGTCGATCGCGAACTCGCAGCCCAGCTCCACGGCGAGGGAGAGCAGGCGCAGCGGGGGGTCCAGCCGCTCGGGCCGGGAGTTGATCTCCACCGCGGTCCCGTGCTGCACGCAGGCGGAGAACACCGCCTCGGCGTCGAACTGGCTCTCCGGTCGCGGGCGCTGCGTGCCGTTGCGCTGCCTGCGCCCGATCACCAGCCGCCCGGTGCAGTGACCGAGGACGTCGGCGTGCGGGTTGGCGACGGCGGCGAGCATCCGCTCGGTCATGGCGCTGCGCTCGGCCCGCAGGTCGGAGTGCACGCTGGCCACGACGACGTCCACCCGCTCGAGCAGCTCGTCGGTCTGGTCGAGGGTGCCGTCGACGTTGATGTCGCACTCTATGCCGGTGAGGATCCGGAACGGGGCCAGCTCCTCGTTCAGCTCGGCCACGACGTCGAGCTGCCGCTCCAGCCGCGCCGCCGTCAGCCCGTTGGCCACGGTCAGCCGCGGCGAGTGGTCGGTGAGCGCGAGGTACTCGTGGCCCAGCCCGATCGCGGCCTCGGCCATCTCGCGGATGGGGCTGCCGCCGTCGGACCAGTCCGAGTGGCTGTGCAGGTCGCCCCGCAGCAGCGCCCGGAACCCGGCGACGTCGTCGGCCAGCGGCACCAGCTCGGCGTGCGCCTCCTCCAGCCCGGCCAGGTACTCCGGGACCTCGCCGCGGTGCGCCTGCACGATCGCCGCGCCGGTCTTGGGGCCGATGCCCTTCAGGTCGGTGAGGGTCTTCGTGCGGATGCGCCGGTCGAGCTCGGCGTCGTCCAGGCCGTCGATCACAGCCGCGGCGGTGCGGAAGGCCGCGACCCGGTGCGAGGGCTCGCGGGCGCGCTCCAGGAGGAAGGCGATCCTCCGGAGCGCGGCCGCGGGCGGGAGTGGCTCGGTCAGCGCTTCGCCTTCTTCGCCTTCTTCTCGGCCTTCCGCTGCGCCTTGGCGGCGCGCTTGGAGGCCTTCTCGTAGCCCTCCTCGGTCGCCTTGGCGGCGAGCTTGGCGGCCCGCCTCGCGCGGTAGCCGACCGACGGGCGGCCCTCGGTGTCGACGGCGGCGAGCAGGAGCCCACCCAGGAGCCCGGTGTTCTTGAGGAAGTTCGAGATCTGCCCGAACTGCTCGGTCGGGTCGTCGTGCTCCCAGAACCGGTGCCCGGCCAGCGTGGTCGGCACCAGGGAGGCCGAGAGCACCAGCGCGGTCAGGCGCGGGGCCTTGTTCAGCGCGAACAGCGAGCCCGCGGCCACCTTGATCGCGGCGTCGACCTTCACCCACTGCTCGACGTCCTTGGGCAGCTCGACGGGGAGCTGCTTGTCCGCGGCCTCGGCGATCTTCTCCACCACGGGGGCGGCGCCCGGCACGCGATCCTGCGGCTTGCGCAGCGTGCTGACCCCTCCGTAGATGAAGGGAGCGGCGAGCAGCGGCCGGGCGATCCGGCGGACCAACATGAGCAGACCTCTTCCTCGAACGGGACCGTGTCGGTGTCCTCATGCCCAGGTGAGCAGGCGGGACACCCTCTGTCGGAGCGTAGCGAGGTCGGCCCGGCTCCGCTCGACCAGCGGACCCGGTCCGGAGGGGTGAGGGCCCCTGTCGCTGCGGGCGGGGGCCGGGCACCCTGGCGGCATGGGGAAGGCACTGCTCGGGCTGCTGCTGCTCGTGGTGGCCGTCGAGATGATCGCGGTGGTCGTCGTGGGCGTCGTCCTGGTGCTGCTCGGGACCACGCAGACCACGGTCATCGGCGTCGGCATGATGTTCGCCGCCGCCGTCGCCGCGATCCTGACCTGGCGGTTCACCCGCCGGCCCGTCTGACGACGCGCGCGGGGTCCTCCCGGCGCCGCTGAGCGCGAGCTGGACCCGGCCGGCGCCCCCGCCCTCAGCCCAGCAGGCGCGTCGCGGCGCTCATCAGGTCGATCACGTCGACGCTCAGCGCGTTCGCGATCGCCTGGAGGTCGTCGAGGTCGAAGGCGCTCTCCTCGCGCAGCTTGCGCGCGACGGTGGCCTGGTTGATCCCGGTCTCGCGCGCCAGCTGCCGTCCCGACCAACCCCGGTCGGCGAGCAGGGAGCGCACCACGTCGGCCACCGCGGCGGAGAGTTGCACACCCCAACGGTAGGTGGCCGCCGGTGTCCCCGTGGCCCACCGGCGGCGACCTCCCTCACTCAGGCGGGCCGGCGCGCCTCCCCGCCTGCAGCGTGCGGCCGAGGATCAGCAGGTCCAGGGCGAGCGACCAGTTCTCCACGTACCGCACGTCGATGCGCGCCGCGTCCTCCCAGGAGAGGTCCGAGCGGCCGCTGACCTGCCACAGCCCCGTGACGCCGGGCTTGACGAGCAGCCGGCGGTGGAGGTCGATCCCGGAGGACTCGACGTCGCCCGCCCGCGGCGGCCGTGGCCCCACGAGCGACATCTCGCCGCGCAGCACGTTGAGCAGCTGCGGCAGCTGGTCCAGCGCGTGCCGGCGCAGGAAGCGTCCGACCGGGGTGAGCTGTCCGCCGTGCAGCGGCGTGGCGGCGGCGTCGTCCGCCACGGGCACATCCGTCGTGCGGAAGGAGAGCAGGCCGAACACCCGACCGCCGCGACCCAGCCGCTCCTCGCGGGCGAGGACCGGTCCGGGACCGCTGAGTCGCACCGCGACCGCGACCGCCAGCAGGACCGGCAGCACCAGCAGCGTGATGACCGCCGCGCAGGCGAGGTCGAAGCCGACCTTGACCAGCCGGCGGACCCCGCGCAGCTCCGGCCGCTCGACGTGCAGCAGCGGCAGACCGCACGAGGGCCGGATGCTCACCCGCGGTCCGGCCAGCTCGGTGAGCGCCGGTGCCAGCAGCAGCTCCGCGCGGGTGTGCTCGAGGTCCCAGCCCAGCCGGCGCAGCGCCCCGCCGTCCAGCTCGGGCGTCGGCAGGACGGCGACCGTGTCCACCTCGTAGAAGTCGACGACGCGCACCACGTCGTCCAGGTCGCCCAGCACGGGCAGACCGTCGAAGGTCCGCTCGCCGGGTGCGGGCAGGCAGCAGCCGACCACCCGGTAGCCGTGCCGCGCCTCGCTGGCCAGCTGCTCGTGCAGCGCGGCGACGCTGCTGTGGTGCCCGACCAGCAGCGTCGTCTGCAGCGCGCGGCCCTGCGCGCGCTCCCGGTGCAGCCACCACCGCTGGCCGGCCCGCTGGGCGAGCGTGAGCAGGCACGCGAGAGGCACCGTGAGGACGACGAAGCTGCGGGCCAGCTCCAGGCGCAGACCCCACGACACGGTGCCGACCGCGGCAACCATGAGCGCGCTGGCGAAGAGCACCCGACGGAACTCCTCGGCGCCGTCCCACAGGAAGCGCTGTTCGTAGTCGCGGGCCAGCGTCATCGCGGCGACCCACACCAGCGGCGTGACCACCACCATCGCCGGGAGGAGCGGGCCGCCGCCGGGGCCCAGGACGACGACCACCGCCGCGGCGACCAGCGCGCACAAGGCGTCGGCGGCGACGAGGCGGCGCACGTAGGTCGTCCGCCAGGCGCGGCGGGCGACGGTGCCGGCCCCGCGCACGTGCGCACGGGTGACGAGCGGGATCGAGTGGGACCTGACCGTTCTCATGGGAGTCCTCCGACGGGACGGCGCGGGGAGCGGCGCGCGTCCGGCGAGCGAGCGGGATCGCGAGGTGCGCAGCCCGGCGCAGAGGGCCGGGCGGACGGAGCAGCGGGCTGGAGGAGGCCCGGGCTCAGTCGGGTGGCGACCCGGGGTCGCCGGCGCGGTCGAGGGCGCGCTCGGCGGCCCGCTCGATGCGGCGCATCTCGGCGGTGGCGGCGGTGGCGGAGACCGTGGCGCTGAGCGCGGCGGGGCAGGACGCGGTGTCGGACGACGAGCCGCTTCCCGCGTGGACGGAGCTGCCGCCGGGCGCGGAGCACGGAGCGGCCGGCGCGGGCGGGACCGCCGGAGCCGGGGACGGTGCCGCGGGACTCCCCGGGGCAGGACCCGGCGACGGCACGCTGCCGGGGGCCGAGACGACGTCGGGCGAGGACGCGGGGCGTGCGGCAGCCGCCGCCGACACGCGCTGGCTGCTCGTCGCCGGGGCGCAGAGGACGGAGCGCGCCGGCGTCAGGAGAGGCTCGGTGGCGGCGGTGTCCGAGGCGGCGGCGTCCGTGGTGAACAGCGCGGAGGTGGCCTCGGCGGCGGCGTCACCGGGCTGGAGGGTCGCCGGGCCGGGCGGCGCGGCTCCTGGGGCCTCGGTCGCGGCTGGAGAGGCGGCGCCGGGCTCGAGCGTGGGCTCGGGTTCCGGGGCGAGGGCGGCGTCGGTCACCGGGACGGGCTGAGGTGTCGAGCTGGGTGTCGAGGTCGGTGTCGGCGTCTGTGTCGGTGTCGGCGTCTGTGTCGGCTCGAGGGTGGGCGGCAGGGCGGGGGTGGCCGGCGCCGGCCGGCTCGCGACGGGTACGGGCGTGCCGGTCGGATCGAGGGACGGTTCCACGAGGACCGGGTCCGGCGGCGGGTCGACCGGACGGCCCGGGTCCGGGGGAGGTGCGACCGGACCGGCGTCGGGGCCGGGCTCGACCGGGCGCGGCCCAGGACCCGGCCCGGCCGGCGTCCCGACCTGCGTCTCGGGCGGCACGGGGACGGCGGGGCGTTCCGGCCCGGCGGGCTCGGGCCCTGCGTCGGGGTGCCCAGCGGGACGTGATGGGTCCGGGTGCGCCGCCTGCTCGGGCGGGCCGGGGACCGGCTGCTGGTGCTCCGGTCGGGCGGGAGAATCCTCGTGGGGTCGGGGCTCCGCGGCGCGGGCCGGGTCGCCGTCCGGGGCGGAGACGGGCGCGGCTCCGGCGCCGGTCTCGGCCGACGCGCGGTCGGCGGCGACGACGAGGACGAGCCACCCCGCCAGGGCGAGGAGCAGGAGCAGCAACAGACGTCGGACGGGGTGGGTGCCCCGAGCGTGGACGTGGTTCGGGGGGATGGCTGCACCCCCTCCCGGTGATGGTCGCCCACGCGGCGCCGTGTCAGGTCGTAGACCCTGGCACCGCTTCACGCTGCGTCAATGATTCCGGTCGTCGCCCGTGTCGGAATCGGCATGTCGCCCGGCCCGTGGTGACGCTCGGTGACATCAGTCGTGCGGGTTGGTGAGGACGGCGCGTGCCTCGACGACGGTGAACGTCACCGGTGGTCCCTCGGTGGTCGTCGTACCGGGGACGTCGACGCTGGCGCTGCCGTCGACGCTGAACGTGCCGCCCCACGTCGTGGTGAGGGAGGCGGCGTAGGTGCCCGAGGCGTAGTCGTGGGTGACCGTCTGGTCGGGGTAGGGCGCGCCGGGATCGGTGGTGGTGAGGTGCGCGCCGTCGCCGGTGTGCCAGGTGAAGCCCTCCGCCGTGGCGACGATGTCGACGGTGAAGCCGCGGATGTCGAGGCTGAAGGCCTGCGTGGTGGGGCCGTCGGTGAAAAAGATGACCGGCAGGCCGGCGAGGGCGTCCCCCGGAGGCTGCTGGCGGGTGGGTAGCTGGGGGAGCGGGAGCCGCTCGAAGTAGCGGAACACCTCGTCCGGCGTCGGCGCCGGGTTCAGTGCCGTGATGTCGATGCACTCCCGCGGGAACGCCAGCCACGGCCCGAACGGAGTGCCCGCGGGTGCGTCGGGTGGGATGGGTACCCCATCGATCTCCGTCGCTCCAGGAATGACGAGTCGGCGTTGTTGCAGAACAAGCTCGCGCACCACTTGCTCAGGGCTAGACGGGCATGCGCGGTCGTCGGCGTCCTGGCACGGCTCTCCCGCGGCCGTGGCTGCTGCGCAGGGTGTCAGCAGTTGGTAGGTGTAGGGGTGGGCAGGAGGAGCCGCGTTGGACGCAACCCAGGTCTGTCCCCCGGTCTGTGTCACGTAGGCGGCCGTTAAGGCGCCTCCCCCGATGGCCACGTCTGGCTCATCACATGTCCAACGGCTGCATTCGGCCAATGCGGTGCCTGGAGAGATGCAGCAAAGTATCAGGATCGTCGCAGCGATCGCCCGGGAATGCTTCATCAGCCGATCGTTAGCTCGGTGACGAGCCAGGTCCGTAGCGCCTGGTCCCATGTCAGCACTGCGCCGGACTGTAAAGGGCCGGTTGACGGGCTAGAGCGTTCAGGCACGACGGCGCCGCTCGAGTCGACGACCTCGAATGCCTCTTGCGAATAAATGAATGCAACCTGTGCCGAGTCGCTGCTTAGAACGCCAGGGCCAAGTTCTTCGAATGAGTAGCCCGCTGCGCCGTATCGGTAGCCAGCCTGCAAATCGTTGGCGTATGCATCGGCTACTCGTTGGCATTGCGAGCAGCCGCGACTGAGGTCGAGCAGTGGCCGCGGATCGAGCGGCCCCGTGCCGATGTGCGCACCGAGGGCGACGTAGTACCGAGTGAACTCCAGAGCGCCCTCGGGGGTCTTCTCGCGGGCCTCGTCGGGGACGGGGAAGTCGGCCGGCCCGAGTGGGGGCAGCTCCTCGGCGGACGGGCTCGGCTCGGCGCTCGTCGTCGGCAGCGTCTCGTTGGCCGGCTGCTCGTCGGAACACCCGCTGAGAACCGCGACGGCCACCACGACCGCCGCCGTCGTCCGTCCGACGAACCCCACCGCCATCCGCCGCCTCCCGGTCCTCACGGAGTGCGGAGACTAGCCAGCGCCGCATCCCGACCGCAGCCGCTGCTGTGGACAACCGCCCGATCGAGCCATTGCGGGCTGATCTCGTGCGTCGGGAGCCCCGCAGGGCCGGCGAGCGCGAGGAACACCCGCGATGCGGCGGGTCCTGCGGTCGATCCCGCGCTCCTGCGGTGCTGCCCCACCGCCGAAGCGCGAGGTGGACCGCAGGAGCCGCGCCTCAGGTTGTCCGGCTGCAGTAGACGGTCAGCAGGCCGGCCTTGAGGAACTCGAACTCCGTCGCCGCCTCGCCCATCTCGCCGTCGTAGGCCACCTGCTGCGGCCCCGACAGCGACCGCACCCGCAGCGCCTCCACCTGCGTCTCGGCGTAGCCGGACACCCGGTCGGAGACCCCGAGGAGCGCGCCGAGCACCGCGCGGGTGCGGCTGAACCGGATGTCGGCGCGCAGGTACTGGACGTCGAGCAACCCGTCCTCCAGCCGCGGGCGCCAGGCCGGGGCCAGCCCACGCGGGGTGTAGGTGCCGTTGCCGACGAACAGGATCCAGACCTTCACCCAGCGGCCGTTGAGGCTCAGCTCCACCGGCGTCCCGTCCCGCAGGGTCTGCGCCGCCGCCACGGTCATCGCCGCCCACTTGCCCAGCCGGCCCGACAGCGCGTCGCGGCGGCGCACCATCTCCGGGTAGCTGCCGATGCTCGCGGTGTTCAGGAACGGCGTGCCGTTGAGCGACGCGGCGTCCACCCGCACCGCCGCGCCCGAGGTCACCGCCTCCGCGGCCTGCTCGACCGTCTCCACCCCGACGTCGCGCGCGAAGTGGTTGAGCGTCCCCGCGGGGATGACCGCCAGCGGCAGCCCGTGCTCCAACGCCACCGCCGCGGCCGCGGCGACCGAACCGTCGCCCCCGGCCACCCCCAGTGCGCGGGCGCGTCCCGAGCGCGCCGGCTCCTCCAGCAGGTCGGCCACCCCGCGGTCCTCCGACATCTCGAGCACCTCGGCCCGCGGCAGCAGCGCGCGGATGTCGGCCGCCGGGTCGTAGTTCTCGTGGCCCGAGCGCGGGTTGACCGCCACCACCAGGCCCTCGCCGTCGGGCAGCGCGGGCGCGGAGAACGCCGGGCGGACCCGTGCGGGCGTGTGCGGGCGCACCGCCCACCACCGGCGGCTGGCCGCGGCCACCGCCGTCCCGACGGCGAAGCCGGCGACCACGTCACCCGGGTAGTGCACGCCCACGTGCACCCGGGAGTAGCCGACCCCGAGCGCCACCGGCGCGAGCGCGGCCCCCGCCAGGGGGCTCTCCAGCGCCACCCCGGTCGCGAAGGCCGCCGCCGACGCGGCGTGCCCGCTGGGGAAGGAGTGCGTGGTGAGCGTCCGCCGCAGCAGCCGGTGCTCGCCGAGGACCGAGATGTCGGGACGGCGGCGGCCGAAGACCTGCTTGAGCAGCGTGTTGACCACCGTGCTGGTGACGACGAGCGACCCGGCGCCGCGGATCGCCGCCCGCCGGGGTACGCCCTTGCGGGTCGCCATGACTGCGGCGATCCCGAACCAGAGCGTGCTGTGGTCGGCGGCCGTGGACAGCCGGCGCAGCCAGCGGTCGGCGGGGGAGGCGGGGAGTGCGCCGACCGCGGCGTGCAGGTGCGCGTCCCAGAGCCGCGGTGACTTCACGCGGCGACGCTAGTGGAGCTCAGGCCTTGCGGCGGGCGCGGTAGGCCGCGACCGTCGAGCGGCTGGCGCAGGTGTTGGAGCAGTAGCGGCGGCTGGCGTTGCGCGAGGTGTCCACGTAGACGTCGTCGCAGCCCTCCGCCGAGCAGACACCGAGCCGCTGCCAGCCGTGCTGGGTCACCACCTGTGACAGGCCCATCGCCACGGTGGTGGTCATCTGGTCGAGGACCGGCGCCTCGTCGGGCGTGTAGTGCAGGTGCAGCTCGCCGTCGTGGTCGGTCGCGTAGGGCCGCGGCCGGGCACGGGCGAGCAGGGCGTTCAGTCCGTGGAGCACCTCGGCCGGGCTCTCCGCCAGGGCGACGGCGCGCACCAGGTCCGCGGTCTCGGCGGCGGCTCGGGCCTCGTCGGCGTCGAAGTCGAGGACGGCGCCGGGGGAGAACCACTCGTGGTGCGCGCGGAGGAAGTCCGGCGCCCAGGTGTCGACCTCGCGGTCGACGTTGGCCAGGTCGATCGCCAGCTCGACGGCATTCGACGCGTAGGTGTCGTAGTTCATTTGACTCCCTACCTCGTGCTGGCTACCGTGGCCTGTAGGTGGTCAACGGTTGATGACCGCCTACACATTCCCCGCAATGCTGAGACGAGTTCCACCGTGCGCGCGTACCTCTCCGTCTGGCGGTCCCCCTCCGCCCCCACCTTGCTGATCGGCGGCTTCGCCGGTCGACTGCCCTCGGCCATGGTGCCGCTGGCGCTGCTGCTCATGGTGCAGCAGCAGACCGGCTCCTACGCGGTGGCCGGGCTGGCGTCGGCGACCCTCGGCATCGCCATGGCCCTCATGGCGCCGGTGCTCGGGCGGCTGGCCGACCGTCGCTCGCCGCAGCCGGTGCTGCTGGCCCAGGCGGCGGCCTACCCGCTGCTGCTCGCGGTGCTGGTCGCCGTCGTCCTGGCCGGTGCGCCGGCGGCGGCCATCGTCGCCGCCTCCGCGGCCGCCGGCGTCGCCACCCCGCTGGTGAGCGGCATCGTGCGGGCACTGTGGTCCAAGGCCGACCCGCGCGTGCGGCCGGCCGCGTACGCGCTGGACGCGACCACGACGGAGCTCGTGTTCGTCGTCGGCCCCGCGCTGGTGGCGGCCCTCGCGTTCCTCGTCGCTCCGGCGGTCGCCGTGGGGACGGCGGGCGTGCTCGCGGTCCTCGGCGCCGTCGCGGTGGCGACCTCGCGGGCGATGCGGGACTGGGTGCCCGCCGGTCCGGCCCGCACCGGCGTGCTCTCCACGGTCCGCTCGCCCGGCATGCCGCGGGTGCTGGTCAGCGGCGCGGCGCTGATGCTCGGCTTCGGGGCCCTCGAGGTCGCCGTCCCCGCCTTCGCCGACGAGGCGGGCTCGCCCGGGATGTCCGGGGTCCTGCTGGCCGTCTGGTCGCTGGGCTCGGTGATCGGCGGGCTGTGGTTCGGCGCCCGCGTGCTGAGCGCCTCGCTGCCCCGGCAGTACCGCTGGCTGCTGCTCGGCACGACCATCGGCATGGCCCCGCTCGCCGCGGTGTCCAGCCCGTGGGTGCTCGGCCTCCTGCTGTTCCTCGGCGGCTCCGTCATCGCCCCGACGCTCACCGTGCAGAACTCCCTGGTCGGCTCCATCGCGCCGCCCCGGGCCACGACCGAGGCGTTCACCTGGCTGTCGACGGTCACCGTGGGCGCCTCCGCGGTCGGGGCCGCGCTGGGCGGTGCCCTGATCGAGGGCCCGTCCGGCGTACCGGGCGCACTGCTGCTCGCGGTCGCCGGCGCCGCGGTCGCCGTGGCCGTGACGCTCGTCCCCGGCCGGGGCGTCGTCGTCCCCGAGGCCGTCCGCGAGCCGCTGGCCGCCTGACCCGGGGCGCCTCCCGGCCCGGACCCCCGGGTCGGGGGCGCCGCGGTCGCTGGTAGTCTCCTCCGCGGTGGTTCCGAGGGGACTCGGACCCCGGGAGGCTTCGCCTAGTCCGGTCTATGGCGCCGCACTGCTAATGCGGTTTGGGTTAATCCCCATCCCGGGTTCAAATCCCGGAGCCTCCGCGCACCACAACTGAACACAGGCACCCGTAGCTCAACGGATAGAGCATCTGACTACGGATCAGAAGGTTAGGGGTTCGAGTCCCTTCGGGTGCACGTCTGGTTGAGACACCGATCTGCCGCGCAGCCCCGACGGGGGCTGCGCGGCAGATTCGTCTCCCGGCCCTCCCACCAGCGCGGACAGCACGACTGTGATGCGCGTCGCAGTACGTTCCCCCGGCCTCGCTCCGGGGACACCAAGCGCGCATGGCCGACGACCGACGACTCACCCGTCACGAGGTCGCGCGGGACCGGGTCGGCTGGTGCAGCTGCGGCCTGTCCGGCCGGCAGCGCCACGTGCGCGTGTCCCGGCCCGGCGTCGACCCGGTCCTCTTCGAGCGCAGCGACTGGACCTGCCGCGGCACCTGGCCGGGCAGCCACCGGCGGGTCGACTGACCGACCCGGTCCCGGGACCTCCCGGACTCGCCGACCGCCCGGGACCGGGGGCGGATGGGGGTCCTCCCCGATGGGCGCCGGCCGCGCCCGCCGAGAGGCTCTGCTGCGACGCGCGGCCGGCCCTGTCGGGCTGGCCCGACACCTCCTCCACCAGCTGGCGGGATGGGTCCGCGCGCGTCTGAGCAGCAGATTCGGCGGCGGACATCCGCACCCCAGACAGGAGATCGACCATGCAGCGAACCGGCAACCTGGCCGGCCGGATCGGCCGGTGGAGCGCCCGCCACCGCAGGGCGGCGGTGCTGGGGTGGCTGGCCTTCGTGCTGGCCGCCCTGGCCGTGAGTGCGCTCGTGCCGCAGGGCGAGCTGACCGGGGCGGAGCAGAGCCTCGGCGCCCCTGCCCAGGCGCGGCAGATCCTCGACGACAACGGCTGGGAGGAGCCGGCCTCGGAGATGGTCCTGGTGCAGCGGGACGCCGACGTCCCCGAGGCCGCCGCCACCGCCGCCCTCACCGACCTCGTGGCCGCGCTCCGGGCGACCCCCGAGGCGGCGAACGTCGTCAGCCCGCTCGACGGCGCCCCGCTGGTCTCCGAGGACGGGCGGTCCGCCCTGGTCACCCTCGACATCGCCGGCGACCCCGAGACCGCCGACGAGCGCCTCGCGCCGATCCAGGACGCCGTGGCGGCGGTGGCCGACGACCACGACGGCGTCCGCGTCGAGCAGTTCGGCGGCACCAGCGCCGACCTCGCCCTCGGCGACACCCTCGACGAGGACTTCCAGCGCGCCGAGCTGCTGTCGATCCCGATCACCCTCGCGGTCCTGCTGCTGACGTTCGGGGCGCTGGTGGCGGCCGTGCTGCCGCTGGTGTTCGCGCTGACCGCGTTCGTCGGCGCGCTCGGGATGCTCAGCCTGACCAGCCAGATCTGGCACGTCGACCAGAGCGCGCAGATCGTCATGCTGCTCATCGGCCTGGCCGTCGGTGTCGACTACTCGCTCTTCTACCTCAAGCGGGAGCGGGAGGAGCGCGCCAAGGGTGCCGGGCCGGTCGACGCCCTCGACATCGCCGCCGCCACCTCCGGCCGGTCGGTGCTGATCTCCGGCATCACCGTCGTCGTCGCGATGGCCGGCATGTTCCTCACCGGCTTCTCCGCCTTCACCGGCGTCGCCTCGGCGACCATCCTCGTCGTCGCCATCTCGGTGGCCGGCTCGCTGACGGTCCTGCCCGCGATGATGGCGTGGCTCGGCGACCGGGTGGAGAAGGGCCGGGTGCCGTTCCTGCGCCGCCGGGCGGAGGACCGGCCGGGCCGGGTCTGGCCGGCGGTGCTGGGTGTGGTGCTGCGCCGTCCGCTCGTCGCCGGCCTGCTCGCCGGGGCGGCGCTGGTCGCCCTCGCCGTCCCGGCGCTGTCGATGGACCTGCGCAACGAGAGCGTCAACGACCTGCCGCAGGACCTCCCGGTCATCCAGACCTACAACCGGATCAGCGCGGCCTTCCCCGGCGGCCCGTCGCCGGCCGAGGTGGTCGTCGAGGCGCCGGACGTCCAGGCCCCCGAGGTGCAGGCCGCCATCGCCGACCTGCGCGAGCGCGCCCTGGCCAGCGGGCAGATGAACGACCCGATCGACGTCGAGACCAACGACGCCGGCACCGTGGCCGTGGTCAGCGTGCCGCTGCAGGGCGACGGCGAGGAGCAGGCCTCACGCGATGCGCTGGCCACGCTCGAGGACGACCTGGTGCCCGCCACGGTCGGCGCGGTCGACGGCGTCACGGCCGTGGTCAGCGGCGACACCGCCGACTCGGTGGCCTTCGACGAGCTCATGGCCGAGCGGACGCCGTGGGTGTTCGCCTTCGTCCTCGTGCTGGCGTTCGTGCTGCTGCTGGTCTCGTTCCGCTCGGTGACCATCGCCGTCACCGCGATCGTGCTCAACCTGCTGAGCGTCGCGGCTGCCTACGGCGCGATGGTGCTGGTCTTCCAGGAGGGCGTGGGCGCCGACCTGATCGGCCTGGAGCGCACCGACGGCATCGTGAACTGGATCCCGCTGTTCCTCTTCGTGATCCTGTTCGGCCTGTCGATGGACTACCACGTCTTCATCCTCGGGCGGATCCGCGAGGGTCACGACCGTGGGCTGCCGACCCGGACCGCGGTCGCCCGGGGCATCACGTCCTCGGCCGGGACGGTGACCAGCGCCGCGGTGATCATGGTCTTCGTCTTCCTGACCTTCGTCACGTTGTCGATGACGTCGATGAAGCAGATCGGCCTGGGCCTGGCGATCGCGGTGCTGCTCGACGCCACGGTCGTCCGGGCGGTGCTCGTGCCGGCGGTCATGCAGCTGCTCGGCGACGCCAACTGGTACCTGCCGCGGTGGCTGCGCTGGCTGCCGGAGCTGCGCCACTCCGACGCCGCCCCGGTCGCCGTCCCGGCGCCGCGCGCGGCCGAGCCGGAGGTGCCCGTGGGGGCCGCCCGGTGACGGGGGCCGCTAGGGGACGACTCCGCTGACGGAGTGGGTGAGCGCGCGCAGCAGGTCCGCCAGCTGCGCGCGCTCGCCGGCGTCCAGGCCCGCGAGCAGCCGGTCCTCCAGGGCGATGTGCTCCTCGTAGACGGCGTCGATCCGGGCCAGGCCGGCGGGCGTGAGCTCGGCCGAGACCACCCGCCGGTCCTCCGCCGAGCGCACGCGGCGCACCAGGCCCTCGGCCTCGAGCCGGTCGATCCGCAGGGTCGTGGCGGCGGAGGTGAGCAGCGTGGCCTCGGCCAGCTCCCCGGTCGTGCGCCGGTACGGGGCGCCGGCGCGCCGCAGCTGGGACAGCAGGTCGAACGCCGCCGTGGTGATGCCGTGCTCCTCGTGCAGGCGGCGGACGGCGGCCCGCCGCATCAGGTCCAGCCGGGCGACGCGGCCGAAGACGCCGATGCTCGCGGGGTCGACGTCCGGCCGGGCCGCCGTCCAGCTCGCGACGACCGCGTCGACCTCGTCGGGCTCCCCGTCCACGGCACCTCCCGGGTGTCCGGCGCCGACGTCTTGCCACCAAGACATCCTGGCGCTAACAATGTAAGAACTTACACATCTCGCCGGCGACCCCGCTCGCGAGGAGCGGCGGGAGGGCCCGTGAGCCAGCAGCAGGTCGTCGGGATCGTCGGTGGCGGCGTGGGCGGGATGGCCGCGGCCATCGCCCTGCGGGAGCTCGGCCGGGAGGTCGTCGTCTTCGAGCAGGCGGCGCGCCTGGGCCGGGTCGGGGCGGACATCAACCTCACGCCCAACGCCGTCGTGGCCCTCGACGGGCTGGGGGTGGGGGAGGGGCTGCGCCGGACGGCGGCCCGGCCCACGCACCGGATCAGCCGCACCTGGGACACCGGCGCGGAGACCTCGCGGCTGGAGATGGGCGACGTCGCCGAGCAGCGCTACGGCTCCCCGCAGCTGACGATCCACCGCGCCGACCTGCTCGACGCGCTCGTGCCGGCGCTGCCCGAGGGCGTCCTCCGGCTGGGCTGCACCCTGTCGGCGGTGCGCGAGGACGGCGGCCGGACCGTGCTCGAGTTCGCCGACGGCGGTTCCGCCACGGTCGACGTCCTGGTCGGCGCCGACGGCATCCACTCCGTCGTCCGCGAGGCGCTGTTCGGCCCCGAGCAGCCGGAGTTCACCGGGGTCGTCGCCTACCGCGCCGTCGTCCCGGCCGAGCGGCTGGACGTGCCCGACCTCGGCGCCTTCACCAAGTGGTGGGGCCCGGACCCGGCCACCCAGATCGTCACCTTCCCGCTCAACCGCGGCGAGGACGTCTTCGTCTTCGCGACCCGCCCGCAGGACTCGTGGCGCGAGGAGTCGTGGACCGCCCCGGGGGACGTCGCGGAGCTGCGCCGGGCCTACGCCGGCTTCCACCCCGACGCCCGCGCGCTGCTCGACGCCTGCGACTCGGTCCTGAAGTCCGCCCTCTACGTCCGCGACCCCCTCCCGCGCTGGTCGGTCGGCACGCGGACGCTGCTCGGCGACGCCTGCCACCCGATGATGCCGTTCATGGCGCAGGGCGCCGGGATGGCGATCGAGGACGCCGTCGTGCTGGCCCGCGCACTGGCTGCGCACGAGCCCGGGGACGCGGCAGCGGCGCTGCGGGTCTACGAGGAGGCGCGCCGCCCGCGGACGGCGGACGTGCAGATCGGGTCCCGCGGCAACGACTGGCTGCGCACCGCGGGCAACGCCGACTGGGTCTACGCCTACGACGCCTGGACCGTGCCGCTCGGCTGACCGCCGTCGTCCGCGACAGAGTCTTGCCGCCAAGACACTGAGCGCTGAGACTGTCGCCGTGGTCCCCGCCGACTCCGCCCCGCCGGTCCGGTGGACGCGGTACGCCGGCGCGTGGCTGGCCATCGGCAGCTCGCCGGGCGCGCTGGTCCTCGGTGCCCAGCTGGCCGAGGAGGGCGGCCCGCTGCCCCTCGTCTGGCTGGTGCCCGCGGTCGGCCTGATGACGGCGCTGCTGCTGCTCCACGGCCGGCTCGGCCTGCGTCCGCCGACGGGACACGGGCAGACCTTCGCCGAGCTCAGCCGCGGCTACCTGTCCGCGCCGGCCCGGGCGGCCGTGGGGCTGCTGATCGCCGCCGGGATGGTGGGCTGGGTCGGATTCAGCGTCGGCATCGGCGGGGAGTCGCTCGGCCGGGTCGCCGGGGTTCCGGCGCCGGTCTGCGTCCTCGCGCTGGGGGTGCTGGTCCTGGCGCTGGCGCTCAGCGACGTCCGGTACTGGAACCGGGTCGCGGTCGGCACCACCGCGCTCACGCTGCTCGTCGTGCCGTTGCTGCTGCTCGGCGTCGACCGGGTGCGGGCGCCCGTCACCGCCGGGGCGGGCGCCGGCGCCCACGCCGTCGTCCTGCTCGGGGCGTTCGTGGGCTACGTGGCGGTCTTCATGCTCCGGTCGCCGGACTTCACCGCCGGCCTGACCCGCCGGTCCGGGTTGCTCGCCTGCGTCGCGGCGCTGGTCGTCCCGGCCCTGGGCCTGGTCCTGGTGGGGGCGGCGCTGCAGCTGTCCGGCGACACCGGGGGAGACGCGAGCCTCGCGGCCGTCGCCGCGATGCGGCTGGGAGGCGTGCCCGTGGGCGACCTCCTCGTGGTCGTGGCCGTCCTGGCCCCGGCCATCGCCTCGGCCTACTCCGGCGGCCTGGCGCTGAAGACGTTCACCGGCGCGCAGCCCCGGGTGGCCACCTCGGTGATCGCGGTCCTCGGCGTGGTCCTCGGGCTGCTCGGCTTCCACCGCGGCCTGGTGGACTGGCTGTCGCTGCTCGCCGGGATCGGGCCGCCCATCGCCGTCCCCTTCTGGGTCGAGGCGGCCCGGCGCCGCCGCGGACGGCCCGCGCGGCGGATCCCGGCGGCCGTCTGGCTGCCCCCGGCGGTGGCCGGCGGAGCGCTCATGGCGGCCGGTGTGCCGGGGGCCTCACTGGTCGCCCTGGCGTGCGCCCTGGCCGTCGCCGGCGGATGGGGGCTGGCCGGGCGCAGGCCCGTGGCGGAGACGCCGGATGTGCGCTGAGTCACCCCCGCGACGCAGTCTGTTGCGGATCCGTTAATTGCCAAGAATCTTTGCGCTCATCTATTGACGGGTCGCGGAAATTCCGGCGACCATCTCCCCACAGATGTGGCCCGCCCCACTCCGGCGCGGAGGGCCACGGGAGGGAGATCCCGGGTGAAACTCCTGCACGAGCCGCTCAGCGGTCGCTCGCAGGCCGTCCTCGGCGTCGTGGGTGTCATCGGCACCGCGGCCGTCTGGGAGGGCCTGATCCGCTCGGGCCTCCTCGACGTCGCCGGCCTGCCGCTGCCCAGCGGGGTCATCAGCGGGGTCGGTGACCTGCTACCGGACGAGACCTTCTGGGACGCCGTCCTGTTCACCCTCGGCGAGTGGATGCTCGGCCTGGCCATCGCCACCGGCGTGGGTGTCCTGCTCGGCGGCCTGATGGGGGCCTTCCGCAGCCTCTTCGTCGCCTTCGAGTGGCCCGTCGAGGCGTTCCGCGTGCTGCCCTCGGTGGCCGTCGGGCCGATCCTGGTCCTGCTCATCGGCCAAGGGATGCTCCCCCTGGCGCTGACGGTCGCGCTGTCGTGCATCTGGCCGATCCTGCTCAACACCATGTACGGCGTCCGCGGCACCGACACCACCGCCGTCATGACTGCCAAGACCTTCGGCAACAGCGACCTGGCGGTCCTGCGCAAGGTGAAGATCCCGAGCGCACTGCCGTTCGCCTTCACCGGCGTCCGCATCGCCGCCTCGATCGGCCTGCTGGTCGCCGTGAGCGCCGAGCTGCTCATCGGCGGCGGCGACGGCATCGGCGGCTACATCCTCACCAACACCGCCAACGCCACCGACCTGGACCTGGTCTACGCGGCCACGCTCGTCGCCGGCGTCCTGGGCGTCGCGGTCAACCTGGCCATGGCCAAGGTCGACGACGTCGTCTTCGGCTGGAAGAAGGGGCTGGCCCAATGACGATCCAGCAGGGGACCGACCCCATCCACGTGCCGCTCAGCGCCCCGGAGTCCGAGGCCGTCGAGGAGCGCGCCGCCGTCCCGGCGCCGCCGCGCAGGAAGGCGCGCGCCGGCTTCCCCTGGCCGGTCACCGTCCTGCTCCGCCTCGTCGTCCCCGCGGCGATCCTGGGCGGCTGGTACGCCGCCTCGCAGGGCGAGCGGTCGGGCCTGTTCGTCAAGGACCCGCTCACCTCGTTCGAGCGCTTCGTCGAGGAGTTCCTCTCCGGCGACGCGTCACGGTTCTTCCTGGGCGACGCCACGTTCGACCACCTCTTCCCGAGCGTGGGCCGGGCCCTGGCGGGCCTGGGCATCGCGATCGTCGTGGGCGTCGTCATCGGCGTCCTGCTGGGCATCTCCCCGGTGCTCACGGCGCTGTTCCAGCCGCTGATCCACCTCGGCCGGTCGCTGCCCAGCCCGGCCCTGCTCGGCGTCTTCTTCTTCCTGTTCGGCACCGGGGACTCGCCGAAGGTCTTCCTGATCGCCTTCAGCGTCGTCTGGCCGATCCTGCTCAACACGATCGACGGCGTCAGCTCGATCGGGCAGACCCGGGCCCAGGCCGCGCAGGTCTTCCGCATCCCCGGGCGCGACGTGCTGACGCACATCGTCCTGCCGGGTGCCGCGCCGAAGATCTTCGCCGGCATCCGGACGTCGCTGTCGTTCTCCCTGATCCTGATGATCATCTCGGAGCTGCAGAAGTCCGAGAACGGGCTGGGCTACCTGCTCATCCAGTCCCAGCGCACGTTCGACTACGCCGGCTTCTGGGCGGTCCTCATCGTCCTGGTGATCCTCGGCGTCCTCTTCAACTCCATCTTCCTGGCAATCGAGCGCCGCGCGCTCGCCTGGCACCGAGGAGCGACCCAGCAGAATGACTGAGACCCGAGTGACCGAGAACCCCGTGCCCCGCGCCGCCTCCCCAGCCGCCGGCAGCGCCGAGCTCCTGCTCGACGGCGTCTCCCGCAGCTACGGCGACAACCTCGCCGTCCGCAGCATCAGCGCCGAGGTCCCCGCCTCGAAGATCAGCGTCATCGTCGGCCCCTCCGGCTGCGGCAAGTCCACGCTGCTGCGGATCATCTCCGGCCTCGACGAGCCGACGGCCGGCCGCGTCGAGTTCGAGGGCGTCCCGGTCAAGGGCGTCCCCGAGGGCCTGGCGATGGTCTTCCAGGACTACTCGCGCTCGCTGTTCCCCTGGATGCGGGTGGACAAGAACGTCGCCTTCCCGATCAAGCACCTGCCGGCCAAGGAGCGGGCCGAGCGGGTCCGGTTCGCCATCGAGGAGGTCGGGCTCTCGGGCAAGGAGAAGCTCTACCCCTGGCAGATGTCCGGCGGCATGCAGCAGCGCGTGGCCATCGCCCGTGCCCTGGCCAGCCACCCCAAGCTGCTGCTGATGGACGAGCCCTACGCCTCCGTGGACGCGCAGACCCGCGCCGACCTCGAGGACCTGCTCATGCGGATCCAGTCCGAGCTCGGCATCACGGTCCTCGTGGTCACCCACGACATCGACGAGAGCGTCTACCTGGCCGACCGGATCATCGTGCTGTCCGCGCCGCCGAGCGTGGTGGCCGAGGTCATCGACGTCGACCTGCCGCGCCCCCGCGACCACATCGCCACCAAGACCGACCCGCGCTTCGTCGAGATCCGCGGCCACGTCACCCGCCTGCTCCGCAGCAAGGAGCACGCGACCCCCGTCTGACCCGGCCCGCCGGGTGCGGCCCGGTCCCCCGGGTCCGCCGTTCCACCCGACGGAGCCCGACCGGGCCCCGTCGCGCACACCATTGAGAGCTCAGATTCTGAGGCCGGAGGTACTTCCATGAAGGTCCGTGGGGTGGTCGCGGGTGCGACCGCGTTCGCGATGCTGGGTCTGGCCGCGTGCGGCGGTTCGGACGACGACGGGGGCGGCAGCGGCGGCTCCGGCGGGGGTGGTGGCTCCGCCGACGGCGAGCTCGAGACCACCGAGATCACCGTCGGCGCCCTGCCGCTGGCCGACTACTCCGCCCTGTACTGGGCGCAGGAGAACGGCTTCTTCGAGGAGGAGGGCCTCACGGTCACCCTCGAGCCGGTGCAGGGCGGCCCGCAGGCCGCGCAGAACGTGGCGACCGGTGAGCTCGACATGAGCTTCTCCAACACCATCTCGACGTCGATCGCCGCCCAGAGCGGGCTGCCGATCCAGACCGTCGTCCTCACCAGCGCCCTGGGTGCCGGTGGCCTGTCGGTCTACGTCGAGCCCGACTCCGACATCCAGACCCTCGAGGACCTCGACGGCGCCACCATCGGCATCAACGCCACCAACAACATCGGTGACGTGACCCTGCGCAACCTGCTGGACGAGGAGGGGCTGGACGACGTCGAGCCCACCTTCGTCGAGGTGCCCTTCCCGGAGATGCTGTCCGGCGTCCAGGCCGGCTCGATCGACGTCGGCTACTCGCCGGAGCCGTTCTCCTCGGCGGCCCTCGGTGCCGGCATGCGCGAGATCGTCGACCTGACCGCCGAGGACGGCCCGAACGACGGCCTGGCGGTGTCGAACTTCATCGCCAGCGACCAGTTCATCGAGTCCAACCCGAACACCGTCGCCGCCTTCGCCCGCGCCATGTACGCCGCAGGCGAGGACATCGTGGCGAAGGAGGCCGAGTGGCGTGAGTGGCTGCCGACCATCGCGCAGGTGTCCCCGGAGGTCGCGCAGGAGATCGCCCTGCCGGAGTTCCTGACCGAGACCGACGTGGAGCGCATCCAGGAGGTCACCGACATCCTGGTCGGGCAGGGGCTGCTCGAGGACGGCTACGACCCGGCCGACGACACCTACGTCGCCGAGGGCTGATCCGCCGATGACCACCCGAGCCGCTGACGCCGCCGGCGTCCCGGTGCCCGCCGGTCCCGCCGGCACCCCGGGTGCCGGGCTCCGCGTGGCCCTGCTGGGTCACGGCGCCATCGGCCGGGTGGTCGCCCGGGAGCTCCTGGCCGGGGCGGTGGACGGCGCCACGCTGGTGTGCGTCGTCACCCGCTCCGAGGTCCCGGAGCTCCCGGTGCCGCGGCTGTCGCTCCTCGAGGCCCTCGAGGTCGCCGACGTCGTCGTCGAGTGCGCCGGCTCCGCCGCCCTGGTGGCGGCGGTGGAACCGGTCCTCTCGGCCGGCCGCGACCTGGTCGTGAGCTCGGTCGCCGGCCTGCTGGACCCCGCGCTGGCCGGCCGGCTCGGCGAGCTGGGGCCCGGCCGGCTGCGCTGCACGCACGGCGCGCTGGGCGGGCTGGACCTGCTCGCCTCGGCGGCCGCCGTCGGCGGTCTCGACCGGGCGGTCCTGCGCACGACCAAGAAGCCGGCGGCGCTCGTGCAGCCCTGGATGGACGAGGCGGAGGCCCACCGCGTGGCCGACGCCGCCACGGACGTGCTCGTCTTCGCCGGCACCCCGGGCGAGGCAGCCCGCCTCTTCCCGCAGTCGCTCAACGTGGCCGCCGCCCTGGCGCTCGCCGTCGGCGACCCGGACGTCGTCCGCGTGGAGCTGCACGCGGACCCGGCGGCCGAGCTGACCACCCACCGCATCGAGGCGTCGGGTTCCCAGGGCTCCTACGTCTTCGAGGTCCAGAACCGCCCCACCCCGGACAACCCGCGCACCAGCGCGGTGGTCCCGTACTCGATCCTGCGCACGCTCAGCGGGCTGACGGCCCGACCGCCGCTGATCGCCTGAAACCGACCGCCCCCAGCCCTTGACCGTGGCCGAGGCCACTCCTACATTCGTAGACAGATCTCTGAGCGCTAAGAAGATGAGCACTCAGAGGGGCCGTACCGAAGGAGACACCATGACCGATCGGCTGGAACTCGAGCGGGACGTGCCCAACGCCCCCGCCGAGCGGTCCTCCTCCGCGGCCGGGCTGCAGGCCTCGCTGCGGGACGAGATCCCGGTGGCCGGCCGCTGGCAGCGGGGGAGCGGCGAGCTCATCGAGTCGGTCGACCCGGCCACCGGCGAGGTCTTCGCCACGCTGCACGGCGCGACCGTGGAGGACGTCGACCGGGCGGTGCGCGGCGGCCTGCGGGCCGCGGCCGAGTCGGGGTGGACGGCGATGCTGCCGCACGAGCGGGCCCGCGTGCTGTACCGCATCGGCGAGGCGCTGGAGCGCGACGCCGACACCGTCTCGGCGCTGCAGACCCTGGACACCGGCAAGACCCGCGGCGAGACCACGGCGCTGTGCCTGAGCGCGGCCAACACGTTCCGGTACATGGCCGCCACCCTGGAGACCATGGTCGGGGACATCACCCCGTCCCGGGGCGCCTACCTGACCTTCGCCACCTGGGAGCCGATGGGCGTCGTCGGCGCCATCACCCCGTGGAACTCCCCGATCGCCAGCGACGCGCAGAAGATCGCACCGGCGCTCGCCGCCGGGAACGCCGTCGTGTCCAAGCCGCCGGTCTGGGCGCCGTGGGTGACGCTGCACCTGGCCCGCCTCGCCGAGGAGGCCGGCCTGCCCGCCGGGCTGCTCTCGGTGCTGCCCGGGCCCGGCCGCACGGTCGGCGAGGCCCTCGTGGCCCACCCCGAGATCTCGAAGATCAGCTTCACCGGGGGCACCACCACCGGCAAGCACCTCGGCGAGGTCGCCGCCCGCAAGGTCATGCCGGTCACCCTCGAGCTCGGCGGCAAGTCGCCGACGATCGTCTTCCCCGACGCCGACCTGGACCAGGCGGTGGCCGGGGTGGTCTACGGGATCTTCTCCTCGACCGGGCAGAGCTGCATCGCCGGCTCCCGGGTCTTCGTGCACCGCGAGGTCGCCGAGGAGTTCACCGCCCGCCTGGTCGCCGCCACCGAGCGCCTCGTCGTCGGCCCCGGCGACGACCCGCGCACGCACGTCGCCCCGATGATCACGCGCTCCCACCGCGACGGCGTCGCCCGCATGGTCGACGACGCCGTGGCCGCCGGCGCCACGGTCCTCACCGGCGGCCGCGCGCCCGCCCACGAGGAGCTCGCCGACGGGGCCTACTACCTGCCGACGGTCCTCACCGGCGTCAGCAACGGCGACACCATCTGCCAGGAGGAGGTCTTCGGCCCGGTCGCGGTGCTGATGACCTTCGACGACGAGGACGACCTGGTCGCCCAGGCCAACGACACCGTGTTCGGCCTGGCCGCCGGCATCTGGACCCGCGACTTCCCCCGCGCCTGGCGCATCGCCCGCGCCGTCAAGGCCGGCACGGTCTGGGTGAACACGTACAAGCAGTTCAGCATCTCCACCCCCTTCACCGGGCTCAAGGAGAGCGGCATCGGCCTGGAGAAGGGCCGCGACGGGATCCGCTCCTACATGCACCAGAAGTCCATCTACGTCGACGTCAGCGGACGCCCGATCGCGTGGGGCGCCCCGGGAGGGTTCGAGCGATGAGCACGAGCACGCAGATCAGCGGCGCGCACCCCTACAGCCCCGCCTTCGCCGTGGGCGACATGGCCTTCGTCTCCGGGGCCCTGTCGGTGGACGCCGACGGCGCGGCGGTCCCCGGGCGCACGGAGGCCCTCGAGGCCGCCACCGCCCGGCTGGCCGAGCGGCTGGACACCGTGGGCTTCGGCCTGGGCGACGTCGTGAAGACGACGTACTTCGTCACCGACGTCAGCCTCCGCATCGAGGCCAACGCCCACTACCAGCGGGTCTTCGCCGAGCCGCGGCCGGCGCGCAGCTTCGTCGAGGTCGCCGGCCTGCCCTACGGAGCCACCGTCGAGATCGAGGCGATCGCGCACCGCGGTCGCGCCCACTGACCACCGACCCATCCCCGGCAGAACAGAGGAGAACCGCAGTGACCACCGAGCAGACCAGCGCCCCCGAGCAGGGCACCCAGGGCACCGACCTGGAGCAGCTCATCGACTCCTGCCTCGCCACCGCCGAGAGCCGCTACGAGGACTGGGACACCCTGGGCTTCCAGGCGGCCAAGGGCGGCGACAAGTTCAAGCGCGCACAGATCCGCTACATCGGCTCGGGTGCGACCGGCGACCACACCACGGACGACCGCATCCTGCAGGCCGAGCACTTCACCTTCTCGAACATGCTGCTGCCGTCCGGGTCCGTGGGTCCCGAGCACACCCACCACGACGTGGAGGAGGTCTTCTACGTGCTCCAGGGGCGCGTCGAGTTCGCCGTCCACGACGTCGAGGACGGCACGAAGAAGGCCACCCGGGTCCTGGGCTACCGCGACCTCCTCCGCGTGCCGGCCGGAGTACCGCGCTCGCTGCGCACCGTCAGCGAGGAGGACGCGCTGATCTGCGTGATCATCGGCACCCCCAAGCCGCAGCTGCCGACCTACCCGCCGTCGTCGGAGATGTACGGCGTCACGCGCTGACCTCGCGCACCTGACAGGACATCGACAGAGCTGGGGAGTCCGGGCATGGAGAGGAACCTCGCGGGCGAGGACGAGCAGCACACGCTGCGCGTCCAGCAGAAGACCTGGGAGGCCGACGGCATCACGAGCGTGACGCTGGTCGACCCCTCGGGCGGCGCCCTGCCCACGTGGAAGCCGGGTGCGCACCTGGCGATCCACCTGCCCAACGGGCTGGTGCGCGAGTACTCGCTGTGCTCGGACCCCTCGGACTCGACGCGGTGGACGGTCGCGGTGCTGCGCACCCCCGACTCGCGCGGCGGCAGCAGCCACATCCACGACGCGCTGCCGGTCGGCGCGCACATCGCCGTCGACGGGCCGCGCAACGCCTTCCACCTGGAGGAGGCGCCGAAGCACTTCCTCATCGCGGGCGGGATCGGGATCACCCCGATCATCACCATGGCCCGCGAGCTGGAGGCGCGCGGCGCGGACTGGGCGATGCTCTACACCGGCCGCAGCCGGCAGACGATGGCCTTCCTGGCCGACGTCGAGGCGCTGCCCCGCGAGCGGGTGCACGTGCACGTGGACGAGGAGAACGGGCGCTACCCCGACCTCAAGGCGATCCTGCACAGCCAGGACCCGCGCACGCTCGTCTACTGCTGCGGCCCGACCCCGCTCATGGACGCCGTCGCCGAGGCGATGGAGGACCCGTCCCTGCTCCGCCTCGAGCGGTTCAAGGCGCCGGAGCGCGTCGTCCCCGAGGGCGAGACCGACGAGGCCTTCGACGTCGTCCTGCAGTCCACCGGGGAGCGCATCCCCGTCGGCCCGGACACCTCGGTCCTGCAGGCGCTCGAGGACGCCGGCGTGCCGGTGCTGTCCTCCTGCACCGAGGGCATCTGCGGCACCTGCGAGACCGGCGTCATCAGCGGCGACGTCGACCACCGCGACTTCCTCATGAGCCCGGAGGAGCACGAGGCGGCCGGGACGATGATGGTCTGCGTCTCCCGCTGCCGCTCCCGCGAGCTCGTCCTCGATCTGTAGAACACACCAGGAGACGACATGAGCGATCACCGCGTGCACTACGCCGACCGGCCGGTCGTCCGGCTGATGGCCCTGCGCTCGGTCACCCTCGGGGTGCCCGACCCGGTCGCCTCGAAGGACTTCTACAACGAGGCGTGGGGCCTGGGCCTCAGCGACGCCGACACCGACCGCTTCTGGCTGCGCGGCACCGGCGAGGAGCACCACGTCCTCGAGCTGCATAAGGCCGAGCAGAACTCCCTCGGTGGCGTCAGCTTCGCCGTCGGCACCCGCCGGGAGATCGACGACGCCGCCCGCCGGCTGACCGACCTGGGCATCCCGCTGCTGCGCGAGCCCGGCGCCTACGACGACGCCGCCGGGGGCTACGGCCTGGCGCTGGTCGACCCCGAGGGCCGGGTCGTGGAGCTCGCCGCCGACGTCAACGCCGTCGTCCGCCAGGACCAGGGCGGGTACGCGGCGCTGCCCAAGAAGCTGGCCCACGTCGTGCTCAACACCGTCGACATCGACCGCGCCACCGCCTTCTACTGCCAGGTGCTCGGCATGCGGATCTCCGACTGGTCGGAGCACCAGATGTCGTTCCTGCGCTGCAACCCCGAGCACCACGTCATCGCCTTCAACCAGGCGCCGTGGACGTCGGTCAACCACGTCGCCTACGAGATGACGTCGGTCGACCACTTCATGCGCGGCATCGGCAGCCTCAAGGTGCACGGCGTCACGCCGCAGTGGGGCCCCGGCCGGCACGGCCCCGGCGACAACACGTTCTCCTACTACACCGACCCGGCGCAGCTGGTCTGCGAGTACACCTCCGAGGTCATCCAGGTCGACGAGGACTCGTGGCTGTGCCGCACCTGGCGGCGCACCCCGGAGCTGTCCGACCAGTGGCGCACCGCCGGCCCGCCCTCCACCTCGGTGCGCTCGGCCATGGCCGGGATCCCCGACGCCGGGGCCCGCGGCCTCGTCGACGCCAAGCCGGACTACTTCCTCCCCGTGGCCGAGGACAACGGCGCCGGCCTCGGGGTCGGGGTCGAGGCCTGACGTGTCCACTCCCGTCCGCACCCGGCTGGCCGGTGGCCTCGCCGTCACCGACGAGGGGACCGGCCGCCCGGTCCTCCTGCTGCACGGCATCGGTGGCAGCGCGCGCTCCTGTGCCGGGGTGAGCGCCGTCCTCGCCGCGAACGGCGCCCGCGCCGTCGCCTGGGACGCCCCCGGCTACGGGGAGTCGGCCGATCCGGCCGAGCCGGCCGACGTCGACTACCCCGCCCGTGTGCTGGCGGTCCTCGACGAGCTGGGCCTGGACCGCGTGGACCTCTTCGGCACCTCGTGGGGCGGCGTGATCGCCACCGTCGTCGCCGCCCGCCACCCCGAGCGGGTCGCCACCCTGGTGCTGGCCGACTCCACCCGCGGCTCGGGCACCGACCCGTCGAAGGCAGCGGCCATGCGGGCGCGGGTCGCCGAGCTGACCGAGCAGGGCGCGCGCGCCTTCGCCGCGGCCCGCGCGCCGCGGCTGGTCGCACCGGGCTGCGACCCGGAGGTGGCCGAGGCCGTGGGCGCCGAGATGGCCCGGGTCCGGCTGCCCGGCTACGCCGCCGCCGCGGAGTTCATGGCCGCCACCGACACCGCCGACCTGCTGCCGACGATCACCGTGCCGACGCTGGTGCTCGTCGGCGAGCACGACGTCGTCACCGGCGTCGAGGAGTCCCGCCTGCTGGCCGACCGCATCCCCGGCGCCCGTCTCGTCGTCGTCCCCGGCGCCGGCCACGCCGCGCTCACCGAGAAGCCCGCCGAGGTCGCCCGCGCGGTGCTCGACCTGTGGGGGGCCGCCCGATGAGCCGGCTGAGCGTGGTCACCGGCGCGGCCCGCGGCCTGGGCCGCGTCATCGCCGAGACGCTGGCCGCCGAGGGGGACCGGCTCGTCCTCGGCGACATCCGCGGCGAGCTGCTGGAGCAGACCGCCGCCGAGCTGCGCGCCGGCGGCGCCGAGGTGCACGCGCTGACCGTCGACATCGCCGACCCGCACTCGGTCGCCGCGCTGGCCGAGGCCACCGAGGCCCTCGGCGGCGTCGACGCCCTGGTCAACAACGCTGCTCTGGCCGACGGCGTCGGCGGCGACGCGTTCTGGGAGCTCGACGTCGAGGCCTTCCGCCGGATCATGACCGTCAACGCCCTGGGCACCTGGCAGGTCGCCGCCCGCCTGGTCCCGCAGATGCTGGAGAAGGGCGCCGGCGCGATCGTCAACGTCGCCTCCGACACCGCGATCTACGGCTCGCCGCGGCTGGTGCACTACGTCGGCTCCAAGGGCGCGGTCATGGCGATGACCCGCACGATGGCCCGCGACGCCGGCCCGCACGGCGTCCGCGTGAACGCCGTCGCCCCCGGCCTGATCCGCGTCGAGGCGACCGAGACGGTCCCGGACCACCGCTTCCAGCTCTACGCCGACAACCGGGTGCTCACCCGCGAGCAGACCCCGCAGGACGTCGCCGACCTCGTCGCCTATCTGCTGTCGGACCGGGCCGGGTTCGTCACCGGCCAGGTCGTCGCGGTCGACGGCGGCTTCACGATGGTGCAGTAGGGAGCATCCATGGACCTCCAGCTGAGCGGACGCGTCGTCCTCGTCACCGGGGCGAGCTCCGGCGTGGGCCTGGCGACCACCCGCCTCCTCGTGGGGGAGGGAGCCGCGGTCGTGGCCTCCGCCCGCGACCTCGAGCGCCTGCAGTCCGCCGTCGGCGCGCTGCCGGGCCCGGGCAAGGTGCACGCGGTGGCCTGCGACGTCGTCGACCGCGCCTCGGTCGAGGCGATGGTCGCCGAGGGCGTCGAGGTCTTCGGCGGGGTGGACGGCGTGGTGTGCAACGCCGGCCGCTCGCTCATGGCGCCGATCAGCGACACCACCGACGAGCAGATCCGCGAGGAGCTGGACCTCAAGGTCTTCGGCGCGTGGAACGTGATCCGCGCCGCGCGCCCCCACCTGGCCGCCTCCGACGCCGCCTCGGTGGTCAACGTCAACGCGATCCTGGCCAAGCAGCCCGAGGCCCGGCTGGCCATCACCTCCGCGGCCCGCGCGGCGCTGCTCAACCTGACCCGCACGCTGTCGGCCGAGCTCGGGCCGGAGGGCATCCGGGTCAACTCGGTGGCCCTCGGCCTGGTCGACACCGGGCAGTGGCGGCGGCGCTACGAGGCCTCCGGCACTCCGCAGACCTACGAGGAGTGGAGCGCCGAGATCGCCGCCGACCGGGGCATCGCGCTCGGCCGGTTCGGCCACGCCGAGGAGGTCGCGTTCCCGATCGTCTCGCTCCTGTCGCCCCTGTCCTCGTACTGCACCGGCGCGACCATCGACGTCGGTGGCGGCGTCTCCCGCTACCTCTGAAGTGAGGACCCCATGAACAGCGAACGCCCGCCGACCGGCGGCGACGTCCTCGTCGCCGTCATGAAGCGGCACGGCATCGACACCGCCTTCGGCGTGATCAGCGTGCACAACCTGCCGCTGGTCGAGGCCGTCGCCCGCGAGCTGCGCTTCGTCGAGATGCGCCACGAGGCCGCCGTCGTCAACGCCGCCGACGGGTACGCCCGCGCCACCGGGAAGGTCGGCGTCGCGCTCACCAGCACCGGTACCGGGGCGGGCAACGCCGCGGGCTCGATGATCGAGGCGCTCACCGCCGGCAGCCGGGTCCTGCACGTCACCGGCCAGATCGACAGCGAGCACTACGACCCGGCGGCGCCGGGCTCGGCCCGCGGGGTCATCCACGAGTTCCCCGGTCAGCGGAAGATGCTCGAGGCCATCTCCGCGTTCGCCGCGACCGTCCCGTCGGCCGACCGCGCCGAGGCGACGCTGGAGGAGGCGATCGCCGCGATCACGGGCACGCCGTCCGGCCCGGCCAGCGTCGAGTGGCCCTCGGACCTGCAGTACCTGGCCCGCCCCGACCAGCAGCAGCCGCACACCGCGGCGCCGGCTCCCGTGCCGCACCCCGACGACGACGCCCTCGACGCCGCGGCCGCCCTGCTCGCCGCCGCCCAGCGGCCGCTGCTGTGGATCGGTGGCGGCGGGGCCGCCGCCCCGGCCGAGCTGGCCGAGCTGGTCCACCGCCTGGGCGCCGGCGTGCTCACCAGCAACTCCGGGCGGGCGGTCGTCCCCGAGGACGACCCCCTCGTCATCGGCAACTTCGCCAGCACCCCGGCGGTCGCCCCGTTGCTGGCCGAGGCCGACCTGCTGCTCACCGTCGGCAGCCACTTCCGCTCCAACGAGACGAAGAGCTACGCGCTCGAGCTGCCCAAGCGGCACGTGCAGATCGACGTCGACCCCGCGGCCGTCGGACGGGTGTACCCGGCCGAGGTGGGCCTGGTCGGCGACGCCCGCGCGGTGCTGACCGCCCTGCTGGAGCGGCTGCCCGCGGGCTCGACCGACGCCGGCTGGCCCGGGCGGGTGCAGGCCGTGCGCCAGCAGGTCCGCGACGAGCTGTACGAGTACATCGGCGGGTACGCCGAGATCTGCGCGGGGCTGCGCACCGTGCTGCCGCGGGAGTCGGTCGTCGCCCGCGACGTCACCATCCCGTCGAGCCAGTGGGGCAACCGGCTGCTGGAGTTCTACGCCCGCAGCTCGAACGTCTTCCCGCTCGGCGGTGGCATCGGCCAGGGCCTGGCGATGGGCATCGGCGCAGCGGTCGGCCGGCCCGAGGCGCCGACTGTGGTCATGGCCGGCGACGGTGGGCTGGCGGTGCACCTCGGCGAGCTGGCGTCGCTGTGCGGGACCGGGGCGTGGGTCGTCGTGCTGGTCTTCAACGACGGCGGCTACGGCGTCCTGCGGAACATGCAGCGGGCCAACGGCTTCGACGTCGTGGGCGTCGACCTGTTCACCCCCGACTTCGGCGAGCTCGCCGCCTCCCTCGCCATGCCGTACTGGCTGGTCCGGGGCCCCGGCCGGTTCGAGGCCGTGCTCCGCGAGGCCGTCGCGGCCCGGCGGCCGGTGGTCGTCGAGGTGGACGTGACCGCGCTGGACCCGGTGCCCGGGGCGTTCACCCCGCCCGTGCACATCCCGACCCCCGAGGGGAGCCACTGACATGCCCGCCGACGACGAGCTCGGCGCCGGCGTCCTCTGCCTGCGCGCGGGCAGCGAGCCCGCCGACTGGTTCCTCGACCAGGTGCACGCCCTCGGCGCGGTCGAGTGGGGCCCCGAGGGCGACCCCGCCGACGAGGAGTTCCTGGCCCAGGCCGGCGACGCGATCGCCCGCCAGGCGGCCGGTGGCCCGGTGCACGTCGTGGCGGCCGGGACGGCGGTGCCGCGGGCGTTGCTGCTGGCCGCCCGCCGGCCCGAGCTGGTGGTGAGCATCCTGGCTGCCGACCCGGAGGTCGACGAGGCCGACCCCGCCTACTGGGAGCTGCTCAAGCAGGTCCACACCCCGACCCTCGTCGTGGTCGCGGCCCCCCGGCCGGACACCGACACCTCGCAGGCCCAGACCGTGGCCGGCGGCGTCGACAACGGCGTGATGGTGATCGTCGACGGCACCGCCGCACCCGTGCACCGCAGCAACCCCCGCTCCTTCGCGGAGTGGGTCACCGCGTTCATGTCCATCGCCGAGGGCCTGTCGTCCCTCGTGCCCACGGCCAGGGAGGAAGCGCATGCCTGAGCAGTACCTGGAAGAGCACCAGACGCACCCGCACCCCATCAGCCCGTACGAGCAGAAGCTCTCCGGCGCGATCATGGAGGTCTTCGGGCGCGGCGTGCACGACCTGCCCGGCCTGGTCGAGGGCCTGAACGGCCTGGGCCTCAACGCCCCCGACGGGGGCCCCTGGACCGCGGACTCGCTCCGCGCCGAGATGCGCCGACTGGGAGACTGAGATGACCACCCCCACCACCGCCTCCACCACCGCTCCTGCCCGCCCGCGGCCGGTCCGGACGCCGACGGTCGTCGGCACCCGGCGCACCCTCTCGGCGGAGGAGATCGCGGCCACCGGCCTGCGCGACCGCTGGTACCCCATCCTCCCGTCGCGCTTCGTCGGTGCCGGGGAGATGGTCAAGGTGACGCGTCTGGGCGTGGACTGGCTGCTGTTCCGCAACGCCTCGGGCCGCATCTCGATGCTCGAGGACCGCTGCCCCCACCGCAGCGCGCCGCTGTCGGTCGGCCAGCACCTCGGCGACCGGGTGGCCTGCCGCTACCACGGCGTCCAGGTCGACGGCTCCGGCACCGTCGTCTCGGTGCCCGGCATGCCCGGCTGCGCCCTCGAGGGCAAGAAGGCGACCGTCTCGCTGCAGGTCGCCGAGGCCGCGGACACGATCTTCGCCTTCGTGCCGCTCACCGAGGACTCCACGCCGACGGAGTTCGTGCTGCCCGACCGGCTCGCCGACCCCGCCGTCTCCTGGTTCCCCAACTACGCCGAGTGGGCCGGGCCGTGGCGGTTCTACATGGACAACGTCCTGGACCCGATGCACGGCGCCTTCCTGCACCGCGACTCGCACTCGATGTTCGGCGGCGACACCTCGGCCCGGTTCCGCATCCGGGAGACCGACCGCGGCTTCTTCTTCGAGAAGACCGACCAGCGCGGCGTCAACTTCGACTGGGTGGAGTTCGTCCGCGGCGCGATGGACTACGTCGACCTGGAGATCCCCTACGCGCAGAACGCCGGCCCCGGCGGGACGTTCGGCATCGTCGGCATGGCCACGCCCATCGACGAGCACAACTCGGCGATCTTCCACTGGCGGACCCGTGAGGTGGAGGGCTGGGAGCGCGAGGTGTGGCGCTTCCTGTACCGCACCCGGCTGGAGGCCAAGCACTGGCAGGTGCTCGAGCAGGACCGCATCGTGCTCGAGGCCCTCGCCGCCGACGCCGACGTCGACGAGCACCTCTACCAGCACGACCTCGGCGTCTCGCGCATCCGGCGGATGTACCGCGCCGACGCCAAGGCGCAGGCCGCGCAGCTGGTGCCCGCCACGCATGGCTGACGCCGAGGAGACCATGCTCCTCACGGTCTTCCTGCGGCACGACCAGACGCAGGACCTCGTGCAGCAGCGGGACAAGCTCGACGCCGTCGACTGGTGGAACGGCTTCCCGCCGGAGGGCTGCGAGGTCGTGTCCTGGGTGGTCGCGATGGGCGTGGGGCAGATCGTCACGCTGCGCCTGCCACCCCGGCTGCTGCAGGCCGTGAACGTCGAGCTGGAGCGCCGCGCCTGGGGCGTCTTCCAGACCGACTTCTACCCCACGTACGACTTCCTGGAGACCCGGCAGCGCCTGGTCCGCGAGGCCAACGAGAGGACGGGACGGGCATGAGGGTCGGCGCGGAGTCGGTGCCGGAGCCACCCCGGCCGGGGATGTTCAGCAACGCCCGGGTGCACGGCGAGCACTTCTTCCTCTCCGGCATGCACGCCGGCGGCCCGGACGGGCCCGTCGGCGGGGACGACACCTACCTGCAGGCGGTGGAGACGTTCCGCCGGGTGCGCGAGCTGACCGAGGCCTGCGGGGCGTCGGTGGACGACATCCTGGTGCTGCGGGTCTACCTCACCGACATCGACGACAAGGTCGCCGTCGGCCGGGCCCGCGGCGAGGTCTTCACCGGGGACTTCCCGTGCTCGACGCTGGTGCAGGTCGCCGCCCTGGTCGACCCCGGCCTCAAGGTCGAGGTCGAGGCGCAGGGGATCCGGGGCAGCGCCTCCGGCGCCTGACCCCTGGTCTTCTCGACGAGATCTGCACACTCGTCGCCATCGCGGGCTGATGGTGACGACTGTGCAGATCTCGTCGAGTTCAGCGCTCGCCGGCGGCAGCGGCCTCGGCGAGGTCCAGCCCCGGGGTGGCCTCCTGCAGGCAGTCGAACAGCCGCCCCAGCAGGCGCGCGAGGTCCTCGCGCTCGCCGCCGGTGAGCCCCTCCAGCATCCGGGCCATGTTGTCGAAGTGCAGGTCCGCTGTCCGGTCGACCAGCTCCCGGCCGGCGTCGGTGAGCGAGACGTAGACCATCCGGTGGTCCTCGGGGTCGCGCTCGCGCCGCACGAGGCCCTCCTTCTCCAGGCGCTTGACCCGCAGCGTCAGCCCGCCGGTGGTGACCAGCGTCTGCCGCGCGAGCTCGCCGGCGCTGAGCCGCTGGCTCGGCCCGGACCGGCGCAGCGCGGCGAGGACGTCGAAGCCCGGCTCGGTCGTGCCGGCCTCCGTGAAGCGCTCGCCGATGGCGGAGCGGTAGAGCAGGAAGCTGCGGTGCAGTCGCCCGAAGACCTGCATCGCGGAGACGTCGAGGCCCGGGCGGACCCGTCCCCACTGGCCGATGATCTCGTCGACGGCGTCCCGCGCGCGGGTGACGGCGGCGTCGGTCGTGGTCATGGTCCTCCTCGTGCCGGTCGTGCAGGTGTGTGCGCAGTAACATCTTGGCACTGAGAATCTTTCCCCGTTCTGTGATCCGGACCTCATGCGTCCGCGATACGGGCGTGGCGGGATGCGCTGGTGCAGGCGCCGCGGGCGGGTGAGGATGCCCGGGGGCCGGCACCGTCGCCGGGGGGCGGGGGAGGCATGAGCGAGCAGGGTGCGGTGAGCAGGCTGGTCGAGCGGCCGGCCCGCCCACTGCCCGGCCCGGGCCGGGTGCTGCGCGACGCCGGACCGCTCTACGCGGGCAACGCGCTCGTCGGCTTCGTCTTCGCCGCCACCGGCCCGGTCGCGGTGATCCTGGCGGTGGGGGAGCAGGGCGGGCTGTCGCAGGCCCAGATCGCCAGCTGGGTGTTCGGTGCCTTCTTCCTCAACGGCGTCCTGACCGTGCTCTCCTGCTGGCTGTACCGGCAGCCGCTGGCCTTCTTCTGGACGATCCCCGGCACGGTGCTCGTCGGGCCGGCGCTGGGCCACCTCAGCTGGCCCGAGGTCGTCGGGACCTTCTTCGTCACCGGCCTGCTCGTCGCCGCGCTCGGGCTGAGCGGGCTGGTCCGGCGCGTGATGGACGTCGTCCCGATGCCCATCGTCATGGCCATGGTCGCCGGGGTGTTCCTGCGCTTCGGCGTCGACCTGGTGCGCTCCCTGCAGGACGACGCCGCCGTCGCCGTCCCGATGGTCGTCGTCTTCCTGGCGCTCAGCGCGCTGCCCGCGCTGGGCGCGCGAGTGCCCCCGGTGCTCGGCGCGCTCGTCGTGGGCGCGGTCGCCGTCGCGCTGTCGGGCCGGTTCGACCCGGGGACGGCCGACGGCGTGCTCGCCGCACCGGTGTTCACCGCCCCGGCCTGGTCGCCGCAGGCGATGCTCGAGCTCGTCGTCCCCCTGGCGATCACCGTGCTCGTGGTCCAGAACGGGCAGGGCGTCGCCGTGCTGCGGGCCGCGCAGCACGACCCGCCGGTCACCGCGATCACCGTCGCCTGCGGCGTGTGGTCGGTGCTCACCGCAGCCGTGGGCACCGTGTCGACCTGCCTCACCGGGCCGACGAACGCCCTGCTCGCGGCCTCGGGCGAGCGCTCCCGGCAATACACGGCCGGGGTGCTGTGCGGGGTGCTGGCGCTGGTGTTCGGCCTGTTCGCCCCGCTGTTCACCGGGCTGATGCTGGGCACGCCGCCGGCCTTCGTGGCCGCGCTGGGCGGCCTGGCGATGCTGCGGGTGCTGCAGACGTCGTTCGTGACGGCGTTCGGGGGTGCGCGGCCCTTCGGCGCGCTGGTCACGTTCGTGGTCACCGTCGCCGACGTGACGGTGCTGAACATCGGCTCCGCGTTCTGGGGGCTGGTCGCCGGCCTGGTCGTGTCCTGGCTCCTCGAGCGCCCCACCCCGCGGACCTGAGGACGGCGGCCGTGCAGCGAACGGGAGGGGCGCGTCCCGTGGCGCGCCTGTGACGGACGGGGTGGGCCCGCGGGCCGGGCGGGTACCCGCCGGGACGCCCGGGCATGGCACCCTCGCAGGCGGAGGGCCGGCCGGTGCCCACCGACGACCGGACCGACCCCTGGAGAGGCCGAGCGTGGACACGACCGTCGTGGTGCCGACGTTCAACGAGCGCGGCAACGTCGCCGAGCTCGTGCGCCGGCTGGACGAGGCGCTCCGGGGCCGCGACGCGGAGATCCTGTTCGTCGACGACTCCAACGACGACACCGCCGACGTCGTCCGCCAGGTCGCCGGGGGCAGCACGCTGCCCGTGCGCCTGATGCACCGCGAGCCGGCCGACCGCGAGGGCGGACTCGCCGGCGCCGTCGCCGCCGGGCTCGCCACCGCCCGCGGGGACTACGTCGTCGTCATGGACGGCGACCTGCAGCACCCGCCGGAGCTGGTGCCGCTGCTGCGCGACACCGCCGGGCCGGTGGACATGGTCGTCGCCAGCCGCTACCTGGGCGCGGGCGACTCCTCGGGCCTGTCCTCGTCGTGGCGGCGGGCGGTGTCCAGCACCTCCACCCTGCTGGCGCGCTCCTGCTTCCCCCGCCGGGTCGGGCGGGTCTGCACCGACCCGATGACCGGGTTCTTCTGCGTGCGGCGCAGCGCCGTGCACCTGGACCGGCTGCGGCCGCGCGGGTTCAAGATCCTGCTGGAGATCCTCGCCCGGCACGACCTCGAGGTCGCCGAGGTGCCGTTCGCCTTCGGGGAGCGGCACGACGGCGAGAGCAAGGCCTCGTGGCGCAACGGCGCCCAGTTCGTGTACCAGATGGCGGCGCTGCGGATGGGCCGCATGGCCCGGTTCGCCGCCGTCGGGATGCTCGGCACCGTCCTGAACCTGTTCCTCATGTGGCTGCTGCTGCGCGAGACGGGCCTGCACTACCTGCCGGCGGCGGTCATCGCCACCGAGGTCGCGATCCTGCACAACTTCGTGCTGCAGGAGCGCTTCGTCTTCAACGACCTCCGGGACAACCGCCACCGCTGGTGGACCCGCCTGCTGCACTCGGTGCTCTACAACAACGTCGACACGCTGGCGCGGCTGCCCGCGCTGGCCTTCCTCGTCGAGGTGCTGGCCTTCCCGTCGGTCCTCGCGCAGGGGCTCACGCTGGCCGTGGCGTTCCTGGCCCGGTTCTTCTTCGTCTCCACCGTCGTCTACCGGCCCAGGCGCACGCCGGCGGAGGCGCTCGCCGACACCGCGGCCGAGGTCGACGTCATGGCGATCGCCCCGCTGCAGGGGGTCCGCGGGCCGGCCGACGAGACGGGGGCGGGCCCGGTCGAGGGCCCGCGCGAGGCCGGCTCCTAGACGACGCCGGAGCCGGGCCCACGCCGGGCCCGGCTCCCGGCCGCCGTCAGGCGACGCCGAGCTGGCTGCAGGTGTCGGCGAGGGTCTCCAGGCCGCCGATGGTGGCGTCGACCTCGTCGACCCCGGCGCCGCCCTCGAGCGCGGGCACCGCGGCCTCGGCGCTCGCGCTGATCTCCTGCGCGGTGGCCAGCACGGCCTCGGAGACCTCGTCGGCGGGGACGGCGTCGACGTCGGCGGCCAGGGTGGTCAGCGAGGCGTAGAAGTCCGACGGGTCGGAGGTCGCGCCGCTGCCGTAGTAGTCGTAGGCGTCCAGGAACGCCTGGCCGTCGGCGGCGTAGAGGGCGCACGCGTCGGCGTCCCCGGGCCGGGGACCGTCGTCGGCGGTGCCGGCCCCGGCACCGCCGCCCGCCGCGGCGACGGCGTCCTGGACGTCGCCCGCGCCCGGCGCGGGGTCGTCGCCGCCGCAGGCGCCGAGCAGCAGGGTGGCGGCGCCGAGGGCGAGCAGGGTGGTGCCGGTACGGGCGACGGTGCGCATGGGGGTCGAGCTCCTCGAAGCAGGCGGTGGGGTGGCCGGACGGCCGTCCACCGGGTCGAGGAGGACTCTCGGTCCGCGTGCTTGCGGGGCCCTTGCAGGTGGCCAGGGCGCCGGCCCGGGCTCCGCGCAAGCGGCCCCGCCCGCACTACAGGGGGAAGGAGATGTACTTCGTCTGCAGGTACTCGGCCAGGCCCTCGTGGCCGCCCTCGCGACCGATGCCGCTCTGCTTCACCCCGCCGAAGGGCGCGGCCGGGTCGCTGACCACGCCGCGGTTCAGCCCGACCATGCCCGACTCGAGTGCCTCGGCCAGCCGGAGGCCCCGGGCGAGGTCGCCGGTGAAGACGTAGGAGACCAGGCCGTACTCGGTGCCGTTGGCCAGGGCGAGCACCTCCTCGTCGGAGGTGAAGCGCACGATGGGGGCCACCGGACCGAAGATCTCCTCCTCGGTCGCCGGGGAGTCGGGCGGCACGTCGACCAGCACGGTCGGCGGGTAGAACCACCCCGGTCCGTCGGGCCGCTCGCCGCCGATGACCACGCGCGCGCCCGCGTCCACGGTCTCCCGCACGATCCGCTCGACCTTGCCGACGGTGTCCTCGTTGACCAGCGGCCCCAGCCCCACGCCGTCGTCGTCCCCGCGGCCGAGGGTCAGGGCGCCCATCTTCTCGGCCAGCCGGCGCCCGAACTCCTCGGCGACGGCGTCCTCGACGTAGAAGCGGTTGGCCGCCGTGCAGGCCTCGCCGCCGTTGCGCAGCTTGGCGACCATCGCGCCCTCCACCGCGGCGTCGAGGTCGGCGTCGGCGCACACGATGAAGGGGGCGTTGCCGCCCAGCTCCATCGAGCTGACCAGCACCTGGTCCGCGGCCTGCTTGAGCAGTCCCCGGCCCACCTCGGTGGAGCCGGTGAAGCTCACCTTGCGCAGCCGCGGGTCGGCCATGGCGGCCCCGGCGACGTCGCGGGCGCTGGTGGTGGGCAGGACGCTGAGGACGCCCTCGGGCAGCCCCGCCTCGGCGAGGACCTCGGCCAGCAGCAGGGCGGTCAGCGGCGTCTCGGCGGCGGGCTTGACCACCACGGGGCAGCCCGCGGCGAAGGCCGGTCCGAGCTTGCGGGTGAGCATCGCCGCCGGGAAGTTCCACGGCGTGATCGCCAGCGAGATGCCGACGGGCTGGCGGAGCACGACCGTCCGGGTGCCGCCGGCCGGGGCGACCCGGTAGTCGCCGTCGATGCGGACGGCCTCCTCGCTGAACCAGCGGAAGAACTCCGCCGCGTAGATCAGCTCGCCACGGGCGTCCGTGAGGGTCTTGCCGTTCTCGCGCACCATCAGCAGGGCGAGGTCGTCGGCCCGCGGACCGGTCATCGCCTCGAAGGCGCGGCGGAGGACCTCGCCGCGCTGGCGCGGCGGCGTGGCGGCCCAGCCGGCCGCGGCCGCGTCGGCGGCGTCCATGGCGGCGCGGGCGTCGTCGGCCGTGGCGTCCGCGACCCGGGCGAGCACGGAGGCGTCGGCGGGGTCGTGGACGTCGAACTCCGCCCCGCCCGTGGCGGCCCGCCAGTGGCCGCCGACGAACAGCTGCGTGGGGACGGGCCGGCTGATGCCGGGGATCGTGGCGCCGGTTCCCGTGGCGCCGGCCTCGGTGGTGGTCTCGGTGCTGGTCACGGTCCCATCCTGCGCCTCCCGGCGGCGGCCCGCCCGCGCTCGCGGGGGATCGGCACAGTCCCCGGACACCCCGGGCGACGCGTGCTCCGCTCGCACCCGGCGGCGGGCGCGGGCGTCGCGGAGGATGTGGGGCGGGGGGCCGGTTCTGGCGGTCTGGCCGCGTTGGTCGGTCCATCCAGCAGTGGATGGCCAGTGGGTTCCCGGTTGCCCCCGCCCACGACAACTGTGACCCACGCCACAGGGAGGGGTCAACCCCCGCCCGGCGTGTCCGTCAGTCGACCCGCCGGAGGACCTCCGGGGTGAGCTCGTCGACCGAGGTCAGCCCGGCGAGACCCAGCGTCAGGTCGAACTCGCCGAGGACGTCGGAGACGACCTGCGCCACGCCCTCCTCCCCGGCCAGGCCCAGCCCCCAGGCGAAGGGCCGGCCCAGCAGCACCGCCCGGGCGCCCAGGGCAACGGCCACCGCCACGTCGGCACCGCTGCGCACGCCGCTGTCCAGCAGCACCGGAGCCCGGTCGCCAACCGCGGCGACGACGTCGGGCAGCGCGTCCAGCGCCGCGATGGAGCGGTCGACCTGCCGTCCGCCGTGGGTGCTCACCACCAGTCCGGCCACCCCCTCGTCGAGGGCCCGGCGGGCGTCGTCGGGGTGCAGCACGCCCTTGAGCACGATGGGCAGCCGCGTCCGCTGGCGCAGCCAGGCCAGGTCCGCCCAGGTGATCGAGGGCCGCGAGTAGATGGCCAGGAAGGTCTCGACGGCGGCGCGGGGCAGCGGCGAGCGCAGGTTCTCCAGCAGCGGCCCGGGCCAGGCGCGGGCCATGCCCACGAGCGCGCGGACGGCGGCGAGCGTCGGGCGCGGCTGGCGGTCCCGCTGTGCCGCGGCGCCAGCCTGTGCCGGCGCCGGCGCCGACCCCGCGTGCTCGGCGACCAGCCGCCGGAACACCGGGTCCGACGTGTACTGGGCGATGCCCTTCCCGAGCGCGAACGGCAGGTGCCCGAGGTCCAGGTCGCGCGGGCGCCAGCCCAGCATCGTGGTGTCGAGGGTGACGACCAGGGCCTCGCAGCCGGCGGCCTCGGCGCGCGCGACGAGGCTCTCCACCAGCTCGTCGGACGTGGACCAGTACATCTGGAACCAGCGCGGGGCGTCGCCCATCGCCTGCGCGCAGGTCTCCATCGGCACCGACGCCTGGTTGGAGAAGACCATCGGCACGCCGAGCCCCGCCGCGGCCCGGGCGACGGCGAGGTCGGCCTCCGGGTGGACCAGCTCCAGGGCGCCGACCGGCCCGAGCAGCAGGGGCGCCGGCAGGCGGCGGCCGAAGAGCTCGACCGAGGTGTCGCGCACGCTCACGTCCCGCAGCACGCGAGGGACGACCGCCCAGCGGTCGAAGGCGGTGCGGTTGGCGCGCTGGGTGGCCTCGTCGCCGGCGCCGCCGGCGACGTAGGCGTAGGCCCGCGCGTCCAGCCGGCGGCGGGCGGCCCGCTGCAGCGCCCGGGCGACGGTCGGGACGCGCGGCGTGCGGCCGTACACCCCGGCGCGGTAGATCTCGTTCTGGCGGCTGCGCCCGGTCCCGGCTGCTGAGGTCACGCCGGTCACGCTAGGACGTCGGTGCCGCAGCGGCCGCCCGGACCTCCCGCCCGCACTTTCTGCCGACACGCCGCACCGACACGCCAGAAGCGGCCGTGACACACCGTCCAGGGGCGGTCACGGCGTCCATCATGTGGGAGCCGGTGGAGCGTCGTCCGATCGTTCCTCGGCAGCATGACTGCTCGAGGGGGAACTGCGTGCCGTCCGGTGCGTCGCCGAGGGTCGTCCGCAGGTCCGCCGTGCGCGGCGTCCTCGCGGCCGGCCTTCTCACTGCTGTGGCCGCTCTGGGTGTCGCGGCGGCGGGCCCGGCCCTCGCGGTCGACGACCCCACCCGACCCGACGCCCGGGTCACCCACGGGCCCAGCTGCCGGCCGGGCGGCGTCGCCGTGGAGGTCACGGCGGGCACGGTCGCCTACGACGTCGTCCTGGCCACCACCCGGACGCCCGGCGGCGAGGACCGCGCCCAGCTCGAGCCCGGCCAGACCGTCGAGCTGCGGACCGGCGACGTCGGCTGGGGCGAGCGGATCGACAGCCGGCTGGAGTTCACCGCCCTCGACGGCACGGGCGTCGCCTACGTCGACGAGCTGGTCGGCTTCGAGTTCACCCGGCCGGCCGAGGAGGACTGCGCGGCGATCGCGCCGCCCACGGCCGAGGCCACGGTCCCGCCCATCGCCGGCGGCACCGACGTCCCCGGCGGGGGGACCGACGACCTCCCGCCCGACGGCGGCGTCGTGCCGATGCCCGAGGCGGCCCCCGCGGCGTCGGTGACCCCCACCGGATCGGCCTCGAGCGTCGTGGCCGGAGACGTCGTGACGCTCACCGCCTCGGGGTTCGCCGCCGGGGAGTCGGTCGTGCTGCGCCTGGGTGACGGCACGGAGGTCGGCAGCTCGGTGGCCGACATCAACGGGCTGGTCGCCGTGGACGTGCGCATCCCGGCGGGGGCCGAGGCCGGTGCCACCACCCTCGAGGTGGTCGGGGCCGTCACCTCGACCACCGTCACCGTCGACCTGCGGATCGCCTCCGCCGCCACCCCGGTGGCCGACGGTGCCGGGTCGGCCTGGTCGATGGTCGTCGCCGGCGGCGCGCTCGCGGTCGTCGCGGGCGGGCTGGGTGTCCTCGCGCTGCGCCGCCGCAGCCGGCACGCGGCGTCCGGGAGCGCCTGAGGCCGATCTCGGCGACGATGGGACGGTGCACCCGGACAACGTGCTGGCGTCCGACGTCCCCGACGTCGCGGACCTGCCCGGCGCGGCGCCCCGGCCGGAGGAGACCTGGCTGCGCATCGTCCAGGTGCACGACCGCATCACTCGCCGGGTGGACTCCGCGCTGCACCGCCAGCACGGCATCTCGCTGACCGGGTTCGAGGCGCTGCGCCGGATCGCCGAGGCGCCGGGGGAGCGGGCGAGCATGGGCGAGGTCGCCGAGGCGCTCGGCCTCTCGCGCGCCGGGGTGACCAGCACGGTCACCCGCCTGGTCGCCGAGGGGCTCGTCGTCCGGGAACGGGCGGCCGACGACCGGCGGCTGCTGCACGCCCGCCTGACCGACGCCGGACGCGCCACGCTCCGCGCGGCCTCGCCCACCCACGACGACCTGGTGGCCCACCTGCTCACCCGCCTGGGTGACGACGCCGCGGTGGTCACCGACGCGCTCGCCCGGGTGTCGGCCGCCGCGCGGTCCCGCCGATGACACGCAGCTGACCAGCACCGGAGCCGCCGCCCCTGCCCCACGGACCTCTCTTCCCCAGGTCCGGATGCCCTCCCGGCACCCGGGGACGGAGCGCGCCCGGCGATAACTTCAAGCGCGTAGTGTTTCCGCACCCGATCGGTAGGGCACGACGCAATCGTGGAGGGGGTACTCACGCGCGTCACGGTCGTCGTGCCGACCATCGGCCGGCCGTCGCTGGACGCGCTGCTCGACGCCCTCGCCGCGGCGCCGGGGGGCCGGCCCGCCGAACTCGTCCTGGTCGACGACCGGCCCGCGGGCACCCCGCTGCGACCCGACCGCCCGGGGCTGCCGCCGGTCCGCGTCGTCCGTACCGGCGGCGGCGGTCCCGCGCGGGCCCGCAACCTGGGCTGGCGGGTGGCCGGCACCGAGTGGATCGCCTTCCTCGACGACGACGTCGTCCCCGACGCCGACTGGTACCAGCGGCTCGCGGCCGACCTCGCCGACCTGCCCGCCGACGTCGCGGGCAGCCAGGGCAGGGTGCGGGTGCCGCTGCCGGAGGACCGCCGCCCCACGGACTGGGAGCGGGGCACCGCCGGGCTGGCCACGAGCGCCTGGATCACCGCCGACCTCGCCTACCGCCGCGCCGCGCTCGCCGCCGTCGGCGGCTTCGACGAGCGGTTCCCCCGCGCCTTCCGCGAGGACTCGGACATGGCGCTGCGGGTGATGGACACCGGCGCCCGCCTGGTCCGCGGCGAGCGGTGGATCACCCACCCGGTGCGGCCCACCGACCGCCGGGTCAGCGTGCGCGTCCAGGCGGGCAACGCCGACGACGTCCTCATGCGCCGGCTGCACGGGCCGGACTGGCGCGCTCCGCACCGCGCCGACGCCCCGCTGGGCCGCCGTCCGCAGCACCTGGCGGTGTCCGCGGCCGCGGTCGCGGCGCTCGCACTGGCCGCGGCACGCCGCCCGCGCGCGGCGGCAGCCGCGGCCCTCGCCTGGGCCGCCGGCACCGCCGAGTTCGCCTGGGCCCGCATCGCCCCCGGCCCGCGCGACCGCGCCGAGGTGACCACCATGCTGGCCACCAGCGCCGTCATCCCCCCGCTGGCCACCTGGCACGTCCTGCGCGGGCTCGTGCAGCACCGCCGGGTCAGCCGGTGGCGCGGGCTGCCCGACCTGGTGCTCTTCGACCGCGACGGCACCCTGGTGCGCGACTACCCGTACAACGGCGACCCGGCGCTGGTGAAGCCGGTGCCCGGGGCCCGGGAGGCGGTCGACGCGCTGCGTGCCCGCGGCGTGCGGGTGGGCGTGGTCAGCAACCAGTCCGGCGTCGCCCGCGGCCTCATCACCCGGGAGCAGGTCGATGCCTGCATGGCGCGGCTCGACGAGCTGCTGGGTCCGTTCGACACGGTCCAGTACTGCCCGCACGGCCCCGACGACGGCTGCGCCTGCCGCAAGCCCGCGCCGGGGATGGTGAAGGCCGCCTGCGCCGAGCTCGGCGTGGACCCCGCGCGCTGCGTGGTGATCGGGGACATCGCCGCCGACGTCGAGGCCGCCGCCGCCGCGGGAGCCGTCGGGATCATGGTGCCCACGCCGGTCACCCGGCGGGCCGAGGTCGACGCCGCGCCGCACGTGGCGCAGACGCTGACCGGCGCCGTGGACGACGTCCTGGCCGGTGCGTGGTGAGCCGCACGGTGCTGGTGGCCCGGCTGGACAACGCCGGCGACGTGCTGCTGCAGGGCCCGCTGGTCCGCGCCGTCGCGCACGGCGCGGACCGCGTCGTGTTCCTCGCCGGGCCGGCCGGCGCGGAGGCCGCCGCGCTGCTGCCGGGGGTCGACGAGGTCTGGACGTGGGCCTGCCCCTGGATCCTCGGGGACCCGCCGCCCGTGGACCCCGCCGACCTCGCCGCCCTCACCGGGCGGATCCGCGCGCTCGCGCCCGCGGAGGCCGTCGTCTCCACCTCGTTCCACCAGTCGCCGCTGCCCCTGGCGCTGGTCCTCCGCACGGCCGGCGTGCCGCGGATCTCGGCGACCAGCGTCGACTACCCGGGCTCGCTGCTCGACGTCCGGCACACGCTCGACGAGGACCTCCCCGAGCCCGAGCGGGCCCTGGCGCTGGCCCGCGCGGCCGGCTTCGAGCTGCCGCCGGACGACGACGGCCGGCTCGCCGTCCGCCGCCCCCTGCCGCCGACCGGCCGCCTCGCCGGACTGGACCTCGAGCCCGGCTACGTCGTGCTGCACCCCGGCGCCTCCGTGCCGGCCCGCGCCTGGCCGGCGCAGCGCTGCGCCGAGGCGGTCGAGGCGCTGGCCGACGCCGGCCACCGCGTGCTCGTCACCGGCGGGCCGGGGGAGCGGGCGCTGACCGCGGCCGTCGCAGGCACCCGTGGCGAGGACCTCGGCGGCGCCACCGACCTGGCCGGCATGGCCGCGCTGTTGGACGGGGCCGCAGCGGTCGTCGTCGGCAACACCGGCCCGGCGCACCTGGCCGCCGCCGTCGGCACGCCGGTCGTCTCCCTGTTCTCCCCGGTCGTGCCCGCCGCGAGGTGGGCGCCCTACGGGGTGCCGACCGTGCTGCTGGGCGACCAGGACGCGCCCTGCCGCGGCACCCGGGCCCGCGTGTGCCCGGTGCCCGGCCACCCCTGCCTGTCGACGGTGACCGCCGCCGACGTCGTCGCCGCCGTCGAGAAGGTGATCGCCGCATGAGGGTGCTGGTCTGGCACGTGCACGGCTCGTGGACGACGGCGTTCGTCGAGGGCGACCACGAGTACCTGGTACCGGTCACGCCCGACCGGGGTCCCGACGGCCTGGGCCGCGCCCGCACCTGGGACTGGCCGGCGTCGGCCCGCGAGGTGACGCCGGAGCAGCTGAGGGCGATCAGCGACGACGGCGGGATCGACGTGGTGGTCCTCCAGCGCACCCGCGACCTGGAGCTCTGCCGCGAGTGGCTGGGCCGCGAGCCCGGCCGCGACCTGCCGGCGGTCTTCCTCGAGCACAACGCCCCCGGCCTGGAGCCCGACGACGGTCCCGTGCCGCACACCCGGCACCCGCTGGCCGACCGCGACGACGTCCCGATCGCACACGTCACCTCCTTCAACCGGCTCTTCTACGACAACGGCCGCGCCCCGACCACGGTGATCGAGCACGGCATCGTCGACCCGGGGGAGCGCTGGACCGGCGAGCTCGCCCGCGCCGCCGTGGTGAGCAACGAGCCGGTCCGCCGCGGCCGCACGGTCGGCGCCGACCTGCTGCCCGGGCTGGCCGCGGTCGCTCCCGTCGACGTCTTCGGCATGGGGCTGACCGGGCTGCACGAGCGGTACGGGCTGGACCCCGACCGGGTGGCGCTGTTCGACGACCCGCCCCAGGCGGCCATGCACACCGAGCTGGCCCGCCGCCGCGTCTACGTGCACCCGGTGCGCTGGACGTCGCTGGGGCTGTCGCTGCTGGAGGCCATGCACCTGGGCATGCCCGTGGTCGCGCTGGCCACCACCGAGGTGGTCGAGGCGGTGCCCGCCGAGGCGGGCGTCGTCTCCACCCGGCCCGAGCGGCTGTGGGAGGCCGCGCGCCGGTTCCTCGACGACCCGGACGCCGCCCGGCTCGCCGGCAAGGCCGCCCGCGCGGCGGCGCTCGAGCGGTACGGCCTGGCCCGCTTCCTCGCGGACTGGGATGCGCTCCTGGAGGAGGTCACCCGATGAGGATCTCGTTGGTCAGCGAGCACGCCTCGCCCCTGGCCGCGATCGGCGGGGTCGACGCCGGCGGGCAGAACGTGCACGTGGCGGCGCTGGCCTCCGGGCTGGCCGCCCGCGGCCACGAGGTCACGGTGCACACCCGCCGCGACGACGCCGCACTGCCCGAGGAGGTCGTCACCCAGGACGGCTACCGCGTCCGGCACGTCGACGCCGGACCGGCCGAGAACCTGCCCAAGGACGACCTGCTGCGGCACATGCCCGCGTTCGCCTCGGTGCTGCGCAGGGAGTGGGCCGCGCAGCGGCCCGACGTCGTCCACGCGCACTTCTGGATGAGCGGCCTGGCCAGCGTCGCCGCCGCCGGCGACGTCCCCGTGCTGCAGACGTTCCACGCCCTCGGCTCGGTCAAGCGCCGTCACCAGGGCGCCGCCGACACCTCGCCGCCGCAGCGGGTGGACCTCGAGCGGTCGCTGTGCCGCAACGTCAGCCACGTCGTCGCCACCTGCTCCGACGAGGTCTTCGAGCTGCGCCGCCTGGGCCTGCCGCGGGAGCGGGTGTCGATCGTGCCGTGCGGCGTCGACACGTCGGTCTTCACGCCCAAGGGGCCGGTCACGGCGCGCACCGAGCGGCCGCGGCTGCTGGTGCTCGGCCGGCTGGTCGAGCGCAAGGGCCAGGACGACGCCGTCCGGGCGCTGGCCGCCGTCCCCGAGGCCGAGCTCGTCGTGGTCGGCGGCCCGCCGGCCGACGAGCTGCACCGCGACCCCGAGGTGCTGCGGCTGCGGGCGGTGGCCGCCGCGGCCGGCGTCGCCGACCGGGTGTGCTTCACCGGGGCCGTGGCCCGCGCCGACGTGCCCGCGTGGGTGCGCTCGGCAGACGTCGTCCTGGCCGTGCCCTGGTACGAGCCGTTCGGCATCACCCCGCTCGAGGCCATGGCCTGCGGCCGCCCGGTCGTGGCCACCGCCGTCGGCGGGCTCATCGACAGCGTCGTCGACGGGACCACCGGCGACCTCGTGCCGCCCCGTGACCCCGGGCGGCTCGGCGAGGCGCTGGCGGCCCTGCTCGCCGACGACGCCCGCCGCGCCGCGTACGGCGCCGCGGGCGTGCGCCGGGTGCGCTCGCGCTACCGCTGGGCCCGGGTCGTCGCCGACACCGAAGCCGTCTACCGCCAGGTCCTGGATACCCCCGCCGGGTCCGAGAACACCGACAAGCGTCCCGTGGAGGTCGTCCGATGAGCGCCGCACCCCTGTCCGCCGGCCCGGTGTCGAACGCGGAGTCGGTGTCCCCCGACACCTGCACGCACCTGACCGGGCACGACCACGTCGCCTCGCTGACCGCGGCGCTGCGGGACGTGACCGGTCACGTGGACACCCTCGACCGCTGGGGGCGGCTGCTGGCCGACGTCCTGTGCGGCGAGTCGCGCGGCCGGCTGCTCGCGGCCGGCAACGGCGGCAGCGCGGCGCAGGCCCAGCACCTGACCGCCGAGCTGGTCGGCCGCTACCGCGCCGACCGCCCGCCGTTCTCCGCGATCTGCCTGACCGCGGAGACCTCGTCGCTGACCGCGATCGCCAACGACTACCCCGCCGACGAGCTGTTCGCCCGGCAGGTGGAGGCCCACGGCCGGGCCGGCGACGTGGTCGTGCTGCTGTCGACCAGCGGCCGCTCGCCCAACGCCGTGGCCGCCGCCCGCCGCGCCCGCGAGTGCGGGATGACCGTGCTGGCGATGACCGGCCCGGGACCCAACCCGCTGGCGGCCGAGGCCGACGACGCCGTGTGCGTCGACTCCCCGTGGACGGCCACCGTGCAGGAGTGCCACCTGGTCGCGCTGCACCTGCTGTGCGCGGCCTTCGACGCCGCGGTGCTGGCCGAGCCGGCCCGCATCCCCCAGTCGCGGCTCGGGGTCGCGCAGTGAGCGACCGGCGACCGCTGGTCGTCGTCGGCGACGCCCTGCTCGACGTCGACCTGGTCGGCACCGCCTCCCGGCTGACGCCGGACGCCCCGGTGCCGGTGGTCGAGGACGTGGAGGCCCGCGAGCGGCCCGGCGGCGCGGCGCTGGCCGCGGTCATCGCCGCCGCGGCGACGTCGCGGCCGGTCGTCCTGGTGACGCCCATGGCCGACGACGACGACGCCGACCGGCTCCGTGCGCTGCTCGCCGGCCGGGTCCGGCTGGTGGAGATCCCCGCGACGGGCGGGACGGCGGTCAAGCGTCGCGTGCGGGTGGGCGACCACTCGGTGGTCCGCATCGACTCCGGCGACCCGGTGCTCCGGCTCGGCGCCCTGCCCGACGAGGCGCGGGTGGTGCTCCGCGAGGCCGCCGCCGTCCTGGTCGCCGACTACGGCCGCGGGACGACGGCCTCGGCCGCGGTGCGCGAGGCACTGGCCGCGGCCGGGGGCCCGATCGTCTGGGACCCGCACCCGCGCGGGGCCGACCCGGTGCCGTCGGCCCGGCTGGTCACCCCCAACGGCGCGGAGGCCGCCCGCGTGGCGGCAGCGGCCGGCGTCGCCGCCGACGGGGACGGCCTGGCCGCGGTCGGTGCCCGGGCCGAGGCGCTCATCCGGTACTGGGGGGTGGGCGCGGTCTCGATCACGCTGGGTGCCCGCGGCGCCCTGCTCTCCTACGGCGAGGGCGCGCCGATGGTCGTGCCCGCGGTGCCGGTGACCGGCGGCGACCCGTGCGGCGCGGGTGACTCGTTCGCCGCCGCCGCGGCGCTGCACCTCGCCGAGGGCGCGGTGACCGGCGAGGCCGTGGCCGGCGCGGTGGCGGCGGCCTCGGCCTTCGTCGGCCGCGGCGGGGCGGCCCGCTGGGACGCCGACCGCGCCGACGGCCCGGCTCCCGACGTGGTCGCCGAGCCGGGTGTCGACTCGGTGATCGCCCGCGTGCGCGCCTCCGGCGGCACGGTCGTGGCCACCGGCGGCTGCTTCGACCTCATCCACCCCGGGCACGTGGCGACGCTGCGGGCCGCCCGCGGGCTCGGCGACTGCCTGGTGGTGTGCATCAACTCCGACGAGTCGGTGCGCCGGCTCAAGGGGCCCTCGCGGCCGCTGGTGACCGCCGCCGACCGGGCGCGCGTGCTCGAGGCGCTGGAGTTCGTGGACGCCGTCGTGGTCTTCGAGGAGGACACCCCCGCCGAGGTGCTCGAGCGGCTGCGACCCGACGTGTGGGCCAAGGGCGGCGACTACGCCGGAGCGGACCTCCCCGAGGCCGCCGTGCTGCGGCGGTGGGGTGGCCAGGCCGTCGTCCTCCCGTACCTGGACGGGCACTCCACGACCGCGCTGGTCGAGCGTTCCCGGGTGTGAGCAGGGACCCCGCTGCCCACCACGCCTCGCGAGCCTGCAGCGGGCCCCGGAACGGTGCCGCGGGGGCGTCTCCGGTCGCCGTCGTCCTGCGGCCGCTGGGGCTCGGTGACCTGCTCACCGGGCTGCCGGCGATCCGCGCCGTGCGGGCGGCCGTGCCCGGACACCGGCTGGTGCTGGCGACCACCCGGGCCCTGGAGCCGCTCGCCGGTCTGGTCGACGCCGTGGACGAGGTGCTCCCGGCGCGCGAGCTGGAACCGCTCGACTGGGCCGGTCCGCCGCCGGACCTCGCCGTCGACCTGCACGGCAAGGGGCCGCTGTCGCACGCCGTCGTGGCCGCCCTGGAGCCGGGGCGGCTGCTCACCTTCGACAGCCCGGGCTACCCCGGCCCGAGGTGGTACCCCGACGAGCACGAGGTGGCGCGCTGGTGCCGGCTCGTGGCCGAGGGGCTGGGCGTTCCCGCCGACCCGGACGCCCTCGACCTCGCCGTCCCCGCCGTGCCCCCGCCGGTGACCGGGGCGGCGCTGGTCCACCCGGGAGCGGCCTTCCCGGGCCGCAGGTGGCCCGCGGAGCGCTTCGCGGCCGTCGCCCGGCACCTGGCCGCCGGCGGGCACGACGTGCGCATCACGGGCGGGCCGGCGGAGGTCGACCTGGCCCGCGCGGTGGCCGAGGGGGCCGGGCTCGGTCCCGACGCCGTCCTGGCCGGGACGACGACGTCGCTGGAACTGGCCGCCGTCGTCGCCGCGGCCCGGGTGGTGGTCAGCGGTGACACCGGCGTGGCCCACCTGGCGACGGCGTACCGGCGGCCGTCGGTGGTGCTCTTCGGGCCGGTCTCACCCGCGCTGTGGGGACCGCCGGCGCGGCCGGGGGAGCACGGGCCGCTGCACGTGGTCCTGTGGCACGGCGACGGCACCGGCGACCCCTGGGGCACCGAGCTGGACCCGGCCCTGGCGCGGATCCCCGTCGACGAGGTCACCGCGGCACTGGACCGCCTGCCGCTGACGGTCTGAACGCCGCCCTACCGGCTGCGGATCGCGTCGAACAGGACGCCCTGCAGGTCGCCCGGGTCCTGGGCGTCGTAGGCCTGCCCGCCGGTGGCCTCGCAGATCTGCCTGAGCGCCTCGAGGTCGGTGTCGGGACCGAAGGCCACGCCGATGAGCTGCACCGGCCGGTCCGGGTCCGCCTCGGACCGCAGGGTGTCGACCAGCCCCTGCAGGGAGATGCCGCCGGCGTCGTCGTCGTTGGTGCCGTCGGTCAGCAGCACCACGCTGGAGACCGCGCCCTCCTGGTACTCCTCCCGGGCGGCCCGGACGGCGGCCAGGGCCGTGTCGTACAGGCCCGTCCCGCCCGGCGTCAGCGACGCGGGCAGCGTCTCCAGCGCCGAGGCCAGCGTCTCCCGCTGGGGTCTGCCGTCGACGTCGGCGTCCAGGGCCCGGATCGGCACGCTCTCCGCGTAGTCGTTGCCGTCGGCCACCTGGTAGGCGAACGTCCACAGCCCGACGGAGTACTCGTCGGGGAGCAGCGCCAGGGCCGTCCGCGCCGCGCTGACGGCCAGGCTGATCCGGTTGCCGTTGCCGGCCGGCGCCTCCATCGACCGCGAGGTGTCGATGGCCACCAGCAGGCGCGAGGGGGCCAGCACCCGGTTGGCCTGCTCGATGGACGCGATCGCGGCGTCGGGCTCCATGGGCAGCCGCTCGGGCGCCGCCTCCTGGGTGCCGGTGTCGGGGCCGGCGCCGTCAGGGGCGTTGCCCTCGGCGTCGCGGAAGCCGGCGGCGCGCACGGCCTCGGCGGCCGCGTCGGAGGTCAGGGCCTCGACCACCGCGTCCACCGCGGCACGGCGCTCGTCCCCGGGGTCGCCCGTACGCATCACCGGGTAGTCCAGGCTCGGTGAGCCGCCCTCGGGGTAGAGCGCGACGACCTCGGACGCTCCCGCCAGGTGGGTGGCGATCACGTCCTGCTCGCTCGCCGCGAACAGGCCGGCGTCGTCGGCCCCCTCGACGGCGGCGTCACGGACCTGCTCGAGGGTCGCGCCGGCCTCCGACAGCGCCAGCGAGGCCTGCAGCTCCTCGTCCGTGGTCTCGCCCCCCGTCCCGGTCCCGGTGAGCTCGACGGCCAGCGACACGGCGATCTGCCGGGCCTCACTGGTGAGGTCCGCAGCCGGGAACGACCGGCCGTCGCTCAGCCCGGCGATGACGACGTCCAGCCACCCCGGGGTGGACTCGGTGACGCCCAGGTCCTCGGCCGAAGCCCGGCTGGTCGCCAGCACCACGGGGGAGGTGGCCATGGAGCCGGCCGACTCCAGCGAGGCGCCCTCGACCTGGGCGGCCCAGATCGAGGAGTCCGGCACCCAGACGTCCGGCAGGCCGTCGCTGCCCGCGGTCAGCGCGGCGGCCGTCTGCAGCGGGTCCTCGGCCGAGACCTCGACGGTGGCGCAGTCGCCGTCCAGCGCGTCCCCGGCGAGGACCTCCTCGGCGACCGGGGCCATCTCCGGCGCGACCGAGACGCGCACTGCCTGCGGGTCCCCGCAACCGGCGGAGCCGCCGTCGGAACCGGCCAGCCACCACACCAGCCCGCCCGCCACCAGGACGACGACGGCGAGGGCGGCCACCAGGACGCCGCGCTGAGGCCGCCAGCCGCGGCTGGTGGGGGTGCTGTGCGAGGCATGGCGGCCCATCGATGCGCTCCGTCGTCGTGCGGACACTCCTGGCGACCTCCGACCGCCGGCTCCCAGAGTAGAGGGGTGACGCCGTGTGCAGGAGGGACGGCGGGAAGTCTCGGCCGGCGGCTCGCGCTCTCCCCGGTCCGCGGGTGCTGGAGCAGGTCGCCGTGGACCCCCGACGTGGACGCCCGCACATGGTGGGCCCCTGGTCGTGCGAGAGCCCGAGGGGTGTGCAGCGTGCCGAGGTCGCCGCCCTCGGGGGGGCTCGACCGGCATCTCCGGATGGCCGATGGGCTCGCGGGGAGGCGGGGTGCGGCACGAGGCCCGCCGACATGCCGACGGGCCGCCGGCTCCCCGAGGGGAACCGACGGCCCGCCGGCAGTGCTGGGCTACGGAGTCGTCAGCCGATGGCTTCCTCGTCCGGGATGCCGCTCTCCGGCGGGGTGCTCTCCTCGCCGTCGTACTCCTCGATCTCCGCGTCACCGACGTCGGTGATGAGGATCCCGGTCAGCTCCTCGGCCGAACCGTCGGCGCCGATCCGGCTGACGCCCATGCCGCCGATGCCGGCGTGGCGGTCCTCGGAGTAGCGGAACGGCGCGAGCGCCGGTCCCTCGAAGTCGCCGCCGGCCTGCTCCAGCGCGGCGACCAGGTCGTCACGCGTGGGGTTGCGGCCGGCCGCCTGCAGCGCCTGGACCATCGTGTAGGCCTGCGACATGCCGTAGATGCGGAAGTTGGTGAGCTCGCCCTCCTGGCCGGACTCGTCCCACACCCGCTGGAACAGCTGGACCCAGGGGTTGTCGACCTCGTCCACCGTCGGCAGGTAGTCGGTGGTGTAGACGCCCTCGAGCAGGCTCGTCCCGGTGACCGCACCGGAGGAGAAGCGCTCCAGCAGCGACCCGACCAGCTGCGGGTCCGACCCGACGTTCGAGTAGAACCACTCGGGCTGGTAGTTCAGCCGCAGCGCGGTCAGCTGGGACAGCGCGGTGTAGATCGGGGTGTTGAACCCGACCACGAAGTCCGCACCGGCCTGCTGCAGCGCCGTGATCTGCGCCCCGAGGTCGGTGTTGCCCGAGGTGTAGGACTCGGCCGCGACGATCTGGTCGTCGATGTACTGCCGGATCCCGCGCTCGCCGTCCTCGCCGAAGTCGTCGTCCTGCAGGAAGAGGCCGACCTTGGCGTCGGGGAGGTTCTCGGCGATGTACTGGCCGATGATCTTCCCCTCGCTCTCGTAGTCCGGCTGCCAGCCGAACGTGTACGGGTTGTCCTCCGGGTTGTCCCAGAGCGACGAGCCCGAGGCGACGAAGAGGTCCGGCACGCCCTCGCTGTTGAGCAGGTCGAGCGCGGCGTTGTGCGTCGCCGTGCCGAGGCCACCCATCATCGCGAAGACCTCGTCCTCGAGGACGAGCTGGTTGACGACCTGACCGGTGTTGGTCGGGTTGTAGCCGTCGTCCAGGTAGCGCCACTCGATCTGCCGGTCGTAGACGCCGCCGTTGGCGTTCACGAAGTCGAAGTAGGCCTGGACGCCGGTCGGGATCTCGCTGTAGCCCGGCGCGGCGGGACCGGTCAGCGGGTAGTGCGCGCCGATGAGGACGGAGTCCTCGGTCATGCCGGGGTCGGTGGCCTCGTTGTCCTCGGCGGTGCCGCCACCGCCACCGCCGCCACCACCGCTGTCGTCATCGCCGCCACAGGCGGCCATGGTGGTGGCGATCGTCGCCGCGGCCAGGACGCTCACGAGGCGTCGGGAGGTTCGCGTCAAGGGTGCTCCTTGTGTGTTGCCCGGGCAGCTCTGTCCGGGGGTCTGGGGGGTGCGGCGGTCGTGGCGGGGCGGCCCGGTCGGGACGCCGGCCACGGGGCGGGCAGCGGCTCCGTGCGGGGGCTCACCCCCCGCCGGCGCGGGACATGGCACGGGCCGCGCGCCGTCGTAGCAGGGCCAGCCGGACCGTGCCGACGAGTCCGGCGGGAGCGAAGAGCATGGTGGCCACGAGCAGGAGCCCGTAGATGACGAAGGCGGCCTGGGAGGCCTGCGCGGACTCCATGTCCAGGACCTCGAGACCGAAGTCCCGGGCCCACTCCGGCAGGAGGACCAGCAGCACCGAGCCGAGCAGTGCTCCGAACAGGCTCCCCAGGCCGCCGATCACGATGGCGGTGAGCAGGGAGAGGGACAGCACGGGCAGGAACGACCCTGGTGCGGTCAGGCGCACCACGATCGCCAGCACCCCGCCCGCCAGGCCCGCGGCGGCGGCGCTCACCACGAACGCCAGCACCCGCCAGGAGCCCAGGGAGATCCCGGCCAGCTCGGCGGCGACCTCCTGGTCGCGCACCGCCCGCCACGTGCGCCCGATCCGGCTGCGCATGAGGTTGGCCAGCAGGAAGTAGGAGATCAGCAGGCACGCCACGGCGATGTAGGCGAGCCACTTCGTGCCCTGGCCGCGCTCGCCGGAGAGGGCCTCGATGCCCTCGACGAACCAGTCCGGGGCCCGGGGGGCGCGCACGTTGATGCCCTGCTCGCCGCCGAGCGTGTCGCTGAAGTACAGCGTCAGTCCCGGCACGCCGACCGCGAGCGCGAGGGTGGCGCCGGCGAGGTACGGGCCGTGCAGCCGGGCTGCGGCGACGCCGACGATCGCGCCCACGACCGCGGTGACGGCGACGGCGACCAGGAAGATCACCGCCAGCGGCAGCGGGTCGCCGTCGACGTCGAGCATCAGCGCCGTGGTGTACGCGCCGACGGCCATCAGTGCGCCGTGGCCGAGCGAGATCTGCCCGTTGAGGCCGGTGAGCAGCGTCAGCCCGCCGGCCGCGATCGCGTAGAACGCGATCCGGCTGATCTGGTCGTTCGTGCTGCGCTCCGTGCCCTCGAGCAGCAGCACCGCGAGCACGGCGCACAGCGCCAGCACGAGGAGGTGGCGCAGCAGGGTGCTCTTCGGCAGGAAGGACCGGCCGCCGGCACCGGCCGACGAGGCGTTCGCCGCGGCGGTGGCCGTGGAGGGGGCGTCGTCGGAGGCGGCGCCGGGGGCGCCCGCGGGGGTCTGCAGGTCGCTCACGGTCATGCCCTCCGGGCGGGGGTGGTCGAGAACAGGCCGCCGGGGCGCACCAGCAGGACGATGACGAGGATGACCAGCGAGGCCATGCCCAGCAGCGAGTCGTCGAGGTAGCCGCGCACGTAGTTCAGCGCGAGGCCCAGGAGCAGGCCGCCCACGACCGCCCCGATCGGCGAGTCCAGCCCGCCGAGCACCGCGGCGACGAAGCCGAACACGATGAGCTGGTCCATGAAGGTCGGCGAGATGAAGGAGACGTCGCCGGCGATGAGGAGGCCCGCCAGCGCGCCGACTGCTGCCGCCAGCGCCCAGCCCAGGGTCAGCATGCGGCCGACGCGGACGCCGAGCAGCCGGGCGACCTCCTGGCCGAAGGCCGAGGCCCGCATGGCCAGGCCCAGCCGGGTGAACCGGAACAGCGCGATCAGCAGCAGCATGGTCACCACGACCGCGGCGACCGTCCAGATGGTGTTGGGCGACAGGGACAGCAGCGTGAAGCCCTCACGCACCTCGTAGCCGATGTTGGAGAACGGCGGGACGAACGCCCGCTGGTTGACGCCGGCGAACAGGGCGACCGCGCCCTGGATCGCGATGAACAGACCCAGGGTCACGATGACGGCGTTGAGCTCGGGTCCGCCCTCCACCGGACGGATGATGACGCGCTCGATCAGCGCGCCCATGACCAGGCCGGCGAGCAGGGCGACGATCAGCCCGACCCAGTACGACTGACCGGAGTCGATGACGGCGACGGCGATGAAGGTCGTGGCCGCGGCCATCGACCCCTGCGCGAAGTTGACGATCCGGGTGGACCGCCAGATCAGCACGAGCGCCAGGGCGAACGCGGCGTAGACCGAGCCGTTGACCACCCCGCCGAGGGTGAGGCTGAGGAATTCCTCCACGAGTGGACTGCCTCCTGTGGTGCGGACGAGGGATCAGAAGCCGAGGTAGGCGTGGCGCAGGTCCTCGTCGGCGGCGAGGGTGCGGGCGTCGTCGGTGACGACGACGCGGCCGAGGTTGAGCACGACGCCGGTGTCGGCCACCGAGAGCGCGCTGCGGGCGTTCTGCTCGACGAGCAGGACCGACAGGCCCTCGGAGTCGACCAGCTGCCGGACGAGGCCGAAGATCTGCGCGACGATCCGCGGCGCGAGGCCCAGCGAGGGCTCGTCGAGCAGCAGGATCCGCGGGCGGGCCAGCAGCGCGCGGCCGACGACGAGCATCTGCCGCTCACCGCCGGAGAGCGTGTGCGCGGGGTTGTCGCGCCGCTCGGCGATCCGCGGGAACAGGTCGTAGACCCGGTCGAACTCCTCGCGCCCGACCTTGCCGCGGAACAGCGAGCCGACCCGCAGGTTCTCGTCCACGGTGAGCTCGGCGATGACGCCACGGCCCTCGGGGACGTGCGCCATGCCCTTGTGCACCATCGCCTCGACGGGGGCGCGGGTGATGTCCTCGCCGTCGAGGACCACGTGGCCGGCGGTCGGGCGGACCAGGCCGCTGATCGTGCGCAGCAGCGTGGTCTTCCCCGCGCCGTTGGCCCCGAGGACCGCCGTGATCCGGCCGGACTCGGCGCGCAGGGAGACACCGTCCAGCGCCCGCACGGGGCCGTAGGAGGCCGACAGGCCCTGGACGTCGAGCAGCGCGGTGGCGGTCCCGGTGCCGCTGCCGGCGGGGCCGGAGGCGGCCGGGAGACCGTGGCCGGATGCGGTGCTGCCGTGCGGCTCAGCCACGGTGGGCCCCCTCGGTGCCGGATGCGAGCTGGGCGGCGTCGGCGTCGACGTCGACGTCGTCACCCAGGTAGGCCTCGGTGACGACGGGGTCGGCGCGGATCTCCTCGGGCGTGCCGACGGCGATCAGGCGGCCGGAGTCCAGGACGGTGATCCGGTCGCACACCCGCATGACCAGGTCCATGTGGTGCTCGACCAGCAGCACGCTCATCCGGCTGGAGACGGTGCGGATGAGCTCGCCGAGCTCGTGCATCTCGTCCTCGGACAGACCGCTGGCGGGCTCGTCGAGCAGCAGCAGTTCGGGGTCGGCGACCAGCGCGCGGGCGAGTGCGACCCGCTTCTGCACGGGGTACGGGAGGCTGCCGGGGTAGCGCCCGGCGTACTCGGTGGCCTCGAGCTCGGCGAGGGCGTCGAGGGCGCGGCGGCGCAGGCGCTCCTCGTCCTTGTCCGCCGTGGGGATGGCGAACAGCGCGGAGAAGAAGCCGGCCTTGGCGTGCCGGTGCGCGCCGACCATGACGTTCTCCAGGACCGTCATGCCCGGGAACAGGCCGACGCCCTGCAGCGTGCGGGCGATGCCCAGCTTGGACAGCTGGGCCGGGCGCAGCCGGCGCAGCTCGTCGCCGCGCCACACGATGCGGCCCGAGGTCGGGCGCACGAGGCCGCAGGCGACGTTGAACATCGTCGTCTTGCCGGCGCCGTTGGGGCCGATCAGGCCGTGGACCTGGCCCGGCTCGACGAGGAGGGAGACGTCGTCCAGCGCGGTCACGCCGCCGAAGGCGACGTTGATGCCGGTCATCTCCAGCCGCGCGGTGGGCGACCGGTCGGGTCGCTGGGTGGTGCGGTCGTGCGGCGGTTCCGCCACGGGCCCACGTCTCCTCGGGGTAGAGGGGGTCGCCCGACCGGGTGCACGGCGAACGACGATTGGGTCACGGCTAGGTCCCGATGAGATTGCCTGCCGGTGAGGGCGGTCACAATGGGCGCGACGCACAGCGATCGACGACCATGGCTGTGCGCAGCGCAGCGGTCAGGAGGTGGGCGGTGCACATGTATCCGCCAGAGGTGGCGTCTCGACTGGGGGACGTCGCACCGCGGTTGTTCGACCAGGTGGACGCCATGGTGGACCGGATGGTCGACGTCCTGCTCCGGACCGAGCCGGCCTACCGCGAGCTCGACCTCGTGGAGCTGCGCCGCTCGAGCCGCGCCGGGCTGGCCGGGGGCATCCGCAGTCTCGTGGGCGCCGCGGGGGGCACCCGGGAGCTGCAGACGCACGAGGCGCGCGAGGTCGGCCGGCGCCGGGCCGCCCAGGGGATCCCCCTGGAGGCGGTGCTGCGCGCCTACCGGCTGGGTGGCCAGATCACGTGGGAGACGCTGCTCGCGGTCGCGCGCGACGCGGGCGGGGCGAACGACACGCTGCTGGTCGAGGTCGCCGGGTCGGTGTGGCGGACCAACGACGTGGAGTGCGCCGCGGTCGCGGAGGGCTACCGCGAGGAGCAGCGCCGCCTGGACTCGGTCGACGAGGCTGCGCGCCGGCACGTGCTCGACGGGCTGCTCGACGGCCGCGGGGGCGACCCCGCCTTCGTGCGGTCGGCCTCCGAGCTGCTCGGCATGCCCCTGGAGGGGCGGCTGCTCGCGGTCGTCGCCGTCCCGGACGCCGAGGGCAGGGTCAGCCTCGACGACCCGGCCGCGGGTCTGCTGCGGCGCGGTGTGCGCTCGGTGTGGGGCGAGCGGTCCGGGGCGCAGGTGGGCGTGGTGGCCCTCGGGCCGCGCCGGCCGACCGACGTCCTGGGGTGGCTGCGGGCCATGGCGGCCGGGCCGGTGGGGGTCTCGGCCGAGGTGCAGGGTGCCGCCGGGGTGGCGACGGCCTACCGGCTGGCCGAGACCGCGGCGCGCACGCTGCCGGTGGGCACCAGCCAGGTCGTGACGATCGACGACCGGCTGCCCGAGGCGCTGCTGAGCAACTCCCCGGAGATCAGCTCACGGCTGGTCGGGCAGTCCCTGGGTGGGCTGCTGGACCTGCCCGAGGACGAGCAGACGGTGCTGCTGGACACCCTGGCCGCGTTCCTGGCCGCCGACGGCTCGCCGACGCGGGCCGCCGACGAGCTGTACTGCCACCGGAACACGGTCATGCACCGGCTGCGGCGGATCGAGTCGGTGACCGGCCGCAAGGTGACCGACCCGCGGGCCCGGCTGCTGTGGCAGCTGGCCCTGCTCAGCGCACCGCAGCTGCGGCCGGCCCGCCCCGCGGCCTGATGGAGGACCCCCGTGCCCCCCGCCGCTCGCGAACTCGCGGCGGGGCCCTGCACGGGGGCCGTGCACCAGGCGGGCCGTCTCCTTACTGGAGGTAGCCCTCGACCTCGGAGGCGGGACGCACCTCGGCCTCCTCGGGGTCCTCGGCGTACTGCCGCTTGGCGCGCCGCTGGCGCAGCAGGTCCCAGCACTGGTCGAGCTGGACCTCGAGGTCCTTCACGCGCGCCCGCTGCTCGTCGGTGTGCTCGCCGTTGTCGCGGAGCTGGTGCTCCTCCTCGACCAGGGCGTGGATGCGGTTCAGCAGGTCCTTCTCGTCCATGATCGCCTCCCTGCCCGTCGCGTCCCCGCCGGAAACGGACGCGCCCCGGCTCAGGCCGGTTCCGGGACCCAGCCCTCGACGAAGGCGGCCAGCCGCCGGTTGACCGCGCCGCCGGCCCGGCCGAGCGCGAGCAGCGCCGCGCGGTCCAGGGGCACCCGGACGGTCCGCCGGCCGGTCGGCACGGCTCCGCGGACGGCGTGCCCGGCGGCGACGAGCTCGGGCCACGGCCGGGCGAGGTGCTGTTGCACGCGGGCCAGCGCGGCCGCCGTCGGTCCCGCGTTGCCCTCGACCATGGCGGTGACCAGGCCGGGGTCGCTGCCGGCCACCCGGGTCCCGTCGCGGAAGCTCCCGGCGGCCAGGGACAGGGCCAGCGGACCGGCCTGACCCGCGGCGGCGGCCAGGGCTGCGGCCAGCAGGTGCGGCACGTGGCTCACGGCGGCGACGGCGTCGTCGTGCTCGGCGGCGGTGGCGGGCACCACCTCGGCGCCCACGGCCAGCGCGACCTCGGCGACGCGCAGCCAGCGGGCCAGGTCGGTGCCCGGTTCCAGGCAGACCGCCCAGCGGGCGCCGCGGAACAGCTCCGGGTCCGTCGCGGCGTGGCCCGACCGCTCGGTGCCGCACATCGGGTGGCCGCCGACGAAGCGGCTGCCGAACGCGGCGCCGACGGTCTCCAGCACGGGCAGCTTCACCGAGCCGACGTCGGTGACCGTGGCCGCCGGGTCGATGGCCAGCTGGTGCAGAGCGGCGGTCATGACCGGCAGCGGCACCGCGAGGACGACGACGCCGGTCATCTCGGTGCCGATCCGGACCCCGCGCCCGGCCGCAACGGCGCGCGCCTCGGGGTCGACGTCCCAGCCGGTGACCTCCCGGCCGGCGGCCACCAGCGCAGCGGCGAGGGAGCCGCCGAGCTGGCCCAGGCCCACCACCCCGACCGGAGGGGCGGGCATCGTGGGCACCGGGAGGGCGGCGTCGGCCATGATCAGAGGCTATGACCCCGTCCCCGCCGTCCCCCGGCCGCGCCTCATGACCCCGCGACCGTTCCTCCTCAGCGAGCAGATGGCCCACTACGTGCGGGCCAGCTCGGAGGCGCCGGACGAGGTCGTGCGCGACCTGATCGCCGAGACCGCGGCGATGGCCGAGCGGGGCGAGGCGTCGGCGACCCTGCAGATCGGCGCGGACCAGGCGGCCTTCATGCAGCTGCTGACGCGTGCCCTCGGCGTCCGCCGGGCCATCGAGATCGGCACGTTCACCGGCCTCTCGGCGCTCAGCATCGCCCGCGGCCTGCCCGAGGACGGCCGGCTGCTGTGCCTGGACCTCGACCCCGAGTGGACGGCCGTCGCCCGCCGCTACTGGGACCGGGCCGGCGTCGGCGAGCGGGTGGAGCTGACGCTGGGGCCGGCGCTGGACTCGCTGCGCGCGCTGCCGGCGGAGCCGACGTTCGACCTGGCCTTCGTCGACGCCGACAAGCAGGGGTACGCCGCCTACGTGGCGGAGCTGCACCCGCGGATGCGGCCCGACGGCGTCGTCCTGCTGGACAACACGCTGCGCGGCGGGCACGTCCTCGAGCCGGCCACGGACGACGACCGCGCCATCGCCGAGCTCAACGTGGCGCTGGCCGCCGATCCCCGCTGGGAGACCGTGCTGCTGCCCCTCGCCGACGGCCTGACCATGCTGCGGCGCCGGTGACCGGGGCAGCTGAGCCGGCGGGGCCGGCGAGCTTCGCCGTCCGCGTCGGGCGGGCCGGGGACCGGTGGTCGGTGCAGATGCTGGCGCAGGACGCCGACGACGAGCTGCCGGTGCTCGAGCGCGCCCTGGGCGACCCCGGCGCCGAGGGGTGGCCCGGGCCGTTCGTGCTGGTCGTGGACACGCGGCTGTACTTCGTCGTGCTGCGGCACGGACCCGGCGGGATGGTCCGCGCCTTCATCTCCGACGCGACGATGCAGGAGTGGCTGCTGGCCAGCGAGGTGGTCGAGCGCTACGGCATCGCGGTGGACACCGAGGGCGCCTTCGACGACGACGAGACCGGCTGGCCCGGCGGCGACCTCGACGTCCTGGCCGACTACGGGCTGCCGGCCGACGACCTGCGGCCCATCGTCACCGCCGACGACCTGTGGGCCGACGAGATGGTGGCCCGCATCGCCGGGCGGCTGGGCTTCGCCGACGAGCTGGCCGCGGCGGTGACCGCGTGAGCGCGCCGCGGGCGACGGCCGTGGTCAGCGCGGTCGTGTTCGACCTCGGCGGGGTGCTCACCGAGAGCCCGATGACGGCCTTCGCCGCCTACGAGGCGGAGGCCGGGCTGCCCGAGGGGCTGATCCGGCGGCTCAACAGCACCGACCCCGACGCCAACGCCTGGGCCCGCTACGAGCGCGGGGAGCTGGACACCGCCGGGTTCGCCGAGGCCTTCGAGGCCGAGGCGCTGGCGGCGGGGCACCGGCTGGACGCGCGGCGGGTGCTGGCCGCCCTCGCGGGGGAGTTGCGCCCCACGATGCTGGCGGCCGTGGCCGCGCTGCGGGACGCGGGCGTGCCGCTGGCGCTGCTGTCCAACAACGTGGCGCCGATGGAGCGCACCGGCCGGCTCGGGGACCTGCTCGGGGTGTTCGACGCGGTCGTCGAGTCCTCGGTGGAGGGCGTGCGCAAGCCGGAGCCGGAGATCTACCGCCGGGCGCTGCAGCGGCTGTCGGAGGCGGTGGGCCGTCCGGTGGCGCCGGCGGACTGCGCCTACCTCGACGACCTGGGCATCAACCTCAAACCGGCCCGGGCGCTGGGCATGCACACGATCAAGGTCGTCGACCCGGCGGCGGCGCTGGCCGAGCTGTCCGCGCTGGTCGGGCTGGACCTCACGGCCGCGGCGCGGTGACCGGTCCGGACGCCGCCCAGCCGCTGTCGGCCGCGGTGCTCGACGCCGCCATGGGCCGCGCCCTGGACCTGGCCGCGCACGCCGTGGAGTGGGGGGACACGCCCATCGGCGCCGTCGTCCTCGGGCCGGACGGAGCGGTCCTCGCCGAGGCGGCCAACGAGCGGGAGAAGCGCGGCGACCCCACGGCGCACGCCGAGGTGCTGGCGCTGCGGGCGGCGGCGCCGGTGGCCGGCGACGGCTGGCGGCTGACCGGCGCGACCCTGGTCGTCACCCTGGAGCCCTGCACCATGTGCGCCGGGGCCAGCGTGCTCGCCCGCGTCGCGCACGTGGCCTACGGCGCCGAGGACCCCAAGGCCGGTGCCGCCGGCTCGCTGTGGGACGTGCTGCGCGACCGGCGCCTCAACCACCGTCCGCTGGTCACCGGCGGGCTGCGGGCCGAGGAGTCCGCCACGCTGCTACGTGCGTTCTTCCGCGCCCGGAGGGGCCTGTAGTCTCTTCGGCGGTGGCGTGTCCGAGCGGCCGAAGGAGCACGCCTCGAAAGCGTGTGAGGGCAACCCCCTCCGTGGGTTCAAATCCCACCGCCACCGCCAGCAGGACACCGACGGCGGCGTCCGACCGGGATCGATCCCGGCCGGGCGCCGCCGTCGTCGTCCCGGGATCGGCCTCAGACCGGGACGTCGCGGTCGACGAGCAGCCGGCCGTCGTCGCCACGGACGAACGTCACGGCGTGGGTCTCCACCTGCCGCTCGCCCGGCCGGGTGAACTCCACGTCGGTCGTGGCGGTGATCCGGTTGCCGTCGTCGGAGACGTTGCGGACGTCGAGCAGGCTCACCTCCGACCACGTGTTGAAGAAGCCGGAGTAGGACCCGAAGCCGACCTGCCCGCGCAGGGTCGGGCCGGTGAGGGTGTACGCGCTCTCCGTGTCCCCCGGCAGCAGCGCGTAGTACAGCTCGAGGGTCTCCTCCACCTGGGTCGCCGGGTCGGGCGGCGGTGCGGGCGTGTCCGACGTGCTCGGGGTGGTCTGGGCCGACGTGGACGGGGTGGACGGCGGCTCCTCCTCCGCGGAGGTGGGTGCGGGGTCCGCCGATTCCTCGGCGACCTCGTCGGTGGACGCCGCCGTGGAGGGCGCGGAGGACGAGGAGGCCGGCGGGTCGGCACTGGGGTCGTCGTCCCCGCCGGAGGAGGCGACGAGCCAGGTGACCCCGCCGCCGAGCAGCACCAGCAGCGCGAGGGCGGCGACGAGCAGCGACCCGCGCCGCCGTCGGCCGGGCGGCGCGGCCGGCGGACGGGATGCCTCGACCCGTGCCGGCGCCGCACGCGGCGCGGGCGCAGGTGTGGCCCGGGCCGGCGTGGTGGAGGGCACCGGCGTCGCTTCGGGCGCCGGCGTCGCTTCGGCCGCCGGCTCGGGTGCCCGGCGCGGGGGAACCGACGGGGTCGCGGCGGCCGGCGGGGGAGGCGGGGGCGTCGGCGTCGCGGCCGCCGCCGGAGCGGGAGCCGGTGGAGCGGGGGTCGGCGCAACGGCCGCCGCGGGCGTCGCGGGACCGGCGGCTGCCGCGGCCTCGCCGACGGGCAGGGACGCCGTCCGCGTGCGGCCGGGTGCCGGGCGCAGTTCGGTACGGGCCAGGAGGACGGTGGTGGGGTCGCCGTCGCGTCCGGCGGCGAGCCGGGCGAGCCGGTCGCGGACCTGCGGCATCGTCGGCCGGGCCGACGGGTCGTCGGCGAGCATGGTCATCAGCGGCGCGGTGAGCGCGCCGGCGCGCGACGGCGGGCGGACCGAGCCCCCGGCGACGCGGTGCAGCAGGCGCAGCGGGTTGTCGTCCATGCCGAAGGGTGGCTCGCCCTCCAGGCAGGTGTAGAGCGTCGCGCCCAGGGAGAAGACGTCGCTGGCCTCGCTCATCTCCGTGCCCTGCGCGACCTCGGGGGCCAGGAAGGCCGGCGTCCCGGTGATCTGGCCGGTCTGGGTGAGGGTGACGTCGCCGATGGCGTGCGAGATGCCGAAGTCGGTGATCTTCACCAGGCCCTCGACCTCACCGCCCTGGCCGACCAGCACGTTGGCGGGCTTGACGTCGCGGTGCACGATGCCGGCGTCGTGGGTGGCGGCCAGCGCGTCGGCGACCTGGGCGCCGATCTGCGCGACCAGGTCCGGCCGCAGCGGCCCGTCGTCGTAGAGCACCTGCGCGAGGCTGCGGGAGGGCAGGTACTCCATCACCAGCCACGGCTGGCCGCCGTCGGTGGCGACGTCGTAGACGGAGATGGCGTGCGGGTGGCTCAGCCGCGCGGCGATCCGGCCCTCGCGCAGCGCGCGCTGACGCTGCTGGTCGACCAGCTCCTGGTCCGCGCCGGCCGGCGGGAGGATCTGCTTGACCGCCACCTGCCGGCCCAGCAGCTCGTCGCGGGCGCGCCAGACCGTGCCCATGCCGCCGCCCGCGATCTGGGCGAGCAGCCGGTAGCGCCCCGAGACGAGGTGACCGGGCCCGATGACCTGCACGGCGGGTCCCTACCCGCGCCGAGCCCCGCGTCGCACGCGGCTCAGGCGGGGCTGGGCACGCCGAAACGGCGGGCGTACTCCTCCTGGGCGCCGGCGGGCAGGGCGTCGTACAGCGTGCCCAGCTCCTCGACGGCGTCAGGGGAGAGGTCGTCGAACAGGACCTGCCAGGTGGGCGGCTCGTCGTAGCTGCGGGTCAGCAGCAGCTCCCAGGCCTGGGTCTGGCGGTCCCGGTGGCCGCGCTCGGCGGCGAACTCGGTGAGGTAGCGGTCCTTGGCCGCCTGCTTCTCCTCGGGCGTCGCGCCCGCCGGCAGGTCGGCCGGGTCGGCACCCTTGAGCACCGCGACGATCGCGTCGACGACCTCCGGCCGTGGCTCCGCTGCGCTCATCCCGCTCGCCTCCCCTTCTCCGGTGGACGACCGCCGACCGGCCCCGTCCGGACACCCATTCCCACGAGCCCGCCGCTCAACCGTCGGCACGGGCTCCGGCGCGGACGGCCGAGGGCGCCGCGGGCAGCCTCCCATGCCCGAGATCACGACCGCCACGTCCGGTCCGGGGAGCCGTGGCAGACCCGCGCCGCGGCGCCCGGTAGTCTGGGCGGGCACGGGAGGATTCGCCTAGTGGCCTATGGCGCTCGCTTGGAAAGCGGGTTGGGGGCAACCCCTCGGGAGTTCGAATCTCCCATCCTCCGCACCACGACAGGGCCCCCGGCACCCGCCGGGGGCCCTGTCGCATGTCAGACGCCGCCCTCGACCTCCGGGGCCCGGCCGAGCTCGCGCAGGTACAGGCCCGCCACGGCGGCGAGCAACAGCGCGCCACCGGCGACCGCGGCCGGCGCCAGCCGCTCCCCGAGGAACGCCGTGGCCAGCGCGGTGGCGGTGAGCGGCTCCAGCAGCGTCACGATCGAGGCCACCGGCCCGGGCACGGTGCGCACGCCGGTGAAGAACAGGCCGTACGCCAGCGCGCTGGGCACGAGGCCCAGGTAGAGCAGCACCGCGATCGCCCCCGGGTCGGTGGGGACGGCGATCCCGGCGGCGAGCACCGCGGGGGTGAGCAGCAGTGCGCCCCCGGCGAAGCCCACGAGGGTGACCGGCACGCCCGCGGGCACGCCGCCGCCGGCCAGGGTGACGACCGCGTACCCCAGGGCCGACCCGGCGGCCAGGAGCGTGCCCAGCAGCACCGCCGTCCCGCCGTCGACGCCGGCCGACACCCCGACCAGCAGGACCAGCCCGGCCAGTGCGACGACCAGGGCGGCCAGCGTCGTCCGGCTCGGGCGCCCGTGCCCGAGCAGGGCCGACCCGACGGCGATGAGCAACGGCGCCAGGCCCAGCGCGACGAGCGTCGCGATGCTGACCCCCGCCCGGGCGACCGCGCTGAAGTAGGCGAGCTGATAGGCGGCCAGGCCGGCGCCGACCAGGACGAGCCGGAGAGCCACCGGCCGGCCCACGGGGACGCCGCCGGTGCGCCGGCGCGCCGTCAGCAGCCAGGCGGCCAGCAGCACGACGGCGCCGATGGCCAGCCGGTACCAGGCGATGTCGAGGGAGGAGAGGTCGCTGCGGTCGGCGACCACCCGGCCGCTGAGCCCGGACGTGCCCCAGCAGAGCGCAGCGAGGACGACGAGCAGGAACCCGCGGCGGCGGGCGGCCTCGGCGGCACCGCGGTGCGGCCGGGCGAGGGGATCGCGGCCCGGGGCCGCGGCGGGGGAGGGGGTGGACATGACGCTCCTGGACGGTTCCGGATCAGGGGACGGCGGTCCGGAGCGCGGGCGGTCCACCCGCCGGGCGGGGGCCCGGAGGTGTCAGGGGTGCGCGGCGCTCCGGGTCAGGAGCGGGGCGGGGGCAGCACGAGGGCGCGCCGGGGCGTCATGCCGGCCAGCGTAGGGGGCGGCGGTGCCGGAGCCCGACCGCTTTCCTCTACGATGGGACCCGACCCCTCGTGTGGCGTCATCCTGTGAACCTCCCCAGGGCCGGAAGGCAGCAAGGATAAGCGGGCTCTGGCGGGTGCGCGGGGGGTCCCTGCTTTCCCGGACGGGCCGTCCACCGGCTGGTCGGATCCGTCGTCCGGGGCACGTAACCTCGCCGCGTGGCACTGGCGCTCTACCGGAAGTACCGCCCGGCGACCTTCGCCGAGGTGGTCGGGCAGGAGCACGTCACCGCGCCGCTGGTGAACGCCGTCGAGGCCGGGCGGATCAACCACGCCTACCTGTTCAGCGGGCCGCGCGGCTGCGGCAAGACGTCCTCGGCGCGCATCCTCGCGCGGTCGCTCAACTGCGAGCAGGGCCCCACCTCGACGCCGTGCGGCGTCTGCGGCTCCTGCGTCGCGCTGGCACCCGACGGCCCCGGCTCGCTCGACGTCATCGAGATCGACGCGGCCAGCCACGGCGGTGTCGACGACGCCCGTGACCTGCGCGAACGTGCCTTCTTCGCCCCGGTCAGCAGCCGCTACAAGGTGTACATCGTCGACGAGGCGCACATGGTCACCACGCAGGGCTTCAACGCCCTGCTCAAGGTGGTCGAGGAGCCGCCGGAGTTCCTCGTCTTCGTGTTCGCCACGACCGAGCCGGAGAAGGTCCTCTCCACCATCCGGTCGCGCACCCACCACTACCCGTTCCGGCTCGTCCCGCCGTCCACGCTGCGCACGCTGCTGGAGAAGACCTGCACCGCCGAGGGCGTGACGGTCGAGCCGACGGTGTTCCCGCTCGTCGTCCGGGCCGGCGGCGGCTCGGTGCGCGACTCGCTGTCGATCCTCGACCAGCTGCTGGCCGGCGCCGGCCCGGAGGGCGTCACCTACGCCTCGGCGGTCGGCCTGCTCGGCGTCACCGACGACGCGCTGCTCGACGAGACGATCGACGCCCTGGCCGCCTCCGACGCGCCCGGGGTCTTCCGCGCCGTCGACCGGGTCGTCGAGGCCGGGCACGACCCGCGTCGCTTCGCCACCGACCTGCTCGACCGGCTGCGCGACCTCATCGTGCTCGACGCCGTCCCCGACGCCGGGGGCAACGGGCTGCTGGACTGCCCGCCCGACCGGCTGGACCTGATGAGCTCGCAGGCCCGCGCGCTGGGCTCGGCGACCCTCTCCCGGATGGCCGACACGGTGCACGCCGGCCTGACCGAGATGCGCGGGACGACGGCGCCGCGGCTGCTCCTCGAGCTGGTCTGCGCCCGCATGCTGCTGCCCGGCACCGACGACGCCGCCACCGCCACCCTGCAGCGCCTCGAGCGCCTGGAGCGGCGGATGTCGATCGCCGGCGAGCACGCCGGCCGCCCGGGTGCCGACAGCGCCGTCCGGGAGGCCCCGGTTCGCGAGGTGCCGGCCCGCGAGGTGCCCGTCCGCGAGGCGCCCGCCCGGGAGACGCCCGTCCGGCAGGCGCCTCCCCGCGAGGCAGCCACTCGCGAGGCGCCCGCGCACGAGCCCCCGGCACCCGAGCCGGCCGCGCGTGACGCGGCGGCGGCTCCCCGCAAGGAGTACGTGCGCCCGTCCCGGGCGGCCGCCGCTGCTCCGGCAGCGCCGGCGCCGGCGGCCACCGCGCCGGCACCCGCGGCGGGCGTCCCCGCCGCGACCGCCCCCGCCGACGACGACTGGCCCGAGACGGTGCAGCCGGGCTCGCGCCCGGTCGCCCCGGCGACGCCGCCCGCCCCCGCGCGGCCGGCCGCCTCCGCGCCGCCTGCCGCCGCACCGCCCGGCGCCGCACCGCCCGCCGCCGCACCGGCCGCTCCCGAGCGGGCGCCGGGGCCACGGGTGGCCACCGACGAGCCCGACATCCCGCTGCCGCCGGAGCCCACCGACGAGGAGGAGTGGCCGCACCCCGCGGAGCCGGCCGACGCCCGCGCCGCCGCCGCCCGGGTCGGTGGCCCGCGCGACGCCGGGCCACCCCGGGCCGCGGCGGAGTCCGCGCCCGCACCGCGCGGCGGGGAACCGACGCCGGTCGTCTCGGCGAACCCCGAGGGAGGCGCCGGGGCGGCCGACGGCGAGCTCACCACCGCCGACGTCCGCCGGGTGTGGCCGGAGCTGCTGGCCGTCGTCCGCAAGCACAAGCGGACCACCGAGGCGCTGCTCAAGTCGGCCCAGGTGCACGACCTGACCGGCGGCACCCTGCACCTGGCGATGACCTCGCCCGCGCTGGCCAAGATGCTCGGCGACGACCTCAACCAGGAGATCGTGCGCACCGCGCTGCAGGAGCTGCTGGGCGTGCGGTGGAAGGTCCAGGCGGTCGTCGAGGGCGCCGCCCGGCCGTCCGGCGGCGGGTCCGGGGGGCCCGACCGGGAGGCCGCCCGCGAGGCCCAGCGCGCCGCCGACGCCGCGGAGGCCCGCGAGCTCATGGCCGAGCGTGCCGCCGAGACCACGAGCGACCGCCCGCCCGAGCCCGCGGTCGACCCGGAGCAGGCCGCCCTGTCGCTGCTGCGCGCCCAGCTCGGCGCCCGGCCGATCGACGAGTGAGCCGGGGCGTCCGAACGGCGCCGCGACCGCACGGCGGGGCAGGCGACCGGGCCCCCGGCGCGCCGCGTCCGCGGGAGCCTGCCGCGGGTGTCGGCCCCCGGGCCTACGCTCGGGGCATGTTCCCCGGAGGCGCCCCCGACCTGCAGCAGCTGATGCAGCAGGCGCAGCAGATGCAGCAGCAGTTGGTCGCCGCGCAGGAGCAGCTGGCCAGCGAGGAGGTCACCGGCTCGGCCGGAGGCGGTCTGGTCACCGCGACGATGACCGGCGGCGGCGAGCTGACCGCCGTCACGATCTCCCCGGCCGCCGTCGACCCCGACGACCTCGAGACGCTGCAGGACCTCGTCGTGGCCGCCGTCCGTGACGCCGGCCGCGCCGCCAACGAGCTGGCCGCCAGCCGGATGGGCCCCCTCGCGGGTGGCCTCGGCGGCGGGCTCGGCGGCGGGCTCGGTCTGCCCGGCGCCTGAGCCGGCAGCCGTCCACCGGATCCGAGGAGCACCGTGTACGAGGGGGCCGTCCAGGACCTCATCGACGAGCTGGGCCGCCTGCCCGGGGTCGGGCCCAAGAGCGCGCAGCGCATCGCCTTCCACCTGCTCGCGGCGGAGTCCGCCGACGTCGGGCGGCTCGTGGCCGCCCTGCAGCGGGTGCAGGCCGAGGTCCGCTTCTGCGTGACCTGCTTCAACGTCGCGGAGGGCGAGCAGTGCCGCATCTGCCGCGACCCCCGGCGCACCGAGGACGTCATCTGCGTCGTCGAGGAGCCCAAGGACGTCGTCGCCATCGAGCGGACGCGTGAGTTCCGCGGCCGCTACCACGTGCTCGGCGGCGCGATCAGCCCCATCGAGGGCGTCGGCCCCGACGACCTGCGGGTCAAGGAGCTCATGACCCGGCTGATGAACGGCCAGGTCACCGAGTTGATCATCGCGACCGACCCCAACCTCGAGGGGGAGGCGACCGCGGCCTACCTGGCCCGGCTCGTCTCGCCCATGGGCCTGGCGGTGTCCCGGCTGGCCAGCGGCCTGCCGGTCGGCGGGGACCTGGAGTACGCCGACGAGGTCACGCTCGGCCGCGCCTTCGAGGGCCGCCGCCGCATCGACGCCTGACGGTGGCCGGCGTGGGTCGGGACCGGTCCGGTGCCGTCACGGTCGGGTAACCATCGGGGACGCACTCTTCCCGCATGGTGGGACGGTTGTGCTACTCATCGGCAGGCACTGTTTGCGTGACGTTCGTGCGGCCGTTCCCCCGGCGGCGACCCGTCACAACCGAGATCGAGGTAGTGGATGACCCCCCTGGGAAGCAGTGGCCGGCGCATGCGCGCGGCCACGGCAGGCATCGCGGTGACGGCTCTGGCGCTGTCGGCGTGTGGTGGTGGTGGTGACGACGACGGCGGGTCCGGCGGCGGCTCCGGTGGCGGCGACGCGCTGATCATCGGCACGACGGACAAGATCACGACGATCGACCCCGCCGGCTCGTACGACAACGGCTCCTTCGCCGTGATGAACCAGGTCTACCCGTTCCTGCTCAACACCCCGCTGGGCAGCCCCGAGGTCGAGCCCGACATCGCCGAGTCGGCCGAGTTCACCGCGCCGACCCAGTACACGGTCACGCTGAAGTCGGGCCTCACCTTCGCCAACGGCAACGAGCTCACCTCCTCGGACGTGAAGTTCTCGTTCGACCGGCAGGTCGCGATCGCCGACGAGAACGGCCCGTCCTCCCTGCTGGCCAATCTCGACAGCGTCGAGGCGCCCGACGACACCACCGTCGTGTTCAACCTGACCAACCCCGACGACCAGACCTTCCCGCAGGTGCTGTCCAGCCCGGTCGGGCCGATCGTCGACGAGGAGGTCTTCTCGGCCGACTCGCTGACCCCCGACGACGACATCGTCGAGGGCAACGCCTTCGCCGGTCCGTACGTCATCACCAGCTACGAGATCAACGACCTCATCTCCTACGAGGCGAACCCCGACTACCAGGGCATGCTGGGCGCGCCGAAGACGGACACGATCAACGTCCGCTACTACGCCGAGTCCTCGAACCTGAAGCTGGACGTCGAGGAGGGCGCCGTCGACGTCGCCTACCGCAGCCTGTCGGCCACCGACGTCGAGGACCTGCGCGGCAACGACGACGTCGAGGTCGTGGACGGCCCCGGCGGCGAGATCCGCTACATCGTCTTCAACTTCAACACCCAGCCCTACGGCGCGACGACGCCGGAGGCCGACCCGGCCCGGGCGCTCGCCGTCCGCCAGGCGATGGCGCACCTGCTCGACCGCGAGGAGATCGCCGAGCAGGTCTACAAGGGCACGTACACGCCGCTGTACTCCTACGTCCCCGACGGCCTGACCGGCGCCACCCAGTCGCTGCAGGAGCTCTACGGCGACGGTCAGGGCGGCCCGGACGCCGACGCGGCGGCCCAGGTCCTGCAGGCCGCCGGCGTGCAGACGCCGGTGCAGCTGTCGCTGCAGTACTCCAACGACCACTACGGCCCGTCCTCCGGTGACGAGTACGCGCTCATCAAGGACCAGCTGGAGTCGACGGGGCTGTTCACCGTCGACCTGCAGACCACCGAGTGGACGCAGTACTCCGAGCAGCGCACCGAGGACGTCTACCCGGCCTACCAGCTGGGCTGGTTCCCGGACTACTCCGACGCCGACAACTACCTGACGCCGTTCTTCACCACGGAGAACTTCCTCAGCAACCACTACGACAACCCGCAGGTCAACGAGATGATCCTGCAGCAGCTGAGCACGCCGGACCCGGCGCAGCGCACGGCCATGATCGAGCAGATCCAGGACGTGGTCGCCGGTGACCTGTCGACCCTGCCGTACCTGCAGGGCGCGCAGATCGCCGTCGTCCGCACGGGTGTGACCGGCGCCGAGGACACCCTCGACGCGTCGTTCAAGTTCCGCTACGGCGCCCTCGAGCGGGCCTGACGGCTCCCCAGCGGTACCCGGCCCCGGGTGGTCTCCCCACGGTGACCACCCGGGGCCTCCCCATGTGCGGCCGGTCCCGGAGCCGGTAGGACAGCCGAGTACGAGCAGGAGACATGACCACCACGACCACCGAGCTGACCGGCGAGCCGGCCGCCGTACCCGAGGCCGCGCCACCGCCGCGCCGGCGCCGCAGCGGCGGGCTGGGCAGCTACATCGCGGTCCGGTTCCTGCTGATCTTCCCCACGATCTTCGTCCTGGTGACGACGGTCTTCTTCCTGATGCGCACCACCGGTGACCCGATCACCGCCGCGCTGGGCGGCCGCCTCGGCCCCGCGGAGCTCGCCGAGCGGGTCGCCGCGGCCGGCTACGACCGGCCCCTGTTCACGCAGTACCTGGAGTACCTGGGCCAGCTCGTCCGCCTGGACTTCGGCACCACGCTGTCGACCAACCAGCCGGTCACCGAGGTGCTCGCCGACTTCGGCACCGCCACCCTCGAGCTGGCCTTCTACGCGCTCGTCGTCGCGTTCCTCGTCGGCATCCCGCTGGGCCGGTTCGCCGCCTACGCCCGCGACCGCTGGCCCGACGCCGTCCTGCGGGTCTTCGCGATCCTCTGCTACGCGACCCCGGTGTTCTTCGCCGGCATGGTCCTGAAGCTCGTCTTCTCCAGCGGGCTGGGCTGGCTGCCCGCATCCGGCCGCGCCTCCACCCGCAGCGAGATCCTCATCCAGACCTCGGTGGAGAACCCGACGGGCATCTACCTGATCGACGCGATCAAGACCGGCAACGGCGAGGTCGTGCAGGACGTGCTCGAGCACGCCGTCCTCCCGGCCGTGGCGCTCGGGCTGCTGACGGCCGGGGTGTTCCTCCGGCTGGTCCGCACCAACGTCATCGGCACGCTCGGCATGGGCTACGTCGAGGCGGCCCGCTCCCGCGGGGTCAGCGAGCGCCGGCTGCTGCGCAAGCACGCCTACCGGCCGGCGCTCATCCCGATCGTCACCGTCATCGGCCTGCAGGTCGCGCTGCTGCTCGGCGGCGCGGTGCTCACCGAGACGACCTTCGAGTGGCGGGGCCTGGGCTTCCAGCTCTCGGAGTACCTGCAGGCCCGAGACTTCGTCGCCGTCCAGGGGCTGGTGGTGCTGCTGGCGGTCGTCGTCGCCGTCACCAACTTCGTCGTCGACGTCATCGCCGCGCTCATCGACCCCCGGGTGAGGTACTGATGGCCACCACCGCGACCCCGACCCCGACCCCGGCCCGGCGACGCCGCGGCCTGCCCGTCGTCCGGCAGCTCCGGCAGGCCGTCGGCCTGCAGCGCGGCATGCTCGTCGCCGGGCTGGTGCTCACCGGGGTCTTCCTGCTGACGGCGGCGCTGGCCGACCTGCTGGCGCCCTACGGCTACAACCAGCTCCGCGACGCCGACGGGCCCTTCGGGGCGCAGCAGTCGCCGTCGGGCGACCACTGGCTCGGCACCACGGTCGGCGGTTACGACGTGCTCTCCCGCGTCATCTACGGCACGCGCACGGCGCTGGCCGTGATCGTCGTGGCGATCGTGCTCTCGCTGTTCCTCGGCGTGCTGCTCGGCCTGCTGTCGGGCTACTTCGGCGGCTGGCTGGACCGGGTGCTCGTCGTCGTCTGCGACGCGGTCTACGCCTTCCCGACCCTGCTGCTGGCGATCGTCATGGCCATCGTGATCAGCGGCGGGCAGTCCAGCCTGTGGGGCGGCATCCTCGCCGCGGCCATCTCGATCACGGTCATCTACATCCCGCAGTACTTCCGCGTCATCCGCGCGGAGACGGTGCGGATCAAGGCCGAGGCCTACGTGGAGTCCGCCAAGGTCATCGGCGCCAGCCACTGGCGGATCATGACCCGGCACGTGCTGCGCAACGCCACGCGCACGCTGCCGCTGATCCTCACGCTGAACGCCTCGGAGGCGATCCTCACCCTCGCCGGCCTGGGCTTCCTCGGCTTCGGCATCGAGCCGACCGCGGCCGCCGAGTGGGGCTTCGACCTCAACCGGGCGCTGTCGGACGTCACCAGCGGCATCTGGTGGACCTCGATCTTCCCCGGCATCGCGATCGTGTGGGTCGTGCTCGGCCTGACCCTGGTCGGGGAGAGTCTCAACGACCTGGCCGACCCGCGGCTGCGCAGCCGGCGGGCGGCCGACGCCGGCGAGACCGGTGAGGTCACGGTGGTGCCCGGCGGTCCGCTCGGTGCGGGTCCGGCCGGTCTGGCGGGGATCGAGGGGGCGTCATGAGCACGGAGCGGATGGCCCCGGTGGGCCCCGTCGTCAGCATCCAGGACCTCTCGGTCACCTTCGCCACCGACGCCGGCCGCGTGGTCGCCGTCCAGGACGTCTCGCTGGAGGTGCGCGCCGGCGAGGTCCTGGCGATCGTCGGGGAGAGCGGCAGCGGCAAGACCGTGACCGCCCGCAGCATCCTCGGGCTGCTGCCGGAGACCGCGACCACCCGCGGGGCGGTGCTGCTGACCCGCAAGGACGGCAGCAGCAGCCACGACGTCGTCACCCTCGGTCGCTCCGACCTCGGCGACGTCCGGGGGCGCGACGCGGCGATGGTCTTCCAGGAGCCCTCGACCGCGCTCAACCCGGTCTACAAGGTGGGCTGGCAGATCGTCGAGGGCCTGCGCGCCCACGGCGGGTACTCCCGCGCCGAGGCCCGCGCCAAGGCGGTCGACGTGCTCCGGCGGGTCGGCATCCCCGAGCCGGAGAAGCGGATCGACCACTACCCGCACCAGTTCTCCGGCGGGCAGAAGCAGCGCATCGTGATCGCCCAGGCGCTGGTCCTCGACCCCGGCGTGATCATCGCCGACGAGCCGACGACGGCCCTCGACGTCACGGTGCAGGCCGAGATCCTCGACCTGCTGCGCCGCTGCCGCGACGAGTTCGGCACCGCGATCGTGCTGATCACCCACAACATGGGCGTCGTCGCCGACCTGGCCGACCGGGTGGCGGTCATGTACCAGGGGCAGCTGGTCGAGCAGGCCGACGTCCGGACGCTGTTCTCCGCCCCGCGCGAGGAGTACACCCGGCAGCTGCTCGGCTCGGTCCCGCGGCTGGGACAGGGGCTGGCGCGCACCCAGGAGCGGGCGGCCGCCCGCCCGGCCGGCTGGGCGTCGGCGACGCCGGTGGTCGAGGCCCGCGACCTGCGGATCGTCTACCCCGGCCGGCTGCGCAAGCCGGACTTCACCGCCGTCGACGGCGTCAGCTTCGCCATCCGCCCGGGCGAGGTGCTCGGGCTGGTCGGCGAGAGCGGCAGCGGCAAGACGACGATCGGGCGGGCCATCGCTGGGCTGACCAAGGTCACCGGCGGGTCGCTCTCGGTGCTGGGCACCGAGATGAACGGCGTCAAGGAGAAGCGCTTCCGGCCGGTGCGGGAGCGCGTCGGCTTCGTGTTCCAGGACCCGGCGTCGAGCTTCAACCCGCTGCTGACGATCGCGCAGGCCGTCGCCGAACCGCTGGTGGTGCACGGCCGGGCGAAGGACGCGCACGAGGCCCGCGGCCGGGTCGACGAGCTGCTGGAGGCCGTGCAGCTGCCGAGGTCTTTCGGCGACCGCTTCCCGCACGAGCTCTCCGGCGGTCAGCGGCAGCGGGCCAGCCTCGCCCGTGCGCTGGCCCTGGGCCCGGAGCTGCTGATCGCCGACGAGCCGACGTCGGCGCTGGACGTGTCGGTGCAGGCGCGCGTGCTCGAGCTGTTCGACGAGCTGCAGCGCGAGCTCGGCTTCGCCTGCCTGTTCATCAGCCACGACCTCGCCGTCGTCGACCTGCTGGCCGACCGGATCGCGGTGCTCTACCGCGGGCAGCTGGTCGAGGAGGGCACGGGGGCGCAGGTGCTCGGCGCGCCGCAGCACCCGTACACCCAGCGGCTGCTCGCGTCGCTGCCCGTGCCCGACCCCGACGAGCAGGCGGCCCGCCGCGCCACCTGGCGGCAGCTGACCTGAGCGGGGTGCGTCAGCGCAGGGACCCTGCGCTGACGCACCCGGTCACTCGAGGACGACGTCGTCGCCGCGGCGCAGGGCCCGCCGGACCCGCAGCTTGAGGAACTTCGCGTAGCCGCGGACGAGCTGCGTGTACCCCGGCGTGGGCCCGTGGTAGCCCAGCACGCCCTTGGGGCCGCTGACCATCTCGCCGGTGCGGACGTCGTAGCGGGCCTGGTGCCACGGGCAGACCAGGCAGCCCTCGGCGTCGACGGTGCCCTTCGACAGGTCGGCCAGTTGGTGGCGGCAGCGGCGGGACACCGCGAAGTAGGCGCCGCCGCGGTTGCCCACCGCCCAGTCGCCCACGCGGCGGACGGACCCCGGCGGCAGGTCGGCGGCGGGGATGCGGTCGGGCTCGGTGGCCATGTGGTCTCCAACTCGGTCGTGTGCTCGGTATCTGCCGTCGCCCCTACCCGTTCGCGGCCGTCCCAGACCGTCGGTCGTCGGTAGGGTCGGGTCGTGGTCCTCCGCCGGTTCAGCGCCGTCCTCGCCGTCGCCGGGGCGGTGGTCCTGACCGGACCGGCCGCGCTGGCCGAGCCGCCCGTCGACGTCGCCGGGCAGGTGGACGACCGGGTGGCCCTCCTGTCGGCCGAGGAACGGGCCCAGATCGAGGACGCGATCACCGAGCTGGAGACCGGCGAGGGCATCCAGCTGTTCGTCGTGTTCGTCGACTCGTTCGACGGCCTGGACTCCGGTCCCTGGGCCGACGAGACGGCTGGGCGCTCGGGGCTGGGGGCCGACGACGCGGTCTTCGCCGTCGCCGTGGAGGAGGGGGCCTACGGCTACTCCTTCGACTCCAGCGCGGACGTGGACCGGGCCGAGCTGGACGACTACTCGGCGGCCAACGTCGACCCGGAGTTCCGGGACGGCGACTGGGGCGGGGGCCTCGAGGCCTTCGTCGACGGGGTCGCCGAGAGCAGGGGCGGCGACGGCACCGGGCTGGGCACGATCGCGGTCGTCGGCGGCATCGCGGCCCTGGGCGGCGGGGCCTATCTCGTGTCTCGCTCCCGCCGGAAGCACCGCGAGGCCGCCGGTCCCGAGGTGAAGCGGCTGGAGCGGCCCGACCCGCACGCCGGCGTGCCCACCGAGCAGTTGCAGGCCCAGGCCAGCACCGCGCTGCTGGAGCTCGACGAGGCCATCAAGACCTCGCAGCTGGACCTGGACTTCGCCCGTCTGCAGTACGGGCAGGACGCCGTGGCCGGCTTCGCCGAGGCGCTCGAGCAGTCGCGGCAGGAGCTGACCCGCGCCTTCACGCTGCGCCAGCAGCTGGACGACGAGATCCCGGAGGACGAGCCGACCACCCGCGCCATGCTCGCGGAGATGCTGCAGCTCACCTCGGCCGCCGACGCCCGCCTGGACGCCCAGGCGGAGGAGTTCGACCAGCTGCGCGACCTGGAGAAGAACGCGCCGCAGGCCCTCGAGGCGCTGGGGCCGCGCATCACCGCGCTGCAGGGCCGGATGCCGGCCGACGCGCAGCGCCTGGCCGAGCTCCAGCGCCGCTTCGCGCCGGCCGCCATCGCACCGGTCGCGGACAACCTGGAGCAGGCCCGCGCCCGGCTGGCCGCGGCCCAGCAGGAGGTCACCGAGGCCCGGACGGCGCTGGACGCCGGTGCGGCGGGCGCGGCGGTCGGCGACATCCGGGCGGCCGAGGACGCCGTCGTCCAGAGCGGTCAGCTGCTCGACGCCATCGGCAGGCTCGCGACCGACCTCGAGGCGGCGGTGCAGCGCATCCCCGCCGCGCGGGCGGACACCGAGCAGGACCTCGCCGAAGCCCGGGCGCTCGTCGCGTCGGGGGACCGCAGCGGCCTGCAGCCGCAGATCGCCCGCGCCGAGGCCGCGATCGTGGCCGCCGACGAGGCGATGGCCGCGACCGGTGGCGCGCTGCCGGACCCGTTCACCGCGCTGCGCCGGCTCGAGGAGGCCGACATCGCGCTGGAGCAGGCCCTGTCGGTGGCCCGCGACGCGCAGACCCGGACGCGCCGGGCAGCCGCCGCTCTGGACCAGGCGCTGCTCAACGCCCGCTCGACCATCGCCGCCGCCGGTGACTTCATCGCCACCCGCCGCGGCGCCGTCGGACCCGAGGCCCGCACCCGCCTGGCCGAGGCCGAGCGCCATCTGCAGGCGGCGACCGGACTGGCGCCCACCGACCCGGTCAGCGCGCTGCAGGAGGCGCAGCAGGCCGACGCCCTCGCCGAGCAGGCGCTGCAGCGGGCCCAGTCCGACATGTCGTCCTGGAACTCGGGCTACGGCGGCGGGGGCTACGGCGGCGGGGGCTATGGCGGAGGCGGGTACGGCGGCGGCTTCGGGGGTGGCGGGTTCGCCGGTCCCGGCTACGGGCGCGGTCCGGATCTCGGCAGTCTCGTGCTCGGCGGCATCCTCTTCGGGGGCGGCGGCGGGGGCGGGCACCGCCGGGGCGGTTCCTTCGGCGGGTCCGGCAGGCGGAGCGGGGGCAGCTTCGGCGGGGGCGGCGGCTCGCGCGGCGGGGGTGGCGGACGGCGCAGCGGCGGCGGCCGCTTCTGAGCCGCGCGCGAGGGGGCCCGGTTCTGTCGGCGCCCGGTGGGACCGTGACCTCCCCCACACCGGAGGAGGAGCCATGCCCACACGGGACACCCCGTGGCCGCCCGGCACGCCGTGCTGGATCGACTACGGCGCCGCGGAGACCGACCCCGCGAAGGACTTCTACGGATCGCTGTTCGGCTGGTCGTTCACCGGCGGCGACCCCGAGTACGGCGGCTACCTGAACGCGCTGCGCAACGGCCACCCGGCCGCCGGCATGGGGCCGCTGACGAACCCGGTGGACCCACCGGGCTGGACGGTCTACTTCGCCACCGACGACGCCGACGCGAGCGCCGCCGCGATCCGCGCGGCCGGCGGCACCGTGGTCGTCGAGCCCATGGAGGTCGGCCCGCTGGGCAGCATGGCCATCGCCCGCGACCCCGAGGGGCACGGGTTCGGCCTGTGGCAGGCCGGCGAGCACACCGGCGTCCGGGTGTTCAACGAGCCCGGGTCCCTGACCTGGGAGGAGGCCGCCGTCGACGACCTCGCCGCGGCGCAGGCCTTCTACGCGCGGGTGTTCGGCCACCGGTTCGACGAGATCCCGGACATGGGCGGCTACGCCATCTTCGCCACCGGCGAGCGCCCGCTGGGCGGTCTCGGGCCGGCCCAGCCGGGGCTGCCCCGGGGCTGGGCGGTGTGCTTCGCCGTCGCCTCCACCGACGGCGCGGTGGCCGCGGTCGAGGCCCGGGGCGGGACGGTGCTGCACCCCGCCGAGGACACGGAGTTCGGGCGGTTCGCCGTCGTCGCGGACCCGTGGGGGGCGGCGTTCTCGGTGATGGAGGTCGAGCCGGAGGAGTGAGGTCCTACCGGAGCCGGCCGTACACGTGCTCCGGGCGGAACCGGACGACGAGCCGGCGGTCGCGGACCTCGACGCTGGCCAGCACGCCCCACGTCCGGCCTGCGGCGACCTCGAGCATGCGCGGGTCGGTCGTCACCGCGTGACTCCCCGGTGTCCGTGGGTCATCGTTCCCGGCCGCGCGCCTTGAGCGGGACGGGAGGCAGCGGGGGAGCGGCCAGTCGGTCGCCGTCGTAGCCGACGACGGCGCCGAAGCGCTCGTGCTCGGCGTTCCACTGCTCGGCGAACGTGGTGATCTCCTCGCCCGAGCGGCCGACGAAGTTCCACCACATGACCAGGCGCTCCTCGAACGGCTCCCCGCCCAGCAGGAGCAGCTTCACCGGTGCCTCGGTGCGGATCCGGACGGTGCGCCGGCCGGTGCCCAGGTAGAGCATCTGGCCGTGGCCGAGCGGGGCGCCCTCGACGTCGGCCCCGCCGGAGGCGCCCAGCAGCGCGTGCTCGAAGTCCGGCTCCAGTGGCAGCTCCACGTCGGCGCCGGCGGCCAGCTCGAGGTCGACGCCGAGCAGTGGCGTGTGGGCGGTGCCTGGCGAGGTGGCCCCGCCGAGGGACCCCATCAGCACCGTCGCGGTCATCCCGTCGGAGGTGAAGCCGGGGAGTGCGGCGTGGTGCTCGAAGGCGGGCGCGATCTCGCGGGCGGAGTCGGGCAGGGCCACCCACAGCTGGGCGCCGTGCAGGTAGCGCGGGTGGGCGGCGGGCGACTGCTCGGAGTGGGCGATGCCGTGGCCGGCGGTCATCAGCGCGAGCTCGCCCGGGCCGAACTCCACGTCGCTGCCCAGGGAGTCGCGGTGGTGCACCCGGCCCTGCAGCAGCCAGGACACCGTCTGCAGCCCGGTGTGGGGGTGCGGGGCCACCTGCATGCCCGGACCGGCGGCGACGTCGTCCGGGCCGTAGTGGTCGACGAAGGCCCAGGCGCCCACGAGCCGACGGCCGAGGGTCGGCAGCACCCGGCGCACGCGGGTGCTCTCGCCGAGCTGCACCTCCTTGCCGGGCAGCAGGTCGAGCACGGGCCGCGGAGCGGTCGCCGCCAGCCCGCCCAGTTCACGGGCGGGCGGGCGGCGGTCGAGGTTGCTCATGGGGGAGTCCTACTCCTGCTGACCCGTCTCGCCCACCACGTCGGCGTGCGGGACCCGCTGCGCCGGGATGGAGCCCAGCCGGCCGGCCTGGAAGTCGGTGAACGCGTCCATGACCTCCTGCCGGGTGTTCATGACGAAGGGGCCGTACATGGCGATCGGCTCGCGGATCGGCAGGCCGCCGAGGACGACGACATCGAGCGCCGGGGTGCGCGACTCCTGCTGCTTGGCCCCGCTGACCGTGATCGTGTCGCCCGGGCCGAAGACGGCGAGCTGGCCGGTGCGGATCGGCTGCCCGTCGACGCCGACCGAGCCGGCGCCGGAGAGCACGTAGACCAGCGCGTTGAAGTCCGGCCGCCACGGCAGGTCGAGGGTCGCGCCGGGGGCGATCGTCGCGTGCACCATCGCCATCGGGCTGTAGGTCGAGCCCGGGCCCTGGTGGCCTGCGACGTCCCCGGCGATCACCCGGAGGAACGCGCCGGCGTCGGGGCTGGCCAGCAGCACCGCCTCCTGGGCGCGCAGGTCCTGGTACCGCGGCTCCACCCACTTCTGCGCCCGCGGCAGGTTGACCCACAGCTGCAGGCCGTGGAACAGGCCGCCGCTCATGACCAGGTGCTCCGGCGGCTTCTCGATGTGCAGGACGCCGCCACCGGCGGTCATCCACTGGGTGTCGCCGTTGCTGATCGTGCCGCCGCCACCGTGGGAGTCGGCGTGCTCGAAGGTGCCGTCGATGATGTAGGTGACGGTCTCGAAGCCGCGGTGCGGGTGCCAGGAGGTGCCCTTCGGCTCGCCCGGGGCGTACTCGACCTCGCCCATCTGGTCCATGTGGATGAACGGGTCGAGGTCGCGCAGGTCGACGCCGGCGAACGCGCGGCGGACCGGGAAGCCCTCGCCCTCGAAGCCGGACGGCGCGGTGGTCACCGAGCGGACCCGGCGGCGCACGGTGCCGGGGGCGGGCACGGGGACGCGGGGCAGGACGGTGGTGTCCTCGACGGTGATGGCGGGCATCTCGGTCTCCTTGAGTTGAGAGCTCAACTACCTGTGGCCACCCTAGCGCTTCCAGGCCCGGATGTGTTCCCGCCTGCCCCTCCGTCGGCGAGATCTGCACACTCGTCGGCATCAGGCCCCGATGCCGCCCACTGTGCAGATCTCGCCGACGGTCGGCAGGGTGGGGTTCGTGCCGCCCACCCTCCTCGCCGACCTGCCGGCCCGGGAGGGCTGCCCGAAGCGGATGGTCTTCGGCCCGTGCGGCGGCGTCCGCGCGGACGAGCGCTGCGAGGTCGCCGAGCACCGCTGCGTCTTCGTCGGCGTGCCCCCGGTCGCCTGGCCGGCCGAGCCGCTGCCCGCACCGGCACCGCGGCCGGGCAGCCTGCTCGACCGCGCCGGCACCGGGCCGGTCGTGCTCACCGACCTCTCCGTCGTCCCGTACGACCCCGACTCGCTGCGCCGGGTGGTGGGCGTCCTCGCGCCCGTCTCCGACGGCCTGCTCGTCGGCGAGCACGCCAACCGGCCGGACTTCCCGCCGTCCGTGGTGGCCGCCGAGGTGCACGCCTCGGGTGGGCGGCTGTGGACGACGCTGGCCTGCCGGGACCGCAACCGCGTGGTGCTCGAGCAGGAGGTGGCCGGGCTGGCCGCGCTCGGGGTGGACGGCGTCCTGTGCGTCACCGGCGACGCCCGCGGGCCCGGCGTCCGCCCCGGCGCCACGCAGGTCTTCGACCTCGACGGCCCGCGGCTGGCGGCGCTGGCGACCTCCGCGGGGCTGAACGTCGCCGTCCCCGAGTCGCCGGCCGCCCCGCCGGTGGACCTGCGGCCGGCCCGCGTCGTGCAGAAGCAGCGCGCAGGGGCGCAGTTGTGCGTGCTGAACCACGTGCGGACGCCCGCCGAGGTCGCCCGGTTCGTCGCCGCGGCGCGGGCCGCCGGCGCCACGCTGCCGTTCGTCGCGGCGGTCGCCGTCTACACCGACGAGCGCTCCGCGCGCGTGCTCCAGCGGTTCCCCGGCCTGGCGATGGACGACGAGGCGATCGAGCGGGTGCTCGCCGCGCCGGACCCGCGGGAGGCCGGCATCGCCACCGCCGTGGCCGAGGCGCGGGCGCTGCTCGCCGTCGACGGCGTCGCCGGCGTCAACCTCTCCGGACTGGCGTCCGGTGCGGGGGAGGACGAGGGTGCACGGGTCAAGGCCGAGGTGGCCGGCCGGATCCGCGACGAGCGCACGGGGGAGGAGTCCGGTGGTTGAGCTGCCCGACGAGGCGATGGAGGTCGAGTTCGACACCGTCGCCAGCTGGACCGAGCGGGCGGTGCGGACGCTGGGCCCCGAGTACGCGATCCCGGCCGGCTGCCGGGGCAGCGGCAGCGAGAGCGCGCTGCGGTGGCTGGCCGACGGGCTCGACCTCGGTGCGGACGCCCGGGTGCTCGACGACGGTGCCGGGGTCGGCGGACCGGCGGGCTGGCTGTCCGCCGAGCGCGGCCTGCGCCCGGTCTGCGCCGAGCCGATGGTCGGCGCCGTCCGGGCCGCGCACCACCTGTTCGGGCTCCCCGCGGTGGTGGCGACCGCCCAGGAGCTGCCCTTCGGGGACGCCTCGTTCGACGCGGCGTGGTGCCTCGGCGTCCTGTGCACGATCCCCGACAAGGCCGCCGCGCTGGCCGAGCTACGCCGCGTGCTGGTGCCCGGCGGCCGGGTGGGCCTCCTGGTCTTCGTCGCGGTCCGGCCGCTGCCCCCGCCGCTGCCGGAGGGCAACGACTTCCCGTCGGAGGAGGAGCTGACCGGCCTGCTGTCGGCTGCCGGGCTCCGGCTCGGCCCGACCGGGCGAGCCGACCTGTCCGACAGCCCGGCCGAGTGGACCGAGCGTGCCGACGCCGTGGACGCCGAGATCGAGCGCCGGCACGGGCACGACGAGCGGTGGGCCCTGGCGCAGGAGCAGTCGGGCCGGGTGGGCCGGCTGCTGTCCGACGGCGCGCTGGTCCCCTGGCTGGGCATCGCCACCGCCGTCTGACCCACGACGACTGGGCGCTCGTCACCGCGTGATGGTGGTGACGAGCGCCCAGGACCGGTCACGGCCTAGTCGACGTTGCAGGCGCGCTCCCAGATGGCCGGCGGGACCACCGTGTCGTCGCAGTGGGGGGTCCGGTCGAGGAAGACCCAGGCGCCGTCCACGTAGTGGAAGAGGGCGGCGTTGCTGTTCACGTAGACCTCCCCCTCGAACACCTCGGTGACGTTGTAGCCGGACGCTGCCCACGCTCCCAGGCAGAACTCGCCGTCCCCGCTGTACAGGGCGTAGGTGCGTTCCGGGGTGTCAGCGGGCAGCGCGGCGTCGATCGCCGCCCAGTCGCACGGCGGGGCTGCTTCCGTCGGCGGGACCGCCGCACCTGCCGAGGGCTCGGTGATGTCAGGCGGCGTGGACGCGGCCGGTGGGGCGGTCGAGGGGACGACCGCGACCGACGGCGGCGCCGGGGGCGGGGTCATGGCCGGTGGGTCCACCTCCGCGGTCACCGACGGGACCGGATCAACGGGTCGCGTGGCCGGTCCGCCGTCGGACTGCGTCATGAACGACGCGCCGATCGGGATGCCCGCGGCGATGACCACCACGGCGGCGACGGCGCCCAGCCCCCCGGCGCGCCGGCGGCGCTGCTGCTGCCGGCGGGAGGCCAGCCGGTCCAGCAGGTCGGCGGGCGGAGCACCGGCCAGGTCGGCGTCGCGGTGCAGGGCGGTGCGCAGGTCGAGGTCGTTCATCGTGCTCCCTCCGGGGTGGCGGTCCGCGTGCTGGGCTGGTCGAGCAGGTCGCGCAGTCGGGCCAGGCCACGGGAGGCCTGGCTCTTCACCGAACCGACCGAGCACCCGAGGGCCTCGGCGGTCTCGGCCTCGGAGAGCCCCTCGTACCAGCGCAGCACCACGACCGCGCGCATCCGCGGGGGCAGCTGCTCCAGCGCCTGCAGGGCCCGGCCGGCCTCGATCCCGGTCGGCTCGGTGGTCACCTGCTCGGGGAACCGGTCGATGAGCACCTCGTGCACCCGCCGGCGCCGGAGCCAGCTGGTGTGGGTCGTCACGAGCACCCGGCGCACGTAGGGGTAGGCCGCCTCGCGGTCGGACAACCGGCCCCAGTGCCGGGACGTCTTGAGCAGCGCTGTCTGCAGGAGGTCCTCGGCCTCTCCCCGGTCCGAGGTCAGCAGGAAGGCCACCCGCAACAGCGCCGGCGACCACCTCTCGACGAACTCGGTGAACTCGTCGTCGAACTGTCTGCCCACGAGGACTCCCCCTCTCCGGCGACCCTCTGTGGTCGCTCAACCACCCATAGACACGCTCTGCGGAGGAGCAGAGGTTGAGAGGCCGACCGACATCCTCGGATCTCCCTCGTCCGGAGCAGCCGGCGACGCGCGGACGGGAGGCGCTGCGGACCGCACCGGGGAGGGCTCCCTGCCTCGAAACGCGCGGGACACACGGCAGACCTAGGGTCCCGGCCATGGCGGACCTCTTCGACGGCTACGCCCTCGGGCAGCAGTGGGACGAGATGTTCGGCGGCGCCGGGCAGCCGCGACCGCCGTACGCCGGGCTGTTCACTGCGCTGCAGCCGATGGCCGGCGAGGAGCTGTCCGCCCGGGCCGACGTGCTGTCGCAGACCTATCGCGACGCCGGGGTGACCTTCGCCCACGCCGGCGAGGAGCAGCCCTTCCCGCTGGACATCGTGCCGCGGGTGATCGGTGCGGAGGAGTGGGACGTCATCGAGCGCGGGGTGGCCCAGCGGGTGCACGCGCTGGAGGCCTTCCTGGCCGACGTCTACGGCGCCGGCGACGTCTTCGCCGACCGCGTGGTGCCGCGCAGCGTCGTCACCACCAGCGCGCACTTCCACCGTCAGGCCCACGGGCTGGTGCCCCCGGGCGGGGTGCGGGTGCACGTCTCCGGCATCGACCTGGTGCGCGACGAGGCCGGCGACTTCCGGGTGCTCGAGGACAACCTGCGCTCGCCGTCGGGAGTCAGCTACGTCATCACCAACCGGGCGGCGATGAGCCAGGTGCTGCCCGAGCTGTTCGCCGACCACCGCATCCAGCCGGTCGACGACTACCCGACCCGTCTGCTGGCCGCGCTCAAGGCCTCGGCGCCGGGCAACGTGGCCGACCCGACGGTCGTCGTCCTCACCCCCGGCGTCTACAACTCCGCCTACTTCGAGCACGCGCTGCTGGCCCGCCAGATGGGCGTCGAGCTGGTCGAGGGCCGCGACCTGGTGTGCGCGGGCAACCAGGTGAGCATGCGGACGACGGACGGCCAGCGCCGCGTCGACGTCATCTACCGCCGCATCGACGACGAGTTCCTCGACCCGGTCCACTTCCGGCCCGACTCGGTGATCGGCTGCGCCGGCCTGCTCAACGCCGCCCGCGCCGGCCGGGTGACCATCGCCAACGCCGTCGGCAACGGGGTGGCCGACGACAAGCTGCTGTACACGTGGGTGCCCGACCTCGTCCGCTACTACCTGGGCGAGGAGCCGCTGCTGGCCAACGCCGACACCTACCGGCTCGACGACGCCGACACCACCGAGTGGGTGCTCTCCTCCCTCGACCAGCTGGTGCTCAAGCCCGTCGACGGCTCCGGCGGCAAGGGCATCGTCATCGGCCCGCGCGCCGACGAGCGGACCCTCGCCGACCTGGCCGGGAAGGTGCGCGCCCGGCCCCGGGACTGGATCGCGCAGAAGCCCATCGGCCTCTCGACCTGCCCCACGCTGATCGGCGGCCGCATCGCCCCGCGGCACGTGGACCTGCGGCCGTTCGCCATCAACGACGGGTCGAAGGTGTGGGTGCTGCCCGGCGGGCTCACCCGGGTGGCGCTGCCCGAGGGGGAGCTGGTGGTCAACTCCAGCCAGGGCGGCGGGTCCAAGGACACCTGGGTGCTCAGCCGGCCCCGGCCGGCGGGTGACCCCGACGAGCTGCCGGAGCTCACCCGCATCGAGTTCACCGCCGCCGACCTGCCGGAGGAGCCGCCGGCCCAGGACCCCGGCCCGCTCACCGACGCGGCCGTCGGCCAGTCCCAGCAGCAGCAACAGCAGCGAGGAGCCGGGGGGACGACGCCGTGCTGAGCCGGATCGCCGAGTCGCTGTTCTGGATCGGCCGCTACGTGGAGCGCGCCGACGACACCGCCCGGATCCTCGACGTGCACACCCAGCGGCTGGTCGAGGACCCGTGGATCGACGAGCGCCGTGCCTGCGCGAACCTGCTGGCCCTGATGGGCTCGCCGTGCGCGGCCGAGGAGGCCGACACCGAGCGGGTGCTCGCCACGCTGGCCTTCGAGCGGGACAGCCCGAGCTCGATCGTCGGGGCGCTGTCGGCGGCCCGGGAGAACGCCCGGGGCGCCCGCGAGGTGCTGTCCGGGGAGATCTGGGAGTCGCTCAACGTCACCCACAACGCGCTGCCGCAGCAGCGCACCATGGCGCGCCGGTACGGGCCGCACTCGCTGTTCCGGTTCGTCCGCGAGCGCTCGGCGATGGTCTTCGGCCTGGCCGACTCGACGATGAGCCGCGACGAGAGCTGGCTGTTCCTGGTCCTCGGCCGCTCGCTGGAGCGGGTGGACATGACCGCCCGGATCATCTCCACGCGCGTCCTGGCCGGGGACGCCGCGCCGTCCTGGACGCTCGTGCTGCGCTCGACCGGCGCCTACGAGCCCTACCTGCGCACCTACCGCGGGGTGGTCGACTCCAGCCGGGCGGCGGAGTTCCTGCTGCTGGACCGGCTGTTCCCGCGGTCGGTGTTCGCCGCGCTGGAGCAGGCGGAGAGCTGCCTGGCCGAGCTTGAGCGCAGCACGGTCCGCGACGCCACGCGCATCGGCGTCGCCGGCGAGGCCCACCGGATCGTGGGCCGGGCCCGCACCCTGCTGGAGTTCATGAGCACCCCGGAGCTGCTGTCCCGGCTGCCGGCCCGGCTGGAGGAGCTGGAGCGCACCTGCTCGGCGGCCAGCGCCGCGGTCAGCCGCCGGTTCTTCACCGAGCAGGCGCCGCAGGTGTGGGTGCCGGAGGGCGTCGCGTGAGCACGCAGCAGCAGGACCAGCCCGGCCGGCCGTCGCCGTCCCGCTGGCGGCTGCAGGTGGTGCACCGCACCCGGTTCTCCTACGGCGGCCCGGTCCGCTCCTCCTACAACGAGGCGCGGCTGACCCCGGAGAACAGCGGCCGGCAGACGACGCTGCGCTCCCGGGTCGAGATCGAACCGGCGGCCACCGCCTACGCCTACCGCGACTACTGGGGTTCCACGGTCACCGCCTTCGACCTGCACACCCCGCACGAGGAGCTGGTGGTCACCGGCACCTCGATCGTCGAGGCCGGGCCCGAGCCCGCCGCGCACGCGCACGTCGGCTGGGACGTCCTGCGCGGCCGGGAGGTCCGCGACCAGTACGGCGAGCTGCTCGCCGGCACCGCGCTGACCCAGGTGGACGACGAGGTGGTGGCGCAGGCCCGCGCCGCGGCGGGGGACCTCCCGCCGCACGAGGCCGCCGCGGCGGTCTGCCGGCTGGTCCGCGGGCACCTGGAGTACCTGTCGGGCGCCACCCACGTGAAGACGACGGCCATGCAGGCCTGGCGGCACCGCAAGGGCGTCTGCCAGGACATCTCGCACGTCACCGTCGGCATGCTGCGCGCGCTCGGGCTGCCGGCGCGCTACGTCTCGGGCTACCTGCACCCGACGCGGGACGCCGCGGTCGGGCAGACGGTCACCGGGGAGAGCCACGCCTGGGTGGAGTGGTGGGACGGCGGCTGGTGCGCCTTCGACCCCACCAACGCCACGGACGTCGGCACCCGGCACGTGACCCTCGGACGCGGGCGCGACTACGGCGACGTCTCCCCGTTCCGCGGCATCTTCTCCGGCGCGGGCAGCAACGGGCACACCGTCACCGTCGAGGTCACCCGCCTCGCCTGACCGCTCAGGCGTAGTCCCTGAGCAGCCGGGCGACCCCGGTCGGGGCGTCGGCGGCGTCCTCGTCGGGGAGCACCTCGGCGCGGTCGGCCAGCCGCGACCGCCAGGCCGGCGGCGCCGCGTCCAGCCAGGCCGCGCCGGCGTCGGTGAGCCGGCCGTCGCTGCGCAGCGGCGCCCAGCCGCGCAGCACGCGCAGGGCCTCGGCCGCGGTGACCAGCGTCGAGGCGACCCCACGCCGGCGGATCGCCGGGGCCACGGTGACCGCGTCGACGATGCCCGAGCGGTTGAACCAGCGCACCTCCCCGACCCGGTCGGACATCCGCAGACCGGCCGCCGCGACCTCGCGCGGGCTGACCACCGCGCCCGGCCGGAACGGGCCGCCGGTGAAGGCCAGCAGCGACGACGCCGGGATCGGGCTGGTGGCGTGGTGCAGCTCGGCGAACCACAGCGGCGGGCACAGGCCGGCGAGGTCGTCGGAGGCGTCGATGCGCATGACCCCGCCGTCGGTGGCCCGGTAGCGCAGGTCGACCAGCCAGCCGGCCGGGCGGCGTCCGCGCGACTCGATGGCGCTGAGGTCCACGGGGGTGCCGTCGGCGAAGCGCTCGGAGTTCACGGCGACCAGCGAGTGCTCCCGCGAGAGCGGACCGGCGTCGGCGATCCGCGCCCACCACACCGACGCCGGGGGCGCCGGGGGCATCTCCACCGCGACCAGCCGGGGGCGCCCGTCGGGCCGCCGCGCCGCGATGGCGGGGGAGGTGACCTCGACGGAGGCGAGGGTGGCGGTGGCGGTGGGCATGGCGTCCTCCTGGTGCTGGCCCGCCGGGGCGGGGCGTTGCGTCTCCCTCGCGGGAGGTGGCCGGTGGGCCGGTGATCTCGAGCTTCCGGACATGGCTTGCGTGCCTCTTGCGGCCGACTGGTGGGCCGCCGGTGGTCGATGTCGACCCTGGGCGAGGAGGTGTCCCGGCGGACAGGGGCGGCGGTCCCGCTCCGGCCGGGACGGCCGTCCCACGCGGAGGGCGCGGACCGGCGGCCGGCGGGGAGGTCCCGGCCCCCCCGCGGGCGCACGCCGGGCCCGCGCAGGGGTCCGGGGATACTGGGGGGGATGAGCGCACCCCTGAACCTGGTCAACCTCGAGCGGGTGCACAAGGCCCACGGCACCACCGTGATCCTCGACGACGTCTCCCTCGGGGTCGCCGCCGGCGAGCGGATCGGCGTCGTCGGCCGCAACGGCGGCGGCAAGAGCACGCTGCTGTCGCTGCTGACCGGCGCCGATGAACCGGACTCCGGCCGCGTCACCCGCCGCGGCGACCTCGCGATGGGGGTCCTGGACCAGTCGGGCACGCTCCCGCCGGGGGCGACGGTGCGCGACGTCGTCCTCCCGACCTCGGTGTTCGCCGCCGAGCACGAGTGGGCCGGCGACCCCGCCGTCCGCTCGGTGCTCACCGGCCTGGAGCTCGACCGGCTGGGCCTCGACGCCCCCGTCGCCCCGATGTCCGGCGGCGAGCGGCGCCGGGTGGCGCTGGCCGCCCAGCTGATCCGGCCGCTGGACCTGCTCGTCCTCGACGAGCCGACCAACCACCTCGACGTCGAGGGCGTGGCCTGGCTGGCCGAGTACGTGCGCGCCCGCGCCGGCGGCATGGTGGTCGTCACCCACGACCGCTGGTTCCTCGACGAGGTCTGCACGACGACGTGGGAGGTCGCCGACGGCGACGTGCACGCCTACGACGGCGGCTACTCGGCGTACACGCTGGCCCGGGCGGAACGGGCGCGGATCTCCTCGGTCACCGAGGAGCGCCGGCTGAACCTCGTGCGCAAGGAGCTGGCCTGGCTGCGCCGCGGCCCGCCGGCGCGCACCAGCAAGCCCAAGTTCCGGATCGAGGCGGCGCAGGCGCTCATCGCCGACGAGCCCCCGGCCCGCGACACGATGGCGCTCAAGGGCTTCGCCGCGCGCCGGCTCGGCAAGACCGTCTACGACGTCGAGGACCTCTCCTACGCCGTCCCCACCGACGACGGTCCGCGCATGCTGTTCCGGGACCTCACCTGGAACGTCGGCCCGGGCGACCGGATCGGCATCGTGGGTGTCAACGGCGCGGGCAAGACCTCGCTGCTCAAGCTGCTCGTGGGCGAGACCCGGCCGGACGCGGGCCGGGTCGTCGTCGGCCAGACGGTGGCGGCGGCCTACCTCTCGCAGCACGTCACCGAGTTGCCGCCGCGCGCCCGGGTCCTGGAGGCGGTGCAGGACGTCGCCCGCATCGCGCGGATCGGCAACCAGGAGATCTCGGCGTCCACGCTGGCCGAGCGCTTCGGTTTCGCGGCCAGCCGGCAGTGGACCCCGGTCGGGGACCTCTCCGGCGGCGAGCGGCGCCGGCTCCAGCTGCTGCGGCTGCTGATGGGCGAGCCCAACGTGCTGGTCCTCGACGAGCCGACCAACGACCTGGACATCGACACCCTCACCGCGCTGGAGGACCTGCTCGACGGCTTCCCCGGCACGGTGCTGGTGGTCAGCCACGACCGGTACTTCGTCGACCGGGTGTGCGACAGGGTCGTCGCCCTGCTCGGCGACGGGACGCTGGCCGAGCTCCCCGGCGGCGTGGACGAGTACCTGCGCCGCCGGGCCGCCGGCGGCGCGCCGCTGACGACGGCCGCCGGTGCCGAGGTCCGGGCCGTGGGCGCGCCCTCCACCGCGGGCGGGGCGGTCTCGGCCGCCGAGGCGCGCGCGGCCCGGAAGGACGCCGCCCGGCTGGAGCGGCGGATGCTCAAGCTGGACGCGGACGAGAAGAAGCTGCACGAGCAGCTCGCCGCCGCGGCGGCCGACCACGGGCGGGTGCTGGAGCTCGACGCCCAGCTGCGTGCCGTCCAGGCCGAGAAGGACCAGGTCGAGACCGACTGGCTGGCCGCGGCCGAGCTCGCCGAGGGCTGAGCCCGCCGCAGGCCGGCTCCCGGGCTGCTGCTCCTGTACGCACTCGTGCTCTGCCCACCGGGGTGGGCAGAGCACGAGGTCGGGGGACACGAGGTGGTCTCCGGGCGTCCGACGGCCGGTCAGGCGGAGACCGCGGCCTCGGCCCGGCGGCGCTGGATCATCCGCAGGCCCACGACGACCACCGGGACCGCGCCGACGGCGGCGAAGCCGGCGTAGGACAGCGGCTCGAACGTCAGCAGCGCCGAGGCGGCGAGGGCGCCGACCGCCGGGGCCAGCAGCCACCAGGAGATGACGCCGGCGCGGGCCAGCGCGGCGATCGCGACCAGCGGCCCGAGGAGACCGAAGAGCGTGACGAAGCCGACCGCGCCGACGCCCGGGTTGGCCTGGACGATGCCGAACAGCTCCTCGGCCTGGCCGGCGGGGAGCTCACGCCCCACGGCGGCGGTCCAGTAGTCGTAGAGGACGAAACCGGCCACGGTGACCAGGCCCAGCGCGGCCATGAGCGCGCCGACGACCGTCGAGACGGACCCCTTGCGGCCGCGGACCAGCGCCGGGGCGGCGAGCCAGGCGAGGCCGGCGAGCAGGTTGCCGTAGTGCAGCAGGACCGCCGAGAGGGTGGTCTGGCCCTCGTCGCGGGCCAGGGAGGCGATGTAGTCGGCGTCGGAGGGCGAGTCCCAGGGCGGGGAGGTCGCCAGGCCGGCGACGTAGAGGAGGGAGCCGGCGATCAGCGCGCCGCCGGCGATCGGCAGCAGCCGGGAGGCGGCGCTGCGTCCGGGCGGGACGACCGGGCCGGGCAGGGCGGAGGGGGCGGGGGTCACCAGGTTCGAGGTCATGGCGAGAAAGCTAGGAACCGGGGGCCGACCTGCGCGTCCGTCGGGACGGACCGACCCGGTTCCGTCGTCCGGCGGATGGTGCGCCGGCACGTCGTCCGTCGCGAGGGGGATCCCCGGGCCGCCTCCGGAGCCCTAGCGTGCTGGCCATGCCCCGCTGGTCCGCCGCGCACCTCGACCGCGCCCGCCTGCTGTGGCCCGGCGTCGGCCTGCTGCTGGCCGTGCTCTCGGTCGTCGAGACGGCGATCGACGAGACCTTCTCCTACCCCCTGGTCACGTGTCTGCCGGGAGTCGCCGTCGGCGTGGTGGTCGCCTCCTGCGCCCGCTGGCCCGAACCCGCGGCGGTACTGGGCGCGCTGACCGTCCTGGGCAACCACGCCCTGGGCACCCCCGGCCCCGGCGGCGCCCAGCTCGTCGGCATGGCCCTGCTGGTCGGCCACGCCGCCGCGGTCCTGCCACCGAGGCGCGGCGTCCGGACCGCGGTGGTGGCGACGCTGCTCGTGGTCGTCGTCGGCATGCTCCTCGGCCCCTCCACCTGGGAGGCCATGTTCTACGTGCTGGTCACGGGGGTGGCCTGGGGCGTCGGCGCCCTGGTACGGCAGTCGCGCGAGCGTTCGCGCGAGCTGCAGGTGCTCGCCGCCCGGTTGGCCGAGCAGCAGGAGGCGGTCGCGTCCGCGGCCGCCGTCGCCGAGCGCGCCCGGATCGCCCGCGAGGTGCACGACTCGGTGGCGCACTCGGTGAGCGTGATGGTGCTGCAGATGGGCGGGCTGCGGCGGCTGCTCCCCGACCGCCCCGACGCGCAGGAGGTGCTGCAGGGGCTCGAGCGGCTGGGCCGGGAGTCTGTCGACGAGATGCGCCGGGTGGTCGGCATCCTCCGGGAACGGCAGGACGGCGACCCGGCTCCGCAGCCGTCCCTGTCCCGGCTGGACGCCGTCCTCGACGAGCTGCGCCGCACCGGGATGCCGGTCGAGCTCGTCGTCACCGGCGAGCCCGTGGAGCTGCCGCAGCTGGTCGACGTCTCGGCGGTGCGGGTGGTGCAGGAGGCGCTGTCCAACGTCGTCCGGCACGCCGGGGCGGCCGCCACCCGCGTCGAGGTGGCGTGGGCCGGCGACTCGGTGACGGTCACCGTCACCGACGACGGCCGCGCGCGGGTGCCCGTGCCGGCCGGGACGGCGCCCGGCGGGCACGGTCAGCTGCACATGCGGGAACGGGTCGCCGTCGCCGGCGGGACGCTGGCCGTCGGCCCGGTCCGCGGCGGCGGGTACCGCGTGCGCGCGTCGTTCCCGGTGTCGGCCGCGATCGGATCGCAGGTACCGGCGTGACGATCCGGGTGGTGCTGGTCGACGACCAGTCGATGATCCGCACCGGGCTGCGGATGGTGCTCGCCGCCGAGCCCGACATCGAGGTGGTGGGGGAGGCCGCCGACGGCGCCGACGGCGTCGCGGCCGTGACCCGGCTGCGCCCCGACGTCGTGCTCATGGACGTGCGGATGCCGGGCATGGACGGGTTGGAGGCCGCCCGCCGCATCGTCGCGGCGGACCTGCCCACGCGGGTCGTCGTCCTCACGACCTTCGACGAGGACGAGTACGTCGCCGCTGCGCTGCGGGCCGGCGTCAGCGGCTTCCTGCTCAAGGTGGCCCCGCCGGAGGACCTGGTCGCCGCCGTGCGCACCGTCGCGGCCGGGCAGGGGCTCCTGGACCCGGCGGTGACCCTGCGGGTGATCGAGTCCTTCGCCGCCGCCCCGGCGGCCGACCCGGGCGCGGCCGGCCGGCTGGGCGAGCTCACCGAGCGGGAGACCGACGTGCTGCGCCTCGTGGCCGCGGGCCTGTCCAACGCCGAGGTCGCCGCCCGCCTGTACCTCGGGGAGGCGACCGTCAAGACGCACGTGAGCCGGTTGCTGCTCAAGCTCGGCCTGCGCGACCGCGTGCAGGCCGTCGCCTTCGCCTACGAGAGCGGGCTGGTCCGCCCCGGCGGCTGACGACCGGGCCCTGCACCGGGGCCGGGCCGACACGTCCTCCGGGTAGGAGGAGGACCCCGCTGCCCCCCACCCCTCGCTCCGCTCGGGCCGGGCCCCTGCAGCGGGGCCGGGCCGACACGTCCTCCGGGTAGGAGGAGGACCCCGCTGCCCCCCACCCCTCGCTCCGCTCGGGCCGGGCCCCTGCACCGGGGCCGGGCCGACACGTCCTCCGGGTAGAGTGGTTCTCACCGCCGGCCGTCGCCCGACCGACGTTCTGTGGTCCCCGAGCCGAAAACACGACTCCCGGGAGACCCGTGCTCGTTCTGCTGCTCCTCCACCTGCTCGCCGCGCTGCTCGCGCCCGTGCTCGTCCGGTGGTGGGGCCGGCAGGCCTTCGTCGCCCTGGCCCTGGTGCCCGCCGCGGGCCTCGGGTGGGTCCTCGCGCAGCTCCCCGCCGTGCTCGACGGCGGCGAGGTGCGCGAGGACGTCTCCTGGATCCCCGCGCTGGACCTGCAGGTCGCGCTGCGGCTGGACGCCCTCGCGCTGCTGTTCGCCGGGCTGGTCACCGGGGTCGGCGCGCTGGTGCTGCTCTACTGCGCCCGCTACTTCGGCCCCGACGACGAGGGCTCGGGCCGGTTCGCCGGCACGCTGACCGCCTTCGCGGGGTCGATGCTCGGCCTCGTCGTCGCCGACGACCTGCTCCTGCTCTACGTGTTCTGGGAGCTCACCACCGTCTTCTCGTTCCTGCTCATCGGGGGCGCCGGCACCCGGCTGGCCGCCCGCCGCGCGGCCACCCAGGCGCTGGTCCTCACCACCGCCGGCGGGTTGGCGATGCTGGTCGGGCTGATCGTGATCGGCCAGGCGAGCGGGTCGTTCCTGCTGTCGGAGGTCGTCGCCGACCCGGGCAGCGGCGCGGCGATGACCGCCGGCACCGTCCTCGTCCTGATGGGCGCGCTCACCAAGTCCGCGATGATCCCGTTCCACTTCTGGCTGCCGGCCGCCATGGAGGCGCCGACCCCGGTCAGCGCCTACCTGCACGCCGCGGCGATGGTGAAGGCCGGGATCTACCTCGTCGCCCGGCTGGCGCCCGGCCTGGCCGACGTCCCCGGCTGGCGGCCGCTGGTCCTGGGCCTGGGTGTGGCGACCATGCTCGTCGGTGGCTACCGGGCACTGCGCCAGTCCGACCTCAAGCTGCTGCTGGCCTTCGGCACGGTCAGCCAGCTCGGCTTCCTCATGACGCTGGTCGGGGCCGGCAGCAGCGAGCTGGCCGCGGCCGGCATCGCGATGACGCTGGCCCACGCGCTGTTCAAGTCCACGCTCTTCCTCACCGTCGGCGTCGTCGACCACGCCACCGGCACCCGCGACCTGCGCCAGCTGTCCGGGCTGGGCCGGCGGCTGCCGGTGCTGGCCGTCGCCGGGTGCCTGGCCGCGGCGTCGATGGCCGGGCTGCCGCCGCTGCTGGGGTTCGTCGGCAAGGAGGCCGCGTTCACGGCCCTGCTGGACGGCGGCCTGCCCGACCGCACCGCCGCCACCGTCGTACTGGTCGCGCTGGTGGCCGGCTCGGCGCTGACCGCCGCCTACACCGCCCGCTTCGTGTGGGGCGCCTTTGCCCGCAAGCCCGGCTGCGCCGACACCGAGGTCGGGCACGCGCCGGACGGGCTCTTCCTGGCCGCCCCGGTGGTGCTGTCGCTGGTCGGGCTGGCCGCCGGCCCGTTCAGCCCGCTGCTGGACCCGCTCGTCGCCCGCTACGCCGACGAGCTGCCGCTGCTCGCCCCGGAGGCGGAGCACCTCGCGCTGTGGCACGGCTGGCAGCCGGCGCTGGCGCTGTCCGCCCTCACCGTGCTCGCCGGCGGGGCGCTGTTCGCCCTCCGCGGTGGGGTGTACCGCCTCCAGCGCCGGGTGGCTGTGGGCGCCTCGGCCGACGAGGGGTACTGGAACGTCATCCAGGGCCTGGACCGGCTGTCGGTGCTGGTCACCGGCACCACGCAGCGCGGCTCGCTGCCGGCGTACCTGGGCACCATCCTGGTCGCCGTCCTCGCGCTGCCCGGCACGATCCTGCTCACGCAGGCGCCGTGGCCGGGGGAGTGGCGGGCCTGGGACACCCCGGTGCAGGCCATGGTCGGCGTCGTCGTGGTCACCGCCGCGGCGCTGAGCCTGCGCATCCGGCAGCGGCTCTCGGCGGTGCTGGTCGTCGGGGTGACCGGCTACGGCACCGCCGTCCTCTTCGCGCTCCAGGGCGCCCCGGACCTGGCGCTGACCCAGTTCCTCGTCGAGACGCTCACGCTCGTCGTCTTCGTGCTGGTGCTGCGCAAGCTGCCCAAGGACATCGGCGAGCGGCACCGGCCGCGCGAGCGGGCGGTGCGCGGCGTGATCGCCGTGGCCGTCGGTGCCTTCATGGCCGGGGTCGGCGCGGTGGCGCTGGGCGCCCGCACGGCGACGCCGGTCTCGGTGGACTACCCGCAGGAGGCCTACGACTTCGGCGGCGGGAAGAACATCGTCAACGTCACGCTGGTCGACATCCGCGCCTGGGACACCCTCGGCGAGATCTCGCTGCTGGTCGTGGCCGCCACCGGCGTGGCCAGCCTGGTCTTCCTGCGCAGCCGGACCGGCGGGGTGGACCGCGCCACGCGGACCGAGCTCAGCGAGGGCGGCTCGCGCCCGAGCTGGCTGGCCGCCAGCGCCACCCTGGACCCCGCCCGGCGGTCGGTGGTGCTCGAGGTGATCACCCGGATCCTGTTCCACACCATCCTGGTCTTCTCGGTGTACCTGCTGTTCTCCGGCCACAACGAGCCCGGCGGGGGCTTCGCGGGCGGGCTCGTCGCCGGCCTCGCGTTGGTGCTGCGGTACCTGGCCGGCGGTCGCTACGAGCTCGGCGAGGCCGCGCCGGTGGCCCCCGGCCTGCTCCTGGGCACCGGCCTGCTGTTCGCCGGGACCACCGGGGTGGGCGGCCTGCTGCTGGGCGCCGAGGTGCTGCAGACGGCGATCCTCGAGACCACGCTGCCCGTGCTCGGCGACGTCAAGCTCGTGACCTCGCTGTTCTTCGACATGGGGGTCTACCTGATCGTCGTCGGCCTGGTCCTGGACGTGCTGCGCAGCCTGGGCGCGGAGCTGGACCGCCAGGACGACGAGGACGACCCCATCGAGCTCAACGAGGGAGAGGTGGTCGTGCGATGACCCCCACCGTCGTGCTGCCGGTGATCATCGGCGGCCTCTACGCAGCCGGCGTCTACCTGCTGCTGGACCGCAGCCTGACCCGGGTGCTCCTGGGCTTCCTGCTGCTCGGCAACGCCACCAACCTGCTGCTGCTGTCGGCCGGCGGAGCGGCCGGCCTCGCACCGATCCTCGGCGTCTCGGACCCCGAGGAGATGAACGACCCGCTGCCGCAGGCGCTGATCCTCACCGCCATCGTGATCACCTTCGGCGTCGCGGCGTTCGTGCTGGCGATGATCCACCGCTCGTGGCGGCTGGTGAAGCAGGAGGTGGTCGGCACCGACGAGGAGGACCGGCGGGTCGCCGCCCGGAAGGGCACCGACGCCGACGAGCTCGACCCCGACGACCTCGCCCCCGGCGACCGGCCGGCCGGGCACGCCGACAGCCTGCCCCGCGGGGCGGACGACGACCCCGGCGAGCTGCCGGCCGACGACGTCGACCTGCCGGCCGGTGTCCGGTGAGCAGCGTCCTCGCCCCGCTGCCGGTCCTGCTGCCCCTGCTCGGGGCGGCCGGCGCGCTGCTGCTGGCGCACCACCCGCGGGCGCAGCGCGCGCTCAGCCTGCTGGTGCTGGCCGCGGTGGTCGGGGTGTCGTTCACGCTGCTCTTCATGGCCGACGCGCACGGCGCCACCGCGGTCGCGGTGGGCGGCTGGCCGGTGCCGCTGGGGATCGTGCTGGTCGTCGACCGGCTGTCGGCGCTGATGCTGGTGGTCGCCTCGACGGTCGCCCTCGGCGTGCTCGTGTTCGCCGTCGGCCAGGGCTCGGCCGACCGCGACGAGGACACCCCGCTGTCGATCTTCCACCCGACGTACCTGGTCCTCGTGGCCGGCGTGAGCAACGCCTTCCTCGCCGGTGACCTGTTCAACCTCTACGTCGGCTTCGAGATCCTCCTGATGGCCAGCTACGTGCTGCTGACCCTCGGCGGTACCGCGCCGCGCATCCGCGGCGGGATCACCTACGTCATCGTCAGCCTGACCAGCTCGCTGCTGTTCCTGGCCGCGATCGGGCTGGTGTACGCGGCGACCGGCACGGTCAACATGGCCGACCTGGCGGTGCGCCTGGCCGACCTGCCCGAGGGCACGCAGGTGCTGCTGCAGTCGATGCTGCTCATCGCGTTCGGGATCAAGGCCGCGGTCTTCCCGCTGTCGGCCTGGCTGCCCGACAGCTACCCGACCGCCCCCGCGCCGGTCACCGCGGTGTTCGCCGGGCTGCTCACCAAGGTCGGCGTCTACGCGATCATCCGCACCCAGACGCTGCTGTTCCCCGGGGGCGCGCTCGACGACCTGCTCATGTGGGCGGCGCTGGCCACGATGGTGATCGGCATCCTCGGCGCGGTCGCGCAGACCGACCTGCGCCGGCTGCTGTCGTTCACGCTGGTCAGCCACATCGGCTACATGGTGTTCGGCATCGCCCTGGGGACGACGGCGGGGCTGGCCGGCGCGATCTTCTACGTCGCCCACCACATCGCGATCCAGACCACCCTGTTCCTGGTCGCCGGCCTGGTCGAGCGGCAGGGCGGGACGACGTCGATCGACCGGCTGGGCGGGCTGGCCCGGCGGTCGCCGCTGCTCGCGGTGCTGTTCTTCGTGCCGGCGATGAACCTCGCGGGCATCCCCCCGCTGTCGGGCTTCATCGGCAAGCTGGGGCTGCTGCAGGCCGGCGTGGCCGACGGCGGGGCGCTGGCGTACACGCTGGTCGCCGGCGGCGTCGTCACGAGCCTGCTGACCCTCGTCGCCATCGCCCGCGTGTGGACGCGCGCCTTCTGGCGCCCGCCGACGCAGGCCCCCGTCGACGACACGGCCGCGGCGGCGGCCGCCGCCGCGGGTCCCGCCGGACACGCGCCGGACGCGGCCGGCCCGGCCGACGGTGAGCTCTCCGCCCGGCAGGTGGCCTGGCGCCGGCACGCCCGGGTCGCCACGGCCGCCGACCCGGACATCGCGCCGGCCGCCGGCGCCGTGCGCGCGCTGCGGCCGCTGCCCCGCACGATGGTGGCGGCCACCGCGGCGCTGGTGGCGGTGACCGTGGCCCTGACCGGCGTCGCGGGCTTCCTGTACGGACTGGCCGACCGGGCCGCCGGGGACGCCGTCGAGCGGACGCCGTACGTGGAGTCGGTGTTCGACGGCCCGGCCGCCGGGGACGCGCGGTGAACGCCACCCGCTCGCCGCTGCGGCTGCGGCACCAGCTCCCGCTGCTGGCGTGGCTGGTGCTGGTCTGGATGCTGCTGTGGGGCACGTTGTCGTGGGCGAACCTGCTCTCCGGAGCAGCGGTCGCGCTGCTGGTGACCCTGCTGCTGCCGCTGCCCCACGTGGTCGGCGGCACGCGGGTGCGGCCGCTGCCGCTGCTGGCGTTCCTCGGCCACTTCGTCGCCGACCTGGTGGTCTCCGGCGCCCAGGTGGCCTGGCTGGCCCTGCGCCCCGGCGGCCGGCGGCTGTCGGCGATCGTGCGGGTGCAGCTGCGCACCGACTCCGACCTGCTGCTCACGATGCTGGCCGAGGCGCTGTCGCTGGTGCCGGGCTCGCTCGTGCTCGACCTCGACCGGGAGGAACGCACCATCACGATCCACCTGCTGCACGTCCGGGACCGCGCGCACGTGGAGCGGGAGCGCGCCGACGTCCTCGTGGTGGAGGAGCGGCTGGTGCGGGCCTTCGGCTCGGCGCAGGACGTGGCGGCGCTCGAGCGGGGTCCGGTGCGCCCCGGGCCCGCGGTCGAGGGGCCGGCACGGTGACCGTCGTGACGCTGGTGCTCTACGGCCTGATCGGCGGCGGCGCGCTGCTGGCGCTGGTCCGGCTGGCGATGGGCCCGTCGCTGCTGGACCGGGTGGTCGCCACCGACACCCTGCTGGTCATCATCTCCGCGGGCCTGGCGGTCTACGCGGCGCTGGAGCGGGACCCGACCGTCGTCCCCGTGCTGGTGGTGGTCTCGCTGCTGGCCTTCGTGGGCTCGGTGTCGATCGCCCGGTACGTCGGCGGCATGCTGCGCGGGTCGGCCACCGGCGACGGCCGGGACCTCGGCCTCCCCGTCGCCGCCGAGGAGCGGGAGGGGGGCCGGTGACCGCCGTCGTGGACGTCGTGGCGATGGCCTGCCTGCTGGCCGGTGCCTTCCTCTGCCTGACCGCCGGGCTCGGGCTGGTCCGCTTCCCCGACGTGCTCTCCCGGATGCACGCCGGGACCAAGCCGCAGGTGCTCGGCGTGCTGCTGGTGATGGTCGGGGCGGCGATCCGGCTGGAGGGGTGGTCGAACGCCTGGATGCTGCTGCTGGTCGCGGCGTTCCAACTCCTCACCGCCCCGGTGAGCGCGCACATGATCAGCCGGGTGGCCTACCGCCGCCGGCACGTGCGCCGCGACCTCCTGCTGGTCGACGAGTTCGACGCCCCGGCGCCGGCCGACCGGCTGTACCTCGGCGACGAGCCCGGGGACGCGCCGCCTGAGGACCCGGCGGTCGCCGTGGCCGAGCACGTGGTCGACGAGGGCCCGCCGGCCGGCGCCCCGCGCGGCTGACCGCGCGGGGCGCCGGCGGTCAGCGCTGGGCGCGGTTGACCGCGGAGACGACCGCCCGCAGCGAGGCGGTCACGATGTTGGGGTCGATCCCGACGCCCCACAGCACCCGGTCGCCGACGGCGCACTCGACGTAGGCGGCCGCGCGGGCGTCGCCGCCGGCGGACAGCGCGTGCTCGGTGTAGTCGAGCACGCGGACGTCGACGTCGACGCTGCGCAGCGCGTCGACGAACGCGGCGATCGGGCCGTTGCCGCGGCCCTCGATGCTCACCGGGACGCCGTCGTCGACGATCTCCACGACCATCTCGTCGAGCTGCTCGCCGTGGGCGGTGTGGCGGTGGCCGGCCAGCGAGAACCGGCCCCACGGCGCCGCCGGGTCGGGCAGGTACTCGCTGCTGAAGGCCGTCCACATCTGCTGGGCGGTCACCTCGCCGCCCTCGTCGTCGGTGTGCCGCTGGATGACCGCGCTGAACTCGATCTGCAGCCGGCGCGGCAGGTCCAGCTGGTTCTCGGTCTTCATGATGTAGGCGACGCCGCCCTTGCCGGACTGGCTGTTCACCCGGATGACGGCCTCGTAGCTGCGGCCGACGTCCTTGGGGTCGATGGGCAGGTACGGGACCGCCCAGGGCATCTGCTCGACCGGCGTGCCGGCGACCGCGGCGTCGGCCTCCAGGGCCTTGAAGCCCTTGTTGATCGCGTCCTGGTGGGAGCCGGAGAAGGCGGTGTAGACCAGGTCGCCGCCGTAGGGGTGCCGCTCGTGCACGCCCAGCTGGTTGCAGTACTCGACGGTGCGGCGGATCTCGTCGATGTCGGAGAAGTCGATCTGCGGGTCGATGCCCTGGCTGAACAGGTTCAGGCCCAGGGTGACCAGGTCGACGTTGCCGGTGCGCTCGCCGTTGCCGAACAGGCAGCCCTCGATGCGGTCGGCGCCGGCGCGGTAGCCCAGCTCGGCCGCGGCGACGGCGGTGCCGCGGTCGTTGTGCGGGTGCAGGCTGAGGACGACGGCGTCGCGGCGGCCCAGGTTGCGGTGCATCCACTCGATCTGGTCGGCGTACACCGTGGGCTCGGCCATCTCGACCGTCGCCGGCAGGTTGAGGATCGTCGGCCGGTCGACCGTGGGCTCCCACACGTCGGTCACGGCGTTGCAGACCTCGACGGCGAAGTCGAGCTCGGTGCCGGTGAAGGACTCCGGCGAGTACTCGAAGCGGATCTCGGTGTCGCGCATCTGCTCGGCCAGCTTGCGGACCAGCTGAGCCCCGTGGACGGCGATGTCGACGATGCCGGCCCGGTCGGAGCCGAAGACGACCCGGCGCTGCAGGGTGCTGGTCGAGTTGTAGAGGTGCACGATCGCCTGCCGGGCGCCGCGCAGGGACTCGTAGGTGCGCTCGATCAGCTCGTCGCGGGCCTGGGTCAGGACCTGGATGGTGACGTCGTCGGGGACCAGGTCGTCCTCGATCAGCTGGCGGACGAAGTCGAAGTCGGTCTGGCTGGCCGCCGGGAAACCGACCTCGATCTCCTTGTAGCCCATCCGTACCAGCAGCTCGAACATGCGCCGCTTGCGGTCGGGGGTCATCGGGTCGATCAGCGCCTGGTTGCCGTCGCGCAGGTCGACGGCGCACCAGCGCGGGGCCACGGTGGTGACCTTCTCCGGCCAGGTGCGGTCGGGCAGCGCCACCGGCGTGAACGGCGCGTAGCGGCCGAACGGCATGGGGGAGGGCTGCTGGGGATTGCGGGCGTGGGGGTGGTTCTCGTGCATGGGGAGGGCTCCTCGGGCGCGGGCTGGACTCAGCTCCGTGGGGCGGTCAGCAGGCGCCGGGGACGCACTCGGTCACGGCGGGACACCGCGGCGAGGGGGCCGACCTAGGAGAGGGCCTCGCCGCGGCGGGTAAGCAGGAGGCTGCCGCGCACCCGACCACCGTAGCAGCGGGTCAGTCGACGTCGCACCGACACACGCAGTCGTCGGTGTGGAACGGACGGGTGCCGTCGTCGCCCTCCGCGCACCCCGTCGGGCAGTCGCAGACCCAGGCGGGCAGGGGCGGCAGCTCCCCGGCGTCGCGCCGGCGGGCCCACTCCTCGGCGGCCTGGCGCCGGGCCGCGTCCTGCCGTGCCGCCCGCCGGTCGTGGGGGGAGTCGCCCGGCCGGGGGACCAGGTGGTCGTCGGGCGTCCCGCGGAGGGCGCGGCCCGCATCGCGCCGGGGGCGGTCGCGGGTGAACGTGTACCAGGGCCGCGGCCGGCTGTAGCGGTGCGCGTCGTGCCACCAGCCCTCGTCGGAGTAGCGGGTGTCGAGGTGGGCGGGGAAGCGGCGGCCCCGCTCGTCGCGGACGGTGCCCTCCGCCATGGCCCCGAGCTCTCTGCCCTCCACGTCGACCAGGGCCAGCCGCAGCCCCGCGAGGTCCGCGGCCCGGGCCAGCGCCCGCGCGTCGAGCCGGCCGGTACCCGTCTCCGCGGCGGCCACGGCAGACTTCGAGATGCCGATGGCTTGGGCCAGCTCGCGCTGCGAGAGGTCGCCGACGCGGCGGATGCGGCGCAGCAGTCCCGCGACGTCGACCTCGTCCACGGCGCGATCGTCACGTCCCGCCCGGCCGCCATCGAGCCCACAGGACCACCTGGGGACGCTCGTGCTCTGCCCACAGGGCTGGGCACAGCACGAGCGCCGCCGGTGTATGCGGTGGCGCCGGCTCTTCGTGCTCTGCCCGCGGGGCTGGGCAGAGCACGAGCGTCGGCGAGGGGATGTGCCCGGGCCGTCGCGGAGGTGGGCTCAGAACTCTCCGCGCAGGCGCAGCTTCAGCGGTCGGCCGTCCGGGTCGTCGAGCAGGCGGTAGACCGGCGTGGCCCAGAGCCGGGCGCCCAGGGTCAGCTTCTCGGGCTGGTGCCGGCGCAGCCGACCGCGGGGTCGCGGGCCCACCCGGCCCCCGGCGTACCACCCGTCGAGTGCCTCGGCCGCCGCCTCCAGCGTCGTCACGAACGCGTCGGGGTCGAGCAAGTCGTCGTCCTCCGCCCCGGACGGGTCCCGGTCGGTGTGCTCCCGGGCCAGCTGCAGGCGCAGGTCGCGGGCGAACACGCGGGCACCGTCGCCGACGCCGGTCGGGTCGCGCGGCTCCCGCTGGTCGCGGGTGGTGTCCAGGACCGTGCTGGACAGCTCGCTGTCGTGCGTCCACGACCGCCGGTTGAAGTTGTCGCTGCCGACGCTGGCCCACACGTCGTCGACGACGCACACCTTGGCGTGCACGTACACCGGCGTCCCCTCGTGGTTCTCCACGTCGAACACGTGCACCCGGTCCGGCCCGGCCTTGCGGCACAGCGCCAGGGCCTGCCACCGGCCCACGTACTGCGGCCGCTGCGCGAACGCGCCGTCCTGGTCGGGCACCCGCGGCACCACGACCACCAGGTGCAGCTCCGGGTTGGCCCTCAGCGCGTCGGCGAACAGCTGCGCCACCTCGGCCGACCACATGTACTGGTCCTCGAGGTAGATCAGGCGGCGCGCCCGCTTGATCGCCTTGGTGTACCCCCGGGCCACCGACCGCTCGCCCTGCGGCGCGAACCGGTAGGGCGGCCGGATCGCCGGATACGTCCGCAGGTTCTGCACGAACATCGGCCCGCACGGCGGCGGCGCGGGCAGCTGCGGCGGCAGCGCGTCCCCGTCGGTCCGGTTGTGGTGCAGCTTGTCGAACACCCACGCGACCGGGTGGTCGGTGTCGGCGTCGTTCGGGTCGTCCCAGCGCTCGCGGAACACCGTGTCGAGCACGTGCACCGTGGGGCCGCGCAGTTCCAGCTGCACGTCGTGCCACGGCGGGGTCGGCCCGTACGCGGCGGCCATCGGCAGCGACTGGGGGTCGCCGCGGTGCTCGGCGTCGTCCCGCCGGCCGTGGCACAGGTCGATCCCGCCGACGAAGGCGACGTCGCGCGTCGCGTCCTGGTCGTGCCGCAGGACGACCATCTTCTGGTGGTGCGACCCGAAGCGGCGCACCCGCTGGTCGAGGATCACCTCGCCGCCGCCGTGCTCGATCTCCCGGTCCAGCGCGCGGTTCTCCTCCTTGCTGAACGACGCCCGGTCCATGTGCGAGCGCCACACCAGCCCGCGCACCGTCACCCCGCGGCGCACGGCGTCGGTGAACAGCTCGGCCACGGTCGGGCCGCCGGGGCGCAGCTGCTCGTCGGGGTCGCCGCGCCAGTCGGTGAAGAAGAGGTGGTCACCCTCGTCGAGCGCCTCGACGGCCTCCACCAGCCGGTCGAAATACGCCGCGCCGTGCAGGAGGGGCCTGCAGAGGTTGCCCGCCGTCCAGCCGGGGAGGGCGGTCGCCGGGTTGCCCCGCTCCTCGGCGCTGAGCATCCACCGCTCCGGGTCCTCGCCGTCCAGGTCGTGCTCGGGGTCGCTCACCCGGTGATCACAACGCGCGGTCCCGGGGGGACGCAAGCACGTCACCCGCGAGGGACGTCGGTAGCCTGTGGACCCGTGGCCCTCGTCGTCCAGAAGTACGGCGGCTCATCCGTCGCCTCCGCCGCGCACATGAAGCGCGTCGCCGAGCGGATCGTGGCCGCCAAGAAGGACGGCAACGACGTCGTCGTGGTGGTCTCCGCGATGGGGGACACCACCGACGAGTTGCTCGACCAGGCGGCCCAGATCACCGACGACCCGCCCGGTCGCGAGCTCGACATGCTCCTGACCGCCGGTGAGCGCATCTCGATGGCGCTGCTCGCCATCGCGATCAGCACCCACGGCTACGAGGCGCGGTCGTTCACCGGCTCGCAGGCCGGCGTGATCACCACGTCCAGCCACGGCAAGGCGCGGATCATCGACGTGACGCCGGGCCGGCTGCGGTCGGCGCTCGACGAGGGCTCCATCGTCATCGTCGCCGGCTTCCAGGGCGTCAGCCAGGACACCAAGGACGTCACCACCCTCGGCCGCGGCGGCTCCGACACCACCGCCGTGGCCGTCGCCGCGGCGCTCGAGGCCGACGTCTGCGAGATCTACACCGACGTCGACGGCGTCTTCACCGCCGACCCGCGGATCGTCCCGAACGCCAAGCGGCTCGACACGGTCACCTACGAGGAGATGCTGGAGCTGGCCGCCTCGGGCGCCAAGGTCCTCATGCTCCGCTGCGTCGAGTACGCCCGCCGCTACGGCATCCCCGTGCACGTGCGCAGCTCCTACTCACAGCTCCCCGGCACGATCGTGACCGGCTCGATGGAGGACCTCAGCGTGGAACAGGCGATCATCACCGGCGTCGCGCACGACCGCAGCGAGGGCAAGATCACCGTCTACGGCGTCCCCGACCGGCCGGGCGAGGCCGCGCAGCTGTTCCGCGTGCTCGCCGACGCCGAGATCAACATCGACATGATCGTGCAGAACGTGTCGGCCGAGGCCAGCAAGCTCGCCGACATCTCCTTCACGCTCCCCAAGAGCGACGGCCCGGCCGCCCTCGCCGCGCTGGAGGAGGTCAAGCACACCGTCGGCTACACCGACGTCCGCTTCGACCAGCACATCGGCAAGGTCAGCCTGGTCGGCGCGGGCATGCGCTCGCACCCGGGCGTCTCGGCGAGGTTCTTCGGCGCGCTCGCCGACGCCGGCGTCAACCTCGAGCTCATCAGCACCTCGGAGATCCGCATCTCCGTGGTCTGCCGCGACACCGAGGTGGACATCGCCGTCCGCGCGGTGCACGACGCGTTCGACCTCGGCTCCGACGTCGAGGCCGTCGTCTACGGAGGGACCGGACGATGACCACCCAGCTGCGCCCCCTGCACATCGGCGTCGTCGGCGCGACCGGCCAGGTCGGCGCCGCGATGCGCTCGATCCTCGCCGAGCGCGACCTGCCGATCGCGTCGATCCGCTTCTTCGCCTCGGCCCGCTCGGCCGGCACCACGCTGCCCTGGGGCGACGGCGAGATCACCGTCGAGGACGCCGCCACCGCCGACCCGACCGGCCTGGACGTGGCCCTGTTCTCCGCCGGGGCCACCACCTCGCGCGCGCAGGCCCCCCGCTACGCCGAGGCCGGCGTCATCGTGATCGACAACAGCTCCGCGTTCCGTCGCGACCCGGAGATCCCGCTGGTCTGCAGCGAGGTCAACCCCGGGGACATCGCCAAGGCGACCGGCCGCATCATCGCCAACCCGAACTGCACCACCATGGCCGCGATGCCGGTGCTCAAGCCGCTGCACGACGAGGCCGGCCTGGTCCGCATCGTCGCCAGCACCTACCAGGCCGTGTCCGGCTCGGGCATCGCCGGCGTGCAGGAGCTGCACTCGCAGGTCCGGGCCGTCGTCGACAAGGCCGACGAGCTCGCCTACGACGGCGCGGCGGTCACCTTCCCCGAGCCGCAGAAGTACGTCCGGCCGATCGCGTTCAACGTGCTGCCGATGGCCGGCTCGGTCGTCGACGACGGCACGTTCGAGACCGACGAGGAGCAGAAGCTCCGCAACGAGAGCCGCAAGATCCTCGGCATCCCCGACCTGCGGGTGTCGGGCACCTGCGTGCGGGTGCCGGTGTTCACCGGGCACTCCCTGTCGCTCAACGTGGAGTTCGAGCGGCCGCTCAGCGTCGAGCGGGCCACCGAGCTGCTGTCGACCGCCCCCGGCGTCGAGCTCAGCGACGTGCCCAACCCGCTGCAGGCGGCCGGCCGGGACCCGAGCTACGTCGGTCGCATCCGGCAGGACCCGGGTGTCGACGGCGGCCGCGGCCTGGCGCTGTTCGTGAGCAACGACAACCTGCGCAAGGGCGCCGCGCTGAACACCGTGCAGATCGCCGAGCTCATCGCCGCCTCCCGCTGACAGCCGCCTGAGCAGCGCTTTCACCCCTCCGGGCGCCGACTGACCCGCGCGTCCCGCCTGTCACAGGGGGTCCGGCGGGTTCCGCTCCGGCGGACCTAGCGTCCTCGACGGCCCTCGGGTCCGCGGCCCACCCGGGTCCGCGTCGGGGAGCGGGGGCGCTGGTGCGGCGGGTCGGTGTGGTCCTGGCCGGAGCGGTGCTCACCGCCGCCGGTCTCCTGGCCGGAGCGGGCCCGGTCGCGGCCGCGCCCTCCGACCTCACGCTCACCGCGGTCCCCGAGCGGGTCGGCGTGGGTGGATCGGCCGGCACCGTGGACCTCGCCTACGGCGGCGGCCTGCCCGGGTCGGCCGGCCTCGAGCTCTCCCTGGTGACCGACGCGCCCGTCGTCGGCGGGGGACCCGTGCTCGGCACCGACGACGTGGTCCTCACCGCCGACGGCGCGGCCGTCGCGCTCTCCGCGAGCCCCGACGGTCGCACGCTGACCCCCACCGCGCCGCTGGCCCGCCCGGCCCGGCTCGCCCTGGCCGTCACCCCCGCCGGCGGGACCGCCGCGGCCGACCTGGCCGGCACCACGCTCGTCCTCACCCTCCGGGTCGTCGACGGCAGCACCGACCTCGACGAGGAGCAGCGGGTCGTCGACCTCGTCGTGCCCGCCGTCGCCCTCGACGTCCCCGCCGGTCCGACGACCGGCGGCCCGCCCGCGGAGGCCACCGTCACCCTCACCGCCCCGGCGGGCGTCTCGTGGACCGGCCTGCCGGTGGCGCTGGCCCTCACCGCGCCGGGCCTGACGCCGGCCGGCCTCACCGTCGAGGAGCAGGACGGCGGCACCTGGCGCCCCCTCGCCGGCAGTCAGCCGGTCGCCGACACCGTCCTGGTGGTCACCGGCGGCGCCGACGTCGCCGCCGGCGCGAGCACGACGCGGCGGCTGCGGCTCACCGCCGGCCCCGGTGCGCCGACCGCCGTCCTCACCGTGGTCGCGGCCGGCTTCCTCGCCGGGCAGGACCCGCTCGCCGGCGACGAGCCCTTCGGCTCCGCCCGCGTCGACACGACCGTCGGCCCACCCGGCGTCGTCCCGCCGGGGGCGACCCCGGGTACGGGCGGATCAGCACCCGGGGGGCCCGGAAGCGGCACCGGCACGACCGCCGCGGCGCCGGCGCCCGCCCGCGACGGCTGGCTGGCCAGCACCGGCGCCGACCTGGCGATCGGCGTGCTCGGTGCCGCGCTCGTGGCCGCCGGCGCACTCCTCGTCGTCGCCGGCCGACGCCGTTCGGCCGGTCCGACCGCAGCCGCCGCCCCCACCGCCGGGGACGCGGCGTGAACCGCCGGCTCGTCGCCGCCCTGGCGGTCGCCACCGCCTCGGTCTCCGGCGTCGTCCTCGGGCCGCTGCCCGTCGCTGCGGCGGCCGGCACGATCACCGTCACCTCCACCGCCGAGGGCACCGCGACCGCCGGCTGCGACAGCGGCGGCGCGTGCACGCTGCGCGGCGCGGTGCTGCTCGCCAACCAGCGCCCGGGCGTGGACACGATCACCCTCCCGGCCGGGACGTTCGTCCTCCAGAGCGGCGCGGACGTCGCCGGGGCCGAGGCCGACGCCACCGTCGGCGACCTGGACGTCGTCGGCGAGCTGACCGTGACCGGTGCCGGCACCACCGTCATCCGCGGCGGCGGCGACCGGGTGTTCGACGTCGCCCCCGGCAACCGCGGACGCGGCGGCGCCGACCCCGGCAGCCTGACCCTCCGGGACCTGGTGGTGGCCGACGGCACCGCCCCGGTCCTCGAGGCGATCGCGGTCGGTGGCGCGCTGCGGGTGACCGGAACGGCCGACGGTTCGTCGACCTCGGCGCTGACGCTCGAGCGGGTCACCGTCCGCGACAGCACCGCCCGCGACGCCGGGGGCGGCGTCTACGCGACCGACGCCGACGTCACGCTCACCGACAGCACCCTGCGGGACAACACCGCCACGGCCGGGGACGGCGGCGGCCTGGACCAGGGCGGCACCGGCTCGCTCACCGTCACCGGGGGAGCGGTCACCGGCAACCGGGCCGTGGCCGCGTCCGCGGGCGGCCCGGGTGGCACCGGCGGCGGCATCCGCGTGACCTCGGTCCCGGTGGAGCTCCGGGGGACCGAGGTCGCGTCGAACACCGCCGTCCGCGGCGCCGGGGTCCTTGCGGCCACCGACGACCTCTCCGCCGACCGCCTCACCGTGCGCGCCAACACCGCCACCACCGGCGGCGGCATGTACCTCACCGGCGGCGGATCGCCCGGCGCGCGGATCACGCACAGCACCTTCACCGCCAACGACGCCGCCCGCGGCGCGGCCCTCTACGCCGACCAGGGGACGGTCAGCGCCTCCTACAACCGCATCGCCGGCAACGTGACCAGCGCGGTGGACGCCGGCACCGAGGCCGGGTGGACCACCAGCGGGCTCGCGGTGACCCTGACCCGCAACTGGTGGGGCTGTTCGACCGACCCGGCCGCCGGGGATGCGGTCGCCCGCGGGTGCGACCCGGTGCGCGGCACGGCGGCGGGCACTCGGCTCGTCCCGACCCTGACCGCCGCCCCGGCGACGATCGGCGAGACGCAGACCAGCACGCTCACCGCGAGCCTGCTCACGGACTCGGCCGGCGCTGCGGTCCCGGCGTCGGAGCTCGGGGCGCTCGTCGGGCTGCCGCTGACCTTCGGCAGCCCGGTCGCGGGGCAGCTGTCGGCGGCTGCGGCCACGCTGCCCGCGTCGGGGACCGCGACCGCCGTCTTCACCGGCGCGAACCGTGGCGGCGCCGGCTCGGCGCAGGTCACCCTCGACCGCGCGACGGCCACCGCACCGGTCACCGTGCAGGCCCCGCCCCTGCTCACCGTGCCGGCGCCGATCACCGTCGTCGGCTCCCCGGCCGGGCTCGGCTCGGCCTCCGTCCCGTTCGCGGTCGCGGCCACCGGCCACCCCGCCCCGACGACGGCCTGCACCGTCGCCGGCAGCCCCGTTACCTCGCCGCGGGTCTTCCAGGCCGGGCAGACGACGGTCACCTGCACGGCGACCAACGGCATCTCGCCCGCGGCGGGCGGGTCCTTCGTCGTCACCGTGCGGACCCCGCCGGTCGTCGTCCCGCCGGCCCCGGTCGTGCTGCGCGCCGCCGACGGCGAGCAGACCGCTGCGGTGCCCACGTTCGACCCGACCGCCGTCGGCTGGCCCGTGCCCACCGTCGCCTGCACCGCCGGCGGCGCCCCGGTGACCGCGGGCAGCACGTTCCCGGCCGGTGTCACCACCGTCGAGTGCGTCGCGGCCAACGGCGTCGGTACCGACAGCCGGCAGACCACCACCGTCACCGTCGAGAGCGCACCGGGCCTGGGCATCGCCGACGTCACCGTCGACGAGGCGACCCCCGGCGCGGGCGCCGTCGCCACCTGGACCCCGACGGTCACCGGCCACCCCACCGCGACCGTCACCTGCGTCGACGCCGGCGGCCGCACCGTCACCAGCGGCAGCAGCGTCTTCCCCGCGGGCGCGACCGCGGTGTCCTGCACGGCCGAGAACGGCGTGGACCCCGACGCGGTCGACGGCTTCACCGTGACGGTCCGCAGCGCACCGACGCTGACCCTGCCGGCCACGGTGACCGGGACCGCGGCAGCCGGGCAGACCTCCGCCTCGGTGACCCTCCCGGCCACGGCGGCGGGCTTCCCCACGCCCACGGTGACCTGCACGGTGGACGGCGACGACGTGGCGCTGACCTCGTCGTTCCCGGTCGGCGTGACCGACGTCGACTGCACGGCGACCAGCCCGGCCGGCACGGCCGACGCCGCCACGCAGGTCGTGGTCTCCGCCCCGCCCACCCTCGCCGTCGCCGACGTCGTCGTCCGCTCCGCCGACGGCGCCGACCGGGCCGCCACGTGGACGCCCGCCGTCACCGGCCACCCGGTCCCGACGGTCACCTGCGACGCCGGCGGCCGCGCGGTCACCGGCGGGGACCTGTTCCCGCTCGGCGTCACCACGGTCACCTGCACCGCGGCCAACGGCGTCGGCGCGGCCGCGACCGACACCGCCACCGTGACCGTCGAGGCCCTGCCGGCCCTCACCGTGGCCGCGCGGACGGCCACCGCGGCGACCGGCGACACCACCGCGACGCTCGCCGACCCGCTCGCCGACGTCGCCGCCACCGGCTGGCCGGTGCCGGCCGTCGAGTGCCGCGACGGCGCCCGTGTGCTCGGGGGCGGCACGGCCTTCCCGGCCGGGGTCACCACGGTGAGCTGCACCGCCACCAGCCCGCTGGGGACGGCGACCGAGGAGTTCCCGGTGACCGTCTCCGCCGCGCCGGTGCTCGCCGCCGTAGCCGACGTCGCCGTGAGCGAGTCGGCCGACCCGCAGGGCGGGGCGGTCGTCACCTTCGCCGCGCCGGCGGCCACCGCGTACCCGGCCGCGACCGCCACGTGCGCCCCGGCGAGCGGCACCCGCTTCCCGGTCGGGACGACGACGGTCACCTGCTCGGCCACCAACGCCGTGGGCACCGGCACGACCACGGCCACGGTCACCGTCGCGCCGCGCCCCGTGCTGGCGCTGCCCGACGACCCCGTGGACGTCGCCGGGGGCGAGGAGGCGAGCCTGGACCTGAGCAGCCTGCCCGCCGGCACGCGCTACGTCGTCGAGTGGGGCGACGGGCGCACGACGCGCGGCGCCGTCGACGACGACCCCGCACCGGGCCACCGGTACCGCGGGCTGGGCGTGTACGCCGTCAGCGTCGTCGCGGTCGACGTGCACGGCGTCCCGTCGACGCCCGACACGGTGTCGGTGACGGTGAGCGGCGCACGGCTCGTGCCGCACCTGCGCGGCACGGTCGGCGGCACGTCCTGCGCCCGCGGTCCCTGGTGGGCGCCGCCCGCCCGGGACCTGCTCGTGGCCGGCACAGCGGGCGACGACGTGATCACGCTGACCGCCGTCGCCGGCGGCGTCCGCGTGGACGTCGGCGGGAGCGGCGCCACGTACGAGCGACCGGACGCCGTCCTGGTGGTCGGCCTCGGCGGTACCGACACCGTCACGGTGGACCCGGCGCTGACGGTGCCGGTCACCGTGGACCAGGACGGCGCCGCGCGGAGCCCGCTGGGGCCCCTGTGCTGACCGTCGGGGGTGCCGGGCGGTCCGGTGCGGACGCAGGGGCGCCGATGGGGAAGGGGACGCGGCCCGGGATCGCAGGAGAGGTGGGGACATGACCGACGTGCTGCTCGAGTTCAGCGCGGAGGCCTTCGCCGAGGCGGCGTCGGCGCCGTTCGCGGCGGGCACGACCGCCGGTCCGGTGCCGCTGCGGCTGCTCGACGTCGTGGACAGCTCGACCGAGCGCGCGGAGCAGTTCTCCCTGGTGTTCAGCGGCCCCTCCGCGGTCCCGCTCGGGCAGGGGACCCGGCGCGTGGAGCACCCGCAGCTCGGGGTGTTCCCGCTGTTCGTCGTCCCGGTGGGGTCCGACGGCGACGTCACCCTCTACCAGGCGGTGTTCAACCGGCACCGTCCCGAGCCCTCCGGCCTGCTGGTGGCCTCGTGATGCTGACCCGGCGCACCCTCCTGCGCGGCGGGGTGCTCGTGGGGACGACGGCGGCCGTCGCGACGCTGGCCGGTGCGGTCCCGGCCGCGGCCTACGGCAGCCAGCCCTACGTCGGCGAGATCCGCATCTTCGCCGGCAACTTCCCGCCCGCCGGCTGGCTGTTCTGCGAGGGACAGCTGCTCCCCATCTCGGAGAACGAGACCCTGTTCCAGCTCATCGGCACCACCTACGGCGGCGACGGGGAGAGCACCTTCATGCTGCCGGACATGCGCGGCCGGGTGCCGGTGCACATGGGCACCGACCCGGAGGGGGTCCACCACCCGATCGCCGAGATGGCCGGCACGGAGCGGGAGACGCTCACGGTCCAGCAGATCCCCGCGCACAGCCACCTGCCCGTGGCCGGCGGCAGCAGTGGTGTGCGCGCCACCCCGGCCGGTGGGGTCTGGGCCGCGTCGCCGACGGCGCGGCCGTACACGGACGCCGCGCCGGGCGTCGCGCTGCACCCCGGGGCGCTCAGCCCCACCGGTGGCAGCCAGCCGCACGACAACATGCAGCCTTACCTCGCGGTGAACTTCATCATCTCGCTGTTCGGCGTGTTCCCGAGCCCGACCTGAGCCGGAGGACCCGACATGACCGAGCCGTTCCTGGCCAGCATCCAGCTGTTCTCGTTCCACTTCGCGCCCAAGGGCTGGGCCCACTGCAACGGCCAGCTCATGCCGATCAACCAGAACCAGGCCCTGTTCGCGCTGCTCGGCACGACCTACGGCGGGAACGGGCAGACGAACTTCGCGCTGCCCGACATGCGGGGCCGGGTGCCGGTGCACGCCGGTGTCCTCCCGCAGGGCACCGCCTACGGGTCGTCGGCCGTGACCCTCACGCAGGCCCAGCTGGCGCCGCACACCCACCGGCCGGTGGCGGCACCGGGGCGGGGCACCGCGGCGACGCCATCCGCCGGCGGGACCTGGGCGGCCGGCACCCGGGCGCCGCTGTTCACCGGCGGGGCGGACTCCGCCATGGCGGCCGGGACGGTGCAGTCCACCGGGGGCAGCCAGCCGCACAACAACCGCCAGCCGTCCCTGGCGCTCAACGCCTGCATCGCGCTGCAGGGCATCTTCCCGAGCCAGAACTAGCAGGAGCCGTCGTGACCGATGCCTTCGTCGCCGAGATCCAGCTGTTCGGCTTCGCCTTCCCGCCCAGGTACTGGGCGCAGTGCAACGGACAGATCATGCCGATCTCGCAGAACACCGCCCTGTTCTCCCTGCTCGGCACGACCTACGGCGGGGACGGCAAGAGCGTCTTCGCCCTGCCGGACCTGCGGGGCAGGGCGCCCCTGCACCCCGGGCAGGGACCGGGGCTGTCGCTCTACAACCTGGGGCAGGTGGGCGGGTCGGACACCGTGACGCTGACGGAGGCGCAGATGCCGGCCCACACCCACCAGGTCAGTGCCTCCGACGGGTCGGGCGGCACGCGCTCGGTCGCTCCGGCCGGCGGGGTGTGGGGTGAGTCCGAGGAGGACCCCTGGTCCACCGACGCCCCGGGCACGGCGATGAGCCCGATGGGCACGTCGATCGCCGGTGGCGGCCAGCCGCACGCCAACACCATGCCGTCGCTGGTCCTCAACGCCTGCATCGCGCTGCAGGGCATCTTCCCGCCGCGGCCCTGAGCGGGGTGCGGGAGAGCAGGGGACCCGCGTTCCCGCACTCCACTACGGACGCACGTGGCGCAGCGCGAAGTCCAGCGCGAGCTCGACCTGGCGGATCGTCTCCTCGATTACCAGCGAGCCGTGCCCGGCGTCGAACCGGTACACCTCGTGCGGCTTGCCCAGCCGCTCCAGCTCGCCGAGGTAGTTCTCGATCTGCCGGATGGGGCAGCGGGGGTCGTTGGCGCCGGCCACCACGAGCACCGGCGCCCGCACCGCCTCGACGTGGGTGATGGGGGAGGAGCGCACGTACACGTCCCGCACCTCGTCCGGTGAGCCGCCGAACAGGGCGCGGTCGTAGGCGCGCAGCCCCTCCATCTCGTCCTCGTACGCGGCCAGGTAGTCGGCCACCGGCACCTCGGCGATGCCCGCGGCCCACCGCTCCGGCTGGGTGCCCAGACCCAGCAGGGTGAGGAACCCGCCCCACGACCCGCCGGTGATCAGTGCCCGCGACGGGTCGAGGAAGCCCTCGGCGACCAGCGCGTCGTAGACGGCGGCGACGTCCTCCAGCTCCGTCGGGCCGGGGCGGCCGGTGAGCGCGTCCCGCCAGGCGCTGCCATAGCCGGTGGAGCCGCGGTAGTTCACGTGCACGACGGCGTAGCCGGCGTCGACGTAGGCAGCCCGCCGCGCGCGGTAGGAGTCGTCGTCGGCGGCCTCCGGGCCGCCGTGCACCAGGAACGCCGTCGCGTACGGCGCCTCACCCGCGGGCCGCACCACCAGCGCGTGGATGTCGCCGCCCGGGCCGGGCACCCAGCGGTCCTCCACCGGGTAGGCCGCCGGCGGCTCCTCGCCGGGGGCGGCGAGCACGACCGGCCCGTCGGCCCGGCGGATCACCGGCGGCAGCTCCGCCGACGACCAGGCCAGTTCCACGCTGCCGTCCGGCCGCGCCGTCGCCCCGCGGACGACGCCGCGCGGGGTGTCCAGCTGCTCCAGCGCACCGGTCGCCAGGTCGTAGCGGTACACCTCGGAGCGCGCGGCGTGGTCGTGGCCCACGAGCAGGGCGCTCCCGTCGGGGTACCAGCCGGCGGTCACGTCGCCGGGCAGGTCGAGGACGATCTCGGTCTCGGAGTCGGCCTCCCCGTCGGCCCCCAGGTCCCAGATCAGCAGCTCCTCGCGGCCGCGCCGCTCGTGGCCGACCAGGAGCCGCCGGTCACCGGGCAGCGGGGCGAACTCCAGCGCGTGCAGGCCGCGGCCCTCGCCGTCCCACTTCTCGGCCACGACCGACGGCGCCTCGAGCGTGGTGTCGGCGGTCCGCAGCACCCGGAGCGCCGGATACCGCGGGTCGCCGTGCTCGGAGTGCGAGACCACGAGCAGGTCCTCGTCGTGGGTCAGCGCGTCGACCGACGCGGGGTCGGCGTGCCGGTAGACCACGCGGGGGGTGCCGCCGACGGGTGCCAGCCACAGCTCGCTGCCGTCGTCGGTGGAGCGGCCCACGGCCACCACGGTGTCGCCGATCTCCAGCCCGGCGGGATAGGCCGGCCCGACCTCCGGCAGTGCGACCCGGTCCTCGCCGCCGGCGAAGGGCTGCACCATCCAGACGCCGAACTCGTCGCCGTCGGTGTCGGCGAACCACCAGATCGTCTCGCCGTCGGGGGAGAGGGTGGCGATGAGCGTGCCGTTGGGCCGGTCGGTCGCCTGCCGGTGCACGTCGGTGGTCCGGTCCCAGGCGTACTGCTCGACCACGCCGCTGACGTCGGAGGCGTACAGGTTGCGGTGCGGTGCCTCCAGCGCCCAGTCCGGCAGGCTCACCCGCGGGGCGCGGAACCGGGCCTGCCAGCGGGCGGAGACCTCCGGGGGGAGGGCGGGGGACGACGGGGAGGCGCTCACCGGGTCATCTTCCCCCGGCGCCCGCTCCCGCCTCCGCGCCGGTCCGGGCGGCCCCGGCCTCCACCGACAGCTCGACCGCCGCGTCGCGCACGTCGCCGATGAGCAGCTCCAGCACGTCCTCCAGCGCCACGACGCCGACCGGCTCGGCCAGCGGCCCGACGACGCCGAGGTGGGCGCCCTGCGTCCGCATCTCGGCGAGGACGTCGGGGAGCGTGCTGCCGGGCGCCAGCGGCACCAGGGGGACGACGTCGTCGTCGGGCAGGGGGCGGTCGCGGGCCTCGCCCTCCACCCCGAGCGCGTCCTTGACGTGGACGAAGCCGACCAGGGCGCCGTCCGCGCCGCGCACCGGGTAGCGGCTGAACCCGTGCTCGCCGACGACCGCCTCCAGCTGCCGCGGCGTCGTCGCGCGGGGCACGGTCACCACCGACGACATGGGCATGAGCACGTCCTCGACGGCGTGCTGCTCGAACGTCAGCGCGCCGGCGGCCAGCTCGCCGACCTCCCGGCCGAGCCGGCCCTCCTTGCGCGACTGCGTGATCATCGAGCGGATCTCCGCCTCGTCGAAGCTCGCCGCGACCTCGTCGGTGGGGGTCACGCCGAACAGCCGCACGAAGCCGTTCGCGGTCGTGTTGAAGAACCAGATGACCGGGGTGAGCAGCCGGGCGAAGGCGGCCAGCGGCGGGCCGAGGACGAGTGCGGCGCGGTCGGGACCGGCGATGGTGATGTTCTTGGGCACCATCTCGCCGAGCACCATGTGCAGCACGGTCACCAGCGACAGCGCGATGACCAGCGCGATCGGGTGCAGCAGCCCGTCCGGGACGCCGAGGGCGTGCAGCGGCTCCTCGATGAGGTGGGCGACGGCGGGCTCGCCGACGGCGCCCAGGCCCAGCGAGCACAGCGTGATGCCCAGCTGGGCGGCCGCCATCATCCTCGAGACGTTGCGCAGCGCGGCCAAGGTCTTCACCGCCCGGGCCGACCCGGCCTCGGCGCGGGGTTCGAGCTGGTCGGCGCGGACGGAGACCAGCGCGAACTCCGAGGCCACGAAGAACGCGTTGCCCAGCAGCAGCGCCACCAGGACCAGCAGGCTGACGACGTCGCTCACGCCGCGGCCACCTCCTCGGCGTCCTCGGCCGGCTCGGGCACCCGGTCGGCGCGCACCCGCGCCACCCGCCGCCCGTCCAGCGTCTCGACCGTGAGGCAGGCACCGGGCACCGAGACCTGGTCGCCGACGGCGGGCAGGCGCTGCAGCCGCTCGGTGAGGAAGCCGGCGAGGGTCTCGTAGCGGCCCTCGGGGATCCCGATGCCGGTGCGCTCGAGCACCTCGTCCGGGCGCAGCAGCCCCGACAGCAGCCACCGGTCCTCGGTGACGCGGCGCATCGTGCGCAGCGGCTGGTCGGTCTCGTCGGTGATCTCGCCGACCAGTTCCTCCACGATGTCCTCCAGGGTCACCAGGCCGTGCGTGGCGCCCCACTCATCGACGACGAGGGCGACCTGCAGGCCCTGCTCCCGGAGCAGGTCCAGGAGGCGTTCGAGCTGCAGCGCCGACGGCACTGCCAGCAGCGGGACGGCCAGCTCCCCGGCGGTCCGCTGCTCGCGTTCGGCCTCGGGCACGGCGACGGCGTGCTTGACGTGCACGATGCCGGTGACCTCGTCGAGGTCGGAGCCGTAGACGGGGAAGCGGGAGTTGCCCGACTCGGTCGCCGCGCGGATGACGTCGGCGGCGGTGGCGGCCGAGCCCACGGTCCACAGCCGGGTCCGGGGCGTCATGACGTCGGTGGCGTACTTGTGCCGCAACTGCAGCGAGCGGGTCAGCAGGCGGGCGGCGACGGGGGAGAGGTCGCCCTCCTCGGCCGAGCGGCGGGCCACGGCGGCGAGCTCGTCGGCGCCGCGGGCGGAGTCCAGCTCCTCCTTGGGCTCGAACCCCAGCCGGCGCACGATGGCGTTGGACAGCCGCTGCAGGGAGTTCACGATCCACCCGGTGGCCTTCGTGAAGGCGCGCATGCCGGGGGCCACGGCGGCGGCCACTCGCAGCGGGTTGGCGATCGCCAGGTTCTTCGGGCCCAGCTCACCGAGCCACATCTGCAGGGCGGTGGCGAACGTGATCGCCAGCCCGTAGGACACCCCGGTCACCGCGCCTGCGGGCACCCCGACGGACTCGAGCGGGCCGCGCAGCAGCTGACCGAGGGCGGGCTCGGCGAGGAAGCCGACGATCAGCGTGGTGATCGTGATGCCCAGCTGCGCGGCCGACAGCTGCGTCGACAGGCCGCGCAGGGCCGTGACGACGCCGGCGGCGCCGCGGTCCCCGGCCTGGGCAGCCTCCTCGACGCGGCCCCGGTCGACCGTGGTGAGGGAGAACTCGGCGGCGACGAAGAAGCCGGTCGCCACGGTCAGCAGCACGGCGGCGAGGAGGAGCAACCACTCGGTCATCGGACGCTCCGGTGCCCGATCCGGCCGCCGGTCAACCGGAACGTGTCCGGAACGACTCAGGGGCCGCCTTCCGGCGGCCCCTGACTGGTCGGGGTGACAGGATTTGAACCTGCGGCCTCGTCGTCCCGAACGACGCGCGCTACCAAGCTGCGCCACACCCCGAGGCGTGCAGCGCCCACTCTACCGCCCCCTCCGGCCGCCCCCGGCGCCGGGCTCAGGCGGGGCGCGCGGTGAGCGTCAGCAGCGTCGCCTCCGGGGGACAGGCGAAGCGCACCGGCGCGTACGGGCTGGTGCCCAGACCCGCGGAGACGTGCAGCCACGTGCCGTTCGGCCGGCCGGGCGACGGGTCGGCCCAGCGGTGCAGCCAGCGCACCCGCGCGCGGTCCAGCCCGCAGTTGGTGACCAGCGCGCCGAAGCCCGGCACCCGCAGCTGCCCGCCGTGGGTGTGGCCGCACAGCAGCAGGTCGTAGCCGTCGGCGGCGAACCGGTCGAGGACCCGGGGCTCGGGGGCGTGCACCAGGCCGATGCGCAGGTCCGCCGCCGGGTCGGCCGGCCCGGCCACGGTGTCGTAGCGGTCGCGCTTGAGGTGCGGGTCGTCGACGCCGGCGAACACGATCCGGCGCCCGTCGACGGTCACCTCGCCGCGGCCGTTGGTCAGGTCCAGCCAGCCGCGGCCGGTGAAGGCGTCGCGCATGTCGCGCCAGGGGAGGGGGTCGCCGTGCACCCGCTTGTGCTTCTTCTTGAAGTACTTGAGCGGGTTCTTCGGCTTCGGCGCGTAGTAGTCGTTGGACGACGTCACGAACGCCCCCGGCACGTCGAGCAGCCCGTCGAGCGCGCGTAGCGTCGGGGGCACGGCGTCCTGACCGGCGAGGTTGTCACCGGTGTCGACGACGAGGTGCGGCCGCAGGCCCGTGAGCCCGGCCAGCCACTCCTGCTTGGAGCGCTGACCGGCGGTCATGTGGACGTCGGACACGTGCAGCAGCCGCAGCGGGGCCGACCCCGGTGCCAGCACCGGGACGTCGAAGCGGCGCAGCGTCCAGCGGGTCCGCTCGTAGAGGCCGGCATAGCCCAGCGTGGCCGCTCCGGCGGCGAGCGCCGCGGCGGGGGCGGCGGTGTACCAGCGCATGTCCAGCCAGGGTACGGGGCCCCGCCGGACCCGGGCGGAGTGCGCAGAGCGGCGGCGGGCCGTGACACGCTGGACTCGTGCCGAACGCCTCCGAACCCCCTGCGGACCCGCTGAAGAGCCGGCTCCGCGCCGACCTGACCACCGCCATGAAGGCCCGCGACGAGCTGCGCACCGCCACGCTGCGCATGGTCCTCGCCGCGGTCAGCGCCGAGGAGGTCAGCGGCAAGGAGGCCCGCGAGCTCTCCGACGACGAGGTGCAGGCCGTCGTCCGCCGCGAGGCCAAGAAGCGGCGGGAGGCGGCCGAGGCGTTCGCCGGGGCGGGCCGGGCCGCGCAGGCCGACCGCGAGCGGGCGGAGGAGGGCGTGCTGGCCGACTACCTGCCCGCGCAGCTGGACGACGCCGACCTCGCCGCGCTCGTCGCCGACGTCGTCACCACGACCGGGGCGACCGGGATGAAGGACATGGGGCGGGTCATGGGCGCGGCCACCGCCGCGGTCGCCGGCCGTGCCGAGGGCTCCCGCGTAGCCGCGGAGGTCCGGCGCCAGCTGGGCTGAGCCGACTCCCCCGCCTCGCGCCCGGAGCGGGCGGAGGCGGGGGCCGTGTCAGCCGGGGGGCGGTGTGCCGGCGCCGTCCGGCGCGGTGGTGCCACCCGGGGGGCCGCCCGGTTGCTGTCCGCCGCCGCCAGAGGGCGGCCCGCCGCCGTTGTTGGTGCCCGGCGGCACGGTGCCGGTGCCCGGCTGGCCGCCACCGGTCGACGGTGCCGGGTTGGGCGCGGGGTTCGGGGCCGGGTCAGGCGTGGGCTCGACGTACTGCGAGCCGTTGCTGACCTGGATCGTCACGACCTGGTCCTCGATGGCGCGCGCCCCGGCCGGCGGGCTGGTGCCGACGACGGCGCCCCGGGCCCGGGAGCTGTCGACCTGCTGGACCTCGAACCGGAAGCCGGCCGAGGTCAGCGCCGACTGGCAGCCGCTGACGGTCGAGCAGCTGGGCACCGCCCGGGTGTTGCCGTTCTGGACCACCGGGTCCGCCGGCGGGAAGGGGACCATCGGCTGGCCGCTGAGGATCGGCGTCATCGCGTCGTTCCAGATGGTCGCGCCCTTGCCACCACCGAAGCCGCCCACGTTCTGGTTCCGCTTGGGGTTGAGCACCATCACGCTGGCCGTGTACTGCGGCGTGTAGCCCACGAAGGCCACCGAGAAGTTGCTCTGCGAGGTCCCCGTCTTGCCGGCGATCTGGTGGCCGGGGACGTACGCGCGGGAGGCGGTCTGACCGGAGAACCCCGGCTCGACGTCCTTGCGCAGCATCTGGTTCAGCGTGGTCGCCACGCCCGGCGGGATCGCCTGAGCGGTGCAGTTCTCGTTGGTGACGACCGGCTGGCCGTCCTCGTCCACCAGCGGCTCGCCGTTGCGGTCGAGCACCTGCTCGACCGGCCGCGGGTCGCACTGCGTGCCGTTGGCGGCCAGGGTGGAGTACGCGCTGGCCAGGTCCAGCGGGCTGGTGGGGTACGGGCCGAAGGTGAACGAGCCGTTGTTCTCCTCGACGATCTGGTCCGCCGGCGGCGCCGTGAAGTTCATGCCCATGCGCTCGGCCATCCGCACCGGGGCCTCGACGCTGCCGAGGGCGTCCTCCAGGGCGAGGAAGTACGTGTTGGAGGACATGTAGAGCGCCCGCTCCATGTCCAGCGTCGCCGGGTAGTTGCCGGCGTTCTCCACGTCGTAGGGACGGGCGCCGTCCCGGTACACCCGTGACGTGTACGGGTCGCCGGTCGTGAGCGTGTAGTACTGGGAGAAGCCCTGCTCCAGGGCCGCGGCCGCGACGAACGTCTTGTACGTCGAGCCCGCCCCCTGGCTGGGTGCGGTGTTGAGCACGACCGACTCGCACTCGGGCCGGTCGCAGCCGAACTCGCGGTTGACGCTCATCGCCAGCACCCGGCCGGTGCCCGGCTCGACCGCGGTGTACATGCCGGCCAGCTCGTCGCCCATGGGCAGCGTGTTGAGCACCGCCTGGTTGCCGGCGGCCTGCATGTCGGGGCGCAGCGTCGTCTGGATGGTCAGCCCGCCGTTGGCCAGCAGCTCCCGGCTGATGCCCAGCGTGTCGGTGAGGTACTGCTCGAGGTAGGCGCAGAAGAAGCCGCTGCCCGCCGCGTCGATGCAGCCGTTCGGCGGGGCCTGACCGGGGACGACGGTCACCGGGGTGCCGGCGATCGCGTCGTGGTCGGCCTGCGAGATGTGCTCCAGGTCGAGCATCCGGCTGAGCACCTGGTCGCGGCGGACCTGGGCGTTCTCCGGGTTGTTGATGGGGTCGTCGTTGGTCGGGCTCTGCACCAGGCCGGCGAGCATGGCCGCCTGCGGCAGCGTCAGGTCGGCGGCGTTGACGCTGAAGTAGGTCTGGGCGGCGGCCTGGATGCCGTAGGCGCCGTTCCCGAAGTACACGATGTTGAGGTAGCGGGCGAGGATCTCGTCCTTGGAGTAGGTCTCCTCCAGGGCCAGCGCCAGCCGGGCCTCGCGCAGCTTGCGGGAGACGCCGGCGGTGCCCTCCTGCTCCTGCGCGGCAGCGATCTCCTCCGCGCTCTCGGCGGTCTCGATCAGCGTCTGCTTGACCAGCTGCTGGGTGATCGTCGAGCCACCCTCCTGCACCTCGCCGGCAGCGACGTTGGTCACCAGCGCGCGCAGCGTGCCCTGGACGTCCAGGCCGTTGTGCTCGTAGAAGCGCGAGTCCTCGATGTCGACCAGCGCCTGCTTCATCACCTCGGCGATCTGGTCGCTGGGGACGACGGTGCGGTTGTGCTCGTAGAACATGGTGAGCAGCGAGCCGTCGGCGGCCAGCACGCGGCTGTTGCCGGCCGGCGTGGCGTCGGTGAGCTCGACCGGCAGCGCGTCCAGCAGGGACGCGGAGTTGCGCGCCACCAGGCCGGTGCCGCCGATGAACGGCAGCATCATGGCGGCCACCAGCGCGCCGGCCAGCACGATGGCGCCCGCGAGCTTGGCCAGGGCGGCGGAGCGCTTGGGGGCAGACGTAGTCGACATCGCCGACGAATGTACGGTGCCGCGCCGCCGCGACGGTGCGATCAGCCGCGGCGCGCGGGCAGGACCCGTGTGCGGGGGACGCCGGTCGGCGTGTCGCCGTCCGGACCGGTCAGCTCGGCGGCCATGACGCGCAGCCCGCCGAGGTCGTGCACGTCCCCGGCGGCGGCCGGGACCGTGCGCACGCCGACCTCCGGGTGGGCGCTGGTGAACCGGTCGGCCAGGCGCTGCTCGCGGGTGGCCAGCTGCATCCGCTCGGCATGCACGCGCAGCGCGCCCGCGGCCAGTTCCGCGCCGTCCCCGCCGGCCTCGGCGACCTCCTCGGCGGCGGCCTCCGCCCGGGTGGCGCTCAGCGAGGTGCTCGCCGGGGGGTGGGTGCGGTTGAGCACCAGCCCGGCCAGGGGCATGCCCTCGGCCGAGAGCCGGTCGACGAAGTAGGAGGCCTCGCGCAGGGCGTCGGGCTCCGGGGTGGCGACGACGACGAAGTACGTGCCCGGCCGGCGCAGCAGCTCGTAGGTGGCGGTGGCCCGCTCGCGGAAGCCGCCGAACATCGTGTCCAGCGCGGACACGAAGGCGGAGATGTCGCGCAGCAGCTGCCCGCCGAGGATCTTGCTGATGATCCGGCTGAACACCAGGAAGCCGGCGCCGACCAGCCGGATGCCCGCGCGGCCGCCGACCCGGGCCGGGGCGGTCAGCAGCCGGATCATCGTGCCGTCGAGGAAGCGGCCCATCCGGTTGGGGGCGTCGAGGAAGTCCAGCGCCGACCGCGACGGCGGGGTGTCGACGACGATGAGGTCCCAGCGGTCGGTGGCCCGCAGCTGCCCGAGCTTCTCCATCGCCATGTACTCCTGCGTGCCGGCGAAGGAGGAGGACAGCGACTGGTAGAAGGGGTTGGCCAGGATCTGCTCGGCCCGTTCGGGCGTCGAGTGCGCGGCGACGACGTCGTCGAACGTCCGCTTCATGTCCAGCATCATCGCGTGGAGCTCGCCCCGGGCCCCCGGGACCTCGACCTGCCGCGGCTCGTTGTCCAGCTCCTCCAGGCCGAGGGACTGCGCCAGCCGCCGGGCCGGGTCGATGGTGAGGACGACGACCGTGCGTCCGGCCTCCGCGGCGGCCAGGGCCAGCGCCGCCGACGTCGTCGTCTTGCCCACGCCGCCGGCGCCGCAGCACACCAGGATCCGGGTCTCGCGGTCGGCGATCAGCGCCTCGAGGTCCAGCGGCAGGGCTACGCGCGGGGCAGTGGACCGCGGAGGGCGCGGGGCCGGCTCCGTGGTCTCCGTGGGCTCCGCGCTCACGCCGCGACCTCGGTCGCCAGGTGCTCCTCGAGCCGCTCGGCGAGCTCGAGCAGGCAGGACAGGTCCACCGGGCCGGTCAGCAGGGGCAGCTCGACCGTCGGCCGGCCGAGCCGGGCGACCTCGCCGCGCAGCGCGTCCTGCGAGGCCCACCGGCGGGCGTGCTCGACGGCCTCGGTGGCCAGGGCCTCGGCCAGCGCCGGGACGTCGGGCAGGTGGGCGGCGCTCAGGGCCGGCGCCAGGTCGGCTCCGGTGAGCCGGCCGGCCGCGGCGCCGGCGAGGCTCGCGGCGGGCAGCACGGGCTCGGTCGCCATGTTCACGATCACCGAGCCGACCGGCAGCCCGGCGGCGGTGAGGTCGGCGATCGCGTCGGCGGTCTCCTGCACGGGCATGTCCTCCAGCAGCGTCACCAGGTGCACCGCCGTCTGCGGGGACTTGAGCACCGCCATCACGCCGTCGCTCTGCGTCTTGATCGGCCCGGAGCGCGCCAGCCCGGCCATCTCGCCGGTGACGCCGAGGAACCGGGTGATGCGGCCGGTGGGCGGCGCGTCGACGACCACGGCGTCGTACACGCGGGCGCCGTCCTTGCGGCGGGTGACCGCCTCCTTGATCTTCCCGGTGAGCAGCACGTCGCGCAGGCCCGGGGCGATCGTGGTGGCGAAGTCGATGGCGCCCATCTTGCGCATCGCCCGGCCCGCCCGACGGAGGTTGTAGAACATCTCGAGGTACTCGAGGAGCGCCTCCTCGACGTCGATGGCCAGCGCCCGGACCTCGCCGCCGCCGCGGGTGACGGCGACCCGGCGCTCCTCGTAGGGCAGCGGCGGGGTGTCGAACAGCTGGGCGATCCCCTGCCGGCCCTCGGTCTCCACGAGCAGCACCTGCCGGCCGTCGGCGGCCAGGGCGAGGGCCAGGGCGGCGGCGACGGTGGTCTTCCCGGTCCCGCCCTTGCCCGACACGACGTGGCAGCGCACGGGGAAGGGATCGGTGCTCACCGGACCGAGGATAAGGACCCCGCCGCCCCCCACGCCTCGCGAGCACGGCGCAGGCCCCTGCACGGGGCCGGGGCGGTCGTCCCGGGTCGGGGCGACGCGGGAGCTGCGCTAGCGTCGCGTGCCATGAGCGAAGCGGCCCGGCAGCGGTGGGAGTACGCCACCATCCCCCTGTTGATCCACAACACCAAGGCGATCCTCGACTCGTGGGGGGTCGACGGCTGGGAACTGGTCACCGTGCTCCCCGGGCCCGGCGGCGCCGAGCAGCTGGTCGCCTACCTCAAGCGCCCGGCGAGCTGAGCCAGCCGTGACCGCACCGCAGTCGCAGAGCTGGACCGCGCGGCTGACCGAGCTGGGCATCCGACTGCCCCCGGTGGCCGCGCCCGTCGCGTCCTACGTGCCGGCGGTCCGCAGCGGGCAGCTCGTGTTCACCTCCGGCCAGCTGCCGTTCGTCGACGGCGGGCTGCGGCGCACCGGCAAGGTCGGCGGCTCCGTCGACGTCGAGGACGCCGCGCACGACGCCAAGGTGTGCGCGCTGAACGGGCTGGCCGCCATCCACGAGCTGGTCGGCCTGGACTCCGTCGCCCGCGTGGTGCGGGTGGTCGGCTACGTGGCCAGCGCGGAGGGCTTCACCGGCCAGCCGCGGGTGGTGAACGGCGCCAGCGAGCTGCTCGGCAAGGTGTTCGGGCCCGCCGGTCAGCACGCCCGCAGCGCCGTCGGCGTCGCCGAGCTGCCCCTCGGGGCGCCCGTCGAGGTCGAGCTGATGGTGGAGCTGAGGTGACCGGACCGGCGCCCGTGAAGCAGGCGGCGACGGTCCTGCTGCTGCGCGACGGGACGCCCGGGCTCGAGGTCTACCTGCTCCGCCGCACCCGCGGCATGCCCTTCGCCGGCGGGATGACCGCCTACCCCGGGGGCGGGGTGGACCCGCGCGACGGCGACACCGACGTGGCCTGGGTGGGTCCGTCACCGACCGACTGGGCCACGGCCTTCGGCTGCGACGAGCGGACCGCACGCGAGCTGGTCTGTGCCGCGGTCCGGGAGACGTTCGAGGAGTCCGGCGTCCTGCTGGCCGGGCCGGTGGGCGGCGACGGCGTCGTCCCGGACGTGACCGGCGACGACTGGGAGGAGCAGCGCCAGGCGCTGCTGCGCCGCGAGCTCTCCCTCGCCGAGCTGCTGGCCGGCCGCGGCCTCGCGCTGCGCTCGGACCTGCTGCGGCCCTTCGCGCACTGGGTGACGCCGCCGGTGGAGCCCAGGCGCTACGACACCAAGTTCTTCGCCGCAGCCCTGCCCGTCGGCCAGGAGGCGCGCAACGTCTCCGGCGAGGCCGACGAGGCCGTCTGGATGACACCGGCGGCGGCGCTGCACGAGATGTCGGGCGGGCTGCGGCCGATGCTGCCGCCCACGATCCACACGTTGGGGCAGCTGGAGCCCTTCCCCGACGTCGCCGCCGTGCTGGCCGGCGCCCCGCCGCAGCCGCTGCACCCGATCAGCCCGCGCTTCGAGGACACCCCCGAGGCGCGGTGGGCGATCCTGCCCGACGGCACCCGGATCCGCCTGGTGGTGCCCCTGCCTTCGTGATCCTCCGGATCACACCGCCATCAGGTGCCGTGCCCGGCGGGAGCTGAGCCCCGGCGGGCGAGTGTCCCGGCCGGGAGCCCTCCGGGCCCCGCGGGCGGTCCACCACACCCGGAGCCGTCGAACGCCGGTGGCCCAGGACCCGACGGGTCCTGGGCCACCGGCGTCCGGGTGGTCAGCGTGCGCGGCGGCGCAGCCGCTCCTCGTCGAGGACGACGACGGACTTGCCCTGCAGCTGGATCCAGCCGCGGTGCACGAAGTCGGCCAGCGCCTTGTTGACCGTCTCGCGGGAGGCGCCGACCAGCTGGGCGAGCTCCTCCTGGGTGAGGTCGTGCTTGACGCGCAGGCCGTCGCTCTCCCGGCTGCCGAAGCGGTCGGCCATCTGCAGCAGCGCCTTGGCCACGCGGCCGGGGACGTCGGTGAAGATCAGGTCGGCGACGGAGTCGTTGGTGCGGCGCAGGCGGCGGGCCAGGACCTGCAGCAGCTTCTCGCCGATCTCCGGGTGGCTCTCGATCCACGGCCGGAGCACGGCCTGCGGCATGCGGGCCAGCTTGACGTCCGTGACCGCGGTGGCCGTCGCCGTGCGCGGACCGGGGTCGAAGACCGACAGCTCGCCGAACTGGTCCGACGGCCCCATGACGGCGAGCACGTTCTCCCGCCCGTCGGGCGACCGGCGGGACAGCTTGATCTTGCCCGTCATGACGATGTACAGGCTGTCACCGGGCTCGCCCTCGTTGAAGACGACCCGGCCGCGCGGCAGGGTGATCGTCTCCAGCCGGCTGGCGACCGGGGCCACGGCTTCCTCCGACAGTCCCTGGAAGAGCCCCGACTGGGCCAGCACCTCGTCCACTACGCGTCCTCTCGACCGATCTCTCGGCACCACGGCGTTCCGCATCGACGACGGGCCGGTGGGCCAGCGGTCGCCGATCTCGGGTCGAGTCTAGGGGAGCTGTGCCCGTGGTCACCCGATCGGTGCTGGTGTGGCCACCCCGGAAGGGTGAGCGGGGCCCGCCGGAGCCACCGGTCGGTGAGGTGGACGGGGCCGGTTCAGACCAGCGGGGGAGCGGAACGCTTGACCCGCCGGCGCTGGCGCCAGCGGCGCATCGCCCGGCGGGCGCCGGAGTTGGTGAGCGTGTCGACCTCGTCGACCGTCGCCGTGCCGACGAACTCGGCGACCTCCCGGCGGCTGGTGGGCCGGCGCAGCGGCTCCTCGACGCGCTCCATGATCAGCAGGAAGGCGATCAGCAGCGGCGGGAACAGGATGACGACCAGTGCGACCACCGGTTCCTCCTCCTCCGGTCCGCGGGAGCGGCGGCGCGTGCGCGCCGGGGGCTCCCGGTCTCCCCCTGTGTCGGGCGTCCGTGCCCGGGGCGGTGTCCCGGCGATGATCTCACGTCGGCGCCGTCGGTACCGCCGCCTACCCTCGATCGCGTGTCCTCGCCGGCCTACGCGCGTCCCGTCCCGCCCCGATCAGCGCCGGCCCGCCGCGCAGCCGCCCGCGGCGGCGTGCCGTTCGACCCCGACGAGTCGCAGCTGGCCCGCACCCGGCGCGCCCGGCGGATGGCGCGGGAGCTCGCCGTCATCCACCCCGACGCCCACTGCGAGCTCGACTTCACCGACGCCTTCGAGCTGCTGGTCGCCACCGTCCTGTCGGCGCAGACCACGGACAAGACGGTGAACAAGGTGACGCCTCGGCTGTTCGCCCGGTTCCCCGACGCGGTGGCCCTCGCCGGCGCCGACCGCGCGGAGCTGGAGGAGATCCTCAAGCCGACCGGCTTCTTCCGCGCCAAGGCCAACTCCGCGCTCGGGCTCGCCCAGGCGCTGGTCGAGCGGTTCGACGGCCAGGTGCCCGGCCGGATGGCCGACCTGGTCACCCTCCCCGGGGTGGGGCGCAAGACCGCCAACGTCGTCCTGGGCAACGCGTTCGACGTGCCGGGGCTGAGCGTCGACACCCACTTCGGCCGGCTGGTGCGCCGCTTCGGGTGGACGGCGGAGGAGGACCCGGTGAAGGTCGAGGCCGAGATCGCCGAGCTGATCGAGAAGCGGGAGTGGACGATGTTCAGCCACCGCGTGATCTTCCACGGGCGGCGCGTCTGCCACGCGAAGAAGGCGGCGTGCGGCGCGTGCGGGCTGGCGCGCTGGTGCCCCTCCTTCGGCATCGGCCCCACCGACCCCGAGGTCGCCACCGCGCTGGTCAAGACCCCGGCCGCCTCGGACACCGAGTGAGGGCCCGGGGGCGGGCCCGGCTCGCCGCGGGTGCGCTGGCACTGACCGCCGTCCTGGCCGGGTGCACCGACGACGGCGGCACCGACGAGCCGGCGCCCGGGCCGGGTGCCGACTCCGTCCTCGGCGCCTGCGCCGACCGGCCCGACCGGCCGGCCGAGGGGGCGCAGACGCTGCCGGACCTCGCGTTCGACTGCCCCGGCGGCGGCACCCTCGACCTGGGCCGCGCGCCGGGTGTCCCCACGGTGGTGAACCTCTGGGCGAGCTGGTGCACGCCGTGCCGCGCGGAGCTGCCGCTCATGCAGGAGGTCTCCGAGCGGGCCGGCGACCGGCTACAGGTCGTCGGCGTCATCAGCAAGGACGGCGCGCCCCAGGCCGAGTCGTTCGCCGAGGCCGCCGGCGCGACGTTCCCGGCGGCCTTCGACGGCGACGGCGACCTGATGGCCGAGCTCGGGCTGGTCGCCCTGCCCTACACCTACTTCCTCGACGCCGGCGGCGCGGTCGTCCACGTGGAGGTCGGGGAGATCGACTCGGTCGAGGAGCTGACGGCGCTGGTGTCCGAGCACCTCGGGGTGCAGCTGTGACCGTGCCCGACGGCGTCCGGGACGACGGCGACCTGCCGGAGTTCGTGCGGCGGCTCATGGCGTCGGCGGCGGACCTGCCGCTGCGCCACCGCATGCAGGAGCGGACCGACACCGCCCGCCGCTCCGCCGTCCTCATCCTGTTCGGCGAGGGTCCGCACGGGCCCGACGTGCTGCTCATCGAGAAGTCCGCGCACCTGCGCACCCACGCCGGGCAGCCGGCGTTCCCCGGCGGTGGCGCCGACCCCGGCGACGACTACCCGGTGGGCACGGCGCTGCGGGAGGCGCAGGAGGAGGCGGGGGTCGACCCGGCCGGCGTGCGGGTGCTCGGCACGCTCCCCGAGCTGTTCCTCGGGCCCTCGGACAACCTGGTGGTGCCGGTCGTGGGGTGGTGGGAGGAGCCGTCGGAGGTCCTCGTCGGCGACCCGCAGGAGGTCGCGCGGGTGGCCCGGGTCCCGCTGGCCGACCTCGCCGACCCGGCGAACCGGTACCGGCTCAAGCACCCGGCCGGGTTCCTCGGCCCGGCGTTCGACGTCGCGGACATGGAGGTCTGGGGCTTCACCGCCGGAGTGCTCGAGGCCGTCCTCGAGGCCGCCGGGCTGGCGCGGCCGTGGGACACCGCCGACGTCCGGCCGATCGACCCGGAGAAGATCCGGCCCGGCCGGGTGCCGGGCTCGGTGGACGCCGGCGGCAGCGAGGACGCCGCCGCGCCGACGGTCGCCGATCCCGGGCAGGCGGGGGCCGCGGCGCGTACGGTTCCCGGGCGATGAACCGTAGGAGGACCTCCGTGCCCCGCACCACGCGCAGGCTCGCGGCGGGGCCCGGCACGAGGGCCGCCGCGGCCGTCGTCGCCGCGGTCCTCCTGGCCGGCTGCGGCGGGGCCGGGGACGGCGGCGGGAGCGGCTCGTCGTCCTCCTCGGCGAGCGACCCGGCCGTCGGCACGGTGACCACGGCGCCCGACGGCGTCCAGGAGGTCACCATCGAGACCCCCGACGACTACGTCTTCCTGCCCGAGACCTTCACCGTGGCCCCCGGCCGGGTGCGGCTGACGGTGCGCAACACCGCCGAGCAGATGGTGCACAACTTCCGGTTCACGCCGGGCCAGGGGCCCGCGCAGATCGAGGAGGAGATCCCCGTGCTGCAGCCGGGGGAGAGCGACACCATCGAGTTCGAGGTCGGCCCGGTGGGCGACTACCCCTTCGACTGCAGCTTCCACCTGCAGCTGGGGCAGGTCGGCACCATGACGGTCGCGGGGTGACCTGACGCCGTGTCCGTCGTCGACGTCGTCGTCATCGTCCTGGCGCTGGCCTTCGCGCTCTCCGGGTTCCGGCAGGGGCTGCTGGTCTCCGCGGCCTCGTTCCTCGGGTTCTTCGGCGGCGCCGTCGTCGGCGCGCAGCTGTCCGGGGCGGTGGCCGACAGCGTCGACGCCTCACCCGTGACCCGCGTGTTCGCCGCGCTGGTCGTCGTCCTGGCCGGGGCGCTGCTCGGGCAGCTGCTCGCCGGCGCCATCGGCCGGGCCGTGCGCAGCCGGGTCACCTGGGAACCGGCCAAGGTCGTCGACTCGGTCGCCGGGGCGGCGCTCTCGGCGGTCGCCGTGCTGCTGGTCGCCTGGATGGTGGCCACGCCGCTGGCCACCGCGCCGTTCCCCGAGGTGGCCAGCCAGGTGCGCCAGTCGGCGCTCGTGCGCGCGGTCGACGCGAGCGTCCCGGAGAGCGTGCGCGCGGTGTACGACCAGCTCCGGGACGCGATCGAGCGGCGCGGCCTGCCCGACGTCCTCGACCCGCTGACGCCGACCGAGGTGCGCGACGTCCCGGCGCCGGACCAGGCGCTGCGGGACAGCCCCGTCGTCGCCAGCGTGGCCGGCTCGGTGGTGCAGATCCGCGGGGTGGCGTCCTCGTGCTCCCGCCAGATCGACGGGTCCGGCTTCGTCTACGCGCCGCAGCGGGTGATGACCAACGCGCACGTCCTGGCCGGCGTGAGCGAGCCCGTGGTCACCGCGGAGGGCGAGGAGTACGAGGCGACGCCGGTGTTCGTCGACGCGGAGGTCGACGTCGCCGTCCTCGCGGTGCCGGGGCTGCCCACGGTGCCGCTCACCTTCGCCACGGACCCGGTCGACTACGGCGCCGACGCGATCATCATGGGTTACCCGGGCGGGGGCGGGCTGTTCGTCGGGCCGGCCCGCGTCCGCGACCGCGGCGACATCAGCGGCCCGGACTTCCGCGACCAGCAGACCGTCCGGCGCGACGTCTACGCGCTGTACGGCGAGGTGCGGGCGGGCAACTCCGGCGGGCCGCTGTTCGACAGCAACGGCCAGGTGCTCGGCGTGGTGTTCGCCTCGGCCATCACCGACCCGACCACCGGCTACGCGCTGACCGCCCAGCAGGTGTCGCAGGCGGCCGACACCGGCCGGACCGCGGCCGCGGCGGTCGACACCGGCCCCTGCGAGTAGAAGGACCCCTCGAAGGACCGCCCTTCCCCCCACGCCTCGCAAGCTCGGCGCGGGCCCCTGAAGGGCGGCCGTTCCAGGCGCCGGTTCAGGCCTTCGCCCACCCGGTGATGGCCTCGGTGACGGTGGCGGGGGCCTCCTCCTGGGGGAAGTGCCCGATCCCCGGGAGCACGCGGAACTCGTGGGCCCCCGCGACGTAGCGGCCCGAGCCGGCGGCCGTGGCGGGCAGCACGCAGGTGTCGGCCTCGCCGTGCAGCTGCAGCGTGGGTGCGGTGACCGGGGCGGACATCCGCCGGGCGTAGCGCAGGCCGTCGGGCCGAAGCTGTGACCGGCCGGCCCAGCGGAAGTACTCCATCGAGCCGTAGGCGGCCTGCGGGATGCGCGCTGCGGAGCGGTACCGGTCGACGGCCTCGGCGAAGTCGGCGGTGTGCGTCCACGCCGGCCCCGACCACCGGCGCAGCAGGTCCGCGACCGGGTCGTCGTCGGCCCGGGTGAGCCGGCGCTCCGGCAGCCGGGGCAGCTGGGCGCCCAGGAAGTAGCGGAACGCCCGGCGCTGCGCCGGGTCGGCCATCCCGGCGCGCAGCCGCCGCGGGTGGGCCATCGACAGGACGACGAGCCGGCGGACGCTGCGCGGGTGCAGCGCGGCCATCGTCCAGGCCACGAGTGCGCCCCAGTCGTGGCCCACCAGCACCGCGTCGCGCTCGCCGAGGGCGCGGATCAGCGCCGCCACGTCGGCTGCCGCGGTGGGCAGGTCGTAGCCACGCGGCGGCTTGTCGCTGGCGCCGTAGCCGCGCAGGTCCGGGGCGACGGCGTGGAAGCCCGCCGCCGCGAGCTCGGGCAGCTGCGCCCGCCAGGTCCACCAGAACTGCGGGAACCCGTGCAGCAGCACCACCAGCGGACCCTCGCCCGCCTCGGCGACGTGCAGCTGCACGCCGTGGGCCGACAGGGACCGGTGCGTCCACGGGCCCGGCAGCAGGACGCTGGTGGCGTCGGGCTGCTGCCCGGCGGGAGACGTCACCAGGGGGCGTCAGACCAGGTAGGTGTCGGGGTCGCGGCGCGTGACCTGCCCGCCGGGGGCGATCGTCGGCAGGTCGCGGCGGCGCTGGCCGGGGGCCTCGCGGTGCATGACCTCGGGCAGCTCGCGCAGCGACTCCATGGTGCGCTCGGGCTTGTCGATCTTCTTGAGCATCTTCAGGCCCACCAGCGCGGCGAGGCCGGCGAGCAGCGCGAGGAAGACCGTCACGATCAGGTAGGACAGCCAGCGCGGCAGCCCCTCGGCGATGGCCTCGGCGATCGCGACGAAGAGGTAGATGCCGGCGAAGGCCAGCAGCACGCCCGCGGCCGCGAACAGCGCCACGCTGACGCCGGCCTTCTTCGCCGACTTCCCGATCTCGGCCTTGGCCAGCTCGATCTCGCTGCGGACCAGCGTGGAGACGTCGGCCATGGCGCTCTGCACGAGCGTCCCGATCGAGGGCTCCTCGGTGCCGGCGGGCCGTCCCGCAGGCGGGGTCGTGGATGCGCTGTGGGCCACGAGTGGCTCCTCCTCGGTCGGGCGGTGGCCACCGGCCACCACGTGCTCTCCCATGATCGTGCCGGATGGGCGCCGTGCCCGCGTCCCGGTGTCCCCCGACCGGGGCGAGGGGACACCGGGGCGGGCGGCGCCGGGGCCTCCCTCAGTCCTCGGCGGAGGCGGCCGGCAGGTTCTCCTTGATGAGGTTCATGACCGAGGAGTCGGTGAGCGTGGTGACGTCCCCGAGCTCACGGTTCTCGGCCACGTCCCGCAGCAGGCGGCGCATGATCTTGCCCGAGCGGGTCTTCGGCAGCTCCTGCACGACCATGATCTGCCGCGGCTTGGCGATCGGGCCGATGTCGCGGCCGACGTGGTTGCGCAGGGTCTGCACGAGCTCGTCCCCGGAGTCCGTGCCGCTCTCGCGGAGGATCACGAAGGCCACGATGCCCTGGCCCGTGGTGGGGTCACTGGCCCCGACGACGGCCGCCTCGGCCACCGCGGGGTGGCCGACCAGCGAGGACTCGACCTCCGTGGTGGAGATGCGGTGCCCCGACACGTTCATGACGTCGTCGACCCGGCCGAGCAGCCAGATGTCGCCGTCGGCGTCCTTCTTGGCGCCGTCCCCGGCGAAGTAGACCTCCTTGCCGAAGCGCGACCAGTACGTGTCGACGTAGCGGTCGTCGTCGCCCCAGATCGTGCGCAGCATCGACGGCCAGGGCGCGGTGAGCACGAGCAGGCCGGTGGAGTCGTCGCCGAGCTCGTTGCCCTCGTCGTCGACCACCTTCGCGCTGATCCCGGGGAAGGGCATCTGCGCCGAGCCGGGCTTGAGGTCGGTCACCCCGGGCAGCGGCGTGATCATGTGCGCGCCGGTCTCGGTCTGCCACCAGGTGTCCACGATCGGGCAGCGGCCGCCGCCGATGTGCTCGTGGTACCAGAGCCAGGCCTCGGGGTTGATCGGCTCGCCGACCGAGCCGAGCACCCGCAGCGTGGACAGGTCGAAGCCGGCGGGGATGTCCTCGCCCCACTTCATGAACGTCCGGATCACCGTCGGAGCGGTGTACAGGATGGTCACGCCGTACTTGGCGATGATCTCGAACCAGCGGCCGCGGTGCGGGGTCTCGGGCGTCCCCTCGTACATGACGGACGTGGCCCGGTTGGCCAGCGGCCCGTAGACGATGTAGCTGTGGCCGGTCACCCAGCCGACGTCGGCCGCCGTCCAGTAGACGTCGCTGTCGGGCTTGAGGTCGAACGTCGCCCAGTGCGTGTAGGCGACCTGGGTGAGGTAGCCGCCGGAGGTGTGCAGGATCCCCTTGGGCTTCGCCGTCGTCCCGGACGTGTACATGATGTAGAGCGGGTGCTCGGCGTCGAACGCCTCGGCCGTGTGCTGGTCGGACTGCCGGTCGACCACGTCGTGCCACCACAGGTCGCGGCCCTCGGTCCACTCCACGTCCTGCTCGGTGCGCCGGACGACGAGCACGTTGCGCACGCCGGGGCTGCGGCCGACGGCGTCGTCGACGGCGGGCTTGAGCGCGCTCGGCGCCCCGCGGCGGTAGCCGCCGTCGGCGGTGATGACGAGGACGGCGCCGGCGTCGTCCAGCCGGCTGGCCAGGGCGTCGGCGGAGAACCCGCCGAACACGACCATGTGGACGGCGCCGATGCGGGCGCAGGCGAGCATCGCGACGATCGTCTCGGGGATCATCGGCATGTAGATGGCGACCCGGTCGCCCGCGCTCACGCCGAGCTCGGTCAGCGCGTTCGCGGCCTTGCACACCTCGCGGGTGAGCTCGGCGTAGGTGATCGTGCGGGTGTCGCCCGGCTCGCCCTCCCAGTGGTAGGCCACCTGGTCGCCGTGGCCGGCCTCGACGTGGCGGTCCAGGCAGTTGTAGGCGACGTTGAGCTTCCCGCCGACGAACCACTTCGCGAAGGGCGGGTTGCTCCAGTCGAGCACCTCGTCCCACTCCTGCGCCCAGCTCAGCCGGCCGGCCTGGGTGGCCCAGAACGCCAGCCGGTCCCGCTCGGCCTCGGCGTAGGTGTCCGGCCCCACGTTGGCCTGCGCGGCCAGCTGCTCGGGCACCGGGAAGCGGCGGCCCTCCACCTCGGTCGACTCGGTCATCGATCCCTCCCTGTCCGGACGGCGCACGTGCTCTGAGGCACACCGTATGGCCCGGGGCCGCCCGCTGCGACGGTGCTCCGGCACCCCCGGTCAGACTGGGCCGGTGACGGGCGGCGGGCAGGCGGTGGTGGCCGCGCGGGTGCCCGGTGCCGGGGCCCTCGGTCTGGTCGCGCCGCCGGTCGGCACCGTCGTCCCGGGACCGGTCCTGGCCGATCCGGGGTGGACGGCGGAGCGGGTCGCCGAGCTCGGCGTCCGGTACCGCAGCACCGACCGGCGGGTGCTCGCGACCGTGTGGTGGTACTCGCTGTCGGCCGTGCTCGTGACGCCGCCGCTGGCCGGGCTGGCGACCGGCGTGCCGCTGTCGGCGCGGCTGCCCGACCTCTCGGTCACGATGCTGGCCGGCGGGACCCCGGTGGCCGCGGTGTCGGCCGCACCCTGGGGCGACGTCGCGGCCGAGCTGCGGGAGACGCTCACCGCCGTCGTCGCTGCCGTCGCCGCCGCCGGGGAGATGCGCGCGGCGCCGCTGTGGGCCATCGCCACCGACTCGCTCGCGAACCGGCTGCTGGCGCTGGGGCGGGCGCTCGGCGACGTCGGCGCGGTCACCGCGCTGGCCGGGCCGGTCGCGGCGGCGGTCGGGGGGCCGCTGCCCGCGCCGCGCTACGTCGACGTCGGCCCGCGGGCGGTGCGCTTCACGCGCCGGGCGTCGTGCTGCCTGCTGTACCGGCTGCCCGGCGAGGCCACGTGCACCTCGTGCCCCCGCCGGACCCCGTTCGAGCGCGAGGTCCTGCTCGAGGACGCCGCCGAGCGCATCCGCTAGGGCAGGAAGAGCATCGAGTCGCCGTACTCGTGCCACAGGTACCGCTCGGCCACCGCTGCGGCGTAGGCCCGCGCGACCAGGTCCGGCCCGGCGACCGCCTCGAGGAGCAGCTGGTGGGAGGCCTCCGGGGCGTGCAGCCCGGTGAGCAGGCCGGTCACGGTGCGGACCGGTCGCCCGGGGCCGAGGACCAGGTCGGTCCAGCCGGCGGCCGGCCGGGTGACGCCGTCGTCCCCGGTCGCGGACTCCAGCGCCCGGGTGACCGTCGTCCCCACGGCGACCACCCGCCCGCCGGCCCGCCGGGTGGCCTCGACCAGCCGCGCGGTGACCTCCGGGACGGCGAAGCGCTCGGGCGCGGGCGGCTCGTGCAGCTCGGGGCTGGACACCCCGGCGTGCAGGACGACGGGGACGACCGGCACGCCCCGGGCCATCAGGCGCACGAGCAGCCGGTCGGTGAACGGCCGGCCGGCGCTGGCGTTCTCGGCGCTGCCGGGCACGGTGGCGTAGACGTTCTGCGCGTCGCCGAGGGTCACCCGGGCGCGCAGGTAGCCGTAGGTGATCGGCCGGCCGTGCGCGCCCAGCACGGCGCGGGCGGTGGCCGGCGGCTCGGGCCGGGCCCGCCACAGCCGCGAGCCGCGCCCGGGGTGCGGGTGGCCGGTCAGCAGCCGCAGGGCGCCGCCGCCGGGCAGGTCCACGGTGCTGCCGGGCTCGACGCCGAGATCGGGGCCGTCGTTGTCCGGGCGGCGCACCTCCACCACCCAGTCGCCGTCGTCGAGCGTGGTGGAGACGTGCAGGGGCACGGTGACGCCGTCGCGGCGCCGGACGTCCAGCCGCGCGGGCAGCGTCGCCGAGGTGTTCACCACCAGCAGGTCGCCCGGCGCGAGCAGGTCGGGCAGGTCGCGGAACACGGCGTGCACGACGCCGTCGGGTCGCACGGCCATCAGCCGCACGCCGTCGCGGGCGAGGCCGCGGCGCTCCGGGGGTGCGGTCGCCTCGCTGCCCGGCGGCAGGGTGGAGGTCGCGGTCACCGGGCCATCGCCGCGGCGGGGAGGTCCGCGGCCCGGTACCGGCCCGAGGGCAGGTCGTCCTCCAGCAGGCGGAGCAGGGCCGGGACGACGGACTCCGGCTCCGGCCGGTCCCCGATGTCCTCGCCGGGGAAGGCGGCCTGGTGCATGTCCGTGCGCATGTCGCCCGGGTCGACGGCGTACACGCGCAGCGCCGGCTCCTCGACGGCGAGGACGGCGGAGAGGTGGTCCAGCGCCGCCTTGCTCGCGCCGTAGCCGCCCCAGCCGGGGTAGGCCTCGACGGCGGCGTCGCTGCTGACGTCGAGCACCCTGCCACCGGCGGCGCGCAGCGCGGGCAGCACCGCCTGGACCAGGGCGAGCGGGGCGACGGTGTTGACGGCCAGGACCCGCGCCAGCGCGGCCGGCGCGAGGTCGGCGAGGCGGGGGAGCGGGCTCGGGCCGAGGTCGCTGGCGTTGTTGACCAGCGCGTCGAGCCGGCCGGGCACGGCGGCGGCGAGCGCCGCCCGGTGCCCCGGGTCGGCGACGTCGCCGGCGAGGGCGGTGACGAGGTCGGGGCGCGGCAGGGCGGCGACCGCGGCGGCGAGGCGGGCGGGGTCCCGGCCGTCGACCACGAGGTGCCAGCCGCGGTCGTTGAGGGCGGCGGTCAGGGCGTGGCCGAGGCCGCGCGAGGCGCCGGTGACGAGGGCGGTGCGGATCTCCATGCCGCGTACCGTCTTGCCTCAAGTCCACTTCAGGTCAAGAGGATGGCGCCGTGGAGCTCATGACGATCGGCGAGGTCGCGTCACGGTCGGGGGTCGCGGTCTCGGCGCTGCGGTTCTACGAGGCCGAGGGGCTGGTCGACTGCGAGCGCACCCCGGGCGGCGCGCGGCGCTTCCCGCGGTCGGTGCTGCGCCGGCTGTCGTTCATCCGGGCCGCGCAGAACGTCGGGTTGTCGCTGCCGGAGATCCGCGAGGCACTGGCCACCCTGCCCGAGGGGCGGACGCCGACCGCCCGGGACTGGGCGCGCCTCTCGGAGGGCTGGCGTGCCCGCCTCGACGAGCAGATCGCCGCACTCGTGCAGCTGCGCGACGGGCTGACGGCCTGCATCGGCTGCGGGTGCCTGTCGCTGTCGAGGTGCCGGCTGTCCAACGCCGGCGACGCCGCCGCGGCGTACGGGCCCGGTGCGCGATGGCTCTCGCCGGCCCTGCGGCGCGTGCCACCCACCAGCAACTCCGGCCGGGCGCGCGCGTGAGTCGGACCCGGTGGCCGGGGTAGGTGGCCGGGGCGACCACGGAGGGGGAGTGTCATGACGCTGATGCCCGCCGCGTTCCTCGGGCACGGCAACCCGATGAACGCCCTGGAGAGCAACCGGTACACCGAGGCCTGGCGGGCTTTCGGCCGCTCGGTCCCGCGGCCACGGGCGGTGCTCGTGGTGTCCGCGCACTGGTACGTGCACGCGACCGCGCTCACCGCCATGGCGCGGCCGCGCACGGTCCACGACTTCTTCGGCTTCCCGCCCGAGCTCTTCGAGGTCGAGTACCCCGCCCCCGGCCTGCCGGAGCTGGTCGAGCAGGTCGCCGACCTCGTCGCGCCGACCTGGGTGGGCTCCGACCTGGACAGCTGGGGCATCGACCACGGCGCCTGGTCGGTGCTGCGCCACGCCTTCCCCGAGGCCGACGTCCCCGTCGTCCAGCTGTCGATCAACGCGCTCAAGCCCGCGGAGTACCACCTGCAGCTGGGGGCCGCGCTGGCGCCGCTGCGTGCGGACGGCGTGCTGGTGGTCGGCAGCGGGAACGTGGTGCACAACCTCGGCAGCGTCAGCCGGGCGCTGCCCGACGCGGGGTTCGACTGGGCCCGGCGGTTCGACGAGGCGGTCCGCGAGCAGATGCTCACCGACCCGGCCGGCCTCGGCCGGATGGACGGGCACCGCGACTTCGACCTCGCGGTGCCGACCCCGGACCACTACCTGCCGCTGCTCTATGTCGCCGGTCTGGCCGGCGCGACGGGCACGACGGCCGAGGTGCTGGTCGACGGCTACGCCCACGGCTCGCTGTCGATGACGTCGTACACCGTCGGGGTGGACGTGCCCGCGGCCGGCGGCAGCGGCTTCGCCGCGCCCCTCCCGGAGGACCCGCCCGCCGACGGCGCGAACATCTAGCCGGCCGCGGCCGGGGGGTCGGACTCGACGGGGCGGGCCGCGTCGCTGATCCGCGGGAAGGGACGGGTGGAGAACACGACCTCCACCGGCAGCCCGAAGAACTCCGCGATGCGCAGCGCCAGGTGGAGGCTGGGGTTGTACTCGCCGCGCTCGAGGTAGCCGACGGTCTGGTAGTGGACGCCGAGGGCGTCGGCCAGCTCCCGGCGCGTGACGCCCTGCTCCGCGCGGAGCAGGGCGATCCGGTTGTAGACCGCGTCACCGCCGCGGTCGGTGCTCACCGGACCCACTGCAGCGCCGCCTCCCGGGCCGCCTGGACCTGCGAGCCCGACTGCCGCCGGGCCATCCGGCGCAGCACCCGCGGCGCCACCAGCAGTCCGAGCACGGCCCACGCCGCGAGCACGGCCACCGTCGCGCCGGTGCGCCAGGAGCCGCCGAGCTCGGCCGCCGCGGCGGCGTCGGGCAGGAACGCCGAGCGCATGCCCAGGCCGATCCAGTACGTCGGGAACACCTGCGCCACCACCTGGAGCCAGCCCCACAGCGCCTGCATCGGCGCGAAGATCCCGGAGATCCCCGTGATCACCAGGACCGGCAGCATCCCCCACGTGCCGACCTTCTGCGTGCTCGGCACCACCGCGCCCAGCACCATGCCCCACGGCAGGGTGGCCAGCAGGCCGAGGACGACGACCCAGGCCAGCGTGAGCCAGCCGCCGGCGCCCCCGGACATCAGCCCGTCGAAGAGCAGGAAGCCGGGGACGAGGATCGTCAGCAGGGAGGGGACCAGCCCCAGCGAGTGGTAGACCAGCTGCCCGGTCACGTAGCCCTGCATGCCGTGCGGCAGGGCCTTGTGCCGCAGGAGCGTGCCGTCCTCGCGCTCCATCGCCAGCGCGTAGGCGGGCCCGATCACGACGCCGAAGGCCAACAGTGCCCCGAGGATGCTGGGCAGCGCGACGGTGGGGTACGTCAGGTCGGTGCCCTCGACGGCGTCGTCCCGGTTGATCCACAGGTACACCAGCGTCCCGAGGGCGCTGATCAGGTAGAACGCCTGGTCCTGCGGGCTGCGCAGGCTCAGCACGAACTCCGTCCAGCCGCGCTGCAGGCCCAGGCGGACGGCGGCGCGTCCCGCCGGTGGCCGGGCGGTCGTCGCGGCGCTCATCGGGCCGCTCCGGCCAGCGGGCGCGCGGCGGGGGCGTCGGGGCCTTCGTGCCGCGCGACCATGGCGATGTAGGTGTCCTCCAGGCTGGCCCGGTGCACCTCGAGCTCGGCGACCGCCTCGCCGTGCTGCTCGAACAACCGGCGGACGAACGGCGTCGGGTCCGGGGTCGCGTGCACGAAGCGCTCCCCGTGCAGCGTCCAGCGCACCTCGCTGGAGCCGGCGACCTGGCGGGTGAGCTCCTCGGCGCTGCCGTCGGCGACGATCTCGCCCCCGGCCAGGATGAGGATCCGGTCGGCCAGCCGCTCCGCCTCGGCGAGGTCGTGCGTGGTGAGCAGGATGCTCGTGCCCTCCAGGTCCGCCAGCCGGTGCACCAGGTCGTGGAAGTCGCGCCGGGCCTGCGGGTCGAACCCGGCCGTCGGCTCGTCGAGGAACAGCAGGTCCGGACGGCCGATGATGCCGACGGCGACGTCGAGGCGGCGGCGCAGGCCGCCGGAGAGCGTGACGATCTTCCGGTCGGCGTCCGCGGCGAGTCCGACGGTGGCCAGCAGCTCGTCGACCGGGACCGGGCGCGGCCGCTCCGGGGTGGCGTACGGCGCGTAGTAGCCGCCGAGCTGGGTGAGCAGCCGCCGCGGCGTCCACCGGGCGTGGTCCCGCCACGACTGGAGGACGACGCCCACGCGGGCCCGCCAGGCGTCGTCGGCCGTGGCGGGGTCGGACCCGAGCACGCGCACGTCACCGCCCGAGCGCAGCCGGAAGCCCTCGAGGATCTCGATGGTGGTCGTCTTCCCGGCGCCGTTCGGGCCGAGCAGGCAGACGACCTCGCCGGCGCCGACGGTGAGGTCGACCCCGGTCAGCACCTCGTGGGTGCCGTAGGTCATGCGCAGACCGCGCACCTCGACGACGGGATCGGACACGGATCGGGCGGGCACGGCCATCGACGGACCTCCGCGGGCAGCTCTGCACGAGTGGGGTAGGCAGATAGTAGGAGTGCTACATCCAGAGCACCAGTGCTCATGTGCGAACGCGCCGGGTCAGGTGCGCCCGCGGTCGCGCACCAGGACGCGGACGTCCTCCCGGCGCAGCTCGAACAGCCCCGTCGCCTCGACCAGGTCGACCATCCTGCGGTGGCCGTGGGCCCGCGGGTCGACGCCGCACCCATCGCGCAGGCGGTGGCCGACGACGCTCAGCGGCGCCCAGCCGTCGTCCCCGCGCGCCGCTTCGACCGCTGCGCGCACCTGCCCGGCGAGCCGCGCTCCGCCACGGGTGCCCTGGACCACGGTGAACCGCGTGCAGGCGCGCACGAAGGGCTCGGGCGTCTTGGCCTCGCCGAACCCGTGCACCGGCGCGCCGCCGCCGACGAGACGCTGCACGAGCGGGGTGAAGTCCGCGTCGCTGGAGACGAGTGCGAAGGCGTCGACCGAGCGGGCGTGGAGCAGGTCCATCGCGTCGATGACGACGGCCATGTCGACGGCGTTCTTGCCCGCGCTGTAGGGGAACTGCTGGACCGGGCGGAGGGCGTGGCGGTGCAGCGCCGCCCGCCACGGACCCAGCTGCGGCGTCGTCCAGTCCCCGTAGGCCCGGCGGACGGTGACCGCGCCGTGCCGGGCCGCCTCGGCGACGATCCGGTCGATCGCCGCGGCCGAGGCGTTCTCGGCGTCCACCAGCAGCGCGATCCGCTGCCCGGGGTCTGCCACGCGGCGAGGATCACCGCTGCCCGCCGGCGGGACAACGATCCGGCGGCCCCCAGCCCCCGCCCGGGGACCACGCTCACGAGGTCGGGTCAGGGCCCGCGCCGGCCGTCACGCCGCGTGAGCGTCAGGCCCCGAGCGCCACGACCTCCCCGACCACCCAGACCGCCGGCGGTCGGACGGCCTCGTCGACGAGGGTCTGCCCGAGGCCGGCCAGCGTCGTCCGCACGACCCGCTGCCCGGGGGTCGACCCGTCGGCGACGACGGCGACCGGGGTGTCGGGGGAGCGGCCGTGCTCGACGAGCGCGGCGGCGATCTGCGGCGCGGTGTCGACGCCCATGAGGACGACGACCGTGCCGCGCAGCCGCCCGAGCGCCGCCCAGTCGACCAGCGAGGCGGGGTGCCCCGGCGGCACGTGCCCCGAGACGACGACGAACTCGTGGGTCAGCCCGCGGTGGGTGACCGGGATGCCCGCGAGGGCGGGGACCCCGATGGCGGACGTGACCCCCGGGACGACCTCCACGGGCACGCCCGCGGCGACGCAGGCCTCGACCTCCTCCATGCCCCGGCCGAAGACGAACGGGTCCCCGCCCTTGAGCCGGGCCACCCGCCGCCCGGCCAGCGCGTGCTCGACGAGCAGCGCGTTGATCTGCTCCTGGGCCATCGACCGCCCGCGGGGCAGCTTCGACGCGTCGATCACCTCGACCGACGGCGGCAGCGAGGCCAGCAGGGACTGCGGGGCCAGGTGGTCGGCCACCACGACGTCGGCCTGGGCCACCGCCTGCCGGCCGCGCACGGTGATCAGCCCGGGGTCGCCGGGACCGCCGCCGACCAGCACCACCGACCCCGGCCGGCCGCCCTCGGGGGAGCGGGAGGCCCGGTCGGCGATCGAGCCGTCGGCCAGGCCGGCGAGGACCGCGTCGCGCACGCCCACGGCCCGCTGGGGGTCACCTCCGCCGTGCACGCCCACGACCAGGTCGCCCTGCCGCCCGACCGCCGGGGTCCACACGCTGGACGCCGCCCGGTCGTCGGCCCGCGCGCAGAACACGCGGTGCTCCTCGGCCTCCGCCGCCACCGCCGCGTTCACGGCCGGGTCGTCGGTCGCGGCGACGGCGTACCAGGCGCCGTCGAGGTCGCCGGGCTCGTACCGGCGCGGGACCCAGCTCATCGAGCCGGGCGCGACGAGCGCCTCCAGCGCGGGGGTGATCTCCGGGCTGACCACGGTCACCAGCGCCCGCGCCTCGAGCAGCCCGGCCACCCGGCGGTGGGCGACCTGCCCGCCTCCGACGACGACGACGCGGCGGCCCAGCAGCCGCAGGCCCACGGGGTAGACGACCCCGGTCCGGGGGTCGACGGGGGTCGGCCTCACTTCTCCGTGACCCCGGCGGAGTCGAACGTCGCGACGTCGCGCAGCGCCCGCGCCGCGGCGGCCACCAGCGGCAGCGACAGCAGCGCACCGGTGCCCTCGCCCAGCCGCAGGTCCAGCCCCAGCAGCGGCCGCAGGCCGAGGGCCCCCAGCGCCAGGGCGTGCCCCGGTTCGGCGGAGCTGTGCCCGGCGAGCGCGTACTCCAGCGCGGTGGGGCAGAGGGCGGCGGCGGCGAGTGTCGCGGAGCCCGCGATGACGCCGTCGAGCAGCACGGGCACCCGCGCGGCGGCGGCGCCGAGCACGAAGCCGGCGATCGCGGCGTGCTCCAGCCCGCCCACCTCGGCCAGCGTGGCGAGGGCCTCCTGCGGCGTGCCCGGCCGGCCGGACAGCCGGCCGACCGCGCGCTCGACGACGGCGACCTTGCGGGCCAGCGTCGGGTCGTCGACGCCGGTGCCGCGACCGGTCGCCGCGGCCGCGGGCGCACCCGTGAAGGCGCAGACCAGCGCCGCCGACGCGGTGGTGTTGGCGATGCCCATGTCCCCGCTGACCAGGCAAGCGTGGTCGGCGGCCAGCGCCGTGGCCACCTCGATGCCGGCCTCGACGGCGCGGCGGGCCTCGTCGACGGTCATCGCCGGGCCGACGGCGAGGTCGGCGGTGCCGGGGCGCACGGCGTGCCGGAGCAGCCGGTCGCTGGGCTCGACGGCGTACGGCGTCGCCACCCCGACGTCCACCACGACGACGTCGGCACCCAGCTGCGCGGCGAAGGCGTTGACCACCGCGCCGCCGGCCAGGAAGTTGGCGACCATCTGCGCGGTCACCTCCTGCGGCCACGGGGTGACGTGCTGGGCGTGCACGCCGTGGTCGGCGGCGAAGACGGCGACGGCGGCCGGCTCCGGCAGCGGCGCCGGGCAGACCCCGGCGATGCCGGCGAGCTGCGCCGCGACGTCCTCGAGGACGCCGAGGGAGCCCGGCGGCTTGGTCATGCGGTCCAGCCGCTCGCGGGCGGCCCGCTCGGCCGCGGCGTCGCGGGGGGCGATGGCGGCGATCGTCTCGCCCAGCAGCGTGCCGGCGAACGGGGTCGGGTCGGTGCTCAGCGGATCTCCTCCGGGACGGGGGGTGCGGTCCGCGACGTCGGGGACGGGCGGTCAAGGATCGCAGCGAGGTCGGCGGCGAACGCACGGGAGGTCCCCGGATCGCGGACGGCGACCCGCAGGTGGTCGGCGTCCAGGCCGGGGAAGGTCTCACCGCGGCGGACCGCCCAGCCCCGCGCCCGCAGCTGCTCGCGCACCCGCTCCCCGTCGGGCACGCGGAGCAGGACGAACGACGACCGCGGCGAGCCGACGACCGACACCGCGGCCGGCAGGGCCGTGAGCAGCGCCGCCCGGTGCGCGGCGAGCTCGTCCGCGGCCTCAGCGGCCTCGGCCCGCGCGGCGGGGGCGGTGCAGGCGGTCAGCGCGGCCAGGGCCGGCGTCGAGACCGGCCAGTGCGGCTGTGCGGCGCCCAGCGCGGCGACCAGGTCGGCCGGGCCGAGCGCGTAGCCCACCCGCAGGCCGGCCAGGCCCCAGGTCTTGGTCAGGCTGCGGACCACCAGCAGGCCCGGCAGGTCGCGCCGGCCGGCCAGCGACTCCGGCTCGCCCGGCACCGTGTCGGCGAACGCCTCGTCCACCACGAGCACCCGGCCGGGGCGGGCCAGCGCGGCGACGGCCGCGGCGGGGTGCAGCACCGACGTCGGGTTGGTGGGGTTGCCCAGCACCACGAGGTCGGCGTCGGCGGGCACGGCGGCGGGGTCCAGCCGGTAGCCCGGCGCGTGCAGCACCAGCCGCTCGACGGGGTGCCCGGCGGCGCGCAGCGCGGCCTCCGGCTCGGTGAAGGAGGGGTGGACGACGACGGCGCGGCGCGGCGCGAGGGCCCGCGCCACCAGCACGAACACCTCCGCGGCGCCGGCGGCGAGCAGGACCTCCTCCGGCGGTCGGCCGTGCGCGGCGGCGACCGCGGCGCGGGCGGGCGCGGCGTCGGGATAGGCGGCGGCGTCGTCCACCGCCCGGTGCAGCACCTCGCGCAGCCAGGCCGGCGGGGTGCCGGCGCGGACGTTGACGGCCAGGTCGGTCAGCCCGGGGGCCAGCTCGGCGTCCCCGTGGAAGTCCAGGCTCACGACGCCACCGCCACCGCCACCGCCACCGTGACCCGGCCGTGCACCGTGCGGCCGACCACCAGCGTGCCGCCCTCGACCAGGGCCGCGGCCTCGGCCACCGACGGCGTCCCGACCGCCGCGGCGACCCGCGCGGAGAGGGTGGGCACGGGCACGCGGGCCAGCTCCGCGGCGGGGTGCCCGGTCAGCGGCCAGCCCCGGACGGCGGCCGCGGCGGCGATGCCCGGCTCGGCGGCGCGGACGTCCAGGGTGGCCAGCGCGACGTCGGCCGCCCCCGCCGGCAGCACGGCGTCGACCGCGGCCAGCACCTCCTCGGCGGTCACCCCGGGCCGGGCGCCGATGCCCACCCTCACGTGACCACCCCGGGGCGGTGGGGCAGGGCGGCGAGCAGCTCGGCGGCGTCGCGGGGGAGCGCCCCGTCGGGCAGCAGCCCGAGCTCGCGCAACCGCGCGCCCACCGTCAGCGCCCAGGGGCGGTCGAGGCGGGCGCGGGCGAGCAGGTCGTCGTCGCCCAGCACCTGCGCCGGCGACCCCTGCACCACCCGCCGGTCGACGACGACGGCGACCTCGTCGGCCCAGCGCAGCGCCAGGTCGACGTCGTGGGTGCTCATCACGACCGTCGTCCCACCGGCCTGCAGCCGGGCGAGGGCGGCCAGGGCCTCGGTCACCGCGGAGGGGTCGAGCCCGGCGGTGGGCTCGTCGAGCAGCAGCACGCACGGGCGCATGGCGACCGCGCCGGCGATGGCGACCCGCTTGCGCTCGCCGTAGGAGAGCTGGTGGGTGGGCCGGGTGGCCAGGCCGTCGACCGCCAGCAGGGCCAGCGCCTCGGCGACGCGCTCGCGGACGGCGTCCTCGGGCAGGCCCAGGTTGAGCGGGCCGAACGAGACGTCCTGCGCGACCGAGGCGCTGAACAGCTGGTCGTCGGGGTCCTGGAGGACCAGCTGCACCTCCTGCCGGTGGGCCCGCAGCCCCCGCCGGGTGTGCCGCAGCAGCTGGTCGTCGACGGAGACGGCGCCGGCGGCCGGCTCCAGCGCGCCGGACAGGCAGCGCAGCAGCGTCGTCTTGCCCGAGCCGTTGGCGCCCAGCAGGGCCAGCCGGCGCCCGGCGGGCACGGTCAGGGAGGCGCCGTCGAGCACGCGGCGGCCGCGCTCGTAGCCGACGACCAGGCCGTCGGCGGCCAGCGAGCGGTGGCTCATGCCACCACCAGCGACGCCGAGACGATGCCGGCCAGGCCGGCCCCCGTCGCCGCCAGGAACAGCCGGGACGACGGCAGCACCTCCGGCAGCACCCGCAGGCCGGTCTCCAGGCCGCGTCCGGCCAGCCCCTCCTGCATCCGGCGGGCGCGGTCCCAGGAGCGGGTGAGCACCGCGGCGGCGAGCAGGCCGGAGGAGCGCCAGGAGCGGCGCCAGGTGGAGTGGCCCATCCGCGCGGTCTGCGCCTCGCGGATCGTGGACAGGCTCTCCAGCAGCACGAACAGCAGCCGGTAGGTCACGCCGGCGACCTCGACCACGGCCGCCGGCACCCGCAGTCGGCGCAGCGCGGGCAGCAGGTCGGCCATCGGCGTCGTGGTGGCCAGCAGGAGCACCGCGGCGCCCCCGCCGAGGGAGTGCCCGACCAGCGAGCCGGCGCGGGCCGCGGCGTCGGGTGCCCAGCCGAGGCCGCCGTCCACGGAGACCACCGCGGTCAGGGCGCCCACGGCGACGAACGCCAGCGGCCAGCGCACGGCGCGGCCGAAGGTCCGCGCCGGCACCCGCGCCGGCCCCAGGGCCAGCCCGACGGCGACCGCGGCGACCAGCACGCTGCCCGGCCAGGCCGGCAGCACCAGCGCGCAGACGACGAGGCCGAGGCAGAGCAGCAGCTTGTCGCCGGGGGAGCGGCGCCGCCAGGCACTGGCCCAGGCGGCGTCGTCGACGGCGAGCCCGCTCACGGGTTCTCGGCGGGTTCCGGAGCGCGCGCCGCCGCCCGCCGGCCGCGCAGCCGGCCGACCACGTAGCCGAGGACGCCGCCGCCGAGCGCGGCCTGCAGCGCGAACAGCCCGGACTCGACCTCCGACGACGACGGCGAGAACAGCGACTCGAACCAGGGCGTGTAGCCGGTCTCCTCGATCGCCTCGGTGGCCTGGCTGTCGGCGCCGGCGAACTCCGACGTGCCGCCGTCGAGCAGCAGCGGGACGGCGAACAGCGCGACCACCCCGAGCACCAGCACGACGGTGACCAGCGTGCGGCGGCTCATCGGACCTCCTCCTGTGCCGTCGGCTCGGCGACGGGCCGCAGCAGGCCCAGCCGCTCGAGCTCGGGCCGGGCGTTGACGGTGAGCACCCGGAACAGCAGCACCCCGAGCAGGCCCTCGCCGATCGCCAGCGGGATCTGGGTGACGGCGAAGACGCCGAGGAACTTGACCAGGGCGCCGGCCAGGCCGCTGCCGGCGTCAGGGAAGGCGAGCGCCAGCTGCACCGACGTCGTCAGGTAGGTGGCCAGGTCGGCGACGACCAGCGCGACGAACACCCCGGGCAGCAGCCCGCCGCCGCAGGCGCGGGTCAGCCGGTAGGCCGCGTACCCGGCCCACGGCCCGACGACGGCGAACGCGAAGGCGTTGGCGCCCAGCGTGGTGAGCCCGCCGTGGGCCAGCAGCAGCGCCTGGAACAGCAGGACCACGGTGCCGAGCAGGGCCATCACCGGCGGCCGGAACAGCACCGCACCGGCGCCGGTGCCGGTCGGGTGGCTCGAGCTGCCGGTGACCGAGGGCAGCTTGATCGCGCTGAGCACGAACGTGAACGCGCCCGCCGCCCCGAGCAGCAGCGTGTTCTCCGGGCGCTCGCGCACCTCCTTCGCGACCGCGCGGGCGCCGTGGACGACGAACGGCGCGGCGGCGACGGTCCAGCCGACGGCGTGCAGCGGCGGCAGGAACCCCTCAGCGATGTGCATGCTGCTCCGATCGGTCGATCGTGCCCGTGGTGATCTGGGCGGCCGCGCAGGAGGAGACGAACCGGGCGGCGAGCTGCGGGCTGCCGGCCCAGTGCAGGTGCAGGTAGGAGGCGTGCACCGACCCCTGGGCGAAGCCCTCGGCGGTCGCGCCGGCCGGACCCGACCACTGCCAGGCGGGCGCCGCGCCGGAGCCCGGGGTCGCCGTCGTCCGGTGGAACTCGTGCCCGCGCACCCGCGTGCCGGCGGCCGCCAGCACCGAGTCGGTGGGGGCGACGGCGGCGCGGTAGCCCAGCGTCAGCCGCGGCGACATCGCGGCCGTGGCGTCCAGGACGCCGCACATCGGGTGCCCGTCGAGCTCGCGAGCGAGGTAGAGCAGCCCGGCGCACTCGGCGGCGACCGGCAGGCCGCGGGCGGCGTGCGCGGCGACGTCGGCGCGCAGGGCGGCGTTGGCCGACAGCTCCGCGGCGTACACCTCGGGGAAGCCGCCGCCGACCACGAGCCCGGCGGTGCCCGGCGGCAGCGCCTCGTCGCGCAGCGGGTCGACCGTCACCACCTCCGCCCCGGCCGCGGCCAGCAGCTCGGCGTTCTCCGCGTAGCCGAAGGTGAACGCCGGGCCGCCGGCGACGGCGATGCGCGGCCGGCCGGGGACGACGTCGACCTCGGCGGCCGGGTCCCAGGGGGTGGCGTCCAGCTCCGGCGCGGTGCGGGCCAGGGCCAGGACCGCGTCGAGGTCCACCGCGGCCGCGACGACCTCGCCGAGCCGGTGCACCGTGGCCAGCGCCTCGGCCGACCGCTCGGCGGCCGGCACCAGCCCGAGGTGCCGCGACGGGGTGCCGACGGCGTCGGTGCGGGGGACCGCGCCCAGCACCGGCACGCCCGAGGCCTCCAGGGCCTCGCGCAGGATCGCCTCGTGCCGGGGGCTGCCGACCCGGTTGAGCACCACGCCGCCCAGCCGCACGGTCGGGTCGAACGTGGCGAAGCCGTGCACCAGCGCGGCGACGCTCTGGGCCTGCGCGCTTGCGTCGACCACGAGCACGACTGGCGCCCGCAGCAGCCCGGCCACGTACGCGGTCGAGCCGAAGCCGGGCGCGACGTGCGGGTGGCTGGCGCCGTCGAACAGGCCCATGACGCCCTCGACGACGGCGACGTCGGCGCCCCGGGAGCCGTGCAGGAACAGCGGGGCGATCCGCTCCTCGCCGACCAGCCAGGGGTCGAGGTTGCGGCCGGGGCGCCCGGCGGCCAGGCCGGCGTAGCCGGGGTCGATGTAGTCGGGGCCGACCTTGTGCGGGGAGACGGTCAGCCCGCGGGCGGTGAGCGCGGCGACCAGGCCGGTGGTCACCGACGTCTTGCCCGCCCCGCTGGTCGGCGCGGCGACGACGATGCGCGGCGCTGCGCTGGTCACCCGCCCACCCCGCCGGTCACCACTCGATCCCCCGCTGGCCCTTCTGGCCGGCGTCCATCGGGTGCTTGACCTTGGTCATCTCGACGACGAGGTCGGCCGCGGCGACGAGTGCCGGGTGCGCGTCCCGCCCGGTGATCACGACGTGCTGGGTGCCGGGCCGGTCCGTCAGCGTCCGCACCACGTCGTCGACGTCCACCCAGCCCCACTTCAGCGGGTAGGTGAACTCGTCGAGCACGTAGAAGCGGTGTGCCTCGGCGGCGAGGTCGCGCTTGATCTGCGCCCACCCCTCGGCGGCATCGGCGGCGTGGTCGACCTCGCTGCCCTGCCGGCGCGACCAGCTCCAACCGCTGCCCATCTTGTGCCAGACGACCGGGCCGCCCTCGCCGGTCTGCTCGTGCACCCGGCCGAGGGCGGTGAGCGCGTTCTCCTCGCCGACCCGCCACTTGGCGCTCTTGACGAACTGGTAGACCGCGATCGACCAGCCCTGGTTCCACGCCCGCATGGCCATGCCGAACGCGGCGGTGGACTTGCCCTTCATCTCGCCGGTGTGCACGACGAGCAGCGGCCGGTTGCGCCGCTGGCGCGTGGTCAGGCCGTCGTCGGGGACGACCTCGACCTTCCCCTGCGGCATCAGGCGGCCGCCTCTCGCACGGCGCGGACGGTGCCGGCCAGTGTCTCGGCCGCGAGCTGCTCCAGCCGCAGCGTCTGCGCGCCGAGCGCGACGCCCAGCTGCGCGGCCAGTCCGAGGCGCACCGGCCCGGACTCGCAGTCGACGACGACGCTCGCCGTGCCCGCCGCGGACAGCAGCCCGGCGGCGGCCCGCGACTGCCCGAGGGCGTCGGTGCCGCGTGCCCCGGTGGCCCGCCCGTCGGTGACCACGACGAGCAGGGCCCGGCGCTGCGGCTCGCGCACCCGCTCGACGCGCAGCACCTCGTGCGCGCGCAGCAGCCCGGCCGCCAGCGGGGTGCGCCCGCCGGTGGGCAGGTCGCGCAGCCGGGCGGCGGCGGCCTCGACCGACCAGGTGGGCGGCAGGGCGAGCTCGGCGTCCCCGCCGCGGAAGGTGACCAGCCCGACCTTGTCCCGGCGCTGGTAGGCGTCGAGCAGCAGGGAGAGGACGGCGCCCTTGACCGCGCCCATGCGGGCCCGGGAGCCCATGGAGCCGCTGGCGTCGACGACGAAGAGGACGAGGTTGCCCTCGCGGCCCTCGAGGGTGGCCTGGCGCAGGTCCTCGCGGGCCAGCCGCAGGGCCGGGCCGGAGCGGCCGCGGGCGCGCTGGTGCGGCGCGGCGGCGACGACGGTGTCGACCAGGTGCAGGCGGGTGACCGGGCCGGCCGGGCGGGTCGAGCCGACCACGCGGCCGCGCTCGGACCGCGCCCGCGACCGCCGGCCGGCCGCACCGGCGCCGATGCCCGGGACCTCGAGCCGGCGGGTGCGGAACGGGTCGGCGGGTGCGGCGGCGGCCCGCTCCGGGGCGCTGCCGGGAGCACTCCCCGGGGCGGCGGCGTCGTCCGGTGACGGCTCCTGCGCCGCGGCGCCCCCGTCCCCGGCGCCTCCGGCGGCCGCCGGGGGAGGGCCACCGCCGTCGGGGCCGCCGTCGGGAGCCCCACCCCGGGGTCCGCCGCCCTCGGGGCTGCTGGCGTCGGGGCCGCCGTCGGGAGCCGGGCCGTCGTCGCCGCCGGGTCCGGGGTCGGTGGGGTCGGGGTCGGTGGGCTCCTCGGGGCGGGCGTCGGCGAGCGCCTGGTCCAGCGTCTCGTCGTCCAGGCCCGGGGCGTCGAAGGGGTTGCGCCGCCGGCGGTGCGGCAGGGCCAGCCGGGCGGCGACGCGGACGTCGTCCTCGGTGACCTCCTCCCGCCCGCTCCAGGCGGCGTGCGCGATGGCGGCGCGGGCGGTCACCAGGTCGGCGCGCAGGCCGTCGACGTCGAAGGCGGCGCAGACGCCGGTGACCTGGCGCAGCGCGGCGTCCCCCAGGACGACGTGCGGCAGCCGGGCGCGTGCCCCGGCGATGCGCGTGGCGAGGGCAGACTCCTCGCCGGCCCAGGTGGCGGCGAAACCCTCCGGGTCGGCGTCGGCGGCGAAGCGCCGGCGGACCACCTCGGCGCGCTCGGCGGGGTCGCGCGGGGCCGCCACCTCGACGGTCAGCCCGAACCGGTCGAGCAGCTGCGGGCGCAGCTCGCCCTCCTCGGGGTTCATGGTGCCGACCAGCAGGAAGCGGGCGGCGTGCCGCACCGAGACGCCCTCGCGCTCCACGTAGGCGGTGCCCATGGCGGCGGCGTCGAGCAGCAGGTCGACCAGGTGGTCGTGCAGCAGGTTGACCTCGTCGACGTAGAGGACGCCGCGGTGGGCGGCGGCCAGCAGCCCCGGCTCGAACGCCTTGACGCCCTCGGTCAGCGCCCGCTCGAGGTCCAGGGAACCGACGACGCGGTCCTCCGAGGCGCCGACCGGGAGCTCGACCAGCCGGGCCGGGCGAGCGGCGGCCGGGGCGCCGGCGTCGTGCGGGCCGTCGGGGCAGGCCGGGTCAGGGGCGGCCGGGTCGCAGGCGAAGCGGCAGCCGGCGACGACCGCGACCGGCGGCAGCACGGCGGTCAGCGCGCGCACCGCCGTGGACTTCGCGGTGCCCTTCTCGCCCCGCACGAGCACCCCGCCGATCGCGGGGGAGACAGCGTTGAGCAGCAGCGCCAGGCGCATGTCGGCCATGCCGACGACGGCGGAGAAGGGGTAGGTCACGCGGTGCGGCGGCGCAGGGCACCCGAGAGCACGGCACTCGTCCTCTCCCCGGGTGTCCACGCCCGGAGGTGGCAGGGACGACGGCGGGAGTCTCCTGGCTCCCGGATCGACGCCCGGCCCCTGCCTTCCCGCTCCGGAGAGCAGTGGCATGCATGGGGTCGGACTCCCCGGTCACAGTGGCGGGACCGCGCCGGAGTCTCACCGGGCTTCCTCCACTGCCGTCGTTGTGGCGGCGTCATCACACCACGGACGGGCGGCGCGCCGACAGCCGGACGTGACTTGACGGTGTGGAAAGTGACGGGGCAGACTTTCCGACATGGAAAGCAACGAGATCGACCGCGACACTGCCGCCGCCCAGCTGGCCGCGCTGCGGGCCGACCGGGTGGCGCTCGCCGACCGGGCCGTCGCGCCGTGGTGGTACGACGTCACCCTGGGGCTGCTGCTGTTCGGTTTCCTGTCCTCCTACGCCTTCGACTCGCTGTGGGTGACGTTCCCGGCGCTGGTCGTCTTCCTGCTCGGGCTCGGCGTCCTCGTGGGCGCCTACAAGCGCATCACCGGCATCTGGGTCAACGTCACCTGGGGCGCCATGGCGGCCTGGATGGCCGTCGTCCTCCCCGTCCTCGTGACCGCGTTCGTCCTCGCGGAGGGCTTCGACCAGCACTGGGCGATGGTCGTGGCCGGCGCGGTGCTGGGCCTCGCGGTCGTCCTGTTCAGCCGGTACTGGGGCCGCAAGCTCGCCGCCGAGATGCGGACGTCGCTGTGACGGCCACCCCGGCGGGCACGACGCCGCAGTTCGACGCGGTCATCCACCCCCCGCCGCGGCTGCAGATCTGCGGGCTGCTCGCGGCGGTCGACACGATGGAGTTCGCCGCGGTGCGCGACCAGGTCGGCGTCAGCGACTCCGTGCTCTCCAAGCACGTGAAGCAGCTGGAGGAGGCGGGGTACGCCAGGGTGCAGAAGGCGACCATCGCCTCCCGCCAGCGGACGAGCCTGTCGCTGACGAAGGTCGGCCGGCGCGCGTTCGACGCCCACGTCGCCGAGCTCCGTCGGATCACCGGCGTCTGACGGAGGACCCCGCCGCCCCCCACCACTCGCGAGCCCGCGGCGGGCCCCGGGGCCGGGGCCACAGCAGACTGGCGTCGATGGACGGAGCGCGGCGGTGGGGCGACCTCGCCGCGGTGCTGGCCGGGGCGGTGGTCGCCACCGTCGTCCTGGGGGCGCTGGACCTGCCCTCGGCGGCCCTCTTCGGCGGCCTGCTGGTGGGGCTGGCCCGGGGTCTGGCGGGCAGCAGCCGGCTGGTCCTCCCGCGGCCCGGGATCATGGCGGCGCAGGCCACCCTCGGGGTCTCGATCGGCTCCCTGGTCGACCTCGACACCCTCGCCGCGCTGGGTGCGGACTGGCTGCCCGTCCTGCTCGTGGTGCTCGGCACGCTGGGGCTGAGCCTGGCGGCCGGCCTGCTGCTGCGGCTGCAGCCGGGCATCAGCCCGGTGACCGGCGCGTTCGCGATGATCGCCGGCGGGGCCTCGGGCATCACCGCGATGGCCCGCGACCTCGGGGCCGACGACCGGATGGTCGCCGTCCTGCAGTACCTGCGGGTGCTGCTCATCGTCCTGCTGATGCCGGTGGCCGCGACGGCGGTCTACGGCGCGTCGCCCGGGTCGGGCGGCGCCCCGGCCGACGACGGGACGCCGGGCTGGCCGGTCGGCCTGCTGTTCACCGCGGGCTGTGCCGTCGCCGGGGTCCTGCTCGCCCGGCTGCTGCGCGTGCCGGTGCCCGCGCTGCTCGGCCCGCTCACCGTGGCCGCCGGCCTGGACCTGACGAGCCTGTCCGGCGGCGCCGAGGTGCCCGCGCTGCTGGGCTCGGCGGCCTTCGTGGTCATCGGGCTGAACGTCGGGCTGAACTTCGACCGGACCAGCCTGCGGACGATCGGCCGCGCACTGCCGCTCGCGCTCGCCGTCATCGCCGGCGTCGTCCTCGCCAGCGCCGGCCTCGGCCTGGTGCTGTCCGCGGCCACCGGCGCCAGCCGGCTCGACGCCTACCTCGCCACCACGCCCGGCGGGCTGTACGCCGTCCTCGCGACGGCGACCGACGGCGGGGCGGACGCCACGTTCGTCCTCGCCGTCCAGGTGCTGCGGCTGTTCGTGATGCTCGGGGCGGCGCCCCTGATCGCCCGGGTGCTGCGCCGCCGCCCCTCCACCTGAGCCCCCCGCGCGCGGACTCCCCACCGGCCCCTCGCGCACCGGCCGGACGCCGTGGAGCGGCTCGCGCGCCCGGTTCCGCCTACCCTCGACCGGGTGTCCGACGCGACGGAGGGGAGCGGGATGTCCGAGCAGGAGTGCCTCGACGACACCGTCCTGCTGTTCGTCGGCGGTCCCCTCGACGGCCGCGTCGAGGTGCGCCCGGCGCGCCACGGCGACCCGCTGCCCACGGTGACGCACGTGCACCTGCACGACGGGCCCAAGGTGGTCAGCCGCTACGACCTGCAGGAACTCCCCGGCCAGACCGGCGTCTACCACCTGCGCACGCCGGCGCAGCGGTCCGGCCGCAACGGCACCTCGGCGCCCTCGTCCGGCCGCGACGAGTCCGCCGGCTGACGGGCGTCACACCGGGTCGCTGACGCCCGGCACTGCCGCCGCGGCCGCTCCGGCGGCCACGCTCGACCGGTGACCGATCCGCTGCTCGCCCTGCACGTCGCCGCCGGCACGGCCGGGCTGCTGCTCGGTCCGCTGTGGTTCGTCCTGCGCCTGCGCGGACGGCGGGGGAGCCCGGCCGCCGCGGCCTACCAGGCGTCCGCGCTGCTCGTGGCCGCCAGCGGCGCCGTGCTGGCGGCGACCCGGCCGGGTCTGGCCTGGCTCGTCGCCTTCGCCGTCCTCACCCCGGCCCTGGCGCTGGCCGGGGCGGCGGCCCGCCGGCGGGGCTGGGCCCGGTGGCGGGTGCTGCAGCCGCACCTGCTCGGCGGCTCCTACGTCGCGCTGACCACCGGCGCCCTCGTGGCCTCCACCGGCAACCCGCTGGCCTGGGTGCTGCCCGCGCTCGTCGCGCAGGTGCCGATCGCGCTGGCGAAGCGGCGCCTGACCACGCGGCCGGCCTGACGGCCGACCGTCACCAGCCCTGGGTGCGGCGGGCGGCGGCGACGACGTCGTCGAACAGGGCCCGGCCCAGGGCGGCGCCCTCCCGTCGGACGTCGGCGGGGTCCAGGAGCAGCAGGCGGTCCAGCCGCACCTCGCTGGGCCGGCCGCGGGAGTCCCAGTCGCCCGTGCCGACGTCCATCCACACCCGGCCGTGGCGGGCCTCGTCGGCGGCGTCGCGGTCGTGGTCCTTGCTGGTGAGCATCAGTCCGAGCAGCGACCGCCCGCGCCGGCCGACGACCAGCACCGGGCGGTCCTTGCCCCTGCCGTCGCCCTCGTCGTAGGGCACCCACGCCCACACGACCTCCCCGGGGTCGGGCCGGCCGTCGTCGCGGGCGCGGTACTCCAGGTCGACGTCGCCGGGGTCGCCGGTCACGTCGCGGACCCGGCGGGCGGCGGCGTCGGCCGGACGGGGAGCCGCTGCCGGTTGGTCGGGGCGGGGACCGGGGCGGGGGCCGGGCCGCGCCGTGCCCGGGGGTCGCGGGCGGCCGGTCGCGCGGCCGCGCGCGGGGCGGGCCGCCGGTGCCAGCACGGTGCGCAGGAGTCCGGCCAGCCGCTGTCCGAGAGACGCCATGCCCGCACGGTACGGAGCCCGGCACGGGACCACCGAGGGGCCGGACGGCCGTCCCGGGTGTCACTCGTGACACATCAGCATCAATCCGTCACGGATCTGGTTCGGAACGCCGATGGCGGGGCACCATGTGACGCAGAGCGGTCGGGGGGCCGCTCTCCGAGAGGAGAGGCCCATGACCTCGGCCGAGCCCGTGCCGCCGCCGGTCCTGCGTCCGCGTGAGGTGAAGGCCAGCGTGCTGGCCGCCTTCCAGCTGGTCGAGGACGCCCGTTACCTGGGCACCGAGCGGCGCAGCAGACGGGACCGCAACCGGGTCTCGGCCGAGCGCGCGGTGGCCTCCCGTCGGCTGGCCCGGGACCTGCGCACCGGCTGAGCCCTCAGGCGACGCAGAACTCGTTGCCCTCGGGATCGGCCAGCGTCGCCCACTCCAGCGGACCCTGACGCGCCCGCCACAGCTCCGTGGCGCCCAGCGCCAGCAGGCGGGCGACCTCGGCCTCGCGGGTGTCGGTGCCCACGTGCAGGTCGAGGTGGACCCGGTTCTTGCCGGTCTTCGGCTCGGTGGACCGCTGGAACAGCACCCGCGGCCGGCCGGGGTCGGGCGAGCGCAGCGCCGTCCCCAGGCGCCAGACCAGCGCGCCGCGGTGGGTCGTCGTCTCGTCCTCGCCCGCGTGGCCCTCGGCCACCATGCGGCGGATGAAGTCCGCGTCCTGCGGCTCGACCTCCCAGCCCAGCGCCTCGGCCCACCAGTCGGCGAGCACGTGCGGGTCCGCGGAGTCGATCGTCACCTGGAACTCGGTCGCCATGTCGGCGGAGGCTAGGTCACCGCACCGACAGGACGGCCCGTCCGGGCTCCGGCGTCAGGGCTCCGGCGTCAGAGCTCCGGCGTCAGAGCTCCGGCAGGAGCCCCGCCCGCAGCACGTCGTCCGGCGGCAGCGGCGCGGGCAGCTGGCAGTGGTCGCGGAAGACCGTGCCGATCGCCGGGAAGTCGCCGCGGCCGCCCCAGCTCTCCGGGTCCCACAGGCCCGAGCGGATGAGCGACTTCGCGCACTGGAAGTAGGCCCGCTGCACGTCGACGACGAGCACCGACAGCGGCGCCCGGCCGAACTCCGTCAGGTCCAGCCCGAGGTCGTCGGGGCCCGTGATCGTCGCCGTCCCGTAGACCCGCAGCACCTCCTCGATCCGCGGCACCACGAACATCAGCGCCACCTTCGGGTTGGCGGCGACGTTGCGGAGGCTGTCGATGCGGTTGTTGCCCGGCCGGTCGGGCAGGACGAGCCGGTGCTCGTCGAGCACCTTGACGAAGCCGCGCTCACCGCCGCGGGGGGAGACGTCGGGCCAGCCGTCGGCGTCCGCGGTGGCCAGCGTCGCCCACGGGGAGATCTCGATGAACGCCCGGCAGTGCGAGTCGATCCGGTCGATCACCTTGTCCAGGGGGATCCGGTTGGGCGCGCGGTAGGCGGCCAGGGGCTCCTGCGTGGGCGTGCTCACGCCGGAGACGGTAGCCCGGCCGGCCGGTGCCCCTCGGTAGCGTGCCCCCGTGCCCGCGGTGTGGAGTGCGCCCGTCCGCTTCGTCGAGTGCGACCAGCAGGGGATCGTCTTCAACGCCCACTACCTCGTCTACACCGACGAGGCGGTCAACGCCTGGTGGTCGGCCCGCGGGCTGCCCTGGCAGGACCTGGCCGGGCGCGGTGTCGAGTACGTCGTCGTCGCCAGCGCCCAGGAGTGGCGCTCGTCGGCCCGCTACGGGGACACCGTCGAGGTCGACGCGGAGCGCGAGCGCGTCGGCCGCAGCAGCCTGACGCTGCGCTTCACCGTCCGCGTCGCGGACCGGGTGTGCTGCGAGGTCCGCACGACGTACGTGTGCACGGTCGGAGGCGCCTCGTCGCCGTGGCCCGACGACGTCCGCGCGGTGCTCGAGGGACCCGCGCAGGGGTCACCGCAGGACTGAGCCCCCCGGCGGCAGCAGCGGCAGGTCTGCCGGCGGGCCGGACTCCACCAGCCGCCACAGGGCGTCGGTGTCGGCGTGCTCGGCGACGAGGTCGCCGAGGGCGTCCAGCCGTGCCTCCCGGACGGCGGCGAACGCGGTGTCCGGCGCGGGCACGAATCGGCGGCCCGCGGTCCTGGCCACCTCCCCGAGGAAGGCGCGCCGGAAGTCGTCGTCCTCCAGCGTGCCGTGCCAGGTCGTGCCCCACACCGAGCCGGCGCGGGCGCCGTCGAGGAACGGCTCGGCGGAGTCGTCGACGGTGACCACCCCGTGGTGGATCTCGTACCCGCGCACCGGCCGCCCGTACGCGGTCCCCTCCGGCCGGCCCAGCGTCTTCGCCGGCGCGAACACCACGTCGGTGGGCAGCAGCCCGAGCCCGGGCACGGCGCCGGCGCGCGACTCGACGTCGTCGGTGATGGAGCGCGCCAGCATCTGGTGGCCGCCGCAGATGCCCAGCACCGGCCGGCCCTCGGCGGCGCGCCGGGTGACCGCGTCGGCCAGCCCGCTCTCCCGCAGCCAGCGCAGGTCGGCGACGGTCGAGCGCGTACCGGGCAGCACCACCAGGTCGGCGTCGGCGAGCTCCTCGGGACGGGTGGCGTACCGGACGAGCACACCCGGCTCGGCGGCCAGCGCGTCCAGGTCGGTGAAGTTGGACAGCCGCGGGACCCGCGCCACCGACACCCGCAGCACGTCCTCCCCGTGCGGCGGGCCGGCCGAGGAGACGCCGGTGGGCACGCCCAGGGAGTCCTCGACGTCGAGCGCGGCGCCGGGCAGCCAGGGGAGCACGCCGAGGGTGGGCCGGCCGGTCAGCCGGGTCAGCTCGTCGAGGCCGGGGGAGAGCAGGCGGACGTCGCCGCGGAACTTGTTCACCAGGAAGCCGGCGACCAGCCGCTGGTCGGCCGGCGGCATGAGCGCGACCGTGCCGTAGAGCGCGGCGAACACCCCGCCGCGGTCGATGTCGCCGACCACGACCACGGGCAGCTGCGCGGCGGTGGCCAGGCCCATGTTGGCGATGTCGTCGGCGCGCAGGTTGATCTCGGTGGGGGAGCCCGCGCCCTCGCAGACCACCACGTCGAAGCGCGACCGCAGGTCGGCCAGCGAGGCCAGCACCTGCTCCAGCAGCGCCGCCTTCATCGGCCGGTAGGACAGCGCGGTGACGTCGGCGACCGGACGGCCCAGCACCACCACCTGCGACGAGTCCTCGCCGCCGGGCTTGAGCAGCACCGGGTTCATCGCGGCCTCGGGCTCGACGCGGGCGGCCGCGGCCTGCATCACCTGCGCCCGGCCGATCTCGGCGCCGTCCGCGGTGACCATCGAGTTGTTGCTCATGTTCTGCGCCTTGAACGGCGCGACGGACACGCCCTGGCGCACCAGCCAGCGGCAGATGCCGGCGGTGACGACGGACTTCCCCGCGTCGGAGGTGGTGCCGGCGACCAGCAGCGCGCCGGCCCCCGGGCCGGTCACGCGGCCTCGCGTGGGTCGCCCCACCCGGCCTTCTCCTGGCCGGACAGCTCGGCGATCGCCTCCATGATCCGGTCGGTGACCTCGCGGCGGGCCCTGCCGTTGCGCGCCTTGCCGCGGTGCTCCGGGAAGGTCAGCGGCGCGCCGAAGGTGACCGAGACCCGGTGCGGCCGCGGCCAGGTGGCGCCGACGGGCTGGACGCGGTCGGTCCCGGTCACGGCCACGGGGACGACGGGGCAGTCCGCCGTGAGCGCCAGCCAGGCGACGCCGGTCTTGCCGCGGGCCAGCCGGCCGTCGCGGGAGCGGGTGCCCTCCGGGTAGATGCCGAAGGCGTCCCCGTCGTGCAGGACCGCGAGCGCGGTGTCGAGCGCGGCCTGCGCGGCCCGGGAGGTCTCCCGCTCGACCGGCAGCGCGCCGAGGGCGGTGAACAGCGTCCGGGTGAACCAGCCGCCGATGCCGGGGGCGGTGAAGTACTCGGCCTTCGCCAGGTACCGCACCCGCCGGGGCGAGGACAGCGGGATGACCATGCTGTCGATGAACGACAGGTGGTTGCTCGCGAGGAGCACCGCGCCCTCGGCGGGGACGTTCTCCCGGCCGGTCACCCTCGTGCGCAGCAGGATGCGGGACAGCGGCCGGAGCAGGAGCTTCACGAGCAGGTAGAGCACGCCGCGCCTCCTCGGGTCCCGGCGCCGGGTGGCGCGGGGGCACCCGGCATCCTGCCGGGTGCCCCCGCCCGGCCTCGCCGTCGGGGCCTCCCGCGGGCGGGAGGCGTCAGGCGGGGTGCGGGGTCGGCGGGCAGACGTCGCGGATGGCCTCCTGGACGTCGCCCGGCAGCGGCGCGCGTCCGCACGCCGAGTCGGTGAGCGCCACGGCGAGGTCGCGCACCTTGCGGTGGGTCGTGCTCGAGATGTGCGTGAGCACGTGGAAGGCGGCCTCGTCGGTGCAGCCGGTGAGCAGCATGAGGATGCCCTTGGCCTGCTCGATCACGGCCCGGCTGGCCATCGCCGTGCGCAGCTGCTCGACCTCGAGCTCGAGGGCGGCGAGCCGGTCGGCGGCCCGGTCGGCGGCTCCGGCCGGCGGGGAGTCGGTCCGGGGCTCGGGAGGACCGGAGACGGTGCGGCGACGGGTGAGGGGTGGTGCCGGGACGGCGGTCATGCGGTGCTCCACGAGTGGACCGCCGAGGTCGTCGGCGGGGGGTCCGCTCGGCCGTGGGTTCGACCTGGGCGCATCGGCGACGCGGAGGCGTCGAGCCGCACCAGAACCGTAACCACTGCGGCGGCCCTGCGCAGCCGCAGACCTCAGACCACGGCGGGCACCCGGCCGGCCGGCCGGGCGTCGGTCCCGACGCGCCCCGCCACCTCGGCCCGCACCGTGGCCGCGGCCTGCGCCAGCAGGTCGACCGCGCGGTGCAGCTGGTCAGCCGGCCGGGTGAACGGCAGCCGCAGGTGGTCGTCGAACGCGTGCCCGGTGCCGAACGCCCGCCCCTCGGCCAGCACGAGTCCGAGCGGGGCCGCGGCGGCGACCAGCGCCGCGGAGCTGAGCCCGGGCGGCAGCGTGCACCACAGCGAGAGGCCTCCGTTCGGGCACGGGACGGTCCAGTCGGGCAACCGGCGGGCCAGCGCGGCGCGGAGCAGGTCCCGGCGCTCGCGCAGCACGGCGCGGCGCTGCTCCAGGACGGCGTCGAGGTCGCGGACCAGCGTGGTCGCGGCGAGCTGGTCGAGCACCCCCACCGACAGCTGCCGGCGCCGCAGGACGTCGCCGAGCTGGGCGACCAGGGCGGCGTCGGCCCGCACCCAGCCGACCCGCAACCCGCCCCACACGGCCTTCGACAGCCCGCCCACCGTCACCGTCGCGGCGTCGGGCAGGCCCGCGGCGAACGGGGGGAGGGGGCCGTCGTCCAGGTACAGCTCGGTGCTGACCTCGTCGACGACGGCGAGCACGCCCTGCTGCCACAGCGTCGCCGCCAGCCGGCGGCGCCCGGCCGCGGTCAGCCGGGCGCCGGTCGGGTTGGAGAAGTCCGGCATCAGGAAGGCCAGCCGCGGGCTGCTCTGGCGGGCGGCCAGCTGTGCGGCGCCGATGACGGCGTCGGGGTCGTCGGCGGTGACCGGCACCGGGAGGCACCGCCCGCCGTGGGCCTCCACCATGCCCAGGGCGCCCGGGTAGGTGGGGTGCTCGACCAGGACGCGGTCGCCGGGCTGGAGCAGCGTCTCCAGGACGACGTCGGTGGCATCCCCCGTGCCGGCGGTGACCAGCACCTGGTCGGGGTCGGTGGGCAGCCCGCGCGCGGTGTACCGGTCGGCGATCGCCGACCGCAGCTCGGGCAGCCCGCCGCTGGCGTACCCGTGTCCCGCGGCGAACGCGGGGAACGCCGCCAGCGCCTGCCGGTAGGCGTCGGCCAGCTGCGGAGCGGCCTCCAGCGCGGCGTGGGCCAGGTCGAGGACCCCGGGATCGGTGGTCGGGGCGCCCCAGGACACGCCGGTGTCGGGCAGCTCGGTCACCGTCCCGGAGCCGTGCCGCGTGCTGGCGTGGCCGGTCTCGCGCAGCTCGCGGAAGGCCGAGGCGACCGTCACCCGGGACAGGCCGAGGGCGGTGGCGAGCTCCCGTTCCGCGGGCAGCCGGCTGCCGGCGGCCAGCCGGCCGGTCGTGAGCAGCTCCTGCACCCGGCGGGCCAGGGCGAGGTAGCGCGGGCCGGGCACCGCCTCGAGCGGACCGACCAGGGTGGCCAGCTCAGAGGCGGAAGTGGACTGCTCGATGCGCAGTGGCATGCAGGCCACCATGCCGGAGTGGACCGGAAAACACCAGTCCAACCAGTGCCACGCTTCTGATATGACCTTCACTGGCTTCCTCGTCCTTACCCTCCTACTCGCCATGGGCGGCCTGTCCGTCACCACCCTCGTGGTGGCGGTCCGCGGTGGCCGCGGCCCGGCCGACCCGCCGGCCAGCCACGCCCGACTCGACCCGGCCGGGTTCCCGGTCCCGCCCGCCCCGCGCGGGGTGCTCCTGCCCCGCCCGGCCCGGCCGGTGGCCCCCCGGCCGCGGAACGGAACCGTCCGTCGGCGCCGTCCGGCGTTCCGCTTGAGGTCGGCGGCGGGGATGCCGATGCAGCGTTGAGGGGGAGCACCTGCTCCGCCGCCCGCGTGCCCGCGTCCGGAGGAGGTGTCGGTGGCCCACGGCACCGCACGTCCCGAGGGGCGCCCCTGGGTGCTGGTGGGCTACGCCGTCGCCCTCACCGGCGCGGCGGTGGCCTTCGGGATCGATCCGGTGCTCGGTGTCATCGCCGGTGCGCTCAACCTGGTGTTCGGCATCTACTTCTGCCGGCACCTGGCGTTCGCCGTCGCCGCGGCCCGGTGGGCCGAGCGTGACCTGCTCGCCGCCGACGTCGGTCTCGAGGGGTACACGCCCCAGGTCGCCGTCTTCGTCGGCTGCAAGAACGAGGAGCTGGTCGTCGACGGGATGGTCACGGCGCTGCTGGCGCTGGACTACCCGGCCGACCGGCTGACCCTCGTCGTCGTCAACGACGGCTCGGACGACGCCACGGGCGCCAAGCTCGACGCCTGGGCGGCGATCGAGCCGCGGCTCAAGGTGCTGCACCGCGCGGTGGGCTCCGGCGGCGGGAAGTCCGGGGCCCTCAACGACGCCCTCACCATGGTCGAGGCCGAGGTCGTGCTGGTCTTCGACGCCGACCACGAGCCGGAGCCAACGGCGCTGCGCCGCCTGGTGCGCCACTTCCGCGACCCCGCCGTCGGGGCGGTCATGGGCCGGTGCGTGATCCGCAACGGCAAGGACTCGGCCATGGCCGGCACGGTCTTCGTCGACTACCTCTCCGGCTACCTGGTCAACGAGTACGGCCGGCAGGCGCTGTTCGAGCTGCCCGCCTACGGCGGTGCCAACTGTGCCGTGCGGATGTCGACCCTGCGCGCGCTCGGCGGGTGGAACCCCGAGACGGTCACCGAGGACACCGACCTCACGCTGCGGATCCTGATGGCCGGCCAGCGGGTCCGGTACGACGTCTCGGCGATCGACTACGAGGAGGCGGTGGTCACCGCCCAGCGCTTCTGGAAGCAGCGCTACCGCTGGGCCCGCGGCCACCAGAATTGCCTGCGCGACTACTGGCGCCCGCTCATGCGCTCGCCGTACCTGTCGCTGCTGGAGAAGTTCGAGACGACGCTCTTCCTGCTCGTCTACCACGTGCCCGTGCTCAGCGGCCTCGGCGTCCTGCTCACGGTGCTGCGGGCCTTCGGCATCGGCGACCTGCCCGTGGTGGCCGTGCTGCCGCTGTCGATGCTGCTGTTCGTCGGCCCCCTGGCCGAGCTGTGCGTCGGCCTGCTCATCGGCCGGGTCGAGCGCCGGTCGGCCTGGCGCCTGCTGGGCTTCCTGCCGGCCTTCGCCCTGTCCATCTGGATCACCAGCCGCGCCTACGTCGACGGCATGCTGGGCCGCCCGTACTCGTGGGTGAAGACGTCGCGCTCGGGCGCCACCTCGACCGTGCGCCCCGCCGCCGTCCCGCAGCCCGCGTCCGACCTCGTCGCCGCCACGCCGCGCCCGCCGGCCGGCCGCCCCCGGACCTTCGCCGTGGCCGCCCCCGGCCACGGCCCCGCGGAGGTGGGGAGCCGGTGACGGCGGCGTCCGCGCCACCTCTCGCCGTCCGCCGGCCCGGCCTCATCCGGCGGGGGAGCGGACGGCGGCTGCTGCCGGTCGCGCTGGACCTGGTGCTCGCCGCGGCGATCTGCCTGGTCGGCTTCCGCTACCTGTCGCGCCCCCTGCAGGAGCTCGAGGCGCTCGGCCTGGCCCAGGTGCTCTCCTGGATCCACCCCGGCCGGGCCTCCGACGTGGTGCCCGGGCACGTGCTGCTCTTCCCGGAGGACGGCACGGTCATCGACGCCGTCGTCACGGCGTCGTGCTCGTCGATCCTGTCGGTGCTGGGCCTGACCGCGCTCACCGCCGTCGTGCTCCGCAGCCGCAAGCTGCACGCCCTCGGCGGGCTCGCCGTCGCGGTGGCGGCCCTGCTCGTCCTCAACCACCTGCGGCTGCTGCTGTCGGCGCTGGCCGGCATGTGGTGGGGCGACGCGGCCCTCGTGCTCTTCCACGACTGGGTCGGGACGCTGTGGAACCTCGTGGCGACCCTCGGCGGCTTCCTGCTCATGGTGTGGCTGACCCTGCCGACGCTGGAGCGGGCCGAGCAGGACGTCGACGGCCGGCACACCGCCCGCCGCCCCGACAGCTGGGCGCGGCCCGGGCTCGGCTACCGCACCGACGACGTGGAGGCGACGGCGACGCCGGGCCGCCGCCGGACGACCCTGACCGGGCTCATGCACCGCTACGTCTACCCGCGGTGGTTCTCCCGGCGGCTGGCCGCGCGGCGCGAGAGCGGACGCATCGACTACCGCATCGGCCACCTCCCGACCGACGCCCGGATGGCCCGCATCCGCGAGCTGGCCGCCGACGGCCTGGGTGCGCACACCGCCTCGCTGGTCGCGGTGGCCACCTACGAGGAGGACCCGGTGGTCCTCGACTGCCTGGCGCTGGCGGTCGCGGCCCGCCAGTGGGAGCCGATCACCAACCACCGGGTGGCCGCCCTGCGGCTGTGGGCCCGTGGCTGGCTGCTGGCCCGGCCGGCGGAGACCGACGCGGAGGAGATGCCCGCGGCCGAGCCCGACCCCTTCCCGACCGGCCGCCTCCCGGTCGTCCGGGTGGCGCGCATCCCGGTGCCGCGCCCGGCGGCGCCCCAGCCCCGGCGGGCCGGCGCCTCCGCCGACCGCCACGTGCGCAGCTTCGCCCGACCGTCCACCCCGACCCACGACCAGGAGGTGTCCCGGTGACCTCGACCCTGTCCGCCCGGCCGTCCCCCCCGGTGGCCCCGGCCCCCGCGCCCGCTCCGGCCGTGCTCGTCACGGGCGCCGGCGGGCCCGCCGGCATCGCGGTCATCCGCCGCCTCATGGCCCTGGGCCACCGCGTCGTGGCCGCCGACGCCGACCCGACGGCGACCGGTTGCGCCCTGGCGACCGTCGGCGTCCTGCTGCCCCGCGCCGACCACGTGCACTTCGTCGACGCCCTGATCGGGGCGGCGGTGTCGCACGGCGTCGACGCGCTGATCGGCACGGTGGCCGAGGAGCTGCCCGCGCTGTCCGCCGGCGCCGACCGCCTCGCCGCCGCCGGCGTGGCGACGTGGCTGGCCGACCCGGAGGCCGTCGAGATCTGCTGCGACAAGTCGGCCTTCGCCCGCGCGATGCGCGGCGCCGGGGTCCCGCACCCGGCGACCACCGACACCCCCGCCGGCCTGGCCGACGTGCGCGGGCCGTGGGTGGTCAAGCCGCGCGCCGGCCGGGGCAGCCGCGGTGTCGCGCTGCTGGACTCCCGCTCCGCCGTGGTCGAGGCCATGCGCGCCGACCCGTCGCTGATCGTGCAGACCCGGCTCTCCGGCCGGGAGTTCACCGCCGACGCACTGGTGCGGCGCGACGGCGAGGTCGTGACCGTCGTCCCGCGGTGGCGCGAGGAGACCAAGGCCGGCATCTCGGTCAAGGGCAGCACCTTCGACTCGCCCGCGGTCACCGACGTCGTCATCGGTGCCCTCGAGGCCGTACGGCTCACCGGGCCGGCCAACGTGCAGGGCTTCGTCGCCGCCGACGGCACCGCGACGGTGGTCGAGATCAACCCCCGCTTCTCCGGCGGCCTCCCGCTGACCCTCGCCGCGGGCGCCGACGTCGTGAGCGCCTACCTGACCGGCATCCGCGAGCCCGACCGGCAGCTGCCGCACCTGTGGTTCACCCCCGGGGTGAGCATGCGGCGCTACTTCGCCGAGGTGTTCACCGCCGACGACGGCAGCCCCGTGGCCGACCCCAGCGAGTCCGTGGCGGTGTGGGCATGAGCCGCGTCCGCTCCGTCCTCGTGCCGTTCGGCACCCGGCCCGAGGTCGTCAAGCTCGCCCCGGTCGTCGCCGCGCTGACCGCCGCCGGGCACCGGGTCGACGTCGTCGACACCGGTCAGCACACCGACCCGGCCCTGGCCGGGGAGCTGCAGCAGACCCTCGGCCTGACCCCGACGCACCGCTTCACGCTGCCGACCGACTCGCCCGCGAGCCGGCTCGGCGCGCTGTACGCCGACGCCGCCCGTGCGGTGGCGCGGTTCGCGCCGGACGTCGTCCTCGCGCTGGGCGACACCAACACCGTGCCGGCGTACGCCCTGGCCGCGCGCGGCGCCGGGGTGCCGTTCGCCCACCTCGAGGCCGGGCTGCGCAGCCTGAACCCGCGCAGCGTCGAGGAGGTCAACCGGCGGGTGGCCGCGGCGGTCGCCGCCCTGCACCTGGCCCCGACGCGCCGCGCCGCCGCCTTCCTCGCCGCCGAGGGCGTGCCCGCCGAGCGGGTGTTCGTCGTCGGCAACCCCGTCGTCGACACCCTGGTGGCCCGCGGCGTGCAGGCCGTGCCGGTGGCCGAGCGCAGCGGGGTCCTCGTGACGGCGCACAGGCCCACGAACGTCGACGACCCGGTGCGGCTCAAGCGCCTCGTCGGCGTCGTCCGGTCGCTGGCCGAGCAGGTCGGGCCGGTGACCTTCCCGGTGCACCCGCGCACCGCCGGGCGGCTGGCCGCCACCGGGCTGGACGCCGAGCTCGACCACCCGGCGATCGCGCTCAGCGGCCCGATCGGCTACGACGAGCTGCTCGCCGCGCTCGCGTCGGCGCGGCTCGCGGTCACCGACTCCGGCGGGATCCAGGAGGAGGCGTCCTACCTGGGCGTGCCCGTCGTCGTCCTGCGCGGGTCCACCCCGCGCTGGGAGGGCGTGGAGGCCGGCACCACGACGCTCGCGGGCCTCGCCGACGACTCCGCCGCCGAGGCCGTCCTCGCCGCCGCCGCGCGGCACACGACGCCGGAGGCCCAGGCCCACGCCGCCGCCCTGCCCTGCCTCTACGGGGACGGGACGACGGGGCCGCAGGTCGCCGCGATCCTCGCCGACCCGGCGACCGACGCCCTGCTGGCCATCGACGAGCCCGACTTCACCGACGGCCGGCTCCCGTGGTGACCACGCCGCCGCTGGGGGTCGTCGTCGACCTGGACGACACGCTGTACCCGCAGGCCGAGTACCTGGCCGGCGCCGCGCTCGCGGTCGGGACCGCCGCCACCGCGGCCGGGCTGGACGGCGACCGGGTGCACGCCGCCCTCGTGCACGAGCTGGCGGCCGGCTCCGACGCCGGCGGCACCGTCGACCGGGCCCTGCTGGCCGCCGGGGTGCCGGCCGGTGACCTGCCCGCGCTGGTGCCGGCGCTGGTCGCCGCCTTCACCCGGCACGAGCCGGCCGCCCTGCCGACGTACCCGGGGGTGCCGGAGGGGCTGGCCGCCCTGGCCGCCGCGGCCCCGCTGGCCTGCCTCACCGACGGCAACCCGGTCATCCAGGCCGCCAAGCTCGCCGCCACCGGTCTGTCGCCGCTGCTCCCGGTGGCGCTCGTGACCGACACGCTCGGGGGCCGGGCCGCGCGCAAGCCGTCCCCGGTCGGCCTCCTGGCGCTCGCCGACACCCTCGGCGTGCCGGCCGACCGGCTGCTGGTCATCGGGGACCGGCCCGGCAAGGACGTCGCCGTGGCCGCGGCGGTGGGCGCGCGGGCGATCCGCATCCGGCAGGGCGAGTACGCCTCCGCGCCGGACGAGCCCCGTGCCGAGGCCGTCGTCGACTCCTTCCCCGCCGCCGTGGCCCTCGCGCTGGACCTGCTGAGCGAGGCCGCCGTCCCCGCCTGAGTCCCTCGATGGGGTGATCCCGGCGCCCGGACCCTCCAGTCGGGAGCCGGACCGGCCGATCCCACCCGGGTGGAGTGGGAAGGCCGCTCCGGAGCACGAGGGACGACGCCATGGCAGGCACCAGCAGGAGGACCGGCTCGCGCATCGGCGCGCGCCTCGCGCGGCTCGGCGCGATCGGGGTGATCGCGGCGCTGACGATGATCTTCACCCCGGGCACCGCGTCGGCGACGGGCACGGTCGCGCCGATCGTCGACTGCTACCGGGACAACGGCGACGGCACGTACTGGGTCGTCCTCGGCTACACCAACACGACCGGCCGCCAGCAGATCCACAACTACGGGACGGCGAACCAGGTCTACCCGACCCGACTGCAGGGCCAGCAGCCCAAGCAGTTCGCCAACGGCACCGTGCACGGCGCCTGGACCGTGCGCCTCACGCACGCCGAGATCTTCTACCAGAACGCCCGCTGGGTCCTGAACGGCACGACGCTCCAGTACTCGTACTACGTGCAGTACGCGACGGTCTGCCCGCCGACCACCGTGCTCCCGGCCGACGGCAACGGCACCGGCACGGCGGTGGCGCTCGGCGCGGCCGGTGTCTTCGGGGCGGCCGTGCTGGTCCGCTTCCGTCGCCGGATCGCCCGCCTGGGCACCGCGCCGTCCGCCGGTCCGGCCTGACCGGTATGCGCAGCGTCCTGGCGATCGGGGCCCATCCCGACGACGTCGAGCTGGGCTGCGGCGCCACGCTGCTGGCCCATGCGGCGGCGGGGGACACCGTCACCATGCTCGTGATGACCGGCGGGGAGAGCGGTCCCGGGGACCCGGACCAGGTCCTCGTCCGCCGGCTCGAGCAGGAGGCGGCCGCCCGCACCCTGGGCGCCCGGCTGGTCTGGGGCGGGATGCACGACTGCGCGCTGGCCGCCGACGCCACCACGGTCGCGGTCATCGAGCGGGTCCTGGCCGAGACCGCCGCCGACGTGGTCTACGTGCACGCACCCGACGACAGCCACCAGGACCACCGCGCCATCGCCTCGGCGACGCAGGGTGCGGCCCGGCGGCTGTCGCGGGTGCTGCACTACCAGAGCCCGTCGACCCTGTCGTTCACCCCGACCGTGTACGTCGACGTGACCGCGCACCTCACCGGCAAGCTCCAGGCCCTCGGCGCGCACGCGTCGCAGGTCGAGCTGTCGCCGATGGTCGAGCCCGACGCCGTCATGGCCTCGGCCCGGCACTGGGGTGCGCAGGCCCGCATCGGGTACGCGGAGGCGTTCGCGCCCACGCGCATGGTCATGGACCTGGCACCCGTGCCCCGGCGCCGGGCCGAGGACCTGCCCGCCGTCCACCGGCTGGTCCCGGCCGCCCGCCTGGCCGGGTGAGCACGGACCCGAGCACCTCACGGCCCGGGTCTCCCTCCTCAGGGGGAGACCCGGGCCGTTGTGTTGCAGGCAACCGGATGTCCGGCCGATGGAGTCGTGACGGGCGGGGGGACCCCGCCGGCGGAACGGGAGGACACCGAGCCATGGACGGCACGGGTACGGGGAACGCAGGACGCAGCGTCCTGGCCATCGGCGCGCACCCCGACGACATCGAGCTCGGCTGCGGAGGCGCTCTGCTGGCGCACGTGGCAGCCGGGGACAGCGTGACCATGCTGGTCGTCACCGGTGGGGAGAACGGCCCCGGCGACGGAGCACGCGGTGCCGGCCGGCGCGCCGAGCAGGAGCAGGCCGCCGCGATGATCGGCGCACGCCTGGTCTGGGGCGGCCTCCGGGACTGCGAGGTCGTGCCGGACTCGGCCACCGTGCGGCTGATCGAGCGGGTCCTGCGCGCCACCCGCGCCGACCTCGTCTACGTGCACGCGCCCGACGACAGCCACCAGGACCACCGCGCCGTCGCGTCGGCGACGCAGGGCGCCGCCCGCCGGCTGCCGCGGGTGCTGCACTACCAGAGCCCGTCGACGCTGTCGTTCACGCCGACCGTCTTCGTCGACGTGACCGCGCACCTGACCGGCAAGGTCGCCGCGCTGGCCGCGCACGCCACCCAGGTGGAGATGTCGGCGATGGTCGAGCCCGACGCGGTCGTCGCCTCGGCCCGCCACTGGGGCGCCCAGGCGCGCATCGGTTACGCCGAGGCGTTCCAGCCCACCCGGCTCGTGCTGGACCTCTCGCCGGTGCAGGGCGGCATCGACGTGGCGATGCCGGCCGCCTGGCAGCTCACGCCCGCGGTACCCGCCGGGACCGCCTGACCGCCTGATCCGCGCAGGTGGATCGGGCGCAGCACCGGGGTAGGGGCGCCGGGCACGCACGTCGAGCCAGGAGGAGCACCCATGAGCGAGCCCGGTCAGGACCGGTCCGAGACCCCCGTCGAGCGCGGTGGGGCGGACGAGGCGAGCGACGCCCCGCTCACCGAGACCGAGATCGAGACGTCGAAGAAGCCCGAGGACCGCGACAGCAACGTCTGACCCCCGCGCCCGTTCGAGCGCGCCGCCCACCCGCACCCTGCTGGCAGCGGTGGGCGGTGTCGTTCGCGGTCAGGCACGCAGTGGTGGGTGGATGACGATCTCGGTGCCGTCGGGTCGGTAGGTGCGCCATCGCCGCCCCGGTGGGGCGGTGTCGTCGCGTTCGACGCGGAACCCGTGGTGGACCTTGGTGTGGTGGCGTTCGCACAGCAGCGCGGAGTTGTCGACCGACGTCTGGCCGCCGCGGGCCCACTCGACGAGGTGGTGGACGTCGCAGAACCAGCGGGGGGCTTCGCAGCCGGCGAACACGCAGTGCTCGTCGCGCAGTTCGACGGCTTT
>NZ_JABGCG010000053.1 GCF_019799925.1 Blastococcus sp. CPCC 205250 | reverse complement strand
GTCTTTGAAGTTGATAACTCGAAAAGAGTTTAATTTGAAAAGGAATTCTTAATTAAAAGAATTCGATTTGAAAAAGAGTTCTTGTTCAAAAGGTGTTTTGGTTTGATTAGAGTTTGATTTGAAAAGTGTTTTAGTTGAAAAAGGTGTTTTAGTTTGATTATGATTAATAAATAGAGATTGAGTTTAATTGAAACTCTATCTAAAGTAGAATTTTAATTCTATTAAAATTCTTTAGAATATTAGTTTTGAAGGACTCTTGAGACTTAGCCAACAAGTGTTCGAAAAGAACTGAAGTTGATTTGAAATAAAACTCTTAGAGTTTGAGATTGATTGAAATAGGGGTAGTTGATATTGGCTATGACTCTTGAAGTCATTCAAGACTGTAACTCTTGAAGGATTTCGATATAATTAAAACTCTAATTTAATTAGAATTTCGATTAGAAAATAACTCTTTTTATTAATTAATTATTTATTAATTTAAGTTATTGTTGAAGAAAAGAATTCCATCGGGAATGAAATTCTTCGGGAGGGAGAAGAGAAAGGCCAATAGAATTCAATCAGGAAAAGAATTCTATGGCGTGTTTTATTATTTAATTTTTATGGAAAAAAGAAAATAAAAATGGTTTGTAGTTTGTTTTGAGGAAAACCTATTTAAAAATGATTTTTGTTTTGGAGTTAGCAATTCAAGAGGTTACATGGATAGTCTAATCCTAGACACACACTAACTACATGATTTAATTAACTAAAATAACAGAAATTAATTAATTAAATAACAGAAATTAATTAATTAAATAACAGAAAATTAACTAATCAATTAAACAATTAATTAACTAATTAACAGAAATTTAATGAATTAAATGACAGAAATTTAATGAATTAAATCTACCTAAAATGATATGCATGCGGACTTACCTTGGCCACAGTCCCACGTACACAATTGCATAGAATTGAAATATGCATGAGAATGGCAAAAGAATTAACTAAATAAGCTAACAATAAGCCTAAAATGCATCTAAGTATGAAAAATGCCTAAATGCATGAAATGACCTAAATTAATAATGTAGGGCCAAAAACCATACAAAAATGTTATGTAGAACATTTTTGGTAATAGGTAAGGACCCCAAAATTGATATTTGCCTTATTGAATGACATTTAAATGGCCCTAATGAGCTCAAAGTGATAATAGGGCCAAGACCCTATATCAATAATGAGTTCAAAATACCAATAGGGCTAAACTAATGATCGCAAGATGACCATATTGATCAATGGACCCAATATGGTTATAGAGGGCATGGCCCTAACCATTTAATAATATCAAAATTACCCTACTCAATCGCAGGATAGGCAAATCAATATATTAGATTAAATGCAAGAATCCTAACAACTAACTAACTAGCATGCAAAAGATATATTCAAACAATCTATTAG
>NZ_JABGCG010000052.1 GCF_019799925.1 Blastococcus sp. CPCC 205250 | reverse complement strand
CTATTTTCTCTTTCTTCGATGGAAGGTAAAAGTCAATTCCATTATAGAGCCGTATGCAATGCGCAAAAGATGCCTGTACGGTTGTTCAATTCTATCTTTTTTTTTTCTTGTTATTCTTTATCTCTTCACCTCATCATGCGAGATAGAGGAACCATTTATTATGTTATATCATCAGGGTAATGATCCATCAACCTGCTGCTGCTTTTTATGAAGCACAAGCGGGAGAATTTGTCCTGGAAGCGGAAGAACTACTGAAACTGCGCGAAATCCTCACAAGGGTTTATGTACAAAGAACGGGCAAACCCGTATGGGTTGTATTCGAAGACATGGAAAGGGATGTTTTTATGTCAGCAACAGAAGCCCAAGCTCATGGAATTGTTGATCTTGTAGCGGTTAAATCAAAATCGCAGGGATTTCACGCAAATCTGTGATTTGATTGAGATTTTATTTATACCGGGTTTCATATTCTATTAAATAGAAGTATAATTCATAATTATCCGGTTAGGATCGATCTAAACCAGCCCATTATGTATACGATTCAGCATGCCAACTATTAAACAACTTATTAGAAACACAAGACAGCCAATCAGAAATGTCACGAAATCTCCCGCTCTTCGGGGATGTCCTCAGCGCCGAGGAACATGTACTAGGGTGTATGTGTGACTCGTTCAGATCATGGGCTGGGACAAAAGAAAGAAAACAATTTTTCCAGTATCAATGATCAGTACCAGTGAATAGGATAGAATGTGAATAGGATAGAATGGAAGAACTCCATTCACTATCTAAAACTAAAAATAAAAAGATCTATTCTATCCCTCTATTGTGTATGAAATTTATGGTTTCCATTGGTGCAAATCCAATCACCTCAATTTAAGATGAAAAGCAATTCCCCATTGGTAGCAAATGGTTATCCATTAAGCGGGGGAAATCCTATTTAAGAAGCAGAAAGATTATGTTCCCACTCTTGCAAAAACGGACTAACAGGGTCAGCTACCCAGCTAACCTTCATAATTAAATACCGTTACTGTATAGGTAGATCTCGTTGTGAAAGACCTATTACTGGATAATTCATGGGTAGAGCCAAAGGGTGTGAACTGTACAAGTTACCAATAATATTGATTAAATGAAGGAAGGGGCTCCGGTGTATAGAGAGGACCTCACCGTTTAAGAAGTAACCATAGAAACGATGGAACCACTATTTCTTTATCTATTTATATTTACTACTTTATTTTAGTTACTATGTTTTTGATACCTCGTATCAATAAATTTCTTATTTCAAGGCGAAATGCCTAGAAAAAAGAAAAAAATTGTGGTCGGGAAGGTTATAGTAGCAAAAGCCATTGGAATTTTTATTTTATACATTGGAAGAATCCGTTTTGTTATTAATAGACCAGAAAAGGGGAAAAGAATAACTGAAAGAAAGGAAATC
>NZ_JABGCG010000051.1 GCF_019799925.1 Blastococcus sp. CPCC 205250 | reverse complement strand
TTTAAAAAAGCGTAAGCCTCGGGTAATTTGGCGAAGAAAAAACTATTCGAAAAAAGGGAAGAATTAAGACAGATACCGATCAAACTAAAGCTATTAAGCATAACAAAGATTTTGTTGTTGGAGATAATTGCATTTTGATTGAGTTATTGATATAAGGGAAAAATGAAGAAAGTAAAGTAGACCAAAAAACCCTTCTCGTTCTTTGAACTCACCCAATCAAAAATCCTTCAATTCTCAAAAGAGAATAGAAGAAATCATACTTTCATACAATACAATATCTTATATCTTAATTAAATTATATGTAATGATCAATAAATTCAGTTGAATTCTATATCTACACGTGTCAAAATCCTATCAACAATCTAATCTATTCCATAGATATTTGGACTGGAATTGACGAACAACCAATACCAATATTAGTCTTTATTAGTGCAGAATAGAAATCTAAATGGGGCGTGGCCAAGTGGTAAGGCAACGGGTTTTGGTCCCGTTATTCGGAGGTTCGAATCCTTCCGTCCCAGGGCATACCCATTATATCAGAATAAAGATTGCTGTTTTGAACAACCTTCTGTTTAAGAGTGTAATATTGTATAGAATGTGATTCTTGTTTCTAATTTTTAATGATTCTTCTCTGAATCATATCTTTTTCATAAACTGAATTGAGTTCAAATGATATACAGATGGAACTGAATCTATTTGTAATCTAGGTAAGATGGGAACATAGATCACAAGAGTTTGAATTCAAAAAAAAAAGTAGGACGAGCCTTTCATCGTATGCCCATCCCCTTCATATTCATATTGAAGTTAATTACTTAGAAAAACTTTATGTGCCATATCTATTTTAATTTTCAATGGTGCATTCTAAATCGAAATACGAAAGAAAAGCCTCTATATTATATTCCCTATCTCTTATTCATTACTTAAACTTAAATGAGGTAGCCCAATTATTAATTATTAATTCTCTGTGGATTTCTTGAATTTTAAATAAGAAGGGTTTCTTGGTACTAATTGAATTCAATCAACGGGATTAAGTCTCTTAAGGCTAGGTTAGGATAAAATAAAAAATAGGAACAACGACTTAATCTGGACCCCTTTGTCTTTGTACCTAGACTATCTCGTCTAGCATCTCGTAAAAGAGGATCCTTTTTTTATTTATGATTCATATTCATCATCCCCATAGAATTCGGGGAGTAGATAGGACTTAAACAGCAATGGAAGATATCAATTTTAATATCTATGTCTATTCGAATCTCATTAACAAACGATTAAGTAAATTCCATATGTAACAGATATATTTTTTTTGAACCTCATTTTTAAGCATTTCGTCTTTGGCTCTAATGAGAATAATTGTAAATTTATGTAACAATTGAGGCGGGGGGTGATTCATACATTCTATTCACTTTACTTTATGGAAAGATTACAGAAAAATTACTGAACCT
>NZ_JABGCG010000049.1 GCF_019799925.1 Blastococcus sp. CPCC 205250 | reverse complement strand
ATAAGTCGTCACAGTCATATTCTTCGGCGAATGCAATAGCGGGAGGGTAACTTTCGGTAAAGAAAATCTCGAATCCCGGGACTGTAGTGTTGGTGGTTATGTCATAGTACGGTTCGGGGAAACCGCAATAGGGGAAGTCTTCACCTTCCTTGATGAAAGATCCATTAAGTGTGAGTCTGTATGGCTCGATGGTGATGGTGTACCCTTGCTTCTTAGCCCGAGCCTGGTCTCTTTCTTTTTTCTTAGCTAACATCTTCTGACGGTCAGCCGTAGTAGGTTTAAACCCTAATCCGAAAGGTAAGCTGTTATGGGTATGTTGGATAGCACGGGTTATGCCCTGATTTCTTCGGCCCAAACCCATTCCGGGGAAGAATCCCATGATTTTCATGATCTCTCCGACTGCATAGCTAACATAGGGGATAGAATCAATTGGGATTTGTTCTTTGCAAGATGGTGCCCCTTCGATAAACTGGACATATTCGAAACCGGTCATAAGTAGGTTAGGAACTTCTTCTTTAATCTCACAAACCGGTATCGGTGATAGCTTACATTCACTGTCTCCCCGTAGGGTAAGGATGGATCCTTCATAAGGGAACTTGACCTTTTGATGCAGAGAGGACGGTATAGCCCCGGTTGGGTGAATCCATGGTCTTCCGAGCAGGAGGTTAAAGCAGGTTGGTACGTCGAGTACTTGAAACTCGATCTTGAATTCAGCTGGACCCATGAGGATTGGCAAGGTGACTACCCCGATGACTTCTCTTCTTGTGTTATCATAGGCCCTCACTGTTTGAGCCGAAGGTATGAAGTCGGATGGTTCTAATCCAAGAGAGGTTGCTGTTTTGAGAGGACAGACATTAAGAGCTGAACCATTGTCGACCAGAACTGTGGGGATACGTTTCCCCATGGTGTCCACGGTTATGTAAAGGGCTTGTAGATGTTGGGTACCTTCTGTAGGCAGGTCGAAGTCGGTAAAGGATATGGCGGGATTTTTATGGGATGGGGCGATTAAGCCGACAAGTCCTTCGGGTGAGGTTTCCACAGGTATTTGGACTTGGTTTAGAAGTTTTAGGACGGTTTGGCGGTGTTGGTGAGAGGCCATAAGCAAGCCCCAGATGGTTATGTTGGCTTGGGTTTTCTTGAGTTGTTTGAGGACTTGATCCTCTTCACTGTATAGCTCGGGATTTTGGGTCTTTTCTAGCTCACCCACTGGATTGTCGGATTCAAGGTATGGAGGTTTAAAGTGCCTGCCTGCTCGGGTAAGGTGATCGATCTCGTTGTCTTCGTCACTCTCCCATATGTCTTCACTTCCCATTAACTCTTCCCAGTCGATTGCGTTGATCATACTGTTTATCGGTTGAGGATTGCTGTCATTGGCAAGTTCATCATTCTTTGACTGACTATTTCCTTGTGATAGGTTCTTTTCTGTTGGATTGTTCCACCCAGTAGGTACTATGGAGGATAGTGGGATGTCTGATGAGGATGGCTTGGTGTAGGAGACGTAGTAGT
>NZ_JABGCG010000048.1 GCF_019799925.1 Blastococcus sp. CPCC 205250 | reverse complement strand
AGTTTTCAAGAAACCGCTCGAGTTTTAGAAAAAGCTGCTCTCCCGGGTCGTATCGATTGGTTGAAAGGTTTGAAAGAAAACGTTGTTCTGGGGGGGATGATACCCGTTGGTACCGGATTCAAAGGATTAGTGCACCGTTCAAGGCAACATAACAACATTCCTTTGGAAACCAAAAATAAAAATTTATTCGAGGGGAAAATGAGAGATATTTTGTTCCACCACAGAGAATTATTTAATTCTTGCGTTTTAAAGAATTTCCATGATACATCAGAACAATCATTTATGGGATTTAATGATTCCTAAGAGCAGATTCATCCTTTTAACTATCTGTATTTGGTCCGGTCATTTGATTTAGTAATAAGTAATAAAGATTCTAACGAATAGAAAGGAATTAATGGCTTGGATCGTGTATCAACGGCCAATCTCCGGTAGAAGAGAAGGTTCCATCGGAACAATTATTTATTTCAGGGTACCTCGTCTCTTTTTTAACTAAAAAAAAAGAGGAAGTGTGGGGAGAAATGACAAGAAGATATTGGAACATCAATTTGGAAGAGATGATGGAAGCAGGAGTTCATTTTGGTCATGGTACTAGGAAGTGGAATCCTAGAATGGCACCTTATATCTCTGCAAAGCGTAAAGGTATTCATATTACAAATCTTACTAGAACTGCTCGTTTTTTATCAGAAGCTTGTGATTTAGTTTTTGATGCAGCAAGTAGGGGAAAACAATTCTTAATTGTTGGTACCAAAAATAAAGCAGCTGATTCAGTAGCACGGGCTGCAATAAAGGCTCGATGTCATTATGTTAATAAAAAATGGCTCGGTGGTATGTTAACGAATTGGTCCACTACAGAAACGAGACTTCATAAGTTCAGGGACTTGAGAACGGAACAAAAGACGGGGGGACTCAACCGTCTTCCGAAAAGAGATGCAGCTATGTTGAAGAGACAATTATCTCACTTGCAAACATATCTGGGTGGGATTAAATATATGACGGGGTTACCCGATATTGTAATCATCGTTGATCAGCAAGAAGAATATACGGCTCTTCGAGAATGTATCACTTTGGGAATTCCAACGATTTGTTTAATCGATACAAATTGTGACCCGGATCTCGCAGATATTTCGATTCCAGCGAATGATGACGCTATAGCTTCAATCCGATTAATTCTTAACAAATTAGTATTCGCAATTTGTGAGGGCCGTTCTAGCTATCTAAGAAATCGAATAATAAGATAAATTACTTTAAGATAAATGACTTTGGGAACTCCATAGATTTATGGAATCGGTTACTATGCCGGAATCTCAAAAAAGAGATAAAAATAACTAGGGATATTATGTGATTAGTTGGTATACAATTCAAGAAAGAGATGGTTGAATCAAAATAATTCCTTTTAAAGTTCTATTTCGGTCAGAGGGCAATATGAATGTTCTATCATGTTCCATCAACACACAAAAGGGTTATACGATATATCCGGTGTGGAAGTAGGCCAACATTTCTATTGGCA
>NZ_JABGCG010000047.1 GCF_019799925.1 Blastococcus sp. CPCC 205250 | reverse complement strand
GTATCCATCGAAAGAATCAAATCAATGAAGGAAAAATGGTATAGGCATATATTAATAAAAGAAAACCAAGTAATCTTTTTTTTTTTTCGCATTCCGAAGAAATAATTGATTGAGCCGTTGACAGATGATTCAAGGAGTTCTCTGGGAACTTCTTCGGATTTCGAAAAAGAGTAGTAAACCCCACCGATTTTTAACGCTTGAACCATGATATGAAACGAGTCGATAAAGCATAAATAAAATTTCTAAAATAATAAAACAAGCGGTAAGTGCGCAATTTGAATTTGTGACTTGCCCAAGGCAAGATCTTATTATGCGTAGTATTTCGTTGGACACTCACTATGTCTATGTTGTTTCCCATAGAAAGTGCGTATCCACTTAATAACAGAACGATCTATAAAACAATTGATACAGTTTGATTTCTCAACTCAATTAGTAGTACCCTTAGAGTCCACTTCTTCCCCATACTACGAGTGAAAGGGAAAATGTAAAGACTACCATTAAAGCAGCCCAAGCGAGACTTACTATATCCATGTGAATTATGTCCCCTATCTCTATGAATATGAAGGAATTATTCCATTATTGTTCACTAATAATAGTGGAATCAATGGTGCAGAGTCAAAAAAAAAGGGGGGGTTCTGACCCAACACTATTGATGAACCAATCCAATAAATCCACTTATAACAAGTTCGTATATGATTTCTAGTAGAATCGGGAAACATTAAACACAATAAAAAAAATAGGCAGTGACACCTTTGGAAAGTATCAAGGGAATGTTACTAATGGAACATGTAGGATAATAAAACCTATTGTTTCTTTTGTTGCCCTTCATAAGTAAAAGGCATAAAAATATGGAATCAAGATAGATCACTATCTATCACATACCTCTATTTCCCATTTGATCTAATCCTTACCGTCTCCCGATTGTCTATCGGGATCGGGAGAATTACATTCTTGACTAGGGGTTACCGAAAATAAATTCTTTCTTTTTGCACTTTTTTATATAAAAGCCAATTATCCATCCAATCTAATTCAAGACTTAGTCAGTAGACACTGCATTAGTAGTGGAAGGGCTATCAAGACTTCCCGATTCTCTTCCACTACTAGAATCTTTCTTTCCTTGAATCCTAGACGCAAGGATTTACAACCCTTTAGAGAACCTACAGATGTTTAGAATCATGCAAGTATCAACAGTCCTTTCCCCTCTTCTGCTGGGGAATAATGCGTCTAGTTATATCAGCAGAACAGAATAGAATAAGGGATTTTGTGCCTTTTGTTGATCAGGCGACACCCGGATTTGAACTGGGGAAAAAGGATTTGCAGTCCCCCGCCTTACCACTCGGCCATGCCGCCAAAACGATACAAAATAGATGAAAATATTCCCTTTTTGGGGGGATTACTGAACTTCTTTGTTTTTTTTTTTATTATTGTACTTGCACCTTGAATCCCGTTTTCCTTAATCCCTTTCCTAAAAGAAATCCTTCCTTTTTTGGATTGGATCCATCCCTTCGATTGATTGTATAGTATC
>NZ_JABGCG010000046.1 GCF_019799925.1 Blastococcus sp. CPCC 205250 | reverse complement strand
TACCTTTGCGACTTTTTAATTAAAGTTGTACAAGAAATCATGGATAGCCTGCTATAAAAGCCTATCCCCAACAAATATCCTTTACGATCTCATAAGGAGTCGTACAACAAAATTAAAAGTAAAATAATTGATTTTCGACTCGATTAAATCAAGTCAAAATCCCGATTTTGTGGTTTATCCACCCGAATAGCCCTTGCAACTTTTTATTTAAAGTTGTACAAGAAGACTATAGGTATCCTGCTTAGAGCATACCCATAGTAATTAGCCCTTGCAATCTTGTTTTAAAAATAAATATAGATTGTACAAGAAGACCGGAGTATCCTGCTTAGCGCATACTCAAGGTAATTACCTTTGCGACTTTTTAATTAAAGTTGTACAAGAAATCATGGATAGCCTGCTATAAAAGCCTATCCCCAATAAATATCCTTTACGATCTCATAAAGAGTCGTACAACAAAATTAAAAGTATGTTGAAAACGTACCAATAATACCAATCCATCAAATATATCTGTGTTCAATTCATTGCAAAAATGTAATGTCTTTTATCATTGGCGTAACAATACAGAACATTGTTTCACCAATGAGGGGCTTCTGTCGACACCCCATTTTTGCCTTGATACACTTCTATTCACTCGCTGCCACTTTCAGAAATGAATTTGGAGTACAATCGGTCAAATGACCATTTTGCCCCTGAGGCCCCTATCTCTCCGATTTATTCGATCTTCTCGATCAACGATTTTTCTATGTGATAAATGAAGTTAAACTTCATTATTAACATCTTCTAATGATACTTGACTAGCACGTCAAGTTTCGTTGCAATCAGAGGTCATTTCATAAAGAAATGAACCTATTTGCCCCCCAAGGGCAAAACGGTCATTTAGCGGTAAAATTCCCGAACGAAGTCGGAAATTATCCCGAGAAGTGTCATTAAGCTTAAAATAGCTTATTGAATTCAATTGCGAAGTCAATTCCATGATTCCAACATCCCGAGCGATAGTTGGTTCATAACGGTCAATTTGACCCTTTTCGGGTCAAAACGCAATCGAACAAATTGACCATCGATTTCCCATCAATCGAGGTCAATCAAAGGTCAAAAGTGATTCATAATGAATCTCAATCAGTTCCCCCAAATTTAGTTCGAGAATCGAACGATTTGGTTCGATAGATTTCGAAACGGGTTCGATTTGACCTAAAACGGTCCACAACGGTTAAGCGAACTTGTGGTCAAACCACGGACCGCGGTCAAGGTCAACTAACCATGGTTAACATGCCAAATTAACCAGCACTGAAACACGGTCGTTTTGACACTAATTTCAGTCGAATTGGACAAGTGTGCATTAAGTTGCAACTTAATTAGTGGAAGAGTCCCGAAAAAACACAAAAGGAGAGCCCAGGATAAAGTGGCCGTCCAAGGCATGGACGGCCAACCGTCCATGGTGGACGGTCAACCGTCCATGGGGTGGACGGCCACCTTGTCTTGGAGTCCTCCTAGGACTCCTCTCGGGGTGTGGTTCAATTCAACCTTCTCTCTTGATATTTTTCCGTGATA
>NZ_JABGCG010000045.1 GCF_019799925.1 Blastococcus sp. CPCC 205250 | reverse complement strand
CTGGTGCGAAGATAGCTGGTTTTCCACGAAATATATTTAAGTATAGCCTTAATATAATATTATCTTAGTACAGCTCCTAGTATCCTCGTTATTAAGATGACATTCGTCATCTGAGAGAAATTTAACAAAAATTAATTGGGGGACTTAACCATCTTACCAATGCTACTAGATCTCGGAACGGGATAATTTTCTTTATTAAGAGTCAGACTATTTGTGATAAGGTAAATAGTCTAATGAGAAACAGCTCACCGTATTGAGAAAGGTTCCTAAATAATACATAAGTGAAATAAATGATGATTATATGATATACGACCAGTTGGTGGGTTTGACAATAACTATCCTTTAATGAACATGTAACAATGCACTGGTGTAGAATTTTTTATATAATTATTAAATAATATAACGGATCTAATGTATTTACCGTGCTCATACATAAATATATCCAATGATTTTTCATTGGTATGATTATATGGTAGTGGAACATCTAATGAAATATTTATATATATATCATATAAACACAAAATAAGTTAATTCAGAGTAATTAATAAATAAAAAAAATTAGATAGCGAATGCTGACATGAGTAACGTAAATGAAGTAAAAACTTCATCGCTTAAAACATAAGGTTTTACTAAAAAAGAACGGCCCTTAAATTAAGTTTGACTAAAATTAGACTAATGATAGGAGAAACTAAATAAGTAAAATTTTACTAATATTATATAGTACTATATTAGTACAGGAAAAAAACTTATTAATACCGTAATGTAGACCGACCCCGGTATGTTAGTAGAGAATATGAAAGCGTATGAGTGAACTCTGGTGAAGGAACTCGGCAAAAAAGTAGCTCTTGACCTAGTAGAGAGATTCAATAAAGACTAAGTTGTACAACTGTTTACTTAAAACACCGCACTTTGCTAATATGTCTAAATAATTGTATAAGGTGTGAACTCTGCTCCCTGCAGGAGGATAAATAAATGTTTTAATTGAATCATTTTTCAAGTCTCCTGTGAATAGCAGTCTTATCCTGAGGATTGTAATGTAGCGAAATACCTTGGCCACTAAATATGGTCCCGCATGAATGAGGTAATGATACAACAACTGTCTCCACCAGAGGCTCAGTGAAATTGGAATAGCAGTGAAGATACTGTTTACCTATAGGAGGACAAAAAGACCCTATGCAGCTTTACTGTAGCTAGAGTTATTGGAATACTTTTAAGTAAATAGAGGTAGTAAGTAGTTGATTAGACTAAAGTGAGAGACTTATTTTATCTTATTAGTTTTCCTTATCCTGTGTTAAGTTTAATGATAGATTCTTAAACTTTAATTTTTAATTAACTTTAATTATAAAATAGTATTCTTTAGAATACTATAAAAATTATAGATAATTAATGATTTTTACAGGAGACCGTATCTAGTTGGTAGTTTTGATGGGGCGTCATTTTCATAAAAAATAACTGAATAAGTCCATAGATTGTTTAATATCTATTTTTTAATATAATAATATATATGTTATGTATATACATTTTTTTCAAATCACTAAAGTTATGAGTTTACTCATATAAT
>NZ_JABGCG010000044.1 GCF_019799925.1 Blastococcus sp. CPCC 205250 | reverse complement strand
ATGTAAATAAATCGCGAATATGGTCCAAGTAATAAATGCCCAAGTTTCCTTTGGGTCCCAATTCCAATATGAGCCCCATGCCTCATTAGCCCATACTGCTCCCGAAAGAATACCTATGGTTAAAAAGATAAACCCTAGACTAATAACACGATAACTCCAATGATCCAATTGTTGAATCAATTGGGATCTGTAATAATTCCTAGGAGAAAGAAAAGAAGTCTTTCGTAAAACATTGCTTCTTTTGTTCATGTATTGGATCTCATCAAAAGAAAATAACTCATTTAATATTAATAAATGATTGCTTTTACCAAAAATTCTTATGTCTTTTCGAAATGTAATGACTAGAAGAGCTACTGATAATAACGATCCACATAAAAGAGCTGCATAGCCCACTACCATCATACTTACGTGCATCATTAACCACTGCGATTGGAGAGCAGGTACTAATATTGCGGATTGATGCATTTCAGTTAAAAGACCCGAAGTAGCAAAGCCTTGGGTAAAAATAGTACTTGGCGCGGTTATTGCGCTTAAATGATTTTTATGTTTTTTAAAATACGGAACCATATGAATAATGGCGAAACTCCATGAAAGGAAGATTAATGATTCATATAAATCACTTAATGGGAAATGTCGCGAATAAATCCAACGAGTGACTAATAATCCTGTTATACAGAAAAAAGTAGCTATCATGCCCCTTTCTGACGAATCATATAGTCCTACGATTTCATCGACTAATAAGGTTATCAAATAAATTGTAATTACAATTGAAACAATCGAAAAGGAGATATGAGTTAATATATGTTCTAAAGTCGAAAATATCATAAAAATTCTTAAAAAAAAAGGAGGGTACCTCAATTACGGAATGGAAATCAGGAATTGAATTCATTATAGGACTTATTCTATTTCTTTTAGAAGATCTCATGCCGCCACTCGGACTCGAACCGAGATGCTCTAGCACTGCTTCCTAAGAGCAGCGTGTCTACCAATTTCACCATAGCGGCTTGCTAGAAATGATAATAACCTATTTATATTCAATCGTCGAGATTGAAGTAGTCAATTCACTCCAATATTGTTTAGGAAACATTCAAATTGATGAATACAAACCCGTTTAAATAGGGATTTGAACATTCAATAATAGTCCTTATTATCGTTTTAGGATGTCAGTTATATTTAACTTAACAATGGGTTTTCACGTAGTTTATACTCTCCTGGAATGGAACTGTTGTAAAATGAACAAAAAATAGGATTTTTATGGACCACAATTTCAGTACGACATCCAAGGAATTTCTGTAAATATTTGCATAGCTTTGCTTTGTATCCAACGTTAGGATTTTTGGTGTGTCGATAATTTGTGTTAGGATTTAGCAAACCAATTAGGTATTAGGCTGGACATATCATATAACAAAAGAGTTTCAATCTATATCGGAATTGTACCGTACTTAAAAAAAGTCTTTTTAAATAAAAAATTCTAACTAAAAAAAAAATGAAAAACACTATAGAGTTAGAAAGATATATATCTTGATCGATTTTACAGTCCAAACATAGGATCTATTTTGGATCACTCAAAATTGACACAT
>NZ_JABGCG010000004.1 GCF_019799925.1 Blastococcus sp. CPCC 205250 | reverse complement strand
CCCGCTCGCGGGGCAGCAGCTTGCCCCGGTCGACGTGCCGCTGCCGTGCGCGCTCACCCCCGCCCTCGGCGACCCGGACCAGCTGGTCGCGCAGGTCCTCGACCAGCGCGCGGTGCGCCTTCGCGTCGGCGGAGCCGGTCGCGGACCGGTCGTCCACGCGCGATGTCAGAACAGCTCCGGGCACGGCCACTCACCTGGCTTCCGTCCGTGGTCGACCGTGGCCGACCCCTGGCGTTCGACGTGACGATGCGCCCCCGCCTCGGACCGGCTCCCCGTGGGGCGCCGGTCCGAGGTCGGCGGCTGCTCGGTCGAGCGGCTCAGTCGATGCGCTCACCGCAGGCCGGCGAGGCGTCCTCGACCGGCACGAACTCCTCGCCCTCGAGGGTGACGAAGTACTGGCACACCTGGTCGATCTCGGCGGTGGTGTAGTCGATCGGGTTGGGGTAGAGCCCGCCGGCGTCCCAGGTGGAGTCCTGGTCCAGGGCAGCGACGAAGTCCGCGCGCGGGGCGTCGCAGCCGGCCAGTTCCAGGCCGTGCAGCAGCAGGTCGGCGTTGAACCAGCCGGAGGCCATGGCGTAGGCGGGGATCCCCGACTCGATGCCCTGGTCGCGCACCGCCGAGGCGAGACGCTCGGTGGCCTCGGTCTCCAGCGCCGCGGGGGCGTAGCCGAGCGAGAAGCTGACGCCCTGCGCCGCGGCGACGGCCGGCTCGGACTCCAGCAGGTCGTTGCCGTACCCGGTGGCGGCCACGATGCCCTTCAGCTCCACGTCGGCCTGGCGCAGCCCCTCGACGACGGCCAGCGCGGTGTCGAAGGTGATCGGCAGGTAGAGCACGTCGGCGCCGGAGTCGCGGATGCCGAGCACGATCGCCCCGACGTCGGAGGTGCCGAAGGGGACCTCGGTGTTGGTGTAGCCCACCTCGAGACCGGCGGCCTCAGCGGACTCGGCGGCCGATTCGAGGGCCGCCTGCGAGGCCTGGACCGGGAAGGAGGCGCCGGCGAACGTCGTGCCGCCGATCGCGGAGAAGTACTCGCCCAGCTGGCCGAAGACGTGCGCGGGGTCGGGCACGGCCTGGGACTGGAACAGGTTGTTGCCCGGCTCGCGCCAGCCCGGGTTCTGGTCGGTGGCGTCACCCAGGACGGGGATGTCGCTCGCCTGGGTGGTGAGGAACTGGATCCCGCCGAAGGTGAAGGGGCTGGTCGACAGGATCGCGTAGACGTCCTCCTGCTGCACCAGGCGCTGGGCACTGGCCAGTGCCCCCGCGGGGTTGGACGTGTCGTCGGCCTCGACCACCTCGAACTCCACGTCGGCGCACTGGCCGCCCTCCTCGGCGTAGGCGGCCAGGCGGGCCTCCACCCCGGTACGGGCGTTGGTGCCGTAGGTGGCCGCGGCCGGCCCGCTCAGCGGGGTGAGGATGCCGATCTTGACGTTCTGGGAACCGCCGCTCGCGCTGCCGGTGTTCTCGGCTCCGCCACCGGCGGCCCCGGGCTCCTCGTCGTCGGTGCCACAGGCGGTCAGTGCCAGCAGTAGCGCGCACGTCGCGCCGACCAGCGTCCGGGTCCTCGTCCTCATCCAGGCATCTCCTCAGCGCAGCGGATCTGGACCGGTCGGTCCACATCGGGATCACGGGTCGCACCACAGGCAGGCGCCGACGTTCCGGGCCGAGCGCCCGTGTGCCGGGAGCCGGCACCGCGGTCGGGTCGCGGTCCGGCACTTGACAGCCGACGGCGACGCTACCTAGCTTCCGACGTCGAAATCAATAGTAGCTCGACGGCGGGACGCCGTCCGGGCGTCAGCGGCAGCCGGTGCCGCGAACCGGCCCTTCCGCCCACACGCGGATCGGCCGGTCGCGGCGGCCGGCCGGACCGCGGGACGGAGGTCGTCGTGCTCACGAGGGTGCCCGTCCCCGATCACTCCACCGGGGACGCCGAGCCGGCCGCCGCCGCCGGGGTCCGGGCTGTTGCCGCAGGGTGGACGTCGTGACCACCGACTCCGGGGAGCTCGGGCTCCTGCGTTCCACCGCGCACGGCGTGCTGGGCGGCGGCGGGACCCTCGCCGACCTGGGACGGCTCGGCCTGCTCGGCCTGCTCACCCCGGAGCCGCACGGCGGCAGCGGGTGGAACGTGGTCGAGGCCGTCGCCGTCGCCACCGAGGCCGGCCGGGCGCTCACGCCGCTGCCGGTGGCGGGCACCCTCGTCGCCGCCGCGGCCCTCGCCGGCTCGCCGGGCGACGAGGACCTGGCCGCCCAGCTCGTCGAGGGGACGGCCGCCGGGGCGTTCGTCGAGCGGCCGGGCGCGACGTCCGGCGCCGGGGGGTGGCGGGTCTCGGGCACCTACGCCGTGCCTGGTACGGAGTCGCCCCGGGTGCTGGTGCTGGCGTCCCCGGGGGCGCCGCTGGTCGCCCTGGACCCGGCCGGCCTCGCGTCCCGGCCGCAGGCCGACGCCCTCGACAGCAGTCGCGGCACCGTGCTCCTGACCGCCCGGGACGTCCCGGCTCGCGCGCTGCCGGACGCCGACCGCGACGCGCTCGCCGAGGCCGCGGTCCTGCTCGCCTGCGCGGACACACTGGGCGCCCTCGCGGTCACGGTGGAGCGGGTCACCCGCCACCTGTCGGAGCGGACCGCCTTCGGGCAGCCGCTGGCCGCCTTCCAGGCGCTGCAGCACCGCCTCGTCGACCTCGAGGTCCTCGTCGTCACGGCCGACGCCCTGGTGTCCGCGGCCGCGACGGCGCTGGCCGACCGCGCCCCGCACGCGGCCGCGCTCGTCCGGGCCGCGCACACCTTCCTGGGCGAGCGCGCCCCCGTCGCGCTCGACGACTGCGTCCAGCTCTCCGGCGGGCTCGGTGTCACCTGGGAGTGGCCGGTCCACCACGCCGTCCGCCGGGCCGTCGTGGACGCCGCGGTCCGCAGGCCGGTGGCACCGTCCGCCGAGGAGATGCGTGCCGCGCTCGAGGGGGACCGGCCCGCGATCGCCGGCACGGAGGAGATCCGCCGGCACGTCCGGTCCGTGATCGCCGGGAGCGACCCGCCGGCGGCCCGGGAGGGGCACCGGGCGCCGACCACGCCGGAGCAGGAGGCGCACCTGCGGGCCTGGTACCGCACCCTCTACGACACCGGCCTGCTCGGCGGCTGGTGGCCCGAGGAGTGGGGCGGCAGCCCCGGCTTCCGCCCGGTGCACCAGCTCGTCGTCACCGAGGAGCTCATCCGCGCCCGGGCCCCCCGCGCCATCGACCAGGTGCAGCTGGCCAGCCACGTCCTGCTGGAGTTCGGTACGCCGGAGCAGCAACAGCGGTACCTGCCGCGGATCCGCGGCGTCGAGGACATCTGGTGCCAGCTGTTCAGCGAGCCCGACGCCGGCAGCGACCTGGCCGGCGTGCGCACCCGCGCCGAGCAGCGCGGCGACGGCTCGTGGGTGCTCACCGGCCAGAAGACCTGGACGACCGACGGGCACTGGGCCCAGAACGGGCTCGCGCTCGTCCGCACGTCCGCGGAGCCGAAGCGGCACGCCGGCCTGACGGTGTTCATCGTGCCGATGGACGCCCCGGGCGTCGAGGTGCGGCCGATCCGGATGAACAGCGACGCCGTCGACATCAACGAGACCTTCATGGACGGCGTCGTGCTCGGACCGGAGCACGTCCTCGGCGAGGTGGGGCAGGGCTGGGCCGTCGCGATGTCCGGCCTGGAGGTCGAGCGGGTCAACGTCGGCGCCAACGTCGTGCTCCTGGAGCAGCTGCTGTCCGACGTCCTCGCCGTCGCCGGGGAGCTCCGGTCCGACGACGGACCGATGGCCGAGGACGCCGTCGTGCGCAGCGACATCGCGCGGCTGCTGGCCCGGTTCGAGGCGGCCCGCGCCTTCGTCTCCGGCCACGTCGAGCGGGTGCTCGCCGGCCGGGAGGGCGAGTCCGAGGGGCCGATCGCCAAGCTGCTCTACACCGAGGCCTACAACGAGATCGCCCGGTACGGCACCCAGCTGGTCGCGACGTACGGGCCGGCCGAGGGTGCCGGGGTCGCAGCCGCTGCCCGGCTGCAGGACGCCTGGCTGTGGTCGCGCGTCCAGACGATCTCCGGCGGCAGCTCCGAGGTGATGCGCAACATCCTGGCGAAGCGGCGTCTGCGGCTGCCCGCCGGCCGATGAGCGGGGACCTGCACCGGGACACCGACCGGGCCCCGGAGCGTGCGCTGGTGCTGGCCGACGTCGTCCAGCTGCACGCGGAGTACGCACGCCTCATCGACGCCCGGGACCTGCCCGCGTGGAGCCGGCTGTTCACCGAGGACGGCGAGCTGGTCCACACGGCCGGCACCGTCACCGGCCGCGACGCGCTGGTCCGCTTCGCCGAGGGCTCGCCGGTCGGCGCGCACCTGCCGGGCCTGCCGGCCGTCGAGCCGCAGCCGGACGGCACCGTGGTGGCGGTCGCTCCCTTCGTCTTCGTGAACGCCGGGGCGCGCACCGTCGTCGCCGGCACCTACCGCGACCACCTCCTGCGCGGCGACGGTGGGCTGCGGTTCTCCCGGCGGGAGATCGAGGCCCGCGGCCGACTCGAGCTCGAGGGACCCGGGGGGACCGACCGATGAAGATCGCCGTGCTGCTGAGGCCCGTGCCGGATCCCCGGGCGGCCGGCGAGCTGGCCCGGTCCTACGAGGACGCCGGCGTCGACGTCCTCGTGACGGGGGAGTCCTACGGGTTCGACGCGGTGAGCTGGCTGGGGTACCTCGCGGCGGTGACCCAGCGGGTCGAGCTCGCCGCGCACATCGTGTCCGTCTACTCGCGGACACCTGCGATGACCGCCATGACCGCAGCCGGCCTGGACCACCTCAGCGGTGGCCGGTTCGTCCTCGGCCTGGGCGCCAGCGGCCCGCAGGTCGTCGAGGGCTGGCACGCCGTCCCCTACGACGCCCCGGTCGCCCGGACCCGCGAGGTCGTCGAGATCTGCCGGACGGTGCTGCGCCGCGAGAAGCTGCAGCACGACGGGCCCCGCTACCCGATCCCGCTGCCGGCCGACCGCGGCACCGGGGCGGGGAAGCCGCTCAAGCTCATGGACCGCCCACGACGACCCCGGGTCCCGATCCACCTCGCCGCGCTCGGCCCGGCCAACGTCGAGATGGCCGCCGGGATCGCCGAGGGCTGGGTGCCCTACCTGTACGTCCCCGAGCTCGCCGACCGGGTGTGGGGCGAGCCGCTGACCCGGGGTCTCGCCGAGCGGGACCCGGAGCTCGGGACGCTCGACGTCACCGCCGCGGTGCCGATGGCCATCGGGGACGACGTCACGCACCTGCGCGAGCGCGACCGCGCCCACCTGGCCCTCTACGTGGGGGGCATGGGCCCGCGGGGGAAGAACTTCTACACCACGATCGCGCAGCGGTACGGCTTCGAGCAGGAGGCCGCCGAGGTGCAGGACCTCTACCTGTCGGGACGCCAGGAGGAGGCCGCAGCCCGGCTGCCCGACGCACTGCTCGAGGGGACGTCGCTCATCGGGGACGAGGGGTACGTCCGCGACCGGCTCGCCGCCCACCGGGCGTCCGGCGTGACGATCCTCCAGGTGGAGCCCGTCGGTGCCGATCCGCTCGCCGACATCCGCCGCCTGCGCGCGCTGATCGACCAGGCCTGACCGCTGGCACCGGGGCGCGCGGGCGGCGCCGGGCCGGAGCCGTCAGGGGGTGTGCCGGCCCCAGTCGTAGGGCACCAGCGCGTGGAAGGGTGCGGCCAGCAGCGGCTCGGCACCCGACCGGCTCCAGCGGCTCTCCAGCACCGTCCGCAGCCGCTCGCCCACGGCCGGCGGGTCGTCGTCCAGGAAGCAGTAGCTGATCTGCAGGCCGGTGTTGTCCCGGGTGGTGTACGGCGGCTCCATGGGGTCCGCCCCGCCCCACCACACCCCGCCGACCCCGTCGACCTCCAGCAGTTCCGCGGGCGACGGGCCGCCGCGCTCGACGAGCAGGTAGACGCCGGTCGACGGCCACCACGGGAGGACGTCGGCGCCCACCTTGATCCGGGGAGTTGCCGCCCCGCCGTCGAGGCGGAAGACGCTCCGCTCGACCGTCGGGGTGAGGTACGGGGTGCGGCCGGCCTCGGCCATGGCCAGGTTCAGCTCGTTGAAGGCCGACAGCGCGGCACGGTCGCTCCACAGATAGGTCATGACGTGGTCCACCGCGTCGTAGCGCTCGTGGCCGATGCCTCGGGCGGCGCGGCAGGCCGGGGTGGAGACCAGCCGGAAGGACGCGCGCAGCGCCGCCAGCCGGTGCTGCTCCGGCCGGTGGTCCAGCGAGTGCCACGCCAGGTAGTCCGCGTCCCGGCCCTCCGGGTGCCGGGACGACATCGACACGTACACCGTGGTGACGTCGGTGCGCCCGGTGGCCAGCATCCGGGGGACGTCGTCCGACGGTGTTCCCGGCAGGAGCTCGTCAGGGCGGGGCATGCGCGGATACTCGTGCAGCATCAAGCAGTTGACAACCTGCTACGTTCCGAACCTGACATCGACGTCAGTGGAGGTCGCGGTGCTCGTGGGCGAGAAGATCCTGATCACAGGAGCGACGGGGAAGATCGCCTTCCCCATCGCCCGTGCGCTGGCCGGACGGAACGAGGTCTGGGGTGCCGCGCGGCTGCGCGGCGAGGGGGACGAGCAGCGGCTGGCCGACGCGGGGATCCGCCCGGTCCGCTTCGACGTCGCGAACGACGACGTCGGCACGCTGCCCGAGGACTTCTCCTACGTCTTCCACGCCGCCGTCGACCCGGGGAACGACGGCTGGCCGGCCGCCGTGCGGACGAACGCGCACAACTCCGGGGACCTGCTGCACCACTGCCGCGGCGCCAAGGGGTTCGTCTACTGCTCCAGCGGCTCGGTCTACGGATACCCGGGCCAGCGCCCGCTCACCGAGGGCGACGGACCCGGTGTCCCCCTGCGCGCGAACTACAGCTTCTCCAAGATCGCTGCCGAGTCGGTCTGCACCTGGATCTCCACGCACTTCGGGATCCCGCTGACCATCATCCGGATCTGCTCGACGTACGGGCCGCTGGGCGGCTCGCCCGCCGACCGCCTCGAGGCCCTGCTGGCCGGGCGGCCGATCCGCCTGCACCCGGACGCGCCGAACAACTACAACCCGATCTACGAGGACGACTACGTCGACCTGGGCATCCGCGCCATGGAGGTGGCCGCCTCGCCGCCGGTCCTCGTGAACTGGGCCGGCAGCGAGACGGTCAGCATCGAGGAGTACTGCCGCTACCTGGGTGAACTGGTCGGCCGGGAACCGGTCTTCGAGTACACCCCGGAGGCGCACACCCCGCTGTGGCCGGACGTGACCCACATGCACGAGGTGCTCGGCCGCACGAAGCTGCCGTGGCGCGAGGGGTTCCGCCGCATGGTGGAGGCCCTCCACCCGGAGCTGGTGCTCGCGGACGGGCGATGACGCCCACCGGTACGCCGTCCGACCGGGACGAGGCGATCCTCGCCACCGGACGCTCCGGCGTGGCCACGGCCTTCGTCTCCATGGGTGCGCGGCACCCGGACGGCGCCGATGCCGACTACCTCGCCTGGCACAGCCTGGACCACCGCCCGGAGCAGCAGCGCCTCGCCCAGCTGCGGACGTCGCTGCGCCTGGTGTCGACCCCCGAGTGCCGCGCGGCACGGGCCGCGTCCGACGGAGGGCTCGATGCGGTGGACCACGTGATGACGTACTGGTTCACCGACGCCTCGGGCCTCGACGGCTTCCGGCGGCTGTCGACCGCCCTGCGCGCCGCGGGGCGCACGCCGTTCGTGGTGCCACCGGTGGAGCGAGGCGTCTACGACGTCCGGGACCGGATCGCCGACCCGGTCGTCAAGGCGGGCGCCGACGTCCTGCCCTGGTGGCCGGCGGTGGGCGTCTACCTGCTGGTGGAACCGGCGCCCGCGGCGGTGGCTCCGCTCGTCGAGGTGCCCGGGGTGGCGGGGGTGTGGTCCGCCGTCGCCGGACCGGCCGGCGAGGACTCCACCGCACCGGCCGGTCAGCAGCTCACCTGGTGCTTCCTGGACGACGACCCGGTCGCGACCGCCGCCCGGCTGCGGCCCGTGGTCGAGGAGCGCTCGCGCGCGGCAGGCCGCGCGCCCCGGCTGGCCGCCCCGTTCCAGGTCGTCGTCCCGTACGCCTGGGACCGGTACCTGCCGTGACCCGGCCGCCGGCCGCGTCAGCCGCCGGACGCCTCGCGGTCGCCCGGCGGGACCTGCTCGACCAGGCGCTCGAGCAGCCGGCGGAGCGTCGCGCGCTCCCCGGGGTCGAGCACGGCCAGCAGCTCCGCCTCGCCCCGGACGGCGGCGGAGACGCTCGCCGCCGCGAGGCGTCGGCCCTGCTCGGTGAGGTGGCTGCGCAGGATCCGCCCGTGCGTGGGGTCGGGGCGCCGCTCCACCAGCCCCCGGCGCTCCAGGGTGTCCAGAGCGTTCTGGATCGCCTGCGGACTGATCAGCGAGGACCGCGCCAGCTCCGCACCCGACAGGCCGGGCTGCTCGGACAGCCGGTTCAGCAGGCCCACCTGCGCCGCCGTCACGCCGTGCTCGCGCACCGCGTCGTCCACCCACCGGCGACCGTGCCGGTGCGCCCGGATGAGCAACCAGAGCAGGTTGTCGCTGGTGTCCACCGGCCGATTCTCGGCCACCGGCCGGACACCGCGACGGACACGGTCACCGGACGCACGGTGCGTCCGGTCACGAGAAGGGGAGCGGAATGGTCGACAAGGTCTTCACCGAGATCAGCGCGGTGGTGGAGGAGTACTCCGGGCTCGCTCGCAAGGTGCTCGAGTACAGCCTGGCCGTGCAGCGACTCGTCGACGCGGCGAAGCAGCCGGGCTTCGGCGCCGACGACTGGGCGCCCATCACGGAGATGATCGCCGTGGACGACTTCGAGCGGGTCGGCAACTTCAAGGAGGTCATGCGCTGGCCGCAGTACGTGGAGTTCATGACGAAGTGGGCGAGGACGGCGCAGTGGGAGGGCTCCTTCAAGCGGGTCACCGAGCACGACGGCGTCGTCCTCCTGGAGCTCGAGGAGCGCATCGGCACCGGCGAGGCGATGGGCTCGGTGAACTCGGTGTCCGTGTACGAGTTCGACGCCGCCGGCAAGATCCGGCACCTGGACATCTACCTGCAGATGCGGATGCCCGGCGCGGCGATGCCTGCCGCCTACTCCTAGGAGGAGGTCGGCCGGGGGCGGGACAGCGCCGCCACGGCCGCGCGGTGCTCCGCCGTCTCGGCCAGCCGGACGTGCCAGTCCACCTCGGCGTCGGCGCACGACGCCAGGTCCTGCGCCGACGCCCGGGACACGTTGTCCTTCACGGCGCGCAGGGCCAGCGGGGAGGCGTCGGCGAGCGTCCGGGCGAGGGCGGACCCGCGCGCGCGGAGCTCGGCGTCGGGGACGACCTCGGTCACCAGCCCCCGGTCGCGCGCGGCCTCCGCGGTCAGGGCCGCCGACGTGAACAGCAGTTCCGTCGCCCGCGCCGGGCCGACCAGCCGGGTCAGGAGCCAGGTGCACCCGAAGTCGCCGGCGAGGCCCGCGCGGACGAAGCCGGTGCGCAGAACCGCGGACTCCGCCGCCCAGCGGAGGTCGCAGGCCAGCGCGAGGGCGAGGCCGGCGCCCACCGCCGGACCGTTGAGCAGGGCGAGGGTGGGCTTGGCGAACCCCGCGAGCCGGACGGTCGTGGCCCGCTGCGCGGCCACGTGCCGGCTGCGCCGCGCCTCGACGTCGTCGGCCGGGCCGAAGATGCTCTCGCCGCGGGCCATCACCTTCACGTCGCCCCCGGCGCAGAAGCCGTCGCCGGCGCCAGTGACGACGACGACCCGGACCCGCTCGTCGTCCTCGACGGCCTCCAGGAGAGCACCGAGGGCGTCGAGCAGGGCCATCGAGTAGGCGTTCCGGGCTGCGGGCCGGTTGAGCACGACCGTCAGGACGCCCTGGTCGAGGCCGGCGAGCAGCTCGTCGGTGCCGGTGGGCACGTCCTGCGGGCCGTCGGCCACGGTGGAGTCCTCTCGTTCGGCTCCGCTACGACGGAGGGCGACATCGACGTCGATGTCAGGTTAGAGTTCGCCGATCAGCAGGGTCAACGCCGAGGGGAGTCCCATGTCGGACGGGTCCGCGACCGACCAGCCCGCCCCGCTCACCGGCCTCACCGTTGTCTCCTTCGAGCAGGCGGTGTCGGCGCCGTACTGCACGCGGCTGCTGGGCGACCTCGGCGCCCGCGTGATCAAGGTGGAGCGGCCGGGGTTGGGTGACTTCGCCCGGGGCTACGACGACGTGGCCGCGGGTCTCGGCACCCACTTCGCCTGGCTGAACCGGAACAAGGAGTCCCTCGGCCTGGACGTGAAGGAGCCGCTCGCGCGTGCGGCCCTCGACCGGGTGCTCGACGCGGCCGACGTCGTCGTCCAGAACCTCGCCCCCGGTGCCGCGCGACGGCTGGGCCTCGACGCCGCGACCCTGGTGGCCGATCGCCCGCGGCTCATCGCCCTCGACCTGTCCGGCTACGGCACGGGGGGTCCGCTGGACCACCGGCGCGCCTACGACCTGCTCGTGCAGGCGGAGGCCGGTGGCTGCGCGACCACCGGCGAGCCGGGCCGCCCGGCCAAGCCGGGGCCGCCGGTCGCCGACGTCGGCAGCGGCCTGGAGGCCGCCGTGGCCGTCCTCGCCGCACTGGTGCGTCGCGGGGTCACCGGTCGCGGCGCGGCGATCGAGGTCAGCATGTTCGACACGGTCACCGACTTCCTGGGGTTCGCGCTGCTGCACGCCCGCTACTCCGGTCAGGAGCGACCGCCGATCGGGATGAGCTCCCCGGTGGTCGCCCCGTACGGCGCCTACCGCACCCGGGACGGCCGCGTCGCGATGCTGGGCACTACGAACGACGCGGAGTGGCAGCGACTGGCCGTGCAGGTCGTCGAGCGCCCGGACCTGGCCGCCGATCCGGCGCTGGCCACCAACGCGCAGCGCTGCGAGCAGCGGGACCGCATCGACGCGGCGATCGGGGACTGGGCGCGCGAGGTGGACCTGGCCGAGGTGCTGCGCCGGGCCGACGCGGCCGGCATCGGCAACGCCGTCTACAACGAGGTCCTCGACGTGGTCGAGCACCCGCAGCTGACGGCCCGGAACAGGTGGCGCGAGGTCGGCAGCCCGGTCGGGCCGGTCGCCTCCCTGCTGCCGCCGTGGACCAGCGACGCGTGGACGACGCCGCTGGGGCCCATCCCCGCCGTGGGCGAGCACACCCGCGAGATCCTCACCGAGGTCGGTCTGCCGGCCGACGACGTCGAGGCCCTGGCCGGCGGCGTCGGCGCGCCCACCGCGGCGACCACGTCGGCGACGACACGATGACGAGGGAGAGCGCCGTGCAGATCACCGGAGTCGAGCCGATCCCCGCCGAGGTGCGGCAGCGCTATGCCGCCGACGGCCTGTGGGGCGGGCAGCGGCTGCGCGACGGTCTGGAGGCGGCCGCGGCCCGCGACCCGCAGCGGGTGGCGGTCGGCGACGGGACGACGACGTGGACCTACGCGGAGCTCGTCGCGGTGGTCGACCGGGCCGTCGGCTGCCTGCGCGGGCACGGCTGCGGGCCCGGCACCCCGGTCCTCGTCATCGCCCCGCTGAGCGCGCCCGCGGTCGCGGTCTACTCCGCGGTCCTGCGCTGCGGCGGCGTCGCGGTGATGCTCGACCGGCGGTCGGGGCGGGCCGACGTCGTGAACGCCGTCGAGGCGACCCGGCCGGAGCTGGTCGTCACCACCGCCGAACTGGCGGACCGGCTCGGGGTCAGGGAGCTCGACGTCCCGACCATCTCCTTCGACCACGTCCTGGAGTGCACCACCCCGTCGACCGGCTGGGAGGAGCGCGACCCGGCGCTCCCGGCCGCCGTCGTCTTCACCTCGGGCACGACCAGCCGACCCAAGGGTGTCGTGCACAGCCTCGACACGCTCCGCGCGGGGGCCCGCAACTTCGCCGAGATCGTGGAGCTGACCGAGCGCGACACCGCGTTCCTCTCCACCCCGCTGGCCAGCATCACCGGGCTGCTGCAGACCCACCTCACCACCGAGCGCGGCGCCGGCCTGCTCCTCGAGGACCGCTTCGATGCCGCAGCGTCCCTCGCCCGCCTGCGCGCTGGAGGAGCCACTGTCCTGGGCGGCGCCCCGGTGATCATCGAAGCACTGTTCGAGCAGGCCGAGGCCGAGGACCTGCAGGAGCTGCCGCTGCGGACGATGGCGCTCGGCGGCGCCATGATCCCGAGGGACGTCCTGGAGCTGGCCGTCGAGCGGTACGGCATCCGGCCAGTGCGCGCCTACGGCTCCTCGGAGGTCCCGATGTCGACCGGGACGCTGCCCTCCGACGAGGGCGAGGGCCGGATCGCCGACGACGGCGCCTGCGCGCGGGGCACCGAGGTGCGCATCATCGGCGAGCAGCCCGGTGAGCTGCTGCTCCGCGGACCGATGCGGATGCTCGGCTACCTCGACGAGGGCGACAACGCCGAGGCCTTCACCGCCGGCGGCTGGTACCGCACCGGCGACCTCGGGCGGTTCGAGGACGGGCGGCTGACCGTCACCGGCCGGCTCAAGGAGATCGTCTCGCGGAAGGGCCTCAAGATCTCCCTGACCGAGATCGACGACGTCGCTCGCCGCCTGCCCGGAGCCGAGGAGGTGGCCGCCTTCGGGCTGCCCGACCCCGACACGGGGGAGCGGCTGGCCCTGGCGGTGCACGCCCGGGACCCGCAGGCGGTGGACTTCGACGGCGTCGTCGGCTGGCTGCGCGACGCCGGCCTGGCCACGTGGAAGCTGCCCGAGCAGGTCGTCGTCTGGGACCGTCCGCTGCCGCGCACCGAGAGCGGGAAGGTGCAGCGCCGGCTGCTGGCCGACGGCGGGTGCCGCACCTCCCTCGCCCCGCGGCTGCGCTGACCGTCAGGTGCGCTGGGACTCCGGCGGTCGCTCCTGCAGCAGCCCCTCGTGGTCCATGAAGCGCACGGTGCGGCTGCGGAACAGCCACCGCCCGTCGACCCGGGCGACCTCGTCGTCGTAGATGGTCAGCCGACGCTCGGCGCCGTCCGCGGGGAGGAACACCAGCTGCGAGCGCACCGTCGCGCCGTCGGCCGAGGGTGTCACCAGGCTGCGCCCGGTGAGGTGCTGCCCCTTGGGAGCGGTCGTGAACATCCGCCGCAGCTTGTCGCCGGTGAAGACCCGGCCGTAGGTGCGGAACTCGGCGCCCTCGGCGAACAGGGCGAGGGCGCCGTCGACGTCGTCCACGTCCAGCGTCAGCACGTAGGCCGACAGCAGGTCCTCGATGTCCTGCCGGTCCTCGGGGCTCAGCCGGCCGCCGTCAGCCACGGGACCGCGCCCGCATCGCCGCCAGGTTCTGCTGGAAGGCCGGCTCGTCGAAGGACGCGGTCTCCGCCGCGAGCACGTCGTCGAGGGCGGCCTCGACCCGTGCCACCAGCGGCTGGTTCAGCGCCCGACGGGTCTCCCGCAACGACTGCGGCGGCAGGCCCGCCAGCCGGGCGGCGAGCTCCCGCGCCTTCGGGACGACCTCGTCCCCGGGGACGACCCGGTTGGCCAGGCCGTACTCCAGAGCCTGCTGGGCGCTCATCCGGCCGCCGAGCAGCAGCCACTCCTTGGTCCGCTGCAGGCCCATGTTGAGCGGCCACGTCAGGATCCCGCCGTCGCCGGCCACCAGGCCGAGGGCGACGTGCGGGTCGGCGAAGTAGGCGTCCTCGGCCATGACGACGATGTCGGCCAGGGAGGCCAGACTGCAGCCGAGCCCGACGGCGGGGCCGTTCACCGCGGCGACCACGGGGTGCGGGAAGGAGACCATCGCGCGGACGAGGTCGCCTCCCTCGGCGATGACCCGCTTGCGCAAGGCCCCGTCGTCGGAGAGGCGCTGCAGGAACGCGAGGTCGCCGCCGGCGGAGAACGCGGTGCCCGCCCCGGTGAGGACCACGGCGCGAAGCCCCGGCTGCTCCGCCAGCTGAGCCCACACCTCGGTGACGGCGCGGTGCAGCTCCTCGTCGGCGGCGTTGAGGGCGGCCGGGCGGTTGAGGGTGACGACGGCGACGCCGTCCTCGTCGGGGGCCTGCGTCAGCACGGTCTCGCTCGACGTCACGGGGTCTCCAGGGGGTCGAAACATTGGTCGACGTCGACTTTAGCCGACGGACCCTCACGGTCCCCACCCCCTGCGGTCACGCGGCGCTGCCGAGTGGAGGGGCCGCGTGAGCGACGGCCGTCAGGCCGCGCCCGCGGCCTTGCGTGCCTTGCGGGGGCGGTTCTCCTTGAGGCCGAGGGAGTTGGCCCACAGCAGGGTCAGCTGCTCGACCGCGGTGTCCAGGTCCATGCCGCGGCCCCCGAAGAAGAGCGTCTCGGCGAAGCGGGCGACCATGCCGCCCAGCGCCTGCGCCGCATAGCGGGTGTCGATGCGCTCGTCGGCCAGCCCCTCCGCCTGGAGGCGGGCGATCGCGGTCTCCAGGCGGGCGGCCAGCTGGTCGTCGCGCTCGGTGCGCACCCGGCGGACGTCCTCGTCGTAGCGGCTCACCTCCTCGATCACCCGCATGATCGCGGCCTCGTCCTGGTAGCGCGTGAGGTAGGACCGGTTGGCGGCGCGGATGCGGTCGATCGGCCCGGTCGGGCGCTCGTCGTCGGGGGTGGTGTCGTCCATGGACACCAGCCGGACCTCGACCTCCGCGGCGATCTCCCGGAACAGCTGTTCCTTCGATTCGAAGTAGTGGTAGAAGGACCCGTGGCTGACCTCGGCCTCGGCCGCGATGTCGGAGATCCGGGCCTGCAGGAACCCGTCACGCTCGAAGACCCGCTTCCCGGCGTCGATGAGGCGCGCTCGGGTGCGCCGGCCCTTCGCGGAGCGAGGCTCGGACTCCATCGACGACACCTTCCCTCGCAGCGCCCGTCGGGCGCGGCCGCACCGGCTCTGCGACCCTTCGTGATCGCAGGAGAGCATAAGGGCTGCGACGGTGCCGGCCCGGCGGCGAGGCGACCGGCTCCCCTCGACGGGTGAGGTCCCGGCGCGGCGGGACGAGCGCCCCTACTCGACGAGCTCGCCGCAGACGGGGGAGCCGTCCGGCTCGGGGACGAAGCTCTCGCCCTCCAGGGTGACGACGTAGAAGCAGTTGCCGGGACCGTTGCCGCTGGCGAGGTCTCCGACCTGCGCGAAGTCGATCTCCGCGCCGAGCAGGCCGCCGCCGTCGAAGGTGTCGTCCTCGCGGAGGGTGTCGATGAACTCCTGCTGCGAGGCGTCGCAGCCGGCCTGCTCCAGACCGTGGAGGAACAGGTCGGTGGCCAGCCAGGCCATCCCCTGGGAGAACGACGGGATCCCCGACTCGGAGCCCGCGAACTCACGCAGGGCCTCCGACTGGAACCGCGTGGCCTCCGTGTCCAGCTCCGTCGGAGCCCAGACGTTCGCGAAGCTGACTCCCTGCGCCGCCTGGACCGCGGGACCGGACGCGAGCAGGTCGGCGCCGTACCCGGCGACGAGCACGATCGACTTCATCTCCACACCCAGCTGCCGGAGGCCGGCCACGATCGCGAAAGCCGTGTCCGGGTTGACCGGCAGGAACAGCACGTCCGCACCCGACTCCTGGATGCCGAGCACGATCGTGCCGACGTCGGTGCTGCCGACCGGCACGGAGGTGTTGACGTAGCCACGCTCGAGTCCGACCTGCTCCGCGCCCGCGACGGCCGCGTCGGCCGCGCCCGCCGAGGAGGGGGACTCGACGCTCACGGCCGCGATCCTCGTCCCGCCGACCGCCTGGAAGTAGTCGCCGTGGGTCGTGGCGACCTCCTCGTAGTCGATGGTGCCGATGGCGCTGAAGAGGTTGCGGTACTCCGGGTTCTGCCACTGTGCCCCGCCGTCGAAGGCCGCGCCCACGAACGGCGTGTCAGCCGCCTGGGTACCGGCGAAGTCGCCGGCTCCGAAGAACCTCGAGCTGACGGGCAGGACGGCGTAGACGTCCTCCTGCTGCACCAGCGACTGGGCACCGGCGAGGGCGCCCTGGGGGGTGGACGCGTCGTCCCCCACCACGACCTCGAACTCGGTGTCCGAGCACTCCCGACCTTCCTCGGCATAGGCGGCCAGGCGCGCCTCCGCGCCCTCCTGGACGCCGACGAAGGTCACGGCCGCCGGGCCGCTGACGGACGTCAGGTAGCCGAGCCGGATCGGCCCCCCGCCGCCGCCGGTGCCGCCGGTGCCACCGCTGCCACCGCCGCCGTCCTCGTCGTCACTGCCGCACGCGGACAGCACGAGCGCGGCGGAACACGCCAGCGCCAGGGTCACACGGCTTCTCGAACGCATCAGCTTCTCCTCGACGGGGGTGCGCGGGACAGGGCGGGGGAGGGGTGGGGTCCTGCGGCCGGGAGGGATCAGGTGTCGGCGGCGCCGGCGGCGAGGGCGAACAGCTCCGGGACGACGCCCTCGGTCCGCGCCTGTCGGCCGATCGCCGCGACGAGGTCGGCCGACGACCCGGCCAGCTGGTCCAGCGCCATCCCCCGCTGGTGCGGCCGGTTCAGGGAGTGCTCCCAGGTGAAGCTGATCGCGCCGGTCACCTGGATGGCGGTCTGCGCGACGGCGTGGAAGACGCGCCCGGCCATCGCCTTGACCGCGCGCGCGAGTTCCGGGTCCACCGGACCGGCGGCCGAGCCGGCGACGGCGATGTCGAACAGGCACGTGAGCTGGTGCCGCTCGGTCGCGGCCCAGGCCAGCAGGTGCTGCATGGCCTGGAAGCTGCTCAGCGTCCGGCCGAACTGCGCGCGCTGACCGGCGTAGCCCGCGGCGTCCCGCAGGAGCCGGTCGGTCAGGCCCAGCAGCTCTGCTGCGGCGCCGAGCCGGGTGCGGGCGACGATCCCCTCGCGGAGTGCCTCCGCCTCGCCCTCGGGGACGACGACCCGGCACTCGGCGCGGTCCAGGTCCAGCACGGTGAGGTAGTCGTCGGCGACCGGCGCCGGCGGCGTCCGCCGCACCGCCGACGGGTCCTCGACCGCGACGAGACCGGAGCCGCGCCGGTCGACCAGGACCCCGTCGTCCGGCGTCATGCCGGGGACGGCCACCAGCGACGATCGGCCGACAGGGGCGCCGAACAGCGGGGACCTGCCGTCCGTGGCGAGGCGGTCGTCGTCGAGGCCGGCGAGGGCCAGCAGCCCGAGGGCCGGCGTGGACACGCAGCAGGAGCCCTGCGCCTCGAGGAACGCGTACGCGGGGCGCAGGTCCTCGGCTCCGTCGGCGTAGACGTCGGTGAACCCGAACGCGTCCAGCGCGCCGGCACCGGAGTGGCGGCCCAGGATGGCGGCGGCGGCGTCCCGGAAGCCGACGTAGTCGGCGGGGCGCAGGTCTCCGTCAGCCATCGCGCAGCCCCAGGACGTGACGCGCGACCGTGGTGAGCTGCATCTGCTGGCTGCCTCCGTAGATCGTGACGATGCGGGAGAAGAGGTACTCCTGCTGCTGCAGCACGTCCTCCGGCGAGTCGGCGGGCAGCGCGATCCGCCCGCCGTCGACCTCCCGGAGGAGGTTGAACAGCGACTGCTCGGTGCGCGTCATGAGCAGCTTGTTGAACGCCGCCTCCGGGCCCAGCTGCGCGCCGTCGGCGGCCCGGCTCAGCAGGCGCGCCGCGGCGGCGCGGACGCCGGCGAGCTGCAGGACGACGGACCCCAGCTCCCGGTCGGAGTCCTCGCCCATCACCTCGGTGCCGGTGGTCAGCCAGTGCCGGAAGGCGCAGTGGCGCAGCCAGGACAGCGTCCCGCGCTCCCGGGCGAGCAGGTACAGGGCGACGTTCCAGCCGCGGCCCACCTCGCCCACGAGCTGGGCCGCCGGGACGCGCACGTCGGTGAAGTGCACCTGCGCCAGCTCGTCGGTGCCGTTGGCCTGCCGGATCGTGCGCACCTCGACGCCGGGGGAGGCGAGGTCGATCGCGATCATCGAGAGCCCGCGGTGCCGCTCCTCGGCGCTGCCGGTGCGCACGAGAGCCAGGCACCAGTGCGCCCACTTCGACCACGTGGTCCAGATCTTGGCGCCGTTGACGACGAAGTCGTCGCCGTCGCGCACCGCGCGGGTGCGCAGCGAGGCGAGATCCGAACCGGCCTCGGGCTCGGAGAAGCCCTGCGACCAGGACCGGGAGCCGTCGAGGAAAGCCGGGACGACGGCCTGGACGAACTCCGGCGCGGCGAACTCCACCAGCGTGGGAGCGATGATCTCGAGGTGCTCGAAGACCGTCGGGCCCGACCAGCCCGCGCGGAAGAGCTCCTCGGTCACCACGGAGCGGTGCAGGATCGAGCCACCGAGCCCGCCGGCCTCCTCCGGCCAGCCGGCGAGGCCCCATCCGTGCTCGCACAGCAGTCGCCGCAGGGCGCGGGCGTTCTGCACCCGGACGTCGTAGTCGCTGTGCTCGGCCAGGAGTGGTGCGACGTCGGCCGTCGACTCCGCCAACCAGACGCGGAAGCGGGCGGCGAAGCCGGCCAGGTCCGCGTCCCGGGACAGGTCCCCAGGCACTCGTGCGACCACGCAGTCCTCCTCCGGACACCTGCAATCGATATTGACGTCAGTGTAGGATTTTGCCGACCACTGCGACAAGCGCCAATCCCGGTGAGCCTCGGCACGGACGGGCCTCCGGGTCCGGGATGCCGGCGACCCGCCTCGACGGCTCGGCAGCGGCGCGCGGACGAGACGACGAGACGACGAGAGTGGAGGCGCGGTGGCCGGCGAAGCGATCGCTGAGGGACTGTTCACCTGGCCCAGCGAGCAGCCGCAGCTCATCGGGGGGCGGTGCGGCGCGTGCGACGCCGTGAGTTTCCCCCGGCGGCACGGGTGCCCCCGCTGCGGCTCCGTCGCGGTCACCGAGCAGCTCCTGGGCCGGGAGGGGACCCTGTGGACCTGGACGTCCCAGGGCTTCGCCCCCAAGGAGCCGTTCAACGGCACGCTGACGGTCGGAGCGGAGACCCTGCCGTGGTTCGTCGGGCTGGTCGAGATCCCCGGCGAGCTCCGGGTCGAGGCCCTCCTGGTCGGGGTCACGGCCGAGACGATCGAGATCGGGATGCCGATGCACCTGGTGGTGGTGCCCTGGCGCGTGGACGAGGAGGGCCGGGAGGTCGTCACCTTCGCGTTCGCGCCGGGTGCCGCCGAGCAGGCCGTCGAGGACAGTGGAGGGGTGGCAGCAGGTGCCTGACGTCGCGATCATCGGGGTGGGTCTGCACCCCTTCGGCCGGTATCCCGGCAAGTCCGCGCTGACCATGGGCGCCGAGGCCGCTCGGCTCGCGCTCGCCGACGCCGGCCTCGCCTGGCCCGACGTGGACTTCGCCGTCGGCGGCAGCTTCGAGATCGACCAGCCCGACTCGGTGGTCGCCGAGGTCGGGCTGACGGGCCTGCCGTTCACCAACGTCTACAACGGCTGCGCGACCGCGGGCAGTGCCCTGGCCCTGGCGGCTCAGCAGATCCGGCTCGGGGAGCACCGGATCGGCCTGGTCCTCGGCCTCGACAAGCACGAGACCGGCGCGTTCACCGCCGACCCGACGGACTACGCCTGCCCGGAGTGGTACGGCGAGATGGGTCTGTTCCTGACGACGAAGTTCTTCGGGATGAAGATCAACCGCTACATGCACGACCACGGCATCACGCACCAGACGCTGGCCCGGGTCGCCGCCAAGGCCTACGCGAACGGGGCGATCAACCCGTCGGCGTTCCGGCGCAAGGCGCTGACCGAGGAGGAGATCCTCGGCTCCCGCATGCTGAACCACCCGCTGACCCACTACATGTTCTGCTCGCCGGACGAGGGCGCGGCGGCCGTGGTCGTCTGCGATGCTGCGATCGCCCACCAGTACTCCGACAGTCCGGTGTACCTCCGCAGCGTGGTCACCCGCACCCGGCGGTACGGCGCGTTCGAGGTGCACACCCCGTCCGCGGCGCTCGAGCACGTGCCGGCACCCACCGTCGAGGCGGCCCGGGCGGCCTACGAGGCGGCCGGCATCGGACCCGAGGACGTCCAGATCGCCCAGCTGCAGGACACCGACGCGGGCAACGAGGTCATGCACATGGCCGAGGTGGGCCTGTGCGCCGACGGAGAGCAGAACGAGCTGATCGCCGCCGGGGCCACGACGATCACCGGGGCCCTCCCGGTGAACACCGACGGCGGGCTGATCGCCAACGGTGAACCCGTGGGCGCCTCGGGTCTGCGCCAGGTGCACGAGCTGGTCACGCAGATGCGGGGCCGGGCCGGCGACCGGCAGGTGCCGACGACGCCCCGGGTCGGCCTGGCCCAGCTCTACGGCGCTCCCGGCGTCGCCGCCGTCTCGATCCTGACGACCTGAGACCCGGCCGGGAGCCGCCCGCCGGGGCCCGCCCACGGGCTTGACGCCGTACGTGGGCCCACCTAGTTTCGACGTCGATGTCAGTAAAGGGCCGGACGACCGGTGCGGGCGGGATGTCGGACCCGAACCCCCACGGGCGGTTCCCCACGGACCAGGAGGTCCAGCAGATGGATGCCGAGCACGACTCCTCGCGGGCCGGTCAGCTCCGGACCGGGATCCCCGGCACGGGGCTCGATCCCCGCCGGACGGGCCTGTGGGGCGGCTTCCTGGACAACCTGCCGGTCGCCGAGGCCGTGGAGATGGTCCGCGAGTTCGAGGCGGCCGGGGTGGGCACCCTCTTCCTCCCCGAGTTCCGGGGCGCCGATCCCTTCGTCCGGTCGGCGCTGTACCTGTCCGCGACGACGGACCTGCGCATCTCGCTGGGTGTGGCGACCATCTACGCCCGCGACCCCGAGGCCATGGTGGCCGCCTCGGCGACCCTCGAGGACGCCTTCCCGGGCCGCTTCGTCCTCGGCATGGGCGTCAGTCACCGCGCCCTGGTCGAAGCGCGCGGGCACGTCTTCGGTCCGCCGCTGAAGACCATGCGCGACTACCTCGCGGCCATGGACGCGACGGCCAAGGGGAGGAAGCTCCCACCCCGCATCCTGGCCGCGCTCGGACCGAAGATGACCGAGCTGGCTGCCGAGGCGGCCGACGGGGTGCACACCTACTTCTGCCCGGTCGAGCACACCGCGCGCTCGCGGGAGCTGCTCGGCCCGGACCGCTGGCTGGCGCCCGCCCTCATGGTCTCCGTGGCGCCGGAGGGCGGACAGGAGCTCCAGGAGTACATGCGGTTCTGCCTGGGGCTGCCCAACTACACCAGCAACCTGGAGCGGTTCGGGTACACCGAGGAGGACTTCCGGACGGCGAGCGACCGCCTCGTCGACGCGCTCGTCGCCCCGGGGGACCCCGAGGGGCTGAGCCGGAGCATCGACGCCCACCTCGAGGCCGGGGCCGACCTCGTCGTCCTGCAGCTCGTCCCGCCGCCGCCCGCCCACGTCGTCCGTGACCGGGTGGTGGGCGGCCTCCTGAGCGCCGGCTCGCCCCGCGGCGGCGACCGAACGGCAGCGAGATGAGCGACGCGCCCGCGGTCGCGCGCATCGTCCAGCGAGGTCTGTGGTTCGAGGAGTTCGAGGTGGGTGCCGTCTACGAGCACCGGCCTGGGCGGACCGTGACCGAGGCGGACAACGTGCTGTTCACGACGCTGACGATGAACACGCAGGCCCTGCACCTGGATGCTGCGGCCAGCGAGAAGCAGCCACCGTTCAACCAGCGCCTGGTCAACTCCATGTTCACGTTGTCCACGGTCGTCGGGTTGTCGGTCGCCCAGCTCACCCAGGGCACCATCGTGGCCAACCTGGGGTTCTCCGAGGTGGCCTTCCCCCAGCCGGTGTTCCTCGGGGACACCCTGTACGCCGAGACGCTCGTGACCGACAAGCGGCTGTCGGCCAGCCGTCCGGGGGAGGGTGTCGTCTCGTTGCGGCACACCGCCCGCAACCAGCACGGCGAGGTGGTGGCGGTCGCCGTCCGCCAGACCCTCGTCCGTGCCGAGCCGCAGTGACCTGGCAGCCCGGCCCCGCCTGGCTGTTCTGCCCCGCCGACCGTGCCGACCGGTGGGCCAAGGCGGCGGCCGTGGCCGACGTCGTGGTCATCGACCTCGAGGACGCCGTCGCCCCCGCCGCCAAGGCCGCGGCCCGGAACGCCGTGCGGTCCGGTGATCTCGACCCCGATCGCACCGTCCTGCGGATCAACGCCGCCGGCACGGCCGACCACGACGCCGACCTCGCGCTGCTGGCCGACTCCCCGCTGCGCCGGGTGATGCTGGCCAAGGCCGAGGACCCGGCCGGACTCGCCGCTCTCGCCGGACGCGAGGTCCTCGTGCTGGTGGAGTCACCGCTGGGCGTCGAGCGGGTGGGCGAGCTCGCCGCGGCCCCGGACGTCGTCGGCGTCATGTGGGGGGCCGACGACCTGGTCGCCGGGCTCGGCGGCATGACCAGCCGGCACACCGACGGCTCCTACCGCGACGTCGCCCGCCACGCGCGCAGCCGCACGCTGGTGGGAGCGAAGGCGCACGGCCGGCTCGCGATCGACGCCGTCCACATGGACATCCCGGACGTCGAGGGGCTGCGCGCCGAGTGCGAGGACGCCGTCGCGGTCGGCTTCGACGCGACCGTGGCCATCCACCCGAGCCAGGTCGAGGTGATCCGCGGCGCCTACCGGCCCTCCGACGACCGGGTCGCGTGGGCCCGCCGGCTGTTCGACGCGGTCGGCGACGAGCGTGGGGTCACGACCTTCGAGGGCCGCATGGTGGACGGGCCGATCTTCCGCCAGGCCGAGCGCGTGCTGAGGCTGGCCGGCCGGTGAGCGCGCGCCCCGTGTCGACCGGACGGCTCGCCCGCTCAGGCGGCCGTCGAGCGCCGTTCGCCCTCGATGGCCACCAGGATGTCTTCCACCAGGGCAACGGCCTCCTCGTGGCCGACCACGACGTCGAAGTCGCGCTCCATGACGAGGAAGCGCGAGACGCTGGACATGAGGAGGACCAATGCGGCCGCCGACACGGGCGGCTGCTGCTCCTGCCGCTCCAGCACCGCGGCCACCGCCTCGAGCTGCATGTGCCGGAAGCGCAGGGCCGATCGGGTGATCTCGCTGCGCATCGCCTTCCGGTGGTTGGCGAGCGCGACGAACTCGAGTGTCAGGGCAGCACTGGTCCGGTCGTGGATGGCCTCCCAGAGCGACCACAGCGGCTGGTCGGACGCCAGTGCCTGCTGCTGCAGCTGGAAGCTCCGCTCGGAACCCCTCCGGAACAGGGCCACGAAGAGGTCGTCCATCGTGCCGAAGTAGTAGTAGACGAGCGCCGCGTTGAGCCCGGCCGCCCCGGCCACCCGCCGAGAGCTCGCCGCGGCGTAGCCCTCCTCGACCAGGATCTTCTCCGCCGCGTCGAGCAGGGCGGCGGGGCTGCCCTGGTCGACGGGGACGGGCCGGCCCGAACTCACGAGGTGCGACCTCCGTCAACCGTCGTGGGCGGTGACCCCGCCCGTCTCCGACGCCACAGCATCGCCCGCGGCGAGCGGTGCGGCAAGCAGCCGACCAGGCACCTCGGATCGCCGGACGCCCGCGCACCGCGGCAACAGCGCGCAACTGGGGCCCGTCCCTTGACAGTGGTCGCCATCCAGTGCCTAGGATCACATAATCAGTCGATTAAGAGCGCGCTCCGTCGACGGAGCCGGCATTCCGCCCGCCCGTCCCGCGCCGACGTGACTTCAGCTGGGGGTCTGGTGGTGACGCACGTGGTTCGAGGGCGCCTGGGCACCCGTTCCGCCTCGGGGTCCGGCGGGGTGCGCCGGTGACGCAGAACGGGCAGGCGCTGACCAGGACCCAGGTCACCATCCGCCTCGGGCGTCGCACGGTGACGGGGGAGCACCACCCCGGCACGACCATCCTCGAGACGGCGCGGACGCTGGGCCTGACCCCGCCGTCGTCCTGCGAGGCCGGCAACTGTGCCACGTGCATGGCCCGACTCGTGGACGGCTCGGCGCCGATGCGCACGAACGACGTGCTCGAGCAGGACGACCTCGACGAGGGCTGGGTCCTGACCTGCCAGGCGGTTCCGACCGGCCCGTCGGTGTCGGTGGTCTACGAGTGAGGAACGCCGACGTGACCGGGACCGGCGTGCGCCTGGCGCCCGTCCCGGCCGACCAGTGGGACGAGGAGTCCCGGGCGATGCTCCGCGGGCACGTGCGGACGGCCGAGAAGTTCCTCTCCGGGGAGCCGGACGCCCCGCGACTGCCCAACGTGCTGGGGATCTTCGGGCACCAGCTCAGCCTCGGCAGCGCGTGGCTGCACTACAACGGCGTGCTCCTGCAGGACGTGTCCCTCGAGCCGCGACTGCGGGAACTGCTCATCCTGCGTGTGGCCTGGCTGAGCCGGTCGCGGTACGAGTGGGTGCAGCACGCGCGCCTCGGCCAGCAGGCCGGTCTCACCTACGCGCAGGTCGAGGCCGTCACGCGGGGTGCCGACGACGCCGTGTGGACGCCACTGGAGCGTCACCTGCTCGCCGCCACCGATCAGCTGCTCGACGTCCAGCGCGTCGACGACGCCACATGGAGTGCGCTCCGGGAGGAGCTCGACAGCGGGCAGCTGCTCGAGGTCCTGTTCATCGTGGGCTCCTACCTCTGTCTCTCCCTGGTCTTCAACAGCGTCGGCCTCGAGCTCGACGCGGACATGGACCCGTCCGCGGCGCCCGACCTCCCCGGGACCGGGGGGTGAGCGTCCGGCCGACGGACGCCCCCGGCGCCCACCCACCCCACGACGACGGGCCGGCCACGGGACGTGGCCGACCCGGCCCGGCCACGGGTCCCTGATCCGCCCGGCCTCGTTCCACCACCTGCACCACCACCTGCACCACCACCCGCCCAACCCGAGGAGCACACGATGGCACGTTGGCCCAAGCCGGCTGCGGGCAGCTGGACCAAGCACTTCGACCTGGACACGGCGCCCATCTCCTACGAGGACTCGACCTCGCCCGAGTTCTACGAGCTCGAGCGCGACGCGATCTTCAAGAAGGCCTGGCTGAACGTCGGGCGGGTGGAGCAGCTGCCGCGCAAGGGCAGCTACTTCACCAAGGAGATCCAGATCACCAACAACTCGGTGATCATCGTGCGCAGCGGCGAGGGCGACGAGGGCGTGCGCGCGTTCCACAACGTGTGCCGGCACCGCGGCAACAAGCTCGTGTGGGACGACTTCCCCCGCGAGGAGACCGCCGGGAACTGTCGTCAGTTCACCTGCAAGTACCACGCCTGGCGCTACAACCTGGACGGCTCCCTGAACTACGTTCAGCAGGAGGGTGAGTTCTTCGACCTGGACAAGAAGGACTTCGGCCTGGCGCCGGTGCACGTCGGCGTGTGGGCCGGCTTCATCTTCATCAACCTCGACGAGGAGCCCGAGCAGTCGCTCGAGGACTTCCTCGGTCCCATGGTCACCGACCTGGAGGGGTACCCGTTCGAGAAGCTGAGCGAGCGGTACTACTACAAGGCGGAGATCGGCGCCAACTGGAAGCTGTTCATGGACGCCTTCGCCGAGTTCTACCACGCGCCGATCCTGCACGCGGGGCAGACCACGAAGGCGTACGCGGAGGCCGTCGCGAAGATCGGCTTCGAGGCGCCGCACTACCAGGTCGACGGGGATCACCGGTTGGTCAGCACCGCCGGCATCGTCGCTTCCGGGATGCCGCCGGAGATGCGTCGGCCGATGGAGGACGCCACCCGCAGCGGCCTCTTCGGGCCCTGGGACAAGCCCGAGATCGAGTGGGTGGACCCGCCCGGCCTCAACCCCGCCAAGTGCGACCCCTGGGGCCTGGACTCGTTCCAGATCTTCCCGAACATGGTGCTGCTCATCTGGGGGAGCGGCTGGTACCTGACCTACCACTACTGGCCGACGGCGCACAACAAGCACGTCTTCGAGGCGAACGTCTACTTCGTCCCGCCGAAGAACGGCCGTGAGCGGATCGCGCAGGAGATGGCGGCGGTGACCTTCAAGGAGTACAGCCTGCAGGACGCCAACACCCTCGAGGCGACGCAGATCTCGCTGGAGTCGCAGGCCGTCAAGACGTTCGCGCTCAACGACCAGGAGGTCCTGGTCCGCCACCTGCACAAGGTCGTGGCGGAGAAGGTCGAGGAGTACGTGCAGCAGACCCGGGTGAAGGTCGACGCTCCGTGACGTCCGCCCCACTGTGCACCCGGCATCCGGCCCGATGACCGAGCGCTACGTCCTGCGGGCCCAGCGCTGGGTCGACGTCGACGCGGGTGAGGTCCGGTCGCCGGCGGCGGTCGTGGTGGAGGGGAACCGCATCGTCGCGGTCGACCCCGAGACCCCGCCCGCCGCCGCGACCGAGATCGACCTCGGGGACGTCACCCTGCTCCCCGGCCTGATGGACATGGAGGTGAACCTGCTCATCGGCGGTCCGGAGACCCCCACCGGTCTGCCCACCCCCATGCACGGGGTGCAGGACGACCCGGTGTACCGGACGCTGCGGGGCACGCTGAACGCGCGGACGACCTTGATGGCCGGCTTCACCACGGTGCGCAACCTCGGCCTGATGGTGAAGACCGGCGGCTACCTGCTCGACGTCTCGCTGAACCGGGCCATCGAGCAGGGGTGGGTCGACGGGCCGCGGATCGTCTGCGCGGGTCACGCCATCGCGCCGACGGGCGGTCACCTGGAGCCGACGATGTTCCAGAAGCTGGCGCCGCAGATCATGCCGCTGAGCGTCGAGGAGGGCATCGCCAACGGTGTGTCCGAGGTGCGCAAGGCGGTGCGCTACCAGATGAAGTACGGCGCGGGCCTGATCAAGATCTCCGCGTCCGGCGGGATCATGTCGCACAGCACCGCGGCCGGAGCGCAGCAGTACTCCGACGAGGAGCTGGCGGCGATCGTGGACGAGGCGCACCGGGCCGGGCTCAAGGTCGCCGCGCACGCGCACGGCGACGCGGCGATCCGGGCGTGCATCCGCACCGGGGTCGACTGCATCGAGCACGGCTCGCTGGCCAGCGACGACACGATCCAGATGATGATCGACCACGGGACGTTCCTGGTGCCGACGAGCTACCTCTCCGAGGGGCTCGACGTCTCCAAGGCGCACCCGGCCCTGCAGGCGAAGGCCGCGGAGATCTTCCCGATCGCCCGGCGGACGCTCAGCAAGGCCATCGACGCGGGGGTCCGGATCGCGTGCGGGACCGACGCGCCGGCCATCCCGCACGGTGCCAACGCCAAGGAGCTCTGGGCTCTCGTCGACCGGGGGATGACCCCGATGCAGGCGATCCGGGCGGCGACGGTGACCAGTGCCGAGCTCATCGGCGTGGAGGACCGGGGCCGGCTGGCCCCGGGTCTGCTCGCGGACGTCATCGCGGTGGCCGGGGACCCGTCGACGGACATCTCGGCGCTGAACGACGTGCGGTTCGTGATGAAGGACGGCCGGATCCACCGCAACGACTGATCCGGTCGCACGGCACCGGGCCGGCCGAGGACGCCTCGGCCGGCCCGGGGCCGGCCACCCACCGGCGCCACCGACACGAGCAGGAGGACGTCGAATGCCCAAGGGGATCCTCTACGTCGAGACCCGGCCGAGCTCCGCCGAGGACGCGGCCGACTACCACCGGTGGTACGAGACGCACCTCGGGGAGGTTCTCGCCGTCGACGGCGTCGTCTCCGCCCGCCGCTTCGCCCCCTTCGACGAGAGCGGGCCGTTCGTGGCCATTTACGAGATCGAGGCCGACGACCTGCAGGCCGTGCAGGCCGCGCTCAGCGCCGGCGCCCGGTCCGGCGCGCAGTCCACCCCCGTCGGACTGTCGTTCGACCCGCCACCCGTGAGCACGCTGCTCCGCGAGATCGCCAGCCGTCAGCGCTGACCGCGCGCGCCCGGGACCCGTCGTCCCGGTGGGAGCCGGTCGGCGCAGCCCAGGAGGACACATGTACGTGCAGGACCGCTTGTTCATCGACGGAGCGTGGACCGTCCCGTCCGACGGCGGCGTCCTCGAGGTCGTCTCGCCGCACAGCGAGGAGGTCGTCGCCCGCGTGGCGACGGCCGGGCCGGCGGACGTCGACCGTGCGGTGGCGGCCGCGCGGCGCGCCGTGGACGAGAGCGCGTGGTCGCGCACCGATCCGCAGGAGCGGATCGCGGTGGTCCGACGTCTCGCCGAGCTCTACGAGGCGCGGATCGACGAGATGGCCAGGCTCATCACCGCCGAGATGGGCGCTCCGGCGCGGTGGGCGGGGCGCTCGCACACCCGGCTGCCCTGGTCGATGATCCGGGCCTTCGCCGACATCGCCGACGGCTACCCCTGGGAGGAGCCCCGGGCCGGTGTCTACGGCAAGGACGTGACGATCCGCCGGGAGCCGGTCGGCGTCGTCGCGGCGATCGTCCCGTGGAACCTCCCGCAGTTCCTCATCGTGACGAAACTCGTCCCCGCACTCCTTGCCGGGTGTGCGGTCGTCCTGAAGCCGGCTCCCGAGACTCCGCTCGACGCGAACCTGATGGCCGAGATCTGCGCGGCCGCCGGGCTCCCCGACGGTGTCCTCAACGTGGTGCACGGTGGTGCCGACGTGGGCGCCGCGCTCGTCGCGCACCCCGGGGTCGACAAGGTCTCCTTCACCGGCTCCACCGCGGCCGGCCGTGAGGTCGGCGCCGTCTGCGGTCGCGGCCTGAAGCGCTTCAGCCTCGAGCTCGGCGGCAAGTCGGCGGGGATCGCCCTCGACGACGCCGACCCGGCGTCCTTCGCCGAGGCGCAGCGGGTCGCCGGCCTGATGAACAGCGGCCAGGTCTGCACGGCCCTGACCCGCCTCGTGGTGCCGGAGCGGCGGCAGGACGAGTTCGTCGACGCCCTCGCCGCGATGTTCGACTCCGTCACGGTGGGCGACCCGACCGATCCGGCCACCGAGCTCGGCCCCCTCGTCTCCCAGCGCCAGCAGCACCGCGTCCGGGACTACATCTCGGTGGGCGAGGCGGAGGGTGCTCGCCTCGTGGTCGGCGGGAGCACGCCGCCCGACGGCCTGGACCGGGGATGGTACGTCCGCCCCACCCTGTTCGCGGGCGTCGACAACGGGATGCGCATCGCCCGCGAGGAGATCTTCGGCCCGGTCATCACGGTCATCCCCGCGCGGGACGACGAGGACGCCGTCCGCATCGCGAACGACTCGGACTACGGGCTGTCCGGATCGGTGTGGACCGCCGACCCCGGTCGCGGCATGGCCGTGGCCCGGCGCGTGCGGAGCGGCACGTTCGGGGTCAACCAGCAGTACCCGATGGACCCCGCCGCGCCGTTCGGCGGGCTCAAGCAGAGCGGCATCGGTAAGGAACTCGGCCGGGAGGGGATCGACGGCTTCGTCGAGATCCGCTCCATCGCCGCGGTCTGACGAGATGAGAGAGACATGACCGAGTTCACGCACACCGCCTCGGGGCTGCCGCTCCAGGCCTCCTACGGACCCGAGGACCGGCGCGGGGTCGAGCCCCCGGCGCCCGGCACGTACCCGTTCACGCGGGGCAACTTCCCGACCGGCTACCGAGGTCGGCTGTGGACGTTCCGGCAGTACTCCGGTTTCGGCACCGCCGAGGAGTCCAACCAGCGGTACCGCTACCTGCTCGGACAGGGGGGCACCGGACTGTCGGTGGCGCTGGACCTGCCGACCCAGTGCGGCTACGACTCCGACGACCCGGAGGTCGCCGAGGAGGTCGGCCGGGTCGGGGTGGCCATCGACACGCTCGCCGACGCCGAGGTGCTGTTCGACGGCATCCCGCTCGACCAGATCAGCACCAGCTTCACGATCAACGGGACCGCCGCGATCCTGCTGGCGTTCTACGTCGCCGCGGCCGAGCGGTCGGGCGTGCCCCGGGCGAAGCTGACCGGCACGGTGCAGAACGACATCCTGAAGGAGTACGCGTCGCGCGGCACCTGGATCTGGCCGCCGGAGCCCTCGCTGCGCCTGATCGCCGACACCATCGAGTTCTGCGCCGCCGAGGTGCCGCGGTTCAACGCCATCTCGGTGGCCGGTGCCCACTTCCGCGACGCCGGGGCCAACGCCGTGCAGGAGATGGCCTTCACCCTCGCCGACGGCGTCACGTACTGCGACACCGTGCTGGCCCGCGGGCGGATGACCATCGACCAGTTCGCGCCGCAGATCTCCTTCTTCTTCTACACCCACGGGGACTTCTTCGAGGAGGTCGCCAAGTACCGCGCCGGCCGCCGGCGGTGGGCGACCATCGTGAAGGAGCGGTACGGGGCCTCGGCGGACAAGGCCGCGATGTTCCGGTTCGGGTGCGTGGCCGGCGGCGCCTCCCTCTACGGGCCGCAGGCGCAGAACAACATCGTCCGCGTGGCCTACGAGGCGATGGCGTCGGTCCTCGGCGGTGTGCAGTCGATGTTCACCGCAGCCTGGGACGAGCCCTTCGCCCTGCCGAGCGAGGAGTCGGCCACCCTCGCCCTGCGGACGCAGCAGATCCTCGCCCACGAGACCGGGGTCGCCCGGGTCGCCGACCCGCTGGGCGGGTCCTACTTCGTCGAGGCGCTCACCGACGCCACCGAGAGCCGGATCGTGGAGATCATGGACGACCTCGAGCGGCACGGCGGCATGGTCCGGGCCATCGAGGACGGCTACCTGCAGGGCCTCATCGCCGACGAGGCCTACAAGGTGCACCAGCAGATAGAGTCCGGCGAGCTGCCGGTCGTCGGCGTGAACCGGTTCGTGTCCGACGAGCCCGCGCCCGAGGTCGCGACCTACGAGCTCGACGCGGAGGGGCGTGCGCTGCAGCTCAAGCGGCTGGCGCGCGTCAAGGCCGAGCGCAGCAGCGCCGACGTGCAGAGCACCCTCGCGGCGCTCACGCGGGCCGCCGAGGGCGACGTGAACCTCATGGGCCCGCTGATCGACTGTGCCTACGCCTACTGCACGGTCGGCGAGATGGTCGCCGCCCTCAAGGCGGTCTGGGGCGAGTTCCAGCAGCCGGTGGTGTTCTGATGCCCGCACGCATCCTGGTCGCCAAGCCCGGCCTCGACGGCCACGACCGCGGGGCCAAGATCGTCGCCCGTGCGCTGCGCGACGCCGGGTTCGAGGTGGTCTTCACCGGCATCCGCCAGCGCATCGAGGACATCGTCTCGATCGCGCTGCAGGAGGACGTCGCCGTCGTCGGGCTGAGCATCCTCTCCGGCGCCCACCTCGCCCTGGCCGAGCGCACCGTCGAGGGCCTGCGGGCCGCGGACGCCGGCGACATCGCGGTCATCGTCGGCGGGACCATCCCCGCGGCCGACGTCCCCAAGCTGCGCGAGGTGGGCGTGGCCGCCGTGTTCCCCACCGGCACGTCCCTGGAGACCCTCGTGGCCGAGGTGCGCGCGCTCACCGCCACGCAGGCTCCCGTGCAGTGAGTGCCGGACCGCTCGCCGGCATCCGGGTGCTCGAGGTCGGGCACATCCTCGCCGGCCCCTACGCGACGATGCTGCTGGCCGACCTCGGTGCCGAGGTCACCAAGATCGAGCCGCCGACCGGGGACCTGTCCCGGCAGGTGACACCCGCCTACTTCGCCAGCATCAACCGCGGGAAGCGCAGCATCGTCCTGCGGCTGGACGAGCCGGAGGACCGGGCGCGGCTGCACGAGCTCGTGGCCGAGTCGCACGCGCTGCTGGTCAACATGAAGCCGTCGGCGATCCGCAAGCTCGGGCTGACCTACGACGCGTTGCGCGAGCACAACGAGCGGATCGTCTGCGTGGCGCTCACCGGGTACGGCCTCGACGGTGGGGACGACCCCGCGTTCGACTACGTGATCCAGGCGCTGACCGGCGTGGCCGCGCTGACCGGTGACCCCGACGACCCGCCGACGCTGCCGGGCTACTCCGCGGCCGACAACTCGGCCGGCCTGGCCGCCGCCCTGGGCCTGCTCGCCCAGATCGTGTCGGGCCGGGGCGGTCAGGTGGACGTCTCCCTCCGGGACGTGATGCTCTCCCAGCTGAACTACAAGGCGTCGGCCTACCTGAACGACGGGGTCAGCCCCGGGCGGCTGCCGTCCGGAGCGCACTCGTTCTACGTACCGGCGCAGCTGTTCCCGACGGCGGCGGGCCACCTGGCGCTGTTCGTCACCCACGACCGCTTCTGGGCGGCCTTCGCCGGCGAGGCCGGGATCGACGGGTTCACCTCGATGGCCGAGCGTGCCGCCCGTCGCGAGGAGGTCGTCGCCGCGGTGACGGCGGCGCTGTCCGGCGACTCGGCGGTCGGCTGGGAGGAGCGGCTGCGGCCGCTGGGTGTCCCGGCGGCCGCCGTGCGGTCCCTGCCCGAGGCCCTGGACGCGACCCCGGAGATGGTGGTCGAGGCCGGGGGCTTCCGCCTCGTGGGCAGTCCGATCCGGATCCCCGGCCACCAGCCCGCCTACGGACCGCCGCCGAGCCTCGGGGAGCACGGCGCCGTGCCGGCGTCCGCCTAGTGCCGGCGCCACACGAGAGGGGACCCCGAGGCATGAGCCCGACACCCACGCCCGCGGGCGGCCCGGCCGCCGAGCGCACGGTGCTGGCCTTCGAGGACCAGGGGTTCTCCGCCGCGCACCTGCACGCCCTGGCCGGTGGGCTCGCCGGCACGCTGGCGGCGCGCGGGGTGCGGCCGGGGGACCGCGTCGCGCTCATGTCGTCGAACCGGCCCGAGTTCGTGGTCGCGGTGCTCGCGATCTGGCGGCTGGGCGCTGCGGTGGTGCTCCTCAGCCCGGCGTGGCGACGCGGCGAGACCGAGCACGCGCTGCGGATCACCGCGCCGGACCACGCGGTCGGCGACCACCCCGTCCTGGCCGGGCTCCTGCCGATGGTGTCGCTCGACGACCCGATCGCACCGGACGCCGACGGCCCGGCACGAGCGACCGACCCGGCGGCGGACGCCGTGCTGGTGTTCAGCTCGGGGACCACCGGCATGCCGAAGGCCGTGCGGCACACCCACGCCAGCCTGCGGGCAGCCGTCGTCCACTGGCGCGACGCCCTGGGGCTCACGGCGGACGACCGGCTGCAGGTGGCCACGCCGCCGTCGCACATCCTCGGGCTGCTCAACATCGTCACCGCGCTCGACACCGGCGCGTGGCTGCGGCTGCACCGCCGCTTCGATCTCGACCGGGTGCTGGGCTGCATCCAGGACGACCGCATCACCGTCGAGATGGCGGTCGCCCCGATCGCGCTGGCCATGGCCGACCACCCCCGGCTGGAGAGCTACGACCTGTCCTCGCTGCGCTTCATCATGTGGGGCGCCACCCCGGTGACCCCCAGCGTCGCCGAGACGGTCACCCGGCGCACCGGGGTGGGCTGGGTGCCGGCCTACGGGGCCTCCGAGCTCCCCGTCATCGCCTGCAACCCGCTGGACGGCGCCCGGCTCGACAGCGCCGGCCGCGCGGTCCCGGGGGTCGAGCTGCGGGTGGTCTCGCTCGAGGCCGGCGTCCCGCTGCCGCCGGGGGAGGTGGGGGAGATCCAGGCCCGCGCCCCGTCGCTGATGGCCGGGTACCTCCCGGCCGAGGCGACCGCCGACGCGTTCTGCGACGGCTGGTACCGGACCGGGGACGTGGGCACCGTCGACGCCGGGGGCTGGGTGACGCTCACGGACCGGTCCAAGGAGATAATCAAGGTGCGGGGGTTCCAGGTCGCCCCGGCGGAGGTGGAGGCCGTGCTGCACGGCCACCCGGCGGTGGCCGACTGCGCCGTCTTCGGCGTCCCCGACCCGGTGGACGGCGAGGCGGTGGTGGCTGCCGTGTCGGTCGCCAGGCCCGTCGCCGCGGAGGAGCTGCTGGACCTCGTGGGGGAGCAGCTGGCGTCCTACAAGCGCCCCAGCCGGGTGGAGTTCGTCGGCGAGATCCCGCGCCTGCCGTCGGGCAAGGTGCTCCGGCGCGTCCTGAGGGAACGCGTGTGGACGCAGGACTGAACGCCGGCCCGGACCGCCCGCGCATCGGATCCGCCGCTGCGGCGCCGGACCGCGCCGCCGTCCTGGAGCTGCTCGGCGCGGCCCGGGGCGGTGGTCGCCGGGCGGCCGGGCGGCTGCTGTCGCTCGCGGAGGGGCCGCAGCGACGTGTCCTGCTGGAGGCGATCGATCCCGCGCCGATCCGGGTGATCGGGCTGACCGGGCCGCCGGGCGCGGGCAAGTCCACGACCATCGCGGCGCTCGTCGGGGCCTACCGCGAGCGCGGCCTGCGCGTCGCCGTGCTCGCCGTCGACCCCTCGTCCCCGTACAGCGGGGGAGCGATCCTGGGGGACCGGATCCGGATGGCGCAGCACGTGTCCGATCCGGACGTGCTCATCCGCTCTCTGGCGACCCGGGGGCACCTGGGCGGGCTGGCGGCGGCGGTGCCGGCCGCCGTGCGGGTGCTGGCGGCCCTGGACTTCGACGTGGTGCTGCTGGAGAGCGTCGGCGTCGGCCAGTCCGAGGTGGAGATCGCGGCCGTGGCCGACCCCACGGTCGTCGTCCTGAACCCCGGGGCCGGCGACGCGGTGCAGGCCGCCAAGGCCGGTCTGCTGGAGGTGGCCGACCTGCTGGTGGTCAACAAGGCCGACCGGGAGGGCGCGGAGCGGACCGTCCGCGAGCTGCGCGTGGAGACCGGCGCTCCGGTGCTCACCCTGGTGGCCTCCCGCGGTGAGGGGGTGCCCGCGCTGGTCGAGGCGATCGAGGCCCACCACCGCGCGGACGACCCCGAGCGCCGGAGGGCGCGCGCCCGGCTGCAGGTGCTGTCGCTGGCCCAGACCCTGCTCCGCGGCCACCCGGACCTCGACGGCCTCGTGGCCGAGGTCGGCGACGGTGGCTGCGACGTCTACGGCGCGGCGAGGCGGCTCCTGGGGCTGCCCGCCGAGTGACCACAGCGAACCGGGCACCGGGGACCCTCGGGGGTCCTCCGGTGCCCGGTTCGGCGGGGGCGCGGCTGCGGCGCCCCCGGGGGGTCAGGCGACGACCGGCTCGACGATCAGGTCGAGGTAGGCGGCACCGGTGTCCGGCACCCGCGGCTGGCGCCACAGCTCGATCGGGAAGGACACCATGACCAGCGACTGCATCAGGTAGAGCAGGTTCTTCTCCGGCTCGGTCAGCTCCTCGAGCGGGGTGTCGCCGAGGTAGCTCAGGGCGTTCTCCAGCCGGGGGAAGGCCGCGTCGTAGAACGCCTGCATCTGCTCCATCGTGGAGGCGAGGCGCTTGTCGTAACGCTGGGGCTCGGTCGGGAGGATCCAGTCCCCGTAGGGCTCCAGGTCGGCGAACTCCGCGGGCAGTGCCATACCGATGCTCCTCCAGGTCTCCCCGGCGGACGGGTACCGGCCGGGGACGTTGTTCATCGAGTGACTGAATATTGACATCGGCATCAAAAAGCGTCAAGACTCGGAAGCGCCGCAGGGTCGGGGTGAGGGCTGCCGTCCGCGGCGCCACGTCGCCGTCCCAGGGGATCGGCCGTGGCGAGGCCGTCTGCAGCTCGAGGAGGGTGGGGGTCGTGGAGTTCGACCTGACCGAGGACCAGGAGCTGATCCGCAAGTCGGTGGCCGCGCTGGTCCGCCGCTTCGACGACCACTACTGGGCCGAGAAGGACCGGGACCACGAGTTCCCGAGCGAGTACTACGAGGCGATCGCCGCCGGCGGATGGCTCGGGCTCACCATCCCTGAGGCCTACGGCGGCCACGGGCTCGGCATCACCGAGGCGTCCCTGCTGCTGGAGGAGGTCGCCCGGTCCGGTGGCGGCATGAACGCCGCCAGTGCGATCCACATGTCCATCTTCGGCATGCACCCGGTGGTGGTCCACGGCTCCGAGGAGCTCAAGGCGCGCACGCTGCCGCGCATCGCCAGCGGTGACCTGCACGTGTGCTTCGGCGTCACGGAGCCCGGCGCGGGTCTGGACACCTCCCGGATCACGACGTTCGCCCGCCGGGACGGCGACAGCTACGTCGTCAACGGCCGCAAGGTCTGGATCTCCAAGGCGGTGGAGTCGGAGAAGATCCTCCTCCTGACCCGGACGACGAAGCTCGAGGACGTCTCCCGCAAGACCGACGGCATGACGCTGTTCATGACCGACCTCGACCGCGCGCACGTCGACGTCCGGCCCATCCGGAAGATGGGTCGCAACGCCGTCACCTCGAACGAGCTCTTCATCGACGACCTGCGCATCCCGGTCGAGGACCGGGTCGGCGAGGAGGGCAAGGGCTTCACCTACATCCTGGACGGGCTCAACCCCGAGCGGATGCTCATCGCCGCCGAGGCCCTCGGCATCGGCCGGGTGGCCCTGGACCGGGCGGTCGCCTACGGGAACGAGCGCGAGGTCTTCGGCCGGCCGATCGGCATGAACCAGGGCATCCAGTTCCCGCTCGCCGACTCGCTGGCCCGGCTGGACGCCGCCGAACTGGTGCTGCGCAAGGCGACCTGGCTCTACGACAACGGACGCCCGTGCGGCCGGGAGGCCAACACCGCGAAGTACCTCTGCGCGGACGCCGGCTTCGCCGCCGCCGACCGCGCGCTGCAGACCCACGGCGGGATGGGCTACGCCGAGGAGTACAACGTCGCGCGGTACTTCCGCGAGGCGCGGCTGATGAAGATCGCCCCGATCAGCCAGGAGATGGTCCTGAACTACCTGGGCTCGCACGTGCTGGGACTCCCGCGGAGCTACTGACGCCACCGAGCACCACCCGCCGACGCCGGTCCCGGTGGTCGACGGTCGCACCCACGGACGAGGGAGAGGGCGGAGAAGGATGCGCGAGGCGGTCATCGTCGAGGCGGTGCGCACGCCGGTGGGCAGGCGCAGGGGCGGGCTGGCCGGCGTCCACCCCGCCGACCTGTCCGGGCTGGTGCTCAACGAGCTGCTGCGCCGTGCGGGCGTCGGGCCGGAGGTCGTCGACGACGTCGTCTGGGGCTGCGTGTCCCAGGTTGGTGACCAGTCGAGCAACATCGGCCGGTACTCGGTCCTGGCCGCCGGCTGGCCCGAGGAGATCCCCGGCACCACGGTCAACCGGGCGTGCGGCTCGTCGCAGCAGTCCCTCGACTTCGCCGCCCAGGCGGTGATGTCGGGGCAGCAGGACGTCGTGGTCGCCGGCGGCGTCGAGGTGATGAGCCGGGTACCGCTGGGTTCGGCCCGGGCCGAGGGGATGCCGTACGGACCGGCGGCGATCGACCGCTACGACGGCTTCTCGTTCAACCAGGGGGTGTCGGCCGAGCGCATCGCCGAGAAGTGGGGCTTCTCCCGGGAACGGCTGGACGAGTTCTCCGCGGAGTCCCACGCGCGCGCGGCGGCGGCACAGGACGCCGGCGCCTTCGAGGCGCAGATCCTCGCCGTGGAGACCGGTGACACGACGGTCACCGCCGACGAGGGCATCCGCCGCGGTACTTCCGTCGACAGCCTCTCCGGACTCGAGCCCGCCTTCGCCGAGGACGGGGTGATCCACGCCGGCAACTCCTCGCAGATCTCCGACGGCGCCGCGGCGCTGCTGGTCACGACGCCGGAGAAGGCGCGGGAGCTCGGGCTGACGCCGCTGGTCCGCTACCGCGCCGGTGCGGTCACCGGGTCCGACCCCGTCCTGATGCTGACCGGTCCCATCCCGGCGACGGCGAAGGTGCTGGACAAGGCCGGGCTGCAGCTGTCCGACGTCGGCGTCTTCGAGGTCAACGAGGCGTTCGCCCCGGTCCCGCTCGCCTGGCTCGCCGAGACCGGAGCGGACCCGGCGCGGGTCAACCCGCTCGGCGGCGCGATCGCGCTGGGGCACCCCCTGGGTGCCTCGGGGGCGGTCCTGATGACGCGCATGATCCACCACATGCGCGACTCCGGGCTCCGGTACGGCCTGCAGACGATGTGCGAGGGCGGCGGCACCGCGAACGCGACCGTGGTCGAGCTCGCCTCCTGAGCGGCGGACGTCGGGGCCGGGCGGCCGGCAGGCCGCCACCGCCGGGCCCCGACGCCGGGCGTCACCTCTTCTTCATGACCTCGTCGGCCTTGCGCCAGTGCTCGTCGGACACCCACGTGCCGGCGAAGGCCTGGATCGCGTCCTCGGCCGTGGCGCCCGGCGCCGTGATGCGCTTGATCTCGCCCGCGGAACGGTTGGCGATCGACCGCGCCAGGGCCCGCCAGCCGGCGTCGAACGAGGCACGCGGGAACACGGCGTCGACCAGACCGAGCCGCTGGGCCTCGACGGGGTCCAGCACGGTGCCGGTCCCCGCGAGCATCAGGGCGCGGCCGCGCCCGACCAGTGCGGCCAGCCGCTCCGCGCCGCCCCAGGCGGGCATGATGGCCAGGGTCACCTGGGTGAAGCCGATGCGGATGTCGTCGGCGGCGACCCGGATGTCAGCGGCGACGGCGACCTCGGCCCCCCCGCCCAGCGTGTGACCGTTGAGTGCCGCGATGACCGGGGCCGGGAAGGCCGCCAGTCGGTCGCAGATCCGGCGCATGCGCCAGGCCATCGCGGCGGCGTCCTCCTCCGTCCGGATCGCCGCGAGCTCCTTGAGGTCACCGCCGGAGACGAAGGCCTTGTCGCCCGCTCCGCGGATGACCAGCGCGAGCGCACCCGCCGCCGCGTCGAGTGCTTCCTCCAGCTCGCCCATGGTCGACGGCGCGATGGCGTTGCGCGCGTGCGGGCGGTCGATGGTGATGACCGCGAGTCCCTCGTCGAGTTCCAGGTCGACCATGGCTCTCCGTCCAGGTGGAAGTGACGTCCCCAGAGGCGGGGAACGTGAGCGGCCCACCCCGGGCGCGACCGCTGTCGCGGTGGGCTGCCGACCTCCGTCGGGGCGCCGCGCGATCGGCGGACCGGGCATCCGGTCCGGGCGTGCCGGGGTGGCGTACGTGTGTTGACGGACACACTAGCGGCAGGTATTAATCAGTCGCCTAAGCCCTCCGGCGCCCGTCGTCGGGCAGCCCCGTCGAAGAGGTGTCATGCAGACCCAGGCCACCACCGCAGCGCTCCGGCACCGCGACCTGGCGCCGCGGATCGGGACGGCGATCGAGAGCGACGTCGACACGCTGCTCAGCGGCGTCCTGGCGACGGACATCCGCGCCCTGCTCGAGCAGCGCGGCGTGGTCGTGTTCCCGGGCATCGGCCTGACCGACGAGCAACAGGTGGCCTTCACCCGCACCCTCGGCCGGATCGTCGACGAGGGCGAGGGCAACATCTACAAGGTCACGATGGACCCGCTGGAGAACCCGGCGGCGGAGTACCTCAAGGGCGCGTTCTACTGGCACATCGACGGCACGATGTCCGACGTGCCGATCCTGGCGTCGGTGCTGAGCGCGCGGCGGTTGTCCCCGATCGGTGGTGACACGCTCTTCGCCAACACCTATGCGGCGTACGACGACCTCCCCTCCGCCGAGCAGGAGGCGCTCGAGCAGTTGCGGGTCGTGCACATGTTCGAGGTGGCGCAGCGCTACGTCGACCCGGAGCCGACTTCGGAGACGCTGCGCGCGTGGCAGCGCTTCGAGCCCAAGGTCCTGCCGCTGGTCTGGAAGCACCGCTCCGGCCGCAGGTCGCTCGTCCTGGGCTCGACGGCGTCCCACGTGGAGGGGATGGACCTGCGCGAGGGGTGGGCCCTGCTGAGCCGTCTGCGCGACCACGCCACCCAGGACCGGTTCGTCTACCGGCACCGGTGGACCGTCGGCGACATGGTCGTCTGGGACAACACCGGCACGATGCACAAGGCCGAGGCCTACCCGGCCGACAGCGGCCGGATGATGCACCGGACCAAGCTCGAGGGCGAGGAGCCCTTCGCCTGACGCGGCGGGGCCGGCGGTGGGTTCGCCCCGCCCACCCGGAGCACATCGATCGACGTCGCAGAGACGTCGACAGACGGACAGACGGACAGACGGACAGACGGACAGACGGACAGACAAGGACAGCGAGTGACCACGAGAGTTGCCATCGTCTCCGGTGCCGCGGCGGGCATCGGCGCCGCCTGCGCCAAGCGACTGGCCCAGGACGGTGTCGCCGTCGGCGTCCTGGACCTGGACGCCGACCGTTGCGCGGACACCGTCTCGGCCATCGAGACCGCCGGGGGCAAGGCGGTGGCCCTGGGCGCCGACATCTCGAAGCGGGACCAGGTCCAGGCCGCGCTCGCCGCGTGCCGCGAGGCGCTCGGCCCCGTCACGATCCTGGTGAACAACGCCGGCGTCACGGACTTCACGCCGCTGGAGCAGACGACGGACGAGCTGTGGGACTCCGTCTACGCCGTGAACGTCAAGGGCACGTTCATCCTCACCCAGGAGACGCTGCCGGACATGAAGGCGGCCGGCTGGGGCCGGATCGTCAACATCTCCTCCTCCTCGGCGCAGACCGGTGCGGTGAACATGGCCGCGTACTCGTCCTCCAAGGGCGCGGTCATCACCTTGACGCGCTCGCTGGCGCAGGAACTGGGTCCGCTCGGGATCACCGTGAACAACATCCCGCCCGGCTCGGTGATGGGGACGATCATGGCCGACGCGAACGCGGTGAAGTTCAACCTCCCGCTCGACGCCCTCGCGAAGACGATCCCGGTGCGTCGCGTCGGTGAACCCGAGGACATCGCCAACGCCTGTGCCTGGCTGTGCCTGGACGCGACCGGCTACGTCACGGGGCAGACGATCGGGGTCAGCGGCGGGCGGGTGGTCTCCTGACCACGCTCGCGGGCCGCCGGTGTCACGTCTGGGAGGTCCGACATCGCTGCCTACATGATCTTCCTGCGCGAGGGTCCGGTCCGGGATCCGGCTGAGCTGGCCGAGTACCAGCGGTTGAACCGCGAGGCCGAAGGCTCCTCCTCGCTGGAGCCGCTGGTCGTCTACGGCGACATCGAGACCCTGGAGGGCGAGGCGCCGGACGGCGTCGTGCTCCTCCGGTTCCCGACGGCCGAGGACGCGCGGGCCTGGTACGAGAGCCCCGGCTACCAGGCCGCACTCCCGCACCGGCTCAGGGCGGCGGACTACCGGGCCGTCATCGTCGAGGGTCTCCAGCGGCCCTGACCGCCGGTGGGCGTTCCGGGGTGCAGCCCGAATACTGACTTCGACGTCGACTCTTGTTCGTGGGTCGGAGGTCTGTGACACTCCGACCGATGAGCCGCCTCGCGGCAGCGGTCGCCTCCCTGACGGGGGCACGGGCGTGCCCGCGCTGCAGGGCTCACCCGTGGTCCAGCAGCAGGAGAGGGGCAGCATGAGCGCATCCACTGGCGGCCAGCGGGTCGCCGTCGTCACCGGCGCGGCCCGCGGCATCGGTGCCGCGACCGCGAAGCGGCTGGCGAGTGACGGTCTGGCCGTCGCGGTCCTGGACCTGGACGAGGCGGCCACCAAGGGCACCGTCGAGGCGATCGAGGCCGCCGGCGGCCTCGCCCTCGGCGTCGGGGCCGACGTGAGCGACAGCGAGCAGGTGGCCGCCGCCGTCGACCGGATCGCCGCCGAGCTCGGCCCGCCGGTCGTCCTGGTCAACAACGCCGGCGTCCTGCGCGACAACATGCTGTTCAAGATGAGCGACAGCGACTGGGACACCGTCATGGCGGTGCACCTGCGCGGGTCGTTCCTCATGACCCGCGCGGCGCAGGCGCACATGGTCGACGCCGGGTGGGGCCGGATCGTCAACCTGTCCTCCACGGCGGCGCTGGGCAACCGCGGCCAGGCGAACTACTCCGCGGCCAAGGCCGGCCTGCAGGGTCTCACCAAGACCCTGGCCATCGAGCTCGGCAGATTCGGCGTGACCGCCAACGTGGTGGCGCCCGGCCTCGTCGAGTCCGACATGACCCGGGCCACCGCCGCGCGCATCGGGCGGGACTGGGACGACTACGCCGCAGAGCGGGCCAAGGGCATCCCCGTGGGCCGGGTCGGCCAGGTCGACGACATCGCCCACGCCGTCTCCTTCTTCGCCAGCGAGGGCGCCGGCTTCGTCTCCGGACAGGTCCTCTACGTGGCCGGCGGCCCCCGCGGGTGAGCCGGTGCAGCACCCGGCACACGCACATCCCCACCTGACCGATCCCGATCCCAGCAGAACTGGAGCCGACGGATGACCGACGTCACCGCGATCGACCCCTTCACCGACAAGGCGACGGCGGTCGATCCCTACGCCTACTACGACTCCCTGGTCCGCGAGCACCCGGTGTACATGGACGCCCGGTACGGCTGCGCGATCGTCTCCGGCTTCGAGGAGGCGCTCACGGTCTTCCGCGACCACGAGACCTTCTCGTCGGCCAACGTGGTCACCGGCCCGATGTCCCCGTTCCCCGAGGGCGTCGAGGTGTCGGGGGACGACATCACCGACCTCGTCGAGCAGTACCGCGGCCAGATGGCGCAGGGCGACCAGATCGTCACGTTCGACCCGCCCCGGCACACGGCGCACCGGGCGCTGCTGATGGGGCTCATCACGCCGAAGCGCCTGCAGGAGAACGAGGAGTTCATCCACCGCCTGACCGACCGCCAGCTCGACGCCGTCCTGGACCGCGGCGGCTGCGAGTACATCGACGACTACGCCCAGCCGTACACCCTGCTCATCATCGCCGACCTGCTCGGTGTGCCCGAGTCCGACCACCAGCGGCTGCTCTCGATCATGGGCCTGGGAGGGCCGCTGGGGGAGTCGAAGCCACAGGACAAGTCCCTGCACCGCTCCCTGTCGCCGCTGTACGACTACTTCGTCGAGCGGATCGAGGAACGCCGGCGCGAGCCGCGGGCGGACGTGCTGACCGGCATGGCCACCGCGACCTTCCCCGACGGCACGGTCCCCGAGCCGCTCGAGGTCGCGCGCATCGCGTCCAACCTGTTCGCCGCGGGCCAGGAGACCACCGTCCGCCTGCTCGGCACGGCCCTGCAGATCATCGGGGACGACCCGGAGCTGCAGCGGGCGCTGCGGGACGACCGCGCGCTGATCCCGCGGTTCCTCGAGGAGACGCTGCGCACCCAGGGGCCGGTCAAGGGGGTCTTCCGGCTGGTCCGGAAGTCGACCACGCTCGGAGGCGTGGACCTGCCCGCGGGCAGCCGGGTCCTCGTGCTGCACGGGGCGGCCAACCGGGACCCCCGCCAGTTCGAGAACCCGATGGAGTTCCACACCGACCGGGCCAACGTGCGACGGCACGTGGCCTTCGGGCACGGCGTGCACACCTGCCCGGGGGCGCCCCTGGCGCGCTCCGAGGTGCGTATCTCGATCGAGCGGCTGTTCGACCGGACCGCGGACGTCACCATCTCCGAGGAGCACCACGGCCCGGCGGGCGCCCGCCGGTATCAGTACATGCCCACGTTCATGTTCCGCGGCCTGATGCAGCTGCACCTCGAGTTCACCCGCTGACGACGACCGAGGAGTGGAGTTGAGCCTGGACATCCGCGTGAACCGCGACCTCTGCATGGGGTCCGGTCAGTGCACCATCTACGCACCGAGCACCTTCGCCCAGGACGAGTCGACGATCGCGTACGTCCTCGACCCCGAGGGGGGCTCGGAGGAGGAGGTCCGGGACGCGATCTCGGCGTGCCCGACCGGGGCGCTCAGCATCGCCGGTGAGGCCGAGGAGTGACGTGAGCGGTGCGGTCCGGCCCCTCCGGGTCCGGACCGCACCGGCTCCCTACGCCCCTGCCTGCGCGTCCGTCCGCGGGGCGCCGAGCTCGGCGACCACCTGGGGCAGGTCGGCGGTCGTCCGGATGCCGGGTTCGGCGGCGTGCACGGCGGCGACGGCGTTGACGGCCCGGTGGGCGGTGAACCCGGGGGAGTACTCGGCCATCCGCTCGAGGGGGACGGCGAACTCGACGCGGACGTCGAGCGGGGTGTCCCCGGCCACCTGCACCCGCCAGCCGGTCGCCTGGAGCTCCCAGTCGGCGTCGATCTCGGGGGTGCACACCCACGTCGGGCGGAACCGGATCAGCTCGACGCCGTCGCGCAGCCCGGACACGGTGGTGCGCTGACCGGCGACCGTGCCGGCGCGCAGGGCGCCGGCGGCGATCTCCACGTCGCGCGTGGCCACGGCCAGTTCACCGGTCGCCTCGACGGTGTCCAGCGGCAGGCCCAGCGCCTCGGCGGTGACCCGCAGCGACGGGCCGAACGCCTGGACCAGGTGCGCGGACCGGCTGGTGCCCAGCTCGTCCGGGCGCTTGCCGAACCCCATGACGTCGAACAGGAGCGCGGGGGAGTCGCGCCGGGAGAGATCGGCGTACTCGTCGATGGACAGGTGGTCCAGGCGTCGGGCGAGGGAGGTCAGGACCAGCGGCAGCGCCTCGGTGATGAACCCGGGGCTGCTGCCGGTGCTGTGGATCGACGTACCCCCGGTCGTGCAGGCCTCCTCGACACGGGCCCGCACGTCGGGGTCGAGGCTCGCCGGGTGGTGGAACTCCCCGCGGGTCGTCACGACGTCCGTGCCGGCGGCGAGCAGCCGGCACACCTCGTCGAAGTCGCAGCGCAGCGGCATGTAGAGCGCGACGTCGGCCCGGAGCCCGACGACGGCATCGGCGTCGTCGGTCGCCCGCACCCCCGTGGTGGCGTCGGTGCCGGCGAGCGTGCCGGCGTCCTGCCCCACCTTGGCCGGATCGGTCACGTACGCCCCGACGAGCTCGAGCCCGGGGTGTTCGAGGACGGCGCGCAGCGACCGCGAGCCGATGTTGCCCGTCGCCCACTGGACGACGCGGATGGGGGCGGTGGTCCTCGCAGCGTTCATGTGTCTCCTCGCCGTGCGCTGATCGGCCGCGGGTTCGCGCCGACGTCGTCGCGGCTCCGAGCATGTCGCAGAGCCGGGCGACGGAGGAGCCACCGCCTGGAGCCCGTCCGCCGGACCAGGCACGATGGCCGGCGTGACCGCCCCGGACGAGTTCAGCGAGCCCTACGTCGACGTGGAGGAGGAGCGGTCGGCCCCGGTCCCGCACCGTTACGTGCACGGTGGCTTCCACGGGAGCGAGACCAGGTTCTCCTTCTACTTCCCGCTGGCGGAGCGCTACGAGGAGCGGTTCTTCCAGCACGTCACGCCGGTGCCGCTCAGCGAGCACCTGGCGCAGTCGGCGACCGGCGAGCAGGACCGGATCGGGTTCGCCGTCTCCTGCGGGGCGTACTTCGTGGAGACGAACGGGGGCGGAGCGAGCGGCCGGCCGGGGTCGGCGGTCGACCCCACCGTCGCCGCCTACCGGGCCAACGCCGCCGCGGCGCAGTACTCGCGCGTGGTGGCTGCGCGGCTCTACGGCGAGCACCGCCCGTACGGCTACGCCTTCGGCGGCAGCGGCGGCGCGTTCCGCACGATCGGCGGCGCCGAGAACACCACCGGGGTCTGGGACGGCTTCGTGCCCTTCGTCATCGGGTCGCCGGTGGCGATCCCCAACGTCTTCACCGTCCGCATGCACGCCCAGCGGGTGCTGCGGCGCAGTCTCGACCGGATCGTCGACGCCCTCGAACCGGGAGGGAGCGGCGACCCGTCAGCCGGCCTGGACGTCGAGGAGCGCGCGGCGCTGGCCGAGGTGACCCGGATGGGCTTCCCGCCGCGATCCTGGTTCGACCACCGCACGATGGGGATCCACGCGTTCGAGGCGCTGTTCCCGGGCCTGCTGATGGCCGACGCCGGCTACTTCACGGACTTCTGGACCGAGCCGGGGTACGAGGGCGCGGACCCCACCTCCTCGGTGCACCGGGACCGCGCCGACCACCGCTGCGCGGTCGTGGCCGTGGTCGACGACGGCGAGGCGCAGCGCCTCGGGCTGCCCGTCGAGCGGGACCACGGCGGCAACGTCGACACCGCGTGGGCCGGGGCAGGGGCCGCGCCGTCGGTGCCGGTCGCGGTCCGCCTGTCCACCGCGCCGCCGGGGAGCGCCTCGGTCGCGGAGCTCCTGGTGGAGTCCGGAGCGGCCGCCGGTGCGGTGGTCGGCCCGGTGCGCGTCGTCGGCGACGTCGTCGTCCTCCCGGCTGGCGGCGGCGGGGCCCTGGCCGAGCTCCGGCCGGGCGACGCCGTCCGGGTGGACAACAGCCGCCTGCTGGCCGCCCAGACCTACCACCGACACCAGGACCCGGGCCCCGACTTCGCGGTCTGGGATCAGTTCCGGGAGCCGGACGGGAGCCCGCGGTACCCACAGCGGCCGCTGCTGCTCGGGCCGCTCTTCACCCAGGCCGCCGCCGGAGTCCTCCCGACCGGCCGCTTCGCCGGGAAGATGATCGTCGTCGCCTGTCTCCTCGACCGGGAGGCGTTCCCCTGGCAGGCCGACTGGTACCGGGGCGAGGTGCGCGAGCACCTCGGCGACGGCGTCGACGACGCCTTCCGGCTCTGGTACGTCGACAACGCCCTGCACAACGACGACGAGGTGCAGGCGGACCCGACGCACACGGTCAGCTACCTCGGCGTCCTGCACCGGGCGCTGCGCGACCTCGCGGCCTGGGTGGAGCGCGGCGAGTCCCCGCTGGCCAGCACGCGCTACGAGGTGGCCGACGGCCAGGTCGTCGTCCCGGCGACGGCGGGGGAGCGGCACGGCGTGCAGCCGGTCGTCACCCTGACCGCGGACGGGAGCTCCTGCGCCGAGGTCGCCGTCGGGCAGGACGTCGTCCTGCGGGCCGTCGCGGAGGCACCGGAGCGAGGGGACGAGGTCGTCGTCGTGGAGTGGGACCTCGACGGCCGCGGGGAGTTCGCCGCCGACGCCACCGCGGCGCCGGGCGCGCGCGTCGTCGTCGAGCGCCGGCACGCGTTCGCGACCAGCGGCACCTACTTCGTGACGGTCCGGGGAACGGCGCAGCCAGCCGCGGACGCGGGGACGTCCTACGGGCGCATCCGCAACCTGGCGAGGGCGCGCGTCGTCGTCAGCTGAGCTGCGTCGCGGACGGAGGGTCGTCGGTGCCGCTGATGGGCGCGAGCAGCATCCCCGCGATGGCGTCGGCGAGGAAGTTCCCGACGGCCTGCCACTGGGGAGCCTGCCCGTCCCGCTCCGCGCGCGCCTCGACGTCCGCGCACGCGGTGGAGACCATGTCCACGACCAGGCGGATGCGGGCGGCGACGACCTGCCGGTCCAGGTGGCTCAGCCGCGCCTCGACGGAGCCGACGATGACCGTCGCCGCCGGCGCGGACCCGGCGGCCTGCCGCATCAGCGCCGCCGTGGCCGGGTCGTGCAGCGCCTGGGCGAGGAAGCGCGCGCGCGAGGTCGGCCGCGGGAGCGCGGCGAGCACCGAGGTCGTGGGCAGCACGAGGCTGCGGACGTCGCCGAGCAGGGAGTCCGATCGCTCGAACATGGCTCGGCGCGGTTCCTCGAGCGCGTGCAGATGGCGGTCGATGAGCGCTCTCAGCAGTCCCTCCCGCCCGCCGAAGTAGTAGCGGACCGCCGAGTGGTTGGTGTTGCCGGCGGCGTCGGCGACCTTGCGGTCGGACACCTGGGCGATCCCCGCCCCGGCGAAGCACCGCTCCGCCGCGTCCAGCAGGGCCGCGCGTGCGTTCTCCGACGTCGGCATGGCGGTCCTCCTCGTGCCTTGTTCCTGTGAGCGAGGTCAAAGCGTAGGGACCCCACCCCGTAAGCCACGTGACTTACGCTGTGGTCGTCGGCCCCGAGGTGGAGCCGTTCCGACCTGGGGGAGTCCGCATGCAGTCCACGCCGACCGGAACCGCCGTCGCCGGTGGTGAGCCGGAGGAGGACCGGAAGACGCGCATCGCTCGCTACGTCTTCCTCTTCCTGGTGCCGTTCGTGATGGTGACGATGATGTTCGCGACGTACGTCGGGACGATGCACTCGCCCGAGCCGCACGAGCTGCCGGTGGCCGTCGCGGGCACCGGCGCGCCAGCCGAGGACGCCGTCCGGACGCTGGCCGGGACGGGCGAGGGCGCGCTGGAGGTGCGTGTGGTCGCGTCCACCGACGACGCGGTCGCGCTGGTGCGCGACAGGGAGGTGGTCGGAGCCCTCGTCCTCCCGGTCGGCGCCTCGACGACCGCCACCGTCTACACGGCCTCGGCCGCCGGCCCCTCGGCGGCGGCCACGGGACAGGGACTCCTGGCGCCGGTCGCGCTCGCCGAGGACTGGACCATCGAGACGCGCGACGTGGCGCCGCTGCCCGAGGGCGACTCGTCCGGCACTGCCGTCCTGTTCGGCGCCATGGGCATGATGCTGGCCGGGTACGTCCCGCTGAGCCTGATGCTGATGGCGCTGCCCCACCTGCTGTCGGTGCGCCGCTTCCTCCCGGTCGCCATCGGCTGGGCGGCCGCGACCAGCACGGTCATCTGGCTGCTCCTCGGGCCGGTCGTGGGCGCCGTGGAGGGCCACTACCTCGGGTTCCTGGGCGTCGGGATGCTGGCGACCGGTGCCGTCGGACTGACCCAGCTGCTGTTCACGAAGGTGCTCGGGCCGCTGGCGGTCCTGCTGGGCATGCTGCTCTACGTCGTCTTCGGCATGCCGGCGTCGAACCTGGCGCTGTCGGTCGACGTCATGCCCGGCTTCTTCGCCTTCTTGCACGGGGTGCTGCCGCTGCCGGCGGCCGGCGAGGCGCTGCGGTCGATCCTGTACTTCGGCGGGGACGGCGTCGGCGGGCACCTGCTGGTCCTGGTCTGCTGGGCGGTCGGTGCACTCGTGCTCGGCCTGCTGATCGAGCGCCGCCGCGGTGCCGCGATCCCGGGTGCCCCGGTCGTCGACCACCCCGACGCGCCGCTGCCGGCACTCGCCGGCGGGCCGCCGCGCTCGCTGCGGTTCCGCTACGCCGCGGTTGCGGGCTTCCCGCTGGCGATCCTCGTGCTCGTGGTGGGCGTCATGAGCTCCGCCATGCACCAGCCCGACGTCCGGGACCTGCCCGTCGTCGTGGTCGGGCCCGCGGCCGAGCAGGTGGCCACGGGACTGGAGGGCGATCTGGGCGGCGTGCTCGACGTCGAGGTCGGCTCGTCGGTGGCCGCGGAGCGGGAGCGCCTGCTCGACCAGGAGATCGTGGCCGTGTACGCGCTGCCCGACGCGCCGGGCGCCGACGCCACGCTCTTCTCCGCCTCGGCGGCCGGCGCCAGCCAGCAGACCGCCGTGCGGGCGATCTTCCAGCAGGTCGCCGCGGGCAGCGAGATGTCGCTGACGCTGACCGACGTCGCGCCGCTCACCGACACCGACACCATGGGCAGCAACAGCCTCTACGTCGGCATGTCCTGGATCATGGCCGGCTTCCTGATGCTCGCCGTGCTGCGCGGCGGGGCGCCCGAGGTCCGCCGGCTGCGGCAGTTCCTGCCGCTGCTCGGGGGCTGGGCCATCGGCATGGCCGTCTGGCTGTGGTTCCTGTTCGACGTGATCATCGGTGCGGTCAACGGCCATGCACTGGCGATGATCGGGTTCGGCGCCGTGACCATCTTCGCGGTCTCGGCCGTGACCGGAGCGTTCACCCGCACGCTCGGCCTGGCGGCGATCGTCCCGGTCATGGTGGTGGTCATGCTCGCCGGCGTGCCCGCCTCCGGCGGGGGGCTGTCGGTGTACATGGTCCCCGGCTTCTTCCGCGACCTGCAGGACCTCCTCCCGCTCCCCGCGGCCGTGGACACCGCCCGGTCCCTGGTCTACTTCGGCGGCGGCGGGGTCTGGCACAACCTCCTGGTCATCGTGGTCTGGGGGCTCGTGGGGATCGGGCTGAACCTGCTGGTCGACCGGTGGCAGGCGCGGCGGGACGCGGCGGCTGCCGAGGCCGTCGAGGCCGTCGCCGGCCGGGACGACGAGGAGCGCCCGGCGCTGGCCGGCGCCCAGCTCTGAGATGGGCTGCGCACGATCCTCGGCGCCCACCCCGAGATCGAGGTGGTGGCCGAGGCCGGAGACGGGCTGGGCGTGCTGCGGCAGCTGGAGACCGTGCAGCCGGACGTGGGGCTCATGGACATCCGGATGCCGGGCATCGACGGCGTCGAGGCCACCCGGAGGACCCGGCTGACCCGGCCGGCGGAGGTCCTGCGGATCCTCGTGCTCAACCACCTCCGACCAGGACGAGAACGTGCTGGCGGCGCTCCGTGCCGGTGCCGACGCCTTCCTCGGCAAGGGTGCCGGCCCCCGGGGAGCTGACCGACGCGGTCCTGCAGGTGGCGCCTCGGGTGGCCGGCCGCCGGCCCCGAGGACGGTCAGCGCGGTCGTCGACCACGTGGTCGACGAGCGGGTGGTCCCCGTGGATCCCGTGCTCGCTGCCCGGTTCGCGGAGCTGCGCCGCGCGAGCGGGAGGTGGTCGAGGCCGTCGTCGCTGGCCTGGACAACGCGGAGATCGCCGAGCGCTTCCCGGTCTCGCCGCACGGTCACGACGCGTGCGAACCGGGCGATGGCGAAGCTGGGCGCTCGGGACCGGGCCCAGCTGGTCACCCTGGCGATCCGCGCCGGGGTCACCCTGCGGTAGCGGCACCCTCGTTCGGTCCTCGGCAGACGGGATCGACTCGACGACCGGCGCACGCGGACGGTCATGGCAACCGGTAGCCAACCGGCTAGGGTGGGCAGCCACGCCGCCACGGAGGACGACATGAGCGACACAGGACAGCAGATCACCGCGCAGGCCAACATCGGTGTCGTCGGGCTGGCGGTTATGGGCGCGAACCTGGCCCGCAACCTCGCCGGGCGCGAAGGCAACACGGTCGCCGTGTGGAACCGGTCCCCGGAGCGGACCCGCGCGCTGGTCGAGCAGTTCCCCGAGACGGGGTTCGTGGCCGCGGACTCGGCCGACGAGTTCGTCGCCTCCCTGGCCCGGCCGCGGACGGCGATCATCATGGTGCAGGCCGGCCCGGGCACGGACGCGGTGATCGAGCAGCTGGCGGCGCGGTTCGAGCCCGGCGACATCATCGTCGACGGCGGCAACGCGGACTTCCGCGACACCATCCGTCGCGAGCGCGAGCTGCGGGAGCGCGGCCTGGACTTCGTCGGGGCGGGGATCTCCGGCGGCGAGGAGGGCGCGCTGCGCGGCCCGTCGATCATGCCCGGCGGATCGGCCGAGGCCTACCGGACGCTGGGGCCGATCCTCGAGTCGATCGCCGCCGTCGTCGAGGGGCGCCCGTGCGTCACCCACGTGGGCACCGACGGCGCCGGGCACTTCGTGAAGATGGTGCACAACGGCATCGAGTACGCCGACATGCAGTTGATCGCCGAGGCCTACGACCTGCTGCGCCGGGTCGGCCGGCTGGACGTGCCGGCCATCGCCGACGTGTTCGCCGAGTGGAACACCGGCGACCTCGAGTCCTACCTGATCGAGATCACCGCCGAGGTGCTCCGGCAGACCGACGCACGCACCGGTGGCCCGCTGGTCGACGTGATCGTGGACCAGGCCGGCTCCAAGGGCACCGGCGTGTGGACGGTGCAGACCGCCGTCGGGCTGGGCGTGCCGGTGTCGGGCATCGGCGAGGCGGTGTTCGCCCGGGCGGTGTCCAGCAAGCCCGAGCAGCGGGCCGCGGTGCGGCAGACGGTGCAGCACCGCCCACCGGTGCAGGAGGCGTACGACGGGTTCGCCGACGACGTCCGGGCGGCGCTGTACGCCTCCAAGGTGGTCGCCTACGCCCAGGGCTTCGACGCCATCGTCGCCGGCGCCCAGGCCCACGACTGGGACATCGACCTGGGGGAGGTCGCCACCATCTGGCGCGGCGGCTGCATCATCCGCGCCCGGTTCCTCAACCGGGTCGTCGAGGCCTACCGGCGTCAGCCGGACCTGGCGACCCTGCTGGCCGACGCCTACTTCGCCGACGCCGTCGCCGCCGGCGAGGCGGCCTGGCGGCGCATCGTGTCCACCGCGGCACTGTCCGGCGTCCCGGTGCCCGGCTTCGCCTCGGCCCTGGCCTACTACGACTCCCTGGCCTCCGAGCGGCTGCCGGCCGCCCTCATCCAGGGCCAGCGGGACTTCTTCGGCGCGCACACCTACCGGCGTAGCGACGCCGACGGCGTCTTCCACACCCTCTGGTCCGGCGACCGCAGCGAGATCGCCACGGTCCCCTCCACCCACTGACCCGGCCCGGGCGGCCGGCCGGGCCGACGTCGGGGCGGGGCATCGCGTCCCTCTGGGGGAGAGGACGGCCGGGCTGCTCAGCTGCGAGGCGGCGCCGTGGAACCGCGGAGCACGAACTCGGTGGACAACGGTGTCGCGTCCGCGTCCACCTCGTTCTCGAGCACCGCGACGAGACGACGAGCTGCCTCGTGCCCCAGGGAGCCCAGCGGTGTGCGGATCACCGTGAGCGGCGGGGACGTGAAGGCCGCACCGAAGATGTCCTCGAACGCGACCAGGCTCAGTTCCGACGGGACCCCGACGCCGGCTCCCTGGCACGCCCCGAGCAGGTCGGTCGCCATGAGGCCGTTGAAGACCAGTGCCGCCGACGCCCCGGTCGCCTCGATCTCGCGGAGTGCCGCAGCCCCGGCCCCCGGTCCCTGGACCGGGCGCTTGACCTTGCTGACGGTCATCCCGCGGGCACCGGCCTCCGACTCCAGCACGCTCGCTCGATGCCGGCTCATCCACGACGTCGGCGGCCCGGCGAGGTAGGCCAGCGAGCGGTGTCCCAGCTCCCCGAGGTGGTCGAGTGCGGCGCGGATGCCCGGCACCAGGTCGGGCACGACTCCGGGGACGCCCCGCACCTTGCGGTTCACCACGAACAGCGGCTTGCGCTCGGCCAGCGTGCAGATCTGCGCGTTGTTGAGGCCGGTCGACGCCAGGATCAGCCCGTCGACGGAGTTGAGGAGCCGCTGAGCGGTCTCGTTCTCCGGGTCCCCCGACTCCACGGACTCGGCGAGGATCAGGTTGTACCCACGGCTCGTCGCGGCCCGTCCGACGCTGCGGACCAGGTCCAGGTACACGGGGTTCGTCATCTCGGCCAGGAGCAGTCCGACGGTGTGCGTCCGGCCGGTCGGCAGCGCCCGCGCCATGGGGTTGAGGCGGTAGCCGACCGCCTCGGCGACCTCCCGGATGCGCTTCTCCGTCGTGGCGCTGAGCCGCCCGGGCATGTTGAGCGCCCGCGAGACCGTCGAGGGGCTCACCCCGCTCAGCCGGGCGACGTCGTAGATGGTCACCGGCGGCTGGCCGCGGCCGGCGGACGTCCTGGCGACTTGCCGCTTCTCCGCCACCCCAGTCCGTTCCGGCCGCCTCTACGACCTCGTGCATCGTCCCGGCGCACCTCGTGGCCGGCCTGCGGAGGTGACCTCCGTGGACGACCCGCAGCGCCCGACGATCGGTCGCCTCCGGCCAGCGGGCGACCGGGGCGTGCATCCGGTTGACAGCGTAACGGTGTCTCGCAGGGTGCGAGGCCCACGGTTGGGCGAGTACGCCGATCGGGTCGCGGGCGCGCCGGGAGGCGCAGCTGGTGCCAGGACAGGGGCGGCAAGAAGTGGCAACCGGTTTCCACCCCTGCGGACGCCCGGGAGCATGGTCGACAAGCGCGCCCCTGCACGCCGATCCTGGTGGGGCTGGGTCACCGCCCGATCCATGCGGGCCAGTCGGGGGCAGGGAGACATGACGGCGTACACCGAGGAGTACCGGGGCCTCGTGGCCTGGACCGGCGGCGGCGAGGTGACCACGGCCTTCCGCCGCGAGGTCGCCGCGCTGGTCGGCGAGGGCGGGCTGATCTCCGAGCCGGCCCAGCTGCGCACCTACGAGTGCGACGGGCTGACCGGGTACCGCGTCGTCCCGGCGCTCGTCGTCCTCCCGGCCACCACCGAGGAGGCCGCGGCCGTCGTCCGGCTGTGCGCGCGGGACCGGATCCCCTTCGTCGCCCGCGGCGCCGGCACCGGCCTGTCCGGCGGCGCCCTCCCGGTGGCCGACGGCGTCGTCATCGGCCTGGCCCGGATGCGGTCGGTCCTGTCGGTGGACGTCGCCGACCAGCGCGCCGTCGTCCAGCCCGGGGTCACCAACGCCGGGATCTCCGCGGCGGTGGCCCAGCACGACCTGTACTTCGCCCCCGACCCCTCCAGCCAGGTGGTCTGCACGATCGGCGGCAACGTCGCGGAGAACTCCGGCGGGGCGCACTGCCTCAAGTACGGCTTCACCACCAACCACGTGCTGGCACTGACCTTCGTCACCCCGGACGGCGACGTGGTCACCCTGGGCGGGGACGCCCCGGACCAGGTCGGGCCCGACCTGCGGGCGGTCGTCCTCGGCTCCGAGGGCACGCTGGGCATCGTCACCGAGGTCACGGTGCGGCTGCTGCGCCGTCCCGAGGCGGTGCGCACGCTCGTCGCCGACTTCCCCGACGCGGAGGCCGCGGGCAACGCGGTCAGCGACATCGTCGCGGCCGGCATCGTCCCCGCCGCCGTCGAGATGCTCGACGAGCTCGCGATCCAGGCCTGTGAGAAGGCCGTGCAGGCCGGTTACACGCTGGGCTGCCAGGCCGCGCTCGTCGTCGAGCTGGACGGGGTCGCCGTCGAGGTGGACGAGGAGTTCGCGCAGGTGCAGGCGATCTGCCGCCGCAACGGCACGACGAACCTCCGGGTCGCCGACGACGCCCAGGAGCGCGCGCGCATCTGGAAGGGCCGCAAGGCCGCCTTCGCCGCGATGGGCCGGATCAGCCCCGACTACTTCGTGCAGGACGGCGTCATCCCGCGGACGAAGCTCGGCAGCACGCTGACCCGGATCCGCGAGATGTCGGACGCAGCCGGCCTGCGGGTGGCCAACGTCTTCCACGCCGGCGACGGCAACCTGCACCCCCTGGTGCTCTACAACGGCGCGGTGGCCGGGGAGGCCGAGCGGGCCGAGCACCTGGCCACCGCCATCGTCGAGCTGTGCGTGGAGCAGGGCGGGTCGATCACCGGCGAGCACGGCGTGGGCAGTGACAAGGCCTGCTCGATGACGGCGATGTTCGGACCGGACGACCTCACGGTCATGGCGCGCGTACGCGCGGCGTTCGACCCGCAGGGCATCTGCAACCCGGGGAAGGTGCTCCCCACCCCGCGGCTGTGCGGCGAGCGACCCGGCCCGTACCGGCCGCACCCGCTGGAGGCAGCGGGCCTCATCGAGCGGATGTGAGGAGCACGTGACGCACATCGACGACACGGCCGTCGTCGAGCGGCCGGCCACCGTCGCCGAGGCGGCCGAGCTGCTGCGCGACTCCGACGGGCCGCTGCTGTTCCGCGGCGCGGGCACCAAGCAGGGATGGGCCGGACGCCCGGTCGACCCCGCCGTCGTGGTCGACACGTCCGGGCTGTCCCGGGTGCTGTCCCACGAGCCGGCGGACATGACCGTCGCCGTGGGTGCCGGCATGCCGCTGCGGGACCTGCAGGAGCTGCTCCGGGAGCAGGGCCAGTGGCTGGCGCTCGACCCGGCGAGCGAGGGATCGGGCGCCACCGTCGGCGGGTTGCTGGCGACCGGCGACTCCGGCCCGCGGCGGCTGCGCTACGGCGCGCTGCGCGACCTCGTCATCGGGATCACCGTGGTGCTGCCCGACGGCATCGTCGCCCGTGGCGGCGGCAAGGTGATCAAGAACGTCGCCGGCTACGACCTGCCCAAGCTGCTGTACGGCTCGCTGGGCACCCTGGGGCTCGTCGCCGAGGTGGTCCTCCGCCTGCACCCCGTGCCCTCGGCGAGCGGCACCGCGATCGTCGCCGTCCCGGCCGACCGGGCCACCGAGCTGGCGCTGCGGCTGCGCGCGTCCGCGCTGGAGCCGGCGGCCGTGGACTGGACCGACGCCGACGGCGGCACCCTCGCCGTCCGCTTCGAGGGCACCCCGGCCGGCGTCGAGGGCAGGCGCGCGACCGCGCTGGAGCTGCTCGGTGCGGGAGCCGGCTGGTCCACCGGCCCGGACGAGGACGCGGTCTGGTCCCGGCTCGCCGACGCCGAGCGGCAGGCGGGGGAGGGGAGCACCGTGGCCGCCGCGGGGACGCGGCCCAGCGTCACCGCCGACGTGGCGCACGAGCTGGAGCAGGCGGGCGCTGCCGCCGGGGTCCGGACCATGCTGACCTCCCGGCCGGCGCTGGGCCTGCACACCGCCCGGTTCGACGGGGACCCGGAGGCGGTGGGCCTCGCCGTCGCCGCCTGGCGGGAGCGGGTGCTCGCACTGGGCGGCAGCGTGCTGCTGCGCGACCGCCCCGCCGCGGTCGACGCACACGTCGACCCCCTCGGCCCGTCCCCGTCGTCGGTCGGGCTGCTGCGCTCGCTCGCCCGCCGGCTCGATCCCCAGGGGCGCTGCGCACCCGGCCGTCTCGGCTCGTGGCTGCCCACCCCGGCTCCCGGAGAGGACCTCCCGAGGTCATGACCGCACCCGACCCCACCGCCACCGATCCCGGCACGCAGGCCGACCTGCGCCTGCACGTCGATGCCCCCGTCGATGCCCCCGTCGATGCCCCCGTCGATGCCCTCGCCGAGGCCGGGCGCGGTGCCGGCGTCTTCGACGCCCACCACCCGCCGTCCGACGAGCTCATCTCCGACTGCGTCCACTGCGGTTTCTGCCTGCCCACCTGCCCCACCTACGCGCTGTGGGGCGAGGAGATGGACTCCCCGCGCGGCCGCATCTACCTGATGAAGCTGGGCAAGGAGGGCGCCGTCGAGATGGACGACACCTATGCCCAGCACTTCGACGCCTGCCTGGGCTGCATGGCCTGCGTCACCGCCTGCCCGTCCGGCGTGCAGTACGACCAGCTGATCGAGGCGGTCCGGCCGCAGCTCGAGCGCAACCACCGGCGCGGGCTGGCCGACCGGCTGTTCCGCGGGCTGGTCTTCGCCCTCTTCCCGTACCCGAGCCGGCTGCGGGTCACGGCGGTGCTCGGGGAGCTGTACCGGCGCCTGGGCCTGCGCGGCCTGGCGCACCGCACCGGGGCGGTCCGGCTGCTGCCCCGGCGGCTGCAGGCGGTGGAGGCGCTGATGCCGCCGGCGAAGCTGCGCCACCTGGCCACCCGCACGCCGGCCGTCACCCCGGCCGTCGGGACGGTGCGGCGGCGCGTCGGCTTCCTCACCGGGTGCGTGCAACGGGTCTTCTTCGCCGACGTCAACCAGGCCACGGTGCGGGTGCTGACGGCGGAGGGCTGCGAGGTGGTCGCCCCGCCGACGCAGCGCTGCTGCGGCGCCCTGAGCGAGCACGCCGGCCGGGAGCCCGAGGCCCTCGACCGGGCGCGGGCGCTGATCGACGCGTTCGCCGAGGCCGAGGTGGAGACGATCGTCGCGAACGTCGCCGGCTGCGGCAGCACGCTCAAGGAGTACGGCAGGATGCTGCGCGACGACGCGGCGTACGCCGAGAAGGCCGCCGCGTTCTCGGCCAAGGTGCGCGACGTCTCCGAGCTGCTCGCCGAGCTGGGCCCCGTCGCGCCGCGGCACCCCATCGAGGCGCGCGTGGCCTACCACGACGCCTGCCACCTCGGGCACGCCCAGGGCGTGCGCAGCCAGCCCCGCGAGGTCCTGGGGACCATCCCGGGCCTGCAGGTCACCGACATCCCGGAGGCGGAGATCTGCTGCGGCTCCGCGGGCATCTACAACCTGGTGAACCCCGAGCCGGCCGAGGAGCTGGGCCGACGGAAGGTCGAGCACGTCCTCTCGGTCGCGCCCGACGCCCTGGCGACCGCCAACCCCGGCTGCCTGCTGCAGATCCGCCGGTACTGGCCCGGTGACCTGCCGATGTTCCACCCGGTCGAGCTGCTGGACGCCTCGATCCGCGGGGTGGACCCGGTGACCGCACGCGGCGGGCGGGGTCGGCCGAGCCTGGACGCCCGGACCGCCGAGCCCGGCACCTTCTGACCGACCCCGACGACACACACCCGACGAGACAGAGACGGAAGTGGCAAGCGTGAGCGACGCGACGACGACCGGCGGCCTGCAGGTCGACCCCGAGCTGCGGGACTTCGTGGCCGGCGAGCTGCTGCCCGCCCTCGGCCTGGAGCCGGAGTGGTTCTGGTCCACGGTGGCCGACCTGCACGGCCGGTTCGCCCCGCGGGTCGAGGAGGCGCTGCGCCGCCGCGACGAGCTGCAGGAGCAGATCGACGCCTGGCACCGGGAGCACGGCGCCGGCGACGTCGAGGCGCTGGAGGCGTTCCTCACCGACATCGGTTACCTCGTGCCGCCGGAGGAGCCGACGGTGCGGGTCAGCCGGGTGGATCGTGAGATCGCCGAGGTGCCCGGTCCGCAGCTCGTCGTCCCCTCGACCGTGCCGCGCTACGCGATCAACGCGGCCAACGCCCGCTGGGGCTCGCTGTTCGACGCCCTCTACGGGACCGACGCGCTGCCGCAGGAGCACGAGCTCGCGCCGGGGTACGACGAGCGCCGCGGCGCGCAGGTCATCGCCGAGGCCGACCGGCTGCTCGACCGCTTCTTCCCGCTCGCCGAGGGCAGCCACGCCGACGCCACCGCCTACCGGGTCCCGGCCGCCGGGGAGCTCGCCGTCGACACCGCGGCCGGCACCACCGGGCTGGCCGACCCGGCGCAGTTCGCCGGCTCCCGTCCCGGGGACGGCGACCGGGCGGCGGCCGTGCTGCTGCGGCGCAACGGCCTGCACCTGGAGCTGACCGTCGACCCGTCCACGCGGGTGGGGTCCCAGCACCACGCCGGGGTGTCCGACGTGGTGCTCGAGTCCGCCGTGAGCACCATCGTCGACCTCGAGGACTCGGTCGCCACCGTCGACGGGCCGGACAAGGTCGGCGCCTACCGCACCTGGCTGGGCCTGCGCACCGGCGAGCTGACCGCCACCTTCGGCAAGGAGGGGCGGACGGTCACCCGCTCCGTCAACGGCGACCGGACCTACGTCGGCCCGGACGGCGCCGAGCTGGTCCTGCCCGGCCGCTCCCTGCTGCTGGTCCGCAACGTCGGGCACCACATGCGCCTGGACGCCGTCCGCACCGCCGACGGCGACCCGCTGCTCGAGGAGGTCCTCGACGCCCTGGTCTCGGCGACCGCGGCGCTGCACGACCTACGCGGGCTGTCCCGGTACACCCAGACCCGCGCCGGCAGCGTCTACATCGTGAAGCCGAAGATGCACGGCCCCGACGAGGTCACGCTGTCGGTGGAGCTGCTCGCCGCGGTGGAGCAGGCGCTCGGCCTCGAGCCGACCACGCTGAAGATCGGCATCATGGACGAGGAGAAGCGCACCTCGGTCAACCTCGAGGCCTGCATCGCCCGCGCCGCCGACCGGGTCATCTTCGTGAACACCGGGTTCCTCGACCGGACCGGCGACGAGATCCACACCGACTTCGAGGCCGGCCCCGTCGTCCCGAAGGGCGCCCAGCGCAGCGCGACCTGGCTCACCACCTACGAGGACCGCAACGTCGACGTGGCCCTGCGCGCCGGCTTCGCCGGGCAGGCCCAGATCGGCAAGGGCATGTGGGCCAAGCCGGCCGCCATGCGGGAGATGCTCGACACCAAGGGCGGCCACCCCCGCGCCGGGGCCAACACGGCCTGGGTCCCCTCGCCGACCGCGGCCACCCTGCACGCGCTGCACTACCTGGAGACCGACGTGCTCGCCGTCCAGGAGGAGATCCGGCAGCGGCCCCTCGCCGACCGCCGCGACCTGCTGGTGCCGCCCGTCCTCCCCGGCGCCGATGCACTCTCGGCCGAGCAGATCCGGCACGAGCTGGAGACCAACGCCCAGTCGATCCTCGGCTACGTCGTCCGCTGGGTCGGCCTGGGCATCGGCTGCTCGACCGTGCCCGACCTCGAGGGCGTCGGCCTGATGGAGGACCGGGCCACCCTGCGGATCTCCAGCCAGCAGATCGCGAACTGGCTGCACCACGGGCTGGTCGACGAGACGCAGGTCCGCGACACCTTCGCCCGGATGGCAGCCGTGGTCGACGAGCAGAACGCCGGCGAGCCCGGCTACAGCCCGATGAGCGCTGACCTGGACGGCAGCCCGTCGTTCCAGGCCGCCCTGGACCTGGTCTTCTCCGGCCGGCGCGAGCCCAACGGCTACACCGAGCCGGCCCTGACCCGCTGGCGGCAGCGGGCCAAGGCCGCCGACGGCGGTGGCGGCGGTGACGCCGAGCCCCGCACCCGCGACGCCGTGCTCGCCGACCGGGCTCCCAGCCCGGCCTCCTGAACCCGCTCCCGAGACCCCACACACCTGGAGGGACCGTCGTGTCCATCGACCTGCAGACCGCCCGCACCGTGATCGAGGCCGCCCGGGCCGCCGGCCGGGACGGGGGCTTCAAGCCGCTGACCGTCGTCGTCCTCGACGCCGGGGGGCACGTGGTGGCCGCCGAGCGCGAGGACGGCTCGTCGAACAAGCGCTTCGAGATCGCCTTCGGCAAGGCCCACGGAGCGCTCGCGCTCGGCATGGGCTCGCGGTCGCTGATGGCCCGCGCCGAGCAGCAGGCCTACTTCATCGCTGCAGCCTCCGCGGCGATCGGCGGCTCGCTCGTGCCGGTCCCGGGCGGCGTGCTCGTCCGGGACGGCGGGGGTGCGCTGCTGGGCGCCGTCGGCATCACCGGCGACACGTCGGACAACGACGAGGCCGCCGCGGTGGCGGGCATCGAGGCCGCGGGCCTCACCGCCCAGCCGGACTGATCTCCGGCCGGGGGCACGCGGACCCGACCGCGTGCCCCCGGCCGGTCCTCACCTCTCGCTGGTGCTGTCCTGCCCGTTCAGCTCACCGGCCAGCTTGAGCAGGGCCGAGTGGTCCAGGTCCCCGTCGCCCCGGGCGACCAGCGCGCGCACCAGCTGGGTGACCGCCGCCGTCAGCGGGAGCGACAGGCCGGACTCGGCCGCGCTGCTCTGCACGATGCCCAGGTCCTTGGCGTGCAGCGCGAGCCGGAAGCCGGGCGCGAAGGCACCGTCGAGGAAGGCCGTGCGCTTGCGCTGGAGGACGGTGCTGCCGGCCAGCCCACCGCCGATGACCTCGAGCGCGGACTCCAGGTCCGCCCCCTGGGCGCGCAGGAAGACGACGGCCTCGGCCACCATCTGGATGTTGCCGGCGACGATGAGCTGGTTGGCCGCCTTGACGACCTGGCCGGAGCCCAGTGGGCCGACGTGCACGATCGTCTTCCCCATCGCCTCGAACAGAGGGCGGGCCCGCTCGACGTCCGCGTCGGCCCCGCCGACCATGATCGAGAGGACACCGTCGACCGCGCCGGCCTCACCGCCGCTCACCGGCGCGTCGAGCATCGCCACGGAGTCGGGGAGCGCGGTGGCGCGGATGTCGCGGGTCGCGACGGGGTCGATCGTGCTCATGTCGATCAGCAGCGATCCCTCCCGCAGCGCGGGGGCGATCGTGGTGACGGTCGCGCGCACGTCAGGGGTGTCCGGCAGCATCGTGATGACGACGTCGGCGTCGCGCACCGCCGAGGCCGCGTCCTCGGTGACCTGCAGACCCGCGTCGGTGGCCCGCGCGCGTCCTCGCTCGGAACGCACGACGCCGGTGACGTCGTGCCCGGCCTGCGTCAGGTTGCGGGCCATGGGGAGGCCCATGATCCCCAGGCCGATGAAGGTGATCGAGCTCAAGGCTCGGCTCCTCTCCCGCGCCGGTTGCCCGGGGGCGCGGGTCGGGGTGGAACGGGCCGCCGGGACGACGACTCGGAGGTTGGCAACCGGTTGTCAGCTACGCTAGCCGGGCGCGCCGGGACGCACCAGGTGCGCGGCCCGCAGGAGGCGGACGGCATGAGCAGCGGCTACACCGGCGTCCTGGTGACGCGGACGACCGACCCCTCGGGGGCGGCCGGCACGATCGTCCTGGTCAACTCCCTCGCCACGACCACGGCCATGTGGGACGACGTGGTGCCGACGCTCGCCGAGCGCTTCGACGTGGTGCGCTTCGATCAGCGCGACCGCGGCGGGCCGGCGGCCCACGAGCCGTTCACGCTGGACGACCTCGTCGACGACGTGTTCGCCGTGCTGGACGAGGTCGGCGCCGAGCGGGCCCACGTCGCCGGCATCTCGCTCGGTGGTCTCGTCGCCCTGCGGGCCGCGTCCCGGCGTCCCGACCGGGTCGCCACCCTCGCGGCCATGTGCTGCGCGGCCCGCTTCTCCCGCGACGTCTGGGTCGAGCGCTCCCGGCTGGTCCGCGAGGACGGCGTCGCCCCGATCGTGCCCGGGGTGCTGGACCGCTGGTTCGCCCAGGAGTTCCAGCAGCGCCGGCCGGAGGTGGTGGCGCGCTATCGGGAGATGCTCGAGGGCACCGAGGCGACCGGCTACGCGTTCGCCGGGGACGTCCTGGCGGCGGCCGACGTCACGGGCGACCTGGGCTCGATCACGGTGCCCACCCTCGTCGTCAGCGGTGAGGCGGACACCGCCAACCCCGTCGCCGACCAGGAACTGATCGCCCGGGCCGTGCCCGGGGCCCGGCACGAGGTCGTGCGGGGCGCCGGGCACCTGGCCCCGGTCGCCGAGCCGGAACTGGTCGCGCGACTGGTCTCCGACCACGCGGCCGCGCACCGCCCCTGAGCGGGGGAGGGGACGACCGCGCGAGCCCGGCGCGGGAGCCCCGGAGGACGAACTCGGTCGCCAGGGGTGCCCGGCGCCTCTGTGCGCCCTCCCTGACCGACGTGATCGGCCTGCGCCGGGCCGGAGCGAGCCGGTGGAGGACCGACCCCGTTCTCCGGGCCGGTCGTGGCCGGCATCCGGTGGCTGCGTGCGGCCGCCGGCCGTCCGGCACCGTCGTGTCCGACGGTCGCACCCATCCGCATCTGGCCGGGCCGGTCCCGCGCCAACCGGTCGGACGACCGGTGCGGCCGATCACGGCAAGACTTGGCAACCGGATGCCACCAGGTGTGTCCTGGGCCATAGTCGGCCCTCGACATCCCGCTGGCGTCCCGACGCCCGTGGGGTCCTGAGCAGGAGGAGTTCCCCACTGATGGATGCCGGCCAGGGGCCACGCGAGATCCGCACCGTCGTCTCGACGGCGCTGTTCCAGCCCGACGAGATCGAGCAGCTGCGCCGTGCCTTCGAGCCGGCGGAGTTCCTGCAGGTCCGGTGGGACGACAACGAGGGGATCTCGCGCGCGCTGGAGACGGCGGACGTGGCCGTCCACTGGACGGACCTCGACGACCGTCACCTGCAGGCGCCGCACCTCCGCTGGGTCCACTGCGACCACGCGGGCCTCACCCGGTCCGCGCGGCCGGAGGTGTTCGAGAAGGGCCTGCTCGTCACCGGGTCGGCGGGGCGCTCGGCCCCCGCACTCGCGCAGCACGCCTTCTACTTCGCCCTCGCGCTGACCTACGACGTCCAGGGCCTGCTCGAGATGCAGGCGGCCCACCAGTGGCGCGCTCCCGCCGGCTACGAGAACCGGCTGGCGCTGTGGGGCAAGACCCTCGGCATCGTCGGCTTCGGCAAGACCGGCGAGGAGATGGCGCGGCTCGGCAAGGCGTTCGGCATGCGGGTCATCGCCTACCGCCGGCGGGCGGGTGAGGACGCCCCTGCCGTCGACCGGATGCTCGCCGCCGATGCCGGTGACTCCATCGACCCGCTGATCGAGGAGTCCGACGTGATCATGCTCGCCGCCCACCTGAGCGACGAGACGTACCACCTCTTCTCGACCGACCAGTTCGCGCGGATGAAGTCGAGCGCCTACATCGTCAACCTGGCACGCGGCGGCCTCATCGACACCGACGCACTGGTCGAGGCCCTCGCCTCCGGCGCCATAGCCGGTGCCGGCCTGGACGTCGCCGACCCCGAGCCGCTCCCGCCGGACTCGCCGCTGTGGGACCAGCCCAACGTCCTCATCACCCCGCACATGACGCCCCGCATCCCCGAGCGCACCCAGCGCTCGATCGACGTCATCGTCGAGAACATCCGGCGGTACCGCAGCGGGGAACCCCTGCTTAACGCGATCACCCCCCGCGACATCTACACGCCCCGATAGCGGGTGCCGCCACGGCACGGCGGCGGCACTCCGGAACGCACGGACCCGTCCGGGTCACAGGCACGGACCACCTGGATCAGAGGAGATCTGATGTCCGCTTCCCACTCACGCCGACTGTCCGTCGGCGTGCCCGCCGTCGCGCTGCTGCTGGCGCTGTCGGCCTGCGGCGGGGACACGTCCGCCGACGCCGACCCGGACTCCCCGGAGTCGGGCGGGGCGGAGAGCATCGCCCTGGCCGTCCAGGCCGCGCCCAACTCCCTCGACCCGGCCCAGCTCAACGACGGTCAGCAGCGCTACGTGTGGGGGGCTGTCTTCGACACCCTGATGTACCTGAGCGCGGACGGCGTGCCGCAGCCCAACGCGGCCGAGGCGTACGAGTACTCCGAGGACGCCCGCGTCCTCACGCTGGACCTGCGCGACGGCATGACGTTCAGTGACGGCGACCCGGTGGACGCCGAGGCCGTCCGGGCCACGCTCGAACGCACCCGGACCACCGCGGGGCCGCAGCAGGGCAACCTCGGCGCGGTCGAGTCCATCGAGGCGCCGGACGAGGAAACGGTCGTGCTGCGGTTGAGCCGGCCGGATCCGAACCTGCTCGTGGCGCTGTCCTACGGATCGGGGGTGATCGGGGATCCCGACACCCTCGACGAGCCGAGCACGGCGCTCGACCCGGTGGGGTCCGGCGCCTACACCCTCGATCGCGACGCCACGATCGACGGCACGACGTACGTGCTGCAGCGACGGGACGACCACTGGAACGCGGACGCGTACCCGTTCCAGACGGTGACCGTCCGGGTCATCGCCGACCGGACGGCGGCGTACAACGCCCTGGCCGCCGGCGAGGTCGACGCCGGCACCGTGGACGCGGCGCAGGCCGAGCAGGCGGAGGGCGCCGGGCTGGACGTCACCCGCGTCGAGGGGCAGACCGTCGGCGCGCTGATCCTCACCGACCGCGGCGGCGAGGTGGCGGAGCCGCTGGAGGACGTCCGGGTCCGGCAGGCGATCAACATGGCCCTCGACCGTCAGGGGATGGTGGACGCGCTGCTCAACGGGCTCGGCACGCCGAGCAACCAGATCTTCAGCCCGGCGTCGGCTGCCTTCGTCGAGGACCTGGCGGACGAGTACGAGTACGACCCCGAGGGAGCACGCGACCTGCTCGCGGACGCGGGATACCCCGACGGGTTCACCCTCTCGGTGCCGTCCAACCTGACGGTGCAGCAGTTCCAGCCCACCATCGCCCAGCTGCTCGGCGACGTCGGCATCACCGTCGAGTGGGAGCCCGTGACCCCGCAGCAGAACGTGCAGACGACAGAGTGGCCGATGTACTTCAACCTCGGTGGGGCCGCCCCGCCGGCGCGCACCGTGGCGCTGTACTTCCTCCCCGGCGGGTCCCACAACCCGTTCGGGTACCAGGATCCCGAGATCGACGCCCTGATCGCCGAGGCGGCCATCGAGAGTGATCCCGAGCGCGCCGCGGAGCTCTACCGGGAGATCAACACGATCGCCGTGGAGGATGCGCTGTTCGCGCCGCTCTTCACGCTGACCGGGTCGTTCGCCACCGGTTCGGGGTTCGCCTACCGCGGTACGGCGGTCACGCCCTTCGACCTCCGGGACTTCACGGTCGCGTAGGACGCGACACCATCGACCGTCCTCCTGCCGGGTCGCGGAGCGTGCATCCCGCACGGTCCGCGACCCGGCTGATCGCACGAACGACACAGAGAGGCACACATGCCCGACCAGGCCGGCCCGACCCAGCGCGATCTCCCGGCGGGGAGTCGGTGGCGCGAGCCGTTCTCCGTCCTCCAGACGAACCTGCAGGAGGTCGACGCGGACTTCGACGTCGACGCGGCGGTCGCCGTGGTCGAGGACCACGGCGCGGACACCTGGATGCTGAACGCCGGCGGGATCTCGTCGTTCTACCCGACCGACCTGCCGTTCCAGACGCGCAACCCCCTGCTGGGGACCCGGTCCTCCGGCGACCTGTTCGGCGACGCGGTGGCCGCCGCCAAGGGGAAGGGCTTCAAGCTGATCGCCCGCTTCGACATGTCGAAGGTGTCGGCGCGGATCGCCCGGGAGCACCCGGAGTGGCTCTACCGCACCCCCGAGGGTGAGCCGCAGGTCTACAACACGCTCTTCAGCACCTGCCCGTCGGCGGAGTACTACCAGGAGCGCACGCTCGACGTGCTCGACGAGGTGCTGGACCGGTACGACGTCGACGGGCTGTTCTTCAACTGGTTCAACTTCAACGAGCGCGACTACGACGAGGTCAACCAGCCGCCGTGTCACTGCGCCTCCTGCCAGGCCGGCTTTGCCGAGTTCAGCGGCGGCAAGCAGCTGCCGGCCGTGATGCTCGGTGAGAACTTCGGGCTCTGGCGGCAGTACACCGCCCGCACGCTCGCCCGGCTGACCGCCAGGATCGTCGACCACGTCGCGGCCCGCGGGCGTGACATCGGCGTCCTGCTCCGGCGTGGGGCCCCGATCGTGTACGCCGAGGGCAACAACGCCTACCGCGCCATGCCCGGCAAGGACTTCTGGCCGCACGCTCCCGCCGAGGCGGTGAGCGCACACGTGGCCACCCAGCCCGACTCGTCCATCCTGGTCAACTGCGTCGCGTTCATCGACGCGACGTACCGGATGGGGAACGAGGAGCCCGAGCACTTCGCGCAGTACCTGCTGCAGACCACTGCGCGCGGCGGCAACCCGTCGGCGTTCTTCTTCGGCGCGCCCGGGCGGCTGCCGATGGAGCGGGCGCTGTCCCGGGGCCGGGACGTGATGCGGTTCCGGCGCGACCACGCGGACCTGTACCGGGACCTGCGCCCCGCCGCCGAGGTCGCCGTGGTGCGGCCGGACTTCGGCTCGGTCACCGGCGGCACCTTCTGGGAGGTCCAGGACGAGTTCCGCGGCGTCTACGAGGCGCTGCTCGAGCAGCACGTGCCCTTCGACGTCGTCCCCGTCGCCGACCTCGCCGCGGTCGAGGCGCGCGGCGCGCTCGACCGGTACCGGCTCGTCGTGCTGCCCGACGTCGGGGTGCTCGGCCGGGGCGCCCCGGCGGTGGACGCCTACGTCTCCCGCGGGGGGAAGCTGCTGATCACCGGTACCTCGGGGGTGAGCCGGGACGGCGAGGTGGAGCTCGCGTGCAGTCCGGCGATCCGCCCGCTGGGAGCCGCGCTGGCCGGCAACGACCTCTGGTCGACCTACGCCACCGACGCCGACCAGCCACGGATCGGCGAGTACCACTACGAGGGCCCGATCCTGCCGGTCATGGGGCGCTACCAGCGGTTCGTGTGGCGGCCGGACGCCGCCCGGGTCGGGTGCGTGCTGCCGCGGGCGCCGCACGCCCCCCCGGAGCTCGCCTACGGCCACACCGCCAGTGACGACCCCGAGCACGCGCGGGGACGGTACGGCGACGGCGAGGTCGTGCTGGTGCCCTGGACGGTGGGTCGCAGCTACCGGGAGTACGGCAAGACCGACGCCCGGGACCACCTCGGCGGCGTGGTGCGCTCCCTGGTCGACCCGGCGGTGACCGCGGACCTGCACGACCGGGTCGAGATCATCGCGGGGGAGAGCGGCGCCGGCACGGTGGTGCACCTGCTGAACCACTCCGGGGTGCGCCGCCGGTCCTACGGGGCGCACGTCCCCGTCGGTGGCGGCTCGCTGCGGCTCCGGGGCCGGGGGGCGGACGACGTCCGCGCCGAGGCCCTCGTGGCCGCGGTGCCCCTCGCGACCCGCGTCGACGGCGACGACCTGGTCGTCGAGCTCCCGGTGCTCGGCCTGTTCGAGGTCGTCGTGGTCGCGACGGCCGGCTGACCGGGCGCCACACCATGCGGATGGTCATCTGTCCCGACGCCTTCAAGGGCACCCTCACCAGCACGGAGGTCTGCGCGGCCGTCGCCGAGGGCTGGACCGACGTCCGTCCCGGGGACGATCTCGTCCTGATCCCGCTCGCCGACGGCGGCGAGGGCACGCTGGACGCCGTTCACGCGGCCACGCCCGGGTCGGTGCTGCGCGAGGTCGGGCCGGTGGCAGGACCGGACGGTCGTCCCGTCGAGGGGCGGTGGCTGCGGCTGCCCGACGGCGCCGCGGTCGTCGAGCTGGCCGCCACCAGCGGCCTGCCGCTGCTCGACCGGCCGGATCCGCTCGGGGCGACGACCCGGGGGCTCGGTCAGGTGATGCGGGAGGCGGCGCGGGCGGGAGCCCGGGAGATCGTCGTCGGCCTCGGTGGATCGGCGTCGACCGACGGCGGCGTCGGCGCACTCGCCGGTGCCGGGGCGGTCGTCCACCGCGACAGCGGTGCGCCGGACGGCGAGGGAGGGGGAGCGCTCCACTCGATCCGCGCCATCGACACGGGGCCGCTGCGCGCGTTCCCGCCGGTCCGCGTGCTCGTCGACGTGCAGAGTCCGCTCAGCGGCCCGACCGGCGCCGCCTGGACCTTCGGCCCGCAGAAGGGCGCGACCCCGGAGCAGTGCGCGCTCCTCGACGAGGGTCTGCAGCACCTCGCCGGGCTCCTCGGCGGGGATCCGACGGAGCCCGGGTGTGGCGCCGCCGGCGGCACCGGCTACGGCCTGGTGCGGGGGTTCGGCGCGACCCTGGAGCCGGGGGCCGCGTCGATCCTGCGCCTGGCGGGGCTGGAGACCGCACTCGCGGGCGCCGACCTGGTCATCACGGGGGAGGGGCGCTTCGACTCCCAGTCGAGTCTGGGCAAGCTGGTTCCCGCGGTCCTGGCGGCGGCGGCCGGAGCCGGCGTGCCGGCACGGGTGATCGCCGGGCGCGTGGACGCCGATCCCGGCGTCCCGGCCGTCGCGCTCGCCGCGATCGCCGGCTCGGCGGAGGAGGCCATGCGCCGGCCGGCCGACCACGTGCGCGCCGCGGCGCGCCGGCTGGCCGGCGACCTCGTTCCCCGGGGCTGAGGTCGCCCCGTCCGGCCCGCTGGCCGGACGGGACCCGGAGCTCAGGGTCCGGTGCTGTGCACCACGACGTACGGCTGGTCCGACAGCGTGTCGCCGAGCCCCGGCACGAGCACGGGGTGCTCGCCGTCGGCCTGCACCTCGGCGAAGTAGAGGAGCGGGAACGACGTCGCGGTGTAGTCGCCGGGGACGACGGCCTCGAAGGAGTTCCCCACGCGGGTCATCTCGACGCTCCGCACGTCCTCGGCCTGGTTGAGGTGCCGGTAGCGCAGGACGGCACGGGACACCGGCGTCTCCGGGTGCAGGCGGACCGCATACGGCTCCCCGCGGACGAACCGGTCGGCAGCCTCGAACCGGCAGGCGACCACCGTGCGGCTGTCGCGTTCCTGGACGACCCGGGGAGGAGCCGCGGGCTCGACCGCCCGGGCCCGCTGCAGCTCGAGGCGCAGCAGGTAGGAGTCCTCCCGCATCGCCATGAGCCGGTCCTTCCAGGTGCCGCGCTCCATCGCTCCGGACCCGAACGCGAGGTCGTCCTGGTAGACGCCTGCGACGAGGCCGGGGATCTCGCCGTAGGCCTGGTGGGCCTGCCCGAGCAGGTGGGCGGCCTCCTCGAGGTGGGCCACGTCCCGGGTCCGCGCGAACAAGGCGTAGGCGACGGCGGCGCGGAACTTGCCGGCGAAGAAGCGCGCGAGCCGGACGAGGACCCGCAGGTCGATCAGCGTCCGTGCGGTCTGCGGGTCGTCGGGGTCGGCCAGCCCGGCCGCGCGTTCGGTGGCCGCATCCCCGTCCGTCGCCATCGTCTCCAGCCAGGCCGCGACCTCCAGCGGCGTGTACCGGGCGTCGAGGGTGCCGGCCACCGCGTCGTCGCAGTAGCGGCCGACGGAGTAGAAGAGCGTGGGGTCGAACGGGCTGACGCCCTCCCACGTCCGTGGCTCCGGCGTGTCGTACAGGTAGTGCGTCATCTGCCGCCAGAACGACACCGCCAGGTCGGTGTACATCTCGGGCGAGTAGTGGTTGTTGGCGCCGCTGACACCGTGGACGACGGTCACCAGAGGCAGGGCCCGGCTCAGGACGGCGAGCGCCGCCTCGAACTCGCCCGCAGCCGGGCCGTAGTCCTCGCGGAGCAGCCGGCGCCAGACCTCCGGGTCGGTCTCCGGGTCGTACAGCAGCCGCCCCCAGAGGACGTACGTGTAGCGGTACTTGCGCCAGTCGGCGGTGCCCAGGCGGAGGTCGTCGCGGACGTAGGGGTCGCGCCGGCCCGGCTCGCCGGTGCCCCGCCGGCCCTTGAAGGTGAGGGGCTCGCAGTAGTCGACGCCCAGCGAGCCGCTGAGCGTCGCGAGCCGGCCGTACCCGGCGGCTACGGCGGGGTCCCCCCACAGGAGGAGCTTCTGGGTGCCCGGCCACACCCGGAACATCAGGTCGATGGAGCGGTCCTCGGCGAGGAAGTCGGCGTAGCCGTAGCGGGTGAACCGCCGCTCGCCGTCGGTGACGCCGGTCATCTCCCGGTTCATCCCCGGCCAGGTGAACGGGGTGAGCTCCTGCTGCCGGATGGAGGTCTGGTGGTAGGGGAGGCCGGTGTGCTCCGCCCAGTACTTCGCCGAGATGACCGGGTGGAGGTTCGGCTTCACGACGGCGTCCCGGAGCGCCTGGTCGACACCCTTGGAGTGCATGTCGATCTGGATCGGCCGGCCCACCTGGGACACCGCCTCGAAGACCGTGTCCCAGAAGTGCTCGTGGCCCTCCTCGTGGATGCCGCCCTCGTGGTGCACCCGGAACGTCAGGCCGTCGATCTCGGGGATGCGCTCGAGCAGCAGGCGCAGCGCGGCGGCGGAGTACTCGGCGTGCGACTCCGGGCCGATGCCGAGGATCGGGTACCAGTGCTGGGAGTCGTAGCCGTAGTCGTAGGCGTGGTTCCACAGGCCGAGCTGGAAGCTCATGCCGCGGCGCTTCGTCTCCCGGGCGACGTACGCCAGGGCCTCGAGATTCCGGTCCCGCTCGGAGTCGGGCACGCCCTGGGCGCGCACGGACCAGCCGGGCACGTCGAGCAGGAACGGGTAGGGGAAGCAGAGGTAGTTGTCGGAAGCCGTGCGGCTCTCGAACCCGGTGCCGTAGTTGTAGCCCATCCCGAGGGCCAGGTGGAACCGGTTGAACCGCTGCCCGGCGAGGTGGTCGAGGTACTCGGTCCAGAAGGCCCGGTCGTGGAACCAGGGGGAGTCCTCGTGGACGCTGGAGAAGGCCCGGAGGATGCCGCGGACGGGGACGTGCGGGCGCTGGACCTCGGAGTCGCCGATCCGGAACGCGGACGGCCCGCCGGCGGCGAGTCGCTCGGCCACCTCGGTGAGCGCATAGGCGAAGCCGCGGTCGTCGGTCGCCGCGATGGTGATCCTCGGGTGGTCCCCCGGTCCCGCGTCGACCCGCAACGCGTAGGACTCCGCCTGCTGGGGGACATGCGGACCGTCTCCGGAGTGCTGGACGTCCTGCGCGCTCGCGAGGACCAGCGACGGGCCGTCCGCGGGATCGGTGCCCGCGTCGGCCGCCGCCTCGACCCGGAGGTCCATCGCCCGGGACGCAGCGGCCTCGCGCAGCACCCCCAGCGCCCAGTCGACGGCCGGGAGGGCTGCGACCGCCGGGGACGCGGACAGCCGGACGGACGTGGGGACGTGAGGCATGGCGGCTCGCCTTCGATCGAACGTTGGAGGACACGCGTCGAGCGCACGTCGCGAGCAGCTGCGCCGCGCCTGACCCGGTCCTGGTCCGCGGCGGTCTCGCGGGAACTCCGAGGGAACGTACGTAGGCGGCGGAGAAGCGGTCAAGAGCGGGACAGCAACCGGTTGCCAACACAGCGGTACGGCGGCCTCCTCTGGCCGGGGCCGCGACCCGGCGGGCGTCCGGATGCGCTCGGGCGGTGGATCGTCTCCGGCCCCGCAGTGACCGGCGCCACTCGATGGCGGCAACTGGTGGCAACCGATGGGTCCCACAGGCCGCCCCTGCTTCCCTGGGGCGACTCGGTGGGCGACCACGGAACGCAGACCCCGCCCACCGCCACGTCGTCCAGGCACCTCACGGCCAGGCATCTCACGGCCCGGCATCTCACGTCCGGCATCACGAAGGAGTGGTCCATGCGCACTCGATCCACGCGTCCACGGCGGGCGTCGCGGCGCCTCGTCGGCGCCCTGGGGGTCGCGGCGGTCCTCTCGACCGCGGCCTGCTCCGGCGGATCGGACTCCGACTCGGGCTCCGGCGGTGGCGGGGAGACGGGCGCGCGTGACGCGACCCTCACCGTGGGCGTGCAGAGCGCACCCGCATCGCTCGATCCCGCGCAGCTCAACGAGGGGCAGCAGGGTTACGTCTGGAACCAGGGGGTCTTCGACACCCTGCTGTTCCTGGACAACGACCTCCAGCTGCAGCCGAATGCCGCGGAGAGCTACGAGTACTCCGAGGACCTGAAGACGCTGACCCTGAAGATCCGCGCCGGGATGACCTTCAGCAACGGCGACCCGGTGGACGCCGAGGCGGTGCGGGCGACGCTGGAGCGCACCCGCACGACGGCGGGCTCCGTGCAGCCCAAGTTCGATCTCGTCGCCTCGATCGAGGCGCCGGACGAGAGCACCGTGGTGCTCACCCTCAGCGAACCCGACTCGACGTTGCTGTACAACCTGGCCGGCTCGGCCGGAGTGATCGCTGCGCCCAGCACGTTCGGCAGCGCCGACATCGCCCTCGACCCGGTCGGCTCGGGGCCCTACACGCTGAGCGACGAGACGGCGCCGGGCTCGACCTACGTGCTCGAGCGGCGCGAGGACTACTGGAACGTCGAGGAGTACCCGTTCCAGCAGGTCACCGTGCGGGTCATCCAGGACCCGACCGCCACCCTCAACGCCGTGCAGGCCGGTGAGCTCAACGCGGCCACGATCCAGGCCAACCAGGTCCAGCAGGTGGAGGCGGCGGGTTTCGACGTCTCCGATCCCATCCCCACGGCCGTCGGCACCCTCCTGATCCTCGACCGCGAGGGCACCATCCAGCCGGCCCTGGCCGATGTCCGGGTGCGTCAGGCGATGAACATGGCGTTCGACCGCGAGGGCTTCGTCCAGGCCCTGCTGCAGGGTGCCGGTGAGGCGACCAACCAGTTCGCCAACCCGGCCAGCGACCTCTACGTCGATGACCTCGCGGACGAGTACCCCTTCGACCCCGAAGCCGCCCGTGAGCTGATGGAGGAGGCCGGTTACGCCGACGGCTTCTCGATCAGCATGCCCAGCACCCCCATCACCCAGCGCGTCGAGCCGCTCGTGACGCAGGCCCTCGGCGACATCGGGATCGACGTGACCTGGGAGCCGCAGCCGCCGTCGAACAGCGCGTCGTCGATGCGGTCGCGGCAGTATCCGGTGGCCTTCTGGTTCGCCGGCCTGAACGTGACCGAGCTGGAGGCCGGAGACCGGTTCGGCACCGTCTCCTTCTTCAACCCCTTCGAGGTCCCGTCGCCGGAGACCGACGACCTGATCTCGCAGGCGGCGGTCGAGACGGACCCCGACGAGCGGCGCGACCTCTACCAGCAGGCGGCTGCCATCACCGTCGAGGAGGCCTGGTTCGCGCCGATCATGTACACGTCGGTGTACTACGCCACCAACGACGGCATCCAGTACCTGAGCGAGGGCGCCCCCTTCCCGAGCGTCCGCAGGTTCGGCTTCACGGGATGAGATGACCACCGGGGACCTGCCCCGGTGGGACCAGGAGACCGCGAGGTCCCGGCCGGCTGCCCGACGCCGGCCGGGACCTCGCTCTCGTTCGCCGGGCGCCGCGGTGTGCGACCGCTGGCCGCGGGACGCCGGTCAGCTGACCGGCAACCCGCAGCCGGCGACCCTGGAGACGGTGCGCACGCCGGGACGGGGCAGGCGCCCGTGGTGGGCAGGGGCCTCCTCGTGCCGATGCCCGAGGAGGTGCGGACGGCCGCCGTCGCACGGGTGGAGGCGAGTCGTGGTCCGCGCGCCGGGCGACCGGTCCGGGGCGTCGGCCGGGGGCCGGGCTGCACCGCCTCCGACCACGCCTCGGTGCCCGCCGGCGCGCCCGAGGTCGACGACCACGTCGACGTGACCGGTGCCACTCGCCGGTGACAACTCGTGGCAACAGATCGGTGAGCTGTCCACGGGCTGCTTACCTCATCGCGACCCCGCGGAACCGCGGCGGCGGGTGGGCAGGGAGCGGTCCGGGCGGGACGCTCCGGCCTCAGGAGCTCGAGGGAGTGTTCATGGAGGCTGGACTCGTCGGGGAGCCGCTCAGGCGCCCGCGCGAGGGTCGGGCCGGGTCGAGAGGCAGCGGGTCCGCTCCTGGTGACCTCGCCGACTTCGAGGGCCACCGCCGCACGACCCATCCGCCCGTCGTCCACCTGTCCCGTCGCTCGAGAGACGTCCGATGATCGCTTACGTACTGCGCCGGTTGCTGACCGGCGTGGTGTTGGCCGTGCTGGTCACCTTCATCACCTTCCTGCTGCTCAGTCCCTCCTTCGACTCCGTGGTGCAGAACCGGCTCGGCCAGATCGCCAACCCGGATGCGGCGGCCGCGCTCAAGGCGGACCTGGGGCTGGACCGGCCGCTCCTCGTCCAGTACCTGGACTGGCTCGGCGGCGTCTTCCGGGGTGACTTCGGGACGTCGTACTTCACGAGCCAGCAGGTCGATGTCGCGGTCGTGGACCGGCTGGCGGTCACGCTCTCCCTCGTCCTGGTCTCCCTCTTCCTGTCGGCGGTCATCAGCATCGTCCTCGGAGTCGTCGCGGCCTACCGGGGCGGAGTGATCGACCGCATCGCCCAGTCGGTGTCGCTGGCCGGTCACCTGATCCCCTCCCTCCTGGTCGCGATCGTGTTCGTCTACCTGTTCGCGGTGAAGCTGCAGTGGCTCCCGGCGACGGGGTACACGCCGCTGTCGGAGGACCCGCTCGGGTGGCTGAAGAGCATCACCATCCCGGTGATCGCGCTGACCATCGGTGGAGCCGCCAACCTGATGGCGCAGGTCCGCGGAGCGATGATCGACGAACTCAACAAGGACTACGTCCGGACGCTGCGCACCCGCGGCATCAGCACCCGGTCGATCGTCCTCAAGCACGTGCTGCGCAACGCCGCCGGTCCGGCACTGACGGTGCTGTCCCTGGAGTTCCTCACGATGCTGGGCGGCGCGCTGATCATCGAGAACGTGTTCGCACTGCCGGGCTTCGGGGCCTACGCCTTCGCTGCGTCCCTGCAGGCCGACATCCCCGTGATCATGGGCATCACGGCGTTCGCCGTCATGCTGGTGGTGGTCGTCAACCTGATCACCGATCTGATCAACGGCTGGCTCAACCCGAAGGCGAGGGTCCTGTGACCGAACTGGAGGTCGTCGACGCGGAGGTCGCGTCGAAGGACGAGAAGACGCCGCGGGTCGGACGCCGGTCACCCTGGCGCAGGATGCTGCGCGACCCTCAGGCGGTCATCACCGGGGCGGTGATCCTCGCCTTCGTCGTCCTCGGGCTGCTGGCCGACGTCATCCCGTCGCACGGGCCCAACGAGGCCTCCCTCCAGGCCTTCAACGCCGACGTCGGGACCGAGGGTTACCCCCTGGGTGCCGACGCCAGCGGGCGCGACATCCTGTCGCGACTGCTGCACTCGATCAACACGAGCATGATCTCCGGCGTGATCGGCGCGGGCGTGGCGCTGGTCATCGGCGTCACCTTCGGCCTGATCGGCGGGTACCTCGGGCCCCGGGTGCGGGGCACGACCGAGTGGATCTTCGCCCTGGTCCAGACCTTCCCCGGCCTGCTCCTGCTGATCGTCCTCACGCCGATCACCAAGGGCGACTACCGGGCGACGATGCTGATCTTCGGGGTCCTGCTGGCGCCGGGCATCTACCGGATCGTCCGGAACCAGGTGCTCGGGGTGAAGAACGAGCTCTACGTCGACGCCGCCCGCGTCTCGGGGCTGACGAACCGGCGCATCATGAGCCGGCACATCCTGCTGTCCGTGCGTGGCCCCGTGATCATCGCCGCCGCCTTCATGTTCGGGACGGCGATCGCCCTCCAGTCCGGCCTGGCGTTCCTCGGCGTCGGGTCCTCCGGCGTGCCGAGCTTCGGCGCGATGATCTCCGAGGGCTTCACGAACCTCTACTCGGAGCCCACGCAGTTCCTGTGGCCGAGTCTCGCGCTGGGCATCCTGACCGCCTCGTTGGTCCTGCTGGGCAACGCCATGCGCGACGCCTTCCAGGGCGCCCGCCCGAAAGCGGCCAAGATCACCGCGCCGAAGCTCGCCGGGGAGGCCGCCGCAGCCACCTCCGCGACGGCGGCCGAGGCGGAGGCGACGTCACTGCTCGTCGTCGAGGACCTGGCGATCGCCTACCCGACCCCGTCGGGAGAGCTCCGCACGGTCGTCGACGGGGTCTCGCTGCGCCTCAACGCGGGGGAGACGCTCGGTGTGGTGGGCGAGTCCGGCTCCGGCAAGACCCAGACCGCGTTCGCGGTGCTGGGTGTCCTGCCGCCGGAGGCCGTGATCACGCGCGGGTCGATCCGGCTCGACGGCCGGGAGCTCCTGGGGCTCAGCGAGGCGGAACTGCGCCCGCTGCGCGGCCGGTCGATCGCCTACGTGCCGCAGGAGCCGATGTCGAACCTGAACCCGTCGTTCACCATCGGGGCCCAGCTGGTCGAGGGCCTGCGGTCCTCGGGGTCGATGTCCAAGCAGGAGGCTCGGGAACGGGTGCTGGCGCTGCTGGGCCGCGTCGGCATCCCCGACCCCGAGCGGACGTTCCGCTCCTACCCGCACCAGATCTCCGGCGGGATGGCCCAGCGCGTGCTGATCGCCGGTGCGGTCGCCAGCCGGCCGATGGTCCTCATCGCCGACGAGCCGACCACCGCGCTCGACGTGACGGTGCAGGCCGAGATCCTGGACCTGCTCCGGGACCTGCAGGCCGAGCTCGGCATGGCCGTGCTGCTGGTCACCCACAACTTCGGGGTGGTGGCCGACATCTGCGACCGCATCGCGGTCATGCAGAAGGGGCAGGTCGTGGAGACCGGCCTCACGACCCAGATCTTCTCCGCCCCGCAGCACGCCTACACCCGGATGCTGCTGGGTGCCATCCTCGACGAGGAGACGGTCCGGACCGACGGCCCCGTGGCCGCGCCGGTGCCGCTCGGGACGGACGCGCGATGACCACCACGGCACCGACCGCACCTCTGCTCGACGTCAAGGACCTGCGGGTCTCCTTCCCCGGCCGGGGCTTCCGCGCCAAGCCGGTCGAGGTGCTCCACGGCGTCGACCTCTCGATCGCCCCGGGCGAGGCCCTGGGCGTGGTGGGGGAGTCGGGCTCGGGCAAGACGACGATCGGCCGGGCCGTGCTCGGGCTGGTGAAGCCCAGCGGCGGGTCGATGACCTTCGCCGGGCGCGACATCACCGCGGCGACCGCCAAGGAGCGCCGGGCGCTGGCCCGCGACATCCAGGTCGTGTTCCAGGACCCGTACACGTCGCTGAACCCGGCGATGGAGATCGGCGACATCCTCAGCGAGCCGCTCGTCGTGCAGGGCGCCACGCCGAAGGACGCCCGCGCCCGGGTGCGCACCCTGCTGGACCAGGTCGGTCTGCCGTCGGACGCGGTGCACCGGCTGCCGCGGGAGTTCAGCGGCGGTCAGCGCCAGCGCGTCGCGATCGCCCGGGCGCTGGCGCCGGAACCCAAGCTGATCGTCTGTGACGAGCCGGTCTCCGCCCTGGACCTGTCCACGCAGGCCCGGGTGCTCGACCTGTTCATCGACATCCAGCGTCGGACCGGCGTCGCGTACATGTTCATCTCGCACGACCTCGCCGTCGTCCGGCACGTCAGCCACCGGGTGGGCGTGCTGTACCGCGGGGACATGGTGGAGACCGGACCAGGCGACAAGGTGACGTCCGCCCCGGACCACCCGTACACGCAGAAGCTGCTGCTGGCGGCCCCGGTCTCGGACCCGGTGGCGCAGCGGCAGCGTCGCGAGGAGAGGCAGCGCCGGGCCCAGGAGGCACGGGAGCAGGTGCAGCCGGCGGGCGTGGTCTGACCGTGGCCGACCAGCCGATCCTGCCCGGCTTCCACCCCGATCCGTCGATCTGCCGGGTTGGGGAGGACTTCTACCTGGTCACCTCCAGCTTCGAGTTCTTCCCCGGGGTGCCGCTGTTCGCCAGTCGCGACCTGGTCGCCTGGGAGCAGGTCGGGAACGTGCTCGACCGGGCCGACCAGCTGCAGGTCAGGCCGGGCCAGGCCGGCGCCGACGGGGGCATCTACGCGCCGACGATCCGCTTCCGCGACGGCCGCTTCTGGATGACGACGACGAACATCGGCCGGATCGCCGAGGGGCACCTGATCGTGCACGCCGACGACCCGGCGGGGCCGTGGAGCACCCCGGTGTCCACCGCGGGCACGCTCGGGGTGGACCCCGACCTGGCCTGGGACGACGACGGGACCTGCTACCTCACCTGGTCGGACCCCTTCGGTGGGATCGCCCAGGCGACGGTCGATCCGCTGACCGGCCGGCTGCTCTCCGAGCCGCGCCCGCTCTGGGAGGGCACCGGCCTCGCCCACCCGGAGGGCCCGCACCTGTACCGGCGTGGCTCCTGGTGGTACCTCCTCGTCGCCGAGGGCGGCACCGGCCCGGGGCACGCGGTCTCGGTGGCCAGGGCGCCCGGCCCCACCGGGCCGTTCGAGACCTGCCCGGCCAACCCGGTCCTCACCCACCGCAGCACCGGGCACCCCGTGCAGAGCACCGGCCACGCCGACCTGGTGGAGCTGGCGGACGGGAGCTGGGCCATGGTGCACCTCGGGGTGCGGCCGCGCGGCAGCTTCCCGAAGTACCACGTCAACGGCCGGGAGACGTTCCTCGCCGGGGTCGACTGGGTCGACGACTGGCCCGTGGTCGTCGAGGACCGCTTCGCGGTTCCGCTGGTGGACACCGCCTTCGACGACGGGTTCCCCGGCCCGGACCTGCATCCCCGGTGGATCGCCCCGGGGGTCGACCCCCGCAGCTTCGCGCAGCCGGCCGAGGGGGGTGGGATCCGGCTGCTGCCCGGCCGGGCGCCCGAGGCCCGGGAGGCCGAACGGCTGCTCGCCGTCCGGACCCGCGACGCGGAGTGGACGGTCGCCGCCACCGTGCCCGCGGGAGACATGGCTCTGGTGCTCCGTGCCGACGACGCCCACTGGGTCGCGCTCGAGCGGATCGGCGACGACGTGTCGGTCCGCATGGTGGTCGGACCCCTGGACCAGGTCCTCGCCCGGCACACAGGTCCAGGGACCGCCGCCGCCCTCGCCATGCGCGCGGTGGGCACCGACGGGCTGCCCGGTTTCCGCAAGGGCCCCGACCGGATCGAGCTGGGCGTCCTCGAGGACGACGGGCTGCGGGTCCTCGCCTCGGTGGACGGGCGGTACCTCTCCACCGAGGTGGCCGGGGGCTTCACCGGCCGGGTGGTCGGCGTGGAGGCGCTCGGCGGGGAGGCGCTCCTCAGCCGCTTCGCCTACACCGGGTCGGTCGCCGACCCGGTGTAGGCGGGCGGCCCGTCAGCGTCCGTCGGTCTCCTGGTAGTCGAACCAGTCGAAGGCGGCGTCGCCCCCGACGGCGTACAGGCCGAGGACACGGCCGACGAACCCGCCCGTGACCTCCGTGGAGAGGTGGCGGCCGTCCAGCTCGGCGAGCACCTGGAACCCGCCGGCGTCGTCCTCGAAGCCGAGGTGGACGGTGTCGGGGCCGTGGAAGCCCTTCGTCGTCTCCACCCGCAGGACCACCGGCCCGTCAGGGAGGGGTGCGGAGCCGAACTCGGTGCGAAACGGGCCGCTGCGGCCACTCGCGACGACCCGGTCGCCCACGACCGCGACGCGGTGGTGCGACAGCTCGTCGTGGTAGACGGTCAGGCCGGCCTCGCCGGCGCTGCCGCGGTCGACCAGGGTCCGGGCGCGGCACAGGTGGTGCTGCTGGCGGCGGCCGAGCAGCACCGGGTACTCGGAGTCGAGGGTGGCCTCCGTGCCGTGCAGCGTCAGCCATCCGGGCCGGTCGGTCGTCGAGGCGAACTCGGCAGGGGAGCGGCGCACCGCGATCCACCGGGGGCCGGGCTCCGGGTCGTCGAAGTCGTCCCGCCCGGTCCACTCCACCGGGTCCGGGTCGCCCGGCGGGCGCGTGGGGACCTCCAGCTCCAGCGGCGCGATGACCGGCCAGCCGTCGACCCAGTCGACCGGCGCCAGGAACGTCTCCCGGCCCAGCACGTGGAAGGCGGGCGAGATCCCGCGCGGGCGCACGCCGAGGACGACCAGCCACCAGGACCCGTCGGCAGCCTCGACCAGGTCGCCGTGGCCGACGTTCTGGATCGGGCGGCCGGTGCCACGGTGCGTGAGCACCGGGTTGTCCGGGCAGCCCTCCCACGGCCCGGCGGGGGAGGGGCCGCGGGCGACGGACACGGCGTGGCCGTGCCGGGTGCCGCCCTCGGCCAGCAGCAGGTACCAGGTGCCGTCCTTCTCGAAGACGTGCGGCGCCTCGGGGTACTGGCCCCCGGTCCCCGACCACGTGTGCTCGGGCTCGGACAGGATCTCGCCGGTGGTGTCGTCGATCCGGAACCGCTCGACGTGGTCGAAGACGGCGACGTGGACCCAGCAGGCGCCGTCGGCGTCCCAGGCGAGGTCGGGGTCGCCGCCGTCGTGGTGGATCCGCACCGGGTCGCTCCACGGCCCGGCCGGGTCCTCGGCGGTCACGAAGAACGTCTCCCCGCCGGTGGTGAGCACGTTCTGCACGATGACGAAGAAGCGCCCGTCGTGGTGGCGGATGGTCGGGGCGTAGACGCCCATCGACGCCCATCCCTGCGTGGCGCTCATGTCGAGCTGCGACGGCCGGTCGAGGACGTGGCCGATCTGGTGCCAGTCGACGAGGTTCGTCGAGCGGAAGACCGGGATGCCGGGGAACCAGGTGAACGTCGAGGTGGCCAGGAAGTACTCGTCGCCCACCCGGCACACGCTGGGGTCGGGGTAGAAGCCGGGCAGGACGGGGTTGCGGTAGCCGGATGGCGAGGTCACGGGAGCCCTTGTCGTCGAGGTGGGTGATCAGTGCTGGAGGAGGGGTTGCCGCGGGGACATGCCGGCGGCCCGGTAGATCGCGTCGACGGCGCGCATGGTCGCCGTGGCCTCGCGCGCGTCGGTCAGGACCGGCCCACCCGAGGCGACCGCGTCGCGGAAGGCCTCGAGCATGTGGGAGTAGGTGGTGCGCTCCTCGGGCCCCTCGGTCTCCGTGCCGCCGTCCGTGGTGAGGACGAGCTCCCCGTACAGGTACGGGTGGTAGGGCATGCGCACGGCGAGCGCGCCCGCCGTCCCGGTGACGCGCAGGTCGGCGCCCCAGTCGGCGCCCTCCGACATGCTCGCCACGACGCGCCCCTCGATCCCGCCGGCGAACGCCAGGTCGGCGGTCATGGAGGCGTCGACGCCCTCGACGTCGACCGCGTGTGCGGCGCGCACCTCCGGCTCGCCGAACAGGTGGCGCAGCAGGGTGAGGGGGTAGACGCCCAGGTCCATCAGTGCGCCGCCGCCGAGGGGCAGCTGCCAGCGGATGTCGCCCGCGCGGTCGGCATGCGGCGTGATGAACCGGGCCTCCGCCGTCCGGACCTCGCCGAGCACGCCGGATCGCACGATGCCCGACATGCGCGCCCACCGGGGTGAGTGGCGGGAGTGCATCGCCTCCATGACGACGAGCCCGCTGCCCTCCGCCAGGGCGGCGACCTCCGCTGCCTCGTCGGCGTTGGCGGTGAACGGCTTCTCGCACAGCACGTGCTTGCCGGCCTCGATCGCCCGCCGTGTCCAGTACCCGTGCAGGGCGGCCGGGGTGGGCACGTAGACGGCGTCGACGGTCGGGTCCTCGACGACGGCGTCGTAGGAGTCGAGGACCCGCGGGATGCCGTGCTCGGCGGCGTACTCCGCGGCCCGGCGGGCGTCGCGCGCGGCGAGGGCGACGACCTCCACGCCGTCCAGCCCGGCGGCGGGGTCGAGCAGGCCGCCCTTGACGATCTTCGCGGCGCCCAGGACGCCGATCGAGACGGTCACTGCGCCAGCTCGGGGACGACCGCGGCGAAGAAGGCACGGATGGCGGCCGGGATGTCGACCGACCCGCGGTCGAGGAGCCACTGGGCCTGGAGCCCGTGGTGGAGGGACACGGTCATCGTGGCGAGGGTCTCCGGGTCGGTCGAGGACCGCAGCTGCCCGCGTTCGGCGAGCGCGGCGAAGGCCCGGCGGTAGTAGTCCCGGGCGAGGCGCGAGCGCTCGGCGTAGTAGGGGTGTGCCGGGTGGTCGGGCGAGCTCGCCTCGGCCGACAGCGTGCAGTGCAGCTCCACCAGGCCGGGCCGCTGCTCGTCGTCGGCCAGCACCGCGAGCATCCCCCGGAGGGCCTCGAGCGGGTGGTCGCCCGGGTCGAGGGCCCGGGCCGAGCGCAGGTACTCCGTGCTCTCGTCGACGCGCAGCTGGAGGACCGCGCCGAGGAGGTCCTCCTTGCTCGCGTAGTGGTGCAGGAGCCCGGTGTGGCTGATGCCCGCGCGCTTGGCGATGTCCTTCATCGTCGCGCCGCGGAAACCGGTCTCGCCGAAGGCCTCGGTGCAGGCCTCGACGATCCGGCGGCGCACGTCGGCCGACTTGGCGTACGGCCCGCGGGTGGTCACGCCGGTCATGGAACTCGCTCTCGACGAAATTAGCAACGCACTTCGGGATTCATGTTAGCGTGACGGGGACCACGGAGGCGAGCCGCCCGGGTCCCCTGCATCCGCCTGCACCGAGGACGTGACCATGACCCGACTCCGGCCCGGCTTCCTCTGGGGCGCGGCCACGGCGCCGCACCAGATCGAGGGCAACAACGTCTCGAGTGACTGGTGGGCCCGTGAAGGGCTCATGCCGGGGATGGAGCGCAGCGGCGACGCGGTCGACAGCTACCACCGCTACCCCGAGGACATGCGGCTGCTCGCCGAGGCCGGGCTGAACTCCTACCGGTTCGGCATCGAGTGGGCGCGGATCGAGCCGGTCCCCGGTCACGTCTCGCGCGCCGAGCTGGCGCACTACCGCCGGATGATCGACACGGCGCTGCAGCTGGGACTCACCCCGGTGGTCACCCTCAACCACTTCACCCTGCCCCGCTGGTTCGCCGAGGAGGGCGGCTGGCTGGGGGAGCAGGCTCTCGACCGCTTCGCCTCCTACGTCGAGGCAGCAGCGACGATCCTCGGCGACGTCCCCTGGGTCGCCACGCTCAACGAGCCCAACATGCTGGCGATGATGATCACGGCGATGCGGGCGTTCCGGGCCGGGCAGATGGCCGGCTGGCAGAGCCCCACCGTGGAGGGGGAGGCCGCCCCGCGGGAGGACGCCGCGGCGGAGGAGACGCGCCGGCCGCCCGTCCTGCCACCGCCCGACCCGGAGATCGGCCGGCGGCTGGCGGAGGCACACGCCGTGGCCCGGGAGATCGTCCGGCAGCACACCGATGCCGGGGTGGGCTGGACGGTCGCCAACGGCGCCTACCACGCCCTGCCGGGCGGCGAGCAGAAGCTCGAGGAGCTCCGGTACGTCCGCGAGGACCTCTACCTGGAGGCCGCCCGGGGCGACGACTTCATCGGCGTGCAGTCCTACTCCAGCCAGGGCGTGGATGCGGACGGCCTCGTCCCGCACCCGCCGCACCCGGACAACACGCTGGTCGGCACCGCCTACCGGCCCGACGCGCTCGAGACGGCGGTCCGGCACACCTGGGAGGTGACCGGCGGGGTGCCGGTCATCGTCACCGAGAACGGCATCGCCACCGCCGACGACGAGCGCCGCATCGCCTACACCGGCGAGGCGCTGCGCGGTCTGTTCACGGCGATCGACGACGGGATCGACGTCCGCGGCTACCTCCACTGGTCCGCGCTGGACAACTACGAGTGGGGCCACTGGGAGCCGACCTTCGGGCTCATCGCGGTCGACCGGGAGACCTTCGAGCGGAAGCCCAAGCCGAGCCTGGGCTGGCTCGGCGACGTCGCCCGCCGCGGCGGGCTCCCCGGCGCCTGACATGACCGGCCGGACCACCGCGCCGTACGACCCGACGGGCTTCTCGACGCCGGGCCGGCTGCCCATGCGTGCGCTCCGGCGGGAGCCGGAGACCCCGCTGGACGGCGTGTGGGAGTTCCAGCTGCTGCCCGCGCCGACCGCCCCGCTCGGCGGGGGATGGACGGCGGTGCAGGTCCCGAGCCTCTGGACGATGTCGCAGGACGCCGACCGGCCGCACTACACGAACGTGCCCATGCCGTTCGACGAGGTGCCCCCGCAGGTCCCGGAGCGCAACCCGACCGGCGTGTACCGGCGCACCGTCGACCTGGCACCGGTGGAGGGTCGTCGCGTGGTGCTGCACGTCGGCGCGGCGGAGGGGCTGCTGCGGGCCTCCGTCAACGGCCGGCCGGTCGGCGTCAGCAGCGACTCGCACCTGGCGGCCGAGTTCGACGTCACCGACGCCGTCGTCGCGGGGGAGAACACCGTCGAGCTCGCCGTCGCCAAGTGGTCGGCGGTCAGCTACCTGGAGGACCAGGACCACTGGTGGCACGGGGGGCTGTCCCGCTCGGTGTACCTCTACACCGTCCCCGAGGTGCGGCTGGCCGACGTCGTGGCCGTCGCCGACTTCGACGCGGCGACCGGCCGGGGCTCGCTGCGGCTCACCGTCGAGACCGACGGGCTGGCGCACCTGACCGCGCACGAGTTCTCCGTCGAGGTCGAGCTCCTCGGCCGCACCGAACGTCAGCCCGTCTCCCCGCGGATGGCCGCGCCGACCCTCCCGAAGCCCACCCGCGAGCGCACCTCCCGCCCGGAGCTCCGGCTCCCGCCCGACTTCATGGACCTGCTCAGCCTGAACGCGGCGCAGGCGCCCGTCCCGCCGGAGCTGCGGGCGATCCCGGGGATGCTGGGGCGGGGGATGGTGCTGCACGCGGCGCAGGCGGGCCGGGCGCTGGTCGAGCTCGACGACCTCGGGGTCGAGCCGTGGTCGGCCGAGCGGCCGCACCTCACCGACGTCGCCGTCCGGCTGCGGTCGGCCGACGGCGCGGTCGTCGACGAGACGCGGCTGCGGATCGGCTTCCGGCGGGTGGAGATCGCCGGCCGGGACCTGCTGGTGAACGGCCGCCGGGTCCTGATCCAGGGCGTGAACCGGCACGACGTCGACCCGCGCACCGGGCGGGTGATCAGCCGGGAGCGGCTGCTCGCGGAGCTGTCCCTGCTCAAGCGGTGCAACGTCAACGCGATCCGCACCGCCCACTACCCGAACGACCCCGCCTTCCTCGAGCTGTGCGACGAGATGGGCTTCTACGTCGTCGACGAGGCCGACGTCGAGGGGCACGCGTTCGCCTCGACCATCGCCGACGACCCCCGGTACCTCGGCCCGATCGTCGAGCGGATCTCGCGGATGGTGCTGCGCGACCGCAACCACGCCTGCGTGATCGCCTGGTCGCTGGGCAACGAGACCGGCCACGGCGCGGCCCACGACGCGGCCGCCGCGTGGGTCCGGCGCGTCGACCCGACCCGGCCCGTGCACTACGAGGCCGCCGTGGCGACCGACTGGTACGGCGGGCACGCCGCCACCGACGTGGTCGCCCCGATGTACCCCTCCTTCGAGGCGCTGGCCGCGTACTCCGCCGACCCCCGCGGCGACCGGCCGCTGATCACCTGCGAGTGCGCCTACTCGCAGGGCAACTCCACCGGCGGCCTCGCCGAGTACTGGGCGCTCTTCGAGACCCTGCCCGGGCTGCAGGGCGGCTTCATCTGGGAGTTCACCGAGCACGCGCTCGACCCCGACGGCGACGGGCGGTACCGCTACGGCGGCGACTTCGGCGACGAGCCCCACAACGGGCCGACGCTGCTCAACGGCATCGCCTTCGCCGACCTCAGCCCGAAGCCGGCGCTGTACGAGGCACGCGGCATCTTCAGCCCCGTCCGGATCGTGTCCGGGGCCGACGAGGCGCTGGCCGGGCGGCTGCGGCTGCGCAACCGGCAGACCTTCGCCGACCTGGCCGCCGTCGAACTGGAGGTCCGGGTCGAGACACGCACCGGGCCGTTGGGCGCGGTTCCCCTGCCCACCCCCGTCGTGGCCGCCGGGGGCGAGGCCGAGATCGAGCTCCCCGCGCCGATCCGTGACCTGCTGGCCTCCGAGTCCCCTCTGGCCCTCACGCTGGTCGTCCGCACCCGGACGGACGCCCTCTGGGCGCCGGCCGGGACGGTCCTCGCCGAGCACCAGGTGGTCCTGCCGGACCGCCCGGCGCCGCTGCCGGCCGCGGGACGGACGGCGCCGCCGGTCGACGCCTCCGGGACGCTGCGGCACCCGCTCCTGCGCCGGGCGCCGCAGTTGTCGTTGTGGCGAGCCCTGACCGACAACGACGGCTCGTTCTCCCTCGACCAGCGCTTCGTCCGCAGCGGCTTCTTCCGGCTGACCCCGGAGCAGGTCACCACCGAGGAGACGCCCGACGGCCTGGTGGTGGTCACCCGCTACGCCGCCGCCTGGGGCGACGAGGTGCTCCACCGGCGGACCATCCGGGGCGTGGGAGACGGCGACGTCGTCCTCGCCGAGGAGGTCACGCTCCCCGAGGGGACGACGGACGGCCTGCGGGTCGGGATGGAGTTCGAGCTCGCCGACGGCTTCGAGCGAGCCGACTGGGTCGGCCTCGGGCCGTGGGAGAACTACCCCGACCGCCGCTCCTCGGCGCTGCTCGGCGCCTGGTCGAGCGGCATCGACGACCTCGCCGTCCCCTACGTCCTGCCGCAGGAGAACGGCACCCGGGGCGGCGTTACCGAGCTGCGGCTCTCCGGCCCGGCGGGCACCGTCGCGGCGACCTCGCCGCTCCCGCTGCACATGAACGTGAGCCGGTTCTCGACCGATCAGCTCGAGGACGCCGCGCACTGGTGGGAGCTCCCCGGGAGCAGCACCACGGTCGTCCACCTCGACGTCGCGCACCGCGGCGTCGGCACCGCCCTGCTCGGCCCCGACACCCGCACGCCGTACCGGCTCCCGGCACGTGAGTACGCCTGGGAGTGGCGTCTCACGCTCGCCGGACCCCCGCTGAACCCATCCTGAGGAGAGACGTGCTCAAGCCCCGTTCCACCCCGACCCGCGAACTGGTGAACCTCGACGGCCTGTGGCGCTTCGGCATCGCCGGCCGCGTGCAGGACGAGCCGTGGACCGGCCGCCTGGACACCCCGCTCGAGGCCGCCGTCCCGGCGAGCTACAACGACCAGTTCACCGACCGGGCCATCCGCGACCACGTGGGCTGGGTCTGGTACCAGCGCACGGTCCGGGTGCCGCGCGGCTGGGCCGGCGAGCGGGTGCTGCTGCGCTTCGACGCGGCGACCCACGAGGGCCGCGTCCACGTCGACGACCGGCTGGTGGCCGAGCACGTCGGCGGCTACACCCCGTTCGAGGCCGACATCACCGACGCCGTCCGCGCCGGCGAGGAGTTCCGGCTCACGGTCGGCGTCAACAACGAGCTGACCAACGTCACCATCCCCCCGGGCTCCCTCACGGTCGCCCAGGACGGGACGCGGAAGCAGACCTACCACCACGACTTTTTCAACTACGCCGGTCTCGCCCGCTCGGTGTGGCTGTTCAGCCGGCCGGCCACCCACGTCGAGGACGTCACGGTCGTTCCCGGGGTCGACGGCGCCACCGGCACCGTCGACTACGCCGTCCGCACCAGTGCCCCGGCCGACGTGCGGGTGCGTGCGCTGGACGCCGAGGGCGCGGAGGTGGCGACGGCGACCGGCGCCGAGGGCACGCTCCGGATCGACGAGGTCCACCTGTGGCAGCCCGGCGCGGCGTACCTGTACGACCTCGTCGTCGAGGTCCTCGACGGCGACACGGTCGTGGACAGCTACACCGAGCCGTTCGGGGTCCGCACCGTCGAGGTCCGCGGCACCCAGTTCCTCATCAACGGCGAGCCGTTCTACTTCACCGGCTTCGGCAAGCACGAGGACACCCCGGTCCGGGGCAAGGGCCACGACGACGCCTACCTGGTGCACGACTTCCAGCTCATGGAGTGGGTGGGCGCCAACTCCTTCCGCACGTCGCACTACCCGTACGCGGAGGAGGTGCTGGAGTTCGCCGACCGGCACGGCGTCGTCGTCATCGACGAGACGGCGGCCGTCGGCCTGAACCTCGCCGTCCAGGGCGGGCTCAGCGGCAGGGGCGCGTCCCCGACGTTCTCCCCGGAGACGTACAACGACCAGACGCAGGCCGCGCACGCCCAGCACCTCCGGGAGCTGATCGCCCGCGACAAGAACCACCCGAGCGTCGTCATGTGGTGCATCAGCAACGAGCCGTCCTCCAGCGAGGAGGGCGCCCGCGAGTACTTCGAACCGCTGGTCCAGCTGACCCGGGAGCTGGACCCGACCCGGCCGCTGACCTCGACCGTGTGGCTGCTCCCCAACGCCGAGACCGACCTCATCGCGGACCTGTTCGACGTCATCTCCCTCAACCGGTACTACGGCTGGTACATCGCGACCGGCGACCTGGAGACCGCCGAGGACTACCTGGAGCGCGACCTGCGGGGCTGGGCAGCGAAGTACGACAAGCCGATCTTCATGGGGGAGTACGGCGCGGACACCGTCTCCGGGCTCCACTCGCTCTGGGACATCCCGTGGACCGAGGAGTACCAGCAGGACTACCTCGACATGAACCACCGGGTGTTCGACCGGGTCGAGGCCTTCGTCGGCGAGCACGTGTGGAACTTCGCCGACTTCCAGACCACGCGGGCCATCCACCGGGTCGACGGCAACAAGAAGGGCGTCTTCAGCCGCGACCGCCGGCCGAAGGCGGCCGCGCACGCCCTGCGCCGCCGGTGGCTGGGGCTGGGCAACCGCAAGCCCGGCACGCAGGGATGAGCGTCCCCGCCGGCGGGGACCCGGTCGTGCCGGTGGCGGCGGGCTCCCCGCAGGTCACCGCCGGCCCGGCCGCCCCGTCGGCGGGGCCCCGGGGCCCGGCCGGCCTCTCCCGGCTCCGCCTGCTGCTGCTGGTGCTGGCCAACTTCGGCTCCTCGATGGCGCTGCTCGGGCCGATGGCCTACTCGCTGGCCGTGCGCGTCCAGCAGCTGGTCCCGGGGCAGGCCGCGGTGCTGGGCTTCGTGCTCGGCGGTGGCTCGGTGGTCTCCCTGCTCGCCGCCCCCGTGATCGGGACGCTCAGCGACCGCACCCGGTCCCGGCTGGGCCGGCGCCGGCCGTGGCTGCTGGCCGGCACCGGAGTCGGCCTGGCCGGCCTCGCGACCATGGCCGTGGCGGACGACCTGGCGGCGCTCACGGCGGGATGGGCGATGACGAGCCTCGGCTGGGCGACGGTGGGCGGCGCCCTGAACAACATGCTGGCCGACCACCTCCTGCCGCAGCAGCGCGGCAAGCTCGCCGGCTACACCGGGTTCACCGTCCAGCTCGCCGCCGTGGCCGGCGTGCTCCTCGCCGGTGCCGTCGCGATGGACAGCCCGCTGCTGTTCCTCCTGCCGGGGCTCACCGGCGCGGCGCTCGTGGTGCCGTTCCTCCTGCTCTCCCGCGAGGAGGACTCCCGCGGCCTCTCCGTGCCAGGCGCCCTGACCCCCGGCGGGCTGCTGCGCTCCTTCGTGTTCAGCCCCCGCGCCCATCCCGACTTCGCATGGAACTGGCTCGGCCGCTTCGCGGTCTTCCTCGGGGTCTCGATGACCACGACCTTCAGCACGTACCTCTACGCCGAGCGGCTGGACGTGGGCCTCGAGGAGGTGGCGGGGTTCGTCGCGGTGACCGCGTCGGTGGGCATCGCCGGCAGCTTCGTGGGGTCCCTGGGCGCGGGGTGGCTGTCCGACCGGCTGGGCCGCCGCCGGCCGTTCGTCGTCGGCGCCTCCCTGCTCCTGGCCGCCGGCTCGATCGTGACCGCCTTCGCCTCCTCCGCCGGCGCCCTGGTGACAGGCGCCGGGCTCACGGCCACGGCCATCGCCGTGTTCGCCGCGAGCAACCAGGCGATCGTGCTCGACATCCTCCCCGAACGGGAGACCGCTGCCGGCAAGTACATGGCGATCTTCACCTTCAGCCAACGGATCCCGAGCAGCCTCGCGCCGTTCCTCGCGCCGGTCGTCGTCTCGATCGGCGCCACGGCAGGCGACGCCAACTACACGCTGCTCTACCTCCTGGCCGCGGGGCTGGCGGTCGCCGGCGGCCTGGTCATCGGCCTGCGGGTGCGCGGCGTGCGCTGACGCGGCCGCCGGGACTCAGCGGGCGCCGGCCGCCAGTGCCGCCGCCGCGCGTCCGAGGCCGTCGACGAGTGAGGGGAGCCGGCCCCGCCGCTGGGCCGCTGCCGCGACCTCCGCGTCGTCCGGCAGCACCGCTGGGCTCTCGTCGAGCGAGGCGACCAGCAGCGCGGGGGCGTCCTCCAGGCGCGCCGTGTGGCCCAGGGCGTGGAGGGCCAGGGCTGCGGCGCCGAGCGCTCCGCCCTCGGCGTCGCTGCCGACCGACAGCGGACGCCTCAGCGCGGCAGCGACCGACGTCCGCCACAACGGCGCCCGGAAGGCGCCGCCGGTGGCCCGGACGCGGTCGACCGGGGCGACCGTGTCGAGGACGTCGACGACAGCGGCGAGCTGGGCAGCCACGCCCTCGACCGCGGCCCGCACGAGGTGGCCGCGGGTGTGCCCGCGGCGCAGCCCGAGGTACGCGCCCGGGACGTCGGGGTCCCACAGCGGGGCGCGCTCGGCGACCAGGTACGGGAGCATCACCAGCCCGTCGCTCCCCGGCGGCACGCTCGCGGCGAGGGCCAGCAGCGCCTCGTCGGCGTCCTCGGCTCCGGCGGCCAGGTCCGGCGCCAGGGCGGCGGCCGCCCACCGGACGACGTGTGCGCCGTTGCTGATCGCGCCGCCGACGACCCAGTGGTCGGCGGTGAGGGCGTAGCAGAAGAGGCGCCCCGCCGGGTCGGTCGCGGGCCGGTCGACGACCGTCCGGACGGCGCCGCTGGTCCCCAGGTTGAGACCGGCCGTCCCGCGGTCGATGGCGCCGGTGCCGAGGTTCCCGAGCGGGCCGTCGGCGGCGCCGGCCACCACCGGCGTCCCGGGGCGCAGGCCGGTGCGCTCGGCCAGGGCGGGGGAGGAGCTGAGGATGGCGGTGGTCGGCAGCACCTCCGGCAGCTGCCCCCGGTTCACCGCGGCGAGCTCCAGCGCGCCGTCGTACCAGTCCCCGGCGACGAGGTCGAGCATCCCGGTGCCCGAGGCGGAGGAGAGCTCGGTGACCAGGAAGTCGGTGAGCGCCAGGAGCACGTACTCCTTGAGCCCGATCCACCAGCGGGCCTCCGCGCAGGTCCGCTCGTCGGACGCGGCGAACCACATGAGCTTGGTCAGCGGCGACATCGGGTGCACCGGGGTCCCGGTCACGCGGTGCAGCTCCGGAGCCAGTCCCGACTCGCGCAGCCAGCGCGCCTGTCCGGTGGCCCGCGAGTCCGCCCACGTGAGCAGCGGGGTGATCGGCCGGTTCTGCCGGTCGAGGGCCAGCAGGCCGTGCATCGCGGTGCCGACCGACACGGCGGTGACCGAGGCTCCGGCCGTCGCCAGCACGCACTCCCGCAGCGCCTCGAGCGTGGCGGCGACGACCGCGTCGGGGTCCTGCACCTGCCAGCCCGGCCGGGGCTCGCACAGCGGGTACTCGCGCAGCGCGGTGGCCCGCCAGGCCGATCCGGGGGAGAAGGCCACGGCCTTGACGGCGGTCGTCCCGACGTCGAGCCCGATGACGACGTCGCCCGGCGGACCGGGACTCACCGGCGACCTGAGAGGTCCGCCGCCGAGTTCCGGACGGCCGCGAGGAGGTCCGGGTCGTCGGCCAGGGCCGGGTCGAGGGTGGACAGCACGCGCGGCACGGCACCGGCCCGCTCGCCGGCGGCCAGCGCGCCGAGCTCGCCGGCGCGGACGTCCCGGACCGGCACCCCGACGCCCCGCAGGTGCAGCAACCACGCGGCGAGCACGACCACCGCGGATCCGGGGAGGCGCCCGGCGTCGCGCTCGCGCCGGAGGACGGGCAGCAGGCGGACGGGCAGCTTCTGCGAGCCGTCGGTGGCGATCTGCGCGAGCGCGTGCCGGATCCGGGGGTTGGCGAACCGCTCGAACAGCGCAGCGCAGTAGCGCCGGGCGTCGTCGGGCTCGACGACCAGGTGCGGGATGCACAGCTCCCACCAGTCGCGCAGGAGGGCCTCGCAGTACGCGTCCGCCACGGCCTCGGCGACGGTGGCGTGGCCCCGGAGTGCGCCGGCGTAGGCCAGCAGTGAGTGCCCGCCGTTGAGGAGCCAGAGCTTGCGCTGCTCGAACGGCGTGACGTCGTCGGTCAGGACGGCGCCGGCGCGCTCCCACGCCGGCCGGCCCCCGGGGAAGTCCCCGGCCACCACCCACTCGCTGAACGGCTCGGTGACCACCGGCGACCGGTCGTCGGTGCCGGTGGCCGAGAGCACCGTGGCCCGGTCCTCGGGCGTGGGCTCGGGGGTGATCCGGTCGACCATGGTCGTGGCCGTGGCGACCTGCGCGTCGATCCAGTCCGTCAGCGTCGGGTCGACCGCCTCGGCGGCGCCGCGGACGACGTCGGCGAGGGCGGCGCCGTTGTCCGGGAGGTTGTCGCAGGGCACGAGCGTGAGCGGGCCGGCGTCCGCGGCGCGGCGGGCGAGCAGACCGGCGACGAGTCGCGCCGGCACCGACCCCACGGCCGCGCGCGGGTCGTCCCGCAGCGCGGCGAGGTCGCGGGCCACCGAGGGGTGGTCGGTGTCCAGCCCGCCGCCTGCCCGGCGGTGGTAGCCGGCCTCGGTGACGGTGGTGGTGACCACCCGCACCGCCGGGTCGGCGAGCAGGGTCAGCCAGGCGTCGGTGTCGGCAGCGGCGTGCGCCCGGACCACCGACCGCACGACGTCGAACCGGTCGCCGTCCGCGCCGCGGGTGACCAGCGTGTAGAGCCCGTCCTGCGCGGTCAGCGCGTCGGCCAGGTCGGGCCGGCGGCCGGTGACGGCGGCGATGCCCCACGGACCGGCCTGACCGCCCTCGCCGTCGCCGGCGCCGTCGCCGGCGCGGTCGGTGTACCAGGCCTGGTGGGCGCGGAAGAAGCTGCCCAGGCCGAGGTGGACGGCGCGCACCCCCGGCGCCGCGCCGGTCCCGCGGCGCAGCGGGCGGCCGGTCACAGCTTGAAGACCTCGCGCGGCCGGCGGTCGACGAGGTCGACGGCGATCTCCAGTGCCTCGTCCTCGGGCAGGACGTGCTCGGTGACGAGGCGGGCCAGGTAGCCGCTGTCCAGGCGCCGGGACATGTCGTGCCGGGCGGGGATGGAGCAGAAGGCGCGGGTGTCGTCGATGAAGCCCGACGTCCGCCGGAAGCCGGCCGACTCGGTGACCGCCCCACGGAACCGGCGCACCGCGTCCGGGGCGTCGAGGAACCACCACGGCGCGCCGACGTACACGGCCGGGTAGAAGCCGGCCAGCGGGCCCAGCTCCCGGGAGAACACGGTCTCGTCGAGGGTGAAGAGCACCAGGTGCAGCGAGGGGTGGGTGCCGAAGCGCTCCAGCAGCGGGCGCAGCGCGTCGGTGTACTCGACCCGCAGCGGGATGTCGTGCCCGGTGTCGGCGCCGTAGGTGTCGAACGTGGGCCCGTGGTGGTTGCGGCGCACGCCCGGGTGCAGGGTCATGACCAGCCCGTCGTCGCACGACATGCGGGCCATCTCCAGGAGCATGTGCCGGCGCAGCGCCACGCACTCGGCCGGCGACGCCGTCCCCGCCACCGCGGCGCCGTACACCCGGTCCGCCTCGCCCGGCGGGAGCGGCGCGGTGCCGACGTCCTCGTGGCTGTGGTCGGCCGAGGTCGCGCCGTGCGCCCGGAAGTGCGCCCGGCGGTCCTCCATGGCGGCCACCCAGCCGGCATAGGTCCCGGTGTCCACGCCGCTGACCTCGCCGAGCCGGGCGACGGCGTCGGCCCAGCCGGGAGCCGCCGCCTCCAGGTACCGGTCGGGCCGGAAGGTCGGGATCACCTGGCCCGCGAAGGTCGGATCGGCGGCGAGCGCGGCGTGCGCGGAGAGGTCGTCGCAGGGGTCGTCGGTGGTGGCCAGCACCTCGATGCCGAAGCGCTCGAACAGCGCCCGCGGCCGGTAGGCGTCCTTGGTCAGCCGCTCGGCCACCTGGTCGTAGATGCTGTCGGCCGTGGTCGCGGACGGGCGGACCGCGATGTCGAAGACCTCGGCGAGCTCGGACTCCAGCCAGTAGCGCGTCGGCGTCCCGGCCAGCACCGACCAGTGCTCGCACAGCCGGCGCCACACCTGGCGGGACTCGCCCTCCGGCAGCTGCCCCCGCCCGACGCCGAGGTCGGCCAGGGAGACCCCGCTGGCGTGCAGCAGCCGGGTGACGTAGTGGTCGGGCGTCACGAAGAGGCCGGCCGGATCGGCGAAGGGGACGTCGGCGGCCAGGATTCGGGGGTCCACGTGCCCGTGCGGCGACAGGATCGGCAGCCCGCGGACCGCCTCGTAGATCCGGCGGGCGACGTCCCGCACGCCGGGCTCGGCGGGGAGGAGCCGGTCCGGGTGCCGGTCGAGGGCGGCGGGGGCGGACATGGCGACCACTCTGTGGAGCGCCGTGCGCCGCGGGAACGGGTTGCCACGAGTTGCCGCACGGGCGCCCGACCGGCCCGGAGGACGGGCACCGGCGGTTGCCCGGGTCACACCCGGCGGCGCATGGTGCCGCCATGACGCACACGCTGGACCCCCGGATCGGCGCGGCCGTCGCGGCCTCCCTCGGCGGGGCGGACGAGGTCCTGGACGAAGCCCGGGTCACCGAGTTCCTCGCCGACCGCCTGGCCGCGGAGGACCTGGACGGGCGCAGTGTGTGCGTGATCGTCCCGGACGCGACCCGCAGCTGCCCGCTCCCGCTGCTGCTGTCGGCGGTGCACGGCGCGCTCGTCGGACGGGTGAGCCGGCTGACCGTGCTGGTCGCCCTGGGCACGCACGCGGCGATGACCGAGGCGCAGCTCGCCCGCCACCTCGGCTACCCGGCGGGGGACCTGGCCGCCCGCTATCCCGGCACGACCGTGCTCAACCACGAGTGGGCCGACCCGGACACCTTCGTGTCGCTGGGGACCATCCCGGCGGACCGGGTCGCGGAGCTGTCGGAGGGCCGGCTGCACGAGAGCGTCGACGTGCGGCTCAACCGCGCCGTCGTCGAGCACGACGTCGCCCTGGTGGTCGGGCCGGTGTTCCCGCACGAGGTCGTCGGGTTCTCCGGGGGCAACAAGTACTTCTTCCCCGGCGTCGCCGGCCAGGAGATCATCGACCTCTCGCACTGGCTGGGCGCCCTCATCAGCAGCGCCGACATCATCGGCACGCGTGGCACGACCCCGGTCCGTGCGCTCATCGACGAGGCCGCCGCCTTGGTGCCCGCCGAGCGGCTCGCCGTCTGCGTCGTCGCGCGGTCGGGCAGTGGCGCCCTGCACTCGGTGGCGTTCGGCGACCCGCAGGCCGCCTGGGCGGCAGCCGCCGACGTCTCCGCGCAGACGCACGTCCGGTACCTCGACGCGCCGGTCCGCCGGGTCGTGTCCGTCGTCCCGGAGAAGTACGACGACATGTGGACCGCGGCCAAGGGCTTCTACAAGGTCGAGCCGGTCGTCGCCGACGGCGGCGAGGTGGTCATCTACGCACCGCACATCACCCGGATCTCGGAGATGCACCCGGAGATCGAGCAGATCGGCTACCACTGCCGGGACTACTTCGTGCAGCAGTGGGACCGCTTCGCGCACCTGCACTGGGGCGTGCTGGCGCACTCCACCCACCTCCGCGGCGCGGGCACCTACGACGCCGCCACCGGCGTCGAGCGGCCGCGGCTGCGGGTCACGCTGGCCACCGGGATCCCCGAGGACGTCGTCCGCGCGGCGAACTTGGAGTACCTCGACCCGGCGGCGGTCGACCTGGCCGCCGCCGCGGACGACGAGGACACCCTGCTGGTGCCCGAGGCCGGCGAGGTCCTGTTCCGGCTGGCCCGCCCGTGACGGGACCGGCCCCGCTGCGGCAGCTGCAGGAGCGGCTGGCGGAGGTGCCGCGGCGGGCGGTGGCGTGCAGCGGCGGCGTCGACAGCCTGACCCTGGCCACGGTCGCGCACCGGGCCGAGCCGCACGGCACGCTCGTCGTGCACAGCGTCACCCCCGCGGTGCCCGCCGCCGCGACCGCCCGCGTGTTCCAGGCCGCTGCGCGCGAGGGCTGGTCGCTGCGCACGGTCCGCTCCGGGGAGTTCGAGGACCCCCGCTACCTCGCCAACCCGCGGGACCGCTGCTACGTCTGCAAGTCCCACCTCTACGACGCCATGACGGAGCTGGCCGACGTCCTCGACGGCACGCACGTGCTGCTTTCCGGCGCCAACACCGACGACCTGGGCGAGTACCGGCCAGGCCTGCGCGCGGCCGCCGAGCGGGGTGTGCGCCACCCCTACGTCGAGGCCGGCCTCGGCAAGGCCGGGATCCGCGCCGTCGCCGGGCACCTCGGCCTCGACTGCGCCGACCTGCCCGCCGCCCCCTGCCTGGCCAGCCGGCTCTACACCGGCACGACGGTGACCCCGGCCCGGCTGCGGGCGGTCGAGGTGGGGGAGGAGCTGGTCACCCGGCTCACCGGGATCCGGGTCGTCCGCTGCCGCCTACGCGACGACGAGGTGCGGATCGAGGTGGGTGACGCCGAGCGCGACCGGGTGGACGCCGCCGTCGTCGACGCCGTGCTGACGGCGATGCGCGGTGTCGACCCGGCGATCCGGGACGCGGCGCTCGACGAGGAGGCCTACCGGCCCGGCCGGACCTTCGAGCTGACGCCGGTCGGTCGATGAGCGATCCCGGCTCCGTCGACCCCGGCTTCGTGGACCTGGGCTTCGCCCGCGTCGACACCGACCGGCTCGCCCGCACGGGCGACCCCGAGGTCGTCTACGGGGCGGGCAAGACGACCGAGGAGGTGGTGGCCGTCGTCGCCACCCTCCGCGGGACCTCGCCCGGCCGCCCGGCCCTGGTCACCCGCGCGACGCCGGAGACCGTCACCGCCCTCCGCGAGCGCTGGCCCGACGCGACGGTCGACCGGACCACCGTCGCCGTCGGTGACCTGCCCGAGCCGCGGGGCTCCGTGGCCGTGGTGACGGCCGGGACGTCGGACGAGCCGGTCGCCGCCGAGGCCGCCCTCACGCTGCGTGTCAGCGGCGCCGGGGTGGTGCGGGTGACAGACGTCGGCGTAGCCGGCCTGCACCGCGTGCTCGCTGCCCGTCCGGTGCTCGCCTCGGCCGACGCGCTCGTCGTCGTCGCCGGGATGGAGGGCGCGCTGCCCAGCGTCGTCGGCGGGCTGGTCGGCACTCCGGTCATCGCGGTGCCGACCAGCGTCGGGTACGGCGCGAGCTTCTCCGGGCTGTCGGCGCTGCTGGGGATGCTCAACTCCTGCGCGCCCGGCGTCGTCGTCTGCAACATCGACAACGGCTTCGGCGCCGGTGTCGCCGCGGCCCGCATCGCGCGGGGGCTGGCCGACGCGCGGGAGGGGCGGGCGTGAGCCGGATCGGCTGGCTGGACCTGTCGAACGGCGTCTCCGGCGACATGCTGCTGGGGGCGCTGGTGGACGCCGGTGTCCCACTGGACGTCCTCCGGGACGCCCTCGCGCCCCTCGGCGTCCCGATCGGCCTCCGGGCGGAGGAGGTGCGCCGGGGTGGGCTGCGCGCGGTCCGGGTGCACGTCGACGCCCCCGAGGCCGGCCAGCCGCACCGCACGTGGGCCGACGTCCGGCTGCTCCTGGACCGGCTGCCGGAACCGCTGCGGTCGTCGGCGGCCGCGGTGTTCGAGGCCCTCGCGCGCGCCGAGGCCGGCGTGCACGGCGTCCGGCCGGAGGAGGTGCACTTCCACGAGGTCGGCGCGCTCGACGCGATCGGCGACGTCGTGGGGGTCTGCGCCGGGGTCGCCGCGCTCGGGCTCGACCGGCTGGTCGTCTCGCCGATCGCACTCGGCGGCGGTTCCGCCGACACCGCGCACGGCCGGATCCCGGTGCCCGGCCCCGCCGTCCTCGCCCTGCTGGCCGCCGCCGGTGCCCCAGCCGCGGGCGGGCCGGACGACGAGGAGCTCGCCACGCCCACCGGTGTGGCCCTGGCGACGACCCTGGCCGACGGCCACGGCCCGATGCCGCCGATGCGCCCGGCGCGGACCGGCGTGGGCGCCGGCGGGCGGGACCCGGCGCACCGGCCCAACGCCGTCCGCCTGGTGGTGGGCGAGCCGGCCACCTCGACGCCCGCCGCCTCGGTGCATCACGCCGAGGACCTGGTGGTGCTCGAGGCCAACGTCGACGACCTCGACCCGCGCGCGTGGCCGACGGTCCTGGACGCGCTGCTCGCCGCCGGTGCGCTCGACGCCTGGCTGACGCCGGTGCTCATGAAGAAGGGCCGCCCGGCCCACGTGGTCGCCGCACTCGCCCCGCCGGCCGGTGCCGGCGCCGTGCGCGCCGTCCTCTTCCGGGAGACCCCCACCCTCGGCGTCCGCGAGACCCCGACCCGGCGGCACGCGCTGGCCCGGGCCTTCCGGACCGTCGACCTCGACGGGCAGCCCGTCGCCGTCAAGCTCGGCCTGGCACCGGACGGCCGGGTGCTCAACGCCATGCCGGAGTGGGAGGACGTCGCCCGCGCGGCCGCCGCGCTCGACCGGCCCGTCAAGCAGGTGCTGGCCCGTGCCCTGGGCCTCGCCGACCGGCTCACCCCCGCCGACCCCGAGCCCGTGGAGGCCGTCGATGACCACACCTGACCCCGACCCGATCGCCCCCGCGGACGCCGCCGCGCTCACCAGCGGCGCCTCGTTCTGGACGACGTCGGAGGTGGCCGGCGCCGCGTCGTTCTGGCTCACCGACGGTCCGCACGGCGTCCGCAGGCAGGTCGGGTCCCCGGACCACCTGGGCCTGGCGGCCAGCGAGCCTGCGACGTGCTTCCCGCCCGCCGTGGGGCTGGCGCAGTCGTGGGACCCGGAGCTGGCCGGGGAGGTCGGCGCGGCGCTCGGCCGGGAGGCGCAGGCTCAGGGGGTCGGGGTGCTGCTGGGGCCGGGGGTGAACATCAAGCGGGACCCCCGCGGGGGGCGCAACTTCGAGTACCTCTCCGAGGACCCGGTGCTCACCGGGACGCTGGCCGCGGCGTGGGTGCGCGGCGTGCAGGGGGAGGGCGTGGGCACGTCGCTGAAGCACTTCGCCGGCAACGAGGCCGAGCACGACCGGATGCGCGCCAGCTCCGACGTCGACGAGCGGCCGCTGCGGGAGGTCTACCTGCGGGCGTTCCAGCGGGTGGTCGAGGACGCGCAGCCGTGGACGGTCATGGCCGCCTACAACAAGGTGAACGGGGTCTACGCGACGCAGGACCCGTGGCTGCTCACCGACGTCCTGCGCGGCGAGTGGGGCTTCACCGGCGCCGTCGTGAGCGACTGGGGCGCGGTCTCCGACCGGGTGGCGGCGACCGCGGCGGGGCTCGACCTGACCATGCCCGGTCCCGACGCCGACGGGGACGGCGGCCTCGTGACCGCCGTCGAGGAGGGCCGCCTCGACGCCGCCGCCCTGCAGCGCGCCGGGCGGGCGGTCGCCGACCTCGCCGCGGAGGTGGCGGCCGGACGCCGTCCCGACGCGACGGTCGAGGTCGACGCCCACCACGAGCTCGCCCGGCGGGTGGCCGCCCGATGCGTGGTGCTGCTCAAGAACGACGGGCCGGTGCTGCCGCTGACGGCCGGGCGGTCGGTGGCCGTCATCGGTGAGTTCGCCCAGCAGCCGCGCTACCAGGGCGGCGGCAGCTCGCACGTGAACCCGACCCGCGTCGACGTCCCGCTGGAGGAGCTCCGCGCACGGCTCGGGGACGTCGCCCCCGCCCGCGGCTTCACCACCGACGGCTCCGGCGACGCCGACGCGCTGCGCACCGAGGCGGTCGAGGTGGCCCGCGCCGCTGACGTCGCCGTCGTGTTCGTCGGGCTGGCCGCGGGGCAGGAGTCCGAGGGCTTCGACCGCGAGGACATCGAACTGCCGGCCGACCAGCTCCGGCTGGTGCGCGAGGTGGTGGCCGCGCAGCCGCGCACGGTGCTCGTGCTGTCGCACGGTGGGGTGGTGCGGCTGGCCCCGGTCGCCGACCTCGTCCCCGCCATCGTGGACGGCGGGCTGCTGGGCCAGGGCGGCGGAGCGGCGCTGGCCGACGTCCTGGTCGGCGCGGTGAACCCCGCGGGCAAGCTCGCCGAGACCGTTCCGCAGCGGCTGCAGGACGTGCCGGCCTACCTCGACTTCCCCGGGGAGTTCTCCCGGCACCGGTACAGCGAGGGGCTGCACGTGGGGCACCGCTGGTACGACGCCCGCGGGATCGAGGTGACGTTCCCCTTCGGCCACGGCCTGTCGTACACGACGTTCGACGTGGCCGGCCTGGAGCTCGCCTCCTCCGACGAGGGCATCACGGCCACGGTCACGGTGACCAACACGGGCAGCCGGGCCGGCCGCGAGGTCGTGCAGTGCTACGTCGGCGTCCCCGGCTCGGCCGTGCAGCGGCCGGTGCGGGAGCTGAAGGGCTTCGCCGGGGTGACGCTCGAGCCGGGGGAGAGCCGCGAGGTCCGGGTCCTGCTGCGGCGCGCCGACCTGGCGTACTGGCACCCCCGGGCCCAGCGGTGGGTCGTCGAGCCGGCGGAGTACGAGATCTCGGTCGGCGTCTCCAGTCGTGACCTGCGCGCCACCGGGACCGTCGCGCTCGACGGGGACGACGTCCGGCTGCCGGTGACCGACGAGACCACCCTCGCCGAGCTCATGGCCGATCCCGAGGCGGCCGCCTCGATCGCCCCGATGCTCGGCGCGTTCGGCGGGGAGGGCGCCGGGGAGGCCCTCGGGGTGGACCTGGTCCGCATGATGGGGTCGATCCCGCTGGGCCGGCTGCGCGCCTTCGGCGCGGGCGCGCGGACGGCGGACGACGCCTAGCGGGTCAGTCGTCGCCCTCGGCGGCCGGCGTCGGGATGCTGCGCCGCCGGCCGCGCCGCCCGGTCGAGCCCCGGACCACGAGCTTGACCGGCAGGACGGCGGACAGGCTCGTGCCCCGCTGCCCGCTGGCGACCAGGGTGAGCAGGTGGCGGGTCGCCGTCGCGCCCTCGGTGTACAGCGGGGCGGCGACGGTCGTGAGGCCGGGCGTGATCAGGTCGGCGACGGGGATGTTGTCGAAGCCGACCACGCTGACGTCCCGCGGCACCCGGACGCCGCGGGCGGTGAGGCCCCGGATCAGGCCGATGGCGAGCTGGTCGTTGTAGGCGATGACCGCGGACGGGTAGCGGTCGGCGATCTCCTCGGCCGCGCGGACCCCGCCGGCCACGTCGGGGGCGTACGGCCCGGAGCGGCGGGCCCGCATCGACGACCCGGCCGTCGCCTCGAGGACCGCGCGCCACCGGGCGCCGTCGGCCCACGAGGCCTCGGGCCCCGAGACGTAGGTGACCGACCGGTGACCCAGCTCGGCCAGGTGCTCGACGGCCAGCCGGATCCCCCGGGCGTTGTCCGGCACCACCGAGGGGACGTCGACGATGGTCCGGTTGAGGACGATCACGGGCTTCTGCTTCGCCAGCATGCGGATCGCCGAGTCCGACAGCCGGGTGCCGGCCAGCAGGACGCCGTCCACGGAGGACAGGGTCCGGTCCAGGGTGGCCCGCTCCAGCCGCTCGGACTCCTGGGCATCGATCAGCAGCAGCGTGTAGCCCGCCGCGGTCGCCGCGGCCTGTGCGCCGTGGATGACCTCGGCGTAGAAGGGGTTGGCGACGTCGGAGACCACCAGGGCCATGAGGCGGGTCCGCGACTGCGAGACCGCGCGCGCGAGGGGGCTGGTGCGGTACCCGAGCTCGTCGGCCACCCGGCGGATCCGCGCGGCGGTCTCGGAGTTGACGCGCCCGGGGCGGGAGAACGCGCGGCTGACGGTCGAGGGCGCGACCTGGGCGACCCGCGCGACGTCGTAGATCGTGACGGACGAGCGCGCGTGCTCCCCCTCGGCCATGGCGCGATGCTAGGCGGCCGGGTGCGGGCAGCGGCCGCTCGTCCCCCGCAGGGGGGAGCGCCGTCGGCCGGTCAGTCCAGCCAGCCGACCGGGTCGGCGAGGACGTCGCCGAGGGCGTGCAGCGCGGCGCCGGTGGCGGCCGGTGCCGAGTCGGGCCCGGCGGCCTCGATGCGGGGCCGCCGCCACCGCGCGGAGAGCACCCGGGTGGCCAGGTCGTCCTCCAGCCCGGGCCGCAGGTCGGTGGCGAGCCGGCCGAGGTGCCCGCCGAGGACGACCGTCGGGATGTCCAGGACGTTGAGGACGCTGGCCAGCGCGACGGCGAGCGCGCGGCGTGCCACGTCGAGCGCCGCCCGTGCGCGCGGGTCCCCGGCGGCGGCGGTGTCGAGCAGGAGGTCCGGGGAGGCGTCGCGCGGCAGGCCGGCGGCGGCGAGCAGGGCGTGCCGGCCGGCATACTGCTCCAGGCACCCGGTGGAGCCGCACCGGCAGGGCGGGCCGTCGGGGTCGACGCAGACGTGCCCCACCTCGCCGGCCCAGCCGGCGTTGCCGCGCATCACCCGCCCGTCGAGGACGACGGCGCCGCCGACGCCGATCTGCCCGGACACGTAGAGGAAGTCCCGGTGCGCCCCGGGCCGTCCCGGAGCGGACTCCGCGACGGTGCGTGCGGCGAGGTCGGCCTCGTTGCCGAGCACGGCGTCCAGGCCGGCGGGCAGGTGCGCCGCCAGCACGTCGGCCGGACGGACGTCGTGCCACCCGAGGTTCGGCGCGCGGAGCAGGACCCCGCGGGCGGCGTCGACGATCCCCGGCAGCGCCAGCCCGGCGCCCACGAGCCGCATCTCCTCCGGCACGTCGGCGAGGACCACGGCGGCCAGGCCGCCGACCTGGTCCAACGTCGTCCCGGGGTCGCTGCCCACCCAGTCGCCGTCCACCAGGCGTTCGGCGACGACCCGGCCGCCGAGGTCGACCACCCGTGCGGCGAGCCGCCCGGCGTCGACCTGCAGGCCGAGCGCCGCGGCCGTCCGCCCCGGCAGCAGCGGCGTCGCGGGGCGGCCGCGCACCGGGCCGGCCGTGCGCTCGGCCTCCTCGACCAGACCGGCGGACACGAGGTCGTCGACGAGGCGCGACGCCGTCGAGCGGGTCATCCCGGTGGAGACGGCGATGTCTGCCCGGGACACCGGATCGGGGGCGGCGCAGACCGTGCGCAGGACCAGCCCGAGGTTGCTCGTGCGCAGCGTCGACTGGCGCGCCGCCGCCTGCGGCTCGGCGCGTCCCTCGATCGTCACGTCGTGAGGCTAGCCGTCCGGCCGATTAAGTCCTACGGTGCAACAAAAGCCCCACCCGAGAGGACGACGTCGATGAGCACGCTGCAGCCCACCCGCGAGGACAGGTTCACCTTCGGCCTCTGGACGGTCGGCTGGCAGGCCCGCGACCCGTTCGGCGACGCCACCCGCGAGGCCGTCGACCCGGTCGAGTCGGTCCACCGGCTGGCCGAGCTCGGCGCGTACGGCGTGACCTTCCACGACGACGACGTCATCCCGTTCGGCAGCGACGCCGCCGCCCGGGACGCCGTGATCAAGCGGTTCCGGGCGGCGCTCGAGGAGACCGGGCTGGTCGTGCCCATGGTGACGACCAACCTGTTCACCCACCCGGTGTTCAAGGAGGGCGCGCTCACCGCCAACGACCGGGACGTCCGCCGGTACGCGCTGCGCAAGGTCATGCGCAACATGGACCTCGCCGCCGAGCTGGGCGCCGAGACCTACGTCCTGTGGGGTGGCCGCGAGGGCACCGAGGTCGACGTCGCCAAGGACTTGGGCGCGGCGCTGGACCGCTACCGCGAGGGCATCGACTCCCTGGCGCAGTACTCGGTCGACCGCGGCTACGGGCTGCGGCTGGCCCTCGAGCCCAAGCCGAACGAGCCGCGCGGCGACATCTTCCTGCCCACCATCGGCCACGCGCTGGGCTTCATCTCCACCCTCGAGCACGCCGACCTGGTCGGGCTGAACCCCGAGGTCGGCCACGAGCAGATGGCCAACCTGAACTACACGCACGGCATCGCCCAGGCGCTGTGGCAGGGCAAGCTCTTCCACCTCGACCTCAACGGCCAGCACGGCCCCAAGTTCGACCAGGACCTGGTCTTCGGCCACGGCGACCTGCTGAGCGCCTTCGCCACGGTCGACCTGCTCGAGAACGGCTTCCCCTCGGGTGGGCCGCGCTACGAGGGGCCGCGGCACTTCGACTACAAGCCGCTGCGCACTGAGGACATGGACGGCGTCTGGCGCTCGGCCGCGGCCAACATGCACACCTACCTGCTGCTCAAGGAGCGCGCGCAGGCGTTCCGCGCCGACCCCGAGGTGGCCGAGGCGCTCGCCGCGGCCCGCGTGCCGGGCCTCGCGGAGCCGACGCTCGGCGCGGGCGAGACGCACGAGCAGCTGCTCGCCGACCGCTCGGCGTTCGAGGACTTCGACGTCGACGCGGCCGCCGCCCGCGGCGCCGGCGCGGTGCGGCTGTCGCAGCTGGCCGTCGAGCACTGCCTCGGCGCCCGCTGAGCCCGGCCGTGACGCTCGTCGCGGGGGTCGACACCTCCACCCAGGCGTGCAAGGTGGTCGTGCGCGACGCCGACAGCGGCCGGCTGGTCCGCGAGGGGCGCGCTCCGCACCCCGACGGCACCGAGGTCGACCCTGCCGCCTGGGCCGCCGCGCTGGACACCGCGGTGGCCCAAGCCGGCGGGCTGGACGACGTCGCCGCGGTCTCCGTCGGGGGGCAGCAGCACGGCATGGTCTGCCTGGACGAGGCCGGCGAGGTGGTGCGCCCGGCGCTGCTGTGGAACGACACCCGCTCGGCGGGCGCCGCGCGGGACCTCGTCGACGACCTGGGCGGTGGCGAGGCCGGCCGGCGGGCCTGGGCCGAGGCCGTCGGGCTGGTGCCGGTCGCCTCGTTCACCGTCACCAAGCTCCGCTGGCTGGCCGAGCACGAGCCGGCGAACGCCGAGCGGACGGCTGCGGTGTGCCTGCCGCACGACTGGCTGACCTGGGTGCTGGCCGGCTCGCCGGGGTTCGGCGCGCTGGTCACCGACCGCGGCGACGCCAGCGGCACCGGCTACTGGTCGGCGGCGACGGGGGAGTACCGGCCGGACCTGCTCGAGCGCGCGTTCGGGCGCACCCCCGTCGTCCCCCGGGTCCTCGGGCCGGCCGAGGCCGGCGGCACCACGCCGGGCGGGGCGCTGCTCGGGCCGGGCAGCGGCGACAACGCGGCGGCGGCCCTCGGCCTCGCGGCGGAGCCGGGCGACGTCGTCGTCTCGATCGGTACCTCCGGGGTGGTCTCGATGGTGTCCACGACGCCGGTCGCCGACCCGAGCGGCACCGTCGCCGGTTTCGCCGACGCCACGGGCAACTTCCTGCCGCTGATCGCCACGCTGAACGCCGCCCGGGTGCTCGACGCCACCGCGCGCCTGCTCGGCGTCAGCCACGACCGGCTCTCCCGGCTGGCGCAGTCGGCGCCACCCGGAGCGGGCGGACTCGTCTTCGTGCCGTACCTGGAGGGCGAGCGCACCCCGGACCGGCCGACGTCCACCGGTGCCCTGCACGGCCTCACCCTGCGCACCGCCGAGCCGGCGTACCTGGCGCGCGCCGCGGTCGAGGGGCTGCTGTGCGGGCTGGCCGACGGCCTGGACGCCGTGGCCGCCGGCGGCACCCCGGTCCGGCGGGTGTTCCTCGTCGGGGGCGGCGCCCGGTCGTCCGCCGTCCGCGCGCTGGCCCCCGCCGTCCTCGGGGTGCCGGTCCTCGTCCCGCCGGCGGGGGAGTACGTCGCCGACGGCGCCGCCCGGCAGGCGGCCTGGGTGCTCGCCGGCGGGGACACCCCGCCGGAGTGGTCGCGCGCCGGCACCGAGCTGCGCGAGGCCGACCCGCTGCCCGCGGTGCGCGAGCGCTACGCCGAGGTCCGGGAGATGACCGCCGACCGCATCTGACGATCAGCCCAGGAAGATCCCCAGCTGCCGGTGAGGCGCTGGAGGTGGCCGTCGGCCGCGTCCGGCCACACGGTGGCGCCGGCGGCGGGGTGGGACGGGGGCCGGTCCCCGGGCTGTCGCACAGGCGTTGCCGCAGGCCGGCCGGGTGTGCCCTGGATACTGCAGCCCGTGGAGGACGGGGCGCCAGGATCGTTCTGGCCCCCCGGGCGGGTCCGCCGGCCCGCTGACGTCGGCCGGCTGCTCTGGTACGCCGCGGGCCTGATCGCCCTGGTGCTGCTGTCCGTGCTGGTGCCCGGTGCCACGGACGCCGTCGTGCCACCGGGCCTGCGCGGCCTGCCGCGCGGCGTCGTCGCGGTCACCAACGCCGTCGCGTCGCTGACCGCGCTCGCCGCGCTGCTCGGTCTCGCGGTGGCCGCCGTGCGGCGGCGCCGGTACGCCCTCAGCACCGCCGGGCTGGCCGGCCTCCTCGCCGCGGGGCTGGCCGTCGCCGCCGAGGCTGCGGGACAGGCGGGGTGGATCACCGCGCTGGGCCCGGCCGGCGAGCCGGCCGTCATCCCCGTGGCGACCGGCATCGCGCTCGTGGTCGGCAGCGACCTGGCGCGCAGTGCCCGCCTCACGCTCCTGGCGCTGGCCGCCCTGGCCACCATGACCGGCTGCGCGCTCGCGCTCGGCAGCCTCACCGTGGCCGGGGCGGTCGCCGCGGTGCTGATCGGCAGCGGGGCCGGCTTCGGCGTCCGTGTCGCGGCCGGCGTCGTGCCCGCGCGGCCGGCCGAGCGCGAGGTGCGCGCCGTGCTCGCCCGGGCCGGCGTGGCCGTGGACGCGCTCCGGACGCTGCAGGTCGCCGCCGGCCGGGCCCGCTACGCCGCCAGCGACGCCCGGGGTGACCTCGTGGTCACCGTGGTGGACCCGGACCGCCGCGGCGTGACCGTCGCCCGCCGTCTCTGGCGGGTGCTCCGCTTCCGCACGCCGGCGGTCGGCCGGCCCGCGCTGAGCCTGCGGGGCGTCCTCGAACGCCAGGCGCTGGTCGCGGGCCTCGCCGCGTCGGCCGGGGTCCGCGTGCCCGAGGTCCAGGCTCTGCTGGCCGCCGGGCCCGCCCTCGTGCTGGTCGAGCGCCCCCTCGGCGGGATGCCGCTGCTCCCGGGGGCCGCAGGCCGGGGTGGGGCCGGGCAGGGGGGTGCCGACCAGGGGACCGCCGGACAGGTCGGAGCCGGGCAGGGCGGGATCGTCCAGAGCGGGATCGCGCAGGGCGGGGTCGGGCGCGCGGAGGGCGTGCTCGGGGCGGCGTTCGGCGCGCTGCGCCGGTTGCACGACGCCGGCATCGCCCACGGGGCGCTCACCGACCGCGCCGTGGTCCTCCTGCCCGACGGCGCCGTCGGCCTCGGCGAGCTCCAGTACGCCCAGCCGGCCGCCGGTGAGCTGCAGCGCGACCTGGACGTCGTCGCGCTGCTGGTCGCGGTCGCGGCGCGGGAAGGAGCGGCGCCGGCCGTGGCGGCCCTGCGCTGTGGCTACGCCCCGCGACCGGCGGACGAGGCCCGGCTCGTCGGGCTGCTGCAGCCCCTGGCGCTCGTCCGGCCGCTCCGGCGGACCGTGTCGGGCACGTCGGTCCTGGAGGACCTGCGCGCCGGCCTGTCGGGTCCCGACCGGGACCGCCCGGCGCCCACCCAGCGTCTGGAGCGGGTGCGCCTGCGGACCCTGTTCAGCGTCGCCGGCGGGACGGTCGCCGCGATCGTGCTCGCCACCCAGCTGTCGGAGGTGCCGCTCGGGGACGCGCTGCGGCAGGCGCGCCCCGGGTGGCTCGCCGTGGCGCTGCTCGGCTCGGCGCTCACCTACCTCGGCGCGGGGCTCGCGCTCGCCGCCTTCATCCCGGAGCGGCTGCCGCTGGTCCGCACGTGCCTGGTGCAGCTCGCGTCGTCCTTCGTGACGCTGGTGACCCCGCCGACGGTGGGGCACGTCGGCCTGAACATCCGCTACCTGCAGCGAGCCGGCGTCCCGACCGCGTCGGCGGCGGCGACGGTCGGGGTCGGCCAGGTGGTCACCGTGGCCGGCACGCTGCTCCTGCTCGTGGTGGCCGGCTGGCTCAGCGGCGTGTCGCCGTCCCAGCCGTCGCTGCTGCCCAGCGGCAACGTCCTCGCCGTGATCCTGGTCGCGGCCGGCCTCCTCGCCGTCGCCCTCGCCGTCCCGCGGACCCGCCGGGCGCTGCGCGTGCGGGTCGAGCCGCTGCTGCGCCGGACCATCCCGCAGCTGCTCGCCGCCGTGACCGACCCGCGCCGCCTCGGTACCGCGCTGCTCGGGGTGGTGCTGCAGAACGCCGGGTACGTGGTCGCGCTCGACGCGTCGCTGCGCGCCTTCGGGACGTCGCTGGACCTGCCGGCGCTCGTGGTCGTCTACCTGGTCGCCTCGACGGTCGGCTCCGCGGCACCGACCCCCGGCGGCCTGGGCGCCGTCGAGGCGGCGCTGGTGGGCGGCCTCACCACCACCGGCGTGCCCCTGGCGGCGGCACTGACCGCCGTGCTGGCCTTCCGCGCCGCGACGTTCTGGCTCCCCGCACCGGCTGGGTGGATCGCCTTCACCGCGCTGCAACGCCGCAACCGCATCTGAGCCGGGCGCGAGGGGTGGTCAGGTCCACCGCCGCACCGAGTCAGGAGGGCGGCGGGTCGTCCTCGCCGGGGCCGTCCGGTCCGCCGGTCACCGGCCCTGGCGGGCGCGGTAGCGGGCGGCGCGCCGGGCTGCGGCGTCGTGCCGCCGCTGGGAGGCGACGGCCTCGCGGCCCGCGGCGACCCGGTCCCGACCGGCCTGAGCGCTGCCGATCGGGTACCCGGCCTTGCGGACCCGGTTCTCCACCGTCTCGGTCATGTAGGCCATCGAGAAGGCCATCCCGAGGATGACCCCGATCAGCGCCATGCCCAGCCGCAGGCCGAGCGGGCCGGGGACGAGGACCACGATGAGCACGACGGGGACGGCCAGTTGCACCAGGGTGCGCGCGGCGTGGCGCAGGACCCACGTGCCGGTGGTGACGTCGTGCAGCACCCAGCTGCTGTGCTTGGCGGGCAGCGCGGAACCGAGCGAGTAGAGGACCCAGCGCAGGGGGTTGGGCCGCACGACCGGCCCGGCCGGGACGGGCGCCGGGACCGGGCGGGTCATGCCGGCACCTCCGCCGCGCCGTCGACGGACGGGGTGCGGGTCAGCGCGTCCTGGGCGGCGGCGTTCACCCGGGTGAGGGCCTGCTGCAGCGCCAGGAGCTCCTCCAGCGGGAGGCCGAGATGGGCGACGATCCCCTCGGGGATCCGCTCGGCCCGCTCCCGAAGGGCCCGGCCCGCGTCGGTCAGCGCGATGGCGAGGTTGCGCTCGTCGCGGGCGTCACGGTCCCGGCGCACGTACCCGGCCGCCTCCAGGCGCTTGACCAGGGGCGACAGGGTGCCCGGGTCGAGCTGGAGCAGCCGGCTGAGGTCCTTGAGTGCCAGCGGGCCGTGCTGCCACAGGGCCAGCATCACCAGGTACTGCGGGTGGGTCAGCCCCATCGGCTCCAGCCACGGGCGGTACACCGAGACGACGGTGCGCGCGGCGACAGAGAGCGCGAAGCAGACCTGCCGCTCGAGTGCCAGGGGATCGGCCACGGGGGTGGGTCCGCCGTCCCGGAGGGAGGTCACACGGACGACGGTACGCCAACGGTTGGTGGGCCAACCGATGCGCCGGGGTGATCCCGGTCGCGTCCGGAACCGTCAGGGGCCCGTCGATACTGGCGCGGTGACTCCCGAGATGTCCGCCGTCGTCCTGCCCGACCGCCATCCGGTCTCCACCTTCCTGGACGACGTCCGGGCCGCCGAGGCGGCGGCTGCCGGCACGGTCTGGACCTACGACCACCTGCGCTGGCCGTTGCTCGCGGACAACCCCTGGTACGGCGCCGTGCCGTTGCTGGCCGCGGCTGCGGGGGTGACCGACCGCGCTCGCCTGGGGACGCTGATCGCCTCCCCCAACTTCCGCCACCCCGTGCCGTTCGCCAAGGAGCTGATGACGCTCGACCAGCTCACCGGCGGCCGGCTCGAGCTCGGCGTCGGCGTGGGCACCGAGGGCCTGGACGCCCACGTCCTGGGCGAGACGCTCTCCCGCGCCGAGCGCACCGACCGGTTCGCCGAGTGGCTGTCGCTGCTCGACACGCTGCTGCGGCAGCCGGTCACCACCGTGCGCGGCGAGCGGTACTCGGCGGTGGACGCAGCCTCCATCCCGGGCTGCGTGCAGCAGCCTCGCGTGCCGTTCACGGTGGCCGCGACGGGGCCACGGGCGCTGCGGCTGGCCGCCCGGTACGGCTCGGGCTGGGTCACCTACGGGCCGTTCGGGGCCGACGTCCCCGCGGAGGAGTGGTTCGCCTCGATCGCCGAGCAGAGCCGCCGGCTGACCGACGCGCTGGCCGAGGAGGGTCGGGAAGCCACGGCGCTGCGCCGCGTCGTCCTCGTCGGGCTGGAGGTCACGTGGCCGTTCGCGAGCGCCGAGCGGTACCGGGAGACCCTGGGGCGCCTGGCCGACGCGGGCATCGACGAGGTCGCCCTGCACTGGCCCCGGCCCGACGACGGCCGCGGCGTCCCGGAGGCCGCGATGCCGCTGGTGCTCGAGGCCCACGGCCTCTGAGCCGTCCGTCCCGTCACGGCGCTCTCCCGCCGGCGCTCGCGGGACCGCCTGCCACGATGGGCCCGTGACGGGACGCTTTCCGCGCCGGGTCTACGGAGTCGGCGAGGAACCCGACGCGCGCGCCAGCCTGGCCAACGAGCGCACGTTCCTCGCGTGGGTCCGCACCGGGCTGGCGCTCGCGGCCGGCGGGGTGGCGCTGGAGGCCCTCGACCTGCCGGTCCGCGACGGACTCCGGCTGGCTGCGGCGCTGCTGCTCGTCGCTCTCGGCACCGTCACACCGGTGCTGGCCTGGGCCCGCTGGGCGGCCGTGGAGCGGGCGCTGCGGCTGCGCCGGCCGCTGCCGGCCTCGCTGTTGGGTCCGGCAGTGGCCGCCGGCACCGCCGTTGCCGGCGCGCTGGTCCTGGTGGGCCTGGCCGCGGCGTGACGGCGGCGCCGGACCCCCCGTCGTCGTCGGGGGCGGAGCCTGCGACGCAGGCCGAGCGGACGGCGCTGGCCTGGCGGCGGACCGCACTGGGAGTCGGCACCGGCGCGGTCGTCGCCGCCCGCCTGGTCTCGCCGGCCACCGGCGCAGGCGCCTACGTCCTCGCGATCCTCGGCGGCGGCGCCGCGCTCGTGCTCTTCGGCACGGCGCGATCGCGCTACCGGGCCGCGCTGGAGGTCCTCGCCGACGGCGGCGACCGGGCGGAGGTGTCCGGTCCGGGGCTCCCGGCCGCGCTGCTCGCCGGCCTGGCGGCGCTCACCGGTCTGGCCGGTCTCGCCTACGTCGTCCTCGATCGAGGTGGCGACGTGCCCGGATGGCCGTGAGCGGAACTGATCCGGCCGGAGGGCTCCTCTGGGCGCCCGTGCGGGGGTAGCGTCGGGCGGGTGACGGCCCTCCGGCGGCTCGGAACCCCTGCCGGTCAGCGACCGGCGGGCTCCGCCCCCAGGCCTTCGTCCGGACGTGGGGAGCTGCCGTGACGCTCGTCCGGCCGACCGGCGACTGGGACGGCACCCGGTTCGCCCACGAGGGGTTCGTCTTCTCCACCGACCACGAGGTCGTGCGCCGGGTCGTGCCCTTCGTCCTCGAGGGCTTCTCCCGCGGCGAGCCGGTGCTCGTGGTCGCCGGCGAGCGCGTGCGCACCCTCCTCGCCGCCCACCTGGGCGCGGACCTGGGCCGGCTCGCCGTCTTCGACCCCGCGGAGTCCTGGTGGCGGGGCGGGCACCGCACGGTGCAGGCCTACGACCACCAGCTGCGCGACCTGCAGGCGTCGACGGCGAGCTGGCGGCTGGCCGCGGAGCCGACCTGGGTCGAACGCGAGGACGGGCGGGTGTGGAGCCGCTTCGAGGCGGTGGTCAACCGCAGCTTCGCCGCCCTGCCGTTCTACAGCCTGTGCCTGCACGACCGCCGGCGGGTGCCTCCGGAGGTCCTGGCGACCGTGGCCCGCACGCACCCGCTCACCTGGGGGGACGGCGGACCGGTGGCGGCGGAGGAGTACGAGGACCCGGCGGCCTTCCTCCGGTCGGTGCAGCCGGCGTGGACCGAGCGGCCCCGGGACGCCGACGTCCAGGTGGTGACCTCCCCGTGGGAGGCCCGACGGCTGATGTGCGCGGCGGTGCCCGACGACCGGCGGGCCCGCCTCGGCGAGGTGGTCCTGGCCGGGCACGAGCTGGTCCTCAACGCGCTGTCCGCGGCCGCGTTCGCGGAACTGGCGACGTGGACCGACGGCGACACCTTCGTCGTCGAGGTCTCCGACAGCGGACCGGGGTTGCCCGACGAGACACAGGGCTACGTGCCGCCCGACTCCGAGGACGGCCCGCACGGCATGTGGCTGGCCTGGAGCGCGGCCGACGACGTCGCCGTCCGGACGGGTCCGTCGGGCACGGCGATCCGGCTCCTCTTCGGTCCCTGAGCGGCTGCGCTGCCCTGACGCCCCGGTCCATCGCCGACCGGCTCGCGGTCTCGGCGACGGGCGTGGGGGAGCCAGCACCCGGCCGCAACACGGCAGCGACGCGAGCGCCCGCAGGGGGCGACGAGGGGGTGGGCCCGTGGACCGGAGCAGTAGAGCTGGGTGGTTGGAGGCCGCGACGCGGGCGCCGTCGACCAACCGGCGTCCGGTGGCCGAGGTGCTCACCTCCGCGGGCTGAGCGGCGGGAGGCCCCGTTCCCTCCCGCCTCGCGGGCTCGGCGCGAGACCCCGCGGGCCCTCGGGTCAGGCCAGTGGGTCCCTCCCGCCGAGCCGCCCGGTGGTGGAGAGGACGGCGAGGCGGGCGAACAGCTCCTCGGCGTACCAGCCCTCGCGGGCCGTGCGCTCGACGACCGCCGCGTGCGGGGCGCGGTCGTAGGCGAAGGCGTTCAGGGCGGCGCCGGACTCCCACACGCTGAAGGTGCCCTGGAGGCCGAGTGGGGCCTCGCCGATGCCCAGCGCCATCCGCAGGCCGGGGGAGCGGTGCAGGTCGGCCGAGACAGGGGGCACCGCCGACCAGAAGCGCACCGCCTTGCGCGTCACCAGCCGGGCGCGGGTGACCGCGGCGACCGGGCCCTCCCAGCGGGTGGGGGTGGGCCGGCCGAAGGGCTCGCGGCGCGACCACAGCCCGCGCGCGGTCAGCGGCCGCAGCCGGGCCGACCACTCCTCGTCGGCGAAGCCCCGCCAGCCCGCGGCGACCGGTCCGGAGTCGGCGGCGTCGGCGGCCGCCTCGTCGTCCCACACCGCGAGCAGGCCCCAGCGGTGCGGGTCGGCGTCGCGCACGGTGAAGGTGCGTCCGCTGCCGGTGCCCAGCAGCTTGGCGAAGCGCAGCCCGGGGGTGCGCCGCAGGCGGAGGCGGTCGGTGGCCATGTGCCCCACCGCCCGCGGGACGCCGGTCCCGGACACGCTCCACAGGTGCAGGGTCACCAGCGGGGAGTCGGGCACGGCATCGATCCTCCCTGAACCGGTCAGAAGGGCGGCGGGTCGTCGGCTCCGCGGGCCACCGGCGCCGCGTCCGGCCGTGCCCCGACGGGCGCTGCGGACACACGCAGACCTGGCGGCCGGGTCACCCGCGTCACGCCGCTCGGCGTCGTGACCGTGAGCGTGCCGTCGGGGGCCATGGTGAAGACCCAGCCCGGCGCGTGGGTCTTGAGCCGGTGGTGACGGCGGCACAGGCAGCAGAGGTTCTCGCAACTGGTCGGGCCGCCGCAGGCATGGGGGACGACGTGGTCGAGGTCGGCCCAGCCGGCCTCGTTCCGGCAACCGGGCATCCGGCAGTGCCGGTCGCGCGTCGTCGTGTACCGGCGTTGCCGGCGACTGGGTCGGTAGCCGTCGACGTCCTCGGGACGGTCGAGGACCGCGCAGCCGCACGCATCGTCGGGGTGGTCGCGGCAGCGCTGCTCCGCGAGGCGCTCCAGCTGGGCCCGGGTGACCACGGCGCGGAGGGCACCGGTCGCGCCCTCGGTGAGGGCGACGCGCAGCGATCCGCCCGCGGGGGCCTGCAAGCCGCCCGGGCACAGACCGTCGAGTTCCTCGAGGACGCGGCGCAGGTGGGCGGCGGTGATCGGCCGGCCGTCGACCTCTGCCGGCTCGGTCGCGACCGGCGCGCCCGGGCCGGCCGTTGCGGCGGACAGGGTCGGCAGGGGCGCGAGCACGGTGATCTGGGCGGTCACGGCCGGGCGGGTGGTGTCCCACGGGCGGGTCACGAGGTCGTGCAGCGCCTGCTCGCGCAACTCGCCCAGGTGGCGGGCGTCGCCGCCCTCCCGCAGGAGGAGAGCGTGGGCGTGGGCGGCGTCCCACATCGCGGCGATCCGCTCGACCGGGCCGGTGACCACGAGCTCGCCCAGGCCGTCGGCGCTCCCCGAGGGAGGGGTGCGGCGCGTGACGTCGGTCCGCCGGCGCCGGGCCTCGGCGCGGCGGGCGTCGGCACCGGCGGGGTCGTGGGCCAGCAGCTCCCGGTCCACCAGCGCGCCGAGGGCGCTCACCGACAGATGGGGCGCCCGCGGCAGGACGGCCTCCTGGACGGCGGCGAGGACGGCTGGATCGGTCTCGGCCAGGGGCACCTGCAGCCGCGTCGCGATCACCCGGGCGCGGGGCCAGTCGATGGCGCCGTCGGCCAGGGCCGCACCGGTGCGGCGCAACGGTCCTGTCAGGGCCTCTGCCTGTTCGAGCAGGACGGTCGCCGCCGTGCGCGAGCAGGTCAGCACCTGGGCCAGCTCGTCGGGGAAGAACTCGCTGACCCCGGACACCTCGGCCAGTTCCCCCACGGCGGGATCCGCGCCCGGGGGACGGCACCGCGGGTCGGCGGACGCAGGACGCCGGTCGGCGAACTCCGACACCAGGGCCAGCTGATAGGCGTGCAGCGCGGCCTGGATCTGCTGCACCCGCTGCAGCTCTGCGGCCAGGCCGGCGTCGTCCAGCCGGTGCGGTGGCAGAGCCTCCGAGAGCCGCGCCGGACGCCAGTCCCCGGTGTCGGGCGGAGGCAGGGGCGCACGCTCGCGGACGGCGAGACCGACACCCAGACCCTCGAACACGTGTACGAGTATGGAGGCCGGGTCTGACAGAACTGCGTCCAGCGGCGCCAGGCGTCGATCCCCGACGAACCGGGGCGGATGACCGCCGGCGGAGGGGTCCACGTCGTGCGGGATGTGGGGCGTCGCGCATGCCCGCTGTCGACGCTGCCAGCGGTGTCCCGGAGAACGCGCCGTCGACTCCGTCGGCGTCCGGTCAGAGGATGTGACCGTGACCACCTCCAACCAGATGCAGCGCAACAAGGACACCGTGCAGTCCTTCTACGACCTCATGTTCAACCAGTGCCGTCCGGCGGAGGCCCTGGAGCGCTTCGCAGGGGACAGCTACACCCAGCACAACCCGCACGTCGGGGACGGCAAGAGCGCCTTCGTCGAGTACTTCGAGCGGATGGCCCGCGACTACCCGGGCAAGCAGGTGCGGTTCGTCCGCGTGATCGCCGAGGGCGACCACGTCGTCCTGCACTGCCACCAGACCTGGCCCGGTGACCACGACTACGCGGGCATCGACATCTTCCGCCTCGACCAGGACGGCAAGGTCGTGGAGCACTGGGATGTCCTGCAGGTCATCCCCGACCACTCCGCCAACGACAACGGGATGTTCTGATGACCGAGCCCGAAGGGCGTCGTCCGTGCTGCTGGACGGGCACCCCGGGCAGGACCGGCGCCAGCGAGCGCTGACGTCGCTGCGCGTTCGAGCCCACTGCTGGGCGTCACGACCGAGACCGTCACGAGGCGACCGTCACGAGGCCATACGCGTCTCGTAGGCCTCCAGGGACACGTCCCGACGTCTCGCGGCGGTGGGTCCCGGACCACCACGGCCATCCGGCGCCGCACCGGCTTCACCACGGCGACGATCTCGGGACGACTTCCCGGGAGGCCGCGGAGCCCGGACGGGCGTAGCGTTCCGGTACACGTTCGTCCCCGGGACGGGTCCCATGGCTCTGCTGCGCAGCACGGTCGCCGTCCCCGGTGTGCTGGCGGGCCTGGCCCGCGCCGTGGCCGCCGGGGCGACCGCCGCCGCCGTGCCCGCGGTCGGGTCCGTCGGCCTGCTGACCGGCCCCGCGCGTGCGACGACCCGGCTCACCCGCGCCGCCGCCGAGGCCGCCGGTGTCACCGCCGGCCTGGCCCGCGATGCGGCCCGCCCGGTCGCCCGAGCCGTCGGCACGGTGGTCACCGGCGCCGACCCCTTCCCCGACGGGCACGTTCGTGGCATCCGGGAGACCGCGCGCAGCCTCTTCGAGCCGCCGCTGGCCCGCCACACCCGGCGGGTGTGGGCGGACTCCGGGCACGCGCAGGTCGAGCTGGCCGCGCCCGCCGCCGAGGAGGCGCCCGAGGTCCGCTCCGCGGTCCAACGGCAGCTCGAGCGGCTGGACGGCGTGCAGTGGGCCGCGGTCAACGACGTGGTCGGCCGCGTGCTGGTCTCCTTCGACGACCGGCGCGTGTCGGTGGAGGACGTCGTCGGTGCCGTGGCCGCGGTCGAGCAGGCCCGCGGCGGGCGCGGCGTCTTCCCCGACGCCCCCGACCACCCCGCCGACCTCGAGCCGCTGCTCGCCGCGGCCGCCAAGGCCGCCGTCGACCTGGCCGGCGTCGGCGTCGCCCTGGTCGGCCGGGCGCTGCCCGTTCCCAGGCTCACCCGGCACGCCACCCTGGTGCTGGCGCTGCTGGAGTCCCAGCCCCGGGTCCGCGGCCTGCTCACCGACCGCATCGGCCAGGTCGGCGCCGACCTCACGCTCGCCGGGACCGGCGCGCTCCTGCACGCCCTGGCGCAGAGCCCGACCGTGCCGGCGATCAACGCCGCCCAGGCGCTGCAGCAGGCCGCCGCCGTCCGTGCGCGCCGTCAGGTGTGGCGCGCCCGCGAGCCCGAGCTGTGCCGGCCCGAGCCGGAGGACGACGCCACCACCCCGCTGGCCCCGCCCGGGCCGCGGCCCCGCCCGCTGCCGCGCGGCCCGGTCGAGACCTACCGCGACCGGCTGGCCCCCACCACGCTCGCCGGCGCCCTGGGCCTCCTGCCGCTCACGCGCAGCCCGGCCCGCTCGGCCGACCTGCTCAAGGCGCTGACCCCCAAGGCCGCCACCTCCGGCCGGGAGTCCTTCGCCGCCACGCTGGACCTCCTGCTGTGCCACTCCGGCGTGCTGCCGATGGACGCCTCGGCCTACCGGCGGCTGGACCGCGTCGACGTCGTCGTCCTCGACCCCGACGCGCTGTGCACGGGCCCGCCCGTGGTGGTGGAGGCGACCACGGAGGCCGACGGGACGGCCGACGGGACGGCCGGCGGGGAGGACGCTGCCGCCGTCTGGACCCTCGCCACCCGCCTGCTCGGCCGCACGGACGCCCCGCGCCTGGGCCGGCACGTGCTCACCGTGCGGGGACGGCGGATCGGCCGGGTCACCGTGGCCCGCGAGCTCGACCCGCACGCCGAGGCGCTGCTCGACGCCGCCACCGCCGCCGGGCTGCGGATCGTGCTGCCCGGGCACCCCGGCACCGCCGAGGTGGCGCCGGCCGCGCACGAGGCCGCGCCCGCCGGCGAGCCGCTGCTGGACACCGTCCGCCGGCTCCAGGCCGACGGCGCGGTCGTGCTCCTGGTCTCCGCCACCGACGGCCCGGCGCTCCAGGCCGCCGACGTCGCCGTCGCCCCCGTGCGCGAGGGCCGCGCCCCGGCGTGGGGAGCGGACCTGGTGACCGGCCCCGGTCTCGCCGACGCCTGCCGGATCGTGGCGGCGACCCGCGACGCCCGGGCGCTGAGCCGCCGCGCGGTGGAGACCGCGATCTCGGGCAACGTGCTGGGCGGGCTGCTGGCGTCGGTCGGCGGCCGGCTCACCGGGCAGCGCCGGGCCACGGCGCCGGGCAAGTCCGCCACGCTGTGGACGATGGCCGACGGCGGGGTCACCGCGGTCCGGGCCGCCCGCCGTCCGCCGCTCCCGCCCACCGTGCACACGCCGTGGCACGCGCTCGAGGGCGAGGAGGTGCTGCGCCGGCTGGCCGGCACCGGGACCGCGGACGGGTCCGGGCCCTCGCGGGTGCGCGCCCTGGCCGGGCGGGCCGCCGCCGTCCCCGTCGTCCGGGTGCCGCTGCGCTACGGCCGCACCGTCGTCGCCGAGCTGGCCGACCCGCTCACCCCGGTGCTCGCCACCGGAGCCGCGGCGACGGCGGTGCTCGGCGAGGCCACCGACGCGATCCTGGTCGGCAGCGTCACGGTGGGGAACGCGCTGCTGTCGGGCCTGCAGCGGCTGCGGGCGGAGACCGCGCTGGAGTCGCTGCTGCTGGAGCAGGACGTCTGCGCGCGCCGGGATACCGAGGGCGGGTCGGAGGAGGTGCCGGGCAGCGCGCTGCGCCCTGGGGACGTCGTCCTCGTCGAGCCCGGGGACGTCGTCGCCGCCGACGCCCGGCTGCTCGCGGCCGAGGACCTCGAGGTGGACGAGTCGAACCTGACCGGCGAGTCCCTGGCAGTGACCAAGACCGTCGAGCCCACGCCGGGCGCCGACGTCGCCGACCGCACCGGGATGCTCTTCGACGGCACCACCGTGGTCGCCGGGCACGGCCGCGCGGTCGTCGTCGCCGTCGGGTCGGCCACCCAGGCGGGCCGGGCGGCGCGGGCGGCCGGGGGAGCGTCGCCCCCGGCCGGGGTGCAGGCGCGACTCGGCGAGCTGACCCGGTCGGTGCTGCCCTGGACGCTCGCCGGCGGCGGCCTGGTCACCGGGCTCTCGGTGCTGTGGGGCCGGCCGCTGCGCGAGTCGGTGTCGGCCGGCCTGGCGATCGCCGTCGCCGCGGTGCCCGAGGGGCTGCCGCTGGTCGCGACCGTCGCGCAGCAGGCCGCCGCCCGGCGGCTGTCCGGCCGCGGCGCGGTGGTGCGCAGCGCCCGCGTCCTGGAGGCGCTGGGCCGGGTGGACACCGTCTGCTTCGACAAGACCGGCACCCTGACGGAGAACCGGCTGCGGCTGGTGCGGGCGGTCGGGCTCGACGGGACGGCCGACGACGACGTGCTGCGGCTGGCCGCCGGCGCCGTCCCGCCCGGCGAGGAGGAGGCGCACGAGACCGACCGCGCGGTGGCCGAGGGCGCCGCCGAGCGGGGACTCGCGCCCGAGGGTGACCCCGACGCCGCGCTGCCCTTCGCCGGCGGCCGCGGGTTCTCCGCCGCGGTCCGCGAGGGCCGGCTGGTCGTGAAGGGCGCTCCCGAGGTGGTGCTGCGCCGCTGCGGGGGCTGCGAGGGCGTGCGGGAGCGGGTCGAGGAGCTGGCCGGCGAGGGCCTGCGGGTGCTGCTCGTCGCCGACCGCGCGGTCGACGGCGTCCCCGACGACCTGGCCGAGGCCGCCCGCGACCTCACCGTGCGCGGCCTGGTGGGGCTGGCCGACACCGTGCGGGAGTCCAGCGCCGCGGCGGTCGAGCAGCTGTGCGCCGCGGGCGTGCGGGTGCTGGTCGCCACTGGCGACCACCCCGAGACGGCGGCGGCGATCGCGGCCCAGGCCGGCATCCCCGGCGCCGACCGCGTGGTGACCGGCGCGCAGCTGGCGAAGGCGTCGGACGAGGAGCGCCGCCGCCTGGTGCGCGAGTCGGCGGTGTTCGCCCGGCTCTCGCCCGAGCAGAAGGTCACGCTGGTCGCCGCTCTGCGCAGCGCCGGCGCCACCCTCGCCATGACCGGTGACGGGGTCAACGACGCGGCGGCGATCCGGCTGGCCGACGTCGGGGTCGGGGTGGCCGGCGCGGAGTCACCCGCCGCGCGCACCGCCGCGGACCTCGTGCTCACCGACGCCGACCTGACCCGGCTCGTCGACGCCGTCGCCGAGGGCCGGGCGATGTGGGGCCGGGTGCGGGAGGCCGTCTCGGTGCTGGTCGGCGGCAACGCCGGGGAGATCGCCTTCACGGTGCTGGGGACGGCGGTCGGCGGCCGCTCGCCGCTGGGCACCCGTCAGCTGCTGCTGGTCAACCTGCTCACCGACATGTTCCCGGCCCTGGCCGTCGCCGTCGCCGCACCCCGGCGGGCGGTCGAGGAGGGCGAGGGACCCCTGGCCGGGCACCCGCTCGCGGCCGTGCTGGCCGCCGGACCGCACCGCGGTTTCACCGAGCAGGTGCGCCGGGCGGTGCTCGTCCGCGGGATCGGGACGACGGTGGGTGCGACGGGCGCGTGGGCGGTCGGCCGCGTCACCGGCTTCCGCGGCCGCGCCGGGACGATGGGTCTCGCCGCGCTGATCACCACCCAGCTCGGGCAGACGGCGTGGTCCGGCCGGCGCAGCCCGCTGGTGCTGGCCACCACCGCCGGGTCGCTGGCCGTCCTCGTCACGGTCGTCCAGACGCCGGGGCTGTCCCGCTTCTTCGGCTGCACCCCGCTGGACCCGTTCGCCTGGGCCGTCGTCCTCGGCTCGGCGGCCGCGGGGACCGCGACCGCCGAGCTGGTCCCGAGGTGGGTGCCGGCGCTGCGGACCGGCTGAGGCCGCGCCCAGGCTCTGGCCCGGCCCGGCCCGGCCCGGTCCGGTCCGCAGTTCACGCGCCCCCGCCAGCCCGATCGTGCACGGATCGCGGACCGCGGTGGCCGCGGACCGCGATCCGTGCACAGGACGACGGCGGTGGGTGCCCGCGCCGGACCGGCTAGAGCGGGTCGACTAGAGCGGGTCGACCGAGTCGGCCTGCATGCCCCGCTGGCCGCGGCTGGCCTCGAACTCCACCCGCTGCCCCTCCTGGAGCTCGCGGTAGCCGCCGCGGTCGGGGATGGCGGAGAAGTGCACGAAGACGTCGTCGCCGCCGTCGTCGGGGGTGATGAAGCCGAACCCCTTCTCCGGGTTGAACCAGTTCACCGTGCCCTGACCGCGCGCACCGCCGCCGCCGCCCGAGGGACGCCGGGCCGGGCGCTCGTCGCGGCCGCGGGCCGGCCGGTCCGAGCCGCCGCGGTCGGACCCGCCGCGCTCCGGACGCCCGCCGCGGCCCCCGCCGCCCCCGCCGCCGACGACGCGCACGCCCTCGGCCTGCATCCCGCGCTGACCGCGGACCGCGTCGAACTCGACCCGCTGACCCTCGGAGAGCTCGCGGTAGCCGTCGGAGTCGATGGCCGAGAAGTGCACGAACACGTCCTCGCCGCCGTCGTCGGGCTGGATGAACCCGAAGCCCTTCTCGGCGTTGAACCGGGCCACGGTGCCCTGCGTGCGCCCGCCCCCGCCGCCGTACCCGCCGGACTCCTGACGGCCCCGCTCGGGGCGCCCGCCGCGCTCGGGACGCCCGCCGCGGCCGCCGCCCCCGCCACCGCCGACGACGCGCACGCCCTCGGCCTGCATGCCGCGCTGGCCGCGGACGGCGTCGTACTCGACCCGCTGGCCCTCCTCGAGCTCGCGGTAGCCGTCGGAGTCGATGGCCGAGAAGTGGACGAACACGTCGTCGCCGCCGTCGTCGGGCTCGATGAACCCGAAGCCCTTCTCGGCGTTGAACCGCGCCACGGTGCCCTGCGCCCGGCCGCCCGCGCCGCGGGACGCGCCCCGGTCGCCCCGGTCCCGGCGGTCGTCGCGCCGGTCGCCGCGGTCACCCCCGGCGCGGCCCCCGCCGCCACCCAGCGAGCGGACGCGGTCGGCCTGCGGCCCGCGCTGTCCCTGACTCGCCTCGTATTCCACCCGCTCGCCCTCGTCGAGGCTGCGGAACCCGCCCGACTCCTCGATGGCCGAGAAGTGGACGAACACGTCGTCCCCACCGTCCTCGGGTGCGATGAACCCGAAGCCCTTCTCGGCGTTGAACCACGTGACCGTGCCCTGCGGCATCTGCGCTCCTGCTCTCCGACGTCCTCACCCGGTGCATACCCCGGCCGCACCTCGTTCATGGCCGGGTCCACCCGGGGACGACGGTGCCAGGTCGGTGCAACCGCGTCCACGGCGCCCCCGGATCAGCCGCCCGGGCGGGTGCGGACCAGGTTCATCGCGACCATCGACAGCACCACGGTGCCGTCGCCCCCGACCAGCTCGATGCGGGTGCGCAGCAGTCCCCGGTCGGGCTTGCTCCGGGACACCCGGGCGTCCTCGACGGCCGTCCGGAGGGTGAGCTCGTCGCCCGGGCGGACCGGCGCGCGCCAGCGCAGCTCGTCGATCCCCGGGGAGCCCAGGCTCGACACCGGCGACAGGTACTCGTCGGCGTACAGCCGCATCATCAGCGCGCAGGTGTGCCAGCCGCTGGCGATCAGCCCGCCGAACGGGCCGGCCGCCGCGGCCTCGGCGTCGACGTGGAAGGGCTGCGGGTCGAACCGGTGCCCGAAGTCGACGACGTCGTCCTCGGTCACCCGGATCGGGCCGTACTCGCCCGTCGTCCCGACCGGGTAGTCCTCGAACCAGCGCTCGCTCACGGCGCCGACGCTAGCGGCCGGCGCGCGGCGGGGAGACTCGGGGCGTGCAGCCCGGCAAGCCCCTCCCGGACGTCGTCGCCCCGGGCCTGGACGTGCTGTTCTGCGGGATCAACCCGTCGCTGACCTCGGCGGCGGTCGGGCACCACTTCGCCCGCCCGGGCAACCGCTTCTGGCCGGCGATCCACCTGGCCGGCCTCACCCCGCGCCGGCTGGCGCCGGACGAGGACCGGGAGCTGCTCCGGTACGGCCTGGGGTCGACCAACATCGTCGACCGGCCGACCCGCACCGCCGCGGAGCTGACGGCCGGGGAGCTGCAGGCCGGGCTCGCCGCACTGGCCGACCTGGTCACCACGCACCGGCCGCGGGTGCTGGCGGTGCTCGGCGTGACGGCCTGGCGGCTGGCGACCGGCCGCCCGCGGGCTGCCCTCGGCCGGCAGCCGGAGCCGCTCGGCGGAGCCGACACCTGGGTGGTGCCCAACCCCAGCGGCCTCAACGCCCACCACCAGCTCCCGGACCTCGCCTGCTGGTACGGGCAGCTGCGGCCACCGGCCTGAGCGGGCCCGGACGAGAGCCCGGACGACAGCCTCGGACGACGCCTCGGACGATGGCTCAGGCGATGCGGCGGGCGCTGTTGTAGCCGGGCATGGAGTCGACGGGGGCCACCTTCACCGGCTGGCCGTAGGTCGAGGCGTGCACCATCTGCCCGTTGCCGATGTAGAGGCCGACGTGGCTGATCGGGCTGTAGAAGAACACCAGGTCCCCGGGCTGCAGCTGCGCCCGCGAGACGGGCACGCCCATCGTCGCCTGCATGCGGCTGGAGTGCGGCAGGCGGATGCCCGCGGCGGCGTAGGCGTACTGGGTCAGGCCCGAGCAGTCGAAGGAGTTCGGCCCCGCGGCGGCCCACACGTAGGGGTCGCCGCGCTGGGCCATCGCGGTGTCGACGGCGACCTGGGCGGCCGGCCCGCTCGCCGGCGCGGCCACCGCGGGCGCCGGCGCCGGGGCGGGCCGGGCGGGCGCGGCAGGTGCGGCGGGTGCGGCGGGTGCCGGCCGCGGGGCGGGCGTGGGCGCGGGGGGTGCGGAGTCGGCCGAGGACCCGCCGGCGGCGGATCCCGCGGCAGCTGCCGCGGCTGCCTGCTCCGCGGCCTGGTCCGCGGCGGCCTGCTCGGCAGCGGCCTGCGCGGCCGCCTCCGCCGCGGCCTGCTCGGCGGCGAGGCGGGCGGCCTCCTCCTCGGCGACGAGCCGGTCGTAGTCGGCCTGGAAGCGGGCGACCTGCTCGTCGAGATCGGCCTGCTGCTCGGCCACCTGGTCGAGCAGCTCCTGGGCCTGCGCCTCGGCGTCCTCGGCGGCCGCCCGGGCCGCCGCGGCGTCGGTGTCGGCCCGCTCGGCGTCCCCGAGCAGGCCGTTGCTGTGGTCGGCGATGGTCTGCAGCGTGCTCACCCGGTCCAGCAGGTCGTCGGGGGACTCGCTGGTCAGCATCGTCTGCAGGGAGCTGAGCCGGTCGCCGGTCCACGCCCCGCGGGCGACCGCGGCGACGCGCTCGCGAGCGCCGGCGAGCGAGACCTCCGCGGCCTCGACGGCGGCGGCCGCGGCTGCCGCGTCGGCCTCGGCCTGCGCCAGCAGCTCGCGCGCCTCGTTGAACTGCTCGGTGACGACCTCGAGCTCGTGCCCCCGCTCGGCGAGCAGCTCGGCCGCCTCCTGGGCGGTCGCCGGGGGCCCGGGAGCCGGGTCCCCGGGCGTCGCGACCGCGGGCAGCGGCCCGAGCACGAGGCCTCCGGCGGCGGCGAGGACCAGGAGGGAGCGGGTGCCGGGGAGCCGGCGGCGGGTCGGTCGCGGGGAGCTCGCCATGTGCGGCGGGGCGGTCCTCTCGTGCACGGCCGCCCCGGTCTCGGGCTGGACCGGCGTGCGCGCGGTGGGGGCGCACTCGACCGACGTCGGTGTCGGGTCGGGTCCTCCCGCCGGCGGCGCGCCGGCCGGCGGGGCGGCATCCGGACCGGCTGCCACCAGGTGGTGACGGGGAGCCGTCCGGACCCGGCCCACGCTAGGTCCGTGACCTGACCGTGACAAACCCTCCGGCGAAGGGCCTGCTCAGGCCCGTGGGCCGCCGGACCGGGCCGGGCGTGTCGTCGCCCGGCCCGGTCCGCGCTCAGCCGCGGGCGGCCGCGATCGCCTCGGCGAGCCGGCGCACGCCCTCGTCGACGACGTCGGCGGTCACGCCGGAGTAGGCCAGCCGGAAGGCGTTCTGCCCGCCCTCGAGCAGGAAGTCGGTGCCCGGCACGATCATCACGCCGCGCGCCGTCGCCTCCCGCACGATCGCCGCGACGTCGTGGCCCTCGTCCTCGGGCAGGCTCACCCACAGGAAGTAGCCGCCCTCGGGACGGCGGAAGGTCGCCTGCGGCAGGTGCCGGCGCAGCGCCTCGTCCAGCACGCCGACGCGCTCGGCCAGCGCCGTCTTCACCCGCTCCAGCGCCGCGGGGAACCGGTCGCCGGTCACGTACTGGTAGACGGTGCCCTGGGCGACCATGTTCGGCGCGATGTAGGTGTTGGTGGCCCGCACCCGGATGCGGTCGATCACCGCCGGCGGCCCGACCAGGTAGCCCACGCGGATGCCGGGGCACACGGTCTTGGAGAACGAGCAGGCGTAGACGACCTGCCGGCTGTCGGGGCCGCCGTCCAGCTCCAGCACCCGCGGCAGCGGCTCGCCGGTGAACCGGACGTCGACGTAGGGGTCGTCCTCGAACAGCAGGAAGTCGTACTCGCGCGCCAGGGCCAGCAGCCGCTCCCGCTTGGGCAGCGAGAGGGTGTAGCCGGCGGGGTTCTGGAAGTTCGGGATCACGTGCGCCAGCGCCGGGCGCAGCCCGCCGGCCAGCAGCGACTCGACCTCGTCGACGTCGATGCCGTCCTCCTGGAGCGTGACCAGGTGGACGTCGCCGCCGCGCTCGCGCAGGCCCAGCAGCGTGCGGTCGTAGGTGGGCCGCTCGGTGACCACGGCGGTCCCCGGCTTCACGTACTCGTCGAAGAGGAACGCGTCGGCCTGCATCGAGCCGTTGGTGACCAGCACGTGGTCCTCCGGGACGCCGTGCTTCTCGGCGATCCACCGGCGCAGCGGCACGTAGCCGATCGCGGTGCCGTAGCCGGTGACGCCCGCCGGGTCGTTCTCGAAGGCGGCGACCGCGGCCTGCTTGAGGCCCTCCACGTCGACGATGTCGGTCGAGGGGGCGCCGCGGGCGAAGGAGATCGCCGCGGGCGGCGCCGGGCGCTGCGTCTGGCCGGTGTCGGAGTCGGTCGCCGAGTGCGTCACGGCACTGATCCTGCCGTGTGCGCCACCGCCGCGTCGTCCGGGTTCCGGGGCCGCCCCGGCCGGCGGGGCGGGCGGCTGCCCAGCAGCACCCCGGCGACGACGAGGCAGCCGCAGGCCAGCTCGACCGGCGGGGTCGCCTCGCCGAACAGCAGCCAGGCAGACGTCGTGCCGACCACCGGCACGAGCATCGAGAACGGCGCGACCACACCGGAGGGGTGCCGGCTCATGAGTGCGGTCCAGATGCCCGAGCCGACGAGGGTCCCGACGACGACGGTGAACGCCAGGCCGGCGAGCGCGAGCAGCCCCTCCCGGCTGCCCAGGCCGGTGAACGACGCCCCGATGCGGGCCGGGCCCTCCGCGACCAGCGAGACCGCCAGCATCGGCAGCGGCGGGACGACGGTCACCCAGAGCGTCAGCCGGAACGGCCGGTCCGGGCGGGCCTGCCGGTTGCACAGGTTGCCCAGCGCCCAGCCGAGGCCGCCGCAGAGCGTGAGGACGACGGGCAGCAGGGTCGCCCCGCCGTCCAGCCCGGCCCGGTGCACGGCGATCCCGCCCAGCCCCGCGACGGCGATCCCGATGCCGGCCAGCTGCCGGCCACCGAGCCGCTCGTGCAGCAGCAGGCCGGCCAGGACGACGGTGAAGGGCGCGGAGGACTGCAGCACCAGCGAGGCCAGGCCGGTGGGCATGCCGGCGTCCATCGCCGCGTAGAGGAAGACGAACTGCAGGACGCCGAAGCCGAACCCGTAGCCCAGCAGCCAGCGCAGCGGCACGTCGGGCCGGGGCACGAGCAGCAGTGTCGGGACCGCGATCAGCGCGAACCGCAGGAACACCAGGAAGAACGGCGGGAAGTGCTCCAGCGACAGGTGGATCGCCGGGAAGTTGAGCCCCCACACGACGGCGACGAGCAGGGCGAGCAGACGGTCACGGGCAGGCACGGGACCAGCGTCGGCGGAACGTCCGTGCAGCACCAGCGAATCGTCCTGACAGTTCGTTGTAGCGTCACTACATGGACGTCCGGGCCCTGGAGACACTGCGGGCCGTCCGCACCCAGGGCGGCGTGAGCGCGGCGGCCGCCGTGCTGCACCTGACGCCCTCGGCGGTGTGCCAGCAGCTGGCCGCGCTCACCCGCGACGCCGGCGTGCCGCTCACCGAACGCGTCGGCCGGGGGCTGCGCCTGACGGCAGCGGGGGAGGCGCTGGCCGACGCGGCGGTGGGCGTCGCGGTCGCCGTCGAGCGTGCGCGGGCGGCGTGCGCGGTCTTCCTCGACCGGCCGGAGGGCCGGGTGCGGCTGTCGGCGTTCCAGAGCGGCGCCCAGCTGCTGCTGCCGGGGCTGATCGGCCGGGTCCGCGCGCTGGGCGGGATCGACCTGGAGTGCTCCGACGAGGACGTCGCGCAGGACGAGTTCCCCGGCCTCACCGACCGGGTGGACGTCGTGGTCGCCCACCGGCCCGACGGCGGCGCCGGCTGGCCCGGGGCGGGGTCGCGGCTGCGCGTCGTCCCGCTGCTGCGCGAGCCGCTGGACGTCGCCGTCGCCGTCGGTCACCCGCTGGCCGGCCGGGACGCGGTGCGGCCGGGCGACCTCGTGGACGAGGAGTGGATCGCCGTCCGCCAGGGCTTCCCGGTGGCCCGGGTGCTCGACGCGGTCGCCGCCGCGGCCGGGGAGCCGCCGCGGATCAGCCACCGGATCAACGACTTCTCCGTGGTCGAGGCGCTGGTCGCGGCCGGGCACGGCGTCTCGCTGCTGCCGCGGCACACCGGGGGCACGCACCCCGGGGTGCGCCTGCTGCCGCTGGCCGGGGTGCGGGCCGGGCGCCGGGTGGAGGCGCTGCTGCGGCCCGACGTCGCCGAGCGGCTCGCGGTGCGTCGGGTGGTCGACGAGCTGGTCGCCGAGGCCGCCGCGGTCACCGGGGGAGCCGGGGGAGCCGGGGGACGAGCTCAGACGAGCGCCGCCCGCAGCAGGTCGTCCACCTCCGCGCGCGATAGCGACCGGCCGGCGGCGACGGCCCGCGCGTAGGCGTCGGGGTCCAGCCCGGCCCGCACGGCGGCGGCCTCCCGCGGGCCGTCGACCGGGTCCATCCGCTCGGGGTCGAAGCCCACCCGCGCGCCCAGCCCCTGCGCCGCGCCGGCCAGCAGGGCGGCCACCTCGCCGCGGCCGGTGCGCGCCAGGACGGCCGCCGTCGAGTGCACCAGCACCAGCCAGGAGGTCACGTCGCCGTCGGCCACCAGGGGCTGGTGCATGCGCGCGGCCGCGGCGAGCGCGGCGGCGAGGTCGCCGGCGTCGACCGCCGCCTTCATCAGCGCCCACGACGAGGAGATCGCGCTCCAGCCGTGCCCCGCCTCCTCGCCGGCCGCCACGGCGTCGGCCAGCAGGGGGCGCGGGTCGCCTCCCGTGCCGGTGACCCGGGCGACCAGGCCGCGGACCATCAGCGCCTCGGCGGTCACCCAGCCCTCGCCGGCCGCCCGGGCCGCCGCGACCGCCTCCTCCGCCAGCGCCGGGGCCGCCGAGGCGGTGGGCGTGAGCGAGCAGACGTGCGCCCGCCAGGTCAGGGCGTTGGCGAGCACGCCGCCGTCGCCGGCCGCCCGTGCCCGCTGCTGCGCGCCGGCCAGCGCGTCGAGGGCGGCGGCCGTCTCCCCGGCCAGGTAGTGCAGCTTGCCCAGCCCGAGCAGGGCCCGGGCCAGCCGGGCGGCGCGCCGGGCCGGGTCGCCGTCCCGGTCCGGGCCGGTGCCGGCGGCCACCGCCCCGGTCAGCGCCCGGCGTCCCTCCGCCAGGTCGCCGTCGCGGTACCAGGGCCAGGACAGGCCGGCGGTGAGGTCCAGCCGGGCGTCGACGTCCCCCGCGGCCGCCGCGGAGGCGAGCGCGGCGCGGTGCTCGGGGCGCTCCCGGCGCAGCGCGGCGAGGGTCGCCGGCGCCTCCGGTCCGCGGACCAGCCGCTCCGCGGCCCGCACCCGCGCGACGACGTGCGCCCGGTGCCGCTCCCGGGCGCCGGCGAGCTCGGCGTCGTCCGCGCGGTCCAGGGCGTAGCGCCGCAGCGTCTCCAGCATCCGGAACCGCCGGGCGCCCGGCCCGGGGCGGACCTGCAGCAGCGAGCGCCGCACGAGCCCGGCCACGAGCGGCAGCGCCCGGCCGTCGCCTCCGCGCTGCGCCGGGACCAGCGCCGCGGCGCCGGCCAGGTCGAAGTCCGCGGCGAAGACCGCCAGCCGGCGGAACAGCGCCTGCTCGTCGGGGTCCAGGGCCCGGTAGCTCCACTCGACGGTGCGGGCCAGGCCGCGCTGGGAGCGGGGGGCGTCGCGGGGCGCCTCGGCGAGGACGGCGAACCGGTCCTCCTCCAGGGCGTCGGCGAGCTCCGCGGGCGCGAGCACCCGCAGCCGCGCGGCGGCCAGCTCCAGCGCCAGCGGGAGGCCGTCGAGCTCCGCGCAGAGCCGGCGTACCGCCGCGAGGTCGGCCGCGTCGGGCGCCCAGTCGGGGACGACGGCCCGGGCCCGGCGGGTGAAGAGCTCGACGGCGGCGCCCTCGGGGTCCAGCGGGCGCACCTCGTGCACGTGCTCGCCGCGCACGTCCAGCGGCTCCCGGCTGGTGGCCAGAACGCGCAGCTCCGGAGCGGCGCCGAGCAGGGCCGCGACCGTGGCGGCGGCGGCCTCGACGAGGTGCTCGCAGTTGTCGAGCAGCAGCAGGCCCGGCCGGCCGGCGAGGACCCGGCCGAGGGCCACGGCGTCGGGGGTGCCCGCGACCCCGGCGGCGGCGGCCACGGTCGGGACCAGCAGCGCGGGGTCCTCGAGCGGGTCGAGCTCGACCTGCACGACCTCCTCGCCCCGGTCGGCCCGCGCGCAGGCGACCGCGAGCGCCAGCCGGGTCTTGCCGACCCCGCCCGGCCCGGTGAGCGTCACCAGCCGCGCGGCGGCGAGGGCGCCGTCCACCCGCGCGGCGTCGGCGTCACGGCCGACCAGGTCCCCGGGCGGCGGCGGGAGGGCACGGCGCACGGGAGCCGGCAGCGCGGGCGGGGACGGCGACGCCGACGGGGACGCCGGGACCGCGTGCGCCCGCACCGCCTCCTCGACCGCCACGAGCCCGGGGCCGGGGTCCAGGCCCAGTTCCTCGGCCAGCACCCGCCGCACCGTGCGCAGCGCGGCCAGCGCCTCGGCCTGGGCGCCGGTCCGGTACAGCCCGAGGGCCAGCAGCTCCCAGCCGCGCTCGCGCAGCGGATGGGCCGCCGTGTGCTCCCGGGCGCGGCCGACGGCCTCGGCGGTCCGGCCGCAGCGGAGCAGGGCGTCGACGAGGTCCTCGGCCGCGGCGGTGCGCACCTCGGTCAGGCGGGCCACGGCCGGCGCGAGGACGTCGAGGTCGGCCACGTCGGCGTAGGCCGCGCCCCGCCACAGCCCCAGCGCCCCGGTGAGCACGCGGGCGGCCTCCTCGGCGGCGCCGTCGGCCAGCGCGGCGGCCCCCCGGGCAGCCGCCGTGGTGAACCGGGAGGCGTCGACGGCGTCCCGCGGCAGCGCGAGCGCGTACCCCGCGCCGCGCCGGACCAGCACCTCCGGCGGCCCGCCGGGCCGGCCGGGCGGCTCGAGCACCGCCCGCAGGCGGGAGACGTAGTGCTGGACGGCGCCGGGGGTGCCGCCGTCGTCGGCCGGCCACGCGTGCAGCTGCAGCTCCTCGGCGCCGACCGTGTCGGGCAGTGCCGCGGTGAGGACCGCGAGGACGGCGCGCTGGCGGGGTCCGCGCAGGTCCAGGACGACGCCGTCGCGGCTGGCGGAGACGGGTCCGAGGACCGACAGCCGCAGCCCCGGGGGACCGGGTGCACCGGCCGCGGGGTGGGACATGACCCCTCCAGGGGACGCCGGGAGACACGCTGCCGTATCTCTGTGGTCGGGACGCTAGGGTCGGCCCCGTAGATACGCAAGCGTTTCTCCGACGGGGGGTCGACATGGCGGGCGACCAGCCCGGGCCGCGGCCGGCCCGCCGCTCGGGCGCCGCGCTCGAGGCGGCGATCGAGGCCGCTGTCGTCGGTCTGGTCGTCGAGCACGGCGCCGCGGCGGTGACGATGGAGGCCGTCGCCGCCCGGTGCGGCACCAGCAAGCCGGTGCTCTACCGCCGGTGGCCCGACCGGACGGCGCTGCTGCGCGACGTGCTGCTCCGCCGGGCCACCGGGGCCATCCCGGCCGAGGACACCGGCAGCTACCGCACCGACATGCTCGCGGTGATGCGGGGCTGGGCCGCGGTGCTCACCGGGCCGGGGCACCGGGTCATCCAGGCGGTGGTGACGGCGATGGTGTCCGACCCCGACTTCGCCCGCGCCTTCCGCGAGGGGGTCATCGGCTGGCGCAAGGACGAGATGGCCCGGCTGCTGGCCCGGGGCGTCGAGCGCGGTGACGTCCGGCCCGACGTCCCGGTCGACCTGCTGCGCGAGCTCGGCCAGGGCGTGCTGTGGCACCGCTTCCTGATCACCGGCGACCCCATCACCGACGACCTCGTCGTGCGGGTCGTCGACGAGGTGCTGGTGCCCCTGGTCAGCCCGGCGCCCCCGGCCGCCCCGGCAGCTTCTCCGGGTCCACCTGCAGGTACAGCCGGGTGACCAGGCCGTCGCGCACGGCCAGGTCGATGGTGGCGACCACCGTCCCGTCCACGCGCACCACCACGCCGCTGCGGCCGTTCACCGGCTCCACGGTCGCCGTCGGCTCGCTGTCCAGGCGCCGGCGCTGGCCGGCCAGCACGCCGAACAGGTAGCGCGCCACGGTCTCGGCGCCCACCACCGGGCGCCGCGCGACCCGGATGCTCGAGCCGCCGTCGGCCACGGAGGTGACGTCGGGGTCGAGCAGGCCGACCAGCCGGTCGAGGTCGCCGCCGCGGCAGGCGTCGAGGAACGCCCGCACCACCCGGTCGCGCTCCTCGCCGGCGACGTCGTAGCGCCGCTCGTCGCGCACGTGCCGCCGCGCCGACGCCGCCAGCTGCCGGCACGCCGCCGGGGTCCGGCCGACGACCTCGGCGATCTCGGGGAAGGACACCCCGAAGACGTCGTGCAGCAGGAAGCTGACCCGCTCCGCCGGGCTCAGCCGCTCCAGGGCGACGAGGAACGCGAAGGAGACGGTGTCGTCGAGCGTGACGGCGTCGGCAGGGTCGACGGGGACGCCGCCCGGGGACACCGGGTCGTGCAGCCGCGGCTCGGGCAGCCACACGCCCGCGGCCTCCTCCCGGCGGGCGCGCGCGGAGCCGAGGACGTCCAGGCAGACCCGGCCGACGACGGTGGTCAGCCAGGCGAGCGGCTCGCGGACCGCCGCGCGGTCGGCGTCGCCGAGCCGGTGCCAGCGCAGCAGGGCCTCGGCGACGGCGTCCTCCGCGTCGTGCGTGGAGCCGAGCATCCGGTAGGCGACGGCGTGCAGCCGCCGGCGGCCCGCGGCGTCGAGGACCTCGCTCATGCCGGCGAGCCCGCCCCGCGGCGCGGTCCGCGCGGCCAGGAGTACGCGCCGGGCCGGCCGGACTCGGCGGCCGGCCGGTCGACGACCATCCGGCAGATCTGCTCCTTGAGGACCGCGGCGGTGCGCCCGCCGAGGTGCAGTCCCCGCGCGGTGTCGTCGGCGCGCACCACCTGCACGTACCCCCGGCGCCGGCCCAGGCTCAGGCACTGCAGCAGGAAGCCGGCCGACAGGGGTCGCGGCTCCTGCCCGCGCAGGCCGGACAGGACGGTGGCGGCCGCCGTGCCGCCCAGCGGGAGGGCCATGGCGCAGCCCATCCGCAGGTGCGCCCCCTCGGGGGCGTCCACGACCACGGCGTCGCCGGCGCCCACCACCCGCCGGTCGCCGGGGCTGCGCAGCGTCGCGTCGACCCGAAGCCGGCCGGCGTCGTCGACCGGCAGGCCGCTGTCCCGGGCCAGGGTGGGCACGGCGAACGACGCCGCCAGCAGGCAGACGTCGAAGGCCTCCACCCGGCCGTCGGCGAGCACCGCCTTGCCCTCCTCCAGCGCGGCGACCGGCGTCTGCTCGCAGACCTCGACGCCCAGCCGGCGCAGCGTGCGCAGCAGCGACCGGCGGGCGGCCGGCCGCATGGCCGGGACCAGCGGCCCGGCGCAGACCAGGGTGACCCGGGCGCGGGGGTGCCGCTCGGCCACCTCCGCCGCCGCCTCGACGCCGGTGAGCCCGCCGCCGACGACGGTGACCCGGACGCCGTCGCCGGCCGCCCGGATCGCCGCCGCGGCGCCCTCGGCCCCGTCGAGGTCGGCCAGGAGGAAGGCGTGCTCCCGCGCCCCCGGGACGGGGGCGGCGGCCGTGCTGCCCACCGCGTACACGAGCGTGTCGAAGGGCAGGTCGCGCTCGCCGTCGGCGGTGGCGACGCGGACGACGCCCGGGTCGATCCGCCGCGCCCGGCCGACGACGAGCTCGGCGGCCGGGTGCAGCAGCGCGGTCAGCGGCCGGGTCACCGACGCCCGCGTGCCGGCGGCGAGCTCGTGCAGGCGGATGCGCTCCACGAAGTCGGGCCGGGCGTTGACGACGGTCACCCCGACCGCCGCGCGCTCCTGCGGCGTCAGTGAGCCGAGCAGGCGGTTGGTGGCGATCAGGCCGGCGTAGCCGGCGCCGACGACGACGACGCGGGTGCCGGCGGGCCGGCGGACGGTGCTCATGGGGTCCTCCTCGCGGATGGGGTCTCACCTCCCTGACGACGCAGCGCCCCCGGGTGTGAGGTCGGCCCGGGACGCCGGCCGGCGGCGCCACCGGGCGCGGGCGCCCAGCATCGCGGCGTCCCCGACCAGCAGCCCGACCAGCGCGGGCACGACCACCGCCGTCCCGCCGTCGTCGTTGACCGTCGCCCAGGTGATCTTGCCCAGCGCCATCGCGTTGAGGAGCACCAGCCCCCAGGTGAACGACCGCCGCCACAGCGCCGCGCAGAAGGCTCCCAGCGACAGGGGCGCCAGCGCCGCGGCGGCGGCCTCGCCCCAGGTCCAGTCCCCGGTCAGGAACTCCTTCTCGAACTCGACGAAGGACAGCACCTGCGGATCGGGCACCGCCGGGGCGGGGAACCACGCCATGCTGGTGAGCAGGCCGACGACGGTCAGGGCGATGCCCCAGCCGCTGCGGCGCCAGGCCGCCCACGCCAGCGGGACGAGGAAGAGCGGCCGGACGTACCAGCTCAGCTCGTTGGTGTGCCGCTGCCAGACCCAGTCCCACAGGCCCGAGCCGGCGTCGGCGGCGAGCAGCAGGTCGGCGGTCACGCGGTCACCCCCGTGCGGTCGAGCCGGGCCCCGGGTGCGGCGGGTGGCTGCCAGGCCTGCAGGTCGAGCAGCTGCCGGGCGGCCACGCCGGGCGGGGTGAGCCGCAGCAGGCCGTCGCGCAGCCGGCTGGACACCGGACCGGAGGCCTGGGCGAGCGCCCCGAGCCGGCGGGCCCGGCGGGCGATCCGCTGGGTGCGCGGCCGCCGGAGCCGGTCGTAGGCGTCCAGTGCGGCGCCGACCTCGCGCGCCGGCGGCGCCGGGTCCGCGGCGAGCGCCGCGAGCAGCCGGGTGAGCGTGGCCGCGTCCTCCAGGGCCTGGTTGGCGCCCTGCCCGAGGTCGGGGGTCATGGCGTGCGCCGCGTCGCCGAGGAGCACGCAGCGGCCGGAGCGGAAGGTGGGGACGGGCCCGGCCAGGTCGTGCACGTCCGAGCGGGTCACCGCGGACGGCGGTGTGGCCGCGAGCAGCCGGGCGACCGGGTCGTGCCAGCCGGCGACCAGGGCGGCCACGGTGGCGTGCTCGTCGGCGGCGCGAACGCCCTCCGGCACCGAGGCGACGGCGAACCAGTACACCCGCCCGTCGGCCAGCGGGGCCATGCCGAAGCGGACGCCGCGGCCCCAGGTCTCCCCGGCCGCGCCCCCCAGGTCCACGGGGGAGGCGGTGACGCCCCGCCAGGCCGAGTACCCGGCGTAGCGCAGGCCCGGGTCGCCGGGTCGGCCGGCGCGCACCCGGCTGCGGATGCCGTCCGCGGCGACGACGACGTCGGCCTCCTCGGTGCCGCCGTCGGCCCGGTGGACCACCCGGCCCGAGGCGGAGACCCCGGCCACCGGGACCCCGGTGCGCAGGGTCCCCGGCCGCAGCGCGCCGGCGAGCACCCGGTGCAGGTCCGCCCGGTGCACCACGGTCAGCCGGGCGACGGCCGCGGCCGGGGTCCGGGCGAGCCAACGACCGTCGGGGCGCCGCTGCCCGGCCTGCAGGTCGCCGCCGGCCGGGCCGGACAGCGTCCGCACCGCGTCGCCGAGACCGAGCGCGTCGAGGGCGGTGGCGCCGTTGCCGAACAACGACAGGCCCGAGCCGACGGGGCGCACGGTCGCGGCCCGCTCCAGCACCGTGACGTCGGCGCCGGCGCGCTGGAGGCCGGCCGCGGCGGCCAGACCGCCGATGCCGGCACCGAGGACGATCACGCGCACGACGCACCCCCGGCGGGCGCGGTCCAGCGGGCGGCCGGGGTGAGGACGGCGGAGGGGTCGGTGACCGCCTGCAGGGCGGCCAGCCGGGCGCAGGCGTCGGGACCGACGCCGGCGCCGACCCGGCGGTCGGCGTCAGGGCCCGGCGTCCCGGCGAAGTTGACCAGCGACGCCCCGGTCGACCAGGGCCGCATCCGGTCGAGCACGTCCTCGACCGCGCCGGGGACCAGGGCCGCGACCGGCGGCGCGAGGACGCCGACCACGTGCAGGTGCGCGGCGGCGGTCCGGCCGCCGACCGCGCTGGGCACGCGCGGCCGGCGGGCCAGCGCCCCGCCCATCAGCCGCAGCTCGGCCATCATGACCGGCGACCGCCCGGGCGCGGTCGCCGTGAGGAAGGCCTCCACGGCCTCGACCGGCAGCTCCCGGAGCAGCTCCCCGCGCTCGGCGACCGGCATCGGGTCCACCGGGTCGGCGTGGATCGCCCCGAGCGCGGCGTAGGGCAGGTCGCCCACGGTGTCCAGCAGCGGCGTGGCCGCCGACCGCATCGGGGCGACCAGCGCGGCGCCCTCCTCCGCCGTCGTCACGCAGGCGACGCGCACGTGGACGACGGAGCGGCCGCGCAGCGGCTCGGGCAGCGACGGCAGGGGCGGGAGGTCGAGCCGGGCCACCGAGGTGCTCACCGTGTCCGGCAGCGTCAGGGCCCACTCCCGCCACCGGTGCAGCACCGTGCGGGCGACCTCCGCGGTGAACCACAGGCCCCCGGCGTACAGCCGGGCGACGGGGAACAGGTCGACGGTCATGGAGGTGACCAGGCCGAAGGCCGCCCCGCCGCCGCGCAGCGCCCAGAAGCGTTCCGGGTTCGCGGCCGGGTCGACGACGACGAGCTCGCCGTCGGCGGTGACCACGGTGAGGGAGCGGACGGCGTCGGCGGCGAAGCCGAACGTGCGGGCGACCGGGCCCAGCCCGCCGCCGAGGGTGTAGCCGACCGCGCCCACGCCCGGCGCGGAACCGGCCAGCGGGGCCAGGCCGTGCGGGGCGGCGGCGTCGAGGACCTGCTGCCAGGTCGCGCCCGCGCCCACCGTGGCGGTGCGGGCGGCGGGGTCGACGGTCACGCCGTCGAGGGCGCGGGTGACGACGAGGACGGTGCCGGGACCCGCGGCCGGGGCGCCGTGCCCGGTGGCCTGGACGGCGACGCGCCGGCCGGCCCGCCCGGCGACGGCGACCGTGGCGGCGACGTCGGCGGCGGACGAGGCGTGCACGACGAGATCGGGGGAGTGGACAGTGGCGACGTTGAAGCCCGCGGCGGCGCCGGGGCGGTCGCCGGGGAGGACCTCGCCGTCGACGAGGGCGGCGAGCTCGGCCGCGAGCGCGGCGGGAGTGGGGGGACGGGTGGCCGTCATGTCGGGACCTCCGGGGGATCGGGTGGGACGACCGCAGCGGACCGCGCACCGCGGAGGAGCCGCTGAGCACCCGCTGAGACCGGGTCTCCGTGCCCTCTCCGTGGCTCCTCCGCCGCGGCCGGTGAGCTGACCGCGTCCCCGCCCCGCCTCCTGAGGAGTTCCGATGTCCCTTCCCGTGCCCGGTACCGCGCCCGGTTCCACCCCTGATGCCGTCCCCGTCCCCGTCCCGGCTGCACCGCCGTCGGGGGTGCACGTCGTCGTGGGTGCCGGCGGGGCGGTGGGGCGGCTGCTCGTCGCCCGGCTCGCCGCGGACGGCGTCCCCGTGCGCGCGGTCACCCGCGACGGTCGCGACGTCGGCACCCCCGGCGTCGAGCGGGCCGCCGCCGACGCGACCGACGCGGCGGCGCTGGCGGCGGCCTGCGCCGGGGCGGCCGTCGTGCACCACTGCGTGATGCCCCCGCTGCTGGACTGGGTGCCGGGGTTCCCGGTGGTCACCGACGCCCTCGTCCGCGCGGCGGAGAGCGCCGGCGCCCGGCTGGTGTACGCCGACGACACGTGGATGTACGGCCGCGTCGACGGGCCGATGACCGAGGACACCCCGTGGCGCCCGGTGAGCGGTCACGGCGTGCTCCGCGCGTGGATCGCCGAGCGGCTGCTGGCCGACGCCGCCCGTGGCCGGGTCCGCGTCAGCATCGTGCGCGCCGGCGAGCTGTACGGGCCCGGCGTCCGGTCGCTGATCGCCGGCAACGTCTTCGGCAGCGCGCAGCGCGGGCTCCCCGTGCAGTGGGTCGGCGATCCGGACCTGCCGCTGACGCCGACGTTCCTCGGCGACTTCGCCGCCACCCTCGCCGCCGCCGGGCGCGGGGACGACGCCGACGCCGCGGTCTGGCACGTGCCGCACCCGCCGGCCACGACCGGACGCGGGCTGGCCGCCGAGGCGTGCGCCCAGGCGGGCACGCGGCTGCGCCTCCTGCGCCACGGGGCCGGCCGGCTGCGGGCACTGGGCACCGTCTCGCGGGTGGCCCGGGTCGGCGCGGACATGGTCTACCAGTTCGAGCAGCCGTTCGTCGTCGACGGCGGGCGGGCCGCGCGGCGGTTCGGTCTGCGGCCGACGCCCTACGCCGAGGGGGTGGCGGCGACGCTCGCGGCCGGCCGGCGGGCGGTCGCTTGACGGCTCGTATAAGCCTCCGCTTATATGTGTCCGTGCACGCGCTCGACGTTCTCGGGGACCCCGTCCGGCGACGGGTGCTGGAGCTGCTGGCCGAGGGGGAGCAGAGCGCGGGCGCGGTCACGGCGGTCGTCCGGGAGGAGTTCGGCATCTCCCAGCCGGCCGTCTCCCAGCACCTGCGGGTGCTGCGGGAGACCGGCTTCACCACGGTGCGCGCCGACGGCGCCCGCCGGCTGTACGCCGTCGACCCCACCCGCCTGCGCGAGGTCGACCGGTGGCTGGACCGCTTCCGCCGGTTCTGGGAGCAGCGCCTCGACGCGCTGGGCACCGAGCTGGCACGCGGAGCGCGGGCACGCCGCACGACGACCCCCGCCGGCCGGCCGCCGGCCGACCCCCAGGAGGACCCGTGAAGGACCTGATCGACGAGCTCGGCGCCGCCACCCGCGCGGTGGAGCGACGCCCCGGGGACGACGGCGAGCTCGTGTCGGTCGCCGTCGGGCGGACCTACCCGTACGGCGTGGACGACGTCTGGGACGCGGTGACCGACCCGGAGCGGCTCGCGCGCTGGTTCGCGCCGGTGTCCGGGGACCTCCGGCCCGGTGGCTCCTTCCAGGTCGAGGGCAACGCCGGGGGAGAGGTGCTCGACTGCGAGCCCCCGCGGCTGCTGCGGGTGAGCTGGGGCGCGCCGGAGAGCCGGGTGACCGTCCGGCTGACCGCCGACGGGGACGCCACCACCCTGGAGCTGGAGCACACCGTGCCGGTCGCCCTCGCCGGCAGCGGGGCCGGCGCGTTCTTCGTGGGTCCCGGCTGGGACGTCGCCGTCCTCGGTCTGGCGCTGCACCTGCGCGGCGGGCTCGACGGCGACCCGGCCGCGTGGGAGGCCTCGCCGGAGGTGGTGCGCTACAACGCCGCGACGGTCGACGCCTGGGCGGAGACGGTCACCGCGAGCGGGACGGCGACCGCCGACGAGGTCGCCGGCGGGGTGGCCGCGGCCCGGGCGCAGTTCGTGCCGGATCCGGCCTGACGCCGCAGGCGCGGCAGGATGGCGGCGTGCCGCGCCTCCTCGTCGTCCACCACACGCCGTCGCCCGCGCTGCAGGCGGTGCTGGAGGCCGTGCGCGAGGGCGTCGCGATGGTCGACGACGTCGAGCTCACCGTGCGCCCGGCGCTGTCGGCGGGCGCGGCCGACCTGCTCGCCGCCGACGGCGTCCTGCTCGGGACGCCGGCCAACATCGGCTACATGTCCGGCGCGCTCAAGCACTTCTTCGACACCGTCTACTACCCGTGCCTGGACGCCACGGCCGGCCTGCCCTTCGGCGTCTACGTGCACGGCAACGACGACACCGCCGGTGCGCTGACCAGCGTCACGAAGGTGACCGGCGCGCTGCGCTGGAAGCAGGTCGCCGCCCCGCTCAGCCTCACCGGCGCTCCCGGACCGGCCGACCTCGAGGCGGTCCGGGAGCTCGCGGCGACGGTCGCGATCAGCCTCTAGCCGGCTCCCGCTCGGCGATCAGCCTCTAGCCGGCTCCCGCACGGCGATCAGCCGCAGGCGGGCGGCGTCGGCGGCCAGCCCGCGGCGCAGCACCCCGGCGAGCAGCGGCCGCAGCAGGCGCTGTACCCCGTCGGGGCGCACCGACAGCGCGAGCTCGACCCGGCAGCGCCCTCCGGGCAGCGGGACGACGGTCCGGCTGCCGGAGGCCACCACCCCGCTCGTCGTCCGCCAGGTGAAGCGCCGGCCGGGTCCCACGGAGGTGACCACCCCGGTGTTGTTCCAGGTGCGCCCGGCCGTGCGCAGCCGCTCGGCCGTGGTCGTGCCGACGACGACGGGCCCGCTCGTGCTGGGGGCCATGGTCGCCACCCCGGCCCGCCACTGCGGATCCCGGTCGTAGTCGGCGACCAGGCGCCAGACGTCGTCGGCCGGCCGGTCGACCTCGACGGCGGCGGACAGCTCGACGGCCCTCACCCCGCCACCTCCGCCGGTGCCGGCGCGGACAGGGCGGCGAGCATCGCGGCGGTGTCGAGGTAGGCCTCGAAGCGGGTGACCTGGCCGCCGGCGAGCGTGAACACGTGCACCTCGGGGACGTCGAACGCCGCTCCGGTGGCGCGCACCACCCCGCGGGTCCGGCCGACCTGGACCACGTGCCCGGCCCCGTCGGCGAACAGCCGCTCGGTGTCCGGGTGCGAGTCCAGGTGCGTGACCAGCGTGGTCAGGAAGGTGCCCAGCCCCGCGTGCCCGGTGTGGGTGCCGCCCCAGGGCAGGGCCGGGGACTGGACGACCGTCCCGTCCTCGGCGAACAGCGCCATGATCCGGGGCACGTCGGCGCGGGCGAACGCGGCGTAGACCTCCCGCACCAGCTCCAGGTCCCGCTGTCCGGGGTCCGGCTGTGCTGCCTGCTCCATCGGTTCCTCCTCCTCGTCGGTTCGGGGGGACCAGCGTGGCGCGGGGTGCGGCCGGCATGCGTGGACGTCCCTGCGGCCGGCGTGGACGTCCCTGCGGTCACCGGGAGGCCGCGCGCAGCGCCGCGGGCGTCGTGCCGAACGCGCGGCGGGTGTGCCGGGTGAGGTGGCCGGCGTCGGCGAAGCCGCAGCGGGCGGCGACGGCGGCGACCGGCAGGTCGGTGCCGAGGAGGAGCTCCCGGGCCCGCGCCACCCGGCGGCCGAGCACGTACCGGTGCGGGCTGGCGCCGGTGGCGGCGCGGAACAGCCGGCTGAAGTGGAACTCGCTCACGTGCGCGAGCGCGGCGAGCTCCGCGACGGTCAGCGGCTGGTCGAGGCGGTCCTCGACGTGCCGGACGACGCGGGCCAGCTGCGGCCGGGACAGGCCGGCCGGCCCGGTCGGGACGCGGGGCGCGCCGGCCGTGTGGTCGCGGACGAGCGCCGCCACCAGTGCGGTGCCGATCGACTCCAGGGCCAGGCGGCCCAGCTCCGTGCGGTCGGCGAGGCCGGTGTGCAGGAGTGCGGCGAGCGGCGCGACGGCGGGGGAGCGGGCGCCGACCACCGGCCGCAGCTCGGCCGGCCGGCCGGCGCCGGCCAGGAGCTCGTCGACCAGCCCGGGGGAGATCCCGACGACCAGGGAGGTGACCTCCTGCGGGGTGCCGTCGGCGGTGCGGACGGCGAACGGCGTCCCGGCCGGGACGACGGCGACGTCCCCGGGCAGGCCGGGGGTGTGCACCTCGGCGTCGCCGAGGACCTCCACGAGCCGGTAGGGCCGGCCGACGTTGACGAGCACGCGGTGCTCGGCGGCGGGGGGCAGGACGCTCTCGGCCAGCGGCCCGGCGACCGGGCGCAGCGCGAGCCCGGGGCGGAGCACGAGCGGTTCCGGTGGCTGGGTCACCGCGTCTCCTCCCGGTGGGGTCGCCGGGATGATCCGCCGTCCCGGCGCCGGGGTCGACGGGTCCGTGCGCGGCGGCCGCGGAACGGGTCGGGCCCCGCCCACCGGCCCTCCCCCGAGGCGGTGAGCGGGGCCCGTTCCCCCGTGCTCGCGCCGCCGGTCCCCCGTGGCCCGGCGACAGGGAGGACTCTGCCGACCGCGCCGCAGGGGACCCGCAGTGCTCCCGCGAGATCTTCGCAAGACCGGCGGACGGGCCACACCGTCCCGGTGCCGGCCGAGCGGGTGTCCGTCGTGGAGCGGCTGCACGACCTCCCCCCGCGCCTGCGCCTGCTGGTCGGTCGTCTCCTCGTCGCGACGGTGGTCCGGGCCGTGGCCACACCCGCCGGGTGGCGGGTCCCGGTGGTCCGGGGCCGGGGAGGATGCTGGACGGGGCAGTGAGGAGGCCGGCATGGCCGAGGTCGTCGTCTTCCACTCCGTGCACGGGTGCACGCCCGGGGTGCGCGGGTTCGCCGCGGAGCTGGAGCAGGCGGGGCACACGGTGCACGTGCCCGACCTCTTCGAGGGCCGGCGCTTCGCCGACCTGGCGGCCGGCGCCGCGCATGCCGGCGAGGTCGGGTACGACGCGATCGTGGGCCGGGGCCGGCGCGCGGTCGAGGCCCTGCCCGCCGGCTGCGTGTACGCGGGCTTCTCCCTCGGTGTCCTGCCGGCCCAGGCGCTGGCCCAGACCCGGCCCGGGGCGCGCGGTGCGCTGCTGTTCTCCGGCTGCGTGCCGGCGACCGCCTTCGCCGACCGGTGGCCCGCCGGCGTCCCGGTGCAGGTGCACGGCATGGCCGACGACGAGCTGTTCGCCGGCGAGGGCGACCTCGACGCGGCCCGCGCCCTGGTGGCCTGCTCCGAGGACGGCGAGCTGTTCCTCTACCCGGGGACGGCGCACTTGTTCGCCGACCCGGGGCTGCCCGGCTACGACCGGGCGGCGGCGCACCTGCTCACGACGCGGACGCTGCGCTTCCTCGAGCGCGTCGCTCAGTAGGAGATGACGCCGCGGCTGCCGCCGCCGACGGCGATCGACTCACCCGTGATCCCCGCGCTGCGCGGTGAGGCCAGGAAGGCCACCACGTCGGCGACCTCCGCGGCCGTCACCAGCCGGCCGATGCTCGTGCCGGCCGCCATCCGCCGCTGCGCCTCCGCCTCCTCGACGCCCTCGCGGGCCGCGCGGTCGGCGACGACGGACGGGGTCCGCTCGGTGACCGTGGTCCCCGGGTGCACGCAGGTCACCGTGATGCCCGACGGGCCCAGCTCGTCGGCCAGGTTGGCCGTCATGGCGGCCACGGCGACGTTGCGCACCGAGCCGACCAGCGAGCCCGTGCGCCGGGCGTTCAGTCCGCTCACGTTGACGATGCGACCCCAGCCGGCGGCGGCCATGTGCGGCGCGACGGCCCGCGCGCAGCGCAGGTAGCCGAGCACCTTCGTCTCCAGCTCGACGCGGACGTCGTCGTCGGTGAGCTCCGCCAGCGGCGGGGTGGCGCCGGCCGAGGCCGGTCGGGCCGCGCAGTTCACCAGGACGTCGACCCCGCCGAACTCGGTGACCACGCGGTCGACCATGGCCCGCACGGCCGTGTCGTCGGTGGTGTCGGCCGACAGCGGCAGCACCGGGCCGCCGTGCCCCGCCACCCGATCGGCGGCGGTGGCGAGCCCGGCGGCGTCGCGGGCGACCAGCGCCACGGCCGCGCCCTCCGCGGCCAGCGCCTGCGCCACGGCCAGGCCGATGCCGCGGCTCGCGCCGGTCACGATCGCGCGCCGGCCGCGCAGTCCCAGGTCCACGCCGTCATCCTGCCCGGTTGACCGGGGCCGGAGGCTGGGGGCATGTCGGTCCCCCCCGCCCCGCGGGTGGTCGTCGCCCCGGACTCGTTCAAGGGCTCCCTCACCGCCGCCGACGCGGCCGCCGCCCTGGCCCGCGGGCTGCGCCGCGGCGCGCCGGACGCCGCCGTCGCCGAGCACCCGGTCGCCGACGGCGGCGAGGGCACCGTGGACCTCGTCCTCCGGCACGGCTTCGCGCCGGCCCGCGCGCGCGTCCCCGGGCCGCTGGGGGCACCGGTCGACGCGCTGTTCGCCGTCCTCGGGGACACCGCCGTGGTCGAGATGGCGGCCGCGGCCGGGCTCGGCCTGCTACCGGGGCCGCCGGACGACGCCACCGCCCGTGCCGCCTCGACCCGCGGGGTCGGGGAGCTCGTGCGCGCGGCGCTGGACCGCGGCGTGGGCCGCGTGGTGCTCGCCGTCGGGGGCAGCGCGACGACCGACGGCGGCGCCGGCGCGGTGGCGGCCCTGGGCGCGCGGCTGCGCACGGCGGCGGGCGAGCCCGTCGGCCCGGGCGGCGCGGCCCTGCTCGGTCTCGACCGGCTCGACCTCGCCGGCCTGGACCCGCGGCTGGCCGGCATCGAGGTGCTCGTCGCCTGCGACGTGGACAACCCGCTCACCGGGCCGTCCGGGGCGGCTGCGGTCTACGGGCCGCAGAAGGGCGCCGGCCCGGACACCGTCGCCCTGCTGGACCGCGCGCTGGACCACTGGGCCGACGTCGTCGCGGCCACCACGGGCGCCGACCGGCGGGACCTGCCCGGCGCGGGCGCGGCTGGCGGGCTCGGCTTCGCGGCGGCGGCCGTGCTGGGCGCCCGGATCGTGCCCGGCATCGCCTTCCTGCTCGAGCTGACCGGCTTCCCCGCCGCCGTGGACGGCGCCGACGTGGTCGTGGTGGGGGAGGGGCGGCTGGACGGGCAGAGCCTGCGCGGCAAGGGCCCGCTCGGCGTCGCGGCGACGGCCCGGGCGGCCGGGGCCGAGGTGGTCGCGGTGGCCGGGCGCTGCGACCTCACCGCCGCCGAGGCGGCCGGAGCCGGGCTCGCCGGGGTGTACGAGCTCCGCGACCTCGAGCCCGACCCCGCGCGCAGCATGCGGCGGGCGGCGGAGCTGCTGGAGGCCGTCGGGGAGACCATCGCGGCCGGTCACCTGCGCCGGTAGCCCGGCTCACCCTGCGGCGGGCCAGGCCGGCGCGGACGGCGTCGCCGCGTGCGCCCACGGTGGGCAGCCGGGCGGCCCGACGACGGTGAGCGGGCCGCCGTCGGCGGGCAGGTCGACGAGGTACGGCGCGGGGTCCGGGTCGTCGCCGGGGCGGCCGGGCGAGCGTCCGGCGGCGAGCAGCCGCGCGGCGGTGCGGGCCAGCGCCAGCTCGGCCGACCACGTGCCGCCCTCGGCCCGCCGCCGGGCCAGCCCGCGCAGCGCGGCGGCGGCGGCGAGGTGCCCGGTGGCGTGGTCGAGCACCTGCGCCGGCAGCACGCCCGGCGCGTCCGCGCTGCCGCACGCCACGGCGATCCCGGTGGCCGCCTGCACGAGCGAGTCGAAGCCGCGCCGCCGTCCCCACGGTCCGTCGGTGCCCCACGCCGAGAGCCGGACCACGACCAGGTGCGGGTGCCGTCGCGCCAGCTCGGCCGGGTCCAGCCCGAACGCCTCCAGCGCGCCGGGCCGGTACCCGAGGAGGACGACGTCGGCGCCGGCCAGCAGCTCCTCGGCCGTCGCCCGGCCGCTGCGCGCGGCGAGGTCGACCACCGCGGTGCGCTGGCCGGAGCCGGTGTCGGCGAGCGTGCCGGGGTCCTCGGGCAGCCGGGGGCTCTCCAGCCGCAGCACGTCGGCGCCGTGCGCGGCCAGCGTCCGGGCGGCGACGGGGCCGGCGATCACCCGGGTGAGCGACAGCACCCGCGGCCGCCGCACGTCCCGGGCGGGCGCGTCGCCGACCCGGTCCAGGGAGAGCAGCGGGTGCCCGGCGACCGCCCGGCCCGCGGCCGACGCCGCCCACGCCTCCTCGGTGCGGACCGCGGCCGCGGCACCCCCGGCCGCGACGACCGCGTCCTCCAGCTCGACCGCGGTCAGCCCGGCCGCGGCGGCGTCCGGGTCGGCCTCCCCGAGCACGGCGAGGACGGCGGCGCGGTGGTGCGGGTAGTTCGCGTGCAGCCGCACCCAGCCGTCGGCGGAGCGCCAGAACCGCGACATCGGCGCGAACCCCGGCCCGACCGGGCGTCCGGCGCGGCGCACGAACCGCTCGCTGCGCACCGCCAGCCCCACCTGCCGCGCGTCGAGCTCCAGCGGGGCCCCGGGGGCGCCGGTGAGCTCGCGGGCCGCCAGCAGCTGCGCGGCCACCGCGGCCAGGGACATCTCCTCGGCCGCCAGCGGTCCGGCGAGCCCGGTCGCCCCGGAGACGGTCACCCGGGGCAGGGGGCCTCCGCCGAGGGCCGACCACGCCTGCGTCAGGACCTCGTTCACGCCGAGGCCCGCGCGGGTGGCCCGGCGAAGGTGCGGCGGTAGGCCAGCGGGGTCGTGCCGAGCTTGCCGAAGTGGTGGCGCAGCACCGCCCCGGTGCCCCAGCCGACCTCCGCGGCGATCGCGTCGACCGGCAGGGTCGTCGTCTCCAGCAGCTCCTGCGCGCGCTGCAGCCGCATGCGCGCCACCCACGCCGCCGGGGTCGCGCCGCAGGCCTCGGTGAAGCGCCGGGCCAGGGTGCGCGGCGAGACCAGTGCCTGGCGGGCCAGCCGCTCCACCGAGAGGTCCTCGTCGAGGCGGGCCAGCGCCCACTCCTGCAGCGCGGCCACGTCGTCGTCGGCGGCGCGGGGCAGCGGGGTGGCCACGTACTGGGCCTGGCCGCCGTCGCGGTGCGGCGGCACGACCATCCGCCGGGCGATCCGCGCCGCGACGGTCGCGCCGTGCGCCTGCCGGACGAGGTGCAGGCACGCGTCGATCCCGGCGGCGGTGCCCGCGCTGGTGACGACCGCGCCGTCGTCGACGTAGAGGACGTCGGGGTCGACCCGGGCCAGCGGGTACCGCGCGGCCAGGTCGGCGGTGTACATCCAGTGCGTCGTGCAGGGGCGGCCGTCGAGCAGACCGGCCTCGCCGAGCACGAACGCCGCGGTGCAGATCGACAGCACCCGGGCGCCGCGCTCGACGGTCTCCCGCACCAGGCGCGTCACGGCCTCGGGCGCCGGCTGCCCCACCGGCCGGGCCGCGACGGCCACGACGTCGGCCTCCGCGGCGCGGTCCAGGCCGTCGGAGACGTCGATGGTGAGGCCGGCCTTCATCGGCACCCGGCCCGGCTGCTCGGCGACGACGGCGAAGTCGAACGGCGGGACGCCGTCGGCCCTCCGGTCGATCCCGAACACCTCGCACAGCACGCTCAGCTCGAACGGCGAGACGCCCGGCAGTGCGACGGCGGCCACCGACCGCAGCGGGTACGCCGTCCTCACGGGACCACCGGCTCGGCGAGCAGGGCGGCTGCGGCGGCACGGTCCCCGGTCACGGTCAGCCGGTCGTCGTCGAGGGGGAGCCGGCGCCACAGCAGCAGCGCGAGGTCGATCTCGGACCCGGCGACCTCCGCGACCGGGGCCGGGCCGAGGGACCAGCTGCCGGACAGCGCGGTCAGCCGGATGCCGGTCGTCGGCGCGGTCATGCGGCCGAGGGCGACCTGGCGCGGCTGCATGGTGTCGAGCACCTCGGCGACGCAGTCGGCGGCGACCGCCGGATCGGCCGAGCCCGGGGTCCCCAGCGCGGCGGCGAGGTCGAGGCGGTGGACGAGGGTCTCGTGCACCTGCCGCCGCGCCCACCAGGCGGCGGTGCCGGGGCCGGTCAGGGTGACGCAGGGCCGCCCGGGCTCGGCCAGGGCGGTACGCAGGTCGGCGGCCGCGGCCGGGTACTCGTCGGCGGTGGTGGCCCGCCACACCGGCCGCATGTCCGGCAGCTCGTCGTCCGCCCCGGTCCGGGCGGCGAGCGCCGCCCACCGGTGGATCGTGGCCAGGTGGCGCACCAGCACCGCCACGGTCCAGTCCCCGCAGGCCGGCACGGGGAGGTCGGCGGGTGCACCGGTGGCCAGCGCGGCGAAGGCGTCCTGCTCGGCGGCCAGGGCGGCGCGGTGGTCGAGGGCGGGCAGGCGGGTGGTGTGCACGTCAGGAGCATGCCGAGGACGGCGGCGGGCGCCCAGTGGCGGATGCGCCGTCGTCCGTCGATTTCCTGCCATCCGCCGACGGCGGCGCGCGGCCCGGCCGGCTCAGCGGGCGGTCACGACGTGGGCGGTGAGGTCCCCACGGACCGGGCCCTCGCCGAGGAGGGCGGTCATCCGGTCGGCGACGGCGGCGGTCAGCTCGTCGAGGGACCCCTGGAGCTCGAGCGCGAAACGCAGCGGCGTGCCGAGGCAGAAGCCCTCGGCCAGCGACCGGGCCGAGGACGCCTCGCCGGTCAGCGTCACGGTCCTGAGCTCCTCGACGGCCAGGCCGCCGGCGGCGACGTCGGCGGTGATCCGCGCGGGGTCGGCGTAGCCGTGCGGCACCCGCTCGATGAACTGCGGGGTCCGCCCGGGCAGCACCTGCGCGAGCGCGGTGACCAGGGCCGCGGGGAAGGTCGACCGCTGCACGGCGTCCCAGACGGTTAACAGCAGCGTGCCGCCGGGGGCGAGGACCCGGGCGGCCTCGGCGAAGGCGGCCGGCCGGTCGGGGAAGAACATGACGCCGAAGGAGCAGACGACGAGGTCCACCGAGCCGTCCGGGACGCCCAGCTCGGCGGCGTCGGCGACCCGCCAGGTGACGCCCGGCACCCGCCCGGCGCCCACGGCGACCATCCCCGGGTTGAGGTCCGTGGCGACGACCGTGGCATCGGGCAGGGCCGCGCGCAGCCGGCGGGTGACCACGCCGGTACCGGCCGCGACCTCGAGCACGTGCGCGGGCTGCAGGGCAGCGGCCCGCGCCGCCAGCTCCACGGCGAAGGGGTCGAACAGGGCCGGGCCGAGCCGCTCGTCGTAGACCGCGGGCATGGACGCCGCCCAGGTGGCCTCGGTGGTCATGGGCGCAGGGTGGCCCTCCCCGGCTGGGGGCGCCAGGGCCGCCCGGCACCGCCCGCCCGCGCCGCCGCCCGCCCTGCCGGCGCGACGGGGGACCACCCGGCGGCGCCGCCGTGCCGGGGCTAGGGTCGGCCTCCGTATCGGTCCAGGTCAGCCGCGGGGGTCGCGATCGCATGAACCTCGAGAAGGTGGTCTTCGGGTTCTTCGTGCTGCTCGCCGCGACGCTGAACTTCGGCTTCTTCATCGGCGACATCGACGACCCCGCGGTGCACAACCCGTGGGAGCTGTACGCCGCGGTCGTGGTCAACCTCATCGCGACGGTGCTCAAGTTCGGCGACCGCACGCAGATCGGCGCGGTCCACCTGGCCACGAGCCTGGTGGCCGACCTGCAGCTGATCGCCGCCACGGTCGTCTACGTGTACGCCGACCACGTCAGCGAGGCCGGGCTCACCGCCGAGGCCACCTCCAGCGTGGTCTCCCTGTCCGGCGGCGCGCTGCTGGCCAACGTGGTCTCCCTGGTGCTGCTCGTGGTCGAGACCGTGTCCTTCCAGCGACGCTGACGGCGGCCGGCGTGCGCGGGGTGCTGCGGGCCTTCGGGCGGCTGGTCTCCGGGTCGAGCCAGGGCCCAGCGCCGTCGGGGCCGCGCCGCAGGCGGCGCCGGCACCCCGTGGTGACGCGCGCGCAGGAGTCGGGGGCGGTCTTCGTCGTCCTCCGCCGGCTCCGCGCGCCGCTGATCACGCTGATCCTGGTCTTCACGGTCAGCGTCGTGGGGCTGAGCCTGGTGCCCGGGCAGGACGCCGAGGGGCAGCCGGCGCGGATGAGCGTCTTCGACGCCTTCTACTTCATGAGCTACACGGCGACGACGATCGGCTTCGGGGAGCTGCCGAACGAGTTCACCTACGCCCAGCGCATGTGGGTGACCGGCGCGATCTACCTGACCGTCGTCGGCTGGGCGTACGCCATCGGCGCGGTCCTGACGCTGTTGCAGGACCGCGCGTTCCGGAGGGCGCTGACGACCGGCCACGTGACCCGCAAGGTGCGCCGGCTGCGGGAGCCGTTCCTGCTGATGGCCGGGTACGGGCAGACCGGCGAGCAGCTGGGCGAGGCCTTCGACGCGCTGGGGCGCCGGTTCACCGTCATCGACCGCGACGAGTCCCGCATCGACGTCCTGGAGCTCAACACCTCGCACGCCGACGTCCCGGGGCTGGTCGGCGACGCGCGCGACCTGCACGCCCTCGTGGTGGCCGGGCTGGACCACCCGTGGTGCGAGGGCGTGGTCGCCCTGACCAACGACGACCAGGCCAACCTCGCGGTCGCGATCAGCGCGGCCCTGCTGCGCCCGGAGCTGCCGGTGGTGGCGCGGACGACGTCGGCGGTGGTGGCCGAGCGGATGCGCGCCTTCGGCACGCCCACCGTGATCAACCCGTTCGACCGGTTCGGCGACCGGCTGCGGCTGGCGCTGCGTGCCCCGGCGTCCTACCAGCTGACGACCTGGCTGGAGAGCGGCCCGGGCGCGGAGCTCCCGGAGCGCCGGTCGGCTCCGGCGCCCGGGCGCTGGGTGGTCGCCGGCTACGGCACCTTCGGGCGCCACTTCGCCGCCGACCTGCGGGCGGAGGGGCTGGAGGTCGCCACGATCGACCCGCGGGCGGTCGAGGGGGAGGTGGACCCGACCGTCGTGGGGGACGCCTCGGACCCCGCCGTCCTCGCCGAGTCCGGGCTGGTCGGCGCGGTCGGCTTCATCGCCGGCACCGACGACGACATCACCAACATGTCGCTGGTGGCCGAGGCGCGCCGGGTCGAGCCGGGGGTCTTCGTGGCCGCCCGGCAGAACGTGCCGACCAGCGCGCCGCTGTTCACGGCGCTGGAGGTCGACGCGCTGCTGGTGCCCACCGCGGTCGTGGCCAGCGAGGCGTACGCGCAGCTGTCCACGCCGCTGCTGTGGCGCTTCCTGCGCGGCCTGCTCGAGCGCGACGACGCGTGGGCCGCGCGGGTCACCGACCGGCTGCTCGAGCAGTGCGGGCGGCACCTGGACCCGCTGTGGAAGGTGCGGCTGGACGAGACCGAGGCCCCGTCGCTGACCGGTTGGCTGGACGAGGGCCGGCTGTGCCTGGGCGACCTGCTGCGCAGCCCGGTGGACCGCGACCGGCGGCTGGCGGCGGTCGTGCTGGTCCTGCGGCAGGGGGAGGAGCACCTGCTCGCGCCGGAGGACGACGTGGTGCTGCGGCCCGGCGACGAGCTGCTGCTGGCCGGGCGGCCCGCCGTCCGCCGGGCGCTGGAGGCGACGCTGCTCGACGACGCGGTGCCCGACTACCTGGTCAACGGACGGCGGGTGGCGTCGGGCTGGCTGTGGCGCAAGCTGAGCGGGCACGTGCCCTCGACGTCCGGCTGACGGGGGTCTGCCCGGGCGGGGGGTGCGGACGCCGGTCGTCGACCGGCGCGGCGAGCCGGGCTGCGGGGTCACGCTGCGTGGCATCCGGGCTGCGGGCGGTGCACGGCGGCGTGTCGCGCCCCGGCTGCGGGCCGGAACTCGGTCGTCCGGGGTGTGACGGCCACCGGGACGGGGGACTCCTGAGGCGCGGGACCAGGCCCGCGGCATGGGACGAGGGTGATCGGGCGTGACCGTCGAGGGGGAACGACGGCTCCTCGGGGGCCGGTACGAGTTGCAGGACCGGATCGCCTCCGGCGGCATGGGCGAGGTCTGGCGGGCGCTGGACGTGCTGCTGCGGCGGCCGGTGGCGGTGAAGGTGCTGCGCAGCGAGTACGCCGACGACCCGACGTTCATCGAGCGCTTCCGCGCCGAGGCGCGCCACGCCGCGGCGCTCAACCACCCGAACATCGCGGCGGTGCTCGACTACGGGGAGGCCGCGCCCGAGGAGGCCGGCGAGCACCTGGCGTACCTGGTCATGGAGCTGGTGGACGGCGCGCCGCTGTCGGCCCGGCTCTGCGACGGGCCGATGGAGCCGCAGGCCGCGCTGTCGGTGCTGCGGCAGACCGCCGCCGGGCTCGCCGAGGCCCACCGCCGCGGGCTGGTCCACCGCGACGTCAAGCCGGCCAACATCCTGGTGCGCCCCGACGGTGCGGTGAAGCTCACCGACTTCGGCATCGCCCGGTCGGCCGACAGCGTGCCGCTGACCGGGACCGGACAGGTGATCGGCACCGCCCAGTACATGTCGCCGGAGCAGGCGAAGGGCGAGCCGGCCACACCCGCCAGCGACGTGTACGCCCTCGGCCTGGTCGGCTACGAGTCGCTGACCGGCCACGCCGCCTTCGCGGGCGACAACCCGGTGACCGTGGCGCTCAAGCACGTGGTCGAGGACCCGCAGCCGCTGCCCGCCGACCTGCCCGACGAGGTCCGGGGCCTGATCGGTTCGGCGCTGGCCAAGGACCCGGGCGACCGGATCCCCGACGGCGGGGCCTTCTACGACGCGGTGCAGGAGACGCTGGAGCACGAGTACGAGGCGGGCGCCGTCGCGTCGACCCGGCCGGTGCGGGCGCTGGCCGGAGCCGGAGCCGGAGCCGGAGCCGCTGCCGGAGCCGGCGCGGGCGGCTCGTCGGCGCGCTCGCCGGTGTCCGTGCGGTCGCCGGTGACCCCGGCTCCGGGCCGGCGGCGAGCGCTGATGATGCTGCTGCCCCTCGTGGCGCTGCTCCTGGCGGCCGGGACGCTGGTGCTCGTCCTGGGTGGTGCGGGCGGTGACGGGGACGACTCCGCCGCCGGGGGACCGTCGGTGGCCGCGGACGCCGGGATCCTGCTCAGCGCGGCCGACCACGTGGGCAGGCAGTACGAGGACGTCGCCGGTGAACTGGGCTCGCAGGGACTCGTCGTCGTCCGCACCGACGCGGTGACCGCCGAGCACCCCGCCGGCACGGTGCTGGCCGTCAGCCCCGACGGCACGCGGCTGGACGAGGGCGACGAGGTGACGGTGACCGTGGCCGTGGCCCCGGCCGAGGAGGCACTGCCGGATGCGCCGGACGCCGCCCCCGGGCCCGCCGGACCGGCCGGGCCCCGCGGCGGGCCGGTGGACACCGGGGACGACGCCCCTGCGGCGCCCGGCACGGCCGACGCCCCGGCCGCCGACGGCCCGGCCGCCGAGGCCCCGGCGCCCGGCTCGACCGCGGGCGAGGACCCGTCGGCCCCCGCGCCGGGCAGCGACGCCGGCGAGACCACGGGCCCGACGGCGGCCGAGCCCTCGACGTCCGCCCCCGGGACTGCGCCCGCGCCGAACCCGACGCCTCCGTCGACGGAGCCGACCGGCCCCACCGAGCCGACCGAGCCGACCGACCCGGTGCCCAGCTCGCCCGGACCGACCGGCGGGACGACGGGTAGCGCTTCCGTCGAGCCCCCCGCTCCCGACCCGGGCACCGCCCCGACGGCGCAGACGGATCCCGCTCCCGCAGCGTGATCGGGACCTGCCTGCGACCTGACGGCACCGCGCCCCGCTGACCGGCACCGCGCCTGCGTTCTGACGGGCACCTGCCCGCCGGGTCAGCCCGGTGCCTCGCTCCTGCGTGCTACCCGCGCGACGGGTCGGGTGGGTGGGTGTCGTCGAGCCAGGGTGGGTCGGGTTCGTGGTCGTGGTGCCAGCCGGGTGGTCGGGTGGTGCGCGTGACCCCGGAGGGGGTGGTGACGGTGAGGCGTCCGTCGGGGTGGAGGGTGAAGGTCCAGTCGCGGGCGAAGGTCTTGATCCGGTGGTGGCGGCGGCACAGGCAGCAGAGGTTGGGGCAGTCGGTGGGTCCGCCGTCGGCGTGGGGGTGGCCGTGGTCGATGTCGCAGAGGCCGGGTCGGCGGTGGCAGCCGGGCATGCGGCAGGTCCGGTCGCGGGTGGTGATCAGGCGCCGTTGGGCGGCGGTGGGCCGGTAGCCGGGGGTGGCCGGTGGTGGTCGCAGGCCCGGTCCGTCGGCGGGATGACCGGCCGGATCGGCCCGTCCGGGGCCGTGCCTGTCGGCTGATCCGCCGGTGCCGCTGGTGGCGGCTCGGCTCGTGCGGCGGTGGGTGCCGCGGCCGGTGCCGGCGGCGCGGGCGAGGTCGGCGCGGGTGGCCACGGCGATGGTCTGGCCGGTGGCCGGGTCGTCCAGGGCGATGGTGAGCGATCCGCCGGCCGGGGGCGCGTCGAGGTCGAGCACGGCCAGGTCGGCCAGCACCTGGCGGCACTGGGCGGCGGAGATCCACGCGCCGTCGAGTTCGGCCGGTGGGGCGTCGGTGGAGGCGTCGGCGCGCAGGGCCGGCAGGGCGGCGTGGATGGTCAGCTGCGCGGTGACCGATGGGCGGGTGGTGTCCCAGGGGCGGAGCAGCAGGTCCAGGGCGGTGTGGGAGCGCAGTTGTCCGATCGGGCGGGTGTCGCCGTCGGCGCAGGCCCAGTCGGCGTAGGTGCCGATCGCGTCGCGGGCGGCGCGCACCTGGGGGTAGGGGCCGTCGATGACCAGCCGGCCCAGGCCGTCAGGTGTGCGCTCGACGTGCACGTCGGCGGTGCGTTCGGCGTCGCGGCGGCGGCGTTCCCTGGCGTCGGCGTCGACCCGGTACAGGTGATAGCGGGTGCGGTCGCCCAGCCGCGGCGGCGGGCTGTCCGCGGCGCCGGGCAGCACGCGGGCCTGCACGGCGGCGGCCACGTCGGGGTGGCAGTCGCCGAGCAGGTCCAGCAGCACGCGTGCCTTGCGGACGGTGAGGCGCCCGGCGTAGAGCTCGGACCAGGTGGGGGCCAGGCTGGTGGTGAGCAGCAGCGCATCGACCGCCAGCCGCGAGGCCTCGGCCTCGGCGCAGCCGCGGATCACCGCGAGTTCGGTGACGAAGTCATCGGACACGTCGGCCAGCGCCGCCGGGCGCAGCGCTCGGGCATCGGGCGCCGGCCGGCCGTGCTCGCCGGAGTCCGCGTCGCGTTCGACCCGGCGGCGGCGGGCCAGTTCGGCGATCACCGCCGCCTGGTGGGCGTACTCGCGGGCCATCCGCGCGTCGGTGGACCACACGTCGGCCACCAGGTCCAACTCGCTCAACGCCGCCGATACCACCTCGCCGGGCAGCACGCGGATCGGGTCCCCGTCCACCCGCGGCGGCACCACCCCGACCTCCATGACCACACGCTCGCCAGGGGGTACGACAGAAACCGCAGGTCAGGCACGGAGCGAGCGGCCGGTTCTCCAGCGCCGGTCGTCCGGGAGGACCCGGCATCGGTCCGGCGCCGCCGCCTCCCGGAGGCCTCGACCACCGCCCAGGCGTCGGCGTCCCCGCCCGCGCCGGGTGACCGGTCAGCGGAAGGGGACGATGCTCTTGGTGATCTGCGCGGTGGCGACCACGACGCCGGAGACCTCGGCGCTCGCGGTCAGGAACGCCGTCGACCGGCCGCGCCGCTCGAGGTAGCCGATCGCCTCCACCTGGCTGCCGCCGAACGCCGGCGTCACCAGCTGCACGGAGACCGCGTGCGACACCGCGTGCTCGTCCGGGTCCAGCGCCGGCACCAGCGCCAGGTAGGCGGCCAGCTCCATCACCGCGGTCAGCGCCGCGGCGTGCATGGCCCCGGCGCCGCTCTCGGCCAGGCCCGTCACCGGGACGACGACGCCGGCGGCCGGGTCCTCGGGCCGCAGCGGACGAGCCCCCAGCGCCTCCACCAGCGGGACCGCGAGAGCCAGTCGGCTGCGGTCGACGGTCTGCACGGCGTCCATGGGTGCTCCTCGCGCCGGAGAGCGCCGGGCGGGGAGCAGGGTGCCTCGTCGCCGCCCGGCCGACCGCGGTGGGAGGCGGTCACCGCCGATCGTGGCCCGCCCGGGTGTCGGCCAGGCGACGCCCGGCCGAACGCCCGACACGCGCCGGGTGGCTGCTGGGAGGACCAGCCGCGGTCAGCGGCGGGGGAGCGCCAGCGCGGCCAGCAGCCCGGCCGCGACGACGGCGGTGCTCACCGCGAACGCCACCTGGTACGAGGCGACGTCGGTGAGCCACCCGGCCGCGAGCGGGCCGACGACGGCGCCCAGGTCGGCCGACATCTGGAACACCGCCACCACCCGTCCGCCGCGCGCCGGGCTGACGTCGCCCACGAGCGCCGCGGGCACGCTGGCCAGCAGCGACGCCGCCAGGCCGTAGGCGGCCATCGACAGCAGGAAGACCCACGTCACCGGCGGCAGCACCAGGAGCGCCATCGCGGCGGTCCCCAGCGCCGCGCCCAGCACCAGCGCCGGCCGTCGTCCCCACGTGTCGGCCAGCCGGCCCGAGCGCAGCAGCCCGAGCGCCTGGGCCGCGGACCCGGCGAGCAGCCCGGCGCCGGCCCAGGCCGCGCCGCGGCCCAGCTCCTCGGTCACGTACAGCGGCACCAGGGAGTTGCGCACGCCGAACAGCACCCAGCCGATGCCGAGGTTGGCGACCAGCGCGGCGATGTAGAGGCGCGACCGCAGCGCCGCCGCGAGCGGCACGGGTCCCCGGTCGAGGTCCGGCGTCGCCGCCGCCTCGGTGCCGCGTGCGCCGGCGGGCGTCCGCAGCAGCCCCAGGGTCACCGCCCCGGCGACCAGCAGCGCCCCGGCGTACAGCAGGAAGGGCAGCCGGGGGGAGAGCTCGGTGAGCACGCCCCCGAAGGCCGGCCCGGCGATGCCCCCGAGGATGAACCCGCCCTGGTAGGTGGCGGCGGCACGGCCGCGGTGCGTCGGCGGGGCCACCCGCAGCAGCAGCGCCAGGGCGGACACCGTGAACATCGCACTGCCGATCCCGCCGACCGCCCGCAGCGCGAGGAACACCGGGAACGAGCCGGCCAGCCCGGCCAGACCGGTGGTCACGGCGACGACGACGAGGCCCGTCGCCAGCACCGTCCGCTCGCCGAAGCGCTCCACGAGCGTGCCGCCGGAGAAGGCGGACACGAAGCGGAAGAACGCGAACGCGCTGACCGCCAGGCCGACCGCCGTGGTGCCGACGCCGAAGTCCCGGGCGAACAACGGGATCGCCGGGGCGACGACGCCGAAGCCCAGCGCCACGACGAAGGCCACGACCGCGAGCACCCGGACCTCGCGGGGCATCGCGACCGCCCCGCCTCCGCTGCCCTCGTCCCCGGTCCGCTCGTCCCCGGGTCGCCGCACGAGAGCCGATGCTCGCACGCGCGGCCGGGGCTGCCGCGGGCCGGTCCCGGTCAGCGGGCGGGCAGCCGGACGACGTCGGCGAGGACGCCGCCTGCGTCGTCGAGGCGCGCCGGCGCCGGGCTGTCGTAGACGACCAGCAGCGCGCCGTCGGTGCCGAGCAGGCCGATGCCCTCCGCGTGGTCGTCCCCGTCGCCGTAGGGCAGCTCGACCTCGCGGGTCAGCTGCTCGCCGCGCACCACCTGGGCGGTCTCGGCACGGGCGGCGCCGTGCCAGCGGTACACCCGCACCGGGCCGTCGAGGTCCATCGTCGGCCCGGCGAGCACCAGCAGGTCCTCGCCCTGCGGGCACAGGTCGCGCACGCCGAGGCCGTCGAGCCGCAGCACGTGCTTGCGGTAGGGGCGGCCGTCGTCGTCGAACGGGCGCAGCACCAGCCGGCGCGGGTCGCCGGGATCGGTCTCGGGGCGCAGCTCCAGCACGACGGCCCAGCCGCGCAGCACCGGTCCGCGCAGGCCCAGGTACACCCGGTCCCCGACGACGGCGACGCCCTCGACGTCCAGCCCGTTGTCCTTGCCCGGGATCGGGAGGAACGGTCCCAGGTGCTCGTCGTCGGCCAGCAGGTCGCGCAGGTCGGGGCCGTGCGTGCCGAAGACGGCGGCGCAGTGGCGGGCACCGTCGGCGTCCAGCTCCCGCACCGGCGTCGGCAGGCCGTCGACCTGCGCCAGCGGCAGCCGCACCAAGAGCTGCCGGTTCGCCTGGCCGGTAACCCTGGCCAGCCGCCGCAGTGCCTTGTCGCCGTCGTGCCGGTCCTTGATCCGGCGCCGCCGCAGGCTGTGCGACCCCACCGCCCAGAGGAAGGGGCCGGTGCGGGCCAGCCCCTCGATGTCGGCCTCCTCGTCGGCGTCGTCCCCGGGCAGCTCGACGAGGTCGGCGAGCCGGAACGACGTCTGCCGGCCGTACTCCCGGGGGTCCGCGGGGGCGTCGGCCACCAGCCGCTCGAGGGTCGCCGTCTCGTCGCCGGCCACCCACAGCACCGGTCCGTCGCTGCGCACGGCGGACAGGTTGGTGTGGGTCCCCGCGTCCCGGGAGACGGCGGAGAAGGCCAGCCGGACGGTCCGCTCGACGCTCACAGCCAGCCGCGGCGGGCGCCGAGCTGCCGCACCGCCGCGTCGAGCCGTCCCGCCACCGCTCGGACGTCGGTGTCCGCGTGCGACAGCCGCAGCCGGCCGGCGACGTCGCGCCCCTCGGTCAGCAGGCCGCCGCGCCGGTCCACCTCGAGCACCACCTCGACGCCGGAGGCGTCGGCCAGGAAGGTCACCTCGAGCTCGTTGACCCGGCCGCGCAGCGACCCGGGCGGGGCGAACTCGACCTCCTGGTAGAAGGGCAGGTCGCTGCCGGCGATCCGCCCCTTCTCGACGTCGGCGCCGCGGAAGGCGAAGCCCAGCTGGTCGAGGGCCTGCAGCACGGTGCGCTGCACGGGCAGCGGGTGCACGGTCACCGGGTCGAGGTCGCCCGCGTCCACGGCGCCGGGGATGTCCACGCGCGTCCGCAGGCCGACCCGCATGCCGCGCAGCTGCCACCCGTCGAGGCTGGTGATCGGGCACTGCCACGGCACCGGGAAGGAGAACCGCGCGCTGCGCTGCTCGCCGGGCTCGATGGTGGAGGCCCCGGCGACGACCGTGGTCCCGAAGACGGCGTTCTCCTGCCACGAGCTGTCGCCGCTCTCCACCTCGACGGTGGCCTCGAGCGCGACGCGGATCTCGGCGATCTCCTGCGGCACCCTGCCGCCGGCGAGGTGCACGGTGCCGGTCACCGACCCGCCGGGGGTGGTGTCGGGGGAGTCCAGCACCGCCTCGACGTCCGCGCCACCTGCGCCGAAGCGCGCCATCACGTTCCGGAAGGCCACCTGCTGCTCCTCTGGGGTCGGGGGGGGACGACGCGACAGCCTGGCACCCGTGCCCCCGCCGCGGGGAACGCGGGGGGACGGCCGCCCGCGGGTGTCCCGCGGGGCGCCACGGGGAACCCGACGGAGGCGGCCGACCGGCCGCGACCGGGACCCGGGGAGCACCGATGACCGAGAGCCCGGGGAGGTCCGCGGGCACCCTCACCAGGGCGCGGTTCCTCGCCCTGCTGACCTCCGCCGGCCTGCTGGCGGCGTGCGGCACGCGGGACCCGCGCGCGGCCCCGGACCGACGGCCGGCCGGCTCCCGCGCCCGCCTGGCGGCCCGGCCCGGCAGCCCGCCGCTGGACCCGCCGGTCACGGTGCCGACGGTCCCGGGGACGCACCCGCTGGGGCTCGGGCCGGAGCGGGACGCGCAGCTGCACGTCCCGGCGGCCCTCGGACCGGCCCCGGCCCTCGTCGTCACGCTGCACGGCGCCAACGGCGACGCCGCGGGCGGGCTCGCTCCGCTGCTGCCCCTCGCCGAGGAGCGCGGGCTGCTGCTGCTGGCCCCGGCCTCCCGCGGACGCACGTGGGACGCGATCCGCTCCGGCTACGGTCCCGACGTCGAGGTGGTCGACCGGAGCCTGGCCGCGGTGTTCGCGGCCTTCGCGGTGGACCCGGGCCGCGTCGCCGTCGCCGGCTTCTCCGACGGCGCCTCCTACGCCCTGGGCCTCGGGCTGGCCAACGGCGACCTCTTCGGGCACGTGGTCGCGTTCTCGCCCGGGTTCGTGCCCCCGGGCGGGGCGGAGGGCCGGCCCGGTGTCTTCGTGCCCCACGGCACCGCCGACGACGTCCTGCCGATCGACGCGACGAGCCGGGAGATCGTGCCCGAGCTGACGGACGACGGGTACGACGTCACCTACCGCGAGTTCGACGGGCGCCACGTCGTGCCCCCCGAGGTGGCGCGCGAGGCGGTCGACTGGCTGGGATGGTCCTGAGGCGGCGGGTCGGTGGTTGACTGGTCGTTGAGCGCTTGACGACCGTGGGGCGCGACCCAGGACCCAGGAGGACCACCGTGCACGTCGGGATCGACAGCTTCGTGGCGGCGGTGACCGACCCGGCGACCGGGCGGCAGATCGGGCCCGAGGAGCGGCTGGCCGACCTGCTCGAGGAGATCGAGACGGCCGACCGCGTCGGGCTGTACTCCTTCGGCATCGGCGAGCACCACCGGCCCGAGTACTACGACTCCGCGCCGCCGGTCATCCTCGCCGCCGCGGCGGCCCGCACCGAGCGGATCCGCCTGGGCAGCGCGGTCGCCGTCCTCAGCGCCGCCGACCCGGTGCGGGTCTTCCAGCAGTTCGCCACCCTCGACCTCATCTCGAAGGGCCGGATCGACCTCGTCGTCGGCCGCGGCTCGTTCACCGAGGCCTTCCCGCTGTTCGGGCTCTCCCTGTCCGACTACGACGAGCTCTTCGAGGAGAAGCTCGACCTGCTGCTGCGGATCCGCGAGTCCGAGCACGTCACGTGGTCCGGCCGGCACCGCCCGCCGCTGACCGGCCAGGGCGTCTACCCGCGGCCGCTGCAGGACCCGCTGCCCGTCTGGGTGGGCGTCGGCGGCACCCCCGAGTCCTTCGTCCGCGCCGGGCTGCTCGGCCTGCCGCTCATGGTGGCGATCATCGGCGGCGAGCCGCGGCAGTTCGGCCCCCTGGTCGACCTCTACCGGCGCGCCGGCGAGCACGCGGGGCACCCGCCGGAGCGGCTGCAGGTGGGCCTGCACGTGTTCGGCTTCGTCGCCGAGAGCACGCAGGCGGCCGCCGACACGATCTACCCGGGCTGGCACGAGATGTTCACCAAGGTCTCGGCCGAGCGCGGCTTCGCCCCGCCCAGCCGGCGGCAGTTCGACGCCACCAGCGGCCCGGACGGCGCGTTCTTCATGGGCGACCCCGACACGGTGGCGACCAAGCTCCGCCGGGTCTCCGAGCAGCTCGGCGGCGTCCAGCGGGTGTCGATCCAGATGACCAACCCGCGGCTCGCGCACGCCGACCTGCTGCGGGGCATCGAGCTGCTCGGCACCGAGGTCGCACCCCGCGTCGCCGGGGTCTGAGAGCGGCGGGGCCTGAGGGCGGCGGGGCCTGACGGCGGCGGGCGGGCCCTCCGGGGAGGACCCGCCGGCCGGCCGGAGGTCAGGCGCCGCCGGCGTCCTCCTGCCCGAGGCGCTGGTCGGCGAGGTCGCCGGCCTTGTCGGTCTGTGCGTCGAACTTCCCGCCGGTCCGGTCGTCGGCGAACTGCTCGCCGCGTTCGAGGACCGAGTCGCTGGTCTTCTCGTCGCTCATCGCCTTCTTGGCCTTGTCACCGAGTCCGCCGAGATCCATCTGGTGCTCCTGTTCGCTTCGTCCCCCGTGCGCCCGGGGGGCTACCCGGCGGTGCCCCGGCCGACGCCCCGATGCGGAACCCGATCAGCCGCCGGGGAGCAGGGCGCGGACGGCCTCGACGGTGTCGGCCTCGGCGGCGGTCTTGTCCGGGCGGTAGCGCAGCACGCGGGCGAAGCGCAGCGCGACGCCGCCGGGGTAGCGGGTGCTGCGCTGCGCGCCGTCGACGGCGACCTCGACCACCAGCTCCGGGCGCAGCGTCAGCCCCCAGGGCTCTTCCCCGGCGGCGTGCTGCGGGAAGGTCGCCGTCTGCCAGGCCAGCAGCTCGTCGGTCATCCCCTTGAACGTCTTGCCGACCATCACCGGCGGCCCGCCGCCGGGGTCGCGCGCCGCGAGGTGGATGTTCGACAGCGAGCCGGTGCGCCGCCCGTACCCCCACTCCGCGCCGACGACGACGAGGTCGAGGGTGTGCACCGGCTTGACCTTCTGCCAGGCCCGCCCGCGCCGGCCCGCGGCGTACGGGGCGTCCAGCGCCTTGACGACGACGCCCTCGTGCCCGGCGTCGAGCGCGGCCTCGAGCACGGCCGTGGCCTCATCGGGCGTGGGGGAGCGCACCCCCGGCATGCGCAGCGGCGCGTGCTCGTCGGCGGCCAGCAGCCCGGCGAGCGCGTCGAGCCGCACGGCCAGCGGCTCGTCGAGCAGGTCGCGGCCGTCGAGGTGCAGCACGTCGAACAGGAAGGGGGAGAGCAGCACCGCGGCGTCCTCGTCGCTCCCCGGTCCGTCGCTGCCGAATCGGCTCATCGTGTCCTGGAACGCGCGCGGGCGGCCGTCGTCGTCGAGGGCGAGGGTCTCCCCGTCGAGGACGGCGGTGCGGCACGGCAGCGCCCGGACCCGCTCGACCAGCTCGGGCACGCCGTCGGTGACCTCGCGCAGCGTGCGGGTCCAGACCCGCACGGTGTCGCCGTCGCGGTGCACCTGGATGCGCGCGCCGTCCAGCTTGTACTCGACCGTGACGCCGGTGCCGAGGTCGGCGAGGGCGGCGTCCAGCGACGAGCCGGGGCTCGCCAGCATCGGCCGCACCGGCCGGCCCACCCGCAGCGTCTCGGCCGCCAGCGCGGCGGCACCGCCGGTCAGGGCGGTGGCCGCGGTGGCGGGCACGCTGCCGGCGAGCATCGCCGCGCGCCGGACCGCGGGCGCCGGCACCTCCGCGGCCGCCGCGACGGCGTCGAGGAGCACGCCCTCCAGCGCGCCCTGCCGCAGCTCGCCGGTCAGCAGCCGGATGAGGAAGCGCTGCTCCTCGGCCGTCGCCGCGCCCAGCAGGCCGGCGAGGACGGCGTCGCGGCGGGCGACCGACCCGGCGCCCTGCGTGCCGGCGAGCTCGGTGAGGGCCGCGTCGACCGCGCCCACCGAGAGCTGCGGCTCCGCCGCGGCCGCGTGCGCGGACTTCGTGAGGGTGCGCCAGCCCAGGCCCAGCCGGCCCTGCCGCGGCTCGCCGGCCAGCCAGGCCGCGACCGGCTCGACCTCGCCGGGGCCGGACGCCCGCAGCAGCTGCGCGATCGCCGCCGACTTCGCCGTGCGGGAGCGGGTGGCCGCGACCGCGGCGGACGCGGCGACGACCTCGGCGAACAGCACGCCGCCATCGTCGCAGCGGGCACCGACAGCCGCCCGGCCTGCCCGGATCAGCCGACGGCCGGCTCCGCCGCCCGCTCGTGCGCGGCGACGAAGGAACGCAGCACCGGGTAGATCCCGGTGGTCCAGCCCGAGCCGCTGAACACCCCGTAGTGACCGACCCCCGGCTGCAGCAGGTGCTGCCTGCGGTCCGCCGGGATCCCGGTGCACAGGTCGTGCGCGGCCTGGGTCTGGCCGGGCGGGCACATCTCGTCCTTGCTGCCCTCCACGGTGAGCAGCGCCGTCCGTGTGATCGCCGCCGGGTCCACCCGCCGGCCGCGGTGCGTGTACCGGCCGGTGGCCAGGTGCTGGTCCATGAAGACGCGCTCCAGGGTCTCCAGGTAGAACTCCGCCGGCACGTCCATGACCGCGCCGTACTCGTCGTAGAAGGACCGGGTGCGCGCCGCGGTCTCCGCGTCCCCCTGGACCAGCGCCCGGTACAGCCCGAGGTGGGCACTCAGGTGGCGCTTGGGGTCCAGCGACATGAACGCCGTGAGCTGGGTGACCCCCGGATACACCCGGCGGCCCGCGCCGGCGTGCGGGGCCGGCACGGTCTGGACGACCCAGCGCTCGAAGGACGACACCGACCGGCGGCTCGCCATCTCGTTCACCGGACCGGGGTTGACCCGGGTGTCCACCGGGCCGGCCATCAGCGTCAGCGTGGGCGGCTGGGCGGGATCCTCGTCGGCGGCGAGCAGCGCCACGGCGGCCAGCACCGGGACGGCGGGCTGGCAGACGGCGACCACGTGGGTGTCGGGGCCGAGGTGCCGCAGCGCCTGCAGCACGTGGTCGACGTACTCGTCGAGGCCGAACGGCCCGTGCTCCACCCCGATGTCGCGGGCGTTCTCCCAGTCCAGCGCGTAGACGTCGTGGTCGGCCAGCAGCGTCCGCACGGTGGGCCGCAGGAGGGTGGTGAAGTGGCCGGACATCGGCCCGACCAGCAGCACCCGCGGCTGACCGCTCACCGCGGGCCGGTCGAAGTGCCGCAGCGTCATGAACGGGGTGCTCAGCTCCGCGCGTGGCACGACCCGCACCGCCCGCCCGTCGACGACGGCCTCGTCGATCCCCCAGTCGGGCCGGGAGTGCGTGGGCGCCGCGTGCGCGAGGATCTCGCAGGCAGCGCGGACGCGGCGCAGCGGCGGCCGGCCCGGCACGGGCGCGGGGAGCGCCGCGAGGGCCTGCGCGGTCACCCCGTAGGCCCTCCGGAGCGGGGCGCTCGCCCGTCGGTGCAGCTCGTAGGCCGAGTAGAGCATCGCGTCGGTCCGTCCTCGGTGTCGCCGGTGGGTGTGACCCCGATTACTACTCGACGGTAACCGCGGACCGCCGACGCCGCGCGGGCAGCGGCGCCCGGATCAGGGGTCGTCCGGGTACGGCGGGGCGCTGTCGGCGACGACGGCGCCGCGCTCGCCGAGGGGCTGTTCCGGCCCCACGGTCGAGTCCCGCACGGTCTCCCGCTCGGCCTCGGCGTTCACGGCCGCGCCGACGATGACCAGGAAGACGGTCAGCCACAACCAGAACATGCTGATGGCCACGCCGGCCAGCGAGCCGTACGTGGACTCGTAGTTCCCCAGGCTCTGCACGTAGGCGAACAGCGCCCCGGACGTGGCCAGCCACAGCAGGGTGGCGAAGCCCGCCCCGGGGGTGATCCACCGCCAGCGCGCGTCGTGCCGGTTCGGGGCGTACCGGTAGAGGACGGCGAGCGCGCCGGCCATCACCGACGCCAGGGCGGGCCAGGCGAGCACGTCCGCGGTGGCCTGGACGGCGCCCGACGTGCCGGCGAGCGCCCGCGAGACGAGGCCCCCGGCGGCGATCAGCGCGCCGATGAGCAGCGCCCCGCCCAGCACCATCAGCAGGCCGAGGCCGCTGCGGCGCAGGAAGCCCCGGGTCTCGGTCTCGTGGTAGGCGAGCGTCAGCGCGTCGACCAGGTAGGTGGCCGCGGTGGTGGCGGTCCACAGCGCGACGAGCAGGCCGCTGATCCCGCGCCAGGTGAGCACGTCGCCGGAGGCGGTCGTGATCGTGGTCAGCTGGTCGGCCACGACCGGCTCGAGGTCGTCGGGCAGCGAGTCGGCCAGGTCCGACAGCTGCGCCAGCGCCTGCTCGGGGGTGTTGAGCGCGCCGTACAGCGACAGTGCCGCCACCAGCACCGGGGCGACCGACAGGATCGCGAAGAAGGAGATGCCCGCGCTGGCCACCTGCAGCCGGTCGCCGAGCACGTGCCGCGCGGTCCGGCGCAGCACCCGGCCCCAGTCGCGGGCCCCCAGGTGGTGCGGCGCCGTCGCGTCCCGACCCGACCGGCCGGCGGGCGGGACGGGACCGCCCACGGACGCGCTGCGGGTGGGCCTGCGGGTGGGCCTCCGGATGGGCCTCCGGATGGACAGGGCCATGTCCCTTGGGTTCCCCGCCGGCGCGCGGACACGCGCGCCGGCGGGGACTCACATCGCCGAGGTACGGGCCGGCTGGTGCACGTAGAGGCCCGGCGCGGGACCCAGGGCCGGGCGGTGGTCCGTCCCCGCGGTGCGGGGCGCGGGACGCTCGTCCCCGGAGCGCTCCAGGACCCACTGCGCCCAGGGCTCCCACCAGCTGCCGGACCGCTTCTGCGCCCCGGCCCGCCAGGTGTCGGCGTCGGGGGCGTCGGGGCCGGTCAGGTAGCTGGCCTTGGGGTTGCCCGGCGGGTTGACCAGGCTGGCGATGTGGCCGGCGTTGCTCAGCACGAACGTGCTCGGCCCCGACAGCAGCCGGGTGGTCCGGAAGCACGCGCTCCACGGCGTGAGGTGGTCGTTGAGGGCGCCGGTCACGAAGACGGGCACCTCCACCGTGGACAGGTCGACCGGGGTGCCGAGGACCGTCATCGCGCCCGCCTCGGCGAGGGCGTTGTGCTCGAACACCTGCAGGAACTGGGCGTGCAGCGCGGCCGGGAGGTTCGTCCCGTCGGCGTTCCAGGCCAGGATGTCGAAGGCGGGGAGGTCGTGGCCCGAGAGCCACTGGTCGGCCACGTAGGTGAAGATCAGGTCGTCGGGTCGCATCCACGAGAACACAGCGCCCAGTCGTGCGGCGGGCAGCACGCCCCGCCTCCGCGACGTGCGGGTCGCCAGCGACAGCAGGCCGGGCGCGGAGAAGGCGCCGAGCGGCGCCTCGCTGGAGAAGTCGAGCATCGTGACCGCGAAGCCCGCGCTGTGGACCCGACGGTCGCCGGCCGCGGCGAGGTGGTTGAGCACCGTGGACATGATGATGCCGCCGGCGCAGAAGCCGACCGTGTTCACGTCGGGCGACCCGGTGACCTCGCGGGCGACGTCGACCGCGGACAGCGCGGCACCGGCGTAGGTGTCCAGGTCCCAGTCCGCCTGGTCCTTCGTGGGGTTGCGCCAGCTCACCATGAAGACCGTGAGTCCCTGGCTCACCGCGTACTCGACGAAGCTGCGCCCCTTCGCCAGGTCGAGGAAGTAGTAGCGGCCGATCGGCGGCGGGATGACGACGAGCGGCCGCTCGCGCACCTGCGGCGTGCTGGGCGCGTACTGGATCAGCTCGAAGGCCTCCTCCCGGTGGACCACGGCCCCCGGGGTGACGGCGAGGTCGCCGCCCACCGTGAAGGCGCTGCGGTCGACCTGCGTGGGCAGCCCGCCGTTGCGCAGGACGTCGCGGCACATGGCGGAGAACCCCCGCACCAGGCTCTGCCCGCCGGTCTCGAGGGCCCGCTTGAGCGCGGCCGGGTTGCCGACCAGCGTGTTCGTGGGTGCGAGCGCCGCGATGAGGGCGTTGGCGACGAAGCGCGCCTCCTCGACCTCCCGCCAGTCGGCCCCGCCGGCCGCGAGGTCGTCGACCAGCCGCAGAGCCGACTCGGCCGTCGTCAGGTACAGCTGTGCCCACCGGCGGTAGACCGGGTTGCCCGACCAGGCCGGATCGGCGAACCGCTTGTCCCTGGGGGAGGGGGCGATCTCGGCGTTCCCGCGCAGGATCCGGCCGGTCGTCCGGACGACGTGCGCGGCCTCCCGGGCGACCGACCGCGGCTGGGCCAGCGCCGACACGACGCCTCGCCCGAGACCCCGGCGGGGGGCGAGCGCCGGCGGGCGGGGGCTCCGGACGGCCGCGGCGGCGACGCGCTCCGCGGTCGCGGGGGACTGCGCCGGCCGTGCCGGCGGGGTGGTCGTCGGGGTGGGGCGGATGGGCAGGTCCGTCGTCGTCATGCGCGCTCCTCGGGCGGTGCCGGGTGAGCGCCGTCCCTGCTGACGCCCTGGCCTCAGCCTCCGGGAGCTGGGCGCGGGCGACCGAGGACCTAGGTCCCAGGTGGGCGACGCACTTGTCACACCCACCGGATGTGTCACACCACCGGGGTCGCGGGCGGTCTTGCGCTACCCGTCGGTACGTGCGGCCAGCCGACCCACCAGCGCGACGGCGCCGCCCAGGTCCAGCAGCGCCCCCTCGGCCAGCGCGGCGGCGTACCCGCCGGGCTCCAGCGCGGCCTCGGTGGCGGCGACATAGCGCTGGCCGTCCATCGGGTCCATCCGCAGCGGGTCGTAGCCGACCAGCCGCGCCGACGTCTGCACCGCCCCCAGGAGGACGGCGCCCTCCCGCGCGGAGCCGGCCGCGGTCGCGGCGCCGACGGCGGTGAGCAGCCCGGCCAGGGTGCCGGTGGCGTCCCCCTCGCGGTGGGTCAGGTCGACCATCCGCCACAGCGACTCGAGCGCCTCCGGGGCCCGGCCGACGTCGGCGAGCACCTTGGCGCGGATCCACAGCACGGAGGAGTGCGCCCAGGAGTGGCCGAGGTCGACGGCCAGGCGCTCGGCCCGCGCCAGGTGCTCCAGCGCCCCCTCGGGGTCCCCGGCGGCCCGGGCGAACTGCCCCAGGGTCATCGCGATCTCCACCTGCACCCACTCGATGCCCGAGGCCGCGGCGAGCTCGACACCGCGGGCGATGTCGCGCTCGGTGCCGCCGTCGGGCTCGGCGTGGCCGATCAGCGCGCCGACGAACGCGCGCAGCACCAGCGCCAGCGGCAGCACGCCGTCGGTCTGCTCTCCGGCGGCGGACACGATCTCGTTGGTCCGCGCCCAGATCGAGGCGACGTCCCCGGACAGGTAGGCCAGCAGGGCGTCGCCCAGCAGGGCGCCGCTGCGCACGGCCGGGGGCGCGTCGGGGGTGGCGTCCAGCGCCGCGGCCAGCCACCGGCGGCCCTCCTGCACGTGCCCGCGCCGGTACCACCACCAGGCCACCGCCGATCCGATCCGCACCGCCGCCTCGCCCTGCCCGGAGCCGAGCGCGTGGGTCAGCGCCGCACGCAGGCCGGGCTGCTCGGCGTCGAGCCGGCGGGCGCTCGCCGTCCACTCCGCACGCCGCAGCGTCGGCTCCAGCTCCTCGGCCAGCGCCAGCACGAAGGCCAGGTGCCGGTCGCGGAACCGCCGGTCCTCCTCGGGCGCCAGCCCCTGCTCGGCGTACTGCCGCAGCGTCTCCAGCATCCGGTAGCGGCCCGACGCGTGGTCCAGCTCCACCAGCGACTTGGCCACCAGCACCCGCAGCAGCGGCAGGGTGGCGCCGTCGACCTCGGGTGCGGCGACGGCGGCCACGGCGTCGGGGCCGAACGTGCCGGGCAGCACCGACACCGCCCGGAACACGGCCAGCTCGGCCGGGGTCAGCAGGTCCACGCTCCACTGCACCGTGGCGGCCAGCGTGCGCTGGTGCGGCGCGGCGGTGCGCCAGCCACCGGCCAGCAGCGTGAAGCGGTCGTCGACGCGGGCGGTGACCTCGGCCAGCGGCAGCGTGGTCAGGCAGGCGGCGGCGAGCTCCACGGCGAGGGGCAGCCCGTCGAGGGCGGCGCACAGCTCCCGGACCTGGCGCAGCTCCTCCTCCGACGGGGTGGCCAGCTGCGGTGCGGCCAGCCGGGCGCGGTCGAGGAACAGCTGCTCGGCGTCGCTGCCGGGTGCGCCGGCCGCCATCGGCCCGCAGGCGACCACGGCCTCGCCGGGCACGCCCAGCGGCTCGCGGGAGGTGGCGAGCACCTGCAGGTCGGGGCAGCGGGGGAGGAGGGCGGCGCACAGGGCGGCGGCCGCCTCCACGACGTGCTCGCAGTTGTCCAGCACGAGCAGCAGCGGCCGGCCCTGCACGGCGGTGGCGACCGCCCCCACCGGGTCCCCGGCGGTCAGGCTCACCCCGAGCACGGTGGCGACCTCGGCGGCGACCAGTTCCGGGTCCTCGACGCCGGCGAGCTCGGCGAGCGCGGCGGGCGGCGCGCCGGCCGGACGCCGGCGGGCCGCCTCGAGCGCGAGCCGGGTCTTGCCGCTGCCGCCCGGCCCGACGAGGGTCACCAGCCGCCGGCCGGCCAGCGCGGGCGCCAGGACGGCGAGCTCCTCGGCGCGGCCCACGAAGGCGGTGAGCGGCACGGGCAGCGGGGCGATCGGCAGCGTCGCCGGGGCGGCGGTCGCGGCCGGCGCCGCAACCGACGCCGGGGCCTCGTCCGCGGCGGCCGGGGACGGCGGGGGCGGGGGCGTGGCGGCGCGCACCGGAGCGGCCAGCGCGGGGTCCTGGCGCAGGATCCGGCCGTGCAGGTCCTGCAGCGCCCGGCCGGGGTCCACGCCCAGCTCGTCGGCCAGCAGGGCGCGGCCCTCGGCGTAGGCGGTCAGTGCCTCGGCCTGCCGGCCCGACCGGTAGAGCGCCAGCATCAGCGAGGCGCGCAGGCCCTCCCGCAGCGGCTTGGCCCGGACGAGCTCCTGCAGGTCGTCGACGATCTCGGCGTGCCGGCCCAGCCGCAGGTCCAGCTCCGCGGCGAGCTCGCGCGCGTCCAGGCGCAGCTGCTCCAGGCGCTCGGACTCCTCGACGGCGAAGGCGGCGGAGACGTCGGCGTAGGCGGGGCCGCGCCACAGCGCCAGCCCCTCGCCGACCGCCGCGCGGGCACCGGCGTCGTCGCCGCGACCGGCCAGCTCGCGCGCCGAGCGCAGCAGCCGGACGAACCGCACGGCGTCGACGTCCTCGGGGTCGGCGGCCAGCACGTACCCCGGGTCGCGGGTGAGCAGCAGGGTCCAGCCCCCCGGCGCGGTGTCGGGCTCGAGCTCGCGGCGCAGCCGGGAGATCAAGGCCTGCAGCGTGCCCGAGGCCGAGGCGGGCGGCTGCCCGCTCCACACCCGGTCGGCCAGGACGTCGCCCGGGACGGTGCGGCCGACGTCGACCAGCAGCGCCGCCAGGGTGGCGCGGTGCCGGGCCGTCTGGCCGGGGAGGAGGCGGTCGTCCCGCCGGATCTCGACGGGCCCCAGGACCCGGAAGGACGTGCCGTTCATCGCCGCGCAGCCTAGGGCTCGGAGGTGACCGGGGCCGTCACCTGGCGCGCAAGCGTGCGGCAAGGACCAGCCAAGCGGGTGATCCCAGGCTCGTCCCGACCCGCCCGCACCACCCAGGAGAGTCCGTGTCCCCGGTAGCGCCCCCCGTCCTCCCGCCCGACCTCGCCGCCCGGCTGCGGACGCGGCTCTCCCCGGACGCGGCCGTCACCGACGCCGCGGTCGTCCGGGTGGCCACCGCCGAGGACGTCGTCGCGGTCGTGCGGCTGGCGGGCCGGCACGGCGTCGCCGTCCGGGAGGGGACCGGCCCGGTGGACGACGCGCGGGCCCTCGTCGTCGACACCACCGCCCTGGCCGCGACGACGGTCTCCGCGTCGGGCTGCGCCCGGGCCGGCGCGGGTGTGCGGTGGCCGCAGGTGCTCGACACCGCGGCGGCCGAGGGGCTGGTGGCCGTGACCGGGGCGTCGGCGGCCGACCGGGTCGCGGACTCGGTCACCGGCGGCGGCGTCGGCCCCGTCGCCCGCACCTACGGGCTGGCCTCGGACCGGGTCCGCGCGGTGGAGCTCGTCACCGGCGACGGGGTGCTGCGCCGGGTGACCGCGACCCAGGAGCCGGAGCTGTTCTGGGGCGTGCGCGGCGGGGGACCGGGCCTCGGCGTGCTGACCGCCGTGGAGCTGGACCTGCTCCCCGGGGCGCCGCTGGGCAGCGCTCTGCTGCGCTACCCCGGGGAGGCGGCCGGTGCGGTCCTGCGCGCCTGGCGGCAGTGGGCGCCGGCCCTGCCGCCGCACGCCGGCACGTCGGTGGTGCTGGCCCGCCGCCCGGCCGGGCAGCTGACCGCGACGGTCACCGTCACCTGGACCGGCGAGCCGGAGGACGGCACCGAGGTGCTCGCCCCGCTGCGCGCGGCCGTCGCCCCGCAGGCGCAGGCGGTGGGCGTCCGCCCCCTCGGCGACCTGCGCCCCTCGCCGGTCGGTCCGCCGGCAGCCCGGGAGTCCTCGCTGCTGCTGGACCGGCTGCCCGCCGACGGCGTCGACGCCGTCCTGCGCGCGCTGGGGGGCGGACTGCCCCGCTGGCTGGAGGTGCGGCTGCTCGGCGGCGCGGTCGGCTGGGCCCCCGAGGTCCCCAGCGCGGTCGGCTCGCGGGACGCGGCGCTGGCCGTGCGCGTCGTCGGTGGCGCCGCGGCCGAGGAGCGGGCGGCGACCCGGGCGAGCGCCGACGAGCTCGCCGCGGCGCTGGGCGCGGCCACCGGAGGCCGGGCACCGGCCCACGGGTGGACCGCCGCCACCGACGTCCTGGCGCGCGCGCACGCGCCGGCCGTGCGGGCACGTCTGGCCGCGCTGGCCGCCGCGACCGACCCGCACCGGATCCTGGAGGGCGTGACCCGCGGCTGACCTTCGGTCGGACAGCCGGTGGGGCGGCGGGCACGCGGCTACCGTCCCCCCATGGCGGGCAGCGCGGAGGAACCGGTCGAGCAGGGCGTGCGCGCCTCCGACGCCGAGCGGCACGCGGTCGTCGGGCGCCTGGAGGCGGCCGCCGCCGAGGGTCGCCTGGACCCCGACGAGCTGCGCACCCGCACGGAGGCCGCGTACGCGGCGCAGACGCTGCGCGAGCTGGCGGTGCTCACCGCAGACCTGCCGCGGATCGGCGGGACGCCGGTCCGGCAGGTCGGCGGGGCACCCGTCGCCGCGGGGGCGCCGGTGCCCGGGTCCGCCGCGGAGACCGCGCCGCCGGTGGTCGCCGTCTTCGGCGGTGCGGAGCGGCGGGGACGCCGGCGCCCGGCCCGGCGGGAGTCCGCGGTCGCCGTCTTCGGCGGCGTGGTCCTGGACTACCGCGAGGCCGGACCCTTCCCGGAGGTCCTGGAGCTGCGGGCCACCGCCGTGTTCGGTGGCGTCGAGATCGTCGTCCCGGAGGGCACGACCGTGGACATGACCGGCTTCGCCCTCTTCGGCGGCCGCAGCGCGGACGTGGCCGCGGTTGCCGGGGCGGAGGCGCCGGTGGTGCGGGTGCGCGCGGTCGCCGTCTTCGGCGGCATCACCGTGCGCAGCGGGTCACCGGACCCGGACTGACCGGCCGGGCGGTCCTCAGGGCAGGGCGACGCCGTCCCGGTACAGCCAGCGTCCGCCCACCCGGAGGAAGCGGCTGTCCTCGTGCTGCGCGCCGCGCCGCCCGCCGCTGACGTGGGAGGCGCGGAACTCCACCGTGCCCTCGGTCGCGAGCATCGTGCCGCCCGCGGTGCCCAGCACCTCCAGGCCGGTCCAGCGCACGTCCGGGTCGAGGTCCAGCGCGGCCGGCCGGGTGTCGGGGTGCCAGGTCGCGAGCAGGTACGCGGGGTCGCCGACGACGAAGGCGCTGTAGCGCGAGCGCATGAGCTGCTCGGCGGTCGCCGCGGCCGCCGTCCCGTCGTGCAGCCGGCCGCAGCACTCGGCGTAGGTCAGGCCGGTGCCGCACGGGCAGCGTCGGGGAGCCACCCGGTCAGTCTCCCGCCGGGCGCCCGGCGGCGGACCAGGGGATGCCCCGAGCGGGGAACCGGGGTCGGACCAGGGCGTTCCCCGATGGGCAGGACACCCGCGAGCGGACAGGCTCGTGCCATGACCTCGACGCAGACCGTCCCGCCCACCCCGTCCGCCGACGTGCCCCCCGCGCCCGCACGGCCGGCCCTCTCCCGCGGCCGCACCGACACGATGCTCGGGGGCGTGTGCCGCGGCCTGGCCGACGCCACCGGCGTGGACGTCGTCCTCTGGCGGGTCGGCTTCCTGGTCCTCGCCCTCACCGGCGCGGGCGTGCTGCTGTACCCGCTGCTGTGGGTCCTGCTGCCCGCCGCGCCGCTGCCGGCCGGGGAGCGGCCGGCCCCGCTGGACCCGTTCGTGGCCCGGCTGCACACGGGCCTGACCGACGCCCTGTCGGGCCGCCGCCGTCGCTGACCCGCGCCGTCGCTGGGGCGGGCCGTCGCTGAGGCCCGTCGGGTCGCCGCCGGTCAGGTCCGGGCGGCGACCTGACGGACGGTCTGGACGACGTACACGACCGACAGCACGAAGAAGAGCGCGCCGAGCGCGGCGCGCACCTGGTCGTCGTCCAGGCCGGCCCGGCGGGCGACCGGGGCGGCCACGGCGTCGGCGACCTTCGCGCGCCAGCCCTGCAGACCGGCCTTGCCGAACGAGATGGGGTCCATGGGGGAGCCCTACCCGGCCGCGCCGCTCGTAGGCGGCCGGCGGCTCCCGGATCGAGCCGATCCGGGAACGGGCGTCACCTCCGGCGCGGTCGGGCGTTGTACGGGGGGACATGCCCCCGGCTCCGCTGGAGTAGCCCGTGCGCCGTCTGATCGTCCCCGTCCTCGCCGCCGTGGCGGTCGTCCTCGGCCTCGCCGCCCCCGCCTCGGCGACCCCGCGGCCGCCCGCGCCGCTGGACTACGTCGCCCTCGGCGACTCCTACAGCGCGGCGTCCGGCGTCCTGCCGCCGGACCCGACCGCGGCGCCGCAGTGCCTGCGCTCCACCCGCAACTACCCGCACGTCCTCGCCACGCGGCTCGGTGCCCGGCTCACCGACGTGACCTGCGGCGGGGCCGACACCACGCACTTCACCACCGCCCAGTACCCGGGCGTGCCGCCCCAGCTGCAGGCGCTGAGCGCGGAGACCGACCTCGTCACGATGACGATCGGCGGCAACGACAGCAGCGTCTTCATCAACTCGATCCTGCAGTGCGGGGCCGCCGGCCTGGGCACCCTCGGCCAGGGCAGCCCGTGCCGGGACCGGTACGGCTCCTCCTTCGAGGACACCGTCCGCACGACGACGGCGCCCGCGCTGGTGCAGGCACTGCGGGACGTCCGCGCCGCCGCTCCGCACGCCCGCGTCGTGATCCTGGGCTACCCCTGGATCCTCCCGGCGTCGGGCGGCTGCTTCCCGGTGATGCCGGTGGCCGCCGGCGACGTCCCCTACCTGCGCAGCCTGCAGGCGACGCTGAACCAGGCCGTCGCCGCGGCCGCGCAGCAGGCCGGCGCGACGTTCGTCGACCTGGCCGGCGTCTCCGAGGGCCACGACGCCTGCCAGCCGCTCGGCGTGCGATGGGTCGAGCCGGTGCTCGCCGGCACCAACCCGGTGATCGTGCACCCGAACGCGCTCGGCGAGCAGGCCATGGCCGCCGCGGTCGTCGACCGGCTGCCGGCGGCGCTCACCCGCCGCTGACCCCGTCGCGGCCGCCGGCGGCCGCGGCGCGACTCCGCGGGGCCGGCGCAGCGGCGCTCAGAAGGCGTCGCCGGTCCGCCAGCTCATCTCCTGCAGCGTGAGGGTGTTGCCGTCGGGGTCGGCGAACCCCGCGTACCGGACCCCGCCGCCGACGTCCTGGATCTCGCCGACGGCGACCCCCCCGGCCGACGAGGTCGGCGCGCGCCGCCTCGATGTCCCGGACGACGAGGTGCAGGCCCTTCACGGAGCCGGGCGGGGCGTCCTCGTAGGCGGGCAGGCCGGTCCCGATGCTGATCGAGCAGGCCGAGCCCGGCGGCGTCAGCTGCACGACCCGCACCCCCGGGGCCGGGCTGACGTCGACGTCCGCGGCGAAACCGAGGCCGACGTAGAACGCCTTCGCGCGGTCCACGTCGGTCACCGGGACCGGCACCAGCTCGAGCTTCATGTCCACCGCGTGCTCCTCGTCGTTCGTCAGGCGTCAGGCTCCGGTCCTCGGGGGGATGACCCCGCGGCCGCCGGGAACTCATCGTCCCGGCCAGGGGGACGGACGGCCCCGTCACGTCCGTCCGGCTGGTCACGCCGACCACAGGAGACACGGAGCGCACCGCGCCGGTCACCGACAGATACCGCCACCGTGTCACTGTGGGCCGGTGACCGCCGCAGCACCCGGCGTCCCCGGCGACCCGCGCACCGCAGTGCCGGGTCCCCAGGACGCCCCCGGAACGGACTCAGCCGCCCCGCGCACCGCCGAGCACGCCCGGCTCGCGGAGTCGGGCAGCATGTCGGCGCCCTGGCGGACGTGGGGCCCCTACCTCGCCGGCCGGCAGTGGGGGACCGTCCGCGAGGACTACTCCGAGGACGGCGACGCCTGGGCCTCGTTCCCCTTCGAGCACGCCCACGCCCGGGCCTACCGCTGGGGCGAGGACGGACTGGGCGGCATCTGCGACCGCTTCGGCTTCCTCAACTTCTCCGTGGCCATGTGGAACGGCAAGGACCCGATCCTCAAGGAGCGGCTGTTCGGCCTCACCAACGAGGAGGGCAACCACGGCGAGGACGCCAAGGAGTACTGGTGGGCCGTCGACGGCACGCCGACGCACTCCTGGATGCAGTGGCTCTACCGCTACCCGCAGGCCGAGTACCCCTACGCCGAGCTCCGCGAGGAGAACGCCCGCCGCAGCCGGCTGGAGCGCGAGTACGAGCTCGCCGACACCGGGGTGCTCGACGGGGACCGCTTCTTCGACGTCCAGGTCACCTACGCCAAGGCCGGCCCGGAGGACGTCTGCATCGTCGTCACCGCCACCAACCACGGGCCCGAGGCCGCGCCGCTGCACCTGCTGCCGCAGCTCTGGTACCGCAACACCTGGTCGTGGGGCGGCGACAAGCGCCAGGGCGTGCTCAACCAGATGCTCGCGCCGACCCTCACGGTGTCGGGGCTCGAGGCCGTCGAGGCCGAGCACGGCTACCTCGGCCGCTACGTGCTGGCCGCCGAGGGCGCGCCCACGGTCCTGCACTGCGAGAACGAGACCAACGCCGTCGCGCTGTTCGGCGCCGAGCGCAACACCACCAGGTACCCCAAGGACGGCATCGGCCGCCGGGTGGTCGACGGCGACCGCAGCGCGGTCAACCCCGCCGACACCGGCACCAAGGCGGCGTTCTGGTACCAGTGGGACGCCGTCGCGCCCGGGGAGACGGTCACGGTGCGGCTGCGGCTGCGGCAGGCCGACCCCGACGACGACGTCTTCGGCGAGGAGTTCGACGCGGTCCTCGCCACCCGGCGGGCCGAGGCCGACGAGTTCTACGGCACGGTGATCCACCAGGGCGTGTCCGACGAGGACCGGCACGTCGCCCGCCGCGCCTACGCCGGTCTGCTGTGGACCAAGCAGCTGTACCGCTTCGACGTCTCCCAGTGGCTGGACGGCGACCAGGAGTCCCCGGCGCCGGAGTCGCGGCGCAAGCGGGGCCGGCGCAACTCCGGCTGGCGGCACCTGGCGCTGGCCGACGTCATCTCGATGCCCGACGAGTGGGAATACCCGTGGTTCGCCGCGTGGGACACCGCCTTCCACTGCATCCCGCTCGCCCACGTGGACCCGGACTTCGCCAAGGAGCAGCTGGTCCTCATGTGCCGGGAGTGGGCCATGCACCCCAACGGCCAGCTGCCGGCCTACGAGTGGGCCTTCGGTGACGTCAACCCGCCGGTACACGCGTGGGCCGCCTGGCACGTCTACCGGATCGACGGCTACCGGGACCGGCAGTTCCTCATCCGGGTCTTCACCAAGCTGCTGCTGAACTTCTCGTGGTGGGTCAACCGCAAGGACTCCACCGGGTCCGGCCTGTTCGAGGGCGGCTTCCTCGGCATGGACAACATCGCGCTGTTCGACCGCTCGGCGCCGCTGCCCCCGGGCTACCGGCTGGAGCAGTCCGACGCGACCAGCTGGATGGCGTTCTACTGCCAGCAGATGTTCAAGATCGCCCTGGAGCTGTCCCGGTTCGACCAGGCGTGGGACTCCACCGCCACCAAGTTCCTCGAGCACTTCCTGTCGATCGCGCAGGCGATGAACAACTTCGGCACGCATGAGGAGTCGCTCTGGAACGAGGAGGACGGCTTCTTCTACGACGTCCTCGTCGCCCCCGACGGCACCGCCGAGCCGCTGCGGGTGCGCTCGATGGTCGGCCTGCTGCCGATCCTCGGCGCCACCGAGGTGCCCTCGTGGATCCAGTCCGAGTGCCCCGACGTCGCCAACCAGCTGCGCTGGCTGCAGCGGCGGCGGCCGGAGCTGGTCGGCCCGCTGCGCAGCCGGTCGGCGCCGGAGGGCCGCAAGATGATCCTGTCGCTGGTCGACCGCGAGCGGCTGGAGCGGATCCTGCGCCGGATGTTCGACACCGAGGAGTTCCTCTCCCCGTACGGCATCCGCTCGCTGTCCAAGGCGACCGGGCACGTGGTCGCGCAGGTCGGCGGCCGCGACGTCTCCATCGAGTACGAGCCGGGGGAGTCGCGGACCAAGCTGTTCGGCGGGAACTCCAACTGGCGCGGGCCGGTCTGGTTCCCGGTCAACGTGCTGCTGGCCGACAAGCTGCGCACCCTGGGCCGGTTCTACGGCGACTCGTTCACCATCGAGATCCCGACCCGCTCGGGCAACCACTGCACGCTGGTGGAGGCCGCCGACCTGATCGACGGCAGCCTCACCGGGCTGTTCCGGCCGGTCGACGGCAAGCGCCCCGCCGACGGCAAGCGGATCGAGGCCAGCGAGTCGCCGCTGTGGCAGGAGCACCCGACCTTCAGCGAGTTCTTCGACGGTGACACCGGCGAGGGCCTGGGTGCGTCCCACCAGACCGGCTGGACGGCGCTGGTGGCCCACCTGCTGAACCCGCGGCTGCCCCCGGACCCCCGCTTCGGCTGAGCGGCGGCGCCGTCGGCCCCCGGCCGGGCGTCACCCCGTCCCGCCCCACCCCCGGTTCTGGGCGTTGTCCCGGCCGGCGCCGTGCCGGACCGTCGTGCAGGACGGGAGGTGCCGGATGGCGTGGTGGGTGTGGGCGCTGCTCGGGTGGCTGGTCCTGTCGACGGTCGTCGCGTTCTGGCTGGGCGCGGTCGCGGCCGCCGCCCGGCGTCAGGAGCACGCCCGGCGTCCGGCCGGCGAGGGGACGGGGACCCGGCCGCAGGGCTCGGAGTGGGAGATCGCGGGCTGAGGTCGGCCGCTCCCGGCTGGACCGGTGCTCAGCCGCGGCCGGCCGCCCGGCACGTGGAGCACGACGGGCCGGACCAGACCCCTCCGCCCCGACCCCAGGCGGCCGGGGCGACCGCACGGGGCCCGGGATAGGGTCGCCGAGAGTCCGTCACGGACGACGGGGGCGAGGGGAGACACGTGGTCGAGCGGGAGTCCGGGACCGTCGAGGACGACGCGCCGGTCGCGCCGCCCATCCCGTCGTTCGAGTCGCTGCGCGCGCCGCGGCGCCGGTCGGCGATCGACCTGCTGCTGCCGCCGGCGGGAGCGCCGGCGGCGCGGGTCGTCGAGGCGTCGGAGGAGCACCGCACGGAGACGCCGGCAGCAGCGGCCGCCCCGGCGGCTGCGTCGCCGGTCGAGCCGGCGGTCCCGGCCGCGCCGCGGCCGGCGGAGTGGGGGGACCTGCTCGCCCTCGGCACCCGGATGGGCAGCTGCGCCGTCCGGCTGGTGGCCGGCGGACTCACCGGGCTGCGCTCGCTGCTGCGCGGCTGAGCGGCGCAACCGGCGGCTCCCGCCGGGCGGCGCCGGTCCCGCACCGCGGGGCGGACGCCGGGAGGGCACGGACGACACCGGCCCAGGACGACAGAGGGCCGAGACGACATCGGGGCCGAGACGACAGAGGGGCCACGGCGCAGTGCGCCGTGGCCCCTCCGTGCGTCAGTCGATCAGACGGCGCGGACGTTCTCCGCCTGCGGGCCCTTCTGGCCCTGCGTGACGTCGAACTCGACCTGCTGGCCCTCGTCGAGGGACTTGTAGCCGCTGCCGCTGATGGCGGAGTAGTGGCAGAAGACGTCGGCGCCGCCGCCGTCCTGCGCGATGAAGCCGAAGCCCTTCTCCGCGTTGAACCACTTCACAGTTCCGGTGGCCATGCTGTTCTCATTCCGTGCTGGAGGTGTCCGGCCCGGCAGAGCACCGGGTCGGGGTCGCCGCACCGACCGGCAGGACCGAGAGGAACGTCAGGCACAGAGACGACTGCGGACGTCCGAGAACGAAGCAGAGGTACGACAGCGACCGTGCACCACTGTAGTCGATCAGTTCCCCCAGGTCGATGCCTGGTCCCGTCCGGCACTCCGGACGGGGTGGGCGTTCACCAGCGCAGCGGGTGGGTCTGCCGCGACTGGGCGGTCCGGCAGGCCCGGCAGTTGCCCCACGACGCGATCGCCAGCGGCGTGGTGGGTCCCCCGCACTCGGGGCACTCGACGGCCTCGGCGCCCTGCTCGCGCGCCTCGGCGATCTGCTGGGCGCGCTCCTCGTGCCGGGCCTGGTCGCCCCGGCAGGGACACCCCAGGTGGGCGTCGGCGCAGAGTCCACGGTGATTGGCGATGGGAGCCCCCTTCGGGTTCGGGTGTCGACGCTACCCCGGTGCGGACGCCGCTCCGGCCGGCCGAGGCCCGGTTTCGCCGGATCGTGTCCCCCACGCCGGGACCTCCGGCCGGCGCCGGGATGCGGCCCCGTCGGGCCGCCGGGCGGGTCAGCGGCCGCGGCGTGCCACGTGCAGGACCATCCCGTCGGCGGCCGCCGTGACCGTCAGGTCACCGCGCCGGAAGCGTGTCCGGGCGGGGTTGTCGGCGTCGGGGGAGACGTCGGTGGGCTCGTCCAGGCAGCGCTGCACGTCGGCGTCGGAGACGCCCATGCCCGCGGCCGCCTCGCGGGCGCCGCGGGTCATGCGCAGGGCGCCGGGGTCGTCCGCGGCGGCGTCGGACCGGTCGCGGGGGCCGGCCTGGTCGCGGCGGGAGCGGCCGGGGGGCGGCTCGGCGGTGACGTCGTGCAGCTCCTCGTCGGGCCCGGCGTCGATCGACGGCGGTGCGAGGAAGGTCAGGGCGGGCACGGTCATGGGGGCGTCCCAACGAGGGAGGGCGGGGCCGGGGCCGCCGCGCGGGAGGAGTGCCGAGGGAGTGCCGGGTGCTGCCCGGGCGTGGATCGCGCTCCGGCCGGCAGACAGGGGGCGGGCACCGGTCGGGCGCCGCTGACGATCACGCTACGCCCCGGTCGCACGGAGGGGCGGGCGCGACACCACGGGCCGCCGTCCGGACCGGGCGCCGCGGGTGTCGGTGTGCTCGGCGAGACTGCTCCGGTGGACCGCGTCCTGCTCCGCCGGCTCGAGGGCGGCGGTGCCGAGCTGCGGGACCGGGCCGACGGCGGCGGGGTGACCCGGGTGGGGGCCGACGAGGTGGCCGGGGCCGTGGCCGCGCGGGAGGGCGCGGGCGTCCGCTGGGTCTGGGACGACACCACCCGCTGGTACCCGGCGCTGCTCGCCGCCGGTGTGCGCGTGGAGCGCTGCACCGACCTGCGGCTGGCCCATGCCGTCCTGCGGCGGTCGCCCTTCGTCGACCGGTCGCTTCTCACCGGCGCGGACACCGCCGGCTGGGACGCACTCGCCCCCGCGGAGACGGGCGACGCCGCCCTGTTCCCCCTGGACGACCCCGCCGACGCCCTCGACCCGGCCGCCGAGGACGACCGCCAGCAGGCGGCCCTGGCCGCGTCGCCGCAGGGCGGGCGACTGGCCCTGCTGGTGGCCGCCGAGTCGTCCGGCGCCCTGGTGGCGGCGGAGATGACCGCCGCCGGGCTGCCGTGGCGGACCGACGTGCACGAGCGGCTGCTCACCGACCTGCTGGGCCCGCGTCCCGCACCGGGCCTGCGGCCGGCGGAGCTCGAGCGGCTCGCGGGCCAGGTGCGCTCGGCCCTGGCGGCACCGGACCTCAACCCCGACTCCCCGGCCGAGCTGCTGCGTGCCCTGCAGACCGCCGGCCTGCCGGTGGGGGACACCCGCTCCTGGACCCTCGAGCGGCTGGAGCACCCCGTCGTCGCGCCGCTGCTGGAGTACAAGCGGCTGGCGCGGCTGCTGGCGGCCAACGGCTGGTCATGGCTGGACACCTGGGTGCGCGACGGCCGCTTCCGGCCGACCTTCCTCCCCGGCGGGGTGGTCACCGGGCGGTGGGCCTCGCACGGCGGGGGAGCGCTGTCGGTGCCGACGGCGGTGCGCCCCGCGTCCGTCGCCGACCAGGGGTGGCGACTCGTCGTCGCCGACGTCGCCCAGCTCGAGCCGCGGGTGCTCGCCGGCATGAGCGGTGACGCCGCCATGGCCGAGGCCGCCCGTGCCGCGGACCTCTACGAGGGGATGGTCGCCGGCGGGGCGGTCGCCACCCGGGCCGAGGCCAAGCTCGGCATCCTCGGCGCGATGTACGGCGGCACCCGCGGGGAGAGCGGGCGGATGCTGCCGCGGCTGGCCCGCCGGTACCCGCGCGCCATCGACCTGGTCGAGCAGGCGGCGCGGGCGGGGGAGCGGGGCGAGGTCGTGCACACCCTGCTCGGCCGGGGGTCGCCGCAGCCGACCGGTGCGTGGGCCCAGCGCCCGCTCGACCTCGGCGAGGCGCCGGAGGAGACCGGACCGCGCGCCGACCGCGATCGCGAGCGTCGCGCGTGGGGCCGCTTCACCCGCAACTTCGTCGTCCAGGGCACCGGCGCGGAGTGGGCGCTGTGCTGGCTGGCCGACCTGCGCAACCGGCTCTGGCGGCTGGGCGACGGTGCCCCCGCCGAGCGGCCGCACCTGGTGTTCTTCCTGCACGACGAGGTCGTCGTGCACACGCCCGAGGCGCTGGCGCCGGCCGTCGCCGGGGAGGTGCGCGCCGCCGCGGTGACCGCCGGGCGGCTGCTGTTCGGCGGCTTCCCCGTGGACTTCCCGCTGGTCGTGTCCGTCGTCGGCTCCTGGGCCGACGCCGGGTGAGACGGCGGGACCCCCGCAGCCGGTGGCTGCGGGGGTCCCGGACTGACTCGGTGCTGCGTCAGGCCTGCTCGTCGAGCGCGGCGGCGACGCGGCGGTGCGCGTCCCAGATCTCCTGGGGCAGGTCGTGGAACAGCGAGAGGTGCTGCTCGCGGTGGCCCATCTCCTGCTGCCAGCGGTGGGTGTCGATGGACAGGAGCGTGTCGAGGTCGCCCTCGTCGAGCTCCATGCCCTCGAGCTGCAGCTCCTCCTTGAGCGGCACGACGCCCACCGGGGTCTGCCGGCCGGTGACCTCGCCGTTGCGCAGCTGCATGAGCCACAGCAGCGGGCGGAGGTTGTCCCGGTACCCCGGCCACAGGAAGCGGCCGTCCTCGCCCCGCTGGAACCAGTTCACGTGCGCGAAGACCGGCTGGTCCTCGGCAGAACCGATGACCTTCAGCCAGTGCGCGGCGTACGCGCCCTCGGAGTAGGCCATGAAGGGCCGCATCGACATCGGGTCGTAGCGCAGGACGCCCTCGGTGCCCTCGGCGGCGAAGGTCGCCTCCGCGCCCAGGGTGAGGCCGTCGTAGACGCCCTCGGCGAGGTCGGTGATCGCCCGGATCAGCGGCTCGCGGTCCCGGGTGCGCCCGCCGAAGATGATCGCGTCGACCGGCACGCCCTTGGGGTTCTCGTAGTCCGGGGCGATGTTGGGGATGTTGGCCAGCGTGGTGGTGAAGCGGCTGTTCGGGTGCGCCCAGGGGGCGTCCTTCTCCTCCTCGGAGCGCTCCGAGATCAGCTGGCCCTTCCAGTCGCGCCAGCCGGTGACATCAGCGGGCGGGTTCTTGCTCTTGCCCTCCCACCAGACGTCCTGCGTCTGCTCGTTGTAGGCGACGTTGGTGAAGATCGTCCCGGTGCCCTCGGCGATGGCCTCGACGGCGGTGGGGTTGGTGACCTCGTTGGTGTCCTTGGCGACGCCGAAGGCCCCGTACTCGGGGTTGATCGCGTAGACGCGGCCGTCCTCGGGGTCCACCCACAGCCAGGCGATGTCGTCGCCGTAGAAGTGCACCTGGTAGCGGTCACCGAGGGCGTCGGGCGCCAGGATCATGGCCAGGTTCGTCTTGCCCGACGCGCTCGGCATGCCACCGCAGATGTGGTAGGTGCGGCCGGTCTGCTTGTCGGTGATGCCGAGCAGCAGGAACTGCTCGGCGAGGAACTTGCCCGAGGCCCAGCCGTCGTAGGTCGCCTGGCGCAGGCCGTGGGCGATCTTGCCCAGCAGCGCGTTGCCGCCGTAGGAGGAGCCGTAGTGCAGGATCGTGCGCTCGTCGGCGACCGTGACGAAGTAGCGCTGGTCCTCGGCGGTGCCCTGGCCCAGGTTCTCCAGGTCGCCGGTGACGTGCACGCCGCGGACGAAGCTGTCCTGGTCCTCCAGGTCGTTGACGTACTGGACGCCGACGCGGGCCATGCGGTTCATGTGCAGCACCACGGTGCGCGTGTCGGTCAGCTCGACGCCGGTGGCGTAGGACTCCAGCGGCGACCCGGGCGGGGCCATGACGTAGGGGACGACGTACATCGTCTTGCCCGCGGACTTGCCGGCCATCCGCTCCTCGAGCATCGGCCGCATCTCCGACGCCGGGCGCCAGTTGTTGTACTCGCCCTTGTCGGCGGGGTCGTTCGTCGCGACGACGGTGCGCTCCTCGGAGCGCGCGGTGTCCTTGGGGTGACTGCGGGAGTAGTAGCGGCCCTTCCCGGCCGGCAGCAGCTCGCCGGCCTCCAGCGACTCCTGGATCAGCCGGGCGTCGTCGGAGGCGTTGACGACCTCCACCCGTGCTGCACCGGTGTGCTCGGCCCAGTGGCGGACGAAGTCGCGGACGCGACTGTTCGTCACTCCTGCTTCGTCGAGCACGGCGTCAATGGCTGCCACGACTGCACCTCTCCCTCGCGGAACACGTCTCCACCGCGCCACCCGACGTGCGCGCTGCGGTCCGCTGGCTGGGCAACTTACCGATCCTGTGGCGATCGGATGACGGCAGTGGGTCTTGTCACTCGTTCCGGGCCGCACCGGTCGCCCGCACGTGCGCGAGGAGCGCCTCCAGCCCGGGCACCTGGTAGCGCCAGAAGGTCTCGACGAGCGCCCGGGCCTCGTCGCGGTCCCGGGCGGTCCTGAGCAGCGACGCCAGCGCCCGGCGGGTGTTGTCGAACACCACCTCCAGGACCCGGTGGGCCGCGGCCGGCGGCGGTGACCCCAGCGAGCGCTCGGCGTGCTCGACCAGCCGCGCGACGAAGCGTCCCGGGTACCCGGCGAGCGGGGTGCCCTCCGCGCGGTCGAGCAGCACGACGACGGCCAGGCGCTGGTCGAGCCAGAACTCCAGCAGCTCGTCGGCGGCCGCCGTCCGCCGCGCCGGCCCCTCGGTCAGGGCGGCGACCCGGGTGTCGAGCAGCTCGTCGTGCCGGGCCGCCAGGCCGGGTGGGACGACGGCGGCGAACAGCGCCTCCTTGTCGGCCACGTATCGGTAGAGGTTGGCCGGTGCGGTCCCCGCCTCGGCCGCGATCGCGGCCATCGACGTGCCGGGGTACCCGCGGTCGGCGAAGCAGCGCAGTGCGGCCGCCTCGATGCGCGCGCGGACCTCGGGCTTGAGGACCTGGGCCATCAGGCCAGCCAGGCGGTGTCGGGCCGGACGTCGGCCCACGGCGCGGCGGCCTCCAGCTCGTAGGCCAGGGAGAGCAGGAGCCGGTCGGCGCCGGGGGCGGCGGCCGCGTGCACGCCCACGGGCAGCCCGCCGTCGCGGCCGAGGGGGAGGGACACGGCCGGGCACCCTGCCACGTTGTGCACCGGGGTGTAGCCCACCGCCTCCTGCGTGCGCCGGACGAGGGTCTCCCGACCGGCCGCGGGGGAGAGGTGCCCGACCGGCCAGGACACCCGCGCCAGCGTGGGGCTGAGCACGACGTCGCACCGCTCGAAGACCCGCAGGTACGCCCGGGCGGCGGCGGTGAACGCCTCCTCCGTGGCGGCGGAGTCCTCCGGAGCCAGGGTCGCGGCCCACTCGGCGAGCTCCAGCGTGAAGGGCTCGAGCTCCTCGGCGCCCGGGGGCCGGCCGAGCGCGCCGGTCGCCATCGCCACGACGTCGGCCATCGTCCGCGCCGCGGCGGTGAAGAAGCCGTCCCGCAGCGCGGCGCCGTCCACGTCGGGGATGCCCACCTCCTCGACCGCGTGCCCGAGCGAGGCGCACAGCGCCGCGGCCCGCTCCAGCTCGCGTCGCACCGCCGGCTCGGGCTCGGCCCCCAGCAGCGTCGGGACCAGCACGCCGATGCGCAGCCGCGCGGGGTCGGGGCCCTCGACCAGGCCGACCGGCGGGTGGACGGCGTCCGGTCCGGTGCGCTCGGTGACCGCGAGGAGGTGGGCACTGTCGCGCACCGTACGGCTCATGCAGTGCTCGACCACGAGGGCCGGCAGGCCCGGGACGTCGGGACCGGCCGGCGCGCAGCGGCCGCGCGAGGGGAGGAAGCCCAGGATCCCGGTGAGCGCGGCCGGGACGCGCAGCGAGCCGCCGCCGTCGTTGCCGTGGGCCATCGGGAGGACGCCGGCGGCGACGAGCGCGGCCGAACCGCCGGAGGATCCCCCGGCCGAGAGGCCGGGACCCCACGGGTTGGCGGTCGTGCCGCGCAGCGCGGACTCGGTGCTGCCCAGCAGGCCGAACTCCGAGCTCGTGGTGGAGAACAGGACGTTCAGCCCGGACTCCCGCAGCCGCGCGGCGTACAGCGACGGCCCCGGCGCGGGGGCGGCCCGCATCAGCCGGGAGCCCATCGTCCAGGGCAGGCCGGGCCAGGCGAGCAGCTCCTTGACGGCGAACGGCACGCCGGCCAGCGGGCCGCTCCCGGTGGGGGCCGGCTCGGCGCGGTCGGCGACGGCGTTGAGGCCGGGGAGTGCGTCGGCGAGGGCGAGCGCGGTCTCGGCGAGGTCCCCGGCGCACACCTCGCCGCGGCGCACGAGCCGGGCCATGTCGACGGCGTCCCAGGAGCGGTAGTCGGCGATGTCGATCAGCATGGAGCGAATCGTGAACGGGGCATTCGCTTTTGTCCAGGGGATCCTGCGCGGTCCCCGAGGTCGCGCGCCCGCGGAGCACGGCGACCCGGTCCCTGTCACGTGAGACACGCCGCAGGAAGCGTCCGGACGGCCCCGAACGGTTTGTCACGACTCGATAACGCGGCTACCGTGACCGCGTCCGTCCGGTCACCACGTCCCCGTCCGGGGCACCCGGGTGGACGCCGCCGAGTCGCCCTCCGGGGTGAGCCGGGGACCCACCGCAGTACTGGGGTGAATCGTCGCCTCCGGACCCGTCCGGGGCGTGTAGGGCTGCTTCCCGCCCGAACCCGTCAGCTAACTCGGTAGGCGGCAGACGGAAGAACGGAGAGCCGCCGGATGGCGCGCTTGTGTCCCCTCGCACGACCCCGCACCGCAGCCACGGGCAGGGTGCGTCAGCGCAGCTGAGGACCCGCGGCCGTCGGCAGCCGACGCCGCTCCCCGGTGCACCACCGTCGAGCACCTGCGCTCGACCGGCGTCCTCCGCCGTCCCGGTGCCCCGGCGAGCCCGGCCCCGCCGCGCCCCGCTGCCCTGCACGTCCCCCCGCAGCCGCGCCCTGCGCGCTGCGCCGCGACCCCCGGAGCACCCCCACCCCATGCAGCACCGTCCCGCCCCCACGCACCGCCCCACCCCGCGGCACCGCGACACCGCCGTCGCCCCGCGGACGCCGGCGCCGGCGCCGGCCACCGTCTCCCTGACCGCGCAGCCCGCCGAGGCCCTGACCGCGCCGCTGGACCTCCCGGTCGAGCCCGCGCCCGCCCCCCGCCGCCGGCCGGTGGCGCTGCGCCGTCCCGGCGTCTACCTCGGGGTCGCCGCCGCCGGCGCGGTCCTGGTCAACCTCCTGATCGGCGTCGACCCCGCCGCCCAGGCCGAGGCCGAGGTCGCGGAGTCCGTCAGCGTCGCCCAGGCCCTGGGCCTCACCGCCCAGAGCTCCCCGGCCGCCACCGAGCCCGACCTCGAGCCACTCTCGGCGCTGGCGGCCAGCCGCGGCAGCCGGGACGCCGCGGAGGTCGCGGCCGCCCAGGCGCAGTTCGCCGCCGACCAGGCGGTGCTCGACCGGCAGCGGGCCGAGGCCGAGGCCGCCGCCGCGGCCGCCCGCGCGCAGGCCGAGGCCGAGGCGGCCGCCGCCGCGCAGGCCGCGGCCGAGGCTGCTGCCGCTGCCGAGGAGGCCGAGGCCCCCGCCGCGTCGTCGTCCTCGTCGTCGTCCTCGGCCTCCGCGGACGAGGGTCCGGCCGCGGCCGCCGCCGGGACCGCGGTCAGCATCGTCGCCCGGATCAACAACACGTCGGGCCCGGTGTCCTCGCGGGTGCAGGCCGCGGCCAACGCCGTGGTCAGCAACGTGCCCGGCGCGGGGTCCATCACCCTCGGCGGCACCCGGCCCAGCGCCACCGACCCGGCGGGTCACCCGTCGGGCAACGCGCTGGACTACATGGTGATGACCAACGCCTCGCTCGGCGACGCGATCGTGGCCTACCACCTCGCGCACTGGAACGAGCTCGGCGTGGACTACATCATCTGGGAGCAGCGGATCCTGCAGTCCCCGGGCGGTTCCTGGTCGACCATGGCCGACCGCGGTGGCGTCACGGCCAACCACTTCGACCACGTGCACGTGAACTACAACTGAGCGGTGTGCCCCGGGCGACGACCCGGGGCACACCGGCGGTCAGTGGGCCGCCGTCGGGGGTGGCCGGCGACCGCCGGTCAGCCGCGGCGCGACCGGCCCCGCGGCCCGCCCTGCCGCCCGCCGAGAGCGCGGCCGGCGGCCCGTCCCGCGGCCCGGCGGTTGCCGGCGGCGGGACGACGGTCGGCGTCCCCGCCCCCGCGTCCGGCCGGTGCGCTGCACGGCCGGCAGGTGGTGAACCGGGGCCCGACCGCGCGGCCGCACTCGCGGCACGTGGCGGTGCGGACCGTGGAGATCGCGCCGGGCAGCAGCACGGAGATGCTCTCGGCGCACTCCTCCTCGACCCAGGCGGCGTCGTCGCTGGTCAGCCCGGCGACCCCGGGGAAGCGGCGGAGCAGCGTCTGGGCGTCCCGGGCAGCCGCGGCGGCCTGCTCGTGGTCCTCCACGCTGCCGCCGCGCGGCACGTCGGGCAGCACCGTCTCCGGCGGGACCGGCAGGCCGACGGCGTGCTGCAGCGCGGCACGGGCCAGCGTCAGCCAGCGGGTCCGGCGCGGCGGGTCGTAGTCGATGGCCAGGTTGACCAGGCGCCACACGGTGTCCAGGTCGCCGGCGGCGCCGAGCGGCCCGCGCAGCAGCGGCAGCAGCGCGTGCACCCGCATCACCAGGGTGCTGACGTCGTCGGCGGTCATCGCCTCGTCGCGGGTGGCGGCCCGCGCCCACGCCATCCACCGGGTCAGGGCCTCGGGGAGGTCCACGGCCTCGAACGCGCCGAGGTCCGCGAGCTCCGGCCGCAGCCGGGGGGCGCGCTTGGGCAGGTCGCTCATGGCGTCGCCGCGGGCGACGGCGGCACCGGCGGCCAGCAGCGTCTGGTCCGGGCGCAGCCCGGTCACGCCGGTCAGCACGCCCACCTGGCCGTGACCGGTCAGGCCGTAGCGGCCGGCCCGGCCGGCGATCTGGGCCGTCTCCCAGGAGCGCAGCGGGCGGACCCGCTCGCCGTCGAACTTGGTGGTCTCGGCGAACAGCACCGTGGTGGCCGGCACGTTGATGCCGTGACCGATCACGTCGGTGGTCACCAGCACGTCGAACTCGCCGGTGGTGAACTGGTCGATCACCTCGCGGCGCGTGGCCGGGGGCAGCGCCCCGTAGAGGACGCCGACCTTGCCGGGCCGGTGCGCGTGCAGCGCGGCGGCGACGGCGTAGACGTTCTTGCGGGAGAAGGCCACGACCAGCGTCTGCGGGCGGACCGTCTCCGGCCGCACGGGGGCCTTGAGGACGTCGAGCCGGGACAGCCGCTTGTGGTTGACGACCGTGACGTGCTCGGCGTCGGACACCAGCGGCTTGAGCAGCAGGTAGGCCTCGGCGGCGGAGATCAGGTGCATCTCCCGGTACTCGCCGGTGAGCAGCAGCCGCGCCCAGTGGTGGCCGCGCTCGGGGTCGGCGACCCAGTGCGACTCGTCGAGGACGAGGAGGTCGCCACGCATCGGGGCCTTCTCCACCGTGCAGCAGACGATCGGCGCGCCGGGGTCGATCTCCTCCTCGCCGGTGGACAGGCCGACGGTCCCGGCGGGGAGCAGGGCCGACAGCTTCGCGTACGCCTCGTGGGCCAGCTGGCGCAGCGGCGCGGCGTAGACGCCGGACCCGCCGGCGGCCAGGGCCTGCAGGGAGTCGTAGGTCTTGCCGGAGTTGGTGGGGCCGAGGTGGAAGACGACCTCGGCCGGCCGCACCGTCCGGACCGGCAGCGAGGGCGCCGCCCCCTCCACCCAGCTCTGCTGGGCCTGCCGCTCCTCCCGCGCGGCGGCGCGGGAGCTGTCGCGAGCGGTCGACTCGCGGGCGGAACGGTCCCGGCGACGGGCGGTGTCGGACTGGGGAGAGGTCACGGGCAGGCAGGGTCCTTCGCGGGAGCGGATGTCGGGTGCACGAGGGTGTGGAGATCGACGCCCGTCGGTGGGCGGACCTCCACGAGCTCAACACCGAACGCATCCGGTCCATGCCCGTGCGCTACCAGACTAGGCCCCACGTCCAGCACGTCCCCGCTGCCGGCCTCCTCGGGCGGCAGCGGGCACGGCTCAGGAGTGGGTCAGGAGCGGCAGATGCAGCCGCGGTCGGCCGTCCCGGCGGCGGTCGCGCGGCAGAACCGCAGGCTGATCGGGTCGTGGGCGTCGACCGCGTGCGGGCAGGCGGGGCAGCCCGCGGCCTCGCCGCCGGCGGCCTCGCGCTCGGGCGTGGCGACGGCGCCGCCGGTGACGTAGGAGGTGGGGAACGCGCTGTGGGCCATGGTGCTGACGCCCTGACTCCGCCGGGTGCGGCGGGATGGTCGATCGTCGTGTCCGGCGCCGCGTCGAGGCGGCGCGCGAGGAGGACCGACACCCCGACGCTACGCCGGTCCCGGAGCAGGAGAGGATGAGGCGAACGGGGTTCACAGTGCGCCTGTTCGGGTAGACCCGGTCTGACCGGCCCCGGCGTGGTCGTTGAACCCCCGCGCCGGGGCCGTGACCTCTCCCTGGCGCCGTCGTCCGGGGGAGGCAGGGGATGGACGCGCTGCCGGCCGGCCTCCTGCCCGACGGCCTCACCACCACCACCCTGCTCCTGCTGTTGCTGGCCGCCTTCGCGGCGGGCTGGATCGACGCCGTCGTCGGCGGCGGGGGCCTGCTGCAGCTCCCGGCGCTGCTGCTCGTGCCGGGTCTGAGCCCGGTGCAGGCGCTGGCCACGAACAAGCTCTCCTCGGTGTTCGGCACCACCACCAGCGCGGTCACCTACGCCCGCCGCGTGCACCCGGACCTGCGCACCGCGCTGCCCATGGCCGCGACCGCGCTGGTCGCCAGCGCGGCCGGCGCCTCGGTCGCCGCCCTCCTGCCGGCGTCGGTGTTCAAGCCGGTGATCGTCGTGGCGCTGGTCGGCATCGGCGCGTTCACCCTGCTGCGGCCCTCGCTGGGGGAGACGACCGCCCTGCGGCACACCGGCCGCCGGCACCACGGGATCGCCGTGGGCATCGGCGCGGCCATCGGCTTCTACGACGGCATCCTGGGACCGGGCACCGGGTCGTTCCTGGTGTTCGCGATGGTGTCGCTGCTGGGCTACGACTTCCTCAACGCCAGCGCCAAGGCCAAGATCGTCAACGTCGCCACCAACGTGGGGGCGCTGGTGGTGTTCGCGTCGACCGGCGCGGTCTTCTGGGGCCTGGGGCTGGTCATGGGTGCGGCCAACGTGCTCGGCGGCTACCTGGGCTCCCGGACGGCGACCGCGCGGGGCAGCCGCTTCATCCGGATCGCCTTCCTGGTCGTCGTATCCGCGTTGATCGTCCGGGTCGGCGCGGACGTCTGGACCGAGAACCTGCGCCCGCTGTTCGACTGAGCGCGCTCAGCCGAGCGGCTCGCCGCGGATCCAGTCGACCACCAGCTCCGGCTCGGTGTAGGGCTCCCCGGGGACGGCCTTCTCCGGGAAGTCGAAGACCGCGAGCATCGTCTGCATCGGGTAGTCCGGCGTGACGTGCACGGTGCGGACGACGTCGCCGTCGACGAGCAGGTCGGCGCCGTCGGGACGCCAGTCGACGGCGTAGGTGTGGAACTCCGCGACGTCGAGGTCGAGCCGCGGCGCGGCGAAGTCCTCGACCATCCGCGGGTCGCGGAAGGGGTGCGTGCCCATGCCGACGGCGGCGCTCGGCGTCCCGTCCGGCGTCCGCGCCACCGCGTCCCCGAACACCTCCATGACGCACAGCTCGGCACACCGCTCCGGCCGGTCCTCCAGCCCGACCAGCCACCACGCCGCCATCGACCGCGGGGTGAGCGTCGCCCGCGCCCGCATCTCCAGGCGGCCGTGGCGCGGCGTCCAGCCCCAGTGCGCCGGCTGCTCCTCGCGGACCACCGCGCCGGGCCGTACCGGCTGCTGGCCGACGGTGCTGCCCACCGGCCCGGAGAAGACGCCGGACTGGACGCCGGACACCCGCAGCGGCGGGTGGTCCTCGGGGCACCAGAGCGGGTGGTCCTCCGGCAGGTGCAGCCGCAGGCAGGAGCCGGCGAGCTCGTAGGCGGCGGCCGACGCGGCCCGGGAGCTCCACTGCGGCAGGTAGTGCGGCACCCAGACCGTGCGGTCCAGGTCCGCCCCGTCGAAGTCGTCCACGAAGGGCGCGTCGGGCATGGGGCTCCGTTCTCGGGGTGGGGTCGGCGGGGCGGGGGTCGGCGGGGCGGGGGTCGTCGGGCGGGGGTCATCGTGCTGGTCCCGCCGCCGGCGCGGCAACGGCCCGCCGCATGCCCCACGATGGGCCCGCCGGGCGCGGCGGTGCGCCCGCGGTCGAGAGGAGCCCCCGGTGAACGACGTGGTGCTGGTGGAACGACGCGACGGCGTGCTGGTGGTGACGCTCAACCGGCCGGAGGCGCGCAACGCCCTCGACGCCCGGGTGGCCGCCGCGGTGGCCGCGGCCGCCGACGAGCTGGACGCCTCCGACGACCTGCGGGTCGGCGTCCTCACCGGCGCGGGCGGCACGTTCTCCGCCGGCATGGACCTCAAGGCGTTCCTGCGGGGGGAGCGCCCGACCATCGAGGGCCGCGGCCTGTGCGGGATCACCGTGACCCCGCCGCGCAAGCCGCTCATCGGGGCGGTCGAGGGGTGGGCGCTGGCCGGCGGCTTCGAGCTGCTGCTGGCCTGCGACCTCGTCGTCGCCGCCGAGACCGCCCGCTTCGGGGTCCCCGAGGTCACCCGCTCGCTCGTGGCCATCGGCGGCGCGGCGCTGGGGCTGCCGCGTCGCGTCCCGCACGCCCTCGCCATGGAGCTGCTGCTCACCGGTCAGCCGGTGAGCGCCCCCCGGGCGGCGGAGATGGGCCTGGTCAACCGGGTCACCCCCGAGGGCGGCGCGCTGGCGGCGGCCCTCGAGCTCGCCGCCACGATCGCGGCCAACGGGCCGCTGGCGGTCGCGGCCACCAAGGCGGTGGCGCGCGGCGCCGCCGATTGGCGGTGGGACGAGGGGTGGGACCGGCAGGCCGAGCTCACCGACGCCGTGTTCGCCAGCGACGACGCCCGCGAGGGGTCGGCCGCGTTCGCCGAGAAGCGCCCGCCGGTCTGGCGTGGCCGCTGATCCCCGGCTAGGCCGCGTCACGGCGCAGCAGCGACCAGCCACCGGCCACCAGCGCCGCGGCCGACCAGCCGACCAGGACGGTCGTGGCCGCGCCCGCCGTCATCTCCGGCTCCCCGAGCATCACCCAGACCGCGGCCGTGCCGGGCAGCAGCTCGGCGAGGTCCTCCATCCACTCGACGCCGAAGGAGGCGAGCAGGAAGGGCAGCACGAGCTGGAGCATGAAGACGCTCGCCAGGGCGCCGGCGGTGCTCCGCAGCAGGAGACCGAGGCCGACCGCGAGCACCCCGCCGGCCGCGAGGACGGCGGCGACCCCGACGAGGCTGCCGGCCAGCTCGGACAGCGGCAGCCCGAGGTCGGGCGCCACGAGCAGCGCGGTGGCGTCGGCGGCCAGCGCCAGCAGCAGGCCGGCGACCGTGACGACGACGACCGGCACCGTCAGCCGGGCGGCCAGCAGCACCCCGCGCCGCGGCGTCCACTGCAGCGTCGGGCCGATCTGGCCGGTGGCGAACTCGGAGGTGACCGCCAGCACGACCAGCACGAGCAGCGCCAGCTGACCGAGGAGCACGCCGAACTCCCCGGCGAAGACCGCGCTCACCCCGCCGGGACCGCCCGGGTCGGCGGTGTCGGCCGCCGCCGCCACGCCCAGCCCGACGGTCGTCACCGCGGCGGCCAGCAGGCACCACCACGTCGTCCGCACGGTGCGCAGCCGCAGCCACTCGGCGGCCGCGGCGCGGCGGAGGACCGCCGCCGTCCCGGGCTGCGCCGGCGTCCCCGCCGGACCCCCGACCGGGCCCCCGACGGTGCCCACGGCCGGCGCGCTCACGGGCGGACCTCCAGGACCGGGACCGGCTCGGCGGCGAGCGGCTCGCCGGGCAGCCCGGCGACGGCGTACTCGACGCTGTCGCCGGTGAGGTCGAGGTAGACCTGCTCGAGGGAGCTGCGGTCCTCGGCCAGCCCGTGCACCGCCAGCCGCTCCTCCAGCGCCACGTCGCCCACGGTCTCCGCCCCGGTGCCCTCGACCAGCAGGTCGCCGTCCGCCGCGGGGGAGACCCGCAGGCCCCGCCGCATGAGCGCCGCGGCCAGCAGGCCGGCCGACGGCGTCCGCACGCGCACCGTGCGCGCGGCCCGGCCGCGGCGCATCACCTCGCCCATCGAGGCGTCGGCGATGAGCCGGCCGCGGCCGATGATCACCAGGTGGTCGGCGGTCTGCTCCATCTCGCTCATGAGGTGGCTGGACAGCAGCACCGCGCGCCCCTCGCCGGCCAGCTGCCGCACCAGGCGGCGGATCCAGCGCACCCCGTCGAGGTCCAGGCCGTTCATCGGCTCGTCGAACAGCAGCACGCCGGGGTCGCCGAGCAGCGCCGTCGCGATGCCGAGCCGCTGGCGCATGCCCAGCGAGTAGCCGCGGACCCGGCGGCGGGCCGCCGGGCCCAGGCCCACCTGGTCGACGACCTCGTCCACCCGGCGCGCCGGGATGCCGGAGGTCCGGGCGGCGACCCGCAGGTGGTCGCGGCCGGTGCGCCCCGGGTGCACCGCCCCGGCGTCGAGCAGGGCGCCCACCACGCGCAGCGGCTCGGCGAACTCGGCGAACGGCCGGCCGGCCACCAGGGCGCGCCCGCCGGTGGGCCGGTCCAGGCCGAGCACCATGCGCATCGTCGTGGACTTGCCGGCGCCGTTGGGCCCGAGGAAGCCGGTCACCCGGCCCGGGGCGACGTCGAACGACAGGTCGTCGACCGCCCGGACCGCGCCGTACTGCTTCGTCAGGCCGAGCACCCGGATCACGCGCCGCGCCCGTCGGGACGGCGGTGGTCGCGGCGCGGCGGGAGGTCGTCAGGAGTCATGGCGCCGAGCCTGTCCGGCCGGGCCGCCGCTGCGCCTCACCCCGCAGCGCCGACCTGCGTCCCCCGCGCGGGGGAGGCGGGGAGGGCGCCGGCGGGGGATCCGCCCGGGTGGCCGTTCGGCCAGGATCGACCCATGTCGCCGACCTCCTACTGGCACGGCCCGGGCACGGCGGCCGAGTCCGTCGCGCAGCTGCGTGCCGTGCTCGCCGCCGCCCGCCCGGGCTGGCCCGGCCGGGCGGTGTACGCGCTGACGAGCCTGCCGCTGGGCGCGGCGTACCTGGGTCTGTTCGCCGGACTCGTCGCCTCGGCCGTCGCCGTCGTCTACGGCGTGGGGGTCGTGCTCGTCCTGCTCCTGCTCGGGGCGACCCGTGGGGTGGCCGGCATGGAGCGGCGGCTGGCCCGGCACCTGCTGGGTGTCGACGTCCCCGACGCCCAGCGGGTGCGCGACCAGCGCGGCGTCGTCCGGAGGGTGCGGCGGCTGGTCCTGGGCGCCGACACCTGGCGCGCGGTCGGCTGGCTGGGCGCGCGGGTGCTGCTGGCCGCCGGCACCCTGGCCACCCTGCTGTTCGGCGGGGCCGCCGTCGTCGCCCTCGGCTGGGAGGTCGACTGGAACGCGGTCACCGCGCTGCCGCTGCTGGCGCTCGTGGCCGCCGTCGCCGGGGGGACGCTGGCCGTCGTGGACCTGCACGTGCGGCTGGCCGCCCGGGTGGCGGCGCGGCTCCTGGGCGCGGCACCGGAGCAGCGGATCGCCGAGCTGCAGCAGAGCACCCGCCGGCTGGCCGACCGCAACCGGCTGGCCCGGGACCTGCACGACACCATCGGCCACGCGCTGACCGCGAGCCTGCTGCAGGCCACCGCCGCCCGCCGCACCCTGACCCCGGCCGGCGACCGCCCGCTGCAGCCGGACTTCGCCCGCCAGGCGCTCGGGCACATCGAGACCAACACCCGCACCGCGCTCGCCGAGCTCGACCGGGTGCTCAGCGTGCTGCGCACCGACGAGGAGGCGGCTGCGGGCGGGTCCTTCGCCGCCCCGTCGCTCGCCGACCTGGAGGGGCTGCTCGCCGGCCTGCGCGACGGCGGCCTGCCGGTCGCGCTGGTGCTCGACGGCCTGGCCGACGACGGGGCCGACGACGTCCCGCCGGCGCTGCAGGAGCTCGTCTACCGGGTGGTCCAGGAGGGCACGACCAACGTGCTGCGGCACGCCGGGTGCCCGCTCACCGTCGTGCAGGTGGTGCACAGCGGCGGCGTGCTGCTGGCCCGCGTGTGCAACGAGCGCGCCTCGCAGCTGGACAGCCGCCCCGGTCCCGGTGGCGGCCGCGGGCTGGCCGGCCTGCGCGAGCGCACCGCCGCGGCCGGCGGCACGCTCACCGCCGAGCCCACCCCCACCGGCGGCTTCGAGCTGTGCGTCACCCTCCCGGTGACGGCGGCCGCGTGACCGGCACGCCGCTGCGGCTGGTGCTCGTCGACGACGACGTGCTGGTCCGCTCCGGGCTGCGGGTGATCCTCGAGGGCGAGGCCGACCTGACCGTGGTGGGCGATGCGGGCACCGGGCGGGAGGCCCTGGAGGTCGCGGCCCGCAGCGACCCCGACGTCGTCCTCATGGACGTGCGGATGCCCGACATGGACGGCATCGCGGCGACGGCGGAGCTGGTCGCCCGGGACCCGCAGCGCCCGCGCGTGCTGGTGCTGACCACCTTCGAGGACGACGACTACCTGTTCCGGTCGCTGCAGGCCGGCGCCAGCGGCTTCGCGCTCAAGCGGTCGGACCCCGACGAGCTGGTGGACGCGATCCGCGTCGTCGCCCGCGGCACCTCGCTGGTGCTGCCGGACCTGACCCGCCGGCTCATCGCCTCGCACGTGCCGGGCCGCACGCGCGGTGCGGCCGCCCTGCCGGACCTCACCGCGCGGGAGGCCGACGTGCTGCGGCTGGTCGCCGGCGGGCTGTCCAACGCCGAGATCGCCGCGCGGCTGCACCTGAGCCGGGAGACGGTGAAGACCCACGTCAGCGGCGTGCTGCTCAAGCTGGGCGCCCGGGACCGCACCCAGGCGGTCATCGCCGCCTACGAGAGCGGTTTCATGGCGCTGTGACGCCGTTCAAGCTGCTGCTGCCGAACTCGCTGCCCCTGGCCCCCGAGCTGCCCGACCGCGTGACCGCCGTGACCTACGACGCCGGCGCGCCCGTGCCCGGGGAGCACCGCGACGCCGAGGCACTCGTGGTGTGGGGCAGCAGCGGCCGCGACCTCGCCGCGGTCGCCCACGACATGCCGCGGCTGCGCTGGGTGCAGTCACTGGCCGCCGGGCCCGACGCCGTGCTCGCGGCTGGGTTCCCCGACGACGTCGTCATCACCTCGGGGGCGGGGCTGCACAGCGCGACGGTGACCGAGCACGCCCTGGCGCTGGTCCTCGCGCAGGTGCGGCGGTTGCCCGCGGCCCTCCGCGCGCAGGCCGAGCACCGCTGGGCGCGGGAGCTCGGCGGCCTGCAGCCGCTGCACCCCGAGGGGGCGGTGACCACGCTGCTCGGCGCGCGGGTGCTCATCTGGGGCTTCGGCGCGATCGGCCGGACGCTGGCGCCGGTGTTGCGGTCGCTGGGCGCGGACGTGCGTGGGGTGGCCCGCACCGCGGGGGAGCGGGCCGGGTTCCCCGTCCTCGCCGTGGAGGACCTCCCCGCCGAACTCGGCCGCACCGACGTCCTGGTGGTGGTGCTGCCGGCCACCGACGCGACCCGGCACGCCCTCGACGCCGGCCGGCTGGCGGCGCTGCCGCCGCACGCGCACGTCGTCAACGTGGGCCGGGGGTCGACCGTGGACGAGCAGGCACTGGTCGACGCCCTGCGCGCGGGACGGCTGGCCGGCGCCGCGCTGGACGTGACCGGGACCGAGCCCCTGCCGCCGGAGTCGCCGCTGTGGGACGCCCCGGGGCTGCTGCTCACCCCGCACGCCGCCGGCGGCCGGCCGGTGGGCGCCGACGCGCTGATCGCCGCCAACGTGGCGGCGCTGCTGGCCGGGGACCCGCTGCGCAACGTCGTCGAGCGCTGAGGGCCGTCCGGCCCCGCGGGGTCAGGCGGTGAGCTCGCGGCGCTGCAGGCGCAGGCGACGGCGCTCACGCTCGGACAGCCCACCCCAGATGCCGAAGCGCTCGTCGTTGGCGAGGGCGAACTCCAGGCACTCGGCGCGCACGGTGCAGCCGGTGCACACGCGCTTGGCCTCGCGGGTCGAGCCGCCCTTCTCCGGGAAGAACGCCTCGGGGTCGGTCTCGGCGCACAGGGCGTCCAGCCGCCACGGCTCCTCACCGGCGTCGGCGTCGGTCCACGCCGAGGCGGGGAGCTCCTCGTCCATGAGCGAGGGGGCCGGCTCGGTGGCGTAGCCGTCGTAGGACGGCGCGAAGGTCCAGGCGGCGTCGTCGGCGTAGCCGTCGGTGATGAGGCTCAGGTGGGAACGGGAGAAGGAAGGCACGGGAAGCTCCTCGGTCGGGCTGGTGGCGGTGTCCCCGTCTGTGACGGAGGGGTACGCCCTGGCTGCTGACCGTGACGTTACGGATCCGAGACCTCGCCGTGCACCGCGGAACTCAACGAAACGACGCCGTCCGGTTGTCGGAACCTGCACCCCGCCGGCGCACCGCTGCGCCTCAGGGCGTGGCGACCCGCCGGGGGTGCGGGGCCAGCGCGTCCAGGAGCCGCCGGAGCGGCCGGCCGGGCCGCTCCGGGGACGGGCCGCCGGCCGTCGCCACCCGCCCCAGGTCCTGCCGGAGCACGTCGCGGCGCAGCTCGAGCTGGGCCACCTCGACCAGCAGGGCGGCGCGGCGGGCGGCCGCGGTCCGGTCGAGGCGGTCCCGCTCCGCGGCGGCCTGCTCGTCGGCGCGCCGCCGCTGCTCCCGGCCCGCGGTCAGCATGCCGACCACCTCGGCGCGGGCGCGGTCCAGCGCCGCCGCGGCCTCCGCGGCGGCCGTCCGCCCGGCCCGCGCGGCGTCCTCGGTGGCGCGCCGCTCGATCCGCTGCGCCTCCTCCCGCAGCGCGGCGGCGTCGGCGGCGGCTCCGCGGCGGGTGGCCGCCGCCTCGGCCAGCAACCGGCCGGCCTCGGCGGTCACCGCGGCGGCCGCGGTGGTGGCGTCGGCGACCAGCCGCTGGGCTCCCGCCTGCGCCGCGGTGACCGTCTCGTCGGCCCGCGTCAGCAGCAGCCGCGCCCGCGCCTCGGCGGCCGACGCCTCGGCCCGTGCCTCGGTGCGGATGTCGTCGGCCTCGTCGGCCGCGGCGGCCAGCAGCGCGCCGATCCGCCCCGAGGTCTCCAGCAGCCGGCCGCCGGCGGGGGAGTGGCCGAGCAGCCGCCGCGCCTCGTCGAGGTCGGCCTGGGTGCGCACGGTGCGCGACACGAGGTGCTCGCGCTCGCGCTCGGCGGCGGCCAGCTCCTCCTCGGCCCACTGCACGTACGTGTCGACCTGGAAGCGGTCGTAGCCGGCCAAGGCGCGGGCGAACATCGGGCCGGTCCGGAAGAGCGTGGGCAGGTCGCCGGAGACGTTCGGGCGGCCCCGGCCGTGTGCCGGTCCGTCCCGGAGCTCCGTGTCGTCGCCGGCATCGAGCTCGAGGCTCATCAGGGTTCCCCTCGCAGTGGTCCGGAGCCGGACGCTAGGGCGTGGGACGGCGGCCCGCCGGGCTCCGGCGGGGGCGCTCACCCGGCCGGGGAGGGACGGTCGCCTCGTCGGGGTGCCGGCCCCCGCGGTGCTCGCTGAGCGTGACTCGCCCGCACGGGTGAGGTGCCGGCACCGGAGGCCCGGACGGCGTCCGCGTGCGGCACCCTCGGCCCATGCCAGCCGCCTCGCCCTCCGCGGACCCGGGGGACCTCACCGTGCCGCTCCTGCTCGGCTGGGAGTACGTCGCGGTGGTGCTCGGGCTGGTCCTGGCGCTCGTCGTGGTCGTCTCCCTGGTCGGCGCGGCGCGGGCGGGCCGCGGCGGGCGCTCGGAGTGGCAGGCGTGGCTCGACGCGCGGTCCGCCCCGGAGGACGCCGGGGATCCGCGGGCCTGAGGCGGTGTCCAGCGGGGGGCGAGCCTCCTACGCTGTGGCGGGTGCGACTCCTGGAGCGAGAGCACGCACTCGACGCGCTCTCCGAGCAAGCCCGGCACGTCCTCGACGGCCGCGGGTCCGTCGTCCTGCTCGCCGGGGAGGCGGGCGTCGGGAAGACGGTCCTGCTGCGCGCCTTCCTCGATGGCGTCCGGGGGCTGGTGGAGCCGCTGTGGGGGATGTGCGACTCGCTGAGCACGCCCCGGCCGCTGGGTCCGCTGCGCGACGTGGCCGACGACCTGGACCCGCAGGTGCCCGAGCTGCTGCGCAGCGGCGCCTCCCGGCACGAGCTGTTCGCCGGGGTGCTCACCGCGCTGCGGGCCCGCCCGCGGGTGCTCGTCGTCGAGGACCTGCACTGGGGTGACGAGGCGACGCTGGACCTGGTGCGGTTCCTGGCCCGCCGGATCGCCCAGCTCCCGCTGCTGCTGGTCGTCTCCTACCGCGACGCGCTGGGCCCGGACTCCCCGCTGAGCCCCGTGCTGGGCGACCTCGTCACCGGACCGGACGCGCGCCGGCTGCAGCTGTCCCCGCTGAGCCCGGCGGGCGTCGCCGCGCTGCTGGACGGCTCCCGCCTGGACCCGGCCGACGTCCACTCCCGCACGGCGGGCAACCCGTTCTTCGTCAGCCAGATCCTCGCCCAGCCCGACTCGCCCCTGCCGGCGAGCGTGCGCGACGCGGTGCTCGCCCGGGTCGCCGGGCTCGCCCCCTCCGCCCGGCACTGCCTGGAGCTGCTCTCGTGCGCGCCCGAGGGGGTCAGCGGCGAGCTCCTCGGCGCGCTGGGCATGACGCCGACGACGGTCGGGGTGCTCACCGCCACCGGGCTGGTGGACCGGCGCGGGCGCGGGGTCGCGTTCCGGCACGAGATCGCCCGGTCGGCCGTGCTGGAGGCCGCCGCCCCGGGTGCCGAGCGGGCGCTGCACGCCGCCATGATCGACGCGCTCGAGGCCGTGGGGGCCGACCCCAGCGTGCTGGCCCACCACGCCGACGCCGCCCGGGACGCCGACCGGGTGCTGCGGTACGCCCCCCGGGCCGCGGCCGAGGCGTCCTCCTCCGGGGCGCACCGCGAGGCGGTCGCCTTCTACGAGACCGCCCTGCGCCACCTGGACAGCGCCGATCCCGGCCGCCGCGCTCCGCTGCTCGAGGCGCTGTCCACCGAGCTGTACCTGACCGACCGGCTCGCCGACGCCATCGCCGCCGCGCAGGCCGCGGTCGAGCTGCGCCGGGAGCAGGCGGACGTCGTGGCCATCGGCGCCGGGCACACCGCCATCTCGCGCTTCGCCTGGTACGCCGCCGACCGGGCCACCGCCGAGGAGCACAACCGCGCCGCCGTCGCGATCCTCACCGACGCCCACGACCGGTCGGCGCTCGGCTTCGCCCTCGCCAACGCCTCCTTCCTGGCCGCGCAGCGCGGCGAGGGCGACGAGGCGCGACGGCAGGGCGGCCGGGCCACGTCCATCGCGGACGAGACCGGGGACGACGTCCTGCGGATCACCACGTCCGTGGGGCTGGCGATCGCCGACCTGGTCGACGGCGACGTGGCCGCCCGCGAGGCGCTGCTGGCGGCCAGCGACGCCGGTCTGCGGTACCGGCTGGACATCCTGGCGACCACCCCGATGAGCAACCTGTGCCACCTCGACGTGGAGCTGGGCCGCTTCCCCGAGGCGGAGGACTCGCTCGCCCGGGCGCTGCGGATCAGCGAGGAGCGCGACGCCCCCATCTGCACGGCCTGGCAGCTCGGGGTGCGGGCCCGGCTGCGGCTGCTCCAGGGGCGGTGGGCCGAGGCGGAGGAGGACGCGCGGGCCGTGCTCGCCGCCGGCGACCTGCCGCTGAGCCAGCTGTGGCCGCACCTGGTGCTCGGACTCCTGCTGGCCCGCCGCGAGGCGCCACCGGAGAACCGGCACCTCGACGAGCTGTGGCGGCTGGTGCACCGGCTGGACAACCCCGGCAAGGTCGCCCCCGCCGCGGCGGCACTGGCCGAGCAGGCGTGGATCACCCGCCGGCCGGACGCCCGGCTCGAGGAGCCGCTGGCCACCGGGCTGCTCACCCGTCCGTTCGCTGGGCGGGACGCCGCCCTCGCGCCGCTGCTGCGCTGGACGCGGCGGCTGGCCGACGCCGGGGTGCAGCGGGTGGAGGCGGCGACGGCGCCCGCCGAGCCGGTGCCCCCGGACCAGCCCTACGAGCAGGCGATGGCGGCATGGGACGCCGGGGGGACCGGGGACCTGCTCGCCGCGCTGGCGGCGCTGGACGACCTCGACGCGCGGGCGGTCGCCGCGCACGTGCGCGCCCGGCTGCGGGAGGCGGGCGTCACCAGCGTCCCGAGGGGCCGGTCGGCGACCACCCGGGGGAACCCCGCGGGGCTGACCGCCCGCCAGCTCGACGTGCTCATGCTGCTGGCCGACGGCCTGAGCAACGCCGACATCGCCGAACGCCTCGTCATCTCCCGCAAGACGGCCGACCACCACGTGTCGGCCGTCCTGGCCAAGCTCGACGTCCGCTCGCGCGGCCAGGCCGCCGCTGTGGCCCGGCGCCTCGGCGTCCCGGCGGGGTAGCCGGCGGCTGCCGGAGGACGGTCGCCGCCGCTGCGCAAGACCGCCATGAGGTGTGTGGACGACGAGCGGACCTGGACCTGGACGACCTGTCGGACGGCGTGCTGCTCGAGCACCTGCGGGAGATGCTGGCGGTGGTGAACCGGCTGACGGCGCACGCTGCACGGGTCACCCGGCGGGCCGATGTGCGGTCGGCGTGCGAGTACGACGGGGCGACGACGATGCAGTCGTGGCTGCGCGGACACCTGCGGGTGTCCGGTGCGCTGGCCAAGGACTTGGTCGCGATGGGGCGGGCCTTGGAGCAGCTGCCCGCGACCGGGGCGGCGTTCGCGGCGGGGGAGGTCGGCGCCGATCAGGTCGAGGTGATCGCGCAGATCGTCAAGCCGGCCCACCTGGAGCTGGCCGCCGCGCAGGGCATCGACATCGGCGCGGTGGAGGCGGCGTTGGTCGAGCTGGCCTGCCGGGGCACCCACCGGGACCTGCAGCGCGCGGTCGGGGAGTACCTGGCCAAGCTGGATCCCGACGGACCGGAGCCCGACCCGACCGAGGAGCGGGCGGTCACCCTGGCGCAGCACCCCGACGGCAGCTGGACGATCGGCGGCACCCTGGATGCGGTCGGTGGGCAGAGGGTCGCCACCGCGCTGGAGTCGATCTCCACGGCCGGCCGGTGCGCCGGGGACACGCGCTCGCGGACCCCGCCACCGGCCCGGCTGCGGCCGGTACCGGCCTGGGCGCGACCATCTCCGCCGCGCGCGCTCGGTGGGTGGCCTGTGACGCCGGCATCACCCGCATGGTGCTCGACGCCGACGGGCTACCGCTGGACGTCGGCCGGGAGCAGCGGATCGTGCCGGCGCACATCCGCAAAGCCGTCGAGGCCCGCGACCAGCAGTGCGTGTTCGCCGGCTGCGAAGCCCCCCCGCTGGTTCTGCGACAGGAAGGACCCCTGCGCCCCCCACCCCTCGCAAGCTCAGGGCGGGACCCTGCGCAGGGGCCGGCCTGCCGAAGGCGAACGGCACCACACCGAGGTCCACCACGGGTTCCGCGTCGAACGCGACGACACCGCGCCACCGGGCAGCCGGTGGCGCACCTACCGCCCCGACGGCACCCAGATCCTCATCCACCCACCACTGCGGACATGACATCCCAGGGGCCGACTCCCCACGGCCGTCCGGCCGCGGGTCGTCGGCGTGCCTCAGCCCGGGACGGCCACGGGACGGGAAGCCGATCGCAGCCGGGTGCTGGTGCGGAACGCGTCCGGCGCCAGCCGGTCGAGGTCGCGCTCGACCTCCGCGGTGCGTCCGGCGCCCACGATGACGACCAGCACCGTGACCGGACCGCCGCCGCCGACCGCCGGCTGCGCCGTCACCGGCCAGCCGAGGGCCGCCAGCTCCGTGGTCACCCGGGCGCCGTCGCCGGGCACCACCACCCGGTGCTCCACCGGGTCGCCGGCCAGCCGCCCGTCGGCGACGACTCCCAGGTACACGCCGGCGGCCACCCCGACCGCGTACCCGGCCACGTTCGCCGGCCGGTCGAGGTTCGTGACCACCTGGGCGAGGGCGACGACCGAGAGGACGGCGTTGACCGCGCCCAGGGCGGCTGCGACCCGCTTGCGCCCACGCGTCGCCAGCGCGACGCGGAGCTGCCAGACGGCCACCTCGAGGAGCACCAGCGCCGCGATCAGCAGGGGCTGGAGGGCGGCGCTGCGCATGGGCGTTCTCCTCGGGTGGTCGTCGCGCGGCAGGCGTCAGGCCCGCGTGCGGGCGGTGACGATCAGGTACTCCCAGTCCATGACCGTGCCGTCGGTGCCGCGGTCGAACCGCTCGACGAGGGCCGTCAGGTCGCGGTCCAGGGCAGCGACCCGATCCGGGTCGGCGGCGTTGTTGCGGTAGGCGGCCACGGTCGGCCCGTAGACGGTCTTCCAGTACGCCACGAAGGCGGCCGGCGTCGCGAAGGCGTCGCAGGTCAGCGTCTGCCGCCGGGTGACGACGTCGGTGACGCGGTCGCCCAGGAGCGAGCGGACGTGCTCCTCGTCGCCCCACAGGACGGCCGGCTGGGCGCCGGGCGGCGGCGGGGGCGCGTAGGGCTTCATCGTCCGGAACATGTCCCCGACGAAGCCCTCGGGCGTCCAGCTCAGCAGACCGATCGTGCCGCCGGGCCGGCAGACGCGGACGAGCTCGTCGGCGGCCTGCTGGTGGTGCGGGGCGAACATCACGCCGACGCAGGACATGACCACGTCGAAGGCGCCGTCGGCGAAGGGCAGCGCCTCGGCGTCGGCCTCCTGCCACTCGAGCTCGACGCCGTGGCGGGCGGCGAAGGCGCGGCCGGCCCCGAACAGCTCGGGGGTCAGGTCGGAGGCGATCACGGAGGCGCCGGTCAGCGCCGCGGGGACGGCGGCGTTCCCGCTGCCGGCGGCCACGTCGAGCACGCGGTCGCCCGGGCGGACGCCGCAGGCGGCGACCAGCTCGGGCCCGAGCTCGGGGATCACCTGCGCGGCCACCGCGGGGTAGTCCCCGAGGGCCCACATGGCGCGGTGGCGCGCCTTCAGCTCGCGGTCGGCGGCCGGGTCGACGGTCTGCGCGATCTGCGTCTCGGTGCTCACTGTTCCTCCTCGTGCGGGCTCCGCAGCGGCGGTGCTGCGGACGAGGAGAACGCTAGGGACGCGAGGGCCCCGGGCTCGTCGGGAGAGTTGCCCATCTCGGCCGGGCGGGGACCCCATCTCGCCGGCCCGGGACGGCGACGGCCCCGGGGGAGATGTCCCCCGGGGCCGCCGGTCGTGCGGAGCCCGCCTCGTCGGCGGGGTGGGTCAGGCCGCGTGCGCGGCGGTGCCGGTCAGGCCGCGTGCGCGGCGGTGCCGGTCAGGCCGCGTGCGCGGCGGTGCCGGTCAGGCCGCGTGCGCGGCGGTGCCGGTCAGGCCGCGTGCGCGGCGGTGCCGGTCAGGCCGCGTGCGCGGCGGTGCCGGTCAGGCCGCGTGCGCGGCGGTGCGGGGAGCCGACGGCGGGGTGCCGCCGGTCCGCCGGGCGGCGCGGACGGCGAGCAGGAGCGCCGCCACCAGCAGCAGCACCCCGAGCACCAGCGCGACGATCGGCAGCACCGTGCCCACCAGGCTGAGCAGGCCGGAGTCGTCGGCGACCTGGTCCCCGCGCTCCTCGATCGAGTCGTCCGTGGAGTACACGGAGATCTCGGCGAAGGGCACGTCGACCGTCGTCACGCTCAGGTCGAGTGAACCCGTGATCTCCTGCGTGCTGCCGCCGGCGACGGTGGCGCCCAGCTCCTGGTCGGCGGCCACGTAGGTCGTCGTCCGGGAGGTCCAGGCGATCGGGATCTCGGCGGGCAGCGACGGCAGCACCGCCGGGAGCGCGTTCAGCAGCTCGGGGTCGACCAGCCCGGCCAGGCCGGGGGCGAGCGCCGCCAGCGTCTCCTTGGGCAGGGAGGTCGGCAGGTCCAGCGCGGCCGGGTCGGCGAGCTCGCCCTCGGCGACCGACTCGTACAGGTAGACGTCGCGGCCCCCGAGGGTGTCCTCGCCCTCGTAGCTGACCGGCGCGGCCTGCAGGGTCGCCTGGTCCCAGTAGACGTAGGCGTCGTCCTCGGTCGAGGGGTCCACGGGCAGCGTGAAGACCAGGCCCTCGGAGGAGGTCACGTCCTCGGCGCCGTCCGGGGCCGGGCCGCCCTCGGCGGTCTCGCGGTCGACGGCGAAGACGACCTCGGTGACCGAGGGCTCCGTGTCGCCGACGCTGCGCTCGTCGGTGCGGGCGACGATCTCGGTGTCGCCCTCGACGGACTGCGCGTGCACGCGCCGGCTGGCCTCGATCGGGACGTCCTGCAGCAGCACCTCGGTGGCCTCACCCGAGAGCACGCCCGGGTTGATGCCGTTGTAGGTGCCGTCGAAGCGGAGGGTGACGTCGAGGTCCTCGGGCAGCTGGGTGACGCTGGGGACGACGACGAAGCGGACGATCGCGGCGGCGACGATCAGGAGCACGCCGACCACGGCCAGGACGATGGAGGAACGGGTCGATCTCACTGCGGGGGGACTCCGTAGTCGTGTGGTTGCAAACGCCCACGAGTGTGCGTGTCCCACCGCAGGTCAGGTGCACCGGGGCGGCCCGCCGACGGCGTGTCGCGGGGTTCCCGTGACGCACGCCACGCCGGTGCCGGCGGCCGGTCGGCGCCCGTCCGCCGGCCGTCGCGCCGGGTCGTCGGCCGGAAGCCGTTCACGGCCGCGCGGAGCGGGTACCGCCCCTGCACGGGCCGACTGCGGCCGGGGGACCGCCCCGGCACGAGGCGGCACGGACACGAGCACCACGGGGGCCACGCGTTGCACCGGCAGCACACCGGCGGGGATGCCGGCGCAGACGCCGGCCTCCACGGCGCCCTGTTCTACGACTCGGCCGACGAGGTGGCCGCCGTCGCCGCGCCCTGGCTGCTCGAGGGGCTGGCCGCCGGTGACGCCGCGGTGGTCGCCGTCGACCCCGGGACGGCGGGACCGCTGCGCGACGCCCTGGGGGACGACCCGGCCGTGGTCGTCATCGAGCGGCACGAGCTGTACCGGTCCCGGACGCCGACGGCCATCACCGCGTTCCGCCGCTTCGCCACCGAGCACGCGCGGCCCGGCCGGCGGGTGCGCGTGCTGGGGGAGCCCGACTTCGGGGCCACGGCCGCCGACCACCGGGAGTGGCAGGCCTACGAGGCGGTGATCAACGTCGCCTTCGCCGGGCAGCCCCTGTGGGGGCTGTGCGTCTTCGGCCCGGACCTGCCGGCGCCCCTGCGGGCCGCGGCCCGGCAGACCCACCCCCAGGTGTGGACCACCGGCGGGCCCGTGCCCAACCCCGACCACGTCGACCCCGCCACCTACCTGCGGGGGCTCCCCGTGCCCGACGAGCCGCTGGAGTCGACCCCGCCGCTGCTGGCCGACGACGACATCACCGACGCCGCCGCCCTCCGCCGCGCGCTGCGGGACCGGCTGGCCGCGGTGGACGGGCCCGACGACGTGCTCGAGGACTTCCTCATGGCCGTCGACGAGATGGCCTCCAACGCCGTCCGGCACGGGGGACCGCCGGCCGGCCTGCGGATGTGGGGCACGCACGAGCGGCTGGTGTGCACCATCCACGACTCCGGACGGGACTGGGACGACCCGTTCGCCGGCTACGGGCCGGCCCACGGCGCGGACCTCTCCTCCGGCGGCATGGGGCTGTGGCTCGCGCGCCAGTTGTGCGACCACGTCGTCATCCGCCGCGCGGAGGACGGCGTACGCGTCCGGCTGACCACCCTGCTGCGCTGACGACCCTGCTGCGCTGACCAAACCGCTGCGCTGACCACCCCGCCGCGGCGGGGGGCCCGTCGTCAGGCGGGCTCGGGCACCCCGCCGGGGTCGCCGCCGGGGTCCTCCGGCGTCGCCTCGATCGGCGGCGGCGGGAGCGGCTCGGGGGCGTCGGGGAGCAGCTCGCTGGGGTCGTCGGGCACCGGCTCGGTCGGATCGATCTGGGGTTCCGGCTCCGGGATGGGAGACACCATCCGCCGAGTCAACCAGCGCGGCAGGCCCCGCGCGACGTCACGCACCGCGCCTCGCCCGCGTCGCGCACGGCCCCGCGCACCCGTCGCGCACGGTGTCGCGGGGTGGTGCCGGCCGCGCGGAGATAGCATGGGTCCAGCACCGTCTCCGAGACGGACATCGCTGCGCGGCGACGGAGTGCCCCGTGCGGGTCGCGTCGGAGGTCGACGGGTGGCCCGGACTCGGCGTCCGACTCGGGCCGTCCGGCCCGGGCGTGCGGCTCCGCGGCTCCCCGCGGGCCGGTGCTCGGCAGGCGGCTGCGCGCCGTGCCACCCCGCCGGTCGGTGCCCGGCGTCCCGCCGGGGACCGTGCCCGGCATTCCAGAGGAGATGTACGTGGCTCGACCAGGCCAGCGCCCGCAGGGCACTCGCCGTTCCGCTCCGCGGACCCAGCGACGCGAACGCGCCGACGTCATCTCGGTGCTCGCGCGCACCGTCCGCGAGGTCGAGGCGGCCGCCCAGCGCGGTCAGGTCCAGGCCTCGACGCGGACGAAGTTCCAGGTCGTGGCCTTGCTGCTGCGCGAGGAGCGCGCCCGCGTGCGGGCCGACGAGACGAGCAGCGACAGCCGCCGCACCGAGCAGCTCAAGCGGCTCGACGGCATCGCGACCATCCTCGCCACGACCGCCGTCCGCGACGCCGGCCTGCTGGCGCTGCTGGCCGACGACGCCGTCGTCTCCGACGCCGCCCGGGCGCTGAAGCGGGACCTGCTGCGCGCCGCGGGGATCGAGCCCGAGCCGGAGCCGGAGCCCCCGGCGCGGCCGGCGAGCGTCCCGGCCGCGCACGAGAACCGGGTCGTGCCGCAGTCGGTGGTCTCCCGGCAGCTGGCCAACCCGTTCCTCGCCCCGGACTACTCCGCCGCCCCGCCGCCGGTCTCCCGGCCGCGCCGGCTCGCCGGCTGGGAGCTGCTCGGCCCGCTGCTGAGCTCCTTCGAGCGGGCCGGCAGCGGGGACCCGGCCTGCATGGAGCTGCCGGCGCCCACGGCGCGGTTCGCCCCCGAGGGCGCCGAGCTGATGCCGCACCAGGCGCGGCTGGTCGCCGCAGCGGCCGACGGGCACCGCACCTTCCTGCTGGCCGACGAGCCGGGTCTGGGCAAGACGGCGCAGTCGCTGCTGGCGGCGGAGGCGGCCGGCGCCTATCCGCTGCTCGTCGTCGTCCCCAACGTGGTCAAGACCAACTGGGCGCGCGAGGCCGGGATCTGGACCCCGCACCGCCCGGCCACCGTGATCCACGGCAACGGCGACACCATCGACGGGTTCGCCGACATCGTCGTCGTCAACTACGAGGTGCTCGACCGCCACGTGGGCTGGCTGGGGGACTTCGGGTTCCGCGGGATGGTCGTCGACGAGGCGCACTTCATCAAGAACCGGACCTCGCAGCGGTCGCAGCACGTGCTGGAGCTGTCCGAGCGGATCCGGGCCCGCGTGCCGCGTCCCCTGCTCATGGCGCTCACCGGCACCCCGCTGATCAACGACATCGAGGACTTCCGGGCCATCTGGCAGTTCCTCGGCTGGATCGACGAGTCCAAGCCCCTGGGCGAGCTCATGGAGGCCCTGGAGGACACCGGCCTGACGCCGGCCGACCCGGGCTTCTACCCGGCGGCCCGCCGCTGCGTGATCGACCTGGGCATCGTGCGCCGCCGCAAGGTCGAGGTGGCCGCCGACATCCCGGCCCGGCGCATCGCCGACCTGCCGGTCGAGCTCGACGGGGCGGCCGGCCGGTCGATCCGGGCCGCCGAGCGGGACCTCGCCCGCCGCATGGTGAAGCGGTACGAGAGCGCGCTGGCCGCGCGCACGTCGGCCACCGAGGTCGTGGGCATCGACGCCGAGCTCGTGCGCCGCGTGGCCCGCTGGGAGCAGAAGGAGTCCAACGCCTCGACCACGGGGGAGAACGTCTTCACGATGATGCGGCGGATCGGCCAGGCGAAGGCCGGCCTCGCCGCCGACTACGCCGCCCAGCTCGCCCGCAGCGCCGGCAAGGTCGTCTTCTTCGCCAAGCACGTCGACGTCATGGACGCTGCCGAGGAGGTCTTCACCCGGCAGGGGATCCGCTTCTCCTCGATCCGCGGTGACCAGACCTCCTCGGCCCGCCAGCGCAACGTCGACGCCTTCGTGCAGGACCCCGAGGTGGCGATCGCCGTCTGCTCGCTGACCGCGGCCGGCGTGGGCATCAACCTGCAGGTCGCCTCCGACGTGGTGCTGGCCGAGCTCTCCTGGACCGACGCCGAGCAGACCCAGGCCATCGACCGCAGCCACCGCATCGGTCAGACCGAGCCGGTCACCGCGTGGCGGATCATCGCCGCGCAGACCATCGACGCCCGCATCGCCGAGCTGATCGACAGCAAGGCCGGGCTGGCGGCCCGGGCGCTCGACGGGTCCGACGAGGAGATCGGTTCCTCGGCCGACGTGCAGCACGAGGCACTCGTCGCGCTGCTCACCGAGGCGCTGTCGGCACCGGCGGAGGTCGCCTGACCCCCAGGGGCCGGGCGACCGCGCCGGTGCCGGTGCCGGTGCCGGTGCCGGTGCCGGTGCCGGTGCTGGTGCTGTTGCTCTGGCCGGCGCGGTCGCCGGTCAGCGGCGGGTGGTGAGGACGGCGATCTCGTGCGCCGACTCGACGGTCGGTGCGCCGGCCAGCGCGCGGGCCAGCGCGCGCTCCTGCCGCAGGTGGGAGCGCCGGTCGCGGGCGCGGGTCAGGGTGGTGCGCAGGCGGGTCATGGCGGGTGTCCTCTCGGTTCTCAGCCGGCCACCGTGGCCGGCAGGGGGGATGTGGAGGGGCTGATCGGGCTGCTCACGAGGAGGACCCCCGCGTCCTCCTCGACCGTGGCGTCGGGCAGCAGCCGCCGGACGAGCCCGACGACGCGGTCGTTGTCGGCCTGCACCGTGGCGGTGAGCCGGCGCACGCCCGCCCGGGCGGCGAGGGCGGACGCGTCGCGCAGCAGCTGCCGGCCCAGGCCCACCCCCTGCCAGCCGTCCTCCACCACGACGGCGACGTCGGCCGTCGCCGGGTCGTCGGGGGACCGGTCGTAGCGGGCGACGCCGACCACCTCGTCCCCGACGACGGCCACGACGGCCTCCCGGAGCCGGTGGTCGACCTGCACCAGGCGGCGGACCGCCGCCATCGGCAGCCGGTCCACCGGCGCGTGGAAGCGCCGGTACCTCGTCTCCGGGGACAGCCGCGGCCAGAGCCGGAGGAAGCGGCGCAGGTCGTCGGGACGGACGGGTCGGGTCGCCACCACCAGGTCCACGGGAGCCTCCTGAGTTCGTGACCTGAACTCTGCACCCGTCCGCGTCGGTTCGTCAAGTGAACTCAGCATGCCTATGCTGGGCCGGTGAGCGAGCTGCTGCTGGACCGGACCCGCTGTTCGGTCGCCGGGACCCTGGCCGTCGTGGGCGAGAAGTGGAGCCTGCTGGTGCTGCGTGAGGCCTTTCTCGGCGTGCGCCGCTTCGCGGACTTCCAGCGGATGCTCGGCGCGCCGCGGGCGGTGCTCACCGACCGGCTCGGCCGGCTGGTCGACGAGGGGATCCTGCGGCGGGTCCCGTACCAGGACGAGGGGGAGCGGCAGCGCCACGAGTACCGGCTGACCCGCAAGGGCGTCGACCTGTACCCGACCTTGGTGGCGCTCATGGAGTGGGGCGACCGCCACCTGGCCGGGGAGCAGGGGGTGCCGATGGAGCTGCGTCACCGCGACTGCGGCGCCCCGGTGCACCTGACCCTCACCTGCGAGGAGGGGCACACCCTCGAGGGCGCCCGTGAGGTGCACCCCGTGTCCCGTCCGACGACGGGGGACTGATCGCGCGGACGGGCCGTCGCCGCACCCCTGGCGCGGTGCGGGATGCTGGTCGCCGTCCGAGCGACCCGGTGGCCGTGCCACCGCGGAGAGGAGATCCCGTGAGTGTGGACGTGACCGTGACCGATGCCGCCGAGCAGCACCGGTACGAGGGCCGGGTCGACGGCGGGGAGCTGGCGGCGGTGGCGGAGTACATCCGGACCGCCGAGCTGGTCGTCTTCACCCACACCGAGGTGCTGGGCGGGTACGAGGGCCGGGGGATCGCCTCCGAGCTGGTCCGCCAGGCCCTGGACGACGTGCGGCGCCAGGAGCTGAAGGTGCTCCCGCTGTGTCCCTTCGTGGCCTCCTACATGGGCCGGCACGCCGAGGCCTACGGGGACCTGGAGTACCGCTCCCGGACCACGCTCACCGACGCGACCGCCTGAGGGCCGTCGCGGGAGGCCTCAGCGGCACGGCCCCCGCCACCGACCCGTCGAGCCGGCTCAGCCGCCGGCCGGGGCGGACGGGCCGGCGTCCCCGATCGGCAGCCGCACGCGCAGCACCGTCTCGCCCGGCCGCAGGTCGATGACGATGTCCCCCCGGTGGCGGTCGACGATCCGCCGCGAGATGTCCAGGCCGAGGCCCGTTCCCTCGCCGACCCCCTTCGTCGTGTAGAAGGGCTCGAAGGCGCGCCGCTGCGTCTCCGGCGTCATCCCGGCGCCGGTGTCACCGATCTCCACGATCACCTCGCCCCGGCCCAGCCGGGTGGAGACGCGCAGCGTCCCGCGGTCGCCCATCGCGTCGAGGGCGTTGGTGACGAGGTTGGTCCAGACCTGGTTCAGCTCCGCCGCGAGCGCCTGGATGCGGGGCACGTCGGCGCCGTGGTCGCGCACCACGGTGACCTCCGGCGGGATCCGGTGCGCGAGGACCACCAGTGTGCTGTCCAGCCCCTCGGCCAGATCGGTCACCTGCATCGCGGCGCGGTCCAGCTGCGAGTAGCTCTTCACGGCCGCGACCAGGTCGGAGATGCGCCGGGTGGACTCCGCCACCTCCTCCAGCAGGCCGGCAGCCGCGAGGGTGCTCGCCACCCACTCGAGCGCCGCCTCGAGCGAGCCCTCGCCCATCGCATCGGCGGCCCGCTCGCACCAGGCCACCTCCGCGCCCGCGCCGGCGAGGGACTCCGCGAGGTCCCAGGCGCGGCCCACCGACCGGGCCGACATCCAGTCCGCGAGGTCGTCCTCCCGGTCGGCGCGGGTCAGGGGGTCCAGCACCGGCCCGTCCGCGCTCAGCTCCCGGCGCAGCGCGTCGATGCGGCTGAACTGCCCGGCGTCGATCGGCAGGGACACGAGTCGCTGCAGGGACGACAGCAGGTCCTCGTGGGCCTGCCCGAGGGCGCGCACGGCGCGGGTCGCCGCCGCGGCGGGGTTGTTCAGCTCGTGCGCCAGTCCGGCGGCCAGCGTGCCGAGCGCGGCGAGGGCCTCGCGCCGGCGGGCCATCGCCTCGTAGTCGCGCGCGGACCGGGAGACGCCCTCGATGAGGCTCAGGCCCAGCGGGAAGCGGTCGGCCCACAGCGCACGGAGGTCGCCGGCGGGCACCCGGAGCACGCAGCCGGCGGTCGCGGTGCGGGCGGTGGCGAGGTAGGCGCCGTGCGCGTCCCAGGCGCGGAAGCCCCCGGCCCAGCGGCCCGGCACGTCCATGACCCCCAGCCGCGTCTCGTCGCGTCCCACGTGCCGGACGAGGTCCACCACACCGTCGAGGAGCACCCACCAGTGCTCGGCGGGGGCGTTCTCCTCGAACAGCACGTCCCCGGCACGGAAGCGCACCTCGGTGCCCGCGGCGAGCAGCGCGCGCAGCTGGTCGTCGTCCGTGCCCGCGAAGAGCCCGATCCGGCGCAGGTCGCCGAGCTCCGGTGTCGTCGCGGCGCTCGGCTCGCTCATGGGCACCTCCGGGTCCGTGGCGGGCGCCTCCCGGGCGCGGTCACGATGATCATGCCGCCCGTGCCCCGTCGCCGGGGAGGTCCGGGCCACGGTGGTGCGGGTTCCGCGGTCCCCGTCGTCCGGTGGACGCCGTGGGTGTGCGCCGGGCCCTATGGTGCGGCGGCATGGCGCACCGACGGGCCCTCGTGGCGGCCGCCTCGATCCAGCTCGGCGCCCAGGCGGCGGGGCACCTGGTCGCCCTGCGGCGGCGCCGGCACTTCGACGTGCCCTTCCTGACCGGCAGCCCCGAGCACCTGGTGCGGGACTGGCTGTGGTTCGGCACCGCCTACAGCGCGCCGCCGTACCTCCTCGTCCCGGAGGCCTGGGCGCTGGCCCGGCTGCTGCGCGGACCCGACGAGCGGGCCCGCTGGGTGCTGCGGTGGCTGGGCACCGGGCTGACCGTCGGCTACCTGAGCGAACGGCTGGCCCGGGCCCGGATCGGCCCCCGGGGCCTCGATCCGGTCGAGACCCCGGTCGTCGTGGCCGGCTGGGGCGGTGCGGTGGCGCTGGCGGTGCTGGCCCGCCGCTGAGCCGGGCGGCCCCGACGTCGTCCCGCGCGGTCCCGCGCGGACGGCTCCCCGCGACGGCGCGTCAGCGACGGGCCAGCAGCAGCGAGATCTCCCCGGCCATCGCGCGCGTCGGCGCGCCGGCCGCGGCCTGCCGGATCTCCCGCTCCTGGCGCAGCGAGGCACGGTCGGCCCGGTAGCGGTCCCAGGCGGCCCGCAGGCCGGTGGTCCGGGGGGCCTGGGTGGGCCGGGCGGGCCGGGGGCGCAGGGTGGTGGGCAGTGCCGGGGCCAGGGTGGGGGTCGAGGCGGTCATCGGTCTCTCCTGTCGGACGGTGGTCCGGCTCGTCCCTCGAGCCGGTGGACACACCGTGCCGCCGGCCGCTGGCACCGCACTTGCACCTGCCTGACGGGGGACTTGCACCCCGTTCCGGACTCGGGCCGCCGTCAGCCGGCCGGCGGGAAACCGGCGGTGTCCCAGGCGGCGCCGGTCCAGGGCGCGCGGCTGTACTCGAGGTGCAGGCGGCCGGGGCGGGCGTCCAGGAGCTCGGCGAACACCGTGCCGTACACCTCGCCGTCCCGCTCGTGGCGGACGACGAGTGCCCCGGGGTCGTCGGCCGGCGGCCGGCCGCCGACCAGCCCGCGCCAGCCGTCGGGGAAGTCCGCGTCGGCGAACGCCCCGCGCCAGCGGTCGGCCTTGCGGTCCTCCGGCCCGCCGCTGGTCAGCACGGAGGTGCCCTCGCCGAGCTCCTCCTCGACGAGCCCGTCGCCGTCGAACGTCCAGGTGGTCAGCCGGTCGGGGGTGACCAGCACCAGGAGGAAACCGGCCATCCCGGCGAGCCGGACGTGTGCTCCCCAGCCGGCGCCGTGGACGGCTCCCAGCAGCGGCAGCACCCCGCGGCTCGGGGCACCCGGGGCGGCGGCCCGCTCGTGGAACCGATTGAGCACCAGGCACGTCACCCCGGTGCCCACGTGGGTGGCGCACCAGGTGCCGCCGGCCACGGAGTCACGTCCGCCGACGACGTCCGGGAGGTCGGGCCACCAGCGGCCGGGGACGTCGAACGGCCGGGTGGTCAGCTCGTCGCGGACGGCCAGGAGCTGCGCCGGCCGGCCGGCGGACCGGCGGACCACCACGGTGCACATGCGCGCATCCTGCCGTGCCCGCGGCGGACGCACGGAGGGCCGGCGGTGCGCGGCGCCGTGCCGGGTCCCGCGCCGGGGATCGGCGGCTACCCGGCGAGGCCGCGGTCCCCGCCGTCGAGCGCGGCGGTGACCGCGGCCTCGACGTGGATCCGGGTGGTGGGGAAGACGGGGACCGGGCTGTCCTCGGCGCCGACCAGCAGCTCGATCTCGGTGCAGCCGAGGACGACGCCCTCCGCGCCGGCGTCGACGAGCCGCTCGATGACCCGCCGGTACGCCTCCCGGGACCGGGGCCGGACGACGCCGAGGCACAGCTCGTCGTAGATCACCCGGTGCACCTCGGCGCGGTCCGCGGCATCGGGCACCAGTACGCGCAGGCCGTGCCCGGCGAGCCGGTCCCGGTAGAAGGCCTGCTCCATGGTGAACGCGGTGCCCAGCAGCCCGACCGTCGACAGCCCCGCGGCGCGCACGGCCGCGGCGGTCGCGTCGGCCAGGTGCAGCAGCGGGATGCCGACCGCCGCCTGCACCCGGTCGGCCACCCGGTGCATCGTGTTCGTGCACAGCACCAGCAGCTCCGCGCCGCCGGCCTCCAGCCGCGCGGCCTCCGCGGCCAGGAGCTCCCCGGCGCGGTCCCAGTCGCCGGCGACCTGCAGCCGCTCGACCTCGGCGAAGTCCACCGAGGCCACGAGCAGGCGGGCGGAGTGCAGCCCGCCCAGCCGCTCGCGGACCAGCTCGTTGGCCAGCCGGTAGTACTCGGCGGTGGACTCCCAGCTCATCCCGCCGAGCATGCCGACGACCCGCTGCCGGACCTCCGGGCCGGGGGAGGCCGGACGGGCGTCGGACGGTGCGGCGGGGGAGGGGGCGGAGGACATGACGGCGGCTTCTCCACGGATCGCGGACGGCGGGGCGGGGGCAGGGTGCCACCTCTCCCGCCCGGTGGGAACGGGTCCACCCCCGGCACCCGGACCGCGCTCCACCGGCCGGGCCCGGCAGCGGTCGCCGTCCGGCGCCGGGTGCGCCAGCATCGGGGGACCGCTGCCCACGCCCTGCGGCCGCCGACGGCGGCCCGACCGACGGAGGACCCCCTGCGCGCGCTGACCGTGGTCCCCGGCGTGGCCGGCTCGGTGGCCGTCTCCGACGTCCCCGACCCGGTGCCGGGGCCGGGGGACCTCCTCGTCGACGGCCTCGCCGTCGGCATCTGCGGCACCGACCGGGAGATCGCCGCGGCCGAGTACGGCTCGGCCCCGCCGGGCCGGGACCGGCTGGTCCTCGGCCACGAGTCCCTGGGCAGGGTGCGCGAGGCGCCGGCGGGCTCGGGGTTCGCGCCGGGGGACCTGGTCGTCGGCGTGGTGCGCCGCCCGGACCCGGTGCCGTGCGGCGCGTGCGCGCACGGGCACTTCGACATGTGCCGCAACGGCCGGTACACCGAGCGCGGCATCAAGGACCTCGACGGGTACGCCGGCGGGACGTGGTGCGTCGAGCCCGCCTACGCCGTCGGGCTGGACGCCTCGCTGGAGTCGGTGGGCATGCTGCTCGAGCCGACGAGCGTGGTCGCCAAGGCGTGGGACCAGATCGAGCGGATCGGCGCCCGCTCGTGGTTCGAGCCGGAGCGGGTGCTGGTGACCGGGGCCGGACCGATCGGGCTGCTCGCCGCGCTGCTGGGCCGGCAGCGCGGGCTGGAGGTGCACGTCCTGGACGTCGTCCGCGAGGGCCTCAAGCCCGACCTCGTCCAGGCCCTCGGGGCGACCTACCACTGCGACGGGTTCGCGGCGGCCGTGGCGGCGACCGGCCCGCCCGACGTCGTCGTCGAGGCCACCGGGGTGCCGTCGCTGGTCCTCGACGCCATGGGGACGACGCAGCACTACGGGATCGTCTGCCTTACCGGGATCTCCTCCGCCGGCCGGACCGTGCGGCTGGACGCCGGTGACCTCAACCGCTCGCTGGTGCTGGAGAACGACGTCGTCGTCGGCTCGGTCAACGCCAACCTCGACCACTACGCGCAGGCCGCAGCGGCCCTCACCGCCGCCGACCTGCCCTGGCTGGAGCGGCTGGTCACCCGCCGGCTGCCGCTGGACGCCTTCGCCGAGGCCTTCCGGCCGCAGGACGACGACATCAAGGTGGTCCTCGACCTGACCGCCTGACCGGACGACGACGCACGACTGGGAGGTACGGCCATGCCCGGCCGGATCGAGGACTACGGCTTGATCGGGGACCTGCAGACGGCGGCCCTCGTGGGACGGGACGGCTCGATCGACTGGCTGTGCCTGCCCCGCTTCGACTCCGCGGCGTGCTTCGCCGCCCTCCTCGGGGACGAGTCGAACGGCCGGTGGCTGCTCGCGCCGGCTTCCGGCGGGACGTGCACGCGCCGCCGGTACCGCGGGGACTCGCTGGTCCTGGAGACCGAGTGGGAGACCTCCGACGGCAGGGTGCGGGTGCTGGACCTCATGCCACCGCGCGGGGAGGCCGCCGACGTCGTCCGCATCGTCGAGGGGGTGTCCGGCCGGGTGCCGATGCGCACGGAACTGGTGCTGCGCTTCGACTACGGGCACCTGCTGCCGTGGGTGCGCCGGGTCGACGGCGACCTCGCCGCGGTGGCCGGCCCGGACGCCGTCTGGCTGCGCACGCCGGTGCCGCTGGAGGGCCGTGACCTCGTGACCCGCGGCGAGTTCGCGGTGTCCGCCGGGGAGCGGGTGCCCTTCGTGCTCACCCACGCGGCCTCGCACCTGCCGCGGCCGGTGCCGGTCGACGCGGAGCGGGCGCTGGCCGACACCGAGTCGTCCTGGGCCGACTGGATGGCCCGGTGCACGTACCAGGGGGAGTGGGGCGACGCCGTCCGCCGGTCGCTGCTCACGCTCAAGGCGCTCACCTACGCCCCGACCGGGGGCATCGTCGCCGCCGCGACCACGTCGCTGCCCGAGCAGCTGGGCGGGTCGCGCAACTGGGACTACCGGTTCTGCTGGCTGCGCGACGCGACCTTCACGCTGCAGTCGCTGCTCGGCACCGGGTACACCGCCGAGGCGCACGCCTGGCGGGAGTGGCTCCTGCGGGCCGTGGCCGGCGATCCCCGGGAGCTGCGGATCATGTACGCGCTGGACGGGTCCCGCCGGATCCCCGAGTACGAGCTGCCGTGGCTGCCCGGCTACGAGGGGTCGGCCCCGGTCCGCGTGGGCAACGCGGCGGCGTCGCAGTTCCAGCTCGACGTGTGGGGCGAGGTCCTCGACGGGCTGCACCTGTCCCGGGAGGCGGGGCTGGCCAGCACCGAGGACCACTGGCAGCTGCAGAAGGAGCTGATGGACTTCCTCGAGGGCGCGTGGGACGAGCCGGACAACAGCCTCTGGGAGGTCCGGGGACCGCGCCGTCCGTTCGTCCACTCGAAGGTGATGGCGTGGGCGGGCGTGGACCGCGCCGTGCGGGCGGTCGAGCACCACGGCCTCGACGGCCCGGTCGACCGCTGGCGGGCCCTGCGCCGGGAGATCCACGACGAGGTCTGCGCCAAGGGGTTCGACGCCGACCGCGGGACGTTCACCCAGTTCTACGGCTCCACCGGCCTGGACGCCGCGCTGCTGCTCATCCCGCGCGTGGGGTTCCTGGACTGGGGCGACCCTCGCGTGGTCGGCACGGTCGACGCCGTGCAGCGCGAGCTCTCCGAGGACGGCTTCCTGCTCCGGTACCGGGTGGACGCCGACGGCCGCGTCGACGGCCTGCCCGGCGACGAGGGGACCTTCCTCATCTGCAGCTTCTGGCTGGTCGAGGCGCTGCACGGGACCGGGCGCACCGCCGAGGCCCGGAGGCTGTTCGAGCGCCTGCTGGGCCTGCGCAGCGACCTCGGGCTGCTGGCCGAGGAGTACGACACCGTCACCGGCCGCCAGCTCGGCAACACCCCGCAGGCCTTCAGCCACGTCGGGCTGGTCAACGCCGCGCGACACCTGAGCGGCACCTGAGCTCCGTGGCGAGCCGGGCGGGCGGGGTCGTGATCCACGCGGTCGAGCACGGGTCCGGGCGCCCCGTCCTGGTGCTGCACGGCGCGGACGTCGACCACCGGGAGACCGAGGCCTGCTTCGAGCCGGCCCTGGAGGGCGTCGCCGGGCTCCGGCGGGTCTACCCCGACCTCCCGGGGACGGGCCGCACGCCGGCGCCCGGGTGGATGCGCAGCGCCGACGACGTCGTCGACGCGCTGCTCGCCTTCGCCGACGAGGTCAGCGGCGGGGACGCGTACCTGCTCGCCGGCCACTCCGCCGGGGCGTACCTCGCCCAGGGGATGGCCGCGCGGCGCCCGGGGCAGGTCGCCGGCCTGGCGCTCGTCTGCCCGCTCGTGCCAGGGGTGCGCGACGTCCCGGCGCACCGGGTCGTCGCCGGCCCCGGCGGGCTCGGCGACGACGTGTTCGGCAGCTACTTCGTCGTGCAGACCCCGGAGATGCTCGACCGGTACGAGCGGTTCGTCGCCCCGGCCGCCGCGCTGGTCGACGAGGCGGCGATGGCGCGGATCGGCGAACGGTGGGAGCTCTCCTCGGGGCCGCCGCCCTACGCGGGCCCGACCCTGGTCGTGGCCGGGCGGCTGGACTCCACCGTCGGACACGCGGCCGCCGTCGACCTGCTCGGCACCCATCCACGCGCCTCGCTCGCCGTCGTCGACGAGGCGGGCCACGCGCTGCCCCACGAGCGGCCGGAGGTCCTGCGGGCGCTGCTCGCCGAGTGGCTCACCCGCGTCGAGCGGTCGGGCTGACCCCGAGGCGGGCCCGTCGCGCGGCGCGCAGCGCGCCCCCCCCGCGGGACCCCGGAGGCCGGCGGCACAGGCGACGTGGTTCGGCGGCGCGCCTCCTCGGCGAGCTGGCGGGCCGCGACGACCGACGCCGGGTCGCCGGCACCGTCCGGTGCGCTGCGTGCTCGTGGGGTCATGGTCCTGCCTCCCGGATGACGCCGTCCCGTGCCCGGCCAGCCTCTCCACGCGGCGCCGTCCCGACCATCGGGGAACACCCCCGACGTGCGGCGCGGGCGTGGGGGAGGACCCCGACGGCGGGAGCCGCTGAGGCGCCCACCGGTCAGGGCGCCGGCTGCCGCCGGGCGGCGGAGGGGCGGATCACCGCGACCAGCAGCGCGCCGAGGAGCGTCAGGACCGCACCCCCGAGCGCCGCGCGGTCCCAGCCGGCGAGCAGCCCGGCGGCCGTGCCGGCCGGCGACCCGGCGCCCACGACCAGCACGACGACGGTGACGCCGACCGCGGCCCCCAGGTAGCGGGCGGTGTTGTTGGCCCCGCTGCCCATGCCGACCGCCGCAGCGGGCACGTGCGCGACCGCCTCCCGGCCCAGGGCCGCGTTGGCGGCGCCGTAGCCGATGCCCAGCACCACCAGGCCCGGCAGCAGCCGGGCCCCCGAGGAGCCGACCCCCAGGACGGCGTAGCCGCCGAGGCCGACGGCGCTGACGGCCAGCGCGAGGGCGAGCAGCACCCGGCCGTCCAGCCCCGGGACGAGCCGGACCGCGAGCGCGGTGACGGTGCTGACCGCCGACCAGACCAGCACGAGGAGGGTGGCGGCGAGCAGGCTCTCGCCGAGGCCGCGCTGCAGGACGGTCGGCACGTAGGAGCTGAGCCCGACGACGGTCGCGCCGGTGACGAAGGCGCCGAGGGTGGCGGCGGTGAAGCCGGGGCTGCGGAACAGCCGCAGGTCGATCATCGGGGCGGTCTGCCGCAGCTCCGCGACCACGAACGCGGCGAGCATCAGGACGCCCAGGGCCAGCAGGACGAGCACCGGGGCCTCGCCCCAGCCGCCGCGGCCCTGCACGAGCCCGGCCAGCAGCGCGCTCGTCCCGCCGGCGAACAGCACGATCCCGGCGACGTCGACCGTGCGGTCCGCGCCGCCGCCGGACTCGGCCAGCGCCCACCGCGCCACGGCGGCCAGCACGACGGCCGCGGCCGCGGTCGCCCAGTACGTCGTCCGCCAGCCCTGCCCGGTGTCGAGCGCGACCGTCACCAGGCCGCCGAGCCCGGTGCCGGCACCGACGCTGGCCCCCCAGACCGCGGTGGCCCGCGACCGGGCCGCGCCGGCCGGGAAGGCGGCGCCGATCAGGCCCAGGGCGCAGGCGAGCACCGCGGCCCCGCCGACGCCCTGCAGGACCCGGCCGGCGATGAACACCGCGGAGTTGCCGGACACCGCGACGAGCACCGCGCCCAGGCCGAGCACCACCAGGCCGCCGGCGAAGACCCGCCGCCGGCCGAGGTCGTCGGCGAGGACGCCGGCGGTGAGCAGGGCCGCGGCCAGCCCGACGCTCATCGCGCTGAGCAGCCAGGCCTGCGCGCCGGGGCCGGCGTCCAGCGTGACGGCCGTCCGGACCCCGGTCGCCAGCGGCGTCACGAACGTGACGAGGACCAGCAGGGTGGCCGTGGACGCCAGCAGGAGCGTGCGGTCGGCGCCGGGTGGGGTCGGCGCGACGACGTGACCCTCGGGCGCAGGAGCAGCGGGCGTCGGTACGACTTCCGAACTCACGGGAGGGGACGCTAGCCCCTCCGTGGTTTGGCGGTCAAACCGCCGGGGCGTGGCGTCCCGGCGGCGGGTCAGCTCACCTGGAGCAGCCGGTGCTCGTCGAGGAAGGCCGTGACGATCCGCACCACGTCCTCCGGTCGCTCGAGGTGCACGCAGTGGCTGGAGCCCGGCCCGGTCAGCAGCTCGAAGCGGGCACCGGGGATGGCGTCGGCGACCGCCCTGGCCTGCCGGGGTGGGGTCAGCAGGTCCTGCTCGCCCACGATCACCACGGTGGGGGCGGTGATGCCGCCCAGCCGGTCGAGGGTGTCGTGCGCGAGGTCGGCGTCCCACTGCTCGACCGTGACCTGCATCTGGTCGTCGCCCTGCGGGAACGCCGGCAGCATCGGCTCCAGCATCGCCGCGAAGTCGGGGTGGTCGAGCATCTCCGGGGAGAAGGCCAGGCCGGCGGTCGCCAGCGCCGTCTCGATGTCCCGTGTGGCGTAGGGGTGCCGCAGCGCGCTGAGGACCGACCGCTGGTGGCCGTCGCACCGCCCCCAGGTGGCGTACATGACCGCGGTCGCGACCTGGTCCGGGTGGGTGAGCGCCAGCTCCTGCGCCACGGCGGAGCCCAGCGACCAGCCCATGACGTGCGCCCGGGGGACCTCGAGCGCCTCGAGCAGCGCCGAGGTGTCCTCGGCCATGGAGGCCACCGAGATGGCGCCGTCCCCCCGGCTGCTGCCGCCGAGCCCCCGGTTGTCGAAGGCGATCACCCGGTACCGCTCGGCCAGCCGGGGGACCAGCTCACCCCAGAGCGGGATCGACCCCGACGTCCCCATGACCAGCAGCAGCGGGTCGCCCTCGCCGGTGATCTCGTAGTTCAGGTCGACGCCGGTCCGGACGGCCGTCTGCGGCATGGGGACTCCTCGGGAGGGTGGGCAGGTGGGGAGGGTCAGGAGTAGACGAGCGAGCCGTCGTCGAGGTCGGCCTTGGGCAGGATCTCCATCTCGGCCGCGTGCTCGAGCATGTGCGTCCACGGCTCGCGGTCGCCCTGCTTGAACAGCACGTGCTGCGAGCGCATGACGTAGCCGGCGTTGAAGTCCTCCGGGTCCGACCAGGGGCGCACCTGCATGCCGGCGTCCTCGTCGCGCAGGGTGGGGACCACCATGGTCGCGTCCTTGAGCTGCATGGTCTCCATCAGCCGGATCACCAGGTCGCTCACCAGGTCCACGCGCAGCGTCCAGCTGTGCCGGAAGTAGCCGAAGACGTAGGCCATGTTGGGGATGCCGCTGATCATGAGGCCGCGCCACGTGACGCGTTCGGGGAAGTGCACCGCCTCGCCGTCCACGGTGAAGGCGACGTCCCCGAAGACCGAGAGGTCGAAGCCCGTGGCGGTGACGACGACGTCGGCCTCGAGCTCCTCGCCGGAGCCGACCCGGATCCCCGTCTCGGTGAAGGTCTCGATGGTGTCGGTGACGATCGAGGCCCTGCCCTCGCGGAGGGCGGCGAACAGGTCGCCCTCCGGGACGATGGCGATGCGCTGCTGCCACGGGCGGTAGCGCGGGGTGAGGTGCTTCTCGACGTCGAAGCCCTCGGGGAGCAGCGGCCTCATCGACTCCATGAGGAACGCGTGCAGCTCGTCCGGGGCCTCGTGCGCCAGCCGGGCCAGCTCGTTGAACTGGGCGGTGTAGGCGCGGCGGAGGATCTCGTGGGTCCACTCCTCCGGGATGTCCAGCTGCCGCAGCGTGATCGCGAGCTCGTGGGTGAGCGGCGGGGCCAGGAAGTAGGACGGCGAGCGCTGCAGCATGGTCACGTGCGCCGCCTGCGGGGCGATGGCGGGGATCAGCGTCGCGGCGGTGGAGCCGGAGCCGACGACGACGACCCGCTTGCCGGTGAGGTCGAGGTCCTCGGGCCAGGACTGGGGGTGCACGACCCGGCCGCCGAACCGCTCCATGCCCTCCCAGCGCGGCTGGTGCGGCTCGGCGTGGTTGTAGTAGCCCTGGCACATCCACAGGAAGCCGGTGGTGAAGCGCAGCTCCTGGCCGGTGTCCAGGCGGGTGACGTCCACGGTCCACCGCCGGTCGTCGCTCGACCAGGAGGCGGCGGTGACCCTGTGCCGGTACCGGATGTGCGGCGTCAGGTCGTCCTCGGCGATGACCTCGTCGAGGTAGTCGAGGATCTCCCCGCCCGCCGCGATGGACGGGCCCCGCCACGGCTTGTGGCGGTAGCCGTAGGTGAACAGGTCGCTGTCGCTGCGCACCCCCGGGTACCGGTGGGTCCACCACGTGCCGCCGCGGTCGTCCTGCGCGTCCAGGAGCACGAAGGACCGCTCGGGGAAGCGTTCCCGCAGGTGGTGTGCGGCCCCGATGCCCGAGACCCCGGCCCCGACGACGAGGACGTCGACGTGCTCGGGAGGTGCCGCGTCGGCGCGGTGCTCGGAGTGGGTCCGCTGCTCGGTCGTGGTCATGGGCCGACCTCCTCGCCGCTGTGACGTGCGCCACAGACGGTACCCATCCGGGGGCGGCGGCGGCACCCGTCGCGGCGAGTCGTCGGGCTCCGGGAGCGCCGCCCCGCGCCACCTCCTACGGTGCCGCTGGACGGACTCGGGACGAGGGAGGACGGCGGGGGTGCGTTCCTACGACGTGAAGCGGGAGCGCCGGGACCTCTACGCCCCGCGGCCGGGGCGGTTCACGGTCGTCGACGTGCCGGAGATGTCGTTCCTCGCCGTCGACGGCTCCGGCGACCCGAACACGGCGGCGGCCTACCGGGAGGCGGTCGAGGCGCTGTTCACGGCGTCGTACGCGGTGCGGGGGCTGGCGAGGGAGACGCTCGGACGGGTGCACACCGTCGCGCCGCTGGAGGGACTGTGGACGGCCGAGGACCTCGCGGCGTTCCGCACCCGGGACAAGGGCGCGTGGCAGTGGACGCTGATGATCGCCCAGCCCGACTGGATCGGCGCCGGCCTGGTCGACGAGGCCGTGGCGGCGGCGCGGCGCAGGAAGCCGGTGCCCGCGCTGGGCCTGGTCCGGTTCGAGCGCCTCACCGAGGGGCGCAGCGTGCAGGTCCTGCACGTCGGCTCCTACGACGACGAGGGCCCGCTCCTCGAACGGCTGCACGGCGAGTTCCTGCCGGCCCACGGCCTCGTCCCGCGCGGCCGCCACCACGAGGTCTACCTCTCCGACGCCCGCCGCACCGAGCCGGCGAGGCTGCGGACCGTCCTGCGCCAGCCCGTCGCCGCGGCCCGCTGAGGGAGCCGGTCAGGCCGGGGCGGGGGCGTCCGCCCCGACCAGCTCGACGCGGTCGCCGACCTCGATCGTCCCCGGCTCCTCGACGGTGGCGTACACGCCGAAGACGACCGCGCCGCCGTCCGGGAGGTGGGCGACCGGGGTCGTGAGGTCGCGGGCGAGGTCACCGCGGTAGCGGGCGATGGCCTTGAGCGTGCCGAAGTCCACCTCGCCGCTGTCGGGGTTCTCGTTGGTGACCACGCACCGGGGGACCGGGCCGACCACGCGCACCGTCGCCCCACCCAGCCGCACCAGCCGGCCGGCCCACGTGTCCTCCTCGTGCACCCCGCACCCGTCGACCTCGACGAGCATCCGGAAGCGCCGGGAGTCCAGCACCTCGCCGCCGGGGGTGACGCTGCGCAGGTGCTCGACGGTGGCCGAGCTGACCAGCGTCACCGGGTGCACGTCGACCGCGTCGCCGGGGACGTCGGTGGCGACGAGGTGCACCGGCTCGCCGACGAACTCGCTCAGGGCCGCCGACCAGGGCCCCGCGAGGAGGGCACCGGGCACCTCGCGCCCGTAGAAGTCGGTCACCACCCGCTCGCCGAGCTCGGTCGTCGTGGCCTCCAGCGTCCCGCGGCCGGGGACGTCCAGCGACAGGACCTGCCGGTCGGCGTCGTAGCGGGCGGTGAGCCGGACCAGGGGCCCGTGGTGCTTGCCGTTGAACAGCCGGTGCCGGGCGTCGACGAGGTGGAAGCGCCGGTTGTCCTCGACGCCGGTGCGGGTGAGCGCCACGCTCGCCGGCGCGGAGAGGGCGGTGCCCTTCACGGGGGTCGTCGAGAGTCGCGAGACGACGGGCATGCGGGGTCCCTCCGGTCGGTGCCTGGGGGACCGAGACTAGGGAGCCGCGTGCCGGGTCTCCCGGGACGGGGTGCGCGTGCCGGCCGCCGGCCGGGAGGCGACGTGCTCGCCGGGCACCGGCGTGCCGGCGCCGGGCTCGGTGGGTGGCCGCACCAGCAGCCGGGCGCCGTCCGCGGCCAGCGAGCGCTCCACGTCCCGCAGCACGTGCAGGCCGGCGTCGGTGGGCCGGACGTCGCGCAGGTCCACCAGCACGCTGCGGTGCCCGCTGCGCACGAGGCTCTCGACGGTGCCGCGGACCAGGTCGGCGCCCAGCTCCGTCAGCCGCCCGGTCACCCGGACGGCGCCTCGGCGGACGTGCACGACCTCGGTCAGCGCGGTGTCTCCCATGCGCCCACCCTGGCACCGCCGGGGGCTGCCGCGGGGTGGGGAGCCCGACTCGTCACGAGCTCGTCACACACCCGCCGTCTCAGGACGGCGGCGCCACGAGCAGCTGCCGGTAGTCACCCGCGGTCAGCGGCCCGGACGTCAGCTCACCGGAGGGCAGCGGGGCCTCGAGCGGCTCCCCGTCCCGGGTGAGGAGGACCGCGCGGACGCCGGGGACGGTGGTGGCGGTGAGCACGATCTGGCCGACGGCCAGCCGGCTCTCCCGCCCCCCGGGGGCCTCCCCGGGGCCGGTGAGGTCGACCGTGGCGGTGCCCTCGTCGACGCCGGTCACCGTGAGCCGCGCCCCCGGCGCCAGCACGGAGGTGAGCGCGGCGGCCCGCTCGTCGGCGGTCGGCCCGGCGGCCAGCTGCCCCAGCAGGTCGGCGAGCCGCTCCCGGTCGGCGGCGCCGGAGACGTCGCGGTCGCTGGGCACCAGGAGGTCGCCGGGGCCGAGCAGGTACACCCGCGCGCCGCCGTCCTCGGCCGGTGGGGAGGCCGGCGCCGGCGGTGGGCTGGACGGCGACAGCAGGCCGTAGGGGACGTCGGACGCGGGGATGGTCTCGGTCTGCCGGTCGACGGGCAGGCCGCAGGCGGTGAGGACGACGACCGCCGCGGCCAGCAGCGCGCCGGCGGCCGCCCTCACCGCTGCACCGCCGGCAGCGACAGGCTCATCCGGGCACCGCCCCAGGGGCTGTCCGAGCACCAGGCGCCGCCCCCGTGGCGGGCCGCGACGTCCGCCACGATCGCCAGGCCCAGCCCGGCTCCGGGCAGCGACCCGCGCGCGGCCCGTGGCCCGCGGGCGAAGCGCTCGAACACGCGGTCGCGGTCCTCGGGCGGGATGCCCGGGCCGGCGTCGTCGACGGTCAGGACGACGGCCCCGTCGCGCCGGGCCACCCCGACGCGGCGCGGGCCGCCCGCGTGCCGGTCGGCGTTGTCGAGCAGGTTGCGCACGGCGCGCTCGAGCCAGCTCTTGTCCCCGCGGACGACGGTGTCCGCCGCGGGGTCGGCGTCCAGCAGGTCCGCCGGCCGGCCCCCGGCGGCGAGCACCTCCCGGACCAGGTCGCGCACGTCGACGGGCTCGGTGCCGCTCGCCGCGGGGTCGTTGTCGAGCCGGGCGAGCTGGAGCAGGTCGTCGAGCGTGGCCCGGAAGCGGTCCAGCTGGTGCTCGACCAGCTCCAGCGCCTGGCGCGAGCGGCCGTCGAGCTCGCCGCGCCGGGTGCCCATCACCTCGACGGCGGTGCCCAGGCTCGTCAGGGGGCTGCGCAGCTCGTGGCTGACGTCCCCGACGAAGCGCGCGTCGCGGGCTATTCGCGCGGCCAGCGCGTCGACCATCGCGTTGAAGCTGCCGACGATGGCCACCAGGTCGGGGTCGTCGGTCTCCGGGAGGCGGGTGGTGAGCTCACCGGCGGCGATCCGGCTGGCCGCGCCCGCCACCTGCTCCAGCGGCTGCACGACCCGCCGGCTGGCCCACAGCCCGACGCCGGAGCCGGCGGCCGTCGCCGCCAGCGCGGCGGCGGCGAGCACCCAGGCCAGGGTGCGCAGCACCGACCGCAGGTCGTCCAGCGGAGCCAGCTCGTAGACGGAGAGGTCGTCGCCGGCCACCGGCACGCCGACGACCAGGCGCGGCCCGTCGGCGGAGTCGACGAACTCCCGCCCGGCCGCGCCGGACTCGACGACGGCGCGCAGCGAGGCGGGCACGTCGCGGGCGCCCACCTCCAGGCTGGTGGAGTACCAGGACCCGTCCCGGCGGACGACGACGTCGGCGCCCTCGGTGGGGAGCTCGGCCAGGACGTCGTCCACCTCGGCGCCGGCGGTCGCCAGCCTGCTGCGCAGGAAGTCGGCGTCGAGGAACGCCGCAGCGGTGGCGGCGCCCTCGCGCTGGTCCAGCAGGTAGCCGCGGGCCAGCAGGAACGTCGTCCCGGCCAGCACGGCGGAGACCAGGAGCGCCCCGAGGCCGAAGCCGGCGGCGACGCGGGTGCGCAGGCCGCGCGGCCTCACTGCAGGTCCAGCCGGTACCCCAGGCCGCGGACGGTCACCACCAGGCGCGGCGTGCCCGGGTCGCGCTCGACCTTCGTGCGCAGCCGCCGGATGTGCACGTCGACGATGCGCTCGTCGCCGAAGAACCCGTGCTGCCAGACGCGCTCCAGCAGCTCCTGGCGGCTGAGCACGCGGCCGGGGTCGGCGGCCAGCTCGCACAGCAGCCGGAACTCGGTCACGGTGAGGGGGACCCGCTCGCCGCCGCGCTCCACGGTGCCGCCGGCGACCCGGAGCAGGAGCGGGGCCGAGGGGTCGCGGTCGAGCACCAGCTCCCGCGGCCGGTCGGTGTCGACGGCCGGACCGGCGCCGGCCCGGCGCCGCAGGGCCCGCAGCCGGGCGGTGATCTCCTTGACCGCGAAGGGCTTGGTCACGTAGTCGTCGGCACCGGCCTCCAGGGCGGCCACGATGTCGTGGGTGTCGGCCCGCGCGCTGACGACGATGATCGGCAGGTCGTGGGCGCGCCGCACGTGGCGGACGACGCTGTAGCCGTCCATCCGGCCGAGCATGAGGTCCAGGACGATCACGTCGGGCGGGTCCCGGTCGACGGAGGCGCAGGCCTGCTCGCCGTCGACCGCCTCGTCGACGGCGTACCCCTCGTCCTCCAGCGCCCACCGCAGCGCGGTGCGGATGTGGTCGTCGTCCTCGACGAGGAGCAGACGCGGTGGCACGCCTGCCCATGCTGCCACCCGCGCGGCCGGGGCAACGAGGTCGCCGGGGGACCGTCACGAGATCGCAAAGCCCTCGACAGGGGGACCGCAACGTCGGGTCGTCAGGCTGGGTCGGCCACCCCCGCCATCCCGCCACCACCCCCGCCACCCCGCGCCACCCCGCGCCGCCCCGAGAGGCCCCGATGCCGAGCCCAGCCCCTCGCGGGCAGGTCCCTTCCGCAGGAGGGGACGAGGTCGTCGTCGTGCTCGGCGGGACGACGCCCTCCGGCGAGCCGGCCGACGCCTGGGAGGTGCTCCACCGCGCGCTGGCCGGCGGGGCACGGCGGATCGTCGTCGACCTCCGCGGTCCGGGGTCGCTCGGCAGCCCCGCCCTGGCCGGCGTCCTGGCCGCGCACCGGGTCTGCCGGGCCCGCGGCGGGGGAGTGGTCCTGCTGGGCGTGGACCGGCGGACCGCCGACATGCTGCGGCGGACCGGCCTGTGCCAGGTGCTGCAGGTGCGCGCCGAACCCCCTCCGACGAAGAGAGACATGAGCACCGACGACAGACCCCAGGCCCCGCACCCCCGCCCCGGGGAGGAGGTGCGCGGCCGGTGACCGACCTCCTCTCGCTGCTGCTCGGGGTGCTCGTCGTGCTGGCGATCACCGCCGTCACCGGGTACTTCGTGGCCCAGGAGTTCGCCTACATGGCGGTCGACCGCTCCGCGCTGGCCGCCCGCGCCGCCTCGGGCGACGCCGCCGCGCAGCGGGCCCTCGCGGTGACCCGGCGCACCTCGTTCATGCTCTCCGGCGCCCAGCTCGGCATCACCGTCACCGGCCTGCTCGTCGGCTACGTGGCCGAGCCGCTGATCGGGGAGTCCCTCGGCGCGCTGCTGGGCGGCGTGTCCGTGCCGACCGGCGTGGGCCTGGTCGTCGGCGGGGTGGCGGCGCTGCTGTTCTCCACCCTGGTGCAGATGCTCTTCGGCGAGCTGTTCCCCAAGAACCTGGCCATCGCCCGCCCGGAGCCGGTCGCCCTGCGGCTGGCCGCGTCGACGACGCTGTACCTGCGGCTGCTCGGCTGGCTGGTCCGGGTGTTCGACGCGGCCTCGAACCTGCTGCTGCGCGCGCTGCGGATCGAGCCGGTGCACGACGTCGAGCACGCCGCCACCGCCCGCGACCTGGAGCACATCGTCGAGGACTCGCGGGAGAGCGGCGACCTGCCCGAGGACCTGTCGCTCCTGGTCGACCGCATCCTCGACTTCCCCTCCCGGGACGTCGAGCACGCGATGATCCCGCGCCCGCGGGTGGGCACCGTGTCCGGCACCGACACCCTCGGCCGGCTGCGCGAGCTGATGGTCTCGGGCCACTCCCGCTACCCGGTGCTGGACGCCGGGACCGGCGACGTCCTCGGCGCGGTGCACCTGGCCGACCTGATCGGCACGCCCCTGCCCGACACCGCGCCGGTGTCGGCCCTCGCCCGGGAGTGCCCGGTGGTCTCCACCTTCACCCCGCTCCCCGAGGCGCTGCGCCTGCTGACCGGGTCGGGGCACCAGCTGGCGTGCGTCATCGACGAGTACGGCGGCTTCGCCGGCGTCCTCACCCTCGAGGACCTCGCCGAGGAGCTCGTCGGCGAGATCACCGACGAGCACGACGCGGACGACGACCCCGTCTCCCCGCCCAGCGAGGACGACGGCGTCTGGGAGATGACCGGCGACGTGCACGTCGACGAGGTCGAGCGGGCGCTGGGGGTCGACCTCCCGCGCGGGCCCTACGAGACGATCGCCGGCCTGGTCATCGCCGCGGCCGGGGCCCTGCCCGGGCCCGGGACCGGCCTGACCGTCACCCTGCCCCCGGACCCCGGCGACCTGGTGCACGGCGACCCGCAGCCGCGGCTGCTGCGCGTGGAGGTGCTCGCCGTGGAGCGGCACGTGCCGGCACGGGTGCGGCTGGAGCTGCCGGCCCGCAGCGCCGCCGCGGCCGGCCGCGGGGAGGCCGGGCGATGAGCGAGGACCCCCGCGTGGTCGTCGCGGCCACCGTCGTCATCGTCGCGCTGTCGGCGTTCTTCGTCGCGGTGGAGTTCGCCGCGCTGGCCGCCAAGCGGCACCGGCTGGAGGAGGCCGCGCCGGACAGCCGGTCGGCGCGCGCGGCGCTGCGCAACTCCGCCGAGCTCACCCTGCTGCTGGCCGGCTCGCAGCTGGGGATCACCGCCGCCACCCTCGCGCTGGGCGCGGTCAGCAAGCCCGCGGTGCACCACTGGCTCACCCCGCTGTTCGAGTCGTGGGGGCTGCCGCTGACCGCCGCCGACGTCGCCGGCTTCGTCCTGGCGCTGCTCGTGGTCACCTTCGTCCACCTGGTGGTCGGCGAGATGGCGCCCAAGTCGTGGGCGATCGCCCACCCCGAGCGGTCGGCCACCCTGCTGGCGCTGCCCATGCGCGGCTTCCTGGCCCTGTTCCGGCCGCTGCTGCGGCTGCTCAACTCCGCGGCCAACTCCCTGGTCCGGCGGGTCGGCGTGGAGCCGGCGGACGAGGTGGCGGTCGGGCACAGCCCCGACGCGCTGCGCCACCTGGTCGCGCACTCGGCCGACGTCGGCGCGCTGGACGCCCGCTTCTCCGAGCAGATCTCCCGGGCCCTGGAACTGGAGCGGCTGACCCTGCGGGAGCTGGTCGACCCGGCCGCGCCGCTGGCCCTGGTGGCCCCCGACGCCACCGCCGGGGACGTCCGCGAGGCCCCGCGGCGCACGGGGCACCTGCGCATCCTGCTGGGCAGCGGCGGGCGGATCACCTCGGTGGTGCACGTCCGGGACACCCTCACCGCCCCGGACGACGTGCCGGTCGCCCCGTGGGCCCGGCCGGTGTCCACCCTGGACGCCGGCACCCTGGTGTACGCCGCGCTCAGCACCATGCGCGAGACGCGCACCCACCTGGCGCTGGTCGTCGACGCCGGTGCCGTGGCCGGGGTCGTCACCCTCGCCGACGTGCTGCGCCGGCTCTTCCCGCAGCCGGCCGACGTGGCCTGACCGGCTCCGGACACGACGGCGGCCGGGCCCCGGAGAAGGCCCGGCCGCGGGTGGGACGGGAGGGCGCTCAGCGCAGGGTCAGCGCACGGCCCGCGAGCGGGAGCGGGAGCCGGCCAGACCCTCGGCGACGCCGATGAGCAGCACCGCGGCGATCACCGCGACGACGAAGCCGAGCACGTTGAGCTCGAACACGTCCCCGGTGCCGAGGAGGTTGGCGATCGTGCCGCCGATGACGGAGCCGGCGAGGCCGAGGAGCAGGGTGGCCAGGATGCCGAGGTGCTGGCGGCCGGGCGTGACGAGGCGCGCGAGCGCGCCGATGACGAGGCCTGCGACGAGGAAACCGATCATGACCATGCCGGGTACCGGCCTCGGGGAGGGCGGAAACCGCTCGTCACGGGATCGTCATGTGCCCCGCGTCCGGGGCTCCCGGGTCCGGTGGCCGCGGGCGGGGCGCCCCCGGGCTACCGGGCCTCGGCGAAGTCGGCCGGCCGGAAGCGCCCCTCCGACAGGCGGTTCTCGATCTGCTCCAGGCTCCGGCCGGTGAGCTCGGGCATCCGCCGGTAGAGGAAGACGAACCCGGCGATGTTGAACGCGGCGTACAGCCAGAAGGTCTGACCGGTGCCGATCGTGTCGATGATGCTCAGCAGCGTCAGCGTGATGAGCAGGTTCGTGCCCCACAGCGACGCGGACTGGGCGGCGGCGCCGGCCTCGCGGGTGGCCAGCGGGTAGATCTCCGAGCCGGTCAGCCAGCCCATGAGCTGGATGCCGCCGGCGGTGAAGGCCATGAAGGCGATCAGCGTGGCGATGATGTAGGGCACCTGCGCCTCGCCGTCGTTGCCGGTGACGAAGAAGGTGCCCAGCACCACGAGGGCGAGCGCGGCCCCCGGCAGGGTGAGCAGGGTCAGGCGCCGCCGTCCGATCCGGTCGATGACCGCCAGCCCGATCAGCTGGGTGACCAGGTAGGTCGCGCCCAGCGCCACCGACACCCGCAGTGCCGCGGAGTCGGAGAAGCCGTTGTCGGTCAGGATCGTCGGCGAGTAGTAGACGATCATCTCGATGCCCGACAGCTGGGTGAACACCGCCAGGCCGCAGCCGACGACCAGCGCCGGGCGCACCCAGGCCGCGCGCAGCCCCCGCCACCCGCGGGTGTCGGCCGTGCGCTCGGCCTCGACCAGCTCGTCGATGTCGTGCAGCTCGCCGGACACGTCGGCGCCGTGCGGGCGGACCCGCTCGAGGGCCTCCCGCGCCCGCTCGTCCTGACCGGCCTTGACCAGCCAGCGCGGGCTGTCGGGCAGGCGCAGCATCAGCCCGAGCATCAGCGCGCTGGGCACCACGGCCGCGCCGATCGCCACCCGCCAGTCGACGCTCTCGGTCGCCCCGACGATGGTCGCGACGAGGATGCCGACGCCGATGGCGATCTGGAAGAACAGCACCAGGCGGCCGCGGTACCTCGTCGGCGACAGCTCCGCCACGTACACCGGGGCGGTCTGCGTGGCGCCGCCGACGGCGAAGCCGAGCACGACCCGCGCCGCCGACAGCAGCTCCGGGTTCGGCGCCAGCGAGGCGCCGAGCGAGCCGACGACGAAGACCGCGGCGACGATCAGCAGCGTCGTGCGCCGGCCGAGCCGCTCGCTGAGCCGGCTGCAGACGAGTGCGCCGATCACCGCGCCGGCCAGGATGGAGGCCGCGATCACCTGCTCCCAGCCGCTGCCGATCCCGAACTCGTCGCTGATCTGCAGCAGCGCGCCCGAGATGATCCCGGTGTCGTAGCCGTAGAGCAGGCCCGAGATGGCCGACACCAGGGCCACGACCACGACGGCGCTGGTCAGGCCACCGCCGTCGTCGGGCTCCGCGTCGGTCCCGGCGGTGCCGGAGGAGGTGGGGGACGGGCCCTCGGACGTGGTGATCGGAACTCCTCCGTCGGGGTGGTCGCGCGGCGCCCGCCACCGTAAGGCCGCCGGCAGGACCCCGCCCGCCGGCCGCGGCGGTCGGGGGATGTCACCCGTGTATGCGGAGACGCGAACGCTCCGGCAACACCCCGGCGCCTTGGCTCGGGGCATGAGGACGAGGGGATCGGCACGGACCAAGACCCGGTGGGCAGCCGTGCTGCTGTCCGCCGCCCTGCTGGCGATCGTCGCGGTCACCGCCGCCGCCGTGGGCGACCGGCTGCTGGGGAACCCGTGGTCGGCGTCCGGCTCCCCGGCGGACGGGTCGCCCTGGGGCGGGTCGCCGGTGGTCGAGTCGCCGGCGGCGCCGGCCCCTCCCGGCGTGCTGCCCCGCGAGGAGGGGGCCGCGGTGGGGGAGGCCGACGGGATCCTCCCCGAGGGGACGACGCCGGCCGACGACCACCTCCCGGGGGTGGCCGGCCTGGATGCGGCGCTCCTGGACGCGTTGCGCGAGGCGGCGGCCGACGCGGCGGACGACGGCGTCACGTTCACCGTCGCCAGCGGCTGGCGGTCGCGCGCCTACCAGGACCAGCTGCTGCGCGAGGCGGTCGCCGAGCACGGATCCGAGGAGGAGGCCGCGCGGTGGGTGGCCTCGGCGGACACGTCGGCCCACGTCTCGGGGGACGCGGTCGACATCGGGCCCGCCGCGGCCCGGGAGTGGCTGTCCGGGCACGGCGCCGCGTACGGCCTGTGCCAGGTGTACGGCAACGAACCGTGGCACTACGAGCTGCGCCCCGAGGCGGTCGGCCACCGCTGCCCGCGGATGTACGCCGACCCGACCGAGGACCCGCGGCTGCAGGACTGACCGCCCGCTGCGCCGTCGCCCGACTGCGGGGCCCCGAGGTCGCACCGCCGCACCCGGCGGACGAGTCGCGCCCGCCGCCTGCGCGGGTGACCCTGGGCCGGTGAGGATCCTGGTCACCGGCGCGTCGGGTTTCGTGGGCAGCCGGCTGGCCACCGCCCTCGACGAGGCCGGCCACGGCGTCCGGGCCATGACCCGGCGGCCCGAGGGCTACGGCGGAGCCGGCACCCCGGTCCCCGGCGACGTCGGGGACGAGGAGTCGCTGCGCACGGCGCTGGAGGGCTGCGAGGCCGCCTACTACCTCGTGCACTCCCTCGGCGACGCGGACTTCGAGCGCAAGGACGCCGACGCGGCACGGGCGTTCGCCCGGGCCGCCGCCGCAGCCGGGGTCGCGCGGATCGTCTACCTCGGCGGCCTGGGCCGCGACGGCGACCAGCTGTCGCGGCACCTGCGCAGCCGCCGGGAGGTCGAGCGGCTGCTGGGGGAGACCGGCGTGCCGGTCACGGTCCTGCGGGCCGGCATCGTGGTCGGCCACGGCGGGGTGTCGTGGGAGATGACCCGCCAGCTCGTGGCCCACCTCCCCGCGATGGTCACCCCCCGGTGGGTGCACACCCGCACCCAGCCGATCGCGGTCGCCGACGTCGTCCGGTACCTGGTCGGCGTCCTGGACGCGCCGGAGGCGGCGGGGCGGGTGTTCGAGGTGGGTGGCCCGGAGGTGCTCACCTACCTGCAGATGCTCACCCGGGTCGCCGACATCCAGAACCGCCACCTGTTCGTCGTCCCCGTGCCGCTGCTCAGCCCGCAGCTGTCCTCGCGCTGGCTGGCCCTGGTCACCGACGTCGACGTCGCCACCGGCCGCTCGCTCATCGACTCGATGGCCGTCGAGGTCGTCGTCACCGACGACGGCATCCGCTCGGTCGTCCCCTTCGACCCCGTGGACTACGACGAGATGGTGATGGCCGCCCTCGTCGAGCGGGCGCGGGAACGCCGCCAGGAGATCGGGCAGAAGCGCGGCGGGTGGCTGAGCCGGGGAGCGCGGCGGTGACCCGCCGCACGGCGGTGCGCCGCAGGCTGGAGCGGGCGGTCGCGCCGCTGCTGCGCAGCGTCCCGCGGGACCACCGGGAGAGCGACGCGGCCTTCCGGCGCCGCCGCCGGGTGACCGGCGTCGTCGCGGTGACCGGTGCCTCGCTGCTGGGGGTGTCGCTGTCGACGCCGCCGGGCTCCCCGCGGTTCTACGGGCTGACGCTGGGGGTCGCCGCCACCTGGGTGGCCGGCGGACTGGCGTCCGGGCCGCTGCACCTGGGGCGCATGTTCGGCCCCGGGGACCGGCTGCGCCGGCCGGTGGTCACGCCGGTCGTCTCCGGGATCGGCATCTTCGGGGCCTTCTACGCCGCGGCGCTCGTGGCCCGGCGGATCCCGGTGCTGGAGCAGGCGATCGGCTCGGTGCTCAGCTACGCCGACCAGGGGTCGGCTCCGCTCGTGCTCACGACCACGCTGGCCAACGGCATGGCCGAGGAGGTGTTCTTCCGCGGCGCGCTCTACGCGGCGGCGGGCGCGGACCGGCCGGTGCTCGTGTCGACCTCGGTCTACGCGCTGGCCACCGTCGCGACGCGCAACCCGGCGCTGGTGCTGGCGAGCGTCCCGATGGGCCTGCTGTTCGCGGTCCAGCGCCGGATCACCGGCGGCATCCAGGCGCCGATGATCACGCACGTGGTGTGGTCGGCCCTGATGCTGCGCTACCTGCCGCCGCTGTTCGCCGACCGGCTCGCGGTGGAGCGCTCGCCCCTGTCGCCGTGAGGGAGCGGGCGCGGCGGCCGGCCGCGCCCGCCCCCGGTCAGCGGCGCCGGCGGGCCAGCACGGTCGCCAGCACCACCGCGGCGGTGCCCGCCGCGAGCAGCGACCGGCCGCGCCGGGCGGCGATCACGACGGCGGCGGCGCCGGGACGGACCAGGCGGGTGCCCAGCAGCAGTCCCCCGGCCGGCGAGTCGACGCCGGCACCGGCGACGGCCACGGTGCGCGTGGGGGACTGCAGGTGCGCGGTGATGCCGTGCCCGGCCAGCGTCTCGGCGAGGCCGCCGAGGTCCCGCCGCCCGGGTGCGATCCCCGACCGTGCGGTCGCCGCCTCCCGTACCCGGGCCACGAAGGTGCCGACGTCCTCGGCGACGATCCGCAGGTCCGCGCCCTCGGCGTGCACCTGGACGCCCGTCCCGTCCACCTCCAGCGACAGCTCGCCGGTCAGGTGCAGCGGGGCGCGCGGCTCGGTCATCCCCGGCTGGCGTTCTCGGCGGTCGTGATCCGCAGCGTGCCGTTGAGCCGCCACACGGCGCGGGGCGCGTCGGACCCGGTCTCGCGCGGCACCTCGACGGTCATGTCGACGAACTCGTAGTTGATCGCGGCGCCCTTGCCGGTCAGGTAGGACCACATCTCCTTGCCGAGGTCGGCGAAGCTCGTGGTCTCGTGGCTCTTGATGTCCCGGGCCCCGGTGGCAGCGTCGGCGTTGGTCATGCTCATCGCGTTCGGTCTCCTCGCGCGTCGGTGCGCCGCCGGCGGTCCCGGCGAACGATGGCGCGCTACCCGATGGTGCTCGAGCCGAACCGACCCGCCCTCCCCGCTGTGCCGGCCGGTCGCCGGGGAGCGGGGGATGTCGGGGACGGCCCCGCGCGTGGAAGCATCCGGGCATGACCGGCACGCCGCTCCGCCGCCGTCCTGCCCTGCGGTCACTGACGTCGCGACGGAGGTCCGCGCAGCCGGACCCGACGGTGACCGGGCGCCCGGCGCGGGTGGTGGTGGTCGGTGGCGGGTTCGCGGGCTTCAACGCCCTGCGGTACCTGCAGCGCCGCCTCCCGCCGGGCAGCGCCGAGCTCGTCCTGGTGACCCCCGACGACTACCTGCTGTACAGCCCGCTGCTGCCGGAGGTGGCCACCGGCGTCGTCGAGGCCCGGCACATCGCGGTGTCGCTGCGCCGCAGGCTGCGCCGGGTGCGGCTGGTCCTCGGCCGGGTGACCGGCGTCGACCCGGCCGCCCGCACCGTCTCGGTCCGGCGCGGGCAGGTGACGCAGGAGCTCGCGTGGGACCACCTGGTGCTCACCCCGGGCTCCATCACGCGCCAGTTCGAGATCCCCGGGGTGCCCGAGCACGCCCGCGGCCTCAAGACGCTGGTCGAGGCCGTCTACCTGCGCGACCACCTGCTCGAGCAGCTGGACCTGGCCGACGCCCAGCCCGACACCGAGGAGGGACGGGCGGCCCGGGCGGAGATGCTGACCGTGGTCGCCGTCGGCGCCGGCTACACCGGCACGGAGTTCGTGGCCCAGGCCCAGCGGTGGCTGACCCGCATCGAGCGCCGGTGGGACCGGACCCGCGCCAGCGACGTGCGGTGGGTGCTCGTGGACGTCGCGCCGGCCGTGCTGCCCGAGCTCGGCCCTCAGCTGGGCGACCACGCGCTGGGGGTGCTGCGCGCCCGCGGGGTGGACGTCCGCCTGGAGACCAGCGTCGCCTCCGCCGACGACGCCGCTGTCGTGCTCACCGACGGCACCACCATCGGTACCCGCACCCTCCTCTGGGGCGCCGGGGTCGCGGCGAGCCCCCTCGTCGCGGGTCTGGGCCTGCCGACCCGGCGCGGCCGCCTGGTGACCCGCACCGACCTGTCGGTCCCGGACGTCGAGGGGCTGTGGGCGGCCGGCGACGCCGCCGCGGTCCCGGACCTCGCCGCCGACCCGGACGACGACGGGGTGCGGCCGGACACGCAGCCCACCGCGCAGCACGCCCAGCGGCAGGGGACCGCGGTCGGCCGCAACATCGCCGCCGCCCTCGGCCACGGCACGGCCCGCCCCTACCGGCACCGCGACCTCGGCCTGGTCGCCGACCTCGGGGGCCTGGACGCCGTCGCCCGGCCCCTGGGCATCCGGCTCACCGGTCCGGTGGCCAAGCTCGTGACCCGCGGCTACCACCTGCTGGTGCTGCCCGCGACGGCCAACCGGGTGCGGGTGGGCGCGGACTGGCTGTTCCAGAGCATCCTGCCGCCGGAGGAGACCCAGCTGTCCGTCGTCCGGGAGGAGGACGCCCGGCTGGCCGCGGCGCAGGCCACCGCCATCTACGGCCCGTCGTCCGTCCCGGCCGGCTGAGGACGACGACGTGGCCTCACCTCCCGCGCACCACCCGGAGCAGCGCACCGAGGCGTTGCGCATGGGCACCCCGCAGGCCCGGTGGGTGCTGCTCACGACCGTGCTCGGGTCGAGCCTGGCGATGCTCGACGCGACCGTGGTCAACGTCGCGCTGGAACGGATCGGCACCGACCTGGGAGCGGGCTTCGCGGGCCTGCAGTGGACCGTCAACGCGTACACGCTGAGCCTCGCCGCACTCATCCTGCTGGGCGGGTCGTTGAGCGACCGCCTCGGGCGCCGCCGGGTCTTCGTCGTGGGCGTGGTCTGGTTCGCGGCCGCCTCGCTGCTGTGCGGGCTGGCCTGGGACATCGAGACCCTGGTCGCGGCCCGGGCCCTGCAGGGCGTGGGGGGAGCGCTGCTGACCCCGGGCAGCCTGGCCATCATCTCCGCGTCCTTCGCCGGCGCCGACCGGGCGGCGGCGGTGGGGGCCTGGTCCGGCCTCGGCGGGGTCGCGGGGGCGGTCGGCCCGTTCCTCGGCGGCTGGCTCGTCGAGTGGAACTGGCGCGCGGTCTTCCTGCTGAACCTGCCGGTGGCGCTGCTCGTCGTGTGGGTCGCCGCGCGGCACGTGCCCGAGACCCGGGACCCCGACGCCGCGCCGCGCCTGGACGTCGCGGGCACGGTCCTGGTGACGCTGGGGCTGGGGACGCTGACCTACGCGCTGACCGCCGCCGGCGGCGACACCCCACGGGCGGTGGTGTGGGCCGCCGGTGCGGCCGGGGTCCTGGCGCTGCTGCTCTTCGTCGGGGTGGAGCGCCGCTCGTCGCACCCCCTGGTGCCCCCGGTGCTGTTCCGCGACCGCCGCTTCACCGCCGCCAACCTGACGACCCTGCTGGTCTACGCGGCGCTGGGCGTGGTGTTCGTCCTGCTCGTGCTGCACCTGCAGGTGGTGGCCGGCGCCAGCCCGCTGCTGGCCGGCACGGCGCTGCTCCCGGTGACCGCGCTCATGCTGTTGTTCTCCGCACGCGTCGGCGCGCTCGCGCAGCGGATCGGGCCGCGGCCGCTGCTGACCGCCGGTCCGCTGGTCGCCGCCGGGGGCGTGCTGCTCATGCTCCGCATCGGCCCCGGGGCCTCCTACGTCGCGGACGTGCTGCCCGCCGCGGTCGTGTTCGGGGTCGGCCTGACCCTGCTGGTGGCCCCGCTGACCGCCACCGTGCTGTCGTCTGCCGAGGACCGGTTCGCCGGCGTCGCCTCCGGGGTCAACAACGCCGTGGCCCGCGCCGCGGGGCTGCTCGCGGTGGCCGTCGTGCCGGTGCTCGCGGGCCTCGGCGGGGACGACCACACCGACCCGGCCGCCTTCGCCGACGGCTTCCGGACCGCCGTGTTCATCCTCGCCGCGCTGCTGGTGGCGGGAGCGGTGGTCGCCGCGGTCCTCATCGGGCCGGCCGGGACCCCCCGGGACGGCGACGTCCCCGCCGGGCGCCTGCGGGTCGAGGAGTGCCTGCACTGCGGGGTCTCGGGGCCGCCGGTGCACCCGCCGCACCGGGCGGAGGCCACCTGAGCCGGCCGCACGCGGGGCGGGGAGGTCACAGCAGGGACAGGTCGAGCCGTTCCGACAGCAGGTGGAGGGCCGCGCGGCCGGCCCGCGAGTTCCCCTTCTCGTCCAGCGGCGGCGACCACGCGCAGACGCCGAACCGCCCGGGGACGTCCCCCATGACCGCTCCGGCCACGCCGCTCTTGCAGGGGAACCCCAGGTCGTAGGCGAACTGGCCGGCGGCGTCGTACGTGCCGCAGGTCAGCATCAGCGCGTTGACCCGGCGGGCGAGGGGCTCGGGGAGCACCGGCGCCCCGGTCCGCGGATCGACGCCGTCGTTGGCCAGGAAGCGGGCGGCACGGGCCAGCGTGCGCGTGGTCACCGTGAGGGAGCAGAGCCGGACGTAGACCTCCACGACCTCGTCGACCGGGTGGTGGAGGTTCCCGAACGACTGCATCAGGTGACCCATGGCCCGGTTGAGGGCGCTGCTCTCCCGCTCGGCGTCCAGCGCGGTGTCGTCCACCGTGGCCTCCTCGCCGACCAGGTCGCCGAGGAGGCCGGCGACGGCCCTGAAGGCGTCGTCCGCGGCGTCCAGCAGGACGTCGCAGACGAGCAGCGCCCCGGCGTTGATGAACGGGTTCCGCGGATGGCCCTGCTCGTGCTCCAGCTGGATCAGCGAGTTGAACGGGTCGCCGGACGGCTCGCGGCCCACCCGGTCGAACAGGTCCTCACCCACCAGCTGGAGGGCGGCGGTGAGCGCGAAGACCTTCACCACGCTCTGGACGGCGAAGCCGACGTCGGCGTCCCCGGTCACGTGCTCGGTCCCGTCCAGCTCCGCGAGCGCCAGGGCGAAGCGGGCGGACTCGGCCGAGGGGAGCTCCTCGGGCTGCTCCTCGACCTCGCCCTCCTCGGCGAGGTGCCGCGACCGGTCGGCGACCTCGGCGAGCACCGCCTCGAGGTCGCTGTCGTCGGCGTGGGGGGAGGACGGCGCGGGCGAGGAGGGGGCGGGGGAGGGGGACACCCACTCCCGCTACCCGCCGGCCCGGCGCGGACACGCCGCCGGCCGGCCCGGGGGCCCGGACGTGCCGTGCCGCGGGCACGGCCGGGGGCGCGCTGGCAGGGTGGGCGGCATGGCTGCTCCTCCTCCCGTCGTCGTGGTGACCGGTGCGAACGGACTGGTGGGCGCCGCGGTGTGCCGGGCCCTCGCCCAGCGGTCGGCGCAGGTGCGCGCCGTCGTCCGGCGGGCCGGCAGCGCGCCCGCGCTCGACGGGGTCACCGAGGTCGTCGGCGGCTTCGCCGACGAGGACCTCGCCCGCGCGGTCACCGCGGGTGCCGACGCGGTGGTGACGACGGTCCACCCCATGAGCTCGTCCCGGGAGGTGCAGCACCGGGTGGGCGCCGAGGGGACGGCGGTCCTCGCCCGGGCGGCCCGGGACGCCGGCGTCACCCGCTTCGTGCACGTCTCCACGGCCGGGGTCTACGACCGCTCGCCCGGCCTCGGGGACGTCGCCGAGGACGGCGCCCTCCTGCCCGACGGCAGCGGCGACTACCCGGACACGAAGAACGCCGCCGACGCCGCGCTGGCGCGGGTCGACGGCCTCACGACCGTGCTGGTCCGCCCGCCGGCGATCCTCGGCGCCGGGGAGACGTCGGTGTGGAACACGCTGCGGCCGCAGCGGATGCGCGAGGGGCGACGCCGGGCGAACCCCGCGCAGTCCTGGCCCTGGGTGCACGTCGACGACCTGGCGGCCTTCCTCGCCGACGTCGCCACGGGCGCCGTCGCGACGGCCGAGGACCCGGAGCGGGGCCCGGTGGCCGGGCGGACGACCCCCGTCATCGTCGCGGGGGAGCCCGCCACGTGGCGGGACTACCTCGGCACGGTGACCGACGGGCTGGGCGTGGCGCCCGAGTGGACCGACGAGCCGGTGTGGACCGGGCAGCTGCGCGCCGACCGGGCCCGCAGGTGGGGCTGGACGCCCCGGGTCGGCCTGGCGCAGGCGATGGACGAGCTGCGGCGGGGCGCGGCGGCGCTGTCCTGAGGCCGCGGCCGGCCGCCGCGGCTCAGCCGGTGGCGGCCAGTGTCCGCGGGCGCCGGCGGGGGAGGACGTGCGGGAGGCCGCGGCCGACCATGCCGAGGGTGTTGCCGATGCGCCGCGGCCACGAGGGGTCCGGCAGCGGCTCGGCCGTCCCGGCGAGCTCGGCGACGTCCACGAAGTGCGTGGGCACCGGCCCGATGCCCTCGAGGTCCTGCTCGATCTCCCGCATGCCCAGGGCGGCCGCCGCGCTGCCCCCGGCGCGGTGGAGCTCATCGGAGACCAGCAGGTACTCCGGCACGTCCACGGCGTTCTTGAGCAGGCGGTGCACGTGGATGACGTCGACGCCGACGAGCTTCGTGCGGCGTCGGATCGTCTGGGTCGCGACCTCCCCGACGTGCGCCACGAACTTGAGCGTCAGGTCGCTGGTCCTGGTGCAGCTGCCGCACGGGCACATGTTCAGCTCGACGTAGCGGCGCTCCCGGTGGAAGGCCCGGTGCATGGCGGCCACCGCGCCGGTGACGGCCGCCAGCGTCGCCGGCCCGTCGAGGCTGCCGGCGGCGCGGGACAGGAACGCCGCGTCCCCCTCGACCTCGATGAGGTCGAAGTCGCGCGCGGCGTCGACGACGCGGTCGAGCATGCGGCGGGTCGCGGCCTCCGCGTGGCCGAGGACGCTGCGGTGGAACTGCATGTACTGCGTGTACCCGCCGATGTCGGCGATCAGGAGCAGCGCACGCTGGGTCGCCATGACGGGATCTAAGCGGGTGGGACGCCACCGTGACCAGGGTCGCCGGACTCGAACAGCGAGGAGTCGAGCTCCCGCTCGGGCAGGACCTGCACGAAGTACTCCACGCCGAACATCTCCCGCAGGATCGGCTCCGGGAAGATGTGCGGGTCGATCGGGTACTGGGACCGGTGCGCGGCCGTGGCGCGGATCCGGTGGCCCACGAACTCCGAGACGTCCACGCAGGTGGTCACCCGGGCGTCGATCCGGTCCCCGGAGGGCAGGACCCGGGTGCGGCTGAGGTCCTCGTCCGCCCGCGCCCCGAGCAGCGCGGGGTCGGCGGCCAGGAAGGTCAGGCTCGTGACGTCGTCCAGCGCGACCACGTGGGCGTTGCGCGGCCGCCCGGTGGCCACCCCCTGCTCCCCGAGGAACTCCCCGGGGCCGGACCGGTCGACCACGCGGACGACGCCGTCCTCGCCCTCCCGCCGGATCTCCACCGACCCGGACAGCAGGAAGTGCATGGTCGTCGCGGCCTCGCCCTGCTCCATCAGGTAGGAGCCGGCGGGGAACCACTGGACCTCGACGAAGTCGGCCGCGAACCCCAGCGCCGCCGTCTCGCGGGAGAAGACCGACAGCGCGCGGACGAAGTCGCGCGTGCCCGTGAAGCGGTCGGTCAGCTCGACCACCCACCCGGCCAGCCGGTCGCGCAGGAGCATGCGGCTGCGCGGCAGGTGGCAGTGGAACAGCCGCACCGGCGTGGTCGCCCGCAGCTCGTGGCAGGCCGTGGTGACGGCCGCGCCGACGGCGACGTGGTCGGGGTGCCCGGAGAAGCCGTCGGGCCCGAAGGTGATCACCACGTCGGGGGCGGCCTCCCGGACCAGGCCGGCGGCCAGGTCCACGAGGACGCGGGGGTCGACGTCGGCCAGCGCGCCGTCGGGGTGGTCGAGGCAGCGGACGCCGGTCAGCCCGAGCTCGCGGCCGGCGGCCTCCAGCTCCCGCTCGCGCACCGCCGGCAGGGTGGCGCGCGTGGCCACGGCGGCGTCCCGGATCTGGCCGGCGCCACCGCGGGTCAGCGAGACCACGGACACCTCGCAGCCGGCGGCGGCGTACCGGGCGAGGGTGCCGCCGGCGCAGACGGTCTCGTCGTCGGGGTGGGCGAACACCCCGAGCACCCGGAGCGGCTCCCGGCCGGGGCCGCGCACCGCGGCGTCGTGGACCACCGGTCACCAGGCCTTCCGCTCGGGGAGCGGCCGGGCTCCCGCCGATCGCCGGCCGATCGCGCGCGGACGGTACCGGCTCGCTCCGGACGGTGCGACCCGACGCCGTCGCGGGGAGCGTCCGCGCTGCTAGCGTCCGCGCGGTGGCCGGTTCCTACCGCGAGGCGTGGGTCTCGGTGGCCGGGAACCGCAACCTCCGACTGGCCCAGCTGTCGTCGCTGTCGGCCTGGACGGGGGAGTTCCTCGTCCTGACCGCGATGACCGTCTACGCGTTCGACGTCGACGGAGCCGTCGGGGTCGGCCTGATCGGGTTCCTGCGGGTGCTGCCCGCGACCGTCGCCCTCCCGTGGCTGGGCGCGCTGGCCGACCGGGTCTCCCGCCGCCGGCTGCTCGTCGCGGCGTGCGCCCTGCGGGCGCTGACCGCGGCGGGGGCCGCGGTGGCGGCGGCCGCCGGGCTGCCGCTGCTGGTGTACGTGCTGCTCACCGCCTCCACCGTCTGCCACGCCGCCTACCGGCCGGTGCTGGGCGCGCTGTTCCCCACGCTGTGCACCACGCCCGACGAGCTGGCCGGGGTGAACGCCGTCCGGTCGATCCTGGACGGCGCGGCGGCGCTGATCGGGCCGCTGGCCGCCGCGGCGCTGCTCGCCGGGTCCAGCGCGGCCGCCGCGTTCGGCGCGGTCGCCGTGCTGGCCGCCGCCGCCGGCGCGCTGGCCGCGGGGCTGCGGTATGAGGACCCGCGCCCGGTCCCCGGCCCGGCCGCCGCACGCGCCGGGGTGCTCGCCGACGTCGCCGACGGCTTCCGCGAGCTGCGCCGGCGGCCGCGGGCGGCCGACGTCATCCTGCTGGGCGGCGTGCAGTGCCTCGTGCGCGGCGCGCTCACGGTGCTCGCCGTGGTGGTGGCGGTCGACGTCACGGACCTGGGGCGCCCCGGCGTCGGCCTGCTGTGGGCGGTGTTCGGGGTGGGCGGGCTCGCGGCGGCGCTGGCGACGATCGGCGCGGCGGGCAGCTCGCGGCTGGGCACCCTCTTCGGCGCCGGAATCGCGCTGTGGGGGCTGCCGCTGGTCGTGGTCGGCCTGCTCACCGGCAGCGCCGTGGCGGTGGGCGCCTTCCTCGTCGTCGGCGCGGCCAACGCGCTCGTGGACGTCACCGGTTTCACGCTGCTGCAGCGGCTGGTCCCCGACCGGACGCTGGCGCGGGTGCTGGCCCTGACCGAGGCCGTGTTCTCCCTGGCCCTGGCGCTCGGCTCGCTGGTGGTCCCGCTGCTGGTCGCCGGCCTGGGCGGGGCCGGGGCCCTGGTCGTCGCCGGCTGCCTGCTGCCCCTGGCCGTCGCGGCCCGGTGGGCCGGCCTGCGCGCGACCGACGCGGACATCGCGGTCCGCCGCGACCGGATCGTGCTGCTGCGCCGCGTGGGCATGCTGCGCCTGCTGCCCGTGCCGGCGATCGAGGGCCTGGCCCAGCGGCTGCGGCGGGTCGACGTCCCGGCGCGGGCCGACGTCTTCGTCGAGGGGGACCCCGGCGACGACTTCTACGTCGTCGCCTCCGGCGCGGTGGCGGTGCTCGCCGGCGGGACGGAGGTCCGCCGGCTGGGCCCCGGCGAGGCGTTCGGGGAGATCGCGCTGCTGCGCGCGGTCCCGCGCACGGCCACCGTCCGCGCGCTGGAGGACACCGAGCTGGCCGCCCTCAGCGGCCCGGAGTTCCTCGCCGCGGTCACCGGCTCCTCGGTCACGTCCGCCACGGCCGACCGACTCGTCACCGGCTACCTCGCCGACGACGTGCAGCGCCGCGTGCCCGGGCCGGCGCCCGACCCCGGGGGCGGCCCGGTCGCGCGCTGACGTCGGTCCGCCGCGGGCCGGGTGCGGCGGGGCGCGACCGCGCGGTCAGCGCGGGGCCACGCGGAAGACCGGCCAGCCGATCTCGGTCCGCCAGGCCGCCGGGTCGGGGGTGTCCCGCGGGCCGACCAGGTAGGTCTCGCGCACCGGGCCGGCCACCGCGAGCGCGTTGGCCACCACCCAGCTGCCGAGCTCGCCGTACGTGACGTCGATGTCGTCGTGCTCCCCGGCGTGGGTGGTGACGGCCAGCTCCACCGGGGGCAGGGTCACCGGGCGCACCCGGCCGGTGCGCGGGGGTGCGGCCGCCGGCAGGTACACGAGCACGTGCCCGCGGCCGTCCTCGAACAGCGCGTTGTCGTACAGCCCGCCCGGTGCGCCGGCCGGGTCGCCGACGGCGGCGTCGAGCTCGGCCATGGCGCCGGCGTACCAGGCCAGCACGTCGTCGTGCGCCACGTCGTCCTCGACCGCGGCCACCGTGGTGGCCGGCACGGCGCGCAGCGCCACGGCCAGCGGTGCCGGCTCCGGCACGAGCAGCCGGCGCAGGGAGGCCACGGCGGCGCGGGTCCGGTCCAGCTCGGCCTCCAGCCGCTGGAGGTGGCCGGCGACCAGGGCGGCGCGCCGGCCGGGGTCGGGGGAGTCCAGGATGCGGCGCACGTCGGGCAGCGGGACGTCGAGCTCGCGCAGGCGGTGGATGACCTGGGCGGTCGGGATCTGGTCGGCGCCGTAGTAGCGGTAGCCGGTCGCGTCGTCCACCGTCGCCGGCTCCAGCAGGCCCGCGTCGTGGTAGCGGCGCAGGGTGCGCACGCTGAGGTGGGTCATCCGGGAGAACTCGCCGATCGCCAGCACGGGTCCACGGTGCACCCTCCCCCCGGGGGAGGGTCCAGTGCTGGACCCTCCCGCTCCGGGAGGCCGCACCGTGGCGGCATGACCGCACCCACCCGCATCCCGCTCGACCAGCTGCCCGCCACGATCCGCGGCTTCCTCGCCGCGCACGCGGCCCGCGACACCGACGCCGCGCTCCGCGCCTTCACCCCGGCCGCCGTGGTCGTCGACGACGGCACCACCTACCGGGGGACCGAGGAGGTCCGGCGCTTCCTGTCCGAGGCCGGAGCCGAGTTCAGCTACACCACCACGCTCGTCGGCGCGCGGCGTGTCGACGACACGCACTGGATCGCTGTCCACCGGCTCGAGGGCGACTTCCCCGGGGGCGTCGTCGAGCTGGGGTACCGCTTCGCGATGGACGGCGAGCGCGTCGCCGAGCTCGTCCTCGCCCCGCAGACCGAGGCCGGCGCGCGATGACCGGCGGCACGCAGGGCGCGCGCACCGACGCCCGGCCCACGGTGGTGCTCGGGCACGGGGCCTCCGCCGACGCGTCGAGCTGTCCTGGACGGGACCGACGGGCCGAGTGATCGAGGAGGTCGCCTGCGCGACGGCTGCCTGATCCCCGGCAGGATCCCCGGCGGTGCGTGGCCGCGCACCGCTGGGGACGACGAGGAGGCTCCGTGATCGAGGACGTGATCGGCGACGTGATCGCCCGCTGGCACCGGTACCTGGGAGGTGACCTCCCCGGCGGGCTCGGCGAGCTGCTCGCCGACGACGTCGTCTTCTACTCGCCGGTGGTCTACACGCCGCAGCGCGGCAGGGCCGTGACGAGGCAGTACCTCGAGGCGGCGTCCCGCACGCTGGTCGGCGGGTCCGGAGGGGCCTTCCGCTACACCAAGGAGGTCCTGGCCGGGGACACCGCGGTGCTCGAGTTCGAGACGAGCGTCGAGGGCCGGTACGTCAACGGCGTCGACATCATCCGCTGCGGCGACGACGGCCGGATCGTGGAGTTCCGCGTGATGATGCGGCCCCTCCAGGGGATCCAGGCCGTGCACGAGCAGATGGGCCGGCTCCTGGCCTCCGGCGGCTGAGGGCCCGGGCGGTGCTCCGGGAGGCCCCGCGGCCGGCGACCGCGGGGCCTCCCGCCGGCCGGGGTGGTCAGGCCCCGGCGTCCAGCACCGTGGCGATGCCCTCCAGGCACCACTGCCAGCCCGTCCGCATGTCCTCGGCCGCCTGCCCGCCGGAGAGGCCCTCGACGGTGAGGTCGAGGCGGGTGCCGCCGTCGACCGGGACGAGCAGCACGGTGCAGCGGGAGGTCTCGGACATGTCCTCGCCCGTGGTGGTCACGTCGAGCACGAGGCGCGCCACGGGCTCGAACACCGAGAAGGTCGCCGTCTCGAGGTAGGCGTCGCCGGCCGGGCGGGGACCGAAGCGGACCCGGTAGCCGCCGCCGGCGCGGGCGTCGACCTCGCAGCCGGACACGCGCCACTCCGGGTCGGGGAGGACCCAGCGCTCCAGCAGCTCGGCGCGGGTGAAGGCGGCCCACACGCGCTCGGGCGGCGCGGGGTAGGTGCGGTCGAGGTCGAACGACAGGAGCGGGGCGGTGGTCACGTGTCCTCCAGGAGGGTGCCGAGGGCGTCCAGCCGGGTCGACCAGAGCGCCTGCTGCTGTGCGGTCCACGTGGCCACGGCGACGAGCGCGTCGTCGCGCAGCCGGCACTCGCGCACGCGGCCGCGCTTGACCGTCGTCACCAGGCCGGCCTCCTCGAGCACGCGGACGTGCTTGAGGACGGCGGGCAGCGACATGGACGTCGGTGCCGCGAGGTCGCCGGCGGACGTCGGCCCGCGGGCGAGGCGTTCGACGATGGCCAGACGGGTCGGGTCCCCGAGGGCCGCGAACTGACGGTGAACCACGAGGTTCAGTGTTGGTCCGGCGGGGCCTGGTGTCAACCCGCTCCTCCGCGCCGGCTGACGGGCGGCCGCACCGCTGTGCCGGGGAGTTGCCAGGGGCCGGCCCGGAGTTCGTTGTGAGTTGGCAAACAAATCGCGTGCGCGATGGTTGCATCGGCATTAGGTTCTCCGGGTGTCCGATCGACCCGACGAGCTCCACGACGTCCTCGTCGAGTTCCTGACCCGGCTCATGAACGCCGGCGAGGCCGCCGGGCTCGACGCGCTGGTGGAGAGCGACCTGTCGTTCTCCCAGGCGCGCATGCTGTTCCTGCTGACCAAGACCGACGAGCCCATGCCCATCCACGCCATAGCCGAGGCCCTCGGGCTCTCGGTGGCCGCTGCGGGCCGCAACGTCGACCAGCTGGTCGGCCTCGGCATGGTCGAACGGCGCGAGAGCGAGAGGGACCGGCGGGTCAAGCTCGTGTCCCTGGCGCCGGAGGGCGAACGGCTCACGGCACAGCACCTCGAGGCCAAGCGGACCTCGCTCAAGGCGTTCACCGACGCCCTCCCCCCGGAGCACAGCGGTCAGCTGCTCCGGGTGCTCACCGACATCCTCGCGGGCGGCGCCCTCCGCCCGCGGCCAGACCAGGAGAAGTGCCTGTGACCACCCCCGCACCACCGGCCCAGCAGGCCTACCCCGAGAAGATCGACGGGCCGGTCCTCAAGATCGCCGGTGTCGTCGTCCTCGGCGCCATCATGTCGATCCTCGACATCACCGTCGTCAGCGTCGCGCTGCCGACGTTCCAGGACGTCTTCGACGCCAACTACGCCACGGTCGCCTGGACCATGACGGCCTACACGCTGGCCCTGGCCACCGTCATCCCGCTCACCGGCTGGGCCGCCGACCGCTTCGGCACCAAGCGCCTGTACCTGACGGCGCTGTTCCTCTTCACCGCCGGATCGGTGCTCTGCGCGGCGGCGTCCTCCATCGAGATGCTCGTCGTCTTCCGGGTCCTGCAGGGCCTCGGCGGCGGCATGCTCGCGCCGCTGGGCATGACGATCCTGACCCGCGCGGCGGGCCCGGACCGCATCGGCCGGCTCATGGCCGTCCTCGGCATCCCCATGCTGCTCGGCCCGATCTCCGGCCCGATCCTCGGCGGCTGGCTGATCGACATCGCCTCGTGGCACTGGATCTTCCTGATCAACCTGCCGATCGGCGTCGCCGCGCTCGTGTTCTCCCAGCTCGTGCTGCCCAAGGACGAGCCCAGCACGACCGAGCCCTTCGACGTCCTGGGCATGCTGCTGCTCTCGCCGGGCCTGGCCCTGTTCCTGTTCGGCGTCTCCTCGATCGCCGAGGGCGGCGAGGGTGCGTCCTTCGGCCCGCGCGTGTGGGTGTCGGCCACCATCGGCGCCCTGCTGATCGTCGCCTTCGTGGCGCACGCGCTGCGCTCGACGAAGCCGCTGATCGACCTGCGGCTGTTCCGCAACCGCCGGCTGACGATCGCGACGGTCGCGATGTTCGTCTTCGTGATCGCGTTCATGGGCGCCGGCCTGCTGTTCCCCTCGTACTTCCTGCAGGTGCGCGGTGAGACGACCCTGATGGCCGGCCTGCTGATCGCCCCGCAGGGTCTGGGCGCCATGGTGACGATGCCGATCGCCGGCGTCCTCGCCGACCGCGTGCCGATCGGCCGCACCGTGCCGGTCGCCCTGCTCGTCATGGCCGCCGGGTTCTTCGCCTTCACCCAGGTCGGCGCCGACACCTCCTACTGGGTGCTCTGCGGCGCGCTGTTCGTCATGGGCCTGGGCATGGGCGGCACGATGATGCCGATCATGACCTCGGCGCTGAAGTCGCTGAGCAACGCCGAGGTGGCCCGCGGGTCGACGCTGGTCAACATCGTCCAGCAGATCGGTGGGTCCATCGGCACGGCCGTGCTGTCGGTCGTCCTGACCAACCAGCTCACGTCGACGCCGTCGGGTCCGGTCGACCCGATGGAGTTCATGGCCGACGGCTTCGGGACGACGTTCATGGTCGCCTTCGTCCTGATCCTGCTGGCGCTGATCCCGGTCTCCTTCCTCCCGCGGAAGAAGGAGCCCTCGCACCTGCTCGACAGCGAGGACGGCGCGGTCCCGGCACCGGTGCTCATGCACTGACCCGTCCCGCTCCCTGCGACGGCCCCACCGGTACTCCGGTGGGGCCGTCGTCGCGCGCGGCCTGCGCACCTCCGGGGCGGCGGGCCGGCGCGCGGCCACCGCCTCAGCCGACCACCCACGTGTCCTTGCCGCCGCCGCCCTGCGAGGCGTTGACGATCAGGTCGCCCTCCGTCAGGGCCACCCGGGTGATCCCGCCCGGCAGCACGACGACCTCGTCGTCGGCGCAGAACACGTACGGCCGGTAGTCCACGTGCCGGGGCACGAGGGCGCCGTCGACGACCGTGGGGTGGGTCGACAGCGCCACCGGTTCCTGGGCGATCCACTCGCCGGGCGCGGCCAGGACGGCGGCGCGGGCGCGCTCCAGCCGCGCGGCGTCCGCCCGGGGGCCGATGAGCACCCCGCGGCCGCCGGAGCCCGAGCGCGGCTTGAGGACCAGCTCGGGCAGCCGCGCCAGCGCCGCCCGGCACTGCGCCGGGTCCCCGAGGTCGTAGGCGGGCACGGAGCGCACCTGCGGCTCCTCCCCGAGGAAGAACCGGACCAGGTCCTCGACGTAGGGGTAGGTGCGCTTGTCGTCGGCCACGCCGGTGCCGAAGGCGTTGACGACGGTGACCGTGCCGGCCCGCAGCGGGCGGTCGAGCAGCTCGCCGAGCTCGTTGAGCCGGCCGTGGTCGTCGGTCAGCCGCTCCTCGCTGGTGCGCCGCCACAGCAGGTCCACCCGGCGCCCGTCCGGCAGCGCGAGGGCGTCGCCGCGGGTGACGAGGTCCGAGGGCAGCACGACCGGCGCGCCGGCCATCTCCCCGAGCTGGTCGATCTCCCAGGGGATGCCGCCGCGCGGTCCGTCCCCGAGCACGGCCACGACCGGGTCGGGGAGGTCGGTGGCCGCGGCGAGCATCCGCCGCATCGCCGTGCGGGCGGCCTCCCGCACGGGCGCCGGCCCCGGCCGGACGTCCAGCCGCGGGGCCACGATGTCCCGCGCGGCCAGGGCGTAGGCCAGCAGCGTCGGCGTCCGCAGGTTGTCCTCCAGGACGACGAGCCGGCCGTCGGCGCCGCGGACGACGTCGGGTCCGGCCATGCCGATCCAGCGCCGCGGCGGGGCCAGGCCGGGGGAGAGGTAGCGGTTGGTCTCGATCACCGCGGCCGGCACGACGCCCGCGCGGACCGCCTCCCGCGGACCGTGGGCGTCGGCGACGAAGGCCTCCAGTGCGCGCAGCCGCTGCTCCAGGCCCGCCGCCAGCTGCTGCCACTCGCTGCGCTGCAGGACCCGCGGCACGGGGTCGACGACGAAGGGGTCCACCTTCCCGGCCGCGACGGCGCCGTGCACCAGGCCCAGCTCGGCGGCCGCGCGGGCGACGTCCGCGGCCAGCGCACGCGGGCCCCGGGCGCGGACCGCGGCGAGTGCGGCCGCCGCGTGCGCGCGGGCGCTGCCGTCGGGCAGCAGCGCCTCGTCGACGCCGGCCGCCGGGACGTGCTCCGCCGCGGTGGCGGCCGCCGTGGTGCCGGCCGCCGTGGTGCCGGCGGCCGTGGTGTCGGCCGTCGCCCTCCCGGTCGTGGAGGTCCCGGTCGTCAGGTCCGTGCTCACGCGACCGCCGTCGTGCGCTCCGCCGCGGCGTGCTCCGCCGCGGCGTGCTCGGCCGCGGCCAGGGCAGCGCGAGCGACCCACCGCGCCTGCTGCGGATCGGTGACGTCGAAGCCGAAGGGGGCGTTGGCCTCGAGTGCGACCAGCCGGCCGTCGGGTGCGACGAGCACGTCGACGCCCATCAGCCCCCCGCCGAGGGCGGCGACCATCCGCTGGGCCAGCCGGGCCAGCTCCGGCGGCGCCTCGTACACCCGCGGGTAGACCGTCCCGTGGGTGACCAGCGCGCCCTCGGCCCGGGACTTCTCGTAGACCAGCGAGCACGTGGTCGGCGTGGCGAAGACCCGCGCGCACGCCGGCTCGGCGATCCACTCCTGCAGCAGCGCCACGCCGCGCCGGTGGCCGCCGCGCGCCTCGTCGGCCCGCCAGGCGGCCTCGACCTCGTGGGCGGCGCCGAGGTCCCCGACCAGCTCGATGTAGCGGGCGCCGTCACCCAGCGCGGGCTTGAGCACCATCCGCCGTCCGGGCATCGGCCACTCCCGCAGCCGGGCCAGGTCCCAGGCCGCGGGCTGGGGCACGCCGGCGGCCGCCCACACGGCATGGGTCACCAGCTTGTCGGCGGAGGCGACCAGCGCGCCGACGGGGTTGAGCAGGGGGACGCCGGACGCCTCGAGCAGCGCCGCCAGGGCGAAGGTCGGCGCGTAGGCGACCACCTCCTCGACCAGCACGTGCGCGATCGCCAGGTCGTAGCGGCCCGGGGGCGGGCCGGTGACCGGCCAGTCGGCCGGGATCCGGGCCAGTCGCTCGACCTCGGCGCCCTGCTCCTCCAGCGCGCGCACCCAGGCGGCCGCGTACCCGGCCGACTCGTACCAGTCCACATCGGTGATCACCAGCAGCACGCGCACGCCGCCCACTGTGCCCGCCCTCCCGGGGCGTCACACGACGTGGTCGGCGGGGGCTCCCCGGCGTCGGCCGGGCGACGCGCGGTCTGCCCGGCCGCCCCTCCGACCGGTGGCCCGGCACCCGCCGGCGGGCGGCGGCGCGGTCCTCAGCCGCCGGCCTTGTGGCGGTACATCGCGGCGTCGGCGCGCGCGATCAGCTCCGCCACCTCGGTGGCGTCCCGGGGGAACAGCGCCGTCCCGGAGCTGGCGCTGAGGCGGACGGTGCCCTCCGTCAGCGCGAGGGGGAGGTCGAGAGCGGCGTGGAGGTGCTCCTGGACCCGACGGAGCGTCTCGTCGGCTGCCTGCTCCTGTCCGGGGTCGTCCGACGGGCCTGCCATCGGCGGTAGGCCGGCGAGCACGAGCAGGAACTCGTCACCGCCGAGACGACCGAGCAGGTCACCGGCGCGGACCGCGGAACGGAGCCGGCGCGCCGCCCAGTTCAGCGCCGAGTCGCCGGCGGCATGTCCGTACCGGTCGTTGATCTCCTTGAACCGGTCGAGGTCCAGCATCAGAACGGCCACGCTCATGCCGCTCCGCCGCGCACGCCGCAGTTCCAGGTGGAGGTGGTCCAGGATGTGGGCCCGGTTGGGCAGCGCGGTGAGCTCGTCGTGGTGGGCGAGGTACGTCGTCCGCTTCTCGCGCTCGACCCGGCTGGTGACGTCGAGCTGGTTGCCGATGTAGTGCGTGATGTGGCCGGCGGCGTCGGTGACCGCGCTGATCTGGAGCTCGTTCCAGAAGGCCGTCCCGTCGCGCCGGTAGTTGAGCAGGACGGTGTGCACGTCGCGCCCGGCCAGCAGCCTCCGGCGGATCGGCTGCACCTGGCTCGGGTCGGTGTCGGGCCCCTGCAGGAACCGGCAGTTGCGGCCGAGCACCTCGGCCAGGGAGTAGCCCGTCAGGCGGAGGAACGCCGCGTTGACGTACACCAGCGGGAGGTCCGACGAGGACGCGTCCGCGATGACGATGCCGTTGCTCGCCGTCGCGATCGCGCGCAGCAGGAGGTCGGGGAGGACCGCCGGGGGCACCCGCACGGCGTCGGCGGCCGGCGCGCCGGAGGCGGCGGGCAACGGCTCGGCCGTGGCCTCGGACGTGGCGCCGGACATGGCCCGGACCTTCTCCAGGACCAGTCCCGCCACGTCGAGGACGCGCTGCCGGTCGTAGGTCAGCACGTAGTCCAGGCGCCGCACCGGGTGGCCGCCCGGACCGGCTGCACGACCGCGGCCGTCGCCGTCCCCTTCGGCGACGTCCCGGGCGACGAGCGCGGCGGCGAAGTGCGGGCTGACGACGGTGATCACCCACTGCTCGGTGAGCGGGTCGTCCGGTTCGAGGGACGTGCCGTGCACGCCGGGGGCGGGCTCGTCGGGCATGCCGGCGCCGGTGACCGCGGTGAACGCGGAGAGGCTCGCCAGGGACTCGTACCGTCGCCGGGTCGCCGGTGTCATCGCGTCGGCGTTCTGGAAGTTCGCCAGCACGACCGTCTGCTCGTCGAGGAGGAGCGCCTGCCGCTCCAGCTGGCGGGTCATGGAGGCCACCAGCGGCACGGTGGCGCGTTGCGCGGCCGACCGGGCGGTGAGCAGGTCGTACGGCGTGCGCGGGGCGGCTGCCGACCGCCGGCCACGGGCGGTGGGGGCGGGCGGCACGGGGAAGGGGGACATGCCGGCGGTCGCCAGGGCGCCGGGACGGCCGAACATCCAGCCCTGACCCAGGCGGGCGCCCATGGCCAGCGCGCGTTCGAGGTGCTGCTCGCTCTCGATCCCCTCGGCGAGGAGGACCGCGCCGGAGCGCTCGGCCTCCGCGCGGACGGCGTTCACCACCGCGGCGGCCTGCAGCGTGGTGTGCCCACGGACCAGGGCGAGGTCGAGCTTGATCACGTCGGGGCGCAGGAACGGCATGAGGGCGAGGCCCTTGGGCTCCGCGCCGGCGTCGTCCAGCGCCACGCCCCATCCCAGGTCGCGGACGGCCTGGACGCCCCGGACGAGCTCGGCCGCACGCTCGAGCAGGGCCCGCTCGGTGACCTCCAGGACGACGGCCACGTGGTCCGCCGTCAGGTCGGCCAGCTCCGCCAGTCGCCGCGGACCCAGCGTCGACAGCGTGACGGCCTCGATGTTGGCGAAGAGGGTGACGGGACCGGGACTGCGCCCGGCACCCTGCAGGGCGGTGCGGAGGCAGAACTCGTCGAGCTCGACCAGCGTCCCGATCGCCCGTGCGTCGGCGAAGAGCGACTCCGCCGACTCCCGTGGTCCCGGTTCGCCGCGGGACAGCGCCTCGACGGCGACGAGCGTGCCGTCCCGGAGGTCGACGATCGGCTGGTACAGCGAGCGGATCGTCCACCGGGACGGGGCGGGCGACGTCACGACGTGCACCCTGCCACGCGCCTCCGCCGGGCGTGGCCGCCCGGCGGTCCTCGCCGCCGCGCGCGTGCCCGCCGGATCAGCGGGGCCGGCCTGCTCCGCGGGTCAGCTGAAGCGGGCGGGGATGATCAGCCCGCCGACCGGACGGGCGTGGTGGGACCGGAAAAGGTCCCGGACGACGAACGTGCGCAGGACGAAGCGCTGGGCGCCGTCGTAGTGCGGCCGGAACGCCGACCGGCCGTGGATGGCGCGGTGGTTGTCCAGCAGCAGCAGGTCACCCGGGGCGAGGACGTGCTCCCGCCGGTGCCGGCAGTACAGGTCGATGACCTTCCCGAGGAGGTCCTGCGCCTCCGGGGTGGTGCCGCGCTGCAGGTCCTGGTCGAACAGGAACGTCGGGTCCTCGGCGGGACCGGCCAGGACGGGGAACGGCCCCCGGACGTCGCCGTCGACGAACCGGTCGCCCCGGAGGCGGAAGCTCTGGTCCACCTGGAAGGTCCACAGGGGCCGGCGGAGCAGCTCCTCCTCGGCGGGGGTGAGGTGCGCCAGCAGGTCGGTGGCGGGGAAGACGTACGTCGCGGCCGCCGGGTCGCCGCGCAGGCACATGAGGGAGACGACGTCGGGTCCCAGCGCGCTGAAGCTCTGCTCGGTGTGGGCCTCGAGGACCACCCGGGAGCTCTGCGAGGTCTGGGTGTCGGCCATGGCGGGGGAGGGCACCATGTCCTGGAAGAGCCGCCCTCCGGCCTCGGCCTCGTAGCCGACCATCTGACCCAGGCAGCTGTTCACGACGGCCTGGATGCGGGCGGCCTCGGTGGTCGCGCCGACGTGCTGGGAGTTGTCGCCGGGGGTGGGGGGCACGTCCCGGACCGGCAGCCCGCGCAGGACGAGGATGCCACTGGCGCTGCCCATGAGGTCGAAGCAGTGCACGGCCTCCCACAGCGGCTCGGGCAGCCTCCGCGCGGCCCGGGCGGCCTGCGCGGTGAAGCCCGCCGGGTCGGTGGCGGGGTCGGCCGTGACCGTGCCCGCCAGGGCGACGAGCTCGTCGGCCTCCGCTGCGCTGACCAGGTAGCTGTCAGGGCCGACCTGACGACCGGTCATCCGTTCCTCCTGGTCCACTGCGGGTTCCCCGTCCGGGAGCCTAGCCGCGCGGGAGGCGCAGGAGGGTCGGGCGGCGCACCGGCGCGGGTCGGTCGACCGGCAGCCACGGTCACCGGTTCCAACGCGGCCTGCAACCGGCCCCTGGCCGTGTCGGCCAGCTGCCGCTCGTGCGCGACGTCGGCCGCGAAGCGGCGCTGCGCCGCCGGGGTGCAGGCCCACGCCCGGAGGACCGCCGGGTCTACCGCAGGGGCGTGCCGGCGCGCACGGCACGCACGACGTCGACCACCGCCTGTACCGAGCTGGCGGCGCCGCGCTCCTCGTCCAGCAGAGCTCCGTGCCCAGCACTGGCGTGCCGGTGGACGCTGTTGGTCGACAGCGCGGCCATCCGTTCCTGCCCGGCGAGTCGGGCAGGATCGTCCTCGTTGCCGGCGGCGGTGAGCACCACCAGCGGCCTGTCGCCCAGGGTGGTCAGCGCGCGGGCCTGCGTGAGCAGCACGCGCAGGGTGGCGATCTCGTCGCGGACGTTGCGCCAGCCGCGAGGGCCGGCGTTGAACTCCCGTACCTGCCCGGCGGCCGGTTCGGGCAGGGCGGACCAGTACGAGGTGGGGAGCAACTGGCCGACACCGAGGCGCGCGAGGCTGGGCAGGACAGCCATGGCACCGGGGGGACCGCCGCCGACCCGGTGGGGATCGGTGGCGTCCAGCAGGACCATGCCGGCGACCTGCTCGGGGTAGCGGGCGGCGTAGGTCATCGCGTGGTCCCCACCGATCGAGTGCCCGACGAGCACGTAGGGGCCTCGCTCACCGGCGCTCTCGAGCAGGGTGTGCAGGTCGGCTGCGGCCCGGTGGCCGTCCTGCGGCTGCGGTGCGTCCTCGCTCCACCCCTGGCCCGCGCGGTCGTAGGCGCAGACCCGGCCGCTGCGCGCGACGGCCGGGGCGACGCGCGCCCAGTTGGCCGACGTCAGCCCCAGCCCGTTGAACAGCACCACGGTCGGGCCGCCGGAGCCGGTGCAGTCCAGGTGTAACCGGTGGCCGCCGACGTCGTGGGTCTGCCCCGGCATCGACCCGCCGGGATCGTCGGAGGCCAGCGCAGCGGTCTGCACAGCGCCGCCCACCGCCGCAGCGGCCATGACCACCACAACCGGGTAGAGGAGCCAGCGGCCGCTGCCGGCGGCCAGGGCGCGGCGTATCCGGGCGCCCATCCACACGGCCAGCGTCATCAGCACCGGGGGCCACACCCATCCGGCGGCGGTCAGCCCGGGGTCGCCCGGGGCGAGGACCACGAGCCCGAGGCCGGTCGTGGCGAGGGCGGCGGCCGGCACCAGTGCCCACCGCTGCGGCTGGCTGGTCAGCCACGCTGACAGCGCCGCGAGCAGCGCCCAGCCGGAGGCGAACCCGATCAGGGCCGACCCGGTGATGACGTGCTCGGGCGCACCGGAGAACACGGCCAGGGTGAGCGCGGCCGCGAGCAGTGCCCCGGCGAGCAGGGACCCGGCGATGATCCGCCGGATGGGACCGGTGTGCGCGGGGCGCCCGGCGGTCGGCCCGGGGGCCTCGGCGGTCGGAGCGGGAGCGGGCATGGGGGACTCCTGGTCAGGGTGGGTCGGTCCGGGATCGGCGCTCGACGGTGCCCGCGCGGGTCGCACCGGCAGGTGCGCGAGGTCGGCCGCGTCCGCGGTCAGGTCGGGAGCAGGTGCGCGGTCAGGACGACCGCGATCAGGGCGGCGGCGACCCAGTCGACGGTCGCGCAGAACGGCGGCCACCAGCGGGTGCCGGCCACGAAGCCCGTGCGGTGCTGCCACAGGTCCTTGCCGCCGTGCCCGGCCAGGCCGGCGACGATCAGCCAGCCCGAGCCGGGTTCGGCGGCAGCGGCAGCGGCAGCGGCGGCGACCACGAACACCGACGCGACGACCGTCTCGACGACCAGCACGTGCCGCCGCCCGTCCGCGACGGCGAAACCCACATAGACCGCGGCGATGACGGCCAGGCCCAGGGCGTGGACGGTCGCCGTCTCCAGCCAGGGGAACGCCAGCGGCGAGGCCGCCTGCAGGACTCCGAGAGCGACGCCCCAGATCAGCGGCGCGCGCAGCGGACCGTGCGGAGAGCCGGACGAGCTGCCCGGCGCAGGAGACGGCATGGGACCTCCCGGCGGCTCGCCGTGGGCGGGGACCGCTCGGCCACGGGCCCCCGCCGTCGCGGGGGAGCGAGGAGTGGAGGCGTCAGCGGGAGGAGCGCCCGGCCGGTGGGGACGGTGGGCGAACGCCCTCCCCGAGGGGGCCTGCGATCCGGACACGAGACGACGATGCCGCCCGGGCCCTGGACGGCGCCAGGACGTGCACTTGACGATCGCGGACATGCCGAGCCGTACAGTGCGAGGGTGGCTGCCCTCGACGTCGCGGTCGTCACGTTCCCGTCGGCACAGATCCTGGACGTGACCGGCCCGCTCGAGGTCTTCTCCAGCGCCAGCCACCTGCTGCCGTCGGTGGAGTACCGCACGCACGTGGTGAGCACCGCGGGCGGTCCCGTGACGGCCAGCTCGGGGCTGTCGTTCAGCACCACCGCGCTCGCTCAGGTCGTCGAGCCCGTGGACACGCTCGTCGTCGCCGGCGGGCGGGACATGGTGCAGGCCTGCGCGGACGACGACCTGCTGGCCCACGTCCGGCGGTTGGCGGGCAGCGCCCGACGGGTCACCTCGGTCTGCTCCGGGGCCTTCGTCCTCGCGGCCGCCGGACTGCTGGACGGGCGACGGGCCACCACCCACTGGGCGGAGTGCCGGCTGCTGGCGACCGCACACCCCGAGGTGTCGGTCGACGGCGACGCGATCTACGTGCGCGACGGCGACGTCTGGACCTCCGCCGGGGTGACGGCGGGCATCGACCTGGCGCTGGCCCTCATCGCCGACGACCACGGCGCGCGGGCCGCAGCGGCCGTCGCCCGTCACCTCGTGGTCTACCTCCGGCGGTCCGGGGGGCAGGCGCAGTTCTCCACGTTGCTCGCCGCACAGGCAGCCGACAGGGAACCGTTGCGGGAGCTGCTGGCCTGGCTGCCCGACCACCTCACCGCAGACCTGTCCGTCCCCGCCCTGGCCCGTCGCGTGCACCTGTCCGAGCGGCAGTTCAGCCGGGTGTTCACGGCGGAGGTCCACGTACCGCCGAGCGAGCACGTGGAGCGGTTGCGCCTCGAGGCGGCCTGCCGGCTGCTCGAGACCACCGGCCACGCCGTCGACCACATCGCGCGCGTCTGCGGCTTCCAGGCGCCGGAGACCATGAACCGCGCGTTCCGTCGTCGGTTGGACACCACTCCCGGAGACCACCGCCGGCACTTCGGCGACGACGTCGGGGTGTAGCCGACCACCGCTCCGGCACCGGCGTCCTCCGACCGCTCGCGCCGCCGGCTCAGCCCGATGCCGAGTCGCTCGACAGACCCGTCACGCGTTGTCACCGGGAGCGCTGAGGAGTGCGCCCGGCCGCCGCGCTGGGGCGACCAGGGATCGGTGTGGTGCCGGGGAGCGGAGCAGCCGCTCCGCTCCCGGGCCCCACACCGTCGGTCAGGTGCTCGCGATCGCGTCGAGGACCTTCAGCCGAGCAGCCCGCCGCGCGGGACCGACGGCGGCCAGTACCCCGATGACCGCGGCGACGAGGAGGAAGACCCCCATGCGCGGCACCGGGACGGCGAGCTCGCTGATGCCCTGGTCCGACAGCGCCCGGCTGAGCGCGACCCCGAACACGGTGCCGAGGACGATCCCCAGCACCGCGCCGTACACGGAGATGACCACCGCCTCCAGGCGCACCATCCGGCGCAGCTGCGCGCGGCCGAGCCCGACGGCGCGCAGCAGGCCGATCTCCCGGGTGCGCTCGATGACCGACATGGCCAGGGTGTTGACGATGCCCAGCGCGGCGATGATCACCGACAGCACGAGCATGGCGTTGATGAGCAGCAGCAGCTGGTCGACCTGGCCCTTCTGCTCGTCGGAGAACTCGGCCCGGTCCTTGAGGTCGACGATGGGATAGGCGGCCAGCGCCTCCTCCATCGCGGGCCGGACGTCGCCCGGGGCCACGCCGGCGGCCAGGTCGACGAAGAGGAACCGGTCCAGCGCCACGCCGCCGGCGCGGGCGAGCGTGTCGAGCGAGACGACCGTGGAGCCCACGACCTGGTTGGTCTCGAAGACGCCGCCGACGACGAGCTCCTGCTCCCGGCCGTCGACGGACAGCGCCCGCACGGTGTCGCCGACGGCCCAGCCGCGGTCCCCGGCGGTCTGCTCGTCGACGAGGAGGCCGTTGTCGGCGAGGCCGTCCGACGAGCCGCTGGAGAACGTGAGCTCGATGCTGCGGTCGAGACCCTCGGGGTCGACGGCGTTGAGCAGGGCCGTCCCGCCGTCGAGCTGGACCTGGCCCCAGCGCAGCGGCGTCACCGCGTCGACACCGTCGATCCCGGCGAGCTCCTGCTCGACGTCCGGGCTGAACGGCTGACCGACGGAGCTGGAGACGACGAAGTCGGCGCGGACGGAGCCCGCGATCAGCTGGTCGATGCTCTTGTTCGTCGACGCGCCGATGACGCTGAAGGCGCTCACCAGCGCGAGGCCGATCATGAGGGCCGACGCGGTGGCGGCGGTGCGGCGCGGGTTGCGGACGGCGTTCTCCTGGGCCAGGCGGCCCGTCGTCCCGAAGAACCGCGGGAGGACCGCGCCGACGACGCGCAGGAACGGCCGGGCCAGCACCGGGCTCAGCGCCGTGGCGCCCAGGATCAGCGCGAGCGCGCCCACGCCGACCAGCGAGGCTGCACTGCTGCCGTCGTCGGTGAGCATCCCGGCGACCAGTGCCAGGACGCCGGCACCGGCCAGCACCGCGCCGGCGACGGTGCGCCGCCGCAGGCCGCGCTCCTCGGCGACGACGTCGTCGCGCATGGCGGCGACGGGCGGCGTCCTCGCCGCACGCCGAGCCGGGAGGTAGGCGGCGAGCACCGTGACGACGACACCGATGACGTAGGACCAGACGACGGTGTCGGCGGCGAACACCAGGTCCCCGTCGAGGGTCAGCCCGAAGGAGCCGAACAGCGCGCGCAACCCGGCGGCGATGCCGTAGCCGGCGCCGAGCCCGACGGTGGAGCCGAGGATGCCCAGCACCAGTGCCTCGCCGAGCACCGAGCGGGTCACCTGTCCACGGCTGGCGCCCAGCGCCCGCAGCAGTGCGAGTTCCTTCGTGCGCTGCGCGACCAGCATGGAGAAGGTGTTGAGGATGATGAAGGTGCCGACGAACAGGGCGACGCCGGCGAAGACGAGCAGGAAGACGTTGAAGAACGCCAAGCCCTCGGCGAAGTCGGTGGCGAGGCTGTCGGCCTGCTCGGTCGCGGTCTTGACGTCGTAGTCCGCGCCGACCGCCGCGGCGACCCGCTCGGCGAGCTCGTCGTCGTCCACGCCGTCGGCGGCGGCGACGCTGATCCCGGTGAACTGTCCCGGCTCGGTGAGCAGCTCCTGGGCCGTGGTCGCGTCGAAGGCGGTCAGCGTGGCCCCGGCCAGGCCGCCCTCGTCGCCGAAGCGGAACGTGCCGACGAGTTCGGCCTCGATCCGGGGCCCGGGGGTGAGCAGGGCGATGGTGTCGCCCACCCGGTAGCCGGTCTCCTCGGCGGCGTTGGTGTCGATCATGACCTCGCCGGGCGCGGTCGCCTCCCGGCCGTCGACCAGGGTGCTGGGGGAGACGGACTGCTCGGTGACCCAGCTGACGCCCAGTCCTGGTGCTCCGCCGGTGTCCAGGACGTCGCCGTCCCGCTCCAGGATGTAGACGCCCTCGGCCTGCACGTAGCCCTCGACGGCCGCGACGCCGTCGACGGCGGCGATCTCGTCGACCAGCCCGGCCGGGACGTAGGAGGCCGTGCCGCCGGCGCCGGTCCCGGTCAGACCCTGGTCGAAGGCGGCGGCGCGCTCGACGTTGACGTCGGCCGAGGTGCTGCGGAACAGGTCGTTGAACGTCTTGCTCAGCGTGTCGGTGAAGATCAGCGTCCCGGCGACGAAGGCGACACCCAGGACGATGGCCAGCCCGGACATCGCCAGGCGCAGCTTGTGCGCCATGAGGTTCCGGTACGTCGTGCGCCACATGTCAGCGCGCCCGCGCTGTCTCGTCCGCGACGGGGCCCGCCGGGGCGGTGTCGCGGTCGAAGGCCTTCATCCGCTCCAGCACCCGGTCGGCGGTCGGGTCGAGCATGTCGTCGACGATCCGCCCGTCGGCGAGGAAGAGGACGTGGTCGGCGTAGCCGGCGGCGGACGGGTCGTGGGTGACCATGACGATCGTCTGAGCCATCTCGCGCACCGAGCGGCGGAGGAAGTCCAGGATGTCCGCGCCGCTGCGCGAGTCCAGGTTGCCCGTGGGCTCGTCGGCGAACACGATCTCCGGACGGCTGGCGAGTGCGCGGGCGCAGGCGACGCGCTGCTGCTGCCCCCCGGACAGCTCGCTGGGCCGGTGGGCCAGCCGCGGGCGCAGTCCCGTCGTGTCGATCACCAGGTCCAGCCACTCCTGGTCGGGCCGGCGGCCGGCGATGTCCATCGGCAGCGTGATGTTCTCCAGCGCGGTCAGCGTCGGGAGCAGGTTGAACGCCTGGAAGACGAAGCCGATCTTGTCGCGCCGTAGCGCGGTCAACTGCTTGTCGTCGAGGCTGCTGAGCTCGGTGTCACCGATGTAGGTCTGTCCTCCGGTGACCGAGTCCAGGCCTGCCATGCAGTGCATCAGCGTGGACTTGCCCGATCCGGACGGGCCCATGATCGCGGTGAAGCGGCCCCGGGTGAAGTCGACGTCGATGCCGTCGAGGGCGACGACGCGGGTGTCGCCCTCGCCGAACACCTTGCGGAGACCGCGGCCGCGGGCCGCCGGGGGGATGGAGGGGACCACGTCGGTGCGGGGGGAGGGGATCACGGTGTCTCCTGGGTTTCGAGGCGAGTGGACCGGCGGCCGCGCGGCGGACGCTAGGGACGCGGCGCGGCGGCTGCCAGGGACTTTCGAAACCGATCTGGTCCGGCGGAGAACCGGATCGACAGGTCGAGACGGGCAGCGTCGGCGGCGAGGTGGTCGGTGGCGACACGCCCATCACGCCGACCGTCTGCCGGCACGTCCACCCCGGGCATGGGCCGTCAGGCCGCCGAGCGCCAACGCCGCCCTGCTGCGGGGCGGCCGATCGAGCCCGCGAGGTTCCGGACCGGTGTCGCCGAGCCTCGATGACGTCGAGACGACGCCGCCCCGGGTCTCTGACCTGCAGAGATCCCGGGGCGGTGCGGTGTCCGAGGGGCGACGCAGTACTTCTGCACACGCCTGCGGTCCCGGTGAGGACCACCGCGCGGTGTGCCGGACGCCTCAGGAGACGCGTCCTTGGTCGTGCAGGGGTGTGTAGCCATGCCGGGCCTCTCCCATGCTGGCGCGGCCCGTAGGTTTCGATCATGCAGCCAACCGCCGCTTCTTCGTTGCGCGGTGACCTGAGCCTCGCGGACCTGCTGGGCGTGGCGGGCGTCGCGACGGACGACGTGCTCCTCGTCCGGCACACCTACAGCGCCGACGGCCTCTCCGGCCCGCAAGACGCCACGGCGGAGAACGTCCTCACCTACTCCCGAGCCCAGGCACTCCGGCAGAGCAAGATCCCCAGGGATCCGCCTGCCTTGTGGCTCAACTTCGTGGCGGACGGCAAGCGGCGGTCCCGGTTCCTCGCGGCGTACGAGAACAGGGGCGAAGTCCTCGCTGGGCGGACCGACCTCCTGCGGTACTTCGATCTCCACCAGTCCGACGTTCTCGTGTCGCTGCGGAATCGGCTCGTCATCGAGTGGTCGAACGACACGATCAACTGGGCCAAGGCAGGGGGGAAGGCCGATCAGATGCCGGTGGTCGAGATCGCCGACCCTGCCCGCGTGCCGTTCCCGGGCTTCGACAACGTCCTCATCACGCATGACGAGCTCGTGGCGATTGCTGAGGACTCGCGATACGCGGAGTGGAAGACAGCGCTCGCCGCCGTCCAGGGCGTCTACCTCGTCGCAGACACCAGCAGCGGCCAGCTGTACGTCGGGAAGGCGGATGGCACGGAGCGTCTTCTGGGTCGGTGGAGCGCGTACGCCCGCGACGGCCACGGCGGCAACGTCGCGCTTCGCGAACTCGCGGAGGTGGACGTGGCTCACCGTCGGCATTTCGTCTTCAGCATCTTGCGTGTGTTCGGCCCGACTGCGACCACCGCTGAGGTCGACGCCGCAGAGGCTCATTACAAGCGGGCGCTCCTCACCCGGCAGTACGGCCTCAACCGGAACTAGCAGGCGGTGCTCGGCACGATGCCGAGCCGGCCTGTCAAGAGGTGTGCAGCGCTGTGGCGCGCTGGCAGCCGATCGTGAACGACAGAGCCCCCACGGTCAGTGACCGTGGGGGCGCTCTGCGGTGTCCGAGGGGGGACTTGAACCCCCACGCCCGATAAAGGGCACTAGCACCTCAAGCTAGCGCGTCTGCCATTCCGCCACCCGGACGAGTGCGGGACCAGACTACAAGACGCCGGAACGCCGTCGACGCACCCCCGAGGCTTCCGCTGCACGGGGTGTCGGCCCTAGCCTCCGCAGCGGTCTGCCGCGGTCGGAGGTGCTGGGTGACGTCGTCGGAACCGCGGTCGCTCGGTGCCCGCGTCCGGGCCGGAGTGCTGCTCGGGACGGGGGTGGCGGCCGGCGTCGCCGCCATCACCATCCTGTCCCGCATCATGCGGTCGGTCGGGGCCGTGGGCGGCTCCTGCGCCGACGGCGGCCCCTACGTCACCGCACAGTCGTGTCCCGACGGGACCGGGATGGGCATGCTGCTCGTGGTGGGCCTGGCCCTGTACTCCATCGGCGCGACGATCCGGGGCGCGCACGTGCTGCAGGCGCCGCAGCCGGCCTGGCTCGGCTGGCCGGCGCTGTTCCTCACCCTCGGGTGGAACTTCTTCGAGGACGGCCTCATCGACCCGCCCGAGGGCTTCGGCGGGGTGAGCGTCGGCTACGTCTTCTGCGGCGTCATCTTCGTCGTGATGGGCGCCCTTCCCCTCGTGATCGCGCTGTGGATGTACCGGGACGACCGCCGCAAGCGGCGCGGGCAGCAGGGACCGCCCCCGGTCGTCGTCCACCACCCGCACCTGGAGACGCCGGACGCCGGAACGCCGCGGCAGCGCACGCCCCGGCCGGCCCCGGCCGCCGACGAGCCGGCGGACACCCGCGACCTGCCCGGCGGGGACGACCCCCGGGACGACGACCAGCGCGCCTCGGCCATGTCGGTCGCCGGGCGGCTGGAACGCCTCGCCGCGCTGCACGCCTCCGGCGCCCTCACCGACGACGAGTACCGGCTGGCCAAGGCCGCCACCCTGCGCGAGGAGGTCCCCCGATGAGCGACCCGACGACGCCGCCGCGGCGGAGCACGTGGCGGTGGTGGGTCTCCTACCTGGCGGCGTCGGTCGCCGGGATCTTCGCCGGGAACGCACTGTTCACCTGGGTCAGCACCTGAGGGCGACGGCGCGCATAGGCTCGCCCGATGGATGACGCGCCGCTGACCCGGGCCCAGGGCGAGGTCGCCGAGCTGCTCAGCGACCTGATCCGGATCGACACCACCAACACGGGGGACACCGCCACGGGCAAGGGGGAGCGAGCCGCGGCCGAGTGGGTCGCCGGCAAGCTCGACGAGGTCGGCATCGGGTCGCAGGTCTTCGAGTCCGAGCGCGGCCGGGCCAGCGTGGTGGCCCGCATCCCCGGCACCGACCCGAGCCGCCCGCCGCTGCTGGTGCACGGCCACCTCGACGTCGTCCCCGCCGACCCGGCGGAGTGGAGCGTGCACCCGTTCTCCGGCGAGGAGCGCGACGGCTACGTCTGGGGCCGCGGCGCGGTCGACATGAAGGACATGGACGCGATGACCCTCGCGCTGGTCCGCGACTGGGCCCGCACCGGCGTCCGGCCGGAACGCGACATCGTGCTGGCCTACCTCGCCGACGAGGAGGCCGGAGGCACGCTCGGCGCCCGCTGGATCGTCGACGAGCACCCCGACCTGTTCGCCGACTGCACCGAGGCGATCAGCGAGGTCGGCGGCTTCAGCATCACCGTGCGCGACGACCTGCGCCTGTACCTCGTGCAGACCGCCGAGAAGGGTCTGGCCTGGATGCGGCTCACCGCCTCCGGCCGGCCCGGGCACGGCTCGTTCGTGCACGACGACAACGCCGTCACCCGGCTGTGCGAGGCCGTCGCCCGGATCGGCTCCACCCGGCTGCCCACCGTGCTCACCCCGCCGATGCGCGCCTTCCTCGACGCGGTCAGCGACGCCTACGGGGTGGACATCGACCCCGACGAGCCCGAGCAGGCCCTCGCCCGGCTGGGCTCGATCAGCCGCATGATCGGTGCGGCCCTGCGCAACACCGCCAACCCCACGATGCTCGACGCCGGCTACAAGACCAACGTCATCCCGGGGACGGCGAGTGCGACCGTCGACGGCCGCTTCCTGCACGGCCAGGCCGACGAGTTCGAGCGGCAGCTGGCCGGTCTCATCGGCGAGGGGATCCAGCGCGAGTGGATCGTCCACGACCAGGCCGTGGAGACGACGTTCGACGGCCCCGTCGTCGACGCCATGGTCGCGGCCCTGAGGAGCGAGGACGACGGCGCCCGCCCGGTGCCCTTCACGATGAGCGGCGGCACCGACGCCAAGAGCTTCGAGCGCCTGGGCATCCGCTGCTTCGGCTTCTCGCCGCTGCGGCTGCCCCCGGACCTGGACTTCGCCGCCCTGTTCCACGGCATCGACGAGCGCGTGCCGGTGGAGTCGCTGCAGTTCGGCATCCGGGTGCTGGACCGGTTCCTGCGCACCGCCTGACGGGTGGTGTGATGCGCGGGTGACCGACAGCACCCCCGCACCCGGATCCGTCGCCCTCATCACCGGAGGGACCGGTGGCTTCGGCCGCGCCCTCGCCACCAAGCTGCGCGAGCGCGAGGTGACCGCCGTCCTCGCCGACCTCGACAGCGAGCGCAACCGGTCGGTCGCCGCCGACCTCGGCTGCCCCTTCGTCGCCCTCGACGTGACCGACCGCGCCGCCAACGAGGCCGTCGTCGCGCAGGTCGAGGCCGAGCACGGCCGCCTGGACGCCGCCTACCTCAACGCCGGCATCTCGGCCGCCAAGAGCGAGGACGCCCTCGACCTGGACGAGTTCATGCGGGTCGTGGAGATCGACCTGTTCGGCGTCGTCTACGGCGTCCAGGCGGCGCGGCCGGCGATCCGCCGGGCCGGCGGGGGCGCGATCGTCGTGACGGCCTCGCTGGCCGGGCTGGCCCCGATGGCCACCGACCCCGGCTACAGCGTGGCCAAGGGCGGCGCGATCGCGTTCGTCCGCTCGATGGCGCCGCGGCTGGCCCGCGAGGGGACGACGATCTCGGCCATCTGCCCCGGCTTCGCCGACACCGCGATCATCGACCGCATCCGGCACGAGTTCACCGCCGCCGGCTTCCCGGTGCTGACCGCCGAGGAGGTCGCCGACGCCATGATCGCGGCCTGGGCCGAGGGCGAGCCCGGCGCCGCCTACGTCGTCCAGCCCGGCGTGGGCACCGTCAACTACCGGTTCAAGGGCGTGCCCGCGGCGCGCACGGAGGCCGGCGAGCCCGCCGCCGTCCCGGAAACGCTGCGCCCCAAGGACATGCGCTAGCGGGCGTCCCGGCAGCGGAACAGCATCGCCGGGGGCACGTTCCACGGCGAGATGCGGATCCGGACGTCGGCGAACCGGCGGCGCAGCTCACCCAGGATCAGCGGCGAGTACTGGATGACCAGCACCGCGCCGCCGGGCGCCACGATCCGCGGCAGCACGTCGAGGATGCGCCGGCGCAGGTCCGGCGCGAACGACGTGTAGGGGAGCGCGGAGACCACGATGTCGGCCTGCCGGCCCTCGAGGTGCTCGTCGAGGTTCTCGGCGGAGTCGCAGACCACGTGCAGCCGCGGGTCGCGGTACCGGCCGGCGAGCAGCTCGGCGAGCTTCTCGTCGATCTCGACGGCGATCAGCTCCGCCTCGGGGCCGAGCCGCGCCAGCAGCTCACCGGTCTGCACACCGGTGCCGGCGCCCAGCTCGACCACGAGCTTGGCGTTGGGCACGTCGCCCAGGTCGAGCATGTCGCGCACGGCCCAGCGGGAGGTCGGCAGGATCGCGCCGACCTGCCGGGGGTTGGCGATGAACGCCCGCAGGAACTTGAGTCGGTCGTCGAGGTGCTGGTTCACGGGGTCCTCCCGGGCCGGGGTCCGGGCGTTCTGCCCGCTGCGACCCTGGCATGACACCCCGGGCCGTTGCCAGCGGGGGGCCCACGGCGGCCCTCCGGCGGCCCGGCGGCGGCCGGGCGCGGACCCCGCGGTGGCCTCGTCGGGACCGGCGCGGGCCTCGTCAGATGTGCGGACCGGGCAGGTAGGACAGCCGCGCCCGGCGGCGCAGGATGACCTTGCGCGTGCCGTCGGCGTGCAGCTGGAGCCGGGCGAGCTCCCAGCCGCCGGTGTCGGCCTGCAGGCTCAGCATGGTCGCCGCCGCGGACCGGGACGTGCCCGGTGGGATCCGCAGCGGCGCGAACTCGTAGTCCCCGGCCGCCTCCACCCGGCCGATTGTGCACTCCGTTCCCCGGCCCGTCACCCGCCGGACACCCGCCGAGCCGGGCGGCCGCGACGACGGCAGGATGGGTCGCGACCCGGTCGAGGACATCGGCCCCCCGTCCAGCGAGGAGGACGACGTGAGCGAGCCCGGTACCGCCAGCGGCGCGACGGACGCCGACCGCGCCGAGCAGGAGGCCCTGCTGGAGCCGCCGGCCCCGGCCACCGCCGGCGAGGCCGCGCCCGTGGGTGACGGCGTCCCCGAGGCCGACGCGCTCGAGCAGCAGCTGGCCGCCCGGCCGGGGGAGGCCGGCCGGCCGACCGCCGTGGCCAACGAGGCCAACGAGGCCGACGTCCTCGAGCAGCAGTCCGACGTGCCGGTCGACGAGGACGACATCCCCGTCTGACCCGAGCGTTCGGCACCTGCTGGGCCGCACTCCCGGTGGGAACGGGGCCGGCGACCTCCCCGCGTGGGCCGGCCGGCGACTTCCATTCCCGGGCACGATTTGGTTAGGTTTCCCTAACTCGATCGCCCGGAGGCTCCGCATGTCCGCTCCGCACGGCCCCACCTCGGCGCCCGGCCCCGCCGCGCTGGCCCCCGCCGCCGTCCCCGCCGAGCGGGCCCGGACGGTCGCCGCCCGCGCCGCGGCCGCCCTGTGCGTCGCCGGGCGGGAGCCGGCGCGGCCGCTGGCGCACGCCACCACCGCCTCCGGGCAGGTGCTGCTGCTGGTGTCCGCGTCCGGGGAGGCCGCCGCGACGGTCGAGGCCAGTCCCGACCGCGACGTCAGCGCCCTGCTGATGGTCAGCGACCGGGCGCCGGTGCCGCTGCGCGACCCGGTCCGCGGGCAGGTCTGGCTGTCGGGCTGGCTGACCCCGGTGCCCGAGCGCGACCTGCGGGCCGCCGCGCTGCAGTTCGCCGAGGTGCGCCCGGCCGGCGACCTGCTCGACGTCGGCGCCTCGACCACGCTGCTGCGGCTGGACCTGGCCGAGGTCGTGCTGCGCGAGGGGGAGCGGTGCACCGAGGTGGGCCCGGCCGACTTCGCCGCCGCCCGGCCCGACCCGCTGCTGGCGGTCGAGACCCGGATGCTCACCCACGTCGACCGCTGCCACCCCGAGGTGCTGCAGGGGATCGCGGGCCTGCTGCCCGCCGGCACGGTCGGCCCGGAGGACGTCGTCCGCCCGCTGGGGCTGGACCGCCTCGGCTACCGGCTGCGCGTCGAGCGGCCCGGCGGGCACACCGACGTCCGGGTGCCCTTCCCGCGGCCGCTCACCTGCGCCGGCCAGCTGCACGCGGCGACCCAGCGGCTCCTGCGGGCGTCAGTCGCCCAGCGTCTCGGCGAGTAGCCGGGCCAGCCGCGTGCGCCGCGGCCGGACGTCGACCTCGCGCACCGCCCGCGCCAGCGCGGCACCGGAGGCGTGCACGATCGACAGGTGCGACTGCGCGCGGGTCAGCGCGGTGTAGACCAGCGGCCGCGACAGCATCCCGCCGGCCTCCGGCGGCAGCACGACGACGACGCCGGGCCACTCCGAGCCCTGCGCGCGGTGCACCGTGATCGCCCAGCCGTGCCGCAGGTCCGACAGCGCGTTGGTGGGCACCGTGACCGGGCCCGAGGCGAAGGCGACGTCGAGGGACCCGTCGCCGGTGCCGGTGACCACGCCGGTCTCGCCGTTGGCGAACCCGATGGGCTCGAGGTCCAGGTGGTTGGCGGTGGCGACCACCCGGTCGCCGACGTCGAAGCCCCACACGGTGCCGTCACCGGGGTTGAGCTCGGCCTTGAGGGCCTTGTTCAGCTCGATGGTGCCGGCCGGCCCGCGGTGCACCGGCGTCACCACCTGCACGGTGGCGGGGTCGATCTTCAGCGCGCGGGGGATCGAGTCGGTGACCAGCTGCACCACCCGCCGGGCGGCCTCGGCGCTGCCGGTGGCCGGGACGACGACGACCTCCCGGTCGGGGGAGTCCACCCGCGGGAGCTCCCCGCCGCGGACGGCGTTGGCCAGCCGCGCGATCGCCCCGCCCTCGGCCTGCCGGTAGAGCGTGGTCAGCTCGGTCACCGGGACGACGCCGGAGTCGATGAGGTCGCCCAGCACGTGGCCGGGGCCGATCGAGGGCAGCTGCGCCGGGTCGCCGACCAGCACCAGGTGGGTGCCGTCGGGGCAGGCCTCCAGCAGGGCGGCGGTGAGCTCGACGTCGAGCATCGAGGCCTCGTCGACCACGACGACGTCGGCGTCCAGCGGCCACTCCTCGCTGCGGGCGAAGCCGCCGGTCGTGCCCTGCGCGCCGAGCAGCCGGTGCACCGTGACGGCGGGGTGGTCGGTCAGCTCCTCCAGCCGCTTGGCCGCGCGGCCGGTCGGCGCGGCCAGCGCCACCTCGCTGCCCTTGGCCATGAGCAGCTTCACGACCGCGGCGACCGTGCGGCTCTTGCCCGTGCCGGGACCGCCGGTGAGCAGCGAGACGCCGGCGCCGAGCACCGCCGCGACCGCCTGCTTCTGCGCCTCGTCCAGGCCCTTGGCCACCGAGCGGACGGCGGCGGGGTCGGCGATCCGCTCCGCGGTGGCCATCAGCCGGGCGACGTTCTCGGCGACGGCCTCCTCGGCCATGCCGTAGCGGGCCAGCGACAGCATCCGCAGTGCGGGGTCGGGCTCGGGCGGCTCGGTGTCGGGGTCGGCGTCCTCGTCGAACTCGGGCTCGGGCGGCTCGTGGTCGAGCACGTCCCCGGAGTCGACGGCCGCGCCGATCGCCGCGGCCGGGTCGGCGATGCCCTCGGCCCGCAGCGCCGCCACGACGAGGTCCACCGGCAGCACGGTGTGCCCGTCGCGGGTCGCCGTCCGCAGGGTGAGCGCGACGACGGCCCGGCCGCGGCGGGTGTCCTGGCGGTCGGCGCCCGGCAGCAGCGCGATGGCCAGCCGGTCGGCGTCGGCCAGCCCCACGCCGGTCAGCCCCAGCAGCGCCCACGGGTCGTCCCGCAGCCGCCGGGCGGCGTCGGGGCCCAGGGCGTCGGCGGTGCCCGCGGCGAGCTTGGCGTCCAGCCCGGCGCCCACCAGCAGCTCCACGACCTCGTAGGTGGGTGCCGCGGACAGGAAGCTGGAGAACAGCCGCTCCGCGCGCTGCTTGCCCACCCGCGGCAGCTTGAGCAGCCGGTCGGCGGTGACGTCGTCGGCGGAGGTGATGCCGGCGGCCGGGAGTTCGGCGGCGGTGCGCTTGCCCAGCCCCGGCCACAGCCCGGCGGCGCAGAAGGCGGCGAAGACACGGTCCGCCGGGACCGGCGTGCTCACCGTCGCTCCGGATAGGCGAAGTGCGGCGCGGAGACGTCCTCGAGCGCGGTGCGGATGGCGGCCGGCAGCCGGACGCCGTCGGCGTCCAGCGACGCCTGCAACTGGGCGGCGGTGCGGGCGCCGACGACCGGCGCGACGACGCCGGGGCGGTCGCGCACCCAGGCCAGCGCCACCGCCAGCGGGGTGGTGCCCAGCCCCTCGGCGGCGGTGATCACGGCCTCGACGATCCGGTCGGAGGTGGCCGATCGCAGCCCGTCGATGAACGACTGCCACTGCGGCGAGGCGCCACGGGACTCCGTCGGGGTGCTGTGCCGGTACTTGCCGGTGAGCAGCCCGCGGCCCAGCGGCGACCAGGCGAGCACGCCCAGCCCCAGCGCCTCCGCGGCCGGCACGACCTCGCGCTCGACGCCGCGCTGCAGCAGCGAGTACTCGACCTGGGTGCTCACCAGCGGGACCCGGCCCGGCCACGCCCGCTGCCACGTCGCGGCCTGGGCGGTCTGCCAGCCGGTGAAGTTGCTCACCCCGACGTAGCGGGTCCGCCCGGAGGTGACGGCGGTGTCGCAGGCGGCGAGCGTCTCCTCGAGGGGGGTGTGCTCGTCCCAGGCATGCAGCTGCCACAGGTCGACGTGGTCCAGGCCCAGCCGGTCCAGCGACGCGTCGAGCGCGGCCAGCAGGTGCCCCCGGGAGGCGCCGCGGCCCATCGGCCCGCGCCCGGTCCGGCCCACGGCCTTGGTCGCGACGAGCACGTCCGCCCGCGGGACGACGTCGGACAGCAGCCGGCCCAGCGTGCGCTCGCTCTCGCCGTCGCAGTAGACGTCGGCGGTGTCGACCAGCGTGCCGCCGGCGTCGACGAAGGCCGTGAGCTGCATGGCGGCCTCGTCCTCGTCGGTGTCCCGGCCCCACGTCATGGTGCCGAGCGCGAGCCGGGAGACGACCAGGCCGCTGCGCCCGAGAGCCCGTTGTTCCACGAGGGGCCAACCTACCGGCGTCGCCGGGCGAGGACCCGGGGCGCGCGGGCGCGCTGGGGACGGCGCGCCGGGTGGGCAGCCCGGGACCGGCCGGGGCGCGGCCTAGGGTGGCTCCCCGTGTCGTCCGAGCCCGGAAACCGCCGACCTCCGACCCCGACGGCCGGGGGCTGAGCGCGATGGGCTGGTTCGAGGCCGTCGTCCTGGGGCTGGTGCAGGGGCTCACGGAGTTCCTGCCGATCTCCTCCAGCGCGCACCTGCGCGTGGTGGGGGAGGCCTTCGGCTGGGACGACCCGGGCGCGGCGTTCACGGCGATCATCCAGATCGGCACCGAGCTGGCCGTCCTGCTCTACTTCCGCAAGGACATCGGGCGGATCATCCGGCAGTGGGTGCTGTCGCTGGGCCGCAGGGAGCTGCGCAGCGACCCCGACGCCCGCATGGGCTGGCTGATCATCATCGGCAGCATCCCGATCGTCGTCCTCGGCCTGCTCTTCCAGGACGACATCGAGACCACCCTGCGCGACCTGCGGATCGTCGCCATCTCGCTCGTGCTCTTCTCGCTGATCCTGTTCTGGGCCGACCGCGTGGGGCAGAAGCAGCGCGAGCTGACCGACCTCACCGTGCGGTCGGGCCTCACCTTCGGCTTCGCGCAGGCCATGGCGCTCGTGCCCGGTGTCTCCCGTTCCGGCGGCACGATCACCGCCGGGCTGTTCCTCGGCTTCACCCGCGCGGCCGCGGCCCGCTACTCGTTCCTGCTCGCGATCCCGGCGGTGCTCGGGTCCGGCGGTTTCCAGACCTACGAGGCGCTGACCGGGGACACCGAGGGGGCGCCGATCGCCTGGGGCCCCACGATCCTGGCGACCGTCGTCGGCTTCGCCGTCGGGTTCGTCGTCATCGCCTGGTTGCTGCGCTACCTGGACCGGGGCAGCTTCACGCCGTTCGTCGTGTACCGCGTCGTGCTCGGCCTGGCCCTGCTCGCGCTCGTCGGGGCCGGCGTCCTCGACCCGCTGCCGCCGGAGACCACCCCGTAGGACCGCACGCCTCATCCAGGAGAGCTCCGCACGACGTGGTCGCGGATCGCCGCGGCGATCTCCGGCGCGTCGAGAAGGGGCATCGTGTGGTGCGTGGCGGCAGCGATCTGCGCGACGGTGACGCGGGGCGACCACGCCGTGGCGTTCCTCGCCACCCGTGCCGGGTCGTGCGCCCGGCTGAGGCCGGCGACGACGACGAGGGTGGGCAGGTCGAGCCGGGCCAGCGCAGCCGGACGGGGACGTCGGGTCGCGACGATCGGCGTCCGGGCGAACTCCGTTGCGCCCCGGACGTAGACGTCCCGCCACGCCGGGTCCACCGGACGGCCACCGGTCTCCCAGTCGAGGAACCGCCGGACCCGGGCCGGAGTCGGGCGCACCAGCGACGGCAGCGCCCGCAGCAGGTACCGGGGGCGGAATCCGGCGAAGCAGGCGGTCGGGTCCAGCAGGGCCAGGGAGGTCAGGCGCAGGGGCCGCTCGAGTGCGGCGCTGAGCGCCAGGTGGGCCCCTGCGGAGTGGCCGGCAAGGTGCACCGGGCCGCCGAGCGCGTCCACCAGCTCGTCGAGCCATGCCGTCATGTCCGGCGTGGAGCGGAAGCGGCGGCTGACGCCGCTGCGACCCGGGGTGCCCGGCTGGTCCGGGGCCAGGACCCGGAAGCGGTCGGCGAGCACGCTGGCGATCCCGGCCCAGGCCGTAGCGGTCGCCCCGTCGCCGTGCAGCAGCAGCACGGCGGGCGCCTCGGACGGCCCCACAGCGAGCACGTGCGTGTGCCCCCAGGAGGTCTCGATCCAGAGCGAGGTGGTGCCCGCCGGCCACCGGGCCGCCGCGACGTCGTAGGAGGTGCCGAAGTCCACGACAGCAGGTAACTAGACAGACGAGCTACTTGGCAAGCTAACGTCTTGGGCGATGAACCGGCAGATCCCCCCGACTGTGCACCGTCTGCGCGCGCTCACCGTGCTGCTCGACGAGGCGGCCACCGACTTCGCCACGCGCGCGGGGCTCTCGGCTGCCGACGTCCGGGCGCTGATCTGCCTGCTGGACCAGGAGCGGGCCGGTGGCACGGCGAGCCCCACGTGGCTGGCAGAGCGGCTGCGCATCACCACGGCCTCGGTCACGGCACTGCTGGACCGGCTCGAACGAGCGGGACACGTCCGACGGGTGCCGCGCCTCGACGACCGCCGGCGCGTCGAGGTGCGGGTGGAGGAGTCGGCCAAGGAACTGGGCTCGGCCTACTTCGGACCGCTGATCGAAGCGACCGCCGCAGTGCTCGCCGGACGCGACGCCAGCGAGCGCGCTGTCCTCGACGCCTTCCTCGACGACCTGCTCGTCGTCGTCGGGGAGGTGACCGGGCGCGTGCCGGGCGGTCCGTCCGGCACGACGACCTAGGCTCGGGCCCGTGACCACCGTCATCCTGCTGCGGCACGGCCGGACGACGGCCAACACCGGCGGCGTCCTGGCCGGCTGGACCCCGGGCGTGCAGCTCGACGAGACCGGTGAGGCGCAGGTGGCCGCGGTCGGGCAGCGGCTGGCCCCGGTGCCGCTCGCCGCGGTGGTCGCCAGCCCGCTGGAGCGCTGCCAGGCGACCGCCGCCGCCGTCCTCGCCGGCCGCGACCTGCCGCTGCAGACCGACGACCGCCTCGGCGAGGCCCGCTACGGCGACTGGACCGGCCGCCCGCTCAAGGAGCTGGTCAAGGAGCCGCTGTGGAAGGTGGTGCAGGCGCACCCCTCGGCCGCGGTCTTCCCCGGCCCGGAGGGGGAGGGGCTGGCGCAGACCCAGGCGCGGGCCGTCGCCGCCGTCCGGGAGTGGAACGCCCGCCTCGGCCCCGACGCCGTTTGGCTGGCCTGCTCGCACGGTGACGTGATCAAGGCCGTGCTCGCCGACGCGCTGGGCCTGCACCTGGACCAGTTCCAGCGGATCGTCGTCGACCCCGCCTCCATCTCGGTGGTCAGCTACACCGAGACCCGGCCGTTCGTGCTGCGCGTCAACGACTCCGGCGGGGACGTCGGCGCGCTCGTCCCGCCGAAGAAGAAGGGTCGCCGGCGCCGGCGGACCGACTCCGACGCGGTCGTCGGCGGCGGAGCCGGGACGACGGTCTGAGCAGCGCGGTCCGACCCGGCCGCCTCCGGCGCCCCACGGTGGCGCCCGCGTAACCTGGCAGCGTGCCGCGCCAGGTCCACCTCTTCGAGCGTCCGTCCCGCTTCGTGGCGGGGACGGTCGGCCAGCCCGGTGACCGCACCTTCTACCTGCAGGCCTCCGACGACGCCGGCCGGGTGGTGAGCGTCGCGCTGGAGAAGAGCCAGGTGCAGGTGCTCGCCGACCGCATGGCCGAGCTCCTCGACGAGGTCGCCTCCCGCCCCGGCGCCGTCGTGCCGCCCGACGCCGACGTCGACGACCTCGAGCCGCTCACCGCGCCGGTCGACGAGGAGTTCCGGGTCGCCGCCATGGGGCTGGCCTGGGACGCGCAGACCCAGGCCGTCGTCGTCGAGGCCGTCGCCGCGGGCGAGGAGCCGGTCGAGGAGGACGCGATCCTCTCCGACAGCGACGAGGGGCCCGACGCGCTGCGGGTGACGATGACCGCCGGCGCCGCGCGGGCCTTCGTCGCCCGGGCCCGCCGCGTCGTCGCCGCCGGGCGGCCCGCCTGCCCGCTGTGCTCGCTGCCGCTGGACCCGACCGGGCACGTCTGCCCGCGGCAGAACGGCTACCGGCGCTGAGGCCCCCGCTGCGGCCCCCGCTGGAGCCCGGGCGCAGGCCCGCACGCAGGCCCCGGTCGGGTCCCTCGTGAGCGAGCAGTCCGCCGGCGCCGACCCGGACCTGCGCGCCCCCGACGGCGCGGATGAGGCCCGCGCCCTGCTCGTCGAGGGCGAGATCGACCTCGAGGGCCGGATGATCGACGCCTCGAACGTCACGCTCTTCGGCACCATCCGCACCGGCGCGCTGGCCGCCGAGTGCGTCTACAAGCCGGTGGCGGGGGAGCGGCCGCTGTGGGACTTCCCCGACGGCACGCTCGCCGGCCGGGAGGTCTCCGCCGCGCTGGTCTCCGAGGCCTCCGGGTGGGACGTCGTGCCGCCCACGGTGCTGCGCGACGGCCCCTTCGGCCCCGGCATGGTGCAGCTGTGGATCGACGGCGACGAGGCGGTCGACCTCGCCGCGTTCGTGCGGACCGACCACCCCGGGCTGCGCCGCATGGCCGTCTTCGACGCCGTGGTGAACAACGCCGACCGCAAGGGCGGGCACATCATCCCGACCCCTGAGGGGCACGTGTACGGCGTCGACCACGGCATCTGCTTCTCCCCGGACCCCAAGCTGCGCACGCTGCTGTGGCGCTGGGCCGGCAAGCCGCTGCCCGTGGCCGCCCTGGAGGTGCTCGAGCGGCTGGCCGACGACCTGCGCGGCGACCTCGGCGAGCAGCTGCACGAGCACCTCACCCGCCGCGAGGTGCGCGCCACCCAGCAGCGCGTCGCCGAGCTGCTGCGCACCCAGCTGCACCCCGAGCCCAGCGGCGAGTGGCCCGCGTTGCCCTGGCCGCCCTTCTGAGCTGAGCGTGTGCGCGCAGGCCGCACTCGGGGGTCTCGGACGCCGCGTGGGCGCACACACTCGGGCAGGATCCGGTGCCATGCCGCACCGTTCGCGTCTGGGGATCCTGCTGCTCGACCTCCCGCCGGAGCACCACGCCGCGGGGGCGTCCTTCTGGGCCGGGGCGACCGGCCGGACGGCGGCGCCGGACCCGGACGACGCCGACTGGGCGTCGCTGGGCTCCTTCGCCGACGGCTTCCACGTCGAGGTCCAGCGCACCGGCACGGGCACCCCGCCGCGCTGGCACGTCGACGTCGAGACCGACGACATCCCCGCCGAGGTGGCCCGGCTGGAGTCCCTCGGCGCGCGGCGGCACCGGGACATGGGGTCCTTCTGGCAGATGACCGACCCGGCGGGGCTGGTGTTCTGTGTGGTGGGCATCCAGACCGGTGCGGCGTTCGAGGAGCACGCGAGCACCTGGCCGTGAGCACCACCCGCGTCACGACGACGATCGGCGCCCCGCGCGACGCCGTCTACCGGGCGTTCACCGACCCGGCGGTGATCGCCCGCTGGCGCTTCCCGGACGGGATGACCAGCGCCGTCGAGCCCGACGGCGACGGCTTCCGCGTCACCCTGACCTACGACGCCCCCGACGCCCGGGGCAAGACGACGGCGCACAGCGACACCTACCGCGCCCGCTTCACCCGCCTGGTCCCCGGCGAGCTCGTCGTGGAGGTCGACGAGTTCGAGACCGACGACCCCGACCTCGCCGGCGCGATGGCCACGACCGTCATCCTCCGCGACACCGCCGGCGGGACGGAGCTGACGGCCGTGCACGAGGGCGTCCCCGACAGCATCGCGCCCGAGCAGAACGAGGAGGGCTGGCGGATGGCGCTGGCCCGGCTCGCCCGCCTGCTCGAGGGCTGACCCGACGGGGGGACGACCCGGTGGGGGCGTCGGCGGCCGCCTCTACGCTCGTGTCGTGCTCTCCTGGCCCGCCCCGCTCCTGCCGACCCTGCCGGGCACCGGTCCCGCACTCAAGCTGCACGACACCGCGCGCGGCGAGGTGGTGGCCACCAGCCCGGGCCGCGTGGCAAAGATGTACGTCTGCGGGATCACGCCCTACGACGCCACGCACCTGGGCCACGCGGCCACCTACCTGGCCTTCGACCTGGTCAACCGGGCCTGGCGGGACGCCGGGCACGCGGTGCACTACGTGCAGAACGTCACCGACATCGACGACCCGCTGCTGGAGCGGGCCGAGCGCGACGGTGAGGACTGGGTGGTGCTCGCGATGCGGGAGACCGCGCTGTTCCGCGAGGACATGACGGCGCTGCGGGTGCTGCCGCCCGACGACTACGTCGGCGCGGTCGAGGCGATCCCGAAGATCGTCGCCCACGTCGAGACGCTGCTCGACGAGGGCCTGGCCTACGTGCTCGACGACGGCACCGGCGACGTCTACCACGACGTCGCCCAGGCCCCCGGCTTCGGCGGGGAGTCCCGCTACGACGAGGCGACCATGCTGCGGTTCTTCGCCGAGCGCGGCGGCGACCCCGACCGCCCGGGCAAGCGCAACCGGCTGGACCCGCTGCTGTGGCGCGGACAGCGTCCCGGCGAGCCCTCGTGGGCCGGCCCCCGCGGCTCCGGCGGCCGGCCGGGCTGGCACGTCGAGTGCGCCACGATCGCGCTGGACACGATCGGCATGGGCTTCGACGTACAGGGCGGCGGCAGCGACCTGGTGTTCCCGCACCACGAGTACTCCGCCGTGCACGCCGAGGCCCTGACCGCCACCAAGCCCTTCGCCCGCGCCTACGTGCACGCGGCGATGATCGGGCTGGACGGCGCGAAGATGAGCAAGAGCCGCGGCAACCTGGTCTTCGTCTCCAAGCTGCGCGGCGAGGGCGTCGACCCGATGGCGATCCGGCTGGCGCTGCTGTCCGGCCACTACCGCACCGACCGCGCCTGGACGCCGCAGCTGCTCACCGAGGCCGAGGAGCGGCTGGCCACCTGGCGGCGCGCCGTCGCGCTGCCCGCGGGGGTGGCCGCCGCGCCGGTGCTGACCGGGCTGCGGGAGCGGCTGTCCGACGACCTCGACAGCCCCGGTGCCCTCGCCGTCGTCGACGAGTGGGCCGCCCGCACGCTGTCGGCCGGCGACCACCCGGCGCTGGAGGAGGGCGCGCCCGCCGTCGTCTGCGACGCGGTCGACGCCCTGCTCGGGATCTCGCTGCAGGAGTGCTGATGAGCGGCTTCCGGCTCACCGACCGCGCAGCCCGGGAGCGGGAGGAGGAGCGCCTGGCGCCCGCCGCGACGCGCTCGCTCGCGTCCGGGGGCCGGTCGCGGCCCGAGCCGGAGGACCCGCTGCGCACCGCGTTCGAGCGCGACCGCGACCGCATCCTGCACGCCAAGTCCTTCCGCCGGCTCAAGCACAAGACCCAGGTCTTCCTCAACCCCGACGGCGACCACTTCGTCACCCGGCTGACGCACACGCTGCAGGTCGACCAGGTGGCCCGCGCGCTGGCCCGGGCCCTGGGTCTCAACGAGACCCTCGCCGAGGCGATCGCCCTGGGCCACGACCTCGGGCACTCGCCGTTCGGGCACATCGGCGAGGACGCGCTCGAGCCCTACGTCCCCGGCGGCTGGCACCACGCCGCCCAGGGCATCCGCATCGTCGAGGTGCTCGAGGACCTCAACCTCACCGCGGAGGTCCGCGACGGCATCCGCGCCCACAGCTGGAAGATCACCCCGCCGCCGGCCACCCGGGAGGCCGAGTGCGTGCGCTACGCCGACCGGATCGGCTACCTCTCCCACGACGCACTCGACGCGGTCCGGGCCGGCGTGCTGCGCCCGGGCGACCTGCCGGCCCGGGCCCGCGCGGTCTTCGGCGAGCCGGGCAGCGCGATGGTCGGCGCCATGATCGACGCGGTGGTGGCGGGGTCGCTGGCCGACGGCGGCCGGGTCGTCATGGCGGCGGAGCCGCTGGAGGCGATGCACGAGCTGCGCGCCTTCATGTTCGAGCGGGTCTACTCCTCGGAGACCGCCGCGGGCCAGAAGCAGCTCGCCGTCGACGTCATCCGGCGGCTGGTCGACCACCACCTGGCCCATCCCGAGCTCATCCCCGCCACCTACCGCGACGCCGGTGCCGACCTCACCACCCAGGTGGTCGACCACGTCTCCGGCATGACCGACCGGTTCGCCCTCACCACGCACGACCGGCTGTTCGACGGGGACGCGACCGCCCGCATGCGCCCCCTGCTGCCGATCCGCTGACGACTACCGGCCGTCGGTGACGAACGCCAGCCCCCGGGACACCCACGCGGCCAGCGCGGCGTCGTCGGCGTGGCCCTCCGGCGCGACGAGCAGGTAGCCGTCCAGGGGCTTGCCCCCCAGCGTCATCGTCGTCACGTGCGGCTCGGCCAGGGCCGCGGGCGCGGCGTCCGCACCGACCCGGACCATCAGCGCGTCACCGCTCACCCCGCAGCACATCCGGCCGGCCACCAGGAACGACAGGCCGCCGCCGACCATCCGCTTCTCCACGACGTCGTCCCGGACGGCCAGCAGCCGGCGGACCCGCTCGGCGGTCTCGGGGGACCAGGGCACCGCTCAGCCCTCGACCGCGCCGATGTGCACGGTGCCGTCGGCCGCGACCCGCCAGCCCGGGTTGTGCGCGACCTCCCAGCGGACGCCGGCCGGATCGGCGAAGTACGCGTGGAAGCCGCCGAAGGCCGCCGGCTGGGGCTCCTTGAGCACGCGGGCGCCCGCGGCCACGGCTGCGGCGACGACCTGCCGGACGGCGTCCGGGCCGACCACGTTGTGGGCGAGGGTGAACCCGCCGCCGGGGACGACGGCCTCCGGCGCGACGCCCATGTCGGCGGCGAGGTCCGCCGCACCGAACAGCCCGAGCAGCAGGCCGGCGTTGACCTGCAGGAACAGGATCTCGCCCGGCACGTCCAGGGCAGGGGTCCAGCCCAGTCCCTCGACGTAGAAGCGGCGGGCGGCGTCCAGGTCGGGGACGGCGACGGTCAGCAGGTCCAGGCGGGGCTCCATGCCGCCACCCTGCCCGACCACACCGACGAGGAGGTCCGGCTCGACGGGCTAGTTGGGGGAGGAGCCGCGGCGGCGCAGGTACCTCTCGAACTCGCGCGCGATCGAGTCGCCGTTGGCCTGGGAGAGGTCGACCTCGGTGGCCCGCTCCTCCAGGGAGCGCACGTACTCCACGACCTCGTCGTCCTCGTTGGCCATCTCGTCGACGGTCTTCACCCAGTCCTCGGCCTGCTGCGGCAGGGCGCCCAGCGGCACGGTGAGCTCCAGCACCTCCTCCACGCGCTGCAGCAGCGCGACCGTCGCCCGCGGCGAGGGCGGCTGGGAGACGTAGTGCGGCACCGCGGCCCAGAAGCTGATCGCCGGCAGGCCCGCCTGCACGCAAGCGTCCTGGAAGACGCCGAGGATCCCGGTCGGCCCCTCGTAGCGCGAGGTCTCCAGGCCCCACCGCTCGGCGGACTCGGTGTCGTAGGCCGAGCCGGTCACCGGCACCGGCCGGGTGTGCGGGGTGTCGGCCAGCAGCGCGCCGAGCGCGACGACCGTCCGCACCTCGAGCTCCTGGCACAGCTCGATGAGCTCGTCGCAGAAGCCGCGCCACCGCATGTTGGGCTCGATGCCCCGGATGAGGACGACGTCGCGCTCGGCGCCCGGCGGGCGGGCCACCGAGATCCGCGTCGTCGGCCACTCGATGCGCCGGCTCACCCCGCCGACCAGGGAGACGGTGGGCCGGTTGACCTGGAAGTCGTAGTAGTCCTCGGGGTCCAGGGCGGCCAGGGGCGCGGCGTCCCAGATGAGCTCCAGGTGCTCCAGCGCACCGGTCGCCGCGTCGCCTGCGTCGTTCCAGCCCTCGAACGCCACCACCACCACGGGGTCGGTGAGCTGCGGCAGGTCCTCGGAGGCGGACTTCGGGTCGATCACCCCTGGAAGCCTACGTCGGTCCGCCCGTCACGATGCCTCCGCGCGGGCCCCCGCGCGCGGCGTTCGCCCGTCCCGGGGACGCCCGTCCGGGCGGGAGGGCGGGGGCGCCGCCGAGGCGGGCACGGCCCGCGCCGGCGTCCGCCGGGCCCGCGGGATGAGACCATCGACGTCGTGCCCCAGACCCCGGACCTGCGCCCGGACGCCACGGCGGAGCTCACCGCCCTCCTGCGCGAGCGGATCCTGGTGCTCGACGGCGCCATGGGGACCGCCATCCAGCGCGACCGCCCCGACGAGGCCGGGTACCGCGGCGAGCGCTTCGCCGACTGGCCCAGCGACCTGCAGGGCAACAACGACCTGCTCAGCCTGACGCAGCCGCAGATCGTCACCGGCATCCACCGCGAGTACCTCGACGCCGGCGCCGACGTCATCGAGACCAACACCTTCAACGCCAACGCGGTCTCGCTGCGCGACTACGACATGGCCGACCTGGCCTACGAGCTGAACCTCGCCTCGGCCCGGCTGGCCCGCGCCGCGGCCGACGAGGTCACCGCGCTCACGCCGGACCGGCCCCGCTACGTCGCGGGCGCGCTCGGCCCGGCCAGCCGCACCGCCTCGATCTCCCCGGACGTCAACGACCCCGGCGCCCGCAACGTCTCCTTCGACGAGCTGGCCGAGGCCTACCTCACGCAGGCCAACGGCCTGGTCGACGGCGGCGCCGACGTCCTGCTGGTCGAGACGATCTTCGACACCCTCAACGCCAAGGCGGCGATCTTCGCCCTCGAGACGCTGTTCGAGGAGCGCGGCCGGCGCTGGCCGGTGATGATCTCCGGCACCATCACCGACGCCTCCGGGCGGACGCTGTCCGGGCAGGTCACCGAGGCCTTCTGGCACTCCGTGCGGCACGTGCGCCCGCTGGCGGTGGGCCTCAACTGCGCCCTCGGCGGCAAGGAGCTGCGCCCCTACCAGGCCGAGCTCGCGCGCCTGGCCGACACCTTCGTCTCCTGCTACCCGAACGCCGGCCTGCCCAACGCCTTCGGCGAGTACGACGAGGCGCCGGACGACACCGCCGCGATCCTCGCCGAGTTCGCCGCCAGCGGGCTGGTGAACGTCGTGGGCGGGTGCTGCGGCACCACCCCGGCACACATCGCCGCCCTGGCGACGGCCGTGGCCGGGGCGGCGCCGCGCACCCCGGTGCCGAGCCGGCCGGCGCTGCGGCTGTCGGGCCTGGAGCCGCTCACCGTCGACGCCGACTCGCTGTTCGTCAACGTCGGCGAGCGGACCAACATCACCGGCTCGGCCCGTTTCCGCCGGCTCATCCGGGACGGCGACTACGGCGCCGCGCTGGCCGTGGCCCTGCAGCAGGTCGAGGCCGGTGCGCAGGTCATCGACGTCAACATGGACGAGGGGATGATCGACGGGGTCGCGGCGATGGACCGCTTCCTCAAGCTCGTCTCCGCCGAGCCCGACATCTGCCGTGTCCCGGTCATGGTGGACTCCTCGAAGTGGGAGGTCATCGAGGCCGGCCTCAAGTGCGTGCAGGGCAAGTCGATCGTCAACTCGATCTCGCTGAAGAACGGCGAGGAGGAGTTCGTCCGGCAGGCCCGGCTGTGCCGCAAGTACGGCGCGGCGGTCGTCGTCATGGCCTTCGACGAGCAGGGGCAGGCCGACGACCTCGAGCGGCGGAAGGTGATCTGCCGGCGGGCCTACGACGTCCTGGTCGACCAGGTCGGCTTCCCCGCCGAGGACGTCATCTTCGACCCCAACGTCTTCGCCGTGGCCACCGGCATCGAGGAGCACGCCAACTACGGCCTGGACTTCATCGAGGCCACCCGCTGGATCAAGGAGAACCTGCCCGGCGCGCTGGTGTCCGGCGGGGTCTCGAACGTCTCCTTCTCCTTCCGCGGCAACAACCGGGTCCGCGAGGCCATCCACGCCGTCTTCCTGTTCCACGCCATCGCCGCCGGCATGGACATGGGCATCGTCAACGCCGGGGCCCTCGAGGTCTACGACGAGGTCCCCGAGCTGCTGCGCGAGCGGATCGAGGACGTCGTCCTCAACCGGCGCCCCGACGCCGCCGAGCGGCTGCTGGAGATCGCCGGCGACTTCGCCGGCACCGGCGAGGCCGCGGAGGTCGCCACCGAGGAGTGGCGCTCGCTGCCGGTGGGGGAGCGGATCACCCACGCGCTGGTGAAGGGCATCGACGAGTTCGTCGAGGCCGACACCGAGGAGCTGCGGGCGGAGATCAGCGCCCGCGGCGGCCGGCCGATCGAGGTCATCGAGGGCCCGCTGATGAGCGGCATGAACGTCGTCGGCGACCTGTTCGGCGCTGGCAAGATGTTCCTGCCCCAGGTGGTCAAGTCCGCGCGGGTGATGAAGCGGGCCGTGGCCCACCTCATCCCCTACATCGAGGCCGAGAAGCAGCCCGGGGACGTCGAGCGCAGCAACGGCAAGGTCGTCATGGCCACCGTCAAGGGCGACGTCCACGACATCGGCAAGAACATCGTCGGCGTCGTGCTCCAGTGCAACAACTACGACGTCGTCGACCTGGGCGTGATGGTGCCCGGGCAGAAGATCCTCGACGCCGCCAAGGCCGAGGGCGCCGACGTCATCGGGCTGTCGGGCCTGATCACGCCGTCGCTGGACGAGATGGTCACCCTGGCCACGGAGATGGAGCGGCAGGGCTTCGACATCCCGCTGCTCATCGGCGGGGCCACCACCTCGCGGGCGCACACCGCCGTGAAGGTGGCGCCGGCCTACCACGGCCCGGTGATCTGGGTGAAGGACGCGTCGCGGTCGGTGCCGGTCGTTGCCGCGCTGCTGTCGGACGAGCAGCGGCCCGGCCTGCTGGCCGGCACGGAGACCGAGTACGCGCAGCTGCGCGAGCGGCACGCCGCCCGGCAGGACACCCGGACGCTGCTGTCGCTGGACGCCGCCCGCGGGGCCGCCCCGGCCCTCGACTGGTCGGCGTACACGCCGCCCCGGCCGCGGATGCTGCTGCAGCAGGCCCGAGACGTGTGCAGCGGCCCCGACTGCGACCACCGCCACGACGTGGCCACCCAGTTCGTGAGGTCGTTCGCCGACTACCCGCTGGACGAACTGCGCCGGTACATCGACTGGCAGCCGTTCTTCAACGCGTGGGAGATGCGCGGCCGGTTCCCCGACATCCTCAACAACCCCACCACCGGTGAGGCCGCGCGCAGGCTGTACGACGACGCCCAGGTGATGCTCGACCGCGTCGTCGGCGAGCGGTGGCTGCGCGCCAGCGGCGTGTTCGGGCTGTTCCCGGCCAACCGGGTCGGCGGTGAGGACATCGCGGTCTACACCGACGAGACCCGCCGCGCCGTCCGCACCACGCTGCACCAGCTCCGCCAGCAGACCGAGGGCCGCGACGGCTCGGCCCGCAAGTCCCTGGCCGACTTCGTCGCGCCGGCCGAGACCGGGCTGCGCGACTACGTCGGCGCGTTCGCGGTGACCGCCGGCCTCGGCTCGGCCGAGCGGGTCGCGGCGTTCAAGGCCCAGAACGACGACTACAGCGCGATCCTGCTGGAGTCCCTGGCCGACCGGCTGGCCGAGGCGTTCGCCGAGCGGCTGCACGAGCGGGTGCGGCGCGAGTTCTGGGGCTACGCCGCCGACGAGCACCTGGGCAGCGACGAGCTGATCGCCGAGAAGTACCGCGGCATCCGGCCCGCCCCGGGCTACCCGGCCTGCCCGGAGCACACCGAGAAGCAGACGATCTGGGAGCTGCTCGACGTCGAGGCCGCCACCGGCATCACGCTCACCGAGAGCATGGCCATGTGGCCCGGCGCGGCCGTCAGCGGCCTGTACTTCTCCCACCCGGAGTCGCGGTACTTCGTCCTCGGCCGGGTCGCGCGCGACCAGGTCGAGGACTACGCCCGGCGCAAGGGCTGGACCCGGGCGGAGGCGGAGAAGTGGCTCTCGCCCAACCTGGGGTACCGCACCGACGACGAGTGACGCCGCGGATCAGCCGCGCAGTGCGGCCGGGTCCACGTCCCGCCCCCGGCAGACGACGGCGCGGGGGCGCAGCAGGCGCGTGACGTCCGCGGTGGCGTCGCCGTCGACGAGCAGCAGGTCGGCCTGCAGCCCGGCGGCGAGGCGCCCCGTCCGCTCGCCGAGCCCGCAGGCCCGCGCCGCGCGGCCGGTGGCGGCGGCGAGCGCGTCGGCCACGGTCAGGCCGCACCCCACCAGCTCCACCACGGCGTGCGGCAGCACGCCGTGCGGCTTGACCGGGCCGACGCCGGCGTCGGTGCCGGCGAGGAGTGCCACGCCCGCCGCGTGCAGGCCGGCGACGTGCTCCAGCTGCCGCTCGTAGCTCACCCCGACCTCGGCCATGCGGGCGAGCACGTGCGGCGGCGGCAACAGCCCCGGGAGCCGGCCGAGTGTTGGGCAGACCGGCGTCCCGTCCGCGGCGAGCCGGGCCGCGAGTCCCGGCGGGCGGCGGACCCCGTCCGCCGTCAGGCAGCTGCCGTGCTCGATCCCGTCGAGACCGGCGTCCATCGACCGCTGGACCGCGGCGAGCGGATGGGCGTGCCCGGTCACGGGCAGGCCGTGCCGGTGCGCCTCGTCGACCACCGCCCGCAGTTCCGCGACCTCGAACTGGCACGCCAGCGGGTCGGTGCCCGGCGTCAGCAGGCCGCCGCTGGTCATGATCTTCACGACCGCCGCCCCGCGGTCGGCGCGGTCCCGGACGGCGCGACGGAGCGCCTCCTCGCCGCGGGCGGCGCCGCCCATGGACGCGCAGTGGCCGGCGGGGGAGGTGATCGGCGGTCCGGCCCCCACCACGGTCGGGCCCGCGGGCCGCTGCCGGTGGCGGTCGAGCACCGCGAAGCGGTGGTCGCCGAGGTCGCGGACCGCGGTGACCCCGGCGGCGAGGTGGCGGTCCAGGGCGGCGCCGACGACCGCGTCCAGCTCGTCGGGGGAGCGGTCGGGGATCGTGTCCAGGGCGCGCGGGCCGGCATCGGCGCACAGGTGCACGTGGGTGTCGACGAGCCCCGGCAGCAGGGTGGTCCCGGGCACGTGGCGGACCTCCACCCCGGCGGGTGCGGCGGAGGCGGCCGGCTCCACGCCGACGATCCGCTCGCCCTCGACCAGGACGAGGAGCCCCTCCGGGCGGACGCGCTCGCCGTCGAAGGCGTGGTCTGCCCGGTACCCGCGCATGCCGGCTCCTGGGGTCCGACGGTCAGTGCCGGGCACCGTACTGCTCCGCGCCGCCCCACCGGGGGGTCCCGGGCCACGGGTCAGCCCGGGGCGTCCGCCCCCCGCGGCTGGGCCCGGCCGGTCAGCGGGGCCGGGACCGGGCCCGGCCGGTCAGCGGGGCCGGGGCTGGACCAGCTGGCAGACCGTGACCTCGGCGAACACCCCGTCGAGGTCGCTGAGCGTCGCGGTGGAGACCCCGCGCCCCAGCGGCGGGGTGAACCGGGTACCGCCGGTGATGGCGACCCACTCGCCGGCCTGCTGCCGGAGCACGTGCGCGCTGACGTCGGGGTTGATGGTCGTCGCGGTGCCCGGCGCCATCACGACGCCGATGTTGTTGGCGAAGTCGAAGGCCAGCGCCATCCGCGCGCTCGGGCGCACCGGCTCGCCCGCGACGACCGGCACCTCCAGCCGGACCCACACGCCCTTCCCCGTCCCGTCCACGGTCGCGGCGATGCGCATGTCGACGCCCCAGACGAAGCCGGCCTGGGACACCGACGTCTCGCGCAGGCTGACCGCCTCCTCCGGCGGCACCAGCCGCGGCACGTCCCCGGCGGGGCCGTTCGGCAGGTCGTCGCGGCCGGTCAGGTCGGCGTCGCGCAGCCGCAACGCCGACGCCCGCGCGTGCAGCACGCCGTCGGCGAGCAGGTGCAGGTCGACCAGCTGGATCTTCCTGCCCTCGCGGACGACGGTCGTGGTCACCGTCAGCGGGCGGCCGAGCGGCACCGGCCGCATCAGGTCGGTCGTCAGCCGGGCCGGCGTCATCGGGACCAGCGTGGGCACCGCGTCGAGGCAGTGGCCGAGCAGGGCCAGGACCGAGCCGCCGTTGGCGTCCCCGGGGTCCCAGGCGCTCTGCGCGAGCTCGGTGGCGACGTAGGAGTCGCCCTCGGGGAGGAACAGCGCACGCTCGGCCATGCCCGGACCGTCTCACAGCCGGACGCGGCCGCCCCCGTACCGTGGAGCCGATGCGTACGCGGGCCGACCGGTGAACCCCCTGACCGACGACGAGGCCCCGGCGCCGGCCGCGGTGCTGTTCGACATGGACGGCACGCTCGTGGAGACCGAGGAGCACTGGGGCGAGGCGCTGTTCGCGCTGGCCCGCAGCCACGGCGGTGAGCTGAGCGCGGGCGCCCGCGCGGCCACCGTCGGCACGAGCATGGCGACCGCGCTCGGGGTGCTCTACGCCGACCTGGGGATGGCGGTGGACGAGGCGCGGCTGGCGGCGGACGCCCGCTGGGTGGAGGACCGCGTCGCCGAGCTCATGGCCGCCGGGGTGCACTGGCGGCCCGGGGCGCGCGAGCTCCTCGAGGCCGTCCGCGCCGCAGGGGTGCCCACGGCGCTGGTGACGACGACGCCGCGGCGGCTGACCGACCTCGTGCTCGCCTCCATGGCCCGCTCCTCCGGCGGCCGCGTGCCCTTCGCCGTCACCGTTTGCGGGGACGAGGTGCCGGCGCGCAAGCCCGACCCCGCGCCGTACCTGCAGGCGGCCGAGGCGCTGGACGTGGACATCCGGTGCTGCGTGGTCGTGGAGGACTCGGTGGTCGGTGTGACGGCGGGGCTGGCCTCGGGCGCGGCCGTCCTCGGCGTCCCGGCGATGCAGGCGATCGACCCGGCTCCGGGCCTGGTCCTGCGCGAGACGCTGGCCGGGCTCGGCCTCGCGGACCTGGCCACGCTGCTCGCCGACCGGGCCGGCGCCGGCCGCTGAGCTCAGGCGCCGCCGGCCGTGGCGGTCAGGCGCCGCCGGGCGTCGAGGTCAGGCGCGGGGGGCCGTCGAGGTCAGGCGCCGCCGGCCGGGAGGACGACGCTGAGCTGCTCGAACGGCTCTCCCGGCTGGTAGACGTCGTTGAACAGCACCGCGCCGGCCTCGGTGAGGCGGACGTCGGAGCCCAGCCACACCTGCGCGCCCTCCGGGGCGGGGCCGGGCGCGAGCCGCAGGGTCACCAGCGGCACGCGGGCGCCGTCGGGCCGGGCGTACGGGTCCTCGATGGACAGCTCGGCCTCGTCGCCGCGGACGGTCACCAGGGGCGCGGCGACCCGGACGAAGAGCATCCCGCCGTGCCCGCGGAACCGGACGTCTCCGCGGAAGCGCCAGGTCCGCTCGGTGGGGGCCGAGCCGGACCCCTCGTCGGCGGGCTCCGAGCCGGCCTGCACGTCGGCGGGTACCGAGCCGGTCTGCTCGCCGGTGGGGGCGGAGCCGGTCGGCTCGCCGGCGGGGGAGTCCGCGACCGGGAACAGGATCGTGTCCTCGCCCAGCGGGACGGCGCCGTCGTGGATGGACCCCTGCCCGTCGGGCATCCGCCGGACGTAGGCGACGAAGGACCGCTTGATGCCCCACAGCAGCCCGAACGGGATGTCGCCCGTCGACCCGTCCGCCGGCTGCTCGCTCATCGTCGCGCTCCCTGTCCCGGTCCGGAGGTGGACCTCGTCGTCGTCCGGCGGAGCCGGTCGCCGGCGTCCCGGGGACCGGGGCGCGCCCGGATCCTGCCACCCGCCGCCGGGGCAGGACGGTGGGTCAGCCGAATGGGGTGGCCGCCAGCCAGCGGTCGAGCAGGGCGCGGTCGCCGAAGACCTCGGCGCCGGTCCGCTCGACGCGCAGCCGCCCGTAGACCAGCAGCAGGAGGTCGACCAGTGGTCCCCTCACGGCGACGGCGGACTTCTCGTGCGCCCGCCGCCACGAGGGGACGTCGCCGGTCAGGTCCACCACCCACTCGGCGTCCAGCCCGGCAGGGGTGTCGGTGGCGTGCAGGTGCACGGTCCGGCCTGGGCCGAGGAGGGCGCGTCGCTCGGGGGAGATCTCCAGCATCTGCGGCGCCGACGCCAGCTCCAGCCACTCGTCCAGGGCATCGGCGGCGACCTCCGGCTCGAGGTCGTAGGGCAGCCCGACCGCGAGGGTGGCGTCGGCGCGGTGCACCGCGATCTCGTGGGCGCGGCGCCGGGCGTAGGAGGCAGCGGTGCCGGGCCCGAACCGCGTCTGCACGGGCGCATCCGGCCCGGCCTCCCGGAGGGCAGCGACCAGCACTGCCGAGCTCTCGGCCAACTCGGTGTCGAGCTCGGCGGGGGACGGCTCCTGCGCCCGATCGCCGCCGTCGACGTCCGTGTCGTCCGGCCTGCTCCCGAGGCGCGCGGCGACGACGGCTGCCGCCCGACGCTGCCCGGCGGCCAGGTGGCGAACCAGCGCGGCGACCGTCCAGCCGGGGCACGTCGGGACGGCCTTCGCCGGGTCGGTGACGCGCACGACCTCGCGGAGCTGCTCGTTCTGCTCGGTGAGGACGGCGATCAGACGGTCGAAGTCGAGGGGCACGGCCGCCGAGCCTGGCACGTCGCCGCCCGTCAGTCGCGCTCGACGATCGGCAGCGTGGCCCAGCCCGCCGCGGCGGCGGCCTCGGCCGGGAACGGCGGGGGAGTGCCGCCGAACGACGGGCAGAGCGCCTGGTGGTCGCACCAGTCGCACAGCCGCGTGCGGTTGGGCCGGAAGTCCTGGGTGGCCACCGCCCGCTCGATCGCGGCCCAGATGGCCTGCAGGGTGCGCTCGAAGCGCACGAGCTCGCCCTCGTCGGGCGCATAGGTGAGCGCGTCGCCGTCGCCGAGGTACAGCAGCTTGAGCTGGCTGGCGACGACGCCGCGGGTGCGCCACAGCACGAGCGCGTAGAACTTCATCTGGAACAGCGCCTTGGACTCGAACGCCTCGCGGGGCATCGAGCCGGTCTTGTAGTCCACGACCCGCAGCGCGCCGTTGCGGGCGACGTCGAGCCGGTCGACGAAGCCGCGCAGCAGCAGCCCGTCGGGCAGCGTCACCTCGACGAGCTGCTCGCGGCCCTCCGGCTGGATGCGCGTCGGGTCCTCCAGCGAGAAGTAGGCGTCGACCAGCTTCCCGGCCGAGACCAGCCACTGGTCCAGCGACGGCGCGGGCTCGCCCGTCTCCGCCGCCTGGAACAGCTCGGTGACCGCCGGGTCGGCCGACAGCTCCTCCCACGCCGGCGCGAGGAGCTCCCGGGCGGCGTCGGGCGTGCGCTCGCCGGCGGGCAGGTCGTACAGCTTCTCCAGGACGGTGTGCACCAGCGTGCCGCGGACGGCGGCCAGGCTCTTGCGCTCGGGCAGCCGGTCGATGGTGCGGAAGCGGTAGAGCAGCGGGCAGGTCTTGAAGTCGGCCGCGCGGCTCGGCGACAGCGAGGGCCGGCGCGGTGCCGGGGCGGACGGGTCGGCGGGACCCTCCGGCACCTCGAGGGAGGTGGGGGAGACAGGGTCGGGGTGGAGCGCCGTCATGGACACGAGGCTAGGTCGGCCCACCGACAGTTCCGAGCGCCCGCGCCGGTCCCGTGCCGACTCCGCGCCCGCGGCACCCGGCTCCGTACCCTCGTCGCCCGTGGACCCGCAGCAGGAACGACCCCTCCCCGAGACCGACACCGGCGCCGTCCCCGCGGACGGCCCGCCCGTCGAGCCGGTGGAGGGCGCGTTCGTGGTCGGTGACCGGGTCCAGCTCACCGACCCCAAGGGCCGGCACCACACCGTCGTCCTCGAGGCGGGCAAGCAGTTCCACACCCACCGCGGCGCCATCGCGCACGACGACCTGATCGGCGCGCCCGAGGGCTCGGTCGTGCACTCCACCGCCAACACCGGCTACCTCGCCCTGCGCCCGCTGCTGGCCGACTTCGTCCTCTCCATGCCGCGGGGCGCGCAGGTCATCTACCCCAAGGACGCCGCGCAGATCGTCGGGTTCGGCGACGTGGGCCCCGGCATGCGGGTGCTGGAGGCCGGCGCCGGCTCCGGGGCGCTCACCTGCTCGCTGCTGCGCGCGGTGGGCAGCGGCGGCTCGGTCACCAGCTACGAGCGGCGCGAGGACTTCGCCGACGTCGCCCGCGGCAACGTGGGGGCCTTCTTCGGCGAGGTGCCGGAGAACTGGGACCTGCGCCTGGGCGACCTGGCCGACCACCCGGCCACCGACGTCGTCGACCGCGTGGTCCTCGACATGCTCGAGCCCTGGGCGGTGCTGCCCACGGTGGCCGCGGCGCTGCGGCCCGGCGGCGTGCTCGTGGGCTATGTGGCGACGACGACGCAGCTGTCCACCTACGTGGAGGCGCTGCGCGCGCAGGGCCTGTGGACCGAGCCACACGCCTGGGAGTCGCTGCTGCGCCCCTGGCACGCCGTCGGGCTCGCCGTCCGCCCCGAGCACCGGATGGTCGCCCACACGGCCTTCCTCGTGACCACCCGGCGGCTGGCCGACGGCACCGTCGCGCCCGTCCGGCAGCGCCGCGCCCAGAAGTACTGAGGGGCCGGGCGAGGGGGGTCGTATCAGGTCGAGAGCAGTCCTGCGAGGCGGCGGCGTCGTCGGTCCCCGCGTGTATAGATTTGCGTCCTGGCTCTCCCCGAGCTTGTGCGGAGGTGCGCGATGACCCTGGGTCCCGACGAGTTCCGAGCGCGGCGTGAACGTGATGTGACGGCGCTGCTCAGCCAGATCTCCTACCTCGAGGAGGAGATCGGTCTCCTGCGCCGCAAGGTGGCCGACAGCCCCCGCACGGTGCGGGCACTGGAGGAGCGGATCGCCGAGGCGGAGGGCCGCGCGGCGTTCCTCTCCGAGCGCAACGACAAGCTCACCGGCACGCTGCGCGAGGCGCGCGAGCAGCTGGTGGCCCTCAAGGAGGAGGTCGAGCGGCTCGGGCAGCCGCCGTCGGGTTACGGCGTCTTCCTGACCCGCCACGAGGACGGCACGATCGACGTCTTCACCGGCGGCCGCAAGCTGCGCGTCTCGGTCTCGCCGGCCGTCGACGTCGAGGAGCTGCAGCACGGCCAGGAGCTGATGCTCAACGAGGCCATGAACGTCGTCGAGGCGCGTGGCTTCGAGCGCGGCGGCGAGATCGTGCTGCTCAAGGAGCTGCTCGAGCCCGTCGAGGGCGAGGTCCGGCGCGCGCTGGTCATCGGGCGCACCGACGAGGAGCGCGTGGTCTTCCTCGCCGAGTCGCTGACCGGGACGACGCTGCGCAGCGGGGACTCCCTGCTGCTGGAGTCCCGCTCCGGCTACGTCTACGAGAAGATCCCCAAGAGCGAGGTCGAGGAGCTCGTCCTCGAAGAGGTCCCCGACATCGACTACACCGACATCGGCGGCCTCTCCCGGCAGATCGAGCAGATCCGCGACGCGGTCGAGCTGCCGTTCCTGCACGCCGACCTGTTCCGCGAGTTCGAGCTGCGCCCGCCCAAGGGCATCCTGCTGTACGGCCCGCCCGGCTGCGGCAAGACGCTGATCGCCAAGGCGGTGGCCAACTCGCTGGCCAAGAAGGTCGCCGCGGCGAAGGGGGAGGAGGGCTCGAACTCCGGGCGCTCCTACTTCCTCAACATCAAGGGCCCGGAGCTGCTCAACAAGTACGTCGGCGAGACCGAGCGGCACATCCGGCTGGTGTTCCAGCGGGCGCGGGAGAAGGCCAGCGAGGGCACGCCGGTCATCGTGTTCTTCGACGAGATGGACTCGATCTTCCGCACCCGCGGCTCGGGCGTGTCCTCCGACGTGGAGAGCACGATCGTGCCGCAGCTGCTCAGCGAGATCGACGGCGTCGAGGGCCTGGAGAACGTCATCGTCATCGGCGCCTCCAACCGCGAGGACATGATCGACCCGGCGATCCTGCGGCCGGGCCGCCTCGACGTGAAGATCAAGATCGAGCGACCGGACGCCGAGGCGGCGCGCGACATCTTCAGCAAGTACCTGACGACGACGCTGCCGCTGAGCCCGGACGACCTGACCGAGCACGGCGGCAGCCGCGAGGCCACGATCGCCGGGATGATCCAGCGCACCGTCGAGCGGATGTACACCGAGAGCGAGGAGAACCGCTTCCTCGAGGTGACGTACGCCAACGGTGACAAGGAGGTCCTGTACTTCAAGGACTTCAACTCGGGGGCGATGCTGCAGAACATCGTCGACCGCGCCAAGAAGATGGCCATCAAGGAGCGGCTGGAGACCGGCGCCGGCGGGCTGCGGGTCGGGCACCTCATGCAGGCGTGCCTCGACGAGTTCAAGGAGAACGAGGACCTGCCCAACACCACCAACCCCGACGACTGGGCGCGGATCTCGGGCAAGAAGGGCGAGCGGATCGTCTACATCCGCACGCTCATCAGCGGCAAGGGCAGCGAGTCCGGCCGCGCCATCGACACCGCCACCAACACGGGTCAGTACCTGTAGCACCGTCCGCCGCGGCACCGGTTCCCTCACGAGGGCCGGTGCCGCGGCGCCGGCGCCGGGGGAGGAGGCCGCTCGGGATGGCTGCCCCCCGACGCCGCGGTGCGATCCGGCCGGCCGGCCGGCGCGCTGTCACGCTGGCCGCGGTGGCGCTGCTCACCGGGTGCACCGGCACGGTGGCCGGCGACGCGCTCCCGGCCGACGTCGGCGCCGCGAAGCCCACCGTGCCCGCGGCCGGTCCCGGTGGCGCCGATCCCGCGGCGCCCCCGGTGGTGGGCACCTGCTACCGGCTCGACGAGGGGCAGGAGAACCAGCCGCTCGACCCGCCGGACCCGGTCTCCTGCGGCGGCGCGCACGACGCGGAGACGGCGGTGGTCGGCGACACCGGGCTGGGGCCCGACGACGAGCGGCCCTCGGAGGACGACCTCGACGGCGACACCGCCCTGGCGCGGGCGTTCGCCGAGCTGTGCAGCCTCGACGACGTCATCGCCCACCTGGGCGGGGAGACCCCGGAGGACCCCTACGCCTTCTACACCGTCTTCCTGCCCGCGGAGGACCAGTGGGAGGCCGGGGCGCGCTGGATGCGCTGTGACGTCTTCTACGGCTACACCAGCCCGGAGCCCGCACCGGGCGTGATGGCCGGCGGCCTGACCGGACCGGACGCCGCCGCCTACCGGGTGTGCTTCACCGGCGCGGCCACCGACCACCGCGTCGTCCCGTGCTCGGAGCCGCACGAGGCCGAGCCGGCGGGTTTCTCCCTGGCCGACCTGCCGGACGACGCGCCCTACCCCGACGAGCCGACCCGGCAGGCGCTGGCCGCGAGCTGCGTCGGCGCGGTGGAGGAGTACGTCGGCGGGCCGCCGCCGCTGGGCTACGCCACCGCGGTGTGGGTCGACACCGCGCAGGACTGGGAGGACGGCGGCGGCGACCCGCGGTGCGTCCTCGTGCCGGCGGGCGGCGGGTCCACCACGGGCAGCGTGCGGCCCTGAGCCGGGGCGCTCCCGGCGGGTGCGCGGTCGGGTGCCGGCCGCGGCCTAGGGTTGGCGCATGAGCGTGCGGCGGGTCATGGGCACCGAGGTCGAGTACGGCATCTCGGTGCCCGGGCAGCCGACGGCGAACCCGACGACGCTGTCCAGCCAGGTGGTCAACGCCTGGTCGGTGGCCGAGGCGCCGACGCCACGGCGGGCGCGCTGGGACTTCGAGGAGGAGTCGCCGCTGCGCGACGCCCGCGGCTTCGACCTGTCGCCGGCGCAGGCGCTGGACCACAACGACCTCGACGAGGACGCCGGGATGGCCAACGTCATCCTCACCAACGGCGCCCGGCTCTACGTCGACCACGCCCACCCGGAGTACTCGACGCCCGAGGTCACCAACCCGCGCGACATCGTGCTGTGGGACAAGGCGGGGGAGCGGGTCATGGCCGAGGCCGCGCGGCGGGCCGCCCGCGTGCCGGGCACCCAGCCCATCCAGCTCTACAAGAACAACACCGACGGCAAGGGCGCCTCCTACGGGTCGCACGAGAACTACCTCATGGACCGGCGGACGCCGTTCGTCGACATCATCCGCGGCCTCGTCCCGTTCTTCGTCACCCGCCAGGTCTTCGCCGGCTCGGGCCGGGTGGGCCTCGGGACCGAGGGGCGCACGCAGGGCTTCCAGCTGTCGCAGCGCGCCGACTTCTTCGAGGTCGAGGTGGGCCTGGAGACGACGCTCAAGCGGCCGATCATCAACACCCGCGACGAGCCGCACGCCAACCCGGAGGAGTACCGCCGGCTGCACGTGATCATCGGCGACGCCAACCTGGCCGAGCTGTCGACCTACCTGAAGGTGGGGACGACGTCGCTGGTGCTGGCGATGATCGAGGCGCGGGCGCTCACCCGGGACCTGACCATGGAGGAGCCGGTCGCCGCCCTCCAGGCGATCAGCCACGACCCCTCGCTCACGTACCAGGTCCGGCTGCGCACCGGCCAGCGGATGACGGCGCTGGAGGTGCAGGAGGCCTACCTGGAGCAGGCCCAGCGCTTCGTCGACCAGCGCGGGGACGGCGACGAGCAGACCGCCGACGTGCTGCGGCAGTGGGCCGAGGTGCTCGAGGTGCTCGCCGACGACCCGCTGCGGCTGGCCGACCGGCTGGACTGGCCGGCCAAGCTGCGGCTGCTCGAGGGCTACCGCGCCCGGGACGGGCTGACGTGGGGCGACTCGCGGCTGAAGCTGGTCGACCTGCAGTACAGCGACGTCCGCCCGGAGAAGGGCCTGTACCACCGGCTGGTCGCCCGCGGCTCCATGCAGCGGCTGCTCACCGACGAGGAGGTGACCCGCGCGATGCTCACCCCGCCGGCGGACACGCGGGCCTTCTTCCGCGGGGAGTGCCTGCGCCGGTACCCGGCGCAGATCGCCGCGGCGTCGTGGGACTCGGTCGTGTTCGACCTCGGCCGGGAGAACCTCGTGCGCATCCCCACGATGGAGCCGCTGCGCGGCACCCGCGACCACGTCGGGGCGCTGTTCGAGTCGACGTCGACCGCCCAGGAGCTGGTCGACACCATCACCGGGAGCTGAGCTCGCCGCGCCCTCGGATGTCACACCCGGCGGGTAGCGTTTCCCTCAGCAGGCACTTCGACTCGGGTACGGGAGGTCGGCATGGCCACGAGGGACACCGGCGGGCAGCAGAGGGCCACGCGGTCGCGTGAGGAGACCGACGAGGTCGAGGCCTCGGTCGACACCGACGTCGCCGAGCGCCAGAAGGAGCTGACCGAGGACGTCGACTCGATCCTCGACGAGATCGACGAGGTCCTCGAGGAGAACGCCGAGGAGTTCGTGAGATCGTACGTACAGAAGGGCGGAGAGTAGCCACCTGATCACAGCGTGTGATGGACAAGCGATGCCCGTCCTGCGCCCGGGTCCTCGCGCCGGAGAGCTTCGGCGCGAACAGATCGCAGCCTGACGGTCTGTCCGTCTATTGCCGGGAGTGCAACCGTGAGCGCAACCGACGCTGGTACCGCGAGAGCAGACTGAGGGCTGGGAGGCCGGTACGGGACCACTCGCGGGTCCCTGAAGGTCTCCGCCGGTGTCCCGCCTGCGAACAGCCCGTGGCGCACGAGGACTACGCCAGGAACGTACGGAACGCTCACGGGTTCGGCAGCCGCTGCAAGGCGTGCAAGGCCGCCGAGGACCGAGCCGGCTACTTCCATCGGAAGTACGGCATGAGGGACGTGGACGTGCGGGCCATGCGCGCGAGCCAGGGCGATGCCTGCCTGCTCTGCGGGGAGCCCGACCCAGGGCACCTCGACCACGATCACGACACCGGCCGTGTCCGCGGCCTCCTGTGCGAGCGGTGCAACCTCGGGCTGGGGCTCTTCCGGGACGACCCCGCCACCCTCCGCGCGGCCGCCGCGTATGTCGAGCGACACCGCGTCCCGACGGCTCGGCCCACAGCGACGCTTCCCACCCCGGAGCTCCTGGCGGCCGTGGTGCAGCGGCTGACCGAGGTCACACCGGCCGAGCTCGTGCTGCGCGGGATGCTCCTGGCGAGACGGAGCCTCCTCGACGCCGACCTGAGCGGGTACCGGCCGCACCACTCGTCCTGACGGGCGGTCCGGTGGCGTGGGGGCACCGCCGCGCCGCAGCCCCTCCCGTGGCGTCCACCTCCCCAGGCGGCGCGAGCAGGACGCGGCCAGCCGCCGTCGGGCCCCGCCGGTAGGGTCGGACGGGCGTGCCGATCGGCGCGCGGACCAGTGATCGTCAGCCCCTCGACGAGGGTGCGGAGAGGTGGACGGGTTGAGCCAGTGGCCGACCGAGCGGAGCGGGTTCCCGGCCGCATACCTGGACCGCGTGGGCTCCTCCTTCACCGACTTCCTGGCGACCACCGCGCCCGACCTGCTGCCCGGCCGCCGGCCCCTGCCGCAGCTTCCCGCCGGTGACCTCGCCCCCCACGGGACGACGATCGTCGCCGTCACCTACGCCGGCGGCGTCCTCATGGGCGGCGACCGGCGCGCCACCATGGGCAACCTGATCTCCAGCCGCGACATCGAGAAGGTCTACCCGGCCGACTCCTGGTCGGTGATCGGCATCGCGGGTGCCGCGGGCATCGCGATCGAGATGGTCCGGCTCTACCAGGTCGAGCTCGAGCACTACGAGAAGATCGAGGGCCTGACCCTCTCCCTCGACGGCAAGGCCAACCGGCTGGCCGGCATGATCCGCGGCAACCTCGGCGCGGCGATGCAGGGCCTGGCCGTCGTCCCGCTGTTCGCCGGCTACGACCTCGACGCCGCCCCGGGGGCCACGCCGGGCCGGATCTTCAGCTACGACGTCACCGGCGGGAACTACGAGGAGCGCGGCTACGCCTCCGTCGGCTCCGGTTCGCTGTTCGCCCGCAGCTCGCTCAAGAAGACCTGGCGGCAGGACCTCTCGGCCGACGCCGCCACCCGCACCGTCGTCGAGGCCCTGTACGACGCCGCCGACGACGACTCGGCCACCGGCGGCCCCGACCCGGTCCGGCGGCTGTACCCGATCGTCTACCGCGTCGACGCCGAGGGCGCCGTCCGGCTGACCGACGACGAGATCGCCGCCGTCGCCGACACGATCGTCACCGAGCGGTCGGCCGCCGACCGCGATGCGACCGGACGGGGGGCCTGACGCCATGACCATGCCCTACTACGCCTCCGCCGAGCAGGTCATGCGCGACCGCTCGGAGTACGCCCGCAAGGGCATCTCCCGCGGCCGCAGCGTCGCCGTCCTCACCTACGCCGACGGCGTCCTGTTCATCGCCGAGAACCCCAGCGCCACGCTGCACAAGGTCAGTGAGCTCTACGACCGGATCGGCTTCGCCGCCGTCGGGCGCTACTCGGAGTTCGAGAGCCTGCGCGTGGCCGGCGTCCGCCTGGCCGACGTCCGCGGCTACTCCTACAACCGGCGCGACGTCACCGGCCGGGTCATCGCCAACGCCTACGCGCAGACCCTCGGCACCGTCTTCACCGAGCAGATGAAGCCCTTCGAGGTGGAGCTCTGCGTGGCCGAGGTCGGCAACGACCCGGCGAACGACCAGCTCTACCGGCTCACCTTCGACGGCTCGATCGTCGACGAGTCCGACTTCGTGGTCATGGGCGGGCAGGCCGACGCCGTCACCGGCCACCTGCGCGAGCACTTCACCCCCGGCATGGGCCTGGCCGAGGCGCTGATGGTGGGCGTCCAGGCGCTGTCCGCGGTCAGCCCGGCCATGGCCAACGGCGGGGACGCCGGCCTGCTGCCGGCCACCCAGCTCGAGGTCGCCGTCCTCGACCGCCGGCGGCCCAAGCGGGCCTTCCGCCGGGTCGTGGGCAGCGCGCTGCGCGCCCTGCTCGGCGACGGCGACGGCACGGGGGACGGCGACGCGCCCGTGGAGGGCGCGACGGCGGCCCACACGCCCAGCGCCCCGGCCCCGGGCACCCCGGCGGGCCTCGGCGACCCGGGCGCCCCGGACACCGCCGGCGGCACCGACGGCAGCGGCGAGGGCTCCGGCCCGCAGCCCGGACCGGGCGACGGCGAGGGCGGCAACCCCTCGGACACCGGCGCGTCCTGAGCACCGCGGCCGGTCCCGCGCGCCACCCCGCGCCGGGACCGGCCGATGTCGCATCCGGCGCCTAGTCTCGGGACGTGGACCGACGGATCTTCGGGATCGAGACCGAGTACGGCGTCACCTGCACCTTCCGCGGCCAGCGGCGACTGTCCCCGGACGAGGTCGCCCGCTACCTGTTCCGCCGCGTGGTGTCCTGGGGGCGCAGCTCCAACGTCTTCCTGCGCAACGGCTCGCGCCTGTACCTCGACGTCGGCAGCCACCCCGAGTACGCCACCGCCGAGTGCGACGACCTCACCGAGCTCGTCGTCCACGACAAGGCCGGGGAGCGCATCCTCGAGGGGCTGCTGGTCGACGCCGAGCAGCGGCTGGCCGAGGAGGGCGTCACCGGCGACATCTACCTGTTCAAGAACAACACCGACTCCGCGGGCAACAGCTACGGCTGCCACGAGAACTACCTCGTCGGCCGGCACGGGGAGTTCAGCCGGCTGGCCGACGTCCTCATCCCGTTCCTCGTCAGCCGGCAGGTCGTCGTCGGCGCCGGCAAGGTGCTGCAGACCCCGCGCGGGGCGATCTACTGCGTCAGCCAGCGCGCCGAGCACATCTGGGAGGGCGTCTCCAGCGCCACCACCCGCTCCCGGCCGATCATCAACACCCGCGACGAGCCGCACGCCGACGCCGAGCGCTACCGCCGGCTGCACGTGATCGTCGGCGACTCGAACATGAACGAGACGACGACGCTGCTCAAGGTCGCCTCCACCGACCTGGTGCTGCGGATGATCGAGGCCGGCGTCCCCATCCGCGACATGGCGCTGGAGAACCCGATCCGCGCCATCCGCGAGATCAGCCACGACATGACCGGCCGCCGCAAGGTCCGGCTGGCCAACGGTCGCGAGATGTCCGCGCTGGAGATCCAGGGCGAGTACCACGCGCGGGCGACGGAGTTCGTCGACCGCGAGGGCTTCGGCCCGGTGCACCGGCAGATGCTGGAGCTGTGGGGCCGGGTGCTCAAGGCCGTCGACAGCGGCGACCTGTCGCTCATCGAGCGCGAGATCGACTGGGCCGCGAAGTTCCAGCTCATCGAGCGCTACCGGGCCAAGCACGACATGCCGCTGTCGCACCCGCGGGTCGCCCAGCTCGACCTCGCCTACCACGACATCAGCCGCAAGCGCGGCCTGTACTACCTGCTGGAGCGCAACGGCCAGGTCGAGCGGGTCGCCCACGAGCCGCGCGTCTTCGAGGCCAAGAACGTGCCCCCGCAGACCACCCGCGCCAAGCTGCGCGGCGAGTTCATCCGCAAGGCGCAGGAGAAGCGCCGGGACTTCACCGTCGACTGGGTGCACCTGAAGCTCAACGACCAGGCCCAGCGCACCGTGCTGTGCAAGGACCCGTTCAAGTCCGTCGACGACCGGGTCGACAAGCTCATCGCGAGCATGTGACCGGCGGCCGCCGGGCCCTGGGAGGGCCCGGCGGTCAGCTCGCGTCGGCCGCCGTCGGTGCCGGCTCGGCAGCCGGACCGGCCTCCGCCGCCCCGGCCTCCGGGACGGGCGGCAGCGGGACCTGCAGGGCGGCGTACCGGCCCGCGGCGGCGGCGGCCAGGAAGTAGGGCCGCTCCTCGTCGTAGCCGCGGCCCATGGTCGACAGCGGCACGGGGGACAGGCCCAGCGCCTCCTCCAGCCCCTCGACGTCCATCCAGACGACCGGGTTGCGCTCGGGCTGCCCCGCGAGGTCCTCCTCGACCTGGCGCCCCAGCTCCGAGCCCAGCCCGCGCGGCGCCACCAGCGTCACCCCGCCGAGCGCCACCCGCCCGAAGGCGGTCAGCGAGTGGTGGGAGACCCCGCGGTGGCGCGGCCGCGGGTCGGCGTCGGAGATCCGCAGCGCGCCCACCGGCTGCCCGCCCAGGACCGCCACCGCGTTGCACGCCTCGCCGGCGGCCACGCCGGAGAAGCCCCACGGCGTGCCGGTGCCCAGGTTGCCCGGGCCCTGGCTGACGATCGCCACGTCGGCGCCCAGCACGTGCCGGGCGGCGAGCAGCCCGGTGTGCACGGTCACCGCCTCCAGGTCGCCGCCGAAGGCCTGGCCCACGGTGACGACGCCGGCCAGCGACGCCCGCAGCGCCGACAGCGTGCGGGAGAAGCCGGCCACCAGCGCGCCGCCGTCGGTCATGACGTAGGCGACCTTGAGGTCGGGGTCGGTGGCGAGCACGCCGATCAGCACCGCCGGCAGCGCCGAGTGCAGGTCGGCGACGACGACGGGCATGCCGTCGAGGTCGTCGGCCGCGGCGATCGCGGCGTGGTGCTCGGTGTCCTGCTCGTCGACGCCCTGCACGGTGACCTGCAGCGGCGTGTACCGCGCCTTGACCAGGTGCCCGGGCCCCTCGGGATCGGGCGGCAGCCGGTCGGGGACGGCGACGACGAGCGCGTACCCCCCGGTGCCCAGCTTCTGCGCCCAGGCGGTGGTGTTGAGCAGCACGTCGTCGCCCACGGCCGGCGTGCCCACGATCGACGGGTGTGCCAGCGAGCGGACGGCGCCGTCGCCGGGCACCTCGACGGTCAGTTCGACGGCGTCGCGCCACGCACGGCCGACGGCGGTCACGGTGCCGCGCCGCCAACGGATCCGGCTCGCGGCCGGCTGCTCGTCCCCCACGGGGTGGAGGCTAGTCAGCGCCGCAGTGGCCCGCCCCCGGGGCGGCCCCGGTGCAGGGGCCCGCGGCGAGCTCGCGAGGCGTGGGGGGCACCCGGGTCCTTCCTCTAGCCTGGCTCCGTGGCGGCGAAGCGGGCGGAACGACTGGTCAACCTGGTCATCGCCCTCCTCGGCACCCGCCAGTACGTCAGCGCCGCCCGGATCCGGGCCACGGTGCCCGGCTACGAGGCCGACGACGGCACCGAGCGCGCCGACGAGGCCTTCAAGCGGATGTTCGAGCGGGACAAGGCCGACCTGCGGGAGATGGGCGTCCCGCTGGAGACCGGCCGCACCAGCGCGTTCGACACCGAGGACGGCTACCGCATCGCCCGCGCCGACTACGAGCTGCCCGAGCTCACGCTCACCGGCGAGGAGGCCGCCGCGGTCGGCCTGGCCCTGCGGCTGTGGGAGTCCGCCCAGCTCGCCGGCGCCGCGCAGAGCGCGCTGGTCAAGCTCCGGGCCGCGGGCGTGGACGTCGACCCGGGCCGCACGCTGCCGCTGCGCCCGCGGCTGGACTCCGACGAGCCGGCCTTCGAGCCCTGCTACGCCGCCGCGCGCGACCGGCGGCTGGTCGAGTTCGACTACCGCCGTCCCGACGAGGGCGCGCCGGCGCGCCGCCGCGTGCAGCCGTGGGGCGTGGTGGCCTGGCACGGCCGCTGGTACCTCGTCGGCCACGACCTGGACCGGCAGGCGCCGCGGGTGTTCCGGCTCTCGCGCGTCGTGGGGGCACCCCGGGTCACCGGCCCGGAGAACGCGTTCGAGCCGCCGGCCGACCTCGACCTGGCCGCGCTGGTCGCCCGCCAGGACGGGGGAGAGGAGCAGCTCGTCGTCGTGCGGGCCCGGCCCGGTGCGGCCATCGGGCTGCGCCGCACCGCCGTCCCCCTGGGCCCGGCGGACGACGGCACCGACCGGCTCCAGCTGCGCACCACCGAGCCGTGGCGCCTGGCCGACCAGCTGGCCGCGTACGGCGCCGACGTCCTCGTCGAGGCCCCGCAGGCCGTGCGGGACGCGGTCGTCGAGCGGCTGACCCGGCTGGCCGCGATGGGGGAGCGCGCATGACCGCACCGGGCACCACCGAGCGCATGACGCGGCTGCTGTCGCTCATCCCGTACCTGACCGCGCGCCCCGACGGCGTGCCGCTGGCCGAGGCCGCCCGGGACTTCGGCGTCCCCGAGCGGCAGCTGCGGCGCGACCTCGAGCTGCTGTGGATGTGCGGGCTGCCCGGGTACGGCCCCGGTGACCTCATCGACCTGTCCTTCGAGGGCGACCGGGTCCGGGTCACCTTCACCGCCGGCATGGTCCGCCCGCTGCGGCTGACCACCGACGAGGCCGTGGCCCTGGTCGTCGCCCTGCGCGCGCTGCTGGAGTCACCCGGCCTCGCCGAGCGGGAGGCGGTCAGCTGCGCCCTGGCCAAGATCTCCGCGGTCGCCGGCCACGCGGGGGAGCGGGTCTCACCGGTCGCGCTCTCGGTCGACGCCCGCGAGCAGGCCCTCGCCGTCGTCCGGGAGGGCCTGGAGCGGCGGCGGGCCCTGCACCTGCACTACTACGTGCCCACCCGCGACGAGCGGACCGAGCGCACCGTCGACCCGATGCGGCTGCTGCTGGTCGACGGGCACAGCTACCTCGAGGCCTGGTGCCGCCGGGCCGAGGGCGTGCGGCTGTTCCGGGTCGACCGGATGGACGACGTCGTGGTGCTCGACGAGCCCGCCGCGCCGCCGCCGGAGGCCCACGAGCGCGACGTCGACGGCGGCGTGTACCAGCCGGGGCCCGAGGCGCAGCTGGTCCGGCTGCGGCTGGCCGGCAGCGCCCGCTGGGTCGCCGAGTACTACCCGGTCGAGGAGGTGCGCGAGGTCGACGACCCGCCCGGCGGCCTCGCCGTCGCGGTGCGCACCGCCGACCTGGCCTGGGCCCGCCGGCTGGTCGCCTCGCTCGGCGGGGGCGCGCTGGTCGACGCGCCGGCCGAGCTCGCCGCGGCGGTCGCCGAGGACGCGCGGGCCGCCCTCGCCCGGTACGCCGCCGAGGGGTGAGCCGGGCCCGCGCCCCCGGCGGGCGGTCCGGCTCCCGCCGCCGGCGGCTAGGGTCGGTGCGTGCTCGTCGTCTGGATCGCCGTCCCGGTGGTGTGCCTGATCGTGCTCGCCGTGCTGGTGTACGGCGTGCTCGGCGCGCTGCAGCGGCTCGGGCGCGAGGCCCAGGCGCTGGAGCGCGACGTCGCCCCGCTGCTGGCCCAGGCGCAGGCGGTGCAGGCCCGCTCCGCCGCCCCGCGCGACACCGCCGCGTGACCTCCGTTGCGTGAACACGGCGTGACCCCCCAACGAAGGGGCTGGTCCGGGGTGGTTCCCGGCGTAGCATCAGGACAACGACCCCCCTACGGAGGAGCCCGATGAACCTCGGCCCCCTGGAGATCGGCCTGATCCTCCTCGCCGTCCTCCTGCTCTTCGGGTACAAGAAGCTGCCCGACGCGTCCCGCTCGCTGGGCCGCTCGCTGCGCATCTTCAAGGGCGAGATGAAGGGCATGAAGGACGACGACGTGCGCGGCAAGGAGCCGGCGTCGGCGCCCATCCGCGGCGAGATCGTCGCCTCCCCGTCCCCGGTCCACCCGGTCGCCGACCCCGCCGAGCAGGCGCACGCCGCCCAGCTGGAGGCCGAGGCCCGCGCTGCCGAGGCGCAGGCCGCGGCCCTGCGGGCGCGCGCCGCCCAGGCCGCGAACGCGGCCGACACCCCCCGCTGACCGCCGGGGCACGTCACCGGTGAGCGAGACCGCCGCCCCCGGCCGGACCCGCAGGCGGCGACGCCCGCCGCGGGATGCCGCGGCGACGATGTCGCTCATCGCGCACCTGACCGAGCTGCGCAACCGCATCGGCAAGTCGCTCCTCGCGCTGCTGATCGCGGCCGGCGTGTGCTTCTGGTGGTACGAGCACGGCCTCGGCGACTTCATCCGGGCGCCGTACTGCGGGCTGGACCCCGACCTGCGCTACGGCGACTCCGACACCGGCTGCGGCCTGCTGATCACCGACGTCTTCGGCGGTGTCTTCATCCGCCTCAAGGTGAGCCTGCTGGCCGGCGCCGTGATCGCCGCGCCGGTGTGGCTGTACCAGCTGTGGGCCTTCATCACCCCGGGGCTCAAGCGCAAGGAGAAGCGGTACGGCATCTCGTTCGTGGCCGCCTCGACGCTGCTGTTCGCCCTCGGCGCGGTGCTCGCCTACATCTCGCTGTCGGCGGGCCTGAAGCTGCTGCTCAGCCTCGCCGGCGACGGGGTGGTCGTCGCGCTGACCGCGCAGGACTACATCGGCTTCGTCCTGTCGCTGCTCGTCGCCTTCGGCGTGAGCTTCGAGGTGCCGCTGTTCGCCGTCGCCCTCAACGCCGTCGGCGTGCTCAGCTACGAGGTGCTCAGCAAGAGCCGGCGCTGGATCTTCTTCCTCACCATCGTCTTCGCCGCGTTCGTCACCCCGACGCAGGACCCGTTCACGATGCTGCTGATGGCCGGCCCGATGATCGTGCTGTTCGAGCTCGCCATCCAGATCGCCCGGGTGGTCGACCGGCGGCGCGCCCGTCGCGCGGCGGCCGAGGGCTTCCACGACCTCGACGACGACGAGGCGTCCCCGCTGGACGCCACCCCCTCGACGCTGGACACCGGGCCGTCGGCGCTGGACGACGAGCCCGTCGCCGGTCCCGCCGCCCCGCCCACCCGCTGAGCCCCCGGTGGGCAGTGGGCCGTACGCGGCTGTCCTCGTCAGCCCGGCCGCCGGCCGGGGCCGGGCGCGCGCCGTCGCCGGAGGCGTCCTGGACGCGCTGCGTGCGGGCGGTGTCACCCCGCACGTCCTGACCGCGACCACCCGGGCCGACGCCGAGCGCCAGGCCGCCGCCGCCGTCGCCGACGGCATCGGCGGGGAGCCCGTCGCCGCGGTGGTCGCCGTCGGCGGGGACGGCGCCGCGCACGCCGGGCTGCAGGCCGTCGCCGGGACGGCGACCCTGCTGGGCGTCGTCCCCGCCGGGACCGGCAACGACCTCGCCCTCGCCCTGGGCGTGCCGGCCGACCCCGCCGCGGCGGCGCGCGCGGTCGCCGAGGACCTGCACGCCGGCGCCGCCGCGACCGTCGACGCCGGCCGGACGGGGGACCGGTGGTGGGCGACGGTGCTGTGCTGCGGCTTCGACTCCGCCGTCACCGACCGCGCCAACCGGCTGCGCTGGCCGCGTGGCCCCCGCCGCTACGACGTGGCGATCCTCGCCGAGCTGGCCCGCCTGCGGCCACGGGAGCTGCTCCTCACCCTCGACGGCGGGGAGCCGGCCCGGCTGGCGGTGACGCTGGTCGCCGTCGGCAACACCGCCTGGTACGGCGGCGGCATGCGCGTGTGCCCCGCGGCCGACCCCACGGACGGGCGCTTCGACGTGACCGTCGTCGGGCCGGTGTCCCGCCGGGAGCTGGTGCGCACCCGGCCGCGGCTGACCGCCGGCACCCATGTCGAGCACCCGGCGGTCACGGTGCACCGGGCCGCGCGGGTGGAGCTCGCCGCGCCGGGGCTGACGACCTACGCCGACGGGGAGCGGGTGGCCGCGCTGCCCGCGGTGGCGCAGTGCGTGCCCGGCGCGCTGCGCGTCCTCGGCGCCGGCCGCAGCCGGCCCGCACCCCTCTAGCGGGACCCGGCCCGGCCAGAACCCGCCAGGGCTCCCGAGGGCCGGACGTACGACCGTTATCCCCAACAACCTCGCCGCCAGAGGCGGTCCGCACCGTCCGGCAGGAGGGGAGGGGCAGCAACGGACCGGGCCCGGCGTCCCCGCCCTGACCGGCGAGCGTCCAGCGCCTACCGTGGGGGCATGTCCAGCCCCGCTGAGCGGTACGCGGCTGCCCGGCGGCGGAACGCGCACCCCGCCCTGGCCGACTTCACCGCCGACCTCGGCTTCTCCCTCGACCCGTTCCAGGTCGAGGCCTGCGAGGCGCTCGACGAGGGGGCCGGCGTGCTGGTCTGCGCGCCCACGGGGGCCGGCAAGACCGTGGTGGGCGAGTTCGCCGTCCACAAGGCGCTGAGCGAGGGGCGCAAGGCGTTCTACACGACGCCGATCAAGGCGCTGTCCAACCAGAAGTACGCCGACCTCGTGCAGCGCCACGGCGCGGACCGGGTCGGGCTGCTCACCGGCGACAACGCCGTCAACGGCGACGCCCCCGTCGTGGTCATGACCACCGAGGTGCTGCGCAACATGCTCTACGCCGAGTCGCCGGCGCTGACCGGCCTCGGCTACGTGGTGATGGACGAGGTGCACTACCTCGCCGACCGGTTCCGCGGCGCGGTCTGGGAGGAGGTGATCATCCACCTCCCGCAGTCGGTGACCCTGGTGTCGCTGTCGGCGACGGTGAGCAATGCCGAGGAGTTCGCCGACTGGCTGGTCACCGTGCGGGGGCACACCCGGGTGGTCGTCAGCGAGGTCCGGCCCATCCCGCTGTGGCAGCACATGCTGGTCGGCAACCGGGTGTTCGACCTCTTCTCGCTGCGCCCGGCCGCGCACGCCGCAGAGCAAGGCGACGCGCCGCGGCAGCTGTCCACCCGCGAGCGGGGCGCGTCGGTGGTCGACCCGGAGCTGGTCCGCTTCGTCCGCGAGCAGGAGCGCCGGCTGGACACCTGGGGCGGCGGGGGAGGGGGCAACCGCCGCCGCGAGGGCTTCGACTCCCGCCCGCGGCACCGGCCGCCGGCCCGCCCCGACGTGATCGAGCGGCTCGACCGCGCCGGGCTGCTGCCGGCCATCACCTTCGTGTTCAGCCGCAACGGCTGCGACGCCGCCGTGGACCAGTGCCTGCGGTCGGGCCTGCGGCTCACCGACGAGGCCGAGCGTGCCGAGATCGCCGCCATCATCGACGAGCGCACCGGGTCGCTGCCGGAGCAGGACCTGCACGTCCTCGGCTACTGGGAGTGGCGCGAGGGGCTGCTGGCCGGGCTCGCCGCCCACCATGCCGGCCTGGTGCCGGCCTTCAAGGAGACCGTCGAGGAGTGCTTCGTCCGCGGTCTGGTCAAGGCCGTGTTCGCCACCGAGACCCTGGCGCTGGGCATCAACATGCCGGCGCGCACCGTCGTCCTCGAGCGGCTGGTCAAGTGGAACGGCGAGGCGCACGTCGACGTGACCGCGGGGGAGTACACCCAGCTCACCGGGCGGGCCGGGCGCCGCGGCATCGACGTGGAGGGGCACGCGGTCGTCGTCTGGGCGCCGGGCATGGACCCCTCCGTCGTCGCCGGCCTGGCCAGCACCCGCACCTACCCGCTGCGCTCGTCGTTCCGGCCGAGCTACAACATGGCGGTCAACCTGGTCGGCAGCTTCGGCCGGGCCCGGGCCCGCGAGCTGCTGGCCTCGTCCTTCGCGCAGTTCCAGGCCGACCGCTCGGTGGTGGGCCTGGCCCGTTCGGCGGCGCGCCACGAGCAGGACGCCGAGCGGTTCGCCGCCGAGATGGCCAGCGAGGGCGGGGACGTCGCCGGCTACGTGCGGCTGCGCCGGCAGATCTCCGACCGGGAGCGGGAGCTCTCCCGCGACTCGCAGTCCAAGCGCCGACTCGAGGCGTCCGAGGCCCTGGCCGCCCTGCGCCCGGGCGACGTGATCCGCGTGCCGTCGGGACGGCGGCAGGGGCTGGCCGTCGTCCTGGACCCGGGGGTGCCCGACGCCGGCCTCACCGGCGACGGCGAGCCACGCCCGCTGGTGGTCACCGAGGACAAGTGGGCCGGCCGCCTGGGCGCCGTCGACTTCCCGACCCCGGTGACCGCGCTGGCCCGCGTGCGGGTGCCGCGCAACTTCAACCACCGCAGCCCGCACGCCCGGCGGGACCTCGCCGCGACGCTGCGCAACGCCCGCGTCGAGCACGACCTCGGGGCGCGCCGGGTGAAGCAGCGCTCGGTCGCCGCCGACGACCCGGTGCTGCACGACCTGCGCCGGGCGCTCAAGGCCCACCCGGTGCACTCGCTGCCCGACCGGGAGGAGCGGGTGCGCGCCGCCGACCGCTGGCTGCGCGCCGTCTCCGAGGCCGAGGCCCTGCACCGGCGCATGGCCGAGCGCACCGGCTCGCTGACCCGCCAGTTCGACCGGACCTGCGACGTGCTCGAGGAGCTGGGCTACCTCGTGCCCGAGGTCGCGCCGCTGACCCCCGCCGAGCCGGGGGAGGTCGCCGCGCTCGACGACACGCCGGTGGTGACGGCGGAGGGGCGCCGGCTGTCGCGCATCTGGTCGGAGGCCGACCTGCTGGTGGCCGAGTGCCTGCGGGCCGGGGCCTGGCGCGGCCTGACCCCGGCCGAGCTGGCCGCCGTCGTCTCCACCGTGGTGTTCGAGGCGCGGCGGGAGACCCCGAGCCTGCCCGCCGTCCCCGCGGGCAAGGTGTCCGCCACCATCGCCGAGATGCGCCGGATCCGGTCCCGGCTGCTCGACGTCGAGGTCGACCACGGCGTGCCGCAGACCCGCGACCTCGACCTCGGCTTCGCCTGGGCCGCCTACCGCTGGGCCGACGGGCAGGACCTCGACAAGGTGCTCGCCGGGGCCGAGCAGGCCGGCACGGAGCTCTCCGGCGGCGACTTCGTGCGGTGGGCGCGGCAGCTGCTGGACCTGCTCGACCAGCTGGGCAAGGGCGCCGACGACGCCGTCGCCGCGACGGCGCGCGCGGCGGTGACCCGGGTCCGCCGCGGGGTGGTGGCGGTGGCCGTCAGCGGATGACCTGCGCGCCGTGCGCCGGTCCACGGCACGGCGGTGGTGCAGAATGCCACCGCCCCGTGTCGCGGGGTGCCACGGAGCAGCAGCAGACCGTCCGACCGGGAGCGACGATGACCAACCCACCGCAGGGTGGCAACCAGCCGGGGCAGTACGGGCAGCCGGGCCAGCAGTACGGGCAGCCCCAGTACGGCCAGCCGGCGCCCGGCGGGTACGGCGGTCAGCAGGGCCAGCAGGGCCAGCCGGGGTACGGGCAGCCGCAGTACGGCCAGCCGGGCCAGCCGGGCTACGGCCAGCAGCCGGGCCAGTACGGCCAGCCCGGCCAGCAGTACGGGCAGCCGCAGTACGGCCAGCCGGGCCAGCCCTCCTACGGCCAGCAGCCGGGCCAGCCGGGCTACGGCCAGCAGGGGCAGTACGGCCAGCAGTACGGGCAGCCGCAGAAGAAGTCGAAGACGGGCCTGATCGTCGGGCTGGCCGTCCTCGCGCTGGCGCTCATCGCGGCGGCGATCATCCTGCCGCTGTTCGTCTTCGACAAGACGGTCCTCGACCCGGCCGCCGTGCAGTCGGCGGTCAGCCAGCAGTACGGCGAGCAGTACTCGACCTCGATCAGCGACCTCAGCTGCCCCGACGACATGGAGGTCGAGGTCGGCGCCACCTACGAGTGCACGGGCACCGAGGAGGGGGAGGGCGACGTGACGATCACCATCGAGATCACCGACGAGGACGGCGCCTACACCTGGAGCCCGGCCAACGGCTGAACCCGGGGAACGGCTCAGCCGGCCGGCGCGTCAGTCCAGCGCGTCGGCCGGCCAGCCCAGCGCCGCACCCAGCCGGCGCAGCGACGAGCCGATCCCGTGCACCTCGGCCAGTTCCGCCAGCGCCGCCGGGTCGGCCGGACGGCGGGGCAGGTCCCCCTCCACGGCCGGCAGGTCGATGTCTCTCGCCACCGCCACCACGACCGGTGCCGCGTCCAGGTAGTCGCCGCCGGCGTGCAGCCGCTTGAGCACCGCCGCGGTCAGCGGCGGCTTCGGGACGACGGTCCGCGCCGCGGCGGCCCGGATGCCGGCGAGGTCGCCGAACTCGGTGATCAGCGCCGCGGCGGTCTTCGCGCCGATGCCGGAGACCCCGGGCAGGCCGTCGCTGGGGTCGCCCCGCAGGACGGCGAAGTCGGCGTAGGCGCGGCCGGGGATGCCGTACTTCGCCGCGACGGCCGCCTCGTCGACGACCTCGATGTCGGTGATGCCGCGGTTGGTGTAGAGGATCCTGACCCCGCGGGCGTCGTCGACGAGCTGGAACAGGTCCCGGTCGCCGGTGACGACGTCGACCGGCCCCCGGGCGCGGGTGGCCAGGGTCCCGATCACGTCGTCGGCCTCGTAGCCGGGGGCGCCGACCCGGGCCAGCCCCGCGGCGGCCAGCACCTCGACGAGCACCGGCACCTGGGGGCCGAGCTCGTCGGGGGTCTCCTCGCCGCCGTCAGGGGAGAGCCGGTGGGCCTTGTAGGACGGCAGCGCCTCGACGCGGAACGCCGGGCGCCAGTCGTCGTCCCAGCAGGCGACCCAGCGGTCGGGCCGGTGCGTGGTGACCAGGCGGGCGGTCATGTCCAGGAATCCGCGCACGGCGTTGACCGGGCGGCCGTCGGGCGAGGTGACGCTCGTGGGCACGCCGTAGAAGGCCCGGAAGTACAGGCTGGCCGCGTCCAGCAGCATCGTCGTCACGAGCGGGCACGGTAGCGGCCCGGCGTCCGCGGCGTATCTCCGTCGTGCCCCACGGATACCCTCCGTCCGTGACGGCTGACACGGGGCCCCTGGTGACCATCGAGCGGGTGCACGCCGCCCGGGACGTGGCCGAGGAGGTGGGCCTGGACCTCCTGGTGCTGACACCGGGATCGGACCTGCGCTACCTCAGCGGGTACTCGGCCCACGCCATGGAGCGGCTGACCGCGCTCGCGGTGCCGCGGCGGGGGGAGCCGTTCCTCGTCGTCCCGCGGCTCGAGGCGCCCATGGTCGACGCCAGCCCCGCGGGCGGGCTCGGGCTCGAGGTGCTCGCCTGGGACGAGACCGACGACGCCTTCGCGCTGCTCGCGCGGGCCGTGACCGACCGCCTCGGGTCCGCGCCGGCCCGGGTCGCCGTGGGGGCGCGCACGTGGGCCGAGCACGCGCTGGGCGTCCAGCGGGCGCTGCCGGGCTCGGCGCTCGAGCTGGCCACCCCGGTCCTCGACCGGCTGCGCATGGTGAAGACGCAGGCGGAGATCGAGGAGCTGGCCCTCGCCGGCGCCGCGATCGACCGGGTGCACGCGCGGATGGGCGACCTGCTCCGCGTGGGGCGCACCGAGGCCGAGGTGGGTGCCGACATCGCCGCGGCGATCCTCGCCGAGGGCCACGTCGGGGTGGACTTCACCATCGTCGGCTCCGGGCCCAACGGGGCCAGCCCGCACCACGAGCTCTCCGGCCGGGTGGTGGAGGCCGGCGACCTCGTCGTCGTCGACATCGGCGGCGAGCTGCCCAGCGGCTACCGGTCGGACTGCACGCGCACCTACGTCGTCGGCGGCGAGCCCGACGCCGAGACGGCCGAGTGGTACGGCGTCCTGCAGGAGGCGCAGCAGGCCGCCTGCGCCGCCGTCCGCCCGGGCACCACGGCCGAGGAGGTCGACGCGGTCGCGCGGCGGGTCATCACCGACGCCGGCTGGGGCGAGCACTTCATCCACCGCACCGGCCACGGCATCGGGCTGGACACCCACGAGGCGCCCTACATCGTGGCCGGCAACGACCTGCCCCTCGTGCCGGGGATGGCGTTCTCCGTCGAGCCCGGCATCTACCTCGCGGGGCGCTGCGGCGCGCGCATCGAGGACATCGTCGTCTGCACCGCCGACGGCGTCCGCTCGGTCAACTGCGGTCCCCGTGAGCTCGTCCGCCTCCCCGGCTGAGCCGGCGGCGCCGGCCGACGTCGACCGCGCCCTGATGGCCGCCCTGGCCCGTGACGGCCGGGCCAGCTACACGGAGCTGGCCGAGGGCGTCGGCCTGTCGGTGTCGGCGGTCCACCAGCGGGTGCGGCGGCTGGAGCAGCGGGGGCTCATCACGGGGTACCGCGCGTGCCTGGACGCGGCCGGGCTCGGGCTGGGGCTCACCGCGTTCGTGGCGATCACGCCCACCGACGTCGAGCGGGCCGACGAGGCCCCGGCGAAGCTCGCCCACCTCGCGGCCATCGAGGCGTGCCACTCCGTCGCAGGGGCGGAGAGCTACGTGCTCAAGGTGCGGGTGGCCTCCACCCAGGCGCTGGAGGACCTGCTGCGGGAGATCCGCTCGCTGGCCGGCGTCAGCACCCGGACGACGGTCGTGCTCTCCACGGTCTTCGAGGACCGCCCGCTGGTCTGAGCCGTGTCCGGCTGGACACCCGGTCGAACGTGTGTTCGCATGGTCCGGTGCGGTGGGATGGTCAGCGGCTCGACCTGGAGGAGCCGACGACGCTGCCAGGCATGCCGTCGATCCGCGGCCTGCTGCGCAGCGTCGAGGTGCCCGAGTTCCCCGGCCTGACGTTCCACGAGGTGCGGGCGCGGTCGGCGCTCAACGCCGTCCCGGCCGGGTCGGGCATGCCGTTCGGGCACACGATCAACCCCTACCGGGGCTGCTCCCACCAGTGCGTGTACTGCTTCGCCCGCGGCACGCACCAGTGGCTGGAGCTGGACACCGGCCGGGACTTCGACACGCAGATCGTCGTCAAGACCAACCTCGTCGAGGTCCTGCGCCGCGAGCTCGCCCGGTCGTCCTGGCGGCGCGAGCACGTCGCGCTGGGCACGAACACCGACCCCTACCAGCGGGCCGAGGGCCGCTACCGGCTGATGCCCGGCGTGATCGGGGCCCTGGCCGGGTCCGGGACGCCGTTCTCGATCCTCACCAAGGGCACGCTGCTGCGCCGCGACCTGCCGCTGCTGGCCGCGGCCGCGCGGGACGTCCCGGTCGGGCTGGGCGTCTCGATGGCGATCTGGGACGAGGACCTGCACACCGCGCTGGAGCCGGGCGTGCCCTCGCCGCGGGCCCGTCTGGAGCTGGTGCGCGCCGTCGCCGACGCCGGGCTGCCGTGCGGGGTGTTCCTCGCCCCGGTGCTCCCCGGGCTCACCGACCGGCTCGCCGACCTCGACGCGGCCATCGCGGCGATCGCGGCCGCGGGAGCCACGGGGGTGACGGTCGTGCCGCTGCACCTGCGGCCGGGTGCCCGCGAGTGGTTCACCGCCTGGCTGGCGCGCGAGCACCCCCAGCTGGTGCCCCGGTACCGGCAGCTGTACGGCCGGGGGGCCTACGTGCCGGCCGAGTACCGGCGGTGGCTGGCCGACCGGGTCGCGCCGCTGCTCGCCGCGCACGGGCTGGACCGGCGGGCCGGGGGAGAGGCCCGGGGAGCCGGGGTCCCGGGCGACGACGAGGCCGCCTTCCCGGCCGGGAGCCTGCCCGAGCGGCGGCAGGACCCGGCCGCGGGGCTGCCCGGCGCAGCAGCAGCCACCGTGCGCACGCCGGCCGCCGAGGTGCCCGAGCAGCTGTCGCTGCTCTGAGGCCGGGCGGCCGCGAGGGTCGCTCGGCGCGCTCGTGCTCTGCCCATCCTCGTGGGCAGAGCACGAGCGCCGGGGGGAGGGGGAGCCGGCCGGTCAGCCGGCCCGGCGCGCCTCGCGAGCGACGGCCCGCTCGGCGCGGACCACCCCGCGGGGGCTGACCGGCGGCGCCCCGGCGGCCAGCGCGAGGCGGCGGTAGGAGTCGTAGGACAGCTCCCGGTAGGCCTCGGCCAGGGCCGCGGCGCGGTCCCGGCGGCGGGGACCGGCGGTGGCGCGCAGGTGGTGCCCGGTGCCGACGGCGTGCTTGGTGAACGTCACCTGCAGCGCCTGGTTGGACAGCCGCCCGCCGATCCGCGAGTCCAGGCCCGGCCCACGGCGCAGTGCCGGGAGCACCCAGGGGCTGGCGGCCAGGGCGGGGAAGCGGCCCCGCACCGTCTCCCAGGCGTGCCAGGCCGTCGTCGCCCCTGGCACCGACCACTCGCCGTCGTCGGTGCGCACGAGGAGCCGGCCGGCGGACGGGTGCACCTGGTCGCGGCGCAGCGACCGGAACTGCCCGACCGCGGCCGGCCAGCCCAGCGCGAGCGCGCACCAGGTGACGGCGCGCAGGTGCTCGGGGTCCTCGCTGCGCAGCTCGGTCAGCGGCCGCAGGTCCAGGGTCGCCGGATCGGGCTCCGGCGTCCTCGGGACCGGCAGCGGCACCCCGCCGTAGCGGGCCACCTTGCTGTAGAGCGTGACGGTCGCCGGGCGCCAGCCGCGGGCCACCGCCACCGGTTCCAGCCCGTCCTCGGCCAGGTCGTCGGGGCCCAGCCCCAGTTCCAGGGCGGCGTCGACCAGCCGCCGCCACTGCGGTTCGTAGCCCTCGGGCGCCGTCAGCCGATGCCACGCCCGCTCAGGGGGCGGCGCCGGCATCGCGGGCAGGGGGAGCTGCCACTCACGTGCCATTCCGGAACTCTACCGTTATCCCCAACAAACTCGCGACAATTCGCCGTCGCTGATCGCCGTTGACAAATACAGGCGCCTCCGGCGCCAGCACCGATCGAGGGAGTCGCAGTTCGGGCCGGCGCCGGCTGGGGACGATGGGCCGGTGCGGACGCTGGGTGTCGAGGAGGAACTGCTCGTCGTCGATCCGTCGGGGGTGCCCGTGCCCCTGGGACCGCAGGCCCTGGAGGTCGCCGCCCGGTGGGGCGAGGCGGAGACGGTGGGCGAGCACGACCGGGCCACGCGCGGGGGCGACGGGGGAGCGGAGGAGCCGCAGGGCGGGGACGACCCCGTCGGCCACCTCGTCCCGGAGCTCAAGGCGCAGCAGATCGAGCTGGGCACCCGGGTGTGCCGAGACCTGGCGACCGTGACCGAGGAGCTGCGGCACTGGCGGGGGCGCGCCGACACCGCGGCGCAGGCCGTCGGGGCGCGGGTCGCGGCGCTGGCCAGCTCGCCGGTGCGCGTGGAGCCGGTGACCACGCCGGGGGAGCGGTACGCGGACATGACCGAGACCTTCGGGTTGACCGCGCAGGAGCAGCTGACCTGCGGCTGCCACGTGCACGTCTCGGTCGCCGACGACGAGGAGGGCGTCGCGGTCCTCAACCGCATCCGGGTGTGGCTGCCGGTGCTCACCGCGCTGACCAGCAACTCGCCGTTCTGGCTGGGCCGCGACAGCGGTTACGCGAGCTTCCGGTCGCAGTCGTGGAACCGCTGGCCGTCGTCGGGCCCGACGGAGCTGTTCGCCGACGCCGCCGACTACGCCCGGGTGGTGGCCGACCTCGTCGCGACGCAGACGATCGTCGACACCGGGATGGTCTACTTCGACGCGCGGCTGTCCGAGCAGTGGCCCACGGTCGAGATCCGCATCGCCGACGTGGCCCTGCACGTCGAGGACGCCGTCACCCATGCGGGCCTGGTCCGCGGGCTGGTGGAGACCGCGGCCCGCGAGTGGCGCGACGGCGTCCCGGCGCCCGATGTCCGCAGCGAGGTGGTCCGCGTCGCCGGCTGGCGGGCGGCCCGCTCGGGCCTGGGCGGGGAGCTGGTGTCACCGCGCGACGGCCGGCCCGCCCCGGCCGCCGACGTCGTCGCCGCGCTGCTGGAGCACGTCCGCCCCGCGCTGGCCGACGCGGGGGACGACGAGCGGGTGTCCGCCGGCGTGGCGACGATCCTCGCCCGCGGCACCGGCGCCGACCAGCAGCGGCGGGTGTACCGCGAGACCGGCGACCTCACCGCCGTGGTGCGCGACGCGGTGGAGGGCACGACAGCGGACTGAGCGGTCCCAGGCGGCGTCCGGGCCGCCCGGTTAGGGTCCGCCCATGGCAACCGTTCGCTGGCGCGACATCGTGCGGCCCGACCTGTACGGGCGGTCGCCCGATCGGCGGGACCGGCCCTACCGGTTCGTCGTCCGCCTGACCATCGTGGTCTTCCAGCTGTTCGGGTTCCGCTTCGACGTGCGCGGCGCCCAGCACGTGCCCGCGTCCGGCGGCGCCATCATCTGCAGCAACCACGTCAGCTACCTCGACTTCACCTTCCTCGGGCTCGGGGCGCTGCCCGCGCACCGCCTCGTCCGCTTCATGGCGAAGGCCTCGGTGTTCGGCCACTGGTTCGCCGGGCCGTTCATGCGGGCCATGCAGCACATCCCGGTCGACCGCCGGGCCGGCGCGGCTGCCTTCGAGGCCGCGGTGCGCGCGCTCAAGGACGGCCAGGTCGTCGGGGTCTTCCCCGAGGCGACCATCAGCAGCAGCTTCACCGTCAAGGAGTTGAAGGCCGGCGCGGCCCGCATGGCCGTCGACGCCGGCGTGCCGATCATCCCGGCCGCGGTCTGGGGCGGGCAGCGGATCACCACCAAGCACCACAAGCCGCAGCTGCGCCGCGGGGTGGCGATCACGGTCCTGCTGGGGGAGCCCATCGTGCCGGCGCCCGGCGAGGAGGTCGCCGCGCTGCTCGCCCGCACCCGGACGGCGATGGAGGAGCTCCTGGACCGCGCGCAGCGGGAGTACCCGCAGCGACCGGCCGGTCCCGACGACCTGTGGTGGCAGCCGGCCCACCTCGGCGGCACCGCGCCCACGCCGGAGGAGGCCAAGCTCCTCGACGTCGCCGACTACACGGGCACCCGCAAGAAGGCCCGCAAGCCGCACCCCCTCGCGCGGCTGCGCGGGCTCGCCCGCCGGCGCTGAGCCCGCGCTCCGCCCGACCGGTGCCCGGGGGCGGTGACCGGCGCCCGGGACCGGGCGGCATGCTCCCCTCATGAGCGTGCTGCTGTCCGACGTGACCGTCGGCGACCGGCCCGGACGCGCCGTGCACGTCGTCGACGGGCGGATCGCCTGGGTCGGGGACGCCGGGGACGCCCCCCACGCCCCGCGGACGGTCGCGGGAGAGGGGGCCCTGCTCACCCCCGCCTTCGTCGACGCGCACGTGCACGCGACGGCCACCGGTCTGGCGCTCACCGGTCTCGACCTCCACGGGAGGTCGAGCCTCGCCGATGCCCTGGCCGCCGTCGCCGAGCACGTGCGGCGCACCCCCGGCGGCGTCGTCCTCGGCACCGGCTGGGACGAGACCGGGTGGCCCGAGGGACGCGGCCTCACGCGCGACGACCTCGACGCGGTGGCCGGCGACCGGCCGGTCTACCTGGCCCGCGTCGACGTCCACTCCGCCACGGTGTCGACCGCGCTGCTGGACCTCGTGCCGGGCATCACCGCCCTGCCGGGCTTCGGGAGGGACGGCCGGTTGCGCCTGGACGCCCACCACGCGGCCCGCCAGGCGGCCTACGGCGCGGTCTCCGTTGCGCAGCGGCGCGCGGCCCAGACGGCCACGCTCGCCGCGGCCGCTGCGCTGGGCATCGGGAGCGTGCACGAGATGGCCGGCCCGGAGGTGTCCAGCGCCGAGGACCTCGCCGACCTGCTGGCGCTGGGCCGGGAGGTCGCCGGCCCGCGCGTGGTGGGCTACTGGGGCGAGCTGTCCGAGCGCGGGGGGCTGGCCCTCGTGCGCGACCTGGGCCTGGCCGGCGCCGGCGGCGACCTGTTCTGCGACGGCGCCCTGGGCTCGCACACGGCGGCGCTGGGGCAGCCCTACACCGACCGGCCGGAGACCGCCGGGGCCCTGCGCTTCGAGACCGCGTCGCTGGTGGAGCACGTGCGCGCCTGCACGGCCGCCGGCATCCAGGCGGGCTTCCACTGCATCGGCGACGCCGCCGTCGGCCAGGTGCTCGACGCGATCGGGACGGTCGTCGAGGAACTGGGCGTCGTCGCCGTCCGCGCGTGCCGGCACCGCCTCGAGCACGTCGAGATGGTCCCACCGGGTGCGGTGGCGCGGATGCGGGCCTGGGACGTCGTGGCCAGCGTGCAGTCCGCCTTCGACGCCGCATGGGGCGGGTCGGAGGGGATGTACGCCGAGCGGCTCGGCACCGAGCGGGCACTGGCCTGCAACCCGTTCGCCGACCTGGCCGAGGCCGGCGTCGTCCTGGCCCTGGGGAGCGACGCGCCGGTCACGCCGATGGACCCCTGGGGCGGCGTGCACGCGGCGGTCGACCACCACACGCCGGCCTCGGGGCTGCGGCCCTTCGACGCCTTCGACGCGGCCACGCACGGCGGCTGGTACGCGATGCGCGGCGAGCACACCGCCGGCCCGCTCGCCGTCGGCGCCCCCGCCGACCTGGCGCTCTGGGCGACCGACGCGCCCCTGTCCCGGGTGCTCGCCGACCGCGCGCGCCCCGCCTGCCGCCGGCTCGTGGTGGCGGGGGAGACGGTCGGGCCCCTCCAGGCGCGGTAACGATCCCGTCACGGTCCGGCACAGCTGGTCCGCGGGACTCGGTGGAGCGGCCGCGGGTTCCTACAGTCGCTGCAGTTCCGTTCCGGAGGCACCGGTCGTGCTCCTCCGCCGACGGCGCGCGCCCTCCCGGCCGCGCGGGCCCCGCCCGCGCCTCAGCCAGACCGACGAGGGCACGCGCCGGACGTGCGAGGGCCACGCACCGGCTCCCCGGCGAGGACCGGCACGGCCCGCTCGACCTGGACAACGACCCGACGACCGCAGCCCGCGGCCGCCCGGGCCGGCCCCGGGCGAGCGTGCGCCGCCGTGCGGCCCCGCCGGCGCTCATCCGGGACGGCGGCCCCCGGACGTCCCCGCGCGATCCGGACCCGGACGGGTGGACCCGGACGAGGGGACCGGTCGCCGCGCGTGGAAGTGGGATGCTGGCCGGGGACCGCTGTGATCGGCGGCGGTCCCGGCCGGCGTCCGCGCCGGCCGTTCCCGCCCGGACCCCGGGCACCAGCACGGAGGAGGCGACGGTGTCGGCAGCCGCGACCGGCACCCTGGCGGCACGTCCCGGCCCTCCCGAGCCGGCGGCCGACCGTTCCCCGGCCCGCCGCTGGCCCTGGCGCACCGCGCTGGCCGCCGCCGGCGGCGGAGCGCTCCTGCTGGCCTTCCCCGGGTGGTCGCTGCCCGCCCTCGCCGTCCTCGGGCCCATGGCCCTGGCCCTGGCCGTGCGCGGGGAGCGGGCCCGCTCGGGCGCCTGGCTCGGCCTGGTCCTGGGTCTGGCGTTCCTCGTGCCGCTGCTGTCGTGGACCGGCGTCTACGTCGGTGCCTTCCCGTGGCTGGCCCTGGCCGTCTGGCAGGCCACGTACTTCGCCCTGCTGGGGGCGGCGACGGCGGTGACCTCCCGGCTGCCGTTCTGGCCGCTGTGGACCGCGGCCCTGTGGGTGGCCGACGAGGCGCTGCGCGGGCGCTGGTTCCTCGGCGGCTTCCCGTGGGGCCGGCTGGGCCTGAGCCAGACCGACGGGCCGTTCCTGTCGCTGGCGGCCTACGGCGGGGTGCCGCTGGTGGGCTTCGCGGTGGCCCTCACCGGTGCCCTGCTGGCCGCCGCGCTGCTCGCGCTGGGCCGTGCCTGGCGGGCGTCGGGCGCCGACACCCCGGCGGGGGAGCGGTCGGCGGCGCTGCGGGCCGGCGTCGTCGCCGTCGTCGCGGTGCTCGCCGTGCCGCTGATCGGCGCGCTGGCCTGGCTCCCGCTGCCCGGCCGGTCGCTGACCGACGGCGGCCCCACGCGCACCGTGGCCGTCATCCAGGGAAACGTCCCGCGCGCCGGCCTGGACTTCAACGCCCAGCGCCGGGCGGTGCTGGACAACCACGTGCAGCAGACCCTCGAGCTGGCCGCCGCCGTCGAACGCGGCGAGGAGCAGCAGCCGGACCTCGTCATCTGGCCGGAGAACAGCTCCGACATCGACCCGTACACCAACGCCGACGCCGCCCGTGCCATCGACCGCGCCGCCGAGGCGGTCGCCGCGCCGATCCTGGTGGGGGCCGTGGTCGACGGTCCGGGCCGCTTCCTCAGCAACACCGGCATCGTGTGGGACCCCGAGGACGGGCCGGGGGAGACCTACGTCAAGCGCCACCCGGTGCCCCTGGCCGAGTACGTGCCCGCCCGGTCGTTCTTCCGCTTCTTCACCGACAAGGTCGACCTGGTGCGCCGCGACTTCCGCGCCGGCGACGAGGTCGGCGTCCTCGACATCGGCGGGGCCCGCGTCGGTGACGTCATCTGCTTCGAGGTGGTCTACGACGGGCTGGTGCACGACACCGTCGAGGCCGGCGCCGGGATGCTCGTGGTGCAGACCAACAACGCCACCTTCGGGTTCACCGACGAGAGCGAGCAGCAGCTGGCCGCCAGCCGGCTGCGCGCCGTGGAGTACGGGCGCACCGTCGTCGTCGCGGCCACCAGCGGAATCTCCGCGGTCGTCGCGCCCGACGGGTCCCTGGTGCGCCGCTCGCAGCTGTTCACCTCGGCGACCTTCGTGGAGGACATCGCCCAGCGGGACGACACGACCGTCGCCGAGCGGCTCGGCGCCGGCCCGGAGTGGGTGCTGACCGCCCTCGGGATCGGGGCGCTGGCCTCGGTGGCCGGGCCGGGCCTGCTGCGCCGCCGGCGGGCGCGGCGGGCGCGCGCCGCCTGAGCCCAGGAGCAAGACGGCCACCTCCGGCGTTGCACCGTGTGCGGGTCCTGCACGGACCCGTACCGAGGAGGGAGTGTCGTGGGTCGTCGTGTACGCACCGCGGCCGGCGTGCTGGCGCTGGTCGAGGTCGTCGTCTTCGTGCTCGTCGCCAACTGGATCGGGCTGGGCTGGACGATCCTGGCCACGCTCGCGACCAGCGCCCTGGGCCTGGTGCTGCTCGGCCGGCAGGGCACCCGTGCCCTGACCGAGCTGCGGGCGCGGGCTCAGGAGCGCCGTGCGCCCGGGCGGGCGCTGGGCGACGCCGGGCTGGTTGCCGCGGGCGGGCTGCTCATGCTGCTGCCCGGCTTCCTGGGCGACCTGGTGGGCCTGCTGTTCCTGCTGCCGCCCACCCGGCCGCTGATGCGGGCCCTCGTGGGACGGCTGTTCGTCTCCCGGCTGCCGGCCCACCTGCGGGGCCCGGTGCACGTGCGCAGCGCCCGCGTCGAGGGCGTCGGCGGTCCGGCTCGGCACCCGGGCCGGCCGATGGTCATCGAGGGGGAGGTGCTGCGGGACGAGCCGCGGCCCTGACCCAGGACGTCGAACGGCCCCGGTGGGATCTCCCACCGGGGCCGTCCGTCGATCAGGTCGCGCTCAGCTGGCGCGGGTGCGGCGCCCGCGGAGCACCTCGAGGCGCTCGGCGAGCACCTCCTCCAGGTCCTCCACGGAACGGCGCTCGAGGAGCATGTCCCAGTGGGTCCGCGGCGGCTTGACCTTCTTGGGGGCCGGCTCCGCACCGCCCACGAGCTTGGCGGCAGCGCCGTCGAACTTGCACTCCCACGTCTCGGGGACCTCGGCGTCGTCGGCGAAGGGCACCGAGAACAGGTGTCCCGACGCGCACTTGTACTCGACGTACTGACGCTCGATCGGCGCGGTGTTCCGCTCGGTCTCGTAGCTCACGCTGCCCAGTCGGCTACCCCGTAGGGAACGCTCGCCCATGGCACACCGTCCTCTCGTGCTGATGGTGTCTCGGTCACGTCCCGATCCGTCGCAGGGGCACATACCCATGCGGCGGGGGGATCGAAAGGACCAACGGCAGAACTCTTGGAGAGATTCCGCTTCGTCGGCCCGTAATCATCGCATGGGGGGACATCCGGGACACCGGCGCCCCCCGGAAGGGTGGTCAGGGGAGGGCCAGCTGCCCCGGTCCGGCGGCCGTGGGCCCGAGCTGGCCGAGGACGTGGTGCCGGCGGCACAGCACCTGGTAGTGCACGTCGGTCTCCGCCGACGCCGTCCCCGAGGACTCGCCGGGCGCCGGGGTGGGGGCGGTGTCGGCCACCACGACCGTCGCGCCGTGGCGCACCATCGCCCCGTCGACGACGCGGGCGTTGAGCAGCCCGGGCAGGCCGCACCAGCACAGCACCTCCACCTGGACGCGCTGCACGTCGTCGGCGACCTCGAGCAGCCGCTGGGTGCCGGGGAACAGCCGGGTGCGGAAGTCCGTCGTGAGCCCGAACGCCCAGACGTCGACGTGGGACTCGTCGACCAGCTCGGCCAGCTGGTCGACCTGGGCCGGCGTGAGGAACTGCGCCTCGTCGACGATCAGGTAGTCCACCCGCCGGCCCTCGGCCCAGTGGCTTCGCACCAGCAGCCGGAGATCGGTGGTGGCCTCGACCTCCACCGCGTCGCGGGTGAGCCCCACCCGCGAGCTGATCCGCGGCCGCCCCGACCGGTCGCCCTGGGTCAGCAGCAGCCCCGAGCGGCCCTGCCGGGCCTGGTTGTGGTCGACCTGGAGGGCGAGCGTGGACTTGCCGCAGTCCATCGGCCCGTGGAAGAAGCGCAGGTGCGCCGGCGCCGGGTGGCTGCGGCGGTTCCCGGCGGCCGGGACGGCGGACGGGCGCTGCCGGCGGCGCGGGTCGGGGTCGGGCACGGTCAGGGTGACCGCGTCGTCGGGCGTGGTCACAGTCGCTCCGGCGGGGTGTTGCCCGCTTCCAGGACGGCGCGGCGCATCGGCAGGAGGGCCAGGAGCACGAAGCCGGCCACGAAGAAGACCACGAGGCTCACGATGGCGTACCGGTAGGAGTCGGTGAGCTGGTAGGTCAGGCCGAACGCCAGCGGCCCGAGCCAGCTGGTGCCGCGGTCGCTGATCTCGTAGAAGCCGTAGTACTCCGCCTCGCGGCCGGCCGGGATGAGATGGCTGAACAGCGAGCGGGACAGCGCCTGGGTGCCCCCCTGGACCAGGCCGATGACGGCGGCGAGGGCGTAGAACTGGGCGACCGCGCCGGTCTGCAGGGAGAACGCGGCGAGCAGGACGCCGATCCAGGCCACGAGCGCGCCGAGCACCACCCGCTTGGCGCCGTACCGGGCGGCCAGCCGGCCCAGGCCCAGGGCCCCGCCGATCGCCACGACCTGCACCATCAGGATCGCCCCGGTGAGCACGTCCTGGCCGAGGTCGACCTCCTCGCTGGCGTAGGTGGTCGACAGCGAGATGACCGTCTGCACGCCGTCGTTGAACAGCAGGTACGCCCCGAGGAACCACAGCGTCAGCGGGAACGCCCGCATCCCGCGCAGGGTCGCGGCCAGCTGACGGAAGCCGCTGGCCGAGCCGGAGGACGCCTCCCGCACGGGGCGGTCGCGCAGCCGCAGCACCGCGAAGACGGCGAACGTGCCCCACCACAGCCCCGCCGTGGCCAGGCAGATGCGCACCGCCTGCCCCTCGGTCAGCCCGAGCGACTCCGCGCTCAGGAACAACCCGAGGTGGACGGCGAGCAGCAGCGCCCCACCCACGTAGCCGAAGGCCCAGCCGCGGCTGGAGACCGCGTCGCGCTCGTCGGGACCGCCGAGGTCGGGCAGCCACGAGTAGTAGACGACGGTGGCCGCGCCGAAGCTGATGTTGGCGAGGACGAAGAGCACCGCCCCCAGCAGCCACCGCCCGTCGGCCACGAAGAACATGCCGGTGGTGGCCAGCGCCCCGAGCAGCGCGAACCCGGCGAGCATCTCCCGCTTGCGGCCGGTGCGGTCGGCCACCGCGCCGGTCAGGGGCAGGACCAGGACCTGGAGCACCACGGAGACCGACAGCACGTAGGAGAACCAGCTGCCGGTGGGGACGGTCAGGCCGAGCAGGCGCAGGTCGCCGTCCTCGCCGACCGCCTCGTCGGCGACCTCCTTGAGGTACGGGCCGAAGAAGACGGTCGTCACCGAGGTGTTGAAGACCGACATGGCCCAGTCGTAGGAGTACCAGCCGAAGCGCTCGCGGCGCAGCGCCGGGTCCACCGCCGGGCTCGTCGCCGCCGCTGCGCTCACCAGGCCCCGCTCACGGGACGTCGTCCGGGACGACGCCTCCGGGGAACGCCGCGACCGCCGTGGTGGGCCGGGTCGGGTCGACGAACGCCGGCCGGTCCCGCTCGGCGGCCCGCAGGGGCACGAGGCCCCGGGTGATCGCCGCGGCGATGCGGTACCGGGCGCGGTTGGCGTCCCCCACGCGGCCCATCCGCAGGTCGTCGAGGCGGACCGGTGGCCCGACGTGCACCCGCAGCGCCGGCCGACGGACCACGGCGCGGGCCAGGGTGCGCAGCTTCCCCCAGTCGTTGCCGTACTGGAGCACCTCGTGGGCGCCCCACTGGCTGACCGGGATGACCGGCACGCCCATGCCGAGCGCCATCCGCGCCATGCCGGTGCGCCCGCGCTCCGGCCAGCCGTCGGCGCTCAGTCCGACGCGGCCCTCGGGGTAGGCGACGACGTGGCCGCCGTGGACGAGGGCGACCTCGGTGACCCGGACCGCGTGCCGGGCCAGCTCGGTGCCGCGCTCCACCCGGATGGCGCCGGTGCGCTCCAGCAGCGGCCCGGCCACGGGTGCGGAGATGATGCCGCCGGTCGCCATGATCCGCGGCAGCACGCCGATGCGGTGCAGCGCCACCGCGACGACGAAGGGGTCGAAGTCACCGATGTGGTTGGCGGCCAGCAGCAGCGGTCCACCGCGCAGCTCCTCGGGGATGCTGCCGGTCACCTCGACCCGGCCGAAGATGCTCACCAGCCAGGAGCACCGGCGCAGCATGGACCGCCAGAACCACCACGGCGGCGCGGCGGCGATGGCCAGCTCGCGGGCGAACCACTCGGGGTCGTCGGGCCGGAGGACCGCCTGCAGGTGGTCGGGCAGCGGCGGCGGCTGCGGGCGCCAGTCGCGCAGGCTCACCGGGGGACCCACTGCCCGCGTCGCTCGAGCACCCCGCGCAGCATGGCCGGCCGGTCGGTCATGACCCCGTCCACGCCGAGGTCGAGCATGGCGTCGGCCTCCTCCTCGGTGTCGACGGTCCACACGTGCACCTGCAGCCCGCGGTCGTGCGCCGCGGCGATGAAACGCTCGTCGACCAGGGCGCGGCCGCCCAGCCGCAGCGGGACCTGGGCGCACCCGGCGTCGATGCGGACCAGGCCGGCCGCGCGCGGGGAGTAGGACGACAGCCGCAGCGCGGCCACCCCGCGCGGGCCCAGCGACGTGCACACCGTGGGGCCGAACAGCCGGCGTGCCGCGGCGATGCGGGCGTCGGAGAACGAGCCCAGGCAGATGCGGTCGGTGACCCGCATCCGCCGGACCAGCCGCACCAGCGGGGCGAGCACACCGGCGGCCTTGACGTCGAGGTTGAACCGGACCTCGGGCCAGGCGCCCAGCAGGTCCTCCAGCCGCAGGATCGGCTCGCGCCCGCCGATGAGCGCGCTGGAGACCTCGGACCAGGGCAGCTGGTCGATCCGGCCGCTGCGGTCGGTCACCCGGTCCAGCGTCGGGTCGTGGAAGACCACCGGCACGCCGTCGGCGGTCACCTGGACGTCGGTCTCCAGGTACCGGTAGCCCAGGTCCACGCAGGCCTGGAAGGCCGGCATCGTGTTCTCCACGTGCTCGATCGCGCCGCCGCGGTGGGCCATGGCCAGCGGGGTCGGCGCGTCGAGGAACGCGAAACGGGCCGGGGGCACGGTCGACACGCTAGTGCGGCGGGACGACGCACTGGTCAGGCCCTCGGCCGCGGGCGCCGGCGAGCCGGACGCGGACGCCTGCGCGAGTGTCGGGCGTGTCCCCGGAACCTGTCGGTCCCGCCGTCTACGGTCCCTCCCGTGGCAGAGCAGCAGGGATCCACCGTCGTCCTCGACGAGGAGGTCCGCGAGTCCGGCGAGACCACGGGTGCGCACCGGGGGAGCGGGCACGACCGGCGCTGCGGGTGGTGCCGCCGGGTGCTGCCCCAGCAGAGCTCCGTGGGCCGGCCGCGGCTGTACTGCGGCCAGGCCTGCCGCCAGCGCGCCTACGAGCAGCGCAACGCCACGGCCAAGGCGGGCCTGTCCGGCGACGTGGTCCTGGTGTCCCGCGCCGAGCTCGACGGCCTGCAGGACAGGCTGTACCAGCTCCGCTGCGCCCTGGAGGACGTGCAGACGCTGCTCACCGAGCGGCCGACCAAGGCCGAGCTCGAGCGCTCGCTGACCGAACTGCTGCACTCGACCGGCCGGCTCGACCGGCTGTGGGTCAGCGAGCGCGCCGGCTGAGCCGATCAGTCCGGGTCCTGGGTGTCCTCCTCGCCCTCCTCGATCTCGCGCTCCGGGTCGGTGTAGTTCGGGCCAGGCCCCGGACCCTGGTTGACCTCGTCGTCGGAGGTCCCGTCCCGCTGGTCGGACCCTGCGGCGTCGCAGGCGGTCAGCGTGGCGCCGCCGCCGAACAAGGCCAGGGCGGTCAGGACGGAGGCGACGGGTCGGCGGATGTGCATGCTCCGAGCCTATTGAGGTCGTCGGCACCGCGCCCGTCGGGCACCGATCCACCGGTCATTCCGTCACCGTGACGCAATTAGGGTGGTGTCGGTGGGTGCCGGGGAAGCGGTCCAGGAGTCGTCCTGGCGGCAGTCCGCCGGTCGGCCGACGGGTACGCGGGGCCGGACCGCCGGGAGGGAGCGACAGGATGCGGCACGGCGGCGCCCTACAAGATCATCTCGGGGGAGTCGCACCCGGGCGGATCGGGGTGGGTCGACGGCCGGACCGGTCCGGGGATCTCGGGTCCTGGCATCCGGCGACCCGGGATCCGGCGTAGAGCGACCCAGCGCGTCTTCGGACAGTGCCAGGCCGACGACGCGCGATGGCGGGGCGCCGTCACGACGCCGGCGCCGGCCGAGCTGCAAGAAGACGAACGCTGCACGGCGAGCAAGCGCGAGGATCGTCGGCGGATGCACGGGACGGGCGGACCTGGGCGGATCAACCCCTTCTGAGCGCTCCCTCCAATGCGCCGATAATGCACATTATGTCAACTCATCTGGCGGGACCACCCTTCTCGGGGTCCTGATCGCTCAGGCCGGCGCCATCGGCAGCTCCCAGGGTGCGATCGGCAGCCCCGTCGATGTCGCGTCAGGCGGAACCGGGCTGCCAGTCGGAGACGGTGGCGTGCCGGGCGACCGGGGCTCCGCCCGCGCCGGTCGTCCTGTCGTGCTACGCCCGGCGCGGGCGCCCAGACGGGTCAGTGCCAGTCGCTGATCGACACGTCCCGCGGGTCCGGGGCGCCCGTCCCGGTCTCGAGCAGCTGCTTGAGGCTCATCAGGAAGGTCGCCCACTTGGTGCTGCAGTGGTGCATGAACTCCACCGGCTCCCGCCAGCCCTCGTGCCGGAACAGCACGATCGTCCAGTCGCCGTCCTGACGGAGGTCGAACTGCACACTCGTGCCGATCCACTCCGCCGGCCCGTCCGCCACGTCCCACCGCACGGTCCGCCCGGGGACGAGCTCCGCGACCCGCATGTCGATGCCGCCGGGGCCGAAGCGGAACTCGATCACCCCACCCATGCCGGTCTCCCCCGACGTCTTCTCGGCCCACCAGCCGGACAGGCCGTCCAGCGTGGTCAGCGCCTCGTAGACCTGCTCCGGCGACGAGTGCTCGACGCCGATGCGGTGCAGGATGTCGGTCATCTCCCTGATCCCCTCTCTCGGTCCTTCTGGGTCCGGTCCTCGCCGCTGCGCTCGATGGCCTCGGCGATCCGCTTGATCCGCTGCAGGCGGGCATCCCAGGTCGCGCCCACTGCGGTGAGCTGGGCGACGGCGCGGGACAGCTGCGCCTGGTCCACCCGGAACTGCCTCTCGCGGCCGGCCGTGGTGGCGTGCACGAGGCCGACGCGATCGAGGACGACGAGGTGCTTGGCGACCGCCTGACGGGTGACCGGCAGTCGGTCGCTGAGGCTCGTCGCCGTCCCGCTGCCCTCGCTGAGCAGCAGGTCGAGCATCCGGCGCCGGGTCGGGTCGCCGATGGCCGACCACAGGTCGTCGTCCACCCGGTCGTCGAGGACGGCGCTCATGCGTTCGCCCCGACCTCCGCGGCGTACGCGGGCAACCGCGGCAGGTAGTGGTCCCAGCCGGTGACGTGGTCGGCGTGGTGCGCGGCGACGGTCGCCTCGTCCCAGCCGCGCTCGCGGAAGCCGCTCTCGGTCATCCGCAGCCGGGTCCCCGTGCCGTCGGGCTCGAGCTCGAAGACGACCAGGAAGGAGTTGCCCGCAGCGGCGGACTCCCCCTCCGCGTGCGTCCACCGGAAGGAGAACAGCCGGTGCGGCACGGCGTCGACGACCGTGAACTGCACCCAGGTGCCGCCGTCGTCCGGGTCGCCGAAGCAGATCCGGCCCTCTCCCCCGGGCACCGCCGGGTACTGCGCCTCGTCGGGCCACCACTCCCGTAGGTGCTTCGGGCTGCTCACCACGTCGAACACCACCTCCGGCGCGGCGTCGATGTGCAGTTCCCGCTCGATCGTCCCGAGTTCCATGTCCTCGCCTTTCCGCAACGATTGGTTGCGTATGACCGTAGAGCCGTCTCGACCATTGCGCAACCACCAGTTGCACAAGGAGGCGAGCGACGAGTTCCGGCGCGGGCGACGGTCTGGACCCGCAGGACCGATCCGTGGAGGAGACCCGTGCCCAGCACCGTCCAGCCGATCCTGATCACCCGGGACGTCGACCGCCTGCTCCGCTTCTACGTCGGCGTGGCCGGCGCCGAGCTCACCGACCGGCAGCCCCCGGAGGGCCCGGTCTTCTACCAGGGCCTGCGGATCGGAGACTCCGACCTCGGGATCGTCGCCGCGGACGACGCCCCCTCCGACGCCGGCCGGGTGCTGCTGGGGATCGAGGTGGCCGACGTCGACGCCGTCCTCCCCCGCGTCGAGGAGCTCGGGGGCGCCGTCCAGGGACCGCCGAACGACATGCCGTGGGGGCAGCGCGTCGCCCACGTCCGCGACCCCGACGGGAACGCGCTCAACCTCACGACGACCCGCGAGCCGTAACGTCGGGACCGTGGGCGAGGGCGGGACGCGGGGCATCCTCCGCCCCGCGGCGATCCCCGAGGTCTTCGCCCTCGACCGCTTGGAGCCCTCAGCCGATCTCGCCGACCTCGTCGCGGTGCACTGGCGCGTCGCGTGGGACCTGCCGGCCGGCCGGGTGCACGAGTCGCTGGTGCTCTCCTATCCGGCGGTGAACGTGTCGTTCGAGCCGGACGGCGCCTGGGTCACCGGCCCGGTGTCGGGCACCTACCGGCGCCGGCTCACCGGCCGGGTCGCCGTCCCGGCGGTCCGCTTCCGGCCGGCCGCCTTCCGCTCCCTCGTCGACCGGCCCCTGTCCGCGCTGCGCGACCTCGTGCTCCCGGCCGGCGACCTGCTGCCCCTGGACGAGGGCGTCGTCGACCTCATCCGCGACACGGCGGACCTCGCCGCCGCGCGGCCGCTGATCGAGGAGTGGCTGCGCGGCCTCCCCCGGCACCGCACCGCGGAGCAGGCGGAGCTCGACACCGCCGTCGGACTGGTCGAGCAGGACCGCAGCCTCACCCGGGTCGACCAGCTCGCCGAGCGCTGCGGCCGCTCCGTGCGCTGGCTGCAGCGGGCGTTCGCCGACTCCGTGGGCCTGCCGGTCAAGCAGGTCATCCGCATGGCGCGGCTGCGCGAGGCCGCCGAGCGGGCGCTGGCCGGGGACGTCGACTGGGCCGCGGTCGCCGCCGACCTGGGGTACACCGACCAGGCGCATCTGGTCCGCGACTTCACCGCCGCCGTCGGCACCCCGCCGGCGCGCTACGCACGGACGGCCCGCTGACCCGTCGCGTTTCTGCAAGACCGCGGGCGCGGTCCGCCCCGAGCATGGCGGTATGACTCCCCCGATCACGACGCTGCCCGCCCTGTACCCCTGCCTCGCCGACGCCGCCCGCGCGGCCGCCGCCGTCGCCCGCGGCGCGGCCGGGACGCCGCTGGACGCCCCCACCCCGACCACCGACTGGGACCTGCGCACGCTGGTCGACCACTGGGTCCTCTACACCGGCCACGGCCTCGAGCAACGGGCGCGCCGCACCGACCTCCCCGAGGAGCTCGTCGCCCGGGACTTCGCCGCCGAGCCCGACTGGCCGCAGCGCTACGCCGAGCAGCTCGACCGCGCCCTGGCCGCGTGGCGCGACCCGGCCGCCTGGCAGGGCGACGTCGACTTCGGCGGCGGGTCGACCATGCCCGCCGCGGAGATCGCGAGGATGAACCTCGCCGAGCTGGTGCTGCACGGCTGGGACGTCGCCGCCGCCACCGGCCAGGTGGTCGAGGTCGGGGACGAGACCGCCGCGGCCGTGCTCGCGGTCGTCGACCAGTACGCCGAGATGTTCCGGGAGTACGCGGGCTTCGCCGACTCCCTCCCGGTGGATGACGGCTTGCCACCGCTCGAGCGCGCGCTGCGGCTGTCCGGGCGCGATCCGCACTGGCGCCCCTGACGGTTCAGCGGCCGGAGGCGGCTACCCGCAGACCCAGGGCGACCAGCACCGTCCCGCTCACCGCCTCCAGCCGGCGACGGATCCGCGGCCGGCGGAACCACTCCCCCGCGCGTGCCACCCCGGCGGCCAGCCCCAGGTACAGGCCGATCTCCACCGTCACCTGCAGCGTCGCCAGCACCATCGTGGCCGCGAACGGGGAGCCCGTCACGGGGACGAACTGCGGGTAGAAGGCCACCATGAACACGGCGAGCTTCGGGTTGGCCAGCTGCACGACGACGCCCTCCCCGAACGCCGTCCACCAGCCGTGGCGCGGCGTCTCCCCCGGCGCCGTCACGTCGGCGGGGAGGACGCCGGTCCGCCGCTCCCGCCACACGCCCAGCAGCGCCCGTCCGCCCAGGTAGAGGAGCACGGCGGCGCCGGTGATCCGCAGCACCAGGTACGCCACCTCCGAGGCGGCGACCAGCGCGGCGAGGCCGGCCCCGGCCAGCAGCGCCCAGACGAACAGCCCGGCCTCGACGCCCAGCACGGTGGGCACGGCGCCGCGCAGCCCCCGCAGTGCCGCCCGACGGACGATCAGCGCCATGGCCGGGCCGGGTGAGGCGGCGATGAGCAGCACGGCACCCAGGAAGGCGGGCAGCGTGCCGACGATCTCCACCCCCGCAGCCTGGCCGGTCACCGGAGCCCGGTCGAGCGACTAACCGTCGAGGGACCCGCCCGCCACCGTCCAGACGGCGCCCCAGCGCGGGAAGCGGACCCGTCGTGCCCTGCCGGAGCCGAGGACCCCCCGGTGTCGCTGCCGGTCTTCCTGTCGCCGCTCGTTGAGCGAGGTTGTTGGGGATAACGGTCGAGTTCCCAGCTGACTGCCGGGTTCGTCTGCGACCCTGACCCGGACGGCGACGAGCGACCCGGAGGAGGACCGAGCGTGGAGGCCCTCGGCCGGTTCTGGGCCCGCGTCACCACCCCGGTGGCCGACCTCCCCGTCGAGTGGGTCCTGGCCGCCGCCGCGGCCGCCCTGGTCGTCGTCCTCTCCCCCGCCCTCTGGCGGCCCGCGCGCGGCGTGGTGACGATCGCCCACGAGGGTGCGCACGGGCTCGTGGCGCTCGCCGCGGGACGGCGGCTCGCCGGCATCCGGCTCCACTCGGACACCTCGGGGCTGACCGTCTCCGCCGGCCGCCCGACCGGACCGGGCATGGTGGCGACCTGCGCCGCCGGCTACACCGGGCCGGGTCTGTTCGGCCTCGGCGCGGCGGCGCTGCTGGCCGCCGGGCACGCGGTCGGGCTGCTGTGGGCACTGCTGGGCCTGCTCGCGCTGCTGCTGGTGCAGATCCGCAACTGGTACGGCCTGTGGTCGGTCCTGGCCACCGCCGCCGCGGTGTTCGCGGCGACCTGGTGGCTGCCCCCGACCGGGCAGGCCGTGTTCGCCGCGGCGCTGACCTGGTTCCTGCTGCTGGCCGCTCCCAAGGCCGTCGTGGAGCTGCAGCGCGCCCGGCGGCGGCGCGCGGCCCGGGACTCCGACGCCGACCAGCTCGCCCGCCTCACCGGCCTGCCTGCGCTGGTGTGGGTGGGCGTCCTGCTCGCCGTCGACCTCGGCTGCCTGGGCCTCGGGGGCTGGTGGCTGGTGACGTGAGGGACCCCTCCCCCGGCGGCCCGGGGAAGGGGACCTTCCGTCAGGCGCGGGCGCGCCGCCGGGGGGCCGCGCCGGTCGGCTGGCGCACCGGGGTGACCTCGGGAGCCGGCGGGATGTCCAGGGTGACGTCGGCGTCCCCGACGGTGATCCGCCGGCCGTGGTGGTGCACGTCCAGCGGCTCGCCCTCGACCAGCCGGTAGACCGCCTCCTGGGTGCGGATCTCCACCTCGAGGATCCGGCCCTGGTAGACGACGCGGAACCGCAGGCGGGTCAGCCGGGGAGGCAGCCGCGGGGCGAACAGCAGGCGCCCGTCGTGGTCGCGCATCCCGCCGAACCCGGCGACGGCGACGGTCCAGCCGCCGGCCATCGAGGCGATGTGCAGGCCGTGGCCGGAGTTGCCGTGCAGGTTCTGCACGTCGGTGAGCGTGGCCTCGGCCCAGTAGTCGTAGGCGAGCTCCAGGTGCCCCGTCTCGGCCGCGACGACCGCCTGCTGCGCCGCCGACAGGGAGGAGTCGCGCACCGTCCGCGCCTCGTAGTAGGCGAAGTCGGCGGCCTTCTCCTCCTGCGTGAAGGCGTCGCCGCGCAGGTGCAGCGCCATCACCAGGTCGGCCTGCTTGATCACCTGCTTGCGGTAGATCTCGAAGTACGGGTAGTGCAGGAGCAGCGGGTAGCAGGACGCCGGCGTGCCCTCGAAGTCCCACTCCTCGTGGTGGGTGAAGGCGTCGGACTGCATGTGCACGCCCAGGCGGGAGTCGAACGGCACCCGCATCAGCCGCGCGGCCCGCTCCCAGGACGCCACCTCGTCCTCGGTGACCTCCAGCCGGCCGGCCAGGTCGGGCTGACGGGCCACGGCCTTGGCCGCCTCCCGCAGGTTCCGCTGCGCCATGAGGTTCGTGTAGACGTTGTTGTCCACGACGGCGGTGTACTCGTCGGGCCCGGTGACCCCGTCGATGCGGAAGCCGTCCTCGTCGTCGAAGTGCCCGAGCGACGCCCACAGCCGGGCGGTCTCCACGAGCAGCTCCGCCCCGAAGTCCCGGTCGAACTCCTCGTCCTCGGTGGCGTGCCAGTACCGGACGACGGCGTCGGCGATGTCGGCGTTGATGTGGAAGGCCGCCGTCCCCGCCGGCCAGTACCCCGAGGTCTCCTCCCCGCGGATGGTCCGCCACGGGAACGCCGCCCCGCGCCGGCCGAGCTCGCGGGCCCGCGCCCGGGCCAGGTCCAGCGTCGAGTGCCGCCAGCGCAGCGCGTCGCGCGCGGCGTGCGGGGCGGTGTAGGTCAGGACCGGCAGGACGTAGGTCTCGGTGTCCCAGAAGGTGTGCCCGTCGTAGCCCGGGCCGGTCAGGCCCTTGGCCGGGATGGGCTGGCGCTCGGCGCGCAGGCCGGCCTGCAGGACGTGGAACATGCCGACCCGCACCGCCTGCTGCAGCTCGTCGTCGCCCTCCACCTCGACGTCGGCCTGCGCCCAGTACTCGTCGAGCACCTGCTTCTGCTCGCGCAGCAGCCGGTCGAAGCCGGCCAGCTTCGCCGTGGCGAGCGCGCCCTCCACCTGGTCGCGCAGCGCCGGGGCCGAGCGCCGGGAGGACCAGCCGTAGGCGAGGTACTTCACCAGCTTGAGTCCGCGGCCCTGCGGCAGCCGCGCAGCCAGGGTGAACCGGGCGAGGTCCTCCCCCGCCTCCATGTCCTCGGTCGCGGTGTCGGGCACCTCGACCACGTGGTCCATCCCGGCGGCCATGCGCAGCCCGCTGCGCGAGGTGCGGTGCACGAGCACCGCCCGGTGCCCGCGGCCGACGGCGAGCTCGCTGACCAGCGGGTGGCGCAGCGCGGCCGCGGCCCGCGGGTCGTCGGCCTCCGAGCCGCTGTCCACCGGCTCGTTGGCCAGCAGGTCGGACTGCAGCGCGACGTAGATGTCCCCCCGGCCGTCGGTGCACTCGACCGTGTACTCCATCGCGGCGATCGAGCGGCGGGTCAGCGACACCAGCCGGGTGCTGGTGACCGTGACGGTGCGCCCGGCCGGCGACCGCCACTCGGTCGTGCGGCGCAGCACCCCGCGGCGCAGGTCGAGGGTGCGCCGGTGGTCGACCACGTGGCCGTAGTCCAGGTCGAGCGGGGTGTCACCGACCAGCAGCCGGACCAGCTTGCCGTCGGTCACGTTGACCACCGTCTGGCCCTGCTCGGGGAACCCGTAGCCGGCCTCGGCGTAGGGCAGCGGCCGCTCCTCGAAGAAGCCGTTGAGGTAGGTGCCCGGGACGACGACGGGCTCGCCCTCCTCGAACGACCCGCGCATCCCGATGTGCCCGTTGGCCAGTGCGAACACCGACTCGTGGGTGCCCAGCGCCGCGTGGTCCAGACCGATCTCGGTCAGTGACCACGGCTCGATGGGGAAGGTCGCCCGGCCCTCTGTCACGCCTGTTCCTCCGTCGTCGTCCCCGTGCCGGTCAGTTCGGCCCCAGCAGGTCGGCCAGGTCCTCGACGACGACGTCGGCGCCGTTCTCCCGCAGCGCGTCGGCCTGCCCGACGCGGTCCACCCCCACCACGTACCCGAACTCCCCCGCCCGCCCCGCGGCGACGCCGGCCAGGGCGTCCTCGAACACGACGGCCTCCGCGGGCGTCACGCCCAGCGCCCGCGCGCCGGCGAGGAAGGTGTCCGGCGCCGGCTTGCCGCGCAGCCCCTCCGCGGCGGCGACGACGCCGTCGACCCGCGCGTCGATGAGGTCGCCGAAGCCCCCGGCGGCCACGACCTGCTCACCGTTGGCCGACGCGGTGACCACGGCGGTGGCCAGGCCCGCGGCGCGCGCGGCCTCGAGGAAGCGGACCGACCCCGGGTAGACCTCGACGCCGTGCTCGTCGAGCTCGCGCAGCAGCAGCACGTTCTTGCGCTGCCCCACCCCGTGCACGGTCTCGGCGTCGGGGCCGTCGTCCGGCGAGCCCTCGGGCAGCGTGATGCCGCGGCTGGCCAGGAAGTCGCGGACGCCGTCGGCCCGGGGCTTGCCGTCGACGAAGCGGTTGTACTCGTCCTGCGTGAACTCGGCCGCCTGCGGGTCGCGGGCGCGCAGGAACCCGTCGAAGGTGCGCTTCCACGCCGCCATGTGGACCGTCGCGGTCCTGGTCAGGACGCCGTCCATGTCGAAGAGGCAGGCCCTGATGCCGTCCGGGAGTCCGAGCACGCTGCGACGCTACCGGCGCGACCAGGCAGGCAGCGCGTCGAGCGCTCCCGCCGGGTGCCTCCTAGGGTCGGCCGGGGACGCCCGCGCGTCCCACCCACCTTCCAGGAGAGGACCGCCATGGCCGACCGGCCCGTGCCGCCCAGCCCGTACGACTTCCTGCCACCCGTGCCCTCCTTCGAGGTGACGAGCACCGACGTCCGCGACGGCGGGCCGCTGTCCCTGCCGTACGCGAGCGGCGTCATGGGCGCCGGCGGCGAGGACCGGTCGCCGCAGCTGTCGTGGTCGGGCTTCCCCGCGGAGACCCGTGGTTTCGCCGTCACCGTGTTCGACCCCGACGCCCCCACGGTCAGCGGCTTCTGGCACTGGGTGGTGACCGGGATCCCGGCCTCGGTCACCTCGTTGCCGTCGGGCGCCGGCAGCCAGGACGGCGCCGGCCTGCCCGCGGGCGCGCGGCAGCTGCGCAACGACGCCGGGTTCGCCGGCTACGTGGGCGCCGCTCCCCCGGCCGGGCACGGCCCGCACCGCTACTTCGTGGTGGTGCACGCGCTGGACACCGAGGACATGGGCGTGCCCGCCGAGGCCTCGCCGGCCTTCCACGGGTTCAACCTGTTCGGCCACACGCTGGCCCGCGCGGTGCTCGTCGGGAGCTACGAGCAGTCCTGAGGCCTCAGGCCGGGCGGTCGGCGACGCCGGTGGTGCCCACCCAGGCGAAGCCGACGCGCTCGTAGACCCGGGCGACGTCGTCGTCCCCGGCGGTGAGGAACACCAGGTCGGCGGTCTCGCGGGCGTGCTCGGCCAGCGCCGAGGTCAGGCCCGCCCCGAGACCGCGGCCGCGCAGCCGCGGCAGCGTGGCGACCCCGGTGATCTCGCTGACCTCCCGGCCGTCGAGGTCGAGCGGGTGGTGCGAGCCCACGGCCACCGGCTCGCCGTCCTCCACGGCCACCATCATCACGGTGCGGCCGGTGGCGATGCGCTCGCGCAGGACCTCGGTGCGGGGGCCGGCCTCGACGCGCTCCTCCACCGCGGTGGCGCCGGTGGCCGCGGGGCCGGGCGTGGCGAAGGCCAGCTCGGCGAGCCGCTGGTAGCGGGGCAGCTGCGGGTCGTCGGCGCCCACGAGGTAGAGCCGGACGCCGTGCGGCAGCAGCAGCTCCACCGGGTCGTCGAGGACCAGCAGCGGCATGTACTCCACGGTCAGCCCGGCGGCGCGGGCGGCGGAGGCCGTCGTGGCCGAGCGCTCCCAGATCCACTCCAGCGCGACGGGCAGCTCCGCGTCCTCCTGCAGCGCCACCGCCGCGCGGACGTCGTCCACGGTCACCGGCCCGCCACCGGGCCGGGGCCGCGCCGGGTAGGGCCAGGTCGGCCCGACGACCGGGACGTCGAGCCCGCCCGCGGCCTCGATCCGCCCGTCGGCCAGCGGCGCGACGGCGTGGTACTGCTCGATGCAGTCGAGCAGCCCGGAGTTCCGCACGCGGCCGACACTAGACGCCGGGAGCCCCCGGAGCGCCGGTGCGCACCCGTCCGTGACCCCGGTCCACCCCCGTCGGGTGACCCGGCGCGCGGGCCCCGGGCCGGTGGACGGCACGATGTGCGGCGTGACGGCAGGAACGCGGGCCATCTCGCCCTACGCGGTGTTCGACCGCGCGTCGTGGCGGGCGCTGGCCGCAGGCTCGGCGCTCCCGCTCGACGAGCGCGAGCTCTCCGCCCTCAAGAGCCTCGGCGACCGCATCGACCTCGACGAGGTGGCGACGGTCTACCTGCCGCTGGCCGGGCTGCTCAACCTGCACGTGGAAGCCAGCCGGGGGCTGTGGGCGGCCCGCAACCGGTTCCTCGGCGACACCAGCGCCAAGGTCCCCTACGTCATCGCGGTGGCCGGCAGCGTCGCCGTGGGCAAGAGCACCACCGCCCGGCTGCTGCAGACCCTGCTCGCCGCCGGCCCGGGGGCGCCACGCGTCGACCTGGTGACCACCGACGGGTTCCTGCTGCCCAACGCCGACCTCGAGGCGCGGGGGCTGCTGGGCCGCAAGGGCTTCCCGGAGAGCTACGACCGACGGGCGCTGGTCCGGTTCCTCGCCGAGGTCAAGAGCGGCCGCGGGCGGGTCAGCGCGCCGCTGTACTCCCACCAGTCCTACGACGTCGTCCCGGGTGTCACCCAGGACGTCGACCGCCCCGACATCCTCGTGCTCGAGGGGCTCAACGTGCTGCAGGCCGGCCGCCGCGCCGACGGGCGGGCCCCGGAGGTCTTCCTCTCCGACTTCTTCGACTTCTCCGTCTACGTCGACGCGGCCGAGGCCGACATACAGCAGTGGTACGTCGAGCGCTTCCTCGCGCTGCGGCGGACCGCCTTCGCCGACACGAGCGCGTACTTCCACCGCTTCGCCGACCTCAGCGACGAGCAGGCGCGACAGACGGCCCTGGAGATCTGGCGGTCGGTCAACGTGCCGAACCTGCGGGAGAACATCGTGCCCACCCGCTCGCGGGCGCGTGCGGTGCTGCAGAAGGCCGCCGACCACTCGGTGCGCCGGGTGCTGCTGCGCAAGGACTGATCCCCGTCCCGTCGTCGCCCCCCCCAGTGCGGCACGGCGACCGCGGCCGCTCCGCGGCTCGGGATGTTGGGGATAACGGTCGACACGGTTCGCCGGCGGACGGGGACGACACGGTCCGCGCTCCCGTCCCGGTGCGCCATGGCAGATGTCGACGACCCGGAAGGGTGACTCCGTCGGCACGCACCCTGACTGCGGGCGTGACCGGGAGCACACTCATCGATGTCCGGTCACCGGCCGGACACGAACCGTCACCACCGGCCCCCCGGCCGCCGATCGGGAGTGATCCTGATGTGCCAGCACGTATCGCCCTGCCCCGACGCCACCAGCGACGCCCGTGATCTCGCCGCGGTGGTGAGCAGCCACCCCGAGCAGGGCTGGAGCCTGCTGTGCAACGGCGTCGTCCTGTTCGACGACGACGGCGAGCTGCTGCCCGACGGCAGCGCCGTCGCCCACCACCGCGACTTCGTGCCGGTGCTCGCCTCCGCCTGACCCGAGGGGCCCGGCCGGTCAGCCGGCCGGGCCCGCCCTTGTCGCGCGGACGGCGCGGCGCACGAGCGGCGGCACCCCCGCCACTCCCCCGCCGGTCGCCGCCCGGGCGGGCGTCGGCCGGTCGGCTGTCAGGGACGGGCGCGCGCGGTCACGCCTGGCCGGCGCCCACCACGTCGGCGGCGGTGCCCATGTCGTCCGGCGCGCCCTCGTCGCGGCGCGGCACCCGGGCGACCGGCGCGGACGCCGGGCGGGTGTCGGACGCGTCCTCGGCGAACGCCTCCGGCGGCGGGCAGGAGCAGACCAGGTTGCGGTCGCCGTAGGCCTGGTCGATGCGCCGCACCGGGCTCAGGTAGCCACGGCCGACCAGGCCGGGCACCGGGTACACCGCCGTCGCCCGCGGGTAGGCCCGGCCCCACTCCCCCGCCACCATCGCCAGGGTGTGCGGGGCGTTGCGCAGCGGGTTGTCCTCGGCGTCGTACTCGCCCGAGGCCACCTTGGCGATCTCGCCGCGGATGGCGACCATCGCCTCGACGAAGCGGTCGAGCTCCGCCTTGCTCTCGCTCTCCGTCGGCTCGACCATCAGCGTGCCGGCGACCGGGAAGCTCATCGTCGGCGCGTGGAAGCCGAAGTCCACCAGCCGCTTGGCGATGTCGTCGTTGGTGATCCCGGTGGCCTTGGTGAGCGGCCGGATGTCGAGGATGCACTCGTGGGCGACCAGGCCGTCGCGGCCGGTGTAGAGCACCGGGAAGTGCTCGCGCAGCCGGGCGGCCAGGTAGTTCGCGCCGAGGATGGCGTGCTCGGTGGCGCTCTGCAGCCCGTCGGGGCCCATCAGCCGCAGGTAGGCCCAGGAGATCGGCAGGATGCCCGCCGACCCCCACGGCGCCGCCGAGACCGTGGGGCCCTGCCCGCCGGTGTCGGCCAGCGGGTGGCCCGGCAGGAACGGCACCAGGTGCTCGCGGACGCCGATCGGGCCCACGCCCGGGCCGCCGCCCCCGTGCGGGATGCAGAAGGTCTTGTGCAGGTTCAGGTGGCTGACGTCGGAGCCGAAGCGGCCGGGCCGGGCCAGGCCCACCATCGCGTTGAGGTTGGCGCCGTCGACGTAGACCTGGCCGCCGGCGTCGTGCACGGCGGCGCAGATGTCGCGGACGTCGGTCTCGAACACCCCGTGGGTCGACGGGTAGGTGATCATGATCGCGGCGAGCCGCTCCGCGTGCTGATCGACCTTGGCGCGCAGGTCGGCGAGGTCGACGTTGCCCGCCTCGTCGCAGGCGACCACCACGACGCGCATGCCGGCCATGACCGCGCTGGCGGCGTTCGTGCCGTGCGCGGAGCTGGGGATCAGGCAGACGTCGCGGTGCTCGTCCCCGCGCGCGTGGTGGTAGCCGCGGATGGCCATGAGCCCGGCGAACTCGCCCTGCGAGCCGGCGTTGGGCTGCACGCTCACGGCCGCGTAGCCGGTGATCTCGGCCAGGCCCGCGCACAGCTCGTCGATGAGCTGCCGGTACCCGCGGGTCTGCTCGGCCGGGGCGAACGGGTGGATGCCGGCGAACTCCGGCCAGGTCACCGCGGCCATCTCGACGGCGGAGTTGAGCTTCATGGTGCAGGAGCCCAGCGGGATCATCGTGCGGTCCAGCGCGAGGTCCTTGTCGCTGAGCGACCGCAGGTAGCGCATGAGCGCGGTCTCCGAGCGGTGCGCGGAGAAGACCGGGTGGGTCAGGTAGGGCGTGCGCCGGCGCAGGTCGGCGGGGAGGGCGTCGGCGCCGTCGTCGTCCAGAGCCGTCTCGTCGGCGTCGACGCCGAACGCCTCGGCCACCAGCCGCAGGACCTCCGGCGTCGTCGTCTCGTCGCAGGCGACGGCGACGGTGTCGGCGTCGACCAGGCGCAGGTTGACCCGCCGGTCGGCGGCGGCGCGGACGACGTCGGCCGCCCGGCCCGGGACGGCGACGGTGACGGTGTCGAAGAAGTCGGCGTGGACCACCTCGAGCCCGCCGGCGCGCATCCAGCCGGCGAGTGCGACCGCGCTGCGGTGCACGCGGGCGGCGATGGCGGCCAGCCCCTCGGGGCCGTGGTAGACGGCGTACGCGCCGGCCATGACGGCGAGCAGCACCTGGGCGGTGCAGATGTTGCTGGTCGCCTTCTCGCGGCGGATGTGCTGCTCGCGGGTCTGCAGCGCCAGCCGGTAGGCGACGTCGCCGTCGGCGTCGACCGAGACGCCGACCAGCCGGCCGGGCAGCTGGCGGGCGAGCCCCTCGCGGACCGACAGGTAGCCGGCGTGCGGGCCGCCGAAGCCGAGCGGGACGCCGAAGCGCTGGGTGCTGCCGCAGGCGACGTCGGCGCCCCACTCCCCCGGCGCCTCGAGCAACGTCAGGGCCAGCAGGTCCGCGGCGACGACGACGGCGGCGCCGGCCTCGTGCGCGGCGGCGGCCAGCGCGCGGTGGTCCCGGACCGCCCCGCTGGCGCCGGGGAAGGAGAGCAGGACGCCGAAGGCACCGGCGTCGGGGAGGTCGGCCGGCCAGCCGGCGGACAGGTCGGCGACGTGCAGCCCGATGCCCAGCGGCTCGGCGCGGGTGCGCAGCACCGCCAGGGTCTGCGGGAGGGTGTCGGCGTCGACGACGAACACCGCGTCCGCCTTCGCCCGGCCGGCGCGGCGGACCAGCGTCATGGCCTCGGCGGCGGCGGTGGCCTCGTCGAGCATCGAGGCGCCGGCGACCGGGAGCCCGGTCAGGTCGGCGACCATCGTCTGGAAGTTCAGCAGCGCCTCGAGCCGGCCCTGGCTGATCTCCGGCTGGTAGGGCGTGTAGGCCGTGTACCAGGCGGGGTTCTCGAGGATGACCCGCTGGATGACCGCGGGCGTGACCGTGCCCGAGTAGCCCAGGCCGATCATCGAGGTGAACACCTCGTTGGCCGCGGCCCGCTCGCGCAGGGCGGCGAGGACGGCGGACTCGTCGGCGGCCGCGGGGAGCTCCAGCGGGCGGCGGTCACGGACGGCCTCGGGGACCGTCGCGTCGACCAGTGACTGCAGCGAGTCGTACCCGACGGTGGCGAGCATCTCGGCGGTCTCGGCGGGCCGCGGGCCGATGTGCCGGGCGGCGAAGGAGCCGGCCGGGCTCAACGCGCGCAGCGACGGGAGCGGCTGGGGACCGGTGGACGCAGATCCAGGGTCGATCACTGCCGCGACGCTACCAGCGGATGCGGAGGCACCTCCCGCGCCGGGAGGAGGCCCCGCCCACGGATGGGGGGTGCCCGCTACCCCGCGGCGCGGCGACGGCGGCGCATGGCCAGCTCGTCGTCACCGGGGTGCACCGGGGCGCCGTCGAGGCGCTCGGCCGGGAGCTCGGCGAGCTCGCCGGACAGCTCGCGCAGGGCACCGGAGACGGCGATGCCGAAGACGCCCTGCCCGCCGGCGAGCAGGTCCACGACCTCCTCGGCGGAGGTGCACTCGTAGACGGTGGCGCCGTCGGAGAACAGCGTGACGTTGGCGAGGTCTTTGATGCCGCGGTTGCGCAGGTGGTCCACGGCCTTGCGGATGTTCTGCAGCGAGACGCCGGTGTCCAGCAGCCGCTTGACGACCTTGAGCACGAGGATGTCGCGGAAGGAGTACAGCCGCTGCGTGCCCGAGCCCGTGGCGCTGCGCACCGACGGGGCGACCAGGCCGGTGCGGGCCCAGTAGTCCAGCTGGCGGTAGGTGATGCCCGCGGCCGCGCACGCGGTCGGGCCGCGGTAGCCGACGAGGTCGGTGTCCACGTCGTCGTACGAGGGTGCGCCGACGGCGGCGTCACTGAAGAGCTGCCCCTGGGAGCCGTTGCCCTGGTCGCTCACGTCGGCGTCCCTCCTCCGTGTCGCGCCCCCGGTCGGGGCGGCGACCCCGGCACTGCACCCCTGACCTCAGGTGTCACACCGGTGTTGTTCGTGCAACGTAAGCCGGGCCCTGGGGTGGGTCAACTGAGCGAGGCGGCGTGTCGCCGCCGTTGACCCGGAAGGAGGGTATCGGCGCCGCAGCGTCGGCACATAAGCCGTCGCGGGACCGGTGGGACGAGTGGGACGGGTGAGTCGCACGGGGTCCCGTGCGCCCCGGTGGCGTCAGCCGCCGGAGCCGGAACCGGCCCCGAAGTCCTCCGGCGAGATCTGGTCGAGGAACTCGCGGAACTTCTCGACCTCGTCCTCCTGCTCGTCGGGGATCTCGATGCCGACCTCGTCGAGCAGGGCCTCGGCGCCGTAGATCGGCGCACCCGTGCGCACCGCCAGCGCCACGGCGTCGGAGGGCCGGGCGCTCACGACGCGCTCCTCGCCCAGGACCAGCTCGGCGATGTAGATGCCGTCGCGCATCTCGGTGATGTTGACCGCCTCGAGCGTGGCGCCGAGCGCGGTCACGACGTCACGGAGGAGGTCGTGGGTCATCGGGCGGGCCGGGCGCACGCCCTGCTGCTCGAACGCGATCGCGGCAGCCTCGACCGCGCCGATCCAGATCGGGAGGTAGCGCTCGCCCTGCGTCTCCTTGAGCAGCAGGATCGGCTGGTTGCCGGGCAGCTCGACCCGGACCCCGACGACACGCAGTTCCTGCACGGAGACTCCTCGGCTGCTGGCGGTACGGCTGGGCGCCGGCCCCGGGCGGGCTGTCGGGTCGGCTGTCCGGCGCGCTCCCCGGGATCCGGTGGCGTCCACCGTACGCCGGACCTAGGAGCGCAGGAGGTCCCGGAGTCGCGCCTCCAGCAACGCGCTGTGCAGCTGCGCGGACAGCCCCGCCAGCTCCCGCAGCTTCTCCGTGGCGCGGGCGCGGGCGTCCTCCGAACGGGCCCGCAGGACCGGCGTGACCAGCTGCTCGACCAGCCCCGCCTCCCGCTCGGCGCCGGTGCGGTAGACCCGCAGGTGGCGCGGTTCGAGCCCGTGCCGGGCCAGCCCCGCCGCCGCCCGCGCGACCGGCAGGTCCGACGAGGGGTACCGGCCGTCGGCGTCGGTGCTGAGCAGACCGAACTGCACGCAGTCGGCGAGCTGGTCCAGGTCCATCCCCGCGGCCTCGGCGAACTGCTCCGGGCTCAGCGCACCCTCGGACAGCCCGGCGTCGGCGACGGCCTCGGCGGCCTCCGCCGCGGGACCCCCGGCACCGGGCAGCGGCAGCCCCCGGTCCAGCGCCGCCAGGTGCTCCTTGATGACCCGCAGCGGGAGGTACTGGTCGCGCTGGGCGGCCAGGACGTACCGCAGCCGCGCCACGTCGGCCGAGGAGAACTTGCGGTACCCCGACGGGGTGCGCTCGGGGTGGACCAGGTCCTCGGACTCGAGGTAACGGATCTTGCTGATCGTCACGTCGGGGAAGTCGCCGCGGAGGACGCTCAGCACCTCCCCGATGGTGAGCCGGGGGGTGTGCTCGTCGGCGCCGTCCCCGGACGCGCGCTGGCGCGCTCCGGGCACCGGCTCAGCGCGCGGCGGGCTCGCCGGTGCGCGGGCCGGTGAGGTAGACCAGCCGGAACTTGCCGATCTGCACCTCGTCCCCGCCGGCCAGGGTGGCGACGTCGACCGGCTCGCGGTTGACGTAGGTGCCGTTGAGGCTGCCGACGTCGTGCACCGAGAAGCCGCCGCCCTCGCGGTGGAACTCCACGTGCCGGCGGCTGACCGTGACGTCGTCGAGGAAGATGTCGCTGTCGGGGTGGCGCCCGGCGGTCGTCACGTCCTGGTCGAGCAGGAAGCGGCTGCCGGCGTTGGGGCCGCGCTTGACGACCAGGAGCGCCGACCCGGCCGGCAGGCTCTCGACGGCACCGGCGTGCGCGTCGGCGGCGCTGTCGACGGCGACCTCGGCGACCTCGCCCGAGTCCTCCCCGCCGACCTTCGGGATCACGCTGGTCGACTCGCCGATGCGCTCCGGAGCCAGGGCCGAGCCGCACTGCGCGCAGAAGCGACTGCCCTCGGGGTTGTTGTGTCCACAACGAGTGCAGTGCACGTCGATCTCCTCCGGTGCAGGGGGCACCGCCGCGGGCCTGGGGAGTTGGCCGCGGGCGGCCGGCTGACGACGGACCGGACAGTCCGTCGCGGGTCGGCCGCCGTGCGGGGCACGGCGGGCCGTTGGTCATGGAACCAGCGGTGGACCCGAGGGTCAACCGCGGGTCCAGGGTCGCGATCGCGGCCCCCGGGAGACCCCGGGGACGCGGCCGCGGCGTCGAGCATAGTGAGCCGCCGGCCGGACCGGTGCAGGCCACCGTGCGCGGCGGCGCGTGCTCCGCCGCTGGTCCGGCGAGCGGTCGACGCGGGTGGCGGGCGGGTCAGCTGCCGTCGACGAGGGCCTGGTAGGCGTCGGCGTCGAGCAGGTGGGCCGTCGGGTCCCCGGACGCGGCGTCCACGCGGATCTCCACCAGCCAGCCCTCCCCGTAGGGGTCGGCGTTGACCGTCTCCGGGGTGGCGTCCAGGGCCCCGTTGACCGCCGTGACGACGCCGGCGACCGGCGCGTAGACGTCGGAGACCGACTTGGTCGACTCCACCTCGCCCATCGGGTCGCCCGCGGTGAGCTGTGCGCCGACGTCGGGCAGCTGCACGAACACGATGTCGCCCAGCGCGTCCTGCGCGTGGTCGGTGATGCCCACGCGCACGACGGTCGCCCCCTCGTCGCCCTCCCGCACGAGCGTCCACTCGTGCTGGTCGGTGTAGCGGCGGTCGGCGGGCACGGTCATGCGGCAGCTCTCCGGTGGGTCGCGGTGCGCGGCCACCCCCCGGGCCAGCGGCGTGCGGAGCGGAGGGTGGGGAGGACGGTGGTGCTCACTCGTCGGGCTCAGCGTATTGAGGCGTCTCCAGCGGTCGCAACGCGTCCACCAGGACCCGCTGGGACTGGGCGATCACCACGGTCCCGCCCCGGCGGCTCACGCTGTCCACCACGCCGCCGGGGATGTTCAGCGCCGTCTCGAGGTCCTGCGGCGAGCCGATGACCACGAACTCGTACGGGCTGGTGATCTCCTCGCCGTCGATGCTCAGGCTGCCGGGGGAACCGGTGACCGCGGAAGTGACGCCGATGCGCACGCCGTCGACCTGCATCGTCTCCGCGCCGGCGCCGCGCAGCTCCTGGATCGCCCCGAGCAGGTCGGCCACGCGGACCTCCCCTTCGGGGTCGCGGACGGTCATGAGCAGGCCCGGGCCCTCGGCGGCGACCGTGCCGTTGAGGATGGCCAGGGCGTCGGCGCGCTGCCGGGCCTCCTCGAGCGCGGCGTCGGCGCGGCTGTCGGTGTCGTTCAGGTCGCGCAGCGCCGAGCGCTGGTCGGCGAGCTGACCGCGCAGCCGCTGCTCCTCGGCCTCCAGCTCGTCGAGGATGCGGACCAGGTCCTCCTCGCGGGCGCCGGTGAGGGCCTGGTCGGTGTCGGTGACCCGGACCTGCACGGCGAAGGCGAAGCCCAGCAGCAGGGTGAGGACGCCGATGAGCGCCGCCGCCACCGGGTCGCGCCGGCGGCGGGGGCGCGCGGGCGCGCCCTCCTCCCCCGCAGCCGCTCGCTCCGCGGACGCCGGCTCGGTCGTCCCGGGCTCCGCGGCCGCTGGCTCCACGGGCGCCGGCTCGTCGGCGGGGCGGCCGGGCGTGGGGTCCGGCGGGGGGTCCGGCGTGGGGTCCGGCGTGGCGTCCGGAGCGGGGTCCGGCGTGGCCCCGGGGCGCGGGTCCTCGGTCATGCCCGGAACACGTGCCGGCGGATGGCCGCGGCGTTGCCGAAGATCCGGATGCCGAGCACGACGACGACCGCCGTGGACAGCTGCGCACCGACGCCGAGCTGGTCGCCGAGGAACACGATCAGCCCGGCGACGACCACGTTCGACACGAACGAGATCACGAACACCTTGGCGTCGAAGACCCCGTCCAGGCGGGCGCGGGCACCGCCGAACACCGCGTCCAGGGCCGCCACCACCGCGATCGGCAGGTACGGCTGCAGCCACAGCGGGACGGTCGGGTCGAACACCAGTCCGAGCACGACGCCGACGACCAGCCCGAGGACGGGGATCACGGGTCGGCCTCCGGTGTGGTGTCGGTGGTGGTGTCGGTGGTGGTGCCGGGGGTCGTGCCGGGGGTGGCGGCACCGGGGTCGGGCGCCGGGGCGCCCCCGGACCCGGTCGCGCTGCCGGCCGGAGCGCTGCCGGCCGGAGCGCTGTCGGCCGGCGCGCCGGCAGGGACGGACGCCGCCGAGCGCAGCTCGGGGCTGCGCCCCGCGGGCAGCGACAGCGAGTCGCGCTCGCCGAACTCGAAGCGCAGCCCGAAGGAGTCCGACGTGCTGGCCAGGGCGATGACCTCCGGCACGGTGAGGAACCGCGACCGCAACGTGTCGGGGTCACCGATGGCGCTGATCTCGTAGGGGTTGGTGACGGGGCGGAAGTCCACGAGCACTGCCTCGCCGGCGAAGCGGATGGCGGTGGTGGGGCTCAGCCGCTGGCCGTTGATGCTCACCGCCTCGGCGCCGGCGACCCACAGGGCGTTGACCACGACCTGGATGTCGTCGTCGCGGATGCGGGCCCGGGGGTCGGTCTCGGGGTCCGCGCCGACCGGGTCGTCCTCGGCGGCGGCCTCGGCGTCGGCGAGGGTGACGAGCAGCCCGGGGCCGGTGACGGGCACGGCCCCGGCCATCTGCTCGGCCTGCTCCAGCGCGCGCAGCGCGGCCTGGCCCTCGCCGGAGGCGGCCAGCGCCGCCTCGCGGGCGGTGGCGACGTCGGAGCGGGCCTGCTCGAGGTCGGCGACCAGCCCGTCGGCGACCTGCTGGGCGTCGTCGATGTCGTCGACCAGGGCGGCCCGGATCTCCTGGCGCCCCTCCGCCCCGGCCGCGGTGAGGTGGTAGGTGACGGCGGCGAGCAGCCCGGCGGCGACCATGACCAGCGCGACGGCGATCCGTCCCCCCGCGCGGCGCGCCGGCCCGGGAGCCGGGCGCCCCTCCCGGGCGGCGACGGCGCGCGGGTAGGCGGGGTCCAGGGTCTCGGCCAGCACCTGATCCAGCAGCGACGCGCCCGCCGAGCGCAGCCCGCCGCCCCCGGGGGCGGCGGTCACGACACCACCCCGGCCGCGGCCCGCCGCTCGGCGGCGACGATGCCGAGCACCTGGACGACGTAGAGCACGCCGGCCAGCACGTAGAGGACGCCGCCCCAGATGGTCAGCGCCCAGGCGATCGGCTGGCACACCGCGGCGAGCGTCCCGTCGCCCTCGGCGAGCAGGAGGCCGGGGAACGCGTAGAGCAGGAGGAAGGTGGCGGCCTTGCCCAGGTAGTGCACCTGCAGCGGCGGGTACCCGTACCGGCGCAGCACCAGCAGCATCACGCCGAGCACGACCTCGCGGCCGACGAGCACGGCGACCACCCACAGCGGGACGACGTCGCGCAGCACGAAGGCGACCAGCGTGGCGACGATGTAGAGCCGGTCGGCCGCGGGGTCCAGCAGCGCCCCGAGCCGGCTGTACTGCCCGAGCGCGCGGGCCAGGGCGCCGTCGGCCCAGTCGGTGACGCCCGAGAGCATGAGGACGACGACCGCCCAGCCGTCGGCCTCCGGCCCCAGGAGCAGCCACAGGAACAGCGGGACCCCGAGCAGGCGCAGCACCGACAGCGCGTTGGGCAGGGTCCACACGCGCTCGGGGAGCTCGTTGCGGTCGGAGACCCGGTCGGCGGCGGGGACGGGCGAGGACGACCCGTGCGACGACGTCACCGATCCTCCCGCCACCCCGCTGGACACCTCCCGCCGAGGCTAGCCGAAGGACCCCCCTCCTCCTCACCGCTGCACCGCCGCGGCGGGCCGCGTCAGGCGGGGACGGCCACCAGCGAGGCGGGGGCCGGCTCGTAGCCCAGCGGCGCCCGGGAGAAGGAGCCGGTGCCGTGCGACACCGACCGCAGCGCCCCGGCGTAGGTGAGCAGCTCGACCTCCGGCACCTCGGCGCGCACCGTCGTCCGGTCCCGGTCGGGGTCGGCCTCGGTGCCGGTGACCCGCGCGCGGCGCGCCGACAGGTCGCTCATCACCGGTCCGACGTACTCGCCGGGCACCACGACGGCGACCTCGCACCACGGCTCGAGCACCCGGGTGCCCGCCGCCGCGGCGGCCTCGCGCAGCGCCAGCGCCCCGGCGGTCTGGAAGGCGGCGTCGGAGGAGTCGACCGAGTGCGCCTTGCCGTCGACGAGGGTGACCGAGACGTCGACCAGGGGCCGGTCGCCGGTGACGCCGCGGGCGGCCTGGGTGCGCACGCCCTTCTCCACGCTGCCGTGGAACTGGCCGGGCACGGTGCCGCCGACGACCCGCTGGCCGAAGACGATCCCCGAGCCGGGCGGGCCGGGCTCGGCCTCCACCACCACGACGGCGTACTGGCCGTGCCCGCCGGACTGCTTGACCAGCCGGCCGGTGACCCGCGCCGGGCCGGCGAGGGTCTCCACCAGCGGCACCCGGACCGGGGCGGTGGTCACCGCGACGCCGTGCCGGCTGCGCAGCCGGTCGAGCAGCACCTCCGCGTGCCCCTCCCCCACGCACCACAGCAGGAGCTGACCGGTGTCGGGACGGCGGTCGACCCGCACCGTGGGGTCCTCGGCGGCCAGCCGGGCCAGCGCGGTGGCCAGCCGGTCCTCGTCGGACCGGGAGGCGGCCTCGACGGCGACGGGGTGCTGCGGCACCGGCAGCTCCCACGGCCGCATCAGGTACGGGTCGTCGCAGGCCGACAACGTGTCGCCGGTCTCGGCCGACGTCAGGCGGGCGACGGCGCACACGTCCCCGGCCGGGCAGGCGGCGACCGGCCGCAGGGCCGGGCCGAGCGGGGAGGACAGCACGCCGATGCGCTCGTCGACGTCGTGGTCGGGGTGGCCGCGGTCGGCGCCGCCGTGACCGGAGACGTGCACCGCGGTGTCGGGGCGCAGGGTGCCGGAGAAGACGCGCACCAGCGAGACCCGGCCCACGTAGGGGTCGGTCGTCGTCTTGACCACCTCGGCGACCAGCGGGCCGTCGGGATCGCAGGCCAGCGCGGGCGCCGGGCGGCCGTCGGGCCGGGTGACCGGCGGACAGCCGTGCTCCCGGGGGCAGGGGAAGGCATCGACCAGCAGGTCCAGCAGCTCGGGCACCCCGACGCCGGTCAGCGGGGCGACGCACAGCACCGGGTGGAAGTGCCCGCGGGCGACGGCGGTCTCCAGGTCGGCGACGAGGTCGGCGACGACGAGCTCCTCCCCGGCGAGGTAGCGGTCCATGAGCGTCTCGTCCTCGCTCTCGCCGATCACCGCCTCGATGAGCTCGGCACGCAGCCGGTCGGCCTCGGCGACACCGGCCGCCTCGGGGTGCGGCTCGAGCAGCGACACCAGCCCGCGGACGCCGCCGTCGGGGCCGCGCTGCACCAGGTGCAGCGGGAACACCCCCTCCCCCAGCATCGTCTGGCAGGCGCGCACGGTGTCGTCGACGTCGGCACGCGAGCGGTCCAGCTGGGTGAGGACGACGGCCCGCGGCAGCCCGACCGCCGCGCACTCCTCCCACAGCTGCACGGTGGCGGCGTCGACCCCTCCGGCGGCGGAGACCACGAACAGGGCGGCGTCGGCGGCGCGCAGGCCGGCCCGGAGCTCGCCGACGAAGTCCGGGGAGCCCGGGGTGTCGAGCAGGGTGATGCGGTGCCCGTCGTGCTCGACGGTGGCGACGCCGAGGCCGACCGAGCGCTGCTGGCGGACCTCGACCTCCTCGCTGTCCAGGCAGGTCGTGCCGTCCTCGACCCGGCCGGCCCGCGGCAGCGCACCGGCCCCCACCAGCAGCGCCTCGGCGAGGGTCGTCTTGCCCGCCCCGGCGTGGCCGACCAGGGCGACGTTGCGCACCCGCTCGGCGGCTCGCGGTTCCGGCGCCGGGGCGACGTCCTTGGCCATCCCGGGGCCTCAGGCGTGCTCGTGGACGACGGTGGTGTTGCCGGCCGGGAAGAACAGGCCGGTGTGCCCGTCCGGTTCCCACTCCACCCGGTAGGGCGGCCCGCCGCCGGGCTCGGAGCACTCGAGCACGCGTCCGGTGCGCGGCGGCTCCCCGGTGTGGGTGGAACGGACGACGATCCGGTCTCCGACGTGTGCCTCCACGGCGGCCTCCGCGACTGCTCGGCGTGGGATGTGGTCTGGGTCACACCCTGCCCGTGCCGCCCTGCCCGGGCAAGGGTCCGCAGCCCGCGGAACGCACCGCGCCGCCGGACCCGGTCGGATCCGGCGGCGCAGCGGTCGGCTCACCCTCGCGGCGAGGAGGTCTCCCGTCAGTCGACGACCCGCGGGCCGTTGTCGCCCTCGCGGACCGGCAGGCCGATCGCCTTGATCTCCAGGTACTCCTCGAAGCCCCAGTGGCCGTTGCGCCGGCCGAGCCCGCTCTGCTTGTAGCCGCCGAGCGGCGTCTTGAGGCCGAAGTAGGACCCGCCGTTGACCACCATCGTGCCGGCGCGCATCTGCAGGGCGACCGCGAGCGCGCGGTCCTCGTCGGCGCTGGCCACCTCCCCCGACAGCCCGTAGATGGTGTCGTTGGAGATCGCGATCGCCTCCTCCTCGGTGTCGTACGGCGTCACCGTGAGGACCGGTCCGAAGATCTCCTCCTGGCCGATCCGCGACGACGGGTCGACGTCGGCGAGGACGGTCGGCTGGGTGAAGTAGCCGGGCAGCCCCTCGGGCGCCCTGCCGCCGGTGACCAGGCGGGCGCCGGAGTCCAGGCCGGCCTGGATCAGCCCGAGCACCTTCTCCTGCTGCCCCCGGCTGATCTGCGCGCCCTGGATGTTCTTCATGTCCCACGGGTCGCCGTACGGCATCATCTCCATGGCGCCCTTGAGGATCGCGATGCCCTCCTCGTACCGCGAGCGCGGCAGCAGGATGCGGCTGGCGAGCGTGCAGCTCTGCCCGGAGTTGAAGCAGGCGGTGCCGGCGGCGACGGGCAGGACGGCCATGAGGTCGGCGTCGTCGAGCGCGATCAGGCTGGACTTGCCGCCGAGCTCGAGCATCACCTTCTTCACCGTCGAGGCGCCGGCGGCGAGGATCGACCGGCCGACCGCGGTGGAGCCGGTGAAGGTGACCATGTCGACGTCGGGGTGGGCCGCGAGCGCCGCGCCGACCTCGTTGGACTCGCCCACGACGACGTTGAAGATGCCCGGCGGGATGTCGGTCTTCTCCGCCACGATCCGGCCGAGCTCGGTGCCCATCCAGGGGGTCAGCTGCGCCGGCTTGAGGACGACGGCGTTGCCGGCCATGAGCGGCGGCACGGACTCGGCGATGTTCAGGTACAGCGGCGTGTTCCACGGCGTGATGGCCGCGACCACGCCGATGGGGTCGTACTGCAGGATCCGGCGCGAGGTCGACCCCATGGCCGTGTCGGTGCCGATGTCGCGCAGGTACTCGAAGGTGCGCCCGTACTCCGCCCAGTGCGCCGACTCCTCGACCGGGTGCGCGATCTGGATGCCGTAGGTGCCCAGCAGCGGGGTGCCGGTCTCGGTGACGACGATCCGCCGCAGCCGCTCCTGCTCCTCCTCCAGCGCGCGGTGCAGCTGCATCAGGCAGTGGTGGCGGAACTCGACGTCGCGCTTCCAGGTGGTCTGCTCGAAAGCCCGGCGGGCGGCCCTGACCGCGCGGTCGACGTCGTCGGGCGTGCCGTCGGTGCACCGGCCGGCGACCTCGGCGAGCGCCGGGTTCTCCACGTCGAAGAAGCGGCCGCTGCTGGAGTGCTGCAGCTCCCCGTCGATGAGGATCCGGTCGTCCCCGGCCAGGACCCCGGTCTCGCTCTGCACCGCTGTCATCACGTCGCTCCCACAGGTCGCCCACGCACGGGCGGAGCCGGCCGGCGGCGGTGGCGCCCGAGGCGCCGCCGTCCCGCTGCCCGCTCCGCGCTGCCGCGCCGCGCCGGGGGTCCCGGACCGCGATCCGTCGACAGTTCGGCAAGTGTGTAACAGTCGTCACACGGTGACAAGGGCCGCGCACCGGGCCGGTCCGGTGCCCCCGCCGCGGGTCACCCGGCGCACCCTGCCGCCCGTGGCCGGGACGTCGCCACGGTCCCCGGCGCCGCGCCGGGGCGGCAGGATGGGCGGATGAGCACGGCGACCGACCCCGCGGCGGAGGCGGCCGCGAGCCCGGCCGCCAGTCCGGCCACGAGCCCGGCCACGAGCCCGGCCACGGGCCCGGCCACGAGCCCGGCGGCCGCCCGGCCGCGTGCCCGGCTGTCCCGGGGCAGCCGGGCCCGGCAGCTGCTCGACGTCGCCGAGCGGCTGTTCGCCGAGCAGGGCTTCGAGGGCACCTCGATGGAGGACATCGCCCGCGCCGCGGGGGTCACCCGGCCGGTCGTCTACGCCCACCACGCCACCAAGGAGGCCGTCTTCCTCGCGTGCGTACGGCGGGCGCGCCGGGAGCTGGAGGACCGCCTCGACGAGCTCGCGCCGCGCACCGGGGACGGGACGGTCGCCGAGGTCATCGAGGCCGGCGGCGCCGCCTTCTTCGCCATCCTCGAGCGGGACCCCCGGCGGTGGGCGGTGCTGTTCTGCCCCAGCGCCGCGCTGTCGGGTGACCTGGCGCGCCGGCTCGACGAGCTGCGCGCCGGGACCGTCGACCGGATCGCGCAGGCGGCCCGCCGGGTCGCCCCCGGAGCGGACCCCGACCGCGTCACGGCCTACGCGCACGCCATGAGCGGGGTGGGCGAGCAGCTGGGCCGCTGGTGGCTGACCCGACCCGACGTGCCCCGCGAGCAGGTCGTCGGGTACTACCGCGACTTCATCGTCTCCGGGCTCGCGCCGGCTCCACGCTGACGCCACCACCCGGGGTCCGGGCCGGGGGGGGCGTCCCCCGGCCCGGACCGGGCGCCTCAACCCCGCCGGCCGAGGGCGGCCAGCTCGCGCTCCACCGCCTCCTCGTGCGCCCGCTCGTCCTCGCGGGCCCGGCGCGGGCTCCACCGGCCGGCCATCACGAAGACGAACGGCAGGAACAGCACCTGACCGGCGATGCAGACCCACCACCAGGTCTGCCACTGCCCGGGGTTGTCCTCGGCGGCCGCGGCGACGTCGGGCCCGTTCTCGGCGAGGTTCTCCAGCTGCTCCTCGCTGAACACGGTGGGCGCGGCCTGCAGGTCGGCGCCGTACTGTGCGGCGGCCTGCAGGGCGTCCTGGTCGGCCTCCCCCACGGCGACGAGCCGCTGCAGCGCGGTGCCCGAGTCGACACCCAGCCCGTCCTGGATCTGCTGGAGGGCCGCGCCGATGGCCGCCCCGTCGTTCGGGTCGGTCTGCAGCGCCGCGAGCGTGTCGGGCTCGATGGCCTGCGCGGTCACGACCTCCTCCGCGACGCCCGCGATCCCCTCCACCTCGTCGGCGTCGGCGCCCTGGATGGTGGCGACCTGGCCGAGCAGCCGGCCGAGCGCGTCGGCGTCGGCCGGGTCGGCCTGCACCTGCGCCACCAGCTCCTGGTCGATCCCCGTGATGATCGCGAACTCCTCGGGGTGCTCGGCCTGCATCTCGGTGATCGGCTCGGCGTCGTCGACCAGGACCGACGTGGCGGGCACGACCAGGGTGAACACGGCGAGGGAGACGGTGACGACCAGCCGCAGGATCCAGCCCCAGATCGCCAGCCCCGTCGCCGTGGCCGCCGGGTTGTGTCGCTCGACGGTCTCGGTGAAGCTCGCCATCCACGCCACGTAGGCCATGCCGCCGCCGGCGGCGGACAGGATGAAGTAGACGGCGATCGTGTAGTAGCCGGTGTCGGGCTCGGTCGCCGACAGGGCGAACAGCACGCCGCCCACGAGGCTGATGAGCGTGCCGACGATCATGAACGGCTTGCGGACGCGGAACCGGTCGGTGAGCACACCGGTCACGACCAGGGCGATCGCGTTGGTGATCCAGTACCAGTTGGCCAGCGAGTTGGCCCGCGCCTCGGAGTAGCCGTAGACGGTGGCGAAGTAGACGACGGTGAAGCCGACGAGGATGTAGTAGAGGAGCAGGAAGACGCTGATCGCGAAGGCCGAGCCGATCACGTCGAAGCGCAGCATCTGCCTCCAGTGGCCCTTCAGCGCCGCCTCCGGGTCGATGCCGGCGGCGCGGGCCTCGATCAGCGCGCGGTCGCGCATGCTGACCATCAGCTGGTCGCGCAGCGCCGGGGAGAGCTCGCGCAGCCCGAAGAACGCGATGACGAACACCACGAGGCCGGCGATGCCGCACACGTAGAACTGGAACCGCCAGTCGGGGTGACTGTCGAGGGTATTGCTGGACACCAGGGTCACCACGAGGCTGCCCAGCACCGGGCCGAGGGTCCAGAAGCCCATGGCCACGCCCCGGCCGACCTGCGGCGAGAAGTCGCGGATCAGCGCGGGCGTGGCGACCAGGACGACGCCCTCGACGAAGCTCAGCAGCGCGAACAGCACCGTGAACAGCGTCTTGTCGTCGGAGTGCGGCAGCCCGAAGAGGGTGATCAGGCCGGTGGCCAGCAGGCCGTAGACGACGAGGTTCGCCCGGCCCCACCGGTCGGCCAGCCCGGCGAACAGCGAGGCGAACGCGCCCACGAGGTTCCCGATCACCGAGACGAAGACGTAGAGGGTGAAGGAGAAGTCCAGGTCGGCGATGATCTGCGTGGCGACCGAGCCGCCGACGTAGAGCTCGTAGTACAGGATCACCGTGGCCAGCACGGTGATGCCCAGGTACATCGACCGCGGCCCGTTCTCCGGGTAGTGCGCGAGCTGGCGCTGCCAGATCCCGGACCGTCGCGGAGCCGCGGGAGCCGGGTCGCCGTCGTGTCGCGACGGCACGGTGGTGGAGCTCATGGTCGTCCCTTCCCCGGGGGACCCGGGAGCGCGGGGGCTCGCCCGGGACGGCGCCGGGGCGTTTCCCCGGCCGCGCCCGGCAGTGTGGTGCAGGCCACACCGGACGGGGACGATAGGCCTGTCGCTACACCGTGTAAAGCAACGCGCCGGAACCCGCGGCGCCGCCCGCCCGCACCCTCGGGGACGCCGCAGGGGCCGTCCCGGGGTCACACCCGGAACGGCCCCTGCGGCGCGGTCGGCGACCGGTCAGCTGTGCACGTCCTCGACGTCCTCGCCGTCGATCACGTCGCTGAGCCAGTCGATGAGCCGGGTGCCGCCCACCTCGACCTCGTACAGCTCGTCGCTGGCCGTGGTGACGTGGGTGGTCCCGGGGCTGACCCACACGGCGAGGTCGACGCCGGCGGCCTCGATCTGCGCGTTGTTGGTGTCGATCAGCTCCACGAGGGGGGTGTCGGCGAAGCCGATGAGGTCGGCGAAGGCCCGCTGCACCTCGTCGTCGGTGGTGTTGATCGTCGCCTGCCGGACGTCGGGGGCGTGCTCGTCGGTCTGGACGAACAGCCCGGGCAGGGACCAGGCCGTCGGCGGGTCACCGGCGGTCTCGGGCCAGTCCGGCAGCCCCGCGGCGATCCCCCACAGACCGCCGACGATGCTGGTGATGGCCTCGTCACCGGGGTAGGCGCCGGACGCGTCGGCGACCACCGTCACCCGGGCGTCGGGCAGTTCGTCGGCGACCAGGCCGCCGTAGAGCGGGGCGCCGGCCGAGCCGGCGCTCTGGCCGAGGACGACGACCTCGCCGGCGTCGGGGAACTCCTCGGCGAGCGTCTCCAGCGCGGCGGTGGCGTTGGTCCGGCCCACGTGCTGGACGACGACGCCGCCGCCGTAGTCCTGCGTGGCGGTGCCCAGGTGCAGGTCGCCGGTGCAGTAGGGCACGTACACGACGCTGGCGCCGGCGAGCGGGTTCTCCGGGTTCTCGAAGTCCAGGATGCCGGCCACCCCGTCGTCCCCGCCCGGCCCGTCCGGGGAGTCGCCGGAGAGGTCGGGCTTGAAGGTCGCGGACTCCCCCGGCGCGCAGGTCTCCGCGCTGAAGCAGGCGCCGCCGCCCTCGAGGAAGAACACCACCCGGTCGGTGTCGCCGCGGTGGACCCAGTAGTGGTACTCCGAGCCGTCGCTGCACTGGCACTCGGCGGGGGCGGTCACCTGCTCCCAGGTGATCGCCTCGGTCTGCCCGCCGGACCCCGCGGCGCCGGAGTCGGCGTTGCCGGAGTCGGAGGCCGCCGGGGCGTCGCCGCCGGAGTCGGAGTCGTCGGAACAGGCGGCGAGCGCCGACACGGTGAACAGGGCCACAACAGGGGGCAACAGGCGGCGGAACATGGCCGGACTGTAGCGACCAGGATCCCGTGCGGGACGCCGGGTCTGTGACCTGGCGCACGGGTTCCGGACACCCGCGCGTTGTCGTCCAGGATCAAGCGGCTCGGCGGCCCGGTTCCTAGCCTGGTCGGATGCAGCGACGATCCGGACGGCCGGCAGGCGGGAGCGCCGGCGTCGTCCTCGTCACCGGAGCCAGCTCCGGCCTGGGGGCGGAGATGGCCCGCCAGTTCGCCGCCCTCGGCCACGACCTCGCGCTCTGTGCGCGGCGCACCGACCGGCTGGACGCCCTGGCGGCCGAGATCCGGGCCGCCACCGGCCGCCGGGTGGAGACCGCCGCGCTCGACGTCACCGACGCCGAGGCCGTCCCCGCGGTCTTCGCCCGCTTCGCCGAGTCCTTCGGCACCCTCGACCGGGTCGTGGTCAACGCCGGCCTCGGCAAGGGCGCGCCCCTGGGCACCGGCCGGGCCGACGTCAACCGCGAGACCGCCATGACCAACTTCGTCGGGGCGCTGGCCCAGTGCGAGGCCGCGCTGGAGGTCTTCCGCCGCCAGCGCTCCGGCCACCTGGTGCTCGTCTCCTCGGTGTCCGCCCTGCGCGGCATGCGGAGGTCGATGACCACCTACGCCGCGACCAAGGCCGGGGTCGCCGCGCTGGCCGAGGGCCTGCGCTCGGAGCGCATCCCCGGCGTCGACGTCTCGGTGGTCTACCCCGGCTACATCCGCTCGGAGATGAACGAGCACGTCCAGCAGGCCACCCGGTTCATGGTCGACACCCCCACCGGCGTGCGCAGCATGGTCGCCGCCATCGAGGCCCGGCGGGCCACGGCCTACGTGCCGGCGTGGCCGTGGGTGCCCATCGCCCTGCTGCTGCGGGTGCTGCCGCTGCCGGTCGTCCGGAGGCTCACGTGACGGCCCGCTCCGACGGCGCCCGCGACGTGCGCACGGAGGACGCCTTCGACGTCCCGGCCGTGGCCGCCTGGCTCGCCGCGCACGCCGACCCCGAGCGCGCGGGGGTCGACCTCTCCGCCGTCCCGGAGGTCCGCCAGTTCTCCGGCGGGGTGTCCAACCTGACCTACCTGCTGCGCTACCCCGACGGCGACCTGATCCTGCGCCGGCCGCCGCGGGGCACCCACTCCCGGGGCGCCCACGACATGGCCCGCGAGCACCGCATCCAGACCGCGCTCGGCCGGGTGCTCCCCCACGTGCCCCGCACCGTGGCGCTGTGCGAGGACACCGCGGTCATCGGCACGCCGTTCTACGTCATGCAGCGGATCGCCGGGCCCATCCCGCGCAAGGAGCTCCCCCCGGGGGTCCACCTGGACCGCCTGCAGGTCGCCGCCCTCTGCCGCAACGTGGTGGACCTGCTGGTCGACCTGCACTCGGTGGACCTCGCCGCCAGCGGCCTGGCCGACCTGGACAAGGGGCCGGGCTACGTGCGGCGCCAGGTGGAGGGGTGGACCGAGCGCTACCGCCGGGCCCGCACCTGGAACGTCGGCAGCTTCGAGGGCGTCATGCGCTGGCTGGCGGCCAACCAGCCCGAGGACCGCACCCACGCGCTGGTGCACAACGACTTCCGCTTCGACAACGTCGTGCTCGACCCGGCCGACCCCACCCGCCCGGTCGGCCTCCTCGACTGGGAGCTGGCCACCGTCGGCGACCCGCTGATGGACCTCGCCAGCTCGCTCGGCTACTGGGTGCAGGCCGACGACGGACGGCTGATGCAGGCGTTCCGCCGCCAGCCCACCCACCTGCCCGGGATGATGACCCGCGAGCAGGTCGTCGCCCACTACGGCGAGCGGACCGGGCACCGGGTCACTCAGCGGGAGTGGGCCTGGTACGAGGTGTTCGGCCTGTTCCGGGTCGCCGTCATCGCCCAGCAGGTCTACGCCCGGTACCTGGCGCGGCAGACGACGAACCCGCAGTTCCGGCTCTTCGGCGTCGCCGTCGTGGTGCTCGAGCTGCGCTGCCGCCGGATCATCGCCCGCACCCGGCGGATGGCCCCCGAGGTCGCCGCGGCGCCGGTCGGCGGCACCCCGTGAGCCGCCGGCCCGGCTGGGCTCCAGGCCCGTTCCGGGGGGGGGCGTCAGGTCCGGCTCCGGCCGGCCGCGCGCACGGCCGTCGGGGTCCTCCCCCACCAGCGCCGCGCGCACCGGGTCAGCACGGCCTGCTCGGCGAACCCCAGCAGGTCGCTGACCTGGGCGAGCGGCATGTCCGTCGTCGTCAGGTAGGTCCGGGCGCGGGACCGCCGCACCTCGTCGAGCACCGCCGCGAACGTCGTCCCCTCGGCGGCCAGGGCGCGCTGCAGCGTCCGCGGGTGCACGGCGAGCACCCGGGCGACGTCGGCCAGCTCGGCCGAGCCGGTGCCCAGCGCCTGGTCGAGCACGACGCGCACGCGCGCGGTGACGGCCGGCCCGGGCTCGGGCGCCCGGCGGGAGAGGAAGTCGAGGGCGCGGGCGCGCAGGGTGCCGTCGACACCGTGCAGCGGACGGGACAGCAGGCTCGACGGGACCCGCAGCAGGGCGGCCGGCCGGCCGAAGCGGACGGCCGCGCCGAAGAGCTCTTCGTAGCGGGCGCGCGGTGCCGCCGGCTCGTGGGGCAGGTCGACCGAGCGCAGCCCGTACCCGCCGCCGACCAGGTCGCCGACCGCGCGGTGCACGAACAGCAGCGTCATGTCCGTCGCCTGGGGCAGCGGGCGGCGGCCGTGGCCGAAGGCGTAGCGGATCCCCACGACCCCCCGCGCGCCGTCCGGGTCGTCGACCAGGGACAGCTGCAGGTCGCGGGCGTGCACGAACATGTAGCGCGACGTGCACTCCAAGGCGTCGGCCACCGACGCGGAGTGCTGGATCGCCACCGACAGCGGCCCGAGCAGGCCGAGCTCCTGGGCCGAGCCCACCCGCAGCCCGAGGTCGGGGCGGCCGAGTGCGTCGGCGGCGAGCTCCAGCACGGTGGCGATCGCGCTGTCGGGGACCAGCAGCTCGTCGGTGTCCAGCGCCCCGGCCGGCAGTCCGGCGCGCCGCGCGAGCGCGTCGGCGTCGCCGCCGAGCTGTTCGACGGTGCGCCGGAACTGCTGCAGACCGGCCGAGCGCACCAGGGACACGCGGCCGAGTCTGACCGCCGGGGCGCGGGAGGACGTCCTCCCGGGTGGGGAGGGAGCCGGCCCCCCGGTCAGCTCGTGGCGTAGCCGCCGTTGACGGGGATGGTCTGGCCGGTCACCCAGGAGGCGTCCTCGCTGACCAGCCAGGCCACCGCCGCAGCGACGTCGCCGGCCCTGCCGAGCCGCGGGACGGCGTAGGCCCGCAGCTGCTTGAGGGCCATGTCGGACGCCTCGTCCATGCCGGCGTTGTTCTGCGTGGCGAGGGAGAGGCTGTTGCAGGTGACGCCGGAGCGGCCGACCTCCTTGGCCAGCGAACGCATCAGCGCCGGCCCGGCGCCCTTGGACGCGGCGTAGGTCGCGATGAGCTTGTCGCCGACCCGCGCGGACTCCGAGCTGATGGTTATCACGCGACCCCAGCCCCGCTCGACCATCCCGGGCAGCGCGACGTAGGTGCAGTTGAGCGGCCCGTAGACGTTGAGGTCGACGAAGGCCTTCCAGCCGGCGGGGTCCTCGTCGACGAACTTCTGCATGCTGATCCCGGTGAGCGGGATGCCGGCGTTGTTCACCAGGACGTCGACGGGCCCGAAGAGGCCGAACGCCTCGGTGACGGCGGCCAGGTCGGTCACGTCGGCGACGACCGGCTCGGCCTCCCCGCCGGCGGCGCGGATCTCCTCGACCACGCGCTCGGCCCGGTCGGCGAGGACGTCGTTGACGCCGACGGTGGCACCGCGGGCGGCGAGCACCCGCGCGGTCTCCGCCCCGATGTTCTGCCCCGCGCCGGTGATCAGGGCCGTGCGTCCGCTCAGGTCGCCCACCGCGTCGTCTCCTCTGCTCCGTCGCCCGCACCCGGCACCCGGGGCCGCACCGACACCTCGCGGCACCCTAGGGGCTGACGGGGACCTCCCCGCCGGACGACGGACGCCGGACCCCGGGCCGATCCGCCCGCCGGCGTGGTCCCCGGCCGGGCCCCCGGCGTCCAGGCCCCGGCGGCCGGGCCGGGCGTCAACCACCCGACCCGTGCCGGACCAGCAGCCCGTGCCGACGCCGCGCGTCGGATCACGGCTCGGATGCCGCGGAGGGGGTACTGCAGCACCAGCGGCCGTCCGAGGCCGCACCGCCGGGTGCCCGCGCAGGCAGCACCCGGCTCCGCGGGCCGGCGGTTGCCGTCCGCGCCAGCCGAGCGGAGGAATCCCGATGCCGAACGACCGGCCCGATCCCGGCGAGTTCATCGAGCGCGCCCAGCAGATGCTGCGCGACCTCTTCGGACAGGTGGCAGGCGATCCCGATCCCGGGGAGGCGGGTCCGCGCCGCTCCCCCGAGCCGAGCCCGCAGCGCCAGCGGGAGAACCTGACGTTCGCCCTCGCCACGCGGGCGGTGGAGGCGCTCGAGGACCTCGCGCTGAACGTGGCGGCGATCCGCCAGCGCCTCGAGCGGGTGGACCGGGAGTCCTCGGCGGCGCGGCCGGAGGGCGAGGACCCCGCCCCCGGCGCAGCCGACGGGCCGGGCGGGGAGCCGGGCCGCACCGCACCCTGACGTCGGGCGTCCGCCGTCGCCGCGACGTCCGGGCCGGACACAGCGGGTCGGGCTCGTGCCTCGCGGGTCCTGCGGGACCGGCCGGGCACGGGGGACACCCGCGATGCGGGCGCCGGCCTGATCGCGTGGGCCGGCTCGTTCCGCAGGGCAGACGACGCTGTCCTGCGGCGCGGGACCGCGACATAGTCCAGACGTGCAGTTCCACCTCGACGGCTACGTGCCCGGTGACCCCCTCGTCCAGCCACCGCACCCCTCGGTCCTCGACCGCTCCGCCGGGCTGCCGGACGAGGTCGACGTCCTGGTCGTCGGCAGCGGGCCGGCCGGCATGGTGCTGGCTGCCCAACTGGCGGCCTTCCCCGACATCCGCACGGCGGTGGTCGACCGGCGCGACGGCCCGCTCGCCGTCGGCCAGGCCGACGGCGTCGCCTGCCGGACCGTGGAGGTGTTCGAGGCGTTCGGGCTGGCCGACCGGCTCGTCGCCGAGGCGTACTGGGTCAACGAGGTGTCGTTCTGGCGGCCGGACCCGGCGGACCGGACCCGGATCGTGCGCACCGGCCGGGTGCAGGACGTCGAGGACGGCCTGTCGGAGTTCCCCCACGTCATCGTCAACCAGGCGCGCATGCTCGCCTACCTGCGCGAGTACGCGGCCCGCTCGGCGAGCCGGCTGGAGCCCTGCCACGGCCTGCAGGTGACCGACGTCCGGGTGGACGACGACCCCGGCGCACCGGTCACCGTGACGCTGCGGCACGTGCGCGGCGGTCAGGAGACCGGCGAGGTCTCCACCGTCCGCGCCCGCTACGTCGTCGGCTGCGACGGCGCGCGCAGCAGCGTCCGCGCCGCGATCGGGCAGGAGCTCGTCGGCGACGCGACCAACCAGTCCTGGGGCGTCATGGACGTCCTGGCCGTCACCGACTTCCCCGACATCCGGCTCAAGTGCGCCATCCACTCCGCCAACGCCGGCAACATCCTGGTCATCCCGCGCGAGGGCGGCTACCTCGTCCGCGTCTACATCGAGCTCGACGCCGTCCGCGACCGGGAGATGCTGGAGAGCCGCACCGTCACCCCCGAGGCGCTGACCGCCGTGGCGAACCGGATCCTGGCGCCCTACACGCTGGACGTGCGCGACGTCGGCTGGTGGTCGGTCTACGAGATCGGCCAGCGGCTGTGCGACCGGTTCGACGACGTCCCGGCCGAGGCGGCGGCCACCCGCCTCCCCCGCGTCTTCATCGCCGGCGACGCCTGCCACACCCACAGCGCCAAGGCCGGCCAGGGCATGAACGTCTCGATGGCCGACACCTGGAACCTCGGCTGGAAGCTCGCCTCGGTGCTGCGCGGCACCGCCCGCCCGGAGCTGCTGCGCACCTACACCGAGGAGCGGCAGCGGGTCGCCCAGGAGCTCATCGACTTCGACCGCGAGTTCGCCCGCATGTTCAGCGCCGCACCCGAGGACGACGGGGCCGACGGGGACGGCGGCGGGGTGGACCCGGCGGAGTTCCAGCGGTACTTCGTCCAGCAGGGGCGCTTCACCGCCGGCGTCGCCACCCGGTACGAGCGCTCGATGATCACCGGCCCGGACACCCACCAGCGCCTCGCCGAGGGCTTCCCCGTCGGCATGCGCTTCCACTCCGCCCCGGTGATCCGGCTGGCCGACGCCAAGCCGGTGCAGCTGGGGCACGCGGCCCGCGCCGACGGCGCCTGGCGGCTGTACGTCCTCGCCGACGCCGCCGCGCCCGACGACCCGGGCTCACGGGCGCGGGGGCTGTTCGACCACCTGGCCTCGGCCGGCTCGCCGCTGCTGCGGCACACCCCCGCCGGCGCCGCCCCGGACTCCGTTCTCGACGTCCGCGCGGTCTTCCAGCAGGGGCACCGCGACCTGACCGTCGACTCCCTGCCCCCGGTGCTGCTGCCGCGCAAGGGCCGCCTCGGGCTGGTCGACCATGAGAAGGCCTTCTGCGCCGACCCGCGCGCCGGGGACGTGTTCGACCTGCGCGGCGTGGACCGGGCCGCCGGCTGCGTGGTCGTCGTCCGCCCCGACCAGTACGTCGCGCACGTCCTGCCGCTGGACGCGCACGACGAGCTCGCCGGGTTCCTCGCGGGGGTCCTCACCGACGCCGGGTGAGCGACCGGGGCGTACCCCGGTCGCTCACCCCGTCAGGGCTTGGCGAGGTGGAGCCAGGTGTCGACGACGGTGTCGGGGTTGAGCGACATCGACTCGATCCCCTGGTCGAGGAGCCACCGGGCGAGGTCGGGGTGGTCGCTGGGGCCCTGGCCGCAGATCCCCACGTACTTGCCGCGCTCCCGGCAGGCGCTGATGGCCATCTCCAGCAGGGCGAGCACGGCCGGGTCCCGCTCGTCGAAGCCGCCGGCGACCAGCGCGGAGTCGCGGTCCAGGCCCAGGGTCAGCTGGGTCATGTCGTTGGAGCCGATGGAGAAGCCGTCGACGTGCTCGAGGAAGTCACCGGCCAGCAGCGCGTTGGAGGGCAGCTCGCACATCATCACGACCGACAGGTCGTTCTCCCCGCGCCGCAGCCCGTGCTCGCCCAGCAGCCGGACGACGCCCTCGATCTCCGCGACGGTCCGCACGAACGGGATCATGATCTTGACGTTGGTCAGGCCCATCTCGTCGCGCACGTGCCGCAGCGCCTCGCACTCCATCGCGAAGCACTCGGCGAAGTCCGCCGACAGGTACCGGGAGGCGCCGCGGTAGCCGAGCATCGGGTTCTCCTCGTGCGGCTCGTACAGCTCCCCGCCGAGCAGGTTGGCGTACTCGTTGGACTTGAAGTCGCTCATCCGCACGATCACCGGCTCGGGCGCGAACGCCGCGGCGATCATCGACACGCCCTCGGCGACCCGCTGGACGAAGAAGTCCCGGGCCGAGGGGTAGGCGACGATCCGCTCCTCGATCTGCGCCTTGAGCGGCGCGTCGAGGGTGTCCAGCTCCAGCAGTGCCCGCGGGTGGATGCCGATCTGCCGGTTGATGATGAACTCCAGCCGCGCGAGCCCGACGCCGGCGTGCGGCAGCCGGGAGAAGGCGAAGGCCTGGTCGGGCGTGCCGACGTTCATCATGATCTTGGTGGGGATCTCCGGCATGGCGTCCAGGCCGGTCTCCTCCACCTCGAAGTCGACCTGACCGGCGTAGACCAGGCCGGTGTCGCCCTCGGCGCAGGAGACGGTGACCGGGTCGCCGTCGGCCAGCGCCCGCGTCGCGGTCCCGGTGCCGACGACGGCGGGGATGCCCAGCTCGCGGGCGATGATCGCCGCGTGGCAGGTGCGCCCCCCGCGGTTGGTCACGATCGCCGCGGCCCGCTTCATGATCGGTTCCCAGTCGGGGTCGGTCATGTCCGCCACGAGCACGTCGCCGGGGGCGAAGTCGTTCATCTGGTCGATGTCGGTCAGCACCCGCACGTTGCCGGCACCGATCTTCTGCCCGATCGCCCGGCCCTCGATGAGGACCTCCCCGGCGCCGGTGAGCCGGTACCGCTCCGTGCTGGTGCCGGCGCGCGACTGCACCGTCTCCGGTCGCGCCTGGAGGATGTAGATCTTCCCGGTCAGGCCGTCCTTGCCCCACTCGATGTCCATGGGCCGGCCGTAGTGCTCCTCGATCCGCACCGCCTGCCGGGCCAGGTCGGTGACCTCGTCGTCGGTGAGCGAGAGGAGCCGGCGCTCGGCGGGGTCGACGTCGACGAACGCCGTCGTCCGGCCGACCTCGGTCGAGTCGGTGTAGACCATCTTGGTGGCCTTGTCCCCCACGCCGCGCTTGAGGATCGCCGGCCGCCCGGCGGCCAGCGCGGGCTTGTAGACGTAGAACTCGTCGGGGTTGACCGCCCCCTGCACGACGCCCTCGCCCAGGCCGTAGGCCGAGGTCACGAACACCGCGTCGCGGAACCCGGACTCGGTGTCCATCGTGAACACCACCCCGGACGCGCCGACGTCCGAGCGCACCATCCGCTGCACACCGGCCGACAGCGACACCGCCTCGTGCTCGAAGCCGTGATGCACCCGGTAGGCGATGGCCCGGTCGTTGTACAGCGACGCGAACACCTCGCGGATCGCGGTGAGCACCGCGTCGATGCCGCGCACGTTCAGGAAGGTCTCCTGCTGCCCGGCGAACGAGGCGTCGGGCAGGTCCTCGGCGGTGGCGCTGGACCGGACGGCGAACGACGCCTCGGCGTCGCCGCCGGCCAACTTCTCGTAGGCGGCCCGGATGTCGGCCTCCAGCGCCGGCGGGAACGTCTGCTCCACCACCTCCCGCCGGATCTCCGCCCCGGCCGCCGACAGCGCCCGGACGTCGTCGGTGTCCAGCGCGCGCAGCCGGTCGGCGATGCGGGCGGCCAGACCGGTGTCGCCGAGGAAGCGCTGGTAGGCCGAGGCGGTCGTGGCGAAGCCGTCGGGGACGCTCACCCCGGCGTCGGCCAGGTTGGAGATCATCTCCCCCAGCGACGCGTTCTTGCCGCCCACGATCTCGAGGTCGCCCAGGCCCAGCTCGGCGAACCAGCGGACGTTGTCGCCGTCGCCTGCCGTGCCGGTCCCGGCTGCGGTGTCGGTGCTCATGAGCGGGTGGTCCTTCCTCGCGGGAGGTCGTGGCCGGACGGTGCGCGCGAGCCGCGCCGTTGCCGGGCCAGGGTCTGGATCACCACGGTGGCGATCTCCTCGACGGAGGCCGCCGAGGTGTCCACCATGGGCAGGGAGTGCATCTGGTACATCGCCGTCGCCCGGCGGAGCTCGAAGCGGCACTGCTCCTCGGAGGCGTACCGGGAGTCGGGGCGCCGCTCCTGCCGGACCCGGCTCAGCCGCGCCACCGTGGTGGTCAGCCCGAAGCAGCGGGCGGCGATGTCGCGGACGGGGGCCGGCAGGTCCGTGGTCTCCAGATCCTCGTCGACCAGCGGGTAGTTGGCCACGAACAGGCCGTGCTGCAGGGCCAGGTACATCGCGGTCGGCGTCTTGCCGCACCGCGAGGGCGCCAGCAGCACCACGTCGGCGCGGTCCAGCCCGCGGGTGCCCAGCCCGTCGTCGTGCTCGATGGCGAACTCGATCGCCGCCATCCGGTCGTTGTAGCGGCGGACGTCGCCGACGCCGTGCAGCCGGCGGGCCTCGTGCAGGCCGCGGGCGCCCAGCTGCTCCTCCACGCTCTTCATGTGCAGGCCGAAGAAGTCGATGATCGGCGCCCGGGTCTTGAGCAGCTCCTCGCGGACCTCGTCGACGGCGGCGGTGGTGAACACCAGCGGCGCCACCGGGCCGTCCATCGCGGCGTCGACCTGCGCGACGACCTCGCGGGCCTGCTCGACCGAGGCGATGAACGGGATCGTCGTGCGCTCGAAGTGCACGTCGGGGAACTGGATGAGCAGCGCGTTGCCCATCGTCTCGGCGCTGATCCCGGTGCTGTCGGACAGGAAGAAGACCGGGACGGGCTCCTGGTCGCCGGGTGGAGGCGCGGCGCCTGCCCCGGTCACCGGCCACCTCGACGAGCGCCCGCGCGGGCTCGCAGCGGTTCGGACTGCACGCCAGCACCTCCTGTCGTCCCCCGCCGTCACCGCAGCGCTGACCGGCCGGGCGGTCAGTATCCCCCGAGCGGCGTCCCGCGCCCGCCGACTGCTCGGGGAGCGGCCGGGGACGTGTCCGGATCCCGCGGCCGCGTCCCCTGGCGGACGGAGTCCCCCGGCCTCGGACGCTCGTGCGCCGGGGGTCAGGGGCGGGCGCCCGTGACCGGTCGTCCGGCGAGGGCGGTGACCACCTCGACGGCGGGGTCCCAGTACCGCTCGTAGTGGAGGGGGTCGGCGTTGCGCTGGGTGCGGTGCGCGGCGATCGTCGGGGCCAGGGCCTGCCAGTCCGGCACCTGCTGCAGGGCCCGGAAGAAGTTGGTCGCGCTCGTCGTGGGGTCCATCCGGTCGGCGTAGGGGCCCCAGGCCCCGTTGTCCCGTTGCTGGAACAGCCCGCGGGAGTCCGGGCCGACGGCGTCCCCGCGGTCCAGGACCCGCAGGGAGGACTCCCCCATCGCGGTCATGACCCCGATCGTCTGGGCACAGGTGTCCAGCCCCAGTTCCTGACCGGCGTTCATGATCGCCGCCGCGTTGGCCAGCTGCTCGGCGTCGTACCCGGCGACCGGGCCGTCCGGCACCGCTGCGACGTCCACCCGCACCCCCGCTTCGGCCACGGCGCACTCCGCCGCCCGGGGCGACCGCTCGCCCGTCCGCCAGGTGGTCACGACCAGCGCGGCCACCACGAAGCCGGCGACCGCCAGGACCACGAGCCATCCCCGAGGCGTCCACGGCGGGGTCCCTCCCCGACGGGACTCGGACGGCATCGTGCTCCCTGGCTCGCCGGCTGTCACACGCCTCCAACGAACGGGCCGTCGACGGGGTCCCCGAGAGAGGCGGGCCGGCCCCGGCGACGCGCCACGGACCCGTCCCCGACGAACGACTTCGGGGCGATGGGTTCGGTGTCCTCGTGCGCTGGGGGATCGAACGGGTCACGAGGCATGGACCCTGCGATCCGATCCTGGAAGCACTGGTCGTCGCTGACCCCACCGCGAGCAGCGGGACGAACGGCGACATGAGGCACCCGGGGTGGTAGCCGCAGGAGGTGGTGCGGCACCACCCCGCCGAGCAGGACGGTCGCATCCTGCCGCCGATGTACGGCGGCCGACAGGAGGCAGCGCTCATGTCCACCGACGTCGACCCGACCGCCACCACCCGGGCCGAGCACCGTGATCGAACGTTCCTGGCGGTGGTCCTGCTCACCGCTGGGGGCATGCTTCTGACCGACCGACTGGTGGACGGGTGGCCCCTCGGCGACGCCGTCGCCCTGGTCATCGGCCTCGAGTTGCTCGTGTGGGCTGTCACCGCCCGCGCCGCCGGGCCGCTCATCGGCGGTGGCATCGCGACCGGTGTCGGCGCCGGCATCCTCCTGGTCGACGGCCCCCTCCAGGGGCACGACGCCCCGGAGGTGGGCGGCGCCTGGCTGTTCGCGCTCGGGGTCGGCTTCGCACTCGTCGCCGGAGGTGCGCGACTGCTCCGTGTCGAGCGCCAGGAGTGGGCCTGGATCCCCGCTGGCTGCCTGGTCGGACTCGGCGCCGCCGTCGGACTCGGCCTCAGCGCCGCGGTGTTCGCCTGGGCCGGCCCCGTCGTCCTCCTCGGCCTGGGCGCGTGGACGCTGCTGCGCCGGCACCGATGACGCCGCCGCGGGCCTGGCGGCCCGGCGGGCGCCGTGAGGCCCGGCCCGGAGACGGCCGGCCACCTGCGTCCAGCGGGCGGTCGTCTGACGGCCTCACGTGTGCGCGTACGTAGCGCGCCGCCCCCTCGGTCATCGGGTCGACCCCACGACCTCTGGCTGCGGAAGTTGCGCTGCTCCTCCGGTCGCCATGCTGCGGATGCCCGAGGCGCAGCACCCTGGCGTCCTGTGTGCAGCGACGCGGCATGCCAGCAGGGCCCGCGCCGCGCTCCGCGGGACACGACGTGCCGCACGTGCCGGGGCCTTCGGGCGTGGGGCCGGTCCCTCTCGACATCTCGGCGACAGGCTGCTGCACCCCTGATGGGCCTCCACAGGTCGAGCACTGGGCGGGCATGCGCTGGACGCTCACCGCCACGCGCGCAGTGGTGCGTCCCTCACGCCCTGTCGGCGGTCCGCGCGTACGCCTCGTCGATGGCTGTGGCGAGCCTCTGCAGGCCTTCGGGTGCCGACCGTTCCATCGACGGTGCGACGATCGGCTCGTAGTCGCTGGCGCGCTCACCGGTCAGTTCCATCGTCTGCGTCATCGTGCAGCCGCCCGGCGTGCTCGGGCTGAAGACCCACGAGACGCGCAAGACGGCACCCGGCACGGGGAACTCGATCCGCGCCCGATGGGGGGCGGCGACCTCACTGATGCGCCACTCCACCTGAGATCCCTCGTGCGTCACGGTGGTGCCCCGGGCGCCGATCTCGAACGCCGGCTCGACGCAGACGTCGGCGATGGCCGGATCGACCACCGCCCAGTTGCCGACATCGGTCCAGAACCGCCACGCGAAGTCGGGCCCGGCGACGCTGCACTGCGCTTGGAGGACGAGCGTCCACACAGCGCTCCCCTCGGTCATGGGTGCCGGGCCTCTCGGGCCGGTCGGGCCCGGGGCCACCGCCGGGCCTCGTCGCGGCCCGTCGCAGCTCCATCCCCCGTGCCCGTCGACCAGACGATCACGCCGCGGTCCCGGTGATGTAGCGCTGCGGCGCGGCGGCGGTGACGATGTCGTCCCACCCGTTCGGGCCGTGGATCTGGCCGGGCGCCTGGAGGCCGCCGCCGAACAGGCAGGAGACCTGCCGGCGGACACCACGACCTCCGCGGCCCGCGGCCCGGGATCCCCGTCACCGCGAGCCCTCCACCGCAGTGTGGAGGTGGGCCTCGATCCTCTCGGCAGTCCAGGCCGGGTCCTCGATGGCCAGCAGGTGCCCGACGCCCTGCCGCACCTCGAACGTCCAGTCCGGCCGGCTCCGGACGAGGACACGGGCGGGGCCCACCTTCGCGAGCGGGTCGTCGGCTCCGTGCAGCCACAGCGTCGGGGCGGTGATGCCGGCGACCGTCCGCCGCCACGCCCGCGGCCTGGCGAGGACGGCCATGGTGCCCAGGAGAGCGGCCCATCGCTCGGCCTGGCGAGCCGAGGCGTCGGGGCGCGCTGCTTGGTCGCGGGTCTCCTCGACAGCGGCTGCGACGCCCTCGGCCGGGATCCTGTCCACGTGCGGTGTCGCCTGACGTAACTGCTGATCGACCAGTTCCTCGGGGGGCAGTGCGGCCATCCGGCGGGCGACCGCGCCTGCGACGGCGGGCAGCCGGAGGAAGGCCAGCTTCGCCGCGATGGCCAGGTCCAGGCGGCCGGCCGTGCTCGGCACCGGGGGGCTGAGCAGCACCAACCGGCGCACCGTCTCCGGTGCCAGAGCCGCCTGCTGCATGGCGAGGACGCCGCCCATCGAGTGCCCGAGCAGGACCGCCGGTTCCCCGATGACCTGGCGTATGAACCGGTCGAGGAGTCGGCGGTCGGCAGTGACCGCGTCCGGGCGGGAGCCGGTGGGCACCCCGCTGCCGCCGTGGCCGAACAGGTCGACGGCGAGGACCCGGTGGGTGCGCGAGAGCAGAGGTGCGAGCAGACCCCAGTTGATGGCCGAACCGCCCAGCCCGTGGACGCAGAGCACGACCGGCGCGCCGGCCGGACCGCCCAGGTCGAGATGGCGGACGGCGCCGTCGAGGTCGGTGGAGACGGCGGTGGCGCCGGTCGGCCACGCGACCGGGATCCCACGGCCGGCGGTCTCGGGAGGGCAGGACACGGTGAGCCTCCTGGGGTCGGGTGCCCCGCACGCTCCCGGGTGCCGGGGTGGTCGCGCACCACTCCGGCACCCGACCACCCCGGGTGGGCTCAGCAGAGCCCGAGCGCGCGCCCCCGCTCGACGGCCTCACCCCGGGATCCGACGTCCAGCTTGCGGTACAGGCTCTTGGTGTAGCCCTTCACGGTGTTGACCGACAGATGCAGCGCCGTCCCGATCTCTCGTTGGCTGAGCGGGCCGCGGAGCGCGCGGAGCACCGAGATCTCCCGATCGGTCAGCGCCTCCAGCAGCGCAGGCCGCGCACGCGCGGCCGCCCGCTGGCCGGCCCGCGACTCCACGGCGGCGACCTGCCGGTCGATGGCCGGAAGGGGAGGCGCGCTCAGTCGCGCTTCGCGAGCTCGGTCGAGGAACCTCAGGGCGGCCGTCGGGTCGCCGGATGCCAGAGCGGTCTCCGCCGCACTGACCAACACCAGCGCAGCGACGGCGGGATGCGCCTGGACGCCGACCAGCTCGGCGGCACGCTCCGAGCGGGCACGTGCCGGCCCGAGCCGGCCGGCGCGCCGGTCGAGCACCCCCGCCGAGGCGTGCAACAGCGCGAGTGCCGATGCGGCAGCGTCCCCCAGCTGCGTCTCCAGGGCCGCCGCGTCGCTGTGGGTCCACCGCAGCATGCGCTCGGCACGCGCGTCCCGCTCAGGGTCAGCGTCATCGTCGCCGGGCTGGACCAGGCACCAGGTGAGGAGCCCGGCGACCTCCAGGCGGGAGAAGGCCGGCAGGGCGGACACGGCCGGGGCCTGCCACGCGGCGTCCAACTGGGGCAGCGCCTCCGCCCACCGTCCTACGGCGAGCAGCGCCCCGGCGAGCGCGACCCGGGCGACGACCCAACCCGGTAGGCGCGGGTCGCCCTCGGCCGCGACGGCCTCGTGGGCGGCGTCCAGGGCGACCTCCGGCGAGGCCACGGAGGCTGTCCCGTAGACCGCGCGGAGTGCGGCGATCGCCCCGACGGGGCTGGCGAAGTCGGGCAGGCCGGCGCCGTCGCACCCTTCCCGGACACGCTCGGCGGCCCGGTCGAGCAGCTCGGGCACCCGGTCCAGCCGACCGGTGACCCCGGCGGCCCAGGCCAGGGACAACAGCAGTTCGGTGGAGCCCGCGACCTCGGCCGGGTCGAGCCGGTTGCCGAGGTCGGCGAAGACGCCGACGCGCGCTGTGGCGAGGAACATGGCCCTGCTCTGCAGCAACCAGTCGGCGGCCCCGGCGGAGTCACCGGCATCCAGCCGGGCGCGGATCGCCTCCTCGACCATGCCCTGTTCCCAGAACCACGCCGCAGCCCGTTGCTGCACCTCTGCGCCCCGCACAGGGTCGTCCAGCTCACGCCGCAGCGCCGCCCTGAACAGCGGATGCACGCGGTACCAGCGCCGATCGCCGTCCAGCGCAGTGACGAAGACGCCGTCTCGTTCCAGGCCCGGGAGGACGACGCCGGTGTCGTCTCGATCGAGCACTGCGTCGCACAGCGGACCGGACAGTCGGTCCAGCGGGGCGGTGTGCAGCAACAGCTCCCGCCGGTCCGGCGCCAGACCCGCGAGCACCTCGGCGACGAGGTAGTCCACTGCGTGACGCAAGCCGGGCGGACCGTGCGGCACCTCCCGGCCCTGGGCGCGATCCCGCAACGTGAGCGCGCCGAGCACGAGTCCCGCCGCCCAGCCCTCGGTGCGGGCGAGCAGGCCGGCCAGCGCTGCCGGATCGTGTTCCGGCAGGTCGAGGGGTCCACGGGGCGCGGGGGTCAGCAGGGCGCGCGCCTCCTGGGCGGTGAAGCGCAGGTCACCGGTGACCAGCTCGGTCAGCCGGCTGCGGGCCCGTAGCCGGGCCAGGCCGATCGGTGGCTCGGTCCGGCTGGCGACGACGACGCGCAGGGAGGCGGGCAGGTGGTCCAGGAAGAACTCCAGCCCCTCGGTGACCCGGGCGTCCGTGACCTCGTGCAGGTCGTCGAGGACGAGGACGGCGGGCTCGTCGCGGGCCGCGAAGCCGTTGAGGAGCTCGGGAACGGCGACGTCGAGCGGGTCGACCGACGGGACGGCCAGCGCGCGGAGGACCCGGCCGGTGACGTCCGGGGCTGCACTGGTCAGTGCGGTGGCCACGTAGGTCCAGAACCGCGTCGGGTCGTCCTCGCTGCTGCCCAGGGTGACCCAGGCGATCGGTGCACCGGTGTGCCGTGCCCAGGCAGCGAGCAACGTCGACTTGCCCCACCCGGCGCCGGCCACGACCGCGGTCACGGGTGTACCTGCGCCGGCGTCGAGGCGGTGCAGCAGTCGAGGGCGGGGGACGTGCGTAGGAGGCACCGGTGGCACGGTCAGCTTCCCGGCCAGCAGCGGACCGGTCCCGCGCATCGGCCCGGACACCACCGCTCCCCTCCGGCGGCGCGTGCCGCCCTCCCGCGGAAGGTGTACCGGCGCCAACGCTCGCCGTCCATCCCGTGCAGCCGCCTCCGGGTGACGGCCCGCCAGGTGGTGGCGCCGCGTACCGACGGGGGGCGGGAGCGGAGCCGACCGAGGGGCTGGATGGGCCGGCATCGAGAACGACAGAGCCGTAGGAGCGGTGAGCACCCGGCGAGCTGATGCACGAGACGTCAGGAGGCTGGTCCGCATCCCCCGACGGTGTTGGCCGGCGCGCCCACGGCCGCGGCGCCGGCAGCATCGGCCGCAACCGGAACACCGAGGTCGGCCACGACCACGTGCACCCACTGGTCGACGAGTGCTCCCGCCCTGCGGCGCGAGGCCCCGACCCCCTCGACGCGGCGCTGCGGTGGTGACTGTTGCCGTACTCCGACGCGTTGCTGTACCGGTTGCTGTACTCATGCCACAAGCGGGCCGGCCCCGTGGGGCGACCCGCCTCTGACCTGCACTGTCGGGCTGACAGGATTTGAACCTGCGACCCCTTGACCCCCAGTCACATTCGAGCGGTTCACCTTTGTCTGCGAAAGTCCTATATGCCCAGGTCAGACGGCCGCGACGTCCCCCTCCGTCCGCCTGAATTCATCTCCGTTCAAGCCGCGTTGCTGTACCAGTTGCTGTACTGCTCCCCCGCGTTCGGGCGTGTTGACGCCTCCACTCAATCGCCGCGCGGCAGTCGGTCGAGCAGGCCGGTGCGTCCCAGCCCGCGACGCTGAATAGCCGAGCACTTCTCCCCCGGTCCTGCTCTAGTTCGCCTCCTGTCGGACCCAGGATCAACCGGGCCAGGGCGCAGTTGGGTCCCTGATGACGTCGGCAGGTCTCCAACAAGCGCCTGTCCGACCGGCGTGAACAATTCGGTGTCCATGTACGCCGGGGCGTCACGAAGGTTGCGAGACGCATGGACCGTGCGACTTGATCTTGATGGTTATGACTGATGCTGGCAATTGCTGATTGCGCAGGTCGAGGGACCAGCCGACAGTTGGGACAAGTCGGATCCGCACGCGCATCGACGACACTATTGGGTGCATAAGGGGTGCACGAGGTGCGCTGCCCGCCGGAAAGGCAGATCACCTTCTCCGTGTGTGCCGAGGAGCGCGATCAGGGCCGGACGCAAGAGCGCGCGACCTGGTCTTGTCGTTGTCGACGAAGCCGCATGCCCCGAGAGCTGACAGCGTCGGCTGAGCGGGGCGCGCATCGTCCAAATGCGATGCTGGTCTGGAATCGCGCGCCGATGGTTTGTGACCGAGGACACAAGATGCCTCATGTCGTTGCGTACACGGCTGAGGCGCCGGGCGGACGGTCGAGCTCGTCCGGCCGGCGCCTCAGGTCGTGCACGGGGTCGTGCTGATCAGGCGGCGAGCACTCTGTCATCGGCGGCGAAGCCAAACAGCTTGTTCAGGTTGCCGCCCATGATCTTGGCCTTGTCCTCGTCGGACAGCCCTCGAGCTTGTTCATGTACTCGTCGGCTCAGGGGGTGAGCTGGCAAGGTCGGGGTCGGCAACTGCCGCCCGATTGAGCTGGTGAGGTCACCGTCCGGAATGCGAACAGTGGCCGGCTCACGGGGCCGCGGTGGCCTCGAGCGCCGTGTTGTCCGGGTCCCGGAAGTTGAGGACGAGGGCGTAGTCGGTCGCCTGGATCGGGGTCCACGTGGTGCCCGCCGTCGCCAGCCGCTCGGCGAGCTGCTCGAGGTCGGCCTGACCGGTGTAGGCGAACGACAGGTGGTCGAGCCCGGCCTGCGTTTCGTCGAACGCGTCTCGCGAGCCGGCCCGGTGGCGCCTGAGGACCAGCACGGTGCCGTCCTCGAGCGTGCCGTAGGCGAACGTGGTCGTGTCCGTCTCCCCCCGCGCCTGCTCGGTCCAGCCGAGGACCGCCGCGTACCACGCGGTGCTGGCGTCAAGGTCCGTGACGGTGAGGCTGACGTGGGAGATGCCTTGAACGCTCATGCCACTCCTTGATGAGTTCGAGCGCGCCGACTGGCGGACGCTTAGCCGATGCGGTTCACGAAACCGGCGTCGACCGGGAGGTTCGTGCCGGTGATGTACCGGCCCTCGGGGGAGCAGAGAAAGGCGACCGCGTTGCTGATGTCGGCGGGCTCCAGCATGTCCACCGGCAGGGCGTTGCGCAGGTGCACGCCCTTGTCGACCTGCGTGGCGAGGAAGCCCTGCATCGCCTCGTTGGTCGCCATCAGGGTGTTCACGGCGGTCGGGTGCACGACGTTCACGCGGATGCTCTGGCCGGCGAGGTCGTTGGCCAGGCCGCGCATGATGCCGACGACGCCGTGCTTGGCCACGCCGTAGACCCCGCCGCCCATGCCGCGCAGACCCGCCGTCGAGCCGGTCAGCACGATGGCGCCGCCGCGGCCGCCGGCGACGATGTGCGGGATGGCCACCTGGGTGGTGTTCCAGACGCCGGTGAGGTTGACGCCGATGCCCTCGTCCCAGGCCTGCTGGTCCTCCTCCGGCGTGGTCAGCTTGAACAGGCCGGGGCTGATGCCTGCATTGGCGACGGTGAAGTCGAGCCGGCCGAACTGGGCGACGCCCTCGTCGACGACGGCCTGCAGCGCGGCGCGGTCGCGGGTGTCGGCCTTGCGGGCGACGATCCGCCGGTCGAGGGCCTCGACCTGGCGGACGGTCTCGGCGAGGTCGTCCTCGGTGGCCATCGGATAGGCGACCGAGGCGAAGTCGGCGCAGACGTCGACGCCGATGATGTCGGCGCCCTCCTCCGCCAGGCGCAGCGCGTGGCTGCGGCCCTGACCGCGGCCGATGCCGGTGATGAAGGCGACCGTGCCCTCGAGACGTGCCATGAAGACCTCCTGGGGAGCAGCCACGGTTCGCGGGCCGCGGATCGGGCGAGCATGGGTGACGGTTCATGCCGTCGATACCAACAACTAGCGCCCGCTCCCCGGGGAGCGGGCGCCGGGCGGTTGGACAGTGCGAGTGAGTCCGGTCAGCTCACCGGCTCGCCGCAGAACGGGTCGGCGCCCTCGACGGGCACGAAGGCGTCGCCCTCGAGGACCACGTAGTACAAGCACTGCTGGTCGTAGTCCACCGTGGTCTGCGGAATCGGGTTCGGGTAGAGCCCGTTGGCGTCCCAGTCGTCGGTCTCCTGCAGGGTGGAGATCAAGTCCTCCCGGCTGGCATCGCAGCCGGCTTGCTCCAGGCCGTAGAGGAACAGGTCGGCGCCGAACCAGCCCTGGCTCTCGTAGAAGCCGGGGATGCCGGACTCGTTGTCGCTGTGGTCGATCAGCGCCCGGCTGAGCTCCTGGGTCGCCGGAGTGTCCAGCTCGACGGGGGTGAAGGACGAGGAGAACGTGACGCCCTGGCCGACCGCCACGGCCGGCTCGGACTCCAGCAGGTCGGCGCCGTAGCCGGTCGGCGAGAGGAAGATCTTCACCGGGTAGTCGGCCTGCCTGAGCCCGGCGATGATGGCCAGCGACGTGTCGAAGTTCAGCGTCGTGTACACGGCATCGGCCTGGGACTCGATGATGCCGAGCACGATCGGGCCGACGTCGGTGCTGCCGAAGGGCACGCTGTTGTTGACGTAGGCGCGCTCGAGGCCCGCGACCTCCATCGACTGCATGCCGACCTCCAGACCCGCCTGTGAACTGGGACTGACCACGGAGATACCGGCGACCCTGGTCGCGCCCTGGCTCTTGAAGAACTCACCGGCCTGGTCGTAGACGACCTCATAGTTCGGCACGGTGCCGGAGTTGAACAGGTTGTCGTCGGTGTCGCTCCACTCCTGGGCACCGTCCCAGGCGCCGCCGAAGACCGGCGTGGTGGCGCCCTGGCTGGTCATGAAGGGCGCCGCGCCGTAGAAGAACGCGCTGACGTTGATCATCGCGAAGACGTCGTCCTGCTGGACCAGTTTCTGAGCGCCGCCCAGGGCGCCCTGGGCGCTGGTGGTGTCGTCGGCCTCGACGATCTGAAAGTCGACGTCGGCGGCACACCCCTCGCCGGCGTCCTCGTAGGCCGCGAAACGCGCCTCAGCGCCACGGATGGAATCGGCGGCTGCGGCGGCACCCGGACCGCTCAATGAGGTGAGCAGCCCGACCTGCAAGGTGCCGCCGCCTCCACCTCCGCCGCCGGCTCCGGCCCCGCCGCCCGACTCCTCGTCATCGCTGCCACACGCGGACGCCACCAGGGCGACGGCGCACATCATCCCCATCACTGCCATGCCTCTGTTGCGCATTGCCCACCGCTTCATCAAGTAGGGGAACCGGCGTCCTTAAGACAGGCGCCTTCAAGTCGTCCCGACCGTACTGATGACCTGCATCACAATCAAGCCTTTTGTCTTAACCGACGTGCTGCGCGGCTGAGGGCGCTCCATCCGCGGGTGTAGCCAGGCCTGCCCTTCCAGTTCCGAAGGCAAGCGTCTTACTGTGGCCACGACTGTGACAGGTGGCACACGCCCACCCGACGGAGGGATCCCGGCTCATGACGGCAACACCCACGATCGAGACGACCCCGGCGCTGCTCATCGGCGACGACCGGCTGGCCGAGGCGTCCGGGGGCACGTTCGACCACGTCTTCCCGGGGACTGGCCAGGTCAACGCGGTCATCCCGATGGCCGGGCCGGAGGAGATCGACCGGGCCGTGCGCAGCGCCGCGGCCGCGCAGCGCGAGTGGGTGGCCCTGCCGGTGGATCGCCGCCGCGACCTGCTCTTCGCCTTGGCGCGAGCCATCGAGGCGGACACCGAGACGCTTGCCCGGCTCAACGTGCACGACTATGCGGTGCCGATCATGATGTCGCCCGGTCAGGTCGGGTTGCTGGCCCGGTTCTTCGACTACTACGCCGGCTGGGTCGACAAGGTCACCGGGCAGACCGCGCCGGTCATGGGGTCGCACGACGTCAACATGATCACCCGGGAGCCGTACGGGGTCATCGGTGTGATCGTGCCGTGGAACGGGCCGCTGGTCGGGATCGCCATGGCGGTCGCCCCGGCGCTGGCCGCGGGCAACGCGGTGGTCATCAAGCCGCCGGAGCTGGCTCCGCTGGCGCCGCTGCGCTTCGGCGAGATCTGCCGTGAGGTCGGGCTGCCGGCCGGCTTGGTCAATGTCGTCCCCGGTGGGCCCGAGGCCGGCGACGCGCTCGTGCGACACCGCGGCATCGGCAAGCTGCACTTCACCGGCAGCGGCGCGATCGCGAAGAAGATCGCGGTCGCGGCCGCCGACACGCTCAAGCCCCTGTCGTTCGAGCTCGGCGGCAAGTCGGCCAACGTGGTGTTCGCCGACGCCGACCTCGACCGTGCGGTGATGATCGCGGCCTTCATGGGGCCGGTCACCCAGTCCGGGCAGAGCTGCGCTTGCGGCAGCCGGATTCTGGTGGAGCGCAGCATCTACCCGGAGTTCCAGGAGCGGCTGGTGGCCGCAGTCGCACACGTCCCGATCGGGAATCCGTTCGACCCGTCGATGGTGATGGGCCCGGTCGTCAGCGCGGCGGCCGCCGACCGGATCACCGGGACGATCTACGAGGCGGTGCGCTCGGGGACGGGCCGGCTGCTGACCGGCGGCAAGCGTCTGGGCGGGGACCTCGCCGACGGGTACTACATCGAGCCCACCGTCTTCGCCGACGTCCCCAACAGCAGCCCCTTGGCGCAGGTCGAGACCTTCGGTCCTGTGGTGTCGGTGATGCCGTTCGACACCGAGGACGAGGCCGTGGCGATCGCCAACGACTCCGACTTCGGCCTGGTCGCCTACGCTCACACGTCGGACTTCGAGCGGGCCCACCGGGTGGCCGGCCGGCTGGAGTCGGGTTCGGTGTGGATCAACGCCTTCAGCGAGATCCAGCCCAGCGGCCCGTACGGCGGCTACAAGGAGAGCGGCTACGGCCGGCTCGGCGGGATCGAGGGCTTGAACGAGTTCTCCCAGGTGAAGAACACCCGCATCACCCTGGGCCGGTGACGGCCGGTGGCCGGGCGCAGACGCGCGCCCGGCCGCCGCGTCACACCCCCAGCGGCCAGGACAGCCCGGTAGCGCTGACACCTTCGAGGGCGGCGAGGCTGCGCGCCGACGCCGGCGCCGAGAGGAACCCGACCAGGCCGTCGACGAGGCTCTCCAGCTCGAGCGCGAAGGGCAGCACCGGAGCGCCGGCGGCCCGGGCTCGTTCCCGGTCCGCAGCCGTGTGCACGATCAGGCTCATCGCCCGGGAGACGCGCGGGCTGCGTAGCGACTCGGGCAGCTGGGTGAGCAGCGAGCGCAGGCGGTTGAAATAGGCCCGGGAGTTTCCGGCGTAGGGCTCAGGGATGGGCTCGAAGACGTCCGACCGGCCGTAGTGGTGCACCACGGCCAGGAAGCCGGCGTAGTGACTGTCCTCGAGCTCGCTCTGCTCGAGTATCGCGCGGGCCTGGCACTCGATCCAGCCGCGGAGGTCGTCGGCGGGGGCCTCCTCGATGAGCAGCGCGCGCCGGGCATGCAGGCGTGGGAGGCGGTACTCGTAGATCGCCCGGACGAGCTGGTCTTTGGACCCGAAGTGGTACTGGACGGCGGAGTTGTTGGCGTTGCCGGCCTCTGCCCCGATCTGCCGAAGCGAGACGCCGTCGAGACCGTGCCGAGCGAACAGCCGCTCCCCCACCCGGACCAGTTGCTCCTGCGTGGACACCACCACTCCTGTCATGCCGGGAATGGAACCATGCTGGACAGGATCAAGACAGTTGCCTTAGGTTCAAGTGAGGTTACCGGGATCACACCACCAGAGGCAGGACCCATGACGCTGACGACCGACGACATGTACCGCGAGGTCATGACGATCGACCCGCCAACGGCCGCGAGCCCTGATGAGCGGGCGCGGCGCGACCGGTTGTTCAGCGAGCTCTGGGCGGCTCCCGGCCTGAGCCGGCGTGAGCGGCGCTGGGTCACCCTCGTCTGCGTCGGCTACGACACCGACCAGCAGGCGATGGACGACCACGTCTACGCCGCGCTCAACAGCGGCGACATCTCCCTGGAGGAGATGCTCGAGTTCATCCTCCACTTCGCCGTCTACTGCGGCTGGCCCAAGGCCTCGCGCATGGAGATGGTCGTCCGCGAGAAGTGGACCGTCATCCGCCAGGAGCGCGGCGAGGAGGTCACCGACTGGCCGGTCCTCAGCAACGAGTCCCTCGGCGAGAACGACTGGGAGGCCCGCCTCCAGCGCGGCGAGCAGGAGTTCCGCGACGTCAACCTGGTGAGCGCCCCGGCCCGCAACACCCCGTTCCAGCAGGCGGGGATCCTCAACTTCGTCTTCGGTCACATGTGGCAGCGGCCCGGGCTGTCCCGCCGCGACCGGCGGTTCATCACGGTCGCCTGCGTCGGGGTGTGCGAGGCGCCCATGCCCATCCTGAGCCACGTCGGCTCGGCCCAGCACTCCGGCAACGTCACCCGGCCGGAGATGGACGAGATCGTCCGCCACTTCACCGCCTATGCCGGCGAGACCAAGGGCGCAGCACTGGCCAAGGCCGTCGAGGACGACGTCCTCGGCCAGATGCTCGCCAACCGCTGACCGCCTCACCCACCCGCACCGACCACCCGGGCGGCACCACGCCGCACGGAGAGGAGCACATCCCTATGCCCACATCCGAGGGCACGCTCACCGGCAAGGTCGCCTTCATCACCGGAGCCGCCCGCGGCCAGGGACGCGCGCACGCCGTCCGTCTGGCACAGGAGGGCTGCGACATCATCGCCGTCGACATCTGCGCCGACATCCCGACGATGACCTACCCCAACGCCAGCGAGGCCGACCTCGCCGAGACCGTCGCCCTCGTCGAGAAGCAGGACCGCCGGATCGTCGCCCGCAAGGCCGACGTCCGCGACTTCGCCGGCCTGAAGGCCGCCTTCGACGAGGGCCTCGCCGAGTTCGGCCGGGTCGACATCGTCATCGCCAACGCCGGGATCATCCGGCTCGGCGACGAGGAGGACCTGCTCGCCGAGTGGCAGGACGTCATCGACACCAACCTGACCGGCGTCTACCACACCATCCGCGCGGCGCTGCCGGCCATGCGCGAGGCCGGCCGCGGCGGCTCGATCGTCATCACCAGCTCGACGGCCGGAATCAAGTCCTCCCCCGCCGATCAGGCCAGTGGCCTGGCCTACATGGCGTCCAAGCGTGGCCTCGTCGGTCTCGCGCAGTCCCTGGCCGGCCACCTGGCCAAGGAGTGGATCCGGGTGAACACCATCCACCCGACCGGCGTGATGAGCGGCATGACGATGAACGAGGCGATGGCAAAGCAGTTCGAGCAGGCCGCCGCGTCCGGCGACAACATGATCGCCGGCATGCAGAACGCGCTGCCCATCGAGATGCTGCAGCCCGAGGACATCGCAAACGCCGTGGCCTTCCTCGTCTCTGAGCAAGCCAAGTACATCACCGGCATCGCCTGGCCGCTCGACGCCGGCTTCACGGTCCGATGACCGCCCCCGGATCGGGCCGGGTCGCCGGCAAGCGGGTCCTGGTCACCGGGGCCGCGCGCGGGATGGGCCGCAGCCACGCGCTGCGGCTGGCGGAGGAGGGCGCGGACGTCGTCCTCGTCGACCTCTGCCGTCCGGTGCCGGAGCTGGAGTACCCGCTCGCGACCGAGGACGACCTGGCCGAGACCGCGCGCCTGGTCGGCGAGCTCGGCCGCCGCGCGGTGTCCAAGGTCGTCGACATCCGCGACGCCGCCGGGCTGAAGGCGGCCGTCGACGAGGCGGTCGAGGAGCTGGGCGGTCTCGACGCGTCGGTGGCCAACGCCGGCGTCATCACCGCCGGCTCCTGGGACACCACCACGCCGGAGGACTGGCGCGCCGTCCTGGACGTCAACCTCATCGGCACCTGGAACACCTGCGTCGCCGCGATCCCGCACCTCATCGCGGCCGGAGGCGGGAGTCTGGTGAACATCAGCTCCGCCGCGGGGATCAAGGGCAGCCCCCTGACCACCCCCTACACCGCCTCCAAGCACGGGGTGGTCGGACTGAGCCTCGCGCTGGCCAACGAGCTCGCGGTGCACAGCATCCGGGTCAACACCGTGCACCCGACGGGCGTGCCCACCGGCATGGCGCCCATGTCCCTGTTCGGGCTGCTCAGCGAGACCCGAACGGACCTCAGCCCGATCTACGAGAACGCGCTCCCCGTCCCGATGGTCGAGGCGCGGGATATCAGCAACGCCGTCCTGCACCTCGTCTCCGACGACGCCCGGTACGTCACCGGCACCCAGATGAAGGTCGACGCGGGCGTCACCATCCGCTGATCGGCAGACGCCGCCGCAGCCCGGGCGGACGCCCGGGCTGCGGCGACGACCCGCTCAGTACAGGTCTCACCGAAAGCTTGCTCGACGCTCCCGCGGACCAAGGGCGATGGCGTCGGGTCGTCGATCTCCATCACGCTCACCAACTAAGAGGTGCCAATGCCTGAAGCCGTGATCGTCAGTGCCGCCCGGACCGCGATCGGAACCGCTCGAAAGGGCACGCTCGCCGACACCACGGCCGAGGAGATGGCCCAGGTCGTTCTCACCGCCACCATCGAGCGCGCCGGCATCGACCCACGCCTGATCGACGACATGGTGTTCGCCGAGTCGCTGTACGGCGGCGGCGCGGTCGCCCGCTACGTGGCCATCGAGGCGGGCCTGGACCACGTCCCCGGCCTCGCGATCAACCGGCACTGCGCCGGCAGCCTCACCTCGGTCGCGATCGCCGCCGGGTCCATCCGCTCCGGCATGGACCGCGCGGTCATCGCCGGCGGTGTCCAGGCCGGTTCGCTGTCACCCCGTTTCTCCCGGCGGGTGCCCGGTAGCGAGGACGTCGCGGACTGGTTCCCGCCCATCCACGAGGACGCACCCGACGCGCCCAGCAGAGACATGTCGATCACCGTCGGCTGGAACACCGCGCAGGAAGCCGGTCTCACCCGCCACGACATGGACGCCTGGGCACTGCGATCGCACCAGCGCGCCGTCGAGGCCATCGACGCCGGTCTGCTCGCCGATGAGATCGTGCCGATCAAGGCGCTGCAGAAAGACGGCACCTACGTCGACTTCTCCGTCGACGAGCACCCACGGCGCGACACCACCATGGAGAAGCTGGCCACCCTCAGGGTCCTGCACCCCGAGATCGACGGCTTCTCGATCACCGCCGGCAATGCCAGCGGGTCCAACGACGCCGCGGCGGCCCTCACGCTGGCCAGCGACGCACTGGCCTACAGCGAGGGTCTGCCCGTCCTCGCCACCGTCAAGGCCTGGGCATCGACCGGGACCAACCCGCGGCGGACGGGCATGGCGCCGCTCGACGGCATCCCCAAGGTCCTCGAGCGCGCCGGGCTGTCGATCTCGGACATCGCGCTGTGGGAGATCAACGAGGCCTTCGCCTCGGTGCCGGTCGCGGCCTGCAAGCTGCTCGGCATCGACGAGGAAAAGGTGAACATCCACGGCAGCGGCTGCAGCCTCGGCCACCCCATCTCCGCGTCCGGCGCCCGCATGCTCGGCACCCTGGTCAACGACCTGCGCCGCCTCGGCGGCGGCTACGGCATCGCCACCATGTGTGCCGGCGGCGGCATGTCCGGCGCCGTCATCGTCCAGGTCTGATCGAGCAACTCGCTGCCCAGGCCGTCTGAGCACTCGCTCCGGCATCACCGGACGGCGACGGCTGCCTGGACCGCCCCGCACACACCGACGCCTCGAGGCGTCGCTGCCCGCCCCATCGACAGCGGAGGACCCCATCCATGACAGACCGGTTCGAGCTGCGCCGTCAGGACTTCCGTCTGGACGAGGACCAGCAGGCGGTACGCGAGGGGTTCGGTGACTTCTTCACCAAGCAGGTGCCGTCCTCGCTGGTGCGGGACGCGGAGCCGCTGGGCTTCGACGCCGACCTGTGGCAGCGGGTGGTCGCCATGGGCGCCACTGCGATGGCGCTGCCCGAAGCCGTCGGCGGCGACGACGCCACGCTGGTCGACCTCGTGCTGGTCGCCGAGGAGCTCGGCAAGGTCGTGGCTCCGGTCCCGCTCGTCTCGCACGTCGTCGCCTCGCGGCTGCTGGCCCGGGCCGGCGGTGCCGACGAGCTCGTGGCCGCCGCGGCCGCCGGGGAGCGGGTGGTCACCCTCGCCCTGCAGCCGGTCGGCGGCACCAACCGCCAACTGGTGCCCGACGCCGCGGTCGCCCGCGACGTCGTCGCCTGGTCGGCCGAGGGCCTGACCCTGCACACGCTCGCCGAGCCCGCCGCCCACGTGCCCAACCAGGGCTCGACGCCGCTGGCCTGGTTCGACCCTGCCGCCGGCGAGCGCACCGTCCTCGTCAGCGGCCCGGACGCCGAGCAGCGGTTCCGCAGCGCCGTCGCCGAGTGGAAGCTGCTCACCGCCGCCGCGCTGGTCGGCATCGCCGACTCCGCGCTGCACCTCGGCGTCGAGTTCGCCAAGACCCGCCGCACCCTCGGCGTCGCGATCGGCGCGCTGCAGGGCGTCGCCTTTCCGCTCGCCGACGTCGTCACCGAGATCTCCGGCGCGCGCAACCTCGTCCACAAGGCCGCCTGGTACGCCACCCACGAGCCCCAGACGCGGCCGGACCTGCCGCTCGCGGCGTTAGTGCAGGCCGCGCACGCCGCCACCGAGGCCGCCTGGGTCTCCGCGCACACGCAGGGCGGTCTGGGCTTCACCGTCGAGGCCGACATCAGCCTGTTCTTCCTCCGGGCCAAGGGCTGGAGCGTCCTGGGCGGAGACCCCGGATCCGACCGCCGCCAGATCGCCGCCGCGCTCCTGCGCACCTTCTGAGAGGACTGACGACATGGACTTCAGCACCGTCGAGCTCACCGCCGACCAGCAGGCCTTCCAACGGGAGGTGCGCGCCTTCCTCGACGAGATCGTCACCGAGGAGGTGCACGAGCACGAGCGGCGTACCGGTGACGGCTTCGACGAGGGCGTCCACTTGGCGCTCGGCGGCAGGGGGTGGCTGTTCCCCGGCTGGCCGGTCGAGGACGGCGGCGCCGACCTGGACCGCGTCTGCCAGCGGATCCTCGCCCTCGAGCTGGCGCACCGTGAAGTGCCTGGCGTGACGCAGGGCACCACACGCCTGGTTTGGTCTGGGCTCCAGTTGTCCGCCGACCCGGAGCTTGCCGCCGAGCTGAAGCCGGAGGTCGCCGCGGGCCGGGTCCGCTTCTGCCTGGGCTACAGCGACCCCGAAGGCGGCTCCGACATCGCCGGCGCCACCCTGCGCGCCGTCCGGGACGGCGACGAGTGGGTGCTCAACGGCTCGAAGCTGTGGACCACCGGGGCCCACAACTGCCAGTACACGTTCCTCATCACCCGGACCGACCCCGAGGCCCCGAAGCACAAGGGCCTGACGATGTTCCTCGTGCCGCTGGACTCCCCGGGCGTGGAGATCCAGGCGATCCGCACCTACGGCGGCGAGCGCACCAATGCCGTCTACTACACCGACGTCCACGTCGCCGACCGCTACCGGGTGGGCGACGTGAACGCGGGCTGGGCGACTCTGCAGGGGCCCCTGTCCAACGAACACGGGGGCGGCCGCATCGCAGACGGTCTCGAGGACCTCGCCGGGGGGTTCACCTACACGCAGGCGTTCGACAGGGCGATCGACGCCGCGGCCCGCTGGGCCAAGCGGACCACCCGCCCCGACGGCACCCTCGTCGCCGACGACCCCGTCTTCCTCGACCGCCTTGGCGCGCTGGTGGTGTCGACCGAGGCCAGCCGGGTCACTCATGGGCCCATGGGCCGCAACAAGGCCTCGCTGTCCTACATCGCGGGCATCGCCGAGCTGATCGACATGGTCGGCCCCGAGGCGCTGCTCGCCCATGGCTCCGACGGCGCCATCGAGGACGGCGTCCTCGAGTTCGCGCACCGCTGGGCGCAGGGGACCGCCACCTACGGAGGCACCACCGAGGTCTTCAAGGGCATGATCGCCCAGCACGTCCTCGGCCTGCCGCGGCTCAACCTGCCGGGCAGCAAGCAGTGGGTGCGCTGACCGCCTGAGCTTCCCCGGCTTCGGGCTGGCGGCGTCGTTGGTTCCGAGGTCAGACCTTCGGACCGGCGGCGCCGTCGTGCGTGCGAGGAGGACGGGCCAGGGCCGCCAGCGCGTCCCGCAGCTCGGCGACGGCGGCATGCCGAAGCGTGTAGAGGAGGCTTCGGCCCTGCCGCCGGACGTCGATCAGGTCGGCGCTCAGTAGGAGCTTCGTGTGGTAGGCGACGGCCGGCTTGGACAGCGACAGCTCCTGCCGCAGCACGGCGACGCCGATCTCACCGCGTTCGGCCAGCAACCGGAGCAGCTGGTGCCGGACGGGATGAGCCATGGTGTTCAGTGCGTAGGGCACCGCGCCGGAGTCACCCCACCCGTCATCGGCAACCGAGCGGTCCTCCTGCTGGTGCGCCAGCGCACGCACCCGCTCCTGCGCCATGGATGCGACGCCTCTAGGGGGACGAAAATGTCCGCGATCCGCTGTCACATTGATCTCCTGGGGATCCGGGCGCCGTCCACAAGTCCGAGCGAAAGCGGTTCGGTGTCCGACCCCCTCACCTGTTGGGGAGGGTCGACTCCATATTAAGACACATGACTCTATGAGTCAATGTTGCTCTCCCGTGTGCTGCGGACACCGGTGGTGAAGCCGGCGACTGCGTGCGGCTCGCCGCTGAGTCAGCAGGCGGACCAGCCAGCGGGTCCGCAGACGGAAGCAGGAACGCCGTGAAGACTTCGCCGACGACGACTCAGCGGGACTTCGCTCGGGGCTGTCCCCTCCCGGCGCCACGACGCAGTGCCGGGCACCTCCGCCGCGTCCAAGGGGACGATCGCGCCGCGAGCCGGACGAGGTTCTCGCGGAAGAGCGGCATTGCGATCGCGACGTCGCTTTCCACCCGGAAGCTACGGCATTGGCACCCGGGATCGGCCCAACGTCGGGGCACCCACCCGAGTGCCAACTGTCCGGCGTGGTCCGACTCGAGGACGCGAGCATGTCGCGATCCCCGGGATCCGGATGGTCGGTGATCGCCGCCCAGGTGGGGCCGCTCCCGCGAAGGCGGCCCGGGGCTCCGGAGACGACGTCACCTGCGTTGCGGGGACCGTGGCGAAGTCGAGCGCTACCCGGTCTTCAGCTCGCACGGCGGTGTGAGCCGTCCCTTGCTGTCGCGAAGGCGAGCGCCTCCTGTTCCCAGGACGCCTGACGCCTAGAGCCAGTGGGCGCTGGCCAATGTGGCGGACCCACAGCGCGAGCTCGGCCCGCGGGTTGGACCAGCGCAGACGGAAGGCGCCATCCTCGCCGGGGGCCAGGAACGCCGTCTCTGCTTGCGCCAGCTGGTCCGCCACGCCCTGCATCCAGCGCCGATCGGGGAGTTCGTCGAGCAGCAGCACCCCCGCCGGGTTGCCCGAAGACGGGTGCTCGGTGGTGAACGCGTCGACGAGGGCGAACGCGGTCTTGTCGGGCACGGGGCAGCTCCAGTCGGCTCAGGCGGCCCAGATCGGTGCTCCGAGGCGAATCTCGCCGTCGGTGAGGACGTCCACCCGCAGTCCGCCCTTGTGGATGAGCGGCCGGAGCAGACCGGGCCCGCTGAGCCGGTCCAGGTGCACGCAGGGCTCGCACAGCCGGCGGCCGGCGCAGAGCACGTCGCCGATGCGGAACGTGGAGCCGACGAGGGCATTGACGTCGATGCCGCGGGTGAGCACGTTGCGGCGGGTGGCGGCGAAGTCGATCGCGTGCCCGGCGGCGGTGAGCTCGTCGAGGACCTCGGCGGCCATCAGGGTCAGGTCGTAGCCGGGCCGGTGCCCGGCGCGTGGGCTGAAGGTGCCGGCGCCGGCGGCGTACCGGTCACCGTCCAGGCCGCGGCCGGCGCGGGCGGAGGCAACCTCGAGCAGTCGCATCTCCGCCTCGGCCGCGGGGGCGACCGCGAGGGCTTCGACAGTGCCGTGCAGATCGGGCGTCACCGTCGCCGCACGGAGCACGGGGTCGAGGGAGGCGACGGCGTAGGCGGCGGTGATCGGCAGCTCCGCGGTTGCCCGGCCGAGGAGGGTGGGGTCCTGGGGGCTGAGCACGATGCCCGGCGGGGTGCCGAAGGCCACCGTGGCGACCTCGGTGTCGTCGGCCTGCACGACCGCGAGCCACCAGCCGGCCCACTGGAAGGCGGTGGGCTCGGCGATGGGCAGCAGGCCGAAGCCTCGTCCGGCCAGCCACGACCGCCACGCGCCCAGAGCCTGGGGCAGGTCACCGGCTGGCAGCGGCAGGTCGGCCACCGGCACCTCGATGACCGAGGCCAGGCAGGCAGCGAACCCACAGGCCACCGGGCTGGTCGAGGGGGCGTGGGGCAGTTCGGTGTCGATCACGGGTGACTCCCGGCGGCAACGGTCGAACCGACGGCGGACCCGGCAGGCGCTGTCGCGGCGGAGGTCTCGAGCGCGATGCGCAGGTCGGTCCACAGATCCTCGACGTGCTCGCAGCCCACGCTCAGGCGCAGCAGGCCGGCTGGCACGTGTTCCTGCCCGGGGAGCTTCGCGCGCCGCTCGATGGTGGACTCGACCCCGCCGAGGCTGGTGGCGTGCGAGATGACGCGCAGGGCAGCGCAGACGGCGTCGGCGGTGCCGGCGTCGGGCAGCTCCAGGCTGAGCACGGTCCCGAAGCCGCGCATCTGGGCGGCGGCGCGGGCGTGGTTGGGGTCGTCGGGCAGGCCCGGGTAGCGCACCCGGCCGACCGCGGGGTGCGCCGCCAGCCGCCGGGCGAGCTCGCCGGCGGTCTCTTGCTCCTGGCGCAGCCGGACAGCCAGGGTGCGGGCGCCGCGCAGGGCGAGGAACGCCTCCAGCGCGCCGGGGGTGGCCCCGGCCACCTCGCGGCGGCGGCTCAGCCGCGCCCGGTCCTCGGGGCGGCGGCACACCACCAGGCCCAGCAGCAGGTCGGAGTGGCCGCCGATCGACTTGGTCGCGCTGTGCACGACGAAGTCGGCGCCCAGGTCGAGCGGGTTCTGCAGCAGCGGGGTGGCGAAGGTGTTGTCCACCGCCACCAGCGCGCCGGCCGCCGCGGCCGCCTGCGCGACCTCGGCGATGCCGACGACGTCCAGCAACGGGTTGCTCGGGGTCTCCAGCCACACCAGGTCGGCGTCGGCGACCGCGGCCAGCAGGTCACCGGCGTCGGTCATGTCCACGATCCGAGACCGCCAGCGGTCACCGGCCGCCGCGCCGTCTGCCAGCAGACCGCGCAGGGCGGTGTAACTGTCCCGGGGAGCGACCACGCGGGCGCCGACCGGCAGCAGCTCCAGGACAGCGGCGATCGCGGCCATGCCGGAGGAGAACGACACCGCAGGTCCGCCCTCCAGGTCGCCGATCAGCCCCTCCAGTGCCTCCCAGCCCGGGGTTCCGTCATCGCGGGAGTACTCCCGCCCGATCACGTCCGGCGGCGCGGCGCGGAAGTTCGACGCCGGGATGATCGGGACGTTCAGCGACTGTCCCGGCTCGTGGTTTCCGCGGCCGCCTACCGCCAGCCGCGTCTCCACCCGCAGACCTTGATCCACCGAACCTTCCTGTTGCACGGACCTCACCCCTCTCGCTGCGATGCACTATGTTGCACTATGACAGGCAGCGTAGAGGGAGGTCCTGGGGATGATGCAAGCCGTCGTCGCGGTCAACGAGTTGATCGGTGAGCGGGTCCGGCAACACCGGACGGCCCGCGGCTGGACGCTGGACGAGCTCGCGGACCGGTCGGGCGTTAGTCGCCGCATGGTCATCACCATCGAGCACGGCGAGGGCAACCCGAGCATCGCGACCCTGCTGCGGATCAGCGACGCCCTCGGTGTCGGACTGCCGGTGCTGGTCGACGTCGAACGCCCGCACGCCCTCACCGTGACTGTGGCCGGGCGGGCCCCGGTGCTGTGGCACGGCGACCACGGCGGGCAGGCGTTGCTGGTCGCCGGCACCCAGCCGCCCGACGTCGTCGAGCTGTGGGACTGGACGCTGCAGCCGGGCGATGCGAACACCAGCGAGGCGCACAGCGCCGGCACCCGGGAACTGCTGCTCGTCCTGGAGGGCGCTGTCGACCTGCGCGTCGGCGACCGCACCGAGCGGCTCGAGGTCGGCGACTCCGCGGCCTTCGCCGGCGACGTCGCCCACGGATACGCCACCCCCGCCGACGCCGCCGGCCCCGCACGCTTCGCCCTCACCGTCTTCCAGCCCCACGTCACCGGGAGCCGTCCGTGACCGACCCCCAGCAGTGGCTCGCCGCCGCCACCGTCGACGACGCGGTCTTCGCGCTGCGGCCGGACTACCGCGTGGTGCTGCTGACCGCCGACGGCCTGGAGGGCGGCCCCAGCGACGAGGTCAGCGAGCAGGTCCTCACCGCCGCCGAGGCCACCGCGCGGGCGCGGCTCGACGGCCGCAAGCCCGAGGAGCTGCCGCACCTCGCCGCGTGGCGGGAGGCCTACCGGGCGTTCGGGGCCAAGCCGCAGCGCACCCGGCCCAGCGTGGAAGCGCTGATGCGCCGGCTCGACCCCGGCGGCCTGCCACGGATCGACCGGATCACCGACGTCTACAACGCCGTCTCCATCGCCTCGATGATCCCCTTCGGCGGAGAGGACCGCGCCGCCTACGCCAGCCCGCCGCGACTCGTGCGCGCCGACAGCACCGAGACCTTCGACACCGTCGCCGGCGGCGAGGCGGTCGTCGAACACCCCGAGGTCGGCGAGGTCGTCTGGCGCGACGACGCCGGCGTCACCTGCCGCCGCTGGAACTGGCGCCAGTGCACCCGCACCGGCATCACCCCCGCCACCACCAGCGCCGTCTTCATCCTCGACGTGCTCCACCCGCTGACCGACGACGACGCACACGCCGCAGCCGACGCGCTCACCGAGGGCCTGCTCGCCCTCAGCCCAGACGCCACCTCCCACCGCCGGCTGCTCACCCGCGCCGACGCAGGTGCCCCGTGCTGATCCACCCCTGGGACGCCGCCCTCGACGAGGCGGAGTGGCGCGCCTGGCTGGCCGATGGCCACGACTTCGGCCAACTGGTCGTCAACGGCCTGCCCGGCCAGCCGCCCACGGTCATCCCGACGCACTTCACCGTGGAGGACACCCCGACCGGCACCCAGCTGCTGGTTCACCTGGCCCGCCCCAACCCGGTGTGGGCTGCCATCGACGCCGACCCCAACGTGCTCGTGAGCGTGCTCGACGACTACGCCTACATCCCGACCACCTGGCGGGCGAAGGCCGGCGGTCCCGACGAGGACGGCGTCCCCACCAGCTACTACACCGCCGTCCAGCTCCGCTGCCACGCCGAGATCGTCGACGACCCCGCCGACAAGGCCGACCTGCTCACCCGCCAGCTCGCTCACTTCCAGCCCTCCGGCGACCACGCCGCCGTCGCCGCCGAAGCCCCGCCCTACGGGCGGATGCTGCCCGGCATCCGTGGTCTGCGCCTTCAGGTGACCGGCGTCGCCGCGAAGTTCAAGTACGACGACTCCAACCCCACCGCCCACCGCGCGCAGGCCGCGGACCGTCTCGAGCACCGCGGTACCGGCCGCGACGTCGGCGCCGCCACCCAGCAGCGACGGCGGCTGGCACGCATCGGCACCTTGCGGACACGATGAGGCACTGGACCGCTCAGGAACCGCAGGCGCCCGACCGCACGCGAGTTCCATCCCTCCACGCCGCACTCCGTCACGAGGACCCGAGCCGATGACCCTCACCGCCGCTCAGCCGGCCGATATCACCGACCAGGTCCTGCGCGAGATCGAGCAGCGCGTGCTGTGGCTGGCGACCGCGATCGTCGACCACGCGAACCGGGTGCGCCCCAACCCGAGCGGGCTCAAGGTCGGTGGTCACCAGGCGTCCAGCGCCTCGATGGTGACGATCATGACGGCGCTGTGGCTGGAGCAGTTGCAGGCCGAGGACCGGGTGAGCGTGAAGCCGCACGCCTCGCCGGTGCTGCACGCACTGGAGTACCTGCTCGGCCAGCTCGACGCCTCCTATCTGACGACGCTGCGCGAGTTCGGCGGCCTGCAGAGCTACCCCAGCCGGCTGAAGGACCCCGTCCCTGCCGACTACTCGACCGGCAGCGTCGGCATCGGCGCGACCGCGCCGATCTGGGGCGCGATCGCCCGCCGGTACGTCAACACCCAGCTCGGCGCCGGCGGCACCGGCCGGCAGTGGTCACTGGTGGGGGACGCTGAACTCGACGAGGGCGCGGTCTGGGAGGCGGTGCTCGACCCGATGGTCGCCGAGCTCGGCGAGGTCGTCTGGGTCGTCGACCTCAATCGGCAGTCCCTGGACCGCGTGGTTCCGACGATGGGCGCCACCCGGCTGCAGGGCATGTTCGCCGCGGCCGGTTGGCAGGTGCTCACCGTCAAGTACGGGCGACTGCTCGAGGAGCTGTTCGCACGTCCGGGTGGCGCCGCGCTCCGTGCGCGGATCGACGAGATGTCCAACCCGGAGTACCAGCGGCTCCTCCGCCACGATGCCGCGGACCTGCGCCGGCTGCTGCCCGGTGACAGGGCGGGGGCCGCGGGCATCGACGCTCTCATCGCCGAGGTCCCGGACGCCGACCTGGCCGCCGCCGTGCGCAACCTCGGCGGCCACGACCTCGCCGCCCTGCGCGACGCTTTCGCGCAGATCGACGACACCCGGCCCACTGTCGTCCTCGCCTACACGCTCAAGGGCTACGGACTGGCCTCCGAGGGCCATCCGCAGAACCACTCCGCCCTGCTGACCGAGGCCCAGCTGCACGAGCTCGCCGCCCGCCTCGGTGTCGACCCCGCCGACCCGTGGGCCGGCTTCCCCGGGGACAGTGCCCCAGCGCGACTGCTGGCCGACACGGCGCAGCGGCTCCGGCGGGAGGCATCCGAGGTGCAGGCCGCGCCGGAGATCCCGGCCGACCTCGGCCGCACGCCGTCGGGAACGGCGACCACCCAGGCCGCGCTCGGTCGCACCCTGCTCGACCTCAACCGCGCCGCTCCGGAGGCCGGCCGCCGGGTGGTGACCGTCAGCCCCGACGTCAGCTCCTCGACCAACCTCGGCGGCTGGGTGAACAAGGTCGGCGTCTGGTCCCACGAGGACCGGCGCAACTGGTTCGCCGACGACGCCGAGACGATCCTGCACTGGCGGGAGCGCCCGTCCGGCCAGCACATCGAGTTGGGCATCGCCGAGACGAACCTGGTCGGTGCGATCGGGGAGCTCGGCGCCACCTGGAGTCGCTGGGGGCAGCCGCTGCTGCCGATCGGCGTCCTCTACGACCCGTTCGTCGAGCGGGCTCTGGAGCCCTGGTCGTTCGGCATCTACGCCGGCGGGCAGTCGATCCTGGTCGGCACCCCGTCCGGCGTGACGCTGGCGTCCGAGGGCGGCGCGCACCAGTCGATCACGACGCCGTCCGTCGGGCTGGAGCAGCCGGGCTGCATCACCTACGAACCCGCGTTCGCCCTCGACACCGAGTGGTGCCTGCTCGCATCGCTGTCCCGGCTCGGCCGACCCGAGGGGGCCTCGGCCTACCTGCGGCTGTCCACCCGACCGGTCGACCAATCGCTGGCCGACGTCCCCGGCGACCCGGCCGCCCGCGAGCGACGGAGGCGGCAGGTGGTGGCCGGCGCGTACTCTCTGCGACAGGACGTCTCCGACCCCGGCGTAACCCTGGTGGCGATGGGCGCCGTCGTCCCCGAGGTGCTGGCCGCTGCCGACCGCCTCGGCGACCTGGGGTTCGCCGCGGACGTCGTGGTCGTCACCAGCCCCGGCCTGCTGTTCCGGGCGCTGCAGGCCCGCCGGGGCCTCGACGACGCCGCGACCTGGATCCTGGACGCCGCGTTCCCTGAAAAGCGGGCGCGGCCGATGGTCACCGTCCTCGACGGGCACCCGCACACCCTGGCGTTCCTCGCCGGAGTCCGCGGCGTGCCTGCCGCACATCTGGGTGTCACGAAGTTCGGGCAGAGCGGCGACCTCGCGTCGGTGTACGCGCTGCACGGCCTCGACACCAACACGGTGGTCGGCGCAGCTCTCGACCTCGTCGACTGACCGCGGACGCACTGCTGTTCGACATCGTGCCCGAATCGGAGACTCGCTGATCGTGGAGTTCGACCCCGCCCAGCTGCGGGCACTGGACGCCACCGTCCGCAGCGGCACTCTCGAGGCCGCCGCGCGGGCGTTGCAGGTCACGCCCTCGGCCATCAGCCAACGTCTCCGCGCACTGGAGGTCACCACCGGACGGATCCTGCTGGTCCGGACGAAGCCGGTGCAGGTCACCGAGTCCGGGGAGGCGGTGCTACGACTGGCCCGGCAGGTCGACCTCCTCACCGCCGACGTCGCCCGGGAGCTCGGCGACGACCCCGTCGCTGGACGCCCGCCGACCCTTCCTATCGCCGTCAACGCGGACTCGATGGCCACCTGGGTGCTCCCCGCCCTGGCCCCCCTAGCCGGTGACGTCTCCTTCGACCTGCACCGCGAAGACCAGGAGCACACCAGCGCCCTGCTCCGCGCCGGCACTGTCATGGCCGCCGTGACGGCCGAACCCGAACCCGTGCCGGGTTGCACGATCACCCGACTCGGCGGCATGCGCTTCCGGCCGGTGGCCGCCGCTGCCTTCACGCAGCGGTGGTTCTCCGACGGCCCGACCCCGCAAGCGCTCCGGCGCGCCCCGGTCGTGGTCTTCAACCGCCGGGACGAACTGGCACATCGGTGGCTGCACACCCGCGCCGGTCGCGACGCCGCCCCTCCGGTGCACTACGTGCCTGCCTCGTCGGACTACGCCGCCGCGGTGGTGCTGGGCCTGGGCTGGGGCATGCTGCCCGACCAGCAGGCGCGGGCGCTGGCAGCCGAGCTCATCGACCTCGACCCGGCCGGGGCGGTCGACGTCGTCCTGCACTGGCAGCAGTGGCGCTTACGCTCCGACGGGCTCGACAGCGTCCGCGACGCTCTACTCGCAGCAGCCGCCAGCCAGCTGGACCAGCCCACCGATGGCAACCGGTGATGACCTCGCAGCCGGCTGCCATGCAGCGCCCCAGGGCCGACGGACTTCGCCCAACGCTGCGGAGCATCGTCGCCGTCACGACCTGTCCGCTCGCCCCGTTGTGAGCGCTGCAAGGAGCCGCCTCGTGCCTTCTGACCGGGCATTCGCGATCGTGGACGCGTTCACGACCGAGCGACCGTTCTCCGGCAACCCGGCAGGAGTGCTGCTGCTGGACGAGTTCCCCGACCCCGACTGGATGCAGGGTGTGGCGAACGAGCTCCAGCAGGCAGAGACCGCGTTCCTCGCTCCGGGCGAGGACGGGAGGTTCCGGCTGCGCTGGTTCACGCCGGTGGCCGAGGTCGCCCTGTGTGGGCACGCCACCCTGGCCAGCGCTCACTGGCTATGGGAGTCCGGCGTCCTGAAGGAGGCGGTCGCCGCCTTCGCCACCCGAAGCGGGCGGCTCACCGCTGCGCGAGACGGGGACCGGGTCGTGCTCGACTTCCCTGCGGTCCCCGCCGCTCAGGTGCCCGCGTCGCCACAGCTGCTGGCCGCCCTGGCAGGCACGGTCCCGGTGTGGACCGGAGTCACCGACCATCCCAATCCCGGCGAGCAGAACATGCTGGCGGTCCTGGAGTCGGAGGAAGCCGTGCGCGGACTGTCTCCCGACCTGCGGGAGGTGACGCGGCTGCCGGTCGGCGGCCTGATCGTCACCGCCAGACGTCGTGCCAGCGGGGTCGTGTCGCGCTACTTCGCCCCCGCCTACGGCATTCCGGAGGACCCGGTGACCGGGTCCGCGCACTGCACGATCGGCCCCTACTGGCGCGAGGAACTCGGGAGGACGCTGTCCGCCGAGCAGGCATCTCCGCGCGGCGGAGACCTCACGGTCGTCACCACCGACGCGGGACGGGTTCTCCTAGCGGGCAAGGCGCGCACGGCGGCCACCGGTTTCCTGCACTGACGGCACGTCGTCGTGGGGTGGGGACACCTGACCGCCGAACCCTTCGCACGATAATGCACTACGATGTGCAGCATGTTGCACCGAGGGCGGCGTCGATGTGCTGTTCGGTTCAGCCGGCAGGAGCTGGCTCTGGTCGCCGTCACCGCGGTTTGGGGCACGACCTTCCTCATCGTCCACCTCGTGGTGCAGCACGGCGGGCCACTGCTCTTCGTCGGCCTGCGCTTCCTCGCCGCCGGCGCGATCAGCGCGGTCATCTTCCGCCGCACGCTCAGGGGACTGACGCGGCGGGAGCTCGGTACCGGTGCCGCAATCGGTGTGACGATCTTCGGTGGCTACGCGCTGCAGACCGTCGGGCTGCAGACGATCCCCAGCAGCACCTCGGCGTTCCTCACCGCGCTCTACGTCCCGCTCGTGCCGCTACTGCAGTGGGCGGCGTTCCGCCGCGCGCCCAAGCCCGCCGCCTGGGCCGGGGTGGCGCTCGCCTTCACCGGTCTGCTCCTGCTGGCCGACCCCGGCTCGGCGGGGTTGACGCTGAGCACCGGCGAGGTCCTGACGCTGGTCAGCACTATCGCCATCGCCGCGGAGATCGTCCTCATCGGCCTGTTCGCCGGCACCGTCGACCTCGGCCGGGTCACGGTCGTGCAACTACTCGTCGGCGGCGGACTGTCACTGGCGATGATGCCCGTCGTCGGCGGGGCCGTCCCGTCCTTCTCCTGGCTCTGGCTTGCCGCCGCGATCGGCCTCGGGGCCGCCAGCTGCCTCATCCAGATCACTATGAACTGGGCGCAGCAGTCGGTGTCCCCGACCCGGGCGACGGTCATCTATGCCGGCGAACCGGTGTGGGGCGGCATCATCGGCCGCCTTGCCGGCGACCGACTGCCTGGCCTCGCGATCGTCGGCGCCGCACTGATCGTCGCCGGGGTGCTCGTCAGCGAGCTCAAGCCCCGAGCTCGGCCTCGCTCGGGTCAAGAAGCTTCCGAGCCAGTTCCACTGCCGGAACGGCTCCCGCACGGTGGAGTGCCGCGCAGCTAGCGCGCAAGAGGCTGCTACGCCAATGCAGCTGCTTCGCTGGCCGGCTCGGTACTCCCAATCCAGCCGCTCGAGGCACGCGGCCGGCCAGCGGTCCACCGGCGCCTTCAACCAGCGTCGGTCAGGCTCCCCCGACGGTTGAGCGGCAACGGTCCGCAGGTGCCGATCAAGGGTCCCTGGAGTCGCCTTCCGGGGCGGCCGCCCCACCGCGCTAGCGCTTCAGGTTGCGGCAGGCTCGGCCACAACTACGCACCGAACGCCCGGCCCCTCAGCACTGGAAATCAGCGAGATCCCACAGACCCGTGAATAGCGGCGTCGCAGGCGCGCGTCAGCGCGGGGCGGGCAGAGCCCGTCCTCCAGTGTTGTCCAGTTGGGTCAGGCGGCCGGCTGATCGAGGGGCACGGTGTGGCCGGGCCGCTCGAGTCGAGCGACCAGCCCCCGGGAGTGCGCGTCGTCGTTGCATCGGGCCAGCCAGTCCGCGCCAAGGTCTTGGTAGGGCTCGTCGCGGGAGAGCATGTAGTGGACCGAGATGGGGATCGAATGGGCGACCGCGACCTGGACGCGACCCATCCCCCGCCGGCTGGCGAGCCGGGCGTGCTGGGCGGAGAGCTAGTTGCTGCCCTTCATCCGCCCGACCGAGCCAGCGGCCTCGACCAGCATCGCGGTCAGCCACTGTTGCCATGCTGGGCCTCGGTTTGGTGTTGCTTGTCCGCCGACTCGAAAGTGCCCGAGGCTGGCCAGCCCAGGACGCCGGATGCGCCGCGGAGGGGAACCGGGACATGTCCCCGCCGGTCTCGGCCAGGATCACCTGGCCCACCCTCGGTCCGGCTCCCGGGATGATCTGCAGCGGTCCAGCTGGTGCGCCCACGGCTGGCAGGCGGGGGCAGTGACATGATCGAGCTCGACGAGGGCGTCCTCGACCAGCTGCAGGCGGTGCAGCTGGTCCGCGCCAGCTGGACGTGCTGATCGTTCAGGTGCCCAGTCAGCGCCTCGACCAACTGCGGGATTTCACGTCACCGGCGGCCCCCTCGCCGACATCACGACCTCCGGCGCGTGCCCTTCGTCATGAAGGACGGCAAGGTCTACAAGCATGCGGGCCACATGACGGCCTGACCCGAGCTGCGGCCAGCGGGGGGAACGCCGGCCGCAGCTCAGGTGGTGCTCGGCGGTCCGCTCCGGCGCGCACCTACCGCATCCGCTCACCCTCGGACGGTGACCTCAGTGACGGCGAACTGAGATCCGCCGCCTCTGACGAAGAACGGAAGGTCCTCGCTGCCGTCCGCCGGGGCGCCGCCCTCGGCGTCAGCGGTGAACTGCTGGTTCGGGTTGCCTGGTCCGAGATCGAGGGTGAGTTGAAGACGACCTTCGCCGTCTGCGGCGACCAATTGCTCCTCGGCCTCGCCAACGGGCCCGGTGGTCGCAGTGACGGTGTAGGTCTCGCCCGCCTCGTAGAGCGCACCGGTCACGACGTTGGCGCTGCCGCTGCCGATCACGCTGAAGCGATCGGCGCCGGCTACCTCCAGAGCACTGAACTCGAGGGCGGGGCGCTCGATCCGGACCGTCCAGTCGTACACGGAGTAGGTCGGCTTGATCGACACGTAGGTGAACGACGCTGGCAGCTCGCGCTCGGCTGCGAGGTACTCCATCAGGTGCGGCAGCCACTCGACCAGGTACTGCTGGAAGTACTCGTAGGTGTGGGTACCGCCGGCCACCTCGTTCCACCCGTGCTCGATGCCGAGGTCGGCGAGGCGGGCGTGGAAGGAGTCCGCCATCTCCGTGATGAACTCCTCCTCAGTTCCCGCGAACAGCGTGAGGTCCGTGTCCGCGAGATTGGCGGCCAGGTCCCACGAGTTGCCGCCCCGCCAGCGCACCTCCTCTGCCTCGTAGGTGCCGTAGATCAGCCCGGTAACCGGCGACACCAGGTCCTGCGAGAAAGCGTTGTTGTTGTCGACGGCCCCCGAGAACGACGCGGCGATGCCATAGAGATCGGGATGACGTGCGGCCATCGAAACGGCCCCGTCCCCGCCCAGGGAGAGACCAGCGGTGGCACGCGCCGATCGATCCGGAATCGTCCGGTAGTGGCTGTCGACGAAGGGCAGGAGCTGGGCGCTCAGATACGTCTCCCACATGGGTGCGCCGAACGCTCCCTGGTTGAACCAGTCCGTCGAGTAGCCGAACGGACCGATGTCCGGCATGACCACGATCAGATCGAGATCAGCGGTCGCCGCCTCGGCGTCGCCTTTCTGGTCCGGGTCTGTCCAAGCCGTCCAGTCCTCCGTCCCGCCGTGGAAGAGGTACAGCACCGGGTAGCTCTGACCCGAGGTCGCATAACCTGCTGGCACGAGCACGCGCACCCTGGTCTCCCCATCGAGGGCCGGAGTGGTGAGGGTGAGCTCGCTCAGCCGCGGTGACAGCGTCTCCTCGGCGAGGAGCGAGAGTGCGGGGTCAGGAACGCTCACCGGCACCACTGGTCCCCGGACACCGACCGCTGCGTCGTCGCTCGCTTGGTTGGAAGCGCTGGTCTGGCTCGTGGACGCATCGCTCGCCTCGGCTCCACCGCTGCTGCCGTCGTCGCTGCAGGACCTGTACCGACGAGGACGGCAGCCAGCGCGAGCGATCGCGCCGGCCCGTACACCTTTCGGCGCCTGCGCCCCGTCCCCTCCGTCGCCCGACGTCCATTGCAGCTGCTCGCCATCGGCCCTCCATCGGGAACTCGCCGCACGGATGACACTCGACACCGGTGGCCGGTCCATGGGTCTGAACGATCTTTCAGCACCGAGCATGCTGGCGGCGTGGCCAGCGGCCTTCACCCGCATCTTTCCGTTCATCACCGACGGCGGCTGACACAAGGCAACGCGGCACGGCGACTTGGACGTTGGCGGCCGCCCCCGCAATACGCCGCGTCCTCGTCTCCAGGCTCGCCCCTCGCGTCTACGCACGCAGCGCGACCCGCGTGCACGGCACGAGCCGACTCCGACAGAGACAGGCGCGCGGCACCTGACCCTGGAGATCGGCCGGACCACCGGGGGCACCGGTCAGCCGAGACGTAGCACCGGCGGGTCGCTCGATGGCCATCTGGATGAAGCCGAGGCCGGTCGAGCCGGTCTCGGGCGCGTCAAGAGGGCGGCCGACACTCCGCGCCCGCGACGGCTGGACTCCGTCTCATTCACAGTTCTGGCTCTCGGCGGACCGTCGACTCCGAAGGATCCTCCAGACACGAGAAGCTCCAAGATCATGAGGCGACACACCTCTTGCACCGCCGGACCTGCACGTTTTCGGCAGGCATGGAGGCGACGGCCCGCCAGTCGGCACAGCGACCGCTGGACTCGTTGTGACGAGTAGCCGAGCGCTGAAGGTGGAGGTCACCCGCCTTCGCGGGGACGCTCGCCATCGCCAAGCGACAGTGTGAGGACCCGGACGTCCTGCACCGCCAGGCACAAATCGCCATCCTGTCCGGCCTCGCCGACGGCAACGAAGACGCCTTCGAGCTCATGCTGTCGGTCCAGCCGTACGACCTCCGCGGCCCCTTCACACGGGATGTCGCACTCCTCGAGGTCGCCGCTGCTGCACTCGGCCTTGCCTGTCCCTCGGGCAGCGAGCCGCTCGGATACGAGGGACTGACGGATCGCTACCTGGCCGACTGATGCTGAGCGGTCGCACACTGCGCCACCGGACGCACTACGCCATCCATGCCGCCGCCTGCATGCGCGGCGGCCTGCTTCCCGATCTGCTGCGCGAGGCCGGCACGTGGCAGCCGAAGCTCTGGACCTACGCCGTCTCGGCGGTCCTCCTCTACACCCGCGCCGCCGGGGACCGCTGCGAACTGTCCGTCTCGGATGTCGCCGGACGGATCGCTGCTCTGCTCGATCTCGACCTCCGCAGCTCCCAGCGGTCGTCGAGCTGACCCACCCCGGGCTACCCGGCGCCTCGCGCCCGAGCCGGACCTTCCCGCCGTCGACACACGCCCGCCGGCGTCGTACTGGAGGAAGGCGGCAGGACCCCGAGAGAACTCGCAGACCGATCTCCAGTACGCGAATGACCCCGGGTACCCGGCCACTGAGTACTGGAGATCCCCGGGAGTCCGCTCCTCCACTCTGAAGCACCGGCGTCTGAGCCGACGGCCGGAGTCGAGAAGAGACGGTGGACGACGAGATGGCGGACGAAATGCAACACCACGACGCGCTGGCCGCTCATCGGCTCCTCTTGACGCCCGAGGAAGCAGCGACGGTCCTCCGCATCGGCCAGACCACCATCTATGCGCTCATGAAGGCCGGCGACTTGCACCCGGTGCACATCGGCCGTAGCTGCCGGATCTCCCGCGTCGAACTGGAGCGGTACGTCAGCCGGCTAGCGGCCGCCGAGAGGGCCTCGGCCGGTCGGTGAGCGGTGGACAACGCCTAGAACGGCTGTCGTCCACAGGGGACCGTGCTCGAACCGCGTTATCCCGCGAGACTGACGCGCCTCAAGAGGCGTCGTGGGCTCTCCGGACTCGAGGACGAGGACCACCGACAGGCCCAACCAGAAGCCGGAGGATCGCTTGGCTAAGCGTGCGAACGGTGAGGGCTCGATCTTCAAGCGCGCTGATGGGACCTGGTCCGGCGAGCTGAGCTATCGCGACGACGACGGCCGAAGCAAGCGCCGCACCGTCTACGGAGGAACTCAGGTCGAGGTCCGCAGGAAGCACGACGACCTCCGCGACCGGCTCGCGGCCGGCGCACCGCTCAAGGACGCCACGATGTCGCTGGCAGCCTGGCTCGACGACTGGACGACGAAGGCCCTGCCGGCCAGCGACCGCAAGCAGGCCACCGTCGACCTGTACGCGAACATCGCTCGAAAGCACCTCGTCCCGGCCCTCGGGAGCCGTGCTCTCGACCGGCTCCGACCCTCCGACGTCGAAGCGCTCATCGTGGCCAAGCGCGAAGCCGGACTCGCGCCCTCAACCGTGCGCACCATCTACACCGTGCTGCGGGCCGCCCTCGACGTGGCGGTGCGGGACGGACTCCTCCGCAAGAATCCCGCCGTGGTGGTCAAGCGTCCTGCCGTCGATCGGAAGGACGCCGCCTACCTCACCGCCGACCAGGCGCAGCGGCTCCTCGAGGCCATCACCGGCGACCGGCTCGAGCCGCTGTTCCGGCTCATGCTCGCGACCGGACTGCGCCGCGGCGAGGCACTGGCCCTGCACTGGACGGACGTGGACCTCGACGGGGCGCGGCTTCGTGTCCGTTGGACGCTCACACGCACCTCGAAGGGACTGCAGCTGAGCAACCCCAAGACCGACAAGTCCCGCCGAACGGTGCCGCTCCCCCGCACAACCGTCGAGACACTGCGCGCCCACCTGACCAGCCAGGCCGAGGAGCGACTCGCCGCCGCCGAGGCGTGGCATGAGCGCGGCCTGGTCTTCACCACCGAGATCGGGACACCGCTCGAACCTCGCAACGTCCTGCGCCGCTTCGACCAGCTCGCCCAGCGAGCCGGCCTTACGGGCGTGCACCTGCACACGCTTCGCCACTCGGCAGCCAGCTTCCTGCTCGCGGCGGGGACGCACACCAAAGTCGTCCAGGAGCACCTCGGCCACTCGTCGTACGCCATCACCGCCGACATCTACAGCCACGTCGGCCCCGAGCTCCAGCGCGAGGCCGCCGACCGGCTCGACCAGGCCCTGCGGTGGTGACCGTCGCGGGACAGCGCAACCGCGTTGCTGTACCGGTTGCTGTACTCACGCGAGAGGCGGGCCCACCCCTTCGGGCGACCCGCCTCTGACCTGCGATTTCACTGTCGGGCTGACAGGATTTGAACCTGCGACCCCTTGACCCCCAGTCAAGTGCGCTACCAAGCTGCGCTACAGCCCGAGCGCCGGGCGGCTCGCACCGCCCGATCGCTGCGAGAGCAGGTTACCGCACCGGCCCCGGCGGTCCGCGCGGGGTCAGCCGCCGACCGGGGCCTCCTCGAGCATCCCGACGCCGAGCACCTCGCGCAGGCGCGCGGCGAACGCCTCGGCGTCGACCGGGTCGCCGAAGCCGGTGTCGAGGAAGCTGCCGTGGTCGCCGGGGAAGACGACCGCGGGCCTGCCCAGCGCCTCGGCCAGGGCCTCGCCGCCGCGGTGCGCCAGCTGCCCGGCGGAGTTCGCCCCCACGGCCGGCACGATCCGCGTCGACGTGGCGCGCAGGGCCGCGAGGTCGTGCTCGAACGGGGTGCTGGTGCCCATGTTCTGGCCCAGCAGGACGTCGTCGCGGGAGCCGTCGTCCTCCGCGGGGAAACCGAACGCGGCCGGGTCGGCCGGGTGCTCGGCCCAGTCGGCGGGGATCGGGCCGGTGTGCATCACCAGCCGGACGAACTCGGCCATGCCGGCGCCGTAGCCGGCGCGCCGGTAGGTCTCCGAGACGTGGGCGCAGGCGGCCAGCGCCTCCTCGCGGTCCGGCAGCAGCGACACCGCCGGCGGCTCGTGCGCCACCAGCGTGCGGACCAGCTCGGGCCGCCGCGCGACCAGCACCAGGGCGTTGACCGCTCCCCCGCTGCTGGCCAGCGCGTCGACGGGACCGCCGACGGCCTCGATGACCCGGGCCAGGTCGTCGGCGTGCTCCTCGGGCGTGGTCTCGGCCGCGCCGTCGGTGCGCCGGCTGCGCTCGGCCCCGCGCGGGTCGTAGGTGACCACCGTGCGGTCGGGGAAGAGCGCGGCCAGCGTGCCGAAGCCCGACGCCGCCATCGGTGAGCCGAACACGAACAGCGGCGGCTCGGACGAGGTCCCGTCGCCGGGCCGGACGTCGTAGGCGAGGACGGCCCCCGGGACCTCGAGCGTGTGCGTCTGCGGTGCGGTCATCACTGCCTCCGGGACGGGTCGGTGGGTCTCATCTCACCGGACCCGCCCCGGCGGCGGTACTCATCGCTACCCGCCGATGCCCTTGCGGCGCTCGCTCTCGCGGCCCTCGCGCACCTTGACCGAGATCTCGATCGGCGTCCCGTCGAAGCCCCACCGCTCGCGCAGCTTGCGCTCCAGGAACCGGCGGTACCCGGCCTCCAGGAACCCGGTGGAGAACACGACGAACCGCGGCGGCCGGACGTCGGCCTGCGTCACGTACTTGATCTTCGGCGCGCGCCCACCCCGGGCCGGCGGCGGCGTCTCCTGCACCAGCGCGCGCACGTACTGGTTGAGCTCCGCCGTCGGGATGCGGCTCTCCCACGACGCGAGCGCGGCGCGCAGGTGGTCGGCGAGCTTGCCCACGCCCCGGCCGCCCTTGGCCGAGATGTTCACCCGGCTGGCCCACTTGACCCGGGCGAGGTCGCGCTCGACCTCGCGCTCCAGCGAGTAGTGGCGGTCCTCGTCGAGCAGGTCCCACTTGTTGATCGCGATGACCAGCGCGCGGCCGGCCTCGATCACCTGGGTGATCACCCGCTGGTCCTGCTCGCTGATCACCTCGTCCGCGGCGAGCAGGACGACGGCCACCTCTGCGGCCTGGATGGCCGCCTCGGTGCGCAGGCTCGCGTAGTACTCCATGCCGCTGGCGGTGTTGACCTTGCGGCGCAGGCCGGCGGTGTCGACGAACCGCCACTCCTCGCCGCCGAGGGTGATGATCGAGTCGACCGGGTCCACGGTGGTGCCGGCGACCGAGTCGACGACCGAGCGCTCCTCCTTGGCCAGCCGGTTGAGCAGGCTCGACTTGCCGACGTTGGGCCGGCCGACCAGGGCCACCCGGCGCGGGCCGGTCTCGAGGCCGGTCTCGCGCGGCGCCTCGGGCAGCGCGTCGAGGATCATGTCGAGCAGGTCACCGGCGCCGCGGCCGTGCAGCGCGCTGATCGGCTGCGGCTCCCCCAGCCCGAGCGACCACAGCTCCGAAGCTCCGGCCTCGCTGCGCTCGTCGTCCACCTTGTTGGCCACGAGGATCACCGGGCGGTCGCTGCGCCGCAGGATGCGGGCGGCGGCCAGGTCGGTGTCGGTCGCGCCGACCTGGCTGTCGACCACCAGGACGATCACGTCGGCGGTCCGCATGGCGAACTCGGCCTGGCGGCTGATCGACGCGCCGAGTCCCTCGGCCTTCGGGTCCCAGCCGCCGGTGTCGGTCACGGTGAACCTCTTGCCGTTCCACAGCGCCTCGTAGGAGATCCGGTCGCGGGTCACGCCCGGCACGTCCTGGACGACGGCGGCGCGACGGCCCAGCACGCGGTTGACCAGCGTGGACTTGCCCACGTTGGGCCGGCCGACGACCGCGACCACCGGCAGCGGGACGCCGGTGCCCTCCTCGCTCATCGGGACACCCCCACCGCGGCCTGCGCCAGCGCGACGACCCGGTCCACGACCTGGTCGCGGTCCAGCTCCGTGCTGTCGACGACGACCGCGTCGGCCGCCGGCCGCAGCGGGCTGTCCTCGCGGCTGCTGTCGTAGGTGTCCCGGCGGCGCAGGTCGGCGGCGATCGCGGCGATCTCCGCAGCGTCGGTGACCCCCAGCTGCCCGGCCCGCCGCTGCGCGCGGGCCTCCGGGGCGGCGGTCAGGTAGATCTTGCAGGTCGCCCCGGGGAGGACGACGGTGCCGATGTCGCGCCCCTCGACGACGACGGCGTCGGCGGCCGCCACGAGGTCGCGCTGCTGGTCGACCAGCTGCCTGCGCACCGCCGGGACGGCCGACACCGCCGACACCGCCCGGGTCACCTCGGCCCCGCGGATGCGCACCGCGACGTCGACGTCGTCCACGCGGACGATCTCGGTGCCGGCCTCGGTCCCCACGTCGATCCGCGCGCCGGCGACCACGCCGGCCACCGCCTCGGCGTCCTCGGGGTCGATGCCGGCGTCGAGCACGGCGACGGTGGCCGCGCGGTACATGGCGCCGGTGTCGAGGTAGGCCGCGCCGAGGCGGGCGGCGACCGCCCGGGCCACGCTGGACTTGCCCGTGCCCGACGGCCCGTCGAGGGTCACCTGTCCCCGGAACCCGGAGCCCTGGAGGCCGCTCATTGTGCGATGTCCCGTCGCAGGGCGGTCGCGCCGCGCAGGTACACGTGCGCGATCTCCGACCGCGGCACGTCGGTCTCCACGTGCGCCATGAGCCGCAGCACGCGGGGCAGCGCGTGCGCGACGCCGATCTCGGTGGCGCACATCAGCGGCACGTCGCCGAGCCCGAGCTCGCGCGCGGCCAGGGCGGGGAACTCCGACACCAGGTCGGGGGTCGCGGTGAACAGGATGCTGATCAGCTGCTCGCTGTCCAGCCGGTTGCGCTCGATCACGGTGCTCACCAGCTCGCGCGTCGCCGCCAGCACCTCGTCCCGGTCGTCGGCGTCGACCTGCGTCGCGCCCCGGATGGCTCGGACGGCCATGCACACTCCTCATTCGTCCCACGGGCTCCCGCTCGTGGGCGCCTTGCCGAGTCTAGGCGGCCTCCCTGCAGGGGCCCGCCGCGCGCGTGCGAGGGGCAGGGAGGTCCTCCGTCTAGAGCCCGACGAGGTCGTTGAGCTGGCCGACCTCGGAGCGGGTGAGCCGGCGGATCGAGCCGACGCGCATCCGCTCCAGCTTCACCGGGCCGATCGCCGTCCGCGTCAGCCGCGACACCGGCAGCCCGACGTGTGCCAGCAGCCGCCGGACGATGTGCTTGCGGCCCTCGTGCAGCACCACCTCGACGACCGACTGCCCGGCGTGGGTGTCCACGACCGTGAAGGAGTCGACCCTCACCGGCCCGTCCTCGAGCTCCACGCCCTGGCGCAGCCGCCGGAACATGTCCCGCGGGACCGAGCCCGACACCTGCGCGAGGTAGGTCTTCTTCACCTCGTAGGACGGGTGGGCCAGCCGGTGGGCGAGCTCGCCGTCGTTGGTGACCAGCAGCAGGCCGTCGGTGTCCTGGTCGAGGCGGCCGACGTGCACCAGCCCCGGCGCGAGGTCACCCACCATGTCGCCGACGGTGGGCCGGTTGCGGTCGTCGCTCATCGCGGTGATGACCCCGGAGGGCTTGTTCAGCGCGTAGGTCACCCGGTCGTCGCGCAGCTCCATCCGGACGCCGTCGACGGCGATGTGGTCGGTGCGCGGGTGCACCCGCATGCCCTGCACCTGGACGACGGCGCCGTTCACGCTGATCCGGCCCTCGTCGATCATGTCCTCGCAGACGCGGCGGGAGCCGACGCCGGCGCGGGCCAGGACCTTCTGCAGCCGCTCGCCCTCGGGGTGGCCCTCGTCCCGCTCCGGGGCGCGGTCGGACGGGTGCGCCGGGGCGAGCTCCATGTCCTCCGACCAGCCTTCTCCGCCCCCGGTGGTGGTGGTCTCGTCGGGGGTCTCGTCGGTCGGCGCGGTGTTCATCGCCCTCCAGTCTCCCACCACGTCGGCGACCGCTCCGTCCGCGTGCGGGATGATCACGCACATGCGGACGGAGCAGGTCATGGGGCTGGTGCTCGCGGTGATGGGCGTGGCCCTCGTGCTGCTGTCCCGGCGGCTGGTGTGGGAGCACTCCCCCGACAACCCCGCGGCTCGCGAGCGCCCGGGCGCCGCCGGCGTGTGGTCCGACCGCGCCCGATCCTTCCACCTCTGGCGCGGGCGGATCGCCGGTGGCGGCTTCGTCGTCGTCGGCCTGCTGCTGGCGACCGGGGTGGTCTTCGGGGACTGATCGCCGTCCGCGCGCCGGCGCCGCCGACCTCGCGGCGGACGTCGAGGTCGGCGACCGCGCGGCGAGGACGGCGATCATCCGTCACCCGGCGACGGCCTCAGTGCGCGTCGGGGTGGTCGACCAGGAACGACGCGGTCTCGGGCACCAGCGGCCCGAGGTCGGGCAGGTCGGCGAGGCCCGTCAGCCCCAGCCGCTCGAGGAACAGCGGCGTGGTGCCGTACAGCCCGCCGCCGGAGTCCGGGTCGCTGCCCACCTCGTGCACCAGCCCGCGGGTGAGCAGGGTGCGCATGACGCCGTCGACACCGACGCCGCGGATGGCCGCGATCCGCGCCCGGGTGACCGGCTGGCGGTAGGCGATGACGGCGAGGGTCTCCAGCGCCGCCTGGGTGAGCCGGCTGCCCCGCCCGTGACCGAGGTAGCGCTCGATGACCCCGGCGTGCTCGTCGCGGGTGTACAGCCGCCAGCCCTCCCCCACCCGGCGCAGCGTGATGCCGGCACCGCGGCGGTCGTAGTCCTCGGCGAGCTCGGCCAGCGCCTCCCGGGCGCGGGCGACCGGGCAGCGCAGTGACGCCGCGAGCGTCTCCTCGTCCACCGGGCTGTCCAGCACGAACAGCAGCGCCTCCAGGCCGGCACGCAGGGTGGCCGGGTCGACGTCGACCTCCGGCTCGGGCTCCTCCTCCGGCTCCGGCTCCGGCATCCCGGGCAGCGGCAGGACCGCCTCCTCGACCGGCACCGGCGCGGGCTCGTCGTCGACCGGCGGCCGCTCGGCGACGCGGGCGGCCAGCGCGGCGGCGACGGCGTCCCAGACGGCGGGGTCGTCGTCGCGGTCCTCGGCCGCCTCGCGGGTGGCGGCCAGCTCGGCGGCCAGGGCCTCCCAGGAGATGGGCCCGCGGTCCTCCTCGGTCACCGGTCCTCCTCCTCGTCGGTCGCGCCGTCGTCCGTGCCCTCGTCGTCCTCCCCCTCGTCGTCCGTGCCCTCGTCGTCGGACCGGACGGGCAGCGCGCCGCCGGTCCAGCGCACGTGCAGCTCGCCCAGCGGGGTGAGCTGGTCGAAGACGACCCGCTGCTGACGGTAGAGCTCCAGCAGGGCGAGGAACCGAGCGACCACCTCGAGGGTGTGCCCGCAGTCAGCGGTGAGCGCGCGGAAGCTGACGGTCCCGGCCTCGGCGAGGCGGTTCCGGACGAGCAGCAGCTGCTCGGCGACGCTGACCGCTGCGGCGTGCAGGTGGCTGACGCTCACGGTGGGCGGCGCCTTCGGCGTCAGCACCCGGGTGGCCAGCGCGGCGAACTGCGCCGGGGTGACGCCGAGCAGCACCTCGGGGACCTGCTCGGCGAAGACCGGGTCGGGCCCGGCGTCGCGGCCGTACCGGAGGACGGCGCCGGCCTCCCGCTCCCGCAGGAACGCGGCGGCCTCCTTGTAGGCGCGGTACTGCAGCAGCCGGGCGAACAACAGGTCGCGGGCCTCGAGCAGCTCGAGGTCGTCCTCGTCCTCCACCTCGGCCGCCGGCAGCAGCCGGGCGGCCTTGAGGTCGAGCAGGGTCGCGGCGACGACGAGGAACTCGCTGGCCTGGTCGAGGTCCAGCTCGTCGCCGAGTGCCCGCAGGTGGGCGATGAACTCGTCGGTGACCTGCGAGAGCGCGATCTCGGTGACGTCGAGCTTGTGCTTGCCGATCAACTGCAGGAGGAGGTCGAAGGGCCCCTCGAAGTTGGTCAGCCGGACGGTGAAGCGCCCCTCCGCCCGCGCTTCGGTCACGTCAGCGAGCGTAGGGGTCAGTTCCCCCGGAGCCGGCGCACGAGCACGGAGTCCTCGCCGGACTCCGCCAGGTCGGCCAGCAGCACCGTGATGGCCTCGCGGACGATCCGCCCGCGGTCGGCGGCCACGCCGTGCTGCCCGCGCAGGGTGAGCCGGGCGCTCTCCAGTGCCAGGAGCTCGTCGGCGGAGATGTAGACGGTGATCTTCTCGTCGTGCTTGGTGCGCTCGGTCCGCACGGCCTTGCCGCGGGTGCGCGGCGGCTGCGGGGCCATGGTGGGCGCAGGCGCGGGCGCCGTCCGGAACGCGGCGAGCGGGTCGGCGTCGGCGCCGGCCGGGACCAGGGTCAGCCCCGGCATCGACTCCTCGACGCCCGGCACCTCGGCGGTGCGCCGCGGGGTGGCGCGCAGCGCCGGGGAGCTGGTGGTCGCCGCGACGCTGGGCAGCTCGGTGACCTCGGGCGCCGGCGGGGTGTCGGTGCGGCGGAACAGCTCCGACGCGCCGGGGAGGACGGGACGGCGCGTCACAGCGCGATGACCTCCTTCGCCAGGTCGCGGAAGGCGGCGGCACCGGAGGACGTCGGCGCCCAGGTGGTGATCGGCTGACCGGCCACCGTGGTCTCGGGGAAGCGCACCGTGCGGTGGATGACGGTCTGGAAGACGGTGTCGCCGAAGGCCTCGACGACCCGGCTGAACACCTCGCGGCAGTGCACCGTGCGGGTGTCGTACATCGTGGCGAGGATCCCGGAGATCTCCAGGCCCGGGTTGAGCCGCTCCTTGACCTTCTCGATCGTGTCGACCAGCAGGGCGACGCCGCGCAGCGAGAAGAACTCGCACTCCAGCGGGATGATCACGCCCTGCGCGGCGGTGAGCGCGTTGACGGTCAGCAGGCCGAGGCTGGGCTGGCAGTCGATGAGGACGTAGTCGTACTCGTCGCGGACGTCGGCCAGCACGCGCAGCAGCGTCTGCTCGCGGGCGACCTCGCTGACCAGCTGCACCTCGGCGGCCGACAGGTCGATGTTGCTGGGCACCAGGTCCAGGCCGGGGATGTCGGTCGGCACGCGGACGTCGGCCAGGGTGGTGCGCCGCTCCATGAGGGCGTTGTAGATGGTGCGGTCCAGGTTCTGGGCCGGCACGCCCAGGCCCACCGACAGCGCGCCCTGCGGGTCGAGGTCGATGAGCAGCACCTTGCGGCCGTGCTCGACCAGCGCCGCACCCAGGTTGATCGTCGACGTCGTCTTGCCGACGCCGCCCTTCTGGTTGCACATGGCGATGACCTGCGCCGGGCCGTGCTGCGTCAGCGGCCGCGGCTCGGGCAGCGGCCGCTGCCGGGCGCGGGCGGGGTCCTGCTTCGAGGCGGTCCCGCCCATCTCGGGCTCGGTGTCGCGCGGACGCGTGACGGCAGGGGCCGCATCCCCTCGGATCGCCATGGTCGGTGTCGCCTCCAGCTCGGGCCCGGTCCGGCGCGGCGCGCCGGATGCGGTCTTCCCCACCGCTCGGGTCGCCGACGACGGTAGGGACTCGGCAAGCGATCACCCAGGAGGCACGCCGGGCGCGTCGCCCCCTCGGCTACACCTGACAACACATCCGCAACATCAAGCCGAGGAGGTGGGCACTTCTCGCCGAGGAAGCGGCGGTCCGGCTGTCAGGTGAGCGCCCTCGGGTGGCTGGTCGCGTACACCTCGCGCAGCCGGTCCACGGTGACCAGCGTGTAGACCTGCGTCGTCGTCACCGACGCGTGCCCGAGCAGCTCCTGCACGACCCGGACGTCGGCGCCGCCGTCGAGCAGGTGCGTGGCGAAGCTGTGCCGCAGCGTGTGCGGCGAGACCTGCTCCACGGAGATGCCCGCCGCCGGCCCCGCCCGCTCGGCGGCCGCCCGCAGGATCGACCAGGCGCTCTGCCGCGACAGCGGGCCGCCGCGAGCGTTGAGGAACAGCGCTCCGGCCCGGCCCCGCGACGAGCCGGCGGCGGCCAGTGCCGGGCGGGCGCGCACGAGGTAGTCCTCGACCGCGCGCAGCGCGTAGCTGCCCACCGGCACGACCCGCTGCTTGCCGCCCTTCCCGGCCAGCCGGACGACCGACTGCCCGCGGTCCAGGTCGTCGACGGTCAGCCCGACCGCCTCGGAGATGCGGGCGCCGGTGCCGTACAGCAGCTCCAGCAGCGCCCGGTCCCGCAGCCCCCGCGGCCCCTCCAGTGCCCCGGCGCCCTCGATGAGCGCCACCACGGCCTCCACCGGCAGCGCCTTGGGCAGCCGCCGGGCGGCGGCGGGCGGGCGCACCTCGGCGGCGACGTCGTCGGCCACCAGCCCGTCGAGCGCGGCGAAGCGGTGCAGCCCCCGCACGGCGACGACGGCCCGGGCGGCGGAGGTCGCCGACAGCGGCGGGTGCGCGTCGTCCCCGCGGCGCAGCGCGGCGAGGAACGCGGCGACGTCGGACTCGGCGACCTCACCCAGCCCGCGGACGCCGGCCGCGGCCAGGAACTCCGTGTAGCGGCGCAGGTCGCGGCGGTAGGAGGAGATCGTGTTGGCCGCCAGCCCGCGCTCGACCGTGAGGTGGTCGAGGTAGCCGGAGACGACCCGCTCGACGCCGGGGCCGGTTGCGGTCACGGTCGTCAGGCCCTGCCCCTGGTCCTGACTCCGCGCTCCGGTCCGCTCCTCGCTGGTTGCTCGCCGCGATGCACCCATCGCTGTCGTCAGGACAGCACCTCCTCCAGGCCCACGGCGGTCAGCCCGTGCGCCTCGGCGACCTCGGGCAGGACCACCTGCCCGGCCGCGACGTTGACGCCGTGCGCCAGCGCCCGGTCGGCCCGCACCGCCGCCGTCGTCCCCTCGTCGGCCAGTCGCATGACGTAGGGCAGCGTGACGTTGGTCAGCGCGTGGGTCGAGGTGTTGGGCACCGCGCCGGGCATGTTCGCCACGCAGTAGAACACCGACCCGTGCACCCGGTAGGTCGGCGCGTCGTGTGTCGTCGGTCGGGTCCCCTCGAAGCAGCCACCCTGGTCGACGGCGATGTCCACCAGGACCGACCCCGGCTTCATGCGGGCGACCAGGTCGTCGGTCACGAGCTTGGGCGCGCGGGCGCCGGGCACGAGCACCGCGCCGATCACCAGGTCGGCGTCGAGCACCGCGCGCTCCACCTCGTAGGCGTTGGAGGCGACGGTCTGCAGGTGCCCCTGGTAGATGCGGTCGGCGGCGCGGAGCTTGTCGACGTCGCGGTCGAGCACGATCACCTCGGCCTGCATGCCCAGGGCGATGGCCGCGGCGTTCATCCCGGACACCCCGGCGCCGAGGACGACGACCTTGGCGGCGTAGACCCCGGGCGCCCCGCCGAGCAGCACCCCGCGCCCGCCGTGCGCCCGCTCCAGCGCGTGCGCCCCGACCTGCGGCGCCATCCGCCCGGCCACCTCCGACATCGGCGCCAGCAGGGGCAGCGCGCCGTCGGCGGTCTGGACCGTCTCGTAGGCGATGGCGGTGGTGCCGGAGGCGACCAGCGCCTCGGTGCACTCGCGCGAGGCGGCCAGGTGCAGGTAGGTGAACAGCGTCTGGCCCGCGCGCAGCCGCCGGTACTCCTCGGCGACCGGCTCCTTGACCTTGAGCAGCAGGTCGGCGTCGGCCCAGACGTCGTCGGCGGCCGCGACGATCCGGGCGCCGGCGGAGACCATGTCCTCGTCCGGGATGGAGGACCCCTCCCCCGCTCCCTGCTCGACGAGCACCTCGTGCCCGGCCCGGGTCAGCTCGTGCACCCCGGCAGGGGTGAGCGCCACCCGGTACTCGTGGTTCTTGATCTCGCGGGGGACCCCGACGCGCATGCCAGCTCCTGGTCCGGCCGGTCCCCGAGGTCGTCGGGGCCCTGGCCTGTGTGGTCGTCCGGACGCGGCGCCCCGGTCGGGGGCGCTCGGCGCGGAGTCTAGGGACGGTCGGCACCGGCGGCCGGGGATCGTTCGGGCTGCCGGGCCGCCGCCGCTGACCGACGATCGTGCGGGGCGCGACCGGCGCGCTCTCCCCCGAGAGGACCCGCGGATGCAGCTGTACGCCCAGCGACCCGACAAGCGGCTGGCCCAGGTGCTGGCCGACGTGGGCATGCTGGCGTGGGCCGTGCTGTGGGTGCTGGTGGCGCGGGCGGTGCACGGCGCGGTGCTGGCGCTGGCCGAGCCCGGCGAGGCGGTGGAACGACTGGGCGCCTCGGTGGCCGACAGCATGGGCTCGGCCGCCGACGTCGCCGAGGACGTGCCGGTGGTCGGCGACGAGTTGTCCACGCCGTTCGACGCCCTCGGGAGTGCCGGGGACTCGGTGAGCGGTGCCGGGCAGTCGGCCCAGGACGCGGTGGGCACGCTCGCCTTCTGGCTGTCGGTCGTCCTGGTCCTCCTGCCGGTGGGCTGGATGCTGCTGCGCTGGCTGCCGTGGCGGCTGGCCTGGTCCCGGGAGGCGACGGCGGTCGCGCGGCTGCTCGACGCGCGCACACCGGACCTCGACCTGCTGGCCGCCCGGGCCGTGGCCACGGCGCCCCTCCCGCGGCTGGCCGGGCTGCCGGCGGGCACCGGCGCGGCCTGGCGGGCCGGCGACCCGGCCGCGACGCGCACGCTCGCCGGGCTCGAGGCCGCGCGGCTGGGCCTGCGGCTGCCGGAGCCCGACCGGGCCGGGTCGGGCGCGACGGCGCCACCGGTCTGATCCCCGCTCGGCTCAACACCGGGGGCCGGCCCGCCGATGGTCCTCGCGAGACCGGAGGTGGCGATGGGACAGGCGGGACGCCGGCGCAGGGGCCGGCCCGCGGGACGACGCGCACCCCGGCGCCGTCGGTCGCTCACCGGCGGTGCGGGCACGGTGGCCGCCGTCCTCGCGGTCGGCCTGGTGACCCTCGGCGCGCCCGCCACGGAGCTGGCCGCGCAGGTCACCGCCTCCTGGTCGCCGTTCCGGGACGCCGGGATGATGCCCGGCCAGGTCCCGCAGGTGCCCCAGGTGCCGCAGGCGGTCGAGCGGACCGGCTTCGACGTCCCCGAGCCCCAGGTGCGCGTGCCCGGCGTGGCCGTGCCGGTCCCCCGCGACATCGACGTCGAGTTCGTGCCGCCCACGGTGCCGCGCGGCGTGATCCCGGAGTACACCCCGCCCGAGGCCCCCTGCGGCGGGTACGGCAGCCCGCGGCGCATCCCGCCCGCCGTCGTCCCCGGGGCCGGCAGCGCCACGCTGAGCTGGATGGCCGACAGCGACTCCGCCGTCCGCGGCTACCGGGTGCAGGCGGTCAGCCAGCAGCTGGTGACCGGGGTCCAGCCGGCGCCGCCGCAGCAGCTGGTCGGCCAGCGCGACGACTGCGGCGAGGTCAGCACCACGATGACCGGCCTGATCCCCGGCGGGACCTACGTGTTCTGGCTGGAGGAGCAGGTCTGGGACGAGACCGCCCAGGTCATGCAGTTCGTGCAGGTCGGCAGCTCGGCCCCCGTCGTCCTCGGCTGATACCCGTCGAGCGGCTATCCGGCGTCGACCGGGGGCAGCTCGATGCCGCCGGCGCGGTACCGCGCGGCGGCCAGCAGCCCCACGACGGCGGCCGGGTTGCGGATCCCCCCGGCGAACACCCGCTGCACCGCCTCGGCCAGCGGCACCCGGTCGATCGTCATGTCGAGCTCCTCGTGCTCGACGGTGAAGCCGTCGGGCCGGTCCACCGCCGAGAGCCCCTCGGCGAGGTAGACCGAGATCCGCTCGTCGCAGAAGCCGGGGCTCGAGAAGTACGCCACCAGCAGCGACCAGCGCTCCGCCGCCAGCAGCACCTCCTCGGCCAGCTCGCGCTTGGCCGTCTCCAGCGGCGGCTCGCCGTCGGCGTCACGCAGCCCGGCGGGCAGCTCCCACAGGTAGCCGCCCACCGGGTGCCGGTACTGGCGCAGCAGGACCACGGTGTCGCCCTCGTCGAGCGCCACGACGGCGACCGCGCCGGGGTGGCGGACCACCTCGCGGACGCTGTCGCCGCCGCCGGGCATGGCCACGGTGTCGCGGACCAGGCTGATGACCCGGCCGTCGTACACGGTCTCGCTGGCGAGCAGCCGGTAGTCGCCCTCGGCGGCCGGTTCGGACATCAGATGCCGACCTTCTCCGCCTCGTCGACCGGCACGGGCAGCCGCGCGGACTCCTGGAAGTCGACGGCGGCCTGCACGAACGCCGCGAACAGCGGGTGCGGCCGCGTCGGGCGGCTCTTCAGCTCCGGGTGCGCCTGGGTGCCCACGAAGAACGGGTGCGCGTCGCGCGGGAGCTCCACGAACTCCACGAGCAGCCCGTCCGGCGACGTGCCGGAGAAGACCAGCCCGGCGTCGGTCAGCCGGTCGCGGTAGGCGTTGGCCACCTCGTAGCGGTGCCGGTGCCGCTCGGTGATCTCGGTGCTGCCGTAGGCGCCGGCCACGACCGAGCCCTTCTGCAGCGCCGCCGGGTAGCTGCCCAGCCGCATGGTGCCGCCCATGCCCCGCTCGCCGGCGATGACGTCGACCTGGCTGGCCATGGTCGCGATCACCGCGTCAGGGGTCTCCGGGTCGAACTCCGCGGAGTTGGCCTCCGGGAGCCCGGCGACGTCCCGGGCGTACTCGATGACCATGCACTGCAGCCCCAGGCACAGGCCGAGGGTCGGGATGCCGTTGACCCGGGTGTGCCGGATCGCCCCGAGCTTGCCCTCGATGCCGCGCACGCCGAACCCACCGGGGATGCAGACGCCGTCGACGCCGGCCAGCGCCTTCTCCGCGCCCTCGGGGGTCTCGCAGTCGTCCGACGGCACCCAGCGCAGCTTGACCCGGCTGCGGTGGGCGAACCCGCCGGCCCGCAGCGCCTCGCTGACCGAGAGGTAGGCGTCGGGCAGGTCGATGTACTTGCCGACGAGCGCGATCTCCACCGTCCGGCGGGGCCGGTGCACGCGCTCGAGCAGGTCACCCCACACGGTCCAGTCCACGTCGCGGAAGGGCAGGCCCAGACGCCGGACGACGTAGGCGTCCAGGCCCTCCCGGTGCAGCACCTTGGGGATGTCGTAGATCGACGGCGCGTCGGGGCAGGAGATGACGCCCTCGGCGTCGACGTCGCACATCAGGCTGATCTTGCGCTTGAGCCCGTCGTTGATGTCCCGGTCCGAGCGGCACACCAGCGCGTCGGGCTGGATGCCGATGCTGCGCAGGGCCGCGACGGAGTGCTGCGTCGGCTTGGTCTTCAGCTCGCCCGACGGCGCGATGAACGGGATCAGCGAGATGTGCAGGAAGAAGCAGTTGTCCCGGCCGATCTCGTGCCGGACCTGCCGGGCGGCCTCCAGGAACGGCAGGGACTCGATGTCGCCGACCGTGCCGCCGATCTCGGTGATGACGACGTCGACCCGCTCGCCGTCGCCCTGCTCGCCCCACGTGTCGGCGCCGGCGAGGATGCGGGCCTTGATCTCGTTGGTGATGTGCGGGATGACCTGCACCGTGTCGCCGAGGTACTCCCCGCGCCGCTCCTTGGCGATGACGTCGGAGTACACCTGCCCGGTCGTCACGTTGGCCCGGCCGGCCAGGTCGGTGTCGAGGAACCGCTCGTAGTGGCCGATGTCCAGGTCGGTCTCGGCGCCGTCCTCGGTGACGAACACCTCGCCGTGCTGGAACGGGTTCATCGTCCCGGGATCGACGTTGAGGTAGGGGTCCAGCTTCTGCATCGTGACCCGCAGGCCACGGCTGGACAGGAGTGCGCCCAGGGAACTCGCGGTCAGTCCCTTGCCGAGGGAGGACACGACGCCGCCGGTGACGAAGACGAACTTCGTCGGCTGCGAGTTGTGGAGGAGGCTCCGGGATGCGGACTGATCAAGCGTTCCTGACGGTCGACCCACGGGAGACCACCGTAACAGCTCCCCCGTCGTCCTCCCCGTCGGAGGCGGGGGTGCCGTCGGCCACGTCCGCCGGCGCCCCGGCGGTCCGCGCCGGGCCGGTCGCCAGCCACACCAGCAGCGGCACCAGCAGGGTCGCGGCGGTGCCGGGCACGGCGACGCCGGAGTCGTTGACCGCGGCCCCGATGGCCAGGCTCAGGGCCGTCGACACCAGCGCCGCCCGCACGACGAACGCGTCGGCCGGGGTCAGCCGCGCGCGGCCGGCCGCGGTGGCGGGCCGCTCCCCCGCCCCGTCGCGCGGCGAGCGCAGCAGCCCGCCGCGGCGGCGGACGAGCCAGACCGCGGCGACCAGCGCCACCGGCAGCATCCAGGCCAGCGGGCTGCGCATGAGGATGTCGAGGTTGGCGTCGGCCTTGCGGCTGACGACGGTCCAGGCCTCGCCGGTGAGCACCTGCTCGACGAACCGGCCCAGGTGGGTGCGGTCCTGCGCCGCACGCGTCCAGTCCAGGACGGCGACCGTGCCCACGGCGAGCACCGCCAGGCCGAGGATGCCGGCCAGCCGGACGACGGTGACGCGGGTGCGGGTCAGCAGCATGGCCAGCAGCAGGAAGCCCGGCAGGGCCGCGAGCACGCCGCCGAAGTCACGGCCCAGGGGCGGGGCCCCGACCACCGCCACGACCACCAGCCCGGCCGCCAGCACGGTGAGCCCGGTGGCCCGGCGGGCCCGCTCCGGCCGCGCCCGCCTCCCGGCCGCCGTGGCCAGGCCTGCGGTGACCAGCAGGGCGGACACCGACAGCAGCCCGAAGCTGAGGTTGCCGTAGCCGGTGAACCGCCCGGCGACGATCGGGTCGTAGCCCAGCGGCGCCATGAGCTCCAGGTGCGACCCGGTGAGGACGTCGCCCACCAGGGTGGCCAGCGTGATGCCGGCGACGACCGCGCCGGGCCCCAGCCGACGGCGGCGCCAGGGCCCCAGGACCGCGACGGCCAGCACGACCGCGTCGGCGGCGAGCACCGCCCCGGTCAGCGCGACCAGCGGCGCGCCCGAGCGCTCCCAGGGCACGACCCCGCCCAGGTAGGTGGCCACCGGCAGCGCCGCGGCGGCCAGTGCCGCCAGCCGCAGGACCCCCACCGGGGCGGCGGTCGGGCGCAGCCCGGCCAGCCGCCCGTGCCCGGCGCCCGCACCGGACCGCAGCCGGGCACCGAGCACCGGGAGACCGGCGGCCAGCACGAGGGCGGAGACGGTGACCAGCGACCAGAAGAAGTAGCTGGTGTGCCGGTGGTGGGTGGTCGCGGCCGTGTTCGCGCGGACCAGCGTGGCCACGGCCTCGGCTGGCCCGGGCCGCTCGCCGGCGGCGCGCATCGGCTGCCCGTTGAACGACGACGGCGACTCCTCCCCGAGCGCCCGGAGCACGGTCGGCGCGACGTCGATGAGCTGGGCGTAGGGGGCCCGGCCGGTGCTGGCCGAGGTCAGCCAGCCGGCGCCGAACCCGGGACCGGAGGCCATCCCGACGTGCAGCTGCGGGCGGCCGTCGTTGACCTCGGAGACGCCCTGGAGGAGCAGCAGCGTCTCCCCCGGCAGGGCCTGCACGGCCGCCCGCAGCCGGCCGACCGCCTCGTCGATGCGGGCCAGGGCGGCGGCGCGCGGCCCGGGCTCGGTGCCGTCGTCGGTGCGGTCGACGCCGGGCCGGCCGGCCGTCAACAGCGCGTCCAGCGAGACGAGGGACAGCGGGCAGCCCGACAGCAGCGCCTCCAGCCCCCCGGGCTCGGTGGGCAGGGCCTCCGGCCGGGTCAGCTCCACGTCGGGGGCGGCGACGGCCAGCGCCGGCGCCTGCCCGACCACCGTGGCGCAGCCGACGGCCCGGCCCAGCGCGCCCGGCTCGGCACCGAAGCGGGCGGTCCCCTCGTCCTCGGCGGTGCGCTGCACGGTGGCCCGCGGGTCGTCCAGGCCGTCGGTGACCAGCCGCTCCTGCAGCCCGCAGTACGTCAGCGAGGAGTCCAGCGCGGGCTCCTCGTCGGCCGGCGGCGCGGTCGGGGCCGCCGGGTCGGCCGGGTCCTCGGGGATGGGTACGGTCGGCAGCGGCACCGGCGGCAGGCCGTCGTCCGGTCCGGGGACGCGCACCCGGTTGCCCGCGCCGATCGTGGCCCAGCCGTCGAGCACGCAGGTGGTCGCGCGGGCCGCCCGCACCGACATCGCGCCGATGGTCGAGTCGCCGGCCAGGGCCCACAGCTGCGGGGTGGCCTCGGGCGTCACGTCGGCCCAGGTGAGCCCGGGGACGCCGACGACGAGCACGCGGTCGGCCCGCAGCCCGTCGTCGGCCGGGGCGGCGACCGCGGGGCCGGTGACCCCCAGCAGCAGCGCCAGCAGGGCCAGGGCGACGGTCAGCGCCCGCCCGGTCACGGGCCGCCGCCCGGGGGGCCGAGCAGCTCGCGGTAGACGGCGACGAGCGTGCGGGCGGTGGCCGCCTCGTCCGGCCAGGTGCGGGCCTGCGCGAGCCCGGCCTCGGCCAGCGCCCGGGCCCGCGCGGGGTCGCCGAGCACGCCGGTCACGGCCGCGGCGAGCGCCGGCGCGTCGCCCGCGGGCACCAGCTCGGCCGCGTCGCCCAGCAGTCCGGGCAGCCCGCCGGTGCGCGTGGCCACCAGCGGCGTGCCCGCCCGCAGCGCCTCCTGCGCGGTGAGCGACCGCGCCTCCCACCGCGAGGGCAGCACGCAGAGGTCGGCCGCGGCGAGCAGGTCGGCGACGTCGTCGCGGCGGCCGAGCAGCAGCACGGGCAGGCGCTCGGCGGTGATGCGGTCCCGGAGCTCGTGCTCGAGCGGGCCGTCGCCGGCGATCGCCACCAGCGGGCCGCCGTCCCCGGCCCACGCGGAGGCGGCGTCCAGCAGGACGTCGTAGCCCTTCTGCGGGTGCAGCCGGCCGACGGCCACGACCAGCGGCCGGGCGCCGGTCACGCCGAGCTCGGCGCGCACCTGCTCGCGGGTGCGGGTGGCCGGGGGCAGCGCGGGGGCGCTGACCGGCGCGGTGCGCACGTCGCGGGCGCCCAGCCGGCGCGCGTTGTCGGCGAGGTCGTCGGAGGCGGCCAGGACGACGTCCGCACCGCGCACCGTGGCCCGCTCGGCGGCGGCCAGGACCCGCCGCCTGAGCCCGCCGCCCTCGGGCAGCGCGTTGTGCAGCGTGATCACCAGCGGCCGGCGGGCGACGCCGGGCACGCGCAGCGCCGCGGCGGCGACCAGGCCGGCCCGCAGGCCGTGGGCGTGCACCAGGTCGGCGCCGGCCAGCGCCCGGCGGAGCTCGAGGACGGCGCGGGCGTCGGCGGCCGGGGCCAGCCCCGCGCTGATCCCCACGGGGGTGAACTCCGCGCCCGCGCGCCGGAAGCCGAAGAGCTCCTCGGTGGCGGCGGCGCCGCAGACCAGCACGTCGGCCCCGGCGGCCCGGACGGCCGGCAGGACGGCGCGCACGTGGGTACCGACGCCGCCGGTGCTCGTGGCGAGGACCTCGGCGACCCGGCGCCCGGCCAGCGGCCGCTCGCCGGCCGCCTGCTCGACTGACCTGTCCGGGGTCACCTGGTGCCTCCCGAGGGCTCGCTGGGGACGGGGTCCGGCGCGCGCAGCGCCCGGACGGCGGCGGTGAGCGGCCCCCGTGCGGTGCCCATGATGACGGCCCCGGCGATCACGAGCACCACCACGGTGACCAGGGCACCGGCACCCAGCGCGCCCAGCGGGCCGGTGCCGGGCACCGGGTCGGCATCCAGCAGCCGGGCCACGGCCAGCCCGCCGGCCGCGCCGAGAGCGGCCGCGACGAGCGCCGGTCCCCCGGTGCGCAGCACCCCGGCCAGCGACGCGGAGCCGGCCACCCGGGCGACCACGACCAGCAGGGCGACGCCGGCCACGGTCACGCCGATCGTGTGCCCGGCGGCGAGGGCCAGGCCGCGGTCGGCCGGGTCCAGCGCCGCGGCCAGCACCACGTCGGCGACGACGGCCAGCGTCCACCCGCCGACCACGCAGACCGTCGGCGCCTTCCACAGACCCTGCGCGTACAGGGCCCGGGTGAGGAACGCGACCAGTCCGTAGCCGACCAGGCCGGGGGCGAAGGCGATGATCGTGTCGCGGAGGGCGGCGACCGTGGCCGGCGGCTCCTGCAGCAGGAAGACGCGGGCGATCGGGCCGGCCGCGCCGACGAGGACGGCCGCGGCGACGGCGCAGGCGACGGTGCCGAGCACCGTGACGGGAGCCAGCGCGCGGGCGAACCCGGCGCGGTCGCCGCGCTCGGCCCGCTCCGCCAGGCCCGGGTACGCCGACGTGGCGAGCGGCACCGCCAGCGCCGCCCATGGCACCAGGAAGAGGGTCAGCCCGGCGGTGTAGACGACCTGCGTCCCGTCGGGGGCACCGGAGTTGGCCAGCCGGATCGCCACGGCGGCGACGAGCTGCTGGCCGGCCAGGGTGAGGACGCCGGCCAGCGCCAGCCGGGCCACGCGCGGGGCGACGCCGACCGGGAAGCGCAGCGTCGGCCGCAGCCCCAGCCGCAGCCGGCGCACCGGCACGAGCAGGCACAGCGACAGGGCGGCCACGCCGAGCGTCGTCCCCACCCCGAGCACCAGCTCGGCGGGCCGGTCGAGCTCCCCGACGGCCCGGCCGCCGCCGATGCCGGCGAACAGCAGGTACGCCCCGGCCACGACGACGCTGGACAGCAGCGGGGCCAGCGCCGGGCCGGCGAACCGGCGGTGCGCCTGCAGGACGCCGGCCAGGACGATCCCGATGCCGTAGAGCACGACCTGCGGGGCGAAGACGAGGAGGAAGCGGGCGGCGAGGTCGACCTCCGCCGCCGGCCCGCCGCCGAGCAGCAGGCGGGCGATCGGCCCGGCCAGCAGCCCGACGAGCACCGCCAGCGGGGTCAGCACCAGCAGGGTCCAGCCGAGCAGCGCCGAGGCGGTGCGGCGCACCTGATCCCGGTCGCCGGCGGCGATCCCCCCGGCGAGCATCGGCACGACCAGGCTGGCCAGCGCGCCGCCGGCGACGACCTCGAACACGATGTTGGGCACGGTGTTGGCGGCGGTGTAGGTGTCCCCGGTGCTGTCGGCGCCCACCGCGTTGGTGAAGACGAGCGTCCGCCCGAAGCCGGCCAGCCGGGCGAGGACGGTGAGCGCCGCGATGAGGGCGGCGGCACCGGCGACGCCCCGGGCGACCTGCCGGGCGCTCACGACCGGGTCCCGCGCGCCCGCGCACGGCCGGACCCGGCGAGCGGGCGCGGGCCGGCGGGGGCGGTCACGTCGCCCGGCGGCCGAGCCGGTCCAGCTCCCGCAGGCCGGGGGTCGCCTCGATGACGCGGGTGAAGCTGACCTTCTCGCTGGCCAGCGTGAGCGCGACCACGCCGCTCAGCAGCGCCGTCCGCGCCCGGCGGGAGGGCAGCGCGGCCAGCCGCAGGCCCAGCAGTGCGCCGGCCGCGTTGGCGCCGCTGTCGCCCAGCATGACCCGCTCGCCGAGGTCGGCGGGGAGCACGGCCAGGGCGGCGCCCAGGGGTCCGGCCGACAGCCCGCCGGCCGGTCCGGACACCGTGGCCGCGGCGAGCAGCGCGGTCACCTTGGCCGCGCGGCCGGGGCGCAGGTCGAGCAGGTTGAGCAGGTTGGCGGTGCCGGCCACCAGGCCGGTGGTGAGGACGCCGTCGGCCAGCGCCGCGGCCATCGGGGCACCGGGCCGGCGGGTCAGCAGCGCCGCGGTGGCCGCCGCGGCACCGATGCCCGCGACCTTGACCGCCCCCGCCGAGACCCGGCCCGCGCGCAGCGCCGCCAGGTGGCCGGCCAGTCCCTTGTCGCGAGCCTGCTCGGGGCGCGCGCCGGCGAGGTCGTCGTACCCGCCGACCACGCCGGAGACCGTGCCGACGAGCGCCGCCGCGGCCGCCGTCCCCGTCGGGGCGCCGAGCGCGGCGGTCGCGGTCGCGGCCACGGCGAGCGCCGGGCCACCGAGCAGTGTCACCGGCCGGCCGGCGTAGTTGGTGCGGTGCCAGGGTGCGCCCGCCGGCCGGGCGGCCAGCGCGCCGGCGGCGGCCAGCCCGGCCTGCGCCGCCGCGGCTCCGCCGAGCGCGAGGAGCAGGCGGCGCGGGGCACCGGCTCGCCGCGCGCTCACGAGGTGGCGGCGGGCACCGGCGGCACGGGCTGGGTGTCCTCGCCGGTGCCGTACTTGCCGGAGGTGCCCTCGCCCTCCTGGCCCAGGGCCAGCACGGTGCTGATCCGGCCGGCCGCGGCCTCGATGTTGTCCACGGTGGACACCAGCGAGGAGACCTCCGGGTCGGCGCGGATGACACCGACGAGACCGGTCTCGGCGGCCGACGCGGCGTCCCCCGCGACCACGGCGCCGGACCCGCTGCCGTCCAGGGCGGTGACCAGCTCGACCAGGGTGTCCAGCCGGCTCTCCGCGTCGTCGCCGGTCACGGCACCGCGGGTCAGCACGACCACGTGGTCGGCGGGCTGGATCGAGGGCGACTCCTGGGTCAGGACCTCGAGCGCGGACAGGCCGGCCAGCACCGAGGAGAGCTCGGCGGTGTCCGGCGCGGGGACGACCCCGGGCGGGTTCACCAGCACCTGGGCGAGCACGGAGGCGACCAGTTCGCCGGTGTCGTCGGTGGAGGGCAGGGTCACCCCGGTCGGGCGGCCGGAGCCGGTGACGTAGTTCTGCAGCGCCGCCTCGGTGGCAGGGTCGGCGTAGGCGTCGGTTAGCCGGATCGTGCCGGTCACCGTGCCGCCGGCCTGGCCGACCAGCACGCTGACGGCCTCGACCGCGTCGTCGTCGACGTCCTCGCCGAGCAGGACCAGCGCCACGCTGCGGTCGGTCAGGCTGCCCTCGACCAGCGCGGGGCCCACGGCCTCCTCGAAGAGGTCGCCGGTGTCCAGGCGCTCCTGCAGGGCCTGGGTGTTGTCCTCCAGGTTGCGCTTGTCCTCCTGCAGGCCGGTCACCTGGTCCTCGAGATCGTCCAGCACGCGGCCGTTGAGCGCCGTCGTGCCGATGACGATGCCGAGGGCGATGGCCAGGAAGACCGCGACGAGGGAGACGATGTGGTACCGGAAGTCGATCACGAGAGGAGGTTCTCCAGCCAGAACATGAAGCCGTCCCACTTGTCGACCAGCAGGTCGAAGTAGATCTGCCCGGCGGTGGACGCGGCCAGGGCCGCGCCGATGGACACCAGCGCGGCCAGGACGAGGACGACGAGGGTGAGGGTCGAGATGCGGCTGCGGTAGAGCCGGCTGACGCCCTTGGCGTCGACCAGCTTGCCGCCCAGCCGCAGGCGGGTGAGGAAGGTCGAGGCCATGCCGCCGCGGCCCTTGTCGAGGAACTCCACAAGGGTGGCGTGGGTGCCGACGGCGACGATGAGCGAGGCGCCCTTCTCGTCGGCCAGCAGCATCGCGATGTCCTCGCTGGTGGCCGAGGCGGGGAAGGTGATCGCGTCGACGCCGAGCTCCTGCACGCGCTCCAGGCCGGGGGCGCGGCCGTCGGCGTAGGCGTGCACGACCACCTCGGCGCCGCAGCGCAGCACGTCGTCGCTCACCGAGTCCATGTCGCCGATGATCATGTCCGGCATGTGGCCGGCCTCGATCAGCGCGTCCGCGCCGCCGTCGACGCCGATGAGCACCGGGCGGTAGTCGCGGATGTAGGACCGCAGCGCCTGCAGGTCCTCCTTGTAGTCGTACCCGCGGACGACGATCAGGACGTGCCGGCCGTCGATCCGGGTCCGGACGTCGGGCACGCCGACGCCGTCGAGCAGGAGCGCGCGCTCCCGCTTCATGTACTCCATCGTGTTGGCCGCGAAGGCCTCGAGCTGGGTGGACAGCCCCGCTCTGGCCTCGTTCATCGCGACCGTGATGGTCTCGGGCGTCTGGAGGGTGCCCTCGGCCACCGCGGTGCCGTCGGCCAGGTACAGCGTGTTGCCGTCCAGGCGCACCTCCGCCCCCTCCTTGAGGGCGGTGAACACCTCCTTGCCGACGCCGTCGAGCAGCGGGATCCCGGCGTCGGTGATGATCCCGGGGCCGAGGTTGGGATAGCGCCCGGAGATGCTCGGCGCGGCGTTGACGACGGCGGCGACCTTGCACGCCACGAGGGAGTCCGCGCTCACCCGGTCGATGTCGACGTGGTCGATCACCGCGATGTCGCCGGGGCGCAGCCGCTTGGTGAGGTTCTTGGTGCGGCGGTCGAGCCGGGCGGTGCCGGGTACGCCTGACACCTGCTCCTGGCCCCGGCTCCGTCGCAAGGTGCCGATGCGCATGGGTCGATGCTGCCACGCACGCCGACGGGGACCTCCCTGCGACGCGCACCTGCGGTTGTGCGGTCACGGAGAGTGTCCGACACCACCTCGTGGCGACACGCAGGCGCCGGACGTCCCGACCGCCGCGCGGGACCGTCCAGGAGCGCTGTCTAGCGTTGCGGGTGTGACACACGGGGCGCCTGCAGTGATCCACCCGGCCGACCTCGACGCCGGCGTCGAGGTCGCCGGCCCCGCCGACGACCAGGTCGCGGACGGGATGGCGGAGCCCGGGCCCGGGGCCGCGACCGAGCCGGCGACGGCGTTCGCCCCCGAGGCCGCGACGGAGCCGGGGACGGCGTTCGCCCCGGAGGCCGCGCCGGTGCCGCCGCCCGCTCCGGCCGAGGTCGAGGAGGCGCCGGCCCGGGGCCGGCGGCGGGGCCGGCGCGCCCTGCGCGGGCCGGGGCTGCGCGAGCGGCGGCGCCAGGAGACGCGGGCGCGCATCGTCGAGGCCGCGGCCGAGCTGTTCGCCGAGCGCGGCTTCGACGCCGTCAGCGTCGTGGAGATCGCCCAGCGCGCCGGGGTGGTCGAGAAGACGGTGTTCAACCACTTCCCGGTCAAGGAGGGCCTGGTCTTCGAGGCCGATCCGCCGATGCGGGCCGCCGTGCTCGACGCCGTGCGCCGGCGGCCGGCCGGGGAGTCCGTCGCCGCGGCCGCGGGCAGCTTCGTCGTCGCCGCGATGAGCGGGCTGGGCTCGGAGGAGGCGGCGCGCGGGGTGGCCGAGATGGCCGTCGTCATCCGCGGCAGCCGGACGCTGCAGGTGCGCGAGCGGGAGATCCTGGGCGAGCTGACCTCGGCGCTGGCCGGTCTCATCGCCGAGGAGACCGCCGCCGAGCCGGGCTCGCTGGAGCCCTGGCTGGCCGCGCACGCGGTGCTGGGGCTGTACGCGGGGCTGCTGGAGCTGGCGCGCGACCGCGTGCTGGCCGGGGTGACCGGTCCGGCGCTGTGCGCGGAGCTGCACGCCCGCGGTGAGCGGGGCCTGGCGCTGCTGCAGTTCGGCCTGGCCGGATACGCCAAGCGCCGGTAGCCGCCCTCCACGGGGGGCCATGGCGTGCCCTGGGCGCCCCTTGCCCCGGCGACCCGGCGGCGCTGTGCGTGCCGCTGGGCTGACGCCCCGGTCAGACCGGGAGCTGCAGGGCCCGGGTGAGCTGGCGGGAACGGTCGCCGGGGATGGCGTCGTCGCGGGTGAAGAGGGCCACCGCGACCATGTACTCGGCCTCTCCGGCCCAGCCGCGGCCCTCGTCGACGATGCGGCGGATGTGGTCGGCGACCTTCGGCTCGGCGCTGTACGGGCCGAAGTCCAGGCCCATGGCGAGGAAGTTCACGACGCGGTAGCCGAGGTCGGCGGCGGTGCCGAGCGTGGTGACCGGGTCGGAGTAGCTCGGCACGGCGAGGACGACGTTGTCGTACCCGGCCTTGAGCAGGGCCAGGGACAGGTCGTTGCCGTAGACCCCGCCCCACAGCTCGGGCATGAGGATGTCGCGGTCGGGCGCGGGGATGTACGGCGGGTTGGAGATGACCGTGCGCGCCGGCGCGGCGCCGCTGGAGTCGGCCCCGTCGAAGAAGTCGCCGAGCTCGACGGTGTAGCGGTCGGCCACGCCACGCTCGGCGATGTTGGCCTGCGCCCGCTCGACCGAGGGGGCGCTGATGTCGAAGCTGCGTATCCGGAGCCCGGGCAGGCCCGCGACGACGTCGGCGATGGCCGTTGCGTCACCGGTACCGAGCTCGACCACCCCGTCGCGCTCCCAGCCCAGCTGCTCGCGGTAGTGCTGCAGCAGCATGCAGACGCTGAAGCCGTAGTGCGCTGACTCGTCGGCGGAGCTGAAGCAGCTCACCGGACCACGCCGGTGGCCGGGGCGGACGGTGCCCGGTGGTCTTCGCTGACCCGCTCTAGGTTGCGCACGACCTACACCTACCCCGGCCTCCCGGCGATCACTCCTCCGTCTCCCGGATCGGTGGCAGGGAGTGTCAGTTGCGCGACTCCGCCGCCACCGCCAGCAGCTCGCGGGCGTGTGCCTGACCGGTGTCGCTGTCGGCGAGGCCGGACAGCATCCGCGCCAGTTCGCGCACCCGGTCCTCCTCCTCGACCGCCCGGATGTCGGTGGCGGTGACGCCCGCGCCGGTGTCCGGGGACTTGTCGACGACCAGGTGGGTGTCGGCGAACGCCGCGACCTGGGCCAGGTGGGTGACGACGACGACCTGGTGGTCGCGCGCCAGCCGGGCCAGGCGACGGCCGATCTCACCGGCGGCCTGACCACCGACCCCGGCGTCGACCTCGTCGAACACCATGACGGGCACCGGGTCGGCGCCGGCGAAGACGACCTCGATGGCGAGCATCACCCGCGAGAGCTCACCGCCGGAGGCGCCCTTGTGGACCGGCCGTGGCGGGGCGCCGGGATGGGCGGCCATGAGCAGCGCCACCTCGTCGACGCCCTCCGGTCCCGGCTCACCGGGGTGGCTCTCGATGGAGAAGGAGACCCGGGCGCTCTTCATCGCGAGGCCGGCCAGCTCCCGGCCGACCTCGGCGGCGAACCCCTCGGCCGCCGCGCGCCGGCCCTCGGACACCGCACGGCCGAGCTCGTCGACCTCGGCGCGCGCGGCGTCCCGCTCGGCGGTCAGCGCCTCGAGGGCCTCGTCGGAGACGTCGAGCTGCTCCAGCCGGCCGCGCGCGTCCTCGGCCCAGGAGAGGACGCCGGCCACGCCCTCGCCCGGGTCGGCGTACTTGCGGACCAGCGCGGTGAGGGCCGCCCGGCGGTCGAGCACCTCGGCCAGCCGCGCGGGGTCGGCGTCGAGGTCGGCGGCGTAGCCGGCGAGCTGGCCGGCGACGTCGGACACGACGGCGACGGCGTCGGCGAGGTCCTGGGCGAGCAGCACCAGGGCCGGGTCGCCCGAGGCGGCCAGTGCGCGCTCGGCGATGGCCAGGGCCGCCGTCGCGTCCTGCGGGAGCTCCCCTCCCCCGCCGAGGTCGCCGGTCACGTCGCCGACGAGGGCCAGCCGCGCCTCGTCGGCGGCCGCCCGCAGCGCGTCGGCGTCCCCGAGGCGGCGGGCCTGGGCGTCGAGCTCGTCGTCCTCCCCGGGCTGCGGGGCGACCGCGTCGATCTCCTCCAGGCCGTGCCGCAGCACGTCGGCGGCCTGGGCCAGCTCACGGGCCTGGCCGTGGCGTCGCTCCAGGTCGGCGGCGAGCCCCCGCCAGCGCGCGTGGGCGGCGCGGTAGCGCTCGAGCAGGGCCAGGTGGTCGGGGCCGGCGTAGCGGTCGAGGGCGCGGCGCTGCTCGGCCGGGCGGGACAGCCGCAACTGGTCGCTCTGCCCATGTACGGCGAGCAGCCCCTCCGCCAGCTCGGCCACGACGCCGACCGGGACGCTGCGCCCGCCGAGGTGGGCGCGGGACCGGCCCTCGGCGCTGACGGTGCGGGCGAGGATCAGGCTGCCGTCCTCGTCGGGCTCGGCGCCGGCCTCGGCGGCCCGCTCCCAGACCGGGGAGTCCGGCGCGAGCAGCAGCCGGCCCTCGACGCCGGCGCGGCCGTTGGCGCGCACCCGGCCGGGGTCGGCACGGCCGCCGAACAGCAGGGTCAGGCCGGTGACGACCATGGTCTTGCCGGCGCCGGTCTCGCCGGTGACCACCGTCAGGCCCGGGCCGAGCTCCAGGGTGACGTCGTCGATGGCACCGAGACCGCGGATGCGGAACTCGGTGAGGCGGCCGCGCCGGCCGTCCCCGTCAGGCGCGGCCGGAGGCGGTGCCGGCGGGGCGGCGGCCCGCTCACGCGTCGTCGTCCGCGGCACCGGTCACCTCCTCGGCAGCGCCGGACGCCGCGACGACGTCGCGCGCCAGCACGTTGCGCAGCGCCGGGGGTGCCTCGCGGCCGGGACCGTGCGGCCGCGCGTCGCGGAAGCCGCGCACCGGCAGGCCGAACTTGGCCACCAGGCGGTCGCCGAAGCTGGTCGGGTGCACCCGGGCGATCCGCACCGGCCGCGCGGCCCGGCGCACCTCGACCCGGCCGCCGTCGGGCACGTCCAGGGCCCGGCGGCCGTCGGCGGAGACCCGCGCCCGGTTGCCGTCGGGCGGGACGGCCACGGTGAGCACCGAGTCGGGGCTGGTCACCAGCGGCCGGGCGAACAGCGCGTGGGCGTTGGTCGGCACCAGCAGCAGCGCCTCGACGTCGGGCCAGACCACCGGGCCGCCGGCGGAGAAGGCGTAGGCGGTGGAGCCGGTCGGCGTGGCGAACAGGATGCCGTCGCAGCCGAAGCTGGTGAGCGGGCGGCCGTCGACGCCGAGGACGACGTCGAGCACCCGGGAACGCTCGGCCTTCTCGACGGAGATCTCGTTGAGCGCCCAGGTGCCGCCCACGACCGACCCCGAGGCGTCGAGGACGTCGACCTCGATGGCCAGCCGCTTCTCCACGGAGTACTCGCAGCGCTCGATGGCGGCGAGGGTCTCCTCGACCGCCTCGGGCTCGGTCTCGGCGAGGAACCCCACCCGCCCGAGGTTGACCCCCATGAGCGCGGCGTTGCTGTACCGGGCGAGCTCGGCGGCGCGCAGGAAGGTGCCGTCGCCGCCGAAGACCATGACGATCTCCGCGCCGCGGGCGGCCTCCGCGTCGGCGGGCACGACCTCGGCGCCCTCGATCGCCAGGTCCGGGGCCTCGTCGTCGAGGACGCGGACGGTGATGCCCGCACGGGTGAGCCGGTCGGCCGAGCTCCGCGCGAGGTCCACGATGTCGCGCCGGCCGGTGTGCACCGCCAGGAGCACGTGCCGGGCCCGGCCGGATCCCCATGCGGCCGCGATGCCGTCTGTCACGTGCCCTCCCCGTCCCCGTCGTGCTGCTGTCCGGCTGCTGACGCCAGTGTCACTGCGGCCCCTCCTCGACGGCGCGGCGCACGTCCTCCTCCTCGGGCGGGCCGGCGTCGCGGCGCAGGTGGAGGAAGAACTCGACGTTCCCCGCCGGTCCCGGTAGCGGGCTCGCGACGACTCCGGCGGTGCCCCAGCCGAGTCCGGCGGCGCTCCGGGCGACGTCCAGGACCGCCGCCGCGCGGTGTGCCGGGTCGCGGACCACCCCGCCGGCGCCCAGCCGCTCGCGGCCCACCTCGAACTGCGGCTTGACCATCGGGAGCAGGTCGGCGTCCGGGGTGGCGCACGCGACCAGGGCGGGCAGCACGAGGCGCAAGGAGATGAAGGACAGGTCGGCGACGACGACGTCGACCGGACCGCCGATCTGCTCCGGGGTCAGGTTCCGCACGTTGGTGCGCTCGTGGACGTGCACCCGGTCGTCGGTGCGCAGCGACCAGGCCAGCTCCCCGTAGCCGACGTCGACGGCGACGACCTCGGCCGCGCCGCGGCGCAGCAGCACCTCGGTGAAGCCGCCGGTGGAGGCCCCCGCGTCGAGCGCGCGGCGGCCGTCGACGGCGACGCCGAAGGCATCGAGGGCGCCGATGAGCTTGTGCGCGCCCCGGGAGACCCAGCGGGGCTCGTCGGGGTCGGTGCGGACCACGACCGGCGTCCCGGCCTCCACGCCGGTCGCGGGCTTGGTCGCCGCCCGACCCTCCACGGCGACGCGACCGTCGGCGATGAGGGCGACGGCGTGCTCGCGGGAGCGGGCCAGGCCCCGCCGCACGAGCTCGGCGTCGAGCCGGCTGCGGCGTGCCATCAGAGCTGGTCGATCGTGCGCAGTTCGCGTTCGAGCCGGGCGTGCTCGGCCTCGAAGACGTCGACGTGCTCGGCGACGGGCCGCTGGTCGAGGTCGCCGAGGCGCGCGGTCGCGACCGGAGAGGAGACCTCGCCGGCGATCGCCATGTCACCGGCCGCCACCGCACCGGCCGCCGGGGCGCCGGCCGCTACACCGCCGACGGGCGGGGCGGGCACGGGCCGCGCAGCCGGGCTCCCGGGCGGCCCGGGGACGGGACGCGGCCGGCTGGGCTCGGACATCGCGGCCGCCTCTCGAGGTGCTCGGGACGGGCGGCGTGCGCGGCCGCCCGGCGGATGTGGTGGGGTCGGTGTCCCCGGCTGCGAGGTTACCGGCCGGGGACGACGGGCACGGCCGCGTCGGCCGGCGACGGCGGGCACCGGCGGAGGCGGTCCGTCGACGGCAGCGACGACGAGGAGGTCCGCCCGCGTGGCGACGATCGAGCAGTGCATGAGCGCCCTCCAGGGGGTCCTGGGCGACCTCGCCTCGAAGCCGGCGGCCTCCGGTCTGGACCGCTCGTTGTCGTGCCGGCTGCCCGACCTCGGGAAGGTCCTGCGGGGGCGGCTGGCCGGCGGGACGGTGCGTGACCTGCAGGCCGAGGACGACGCCCCCGGTGCACCCAAGGCCGACATCCGGCTGACCATGAGCAGTGACGACCTCGTCGCCCTGACCTCCGGTCAGCTGTCCTTCGCACCGGCATGGGCATCGGGCCGGGTGAAGCTCGAGGCGGGCCTGCGCGACATGCTCCGGCTGCGCGCGCTGCTCTGATCCGCGAGCCGGCCACGGCGCCTCACGGGCGCGCGTCGCCGGCGAGGTCCCACCGGCGCAGCGCCTGGCGTGCGGGCTCCCCGTCCGCCTCGACCGCCGGGGCGACCGCTTCGCCGGGATGAGCGGCCCAGTGGGCGACGCACAGCGCCCGCAGCCCGTCCAGGCCGTCGTCGACGTGCCCGTCGTCCGGTCGCCCCGCGGCCGGGCGCCCGTCCGCGGTGGTCGGCTGCTGCGGTGCGTCGCTGCCGAGGACCAGGCCGCCGTGCCGGGAGCGGGCCCACCAGGTGCCGCACCGCCACCGGTCCCCGTCGGCGACCACCGCCGGGTGGGGCGTCAGGAGCCCGGCGCAGTCGTGGGCCAGCAGGTCGGGGCGGCACCCGGGGTCGGCGGCGAGCAGCACGGCCGGACCGGTCACGCCGGTGAGCACGAGCAGGCTCGCCGCGCCGGCGCGGCGGGCGCCCTCGATGTCGGTGTCGAGGCGGTCCCCGACCACCAGGGGCGTGCGGGCGCCCGTGCGCCGCACGCACTCGGCGTGCATCGCCGGATCGGGCTTGCCGGTCACCAGCGGCTCCCGGCCGGTCACGGTGGCGACGACACCCACCATGGCCCCGTTGCCCGGCAACGGCCCTCGCGGTGAGGGGATCGTCGCGTCGGTGTTCGTGGCCACGTGCCGGGCACCGGCCCGGACGGCCACGACGGCCTCGGCCAGCTGCGCCCAGCCGACCTCGCGGCCGTAGCCCTGCACCACGGCGACCGGCGAGTCCTCGGCCCGGTCCACCACGGTGAGGCCCGCCGCCCGCAGGGCCGCAGCGACGCCGGGCCCTCCGACCGGCAGCACCCGCGCGCCGCTCCCCCACCGCTGTGCCACGACGGTGGCCGCCGCCTGGGAGCTGGTGATGACGTCGGCGGCGTCGGCGGGGACGCCGAGCTCGGTGAGGTGGCCGGCCACCTCCTGCGGCGTGCGGGCGGCGTTGTTGGTGACGAACCCGAGGCGCATCCCGGCCGTCCGCGCCGCGGCGAGCGCCTCGGGGACGCCCGGGACCGCGTCGGGCCCGACGTACACCACGCCGTCCAGGTCCAGCAACGCCACGTCGTGCGCCGACGTCGGCGCCTGCGCGCACCCGGCTGCCAGCGGGGTGCCGGGGGTGGCGCTCACCGGGCGCCCCGGGTGCGGCGGGCGCGGACGCCGCGCAACTCCCGCGCGTAGTGGCCGAGGTCCGGCCGCAGCGCCGCGGCCAGCGCCAGGTGCTCGGCGGCCAGTTCGAGCTCGCCCGCCCGGCTCGCGGACAGGCCGAGACCGAAGTGGGCGTAGTCGTCGGCGGGGTTGACCGCGATGAGCCGGGTGAAGCTGTCGATCGCCTCGCGGTAGCGATGGGCGTCGTACTGCGCCCGGGCCAGGGCCTCGAGCAGGCTCCGGGAGTCCGGCTCGGCCTCCACCGCGCGGACGAGCAGCGTCGCCGCAGCCGCGGGGTCACCGCTGCCGAGCAGCTGCAGCCCACGCTGGTACCACTCGTAGACGTCGCCCTCCGGCGCTCCCGACCCGGTCACCGCCGCGCCCTCCCGTCCGGGCGCCTCCCGCCCACGCTGCCCCGCGTCGTCCGCCCGGGCGCCGGCGACGCCCGCGGCGGACCGCAGGCGTCCGCTCCTACCATCACCGCTGTGCCGTCGTCGCCGTCCAGCTCCCTGCCCGGCGGGGCCACGGGTCTGGACGTGCGGCCCTTCCGGGCCCTGACCTACGGACAGCACGACGCCGAGCACCTCGCCCGGGTCAGCTCGCCAGCCTACGACCTGGTGACCGCCGAGGCCCGGCACGAGCTCGCCACCGCCGACCCGCACAACGTCGTCCGGCTGATCCTCCCCGAACCTGCGGTCGCCGGGCAGCCGGGACGTCCGCCGGCCGACCGGGCCGCCCTGGTGGTGGCCCACGCCGCCCGGACGCTGCGCGAGTGGGAGGCCGAGGGGGTGCTGCGGCGCGACCGCGAGGCGGCGCTGTGGGTCTACGAGCTGCGGCCGGCGGGCGGTGCTCCCGCCACGGTGGGCTGGCTGGGGGCGGTCGCCCTCCCTCCGCCGGGCTCGCGGGCCGTCCTGCCGCACGAGGACACCTTCCCGGCCGCCGTCGAGGGACGGCGCGCCCTGCTGGCGGCGACCGAGACGGACCTGGAGCCGATCGTCCTGGCCCACGACCCGGACCGCGAGGTGGCCGCCCTGACCGCAGCTGCCCGGACCGGCACACCGGACCTGCACCTCGTCGACACCGACGGCGTCGGGCACCTCCTGTGGCGGGTCGCCGACCCGGCGCTCCTGCGGGACGTCCGCGCGGCCCTCGGCCGCACCAGCGCGGTCATCGCCGACGGTCACCACAGGTTCGCCGCGGCCCAGGCGCACGCCCGCGACGTCACCGGCACCGCGGAGCAGGCCGCGGTGCTCGCGCTGGTCACACCCATGGGCCCCGGCGGCCTCCGCGTGGAACCGATCCACCGGGTGCTCCCCGGCCTCAAGCTGGCCACGGCCGCCGACGTCGCCGCCGGCGGGTTCCGGGTGACCGCGATCGAGGCAGCCGGACGCCCGGCGCTGGTGGACGCGGTGCGGCGCTGGCAGCTCGACCCGGCGGAGTCGGGCTTCCTGCTCACCGACGGCCGGGAGCTGCTGCGCCTCGACCGGCCGGCCGGACTGGTCCGGGCGGCCGTGCCGGCAGAGGCGCCGCCGGCGTGGCAGCGGCTGGACGTCGTCCTCGCCCACCACGGACTCTTCGGGCACCTGTGGGGCCGTGGGGACGGACCCGACGACGTGCTCGTCGCCCACGACCTCGACCAGGCGCTGGACGCGGCCGTAGGGCGGGCGGGGATCGCCGTGCTCCTGCGGGCCCCCTCCCCCGCCGATGTCGCGGACGTCGCGAGGGCGGGCGCGCGCATGCCGCGCAAGTCGACGCTGTTCGTGCCGAAGCCGCGGACCGGCCTGGTGTTCCGCCCGCACGGGGACTGAGGCCTTCACGCCGTCGCGCTGGCCGAGCCGGCCGTGGCGCGGGTGACCTTGCGCCCGCGGCGGCAGTTCACCTCGACCACCGACGCCGTGCCCGTCGGCGTCCGCCAGAAGCGGCGCTGCAGAGCACCCTCGACCTCGACGACGTCACCGGGCTCCCAGGCCGCCACCCGCCGTTGCAGCGCGCGGTCGAAGGTGACGCACTGGAGCACGTCGACCGACTGACCCCGGGCCTGTGGTTCCGGGCGGCGCACCTTGAGGCGGAAGGACACGACCGTGTCCCCGCTGGGCAGTTCCCGGTGCTCGGCGGGGGCGGCCATCCGCCCACGCAGGACCACGTCGTTCCGGTCGATCACTGCGACGCTCATGGGGAGCACCCTCCCGGCCGCGGAGGGCGAGACGGCCGGCGCGGGCGTCCCTGTGGACGCCGGCCGTCGATGTGGACGGCCGGCGCCGGTATGTCGGTGGTCGGTGCTCAGCCCGTGGTCGACGCCTCGGGCCCGTCCTCGCCGTCCTCTCCGCCGACCTCGTCCTCGCCGGTCTCGCCCAGCAGCTCGGCGACCTCGGCCTCGATGTCCGCATCGGACGTACCGGGCAGGTCCAGGGCGTCCTCGTCGTCCTCCTCGTCCTCGAGAGCGGGCGATGCGTCGTCGTCGCCCTCTACGACGTCGACGGCCGCGGTGTCGGCGGGTGCCTCCGTCGGCGGGAGGTCCTCCTCGCCGAAGGCGACGTCCTCGTCCGGCTGCACGGCAGCGACCGCCTCCTGCCAGCGCTCCGCCTCGTCGCGGCCGGCTGCGGTGAGGAGGTCGGCGTAGGCCGTGGCCAGGGGCAGGACCGTCTCGTCGGACAGGTCGAGGTCCTCCAGGCGTGGGCGACCGCCGAAGGCGTCCTCGAGGACCAGCAGGGCGGCGGGCAGCTCGCCCATGTCGGCGCGGGCGCCGGCCTCGACCAGGCGCAGTTCCGTCACCTCGTCCGGAGCCGGCTGCGCCGCCAGCGCCTCGCGCACGAGGCGGAGGGCGACGTCGGCCCGCCCGAGGGCGCGCTCGCAGTCGGCCAGGACGGCGCGGTAGCCCTCGTCGCCGCTCATCCGGCGGTAGGCCCGGATCTCGCGGGCCGCCTCGGCGTAGTCCCCCGCGTGGTACGCGGCGACGCCGACGGCCTCCCGGACGGCAGCGATCCGCGACGCACGGTCCCGAGCCGCACGCGCGTGGGCGAGGGCGGTCTCCGGGTCGTCGTCGACCAGCGAACCGGCGACGACGAGGTGCGCGGCCACCCGCTGGGCATTGCGGGGGTCGAGTCCACGCAGGGTGCCGCGCACGGCCGGGTCCAGGTCGCGTGGGTCGGCCCAGTCGGGGATCTCCGGTCCGACCGGGGCCGGCGGCGTCCGGTCGGTGTCCCGCCCACGCGGCGTGCGCGGCGGGTGGCCGCGGCCCCCGGCGGGGCCGCGGTCGCGGCGCTCGCCGCCACCGGCGGGACGCTCTCGGGCGGGACGACGCTCACGCCAGTCCCCACCCCCACCGGCACCACGCTCAGGAGCCGGACGACGCTCACGCCAGTCCCCACCCCCACCGGCACCACGCTCAGGAGCCGGACGACGCTCACGCCAGTCCCCACCCCCACCGGCACCACGCTCAGGAGCCGGACGACGCTCACGCCAGTCCCCACCCCCACCGGCACCACGCTCAGGAGCCGGACGACGCTCACGCCAGTCCCCACCCGAACCGGTACCGCCGGCTCCGCGGCGCGGTCGGTCACGGTCGGGCGCTCCGGCAGCACCACGCCAGGGGCGTGCCTCTCGCTCGGCACCGGCACCGACACCGGGACCACGACGCGCACCAGGACCACCGGAGCCCGGCCGGCCACGGCCGCCGGCGTCCGGCGCATCGCGACGCCACTCCGGCCGAGCACCCGTGAAGCGGCCGCGTCCCGGCGTCTCCGCGTCCCGGCGGTCCCGCCGGTCGGATCGGTCGTCGCGGCCGGCACCGCCGGAGCGGCCGTGACCGGCCACCCGCTCACCACCGCCGCGAGCAGCTCCCGGCCGGCCACCGGACGGCGACCGGTCACGCCAGTCGGACCGGCCGGCCCCCTCGGAGGTCCCGCCATCCCGACGAGGGCGGTCCGCGCGCGGCGGCCGCTCCTCCCACTGCCGGGCCGGGCCGCCGGTCCGCTGACCCCGCGGGCCACCCTGCGCCCGTCCGGCACCGCCTGCTCGGTCGGTTGAGGGCCGCCCGCCGTCGCGACGCTGCTGCCCCTGGGGGGCGGCGCCGTCACGCCGAGGTCGTCCGGCGCCGCCGGCACCGCGGCTCGCACCACCGCCGCGCCCGTCGCGTCCGCCGCCGTCTCGTCGCGGTCCAGTCATGGTGGGTCGATACCTCGATGCTCGTGGGTGCACGCCACGCTCGCGGAAACGGTCGTGGCGTGCTCGGGACAACGCAGAAACGGGGGCCGGAGCCAATGGCTCCGACCCCCGTTCTGTAATGGTTGTCCGGCGGTGTCCTACTCTCCCACCCCGTCTCCAGGGCAGTACCATCGGCGCTGAGAGGCTTAGCTTCCGGGTTCGGAATGGGACCGGGCGTTTCCCTCTCGCCATGACCGCCGTAACTCTGTGAACTTGTCGACCCCACAGGGGGTCGTTCGTTCAGAGCTGCACAGTGGACGCGTGGGTGGTTCTCATCTTCACCGCACATGGGTGTGTTCGTGGTGTGAAGTGGGTTGTGTGGTCAAGCCCTCGGCCTATTAGTACCGGTCAGCTCCACACCTT
>NZ_JABGCG010000042.1 GCF_019799925.1 Blastococcus sp. CPCC 205250 | reverse complement strand
GGAAAACCTATCATCTCAAAGGAATAGTTGGTTAATCAGGGGGAAGTCTACCTAAAGGTTGTATCCCTTTCCACCGTTCCGTGGTTAGGAATCATCTTAGTATAAGAAATATTTTTTAAGTTTTAAGTATTATATATTATCCTCACTTTTTATTATACCTTACGGTAGGTATACTCATAAATTTTAATTAGATCATAGAGGGTCACGATTAAGTACATCTTTAAGTGATCTTATATCTACAGCATAATTAGGTTTAAAATACCTCTTATTTATATTTTTTATTATAGAGAATAGTGTTATACCTGAGTCTATTTAATAATTCATCGTTTTAATACTACTGTAAAGGATTATAATATGAAGTAAATATACTTTCCACACCCAAGGGAGGTGGAACAATGGAATAATTACTCAATAGGTGTTTTTTTTTAAGTAAAAATATCTTATCTTATATATTTAGATTAATTGGAATATTAAATAATAATATTATTATTATATTTTAATGTTTGGTTGATTAAACACCGTATAATAATAAGAATGAGATCATTAAACATGATTAATGTGGTTACTAAGAATTAGTTCAATATATAAATAAATAAATTTTATTTAGATATTTAATTTTTTATAATATCTAGTACCCAACTTATATTTCATACTAGGTATCATAAATGGATCTATAAGGTTTATTAAAGTAGGCATAGATTTAGCACGTATATAAATTCTAAAATGTTCTTGAATAAGATGACTTTCTTTGTCTTTATTACCTGCATTATGGATTGTTGTTACTATACCATATTTATTATATAATACTCCTTGTAAAAAGGATATATCTTTAGGGCTAAAACTATCCGTACATAGTTTTATATGTCCATTTTGATTAGTTCCGTCATCCATAATTCAGACAGCTAGAGCTAAAGGTGTCAAATAATGAGATATTAAATTTTGATTATATAATCCTTTAAGATATGTACCTCCTATATCTTTATAAAAAGCATCGAAAATAATATCAAAATCTTTAACTCTTGATGTATAAAATACATATTTTGAATATTCTGTGGTACGATTTCGAATTTTAAATTTCTCTAAAGTAGGTACTCTGTCAGTACATAGATTATATTTTTTAAATATATTATATTTAAAAAACAGATAATCCTTAGCTGCTGCTGAATGAGCTATTGTGAAAGAAGTACCTTCTCCTTTGAGATTATTAAAACCTTTACGAGCTAAAGTATCACCTAATAATCCACCTATAATTAAACTAATAAGGTTTTCATCCCATTGAGATAATATTTCCATCCCATTATTATTAAGTTTAGAAGTTGTAGTTAAGGTACGAGAAAATATAAAATTAATGAAGTTAGTATTGAATTTATTTTTGATGATTGTATTATTTTTTATTAGAATATCACTATTAAATATATATTTATTTTTTTTTAATTTATTTTGATTAATAAACTTTATTTAGTTATGATATTTATAGTATTATTTAGTAGAAATAGCTTAATATTATATTTGTATGAGTGGAAAATTATTTTTCTTATTTAAAGAAAATAATAATAATTATAATTAAAGAATTGAATTGTCTTATCTTATATAAAAGAATTGTAAGAAGATACACATATATTATATTTATA
>NZ_JABGCG010000041.1 GCF_019799925.1 Blastococcus sp. CPCC 205250 | reverse complement strand
CAAAAGAGTTTTACCAATTCCAACAAAATTTCCTTTTGGATTTGAAACTTGCTCGAATTGGATCCTTTCGATTTCTATATCGAAGATATACTTACGAAGTTATTCCAACTTATTGATTGGCACTAACCCTAGATCCTTGCCCCTGAGAAATGAATCAATCCTTTCTACTCGAGCTCCATCATATCATGTACTATTTACATTACACCCCAAATGGGGGTTCTAGTGGAACAGAACAAAAGATGTCGAGCCAAGAGCACTTTCATTCCTATATAATCTAAAATGGTGGATGGAAGAATCCACAGCTGATCATGTCTTTCAAGTCGCACGTTGCTTTCTACCACATCGTTTCAAACGAAGTTTTACCATAACATTCCTCTAGTTTGGAACCGGTATGTAATTGATTCAATTATGGAATCATGAGTAGTCATTGGTTCAGTCGGTACATAGTAATCCATACTTTTTCCTTCTATCTGGATAGGTAGATATTTTTCTGAAGAAGTCTCAGCAAGAATTCAACTTAATCCCATATGAATGCAACATTTTTTTTTTATTATTTATAAATAACACAAATATAAATAACACGAATAAATAAGTTCTTTTTGAATCTGTATCTTTGAGTGACTCAATAGGATAGATTCACCAATCTCACACGTCTTCAAGTACCAAGGACTCATAAGAAATCATTAAAAATATTTAATTGAAAAAATTTCCTACTTCGACATCATTAGTTGAATAATGTTTTACAGTAAGTACCGCATTTGATTTTGATCATCATAAGAGAGATAAATCCATGTTTCTTTTCGAATTGAACCATCATCACTGATTTAAAGCATATAGATAGATCGAAAAGCAAATCCAATTTCTTTCTGTGGAGTGGATAAAAAAGACTTATATGTAAGGGAAGATTTAGGTCATTATTCTTTCATCTGATTGATAAAATCAGAATTGAAAGAATAGGGGATTTCTGTATCTATCAGAGAAACTGAACAATTGTCACTGGAAGTAATTCAATTATGGATATTCTATGTTAAATATTTGGATCATAAATCTTTTTCACAAAAATCGAAACACCGTTGTCACTGAAATAGAATGATAACAATACATACATACATACATATAAGCATTTCTTCGTTTTATACGTATTTGACTTGCGGTTCAGTAATTTTTCTGTAATCTTTCCATAAAGTAAAGTGAATAGAGTGTCTAAATCACCCCCTGCCTCAATTGTTACATTGATTTCTAATTATTCTCATTAGAGCCAAAGACAAAATGCCTAAAAATGAGGTTCAAAGAAAATACATCTGTTACATATGGAATTGATTGTTAATGAGATTCGGATAGACATAGATATTAAAATTTATACCTTCCATTGCTGTTTAAGTCCTATCTACTCCCCGAATTCTATGGGGATGATGAATATGAATCATAAATCAAAAAAGGATCCTCTTTTATGGGATGCTAGACGAGCTAGTCTAGGTACAAAGACTAAGAGGTCCAGATTAAGTCGTTGTTCCTATTTTTTATTTTACCCTAACCCAGTCGTAAGAGACTTAATCCCGTTGATTGAATTCAATTAGTACCACGAAACCCCTCTTGTTTAAAATTCAAGAAATCCACAGAGAATTAATAATGGGCTACCTCATTTAAGTTTAAGGGATAGGGAATAAGAGATAGGGAATATAGAGGCTTTTCTTTCGTATTTCGAGCATCATTGAAAATTCAA
>NZ_JABGCG010000040.1 GCF_019799925.1 Blastococcus sp. CPCC 205250 | reverse complement strand
GCTGCCAAAGAAGCTGTTTGGATCAAGAAGTTCATTTCTGAACTTGGAGTGGTTCCAGCCATTGAGTCACCTATACCTTTGTATTGTGACAACAATGGGGCTATTGCTCAAGCCAAGGAACCAAGGTCTCATCAGAAGTCCAAGCACATTGAAAGGCGTTTCCACATGATTAGAGAAATCATTGAACGAGGAGATATCAGTATGCAAAGAGTAGCATCTGAGGATAATACCGCAGACCCACTTACCAAGGCTCTTACCCAGAAAGTCTTGGATCGACATCTTGAGAAGATGGGGATGAAGTACGTCACTAATTGGATTTAGTGCAAGTGGGAGATTGTTAGAGATATGCCCTAAACCAATTGTTCTGTTGAGTTTAAAGGGCTTTGTATTTCATTATTAAATCATGTATTAACATTATTGATTTATAATATGGCTATTTTATCATGCAAACCTGTGTTTAATTACTGTTCATGATAAAGTCCCTGGATAGGATGATAGAGAGTAGTATCTCAAAGTGTTGAGATTGAGAGACTTACAACTCTCAAGTACATCTATCCTAAATCAGTTCCTGATCATAGGTTTATATATGTGGACGATTATAAACCGTTAAGATTAGCTCAGGTTATACTAGCTCCATGGGAGGATGGTGAGTCTCGAACCATTTGTGTAGAGACACTATAGTAAACCTGGGGGTGCTTGTTAGAGAACAAGTACACTGAACGTGACCAATGTGAGTACAGCTTATGGGATTCTATTTGTATGTCAAAAGCTGCTCATGTGTATAGTCACAATTATGTAATCCTTAGACTTGAGACACCACATGTTATCTTATGCATAGGCTGCTAGGGTTTGATAGTATCTCGTACACTCTTAATGACAAGGGTGTAATCGGTACTCATTGGCACTAGTGGATTATGTATGAAGATAGGTGAGTGTGCGATAGAGGATCACCACCCTTAATCAGAGAGGGCGAATGTCTTAGTTAATTCACAAATATAATATCTCAGTGAAGTCTTTGGCCAAAGCAGAAGGTTACCAAGAAATGAGTTTCTAGGGTATACCTAATTGAGATTATGATTTGGTGAATTTGTAACACATGACTTAGTTAGGGTTTGACATGAATCCATGCCCAATTAACTGAGTCAAGACATTGATTGGTGAAGGATTATCTATTACACGAAGGGTTCATTTATGCAGGAATATTCACCCATACCTAGGGTACGTCGTGATATGTTGCTAGACGTCACTCATGACTAGTGAAGGCCTAATGATAAGAGTTATCATTGAGGGCAAAATTGGAATTGTTCCAATCGAACCTATAAATAGAAAGTTTCTATTTTGGGAGACATCGAGATGTCCCCTGCCGCTACTAGGTTGGGATGAACCCAATGGGTCACACACAATAAGCTTAAGTGATCTTCTTGATTGACTGAGAGGAGTTATCCTAGTTAAGTATATGCCTATCCTTAATTATTAAGGGTTAATAATTAAACAAGGATGAGGATACTCTAAACAAGGATAAGGATACAGTTATCCTAATTATGAATAAGTCTATCCTTAATTATTAAATGTTAATAATTAACAAGGATAAGGATATTCTAAATAAGGATAAGGATATACAATGTGGGGTTTGGTCATGCTAGCACTAGTAACCAAACACCCCATTAAGAAGAGAGGGACTATATAAGTGGTGTTATAGATTAGGGTTCTTTAACCTAGCATCTCTTTTGAAGAGAGCCTCCACCCTTGATGACACCACTCCCTCTCTCTCTTCCTCT
>NZ_JABGCG010000039.1 GCF_019799925.1 Blastococcus sp. CPCC 205250 | reverse complement strand
TCCGGCGGCACCCGCCAGACCTTCCAGCACGGCACCATCACCCACTCCACCAGCACCGGCCGCACGACGGTCGCGCGGTGAGGGCCTCCCTCTCGACCCCTACGGCGACAGCAGGCTCCGGACCGGAGCCCCTCGAGGAGATCCCCAGCGTGAGCACGACGTTCCCGTCCCGTCTCCGGTTTGCGGCCGTTCCCGGCGCCGCCCTGGCGACCCTGCTCCTGCCCGCGTGCTCGGCGACGACCGCGGAGAGCGGGGCCGCTGCCCGCGACACCGGGGACACGTCGACGACTGCCGACGCCGACACGGACACGGGCGCGGCGGAGGGGGCGTGGGGTCAGGACGCCGTGACGGACGGCCCGCGCCCCGGTGCCACCTCGGTCGTCCTCACCTTCGCTGACTGGGACGCGGCCGCAGCCGAGGTCCAGGCCTGGGGGTACGTCAGCCCCGTCGTCGAGGAGGGCGGCACGTGCACCCTCGAGCTGACCGCCGACGGCGGCGACGACGCGGACGTCGTGGTCACCTCCGCCGGCGTCGCGGACGCGACCACGACCGTCTGCGGTGGCTTGACCGTGCCGGACGAGGACCTCGCCCCGGGCAGCTGGACCGCGGTGCTCCGCTACGAGTCGGCCGCCGTGAGCGGGGAGTCCGAGCCCGTGACCGTCGAGGTGCCCCAGTGACCGCGAGGCGCCGCCTGCTCCCGCTCCTCCTGACCCTGGCCTGTGTGGCTGCCGTCGCGGTGGGGCTCCCGACCGCGACGTCGTCTCCCGAGCTGTCCGAGGCCGCGGACACGCGGCAGTTCCGCCCCGGGAACATCATCAGCGACCAGCTGTTCTTCGACGGCAACGCGATGTCGGCAGCCGACGTGCAGACATTCCTGGTGAGCCAGAACCCTCGCTGCGTCCCCAGCGCCGACGGCATCCCGTGTCTCCAGCACGCCCGGCAGGACACCTACACCCGTCCGGCCGACGCCTATTGCCCCGGCAGCTACGTCGGCGCGCCCGCCGAGACGGCCGCGACGATCATCGCCAAGGCCGGTCAGGCCTGCGGCATCAGCCAGCGGGTGCTGCTCGTGCTGCTGCAGAAGGAGCAGAGCCTGGTCACCTCGAGCGGGTCGTCCCTCACCGCCACGAAGTACCGCAAGGCGACCGGCTACGCCTGCCCGGACACCGCCGCCTGCGACAGCGCCTACGAGGGCCTCTACAACCAGGTCTACATGTCCGCCTGGCGGTACAAGTGGTACGCGGCCCGCCCCGGTTACCTCGGCCGCCGGGTCGGTGCGACGGTCAACATCCAGTACAACCCGAACGCCGGCTGCGGCTCCGCACCGGTCCTCCTCGAGAACCAGGCCACCGCGGGGCTCTACAACTACACCCCCTACCAGCCCAACGCCGCCGCGCTGGCCGCGGGCAGGGGGACCGGGGACGGTTGCTCCGCGTACGGCAACCGCAACTTCTGGATCTTCTTCACCGACTGGTTCGGGTCGACCCAGATCCCCGGCGCCGCCGAGGTCACCGGCCGCTACGCGCAGACCGGCGGCGAGGTGGGCCCGCTGGGTGCCATCACGGCCAACGTCGTCTGCGGCCTCCGGGACGGCGGCTGTTTCCAGAGCTACGCCCGCGGCGCCATCTACTGGTCGCCGGCCAGCGGGGCCCGCATCGTCTACAACGGCGCGGTGCGGGATCGGTGGGCGGGGCAGGGCTGGGAGACCGGTGGGTTGGGGTATCCGGTGAACGACACGGTGTGTGGGTTGCGTGATGGTGGGTGTTTCCAGGAGTTCCAGGGCG
>NZ_JABGCG010000037.1 GCF_019799925.1 Blastococcus sp. CPCC 205250 | reverse complement strand
TATTGAAAATAATATATTGCAAAATGGTTTTGCATCTGATAATCTACCTTGCCCATACAATAGAGATTGCAATAAGCCTTGTCTTGCGAAGACTAGTATTCGATACTATGATGATTGGCTTTAGTGCAAGTGGGAGATTGTTAGAGGTATGCCCTAAAACCAATCCTAAAGGGCATATAAGTTTCATATTATTTATAAATGAAGGTATAACTTATCTGATGTGTATTAAACATATTAATGATAAGGTCCATGAATAAATGATAGGAGAAATATTCATCTCAAAGAGTTGAGATAGAGAGACTGATAATTTCTCATAGACATTTATTCTAAAACAGTTCCTACTCATAGGTTTGTTAAAGTGGATATTTAACTAACCGTATAAGAGTAGCACAGATTTAAACTGGCTCCAATGGGAGGATAGGTAGTCTTTCCTATCGGTGTAGTGACACTATAGTTAATCTGTGGGTGCATATTAGAGAATATGTACACTGAACATGATCTGCAAAGAATATTCCTATGGTAGTTCTGTCAAAAGGAATATTCTTGTGTTACGTCCATTTGGTAATCCTTAGACCTGAGACACCATAGCTATCTTGTGCATAGGTTGCTAGAGTTTGATAGTATCTTGTACTGCCTTATCCATAAGGTTGTAATCCGGTACTTATTGGCTCTAGTGAGTTATGTATGAAGATGGATGAGTGTGCGATAAGGAATCATCACTCTCAGTAGATGAGAGAGAATGTCAGGATAAGTTCACAAAGATAATTCTCAATGGGAACCTCTGGCCAGAGTGATAGGTAAACAGTGAAAAGAGTTTCATTGCGATTACCTGATTGAAATTATATTTTGTGGAACAGATATCAAGTTGTTGAGATAGGGTTTGACTAATAACCATACCTATTATCTTAACTGTGACATTAGGGGATGAAGGATTAAGTAACATGAAGGGTTCACATAGTTCTGCTATTCACCCAAACCTAGGGTATGTCATGATATGTTGCTAGATGTCACTCATGACCAGTGAAGGCCTATTGATAAAGTGTTATCAATGAGGGCAAAATTGGAATTGTTCCAATCGAACCTTAAAATAGAAAGTTTCTATTTTTAGGAGACATAGAGATGTCCCTGTCCACTGCTAGGTTGGGGTGAACCCAAAGGGTCACACACAATAGAGTGTAAGTGAGTTTCTTGAACTTGTGAGAGGTGAATTCTATCTTTGAAATATGTTTGGCTTTAATTATTAATGGTTAATTAATTTTAAGTCAAACATAACCAAGAATAGGATAATCCCATACAAGGATGATTGGTCATGCTAGCACTAGTAACCAAACACTCCTTAAGGAGGAGAGTGCTTATAAATAAGAAGAGAGGGAACCCTAAATTGTAGAGAATCACTTTCCTTAGGGTTTTCTCTCTCCTAGCAGCCACTCTCTCTCTCTCCCTCTCCAAGCTAGCTTTTCACAAAGGTTGTGAAGGACTAGGGGTTCAAGAAGTCTTGCATTCGTGTGGATACCGTTGGAGGCTTCATATCGTTGGAGCTCGAAGGGAAAACTATCGCAAAGGAAATCAAGTATGTATTATTTAATGTTTTTAAATATGTTATATGCTTGTATGTATTAACTCTTGTCCCTATGCTTGTTATCGATTCTTGAATGGTTGAGATGTATGGATTCTTTTATATGAAAAATTTTTGTCGTATGTCTTCCGCTGCGAATCCATGTATGTCACAACCTTTCACTTGAGATATGGTTTGACTAATAGCCATACCTATTAGCTTAGCTGTACGTGACATTAGGGGATGAAGGATTAAGT
>NZ_JABGCG010000036.1 GCF_019799925.1 Blastococcus sp. CPCC 205250 | reverse complement strand
TGCTAGTACTGTTTACTTTTTGACAAATGATTAATTTTCTGAAACCATATCTGCAGATACAGTTGTTGGATATTTTTTTCAAAAGTTGGAGAACAGTAGATTTTGCTGTCTGATATCAATGCTTTTAAATGCGTTTCTGCATCGTAAACTACACCATTCTTTCATCAAAAATCTCCTGAGATTTCTTAAGTTTTTACAATGGCATCTCCATCTTCCGTTAACATGATTCCTGATTTGAATGAGTCTTTGGATGCTCAACTACATCAACCTTTAGTTATTCCTCAAAATGAAGGGATGCTTACACAAAGGTCTGATATAGAAGCTTTGTATGAGTCTCTTGCACTTTGTTCTAGAACTACAAGTTCTGTACAAAATATAGCTCTGCGTCTGAAAGCTAGGACAGCAGAAGTGCGAGCCAGAATTGACGAAGTTGAGAGTCTACGACAATTACTGAAGGAGACTCGAATGAAAAATAGGATACTGTCACGTGAGAATAGAGAGTTAAGGCGTATGTTGGATTCATATGCTAAAGAAATGGATCCAAAGATTACAGAGTTGGAGAAGTATAATGATAAGATTAAAGAAGTACAGCAGGAAATTTTAGACAGATTACAAAAGGTGTCTGTAACTGCTGCTTCTACTTCTCAACATAATCTTACTCTGTGATGTATATAAATAATATTTATTTATTTGATTTGGCAGATAATTGTTATTTCCTTGATTTATGTATATAAATATATATACATATGTGTGAAGTATTTTATCTGTTTGTTGACGGCTGATTTCGGGGACGAAATCCTGTTAAGGGGGAGGTATTGTGAGACCCCGAAAATTTTAATACCGTATATATATATATTTTTAATTATATATATACTTGTTGCTAGTATATTGTATATATTTTAAATACACACTTGGCATTATTCTAATAGGGTTTGAAATATGCCATGTGGTCATTAATTGAGAAGGGTGAATTTTTATTCACTCTTAGGTAATATTTAAAATGTGAATGGTGGATGAACTAGAATGGTGGATAAATGTGATTAGTAGTTAAATTTGAGAATGGGGGTTGAGAAGGTTGAATCCTTGTAAGAGTGGTGGATGAATTTGAGAATGGGGGTTGAGAAGGTTGAATCCTTGTAAGAGTGGTGGATGAATTTGAGAATGGGAGTTGAAAATGTTAGATGCTTGTAAGAGTGGTAGATGAATTTGAGAATGGGGGTTGAAAATGTTAGATGCTTGTAAGAGTGGTGGATGGAATAGTGAATGGAGGTTGAATCCTTTCCCTATAAATACCACACTCTAAATGCTAATGAGTACACAAGTAGTAGAGAAGAAAGAAAGAGAAAGAGAAAGAAAAGAGAGTGAGAAGTATCTTGAGAGAGTGAGAAGTATTTTGAGTTTGAAGGAGTAAGGAATTCTTGAAGTCCAATACTCACAATCAAGGTAAGGTTCTACAACCTTACATATTTCATGGGGAGTTTGAAAGAAAATAAGGATTTCTTGTTTTCTTTAGAAGTAGAAATCTTATTTGATAAATTCATGCAAAATGAATTTGGTTTGAGGTTGAAAGATTAAAGTATATATATATTGATTTTTTTTTCATTTATTTCAATTCATACTTGTTTTAGTATATAAGTTCTAATTAAATGTAGAAAAATTATTTTTGAGCATAGTTTGTTGGAATGATCTCATATCTCCTAGATTAGTCTTCAATAAAATTTTTATGAAGAAATATTGCAATTTACTATTTTTCTTTGATTTTAGAAGTGATTGTTACATAGTGGGTAATCGCACTGTTTTATGTTCTGATTTGGATT
>NZ_JABGCG010000379.1 GCF_019799925.1 Blastococcus sp. CPCC 205250 | reverse complement strand
GTTATCTTTTTTTGTGAAAATCTTTTATCAAAAGTGTTGTTTTGGCATGAAAACCAGTTCTGTGGCACAAAGCCTGTTTTTGATGGCTTGAAAGCCAAAGATTTTGAGATTGGCATGAAAGCCGATTTTGGTGGCGTGAAAGCCAATTTTTGATGGCGTGAAAGCCAAAGATTTTGTTTTGGGGTGGCATAAAAGCCGGATTTTGGCATGAGAGCCGATTTTTGGCATAAAAGCCGGGTTTTGGCATGAAAGCCGGATTTTGGCATGAGAGCCGATTTTCGGCGTAAAAGCCGAGTTTTGGCATGAAAGCCGATTTTTGTTTTCGGCGTGAAAGCCGGATTTTGGCATGAAAGCCGATTTTTGTTTTCGGCGTGGAAGCCGGATTTTTTTGAAAACCAAGTTTTTGTTTTGTTGGCATGAAAGCCAGATTTTGTTTTGATTTTTGGCGTGAAAGCCGATTTTTTGGCATAAAAGCTGAGTTTTTTGGCGTGGAAGCCAGGGT
>NZ_JABGCG010000378.1 GCF_019799925.1 Blastococcus sp. CPCC 205250 | reverse complement strand
CTGACTCACTCGACGCATAGGACGTATAGGAATCGGGAATTGGCACCCTCCGAATGAGCCAATACTGGATCATCGGGTAAACCATATCAAACAAATGGTAGCTGTGTGGATGATCGGAGCGGGTCTCTTTATTTGTAGGTTAGCGATCTGCATCAATTGGTTCTAATAAAAGCCAGCGACCGACAAAGAGTGCCTTATTCACTTTCGGGTACGACCGGTACACGTCTTGTCTGGCAGAGTAGGCTCTTCGAGACCTCCGAACCATGGCAATCCTGAACTAGCGTTCCCCATGCTCTACAGAGCCCTTCCTTCTGACTGATTCCTTTTCATAACCAGACTACATCAACTACCCAGACGAATGCATTAGGAGGAGCAAGAGGCATATTCTGTTCCGTACAAGTGATCAATAAGTGCATCACCTGAGGTATGGGAGGTCGGGAGCTCTTCTCGTGAGATCGATCCAAGGCGAAGGAGTAAACAGACTTAAGAAACCAACTAGCCA
>NZ_JABGCG010000377.1 GCF_019799925.1 Blastococcus sp. CPCC 205250 | reverse complement strand
CTGTATATAAGATATTAGTTAAAATAATAAAGTATTATATTCAGGGTAAAAAACGATTTGCAAAATTGATTTTGAGAAGTTCAAGTCTTCTGTAGTACTAAGACCTAAATTGGAATTGAACCAATAAAATATTCATGAAAAGAATATATTTTACCATTAAATTATTAGGACATATAATCTAAAATATGAAATAAAGATACTCTTAGAATATGAAATTAAGATAAAACAATTAAAATTTATACAAGCTATATAGTAATAGAATTTTTTTTAGTTTTTTCGAAATTATTGAATGCCTTTAATGGTTAACTGAAAATAATAAATTAATTAAGAATCCTTAATGATTAAATATATCAATCTTATTGTAAATCAATTTTATTAAATCCTTATATGAACTGAAACATCTTAGTAATATAAATTATATAATATAATTACATGATTAATAAAGTATTAGAGAAAGAAATATTATCAGAATCTTATTTTATTTAAATAATAATTCTAAATCT
>NZ_JABGCG010000376.1 GCF_019799925.1 Blastococcus sp. CPCC 205250 | reverse complement strand
TTTTGTATTCTCGCACATTCTCTTACTATTGAATGATTTATTTTAAATAATTTTTGAACCTCATTTACTCCTTTATATTTACCTATAAAATTATGGTTTAAATCGTAAATAAATATAGCTTTTTTAATATCTGAACAATATTTCATTTCATCTATTAAATTATTTGCTTCTGTATCCATAATATTAAAGATTAAAGGTTTATCTTCGTCCCCGCGCGTACCGCGCGGGGGACGATAATTCTTTTATATTATTATTATTATTATTATTATTATTATTATAATTATTATTAAAATTATCAATAGTAGAGTAATGACGATAAGAATTATAAATTAAATAATTATTTTTATATTTACTAAATAAATAATTATTAAATGGACTATATTTTACTGTAAATTTACAGTTCCAGCGTGTAGTCTCTGAGGTTCCTTTACGGTTACCTGCTGATTGTTCAAAATTAAACATTCTTACATATTTATTAAAATAAATTTGTAGTTTAATTATGA
>NZ_JABGCG010000375.1 GCF_019799925.1 Blastococcus sp. CPCC 205250 | reverse complement strand
GCCATTGGAATTTTGATTTTATACATTGGAAGAATCCGTTTTGTTATTAATAGACCATAAAAAGGTAAAAGAATAACTGAAAGAAAGGAAATCAATTAGTTATTCATCAAAGTTTCATTTATTCAATGACCAGAATTAGACGAGGATATATAGCTCGGAGACGTAGAGCAAAAATGCGTTTATTTGCATCAAGCTTTCGGGGGGCTCATTCGAGACTTACTCGAACTATTACTCAACAGAAAATAAGAGCTTTGGTTTCGGCTCATCGGGATAGAGATAGGCAAAAGAGAGATTTTCGTCGTTTGTGGATCACTCGGATAAATGCAGTAATTCGGGAGAGAAAGGTATCCTATAGTTATAGTATCCTCATACACGATCTGTACAAGAGGCAATTGCTTCTTAATCGTAAAATACTTGCACAAATAGCTCTATCAAATAGGAATTGTCTTTATATGATTTCCAATGAGATTTTAAAATAAGGGGATTCTAAGGAATCCGCCGGAA
>NZ_JABGCG010000374.1 GCF_019799925.1 Blastococcus sp. CPCC 205250 | reverse complement strand
TAATAATACTAATAGAACCATCCCCATCTAAGAATCCTGAGAATCACGCTTTAAATTCTTCTTTTTTTTAATCAACTGATGTTAATCTTGTGGAGGTATTTGTGGATAAAGTACGAACAATAGCCAATTAATTAAATATTGGTTTATTAAATTTTCGATTATAATTTTTATTTAATTTATTTATAGTTAAATTATTTAACTTAGGTTTATAATTTAATAATTTATTAAGGTAAATTTTGCTTATATAGATAACAAAAAGATATATAAATGAGTAATATGTTGTATGAATATTAATTAAATTATATTTTAAAATTATTAAATTATAATAAGAGATTATTGTTCGTTTAATCACTCCAAAAAGGCGGGTAAAGAAACTGCTTCAATTTTAATTGGCATTGCTGAATGAGCAATACCGCAAAGTTCTGAACACATTCCGTAGAATACACCTTCTCTTTGGATTATAGCTGAAACTTGGTTAAGACGTCCTGGGGCTGCATCTACTTT
>NZ_JABGCG010000373.1 GCF_019799925.1 Blastococcus sp. CPCC 205250 | reverse complement strand
GCCGTGCTCCAGCACGGAGAGGTGCCCGACCTCCAGGATGTGCCGCAGGTACCCGCGGTTGGTCGCCGTCGCCGGGTTCGGCTTGTCCCAGGACTGGTAGCAGGCCCGCCCGGCGAACTCCGCGAGCGCCTGACCGCCGTCGGCGTCGGTCTCCCAGGGCACGTCCGCCGGCGGCGTGAACTGGGTCTGCGCGACGACCTGCACCTTCAGCGGGGCGATGGCGGGCACGCACCGAGGGTACGGGGCCGGACGGCCGGTCCTCGACGTCCCCGGACCCCACCGGACTCGCCCGGCGCCGGGGCTCCCACCTGCCCCACACGCCCAGCGGGCCGAGTCGACGTCACGTTGACGCTTGCGGTGACGTCATCATGGTGCCACAGTGGCGTCATGGAGCCCTGGTCGTACCTCGAGGACCTGCAGAAGGCCGTCGCGCCCCGACTGCCGAAGTCACCCCCCGACACCTGCCCACGCAGCCGGCACCGGCACCCGCGCCGTCCGCGCTGGC
>NZ_JABGCG010000372.1 GCF_019799925.1 Blastococcus sp. CPCC 205250 | reverse complement strand
CAGTGGTATCAGAGCCAAATCAAGCATGCACATGAGTTTTGATGATGGCATTAATGGATATAATAATTAAAATCAAGTTTAACATGGTTTGGGAAACCTATAAGAATTTCGGCCATGGAGGCTTGCCTCCTTGATTATTGTTTTGGACTTGAATGGCAACTAGGGTTTATTAGAAACCCTAGCTAGGTCACGGCAAGGTGGGGCTGCTCTATGAGAGTTACGGCCATAAGGGTTTTACCCCTTTGGTGTTTGAGATTCAAGGGTTTTTGAGAACAAACCCAGAATCCCGTTTTTCTGGAGCATGCCTACTTGTTTGGCTTGTATATTGATCAAAACATATCCAAATCGCTTGAAATCGGTCTTGTTTCGATCATGACTCAATATAGAATGTTTTCATATGAATTTGGGAATTTTTACAAGCCATTAAGGCAGCGTTTGAAGGCAAAACATTCGCTGGACAGTAGCACTGTTTTCTGCAGAAATTTTTTAGAAAAGTATTCTTGTTT
>NZ_JABGCG010000371.1 GCF_019799925.1 Blastococcus sp. CPCC 205250 | reverse complement strand
TATAATGTTCTATCTAGTATTAACTTTAGGTTTAGTATCTTGAATACTATACACAAGTGTTGGTACATTCTCAAAAAATCCAATAGCGTATAAATATATTAAACATGGTCAAACAATTGAAATTATCTGAACAATATTACCAGCATTAGTATTATTAGTAATAGCATTCCCAAGTTTCATATTACTATATTTATGTGATGAAGTAATCTCACCAGCAATGACAATTAAAGCTATAGGTCTTCAATGATACTGAAAATACGAATACAGTGATTTTATTAATGAAAGTGGAGAAACAGTGGAATTCGAATCATATCTAATACCTGAAGACATGTTAGAAGATGGACAATTAAGAATGTTAGATACAGATACATCTATTGTATGTCCTATAGATACTCACATCAGATTCATAGTTACATCTGCAGATGTAATTCATGATTTTGCCGTACCTAGTCTAGGGTTAAAAGTAGATGCAGCCCCAGGACGTCTTAACCAAGTTTCAGCTATAAT
>NZ_JABGCG010000035.1 GCF_019799925.1 Blastococcus sp. CPCC 205250 | reverse complement strand
CCACGATTCTGCTATTTACTGAAAGAATTTGACTGGAATATAGGAGGAATCCCCCGGATGGATAGAAATAGAAAGAGTAAGTAAGATTTTGAACGCTTTGCTTATGTACAAAGTAACAAAGATTATAATTGGATTAATATCAGGGGATCCTTTTTCAGTCATTCATTGAATGATAAATCACTACAAGTGACGGAGATACACGATTTAAATAACGGAAGATCCAATATTTAAAAATTGTATCTAGAATGACTGGAAAGGTGGAAACAAGACCAGATATAATTTGATCATTATGAGCAAATCCAAAATCTTTGTAGACAGAGCCGAGCATTAGTTCCCAACCATGGGGCGAATGGAATCCGATACATAAATCAGTTAATAAAAGAATAGAAAAAGCTTTTATTGTGTCGCTTAAGTTATATAGGAATTCCTGAACCCAAGAGTTAAGAATAACAAGTTCTTCATTACCCAGAATAGAATAACCACTTAGAATAACAAAACAGATTATATTTGTCGAGAAGTGCAAAATCGTATGGATACGATCCTCATTGTGCATCTTGATCAATTGGATCGTTTCTTTGTGAATTCCTATACTAAGCTTTTGTAGACGTGTCTCCGGATATTCCTTGATCATTTCGTCCAACAGGAAGAGTTCCTCTAATTCTATGAATTTTTCTAGAATACTCTTTTCTTGAATATCATTCAAAAAAGTTTCGGATTGCCTAGTATTCCACCAATTAGTAACCCAAAATTCCAGACTTTTATTAAATGAGAGAGAGATCCACCAGGGCAAAAATACTATAGATGCAAGATATAGAAGTGGAGTGAATGCTTTCTTTTTTGCCATTTTTTTCATCTGTGAATTGCCACTTCATTCGTCGATTTTATGCGATCTAATATTTCTATCAAGCATGAGTTCTATTACAAGGTATCGAGCCTATGAATCTATTCCCTGTTTTTTCTTTATGTTTCAGTGGGTAGTCCTTGAATATATAAAGAATACCGAAATAGAATAAGAGTCCACTTTGAATTCGAATGAAGAAATAGTAAAAATTTTTGTTTCCAGATATCTCAATTGGTCAAATTCGAAGCAATTGCCTCCTTTCGATGAATGCCCGAAAGAGCCATTTCAAGTAATGAATATTAAATATTATTCGTATTTCGAGACGAAAGAACTCCCTTTCTATTAAAAAATATTTCGAAAAAAATTTCGCTGGCTACCCATAATCCCGGAATAATTGAGATAAATTTATGAAGAATATTGTGATGATCAAAAATGAGTGGCAAAACAAGACAGAAATTGGATAGTTATTGTTATAAGAGATACAATCATTTGGGCATTAAGGAGCCCAAAAGAAAGGATAAACGTCAATTGACAAAAGAAAAGAGAGATAATTTACAAGATATGATCTATCTGTATCTAATGTATCAATTCAAAATATTGGACCTAAAATAAAAAGATAAATTCTTTTTCTTTATTCCGAAATGTTTTGATATATGAGATGAATCTATTATTTCGATTTTTTACTTGTTTTGTTACTGAATTGAGTTGAGTGGATTTCCATAATACGCATAAAAGACCATTTTTGCGGACAAAAACAGTTTTGTTTTATGGCTGTTCCATATACGTCTACTTTGGCTCGAATGAGCGTTCTGAAGAAACTTCAGTTAAGTTATGCTATAGAAAAAGAGGATTTTCCCTCCTGATGAGAAAACATTTATTCTTCAATTCATTTCAAAATACTTCAATTGGTACGCGCAAGAAATAGGCCAATTCAGCAGCTTTTTGTTCAATTTCTCGTGGAGGCAAATTCTCATCAGTACGAGTCAAGTGAA
>NZ_JABGCG010000370.1 GCF_019799925.1 Blastococcus sp. CPCC 205250 | reverse complement strand
ATAGGGGGGAGCGCACCTTTGGTTCCTCCATCGAATCAATCGACCTTATCCTCCTCAAACTCGCAAGCTGCGACGATGATGATAGGAATTGGAATAACCAGTAATGTTAGTATGGAGTTGAACAGTAGCAGCACCAGGAGTTGAGAAAGGATAAAAATAAAGGAAAGAAAAAGATCTTCAGATATTTTAGGGCCTAGTAATAAAGGGATGATAGATCTGGACCAGTTGAAAAGGCTCTCTCTCTTCTTCTTCATTCTCAACAGGAATGCATCAACAAAACTGCCCTTCCATATAGCTTTTTTATACTATGCGTGGCATGAACTTTGTCAATAGATTCCTAGCTAACTCCTCTTCCTATTGATCAAAAATGTCTTTCAAGTTTAGTTCTTTTGACGGCGAACCAACCGGTAACGCACTTGACACTTGACTGTACCCCAAATCTGTTTTTGAAGTTATTTTTTGAACAGTTCGACGGACTATTTCTGCTTTTGCATGTGTGAACTCTTC
>NZ_JABGCG010000369.1 GCF_019799925.1 Blastococcus sp. CPCC 205250 | reverse complement strand
ATATTTGGGTCGGGGTGTTACAGCTCGATGCACTCCGTGTTCGGAAAGCATTTGGAAGTTCTGAACACTGCAAAATAAGGGTTAATGTCTCCTATCTTTGTCAGGCATCTTTTAACAAAGATCCTGACAAAAAGGGCAGCTGTCGACACCCAAATTTTGCAGTGACATTTTTGCATATCATATCACATGCCTTAGAACTTGGTTTCTCGTACCAAATAAGGCCAAAATTCCAAAAATGCTCAAAACCCTAGGTTACCGCCAAAAAGCAAGCTTTTACGGCGAGCTTTTAGGCGCATCTCCATGCACAGAGAACCACAGTGTTTCTCTCACATGCAATCATGGATTTAGAGTCACTCATACATATAAAGTTCAAACATGATTCATGCATGGCCACCTTTACGTGCAGAAATTACGATAATGCCCTTGTGATGGTAAAATTATCCTTTTTCGATAATTAACCTACACAGACGCATTTTCCACATAAAATGACATAATCGAACGTTGCCACC
>NZ_JABGCG010000368.1 GCF_019799925.1 Blastococcus sp. CPCC 205250 | reverse complement strand
AGGGCATTCCTTAGAAATTAGGAAATAAATCGAAATCACCAATAGGGAAATAAATCACGACTAACCAAACAGGGCTCAAAGAGCAACACTAATGACCAGTCCTTCATTCTCAGGACACTTTCCTTTGAATCGAAGGTCTTAGTCAAAACAAGCCAAAACAACCTAATCACAGAAAAGGGTATGTACCTTTAGAATATTCTCTTCCATTCTCAAAATAGTCCTTTCATTCGAAGGACCAAAATCCTTAAAATAAAGGGCCTATATTAAAAATATCGAAGTTTATCTAAGGGTACATATCCCTAAGTTCTAGCATTCACAAACAAGGCTCACATCAAATTGGGACAATTTCGGCAGCATAACGACGCAATTATGTGCTAAAAGAAATTTGGCAGCATAACGGCGTAGGTATGTGTCAAGGGAAAATTTCGACAGCATAACGGTACAGTTAAATACCAAAAGGAATTTCGGCAGCATAACAGTACAATTGTGTGTCGAAATTTCGGCAGAGA
>NZ_JABGCG010000367.1 GCF_019799925.1 Blastococcus sp. CPCC 205250 | reverse complement strand
TTATATTAAAAGCTCACCCCTTGCTTTGAACCGAGGATGGTGCCACGAAAGGAAAGCACTTGGACCCCAGTCCTGACCTCAAAGACAGGATTCCGAAAGGCCAGACTCTATCCCAATCCCATGACTTTGGAATGGCGGGTTTAAGAATTCCATATTCCATATAATATAATAAAGGGGCCACTGTCCTGACTAAAGGCAGAAATCCACGCCCAGGAGGAGCGATCAAGGTCTCTCGAGCCAGAGCTAATACTAGGGTAGGAGCGGGCGGACCTATGAACAGGAATTCCTCTCGTTTTCAATGGAGGAATTCTTAAACCTTATCAAGCTACAAGACCACTCGAGGGAGGAGGCTCATTGACTTCAAGAAACGGGATACCGAGCCGAGGGAAGACTTTGTTGGGGCCTACGGGCACGGATTTCGTCAATCCTTTAAAAGAGGCCCTTGGGTTATCTACCCATCTATTAAATGGGAGATTCTGGACGCGAAAGCAAAACTCACTTCAAGAGAG
>NZ_JABGCG010000366.1 GCF_019799925.1 Blastococcus sp. CPCC 205250 | reverse complement strand
TTTGATATATATATATATATATTGAAATATGAATTATTTATTCAAAGCATGATATACATGAGTTTAGAAATGAAATATATTTATATTCATAAGTTGATATGCATGAGTTGAGAAATAAAATTTATTTACATGCATAAATTGATATGCTTGAGTTGTGAAAATGAGATATATTTATATGCATAAATTGATATGCATGAGTTGAGAAATGAGACATATTTATATGCATGAGTTGATATGCATGAGTTGTGGAGATGAGATATATGTATATGCATGAATTAACATGCATGAGATTTGATGATGAGATATATGCCATAAGCATTGCATAAATATTTGCATTTGGCATGAGACACAGTTACATGTGGAGTATATTGCATAGAAAATCATATGCATTTGTGATTGTTTATGTAACTGTGGAAATGAGAAGTTGAGATACGACCGATGGGCAAAAGACCCTGGAAACAGTTAGTGCACTAATAGATAACCCTTGCTAAAGGACAGCAAGTAAATCCT
>NZ_JABGCG010000365.1 GCF_019799925.1 Blastococcus sp. CPCC 205250 | reverse complement strand
TAGATTAACAGGAGGTGATTTCTCACCATATCTAGAAGTAACTAAAGATTTAACAAAACGAGAACTTTTCTTAATGAATTATTTATTAATTCCTACAATAATCTTCGGTATATACCCTGCTCCTCTTATTAATATACTAAATATTTCTTGTTCATCAGTAATATATACAGCTATATAATAATAATATTATAGAAATATTATTGAGTATAAACGTATACTGTCCCACCCCTTTGGGGTACTTAATTTAATATTCAACCCAAAATATATTAATAATAATAATAATTAATATTAATATATATATATTATAACCCACGCGGCCGACTTGCTCCCCGTAAGGGGCCCACATTTAAAGGGGGGCCCTACCTAAATGGTACTGCTCTCGCGCGTAACACGCCGGGACGGGATCAAACCTTTTATTTCAATATATAAAATATTTTTTAATAATTAATCTTATTATTTATAAAAATTAATCTGATTATATGAGGATCCCTCCTTCCTCTCCGGAAGGGA
>NZ_JABGCG010000364.1 GCF_019799925.1 Blastococcus sp. CPCC 205250 | reverse complement strand
GAAGAGGAACTGCAGGGAGTACCTGGCTTCCATAAAGAACCAACCTTTAGAAGGTATGGCTGATGCTCTATTTATTGAAACTAACTTATCTGTTAGTTCTGCCTCTACTTGGGTTTTAGATTCTGGTGCAAGTTCACACATTTGTAACTCTATGCAGGATCTAAAGAGAAGCAGAAGGCTGAGTAAAGGAGAAGTTACCCTTCGAGTGGGAAATGAAGCAAGAGTTGCTGCATTAGCTATGGGGACTTGCTTCTTGACATTACCATCCGGAGCTATTTTAGAATTAGATGATTGTTTATTTATGCCTAAGATAATAAGGAACATTATTTCTATTTCTGCATTATGTAGAACTGGTTATAGTATTGTTTTTGGGAAAAACATTTGTTCCATTTCTCTAAATAATGATTTAGTAGCTACTGGCATTTATTTAAATGGTCTTTACTTCTTGAATATTAATGGTAATATTAATTACATAGAGCAAAATGATAAGAATGTAAGAAATCTTAAGAGA
>NZ_JABGCG010000363.1 GCF_019799925.1 Blastococcus sp. CPCC 205250 | reverse complement strand
TGGATCTATATCCATGCCAAAAACATCCATTGAGGATAAAAAAGAGACGCTGCGATTTGAAAGAAATGAACTTTTATTAATCGAAATCGAAACGACATAGATTTTTTATTGAAACTTAGCCTTTACAAGAGGCATAAGTTATAATGGAAATGCTAAACAAGAAAAACTAAAGCTAGAATAAACTCCTACAAGCTAAAGTCTGACGGCACCGAAGAAGCTTCTTCGAGGACTTCCATGGTTGATCCTTTGTTGAGGCTCCAGTTGGTAAGAGGGGTGTTGGCTGATTCGAACGATGTGGTGAAGGGATTGTTGTGAACGTTTCCCTCGATGGATAGTATTGTGTCATCGAATAAGTTGGCAAGGCTTTCCATTTTCTCGGCCCAATCCTCCTTTTCTGATAAGTCGTCACAGTTATATTCTTCGGCGAATGCAATAGCAGGAGGGTAGCTTTCGGTAAAGAAAATCTCGAATCCCGGGACTGTAGTGTTGGTGGTTATGTCATAGTATGGTTC
>NZ_JABGCG010000362.1 GCF_019799925.1 Blastococcus sp. CPCC 205250 | reverse complement strand
TCCCCTGTCAAGTTTTAGGTCAAACGGACATCGTTTGGCCTAGTTTCAAAGCTCGGCATTTTCCTCGAGATGAAATCAAGGCGAGCGTTTGCGGGACCCCAAAAGGCTTCAAAACTTAAACTAAAGCCCATGGTTGGTCTTACTTACTACTCAGGAGGCTCCCTGTCAAATTTCAGGTCAATCGGACATCGGTTGACCACAAGTCAAAGCTCGGCATTTCTCTCATGGCGAAATTAAGGCAAGCATTTGCGGGACCCCGAACGGCTTCAAAACTCAAACCAAAGCCTATGGTTGGTCCTATCTAATGCTCAAGAAGCTCCACGTCGAATTTCAGGTCATTCCGACATCGTTTGGCCTAGTTTCAACGCTTGACAAAAAATCGGCAAAACCGCACAACAAAGTCTTCGGCTTTCCAAAAAATAGGAAACTTTGTGCTCCGATTTGCGTGGCTTCTCGTCGGGTTTTCTTCAAGAGAATCAGGCCAATAAATGAGGGGAAATGTCGGAAAAAATACA
>NZ_JABGCG010000361.1 GCF_019799925.1 Blastococcus sp. CPCC 205250 | reverse complement strand
GACGAGTCAGTCTACAGCGTGGAGGCTTCCTTATCAAGTGCTTCCTGGGATATGTACCTCGACGGTGCAACCAGGACAAATGAAAAAGGAAATCAAATATCAGGGATTGGCATCCTCTTTGTTAGTCCCGACAAATACATGATTCCACATGCCTTCTCGCTACTGGAACCATGTTCAAACAATGCAGCTGAGTACCAAGCCCTGATTGTAGGATTGGAACTCGCCCTCGAATCCGGCATCACAGTGCTAGAAGCCTTCGGGGATTCTCAACTGATCGTCAACCAGATGAATCAGAAATATGAAATCAGGAAGCCCGACTTATTGCCCTACTACAACAAGGCGCAATCGCTTCGACAAAAGTTCGACATCTGTCACATCACCCACATCCTCAGAGGTGAAAACATCCATGCAGATACCCTAGCTGGACTTGCCGCATCTATGGCAATCCAAGAAGGGGATGACATGCAAGTTACAGTGTGTCAAAGAAGGATTCTCCCTCCTCTCAACACACACCA
>NZ_JABGCG010000360.1 GCF_019799925.1 Blastococcus sp. CPCC 205250 | reverse complement strand
AAGACTGATTTGACGTGTATGTGTAAGGACTGTGATGTCCGAATAGCTGGTAGAGTGATGCCTGCTGACTTAATTCTTCTACCTATGAAGAATTTTGATGTGATACTCGGCATGGATTGGTTGACAACCTATGGTGCTATATTGGATTGTCAACAGAAAACAGTTAAGTTCTTTACTCCAGGGTTACCTGAGCTAGTTTTTCAATGTTCTCCTCGGGTAGATACCTTTATTTCTGGGTATTTAGCATCCCTAGAAGACTCAAGTAGCTCCCAAAATTTAGATCGAATCTCCACAGTTCGAGAATATAAAGACGTGTTTCAAGAAATTCCAGGGCTACCACCGAAGAGGGAGATTGATTTTACAATTGAGTTAATTCCTGGAACGAATCCTATTTCGATTTCTCCTTACCGAATGGCCAAGATGGAATTGGTGGAATTAGACAAGCAATTGAAGGAATTACTAAGGCTGGGCTTCATACGAGAAAGTACGTCTTCTTGGGGATCGCCGGTGCTGTT
>NZ_JABGCG010000359.1 GCF_019799925.1 Blastococcus sp. CPCC 205250 | reverse complement strand
ATACAAACTACAACTACACCAAAGTGGAAGGGCCACTATAGAAGCTAGAAGTAGCCTATAGTATAGTAGTCGGCCTAACCGTCACGACAACATAAAATGACTCTTATGAATGGAATCTTAAGTAGGGGGCTTAGCCCGCCCGCCTACCAATCAAAGAGGCTGAGAGTAAGCGTAAGCTCACCCGTAAGCTCGAAGAGCTTCCCTTCATTCGCTTCGCGGGAGCCGCACAGCACATAGCTGGAAGTCAGAGGGCCCGTACTACCTGCCTAACCCTTCGCTCCGAGGGACCGTAGATCGGAAAGCGCCTTCTAAACCACCCCATTCATCCAAAAGAGAAGGGAAGGGGCCTATGTATTTGCATGACCCCTGCAGATTTTACCCTATCTACACCCGGAGCCAATCCCCTAGCGGTCCTGCCACCACGCCGCAGAACGGGAGCTCGTGTGGAACCTTTTATTTCTGGCGTAACAGCGGTGGAACGTAACAAAATATTACGGCCGCGTAACATAGGGGCC
>NZ_JABGCG010000358.1 GCF_019799925.1 Blastococcus sp. CPCC 205250 | reverse complement strand
GTTCGAACTATCTATGGGGTATTAGGCATCAAAATTTGGATATTTATAGACGAGGAATAAGAAGCCTTTACTTGCCTTTCCGTTCTATCCAGTGATAGAACAAAAAATGACAAACCCTTTCATTCTTTTTCTGTTCAATCAAAAGAAAAATGAGCAATTCTATAGGGTTGAATAAAAATTAGATTGACCATTTGATAGAATTGCTATGCTTAGTGTGTGACTCGTTAGTTCTTTTTTTAGGGTTAGGATTCAAAAAAAAAGTGGACCGACCTATAGTATGAACTAATAACTATAGAACTAATAACCAACTCATCGCTTCGTATTATCTGGATCCAAAGCACCAGTCAAGATATGATATATTGCTCATATCATTGTAGCAACTAAAATCTTTTTTTGCATAAACAAAAGAAAAACCAATCTGATTATGAGTTGTGAAGCGAAATATAGAAGGATGTGGATAACTGGAAGGGGGAGAGAAAGAGAGAAAAAGAATATTAATGATATATGATTCCAATC
>NZ_JABGCG010000357.1 GCF_019799925.1 Blastococcus sp. CPCC 205250 | reverse complement strand
ATACGACATGCTATTTTTTCCATTCATTCCCTTTTAGGAGCAGTCGTGGTCTTACAAACTCTACCGATAGTATGGACGAATCCCTTGCTTCATCAAAACGTGTAAAAGATCCTAGTCGCACTTAAAAGCCGAGTACTCTACCGTTGAGTTAGCAACCCGAAAAAAAAAAGAATTAGGGTGTGTAGATACAGTCGCAATCAAAATAAATAAAGAGATTGGATTGCACGACGCAATCAAAACATTGAACTAACAAGACAAAAAAAATTTCTAATCGATTCTGAACTCAACATAAAAGTATAAAAATGAACAGATCAGATGAAAATACAAGAAATTCTCAGATTCAGATAAAAATATAGATAAATGTAAAAATTTATATATAAACCACCCCTTATGTTATCCATTTTTTTTTTCAATCAAAAAATACTTTTTATATCACAGCGAATCTAACGAACCCATCATTTGAATGAAGTAAAGTAAAAAACCAAACCTATGCTATGGGCCGGAGATAAATAGATC
>NZ_JABGCG010000356.1 GCF_019799925.1 Blastococcus sp. CPCC 205250 | reverse complement strand
TATATGATTGATTTTTACACCAACCAAAAAAATATTTTTTTTTTTTTTTTTTTTTTAATTTCACATCGGTAAATAAATATTACAAGAATTTCCACAGCTTAAATCTTGAACTTCGAAATCAGTAATTTGAAACTTGGAAGCTTCAAATCTTCTTGAACTCTTGAGACTTCAAAGAAATTGCACACTTTTTCAGTCTTTGGATGAAAAAAATTGGCCAAATCTCTTCATACCAAAGAATATTCGTTGGAATTCAGATTGCTTTGAAACTTAGGCCGGGAATGCATCTTTATATTCTTTTACGGATTATTGCATGCCTGGTGAAATATTCTCTGAAATCTATGTTCTTTCACAAATTGCTGGCTGAATCAACTGGAAATTTTGCTGAAGCTGGATCTGCTCTTGCCTCCATTCTTCTCCATTCATAAATATTATACTATATATATATATTATATCTTATATATATATATATATATATAAATATATATATATCACCCACTAATGTCCACTAATGTATATA
>NZ_JABGCG010000355.1 GCF_019799925.1 Blastococcus sp. CPCC 205250 | reverse complement strand
AGATCAGAAGCCTGAAGATGAGCTCAACATCACTGCGAGCTCATAATCAATGAAGGATTCTCAAAGAAAGCTTGAACTCAAACATCACTGCGAGATCAAGCTAGTCGTCTCAAATCCCCGCAAGATCGGAAAAGAGCTCAACATTGCTGCGAGCATCAAATTCCAGAACTTGCAAAGCTCCTCAAAATCCCGCGAGACTAGGAAAGAGCTCAACATTGCTGCGAGCGTCAAATCCCAAGACTTGCAAAAGATTTTCAGGTGTGCATCATCATGCTCCCAAACAATTTACCAAATCTCATGCATAAAAGAAAAATCATCATGCATTAGATGCTAGGAAAACATTGACAAAATTTGACCAATTCCAACCCAACTTGGTCAAAACCAATCAAACTTTGTCTAAGCCAAAATTCATGTTGGCTTGACCTAGAAATTCTAGCTTTCTATCTTGATACATAAAAAAAAAACCGTGTGCATGAACATCTTGGATTGCATAAACCTCATTATCATGGTGAGCAAA
>NZ_JABGCG010000003.1 GCF_019799925.1 Blastococcus sp. CPCC 205250 | reverse complement strand
CCGATGGCACACCCACCGCCCCGACGGCACCGAGATCCTCCTCGACCGCGGGCACCTCCTCCGCCGGGACGACCCGCTCGTCCCTGCCTGACGGACCCACCCACTCGGTCCAGCCGCCCGCACAGCCACGCCGGCGGCGACCGGTGGGTGCCCGGGCAGCCGGCGCCCCCGGCCGCACCGCTCCACAGCTCACGTCCAGGTGGCTCCCGGCCGGCCCACACGCGGGCCGTGGACCGTCGAGCGCACGGACGAGAGGAGCCGGCATGACGATCGGATCGACACCCGGCGCGGTCGGGCTTCTGCCGGCCCGCGCGCCGCGGACGGGGGGAGTCCTCGTGGTCGTGGGCGGCCTGCCCGGCAGCGGCAAGACGACCGTGCTGCGCCGCTGGCTCGCCGACGCCGGACCCGACGTGGTGGGCCTGGACTCCGAGGACGTCGCCGCACGGGTGCCGGCCGCCGGCGCACACCTGCCCTACCGCCTGCTGCGCCCGGCGGTGCACGTCGTGCACCGGTGGCGGGTGCTGCGGGTCGTCGGGGGGAGCGCACCGGTCGTCGTCCTCACCGATCCGTGGACCAGCACCCGCTGGCGCTCCGCCGTCCTCGCCGCAGCCCGCCAGGTCGGCCGCGGCGTCCGTGTCGTGCTCCTCGACGTCCCGCCCGAGCAGGCCCGCGCCGGGCAGACCGCCCGTGGCCGGACGCTCTCCACCCGGGCCATGGACCGGCACACCGCCCGCTGGCCGGGCCTGCTGCACGCGGCCGGCGAGGAGGTCCGGCACGTCGGCCGAGCCGACGCCGACCGGCCCTCCCTGCGCGAGGTCCTCGGAGGCTGACGCCCTCGAGTGGCAGCGGGTGCCCGGTCGGCGGAGGGTCAGGGCAGCCGGGAAGCCGTCCCCGGCGTCCGCGCCACGACCACGGGAGCGCCCGCGGTCAGGAGGAGGTCGCCCGACCCATGCGAGCGACGGTGTACCGGGGTCCCTACAAGCTCCGCGTCGAGGAGAAGGACATCCCGGCGATCGAGCACCCCAACGACGTGATCGTCCGCGTCACGCTGGCCGCCATCTGCGGATCGGACCTGCACCTCTACCACGGGCTGATGCCGGACACCCGGATCGGGCACACCTTCGGCCACGAGTTCATCGGCGTCGTGGACCAGGTCGGCCCGTCGGTGCAGAACCTGCAGGTCGGCGACCGGGTGATGGTGCCGTTCAACATCTTCTGTGGCACGTGCTGGTTCTGCGCCCGCGGCCTCTACTCCAACTGCCACAACGTCAACCCCAACGCCACGGCGGTGGGCGGCATCTACGGCTACTCGCACACCACCGGCGGCTACGACGGCGGACAGGCCGAGTACGTCCGGGTGCCCTTCGCCGACGTCGGGCCGGTGCGCATCCCCGACTGGATGAGCGACGAGGACGCCGTCCTGCTCACCGACGCCGTCCCCACCGGCTACTTCGGCGCCCAGCTGGGGGAGATCGTCGAGGGCGACGTCGTCGTCGTGTTCGGGGCCGGCATCGTCGGCCTGGTCGCCGCCCGGTCCGCGTGGCTCATGGGCGCCGGCCGGGTCATCGTCGTCGACCACCTCGAGTACCGGCTGCAGATGGCCCGCACCTGGGCGTCGGCCGAGACGTTCAACTTCGTCGAGTACGACGACATCGTCGTCGAGATGAAGAAGACCACCGGCCACCTCGGTGCCGACGTCGCCATCGACGCGGTCGGTGCGGAGGCCGACGGCAGCCTGCTCCAGCACCTCACCGGCGTGAAGTTCAAGCTGCAGGGCGGCTCGCCGATCGCGCTCAACTGGGCCATCGACTCGGTGCGCAAGGGCGGCACGGTCTCGGTCGTGGGCGCCTACGGCCCGATCCCCAACATGGTCAAGTTCGGCGACGCCCTCAACAAGGGGCTGACCCTGCGGATGAACCAGACGCCGGTGAAGCGGCAGTGGCCGCGGCTGTTCGAGCACGTGCGCAACGGCCACCTCACCCCGTCCGAGCTCGTCACCCACCGGTTCCCGCTCGAGCACGTCGTCGAGGGGTACCACGTCTTCTCCGCCAAGCTCGACGGGTGCATCAAGCCCCTCGTCGTGCCGGGCGCCGCCTGAGCGACGGGAGCGCGACCATGGCCTACACCCCGCACAAGCCCCCGCTGCCGGAGACCACCGAGCAGCTGCGCGCCCGCATCCCCTACTGGGGCGTCGACCTCGACCCGGCCGACCGCCCGTCGGTGCCCAAGCTGCAGTGGCAGGAGGACCTCTCCGGCGCGCACTGGGGGGAGACCCCGGACCAGCAGCCGGAGAAGCAGCCGCGCGAGCGCTCCATCGAGCACGCCGCCGTCACGCCGGTCTTCGGCACGGCGCAGCCCCTGCACGGCCTGTCCGGCGCCATCCGCCGGTACGCCTACACCCGGTACAGCGAGGCCCGGGTCGGGCACTGGCTGCTGCTCGTGCTCGGCGACCGGGTGGAGGCCTGGGGTGCCCACCTGCGCTCCTTCGCCACGCTGCGCCCGGACAACCCGATCACCCAGACCGGAGTGCTGGCCGAGGCGGGCGCCCACCCGATCCGCTCGCGGTACGGGGTGCGGCGCACCGACACCGTGCACCAGCCGCTGGACCCGGTACTCGTCGCCGGGCCGTGGGTGGCCGCCGCGACGGTCACGTGGCTGGGCGTCCGGAGGCTGGCCCGCGCCGTCCGCGGCTGAGCCGGGTCCGCGGCTGCCGGCGCCGGGCTGCCGGTCAGCGTGCGGGACCGCCCGTGCGCTGGACGGCCGGCAGCCCCAGCAGCCGCTCGAGCACCCGGAACCGGTACGCCGCGCTCAGCACGGCGAACCACAGGAGCAGCGCGGGCAGCACGGTCTGGAACACCGGCCGCGCGGCGTCGGTGAGCCCGAAGCACTCGGTGAACGCCGGCACGAACAGCCCGGCCGAGAAGGCCACCACCAGACCCACCACGAGCAGCGCCGGCCGGCGGTCGCCGTCGGGACGGGTCCACGACGCGAAGACCCGCGACGGCGGCCGCAGGAACAGGATGAGCAGGAACGCGGCGTAGGACACGAACGTCGACAGCGCCGTCTGCGCGCCGATGGTCGCCGCGGCCTCGGTGAACCCGACGTCGCCGGAGGACAGGCCGGTGAAGCGCTCGAACGCGTCGACGACGAAGGCGGGCACCTCGTCGTCGGTGAAACCGTCGAGCAGCGTCGTGTAGTGGTACGCGTAGACGCCCACGCCGGCCGCCGCGGTCACGACCGTCGCCGGCACGACGAACCGCCACAGGTTCGTCAGCAGGTGCGGATCCGGTCGCGCCGGGCGCGCCCACGCGGTGAGGAACAGCGTCGGCAGCCCGACGGTCAGCAGGGTCAGCCCGACGTTGGCGGGGGAGTACGGGAAGCCAAGCCCCAGCATCGTGACGGCGAGGATCACCAGTCCCTGCGTGCCGACGCGGGCGAGGAACACCTGCATCGACGTCTGGATGCCGGAGATGATCCGGCGCCCCTCGTGCTGCGCCGGCAGCAGCGCGGCGAGCGAGTCCTCCGTCAGCACGATGTCGGCGACGTCGCGGGTGACGGCGCTGCCGCTGCGCATGGCCACCCCGACCTGCGCCCGCTTGAGCGCCCGGGCGTCGTTGACGCCGTCGCCGATCATCGCGACGTAGCGCCCGCGCCGGCGCAGCGAGGCGACCAGGCGCTCCTTCTGCTCGGGGGCGGTCCGGCCGAACACCGCCGTCCGCGCCACGAGGTCGTCCAGCTCGGCGTCGGAGAGGGCGTCGAGCTCCGCCCCGCTCACCGGCTCCCCGGCGGCCAGCCCGGCCTGCCGGGCCAGCGCGGCCACGGTGCGGGGGTCGTCGCCGGACACCACCTTGAGGTCGACGCCGTCGGTGGCGAACCGCGCGATCGCCTCGGGCACGCCGGGCCGCAGCTCGTCGGCGAGGACGACCAGGCCCAGCGGCTCCAGCGCGGGCAGCCGCGGCCGGCCGGTGGCGTCGCGCAGCCCGGCGGCGGGATCGGTCGCCCGGGCGGCCACGAGCACCCGCAGCCCCTGCGACGCCCGGGCGGTGACCGCCTCGGTGAGGGGCGGCCCCGACAGCTGCGGCGCCAGCCGGTCCGGTGCGCCCAGCACGTAGACGCCGTCGTCGGTGTGCAGCGCGCTCCACCGCAGCGAGGAGGAGAACGGGACCTCGTCGCGCAGGGCCCACGTCTCCCCGGGCAGCGCCCCGGCCAGCGCCGTCGTGGTCAGGTTCGCCGCCGCCGTGCTGCGCGCCATCGAGCCCACGAGCCGCCCGACGTCCGTCCCCGGCAGCGTCCCCACCGGCACGACCTCGGCCAGCTCGAGCCGGCCGGTGGTGAGCGTCCCCGTCTTGTCGGTGCAGACCACGTCGACGTTGCTCACCGACTCGACGGCGTTGACCTGCTGCACCAGCGCGCCGGTGGCGGCGCTGCGCGCGGCGCCGACCGTGTAGGCGACGGCGACGAGGAAGAACAACCCGTACGGCACCAGCCCGGAGAGCACCGCGGTGGTCTGCACGACCCGGACCAGCGAGAACCCCTCGAGGGCGGCCTGGGCCAGGATCGTCACGCTCATCAGGGCCACCAGGAGCATGACCAGCCGGACGACGAACGCGATCCGCCGCTGCAGCGGGGTGGCGTCGGTGCTCACCTGGCGGACGTCGGTGGTGAGCCGGCTGGCGTAGCTGGCCGACCCCACGTCACGGGCGAGCTGGTGCCCCTCCCCGCCGACGCAGAAGCTCCCCGAGAGCAGGTCGTCCCCGGCGGCCTTGAGCAGGGCCTCCGACTCCCCGGTGAGCAGCGACTCGTCCACCTCGACGCGCCCCCCGTCGAGCACCGGGCCGTCGACGACGACCTGGTCGCCGGGCCGCAGGTGCAGGACGTCCCCGCGGACCACCTCGTCGGGCACCACCTCGACGTCCTCGCCGTCGCGCACGACCGTGACGCGCCCGCGGCTGAGCAGCTGCAGCCGGTCGAGCTTGCGCTTGGCGCGGATCTCCTGCACGGCGCTGATCGCCGCGTTCACCAGGCCCAGGCCCACGCTGGTGAAGGCGTCGCTGTACCGGCCCAGGGCCAGCAGCGCGGCGCCGATGACGAACAGGATGACGTTGAAGAAGGAGAAGACGTTGGTCCGCAGGATCACCGCGTAGCTGCGCGAGGACCCCCGCGTGGCGGTGTTCCCCTCGCCCCGCCGGCGCCGCGCGGCGGCCTCGGCCTGCGTCAGTCCCACCGGGACCGCGCCCGCGACCGCCTGCTGCACGTCCATGGCGTCCCCCTGCTCCGTTCCCGGGGAGTCTGACCCGGGGCGCGCCGGTCCGCCGTCCGGACGTCGCGACGCACAGGCGACTCCCAGGATCGGCGGCGGGCCGTCCACGCAGCTCCCCGGGGACGTGCAGGGTGCGCGCAGGGGAGGGGCCGACCGTGGGGACATGCGACGCCCGTCCGCCCGCCGGCTCTCCCTGCGGACCCGGCTGCTGTGCGCCTTCCTGGTCCCGCTGGCCGTCGTGCTGGCGGTCGTGGGCGTCGCGGCCACCACCGCGCTGCGCAGCGAGCTGGTCGGCGAGGTCGACGCGCGGCTCGCCGCGGCCGACGAGCGCTCCACGCACGCGGACCAGGTGCCCTGGGACGACGCCGCCGGCGACGGCGGGCCCGGCTTCCTGCTCGCGCCCGGCCAGGGCGACGGCACGCTCGGTGCCAGCATCACCGACGGCGTGGTGGACGCGGCGGCGGTCATCGGTGCCGACGGCGACGACCGGGCGCTGACCGCTCGTCAGGCCGCCGTCCTCGCCGGCGTCCCGGCCGACGGCGACCCGCACACCGTCGACCTGGGCGCCCTCGGCCACTACCGCGTCGTCGCCAGCACGACCGGCGACGGCACCGTGCTGGTGACCGGCCTGCCGCTCGGGCCGGTGCGGACCGCGCTGCTGCGGCTGGTCGCCGTCGAGGTCCTCGCCGGGCTGCTCGGGCTGGTCGCCGCCGGCGCGGCGGCGTACCTGGTGATCGGCCGGACGCTGCGGCCCCTGCACCGGGTCGCCGCCACCGCCGGGAGGGTGGCCGAGCTGCCGCTGGCCTCCGGTGCGGTGCGGCTGGCCGATCGCGTGCCCGCCGGCGACACCGACCCCCGCACCGAGGTCGGTCGGGTCGGTGCGGCGCTCAACCGGCTGCTGGACTCGGTCGAGGGCGCGATGGCGGCCCGCCAGATCTCGGAGACCCGGCTGCGGCGGTTCGTCGCCGACGCCAGCCACGAGCTGCGCACGCCCGTCACGTCCATCCGCGGCTACGGCGAGCTGCTGCGCCGCACGACCGAGCTGCCCGAGGACGCCGACCGCTCCCTGCGCCGGGTGGAGGCCGAGGCGGTGCGGATGTCCGGCCTCGTCGACGACCTGCTGCTGCTCGCCCGCCTGGACGCCGGCCGGGAGATCGTGCCGGGCACCGTCGACCTCACCGCGACCGTGCTCGACGCGGTCAGCGACGCCCACGCCGCCGGGCCCGGGTACGCGTGGCGGGTCGACCTGCCGTCGGCCGCGGTCCTCGTCGCCGGCGACGGCGCCCGGCTGCACCAGGTCCTCACCAACCTGCTGGCCAACGTGCGCACCCGCACGCCGGCGGGGACGACGGCCACGACCCGGTTGCGCGCCGAGGACGGCGCCGCCGTGCTGCAGGTGGTCGACGACGGCCCCGGCATCCCCGCGGAGCTGCGCCCCGGGGTGTTCGAGCGCTTCGTCCGCGGCGACGCGTCCCGGTCGCGGGCCAGCGGCAGCACCGGGCGGGGCCTGGCCATCGTGCAGGCGGTGGTCACCGCCCACAGCGGCGCCGTGGACGTGGACAGCCGCCCGGGCCGGACCGTGGTCACCGTGCGGCTGCCGCCGGTCACCGTCGTCGAGCCCGACGAGGACGAGCCCGAGGACGACACCCCGGCCGGCGCCGCGCCGCCGTCGAGGGACCCCGCCGTCCTCGTGCTCCAGCGGCTCAGTCCGCCGGCGGGTGCTCCGCGATGCAGAACAGGTTGCCCTCCGGGTCGGCCAGGGTCGACCACTGCACCCAGGGCACCTCGTCGAGGACGTCCCACCGGTGCGTCGCCCCGAGCCCGACCGCCCGGTCGACCTCCGCGCGGCGGGAGCCCCACGGCACCGTCAGGTCCAGGTGCTGGCCCTGGCGCTCGGGACGCTGCTCGGTGCGCAGCTGGAAGAACATCGCCAGGCCGCCCGGCTCCCGCGGGGCGAGGAAGGCGTGGTCGTCGGCCCCGCCCTGCACGGCGCCACCGAGCAACCGTGCCCAGAAGCCCGCCAGCGCACGGGGGTCCTCGGCCTCGACGTTCACGGCGCCGAGGGTGATCGCCGGTCCAGTGGTCATGCCGGGCAGGCTACGGACGGGGGACGACAGCTCCCGGTCGCGCCGGGTCCGGCAGGCGCTGCGCCAGCAGCTCGGCCAGGTGCAGCCCCCGGCGGCCGGCGAGGTCGTCGAGCTGCGTGCGGCAGGAGAAGCCGTCGGCCAGCACCACGCCGTCCTCGGGCAGCGCCGCCACCGCGGGGAGCAGCTGGTGCTCGGCGATGGCGACCGAGACGTCGTGGTGGCCCTTCTCCACGCCCCAGTTGCCGGCCAGGCCGCAGCACCCGCCGAGACGCTGCACCTGCGCGCCGGCGTCGCGCAGCAGCGTCTCGTCCGTCGTCCACCCCATGGTCGCGTGGTGGTGGCAGTGCGGCTGGGCCACCACGGGCAGCCCCGTGAGGTCCGGGGGCGTCCAGCCGGGGGTGTCGCGCAGCAGCTCGGCCAGCGTCCGGGTGGCTTCCGCGACCGCCTCGGCCTCCGCGCCGGGCACCAGGTCCTTCGCCTCGCCGCGCAGCACCGCGGTGCACGAGGGCTCCACGCCGACGATCGGCACCCCGGCGGTCGCCAGCGGCGCCAGAGCGGCGACGGTCGAGCCGACGACCCGGCGGGCGGCGTCCAGTTGGCCGGTGGTGATCCAGGTCAGCCCGCAACAGGTGTCCGCGCCGGGCACCTGCACCCGGTAACCGGCGTCCTCCAGGACGGCGACGGCGGCGTGCGCGACCGACGGCGCGAAGTGGTCGGTGAACGAGTCCACCCACAGCGCGACCGGCGGTCCGTCGTGCCGGGCGGCCGGGCGGGCCGCCCAGTCGGCGCGGAAGGTGCGCGGCGAGAACGCCGGCAGCGAGCGCCGCTGGTCGACCCCGGCGGTCCACTTCGCCAGCCGGCCGCCGAGCCGGGAGGTCATGACGGCGTTGGCCAGGCGCGGGGTGCGCGCGGCCAGGTCCGACCAGAACGGCAGCCGGCCCAGCACGTAGTGCGACCGCGGGCGCAGCCGCCGGCGGTAGCTCTGGTGCAGGACCTCGGACTTGTAGGCGGCCATGTCCACGCCGGTGGGGCAGTCGCGCGAGCAGCCCTTGCAGGACAGGCACAGGTCGAGGGCCTCGTGCACCTCCGGCGAGCGCCAGCCGGTGACCGGGCCGCCGGGGGCGATCATCTCCTGCAGCACCCGGGCCCGGCCGCGGGTGCTGTCCTTCTCCTCCCGCGTGGCGACGAACGACGGGCACATCACCGCGCCGGACGCCGACAGGTCGGCCCGGCACTTGCCGACGCCGGTGCAGCGGTGCACGGCGTTGGAGAAGTCGCCGCCGTCGTGCGGGTACGCCAGCGCCAGGCCGGTGGTCAGGCGCGGCGCCGCGGCGACCCGCACGTCGGCGTCCACCGGCGCCGGGCGCACCAGCACCCCGGGGTTGAGGACGTCGTCGGGGTCGAACGCCGCCTTGACCCGCTCGAACAGCGAGAGCACCCGGCCGGAGTACATGCTGGCCAGCAGCTCGCCCCGGGCGCGGCCGTCGCCGTGCTCGCCGGAGATCGACCCGCCGTGCCGGGCCACGAGCGCCGCGGCGTCGGTGACGAACGACCGGTAGGCCTCGCGGCCGCGGTCGGGCTCGCGGCCGAAGGGGAAGTCGATCCGCACGTGCACGCAGCCGTCGCCGAAGTGGCCGTAGGGCACGCCCTGCAGCGAGTGTTCCTCCAGCAGCGCGTCGAACTCCCGCAGGTAGGTGCCCAGCGCCTCGACCGGCACGGCGGCGTCCTCCCACCCGGCGTGCGCCGGGCGCCCGTCGGACGTGCGCGCGGCCAGGCCCGCGCCGTCCTCGCGGATGCGCCAGATGGCGGCGGCCTCGGCGACGTCGGTGACCACGAGGGAGTCCACGGCGCCGGCGTCGGCGAGGACGCCCCTCGCCTTGGCCTGGACCTCGGCCACCGAGTCGCCGGTCAGCTCGACGATGAGCCAGCCGTTGCCGCGCGGCAGCTCCGGCACCGTCGCCGCGGGGACGTCGCGCAGCCGCTGCACGATCCGCTCGTCGAGGCCCTCGACCGCCGTCGGCTCGTGCGGGAGCAGCCCGGGGGTGGCGTCGGCCGCCTCTGCCATGGAGGGGTAGCCGAGCACGACCAGCCCGCGGAACGGGGCGTCGGTGACCAGGCGGACCGTCGCGCCGAGCACGAGGGCGAGCGTGCCCTCGCTGCCCACCAGCGCCCGCGAGACGTCGAAGCCGCGCTCGGGCAGCAGGTGCTCCAGCGAGTAGCCCGACACCTGCCGGCCGAAGCGGCCCAGCTCGGTGCGGATCGCCGCCAGGTCACCGGCGACGAGGGCCCGCAGCCGGTCCAGCGTCGGTGACGTGGGGACGGCGCTGCCCGCGGTGCCGAGGGCGAGCCGCTCGCCCCCGCCCGTGACGACGTCCAGGCCGACGACGTTGTCCGACGTGCGGCCGTAGCCCAGCGCCCGCGAGCCGCAGGCGTTGTTGCCGATCATCCCGCCGACGGTGCAGCGGTTGTGCGTGCTGGGGTCCGGCCCGAAGCGCAGCCCGTGCGGCCGGGCCGCCGCCTGCAGCGCGGCCTGCACGACGCCCGGGTCGACCGTCGCCGTGCGCGCCTCGGCGTCGATCGAGCGCACCCGGTTCAGGTACCGGCTGGTGTCCACGACGACGCCCGGCCCCACCGCGTTCCCGGCGATCGAGGTGCCGGCGCCGCGCGCGGTCAGCGGGACGCCGAGCTCGCGGCAGACCTCGAGGACGGCGACCAGCTCGTCGGGGTGGCGGGGGCGGACCACGGCGCGCGGGAGCACCCGGTACAGCGACCCGTCGGAGGAGTAGAGGGCACGGGCCAGGCCCGAGTCGTCGACGTCGGCCAGGCCGGCACGGCGCAGCGCCGCGGCGAGCTCCGGGGCCTCGGTCGCGGTTGCGCTGCTCACCCCGCCGAGGTTACGGGCCGTCGGCGAGGGGTCGGTCCGGCGGCTCCGCGGCCGGCCGCCGCGCGGGCTCCCGGGCCGGCGGGACGAGCTCCACGGGGGAGGTGCCGTGCCGCAGCAGCCAGCGGTGCAGGCCGTCGAGCGGGCGGTGCAGGAGCCCGCCGTGGCCGGCCGTGAGCAGCAGCAGCGGGGTGGGACCGGCGGCGGCGAGCACCCTGCGCCCGCTGACCCCGGACAGCGGCGCGTGGGAGGCGTCGACGTGCGGGTACCGGGTCGACCACCCGTCGGGGTCGGCGGTCCAGCCGGGACGCTCGCCGCCGGCGTGCAGGACGGTGAGCGGCCGGCCCCAGCGCGCCGCCGCCCCGGCCGCCGCGGTCGCCACCGGCTCGTCGTCCTCCGGTGCGCCCAGCCCGAGCACCGCCACGAGGGGCCGGTCGGGGTCCACCCCCGGCCCGCGCCGCGGCACGACGACCACCGGACAGGGGCTGCCCGCGACCACCCGCTGGGCGACCGGGGCCAGGACCAGCTCGTCGACCGCGCCGGTCGTCGAGATGCCGAGCACGAGCAACTGCGCGTCCTCCGCGGCGCGCAGCAGCGCGGTCACCGGCGCGTCCGGCACCACCTCGGTGGTGGTCACGACCGACGGGTCGGTGTGCCGGGCGCGGGTGTAGGCCGTCGCCGTCAGCCGCCGGGCGGCGCGGACGTCGGGGGCGCCCGCCGGGGTCGCGGCGCGCAGGTGGGGCGCGGCGCGGACGATCCGCAGCGTCGCCCCGCGGCGGGCGGCCTCCGCGGTCGCCCAGCCCACCGCCTCCAGCGCGCACGCGCTGCCGTCGCTGCCGACCACCACGGCGGACGGCGCGGGGGAGGCCGCGGGAGAGGCCGCGGGCGCGGGCGCACCCGCCGGGGCACTCGTCGGGGTCAGGGTCACGCCGCACCTCCGGGGTCGGGCTCGCCCCCGTGCGACTCCAGCGTCCTCCGCCGGGCGGGGCGCGGGAAGGGTCGTCCGTCCGTGTCCGCCGGCGGGTCCCCGGCGTGTCCGCCGGTGTGTCCCTGCCGTGTCCGCCGGCGGGTGCCCGGCCGGGCGCCGGACGGCCGCCCCGGCGCCACCGCGACGTCACCCCGGCGACACCCGCCCGTTCCCCCGGGCGTGCATCGTGCGCGCATGGGAGCCGATCTGTACGTGGCGGGCACGCCCGCCGCCGTCCCGGGACGACCGGGGCCCGGCGCCGCGGGCGCCGACCGGGTGGTCGGCCGGGCGCACGCGGTGTCCCGGCCGGTGGTCGACGGCCTCGCCGCGGCCGAGTGCGGAGAGCTGGTCAGCGCCGTGGCCGACCTGGCCTGGCACCGCGTCGGCGAGGGTGCGCGCTGCCCGGAGTGCACCCGCATCGCGGGCTGACCGGGCCGACTGGGCCGACCGGGCTGAGCGGGCGACCGGGCGACCGGGCTGACCGGCGCACGCACCGCGCCGTCCGGCACCGTCGCGCGCCGCACCCTCAGGGGCCGACGCCGACCGGCAGGCAGCGCACGGCCAGGACCGCCACGTCGTCCTCGGCGCGGTCGGGGACCAGCCGGGAGAGCAGCCGGTCGCACAGCGCGCCCGGGGGTAGGGCCCCCAGGTCGGCGAGCGCGGCGGCGATCCGGGCGAGCCCCTCGTCGATGCCCACGCGGCCGGCCTCGGCCAGCCCGTCGGTGCACAGCAGGACAGTGTCGCCCGGGGCGATGACCGCCTCGTGGTCGGTGCGCTGCGTGGGTTCCTCGATGCCCAGCAGCCGCTCGGCCGGTGTCTCGAGCAGCCGGCTGCGCCCGTCCGGGTGGAGCAGCAGCGGCGGCAGGTGCCCGGCCGAGGACCAGCGCAGCACCCGGCTGCCGTCGCCGCCCGGCGCCTCGAGCCGGGCGACCAGGGCGGTGGCGAGGGTGCCCACGTGCAGGCCGGCCAGCACCCGGTCGACCCGCTCGAGCGTGCCGGCGGGGCTGTCCGGGCGGTCGTAGGCCAGCGTCCGGACCGCGCTGCGCAGCTGGGCCATCGCGGAGGCGGCCTCGACGTTGTGCCCCACGACGTCGCCGATGACCAGGAGCGTGGCGCCGTCGGGCTGCTCGAAGGCGTCGTACCAGTCACCGCCCACCAGGGCGTGCGAGCTCGCCGGCCGGTAGCGGACGGCGATGTCGAGGCCGGCGGGCTGCGGCGGCGGGGTGAGCAGGCTGTGCTGCAGGGTCTCGGCCACCTGGAGCTGCCGCTCGTACAGGCGGGCGTTGTCCAGGGCCAGCGCCGCGCGGCGGGCCAGGGCCACGGCGGCGGTGATCTCGGCCTCGCCGTGCGCGGGGCGGTCGCCGCTGTTGACCAGCGACAGCACCCCGAAGGCCGAGCCACGCGCCTGGAGCGGCACGAACAGCGACGACGTCGGGTCCAGGCGGCGCCAGGCGGCCCGCACCTCCGGGTCGGGCTGGGCCTCGGGGCCGAGGTCGGAGCCGATCGCGAGGATCTGCACCGGCTCGCCCGACCGCAGGGCCGCGGTCACCGAGGCCTGGTCGCGCGGCGCGGTGACCCGCTGGGAGATGTAGGTCTCGACGTCGGGCAGGAGTAGGGGGGAGCGGTGCGCGACCGCGGACCGGGCCGGGGCGCCGTCCTCCCCGAGGACGGTCACCGTCGCCCAGTCGGCCAGCCCGGGGACGACGAGCCGGGCCAGCTGCCCGGCGGCCTCGGCGACGTCCAGGCTGCCGGAGAGCGCGTCGAGCGGGCCGGCCGGGACCAGGGGGTGCCCGTCGGCCGTGGTCCCCTCGGCGTCCAGCCGCACGGCCGGCCCGTCGGCGGTGGCCTCGGCGGTGACCGTCAGCGGGGCGCCGGTGACCGGGTGGCGGAGGTGCCACGTGAGGGGGCCGCCGTGCGCGGCGAGCGCCTCGGACAGGGAGGCGACGAGGGGCGCCAGCGAGGCGGGGACGGGGCCGTCCGCGGCCGAAGCGCTCACCCTGCTCTCCCCTCGTCCGCAGGCCGCTGCGGCAGGGACCGGGAGGGAGGGTACGCGAGCGGGCCGGCTCCCCGGCGCAGCGCGACGCCGCTCGTCAGCCGGCCGCGACCGACCGCCGGAGGACCCGGCCGAGCACCAGGGTGACCAGCCCGGCGGCCACCACCGTCAGCAGCGCCGCCCGCAGGCTCACCGCGTCGGCCAGCACGCCGACCAGCGGCGGGCTGGCGAGGAAGCCGATCCGCAGCAGCCAGTTGACCAGGGTCAGCCCCGTGCCCGGACGCAGGCCGGGCAGCGCGTCGGCGGCGGCGTAGACGGCGGGCACGAGCGTGGCGACGCCGAGCCCGGCCAGGGCGAAGCCGACCAGGGTGGTGGCGACCGACGGCACCGCCAGGGCCAGCCCCATCCCCGCTGCGATCAGCGCGCCGCCACCGCGGGCCACCCGCCGCTGCCCGAACCGGTCGACCACCCGGTCGCCGGTCAGCCGGCCCACGGTCATGGCCACCGAGAGCGCGACGAAGCCGAGCCCGGCGGTCGCCGCGCCGGCGTCGAGCTCGGTGCGCAGGTACAGCGCGCTCCAGGAGGAGCCGGCGTCCTCGACGAACGCGCCGCACGCGGCCAGGACGCCGAGCGCGGCCATCCCGAGGACCAGTCCGCGCCGCGGCGGCGGACCCGTGGCGGCCCCGGTGTCGGCGGCCGGGTCCCGGTCGGCCTCGTCGGGACCCGGGAGCATGGCGCGCCCGGCGAGCAGGGCCACGCCGGCGAAGACGACCGCGGTGACCCCCAGGTGCACCGCCAGGGGGACGCCGAGCCCGGCGGCGGCCGACCCCAGCAGCCCGCCGGTGACCGCGCCGATGCTCCAGACGCCGTGGAAGGTGTTCAGGATCGACCGCCCGTAGTGGCGCTGGACCCGCAGCCCGTGGGCGTTCTGCGCGACGTCGACCACCGCGTCCAGCGCTCCGGCCACGAGCAGGGCCCCGGCCAGCAGCGCCCAGGACGGCGCCACCCCCGCGGCCCAGATCGCGACGGCGAGCGCGACCAGCCCCCCCGACGCCAGCCGGCCCGAGCCCAGGCGCCGGATCAACGCGGCGGAGGAGAGCGCGGCGAGCAGGGCGCCGAGCGGGAGCGCCGCCAGGGCCGCGCCGAGGGAGGCATTGGTCAGGTCGAGGCGGTCCTTCACCTCCGGCAGCCGCGGCACCAGCGCGGCGTACAGGACGGCGTTGGTGAGGAAGCACGCCGCGACGGCCGCCCGGGCCCGGCGCAGCGGCGGCGAGATGGGGCCGGTCGTCGTCACCGCCCCAGCATCGCGGTCCTAGCATCGCTGCCGTGCGCCGGCCCTTCCTCCTCCTGGCCACCCGGGGCGAGGACACCGCCGCCGACGACGAGTACGCCGCCTTCCTGCGGGTCACCGGGCTGCAGGAGTCACAGCTGCGGCGGGTCCGGCTGGAGTCCGCGCCCATGCCGGACCTGGACCTCGACGACCACGCCGGCGTGCTGGTGGGCGGCAGCCCCTTCACCTCCAGCGACGCGGAGAAGTCGGCGGTGCAGCGGCGGGTGGAGGCGGAGCTGTCCGCCCTGCTGGACCGGGTCGTGCCGGCCGACAAGCCCTTCTTCGGCGCCTGCTACGGCATCGGCACCCTGGGCGTGCACCAGGGCGGGGTGGTGGACCGCACCTACGGCGAGCCGGTCTCGTGCGTACCGGTCACCCTCACGCCGGCCGGCCGTGCCGACCCCCTGCTCGCCAGTCTGCCGGACACCTTCGACGCACTGGTCGGCCACAAGGAGGCCTGCCGGGTGCTGCCGTCGTCGGCGGTCCTGCTGGCGAGCTCGCCGGCCTGCCCGGTGCAGATGTTCCGCGTCGGCGCCAACGTGTACGCCACCCAGTTCCACCCCGAGCTGGACGTCGACGGGCTGGTGACCCGCGCCCGGGTGTACCAGCACGCCGGCTACTTCCCCCCGACCGAGCTCGAGGACCTCGTCGCGCGGGTCTCGGCCGCGGTGGTGACCGAGCCGGGCCGGGTACTGGCGAACTTCGTCGCCCGCTACCGCTGACCGGCCTCCGGCGCCGGGCGGTCGCCACCGGGCGGCCGTTCCCGGGCGGCCGGCGCTACCGTGGCGCGGGGCTCAGGGCAGACCGAGGACGCCGGGAGGACCGCGGGGCATGGCGGGGGACAGCGCGTCCACGGCGCCGCAGCTGGTGCAGACCGAGGTCCGCGGGACCCCCGTGTCGGTCCTGGTCGCGCACGCGGACCGCCCCCGCGCCGTGGTGTTCGCCCTGCACGGCGGCGCCTCGGGCAAGGAGTACTTCGACCACCCGCTCGAGCCGTCGCTGTCGCTGCTGCGGCTGGCGCCGGCCCTGGGGATCACCGTCGTCGCGCCGGACCGGCCGGGGTACGTGCCGGGGGACGGCGCCGCGGAGATGCCCCCCGAGCAGCGGACCGACCTGCTCTTCGCCGTGCTGGACACGGTCCTCGGCGACCGGGACCGCGGGGCGGGCGTGCTGGTCCTGGCGCACTCGATGGGCTGCATCTCCGGCATCCGGATGGCCGCCGACGAGCGCGGCCGCGACCTGCTCGGCCTGGACTTCTCCGGCACCGGGCTGCGCTGGGCGCCCGCGGTGCACGAGGCCACCGCTGCCGGCGACGGGCGCCTGGGCGGCAGCGACCTCGGCCGGTTGATCTGGGGGCACGAGGAGCTGTACCCCCCGGGCAGCCGCCGTGCCGTGCGGCCCGCCGTCCAGGGGCCGGCCAGCGAGGGCACCGACATCGCCGGCTGGGGGGAGGAGCTGCCCCGCCTGGCGGCGCGGGTCCGCGTGCCGACCCGCTACGTGCTCGCCGAGCACGAGGCCTGGTGGTCCGGGGGACCGCGGGCCCTCGCCGAGGTGTCGGCGCTGTTCACCGCGGCGCCGGTGGTGGAGACGGCGATCGAGGCCGGTGCCGGCCACAACACCAGCCTGGGCTGGACCGCGCGGGCCCACCACCTCGGCGTGCTGGCCCACGTCGAGCGGTGCCTCGCGCGACGCGCCGCCGGCGGCGCGCAGCCCGGCGCCCGGGCCCCCGCCGCCGGGTGACCCGTCCGGTCCGGCGGCGGTCGCTCAGCGGTGGGCGAGCACCTCGTCCAGGTGGGCGAGCGGATCGGCCGAGCGCTGGTCGGCGAAGTCGGACAGCCACACCCGGAACGCCGCCAGCAGCCGGGCCACGTCCACGCGGGTGCGCCAGTCCGGCGCGCCCGAGCCGCCCCGGCGGGCGGTGAGGAGTCCGGCCAGGCGCGTCTCGTGGTCCTCCAGCGACATCCAGGGCGAGGCGCGCACCTCCTCGGCGTTGCGCACGAGGCGGAACAGCAGGGACATCGGGCCCTGCTGGCCGACGATGCGCTCGCCGACCTCGCGCAGCCCGCGCCGGAGGACCTCCATGTCGTCCCACGCCGGGGGCGCGGCGGAGATCGTCTCCACCAGGGAGTCGGCGAGGTCCTGCACGGGTGCGGCCAGGATGTCGCCCTTGGAGGGGAAGTAGCGGAAGAAGGTGCGCGGCGCGATGGACGCCGCCGCGCAGATGTCGGCGACGGTCACCCTGTCGTAGCCGTGCTCGGCGAACAGCTGCAGGGCGGCGTCGACCGTGGCCGCCCGGGCGTGCGCGCGCTTGCGCTCACGGAGTCCCTCCATCGCTGCTCACCCCGTCCTGTCCGCCCGGCCGGAGCCGGATCCGTCGATGGTCGTCAAAATGTGGCATGGTGTGCCGTGTGGCAGAGACTGCCACCAACCGCCAGCACCGGAGGAACGCCCATGCCCGGCCCGTGCCCGTCGACGCGCTGCTGCGCGCCGTCCGGGGTGCGGCGTGCGGGCGGCCCGGCAGGACCACGGGGGTCCGGCCGGGCCGCGCGCGACGGACGGGGCGTCCGGCTGTCAGCTGATCGCCTCGCCGCAGACGGGCTCGCCGTCGTTCAGCGGGACGAAGCCGTCACCCTCGAGGCGCAGGTAGAACGAGCACTGCTCGTCGTAGTCGACGGTGCTCTGCGGGATGGGCCGCGGGTAGAGGCCGTTGGCGTCCCAGTCGTCGGTCTGCTGCAGGGTGGAGATGAGCTCCTCCTGGCTGGCGTCGCAGCCGGCCTGCTCCAGCCCGTACAGCAGCAGGTCGGCGCCGAACCAGCCCTGGCTCTCGTAGAAGCCCGGGATGCCCGACTCGTTGCCGGCGGCCTGCAGGGCCTCGCTCAGCGCCTGGGTCGCGGGGGTCTCGTTCTCCACCGGGGTGAAGGCGTTGGAGAAGATCACGCCCTGGCCGATCTCGACGGCGGGCTCGGAGGCCAGCAGGTCGGCCCCGTAGCCGGTGGGGGAGATGAAGGCCTTCCCCTCCCAGCCCGCCTGCTTCAGGCCGGCCACCAGCGCCAGCGACGTGTCGAAGTTGATCGTCGTGTAGACCGCGTCGTCGCCGGACTCGAGGATGCCGAGCACCAGCGGGCCGACGTCGGTGCTGCCGAACTGGACGCTGTTGTTGACGTAGCCGCGCTCGAGGCCGGCGGCCTCGATGGAGGCGAAGCCGCTCTCCAGGCCGGCCTGGGAGCTGGGGCTCACGTAGGCGATGCCGGCCACCTTGGTGGCCCCCTGGTCGGCGAGGAACTGCCCGGCGCCGCTGAAGACCGTCTCGTAGTCGGGGACGAAGCCCGAGTTGAAGAGGTTGTTGTCGGGGGCCGACCACTCCTGGGCGCCGTCCCACGCGCCGCCGAAGACGGGCACGGTGCCGGCCGCGGAGGTGAGGAACGGGCTGGCGCCGTAGAAGAAGGCACTGACGTTGATCATCGCGTAGACGTCGTCCTGCTGGACCAGCTTCTGCGCGCCGGCCAGGGCGCCCTGGGCGGAGGACGCGTCGTCGGCCTCGACGATGTTGAACTCCAGGTCGCTGCACTCGCCGTCGTAGGCGTCGAAGCGCGCCTGGGCGCCGCGGATCGAGCCCGCGGCCGCCGCCGCGCCCGGGCCGCTGAGCGAGGTCAGCAGACCCACGTCGATCGTGCCGCCGGCCTCTCCGCCGCCACCGCCGCCGCCCCCACCGCCGCCGCCGGACTCCTCGTCGTCGCTGCCGCACGCCGACAGCACCAGCGCGGCGGCGCACACCATGCCCACCGCTGTCATGCCTCTTCTGCGCATTCCCCAGGGCTCCCATCACGACGAAGGTTGTCGAACGATCGCAGGATCGCCCTCGGCACGATGCACCACGGTGTGGCACGTGTCACTAGGTCCCCGGGAGGCTCCCGGGCGCCCTCCGCGGATCGTTACCGCGCCGTGACCTGTGCCACAGCTGGCGGCAGGGTGTGCCACCTGACGACGAACGGCCCGGCCGGTCCGCAGGGGACCGGCCGGGCCGCCGCGGTCGACGTCAGCCGGTCACTCGACGGGCGTCCCGCAGAAGGGCTCGCCGTCGTTCAGGGGCTGGAAGCCGTCCCCCTCGAGCACCAGGTAGAACGAGCACTGCTCGTCGTACTCGGTGGTGGTCTGCGGGATGGGCGTCGGGTAGAGGCCGTTGGCGTCCCAGTCGTCGGTCTGCTGGAGGGTGCTGATGACCTCCTCCTGGCTGGCGTCGCAACCGGCCTGCTCGAGGCCGTAGAGGAACAGGTCGGCGCCGAACCAGCCCTGGCTCTCGTAGAAGCCGGGGGTCCCGGACTCGTTGCCCGACTCCTGCAGGGCCGCCTTCAGCGCGTCGGTCGCCTCGGTGCCGGCCTCGACCGGCGTGAAGGCGTTGGAGAAGATCACGCCCTGGCCGATCTCGACGGCCGGCTCGGAGGCCAGCAGGTCGGCGCCGTACCCGGTGGGGGAGACGAAGGTGCCCTCCCAGCCGGCCTGCTTGAGGCCGGCCACCAGCGCCAGCGACGTGTCGAAGTTGATGGTCGTGTAGACCGCGTCGGCCCCCGAGTCGAGGATGCCGAGCACCAGCGGACCGACGTCGGTGCTGCCGAACTGGACGCTGTTGTTGGTGTAGCCCACCTCGAGCCCGGCGTTCTCGATCGAGGCCAGGCCGGCCTCCAGGCCGGCCTGCGAGCTGGGGCTGACGTAGCCGATGCCGGCGACCGTCGTGGCGCCCTGCTCCACGAAGAAGTCGCCGTAGGAGGTGTAGACGACGTCGTAGTTCGGCACGAACCCCGAGTTGAAGAGGTTGTCGTCGGTGGCCGACCACTCCTGGGCGCCGTCCCACGCGCCGCCGAAGACCGGCACCGTGCCGGCCGCGCTGGTGAGGAACGGGCTGGCGCCGTAGAAGAAGGCGCTCACGTTGATCATCGCGAAGACGTCGTCCTGCTGGACCAGTTTCTGGGCACCGGCCAGCGCGCCCTGGGCGGAGGAGGCGTCGTCGGCCTCGACCAGGTTGAACTCCATGTCGCTGCACTCGCCGTCGTAGGAGGCGAACCGTGCCTCCGCGCCGCGGATCGACCCCGCGGCCGCCGCGGCACCGGGGCCGCTGAGGGCGGTCAGGATGCCGACGTCGACGGTCCCGCCGGCGGTGCCGCCACCGCCGCCACCCCCGCCGCCGCCGCTGCCGGTCTCCTCGTCGTCGCTGCCGCACGCCGACAGCACGAGCGCGGCTGCGCACGCCATGCTGACAACCGCCACGCCTCTTCTGCGCATACCCCAGTGCCTCCATCAGATCAAAACTCGTCGAACGATCGAAGGATCGCCCTCGGCACCATGCCCGAGCCCGTGGGACGTGTCATCCGCGGGACCGTGCGCAGGCGGCAGTCCGTGCCAGATCGTTACCGCGCCGTGATGTGCGCACCGACCGCATATGCCGGGCGATCTCCTTAATCCCACGTCATGAACCGGGGAGAACCGCCTGCTGAGCAGCGATCTCGGCATCGACGGCCAGGAATCGGAGCACTTGGCCTGTGACCGGCAGCACACAACACGCGTAGAGGTGTTGACGTGCATCGAACCGTCGACCACGCTCGGCGCCATCCTGTGTGATGCCGGCGGGGCGATCGTGGCTGCCGGCACACCGCTGCTCCCGGTTCTATGGAGTCGATGTGCTCTCGTACGTCCTCGCCGGCCTGGGCCTCGGGTCCATCTACGCGATCGCGGCCGGCTCCCTGGTCATCACCTACGTCGCCTCCGGCATCTTCAACCTGGCCTTCGCGGCCATGGCCTACGCGGTCGCCCGCTTCTACTACTTCCTCCTGGTGGAGGAGGACTGGGCGATCGTCCCCGCAGCGGTCGTGTCGCTGTTCGTCTTCGCCCCGGCGCTGGGCATGTTCCTGTACGCCGTGCTCTTCCGGCACCTGCGCCTGCGCTCCACGCTGGTGAAGCTGATGGCCACGGTCGGCCTGTCGGTGGCGCTGCCGCCGCTGGTCAATCTCTGGCTCGAGCAGCCCACCGACCCGACGGCGCCGGGCCTGGCCCCGCGCCCGCTGGCGACCTTCCAGGTCTTCGGGTCCACGATCAACGCCGACCAGCTGACCACCTACATCGGCCTGGTGGTCGTGCTCCTGGTGGGCGTCGGCCTGCTGCGTTTCACCAACGTCGGCCTCAAGGTCCGTGCCCTGGTCGACTCCGAGGCGCTCACCAGCCTGAGCGGCACCAGCCCGGGTCGGGTGTCCCTCGGGGTGTGGGCGGCCAGCGCGACGCTCGCCGGACTCGCCGGCATCCTCATCGCCCCGACCGCCGGCCTCTCGGTCGGGTCGATGACCTTCCTGATGTCCGCGGCCTTCGCGGCCGTCGTCGCGGCCAAGCTGCGCAGCCTCCCGCTCGCCGTCGGCGTCGCCCTGGTCATGGGCGTGGCGACCAACGTCGTGCAGAAGTACATCGACCCGTCGAGCGACTTCGGCGCCGCGGTGGTGCCCAGCATCCCGTTCGCCTTCATGCTCCTCTTCCTGCTCTTCTACGCCCTCCGCGGCCAGGCCGGTGACCTCGTCGCCGGCGGCGCGCTGGACCGCGCCATCGCCACCCAGGGTGGCGACCCGACGGTCGTCTCCGCGGTCACCGGCGGCTCCAACCGGCGGGTCCTCAACCCGGCCGTCATCGCCGGGGTGGTCATCGTCGGCATCGTCGCCTTCCTGCCCGGACAGCTCGACCGGTTCTGGTCGGGGCTGCTGGCCGGCGGCATCGCGATCGCCATCGCCCTGCTGTCGTACACGCTGGTCACCGGCGAGGGCGGCATGGTGTGGCTGAGTCAGATCACCTTCGCCGGCGGTGGCGCGGTGCTGGCTGCCGAGCTGGTCCGCAACCAGGGCTGGGACCCGCTGGTGGCGGTGCTCGTGGGCGCGGTGTTCATCGTGCCCGTCGGCGTCGTCCTCGGGCTGCTCACCATCCGCCTGGGCAACCTGTACATCGCCCTCGTCACGCTCACCTTCGGATCGCTGATCCAGGTCCTCGTGTTCGGCCGCGACCCCTTCTACAACTTCGGCTCCGGCCAGGCGATGCCGCGCCCGGAGTTCACCACCACCAACGACGACTTCGCCTACCTGGCGCTGATCGTGTTCTGCGTGCTGGCGGTCCTGATCGTCAACGTGCGGCGCTCCACCGCCGGCCTGGCGATGAGCGCGGTCCGGTTCAGCGAGAACGGGGCCAAGACCCTCGGCATCAGCGTGGTGCAGACCAAGGTGCTGGTCTCCGGCCTGGCCACCTACACCGCGGCCGTGGGCGGCGGCTTCATCGCGATGAACGCGGGGTCGACCCTGCCGGACTCGTTCAACCCCGCCGTCGGGCTCATCTGGCTCGCGGTCCTGGTCACCATGGGGTCGCGCTCGATCATCGCCGCGCTCATCGCCGGGATCATGTTCGTGGTCATGCCCCAGGTGTTCTCGACCTACGTCGACAGCGACTACGCCGACGTGCCGGTCATCCTGTTCGGCCTCGGCGCCCTGGGCCTGGCCCTGCACCCGGAGGGCGTCGTCGCCCAGACCGGCAACAACATCATGCGGCTGTTCGGCCGGCGCAAGCCGGCCCCGGTCACCCAGGTGCCACCAGGGACCCCCGGTGCCTCCGGGCCGTCCGCGGGCACGTCGGACCCGGCCCTGCTCACCCCTGCCGCGCGCGGTGAGGCGGCGACGATCACTGCTGGAGGTCAGGCATGAGCACCGCACTGCACGCGCCGGAGGCGGCCGCGCCCGACACCGGGGCGCCCCGACTGGAGGCGCGCGGGGTCACCGTCCGGTTCGGCGGCCTGGTGGCCAACAAGGACGTCGACCTCGCGGTCGGCAGCCAGCAGATCGTCGGGCTGGTCGGCCCCAACGGGGCGGGCAAGAGCACGCTGTTCGCCGTGCTGTCGGGCCTGCTGCGGCCCACGGCCGGCAAGGTGTTCATGGACGGCGAGGACGTCACCGGCACCTCGCCGCAGAAGCGGGCCGCGCGAGGACTGGCGCGCACGTTCCAGCACCCCGAGCTGTTCTCCTCGCTCACCGTCCGCGAGCACCTGGTGCTCGCGTACCGGATGAAGAACGCCAAGAGCCGGATCTGGACCGACCTGCTCAGCTTCCGCGGCTTCGCGAAGTCGCCCAAGGCGGAGGACGCGCGGGTCGACGAGCTCGTCGAGTCGCTGCAGCTGGGCGGCATCCAGCACCTCCCGGCCGCCGGCCTGCCGCTGGGCTCCGCGCGGCTGCTGGAGATCGCCCGGGCGCTCGCCCGCGAGCCGCGGGTGCTGCTGCTCGACGAGCCGTCCTCGGGACTGGACGTCCGGGAGACCGAGGAGGTGGCCGAGGTGCTCAAGTCGGTGGTCCGCGACCACGGCGTCTCGCTGCTGATGGTCGAGCACGACGTGGAACTGGTCCTCGGCATGTCCGACGCCGTCCACGTCCTGGACTTCGGCGTCAAGATCGCCGGCGGCACGCCGGCCGAGGTCCGCCGGGACCCCGCGGTCCGCGCGGCGTACCTGGGCGAGGAGATCGAGAAGCCGGCCGTGCAGCGCGCAGAGGCCGAGATCGAGCAGGGGGAGCTGGCGTGACCACGAGCGAGTCCGTGTCGGTGGGGTCGACGTCGCTGCTGCGGGTCGAGGGCCTGGCCGTCCGGTACGGCGCGGCCCAGTCGCTGTTCGACGTCACGATCGACATCCCGGTCAACGGCACGCTCGCCGTCCTCGGGTCCAACGGCGCGGGCAAGAGCACCCTGGCGCGGGCGGTGTCCGGGCTGGTCCCCTCCTGCGGCGGGCGGATCGTCTTCGACGGCAAGGACATCACCAAGTGGTCGCCGACCCGGATCCGCCGGGCCGGTCTCATCCACATGCCCGAGGGCCGCGGGGTCTTCCCCGGGCTCACCGTGCTGGAGAACCTCCGGATGGCGCTGACCACCGAGAAGGGCAGTAAGGAGGAGTGCCTGGAGCGCGCCTTCACGCTGTTCCCCGTCCTCGGCCAGCGGCGCCGGCAGCTGGCGGGCACGCTCTCCGGCGGTGAGCAGCAGATGCTGTCGCTGGCGCGGGCGCTGATGGTCTCGCCGAAGCTGGTCATCGCCGACGAGATGTCCCTGGGGCTGGCGCCCAAGCTCGTCGACGTGGTGTTCGAGAGCATCGGCCGGATGCGCGACGCCGGGGTCGCGGTGCTGATGATCGAGCAGTTCGCCAGCCGGGCGCTGGGCTTCGCCGACCAGGCGATCATCCTGCAGCGCGGCAGCGTCACGTGGGCCGGTCGCGCCGACGAGGCCGGCGAGGAGCTGCTGCACGCCTACCTCGGCGGAGCGACGGCGGCCTGACCCCCCCTGCGGGACACCTGCGCACGGCCCGCCGGGAGCACCTCCCGGCGGGCCGTCGCCGTCTGCGCCCGCCCGCGGGGAGCCGGGACGGTCCGCCGGCTCTGGTATGCCGTACGCCGAACCGCGCCGGGGGCCCGACCCCGCCGGCGCCGCGATGCCGAGGAGGCACCCATGAGCCCGACCGACGTGCCCGGGGGCGGGCGGCGGCTGCCGTTCGACGCCGCCCGCGCCGAGGCCGCCGTCCGCGAGCTGCTGCTCGCCGTGGGGGAGGACCCGGACCGCCCCGGCCTGCGGGACACCCCCGGCCGCGTCGCGCGCGCCTACGCCGAGACCTTCGGCGGTCTCGGGCAGGACCCCGCCGAGGTCCTGGCGACGACGTTCGAGGAGGACCACGACGAGCTCGTCCTCGTGAAGGACATCCCCATGTACTCGACGTGCGAGCACCACCTGGTCCCCTTCCACGGCGTCGCGCACATCGCGTACATCCCCTCCGAGGACGGGCGGGTGACCGGGCTGTCGAAGCTCGCGCGGCTGGTGGACGTGTACGCCCGCCGGCCGCAGGTCCAGGAGCGGATGACCCGGCAGATCGCCGACGCGCTGCACGACGTCCTCAAGCCGCGCGGGGCGCTGGTGGTCATCCAGGCCGAGCACCTGTGCATGGGCATGCGCGGCATCCGCAAGCCCGGGGCGGTGACGACGACCTCGGCGGTGCGCGGCCTGTTCCGGGACAGCGCGGCCACGCGCGCCGAGGCCATGTCCCTGGTGCTGGGCCGGTGACCGGGCCGGCCGGCCAGCGCCGCGGGCGGTCCATCGCCATGACCGGCGAGGAGGTCGACGCCTTCCTCGCCGCCGAGCGCACCTGCCGGGTGGCGACCGTCGGCGGCGACGGGCGGCCGCACGTGGCGCCGCTGTGGTTCGTGTGGGACGGCGCCGCCCTCTGGCTGAACTCGCTGACCCGCAGCCAGCGCTGGACCGACCTGGCCCGGGACCCGCGGGTGGCCGTGGTCGTCGACGCCGGGACGGAGTACACCGAGCTGCGCGGCGTGGAGGTCACCGGCCGCGCCGAGCCGGTGGGGGAGGTGCCGCGCGGCACCGACGCGCACGTCGAGCTCGCCCCCGTCGAGCAGGCGTTCGCCCGCAAGTACGCCGGCACCGACGTCTACACCCCCGACGGGCGGCACGCGTGGCTGCGGATCACCCCGGAGAAGCTGGTCAGCTGGGACTTCCGGAAGCTCGGCGCGTCCCGCGGGTGAGGTGGTGGAACGGCCTCCTCTCAGGGGCCCGCGCCGAGCGTGCGAGGCGTGGGGGGAGAGGAGGTCCTGACTCAGGGGGCGAAGACGGACGTGAGCGCGGCGGCCACCTCGCGGTGACCGGCGACCAGCCGGCAGCGGCCGCGTCCGGCACGGGCGAGGTCCCGGCCGAGGTCGACGTCGTCCTCCCCGGTGGTGTCCAGGAGGACGTCGAGCCGCGGCAGCCGGGCGGCCACCAGCCGCGGGTCGGGGCCGGCGTTGTGCACGCAGTCCGACAGCAGCAGCACGCGCCCGTCGCGGGCCGGGACCCCGGCGAGCTGGGCCCCCGCCGTCTCCAGCGCGAACGACACGTTCGTCAGGCCCTGGGCGGGCATCCGCACGAGCAGGTCGAGCACCGTGGCCGGATCGGCGGGCTCGCCCATCCGGACGAGCACCGCGGCGTCGGACCAGAACGCGACGACCGACAGCCGGTCACGGGACAGCTCCCCGGTCAGCGCCCCCACGGTCGCGGCGGCGGTCCGGATCCGCTCGCCCCGCATGGACCCGGAGACGTCGACCACGAGGACGACGGAGCGCCGGCGGCGCACCCGCTCCCGGACGACGACGTCGTCGTCGTCGGGCAGCGGCTTGGCCACGAGCGCGTCGAGCGTGCGCTCGAGGTCGAGCTCGTCCGAGCCGCCGCTCCACGGCAGGCTGGTCAGCTCGCCCACCCCGCGCCGGGGCCGGCGCTCGCGCGGCGGCCGGGCCACGGCGAGCCGGCGGGCGATCTCCCGGGCCCGCTGGCGCACCCGCGCCTCGGCGGCGTCGGCGGCCGCGAGGTCGGCCAGGGCGATGACCGTGCCGTCCTCGTCGGTCGCCCCCCGGGCGGTGCGGCCCGGGGGGGTGGCCCCCTGCCGGAGGCGGCGGCGGTCACCGCCGGTGAGGGTCAGCCCGCCGCCGCCGGAGCTCGGGGTGAACAGCGAGGGCTGCTCGGTCAGCTGCTTGGGCTTGCGCTTGAGCGGCCGCGTGCCCCGGGGCCCCTCCCGCCGGTCACCGGAGCGCCGCTCGACGGGGGAGTCGGCGGCGATCGTCCTTCAACCGGGGTCGGCCGCCGAGGGGTGCAGGACGAAGTGGTCCTCCCAGATCTCCTTCAGGACGGTCTCCGGGGTGGACTCCAGCGCCTCGTCGAGGAAGATCCGCCCCGACAGCGCGAGCATGAGTGCGTCGAGCACCACGGCCGTGTAGGCCTCGGGCAGGCCGCGCGGAGGGGCCACCGACGGCTCGTCGGGCAGCGGGACCGTCCGCATCGTGGCCAGCTGCGCGGCGACCAGCGCGAGGTCGATCGCCCCGCGGACGCTGCTGCCCTGCCGCACGTCGTCGCGCTCCCGGGTGGCCCGGGTCAGGGCGACGGCGTCGGCGATCAGCCGCGGGGACTCCACGCCGGTGCGCCGGCCCACGATGCCGCGCTCGGCCTCGGCGTCCTGGTAGTCGATGGCCAGCCGGCACAGCCGGTCGTACACCGACGTCGACAGCCGGGTCGTGCCGATGTTGTCGTAGGGGTTCATCGAGGCGACCACGCGGAACGAGGGCAGCGCCTCCACCGTGCCGACCCGGGGCACGGCGATGCGCCGCTCGGCCATCGCGGTGAGCAGCGTGTTGAGCGTGTCCTCGGGCGCCCGGTTGAACTCCTCGACGTAGAGGAAGCCGCCGGAGCGCATGGCCTCGACGAGGGGACCGGCCACGAAGTTGTCGGCGGTGTAGTCCTCGCGCAGCACCCGGGCGGGGCTGTGGTGGCCCACCAGGCGGGTGGGCGTGAGGTCGGCGTTGCCCTCGACGAACAGCAGGGGGATGCCCCACTCGGTGGTGATCGAGCGCAGCAGCGTCGACTTCGACGTACCCGGCGGGCCCTCGAGCAGCACGTCGCGCCCGGCGGAGACGCTGGCCAGCAGCAGGTCCAGCTCGCGGTCCCGGCCGACGAGGTGACGCGCCACGCGCCGCCGGATGTCGCGCACCGAGGCGCCGTCGGCGGCCCCCACCCGGGAGCCGGTGATGACGGTGTCCGGGCCGGGCAGCCCGGCGTCGCGGTCGGCATCGAGCGTCTCGTCGGGTCGCTCGGCGGTGGTTCCCACGTGTCCTCCTCGCCGCGGCGCGCCCGGAGCCCGGCCGCCGTCGTTCGACCATGTTATGACTCTCGTGTCGAAGGGCTCCCCGGAGGCGGCGATCCGGGCAGCACCCCCCCATCCGCCTGCGAGGCACCATGACCGGCGAGACGGACGGCGCCGTCGCCGCGACCGCGGTGTCCGCGGCACCCCTGCGGCCGATGGCCATCCTCCGCATCCGGCCGTTCGCCGTCCTCTACCTCAACGCCACGCTGGTGTTCCTCGGCGTGATGGCGCAGAGCATCGCGCGCGGCTGGCTCGCGTTCCGGCTCACCGGCTCCAACGCCGCCCTCGGCGGGGTGCTGCTCGCCTTCGGCGTGGCGATGCTCGTGGCGACGCCCTGGGGCGGCGTCGTCGCCGACCGCTTCCCCAAGCGGCTGGTGCTGCAGGTCTCGATCGTGCTGCTGGCCGTCAGCAGCGCGTGGATCGGGCTCGCGGTGGCCTTCGACGTCATCGCGTACTGGATGCTGCTCGGCGCCGGCGTCCTGCAGGCGGTCGCCTTCGCCCTGTTCAACCCCGCCCGGATGGCGTTCCTCGCCGAGGTGGTGCCCCGGAACTCCGTGTCCGGCGCCGTCTCCCTCCTCCTGGTCAACGGGGAGATCAGCAGGGTGGTCGGACCGGCCGTGGCCGGGATCGTCGTCGCGTCGGTGAGCTTCGGGGTGGAGGCGGTGTTCCTGGTGAGCGCCGTCCTGGCCGTCCTGGGCCTGCTCATGACCGGGGCGATGCCACCGGGCCGACGGCGCGGGGAGCCGTCCAGCCGGAGCCCGCTGGGGGAGCTCGTCGACGGCGTCCGCTACGTGGGCGCACGCCCCGACCTCTCCGCGCTGCTGTGGTGCGGCGTCGGCGTCGTGATGTGCGGCCTGCCCTACCTCGCGTTCCTCCCCGCGGTGTCGGAGGACCTGTTCGACCTGGGCTCGGCCGGCTACGGCATCCTCTCCGCCGTCTCCGCCTTCGGTGCGGTGGTCACCGGGCTGCTCCTGGGGCGCCGCTCGGGCACCGGTCAGGAACTGCGCGTCTTCGTGGCCGCCGGGGCCGCCTTCGGCCTGGCGGTGGCCGCCCTGGCCGCCGCGCCCACGTTCTGGGTGGCCGTCGTCGTCCTGGCGCTGGCGGGCGGGGCCCAGCTGGCCTTCCAGACCGTCAACCAGTCCCTGCTGCTCGGGATGTCCGACATGGCCTTCCACGGCCGCATCCAGGGGCTGGTCATGATGAGCTTCGGGGCCTTCGGCATCGCAGCCCTCCCGCTGGGTGCCCTCGCCGACGGGATCGGCCTGCGCCCCACGCTGGCGGGGATGGGGGCCGGTGTCCTGCTGTGCGTGGCGGCGTTCGCCCTCGTCGGCCGCCGTCGGATGGCGGGCGCCGCGCGCCTGCGCGACCTCGGCTGACGCGGGGTCAGCGCCAGTCGGTCCCCGGGATCGTGGCGCTCCAGGACTCCGCCAGCCGTCCGTCGGCGACGCGGTGCACGACCAGCCACGTCAGGACCGAGGGCTCCCCGGTGTCGAGGGTGACCCCCGTCGTGGTGGCGCGCGTCCACACGCGGTCGCCGTCGGCCACCTGGTCGTCGACGGTGGTCTCGGGGTCGTGCAGCAGGCGCCAGGCGCCGCGGAACTCGTCGGCGAGCTGCGCGTGGGTGAGCGTCCTGGTGCCGGCGGCGGAGTGACGCACGTAGGGCTGGGTGAACAGCTCCTCGACCGCGGACAGGTCACACCGGCGCCAGAGCGCGTCCCAGTAGCGGGCGACGACGTCCCGCGGATCCGACTGCACGGTGGGGATGCTAGGGCCGCCGCGGCGGCGATCGGGTCCCCCGCCCCGAGGGTGACCGGGGCGGGGCCGCGCTCAGCCGGCGAAGGGGTCGCCCTCGATCTCCTCGGTGCCCAGGAAGATCGGGGCGTTGAACGAGTCCTCGGGGTCGGTCATCAGCAGGCCCTCGCGCACGCGGGTGGACCGCACGCCCTGCCGCGTCAGCCACGCCTCGGCCGAGTCCAGGTCGGCCACCTTGAACCGCAGGCTGTAGATCATGTTGCCCCACTGGGCGACGTGCCGGCCGAGGTCGGAGTCGGGGGACTGCGGCTCGGCCAGCTCGAGGAGGCAGTCGCCGAGCTGGAGGGTCGCGTACCGGGCCTGCAGGTCGGGGTCGACGCCGCGCTTGACCGGGACCGCCTGGAACTCGTCGATGTAGGTCTCCACCGCCTTGTCCAGGTCCTTGACGCCCAGGGTCACGTAGGAGAAGCGCTCGATGGTGAGCGGGTGGCTGCGCCACATGCGCTCCAGCGACGACCAGGTCTCCTGGTCGCGGGGGTCGTTGGGCATGTCGTGCTCGCACAGCTCGACCATGAGGCCGAACGTGTCGCGGGGGCTGGGGTAGCAGTAGCCCAGACCCGGCTCGGCGCCCTCCACCCTGCCGCCGCCGGGCCGGCCGATGTAGATGCCCTTGCCGACCAGCCGGTCGACCAGGCCCCCGAGGTCCTCGACCTTGTAGCCCACCGAGTGCAGGTGGGTGCCGAACTTGTCGTAGAACTTGCCGACCGGCTTGCCGGTGTCCACCGGCATCGCGGGGGCCATCGTCTCGATGCACAGGTCGGAGACCATCAGCAGCGTGGCGTAGCGGTCCTCGACCGGCAGGTAGTTGGGCTCGTCGACGCCCATGTAGACGAAGCCGCCGAAGACGCGCTCGTAGAACTCGCGCAGCTTCTGCGCGTCGTCGGCCATGTGGACGACGTGGACCATCTGGCCGATGCCGTGGTCGCCGGTGACCTGGACCTGCTTCTTCACTGGGGGTTCCTCTTCCGTGTCGGGTGGGGGCGGGTCACCGCTGCGCCGCCGGCGTGCGGGGCGGGGTGGGGGAGGGGGCGGCGTGGGCGTGCCGGGTGCCGAAGAACAGCGGCGCGCCGTGGGAGTCCTCGGGCTCGGTCACCAGCAGGTCGTCGCCGACCCGCCGCGTGCCGACGCCGTTGCGCTGGAGCCAGGAGGCGGCCGCGTCGAGGTCCCGGACCAGGAACCGCAGGCCGTAGACCATGTTGCCCCACGCCGCGACGTGCCGGCCGAGGTCGGAGTCGGCCGACCGGGGCTGGTGGATCTCGAGGAGACAGTCGCCGAGCTGGAGCGTCCGGGAGTCGGTGTCCAGGTCCGGGTGGCTGCCGGAGGCGAGGGGCACCGCCTGCAGGACGTCGACGTACGTCCGCGCCGCCGCGTCGAGGTCGGCGACGGCGAGGACGACCGAGGAGAAGCACTCCAGGGTCAGCGGGTGGGTCCGCCACATGCCCTGCAGCGACGACCAGGTGTCGAGCAGCCGCGGGTCGTCCCGCATGTCGTGCGAGGTGAGCTCGACCAGGAGACCGGCGGTGTCCCGCGGGCTCGGGAACAGGTAGGCCGCCTCGGGGTCGACCGCCGTGAGCCGGCCGCCGCCGGGGCTGCTGATCGAGATGCCCCGGTCGAGCAGGCGCTGCTGCAGGCCGGCCAGGTCGTCGACCCGGTACCCGACCGAGTGCAGGTGGCGGCCGTACTTGGTGTGGAACCGCGCGATGGAGAAGCGCGGGTCCGGCGGCAGCCTCGGCGCCATCGTCTCGACGCACAGGTCGCCCACCATCAGCAGGGTGGCGTACCGGTCCTCCCACTCGAGGTGGTCGGGGCCGTCGACGCCGCTGTACACGAAGCCGCCGAGGACCCGCTCGTAGAACTCGCGCAGCGCCTGCGCGTCCTCGGTCACGTGGATGACGTGGACCATCTGACCGATGCCGTGGTCCCCGGTGCGCCGGGCGGTCTGCCTCACCGGACGGTGCTCACGTGCCGGGGCCGCCGGTGGCGACGAACCAGTGGACGTCCGGCGGGGCCTCGGTCATGTCCATGGCATCGGTCATCCGCAGCCGGCCCTCGGCGCCGGCGGCCCCCAGCTGCGCGGCCGCGGTGGCGACGTCGGCGTCCGCCAGCTCGTACACCGCGAGGTGGCGCGGCGCGCCCCCGCTGCCGGCGAGGTCGACCTGCCGGTACCGGTGCACCGCGGTGACCGACGGGATCGCGGCGCGGACGTCGGGGACGTGCACCTCCTCGTACCACTGCTCGAACTCGGCCTCCCTGCCGGGCACGGCGCTGCTGTAGGCGATGAACAGTCCCTCGGCCACGCTGGTCTCCTCGCTGATCGGGTCGGGTCAGTCGTCGTAGCGGTAGAAGCCGCGGCCGGTCTTGCGGCCGAGCCAGCCCAGGCGCACGTACTGCTTGAGCAGCGTCGGGGGCTGGTAGCGCGGGTCCTTGTACTCCTCGTACATGGAGGCGGCCATGTCGTGGACGATGTCCAGCCCGATCAGGTCGCTGGTGCGGAACGGGCCCATCTTGTGGTTGAAGCCCAGCTGGACGACCGCGTCGATGGAGTCCATGGGCGCCACGCCCCGCTCGAACGCGCGGATGGCGTCGAGCAGGTAGGGCACGATCAGCAGGTTGCCGACGAAGCCGGGCACGTCGTTGACGACGACGGGGTTCTTGCCCCAGCCGGTGACCAGCTCGACGACCGCGTCGATCGGCCCCTGCTCGGTGATCGGGGTCTTGATGACCTCGACCAGGCGCATGGCCGGCACCGGGTTGAAGAAGTGCAGCCCGATGACCTGCTCGGGCCGCTGCGTCGCCGACGCCAGGACCACCAGCGGGATGGTCGAGGTGTTGGACGCGATGAGGGTGTCGGGACCGACGAGCCGGTCGATCCGGCCGAGCAGCCCGTTCTTCAGCTCGACGTCCTCGAAGACGGCCTCCACGACGAGGTCGGCCTGGGCGATCTCGTCGAGGTCGGTGGTCAGGCGGTAGAGGCCACGGGCCTGCTCGGCCTGCCCGGCGGTGATCTTGCCGCGGTCGAGCGTGGCCTGGAGACCGGCGCGGATGCGCTCGTCGGCCCGCGCCAGACCCTCCTCCTGCGGCTCGACGCCGACGACCTCGAAGCCGTTCTGGGCGGCGAGCTGGATGATCCCGCCTCCCATCGTCCCGCAGCCGACGACGGCGATCCTCTTGATGGGCATGGGGGCGGTGGTCTCCTCGGCTGGGGGCGACGGGCCCGGGGACGGGCCCCGGTGGGGGAGGGCTGGTGGGTGGCGCCGGCGGTCAGCCGGCCGTGGCGGGCGCGGCCCGGGACGGGGAGGCGACGACGGGGGAGGAGAGGGCGGCCACGCCCGCCGCAGGGGGGTCGACCGGGCGTGACGCCGCCGGACGGAGCAGCGGTGCGACCACCGTCCTCGGCACGGCCCACCTCGCAAGTCCACTCCCGGCGCTCGCCTGCTCCGGAGGCGCGCTCCTCCGAAGGTAGACGAGAGGGCGAAAGGTCGTAAATACTTCGAAGGGACGACGTGGGTCACACTGCGTCGTCGCATCGCGGCCGTCCCCGTCCGGGAGCGTGCCGCCCCTGGCTGCCGCGGTCCTCCGAGGAGCCCTGATCCTCCGGGAGTCGCCGTGTCCGTCGAACCGGACGAGGTGGCGGCGCTGCCGGCCGCGCGGCGACCGGGGGCGACCAGCGTGGACGTCGCCCGCCTGGCCGGGGTGTCGCGCTCGACGGTCAGCCACATCCTCAACGGCCAGGTGACCCGGTTCGCCGAGGAGACGGTGGAGCGCGTGCGGGACGCGGCAGCACAGCTCGGGTACGTGCCCTCCGCGGCCGGCCGCTCCCTGGTGCTCGGCCGCAGCGACCTGGTCGTCCTGGCCGTCCCGAACACCACGCTGACCAACGTCCAGGACATCATCGAGGCGATCGCCTCCGACGTCGACGACCTCGGCTACAGCGTCGTCGTCCACTTCGACCGCGGCGGCGCCCCCGCGGACAACCTCACCCGGCTCCAGCACGTCGTGGAGACGCTGCGCCCGGCCGGCCTGGTCGACCTGGGCAGTCTCGCGCCCGCCGACCTCGACGCGCTGGAGCAGCAGGGGTGCCCGATCCTGTCCCCGCGGGCCCGGCACGTCCGGGGCGTCGACGAGGGCAACCTGGCGATCGCCCGGGCCCAGGCCGAGCACCTGGTCGAGCGCGGCTACACGACGCTGGCCTACGCGTTCCTCGTCGACCACCGGGACGACCCGTTCGGCCGCATGCGGAGCACCGTGGTGGCCGACGTGTGCGCCGAGTACGGCCTCGCCCCGCCGGCGACCCTCGCCGTGCCGCTGGACCCCGCCGGGGCGCAGACCGCGCTGTGCGAGGTCCTGCGCACCCGCGGCCGCCCCGTCGGCATCGCCTGCTCCAACGACGAGGTGGGCCTCGCCGTCACCTTCGCCGCTCTGGCGCTGAGGGCGGCCGTGCCGGGCGACGTCGGGGTCGTCGGCGTCGGCGGCGGCAGCGTGGGTCAGCTCGTGGTGCCCCGGCTGAGCACGGTCGGGTTCGACGTGCGCACCACGGTCAGCTCGATCCGGCAGGGCATCGCCGCCGCCCTGGGCGGGGCCCCGGAGGTCGCCGCTGCCTTCCCCGAGGGGACCTTCTCCATCATCTCCGGCGACACGACCTGAGCCCTGCGGGGCGGTCCTCCGTGCCCCTTACCGAGAGCCCTCCGGTAAAGGTGGCACGAACTGCCAGCGAACCGTTGACACGTGTCACCGTCGCTCCGTACGGTCGTCGCGGCCGGGTGATCCGGCCCACATCCACGGGACTCCCGGGGTGCGCGCGCTGGCGAGGAGGCTGGCCGATGTCGGTTCCTGACAGCTACGACGTGGTGGTCGTCGGCTTCGGGGTGGCGGGCGCCGCCGCGGCCCTGGAGGCCGCCCGGGCCGGCGCCCGGGTCCTCGTCCTCGACCGCCGCGGCGTCCTCGTCCGGCCCGGTGCGCTGGCCCCCGGCAGGGACCCCGACGGGGCGCCGGCCGGCGCCGGCGTGCGGGTCCGTCGCCGCCTCCGCTCGCGTCCCCGTCCCGCCGTCCCCCCGCTGCCGACGCTGCGGGCCGAGGCGCTCGCGGCCGGTGTCGAGGTCCGGCGCCAGGCGGCGGTGCACGAGCTGGTCGTCGAGGCCGGCCGGGTGACCGGCGTCGGGTACGCGGCCATGGACATGCTGACCCCCTCCGGTGCCCGCTACTGGTGGCTGGACCGGCTCAGCGGCCTGACCCCCCGTCTCTCGGCCGGCCTCACCCGCACGCTGCGCCGCGCCGCCGAGGCGCTGTGGCACGACGCCTCCGAGGTGGGGGCGGTCTCGGCCACCTCGGTGGTCCTGGCCACCGACCGGGCGCACTGGGACTTCGTCGGGCCCGCGGTGTGGGCGGCCGGCGCCGCGCGCCCGGCGGCCGCGTCCTCGACCCGCCGCCGGCTCAGCGTGGTGGCCCAGGGCGCCTGCGTGCCCACCCCCGAGCTGGAGGTGCGCGCCTGGTGCGCCCGGGAGACGGGCGTGGGGGCCTCTCCGGACGCGCTGGCCGAGCTGCGCGTCGAGCGCACCACCGGTCGGGTGTGCGTGGGCAAAGGCGCCGTCCCCGGGTTGTTCTCCGCCGTCCCGGAGCCAGGCGCGCGCGGCGAGGTGCCCCCCGCCGGGAGCGCGCTGCTCGCCGCCACCGGGCGGCGGGCCGGGCGCGCAGCCGCCGTCCTGCCGCCGCGGCGCGGCCACCTGCGCTCGGTCGGCTGAGATCGCCGCCCGGGGGTCAGCGACCCAGGAAGCGCGGCTGCCGGTTCTGCCGGAACGCCGCGATGCCCTCGTGCAGGTCCTCGGTCGTCATGGTCACCGGCTGCGCCATGGCCTCCCACTGCAGCGAGGCCTCCAGGCCGGCGGCGGACTGCTCCAGGCCGGTCTTCGTGAGGCGGGCCGCGATGGGGGCGGCCTCGGCGAGCCGGTCGGCGACGGCGAGGGTGTGTGCCAGCACGTCGTCGGCGACCTCGGTGACCAGGCCCCACTCGAGCGCCTCGGCGGCCGCGACCTCGCGGCCGGTGAAGAGCATCTCGCGCGCCCGGGATACGCCGACCGCCTCGGGCAGCAGCCACGTGGCGCCCATGCCGCCGTGCGTGCCGCGGAAGATGAAGGGGGTGCTGAACTTCGCGCCGGTGGCGGCGAAGCGCAGGTCGCAGGCCAGGGCCAGGCAGACGCCCGCCCCGACCGTGGCGCCGTTGACGGCGGCGAGCACGGGGAACGGGAGCTGCCGCGGGCGCAGCCAGCTGCGGTAGAAGGGCAGCATCCGGTCGCGCAGGCGGTCGATGGTGACGTCGTCCCCGGACCCCTGGTCGAGCCAGGAGAGGTCCGCGCCGGAGCAGAACGAGCTGCCCCCGCCGGTGACCACCACGACGCGGGTGTCGCGGTCGGCGGCCACCCGGTCGACGGCGCGGTCCCACGCCACGGTCATCTCCGCGGTCATCGCGTTGCGCACGCCCGGTCGGTTGAGCGTGAGCAGGCGGACGCCTCTGGCAGGTTCGCTGACCACCACCGCGTCGCCGGAATCGACCGCCATCCGCCCGTCCCCTTCCCTGTCGAGAGCGGGTGGACCCTACGACAGCGGGGTGTCCCGGCCGCCCGCGGCGTGCCCGTGGCCGCGGCGCGGGCCGCCGGGGGTGGAGCCGACTACCAGGTCAGCAAGGTCGCCGAGCGCGGGGTGTCGTCACCGACGGCGGCCTTGAGCGCGGGCGCCTCGGAGCGGCTCTCCTGCTCCTGCGAGCTGACCAGGCGCGGACCGGGAGCCAGCGTCCACATCTCGTCCATGAGCGACCGCAGGACCTCGCGGCGCAGCGAGTAGAAGTAGTTGCGGCCCCGCTTGCGCACCTCGATCAGCCCGGCCTGGGTAAGGATCTTGGTGTGGTAGGAGATCGTCGGCTTGGAGACCGGCAGCGTGTCCTCGAGGACGCTGCAGGCCAGCTCCTCCTGCTGCGCCATCTGCTGGACGATGTTCCACCGGATGGGGTCTCCCAGTGCCTTGAAGACCTCCGTCGCAGCGACGGGTTCACGGGTCATGACGGGGCCCCTCCGGCTTCCGCTCACAGTCAGTAGTTCAACGAACGTCAATCTAACGCCTCAGCGGGCCTGATGCCCAGCGCCGTGCGCGGTGAACCGTCCCACATCCGGAGATCCTCCGGTGACCTGCGGTGTAGCAGGTCCTGTCTCCCGGTCCCGCGGGGCGGGGATGCAGCCGGCGGCGCGGTCGGCCGGTCCGCGAGGACGCCGGGGGAGGAGTCGTGCACCGGTCGTGCCGGACACCGCGGCCCGTCACCCGGACGGCCCCGACGGCGCCCCGTCCGAGCCTCGCCGATGCCGGCCCGGCCCCTCGGCACGCCCCCGGCGAGGGGCGGGGCTCACCGAGCGTGAGCGGTGCCGGTCGCCGGATCTGCGCCCTCCGGACGGCTCCGCCGACGGCCCCCACGAGCACAAGATTCGATGGATTGACAAGCTTTGCAGCGGCGTGGTCTGCTCGCCGGGGGCCCGTGCCGGGGCACGCAGCGGAGCGGCGCCGTCCTCCGGAGGGACGGGGCCGCACCCTCCCGTCCCGGCGGTCCAGCCCACAAGCCCTCCGACGGTGTGGAACAGGAGAATCCGTGGAGCTCGAGCTGACGGCCGACCAGAAGCTCTTCCAGTCCTCGGCCCGGTCGCTGCTCGAGAAGGACCACTCGCTCGACCGGCTGCGTGGACTGGCGCCGGGAGAGCCGGCCTGGGACCGCGACTCCTGGCAGCGGGGCGCCGAGCTCGGCTGGGCCGCGACGATCGTGCCCGAGGAGCTCGGCGGCGGCAGCGTGTCCGGCGAGGGCGTGCGGGACCTGACGCTGCTGGCCGAGGAACTCGGCTCCGTCGTCGCCGCGGGCCCGTTCCTGCCCGTCAACGTGGTGCTCGCCGGTCTGGTCGCCGCCCACGGGTCCGGTCCGGACCACGCGGCCACGATCGAGTCGCTGGTCGCCGGCGAGCAGGTCGCCACGTGGGCGGTCTACGAGCCCGGGGGTCAGTGGGCCCCCGAGGCGGCGCGCGTCGCCGCGACCCCGACCGGGGAGGGCTGGCGGCTCGACGGCACCAAGGACCGGGTCGAGGCGGGGCTGGAGGCCGACCTCCTGCTGGTCACCGCGACCGGCCCCGAGGGGCTCGTCCAGCTCCTCGTGCCCGCCTCCGCCGAGGGCGTCGCCGTGTCACCGCAGTGGGCCCTGGACCTGTCGCGACCCCTCGCCGAGGTCCGGTTCGACGGCGTCGTCGTCGGTGCCGAGGCGGTCGTGGGCACCCCCGCCACCACCCCCGAGGTCCTGGAGCGGCAGCTGCAGATCGCGCTGCTCGTCCAGTGCGCCGAGATGTGCGGCGGACTGGACCGGATGTTCGCGCTGACCATGCAGTGGGGGTTCGACCGCTACTCCTTCGGCCGGCCGCTGGCCTCCTACCAGGCGCTCAAGCACCGGTACGCCGACATGCGCACCTGGCTCGAGGCCTGCCACGCGACGACGCAGGCCGCCGCGGAGGCCGTGCAGGCCGGGTCGGCCGACGCGCCGCAGCTGGTCAGCGTCGCCAAGTCCTTCGTGGCCGAGCGCGCCCAGTGGATCCTGCAGGACTGCGTCCAGCTGCACGGCGGCATCGGCGTGACCTGGGAGCACGACCTGCACCTCTACCTGCGGCGGGCGACGTCCGACCGGGCCCTGTACGGCACGCCGGAGGACCACCGCCGCCGCCTGGCCGACCTCTCCTCCCTCTGACCGCGCTCCCTGGAGGCTGACACCGATGACGACCGCCGAGACGGAGAGCGTCGAGTCCTTCCGCGCCCGGGCGCGGGACTGGCTGGCCGGGAACATGCCGCGGCTGGACGAGAACGCCCCCCCGCCGGCCCTCGGGGACGACGACGAGGAGTGGGTGCGCGCCCGGGAGCTGCAGAGGATGCTGTACGCCGGCGGCTTCGCGGGGATCTGCTTCCCGGTGGAGTACGGCGGGCTGGGTCTCAGCCTCGCCCACCAGCGCGCCTTCACCCAGGAGACGGCCGGCTACGAGATGCCGGTGCAGCTCAACATCCCGACGTTCAGCATCGTCTGCGCCACCCTGCTCGACATGGGCAGCGAGGAGCAGAAGCGCGAGCGGATCAGCGCCGCCATCCGCGGCGACGAGGTGCACTGCCAGTTCCTCTCCGAGCCCAGCGGCGGCTCCGACCTCGCCGGCCTGCTCACCCGCGCCGAGCTCGACGGCGACACCTGGATCCTCAACGGCCAGAAGACCTGGAGCACCTCGGCGTACGCGGCCGACTGGGGCCTGTGCCTGGCGCGGACGAACTGGGACGTGCCCAAGCACCGCGGCCTGACGATGTTCCTCATCCCCACCCGGGCCCCGGGCCTGCACATGAACCGCGTCAAGATGGTCAACGGCTCCCGCGAGTTCTGCGAGGAGTTCTTCACCGACGTCCAGCTGCCCGCCACCGCCGTCGTCGGCGAGGTGAACGACGGCTGGGCCGTGGCCTCCCGCCAGCTGTTCCACGAGCGCAACGCCGTCGGCGGTGGTTCGCCGTTCGTCAGCGGCCTCGCCGGCCGGCCCCGCGCCCTCGGCGGCCAGTCGCCGTTCACGATCGCCCGCGCGACCGGCCGCGCCGCCGAGCCCGGGGTCCGGGAGCGGGTGGGGGAGTGGGTGGCCATGGAGACGGTGCAGCACCAGATGGTCGCCCGGGTCGGCCGCGCCATCGGGACCGGCGCGCTGCCCGCTCCCGCTGCCTCCCTCCTGCGGCTCTTCCACGCCGAGTCCGCCCAGCGCGCCACCGACCTGGCCATGGACGTCGCCGGCGCGCAGATCGCCGCGGGCGTCGGCACCGAGGAGGGCGTGGTCGGCCGCGCGGGGATCGCCTACCTGAGCCGCCAGGGCGCCAGCCTCGGCGGGGGCAGCAGCGAGATGGCCCGCAACCAGATCAGCGAGCGGCTGCTCAACATGCCGCGCGAGGCCGCCGCGGACCGCGACATCCCCTTCAACCAGGTCAAGCGCGGGCGCGCGTGACCCGCCCGCTGCCGCAGGACCCGAGCCCCCGCACGACGACGAGCACCCGGAGCACCCGATGAACCTCGCGATGATCCTCGACATGGTCGCCGACGGGATGGCCGACCGCGTCCTGATCGGCAACCGGGAGGACGGGCTCACCGGGGCGTCGCTGCGGGCCAAGGCCGCGGCCGGTGCGGCGCACGTCGCGTCGCTGGGCGCCGACCGGCTCGTGTACCTCGGCCCCAACGGCTCCGGGTTCCCCGTCGCGCTGTTCGCCGCCACCCTCGCCGGCGTGCCGTTCCTCCCGCTGAACTACCGGCTCGGCGAGGAGCAGCTCGCCGAGGTGATGAGCCGCCAGACCGCCCCGCTGGTGGTCACCGACACCCCCGAGCGGGTCCCCGGCGCGCGGACCATCGGCATCGCCGAGTTCGCCTCGCTGCCCGCCGTCGACGCCCCGCCGCTGCAGGCCCACGAGATCGAGTCCGAGTCCGTCGCGGTGCTGCTGATGACCAGCGGCACGACGGCGGCACCGAAGAGCGCGGTCCTGCGGCACAGCAACCTGACCGCCTACCTGTTCGGCTCCGTGGAGTTCGCCTCGGTCGACGACAGCGACGCCACCCTGGTCAGCGTCCCGCCGTACCACATCGCCGCGGTGGCGAACTGCCTGTCGAACCTCTACGCCGGCCGGCGGGTGGTCTACCTGGACGTCTTCACGCCGGGGGACTGGCTGGACGTCGTCGAGCGGCAGGGCATCACCCACGCGATGGTCGTGCCGACCATGCTGGCCCGGATCGTCGGCGAGCTCGAGTCGCGCGGCGGGTCGGGGCCGGGATCGCTGCGGTCGGTGTCCTACGGCGGCGCGAAGATCGCCGCCGAGGTCATCGAGCGGGCGCTCGAGCTGTTCCCGGAGACCGGCTTCGTCAACGCGTACGGCCTGACCGAGACCGCGTCCTCGATCGCCGTGCTCGGCCCCGAGGACCACCGGGCGGCCGTCGCCTCCGACGACCCGGCCGTCCGCGCGCGGCTCGGCTCGGTGGGCCGCGCCCTGCCCTCGGTGGAGATCGAGGTGCACGACGACGAGGGCCGGGTCTGCGCGCCCGGGGTGGTCGGCGACATCGTCGTCCGGGGTCCGCAGGTGGCGGGGGAGTACCTGGAGCAGGGCAGCCGGGTGCAGTCCGACGGCTGGTTCCCCACCCGCGACCGCGGCTACGTCGACGAGGCCGGGTTCATCTTCGTCCGGGGCCGCTCCGACGACACGATCATCCGCGGCGGCGAGAACATCGCCCCCGCCGAGATCGAGGACGTGCTCGGCCGGCACCCGGCGGTGCTCGAGGCCGTCGTGGCCGGCGTCCCCGACCTCGAGTGGGGCCAGGTCATCGGCGCCTTCGTACTGCTCCGCCCCGGTGCGCAGGCCGGCGAGGACGAGGTGCGCTCGTGGGTCCGGGAGCGGCTGCGCGGCTCGAAGACCCCCGACCGCGTGGTCTTCGTCGACGAGTTCCCCACGACGCCCACGGGCAAGGTCGTCCGCCGCGAGCTCGTCGCCCTGGTCGCCGAGCCCAGCGGGCAGCCTGCCTGAGGCAGTCCTCCCCGGGTCCGCGCGCGGGACCGGCACCGTCCCGGTGCCGGTCGCCGTGTGCCTCCGCAGCGCCCGGCCAGGAGTGTGAGCCACAACGCATCAGGGCCTTGAGTTCGACACTTCGATGGATATACTCCGTATCGACTCAGGCGTGAGGGAGGTCTCCATGACCTGCACGAACGCGTGGCCAGACCGGACCCGGGCGACGTCCCGGCCCTCCTGACCAGCCGGCCGACTCGTGCCGGGTGGGACCCCGTCGAGAAGTTGAGGTTGCATCGCGTGTTGAGACCGATGGAAGGCATCCGCGTCCTCGAGGTCGCCCAGTTCACCTTCGTGCCGTCCGCCGGTGCCGTGCTCGCGGACTGGGGTGCCGACGTCATCAAGATCGAGCACGCGGAGAAGGGCGACGCCCAGCGCGGCCTGGTGAAGGCCCTGGGCCACGACGTCACGGGGAAGAACAGCTTCGCGCCGATCATGGACGGTCCCAACCGCGGCAAGCGCAGCCTGGGTCTCTCCCTGGAGAAGCCCGAGGCCCGGCGGGTCCTCGAGGACCTCATCAAGAGCAGCGACGTCTTCCTCACCAACTTCCTCCCCGAGGCGCGGCGCAAGCTCGGGATCGACGTGGAGGACGTCCGGGCCATCAACCCGACGATCATCTACGCGGTCGGCTCGGCGTTCGGCTACGCCGGACCGGAGGCGGAGAAGGGCGGCTACGACGGCACGGCCTTCTGGTCGCGCTCCGGCGGCGCCGACACCGCGACCCCGCCCGGCTACGACGGCCTGATCCAGCAGCCGGGTGGTGCCTACGGCGACAACATCGGCGGCATGACCATCGCCGGCGGGATCTCGGCGGCACTGTTCGCCCGCGAGCGCACCGGTGAGGCGGCGACCGTCGACATCTCCCTGCTCGGCGTCGGCGCCTGGGCCGGCCAGATGAACATCGGCCTGGCCCTCATGGCCGGCGGCCCGCTGCCGAAGTTCGACCCGAAGGCCGGCAACATCTCCAACCCGCTCACCGGCACCTACAAGACCAAGGACGGCCGGTTCCTCAACCTGGTCATGCTGCAGCCGGGCCGCTACTGGCCCGACTTCGTCGAGAAGATCGGTCACCCCGAGCTGGCCACCGACGAGCGGTTCGACTCGGCCGAGAAGCTGATGCAGAACTCCAAGGTGGCCGCGGAGATCGTCGCGGAGATCATCGCCGAGAAGACCAAGGACGAGTGGCTCCCCGCCTTCACGGCGATGGAGGGCCAGTGGGCCGTCGTGCAGAACACCTTCGAGGTGGGCAACGACCCGCAGCTGCTCGCGACCGGGAACGTCGCCGACGTCACCGACGCCGAGGGCAACCCCCGCAAGCTGATCACCAACCCGGTGCACTTCAACCGGGAGGCCCCCAAGCTGACCCGCGGCCCCCTGTTCGCCGAGCACACCGACGAGATCCTGGCCGAGCTGGGGCTCTCCGACGAGGAGGCCATCCAGCTGAAGATCGCCGGCGCCGTCACGTGAGGGAGACCGCGCTCGGCGACACCGGCACCGCAGCGGCCCCCGGACCGCCCACCACCGACCGGGTCGGCTTCATCGGCCTGGGCAGCCAGGGCGGGCCGATGGCGCGGCGGATCGTCGAGGACGGCGTCGCGACGGTCCTGTGGGCCCGCCGGCAGGAGACGCTGGACGCCTTCGCCGACACCGCGGCCGAGTACGCCTCCTCGGTGGCCGACCTGGCGGCCCGCGTCGACGTCGCCTGCGTCTGCGTGGTCGACGACGCCGGTGTCGAGGAGGTCGTCGCCGGGCCCGGGGGGCTGCTCTCGGCGATGGCGCCGGGCGGGGTGATCGCGGTGCACAGCACCGTGCACCCGGACACCTGCCGTCGGCTGGCCGAGCAGGCACAGGCGTCGGGCATCACGCTCGTCGACGCCCCGGTCAGCGGCGGCGGCCCCGGTGCCCAGGCGCGCACGCTCCTGGTGATGGTCGGCGGCGACGCCGAGACGCTCGAGCGGGTCCGTCCGGTCCTCGCGACGTACGGCAACCCGATCGTGCACCTCGGGCCCGTCGGTGCCGGTCAGCGGGCCAAGCTGATCAACAACCTGATGCTCACGGCCCACCTCGGGGTCCTGGAGAGCGCCTACGCCCTCGCGCGGTCCCTCGAGGTGGATCCCGAGCAGCTGAGCACCGTGCTCCGCCACGGCAGCGGCAACAGCTTCGCCGTCAACGTCCTGCGGGGCCCGGACTTCGGCCTCGGCCCGATGGGCGCCATGGCCGGCCCGCTGCTGCAGAAGGACGCCCGCCTGGTCGTCGACCTGGCCGGGGCTGCGGGCGCCCAGCCGGGCGTGGTCCTCGAGGCCGCCGACGCCGCGCTGGACTCCATGGGCTGCCAGCGGTGACCTGCGCACCTGCACGGACGGCGCCGGCCGGGTCCGCCCGGCCGGCGTCCGCACCCCGGCCCACCCCGCTGTCGTCCCCACCCCGTCCCACCCCGCCGTCATCCCCGCCCCGTCCCACCCGGGAGGACTGACATGCTGCCCGACGACACGAGGGTCGTCTCGGTCGACGACCACGTCGTCGAGCACCCGCGGGTGTGGCTGGACCGGCTGCCCCTGCGCTCCCGCGAGGCGGCGCCGCAGGTCATGCGCGGCGCCGACGGCCGCGACACCTGGCTGTTCGAGGGCGAGCCGGTGGCCGACTTCGGGCTCGACGTGGTGGCCGGCAAGGACCCGCGCGAGTTCGGGATGGACCCGCTGGGCTACCGCGACATGCGACCCGGCTGCCACGACGCCACTGCACGGCTGGCGGACATGGACGCCGAGGGCGTCTGGGCGCAGATGTGCTTCCCCACGTTCGGCGGCGTCGCCGGCACCACCTTCTCCCGCGCCCGTGACCGGGAGCTCGCGGCGGCGTGCGTGCGCGCCTACAACGACTTCGTCCTCGACGAGTGGTGCGACGCGGCGCCGGACCGGCAGATCCCCCTGGTGCTCGTGCCGTTCTGGGACGTGCCGGCGGCGGTGGCCGAGGTGCACCGGACGGCGGCGCGCGGCGCCCGGTCGGTCAGCCTGCTCGAGGCACCGCACCGGCTGGGCCTGCCGTCCTACCGCTCGGACCACTGGGACCCGCTGCTGCGTGCCTGCGAGGAGGCCCGGCTCCCCATCTCGATGCACTTCGTGTCCGGCGGCGCACCCCAGGGGGTGGCCCGCGACTCCGACGCCCTGGTCAGCATCGCGCTGTTCGGCGTCAACTCGGTGATCGCCTGCACGGAGCTGCTGCTGTCACCGGTGTTCCACCGCTTCCCGGACCTGCGGGTCGTGTTCTCGCAGGCGGGCATCGGGTGGATGCCCTACGTGCTCGAGCGGGCCGACTACTCGTGGGAGCGGCACCGGTTCTGGTGCGACGTCGACGCCGACCGCCGGCCCTCCGAGCTGTTCCGCGACCACGTGTACGGCTGCTTCACCTCCGACCGGGCCGGCATCGACCAGCGGTACGCGATCGGGGTCGACCAGATCCTCTTCTCCAGCGACTACCCGCACGCGGACTCCAACTGGCCGCACACCCGCAAGGTCCTGGGGGAGCAGCTCGTCGACGTCCCCGACGACGAGGCCCGCCTGATCGCGGAGGGCAACGCCCGCCGCCTCTTCCGGTTCCCGGCGTGACCGGCCCCGCCCCCACCCGACCACGCACCGTCTGGAGCACCCCGTGAAGCTGGGATTCATCGGCGCCGGCCGCATCGGCCGGCCCATGATCGGCCGCCTGGTCGCCGCCGGTCACCAGGTGCACGTGCTGGACCGCTCCGAGTCCGCGCGCGAGGCGGTGGCCGCGGCCGGCGCGCTCCCGGTCGACGACGTCGCCACGCTGGCCACGGGCGCGCAGGCGGTCCTGCTCTGCCCCTACAGCGACGCCCAGGTCCGGGAGATCGCCCTGGACGGCGACCTGGTCGACCGGATGGACCCCGGCACGCTGCTGGTCATCCACACGACCGGCAGCCCGCTGACGGCCACCGCCGTCGCCGAGCGGGCCCGCGCCAAGGACATCGAGGTCGTCGACGCCCCCATCAGCGGCGGGCCGCACGACATCGAGGCCGGCGCCGTCACGCTCTACACCGGCGCCACCGAGGCCGGCCTGGAGCGGGCCCGCCCCGTGCTGTCGGCCTACGGCGAGCCGATCGTGCACCTGGGCCCGACCGGCGCCGGCCAGCAGGTGAAGCTCATCAACAACGCCGTCTTCGCGGCGAACATCGGCGTCCTCGCCGAGGCGGTGCGCCTGGCCCGCGAGCTGGGCCTGGACGAGGCCGCCGTGCTGCGCGGCATCACCAACGGCAGCGGCAACAGCTACGCCCTCGGCGGGGCCGCGCGCTCGGGCTCGATCGCCGCGTTCGGCAGGGCGGCCGGCGAGTTCGTCGGCAAGGACGTCGCCGTGGTCCGGCAGGTGACCGCCCAGCTCGGCGTCGACCTCGGCGAGCTGACCGGCCCGCACCGCGCCCTGGGCGAGCTGCTGCTCCCCGAGCACCGGGCCCTCCTGCTCGCCGACGCCGCCGCCTGACCCCGTCCGCCCCCCGTCCGTCGCGGCACCGTCGCCGCGACCCGCACCGAGGAGAGACCGACATGGCAGTCCCCGTGGACCGGATGCTCATCGACGGCGAGCTCGTGCCCGCCGGCACGGGCCGGACCTTCGACAACGTGAACCCGGCGACCGAGGAGGTCATCGGCTCGGTGCCCGACGCCGACGCCACCGACGTCGAGCGGGCCATCGGCGCCGCCCGCCGGGCGTTCGACACGACCGACTGGTCGACCGACGTCGAGCTGCGTCGGCGCTGTCTGACCCAGCTGCGCGACGCGCTGCGGGCCGAGGTCGAGACCCTGCGCGGGCTCGTCGTGGCCGAGACCGGCTCGCCGGTCATGCTCACCGCGGGCATCCAGCTCGAGGCGCCCATCGGGTTCTTCGACCACTACATCGACATGCTCGGGACCTACGAGTTCGAGCGGTCGGTCCCGACCAAGGAGCTCGTGGGCTCCCGGGTCGACCGGGTGATCCGCCGCGAGGCCGCGGGTGTCGTCGCCGCGATCACGCCGTGGAACTACCCCTTCTACCTCAACGTCTGCAAGATCGCGGGCGCCCTGGCCGCCGGCTGCACCGTCGTCCTCAAGCCGGCGCCGGACACCCCGTGGAGCGCGCTGGCCATCGGCGCGATCGCCGCCGAGCACACCGACATCCCCGCCGGGGTGCTCAACGTGGTGACCACCAGCGACAACTCCGTGGCCGAGATCCTGGCCACCCACCCCGACGTCGACCAGGTCACGCTCACCGGTTCCACCGCGACCGGCCGCAGGGTCATGGCGGCCGCCGCCGGGACGGTCAAGCGGGTCACCCTCGAGCTCGGCGGCAAGTCCGCCGCGATCCTGCTCGACGACGCCGACCTGCAGGCGGTCATCCCGATGCTCGCCGGCGGGGTGTGCGCGCACGCCGGCCAGGGCTGCGCCCAGCTGACCCGCCTGCTGGTGCCGCGCTCGCGGTACGAGGAGGCCATCGCCATCGCCGCCGCCGTGATGCCGATGGTCCCCTGGGGCGACCCCACCGACCCCAGCACGGTCATGGGCCCGGTCGTCAACGCCCGGCAGCGCGACGGGATCCTCCGCTACATCCAGTCGGCCCGCGACGAGGGCGGCCGCATCGCCTTCGGCGGCGAGCCGGTGGACCGCGACACGGGCTACTTCGTCCCGCCGACCCTCATCGCCGACGTGGACCCCAAGTCCACCGTGGCGCAGGAGGAGATTTTCGGCCCGGTCCTCGTCGTCCTGCCCTACGACGACGAGGAGGACGCCATCCGGATCGCCGACAGCACGATCTTCGGCCTCTCCGGTGCCGTCTACAGCGCCGACCCCGATCGGGCCCTGCGGGTGGCCCGCCGGCTGCGCACCGGCACGGTCGGCGTCAACGGCGCCCAGTGGTTCGACGTCCAGTCCCCGTTCGGCGGCTACAAGCAGAGCGGGCTGGGCCGGGAGTGGGGCAACGAGGGACTCGAGGACTTCCTCGAGGTCAAGACCATCGCCTTCCCCGCGGTCGACTGACCGCGGGCTCGAGAGAACGAGAGAGGACATCCAGTGGGAAGAGTTGAGGGCAAGGTCGCCTTCGTCACCGGCGCCGCCCGCGGTCAGGGCCGCAGCCACGCCGTGCGCCTGGCGGAGGAGGGCGCGGACATCATCGCGGTCGACATCTGCAAGGACATCGCGACCAACGGGTACCCGCTCTCCTCGTCCGACGACCTGAAGGAGACCGCGCGCCTGGTCGAGGCCCACGACCGGCGGATCGTGACCGTCGAGGCCGACGTCCGCGAGCGCAGCCAGATCGCCGCCGCCCTCGAGCAGGGCATCGCCGAGCTGGGCAAGGTCGACGTCGTCGTCGCCAACGCCGGCATCATGCCGCTGAACGGCGAGCCGAAGCTGCAGGCCTGGACCGACGTGGTCGACACCAACTTCCTCGGCGTCGTCAACGCCGTGCACGCGGCCCTGCCGCACCTGCCCGACGGCGCCTCGATCATCGCCACGGGCTCGGCCGCCGCGTTCATGACGGGTGCGGGCATCGCCCAGGCCGGCCAGAACCCGGGTGGGGCCGGGTACAGCTACGCCAAGCTGCAGCTGTCGGAGTTCATGCACGAGATCGCGCGCAACGTGGCGCCCCGGATGATCCGGGCCAACGTGGTCCACCCGACCAACTGCAACACGGACATGCTGAACAGCGAGCCCATGTACAAGGCCTTCCGGCCGGACATGGAGAACCCGACCCGCGAGGACGCCCTGCTCGCCTTCCCGGCGCAGCAGCTGTTCCCCATCCCCTTCGTGGAGCCGATCGACATCAGCAACGCGGTGCTCTTCCTCGCCTCGGACGAGTCCCGCTACGTCACCGGCCTCCAGCTGCGGGTGGACGCCGGTTCCTACCTGAAGTTCCACGACTTCCATGTCTGAGACGCTGAGGAGCACCCAGATGAAGGTCCGTGTCGACCCCGACATCTGCCAGGGCCACACCCTGTGCGCCATGACCGCCCCCAACCTCTTCGCGCTCAGCGACGAGGACGGCCACGCCTGGGCGATCAACGAGGACGTCCCCGCCGGCCAGGAGGAGCTCGCCCGCGAGGCGGCCCGCTCCTGTCCCGAGCAGGCCATCGTCATCTCCGAGTGACGGCGGAACGCACGGGAGGACCGACGTGAGCATCGACGAGACGACCGCCCCGGGCGGGGTCGGCCAGGACGACGAGTCGCGCAAGGAGGGGCGGCGCATCGTCCTGGACCGGCACGGCCCGGCGTACCGGACCGAGTTCGTGGACTGGGCGCAGCGGCTGCACGCGGGTCCGCGGATCGCGTGGAACGACACCCACGGCGGCTACTGGTTCGTCAACGGCAACCAGGAGCTGTTCGACGTGGCGCGCCGGTCGGACTGCCTGTCCAACGACGCCGACATCTCCAACCGGCGCCGCGGCTACGACGGGATCAACATCCCGGCTCCGCCGAAGGAGCAGCGCGGCGGTGTCATCGGTGGGTTCCTGGAGATGGACCCCCCGCGGCAGCGCTACTACCGCAACGCGCTGAACCCCTACCTGTCCCCGGCCGCGGTGGCGCGGTGGCAGCCGGTGCTCGACGAGATCACCCGGGCCGCGATCGACGAGAAGATCGAGAGCGGGCGGATCGACTTCGTCGAGGACCTGGCCAACATCGTGCCGGCGGTCCTGACGATGGCCCTCCTGGGGCTGCCGCTCGAGGACTGGACCGTCTACAACGAGCCGTCCCACGCCAGCGTGTACACGCCGATCCACTCGCCGGACTACCCCCGCGTGCGGGAGCTGTCCATGGCGATGGGCATGCGGCTGTTCGAGAGCATCCAGCAGGCGCGGGCGAACCCGCGGCCGGGACTGCTCGACGCCATCATCAACGCGGACCTGGGCGGGGAGGGTCCCGAGGACGACATGGAGATCGTCGGCGTCGTCATGCTGCTGATCGGTGGCGGCTTCGACACCACCACGGCGCTCACGGCGCACTCGCTGGAGTGGCTGGGGGAGCACCCCGACCAGCGCGAGCGGCTGCACCGGGAGTGGGAGACCCTGCGCGACAGCGCGACCGAGGAGTTCCTGCGCTTCTACACCCCGGCGCAGGGCGACGGCCGCACCGTCTCCGACGACGTCGAGATCGCCGGCGTCCGGTTCCGCGAGGGTGACCGGCTGTGGCTGTCGTGGGCCATGGCCAACCGGGACGAGCAGGTGTTCGAGGACCCGCACGAGGTCAAGCTCGACCGCACGGGCAACCGGCACGCCAGCTTCGGCCTCGGGGTGCACCGGTGCATCGGGTCGAACGTGGCCCGCGCGGGGTTCAAGACCATGGTGAAGGCGGTCCTGGACCGGATGCCCGACTACGCGTGCGACCCCGCGGGGACCGTGCACTACGAGACCACCCAGGTCATCAACGGCATGCGGTTCCTGCCGGCCACCTTCACGCCCGGCAAGCGTCTCGGACCGGGCCTGGAGGAGACCATCGCGACGCTGCAGACGGTGGTCGACGAGCAGCGCCTCGCCGAGCCGATCACCGTCCGCAAGGACCGCGCGACGCTCACCTGAGCGTGCGGCCGGTGCCGGGCCCGGGGGCGTGCCCCCGGGCCCGGCACCCGCGCGCCCCCACCCCACCCACCCGGTCGCGCCCACCCCACCCACCCGGCCTCGCACCCACCCACCCGGCCACGTCCCGAGGCTCGCCCCCGGTCGGCGAGGGTGCGGACGACGAGGTCCCCACCGTTGGAGCACTGCATGACCTACGTGATCGCCGAGCCCTGTGTCGACGTCCTCGACCGCTCCTGCGTCGACGCCTGCCCGGTCGACTGCATCTACGAGGGCGGCCGGATGGCCTTCATCCAGCCCGAGGAGTGCGTGGACTGCGGCGCCTGCGTGCAGGTCTGCCCGGTCGAGGCCATCTACTACGAGGACGACCTGCCGGAGGAGTGGTCGGGCTTCACCGCCGTCAACGCCGCGTTCTTCGCCGGCGTCGGCTCCCCGGGCGGCACGCCCAACCTGCCCAAGGGCACGGTGCCCGACCCGCCGGAGGTCACCGCCCTGCCGCCGCGGCCGGCGGACGACTGACCGCGGCTCCCGTCCCCCCGCTCCACCCGCCCCGCCGCACCGGGGCGCCCCGCACCCCGAGCCGACCCGCCGACGCGGACCCGAGGAAGAGAGGGACACCGATGGCGCTGCTGCCGCTGGTGCTGCCGTGGACCGAGTTCTACTGGAAGGCCGGCGCCGACGGGCGGTTGCGGATCCAGGAGTGCTCGTCGTGCTCCGGCCTGATCCACCCGCCGAAGCCGATCTGCCCGTCCTGTCAGGGCACGGACCTGTCGGTGCGGGAGGTCTCCGGCCGCGGCACCCTGTTCGGGCTCACCGTGAACCACCACTATCCGTTCCCCGGGGTGGGCAACCCGTTCCCCATCGCGCAGGTGGCGCTGGAGGAGGACCCCCGGGTCAAGCTCACCACCCGGATCGTCGAGGCCGACCCCGACGACCTGCGGCTGGGCATGTCGGTCGAGGTGGTCTTCCAGCAGGAGGAGGACGTCTGGCTGCCGCTGTTCCGGCCGGCCGCCGAGCAGCCGGCCGAGCCGGCGCCGCTGCCGGAGGACGAGGTGACCGCGGAGCAGGTCCGGACCCTGGTGCGCCCGCGGCTGGGCTCGCGCAAGTTCGAGGACGACGCCGTCCTCTCCGGGATCGGCGCGTCGCGGATCGCGCGGCGGCAGATGGTCGACCCGCTGAGCCTCACCATCGAGGCCTGCCGGCAGGCGGTGGCCGACGCGGGGCTCACGATGGAGGACATCGACGGCCTGTCGACCTACCCCGGCGGCGGCATGGAGAGCGGGTTCAGCGAGGGCGGCGTGACCGCCCTGGAGGCCGCGCTGCGCATCCGGCCCAGCTGGTACAACGGCGGCGGCGAGACCTTCGGCCCGGGCGGCTCGGTGATCGCGGCCATGACGGCGGTCTCGGCCGGGCTGGCCCGCCACGTGCTCTGCTTCCGCACCCTCTGGCAGTCCAGCCAGGAGACCCTGATGCGCACCGGCTACCTCAGGCCCGGTGGCGGCCGGATGGGCGGTGACATGGGCTGGGGCATGCCCTTCGGGGCCACCTCCGCGGCCCACCTGCTCGCGCAGACCGCCGGCCGGTACATGCACCGCTACGGCATGACGCGCGAGACGCTCGGCTGGATCGCGCTCAACCAGCGGGCCAACGCCGCGCTGAACCCGGCGGCGGTCTACCGCGACCCGATGACCATGGACGACTACCTCGGGGCGCGTCTCACCACGACCCCGTTCGGGCTGTACGACAACGACGTCCCCGTCGACGGGGCGATCGCGGTGGTCGTCTCGGCGGCCGACACGGCCGGCGACCTGGCCAAGCCGCCCGTGCGGGTCGAGGCGGTGGGCACCCAGATCATCGAGCGGATGGAGTGGGACCAGAGCACCTCGACCCACGAGCCGCAGGTGTTCGGCCCCGCCGCGCACATGTGGACGCGGACCGACCTGCGCCCGGACGACGTCGACGTCGCCCTCCTCTACGACGGCTTCACCTTCAACTGCCTGTCCTGGATCGAGGGGCTGGGCTTCTGCGGGGTGGGCGAGGCCAAGGACTTCCTGGCGGGCGGCGGAAACATCGCCCGCGACGGCGTCCTCCCGCTGAACACCCACGGCGGGCAGCTCTCGCACGGGCGCACCCACGGCATGGGTCTGGTGCACGAGGCGGTCACCCAGCTGCGCGGCGAGGGCGGGGACCGGCAGGTGGACAGCGCCCGCGTCGCCGTCGTCAGCAGCGGCGGCCTCACGCCCAGCGGCGTCCTGCTGCTGCGCGCCGACTCCTGACGGTGGTCGCGCGTCCGCCGGTCCCGGGGGGTCGACCGGCGGATGCACGGCCCGTATGCTCGCCGATGTTGTGATGCCTTTGAAAACATGGATGGGTGGCATGGCGGACGACGGCGAGACCCTCTACATCGACGGGAAGTGGCTCCCGGCCGACGACGGTCGCACCTTCGACGTCACCGACCCGAGCAACGGCCGGGTGATCGGCCGGGCCGCCGATGCGGGCGCCGCCGAGGCCGACCGCGCCGTCGCCGCCGCCGAGGCGGCGTTCCCGGCGTGGCGCCGCACCACCGCCTACCAGCGCGCCGAGGTGCTCTGGACCGCCCACCGGCTCATGACCGAGCGGGCGGAGGAGCTCGCCGCCCTCATGACCGCCGAGCAGGGCAAGCCGCTCAAGGCGGCCCGCAACGAGGTGCGCTACGCCGCGGACTTCCTCAGCTGGTTCGCCGAGGAGGCCAAGCGGGTCTACGGCAGCACCATCCCCTCGCCGCGCCCCGAGCAGCGGCTGTCCGTGCTCCGCCAGCCGGTCGGCGTCGTCGCCGGGATCACGCCCTGGAACTACCCGATCTCCATGATCACGCGGAAGGTCGCCCCCGCCGTGGCGGCCGGCTGCACGATCGTGCTCAAGCCCGCCGAGCAGACGCCGCTGTGCGCCGTCGCCGTGTTCGAGATCCTCGCCGAGGCCGGGCTCCCGGCCGGCGTGGCGAACCTGGTGACGACCAGCCGCCCGGAGTCCGTGGGCGACCGGCTGCTGGACTCGCCCGCGGTGCGCAAGCTGACCTTCACCGGCTCGACCGAGGTCGGCAAGGCCCTCGCCGCACGGGCCGCGGCCACCATGAAGCGCGTGTCCATGGAGCTCGGCGGCCACGCCCCGATGATCGTGTTCGACGACGCGGACCCCGTGCACGCGGCCAAGGGGGCCGCGCTGGTCAAGTTCCTCAACACCGGCCAGGCCTGCATCAGCCCGAACCGGATCTTCGTGCAGCGCGGCATCCTCGACGCCTTCTCCGCCGCCCTGGTCGACCGCGTCGCCCGGCTCAAGGTCGGGCCGGGCACCGTCGAGGGCGTCGGCATCGGCCCGCTGGTCGACGAGGCGGCGGTGGAGAAGGTCGCGCGCCAGGTCGACGACGCGGTGGACCGCGGTGCCCGGCTGCTCTCCGGGGGCGCCCGGCTGGCCGAGGGCGAGCTCGCGGCCGGCCGGTTCTTCGCGCCCACCGTGGTGGCCGACGTCGACGAGTCGATGGTGATCTACCGCGAGGAGACCTTCGGCCCGGTCGCGGCGCTCATCCCGTTCGACGACGAGGACGAGGTCGTGCAGCGGGCCAACGACACCGAGTACGGGCTGGCCTCCTACGTCTACACCAACGACCTCGGCCGGGCGGTCCGCGTCTCGGAGGCGCTGCGGTTCGGCATCGTCGGGGTCAACGACATCAACCCGACGGCCGCGGCCGCGCCCTTCGGCGGCGTCGGGGTCAGCGGCCTCGGCCGCGAGGGCGGCGCCGAGGGCATCGACGAGTACCTCGACGTCAAGCTCGTGGGGCTCGTGGTCCCCTGAGGGACTCCCTGGGAGCAGGGACACAGACCGGCGTCCCGGACGTCGCCCGGCGGTGCCGGACCCCCGCGTCCGCCGCCGGGACTGCCGTGACAGATCGAACGAGGAGTGGGTGGATGAAGCTGAAGGTCGGACAGACGCTGACCAGTGCGGTCGACGCGACGTCGCTGGTCGTGGTCCGGGCGCCCGAGGGCGACGTGGACGTGACCTGTGGTGGCGTGCCGATGACGGCGCCGGGGGAGACCCCGGCTGCCGGCGCGACCGCCGAGGGCGAGGCCGGCAGCGGTGTCCTCATGGGCAAGCGCTACGCCGACGAGGGTGTGGGCCTGGAGCTGCTGTGCGTCAAGCCCGGCGACCACGCGGTCGCGGTCAACGGCACGACGCTGCAGCAGAAGAGCGCCCAGCCGCTGCCCGCCTCGGACTGAGCGCACACCCACGAGTCCACGGCCGGCCGCCTCGCGTGGCCGGCCTCCAGAAGGGAGAGTCCGGTGGCCCGCACGGCACGGACAGGTACGACGGCTCCGGGCACGGGAGTCGCGCGGTTCCTGCTGCGCACCGCCGTGGGCGGGACGATGATCGCGCACGGGGTGAAGCACGGCCGCACCCTGGCGGGGACCGCCGGCTGGTTCGGCTCGATCGGCTTCAAGCAGCCGATGCTGCAGGCCCGCACCAGCGCGGTCGTCGAGATCGGGTCGGGCGCGGCGCTGGTCGCCGGTGCCGCGACCCCGCTGGCCGCCGCCGCGGTCGTCGGCACTCTCTCGGTCGCCGCGCGGTCGGTGCACATCCCCAACGGCTTCTGGATCACCGCCGAGGGGTGGGAGTACGTCGCCAACCTCTCCGTCGCCTCGATCGCCCTCGCCGCGCTGGGGCCCGGCGGCTGGAGCGTGGACCGGGCGCTGGGCACCGACCGGTTCTCCGGCCCGCGGGCGGCGCTGTTCGCCGCCGGCCTCGGCATCGGCGGGGCCGCCGCGCAGCTGGCCACCTTCTGGCGCAAGCCGGCACCGAAGGCCGTCGCGCCCTGATGGGGCAGCTCCCGGAGCACGTCGTCGTCGTCGGGGCCGGCCTGGGCGGCCTGCGGACCGTCGAGGCGCTGCGCACCCGCGGGCACGTCGGCCGCATCACCCTGATCGGGGCGGAGGTGCACGCGCCCTACGACCGCCCGCCGTTGTCCAAGCAGATCCTCAACGGCACCTGGGAGCCGGCCAAGGCGACGTTCAAGGACGCGGAGGCCCTCGCCGCGCTCGACGTCACGATGGTGTTCGGCACGCGGGCCGTCGGGCTGCACGGGACCACCGTCGAGCTCGAGGACGGCACGTCGGTCCAGGGGGACGCCGTCGTCCTCGCCACCGGCGTCACCGCGCGCACGCTGCCCGACCAGCCGGCCGGCGTGGTCACGCTGCGGACCCTCGAGGACGCCGTCGCGCTGCGGGGTGCCTTCGACTCGCTGTCCTCGCTGCTCATCGTCGGGGCCGGCTTCATCGGCGCCGAGGTCGCCTGCGCGGCCCACGGGAAGGGCGTGCAGGTGACCGTCCTCGAGGCGCTGCCCGTCCCGGTCGAGCGCGCGCTGGGCCGGGAGGTCGGCGCCCTGGCCGCCCGGCTGTTCACCGAGGCGGGCCTCGACCTGCGCTGCGACACCCGGATCACCCGGTTCGTCGACGAGCGCACCGTCGAGCTCTCCGACGGGTCCACGGTCACCGCCGACCTCGTGCTGGTGGGCATCGGTTCCCTCCCCGACGTGAGCTGGCTGGACGGGGCCGGCCTGGACACCACGGACGGCGTGGCCTGCGACGCCTCCGGGCGCGTGCTGGGCACCAGCGGGGTCTGGGCGGTGGGCGACATCGCTGCCTGGTGGGACGGGTCCCGCAACCGCCACCACCGCAACGAGCACTGGACGACCACCGTGGACCAGACGCAGGTGGTCGCCTGCGACGTCCTCGGCATCGAGGGGCCGGCGCTCGCGGTGCCCTACGTCTGGTCCGACCAGTTCGGCATGAAGATCCAGACGTTCGGGCGGACCGACCTGGCCGAGGAGGTCGTGCAGCTGCACGGCACCGGGCTCGAGGGCGGCCCGGTCAAGGGCACGGTCGTCGGCTACTTCGCCGGCGGGGTCCTGGTGGGCGCCGTGGGTTTCGGGGCGCCGGCCAAGCTCGTGCGCTACCGCGCGATGATCGCCGAGGGCGCCGCCCGCGACGCCGTCCTCGCCCAGTCCGACGCCACCGCCGTCGGCGGCTGAGCGCGGACGCCGCCGCCCCGCACGACCTGCGAGCCCGCTCCGACCCCGGCAACGGGACCGGGGCGGGCGCCGCGCCGTCCGCACCACGCCCCCCGGCCGGACCGTCCGGCCACGCTGAACGACAGGAGCTCCGCATGACCCCGAACAGGCTCGCCGGCAAGGTCGCCCTCATCACCGGCGCCGCTCGCGGCCAGGGCCGGGCCGAGGCCGTGCGCCTGGCCTCCGAGGGCGCCGACATCATCGCCCTGGACAACTGCGTCTCCGCCGAGACGACGGACTACGAGGGCCCGACCGAGGAGGACCTCGCCGAGACCGTCCGCCTGGTCGAGGCCCAGGACCGGCGGATCCTCGCCCGCAAGGCCGACATCCGGGACCTCGACGCCCTGCAGGAGCTGGTCCGGGACGGCGTCGCGGAGTTCGGCCACCTCGACGTCGTGGTCGCCAACGCCGGCATCTGCTCGGGCAACTGGTCGTGGGAGATCCCGGTCGAGCAGTGGCGCGAGACGATCGAGGTCAACCTGACCGGCACCTTCCTCACGATGAAGGCGACCGTGCCGACGCTCATCGAGCAGGGCACCGGCGGCTCGATCGTCATCACCAGCTCGGTCGCGGGGCTCCGCGGGCTGCCGTTCCTCGCGCACTACGCCGCCAGCAAGCACGGCGTCGTCGGCCTGGCGAAGTCGATGGCCAACGAGCTCGGGCAGCACAACATCCGGGTCAACACCGTGCACCCGCACGGCGTGATGACCGGCATGATGCCGGCGCGCATGGGGGAGCTCATCGTCGAGAACGCGACGACCCTGGGCCCGATCTTCATGCAGACCCTGCCCGACCCCATCTCCCAGCCGGAGGACATCGCGGCCGCGGTCGCGTTCCTCGCCTCCGACGACGCCCGGCACATCACCGGCGTGCAGCTGCCCGTCGACCTGGGCACGCTCCTCCGGTAGGTCCCCGGCACGCGGACGGCCCCGGGCGCGGTGCGCTCCGGGGCCGTCTGGCGGGGGTCAGTCCGCTGGCTGCAGGCGCACCCGCGCGGAGCCGGGGGCGGTCCTCGTGCCCGTCTGGTTCTCCGACCACAGCTCCAGGTCCAGCAGGACGCCGCCGTCGTCGGCGGTGCTGCGCCCGGTGACCGTGCCGGTGATCGTGATGGTGTCGCCCTTGAGCGCCGGGGACTTGAAGCGGCACTCGAGGTGCTCTAGCCGGCCGCGGTCGCCGACCCACTGCTCGACCGCGCAGTGCATCCAGGCCCAGATGAGGTTGCCCATGCCGAAGGCGCCGGGCATGCCCGCGGCCCGGCCGGCCTCGTCGTCCATGTGGATGTCGACGAACTCGTAGTTGACCGCGGCGTAGCGGTTCCAGGCGTGCAGCCCGGCGGTCCGGACGAACGGCGGGACGGTCGCCCCCACCTCGAACTCCCCGGCGGACGCGGCCGGGGTCTGGACGTCGGTCATCGGATCTCCCCTGCGGCGGATCGGCGGGTCAGTAGCGGATGAGGGACATGGTCGCGGTCTTGATCCGCTCGCCGTCCTGGTTCGTCCAGGTGGTCGCCGTGTCGGTCACGAGCATCGCGCCGAGCCGGCTCTCCTTCTCCTGGTACCGCGCGATGACGGTCTCGGAGCGGACGACATCGCCCGGCCGGATGCGCACGCCGGTGTAGTCGACCACCAGGCCGCCGTTGAGGGCGCGGAACAGGTCCGGCGGCTGGACGCCCAGGTTCTGCTCCATGGCGCCGACCGCCTTGTACCTCGGGTCGACCTCGAACGCCTTCTCGTTGGGCTCGGTGCGCGCCGCCGCCCAGGCGAAGACGCTGATGTCCAGCGGGGCCACGAGCCGCCCCTGCGCCTCGGCGTCGGGGTCGAGGTAGGCGGCGGGCGGTGGCTCCGGGTAGTACACGGCGATGGCCCAGCGCCGGATGTCCGAGGCGGTCACCGGATAGGAGACCGCGATGCCGTACGGCTGCCCGACGATGGCCGCCATGTCCGGCCGGACCAGTCCCAGCTCGCGCACGAGCCCTCCTCGGTGACGCCCGCCGCCGCCCGCGCGGCCCTGGCATCGGACGATACATGTGGAACTGTCGACGTCCAGTCCGGTCGACGTCCACCCCGTCCGCGTCAGGCCCGGTGTGCCACCCGGCCACCGAGGACGACGGCCCGCACCCGTCCGGCCGACGGGGCGTCGAGCACGTCGGCGGGGGTGCCGTCGAGGAGCACCAGGTCGGCCGGGGCGCCGGCCGCCACGCGCCGGGGCGGGCCACCCGGGTCGTCCGGGGCGCCGAGGTAGCCCGCCAGCGCGGCGGCCGGCCGCAGCCGCTCGTCCGCGCCCACGACGGCGCCGGACCGCGTCCGGCGGCCGGTGGCCGCCGCGAGGACCAGCCAGGGGTCGAGGGGGCCGTGGGGGGCGTCGCTGGAGAGCGCCAGCGGCACGCCCGCGGCCAGCAGGCTGCCGGCCCGGTAGAGGTCGTCGTGCTCGCCCGCGGGCACGTCGCGCAGGTAGTCGTCGCCGCGGTCGGCGAGGAAGCCGGGCTGGGTGACCACGGTCAGGCCGCGGCGCGCCAGGTCGCCGACCACCTCGGCCGGGACCAGCGCGGCGTGCTCGACGCGGTCGCCGGGCCGGACGCCGGTCAGGTCGAGCGCGGCGAGGAGCAGGGCCAGTGCCTCCCGGGTGACCACGTGGACGGCCACCGCCCGGCCGGCGGCGTGTGCGGCGCGGACGCGGTCGACCAGCACGTCGAGGTCCGGCAGCCCCGAGTCGGCCAGCACCACCTTCACCGGCCCCGCGGTGACCTCCGGGGGCAGCGCGCCGGAGAGGGGGGCGCCCAGCAGGTGGACCGCCTGCGGGAGCACGCCGTCCCGCCGCGCCGCGGCCAGCGCGGTGACGGCCGCCGGCGCGAGGTCGGGGGTGGCGTCGGTGACCGCCGTGATGCCGAGGCGGGTGAGCTCCGCGCCGACCGCGCCGAGGTCGGGGAACCGGCGCCCGCCGAGCCGGTCGCGCAGCCAGTCGTCGGCGCGCCACAGCCGGCCGGTCGGCCGGCCGGAGTCGTCGCGCTCGACGCCGGGGTGCCCCGCGCCGGCCAGCCCCAGCGCCGCGGCGCCCGCGGAGTTGACCACCCACAGCGCGCCGCTGCGGTGCTGCACCCGGACCGGCCGCGGAGCGTGCAGCCGGTCCAGCGCGGCGGTGTCCAGGTCGCCGGCCACGGTCTCGGCGTAGCCGGTGCCCCGGATCCAGCCGTCCTCGCCGGGTGCCGCCGTGGCCAGTGCCCGCCGCAGGCCCCCGGGGTCGCGCACCGCCGGTGGTCCGCACGGCACCGACCGGGCGGCGGCGGCCATCGCGTGCAGGTGCAGGTGCGCGTCGGTGAGCCCGGGCAGCAGGGTGCGGCCGCGGCCGGGCAGGACCTCCTCGGCGTCCCGCTCCAGCGCCGGACCCACCTCGACGACCCGCCCCGCGGCGACCCGCACGTCGGCCCGCCCACCGTCGAGCAGGGCGACGTCCCGGACCAGCAGCCCGCTCACGGGAGGGGGATGCCCAGCTCGGCGAGGACGGCGGCGGTGTCCGCCCCGGCGGCGGGTGCCGAGCCGGCGACGGTGCGCGGGCGCGGCTCGGCCACGGGGACGGCGCCTGCGGCGGTGTCGAGGACCCACCGCCTCTCCTGCCGGCGGGCGGCCGGCGACGGGTCCGGCGCGACGTCGGTCAGGGTGGCCGCTACGACGTCGCTCATGGCGACGTCCCAGAGCACGCCGGACCCGTCGGCGGGGGCGGTCATGGCCAGGGTCGCCGCGGTGAGGCCGGTCAGCGGGTCGGCGAGGGCGTCGCCGACGAACACCGGGTCGCCCTCGGCGTCGCGGGCGACCAGCCCGGCGCCGGCCGCGACGTCGTCGCCGAAGCCGATCCGGCCCGAGGCCCGCCCGGCCGCGGTCAGCGAGATCCAGCACGCGCCCGACGCGACCGCGGCCTCGGCGTCGAGCCCGAAGCCCGCCAGGGCCCGGGGCCGCGAGGCCTCGATCACGACGTCGGCCGCGGCCACCAGGGCGGCCATGGCCGCCCGGCCGCCCGGCGCGGCCGGGTCCAGCAGCACCGACCGGTGCCCGGCGTGCAGCAGCCGGTAGAACCCCGGGTGCCCGCGGCGGGCGCCGTCGAGCCGGTCGGGCACCTCCACCTTGACGACTCGGGCGCCGGCCAGCCCCAGCAGCGACGCCGCCAGCGGGCCGGCCCACAGCGCGCTGAAGTCCACGACGAGCAGGCCCGCGACCGGCCGCGGGGGGTGCGCGGGGAGCGGGGGAGGAGGGGGGCCGGGCGCCCGCACGGGACCGGCGGCGACGCCCAGCAGCTCGGCCCGGGCGGCGAGCTCGGCGCCGGGGTGGGCGCGCACCCATGCCTCGATCCCCGGCCACGGGTCGCCGGGGAGCTCCCGCCCGACCAGCGCCCCGAACAGCAGCGGGTCGCCCGGCCGCGCGCAGGAGACGGCGGCCCAGCCGTCGCGCGTGGGCAGCAGGCGGCAGCTGCCCCCGGCGGAGACCCGGCCGGCGCGGCGGGCGCCGGTCAGCGCCGCCCGCTCGGCGAGCAGCGCCGCGCCGTCGAGCGCCACGGGGTGCGCGGTGCCGGCGGTGGCGGCGGCGATCCGGTCGGTCAGCTCGCGGGCCACGGTGGCCGCCCGCCCCGGCGGCAGCAGGGGAGGGCCGTCGGGGCAGCCGGTGAGGGCGAGGACCCCGCTGGCCGCCCAGTCGGTCGACTCGGGCACGGCATCCTCGGGTCGGCGGGGTACACGGGTCGCTTCGGACGCTAGTGACACCGCGGGACTCGGGACAAGCGCGGCGGGGTACGGCCACCCGGAGGAGGCCGGGGGGCCGACGAGTGCTGGACGTCACGCGCCCGCGTCTCTACCGTGGCACTCAGTGCCATCCGGCCGATGGGGGCCGGGTCGATCGATGAGGGGTGTGCTGCTGTGGGCAAGTGGTTCGAGACCGTGGCGGAAGCGCAGCGCCGAGCCAAGCGCCGGCTGCCCAAGGGCGTCTACGGCGCGTTGGTGGCCGGCTCGGAGAAGGGCCTGACCGCCGCCGACAACCTGGCGGCGTTCGACGAGCTCGGGTTCGCGCCGCACACCGCCGGCCTGGCCAACAGCAAGCAGATGGCCACCACGGTGATGGGGCAGGAGGTCTCCCTGCCGGTGCTGATCAGCCCGACCGGGGTCCAGGCGGTGAACCCCGACGGCGAGGTCGCCGTCGCCCGCGCGGCCGCTGCGCGCGGCACCGCGATGGGGCTGTCGTCGATGGCCAGCAAGCCGATGGAGGAGGTCATCGCGGCCAACCCGAAGACCTTCTTCCAGCTGTACTGGGTCGGTGACCGCGACGTGATGGCCGCCAAGGTCGAGCGGGCCAAGCGGGCCGGCGCGGCCGGCCTGATCGCCACGCTGGACTGGTCGTTCTCCTACGGCCGCGACTGGGGCAGCCCGTTCATCCCGGAGAAGGTCAACTTCGAGGCGATGCGCCGGTACGCCCCGCAGGTCGCCCTCAAGCCGGCCTGGCTGTGGGACTTCGCCAAGACCGGCGCCATCCCCGACCTGACGGTGCCGAACATGGTGGCGAACCCCGGCGACAAGGCGCCCACCTTCTTCGAGGCCTACGGCCAGTGGATGCAGTCGCCGATGCCGACCTGGGAGGACGTCGCCTGGCTGCGGGGCCTGTGGCCCGAGGCGCCGTTCATGCTCAAGGGCGTCATGCGGGTGGACGACGCCAAGCGCGCCATCGACGCCGGCGCGACCGCGATCTCGGTGTCCAACCACGGCGGCAACAACCTCGACGGGACTCCGGCCTCCATCCGGGCCCTGCCGGCCGTCGCCGACGCCGTCGGGGACCAGGTCGAGGTGCTGCTCGACGGCGGCATCCGCCGGGGCTCCGACGTGGCCAAGGCCCTCGCCCTCGGCGCCCGCGCCGTGATGATCGGCCGCGCCTACCTGTGGGGCCTCGCCGCCAACGGCCAGGCCGGCGTGGAGAACGTGCTCGACCTGCTCCGCGACGGGCTCGGCTCGGCCATGATCGGCCTGGGCCACTCCTCGATCGCCGACCTGTCCCGCGACGACCTGGTGATCCCGGCCGGGTTCGAGCGGCACCTCGGCGAGCACGCCCCGCTCGCGGAGGCGCCCGGCACGAGCTCCGGCCGGGTGGCGCAGTCGGAGAAGCCCTCGCCCCGCTGACGGAGGCCCCATTGCGACTCGCGAGCTCCGCCGCGGGGGCCTGCAGTGGGGCCGTACGGCGGGATCCCGGGGCACCGGGGTCCCGCCGTCGTCGTCTCCGGGGGAGGTCTCAGCGCGCCGCCGACCCCGACTGCTCGGCCCCGTCGGCGGCCACCGGCGCCGCGTCGAGCACCTCGTCGACCAGTCCCCAGGCGTGTGCGGTCCGCGCGTCGACGCGGGTGCCGGTCAGCCCCAGCCAGGCCGCCCGCCAGCGCCCGGCCCGCCGCACGACGCTCACCGTGCCGCCGGCGCCGGGGATCAGCCCCATCGCGAGCTCCGGCAGCCCGAGCCGGGTGTCCGGCGCGGCGAGCACCCGCCCGGCGAAGCAGGGCAGCTCGAAGCCCGCGCCCAGGCAGGTGCCGTGCACGCGCACGGTCACCCGGTCGCGGATGCGGTGCACCGCCTCGGCGACGCTGGCCCCGAGCCGGATCACGTGCGCGCGCGCCGGGTCCGGCGCCGACCCGAACTCGTCGAGGTCCCCGCCGGCGGAGAAGGCCGGACCGGTCCCGGAGATCTCGACCAGCAGGTTCTCGTCCCACTCCGCCGGGGCCAGTGCCGCCAGCAGCGCGTCCCGCATGGCCGCGTCGACGGCGTTGCGCCGGGCCGGCCGGTCCAGCCTCACATGCAGGACGTCGCCCACCCGGCTGGACACCACGCGGTGCGCGCGGTCGTCAGGGGCGCGGGCGGGGCCCCGGCCGGCCAGCCAGCGGGCGAACTCCGGTCCGGCCAGCAGGGTGGAGTAGGCGGCCGACTCGGCGGTGAGCGCCGCGGGCACCGGCAGCCCGGCGCTCTGCCGGAGCAGCCAGACGTAGGTCAGCGCCGCCACCGGCGTGTCGGCGAACCGCTGGGTGAGCGTGCCGAGGGCCTCGGCGACGTCGGGGACGGCGATGGTCCGCGCGTCCGCGGCGGACGGGGCGGCGGTGAGCCCGAGGTCCACCGCCTGCGCCAGCTCCCCGGGGACGCGGTCGGCACCGGAGGCGACCGCGACGGTGCAGCGCCGGCTGCCCCGCAGTGCGGTGACCGCGCGGCGGCGGACCGGCGGCGGCAGCGTGGCGAACCCGCTCGCGTCGACGACCAGCAACGGTTCGACCGGCCGGCCGGCGCCGTCCAGCACCAGGGGAGGCGGCGGCATCTCGGCGAGGTCGGCGGCGCGCAGCGTGGGCACCCCCGGCGGGAGCTCCCCGGGCGCGGCGGGGTCGCTGTCCTGCATGTGTCCGGACTCCCGTCGTCAGGCCGCGGCGGAGGCCGTCCCCGGGTGGCGCGCGGCCGCCGGGAACACCTCCTTGTTACCTACCGTAAGCCGTTCTACATTGCGAGAGGGGCCCGTGACCTCCCGCTCGCCGGGCCGTTCCCGATCGCGTCTCCCCGTTCCCGTCTCTCCGTACCGATCGAAGGTGCCCATGCCCGAGGCCGTCATCGTCAGCGCAGTACGAACCGCGATCGGCACCGCCCGCAAGGGCACCCTCGCCGACACCACGTCCGAGGACATGTCCCAGACCGTCCTGACGGCGAGCATCGAGCGCGCCGGCCTCGACCCGCAGCTGGTCGACGACGTCATCTGGGCCGAGTCGCTCTACGGCGGTGCCGCCGTCGGCCGGTACGCCGCCGTCGCCGCCGGCCTGGACCACGTCCCCGGGGTCGCGGTGAACCGGCACTGCGCCGGCAGCCTCACCGCCGTCGGCCTGGCCGCCGCGCAGATCCGCTCCGGCATGGACCGCGCGATCGTCGCCGGGGGCGTGCAGTCCTCGTCGCTGTCGCCGATGTTCTCCCGGCGGGTCCCCGGCACGGCCGACCAGGTCGAGTCCTGGTTTCCCCCGATCGCCCCGGAGGCGCCCGACGCCCCGAGCCGGGACATGTCCATCACCGTCGGGTGGAACACCGCGCAGGAGGCCGGGCTGACCCGGCAGGACATGGACGCGTGGGCCTTCCGGTCCCACCAGCGGGCCGTCGAGGCCATCGACGCCGGCCTGCTGGCCGACGAGATCGTCTCGATCAAGGCGCTGCAGAAGGACGGCAGCTACGTCGACTTCTCCGTCGACGAGCACCCGCGCCGGGACACCACCCTGGAGAAGCTGGCCTCGCTCAAGGTGCTGCACCCGGAGATCGAGGGCTTCTCCATCACCGCCGGCAACGCCAGCGGCGTGAACGACGCCGCGGCGGCCCTGACGGTCGTCAGCGACGAGCTGGCCGCGAGCGAGGGCCTGACCGCGCTGGCGACGGTCCGGGCCTGGACGTCGACGGGCACCAACCCCCGGCGCACCGGGATGGCCCCCCTCGACGGCATCCCCAAGGTCCTGGAGAAGGCCGGCCTCTCGGTCTCCGACATCGCGCTGTGGGAGATCAACGAGGCGTTCGCCTCCGTCCCCGTCGCGGCCTGCAAGCTCCTCGGCATCGACGAGGACAAGGTCAACGTCCACGGCAGCGGGTGCAGCCTCGGCCACCCGATCTCCGCATCCGGCGCCCGCATGCTGACCACGCTGGTCAACGACCTGCGCCGGCTCGGCGGCGGCTACGGCGTCGCGACCATGTGCGCCGGGGGCGGCATGTCCGGCTCCGTGCTCGTCCACGTCTGACGGACGACGCGGCCCCCAGCCCCCCCCCCCCCCCGAGGAGGGCCGGGGGCCGCGTCGTGTCCGGGGTCAGCGGGTGCGCGGTCGGCGCATCAGGCCCTCCTGGACGACGGTCGCGACCAGCCGGCCGCGCAGGTCGGTGATCCGGCCCTGGTTGTAGCTCCGGCCGTTCCCGGCGGACGGCGACACCTGGTCGTAGAGCAGCCACTCGTCGGCGCGGAACGGCCGCTGGAACCACAGCGCGTGGTCCAGCGTCGCGAACTGCAGCTCGGCCCCCGAGCCGTGTGCCTGCGACGAGGTGCCGATGAGGAACATGTCGCTGAGGTACGTCAGCGCGCCCACGTGCAGGGCCGGGTCGTCGGGCAGCCGGGCGCGGTGGCGCACCCAGAACAGCTGGCGGGGCCGGTCGGCGACGCGCTCGTGCTCGGGCTCGGGGACCCGGACGGCGTCCCAGTTCGGCCACTCGACGGCGAAGGCGCCGCCGAGGGAGTCCACGTGCGGCAGCTCCTCCGGGCGGGGCACCCGGGGCGCGGCCTCCTGGTGCTCCGGACCGGCGTCCCCCGCGTGGAAGGACGCCGACATCGAGAAGATCGTCTCGCCGTCCTGGACGGCGTTGACCTGCCGCGCGCTGAACCCTCGGCCGGTGCGCAGCCGGTCGACCAGCAGGAGGATCGGCTGCTGGGGCCGCCCCGGCCGCAGGAAGTAGCCGTGCAGCGAGTGCACCGGCTGCTCGGCGCCGACGGTGTGGACCGCGGCCATCATCGCCTGGCCGGCGACCTGGCCGCCGAAGGTCCGGGCCATCTTCGTGGGCACCGGGTGACCGCGGAAGACGTCGGCGTCGAGCCGTTCCACGGTCAGCACGTCCAGGATGTCGGTCACCCGACACACCTATCAGGCGTCGCGGACCGTGCGCCTCCCGGGGCTCCGGCGGTCAGCGGGCGGCCGCTGCGTCCTCGGCTGCCGCCTGCTCCCGGGCGGCGCGGACGCACGGTTCGTCGGCCGGCAGCTCCCGCAGCTGCGCGCGCAGGCCGCGCAGGACGGTCTCCAGGCCGAACTCGAACTCCTCGTCACCGGTCATGACCAGCGGCCGCGGCCGGTCCAGCTGCGACAGCACCCGCAGCCGCGGCGCCTCCTCGAAGGGCCCGGCCGGCACGTCGGGGACGGTCGCGCCGTCGTCGGCGATGCGGGCCAGGGCTGCCGAGCCGCGGGTGAACACCGACAGCGTGGCGTAGGCGTTCATCGCCGCCTCCGGCGGGAAGCCGGCCCGGACGAGGACCTGCAGCACCCGGTCGATCCGCTCGGCGGCCAGGCGGATGGCCTCCGGCGTGCCGGGGCTGCGCAGCACGATGAGGTCGCACAGCAGCTCGTGCTCGCGGTACAGCCGCCGGTGGTGGCGGAAGTAGCTGCTCAGGTACTCGTCCCACGGGAGGTCGTCGGGGATCTCGATGCGCCGGTCGAACTCGGCCATCGCGCGCTCGGCGAGGGTGTCCAGCAGCTCGTCCTTGCTGCGGAAGTACCAGTAGATGCTGGTCACGCCGACGTCCAGGCGCTGGGCCAGGCGGGGCATGCTCAGCGCCTCGAGCGACTCCTCGGACGCCAGCTCGTAGGCCCCCTCCAGGATCTCCGCAGCGCTGATGGAGCCGCGCGCCCGTCGCTTCCGGGGCGCGGGCTGCGGGGTGGGGGTGGACGACACGCCAGGTCTCCTTCCGAGGAGTGCCCCCCAGCCTAGTCCGCGCCGGGCGTGCGGTTCTCCGCCCAGCAGGCCGGGTGACCTGCGCGCGAGGTGCCCGGAGGCGTGACCGGGCTTCCCTGCGACGGACCCGTGTGATAGTTGTCGAAACATCTACGGTAAGCATGTGCGGAGGAGCAGCGGCGTCCCGTCGGGGGACGGCGTCCCCTCCCGAGAGCGAGGTCTGTCGTGACCGCCTCCCCGTGGGCGCCGCCCACCCCCGTCGTCCGGGTGCCGGACGCGCCGACGCTGGCCGCCCACGTGCGCGACTGGCGGGCCGCGCACGGCCTGACCCACGGCGACCTGGCCCGCCGGCTGGGCGTCGCGCGCACCACCGTGCGCAACTGGGAGCTGGGCCGGCGCCCGCAGCCGCTGCAGCTGGCGGCCCTCGCCCGGCTGTTCGGCTGGGACGACCTGACCGCCCGTGCGGTCGCGGGGGAGGACCGGGTGCGCACCGAGCGCACCTCCGGTGGGCGGCACGCCTCCCCGCTGTGCCGGGCACGGCTGGCCGCAGGCCTCACGATGACCCAGGTCGCGAACCGGGTCGGGGTCACCCCGGCGAGCGTCTCGCGCTGGGAGAACGGCTGCCGCCGGCCGAGCCCGGGCCACCGTCCGGCGCTGGCCCGGGTGCTGCGCGTGGGCTCAGACCAGCTGGACCGGCTGCTGGAGGACACCCCGGCCGGCCGGTGGGACGGCGTGGCGCTGCCCGGCCTGGGCGCGCTGCGGCGGGCCACCGGGTGGACGCAGCGGGAGTTCGCGCTCGCCGTGGGCATCGGCTCGACGACCGCCCACCGCTGGGAGAACGGCCGCACGCGCGTGCCGGAGGACCGGGTCGGGCGGGTCGCCGAGGTCCTCGGGGTGGCGCCGGCGGAGCTGCTGGAGCGGGGCGCGACCGCCGTCGCCCGCGCCGACACCATCCCGGCGCTGGCCCGCCTGCGCACCGCGGCCGGCATGAGCCAGCAGGAGGCGGCGCACCACGTGGGCATCAGCGTCCGCACCCTGCGCCGCTACGAGCACGGCCGCCGGCGCCCGGGGCTGGCCGCCGCCCGCGCGCTCGCCCGCTGCTACCGGCGTCCCCTCGCCGAGGTGCTGCGCGCGGGCGCGGTCCCGGTGCCGCCGATCCTGGTCCGCCGCGCCTGGGCCGCCACCGACCTGCCCGCCGTCCTGGAGGCGCTGCGGGCGACCTCGGGCCTGTCGGCCGCGGAGCTCGGCCGCCGCCTCGGGACGACGGGGCGCCGGGTGCGCTCGTGGGAGCGGGGCCTCGCCGTGCCCGGGCGGGCGGCGTGCCAGCGGCTGGAGCTGCTGCACCAGCTGCCCCCGGACCGGCTCACCCGGCTCGCGCGGGCGGCGGCGCCGGCCGGCTGAGCGCTCCTCCGCGGGCCGCCGAGCGGGGTCGTGGCCGTCCGTACAGTGACGTCCACGACATCTCGAGGAGGAGACCACCATGCGTGACGCAGTGATCGTCGAGGCCGTCCGGACACCGGTCGGCAGGCGCAAGGGCGGGCTGTCCGGCGTGCACCCGGCCGACCTGTCGGCACACGTCCTGCGGTCGCTGGTCGAGCGGGCCGGGGTCGACCCCGCCGAGGTCGAGGACGTCATCTGGGGCTGCGTGGGCCAGGTGGGGGAGCAGACCTTCGACATCGCCCGGACCGCGGCGCTGGCCGCCGGCTGGCCCGAGACGGTCACCGGCGTGACGATCGACCGGCAGTGCGGCTCCTCGCAGCAGTCGATCCACTTCGCCGCCGCGGGCCTGGTCGCCGGCCAGTACGACGTCGTCGTCGCCGGGGGCGTGGAGTCGATGAGCCGGGTGCCCATGGGGGCCGCGCTGATCGACCAGGACCCGTTCGGCGAGGCGTTCATGGCCCGCTACGGGGTCTTCCCGAACCAGGGCGTCGGTGCGGAGATGATCGCCGAGAAGTGGGGCCTCACCCGCGACCAGTGCGACGAGTTCTCCGTCGCCTCGCACGAGAGGGCGGCGGCCGCCCGGTCCGAGGGCCGCTTCGCCGGGCAGATCGCCCCGGTGACGCTGCCCGACGGCACGGTGGTCAGCGAGGACGAGGGCATCCGGCCGGGGACGACGACCGACGTGCTGGCCGGGCTGAAGACGGTGTTCAAGCCCGAGGGCGGGGTGATCACCGCCGGCAACTCCTCGCAGATCTCCGACGGGTCGGCGGCGCTGCTGATGATGACCGGGGAGAAGGCGCGCGAGCTCGGGCTGACCCCGATCGCGCGCGTGCACACCGCCGTCCTGGCCGGCGCCGACCCGGTGATGATGCTGACCGCCCCGATCCCGGCCACGGAGAAGGCGCTGGCGAAGTCCGGGCTGTCGCTGGACGAGATCGGCGCCTTCGAGGTCAACGAGGCCTTCGCGCCCGTGCCGCTGGCGTGGCTGGCCGACATCGGCGCCGACGCCAAGGCGCTCAACCCCAACGGCGGCGCGATCGCCCTCGGCCACCCGCTCGGCGGCTCGGGCGCGCGGATCGCCACCACGCTGCTGCACCACATGCGCGACAACGGCATCCGCTACGGACTGCAGACGATGTGTGAGGGCGGCGGCCAGGCCAACGCCACCGTCTTCGAGCTCCTCTGAGCGACCGTCCCGCGCGCGGGGTGAGCCCCCGCGCGCGGGACGCCGGCGGCGGGGTCCTCCCTCAGCGCCAGGCGAAGACCGGCGCCTCCAGGTGTGCCACCCGGGTGTCGAGGCCCCGGCAGGCGACCTGGCAGAACTGGTACACCACGGCCGCGGTGGGCGCGTGCACGAAGCCACCGTCCAGCGGCAGCTGGATCACCGGCTGGTCGGACTCGGGGATGCGGATCAACCGCGGTTCCACGTCGAGCTCGGCGACCGGCACCCGGTGGATGCTCGCCACCTCCGACTCCTGCGGGGTGAGGTCGCCGACCGGGCCGGCCCAGCAGACCACCGGCGTCATGACGTACCCGGAGCGGGTCACGTAGTCGTCGAGCAGCCCGAGGACGGACGACGGCGGCAGTGTCAGCCCGACCTCCTCCTCGAGCTCACGCAGCGCGCCCTCGACGGGGGTCTCCCCGGCGTCGACCCGGCCGCCGGGCAGCGCCCACTGGCCGGCGTGGTTGCGCATCCGTGCCGCGCGGCGGGTGATCAGCAGCGCCGGGACGCCGTCGTCCTCGACCACGCAGACCGCCACGGCGGCGTGCTTGAGGTCGGGCCGGTCCGCCGCCCGGCGGGGGAACGCCGAGACGCGGGCGGCGACGCCGTCCCGGTCGATCGTCGTGGTCATCGGTGCACCTCCGCCCGGACCGTACGACAGCCGGTCGGTACGACGGCCCGCCAGTCCGGCAGTCCGGCGGTCCCGCGGTCCCGCGGTCCGGCGCGGTCAGGCGCGGTCAGGCGAGCTCGCGCCGGCGGCGCTCGATCGCCGCGAGGACGGTCGTGCGGCCCCTGCCCAGCTCGCGCTCGGCGCGCTCGGCACGGTCCAGGGTGCCGGCGTCCATGCCGGCGACCCGGTCGCGGGCCTCGGGGGCGTTGAGGTCGAGCAGTTCGGCGGCCGCCCGGGCCTCGCGCGCGGCGTCGGTGTTCGGCACGTGCTGGCCGTCGCCGCGCTGCTTGGCCCGGTCGGTCGAGGCGCGTTCGGACTCGGTGAGCAGCTGCCAGGCGGCGTCGGGCAGGTAGCGGTGGGTGGTGTCGCCGTCGCGGGCGGCGGCGTCGCCGTCGGCGGTGTGCCAGTCCTGGTCGGTCCACTGCTGCAGGTGCCGCTGGGCCTCGGTGCGCTCGCCCTCGTGCCGGTAGCCGCCCCCGGCCGACTCGTACTCCGACGTCAGCAGCTGGCTCTTGCGTGCGCTCCACTGGCCGGGCCGGCCGCCGCGGTCGCCGGCCTTGATCTCCTCCTTGAGCCGGGCGCGCAGCTCCGGGTCGGTGTAGTCGTCCGCGTAGTCCTCCGCCGTCTTGCCGCTCATCCGCCGCCCGTACCCCCGGCGGGGCGGGCACGCACGTGGATCCGCTCGCCCTGCGGGCCGTAGAGGTTGAGGACCTCGGCGGGCACGTCCCCGGGGTTGCCGACCCAGTGCGGCGTGCGGGTGTCGAACTCGGCCACCTCCCCGGCGCGCAGTTCCAGGTCGTGCTCCCCGAGCAGCAGGCGCACCCGGCCGGAGAGCACGTACATCCACTCGTGGCCCTCGTGGGTCTTCTGCTCCGGCTCACCGGACGGCGTCCGCGGGGGGATGACCTGCTTGTAGGCCTGCACCCCGCCGGGCCGCCGGGTCAGCGGCCAGAAGAGGTGGCCGCCCTTCTCGAACGGCCGGGCGGTGACTCGCGGGTCCGGGGTCGACGGCGCCCCGACCAGCTCGTCGATCGCGACCGAGTGCGCCCGCGCCAGCGGGAGGAGCAGCTCCAGGGTCGGACGGCGCTGCCCGGACTCCAGCCGGGAGAGCGTGCTCACGGAGATGCCGGTGGTCTCTGACAGCTGGGTCAGCGTCACGTCCCGCTTCGTCCGCAGCTCACGGAGCCGCGGCCCCACCGCCGCCAGGACGTCGTCGTCGGTCATGCGATCAGTTTGCCGTTCCAGCAAGGATGTTTGTCAAGACCGCGAGGTCGCGCGCACCCTCGTCGGCATGAGCGAACGAGTGGACGTCCTGGTGATCGGTGGAGGAGCGGCGGGGCTGTCGGGAGCGCTGGCCCTCGCCCGCGCGCGGCGGAGCGTGCTGGTGGTCGACGGGGGGACGCCGCGCAACGCGCCCGCCGCCGGGGTGCACAACTTCCTGACCCGTGACGGCACGCCGCCGGCGGAGCTGATGGCCCTCGCCCGCGCGGAGGTGCGTGGGTACGGCGCCGAGGTCCGCGACGGGTGGGTCACGGGCGCGCGGCGGGTCGGAGGTGGCTTCGAGGTGTCTCTTGCCGAGGGCGGCACGGTCCTCGCCCGGCGGCTGCTGGTGGCCACCGGCGCCCGGGACGAGCTGCCCGACGTCCCCGGACTGGCTGACCTGTGGGGCACCGACGTCCTGCACTGCCCCTACTGCCACGGCTGGGAGGTGCGCGACCAGGCGGTCGGGGTGCTGGCGACCAGCGCGATGGGGATGCACCACGCCCTCCTCTGGCGGCAGTGGACCGACGACGTGACGCTCTTCCTGCACACCGGCCCCGAGCCCACCGAGGAGCAGTGGGAGCAGTTCGCGGCCCGCGGCATCGAGGTCGTGACGGGTGAGGTCGCCGGGCTGGAGACGGCGGACGGCCGGCTCAGTGGGGTGCGGCTGGCCGACGGCACGGTCGTCCCGCGGCGGGTCCTCGTCGCGCAGAGCCTGCTCCGCGCGCCGGAGGACCTGCTGGCCGACCTCGGGCTCGCGCCGGTCGAGACGGTCATGAACGGCATGGTGTTCGGCAGCCTGCTGCCCACCGGCCAGCACGGGACGACGTCCGTGCCGGGAGTCTGGGTGGTCGGCAACGCCGGCGACGTGGGCGCGCAGGTGGTCACCTCCGCCGCGCAGGGGCTGATGACCGCGGGGCAGATCAACATGGACCTCGTAATGGAGGAGACCCGCGCCGCCGTCGCCGCCCGGACCGAGGCAGGTGCGGCGTGACCCTCTACGACGAGCAGTGGTGGGAGGAGCGCTACGCCCACGGCCACACGCAGTGGAGCGGCCGGCCCAACGACGTCCTCGTCGCCGAGACCACCGGCCTGCCGCCGGGCACGGCGCTCGACGTCGGCTGCGGCACCGGCGGGGACGCGGTCTGGCTGGCGGAGCAGGGGTGGCAGGTGACCGGCGTGGACCTCTCCCGCACGGCCCTGCAGCGCGCGGCCGCCGCCGCCGCCGAGCGGGGCCTCGACGGGCGGACGACGTGGCAGCAGGCCGACGTCACCACCTGGGCGCCTCCGGCGCGCGCCTTCGACCTGGTGACGGCGGCCTTCCTGCACCCCGCGGCGGCCCGGCGGGACGACGTCGTGCGCCGGCTGGCCGCCGGGGTCGCGCCCGGCGGCACGCTGCTGGTCGTCCAGCACGACCCGAGCGACCTGCACACGGTCCGGCACGGGCAGGACCCCGACCGGTTCGCCACCGGCGAGCAGCTGGCCGCCGCGCTGCCGGCGGGCGAGTTCGAGGTGCTGGTGGCCGAGGCCCGGCCCCGGCTGGGCCGCTCGCACGAGGGCGAGGACCTGCCCATGGCCGACGCCGTCCTGCGGGCGCGCCGGCGCTAGCCCTCCTCGGGCTCGCTCGGGAACAGCCGGGCGAGCCCGGGCGGCGGGCGGAAGGGCTGCCAGCCGTCGGCGGGCTGCGCCAGCCGGTCGGCAACCACCCACAGCACCGCGGGGTCGTGGCCCATCCCGAGGTGGCTGGCGTGCACGCCGACGTTCTCGCTGCGCGGGCCGGTCTGCTGCAGGCAGGCCCGCCAGTCGACGACGCCGTCCCAGCGGGAGTACACCGACGTGCTGGGCACCCGCAGCGGCCGGGCCGGGTCGACCGTCGACAGCCGCCGGGAGGAGTGCCGCGGGGCCAGCCGGCGGTACGCGCGGGCGCCGGGGGAGTCGTGGGCGGCGCGGACGACCGAGGCGAACGGGGAGCCGAGGGAGACGACCTGGCGCACCTGGGCGGGGGTGCGCGCAGCGAGGCGGCGGGCGTAGATCCCGCCGAGGCTCTGCCCGACGATGCTCACCGGGGTGCCGTGCCGGTCGACCAACCGCTGGACGAGCCCGGGCAGAGCCTCCACCACCTCGGGGGTCGGACCCCGGTTGCGGCCGAGCTCCCAGCCGACCACCGGGTAGCCCAGGGCCCGCAGCCACCGGCGCAGCGCGGTGGTCGACATGTCGGACGCCATGAGGCCGGGCAGCACCAGCACGGGGTGCCGGTCGCCGCGCGGCGCGAGGGCCAGCAGCGGGAACGTCGCGGCGAGCGTGCCGGCGCTGGCCAGCGCCCGGATCGGCTCGGTGGCGGCCAGCAGCGTCCGGCGCCGGCCGGCGGGGGCGGCCATCAGTCCCCGGCCGGGGGGAGCAGCCGGGGCAGGAAGACCTCGTCGATGGGCCGGGGCCCGACGTACTGCCGGCACGTGCACGGCACCCACGCGTGCCCGGACCAGCGGCCCCGCTTGTCGTAGGTGTCGCGGCGCAGCTCGGCGTAGCAGGTGTTGGTCTCGGTGTCGTGCTGGCTGAGGGCGTGACCGCAGCCGCACAGTGCCGGGGCCGGGGGCGCCGGGGGAGCCGGCCGGCGGCGGGTGAGCAGGCCCGCGCCGTACCCGGCCGCGAGCAGGGCGGCTCCGACCAGCAGGCTCACCGGTTCCACCGCGGGTCCCTCCTCCGACGACGTCCGGGGTCGACGGTAGTCCCGACCGGGGGAGGGGGCGGCATCGTCAGGACGGCCGGCCGCGCCCGCTCACCGCGTCGCGCAGGTGGTCCAGCAGGCTGGCGACCGGGCCGAGCACCGTGCGCACCCCTGCCTCGTTCGGCGTGAGCGGGTGCGCGCGGGTCGGGGCGATCGCCTTCACCCGCTCGACGTCGCCGGCCATCTGGGCCAGCTGGTCGGGCGCGAACGTGCGGCGCAGTTCGGCGAACATCCGGCCCTCCTCGTGCTCGACGTGCCCCCGGATCTCCCGGGCGAGCGTGGCGACCTCGCCGTCGAAGGCCGGGTCCCCCGGGTCCATCCGCTCGAGGCGCTTCATCGTCACCTCGGCCTCGCCGTGCTCGTGCTTGGAGCGCTCGGCCTCCTCCCGGTCGACCTCGGCCTCCACACGGGGATAGACCTGGGTCTCCTCGGCGACGGCGTGCCGGACGATGCCGATGGTCACCTCGTCGACGAGCTCGCGCTTGCGTCGCAGGTCGTCGGCGCCGGTGCGCCCGGACAGCGCCTCGAGCTCGCGGAAGAGGCGGTCGAACTCGCGGTGGTCGGCGCTGAGCAGGTCGACGACGTCACGGTCGGGAGCGGCGGTCATGCGGGACTCCTGGGCGGGAGGGGGACCCCGGTGCTCGGGCTCCCGGGGTTCCCCGGCGGACCGCACGCCACACCGGAGGGGCATACCGGTCGTCCGCAATTCACTTGCCGCGACGGGTTTGTCCGGATGTGAGGACGGGCACACGCGAGCCGTGCAGTCGTATGCCGTGGGCTTCGCGCGTCCCGACCGGTGGACCTGGCACGGGACCGCGGAGGGGACGCCCTGGCACGCCGTGGCGGCCGACCGCCCGGCCCGCGACCTCGACGGTGTCGTCGACCTCGCCCTGTGCGGCGCCATCGTGCAGATCTGGGGCTCGCAGACGTGGGAGCGCATGGGCTCCGGCCGCACGGCGTGCCCGGAGTGCGTCCGCCTGACCGCGGCGTCCCCGGCACGCGTCCCGGCACCGGCCTCGGCCGCCGGCGGCCCGGCCGCCGAGGAGCGCCGGGCGCCCCTGCTCCGCGCCGTCTGAGCCCGGCCCGCGGCGGCCTGCTTCGGGGGACCGAGGTCAGCGGCGGTCGTTGCGGCGGCCGCTGATCGCCGACAGGCCGGTGATCTCCCGGCCCACGATGAGCGCCTGCACGGAGTCGGTGCCCTCGAAGGTGAACACGGCCTCCATGTCGGCGTGGTGCCGGGCGACGTGGTGGTCGAGCAGGATGCCGTCGCCGCCGAGGATGTCGCGTGCGTCGGCGACGATGGCCCGCGCCTTCGCCGCGTGGTTCATCTTCGCCAGCGACGCCATCGCGGGGGTCATCCGGTCGGCGTCGGCGAGCTTGGACAGCCGCCAGCACATGAGCTGCATCGAGGTGATCTCGGCCAGCATGCGGGCCAGCTTGTCCTGCACCAGCTGGTAGCCGGCGATCGGCTGGCCGAACTGCTCGCGCTGCAGCGCGTGGGCCAGTGCCAGCTCGTAGGAGGCGGTGGCCAGCCCGAGGGCGCGCCAGGCGACGGTGTAGCGGGTGCGGTCCAGGACCTTGGAGACGTCCCTGAACGACCGGCACCCGGCCAGCTTGTTCTCGGCGGGCACGCGGACGCCGGTCAGCGTGATCTCGGCCTGCCACACCGCGCGCAGCGCCGTCTTGCCCGTCATCACCGTCGTCTCGAAGCCCGGTGTGCCCTTCTCCACGACGTACCCGCCGACGTCCCCGTCCTCGTCGCGCGCCCAGACGAGCACCAGGTCGGCGATGGAGCCGTTGCCGATCCACTTCTTCTGACCCTCGAGGACGAAGGCGTCGCCGTCGCGGCGGGCGGAGGTCTCCAGACCGACGGCGTCCGAGCCGTGCCGGGGCTCGGTCAGTCCGAAGGCGCCGACCAGCTCCAGCCGGGCCATCGCCGGCAGCCACCGCTGCCGCTGCTCCTCCGAGCCGAGCATCGCGATGGACTGCATGGCCAGGAAGCTGTGCACACCGTTGAAGGTGCCGATGCTGCCGTCGGCGCGGGCGAGCTCGGCGGCGACCAGCCCCGCCGAGACCGCGCTCATGCCCGGACAGCCGTACCCCTCGATGGTGCCGCCGGCGATGCCGAGCTCCGCCAGGCGGGGGACGAGCGCGAAGGGGAACTCGGCGCGCTCCCAGTAGTCGTTGACGACCGGCAGCACCTCGCGCTCGCCGAAGGCCCGCACCCGGTCGCGGATCCCGATCTCCTCCGGCTCGAGGAGGTCCTCCAGGGCGTAGAAGTCCGGGCTGCTCACGGGCTGGACGCTACGTCCGCGTCCCGGGCCCGGCCACCGTTCGCCGGGTCCGCGCCGAGGTCGCGAGCCGGAGGGGAGTGACCGGACCTCAGGCGCCGAGCAGGCCGCGCACGTAGCCGATCTGGCCCAGGTGCTGCAGGTCGTCGCCCAGCACGCTGACCAGCCGCACCCCGAGGGTGACCGGCGGGTCCCAACGGGTGTCGACGACGCGGTCGAGGTCGGCGTCGGTCAGCCCGGCGAGGAACTCCGCCGTCCGGGCGTGCACCGCGGCCGAGTACTCGACGAGCAGCGCCGGGTCCTCGACCCGGACGGTCGCGACCTCCTCGGTCGACATCCCGTAGCCGATGGCGGTGTCGTCGACCGGGAGCGCGAACCGCCGCGCGAAGCCCTGCGCCGTCCACACCTGCTCGCCGCCGGCGACGTCGGCCACGTGGTCGTCCTGGACCCGGAGCAGGTGCCAGGCCAGCCAGGCGACCGGGTTGGCCTCGGGCCCGACGCGGGCGGACAGCTGCTCGGCGGTCAGCCCGTCGAGGCTGCGCTCGAGGGTCTCGGCGACCTGGGAGAAGGCATGGGTGAGGACGTCTCTGCTCTGCACGTCCCGGGGCTACCCGCGGACCGGGCCGCGACGCACGGCCGGGGCCGGATAGGTTGCGAGGCCGACGCCCCGGGGCCGACGACCCGCGGGCCGGGGACAGGAGGGAGGACCGGTGCCGTTCTTCCTGCTGGCCCGCCTGGCCCGGGTGCTGCGGCTGCGGTTGCGCGGCTGGCGGCTCCCGCTGGCCGTCACCGTGTTCGTGTTCCTGAGCAGCTGGCTGGCGATGGCCCTGGTGGAGCCGGCCGGCAGCGGCATCGCCGACCCGGGCTCGTACTGGTGGTACTTCATCGTCACCGCGGCCACGGTGGGCTACGGCGACTTCTTCCCCGCCTCGACCGGAGGACGCGCCGTCGGCGCCTACGTGATCGTGGGCGGCATCGTGACGCTGACGCTGCTGTTCACGCAGCTCACCACGGCCCTGCAGACCACGCGGGGCCGACGGACGAGGGGAGTGGTGGCGCTGGACGTCGAGGGACACGTCGTGGTGCTGGGCTACACCGCCGGGCGCACCGAGCGGATCATCGCCGAGCTGATCGCCGAGCCGGGCACCCGGGTGGTGCTGTGCGCCTGGCCGGAGATCGCCGAGGACCCGCTGCCCGAACTGGCCGACGTCGACTTCGTCCGCGGCGACGTCACCCACGCCGACGTGATGACCCGCGCCTGCGTGGACCGGGCCCGCACCGTGGTCATCGACGGCCGGGACGACAACGAGACGCTGGCGATCGCGGTGGCCGTCGACCACGCCAACCCGCGGGTGCACATGGTCGCCGCGGTCCGGGACCTGGGCCGGCGGGACACCCTGCGCTACGTCAACACCGGGGTGCAGGTCGTGCAGTGGCACATGCCGTTCCTGCTGTCGGAGGAGGCGGCCGACCCGGGCCTCACGCAGGTCTACAACGACCTGATGACCGCCGGCGGGCACGGCAACACGTACTCGACGCGGATGCCCGCCGGCTCCCGGCTGGGCACCGTCGGCGACGTGCAGACGCACCTCGGCAGCCGCTTCGGCGCGACGCTGCTCGCCGTGCGCGGCCCCGACGGCGGGCTGGAGGTCAGCCCGCCGTGGGAGCGGACGGTGCCGGCCGGCACGAACCTCTACTACGTCGCGCGCGAGCGGCTGGGCGCCGAGCGGCTGTTCGCCGACGCCTGAGCCCGCTCAGCGGCCGCCGGCGTCCCCACCGGCCGCCCGGTCCTCGGGCTCGCTGGCGGCCTCGAGGTCCTCGACCTGCTCGGGGGTCGCCTGCTCGAGGGCGATGTCGCGCGGCTGCGGCTGCTCCGGTGTGGTCATGCCGCGAGCCTGCCGCAGCCCCCCGGAGCGCGCGCGGCGGTCAGAAGAGCCCGAGGAGCATCCCGGCCAGCGCCGCGAGCCCGGCGAGGACCGCGACCAGCACGAGCACCAGCACGACGACGGGCACGACCACCCAGCGCCGGCGGAAGCGGAACCGCCGGACGGGCCGCCGCGGGGTGACCGCGACCGGCTGCGGGCCGGGCGGACCTGCGGGCCGGCGCGGTCCACGGTCGGCGCGGGAGGGCTCGCGGTCCGCGAGCTGCGGCTCCCGGTCCGCGCGGCGCTCCCGGCGCTTCTCGGCGAGGTGGCGGGCCTGGTCGCGGGCGTCGCGCGCCACCGAGCCCAGGAGCGCGGCCGAGCCGGCGGCCAGCGCCCTGAGGTCCTCGGCGCTGATCCGCTCCACGCGGTCGCCCCGGGCCGCCTCGCGCGAGTCGGCCGACCGGCCCGGCGCCGGGGCGGGCACCGGCGGCACCGGCGGGGGCCAGGAGGTGTCCGGCGGAGCGCCGGAGAGCAGCGCCTGCAGCTGGGACCGCGCCTGCCCGGGCGTCGTCCGCAGGGCCGGGTCCTTGGTGAGCAGGCCGCGCAGCACGGGCTCCAGCGGCCCGGCGTGCAGCATCGGCGGCGGGTGCTCGGAGACCACGGCCAGCAGGGTGGCCATCGGCTCGTCCCGCGAGAACGCCGGCCGCCCCTCCACGGCCGTGTACAGGGTCGCGCCGAGGGACCACATGTCCGTGGGCGGTCCGGGCCGCGCCCCGTGGGCCCGTTCGGGCGACATGTAGGACGGCGAGCCGATCATCGTGCCCGTCGTGGTGAGCGACGAGTCGCCCGTGGCCGTGGCGATCCCGAAGTCGGTGAGGAACGCCCGCCCCTCGTCGCTGACCAGGACGTTGCCCGGCTTGACGTCGCGGTGCACGATCCCGGCCCGGTGCGCGGCGACCAGCCCGGAGAGGACGTCGAGCCCGATCCGGGCGACGGACTGCCAGGGGAGCGGGCCGTGCTCCTCGACCAGCTCCTGCAGGCTGCGGGAGGGGACGTGCTCCATCACCAGCCAGGGCCGGCCGTCCTCCTCGACCACGTCGAAGACGGTGGTCACCTGCGGGTGGTCGAGGCTGGCGGCGTTGCGGGCCTCGCGCAGCGTGCGCTCGCGCAGGACCTCGCGCTCGTGCCCGGTGACGTGCACCGGGTAGGTGACCTCCTTGACCGCCACCGGCCGGTCCAGCAGCTGGTCGGTGCCGCGCCACACCACGCCCATGCCGCCGCGCCCGATCACCTCGGTGAGCGCGTAACGGCCACCGAGCAGACGGCTCCCGGCTCCGGCTTCGGCCGACATGGGGCGGAGGCTACGCCGCGAACGGCCGTCCGGCGGCCCGGCGGTCGCGCCGGCCGGGACGCGCGTCGCTCGGCACGTCGTGGCGGGCGGTCCGCGACCGTGCTGGGATGCTGCCTCGGGGTACGCGGGCCACCGGCCGCGCCGGACCCCGGGCGCGCCGCCGACCGACGCGGCGTGCCGCACCACCGATCAGGAGGTACTGCATGACCACGCCGGGCTCGAACGGCCCCGACCAGCCGTCCGGGGGCGGTGCCCCCGGGTGGGGCCAGCCGCCCGCCGGCTCCTCGGGTGGGGGCTGGTCGCCTCCGCCCCCGCCTCCGGGCGGGTCCACCCCGCCCCCGCCGCCGGGCGGATTCCCGCAGGGCCAGTACCCGCAGCAGGGTGGCGGCCAGTACCCGCAGCAGGGTGGTGGGCAGTACCCGCAGCAGGGCGGCCAGTACCCGCAGCAGGGCGGTGCGCCGTACCCCCCGCAGCAGGGCGCCTCCTCGTTCGGCGCGCCGCCGAAGAAGGGTCCGCCCAAGTGGCTGATCCCGCTCATCGCGGGCGCGGTGCTCGTCGCCGCCGTCCTGGCGTACTTCGTGATCTTCTCCGGGGCCACCTTCGAGGAGGGTGACTGCATCCGGCAGGAGGGCGAGAACGAGTTCTCCGAGGTCGACTGCGACGACTCCGAGGCCGAGGCCCGCGTCATCGGGACCCACGACGAGGAGCTCACGCAGGGCGAGTTCTTCGCCGACGACTCGACGTGCTCGGCGTTCCCCGAGACCGTCGGGCAGATCTGGGTGGGCAACACCTTCGGGGAGGACGGCACCATCTACTGCACCGTCCCCGTCGGCTGATCCCCGACTGAGCACCTCCGGGACGACGGCGGCCCGTCCGCCGTCGTCCCGGGGAGCTCACCCGGCGGCGAGCCGGGCGTCGAGCGCCTCCGCCTCCCGCCGCAGCACGACCGCCACGAGCTGGCCCACCGCGCCCTCCGCCTGACGGCCCACCAGCGGCGCGTCCACCCGGGCCTCGGCGGTGACGACCGAGCGGGTGCCGCCGTTGCCCGCGGTGAGCCGCCGCACGCCGGTCACCTCCACCGCGCGCCCGAAGACCTCCGCGCGCACCGCCAGGTCGCAGACCCACCCCTCGCCGTCGCGGCGCCAGGTCCGGGTGTCGGTCACCGCCACCTCAGGCGCGACGAAGCGGGCGAACACGGCGGGGATGCCGGCCGTCGGCGCGAGCATCCGCACCTCGGTCCGGCTGCCGTCGGCCGTCACCTCCTGCATCTGTGCCCCCAGCGCGGCCGCCGCCTCCCGGAGGAACGACTCCGTGGTGAGGACGGCGTGCACGGCGTCGGGCGGGGCGGCGTGGGCGGAGGAGACGTCGATGGGCACGCCCCATCCTCCGCGGAGGACGGGGCGTGCGCCCGACGGGAGCGGTCGGCTCAGTCGCGCAGCGCCGCCCGGGCGACCGGCACGAGGGCGGCCAGCACGAGCGCCTCGCCGAACACGGTGACGGCGGCCGGGAACTCGCCGCTGGCCAGCACGAAGCCGGTCAGGTACGCCGGCGCGGCCCAGACGGCGACGTCGGCGCGGGCGCGGACCAGCGCGACGGCGGTCAGCAGCGTGCCCAGGATGGCCAGGCCCACGAGCGGGCCGAGGACGAGGAACGGCGCACCCTCCTGCACCGACGTCCAGACCTCGGCCGCCTCCGGGCCGCCCCGCTCGGCGAGCACCTGGGCGATCAGGCGCATGCCGGCGAAGCCGCCGCCGCCGATGCAGCCGGCCGCCATCAGCGCCGCCGCGACACCCGACAGCCAGGGAGCGCGTCGCCGGCCGGCCAGCGCCACCGTCGCGGCCAGCGCGAGGGTGGCCACCATGCCCACGAGGTAGACGACGACCGACGCGACCTGGGTGGTCGGCGCCTCGGCCAGGCCGGCCAGCCACGGGCCGGCCTCGTCGCGGGGCAGGCCCGAGGAGGAGAGCAGGGCCTGCACGGCGAGGGCGACCGGCCCGACGAAGGCCGCACCCACGAGCAGCCGCCGGCGGGGGTGCACCGGGCCGGCGCCGGGGGTGGCCGGGGTGGGCGGCGTGCCGGCGGCGGGGGCGGTCGCGTCGGGGGCGATCAGGCCGGTGCCGAGGTGCGTGGTGGTGTCCATGTCGGTCCTCCAGGTCAGCGCCGGCTCCGTCGGCCGGTCGGGGAGAACCGTCGCGGCGGCGCCGTCCCGGAGGCATCTGCCGGGAGTCCCGACCTGCCGCGGGAGCGCAGTCCCTGGGGTCCGGGACCGTTCCGCTGCCACCATGTCGCCGTGCCGCACCCGAGGACCCCCGTCGCGAGACCGGCCGTGGCCGCCGGCGCCGTGTGCGCCGCGGCCGTCGGCGCGGCCGCGGCGGTCGCCGCGCTGGTGCTCGGGCTGACCCGGGTGCCCGATCCCGACGCCGCGACGGTGGCCTGGGGGCTGACCGGGGCGCTGGGCGCCGGTGGGCTCGGCGCCTTCGTGGTGGCCCAGCGGCCGCGGCTGCTGGCCGGGTGGGTGCTGCTCGTCGTGGGCGTCGCCAGTGGCGGGGTGTCGCTGGCCGCCACCCTCGCCGCCGCCGTCCTGCCCGGCGACCCGGGCTCGGGGGCCGGCGCGGCCGCGTTCTGGGTGTCCACCTGGTTGTGGGTGCCGGCCTACGTGCCGGTGCCCGCGCTGCTGCTGCAGGTCCTGCCCGAGGGCCGGCTGCCGGGCCGCGGCTGGGGGATCGCGTTCGGCGTCGGCGTCGCCGCCGTGCTGCTCGCGCCCCTCGCGTGGGCCGTCACGCCCTACGACCAGCAGGACCAGCCCGTGCCGGCCGGCTACGGCGACCCGGTCAACCCGGTGGGGATCGACGGCGCGTTCTCCGTCGTGGGCCTCTCGCTGCTCCTGGTGCTCCTGGGCACCGCGGCCGGGCTCGCCTCGCTCGTCGTCCGGCTGCGGCGCAGCGCGGGCCGGGAGCGCGAGCAGGTGCTGTGGGTGCTCGCCGGGGCGCTGGGCACCGTGCTGCTGCTGGCGCTGGCCTGGGCCGTGCCGCCCGCGCAGACCGCCTTCATCGCCGCTGCGCTGCTGCCGCTGCCGGCCGCGGTGGCCTGGGCGCTGGCCCGCGCCCGCCTGTGGGACCTGGACCCGGTGCTCGGCCGCACGCTGGTCTACCTCTCGCTCAGCCTGGTCGCGCTCGCGCTCTACGGCGGGCTGCTGGTGCTCGCCGGGTCGCTGTCCGGGGGGTGGGGGCGCGACTCGGACCCGCTGGTGTTCGCGCTGGCCGCCGTCCTGGCACAGCCCGCGCGCGACGCCCTGCAGCGTGGGGTGAACCGGCTGCTCTACGGCGACGCCGTGGAGCCGGCGGTGGTCGTCGGCGAGCTCGGCCGGCGGGTGGACTCCGCGGGCACCCCGGCGGAGGTGCTGCCGGCCGTCGTCGAGGTCCTCGCCCGCACGCTCCGGCTGCCCCACGTCGCGCTGCGCCTGCCGGGACGGGACCCGGTGACGGCCGGGACCGTGCCGGACGGCGAGCTCACCGCGCTGCCGCTGGCCCACCAGGGGCGCAGCGTCGGCGTCCTGGAGCTGGCGCTGCCCGAGGGCGGGGTCGGGCCGCGGCTGCGCACGCTGCAGGAGGAGCTGGTGCGGCAGACCGCGCAGGCCGCGCACGCCGTGCTGCTGGCCGACGAGCTGCAGCGCTCCCGGGAGTCGATCGTCGCCTCGCGCGAGGAGGAGCGGCGCCGGTTGCGGCACGACCTGCACGACGGTCTGGGCCCCGGGCTGGCCGCGACGGCGATGCAGCTCGAGGCCGTCGCCGACCTCGTGCCGGCCGACCCCGACCGGGCGCGAGCCGTGCTGGACCAGGCGGCGGAGTACCTGCGGGGGACCGTGTCCGAGGTGCGCCGGATCGTCGACGACCTGCGCCCGGCCGCGCTGGGGGACTTCGGGCTGGTGGGGGCCGTCCGGGCGCACGCCGCTCGGCTGGCCGACGGGGGCGTCGACGTGACTGTCGACGCGCCGGACGACCTCGGGCCGCTGCCGGCGGCCGCCGAGGTGGCAGCGTTCCGCATCGTGGGGGAGGCCATGACCAACGTCGCCCGGCACGCCCGCGCCTCGCGCGCGCACGTGACGATCGCCCACCGCGGTGGGGCGCTGGAGCTGTGCGTCTCCGACGACGGCGTCGGCGTCCGACCCGGCGCACCGGCCGGGGTGGGGCTGGGGTCGATGCACCAGCGGGCCGCGGAGCTCGGCGGTAGCTGTGTGGTCACCGGCGGCCGGGGGACGACGGTGCGCGCCGTGCTGCCGACGGGGGCGGCATGACCAGGGTGCTGGTGGTCGACGACCACCCGATGTTCCGCGACGGCCTCGTCGTCCTGGTCGACTCGCTGGAGGGGGCGCAGGTGGTCGCCCAGGCTGAGGACGCCGAGGCCGCGGTCGCCGCCGCGCTCGAGCACCGGCCCGACGTCGTCCTCATGGACCTGCACCTCCCGCGCGGCAACGGGCTGGAGGCGACCGCGCGGATCACCGCGGCGCTGCCCGGCACCGCCGTGCTGGTGCTCACCATGGTCGAGAACGCCGACGCCGTGGCGGCCGCGCTGCGGGCGGGGGCCCGCGGCTACCTCGTGAAGGGGTCGTCGCGGGCGCAGATCGCCCGGGCCATCGCGGCCGTCGCCGACGGCGAGACCATCCTCGGCCGCGAGGTCTCGGCAGCGCTGACCCGGCTGAGCCCCCGCGGGGACGCGCTCGCCGCGTTCCCGGAGCTCACCGACCGCGAGCGCGAGGTGCTCGAGCTCATGGCCACCGGGATGGGCAACGGCGAGATCGCCGGCCGGCTCCACCTGTCGGACAAGACCGTGCGCAACGTCGCCTCGTCGGTGTTCGCGAAGCTGCAGGTGGCCAGCCGGGCCGAGGCGGTGGCCCGGGCCCGGGACGCCGGTCTCGGCGGGGCAGCGCCCGGACTGGGCGTCGCCCCCTCCTGACGCCGGCTCAGCCGAGCGGCGCGGCGGCCGTCGCGCCGACCGGCTCGGTGCACGGAGCCGGCGCGGGGACGGGCACGCCGTCGGTCCCGGTCGTGCCGTCGCAGGTCGGGTCGGCCGGCAGCGGCTCCGTCGGCAGCGGCGCGGGCGGCGTCGTCTCCACGGGCGGCGTCTCCACGGGCGGCGTCGGCGTGGGGACCGGCGTCGGGGTGGGGACCGGCGTCGGGGTGGGGACCGGGGTCGGCGTGGGGACCGGGGTCGGCGTGGGGACCGGCGTCGGGGTGGGGACCGGCGTCGGGACCGGGGTCGGCGTCGGGGACGACGGCGCGGTGGTGCCCGGCGCGGGCGGCGGAGGGGTCGTCGTCCCGACCGGCGGGGTGGTCGGGGCAGCCGGCGGGGGAGTCGTCGGGCTGGTGGGGAGCGACGTCTGCGGACCCGCGGGGGGCGGCGTCGGAGGCGTCGTCCCCGTGGTGGCGGCCTCGGCCGGCAGCGGCGTCGCGGCCGACGGGATCGGCACCGGTTCCGGGACGGGGGAGAGCGTCGGGTCGATCGGCAGGCCGGGCACCGGCGTCGGGTCGATCGGCAGTCCGGGCACCGGGGTGGGGTCGACCGGGAGAGTGGGCAGGGCCGCGGCCGTGGACGGCGTGACGCCCGAGCTGAACAGCGCCAGCGGGCCGGCGGGCGCGAGGACCGGGACGTCCAGCCCGGGCAGGACACCGATCATGGGGACCAGCAGTGGCCCGCCGGTCAGGCCGTCCGCTGCCGAGGTCTGCGTCGAGCTGCCGGCCGCGGCGGTGTAGGCGGTCACGGCGGGCGGGGAGGCCGGGACGTCGACGCTGCCCAGTGCCGCGAGTGCCGCGGCGATCCCCAGTGCCAGTGCGCCGCCGCCGATGACCGGTGCGGCGCGGTCCCCCGTCGTGCCCATCCTGTGTCCCCCTGCCACGCCGGTCGCTTGCGGAGATCCTGACCGTGCCCAGCGTGCCCGGGCACCCCAATCTGGGGTGGGCCGGACCGTGAACTCTGGGGGGCGTCAGCCCGCGTCGAAGCGGACGACCGCGTCGGGGCGGGCGGTGAACGGGTTCGCCCACTCCGATGCCGCCCCGGTGATCGGCTGGGCGTCGGTGACGACGACGTGGGGCGTGCCCGGGTAGACGGCGAGGACACGGGTCGCTGAGGTCAGGACCTCCGTGCGCTCGATCAGCTCCCCGCGGCGCAGCTGGTGCGTCGTGCGCTCACCGCGCAGCTCCTCACCCACCTCGGCGGTCCACCGGACGCCGTCCTGGACGAAGCGGATCGACCGGACGCGCTGCCCCGGCGGGGCCGGCTCGCAGCCGGCGAAGTCGGCCAGTGCCTCGTACAGCCGTTCGGCCTGCTCGTCGTCGGCCGCCCGCGGGAGGAAGAACGCAGTCATGTCCGCATCCTCGCCGCCGCCACCGACATCGGCCGGCGTGCCCGGCGTCTCCCCGCCCGGGGCTTGTCCGCACCGGCGCCCGTGGGCACAGTGGTCGCGTGTTCACCCACCTGGGCAGCGACGACGAGCAGGACCCGAGCGGATCCATCGTGGTCGTCACCGAGGAGGGGCGGACGGTGGCCCACCTGAACGGCGACGTCGACGCCGCGCTCCTCGCCTCGCTCGGGGGCACCGACGTGCTCGACGGGCAGGGCGTCGTCGCGGTGGACGTGAGCCGACTGGGCTACATCGACTCCATGGGTCTCACGCTGCTCGTCCGCTGGGCCCAGGCCCTGGAACACAGCGGCCGGCGCCCGGAGATCGACGGCATGACGCCCCGCTTCGCGAAGGTGCTCCGGGTCTCGGGACTCGCCTCCATGTTCGGTGTGGACCCGTGAGCGCTCCGCCGGGGGCCGGGCACCGCCCTCCTGCCCCCCGATGACGTGGCCGTCGGTCCCCCACCCTGGGGGTGGGGCGAGGGCCGCGGCTCCCGGCATGGTGGTGGAGGTCGCGGGGGACGTGGCCGGGGGCCGTCGTCGGGTTCTCGTGGGGCGCTCACCGCGTCGCACGGGGGGCCGGCGGGTACGGCGTCCGGGAGGACACGTGCGGTGTGCGCAGCGGGATGCCGGCAGGCATCCACGCCGGCAGGCACGTCGGGTCACATCCCCGGACGACAGGAGGTGGGCGGTGCGGGACACCACGGGCGCCTCCCAGCGCCTCCCGCTCCTGTCGCAGGAGGCGGCACCGTGACGCTGGCGGCCTGCGAGCACGACCCCGGCGAGGGACGCCCTCCGGACCCCCTGCGGGTGCTGGTCGTCGACGACCACGAGGCCTTCCGGGAGATGCTGACCGACTTCCTCTCCAGCCAGGAGGACATCGAGGTCGTCGGTCAGTGCGAGGACGGGGCCCAGGTGCTGACGGCCGTCGCCCGCGTGCGGCCGGACGTCGTCCTGATGGACATGTCCATGCCGCTGGTCGACGGCGACGAGGCGACGCGGCTCCTCCGTGCCGCCGAGCCGGCCGTCCGGGTGGTGGTGCTGACGGCGGAGGGCGCCGCGGCCACGGAGCGGGCCAGGTCGGCGGGCGCGCACGCCCTGGTGTCGAAGGACGAGGACCCCGTGGCGCTCCTGCGCTGCCTGCGTTCGGTCACCGTCGACGGACCGGGCTGCGCCTGCTGCCTCTGACGCCTGCGCGGCCGCTGTCGTCGGGCGCGCCGGGTCAGCAGCCCTGCGAGGACAGCTCGCCGGGTGAGGGCCAGACCCGGAGCTGGACGACGCCGACGAGGTCGTCGAGGTCCACGGGGCCGAACTCGCGGGAGTCGATGGACGCCTCCCGGGCGTCACCGAGCACGAACACCTGGCCGGCGGGCACGGTGAGCGGTCCGAACCAGACGCCGTCGATGAGGTCGGGGTCGATCCCGGACTCGCACCGCCGGTTGCCGTTCACCACCAGGACGCCGTCCTCGATGCCCACCCGGTCGCCGGCCAGGCCGACCACCCGCTTCACGATCGGGGCGCCGCTGACCGGGTCGGCGGCGGCGACGACGTCCATGCGCCGGAGTTCCTCGACCCCGTGGCGGACGAGGACGAGGTCTCCCTCGGAGAGGGTCGGTCGCATGCTGCCGGAGTCCACGCGCATGAGCTGCAGGGGCAGCAGGCCCGACACCGATGCCCCCGTCAGCAGGGCCAGGACGACGAGCAGCACCATGGCCGCGGTCCCCAGGCGGCGACGTCGGTGCGCTGCCCCGCGGCCGGCGGGTCCGGCCGCCGCGCTCCCCACGGCGGCTAGCCAGGGCGCCCGAGCGGGAGGACCGCGGTGAGCACCGTGCCGCCGCCGGCGCGCGGCTCGACGCGGACGTCGCCGCCGAGGTCGCACACCCGCTCCTGCACGAGTCGCAGGCCCAGGTGCCCGTTGCCGACGGCGTCCTCGACGAGCTCGGTCTCGACGCCGACCCCGTCGTCGGCGACCGTGAGCAGCACCGCGTCCGTGCCGCCGTCCTCCGTCCGGGTCAGCGTCACCCACACCTGCTGGGCCGCGGCGTGGCGGAAGACGTTGGCCAGGGCCTCCTTCGCCGTGCGGTAGAGGACCGCGACGTACTCCGGCTGCAGGTCGGGCAGGGGGTCGGCGGTGACGGTCACCTCGGTGCCGGACTCGCGCAGGCGCTGGCCGAGGTCGTCGAGCGCGGGCGCCAGCCCGGGGCCGCTGAGGTCGGGTGGGTAGATGTCGACCATCAGCCGGCGCAGCGACGCCACCGCGTGCCGCACGGTGGTGGTCAGCCGGTCCACGGTCGCGCGGCGTTCCTCGGGGACCGACGGCCGCAGGGCCGCGAGCGCGTAGCTCACCCCGGCCAGGTCCTGGACGGGACCGTCGTGGACGTCCCCGGCGATGGCCCGTCGCTCGCGGTCCGAGGCGGTCAGGGAGCGCGCCATGATGGCGATCCGCTCGGCCTCGGCCCGGCGCGCCCGCCGGACCATCGACGCGGCGATGGGCAGCTGGATCACCTGCAGCACCACGAGTGCGCCCACCGCCAGCGGCACGATCTCACCCCGCAGCAGCGCTGTCTGCCGCTCGATGCCGTCGGTGGCGAAGTAGGTCTCGACCACCATGGGCGTGCCGTCGACGTCGACGGGCACGTACACCTCCAGCAGCGGCCCGTCCACGTCCCCGTAGGCGGTCTCGGGGTCCTCGTCGAGGTGGGCGACGATCTGGCCGCCCAGGGCCGTCTCCAGCTCCTCGCTCACCCCCAGCTGCTGCCCGATGAGCTCGTCGATCGTCGCGTAGTAGACCTGCCCGTCCGCGCGCCAGACCAGCACCGAGACCAGCGACCCGTCGCTCATCCGGTTGCTGATGTCGCGGTCCAGTTCCTCGTAGCTCTCCCGACTGCCGGCGAGGGCCTCTCGCAGGCGGGGGAGGACCACGAAGTCCGCCAGCCGGGCGGCGATGCTCTCGGCGTCCGAGATCGCGGTGGACCGGGCGATGCGCTCGCTGATCAGGACGGTGGCCGTCGCCACCGCGGCGAGCACGAGCAGGGCCGAGACGACGAAGACGGCGAAGTGTCGTCTCGGCGGGACCGCACGCAGCCACCGGTGGCCGTGCGGCGGGGACGAGAGGTCAGTGGCCACTCGCGCTCAGCAGCCCGAGGTCCTGGGCCTTGACGACTGCCTCGAGCTGCGAGCGCACGCCGAGCTTCGCGTGCAGGGACTTCACGTAGCCGCGGCAGGTCTCGAGCGTGATGCCCAGTACGCGGGCGATGGCCTTGATCTGCATCCCCCGGCCCAGGCAGTCGAGCACCTCCTGCTCGCGGCGGGTGAGCTGCGGGACCGGCGCGGTCCGGGGCCGGACGGCGGCGGTCCCGGCGGCGAAGGTGGAGGGGGAGACGAGCATCTGACCCGGCTGGACACGGCTCAGGATGTCGATCATCTCGGCCAGCGAGCCGTCCTTCGGGATGAAGGCCGACGCCCCGGCCTGCGTCGCCCGCACGACCCAGTCGGGATCCCGGTGTGCGGTCACGACCGCGACGACCGCGTCCGGCGCCACCTCCCGGATGCGCCGGGTGGCGGCCAGGCCGTCCTGCTGGGGCATCTCGATGTCCATCACCACGATGTCGGGCTTCTCGCTCGCGGCCATGGCGATGGCCTGGGCGGCGGAGGACGCGATGCCGACCGGTCGCATCCCCGAGGACGCGAGTGCGCCGGAGAGCAGCTCGGCGAAGGTGACGTGGTCGTCGACGACGAGGACCGTCCGGGCGAGTTGTGCCGAGGGTGATGCCGAGACGAGGGACAACGGGACCTCCGAGCGGGGACCTTCACCAGAAGCGGGCCGGGCGCACATATGGCACGGCGGAGGCTCGTTGCGCCATGGACGTTGGTCCTTTACGGGACCAAAGTCCCTCATCCGATCGGGCGGCGAGTCGCGCGTCGACACGCCGGGTGCGCACGCCGTCACGGCTGTCGGCCCGGCTGCACCGGCCCCCGGACTCGGCCGGGACCAGCGGGTTCACCGCCGCCGCGTCCCGGGGTCGACGTCCCGTCGGGCACCGTCGGGGCGGATCGGCCGGCCACAGTGTGCCAGGGCGGTGGCGTGCTCCCGGGGTGGGCCCGGTCCCGTGCAGGCGTATCCCTGCTCGTCGGTGGAGACCCTGCCAGGGAGAGCTCTGCCCGGGACAGCCGTCACCTGGGGGGTGCGCCGGCCCCGTGATGGGGGGATGGAGCCGGTCGACCGCCGGCGGTCCCGCGCGCCTGCGCCGACCTCACGGCCTCCGAGGGCCCCGCCGAGGTCGCGGAGGACGCCGCGGGCGTCGGTCCGGACGAGCTGTTCACCTTCGTCGGGTACATCTTCTGTATGCCTGCTGTTCACCTCGAAGTCGAGAAGAAGTACTCCGCGGACGACGCGTTCGAGCTGCCGCCGCTGACCGACCTGGTGCTCCGCGCCGACGGCGGGGCGGCGGCCGTGGACGGCGGGAGCCCCGTGGCCGAGGGCGAGCAGGTCCGGCACCAACTGGAGGCCACCTACTTCGACACCGCCGACCTGCGGCTGGCCGCCGCCGGGCTGACCCTGCGCCGGCGCACCGGCGGGGACGACGCCGGCTGGCACCTCAAGGTCCCGGCCGGTGGGAGCGCCCGGTCCGAGGTGCGGCTGCCGCTGGGCCGCGCCTGGCGCACCGTGCCCGAGTCGCTGCGGCGGATGCTGCGGGTGCACAGCCGGGGCGCCCTGCTGCGGCCGGTCGCCGAGATCTCCACCGACCGGACCGTGCGCCGGCTGGTCGACGCCACGGGGCAGGCGCTGGTCGAGATCGCCGACGACCGGGTCACGGCGCGCCGGCTGCCGACCGACGGCCGGGCCGACGGCGCCGCCGCGCAGACGTCCTGGCGGGAGATCGAGGTCGAGCTCACCGGGGGCGCGGTCGAGCTGATGGACGCGGTCGACGCGCGCTTGCGGGAGCGGGGGCTGTCGGTGGCCTCGAGCTCCTCGAAGCTGGCGCACGTGCTCGGCGGGGGCTCCGGCGGCAAGGACAAGGGCAAGGACAAGGACAAGGGCAAGGACGACGCCGAGGGCAAGGCCAAGGGGAAGGGGGCCGGCCGCCCCTCGATGACCGCGAAGGCGGAGGCCGGCGCCGTCGTCCTCGCCCACGTCCGCGAGCAGGTGGAGCAGATCCGCGCCCAGGACCTGCCCGTCCGGCTCGATGCCCCCGACAGCATCCACAAGATGCGCGTGGCCACCCGCCGGCTGCGCAGCGCCCTCACCACCTTCAAGCCGCTGTTCGACCCCGCGGTGGCGCGTCCCCTGCGCGGCGAGCTGAAGTGGCTGGCCGGCGAGCTCGGCGCGGCCCGGGACGCCGAGGTCATGCGCGACCGCGTGGCCGCGTCGATGGACGACGACGAGGGGACCGACGCCGCGGCGTCCGGGCAGGCCGTGGAGGAGCTCGACCGGGTCTACCGGGCGGCGCACGACCGGGTGCTGACCGAGCTGGACGGGGAGCGCTACCACCGGCTGGTCGACGGTCTGGACGCGTTGGTCACCAACCCGCCGTTCCGGCCGCGCGCGACCGACCGCGCGGGCCGGGTGCTGCCGCGGCTGGTCGGCCGCAGCTACGCCGTCGTGCGCGGGCTCGTGGCGGAGGCCGAGGCCCAGCCGGCCGGTCCCGAGCGCGAGGAGCTCCTGCACGACGCCCGGAAGGCGGCCAAGGCCGCCCGGTACGCCGGGGAGTCGGTGTCCCGGGTCTTCGGTGCCGACGCCTCGGCGTTCGCGCAGGCCATGGAGGCGGTGCAGGAGGCGCTGGGGGAGCACCAGGACTCGGTGCTGACCCGCGAGCGGCTGCGCACCCTGGGGCTCTCGGCGACCTCGGTCGAGGCGGCGTTCCTGTACGGCCGGCTGCACGCGCTCGAGGAGGCCCGGGCGGGCCAGTTCCAGGACCGCTTCGACGCGGCGTGGGAGGCCGCGGGCCGCAAGTCGCTGCACCGCTGGACGCGCTGACCGTCGCCGGTCAGCCGCTCCCGGCGGGGGCGGGTCGGTTCCGGCTCAACTCCGGTGCCAGCGCACCGCCCCCGCCGCGGAGGTGGCCAGGACGGCGAGGGACAGCACGGCGCTGCGCTTCTCGACGTCCCCTCCCCGGCGTGCCACGAGCACGGCCGCGGCGTCGAGCGCGGTCAGCAGCAGGGTCACCTCCGTCGTCCGCCGGGCCTGCGGCGCGGGGGTGACCAGCAGGGCGGCGCCCATGGCGATGTTGCGGGCGGCGGCGAGCCGGACGAGCAGCGGCAGGGCGACGTCGGTGCGGGTCGCGGCCTCGTTCAGCCCCAGCCACCGGGGGAGGGTGCGCGGCGCGAACAGCGCCGCGGTCCCGATCCAGATCGACAGCGTCCCGATGCTCTTGCGCGTGACGTCCCACTCCCCGGCCATGAGCGCCTACTGCCCGGCCGTGGCGGTGCTCAACCCGCGGCGGCCCGAGGCGAGGACGAGGACCATCGCGAGGAACGGCAGCGTGAGGACGCTGGCGACCACGTCGCTGACCGCCGCGACGGCGAACGCGCCGACCGGCGGCGCGTCCAGCGGGCCCAGCACCTGCGGGAAGCCGAGCGCGGCGATCGACGCCGGGAGGGTGACCACCGCGGACACCGCACCGCCCAGCACGACGCCGGCGGCCACGGCGGCGGGCGTGCGGCGCACGGCGGCCACCGCGAGGACCGTGCCCCGGCGCAGCGCCCCGGCCGGCCGGAGACGGTCCCCGTCGGGCAGGCCGGCCACGGCGCCGGTGACCCACAGCTGCGCCGCGAGGGCGGTCAGGAAGCCCACGACGTCGACGGCCAGGGCGGCGGCGAGCGACGGGTCGTCCCAGACGAGCAGGTGGCGCGCCACGTCGGGCACCGTGTTGACCAGGGTGGCGAGGACGGCGGCGAGGTAGGCCGCACGCCAGTGCGTGGCGAGCAGGGCCAGGGCCGCCCGGACGGTGGGCAGCGCCCGCGCCGCGCCGCCGGGGGCGGTCACGGGCGGGTCGCGACGAGCGCCGTCCAGCAGCCGGCCGCGCGGGTCTGCTGGCCGACGACGGTCAGCCCGGCGTCCCGGCAGGCTGCGGCCATGGTGTCCGGCGTCGGCCGGTCGCCGTCGGCCGGGTGGAAGGAGACCGCGCGCAGCGGCCGGCTGTCGACGATCCGTGCGGTCATCTCGCAGGAGTAGAGCCGCCCGCCGGGACGCAGCACCCGCGCCGCCTGGCGGACGACGTCCCGCCACGCCTCGGCGTGGTGGAGGACGTGGTAGCCGAAGACCGCGTCGTAGGACGCGTCGGCGGCGTCGAGGGCGGCGGCGTCCCCGCCGCGCACCTGCACCCGGTCCCCGAGGTCGGCCACCGCGCGACGGCAGGCCTCGACGCTCGCCGGATGGCGCTCGACCCCCTCGGCCCGGGACGCGCCGAACAGGTCGAGGGCCAGGCGCAGCCCCGTGCCGCGGCGGCCGGTCCCCAGCTCGAGCACCCGCCCGCCGGTCACCTCGCCGCCGAGGCGCAGCAGGGCGGGGGCCTCCACGCGGCGTTGCACCAGGGCGCGCAGCCGGGAGTCGACCCAGAGCCGGTTGGCGTCGACGTGGGTGGGTGGGACGGCGCGGCTCGGTGCCGGGCCCTTCTCGTGAGGCACGACGGGGTTGTGCCCGAGGGGGGTCGGGCACAACCGTGGCATGACCGACCTCAGGGACCGCGTCGTCCTCGTCACCGGCGGCAGCGCCGGCATCGGGCGCGCGGTCGTCCACCGCCTCACCGGATCGGGAGCGCGGGTGGTCGCCTGCGCACGGGACGGCGGGCGGCTGACCGAGGCGTTGGCCGAGATCCCCGGGGCCACCGGGATCGCCGCCGACGTGTCCTCGGCGACCGACCGCACCGCCCTGGTGGAGCGCGTGGTGGCCGAGCACGGCCGGCTGGACGCCGTCGTCCTCAACGCGGCGATCGGCTACGCGGCGCTCGTCGAGGACACCCCGCAGGACGCCGTGGAGACCATGGTCAGCACCAACCTGACGGCGGTGGTCGACCTGGCCCGCCTCGCCCTGCCGCACCTGTTCACGTCGGCCGCCGAGCGCGGCCGGGCCGACATCCTGGTGACGGCGTCGTCCGCGGCGCTGGCGCAGGTCCCGCCGCTGACCATCTACTCGGCGACCAAGGCCGGGGCGCACGGGTTCGTGAAGGGGCTGCGCAGGGAGGTCACCGCCCGCGGCGTGCGGGTCCACTCCATCACCCCGGGGCCGGTGTCCACCGAGTGGCTGGTGCGCGGGCGGGGTGCGGCGCCGACCTCGGACGCGGACTCCGAGGGCCGGCTCTCCCCGGGGATCGCGCCGGAGCGGGTGGCCGAGCAGATCGCCCGGAGCCTGACCTCCTACTGGTCCCGGACGGTGGCGGTGCCGCGCTGGATGGGCCTGGCCCGCCTCGGCGAGGTGCCGCCGATCGATCGGCTCATGGACATGACCCTCTCCCGCCAGACCGGTCGCATCCGCCGGGTGACCGACCAGATGGTCGCCGACCGCACCGCCGACGTCCCGGCGGGCCGGGGGCGGGGCCGGTCCTAGGCCGGGACCTCCTGGAAGGCCGCACCTCGATCCGGGCGCCGAGCGGAGCGGCGTCCTGCGATGGGGGAGGGGCGGCCCGACGCCGGTTCACGGCGACCGCTACAGCGCGCCGACCACGACCGGAGCGGCGACGTGGGTCACCCGGTCACGGGCGGGCCTCGAGCACCAGGTTGAAGGGCGTCTCCGTAGCCCGGCGTACATGGCTGAACCCGGCCGCGTGGAGCAGCTCAGTGAGCCGCCCCTCCCCGGCCTGGGCGCCGAGCGCCGTCCTGGGTTCCTCCGTCATCGAGTGCGCCACGCAGATCACCGTCGATGCGGCGTAGAACAACCGGCCGACCGGGTTGAGATTGTCTTCGAGCCGGTCGTTGGCGTACGGCTCCACCACCAGGAAGGTGCCGTCACCGGCGAGAGCCTCGCGGACGTGCCGTGCCGCCGTCAGGGGATCGGGCATGTCGTGCAGAGCGTCGAAGATCGCCACCAGGTCGTAGCCCTCGCCCGGGAAGTCGGCGGCGCTCGCGACCTCGAACGAGGCACGGTCAGCCAGTCCGGCGTCGACGGCGCGCTTGCGCGCCTGTTGCACCGAGGGTGAGTGGTAGTCGAAGCCGACGATCTGCGAGTCGGGGAACGCTGCGGCCAGCAGCAGCGTCGAGGACCCATGGCCGCAGCCGACGTCGGCAACTCGGGCTCCCGTGCGCAGTTTGTCCTCCACGCCGTCCAGCGCCGGGATCCAGTTGGAGACGAGATTGGCCACGTAGCCCGGCCGGAAGAAGCGCTCGGTTCCCTCGAACAGGGCCGGGTCATGGGCGTGCCACGGAAAGCCCTCACCGGTGCGGACGGCCTCGGTGATCCGGTCGATGTTCGTGGCTGTGGCCACCGGGACGAGGAAGGCGGCAGCGGCCTGCATGCCGTTCGGGTCGGCGAGCACGAACTCCTGCTCCTCGGTGAGGGCGAACCGCTCGCTCTCCGGGTCGTACGTGACGTAGCCGCCAGCGGCCTGCCCTGCCAGCCACTCGCGGACGTACCGCTCACCGACGCCCGCCTCCCGGGCGACGTCGGCGGGTGAAGCCGGCATGACGGACGAGAGGGCCCTGTAGAGCCCGAGTCGGTCCCCGAGGATCGCGCTCAGGGCCTGGAAGGTCCCTCCTACATCGACGACGACGCGCCCCAGCAGGTCGTGCAGCTTGGCCTCATCCACGGTCATGGCCGTTCCCCCTGGCGAGTAGGCCCCCGTGGCGGCCCACTGTCCCGCCGGGCACCGGACGCAGCCAGGGACCCAGGTCCCCGTGCCTCCGCCGGCGACTGATCGTCGCCGCGAGCGACCCGGAGGTCGGGGAGTGGTCGACTTCGGCTGTCCGAAGAGCCGCCAGCACCACACCGCCGACGTCCCGGCGGGCCGGGGGCGGGGCCGGTCCTAGGCCGGGACCTCCTGGAAGGCCCGCACCTCGATCCGGCCACCGAGCGCCTTCGACGCCTTCGCCGCCCAGGCGACGGCGGCGTCCCGGTCCGGCGCCTCCACCACACAGAAGCCGCCGAGGTACTCCGGTGCCCGGGTGAACGGCTCGTCGGCGAGGACCAGGTCCTCGCCGGTGTGGTCGACGGTGACCGCCGTCGACGGCGGGTACAACCCGCCCGCGAACACCAGTGCGCCGGAGGCGGTCAGCTCCTCCATGAAGGCGCCGGCGGCGGCCATCGCCGCCTCGAGCTCCGCGGGCTCCATCGTGGCCATCGTCGGCTCCTCGGCGGAGTCGTGCGGCATGGACAGCAGGTACTGGGTCACGGGGTCCTCCCGGGCTCGTGCGGCGCCCTGGGTGGCGCCGTCATCAGGAGGGACACCGGTCGCGGACCGAAGTCATCGGTCCGTGGGCGCGGGCGGTCACCGCATGCCCTCGGTCGGTCTCGCGACGCCCTCCAGTGCCGACCGGTCCCCCGCCTGCTGCGTGGGGATGACGCTCATCGACCCGTCGGTCTCCAGCACGACCGCCGCCACCGCGGACAGGTCGCCGGAGCCGGAGGCGCGGACCGCCTGGCGCAGTTCGCTCAGGGTGATCCGCTGCCGACGGAGCGCCCCGGGGAGAGGGCGGCCGTCCTCCAGCAGCAGGGTGGGCCGGGCTGTGACCACACTGCGTCCCCCGGGCAGCCAGGTCGTCGTCCCCGCGATGACGAACTGCAGGGCGGCGAGCAGCGCCATGGCGACGACTCCCTCACTCCAGGAGACGTCGCTGCTGAGGAAGATGGTCGCCAAGGTGGAGCCGAAGGCCACGCTGACCACCAGGTCGAAGGCGTTGAGCTTGGACAGTGTCCGCTTGCCCGAGACCCGGAGCAGCACCACGAGGGCGACGTACGCCGCCGCGCCCACGGCGAGGATCCGGACGATGTCGGACCAGGTGTCGAACCACATGTCGGAGCCCTACCCAGGCGGCGTCCGGCCACCGGACTCCCGCGGGGGACGGGTGTGCAGTCAGGCCGGGCGGTCGGCCGGCCACTCACCGGCGAGGGCGGAGTCGAGCGCCTCCTCCCAGGAGCGACGTTCCGAGGCCGTGATCCGGGTGGACTCCGCGGCGACGGCGACGGCGTGACGGAGCCCGTCGCGCAGTGCGTCGTCGACGACGCCCCCAGGCGCGCGCCAGGCGACCTCCCGCAGCAGCGCGGCCATCCGGCGCAGGACGGCCGGTTGGCCCGAGCAGTGGTGCAGCGGCTCCTCCAGCACGAGGTCGACCAGGTCGTCGGGGGTCCACTGCGGCACGACCAGGCGCACGACGCCGTCGCCGTCGGCCCGGCGGTCCGGTCCCAGCGGCCGGGACACGAGGTCGCCGAGCAGGGCCGACGCGTGGGAGAGGGCGTGCACCGCCGTCGTGGGGTCGTTGATGCCCGGTGACAGCGCGCGGACGGTGATGTCGACGACCTTGCGCAGGCTGTAGGCGATGTCGCGGGCGGGGGAGCGTTCGAACGCCAGTCGCACCGAGCGGCCGAGGGCCTCCTGCAGCGCCGCCGTGTCCGTGCCGCGAGCGCCGTCCCTCGTCCAGGCGTGCGCCAGAGGTGTCCCGGTCACCACCGAGTCGCCGACCCGGGCAGCCAGGAGGACCACGACATCGGCGCGCGCCGCAGCGGACACGATGCGTTCCTCGTCCAGGTCGACGAGGAAGCCGCTGGAGGTGGAGGCGATCGGGATCCCCGGTCCGGGGGGCAGCCGGACCGGAGCGGGGTGCTCGAGATCGTCGGGCAGCTCGCGTTGGAGCGTGGCGGCGGCCTCGTCGTGGACGTCGCGGAGCATCGTCTCCACGCGGAGCGCTCGGGCGAGGTGTCCGAGGAACAGCACCACCGCCAGGACGCTGCCGAGCGTGAGCACGTAGGCGACGGTGATCGAGAGACGGGGGACGAACGCGGTCTCGGTCTCGGTGGCGCTCTCGGTGCGCACGGTCCGCAGCACCGTGAGGGCGTAGACGAACGTCGCCGTCAACTGGGCCAGCGTCAGCTGGACGACGCGGTCGGTCGCGAAGGTCTGCAGCAGCCGGGGTGAGTACTGGCTGCTGCCCAGCTGGAAGGCCACCACGGTCAGCGAGAAGATCAGCCCGGTCACGGATATGAGCGACCCGGCGATCGCGGCGAGGAGGTCGCGTGCGGCCGACGGTCCGCCGCCGAAGACGAATGTCAGGGGGTGCCCCGGGTCGCGGCCCTCGAGCAGTGCGTCGACCGCCGGCAGTCCGATGCCGAAGGCGACCGCGCCCACGACGGCGACGACCGGGATGGGCCAGAGCCTCCCGCGCAGCCACGTGGCGACCGCACGGAGGGGACCGCGTCGCCTGGGCTCGCTCGCTCTCACCGGGAGCACCCGTCGCAGGCTCGGTCCACCACGCTGCGAGCGTCCCGCAGTGGTGCGGCCCCCGCCCGACCACGCGACGGATCCCGCTGCCGCGCGCTCGTCCGGGAGGGAGGGAGTACAGGTCAGGACCGGTGGGGCGGGTGGGGCTCGAACCCACGACCCAGGGATTATGAGTCCCATGCTCTGACCGGCTGAGCTACCGCCCCGTGCGGACGACGTCGTGCGCCCCGCGCCGACAGCCTGCCATGCCCACCGGGCCGGATGACCGGGGGAGACCGGGCGCCACCGCCGGCCGGCAAGCCCAGGACAAGGGCCCGACCAGTGACCCGCGGGACGGTCCCCGGCATGACAGCCTCCACCGCACTGCCCTTCGCCGTGCCCCCCCGCCGCACCCCGGACGAGCCGGAGGCCGACCTCTCCGGCTTCGCCCTGGTCCACCGCGCGCTGCGCTCCGGCTGCCGCCTCCTGGCCGACGCCCTGACCTCTGTCGCGCAGGGTGCGGCCTGTGACCGCGCGCGGCAGGAGGCGATCGTCTCCTTCGCCCGCCACGTGCTCGGCGAGGTGCACGTGCACCACTCCCGGGAGGACGACGTGCTGTGGCCGGTCATCGCCGCCTCGGCCGGCGCGCACGTGGACCTCACGCCGCTGTCCGACGACCACGCCGCGCTGCAGGACGTCCTCGACCGCGCCGAGGTGCTGCTCACGGCGTTCGCGGCGCAGGGTCCCACTGCGGCCGGCCCGCTGGCCGCCGTCCTCACCCAGGTCGCCGACTCCCTCGACGAGCACATCGAGGAGGAGGAGCGCGACGTCTTCCCGGTCGTGCGGCGCCACGTCTCGGCCGGCGACCTCGCCCGGGTGGAGACCCGGTTCCGCCAGGGCACCAGCCTCCGGCACATGGTCTTCCTGCTGCCCTGGATGGTCGACTCCTGTCCGACTCCCGAACAGCGTGCCCAGCTGCGGGGCCTCATGCCGCCGCCGTTCCGGCTGCTGCTCCGCGTGGTCGGGCCGCGCTGGGAGCGCCGCCGCGACCTGGTCCGCGGCCGGTGACCGCCCGCCGGTACCGCACCGCGGGAGTCGCGTTCGTCACGTCCGCCGCCGCGGAGCCGGCCGGACGTGCAGGTCACCTCACCCCTCCGGGCGAGGCGGACCCCGGGCGTCGTTACTCCACCGTGACCAATGGGGCGGGTGGGATGTAGCGTCGCCCGCGGCCCTGCCGGGCCACGCTCCCCACATCCCGGGGACCCCGGCGGGCCCCGCCGATCCGTCCCTGCCGCCTGCCGGGGCGGCCGGGACGAGCCGTCCCGAGGTCGCACGTGCTCACGGGGGCAGCGGCACGAGGTCGGGACTCGCGTCCCACCGACCCGGCGGACCGGAGAAACGGAGAGCCGCCGCGTTGGCGACCCTGCACCGCCCGCTCGACCCGACCCCCCGCTCCCGCCGGCTGCGTGCCGCCCTGTTCGCCGGCGCCGCGGCCGGGTTCCTGGTCGCCGCGTCCGCCGCACCGGCAACCGCGGCTCCCGGCGACGACCTCGCAGGGGCACGCGCCTCCCAGGAGGCCGTCGAGGCAGAGGTCGCGGCCGTCTCCGCCGAGGTCGGCGCGGCCGAGGAGCAGCTCCAGCGGATGACGGTGGAGGCCGAGGCAGCCGCCGACGCCGCCCTCGTCGCCCAGGCCCAGTTCGCCGCGGCACAGGCCGCCGCGGACGAGGCGGCCGCTCGGCTGGCGGCGGCGCAGGCCGCGGTCGCCGAGGCCGAGGACGAGGTGGCCGACGTGGGCCGCGAGGCCTACATGGGCGCCGGTGACGTGTACGGCGGGGCCGCCGTCCTGCTGGGCTCCGAGAGCCCAGAGGAGCTGCTGCAGCGCGCGGCCACCCTGGAGCTGCTCGGCGACCAGCGGGCCGACGTCCTCCAGGAGCACGAGGACGTCGAGCTCGAGGTCGCCCGCGCGGACGCCGCGGCGCGCGCCGCCGTCACCGAGCGGGACCAGGCCCGCCAGGCCGCCGAGGCCGCCGCGGCCGCCGCCGAGGAGCACCGGGCCGGCGCCCAGGCCGACCTCGACGCGCTGAGCGCCCGCCGGGCCGAGCTCGACGCGCGCCTGTACGCCGCCCAGGTCGAGCTCCTCCGGCTGCAGGGCGTGGCCGACGCCGAGGCCGCGTACGCCGCCCAGGTCGCCGCGCTCGCCCGGCCGGACACCCTCGCGGTCTCCGCCGGAGGCGCGGTCGCCCCGACCACCGGCCGGGTCACCTCCTGCTACGGCGCCCGCTGGGGCACCATGCACCAGGGCGTCGACATCGCCGCACCGATCGGCACCCCCGTGTACGCCCCCGAGGGCGGCGTGGTCCTGCAGGCCGGACCGGCCAGTGGCTTCGGGCTGGCCGTCTACGTCCAGCACCCCGACGGCTCGATCACCCTCTACGGGCACGTCAACCAGTTCTTCGTCTCCGCGGGCGACGTCGTCAGCGCCGGGCAGCGGATCGCCGAGGTGGGCAACCGCGGGCAGTCGACCGGCCCGCACCTGCACTTCGAGGTGCACGAGGGCGGGCTGTACGCCAGCCGGGTCGACCCGATGCCGTGGCTGTCGGCGCACGGCATCTCCCTCGGCGGCGCCTGCTAGCGACCGCGCAGCCGCCCGAGCAGGCCGCCCGCCCCGCCGAGGGTGCGGGCGGCCAGCGCCAGGATCGGGCCGCCGGGGATGCCCGGGGCCACCGCGACGATGGGCGCCAGCTGCATGAGCCCGCCGATGTCGTGCACCCGCAGCCGCCGGCGGGCCAGCGCGGTCACCGGGTTGACCCGGCCGGAGGCGGCCTCGAGCAGCAGGTCGGCCCGCGCCTCGACGGCCGTGCCGGCCGGGTCGCCGGCCGCGACCCGGCGCACGGTCCAGCCCGTGGGCCCGGAGGCGAAGGCCCACCCGCCGTCGGGGGTGGTGAGCGTGACGCCCCCGGTGATGCCGCAGGAGGACGCCAGGGCGCCGGTGACGTCGGCGAGGGCGGCCAGCCCGGCCTGCAGGACGTCGCCGGGCACCGGGGGAGTGCCCAGCGGTGCCAGGTCCAGCCCGTGGACGGCGAGCTCGTAGGCCTGGCCGAGGACGACCGACAGCAGCGGCAGGGTGCCCACGGTGGCCACCGCCGGCGCCGTGTCCAGTTCGACCGGCTCCTCGGCGAGGTAGCGCGCCGTGGCCTCCCGGTTGCGGCGCAGCGCGGCGAGGACCTCCTCGCGGGAGGCGTCCCGGTGGGCCGCCGTCACGCGGGCGTTGGTGCCGTCGACGTCCGGCGGCCGGCCCGCGCCGGCGGCTCGTGCCGAGGCGACGAGGTCGGCCAGCGCGGTGTGGTCCTCCCAGCAGCCCAGGTGCACGCACACCTCGTGCGCCCGCCAGCCGGGCAGCCGGGTGGGGCGGTCGAGGTCGACCGTCTCGGCCCGGGCGATGAACGCGTCCCAGGCCCCCAGCACCATGCCGCCGACCTCCGCCCGGCCGGCGTCGGCCATCCCGTGCGTCGTCACCGGACCTGCGTCTCGAGCCATGGGGAGCGCGGTACCCGGCCGGGCCCGGGGCAGGCGTGGGATGGCTCTCTCGCCCGGAGGGGTCAGACGCCGTCAAGGTGCCCGGCGGACCCGCCGACGTCGATGGTGTGACACCACCGACGGGGGGACGGCGACGAGCCGCCGACGCGCCCTCGCACGTCCGGCCGCGGCTGGGGGCCGCCCTGCGGCGCGCCCTCTACCGCCCGCTGGCGGAGGACGACGCCCGGGTCGCCTACTGGGTGCACCACGTGCGGCTCGGTGTCCTGCTGACCGAGGTCGGCGGTCTCGCGGCGATGGGCTACGCCGTGGTCACCCCCACGTCGGGCCACCTGCACCCGGTCCTGCTGGGAGTCGCGGGCCTGGCCGTCCTCGGCGCCCCGCTGCTGTTCCTCCTGCCGCTGGCCGCGATGATGCGCGACGCCCGCGGACCGCTGCTGTTCTACGGGTGGAGCGCCGGCACCACCGTGCTCGTCGTCATCGGCACCCGTGTCGACGGCGGCGCCGACAGCGCCCTCATCTGCCTGCTCTTCCTGACCCTCGGCTTCATGTCCGCCGCCTTCCAGCCCGCGGGCGTGGTGGCGATGGGCGGCTTCATGGTCGCCGCCTACCTGGTCGTCGACGTCCTGCCCGAACCGCGCGTCTCCGGGCTGTTCGTCGCCTTCGTCATGGCCACCTTCACGATGCTCTGCGCCCTCGCGTCGGCGAACGCCTGGGAGTCGCACGACCGCCAGACCCTGCTGCTGCGCACGCACGAGACCCTGGCCGCCACCGACCCGCTGACCGGCTGCCTGAACCGGCGCGCGTTCCTCGACCGGCTGCACGCCGCGATCGGTGGGGCACCCGGGCGGACGGTCGTCTGCCTGGTCGACCTCGACGGCTTCAAGGGGGTCAACGACCGCGACGGCCACGCCGCCGGCGACGCCGTCCTGCGGGCGGTCACCACCGCCCTGGGGGCGGCGGTCCGGGAGACCGACACCGTCGCGCGCCTCGGCGGCGACGAGTTCGCCGTCCTCGCCGCGGTGGCCGAGGAGGCCGACGCGACGTCGCTGGCCGAGCGGATCCGCGAGGGCATCGCCCGCGTGGGCCGCTCGGTGGGCGTGACGGCGAGCGTGGGGCTCACCGTCGTCCGCGCCGGGGACGACGACCACGAGGTGCTGCTGCGCGCGGACCAGGCGATGTACCGGGCCAAGGCCGCGGGCGGGGACCAGGTCGGCGGGCGCGACGCGTGGCTGCAGACGGAGACCGCGACCGATCACTCTGCGTGATCGGGAGGCGGTGCACGGACACCCGGCGTGTCGCCCCGGGGACGCGCCGTGGGCATGGCACGGTTCCGGTCACGCACGCGGGACCGAGCCGGTGGACGCCGTCGCCGCGGGCATGGTATGGCCGCTGACCTGCGACGAGTGTCCCGATCGGTCACGAACAGTCACATGTGACCCATCCGCCCCATCCGCACTGGCGCGACCAGGGGACTGTCGTGCACACTGGTCACCGCAGCCCTGAGTTGCCGAACGCGAACACAGCCTGTCACCGAATCGATGGTCCGTTGGGGAAGACGAGACCAATCGAGTCGATGGAGGTACCCCGTGCAGCGACGGTCTACCCAGGGTGTCGTCTTCGTGCACGCGTGCCCGAAGGCGCTGTGCCAGCACGTCGAATGGGCGCTCGAGCGCGTCATCGGCGCGCCGGTCTCTCTGTCGTGGGCCGACCAGCCTGCGGCCCACGGTTCCTACCGTGCGGAGGTGGCCTGGTCCGGTTCTCCCGGGACGGGCGCGAAGCTGGTCGCCGCGCTGCGCGCGTGGCCGATGCTGCGCTTCGAGGTGACCGAGGAAGCCAGCCACGGCAACGACGGCGAGCGCATGTCCTACGTGCCCGGGCACGGGGTCTTCCGTGCGCCGACGAGCGCCAACGGCGACCTCATCGTCACCGAGCAGCAGCTGCGCCACCTCGCGGCGACCGCCGGCTCGGCGGAGGCCTTCCGCCACGGCGTCGACCAGCTCCTCGGTGCGGCCTGGGACGCCGACCTCGAGGTGTACCGCCACGCCGGCGACGGCAGTCCGATCACCTGGCTGCACCAGGTCGTCTAGCAGGTCACGATCCGGTCGCGAGCGGGTGAGGGCGGCGGCCCCGCCGTCGTAGGCTCGAGACCAGACCGCCCGGGCGTCGTCGGGGAAGCGGCGCCCGGGTGGTCATGACGGAGGGCCCGACACCAGCACGGTGTCGGGCCCTCCGTCACGTCCGGGGCTAGAGCGGGATGTTGCCGTGGGCGCCGCGGCCGGGGCGCGCCTCGGCCAGCGCCCGGATGAGCCGGCGGCGGGTGTGCGCGGGCTCGACGACCTCGTCGACGACGCCGATCTCCAGCGCCCGGTTCACCCCGCCGGCGATCCGCTCGTGCTCCTCGGCCAGCTGCGCGTGCAGCGCCTCGCGCTCCGCGGGCGGGACGGCGGCGAGCTTCTTGCGGTGCAGGATGCCGACGGCGGCCTTGGCGCCCATGACCGCGACCTCGGCGCCCGGCCAGGCGAACACCGCCGTCGCGCCCAGCGACCGGGCGTTCATCGCGATGTAGGCGCCGCCGTAGGACTTGCGGGTCACCAGGGTCACCCGCGGCACGACCGCCTCCGCGAAGGCGTGCAGGAGCTTGGCGCCGCGGCGCACCACGCCGTCCCACTCCTGCCCGACGCCGGGCAGGTAGCCGGGGACGTCGACCAGGACCACCAGCGGCACCCCGAAGGCGTCGCACATCCGCACGAAGCGGGCGGCCTTCTCCGCCGAGGCCGAGTCCAGGCAGCCGCCCAGGCGCAGCGGGTTGTTGGCGATGACGCCGACGGTCCGCCCGGCCAGCCGGCCCAGCACCGTGACGACGTTGGGGGCCCACCGGGGGTGCAGCTCCAGGCCGGGCCCGTCGAGCACGGTGGAGACCAGTGGCTTGACGTCGTAGGCGCGCTGCCGCTGCTCCGGCAGCAGGGCGCCGAGGTCGACGTCGGGCTCGTCCTCGGCGGGGGAGGAGGAGCCCTGCGCGGCCAGCAGGTCCACGGCGCGGCGGGCGGTGTCCAGGGCGGCCGCCTCGGTGTCGGTGACCACGTGGACCACGCCGCTGCGCCGCCCGTGGGTGTCGGGACCGCCGAGGGTCTCCTGGTCGACGTCCTCACCGGTGACCGAGCGGACGACGTCCGGGCCGGTGACGAACACCCGGCCGGCCGGGCCCATGATCACCAGGTCGGTGAGGGCCGGGCCGTAGGCGGCGCCACCGGCGGCGGGGCCGAGCACCACCGAGATCTGCGGGACGCGACCCGAGGCCCGCACCATCGCGGCGAAGACCTCGCCGACGGCGTGCAGCGCGGTGACCCCCTCGGCCAGCCGGGCGCCGCCGGAGTGCCAGATGCCCACGACGGGCACCCGCTCGCGCAGCGCGGTGTCGATCGCGTCGACGATGTGCCGGCAGCCGTCGAGCCCCATCGCCCCGCCCATCACGGTGGCGTCGGTGCAGTAGGCGATCGCGGGGGTGCCGGCCACGGTGCCGCGGGCGGCGAGCGCCCCCGACGTGTCCCGGGAGGCCAGCAGGCTCATCGAGCCCTCGTCGAAGAACCGGGAGAGCCGGTCCTCGGGGTCGCGCGGGTCGGGGGTGGGCAGGGTCGGGGCGGCTTGGACGGTCGTCACAGGGCCTCCGCAGGCTCAGGCGGTGGTGAACACCAGCGCGATGTTGTGGCCGCCGAAGCCGAAGGAGTCGTTGACCGCGGCGGAGAGCTGGGCGCGCCGCGGTTCGCGGCGCACGATGTCGAGGGCCTGGACGGCCGCGTCGTCGTCCGGGTCGTCGAGGTTGGCGGTCGCGGGCACGATCTGGTCGCGCAGCGCGAGGATGGTGAACACCGACTCCAGCGCCCCGGCGGCACCCAACAGGTGCCCGGTCTGGCTCTTGGTGGCGGTGACCAGGACGTGCTCGCCGAGCGAGCCGCGGATGGCCGCGGCCTCGGCGGTGTCGCCGACCGGCGTGGAGGTGGCGTGCGCGTTGACGTGCCCGATGTCGGCCGGGGTGAGGCTGGCGTCGCGCAGGGCGGCGCTGATGGCCCGGCCGGCGCCCTCGCCCTCGGGGTGCGGGGCCACGAGGTCGTAGCCGTCGGCCGTGGCGCCGGCGCCGGCGAGCCGGGCGTGGATGGTGGCGCCGCGGGCGCGGGCCGCATCGCCCCGCTCGAGCACCAGGGCGGCCGCGCCCTCGCCGAGCACGAACCCGTCGCGGCCCTTGTCGAAGGGCCGGGAGGCACGCTCGGGCTCGTCGTTGCGCGTGGACATCGCCCGCATGGCCGCGAAGCCGGCCATCGGCAGCGGGTGCACGCAGGCCTCGGCACCGCCGACGAGGACGACGTCGGCGCGGTCGAAGCGGATGAGGTCCAGGCCCCAGCGGATCGCCTCGGCGCCCGAGGCGCAGGCGCTGACCGGGGCGTGCACGCCGCCCTTGGCCCCGACGGCGAGGCCGACGGCGGCGGCCGGGCCGTTGGGCATGAGCATCGGGATGGTGAACGGGGAGACCCGCTTGGGGCCCTTCTCCTCCAGGACGTCGTCCTGGCCGAGCAGGGTCAGCGCGCCCCCGATGCCGGTGCCGAAGACGACGGCGATCCGCTCCGGGTCCACGCCCGCGTCGGCGGCGCCGGAGGAGCGCCAGGCCTCCTCGGCGGCGACGACCGCGACCTGCTGGCTGCGGTCGAGCCGGCGGGCGCGGACGCGCTCGATCTTCTCCGCCGGGTCCTCCGCGAGCCGGGCGACCAGCTGCGCGGGGAACTCCGTGATCCAGTCGTCGGTGATCCGGCTGACCCCCGACCGCCCGGCCAGCAGGGCCTCCCAGGTGCTGGTGACGTCGCCACCGAGCGGCGTGGTGGCGCCGAGGCCGGTGACGACGACGTCGTCGGTGCTGCTCATGACGGTTCCTCCCTGGAGACGTGCGGGACCGGGCGGCCGGGGGACCGGCTCAGCCGCGGTTGGCGGTGATGTAGTTGATGGCGTCGCCGACGGTCTTGATGTTGGCGAGCTCGTCGTCGGGGATCGCGACGCCGAACTTGTTCTCGACCTCCGTGGCGATCTCGACCATCGACAGCGAGTCGACGTCGAGGTCCTCGGTGAACGACTTCTCGGGGGTGGCGTCGGCGGGGGCGACCCCGGCGACCTCCTCCAGGATCTCGGCAAGACCAGCCTGGATGTCCTCGCTCACGCTGAGGTCCTCTCTCTCGTTCGTTCGTGCGTCGGCGCGCGGGTCCGCGCCGCCGGCCCGGAGTGTCCGGGGGTCTGTGGGGTCGCTCAGGTCGCTCAGGTCGCTCAGGTCGCTCAGGTCCTGGTCACGGGAGCCGCAGCACCTGGCCGGCGTAGGTGAGCCCGGCGCCGTAGCCCAGCACCAGCGCCAGGTCGCCGCTCTTCGCCTCGCCCGACTCCAGCAGCGCCGTCAGGGCCAGCGGGACGGAGGCGGCCGACGTGTTGCCCGTCGTGACGACGTCGCGGGCGACGACGGTGCGCTCCGGGAAGCCCAGCCGCTTGTGCATCGACTCGATGATGCGGAGGTTGGCCTGGTGCGGCGCGAAGACGTCGATGTCCTCGGGCCCGACGCCGGCGGCCGCCATGGCCTGCTCCAGCGCCGCGGTGAGCTTCGTCGTCGCCCAGCGGTACACGGCCTGACCGGCCATGATCATCTTGCCGCCGTTGCCGGCGACCATCTCGATCGCGGAGTACTGGTCGCCGTCGCTGCCCCACGCCACCGGGCCGATGCCCGGTTCGTCCGAGGGGCCGATCACCGCCGCGCCGGCGCCGTCGGCGAAGATCACCGCCGTCGTGCGGTCGGACTGGTCGGTGACGTCGGTCAGCCGCTCGACGCCGACGACGAGCACGTGGCGCGCGGTGCCCGCGCGGACGGCGTTGCTCGCCACCTCCAGCGAGTAGCAGAACCCCGCGCAGCCGGCGTTGAGGTCGAAGGCGCCGGGGCGGGGGATGCCCAGCCGGTGGGCGACCTGCGGGCCGATGCCGGGGATGGGGTACTGCAGGCTGGCGCTGGCGAGGACCACCATGTCGACCTCGTCGGGCGCCAGGCCGCTGGCCGCGAGGGCCTTGCCGCCGGCGGCGACGGCCATCTCGACGAGCGTCTCGTCCTCCGACGCCCAGCGCCGCTCGGCGATGCCGACCCGGCTCTGGATCCACTCGTCGTTGGTGTCCATGACCTGGGACAGCTCGTCGTTGGTCACCCGCCGCCGGGGCCGGTAGCCGCCGAGGCCGAGGATGCGCGCGCCGGGCGCGCCCGTCGTGAGCTGGATGGCAGTCACGGCGTGACCTCCGGATAGAGACGGGCGATCGGGTCACCGGCGTCGACGAGGTCGCCCTCGTGCACCAGCCACTCGGCCAGGACGCCGGCGTAGCCCGCCGACACCCCGACCTCCTCGCGGCGGCTGCGGATGCAGCCCAGCGGCGCACCGGCCGGCACGTGCGTGCCCTCGGCGATCTCCGCGGGCGCCACCGTGCCCCGCGCCGGGGCGACGACGACCCGCCAGTCGGGGGCGTACTGGGCCTCGGCCCGGCCGCGCTCGGCCGCGATGAGCGCGCGCGCCCGGTCCAGGTCGCCGGGGCCGCTCACGGCCAGCACCTCGATGCCGGCGCCCTTCCACTCGCGCTTGGCCAGCCCGGCCAGCGCGCCCGCGGGCGGGAGCTCGATCGCCGCGGTGACACCGAGGTCGCGCATGGTCGCCAGGCAGGCGTCGAAGCGCACCGGGCTGGTGACCTGCCTGACCAGCCGGGACAGTGCATCGGCGCCGCTGGTCACGGCCGCGCCGTCGGCGTTGCTGAGCAGCAGCCGGCTGGGCTCGGCCGGGCGCAGGCCGTCGACGAGGCCCTCCAGCTGCTCGCGGGCCGGGGCCATGTACTCGGTGTGGAACGCCCCGGCCACCGACAGGGGGACCACCCGCGCCTTGGCCGGCGGGGCGTCCTTGAGCGCGGCGAGACCCTCGAGGGGCCCGGCCACGACGGTCTGCCCGCCGCCGTTGAGGTTCGCGGCCACGAGGCCGTGGCGCTCGAGGGCGGCCGACAGCTCCTCGGGGTCACCGCCCAGGACGGCGGACATGCCGGTCGGGGTGAGCGCGCAGGCGGCGGCCATCGCACGCCCGCGGACGGCGGTCAGTGCGATCGCCGCCTCGACGCTCAGCACCCCCGCCAGGGCCGCGGCGGTCAGCTCGCCGACGCTGTGTCCGGCGATGACGACGTCGCGGCCGGCCTGCGGGGAGTGCTGCACCGGGCCGGGCAGGCCGCCGAGCTCGCGGGCGACGAAGAGGCTCATCGCGACGACCAGCGGCTGGGTGACCGCGGTGTCGGTGATCGCCTCGGCGTCCCCGGTCGTGCCGAGGGTGAGCAGGTCGGCGTCGGCGATGGCGCCGGCCCAGCGGAAGAAGGACTCGGCGCCGGGCAGCTCCAGCCAGTCGGTCAGCATCCCGGGTTTCTGCGCGCCCTGTCCAGGGGCGAGGACGGCCAGCACGTCGACCACCGTGCCAGGCGGCGGGCCCGGCCACGGATGGGGAGCGGCACGAAACCACACGGGTGCTCTTTGGAGGAACCCTCCAAAGAGGGCCTCCCGACAGGCCTCAGGATGCGCACCGGCGTGGTGGGGACCACACTGCCGCGCAGTGCCAGGGCGCTCAGTGCCAGAGGGAGCGCTCGCCGCCCAGCCGGGAGAGGGCCAGGGCCACCTGCAGCGTCCAGCCGCCCCGCGGGTCGGTCGCCCAGAAGCCGGTCAGCTCGGCGGCCCGCTTCAGCCGGTACCGCACGGTGTTCGGGTGCACGAACAGCGTGCGGGCGCTCGCCTCGAGGTTGCCGCCGCTGGCCAGCACCGCCCCGACGGTCTCGAGCACCTCGCCGCCGGCGGCCTGCAGCGGCAGCGCGACCCGCTCCTCGAGCGCGACGCGGGCCAGCGGGTCGCCGTCGAGGGCCCGCTCGGGGAGCAGCGCGTCGGCGGCCACCGGCCGCGGCGCGCCCGGCCACGCCGGTGCGGCCCGGAGCCCGGCCAGCGCCGCGGCGGCGGACTCCGAGGCCCGTGCCAGCCCCTCGACCACCGGCCCGACCACGACCGGCCCCGGCCCGAACTCCTCGGCGACCCGGTCGGCGACGGCGTCGAGGGCCGCCACGCCGCCCAGGACGACGACGAGCTGCTCGGCGTGCACCCCGACGAGCGCCTCGCTGCGCATGGAACGGGCCGCCCGCCGCGCCGCCGCGTGCGCGTCCCGGTCCGCCGGCGCCGCACCCACCACGACGGTGACCGGCGTCGTGACCGCCCAGCCCAGCGCGGCGGCCCGGCCGGGCAGTTCCTCGGAGCGCTCGCCGCGGACGAGCGCGTCGACCACGAGGGCCTCCAGCCGGGCGTCCCAGGCGCCGCGGTCCTCGGCGAAGGTCGCGTAGACGTGCGCGGTGGCGAAGGCGACCTCGCGGCTGAACATCAGCACCGCCATCCGCAGCGGGTCGGCGTCGCCGGGCTCGGCCACCTCGCGCACGTGGTCGTCGAGCACCTCGACGACGACCTTGACCAGGTCGACGGTCTGCTTGAGCGGGACCGCCCGCACGAGCTCCCGCGGCGCGGCGCCGAAGACCTCGCCGGTCAGCCGCGGCGGCCGGTCGGGGTTGCGGCACCAGTCGACCAGGGACGCGATGCCGGCCTGCGCCACGAGCATGACCCAGGAGCGCTGGTCGGCCGGCATGGTGCGGAACCAGGGGAGCTGGTCGTCCATCCGCGCCACGGCCTGGGTGGCGATGGCGCCCGACGCGCGCTCCAGCCGGCGCAGGGTGCCGGCCGAGGGCCGGGGCGCTGCGGCGCGGTCGTCCACGCCGGCCAGCGTGTCACGCGGCGGGGGGTCGGGGAGAGTGGGGCGGTGCAGTCGCTCCTCCCCGGCGTCGCGGCGCGGGTCCACCGCCGGGTGCTCGGTGTCGTGCTCGCCGCCCTCGCGGTGCTGGTCACCCTCGGGGTGGGCGTGCTCGTCGACCTCGACCCGCAGGTCCGGCTCGACGCCGCCGTCAGCCGGGCCCTCTACGCCGGGGACGACCGCTCGGCCGGCCTCGACGGGCTGCTGGAGGTGCTCACTGCGCCGGGGCTCTCCTGGGTCCGGCTGCTGGTCTTCGCGCCGGTGGTGGTCTGGCTCGCCGTGCAGCGGCACTGGCGCCCGCTGACCTGGGTGGTCCCGGCGGTGCTGCTGATCGGCCCGCTGACCGCGGGGCTCAAGGAGCTGGTGGGGCGGGCACGGCCGGCGTTCGAGGGCGGCGGTCTGGACTACGCCGGCCTGAGCTACCCCAGCGGGCACTCGTCGGGCGTCGCGACCCTGGTCGTCGTCGGGCTGGTCCTCGCCTGGCCGCGGCTCGGAGCGGGCGGGCGGCGGGTCGCGGGGGCCCTCGGTGCCGCGCTCGTCGTCCTGGTCGGGCTGACCCGGATGTGGCTGGGCGTCCACTTCCTCTCCGACGTCCTGGGCGGCTGGGCGCTGGGCGTGGCCTGGTCCCTCGGCCTGGCCCTGCTGCTGGGCGGCCTGCCCGGTGGCCCCGCGGCGCTGGAGCGGCGCCCGTGACCGCGCTGGAGTCACGGGTGCTGGTGGAGAACGCCGACGGCTCCCTCGGCCCGCTGCTGCGCGTCGCCGACGACCGGCTGGGCCCGGGGGCCGGCTACGGGCGGCACGAGCACACCGCGGTGGACGTCGTCGCCGTCGTCCTGGCGGGGTCGCTGCGGCACCGGTGGGGGGACGGCGCCGACCTGGTCGCCGGCGACGTCGCCGTCCTGCGCGCCGGTTCCGGGCTGGCGCACGACGAGGTCGCCGGGGACGACGGCGCGCGGGTGCTGCAGTGCTACCTGCGGACGGCGGACCCCGGCGCGGCGCCGGCGCACTCCGTCGTCCCGGCGGCCGCGGGGTGGGTCGACCTCGGGCGGCCGGACGCGCGGCTGTGGCTGGGTTCGGGTCCGGGGCCCGACGGGCTGCGGATCGGGGTGGGGGAGGAGCCCGGCGTCGTCGGGGGAGAGGGCGGCCCCGTCGTCGTCTGGCGGCTCGCCGTGGGCCGCCCGGCTTGGGCAGAGTGACGACCGTGCCCACCCCCGCTGAGCTCCTCGCCGCCGCCACCGCCGACGCCGACCGCACGATCGACCTGCGCCGCCGGCTGCACCGCCGGCCCGAGATGGGCCTGCACCTGCCCGACACGCAGGCGACGGTCATGGCCGCGCTGGGCGGGCTGCCGATCGAACTGACCCCCGGCCGCAGCACCACGTCCGTCGTCGGCGTCCTGCGCGGCGCCCGGCCCGGCCCCACGTACCTGCTGCGCGCGGACATGGACGCCCTGCCGGTGCAGGAGGACACCGGCCTGCCCTTCGCCTCCGAGGTCCCCGGCGTCATGCACGCCTGCGGGCACGACACGCACGTGGCGATGCTCGTGGGCGCCGCGCGGCTGCTGGCCGAGCGCCGCGACGAGATCGCCGGCCAGGTCGTGTTCATGGTGCAGCCGGGGGAGGAGGGGTTCCACGGCGCGCGCTACATGCTCGACGAGGGGCTGCTCGACGCCGTCCCGGGAGCGCCGGTGTCCGGCGCGTTCGCGCTGCACTCGTCGTCGACGCTGGCCTCCGGCACGGTGCACGTGCGGCCGGGCCCGATCATGGCGGCGGCCGACCAGTGGCGGCTGACGCTGCACGGTCGCGGCGGGCACGCCTCCGAGCCGGCCCGGACCCGCGACCCGATCCCGGTGGCCGCCGAGATCGTGCTGGCGCTGCAGTCGATGGTCACCCGCCGGGTGCCGGTGACCGACCCCGCCGTCGTCACCGTCGCCCACATCGCCGCCGGGTCGACCAACAACGTGATCCCCGACAGCGCCTTTCTGGAGGGCACGATCCGCACGCTGTCGGCCGGCCGCCGGGCCGACGTCGTCGAGTCGGTGCGGCGGGTCGCGGAGCTGGTGGCGGCGGCGCACGACATGCCGGCGGACTTCGTGCACGAGCCCGGCTACCCGGTGACCGCCAACGACGCCGGGGTCGCCGGGCGGGTGGCCGCGGCCGCCGCCGAGCTGCTCGGACCCGACGCGGTGCCGCCGATGGCCGAGCCGCTCATGGGTGCCGAGGACTTCTCCTACGTGCTGGAGCGGGTGCCCGGCGCCATGGCGTGGATCGGCGCCCGCCCGCAGGGCGTGGACCCGGACGAGGCCCCGCCCAACCACTCCAACCTGGCGGTGTTCGACGAGGCCCCGCTGCCGGCCGGCGCCGCCCTGTACGCCCTGATGGCGCTGCGCGCGCTGGCGGCCTGACCGCCGGGACGGACGCTCAGGCGGAGGCTCGGACCACCAGTCGGGTGTCGCAGACGTGCACCTCCGGACCGTCCGCGACGCCGTCCACCTGGCGCAGCAGGAGCTCCACCATCAGGCGGGTCATCTCGTCCAGCGGCTGCGCGACGGTGGTCAGCGGCGGGTCGCACGTGGCGGCGACGACCGCGTCGTCGAAGCCGACCACCGCGACGTCGCCGGGGACCGTGCGCCCGGCGTCGTGCAGGGCGCGCAGCGCGCCGACGGCCATCGGGTCCGAGGCGACGAACACCGCGTCCAGGTCGGGTGCGCGCTCCAGCAGGGCCCGCATCGCCCGGGCGCCGCCGGCCTCGGTGAAGTCGCCCTCCTCGACCAGCTCGGCGCTCAGGGGCAGGCCGGCCGCCTGCAGCCCGTGGCGGTAGCCGGCGTAGCGGTCGACCCCGGCGATCATGTCCAGGGGGCCGGTGACGGTGGCGATCCGCCGTCGCCCGGCGGCGGCCAGGTACTCCGTGGCGGTGGTCGCCCCCGCGGCGTTGTCTGCGTCGACGTGGCTGACGTCGGAGCCGTCCAGCGGCCGGCCCAGCAGCACCAGCGGGACGTTCGACTCGCGCAGCATGCCGGGCAGGAGGTCGTCGCGGTGCAGGGACACCAGGACGACGCCGTCCACGTGCCCCTGCCGCACCCACCGGCCGACCTTCTCCTGCTCGCCCCGGTCGCGGGCGGCGAGCAGGACGAGCGCGCGGTCGGTGTCGGACAGCCGGGCCGAGAGCTCCCGGACCATGCTGGCGAAGAACGGGTCGGTGAAGACCTGGCTGTTGTTCTCCGACAGCACCAGCGCGATCGTGTCGGTCCGCCGGGTCACCAGGCTCCGGGCCATGCGGTTGGGGACGTAGCGCAGCTGCGCGACGGCGCTGTGCACCGCCTCGCGTGCCTCGGGGCTGACGCGAGGTGAGTCGTTGATGACGCGGGAGACGGTGGCCCGGGAGACACCGGCGAGCTCGGCGACCTCGTCGAGCGTCGGCGACGAGCGTCCAGCGATCGTCATGGCGGCTCCTCCTCCCCGGCCGGGGGCGCTCCGGACGGGGCGCGGCGGGGACAGGTTGGCACGTCCGCGCTCCCTCCTCCACATCTCCCGGGGATGCCCTTGACACGGTCGAGTGACTCACCTCACTCTGTGCTCCGAACCCGTGAGAGCGCTCTCACACCCCACCCCGCCCGGACCAGCAGTCCGGAGGGGATCGACCCAGGAGGTCTGATGACCGTTCTCAGGAAGTCCCGGGCGGCGCTCGGCGTGGGACTCGCCGTCGCCCTGCTCGCCACCGGGTGTGGTGGCTCCGACGCGGGGGACGACGGCACGATCACGCTGGACGTCGGACTGTTCGGCACCTTCGGCTTCGAGGAGGCCGGGCTCTACGACGAGTACATGGAGCTGCACCCGGAGATCCGCATCGAGGAGACCTCCGTCGAGCGCTCCGCGGACTACTACCGGACGCTGCAGACCCGCCTGGCCGCCAACTCCGGCCTGGCCGACATCCAGGGCATCGAGATCGGCTTCGTCGCCGACCTGGTCGCCAACCACGCGGACGCGTTCGTGGACTTCGCCGCCCTGGACGGCGCCGACGAGGTCCTGAGCGGGTTCTACGACTGGAAGGTCGAGCCGGCCACCAGCGAGGACGGGCGGGTCATCGGGCTCGGCACCGACGCCGGCCCGGAGGCGATGTGCTACCGCCGCGACCTGTTCGAGCAGGCCGGCCTGCCCACCGACCGTGCCGAGCTCAGCGCCCTGTGGGCCGACTGGGACGGCTACCTGGAGGTCGGCCGCCGGTACGCGGCCGCACCGGGCCGGGCGGAGGGGACGTCGTTCGTCGACAGCCCGGCCAGCATCTTCTCGGCCGCCGTCTACCAGGGTGAGTACGCCTACGCCGACGAGGACGGGCAGCCGATCCCCGAGACCAGCGACGGGGTGCAGGCCGCCTGGGCGGACGCGAGCACCGCGGCCGAGGAGGGGCTCACCGCCGGGCTGACCCAGTTCGGGGACGAGTGGAACAGCGCCTTCGCCAACGGCGGGTTCGCGACCGTGGCCTGCCCCGCCTGGATGCTGGGCTACATCACCTCCCAGGCCGGCGACGGGGCGGCGGGCCTGTGGGACGTCGCGGCCCTGCCCGGCGGCAGCACGAACTGGGGCGGGTCCTGGCTCGGCGTGCCCGAGTCGGCCGAGAACCGCGAGGAGGCCGTCGCCCTCGTCCAGTGGCTGACCGCGCCGGAGCAGCAGATCAAGATGTTCACCCGCGAGGCGCACTTCCCGTCCAGCCAGGTCGCCGCCGAGGACCCTGCGGTCTCCGGTGCCGTGAACGACTACTTCAACGGCGCGCCGGTCGGGGAGATCTTCGGGCAGTCCGCGGCCTCCCTGCAGTTCACGCCGATCAGCCGGTACGACACGCAGATCCAGGAGGCGTTCAGCTCCGCGCTGACCAACGTGGCCACGCAGGGCACGAGCCCGGACGACGCGTTCGACGACGCGATGGCCGAGATCGACGACATCGTCGGGTGACCGGCACCCGACGCCGACCGCGCGCCGCCGCACGGGACGCGGCCTGAGACGCGGCGGTGCCCGGGGGTGGACGAGCATCCCCGGGCACCGCCGGCCGCACCCTCCTCCACCCGCTCCCCGGCTCCGCCCCACAGCGAGGACCAGCGCATGACCATCGCCAGCGACGAGCCCCAGGTGGCGTCGATCGCCGCCCCGTCCGCCCCACCCGGCCCGGCGCGACGCCCGTCGCGGCTGACCCGCAACCGCTGGGGCTACGCCTACGTCGCCCCCTTCTTCGTCCTCTTCGCCTGCTTCAGCCTCTACCCCTTCCTCTACACCGCCTGGATCTCGCTCCACGACGTCGACCTGGGCGACGTCGACGGCGCCCAGTGGGTGGGACTGGCCAACTACGGGGAGCTGCTCACCAGCGAGTTCTTCTGGAACGCCGCCCGCAACACCCTCACCATCGGCGTCCTGTCGACCGTCCCGCAGCTGGCGATGGCCCTGGGGCTGGCGCACCTGCTGAACTACTCGCTGCGCGGCCGGACCTTCTTCCGGGTCGCGATGCTCCTGCCCTACGCGACCAGCATCGCCGCCGCGACGCTGGTGTTCGGCCAGCTGTTCGGCCGCGACTACGGGCTGATCAACGCCGGCCTGGAGGCCGTCGGGTTCGACCGGGTCGACTGGGAGGGCGGCACCTGGAGCAGCCAGCTCGCCATCTCGGTGATCGTCATCTGGCGGTGGACCGGCTACAACGCGCTGATCTACCTCGCGGCCATGCAGGCCATCCCCGAGGACCTCTACGAGGCGGCGACCCTGGACGGGGCCAGCCGGTGGAAGCAGTTCCTGCACGTGACCATCCCGGGACTGCGCCCCACCATCCTGTTCACCATCGTGGTCTCCACGATCGGCGCCGTGCAGCTGTTCGGTGAACCGCTGCTGTTCAGCGGCAACGGGACCACCAACGGCGGGTCGTCGAACCAGTACCAGACCCTCGGGCTGCTCATGTACGACCAGGGCTGGACGAACTTCCACCTCGGTCAGGCGGCCGCCACCGCGTGGGCGATGTTCCTGATCATCCTCGTGGTCGTCGGCGCCTGGGCCCTCCTGGCCCGCCGCCGCGCCCGGGCCGAGCGGTAGGAGCGCCCCGTGACCGTGACCGCCCCACGTCCCGTCGACGACGCCGTCCCGGGCAGCCGGCCGGCGCCCGTCCCACCCCGTCGCCGCCGCCGGCGCGCGGCCGGCCGGGTGACCCAGGCCGGCCCGCTGACCTACGTGCTGCTCGTCCTCACGGCCCTCGTGTCGGTGTTCCCGCTGTACTGGACCGCCGTCGCCGGGTCCCACACCAACGCCGAGATCGCCGCGACCCCGCCGCCGTTCCTGCCCGACGCCGACCTGTTCACCAACATCGGCCGGGCCATGGACGAGGCGCCGATCGGTCTGGCGCTGGTCAACACGATCGTCGTCGCCGGCTGCATCACCGTGGGCACCGTCCTCTGCTGCACGCTGGCCGGCTTCGCCTTCGCGAAGCTGCGCTTCCGCGGCAACAAGGCGCTGCTCGGCCTGGTGGTGGGCACGATGATGGTGCCGACCCAGCTGGCGATCATCCCGCTGTTCCTGCTCATCGCCGAGCTGGAGTGGGTGAACCAGCTGCAGGCCGTGGTGCTGCCGACCCTGGTCACCGCCTTCGGGGTGTTCTTCATGCGCCAGTACCTGAGCTCCGCGCTGCCCGACGAGCTGCTGGAGGCCGGCCGCATGGACGGCGCCTCGACCGCGCGGATCTTCTGGTCGATCGTCGTGCCCGTCGCCCGCCCGGCGATGGCGGTCCTCGCGATGCTGACCTTCCTCACCGCGTGGAACGACTTCTTCTGGCCGCTGATCGCGCTGACGAACGAGAACCCCACCGTCCAGGTCGCGCTCGCCGGCCTGGGCGGCGGATACGTCCCCGACCGGGCCGTGATCATGGCCGGGACGCTGATCGGGACGCTGCCGATCCTCGTCGTCTTCACCGTCCTCGGCCGGCACATCGTCGGCGGCATCATGCAGGGCGCGGTCAAGGGATGACGCCGCCCACCCCCGTCCCGTCCACCCCCACCGGAGAGGTGTCATCCCCATGGCGACCGTGACCTTCGCGCAGGCGACGCGCATCTACCCCAAGAGCGAGCGGCCGGCGGTCGACGCCCTGGACCTGCACATCGGCGACGGCGAGTTCCTCGTCCTGGTCGGTCCGTCCGGCTGCGGCAAGTCGACGTCGCTGCGCATGCTCGCCGGCCTGGAGGAGGTGGACTCCGGGGCGGTCCTCATCGGCGACCGGGACGTCACCGACCTCCCGCCGAAGGGCCGCGACATCGCGATGGTCTTCCAGAACTACGCGCTGTACCCGCACATGACCGTCGAGGCGAACATGGGGTTCGCCCTCAAGCTCGCCGGGCTGGGCAGGGCAGAGATCTCCCGGCGGGTCGGCGAGGCGGCGCAGATCCTCGACCTCGGGGACTACCTGCACCGCCGTCCCAAGGCGCTCTCCGGCGGGCAGCGGCAGCGGGTCGCCATGGGGCGGGCCATCGTCCGGGACCCCCAGGTGTTCCTGATGGACGAGCCGCTGTCCAACCTCGACGCCAAGCTGCGCGTGCAGACCCGCACGCAGATCGCGCGGCTGGTGCAGCGCCTGGGGACGACCACGGTCTACGTCACCCACGACCAGGTCGAGGCGATGACGCTCGGCGACCGGGTGGCCGTCCTGCGCGACGGCGTCCTCCAGCAGTGCGAGGCCCCCGGCGTCCTCTACGACCGGCCGGCGAACGTCTTCGTCGCCGGGTTCATCGGCTCGCCCGCGATGAACGTCGTCACGGGCCCGGCCGTCGACGGCGGCGTCCGGCTCGGGGGCGCGGTCCTGCCGGTGCCCCGCGACCAGCTGGCGCGCGCCGCGGCCGGCACCGGCCGGGTGACCGTCGGGTTCCGCCCGGAGGACGTGCGGCTGGTCGGCCCGGGCGCGGGGGTCCCGGTGGTGGTCAACGTCGTCGAGCAGCTCGGCGCGGACGCCTTCCTCTACACCAAGCTCGCCGCGGAGCACACCGACGACGTCCTGCACCCGTCCGACGTCGTCGTGCGCACCGAGCCCCGGTCGGCTCCCGGGCAGGGCGACGAGCTCTCCCTCGCGGTCCCCGAGGGCCGCCTGCACGTCTTCGACCCGACGACACAGCGCCGCGTGGACTGAACCCGCCTCCCTCACACCCCGCCTCCCGCACAGCGCCGTCCCCCTCCCAGCACGGTCCTCCGCCGTGCCGGTCCCGCCTGCCCGCAGAGGAGTCCTGCCGCATGACCACCACCCAGACCCGCGCCCTGGCCGACGCCGGGCCGACCTTCCCGCCCGGCTTCTTCTTCGGGGCCGCGACCGCGGCCTACCAGATCGAGGGCGCGGTCGACGTCGACGGCCGCGGACCGTCCATCTGGGACACCTTCAGCCACACCCCGGGCCGGACCGCCCGGGCCGAGACCGGCGACGTCGCCTGTGACCACTACCGCCGCTACCGCGAGGACGTCGCACTGATGGCCGACCTCGGCCTCGACGCCTACCGCTTCTCGGTGGCGTGGACCCGCGTGCTGCCGGAGGGCGCCGGACGGGTCGAGCAACGTGGGCTGGACTTCTACCGCCGCCTGGTCGACAGCCTCCTCGAGGCCGGGATCACGCCGTGGCTGACCCTCTACCACTGGGACCTCCCGCAGGCGCTGGAGGACCGCGGCGGATGGGCCGACCGGGACACGGCGCTGCGGTTCGCCGACTACGCCGCCGTCGTCCACCAGGCGCTCGGGGACCGGGTACCGCACTGGTCGACCCTCAACGAGCCGATGTGCAGCTCCCTGCTGGGGTACATGGCCGGTCAGCACGCCCCCGGCCGGCGGGACCCCGCGGCGGCCGCGCGGGCGGTGCACCACCTCCTGCTGGGCCACGGCCTGGCCACCCGGGCGCTCCGCGAGGCGGGCGCGGAGTCCGTCGGGGTGACGCTGAACTTCACGCCGATGTCCCCCGCCTCACCCGCGGCGGCCGACGTCGACGCCGCCCGGCGGCTCGACGGTCAGCAGAACCGGATGTTCCTCCTGCCCGTCGTCACGGGGGAGTACCCGGCCGACGTCGTCGCCGACCTCGACGCCGCCGGCGCTCCGCTGCCGGTCGAGGACGGCGACATGGACGTCGTCGCCACCCCGGTCGACTGGCTGGGCGTCAACTACTACTTCCGGTCGGTCGTCTCCGCCCTGCCCGAGCCGACGGGCAAGGCCAGCCCGTTCATCGGCGCCGAGCGGATCGACGACGCCGCGCCTCCCGGCCCCACGACGACCATGGGCTGGGCGGTCACCCCGGAGGCGTTCACCGAGCTGCTGCTGCGGCTCCGGGACATCGCCCCGGGACTGCCGATGGTGATCACCGAGAACGGCTCCGCCTGGCCGGACACCCCCGGCGTCGACGGGCGGGTGGCCGACCACGAGCGCGTCGACTACCTGCTCGGCCACCTCGCGGCCGTGGCCGACGCGATGGCCCGGGGAGCCGACGTCCGCGGGTACTTCGCCTGGTCGCTGATGGACAACTTCGAGTGGGCGCGCGGCTACGCCCAGCGCTTCGGACTGGTCCACGTCGACTACGACACGCAGCGGCGCACCCCCAAGCACAGTGCCGCCGTGTACCGGGACCTCGCCCGGCGCCATCGCGAGTCGAGGTGACGAGGTCGCCGGGTGGGCCGACGACCCACCCGGCGACCCCGACGGCTCAGGTGGCGGGGCTGGGGTCGCTGCGCTCCTCGGCCGGCGCGGCCTGCACGTCGCGGACCTGGTACTTCTCCACCGCCTGGCGGACGACGTCGCCGTCGACCTCGCCGCGCTTGGCCAGCGACGCCAGCGTGCGGACGACGATCGACTCCGCGTCCACGTGGAAGTGCCGGCGCAGCGCCGGGCGGGTGTCGGACAGACCGAACCCGTCGGTGCCGAGCGTGGCCATCCCACCGGGGACGTAGGGCGCGATCAGGTCCGGGACGGCGCGCATCCAGTCCGACACCGCCACGACCGGGCCGGCGGCGTCCTGGAGCTGCTGGGTCACGTAGGGGACCCGGACCTCCTCGCCGGGGTGCAGGAGGTTCCACTCCTCGCACTCGTCGGCCTGCCGGCGCAGCTCGTTCCACGAGGTCACCGACCACACGTCGGCCGACACGCCCCAGTCCTCGCGCAGCAGCTCCTGCGCCCGCAGCGCCCACGGCACGGCGACGCCGGAGGCCAGCACCTGCGCCTCCGGACCCCCGCCCGTGCCGGGCGCGCAGCGGTACATGCCCGCCAGCAGGCCCCGGACGTCGAGGCCCTCGGGCTCGGCCGGCTGCACGAACGGCTCGTTGTAGACCGTCAGGTAGTACATGACGTCCGGTGACCGGTGCCCGCCCAGCGGCGCGCCCGGGTCCTCGCCGTACATGCGCTGCAGCGCGTCCCTGGTGATGTGCGCGACCTCGTAGGAGAAGGCCGGGTCGTAGGACACGACCGCCGGGTTGGTCTGCGCCAGCAGCAGGGAGTGGCCGTCCTCGTGCTGCAGACCCTCGCCGTTGAGCGTCGTGCGCCCGGCGGTGGCGCCGAGCACGAAGCCGCGGGCCATCTGGTCGGCCGCGGCCCAGAACCCGTCGCCGGTCCGCTGGAACCCGAACATCGAGTAGAAGATGTAGATCGGGATCATCGGCTCGCCGTGCGTGGAGTACGACGTGCCGACGGCGGTGAACGACGCGGTCGAGCCGGCCTCGTTGATGCCCTCGTGCAGGATCACGCCCTGCTCGGACTCCTTGTAGGCCAGCATCAGCTCGCGGTCCACCGAGGTGTACCGCTGCCCCGCGGGGTTGTAGATCTTGTGCGAGGAGAAGAGCGAGTCCAGGCCGAAGGTGCGGGCCTCGTCCGGGATGATCGGCACGAAGCGCGGGCCGAGCTCGGAGTCCTTCAGGAGCTCCTTGAGCAGGCGGACGAACGCCATCGTCGTCGCCACCTCCTGCTTGCCGGAGCCGCGGCGCAGCACGTCGAGCGCCTTGTCCTCGGGTGCCTTGAGCGTCTTGAACTCCGCCCGGCGCCGCGGGACCGCCCCGCCCAGGGCCCGGCGCCGCTCGAGCATGTACTGCATCTCGTCGGAGTCCGGGTCGGGCTTGTAGTAGGGCGGGAGGGTCTTGTCCAGCGCCTCGTCCGGGATCGGCAGGTAGAGGCGGTCGCGGAAGCCGGCGAGGTCCTCCGCGGTCAGCTTCTTCATCTGGTGGGTGGAGTTGCGGCCCTCGAAGTGGCTGCCCAGCGTCCAGCCCTTGATGGTCTTGGCGAGGATGACCGTGGGCTGGCCCTTGTGCTCCATCGCGGCCTTGTAGGCGGCGTACATCTTCCGGTAGTCGTGCCCGCCGCGGGAGAGGTCCCAGACCTCCTTGTCGCTCATGTTCTCCACGAGCTTGCGGGTGCGCGGGTCCCGGCCGAAGAAGTGCTCGCGGACGAACGCGCCGTCCTCGGCCTTGTAGGTCTGGTAGTCGCCGTCGGGCGTCTGGTTCATGAGGTTGACCAGGGCGCCGTCGCGGTCGGCGGCGAGCAGGGCGTCCCACTCCCGGCCCCAGATCACCTTGATGACGTTCCAGCCGGCGCCGCGGAAGAACGACTCGAGCTCCTGGATGACCTTGCCGTTGCCGCGGACCGGGCCGTCGAGGCGCTGCAGGTTGCAGTTGACGACGAAGGTGAGGTTGTCCAGCTCCTCGCGGGCGGCCAGGCCGATGACGCCGAGCGACTCGGGCTCGTCCATCTCGCCGTCGCCCAGGAACGCCCAGACGTGCTGGTCGGAGGTGTCCTTGACGCCGCGCGCGTGCAGGTACCGGTTGAACCGGGCCTGGTAGACGGCGTTCATCGGGCCCAGGCCCATCGAGACGCTGGGGAACTCCCAGAAGTCGGGCATGAGCCGCGGGTGCGGGTAGGACGACAGCCCGCCGCCGGGGTGGCTGACCTCCTGGCGGAAGCCGTCGAGCTGCTGCTCGCTCAGCCGGCCCTCGAGGTAGGCGCGGGCGTAGATGCCGGGGGAGGCGTGGCCCTGGAACCAGATCTGGTCGCCGCCGCCGGGGTGGTCCTTGCCGCGGAAGAAGTGGTTGAAGCCGACCTCGTACAGGGAGGCGGAGGAGGCGTAGGAGGAGATGTGCCCGCCGACGCCGATCCCGGGCCGCTGGGCCCGGTGGACCATGATCGCGGCGTTCCAGCGGATGTAGGCGCGGATGCGCCGCTCGACGTGCTCGTCACCGGGGAACCACGGCTCGCGCTCGGGCGCGATCGTGTTGATGTAGTCGGTGCTGCGCAGGGCCGGCACGCCGACCTGCTGCTGCCGGCTGCGCTCCAGCATGCGGAGCATCAGGTAGCGGGCACGTCCTCGGCCGGCGTGGTCGACGACCGCGTCCAGCGATTCCAGCCACTCCTGCGTCTCGTCGGGGTCGGTGTCGACCAGCTGGCTGGGGAGCCCGTCGGTGATGACCGCGCGGGCGCTGCCGGGGGTGGTACCTGCATCGCGGGCGGGGTCGCCGCCCGACTGCTGCGGTGCGCTCATGGACCCATCCTCCCGCCGTTCGCCCGTCGCCGTCACGCAGCCGCCCACCTGTCGGGACGTCGCGGTGTCCCGCGGCGGCAGCCCGGCCCGCCGCCGCGCAGCGTCCGCGCCTGACCTTGCGCTTGACCTGGCATGCCCTACGCTTCCGCCCACGTGGCCCGACACGCGGGTCCACGGCCGACCGAGGGACGACAGGGGTGACATGGCCAGGCAGCGGGTGACCCTCCCGCCGGTCGTGTCCGCCCCGGTGCTCCCGGTCGTCGCGTCCGCCGCCGGCACGCGCCGCGCCCCCCACACCCCGGTGCCGCCCGTCGGCACCCGGACCGGGGGGCTCCCCGCCGGCGATCGGAGTGCCACCACACCCATGGAGGAACAGCAGGGATGAGCGTCGACTCGGGCAGCGCCAGCATGGCGGCCCGGCTGGGCATCAAGCCGGGCATGGTCGTGCAGGAGCTCGGCTGGGACGAGGACGCCGACGAGGACCTGCGCGACTCCATCGTCGAGGTCTCGGGCAGCGAGATGGTCGACGAGGACACCGACGAGGTCGCCGACGTCGTGGTGCTGTGGTGGCGGGAGGACGACGGCGACCTGTTCGACGCCCTCACCGACGCGCTGACCTCGCTGGCCGACGAGGGCGTGGTGTGGCTGCTGGTCCCCAAGTCGGGCCGGCCCGGGCACGTCGAGCCCGGCGACGTCACCGAGGTGGCCCCCACGGCCGGCCTGCAGCAGACCAGCAGCATCTCCGCGGCCAAGGAGTGGTCGGGCATCCGCCTGGTCACGCCGAAGGCGGCCCGCAGCCGCCGCTGACCGAAGGACCCCCTCGCCCCCCGACCCTCGCTCCGCTCGGCGCGGGCCCCTGCGAGGGGGCCGTTCCAGCACGTCACCGGGGGTACGGCACGATCGGGGCATGAGCCTCTCCGTCGGTGACCGCGCGCCCGAGTTCACCCTCCCCGACCAGGACAAGCAGGTCGTCTCCCTCGCCGAGCTGCGCGGGAAGCCGGTGCTGGTCGTCTTCTACCCGTTCGCCTTCTCCGGCATCTGCACCGGTGAGCTGTGCCAGCTGCGCGACGAGCTCGCCGGCTACACCGACGCCGGCGTGCAGGTCGTGGCCATCAGCACCGACCCCGTCTTCAGCCTCAAGGCGTTCAAGGACCAGCAGGGCCTGCCCTTCCCGCTGCTGTCGGACTTCTGGCCGCACGGCACGACCGCCCAGGCCTACGGGGTCTTCAACGAGAAGGCCGGCATGGCCGTCCGCGGCACGTTCCTCGTCGACGCCGAGGGCGTCGTCCGCTTCGCCGAGGTCAACCAGCCCGGCGACGCCCGGCAGCAGTCCGGCTGGAAGGACGCCGTCGCGGCGCTCTGAACCCCGGCGGCGACCGCTGCGCCCCCACCGCCCGCGGGCTCGCGAGTGGTGGGGGCAGGGCGGTCCCTAAGCTGGGCAGGCGGGGCGCGTAGCTCAGCGGGAGAGCTCTCGCCTTACAAGCGAGCGGTCGCCGGTTCGATCCCGGCCGCGCCCACCCCGGATCCCGCTCGCACCACACACGGTGCCGGCGCCGGACTGCTCCGACGTCGACGTGCGAGGTGTGCGGTGGACCAGACGGTGTCCGCGGTCGTGGCCGCCCTCGGCGTGGAGCCGCTGGGCGAGGACCGGTTCGGCGTCTCCGGCGCCTCGCCGCTGGCCCGGCAGACCCTGTTCGGCGGGGCGCTGCTGGTGCAGGCGCTGCTCTCGGCGGACGCGACGGTCCCCGGCGACTACGCGGTGCACCACCTGCACGGGGAGTTCCCGCAGCGGGGGCGGGCGGGGGAGCCGATCGTGTTCGCCGTCGACCGGGTCAAGGACGGCCGCGCGCTGACCAGCCGCCGCGTCGTGGGCCGGCAGGGCGACCGCGTGGTGGTGACGCTCGAGGCGTCGTTCCAGCGCGCCCGCGAGTCGGGGCCCGAGTTCTCCGTGCCGTCGCCGGCCCGCTTCCCGGCCGCCGCGGTCGGCTCCGGCGAGCTGCCGCTGCACCGCGACGGCGGCTTCGGCATCGAGTTCGTCGACGCGACCGGGAGCGCCAACGGCACCCGCTCCACCGACGTCGAGGCCTGGTACCGGGCGGGCGATCCGCTGCCCGCCGACGCCGCGTGGCACGCGGCCGTGCTCACCCTCGTCTCCGACATGGCGGTGCCCACGGTCGCGATCACCGCCGCCGGCCTGGTCGCCGGGGGACCGGACGGCGAGGGCGGCCCGGGCACCGTGGCCACGACGAGCGTCAACCACACCATGTGGTTCCACCGGCCGCTGCGCGCCGACGAGTGGTTCGTGCTGACCTCGCAGCCGCTGTCCACGGCGTTCGGCCGCGGCGTCGCGCTCGGGTCCGCCCACGACGCGCAGGGGCGGCACGTCGCCACGATCGTGCAGGAGATCTACGTAAAGGACCCCGTCCCCCTCACCCCTCGCTAGCGCGGGGCGAGCCTCCGGACGGGGCCGGCACGGCCCCCTAGGCGGCGGAGGCCGCCAGCGGCGAGGTCGGCACGGGCACGTCCGGGCGGGGGAAGGCCGGGCGCAGCACCGTCGGCGCCCGGAACGGCCGCCAGGTGCCGTCGGGCTGCGCGAGCCGGTCGGCCACCGCGTAGACGACGGCCGGGTTGTGCCCCAGGCCCAGGTGGCTGGCGTGCACGGCGATGTTCTCCGCGCGCGGGCCGGGGGTCTCCAGGCAGGTCTGCCAGTGCACGATCCCGTCGGCGTGGGAGTAGATCGACGTCGCCGGGACCGGCAGCGGCGTGCACTCGCTCTCCAGCGGGAACGACACGCTGTCCACGTGCAGGTGGGAGTACCGGGCGAACACCCGGGCGGCCCGCGTCTGGGACTCGCACGTCAGCCGGAACGGGCTGCCGAGGGTGACCACCTGGCGGACGGAGTCGGGGGTCGCACGGGCGAGCTCGCGGGCGAAGATGCCGCCCAGGCTCCAGCCGATGAGGCTCACCGGCCTGCCGTAGCGGTCGGCGAGGTCGTCCAGGCGCCGGCGCAGCCCGGTGACGCAGGTCGGCGTGGGCCCGATGTTGCGGCCCAGGCGCCAGCCGTGCACCCGGTAGTCCAGCCGGCGCAGCGTCGCCCGCAGCGTCCGCGTGGAGGCGTCGTCGGCCATGAGGCCGGGCAGGACGAGGACCGGGTGGCCGTCGCCGTGCGGGAGCGCCTGCAGGAGGGGCCGCGCCGCCAGGTACAGGCCGTAGTCGGCCACCGCCCGGCCCGGCTCGCTCAGGTAGAGCGGGAGTGCGGGACCGCCCTGGGGCTGACGTGCCACGGTGTTCCTCCTCGTCGACCGACAGTGGTCATCTGCCGGTTACCACTACGGGGCGCCGGCGACACCCGCCGAGACCCACCCGTGTCCTCGGCAGCCGGATGTGGCGCCGGACACATCCTCGTCCCACCGGCCCCGATGGCCCCGGCCGCCCCCGCCACCCCGGCCGGGCAGGGCGGTTCCCGCCGTGCCACGGTGGTGCCGTGGACGAGACGCAGGTCCCCGGACGCTCCCTCACCGTGGAGCTGGACGGGCCGGTGCACTACGTGGACTTCGGCGGCGCCGCCGACGGCCCGGCGATCGTGCTCGTGCACGGCCTGGGCGGCTCGCACCTCAACTGGGACCTGCTGGCCCCGCTGCTCACCCCGCACGCCCGCGTCCTCGCCCTGGACCTGCCCGGCTTCGGCCGCAGCGAGCCGGGTGGCCGGCGGGCCAGCGTGCCGGCCAACGTGCTGGTGCTCGACCGGTTCCTGCGCGAGGTCGTCGACGGGCCCGCCGTGCTGGTGGGCAACTCGATGGGCGGGATGATCTCGCTGTTCGAGTCGGCGCGGTCCCCGCAGCGGGTGAGCGGCACCGTGCTGCTCGACCCCGCGGTGCCGGGGCCGCGGCGCGCGCTGGACCCCACCGTCGCGCTGCAGTTCGCCGTCTACGCCGTGCCGTTCCTCGCCGAGCGCGTCCTGTGGCTGCGGAGGGTGCGCACGACGCCGCTGTCGCGGGTCCGCGAGCTGCTCGTGCTCTGCGGCGTCGACCCCGACGCGGTGCCGGCGGAGGTGATCGACCGCTCGGTGACCCTGCTGGAGGAGCGCCGGGACGTCGCCGGCATGGACAAGGCCTTCCTCGCCGCGGCGCGCTCGCTGCTGTGGGTGCTGGCCGACCCGCGCCGCTACCGGGAGGCCATGGCCTCGATCACCGGCCCGGTGCTGCTGCTGCACGGCGACCGCGACCGCCTCGTCGACGTGGCCGCCGCGCGGGACATCGCCGAGCGGCACCCCGACTGGCGCTACGTCGAGCTGGCCGACGTCGGCCACGTGCCCCAGCTCCAGGTGCCCGAGGTGACGGCCGGCCACGTGCTCCGTTGGCTGCGCGACACCGGCCTGCTGCCCGCTGCCGACGGCGGCCCCGCGCGGCCCTGACCGCTCGGCCCCGGGGCGGCTACCGGGCGTTCGAGTACGCGGTGCGGGCGGTGGCGAGCATGCCCTCGCGCTCACCCTCGGCCAGGTACCCCGCCTCGACCGCCGCGTCGAGAGCGGCCGCGTACCGGGTCAGGTAGCCCTCGACGTCGCCGTACCGGCTCGCGAGCTCGGCCGCGCTGAACGGCTGCCAGCCACCGAAGTTGCCGCAGATGTCGGAGATCGTCGCGACCTGCACCGGGGGCAGCGACACCGGCGTCGGCCGGCCGAGCGGCACCTCGGCGTCGGGGAACCGCACGCCGCCGACCGGCTGCAGCGTGTCGTCGTCGACGACGGGGACCTCCAGCTCCGCCCCGGGCAGCCCGTTAAAGGAGTCGGGGGAACTCGGCGGAGCCGGCTGCAGGTCGAACACCGCCGGGCCCGGCAGGTCGCCGAGGTCGCCGCCGTCGGCCACGACCGACGCCAGCGCGACGGTCAGCGTGCGCAGGAACGGGCCGTAGCCCACCGGGCTGAGCGGCACCTGCACCCCGCCGTTGCAGCCGAAGCCGCCGGTCCCGTCGGGGTTGCGGGCACCGAACACCAGGGCCGGGCCGAGGATCGTCGAGGCGTGCGGGGCCGGCCAGTCGTAGCGGACGACGCCGGCGGGCGGGTCGTCCTGCCGGGTGAGGCCGGCCCGGAGGCGGTAGTAGTCGGTGTAGGCCGCCACGTCGACGAACAGCGGGTCGCTGTCGGGTCGGGTCAGCAGCTCGTCGTAGCGCAGCGGCTCGCCGTCGGGCAGGGCGTAGGGCGTCTGCGGCGCGCCGTCGGCCAGCTGGTTGATCGCCAGCCAGTTGCCCGTGCCGTCGAGGGCGAGGGCGGCGTCGTACACGCCCGTCCCGTCGGGGCCGGCGACGTTGAAGCCCTCCGCGACGAAGGTGTCGATGAACCAGCCGCCCTGGCTGACCCCCGCGAGGACCGAGCCGCCGAAGACCGGGACCTCCGCGGCGCCCGGAGGCCGGTCGGTGAGGCCCTCCAGCATCCGGCCGAAGTCGCGGACGACGACCTGGCCCACCCCCTGCGCGGTGGCCGGCACGTCGGCGGCGACGCCGGTCTGCCACTGGACCCGCGCGTAGGACAGGCCGCCGGTGGAGAGCGCGCCGCTGCCCAGGTCGCCGGGACCGGTCTGGGCCGGGTGCAGCGAGAGGAGGAACAGGGGCAGTCCCCGGTTCTCTGCCTCGACCAGCACGACGCCGTCGTCCGCGGGGGTGACGGGCGTGACGACCTCGAACGTGGCGGTGTACGGGTAGCGGCCCTCGGCGTCCCCCGGCAGGTCGGCCAGCCCGGCGACGTCCTCCGCCGGGTCGACGACACCGGAGACGGTGCCGGTGATCCGCCGCCACTCCTCGCCGCCGACCAGGACCGGGGCGACCGTCGCCTCGACGCCGGTGATGGCCGAGGCGAGCTCCGGGCGCGTCCCGGGGCCGGTGGTCGCACCGGCGGCGTCGTCGTCCCCGGGTTCATCCTCCGACGAGGACGTGCAGGCCGACACGGCGACCAGGGCGGCGCACACGGACAGGACGCCGGCGCTGCGGCCAGACCGCGACCGTCGGTCGTGCGTGGCCATCAGGCTGTCCCCTCGACGTCGGGAGCGGGTCGCGGCCGGCTCGTCGGACCGGACGGTCGGGTCGCGCGGCCTCAGCGCGGGCGCAGGGTGTCGCGCAGCGCCTCGAGGCCGGTGTAGCGGGGCTCCCACCCGAGCTGGTCGCGTGCCTTGGCGGTGCTCATGATCACCGGCCGGCTCGCCGCCTCCACCCACTCGGCGGCGGGGAGCAGGAAGGGCAGCCGCGCGACGGCGCGGGCGGCGAGCTGGGCGGGCGCGGCCGGCAGGGGCAGCGGGACGGCGCCGAACTCCCGGGCCACGTCGGCGGCGGTCAGCACGCCGTCGCCGGCGATGTTGTAGGCACCGGGCGGGCCGGCGGCGACCACGCACAGCTGGAGCGCGCGGCCGACGTCCTCCTCGTGGATCAGCTGCAGGGGCAGCGCCGGGACGGCCATCGGGACCGGCACCGGCAGCCGCCGCGGGCGGCTGAACAGCGCCCGGCCCAGCGGCGCGAGCGGGCCGGGCAGCACGTCCTTGGCGCCGACGACGTTCGGCCCGACCACGACCGGCGGCCGCAGGAGGTACAGCGCGGTGTCCGGCGCCTGCGCGCTCTCGGCCTGGAGCAGGTGCTCGAGCTCGGCCTTCTCCTGCGCGTAGAACAGCCGCGCCGCCGGGCGCACCGGCCAGTCCTCGTCGACCAGCTCCGGGGTGTCGGGGTGGAACCCGTAGGCGGCGACCGAGGAGGCGTAGACGAACCGGCGGGCGCCCGCTGCGGCGGCGGCCCGGAAGACGTTGAGCGTGCCGTCGACGTTGATCGCCCGGGTGGTCTCCCGCGAGGCGTTGCCGGTGATCAGGAACGCGAGGTGGACGACGACGTCGGCATCGGCGAACGCCTCGGCCAGCGCGTCGGGGTCGCGGACGTCGCCGCGCCGGTACTCCATCTTCGTCCAACCGCGCTCGGCCGGGTCGAACGGACGGCGGGCGATGCCCACGATCCGCCCGACCCGGTCGTCGTCCTGCAGCAGCGGCACCAGCCCCGCGCCGAACGTTCCGGTCGGGCCGGTGACGGCCACGGTCAGGTCGGTCTCGGCAACCCCGGTGTCAGCCACCTGGTCCCGCTACCCGCCTGCCGGGCCGCCACACGGCCCCGTCACCGCGCGGCGGCCTTCTTCCGCTTCGGCGCCGGCCGCTCCGCCGCGGCGGGGGCGGCAGGAGCAGTCGCCGCGGCCGCCGGCTCCGCCGTCCCCGCGACGGCCTTCAGCTCGTCGATCCCGCGCCGGATGCCGGCGGCGAGGACGTCGACGTCGGGGAAGCCGTCGAAGTCGGCGTTGATCCCGAACGTCATCGTGTTGAGGTAGCTGAAGATCCCGATCGACACCCGGGTGCCGCCGGCGATGGGCACGTAGGCGTGCGCCGACTGCATCCGGCGGCCCAGCACGTACAGCGGCACCCGCGGCCCGGGGACGTTGGTGGTGACCGCCTGCGAGTAGAACTGGCTGGCGCCCAGCGCCGCCCGGACCCCGAGCGACAGCAGCGTGGGCGCCACGAAGTCGCCCATCGCGATGATCGACCGGGCGTCCACCAGCTCCATCATCTGCTTGTACTCGTCCATCTGCCGGCGCACGGACTCCAGCCGGACGACGGGGTCCGGCTCGGCCACCGGCAGGTCGACGAAGACCGCCGAGATGCGGTTGTCGAGCTTGCCGCGCTCGTTCTCCTGCCGCATCGACACCGGCACCATCGACCGGACGACCAGGCCGTCGCGCAGCGAGCCGCGGCGCTCCAGCAGGTCCCGGAAGCCGGTCGTGATGGCCGCCAGGACGACGTCGTTCACGGTGCCGCCCAACGCCGTCCGGATGGGCTTGAGCTCGTCGAACTCGGCCTCGGTCCACGCCCAGCGCCGGTGCGGTCCGATCGGTCCGGACAGCGAGCGGGCCACCGGGGTGGCGAGCTGGCGGGCCAGGGTGGGCAGGCTGCCGACCAGCGACCGCCCCGTGCCCAGCACGGTCTTGGCCAGGCCGCCCACGCCGGGGCCGCCCTCACCGGCGGCGATCTGGCGCAGCGGCTGGGTGAGCGCGTCCTGCACGGCGCCGGCGACGACCTCGACCGAGGAGGGGCTGCGCTGCGGCGTCCAGTCCTGGGGCTCGGGGTGGTGGGCGTCGGGGGTGATGTCGAACATCAGCTGCATGAGGTCGGTGCCGGCGACGCCGTCGATCATGCAGTGGTGGACCTTGGAGATGATCGCCCAGCGGCCGTCCTCCAGGCCCTCGACCAGCCACAGCTCCCACAGCGGCTTGGCCAGGTCCAGCCGCTGGCCGAGCACCCGGCCGGCCAGGTTGCGCAGCTGCTCGTCGGTGCCCGGACCCGGCACCGCGGTGTGCCGCACGTGGTACAGGATCTGGAAGTGCGGGTCGTCGACCCACAGCGGCCGGCCCAGCTGGAAGGGCACCGGGCGCACGCGCTGCCGGTACCGGGGCACCAGCGGCAGCTTGCTCAGCAGCAGCCGGATGACCTCGCCGTAGGTCGGTGCGGGCCCCTCGAACACGGCGACCGAGCCCACGTGCAGTGGGGTGTTCTCGCTCTCCGCGAAGTAGAAACCGGCGTCCGTCGGGCTCATGCGGTCCACGGCTACCTCCTCACCGCGCCCCGGGTGGGGCGCGTCACACGTCGTCGGGTGTGCGGCGAGCCAACCGCGTAGTCCGTGCCGCCGCAATCGGAGGAACGAGCCCCACCGGTCCGGGTTCCGCCCGCACCGCGTGTGGTACCGGTCACCCCGCCCGGGGCGTGCGCAGCCGGTCCTCGACCCGGTCGAGCAGGCCGGCGAGGGCGCCGTCGACGAGCTCCGTGCGGGTCAGGTTGACGCTGTGCCCGGCGCCCGGCACGACCACCAGCTCCGCGTCGTCCCCGAGCTCGGCGGCCAGCCGGCGGCCGTGGTCCACCGGGGTCAGCCGGTCGTCGGTGCCCGCGACGACCGTCGTCGGCACCCGGCTCAGCGCCGGCAGCCCGGCGGTCTCGTCGTGGTCGAGGAACGTGGCCCAGAACGCCAGGGTCACCGTGAACGGCGTCTCCTCGAGCAGGTCCTGCACGAGGCGGACGTCGGCGGGGTCGGCGTCGGACCGGCCGAACAGGTAGCGGCGGGTGAACCAGCGGCCGACCACCGTCCCGCGGCGGCGGAACCGCTCGAGCAGCGGGGCGATCAGCTGCAGCCAGCGCAGCCACAGACCGAGCAGGTGCAGCCGCCGCACCGCGGTGATCCAGGCGCCGAGAAGGCCGCCGCTCACCAGGCCGCCCGAGGAGGTGGCGAGCAGGAGGGCGCCGGCCACCCTCGTGCCGAACAGCTCGGGCCGCTGGCGGGCCAGCGCCATGATGCTCATGCCGCCCATCGAGTGCCCGACCAGGACGACGGGCCCGGTCGGGACGACGGCGTCGAGCACCTGCCCGAGGTCGCGGCCGGTGCGGTCGATGGTGGCCGCGGTCAGCCGTGTCCAGCCCGACCGGCCGTGGCCGCGCTGGTCCCAGAACACCATCCGGACGCGGTCGCGCAGCGCCGGGCGGTGCACGTCGAACTCGGCCGACCGGGCGGTGAACCCGTGGCAGAAGACGACGGTCGGCGCAGCGGCGTCTCCGCCCGCTCCACCGCCCCCGGCCGGCCCGTCGAACTCCACGTGCAGGTCCACGCCGTCGTCCGTGCGGACGGTGCGGGAGCCGGGCGGGGGTGGACCGGGCGGGCCGGGGACGGGCGCGTCGACACCGGGCGGCAGGGGCACGGACCCATCCCAGGCCCGCGCCGGCCGCGGGGCAACACGGAGCCGGCCGCGGGGCGACACGGAGCCGGCCGCGGGGCGACACGGAGCCGGCCGCGGGGCAACACGGAGCCGGCCGCGGGGCGACACGGAGCCGGCCGCGGGGCGACACGGGGAGGTCCCGGGCGGCGGTCTCAGGCGGCGGGGGAGCGCCGGTCGGGAGCGGCGTCGCGCACCAGGCGCCGGGCGGCGTCCACCTCCCGGGCGACGGGGGCCAGCACGCCCTCGGCGAGGATCTCGGCGTCGTCGGGGAGGCGGTGGGCGCGGACGTCGTCCTCCAGCTGCCGCAGCGCCCGGCGCAGCACCGCCACCTGCCCGGGGTCGGGCGCCGGCGCCCCGGTGCGGATGGCGATGACCCCCTCGGTGACGGCGTCCGCGGTCCGTTCCAGCTGCACGATGACCGGCCACCACGCCGCGGCGCGGGTGCTGATCGGCGGCGGCTCGGCCAGCCGCCGCTGGAGCTGGGACTGCACCTCGGTGAGCGCCCGGTAGGTGCGCCGGCGGGCGCGGCGGGTCTCGGCGGCGTCGGCGGTGAACGCCGCCTCCACGAAGGCCTCGAGGGCCGTGGTGGCGTCGCGCAGCGCCTCGTCCAGCGGCGCGCGCCAGGTCTGCGGCCACAGGGCGTAGCCGACGACCAGCACGATCAGGCAGCCGACGAGGGTGTCGACCATCCGGGCGCCGACCAGCCCGGGACCGCCGGACAGCGCGAGGTCCAGCAGCAGGATGATCACCGGCGTCTGGAAGACCGAGAACAGGCCGAAGTTGGCGCCCCGCGCCCACGGGAGCAGCCCCGCCGCCACGGCCATCGCCACCAGCACCCAGGCGTTGCGCGGCAGCACGGCCAGCAGGAGCGAGCCGATGAGGACCCCGAGCAGGGTGCCGGCGCCGCGCTGGACCGCCCGGGTGAACACCGACCCGAAGTCCGGCTTGAGCACGATGGCCACGGTGAGCAGCACCCAGTAGGGGCGCTCCAGCGGCAGCAGCTGGCGGGCGATCTCGCCGATCGTCATGCACAGCGCCAGGCGGACGGCGAACGCGCGGCTGTCGGGGCTGGCCACGGTGCGGTCGGCCACGTCGTGCAGCCGGGTCCGCCAGTCCAGCTCCGGCAGCTCGACGGCCGCCCCGGCCCGCTCCTCGGGGTCGCCGACGACGTTCCACGCCAGCCGCAGCCCGTGCCGCACCGCGCGCCGGGTCGGCGGCCCGGTCTCCAGCGGGTCCGGCCGCACCGGGGGGAGTTCGCGGCTGCCGGTGACGGCCGCGGCGAGCGCGTGCACGGCGGTGACGTCGTGCGGGTCGGCGGGCACCCCCGCGCGGACGGTGGCGACCGTGCCCTCGACGAGCGGGGCGGCCGCGTTGAGCACCCCCGCGAGCTCGGACAGCTGCCGCGAGCGGCCGGCCGTGGAGCTGCGGCTGCGGATCACCCGGTCGTAGGCGGCGTTGAGCGCGGCGGTCAGCCGGCGGCGCGCCTCGTCGGCGTCCTCGGTGCCGGCCGCGGCCAGCAGCTCGCCGATCCGGCTGAAGACGGCCGCGACGGCGGTCCGGTCGGGGTCGCCGCGCTCGGCGGCCGCCTGCACCAGCATGGTGAGCGCGGCCCAGCCGGCACCGGCGAAGAAGAAGCCGACCTCCGCCGTCGTCGACAGCGGCGTGACCAGTCCGGAGGCGAGCGCGGTGTAGACCAGCAGCTGCAGCGCCCCCAGCGACAGCGCGGAGTTGATCGCGCTGATCAGCGCCGCCGCCGCCGACACCAGGGCGACGAGGACGACGGGCAGCCAGCCGCCGCCGCTGGCGTACTGCCCGACGAGCAGGCCGACCGCGCCGAAGCCGGTGGCCGCCAGCGTGCGCCGGACGCGGTCGCGCAGCGGCCCGCCCATCGGGGCCAGGCAGGCGGCCAGCGCCCCGGTGGTGCCGAAGACGCCGGCGCCGAGCTCGGGGCCGGGCTCGATCCCGCCGGCCAGGACGACGGCGACCGCCAGCGGCATGGGCACCGTGAAGGCGAAGCGGGCGACGTCGGCCCACGGCACGGGCGGGGGAGTGGTGCGGGCCAGCTCCTCCAGCCACGCCGGTGCCCGCAACCCGCGTTCCGCCACGGGGAGGGCCTGCCCAGCCGCGGCGTCCGGGAATCCCGTGGCGGCCCCGGAGGCGCACCCGGCACGCTGCCCGGCGTGGACGACGACGCGGTGCGCCCGGCCGAGGCGGCGGACCTCGCCGCGCTCCCGGCGGTCGAGGCCGCCGCCGACACGCTCTTCCTGCCGCTGGGCATCGCCGACCTGCCCCCTCCGGCCGGCGCCGACGAGCGGGCGCGGGCGTGGCGGGTGCTCGTGGCCGGGCGGCCGGTGCGCGGGTTCGCCGCCCTCGGCCGGCTGGACGGCGACGTGCACCTCGAGCAGCTCTCGGTGCACCCCGACGCCGGGCGGCGGGGCCTCGGGGCGGCGCTGCTGGCCGCGACCCTGGAGGAGGCCCGGGCGGCCGGCGCGCGGCGGGTCACGCTGACCACCTACGCCGACGTCGCGTGGAACGCACCCTGGTACGCCCGGCACGGCTGGCGGGAGACGACCGACGTCGGACCGGAGCTCGCCGCGGTGGTGCGTGTCGAGGCCGGCCTCGGGCTGGAGCGGCACGGCCGGCGGGTGGTGATGGCGCGCCCGGTCCGGTGACCGGCAGTGCCGCCGTGCGGCCGCCGGTGCCGCGCTGCAGCGCGGGACCGGCGACCACGGGGCGGCACCCGGCGGCGGCACCCGCGGCAGCCGCCCAGGGCTCGGCTAGGTTCCCGCCGTGACCGTCACCCTGGGGGAGGTCGTCGCCGCGCTCGAGGCCCGCTACGACCCCGCGCTGGCCGAGGACTGGGACGCCGTCGGGCTGGTGTGCGGCGACCGGGACGACCCGGTGGAGCGGGTCGTGTTCGCCGTCGACCCCGTGGCCTCCGTCGTCGACGAGGTGGTCGCCGCCGGCGCGGGACTGCTGGTCACCCACCACCCGCTGTTCCTCAGCGGGGTCCACGGGATCCCCGCCGACGACCCCAAGGGCCGCCTGGTGCACCGGCTGGTCCGCGCCCGCGCCGGCCTGTTCGTGGCGCACACCAACGCCGACCGGGCACCCGGCTGCGGGGTGAACGACGCGCTGGCCGGCGTCCTGGGCCTGGTCGACGCGGTGCCCCTGCAGCCGGCCGGCAGCGATCCGCGGGCCGGGCTCGGGCGCATCGGCCGGCTCGCCGAACCCGTGCCGCTGCGCGAGTTCGCCACGCGGGCCGCCGCGGCGCTGCCGGCGACGGAGGGCGGTGTGCGGGTGGCCGGCGACCCCGGGCGCACCGTCACGACCGTCGCGGTGTGCGGCGGCAGCGGCGGATCGCTGCTGTCCGCGGCCGCGGCGGCGGGCGCCGACGTCCTGCTCACCAGCGACCTGAAGCACCACCCCACCTCAGAGGCCGGGGAGGTGGCCGGCCCCGCACTGGTGGACGTCGCGCACTGGGCCACCGAGTGGCCGTGGCTACCCGTCGCCGCCCGGGTGCTGGCCGAGGACCTCGGCGGCCGGGTCGAGGTCGCCGTCGCCCGGCAGCGGACCGATCCGTGGACGGCGCACGTGGCGCAGCCCGAGCCCGGGGCACCGGTAGGTTGAGCCGGTGAAGGCCGACCACTTCGACCAGCAGAAACTGCTGGCCCTCGCCGCCGAGGACGTCGCGCTCACCCAGCTCGCGCACCGGCGGCGCACCCTGCCCGAGGCGGCGGCCGTCGAGGCCGCGGCGGAGGCGGAGCGGAACGCCTCCGGTGCCGTCGTCCGTGCCGAGACCGAGGTGCGCGACCTGCAGCGCGAGGTCGCCCGGCTGGAGGCCGACGTCGAGACCGTGCGCCAGCGCACGGCCAAGGACCAGCGGCAGCTGGACTCCGGTGCGGTCTCGGCCAAGCAGATGACCGACCTGCAGCACGAGATGCAGTCGCTCAAGCGCCGCCAGTCCGACCTGGAGGACCAGGAGCTCGAGCTCATGGAGCAGGTCGAGACGGCCGAGGCGACGCTGACGCAGGCGCAGGAGGCGCACGCCGCGGCGCGCGCGACCCTCGAGCGGGCCGAGCAGCTGCGCGACGACGCCCTCGCCGACATCGCCGAGGGGACGACGAAGCACGAGGCCGACCGGTCGCACGCCGCGGCGACCATCCCCGCCCCCCTGCTGGCGCTCTACGACCGCATCCGCACGCAGACCGGCACGACCGGCGCCGCCCTCCTGCAGGCCCGCGCCTGCCAGGGGTGCCGGATCGAGCTCAACGGCCGCGAGCTGGGCGCCGTCCGCAACGCCGACCCGCACGAGGTCGTGCGGTGCGAGAACTGCGGCCGGATCCTCGTCCGCACGGCAGAGAGCGGGCTGTGAGCGGGCGTTTCGTCGTCGAGGCGGACGGGGGGTCGCGGGGCAACCCCGGCCCGGCCGGCTACGGCGCGCTCGTCCGCGACGCCGGCACCGGCCAGGTGCTCGCCGAGCGTGCGGCCAGCGTGGGGCGGGCCACCAACAACGTCGCGGAGTACGGCGGCCTGGTCGCCGGCCTGCAGGCGGTCCTGGACCTGACCGGCGGCGCGGCGCCGTCGGCCGAGGTCGAGGTCCGGATGGACTCCAAGCTGGTCGTCGAGCAGATGTCGGGCCGCTGGAAGGTCAAGCACCCGGACATGCAGAAGCTGGCGCTGCAGGCCCAGCAGATCGCCCGCCAGCTCGGCCGGGTCCGCTACACCTGGATCCCGCGCGCGCAGAACTCCGCCGCCGACGCCCTGGCCAACAGCGCGATGGACGGCAAGCCGGTGCACCGGGACCTCGCCGCCGAGCCGAGCACCACCGAGGACGACGTCCAGCCGGTGGCCGCCGAGCGCGAGCCCGCCGTCACCACGGTCACGCACCTGCTGCGGCACGGGCAGACCGAGCACACCCCCGAGCGGCGCTTCAGCGGCCGCAACGACCTGCCGCTGTCCGCGGTCGGCCGTGCCGAGGCCGAGGCCGCGGCGGAGCGGGCCGCGGCGCTGGGGGTCGACGTCGTCGTCGCCTCCCCGCTGCGCCGCACCCGGGAGACCGCCGAGGTCGTCGCCGCGCGGCTGGGGGTGCCCGTGACGTTCGACGACGACCTGGTCGAGATGGACTTCGGCGACCTCGAGGGCCTCAGCGCGGACGAGGCCCGCGCGAAGCACCCGCTGGCCACCCGCCGGCTGTTCACCGAGATCGACGTCCCCGCGCCCGGTGGGGAGTCGATCGCCGACGTCAGCCGCCGGGTCGCCCGGGCCCGTGCCCGGCTGCTGAAGCAGCACCGCGGCCGCACCGTGCTCCTCGTCAGCCACGTCACCCCGATCAAGCTGCTGCTGGCGGCCGGCCTCGACGTCGACGACGCCGTCGTCCACCGGCTCTTCCTGGGGGCCGCGTCGCTGTCGACGGTCGCCTGGTCGACCGACGGCCGGCACTCGGTCCGGCTGGTCAACGACGTCTCGCACCTGCCCTAGGGCGGGAAGCAGGGCCGCCGTCGCGGCGTTGCACCGACTGCCCCCGCCACCGGCGCCGGACGCCGGCCGGGGGATCATGTGGCCCCCGCCCGAGCCCCTGGAGACCGTGTGACCTCGACGATCGCGCCCGCCACCCCCGCCGTGACCGGCGACGAGCGGACCCTGTCGCCCGCCGAGTACGAGAGCTGGGCCGCCGAGGTCCGCCGGCTCGCCGACGAGCGGGGCGCGGTGGTCCTGGCGCACAACTACCAGGTCCCCGAGATCCAGGACGTCGCCCACCACACCGGCGACTCGCTGTACCTGTCGCGGGTCGCGGCGCAGACCGACGCCCGCGAGATCGTCTTCTGTGGCGTCCACTTCATGGCCGAGACGGCGAAGATCCTCTCGCCGGACAAGACCGTGCTGCTGCCCGACCTCGCGGCGGGCTGCTCGCTGGCCGACAGCATCACCGCCGAGCAGCTGCGCGAGTGGAAGGCCGAGCACCCCGGCGCGGTCGTCGTGAGCTACGTCAACACCACCGCGGCGGTGAAGGCCGAGACCGACATCTGCTGCACGTCGTCCAACGCCGCCGACGTCATCCGGTCGATCCCCGCCGACCGCGAGATCCTCTTCTGCCCCGACCAGTTCCTCGGCGCGCACGTCAAGCGGGTGACCGGCCGGCAGGACATCCACGTGTGGGCGGGCGAGTGCCACGTGCACGCCGGGATCAGCCCCTCCGACGTCCGCGCGCAGGTCGCCGCGCACCCCGACGCCGAGATCCTGGTGCACCCCGAGTGCGGCTGCACCACCTCCGTGCTCGACCTGGTCAGCCACGGGGACCTGCCCGCCGACCGCACCCGGGTGCTGTCCACCGGCGGCATGGCCGACGCCGCGAAGAACACCACCGCGAGCCAGGTGCTCGTCGCGACCGAGGTCGGCATCCTGCACCAGCTGCGGTCGCTCAACAGCGGCACGCAGTTCATCCCGATGAACGAGCGGGCCGCCTGCCGCTACATGAAGATGATCACCCCGGCGAAGCTGCTGCACACGCTGCGCACCGGCACGGGCGTCGTCGACGTGGACCCGCAGACCGCCGCCCGCGCCCGCCGTGCGGTCGAGGCGATGATCGCGATCGGGGACCCCGGCCGCGGCGGCGAGTAGGACCCCACGGACGCCGCCGGCCCCGGCGGTCAGCCCAGGGGCGCGGGGACGCGGGCGAGCCAGGCCTCCAGCGCGGCCGCCGGCAGCGGACGGGCGTGCAGGAAGCCCTGGCTCTCGTCGCAGCCGAGGGCGGCCAGCCGGGCCAGCGTCGACTCGTCCTCGACGCCCTCCGCGACGACGCGCAGGCCGAGCCGGTGGGCGAGTTCCACCGTGCTCGCGACGATGGCCTCGGTGCGCCCGTCGGACACGAGCTCGGCGGTGAAGGAGCGGTCGAGCTTGAGCTCGCTCACCGGCAGGTCGCGCAGGTAGGCCAGCGAGCAGTAGCCGGTGCCGAAGTCGTCGATGCTGAGGTCGACGCCGAGCGCGCGCAGGGCCGCCAGCACGGCACGGCTGCGGTCGGGGTCGCTGAGCAGCACCGTCTCGGTGACCTCGAGGACGAGGCAGTCGGCGGGGACCCGGTGCACCGACAGCAGCTCCGCCACCCGCTCGGGGAGCCGGGTGTCGAGCAGGTTGCTCGCCGAGAGGTTCACCGAGACCCGCAGGCCCAGGCCGGAACGGTGCCACTCGGCCAGCTGGGCGACCGCGGCGGCCAGGACCCGGTCGGTGAGGCCCCCCATCAGCCCGTGCGCCTCGGCCGCGGGGAGGAACTCCGCCGGTCCGAGCAGGCCCCGTCGCGGGTGGTCCCAGCGCACGAGGGCCTCCACGCCCACCGTGGCGCCGGTCCCGACGTCGACCTGCGGCTGGTGGTGGACGACCAGCTGCCCGGCGTCCAGGGCGGTCCGCAGCTCCTCGACCAGCGCCAGGGTGGTGGTGCCGTCGGCGTGCACGGCGTCGTCGTAGAGCGCCCAGCCGCGGCCGGCGCGCTTCGCGTCGTACATGGCGGCGTCGGCCTCCCGCAGCAGGCGGGCCGGGCTGCCGGGCGCCGGGACGCCGGAGGTCGTGCCCGACGTGGTCACGCCGATGCTGGCGCCCACGTGGACGGACATGCCGGCGAGCAGGAACGGCTCGCCGAGCTGCTCGCGCAGCCGGCGGCACAGCGCGGCGGCGGTGACCTCCGGGGCCACCCCGGGGTCCACGACGGCGACGACGGCGAACTCGTCCCCGCCCAGCCGGGCCAGCAGGTCGCCGGCGCGGACGACGCCGCCGAGCCGGCCGGCGACCAGGCGCAGCAGGTCGTCGCCGGCGCCGTGGCCGAGGCCGTCGTTGACCTCCTTGAAGCGGTCGAGGTCCAGCAGGGCGAAGGCGAGGGGGACGCCGCCGTCGAGCAGTTCCTGCGCCCGGCGGAGGACGGCGCGGCGGTTGGCCAGCCCGGTGAGCTCGTCGGTGAGGGCCTCCCGCCGGCTGACGGCGAGCAGGGCGAGCTCGCGGACGTTCACCAGCAGCCGGACGCTCGAGCCGGCGGCGGCCAGCGCGGCGCACCAGACCGCGGCGGGCACGGCCTGGCCCACGGCGGCGACGGCCAGCACGCCCACCGAGGCGGTGATGACGACGAAGGCCCCGACGGTCGAGGCCGCGGGGTCGGTCGCCTGCGGCACGGACGCGGTGGGCCGCAGCGTGGCCCCCACCGACAGGCACAGGGCACCCAGCCCCGCGGCGGCCGAGGCCCAGCCGGGCCGCGCGCCGGTGGCGGCGGTGGTCAGCCCGCCGGCGAGGATGGCGGCGAACATGGCCGCCACCAGCCACGGGCGCGGGTCACGGCGCATGTCGCCGAGGAAGGCGGCCGAGACGGCGGTGCCGGTGAGCACGAACGCCGCCGCCACCTGCGCCAGCAGCGGCAGCAGGTCGGCCTCGGGCAGCGCGGCCGCGCCCCAGCCGGTGCGGTTGAGGACGAGGTCGAGCACCGCGACCACGGCGAGCACCGCGGAGACGCCGTTGAGCACGTCGTTGGGGTCGGCCAGGCTGGTGCTGTAGCGGTTCCACAGGACCAGCCCGCCGTAGAAGAACGGGAAGGCCACGACCGGCACCCACGGCAGCGCGGCGCCGGCGACGCCCGAGGTGGCCGGGACGAGGGCCAGCAGCGCCCCGCCGGCGAGCACCGCGGCGATGGCCGCCCCGCCCAGCGACAGCCGCAGCCACACGGCCCGGTCGTGGGGCACCCGGGTGGCGCGCCACAGCAGGACGACGGCCACGCCCAGGTAGAGCGGCAGGGCGAGCGCCAGCCGGCCGGCGGTGCCCGGCTCGGGCAACCCGTCGGCCGCGGTGAGGAGGACCTGCGCGACCGCGGCGAGGGCGACAAGCCCCAGCGCCCAGCGGGGGGCGCCCGGCAGGAGCCGCGGGCGCGAGGTCACCGACATGCCCCTCCATCGGCACGGCGCGCGCCGGGGTCGAGGCGGGCCCCCTCCGACGGGTCAGATGCGCGCGAAGAGGTACCCCGACACCACGACGCCGAAGACGACGATGCCCACCCGCAGCGGGGTCACGGGGATGCGACGGGCCACCCGGGCGCCGAGGAACCCGCCGAGCAGGCTGGCCGGGGCGGCGACGGCCACCGCGGTCCAGTCGACCGGACCCCAGATGCCGAAGACGACGAGCGTGACGGTGGCGGTGGTCGTCGACAGCGCCGACTTCAGCGCGTTGGCCAGCTTGAGGTCGTGCAGGCCGATGCCCAGGACGCCGACGAGGATGACGCCGAGCGCGCCGCCGAAGTAGCCGCCGTAGACGGTGGCCAGGAACAGCGCGACGGACAGCCACCGCGGGTCGCGGCGCAGACCCATGGCGCCGGCGGCTCCCGTCAGCCGCCGCGTGACCAGCGGCTGGACGGCCAGCAGCAGGCTCGCCAGGAGCACCAGCACCGGGACGACGACGTCGAACGCCTCGCTCGGCGTCGTCAGCAGCAGCACGCTGCCCGTCGTCCCGCCGGCGACCGCGACCAGGCAGAACCGCACGAGCCGGGCGCGCTGACCCGCGTACTCCGCGCGGAAGCCGAGGACGCCGCCGATGTAGCCCGGCCACTGGGCGATCGAGTTGGTCACGTTCGCGGCGAGCGTCCCGAGCCCGAGGGCGACCAGGACCGGGAACAGGATCAGCGAGCCGCCGCCCGCGACCGAGTTGATGCCGCCGACCACGAGGGCGACGGCGGCGATGACCAACAGGTCGACGGCGGACACGGCACCGCACCCTACGGTTGCCGCATGGGACTCCCTGGCAGGGCGAAGGTGCTGGTGGCCGCACTCGGCGGGTCGGGTGTCCTCCACCTGGTCCGCCCGCGGACCTACGAGTGGCTGGTCCCGCCGGAGCTGGGCGACGCCCGCCGGTGGGTGCTGGTCAGCGGGTTGGCCGAGATCGGCACGGCCGCGCTGATGGCGGTGCCGGTGACCCGGCGGGCCGGGGGCTGGGCGGCCGCGGGGCTGCTGGCGGCCTTCGTCCCCGCCCACCTGCACACCTTCCGGGTGGTGCCGCGCACGCCGGTGCCCCTGACCGTCGCGGCGCTGCGCCTGCCGCTGCAGGTGCCGATGATCGGCATCGCGATGCGGGTGGCGCGCGGCCGCTGACCAGGCAGGATGAGGTGCCATGACCTCAGCTGAGCCCGCTCCGCTGCCCGACGACTGGCAGCGGGCCCTGGTGATCGTGGCCCACCCCGACGACATCGAGTACGGGTGCGCCGCGGCCGTGGCGGTCTGGACCGCCTCCGGCAAGGACGTGCGCTACGTGCTGGCCACCAGCGGCGAGGCCGGCATCGCCGGGAGCCCGCCGGAGGCGGCCGGCCCGGCGCGCGAGGAGGAGCAGCGCCGGGCGGCCGCGACGGTCGGCGTCTCCGTCGTGGAGTTCCTCGGCCATCCCGACGGCCGGCTGGTCGAGGGGCTGGAGCTGCGCCGGTCGCTGGCCGCGGCGATCCGCCGGCACCGCCCCGAGCTGGTGGTGACCATGCACTGGGGCGAGACGTGGACGCCGCCGGGCGTGGCGCCGGCCTACTGGAACAGCGCCGACCACCGGGCGCTGGGCCGCAGCGCGGTCGACGCCGTCGGCGACGCGGCCAACGAGTGGATCTTCGCCGAGCTGGCCGACCCCGAGCCGTGGCAGGGGGTGCGCTGGATCGCCGTCAGCACGCCGACCGGCGTGACGCACACCGTCGACGTCACCGACGGCATCGAGCCGGCGGTCGCCTCCCTCGCCGAGCACCGCCGGTACCTCGCCGCGCTGTCGGACGACCCGGTGGAGGAGCAGGCCCGGCGGCAGGTCGACATGGCGACCCCGGCCGGACCGGACGGACGGCGGACCGCCGGGTTCGCCCTCTACGCGGGGTGAGCGCCGTGGCCCGGCCCGGCCTGCGGGTACTCACGCTTCGTGCTGGGTCCGGCCGACCCGGGGTGGGAGCGGCGCCGCTCGCTGGTCGCGACGACGCTGCGCCGGACGGACGCCGACGTCGTCGCCCTGCAGGAGGTGCCGATCGGCTCCGCGCCGGAGCAGGTGCACGAGCTGGTCGGGCCTGTGACCTCCCGTGGTGCGCCACGCTGCTCGTCGAGGCCGAGACGGCCGTCGGACGGGTGCTGGTCGCCCACCACAAGCCGAGCTGGCAGTTCGGGTTCGAGTACCAGCGCGAGCAGCAGGCGGTGCGGGCCGCCCGGGCCGTCGAGGCCCGGCGTCGTCGCCGACCTGGTGCTGCCCGACCACCCGCCCGGCACGTGGGGTGCAGCGGACTGACCTGATCGCCGTCCGCGCGGCGTCGTCGCCGTCCCCGGGGTGTGCCGCGGGGGTCGCGACCACACGGTGCGGCCGGCGATCACTAGACTGACCGGCACGACGGACGAGTCGGCTGGGCGGTCGCGTCGGCGGGGGAGACCCCGTCGCCGAGGAACGTCCGGGCTCCACAGGGCAGGGTGGTCGCTAACGGCGACCCGGGGTGACCCGCGGGACAGTGCCACAGAGAACAGACCGCCGGCGGTGCCTCTCCGGAGACACAGCCGGTAAGGGTGAAACGGCGGTGTAAGAGACCACCGCACACCGGGTGACCGGTGTGGCTCGGTAAACCCCACCCGGAGCAAGGTCGAGAGGGACGGCGGCTGGGCGACCGGCCGACGTCCTGCGCAGGCGTTCGAGGGCTGCCCGCCCGAGCCTGCGGGTGGACCGCTCGAGCCTGCCGGCAACGGCAGGCCCAGATGGATGACCGCCCATCGGGATGCCGCGAGGCACCCGGGGACAGAACCCGGCGTACAGGCCGACTCGTCCGTCGCCCCCGCCGCCGACCGGCGGGAGGGGCGCATCCTCGCCCTCGCTGTGGTCCGACCGATCAGTTCTGCGCGCCGTGTCGGTCCGTACGCCTGACACCGACTCACGGGAGGCCGCACCGTGCGGAGACTGACCTTCGGCATGAGCCAGAGCCTGGACGGCTACGTCGCCGCGCCCGGCGACGACCTCGGGTGGGGCGTGCCGAGCGACGAGCTGTTCCAGTGGTGGTCCGACCGGGTGGGGGCGACGGGCCTGGCGCTGTACGGGCGCCGGATGTGGGAGGCGATGAGCTCCCACTGGCCGACCGCCGACCAGCAGCCCGGCGCCACCCCCGCGCAGGTCGAGTACGCCCGTCGCTGGCGGGACATGCCGAAGGTGGTGTTCTCCTCCACGACCAGCGCGGTCGACGGGAACGCCCGCCTGGTCACCGGCGACGCGGTCAGCGAGATCACCCGGCTCAAGGCCGGGGACGGCGGCCCGATGGACGTCGCCGGTGCCACGCTCGCCGCGGCGGCCATACAGGCCGGGCTCGTCGACGAGTACGCGATCGTCACCCACCCGGTCCTGGTGGGCGGCGGGACGCCGCTGTTCACGGCCCTGGACGGCTGGGTGGAGCTGGACCTGGTGGAGACCCGGGCGTTCCCCGGCGGCGTGCTCCTGACCAGGTACGAGACCCGGCGGTGACCACCCGGCCCGGACCGGCGCGGGCTCGCTGACCCGAGGTCAGGGCCGGGGGAGGGTCACCCCGGCGGGCGCGGTCGCCGCCCAGCTCGCCAGCACCCTCAGGGCGTCCTCGGACGGGGTGCCGGGCTCGGCGGTGTAGATCGTCATCCGGAGGTCCGCGCGGTCCTCGGTGGGCAGGTCGAGGGTGCAGTAGGTGAGGTCGAGGGCCCCGACGGCGGGGTGGCGGAAGTGCTTGACGCCGTCGTGGCGGATGCGGACGTCGTGGGCTGCCCAGCGGGTCCGGAACGCCTCGCTGACCGTGGAGAGCTCCCCGACCAGCTCGCGCAGGTGCGCGTCGTGCGGACGGCGACCGGCCTCGGCGCGCAGCAGGGCGACGGTGGTGCTGGCCGCCGCCTCCCAGTCCGCGTAGAAGTCGTGCGACCGGGGGTCGAGGAACTGGAACCGGGCGAAGTTGGCCGCCCGCCGCGGGTCGTCGAACATCGGTGAGTGCAGCGCCCGCCCCAGGGTGTTGGTCGCGAGGACGTCCAGGCGACCGTCGGCGACGAAGGCGGCCGAGCCGGTCATCGAGTCGAGCATCCACTGCACCCGCGGCTGGATCGGCGTCCTGGCGCGGCGCTGTGGTGCCCTGGCCGGCCGGGTCGCGGCACGGGCCAGGTTGAACAGGTGGGTGCGCTCGGCCTCGTCGAGCTGCAGCGCCCGGGCGACGGCCTCCAGGACGTCCTCGGAGACGCCGGCGATGTGCCCCTTCTCCAGCCGCGTGTACCAGTCGGTGCTCACCCCGGCGAGGACGGCGACCTCCTCCCGGCGCAGCCCGGGCACCCGGCGCCGGCCGCCGCCGGGGAGCAGCCCGGCCTGCTCGGGCCTGATCCGCGCGCGCCGGGTGGTCAGGAAGTCGCGGATGTCGGAGCGGTTGTCCACGCCCGTCGACGGTACGGCGACCGCACCGCGGAGGGAGGTCGAGCTTCTACCCCCTACAGACCCGCCCTCCCGCGCCCGCGTCCGGAGGCGTTCTGTGGGACCGGGCCACCCACTCCGCCCGACCGCCGACGCCGACCACGCCGCCGTGCACGGGCTGACGCCGGTGACCGACGCGGAGGACGCCGCCGCCCCGGCCGCCGACTGACCGACCCACCCCCTGCCCGTCCCTGCACGAAGGAGCACCACCATGCGCGTCAACGCCTACGCCGCCCCCGCCGCCGGCCGCCCCCTGGTCCCCACCACCATCGAGCGCCGGGACGTCGGCCTGGACGACGTCCTCATCGAGATCGAGTTCGCCGGCATCTGCCACTCCGACATCCACACCGTCAGCGGCGACTGGGGGCCGCAGCCCTTCCCGGTCGTCCCCGGGCACGAGATCGTCGGCATCGTCCGCGAGGTCGGGCCGGGGGTGACGGGCCACCGCGTCGGCGACCGGGTGGGCGTCGGCTGCATGGTGGGCTCCTGCGGCGAGTGCGTGAACTGCGTCGACGGCGACGAGCAGTACTGCCTGCAGGGCATGGTCCCCACCTACGCCGGCACCGACCGTGATGGGAGCACGACCCAGGGCGGCTACTCCACCCACGTCGTCGTCGACGCCGGCTACGTGCTGTCGGTCCCCGCGGGCATCGACCCGGCCGCGGCCGCGCCCCTGCTCTGCGCCGGCATCACCACCTTCTCCCCGCTGCGCCGCTGGGGCGCGGGCCCCGGCAAGGAGGTGGCGGTCGTCGGGCTCGGCGGGCTCGGCCACATGGCGGTCAAGATCGCCGCCGCCATGGGCGCCGAGGTGACCGTGCTGTCGCAGTCGCTCAAGAAGCAGGAGGACGGCCTCCGCCTCGGGGCCACCGACTACCGCGCCACCAGCGACCCGGACACCTTCACCGAGCTGGCCGGCCGGTTCGACCTGATCGTCAACACCGTCAGCGCGACCATCGACGTCGACGCGTACCTGTCCCTGCTGGCGGTCGACGGCGCGCTGGTCAACGTCGGGGCGCCCGCCGAACCGCTCAGCCTGAACGTCATGTCGCTGATCGGCGGTCGCCGCACGTACGCCGGATCGATGATCGGCGGCATCGCCGAGACCCAGGAGATGCTCGACTTCTGCGCCGGGCACGGCATCGGCGCCGAGGTCGAGGTGATCCCCGCCGACCGGGTCAACGAGGCCTACGAGCGGGTGCTCGCCTCCGACGTCCGCTACCGGTTCGTCATCGACGCGGCCAGCCTGCGGTGACCCCCGGCACCCGCGAGGCCGGGCCGGCGGCGCCGCCCGCCGGCCCGGCCGGCGCCCCCGGGGCACGGGCACCGCACCCGGCCCGGCTCCCGCTCGTCGTGTACGTGCTCGCCCTCGGCACGTTCCTCATGCTCACCACGGAGTTCGTCGTGGCGGGCCTGCTGCCGGAGATCGCCGGCGACCTGCGGGTGAGCGTGGCGCAGGCCGGGCTGCTGATCACGGTGTTCGCCGTCGGCATGGTCGTCGGTGCACCCGCGATGGCGCTGGTCACCCGGCGGATGCCGGCACGGACGACGCTGCTGCTCGCCCTGGGGGTCTTCGCGGCCGGGCACGTCGTCGTCGCGCTCGGGTCCGGGTTCCCGCTGCTGCTGGCCGCCCGGTTCGTCACCGCGGTCGCGGCCGGGGCGTTCTGGTCGGTCGCGTCGGTGGCCGCCACCCGCGCCGCCGGTCCCGGCGCCCGCGCGCGGGCGCTGGGCCTGGTGGGGGCCGGGGGGATGCTCGCCAACGTCGTCGGCGTGCCGCTGGGGGCGTCGGCAGGCCAGCTGTCGGGATGGCGGGGGCCGTTCTGGGCGCTGGCGGTCCTCGCCCTCGCCGCCGTGCCGCTCGTCGCACGGCACGTCCCGCGGGACGAGGGGGACCGGGACCCGGTCCCCTTGCGGAGGGAACTGGCCGCCGTGCGGTCGGGCCGGCTGTGGCTGGTGCTGGCCGCCTGCGCGACCACCACCGGTGGCGTCCTGTCGCTCTACTCCTACGTCTCCCCGCTGCTCACCGAGCGGGCCGGCCTCGCGGCCGCATGGGTGCCGCTGGTGCTCGTCACCTTCGGCGTCGGCTCGCTCGTCGGCACGGTCGTGGGCGGCCGCCTCGGCGACGCCCACCCGCATGCGACGACGGTCGCGGTGGCGGCCTCGACGACCGTGGTGCTGCTGGCCATCTGCCTGCTGTCGGCCTCCGCACTGCCCACGGTGCTGCTGGTGACACTGCTCGGCCTGCTCGGGCTCAGCGCCAACCCGGTGCTGTCCGCGCTGGCCGTCCGCTTCGCCGGCGTCGCGCCGACGCTCGGGGTGGCGATGTCGGTGTCGGCGTACAACGTCGGCACCGCGGCCGGCTCGTGGGCCGCCGGCGGCGCCCTCGACTCGGACCTGGGGGCGGTCGGCCCCGCCGTCGTGGGCACCGGCATCGCCGCACTGACCCTGGTCCCCGTCGCCGCCCTCGCGGTGCTCCAGCGCCGCTCCGGCGTGCGGCGGACCGCGGGGGCCGGCGGCTCCGGGGGCGGCTGATCGTGTGACGCACCGCCGGTCCCCGGCGGTGTCCCCGGAGCCGTCGCGGTCCGACACGCCGGGGGCGTGGGGCCCGGGATGCGCGCCGCGGCGGGGGCGCGCACCATCGGGGGAGTCCTCTGCGGAGGACGGCGAGCCGCGCCTGGCCGGGTGGAGGGGGAACTCCTCGGGCAGGCACCGGGCCAGGTTCCGAGCACCCGCTCCCTGGTCCGGCCCTGCCCGCTCGACATCCGGTATGCAACCGTGGTTGCATCGGCCGGTGACCGGCGAGTGGGTGATGCTGCACTACCGGCTGCCCCGTGAGCCCTCCGGTCCGCGGACGACGCTGTGGCGCAAGCTGCGTCGGCTCGGGGTCGCCCAGCTCTCCGACGGGCTCGTGGCCCTGCCCGCGGACGCGCGCACCCGGGAGGCGCTGGAGTGGCTGGCCGAGGACGTCGTCGCCGCGGCCGGCAGCGCCGGCATCTGGTCGGCGCGGCCCGCGACGGCCGCCCAGGAGCGCGAGCTCGCCGCGGGCATGTCCGCGGCACGGGCCGCCGAGTACGCGGACCTGGCCGCCGCCGCACGCCAGGCCCTGGCCGCCGGGGGAGAGGACCGCAGCCGCGCCCTGCGGCGGCTCCGCGGGGAGTGGCGGACCATCGGCCGCCGGGACTTCTTCCCGCCGCCCGAGCGCGAGGAGGCGGCCGCGGCGATGCGCGACCTGGCCACCGCCGCCGGGGAGCCGGTGCGATGAGGCGGCCACGCGGGGTGGGCCGGACGGGGTGCGCCAGATGAGGTGGGCCACCCGCGCCGGGGTGCACATCGACCGGGCCGCGTGCGCCTGGCTCATCCGCCGTTTCCTCGACGCCTCCGCGGAGTTCGTCTTCGTGTCCGACCCTGCCGAGGTGCCCGCCGACGCCACCCCGTTCGACATGCGCGGCGCGGCCCTCGGGCACGTGGGCGGCGACTGCAGCTTCGAGACGATCCTGCGCGTCCACGAGCTCACCGACCCCGTCCTCTGGCAGATCGCCCAGGTCGTCCACGAGGCCGACCTGGACGACGGCCGCTTCGACGCCCCCGAGGCGCCCGGCCTGGACGTCCTGCTCCGCGGCCTGTCGATGACCGGCACCGACGAGCGCACGCTCGAGGTGTCCGGCGCCCTGTTCGACGGCCTGTACGAGTTCCACCGCCGGCGGCTGCTCCTCGGCCGCGAGCCCGCCTGAGACCAGGAGACCCGTGTCCGACGACGTGTCCACCGCGCCCGCGACGGCCATCCCCTTCCGCACCGCGGTGAGGGCGTGGTTCCTCATCTCGCTGCAGACCTTCGGCGGCCCGGCCGGCCAGATCGCGGTCATGCAGCGCACGCTGGTCGACGAGAAGCGGTGGATCGGCCAGCGCCGCTTCCTGCACGCCCTCAACTACTGCACCCTGCTGCCCGGGCCGGAGGCCCAGCAGCTGGCCACCTACGTCGGCTGGCTGCTGCACGGCACCCGCGGCGGGCTGGTCGCCGGCGGGCTCTTCGTGCTCCCGGGCGTCGTCGCGCTGCTCGCCCTCTCGGCCGTCTACGTCGCCTACGGCGACACCACCGCCATCACCGCGGTGTTCACCGGGCTCGCCGCCGCGGTCCTGGCGATCGTCGTGCAGGCGGTGATCCGCGTGGCGAAGAAGGCCCTGGACAGCCGGGCGCTGGTCCTGCTGGCGGTGGCGTCGTTCGTCGCCCTGGCGGTGTTCGCGGTGCCGTTCCCCGCCGTCGTCGCCGTCGCCGGGATCGCCGGCTGGGCGCTGGGGCGGTGGCGTCCGTCGGCGCTGCCCGCGAAGAAGGCCGCCGAGGGACCCGACGCCGGCCCCGCCCCGGTGATCAGCGACGACGTCCTGCACCACGAGGCGCCGACGACGCGCCGGACCCTGCGGGTGCTCCTCGTGGGCCTGCTGGTGTGGGGCCTGCCGGTGGCCGCCGTCGCGCTGCTGACCGGCGCGGGCAGCGTGTTCACCGAGCAGGGCCTGTTCTTCTCCGGCGCCGCGGTGGTCACCTTCGGCGGGGCCTACGCCGTGCTGGCCTACGTGGCGCAGCAGGCGGTCGACGTCTACGGCTGGCTCGCGCCGCGGGAGATGGTCCGGGGGCTCGCGCTGGCGGAGACCACCCCGGGGCCGCTGATCATGGTGGTGCAGTTCGTCGCGTTCCTCGGCGCCTACCGCGACCCGGGCTCCCTGGACCCGTGGGTGGCCGCCGTCCTCGCGTCGCTCCTGGTCACCTGGGTGACGTTCGTGCCGAGCTTCCTGTTCGTGCTGCTGGGTGCGCCCTACATGGAGCGGCTGCGCGGCAACCGGTCGCTGTCGGCGGCGCTGACCGGCATCACCGCCGCCGTCGTCGGGGTCATCGCGAACCTGGGCCTGTACTTCGCGGTGCACACGCTGTTCGCCGACAGCAGCCGGCGCACCTGGGGGCTGCTGGGCCTGGAGCTGCCCGACCCCGGCTCGGTCCGGTGGGTCGCCGTCGGTATCGCCGTGCTGGCCGCGGTCCTGCTCTTCCGGCTGCGCTGGTCGGTGCTGCGCACGCTCGGCGTCTGCGCGCTGGTGGGCCTGGTCGCCGGGCTCGCCGGCGCCTCGGTCGGCTGACCGGGGTCAGCCGACCTCCAGCACCGCGGTGAACCCGGGCGCGTGCCGGCTCGAGAAGGGGTAGCTGCCCGGGACGTCCGGCGCGGGGAACGACGTCAGGCTGCCCGACGGGATGACGGCGTCGAACGAGCCGTCGTCGGCGGTGATGGTGACGTCGGCGTCGGTCGGGTTGTGCACCGTGACGACGGCACCGGCGGTCACGGGCTCGGTGACGGTGAAGCCGGTCGGGTCGACCAGCACCGGGACGACCAGGTCGCCGTGGTCGTGACCGGGTGGCGGGGTGAACCCCGTCTCCGGGGCGCCGGGCTGCGCCGGCTCGCCCGTCGCCACCGGGGTGTCACCCGTGCCGGCCGCCGCGGCGGGAGGCGGCGAGGCGGCCAGCGCCACGGCCAGCGCCACGGTCGCGAGCATCGCGCCGGCCTCGGCGGCGGCGAAGCGGCGGAAGCCGCCGGGACGGCCCTCGGCGAGGCGCGGGAGCGTGCGGCGGCGGTGCTGCCAGCCGAACGCGAGCAGGGCGCCGAGGGCGACGGTCTTGGCGACGAGCAGGAGGCCGTAGCCCGACCCGAGGCCGGCGAGCAGGCCCGGGCCCTCGTCGAGCACCAGCCACGCGGCGAGCACCCCCGTGCCCGCGACCGCGGCGGCGGCCGCCAGGGCCACCGCGCTGAACCGGCCGGCCACGCGGGGGAGCGTCGCGGCGTCACGGCCGTGCGCGAGGACGGCGACCAGCCCACCCACCCACACGCTCGCCGCGACCACGTGCACGGCCAGGGTCGCCGTGGTCAGCAGGTGGTCCTCGGCGGCTGCCGAGTGGCCGGTGAGCACGGTCGGCAGGACGACGCCCGCGACGGCGACGCCCAGCAGCAGCGCGACCGGCCCGGAGCCGGCGCACCGCCGGGCACCCAGGGCCACGACGACCGCGGCGGCGACCGTGCCGAACAGCGCGTCGCCGGCCGGCAGGTGGGTGAGGAACACCCGGGCGGACTCGGCGGTCAGCTCCTGCGGCGGCACCCCGACCAGCCGGGCGAGGGTGAGCACGGCCTGGACGACGGCGGCGGCGGCCCAGGCGGCGGCCCACCGGGAGGCGGCGCGGACGGCGCGCCGCGAGCCGGCCGGCAGGTCCCGGCCGGGCAGCAGGACGGCGGCGAACAGCAGCGTGCCGACGGTGCCCAGGGCGGCGATCCGGACGGCGAGCGTGGCCACCGGCAGGCCCCACTCCACGAGCGCGCCGGGCCCGGCGAGGCCGGGCGCTCCCGCCGAGGGGACCGCTCCGCCGACGACGAGCGCGAGGACCAGGACGGCGCCGAGCCCCAGGCCGGCGGCCAGGCCGAGGCCCGCGGTCGAGCGCCGCGCCGGCGTCGTCCCCGTCGCGACGTCCGCGGGACGGGGGAGGAGCGCCGTCACCGGCGGCCGCGCAGCTGCCGGGCGGCCAGGGCCACGGCGACCACCAGCACGACGGCGGCGCCGATCCCGATCGCCGGACCCGAGGACGACGACCCGGCCGGCGCAGCGGCGGACGCCTCCTGCACCGGTCCGGCGGCCGCCGCTGCGTCGCCAGCGACGGTGAAGGTCGTGGTGCCCGAGATCGGGTGCCCGTCGGCGGAGGTGACCCGCCAGGCGACGGCGTAGGTGCCGGCGGCCAGATCCGCGTCGAGGGGCTGGGTGAGCGTGCTGCCCACGACCTCGGCCGGGCCCTGCGCCACGGCGTCGCCCCCCGGTCCGGTGACCGCCACCTGCGCGCCCAGCTCCTGCACCACGCCGGAGAACTCGAGCGCGAGCTCGCCGGGTGCGGCCGGCAGCGTCGACCCGTCGGCCGGCGTCGCGGCGACCAGGGCGTCGTGCGCCGACGCGGCCGGCGTGCCGACCCCGAGCAGGAGGGCGCACGCAGCGAGCGAGAGGGCCAGCGCCGCGAGCACGCGCCTCAGGGGGGCCACGAGGGCAGCACGTCGTCGGCTCATGCCCTGTCTTCGGACGCCGGTGCCCCAGCGGTTCGCCGGGGTGGCGTCCGGCCCCGCCGGAGCGGGCGGACAGATCCGGATGAACCGATCCGGGGTCGGCCCCCGAAGGCCCTGCAGAGACGGCGGACGAGCCCCCCGGGGACCGCAGCCGTCCCGGCCCCTTCCCCGGGCCTGTACGGCGGTCGTCACCCCCGGGTGCCGGCCGGCCCCACCGGTGTCGGCAACAGCCCGCTCCGGATCGCCCCGTCCACGGACGACGGCGTTCACCCGATGCTCGAGGAGATCCCATGCGCAAGGCACTCGCACTCCCCACGATCGCCCTGGCCGCCGCGGCGTTCCCGCTGCTGACCATGACCGGCGCCTCCGCCCACGACGGTGCGCACAGCTACCAGGCCAACCTGGGTGCGCTCAACCAGTCCGGGGTCACCGGCACGGGCATGGTCACGATCGACGGCACCACCGCCACGGTCATGATCGAGGCGTCGGGCCTGCTGGCCGGCGCGCCGCACGCCCAGCACTTCCACATCGGTGCCCAGGGTGAGTGCCCGACCGACCAGGACGACACCGACGGCGACGGCTTCGTCAGCGTCTCCGAGGGCGTGCCCTACTACGGCGCCATCGGCACCTCGCTGACCACGTCGGGCGACACCAGCCCCGACAGCGGCCTGGCGATCGACCGCTTCCCGACCGACGCGAACGAGTCCTACGAGCGCACCTTCGAGGTCACCCCCGACGTCGCCGCTGCGTTCCACGACGGCACCGCCGTCCTCGTGCTGCACGGCGTCGACAAGGACGGCAGCGGCACCTACGACGGCACCGTCATGAGCGACCTGGACCCGTCGCTGCCCATGGAGGCCACCGCGCCGGCCGCGTGTGGCGCCTTCTCGGAGTCGCAGATGGGCACCGCGCCCAACGGTGGCGCTGAGACCGGTGGCGGCAGCACCGCCGGTGTCGAGCAGGAGACCGCGGTCGGCGTGGGCGCGGTCGCCCTCGTCGGTGCGGCTGCCGCCGGCGCCGTCGCCTACCGCCGTCGCCAGGCCACCGACCAGGCCTGATCCGACCGCCGTGCCGCGCGGAGCCTCCTCCCGCGCGGCACGGCCCGGCCGGCTCCCCACGACCCGGAGGACCCCGTGACCCAGCGCCGCCCTGCCCGTACCTGGCTCCTGGCCGCCCTCGCCCTGGCGGTCGTGGGGATCGTCGCCCTCGTCGTGGTGTTCACCGGGCAGGAGTCCCCGCCGCAGCCCTCGCCGGCCGCGGCGGGCACCACCTCGCCGGCGGCGCCCTCGGCCGAGGCCGACCCCGGGCCGCCGCCGTCCCCGAGCGACACGCCCGCGCCGGCGGCCGAGGCCGTCGCCGCACCGGTGTCGGTCTCGGTGCCGGCCATCGGCGTCACCAGTGACCTGATGGACCTGGGCCTCAACGCCGACGGCACCGTAGAGGTGCCGCCGCTCGAGCGGGACGACAAGGCCGGCTGGTACGAGCCCGGACCCGAGCCCGGCGCGGTCGGGCCCGCCGTGATCCTCGGCCACGTCGACTCCGCCGAGTACGGCCCGGGGGTCTTCTTCGACCTCGGCGCGCTGTCGCCCGGTGACCGGATCGAGGTCGCCCGTGCCGACGGCACCGTGGCGGTCTTCGCGGTCGACCGCGTCGAGGTGCACCCCAAGGACGAGTTCCCGACCATCGAGGTCTACGGCAACACCACCGACCCGCAGCTGCGCCTGATCACCTGCGGCGGTGACTTCGACAGCTCGGCCCGGAGCTACGAGGACAACGTCATCGTCTTCGCCTCCCTGCAGGAGACGCGCGCCGCCTAGCGGACACGGCACCCGGCCGGACCGGGGGCGACCACGGGGCGCCCCCGGTCACCGCGCGTCGGCGCGGCGCCGCAGACGCGGTGTGCCAGGGTGCCCAGCGTGCGCGCTCCGGACGTCCCGCGCGGATGACCGCGCTCGTGGTGGCGGTCGCCGCACTGGCCGGCCTGCTGGCCGGCGTCCTCGTCAACCGGGCCGCCGGCCGCTTCCCCTGGCCGCGCCCGGCGTCGGTGTCGGCGGTCCTCGGCCCGGGACGGCCCGCCCACCGCCCGCCGGTGGTCGAGGTGGGCACCGCCGCCCTGTGCGCCCTCGCGGCGCTGCGGCCGGGCTGGGACCTGCCGGCCTTCCTCGTCCTCGCCGTCGCCGGGGTGCTCCTGGCGGTGGTCGACCTGCGGCACCGCCTGCTGCCCGACCGGGTGGTCCTGCCCTCCATCGCGCTCGTCGCGGCCCTGCTCGCCCTCGCGGCGGCCGCGGACGGCGCCTGGCCGGACCTCCTCCGCGCGCTGCTCGGCGCCGCCGCCCTGTTCGCGGGCTTTCTCGTGCTGGCCCTGGTGGCCCCCGGTCAGCTGGGCATGGGCGACGTCAAGCTGGCCGCCCTGATCGGTCTCCCGCTGGGCTGGCTCGGCTGGCCCGCCGTCCTCCTCGGCGCCCTCGCCGCCTTCCTCGTCCAGGCCGTCGCGGCCCTGGCGCTGCTGGCCGCCCGCCGGGTGACCCTCCGCAGCTCCCTGCCGTTCGGCCCGGCGATGCTGCTGGGCGCCGCCCTGGCCGTCGCGGTCGCCGCACCCGCCGGCTGAGCGGACCCGGCCGGTTCCGGTCCCACACGGTCGGGTGGTCACGCCCGGTGACGGGAGCCTCGGTGGTGCAGGCGAGCGGGTGACGGCGTCCGTCGACGGAGTGGAAAAGGCTCAAGGGCCGCATCCCGACGCCCGTTGCGCTCCCCACAGCCGCGACGGCGGGCCACCCCCGGCCCGTCCTGGCCGGCGCACACCCAGGGAGCACCCCGTGTCGAACCCCTTCGCCGCCATCGTCACCCTCTACACCCTCGCCACCGAGCGTCTGCGCAAGGAGGAGGAGGGCGCCACCGCCGTCGAGTACGGCCTCATGGTCGGCCTCATCGCGCTGGCGATCATCCTCGTCGTCACCGCCCTGGGCGGTCAGCTGCAGGGCCTGTTCCAGGACGTCGTCGACGGCCTGCCCGGCGGCGACTGACCGCTTCTCGACCCCCGTCGCCGGCGCGGCGGCCCGTCCCCCGGGCCGCCGCGCCGGCGACGACCGCACCACGACCAGGGAGGGAGCAACGGTGAGCGGACGACTCCGCGGGGAGCGCGGTGCCAGCGCGGTCGAGTTCGCGCTGGTCCTGCCGCTGCTCGTGCTCCTCGTGCTCGGCATCGTCGAGTTCGGCCGGGGCTTCCAGGTCTCGGGCACCCTGTCGGCCGCCGCCCGCGAGGGCGTGCGCGTCATGGCGCTGCAGAACAACCCGGCCGCCGCCCGCGCCGCCGTCCGCTCGGCCGCCTCCTCGCTGGACCCGGCGATCACCAACGCCCAGATCACCATCACCCCGGCCACCTGCCCTCCCGGCGCCGGGACGACGACGGTCCGGCTCACCATCGACTACGACCTGCCCCTCATGACCGGTCTGTTCGGCGCCACGTTCGACCTCTCCGGCACGGGGGTCATGCGATGCGGCGGCTGAGCGCGCGGCTGGGCATGCGGGTTCGCGCCCGCGACGAGCGCGGCGCCGCGGCGGTGGTCGTCTCGCTGCTGCTCGTGCCGCTGCTGGGCTTCACCGCCCTCGCCGTCGACATCGGCGCCGTCTACGCCGAGCGCGCCCGGCTCCAGGTCGCCGCCGACGCCGCCGCCCTCGCCGTCGCCCAGGACTGCGCGCGCGGCGCCTGCGGGAACATGCAGGCCACCGCGAACGCGCTGGTCGCCGCCAACGCCGGCGAGGCGACCGCCGCCCCGCCGGTGCTGTCGAGCAACCCGACGAGCGTCACCGTCACCGGCAGCCACCCCACCGAGCACTGGTTCGCGCCGGTCATCGGGATCGACGCCACGCAGGTCACGGCCACGGCCACGGTGACCTGGGGCGCGCCCAGCGCCGGCACGGCGATGCTGCCGCTGGCCTTCTCCTGGTGCGAGTTCTCCCAGCAGACCGGCGGCGGCCTGCCGTCGGGGACGACGGTGCGCACGATCCGGCTCACCAAGACCTCGGGCACCGTCGACTGCACCGGGCCCTCGCGCAACATCGTCCCGGGTGGCTTCGGCTACCTGGTCACCGACCCGGGCGGCTGCCGGGCCACCGGCGCGGTCGGCGGCCGGTCGTACTCCTCGACCGGCAACTCCCCGCCGTCGAGCTGCTCGCCGAGCGACTTCTCGGCGCTGGTCGGGCGCACCGTGCTGCTGCCGATCTTCGACGAGTTCGGCGGCCAGGGCAGCAACGCCTGGTACCACGTCTACGGCTACGCGGCCTTCCACATCACCGGCTACGCCCTCGGCGGCCAGTTCGACACCTCGCGACGGCCCTGCACGGGCAACGACCGCTGCATCGCCGGCTACTTCACCCGCTGGGTGGAGCTGTCCGACGCGTTCACGACCTCCCCGACCGCGCCCGACCTGGGCGCGGAGATCCTCCGCCTGATCCGATAGGTGCCCCCGTGAGACGACTGCTGGCCGTGCTGGCCGCCCTCCTGCTCGCCGCCGTCGGCACGGTGGTGCTCATCGCCTACGTGCGCGCGGCCGACGAACGTGCCCTCGAGGGCATGAGGTCCGTCGAAGTCCTCGTCGTCGCCGAGCCGATCCCGGCCGGGACGTCGGGGGAGGACCTCGCCGACCTCGTCGACACCGAACTGGTGCCGGCGAAGTCCGCCGTCGAGGGGCGGGTCAGCGACCTCGGCGCGCTGGCCGGGCAGGTCGCCACCGTCGACCTCGAGCCGGGGGAGCAGCTGCTCGCCGCCCGGTTCGCCGACCCGGCGGCGATCACCACGCCGGGCACCGTGGCCGTCCCCGAGGGCATGCAGGAGATCAGCGTGCTGCTCGAGCCGCAGCGGGTCGTCGGCGGCCGGCTCGCCGCCGGGGACACCGTGGGCGTCTACCTCTCGCTGGTCTTCGAGGACGGCACGTCGACCACCCACGCCGTCCAGCACCAGGTGCTGGTCACCCGGGTGCAGGGCGCGACGACGACCGGGGAGGACGACGACGTGGAGACCGCGTCGGCGGGGAGCGCCCCGACGACCGCGCTCATGGTCACCCTCGCGGTCGTGGCCCGGGACGCCGAACAGCTGGTCTTCGGCGCCGAGCACGGCACCCTGTGGCTGTCGCTGGAGCCCGAGGGCGCCGACACCAGCGGCACGCAGGTGACGACCCAGGGCAACGTCTACGGGCAGCCCCGATGAGCCGGGTGGTGCTCGCCGCGGCGGGCCCGGACCTGGCCGCGCGGGTGCGCGCCGCGGCCGACGGCGACGTGCACGAGCTGCCCTCCGGCCGGCTCCCCGGCGACCCGACCCGGCTGTTCGAGCAGCTGGTCGACGGGGAGCTGCCCGAGGTGCTGGTGATCGGCCCGGAGGCGGCGGCCGCCGAGGTCCTCGGCCTGGCGGCGCGGCTGGACGTGCAGTGCCCCGGCATCAGCGTCGTGCTGGTCGCCGACCCCGGGCCCGACCTGTGGCAGGCGGCGATGCGGGCCGGCATCCGCGACCTCGTCTCGCCGGCCGCCGACCCCGCCGAGCTGCGGGCCGCGATCGACCGGGCCGGCCTCGCCGCCACCGGCCGGCGCCGCGTGCTGCGGCCGGTGGAGGAGACCGCGCGCTACACCGGCCGGGTGATCACCGTGGCGTCGCCCAAGGGCGGCGTCGGCAAGACCACCGTGGCCACGAACCTCGCCGTCGGGCTCACGGCCGCCGCGCCGCAGTCCACCGTGCTGGTCGACCTCGACGTCCAGTTCGGCGACGTCGCCTACGCCCTGGGACTCGTCCCCGAGTACACGCTGCCCGACGCGGTCCACGGGCCGGCGAGCCAGGACACGATGGTCCTCAAGACCTTCCTCACCCAGCACCCGTCCGGTCTCTACGCCGTCTGCGGCGCCGAGTCCCCGGCGGCCGGCGACCGGGTGACCGCCGAGGACGTCACCCGCCTGCTCGCCGCGCTCGCCCGGGAGTTCCGCTACGTCGTCGTCGACACCGCCCCGGGGCTGTCCGAGCAGACCCTCGCCGCGCTGGACCGCGCCACCGACGTCGTGATGCTCAGCTCGATGGACGTCCCCGGGGTCCGGGGCCTGCGCAAGGAGCTCGACGTCCTGCGCGAGCTGTGCATGATCCCCGCCGGCCGGCACGTGGTCATGAACTTCGCCGACCCGAAGAGCGGGCTGTCGGTCCGCGACGTGGAGACCGCCATCGGCACCGGCGTCGACGTCGTGCTGCCGCGCTCGGCGGCCGTCCCCGTCTCCACCAACCAGGGCGTGCCGCTGCTGCAGAGCGGCCTGCGCGACCCGATGACCAAGGAGCTGCGCCGGCTGGTGTCCCGCTTCGCCGCCACCCCGCTGGTCCGCCCCGGCCGGTACCGGGCCAAGCACCGGGCGGCGTCGTGAACCTCGCCGACCGGCTCTCCGCAGCCTCCCGCGGCCGGCACGCCACGCCCGAGGCCGAGCCCGCCGCGGTCCCCGCGCCGCGTCCGGTGCCGCGCCCGCTGACACCCGTCCCGCCGCCGCCCACCGACGCCCTCGCGCGCCTCAAGGACCGCGTGGCCAAGGCGCTGTTCGAGCGCATGGGCAGCCGGATCAACGACCCGAACCTGGGTGCCGACCAGCTGCGCGCGCTCGTCCTCGGCGAGCTCGACGAGGTGGTCGAGGAGGAGAAGGTCCCCCTCTCGGCCGAGGAGCGCACCCGGCTGACCGCGGAGCTCGCCGACGACGTGCTGGGCTACGGCCCGCTGCAGCGCCTGCTCGACGACGACACGGTCAGCGAGATCATGGTCAACGGCCCGGAGTCGATCTACGTGGAGCAGAGCGGCAAGCTGGTCCGCACCGGCTCGCGGTTCACCTCCGAGGAGCACCTGCGCCGGGTGATCGACCGCATCGTCTCGCGGGTGGGACGGCGGATCGACGAGTCCTCGCCGCTGGTCGACGCCCGCCTGGCCGACGGCTCCCGCGTCAACGCGATCATCCCGCCGCTGGCCTTCAGCGGCTCGACCCTGACGATCCGCAAGTTCGCCCGGGACCCGTTCACCGTCGAGGACCTCATCGGCTTCGGCACGCTCTCCCCGGAGATGGCCGAGCTGCTGCGCGCCTGCGTCGAGGCCCGGCTCAACGTGATCGTCTCCGGCGGCACCGGCACCGGGAAGACGACGCTGCTCAACGTGCTGTCCTCGTTCATCCCCGAGGACGAGCGCATCGTCACGATCGAGGACGCCGTGGAGCTGCAGCTGCAGCAGGAGCACGTCGTCCGGCTGGAGTCCCGCCCGCCCAACATCGAGGGCCGCGGCGCGGTCACCATCCGCGACCTGGTGCGCAACTCGCTGCGGATGCGCCCCGACCGCATCGTGGTCGGTGAGTGCCGCGGCGGCGAGAGCCTCGACATGCTCCAGGCGATGAACACCGGCCACGACGGCTCGCTGTCCACCGTGCACGCCAACTCCCCGCGCGACGCCATCGCCCGGCTGGAGACCCTCGTGCTCATGGCCGGCATGGACCTGCCGCTGCGGGCCATCCGCGAGCAGATCGCCTCCGCCGTCGACGTCGTCGTCCAGCTGACCCGCCTGCGCGACGGCACCCGCCGGGTCACCCACGTCACCGAGGTCCAGGGCATGGAGGGGGAGACGGTCACCCTGCAGGACGCCTTCCTCTTCGACTACGCCGCCGGGGTCGACGCCTCCGGCCGGTTCCTCGGCCGGCCGGTGCCCACCGGGGTCCGCCCGCGGTTCTCCGACCGCTTCGCCGAGCTCGGCATCACCCTGTCCCCGCGGGTGTTCGGCGTCCCCGAGCCCGCGCGCACCCGCGGGTGGTCGGCGTGAGCCCTGTCCTGCTCGTCACCGGGCTCGCCGCGGTGGGCGGGGCCGTGGTGCTGCTGGCGCTCGCCGTCGTCCCGTCCGGGCCGGCGCGGGTGCCGCTGTCCCGGCTGGACCCGACGGTGGCCCCGCCGGCCTCCGCGCTCGCCGGCGCCGGGGTCGCCGCGGGCGCCGCGGTGCAGCGGGCGCTGGTCCGCCGCGGCCGGATGGCCGCCGGCGCGCTGGCCCTCGAGCGCGCCGGCCTGGCCACGAGCCTGCCCGACGTCGTGCTGCTCACCGGTATCGGCGCCCTGCTGCTGGGGGTGCTCGGCGCGGTCGCCGGCGGGCCGCTCCTGGCCGTCGTCCTCGCCGTCGCCGCCCCGCTGGTCACGAAGCTGTTCGTGTCGCTGCGGACGCGACGGCGGCAGGCCGCCTTCGCCGACCAGCTGGACGACTCCCTGCAGCTGATGGCCAGCAGCCTGCGCGCCGGGCACAGCCTGCTGCGCGCCGTCGACTCCGTCGCCGTCGAGGCCGCGTCGCCGACGTCGGAGGAGTTCGCCCGCATCGTCGGGGAGACCAGGGTCGGCCGGGACCTGGGGGAGGCCCTCGACGAGGTGGCCGCCCGTGTGGACAGCGACGACTTCCGCTGGGTCGCGCAGGCCATCGCCATCCACCGGGAGGTCGGCGGCAACCTGGCCGAGGTGCTGGACGTCGTCGGGCACACCATCCGCGAGCGCAACGCCCTGCGTCGCCAGGTCAAGGCGCTGTCGGCCGAGGGGAAGCTGTCGGCGATCGTGCTCATGCTGCTGCCCTTCGGCGTGGGCGGCTTCATCGGCCTGACCAACCCCGACTACCTGGCCCGCTTCACCGAGTCCACCGCCGGCTACCTCATGCTGGCGGTGATCGCGGCCCTGCTCACCGTGGGCGCGATCTGGCTCAAGAAGACCGTGAGCATCCGGTTCTGATGGACACGCTGCCCCCCGTCGTCCTCGCGGCCGCCGCCGCGGTCGCCCTCGCCCTGCCCCTGCTCGGCTGGGCGCTGCTCGCCCGTCCCGCCGCGGGGCCGGCCACCGCGCGCGCCAACCTGACCCGTGGCCTGGAGGCCGGCACGGCCGCCGGCTCCGCCGCCCGGGCGCGGCCGCCGCTGCGCGTGCGGCTGGTCCGCGCGCTCACCCCGCGCGGGACCCTCACCCGCATCGACCGGCTCCTCGGCGGAGCGGGCCGCCCGGCGGAGTGGCCCGTCGGGCGGGTGGTCGCGGCCAAGCTCGTCCTGGCCGCGATCGCCGGGGCGCTCGGCCTCGTCGTCCTCACGTCCCGGCCGACGGTCTTCCTCGCCCTGGTGATGGCCACCGCGACGGTCGTGGCCTACTTCGTGCCGGAGCTGCTGCTGGTCAGCCGCGCCCAGGAGCGCCGGCAGGAGATCGCCCGGGAGCTGGCCGACACCCTGGACCAGATGACCATCGCGGTGGAGGCCGGCCTGGGCTTCGAGTCGGCGCTCGCGAGGGCGGGCCGCAACGGCCGCGGCCCGCTCGCCGAGGAGCTCGTGCGCACCCTGCAGGACATCGGGGTGGGCCAGCCGCGGCGCGACGCCTACCTCGCGCTGGCCGAGCGGACCGGCGTCGACGACCTGCGGCGCTTCATCCGCGCCATCGTGCAGGCCGACGCCTACGGCGTCTCGATCGCCGACGTGCTGCGCACCCAGGCCCAGGAGATGCGGCTCAAGCGGCGCCAGCGCGCGGAGGAGAAGGCGATGCAGATCCCCGTGAAGGTGATCTTCCCGCTGATCCTGTGCATCCTGCCGACGCTGTTCATCGTGCTGCTGGGCCCGACCGCCGTCGACATGATGGCCAACTTCTAGCCGTGCTCACCCGTCGCCACCGGGGGCCGGTGGCGACGGGGTGTGCGGTCCTCGTCGAGGGGGCTAGCGCGGCTGGGAGGGGTTGGTCGGGTCGCCGTGGGACGGCGGGTTGACCGGCGGGCCGCTGGTCGCCTCGGCCGCCTTGGAGCCGCCGGCGCCCGCGACCGGGTCGTCGGCCGCGGGGGCGGCCGGGTCGCCCCCGGAGGGCTGGGCGCCGGCCTTCACCGAGGTGAGCCGGTGCTGCATCGCGGTCACCACCTGGATGCGGTTGGCGTGCGCGCGCTCGTAGGCCAGCAGCGTCTCGAGACCCGTGGCGTCCAGGGTGCGGATGCGGGAGACCAGGGCCCCCGTCTGGAGGTGGTCGTAGTCCGGGATCGGCAGCTCGTCGTGCTGGGTCATGGCAGGCGCCTACCCCGGCCCCCGCGGGACGACACCGGGTGTGAGGGCGGGGTCGGTGGGTAGGCGGCTGATCACGTCACGCCGCCGAGGACCGCGCGGCCCGGTCCGACCGAGGAGTTGCCCCACCGACATGGACGTGTCCTTCCTGCAGCCGGTGCTCGCCGCGAGCGGCCCCTTCGCCACGGTGTGCGCCGACGTCACCCACACGACCGAGACCGCCGACGCCGAACTCGTGCTCAAGGTCCGCGCCGTGGTCGAGGACCTCGAGCGGCAGGGCGCCCCCCAGGAGGTCGTCGAGGCGGCGCGGGACCGGCTGATCGAGGGGAACGACGGCGGGCAGGCGGGCACGGTGCGCGGGCGCGCCGTGGTCGTGGCGGCCGACGGCTCGGTCGTCCTCGACGAGGTCCTCGCCGACGCTCCGCGCGACCCCGTGGTCGAGTGGTCCCCCCAGCCGCACCTCCTGCCGATCCTGCGCCAGCGAGCCGCGCGCGTCCCGCACGTCGTCGTCGTCGCCGACCGCGTGGGCGCCGACCTGACCGTCGCCGGGGTGACCGGACGTCCCGACGAGGAGCGGGCGGTCGACGGCGACACGTTCCACATGCGCAAGGTCAAGGTCGGCGGCTGGGCGCACAACACCTACATGCACACGGCCGAGAACCGGTGGGAGGAGAACGCCGGTCGGGTCGCCGACGAGATCACCGCGCTGGCCCAGCAGGCCCGGCCGCGGTTCGTCCTGGTCGCCGGCGACGTCCGCGCCCGTCAGATCCTCACCGACAAGGCCGATGCCTCCTGGGCCGACGTCGTCGTGACCATGGACGAGGGAGGCCGCGCCGCCGGCGCCGACCGCGAGCCCGTCGAGCGCCGCGCCACCGAACTCGTCGCCGAGCACGAGGCGCACGAGGAGGCCGAGACCGTCGAGAAGATCGCGTCCGCCGGCGCCCACGGCCTGGCCGTCACCGGGACGGCGGCGGTCGTCGAGGCGATGCGCAAGGGCCAGGTGGAGACCCTCGTCCTCGCCGATCGGCCCGACGACGAGCAGCTGCTCGTGGGCGACACCCCGACCGTCCTCGGCGTGCGGCAGGGCGACATGGACGCTCTCGGCACCTCCGGGACCGCCGTCGCGGCCGACCGCGCCCTGGTCGCCGCCGCCGTGGCCTCCGCAGCCGCCGTCGTCGTCGTCCCGCGCGCGGCCATGCCGGACGACGTCCCGGTGGCCGCGATCCTCCGCTACACCGACGACTCCACGCCGTCGGCCTCCTGACCTGCACGTCCCGAACGAGGAGAACACCGTGACCGATCCGCACCAGTCCGCCACGTCGCCCGGCACCGACCAGGCGAGCATCGAGCGCCGCGCCGCCATCGCCGAGGTCCTCGGCAAGGAGGTGTGGCCCGCCGACCGCGACACGCTCATCGCCAAGGCGCAGGAGGGCGACGCCGCCGACCGCGTGCTCGGCGACCTGCGGCGGCTGCCCGCCGGGCAGACGTTCACCAACGTCCAGGAGGTCGCCGAGGCGCTGGGCCTGGGCACCGAGCAGCAGCGTTTCTGAGGAGCCGTCGTGGTCACGCAGAAGGAGCCCAGCCCCGAGGCGCTGGCGAACGTCACCGAGGAGAACATCCGCACCCGGTCGCACCTGCTCCCGGAGGAGCGGTCGGCCGGCGCCGCGGACGGCGACCCGGGCATGGCCGAGGTGGCGGCCGAGGTGATCCTGGCCGAGTCCGAGGAGCGGACGGTCCACGCCGACCCCGACGACGCGCAGGGTGGGCACCGCCAGTCCTCGGACACCGCGGACATGCCCTGAGCGCCGTGTCGGGGAGGGCTCCGCACGAGCACGAGGTCCAGCTCCGCTGGGGGGACGCCGACGCCTACGGCCACGTCAACCACGCCCGCGCGCTCGGGCCGCTGGAGGACGCCCGGCTGGCCATGGCGGCGGGCAGCCCGGGGTCGGCGGAGGGCCGCGAGCCCGACATCATCCTGGCCCGGCTCGAGGTCGACTACCTGCGGCAGCTGCGCTACCGGCTGGGGGAGCGGCTGTGCGTGCGCAGCCGGGTGCTCCGGATCGGCACGAAGTCGCTGACGGTGCGCCAGGAGCTCGAGCAGGACGGCGAGGTGGCCCTGCGCGCGGACGCCGTCCTGGTGCTCTTCGACTTCGCCACCGACACCAGCCGGCCCCTGACCGACGCCGAGCGCGCCTACTGGGGCGGCTTCCAGGCCGCCGCGTGACGTTCTTCGCCGGGTTCGAGGAGCGGCGGCTCGCCGTCGCCGACGACGTCACCCTGCGGGTGCGGGTCGGCGGCGGCGGCCCCCCGGTCGTGCTGCTGCACGGGCACCCGCGCACGCACACGACCTGGCACAGGGTGGCGCCGCGGCTGGTCGCGGCCGGGCACACCGTCGTGTGCCCCGACCTGCGCGGCTACGGCCGGTCCACCGCGCCGCCGCCCCGGCCCGACCACGCGCAGCAGTCCAAGCGGGCGGTGGCCGGCGACGTCGTGGCGCTCATGCGGCTGCTGGGCCACGACCGGTTCGCCGTCGTCGGGCACGACCGGGGCAGCTACGTCGCCCTGCGGCTGGCACTGGACCACCCCGCGGCGGTCGGCTCCCTCGCCGTCGTCGACTGCATCCCGATCGTCGAGCACCTCGACCGTGCCGATGCGCGCTTCGCCGCCGCCTGGTGGCACTGGTTCTTCTTCGCCCAGCCCGACAAGCCCGAGCGGGCCATCGGCGCGGACCCCGACGCCTGGTACGGCGCCTGGGCGCCCGGCCGGGTCGAGGCGATGGGCGCGGACAACCACGCCGACTTCCTCGCGGCCGTCCGGGACCCCGACACCGTCCGGGCGATGCTCGAGGACTACCGCGCCGGCCTCACCGTCGACCGGGCCCACGAGGAGGCCGACCGGGCCGCCGGGCGCCGGGTGACCTGCCCGACGCTGGTCCTGTGGTCGGCGCGCGACGACCTCGAGGAGCTGCACGGCGACCCCCGCGCCATCTGGGCCGGCTGGACGACCGACCTGCGCGGCGGGGGACCGGTCGACAGCGGGCACCACGTCGCCGAGGAGGCGCCGGAGGAGCTGGTGGCGGCGCTGGTCCCCTTCCTGGGTGACATGTGATCCCGCTCGGCGCGCGGGGGTAGGGACACCCCATGCCGAAGACGACGAAGAAGGGGACCGCGAAGCAGAGCGAGATCCCCAGCACCCTGCAGCGGTCGGACGCCAAGGCGCAGCGGACGTTCACCAAGGCCTACGACGCGGCGATGGACTCCGACGACGACGAGGAGCGGGCCAACCGGACGGCGTGGGCGGCGGTCAAGCACACGCACGAGAAGGTGGGCGACCACTGGGCGCCCAAGGAGGGCGGCCGGAAGGGCCCCTCCGACGCGCAGGCCGCCGGTGGCCGCGGTACGCGCCGGGAGACCAAGGGCGGGGTGGACGCCAACGCGACCAAGAAGCACCTGCTGTCGGTCGCGAAGGAGCTCGGCGTCTCCGGCCGCACGACGATGAAGAAGAAGGAGCTCGTCGACGCCATCCAGAAGGCGAACGACAAGGAGACGGCGAAGGCGCGGAAGAAGGCCGCGAAGAAGTAGGGCCGGCTCACCCGCCGGGGAGCAGCAGCAGCTCCCGCTGCCGGTCCCCGAGGTACGCCACGCCCGAGGCGGTGAGGACGACGCCCTCCTCCAGCCCCATGCGCACGCACTGGCCGCCCCACTCGGGCACCGGCAGGCGGACGCACAGCTCCAGGGCGAAGGCGGTGTCCACGTACACGCGGTGGCCACCGGCGCCGGGGACGCCGTCCTGCTCGTCCCACAGTCCGATGGCCGGACCCGCGGCGTGCCCGTGCACGCCGATGGGGTGGGAGTACACCTCGCCGTCGACGCCCTCGACCGCCGCGGCCTCGCGGGTGGCGGCCAGCACCTCGTCGCCGGTGCGCCCGGGCACCAGGTGCGCGGTGGTGAGGTCCTGCAGCCGTGTGCCCTGGGTGAAGGCCCGGGCCAGCCCGGCGGGGGCCGCCGTCTCCCCGGGCCGGAGCACGTAGGCCGTGCGCTGCAGGTCGGCGTGCAGGCCGAGGGTCACGGCACCGACGTCGCAGTGCACCAGGTCCCCGGGCAGCACCGGCTCGTCGTAGGGGACCGCCGGCAGCAGCGTCCCCCGCTCGGCGAGGGGCGGCACCCCGGCCCGCTGCAGGTCCACGACCGGGTGGAACCAGGGGTCCAGGCCGAGGTCGCCCAGCCGCTGGCGCAGCTCCCAGGCCAGGTCCGCGGCGGTGGTCCGGCCCACCTCCAGGACGGCGGGGGAGAACGCCTCGGCGACCACCTCCTGCAGCCGGGCGTTGAGCACCCGCAGCGCCTCGACCTCCTCGGGCAGCCGGGTCTCCAGCCAGCGGACGGCGAGCGGCTCGGCCGGCACCAGGCGGTCGGCCCACGGCCCCAGCGCCTCGACGAGCAGCCCGTGGTCGGCGTGGGAGAGCCCGTCGGCCGCCCCGACGGAGGTCGAGACGTCGATCCCGATGGCCCGCGGCGCCGCCTGCTCGACGAAGCGGCGCACCGCCGCCCACTGCGAGCGCTCGTAGGGCTCCCCGGGCACCTCGTCGTCGGCCCAGGCGGGCAGGAACTGCCCCACCGGGTAGCGGGAGACCGCCACCGGGGTGACCCCGTCGTCGCTGCGGTGCAGCACGAGGATGGTGCGCCGGCGGGCCGTCAGCCAGGTCGCGGGCAGCAGCGTGCGCAGGACCGGGTCCTCGGCGTTCTCCCGCCCGACCACCAGCCACAGGTCGATGCCCGCGTCGTCCATGAGGCCCGGCAGCACGTCCAGAAGGCGCTGGGTCAGCCAGCGGTCGCGGACGTCGGCCTGCTCGCGCAGCGGCAGGGGCACCGTGCGCGTCGGGTCGGCGGCGAGCACGCCGTCGGGCCAGGGGAGGCGGACCACGCAGACAGGGAAGCAGAGAACCGCGGGGTCCGCCTTTCGCCGGGTGGCTCCCCGGGTCGCCGTCAGGCGACCTCGGAGGCCTCCCCGTCGCCCGCGTCGGGAACCGGGGCGCTGCGCGGCCGCGCGGTCAGCACGGCCGCGACCCGGTCACGGCCGGCCTGCTTGGCCTCGTACATCGCCGCGTCCGCGCCGTCGAGCAGCCGCCACAGCCCGTCGCGTGGTTCCTCGCCCTCGGCCGGGCGCACCAGGGCGATGCCGATCGAGGCGGTGACCACGTGCCCGGCGTCGGTCCGGGCCGCGGCGACCGCCCGCCGCAGCCGCTCGGCCAGCCGGTTGGCCTCGACCGGGTCGCCGACCATGCCGAGGACCGCGAGCTCCTCGCCGCCGAGGCGGGCCAGCACGTCGGTGGGCCGCACCGTGGCGGCCAGCGCGTCCGCGACGGTGCACAGGACGGCGTCGCCGGCGGCGTGCCCGTGGGCGTCGTTGAGCTGCTTGAAGTGGTCCAGGTCGAGCACCATCGCCACCACCCGCGCCCCGTCGCGGCGGGCCTGGCGCCACACCCGGTCGGCCTGCTCCTCCAGGTGACGCCGGTTGCCCAGGCCGGTCAGCGGGTCGCGCAGCGACAGCTGCTGGGTCGAGGCCAGGAGCCGCTCGATGCGCCGGCGGAGCACGAACACGCCCGCCGAGGCCAGGTCGAGCACGCCGGCGTTGACGCACACCTGCACGAGCAGCCCGGACGTGTTGTCGTAGCTGCCCCACAGCGCGGCCCCGACGACCACCGGGGTGACGACCAGGTGCAGGCCGAGCATCCAGCCGTCGAGGAACCAGGCCGCCACGAACGCCGCGAACAGCATCATCAGCGGCGTCGCGTAGAGCACCGGGTCGGCGATGGACAGGGCGACGACGAGGTAGACGAGGTCGCCGGTGAGGACCAGCGCCAGCGTCGTCCAGCGGCCGATCCGCCGGCGCACCGCCAGCGGGATCGCGATCGCCACAAGCAGTGCCATGGTCGCGGCGTAGACCCACCGCGAGGCGCCGGGACGGATGACGCCGTCGACGAGGAGGTTGACCGAGCCCATCGCCGCGCCGGAGACCAGCAGGACCGCGACGGTCAGTGCCGCCACGCGGTTGTCCCCGTCGCCCGTCCGTGGTGGGGCCGCAGGCCCCGCGTCCCCGTGCCCCCGTCGACGTCTCACCGCAGCAGGATGCCGCACCACCGGGGCCGCGAGCGGCGGTGGCGCCCCAGGGTCGCCCGACGGGGTGGGCAGACCGCCCGGAGGAGGCCAGGGTGGACTCGTGAGCCACCCCGACCCCGGCCTCGTCGACGTCCGCACCCTGGCCGACCACCCGCTGACCGACGCCGGCACCTCGGCCCTGCGCATGGTCGCCCCGGGTGCGGTGACCGCCGGCCGCTTCGGCCTGGTGGAGTACCGCCTCGCGCCGCACTCGCGCGGCGCGGAGCCGCACTTCCACCAGACGTTCTCGGAGTCCTTCTACGTCGTCTCCGGCGAGCTGACCCTCTACGCGGGGGACCGGTGGCAGCCGTGCCGGCCGGGGGACTTCGCCCTGGCGCACGAGCGCGGCGTGCACGGCTTCCGCAACGACTCCGACGAGCCGGCGACCTTCCTCATCCTGTTCACCCCCGGCATCGCCCGCGAGGCGTTCTTCGCCGAGATGGCCGAGCTGCGCCGCAGCGGCCGCCGGCCGTCGCCGGAGGAGATGACGGCGTTCTACGCCCGGCACGACCAGGTCATGGTCGATGTCTGAGCCGCCCCTGGCGGAGACCGACCCGGGTGAGCACGACCCGTACGTGCTGGACGAGGACGTCACCGTGGTCGTGGTGACGACGGCCGGCGGCGACCGCTACGTCCTGCGCGACACCGCCGCCCACCGTGCCGAGATGGCGGCGCGGTACGGGCCCGACTCCGAGGAGGCGACCCAGCTCGACGAGTCGGTGCAGCTGACCGAGGACCTGCGGGTGCGGCTGGGGATCGGGCTGGTCAGCCTGTGGGACTACACCGGCCACCGCGAGGGCCCCGTCGACGACCGGCGCGGGAAGGGCTGAGGTCCTACCGTCCGTTGCAGTGGACGGCCCCGTCCGGGGCCCTGACCGGGAGGTGACCGTGGCCGAGGGCCCGTGGTTCTACTGCCTGAAGCACAACACCGTGGAGGACCGGGACGGGTGCGCCGAGCGGCACCGCCTGGGGCCGTACGCGACCCGCGCGGAGGCCGAGCACGCGCTGCAGTCGGTGGCCGACCGGGAGCAGGAGCTGAGCCAGGAGGACCGGGCCTGGGAGGGCGACTGAGCCGGTGCCCGGCGCCCCCGGCATGATCGGTCGCGGCCACCGGACGGTCCGGGGTCGCGAGGAGGCACCGTGACGGACGGACGCGCCGTGGAGGATCTGGTCGTCGGAGTGCTCGGGGGCACCGGACCACAGGGCCGGGGCCTGGCCGTGCGCCTGGCCGCCGCAGGGCAGCGGGTCCTGCTCGGCTCCCGGGACGCCGAGCGCGCGGCGGAGGTCGCCGGCCAGGTCGCCGAGCGGGCCTCGACCGCCGGCGGGGTGCAGGCGTCGGTGACCGGTGGCGGGAACGCCGACGTGTCGGGCGCCGCCGACCTGGTCATCGTGGCGGTGCCGTACGCCGGCCACGCCGACACGATCCGCGAGCTGGCGGAGCCCCTCGCCGGCAAGGTCGTCGTCAACTGCGTGGTCCCGATGGGCTTCGACGAGCTCGGCGCCTACGTGCTCGACGTCCCGGAGGGCAGCGTCGCCCAGCAGGCCGCGGCGCTGCTGCCGGACTCGCACGTGGTCGGGGCGTTCCACCACCTGTCCGCCGTCCTCCTGGAGGACCTCTCCCGGCCCACGCTGGACGGCGACGTGATGGTCGTCGGCGACGACCGGCCCTCCACCGACCTGGTGCAGGCGCTGGCCGGCCGGCTGCCGGGGATGCGCGGGGTCTACGCCGGCCGGCTCCGCAACGCCCGCCAGGTCGAGGCGCTGACCATCAACCTCGTGTCGGTCAACCGCCGGTACAAGGTGCACGCGGGCGTCCGCATCACCGACGTCTGACGCCTCGGGCTCCCGGGCCGGTCTGACCGACTCTGCGGGCGGCTTCCGGACGCTGCCGGCGCGATCCGGGCCGCAACGTCGGGACGTCGTCGGCAGGGTGGGGGCAGCGCCGCCGTGCACCGAGGCCGGCTAGAGCCAGCCCACGGCGTCGGCGAGCAGCAGGGCGGCCACGCAGACGGCGAGGACCGCCAGCGCGACCGCGAGCTCGAGGACCACGGGATGGCGGTGCCGCGCCGGCAGGTCGTACGGGTTCCGCCACGCGAGCCGGCCGGGGGTGAGGTCGCTGTCCACGACGGCGACGGGAGCGCCGACCGCGGGCGCCAGCGCCGCCAGCTCCTCGGTGCCCCACCACAGGCCCTCGAGGCGCAGCAGCGGCCGCCGCCGGCCGTCGAGCAGCACCAGCAGGCCGGTCCGCGGGTGCCCGGAGCGGTGGTAGCCGGGCAGCCAGAGCACCGAGGCGACGTCGGCGCGGGCGACCACCCGGGTGCGGCCGAGCGGACCGCGGCGGTGGACGGCACGGTCGGTCGTCCACACGCGCGCCACCAGCACCCACACCACCAGGGGCAGCGCGCCGACGAGCACCGCGCCCCCCAGCAGGGCGAGCGCGAACGCGCCGTCCCCGCTGCCGACCAGGACCGCCAGGACGAGGGCCAGCGGGACCAGCGAGAGCAGCTGCACCGGAGCCCGCAGGGTCCGGCCGTACGTGCGCAGCGACGGGCGGATCCGGACCTCGTCGGTGCCGCGCATCACCGGCCGAGCCCACCACCCGGCGGCCGCGGGCGGTAGGGCGGCGGCGGCGGACTACTCGAAGGAGTGCTCGGGGCCGGGGAAGGTGCCGCCGCGGACCTCGTCGGCGTACTCCCGCGCCGCACGCAGCAGCTCACCGCGCAGCTCGGCGTACTTCTTCACGAACTTCGGCACCCGGCCCCCGGTGAGGCCGGCCATGTCCGGCCAGACCAGCACCTGCGCGTCGCAGTCCGGCCCGGCGCCGATGCCGATCGTGGGGATGGAGAGCTCCTTCGTCACCTGACCGGCGATCGCGGCCGGGACCATCTCCATGACGACGGCGAAGGCGCCGGCCTCCTGGACGGCGTGGGCGTCGGCCAGCAACTGCTCGGCGCCGGCGCCGCGGCCCTGCACCCGGAAGCCCCCCAGGGCGTGCTCGCTCTGCGGCGTGAACCCGATGTGGGCCATGACCGGGATGCCGGCCTGGCTGAGCAGCTGGATCTGCGGCGCCACCCGTGCGCCGCCCTCGAGCTTGACCGCCTGCGCGCCGCCCTCCTTCATCAGCCGGACGGCGGTCTCGAACGCCTGCTGCGGGCCGGACTCGTACGAGCCGAACGGCATGTCGGCGACGATCAGCGCCCGCTTCGTGGAGCGGGTGACGGCCCTGGTCATGAAGAGGATGTCGTCGACGGTGACCGGAACCGTGCTGGTCAGGCCCATGACGACGTTGCCGGCGGAGTCGCCGACCAGCATCACGGGGATGCCGGCCTCCTCGAAGACCGCCGCCGCGTAGGTGTCGTAGGCGGTGAGCATCGCCCACTTCTCGCCGCGCTCCTTGGCCTGCCGCAGGTGGTGGATGCGCACCCGTGCCGTGGAGGTGCCCCCGTACAGCGGCGACTCGGTCATGCCCTGGCTCCTTCGCGGACGGTCGGCAGGGTCTCCCGCCAGCGGTTGGTGACCGGCAGCCGACGGTCGCGGCCGAACGCCTTGAGGCTGATCTTGGTGCCCGGGGCGGACTGCCGGCGCTTGAACTCCGCCGTGTCCACCAGGCGCAGCACCCGCGCGACCACCTCGGGGTCGTGGCCGCGCTCCAGCAGGTCGGCCATGCCGAGGTCGCGGTCGACGTAGTCGGCGACGACCGCGTCCAGCTCCTCGTAGGAGGGCAGGGAGTCCGAGTCCTGCTGCCCGGGCGCGAGCTCCGCCGACGGCGGCTTCTCGATCGAGTTCCGCGGGATCGGCTCGGTCTCCCCGCGCTCGGCGGCGTACGCGTTGCGCCAGCGGGCCAGCTCCCACACGAGCGTCTTGGGCACGTCCTTGATCGGCCCGAAGCCACCGGCCGAGTCGCCGTACAGCGTCGAGTAGCCGACGGCGACCTCGCTCTTGTTGCCGGTGGTGAGCAGCAGGTGCCCGTGCTGGTTGGACAGCGCCATCAGCAGCGTGCCGCGCACCCGGGCCTGCAGGTTCTCCGCGGCGACGCCGGAGAGCTCCACCGAGGACTCGTAGGCGTCGACCATCGGCGCGATCGGCACGACCGAGTAGTGCAGACCGGTGCGGCGGGCGAGGTCCTCGGCGTCGGCCAGCGAGTGCTCGCTGGACCACTTGGACGGCAGGCCCACGCCGTGCACCCGGTCGGCACCCAGGGCGTCGACCGCCAGCGCCGCGACCAGCGCCGAGTCGATGCCGCCGGAGAGGCCCAGCACCACGGACGGGAAGCCGTTCTTCTCGATGAAGTCGCGCAGGCCCAGGACCAGTGCCCGCCACACCTCCTCGGCGTCGCCCAGAGGCTCGGCGACGGCGCCCGGCTGCGCCTCGAACGGCGCCACCGGCTGCTCGGACACCACGTGCCGGCTGACCGTCATCGGCCCGATCCGGCCCTCGCGGCGCTCGGGCACCGCGGCGGGGTCGAACGCGAGGTCGACGGTGAGCAGGTGCTCGACGAACTGCGGCGCGCGGGCCAGCAGCGTGCCGTCGGGCGCCACGGCCATCGAGTCGCCGTCGAAGACGAGCTCGTCCTGCCCGCCGACCTGGTTGCAGTAGACGATCGTCGCCCGTGCCTCGGCCGCGCGCCGGCGCACCAGCGGCAGCCGCGCGTCGTCCTTGGCCCGCTCGTAGGGCGAGGCGTTGGGGGACAGGACGAGGTCGACGCCGGCCTGGCCGGCCACGCCGCACGGGCCGCCCTCCACCCAGAGGTCCTCGCAGACGGTCAGGGCGACGTCCACCCCGTGCAGCCGCACGACCGGCAGCTCCGTGCCCGGCACGAAGTAGCGCGCCTCGTCGAAGACGCCGTAGTTGGGCAGGTGCCGCTTGTAGTAGCGGACGACGACCCGGCCGCCGTGCAGCAGGGCCGCGGCGTTGCGCGGGGCGCCGTGGCGGGGGTTGGCGTCGGCGGGGCGGTCCTCGTCGGCCGTGGGCGGCTCGTCGACGGCGGCGGGGCCGCGGCCCTCGGTGTGGGCCAGGTAGCCGACCACCACGGCCGTGCCGCCCAGGCCCTGCTCGTCCAGCGCCGTGGCCAGCTCGACCAGCGCCCGCTCGCTGGCGTGCGCGAAGGACTCCCGCAGCACGAGGTCCTCGGGCGGGTAGCCGGTCAGCGTCATCTCCGGGAAGACGACGACGTGGGCGTCGGCCTGCGCCGCCCGCGCGGTCCAGTCGACCACCAGCGCGGCGTTGCCGGTGATGTCGCCGACCCGGGTGTCGACCTGGGCGAGGGCCACTCTGAGCTGCACCTGTTCAGCCACGCGACCATCCTGGTCCTCCGCCGTGCCGCCCGCCCACGGGGGACCGGCCCCGCCGATGTGTCCCGTGCCACGTCACCGGGGACAACACGCCGCCGCGACGGGCACCCGTGTGCGCAGCCGCGGGACCGGGCACGCTGTGGGGGAGCGACACACCACGGAAACGAGCGGACTGGATCATGGCGAGCATGGACCGACAGCAGGAGTTCGTCCTGCGCACCCTCGAGGAACGCGACATCCGCTTCGTGCGGCTGTGGTTCACCGACGTCTCGGGCTACCTCAAGGCCGTCGCCGTCGCCCCGGCGGAGATCGAGGCCGCCTTCGCCGAGGGCATCGGGTTCGACGGCTCGGCGATCGAGGGCTTCGCGCGCGTCTACGAGTCCGACATGCTCGCCAAGCCCGACCCGGGCACCTTCCAGGTGATGCCCTCCCGCGCGGGCAAGCCGAGCGACACCGCGCGGATGTTCTGCGACATCACCCTCCCCGACGGCTCGCCGTCGTGGGCCGACCCGCGCCACGTGCTGCGCCGGGCGCTGGGCAAGGCCGCCGACATGGGGTTCACCTTCTACACCCACCCCGAGATCGAGTTCTTCCTCCTCGAGGACCTCCCCACCGACGGCAGCCCGCCGAAGCCGGCCGACGCCGGCGGCTACTTCGACCTGTCCACGCACAACGTGGCGCACGACTTCCGCCGCGAGGCCGTCTTCGCGCTCGAGGCGATGGGCATCTCCGTCGAGTTCAGCCACCACGAGGTGGCGCCGGGCCAGCAGGAGATCGACCTGCGCTACGCCGACGCCCTCTCGATGGCCGACAACATCATGACGCTGCGCCACGTCGTCCGGGAGGTGGCGCTGGGGCAGGGCGTGCACGCCACCTTCATGCCCAAGCCGTTCACCGACCTGGCCGGCTCGGCGATGCACACCCACCTGTCGCTGTTCGAGGGCGACCGCAACGCATTCCACGACCCGGGCGACCCGATGCGGCTGTCGACGACCGGCAAGCAGTTCATCGCCGGCCTGCTCACCCACGCCCGCGAGGTCACCGCCATCACCAACCAGACGGTGAACTCCTACCGGCGGCTGCTGGCCGGCACCGAGGCGCCCACCGCGGCGACCTGGGGCCGGGCCAACCGCTCGGCGCTGGTCCGCCTGCCGAGCTACAAGCCGAGCAAGGCCCAGTCGGCCCGCGTGGAGGTCCGCTCGCCGGACTCCGCCTGCAACCCGTACCTCACCTTCGCCGTCCTGCTCGCCGCCGGCCTGCGCGGCATCGAGAAGGGCTACGAGCTGCCGCCCGAGGCCGAGGACGACGTCTGGTCGCTCACCGACACCGAGCGGCGCGCGGCCGGGTACGAGGACCTGCCGGTGTCCCTCGGCGAGGCGCTCACCGCGATGCAGGGCAGCGAGCTGGTCGCCGAGACCCTCGGCGAGCACGTGTTCCAGTTCTTCCTGCGCAACAAGTGGGAGGAGTTCAACTCCTACCGGCAGAACGTCACGCCGTTCGAGCTGAAGCGGTACCTGCCCGGCCTCTGACCGTGGTCGCGGCCGGGTCCCGAGGCGCCACGGCGTGCGGGGCCCCGCTCTGCCCGGCGATGCTGGAGGGGTGCGGGTGGCGGTCGGGCGCGGAGCGCTGAGCCCGGTGCGCCGGCCGGACGCGGTGCTGCTCTGCGGCGTCCTGCTCGTCGCCCTGCAGACCGTCGTCCGTGCGGTCGTCGTGCTGCCCTCGTACTACTGGCAGGACGACTTCATCCACATGGAGGCGGCCGGTCGGCTGGGGCTCTCGCGGGCCTTCGTCGTCAAGGACCACAACGGCCACCTGGAGATGGGGACCAACCTCGTCTACTGGCTGCTGGGCCGGGACGCCGGCCTGTCCTTCCTGCCTGCCGCGCTGTGCCTGCTGAGCCTGCAGGTCGTCGCCTCCTGCCTGCTCCTGGCCGTGCTGCGGCAGCTGTTCGGGTCGTCCCCGTGGCTGCTGGTCCCCTTCGCCGGGTACCTCTTCACCCCGCTCGGGTTGCCCGCCGCGACGTGGTGGGCGGCCGGGCTCCAGGCGATGCCCCTCCAGATCGCCATGCTCACCGCCCTGCTGGCGCTCGTCCGGGCGCTGCGCACGGGCTCGTGGCGCTGGGCGGCGCTCTCGGTCGCCGGCACGGCGACGGGACTGTTCTTCTGGCAGAAGGCGGTCCTCGTCCTGCCCGTCCTGCTGGCCGTGGTCGTCCTGGTGGAGTGGGCCGGCCGACCGCTCGCCGAGCGGCTGCACCTGCTGCGCGCCCACTGGACCTCCCTCCTGCCGCACGTGCTCGTGGTCGCCGCGTACCTGCCGCTCTACGCCGCGGCCGTCGACTCCCCGGTGACGCAGGACCCCGACCTGGACACCGTGCTCGCCGGGACGCAGGAGACGGTCTTCCGGATGCTGCTGCCCGGGCTCCTCGGCGGACCCTGGACCGGCACGGGCGCCGAGAACACCGTGTTCCCGGACGTCGGCGACGGCCCGGCGTTCCTCGCCGCCGCCGTGGTCGCCGCTCTCGTGGCCGCCAGCGTGTGGCTCCGCGGGACGCGGGCGCTGCAGGGCTGGCTGCTCGCGACGGGCTACGTCGCGATCGACGTCGCGCTGCTCCTGCTGGGCCGCGCCGACTTCCTGGACATCGTGGCGCGGGACCCGCGGTACGTCACCGACGCACTGCCCGTCATCGCCATCGGGGTGTGCGCCGCCTTCAGCGGTCCGCCGGTCCGCCGACGGGCCGCCCGCGTGGTCCCCCGCGCGGCCACGGCCGCGGCCACCGCCTCGGCGGTCGTCGTCCTGGTCACCGGCGGCCTCCTGTCCAGCTCGTACGTCGCCGGTGAGCTGCAGCACCGGGAGTCCCGCGAGTACGTGGAAGCCGCCCTGCAGGCGATGGACGAGGCCCCGGACGCGTCCGTCATCAGCACCCGGCTGCCGGGGAGCGTCGTCATGGCCACGTACCCCGACGTCGCGGGCCTGCTGCGCGCGGTCGGGCAGGGCCGGCGGTTCGACGAGCCCGGGACCGACGCCCGGACGTTCGACGCGCAGGGGGTCCTGCGGCCGGTCGTGCTCATCGAGCCGTGGCTGGAGCGCGCGGGCCCCGTCGCCGGGTGCGGGTGGCAGCCGGCGGGGACCCCGCAGCAGGTCGGCGACCTCCCCGGCGGCGCCCCCGGACCCCTGGCCCTGCAGGTGGGGTACCTGACCGGTCAGGAGGCCACCCTGCACCTGGCCGTCGGCGGGCAGGAGCAGGAGCTGCGGCTGCCCGCCGGCATCGGCCGCGCCACCTTCGTGGTCACCGGACAGCAGGGGCCGGTCGAGCTGGGGATGACCGGAGCCGCGCCCGGCACGGTGTGCGTGGACGACCTCGTCGTCGGGATCCCGTGGCCGGAGGGCGTGCGGTGACCCGGGCAGGACCTGGCGTCCCTGCTCCGCTCGACCCCGACCGCCTCTAACCTCGACGCGTGCCCGACCGCCCCGCGCGCCTGCTCGTCGTCGTCCCCAGCCCCACCGATCCGCCGGCCAGGCTGGGGGAGTGGCTGCGCGCGGCCGGGCTGGAGCTGGACGTGCGCTCCGTGCGGGAGGGCGACGACCTCCCCGCCGACCTCACCGGGCACGACGGGCTGCTGGTGATGGGCGGCCCCCAGTCGTCCCTGGACGACGACGGGACCGCACCGGAGCTGGTCGGCGTGCGGCACCTGCTCGCCCAGGCGCTGGCCGCCGACATCCCCTCGCTCGGCATCTGCCTCGGCGCCCAGCTGATGGCGGTCGCCGGCGGCGGCCGGGTGCGCGTGGGCGTCGAGGGCCCCGAGGTGGGCGCCACCCTGGTCGCCAAGCGGGACGCCGCGGACGCCGATCCGCTGTTCCGGCCGCTGCCGCTGTCGCCGGACGTCGTCCAGTGGCACCACGACGAGATCTCCGAGCTGCCGCCCGGCGCGACCCTGCTGGCCAGCAGCCCGATGTACCCGCACCAGGCGTTCCGCGTCGGCCGGCACTGCTACGGACTGCAGTTCCACGTCGAGACGACCCCCGAGATGGTCCGCGACTGGGCCGACACCGACCCGGCCGGCGTGGCGGCGTCGCCCGCCGATCCCGCCGGGCACGAGGCCCGTGCCGCCGCGGCCGCCGACGACCTCGCCGAGGTCTGGGCACCGTTCGCCGAGCGCTTCGCCGACCTGGTGCGCAGCACCCGCCGGGGTCCGGCGTGACGGTGTCCCGGGAGGTCCCGCGGCGGGCCGTCGTCCGGCTCGTCCGCTTCGGCTTCGCCGACGGGGAGAAGGCCGCCGAGCTGCTGTCGGACCCCGCGCTGGGGCTGTGGGACCTGGAGAGCAACGAGCCGGCCGACCCCGAGGCCGGCCCCGTGGTCTCGGCGCTGGCCCGCGCCGGCGACCCGGACCTCGCCGTGTTCTCGCTGCGCCGGCTGGTCGAGTCGCTGGACCGCGACGACCCCTCCGGCGGCGCCGCGGCGACCCTGCTCGCCCGCTTGCGCGGCTCGGCGCTCCTGCGCAGCCGGCTGCTGGCGGTGCTGGGGGCGAGTTCGGGACTGGCCGACCACCTCGCCGCGCACCCCGGCGACTGGGCCGAGCTGGACGGCGAGGGCGACGGCGAGGGGCGGGGCGCCAGCCGGCCCACCGCGCTCGGGCTGCAGCGGCAGATGCTCGCGGCCGTCGGCGCCGATCCCGACGACCCGCCGTGGGGGGTCCGCCTGGGCCGGGCGGCGCCGGACGCGAGCCCGCAGCGGGTGGCCGACCTCCGGCTGGCCTACCGCCGCGCCATCCTGTCGCTGGCCGGCCGTGACCTCGGGGACGGGCTGGCTGCCGAGGACGCGGCCAGCGAGCTCGCCGACATCGCGGCCGCCGTCCTCACCGCGGGCCTGGCGGTCGCCGTCGCCGAGCAGCCGGCCTCGGCGGCTCCCTGCCGGCTGGCGGTCATCGCGCTGGGCAAGACCGGCGGGCGGGAGCTGAACTACGTCAGCGACGTCGACGTCGTCTTCGTCGCCGAGCCGGTCGACCCCACCGACGCCGAGGCGCCGGCGCTCAGCAGCGCCACCCGGGTGGCCGCGGCCCTCATGCGGATCTGCCGGGAGGCGGCCTGGGAGGTCGACGCCGCGCTGCGTCCCGAGGGCAAGGCCGGCGCCCTGGTGCGCACCCTCAACGGGCACACCAGCTACTACCGGCAGTGGGCCAGCACCTGGGAGTTCCAGGCGCTGTTGAAGATGCGGCCGGTCGCCGGCGACCCCGACCTGGGCCGCGCCTACGTCGACGAGCTGTTCCCGCGGGTGTGGGAGGCCGGGAGCCGCCCGGGCTTCGTCGCCGAGGTGCAGGCGATGCGGCGGCGGGTGGAGGCCAACATCCCGGCCGGGCAGGCCGACCGGGAGCTCAAGCTCGGCCGCGGCGGGCTGCGCGACGTGGAGTTCGCCGTCCAGCTGCTGCAGCTGGTGCACGGCCGGGTCGACCCGACACTGCGGGCCGGTGGCACGATCCCGGCCCTCACGGCGCTGTCGGCCGGCGGCTACGTCGGCCGCGAGGACGCCGCCACGCTGACCGCCTCCTACCGCTTCCTGCGCACCGTCGAGCACCGCCTGCAGCTGCTCCGGCTGCGCCGCACCCACCTGCTGCCCACCGACGAGCAGCAGCTGCGCTGGCTGGCCCGGTCGATGGGCTACAAGCCCGACCAGCGCGGCGACGCCGTGGCGGTGCTGGACGCCGAGCTGGCGCTGCACACCCGCGAGGTGCGCCGGCTGCACGAGAAGCTCTTCTACCGCCCGCTGCTGTCGGCCGTGGCGAAGGTGCCGGCGGAGGCGGCCCAGCTCGGGTCGAAGGCGGCCGGCGACTGGCTGCGGGCCCTCGGCTTCGGCGACCCCGAGGGGGCGCTGCGGCACATGGGCGCGCTGACCGGGGGGCTGTCCCGGTCGGCGTCGATGCAGAAGTACCTCCTGCCGGTGGTGCTCCAGACCCTGGCCGCCTGCCCCGACCCCGACGCCGGCCTGCTGGCCTACCGCCAGGTCAGCGAGGCGCTCGGCGGCAACCAGTGGTTCCTGCGCCTGCTGCGCGACGAGGGCCAGGTGGTCGAGCGGCTGTCCCAGCTGCTCGGCTCCAGCCAGTACGTGGCCGGGCTGCTCACCCGGGCGCCGGAGGCGCTGCGGCTGCTGGCCGACGACGACGAGCTCGAGCCCCGCTCCGCCGAGGCGCTCACCCGCGCGTGGCGCCAGGCCGCCGGGCGGGCCCCGGACCCCGAGGCGGGGATCCGCGTGCTGCGCGGACTGCGCCGGCAGGAGCTGCTGCGGGTCTCCTCCGCCGACCTGCTGGGCCGCCTCGACGTCGTCCGCGTCGGGCAGGCGCTCACCGACATCGCCGTCGCCACGCTGCGGGTGGGTCTCGACGTCGCCGTCCGCGCCCACGCCCTCCAGGCCGGCGTGCCCGTCGACCAGATGCCGATGGACCTCGCGGTGATCGGCATGGGCCGGCTCGGGGGCGGCGAGATGGGCTACGGCTCGGACGCCGACGTCCTGTTCGTGCACCGGGCCCGGGCGGGTGCCGACGAGTCCCGGGCGACGGCCGCGGCCAACGCCGTCGCGCACACCCTGCGCCGGCTGCTCGGCGAGCCCGCCCCCGACCCGGCGTTCGAGGTCGACGCCGACCTCCGGCCGGAGGGCCGGCAGGGCGCGCTGGTCCGCAGCATCGACGCCTTCCGCGAGTACTACGAGCGCTGGGTCTCGGTGTGGGAGGTGCAGGCGCTGCTGCGGGCGGTGCCCGTCGCCGGGGACGAGGCGCTCGGCGCGGCGTTCGTGGAGATGGTCGGGCCCATCCGCTACCCGGCCGACGGGCTCACCGCCGACCAGGTCGCCGAGATCCGCCGCATCAAGGCCCGGGTGGAGCGCGAGCGGCTGCCCCGCGGCGCCGACCCGGCCACCCACACCAAGCTCGGCCGCGGTGGGCTGGCCGACGTCGAGTGGACCGTGCAGCTGCTGCAGCTGCAGCACGCCGCCGGGGACGAGCGGCTGCGCACCCCCTCCACCGTCGACGGGCTGGCCACCCTGGTCGCGGCCGGGCACCTCGACGCCGAGCAGGGCGAGGCGCTGCGGGCGGCCTGGGAGCTGGCCACCCGCGCCCGCAACGCCGTCTTCCTCGTGCGCGGGCGGCCCAGCGACCAGCTGCCCCGCCCCGGGGTGGAGCTGGCGGGGGTGGCGCGGGCCAGCGGAGCCGGGCCCGACGACGACCCCGGGCAGTTCCTCGACGACTACCGGCGCACCACCCGGCACGCCCGCACGGTCGTGGAGCAGGTCTTCTACGGCCAGCCCGCCGGTGGCTGACACCGCCGGGGGAACCGGGGTGTGCGGGCCCGGCGCCGCGGGCAGGGGAGAGGGCGTGCCGCTGCCCGAGCCCCAGGACGACGCCCCGCCTCCCCGGGAGCAGGGCGCGACGATCACGCCCTACCGCGACGGGCCGCTGATCGTCCGCGGCGACTTCCGGCTCGTCGACGCCGACGGCGTGGAGATCGACCCGGGCCGCGGCACCGTCGCGCTGTGCCGGTGCGGGAAGTCGGGCATCAAGCCGTTCTGCGACGGCACCCACAAGCGGTCGGGGTTCTCCGCCCCGAGCGCGCCGAGCCGGCCCCGGCCTGCCGCGCAGATCGCCCGCGAGGCGGACGGGGACGACCCGGCGTAGCGCTCCTCAGCCGCGGTTCTCGAACGCCTTCGCCATCCGGACCTGCTGCTCGAGCACCTCGCCCATGCGGCTCTGCACGGCGTCGAGCTGCCGGATGACCTCGCCGGTCGCGTGGATGCCGGCCGACACCTGCTCGCTGCTCACCTGGATGCCGGCGATCTGGTCGGACACCTTCTTGGTGGCCGCGGCGGTCTCGCGCGCCAGGTCCTTGACCTCGCTGGCGACGACCGCGAAGCCCCGGCCGAGCTCGCCGGCACGGGCGGCCTCGATCGTCGCGTTGAGGGCGAGCAGGTTGGTCTGGTCGGCGATGGCCGAGATGATCCGGATGACGTCGCCGACCGCGGCCGACGCCGTGCCGAGCGCCTCGACCTCCGCGGTCATCGACGAGGCCTGGGTGACCGCGCCCTCGGCGACCCGGCCGGCCTCGTCGGCGGCCTCGCGCAGCAGCGAGACCGTCTCCAGCAGTGCCCGGGAGTTCGCGGCGTCGGCCTCGGCGCGGCGCAGGACGTCGAGGCGCTGCGAGACCAGCTGCTGCACGTTGCGCAGCGCGGCCGTGCGGGACTCGGACAGGTCGATGGTCTCGGTGACGAAGAAGTCCATCGTCCCGATGACGCGACCGTCGGACAGGATCGGGAAGCAGACGCCGGACTTGACCCCGGCCCGCTGCGCCGCCGGCCGGCGCACGCAGTCGGTCACCTCACCCAGGTCACGGACGAAGACCAGGTCGCGCTTGCGCCACGCCCGGCCGGACAGCCCGACGCCCTCGGCGAAGCTCGCGGCCAGGGTGACCTTGCGGAACTCCTCGCCGGCCGAGCCGGACTCGACGCTGAACCGCAGGACGTCCGCCTCCTCGTCCAGCGCCCAGTAGGAGCCGTAGGCCCAGCCGAAGGCGGTGCGGACGGTGTCCAGCGCGGTGCGCATCGCGGACTCGGCGTCCTTCGCGTCGCCGACCCGGCCGACGACGGTGGTGACGGCTTCCCGGTCGTGCAGCGTCTCCTGCAGCTGGGCGGCGGTGAGGGCCGACCGGCGCGCGTGCGCGGCCACCCGCCCGATCGCCTTCCACTTCTCCGCCCGCCCGCCGAAGAAGGGCAGCTCACCGCGCGAGTAGTACTCCTGCAGGGCGACCACCCGGTTGTCCTCGACGATGGGCAGCACGCAGCCGTGCCGGGCTCCGCCGGCGACAGCGGCGGCCCAGCGCAGGCAGCTCCTCGGATCGGTCGCGGCGTCCATGAGGACGGGACGGCGCTCGCGCATCGCCTGACCGCCGAGACCGTCCTGCGGTCCCATGACGGTCTCGGGCTGCCAGCGCGAGGCCATGGCCGGGGTCAGCTCACCCTGCTCGGCGACCAGCTGGAAGCCCCCGTCGGCCGGCATCCAGATGCCGCCGTAGGCCAGGCCCAGGGCAGCGACCATCGTGGTGGTCACCCGGACGTGCGCGTCGGCCTCGCCGGTGACGCCCTCGTCCAGCGCGGCGATCACGCGCTCGAGGGCCTCGACGTCGCGCGGCATGGACGTCCCCGGGGTGGCGGGCGGTGCGGAGTCGGTGCGTCGCCACATGGGGAGGTCCTCCGGGAGGTCGGGAAGCGGCACTGTCCTATCGGCAGTGCGCTCCCGGACTCCACTCGGACCTGAGCCGTTCCGGTATGGATCCGGCCACCTCCCGGAGCGGGACGGGGTGCCCGCCGTCAGGCGGCGAGCGGCCGCTGTCCGCGCAGGCTCGAGCGGCCGGTCTCCCAGGCGCCCAGCAGGTAGCGCGCCGTGAGGCCGTCCAGCGCGAGCGAGCAGGCTGCACCGAACAGCACATCGGCGGTCAGCTGCGGCTCGCCCGCGACCAGCGAGCCGCACATGTCGACGGCGGCGATCTGCTCGTGCACGGCGTCGGCCTCGACGTGCTCGTCGTAGAAGACGGTGGTGGCCGGCCCGTAGCCCAGGCGGCGCAGCCCCGAGGAGTAGCGGCGGCTGGGCTCCGACGACGTCATCTCCACGGCGGTGAGGTGGCCCAGCGCCGCGGCCCGCCAGCGGCGGTGCAGGCCGAAGAGGGACATCGTGTTGACCGAGGTGAAGGCCGGCGCGGGGGCGTCGTCCCACAGGGCGCCGTAGGCGTCGTCCAGGTCCAGGTCGCGCAGCAGCCCGGCGAACAGCTCGCTGTGCATCCGCGCCGGCGTGCCGCCGCCGTACTCGTCGGCCTGGATCTCCACCATCGCGGCCTTGGTGCGGCCGCTGAGCCGGGGGAGCGCGAACGTGTGCGGGTCGCCCTCCTTGAGGTGGTAGACCGACCGCAGGACGAGGTACTCGCGCCACTGCTCGAGCGAGCCCGAGAGGGCGAGGTGGCGCGACAGCGAGGGGCCGTCGTCGGCGGCGATCAGCGCGGCGAGCTGCCGGTCGACCGGGTCGCCGGTGACCGCGACGGGCCCGACCAGCTCCTGCAGGGCGGCCGTGTGCGCACGCTCGAGGTGCGCGCGCAGCGTCAGCAGCTGCGGGTCCCACTCCCAGGCCTCGTCGACGCCGTCGAAGCCGCGGTAGTGCAGCTCGTAGCAGACGGCGAGGGAGAGCTGCAGGTCCTCGTCGAGCAGCGGGTCGGTGCTGGCGGCCGCGGTGCGCTCGGCGAGGGCGACCGTCCCGGGGGACAGCTCGCCGGCGAGCAGGTCGGCGCGCAGCGCGCTGCTGAGGGGGCCCCTGGGCTCGGGAGGCTGCATGACATCGGCCATGCCCAATCGAGTCGCACTCGATGCGTGGGGGTCGCCGAGGTCACCCTCCGGCCCGGCGCACGGGCGGGAGGGTCAGGAGTGACTCACGGAACCCCTGCGGTCCGGAACCACGCGTTTCGGCACGTCGTCAGCCGGATGTCCGGGATCGGTGCCCGGGCGCGCCTAGCGTCCCCGCCGTACCGACGACGCGTGCCCGCGCCGCTGAGAGAACAGGAAACACCGTGACCGCCACCGTGATCGCCCCCGTGAAGCTGTGCCCGAACTGTGCGGCACAGGCGCAGACGACCGACCTCAAGTGCCCGAGCTGCGGCAAGAAGTACAAGAAGAAGAGCCCGGTGCTGAAGATCCTGCTCGGCATCGTGGTGCTGATGATCGCGGTCGTCGCCGGCTGCACCGCCCTGGTGGGCGGCGCCGTCAACGAGGCGGTCGACCAGTACAACGCGGAGCAGGCGGCCAGCGCCATCTCCCAGGAGACCTTCGACGGCATCCAGGTCGGTGCGACCCGCGCGGACGTGGACGCGGCCGTCGCCCCCGCCGTCCCGCAGAACACCCAGGAGTACACGTCGGAGGGCGTGCTGGACGAGACGGTCATCGACACGTCCTGCATCTACTTCAACCGCGAGGGCGGCCAGTTCGGCGACGCCTTCCAGTTCTGCTTCGACGGGGACGTGCTGCGCAGCAAGAGCTCCTTCTGAGCGACCGCTGACGCGGGCCGGGTGCCCGCCTCCTCCGTGCTCCGCCACCCTCCCGCACCGCGGGACGGGTGGCGGTGCCGTTCCCGGGGGTAGGGAGCGCCCGCGTGGTCGATCGCCGCACCGGCCGGCCACCGGCGGGGGAGGGGAGCGACGTGCCGTTCGAGACGCCGACCGTGGCGGTGCGCAGCAGCGGACCCGAGGACTGGGAGCTGCTGGAGCCGCTGGCCTACCGCGGGCGCAGCGACCGCTTCGTCGTCCCCGCCGGTTTCCGCACCGACCTGGCCACGGTGCCGCGCGTGGTCGTCTGGCTCGTGCCCCGCTGGGGCCTCTACACCCGGGCCGCCGTCCTGCACGACTGGCTGTGCACCGAGGGCATCGCCACCCGCGCCGTGACCGCCCGGGACGCCGACGGGATCTTCCGGCGGATGCTGCGGGAGAGCGGCGTGCCGGTGCTGCGCCGCTGGCTCATGTGGTGCGGGGTCCGGTGGGGGGCGCTGGCCGACCCGCCGCGGCGGCGCGGCTGGGTGATCAGCGCGCCGGGGGTCCTGGCCATCACCGCTCTGGCCGCTCCGCTGGTGCTGCCCCCGGCGCTGCTCGTGGCCCCCGCGCTGCTCGTCTACGGCGCCGCGGAGCGCGTCGTCTCCGGCCCGGACACGGGCGATCAGGAGCGACCCGCCGGCTGAGGTGGTGCGCGCGCCGCCGTGCTCGCATGCTGACCCTGCACACGGGCAGCGCCGCCGGTGGCGCTGCCTCCCAGGGGAGCGGGGAGGCGCCATGTCGACCACGGCCACAGCGGAGGCGACCGGCGGGCAGACCGGCCGACGACGGCCGTCGCTGCGCTCGGTGCTCGTGTGGGGGGCGGTCGCCGCGGTGGGGGCCGTGGCCTGGACGGTCCTGGCCCTCGCCCGCGGGGAGACGGTCTCGGCGCTGTGGATCCTGTTCGCCGCGCTGTGCTCCTACGCCATCGCCTACCGCTTCTACTCGCGGTTCATCGCCCGCCGGGTGCTCCAGGTCGACGACCGCCGGGCCACCCCCGCCGAGCGCCACTCCGACGGCCTCGACTACGACGTGACCGACCGCCGGGTGCTGTTCGGCCACCACTTCGCCGCCATCGCCGGCGCCGGCCCGCTGGTCGGGCCGGTGCTCGCCGCCCAGATGGGCTACCTGCCCGGGACCATCTGGATCATCGTCGGCGTCATCTTCGCCGGCGCCGTCCAGGACATGACCGTCCTGTTCTTCTCCATGCGCCGCAACGGCAAGAGCCTCGGGCAGATGGTCCGCGAGGAGATCGGCATCGTCGGCGGGGTGGCGGCGCTCATCGCCGTCTTCGCCATCATGATCATCATCCTGGCCGTGCTGGCGCTCATCGTGGTCAACGCCCTGGCCGAGTCCCCGTGGGGCGTCTTCTCCATCGCGCTGACCATCCCGATCGCGCTGTTCATGGGCGTCTACCTGCGGGTGCTGCGACCGGGCCGCGTGCTCGAGGCCACCTGCATCGGCGTCGTCCTGCTCCTGGCGGCCGTCATCGGCGGCGGCTACGTCGAGGACTCCGCCCTCGGCGACGCGCTCACCCTCTCCAAGGAGTGGCTGGTCGTCGCACTGGTCGTCTACGGCTTCATCGCCTCGGTGCTGCCGGTGTGGCTGCTGCTGACCCCGCGGGACTACCTGTCGACGTTCATGAAGGTCGGCGTCATCGTGCTGCTGGCCATCGGGCTGCTGCTGGCCCGGCCGGTGCTGCAGGCCGATGCCGTCACCGACTTCGCCAGGGAGGGCACCGGCCCGGTCTTCGCCGGCTCGCTGTTCCCGTTCGTCTTCATCACCATCGCCTGCGGGGCGCTGTCGGGCTTCCACGCCCTCATCTCGTCGGGGACGACGCCGAAGATGGTGGCCAAGGAGAGCCACGTCCGGCTGATCGGCTACGGCGGCATGCTCATGGAGAGCTTCGTGGCGATCAGCGCGCTCATCGCCGCCGTCGTCATCGACCAGGGGCTCTACTTCGCGATGAACGCCCCGGCCGGCGCCACCGGCGGCACCGCGGAGTCGGCCGCCACCTTCGTGCAGGGGCTGGGCTTCGACACCACGGCCGAGGACCTCGCGCGTGCCGCGGCGTCGATCCAGGAGCCGACGCTGATCTCCCGCACTGGCGGGGCGCCGACGCTCGCCGTCGGCATCTCGAACATCCTCACCGACGCCTTCGGCGGCTCGCTGGCGGCGTTCTGGTACCACTTCGCGATCATGTTCGAGGCGCTGTTCATCCTCACCGCCGTCGACGCCGGCACCCGCGTGGGCCGCTTCATGCTGCAGGACACGATCGGCAACGTGTGGAAGCGCTTCGGCGACCTCACCTGGCGGCCGGGCAACGTCATCGCCAGCGCGGTGGTGGTGGCGCTGTGGGGCTCGATCCTCTACATCGGCGTCACCGACCCGCTGGGCGGGGTCAACCAGCTCTTCCCGCTGTTCGGCATCGCCAACCAGCTGCTCGCGGCCATCGCCCTGCTGCTGGTCACCGTGCTCCTGGTCAAGCACGGCCGGGCCCGGTACGCCTGGGTGCCCGGCATCCCGCTGGTCTGGGACCTCGTGGTCACCATGACGGCCAGCTTCCAGAAGGTCTTCTCCGCCGACCCGAGGGTCGGGTACTTCTCCCAGCGGGACCTCTACGCCGACGCCCGGGACGCCGGAGAGGTGCTCGCCCCCGCGCAGGACGCCGGCCAGATGGACCAGGTGGTGTTCAACTCGACGCTCAACGGCGTGCTGCAGGCGGTGTTCGCCCTGCTCGTCGTCGTGGTGGCCGTGCACGCCGCCGTCGTCGTGGCACGCGCGTTCCGGACGCGCGGGGGCGTGCCGACCACCGAGGAGCCGGCGGTCCCGTCGCAGCTGGTCGAACCGGCGGGGCTGTTCGCCACCGCCGAGGAGAAGCGCGCGATCGCCCGGCACGAGGCCGAGCAGCGCGAGCTGGCCGGGAGCGCCCGGTGACCCGCACCCTCGTGGAGCACGTGGGCACCGCCTGGCGGGGCGTGCGCTGGTACCTCCGCGAGTGGAGCGGCGAGGCCCGCTGGGACGCCTACCTGGCCGACTGCGCGGCCCACGGCCACCCGCCGATGACCCGCCGGGAGTACGAGCGGCGGCGCTCGGACGCGCGCGAGCGGCAGGCCGTCGACCGCTGCTGCTGAGCCCGCGCGGCCGCCGGACGCCCCGTTGGCACCACCGACCCCACCGGCACCGCCGAGGGTTCCGGACGGCGGGTCGGCTGCCGACTCTCCTGACAGCGACCACCGCTGTCGAGGAGACCGCCATGTGCCTGCTCCGTCCCCGTCCCTCCGCCGCTGCCGGGTGCTCCCGGTGACCGCCGACCGCCGGCGCCGCCGCGAGCTGCGGGCCGGCGCCTCCCTGGTGGCCAGCGCCGGCGCCGACCTCGGCTGCGGCGAGGAACCGGAGGTCCGCGTCCTGCCCGACGGCCGGCTGTGGCTGTCCGACGTCGGCGTCGCCGTCTCGGCGGCCGTCGTCTACCGCGCGGCCCGGCGGGTCCTGGCCGCGCAGCTGGAGGCGATGGCCCAGGTGAGCGGGCAGTCGGTCGAGGAGGTCACCTTCGGCTGGCTGGTCGGCCTCCAGATGGACGACGTCCTGGCCACGCTGGAGCACGGGGCGCCGGACGCCGACGCCGCCTGACGCGCCTCAGGTGCGGACGCGCGTCTCCAGGGCGGCGGCGGCCTCGTCGGCGTCGTCGCGCTGGACCTCCGGCTCGTCGTGCCGCTGCGCGAGCCTGCTCGGCCACCACATCCACCGGCCGAGGTCGAGGTTCAGCGCCGTCACCAGCACCGACCGGACGATGACCGTGTCCAGCAGCACGCCCAGGGCCACCGCGATGCCCAGCTGGGTCAGGAACGTCAGCGGCAGGGTGCCGAGGACGGCGAACGTCGCGGCCAGCACCAGGCCGGCCGAGGTGATGACGCCGCCGGTCGCCGACAGGCCGATGAGCGCCGCCCGCCGGGTGCCGTGGTCGACGGTCTCCTCCCGGACCCGGGTCATGAGGAAGATGTTGTAGTCGATCCCCAGCGCGACCAGGAACACGAAGACGAACAGCGGGAACGAGCTGTCGGTCGAGTTCACGCCCAGCGCCCAGTCGAAGATCAGCGCGCTGATGCCCAGCGCGGCGCCGTAGGACAGCACCACCGTGGCGATGAGGACCAGCGGCGCGACCACTGCCCGCAGGAGCAGGCCGAGCACCGCCAGGACGACGAGCATGATCAGCGGGATGACCACGTAGTTGTCCCGCTGCGAGGCGTTCTGGACGTCGAGGTTCAGCGCGGTGTTGCCGCCCACCAGGGCCTGTCCGTCGCCCACGTCGTCCAGCGCGCCGCGCAGCCGCTCGATCGTGCGGGCGGCCGCGTCGCTGTCGAAGGGGTCCGACAGCGTCGCCTCGATGAGCGCGGCGTCCCCCTGGTCCCGCTGTGCCGCGATGTCGGCGATGCCCTCGGAGCCGCTCACCGCGTCGGCCACGGCCTCGGCGTCGTCGGCGGTGGTCACGATGTAGACGGGGTTGCCGGCGACCGCGGGGAAGTGCCGGGCGGCCACGGCCTCGCCCTCGATCGACTCCGGGGTGCCGCGGAAGCCCTCGGCCTGGGTGAGACCGTCGGGGTGCAGGCCGAGGACGCCGGTGCAGGCGGCCAGCAGGAGCACGCTCGTGACGACCCACGTGAGCCGCGGCCGCCGCTTGATCCGCCGTCCCACCCGGGACCACAGGCCCGTGGCGCTCGGCTCGGCGCTGCCCACGGTGGGCCGCACCGGCCAGAACACCCAGCGCCCGCAGATCACCAGCAGCGCCGGGAGCAGCGTCATGAGCACCAGCAGGGTGACGCCGACGCCGATCGCGGCGACCGGGCCGAGGCCTGCGGTGGAGTTCATGTCCGCGGCGACCAGGCACAGCATCCCGAGGATCACGGTGCCGCCGCTGGCGAGGACCGCCGGGCCGGCCCGGTGCACCGCCTCGGTCATGGCCTCGTGCCGGTCGGCGTGCAGCCTGAGTTCCTCGCGGTAGCGGGCGACCAGCAGCAGGGCGTAGTCGGTGCCGGCGCCCACCACCAGCACGGTGAGGATGCTGGCGCTCTGGGCGTTGACCGTCAGGTCGGCGTAGCGGGCGCACAGGTAGATGACGGCCTGCGAGACGAACAGCGCGATGACCGCGGAGAAGATCGGCAGCATCCACAGCACCGGGCTGCGGTAGGTGAACAGCAGGATCAGGACGACGACGCCGAGTGCGGCGAACAGCAGGGCGCCGTCGATCCCCTCGAACGCCTCGGAGGAGTCCGCCGCCCCACCGGCCGGGCCGGTGACGTAGGCGTCCAGCCCGTCCGGCCCGTCGGACGCCTCGGCGCGGATGTCGTCGACGAGGGGGGCGATGGCCTCCCAGCCGTCGGGGCCGACGTTCAGGGGCACGATCAGCTGGACGGCCTCGCCGTCCTCCGAGGGGATCGGGCCGGTCACCTCGCCGTCGAGCGCATCGAGCTCGGCGAAGGCCTGCGCGTCCTCGGCGATGGCCTCCTGGTCCTCGGCGGTCAGCCCGTCGGTCCGCTCGTAGACGACGATCGCGGGGATGAGATCGGGGTCCGAGCCGAGCTCGGTCTGCCGCTCGAGGGCGAGGGTCGACTCCGCGTTCCCGGGGAGCCAGGCCGCGATGTCGTTCTCCTGCTCGTCGGTCAGGCCACCGGCGAGGGGCCCCGCCGCGGCGGCCAGCACCAGCCAGGCGACGAGGATGACCCACTTGAGGCGGGGGTGACTGACGCGGGATGCGAACGACCTGCCCATGGTTGTGCCCTCCGACGGCGCCGCCCCGCACCGGCGCAGGAACGGTGCGGGCCGCACGCTAGCGAGGTCGTCGGTGGGCTGTCACCGCATTTCCCCGCGAGCCGGGCGTCCCTTCCGGTTCCGGTCCCGGGCGTCCTCACCGGTCCGGCTCCGCGGCGCGGACGGGGTCAGCGCGCCGACCTGCGCGGGGCTTCCGGCGGCAGCGGCGGGAGGACGGTCGGGGCGGTCAGCTCCCGGTAGGCGTCGGTGTGCGCGCGCAGGCCGGACACGGCGTCGGCGACGTCGGCGGGCAGCCGCCCGGACGCGGGCAGCACCCGTGCGGCCTGCCGCACCGCGTCGGAGACGTCGGCGAGCATGGCGAGGTGCCCGCGCGCCTCGGCCTGGAGCGCGGCCCAGCCGCCCGCGGCGGGGGACAGCGCCTGCTGGCGCAGGCACTGCTCGAGCCGGGCGCCCTCCGCCTCCAGGGCAGGGAGCAGCGCGGGCACGTCGCCGAGGTGGGCGCCGGCGGCCTGGGCGGCGGCCACCTGGCGGCGCAGCTCTCCCCGGGCGCGGACGAGGTCGACCTGCAGCTCCGCGGCCGACCGGCGCTCGCCCGGGGGAGCCGGCGCGCCGCGACGGCGGTGGCACCCAGCGCGCCGAGCTCCCGGCCCCGGGCGGTGAGCTCGCGCCCGCGGGCGACCAGCGGGCTGCGGCGGACCCGGCGCAGCACCAGCCAGCCGGCGAGGAGGGCCAGGAGGAGGAGCACCACGACGACGCCGCCCAGCACCGCGAGCACGGCGGGGTCCAGGGACGTCAGCCACGTCAGCTCGTCGTCGTCCATCGGGCTCCTCGTCTCGGGCGGCGGGCCGGCACTGGGGACCGTCGATGCTAGGGCGCGCGGCTGGGAGGTCCCTGGGAACGGGGACGCCGGGACGCGCGAGAGGCGGGGTCCCGTGGGACCCCGCCTCCGCGGACGTGCTGTCGGGCCGGGTGTGGCCCGGGTGGATCAGATGTCGTAGTACATGGCGAACTCGTGCGGGTGCGGCCGCAGGCGGATCGGGTCGATCTCGTTGGCCCGCTTGTAGTCGATCCACGTCTCGATCAGGTCGGGGGTGAAGACACCGCCGTCGATCAGGTAGTCGTGGTCGACCTCGAGCCGGTCGAGGACGGCGTCCAGCGACGCGGGCACCTTGTCGATGCCCAGGGCCTCCTCGGGCGGCAGCTCGTAGAGGTCCTTGTCGACCGGGGCCGGCGGCTCGATCTTGTTCTTGATGCCGTCGAGGCCGGCCATCAGCATCGCCGAGAAGGCGAGGTAGGGGTTGGCCGACGGGTCGGGCACGCGGAACTCGATGCGCTTGGCCTTGGGGTTGTCGCCGGAGATCGGGATGCGGCAGCAGGCCGAGCGGTTGCGGGCCGAGTACACGAGGTTGATCGGGGCCTCGTAGCCGGGCACCAGGCGGTGGTAGCTGTTGACGGTCGGGTTGGTGAAGGCCAGCAGCGACGGGGCGTGGGCCAGCAGGCCGCCGATGTAGTGGCGGGCGGTGTCGGACAGCCCCGCGTAGCCGGTCTCGGCGTGGAAGAGCGGCTCGCCGTCGCGCCAGAGGCTCTGGTGGCAGTGCATGCCCGAGCCGTTGTCACCGAACAGCGGCTTGGGCATGAAGGTGGCGGTCTTGCCGTGCGCCCAGGCGGTGTTCTTGACGATGTACTTGAACAGCATGAGGCTGTCGGCCGACCGCAGCAGCGTGTCGAACTTGTAGTTGATCTCCGCCTGGCCGCCGGTGCCCACCTCGTGGTGGCCGCGCTCGAGCTCGAGGCCGGCCGCGGCCAGGTTGAGCATCATGTCGGCGCGCAGGTCGCTCTGCTGGTCGTAGGGCTCGACCGGGAAGTACCCGCCCTTGGGCCGGGCCTTGTAGCCGCGGTTCGGGCTGCCGTCGAGCTCGGTGCGGGCCCCGCTGTTCCAGGCGCCCTCGGCCGAGTCGATGTGGTAGTAGCCCTCGTTGATCCCGGTGTCGTAGCGGACCGAGTCGAACACGTAGAACTCGGCCTCGGGGCCGAAGTACGCGGTGTCGGCGATGCCGCTGCTGGCCAGGTAGGCCTCGGCCTTCTTCGCCACGTTCCGCGGGTCGCGGCTGTAGGCCTCGCGCGTGATCGGGTCGTGGATGAAGAAGTTGACGTTCAGCGTCTTGTGCTTGCGGAACGGGTCCACGAACGCGCTGTTGGCGTCGGGCAGCAGCAGCATGTCGGACTCGTTGATGGCCTGGAAGCCACGGATCGAGGAGCCGTCGAAGCCCAGGCCCTCGGAGAACGTGTCCTCACCGAACGTCGATGCCGGGATGGTGAAGTGCTGCATGACGCCGGGCAGGTCGCAGAAGCGCACGTCGACGAACTCGACGGCGTTGTCGCGGATGTAGGCGGCGACCTCGTCGGGACTGGTGAACATCGATCCTCCGGGGTGAGCGGACAGGGGGTTGAGCATCGCAGCGAGGCACGAGCGAGGAGCGGAGACCCCCGCGGGAGCGACGTGGACGGAGTGGGCGAACAGCCGGTTGCGAACCTACGAGCGAGGAGTTGCCCCGGGGTGTCTCCGGTGTTTCGGACCGGTAACACCGGCCCCGGCGTGTCGTCGGGGCCCGTCCTCCGCGCCCGGCAGGGCGGCACCCTGCGGGGTCCTACGCTGGCGGTCATGGTCAGGGATGCCCAGCCACCTTCTCAGGGTCGTCGCCGCGGCGCCGCGCTGGGGTTGCCCGCCGAGGGCCCGGGGTCGCTCGCGCCGTTCGGGGCGCGCGTGCGGGCCTACCTCGTCGACGCCATCGCGGCCGGGCTCATCACGATCGCCCTGGTCGGGCCGGGACGCGGCTTCTGGACGCTGCTCGTCTTCGCCACGCTGACCGTGGTGTCGCTCGTGCTCTTCGGGCAGACGCCGGGCATGCGCCTGGTCGGCCTGCGGCTGGCCCACCCGCGGCAGGGCGAGCAGCTGGCGTGGTGGCGTGCCCTCGTCCGCACCGCGCTGCTGTGCCTGCTGGTCCCGGCCCTGGTGGTCGACGTGGACGGCCGCGGTCTGCACGACCGCGTCACCGACACCGCCGTCGTCCTCGATCGCTGAGCCCTCGACGCAGAGAGCCCCGCACCGGACCGGTGCGGGGCTCTCTGCGTTGCCGGGCACTACCTGCGGCGGACCTGGCGCTGGCTGACCGACATCTGCCGGCCGCCGGGCAGCGGGCCGCCGGGCACGGGCATCTTCGGGCCGCCGAGGGCGCTCATCCGGCGGGCGAGGGCGTTGACCTCGGCCGCGCTGAGGTTGCGGGGCAGCTTCACCACGTGGGTGTTGAGCTTCTTCAGCGGCACCTGACCCTCGTCGTCCCCGACCAGGATGTCGTAGATCGGGGTGTCGCCGACGATGCGGGCGAGCTTCTTCTTCTCCTGCGCCAGCAGCGGCCGCACCCGCGAGGGGACGCCCTCGGCGACCAGGATGACGCCGGGCCGGCCCAGCACCCGGTGCACCGAGTCGAGCTGCGTGGTGCCGGCGACGCCGGAGGTCACCCGCCAGTCACCCCGCATGCCCTCGAGCACCCAGGCCGCGGCGCCGGGCTGGCCCTCCACCTGGCGGTAGGCCGAGCCTTGCGCGCGCCGGCCGAACACCACCAGTGCGGCCAGCAGCCCGAGCGGGATCGCGAAGACGAGGGTGAACAGCGGCGCGCCCAGCAGGATGCCGATCAGCTCGACGACACCGGCCACCACCACGAAGGCGATGAGCATCAGCCAGGGCAGCTTGGGGTCGTTCTTGTAGGTCAGCGAGTACGCCTGCTTCATCATGCGGGCATTGGTGCGCAGCTTGGCCAGCCGGCCGACCTTGGGCTTGCCGTCCTTGCCGAGCTTCGGCGCCTTGGCCGGCTTGCCCGCCGCGGCCGTGGTGCCCTGGCCCGAGGCGGTCGAACCGGTGGGAGCGGCGGCCCGGCCACGGCTCCCGGCGCCGGGCGCCCGCCCGGCCTTGCCGGTGGGGGCGGGGGAGTCCGTGGGCTTGCTGCGTGCCATGCACCCAGGATAGGGCCGCGCCGGGCGCTTCCCCCACGACGACGCCCGGGGTCACCCCTGGCGGGTCAGACCCCGTGCCTCGACTGCCTGCTGGTAGAGCCGGCCGGCGCGGTAGGAGCTGCGCACCAGCGGGCCGGCGAGGACACCCGGGAAGCCGATCCGCTCGGCCTCGGCCTGGAAGCCGACGAACTCGTCGGGCTTCACCCACCGGACGACGGGGTGGTGGCGGGGCGAGGGGCGCAGGTACTGGGTGATGGTGAGCAGGTCGCAGCCGGCGTCGTGCAGCGCCTGCATCGTCTCCACGACCTCGGCAGGCTCCTCGCCCATGCCGAGGATCAGGTTGGACTTGGTGACCAGGCCGGCCTCGCGGGCGGCGGTGATCACGGCGAGCGACCGCTCGAAGCGGAAGCCGGGGCGGATGCGCTTGAAGATCCGCGGCACGGTCTCGACGTTGTGCGCGAGCACCTCGGGGCGGGAGGAGAAGACCTCGGCGAGCTGACCCGGGTCGGCGTTGAAGTCCGGGATCAGCAGCTCGACGCCGCAGCCAGGGACGGCGGCGTGGATCTGGCGCACCGTCTCGGCGTACAGCCACGCGCCGCCGTCGGGCAGGTCGTCGCGGGCGACGCCGGTGACCGTGGCGTAGCGCAGCTGCATCGTGGCGACGCTCTCGGCCACTCGGCGGGGCTCGTCGGCGTCGAACTCGGCGGGCTTGCCGGTGTCGATCTGGCAGAAGTCGCAGCGCCGGGTGCACTGGTCGCCGCCGATGAGGAAGGTGGCCTCGCGGTCCTCCCAGCACTCGTAGATGTTGGGGCAGCCGGCCTCCTCGCACACCGTGTGCAGCCCCTCGCGGCGGACCAGCGACTTGAGCTCGGTGTACTCGGGGCCGGTCTTGAGCCGCGTCTTGATCCACTCGGGCTTGCGCTCGATCGGCACCTGGCTGTTGCGGACCTCGAGGCGCAGCAGCTTACGGCCGGCGGGCTCGAGGGTGGATCCGGAGGACGTGGGGGCCACCGTCTCGCTCATGACCTGCACGGTACGCCCGCGAACGCCACCGCCCCCGCTGCTCCGGGGAGCAGCGGGGGCGGTGTGTGCGAGGTCTCGGGGGCCGTCAGGCCTGACCGGAACCGGACGGGCCGGCGGTCGGGCCGGGGTCCTCGCTGCCGCCACTGGTGAACGGCTCGGGGTTGTTCTTCGGGTCCACCGGGTCGGTGGGGCCGTCGGAGTCGACCATCTGCGCGTCGCGGATGCCCATGTCGGACTCGGCGGGCGCGGAGTCACCGGACTCCCAGGTCGCGCTGGAGACTGTCTTGCCGGCGTCGTCGTTGCTGGGGGAGCTGGGCACGGGGTCCTCTCGGTAGCTCGGGACGGGCCCGTCGCCCGTGGGGGCGGGGGTCCAGGCGTCGGAGTCGTCGCGGCGGCGGAGCACCGCGTACGCCACGGCGCCGACCGCCGCGAACAGCGCCAGCCACGGCCACCGCCGCGACTCGCGCTCCAGCCCGGTACCCCGCTTCGCCTTCGCCGACGCCTTCGCCGCCTTGCCCTTGGCCGAGGCCTTGGCCGCCTGCTTGGCCGCCTTGGCCGCCTTGGCCTTGGCCGCCTGCTTGGCGGCCCTGCGCCCGGCCTTCCGGGTGGTCTTGTCGGCGGCCCCGACGAACTCGTCCCGGCGGGCCTCGAGCTCGTGGAGCGCGGACTCGACACCGGCGGCCAGCGTCTCCCGTGCGTTGTCGAACGCCGGGCCGACGGCCTCGCGGGCCGCGACCACCTTCGGCAGCACCTCGCTGGCCAGCGCCTTCTGCGCGGCCTTCTGCGCGGCCTCGACCCGGGGGCCCAGGTCGGCGGCCGCCCTGGTCGCCGCGGCCGTGGTCGCGGCGACGGCGGTGCTCAGAGCCGGCTTGGCGGCCTCGCGGGCCGCCTGCACCCGGGGGCTCAGCGCCTCCACGGCCGCGAGGAGACCGGCGTCGACCGCCTTCTGCGCGGCGTCCAGGCGGGGACCGGCCGCCTCGAGCGCGGCCTCCACGCGGGGGCTGATCGCCTTCTGCGCGGCCTCGACGCGGGGGCTGATGGCGTCGCGGGCCGAGGCGACGGCGGGCGCGGTGACCGCCACGGCGGCGGCGACCTTCGGTGCCACGGCCAGCTGCGCGGCGCCGAGGGCCGGGCCGGCGGCGTCACGGGCGGCCGCGAGGCGGGGCGCCAGCTCCTCTGCGGCCGCACGACCGGCCTCGGTCATCGCCGTCCCGATGTGGCTGAACCCCTCCTGGAGCTCGGCTGCGATGACCTGACCTCTGGTCTTCTTGCGGAACACGGGATGTACCTCCACGTTGATCGTCTCGCCGTCATCCTGCCCGCATCGTGCGGCGAGCACACCCCGAGCCCCGTCGTCCGGCGGCGGGGGAGCGGCCCGGTTAGCGTCGCCGCCGTGCAGCTCCGGATCTTCACCGAACCCCAGCAGGGCGCGACCTACGACGACCTCCTCGCGGTGGCCCGGCGGGCCGAGGAGACCGGCTACGACGCGTTCTTCCGCTCCGACCACTACCTCGCCATGGCCGGCGCCGGTCTCCCGGGACCCACCGACGCGTGGGTGACGCTGGGCGGCCTGGCCCGCGAGACCAGCCGGATCCGGCTCGGCACGCTGATGACCGCCGCCACCTTCCGGCTCCCCGGGCCGCTGGCCATCTCCGTGGCGCAGGTGGACCAGATGAGCGGCGGCCGGGTGGAGCTCGGCATCGGCTCGGGCTGGTTCGAGGCCGAGCACGACGCCTACGGCATCCCCTTCCCCGAGCTCGGCGAGCGCTTCGACCGGTACGAGGAACAGCTCGCCGTCGTCACGGGGCTCTGGGCGACGCCTCCTGGCGAGACCTTCGACTTCGCCGGGGAGCACTACCGCCTCTCCGGCTCGCCGGCCCTGCCCAAGCCGGTGCAGCCCGGCGGCATCCCGGTGCTCGTCGGCGGCAGCGGCGCCCGGCGCACGCCGCGGCTGGCGGCCCGCTACGCGCAGGAGTTCAACGTGCCGTTCATGGCCGCCGAGGAGAACGCGCGGCTGTTCGGCGGCGTCCGCACCGCCTGCGAGGAGGCGGGGCGCGACCCGTCGTCGATGGTCCTCAGCTCGGCGCTGGTGCTGTGCGTCGGCCGGGACGACGCCGAGCTCGCCCGCCGGGCCGCCGCCATCGGCCGCGACGTCGACGAGCTGCGGCAGCACGGTGTCGCCGGCACGCCGGCCGAGGCGGTCGACACCCTCGGCCGCTACGCCGAGGCGGGCGCGACCCGGGTCTACCTGCAGGTGCTCGACCTCGCCGACCTCGACCACCTGGACCTGGTCGCGGCGGAGGTGGCACCGCAGCTCGGCTGACGCCACGGGGCGGTCCTGCCGGGACGGGGCCGCCGGCGCGGTCGCTCCCCGAGGACCGGTACCGGGCCGGCGGTAGAGTGGGCCGGTGACCGGGCGGCTCCTCCTCACCGGGCCGCGCTGACCCCGACCTGCGAGGCAGCGCGGCGACCCCTCCTGTGCGAGGGGTCTTTCCATGTGCGCACCCGTTCGCGCCGCCCCAGCACCCGAGACCGGAGCACCGACGATGAGCCAGACGGCCAGCCAGACCGGCGCCGCCAGCACCGAGCCCAGCGGCGACGGCGTCCCCCCGCACCGGTACACCCCGGCCCTGGCGCAGCAGATCGAGCTCTCGTGGCAGGACCGGTGGGCGGCCGAGGGGACCTTCCACACCCCGAACCCCAGCGGGCGGCTGTCCGCGGGCTTCGAGCGGGTGGCCGACCGCCCCAAGTTCTTCGCGATGGACATGTTCCCGTACCCCTCGGGCGCGGGGCTGCACGTCGGGCACCCGCTGGGCTACCTGGGCACCGACGTGACCAGCCGGTTCCGCCGCATGGACGGCGACAACGTGCTGCACCCGATGGGCTACGACGCCTTCGGCCTGCCCGCCGAGCAGTACGCCGTCCAGACCGGGCAGCACCCCCGGGTCACGACCGAGGCCAACATCGCCGCGATCCGCACCCAGCTGCGCCGGCTGGGCGTCGACCACGACGACCGCCGCAGCTTCGCCACGATCGACCCCGGCTACTACCGGTGGACGCAGTGGATCTTCCTGCAGATCTTCGGCTCCTGGTTCGACCCCGACGCCGGCAGGGCCCGCCGGGTGGAGGAGCTGGTCGCCGAGCTGGACGCCGGTACCCGCGAGCCGGCCCCGGGCACCAACCCCTCCGGCCTGCCCTGGGTCGAGCTGTCCGACGCCCAGAAGCGCGCCGTCGTCGACGCCCACCGGCTGGCCTACCGGCACGAGGCGCCGGTCAACTGGTGCCCGGGCCTGGGCACGGTGCTGTCCAACGAGGAGGTCACCCCCGACGGGCGCTCCGAGCGGGGCAACTTCCCGGTGTTCCGGCGGCCGCTGACCCAGTGGATGATGCGGATCACCTCCTACGCCGAGCGGCTGCTGGCCGACCTCGACCGGCTGGACTGGTCGGACTCGCTGAAGCAGATGCAGCGCAACTGGATCGGCCGCTCCACCGGCGCGCGCATCCGGTTCGGCTGCGCCGGGCAGGAGATCGAGGTCTTCACGACCCGTCCCGACACCCTGTTCGGTGCCACCTACGTCGTCCTGGCGCCCGAGCACCCGCTGGTCGGGGAGCTGACCGCCGGCGCGTGGCCGGACGGCACCGACCCGCGCTGGACCGGCGGCGCCGCGACCCCGGGCGAGGCGGTGCGGGAGTACCAGCGGCAGGCCTCGCGCCGGTCGGAGCTGGACCGGCAGAACGAGGCGCGGGAGAAGACCGGCGTCTGGCTGGGCGTCAGCGCGGTCAACCCGGTCAACGGCCGGGAGCTGCCCGTCTTCATCGCCGACTACGTGCTGACCGGCTACGGCACGGGCGCGATCATGGCCGTGCCCGCCGAGGACGCCCGCGACTGGGACTTCGCCCAGGCCTTCGGGCTGCCGCACGTGCGCACCGTCCAGCCGCCCGCGGACTGGGACGGCGGCGCCTGGACCGGCGCCGGGCAGATGGTCAACTCGTCGAACGACGAGGTCTCGCTGGACGGCCTGGACAAGGCGACCGCCATCGCGCGGATCACCGACTGGCTGGTGGACCGGGGGCACGGCGAGGCGACGACCACCTACAAGCTGCGCGACTGGCTGTTCAGCCGGCAGCGCTACTGGGGCGAGCCGTTCCCGATCGTCTACGGCGAGGACGGCGCCCCGCGCGCGGTGCCCGAGTCGATGCTGCCGGTGCTGCTGCCCGAGGTCGACGACTACTCGCCCAAGACGTTCTCCGACGACGACGCCGACAGCGCGCCGGAGCCCCCGCTGTCGCGCGCCACCGACTGGACGACGGTGGAGCTGGACCTGGGTGACGGGCCGAAGCCGTACCGCCGGGAGACCAACACGATGCCCAACTGGGCCGGGTCGTGCTGGTACTACCTGCGCTACCTGGACCCGGGCGACGACACGCAGATGGTCGACCCGGAGCTGGAGCGCTACTGGATGGGCCCGCGGGAGCCCGGCGACGTCGGCGGCGTCGACCTGTACGTCGGCGGTGTCGAGCACGCGGTGCTGCACCTGCTGTACGCCCGCTTCTGGCACAAGGTGCTGTTCGACCTGGGGTACGTCTCCAGCGAGGAGCCGTTCCGCCGGCTGGTCAACCAGGGCTACATCTCCGCCTACGCCTACACCGACGAGCGGGGCTTCTACGTGCCCGCCGCCGAGGTGGAGGAGCGCGACGGGCAGTTCTTCTTCGAGGGCAACCCGGTCGACCGCGAGTACGGGAAGATCGGCAAGAGCCTCAAGAACATGGTCACGCCCGACGAGATGATCGGCGCCTACGGCGCGGACACCTTCCGCGTGTACGAGATGTCGACCGGGCCGCTGGAGCAGTCCCGGCCGTGGGAGACCAAGGCCGTCGTCGGCTCGCAGCGGCTGCTGCAGCGGATCTGGCGCGTGGTCGTCGACGAGGAGACCGGCGCGGTACGCGCGGCCGACGACGTCGAGCCGGCCGAGGAGGTCCTGCGGGCGCTGCACCGGGCGATCGCCGGCGTCCGCGACGGCATGACCACGCTGCGCTTCAACATCGCCATCGCCCGGATCACCGAGCTGACCAACGCGCTGACGCAGGCCTACGGCGCGGACCGGCCGGTGCCGCGGTCGGTGGCCGAGCCGCTGGTGCTGCTGGTCGCGCCGCTGGCCCCGCACATCGCCGAGGAGCTGTGGTCGCGGCTGGGCCACCCGGAGTCCTCGGCGTGGACGCCGTTCCCGGTGGCCGACGAGCGCTGGCTGGTCGAGGACACGGTGCAGGTCGCCGTCCAGGTCAACGGCAAGGTGCGCGCCCAGGTGACGGTGCCGGCCGACGCGGACGCCGCCGCGCTGGAGGCCGCGGCCCGCGACGACGAGCGGATCGCCGGTCAGCTGGCCGGCAGGACCGTGCGCCGCGTGGTCGCCGTCCCGGGCCGGCTGGTCAACTTCGTCCTCGGCTGACGGAGGACCGCTCTGCAGGGTCCCGCCACGCGCACGTTCGGGGCGGGACCCTGCGGGGTGGCCGGGGGTCAGGCCGGGTGGATGCGGATCAGCTCGTGGCGGTCGCCGGGGCGCCGCAGCAGCCGGTGCACCAGCCGCGAGGTGGCGTTGCCGAGGGTGAACCGCAGCCCGTAGGCCCGGCGCAGGGCGGCCAGCGCCTGCGGCCACTCCGCGCGCGGGACGAACCCCGCCGTCCCCACGACGGCCGGGCCGCGCACCCGGCCGCGGACGTCGCAGGGGGCCACGGTCACCCGCGACGTGTGCCGCAGCCGTGAGGAGGACCCCGTCCTCCTCACCCCTCGCAGGCTCGGGCCGAGCCTCGGGACGGGGCCGCGCGGCTCAGGTGGGGACGGCGGCGCCCGAGCGGCGGAACGTGGTCAGGCTGACGTAGGTGCTGACCGGCAGGGGCATGCGGTCAGGCGGTGGCGGCGGGCTGCAGCGACAGCACCCGGCGCATCGCGGCCTCGACGGGGTCGAGGACCTCGGCGACGGTGACATCCCGGCCGAGCTCCGCGGTCAGCGACGTGGCGCCGGCGTCGACGATCCCGCACGGGATCATGTTGGCGAACGCGGACATGTCGGGGTCGCAGTTGAGGGCGAAGCCGTGCATGGTCACCCCCCGGGCCACCCGGACGCCGATGGCCGCCACCTTGCGGTCGGGGCGACGGAGCTCCCCGCCCGGCCCATCGGCGCGCACCCACACGCCACTGCGCCCCTCGACCCGCTCGGTGGCCAGGCCCAGGCCGGCGCAGACCTCGATGAGCGCGTCCTCCAGCCGGCGGACGTGCGCGACGACGTCGACGGGATCGGGCAGGGCCACGATCGGGTAGCCGACCAGCTGGCCGGGCCCGTGCCAGGTGATCTTGCCGCCGCGGTCGACGTCGATGACCGGGGTGCCGTCGAAGGGCCGCTCGTGCGGCTCGGTGCGCCGCCCGGCGGTGTACACGGGCGGGTGCTCCAGCAGCAGCATCGTGTCGGGCCCGGTGCCCGCGACGCGGGCGGCGTGCAGCTCGCGCTGCCGCGCCCAGGCGTCCTCGTAGTCGACCACTCCGGCCCGGACCACCGTCAGCTCAGCCACGCCGTCCAGCCTAGGCCCGTGCCGCGGGGGCCCGGTCCCGGCCGCGGGGTTGACCTCCAGCGCGGTGGAGGTCGCACGCTGGCGCCATGGCGGAGCGGACGGGCCCGGTCGCGGTGATCGGCACCGGGAGCATCGGCCGCGCGGTGACACGGCGGCTGCTCGACGCAGGGCGACCGGTCGTGGTCTGGAACCGCAGCCCCGACCCGGTCGCGGAGCTGGTGCGCCGGGGCGCCCGGTCCGCGGGCTCCGTCGCCGAGGCGGTGGCCGCCGGGGACCCGGCGTTCTTCGCCCTGCCGGACCCCACGGTCGTGCGGGACTGCCTGCGGCGGGTGCGGGAGGACCTGGCAGGGCGAACGGTCGTCGTCCTGTGCACCGGGACGCCGTCCGAGGCGCGGCTCACCGCCGAGCACGCGGCGGCGCTGGGGGCGCGCTGTCTCCAGGCGGGCATCCAGGCCTCGGCCGCGCAGATCTTTGCCGGGGCGGCGACGCTGCTGTACAGCGGCTCCGCGGCCGGGCTCGGCGAGCACCGGACCGTGCTGGAGGCCCTGGGCCGGGCGCGGTTCGTCGGCGAGACGGCGGAGGCCGCCGCGCTCTGGGACCTCGCCCTGTTCGGGCTCTGGTACGACGCCCAGCTGGGCCTGCTGCGGGCCCTCGCCGCGGCCCGGGACGCCGGCGTCGACCTCGACGCCTTCGCGGAGACGGCGCAGGCGCAGCTCGGGCACGTGGTGTCCGGGGTGCCGGCGACGCTGCGGGAGGTCCGCACCGGCGAGCACCCCCCGGGGCCCGCCGACCTCGGCCAGCACCTGGAGGTGGTGCGCCGCCTCGTCGCGTTCCGGACCGGCACCGTCCTCGGGGACGGCGGCCTGGCGGACGTGGCCGCGCTCCTGGCGGACCTGGTCCAGCGGGGGCACGGGAGCGAGGGGATCACGGCGACGACCGCCCGCTGACGCCGGTCCGGACCGGCGCGGCCGTCAGCGCAGGCGGCGGGGCTCCAGCCGCGTCTCCACCGCCGTGCCGTCGGGGCCGCGCTCGACCCGGTAGGCGCCCTTGCCCGGGCGGTCGGCGACCGCCTCGACGAGCTCGGTGCCGCGGTAGACCAGGCCGACGCCGTCGTCGGTGGCGTGCCCGCCGGGCAGCGTGCCGTCGGCGACCAGCCGCTGGTAGAGCGGGCGGCGCTGGGCCTCGGAGTCGTAGTGCACGCTGTTGGAGGCCGGGATGAGCGCCAGGCCGTTCGTCACCGGCCGCAGGTCGGGACCGAAGGAGTCGGTGGTGCCGCCGACGTGCCAGCACAGCGACCCGGCCGACACCCCGCCGAGGACGACGCCGGCCTCCCACACCTCGCGGAACACCTCGTCGAGGCCGTGCACCCGCCACACCGCGAGCAGGTTCGCCACGCTGCCGCCGCCCACCCAGACGACGTCCTGGGCCAGCAGGTGCGCCCGCACGTCGGGCACCGTCGGCATGGGGAACAGGCTCAGGTGGCTGACCCGCACGGCGCTTCCGGCGAACGCCCCGTAGACCCCGGCGATCCGCGCGGGATCGTCACCGGTCGCCGTGCCGAGGTGGCACAGCCGCGGCTCCGGCGGCGCGCCGGCGAGCTCGACGGCCAGGTCGAACACCGGCCCCGGCGCCCAGTCGTGGGGGCCGCGGCCGCGGGAGTCGAAGCCGATGCTCGTGGCCAGGATCGTCGGGGCGGAGGCGGGCATCAGGCCCCCCCAGCCGGCGGGCGCAGGGACCGCAGGACCGCCCGGGCGGTCCGCGCTCCGCTGGCCATCGCGCCCTGGATGGACGGGGTGTCGCGGTGGTCGCCGCACACGTACACGCCGTCGCCGAGATCCACGGGCCGGCGCAGCTGCAGGGGCGGCAGGGCGGCCGGCTGCGCACCCGGCACGGTGACCGACGTGAGGTGGGCCAGCTCCGTCGTCGGCACGCCGTGCAGCCGGGCGACCTCCTCCCGGACCTCGGCCTCGGACGTGGGCTCCAGCGTGGAGCTGGAGACCAGCGCCCGGCCGTCGGGGGAGTAGGCGGGCTGCGCGTCGGTGAGCACGACGCTGTTCACCACGCGGCCGCCCGGGGTGCCCAGGACGATCAGCGGGTCCCGCCAGGGCGACGTGGGCAGGACGTGCAGGTGCGTGGTCACCTGCCGCGGGGCGGCGGCGTCGAGGCCGGGGAGCAGGGCGGCGGCGGTGTCGGGGTCCGTGGCGACGACGACGGCGTCCGCGCGGACCGTCCCCTCGGCCGTCGTGACCCGGCCCGGTGCCACCTCGCTCACCCTCGAGTGGAGGTGCAGCCTCTGCGGGTCGAGCCGGGCGGCCAGCTGCTCGCCCACCGCCTGCAGACCCCGCGCGGGCAGCCCGGTGCGCCCGCGGGCGAAGCTGCGCCAGAGCAGGTCGAGGTAGCGGCTGGAGGTCTCCAGGCGCGACTCGAGCAGCACGCCGGCGAGGAACGGCCGGAAGAACCGCTCCACCGCCTCGGTGCCCACACCGGCAGCGTTCAGGCGGACCTCGGCCGAGGTCTCGGGCTGCCGCAGCAGCCGGTCGACCGGGGTGTAGCCGGCCTGGGCCGAGTAGACGGCGATGGCCGCCTTGGCGACCAGCGAGCCGATCGGCGCCCGCAGGGTGGCCGGCGCCGTCGCCGGGTGCCGGCGGGGGTCCACCACCCGGGAGACGCGGCCGTCGACCCGCAGCACCGCGCCGGGCCAGAAGAAGCCCATGTCCAGCGCCGGCACGTCGAGGTCGGCGGCCACGCGCGGGTAGCCGGTGTTGAGGACCTGGAAGCCGCGGTCGACGACGAAGCCGTCGACCCGGTCGGTGGCCAGCCGACCGCCGGCGTGCCCCCCGGCCTCGACCACGTGCACGTCGCACCCGGCGTCGGCGAGGCGGATCGCGGCGGACAGTCCCGCCAGGCCGGCCCCGACGACGACGACCTCGGCGCGGACGGGCACGGACACGGGTCGAACCTAGGCCGCCGCACGGCGGACCACCTGCTGGAGCCGACCACCCGGGTGGGCGATTGCCGCGCCGCGGGCATCCCGGCACAGTCCGGTGCCGGAACCCTGCGGAGGAGCGGCATGCGCGACCACAGCTGGTCGGACGGCGTCGAGGCGGTGACCATCACCCTCGTCCGCGGATCGGACCTGCGCACGGTCGGCCGGGTGTTCCGCCTGCAGGAGGCGACGGAGCACCCGGCCACCTTCGAGGAGGCCTGGGACTCCTGGGAGTGGGACGACGCCGCCGAGTTCACGGTCATGGTCGGGGAGCGGGACGGCTGGCTCGTCGTCGTCGAGCCCAACGGCTGGGGCGGGGCACAGGACGAGGTCCTCGGGCCCCTGTCGCGGGGCGGCGGGACCGCGGTGTCGGTGTACTGGAACGTCAACGCGGTGATGTCGTTCTCCCTCGCGCGCGACGGCGAGGTCGTGCGGTCGTTCGACCCGCGGGACCCCGCGACCGGTCCGGGGCCGCACGGCGACCCGCTCCCGGAGGAGGCCGGCCTCCCCTTCGGCGAGGAGGACGCCGACCCGCAGTACCTCGCCGTCGAACTGCTCGAGCGCGTGACCGGTGTCCAACTCGACGGGGAGTGGCTCCTGGAGAGCCGGTGGCCGACCTCCACCACGGACGCCGCGACGTGGCTGCCCGTGCCGCCCACCGGCCCCGACGACGACCTCGAGGCCGCCACGGTCACGATCGTGCGGGGCCTCCCGCTCCGCGAGGTGGCGGAGGTGCTGGCTCTGGAGGAGGGCACCCGGCGCCGGCTGACGTTCGCCGACGCCGAGGAGCTGCAGGACCCGCGGGTGGCCGCGCACCCCGTGCAGCTCGCCGAGCTCGGCGGAGCGGTCGTCGTCGTCGAGCCGAACGGCTTCTCCAGCGCGGACCACGACGTGCTGGCGGCCCTGTCCCGCGAGGGCGACGCGGTCTCCGTCTTCTGGAACGTCAACGCCCACATGGCGTTCACCGCCGCCCGCAGCGGCGCGGTGGTCCGCAGCTTCGACCCGCTGTTCGCCCCGGCCGACGACGAGACCGACGGCGACCGGCTCCCCGAGGAGGAGGGGCTGCCCTTCGGCGACGAGGACGCCGACCCGGAGGCCCTCGCCCTCGAGCTGGCCCGGCGGCTGACCGGCGTGCACGTCGAGCCCGGCTGGCTGCGCGAGACAGCCCGGGACACCTGGCTGACCGCCGGCGCGGACCGGTCGGCCGGGGCGGTCCTGCGTCTGGCCCGGCCCCTCGAGGACCGCCTGCTCCCGCTGACCGTCCGCGTCGAGGTGGACGGGAGCGAGGTCGCCGCCCTGCAGCGGGGGGACACCGCCGTCGTCCCGCTCCCCGCCGGTCCGCACACGGTCCGCGCGCGGGCCCGGTGGTCCGGCGGCGAGGATCTCGACGTCGAGGTGGGCGACCGCGACGTCGTGCGGGTCCTCGTCCGGCCGCGGCGGGGCTCGGTGACGCTGCAGCGGCTGTAGCCGCCGGAGCCTGTGGACGACGGCAGCGGACGGCAGCCGGTCCCGCCTACGGTGCCGCGCGTGCCGGAGCAGAGCGTCGATCCCGTCCCCGAGCCCCCCGTGGTGCCGGGCTACCGCCTGGAGGAGCTCTTGGGCCGCGGCGGCTCGGGCGAGGTGTGGCGGGCGGTGCCCCGCGGCGGTGGGGAGCCGGTGGCGGTCAAGGTGCTCGTCGCCGGCGACCCCGACCGGCAGGCCCGCGAGGCCGAGCTGCTCGGGGAGCTGGACCACCCGCACCTGGTCCGGCTGGTCGAGGTCGTGCACCAGCCGCGCCGCGGCGGCCGGGCCCGGGTCGCCCTGGTGCTCGAGCTGCTGGCGGGCGGCAGCCTCGCCGCCCTGCTCGCGCGGCGGGGACGGCTGCGGCCCGGCGAGGTGGTCACGGCCGTCTCGCCCGTCGCGGCCGCCCTGGCGCACGCCCACGCGGCGGGGGTCGTGCACGGCGACCTCTCCCCGGGCAACGTCGTCTTCACCGCCGAGGGCCGGCCGGTGCTCACCGACCTCGGCGTCGCCCGGGTCCTCGGGGAGGCGGCCGCCGGGGAGGTGACCCCCGCCTACGTCGACCCGACCGTGGCCGGCGGCGGGGCGCCGGGCCCGGCGTCGGACGTGTTCGGCGCGGCCGCCGCGGCCTTCCACGCCCTGACCGGGGTCGCCCCCTGGAACGCCGCCACCCCGGCCGACACGCTGGCCGTCGCGGCGGCCGGTGAGCTGCCCGACCTGGACCTGCTGGCGCCCGAGGCACCGCCGGCGCTGCGGGAGGTCATCGCCCGGGGCCTGGCGGCCGACCCCGCCGACCGGCCGACGGCGGCGGAGTTCGCGCTCGACCTGCGGCACGCCTGCCGGCCCGAACCGGTGCGCCTGCCGGTGGCCGGGGTGCCCGACGCCGAGCTGGGCGTCACCGGGCGCGGGCCGCGCACCGAGCTGACGCACCAGCTGGGCCGGCGGCGGGTGCCCGAGCCGGCGGCGCCCACCCGCCGGCCGCGGCTGGTGCTCCCCGCCACCGGCCGGCCCTCCCGGGCCGCCGGCGTGCTGCTGGCCGTCGCCGTCCTGCTCGGCGGGGCGAGCTGGGTGGGCGCCCGGTGGGCGGGGACCGCGGCGGAACCCGCGGCGGTGCCCGCGCCGTCCACCGCCGCTGCGACGCCACGGGCGGCGGCGGAGGCCGCGCCGGCCGTCCCCTCCGCGGAACCGACCGACTGGCTGGCCGTGGTCCAGGAGCTGTACGCGCGCCGCGCCGACGCGTTCACCCGCGCGGACCCGGCCGGGCTCGCCGGCGTCTATGCCGCCGGGAGCGCGCTGTGGGCCGCCGACGAGACCGCGATCCGGGCGCTGGCCGAGGCCGGGCAGCGGCTGGCCGGCTTCGCGCCGCGGGCGGAGGGCCCCGTGGTGGTCGTGGAGTCGGCCGGTGCGGTCCGCGTCGAGCTCCGGGACGGCTGGACCGGCTACGGCGTCGTGCCGGCCGGTGATCCGGACGGGCCGGAGCTGTCGCGTGCGCCCGGGCGGGCGACGGCACCGGTGGTGCTGGAGCTGGTGCCCGGCCCGGGCGGCTGGCTCATCGCCGGTGCGACGAGGCCGGGCTGAGGGGCGGGGCTGAGCGGCGGGTCAGTCCCGGCCGAGCGCCGCGCGCAGGGCCGACGTGACGTCGGGGTGGGTCCAGGTGAAGCCCGCCGTCTCCAGCGCGGCGGGGACCGCGCGCTGGCCGGCGAGGACCCCGACCGGGGCGAACTCGCCCAGCGCGGTCCGCAGCGCGAACCCCGGCACCGGCAGGAGCGTCGGCCGCCGCAGCACCGTCCCCAGCGCCCGCGTGAACTCGGCGTTGGTCACCGGCGCGGGCCCGGTCAGGTTCACCGGCCCGGACACCGGAGCGGTGAGCAGGAAGCGGATGGCGTCGACCTCGTCGGTGAGGCTGATCCACGGCCAGTACTGACCGCCCGAGCCCAGCCGGCCGCCGAGACCCAGCTTGAACAGCGGCGCGAGCCTGCCCAGCAGACCCCCGCGGCCGAGCACCAGGCCGGTCCGCAGCCTCACGACGCGGATGCCGGCCTGCTCCGCGGGTGCCGTCGCGGTCTCCCACTGCTCGCACACGTGGGCCAGGAAGTCCGTGCCGGCCGGGGCGTTCTCCCGCACCACCCGGTCGCCGGTGTCGCCGTACCAGCCCACCGCCGATGCCGAGAGCAGCACCCGCGGCCGGCCGGGGTCGTCGGCCGCCGCGGCCGCGAGGGCCGTGGCCACCGTGGTGGTCGCGTCGACGCGGCTGCGCAGGATCTCCTGCTTGCGCTTCTCGCTCCAGCGCTTGTCCCCGACCCCGGTGCCGGCGAGGTTGACCACCGCGTCGACGTCGGCCAGCAGCGCGGGGTCGATCCGCTGGTGCTGGGGGTCCCACCGGTGCTCGTCGGCCGTGCGCGGTGTGCGGCGGACCAGGCGCAGCACGTCGTGGCCGTCCTCGACCAGCGCGGGGACGAGCCGGGAACCGATCAGGCCGGACGAGCCGGTGACGGCGATCCTCAACGAGACACCTCCGGGGGAGCGGGCAGAACGGAGGGGCCCCGGCGTGCGCCGGGGCCCCTCCGGGACGTGCTCAGAGCCCGAGCTCGCCCTCGAACTGGCCGGCCTCGAGCCGCTCGCGCACCGCGGTGAGGAAGCGGGCCGCGTCGGCGCCGTCGACGATCCGGTGGTCGTAGGTCAGCGCCAGGTAGACCATCGAGCGGACCGCGATGACCTCGCCGAGGTCGGGGTCGGAGACGACGACCGGACGCTTCACGACCGACCCCGTGCCGAGGATGGCCACCTGCGGCTGGTTGATGATCGGCGTGTCGAACAGCGCGCCCCGGCTGCCGGTGTTGGTCAGCGTGAAGGTGCCGCCGCCGAGCTCGTCCGGGCTGACCTTGTTGTTCCGGGTCCGGTCGGCCAGGTCGGCGATCTTGCGGGCCAGCCCGCCGATGCTGAGGTCGCCGGCGCCGTGGATGACCGGCACGAGCAGGCCGCGGTCGGTGTCCACCGCGATGCCGAGGTTCTCGGCGTCGTGGTAGGTGACCGTGCCGGCCTCCATGTCGACCGAGGAGTTCACCGACGGGTAGGACTTCAGCGCCTCGACCGCCGCCTTCGCGAAGAAGGGGAGGAAGGAGAGCTTGACGCCCTCGCGGGCCTCGAAGTCCCGCTTGGCGCGGTTGCGCAGCGTCGCGATCCGCGTGACGTCGGCCTCGACCACGGTGGTGAGCTGGGCGCTGATCGCCAGCGACTCGACCATCCGCTGCGCGATGACCTTGCGCAGCCGCGGCATCTTCTCCGTGCGGCCGCGCAGCGAGGTGTCCGGCTGCGCCGCCGGCGACGGGGTCGCCGACCGGCCGGCCGGCGCGGAGGACGCCGGTGCGGCGGCGGGCGCGGGCTGCTGCGCCTGCTGCGCCTGCTCGGCGGCGGCCAGGACGTCCTGCTTGCGGATCCGGCCGCCGACGCCGGTCCCCGTCACGGTGGACAGGTCGACGCCCTGGTCGGCGGCGAGCCGGCGCACCAGCGGGGTGACGTACTGGCCGCCGCCGTCACCGGAGGACGCCTGGCCGTTCGCCGGGGCCGAGGCAGCGGGCGCCTGGGGGGCGACTGCCTGCGCGGGCGACGGCGCGTCGGTGGGGGACGCGGTCGGCATCGAACCGCTGGAGCCGTAGTCCCCGCCGGGGATCTCCGAGGCCGGCTGCGCCGTCGAGGTCTGCTCCTCGGGCTCCGGCGCCGCCTGCTGCGGGGCTGCCTGCTGGGGCTGGGACTGCTGGGGGGCGCTCTGCTGGGGCGCCTCCTGCTGCGGCTGGGCCGCGGGCGCAGCGCCGGCCGACCCGCTGCCGATGACGGCGAGCTGGGCGCCGACCTCGACGGTCTCGTCCTCCTGGACCGAGATGGACAGCAGCGTGCCCGCGACCGGCGCGGGGATCTCCGTGTCGACCTTGTCGGTGGAGACCTCGAGCAGCGGCTCGTCGGCGGCCACCTCGTCGCCCACGGCCTTGAGCCAGCGGGTGACGGTGCCCTCGGTGACGCTCTCGCCGAGGGCCGGCATGGTCACCGGGGTGCCGTCGCCGCCGCCCTGGCCACCGCCCTGACCACCCTGACCGCCCTGACCACCGTCGCCGGAGGACGCGGGTGCCGCGGCCGCCGGTGCAGGCTGGCCGGCGTCGGCGTCGGTCGCCGGGTCGGCGTCCTGCACCTGCTGGTCGGGCGTCTGCGGGGTGTCGGCGTCCTCGGCCGAGGCGGGCGGGGCGCCGGCGTCCCCACCGCCGCCGTCGCCGTCCCCACCGATGACCGCGAGCTCGGCGCCGACGTCGACCGTCTCGTCCTCGGACACGAGGATCTTGGTCAGCACGCCGGACGCGGGCGAGGGGATCTCGGTGTCGACCTTGTCGGTCGACACCTCGAGGAGGGGCTCGTCGGCCTCGACCTGGTCACCCTCCTGCTTGAGCCATCGAGTGACCGTGCCCTCGGTGACGCTCTCGCCCAGGGCGGGCATGGTGACGGACGTCGGCATCGGTGCGGGCTCCTTCTGTGGGGACGCTGTGGTGGCGCTGGGAGGGGGAGGGTGCGGGGTCAGCCGTGCACGTGCAGCGGCTTGCCGGCCAGCGCCAGGTGCGCCTCGCCGAGGGCCTCGCTCTGGGTCGGGTGCGGGTGGATGAGGCTGGCGACGTCGTCGGCCTCGGCCTCCCAGTTGTAGATGAGCTGCGCCTCGGCGATGAGCTCGCCGACCCGGCTGCCGACCATGTGGACGCCGATGACGGGGCCGTCGACGGCCTGGATCAGCTTGACCGCACCGGAGGTCTTGAGGATCTGGCTGCGGCCGTTGCCGCCGAGGTCGTAGGTGAGGGTCTTGATCTCGCCGTAGCGCTCCTTGGCCTGCGCCTCGGTGAGCCCGACGGAGGCGACCTCGGGGTCGGAGTAGGTGATCCGCGGGACGCCGGCGTAGTCGATCGGCGCCGGGTTGAGCCCGGCCACCCGCTCGGCGACGAGGATGCCCTCGCCGAAGCCGACGTGGGCCAGCTGCAGGGTGGGGATGAGGTCGCCGACGGCGGAGATGGTCGGCACGCTGGTGCGGCAGTACTCGTCGACGAGGACGTAACCGCGCTCCATGGAGACGCCGGCCTCCTCGTAGCCCAGGCCCTGGCTCACCGGGCCGCGGCCGACGGCCACCAGGAGCAGTTCGGCCTCGATCTCCTTGCCGTTCTCCAGCGAGACCTTGACGCCGTTCTCGGTGTTCTGGACGCCGGAGAAGCGGCTGCCCAGCTCGAAGGCGATCTTGCGGCGGCGGAAGGCGCGCTCGAGGAGCTTGGAGGACGACTCGTCCTCCAGCGGCACCAGGTGCGGCAGCGCCTCGACGATGGTCACGTCGACGCCGAAGGACTTCCAGGCGCTGGCGAACTCGCAGCCGATGACGCCGCCGCCGAGGATGATCGCCGAGGCGGGCACCCGGTCGAGGGTCAGCGCGTGGTCGCTGGTGATGACGCGCGTGCCGTCGACCTCGAGGCCGGGCAGCGAACGGGCGTAGGAGCCGGTGGCCAGCAGCACGTGCCTGCCCTCGTAGGTCTCGCCGTTCACCGTGACCGACGTCGGGGAGGCCAGCCGGCCCTCGCCCTCCACGTAGGTGATCTTGCGGCTCTTGATGAGGCCCTGCAGCCCCTTGTAGAGCTTGGCGATGACGCCGTCCTTGTAGGAGTTGACGCCGTCCATGTCGATGCCGGCCAGCGACGTCTTCACGCCGAACTGCTCGCCCTCGCGGGCCAGGTCGGCGACCTCGCCGGCGTGCAGGAGGGCCTTGGTGGGGATGCAGCCGCGGTGCAGGCAGGTGCCGCCGACCTTGTCCTTCTCGATCAGCACGACGGACAGGCCGAGCTCTGCTCCGCGCAGCGCGGCGGCGTAGCCACCCGAGCCACCGCCGAGGATGACCAGGTCGGCGGGGGAGGTGGGTGCGCTCACGAGTGGCTCCTCGAGTTCCTGCGGCCCCCGGGTCGCTCTGACGGGGGATGGTCGGCACCCATCCTGCCACTCCGGGAACGGCGGAGCCGGGCACCCCGTTGGTGTCCTCGGGCGTCCTCGGACACACCCGGGGACCAGCGATCGGAGGCGGCGCGATGGGGCTGTTCGGCCGGCTGCGCGGCAGGCGGGGAGGCGGGGCCTCCTCGGGCGGGGACCGGCGGGGCACGCTCGACCGCGGCTCGGTCCGCGCCGACCTCAGCCACCTCGAGCAGTTCGTGGCCACCCGCCGCGGCGTCGAGGGCTACGTCGAGCCCCGCACCGCCGTCACCGAGACGACGATCCTGCTCGTGGCCGCCGACGGGGAGTGGACCCGCCGGCGCATCGACGGCCCCGACGTCGCCCGCAAGCTGTCGCGTGACCTGGCCATCCCCGTCTACGACGCCCAGGTCACCGGCTACCCGCAGCGGATGCGCGACTGGAGCGCCCGCCAGCAGAAGCGGCTCTAGGCGATCGCGTCCTCGATGGTGGCCAGCAGGGTCCGCACCGGGACGCCGGTGCCGCCCTTGGGCGTGTAGCCCCACGGCGAGCCGGCGTTGTAGCTGGGCCCGGCGATGTCGATGTGCGCCCACGGCAGGCCCGCCGGCACGAACTCGCCGAGGAAGTGTGCCGCGACGAGCATGCCGCCCATCCGGTCGGCGTTGGCGTTGACCATGTCCGCGATGGGCGAGTCGATGCCCTTGCGCAGCTCCTGCGGCATCGGCATGGCCCACATGGGCTCGCCGCTGCGCCGGCTGGCGGTCACCACGGCGTCGCGCAGCTCGTCGCTGCCCATGACGCCGGCGGTGCGGCTGCCGAGCGCGACGAGCTGGGCGCCGGTCAGCGTGGAGGTCTCGATCAGCAGGTCGGGGGAGTCCTCGGCCGCCCGCACGATGGCGTCGGCCAGGATCAGGCGCCCCTCGGCGTCGGTGTTGGTGATCTCCACCTTGCGGCCGTTGCGGAAGGTGAGGACGTCGCCCGGGCGGTACGCGGTGCCGCTGGGCAGGTTCTCGGCCATTGGCACGGTGGCGGTCAGCTCGACCGGCAGGCCGAGCTCGGCGACCAGGCAGACGGTGGCGATCACCGCAGCTGCCCCGGCCATGTCGCTGGTCATGTGGTGCATGTTGGCCGCGGGCTTGATGGACAGGCCGCCGCTGTCGAAGGTGATGCCCTTGCCGACCAGCGCGACCTTCCGGCGGGCCCGGCGCCCCTTGTAGGTCAGCCGCAGCAGCCGCGGCCCGCGGGTGGAGCCGCCGCCGACGGCGAGGATGCCGCCGTAGCCGCCGGAGGCCAGCGCGGCCTCGTCCAGCACCTCGACCGACAGCCCGGCCCGCTTGCCCGCGGCGGCGCCCCGGGCGGCGAGCTCGGCGGGGAAGAGGTCGTTGGGCGGGGTGTTGACCAGGTCGCGCGCCAGGTCGATCGCCGCGGCGACGGCGCGCACGCGGGCCAGCGGCGCCTTGGCCTCGCCGGCGTCGGGGACGACGACCGTGTACTCGCGCGGCGGCGTCGGCCGGTCGGCGGGCAGGTCGGAGCGGTAGGCGGTGAACTCGTAGGCGCCCAGCAGCGCCCCCTCGCCGACGGCGTGCAGCCGCTCGGCGTCCGGCGTCCCGCCGACGGCGGCCAGCAGGCTGACGACGGCGCGACGGCCGTTCAGCGCGCGGCTGGCCGCACCGGCGGCCCGGCGCAGCGCCTCCGGCGCGTAGCGGCCCTCGGCGTCGGGCGCGCCGAGACCGGCCGCGGCCACGACCGGGAAGGGCGCCTGGCCCAGGGTGGCCACCCGGGTGACCTCGTCCTCGCCGCCGCGCGCACCGAGGTCGGCCAGTGCGGGCAGGAGGCGGCCGCCGAGCAGGCGGTCCACGGCCTCGGCGCCGGGCGTGGGCAGCAGCCCGGAGGGGCCGCGGCCCACACCGACGACGACGGCGTCCCCGGGGACCTTCTCGATGGGGCGGTCGGTGGCGGTGATCGTCGGCGGCACGCAGGACAGCTTAGTGACAGCTCCCCGCTGCCCCCCGAGGCTCGCGAGCTCGCCCCGGGACCCGGCAGCGGGGCCGCGTTAGCGTGCACCTCGTGAGCGCCTCGAGGTCCCCCCTGCACGAGCGGCATGTCGCCGCCGGCGCAAAGCTGGCCGACTTCGGGGGCTGGTCGATGCCCATCGAGTACGCCGGTGGTGGCGTCCTCGCCGAGCACGCCGCCGTCCGGGAGGGCGTCGGTCTCTTCGACGTCTCGCACCTGGGCACGGCCACGGTCCGGGGCCCGGGGGCGGCGGCGTTCGTCGACACCTGCCTGACCAACGACCTCGGCCGCATCGGGCCGGGCCAGGCGCAGTACACGCTGTGCTGCGTCCCGGACGGCGAGCCGCAGGCCGGCGGGGTGGTCGACGACCTCATCGTCTACCTGCACGGCGAGGACGACGTCCTCCTCGTGCCCAACGCCGCCAACGCCGCCGAGGTGATCGCCCGGCTGGCCGACGCCGCGCCCGCGGGGGTCACGGTCACCGACCGGCACGCCGAGGTCGCCGTCCTCGCCGTCCAGGGCCCCCGCTCACCTCAGGTGCTGTCGCTGCTCGGCCTGCCCGGCGAGCTGTCCTACATGTCCTTCGTGACGGGTGTGGGCGGTGGCGACACCGAGGTGACGGTGTGCCGCACGGGCTACACCGGCGAGCACGGCTACGAGCTGCTGGTGGCCGCCGAACAGGCCGGTGAGCTGTGGGACCAGCTGGTGGCCGCCGGGCAGGACGAGGGCCTGCGGCTGTGCGGGCTGGGCGCGCGCGACACCCTGCGCACCGAGATGGGGTACCCCCTGCACGGGCACGAGCTGTCGCGGGGGATCACGCCGAACCAGGCGCGCAGCGGATGGGCCGTCGGCTGGCGCAAGCCGGCGTTCTGGGGCCGGGAGGCACTCCTCGCCGAGCGCGAGGCGGGCCCGGCCCGCCTGCTGTGGGGGCTGCGCGCGGCCGGGCGGGGGATCCCCCGTCCGGGGATGGCCGTGCTGGACGCCGCGGGGGAGCGCGTCGGCGAGGTCACCAGCGGCACGTTCTCGCCGTCCCTGCGCACCGGGATCGCCCTGGCCCTCCTCGACACCGGGGCGGGCGTCGCCGACGGCGCCGAGCTGGCCGTCGACGTCCGCGGCCGGCCCCAGCCGGTGACCGCGGTGCGGCCGCCGTTCGTGGAGTCCCACGTCCGCTGAGGCCCGTCCAGGCCACCGCCCCGAACGTGCGAGCGGTGGCGAGGACGGGACCTAACGCTTGGGGTGCGACTCCTTCGTCGGCACCGGCGGGTCGGGCAGCGTGTCGGCCATCGTGGCGTTGCGCTGGCCCATCGGGACCGGCTCGCCCTCGGTGGTGTCGTGCGCGGTCTGGTGCTCGGCCTCGGAGTTGATCTCGGCGCCGAGCAGCACCAGGTAGCAGGTCAGGTACAGCCACAGCATCAGGACGATGACGCCGGCGATGGTGCCGTAGGTCTTGTCGTAGGACCCGAAGTTGCCGACGTAGAAGCTGAACCCCACGCTGACCAGCGCCCAGATCAGGGTCACGACGACGGCGCCGAGGCTCACCCACCGCATCCGCGGTGCGTCCCGGTCGGGAGCCACCCGGTACAGGACGGCCAGCGAGCCGGCGAAGACGCCGAGCAGCAGCCCCCAGCGGACCACCTGCGCGAGGACCGTCCCCACGATGCCCAGGGGCAGGGCGTCGAGGACCGCCGGCACGATTGCGACCAGCGTGAACGTGACCAGGACGAACACGATGGCGCCGAGCGTGAGGCCCAGCGCCAGGGCCTTGCGCTTGACGAAGCTGCGGGTCTCGACCTCGTCGTAGGCGAGGTTGATCGCCGTGATCACGTTGCCGGTGCCGCCGGACGCCGACCACAGCGCGCCGAGGACCGAGATCGCCAGGCTGATCGACAGCGCCCCGCCGCTGTTCTGGGTGATCGAGGTCAGCTGCTCGCCGATGAGGTCCGCCGCGCTGTCGGGCAGCTGCGCCGAGAGGTCCTCGACCTGCTGGGCGACGGTCTCCGGGGAGGCGACCAGCCCGTAGATCGAGATGGTCGCGATCAGCGCGGGGAAGATGGCGAGGAAGGCGAAGAACGCCACCCCGCCGGCGATGATCGGCATGTTGTCGGCGTTGTGCTCGGCCCACGCCCGCTTGACGATCTGCTCCCAGCCGCGCGCCGGGATCTGCGTGGGCTTCTCCGCGTGCATCCCCGGCAGGGTCTCCGGGGTGGGCGAGCCCGCCGGCGGGCGTGCGGGGTCCGGCGCGGGGTCGTCGCTGTCGGCCCGCTCCGCCGCCGCGCGCGCCGCCGCCGCACGCCGGGCCGCCTTCTCCTCGACGCGCTCGCGGATGCGGTCGACGGCGCTCTCGCGGGGTCTGGTGCCGGTCATCAGTCGCCGGGCCAGCTTCCGGTCAGCTGGAAGAAGCCGCGGGCGCCGGCCCGGTCGATCGCGGCCTTGGTCGCCGCGAAGATGGCGCCCTGGAGCGCGGCGGCGAGCACGACCTCGCGCATCCGGTACTCGCTCTGCAGCGCGCCGGGGGCGTCGTCCTCGTTGGCGGCCAGCTTCCAGATCTGCTTGAAGAGGATGCCGGAGATCGATCCGGCGGCGATGCCGCCGAGGAGGCCGATCGGGCGGTAGAGCAGCTTGCTGCCCTTGCTCTTCTTCGACGGGCTGACCTCGCCGTTGTCGACCTCGGCCTTGCTCATCTGGTCCTCCTCGCGGCCTTCTTCTGTGCCGCGGCGCTCCTCTTCGCGGCCTTCCGGGCCATCTTCTCGGTCGCGGCACGTCGCGCGGCCAGTGCCTTCTCCGCGCGCTTGGCCTCCCGCTTCACCTCGCGCCGGGCGTGCCGCTGCGGACGGGTCCGGCGCCGCCACACGAGCAGCCCCAGCAGCCCGGCGACCGCGGCGCCGGCGCCGATCACCGCCGGCGGGCTCTCGCGGTACGTCTCCACGGCGGTGTCCTTGGCGCGCGCCGCGCCCTCCTTGGCGCGCGAGGGGACGTCGAGCCGCGAGCTGAGCTCGTCGACCGTGCGACCCAGCTGGGCGCGGGTCTCCTCGATCTCGGCCTTGATGGCGTCGGGATCGCTGGGGTCGGCCGGGCCGGTGGAGCCGGCGGGGCCGGTGGAGGGAGTGCTCATCGGGAGGCAGCCTTCTTGACGGTGGCGATGTCGGCCTTGGTGCTGGCGATCGCCTGGGTGGGGACGGGCGGGCTGCCCTGCTGGACGTCCTTCTTGCCGAGCAGCGCCAGCACACCGGCGACGGCGAACAGGACGACGGCGACGATCAGCGCAGCCAGCCAGGCCGGCAGGAACTCGGCCAGCGCCAGGACGATGGCGCTGATGAGGACGGCGAGGCCGAAGAACGCGACCAGGCCGGCGCCGCCGAACAGGCCCGCCCCGATCCCCAGACGCTTGGCCTTCTGGGTGACCTCGGCCTGCGCCAGCCGGGCCTCGTCGCGGACGAGGGTGCTGATCTGCTCGGTCAGCCGGCCGATGAGCTCGCCGGTCGAGGCGTCCTCGGTCGCGGGCGGCGGCGGCGTCGCGCGCGAGGCGCCGGTGGGGGAGGGGACGGTCATCGGGGCTCCGGATCAGAGGGGGCGGTCGATGCACCTCCATGCCCCCGGCGGTACCGGCCGTAACCCGGGCGGCGGTCACAGGCGGGTCGCGACCGCGCCGCCGACGCCGGGCCCGGCCGGTGTCTAGCCTCGCTCCCATGTGGACGTGGCGCCTGGAGGACCCGGCGGGGGAGACGGTGGACCCGGCGTCGGTGGGTGTGGTGCCCCCGCCGTCGGAGAACCAGAGCGACGCCGAGTCGTGGCTGGGCGAGCACTGGCGTGAGCTGCTGGCCCGCGGCGTCTCCGCCGTCACGCTGTTCGACGGCGAGAACCGGGCCTACGGGCCCATGCGGCTGGCCCCGAACTAGCCCCGCATCGTCTTGGCGGGGTCGCGCTCCACGACGTCGCCGAGCACCTCGTCGATGCGGGTCAGCACGTCGTCGTCCAGACGCACCCCCGCGGCGGCCACGTTCTGCGCGACCTGCTCGGGTCGGCTGGCGCCGATGATCGCGGCGGCGACGTTCTGGTTCTGCAGCACCCAGGCCACCGCGAGCTGCGCCATCGACAGGCCGACGTCGTCGGCGACGGCCTGCAGCCCCTGCACGCGGGTGAGGACGTCGTCGCGTAGGAAACCGCGCATCGAGCCGCCGACCTCGGAGTCCGCGCCGCGGCTTCCCTCGGGCGGCTGCTCGCCGGGGCGGTACTTGCCGGTCAGCACGCCCTGGGCCAGCGGCGACCAGACGATCTGCGCGACCCCCTCCTTCTCGGAGGTGGGCACGACCTCGCTCTCGATGACCCGCCACAGCATCGAGTACTGCGGCTGGTTGCTGATCAGCTGGATGCCGAGCTCCCGGGCCAGGGCGGCGCCGGCAGCGATCTCGTCGGCGCGCCACTCCGAGACGCCGACGTAGAGGACCTTGCCCTGCCGGACGAGGTCGGCGAAGGCGGTCATCGTCTCCTCGAGCGGCACGGTCGGGTCGTACCGGTGCGCCTGGTACAGGTCGAGGTAGTCGGTCTGCAGCCGCCGCAGCGAGGCGTGGCAGCTCTCGGTGACGTGCTTGCGGGACAGCCCGCGGTCGTTGCGGCCGGGACCGGTCGGCCAGTAGACCTTCGTGAAGATCTCCAGGCCCTCGCGGCGCTGGCCGGCCAGCGCGCGGCCGAGCACGGACTCGGCGCGGGTGCCGGCGTACACGTCGGCGGTGTCGAAGGTCGTGATGCCGGCGTCGAGGGCGGCCATGACGCAGGCGTGCGCGGCGTCCTCCTCGACCTGGCCGCCGTGCGTCAGCCAGTTGCCGTAGGCGATCTCGGAGATGGTCAGGCCGGAACGGCCGAGGCGTCGGTACTCCATGGGCCCCACGCTATGAGGACCGCGGCCTCCGCACCCCTCGCAGGTACAGGAAGAGCCCCGGCGCGGACCTACACCTGGGCGCCGACGGCGACCTCGGGCTTCGGGAAGCGCCAGCGGCGGATCATCGTGGAGCGGCTGATGCCGTACCAGACCAGGCTCCGCGTCTTGTGCTGGCCGTCGGGGAAGCGGCTGCGCACCGTCTTCGAGATGCGCCGGCCGAGGACGACGGCGTCGCCCAGGAAGAGCAGGAAGTACGCCATCCACACCAGCACGGTGTAACCCTGCACTGCAGGGTTCGGGATGAAGTAGCCGACGAGGATGAGCCCCGCGACGGGCAGGAAGAACGAGCCCAGGTTGCGGCGGGCGTCGACGACGTCGCGCACCAGCTTGCGGACCGGGCCGCGGTCACGGGCGGGCAGGTAGGAGTCGTCGCCCATCGCCATGCGCTCGCGGGTGCTGCTGCGGCGGGCGGCCTGCTGCTCCCGCATCCGCTTGTAGGCCTCCTTGCGGGTGGCCGGCGGGGGCGGGGGCGGGCCGGGACGGCGCGCCTGGGCCTCGTTGCGCCGGGGCGTGGGACGCCCCTTGCCGGCGGCCTTGACCAACTCGGCGCTCAGGTCGGACGGCGTGTCGGGCACGACCTCGGCACGGTCGCGGCGGCCGGGCAGACGGAGCTTCACGCGGCCGAGTCTACGTGGGGACCTGCGTGTACCCCGCCTGCCGCGGCCGGGCGCCGTACAGTGGGAAGAGGACCCGCTGCGGCGGTGTTGGCCAGTTGTGGGACCTGCCGCATCTGGCACCCCTCGGACGTGGGAGGACACACACATGACGGTGCAGGACACCACGGCGACCGGCGTCGTCCTGAGCGAGACGGCTGCCAGCAAGGTCAAGGCGCTGCTCGACCAGGAGGGCCGCGACGACCTGCGGCTGCGGATCGCAGTGCAGCCGGGCGGTTGCTCGGGTCTGCGCTACCAGCTCTTCTTCGACGAGCGCTTCATGGACGGCGACCAGACGTTCGACTTCGGCGGCGTCGAGGTCATCGTCGACCGGATGAGCGGCCCGTACCTGGGTGGCGCGGTCATCGACTTCGTCGACACCATCGAGAAGCAGGGCTTCACCATCGACAACCCGAACGCCACGGGTTCGTGCGCCTGCGGTGACAGCTTCAGCTGACACCGCTCGCGCACGACGACGGAGGCCCGGTTCCCCTCGCGGGGAGCCGGGCCTCCGTCGTACGGCCCTGCCGGCGGGCTAGAGGCTGACCGGGTAGACGGTCTCGGGGATCTCTGGCTCGATCCGCTCCTCGACGAAGATCCCGTGCCAGACCATGAAGACCAGCACCTCCCACACCTGGCGGGCGATGCGCTTGCTCGGCACGTCGGCAGAGCGCAGCCGGTCCAGCAGCCCCAGCACGTGGTCGCGGTCGAGCCACTCGTCGGTGTGGCTGTCGGTCACGATGCCGCGCGCCCACTCGTGCAGCGGGCCGGCGAGGAAGTCCGCCGTCGGCACGGGGAAGCCGAGCTTGCGCCGGTTCATGATCCGCGGCGGCACGATCTGCGCCATCGCCTGCCGCAGCGCGTACTTCGTCGCGTCCCCTCGGCGGGGCACCCGCTGCTCGACCGGGATGGTGCTGGCGAGCGCGAAGACCTCGGGGTCGAGGAACGGCACGCGCAGCTCGAGCGAGTTGGCCATGGTCATCTTGTCGGCCTTGACGAGGATGTCGCCGCGCAGCCAGGTGAACAGGTCCACGTACTGCATGGCGGTGACCTCGTCGTAGCCGGCCGCGCGGGTCTGCCGGTACAGGTCCTCGGTGACCGCGACGTGGGAGAGGTCCGGGTCGTGGCCGGGGAGCAGGGCGGCGAGCTCGTCGTCGCGCATGTTGCGGGCGTTGCCGTAGTACCGCTGCTCCAGGGGCATCGACGCCCGCCGCAGCAGGTCCTGCCCGCGGACGCCCTCGGGCACCAGGTCGGCCAGGCGGGCCATCGCGCGGCGGCCGGCGGCCGGCAGCTTCGAGGCCCAGGCCAGGCTGATCGGCTCGCGGTAGATCGTGTAGCCGCCGAAGAGCTCGTCGGCGCCCTCGCCGGACAGCACGACCTTGACGTGCTTGCGCGCCTCGCGGGCCACGAAGTACAGCGGCACGAGCGCGGGGTCGGCGACCGGGTCGTCCAGGTACCAGACGACGGTGGGGATGGCCTCGGCGAACTCCTCCGCGGTGATCTCGACCGGCACGTGCCGGACGCCGAGGATGCCGGCGGACTCGGCGGCGATCTCGATCTCCGACTGCTCCTGCCGCTGGAAGCCGACCGTGAAGGTCATGAGGTCGGGGTTGTAGCGGTGGGCCAGGGCGGCGATCGCCGTGGAGTCGATCCCGCTGGAGAGGAACGAGCCCACGGTCACGTCGGCGCGCATGTGCTTGGCGACCGACTCGTCCAGCGCCTCGGCGATCCGGTCGTAGAGCCGCTGCTCCTGGCCGGCCGGGACCGGCTGCGGCGTCCACGCCGGGTGGAAGTAGCGGCTGGTGTGCAGTTCGCCGTCGACGACGGTGAAGCTCGTGCCGCTCTCGATCCGCCGGATGCCGCGGTGCAGCGTCGCCGGCTCGGGCACGTACTGCAGGGTCAGGTAGTGCTGGAGGGAAGCGGCGTCGACCCCGCCGGCGGCGGCGCTGCCGCCGAGCATCTCCAGCACGGCCTTCTTCTCCGAGCTGAAGACCAGCCCGCCGTCGGCCAGCCGAGCGGTGAACAGCGGCTTGATGCCGAACGGGTCGCGGGCGCCGAACGCCGTCCGCGTCTCGGTGTCCCAGATGACGAAGGAGAACATCCCGCGCAGCTTGTGGACGACGTCCTGGCCCCACAGGTGGTAGCCGGCGACGATGGTCTCCGTGTCGCCGTGGGTGCTCAGCGTCGCGCCGGCGGCCTGCAGCTCCTCGCGCAGCTCCAGGTAGTTGTAGATCTCGCCGTTGAACAGGATGCGGTAGCGGTCCTGCGCGTAGGGGAGGGGCTGCGGGGAGCCCTCGAGGTCGATGATCGACAGCCGGTTGAAGCCGAGGACGACGTCGGCGTCGGACCAGACGGCGGTGTCGTCGGGTCCGCGGTGGTGCAGGCAGCGCAGGGCGCCGCGGACGTCGTCGACGATCGGCTCACCGACCCGGTGGGCGTCGGTGGACAGGTAGGCCAGCAGGCCGCACATGGACGCAGTTCTCCGGACGTCTCGTGTCCCGGCGGAGCCGGGACGGTGGTCAGACTCGCTCGCCGGCGCGGGTCTTGCGGGTGGCGATCCGCTCGGCGACGAACGAGAGGATCGGGACGGTGCCGGCCAGCAGCACCAGGACGGTGCCCTTGAGGGTCCACCGTGCGCGGACGGCGAGGTCGCAGGCCGTCAGGAAGAAGATGAAGTACAGCCAGCCGTGGGCGGTGCCGATGAGGGCGACCGGCTCGTCGGGGCCCCCCAGGTACTTGACCGGGACGGCGACCAGCACCAGGGCGATGAGCAGGACGCCCACCACCCAGGCCATGACGCGGTAGCGGCGCAGGGCGGCGGGGACCGCCTCGCCGACCCGGCGGGCCAGGGCGCGCGGCAGCCCGGACGGGGCCACGGTGGGCTCAGTGGGCACGGGGACCCCGCTGGCCGAGCGCCTTCTCGTTCAGCTCGGCGAGGTAGGCGTTGTAGGCCGCGAGCTCGGGGTCGCCGGTCGTGTCGATGCGCGGGCGCTGGTAGAGGACGAGCGCGTTGCCCGGCTCCTCCTCGTCGGGGTCGCGGTGCAGTTCCTCGCGCACCATGCGCACGTAGAACCACAGTCCCATGAACCCGTAGAGCGGCCACTGCAGCGCGTAGCTCCAGTTGACCGCGCCGCCGCCGTTCTCGGCCTTCGACAGCTGCCAGAAGCCCAGGAAGAAGGTGGCCACGAAGAGCGCCGCCACGAGCAGGTGCAGCGCCACCCACTTCGGGGTCAGCAGCCGGGAGAACACCCCTCGACTCTAACCGTCGGCGCCTCCTGCCCGGTCACCTCGTGAGGGTGGTCACGGCCGCGCCGCGCCACCCGAGGGCCCGTCCGGGCCGCCGGCGACCGTCCCGGGTCACGACCCGGCGACGACCTCGCGGGTCGTGTCTCTCCGGTGCTCGGCCACCGAGCGGGGTCGGTTAGTCTCGCCGGAGAATGTGGTCGGTGTGCGACCGCCTGCCGGACGGCGGGGGGCGCCGCCGGGGATGACCGTCCGGGGCCGCCCGGACGGCGGACGAGGAGGCAGCGAGCAGTGGCTCGAGGCAACAGGCTCGCGCGGGTCGCCGCGCTCGGTCTCCTGGGGGTCCCGGCCCTCTCGGGGTGCACCCCCGACAACGAGTTCTGGCGGTGGGGCTGGCCGGAGGGCATCACCGAGCAGTCGCAGGACATCAAGGGCCTGTGGATCTGGTCGGTCATCGCCGCCCTGATCGTCGGCATCCTGGTCTGGGCGCTGATCGGCTGGTCGATCGTCCGTCACCGCAAGAAGGGTGACGACCTGCCGCGGCAGACGGCCTACAACCTGCCGCTGGAGATCGTGTACTCGATCATCCCGTTCCTCATCATCGCGGGCCTGTTCTTCTTCACGGTCGTCGTGCAGAACCGGGTGCAGGACCGCAGCGAGGAGCCGGAGGTGAACATCACCGTCCAGGCCTTCAAGTGGAACTGGGAGTTCCTCTACGCGGACACCGCGGAGGAGGAGGCCGACCAGGTCACCACCGTGGGCAACAGCGACGAGATCCCGATCCTCGTCCTGCCGACCGACCGCTCGATCCAGTTCTACGTCCGCTCGGCCGACGTCATCCACTCGTTCTGGGTGCCGGAGTTCCTCTTCAAGCTCGACGTCATCCCGGGCAACGAGAACGGCCGCGACAACGTGTTCGAGGTGACGATCGACGAGGGCCAGGAAGGCGCCTACGTCGGCCGCTGCGCCGAGCTCTGCGGCACGTACCACGCGTACATGAACTTCGAGATCCGCGTCGTCAGCGGCGAGGACTACGACCGGTACCTGGAGCTCCGCGAGGGCGGCGCCACCACGTTCGAGGCCCTGGAGGAGGTGGACCCGGAGCTCGGTGGCTCCTCGGTCTCCACCCGTCCCTGGGACTTCACCGAGGACGCGCAGCAGGTCGATGGCTGACCTCGCCGCCTCTGACACGTCCCACGCCACGACGCAGCCGGGAGGACGCTCGTGAAGGTCGAAGCAGCAATCTTCAACATCGTCTCGGTCGCCCTGGTGCTCTTCGCCGTGGTCTACGGCTTCTGGGCGCGGGAGCCGATCGGGACCACCGCCCTCGCGCTGTCGGCGGGCCTGACGATCCTGGTCGGCGGGTTCTTCTGGTTCATCTCCCGCCGCATCGACGCCCGTCCCGAGGACCGCAAGGACGCCGAGATCGCCGACGGCGCCGGTGAGCTCGGCTTTTTCAGCCCCGCCAGCTACTGGCCGCTGGGGATCGCGCTGTCGGCCGGCACGACCGGTCTGGGCCTGGCGTTCTTCTACCCGTGGCTGATCCTCATCGGCGTGGTCGCCATCCTCCTCACGGTCGGCGGCCTGCTGTTCGAGTACTACGTCGGGCAGAACGCGCACAGCTGACCGACCACCGTCCTGCCGCTCGCGGCCGGACGACCTCCCTGACGGGAACCGACGAGGGCCCCTCCTGCACCGCAGGAGGGGCCCTCGTCGTCGTGCCCGGCATCGCGGGCGTCGTGGTGGGTCAGCCGGTCCCGGCGACCGTGACGGCCCTCCTCCGCCGGCAGTGGCGTCGCGCGTCCGCCGGCGCCGGCCGGGCGGGGCTGGGGTGCGAGCCGCGGAGCGATCCGGGCAGCGCCTCGAGGCCCCGAGGGGTGCGATCGGTCCTGGTGGGCGCCCTGGGGACCACCAGCGGGCGTGCACGGCCCCCACGGCGCCTCGGCCCCGACATGAGGGGCAGCGTGGGCCTCCACACGGGCGTCAGGACGGCCCGATCCGCTCGGACCTGCCCTCCGGGCCGCCCCAGCACGGTCCGCGGTCCACGCCGACCGAGCGGGCCGCGTGCGACGAGCCGGAAGGGTGTCCGCCGGTCAGCGCCGTGGAGCCGGACCGCGGGGAGAGGAGGGGTGCGACGGGGCGGCAGGCGGTCCCGGGGGCGCCGTGACGGATCCTCCGAGGTCCCGTGCTCCCGGGGGCTCCCGGGTCCCCAGGGGACGTCGGCAGACCGTGGGCGCGCCACGCGCCACCGGACGCGCGCGCCGACACGGGGGAGCGGCTGACCGCACGCGATCCGATCCGACGGGCAGGCCGCCTCCCGCAGCAGGGTGCGACGTGTGCGGGGACCGGCTGCGGCCCCCAGGTGACGAACGGCGGGCGACCCGGCGGCCGGCGGTGCAGGCGACGTCCGCGGAACGCTAGAGGGCCCGGTGGACGGATGTCCACCGGGCCCTCTCGATCAGTCGCCTCGCTCAGTCGCGCGGCTCCTGCGGCTTGCCGCCCTCGGAGGGGCGACCACCCTCGGAGGGGCGACCACCCTCGGAGGGGCGCCCGGAGCTGGTCAGCTCCCGGTCCTCCGCGGTGGCGAGGCCCTGCGGCTCGCGACGCTGCTCGAGCTCGACCGAGGCAGGCTCCTCGATCGGCGCGAAGAAGCCCCGGATGGCGCGGCGGGCGCCACCGATCTGGTTCATCTTCTTGGGTACAGACGCACCGCCGTAGGCGAGCTGACCGTGGCCGTGCTCGTCGACGGGGCCCAGGGGCTGGTGGACCTCGATGAACTCCCCGTGCGGCAGGCGCCGGATGACGCCGGTCTCGATGCCGTGCTCGAGGACCTCGCGGTCGTGCTTCTGCAGACCCAGGCAGATCCGGTACGTGGCCATGTACACCAGCGGGGGCAACACGACCAGCCCGAGGCGCCCGACCCAGGTCATGGCGTTGAGGCTGATCTGGAACTTGTCCGCGAGGACGTCGTTGCCGCCGGAGATGAGGAGCACCAGGTAGAAGGTGATGGCCATCGCGCCGAGCGAGGTCCGCACCGGGACGTCCCGCGGCCGCTGCAGCAGGTGGTGCGATGCCGTGTCCCCGGTGAGCTTCCGCTCGATCATCGGGTACATGGCGAGCAGCGTGAACAGGATCCCCGGCAGCACGAGGGTCGGCCAGAACAGCGCCGGGATCGTGTAGTCGCCGGGGAGGTTGATGTCCCAGGCCGGGAAGAGGCGGGTCGAGCCGTCCAGGAACATGACGTACCAGTCGGGCTGCGACGCCGCGGACACCTGCGCCGGGTTGTACGGACCCCAGAGCCAGATCGGGTTGATCTGGGCCAGACCGCCCAGTGCGGCGATCAGGCCGAACACGATGAAGAACAGACCGCCGGCCTTCGCCGCGAAGGTGGGGAAGAGGCGGTTGCCGACCACGTTGTGCTCGGTCCGGCCGGGGCCGGGGAACTGGGTGTGCTTCTGCTTCACCAGCAGCAGCAGGTGGACCGCGATGAGCGCGAGCAGGATCGCGGGGATGAGCAGCACGTGGACGATGTAGAACCGTCCGATGATCAGCTCACCCGGGAAGTCCCCGTCGAAGACGGCGAAGTGCGCCCAGGTCCCGATCACGGGGATCGCGAGGATGATCGCGCTGATGATCCGCAGCCCGGTGCCCGACAGCAGGTCGTCGGGGAGGGTGTAGCCGGTCGCGCCCTCGAGGACGGCGAGGACCAGCAGGCCCACGCCGATGATCCAGTTGGTCTCGCGCGGCCGGCGGAACGCACCCGTGAAGAAGATGCGCAGCAGGTGCACGATGATCGACGCGACGAACAGCAGGGCGGCCCAGTGGTGGACCTGGCGCATGAAGAGGCCGCCGCGCACGTCGAACGACAGGTCCAGCGCCGAGTCGTAGGCGGCCGACATCTCCACGCCCCGCAGGGGCGCGTAGCTGCCGTTGTAGGTGACCTCGCGCAGCGACGGGTCGAAGAAGAACGTCAGGTAGGTGCCCGACAGCAGCAGGATGATGAACGAGTAGAGCGCGATCTCCCCGAGCAGGAACGACCAGTGGTCGGGGAAGACCTTGTTGAGCGTCCGGCGCAGCGGGCCGGCGACGATCAGCCGGTCGTCGATCTCGAGCGCGGTCTTGCCGAGCCGGGAGGTCGGGGCGCCGGGCGCCGTGGCGGTACGAGCCATCAGATGCGCTCCCGGTTCCAGTAGGTGGGACCCACAGCCTCAGGGTAGTCGCTGAGCGCGATGAAGTAGCCCTCGTCGTCGACACCCAGCGGGAGCTGCGGGAGCGACCGGGTGGCCGGACCGAAGATCGGCTTGGCGCCCTGCGTGACGTCGAACTGCGACTGGTGGCAGGGGCACAGGATGCGGCTGGTCTCCTGCTCGTACAGCGACACCGGGCAGCCGGCGTGGGTGCAGATCTTGGAGTAGGCGACGTAGTCGCCGTACCCGTAGTCCGCCTGGCCCTCCCGGGGCTGGTTCACCCGGATCTGCTCCGGCCGCAGCCGGATGAGCATCGTGGCCGCGTCGGACTCGTGGTTGCCGCCGGGGACGGCCGGGAAGACCGTCTCCAGCGAGCCGGGGACGGCGTCGCCCGGACGGATCGGCGTGCCGTCGTCGCGGACCAGGCGGACGCCCTCGCCCCAGGAGGTGCGGCCCAGGGGGTTCCCCGTGTTCGGGTTCTTGATCAGGCCGCCGAGGGGCATGAGCAGCATCAGCCCGAGGCCGCCGCCCATGAAGGCGAGCGAGCGGGTGATCAGCTTGCGGCGGGCCAGGCCGCTGTTGTGCAGGCCGCCGACGAGCGTGGCGCCCGTGGTGACGCGGTCGAAGTGCGACCCGTCGTGCTTGTCCTGGACCGCGGTCTCGTGGGGCAGCAGCTTGCGGGCGTAGAGCACCATGCCGAGGCCCACGAGGGCCAGCGAGAGGCCCATCAGGAGCCCCAGCATCGGGGTGAACAGCGAGCTCCACGTGCCGCTCTCGATGGTCCACTCCCAGTCGGGGAGGAACCAGCCGGAGCCGAGGTAGACGACGATGAACGCGAAGGCGGCGAGCCCGGCGAGGGCGAACACCGTGCCGACCTGGCGGACGTAGCGCTTCTCGAGGGGCGACCCGGGCTCCGGGCCCGGGTCCACGTGCAGGACCTGCACGCCGTCGTGGAGGGCGCCCAGGCGGTCCAGGTCCTCGCGGCTCATCGCCGCGAGCTGCTCCGGGGTGTAGTCGTCGTCCGGGCCGCCGTAGAGCGGTCCGGGGGTGTCCGCGCCGCCGGTCGAGCCGGGGCGGGTGTCGTGCGTGGTCACGCCTTGCTCCCCATCCAGAAGATCCCGAACATGAGCGCGCTCACGCCGACGAGCCAGATCACCAGGCCCTCGGCAACCGGACCCATCCGGCCGATGCCCGCGCCACCCGGGTCGGGCATCTCCTTCACGGTCTGGATGTAGTTGATGATCGAGCGCTTCTCCTCCGGCGTGAGCTGGTTGTCACCGAAGACCGGCATGTTCTCCGGCCCGCTCAGCATCGCGGTGTAGATCTCGACGTCGTCGGCGTCGCCCAGGTCGGGCGCGTACTTGCCCGAGGACAGGGCGCCGCCCTCGCCGACGAAGTTGTGACAGGAGGCGCAGTTGAGGCGGAAGAGCTCGCCACCGAGGGCCAGGTCGCCGTCGCGCAGGTCACCGCTGGGGACGGCCGGGCCGCCACCGTTGGCCTGCACGTAGGTGATCAGCTGGTCGATCTGCTCCTCGCTGAAGACGACCGGCTTGTCCGGGCCCTGCTCGGCCTGGCGGACGAGCGGCATGCGGCCGGTGTGCACCTGGAAGTAGACCGAGGCGCCGCCGACGCCGATGAGCGACGGCCCACGGCCGTCGACGCCCTCGAGGTTCTCGCCGTGGCAGGTGATGCAGCTGTTCTCGTAGATCTCGCGGCCGGCCTCGTACTCGTCACCGGTGGCGGCCTCGGCCTCCTCCGCGTGCGCGGGGGCGAGGGTGGAGTACAGCGCGCCGGTCAGCACGAGCGCGGCCATGAGGCCGGCGACGTTGGCGACCCGGCGGCGGGCCTTGGACAGGCGGCGCGAGCGCGCCGCCGCGGCCGGGGTCCCCGCGGCGGGGCGGGACCGGCGGGAGTGCGCGCGACCCGGCACGTCGTCGGGCTGGGCGTCGGACTGCGGGTTCGTGGTGGACACCGTTTCCCTAGCGGATCAGGTAGATCGTGGCGAAGAGCCCGATCCACACGACGTCGACGAAGTGCCAGTAGTAGGAGACCACGATCGCCGAGGTCGCCTGTGCCGGCGTGAAGCGGCCCATGGTGGACCGGATGAGCAGGTACACGAAGGCGATGAGGCCTCCGATGACGTGCAGACCGTGGAAGCCGGTCGTGATGTAGAAGACCGACCCGTAGGTGCTCGAGGAGATCGTGGTGCCGTGCTCCTCGACCAGCGTCACGTACTCGAACGCCTGGCCGAGCACGAAGACCAGACCCATCAGGAAGGTGATGGAGAACCACCGCCGCAGTCCGTAGACGTTCCCCTGCTCCGCGGCGAAGACGCCGAGCTGGCAGGTGATCGACGAGGCGACCAGGATCGTCGTGAAGACCAGGGCGTACGGCAGGTTGAGCTCGGTGGGCTCCGGTGGCCACCCATCCGTGGCCCGGGCCCTCGCCGTGAAGTACATGGCGAACAGGCCGGCGAAGAACATCAGCTCGCTGGAGAGCCAGACGATCGTGCCGACGCTGACCATGTTCGGTCGGGTCAGGGAGTGCACCCGTGAGGTGTCGAAGGTGCCGCTCGCGACGGGAGCCGTTGTCACGCTCCCCATCATGGCACCGCGTGCCGACGGGGACGACCGTGGGTGGCCGTGTGTGGCGGGCCGTGACCGGGTCGAGATGCGGCCGGGACGGGACACGCGGGGCGCCGGGCGGGCACTAGGCTCCCGGGCGTGAGCCCCACCTCGGCAGACGCGGCCCTGCCGGCCACCGTCCTGGTCTACAGCTCCCGGCCGGAGGTGCGCCAGGCCGTCCGGACGGCGGTGGGCCGTCAACCCGCCGCGGACGTCGGCCCGCTGACCTGGATCGAGTGCGAGACGGGCGAGGAGGTCGTCGCCGCCGTGGACGAGGGCGGGATCGACCTCTGCGTCCTCGACGGCGAGGCACAGCCCACCGGCGGCATGGCGCTGTCCCGTCAGCTCAAGGTCGAGGTGGCGGACTGCCCGGCCCTCTGCCTGCTCATCGCCCGCCAGCCCGACCGCTGGCTGGCGCACTGGTCGCAGGCCGACGCGACCCTCTCCATGCCCCTCGACGCGCTCGTCGCGCCCCGGGCCGTGGCCGACGTCCTGCGCGCCCGCGTGGGCGCGCCCGCCGTCCGGCCCTGAGCGCCGTGGGCACACCCACCTGGTCCGGCCTGCTCACCCGGCTCCTCGCCCGCGAGGACCTGCCCGAGGACGACGCCGCCTGGGCCATGACGGAGATCATGGCCGGTGAGGCCACCCCGGCCCAGATCGCCGCCTTCGCGGTGGCCCTGCGGGCCAAGGGGGAGTCCGCGGCGGAGGTGGCCGGTCTCTCGGCCACGATGGTCGCCCGTGCCACGCCCGTGCGGCTGGCGGTCGACTGCGTCGACATCGTCGGCACCGGCGGCGACGGCGCGCACACGGTGAACATCTCCACCATGGCCTCGGTGGTCACCGCGGCCGCGGGCGTCCCGGTCGCCAAGCACGGCAACCGGGCGGCGTCGTCGTCCTCGGGCGCGGCGGACGTGCTGGAGGCGCTCGGCGTCGTCATCGACCTGCCCGCCGCCGCGGTGGCCCGCTGCGTGGCCGAGGCGGGGATCGGGTTCTTCTTCGCGCCGGTGTTCCACCCGGGCCTGCGCCACGCCGGTGCGCCCCGCCGGGAGATGGGGATCGGGACGGTCTTCAACTTCCTCGGCCCGCTGGCCAACCCGGCGCGGCCGGTGGCCGCGGCGATCGGCTGCGCCGATCCGCGGATGGCGCCGGTGCTGGCGCAGGTGCTCGCCGGTCGCGGCACGCGGGCGCTGGTGTTCCGGGGCGACGACGGCCTCGACGAGCTGACGACGGCGACCACGTCGGCCGTGTGGGTGGTCGCCGGCGGCGAGGTGCGGCCGACCCGGGTCGACCCGGCCGAACTCGGCATCGCCCCCGCCTCGGCCGCGGACCTGCGCGGCGGCGACCCGGCCTTCAACGCCGACGTCTTCCGCCGGGTGGTCGGCGGGGAGTCCGGCCCGGTGCGCGACGCGGTCCTGCTGAACGCGGCGGCCGCGCTGGCCGCCTTCGACGGCGTCGACGGCGACGTCACCGCGGCGCTCGCCGGGTGCCTCGAGCGGGTCGCGGCCGCCGTGGACGACGGGCGTGCCGCGGCGCTGCTCGACCACTGGGTCGAGGTCAGCCGCGCCGCGCGGCCCTGAGGCCGCCGCGCGCCCCGGAGCCGAGGCCGGCGGTCAGTCGGCGGTGTCGAAGCCGATCGCGAAGGCCGCCTCGAGGTCGTGGCGGGAGTAGGACCGGAAGGCGATGTGGGTGTCGGTCTCCAGGACGCCGGGGACCTTGCTGATCCGCCCGGCGATGACCTCGGCGATCTGCTCGAACTCGCGGACCCGCACGACGGCGATCAGGTCGGTGTCGCCGGCGACGGAGTAGACCTCGCTCACGCCCTCCAGGTCGGCGACGGCCTGGGCCACCTCCGGGATGGCGTCGGTGGCCGCGTCGATCATGACGATGGCGGTGATCACGCCGGGGATGCTAGCCGGGGCGGCACTCGTCCGCCCGGTCCGGCGGGCGCGGCGGAGACCCGCTCGGGTCGCGCCCGGGTGCCCAGCGAGCGGCTGTCGGCAAAGGGCTCCCGCTCGCGGCGGCTGGTCTCCACCCGGTCGAGGAACGCGCTGTAGGAGCCGGTGCCCGGCACCGGGCAGGCGAGGGTCCCGTCGACCTCGACCAGGCGGGTGCCCGGCTTCTCCATCCAGCGCAGCACCAGTTCGGTCTCGTCGACGGTCGCGGCCAGTTCGCCGTCGGGCGCCAGCGGCGTCTCGGCCGTGGTCAGCAGGCCGGCCAGCGTCTGCCGCACCGACGTGCCCCGCTGCGCGCCGCCCGCGGCGACCAGGCGGCCGCGGCGGACCACCGACAGGTGCCAGCCGCCCTGGCCGTCGGGCCGGGCGATGACCAGCTGCGGCACGGCGGCGAGGGACTCCAGCCGCTGGCGCCGCCGCACGGCCCGGACGAGGACGGCGACGCGGTCGCGCATCACGGCGGCGTCCTCGAAGCGCTCCTCGGCGGCCAGCCGGTCGACCCGCCGGAGCAGCGGCTCCACGAGCGCCTGCGGGTCGGCGGCGACCGCCGCCCGCAGCACGGCGGCGATCGCGCCGTACTCCTCGACCGACTGCGCTCCCGTGCACGGCGCGCCGCAGCGGCCCATGCCGGCCAGGGCGCAGGCGTCGCCCAGCACCTTCAGCGACAGGCGGGACGTGCACTGGCGCAGCGGCAGCGACTCGTGGATCGCGGCGGCCGCGGCGTCGGCTGCCCGGCGGTCGGGGAAGGGCCCCAGGAAGACCCCGGCCCCGGGGCGCACCCGGCGGACGATCGACAGCCGCGGGAACACCTCCTCGGTCAGGCGGATCCACAGCGCCCGCTCGGGGAAGCGCGAGCGGCGGTTGTAGCGGGGCTTCTGCTCGGCGATGAGCCGCAGCTCGCGGACGGCGGCCTCGAGGTCGTGGGCGCAGGGGATGGCCTCGACGCGCTGCGCCAGCGCCACCATCTCGGTGATCCGGCTGCGCTGCTCGCTGGAGGAGAAGTAGCTGCGGACCCGGCTGCGCAGGTCGTTGGACGTCCCGACGTAGAGCGGCTCGTCCCGCGGGCCGCGGAAGACGTACACCCCCGGACCGCCGGGGACGTCGTCGGCCAGGTGCCGTTTGCGGCGCCGCTCGGGGTCGACCCGGCGGGTCAGGCCGGTCAGCTCCTCCAGGGAGGTGATGCCCAGGGGGCCCAGCCGCTCGAACAGGCCGTGCAGCACGTCGACGGTGGCCCGGGCGTCGGCCAGGGCGCGGTGGCACGGGTCGGTGGTCGCCGAGAAGTACGGCGCGAGCGTGGCCAGCTTGCAGTTGGGCACCTCGTCGCGGCTGAGCAGGCGCCGGGCGAGGACGGCGGTGTCGACCGACGCGGCGGCCGGCCACGGGATGCCGTTCTCCGCGCACGCCGCCTTGAGGAACCCGATGTCGAAGGGGGCGTTGTGGGCGACGAGCACCGCGCCGTGCGCGAACTCGAGGAAGCCCGGGAGCACGCTGCCGATCCGCGGCGCCGCGGTGACCATGGTCGTGGTGATGCCGGTCAGCACGCTGATGTAGGGCGGGATCTCCCGGCCCGGGTCGACCAGCGTCTGGAACTCGCCGAGGACCTCGCCGCCGCGGACCTTCACGGCGCCGATCTCGGTGATCGCGCTGTCGCGCGGCGAGCCGCCGGTGGTCTCCAGGTCGACCACCACGAAGGTGACCTCCGACAGCGGCGTGCCCAGCTCCTCGATCGTGGCCTGGACGTACCGGGGGCCCGGGTCGAAGCGCGGGGCCGGCTCGGGACCCGCGGCGCCGGGCGCCCGGGCTCCGCGGACCCACCCGGGCGTCGCAGCGGTGGGGGGTGGCACGCGGCGGACGGTAGGTCGGGGCACCGACAGTCCCGGGGACCCACGCCGGGACCCACCCCGGGGACCCACGGCTGGACCCGCGCCGGGGACCCACGCCGGGACCCATCCCGGGGGCCCATCCCGGGGACCCACGCCCGGACCGCCCCGGCGTGCCCCCCTCCCAGGTGGGGGATGGTCGCCCGGCCGGGCGAACCCCCAGGTCGGGGTGGCGCGGGCGTGACGCGCGGGACACCATCTGCGCTCGGGGGCCACGGGGGCCCCGCCCGGCGAGAGGTGACCGATGCTCCCGCGCAGCCGATGGCGCGTCCGCCGTCCGTCGGTGCTGCTCGCGGTGGTCGCCGCGGCGACCGTCGTCGGCCTGGCCGCGCCGGCGGTGGCGGCCCCGAGCGACCAGCCCGGGGGCACCTCCGGCGTGCTGGACAGCGAGGCGCTCGACGAGCTCCAGCAGCGGGCCGCCGAGGTGCAGGCCGACCTGCTGGCCCGCCAGGGCGAGGTGGTCGCGGCGCAGGAGGCGCTGGCCGTCGCGCAGGACGACGCCGCGCAGGCCGAGGCCGTGGTGGCCGACGTCGAGGGGGAGCTGGCCGGCTACCAGGAGGTCGTGGCCGAGTACGCCTCGGCGGTCTACCGCGACGGCGGGGCGCTCACCCCGCTCACCCTGCTGCTGTCCGGCGGTGACCCGGGGGAGGTCGTCGCGGCGATGGGGTACCTGGAGGCCGTCGACGCGCACGCGGCCGAGGTGGTGTCCGCGGCCGAGCGGCAGCGCCAGGCGGCGGTGGCCGAGCGCGACCGGGCCGCGGCGGCTCTCGCCCAGGCGCAGGCGCGCGCCGACCAGGTGGCGGCGGAGGTCCAGGCCCTGGAGGACGCCGCGGAGGCGGTGACCAGCGAGCTCGACGCCGCGCTGGGTGACGTCGACCGCCAGCTGGCGCAGCTGCAGGCCGACCAGGTGCAGGTGAACGAGCAGACCGCCGCCAACTGGCGTGCCTACCTCGACGAGATCGTCGCCGCCGGCGTCACGCCCCCGCCGGCCGCCGAGCTGCTGGACCCGGTCGCCGGGCTGCCGGGCGGACTGGCGCCGGTGGGGGCCATCACCGGGGGCGCGCAGGGCGGAGCCGCGCAGCTGCCCCGCCAGCCGACGTCGCTGCTGGTGCTGCCGCGCGAGGTGCTCACCGCCGTCACCACGGCGATGGACCAGCTGGGTCTGCCCTACGCGCCGGGGACGGCCGGGCCGGAGTCCTACGACTGCGGCTCGCTGGTGCAGTCGGCCTACCGCACGGCGGGCGTGGAGCTGCCGGCCGACCAGGCCGGTCTCTACGCGATCACCCGGCCGGTCGCCGTGGAGGACGTGCTGCCCGGGGACCTGGTCTTCCTGGGGACGCCGGAGGGCGGGCTGGGCCACGTCGGCCTGGCCCTGGACACCCGCTCGATGCTGGCCGCCGACGCCCGCGCCGGGGCGGTCGTCGTCCGCTCCCTGCCGACAGACCAGGTGCTGATGATCGGTCGGCCGAGCCTGGGGCAGCGCCCGGCGGAGCCGGCACCGGGCCCGGTGGGCGGCGCGCTGCGGGTGGAGTGCGGCAACACCGTCTACCCGCCGAGCTACGACGGCGCCCGGTCGTGGGGCGGCTACCCCAACGGGCTGATCCCGCCCAGCGCGCTGTGCGAGATCGGCGCCGCCGCGCACTCGCTGCGCTGCGACGCGGCGGCGGCCTACCGGGCCATGAACGGGGCCTTCACGGCCGCCTTCGGATCGCCGATCTGCATCACCGACTCCTACCGGACCTACGCCAGCCAGGTGCGTCTCTACGGGCAGAAGCCCGCGCTGGCCGCGGTGCCCGGGACCAGCAACCACGGCTGGGGGCTGGCAGTCGACCTCTGCGGCGGCATCCAGAACTTCGGTACGCCGCAGTACCGGTGGATGGTCGCCAACGCCGGCCGCTTCGGGTGGCTGCACCCGACGTGGGCCGACCCGGGCAACGGCCGCGAGGAGCCCTGGCACTGGGAGTACGCCGGCACCTGACCCGGAACTGTCGGTGGGCGTGCCTAGCGTCGCTCCTGACCGACGAGAGGACCGGGAGGAGAGCGGCGATGCTCATCGACTGCGACACCTGCACCGCCCGCGGTGCCGGCTGCGCCGACTGCGTGGTCACGGTGCTGCTGGGCGCCCCACCGGGGTGGCAGGGCACGGATCCGGCCGTGGTGCCGATGACCCCCCGGGCGACCCGTCCGGGCGTGGCGGAGCCCACGGCCGTCACCGACCGCGCAGGGGTGGTGGTGGAGCTCGACGAGGTCGAGCGCCGCGCCGTCCGGGCGCTGGCCGAGGGTGGCCTGGTGCCACCGCTGCGGCACCAGCCGGGGCCCGACGAGGCACCGCGGGGGCACCGGCGGATCGGCTGACGGCGTCCGGTGCCCTGGTCACGGTGACCGACCGGAGTGGCGAGCCTGCGAACCGTGTTGATTCACACAACTGGGGCCCCCTGCGTTTGTCACATGTACATCACCTACGTACGGTGTCCGAGTCCGACCGGGTGGTCGTCGCCCGTTCCAGGGTGGCCTCGGCCGGGCACCGCCGAGTCACCGCAGGTGTCGGCGCCACCCACAGGTGGCGCCGGTGTCGAGGTGAGCCGGGGACCCACCGCAGCACTGGGGTGAGTTCTCGTGTGCGCCGGTCCGCCGGAGCACGGAGATAGGGCACGTCTTCCCAGCCCGAACCCGTCAGCTAACTCGGTAGGCGGTTGCTGAGGAAGAACGGAGAGCCGCCGACCGTGGCGACGCCTCGCCCTGCCCTGGGGCATGCACGACACCAGCTCCACCCCGGTATCCCGTCCGGGTCCCGTCCCTCCCGCTCCCGCCGGCTCGGCCGCGGGTTCCTGGTGGGCACCGCCGCCGCCCTGACCGTCACCACGCTGCCGGGCACTGCCGCCGCAGACCCGGAGACGGCCACCACGCCCGAGCAGGCCGCCCAGCTGGTCGCCGACGCGAGCCACCGGCTGGAGGTCGTCAGCGAGCAGGTCAACGAGGCCCGCGAGGTCCTGGGCCTGCAGCAGCTCGCCGTCGCCACCGCCCGGCAGGACGTCGAGGAGGCCCGGGCCCAGCTCGACTCCCTCGACGGTCAGCTGCGCCAGGTCGCCCGCAGCGCCTACACCGCCGGTGCCGGCGAGGAACTGGCCACGCTCGACCTGCTGATGACCAGTGACTCCGCCGAGGACTTCGTCAGCAGCCTGACCTTCCTCGACCAGATCGCCGGGCACACGACCGGCGTCCTCGACGACGTGTCGGTGGCGGCGGCGGAGGCCGAGCAGGCCGAGGCCGGGGCCGACGCCGCGGAGGCCGCCGCCCGGCAGACGCTGGACGACCTCAGCGCCCAGGAGGAGCAGCTGCAGTCGGACATCGCCGACTACCAGCAGCAGTTCACCGAGCTCACCGCCGCCCAGCAGCAGCAGGTGCAGGAGGCCCAGGTCGCCCAGACCGGGCAGGCCGTCGCTCCGGCCGCCGTGGCGCGGCCGGTGGCCGCCAGCGGGAGCGCGCAGGCCGCCGTCGACACGGCGCTGGCCCAGGTCGGCGACTCCTACGTGTGGGGCGCCAGCGGGCCGAACTCCTTCGACTGCTCGGGCCTGACCCAGTACGCCTACGCCGCGGCCGGCGTCAGCCTGCCGCACTCGAGCCGCATGCAGGCCCAGATGGGCACCGCGGTCTCGCGGGCCGAGCTGCAGCCGGGCGACCTGATCTTCTACTACAGCCCGGTCAGCCACGTCTCGATGTACATCGGCAACGGCCAGATGGTGCACGCCTCCACCTCCGGTCAGCCGGTGAAGGTGGTCAGCGTCGACTCCATGGGCGGGATCACCGCCATGCGCCGCATCCTCTGAGCGCGGGCCCGCCTCGGCGGGCGAGCACGGCACTCGGGCCGGTGACCCTCAGGGGTCACCGGCCCGAGCGGCGTCCGGGGGTCACCGGCCCGGGTGTCGTCCGGGGGCCGCCTTCTACGATCGGTCCGTGTCCGCCCGCCGGGCCGCGCTGCTGGCCGCGGTCGTGCTCGGTGCGGCCTTCGTCCTCGTCGTCGCCCTCCGGACGCCCTGGTCGCTGCTGCCGGACCTGCCGGGCGGCCCGACTCCACCCGACCCCGGCGCGGGTCTGCCCGCCGCCGTCGTCGAGCGGGCCGAGGCCTTCGCCGGCGCGATCCGGCCGGCGTCGCTGGTCTCGCTGGTGCTCGGGCTCGCCGTCTCGGCGGTGCTGGGCCTCACCCGCCTGGGCGCCCGCATCGTGCAGGCCGTCGCGCGTCCCCTGGGCGGCGGCTGGGTCTGGCAGGTGCTGCTGGGCACCGCGGCCCTCGTCGCGGTCGGCCGCCTGGTCACGCTGCCGGTGTCCGTCTACGGCGAGGTGGTGCGCCACCGGTACGGGCTGTCGACCCGCAGCTGGACGCTGTGGCTGCGCGACGTCGCCGTCTCGCTGGCCATCGACGCGGCGCTGACGGCGGTGGTCCTGCTGGTCCTCGTCTGGCTGGTGCGCCGGGCGCCGCGCACGTGGTGGGCCTGGGCCGCCGGGGCGGCCGCCACCCTGGTCGTCGTCGGGTCCTTCCTGTACCCGGTGGTGATCGAGCCGGCGTTCAACAGCTTCGAGCCCCTGCCCGCGGGGCAGCTGCGCACGGACCTGCTCGAGCTGGCCGAGGAGAACGGCACCCCGGTCGACGACGTCCTGGTCTCCGACGCCTCCCGGCGGACGACGTCGCTCAACGCCTACGTCTCCGGCTTCGGCGGCACCCGCCGGATCGTCCTCTACGACACGCTGCTCGACCGGCTCCCCGACGACGAGATCGAGTCGATCGTCGCCCACGAGCTCGGCCACGTCTCCACCGACGACGTCCTCACCGGGACCCTGCTGGGCGCGCTGGGGGCCGCGGGCGCCGTCGCCGGGCTGGGCTGGCTGCTGAGCTCCATGCGGCTGCTGCGCCGGGCCGGCGCCCAGTCCCCGGGCGACCCGCGCGTGGTGCCGCTCGTGCTGCTCCTGGTCGCCGTCGGCACGCTGGTCGCCACGCCGGTGCAGAACCTGGTCTCGCGGCAGATCGAGGCCCGCGCGGACCTGCACGCCCTGGACCTGACCGGCGACGCCGGGGCCTTCGTCCGGATGCAGGAGCGGCTGGCCACGACCAACCTGTCCGACCCGGACCCGCCGGCCGCGTGGCAGTGGTTCTTCGGGTCGCACCCGACCAAGGCCGAGCGGGTGGCGTTCGCCGAGGACTGGGTGCGGGCGGGGGACCGGTGAGCCGCACGCTGGTCGTCACCAACGACTTCCCGCCCCGGCAGGGCGGCATCCAGACCTTCGTCGCGGCCCTGCTCGCCCGCCGCCCGCCGGAGTCGCTGGTCGTGCTCGCCTCCCGCTCACCGGGCTGGGAGCAGTACGACGCCGAGCTGCCGTACCCCGTGGTCCGCCACCCGACCACCATGCTGCTGCCCACGCGGGGCGCCGCCCGGGCGGCCGTCGACCTCGCCCGCCGGTACGGGTGCGACACGGCGGTCTACGGCGCGGCCGCGCCGCTCGGGCTGCTGGCGCCGGCGCTGCGCTCGGCCGGGGTCACGCACCAGCTCGGGATCACGCACGGGCACGAGACGGGGTGGGTGGCCGTGCCGGGCGGCCGGCGGCTCATGCGCCGCATCGCCGCGGGCCTGGACGTCCTCACCTACATCAGCGAGTACACCCGCGGACGGCTGGAGCCGGCGCTGGGCGGCCGGGTGCGCATGGCGCAGCTCTCCCCGGGCGTGGACGTCGACGCCTTCTCGCCGGGCGTCGACGGCAGCGCGGTGCGCCGCCGGCACGGCCTGGGGGAGGCCCCGGTCGTCGTCTGCGTCTCCCGGCTGGTGCCGCGCAAGGGGCAGGACGTCCTCGTCGCGGGCTGGCCGCAGGTGCTCGCCCGGCACCCGCGGGCCCGGCTCCTGCTCGTGGGCGGCGGGCCGGACGAGGCGGCGCTGCGGCGGGCCGTGGCGGCCGCGGGCCTGCAGCGCTCCGTCGTCCTCACCGGGCCGGTCGCGCCCGGGCAGCTGCCGGAGCACTACGCGGCCGGCGACGTGTTCGCGATGCCGTGCCGGACCCGGCGCGGCGGCCTGGACGTCGAGGGGCTCGGGATGGTCTACCTCGAGGCGGCCGCCTGCGGCCTGCCCGTCGTGGCGGGGACCTCCGGCGGCGCCCCCGAGGCGGTGCAGGACGGCGTCACCGGCTCGGTGGTGGGCGACCCGCGGTCGGCGGCGTCCGTGGCCGGGGCGGTCGCGGCGCTGCTCGACGACCGCGAGCGGGCGCGGGCCATGGGGCGGGCCGGCCGTGCCTGGGTCGAGCAGCGCTGGTCGTGGACGTCGATCGCCGACACCTTCACCGGCCTGCTGCACTGACCCGCGCCGGCCGCGGAACGCACCGAGCCCCGCCCCGCGGGTGCGGGACGGGGCTCGGGGTCGAGCTCGGGTCGGGGTGGGTCAGCGGGTGTACAGGCCCTCGACCTCGGTGTCGTACTCCTTGAGGACGACGTTGCGCTTGAGCTTGAGGCTCGGGGTGAGCATCCCGTTGTCCTCGGTGAAGTCGGTGGCCAGCACCTTGTACTTCTTGATCGCCTCGGCCTGCGACACCGCCTTGTTGGCCTCGGCCACGGCCGCGTCGATCTCCGCGCGCACGTCCGGGTCGTCGACCAGGGCGTCGAGCTTCGTGTCGGCCGGCTTGCCCTTGCTCGCCAGCCACTGGGGCAGCGCCTCCTCGTCGAGGGTGATCAGCGCCCCGATGAAGGGCCGCTGGTCGCCGACGACGATGCACTGGCTGACCAGCCGGTTGGCGCGCAGGCGGTCCTCGAGGACGGCGGGGGCGACGTTCTTGCCGCCCGCGGTCACCAGGATCTCCTTCTTGCGGCCGGTGATCTTGACGAAGCCGTCGGTGTCGATCTCGCCGATGTCGCCGGTGTGGAACCAGCCGTCGGCGTCGATGGCCTCGGCGGTCGCCTGCTCGTTCTTCCAGTAGCCGCGCATGACCACGCCGCCGCGGATGAGGATCTCGCCGTCCTCGGCGATGGCGAACCCGACACCGGGCAGCGGTCGGCCGACGGTGCCGATGCGCAGCGCGTCGTCGTGGTTGACCGACGCGGCGGCGGTGGTCTCGGTCAGGCCGTAGCCCTCGAAGACGGTGACCCCGATGCCGCGGAAGAAGTGCCCCAGCCGCTCGCCGAGCGGGGCGCCGCCGGAGATGGCGCCCAGGCAGCGGCCGCCGAGGGCGGCGCGCAGCTTGCCGTAGACCAGCTTGTCGAACAGCGCGTGCTGGGCGCGCAGCGCCAGGCCGGGGCCGCCGGTGTCCTGGGCGCGGGACCAGTCGATGGCCACCTGCGCGGCCCGGTCGAAGATCTTGCCCTTGCCGTCGCCCTCGGCCTTCGCCTTGGCCTGGTTGAAGACCTTCTCGAAGACCCGCGGGACGGCGAGCACGAACGTCGGCCGGAAGGCGCCGAGGTCCTCGACGAGGTTCTTCACGTCGGGGGTGTGCCCGATGACCGTGCGGGTCTTGATCGCCCCGACCTGCAGGACGCGGGCCAGCACGTGCGCGAGCGGGATGAACAGCAGCAGCGAGCCCTGCACGTTCATGAACCGGCCCAGCAGGCTCATGCCGTTGCCGACCTCGAACAGGAAGTTGCCGTGGGTGAGCTCGCAGCCCTTGGGCCGGCCGGTCGTGCCGCTGGTGTAGATCAGCGTGGCCAGGCTGTCGGCGTTCAGCGTCGCCCGGCGGGCGTCCAGCTCGCTGTCGGGGACCTCCGCGCCGGCGGCGGTGAGCGTGCCGAGGGCGTCGTCCTCGATGACGTACACCGGGCCCAGTCCCGGGGCCTGGTCGCGGACGGAGTCGACCGCCGTCGCGTGCTCGGCCTTCTCGACGATCATGGCCGTCGCGCCGGAGTCCGACAGGATCCACGACACCTGGTCGGGGCTGGAGGTCTCGTAGACCGGGACGACGACGGCACCGGCGGTCCAGACCGCGTAGTCGACGACCGTCCACTCGTAGCGGGTCTTGGCCTGCAGGGCCACGCGGTCGCCGGCCTGGACGCCGGCGGCGATCAGGCCCTTCGCCACCCCGCGCACCTGCTCGCCGAACTCCCGCCAGGTCACGTCCTCCCACCGGCCGGCCCGCTGGATGCGCAGGCCGACCTCGTCGCCGTGTTCGGCGACGTTCTCCGCCAGCATGTCGGGCAGGGCCTCGTCCCGGCCCACCTCGGTCGTCGCCGGGACGCTGAACTCGCGCACGCCTGGTCCTCTCTCCCGCACCGCAGACCCCGGGCCCCGTCGCCCGGTCGGCCCCGGTGGGGCGTCTGGGCCGCAAATCTAGTCGGTGGGGGCTACCGGTGAGTAGCGAAGGGCGGCCGTCCCCCCGAGGCAGCGGGCCCGGGAGCGGTTAGCCTGCTCCGCATGGCCGACCAGTCCACCCAGTCGATCGTCATCGAGGCGCCCGCCGCCGACGTGATGGCGGTCATCGCCGACTTCGACGCCTACCCGGCGTGGGTCGCGGCGGCCAAGCGCGTCGAGGTCGTCGAGACCGGTCCCGACGGGCGCGCCGCGCGCGTGCACTTCGTCCTGGACGCCGGCGCGGTCAAGGACGACTACGTCCTCGACTACACGTGGGAGGGCGACCGCCGCGTCTCCTGGACCCTGGTCAAGGGCCAGATGCAGAAGCGCCAGGAGGGCTCCTACACGCTGGCCGAGTCCGGCGGGCGCACGGAGGTCACCTACGCCATCACCATCGACCTCTCCATCCCGATGCTCGGGATGATCAAGCGCAAGGCCGAGAAGGTCATCCTCGACACCGCGCTCAAGGAGCTCAAGAAGCGCGTCGAGGGCTGACCCGGCGTGACCACCGTGCTCGTCACCGGCCCGGGCGGGGCCGGTGCCTCCACCCTGTCCGCGGCCCTCGCGGTGCGCGCCGCGCGTGCCGGCCGCAGCACGGTGCTGCTGTCCCGGCGGCCGCTGCCGCTCGAGGCGGTCGACGGGCTGCGCGTGGTCGGCGTGGACCCCCAGCGGGCCTTCGAGGGCCTGTGGGAGTCCATCGGCCCCGCCCTGACCGGCGCCCTGCCCGAGCTCAGCCTGCCCCCCGCGAGCTCCGTCGTGGCCCCGCCCGGTGCCGCCGACCTCGCGCTGCTGACCGAGCTCGCCCGCGCCGAGGCCGACCTCGTCGTGGTCGACGCCGGGCCGCTGGAGTCCGCGCTGGGGCTGCTGGCGCTGCCCGGGGCGCTGCGGTGGTGGCTCGACCAGGTGCTGCCCACGCGGCTGCGCATGCTGGGCGCCGTCCGCACCGCTGCGGTGCGCACGGGCACGGTCCGGCCCGGTCCCGTGGACGCCGTCCTGTCGGCCGTGCCGGTGGTCGAGAGGCTGCTGTCCTCGGTGGCCCTCACCGACCCGGCCACCACCGAGGTGCGGCTGGTGGCCGAACCGCGGCCGGCCGCCGTCGACGCCGTCCGCGACGCCCTGCCGGCGCTGGCCCTGCACGGGCAGCACGCCGCCGTGCTGCACGCCCGGGTGCTGCCCGCCGGCGGTGAGGGGGAGTGGTGGACCGCGCGCGCCGCCGAGCAGGACGCCGCTCTGGCCGAGCTGGCCGCACTCGTCCCGGTGGCGACGGTGCCGGAGCGGCCCGCCGCCCCGCGGGGTGCCGACGAGCTCGCCGCGCTGCTGGCCGACGACGCGGTGTCGTCCGCCGCGCCGGTCGCTGTGGGGGCGCCGGTCCGCGTGCCCGGTGGCTGGCAGCTCGTCGTCCCGCTGCCGTTCGCCCGCCGCGGCGACCTGGGGCTGACCCGGTGGGACGACGACCTGGTGGTCACCGTGGCCGGCGCCCGGCGCTCGCTGCGGCTGGACGCGCTGCTGCGCCGCTGCGTGGTGACCGGCGGCTCGCTGGCCGGCGCCGGCACCGCGCAGGCGCGCCTGGAGATCGCCTTCGCACCTGATCCGCAGCAGTGGCCGGCCGATCTGCTGGCCGCCGAGGGGAGCACCGCATGAGCACGACCGACGACTGGCTCGACCAGGCGCGGAGGCTGGTGGCGGGGCTCGGGCAGTCGCTCGCCGCCGCCTCCGCCCCACCTGCCGCCGACGGGGACGCGCACGACGCCGCGCACGCGCACGGGACCGACTGCCGGTGGTGCCCGCTGTGCCAGGCGGTCGCCGTGCTGCGCGGGGAGCGCCCGGAGCTCACCGCCGCGCTGGCCGACGCCCTCGGCGCCGCGGCCGCCGCGCTGCGGACGCTCGCCGAGCCGCCGCCGTCCCCGGACCGGCCCGCCGGCGTGCAGCCGGACGGGGCAACCGGCGACCGGCCCGGCGACGGTCCGGCCGGCCCGGCGGTGCAGCACATCGAGATCGCCTGAGGTGACCGCGGGGACCGGGACCGCCGTCGGCGTCGACATCGGCGGGACCAAGGTCGCCGGCGGTCTGGTCACCGGGGAGGGCGTGGTCCTGCGCACCGCCCGGCGCGTCACGCCCAGCGGCTCACCCACCGAGACCGAGGCGGCGATCGTCGCCGTCGTCGAGGAGCTCGCCGGCGCCGCCGACGGCCCCCTGGCCGGTGTCGGGGTGGGCGCGGCGGGGTGGTTCGACCGCACCGGCGACACGGTGCTGTTCAGCCCGCACCTGGCCTGGCGCAACACGTCGCTGCGGCAGGACCTGGCCCGCCGGCTGGACCTGCCGCTGTGGGTCGGCAACGACGCCGACGCCGCGGCCTGGGCCGAGTACCGCTTCGGCGCCGCCCGGGGCGCGGAGCTGGCGCTGGCCATCACCCTCGGCACCGGCATCGGCGGGGGCATCGTGCTGGGCGGCCGGCTGATGCGCGGGGCGCACGGCGTCGCGGGGGAGTGGGGCCACATGCGGGTGGTCCCCGACGGCCGGCTGTGCGCCTGCGGCAACCGCGGCTGCTGGGAGCAGTACGCCAGCGGCACCGCCCTCGCCCAGGCCGCCCGCGAGGTCGCCGCGAGCTCCCCGGCGGCGGCCGGCCGGCTGCTGGAGCGGGTGTCGGGCCGGGCGGACGCGCTCACCGGCGAGGACGTCGCCCACGTCGCCGCGGCGGGCGACGCGCTGGCCCGCGAGCTCATCGCCGAGGTCGGCCACTGGCTCGGTCAGGGGATCGCCGACCTCGCCGCCGTCCTGGACCCCGACGTCGTCGTGATCGGCGGCGGGGTCAGCGCGCTGGGGGAGGCGGTGCTGGGACCGGCGCGCGAGCGGCTGCACCGCACGCTGCCCGGCCGCGGGTTCCGGCCGGGTCCGGAGGTGGTGGTCGCCGCGCTGGGCCCGCAGGCGGGGCTGGTGGGCGCCGCCGACCTCGTCCGCCAGCCGACCGCAGGCTGACGGGGCGGCCCCGTCCAGGGGCTCGCGCCGAACTCGCGAGGCGGGAGGGGGACGGGGTCCTCTCAGACGACGGCGCCGTCGTCCCCGTCGTCGATCGACCGCTCGCGCATCCGGGAGACCAGCAGGCAGACCCCGCCCACGACGGCGGCCACACCCAGCACCAGGCCGACGTCGAGCGTGAGCCCCACGACGCCGGGCGCGATGACGAGCAGCGCACCGGCCGCGATGAGCAGGCTCGCGTACAGCGTGTGCGGGGAGGGCACGCCCACCGGGGGCGCCGGCGGGGGCTCGTAGTGCTCGTCGGGCCGGTCGAGCACGGGCATCTCGTGCGGGGCCGGCGGCGCGGCGTCGGCCGGCTCGCGGTCGACGACGACGCGGCCGTTCTCCGCCTCGAACGCCGAGACGATCCGTGCCCACTCGGCGTCCTCGTCGACGTCCCGGCGCAGGGACAGGCGCTCGGGCTGCGGGCCGGGGGACTGCCCGCCCGCCCGCTCGGACACGTGCTCGTCGCCGTGCTGCTCGACCAGCTCGCGACCCTCGCGCACCCGCGTGCGGTCGACGTAGAGCCGGTCGCTGGGCGGGCTGGGGAGGAACACGGTGCGGGTGTAGGGCCCCACGTCGGTGGCCGGCTCCAGGTACGCGGCGATGCCGGCGTCGCGGAGCACGTCGAGCAGGTGCTCGCCGACCCGCGGGTCGACGTCCCGCAGCGGGGACCACAGCGCGGCGTCCAGGCCGTTGTCCCGCCGGCCGCGCCGGGGCGCGGTCACGTGTCGCCCTCGCGTACCGGCACCCGCTCGCGGATCCAGGCCGCGGACCGCTCGAAGATCGCCGGTGCGTCGTTGTCCAGCGTCGCGACGTGGTAGCTGTCCTCCAGCAGGACCTCGGTCGTGTCGCTGCTGGCCACCCCGGCCAGGAGCACCCGCACCGAGGCCGGCTCGACGACGTGGTCGGTCACGCTGCGGAAGACCAGCAGCGGCGCGGTGACCCGGCCCAGGTCGGCGCGGGTCGCCGTCCACAGCCGGCGCAGCCCGAGCACGGCGCGGGTCGGCAGCTTGGCGTAGGCCTTCTCGTCGACACCGGGCTTCTTGACGTCGTTGGCGATCGCCTTCCAGCTCGGCGTGAGCCGGGCCAGGACCGGCAGCAGCTTGGCGTCGAGCCGCTCGGTGAGCAGCGACGGGTTGACCAGCACGAGGGCGTCGACGTCGTCGGCGCGCAGCTCGGCCAGCCGGACCGCCAGCGTGCCGCCCATCGACAGCCCGGCCACCACCACCCGGTCGCACTCGGCCCGCAGCTCGTCGAAGGCGCCGGTGACCGCGTCGACCCAGTCCTGCTCGGTGCTCAGGTTGCAGTCCTGCCACCGGGTGCCGTGCCCGGGCAGGAGCGGGGCGCGGACGGCGAACCCCTCGGCCGCCAGGTGCTCGCCCCACGGCCGCATGCTGTACGGCGACCCGGTGAAGCCGTGCACCAGCAGGACACCGGTGCCCGCGCCGGCCGGGCCGCCGGGGAAGGCGAACGGCTCCGCCCCGGGGACGACGGGCGTCGGCTGGGTGGGGGGCACGGGTCTCCTCGGCGTCCGGTGGGCGGTGCCTCCCCTGGCCACGGTCGCGGTACGGGGGCGGGCGGATTGTCCATCCGCCGCGCGGCTCCCTAGTCTGACAGTTCGGCGAGGGAGGCGTGTTGTTCTACTGGTTCCTCAAGTTCGTGGCGATCGGGCCGTTGGCCACGCTCGTGTTCCGCCCTCGGGCGGAGGGTGTGGAGAACGTGCCGCGCGGCGGTGCGGCCATCCTCGCGAGCAACCACCTGTCCGCGGCGGACTGGGTGTTCATGCCGATGCAGCTGCGCCGGCGGGTCACCTTCCTCGCCAAGGCGGAGTACTTCACCGGCACGGGCGTGAAGGGCTTCCTGCAGCGCTCGTTCTTCGCCGGTGCCGGGCAGGTGCCGATCGACCGCTCCAGCGCCTCGGCGGCCGAGGACGCCATCCGCACGGGCATCCGCATCCTGCACGACGGCAAGCTGCTCGGGATCTACCCCGAGGGCACCCGCTCGCCCGACGGGCGGCTCTACCGCGGCAAGATCGGCGTGGCCCGGATGGCGCTGGAGACCGGCGTCCCCGTGGTGCCGGTCGCGATGGTCTACCGCGAGCGCGACATCCCGCTGATCGGCCGGCACCTGCCGGCGGTGTGCGTGAAGTTCGGCCGCCCGCTGGACTTCTCCCGCTACGAGGGGCTGGCCGGCGACCGCTTCGTCGAGCGGTCGATCACCGACGAGATCATGTACGAGGTCATGACGCTGTCGGGGCAGGAGTACGTCGACGTCTACGGCGCCCAGGTGAAGAAGTCGATGGACGCCAGCGGGGTCTCCGCGTCCGAGGCGGTCAGCCGGCTGCAGCCGCCGGCGAACGAGGCGGGGGACCGGGCGCCCGAGGCCCTCGCCGGCTGACGGGGGACCCGCCCCCGCGAGTGGCTCCTCAGTCGTCGAGCAGGCGGGTGAGGAGGCCACGGAGCAGCTCCACCAGCTCCGCGCGCGCCATGCTCGGCTCGCGCACCCACTGGCTGACCAGGTCCTCGGTGAACGCGAACCACGCGCGCAGGAGCTGGCGGCGTCGCGTGTCGTCGGGCACGTCCAGCGCCGTCAGGGTGACCTCGACCAGCGCCTCCCGCGTCTCCTCGTAGACCTCGGCGACCCAGGGGTCGCCGGCCGCGGCGCCGCGGACGAAGGCCAGGTGGGCGTCGCGGTAGGTCTCCACCCAGCCGACGTAGCGGTCGAGCATGCCGGCGGCCTGCTCGTCAGCGGGTAGCCCCGGCCTCGGCGCGAGGTGCTCGCGGAGGACGTCGGCCGCCGCCCGGGTGACCGCGGTGTAGTAGTCGCGCTTGCTGGCGAAGTAGTGGAACAGCAGGCTGCGACTGATCCCCGCCCGCCGGGCCACCTCGTCGATGGTCAGCTCCTGCACCGGCGTGGTGGGCAGCAGCTCCAGGCCGATGGCCACCAGCTGCGCCCGCCGGTCACCGGCCGACCGGCGGCGGGGTGCTCCGGCCACGGCGGCGTCCCCGCTCAGGCGGCGACCCGGTCGACCGCGGCGTCGAGCAGCCGGCCGAGGGCCTCCAGGACCAGGTGCGGTCGTTCCTGCAGGAGCATGTGGCCGGTGCGCGGCTCGACGTGCAACACCGCCTCGGGCAGGGCCTCGGCCAGATGCCGGCTGTGCCGCACCGGCGTGAGCGCGTCGCTGCTGCCGACCAGCACCTCCACCGGCACCCGGGCGAGCGCGGCGAGCTCGGTGCGCTTGTCGTGGCCGCCCAGCGCCGGGTAGAAGACGGCGAAGGAGCGCACCGTGGAGGCGTGCATGATCTCCGCACCCGCGCGGACCATCTCCTCGGTGGCGTCGGCGCCGTAGAGCAGCCCGCGGACGACGCGCCGGTGCCACCGGCTGGACGGCGGGGTGAGCCGGCGCAGCCGCTCCACCACCCGGGCGCCGCCCAGGGCCGCGGTCACCAGGCCGGGCGTGAGCCGGCGGACCACCTCCTCGGCCGGGGTCCGCGGTTCGGGTGCGAGGTCACCGGCGGAGGTGGACACCAGCAGCGCGCCGCGCACGCGGTCGCCGAACAGCTCCGGCCGGGCCGCGGCCAGGCACATGATCGTCATGCCGCCCATCGAGTGGCCGGCGACGACGACGGGGCCGCGGGGCGCCAGCTTGTCGAGCACGCAGCCCATGTCCAGCCCCAGCCGGTCGATGGTGACCGCGGCCGGGTCGTCGTCCCCCGGCGCCCAGGTCGACCGGCCGTGGCCGCGCTGGTCGTAGCGCACGAGCCGCAGCTCCCCGGCGGCGACGCGGGGCACCAGCAGGCCGACCGGGTCGTCCCACGAGGCCTGCGACAGGGTCCAGCCGTGGGCCAGGACCAGGGTGACCGGGGCGTCGTCGGAGCCGTCGACCGTGGCGTGCAGGAGCGCGCCGTCGTCGGTGCGGACGGCGGCCGTGCGCCGCTGCCGCGTCGGCGTGCCGACGCTCACGCCGCCACCTCCGAGGAACGGTCGGCCGCCGGGGTGCCGACGTAGTTCTCGCGGTCCAGCCGCCGGGTCATCCGCCGGAAGCGGAAGGTGAAGTCCGGCCACAGCGTCGTGTTGTGCCCGTGCCGGTCGAGGTACCAGGACGCGCAGCCGCCGGCGAGCCAGACCGTGCCCCTGGACCTCGCCGCGATGAGGTCGCGGTAGGCGCGCTGGGCCTCCGGCGTGGTCTCCAGGACGGCGAGGCCCTCGGCGGCCATGGTCTGCAGCGCGTCGTCCACGTAGGCGATCTGGGACTCGATCATGTAGACCATCGACGTGTGGCCGACGCCGACGTTCGGCCCGACCAGCAGGAACAGGTTGGGGAAGCCGGCCACGGTGGTGCTGCGGTTGCTCACCATGCCGTCGGCCCAGACCTCGGCCAGCGTGCGCCCGTCGCGGCCGGCGATGCGCTCGGCGATCGGCAGGTCGGTGACGTGGAAGCCGGTCGCCAGCACGATCGTGTCCGTGGGCCGCTCGAGCCCGTCGCGGGTGACGATCGAGGTGGGGCGGACCTCGGCGATGCCGGCGGTCACCAGCTCGGCGTTGGGTGCGGCGACCGCGGGGTAGTAGTCGTTGCTGATCAGGATCCGCTTGCAGCCGATCGTGTAGTCCGGCGTCAGCGCCTCCCGCAGTCGCGGGTCGCGGACCTGGCGGGCCAGGTGGGCCCTCGCCACCCGGCCGACCGGCCGGAGGAACCGCCGGTGCTTGGCCATGCCGACGACGAGGAGCTCGCGGACGACGTAGAGGACGGCGCGGACGAGCTTCTGGAAGCCCGGCAGCCAGCGGTAGAGGCGCTGCACCCACGGCTTCACCGGGTGGTCGGTGCGCGGCACGATCCACGGCGGCGTGCGCTGGTAGACCGCCAGGCTGTCGACCCGGGGCTGGATGGCCGGGACGAGCTGGATCGCCGAGGCGCCGGTGCCGATCACGGCCACCCGCTCGCCCGTGAGGTCGTGGCCGGCGTCCCAACGGGCCGAGTGCATGACCGTGCCGGCGAAGGAGTCCAGGCCCGGGATGTCGGGGTAGGTGGGGTCTGCCAGGGCGCCGGCCGCCGAGACCAGCACCGTGGCGCGGAACTCCCCGGCGGTCGTGGTCACCGCCCACTGGCCCGCCGCGTCGTCCCAGCGCGCGCCGGTGACCTCCGCGCCGAAGACGCACTTGTCCCGGACGCCGTAGCGGTCGGCGGTCGCCTGCAGGTAGGCCTGGATCTCCGGCTGCTCGGAGTACGACCGCGGCCAGTCCGGGTTCGGGGCGAAGGAGAACGAGTACAGGTTCGACTGCACGTCGCACGCCGCCCCGGGGTAGGCGTTGTCGCGCCAGGTGCCGCCGACGTCGTCGGCGCGCTCCAGCAGGACCAGGTCGTCCTCCCCGCGGCGGAGCAGGGCGATCGCCATGCCGAGGCCGGCGAAGCCGGTCCCGATCACGGCCACGCGCACCGTGCGCGGGGTGCCCGACGCCGCCGGGGAGGCTGAGGGCTGGGTCTCGATGGTGCTGGTCACCGTCTGGCGCTCCCTGCGGTCGGTGCGACGTCGTCGGCTTGCTGAGCAACGGTCAGCAAGCTACAACGGCTCTTGAGCAGTGCTCAACACGAGCGCGCCGAGTCCTGGGAGTCCATCGATGGCGCTTCTGTCCCGCCCGCGCACGCCCCTGGCCGGCAAGACGGTCCTGATCACCGGCGCCGCGCGCGGCATCGGCGCCGCCCTCGCGCGCAAGGCCGCCGCCCGCGGTGCCCGCGTGGCCCTGGCCGGCCTGGAGCCGGAGCTGCTGGCCCGGGTCGCGGACGAGCTCGGCCCCGAGCACCTGTGGGTGGAGTGCGACGTCACCGACCCCGAGGCCCTGGCCACGGCCGTGCAGCGGGTGGTGGACACCTTCGGCGGGCTGGACGTCGTCGTCGCCAACGCCGGCATCGCCCCGCTCACCACGGTGATGACCAGTTCCGCGCACGCGCTGGCGCGCACCATCGAGGTCAACCTGACCGGCACCATGCTGACCGCGCACGCGGCGCTGCCGGAGGTCGCGAAGCGCCGCGGCCACGTGCTGCTGATCAGCTCCGCCGCGGCGTTCACCGTGCTGCCGGGGATGAGCGCCTACTGCGCGTCCAAGGCCGGCGTGGAGCGCTTCGGCGACGTGCTGCGCCTGGAGGTCGCCCACCGCGGCGTCACGGTCGCGAGCGCCCACCCCACCTGGATCGACACCGACATGGTGCGCGACACCGAGGCGGCCCTGCCGACCTTCGCCGAGACCCGCAAGCGGCTGCCGGGCCCGCTGGGCGCCTCCACCTCGGTCGAGGACTGCGCGCAGGCACTGGTCGACAACCTGGAGACCCGCGGACGGCGGGTGTTCGTGCCCCGGTCGGTGGGCACGGTCGCCGCGCTGCGACAGGTCGTCACGGGCGCCGTCGCCGAGAAGCTGATGTCGCGGATCGCCGCCGCGGCCGTGCCCCAGCTCGAGCGCGACATCGAGGCGCTGCAGGGTCAGGAGTTCGGCCGCTCGTCGGTGGGGGACCGGCGCCGCACGGCCTGAGGGCCTCCGACGGGCCGGAGTGGGTTGCGTCCAACACACTGACCTCGTGACCCTGGACCCCACCGGACTGGCGTACGCCGCGGCGGGGGTCGCGACGCTCCTGGCCGCCCTGCTGCCGCGGGCGCTGAGCCGCGCCCCCCTGTCGATGCCGATGGTCTTCGTCGGGATCGGGGTGCTCGGCTTCGCCCTGGTCGACGACCTGCCCTCGCCGGACCCGATCGTCCACGCCACCGCCACGGTCCACCTCACCGAGATCGTCGTCCTGGTCTCGCTGATGGGCGCGGGCCTGGCGCTGGACCGCCCGGTGGGCTGGCAGCGGTGGTCCACTACCTGGCGGCTGCTGGCGATCACCATGCCGCTGTCGGTCGTCGTGATGGCGCTGCTCGGCGGCTGGCTGCTCGGCCTCGGCGCCGCCGCCGCGCTGCTGCTCGCGGCCGCGCTGGCCCCGACCGACCCGGTCCTGGCCAGCGAGGTGCAGGTCGCCGAGCCCACCGAGGACGTGGAGAGCGAGGACGAGGCGCGCTTCGCGCTGACCTCCGAGGCCGGGCTGAACGACGGGCTGGCGTTCCCCTTCACCTACGCGGCGATCGCCGTGGCCGCGGCGGGGCTGGCCCCCGGCGGCTGGCTGGGGGAGTGGCTGCTCGTCGACGTCCTGTGGCGGCTGGTGGCCGGGGTGGGCATGGGCATCGCCGTGGGCTGGGCGCTGCGGGCGCTCTTCTTCTCGCGGCCCGCCGAACGGGTGGGCCTGGCGGAGCGGGCCGAGGGGTTCATCGCCCTGGCCGGCATCGCCCTGGCGTACGGGCTCGCCGAGGTGGTCGGCGGCTACGGCTTCATCGCGGTGTTCGTCTGCGCCTGCACCGTCCGCGCCGCCGAGCGGCACCACGGCCGGCACGCGGTGCTGCACGCCTACGTCGAGCAGCTGGAGCGGTTGCTCACCGTCGTCGTCCTCGTGCTGGTCGGCGGTGCCGTGGCCCGCGGCGTGCTGGAGGGCATCGGCTGGGAGGAGTACCTGTTCGCCGGTCTCCTGCTGCTCGTCGTCCGCCCGATCACCGGGTGGCTGGCGCAGCTGGGCGGGGACACCGGGCGCTGGGAGCGCAACGCGATCGCCTTCTTCGGCGTGCGCGGGGTCGGGTCCCTCTACTACCTGTCCTACGGGCTGGAGGAGGCCGACATCCCGGGGGCCGAGCAGCTGTGGGCGGTCACCGTCCTCGTCGTGCTGGGGTCGGTCGTCGTGCACGGCGTCTCGGCCGGACCGGTGATGCTGTGGCTGGACCGGCGTCGCGCCCGCCGCGCGAAGCGGGTGCACGGCACCGAGGACAAGGCGCCCGTCACCGCCGTGTGAGCACCGGCGGGCGCGTCAGCGGGTCCAGTGGCCGGCGCGCCCGAGTGCCTCCTGCCAGCGCTCGTGCCGGCCGTCGTCGCGGCGGCCCGGCTCGGGCTCGAACCGGCGGTCCAGCGCCCAGGTGGCCGCGAGCTCGTCCTGCCCGCCCCAGACGCCGGTGCCCAGGCCCGCGAGGAACGCCGCGCCCAGCGCCGTCGTCTCGGTGACGCGCGGCCGGCGCACCGGGACGCCGAGCTGGTCGGCCTGCAGCTGCAGCAGGAGGTCGTTGGCGCTGGCCCCGCCGTCGGCCGACAGCTCGGGCACGGCCAGCCCCGCCTCGGACACCATCACGTCGACCACGTCGCGGACCTCGAACGCGATCGCCTCCAGCGTGGCGCGGGCGAGGTGGGCCCGGGTGGTGCCGCGGGTGATGCCGACGATCGCGCCGCGGGCGTGTGGGTCCCAGTGCGGGGCGCCCATGCCGGTCAGGGCCGGGACGAAGACCAGGTCCCCGGAGTCGGGCACGGTCCGCGCCAGCCCCTCGATCTCGGCCGCCGAGTCGATCAGCCCGAGGCCGTCGCGCAGCCACTGGACGGCGGCGCCGGTGACGAAGATCGACCCCTCGAGCGCGTAGACCAGTCCGTCGCCGACGTCCCAGGCCACGGTGGTGAGCAGGCCGGCCTCCGAGCGCACTGGCGTCGTGCCGGTGTTGGTCAGCACGAAGGAGCCGGTGCCGTACGTGCACTTGCTGTCGCCGGGGGAGTAGCAGGCCTGCCCGAACAGCGCCGCCTGCTGGTCGCCGGCGATGCCGGCGATGGGCAGCGCGAGGCCGAGGAAGGCGTCGGGCTCGGTGGTGCCGACGACGCCGGAGCTGGGCACGAGCGTCGGGAGCGCCGAGCGCGGCACGTCGAACAGCTCGCACAGCTCGTCGGACCAGTCGCCGGCGGCCAGGTCGTAGAGCAGGGTGCGGCTGGCGTTGCTGGGGTCGGTGACGTGCACGGCACCGCCGGTCAGCCGGCAGACCAGGTAGGAGTCGACGGTGCCCAGGGCCAGGGCGCCGGAGCGCACGCCCTCCCAGACGCGGGGCTCCTCGGCCGCGATCCAGCAGTACTTGGTGCCGGTGAAGTACGGGTCCAGCCGCAGCCCGGTCAGCTCGGCGACCCGGGGCTCGTGCCCGGCGTCGCGCAGCCGGTCGCAGATGCCGGTGGTCCGCCGGTCCTGCCAGACGATCGCCGGACGCGGCGACCGCAGCGTGCGCCGGTCCCAGACGACGGCGGTCTCCCGCTGATCGGTGATCCCCACGCAGGTCGGCGGCTGGTCGCTGCCCGCGATCGCCTCCCGGCACGCGGCGAGCGTCGCCGTCCAGATGTCCTCCGGCTCGTGCTCCACCCAGCCCGGCCGCGGGAACAGCTGCGCGAACTCCCGGTAGCCGCGGGAGAGCACGCCGCCCTCCTCGCCGACGACCAGCGCCGTCACCCCGGTCGTCCCTGCGTCGATGGCGAGTACCGGCATGGGCGGCAACCTAACCGCCCGTACCGTGGCCCGCGTGCGGCGGTTCTTCTACGACACCGAGTTCATCGAGGACGGGACGACGATCGACCTCGTCTCCATCGGGGTGGTGGACGAGGCCGGCCGGGAGTTCTACGCGGTGAGCACCGAGTTCGACGACCGCAAGGCGATCCCCTGGGTGCGCCGCAACGTGCTCGACCAGCTGCCGCCGCCGTCGGACCGGGCCTGGCGCAGCCGCCGGCAGATCCGCGACGACCTGCTGTCCTTCCTCACCGGACCGGGCGAGGAGGTCGAGCTGTGGGCCTGGTTCGCCGCCTACGACCACGTGGCCCTGGCCCAGCTCTGGGGCGCCATGCCCGCGCTGCCCCGGGCCATCCCGCGCTTCACCCGGGAGCTGCGCCAGCGCTGGGACGACGCCGGCCAGCCGCCGCTGCCGCCCAAGCCGGCCGGCACCCACGACGCGCTGGTCGACGCCCGCTACAACCTCGAGCGCTGGCGGGCGATCGAGGCCGCCCGCGGCTAGCGCAGGTGCGCCCAGTCCTCGGGGTGGGCGCGCAGCTGCTCGGCCAGGGTGCGGGCCGGGTGCCCGGTGATCGCGGGGACGACGTCGGTGACCGCGGCCATCTCCCCGGCGGCGATCGACGTGTAGCTGGTGATCCAGCCCTCGATCTCCCAGTCCGGGTGCCCCGACGGTCGCCGGCTGGCCCAGGCCTCCTCGACGGTCTCCTCGCGGTAGCCGACCGGCAGCCCGCTGACCTCGCCGACCACCGCGGCGGCCTCGGCGAGGGGGAGGGCCGCCGGGCCGGTGACGCCCGGGGTCTGCCCGTCCCACCGGCCGGACCCGTCGAGCAGGACCGCGGCCGCGACGTCGGCGCAGTCGTCGCGCGAGACGAAGCTCGCCGCGCCCGTGCCCGCGGGCCCGGCGATGACCGCCCGACCGTCGGCCGGCACCGCGAGGGAGGGCACGAAGTCGGCGTAGAGGGAGTGCCGCAGCGCCGTCCAGGCCATGCCGGAGGCGGCCAGCGCCTCCTCGGTGGCCGCGTGGTGGCGGCCGAGGGTGAAGACGGCGTCCGGCGCGGCGCCGAGGAACGACGTGTAGACCACCCGCCGCACCCCGGCGCGGGCTGCGGCGGCGACGGCGGTGCGGTGCTGCTGCACCCGGTCCTCGGCCTCGGCGGCCGACACCAGGTAGAGGGTGTGCGCGCCGTCGAGCGCGGCGGCGAACCCCGCGCCGTCGGCGTACCCGCCGGGGTTCTCCACGACCTCGGACCGCGGCAGGAAGCGCGACCGGCCCGCGTCGCGCACGACCAGCCGGAGGTCCACGCCCGCGGCCGAGAGCCGCTCGGCGACCCGGCGGCCCAGGCCGCCGGTCGCGCCCGTGACGGCGACGACGCCGGTCATGCGACGGAGGACCTGAGCTGCGGCATCATGACGCCGACCAACTCGCGAACGGCCCGGATCCTTCCCGGAGGCAGCGCATGCGGATCGGCATCCTGACCGGCGGCGGTGACTGCCCGGGGCTCAACGCCGTCATCCGCGCGGTCGTCCGCAAGGGCGTCGGGCAGCACGGCGACGAGGTGGTGGGCTTCCGCGACGGCTGGCGCGGGGTCCTCGAGGGCGACACCGTCCCGCTCGACCTGGCCGCCGTCCGCGGGCTGCTGCCGCGCGGCGGCACGGTGCTGGGTACCTCGCGGACCAACCCCTTCGCCGTCGAGGGCGGCCCGGAGCGGATCCGGGCGACGCTGGAGCGGCTGGGGATCGAGGCCCTGGTGCCCATCGGCGGCGAGGACACCCTCGGCGTCGCCGCGCGGCTGGGAGCCGACGGCGTCCAGGTCGTGGGCGTGCCGAAGACGATCGACAACGACCTGCAGGGCACCGACTACACGTTCGGCTTCGACACCGCCGTGGGCGTGGCCATGGAGGCCATCGACCGGCTGCACACCACCGGCGACAGCCACCACCGCACGCTGGTGGTCGAGGTGATGGGCCGGCACGCCGGGTGGATCGCCCTGCACGCGGGGATGGCCGGCGGGGCGACCGTGGTGCTGCTGCCGGAGCGGCCCTTCGACCTCGACGCCGTCGTGACCCACTGCCTGCGCCGGTTCGAGTCCGGCTTCTCGCCGATCATCGTGGTCTCCGAGGGCGCGCGCCCCGCGGACGGCGGCCTGGTGACCGCCACGGGGGAGACCGACGCATTCGGCCACGTCCGCCTCGGCGGCATCGGCGCCGCACTCGCGCAGGCGATCGAGGAGCGCACCGGCCGCGAGGCCCGGGCGGTCGTGCTCGGTCACGTGCAGCGCGGCGGCACCCCGTCGCAGTTCGACCGGGTGCTGGCCACCCGCTTCGGCCTCGCCGCGGTCGACGCCGTGCACGACGGCGCCTCCGGGGTCATGGTGGCGCTGCGCGGCACGGACGTCGTCCGCGTGCCCATCGCCGAGGCGACCGCGCAGCTGAAGCTGGTGCCCCTGGAGCGGTACGCCGAGGTGGAGGTGTTCTTCGGCTGAGGTGCGGCCCCGCCGTACGCTGGGGGCGTGAGCCTGACCGAACCTGCTGAGCTGGTCCCCGACCTGGACCGGTGGCGGGACCTCCCCGCCGCCCAGCAGCCCGAGTGGCCCGACCGCGACGCGCTCGACGCCGTCCTCGGCACCCTCTCGACGGTGCCGCCGATCGTCGCGCCCAGCGAGGTCGACGCGCTGCGGGCCCAGCTGGCCGAGGTCGCGCAGGGGCGGGCCTTCCTGCTGCAGGGCGGCGACTGCGCCGAGACCTTCGACCTGAACACCGAGCCGCACCTGCAGGCCACCACGCGCACGCTGCTGCAGATGGCCGTCGTCCTCACCTACGGCGCCAGCGTCCCGGTGGTCAAGGTCGGCCGGGTGGCCGGTCAGTACGCCAAGCCCCGCTCGTCCAACCTCGACGCCCTGGGCCTGCCCTCCTACCGCGGTGACATGGTCAACGCGCTCGAGCCGGTCCTGGAGAAGCGGATCCCGGACCCGAACCGGCTGGTGCGCGCCTACGCGAACTCCGCTGCGGCGATGAACATGATCCGCGCGTACGCCCGCGGCGGCCTGGCCGACCTGCACGCCGTCCACGACTGGAACCGGGACTTCGTCGCCACCTCGCCGGCCGGCGTCCGCTACGAGGTCATCGCCCGCGAGATCGACCGCGCGCTGGCGTTCATGAAGGCCTGCGGCATCGACTCCGACGCGCTGCGCGGGGTCGAGCTGTTCAACAGCCACGAGGGCCTGATACTCGACTACGAGCGCGCCCTGCTGCGGGTGCACGAAGGCCGGGCGTACGCGGCCAGCGCGCACTTCGTCTGGATCGGCGAGCGCACCCGGCAGATGGACGGCGCCCACGTCGAGTTCTTCTCGCGGATCGCCAACCCCATCGGCGTCAAGATCGGCCCGACGACGACGCCCGAGCAGGCCGTCGACCTCGTCGAGCGGCTCGACCCCGACGGCATCCCCGGGCGGCTGACGCTGATCAGCCGGATGGGCAACGGCAAGATCCGCGACGTCCTGCCGGCCATCGTGGAGAAGGTCACCGCCAGCGGGCACACCGTCGTCTGGCAGTGCGACCCCATGCACGGCAACACCCACGAGTCCTCGACCGGCTACAAGACCCGGCACTTCGACCGGGTCGTCGACGAGGTGCTCGGCTTCTTCGACGTGCACCGCTCGCTGGGCACCTGGCCCGGGGGCATCCACGTCGAGCTCACCGGGGAGGACGTCACCGAGTGCCTCGGCGGCGCCATGGAGATCAGCGACGAGGACCTCAACAGCCGGTACGAGACCGCGTGCGACCCGCGGCTGAACACCGGGCAGTCGCTGGAGCTGGCCTTCCTCGTCGCCGAGATGCTGCGTGGCTGACGGAGGACCCCGTCCCCCTGATCCCTCGCGAGCTCGGGACGAGCCTCTGGACGGGGCCGTGATCGACCTCCGCTCCGACACCGTCACCCGGCCCACGCCGGGCATGCGGCGGGCGATGGCCGAGGCCGAGGTGGGCGACGACGTCTACGGCGAGGACCCGGCGGTCCGGGAGCTCGAGGAGCGGTTCGCCGACCTGATGGGCCACGAGGCGGCGCTGTTCGTGCCCTCGGGGACCATGGGCAACCAGATCGGCATGCGGCTGGTGTGCGAGCCGGGCCAGGAGGTCCTCTGCGACGCCGACGCCCACGTCGTCACCTACGAGATGGGCGCCGCGGCGGCGGTCTTCGGCATCTCCACCCGCACGGTCGTCACCGGCGGCCGGCTGGACGCCGCGCAGCTGGTCGAGCAGGTGCGCGGCCGCGACGACTGGCACCTGACCGCCACGGCCGCGATCGCGGTGGAGAACACCCACAACCGCGGCGGCGGGCTGGTGCAGCCGCTGGACCAGCTCGAGCAGCTCTTCGCCTGGTCGCGCGAGCACGACGTCGCCGTCCACCTCGACGGTGCGCGGTTGGTCAATGCCTCCGTCGCCTCCGGCGTGCCGCTGGCCACCTACGGCCGGCTCGCCGACACCGCGTCGGTCTGCCTGTCCAAGGGCCTGGGCGCACCGGTCGGCTCGGTGCTGGTGGGCTCGGCCGCGCGGATCGCGGCCGGCCGGCTGTGGCGCAAGCGCCTGGGCGGCGGCATGCGCCAGGCCGGGGTGCTCGCCGCGGCCGGGCTGTACGCGCTGGACCACCACGTCGAGCGGCTGGCCACCGACCACGAGCACGCGCGGCTCCTGGCCGAGCGCCTGGGCGTCGACCCGGCGCGGGTGGAGACGAACATCGTCGTCGTCGAGGACGTCGCGGCCCCGATGGTCGCCGAGGCGGCCAAGGCCGAGGGAGTGCTCGTGTCGCAGGTCGACGCGCGCCGGCTGCGGCTGGTCACCCACCTGGACGTCGACAAGGCCGGCGTCGAGCGCGCCGCGGACGTGGTGGCCGGGCTCATCGCCCGCTGAGCTCCTGCGCCCCACCGGTACCGGGACCAGCACCGGCCGGTCGGCACCATGGTCGTCGTGCACTCGTCCACCGCTCCGCGGGCCCCACGAGGTGGAGGACCGCACAGTCGCGCCGCGATCAGCGGCGGGCGGCCCTGTGCACCCGCGGCCGGTGCGGCAGAGCTGCCGGACCGTCGCATCGACGCCGGCTGATCGGTCGGCGACCCCTCAGCGCAGCGGCTTGGTGAGGTGCACCAGCGTGAGGCCGGGGTGCACCTGCTCGCGGCGCTGCTCGCGGTAGCCGGCGCGTGCGTAGAGCCGGAGGTTGCCGACGCTGAGGTGCCCGGTGAACAGCGCCGCCATGCCGGCGCCCGCGCCCTCCTCGGTCGCCGCCAGCAGTCCGGTGCCGATGCCCCGGCCCTGGAGGTCGGGGGCCACGACGAGGCGGCCCACGTGCAGGACGCCGTCGTCCTCCCGGGTGCGGACCGCGCCGACGAGCCGGGCGCCGAGCCACGCGCCGGTGCACCGCGCGGTGCGCAGCTCCGCGCCGAGGTCGTCCAGCGACTGGGTCAGCGCCGGCAGCCGCGCGTCGTCGTACAGCTGCGCCTCGGTCACGTAGGCCGCCCGCTGCAGGGTCAGGAGCTCACCCGCCGCGTCGGCGCCCAGCGGACCCAGGCGGACGGCGGTCACGAGCGCTCCTCGGAGTGCGGCTGGAGGCGTCGCACCCCGCGGCAGGCCCGGCCGGGGACGTGGGCCCTCCGGGGCCCACGCTCCGGCGGTGGGTGCGCGACCGGGCGCATTCGGGCCCGCACCCCCTGAGGGGTGCGGGCCCGGAGAGCCGACCGGTCAGTTGGCGCCGGTGGTGGGGTGGTCGATCTGGCCGGCGAGGTAGAGCTGTTCGCCGATGGTGTCCATGAGGTGGAGCTGGGTCTCGAGGTAGTCGATGTGCTCCTCCTCGTTGGCGAGGATCTCCTCGAACAGGGCCTTGCTGACCCGGTCGCCGACCTCGTCGCAGTAGGCGGCGGCGGGGCGCAGGCGCTCGACGACCTCGAGCTCGATGGCCATGTCGGCCTCGAACTGCTCGCGGACGGTCTGGCCGATGCGCAGGGCCAGCAGCTTCTGGTAGTTCGGCAGGCCCTCGAGGAAGAGGATGCGCTCGGTGATGCGCTCCGCGTGGACCATCTCCTCGATGGACTCCTTGCGGGTGTACGCGGCCAGCTTGTTGTAGCCCCAGTTCTCCTGCATCTTCGCGTGCAGGAAGTACTGGTTGATCGCGGTCAGCTCGCTGGTCAGCTGCTCGTTGAGCAGCTGGATGACTCGGGCGTCGCCTTGCATGGGGGTCCTCCTGGGGTCCGGCTGCGTCGAGGCTAACCGGAGCCGTGGGGGTGCCACCTCGTCAGGTCACCCTTCCGAAGGCCAGGCTCACCTGCGCTTTTGTCCTTCTCAGGCCGCGTCGGCGGCGACCCGGAGGCCGTGCAGCGGGTCAACCGCGCTGAGCCGGTCGCAGATCCGGTCGAGGCAGCTGCCGCACCCGGTGCCGGCGGAGCAGGCGTCGCCGACCTCCTCCTCGGTGCGCGCGCCCGCGGCGATGACGCCCGACAGCTCGGTCTCGCTGACGGCGAAGCAGATGCACACGTACACGGGGCGCGCTCCTGGGTCCAGGACGGCAAGGCCCACCTAAGTTAGCCCAGCCTTCCCTGTGTGCCAAGAGCCACAGCGCGAGTTCCCTCAGGCGGCCGGCGCGTCGCTCGTGTCCCCGGCGCCGTCGCGCAGGGCGCACAGCAGGGCGATGTCGCGGGCGTGCCCACCCCACGGGGTGCCGTCCGCCTCGCTGGGCGTCTCGACGACGACCGGCACCCCGGACGTCGACGGGTGCGCCAGGAGCTCGGCGAAGGGCGCCACCCCGATCGCGCCCTCGCCGATCGTCGTGTGCCGGTCCCGCTTGGAGCCACAGCCGTCGAGGGAGTCGTTCGCGTGCACCAGCCCCAGCCGGCCCGGTCCGACGGCGGCCTCCAGCGCGTCGAGGGTGGCCGTCATCCCGCCGGGGGCGGCGAGGTCGTGCCCGGCCGCCCACGCGTGGCAGGTGTCGAAGCAGACGCCGACCAGCGGGTGCATGTCCAGCGCGGCCAGGTACGGGCCGAGGTCCTCGACCGTCGCCGCCAGCGACCTCCCACCGCCGGCGGTCGGCTCGACCAGCAGCCGCGGGCCGTCGGCCGGGGCGGCGTCGAGCACCGGCAGCAGGCGCTCGTGCAGCTGGCGCAGGGCGGCGTCGTAGCGGTCCTCGCCGACCGCCGAGCCCGCGTGCACCACGACACCGGCGCAGCCGAGCTCCGCGCCGCGCGCGAGGTTGTGCGCGATGCTCGCGATCGACGCGTCGACGGTGGCCTCGGTGGGGGAGCCGACGTTCACCAGGAACGGCGTGTGGATGAACGTCGGCACGCCGCGCTCGGCGCAGCCGGCCGTGAAGGCGGCGTCCTGGGCGGGGGTGCCGGCGGTCAGCTTCCAGCCGCGGGGGTTGCCGACGAACACCTGCACGGCGCGGGCGCCGGTGGCGTCGGTGTAGGGCAGGCCGCCCCTGGCCAGGCCGCCCCTGACCTGGATGTGCGCGCCGACGGGCGGCGCGGTCCGGGGTGTGCGCACGTGCTCCCTCAGATGGTGACCAGCAGCCGGATCGTCGTCCCCCAGTCGACGACGTTGCCGCCGCCGGGGTTCTGGAAGCGGACGGTGGACCCGGCGATGAAGGTGTCGACCTCGACCTGCAGGCCCAGCGCCTCGAGCTGGGCGGTGGCCTCGTCCGCGTCCTGGCCGCGCACGTCGGGCACGGTCACGCGGGGCAGCCCCTCGGACACCTGGATGGTCACCGTGCTGGCGTACGCGGCCTCCGAGCCGGCGCCCGGGGCCACGGCCATGACCTCGCCGGTGTCGACGTCGGGGCTGCGGCCGGTCGTGCGCGTGACGGTGAAGCCCAGCTGCTCGAGGGTGTCCTGCGCGGCGTCGGCGCTCTGCCCGACGACGTTGGGCACCGCCACGGGTGCGGGCCCGCGGCTGACGAAGACGGTGACGGCGCTGTTGCGGGGCAGGTCGGTGCCGGGTTCGGGGTCGAAGCCGGTCACCGAGCCGGCGGGGACGGTCTGGTCGTAGTCCTGCACCTCGGTGAACACCAGGGGCAGCTGGGCCTCGTCGAGGAGCGCGCGGACCTCGTCGATCGGCCGGCCCACCCAGGCCGGGTCGACCGTGAAGCGCTCCGGGCCCTTGGAGACGGTCAGCCGGACGTCGGTGCCGCGGATCGCGTCGCCCTCGGCGGGTTCGGCCGCGATGACCTGACCGGCGGGGACGGTCTCGCTGAAGACCTCCTCGCAGCAGTCGGGGTCCAGCCCGGCCTCCTGCAGCTGGCCGACCGCGGCGTCCTCGTCCAGGCCCACGAGCTGGGGGACCGTCGTCCAGCGGCCGGAGCCGAACCACCAGCCGATCGCGCCGATGGTGACGGCCAGCAGCAGCACGACGGCGACGGCCAGCCGGGCGCGGCGGCGGCGGATGTGGTCGGGCACCCCGGGGCGCGCCCGCGGCGGGGTCGGGCGGGCCCCGGCGACGTCGGTCGTCGGGCCGGCGCCCATCCCGGGCAGCATGCTGGTCCGCGAGCCCCGGGAGGAGCGGCCGGCGCCGAGCACCTCGGTGCCGTCGCCCGGGTCGCTGGGGTGCCGCTGCGGGCCGGAGTGCCGCGGCCGGGTCGGGCGGTTGGTGGGGCGCAGGGTGTCCGGCCCGGCGGAGCTGCGGCCGGTGGGCACGGGCACCCGCGGGATGCCGACGTCGGAGCGGACGTCCTCGAGGTCGGCCAGGAAGGCGCCGGCGTCCAGCGGGCGGACGACGGGGTCGCGGCGGGTGGTGCGGGCGACCAGCTCGTCGACCTGCCAGGCCAGGCCCGGGACCTCCTCCGACGGTGTGGGCACGTCGTGGTGCACGTGCTGGTAGGCGACCGCGAGCGGGGTGTCGCCCCCGAACGGCGGGTGCCCGGTGAGCATCTCGAACAGCACGATGCCGGCGGCGTACACGTCGCTGCGGGCGTCGGCCTTGCCGCGCTCGAGCTGCTCGGGGGACAGGTAGGCGACCGTGCCGATGAGCACGCCGCCGGTGTGGCTGGTCTGCCCGGTGCCGGCGACCGCCCGCGCCAGGCCGAAGTCGGCGACCTTCACCACGCCGTCCTGGCCGATGAGGACGTTCTCCGGCTTGATGTCGCGGTGCACGATCCCGGCGCGGTGCGCGGCGGACAGCCCCGACAGCACCGGCTCCAGCACGGCGAAGGCCTCGGCGACGGTCAGCCGGCCGCGGGCCTGCAGCAGGTCGCGCAGCGTGCGCCCGCGCACGAGCTCCATCACCAGGAACACCAGGCCCTGGTCGCTGCCCTGGTCGCTGACGCTCACCACGTTCGGGTGGCTGAGCATCGCCGCGGCCCGCGCCTCGCGGGTGAACCGCTCGACGAACGAGGGGTCGTGCATCAGGTGCTCGGCCATGACCTTGACCGCGACGGTGCGGTCCAGGCGCAGGTCGGTGGCGGCGTAGACGGTGGACATCCCGCCCCGGGCCAGTCGCTCCTCGAGGCGGTAGCGCCCCTCGAGGACCAGCCCCACCACGGGGTCGGTCACGGCGGTGTCCACGCGGTCGAGTGTAGGAGCGAGGGTGCCGGCGACGGCCCCGCACGCGCCGGAGCCGGTCCCGGCGGGACCAGCAGTCCCACCGGCCACGCGGGGTGGCCGGTGGGACCGTCGCCTAGCTGAGGTCCAGGCCCGGGTACAGCGGGTGGGCGGCGAGCAGCTCGGCCGCCGCGGCGCGGGTCTTGTCGGCCAGCCCCTCGTCGATCGCGTACTTCGCCTTGGACGCGCTGCCGTCGCGGGTGGCGGTGGGGGAGGTGGCCGCCAGCACGTCGGTGATGAGCTCGGCGACGCGGTCGAACTCGGCCGCGCCGAAGCCGCGGCTGGTCAGCGCCGGGGTGCCGATCCGGACGCCGGAGGTGTACCAGGCGCCGTTGACGTCGGCCGGGACGGCGTTGCGGTTGGTCACGATGCCGGCGTCGAGCAGCGCCGACTCCGCCTGCCGGCCGGTCAGGCCGGAGGAGGTGACGTCGATGAGCACCAGGTGGTTGTCGGTGCCGCCGGTGACCAGCGTCGCGCCGCGGCGGGACAGCCCCTCGGCCAGGCTCTTCGCGTTGTCGGCGACGGCCTGCGCGTAGGCGGCGAAGTCGGGACGGCGGGCCTCGGCGAAGGCGACGGCCTTGGCGGCCATCACGTGCGGCAGGGGGCCGCCGAGCACCATCGGGCAGCCGCGGTCGACCGCGTCGGCGTACTCGGGCTGGGCGAGCACGAACCCGCCGCGCGGGCCGCGCAGCGACTTGTGGCTGGTGCTGGTGACGACGTGGGCGTGCGGCACCGGGTCGAAGTCGCCGGTGAACAGCTTCCCGGCGACCAGCCCGGCGAAGTGGGCCATGTCGACGACGAGGGTCGCGCCCACCTCGTCGGCGATCTCGCGCATCTTCGCGAAGTCGACCCGGCGCGGGTAGGCGGAGTAGCCGGCCATGAGGATCAGCGGCTTGAACTCCCGGGCCCGGGCGCGGACGGCGTCGTAGTCGAGCAGCCCGGTCGCCGGGTCGGTGCCGTAGGAGGACTGGGCGAACATCTTGCCGCTGATGTTCGGGCGGAAGCCGTGGGTGAGGTGGCCGCCGGCGTCCAGGCTCATGCCGAGCATCCGCTGGTCGCCCAGTGCGCGGCGCAGCGCCGTCCAGTCCTCGTCGGTCAGGTCGTTGACGTGCTTGGCGCCGGCCCGCTCCAGCGCCGGGGACTCCACGCGGGTGGCGAGCACGGCCCAGAAGGCGACGAGGTTGGCGTCGATGCCCGAGTGCGGCTGGACGTAGGCGTGGGGGGCGCCGAACAGCTCACGGGCGTGCTCGGCGGCCAGCGCCTCGACGGTGTCGACGTTCTGGCAGCCGGCGTAGAACCGGTGGCCGACCGTGCCCTCGGCGTACTTGTCGCTGAACCAGTTGCCCATGGTCAGCAGCACGGCGGGGCTGGCGTAGTTCTCGCTGGCGATGAGCTTCAGCGAGGCGCGCTGGTCGGCCAGCTCGGCGCTGATCGCGTCGGCGACCCGGGGCTCGACGGCGGAGATGACCTCCAGGGCCGCCTTGTAGGCGGTGCTGGCGGCGGTGGGGTCGAAGGGCGTGGCGTGCGTCATGGCAGGCTCCTGCGCGGCGTCGTCGGAGGGTGTGCCCAGGCGCCCGGCGGGGGTTGCTGGGCCGCTCCCCGGTGGTCGGCTCCACCTCGATGCGCCAGTCACGGCCCGGGGGGAATGGTACCGGGGGCGGGCGTCACGGTGTCCCGCGGGACGGCTGTCACGTCGTCCAGCCCGCAGAGCGTCATGGTGGTCGCGAGCTGGGCGGACAACCCGTCGAGCACGGCCCGCACGCCGTCGGCCCCGCCGGTGGCCAGGCCCCAGATCGCCGGCCGGCCGACGAAGACGGCGCGGGCACCCAGGGCCAGCGCGCACAGGACGTCGGAGCCGGCGCGGATGCCGCCGTCGGCGTAGACCTCGGCGGAGTCGCCCACCGCGGCGGCGACCTCGGGCAGCGCGGTGGCCGTGGCGACGACGGGGTCGGCCTGCCGGCCGCCGTGCGCCGACACCCACACCGCGGCCGCCCCGGCGTCGACGCAGCGGACGGCGTCGTCGCCGCGCAGCACGCCCTTGACGACCACCGGCAGCCCCGAGAGCCGGCCGAAGCGCTCGACGTCGGCCGGCGTCCAGACCGGGCTGTCGGCGGCCGGCACGGCGGGGCCGGGCCGGTTGGGCAGTGGCAGGTCGGCGGGCAGGGCGAAGCGGTGGGCGGCCTCGCGCAGCCGCCGGCCGAAGACGGGCAGGTCGACGGTGAGCACCAGCGCCCGGTAGCCGGCGTCCCCGGCGCGGCGGGCCAGGTCGTCGGTGTGCGCGGGGGAGTGCAGCCGGTACAGCTGGAACCAGCGGGGCCCGGCCGGCTCGGCGGCGGCGACGTCGGCCAGGCCGGTGGAGGCCGACGTGGAGACCGTCATGAGCGCCCCGGCGGCGGCCGCACCCCGGGCGGTGCCCCGCTCGCCGTCCGGGTGCGCCAGGGCCTGGTACGCCCAGGGCGCGACGCCCACGGGGGTGGCCACCTCGCTGCCCAGCAGGGTGGTGCCCAGCCGCACCGCCGAGACGCCGGTCAGCACCCGCGGGCGCAGCCGCCAGGAGCGCCAGGCGGGGGTCGCCTCGCGCAGGGTCACCTCCGCCTCGGCGCCGCCGGCGTAGTAGTCGGCGACCTCCGGACCGAGGAGCTCCCGCGCCCGCTCCTCCAGCGCGCCGAGGTCGAGCAGCTCCGGCCGGGTGCCCGGGTCGTCGGGCAGCTCCTCCCCGCGGCGGCGCTGCGCCGGTGCAGTCTGGGCGCCTGCACGGCCGCCCGCGGGGTGCAGCGGGTCCGGTGTGCGTCGGTGCTCCTGCGGCGCCATAGGCTGGGAGCCTATGGAGACGCTCACCCCCGCGGAGGTCGCCGAGGTCCTCGGGGTCTCGCCGAACCGCGTCCGCCAGCTCCTGCGCGAGTACAAGCTCATGGCCGTGCCCGGCAGCGGCAACAGCCGCATCCCGGCGGACTTCCTCCAGGACGGCCAGGTGCTGCGGCACCTGCCCGGGCTGCTGACGGTCCTCAAGGACGGCGGCTTCCGCGACGAGGAGGCCTTCGACTGGCTGTTCCGGGACGACGACACCCTCCCCGGGACGCCGGTGCAGGCGCTGCGCGACGACCGGCACACCGAGGTCACCCGGCGCGCCCAGGCCCTGGCCTTCTGAGCCGCGGGCGGACGGCGGCGCGATGGGCTCCCTGACCTACCTGGCGCTGCTGGTCGGCTGCCTGGTGGTCACCGCGCCGCTGGAGCTGCTGCTGCGCGTGCGGGTGTACGCCCGCTGGCGGCGGCTGCTGGTGGCGGTGCTGCCGGAGTTCAGCGTCTTCGTCGTCTGGGTGCTCTACGCGATCGCGCAGGGGCACTGGGACTACTCGTCGGAGCTGACGCTCGACGTCCGGCTGCCCGGCGGCATCCCGGTCGAGGAGGTGCTGTTCTTCCTCGTCGTCCCGCTGTGCTCGGTGCTCGCGCTGGAGGCGGTGCGCCGGGTGACCGGCTGGGACGCCGGCTACCCCGCCGAGGAAGCGGAGACGGGGCGATGAGCTACAGCGTCCTGGCCGTGGTGGCGGTCGTCGGCGTCCTCGTCGTCGACCTGGCCGTCTACCGGACCCGCATGGTGACCCGGCGGGTCTTCTGGGTGGCCTACGCGATCATCATCACGTTCCAGCTGCTGATGAACGGCGTGCTCACCGGCCTGGACGTCGTCACCTACGACGAGGCGGCCATCTGGGGGCCGCGGATCGCCTACGCGCCGGTCGAGGACCTGCTGTTCGGCTTCGCCATGGTGACCCTGACCCTCGCCAGCTGGGCGGCGGTCAACCGGCGGGCGAACACGGCCAGGCGCCGCGGCCTGGAGACCCGCACCCGGCGGTCGAGGACCCGGTAGTCGGCGCGCTCGATCTCGGTGAGGATGCCGCCGTACAGGGCGGTGGCGGCGCGCACGCAGTCCCGGGACTCGGGGGCCAGCAGCGGCGTGCCGGGAGCGGCGTCGTCGTACCGCCGCCGGACGATCGCCACCATCTCCCGCATCAGGGCCGCGAACCGGTCGTCGTGCCGCTTCTGCGCCAGCTGCTCGCGGGTCACCCCGTGCGCGGCCATGAGGTCGGCGGGCAGGTAGACCCGGCCGCGGTCGACGTCCTCGGCGACGTCGCGCAGGAAGTTGGTCAGCTGGAACGCCTCGCCCAGGGCGACGGCGTGCGGTGCGGCCTCCTCGCGCAGGACGCCGGGGGCCGTGCCGAGCACGGGCAGCACCTGCAGCCCGATGACCGACGCCGAGCCCCACATGTAGCGGTCCAGGGCGTCCATGTCGGCGTAGCCGGTGACGGTCAGGTCGCTGGTCATCGCGGCGAGGAAGTCGACCAGGTGGTCGACGCCGATGGCGTACCGGCGGTAGGTGTGCACGAGCGCCAGGCGCACGGGGTCGGCCGACCAGCCCGCGTCGAGCTCGGCGAGCACCGCCCGCGACCAGTCGCCCAGGTCGTTCTCCGGGTCCGCGCCGGGGTGGTCGACCAGGTCGTCGGCCACGCGGGCGGCGGCGTAGAGGGCGTGCACGGCCGGGCGCCGGTCGGCGGTGAGCAGCCGGGTGGCCAGGTGGTAGCTCTTGCCGTGCTCGGCGGCGATGGCCGCGCAGTGCCGGTAGGCGGCGGTGAGCTGCGCCTGCTGCTGCTCGCGGGTGGGCGGCGGCTGGAGCGTGGTCACGCGGGGACCGGCCCGGTGATCCGCTCGGCGGCGAGCCGGCCGCTGATGACGACCATGGGGACGCCGACGCCGGGCTGCACCGACGACCCGGCGAGGACGACGTTCTCCGGCCCCCGGCGCGGCAGCGTGGGCGGCCGGAAGGGGCCGGTCTGGGCGAAGGTGTGGGCCAGGGCGAACGGCGTCCCCGCGGCCATGCCCTGCTGGGCCCAGGTGAGGGGCGTGTCCATGTGCTCCACCTCGATCGCGTCGGAGACCCCGGTGTAGCCGCGGGCCTCCAGCGTGGCCAGCAGCTCCTCGCGGTAGCGCGGGGCGAGGGTCGTCCAGTCCAGGTCCGGGTTGCCGCCGCTGCGCGGGTCGAGGTTGGGCGTGGGGGCCACGACGCTGAGCACCTGGCCCTGTCGTCCGTCCGCGGAGTCGGGGACCAGCGACCGGTCGGTCACCGACGGCATGCTGATGAGCAGGCTCGGGTCGCTCATCGGGCGCCCGTCGCGGGTGAGCTCGTCGAACACCTGCCGCCACGAGGCGCCGAAGCTGATCGTGTGGTGCGCCTGCCCCGGCAGATCGTCCCGCACGCCGAGGTGCAGCGCGACGCAGCTGGGGGAGTAGGTGGGGCGCCGCGGCCCGCGCAGCCCGGGCACCAGGGTGTGCGGGGCGTCGGCGGTGACGACGACGGCGTCGGCGGGGAGCCGCTCGCCGTCGTCCAGCACCAGGCCGGTGACCCGCTTCCCGGAGGTGTCCAGCCGCTGGACCGACGTCCCGTAGCGGAGGACGACGCCCGCGTCGGCGGCCGCGGCGGCCATCGCCCGGGGGACGGCGCCGATGCCGCCGACCGGGTGCCAGACGCCGGCGCCGATGTCGAGCTGGGCGATCACGGCGTAGGCGGCGATCGCGCGGTACGGCGAGACCCCGGCGTAGAGCGCCTGGAAGCTGAACAACCGGCGCAGCCGGTCGTCGGCGAAGCGCTCCTCGACGTGCGTGGAGAGCCGGCCGAACCCGCCCCGGCGGGCCAGCTGGAACAGCTCGGGGCCGAGCAGGTCCAGCGGGCTGTCGAGGTTGCGGTCGATGAAGGTGCGCAGCTGCAGCCGGTACAGCTCGGCGAGGTCGGCGAGGTAGCCGCGCAGCGCGACGGCCTCGGCGGGACCGCAGAGCGCCTCGACCTCGGCGGCGAAGGCGTCGGGGTCGGCGTGCACGTCCAGGTGCGAGCCGTCGGCGTACTGCGCGCGGTAGGAGGTGGTCAGCGGGACGAGCTCGAGCCGGTCCTCCAGCTTCTCGCCGACGGCGGCGAGGGTGTCGGCGAGCAGCTCGGGCGCGGTGAACACCGACGGGCCGGTGTCGAGCACGTACCCGCGGTCGGAGACCACGCCCGCGCGCCCGCCGGGGCCGGGGCCGCGCTCGACGACCGTGACCTCGCGTCCTGCGCCGCGCAGCCGCAGGGCGGCCGACAGCCCGGCCAGGCCCGCGCCGACGACGACGACCCGGTCGGTGCGTCCGGGGACGGTGCGCACCTCAGGCGGTGCGGGAGGTCGCGGCGACCGCGAGCGCGTCGAGCGCGGCACGGGCCTCCTCGGCGATCGGCGCCTCGGCGATGGCGGCCCGGGCCTTCGCGGTCTGCTCGGCGATCCGCTGCTCCACCCGGGCGCGGGCGCCGGTGGTCTCCATGAGCCGGCGCAGGGCGTCGAGCTGGTCGGCGCCGCAGTCGGGGTCGCCCAGGCAGTCGCGCAGCAGCTGCAGCCCCGCGTCGTCGGCCTCGTCCTCGGCGAGGGCCACCAGCAGCGTGCGCTTGCCCTCGCGCAGGTCGTCGTCGGCGGACTTCCCGGTGACCGCGGGGTCGCCGAACACGCCGAGGACGTCGTCGCGCAGCTGGAACGCCTCGCCCAGCGGCAGGCCGATCGCGGTGTAGACCTCCGCGGCGCGCGGGCCGGCGCCGGCGAGGGCCGCGCCCAGCTGCAGCGGCCGCTGCACCGTGTAGCCGGCGCTCTTGTAGCGGGCGACGGTGAGCGCGCCCTGGGCGCCGGGCAGGCCGCCCGCGGCGCGCAGCAGGTCCAGGTACTGACCGGCGGTGACCTCGGTGCGCATGGTGTCCCAGACCGACCGGGCGCGGGCGAGGGCGGCGGCGGAGATGCCCGAGCGGCGGAGCAGCTCGTCGGACCACACCAGGGCGAGGTCGCCGACGAGGATGGCCGCGCCGACGCCGAAGGTCGCGCCGTCGCCGGAGAGGCCGTCGTCGCCGTGCCGGGAGGCGAAGCCGATGTGGGTGGCCGGCCGGCCGCGGCGGGTCAGGGCGCCGTCCATCACGTCGTCGTGGACCAGGGCGCTGGCGTGCACGAACTCCAGTGCGGCCACGGCGCGCAGCACGGCGGCGTCGTCCTCCGCGGGACCGGAGACGGCCTCGACCGCGCCGCGCCAGCCCCAGTAGGCGAAGGCCGGGCGCAGCCGCTTGCCGCCGTCGGCGACCGCGCAGACCTCGTCGACGACCGGGCGCAGGGAGGGGTCCATGCCGGTGAGGACGGTGCGCTGCTCCTCGAGGAAACCCGTGAGGGCCGCGGCGACGGCGCTGCGGATCCGCGGCAGGTCGGCGCTGGCGAGGGGGGCGCTGCTCAGCGCCACCGGCGCCGGAGGAGCAGGCTGGCGGCGCTCCGCCCGGTTGATCACGGAGTCAGTATCGCTCCACGGTGTGGTGCGCCGCCTATTCGGGCGGGGCAGCGGGTGCGTGCTCATGCCGGGGGCCTCCTCGTGCCGGTGCTCGTGGTCCTTCCGGCTGCCGGCCGTCCCCGGATGCACCGGTGTCGCACCGTGGCCGGGCGGAGGCGGACGTATCGTGCCGAGCCATGACGTCGACCGTCCGCGAGCTGCTGGCCCAGGGCATGCCCACGTGGTCGTTCGAGTTCTTCCCGCCCAAGACGCCCGAGGGCGAGCAGCAGCTGTGGACCGCGCTGCGCGAGCTGGAGCGGCTGCAGCCGTCGTTCGTGTCGGTGACCTACGGGGCCGGGGGCAGCACCCGCGAGGGCACCGTGTCGGTCACCGAGCGGATCGCCACCGAGACGACGATGACGCCGCTGGCCCACCTGACCGCCGTCGACCACAGCATCGCCGAGCTGCGGCACGTGGTGAGCCGGCTGGCGGCCGCCGGCGTGCGCAACCTGCTGGCCCTGCGCGGCGACCCGCCGGGGGCCGACCCGCAGGCCGAGTGGGTGGCCCATCCGGAGGGGCTGTCCTACGCCGCCGAGCTGGTCGAGCTGATCCGGTCGATGGGCGACTTCTCGGTCGGGGTCGCGGCGTTCCCCGAGCGGCACCCGCGGTCCCCGGACTTCGACAGCGACGTCGAGATGTTCGTGGCCAAGTGCCGCGCCGGGGCCGACTACGCGATCACGCAGATGTTCTTCCGCCCGGAGGACTACCTGCGGCTGCGCGACCGGGTCGCCGCCCGCGGCTGCGAGGTGCCGATCATCGCCGGCGTCATGCCGGTCACCAACGCCCGGCAGATCACCCGGATCGTGCAGCTGTCCGGTCAGGCGTTCCCGGAGGACCTCGCGTCGCGCTTCGCCGAGCTGGACGGGGACCGGCCCGAGGACAAGGCCGCGGTGCGGGCCTACGGCGTCGAGGTGGCGACCGACATGTGCCGGACCCTGCTCGACGAGGGGGTGCCCGGCATCCACTTCATCACCATGAACCGGTCGACGGCCACGCGTGAGGTGTTCGCCAACCTGAGCCCGGCCGTGGTCGCGGCGCCGGCCGGGGCCCCGGCGGAGGCGGCCGGGGTCCCGGTCAGCTGACCGCGGCACGCCGGGCGGCCAGCGCCGCGGCCTCGGCCGCGGCCCTCCGCAGCCCCTCGCGCTCGGCGGCGTAGCCGCCCAGCACGCCGACGACCGGCAGGTTGGACAGCGCCCGGGCGCCCAGACGGCCCTTGGGGCGGGCGTCGAGGGCGTCGTCGATGCGGCCGAGCAGGCGGGCGGCGCGCCACATCGTGCGCCCGGCGCCGCGCAGCCCGGCGCGTTCGTCCCGGGCGCCGAGGGCGGCCTCGGCGTAGGTCCCCCGGGTGCGCTCGAGCAGCGGGCGGACGCGGTCGGCCGGCAGGTCGCGGTCGAGCAGCACGCGGGCCAGGAGCGACACCCGGTCGGCGGGGTCGTCGATGCCGTGCTCCCCGGCGACGCCGAGGACGACGACGGACTGGGCGGCGGCGCCCACGGTGTTCTGCAGCGGCAGGAGGTCGGCCAGCTTGCCGGCCAGCCGCGGCACGGCCGAGACGCCGGCGGCGAACCGGGAGACGCGGTCGGCCCACCACTGGTCGCGGTCGGCCTGGGGGAGCGCGGGCGGCCGCCCCAGGCGGCGGACCAGCGGGGCGGTGAGCCGGTCCACGCGGCGGAGCACGTCGACGACGGCGGCGTCACTGTTGGGCGGGGCCATGCCGGCTCCCTACCCACGGGCGGTGGCCGGTCATGCGGTGGGCTGGTGGACTGGACCGGTGGGACCCGCGCCGTGCTGAGCCGTGACGAGTACCTCGCCGCGTGGTCGCACTGGCACGGCGGGACCGACCCCACCGCCAGCCCGCTGGTCCGCGGGTGGCTGACCGCCGCCTACACCCTCGCCCGCCCGGTGGCCGGCCTGTCGCCGCTGGTGGCCACGGCGTTCGGGCTGCTCGTCGCCGTCGCGGCGGTGGGACCGGCGGTGGCCGGCGGGCACTGGCTGGTCGCGGCGGGCCTGCTGGTCGGGCTCTCCGGCCTGCTGGACTCCCTCGACGGCGCGCTGGCCATCGCCACCGGCCGGGCCTCCAAGCGCGGGTACGTGCTCGACTCCGCCGTCGACCGGCTCACCGAGGCGGCCTACGCGGTCGCCCTCTGGGTCGCGGGCGCCCCGGGCTGGCTGGCCGCCGCCTTCGGTGCCCTGTGCTGGCTGCCGGACTACCTGCGCGCCCGCGCCGGCCAGGCCGGGGTCAGCGAGACCGGGGACATCTCGGTCTGGGAGCGGCCGACCCGCGTGGCCATGACGGGGATGACGCTGGGCGGGGCGGGCGTCGTCGCGGGAGCGGGCGGCGGGGTGGTCGCCGCCGTGGTCACCGCGGGGGCGGCGGTGGGTGCGCTGCTGGGCCTCGTGGCCGTCGGCCAGCTCTCGCGCAGCATCCGGCGGGCACTGCCCGACTGAGTGCTCCTACTCTTGACGGGCCCGATCCCGCGCCGCCGGCGCTGGTCTCCCCAGCCGAGGAGCGCTCGTGCCCGTCGCCGTCACCGGCTCCATCGCCACCGACCACCTGATGACCTTCCCGGGGAAGTTCACCGAGCAGTTCGTCGAGGGGCAGATGGAGAACGTGTCCCTCTCCTTCCTGGTCGACGACCTGGTGCAGCACCGGGGCGGCGCCGGCGCGAACATGGCCTACGGCCTGGGCCTGCTCGGCGTCGGGCCGGTCCTCGTGGGCGCGGTGGGCAACGACTTCGCCGACTACGAGGCCTGGCTCAACCGCCACGGCGTCGACACCGGCAGCGTGCACTGGTCGGAGTTCAAGCACACCGCGCGCTTCGTGTGCACCACCGACCAGGTCAACAACCAGATCGCGTCGTTCTACTCGGGCGCCATGGCCGAGGCCTGCCAGATCGAGCTCGCGCCCGTCGCGCAGCGCGTCGGCTCGCTGGACCTGGTCGTCGTCGGCCCCAACGACCCGACCGCGATGGTGCGCCACACGCAGGAGTGCCGGCAGCGCGGCTACGCCTTCGCGGCCGACCCCAGCCAGCAGCTGGCCTGGGCCGACGGCGCGATGATCCGTGAGCTGGTGGAGGGCGCGGAGCTGCTGTTCACCAACGAGTACGAGTCGCACCTGCTGCTGCAGAAGACCGGCTGGACCGACGCCGAGGTGCTCGAGCGCGTGGGTCTGTGGGTGACCACGCGCGCGGCCGACGGCGTGCTGGTCCGTTCGGACGGCGCCGACCCGATCGAGGTCAAGGCCGTGCCCGAGACCAAGCCGGTCGAGCCCACCGGCGGCGGCGACGCCCTGCGTGCCGGGTTCATCGCCGGCCGCGCCTGGGGGCTGTCGGTCGAGCGCTCGACCCAGCTCGGCTCGGCGGTCGCCACCGAGGCGGTCGAGGTCATCGGCACCCAGGAGTACGAGCTGGTGCGCGAGCCGTTCCTGACCCGCTTCGCCGAGGCGTTCGGCGAGGACGCCGCGGCCGAGGTCGCCGAGCACCTGCCGGCCTGACGGCCCGGAGCCGCCGCGGCGCGTCCGGACGGTCGCTGCCGCGGCCCAGCCCGGGTCAGGGCTGGCGGCGTGATCGCGCGGGGGCCGGGGGACGACGGGCCGGGTCACCGCTCCCGGACGCGCTCGCCGATGGCCGGGTCCTCGGCCCACGTCCGGTAGGGGATGCGGGGGATCTCCAGCACCTCGCCGATGGTCGACCACTCGTTGCCGCCCAGGCGGGCCAGGGGCCGCAGCTCCTCGATCCGCGGCCGGCCGTCGCGCACGGCGCTGCTGTACGCGCTGATGAACTGCACCCGGCCGAACACCACGGTGCTGTCGCCCAGCCGCACGGTGGAGTGCAGCGTGCACTCGATCGACACCGGGGACTCGGCCACCCGCATCGCCGCCACCCGCCGGCTCGGCTCGAGGTGGACCCCGGCGTGCTCGGCCTCGCTCTGGTCCGGCGGGAAGTCCGTGCCCGTGGCGTTGACCTGCTCGAACAGCGGCTCGGGCGTGAGGTTGATCGTGAAGTCGCCGGTCGCCTCCACGTTGTTCAGCGAGTCCTTGCGGCCCACCGAGGTGAACTGCACGACCGGCGGGTCCACGCACGCCACCGTGTAGAAGGAGTGCGGCGCGAGGTTGTGCACCCCCTCGGCGGAGCGGCTGCACACCCACGCGATCGGCCGCGGCACCACGACCGAGTTCAGCACCCGGTAGAACGAGCCGACCTTCATCTCCGTCGGGTCGAAGTCGGTCCGGTCGGGAGAGGGGCGCGCGGTCACCGGGTCATCCTCTGCCACCGGTCGCGGGGCAGCGCGGCGGGCGGCCGAGGTCACAGCCGTCGGGTGACCGGGGCCGGGTCACAGCGGTCGGGCCGCAGCGGTCGGGTCCCCGGGGTCGCCCGCGGCGCGCGGTCACACCGCGCGGCCGCGCCAGGTGAGCGTGCCGCGCCGGTGCCCGGCGACCGACCGGGCCAGCAGCAGGTCGAAGGCCAGCAGCGACACCGGGTGCGCCAGCGCATCGGGCCAGACCCGGCTGCCGGTGGCCGCGGCGCTGACCGCGCGCCCGGCGACCCCGGCGGCGTAGCCGGCCAGCCCGGCGCGCGACCCGCCCAGCGCGGCCAGGGCGGGCACCACGCCCACGGCGGTCAGCACTGCCGCCGCCGCGACGCTGGCGCCCGGCGACCCGCCGACCGCCGCCCACAGCGACTTCGCGTAGCCGTCCGAGAGCGCCGTCCACCCGTCGTACATCCGGCAGGCGGCGAGCTCGGCGCCGGCCACCGGCACGGCCCGGCCCCCGGCCCGCTTGACCGCCCGCGCCAGGGCGACGTCCTCCAGGACCTCGCCGCGGACCGCCGCGTGCCCGCCGGCCGCCAGGTACGCCGGCACCGTCATCACCAGGAACTGGCCGTTGGCCGCCGTGAGCGACGGCCGCCGGGAGCGCTCGGCCAGCCGCAGCGGCAGCGTCGTCACCCACAGCCAGGGGGAGAGCGGCTGCACCAGCCGCTCGGCGAGGGTCCCGGCCACCGGCCGTGGCCACGGCGAGGCGAGGTCGAGGCCGTGCGCGTCGAGGACGGCGACGGCGCGGGCGATCGCGTCGGGGAAGAGCCGGACGTCGGCGTCGAGGAAGACGAGCACGCCGTCGGGGTCGGCGGGCACCTCGCCCACCCCCGTGGCGCACGCGTGCGGCTTGCCCAGCCACCCCGCCGGCGGAGCGGGGGCGGGGACCAGCCGGACCCGGGGGTCGTCGACCGCACGCACCGCCGCCGCCGTGCCGTCGGTGGAGCCGTCGTCGACGACGACGACGCGCAGGTCCGGCACGCCGCGCTGGGCCAGCACCGCCGCCAGGCAGTCGCCGACCTGGTCCTCCTCGTCGCGGACCGGGAGGACGACCGTGACCGGCCGCATCACCGGCGGGTGCCGCTCGGGCGGCCGGCGCAGCAGCCGGACGTTGACCGCCGCGTGCGCCGCCATGACCACCGCGGCCGCGGAGAGCCCGCGGACCGCCCGGCCGCTCACCGTCGCGCCCGGGTGGCCTGCACGGCGAGCACCGCCAGCGCGGGCAGCGCCAGGACGACGCCCCAGGCCGCCGACCCCGGGAGGTCCAGCCAGCCCGCGTGCGCCAGCGCCCCGCCGAGGGTCATCCAGGCCAGCGCGACGAGCGGGGCGGCGTCGCCGATCCGCGGGCCAGCGGCGGTCCGGGAGGCCGGGGCGGTCCGCGCCACCAGCAGGTCGAGCAGCGCCATGAGCACGAGCCCGGCGAGGAGCCAGCCGGCCAGGTTGGTCAGCGGCACGGTGTCGATGCCCGGGAGGCCGGGGGAGGGGTGTGCCCAGGTCCAGTAGCCGGCCTGCACCATCTGCGGGTCGAGGACGACGTCCCACGCCGCGAAGACCGCCGCCGATGCGGCCACCCGGGCCGGGTGCCGCCACGCGGGCCGCACCCCCCGGGTGAGGCGCGCGCCGAGCAGCCAGCTGGGCCAGGCCATCATCAGCCAGGCCAGCGGCACGAGGAACGGCACGCCCAGCAGGGTCGGACCGAGCACGTCGCTGTAGGTGTACTCGCCGTAGGGGAATCCCGTGGCCAGGCCGACCGCCTCGAAGACGATCGCGGCGACGGCGACCAGGCCGAGCACGCCCAGGCCGGTGCGGGTGCCACGGCTCAGCGAAGCGTGGGTGACCGAGAGCGTGGCGCCCAGCAGCACGATCGCCCAACTGACGGCGTTGCGGGCGTCGCCGTCGGTGAGCGGGTAGGTGATCGCGGTCAGCACCAGGACGGCGGTCAGCGCCCACGGCAGGAGCGCGCGCGGCCCGGCCGAGCGGATCCGCTCGACCACGGCCGGCGCGGTCACCGGCGCACCCGCCCCGCGAGCCCGGCCAGCGCGCGCCGCCCCCGGGCGACCCGCCCGCGGTCGGCCAGCACCAGCCGCGCCGCCGTCCGCCCCGAGTTGCCCGACACCCCGCCACCGGGGTGCGTGGAGGCGCCGGCCAGGTACAGGCCCGGGAGCCCCGGCACCCGCTGGCCGGCCAGCGCAGGAGTGGGCCGCAGGGAGAACATGCTGGCCAGGCCCATCTCCACGTGCATGACGTTGCCACGGAGCAGGGACAGCTCCCGCTCCAGCAGCACCGGCGTCTGCACGTACAGCTCGCGGACCGAGCCGGCGAACCCCGGCGCGTACGCGTCGACGGCCGCGAGCAGCTGCCGGGCGGCGGGCTCGGCCAGGGTGTCCCAGTCCGCGCCGCTGGCGAGCTCGTAGGGGTACCACTGCCCCCAGACGGTGACCACGTGCTGCCCGGGCGGGGCGAGGGTGTCGTCCGACGCCGAGAAGCACATCGCCAGGGGCACCGGCTCGCGCGGCAGCCGGCCGGCGGCGAAGTCGCCGTGCGCGGCGGCGAGCTGGGTGCGGTCGGTGCACAGCAGCTGCAGTCCGCCCAGTGCCAGGTCGGCCGGCACGCCCGGGTAGGACGGCGGGGCGTCGGTCAGCGCCCGCAGCACCAGGCCGAAGCCGTTGCCCAGCGGGGGCGCCGCGTCGGCCAGGGCGGGGGGAGCGGCGTCCCCGGCGAGGTCGCGCGTGGCCAGCACGTGGCAGGCGGAGACGACGACGGGTGCCCGCAGCTCGCGCCCGGACGCCGTCCGCACCCCGGCGACCCGGCCGTCCTCGACCAGCAGGCGCTCGGCGGCGTCGCCCAGGGACACCCGGCCGCCGTCGGACTCCAGCCGGCGGCGCAGCGCCGCCGTCAGCCCACCCGAGCCGCCCACCGGGTGGCCGGGCGGGACGTCGTGCAGCAGCGCGACCCAGCCGACCATCGCCGCGGTGCCGGGCTCGCTCATCGGCGGCCCGGACTGCGCGCCGAACCAGGCGAGGGCGGCCTTGAGCCGCTCGCTGGTGAACCAGCGGTCGAGCAGGGCGTCGCCCGAGCCGAGGAAGTCCACCGCGAGGTCGCCCCCGGGCGTGCGCGGCCGCCCGTCGCGCGGCGCCCCCAGCGGCCAGAACGCGCGGACCAGGCGCCCCGGGCTGGGCGGGCCGGCGAACGAGGCGACGACGGCCCGGCTGCGCGGCCCCCACTCGGCGACGAACCGGCGGTAGGCGTCGGCGTCGGCCGCACCGCAGGCCTGCGCGATGGAGGCGCAGGTGGCGTCGAGGTCGACGGAGAACACCAGCGGCTGCCCGTCCGGGCCGTCGGCGCCCGGGGTGGGCGCGGGGGCGAAGCCCCACGGGTCGCAGTCGACGTAGCGCAGGCCGTGCGCGGCGAGGTCCAGGTCCTCGACGATCCCGCTGTGCCGCACGATCACGTGCGCGCTCGAGCCGCGGTCCACCCGCACCCCGGGCCAGCGCTCCACGGTGGACACCGCGCCGCCGAGCACCTCGTCGCGCTCGACCACCTCGACCGTCAGCCCGGCGCGCGCGAGATAGCAGGCGGCCACCAGGCCGTTGTGCCCGGAGCCGACGACGACGGCGTCGAGGGGCGCGGGGTTCGTGGAGGTCACGCCCCGTCGTTCGTACCGGCGGGAGGCCGCGGATGCAGGGGGAGCCGGGCGCCCAGGATCGCGAAGGGGCGGGCGTCGCCGGGGAAGTGGTGCCCGCGGGCCAGGTCGACGAAGCCGTCGGCGTGGTACAGCCGGAAGGCCTTGGTGTCGGCGTCCGGGGTCGACAGCAGCGCCACGGGGTTGGGCAGGTCGGCGACCAGCGCGTGCAGCAGCTGGCGGCCCAGGCCCCGGCTCTGGGCGTCGGGGTGGACGTGCAGCTCGCAGACCTCGAAGGCGCCGGGCAGCCAGCGCTTCGCCGTCCGCCGGTCCAGCGCGGCGCGGACCTGGTCGTGCCACCACTGTCCGGGGGCGACCTCGTAGCCGTAGCCGAAACCGGCCAGCCGCTCCCCGTCAGCGTCGGCGAGGAAGGCCCCGACGGCGCGGAAGCCGGGCCGCTCGGTGTGCTGGATGGCGTAGCCGTAGCGGCCGGCGACCACCGAGGACGAGTAGCCCATGGCCTCGCCGTAGATGGCCAGCGCCTCGTGCATGTGGTCCCGGATCCACCCGGTCGGCAGCTGGGTCACCCGCGTCGCGGGGGTGGTGCCGGTCATGTGCGTACCGCCTCGGGGAGGGCCGTCTCGACCGGCCCGGGGCCCACCTCGGCGGGCGTGCCCTCGGTGAGCCGGAGGAGCTCGTCGTAGGTGGTGGGGAAGACGGTGTGCGGGTGGCCGGCGGCGGCCCAGACCTGCTCGTGGCGGGCGAGCTCGACGTCGACGAGGGTCCCGATGGGGGCGGGGTGGCCGACCGGGGCGACACCGCCGATCGCCTGGCCGGTGTGCTCGCGCACGAAGTCCGGCGTCGCCACGCGGATCTCGGGGACCCCGAGGAGCTCGGCGACCGCGCGGGTGTCCACCCGGTGGGCGCCGCTGGTCAGGACCAGCAGCGGGTTGCCGCCGACGTCGAAGACCAGGCTGTTGGCGATCGCCCCGACCGGGACGCCCAGCTGCGCGGCGGCCTGCGCGGCCGTGCGGGCGCTGTCGGGGAGCTCTCGTACCTCGCCGGTCGCGCCGGCCTCGCGGAGGCGGCGGACGACCTCGGCGACCCGGGGGGAGTCGGCGGGCGGCATGCCGGCGATCCTCCCACCAGGTGCGGGACGGCGGCCCGCGGGGCGGCGCGGTGCCGGATCCGCCGGCCGCTGCCGGGCCGGCCGGCGGTCGCCGGTGGGCGTCGCCTCCGGCCCGTCTGAGCTGGGGTTTCTGTCGTACCTGGTGGCTAGCGTGTGGTCATGGAGGTCGGGGTGGTGCCGCCGCGGGTCGACGGCGAGCCGATCTGCGTGCTGCCCGGCGATGTGGTGTCGGCAGGCCTGACCGAGCTGGATCTGGTGGCCGACGTGTGGTCCACCGACGCGCGGATGGCGCGGGAGTACGCCCACCAGGCGGCGGTGATCACCGAGCTGGCCCGCCGCCGGCGGGTCGCGCGCGACACGGACTCCGGTGCCCGCGGCGGTGCGGGGCGTGATGCGCTGGCCGCCCGCCCGGCGGTGCTGGCCGACGTGTCCGAGGACTTCGTGACCGAGCTGGCGATGATCCGCGGCTGCGCGGAGGGCGAGGCGTCACGGCTGGCGGTCGACGCGCTGCTGCTCACCGGGAAGCTGGCGCCCACCTGGTCGCAGCTGTACGCCGGGCAGCTCACCGTCCGCCAGGCGCGGGTGCTGCTGGACCTGCTCGGCGACGCCGACCCCGCCGTGGCCACCGCCGTGCAGGCGAAGGTGCTGCCCGGGGCCGGGGACTGCCCGCCCCCGCGGCTGGCCGACCGCACCCGCTACCACCTGTACCGCATCGACGCCGCCGCCCGGGACCGCCGCCGCCGGGCGGCCGAACGCACCGCCGACGTGCACGTCGAGCGCACCCCCGACGGCCTGGGCCGGCTGGTCATCGACGGCCCCTACCCCCAGGTACGCGCCGCCCGCGACGCGATCGGCACCTACGCCGGCTGGGCCCGCGCCGACGGCGACACCCGCCCGATCGGACAGCTGCGCTCGGCCACCGCCCTGGACCTGCTGCTACGCCCCTGGGACACCACCCGCCCCCCGGTCACCGCCCACCTGACCATCCACGCCGCCCTGCCCGCCCTACGCGCCCAGGCACCCACCGGCGCCCCACCCGCCGAACTCGACGGCACCTGGATCACCGCCGCCCAGTGCCGCCAGGTCCTGGCCGACCTGGACATGCTCGACCTCGCCCCCGCCCCGCCCGGCGGATCGCTCACCATCGCCCTGGACGACCCGGCCACCGGCCAGACCATCGCCGTGGCCACCCGCGCCGACCTCGCCCGCGCCGCCGGCACCGGCCGCCGCACCCACCGCCACACCAGCCCAACCGCCACCCGACATCCCGCCGACACCCGCGACCCCGGCGACGGACCGGGCCTGCGCCCACCGCCGACCACCCCCGGCTACCGGCCCACCGCCGCCCAACGCCGCCTGATCACCACCCGCGACCGGACCTGCCGCATGCCCGGCTGCCACCGCCGCCCCGGCCACTGCGACATCGACCACGCCCACCCCTACGCCGACGGCGGACCCACCGACTGCACCAACCTGTGCTGCCTGTGCCGCCGCCACCACCGCATCAAGACCCACGCCCCCAGGTGGACCTTCACCCTCCACCCCGACGGACACCTGACCGTCACCACCCCCTCCGGGGTCACCCGCACCACCCGACCACCCGGCTGGCACCACGACCCCGAACCCGACCCACCCTGGCTCGACGACACCCACCCACCCGACCCACTCCACCGGTGACCCCTACCGGACCGGCGGCATCGGCGCCGGTCGGTCCGCGGCGGGGTCAGCCGCGCGCCCAGGTCCGCAGCGCCTCGCTCCCGGGGCCGGTCAGCGCGTCGAGGCGGACCGGGCGGCGGGTGATCGCCAGTGCCAGTGCCTCGACCGGCGCCTCGACCCGCGGTCCCGTGCCCCAGGAGTGGTCGACGTCTACGGGGGCGTACTCGAGCTCGGGCAGGCCGCGGGGGAGGAAGGCCGGGGCCGCCCGCCGGCTGACCAGGAGGTCGAGGGCGTCGGCCCAGGGGTCGAGCGGCCGGCCGTGGTCCAGGCCGAGGGGGACCGTGATGTCGAGCCGGTGCACCAGCAGGTCGGTCAGCGGGGCGTGCCAGTCCATGCCCGGCGGGGTGAAGTGGCTCCCGGCGCGCTCGCGCAGGTCGGCCGCGAGGACGGCGGTCGGGAGCTGCGCGCGGCGGTCGGCGAGGAGGTGGTTGGCGCGGTCGAAGGAGCCGCGGCCGCGCACCATGGCGCTGAGGAACCCGCCGATCGACCCGGTGGGCCCGACCATGACGTGGGCGGCCACGTGCCGGACGGTCCAGCCCCGGCAGAGGCTCGGCGTCGCCCACTGCTCGGGGGTGAGCGTGTCGAGCAGGTCGGCGAGGGCGCGCCGCTCGGCGGCGATGGTGGTCCAGGCGGTCGTCTCGTCCACGCCGGCATCGTCGCAGGCCCCGTGAGCTGCAGGAACCTTCCCATCCCCGGCCCGGCGTGCGGGTGCGAGGGCAGAGGCGCTCCGCCGCCGCGGGTGGCCGGTCCAGGGGGCCCACGGACGGCGGCGCGCCGACGGGGGACCCGGCTTGACGGCGGCTCGGGGGTCGGGTGTACTCGACGTGTTCGAACACGCGTTCGAACGGCGTCACCCTCCGCGTCCCGGGTCCTTCCCCACCCGTCGGCGCGGCCGGGCCGGCGCGACGGGTCGGGAGCGGTGGGGAGTCTGACATGAGCCGCGTGCTGAACGGGGTCGGCGGTCGGGTCGGCGAAGAGGTCCAGGTCGAACGGGGCCCGCTCGGTCCGGTGCAGTTCTGGCGCGGCGGGTCGCGCTACGTCGTGGGGGAGCTGCTCGACTCGTGGGTGGAGACCCCGGCGTGGTGGCAGCGGGCGGCCGGCGGCGGCGCCTCGGTCGACCTCGTCGCCACGCGGGAGGTGTGGCGGCTGGAGGCGGTGCGGGCCGGCCGGTCGCGGATGAGCTTCGCCGGGGTCTACGACCTGTCGTGGGACGCCGCGGACAACCGCTGGTCGCTCGTGCGGGTGCACGACTGATGGGCGCGCTGCGAGCCATGCCGTACGACCGGTCCGCCGACCAGCTGCCGCTGCCCCCGCCGGTGCCGGCCGCCGCCGCGGGGCTGCTCGACCAGGCCCGCCGTGGGCTGGCCGAGGCCGCCGCCGCCACCGACCCGCGGGAGCGGTACGCCACCGCGCACCTGGCCGCGCTGCGCGCCGCCGCGGCGGTGCTGGCCGCCCGCACCCGGCCCGAGGGGAGCCGTCGCCGTCCGCGCAGCGCCTGGGTGCTGCTGGGCGAGGTCTGCCCGGAGCTGGGGGAGTGGGCCACCTTCTTCGCCGCCGGGGCCGCCAAGCGGGCCGCGGCCGAGGCCGGGCTGTCCCGCGCGGTCACCGAGCGCGAGGCCGACGACCTGGTCCGCGACGTCGAGGCCTTCCTCGGGGTGGTCGAGACCACCCTGACGCAGTTCCCGGAGCCGGCACCCCGGCCCCGGGTGGTCGGCGGCACCGCCTACCGTGGCGGCACCGCCCACCGCGGCGACACCCGATCCCGTCGGTGAGCGGGGACCCCTTCGTCCACCTGCACGTCGCCTCGGGCTACTCCATGCGCCACGGGGCCAACCACCCGGCCGACCTGGTCACCCGTGCCGCCGAGCACGGCATGCAGGCGCTGGCGCTGACCGACCGCGACGGTCTCTACGGCGCGGTGAAGTTCGCGCTGGCCTGCCGGGCGGCCGACATCCGCCCCCTGTTCGGGGTCGACCTGGCGGTCAGCTCCGCGGTCGACAGCGCCGTCCCCCCGGCGCTGGCGCAGGCCCTCGGCACCGGGCCCTCGGGGATCGCGGGGACGCGGCACCGGTCCCGCCGTCCGCCGGCACCCGACCCGGACCCTCTGGTCGAGGGTGAGGGTCCGGGGCGCGGCCGCCGGTCCCCGGTGCGCGGCGGGGCCAGCGTCGACCCGCGGCTGGCCCGGGTCACCTTCCTCGCCCGGGACGGCGTCGGCTGGCGGTCGCTGTGCCGGCTGACCAGCGCCACCCACCTGCGCGGCACCCGCGGTGAGCCGGTCAGCTCCCTGGCGATGGCCGCCGAGCACCCGCTCGGGCTGGTCGCGCTGCTCGGGCCGGACTCCCCGGTCGGGCGGGCGCTGGCCGCCGGCCGGGCCGACGTCGCCGCCGCCCGGCTGTCGGCCTGGCGGTCGGTGTTCGGGCCCGGGCAGCTGGCGCTCGAGGTCGTGCACCACCGCGGCCGGGGCGACCGGTCGCGGGCGCAGGCGATGCTGCGGTTCGCGGCGGAGACCGGGGTGCCGGTGGTGCTCACCAACGCCGTCCGGTACGTCGACGCCCTCGACGCCCCCACCGCCGACGTGCTCGACGCCTCCCGCCGGCTCGTCGCCCTCGACCAGCGGCACGTCGACCGGCGCACCGCCGAGGGCTACCTCAAGTCGGGCAAGGAGATGGCCGACGTCGCCGAGGACCTCGTGGGCCCCGACCGGGACGCGGCGCTGCGGCTGCTCGAGCGCACCGCCCGGCTGGCCGAGCAGTGCGTGGTCGACGTCCGGGAGGACCTCGGCATCGGCACCGTCCGCTATCCCGAGCTCGACGTGGTCACCACCGCCGCCGAGGCCGGCATGGGGCCCGCGCAGGTGCTGCGCGCCCGCTGCGAGGCAGGGCTGGGCCGGCGCAGCATGGCCCCGACCGGGCAGGTGCGGCGGCGGCTGGACGACGAGCTCGCCGTCATCGACCAGCTGGGCTACCCGTCCTACTTCCTCACCGTCGCCGACGTGGTCGACCTCATCAAGAGCCTCAGGGTCCGGGCCGCCGCCCGCGGGTCCGGCGCGGGCAGCCTGGTCACCTACCTGCTGGGCATCTCCGACGTCGACCCGATCCGCTACGGCCTGCTGATGGAGCGGTTCCTCTCCCCGCTGCGCCACCAGCTGCCCGACATCGACATCGACGTGGAGTCCGCCCGCCGGATGGAGGTCTACGACGCGGTCATCGACCGCTTCGGGGCCGAGCGGGTCAGCTGCATCTCGATGATGGACACCTACCGGGTGCGCCACGCCATCCGCGACGTCGGCGCCGCCCTGGGCCTGCCGCCCGCCGAGGTCGACGCCGTCGCCAAGGCCTTCCCGCACATCCGGGCCAACCAGGTGCACGCCGCGCTCAAGGACCTCCCGGAGCTGCGCGCCAGCCGGCTGGGCTCCAAGCGCGGCGGCGGCAGCGGTGACCTCGACCTGCTGTTCGACCTCGTCGCCCGGCTCGACGGGCTGCCCCGCCACATCGCGCTGCACCCGTGCGGGGTGCTGCTGTCCGACGCCACGCTGCTGGACCGCACCCCGGTGGAGAACAGCTACCTCGGCTACCCGATGAGCCAGTTCGACAAGGACGACGTCGAGGAGCTCGGGCTGCTCAAGCTCGACCTGCTCGGTATCCGGATGCAGTCGGCGATCGCCCACGCGCTCGACGAGGTGGCCCGGGTCGACGGGGAGACCGTCGACATCGACGCGATCCCGCGCGACGACCCGACGACGTTCGAGCTGATCCGCAGCACCCGCACCCTCGGCATGTTCCAGATCGAGTCCCCGGGCCAGCGCGAGCTGGTCGGCAAGTTCGGGCCGCAGACCTTCGAGGACATCGTCATCGACATCTCGCTGTTCCGGCCCGGGCCGGTCAAGAGCGACATGGTGACGCCGTTCCTCATGGCCCGGAACGGCTGGCGCGACCCGGTCTACCCGCACCCGGACCTCGCCCCGTACCTGGAGGAGACCGCCGGCGTGGTGGTCTTCCACGAGCAGGTGCTGCAGATCGTGGCGCAGATGACCGGCTGCGACCTGGCCCAGGCCGACGAGGCCCGCCGGGCGCTGGGGGACCGTGACCTGCACGACGAGGTGCGCACCTGGTTCAAGCCGCGGGCGCTGCAGAACTACCCGGTCGAGGTGGTCGAGAAGGTGTGGGAGGTGCTGGTCGCCTTCGGCTCGTTCGGCTTCTGCAAGGCCCACGCCGCGGCGTTCGCGCTGCCCACCTACCAGTCGGCCTGGCTGAAGACCCACCACACGGCGGCCTTCCTCGCCGGGGTGCTCACCCACGACCCCGGCATGTACCCCAAGCGACTGATCCTCGACGACGCCCGCAACTTCGGCGTCCGGGTGCTGGGCCTGGACGTCAACGCCTCCGGGGCCACCTACCGGGTGGAACCGGTGACCCCCGACGAGCCGGAGGACGACGACACGGGGAGCGGCGCGGTGGCCTGGCGGCGGCCGGAGTGGATGCCCCCGTCGGTGCCCGACCCCTCCCGTCACGGCATCCGGCTCTCCCTCGCCGACGTCAAGGGGATCTCCGACGACGAGGTCGCCCGGGTCGTCGCCGGCCAGCCCTACCGCTCGCTCAACGACTTCTGGCAGCGGGCGTCGGTCTCCCGGCCGGTCGTCGAGCGGCTGGTGCTCGCCGGCGGGTTCGACTCCCTCTACGGCTTCGGGGTGCGCGACCGGGAGGCCGGCCGGCCCACCCGCAGTCGGTCGGCGGTCACCCGGCGCGACCTGCTGCTGCAGATCAGCGAGCTGGACCGGTGGAGCCGCAGCGGCGCCCGGGCCGGCGCGGTCGGCCAGCTGAGCCTCGACCTGCTCGGCCTGGACCTGCCCGAGGAGGACGACGCCGCGGCCGGAGGGGGCGGGGGCCGAGGGGCGGGGGAGACCGCGCTGACCTGGGCGGCCGGCAGCGGGCTGCCCGAGTTCACCGACGCCGAGCTGGTCCGCGCCGAGCTGGAGGTGCTGGGGCTGGACGCCAGCCGGCACGTCGTCGACTTCTACCGCCGCTTCCTGTCGGCGGTCGGCGCCGTGCCGGCGGGGGAGCTGCTGGGCTGCCGCAGCGGGTCGGAGGTGCTCGTCGCCGGGGTGAAGGTGGCCACCCAGACCCCGCCCATCCGCTCCGGGCGGCGGGTGGTCTTCGTGACGCTGGACGACGGCACCGGCTGCACCGACTCCACCTTCTTCGAGGACGTGCAGGGGCCCTACGCGGCGACGGTGTTCCACTCGTGGTTGCTGGTGGTCCGCGGGGTGCTGCGCCGCACCGGGCCGCGGGGGGTGTCGATCCGGGCCACCGGGGCGTGGGAGTTGCCTGCCCTGTACGAGGCGTGGGAGACCGGCGGCCTGGCATCGGTGGCCGAGCAGATGGCCGCGCCGGGCGCCTACACCGAGCAGGCCATCGCCGGCGCCGCGGCCTCGCACGGCTCGCGCCCGGTGGTCGTCAAGCCGGTGCTGGTCCACCCGACCGGCTTCCGGATGTCGCCCTACGCCGACATCAAGCCGGCGGGCGAGGACGCGGCGACGGCAGCCCGCCGGGCAGCGAGCTCCCGCGGCGGTGCCCCTCCGCGCAAGCTGTGGCACTCCAGCCCCGGCAGCTCCGGCCACTGAAGGATGGGGGCGTGACCCGGGACCTGCGCGTGTGCTTCGTCGGCGACTCCTTCGTGGCCGGCGTCGGCGACCCCGAGCACCTCGGCTGGACCGGCCGGCTGTGCGCCCGCAGCGAGCGCGACGGCCTGCCCGTGACCCGCTACGTCCTCGGCGTCCGCCGGCAGACCAGCGCGGAGGTCGCCGCCCGCTGGACGGCCGAGTGCGCGCCCCGGCTGACCGGGCCCTGGGAGTCCCGGCTGGTGCTCTCCATGGGGGTCAACGACACCACGGAGGCCGACGGCGCCGTGCGGCTGGACCCCGACCGCTCGGTCGCGGCCCTCGCCGGGGTCCTGACCGGCGCGGCCGTCGCGGGGTGGCCGGTGCTGGTGGTCGGCCCGCCGGCCGTCGCCGACGACGCGCACAACGAGCGGACGGCGGCGCTCGACGCCCGCTTCGCCCGGGTCTGCGCCGACTCCGGGGTGCCGCACGTCCCCGTGGTGGCGGCCCTGGCCGCCGACCCCACCTGGCGGGCCGAGGTCGCCGCCGGCGACGGTGCCCACCCCGGCGCGGCCGGCTACGCGCTGCTCGCCGACCTGGTCCGACCGCACTGGGCGGGCTGGCTGGCCGGCCGGCGATGAGTCCGGGCCCGCCGGGGCGTCTGACCTCGTGACCGAACACCTCGGAGGAAGGGACCGACCGCCATGCCGAAGACCGTGATCTCCCTGTGGTTCGACACCGAGGCCGAGGAGGCGGCGCGCTTCTACACCTCGGTCTGGCCCGACGCCGAGATGCTCGGCACGCTCCGGTACGGCCCGGAGGACCCCCAGCGGGAGGGCCAGGTGCTGACCGCGAGCTTCCGCCTCGGCGACACCGAGTACATGGCCCTCAACGGCGGGAAGCAGGACTGGGCCTTCAGCGAGGCCATCTCCTTCATGATCCTGTGCGCCGACCAGGCCGAGGTCGACCACTACTGGGAGCGGCTCACCGACGGCGGCGAGGAGAGTCAGTGCGGCTGGCTCAAGGACCGCTACGGCGTCTCCTGGCAGGTCACGCCCGTCCGCCTGATGGAGCTGCAGTCCGACCCGGACCCCGACCGCCGGCAGCGGGCGATCCAGGCCATGTTCACGATGCGGAAGATCGTCATCGCCGACCTGGAGCGCGCCGCCGACTCCGTCTCCGCCTGACGTCCGGGGGCGCCGGACGGCGCGTGCGTCACTACGCTCGTCCGGTGCCGCCCTCCGCCTCCGCCTCGCCCGCCGCGGAGCACGTGCCCGCCCGCACCGCCGCCGTCTGGGCGGCGCTGGACCCGCTCGTCGCCGCCGGCGCCCCGCTGCGGGTGCTCGACGTCGGCGGCGGCAGCGGCACGCTCGCCGTCCCCCTCGCGCGGCTCGGCCACCACGTCACGGTCGTCGACCCCAGCGCCGACGCCCTCGCCACGCTGCGCCGCCGCGCCGACACCGCCGGCGTCGGCGACGCCGTGCGGGCCGTGCAGGGCGACGGGGACCGGCTGCACGAGCTGCCCCTCGCGGAGGACGGCGGCGGCGACGGCGGCGGCCGTGACGGCAGCGGCTACGACCTCGCGCTGTGCCACGCCGTCCTCGAGGTCGTCGACGACCCCGCGGTCACCCTCGGCGAGGTCGCCCGCGCCGTGCGGTCCGGCGGCACGGTCAGCGTGGCCACCGCCAACCGGGCCGGCGCCGTGCTCGCCCGCGCCCTCGGCGGCCACCCGGTCGAGGCCCTGGCCCTGCTCGACGACCGCGACCCGGCACCGGGCCGCACCCGCCCGGCCGCCCGGCGGTTCGGCCCGGAGGAGCTGCTGGCCCTGGTCCGCGGCGCCGGGCTGGAGCCGGGGGAGTGGCGCGGGGTCTCCATCGTGGCCGACCTCCTCGACGCCGCCTCGGGCGCGGACTCCGACGCGGTGCGCCGCCTCGAGCTGCGGCTGGCCGGGACCTCGCCGTACCGGGACGCCGCCGCGGGCCTGCACGTCCTCGCCACCCGCCCGTGACGGCCGCTGCGCTCCCCGCGGACCTCGCCGTCCCGGACTACGGCCGCTCCACGCTCGCCGACGTCCTGCCCGGGGTGGCCACCGCCCTCGGCGTGCCGGTGCGCCGCGGCGACCTGCCCGCCGACCCGCTCGGCCTGACGGCCGCCCTGGCCGGGGCCCGCCGCGTCGCCGTCCTCCTCGTCGACGGGCTGGGCGCCGACCTCGTCCGGCAGCACGCCGACATCGCCCCCACCCTGGCCGCCCTGGCCGCGCCCGTCGGCGACCTCTCCGCACCCTGCCCCAGCACCACGCCGGTCAGCCTGACCACGCTCGGCACCGGGCTGCCGCCCGGCAGCCACGGCGTCCTCGGCTTCGTGACGATCGTCCCCGGATCTGCCGGGGCCACGGGGGAGGAGCGCTCCCTCAACCACACCCAGTGGGCCGACGACCCCGACCCCCGGACCTGGCAGTCGCAGCGCACCGTCTTCGAGCAGGCCGCCGACGCCGGCGTCGCCGTCACCACGGTCGCGCCCTACGCCTATCGCGGCTCCGGCCTGTCCGACGCCGCCTACCGCGGTGCGGACTACGCGGGCACCGTCAGCGCCGGCGACCTCGCCGCGGGGCTCGTCCAGGCCCTCGGGGCCGGACCGCGCGCCCTCGCCTACGGCTACACGCCCGAGCTCGACCTCACCGGGCACGTCCGCGGCGTGGACTCCCCGGCCTGGCGGGCGCAGCTGGCGCTGGTCGACCGGCTCGTCGAGCAGGTCGTCGGCGCACTGCCCGACGACGCGGCGCTGGTCGTGACCGCCGACCACGGGATGCTCGACGTGCCCGAGTACACCCGGCTCGACCTCGACGAGGAGCCCGAGCTGCTCGACGGCGTGCGGCTGCTGGCCGGCGAGCCGCGCGCCCGGTACGTGCACGCCGTCCCGGGCGCCGCGGAGGACGTCCTGCAGCGCTGGCGGGAGGCCCTCGGCCCGCGGGCGTGGGTGGTCTCGCGGGACGAGGCGTTCGCCAGCGGTGTGTTCGGCCCCGTCGACGACGCCCTCGCCGGGCGGGTGGGTGACGTGGTCGCGCTGGCCCGCGGCTCGTGGGCGCTCACCGCCACCCGGCGGGAGCCGGGCCCGAGCCGGCTGGCCGCCTACCACGGCTCGCTGACCGGGGTGGAGCTCGCGATCCCGCTGCTGACCGCCCACGGTCGCGCCCTGCACTGACCGATGAGTCCCGGGAGCCGCCGCCGTCTGCACCGGCAGCACCCACGGACCGACGAGGAGACCCGATGACCACCACGCCGAAGAGCGTCACCTTCGCCACGACGGTGGCCGCGCGCGGCAACAACACCGGCATCGTCGTGCCCGACGAGCTCATCGCCGAACTCGGCGCCGGGAAGCGGCCGCCGGTGCTGGTCGACCTGGACGGCTACGAGTACCGCAACACCGTGGGCGTCATGGGCGGCACGGCCATGGTCAGCGTCAGCGCCGCCGTCCGCGCGGCCACCGGCCTGTCCGGCGGGGACCCGGTCCGGGTCACGCTCACCGTGGCCGACACGCCCCGCGAGGTCGACGTCCCCGCCGACCTGGCCGCCGCCCTGGCCGCCGACGGGACCGCCGGGGCGTTCTTCGCCGGGCTGTCCAACAGCCTGCAGCGCTACCACGTCGACAACGTCAGCGGCGCGAAGACGCCGGAGACGCGGCAGCGGCGCATCGACAAGGCGGTCGCGCTCTTCCGCGAGGGGAAGCAGCGCTAGAGACGGCGGCGCTGCGTCGAGGTGACCGTCCGGCCGCCGGAGGAGACCTCGGTCGACAGCACCTCCCAGACCCGGGCGTGCGCGTCGTGCGCAGCCGAACAGGTCAGCCGGTACGCCTCCGCGGTGGGGTGGCACTCCAGCCGGACGAGGACCTCGCCGTCGCCGTCGGCCAGCACGACCTCCCACTGCTCGACCGGGTCGCCGGCCGGGCTGAGCCGGGTGGTCCGCCGGGCGGGGAGGTCGTCGACCCCGAGCAGGCCCAGCTCGCCGCGCGCGTGGTGCTGGGCGGCCTGCACGGCGGGGGGCAGCCCGGCGCGCCCGCGCAGCCACGGCAGCGCCACCTGCTCCTTCTCGTGCGCGGCCAGCACCTCGGTGCCGTCGCCGGGAACCCGCCCGTAGTAGATCCCCAGCGGGAGGACGACGACGTTGGCGGCGAACCGGTCGCCGCCCAGGTGGCTGCACTCCCAGACGTCCGCGCCGGCGGCGAGCAGCCCACGGGCCACCGGCCGGCCGCGCAGGGCGCAGCAGGCGTCGTGCCCGCCGTGGCTGCAGACCAGGTAGGTGAGCTCGTCGCTGCGCTCGCCGACGCTGCCGTCCCACGGCGCGTCGGCGATCTCGGCGTCGGACCCGCGGACCGACCACCAGGCGCCCCGCCGGCCCTCGCGGCCGTCCACGTAGGCCCAGCGCCGCCCCGACGCGCCCGCCCGTGCGTCGGGCCGCCGGATGAGCAGCAGTCGCACACCCTCGGCGCGCGCCCGCTGGGCCAGGCGGCCGGCCACCAGTGGGTCGATGCGCGACTGTGTCAGCGCGTCACGGCCCCAGGGCCCCGGCTGCTCGATCAGCACCCAGCGGACGGCGGGGGCGGCCGTGGCGGTGGGGGAGTCGCCCCGCTCGGCCGCGCGCACCGAGCAGCGCTCGTCGCTGAGCTTCCCGGCCGGCCGGTTCGCCGGCGGCCGGGCGGCGGGCGGCGGGCCGTTCCCGACGGGACCGGTCACGTCGGGGTCGACGCCCGGGTCACCGTCCCGTCCCGAGTGCGCCGTCACGGGGCCCATGGTGCCCTCCCTCGCGGCCGCCGGGCAGCGCCGCGTCCAGGACGACCGCCACGGACTCGGTCACCAGCCGCCGCGCGAGGGTCAGCTGGTCGGCCGGGTCGAGGCCGGGGAGGTCGGCGACCTTCAGCTCACCGGTCGCGAGCAGGGCGGCCAGCGCCGGTCCGGTCCGCGCCGGGAACTCGTGCCGGCGGCGGCCGCCGACGAGCACGACGCGGCCGTCGGCGGGCTCGCGCAGCTGGCAGCGCAGCCGGCGGCGCAGCGAGAGCACGGTGTCCGGGGTGAGCGCGGCGGCCGCCGTCGCCTGGGCCAGGGGTGCGACCGGCTCGGGGCGGACCTGGGACCAGGTGCGGCTGCGCAGCCGCTCGGCGACCTCGGCCGGGTCCACCCGGTCCAGCACGTCGCGCAGGCCGGCGAGTGCGGCGGCCACGTCGTCGGCCGCCGCGGCGGGGTCGGCCAGGTCGACGCCCAGCGGCAGCGACCGGCGCAGCTCCGGGTCGCCGGCGGCCAGCTCGCGGACCAGGTCCAGCGCGGCCTCGGCGGCCGACCACCGGGTCACCGAGTGGACGCCGACGGTCAGGTGCGCGCTGATCTCGCCCAGCGCCGTGGCGGAGTGCAGGTGGCCGCGGGGCAGGTAGAGGACGTCGCCGGGGCGCAGCACGGCGTCGATGAGCGGCTCGCCCTCGGCGGCTGCGGCCACGGCGGCGCGGTGGTCGGTCCACGGCTGGGAGCGCAGCGGGTCGGGGTGCACCGGGGCGTGGATGCGCCAGTGCTTCTCCCCGGCCACCTGCAGCACGAACACGTCGTGCACGTCGTAGTGGGCGGTGAACCCCCGCGAGGAGGGCGGCGTGACGTACGCGTTGACCTGGGTGGGGTGGCCGAGGTCGGCGGCGAGGGCGTCGGCGAACTCGATCAGCGGCGGCCACAGCCGGTGCAGCCCCTGCAGGACGACGGTGCTGCCCTCGGCGAACAGCCGGAGCACCGCGTCGGAGGAGATCTGGTCGGCGACCTCGGCCCCGGCGCCCCCGGAGGTCGTGAAGTGCCGGGAGTCGACGACGTCGCCGTCCTTGGCGATCCGCAGGAACGGGGTGCGCAGCCCCCGCCGGGACAGCAGCTCGTCGACGGCCGCGAGGTCGAGCAGGTCGGAGAAGTCGGTGCCCCCGCTGGTCTCCGGGGCACGCGTCAGCAGCGGCCGGCGGGCCCAGTACTCGTCGGCGAAGACCCGCGGGTCGAGGGAGGTGCACCGGCGCAGGGCCGGCCGGTCGTCGACCGGCCGGCCCGCTCCGGCGGGGTCGGAGCTCAGGCCGAACCGTCCGCGCCGCCGTCGGCACCGCCGTCCGCGCCACCGTCGGAACCGCCACCGGAGGCCCCGCCGTCGGCCGGGCCGTGACCCGCGCCGCTGTCGGCGCCACCGTCGGCGCCGCCGTCGCTCTGGCCTGGCGTGCCGGAACCGGCACCGCTGTCGGCGGGACCCTCGGCGCCGCCGTCGGCACCGCCGTCCGCGCCACCGTCAGCCCCGCCGTCGGAGCCGCCGCCCACGGCGCCGCCGTCGGCCGGGCCCTCGGTGCTGGTCATGTCGTCGTCGTCGAGCGCCATGCTGCTCCCATCAGTCGTGGGCCACCGGACGGTGGCCCGCCGGACCTGCCTTACCTCGATCATCCTGCTCTCACACACCGGGCCCGACCAGCGGAGATCCATCTCCGAGCCGGTCGCACAACGGGTCGGTCACGACACGCCGCCGACGCGCCGGGGGAGCCGCCGGGGCCGTACTGTCCACCCGTCGGGTCGAACACCAGTTCGAGGGAGGTCGGGTGGCGGGCGGGGGCCGTGCGGAGGGGTGCTCGGTGCTGCACGTGGACATGGACGCCTTCTTCGCCAGCGTGGAGGTGCGCCGGCACCCGGAGCTGGCCGGGACGCCGGTGATCGTCGGCGGGCAGGGCAACCGGGGGGTCGTCACGTCGGCCACCTACGAGGCGCGCCGCTACGGCGTGCACGCCGCCATGCCCACCGCGCGGGCGCTGCGGCTGTGCCCGACCGCCACCGTGTTGCCGGGGGACCTCGCCCTCTACGCCGAGGTCTCCCGCTCGGTCATGGCGCTCTTCCGGTCCATCACACCCCTGGTCGAGCCGCTGTCGCTGGACGAGGCCTTCCTCGACGTCTCCGGCGCCGGTCGCCGGCTGGGCGACGCCGCCGAGATCGGGGAGTACATCCGGGCGCGGGTGTTCGACGAGCAGGGCATCACCTGCTCGGTCGGGGTGGCCGGCACCAAGTTCGTCGCCAAGCTGGCCTCCACGCGCGCCAAGCCCGACGGGCTGCTGGTGGTCCGCCCGCCCGAGGTCATGGACTTCCTGCACCCGCTGCCGGTCGGGGCGCTGTGGGGGGTGGGGGCCAAGACCGAGGAGGTGCTGCTGCGGCTGGGGCTGCGCACCGTCGGCGACCTGGCGCACGTGCCGGCCCGCACGCTGCAGCGCGCGGTGGGCGTGGCGGCCGGCAGCTCGCTGCACGAGCTGGCCTGGGGCCGCGACCCCCGCCGGGTCGTGCCCGACGAGCCGGAGAAGTCCGCCGGCCACGAGGAGACCTTCGGCACCGACGTCGACGACCCCGCCGTGATCCACCGGGAGCTGCTGCGGCTGGCCGAGCGCACCGCCGGTCGCCTCCGGGACGGCGGGTGGCTGGCCCGCACGGTGAGCATCAAGGTCCGCTTCGCCGACTTCACCACGATCACCCGCAGCCGCACGCTCGACGTCCCCACCGACGTCGGGCAGGAGCTCTACGACACCGCGCGCGCCCTGTACGACGCCCTCGGGCTGGACCGGGCGCGGATCCGGCTGGTCGGGGTGCGCGCCGAGCGCCTGGTCGAGACCGGGGCCACGCCCCGGCAGCTGGAGCTCGGCGCCCGCGAGCACGGCCGCCGGGACGCCGAGCTCGCCGCCGACCGCGCCGCCCGCCGGTTCGGTGCCGGGGCGGTGCGCCCCGCGACGCTGCTGCGCCGGGCGGGGGACGGGCGCGCCGGGGAACGGGACACGCCGGGCCGCCGGGAACCACGGACGCCCCCCGCTCGTCGGGTCCCCTGAGGTACGAGCCCTCCCGGGGGTCCTCCGCCGCTGCGTCCGCGCCCGTCGCGGGGCCGCGGCGAGGCTGCCGAGGCACTCCGGGGAGTGATCTCGCGGGGTTCGGGGGCGGGTCGGAGCAGACTCGCCTTTCGCGCCCCGCAAACGGCTCGTATCCTCGGTGTCACCGTCGGCGGGAGCCTCCGACGGCCATGGCTCCGCCCACATGGAGGTCTCGGTGCCGCTCTCCGAGCACGAGCAGCGACTGCTGGAGCAGATCGAGCGCGCCCTCGTCGACGACGATCCCAAGTTCGCCTCCTCCGTACGGACCGGCGACCGCCGGCTGAAGGCCCGGCGCAAGCTGCAACTCGGCGCGCTGCTGGTGCTCGTCGGGCTGGCCCTCCTCATCGGTGGGGTGGCCAAGCTGGTCCTCCTGGGGTTCCTGGGATTCGTCGTGATGTTCGCCGGCGCAGCGCTCGTCGTCCTGAACTACCGCTACGCCACCGGCGCGCCGGAGCAGACGTCCGGCGGTGCGCCGGGCGGGTCCACCGCCGCCGGCGCCGGCGGCAAGGCGCGCGCCGGCAAGGCCCGGCGCCAGCCGTTGAAGAACCGGCTCGAAGAGCGCTTCCGCCGCCGCTACGACCAGTAGCCCCGGCACGGCTCCCTGGCAGCCGCCGTCCCCCCGGGACGGCGGCTGCCGTCGTCTGCCCGGGGGGCGTCCCCGAGTGGTCCCGTCCTCCCCGGGGACGGCAGGCGGCCGGTACCGCTCCGGGCCCGCTCCGGCCGGCGTCCTCAGGCCGCGGTGCGGGGCGGGCGGGCCGTCAGCCGCCCCGGCGCGGCGCCGCGGACGCCGGCCAGCAGCGTCGCCGGCACCGACGCCGGCCACAGCAGCGCCTGCAGACGGGCCCGCGGCGGTGCCGCGGCCAGCAGCCCCCGGCGGGCGGTCTGCACCGCCTGCGCCAGTTCCGCGGGCTCCGGACCGCTGCCCGGCCGCGCGTAGCTGGCCGCCTCCTCCGCCCGGGCCAGCCGGGCGACCGCCTCCCGCGCCCCGGCGCCGCGTCCGCTCCCGGAGCGGTGCGCGCCCCGTCCGGCCGGCGCGGCGCCGGGCAGCGTCGCGCCCAGCTGCACGGCGATCTGCCGGGGCGTCTGCCACGGGTCCCACGGCAGCCCCAGGTCGCGGGCGGTGGCGGCGAGCTCGTCCCAGGCCGCGGCCGCGTCCCCCGACGCCAGCCGCCGCCGGCGCTGCAGCGTGCGGACGGCGGCCGGTGCTCCGGCCAGGGCCGCCGCGCCGAGCACCCCGCCGGCCGCGCGCAGGACCGTCCCGAGCCAGCTGGGCGCGCCGCCGTCGTCCGCGGCGGCCGTGGTGTCCTGGTTCCCCGCGTCGACGGGCGGAGCGGCCGGCGCGGGAGCGGGCAGCGGCGTCGCCGGCAGGTCGGTGCGCGGGTCGACCTCGAGGTCCGGCGGGCGGGGGGCCCAGGGCAGCTGCACGGCACGGTCGGCGTCGATCGGCGTCGGGTCGTAGGGCACCCAGCCCAGGTCCTCGAAGTAGACCTCGACCCAGGCGTGCGCGTCGTTGCTCGTCACCAGCCGGGTGCCGTCGGGCTGGACGATGCCGGAGGTGTAGCCGAGCACCACCCGGGCCGGCACCCCCGCCGCGCGCACCATCGCCGCCATCGCGCCGGCGTACTGCTCGCAGTAGCCGCGCCGGTTGACCAGGAAGTCGGCGAGGTCGTCCCCGGTGGTGCCCCGCTCCGTGGACAGGCTGTACACCCAGCGGTTGGCCGGGTCGGTCATGAAGTCGTAGATCGACCCCACGACCTCGGCCGGGGAGCCGGCGCCGGCCGTCACGTCGTCGACGAGCGAGGTGACGACCGGATCCAGCTGCGGGGGCTGGGCGAAGGCCGCCTCCGGGGTCGCGGGGAGCACCGGGGGTGAGGAGGCCAGTTCCTCCGGCGTGGGCCGCGGCTCGGCGCCCCGGGTGACGTAGGTCAGCCCGTTGCCGGTGGTCACGTCCTCGCCGAAGACGGTGGCCGAGGTGCGGTCGAACGACCACGCACCGATGTCGTCGATCTCCAGGTCGAAGGGGGAGGACAGGACGGGGAGGAACCGGTCGTCGTGGTCGAGCACCGTCACCCGCGCGGTGACCGGTCGCGGTGATCCGCCCGGCAGCGGGGCGAGCGAGTCGCCGGCCGACAGCTGCTGGGCGTCGCCGAGGTCGCCGAGGACCCAGCCCCGCTCGGGGTCGTAGACGTCGAGGGCGACGGCCCGCAGGTAGCCCGGGTCGGGCACCGAGGCCTCCACCCGCAGGAGGTCGATCGGGTCCTCCCGGGTCAGCTCGCCCTGCAGCGCGGCCGCCGGGTCCAGCGACGTGCCGGTGGACCCGCCTCCGCCGCCGCCGCCCGAGCGCCACCGGTCGGCCAGCTCGCCCTCGGCGAGGGTCGGCACGAACGCGGCCAGCACGAGGGCGGCGGCCAGGGCCACCAGCCCGGTGCGGACGGCGGGCAGCGCCCCGGCCGCCGCGCGGGCAGCGCCGCCGCGCCGCGGGCTCCAGGCCAGCCGCCGGCGCTGGTCGGCCCACAGCAGCACGAGGAGCCCCGTGGCGGGCAGCGCGACCGCGGCCAGGCCGATGCCGCCGTCCACGGTGCTCACCGGGACGCAGAACACGACCAGCAGCGCGAGGGCGGCCAGCGCCGGCTGCCGGCCGCCGACCGCGACGAGGTCCACGACCACCGCGAGGATCCCCACCATCAGCGCGGTCAGGGCGCACAGCCCGGCCAGCGGCTCGGCGGGGGTGAACTGCTCGCGGATCTGGGTGCTGCCGTCGACGAGCACCGAGCCCAGGTCGGCCACGCTGCTGCCGGTGGGCAGCCAGCCGGACACCGCCTGGTCCGGTGCGAACAGCGCCGTCAGCACGCAGCCCAGCGCGGCCAGCTGGACGAGGGGGACCACCGGGACGGCCAGCGCCGACCAGCGCGGCGACGGCGGCCGGCCCCCGCTGGCCCACAGCCACAGCGCCGGGCCCGCCAGCCGCAGCGCCAGGCCGCTGAGGGAGACCGCCACGACCGCCACCAGCACCCCGGGGAACCAGTCCCCGTCGCTGAAGACCGGTGCCAGCGCCGCCGCCCCGAGCAGGGTGGCCACCGCTGCCGCCAGGGTGGTCCCGGCCTCCTGGCCGGCGGTCGCGCCGACGGCGTCGTCCGTGCTCCCGGCGGTGCCCCCGACCCGTGGCGGTGCCGCGGCCGGTGCGCTCACGCCGCCACCCCGGACCGCGTGAGCGCGGCCCACACGTCCTCGACCGGCTGACCGGCGCGGGCGACCGCGACCCGCCAGCCGGCGTCCCGGAGGAGCGCGACGGCCTCGTCCTGCTGCCGGACCAGTGCCGAGCGGGCGGTCTCGGTGGGGGAGCGGCGGGACCGGGCGACGGCGGGAGCGGCGTACCCACCGACGTCCACGAGCACGGCGAGGTCCGCGCCGGGCCCGGAGCGGGCACGGGCCAGGCGGGCGACGTCCTCGGCGCTGACGGCACCGAGCAGGGCGACAACGGGGCCGTCCCCACCCACCCGGCCCACCAGCTCGGCCGGCCGGGCGAGGTCGGTGCACCGCGAGGGCTGCAGCACGGCAAGGCGGTCGAGGAGCTCCCCGGCGCCGAGGCCGCGGCGGGCGTCGGCGGGGGCGAGCTCGCCGGCGTCGGTGAGCACCCGCAGCGCGGCGCCCCGGGCGGCCAGCGCGCTGCCGATGCTGGCCGCGGCCTCCACCACCCACTCCAGGCTGTCCACCGGCGCGCCGTCGGCCGCTGCCGGGGTGCCGGGGGGAGCGATCAGGTGTGCGCGGGTGCGGGTGTCCAGCAGCAGGGTGGCCGAGGAGCGCCACGGGCGTTCCTCCAGCCGGACGACGAGCTCGCCGGTGCGGGCCGTCGCCCGCCAGTGCACCTTCCGCAGGTCGTCGCCGTGCCGGTAGGCGCGCGTGCTGACGTCGTCCTCGCCGTGGACGGCGATGGAGCGCCGGGCGCCCTCGCCGTTGCTCCCCGACCCGCCGGTCAGCCCGCCGGGGGCGAGCGGCCGCACCCGCGGCACGACGAGCAGCGAGGCGGTGTCGGTGCCCGCGACCGACCGCACGACCAGGCCGAAGGGGTCCACCAGCCGCAGCCGCAGCGGGCCCAGCGGGTGGCGCCCGCGCCGGGACCCCGACACCGAGTAGTGCAGCGGGGCGGTCGCGCCGGCCGGCAGCCGCTCGACCACGTAGCTCGGCGCGGCGCCGAGCTCGACCGGCAGCGGCTCGGTGAGCAGCCACAGCCCGCCGGCGCGCCGGTCGGCGTTGGTCACCTCGAGCAGGACGTCGGCCGTGCCGCCGCGGGGCAGTCGCGGCGGGGTCACGGTGCGGCGGGTGGACAGCCGGAACCGCCGGCGCGCCACGCCCACCGCGGACAGCAGCGGCAGCGCCAGCACGAACACCGCGATCTGCACCAGCGGCAGCTCGCCGAGCAGGGCGCCGAGGCCCAGCAGCGTCAGCCCCACGGCCACCATGCAGCGACCGCGGACGGTCAGGGAGGACAGCAGTCCGCCGGCGGCCCCGCGCGCCACGCTCAGCGCCCGCGTGGGACGGGGGTGGCGCGCAGCAGTCCGGCGACCACCTGCTCGCCGGTGCGCCGGGCGGCCGCGGCGTCGGGGGACAGCAGCAGCCGGTGGGCCAGCACCGGCCCGGCCATCTCCTGGACGTCGTCGGGCAGCACGTGGTCCCGCCCGGCCAGCGCCGCGGCGGCCCGGGCGGTGCGCAGCAGCTGCAGGCCGGCGCGCGGCGAGGCCCCCAGCCGCAGCTCCGGGGAGCGGCGGGTGCCCTCGACCAGGGCCACCACGTAGCGGCGCACCGCGTCGGCGACGTGCAGCCGGCCCACCGTGTCCACCAGGTCGCGGATCGCGGCGGCGTCGGCGACCGGGCGCAGCGTGCTCAGCGGGTCGACGCCGGTCTGGTCGTCGAGCATGGCCAGCTCCGCCTCGCGGTCGGGATAGCCCATGGAGACCCGCGCGGTGAACCGGTCGCGCTGGGCCTCGGGGAGGGGGTAGGTGCCCTCCATCTCCACCGGGTTCTGGGTGGCGACGACGATGAACGGCCGCGCCAGCTCGTAGCTGACGCCGTCGACGGTGACCTGGCGCTCCTCCATGCACTCCAGCAGCGCGGACTGCGTCTTGGGCGATGCCCGGTTGATCTCGTCGGCGACGACGACGTTGGCGAACACCGCCCCCGGCTTGAACTCGAACTCCCGCGACTCCTGGTCGTAGACGGCCACGCCCGTGACGTCGCTGGGCAGCAGGTCCGGCGTGAACTGGATGCGGCGCACGCTGGCGTCGATGGACCCCGCCAGGGCCTTGGCCAGGGTCGTCTTGCCCACCCCGGGGACGTCCTCCACGAGCAGGTGCCCCTCGGCCAGCAGCACGACCAGGGCCAGGCGGACGACGGCGGGCTTGCCGCGGACGACGCGCTCCATGGCCGCCGTGATCTGGGCGCCGGCGGCGGCGACGTCGACCGTGGGGACGGGCCGGTACACGTCGGTCACCGGCTCACGGTACGTGCCGCATGCCACACGCGGCCGTCCCCGGACGCCCGGAGTGCGGCGGACCCGCTGCCCGGTCGCACTCCGGACGCCCCACCGCGTCCCACCCCGGTCCCCGCGCTGCTCCCCACCCCGTCCCCGCGCGCGTTCCCCACGCCGTCCCACCGTGCTCCCCACCCGGCCCCACGAACCGCCCCACCTGGCCCCACCGGCGTCCCCTCCAGGCTCCACCGCGCCCCCACGGACCGCCTCCCGGCCTCCACCGGGCCGCTCCGGGCCCGTCCCGGGGGTGCGCCAGGGGGTGTCCGGCGCCCGTGCGGCGCTCCGCGGCGGCCGGGCGGGCGCGGTGGCGGGCGGGCCGGTGACCTGCGCGGGAGCCCGTGGGGGAGAGGCGTCACGACATGGTGTCGAGTGGTGTCCAGTGGGGCCCAGTGGGTTACTGTGTGGCCCGGTGGGGAGGCAGGGCCCGTCCCGGGGTCCCCGCGGACGTCAGGGAGGACCCATGGGGGAGGTGATCCGGTGTTCGTCGGCAGCTACCCGTTGCGCCTCGACGAGAAGGGCCGGCTCGCGCTCCCCGTCCGCTTCCGCGAGCTCGTGGGGGACGGCATGGTGATCAAGAAGGGCCAGGAGCGCTGCGTCTACGGCCTGACCATGTCCCGGGTCGCCGAGCTCAGCCGCACCGCCGCCGCCATGGCGCCGTCCGACACCGCCGAGGCCCGCATGCGGGCCCGCATGAGCTTCGGGTCGATGGTCGAGGTCGAGCCGGACAAGACCGGCCGCATCACCATCCCCGCCGGCCTGCGTGAGTACGCGGGCCTGGACCGCGACGTCGTCGTGGTCGGTGTCGACACCCGGTTCGAGATCTGGGACTCCGGCACGTGGGACGCCTACGTCGCCGAGCAGGAAGCCGCCTACGCCGCGATGGAGAGCGAGGGGATGCCGACCCTGTCCTGAGCCGCACCGCCCAGCGACACCCCTCCGCACCCCCCGACCGAGCCGACTTCCCCGCGGCTCGACCGGCCGGGCCCGAGTCGCCTTCCCCGCGACTCGGTCCACCCCGCGGAGCCGCCGACCTCCCTCGGCACGTCGCCACCCGGCCGCCCGGCCGGGCCCGGCGGACTCCGGCGCCCCCGCGGAGCCCCTCCTGACGCACTTCCCCGGCGCCAGGCGAACGCTCCGCGGGGCGCCCGGAGCCGCATCCCGCACCTCCCCGCAGCAGAGATCCGGCAGCAGAGAAAACGCGACCCGCCCGGCCGCTGCGCGGGCCGACGCCGTGCTCCACGCCACCATGGACGAGCCCCCCCACGACCCGTTCGAGGAGCAGTCGACGATGAGCAGCAGCGCGGTGCACGTGCCCGTGCTCCTCGAGCGCGTCACCGAGCTCCTCGCCCCCGCCTGCTCCGCCCCCGGCGCCGTGCTCGTCGACGCCACCCTCGGGCTGGCCGGCCACTCCCTCGCGATGCTCGACGCCCACCCCGGGCTCCGCCTGGTCGGCCTCGACCGCGACCCCGATGCACGCGCGGAGGCCGCCCGCCGGATCGCCGCCGCCGGCCACGCCGACCGCGCCACCCTCGTGCCGGCGGTCTTCGACGAGCTGCCGCAGGTGCTGGACTCCCTCGGCATCGACGAGGTGCAGGGCGTCCTGTTCGACCTCGGCGTCTCCTCGCTCCAGCTCGACCGGCCCGACCGCGGCTTCAGCTACTCCGCCGACGCCCCCCTCGACATGCGCATGGACCCCACGACCGGGCGCACCGCCGCCGACGTCGTGAACACCTACAGCGCCGGCGAGCTCACCCGCGTGCTGCGCGTCTACGGCGAGGAGCGCTTCGCCGCGCGGATCGCCGGGGCCATCGAGCGGGAGCGCCGCCGCGAGCCCTTCACCCGCACCGGCCGGCTGGCCGAGCTGGTGCGCTCCTCGATCCCCGCGGCGACCCGGCGGACCGGCGGGCACCCGGCCAAGCGGACCTTCCAGGCGCTGCGGATCGAGGTCAACGACGAGCTGGGGGTGCTCGAGCGCGCGCTGCCGGCCGCGCTGGACGCGCTCGCCGTCGGCGGCCGCGTCGTCGTCATCACCTTCCACTCCCTCGAGGACCGCATCGTCAAGCAGACCCTGGCCGCCGGTGCCACCGACCGGACGCCGCCGGAGCTGCCCGTGCCGGTGCCCGAGCTGAGCCCGGTCCTGCGGCTGGTGACCCGCGGCGGCGAGGCGCCCTCGGAGGCCGAGGTGGCCGCCAACCCGCGGTCGGCCTCGGCCCGCGTCCGCGCCGCGGAGCGCATCCGGAGGGCAGCATGAGCGCGACCGCCCGGGCGCCCCGGCCCGACGACGACGGTGCCCGCGGCGCCGGCCCGCGCCCGGCCCCCCGCACCGCCGCCCCGCGTACGGGCGCCTCCCGCGCCGCCACGCCCCGCGCCGCCACGCCCCGCGCCGCCACGCCCCGCACGGCCACGCCCCGCACGGCCACACCCCGCACGGCCACACCTGGCACGGCCGCCTCCCGCGCCGCCCCGCCCCAGGCCGCCTCGGCTCCCCGAGCCGCCGCGGCCCCCCGCGCGGCGACCGCCCCGCCCCGTCCCGCCGAGGCGGGGACCGGCGAGCGGCCGGTGACGGCCGCGCCGGTGCGCGGGCGGGCGCACAGCGCGCCCGTGCGGGCCGGCGCCCTGCGCAGCCGCACGTCCCGCGCGGTGCCCCGCGACCTCCCCTCCGCGCCGGTTCCCGCCGAACCGCGGCGCCGGTCGGCCGCGGTCCCGGCAGGTGCCCGCCGGCGGGCACCGTTCGTGCTCCTCGTCGTGGGGCTGCTGCTCGGCACCACGCTGGCGCTGCTGTTCCTCAACACCGCGATAGCGGTCAGCTCGCTGAACGCCACCGAGCAGCGCGCCGAGAACCTGGCCCGCGCCCAGCGGCTGGAGCAGCTGGAGGAGCAGGTCGTCGGCGCGAGCACGCCGGCCGCGCTGGCGGCAGCCGCCGCAGCCGCGGGCCTGGTCCCCGCGGGCACCGCCGGCTACCTCGTCCTGGGGGCCGACGGCTCCGCGGTGCTGCGCGGTGTGCCCGCGCCCGCCGAGGCGCCGCCGCCCGCACCCGCACCCGCCCCGGCTCCGGCCCCCGCTCCGGCCCCCGCCCCGGGCACCGGGGGCTGAGCGTGTCCTCTCCCTCCCGTCCGGTCCCCGGCCGGCGCGCCGGCGACCGCGCCGTCCCGGCTCGCGGCGCCCGGGCCGGCCAGCCCGACGCGTCCCGCTCGACCGGCGCCTTCGTGCCCCGTCGCGCGCCGGGTCGCCGCCGCCGCAACACCCTGCCGGTCCTGCCCCCGCGGGGGCTGCGCGTGGGCCTGGCCGTGCTCGCGGCCGCCCTGCTGCTGGTCACCGGCAAGCTGGTCCTGCTCCAGGGCGTGGACGGCGGGGACTACGCCGAGGCCGCGTCGCAGGCCCGGCTGCGCACCGTCGACATCGCGGCGCTGCGCGGGCAGGTCCTCGACCGCGACGGCAACCTGCTCGCCTACACCGTCGACGCCTCGCTCGTCGTCGCCGACCCGCAGCTGGTCGCCGACCCGCAGCGGACCGCGCTGGCGCTGACGACGCTGCTCGACGTGCCGGTGTCGGACCTGACGGAGCTGCTGTCCCGCGACGGGCGCTACGTCGAGCTGGCCCACCAGGTGAGCCCCGAGACCGTCAGCGCCATCGAGGACCTCGAGCTGCCGGGCGTCCTGTTCGAGGACGAGCCGATGCGGCTCTACCCCGCGGGCTTCGTGGGCGGCCAGGTCGTCGGCTTCGTCGGCCGGGACGGCGACGGGCTGGCGGGGGTCGAGCAGCGCTTCGACGAGCAGCTCTCCGGCACCGACGGCGAGCGCCGGGTGGAGGTGGGCAGCGGCGGGAACCCGATCCCGTCGGGGATCGACGAGTCGACGCCGGCGGTCGACGGCAGCTCCGTCCAGCTCACCCTCGACGCCGACGTCCAGTACGTCATGGAGCAGCGGCTGGGGGAGGCCTGCCGGGACGGCGCCACCACCCGCGCCTCCGCGGTCGTCCTCGACGTGCACACCGGCGAGGTCGTCGCCATGGGCAGCTGCCCCGGCTACGACCCGGGCGCCGCCGGCAGCACCGACCCGGACCTGCTCGGCAACCCCGTGGTGTCCCAGGTCTTCGAGCCGGGCTCGGTGATGAAGGCCGTCACGCTGGCCGGCGCCATCGAGGAGGGGCTCACCAGCCCCGACGAGGTGCTCACCGTCGACGGCAGCATCTCGGCCGGGGACGCGACGGTCAGCGATGCCAGCCCGCACGGGCCGATCGACCTCACGGTCACCGGCATCCTCGCCAAGTCCAGCAACGTCGGCACGATCATGCTGGCCCGCGAGCTGGGCGACGAGCGGCTCGAGGAGTACCTGCGGGCCTTCGGCATCGGCAGCACCACCGGCATCGAGCTGCCCGGCGAGAGCGCCGGCATCCTCGAGCCGGCCGAGGACTGGACGGCCAGCCGGGCGGCGAACGTGCCGATCGGTCAGGGCGTCTCGGTCACGACCCTGCAGATGGCGTCGGTCTACCAGGCGATCGCCAACGGCGGCGTCCGCGTCGAGCCGCGGCTGGTCTCCTCGGTCACCGCGCCCGACGGCACCGTGGTCCCGGTCGAGCGCCCGCAGCCCACCCGGGTGGTCAGCGAGGACACCGCCGCCGACATGGCCCACATGCTGGAGGCCGTGGTCGGGCCGGGCGGCACCGCGCCGCGGGGCGAGGTCGACGGATTCCGGGTCGCCGGCAAGACCGGCACGGCCCAGCGCGCCAACCCCGAGTGCGGCTGCTACGCCGGCGGCGGCTACGTGACCACCTTCGTCGGTTTCGCCCCCGCCGACGACCCGCAGTACGTCGTCGCGGTCGACCTCGAGCGCCCCACCAGCTCCGCCGAGGGCGGGCAGGTGGCCGCGCCCGTCTTCGCCGACGTGATGCGCTACGTGCTCACCTCCGGGGGAGTGGTGCCCTCGGGCACCGCCCGCCCCGAGTTCGTCCTCACCGGGTGAGGCGGTCAGGACCTCGCGTCCCCGCCACCACGCCCCGCGCGGCGCTGGGCCCTGTACGAGCGCCCGTCCGTCCCGACGTGTGCTGCGCCGGCGCCGGTCGGCCCGCCGGTAGATTGGAGCCCCGTGACCCCGACCGCACCCGGGGCGGCGCCCCGGCCCGCGGGGACCGCGCCGCTGTCCCTCGCCGCGCTGGCCGACCTCGTCGGCGCACCCGTGCAGGGCGACCCGGCGACCGCGGTCACCGGGGTCACCCTCGCCTCCACCGACGTGCACCCCGGTGACCTGTACGCCGCACTGCCGGGCGCCCGCACGCACGGGGCCGCCTACCTCGCCGACGCGGTGGCGGCCGGCGCCGTCGCGGTGCTCACCGATCCGGCCGGGTACGCCTCCGTGACCGACCCGAGGCTCCCGGTCCTCGTGGTGGACGACCCCCGGGCCGCGCTCGGCGCCGTCGCCGCCCGCGTCTACGGCGAGCCCGCCCGCCGGTTGCAGGTCATCGGCATCACCGGCACCAACGGCAAGACGACGACGGCGTACCTGGTCGAGGCGGGCCTGGTCGCCGCCGGTCGCGGCACCGGGCTGATCGGCACGGTGCAGATGCGCACCCGGCTCCCCGGCGCGGAGCCCACCGCGCTGCCCAGCGCCCGCACCACGCCCGAGGCGCCGGTGCTGCACGCGCTGCTGGCCGGCATGGCCGAGGCGGGGGTGGAGGCCGTCGTCATGGAGGTGTCCAGCCACGCACTCGTGCTGGGCCGGGTGGGCGGCGTGCCGTTCGCCGCGGCCGGCTTCACCAACCTCAGCCAGGACCACCTGGACTTCCACCGCGACCTCGAGGACTACTTCTCGGCCAAGGCGCAGCTGTTCGACGGCCGGGCCGCCGTCGAGGTCGTCGACGTCGACGACGCGCACGGCCGCCGGCTCACCGGCATGCTCGGCGGCCGCCGGGCGGTCACCGTGGCCAGCGCCGGGGAGCGGACGGCGGACTGGACGGCGTCGGACGTGACGGTCGCCCCCGACGGCGGGTCCGCGTTCACCTTGCGCGCCCCCGACGGGCGCACCTGGCCGGCCCGTGTCCGCCTGCCCGGGCGGTTCAACGTGGCCAACGCCGTGATGGCGGTGGCGCTGCTGGACGCCGTCGGGGTGCCCGTGGAGACCGCGCTGCGCGGGGTGGCGGAGACGGTGGTGCCCGGGCGCATGGAGCCGGTGGACGCCGGGCAGCCCTTCGTCGCCGTCGTCGACTACGCGCACACCCCCGACGCGGTGGCCACCGCCCTGGCCGCGCTGCGCGGCGCCACCGCCGGGCGGCTCATCACCGTGCTCGGCTGCGGCGGGGACCGCGACCCGGGCAAGCGGCCGGCCATGGGCGCGGCGGCGGCCGCCGGCAGCGACCTGCTCGTGGTCACCGACGACAACCCGCGCTCCGAGGAGCCCGCGGCCATCCGCGCGGCCATGCTCGCCGGTGTGCCCGCCGACCTGCGCCCCGCCGTGCTGGAGATCGGCGACCGGCGGGCGGCCATCGCCGAGGCCGTCGCCCACGCCCGGCCCGGCGACACCGTGCTCGTGGCGGGCAAGGGACACGAGACGGGGCAGGAGATCGCCGGAGTGGTGACGGCGTTCGACGACCGCGCGGTGCTGCGCGAGGTCCTCAGCCGGGTGGGCACGCCGTGATCGCCCTGACCCTGGCCGAGGTCGCCGAGGCGGTCGGCGGGCGGCTCGCCGCCGGCGCGCCCGACGCGACCGTGACCGGCAGCGTCACCATCGACTCGCGCACCGTGGCCCCCGGCGACCTGTTCGTGGCCCTGCCCGGCGAGCGGGTCGACGGGCACGACTTCCTCGGCGTCGCGGCCGCCGCCGGTGCCGTCGCCGCGCTGGCCACGCGGCCCGACGACGCGCTGCCCTGCGTCGTCGTCGACGACGCCGTCGTGGCCCTCGGCCGGCTGGCCGCCGCCGTGCACGCCCGGCTGGTCGAGGCCGGCCTGGTCACGCTCGGCATCACCGGGTCATCCGGCAAGACCTCCACCAAGGACCTGCTCGGCCAGGTGCTGGCCGCGGCCGGCCCCACGGTGAGCCCCCCCGGGTCGTTCAACAACGACATCGGCCTGCCCCTGACCGTCCTGTCCGCCGACGCCGCCACCCGGTACCTGGTCCTGGAGATGGGCGCCCGCGGGCCCGGCCACATCGCCCGGCTCTGCGCGGTCGCCCGGCCGCGGATCGGCGTCGTCCTCAACGTCGGCTCCGCGCACCTCGGGGAGTTCGGCTCCCCGGAGGGCACCGCGCGGGCCAAGGGGGAGCTGGTGGAGGCGCTGCCGGAGGACGGCACCGCCGTCCTCAACGCCGACGACGCGCGGGTCGCCGCGATGGCCTCCCGCACCCGTGCCCGGGTGGTCACCACCGGGCGCGGCGCGGACGCCGGGGTGCGCGCCGCCGGGGTCCGCGTCGACGGCGAGGGCCGGGCCTCGTTCACCCTCGTCGCCGGCGGGGAGGAGCACCCGGTCGTGCTGCAGGTGGTCGGCGAGCACCAGGTGGCCAACGCACTGTCGGCCGCCGGGGCGGCGCTGGCCGCGGGCATGACCCCGGCCGCGGTCGCCGCGGCGCTGTCGGCGGCGGAGGTGCGCAGCCGCTGGCGCATGGAGGTCACCCGCCGGGCCGACGGGGTGGTCGTGGTCAACGACGCCTACAACGCCAACCCCGAGTCCATGCGGGCCGCGCTCGCAGCGCTCACCGGGATGGCGGGCACCCGCCGCGTCGCCGTCCTCGGGGCGATGGGGGAGCTGGGCCCGGGAGCTGCCGCCGAGCACGAGCGGCTCGGCCGCGACGCGGTCGCCGCCGGGGTCGATGTGATCGTGGCCGTGGGCCCCGATGCGGTAGGGATAGCGACCGGGGCCCGCGCCGCGGGCGCCCGGGACGGAGAGGGGTCGGTGCACGTGCCGGACCGGGCTGCCGCCCGCGCGCTGCTGACGGAGGTCCTCGTGCCCGGCGACGTGGTGCTGGTCAAGGCCAGCCGTGCCTACGGGCTCGAGCTGCTCGCCGCCGACCTCCTGGCCGACGGGACGGCCGCGTGAAGTCGGTCCTCATCGCCGGGGCCTTCGGGCTGATCATCTCGATCCTGGCGACGCCGCTGGCCGTGCACCGGTTCCGCCGGCTCGGCTTCGGCCAGGAGATCCGCGACGACGGCCCCGAGACGCACCTGTCGAAGAAGGGCACGCCCACGATGGGCGGCACCGTCATCGTCGGGGCCACCGTCGGCGGCTACCTGATCGCGCACCTGTTCCTGCTCGGCCAGCCCGGGCGCGGGGTCACCGCCACCGGGCTGCTGCTGCTGTTCCTCATGGTCGGCCTGGGCACCGTCGGCTTCCTCGACGACTACCTCAAGATCCGCTACCGCCGCAGCCTGGGGCTGAACAAGACGGCGAAGCTGGTCGGGCAGCTCGTGGTGGGGCTGACGTTCGCGATCCTGGCGATGAACTTCCCCTCCGACGGGGTCACCCCGGCGTCGACGACGGTCTCCTACGTCCGCGACATCGCCCCGCTCGCGCTCGGGCCGATCCTGTTCGTCGTCCTCGCCTACCTGTTCATCGCCGGGTTCTCCAACGCGGTGAACCTCACCGACGGGCTCGACGGCCTGGCCGCCGGCGCCTCGGCGATGGTGTTCGGCTCCTACGTCGTCATCTCGTTCTGGCAGTTCACCCACGACTGCGCGACGACGGCGGCGGTCGAGGGCTGCTACGAGGTCCGCGACCCGCTGGACGCCACCCTCGTCGCGGTCGCCGCGATGGGCGCCTGCCTCGGGTTCCTGTGGTGGAACACCAGCCCGGCCAAGATCTTCATGGGCGACACCGGCTCGCTGGCCCTGGGCGGCCTGATGTCGGGACTGGCGATCGTCACCCGGACCGAGCTGCTCCTGGTGGTCCTCGGCGGGCTCTTCGTCGCCGTGACGCTGTCGGTGGTCATCCAGGTGGCCTTCTTCCGCGCCACCCGCCGCCGGGTGTTCCGGATGGCGCCGCTGCACCACCACTTCGAGCTCGCCGGCTGGACGGAGAACACCGTCATCGTGCGGTTCTGGCTCGTCACCGGCATGGCCGTGGCCTTCGGGCTGGGCCTGTTCTACGCCGACTGGCTGTCGTTCACCGGCCTGTGAGCCGCGCTCCCGGTCACGTGGGTCACTCGCCACCCACGCGACACGCCCGTGCGCTCCCGGCCCGGACGGCGACCAGCGGCGACGATGTCGGGATGGACCCCACCGCACGACGGGCGCCCGCCGGCCGTGCCCGCCCGGCGGCGGCCCCCGCCCCGGCACCCCGGACCGGCCCGGCCGCGAGCCGCCGCCGGCTCTCGGTCGCGCTGCCCGGCTGGCTCGACGGCCCGATGACCAGCTGCCACCTCGTGATCGGCGCCGCCGGCATGCTGCTGGCGATCGGCCTGGTCATGGTGTTCTCGGCCTCCGCCATCGAGGCGGCGCTGGCCGACCAGCCCGCGTGGCGCCCCGGCGTGGACCAGGTGGTGTTCGCCGTCATCGGCCTGGGCGCCCTGCTGGTCGCCGTGCGGCTGCCGACGGCTGTGCTGCGGCGGCTGGCGCCCACCGCGCTGCGGGTCGCCCTGGCGCTGCTGCTGCTCGTCGCCATCCCCGGGATCGGCACGGAGCTCAACGGTTCGCGGGCGTGGTTCGACCTGGGCTTCACCAACTTCCAGCCCTCCGAGGTGGCGAAGCTGGTGCTGGCCCTGTGGGGCGCGCACGTGCTCGCCCTGCGGTCGAGCTACCTGACCGTGAAGAGCCTGCTGGTGCCGCTGGTCCCGGTCTTCCTGCTCATGTGCGGCCTGCTCATGCTCGAGCCCGACTTCGGCGCCACGGTCACCCTCGGCCTGGTCCTGTGCGGCCTGCTGCTGGCCGCCGGCGCCCCGTGGCGGGTGTGGCTGGCCATGGCCGGGGCCGGCCTGGCCGCCGTCGTCGCGCTGGTGATCGTCGCTCCCTACCGCCTGGAGCGGTGGACGTCGTTCCTCGACCCGTTCGCCGACCCGACCGACTCCGGGTTCCAGGCCATCCGCGGCTTCTACGCGCTGGCCACCGGCGGCTTCTGGGGCGTGGGCCTGGGCAACAGCGCGATGAAGTGGAACCTGCTGCCCGAGGCCGAGTCCGACTACATCTTCGCGATCATCGGCGAGGAGCTGGGCTTCCTCGGCTGCCTCGTCGTCGTCGCGCTCTACGGCGTGCTGGCCGCGGCCGGCTTCCGCATCGCCCGCCGCTCGGCCGACCGCTTCGTCCAGCTGGCCAGCGTCGCCATCACCGTGTGGCTGGTCGGGCAGGCGGCCATGAACATGGGGTACGTGGTGGGTCTGGGTCCGGTGACCGGGGTGACGCTGCCGCTGGTCTCGGCCGGTGGCACGTCGCTGGTGCTCACCCTGTTCATCGTCGGCCTGCTCATCCGCTTCGCGCGGTCGGAGCCCGAGGCCATCGAGTACCAGCGGCAGCGCGAGAGCGGCCGGCTGGCCCGGCTGCTGCTGCCGGTCCCGGCGCACGCCGTGGACCCCGTGCGCACCCGCAGCCGGCGGCGTCCGGTGGCCGAGCCGGAGCCCGCCCGCCGGGGCCAGGGCAGCGGCGCCCGGACGGTCCTGCGCGTCCCGCCTGCGCCCCCCGGCGCCCGCGCGTCACGCGAGCGCGTCCCGGCACCCCGCGACCGGCGCCCGGCCACCGACCGGCAGCGCGCCGCCGACGCCCGCCGGCAGCCGCCGCCCCGGGCGCGCGCGGCGGCCCCCGACGTCCCGCGGCGGCCCCGGTGAGCCCGACCCCGGGCCGCCCGGTGAGCGTCGTCCTCGCCGGCGGCGGCACCGGCGGCCACATCGAGCCGATGCTCGCCCTGGCCGACGCCCTGCTGCGCCGGTCCGGCGCGGTTCCTGGCGGCGTGCGCGTCACCTGCCTGGGCACCGCGCGCGGGATGGAGACGAGGCTGGTGCCCGCCCGCGGCTACGACCTGCGGCTGATCCCCCCGGTGCCGCTGCCCCGCAAGCCGACGCCGGACCTGCTGCGGGTGCCCGGCCGGGTCCGGGCGGCGGTACGGGAGACCCGAGCCCTGCTCGACGAGCTGTCCGCCGACGTCGTCGTCGGCTTCGGCGGGTACGTGGCCCTGCCGGCCTACCTCGCGGCGCGCGGCCGGCGCGGCCGCCCGGGCGTCCCGGTGGTCGTGCACGAGCAGAACGCCCTGCCGGGACTGGCCAACCGCATCGGCGCCCGGATCGCCGCGCGCGTCGCCGTCACGGTGCCGGACACGCCCCTGCGCCGCGGGGAGCACGTCGGCATGCCGCTGCGCACCGCGATCAGCTCGCTGGACCGCCCTGCGCGCCGCGCCGAGGCCCGCGCCGCCTTCGGCCTGGACGCGGACCGCCCGACGCTGCTGGTCTTCGGCGGCTCGCAGGGGGCGGCCTCGCTCAACCGAGCCGCCGTCGGCGCCGCCGACGCGCTCACCGCCGCGGGCGTGCAGGTCCTGCACGCCCGCGGGCCCAAGAACACCGACGTCGCCGTGCCCGCCCGCCCGGCGGGGCAGCCGCCCTACGTCGTGGTCGACTACCTGGAGCGCATGGACCTCGCCTACGCCGCCGCGGACCTGGCACTCTGCCGGGCAGGGGCGGTGACCGTGGCCGAGCTGTCGGCCGTCGGGCTGCCCGCGGCGTTCGTGCCGCTGCCCATCGGGAACGGCGAGCAGCGGCGCAACGCGCTGCCCGTCGTGGAGGCCGGGGGAGGGCTGCTCGTGGAGGACGCCGACCTGTCGCCGGCCTGGATCGGCGAGCACCTGGTCCCGTTGCTGGCCGACCCCGCCGCCCTGGCCGGGTACGCCGCGCACGCCGCGGCGGCCGGGGTGCCCGACGCCGACGAGCGGCTGGCCGACATCGTGCTGGAGGTGGCGAGGTGAGCGCCGCCGCGGTCGCGGCCTGGAAGGACCCGATCCCCGGACTGGCCGAACTGGGCGCCGTGCACTTCGTCGGCATCGGCGGGGCCGGGATGAGCGGCATCGCGCGGATCATGCTGGCCCGCGGGGTGCGCGTCTCGGGCAGCGACCGGCGGGACACCCCCACGCTGCTGGCCCTGCGGGCGCTGGGCGCGCAGGTGGCCCTCGGGCACGCGGCCGAGAACGTGGCCGACGCCGACACGGTCGTCGTCTCCACCGCGATCCGGGAGGACAACCCGGAGCTGGCCGCCGCCCGCGAGCGGGGGCTGCGCGTGCTGCCCCGGGCGGTGGCGCTGGCCGCGGTCATGGCGGGCCGGCGCAGCGTCGCGGTCGCCGGCACCCACGGCAAGACCTCGACCACGTCGATGCTCACCGTCGCGGTGCAGGCCTGCGGCGTCGACCCCTCCTTCGCCATCGGCGGCGACCTCAACGAGTCGGGCAGCAACGCCCACGCCGGCGGGGGCGACGTCTTCCTCGCCGAGGCCGACGAGAGCGACCGCTCCTTCCTGCTGCTGGCCCCCTTCGGCGCGATCGTCACCAACGTCGAGGCCGACCACCTCGACAACTACGGCGACCTCGCCGCGGTGGAGGAGGCCTTCGACCGCTTCCTCGGCACGGTGGACCCGGCCGGGTTCGTCGTCCTGTGCGCCGACGACCCCGGCGCGGCCCGGCTGCGCGACGTGCCGACCGCGGCGCGGACCCGCACCTACGGCACGACCGCCGGCGCGGACCTGCGCCTGGTCGACGTCGAGGTGGGCAGCGAGACCACGGCGTGGACCGCGGTGCTGGACGGCGAGGTGCTGGGGCGGGTCGTCATCCGCGTCCCCGGCGAGCACATGGCCCGCAACAGCGCCGCGGCGCTGCTGGCCGGCCTGGAGCTCGGGCTGCCCGCCGACGGGCTGATCGCCGGGCTGGGCCGCTTCGGCGGCGTGCACCGCCGCTTCGAGCTCAAGGGCGTCGCCGGCGGCGTCCGGGTCTACGACGACTACGCCCACCACCCGACCGAGGTCCGTGCCCAGCTGCGCGCCGCCCGGGCGGTGGCGGGGGAGGGGCGCGTCGTCGTCGCCTTCCAGCCGCACCTGTACAGCCGGACGCGGGAGTTCGCCGCCGGCTTCGGCGACGCGCTCGGCCTGGCCGACGAGGTCGTCGTCATGGACGTGTACGGCGCGCGCGAGGACCCGGTCCCGGGCGTGACCGGGGCGATGGTCGCCGAGGCCGTGCCGCTGCCCACCGGGAGCGTGCACTTCGAGCCGTCCTGGTCGGCGACCGCGCCGGCCCTGGCGCAGCGGGCAAGGCCCGGCGACCTGGTCATCACCATGGGCGCGGGCAACGTGTCGATGGTCGGTCCCGAGGTGCTCGCGGCCCTGAGCGCGAGGGACGCCGAGCCGGCCCCGCCGTCCGGCAGCCCGGCCCCGCCGTCCGGCAGCCCGGCCCCGGACCGGTGAGCCGCGCCGCCACCACGCGCGACCGGTCGCGTGGCGCCCCCGCCGAGGCGCCGCGCCGGGCTCCGCGCCGGGTGCGGCCGGTGGACCCGCGGCGGCGGCTGGCCGTCCGCGTCGGCCTGGTGCTCGCCGCGCTCGGCGTGGTCGCGTGGGTCGTGTGGGGCAGCCCGCTGCTGGCCGTCTCCACCGTCCGGGTGGACGGCGCCGGCTCGCTCACCGCGGAGCAGGTCCGCGCCGCCGCCGGGGTGGCCGAGGGGACGCCGCTGCTGCGGGTCGACACCGACGCCGCGGCGGCCCGGGTCGCCCGGCTGCCGCAGGTCGCCTCGGTCCAGGTGACGCGGGGCTGGCCGCAGACCGTGGTCGTCACCGTGGAGGAGCGGGTGCCGGTCGCCGTCGTGGAGCAGGCGGGCACGCGCTCGCTCGTCGACGCCGGCGGCGTGCTGTTCGACACCGTGACCGGCCGGCCGCCGGCCGGCGTGGTGCCGCTCGACGTCCGCTCCCCGGGGCCGGACGACCCGGCCACCCGCGCCGGGCTGGCCGCGCTGGTCGAGCTGCCGCGCGACGTGCGGACGCAGGTTGCCTCCGTCGCCGCCCGCTCCGGCAACGAGGTGACGCTGACCCTCGCCGACGGCACCACGGTGCTGTGGGGCACCGCCGAGGACTCCGCCGAGAAGGCCGACGTCCTGGTCGCCCTGCTGGGGCACCTCGCCTCCGGCGGTCTCGAGCCCGCGACGACGATCGACGTCAGCGCGCCCTCGGCCGTCGTCCTGCGCTGACCCTGCCGCGCCGCGCCCCCACGGGGGGGCGGGACGACCCGACACGCGCATCCCGGCGACACGCCCGGCGGCGAATTCGATCTGCGGAGACCTCGGCGACGGCGTGTCCGTGCGGTGCAGCCCGACATGAGACGGATCCGCAGCGGGTCGTCACGATCAGTGGTGCCGATGTGACCAACGGGTCGCCCGAGGTCGGTGAGGTCCTGCCGATGCGACACGCCGGTCCGGTGGCGGTGCTTGTAGGCCCCTCTGGCCCCACCTAACTTCGTCCGCGTCGACGCAGTTGACATAACTATAAGGCTTAACTTGAGGATGAGGGTCGAGGTCGGGAGCCCCAACATGACACCTCCGCACAACTACCTCGCGGTCATCAAGGTCGTCGGCATCGGCGGCGGCGGGGTGAACGCGGTCAACCGGATGATCGAGGTCGGCCTGAAGGGGGTCGAGTTCATCGCCATCAACACCGACGCGCAGGCGCTGTTGATGAGCGACGCCGACGTCAAGCTCGACGTCGGCCGTGAACTGACCCGTGGGCTGGGCGCCGGCGCGCAGCCCGACGTCGGGCGGCAGGCCGCCGAGGACCACCGGGAGGAGATCGAGGAGGTGCTCAAGGGCGCCGACATGGTCTTCGTCACCGCCGGTGAGGGTGGTGGCACCGGCACCGGTGGCGCCCCCGTCGTCGCCTCGATCGCCCGCAAGCTCGGCGCGCTCACCATCGGCGTGGTCACCCGCCCGTTCTCCTTCGAGGGCAAGCGGCGGGCCGTGCAGGCCGAGTCGGGCATCGAGGAGCTGCGCAACGAGTGCGACACGCTCATCGTGATCCCCAACGACCGGCTGCTGCAGCTCGGCGACCGCAACGTCAGCGTGATGGACGCCTTCCGCACCGCCGACCAGGTGCTGCTGTCCGGCGTCCAGGGCATCACCGACCTGATCACCACGCCCGGCCTGATCAACCTGGACTTCGCCGACGTCAAGTCGGTCATGTCCGGCGCGGGCTCGGCGCTCATGGGCATCGGCAGCGCCCGCGGTGACAACCGCGCGCTGCTCGCCGCCGAGCAGGCGATCGCCAGCCCGCTGCTGGAGGCCTCGATGGAGGGCGCCCACGGCGTCCTGCTCTCGATCTCCGGCGGGTCGGACCTGGGCCTGTTCGAGATCAACGAGGCGGCCTCGCTGGTGTCCGACGCGGCACACGCCGACGCCAACATCATCTTCGGCGCCGTCATCGACGACGCCCTCGGTGACGAGGTGCGGGTCACGGTGATCGCGGCCGGCTTCGACAGCGGCCGGCCCAGCGCGCGCAAGGACACCGGCCTCGGCACGGTCGCGACCGGGATCCCGGCGGCGCCGCCCGTGGCGGCCCCGCGGCCGGCCCCGGCGCCCCAGCCGGTCCGCACGGTCGCCCCGGCGGCCACGGGGGAGCGGCTGGTCGGCTCGCCGCCGCCGGTCGCCCCGGCGCCGGTCCCGGCGGCGGCCCCCGCCCGCCCGGGGACGCCGGTCGCCGGCGGGATCACCGTCCCGCCGCTGCCGCCCATCTCCGGTCCCGCCTCGGCGGGCACCGGGGGACGGCGGCCGCTGTCCAGCGAGGACTTCGAGGAGGAGCTCGACATCCCGGAGTTCCTGCGCCAGTGAGCCAGCGCCCCGTCCCCCTGATCCCTCGCGGGCTCGGGACGAGCCCCTGGACGGGGCGATGAGCGACGTAACGGCCGCCTCGCCGTCGGTACGGCCCCGCAGGGTCGTCACCGATCGGCGGGGCGGCCGGTCCGCGTCGCCCTACGACGCGTTCAACCTGGGCGGGCACGTCGGCGACGACCCGGCCGACGTGGCCGCCAACCGGGAGCGGCTGGCCCGCGAGCTGGGCGCCGACGCCGGGGCCCTGGTCTGGATGGACCAGGTGCACGGCACCGGCGTCGCCGTGGTCGACGGCCCGGTCGACGGGCCGCTGCCGGCCACCGACGCCGTGGTGACCGCCACCCGCGGGCTGGTGCTCTGCGTGCTGGTGGCCGACTGCGTGCCGATCCTGCTCGCCGACTCCGACCGCGGGATCGTGGCCGCGGTCCACGCCGGGCGGGAGGGCGTGCGGCAGGGCGTGGTGCCGGCCGCGCTCTCGGCCATGGCGAGCCTCGGTGCCCGCGCCCGGCACGTCAGCGCGCTCCTGGGCCCCGCGGTCTGCGGCGCCTGCTACGAGGTGCCCGACGCCATGCAGGTCGAGGTGGCCCGCGTGGCGCCCGCCGCGGCCGTCCGCACCCGCAGGGGCACCGCGGGCCTGGACCTGCGCGCGGGGGTGGACGAGATCCTGCGCCGGGCCGGCGTGGCCGAGGTCGTGCACGACCCGCGGTGCACCGTGGAGGACCGGCAGCTGTTCTCCCACCGCCGCGACGGCGTCACCGGGCGCCAGGCCGGCGTCGTCTGGCTGGACTGACGCAGGACCCCCCGCCCCCCGCTGGCGGGTCCGCGGCGGGACTCTGCGAGGGATCGGGGGGCCGGGGGAGGATCGCCGCATGAGCGCGCTCGCCGAGAACCTGCGTGCGGTCCGCGCCCGGGTCGACGCCGCCGCCCGCGCCGCCGGCCGCGACCCCGCCGCGGTGGGGCTGCTGGCGGTCAGCAAGACCTGGCCGGCCGACGACGTCCGTGCCCTGGCCGCGCTGGGCCAGCGCGACTTCGGCGAGAACCGGGCGCAGGAGCTGACCGGCAAGGCCGCCGAGCTCGCCGACGTGGACCTCCGCTGGCACTTCGTCGGCCAGGTGCAGCGCAACAAGGCCGCCGCCGTCGCCCGGCTCGGCGCGGTGGTGCACTCGCTGGACCGCGCGGCGCTCGTCGGCGTCCTCGGCCGGGTGGGGGAGGAGACCGGCCGGCCGGTCGAGGTCTACCTGCAGGCGGACCTCGGCGGCCCCGAGGGCGAGCTCGCGGCCCGCGGGGGTGCACGCCCCGACGAGCTCCCCGCGCTCGCCGACGCGGTCGCCGGCCAGCCCGGCCTGCGCCTGCTGGGGCTCATGGCGGTGGCACCCCGCGGGGAGGACCCGGCGGCGGCCTTCGCGCGGCTGGCGGAGCTCTCCGCCCGGCTGCGCGCCGACCATCCGGAGGCGGGCGGGATCTCGGCCGGCATGAGCGGGGACCTCGAGGCGGCCGTCGCGGCCGGCAGCACCCTCGTGCGTGTCGGAACCGCGATCTTCGGCGCGCGGCCCCTACCCTCCCCGTCAGATGCGGCTCACCAGCCACGCGAGTCACACCAGTCACACGGACCCCTGGGGTCCGAGTAGAGGGGGAGGTCCGATGGCCGGAGCCATGCGGAAGATGGGCATCTACCTCGGGCTCGTCGAGGACGACGACGCCCGTGCGTACGGCCGGTACGACGCCCGCCAGTCCGACGACCGGTACGACGACCGCCGCTACGGCCGGTACCTCCCCGAGGACGGCTACGACGACGGCCACCTCGACGGGCGGGACGACCCGCGCTACGACTACTACGAGGAGGAGCTGCCGGCCCCCGAGCCGCAGCCCGCTCCCGAGCCGGTGACGCTGCGCCGCAGCGGGCCCACCCGCAACCTCGGCCTCGCGCCGGCGGCGGGGGCGTCCGCGGCGAGCCGGCTGTCCTCGACCGGGGGCTCCTCGGGCGGCAGCGCGGCCGCCGCCCAGGTCCGCGAGCCCGTGGTCGCCGTGGCGCCCGAGCCCGCGCCGGCCCCGGCGCCCAAGCCCTACCGGATCACCACGCTGCACCCGCGCACCTACAACGAGGCCCGCCAGATCGGCGAGAGCTTCCGCGACGGCATGCCCGTGATCATGAACCTGACGGAGATGGACGACGCCGACGCCAAGCGCCTGGTCGACTTCGCTGCGGGTCTGTCGTTCGGGCTGCGCGGTAGTATCGAGCGCGTCACGGCCAAGGTGTTCCTGCTCAGTCCGCGGGACGTCGACGTGACCGCCGAGGACAAGGCGAAGATCCGCGAGGGCGGGTTCTTCAACCAGTCCTAGGCGCCACCGGTCGCCCGTGACCGGTGGTCGGGACGGCACGCCGGTGCCCCTGGACGAGCGAGGACCGTGGCTCTCTTCTGGACGATCGTGTCAGCGGTCCTGCTCGTCTTCCTCGTGCTCCTCTTCGCGCGCTTCGTCGTCGACTGGGTGATGGTGCTGGCCCGCAGCTGGCGCCCGTCGGGTCTGGTCGCGGCCGGCCTGGAGGTCGTGTACGCCACGACCGACCCGCCGCTGAAGGCCGTGCGCAAGGTGATCCCGCCGTTGAACCTGGGCGCCATCCGGTTGGACCTCGGGTTTATGGTTCTCCTGATCGCCGTGTACATCCTGCTCGACATCACGCAGCAGCTGGCCGTGTAGTTCTCGTGGTGCAGATGCGCGCTGTCCCCGGCGTCGCCGCGCGTCGGGTGGCATCCGCCGCCGCTCGTCCGAGAACGTCCCTGTTCCCGCCGTCCGACCCGAGGTGAGCTAGTTGCCACTCACGCCTGCCGACGTCCACAACGTCGTCTTCAAGAAGCCGCCGATCGGCAAGCGCGGCTACGACGAGGACGAGGTGGACGCCTTCCTCGACGTCGTCGAGGCGGAGCTCGCGCGGCTCATCGAGGAGAACAACGAGCTGCGCGCCAACACCGGCCGCACGCCCGCCACCGTCGTCGAGCAGCCGGCGCCCGCGCCCGCGCCCGCCCCGGTGCAGGCGCCACCGCCGCCGCCGGCCGCCGCCCCGCGCGAGGACGACAGCGCCCGGGCCTCCCGCATGCTGGCCCTGGCCACGGAGACCGCCGACCGGTACGTCAACGAGGCCAAGGCCCAGGCCGACGAGATGGTCGCCAGCGCCAAGACCACCAGCGACCGGATGCTGACCGACGCCCGCGCCAAGAGCGAGCAGATGGTCAGCGAGGCCAAGATGCGCGCCGACTCCATGATCAGTGACGCCCGCACCCGGGTGGACACCATGGACCGCGAGGCCCGCGCCAAGGCCGCCGCGCTGGAGCAGGACGCCGAGCGCCGGCACTCCGAGGTCGTCAGCGGCCTGGAGCAGAAGCGCAGCAGCCTCGAGCGCAAGATCGAGGAGCTGCGCACCTACGAGCGGGAGTACCGCACGCGCCTGCGCTCCTACCTGGAGTCGCACCTGCGCGACCTGGACGGCCGCGGCTCCGCCGAGCCCGCCCCGGCCGGCCGGCAGAACCAGCACGCCTCCGCCTGACGCCCGCGCCGGGTCCCCGCGACCCGGCACCCGCCCCGCACGACGCACAGGGCCCCCGGACCACCTCGGTCCGGGGGCCCTTCGCGTGCTCCCCGTCCCGCGCGCCCGGCCGGCCGGAGGCCCGGGGCGGCGGCGCTCCGCCGAGGGGCCATCCGGGTGTGTCCGCGGCTACAGTCTTGCCGTGATCTTGGCCGCCGGACTGTTGGTGCTCGTCGGGCTCGGCCTGTTCGTGAGCGGGCTCGCGACGGGGACGACGAGCTACTACTGGGCCTGCGTCGCCTGCTGCGCGGCGGCCGCCGTGCTCCTCATCGCGGTGCGGCTGCGCCCCGGCTCCCGCGTGGCCCCCGATGCGGGGCAGGCGCCCCGGAGCGGGACCGCGGAGCCCCGCAGCGGCGTGGCGGAGCCGGCCCGGGCCGGGGCCCGCACCCCGTCCACGGCGGCCGGGACGCGTGCGGCGACCGGCACCGGCGCGTCAGCCGCGTCGGGCACGGACCGCCCGGGCGGCACCCGGCCGCCGGCCGACCCGGGGACCGCGGCCGGCGCGGCGTCCCCCGCCGATGCGGAGCCCCCGGTCGCAACGGAGCCCCCGGCCGCAGCGGAGCCCCCGGCCGGGGCGAGGTCCCCGGGCGGGGCGGGGGCCCCGGCCGCAGCGGAGCGCCGGGTCGGCCGGCACGCGTCCGCCGACGACGGGGCCGCTGCCGATGTCGCTGCCGACGACGGGGCCGCTGCCGACGACGGGGCCGCGGCCGCGGGCACCGGGGCGGCGGCGGAGCCGGTGCGCCGCGAGCCGGCGGCGCACGAGGCACCGCCCGCCGCGTTCCGCCAGCCCGCCACCCGCGGCGCGGACGACCGCGACGAGCCAGCCGAGGAGGACGTCGAGGTCACCGACCTGCTCATGGTCGTGGACATGCGCGACCCGGTCCTGGTCGTCGACGAGCACCCGCGGTACCACCTGGCCGACTGCTCCTGGCTGCGCGGCCGGGACACCATCCCGCTGCCCGTCGCCGAGGCCCGCAGCGACGGCTTCACGCCGTGCGCCGTCTGCAGTCCCGACAGCCACCTCGCCGACGTGGCCCGGGCGCGCAGGGCGGCCTCCAAGAAGTAGCCGTCCCCGCGCGCCCCGGGCGGCTCACCCCTCGGCGCGGACCACCCAGAAGCGTGAGCCGTCCGGTCCCTCGACGCCGGGACCCTCGCCCGCGGTGCCGCCGTGCACCGCGACGGCGAGCACCTCGGCCGCCACGGCCTCGGCCTGCTCGGTGAGGGCCTCGGCCAGGGCGCCGCCGGCGGTCCAGCGCAGCTCGATGCGGTCGCTCACGGCCAGCCCGGCGGCCTTGCGGGCCTCCTGAACCAGCCGCACCGCCTCGCGGACCAGCCCGGCGCGCTCCAGCTCCGGGGTGAGCGTCAGGTCCAGCGCCACGGTGAGCCCGCCGCCGCTGGCGACGGTCCAGCCCTCCCGCGGGGTCTCGGTGACCACCAGGTCGCCGTCCTCCAGCGGCACGGTCGCGCCCTCGACCTCCACCGTGGCCGTCCCGGCCCGGTAGGCGGAGACCAGCGCGGCCGCGTCGGCCGCGGCGACGGCCTTGGCCACCGCTTGCACCTGCTTGCCCAGGCGGCGGCCGACGGCCCGGAAGTCGACCTTCACGCTGACGTCGACGAGCTCGCCCTCGACCGCCGACAGCTCGGTCAGCTCCAGCACGTTGAGCTCGTCGGCGACCTCGGCGACCAGGTCGCGCGGCAGCTGCGCCCAGCCGGGGGCGGCGACGAGGGCGCGCGCCAGCGGCTGGCGGGTGCGCACCTTCGCCGACGTGCGCGCCGAGCGGCCGAGCTCCACCAGCCGGCGGACCAGTGACACCTGCTCGACCAGCTGCGGGTCGCGGGCCTCGCCGTCGGCCTGCGGCCAGGAGGCCAGGTGCACGGAGTCCACCGCGTCGGGAACCCCCGCGACCACCGCCCGGGACCACACCTCGTCGGTGACGAACGGGGTGAACGGGGCCATGAGCCGGGTCAGCCCGTCGAGCACCTCGTGCAGCGTGCCCAGCGCGGCCGGGTCGCCGTCCCAGAAGCGGCGGCGGGACCGGCGCACGTACCAGTTGGACAGGTCGTCGACGAACTGCGCGAGCAGCCGGCCGGCGCCCTGGGTGTCGAAGTCCTCCAGCGCCGCGGTGACGCCCTCGGTGACCTCGGCCAGGGTGGCCAGCGCCCAGCGGTCCAGCAGCGGCCGCTGCGCCCGCGGGGGCGCGGGCGTGGCGGCCGGGTCCCAGCCGTTGGTCTCGGCGTAGAGGGTGAAGAAGCTCGCGGTGTTCCAGTAGGTCAGCAGGACCTTGCGGACCACCTCGGACAGCGTCTCGTGACCCACCCGCCGCGCCGACCACGGCGAGCCGCCGGCCAGCATGAACCAGCGGACGGCGTCGGCGCCGTGCCGGTCCATGAGCGGGATGGGCTCGAGGATGTTGCCCAGGTGCTTGCTCATCTTGCGGCCGTCCTCGGCCAGGATGTGGCCCAGGCACAGCACGTTCTCGTAGGAGCTCTGGTCGAACACCAGCGTGCCGACGGCCATCAGCGAGTAGAACCACCCGCGGGTCTGGTCGATCGCCTCGCAGATGAACTGCGCCGGGTAGGCCGCCTCGAACTGCTCCTGGTTGCGGTACGGCGCGCCCCACTGGGCGAAGGGCATCGAGCCCGAGTCGTACCAGGCGTCGATGACCTGCGGCACGCGGCGGAAGGTGCCCTCCTCGCCGGGCAGCGTGAACGTCACCTCGTCGATGAACGGCCGGTGCGGGTCCAGGTCGGAGAGGTCCCGGCCGGTCAGCTCCGACAGCTCGGCCAGCGAGCCGACGGCGACCACGCGGGTCGGGTCGGCGTCGTTGCGCCAGATCGGCAGCGGGGTGCCCCAGTAGCGGTCGCGCGACAGCGCCCAGTCGACGTTGTTGTGCAGCCAGTCGCCGTAGCGGCCCCACTGGATGGTCTCGGGGTACCAGCGGGTCTTCTCGTTCTCGGCGAGCAGCCGGTCCTTGACGGTGCTGGTGCGGATGTACCAGGACGGCAGCGCGTAGTACATGAGCGGCGTGTGGCAGCGCCAGCAGTGCGGGTAGCTGTGCTCGTAGCGCTGCTCGCGCCACAGGACGCCGCGCTCGGTCAGGTCGACGACCAGCAGGTCGTCGGAGGCCTTGAAGAAGTGCCCGCCGACCAGCGGCACCTCGGCGAGGAAGTGGCCGGTGGCGTCGATCGGGTTGACCACCGGCAGGCCGTAGCCGCGGCAGACGGCGAGGTCGTCGGCGCCGAACGCGGGGGACTGGTGCACCAGGCCGGTGCCGTCGTCGGTGGTGACGTAGTCGGCGAGGACGACGTAGTGCGCGTCGACCGGCTCGCCGTCGGGGCCCTCGGGGAAGGCGACCAGCTCGAAGGGCCGCTGGTAGTGCACCCGCTCCCAGTCGCGGCCGGTGGTGGTGGCCAGCACCTCGCGGGGGGTGTCCGCGCCGAGGACGGCGTCCACCAGCGGCTCGGCCAGGACGACCGTGCGCTCCCGGTCCTGGTGGGTGGTGCGCACGACGAGGTAGGTGACGTCGGGGTTGACCGCGACGGCGGTGTTGGACGGCAGCGTCCACGGCGTCGTCGTCCAGATCAGCAGGTCGGCCTTGCCGGCCCACTCGCCGCTGGTGACCGGCAGCGACACGTAGACCGACGGGTCGGTGATCGACTCGTAGCCCTGGGCGACCTCGTGGTCGGACAGGCCGGTGCCGCAGCGCGGGCAGTACGGGGCGACCCGGTGGTCCTCGACGAGCAGGCCCTTGTCGTGGATCTGCTTGAGCGACCACCAGACGCTCTCGACGTAGTGCGGGTCCATCGTCCAGTAGGCGGTGGACATGTCGACCCAGTAGCCCATCCGGCGGGTGAGCTCGGAGAACGAGTCGACGTGGCGCAGCACCGACTCCCGGCACCGGGCGTTGAACTCGGCGATGCCGTAGCGCTCGATGTCGGGCTTCCCGGCGAAGCCCAGCTCCTGCTCGACGGCGATCTCCACGGGCAGGCCGTGGCAGTCCCAGCCCGCGCGGCGGGGCACGTGCCAGCCCTGCATCGTCTTGAACCGGGGGAAGACGTCCTTGAACGCCCGCGCCTCGATGTGGTGGGTGCCCGGCCGGCCGTTGGCGGTGGGCGGGCCCTCGTAGAAGTTCCACTGCGGCCGGCCCGCCGAGGCCTCCAGCGTGCGGGCGAAGACCCCCGCCTCCTCCCAGCGGCGCAGCACGTCGTGCTCGAGGGCGGGCAGGTCGACCTGCGGGGGCATCGCCCGGAACGGGCCGGAGGGCGTTGCGCGGAACGGGCCGGGAGAGCTCACGCCTCCATTGTCCCCGAGGCGTCGAGCGCGATCCGCACGGTGGGTGGGCCGGTGGAACCGGCACGACACGTGCGTGCGGGAGACTGCCCCCGTGACGGGGGCCCCGCGGTGAACGAGGAGGTCACCGTCGCCCTGGCGATCGGCGCGCTCGTCGTCCTGGTCGCCGCGGTCGCCCTGCGGCTGGCCGACCGCCTGGGGCTGCCGAGCCTGCTGCTGTACCTGGCCTTCGGGGTGGCCCTCGGGGAGAGCGGCCTCGGCGTGCAGTTCGAGGACGTCGAGCTCACCCAGACCCTCGGGGTCGCGGCGCTGGTGGTCATCCTCGCGGAGGGCGGGCTGACCACCCGGTGGGCCGACGTGCGCCGGGCGGTCGGGCCGGGGATCGCGCTGTCCACGGTGGGCGTCGCGGTCAGCGTGGCGGTCGTCGCCGCGATCGGCGTCGCGCTGCTCGGTCTGGACTGGCCCTTCGCGCTGCTGCTGGGCGCCGTCGTGAGCTCCACCGACGCCGCCGCCGTCTTCGCCACGTTGCGCCGGCTGCCGCTGCCGCGCCGGATGGTCGCCGCGCTGGAGGTGGAGAGCGGCCTGAACGACGCGCCGGTCATCCTCCTGGTCATCGTCCTGGCCGAGCGGCTCACCGGCGGCGAGGCCGTCGTGTGGTGGCTGACCCTGCTGGAGGTGGTCGCCGAGCTGGTCGGCGGGGCGCTCATCGGCGTCGCGCTGGGCGCCGGAGGGGCGTGGCTGCTGCGCCGCTCGGCGCTGCCGCTGGCCGGCTTCTACCCGCTGGCGACCCTCGCCCTGTGCGTCCTCGCGTTCGCCTCGGCCGACCTGGTGCACGCGTCGGGCTTCGTCGCGGTCTACCTGTGCGGGCTGGTGCTGGGCAACGCGCCGCTGCCGCACCGCTCGGCGAGCGTCGGCTTCGCCGAGGGCATGGCGTCGCTGGCCCAGATCGGGCTGTTCGTGCTGCTGGGGCTGCTGGCCTCGCCCGGCCGGCTGCTGGACGCCCTCGGCCCGGCCCTGCTCATCGGGGGTGTGCTGCTGCTGGTCGCCCGGCCGCTGTCGGTGCTGGCCAGCCTCGCGCCGTTCCGCATGCCGTGGCCGCAGATGGCGTTCGTCTCCTGGGCCGGGCTGCGCGGCGCCGTCCCCATCGTGCTCGCGACGTTCCCCGTCGCCGCCGGCGTCCCCGACGCGACCACGGTCTTCGACACGGTGTTCGTGCTCGTCGTCGTCTTCACGCTCGTGCAGGGCAGGTCGCTGCCCTGGGTCGCCCGCCGGCTTGGCATCGCCAGCCCGGTCACCCCACGCGAGGTGCAGGTGGAGGCCGCGCCGCTGGAGGAGCTGGACGCCGAGCTGATGCAGATGACCGTGCCCGCGGGCTCCCGGCTGCACGGCGTCTACCTGCCCGAGCTGCGCCTGCCCGAGGACGCCGCCGTGGTGCTCATCGTCCGCGAGGGGCGGTCGTTCGTGCCCGACGCCACCACCCGGCTGATGCGCGGGGACCAGGCGCTGCTCGTGGCCGCCCGCCGCTCCCGGCCCGAGGCCGAGCGCCGGCTGCGCGCCGTCAGCCGCGCCGGCCGGCTGGCCAACTGGCGCGGCGAGACCGGCAGCCCCACCGAGGCCGACTAGAGAAAGGACCCCCTCCTCCCCACGACACGCTCCGCGCGCCGCGGGCCCCTGGAGGGGGCCGACCGCGACCTCCTAGCCGACGAGCTCGAGGGTCTTCGTCGTCTCGCCGCGGACCTCGGCGAGCAGCACGTGGTCGGTGGCCAGGCTGCGGCCGTAGGAGGGGATGGCCTCCTGCAGCGCCGGGCGCCAGGAGTCGATGTGCTGCGGGAAGCAGCGCTCCATCAGCGTGAGCATCGCCGCCACGGCCGTCGACGCGCCGGGGGAGGCACCCAGCAGGCCGGCGATCGAGCCGTCGGCGCCGGTGATGAGCTCGGTGCCGAACTGCAGGACGCCCTTGCCGCTGCTCGGGTCCCGCTTGATCACCTGCACCCGCTGCCCGGCGGTGATGACGTCCCAGTCGCCCTGCTCGGCCAGGGGCACGAAGCCCTGCAGCGTGCGGTGCCGGGCGGCGCGGGACTGCATCAGCTCGCCGATCAGGTACTTGGTCAGCGCCAGCTCGGTGCGGGCCACGCCCAGCATCGAGCCGAGGTTGTTCGGCTTGACCGACAGCGGCAGGTCGAACATCGACCCGGCCTTGAGGAACTTGGGCGACCAGCCGGCGTAGGGGCCGAACAGCAGCGAGTACTCGCCGTCGACCAGCCGCAGGTCCAGGTGCGGCACCGACATCGGCGGCGCGCCGACGGCGGCCTGGCCGTACACCTTGGCCTGGTGGCGGGAGACCAGCTCGGGGGAGCGGGTGCGCAGGAACTCGCCGCTGACCGGGAAGCCGCCGAAGCCGCGGATCTCGGGGATCGCGGCCTTCTGCAGCAGCGGCAGGGCGCCACCGCCGGCGCCGACGAAGACGAAGCGGGCGCGCACGGTGCGGTGCTCGCCGCTCCCGACGTCCTTGACGGTGACCTTCCAGCGGCCGTCGTCGGTGCGCTCGAGGTCGGACACCCGCTGCCCGACGTGCACGTGCACGCCGCGGGTCTCCGCGTCGGCGAACTGCAGCCGGGTCAGGGCGCCGAAGTTGACGTCGGTGCCGGCGGCCGCGCGGGTGGCGGCGACGACCTCGGCGGGGTCGCGGCCGGCCATCATCAGCGGCACCCACTCGGCGAACGTGGCCGGGTCGTCGGTGTACTCCATGCCCTCGAACAGCGGGTGCGAGGCCAGGGCCGCGTACCGGTTGGCCATGTAGGTCCGGCCGCCCTCGCCGGTCACGAAGCTGATGTGCGGGACCGGGGTGATGAACTCCTTGGGGGAGCCGGTCAGCCCGTTGCGCACGAGGTGCGACCAGAACTGCCGCGAGAGCTGGAACTGCTCGTTGATCGTGATCGCCTTGGCGGGGTCGACCCGGCCGTCGGGGCCCGCGGGGGCGTAGTTGAGCTCGCACAGGGCGGCGTGACCGGTGCCGGCGTTGTTCCACGCGTCCGAGCTCTCCCCGGCCACGGCGGACCCGGACTCGAACACCGCGATGCTCCAGTCGGGAGCGACGATGCCGAGCAGCGACGCGAGGGTCGCGCTCATGATGCCGCCTCCGACGAGGACTACGTCGGGGTCGGTCGCGGGGGCGAACTCGGTGGACACCTGGTGCCTTCCTGGCCGGGGTACGAGAGCCAACTGAATGGTCCAACACCGACCATCGGCCTTTCCTGGCCGGGGCACGCCCCCTCGACGGTGTGAGATGTGTCGTACCCGGCATGACATGGATCACCCGACCCGGGTGACACGGCGCGCACCGGCGGGGGGCTCCGCCGCCCCGGGGATATCGTCGACCCGCCGTCCGGCCGCCCGGCCAGACCCCGAGCCCCTGGAGCGCGTGCTGTCCGCTGAGCCCGAGGACGCCCGCGACGACGAGCCCGGGGACGGCCGACGCGAGACCGCGGCGGCCTCGCCGGCCGCCCGTCCGCTGACCCGGCTGCTGCTGACCGTCGCCGGCGGCGTCCTGGCGCTCGACCTCGCCACCAAGCTGCTCGTGGTCGCCACCCTCGACCGCGGCGAGGACGTCCGGCTGCTGGGCGGGGCGCTGCACCTGACCCACGCCCGCAACACCGGGGCCGCCTTCTCCTTCGCCGAGGGCTTCACCGTCGTCTTCACGCTGATCGCCGTCGCGGTGGCCGTGGTCATCGTCCGGGCCGCCCGCCGGCTGTTCTCGCTGGGCTGGGCCGTCGCCCTGGGCCTGGTCCTCGGTGGCGCGGTCGGCAACCTGGTGGACCGGGTGTTCCGGGACCCCGGCTTCCTGCGCGGCGGCGTCGTCGACTTCATCTCGGTGTTCGCCCCGGGGGGCGAGTTCTTCCCGATCTTCAACATCGCCGACTCGGCGATCACCTGCGGCGGCGTGCTGGGGGCGGTGCTGGCCCTGCGCGGCATCGAGTTCGACGGCTCGCGCAGCGGGGACGAGGCGCGCAGCGGGGACGAGGCGCGCAGCGGGGACGAGGCGCGCAGCGGCGACGCCTCGTCCCGGGCGGACGACGAGCCGGACGGCCCGGGCGCCGACCGCGGCTGAGCCGGCGGCGGCGGTGCGTCCGGCCGTCGGCACCGCCGGTCACAATGGTGCCGTGACCGAGCTTGCGAGGGCACGCGGGGACAGGGCACCCATGGGCACGTGCCGACGAGCGCAGCGAGGAGACACGTGACCTCTGGCCTGCACCGCGCGCTGCCGGTGCCCGACGGGCTGGAGGGCCAGCGGGTCGACTCCGCGCTCAGCCGGCTGTTCGGCCTGACCCGGACCGCCGCCGCCGAGCTCGCCGACGCCGGCGCCGTGGTCGTCGACGGCCGGGTGCGCGACAAGGGCGACCGGCTCACCGGCGGCAGCTGGCTGGAGGTCGAGCTGCCCCCGCCCCCGGGCGAGCCCGCCGCGCCGAAGCCGGTCACCGGCATGACGGTCGTGCACGACGACGACGACCTCGTGGTGGTCGACAAGCCCGTCGGGGTCGCGGCGCACCCGAGCCCCGGCTGGGACGGGCCGACGGTGATCGGCGGCCTGGCGGCGGCCGGGTACCGGATCTCGACCTCCGGAGCCGCCGAGCGCCAGGGCGTGGTGCACCGCCTGGACGCCGCCACCACCGGCCTCATGGTCGTGGCCAAGAGCGAGCGGGCCTACACCGCGCTCAAGGCCGCCTTCAAGGAGCGGACGGTCGACAAGGGCTACCACGCCCTCGTGCAGGGCCACCCCGACCCGACGAAGGGCACCATCGACGCCCCGATCGACCGGCACCCCAGGCACGACTGGAAGTTCGCCGTCGTCAGCGGCGGCCGGCCCTCGGTGACCCACTACGAGGTCGTCGAGGCCTTCCGGGCCGCGAGCCTGGTCGACGTCCACCTGGAGACCGGCCGCACGCACCAGATCCGCGTGCACTTCTCCGCGATGCGCCATCCCTGCGTCGGTGACCCCCTCTACGGGGCCGACCCCACGCTGGCGGCCCGGCTCGGGGTGTCGCGGCAGTGGCTGCACGCCGTGCGCCTGGGCTTCGAGCACCCCGCCGACGGCGGCTGGGTCGAGTTCACCAGCGAGTACCCGGCCGACCTGGCGGGGGCACTGGCCATCCTGCGGGCCGAGGGGTAGCGCGGCGTGGACGCGCTGCCGACGTCGCTCGCCGACTACGGTCCGGCGGCGCTGTCGGCCGTCGTCGTCGGCGTCTACCTCGTCGTCGGCGAGCCCGTCGTGGGCGCTGTGCTGCACCGCCGCTTCGAGGGGCGGTTGCGCACCGACGCCGGTGCCCGGCGCTCGTTCTACGCGCGGCTGCTGGTCCTGGAGTGGGGACTGGCGCTGCTGGCGCTGGTCATCTGGCTGTCCGCGCCCGGGGTGGACGCCGCGGCGGTCGGGCTGCGCTGGCCCGACGGCTGGCCCGGTCCCGTGGCCGGGGGGCTGGCCCTGCTCGTGGTCGTCCTCGTCGTCGCCTCGACCCGCGCCCTGCGCGGAGGTGCGCTCGCGCAGCTGCCCGTGCGCGCCGAGGGCGAGGGCCGGCACGCCGAGCTCCCGGGGCACGCCACGCTCGCCGTCCTCCCGCGCACGCCCGCGGAGCGGCGGCTGTTCACGGCGGTCGGCCTGACCGCCGGCATCTGCGAGGAGTGGCTCTACCGCGGGTTCTTCCTCGCGGTGCTGTCGGCGGTCACCACCGGCCTGCCTGGGTGGGCGCTGGTCGCCGCGGCCGCGGTCGCCTTCGGCCTGGCCCACGTCTACCAGGGCGTCGGCGGCGTCGTGGTCACCGGCGTGCTGGGCGCGGTCATGGCCGTGCTGTACCTGGACACCCGCTCGCTGCTGCTGCCGGTGCTGCTGCACGCGCTGATCGACCTGCGCTTCCTCGCGGTGCCCGACCGGGCCCTCCCGTCGGCGGGGGTGCGGTGAGCGGGCGGGCCGGGGTGGCCGGGCCCGAGGACCGGGCCGCCCTGACGGCGGTGCGCACCCGGGTGTTCGTCGAGGAGCAGGGCGTGCCGCCCGAGATCGAGCAGGACGACCTGGACGCGGTCGCGGTGCACGCGGTCAGCCGGGACGACGCCGGCCGCGTCGTCGCCACGGGCCGGCTGTTCGAGCGCGGGGGCCGCGGCGTCATCGGCCGGATGGCGGTCGACGCCGCCGCCCGCGGTGCCGGGCACGGGACCGCCGTCCTCGCGGTGCTGCACCGGGAGGCGGTGCGGCGCGGGCTCACCGAGGTGGAGCTGCACGCCCAGGTCGGCGCGCGCGGGTTCTGGGAGCGGGCCGGCTACGCGCCGGTGGGGGAGGAGTACGAGGAGGCGGGGATCCGGCACGTCACGATGCGCCGCCGCCTGGACGACGGCGCCCCGCCGGGGATGTGACGGAGCGGACCCCGGGGACGCGCGGGACACGTTCCGTCAGACCCTCGGCGTAGACACCTCGCAGTGCGAGGATCGGGGTCGGCCCCTGGGCGCCGCTGGGGGCCGGCCTGACCGAGAACCCCGCACCCGCCGGTCTTCCCCGCCGGTCGCCCGCCGGCACGCCGACGGCCGGGCACGCACGACCACCGAGGAGCACGACCGCACCGTGAGCAGCCCGTCCGACTCCTTCGTCCACCTGCACGTCCACACCGAGTACTCGATGCTGGACGGCGCGGCGAAGCTGCCCGAGGTCACCAAGGCCGCCGCCGGCCACGGCATGCCGGCGCTGGCGATGACCGACCACGGCAACGTGTTCGGCGCTTATGACTTCTACAAGCAGGCGAACGCGGCGGGCGTGAAGCCGATCATCGGCATGGAGGGCTACTACACGCCCGGCTCGCGCTTCGACCGGGCGCCGTTCGACTTCGGCGACAAGCTCCTCGACGAGGAGGGCGACGGCGGTAACAACCGGGGCAAGGCCGCCTACACGCACATGACGCTGCTGGCCCGCACCACCGAGGGCATGCACAACCTGTTCCGCCTCTCTTCGTTGGCCAGCCTCGAGGGCCAGTACCGCAAGCCGCGCTTCGACCGCGACCTGCTGGAGCGCTACGGGAAGGGCCTCATCGCCACCACGGGCTGCCCGTCGGGTGAGGTCAACATGTGGCTGCGCGCCGGCAAGGAGGACAAGGCGCGGGCGGCCGCGGCCGACTTCCAGGACATCTTCGGGAAGGACAACTTCTACGCCGAGGTCATGGACCACGGCCTGTCGATCGAGAAGCAGACGAAGCCGGCGCTGCTGGCGATCGCCAAGGACCTCGGCATCCCGCTGCTGGGCACCAACGACCTGCACTACACGCACAAGGAGGACGCACAGGCCCACGACGCGCTGCTGTGCATCCAGACCGGGTCGCGGCTGAACGAGACCAACCGCTTCCGGTTCAACGGTGACGGCTACTACCTGAAGAGCCCAGCGGAGATGCGTTCGCTGTTCGCCGAGATGCCCGAGGCGTGCGACAACACCCTGCTGGTGGCGGAGCAGTGCGAGGTGGAGTTCACCGAGGGTGCGGACCTCATGCCCCGCTTCCCGCTGCCGGAGGGGGAGGACGAGACCTCCTGGTTCATCAAGGAGGTCGAGCGCGGGCTGCACAAGCGGTACCCCACCGGCATCCCCGACCACGTGCGCAAGCAGGCCGACTACGAGACCGGGATCATCTGCCAGATGGGCTTCCCGGGGTACTTCCTCGTGGTCGCCGACTTCATCAACTGGGCCAAGGACAACGGCATCCGCGTCGGTCCGGGCCGTGGCTCGGCCGCCGGTTCGCTGGCTGCCTACGCCATGGGCATCACCGACCTGGACCCGCTGGCGCACGGGCTGATCTTCGAGCGCTTCCTCAACCCCGAGCGCGTCTCCATGCCCGACGTCGACATCGACTTCGACGACCGCCGCCGCGGCGAGGTCATCCAGTACGTCTCGCAGAAGTACGGCGAGGAGCGGGTCAGCCAGATCGTCACCTACGGCACCATCAAGGCGAAGGCCGCCATCAAGGACGCCGCCCGCGTGCTCGACCGGCCCTTCTCGGTGGGCGACGAGCTGACCAAGCTCATGCCGCCGGACGTGATGGGCAAGGGCATCCCGCTGTCGGGCGTCTTCGACCCCAAGCACGAGCGCTACAAGGAGGCCGCGGAGTTCCGCGCCCGCTACGAGTCCGACCCCGGCGCGGCCGAGGTCGTGGACCAGGCCCGCAAGCTCGAGGGCCTGAAGCGCCAGTGGGGCGTGCACGCAGCCGGCGTGATCATCGGCCGGTACCCGCTGATCGACAGCATCCCGCTCATGCGCCGGGAGGCCGATGGCGCGATGATCACGCAGTTCGACTACCCGACCTGCGAGACTCTCGGCCTGCTCAAGATGGACTTCCTGGGCCTGCGCAACCTCACGGTCATCGACGACGCGCTGCGCAACATCGTGCTGAACGGCAAGGAGCCGGTCGACCTCGACGAGGTCAGCAAGGACCTCACCGACCCGGCCACCTACGCGCTGCTGTCCCGCGGCGACACCCTCGGCGTCTTCCAGTTCGACGGCGGTCCGATGCGCTCGCTGCTGCGCCTCATGCGGCCGGACAACTTCGAGGACATCTCCGCCGTCGGTGCGCTCTACCGGCCCGGTCCGATGGGCGCGAACTCGCACACGAACTACGCGCTGCGCAAGAACGGCCAGCAGGAGATCACGCCGATCCACCCGGAGCTGGCCGAGCCGCTGGAGGAGATCCTCGGCCAGACCTACGGCCTGATCGTCTACCAGGAGCAGGTCATGGCGATCGCGCAGAAGGTCGCCGGGTACTCCCTCGGCAAGGCCGACCTGCTGCGCCGCGCGATGGGCAAGAAGAAGAAGTCGGTCCTGGACGCCGAGTACGTCGGCTTCGAGGCCGGCATGAAGGCCAACGGCTTCTCCGCCGCGGCGGTCAAGACGCTGTGGGACATCCTCGTCCCGTTCGCCGACTACGCGTTCAACAAGGCGCACTCGGCGGCCTACGGCCTGGTCTCCTACTGGACCGCCTACCTCAAGGCGAACTACCCGGCCGAGTACATGGCGGGGCTGCTCACCAGCGTCCAGGACGACAAGGACCGCCGGCCGATCTACCTGGCCGAGTGCCGCCGGATGGGCATCAAGGTGCTCCCGCCGGACGTCAACGAGTCGTCGTGGGACTTCACGGCCGTCGGGACCGACATCCGCTTCGGTCTGGCCTCGGTGCGCAACGTCGGCCACAACGTCGTGGACTCGATCGTGCGGGCCCGCGAGGAGAAGGGCGCCTTCAAGGACTTCGCCGACTTCATGAAGAAGATCGACACGGTGGCCTGCAACAAGAAGGTCATCGAGTCCCTGGCCAAGGCCGGCGCCTTCGACTCGCTGGGCCACTCGCGGCAGGGCATCGTCGCCGTCCACGCGCAGGCCGTGGACTCGGCCATGGGCCTCAAGCGCAAGGAGGCCGAGGGGCAGTTCGACCTGTTCGGCAGCTTCGGCGAGGACGGCGGCGCCGACGACCCCTTCGCCGGCGCCCTGGACATCACCATCCCCACCGCGGACTGGTCCAAGAGCGAGCGGCTGATGTTCGAGCGCGACATGCTCGGCCTCTACGTCTCCGACCACCCGCTGCACGGTGTCGAGCACGTGCTCACCTCGCACGCCGACACCCCGATCGCGGAGATCAACGCCGGGGGCGTGGAGGACGGCGCCAACGTCACGATCGCCGGCATCCTCACCGCGGTCTCGCCCCGCACCAACAAGCAGGGCGCGCCGTGGGCGATCGCCACGGTGGAGGACCTCGAGTCCGGCATCGAGGTGCTGTTCTTCCCCAAGACCTGGGCGGAGGTCTCGGAGAAGGTCGTCCGCGACCAGATCATCGTGGTCAAGGGCCGGATCAGCCGGCGCGACGACCAGCCGTCGCTGTTCGGCGCCGAGGTGACCATCCCGGAGCTCACCGAGGGCCCGCGCGGTCCGGTGCTCGTCTCGATGGCCGCGGCCCGGTGCACGCCACCGGTGGTGGAGCGGCTGCGCGAGGTGCTCGGCAGCCACCCGGGCACCACCGAGGTGCAGCTGAAGCTGATCAACGGCGGCCGGGAGACGGTGCTGCGGCTGGACCAGGGGCTGCGTGTGCGGCCGAGCACCGCGCTGATGGGCGACATCAAGGCGCTGCTCGGGCCGACCAGCGTGGCCCTGCTCTGACGGCGTGCCTCGTCCTCCGCATCCCCCGCACGCTCGGGACGAGCCCCTGGACGAGGCCGACCGGGGGACAGGGTTCACTGGGGGCGTGAGTGACACCGCCGGCCCGGTCCGGGCCGCCGAGGACGCACCCGGGTACCCGGCCCAGCCGCCCGCCGACGGGTCGACCGGGGTACCGGTCGACCGCCGCGCGGCCCGCCGGGCCTGGGCCGCGGCGGGACGGTGGGGCGGGGCCGCGGAGCTGCGTGCCGACCTGCTGCCCGCCCTGCGGCTGGCCGCCGGGCTGGCGCTGGCCGGCATCCCGGCCGGCCTCCTGTGGTGGCTGCTGGCGCCCCGGGAGGACTACCGGGTGCTCACCGACGGCGTGGAGCCGCTCGGCGACACCTCGCCGGAACTGTTCGCCGCCGACGACAGCGTGTTCGTGCTCGTGCTGGCCGGCCTCGGCCTGGTCGCCGGGCTCGCCGGGTGGTTCCTGCGCGGCCGGCGCGGGGTGTCGGTCCTGCTGGGCCTGGCCGTGGGCACCGGCCTGGCCGGGGTGCTGGCGTGGCAGCTGGGCGAGCTGCTCGGCGGTGGGCCGACGCAGGCCGACCTCGCCGACGTCGGCGCCACGGTGACCACGCGGCTGGAGCTGGCGTCGCTCCCGGCTCTCACGGTGGCGCCGTTCGTCGCGGTCCTGGTGTACGTCGTGGCAACCCTGCTCGCCTCCGGTGAGGACCTCGGGCGCACCCCGGGCGCCGGCACCCGCCGGTCCGACGGCGCCTCCGGCCCCCTCGGCGGTCCGACCGGCTGACGCCCCGGCCCGCGTCGAGCGGGCGAGGGCGAGGACGCCGCAGGACTCCCGCTGGTCGACGCCGCGGACTCCCGCTGGTCGACGCTGCGGGGCTCCCGCTGGTCGACGCCGCGGGCTCCCGCTAGTTGACGCTGCGGGGCCCGGCGAAGCGCTGCAACGGCGCGGGGACCGCGCCGATGCTCTCCAGCAGCGTCAGCTCCCGGCGCAGCAGCCGCGACTCGGTCGCCAGCCGGCGCCGGGTCGCCGACTCCGCGAGCAGCGCCTGCCGGTCCTCCGGGGTGAGCAGCGCCGCCGACGCGACGAGGTAGGACAGCGCCCGCGGGTCGTCGCCGACGGCCTCCATGAGCGCCGCGCTCTCCTCGTCGGTGGCGCCCATCGACTCGACGTCCTCGCCGTCGCCGCCGCGCAGCGCGCCGACCGCGGCGACGTAGCGGGCGAACAGGTCGCCGACGTTGTGCACCAGCACGTCCATCGAGCCCCGGGCCACCGAGCTGACCAGCTCGTCCAGGCCGGCCGCGGCGGCCTCGTCCGGCGGCCCCAGCGGCACCTCGCCGGGCAGCCCCACGAGGCCGTCGGCGTCCCCGGCGGCCTCCTCCGCGGCCTCCTCGTCGGCCAGCCACTCCACCTCGGCGCGCAGGTAGGGCGGGTCGTCGGAGACCAGGACGTCGAGCAGCCGGAAGCGGTCACCGCCCACGGTCACGATGTGGAAGCCGCCGTCGGACAGCGGCCGCACCGACTGCAGCCGCGCGGTGCAGCCGATGTCGTAGAGGGCCTCGGCGGGGGCCACCTGCTCGACCTCCCAGCCCTGCCGGATGGCGACCACGCCGAAGAAGCCGGGAATCCGCTCCTCGGCCCGCTGCACCAGCAGGTCGCGCATCAGCCGGCGGTAGCGGGGCTCGAAGACGCGCAGGGGCAGGACGACGCCCGGGAACAGGGGCGTCCCCAGGGGGAAGAGCGGGATGACCTGACCCACGCGGCGAGCCTAGGGCCCCCGCTCAGCGCACCCGGAGGTGGGCGATGCGGGGGTGCCGGGGAACGCGGGGGAGGCCGCACGGGGCGGCGACTACCCTGGGATGTCGCCGTCCCCTCGCTCCTCGCCCCGGAGGCATCCCCGTGCTCAGCCGCATCGACCTGCGCGGATCCGCGCTGCCCGGGGTGCGCGAGCTCTCCGCTCTGCTGCCCCGCGCCGCCACCGACATCGACTCGGTGCTGACCACGGTGCGCCCGCTCTGCGAGGACGTCCGGGTGCGCGGCGCCCAGGCCGTCCGGGAGATCACCGCCCGGCTCGACGGCGTGGACCTCGAGGACTTCGCGGTGCCGCAGCAGGCCATCGACGACGCTCTGGCCACGATCGACCCGGCGGTCCGCGCCGCGCTGGAGGAGGCGATCGCCCGGGTCCAGCGGGTGCACGCCGACCAGGCGCGCACCGACGTCGCCACCCAGGTGGTCCGCGGCGGCACGGTCACCGAGCGGTGGGTGCCCGTCCGCCGGGTGGGCCTGTACGTGCCGGGCGGGCTGGCGCCGCTGCTGTCCAGCGTCGTCATGAACGTCGTCCCCGCGCAGATCGCCGGCGTGGAGTCCATCGCCGTCGCCTCCCCGCCGCAGCGTGACAACGGCGGGCTGCCCGACCCCGGCGTGCTGGCCGCCTGCGCGCTGCTGGGCGTGAGCGAGGTCTACGCCGTCGGCGGCGCCCAGGCGATCGCCGTGTTCGGCTACGGCGCCGGGTCCTGCGAGCCGGTCGACATGGTCACCGGCCCGGGCAACGTCTACGTGACCGCCGCCAAGCGGCTGCTGCGCGGGCTCATCGGCATCGACTCCGAGGCCGGCCCCACCGAGGTGGCGATCCTCGCCGACGACACCGCCGACCCGGTGCACGTGGCCGCCGACCTGATCAGCCAGGCCGAGCACGACCCGCTGGCCGGCGCCGTCCTTGTCACCGACAGCGAGGAGCTCGCCGACGCCGTCCTCGGCCTGGTCCCCGGCCAGGTCGCGGCCACCAAGCACTCCGACCGGATCACCACGGCGCTGGACGGCGCCCAGTCGGGCATCGTGCTCGTGGACGACGTCGAGGCCGGGCTGCGCGTGGTCGACGCCTACGCCGCCGAGCACCTGGAGATCCAGACCCGCGACGCCCGCGAGGTCGCCTTGCGCGTGCGCAACGCCGGGGCCATCTTCGTGGGCGCCTGGTCGCCGGTCAGCCTGGGCGACTACTGCGCCGGGTCCAACCACGTGCTGCCCACGGGCGGGTGCGCGCGGCACTCCAGCGGCCTGTCGGTGCAGACGTTCCTGCGGGGCATCCACGTCGTCGAGTACGACGAGCAGGCGCTGGCCGAGGTCGCCGGGCACATCGACGCCCTCGCCGGCGCCGAGGACCTGCCGGCGCACGCGGCGGCGGTGCGGGCCCGCCAGCGCGCATGACCGCCGGCACCCGGGACGGCACGAGCCTCGACGACCTGCCGCTGCGCCCCGAGCTGCGCGGGAAGAGCCCGTACGGCGCGCCGCAGCTGCAGGTCACCCACCGGCTCAACACCAACGAGAACCCGTACCCGCTGCCGCCGCGGCTGCTGGCCGACCTCGGCGTGGCCCTGGCCGAGGCGTCGGTGGAGCTCAACCGGTACCCCGACCGGGACGCCGTCGCGCTGCGCGCCGACCTCGCGACCTACCTGACGCGGACCGCCGGCGAACCGATCGGGCCCGACCAGGTGTGGGCGGCCAACGGCTCCAACGAGGTGCTGCAGCAGGTCCTGCAGGCCTTCGGCGGGGCGGGCCGCACGGCGCTGGGCTTCACGCCGTCCTACTCGATGCACCCGATCATCGCCGCGGGCACCGGCACCGCCTGGGCCGACGGGCACCGCCGCGCCGACTTCACCATCGACGCCGCCGCCGCGGTCGCCCAGGTCCGCGGGCTGCGCCCGGACGTCGTCTTCGTGACCAGCCCGAACAACCCCACCGGCACCGCGGTCGATCTCGCCACGATCGAGGCGCTCTACGAGGCCACGACCGGGGTGCTCGTCGTGGACGAGGCCTACGCCGAGTTCGCCCGCGCCGGGACGCCGTCGGCGCTGAGCCTGCTGCCCGGCCGCCCGCGGCTGGTCGTCAGCCGCACGATGAGCAAGGCCTTCGGCATGGCCGGGCTGCGGCTGGGCTACCTGGCCGCCGACCGCGCCGTCGTCGACGCGCTGCAGCTGGTCCGCCTGCCCTACCACCTGTCGGCGCTGACCCAGGCCGCCGCCCGGGCCGCGCTGGCGCACACCGACGCCCTGCTGGCCACCGTCGACGCCGTCAAGGCCGAGCGCGACCGGATCGTCGCCGCGCTGCCGGGCCTCCGGCTGACCAGCGTCCCGAGCGACGCCAACTTCGTGCTGTTCGGCCGCTTCGTCGACGCGCACGCCGCCTGGCAGGCGCTGCTGGACGCCGACGTCCTCGTCCGCGACGTCGGCATCCCCGGCTGGCTGCGCGTCACCGCCGGCACCCCCGCCGAGACCGAGGCCTTCCTCACCGCCCTGGGTGAGGTGGCTCCCGCCCACCGCCTGGGAGACTGAGACCCATGAACCGCACCGCACGGGTGGAGCGCGCCACCAGCGAGACCAAGCTGGTGGTCGAGGTCGACCTCGACGGCACCGGCTCGAGCTCGATCAGCACCGGCGTCGGCTTCTACGACCACATGCTCACCGCCCTGAGCAAGCACAGCGGCATCGACCTCACCGTGCAGGCCGACGGCGACCTGCACATCGACGCCCACCACACGGTGGAGGACGTCGCCATCGCCCTCGGCCAGGCCTTCGCCGAGGCGCTGGGCGACAAGAAGGGCATCACCCGCTACGGCGACGCCACGATCCCGATGGACGAGGTGCTCGTGCAGGCGGCGGTCGACCTCTCCGGCCGGCCGTACTTCGTGCACGCCGAGCCCGAGAACATGACGCCGATGATCGGCCCGGACTACCCGACGTCGCTCACCAAGCACGTGCTGGAGACCTTCGCGTTCAACGCGCGGATCACCCTGCACGTGCGGGTGCTCTACGCCAGCCGCGACGCCCACCACATCGTCGAGGGCCAGTTCAAGGCGCTGGCCCGGGCGCTGCGCACCGCGGTCGCGCTCGACCCGCGGATCACCGGCGTGCCCTCCACCAAGGGTGCTCTGTAGGCGGGTGGACTTCGGGATCCTGCTGCTCGTCCTCGGCGGCTTCCTCCTCGGCGGCGCCTGGAGCATCTGGAAGTCCGACTCCGACACCGCGGGCCGGACCGGACCCCAGGTGATCTTCGCGGGCGTCCTGCTCGCCGCCGCCGTCCTCGCGACGGCGTCGGGCATCCTCCGCCTGGTGTGAGCCCCGCCGCCGGGAGCGAGGCGCGCTTCCTCGACGTCGTCCTCGCCGACCCGGTGGTGCGCGCCGTCCTGGACCGCGCGCCGGCGCTGGGTGTCGCCGAATGGTGGCTGACCGCCGGGCTGCTGTGCCAGACCGTCTGGAACGAGCAAACCGGCCGGCCGCCGGGCACCGGCGTCGAGGACGCGGACCTCTTCTACTTCGACCCCGACACCTCGTGGGCGGCCGAGGACGCCGTCATCCGCCGCGGCGCCGGCCTCTTCACCGGCGTCGGGGTGCCGGTGCAGATCCGCAACGAGGCGCGGGTGCACCTCTGGTACCCCGACCGCTTCGGCGTCCCGGCCCCGGCGTTCCGCGACTGCGCCGACGCCATCGACCACTTCGCCGCCGTCTGCTGCTGCCTGGGGGTGACCGTCGAGGACGGGGAGCCCCGCGTCTACGCGCCGTTCGGCTTCGACGACGTCTTCGGCCTGGTCGTCCGGCCCAACCGGCGGCTCGTCACGCGAGAGGCCTACGAGGCCAAGGTGGCGCGGTGGTCGGCGGTCTGGCCGGAGCTGACCGTGCTGCCGTACGACGCCTGACGGGAATCCCCGGGGCGCTCCCGTCGCTGGTCAGTACCGTGGCAGGCGTGAAGAAGAAGGTCGTCGTCCTCGACTACGGGTCGGGCAACCTGCGCTCGGCCGAGCGGGCCCTGGCCCGCGTCGGTGCCGACGTCACGGTGACCGCCGACCAGCAGGCGGCGCAGGACGCCGACGGCCTCGTGGTCCCCGGCGTCGGTGCCTTCGCCGCGTGCATGGACGGGCTGCGCGCCGTCGACGGCCCGCGCGTCATCGGGCGGCGGCTGGCCGGTGGCCGGCCGGTGCTGGGCGTGTGCGTGGGCATGCAGATCCTGTTCGAGAAGGGCGTCGAGCACGGTCACGACGCCGAGGGCTGCGGCGAGTGGCCCGGCGTCGTCGAGCCCCTGCAGGCGCCGGTGCTGCCCCACATGGGCTGGAACACCGTCGAGGCGCCCGAGGACTCGGTCCTGTTCGACGGCCTGGCCGACCAGCGCTTCTACTTCGTGCACTCCTACGGCGTCCGCGACTTCACCCTCGGCCAGGACGACCCGACCTCGCGGCTGCGGCCCCCTAAGGTGACCTGGGCCGAGCACGGCGACCGGTTCGTCGCGGGCGTGGAGAACGCCGCCCTGTCGGCCACCCAGTTCCACCCGGAGAAGAGCGGCGACGCCGGCGCCCAGCTGCTGACGAACTGGCTCCACACGCTCTGACGCGCGTCCCGGCGGGGAGGCCGCCGGACCGCACCTAGGGTGACCGGCGTCGCCGGCCCCCAGGAGGAGCACCCGTGCCCGCAACGCGCGCCGAACCCGGCCCGGCCGGGACCGCCCGGGCGGCGGCCTCCCGCCTCGCCGGCGTCCTGGTGCTGGCGCTGCTCGCCGGGCTGACGGCGTGGAGCGTGCTCGCCCTGCAGCCCCCCGACCCGGCGGGCGCCGACGCGCCGGCCGGGTCCTTCAGCGCGACCCGCGCGTTCGCGCACGTCGAGCGGATCGCCGCCGACGTCCACGTCACCGGCAGCGCCGCGCACGAGCGGGTCGTCGACGACCTGGTGGAGACGCTCACCGGCCTCGGCCTCGAGCCGCGGGTGCAGGAGGCGGTCGGCGCGTGGCAGTCCGGGCCCGGCGTCGCCGAGATGGCCGCGGCCCGCAACGTCGTCGCCGTGCTGCCGGGCACCGACCCGACCGGCCGCCTGTTCCTCATGGCCCACTCGGACTCGGTGGAGACCGGCCCCGGCGCGAGCGACGACGCCGGCGGGGTCGCGGCCCTGCTCGAGACGGTGCGCGCGCTGGGCGAGGGCCCGGCCCTGCGCAACGACGTCGTCGTGGTGATCACCGACGCCGAGGAGGCCTGCCTCTGCGGTGCCGAGGCGTTCGCGTCGCAGGACCGGCTCGCCGAGGACGGCGGCGTGGTGCTCAACCTCGAGGCCCGCGGCACGACCGGGCCGCCGATCATGTTCGAGACGTCGCTGGGCAACGGCGACCTCGCCGCGCGGTTCGCCGACGCCGCCCCGCACCCGGTCGCCAGCAGCTTCGCCGTCGAGGTCTACCGCGCGCTGCCCAACGACACGGACTTCAGCGTCCTGCTCGCCGACGGCGACTTCACCGGCATGAACACCGCCTACATCGACGGCGCGGCCGGCTACCACACCCCGCAGGACACCCCCGAGCGGCTGGACCGCGCCACGCTGCAGGCGCTGGGCGACAACACCCTCGCCCTGACCCGCGAGCTCGGCGGCGCCGACCTCGCCGCGCTCGCCGGCACCGACGGCGGCGACGCCACCTACTTCCCGGTCCTCGGCGGGCTGGCCCGCTACCCCGGGGCGCTGGTCTGGCCGGTGGCCGTCGCCGCGGCCCTCGCCGTCGGCGCCCTGGCCTGGGTCGCCCGGCGGCGCGGGGGCACCCCGCTGCGCTGGACGGCCGCCGGGGCGCTGCTGGCCGTGGTGCCGCTGGTGCTCGCGCCGCTGGCCGTGCAGGGGCTGTGGGCGCTGCTGGTCGCGCTGCGGCCGGACTACGGCTCGATGCTCGACCCGTGGCGGCCGGGCTGGTACCGGCTCGCCGCCGTCGCGCTCGTCGCCGCGGTGGTGCTCGTCTGGTTCGCGCTGCTGCGCCGCCGGGTCGGGACGACGGCGCTGGTCACCGGGGCGCTCGCGCTGCTGGCGGTGCTCGCCCTCGTGCTGGCCGCCGCGGCCCCCGGGGGCTCCTACCTCGCGGCCTGGCCGGCGCTGGCCGGTGCCCTGGCCGGGACCGGTGCGCTGCTGCGCCCGTCGCCGGCGGTGCGGCTCGCGGCCGCGCTGGTCGCCGGGGCGGTGGCCGTGGTGGTGCTCGCGCCGACCGTGGCGCTGTTCTTCCCGGCGCTCGGGCTGGCCGGGGGAGCGGCTCCGGGGGCGGTGGCGACGATGCTCGCGCTGGCGCTGCTCCCGGCGTTCGCGGCCGTCCTCCCGCCGTCGAGGGACGCCGGATCCCGCCGTGCGGTGGTCGCGCTGGTACCTGGCGTCGCGGTGGTGCTCGCCGTCGCCGCCACCGTCACCGGTCTGGCCGTCGACCGCTTCGACGCCGACCACCCGGTGCCCAGCCAGCTCGTCTACGCGATGGAGGCCGACACCGGCGAGGCGTGGTGGGCCAGCACCGAGGAGGACCCGGGCGCCTACACGTCCCGGTACGTGGGCGACGCGCAGGTGCTACCGCACGACTACCCGTACCTCGCCGGGGAGGAGGTCCCGGTCGGCGACGCCGAGGTCGCCGACCTCCCGCCCGCGACGGTGGAGACGCTCGCCGACCGGGTCGACGGCGACCGCCGGACGGTGACCGTCCGCGTCACGCCGCAGCGCGACGTCCGGCTGCTGGTCGTCGACCTCGGCACCGACGGCGGCGAGGTCACGGCAGCGGAGGTCGAGGGACGGGAGGTCCCCGCGGACGCGCTGGGCGGGGGAGGGCTGTGGGTGACCTTCCACGGGCCGCCGGACGACGGGGTGGAGGCGACGTTCGTCGTGACCGGTGCCGGTGCCGGTGAGCTCACCCTGCGGACGGTCGACGGCAGCGACGGGCTCGACGGGCTGCCGGGGTTCGAGCCGCGCCCGGAGGGCGTCGACGCGGCCGGCTCGCACAGCTCGGACCTCGTCGTGGTGGGCGCGACGACCCCGCTGGGGTGAGGGCGGCGGGGAGGGTCGGGAGCACCGCGCCGGCGGCGTCCCGCGCGATGACGGGCTGGGGCGAGCCGGACGAGGACGCGCTCACCACCGGCCGCGGTGCACGACCTCGTCGACGCCGCGGCGGCCGCGGCGCAGCGAGGGGGAGCGGCGGTCCCCGCTCCCCGGGTAGCCGACCGAGACGACGCCGACCGGCCGGTGGGTGTCCGGCACGCCGAAGGCCTGCCGCAGCGCGTCCACCCGGTCGGCCGGGACGCCGAAGAAGCAGGCGCCCAGCCCCTCGTCGACGGCGGTCAGCAGCATGAGCAGGCTCGCCATCCCCGCGTCGACGTCCCAGTAGGGCACCGGCCAGCGGGCCTCGTCGCGGTCGGTCCAGCCCTTGTCGGCCTCGGCGTAGCGCGCCAGGTAGGCCTCCTTGCTGCTGAACGGCACCACCAGCAGCGGCGCGCGGCGCATCCGGGTCAGCCAGCCGTCGGGGGTGCCGGGGCCGGTCGTCGCCGCCCAGAAGGCCGCCCGCTCCTCCGGGCTCTCCAGCACCAGGAACGCCCAGCCCTGGCTGAAGCCCGCCGACGGGGCGCGGATCGCGTGCGCCAGCAGCCGCTCGCGCACCTCCGGCGGCACCGGCCGCTCCGGGTCGTAGTCGCGCACCATGCGGCGGCGGCGGACGACGTCAGCGAACTCCACGGCGGCGCTCCATGGTCCCCACCCTGTCACCGGCGCCGGCCGGACCGGCACGGCGCCGCCCGCGGGGCGGCGGCCAGACTGCGGGGACATCCCCACTCACAGACGGAGGACATCCCATGGCAGGACGTGTCGCAGGCAAGGTCGCGTTCATCACCGGAGCGGGCCGAGGTCAGGGCCGGGCGCACGCCGTCCGCCTGGCCGGCGAGGGCGCGGACGTCGTCGCGCTCGACATCGGCGGGCCGCTGCCGGGCATCCGCTACCAGCAGCCGACCCGCGAGGACCTGGAGGAGACCGTCCGCCAGGTGGAGGCCCTGGACCGGCGGATCGTGCCGGTCTACGCCGACGTGCGCGACCTCGAGGGCATGCGCAGCCAGGTCGACGCCGCGGTGGCCGACCTCGGCGGGCTGGACGTCGTGGTCGCCAACGCCGGCATCTGCACGCCGACCGCGTGGGACGCGGTGACCCCGCAGCAGTTCCAGGACACGATGGACATCAACGTCACCGGGGTCTGGAACACCGTGATGGTCGGCGCCCCGCACCTGGTGGCGCGCGGCGGCGGTTCCGTCGTGATCACCAGTTCGGCGGCGGGCCTGAAGGTGCAGCCGTTCATGGTCCACTACACGACCAGCAAGTTCGCCGTCCGCGGCATGGCCAAGGCGTTCGCCACCGAGCTGGCCCGGCACTCGATCCGGGTGAACAGCGTGCACCCGACCGGCGTGGCCACGCCGATGGGCACCGGCGACATGCAGGCCGTGCTCGGCGAGGCGATGGCCACCGACCAGCGGCTCGGCGCGATGTTCATGAACATGCTGCCGGTGGACACCACCCAGCCCGAGGACATCGCCGACGCCGTCCTGTTCCTCGCCTCCGACGAGAGCCGGTACGTCACCGCGCACGAGCTCGCGGTCGACGCCGGCGTCACCCAGATGTAGTGGCCCTCCTGCAGGGGCCCGCCGCGAGCTCGCGAGCGGAAGGGGGGCAGGAGGGTCCTTCTTCTAGGCTGTCGGCCGTGCCGAAGCTGCAGCTGCTCCCCGCCGTCGACGTCGCCGAGGGCCAGGCCGTGCGCCTGGTCCAGGGGGAGGCCGGCAGCGAGACCTCCTACGGCGACCCGCTCGAGGCGGCCCTGACCTGGCAGCGCGACGGCGCCGAGTGGGTGCACCTGGTCGACCTCGACGCCGCGTTCGGCCGGGGCAGCAACCGGGAGCTGCTGGCCCGCGTGGTCGGCGAGCTCGACGTGGACGTGGAGCTGTCCGGCGGCATCCGGGACGACGAGTCCCTCGCCGCCGCGCTGGCCACCGGCTGCCGCCGGGTCAACCTCGGCACCGCGGCGCTGGAGTCGCCCGAGTGGTGCGCCCGCGCCATCGCCGAGCACGGCGACCGCATCGCCGTCGGCCTGGACGTGCGGGGCACCCGGCTGGCCGCCCGCGGCTGGACCCGCGAGGGCGGAGAGCTCTACGAGACCCTCGCCCGCCTGGACGCCGAGGGCTGCGCCCGCTACGTGCTCACCGACATCACCAAGGACGGCACCCTGCGCGGGCCGAACCTGGAGCTGCTGCGCGAGGTCTGCGCCGCCACGCCGCGGCCGGTGGTCGCCTCGGGCGGGGTGAGCTCGCTCGACGACATCCGGGCCCTGGCGGGCCTGACGGCGATCGGGGTCGAGGGCGCGATCGTCGGCAAGGCGCTGTACGCCGGGGCGTTCACGCTGCCCGAGGCGCTGCGCACCACCGAGGAGCTGGCATGACCGTCCTCAACCTCGGCTCGGCCAACCCCTGGGAGCCGGTCGTCGGCTACAGCCGGATCGTCGTCCGCGGCGACACGGCGTGGGTGAGCGGGACGACGTCGATGGTCGACGGCGCCGTCGCCCACCCCGGGGACGCCGCGGCCCAGACGCGGGAGGCGCTGGCCATCGTCGAGCGCGCGCTGGAGCGGGCCGGCTTCACCCTCGCCGATGTCGTCCGCACCCGCATGTACGTCACCGACATCAGCCGCTGGGAGGAGGTCGGCCGCGCCCACGGCGAGGTGTTCGGCGACATCCGGCCGGCGGCGACGATGGTCGAGGTGTCGGCGCTGATCGACCCGGAGCTGCTGGTGGAGATCGAGGCCGACGCGGTGCGGGACCCGGCCGCGTGAGTCTCTCCGTGCGGGTCATCCCGTGCCTGGACGTCGACGCCGGCCGGGTGGTCAAGGGCGTCAACTTCGTCGACCTGCGCGACGCCGGCGACCCGGTGGAGATGGCCCGCGTCTACGACGCCGAGGGCGCCGACGAGCTGACCTTCCTCGACATCACCGCGAGCTCCGGGGACCGGGAGACCACCTACGACGTGGTCCGCCGGACCGCGGAGAGCGTGTTCATCCCGCTGACCGTGGGCGGCGGGGTGCGCGCCGCCGACGACGTCGACCGGCTGCTGCGGGCCGGCGCGGACAAGGTCGCGGTGAACACCGCGGCGGTGGCCCGGCCGGAGCTGATCAGCGAGATCGCCGACCGGTTCGGCAACCAGGTGCTCGTGCTCTCCCTGGACGCCCGCCGCTGCCGGGACGGCGCGGTGACCGACTCCGGCTTCGAGATCACCACCCACGGCGGCCGCCGCGGCACCGGCCGCGACGCCGTCGAGTGGGTCGTGCAGGCCGCGGAGCTCGGCGTCGGCGAGGTGCTGCTGAACTCCATGGACGCCGACGGCACCCTGGCCGGCTTCGACCTCGACCTCATCCGCGCGGTGCGCCGCGAGGTGGCCGTGCCGGTGATCGCCAGCGGGGGAGCCGGCGACGTCGCGCACTTCGCCCCGGCGGTCGAGGCCGGCGCCGACGCGGTGCTGGCCGCCAGCGTCTTCCACTTCGGGAAGATGCGGATCGGCGAGGTCAAGGCCGCCCTGGCCGGCGCCGGCGTGCCCGTGCGCGGCGCGGCCGACCAGCCGCTCAGCTGACCTCGACCCGGGCGACGTCCCGGCGGCCGGAGGTCCACAGCAGCAGCTCCATCGGGTCGCCGGCGACGGTGGTCCCGGCCTTCCCGATGCGCTTCTCCGTGCCCGGGACGTCGGTCCGGCGCAGCACCAGCCCGCCGCGCACCCGCCGGGCGAAGAGCGTCGCGGTGCGCCACAGCTGGTCTCGGTCGGCCCGCGGGAGCTCGCGGGGCTCCCAGCCGGGCCGGGCGCGGCGGACGTCCTCGTGGTGGATGGCGTACTCGCCGGCGTTGACCAGGTTGCCCAGGCCCGGCAGGCCCATGGGCGTCCACACCGGTGCGCCGGCGCGGACCTGCGCCACGACCCGGGGGAACGGCGTGGAGGTCCGCATCCGCTCCTCCAGCCGGGCGGCGTGCGCGTGCAGCCGCCGCCCGATCGGCAGGGTCTCCAGCGCGTAGCCGGGGCCGGCGTCGGGCCGCCGGTCGCGGACCACGAGGTGGGCGGCCAGGTGCCCGGTGGTCCACCCCTCGCAGCAGGTGGGCGCGTCCGGGCCGACGGCCTCGAGGAGGTCGGCCAGGGCGGCGCGTTCACGGATCGCCAGCGGCGTGGAAGAGGACGTCACGTCGCTGGTGTTACCAGCACGGCGGCTCCCGGAACCCAGCGGTGCCGTCGCGCGGGATCGGTTAGCGTCGGTAACGACGTGCGGGTCCCGCCCGTGGAGCGCACCCCGAGGAGAGCCGTGACCCGCCGCCGAGACGCCGTCGTCCGGCGCGGACTCCGCCACATCGGGCTGGCGGTGCGCGAGCAGCCGCGCATGTTCGCCCTCGCCGTGGCCGCCAGCAGCCTCTACGGCGCGATGACCGTGGCCAGCGCCTACGTGATCGGCGAGATCACCAGCCGGGTCGTCCTGCCGGCCTTCGACGAGGGCTCGACCACGGCCGGCGCGCTGACGCTGGCCGCGGCCGCGATCCTGGGCGTCGCGCTGCTGAAGATCGTCGGGATCCTCGGCCGCCGGCTGTTCGCCGGGATCATGGGCTACCGGCTGCAGGCCGACTACCGCCGGCGCGTGACCGGCCAGTACCTGCGGCTGCCGCTGGCCTGGCACCAGCGCCACCCGACCGGCCAGCTGCTGTCCAACGCCAACTCCGACGTGGAGGCGGCCTGGTTCTTCGTCTCGCCGCTGCCCTTCGCCGTCGGCGCGATCGTGATGATCGCCATCACCGTGGGGGCGCTGCTGGTCACCGACCCGCTGCTCGCGGTCATCGGGCTGGTCGTCTTCCCCGCCGTCTTCGCCGTCAACGTCGTCTACTCGCAGGTGATGAGCCCGCGGATGCAGCGGGCCCAGCAGCTGCGCGCCGAGGTCAGCGAGATCGCGCACGAGAGCTTCGACGCCGCCCTGGTCGTCAAGACCCTGGGCCGGGAGGACGTCGAGACGCAGCGGTTCTCGGTGAAGGCGACCGAACTGCGCGACGGGCTGGTCGCGGTCGGCCGGGTGCGCGGCCTGTTCGACCCGCTCATGGAGGCGCTGCCCAACCTCGGCACGCTCGCGGTCCTGCTGGTCGGTGCCGGCCGGGTCGCCGACGGCACGACCGACGCCGGTGACCTGGTCTCCATCGCCTACCTCTTCACGCTGCTCGCGCTGCCGATCCGCGCGATCGGCTGGGTGCTGGCCGACCTGCCCCGCGCCCTGGCCGGCTTCGACCGGGTCACCCCGGTGCTGTCGGCGACGGGGGAGACGCCGTACGGCACGCAGGCCGCCGCGGCCGCCGACGGCGGGGCGGTGCTCGCCCTGGACGGCGTCGGCTACTCCTTCGAGGGCGCCGCCCGCCCCACGCTCTCCGGCGTCACCTTCGACGTGCCGGCCGGCAGCACGGTCGCCGTCGTCGGGCCCACCGGGTCCGGGAAGTCCACGCTGGCCGGCCTCCTGGTCCGGCTGGTCGACCCGGCCGACGGCACGGTCCTGCTCGACGGGCTGGACCTGCGCCGCCTCCGGGAGGGCGAGCTCAGCGGCCAGGCGGCCTTCGTCTCGCAGGGGACCTTCCTGTTCGACGACACGGTGCGCGGCAACGTCACGCTCGGCGCCGACTTCTCCGACGCCGACGTGCTCGCCGCGCTGCGGACCGCCGCGGCCGACGACTTCGTCGCCCGGCTGCCCGAGGGGATGGACACCCGGGTCGGCGAGCGCGGCGCGAGCCTGTCCGGCGGGCAGCGGCAGCGGATCGCCCTGGCCCGCGCGGTGGTCCGCCGGCCCCGCCTGCTCGTCATGGACGACGCGACCAGTGCCGTGGACCCCTCGGTCGAGGCCCGCATCCTCGACGCCCTGCGCGACACCGACCCGCCGGCCACGGTCGTGGTCGTGGCCTACCGGCAGGCGACCATCGCCCTGGCCGACGAGGTGGTGTGGCTGGAGGGCGGCCGGGTGCTCGCCCGGGGCAGCCACGAGCAGCTGCTCGACGAGGTGCCCGGATACGCGGCGCTCGTCCGCGCCTACGAGCAGGACGAGGTGGTGGCGTGACGACCGCGGAGATCGAGGACCGCTCGGAGGGCGCGCTGCGCACCCTGCGCCGCGGGCTGCGGATGATGCCGGAGTTCCGCCGCGGGCTGCCCGCGACCTTCGCCCTGGCGCTGGTCGCCACCGCCGGGCGCGTGGTCGTGCCGATCGCCGTCCAGCAGGTCATCGACCGCGGCCTGGGCGCGCCCACCGGGCCGGACATGGACCTGGTCCGGGACCTCGTCGCCGTCTGCGCCGTCGTGGTGCTGGTGACCGGCTTCGCCGTCTACCGGATGAACGTGCGGCTCTTCCGCACCACCGAGACCGCCCTGGCCGGGCTGCGCGCCCGCGCCTTCCGACACGTGCACGACCTGTCGGTGCTGCACCAGCAGGGCCAGCGCCGCGGCTCGCTCGTGTCGCGGGTGACCAGCGACGTCGACCAGCTGTCGACGTTCATGCAGTGGGGCGGCGTGCTGGGCGTGGTCAGTCTCGGCCAGCTGCTGGTCGCCACCGTCGTCATGTTCGTCTACTCGTGGCAGCTGACCCTGCTGGTCCTCGTCTGCTTCGTGCCGCTGGCCTACGCCGTGCGGTTCTTCGCCAAGCGCCTGGCGGTCGTCTACGGCATGGTCCGCGAGCGGGTCGGCGACGTGCTCGCCGCGGTCTCCGAGTCCGTCGTCGGGGCCTCCACGGTGCGCGCCTACGGCGTGCGCGAGCGCACCGCCGCCCGCATCGACGGCGCCATCGACCGGCACTACCGGGCCCAGGTCCAGGCCCAGAAGACGACGGCGGCGGTCTTCGTCAGCGGCGAGTTCGTCGCCTCGGTGGCCAACGCCGCGGTCATCGTCGTCGGCGTCGCGCTGGGGCTGGCCGGCGACATCACCGCCGGCACCCTCATCGCCTTCCTCTTCCTCGTCTCGCTGTTCGTCGCGCCGGTGCAGATGGCCAGCGAGGTGCTCAACGAGGCGCAGAACGCCGTCGCCGGCTTCCGCCGCGTGCTCGACGTCCTCGACACCGAGCCCGACGTGCGGGACCCGGCGCTCGACGGCGCCGCCCGGGAGCTGCCCGACGGCCCGCTCGGCGTCCGCTTCGAGCACGTCGGCTTCCGCTACGCCCCCGGCGCCCGGCCCGCCCTGGTCGACGTCGACCTGGAGATCGCGCCCCGCCGCCGGGTCGCGATCGTGGGGGAGACCGGCTCGGGCAAGACCACGTTCGCCAAGCTGGTCACCCGGCTCATGGACCCCACCGAGGGTCGCCTGCTCCTGGGCTCCGCCGCCTCCGGCTGGGTGCCGCTGGCCGAGGTCGCCTTCTCGTCGCTGCGCCGGCGGGTGGTGATGGTGCCCCAGGACGGCTACCTGTTCGACGCCAGCATCGCTGCCAACGTGCGCTACGGCCGGCCCGGCCTGACCGACGCCGAGGTGGTGGCCGCGTTCGCCGACCTGGGGCTGGGCGACTGGCTGGCCGGGCTCGCCGACGGCGTGGGCACGACGGTCGGACAGCGCGGGGAGTCCCTGTCGGCGGGGGAGCGGCAGCTGGTCGCCGTCGCCCGCGCCTACGTGGCCGACCCCGACCTCCTGGTGCTGGACGAGGCGACCAGCGCGGTCGACCCGGCGACCGAGCGGCGGCTGACCGCGGCCCTGGACCGGCTCACCAGCGGCCGGACCACCCTGACCATCGCCCACCGGCTGTCCACCGCCGAGCGCGCCGACGAGGTCCTCGTCGTCGACGCCGGCCGGGTCGTCCAGCGCGGCAGCCACGACGAGCTGGTCTCCACCGACGGGGTCTACGCCCGTCTGCACGCCTCCTGGCGCCGGTCCTCCAGCGGGCAGGCCGAGCGCGTCGGCTGACCGGCGCCGGTGCGCCTCGTGGGGTGAGGTCGACCGGCACACCCGACGGCAGCCACGGCGCCGGGCCGGAGCAGGCGTCGTCCGGAGACCACAGCAGCGCCCCGGGCCGGCGCCGCTGCGGTGTCCTGCCCACCGGGTTGGCCCTAACCTGCCGCTGTGCCGTCCCGCAGCGCCGCAGCCGACCGCCCGTCCGACCGCCAGCGGGTCCTGCTGCCCGGGGCATCGGACCGCATGCCGTGGACCGCGCTGACCGCGGGCATCTGCGGCGTCGTCGCCGTCGTGCCCCTGCTGCTCATGGCGCTGCTGCTGTTCGCCCTCGGGGGGCTGAGCTCCGACAGCGCGCGCGAGCCGTGGGTCTGGCTGATCTTCCTGGCGCCGATCGTCCAGTTCGTCGCCGCCCTGTGGCTGTTCACCCGGCACGGCTGGCTGCCGCTGGTGCTCGCCGTCCTCCCGTCGGTCGCCCTGACGGCGGCCATCTACTGGGCCGCCCGGGACGACGGCGACCCCGTCGGGCCCGGGCCGCTGCTCATCGTGCTGTTCCCGCTGCTGGCCGCCGGCTTCCCCCTGGCCCGCCCCACCCGGGAGTGGCTGGCCGCCCGCACCGGCCGGGCCCGTCCGGGGGCCTGACCCCCGGCCCGCCCGGCGGCCTGACCCCGGCCCGACCCCGGCCTGACCCCGGGCCGCCCCCCGTGGCGCGGCCGCCCCTGCGCCCACGCCCGCTAGCGTCGTGCCCGTGAGCGAGACAGACGTCGTGGTGGTGGGCGCCGGCCTGGCCGGGCTGGTGGCGACCGCGGAGCTGGCCGACGCCGGCAAGCGGGTCGTGCTGCTGGAGCAGGAGCCGGAGGCCTCGTTCGGTGGCCAGGCCTGGTGGTCCTTCGGTGGCCTGTTCCTGGTCGACTCCCCGGAGCAGCGCCGGCTGCGCGTCCACGACTCCCTGGAGCTGGCCCGCCAGGACTGGTTCGGCACGGCGGCGTTCGACCGCCCCGAGGACCACTGGCCCCGCCGGTGGGCCGAGGCCTACCTGCAGTTCGCCGCCGGCGAGAAGCGCGCGTGGCTGCGCTCGCAGGGCATCGGGTTCTTCCCGGTCGTCGGCTGGGCCGAGCGCGGCGGCTACACCGCCACCGGCCACGGCAACTCCGTGCCCCGCTTCCACATCGTCTGGGGCACCGGTCCCGGCATCGTCGAGCCCTTCGCCCGCCGCGTGCGCGCCGCGGTCGACCGCGGGCTGGTCGAGCTGCGCTTCCGTTCCCGGGTGACGGAGCTGGTCGTCTCCGACGGCGCGGTGACCGGCGTGCGCGGGGCGGTGCTCGAGCCCAGCGACGTCGCCCGCGGTGAGGCGAGCTCCCGGGTGGAGGTCGAGCAGTTCGAGGTCAGCGCGCAGGCCGTCGTCGTCACCTCCGGAGGCATCGGGGGCAACCACGAGCTGGTCCGCCGCAACTGGCCGGCGCGGCTCGGTCCGGCCCCCGAGCGGCTGCTCTCCGGCGTCCCCGCCCACGTCGACGGGCACATGCTCGAGGCCACCGAGGCCGCCGGCGGGCACCTGATCAACCGGGACCGCATGTGGCACTACACCGAGGGCATCGCCAACCACTCCCCGGTGTGGTCGCGGCACGGCATCCGGATCCTGCCCGGGCCCTCGTCGCTGTGGCTCGACGCCACCGGCACGCGGCTACCCGTGCCGCTGTTCCCCGGCTTCGACACCCTCGGCACGCTGGCCCACATCGGGCAGACCGGGTACGAGCACACCTGGTTCGTGGCGACCGAGAAGATCGTCGAGAAGGAGTTCGCGCTGTCGGGCTCCGAGCAGAACCCCGACCTCACCGGCAAGGACCTCAAGCTCCTGCTCAACCGGGTGAGGTCCGGGGTGGCCGGGCCGGTCCAGGCCTTCCTCGACCGCGGCGAGGACTTCGTCGTCGCCCGGACGCTGCCCGAGCTGGTCGCCGGGATGAACCGCATCACCGGCGGGCGCCCGGAGGTGCCGCTGGCCCGGGTCGAGGAGGAGGTCGTGGCGCGCGACCGCGAGGTCGCGCACCCGTTCACCAAGGACCTGCAGGTGACCGCCATCCGCGGCGCCCGCAACTACCTCGGCGACAAGCTCATCCGCGTCGCGCCGCCGCACCGGCTGCTGGACCCGGAGGCCGGCCCGCTCATCGCCGTCCGCCTGAACCTGCTCACCCGCAAGACCCTCGGCGGCCTGGAGACCGACCTGTCCGGCCGGGTGCTGCGGCCCGGCGGCGACCCGTTCCCCGGCCTGTACGCCGCCGGCGAGGTCGCCGGCTTCGGTGGCGGCGGCATGCACGGCTACCGCTCGCTGGAGGGCACCTTCCTCGGCGGCTGCCTGTTCTCCGGGCGCACGGCGGGCCGGGCGCTGGCGGCCGACCTGTGACCGCACCGCGCGACCCCTGGGCCGACCCGGACACGCCGACGGAGCAGGGCGCCCCCTACAGCGGCCCGCCCGCGTACCCGACGAGCGTCTACCCGGCGGCCCCGTACCCGACGGCCTACGGGCAGCCCGGGTACCCCGCCCCCGCCCCCTACGCACCTCCGGCCTACGGGCCGCCCGGCTACGGCCACCCCGGCTACGGCTGGCCCGCGCCCGGGCCGGCCGGCCCGCGCCGCCCCGGGCAGGTCGTCACCGCCTCGGTGCTCGCGATCGTGCAGGCCGCGATCGTCGCCTTCGCCTCGGCCTACCTGCTGCTGTTCGCCTCGGTCCTCGGCATCGACCTGGACATCGACGGCACCGTCGACCCGCGCGCCGCCGCGATCGCCGACGAGGCCCGCGTCCTGGCGTGGGTGCAGTTCGCCTCCGTCGTCGCCCTGGTCGCCACCGGCGTGCTCGCGCTGAACCGGCGGGACCGCGGCAGCTGGCTCGCCCTGCTCGCGGCGCTCGCCGCGCAGGTGCTGCTCGCCCTCCACTGGGCGGTGCGCATCGTCGGCGTGCTCGCCGACGTCCCCGGCCCCGACGACGCCGTCCCGGTGCTGGTCTTCGGCGCCCTGGTGTTCGCCGCCGGACCGGCCGTCGGGCTGGGCCTGCTGCTCACGCGCGCGTCGCGGGAGTGGTTCGGCGCCGGGCGCCCGGGCGGCTGACGCCGACGCCGGTGTCCTCCGCCGGCTCCTGACGGGGGAGGATCGGGGCATGACCGCCGTTCCGCCCGCCCCCGCCCTCGACCCGGCCGTCGCCGCCCTGCTGCGCCGCGACCCCGCCGGTCTGGTGGCCGCCGTCGTGCAGCAGCACGACAGCGGCGAGGTGCTCATGGTCGCGTGGATGGACGACGAGGCGCTGCGCCGCACGCTCACCTCCGGCCGGGCCACCTACTGGTCGCGCAGCCGGCAGGAGTACTGGGTCAAGGGCGAGACCTCCGGACACCGCCAGTGGGTCCGCGAGGTGCGCGTCGACTGCGACGGCGACGCGCTGCTGGTGCTCGTCGACCAGGAGGGCGCGGCCTGCCACACCGGCGAGCGCAGCTGCTTCTTCCGCGTCCTGCCGGCGACCGTGGGGGCGCCGGCATGAGGCTGGGGGAGACGTATCCGAGCCGCGAGGAGTTCGCCGCGCCCGACGGGGCGGGCGGGTCCGCGGTGATGGTCCCGGTGGTGCGCCGGCTGCTGGCCGACGGCCTGACCGCGGTGGGGGTGTACCGGACGCTGGCCGGCAACCGGCCGGGGACGGTGCTGCTGGAGTCCGCCGAGCAGGGCCGCCAGTGGGCGCGGTACAGCTTCGTCGGCGTCCGCAGCGCCGGCGTGCTCACCGAGCGGGACGGCGCCAGCGAGTGGCTGGGCGACCCGCTGCCCGGGCTCACCGACGACCTGCCGGCCGACCCGCTGGCCGCCGTCCGCACGCTGGCCCGCCGGCTGCGCACCCCGCGCACGCCGGGGCTGCCCCCGCTCACCGGCGGGCTGGTCGGGTACCTGGGCTACGACGTCGTCCGGCGGCTGGAGCGGCTGCCCGAGCTGGCCACCGACGACCTGGGCATGCCCGAGCTGGCGATGCTGCTGGTGACCGACCTGGTCGTCGTGGACCACAGCGAGGGCAGCGTGCTGCTCATCGCCAACGCGTTCCGGGCGGCCGACCCGGGCGCGGCCTGGGACGACGCCGTCGCCCGCATCGACGACATGGCCGCGGCCCTGGCGAAGTCCGCCCCCGCGGGCCTCGCGGCCTTCACCCCCGCCGACCCGCCGCCGGTCACCAGCAACATGGCGCCCGGCGTCTACGCCGACGGCGTGGAGCGGGTGCGCGAGCACATCCGGGCCGGCGACGCCTTCCAGGTGGTGCTCGCCCAGCGGTTCGAGGTGGCCACCGACGTCGACGCGCTCGACCTGTACCGGGTGCTCCGGGCGACCAACCCCTCGCCGTACATGTACCTGCTGCGCTTCGCCGGCCGGGAGACGCCGTTCGACGTCGTCGGCTCCTCGCCCGAGGCGCTGGTCACCGTCACCGGCCGCTCGGCGGTGGTGCACCCGCCGGCCGGCACCCGGCCGCGCGGTGCCACCCCCGAGGAGGACGCCCGCCTGGCCGAGGGGCTGCTGGCCGACCCCAAGGAGCGCGCCGAGCACGTGATGCTGGTCGACCTGGCGCGCAACGACCTCGGCCGGGTGTGCGTGCCGGGCACGGTCGAGGTGCCGGACTTCATGCGCATCGAGCACTACAGCCACGTCATGCACCTGGTGTCCACCGTCGCCGGCGAGGTCGCCCCCGAGTGGGACGCCCTCGACGTCTTCGACGCGACGTTCCCCGCGGGCACGGTGTCCGGGGCGCCCAAGCCGCGGGCCATGGAGATCATCGAGTCGCTGGAGCCGACCCGGCGGGCGCTGTACGCCGGCACCGTGGGCTACGTCGACGCCAGCGGCGACCTGGACATGGCCATCGCGATCCGGACGGCGGTGCTGCACCAGGGGCGGGCCTACGTGCAGGCCGGCGCCGGGGTGGTGGCCGACAGCGACCCGGCGACCGAGGAGGCCGAGACCCGGCACAAGGCGCGGGCGGTGCTGTCGGCGATCGCCGCGGCCGAGGGGATGCGCGAGCTCTCGTGACCGGACAGCGGCGGGAGACGGCCGCCGCCGTGGCGGGTCTGGCGGTGGCCGGCGGGCTCGCCGTCTCGGCCGGCGGGCAGACCTGGGCCACGGCCACGGTGGGCCGGGAGCCGCCGCTGCCACCGGTCACCGAGACGCTCACCGGCAGCGAGCTCGCCGCGCTGGTGCCCGCGTGCGGGCTGTTGCTGCTCGCCGCGGCGGTCGCCGTGCTCGCCGTCCGGGGCCGCGGCCGGCAGGTCGTGGGGCTGCTGGCCTGCGTCGGCGGCGGCACGCTGCTCTGGTCGGGGGTGCGGGCGCTGACCACCGACCCGGGCCTGGCCGACCTCTCCGACGGCGCCGCGGCGGGTGCGACGGCCCTGGAGATCAGCCGGTCGGGCGCCTGGCCGGCGCTCACCGTGGCCGCGGGCGTGCTGGGCATCGCGGCGGGCGCGCTCGCCGTCCTGCGCGGCCCCTCCTGGAGCGGGATGGGACGCCGCTACGAGCGGACGGCGGTGGCCGCCCCGGCGGCCGCCGGCACCCGCGAGGACTCCGCCCTGGACGCCTGGCGGGCCCTGGACCGGGGCGAGGACCCCACCGCCGGGCACGAGGAGCCGCCGGCCCCGGCCGGGGGCACACCCGCACCCCCGGCAGGGGGCGACGGGGGCCGCATCTAGAGTGGGACCCCGATCGGGCAACTGGCCGGAGGTACCCCGCACCAGGGCGTACACGCGTGATCTCCGTCGCCCGGCAGCGTCTGTCGCCTCGACGATCAGCACGGAGGAGGGGTCGTGAACGTCCTCGACGACATCGTCGCCGGCGTGCGGGAGGAACTGGCCGCACGCGAGTCGGCGACCCCCCTCGCGGAGGTCATGGCCGCCGCTCGCGACGCGCGTCCCGCGCTCGACGCCCAGGCCGCACTGCGGGCCCCCGGGGTCGGCGTCATCGCCGAGGTGAAGCGGCAGAGCCCGTCCAAGGGCGCGCTGGCCGACATCCCCGACCCCGCGGTCCTGGCCGGCCAGTACGCCGCCGGCGGCGCCCGGGTGATCAGCGTGCTCACCGAGCGCCGCCGCTTCGGGGGCAGCCACGCCGACCTCGCCGCCGTCCGGGCCGCCGTCGACGTCCCGGTGCTGTGCAAGGACTTCGTCGTCAGCAGCTACCAGGTGCACGAGGCCCGCGCGTACGGCGCCGACGTCGTCCTGCTCATCGTCGCCGCCCTGGAGCAGAACGTGCTGCTCGGGCTGCTGGAGCGGGTCGAGTCCCTCGGCATGACCGCGCTCGTCGAGGTGCACACCGAGGCCGAGGCCGACCGGGCGCTGGACGCCGGGGCCTCGGTGATCGGGGTCAACGCCCGCGACCTCACCACCCTGCAGGTCGACCGCTCGACCTTCGAGCGGATCGCCCCCGGGCTGCCCTCCACCGTGGTCAAGGTCGCCGAGTCCGGCGTGCGCGGCCCGCACGACCTGATCTCCTACGCCGCGGCCGGCGCCGACGCCGTCCTCGTGGGGGAGGGGCTGGTGACCGCCGGCGACGCACGCCAGGCGGTGGCCGACCTGGTCACCGCCGGGTCGCACCCGGCCACCCCGCGCCCCAGCCGCTGACCCGCCCGGGTACCCCTCCACCGGATCGTCCCCCCGGCGCGCGACACTGGGGGCATGACCACCAGTGCCGTCTCCCCGCCCGAGCCGCGACTCGCGCCGGCGGCGCCGGCCTGGCCGGACGCGACGGGGCACTTCGGGATCTTCGGGGGCCGGTTCGTCCCGGAGGCGCTGATCGCCGCCCTCGACGAGCTCACCGCGGCCTACGAGGCCATGAAGGTCGACCCCGCGTTCGTCGAGGAGTTCGCCCGGCTCCAGCGTGACTACACCGGCCGCCCCAGCCCGGTGACGGAGGTCCCCGGGTTCGCCGAGCACTGCGGTGGTGCCCGGGTCCTGCTCAAGCGCGAGGACCTCAACCACACCGGCTCGCACAAGATCAACAACGTGCTCGGCCAGGCGCTGCTCACCAAGCGGATCGGCAAGTCCCGGGTGATCGCCGAGACCGGGGCCGGCCAGCACGGCGTGGCGACGGCGACGGCGGCGGCGCTCATGGGGCTGTCCTGCACGGTCTACATGGGCGAGGAGGACACCCGCCGGCAGGCGCTCAACGTCGCCCGCATGCGCCTGCTGGGCGCCGAGGTCATCCCCGTCACCACCGGCTCGCGCACCCTCAAGGACGCGATCAACGAGGCCTTCCGCGACTGGGTGACCAACGTCGAGACGACCAACTACGTCTTCGGCACCGTCGCCGGCCCGCACCCGTTCCCGGCGATGGTCCGCGACTTCCAGCGCGTCATCGGCGACGAGGCGCGGGAGCAGGTGCTCGAGCGGGAGGGCCGGCTGCCCGACGCCGTGCTCGCCTGCGTGGGCGGCGGCTCGAACGCGATCGGGATCTTCACGGCCTTCGTCCCCGACGCCGGCGTCCGGCTGATCGGCCTCGAGGCGGCCGGCGACGGCGTCGAGACCGGGCGGCACGCGGCCACGATCACCGGCGGGACGCCCGGTGTGCTGCACGGGGCCCGCTCCTACCTGCTGCAGGACGACAACGGCCAGACGATCGAGTCGCACTCGATCAGCGCGGGCCTGGACTACCCGGGCGTCGGCCCGGAGCACTCCCACCTGCACGACATCGGCCGGGCCGAGTACCGGCCGGTCACCGACGCCGAGGCCATGGAGGCCTTCGCCCTGCTCTGCCGGACCGAGGGGATCATCCCGGCGATCGAGTCCGCGCACGCCCTGGCCGGGGTCATGCGGCTGGGCCGCGAGCTGGGCCCGGAGGCGCTGCTCCTGGTCAACCTCTCCGGCCGCGGCGACAAGGACGTCGAGACGGCGTCGCGCTGGTTCGGGCTGGGGGACCGCGAGGAGGTCGACCCGGGCCCGGGGATGGACACCGACCAGCAGCCCACCGAGGGCGCGGTCACCAACCACGAGGCCGTCGACGGCCAGGACGCGGGGGAGCAGGCATGAGCGCCCTGCAGCAGCGGATCGCTGCCGCGCGCGACGAGGACCGGGCGGCCCTGATCGCCTACCTGCCGGTCGGCTACCCCGACGTCGACGCCTCGATCGCCGCCATGGTGGCCGCCGTCGAGGGCGGGGCCGACGCCGGCGGGGTGGGTGGGGCCGACATCGTGGAGATCGGCGTCCCGTACAGCGACCCGGGGATGGACGGCCCGGTCATCCAGCAGGCCGTCGACGTCGCCGTACGCGCCGGGGTGGGCCTGCGCGACGTGCTCCGGGCGGTCGAGGCGGTCGCCGCGGCCGGCGCCGTCCCCGTCGTGATGAGCTACTGGAACCCGATCGAGCGCTACGGCGTCGACCGGTTCGCCACGGACCTGGCCGCCGCCGGGGGAGCGGGCGCCATCACGCCCGACCTGATCCCCGACGAGGCCGCGGCCTGGCTCGCCGCGTCCGACGCCGCCGGGCTCGACCGGGTCTTCCTCGTCGCGCCGTCGTCCACCGACGCCCGGCTGCGTTCCACCGTGCAGGCCTGTCGCGGCTTCGTCTACGCCGCGTCCACCATGGGCGTGACCGGCACCCGGGCCACCGTGAGCGACGCGGCCGAGCGGCTGGTCGCCCGCACCCGGGAGGCGATCGCCGACACCGGCGTGCTCCTCCCGGTGTGCGTGGGCCTCGGGGTCTCCAACGGCGACCAGGCGGCCGAGGTGGCCGGCTTCGCCGACGGGGTCATCGTGGGGACCGCCTATGTGCGCCCCCTGCTCGACGGCGAGGGGGTCGAGGGCGTGCGCCGGCTGTCGGAGGACCTCGCCCGCGGCGTGCGGCAGCGGGCGGGGGCGCCGGCATGACCGCGCTGGCGAGCATCCCGAGCCCGAGCCAGGGCGTGTGGGAGCTGGGTCCGGTGCCGATCCGCGCGTATGCGCTCAGCATCATCGCCGGCATCGTGCTGGCCTGCTGGATCACCGAGCGGCGCTGGGTGGCCCGCGGCGGGCGGCCGGGCGAGGTGCTCGACATCGCCGTCTGGGCCGTCCCCTTCGGGATCATCGGCGGCCGCATCTACCACGTGATCACCACCCCGCAGCCCTACTTCGGGGAGGGCGGCGACCCGCTCAGGGCCTTCGCCATCTGGGAGGGCGGCCTGGGCATCTGGGGCGCGATCGCCCTCGGCGGGGTGGGCGCCTGGATCGCCTGCCGCCGGATGGGCGTCCCGCTGCCGGCCTTCGCCGACGCCATCGCCCCGGGCCTGCTGGTGGCCCAGGCGGTCGGGCGGCTGGGCAACTGGTTCAACCAGGAGCTCTTCGGCGGCCCCACCGACCTCCCCTGGGGCCTGGAGATCGACGAGCGGTTCCGTCCGGACCAGTACGCCGACGTCGCCACGTTCCACCCGACGTTCCTCTACGAGCTGCTGTGGAACCTGGCCGCCGCCGCGGTCGTGGTGTGGGCCGACCGCCGCTTCCGCCTCGGCCATGGGCGGGCCTTCGCCCTCTACGTCGCGCTCTACTGCGCCGGCCGGCTGTGGATCGAGCTGCTGCGCACCGACCCGGCCAACGAGTTCTTCGGCATCCGGCTCAACGTCTTCACCTGCATCGTCGTCGGGCTCGCCGCACTGGCCTACTCCGTGGCCCTGCGCGGCCGCCCGCGGGAGGTCCTCGACCGGGGCTCCGACCCGGGCTCCGACGGGAGGCGTGACGATCCCGACACCGACGCCCCGGAGGCCTCCGGTACGGGTGCCTCCGTGCCCGTGACCAGCACCGATGCCTCCGCCGACGAGGCCGCACGTGACGACGATCACGGGCGCTCCGGCGGTCGCTGACCGGGCGCGCCGGAGGGGTGCCGGAACCGGCTGGACCGTGTGTTACAGCTGTGTACGCTTCCCAGCGGACCCACTGGTGATCCCGGTGGGCCGCACGTGTCGGACCGGGCCAGCGTCGCCCCGCGGACGACGGCCCCGCGGCACCACCCGTGGGGCTCTCGAGCCTGACCGGTCCCGGGCACGTCTCCCCGCCGGGCTCGACCGCTGCTCCGCACACCGCCCCCACTGACCACCACCGGCCGGGCCCCGCGCCCCGCTGCGTGCCTCCTCGGCGAGCGCGCGCGAAGCAGCCGACGACGGGAGTGACATGACCGGGTCCACCTCGCCTTCGACGCCGGGGCACCGCTCCGCGCGGCGCACCCCCTCCGCCGTCCCCTTCTCGGCCGTCCCCCCGGCCGCCGGGCTGTACGACCCGGCCAACGACTCCGACGCCTGCGGCGTCGCGTTCGTCGCCGACGTCCAGGGCCGCAAGAGCCGCGAGATCGTCGCGGCCGGGCTGACCGCGCTGCACAACCTCGACCACCGCGGCGCCGCCGGCTCCGAGCCCAACAGCGGCGACGGCGCGGGGATCCTCACCCAGGTGCCCGACGCGCTGCTGCGCGCCAGCGTCGACTTCGACCTGCCGCCGGTGGGCGAGTACGCCGTCGGCATCGCCTTCCTCCCCGTCGACGAGGCCGAGCGCGCCGCCCGGGTCGAGGACGTCGCCCGCCTGGCCGCCGAGGAGGGCCTGACCGTCCTCGGCTGGCGCGAGGTGCCCGTGGACCCCGACGGCGCCGACCTCGGCCCGACCGCGCGCGCCGTCATGCCGCACTTCGCGCAGCTGTTCGTGGCCGAGACGATGGGTGGCCGCGCCGACGCGTCGGCCTTCGGCGGCAACGCCGTCTGCCACGGCGTCACCCGGCTGGAGCGGCGCGCCTTCGTGCTGCGCAAGCGGGCCGAGCGCGAGGCGCGCGACGCCGGCAGCAGCCTCTACGTGGTGTCGCTGTCGGCCCGCACCATCACCTACAAGGGCATGCTGACCACCGACCAGCTGCCCGCGTTCTTCCCCGACCTGCGCGACGAGCGCTACGCGTCGGCGATCGCGCTGGTGCACAGCCGGTTCTCCACCAACACCTTCCCGAGCTGGCCGCTGGCCCACCCGTTCCGGCTCATCGCCCACAACGGCGAGATCAACACCATCAAGGGCAACCGCAACCGCATGCGGGCCCGTGAGGCCAAGCTCGAGACCGAGATGTTCGACGGGCCCGCCGGCCCGGCCGACGAGCTCGGCCTGGAGCGGATCTTCCCCGTCACCGGCAGCGACTTCAGCGACTCGGCCACCTTCGACGAGGTGCTCGAGCTGCTGCACCTGTCGGGCCGGTCACTGCCGCACGCGGTCCTCATGATGATCCCCGAGGCGTGGGAGAACCACGACGAGATGGACCCGGCCCGCCGGGCCTTCTACCGGTTCCACTCCTCGATCATGGAGCCGTGGGACGGCCCCGCCGCGGTCGCCTTCACCGACGGCACGCTCATCGGCGCCACGCTCGACCGCAACGGCCTCCGCCCGGGCCGCTGGTGGCACACCAAGGACGACTGGGTCGTGCTCGCCAGCGAGGTCGGCGTCCTGGACATCCCCGACGCCGACGTCGTCGCCAAGGGCCGGCTGCAGCCGGGCCGCATGTTCCTCGTCGACACCGCCGCCGGGACGATCGTCTCCGACGAGGACGTCAAGGGCGCACTGGCCGCCGAGAAGCCCTACGACGACTGGCTGCACGCCGGCCTGGTGCACCTGCCCCAGCTCCCCGAACGCCGCCGCGCGCGGCCCAGCCACGAGTCGGTGGTCCGCCGCCAGCAGCTGTTCGGCTACACCGAGGAGGACCTGCGCGTCCTGCTCACGCCGATGGCCTCCTCGGGCGCCGAGCCGATCGGCTCCATGGGCACCGACACCCCGGTGGCGGCGCTGTCGGACCGCTCCCGGCTGCTCTACGACTACTTCGGGCAGCTGTTCGCCCAGGTGACCAACCCGCCGCTGGACGCCATCCGCGAGGAGCTGGTGACCAGCCTCGGGCGCACCTTCGGCCCGGAGCAGAACCTGCTCAAGGCCACCCCGGCGTCCAGCCGCCAGGTGTTCCTGCCCTACCCGGTCATCGACAACGACGAGCTGGCCAAGATCCTGCACATCGACGACGACGGCGACCTGCCCGGGTTCGCCGCCGTCCGGATCACCGGCCACTTCGACGTCAACGGCGGCGGCGAAGCGCTGGCCACGGCGGTCGAGGAGCTGCGGACCAAGGCCAGCAAGGCCATCGCCGCCGGCGCCCGGATCATCGTGCTGTCCGACCGTGACTGCGACGAGAAGCGCGCCCCGATCCCGTCGCTGCTCATGACCGCCGCCGTGCACCACCACCTGGTGCGCGAGCGGACCCGCATGGAGGTCGGCCTCGTCGTCGAGTCCGGCGACTGCCGCGAGGTGCACCACGTCGCGCTGCTGCTGGGCTACGGCGCCGCGGCGGTCAACCCCTACCTGGCCTTCGAGTCGATCGAGGACCTCATCCGCGACGGCGTGCTGACCGGCGTCGAGCCGGCGCAGGCCGGCCGCAACCTGGTCAAGGCGCTGGGCAAGGGCGTCCTCAAGGTCATGAGCAAGATGGGCATCAGCACCGTCGGCTCGTACACGATGGCGCAGATCTTCGAGGCCGTCGGCCTGGCCGAGGACCTCGTCGACGAGTACTTCACCGGCACCTCCTGCCCGCTGGGCGGCGTCGGCCTCGACGTCCTCGCCGAGGAGGTCGCGATGCGGCACCGCCGGGCCTACCCGGCGAACCCGACCGAGCGGGCCCACCGCCGGCTGGAGACCGGCGGGGAGTACCAGTGGCGCCGCGAGGGCGAGGTGCACCTGTTCAACCCCGAGACGGTGTTCCTGCTCCAGCACTCCACCCGCGCCCGGCAGTACGACGTCTTCGAGCGGTACACCCAGGAGGTCGACCAGCTCTCCCGCGACGCGGCGACCCTGCGCGGGCTGTTCGAGCTCAGGACCGGCGTGCGCCCGCCCGTGCCGCTGGAGGAGGTCGAGCCGGTCAGCGAGATCGTCAAGCGCTTCCAGACCGGGGCGATGAGCTACGGCTCGATCTCCCAGGAGGCGCACGAGACCCTGGCCATCGCCATGAACCGGCTGGGCGGCAAGTCCAACACCGGGGAGGGCGGCGAGGACCCGGACCGCTTCCAGCCCGACCCGAACGGCGACCTGCGCCGCTCGGCGATCAAGCAGGTGGCCAGTGGCCGCTTCGGGGTGACCAGCGAGTACCTGGTCAACGCCGACGACATCCAGATCAAGATGGCGCAGGGCGCCAAGCCCGGTGAGGGCGGGCAGCTGCCCGGCCAGAAGGTGTACCCGTGGGTGGCGCGCACCCGGCACTCGACGCCGGGTGTGGGACTGATCAGCCCGCCGCCGCACCACGACATCTACTCGATCGAGGACCTCAAGCAGCTCATCCACGACCTGAAGAACGCCAACGACCAGGCGCGGGTCCACGTCAAGCTGGTCGCCGAGGTCGGGGTCGGCACGGTCGCGGCGGGGGTCAGCAAGGCCCACTCCGACGTCGTCCTGATCTCCGGGCACGACGGCGGCACCGGTGCGGCGCCGCTGACCTCGCTCAAGCACGCCGGCTCCCCGTGGGAGCTCGGCCTCGCCGAGACCCAGCAGACCCTGCTGGCCAACGGGCTGCGCGACCGGATCACCGTGCAGGTCGACGGCCAGCTCAAGACCGGCCGGGACGTCGTCATCGGCGCGCTGCTGGGGGCCGAGGAGTTCGGCTTCGCGACGGCCCCGCTGGTGGTCTCCGGCTGCATCATGATGCGGGTCTGCCACCTGGACACCTGCCCGGTCGGCGTCGCCACCCAGAACCCGGAGCTGCGCAAGCGGTTCACCGGGCGGCCGGAGTTCGTCGTCACCTTCTTCGAGTTCATCGCCGAGGAGGTGCGGCGCTACCTGGCCGAGCTGGGCTTCCGCAGCCTCGACGAGGCCGTCGGCCACGCCGAGCTGCTCGACACCCGCAAGGCGGTCGGCCACTGGAAGGCGCAGGGGCTGGACCTGTCCAAGCTGCTGGCCGTGCCGGAGCTGCCCGAGGGCGCCGCGCGCCGCCGGGTCCGCGGCCAGGACCACGGCCTGGACGCCGCCCTGGACCAGACGCTCATCCAGCTGTGCGAGGGCGCGCTGCTCGACGCGCGGCCGGTGCGCCTGGAGCTGCCGGTGCGCAACGTCAACCGCACGGTCGGCACGATGCTGGGCTCGATGGTGACCCGCCGCTTCGGTGGCGAGGGCCTGCCCGACGGCACGATCGACCTGACCTTCACCGGGTCGGCCGGCCAGTCCTTCGGCGCCTTCGTGCCCCGCGGGGTCACCATGCGGCTGCTCGGCGACGCCAACGACTACGTCGGCAAGGGCCTGTCCGGCGGGCGGATCGTCGTCCGCCCGGCGCGGGAGGCGACCTTCGCCGCCGAGGACAACGTCATCGCCGGCAACGTCATCGGCTACGGCGCGACGGCGGGAGAGATCTTCCTGCGCGGCCGGGTCGGCGAGCGGTTCTGCGTCCGCAACTCCGGGGCGCTGGCCGTCGTCGAGGGCGTCGGCGACCACGCGCTGGAGTACATGACCGGCGGCCGCGCGGTCATCCTCGGTCCCACGGGGCGCAACATCGCCGCGGGCATGTCCGGCGGCGTGGCCTACGTCCTGGACCTGGCCCGGCACCGGGTCAACAGCGAGATGGTCGACATCGACCCGCTGGACGGCGAGTCCGCGGCGTGGCTGCGCGACGTGCTCGTCCGGTACGCCGCGGACACCGAGTCGACCGTGGCCGCCGCGCTGCTGGCCGACTGGGGCCGCTGGTCCGGCCAGTTCAGCGTGATCATGCCGCGCGACTACCGCCGGGCGCTGGACGCCCGCCGGGCCGCCGAGGCCGCCGGCACGGACGTCGACCGTGCCGTCATGGAGGCCGCTCGTGGCTGACCGCTCCCGTCCCCTGCCCACCGCCGTCCCAAGGGAGGCCGCTCGTGGCTGACTCCACGGGGTTCCTCAAGTACGACCGCGCCCTGCCGCCGCGCCGGCCGGTCGACGTCCGCATCATGGACTGGAAGGACGTCTACCTCTCCCGCGAGAACGGGGAGGACGCGGTCTTCCCGGTCGGCGCCGTGCGCCAGCAGGCGGCCCGCTGCATGGACTGCGGCATCCCGTTCTGCCACCACGGCTGCCCGCTGGGCAACCTGATCCCCGAGTGGAACGACCTCGCCCGCCGCGACGACTGGGGCGACGCGATCGAGCGGCTGCACGCGACCAACAACTTCCCGGAGTTCACCGGGAAGCTGTGCCCGGCGCCGTGCGAGGGGTCCTGCGTGCTGAACCTGCAGGAGTCGCCGGTCACGATCAAGCAGATCGAGTGGGAGATCATCGACCAGGCCTTCCAGCGGGACCTGGTCACCCCGCAGCCGGCGCAGGAGCGCACCGGCCGGTCGGTCGCCGTCGTCGGCTCCGGGCCGGCCGGGCTGGCCGCCGCCCAGCAGCTGACCCGGGCCGGGCACGAGGTCACCGTCTTCGAGCGGTCGGACCGGGTCGGCGGGCTGCTCCGCTACGGCATCCCCGAGTTCAAGATGGAGAAGGCCGTCCTGGACCGGCGGCTGGACCAGATGCGCGCCGAGGGCACCCGGTTCGTCACCGGCGTCGAGGTCGGCGGCAGCGGCGAGGCCGACCTGAGCGTCGACCAGCTGCGCGGGGACTTCGACGCCGTCGTCCTGGCCGGGGGCGCGACCGTCGGCCGCGACCTGCCCGCGCCGGGCCGGGAGCTGTCCGGCATCCACCTGGCCATGGAGTACCTGCCGTACGGCAACCGGCAGGCCCTCGGCGAGCTGGACACCCCGCCGATCAACGCGCACGGCAGGCACGTGGTGATCATCGGCGGCGGTGACACCGGCGCCGACTGCCTCGGCACCGCCCACCGCCAGGGTGCGGCCTCGGTGACCCAGCTGGAGATCATGCCGGCCCCTCCGGGCAGCCGGGCCGAGGACAACCCGTGGCCGACCTACCCGATGGTCATGCGGGTCTCCAGCGCTCACGAGGAGGGCGGCGAGCGGCTCTACAGCGTGAACACCGAGCGCTTCCTGGGCCACGAGGACGGCCGGGTCCGGGCGCTGCTCCTCCACGAGGTCGAGCGGGTCGACGGCCGGTTCACCAAGATCGAGGGCACCGAGCGGGAGCTGCCGGCCGACCTGGTGTTCCTGGCCATGGGCTTCACCGGCGCGCAGCGCGAGGGTCTGCTCGACGGCCTGGGCGTCGAGGTCGACGGGCGGGGCAACGTCGCCCGCGACGGGGAGTTCATGTCCACCGTCCCGGGGGTCTTCGTGGCCGGCGACATCGGCCGCGGCCAGTCGCTCATCGTGTGGGCCATCGCCGAGGGCCGCTCGGCCGCCGGCGCGGTCGACGCCTGGCTCACCGGCGGCGACTCGGAGCTGCCGCGTCCGGTGACCCCCACGGCGGTGGCGCTGCGCTGAGCGGCCGCCCGCTCCGGCGGGCACCCCACCACGGGCCGGGCACCTCGCGAGGTGCCTGGCCCGTGGCGTCGGTGGCGAGGGACACGGGATCCCCTCCCACCGGCGCCGCGGGCGCCCACTAGCGTCTCCGGCATGCCCCGCCGCGCCAAGATCGTCTGCACTCTGGGTCCCGCCGCCAGCTCCCTCGAGCAGGTCACCGCCCTCGTCGAGGCCGGGATGGACGTCGCCCGGCTCAACTTCAGCCACGGTGCGCACGCCGACCACGCGACCGCCTACCGCATCGTGCGCGAGGCGTCGGACCGGACCGGGCACGCCGTCGCGGTCCTCGCCGACCTCCAGGGCCCCAAGATCCGCCTGGGCACCTTCGCCGAGGGCAAGGTGGTGTGGCCGACCGGTGCCCGCGTGTGCATCACGGTCGAGGACGTCGAGGGCACCGCCGAGCGCGTCTCCACCACCTACAAGGGCCTGGCCGCCGACGCCCGCGTCGGTGACCGCCTGCTCGTCGACGACGGGAAGCTCGCCCTGTCCGTGGTCGAGGTGGACGGCCCCGACGTCTGGTGCCTCGTCGTCGAGGGCGGCCCGGTCTCCAACAACAAGGGGCTGTCGCTGCCCGGGGTGGCCGTCAGCGTGCCGGCCCTGTCGGAGAAGGACGAGGAGGACCTGCGCTTCGCGCTGCACCTGTCGGTCGACTTCATCGCCCTGTCGTTCGTGCGCTCGCCGGCCGACGCCGAGCTGGTGCGCGACATCATGCGGCAGGAGGACGTCTACGTCCCCGTCATCGCCAAGCTCGAGAAGCCCGAGGCGGTCGCCAACCTGGAGGCGATCGTCGAGGCCTTCGACGGGATCATGGTGGCCCGCGGCGACCTGGGCGTGGAGCTGCCGCTGGAGCAGGTGCCGCTGGTGCAGAAGCGCGCGGTCCAGGCCGCCCGCGAGCGCAGCAAGCCGGTCATCGTCGCGACCCAGATGCTCGAGTCGATGATCGAGAACTCCCGGCCCACGCGCGCCGAGGCCTCCGACGTGGCCAACGCCGTCCTCGACGGGGCGGACGCGGTGATGCTGTCGGGGGAGACCTCGGTGGGCAAGCACCCGATCGCCGCGGTCCGCACGATGGAGCGGATCATCGCCGCCGTCGAGAGTGAGCACGTGCGGGTCCCGCAGCTCGAGCGGGTCTCCCGGTCCCGCGCCGGCGCGATCGTCCGCGGCGCCCGCGACATCGGCGAGACGCTCGACGTCAAGGCGCTGGCGACCTTCACCCAGACCGGCGACACCGCCCGCCGCCTGGCCGCCCTGCACCCGCGCCAGCCGCTGCTGGCCTTCACCGTCGACGCCCGCGTGCGCAGCCAGCTGGCGCTGTCCTGGGGCGTGGAGACCTTCCTGGTGCCCAGCGTCTCGCACACCGACGACATGGTCCGCCAGGTCGACTTCTCCCTGCTGTCGATCGGCCGGCTGCGCGAGGGCGACCGCGTCGTCGTCGTCGCGGGCAGCCCGCCCAACACCGTCGGCTCGACCAACCTCATCCGCGTGCACGAGGTGGGCACCGACTCGTGACCGGGGGAGGGGGCGCGGACGACGTCGCCGCGCTGCTGCAGGTCCTGGACCTGGAGGAGCGGGAGCCGGGCGTCTACGTCGGGCAGACGCCGAAGACCACCCGGCAGCGGGTGTTCGGCGGGCAGGTGGCGGGCCAGGCCCTCATGGCCGCGGAGCTGACGACCGGCGGCGAGCGGCCGGTGCACTCGCTGCACTCGTACTTCCTGCGGCCGGGGGACCCGAACGAGGAGATCCGCTACGTCGTCGAACGGATCCGCGACGGGCGGTCGTTCTCCACCCGCCGGGTCCTGGCCCACCAGAGCCGCCGCGGCGAGCAGGTCGCGATCTTCGCCCTGACCGCCGACTTCCACCAGCCCGAGCCGGCCGCCGTCACGCACTCGCTGCCGATGCCGCAGGTGCCGCCGCCGGACGCGATCCCCACCGTCGCCGAGTACGCCCGCCGGCACGGCGAGCAGGACGACGAGCACCTCCAGCTGCTCGGGCAGGCCGTCGACCAGCGGTCGCTGGACGACCCGTTCGAGCGGGTGCCCAAGCTGCCGCCGGACACCCGCTCCTACGGCTGGTTCCGGGTGGCCGGGCGGCTGCCGGACGACCCGACCATCCACGCCGCCGCGCTGACCTTCGTCACCGACCTGACGCTGCTGGGCGCGGGCCTGGCCCGGGTCGGCGGCTGGGACAGGCGCTACGAGGGCGCCAGCCTGGACCACGCGGTGTGGTTCCACGCCCCGATGCGCGCCGACGAGTGGTTCCTCTACGAGACCGACAGCCCGGCCGCCGCCGGTGCCCGCGCGCTCAACTTCGGGCAGATCTGGTCGGCCGACGGCACGCACGTGGCGTCGGTCGCCCAGGAGGGCCTCATCCGCGACGTCGGGGACGAGTAGCCGAGGCGGTCCCCGGGGGGACCGCCTCCGGTCACTGCCCGGCCTGCAGCGGAGCCTGGGCGGCCGCCTGTGCGGCGGTCTCGTCCTGGGCGGCCGGCACCTCCAGCGGCGCGTCCCCGACGGGCTCCGGCTCCACGGCGGCGGCGACCACCTGGGCGGGCTCGTCCCCGCCCGCCGGCTCCTCCGGGGAACGCTCCGGGGCCTCCTGCTCCGGGGCCTCCTGCGGTGTGACCTCGTGCGCTGCGGCCTCCTGGGCTGCGGCCTCCTGGGCTGCGGCCTCCTGGGCTGCGGCCTCCTGCTCGGCCTGCAGCCGGGCCTCGGCGGCGGCGCGCTCGGCCGCGCGCTCCGCGGCCTGGCGCTCGGCCGCGCGCTCGGCGGCCTGGCGCTCGGCCTCGGCCCGCTGCTCCGCCGCCACGCGGGCCCGCTCGGCGGCCTGCTCGGCGAAGTCGCGGGAGAGCCAGTCGTGGTTCTCGCACAGCAGCTGCCACGCCCGCTCCACGTGCGCGCGGGTCGTCGTCGGGGCACCGACGGCCACCCGGAGCACGACCTGGCCGCGCACCGTGGTGTGGGTGAGGAACACCTCGCCGCCGTCGTTGAGCCGCTCCAGCAGCGTCATCGTGGCGACGTCGGCGTCGACGTCCTCGGGCCAGTGCGGACGCAGGCACACCAGCGACAACGGGTGGGCGGTGGCGACGTCGAAGCGCTCGTCGGCCCGGGCCCACCCGGCCAGCTCCTGCGCCAGCGCGACGCCGGAGCGGATGTGGGCCCGCAGCCCCTCCGCGCCGTACCAGCGGACGACGAACCACAGCTTCAGCGCGCGGAACCGCCGGCCGAGCTCGATCTGCCAGTCGCGGTAGTCGACGACGGCGCCGGCGTCGGTGGCGGCGTTGCGCAGGTACTCCGGGAGGATCGCCAGCGCACCGGTGAGCGCCCCCCGGTCGGCGACCCAGAAGAGGGTGGCGTCGAAGCCGGTGAGCAGCCACTTGTGGGCGTCGGTGGTGTAGCTGTCGGCCCACTCCACGCCGTCCTGCAGCGGGCGCAGCTCGGGCACCAGGCCGCTGACCCCGGCGTAGGCGGCGTCCACGTGCAGCCAGACGCCGAAGCGCTGGCAGATCGGACCCAGCGCGGCCAGCGGGTCGACGGCGGTCGTCGACGTCGTGCCGACGGTGGCGCAGACCAGGACCGGCTTCAGGCCCCGGGCCACGTCACGCTCCAGGCGGGCCGCCAGTGCCCCGGGGCGCATGGCGAGGTCGTCGCCGACCTCGACGATGCGCACGGCGTCGCTGCCGAGGCCCGCGATCCGCACCGCCTTCTCCATCGAGGAGTGCGTCTCGGCGGAGACGTAGACGGTGTACTCCTCGGACTCCACCCCGTGCCGGACCGTGGCCCCGCCGCTGGCGCGGTGCAGGGCGGCCAGCAGCGCGACGAGGTTGGCCCCGGAGCTGGAGTCCTGGACGACGCCGCCGCCGGTCCCGGTCGACCGGAAGGACTCGGGCAGGCCCAGCAGCCCGGCGAGCCAGTCCATGACGTGCTGCTCGAGCTCGGTCGCCGCGGGGCTGGTCACCCACGACATGCCCTGGATGCCGAGCCCGGCCGAGACGAGGTCGCCCAGCACCGAGGGCCCGGAGGTGTTGGCGGGGAAGTAGCCGAGGAAGCCGGGGTGCTGCCAGTGCGTCAGCCCCGGGACGACGACGCGGTCGAGGTCGGCCACGATCGCCGACACGGGCTCACCGTGCTCGGGCGGCGCGTCCGGGAGCAGGGCGCGGACGTCGCCGGGGGCCACGGGGGAGCGGACCGGCAGTCCCGGCAGCCGGGTCCAGTAGTCGGCGATCCAGTCGACCACCTCGTGGCCGTGCCGGCGGAACTCCTCGGGGCTCATGTGGCGTGCGGGCTCGGTCACGCCCTCACCGTATTCGCCGGTGGCGGGGGCCGACGCGCACGGCACGGACGGCGCCGTCGCGGCGGTGCCCCCGGTGCGACTCGAACGCACACTGCGCGGGTTTTGAATCCGCTCCCTCTGCCGATTGGGGTACGGGGGCGTGCCGGACACCACACGTCCGGCGGGGTACCGGCAGCGTAACGGGCAGTGCCGGAGGCCCCGGCATGGCTAGGCTCTCCGCCCGTGAGCAGCGAGCCGACCCGGGTCCTCATCGCCGAGGACGAGGCACTCATCCGCCTCGACCTCAAGGAGATGCTGGAGGAGGAGGGCTACGTCGTCGTGGCCGAGGTGGGCGACGGCCAGCAGGCCGTCGACCGGGCCCGGGAACTGGCGCCCGACCTCGTCATCCTCGACATCCAGATGCCGGTGCTCGACGGGCTCTCGGCCGCCGAGCAGATCGCCGCGGACCGCATCGCCCCGGTGATCGTGCTGACGGCGTTCAGCCAGCGCGAGCTCGTGGAGCGCGCGCGGGACGCCGGTGCCATGGCCTACCTGGTGAAGCCGTTCTCCAAGAACGACCTCGTGCCCGCCATCGAGGTGGCCCGCGCCCGGTTCACCGAGATGACCGCGCTGGACGGCGAGGTGCGCACGCTGGAGGACCGGCTGGAGACCCGCAAGGTCGTGGAGAAGGCCAAGGGCGTGCTGATGACCCACCAGGGGCTGAGCGAGGCCGAGGCCTTCCGCTGGATCCAGCGGACGGCCATGAACGAGCGCACCTCGATGCGGGCGCTGGCGCAGCGCATCCTCGACGAGGGGTCCGCGCAGGGCACCCCGGCCTGACCGCCCGCGGTCCCGTGCCACTCACCCGACGGCCGTAACTCGGACGCAACACGATAGATCACGACCTCATCACGGTCGTCCGACGGCTCTCGGGATGCCCTGTCCCAGCGGTTAGGTTCGCTCCACTCAGCGGCCCCCTGGGCGGCACCTGCCGTCGATCGAGGCCTCACGAACGACGCAAGATCCTGGGAGTTCATTGATGCGCACTGGCAGGAACGCCCGCGGCATCGCCGTGACGAGCGTCGCGCTCATCGCGCTCGCCGCGTGTGGCGGTGGCGACGACGACAGCGACAACAACGACGCGGGCAGTGGTGGCAGCGGCGAGTCCACCTCCGGCGGCGGCGGTGGGGTCAACATCTACGGCTCCGACGGCAACATGGGCAGCGCCCTCGGTGACCAGTTCAGCACCCCTGGCGACCTCGCCGGCATGCAGGGCACCACGCCCCTGACCGACCTCGGCGACGACTTCAAGGCCCGGCTCGACGCGATCGACCCCGACCTCGGCGGCACGTACAACTACGCCGGGGAGACCTACGACGCGTTCATCCTCATCTCCCTGGCCGCCCAGGCCGCGGGGAGCAGCGAGGCCCGTGACTTCGCGCCGTACATCAACGGCCTGACCTTCGGTGGCGAGACCTGCACCGACTTCGCCGCCTGCCTCGAGATCCTCAACGCCGGCGGCAACGTCGACTACGACGGCGCGTCCGGCCCGCTGAGCTTCACCGAGGCGGGTGAGCCGGCGGTCGCGTCCTTCGGCCTGCTCACCTTCGGCGACGACAACGCGATCGACGACGCCCTCACCGAGTTCCAGGTGGCCGGCGACGAGGCGCAGCAGGCCTCCGACGAGGGCCCGGCCCCCGTCGCGGCCGGTGCCACGGGCGACCCGCTGATCATCGGCACCCTGCTGCCGCTGACCGGTTCGCTGGCCTTCCTCGGCCCGCCCGAGGTCGCCGGTGCGCAGCTCGCGCTGCAGGAGGTCAACGAGGCCGGTGGCGTCCTGGGCGCTCCGGTCCAGCTGATCGAGACCGACTCCGGTGACACCTCCACCGACACCGCGAACACCAGCGTTGACCGCCTGCTGGCGGCCAACGCCGACGCGATCATCGGTGCCGCGTCGTCCTCGGTGAGCCTCACGGTCATCGACAAGATCGTGAACGCCGGCGTCCTGCAGATCTCGCCGGCCAACACGTCGGACCAGTTCACCGACTACAACGACCAGGGGCTGTACTTCCGCACCGCGCCCCCGGACCAGCTCCAGGCGATCCCGCTGGCCGACCTGGTCCTGGCCGACGGCAACAGCCGCGTCGGCATCCTGAACCTCAACGACGCCTACGGCACGGGCCTGGCCGAGAACGTCACGGCCAACCTGGTCGACGGTGGCCTGGCCGAGGACGACATCCTCGCCATCACCTACGACCCGAACGCCTCGTCGTACGACTCCGAGGTCCAGCAGATGGTGGAGTTCGACCCGGACGCCATCATCGTGATCGGGTTCGACGAGTCGGCCCGCATCATCCAGGAGCTCAACGCGCAGGGCATCGGCCCGTCGGGCGAGTGACCCCCCGGATGCGCCGCCATCGGCAGCGCGTCTGAGCAGCACCATCCGGCAGCGGCCCGGCACCGATCCTCGGTGCCGGGCCGCTGTGCGTGCGGGGTCGGGGGACACTCGCCGCCCCGGGCGCGCGGCGGCACGGACGTCCCCGGGCCGGCCCATGGCGCTCGGCCGTCCCACGGGATCGGTGGGGGAGCGGTGGCCGTCCCGGCGCCGCCAGACGCCCGTCCTGAGCCCGCGCCCCTCGGCCGACTCCGGGAGGGCGGCGGGGCCGGGTGCACACGCCAGGGAGCCGCTCGTGGCGGCGCCGGGGCCCGGTCACCCCGCGCCACGGGCGCGTCGCGCGGCACGGCCTCGTCGCCGGCGGACCGCGAGCGGCAGACGAGACGGCGCCGGCCCCCTCCCGTGCGGGAGGGGGCCGGCGCCGTCAGCGGTGTGCGGTGTGCGGTGTGCCCCCGAGGGGCCGCGTAGGGCCGTGGGGGGCCGTTCGGGCCCCGGGTCAGCGGGCCTTGGCCAGCGTGCCCAGGTACAGCTCGATCACCTTGGGGTCGTTCATCAGCGACGCGCCGGTGTCGGTGTAGGCGTTGCGGCCCTGGTCCAGCACGTAGCCGCGGTCGCAGATCTGCAGGCAGCGCCGGGCGTTCTGCTCGACCATGATGATCGAGACGCCGGTGGCGTTGATGCGGCGGCAGCGGATGAAGACCTCGTCCTGGTAGGCCGGGGACAGGCCCGCGGAGGGCTCGTCCAGCAGCAGGACCGAGGGAGACATCATCAGCGCCCGGCCCATGGCGACCATCTGCCGCTCGCCGCCGGACAGCGAGCCGGCCTTCCCCTTGCGCCGCTCGCCGAGCAGCGGGAAGAGGTCGACGACGTAGTCGAAGCGCTCCTGGAACGTCTTCGGCCGCAGGTAGACGCCCATCTGCATGTTCTCCTCGATGGTGAGCGAGGGGAACACGTTGTTGTTCTGCGGCACGTAGCCGACGCCGAGCGACACCAGGCGGTGCGCCGGGGCTGAGGTGATGTCCTCCCCGCGGAGGGTGACCGCACCCGAGCGGACCGGGATGAGCCCGAAGAGGGTCTTGAGCAGGGTCGACTTGCCGGCGCCGTTGGGGCCGATGATGCCGACGAGCTCGCCCTCCTGCAGGTAGAAGTCCGCCCCGCGCAGGATGTTCACCCCGGGCACGTAGCCGGCGACCAGGTCGTCGCCGCGCACCAGGGCGCCCTCGGCGAGGCGCAGGTGCTCCTCGCGGGTGGCGGCCTTCTCGGCCGGGGAGAGCTCGGCGGTGCCCGCCGCGGCCTCCTGGGCGCGGGTGACGTCCTCGCCGGACTCGTCGACCTCGAACAGTGGCTCGCTCATCGCTGGGTCCCCTCACGGTCGGTGCCGTCCGAGCTGAGGACCTCGCCGGAGGTGCCCTCCTCGCGGGCGATGGCCGCCTCGGCCTCGGCGAGGACCTGGTCCTCCTCCTCGACGGTCAGCGGGGCGTCGTGGTGGGCGCCCAGGTAGGCGTCGACCACGGCCTGGTTCTGGCTGATCGACTCCGGCGGGCCCTCGGCGATCACCTTGCCGGCGGCCATGACGACCACCCAGTCGCTGATGTCGCGGACGACGTCCATGTCGTGCTCGACGAAGATCACCGTCATGCCCTGCTCGCGCAGGTCCTTGACGTGCCCGAGCAGGCTCTGCGTCAGCGCCGGGTTCACCCCGGCCATGGGCTCGTCGAGCATGACCACCTTGGGGTCGCTCATGAGCGCCCGGGCCATCTCGAGTAGCTTGCGCTGACCGCCGGACAGGGTGCCGGCGAAGTCGTCCTTCTTCGCGTCGAGCTTGAACCGGGCGAGCAGGTCGAGGGCCTTCTCGGTGTTCGCCTGCTCCTGCTTGCGCCAGACGCCGGGCACCAGGGAGCGGAAGAAGCCCTCGCCGCGCTGGTCCTTGGCGCCGAGCAGCATGTTCTGCAGCACGGTGAGCCGGGACAGCGCCTTGGTCAGCTGGAACGTCCGGACGACGCCCAGGCGGGCGACCTGGTGCGGCGACAGCCGGCCGAGCGAGCGGCCGTCGAACGACCAGGTGCCGGCGTTGGGCTGGTCGAAGCCGGTCAGCAGGTTGAACAGCGTCGTCTTGCCGGCGCCGTTGGGCCCGATCAGGCCGGTGATCCCGCCGCGCTGCACCTCGAGGTGGTCGACCGACACCGCGGTGAGACCACCGAAGGTCCGGGTCACGCCGTCGACGACGATCGCCGGGTCGGGCTTGGCGACGCCGATCTCCCACGGCACGTCCCGCAGGGCGGCCTGCGCGAGCCGTGCCGGTGGGGCCGGTGCGGCGGTCGTGGCCGGCGCCTGCGGCAGCGAGGAGGCCGCGGAGGCGCCGTGTGGCTGGTCAGCGGGCATCGAGCATCACCTCTCGTCGGTCACCCAGGATGCCCTGGGGCCGGAAGATCATGAGGAGCATCAGGCCCAGCCCGATGATGATGAACCGGATGTAGGCGATGTCGGTGGTCGACAGCAGGTCGCCCCACTCGAACAGGCCGAAGAACGAGTTGTCCCCGCTGACGAGTGCGGCGAGTGCGCTGTCGGAGAACGCGATGATGAACCAGAGCAGCATCGCGCCGATGACCGGTCCGAGGACGCGGGCCGCGCCGCCGAGGATCAGGGCGCCGTAGGCGAGGAACGTGTTGGCGTTCTGGTACTGGTCCGGGTTCTGGGAGCCGGTGCCGACCGCGTAGATCATCCCGCCCAGCGCGCCGAAGACCCCGCCGAGGACCAGCGACTGCATCTTGAACGCGTAGACGTTCTTGCCCAGGGCGCGGGCGGCGTCCTCGTCCTCGCGGACGGCCCGCAGCACGCGGCCCCACGGGCTGCGCATGAGCGCCCAGACCAGCAGGCAGGCCAGCAGCACGATGGACCACCCGATGGTGATGACCCACAGCTCGCTGCCACGCCACCGGGTGCCGAGGATGTCGAACCGCCCGCTGACCGACCACGGGCAGAGGCTGAAGAAGCTGCTGTTGTAGTCGAACAGGCCCGAGGTGCTGCCGGTGATCTCCGAGGAGCCCACGGACCGGAACAGCAGTCGCAACGCCTCTGCGGAGGCGATCGTCACGATCGCGAGGTAGTCGGCCCGCAGCCGCAGCGTGGGCAGGCCCAGCAGCAGCGCGAGGATGACCGCCGCCCCCAGGCCGACGACGACGCCGACCCAGAAGGGCAGGTCCCACTGGGCGACGGAGATGGCGATGCCGTAGCCGCCGACCATCGCGAAGGCGATCTGCCCGAAGTTGAGCAGTCCGGTGTACCCGAAGTGCAGGTTCAGCCCGATGGCCAGGAGGGCGAAGAACACCGCCTGGTAGGCGAACATCGCGCGGACGCCCAGCTGGAACGCGTCGAGGAGCTCTCCCATGACGGTCAGCCGATCCGGGCTCGGCTGCCCAGGATGCCCTGGGGCCGGACGACGAGGATGAGGATCAAGAGCAGCAGCCCTCCGACGTACTTCATGTCGTCGCGGATGACGAGCGTGGACATCTGCACGAAGACGCCGACGATGACGCTGCCGACGAGGGCGCCGTAGGCGGTCCCGAGGCCGCCCAGCGTCACCCCGGCGAACATGAGCAGCAGCAGGCGGAAGCCCATGTCCCACTGGACCTGGTCCGACAGCCCGAGCAGCACGCCGCCGAGCGCGGCGAGGGCGCCGCCCATGACCCAGACGACGAGGATGACGCGGTTCACGTCGATGCCCGAGGAGGCCGCGAGGTCGCGGTTGTCGGCGACCGCGCGCATCGCCTTGCCGATCCGGCTGCGCTGGAGCATGAGCGCCACGGCGAGCAGGACGACCAGCGAGATGACGATCGAGGCCAGGTCGCGGTCGGTGAGCGCGAAGGTGCCGTAGTCGCGGGCCCGCTGCGACTGGTAGTCCAGGTAGGGGTTGGACCGCCCGCCGTACACCGTCTGGATCACGTAGCGGACGGCGAGGGACAGGCCGATCGAGACGACCAGCGCCGCGACCAGGCCGGTGCCGCGCCGGCGCAGCGGCCGCCACAGCGCGAGCTCGTTCAGGGCGCCGACGAGCCCGCCGATGACCACCGCGATGACCGCGGCGGCCAGCAGGGGGATGTCGGCGTCGACGTTGAGGTAGAAGGCGACGATCGCGCCGATCGTGACCAGCTCGCCGTGGGCGAAGTTGGTCAGCCCCGTCGTCCCGAAGATCAGCGACAGGCCGACCGCGCTGATGGCGATCAGCAGGCCGAACCGCAGGCCGTCGACGAACAGCTGGACGGCGAGGATGCGGTCGCTGCCGCTGCCCCGCTGACCGTCGGACAGGCCGAAGTTGACCGGTTCCCGTCCGTTGGGCTCGACGGTGACCGTCCGGGTGTCGCCGGCGGAGCCGACCGTGACGTTCTCCGGCAGCGAGTCGGTGTCGAGGGTGACGACGTACTCGCCGGGGCCGGGCACCGGGACGGAGAAGCGGCCGCGCTCGTCGGTCTCGCCCTCACCGACCTCCTGGCCGTCGGCGGTCTCGACGGTGATCGTCACCCCGGCGATGGGCCCGGTGGCCCCCGTGGTGAGCGTCCCGCGGACCTGCTCGCCCACGGCCGAGGCGACGCCGGGCGTCAGCGCGGCGATGGCGAGGCCGAAGAAGGTGACCAGCAGCAGCCTCAGGAGGGTGCGCCGACCGGCGGACGATCGGTGGCCGGGGGTACCGGCCCGCCCCGAGGAGGGGGACGGCGTCCGGCGGGGGTCTTCCCGCCGGACGCGCTCTGGCGCGTGCGTCACGCGTGCTCCCTGCGTGTGAGTGGAGCGTGGAAGGTAACCCAGGGATGTTGCACAACCGTTCCGTACCCGATCAGCTGTGACCGTTCCGCGACACAGCCGTCCTGTCCAGCCCGGCTCGCCGTCGCCACCAGCGCCGTCGCCGGCGCACCCCCGGTGCTCCCGCCGGGCGACCCCCGGGAGCGGTCAGCCGTCCAGCGTCATGCAGGTCAGCCGCGCGGTGGCGGTGACCCGGCCGCCGTCGTCGGTGACCTCCACCAGGAACGTCGAGAGGCTCCGGCCGCGGCGCACGGGCGTGGCGACGGCGGTGACGGTGCCCGACGTGGCCGCCCGCAGGTAACTGGCGTTGAGCTCGATGCCCACGACGCGGCGCTGCGGCCCGGCGTTCAGCGCCGCCGCCCACGAGCCCACCGCCTCCACGAGCGCGCACGTGGCGCCCCCGTGCAGGAGGCCGTAGGGCTGCTCGTTGCCCTCGACCGGCATCGTCGCGACCGTCCGGTCGGGGTCGAAGTCGGTGATGCGGATGCCGAGCTTGTCGTCGAGCGGGCTGCTCTGGCCGGCCGGGATCCAGGACGGCGGTGCGGGGATCACGCGCCGGGACGCTAGCCGGGGCCCGGGCCGCTCCGGTCGGGGGGCCTCGGACTGTCGGTCGCCGCACCTAGGATCGCGGGCGATGTCCGCACCGGTGACCACCTCCGCGCCCGACGCCCCCCCGACCCCGGGCGGGCCGCGTCCCCGCCTTCTGCTGCTCGACGGGCACTCGCTGGCCTACCGCGCCTTCTTCGCGCTCCCGGTCGAGAACTTCTCCACCACGACCGGGCAGCCGACCAACGCGGTGTACGGCTTCACGTCGATGCTGATCAACGTCCTGCGCGACGAGGCGCCCTCGCACCTGGCCGTCGCCTTCGACGTCGGCCGCAAGACGTTCCGCAGCGAGATCTACGCCGAGTACAAGGCCAACCGGTCGGAGAGCCCCACCGACTTCCGCGGCCAGGTGAGCCTCATCCAGGAGGTGCTCGCCGCGCTGCACGTGCCGGTCATCACCGCAGAGAACTACGAGGCCGACGACGTCATCGCCACGCTGACCGTGCAGGCGGTCGACGCCGGCATGGACGTGCTGATCTGCACCGGCGACCGGGACGCGCTGCAGCTGGTGAACGAGCACGTCACCGTCCTGTACCCGCGCAAGGGCGTCTCGGACCTGACCCGCTTCACGCCCGAGGAGGTGGAGACCAAGTACGGCCTGACCCCGCGGCAGTACCCGGACTTCGCCGCGCTGCGCGGCGACCCCAGCGACAACCTGCCGAGCATCCCGAGCGTGGGGGAGAAGACCGCCGCCAAGTGGGTGCGCGAGTACGGCTCGCTCGACGCGCTGGTCGACCAGGTCGACACCGTGAAGGGCAAGGTCGGCGAGAAGCTGCGCGAGCACCTGTCCTCGGTGCTGCAGAACCGCCGGCTGACCGAGCTCGACCGTTCGGTGCCCCTGGAGGTGGGCCCGACCGACCTCGCCGTCCAGGCCTGGGACCGCAACGAGGTGCACACCCTCTTCGACAACCTCCAGTTCCGCGTGCTGCGCGACCGGCTGTTCGCCACCCTCACCAGCGCCGAGCCCGAGGTGGAGGGCGGCTTCGACGTCACCGAGGACGTCGTCGAGCCCGGCGGGCTGGGCGCCTGGCTGGACGCGCACGCCCGCGGCCGGACCGGCCTGGTCTTCCGGGGCACCTGGGGTCGGGGCACCGGCGAGCTGACCGCGATCGCCGTCGCGGCCGGTGACGACCACGCCACCTCCGTCGACGTCGGCCCCGACCTCGACGCGGCCGACGAGCAGGCCCTCGCCGCCTGGCTGGCCGACCCCGACCGGCCCAAGGTGGCGCACGACGTGAAGGGCCCGCTGCTGGCCGTGTGGGCCCGCGGCTGGGAGGTGCAGGGTCTCGTCAGTGACACCGCGCTCGCCGCATACCTGACCAACCCCGGCCAGCGCTCGTTCGACCTCGGCGACCTGGCGGTGCGCTACCTGCGCCGCGAGCTCAAGGACTCCGCCGCGCCCGAGGGCCAGCTGACCCTGGACGGGCTGGGCCCGAGCGAGGCCGACCTGGCCGCGGAGGCCGCGCACGCCGACGTCCTCAAGGCCGTGGCGGTCAACGACCTCTCCGACGCCCTGGAGCAGCTGCTCGGCCAGCGCGGCGGGGACGGCCTGCTCGGCGGGATCGAGCTGCCGCTGACCCGGGTCCTGGCCGCCATGGAGTTCCGCGGCATCGCGGCGGACCTGGACTTTCTGCAGGACCTGCAGAAGGAGTTCGCCGAGGGCGTCGCCGCCGCGGCCGCCGAGTGCTACGCCGTCATCGGCCGCGAGGTGAACCTCGGCTCGCCCAAGCAGCTGCAGGCCGTGCTCTTCGACGAGCTGGGCCTGCCGAAGACCAAGAAGATCAAATCCGGGTACACGACCGACGCCGAGGCACTGACCTCGCTGCTGGCCTCGACCGGGCACCCGTTCCTCGAGCACCTGCTCCGCCACCGCGACGTGACCCGACTGCGCACGGTCATCGACGGCCTCATCCCGATGGTCGACGACGGCAGCCGCATCCACACGACCTTCCAGCAGACGATCGCGGCCACCGGCCGGCTGTCCTCGACCGACCCGAACCTGCAGAACATCCCGATCCGCACCGCCGAGGGGCGTCGCATCCGGCAGGCCTTCGTGGTCGGCAGCGGCTTCGAGTCGCTGATGACCGCCGACTACAGCCAGATCGAGATGCGGATCATGGCGCACCTCTCCGGCGACGAGGGCCTCATCGAGGCCTTCATGTCGGGGGAGGACCTGCACAGCTTCGTGGCGTCGCGGGCGTTCGACATCCCGATCGAGCAGGTCGACCCGGAGATGCGCCGCCGGATCAAGGCGATGAGCTACGGCCTGGCCTACGGGCTGAGCGCCTACGGGCTGTCCGGGCAGCTGCGCATCTCCGTCGAGGAGGCGCGCGAGCAGATGAACGCCTACTTCGAGCGCTTCGGCGGCATCCGCGACTACCTCGACACCGTCGTGGACGACGCCCGGAAGACCGGCTACACCGAGACCACGCTGGGCCGGCGCCGGTACCTGCCCGACCTGACCAGCGACAACGGGCAGCGCCGGCAGATGGCCGAGCGCATGGCCCTCAACGCCCCCATCCAGGGGTCGGCCGCCGACGTCATCAAGGTCGCGATGCTGCGGGTCGAACAGGCCATCGCCGCCGAGGGCCTGGCGTCGCGGATGCTGCTGCAGGTCCACGACGAGCTCGTACTCGAGGTGGCGCCGGGGGAGCGGGAGGCGCTGGAGGCCCTGGTCCGCCGGGAGATGGCCGGCGCCGCGGAGCTGTCGGTGCCGCTGGAGGTGTCGGTGGGCTTCGGGGCCAGCTGGGACGCCGCCGCGCACTGAGACGCAGCCGTCCCGCGGCACCGCTCCGCGCTCGTTGCGGGCGTTCCTCGCACTCCTGCGGCGGCGCTCGTGCTCCTGCGGTGCCGGAGCGCCGCGGGACCAGGAGGAACACTGCGACAGCCCGGGGGTCTGACCCCTAACCTCAGGTCGAGGTCCAGGGACGGTGGGTGACCAGGACGAGCGTCCCGGGGACCAGCGCCCCGCGGGCCGGGGACCACTGCCCCCACTCCTGCGTGCGGCCCGGCGTCCACTCGGGCTCGACCAGGTCGTCCAGGACCAGGCCGGCGCCGACCACCGCGCGTACCCAGTCGCCGACCGTGCGGTGGTGCTCGACGTACGTCGCCCGCCCCTCGTCGTCGGTCTCCACGTACGGGGTCCGGTCGAAGTAGGACGACGTCACGGTCAGGTCGGCCGGGTCGGGGGAGTCCGGCAGCGGCCAGCGCATCGGGTGGTTAACCGAGGCGACGAAGCGCCCGCCGGGCCGCAGCACCCGCGCCACCTCGCGCAGCGCCCCCTCGACGTCGGCGACAAACGGCAGCCCGCCGAACGCCGAGCAGACGACGTCCACCGACGCGCCGGCCAGCGGCAGCGCGCCGACGTCGGCCTGCAGCAGGGGGACGGGCAGGCCGGTCGCCCGGTTGAGCTGCGCGGCGCGGGCCAGCATGCCGGCCGACAGGTCGAGGGCCAGCACGTCGGCCCCGGCCCGGCGGAGCCAGCGGGCGCAGGGCGCGGACCCGCAGCCGACCTCCAGCACGCGGCGGCCGGCGACGTCGCCCAGCAGGTGGGCGTCGCCCTCGCGCAGCCCCTCGGGACACCACAGGAAGTCGACGTCCCCGAGGTCCGCGCCGTGCTCGGCGAGGTAGGCCGGCGCCGCGGCGTCCCACCAGCGGCGGTTGGCGCGCACCGACTCGGTCTCATCCGCGCGGCGGCGGGCGACGCCGCCCGGGGCCGGGTAGCCGTCGGGGCCGAGGGGGAGCGGTGGTCCGCTCACGACGGGGTGCTCACGAGAGGTGCCTCATCACCCGGGAGCGTGACACGCCGGGGCGCGGGACGGTCCCGGACCCAGGTGGACCTGACCCCCGCGGGCTCCGTACCATGGGGGAGCGCCAGAGGTCTGTCAACGCTGTCCCTCCACGGGGGATTCGCGCGCGCCGGTCTCCCCGCTCCCCGCGGTCACCCGGCCGCGGGACGTCCTGTCCCTACGCACCCCCCGTCCGGAGCACTCGACCACATGACCTCCACCCAGGTCCGTCCTTCCAGCACCCCGCAGGTCGCGGTGAACGACATCGGCACCGCCGAGGACTTCCTCGCCGCCATCGACCTGACGATCAAGTACTTCAACGACGGCGACATCGTCGAAGGCGTCATCGTCAAGGTCGACCGCGATGAGGTGCTGCTGGACATCGGCTACAAGACCGAGGGCGTCATCCCCTCGCGCGAGCTGTCCATCAAGCACGACGTCGACCCCAACGAGGTCGTCAAGGTCGGCGACGAGGTGGAAGCCCTCGTCCTCCAGAAGGAGGACAAGGAAGGCCGCCTGATCCTGTCCAAGAAGCGCGCACAGTACGAGCGCGCCTGGGGCACGATCGAGGCGAAGAAGGAAGCCGACGAGGTCGTCACCGGCACCGTCATCGAGGTCGTCAAGGGCGGTCTCATCCTCGACATCGGCCTGCGCGGGTTCCTCCCCGCCTCGCTGGTCGAGATGCGCCGCGTCCGCGACCTGCAGCCCTACGTGGGCCGCGAGCTCGAGGCGAAGATCATCGAGCTCGACAAGAACCGCAACAACGTCGTCCTCTCCCGTCGCCAGTGGCTGGAGCAGACGCAGTCCGAGGTCCGCAGCGAGTTCCTCAACAAGCTCGCCAAGGGCCAGGTCCGGACCGGCGTCGTCTCCTCGATCGTCAACTTCGGCGCCTTCGTGGACCTGGGTGGCGTCGACGGCCTGGTGCACGTCTCCGAGCTGTCCTGGAAGCACATCGACCACCCGTCCGAGGTCGTCGAGGTCGGCCAGGAGGTCACCGTCGAGGTCCTCGACGTCGACCTGGACCGCGAGCGCGTCTCCCTGTCGCTGAAGGCGACGCAGGAGGACCCGTGGCGTCAGTTCGCCCGGACCCACCAGATCGGCCAGGTCGTGCCCGGCAAGGTCACCAAGCTGGTGCCCTTCGGTGCGTTCGTCCGCGTCGACGAGGGCATCGAGGGCCTGGTCCACATCTCCGAGCTGGCCGAGCGCCACGTGGAGATCCCGGAGCAGGTCGTGCAGGTCGGCGACGAGATCCTCGTCAAGGTCATCGACATCGACCTGGACCGCCGTCGCATCTCGCTGTCGCTCAAGCAGGCCAACGAGGGCGTCGTCGGCGAGGAGGACGTGTTCGACCCGGCTCTGTACGGCATGTCCGCGTCGTACGACGAGCAGGGGAACTACATCTACCCCGAGGGCTTCGACCCGGAGACCGGCGAGTGGCTCGAGGGCTACGACGAGGCCCGCGAGACGTGGGAGAAGCAGTACGCCGAGGCGCAGGCGCGCTACGAGGCGCACCGCAAGCAGATCGCCGCTGCCAAGGAGGCCGACGCCGAGGCCGCCGCCGGTGGGAACTACTCCTCCGGTGGCGACGTCGAGCAGACGGACTCGTCCGGCGGCACGCTGGCCAGCGACGAGGCCCTCGCCGCGCTGCGGGCCAAGCTCGCCGGCGGGGAGTGACCAGCACACCGCTGGGGTGAGCTCACGGCGGTGAGCTGACAGTTCGGCCACGGAGGCCCAGGACCGGATGGTCCTGGGCCTCCGTGCTGTCCGGGGGGCGCGCGACGGCGGCCCGGGGGACACGTGGCCGAGGTGAGGCCCCGGTGGCGGGGCCTCAGGTCACAGGCTGAGGATGATCGCGAACGCGGTGCGCGGGCGGCCGCCGGAGCCGGCCAGGAACGACCACGTGTGCCGGCCGGCCGGGGCGCTGGTGGTCAGCCACCGGAGGAACGCGCTGCGGGGCCGGTCGGTGGTCTCGCGCTGGGCGAGCCGCTCGCGGACGCCGGGCAGGTCGCTGGCGCGCACGCCGGAGGGCCGGTCGAGCCGGTGACGGCCACGGGAGCCTGCGGCGGTCGTGGGAACGGGGGCCAGCGTGGGACGCGACATCGGGGTTCTGCCTCTCTCGGCGGATGGGGAGATCGCCGAGGCGGACGTTATGAGCCGTGACGGGTGTGACTGGTGCGACGCGCCGGACAGGACGGGCGCGTGTTACCTGTCCGTGATCGGCCCTGGTGTGCTGGCTACTGTCCGTGCGTGCTGCGTATCGGGTTGACGGGCGGGATCGGGTCGGGCAAGAGCACCGTGTCGCGGTTGCTGGCCGAACGAGGGGCGGTCGTCGTGGACGCCGACGCGATCGCCCGCGAGGTCGTCGAGCCCGGCACGCCGGGGCTCGCGGCGGTCGTGGCGACCTTCGGCGACGGGGTCCTCGGCTCCGACGGCGCCCTGGACCGGCCGGCGCTGGGCGCGATCGTCTTCTCCGACCCGGAGGCCCGCGGCCGGCTGAACGCCATCGTCCACCCGCTGGTGCGGGAGCGGGCGGGCGAACTGGCCGCGGCGGTGCCCGAGGACGGCGTCGTGGTGCACGACATCCCGCTGCTGGTGGAGTCCGGGCAGGCGCGGGCGGAGGGAGCCGAGCGCGCCCACGACCTCGTGCTGGTCGTCGAGACCGACCTCGACACGCGCCTCGAGCGGCTCGTGCAGCGGGGGATGACCGAGGACGACGCCCGCGCGCGGATCGCCGTGCAGGCCACCGACGAGGAGCGCCGGGCGGTGGCCGACGTCGTCCTGGACAACAGCGGGACCCCGGAGGAGCTCGCCGGGCAGGTCGACCGCTTCTGGGCCGAGTACGTGGCGCCCCGCCTGCGCTGACCCGACGGCGGGCGCCGCTGCGGCGCCGTCCCGGGAATGAGAAGAGGCCCCGACCGCCTGGTCGGGGCCTCTCGTGCCGGTGGGCGATACTGGGTTCGAACCAGTGACCTCTTCCGTGTCAGGGAAGCGCGCTACCACTGCGCCAATCGCCCGGGGTCCGGTCTCTTGACCGGCCCGCTCCACCGCTCTCGCGAGCGAGACGAGGTGGAGACGGGATTTGAACCCGTGTAGACGGCTTTGCAGGCCGTTGCCTCGCCTCTCGGCCACTCCACCGCACACACGGGCGCCGGTCTCTCGACCAGCGCCCGCGGTTCCGAGCGGACGACGGGATTCGAACCCGCGACCCTCACCTTGGCAAGGTGATGCTCTACCAACTGAGCCACGTCCGCGTTGCAGGGAGAACATTACACGGCCCCCAGAGGGGTTCCGAGGGGGGTCCCCCCGGGGGGTCAGCGCGTGCCGGGGTCCGCGCCGCCGCCGGACAGCAGTGCCTCGAGCTCTTCGTCGACCTGCAGCTCGGCGGCCTCGGAGCCCACGGGGACCAACTGCTCGGTCTGGCGCAGGAAGGCGGCCACGGCGGTGCGGGAGAGCTCGAACAGCGCCTCGCCCGACGGCGCCCGCAGGTGCAGGAAGAGGACGTCCCCGGTGGTGCGGGCCGGCCACAGGCGGACGTCGCCGTCGCCGGCGGGCCGGTCGAGCCCGGCGAGCAGCAGGTCCCGGGCCAGCAGCCACGTGATGCCGTCGGACCCGCCCGTGTCGCCGCTGCCGAAGGCGATCCGGACGGCGAAGGGGTCACCGACCTCGTAGGACAGCGTGGCCGGCACCTCGGTCCAGCCGGTGGGCCCGACGAGGTGCAGCGTCGTGGGGGTGGAGTGTCCGGGGGTCCTGCTGCGCGCCATGTCCAGGGAACGAACCAACCGGTGACTGGTTGCGCCGGGACGACGCCCGGGCGTGTCGCACCGGCGCGAGACCACCGACGGGCGAGGCGAACCGATTCCACCCGCTGCGACGAACGCCGCATGTGACCATGGGAGCCGTGACCCGTCCCCCGCGCCGTGTGGGCGACGACTCCGCGGACGCCGAGATCGTCGCCAGGCTGCGCCGCGGCGACCGCTCCGCGGTCGACGACCTGTACGAGCGCTTCCGCCGGCCGGCCTTCGCGCTGGCCCGGCGGGTGCTGGCCGACGACGTCCTGGCCGAGGACGTCCTGCAGGACGCCTTCCTGTCCGTGTGGCGCGACCCCGGTGCCTACGACGGCTCGCGCGGCACCTTCGCCTCCTGGTTCCTCGCGATGGTGCACCACAAGGCGGTGGACGCCGTCCGCCGCGAGGAGTCCCAGCGCCGCCGGCAGGCGCGCGCCGAGGACGAGGTCGTCCTCAGTGCCCCCATGGCCACCGCCGACGTCGAGGACGACGCCTGGAGCCGCCTGGTCGCCGAGCAGGTGCGCAGCGCCCTCGGCAGCCTCCCCGACGCCCAGCGCGAGGCGTTGACGCTCGCCTACTACGGGGGCTACACCCAGCGGGAGGTCGCGGCGCTGACCCGCGCGCCCCTGGGCACCGTGAAGACCCGCATGCTCGCCGGCATGCGGCGCCTGAAGCAGGACCTCGGCGGTGTCGCGGGTGTCGCCCTCGGCGGTGCCCTCGGGTCGGCCGCGGTGGACGGGACGAACCGATGAGCCAGCGGGGGACCGGGCCGGGCCCGGACGCGCACGAGCCGTTCGACGAGCTCGCGGTGGGCTGGGCGCTGCACGCGCTCGAGCCCGAGGACGAGGCCCTCTTCGCCATCCACCTGCCCGGCTGCCCCCGGTGCGCCCGCACCGTGGCCGAGACCACCGAGGTGATGGGGGCCCTGGCCGCGGACCTCCCCCCGGCCGAGCCGAGCGAGGGCCTGCGCGAGCGGCTGCGCGCCGCGGTGGAGGAGACCGACCAGGTGCCGCTGCCGGCTCCCGAGCAGCAGCAACAGCAGCAGGCCGTGCCGGGGCCCCGGCCGGTCCCGCGGCCGGCCCCACCCGCGCGCACCGGCGGTGCCAGCAGCACCGGCGGCGCTGGCAGCGCTACCGGCTTCCCCGGCTACGTGCCGCCCGCCCGCCCGGAGCCGGACACGCGCTCCCCGTGGCGCCGGGTCCTCCCCAACGCGCTGGTCGCCGCGGCGGTGGCCGCCGTCCTCGGGCTGGGCACCTGGAACGTCGTCCTCAGCGACGCCCGCGACGACGCGGTGGCCACCGCCTCCGAGCAGGCCCGCGTCGTGCAGTCCCTCCTCGAGCCGGGGACCGCGACCATCGCGCCCCTCGCCGCGGAGGACGGCGGGCAGGTGGCGACCGTGGTCGCCCGCGACTCCCACGTGCAGGTGGTCACCCAGGGCCTGCCGGTCAACGACGCGGAGTCGCAGACCTACGTGGTGTGGGGCATGACCGCCGAGGACCCCGTGCCGCTCGGGACCTTCGACGTGGTCCGTTCCCGGATCGACGTCCGGACCGTAGGCTCCGCGTCGACCGGCCTCGACGACTACGGCGCCTACGCGATCAGCATCGAGCCCGGTCGGGAAGCTCCGTCGAGCCCGACGGAGGTCGTCGCGAGCGGGTAGGTGACCAGCTGAGCGAGCAGGAGACGGTGCCGGCCACGGGAGCCGCCGTGCCGGTACCGCGCAGCGAGCCGGCCGACGCCCGCGGTGCCCGGCCGACGATCGAGCAGCGACGGGCGCAGTACGCCGAGGACGGCACGCACTCCCTGCGCGAACGCGTCGCGGAGTCCGGCTGGCGGCGGCGCATCGCCGCCCGGCGCAGCGTCGACCACGCCTATCGCATGGGCGTCGGCATCGTCGGCGGGCTCATCGTCGCGGTGGGGCTGGCGACCATCCCGCTGCCCGGGCCCGGCTGGCTCACCGTCATCGCCGGCCTGTTCGTGCTGGCCAGCGAATTCTTCTGGGCCGAGCGCCTGCTGGAGTTCACCAAGGCCCACGTCACGGCGTGGACGGAGTGGATCGGGCGGCAGCCCCTCTGGGTGCGCGGGCTCATCGCGCTGGCCACCGCGGCCTTCGTCTACGGCGTCCTGGTGGTGACGCTGCACCTGACGGGGGTGCCCGACTGGGTTCCGGGGTGGGTGCCGCTCTGGCACTAGGCGTCTGGCACAATCGACGGCGCAACGGGCGATTGGCTCAGTGGTAGAGCGCTTCGTTCACACCGAAGAGGTCACTGGTTCGAACCCAGTATCGCCCACCGGCACGAGGGCCCCAGGTCACCGACCTGGGGCCCTCGCCGTGTCCGCCGGCGGTGCTCAGCCCGCGGCGGGGCCGTAGCTCAGGTGCACCACGCCGTTGGACAGGGGCTCGGCGCCCAGCAGCGACAGGGGCGCCTTCGCCGTCCCCTCCGGGAACAGTCGGATGCCGCTGCCGACGGCCAGGGGGTAGACGTACAGGTGGAGCTCGTCGACCAGCCCGTCGGCGATCAGCGCCCGCACCAGGGTGGCGCTCCCGCTCACGTAGAGGTCGCCCTCGGCCTTGAGGGCGCGGATGCGGTCGGCGTCGTACCCGCCGAGCACCGTGGAGTTCTGCCACACCGACTCGGCGTCGGTCAGCGTCGAGGACACGACGTGCTTGGTCGTGTCGTTGAAGAACGGCGCGCCCTCGTCGTCCGCGGCGGTGCGGGTCTTCCACGCCGGGCCGAACATCTCGAAGGTGGTGCGGCCGAGCAGGATCCCCGTCGCCGGCGCGGTGAGGGCGCCGATCGAGGCCGCCAGGTCGTCGGGGAACCCGTAGTCCATCGTCCACATCGGGGCGTCGACGACCCCGTCGACGGTCGTGAACTCGTGCACCCTGATCGCGCCCATGTGTGCTCCTCCGTGTCTGCGGTCGGCCCGGTGGCCCTCGCCGCCGAGTCTGTCGGAGGGGAGACGGGTACCCGCGCCGGGACTCATCGGTGGCCCCCTCCCGCGCCCGTCGGCGGGCGGTGCCGGGACGGCGGGCCAGCGTGCCCGGTCGTGCCCGTGGTCTCCCGTCCCGTCGCCTCCCGCCCGTCCTCCGACGGCTCGGACGGCACGAGGTCGTCGTCGCGCCGGCGGCGTTCGAGGTGGGCGTCGTCCGGATCGGCCGCACCTCGGTCGAGCTCTCGGTCCGGTTGCACCAGGGCGGCCGGCCCGTCGTCGACGCCCAGGTCGTCCTGGCGCACGTCGACGCCGGGCGCACGACCGCGGTCCCGCTCAGCGAGCGGCAGCGCGCGGCCCTGCAGACCCTCGCGCTCCCGGCGGGCACCCGCTCCTGAGCGGCGGACACCGGGCTGACCTGCTCCGCTGCACGCGGCGCCGTCCCGGCGGACCATGGGCGGGTGACCCAGCCCGGCCGCGCGGCCCGACTGACCGCGGCGATGGAGCGGGACGGCGCCACCTGCATCTGGTGCGGCCGCGCGCTGGGCGGCCTGGTGCCGCCGACGACCGAGCACGTCGTGCCCCGGGTCAAGGGCGGGCCCTCCTGGCCGGAGAACGAGGTCGCCGCCTGCCGCCGCTGCAACGCCGGGCGCGGCCACGTCGCTCCGGTGGAGTGGCTGGAGGAGTGCCGCCGGCGCGGCTGGCTGCCCGACGAGGCGCGCCTGGAGCGGGCGCTCACCGGGCTGGCCGCGGCGATCGCCGAGCGGGGCGGCCAGCGCCGGGCCCGGCCCTACCTCGACGCGCAGCTGCGCCGCCTGCGGCGGCGTGCCCCCCGGGCGGCCGGTGCGTAGCGTCGGGCAGGTGAGGACGGCGGACGGCACGGTGGTCGGCAGGGTCGAGCAGATCGCCGTCTACCCCGTGAAGTCCCTCGGGGGCCGCTCGGTCCCTCAGGCGCAGGTCGAGGTCGAGGGTCTGCGCGGCGACCGCGCCCACGCGGTGGTCGACGCCACGACCGGTGAACGGGTGACGGTCAAGACCACGCCGGTGCTGCGCGAGGTGGTCGCCACCGGGGACGTCGAGGCCGACACGGAGACCCTGACCGCGGTGCTCGGCCGCCCGGTGCGGCTGGCCGCCTCCGACGGGAGCCCGCAGGTCGACGCCGCCGCCGTCCACCTGGTGAGCCGCCAGGCGGTGGACCGCGCCGCCGCGGGCGAGGTGCCCGAGGGCTGCTCGGCCGACGACCCGCGGGCCAACCTGCTGCTCGGCCTCTCCGCCCCCGACGGCGACGAGCGCGCGTGGGTCGGCCGCGACCTGCGGGTGGGGGAGGCGCTGCTGCGCGTGACGCGCCTGCCCAGGCACTGCCTCGGGGTCTACGCCGAGGTGGTCCGGCCCGGCCGGGTCGCGGTCGGCGACGAGATCCGCCTGACCGACGGACCGGACGACGCCGGGGTGCCCCTCCCGCGCTGACCGGCGACACGCGCCCGAATCGGGCTGCGCCGGTGGATACCCTGCTCGTGTCCCCGGTCGCCCGGCCGGGCGACCGATCGGAACCCGTAGGAGTCCCCGTGTCTGCCGCGCCCACCCCCGCCGCCGTCGCCCCGATCCGGGTGCCGGCCGGGACGACGGCGCAGCAGGCGCTCAAGGACGCCGGCGTCCCGCTCAAGGGCCCCGACGGCGCCGTCGTCGTCCGCGACCTCGCCACCGGCGACCTGCGCGACCTCGCGTGGGCGCCGGAGGCCGACGCCGAGGTGGCGCCCGTGCCGGCGGCCAGCGCCGACGGCCGGGCCGTGATCCGGCACTCGGCGGCGCACGTGCTCGCCCAGGCCGTGCAGGACCTGTTCCCCGGCACCCGGCTGGGCATCGGCCCGCCGGTGGAGAACGGCTTCTACTACGACTTCGACCCCGAGCGGCCCTTCACCCCCGAGGACCTGCAGGCGCTGGAGAAGCGGATGACGGAGATCGTCCGCGCCGGCCAGCACTTCGCCCGCCGCGAGATCAGCGACGCCGACGCCCAGGCCGAACTGGCCCACGAGCCGTACAAGCTCGAGCTCATCGGCCTCAAGGGCGGCGCCGGCGAGGCGGCCGAGGGCGCGGACGTGGAGGTCGGCGGCGCCCAGCTGACCATGTACGACAACCTCGACGCGCGTACCGGCGACCGCGTGTGGACCGACCTGTGCCGCGGTCCGCACCTGCCGCGGACCAGCACCATCCCCGCGTTCTCGCTGACCCGCAGCGCCGCGGCGTACTGGCGGGGGAGCGAGAAGAACCCCCAGCTGCAGCGGGTCTACGGCACCGCCTGGGAGAGCAGGGACGCGCACAAGGCGTACCTGGAGCAGCTCGCCGAGGCCGAGCGCCGCGACCACCGGCGCCTGGGCGTGGAGCTGGACCTGTTCAGCTTCCCCGACGAGATCGGCTCCGGGCTGGCGGTGTTCCACCCCAAGGGCGGCGTCGTCAAGCGGGAGATGGAGGACTACGTCCGCGCCCGGCACATCGAGGAGGGCTTCGACTACGTCGGCAGCCCGCACATCAGCAAGGGGGGCCTCTTCGAGACCTCCGGGCACCTGCCGTACTACGCCGACACCATGTTCCCGCCGATGGAGCTGGAGAACAGCGAGTACTACCTCAAGGCCATGAACTGCCCGATGCACAACCTGATCTTCCGGTCGCGCGGGCGGTCCTACCGCGAGCTGCCGCTGCGCTTCTTCGAGTTCGGCTCGGTGTACCGGTACGAGAAGTCCGGCGTGGTGCACGGCCTCACCCGGGTCCGCGGGCTCACCCAGGACGACTCGCACAGCTACGTCACCCCCGAGCAGGCGCCCGGGGAGATCCGGCACCTGCTGGCCTTCGTCCTCGGCCTGCTGCGCGACTTCGGCCTGGACGACTACTACCTGGAGCTGTCCACCCGGGGCGACGACCCGGCCAAGCAGGGCAAGTTCATCGGGTCGGACGAGGAGTGGTCCCTGGCGACCTCCGTGCTGGAGGACGCCGCGCGCGAGACCGGGCTGGAGCTCCTCCCCGACCCGGGCGGTGCGGCGTTCTACGGCCCGAAGATCTCCGTGCAGGCCCGCGACGCCATCGGCCGCACCTGGCAGATGTCGACCATCCAGTACGACTTCAACCAGCCCGCCCGCTTCGGTCTGGAGTACACGACCCCCGGCGGCGACCGGGCGCAGCCGGTGATGATCCACTCGGCGAAGTTCGGGTCGATCGAGCGGTTCTTCGGCGTGCTCACCGAGCACTACGCCGGGGCGTTCCCGGCCTGGCTGGCGCCGGTGCAGGTGACCGGCATCCCGGTCACCGACGACCAGGTGGGCTACCTGTACGACGTCGCCCTGCGGCTGCGCGCGAAGGGCATCCGCGTCGAGGTCGACGACTCCGACGACCGGATGCAGAAGAAGATCCGCACCGCGAGCAAGCAGAAGGTGCCGTTCGTCCTCATCGCCGGCGCCACCGACGCCGAGGCCGGCGCGGTCTCCTTCCGCTTCCGGGACGGCAGCCAGCACAACGGCGTCCCGGTCGAGCAGGCCGTGGCCGCGATCGCCGCCTGGGTGACCTCCCGGGCGAACACCGACCCGACCGCCGAGGCGCTGCGGGTCGCCGGATGACGGTCCGGGCGGGCAGCGCCGACGGCGAGGAGAACGTCACCATCGAGGTGTCCAGCGACGACGGCGGCCCGGCGACCGTCTTCGAGCACCTGTGGACCCCGTACCGGATGGCCTACATCCGGGGGGAGGGCAAGCCCACCGGGACGCACGACTGCCCCTTCTGCCTGATCCCGCAGATGGACGACGACGAAGGGCTGGTCGTCGCGCGGGGGCGCACGGTCTTCGCCGTCCTCAACCTGTACCCGTACAACGCCGGCCACCTCATGGTGGTGCCGTACCGGCACGTCCCGGACTACACCGACCTCACCGCGGAGGAGGTCGCCGAGCTCGGCGCCTTCACCCAGACGGCGATGCGGGTGGTGCGCTCGGTGAGCGGGGCCCACGGCTTCAACATCGGGATGAACCAGGGCTCGGTCGCCGGGGCCGGCATCGCCGACCACCTGCACCAGCACGCCGTGCCGCGCTGGGGCGGGGACACCAACTTCATGCCGGTCATCGGGCTCACCCGGGTGCTGCCCCAGGTGCTGCGCGAGACGCGGGCCCTGCTGGCCGCCAACTGGCCGGCGGGCGACGCCGGGGAGGGCTGACGGTGCTGGGCGCCAACGCCCGGGCCGCCGTGGGGCGGTTCTGGGCTCCCGTCGTCGCGACGCTGCTGCGCGCGGGGATCACGGCCGACGCCGTCACCGTCACCGGCACGCTCGGGGCGGTCGCCGGCGCCGTCGGGCTCATCGCGACCGGCCACCTGTTCTGGGGCGCGTTCACCGTCACCGTCTTCGTGCTGCTCGACATGCTCGACGGCGCCCTCGCCCGTGCCCGCGGCGGCGGCTCGCTGTTCGGCGCGGTCCTGGACTCCAGCCTCGACCGGCTCGTCGACGCCGCCGTCTTCGGCGCGCTCGTCTGGTGGTTCACCGGGGAGGGCGACAACCGCCTGCTCGCGCTGGTCGCGCTGCTGTGCCTGGTCCTCGGCGTGCTGACCTCCTACGTCAAGGCGCGGGCCGAGGGCGTCGGGCTGCGCTGCGACGTCGGCGTGGTCGAGCGCACCGAGCGGCTCATCCTCGTCCTCACCGGCACCGGGCTGTACGGCCTCGGCCTGCCCTACGCGGTGCACGTCGGGCTGTGGCTGCTGCTGGCCGGCAGCCTGGTCACCGTCGTACAGCGGGGGGTGGAGGTGCACCGGCAGGCCCGCGGACGGCAGCTGCCCAGCGCGCCGGCGGCCCCGTGAGCGCCGCCGCGGCGACCACGCCGGACCTGCGCGCCCGCGCGGTGGCCCGGCTCACCGACCTCGGGTACGCCGCCGGCTGGGGCGTGGTCAAGGCGCTGCCCGAGCCGGTGGCCCGCGGCGGCTTCGACGCCGGGTTCCGGCGGGTGGCTGGGCGCGACGGCCGGGGCGTCCGGCAGCTGCGCGCCAACCTGCGGGTCGTCACCGGCGGGGCGCTCGACGAGGCGGCGCTGGACGCCCTCACGGTGCAGGCCATGCGCTCCTACGGCCGCTACTGGCAGGAGACCTTCCGGCTGCCCCGCATCCCAGTCGAGCGGATCCTGCGCGACACCGTCGTCGTCGGCGGCGAGCACTTCGACCGGGTCCTCGCCGAGGGTCGCCCGGTCGTCGCGGCGCTGCCGCACAGCGGGAACTGGGACGCCGGGTCGCTGTGGTACGTCGACCGCCTCGGCGGCCCGTTCCTCACGGTCGCCGAGCGGCTGCGGCCGGAGTCCCTGTACGACCGCTTCCTCGCCTTCCGGGAGTCGCTGGGCATGCGGGTGGTGCCGCTGACCGGCGGCCCGCGGCCCAGCGCCACCGTGCTGCGGGAGTGGCTCGAGGCGGGCCGATCGGTCGCGCTGCTGTGCGACCGCGACCTCGGCGGCAACGGCCTGCCGGTCACCTTCGCCGGCCGGGCCACCACCATGCCCGGCGGGCCGGCGCTGCTGGCCGCCCAGACGGGGGCGGCACTTCTGCCCATGGCCTGCTCCTTCACCGAGCGGGGCTGGCGGCTCACCTGGTGCCCCGAGGTACCCGTCGCGGGGCCGGGACGGTTGCGGGACCGGGTCGCCGCGGCCACCCAGGGGATCGCCGACGCCTTCGCGACCACCATCGCCCGGCACCCCGAGGACTGGCACGTGCTCGGGCGCATCTGGCCCGACGTGCCGCCCGACCCCGCCGCGGGGGAGCGCGGATGATGCGGATCGGCTCATGCGCATAGGCATCGTCTGCCCGTACCGCTGGGACCGCCCCGGCGGCGTGCAGTACCACGTGCGCGACCTCGCCGAGACCCTGCGCGGTCTGGGCCACCACGTGGAGGTGCTGACGCCGGCCGAGCACCCGGAGTCGCTGCCCACCGAGCACGTCACCTTCGCCGGGCGCACGGTGCCCATCCCCTACAACGGCTCCATGGCCAGCTTCCAGTTCGGCCCGATCTCGGCCGCCCGGGCGCGCCGGTGGCTGCGCGAGGGGCGCTTCGACGTCGTCCACGTGCACGACCCGGCGCCGCCGTCGGTCGGGCTGTTGGTGCTCATGATCGCCAAGGGGCCGATCGTGGCGACCTTCCACGCGGCCTCGGTCCGGTCCAAGCTGCTGACCGTCTGGGGGCCGGTCATCCGGCCGTGGCTGGAACGGATCGGCGGCCGCATCGCCGTCTCCGACTTCGCCCGCCGGCTCCAGGTGGAGCACCTCGGCGGCGACGCGGTCGTCATCCCGAACGGCGTCCACGTCGCGCCCTTCGCCGAGGGGCCGCAGCTGCCCGGCCTCGAGCGGGGGAGCGGCGGTCCCACCATCGGGTTCCTGGGCCGCTACGACGAGCCGCGCAAGGGCCTGCCGGTGCTGCTGGAGGCGATGCGCGACGTCGTCCGGCGCCACCCCGCCGCGCGGCTGCTGGTCGCCGGCCGCGGCGACCCGGACGGGCTGCGCGCCGCCGTCCCCCCGGAGCTGCGCCCGCACGTGGAGCTGCTCGGGGAGCTCTCCGAGGCCGACAAGGCCGCGTTCCTGCGCTCGGTCGACGTCTACTGCGCGCCCAACCTGCTGGGGGAGTCCTTCGGGATCATCCTCATCGAGGCGCTCGCCGCCGGGGCGCCGATCGTGGCCGCGGACCTCGACGCGTTCGCCGCCGTGCTCGAGGACGGCGCGGTGGGCGTCCTCGTCCGCCGGGGCGACGCGGCCGCGCTGGCCGCCGCGCTCGGGGACCTGCTGGCCGACCCCGACCGCCGCGCCGAGCTGTCGGCGCGCGGCCGGGAGGCGGCCCGGGGCTACGACTGGTCGGTGGTCGCCCGCCGGGTGCTGGCCGTCTACGAGACGGTGGTGCTGCCCGGCGGCGGCGGGGTCACCGCCTCCGACGACGACGCCGACGTGCTCAGCGTGTCCGTCGACGACGTGCCGGGCCGGTCGGCCCTGCGGCGGCGGGTGCGGCGATAGCCTGACGCGCCGTGGACCTCTCCGTCTGGGCGACCGTCGTGGGCGTCGTCGTCCTGCTGCTCGCGGCGTGGACGGCGTGGACGCTGGCCCGGCTGCGCCGCCTGGAGGGCCGGGTGGACCGGGCGCGGACGGCGCTGGAGACGCAGCTGCGGCGCCGGGCCGCGCTGGCCGACGAGGTGGCCCGCAGCGGTGCGGCGGTCCTCGAGCCGGAGCGGACGGCCCGCCTGGCGCGGGCGGCATCGGGGGCGCGGCTGCCGTGGACCCCCGACCGCGAGCAGGCCGAGAACGTGCTGGGCCGGGAGCTGCGCGAGCTGCTGCGCGACCTGCCGGGGATGCCGCCGGCGCTGGCCGCCGACCTGGCCGGGACCGCGCAGCGGGTCGTGTTGGCACGCCGGTTCTACAACGACGCGGTGCGCGACACCCGGGAGCTGCGCGGCCGCCGGTTGTCCCGCGTCCTGCGGCTGCACGGCCGCCGGCCGCTGCCGCGCTACTTCGACATCGACGACAGCTACGACGAGCTCGCGGGCACCGCGGGGTCCGGCCGCTCCTGACCCGCTCGTAGGCTTGGCGCGGGCCCGGCCGGGCCCGTCGTCGAGACCTGCGAGGCCCCACCGTGTCCGTCCCCGACCAGACCAGCCCACGCGCGACCGGCACCGCCGCCGTCAAGCGCGGCATGGCCGAGCAGCTCAAGGGCGGCGTCATCATGGACGTCGTCACCGCCGAGCAGGCGCGCATCGCCGAGGACGCCGGCGCGGTCGCCGTGATGGCGCTGGAGCGGGTGCCCGCCGACATCCGCGCCCAGGGCGGCATCGCCCGCATGAGCGACCCGGACATGATCTCCTCGATCGTCTCCGCCGTCTCCATCCCGGTCATGGCCAAGGCGCGGATCGGGCACTTCGTCGAGGCGCAGGTCCTGCAGAGCCTGGGCGTGGACTACGTCGACGAGTCCGAGGTGCTCACCCCCGCCGACGAGGCCCACCACATCGACAAGCACGCGTTCACCGTGCCGTTCGTCTGCGGCGCCACCGACCTGGGTGAGGCGCTGCGCCGGATCGCCGAGGGGGCGGCGATGATCCGCTCCAAGGGCGAGGCGGGCACCGGCAACGTCGTGGAGGCGGTGCGGCACATGCGCGCCATCCGCGCGGGCATCCGGAAGCTGACGACCCTCGACGAGACCGAGCTGTTCGTCGCGGCCAAGGAGCTGCGCGCGCCGCACGACCTGGTCGCCGAGGTGGCGAGGACCGGGAAGCTGCCCGTCGTGCTCTTCACCGCCGGCGGCATCGCCACCCCCGCGGACGCGGCGATGATGATGCAGCTGGGCGCCGAGGGCGTGTTCGTCGGCTCGGGGATCTTCAAGTCCGGTGACCCGGCGCAGCGGGCGGCGGCGATCGTCCAGGCCACGACCTTCTCCGACGACCCCGAGGTGATCGCCAAGGTCTCCCGGGGCCTCGGCGAGGCGATGGTCGGCATCAACGTCGCGACGCTGCCGGACTCCGAGCGGTTCGCCACCCGCGGCTGGTGAGCGGCGCCCCGACCGTCGGGGTGCTCGCGCTGCAGGGCGACGTGCGCGAGCACCTCGCCGCCCTGACCGCCCAGGGCGCCACCGCCGTGCCGGTGCGCCGGCCGGAGGAGCTGGCGGCGGTCGACGGGCTGGTGCTGCCCGGCGGGGAGTCGACGACGATCGCGAAGCTCGCCGTCCGGTTCGGGCTCATGGACCCGCTGCGCGCCGCCGTCCGCGCCGGGCTGCCGGTCTACGGCTCCTGCGCCGGCATGGTGCTGCTGGCCGACCGGCTCCTCGCCGCCCCCGCCGGCCAGGAGACCGTCGGCGGGCTCGACGTCACCGTGCGCCGCAACGCGTTCGGCCGGCAGGTCGACTCGTTCGAGTCGACGGTGCGGCTGGGCGGGGAAGCGGTCCCGGCGGTGTTCATCCGGGCTCCGTGGGTCGAGGAGGCCGGTCCGGGGGTGGAGGTCCTCGGCCGGGTCGTCGGCGGGGAGGGCGACGGTAAGATCGTGGCGGTTCGCCAGGGGGACCTCCTGGCCACCAGCTTCCACCCCGAACTGACGGGGGACCGCCGGGTGCACGCGCTGTTCGTCGACATCGTGCGCGACGCCCGGGAACGCAGGTCCGGCGCCGTCGCCGGCGACGAGAGGAGAGCGGACACGTGAGTGGCCATTCCAAGTGGGCGACGACGAAGCACAAGAAGGCCGGCATCGACGCCAAGCGGGGCAAGCTCTTCGCGAAGCTGATCAAGAACATCGAGGTCGCGGCCCGCACCGGTGGCGGTGACCCGGCGGGCAACCCGACGCTCTTCGACGCCATCCAGAAGGCCAAGAAGAGCTCGGTGCCCAACGACAACATCGACCGCGCGGTCAAGCGCGGGTCCGGCGCCGAAGCCGGCGGTGTCGACTACCAGGGCATCACCTACGAGGGCTACGCCCCGGGTGGGGTCGCCGTCCTCATCGAGTGCCTGACCGACAACAAGAACCGGTCGGCCATGGAGGTCCGCACGGCCATGACCCGCAACGGCGGGAACATGGCCGACCCCGGGTCGGTCTCCTACCTGTTCTCCCGCAAGGGCGTCATCGTCGTGCCCCAGGCCGACGGCGTCGACGAGGACTCGGTGCTCATGGCCGTGCTCGACGCCGGTGCCGAGGAGGTCCGGGACCTGGGCGACTCGTTCGAGGTCGTCTGCGAGCCCGGCGACCTGGTCGCCGTCCGCACGGCGCTGCAGGACGCGGGGCTGGACTACGACTCCGCCGACGCCGGCTTCGTGGCCAGCGTCAGCGTCGAGCTCGACGAGGAGGCCGCGACCAAGGTCTTCCGGCTCATCGACGCGCTCGAGGACTGCGACGACGTGCAGAACGTGTACGCCAACTACGACGTCTCCGACGAGGTGCTCGAGAAGGTCGGCTGACGGTGCGGGCGTGTCGTGCCGCACCGATCGTCGGCCCCGCCGGATAGCCTCGGTCGAACACCAGTTCGGCAGTGTCAGGAGGCGTCCATGCGGGTGCTGGGCATCGACCCCGGCCTCACCCGGTGCGGGTGGGGCGTCGTCGACGGCCGCCCCGGCGCCCGGCCGGCCGCCGTGGGCGTGGGGGTCGTCCGCAGCTCCCCGGACCTGGACCTGGAACTGCGCTTGCTCGAGCTGCACACCGCGGTGACGGCGCTGCTGCGCGAGCACCGGCCCGACGTGGTGGCCATCGAGCGGGTGTTCACCCAGAACAACAAGGGCACCGCCACCGGCACCGCCCAGGCCGCCGGCGTCGCGGCCCTGGCCGCCGCGCAGGCCGACCGGCCGGTCGCCTGGCACACGCCCAGCGAGGTCAAGGCGGCCATCTCCGGCAACGGCCGGGCCGACAAGGAGCAGGTCACCCTCATGGTCACCCGCGTCCTCGGCCTGGCCACCGCGCCCAAGCCGGCCGACGCGGCCGACGCCCTGGCGCTGGCGGTCTGCCACGTGTGGCGCGGCCCGGCCCAGCAGCGCCTGCGGGTGGCCGCGCTGGCCGGGGGGATCGGTGCCCCGGTTCCGGCGTCGCGGACGCTGCCGCGGTGGCAGGGGGTGTCGCGGTGAGCGTGACGGAGACGGGAGAGCAGTCGTGATCGCCAGTGTCAGCGGCCGGGTGGCCGCGGTGTCGCCCGACGGCGCGGTCGTCGAGGTCGGCGGCATCGGCCTGGCCGTGCAGTGCACGCCCGGCACCATCGCCCGCCTCCAGGTGGGGGAGGCCGCGCGGCTGTCCACCAGCTTGGTCGTGCGCGAGGACTCGCTGACCCTGTACGGCTTCGCCGACGACGACGAGCGCCAGCTGTTCGAGCTGCTGCAGACGGCCAACGGCGTCGGCCCGCGGCTGGCCCAGGCGGTACTGGCCATCCACCCGCCACGCGAGGTGCGCCGCGCCGTCTCGATGGCCGACGTCAAGTCGCTCATGCAGGTGCCGGGCATCGGCAAGAAGGGCGCCGAGCGGCTGATCCTCGAGCTGCGCGACCGGCTGGGCACGACCACGACCGACACCCAGCTCGACGGCCCCGCGGCGCCCGCCGGCGCCGGGCCCCTCACCCCGACCGCGCCCTGGCGCAACCAGCTCACCGCCGCGCTGGTGGGCCTGGGCTGGAGCGGCAAGGAGGCCGAGACGGCGCTCGCCGCGCTGGAGCCGGTCGCCGAGGAGCAGGCCGGTGCCGGTGGCGTGGAGCTGGCCGTCCTGCTGCGCCAGGCCATCCAGCTGCTGGGCCGGTCGTGACCTCGCCGTTCGACCGCGCGCTGTCCGGGGAGGTCGACGACGACCTCGGCCGGGAGTTCGCCGTCTCGCCGCAGGCCGGGGACGAGGAGCGGGTCGTCGAGTCGGCGCTGCGCCCGCACTCGCTGCACGACTTCATCGGCCAGCCCAAGGTGGCCCGCCAGCTGGCCCTGGTGCTCGAGGGCGCCAAGCGCCGCGGCCGGCCGCCGGACCACGTGCTGCTGTCGGGCCCGCCCGGGCTGGGCAAGACCAGCCTGGCGCTGATCATCGGCTCGGAGCTCGGCACGTCCGTGAAGATCACCAGCGGCCCGGCCATCGAGCGCTCCGGCGACCTGGCCGCGATGCTGTCCAACCTCGGCGCCGGCGACGTGCTGTTCATCGACGAGATCCACCGCATCGCCCGGCCGGCCGAGGAACTGCTGTACATGGCGATGGAGGACTTCCGGGTCGACGTCGTCGTCGGCAAGGGGCCCGGCGCCACGGCAATCCCGCTGGACATCAACCCCTTCACGCTCGTCGGCGCCACGACCCGGGCCGGCCTGCTCACCGGCCCGCTGCGCGACCGGTTCGGCTTCGTCGGCCAGATGGAGTTCTACGAGCCCGCCGAGCTCCAGCTGGTCCTCGCCCGCAGCGCCGAGCTGCTGGGCGTGGAGCTCACCGACGACGGCTCGGCCGAGATCGCCTGGCGCTCGCGCGGCACCCCGCGCATCGCCAACCGGCTGCTGCGCCGGGTGCGCGACTACGCCGAGGTCGAGGCCGACGGCCGGGTGACGCGCGCGGTCGCCCGCGCCGCGCTGGCCCTCTACGACGTCGACGACCTCGGTCTCGACCGGCTCGACCGCGCGGTCCTCGAGGCGCTGGTCATGCGCTTCGGCGGTGGCCCCGTCGGCGTCTCGACCCTCGCCGTGGCCGTGGGGGAGGAGCCGCACACCGTCGAGGAGGTCTGCGAGCCGTTCCTCGTGCGCGCCGGGCTGCTGGCCCGCACGCCCCGAGGCCGGGTCGCCACCGAGGCCGCCTGGCGGCACCTCGGCCAGCCCCTGCCGCGCGGCGGCCTCCCCCTCGGGGGTGGCAATCCCGCCACGCTGTCCGCGCGCACGGACACCGAACCGCTGTTCGACGCCTAGACTGCCTGTCGCTGGCGCGCCACTCGACTGCGGAACGGTCCGGCCGGCCGTGCGCTCCACGGCTGGTCGCTGTGCGCGCCGCAGCCGACGTACCCGAGCGGTCCCGTCCCGGACCGCACCGACCGCGCGCAGTCCCGGCGCGGTAGAGAGGCATCCCCGCCGTGGAGTCGTACTTCCCGCTCGTCCTGCTCGTGCTGGCCTTCGTGCTGCTGATCGTCCTGCCGGCCCGCCAGCGCAAGCGGATGGCCGCCCAGCAGCAGCAGATGCAGGAGGCGCTCCAGCCCGGGACGCCGATCATGACCACCAGCGGCATCCACGGCACCGTGACCGGCAAGACCGACACCACGGTCGACGTCGAGGTCGCCCCGGGCGTCGTCATGACCTTCGTGCGCCAGGCGATCCTCGAGGTCCGCAAGCCCGCGGCCGACGCCGTGGGTGGCAGCTCCGTCGCCGGCGGCGACAGCACGCCGGGCGACGACACCCCCGGCATCGTCGACGGTGGCCCCGCCGGCACCACCCGCTGAGCCGGGGTCCCCATGGCCACCCGCCAAGCCCCCGCGCGGCAGTACTTCGCCGCGTTCCTGCTGATCGTCGCCGGCCTCTACGCGCTGGTCTTCTTCACCGGGGACTCCCGAACCCCCCAGCTCGGTCTGGACCTGCGCGGCGGCACCACCGTCACCCTCACGGCGCAGACCCCCGGCGGCGGCGCTCCGGACCCCGAGGACCTCGAGCTGGCCCGCCAGATCATCGAGCAGCGGGTCAACGGCCTCGGCGTCGCCGAGGCCGAGGTGGTCACCGAGGGCGACGACAACATCGTCATCTCCGTGCCGGGGGACGACGGCGAGCAGGCCCGCGAGCTCGGCCAGACCGCCCAGCTGCGCTTCCGGCCCGTCATCTGCCCCTCGGCCAGCGAGCTGTGCGCGACGCTGGACCCGACGGTCTCCGGCGCGGCCCCCACCGACACCGCGGCGCCCACGGACACCGCGGCGCCCACCGACACCGCGGCGCCCACGGACACCGCTGCCCCGACCGACACCGCTGCCCCGACCGACACCGCTGCCCCGACCGACGGCGCGACTCCGGCGGACTCCTCCGCGGCGACCGACACCGCCGAGCCGACCGCCCCGGCCGTGGCCGCCACCCCTGAGGAGGCGGCGCCGGCGTACAACGCGCTGCGCTGCGACACGCAGGACGGGACCGTCCTGCCGGCCAGCCCCGACTCCTACGTCGCGGCCTGCAGCGAGGACGGCGCGGAGAAGTACCTCCTGGGCCCGGCGATCATCGAGGGCACCGAGATCGAGGACGCCCGGTCGGGCACCCAGCAGGGCACCGGCGAGTGGATCGTCCTGCTGGACTTCAACGGCTCCGGCGAGCAGACCTGGGCCGACTACACGATCGCCCACCAGCAGGAGCAGGTCGCGTTCACGCTCGACGAGCGGGTCGTGTCCGCCCCGGTCATCCAGTCGGCGATCACCAGCAACCCGACCACGATCACCGGTCAGTTCGACCAGGAGGGCGCCGAGGAGCTGGCCAACCAGCTCAAGTACGGCGCGCTGCCGCTGACCTTCGAGCAGGCCACCGCCCAGTCGATCTCCACCGAGCTCGGCGCCGAGCAGCTCGAGGCCGGCCTCATCGCCGGCGCCATCGGCATCGGGCTGGTCTTCGTCTACGCGCTGTTCTACTACCGGCTGCTCGGCCTGGTGATGATCGCCAGCCTCGTGCTGTCCGCGGTCGTCGTCTACGCCTGCCTGGTGCTGCTGGGCCGGCAGATCGGCTTCACCCTGAGCCTGGCCGGCATCGCCGGGTTCATCGTCTCGATCGGCATCACGGCCGACTCGTTCGTCGTCTACTTCGAACGGCTCAAGGACGAGATCCGGGAGGGTCGCACGCTGCGCTCGGCCGTGCCGCGGGCCTGGGTGCGCGCCCGGCGCACGATCCTCTCCGCCGACGCCGTCAGCTTCCTGGCCGCGGCGATCCTCTACTGGCTGGCCATCGGGGACGTGAAGGGCTTCGCCTTCACCCTGGGCATGTCCACCGTGCTCGACCTCGTGGTCGTCTTCCTCTTCACCCACCCGCTGCTGGCGGTGCTCGCCCGCTTCAAGAGCTTCGGCAGCAACCGCTTCTCCGGGCTGGGCTCGAACATCGACCGGCCGGCCACGACCCGGCCGGCGTCCCGCGCGCGCGGCCAGCTGGTCGGCGCGGGCGCCGCAGCGGGCAGCACGGCCACCGACAGGAGCAGGGCATGAGCCGCCAGGACGACCCCGTCGACCCGACGCCGGCCGACCCCACGCCGGCCGACCCCGCGCCGGCCGACCCCGCGCCGTCCGACGAGGAGATCCCGGTCGGCACCGACGCCGACGAGCAGCGTGACGCCTCGGACGCCGCCGACGACGCCGCGGCCGCGGCCGACGACGACGCGCTGGCCGACGCGGGGCTCCCGCGCGAGGGGGAGGACGACGCCGCGCAGGCGCGCCGCCCCGCCCGCCGGGCCTCGCTGGCCCACCGGCTCTACAACGGCGAGGCCGGGCTCGACGTCGTCGGACGCAGCCGGCTGATCTACAAGGTCACCGCCGTGGTGGTGCTGGTCTGCATCGCCGCGATGGTGTTCCGCGGCTTCAACCTCGGCATCGACTTCGCCGGCGGCAACAGCTTCCGGCTGCCGGGCTCGACCGAGCAGCTCGAGGACGTCCGCGGCGCCGCCGAGGACGCCGGCGCCGAGGTGGCCAGCGCGCAGGTCGTCGGGGGCAACTCGATCCTGCTGCGCACCGGGAGCCTGGACAACGACGGCGAGCGGGCGGTCGTCGCCGCCGTCGCCGACGCCGCCGGCATCGAGGAGCAGCAGGTCAGCCCCGAGTCGGTCAGCGCCGAGTGGGGGTCCGACATCACCCGGCAGGCGCTGATCGCCCTCGCGGTCTTCCTGGTGGCGGTCATCGCGTTCCTCGCGCTGCGCTTCCAGCCGAAGATGGCCGTCGGCGCGATCGCCGCGCTGCTGCACGACATCCTGGTCACCGCGGGCGTCTACGCGCTGATCGGCTTCGAGGTCACGCCGTCGACGGTCGTCGGGTTCCTCACCATCCTCGGGTTCTCCCTGTACGACACGGTCGTCGTCTTCGACAAGGTCGACGAGAACACCCGCGGGCTCTCCCAGAGCGCCCGGATGACGTGGGGCGAGGCGGCCAACCTCGCGGTCAACCAGACGCTGATGCGGTCGATCAACACGTCGGTGATCGCGCTGCTGCCGGTGGCCGGCCTGCTGTTCGTCGGGGCCGGGCTGCTCGGCGTCGGCACCCTCAAGGACCTCGCGCTGGTGCTGTTCGTCGGCCTCGCGGCGGGCGCCTACTCGTCGATCTTCCTGGCCACGCCGATCGTCGCCGACCTCAAGGAGCGCGAGCCCGAGGTCGTCGCGCTGCGCAAGCGCGTGCTCGCCCGCCGGTCGTCGGACGCCCGTGAGGCCGCCGCCCGCGGCACCGGCCCCGGCCGCGGTCCGGTGGCCAGCGCCCGGCGGTCGCCCGCCGCCCGGCGCCCGGCGGCGGTCGGGCTGGCCGAGCGCGAGGAGGACCTGGGGCCGGCGCAGGCCGACGTCGTCGTCGAGTCGCCGGCCTCCGTCCGGCCCGCCGAGCCGCGGTCCGGTGGCACCGCGGCGCCGCGGCCGGGTGCCCGGCCGCAGCGGCCGGCCGCCCGCCGGACGGGCGGCGGCGGGAGCACCGCCAGCAAGAAGCGCCGGTGACCACCCCGGCCCCCGGCGGCGCGGAGCTGCCCGTCGACGAGCTCGTCGCCTCGTTCACCGTCGACGTCCCGGACTTCCCGTCGCCGGGGATCGTGTTCCGCGACCTCACCCCGGTGTTCGCCGACGGCCCGGCGTTCCGGCGGGTCGTCGAGGGGCTGGCCGAGGCGGCGTCGGTCGATCCCCGGGCGGCCGCGCTCGCCGCGGCCGGCGACGGGGGCCACCCGGGGTTCGACGTGGTGGCCGGCGTGGAGGCCCGCGGGTTCCTGCTCGCCGCGGCCGTGGCCCTGGCGGCCGGCGTCGGGGTGGTGCCGGTGCGCAAGGCCGGGAAGCTGCCCCGCGAGCGCGTCTCGGCGGACTACGACCTGGAGTACGGGTCCGCGAGCCTGGAGCTGCACACCGACTCGATCCGGCCGGGGCAGCGGGTCCTCGTGGTGGACGACGTCCTCGCCACCGGCGGCACGCTGGGGGCGGCGATCGGCCTGGTCGAGCAGCTCGGCGGCGTGGTGACCGCGGTGTCGGTGGTCGTGGAGCTCGCCGACCTGGGCGGTCGCCAGGTGCTGGCCCCGCACACGGTGCACGCCCTCTGGACCGCCTGAGCGCCGGCCGGCGGCCACCACCTGAGGGGCAGGACACCGCCCGGACGCGCGGCGCGGGGCGCCCACCCGGCTAGCATGGGAGGTGCCCCTCCCTCCTCGAGCCCGCAGGAGTCGCCGTGGCCCCGGACGCAGCAGCCACCAACGTGGCTGGCGGACGTCCGGCAGGAGCCCCGCCCGCAGCCGAGCCGGCCGCCCTGCCCGCCGGCACGACCGGCGCGGAGCGGGCCCCGCTGCCCCCGCGGCCCGCGGTGCGCCGGCCGGACGACGTGGGCTCCGAGCCGCCGGCCGAGAACGACCCGGGCACACCGCGGCGCCGAGTCCGGGACCGGCTGGCCCGCCGCATCGTCGCCGGGCAGCGCAGCACCGTCGTCCGGCCCGTGCTGGAGCCGCTGGCCGCGCTGCACCGGCAGAGCCACCCGAAGGCCGACCTCGCCGTCCTGCAGCGGGCCTACGACGTGGCCGAGGCCGCGCACGCCACGCAGAAGCGCAAGAGCGGCGACCCCTACATCACCCACCCGCTGGCGGTGTCCACGATCCTCGCCGGGCTCGGCATGGACACCACCACGCTGATCGCCGCGCTGCTGCACGACACGGTCGAGGACACCGGCGTCACGCTGGACTTGATCACCGCGGACTTCGGCCCCGAGGTCGCCCACCTGGTCGACGGCGTCACGAAGATCGACCGGGTCAAGCTCGGCGACGCCGCCCAGGCCGAGACCATCCGCAAGATGATCGTGGCGATGTCCCGCGACCCGCGGGTGCTGGTCATCAAGCTCGCCGACCGGCTGCACAACATGCGCACGCTGCGCTTCCTCCCGCCGGAGAAGCAGGAGAAGAAGGCGCGCGAGACGCTGGAGATCCTCGCCCCGCTGGCGCACCGGCTGGGCATGAACACCATCAAGTGGGAGCTCGAGGACCTCGCGTTCGCGACGCTGTACCCCAAGCGCTACGACGAGATCGTGCGGCTGGTCGCCGAGCGGGCGCCCTCGCGGGACACCTACCTCGCCGAGGTCACCGCCTCGGTCACCGACCAGCTCAAGGCCGCCGGCATCGAGGCCGTGGTCACCGGCCGGCCCAAGCACTACTACTCGATCTACCAGAAGATGATCGTCCGCGGCCGGGACTTCACCGACATCTGGGACCTCGTCGGCATCCGGATCCTGGTCGACTCGGTACGCGACTGCTACGCGGCGCTGGGCATCATGCACGCGCACTGGCAGCCGGTCCCCGGCCGCTTCAAGGACTTCGTCGCGATGCCGAAGTTCAACATGTACCAGTCGCTGCACACGACGGTGATCGGCCCTCAGGGCAAGCCGGTCGAGCTGCAGATCCGCACCCACGACATGCACCGCACGGCCGAGTACGGCATCGCGGCGCACTGGAAGTACAAGGAGAAGGCGCGCGCCGGCGGCCGGCCCAGCGCCGGCGAGTTCGGGGCCACGCCCAAGGCCGGCTCGCCCGACGACATGCTGTGGCTGCGCCAGCTGCTGGACTGGCAGCGCGAGACGCAGGAGCCCGGCGAGTTCCTCGAGACCCTGCGCTACGACCTCGGTCCGCAGGAGGTCTTCGTCTTCACGCCCAAGGGCGACGTGGTCAGCCTGCCCGGCGAGTCCACCCCGGTCGACTTCGCCTACGCCGTGCACACCGAGGTGGGCCACCGGTGCATCGGCGCCCGCGTCAACGGCGCGCTGGTGTCGCTGGACAGCAAGCTCACCAACGGCGACGTCGTGGAGATCTTCACGTCCAAGTCGCCCACCGCCGGCCCGTCCAAGGACTGGCTGTCGTTCGTCGGCTCCTCCCGCGCGCGGACCAAGATCCGGCAGTGGTTCACCAAGGAGCGCCGCGAGGACGCCGTCGAGGCGGGCAAGGAGGCGCTCACCCGGGCGATGCGCAAGGCGGGGCTGCCGCTGCAGCGGCTGATGGGCGGCGACGCGCTGTCCACCCTGGCCAAGGACCTGCGCCACGCCGACGTGACCGCGCTGTACGCCGCGGTGGGGGAGAACCAGCTGTCGGCGGCCTCGGTCGTGGAGAAGCTCATCGCGGCGCTGGGCGGCAGCGAGGGCGCGGTCGAGGACATCGCCGAGACCGCCATCCCGACCAGCCGCCCGCGGCCGCGGCGCGCCGCCGGCGGGGACCCCGGGATCGTCGTCCACGGCATGAGCGACGTCTGGGCCAAGCTCGCCAAGTGCTGCACGCCCGTGCCGGGGGACGACGTGCTGGGCTTCGTCACCCGCGGCGGCGGCGTCAGCGTGCACCGCACCGACTGCACCAACGCCGCCGACCTGCAGAGCAAGCCCGAGCGCCTGGTCGAGGTGGAGTGGGCCAGCCAGCCCGGCTCGGTCTTCCTCGTCGCCATCCAGGTGGAGGCGCTGGACCGGCACCGGCTGCTCTCCGACGTCACCAAGGCACTGGCCGACGAGCGGGTCAACATCCTGTCGGCCTCGGTGCAGACCAGCCGCGACCGGGTGGCGATCAGCCGGTTCACCTTCGAGCTCGCCGACCCCGCGCACCTGGGCGCGGTGCTGCAGACGGTGCGCAACGTCGACGGCGTCTTCGACGTGGAGCGCGTGACCGCCTAGGCGGTCTCGGGATCGGCCAGGAAGGCCGGGTTCTCGCAGGTGGCGCCGGGTTCGGGCGTCGTGTCGGGGTTCGCGCCGAGCAGCTCGAGGAAGCCGGCCAGCCGCGGGTCCTCGGCGTCGTCGAGGCGGATCGCGTGGTTCCAGGCCTGCGCCGACACCGGCACGCCGAGCCCCGGGTAGGGGGAGAGCATCCGGTAGGAGCCCCCCGCGACGAGGTCCGCCAGCGCCGCGACGTCGTCGGGGGAGACCAGCTCCGGGTCGTAGGTGACCCAGACCGCACCGTGCTCGAGGGAGTGGACGGCGTTCTCCGGGCGGATCGGCACGTCGTAGACGCTGCCGGTGCAGTCGGCCCACGAGGGGTCGTGCGGACCGCCGACCGGCGGCTGCTCGGCGTAGTCGACCGAGGTGGCGACGTGCGACTGGCCGGCCGCGTAGGAGGCGACCTCGGTGGCCTCCAGCGTCACCGGCTCGGGGGCGGGCGTGGCGCTGCCGGCCACGGTGCTGGTGCACCCGGCGAGGGAGGCGCAGGCGACCAGCGCGACCCCCGCCCGCCGGGCGGTCCGCGGACGGGTGGTCACCCGGTGACCTCGGCCGACTCGACGAGCACGGCCTCGTTGGGAGCGCCGCCGCCGGGGCTCGGCTCGAACGCGCCGTCGTGCCCGGCCGCGGCGATCTCCTGGACGACCGCCAGGCCCTCGTCGTCCAGCGTGCCGACGACGGAGTAGTCGGGGGACAGCTGGGTGTCGACGAAGCAGACGAAGAACTGGCTGCCGGTCGAGGCCGCCTGGCCGCTGTTGGCCATCGCCACGGTGCCCGCGGGGTAGGCGGTGTCGGCCGTGACCTCCTGGTCGAACCGGTACCCCGGCCCGCCGGTGCCCGAGCCGGTGGGGTCCCCGCACTGCAGGACGCCGAACGTGGGCTGGTCGACCAGCCGGTGGCAGGGGCTGCCGTCGAAGAACCCCGCCTGCGCGAGGTGGGCCATGCTGGCCGCGGCGCACGGCGCGCTCGCCGAGTCCAGGGTGATGGTCATCCCGCCCAGGCCGGCCAGGCTCATGACCAGCGTCGACGTGCCCTGCGCCGGCACCTCGTCCGGCGGGGTGCCGACGTCGGTGCCGGAGCCGTCGGGCACCCACTCGCAGGACACCGTGGTCTGGTCCCCGCCGCCGGAGGACGGCGTGGCACCGGACGACGGCGTGGCACCCGACGACGGCGTGGCGCCGCCGACCAGCGGGCCGGGGGAGGCCGAGCCCGCCAGCTCGGTCGTGCAGCCGCCCAGGGCCAGCAGCCCGAGGACGAGGGCGCCCGTGGCGCGCCGGGTCACTGCACCACCGTGACCGAGGTGAGGGTCACCGGCGTGTTCGGGGCACCGCCGCCGGGGGCGGGCTCGAACGAGCCGTCGTTGCCGGCGGCCGCGATCTGGTCGAGCACCGCCAGGCCGGCCTCGTCGACCGTGCCCACGGGCGTGTAGTCCGGCGGGAGCTGGGTGTCGACGAAGCAGAGGAAGAACTGGCTGCCCGTCGAGCCCGGCTGCCCGCTGTTGGCCATGGCGATCGTGCCCCGCGGGTAGGTGGTCTCCGGCGTGACCTCCTCGTAGAAGCGGTAGCCGGGCCCGCCCTGGCCGGTGCCGGTCGGGTCGCCGCACTGCAGCACGCCGAAGGTCGGCTGGTTGACCTCGCGGTGGCAGGGGCTGCCGTCGAAGAAGCCCACCGACGCCAGGTGCGTGAAGCTCGACGCCGCGCACGGGGCCTTGGTCCGGTCCAGCGTGAAGGTCATGTCGCCGGCGCTCGTCGCGACCGCGAGCGTGGTGGTGCCCTGCGCGGGGGCGGCTGCCGCGTCGGCCGGCAGCCCGACGTCGGTGTCGGACCCGTCGCGGGCGAAGTCGCAGGTGACGGTGCCGTCGGGGTTCACCACCGGCGGGACGGGGGACTCGGCCGCCGCGGCCGGGGACTGCGAGGAGCCGCCGTCGGCCGTGGTCGTGTCGTCGTCCCCGAGCTGGGTGACGAGGAGGACCGCGCCCGCGACGAGGACGACGGCGGCGACGGTCACGACGATGAGCAGGTTGCGGCGGCGCTTGCGGGCCAGCTCGGCACGGCGCTCGAGCTGCCGCTGCAGGTGGCGCTGGGCGGCCTGCCGGCGCTGCTTGTTGCTCGGCACGGGGGAGGTCTCCTCGGACGGACGGCTGCTGCGGGGCCGGAGGAGGGAGGTGCCCCGCCGGCGGCGGCCCCGCTGGTCGGTGCGCGAGTCTAGGTGCCGAGTCTGGGGATGCCGGTGTCCCGGCCGGGCGGGTCGGGGAAGCGGCGAGAGCCCGAGGTCGCCCCGCGTAACCTGCACGGGTGCTCATCCGCTCCTTCCCGGCCGGCGCCTTCGGCACCAACTGCTACGCCGTCGCCACCGGACGCGGCCAGGAGTGCGTGGTCGTCGACCCCGGCATGGACGCCGTCGACCCGCTCGCGCAGCTCCTCGCGGAGGACGGCCTCAAGCCCGTCGCGGTCGTGCTGACCCACGGCCACCTCGACCACACGTTCTCCGTCGTCCCGGTGTGCGAGGGCTACGACATCCCCGCCTACATCCACCCGGCCGACACCGGCATGCTCTCCGACCCGGTCGCCTGGCACGGTCCGGCCCTGGCGCCGCTGATCCGCGGCGCCCGGCTGCCCGACCCGTCGGAGGTCCGGACGCTGGACGACGGCGCCGTCCTCGAACTCGCCGGGGTCACGCTGACCGTGCGGCACGCCCCGGGCCACACCGAGGGCTCGGTGATGTTCTCCCTGGACCTGGGGGAGGCGCCCGGCCTGCTCGCCGGCGACGTCCTGTTCGCCGGGTCGGTCGGCCGGGTGGACCTGCCCGGCGGCTCCTGGCAGTCGATGCTCGGCTCGCTGCGCGACGTCGTCCTCCCGCTCGACGACGCGACGGTCGTGCTGCCCGGCCACGGCCCGGCCACCACCATCGGCCGCGAGCGCGCCACGAACCCCTACCTGGCCGAGGCCGCGTCGTCGCTGCCGACGCCGAGGGGCCGCGGGCTGTGAGCACCCACCTGACCGCGCCCAAGGGCACCTTCGACACGCTGCCGCCGGAGTCCGCGCGCTTCCTCGCCGTCCGCGACACCCTCACCGCGCCGCTGCGCCGGGCCGGCTACGGCTACGTCGAGACCCCGGTGTTCGAGGAGACCGCCGTCTTCTCCCGCGGGGTGGGGGAGTCCACCGACGTCGTGACGAAGGAGATGTACACCTTCGACGACCGCGGCGGCCGCTCCCTCACGCTGCGCCCCGAGCTCACCGCCGGCCTGATGCGCGCCTTCATCGAGCACCGCCTGCACACCGGGGCGCTGCCGTCGAAGCTGTGGACCGTCGGCTCGGCGTTCCGCTACGAGCGCCCGCAGGCCGGCCGCTACCGGCACTTCACCCAGGTCGACATGGAGGCCCTCGGCGTCGACGACCCGGCGCTGGACGCCGAGGTGGTGGCGCTGGGCGTGCAGGGGTTCCGCGACCTCGGGCTCACCGACTTCGAGCTGCTGCTCACCAGCCTGGGCGACGCCACCTGCCGCCCGCAGTACCGCGAGCTGCTCGTCGCGTTCCTGGAGAAACTGGAGCTGGACGAGGAGACCCGCCGGCGCGCGGCGATCAACCCGCTGCGGGTGCTGGACGACAAGCGGACCGAGGTGCAGGCGCAGCTGGACGACGCGCCGCTGATGGTCGACCACCTGTCGGACTCGACCAAGGCCCACTACGACGCCGTCCGCCAGCACCTCACCGACCTCGGCGTGACCTGGACCGAGGCGCCCCGGCTGGTGCGCGGGCTGGACTACTACACGAAGACGACGTTCGAGTTCGTGCACTCCGGCCTCGGCGCGCAGTCGGCCATCGGCGGCGGCGGGCGCTACGACGGGCTGTCCGCGGCGCTCGGCGGGCCCGACGTCTCCGGCATCGGCTACGCGGTCGGCGTGGACCGGACGCTGCTCGCGGTGCAGGCCGAGGGGCTCGACATCGGCACGGAGGTCGGCGTGCAGGCCTTCGTCGTCCCGCTGGGCGCCGAGGCCAAGCGGCTCGCCGTCCGGCTGGTCGGGCAGCTGCGGGCCGCGGGCGTCTCCGCCGACACCGTCTACGGCGACCGCGGGCTCAAGGGCGCGATGAAGGCCGCGGACCGGTCCGGTGCCACGCACGCGGTCGTGATCGGCGACCGCGACCTGGCCGCGGGCGTCGGGCAGCTCAAGGACCTGCGCACCCAGGAGCAGACCGCCGTCCCGGTGGCCGATCTGTTCGACGCGCTGAAGCGTGCGACGGTGGGGGAGTGAGCACCTCGATGGAGCAGCGGCCGCTGGGCCGGACCGGCGCGGAGGTCGGCGTCGTCGGCCTGGGCACCTGGCAGCTCGGCGGCGACTGGGGCGACGTCGACGACGAGGCCGCCGAGGAGGTCCTCTCCGCGGCGCTGGGGGCCGGCGTCACTCTGCTCGACACCGCCGACGTCTACGGCGACGGGCGCTCCGAGGAGCGCATCCGCCGGGCGCTGGCTGTGCAGACGGGCGGGGTCGGGGGGCAGGGCCGAGCGATGGAGCGGCCGTTCGTGGCGACCAAGGCCGGCCGCCGCGCCGACCCGTTCACCGCCGAGGAGTACACCCCGGAGAACCTCCGCGCCTGGGTCGACCGGTCGCGCCGGAACCTCGGGGTGGAGACGCTGGACCTGGTGCAGCTGCACTGCCCGCCGACGGCCGTCTACTCCGACCAGCGCGTCTACGACACCCTCGACGGGTTCGTGGCCGACGGCTCGATCGCCGCCTACGGGGTGTCGGTGGAGACCGTGGCGGAGGGGCTGACCGCGCTGCAGCACCCCGGCGTGGCGACGATCCAGGTGATCCTCAACGTCTTCCGGCGCAAGCCGCTGGAGGAGCTGCTGCCCGCCGCGCGCGCCGCGGAGGTGGGCGTGCTCGCCCGCGTGCCGCTGGCCAGCGGCCTGCTCACCGGCAAGTACGACGAGTCGACGACGTTCCCCGACGACGACCACCGGAACTTCAACCGCAACGGCGAGGCGTTCGACGTGGGCGAGACCTTCGCCGGCGTGCCGTTCGAGGTGGGCGTCGCCGCGGCCCGCGAGGTCGCCGACATCGCCGGGGACACCCCGACGGCGGCCTTCGCGCTGCGTTGGGCGATCGACCAGCCCGGCGTCACCGCCGTCATCCCCGGCGCGCGCAGCGTCGAGCAGGTGCGCGGCAACGTCGCCGCCGCCGGCCTGCCCGCCCTCACCGCCGGCCAGCTCGCCGACCTCGAGCGGGTGTACGACGAGCGCATCCGCGCGCACGTGCACGACCGCTGGTAACCGAACCTCCACCGAAGGAAGAGATCCCCGTGCTCCGCACCCATGACGCCGGCACCCTGCGCGGTTCCGACGCCGGCTCGACGGTCACCCTCGCCGGCTGGGTCGCCCGCCGCCGCGACCACGGCGGCGTGGTGTTCCTCGACCTGCGCGACGCCTCGGGCTACGTCCAGGTCGTCGTCCGCGAGGAGGAGGCGCACGCGCTGCGCAACGAGTACTGCGTGCTCGTCACCGGAGAGGTCCGCCAGCGCCCCGCCGGCAACGAGAACCCCGAGCTGCCCACCGGCGAGATCGAGGTGGCCGCCACCGAGCTGCGCGTGCTGTCGTCGGCGGCGCCCCTGCCGTTCCCGATCGAGACCGACCAGGCGGCGTCCGACGACGTCCGCTACCGGTTCCGGTACCTCGACCTCCGCCGCCAGGACCCCGCCCGGATCATGCGCCTGCGCAGCGAGGTCAACCGCGTCGCCCGCGGCGTCATGGCCGGCCACGGGTTCACCGAGGTCGAGACGCCGACGCTGACCCGGTCCACGCCCGAGGGGGCCCGCGACTTCGTCGTCCCCGTCCGGCTGCAGCCGAGCAAGTGGTACGCGCTGCCGCAGTCGCCGCAGCTGTTCAAGCAGCTGCTCATGATCGGCGGCCTGGAGCGCTACTACCAGATCGCCCGCTGCTTCCGGGACGAGGACTTCCGCGCCGACCGTCAGCCGGAGTTCACCCAGCTGGACTTCGAGATGAGCTTCGTCGAGCGCGACGACGTCCTGGCCATCGCCGAGGACGTCGTCCGGTCGCTCTGGCGCGAGCTCGCCGCCTACGACGTCCCCGAGATCCCGCGGATGACCTACCGCGAGGCGATGGACCGCTTCGGCTCCGACAAGCCCGACCTGCGCTTCGGGATCGAGCTGACCGAGCTGACCTCCTACTTCGCCGACACCCCGTTCCGGGTGTTCCAGGCGCCCTACGTCGGCGCGGTCGTCATGCCCGGCGGCGGCTCGCAGCCGCGGCGGGCGTTCGACGCCTGGCAGGACTGGGCCCGCTCCCGCGGCTCCCGGGGCCTGGCCTACGTGACCATCGCCGAGGACGGCACCCTCGGCGGGCCGGTGGCCAAGAACATCTCCGAGGCCGAGCGCGACGGCCTGGTCGAGGCCGTCGGCGCGAAGCCGGGGGACTGCGTCTTCTTCGCCGCGGGGGCCCGCCGCACCTCCCAGGAGCTGCTCGGCGCCGCCCGCAACGAGATCGCCAAGCGGCTGGAGCTCATCGAGCCGGGCAGCTGGTCGTTCCTCTTCGTCGTCGACTTCCCGATGTTCGAGGAGACCGAGGACGGCGACTGGACCTTCATGCACCACCCGTTCACCTCGCCCACGCCGGAGTGGCGCGACCGCTTCGCCGAGGACAAGGGCGCGGCGCTGTCCGACGCCTACGACATGGTGATCAACGGCAACGAGGTGATGAGCGGGTCGGTGCGTATCCACGACGCCGCCCTGCAGGAGCGGGTGTTCGAGACCCTCGGCATGTCCCGCGAGGAGGCCCGCGAGCGGTTCGGCTTCTTCCTCGAGGCGTTCGCCTACGGCCCGCCGCCGCACGCCGGCGCCGCCCTGGGCTGGGACCGGCTGACCGCGCTGCTGGCCGGCGTCGACTCGATCCGCGAGGTCATCGCCTTCCCGAAGACCGGGGCCGGTTTCGACCCGCTCACCGGCGCGCCGACGCCCATCAGCGACGCGCAGCGCAAGGAGGCGGGCATCGACGCGACGCCGGAGGAGCCCGCGCTCCCCGGCCAGCCCGGTGCCCCTGGGCCCAGCGACCCCACCAAGGGCTGATCCGGCGGGTGCGGATCAGGCGAGCCGGCTGAGCGTCATCGCCCAGTTCGGCCGCCAGGTCGCGCCGCCGTCCCAGGAGAACGCCTGCGTCCACGTCGGCCGGTCCGGATCGGCTCGCCACTCGAAGCGGAGCCGCACCGGCCGGCCGGCCAGCACGTCCTCGCCCTCGAACACGCCGCGGTCCCCGGTGAACCGGCCCACCACCGGCGGGTCCAGCCGGCCGGGGACCCGCGTCGAGCTCCAGTGGATGCTCCACGTGCCGGCGACCGGGTCGAACAGGCGGAGGGTGAGGCCCTCCCACGCGGGGCCGTCCGGCGGACGGGGCACGTGGATGCGGTCGAGGTGGCCCGAGCCGCCGAGCAGCGGGAAGGCCTCGCTCGTCGCCTCGAACTCGACCCACTCGTCGCAGGCGGGGTCGGCGTTGTCCCGGAGCTTGCGGTTGTGCACCCGCCACCGGCCGAAGACGAAGTCGAAGTCGTGCTGCCCGGAGATCGTCACGGAGGGCAGACTCGCACCGGCCGCTGACAGGTCCCGGGAGCTGCGGCGCCGGTAGTTTCCCGGCCATGCCGCTGCGCGCCCGCACCCTGCTCGGACCCGGCCCGTCCAACCCCTACCCGGAGGCGACGGTGGCCCTCGGGCAGCCGCTGCTCGGCCACCTGGACCCGGTCTTCCTCGGCATCCTCGACGAGACCTCCGACCGGCTGCGCCAGGTCTTCGGGACGGCGAACCGGCGGACCCTGCCGCTGTCGGCGACGGGGTCGGCGGGCATGGAGGCGGCGTTCGTCAACACCGTGGGCCCCGGCGACGTCGTCGTCGTGGCGGTCAACGGCCTGTTCGGCGAGCGCATGGTCGACGTCGCCTCGCGCTGCGGCGCGGAGGTCGTGCGGGTCGACCACGAGTGGGGCCGGCCGGTCGACGCCGAGCGCGTGCTCGCCGCCCACCCGTCGCCCAAGCTGATCGCCGCGGTGCACGCCGAGACCTCGACCGGCGTCCGGTCGGACCTGGAGCCGCTCGCGGCCGGCAAGGGCGACGCCCTGCTCCTCGCCGACTGCGTGACCTCGCTCGGCGGCATCCCGGTGCGGCTGGACGACTGGGGCGTGGACCTCGCCTACTCGGGGTCGCAGAAGTGCCTGGGCACCGCCCCGGGCCTCGCGCCGTTCACCATCAACGACCGTGCCTGGGAGCGGCGGATCGAGGAGCCGCAGAGCTGGTACCTCGACCTGGGCATGCTCGGCGGCTACGCCGGCGAGGCCGCGGGCAGCGGCGGTCGGACCTACCACCACACCGCGCCCACCGGCATGGTCGTGTCCCTGCACGCCGCGCTCGGCCGGATCCTCGACGAGGGGCTGGACGCCGTCCACGCCCGGCACGCCGAGGCCGGCCGGCTGCTGCACGAGGGCCTCGCGGAGCTCGGGCTGGAGCTCTTCGCCGCCGAGGGGCACCGGCTGCCCGAGCTCACCACGGTGTGCGTGCCCGACGGCGTGGACTCCGCCGCGGTGCGCGCAGACCTGCTGGAGCGGTTCGACCTCGAGATCGGCGGCGGCGTCGGCGCCTACGCGGCGACCGTCTGGCGGATCGGCCTCATGGGCGCCAACGCCCGCCCCGACCGCGTGGCCCTGGTCCTGGCCGCGCTGCGTGCGGCCCTGCGCCGGTGACGGCCGCCGTCGCCACCGCGCCGGCGGCCCCGGCGCGTCCGGCGGCCCGCCGGCCCGCCCTCCCCGCCTGGGCGCTGCTGCCGCTGGCGGCCGCGGTGTGGTGGGTGGGCGGGTACCTGTGGTGGCTGCTGGGCGGCGCGGCGCCGGGCGTCTCCCCGGGGCGGGGCACGAGCCTGCCGCTGGACACCTCCCTGCTCAGCGGGCTCGTCCTGGGCGCCGCCGTCGGCGGGATCGCCGCCGGTCTGCTGGGCCGCCTCGCCGCCCGCCGGGGACCGGCGCTGGCCGCGACCGCCGGCGGGGTGGCGCTGGCCGTGGTCGTCACGCTCGCGCAGTCCTCGTCGGCCGTGCGCACCGGGGCGCCGGGCTCCTTCGCGTCGGACTCCGTCGTGCTCACCTGGCTGGCCGCAGCCGTCGTCGGTACCGCGGCGGCCGGCTGGCTGCTCGGCTCGCTGTCGGTGCTGGGTCGTCCGTCCGCCGGGCCGGCCCTGGGCGTCCTCGCCGGGCTGGCGCCGTCGTGGGTGTCCTCGGTCCTGGTCCGCGTCGTCGGCGCGGAGGCGTACGCGTCGCTGGACCGGGTGGCGACCTGGGCCGGGGCCGTCGTCCTGGTGCTGGCGCTGGTCGCCGTGGGGCTGCGGCCCGCGGTGCGGCTGCTCGGCTGGCCGGTCGTCCTGCTGCTGGCCTGGTACACCGGGCCGGCGCTCACGGCGCTGGTCTACCTCGAGCCGCTGCTGCGGTCCGGCGCCGGGCTCCCGGACACGCTGGTCGACTCGCTGTCGGCCGCCTGGCAGGTGTTCGGCGAGGCGTCGTCGCCCGAGCACCGCGCGATGACGCCGTGGGTGGTGGCGGTCGTCGGGGCGGTCGTCGGGGCGTTCGCCGTCGCCGGCGTCCTCGCCACGCGCGAGCACACCCGGGCTCCGGCGGAGAGCCCGGGGACACCGGCGGTCTCGCCCTCAGCCTGAGGTCGAGGTCCCGGCGAGGAGGTCGGACAGCCGGCCGGAACGGATGAGCTCCGCCGCCGCGGCGACGTCGCCGTCCATGGGCCGGTCGACGGTCAGCGCGGGTACGCGCTCGCGGACGAGCGCGACCGCCGCACGGCTGAGCGCGCCGGCCCGGTCCAGGCCGCGCAGCTCGAGCGCCTGGCAGACAGCGAGCAGGTGGATGGCCGCCACCTCTTGGGCCAGCTCGACGACGGAGCGGGCGTCGCGGGCGGCGATGGTGCCCATCGAGACCTTGTCCTGGTTGTGGCACTCGGTGGACCGGGAGTGGACCGTCGCCGGCGCCGACAGCTTCAGCGCCTCGGCGGTCATGGCCGAGGAGCACAGCTGCATCCCCTTGAACCCGTGGTGCAGCCCGGCCTCCGGGGAGTCGGGACCGAACCGCGGCACCAGGTTGGGGGTCAGGCCGGCGTTGAACTTCTCGTCGACGAGGAGCTCGAGCTGGCGGTCGAGCAGGTCGCAGACGTTGGCGACGGCGACCTTGAGCGAGTCCATGGCCTGGCCCACGTGGCCGGCGTAGAAGTTGCCGCCGCTCTGCACCCGGCCGGCCGCCACGTCGAACAGGGGGTTGTCGTCGGAGGCGTTGATCTCCGTGGCCACCCAGCCGCCCACCCAGGTGAGCACGTCGCGCAGCACGCCGACGACGTGCGGGGAGCACCGGATCGAGTACCGGTCCTGCACCTGCCGGTCGAGCTCGCGGAAGCCGCTGGCGCCCATCCCGCCGGCGAACAGGTCCTCGCTGTCAAGGGCCAGCCGGGAGTCCCGCAGCACCGCCCGCACGTTCGCGGCGCTCGCCACCGAGCCCGGGTGCGGCTTGGCCGCGTCGAACAGGAAGTCGTTCATGTGGCCGCGGTTGCCCAGCAGCGCCTCCGACGCCATGCCGGTGAGCAGGTCGCAGACGGTCGCGAGCTCCGTCGCCCCGCCCACCGCCAGGACGCCGAACGCGGTGGTGAACGACGTGCCGTTGGTCAGCGCCAGGCCCTCCTTGGCCTCCAGTCGCAGCGGGTCCCGGCCGAGCCCGGCGAGGACCTCCACGGCGGGCACCGGGCGGCCGTCGACGAGCACGGGGGCCTCGCCGACCAGCGCCCGCCCGACGTAGGACAGCGGGACCAGGTCCCCGCTGGCCCCGCACGAGCCGCGCTCGGGGATCGCGGGCAGGGCGTCGACCGCCAGCAGCGCCAGCAGCTGGTCGACCAGGTCCGCCCGCACGCCGGAGTTGCCCTTGGCCAGGCAGTTGGCCCGCAGCAGCATCGTCACGCGGACCACCTCGGCCGGGGCGACCGGGCCGGTGCCGCACCCGAGGAAGCGCAGCATGTTCTGCTGCAGGGCCGCCGCCCGGTCCGGCGCGATCTGCCGGTGCGCGGAGTCGCCGAACCCCGTCGTGACCCCGTAGATCGGGATCTCCTCCGCGATCAGCCGCTGCTTGAGCGCCCGACTGCGCCCCATGGCCTCGCGGGCGGGGCCGGCCAGCCGCACCGAGCGGGCGCGGCGGGCGACGGCGAGCGCGTCGGCGACGGTGAGCGAGCGGCCGTCCAGCTCGAGCTCGGACCCCGAGCCGGTCGGCGTGGGCAGCGTGGCGGCGGCGGTCATGCACGGACTCTGCGCAGCAGTGACCGTCGACACAACGCCCCCGCCGTGGAACCGTCGCGACATGCAGGGACCGCGCGCGCTGGACGACGTCGACCGCACGATCGTTGCGTGCCTGCGCGCGGACGCGCGGCGCAGCTTCGCCGACCTCGGCCGTGAGGTCGCGCTGTCGGCCAGTGCCGTCAAGCGGCGCGTCGACCGGCTGGAGGCCAGCGGCGTGATCACCGGCTACGGCGCGCGCGTGGACCCCCGCCGCACCAGCGAGGACCTGGAGGCGCTGGTGGAGGTCTACTGCACCGACCGCACGGCGCCGACCGACGTCCGCTCCGCCGTGGCGGCCATCGACGAGGTCGTCTCCGCCTTCACCGTCTCCGGCGAGCCCGACGCCGTCGTCCGGGTGCGGGTGCGGGGGATCGCCCACCTGGAGTCGGTGGTGGAGCGGCTGCGGCGGGCACCCACCATCGCGCGGACGCGGACCCTCATCGTGCTGTCCACGCTGGTCGACCGGCCGCAGTGACGCGGGCCGGCCGGCGGGTCAGCCGGCGAGCCGGGCCAGCTGCTCGGGCGTGAGCTCGAGGTCCGCCGCGGCGGCGGAGTCGGTGATCGACGACGGCCGGGAGGCACCGGGGATGGGCAGGACGACGTCGGCCTGCGCCAGGTGCCAGGCCAGCGTCACCCGGTACACCGACACCCCGAGCTCCTCGGCGACCTCGGCGAAGGCCGGCGCGGTGGTGTCCAGCGACCCGGCCGCCGAGACCCCGCCGAAGGGGCTCCACGGCAGGAACGCCAGGCCGGTGGCGGCGCAGTGGGCCAGCTCGCCGGCGGAGGACCGGTAGGCGGGGGAGAACTGGTTCTGCACCGCGACGAGGGCGTCGCCGAGCACCGACCGGGCGACGTCGATCTGGGCCACGTCGGCGTTGGAGACCCCGACCATCCGCACCAGACCGTCGTCGACCAGGGCGCGCAGGCCGGCCATCGACTCCTCCCACGGCGTGGCGGGGTCGGGCCGGTGGAACTGGTACAGGCCGATCGCGTCGACGCCCAGCCGGCGCAGCGACCCCTCGCACGCCCGGCGCAGGTAGGCCGGCGACCCGTCGAGGCCCCAGTCGCTGCCCTGCCGGGTGTGCCCGCCCTTGGTGGCGACCAGGACGTCGCCGGCCCCGCCGCCGTAGGAGCGCAGCGCCCGGGCGACCAGTTCCTCGTTGTGGCCGAACTCCGACTCGTCGGCGGCGTAGGCGTCGGCGGTGTCGACGAGCGTCACCCCGGCGTCCAGGGCGGCGTGGACGACCGCTTCCGCCTCGGCCGGCGAGGGCCGTTGCTCCCTGGTGGACAGGGGCATGGCGCCCAGTCCGATCGCGCTGACGGTCCGGTCGCCGAGGCGTCGCTGCTGCATGGGCCTGTCGTGCCCCGCGGGTAGCGTCGGTACCCGTGAGCTCGCTGTTCGACGACCCGGAGCCGCCCGGCGGCGCCGTCGTCGACCCGGGCGCCCCGCTGGCGGTGCGGATGCGGCCCCGGTCGCTGGACGAGGTCGTCGGCCAGCAGCACCTGCTGGGCCCGCGGTCGCCGCTGCGCCGGCTGGTCGAGGCCGACGAGCCGATGTCCCTGGTGCTCTACGGCCCGCCCGGTACCGGCAAGACCACGCTGGCGCACGTCATCTCGCTGGCCACCAAGCGGCAGTTCGTGCAGCTGTCGGCGCTGGACTCCGGGGTCAAGGAGGTCCGCGCGGTCATCGCCTCGGCCAAGCGCGAGCTCACCTACGCCGGCCGCCGCACCGTGCTGTTCATCGACGAGGTGCACCGCTTCTCCAAGACCCAGCAGGACTCGCTGCTCTCGGCGGTCGAGGACCGCATCGTCAGCCTGATCGCCGCGACGACGGAGAACCCGTTCTTCTCCGTCGTCAGCCCGCTGCTGTCGCGCAGCCTGGTGCTGGCGCTGCAGCCCCTGGCCGACGACGACGTCCGCGCGCTGCTGCACCGCGCGCTGACCAGCGACCGGGGGCTGGACGGCGCGGTGACGCTGAGCGCCGAGGCCGAGGAGCACCTCGTGCGGATCGCCGGCGGCGACGGCCGCAAGGCCCTCACGGCACTGGAGTCCGGCGCCGGCGCGGCGGTCGCGGCCGGTGCCGGGGAGATCGACCTGGCCACGCTGGAGACCGCGGTGGCCCAGGCGGCGGTGCGCTACGACCGGCAGGGCGACCAGCACTACGACGTCGCCAGCGCGCTGATCAAGTCGATCCGCGGCAGCGACGTCGACGCGGCGCTGCACTACCTGGCGCGGATGGTCGAGGCAGGGGAGGACCCCCGCTTCATCGCCCGCCGGCTGGTCATCTCCGCCAGCGAGGACATCGGCATGGCCGACCCGACCGCGCTGCTGACCGCCGTGGCCGCGGCCGACGCCGTCGCCTTCATCGGCATGCCGGAGGGGCACTTCCCGCTGGCGCACGCCGTCGTCCACCTGGCCACCGCGCCGAAGTCCAACGCCGTCACGGTGGCGATGGGCGAGTCCGTGGCCGACGTCCGCGCCGGCCTGGCCGGCCCGGTGCCGCCCGGGCTGCGCGACGCCCACTACGCGGGGGCGAAGAAGCTGGGGCACGGCGGCACCTACCGCTACCCGCACGACTCGCCCGAGGGGATCGTGGCCCAGCAGTACCCGCCCGACGCGCTGGTCGGCCGCGACTACTACCGGCCCACGCAGCGCGGCGCGGAGGGGCCGATCGCGGCACGGCTGGGCAAGCTGCGGGCGATCCTGCGACGCACCCGCTGACCAGCACACCCGCCGGCCGGCGCCACACCGGTCCCGGACGGCCGGGGCCCCGCGGCGGCCGCCGACTACTGTGACCACGCCGGGCGCCCCCGGCCGCCCCACGGCGTCGCCACCGAGGAACAGGAGACCGCGCGTGTCCGCAGGAGAGTGGGCCGGACTGATCGCAGCCCTCGCGCTGGTGCTGTTGGTGCTGCTGCTGGCCGTCCCGCTGCTCAAGCTGGGCCGCACGCTCGACGAGACCACGCTGACGATCCGCCAGGTCCGTGAGCAGAGCGCGCCGATCCTGGCGCAGGCGACCACCACGGTCACCCACGTGAACAGCAACCTCGAGCGCGTCGACGACATCACCGGCAACGCCGCGAACGTGTCCAGCAACGTCGCCGCCCTCACCAGCGTCGTCGCCGCGACGCTGGGCAGCCCGCTGATCAAGGTCGCGGCGTTCAGCTACGGCGTGCGCAGCGCCGCGCGCAAGCGCCGCGAGGGCGTCGCGCTGGCCGAGGCCGCGCAGCGGGACAAGGACGCCCGGCGCGCGCGCCGCGCGAACCGGCGGGCCGCCTGATGCGCCGGCTGTTCTGGCTGGCCATGGGCATCACCATCGGCGCCCTCGTGGTCCGCAAGCTGTCCCGCGCCGCCGAGAAGCTCACCCCGCAGGGCGTCGCCGGAGCGCTCGTCGAGGGGCTGCGCGACCTCGCCGACGCCATCGGTGAGTTCGGCGCCGACGTCCGCGCCGCCGCGTCCGCGCGTGAGGACGAGCTGCGGTCGGGTACCGGTCTGGACGCCCCCCTGCCCGAGCGGGGGGCCGCCGAGCTGCCCGGCCGGCACAGCGCGCCGCCCGCCCAGGGCTGACCCCTCCGCGGGGCCCGGCCCGACCGCCGTCCCCGCACCCCGCGAACCCTCCCGAGTAGGACATGCAGACCGCCGAGATCCGCCGCCGCTTCCTCGAGCACTTCGCCGCCCGCGGCCACACCGTCGTCCCCAGCGCGTCGCTGGTCTCGCCGGACCCGTCGCTGCTGTTCACCGTCGCCGGCATGGTGCCGTTCATCCCGTACCTGACCGGCCGCGAGCCCGCGCCGTTCCCGCGCGCCACCAGCGTGCAGAAGTGCGTCCGGACCCTCGACATCGAGGAGGTCGGCAAGACCACCCGGCACGGCACGTTCTTCCAGATGAACGGCAACTTCTCCTTCGGCGACTACTTCAAGGACGGCGCCATCCAGCACGCCTGGGACCTGGTCACCGGGCGGGTGGAGGACGGCGGGCTGGGCTTCGACCCGGAGACCATCTGGGTGACCGTCTACCTGGACGACGACGAGGCCGCCGAGGCCTGGGCGCGCATCGCCGGCCTGCCCCCCGAGCGGATCCAGCGCCTGGGCATGGAGGACAACTACTGGTCCACCGGCGCCCCCGGCCCGGCCGGCCCCTGCTCGGAGATCTACGTCGACCGCGGCCCCGAGTACGGCCCCGACGGCGGCCCGGCCGTCGACCGCGCCGGTGACCGGTTCCTGGAGATCTGGAACCTGGTCTTCATGCAGTACGAGCGGGGCGCGGGGGAGGGCAAGGACTTCCCGATCCTCGGCGAGCTGCCGAAGAAGAACATCGACACCGGCATGGGCCTGGAGCGGGTGGCCTTCCTGCTGCAGGGCGTCGACAACATGTACGAGATCGACGAGGTCGCGCCGGTGCTGCGCCGGGCCGCCGAGCTCGCCGGCGTGACCTACGGCAAGGACCACGAGTCCGACGTCCGGCTGCGCGTGGTCGCCGACCACGTCCGCAGCGGCCTGATGCTCATCGGCGACGGCGTCACCCCCGGCAACGAGGGGCGCGGCTACATCCTGCGCCGGCTGCTGCGCCGCGCCGTCCGCTCGATGAAGCTGCTCGGCGTCGACGAGGCCACCCTGCCCGAGCTGCTCCCGGTGTCGCGCGACGCGATGAGCGCCAGCTACCCCGAGCTCGCCACCGACTTCGCCCGCATCTCCTCGGTCGCCTACGCCGAGGAGGAGGCGTTCCGCCGCACCCTCGCCTCGGGCACGGCGCTGTTCGACACCGCCGTCGCCACGGCCAAGCAGGCCGGGACGCCGTCGCTGTCGGGCGAGCAGGCGTTCTCGCTGCACGACACCTACGGCTTCCCGATCGACGTCACCCTCGAGATGGCCGCCGAGCAGGGCGTGACCGTCGACGAGACCGGCTTCCGCGCGCTCATGCAGCAGCAGCGCGACCGCGCCCGCGCCGACGCGCGCGCCAAGCGCACCGGCTCGGTGGACGTGCTGGCCTACCGCCGGCTGCTGGGCGAGCACGGGCCCACCGACTGGCTGGCCTACGAGACGCTGCGCACCGACTCGCGCGTGCTGGCCGTCGTCTCCGAGCTGACCGACGACGACGGCGCCGCGAGCGTCGCCGGCCCCGGCGAGGTCACCCGCGTGGTGCTGGACCGGACGCCGTTCTACGCCGAGTCCGGCGGCCAGGTGGCCGACGCCGGCGTCCTCAGCTGGGACGGCGGGCGCGCCGAGGTGCTGGACGTGCAGCGGCCGGTCAAGGGCCTGGTCGCCCACCAGGTGCGGGTGCTCGAGGGTGAGCTGCGCGCCGGCCTGGACCTCACCGCCGAGGTCGACCGCGAGTGGCGGCTGTCGGCCTGCCAGGCCCACTCGGGCACGCACGTGGTGCACGCCGCGCTGCGCCAGGTGCTCGGCCCGCAGGCGCTGCAGTCGGGCTCCTACAACCGGCCCGGCTACCTGCGGCTGGACTTCGCCTGGCAGGGCGCGCTCAGCACGCAGCAGCGGACCGACATCGAGGACGTCGCCAACGCCGCCGTCCGCGCCGACCACGCGGTCACCGCGAGCTGGATGACGCTGCCCGAGGCGCAGGCCTTCGGCGCGCTGGCGCTGTTCGGCGAGACCTACTCCGAGCAGGTGCGCGTCGTCGAGATCGGCGGCCCCTGGTCGCGCGAGCTCTGCGGTGGCACGCACGTGCGCGGCAGCGCCCAGATCGGCACGCTGGCCCTGACCGGCGAGTCCTCGGTCGGCTCCGGCGCCCGCCGCGTCGAGGCCGCCGTCGGGCTGGAGGGCTTCCGCTACCTGGCCCGCGAGCGCGACCTGGTCCGCCAGCTCGGCGAGCTGCTCAAGACGCCGTCCGACGGCCTGGTCGAGCGGATCGGCGGCGTCCTGGCCCGGCAGCGGGAGACCGAGCGGGAGCTCGCGGAGCTGCGGGCGCAGGCGTCCGTGGCCGTGGCGGGCACCCTCGCCGCGGGCGCGCGGGACGTCGGCGGCGTCGCCCTGGTGACCGGCTCCCCGGAGGGGCTGGCCGGCGGCGACCTGCGCACCCTGGCCCTCGACGTGCGGAGCCGGTTGGGCGAGCGCCCCGCCGTGGTCTTGCTGGCCTCGGAGTCGGGGGGCAAGGTTGCCCTCGTGGCAGCTCTCACGCCCGCCGCGCAGGAGCTCGGTCTCTCGGCCGGGGACCTGATCAAGACGGCTGCCCCGACGGTGGGTGGTCGTGGTGGTGGCAAGGCCGACGTCGCCCAGGGTGGCGGTACCGACCCGGGCGGCATCCCCGCGGCCCTGGCGGCCGGCGAGCAGGCGGTCGACACCGCCGTCCGGAGGTGAGCTGAGATGCCCGAGCAGCGCTGGGACCCCGAGGAGACCGGCCCGGTCGGCGAGCGGCGCGTGCAGCGCCCCGCCGTCCCGCCGGCGCGGCCGCGCCCGGCGGGACAGCCGCCGACGCACGAGCAGCCGACGCACCACGCGACGACGGAGATCGACCTGCGCGGCGCGGGCTTCCCGCCGGTGCGCAACGAGACGACCGAGATCGACCTGTCCGGCATGCCGGCCGGGCTGCCGCTCCCGCCGCGGCGGTCCAAGCAGGGCCGGCGGCTGGGCCTGGACGTCGGCACGGTGCGGGTCGGGGTGGCGCTGTCGGACCCCACGGGCACGCTCGCCAGCCCGCTGGAGACCGTCCAGCGGGCGCGGGACGAGTCGGACCTGGACCGGATCGCGGCGCTCGTGCTGGAACACGAGGTGACAGAGGTGATCGTGGGGGAGCCGCGACACCTCTCGGGTGCGTCGGGCGCCTCGGCGCGCGAGGCCCGTGCCTACTCTCGGGCACTGGCCGGGCGGATCGGCACCGTGCCCGTGCACCTCGTCGACGAAAGGCTCTCCACCGTGACTGCAGCCGGTTCCCTCCGGGCGAGCGGGCTCGACAGCCGTCAGCAGCGCCCCGTGATCGACCAGGCCGCCGCCGTGGTCATCCTGCAGACCTATCTCGACGCCCAGCGGGGGCGCTCGTGACGTTCCCGACCCCGCCCGGTGGGCGGGGCCGGCACAGCGAGCCTGGCACGGGCGGCCAGTCGCTGAGCGCCTGGGCCGCCGGACTGCCGCGCCAGGACGCCCCCGTACGGCCCGCCCCGGCCACCTCGGTCACCCCGGTGCCGGCGACCCCGCCGCGGCGCCGGGCCGGCGTCATCGACCGCGAGATCGCCCCCGACTTCCCGATCGCCGACTACGCCCGCCACGCCGGGACCGGCGGCGAGGACGACCGCACCGGCCGGATGCCCGGCCTCGGCGACACGCCCGTGCCGCCGCCGCCCCCGGTCCCCGGTGCTCCGCTGCCGCCGCGCCCGCAGGGCACCTGGTCGCGGCTGCAGCGCCGCGGCGACGTCGCCCCCGACGGCCGGGGCCCCGACGGCCGGGGCCCCGACGACGAGGCCACCGTGGCCCAGCCCGTGGTCGGCTCGACGCAGGCGCCCGACGACGACGACGCCACCGCACCCGGTGAGGCCGTCCGCGCCGCCGTGCCGCCGCCGGCCGCCCGCGAGTACGCCGCCCCCGACACCTCCTCCGACGTCGCCTCCGATGTCGCCCACGATGCCGCCTCCGACGTCCCCGAGGACGACCACACCGGCGGCCTCGAGGTCATCGTCGAGGGCGGCGGGCACCGCCGCGGCCGCCGGGCACGCCGCGCCGCCGCCCACGACGACCACCACACCGACCACCACGCCGACCACGACGAGCACGCCGACGACGTCGCCCCCCGCAAGCGGCGCCGTCCGATCGCGATCGTCCTGTCCCTCGTCGTGCTCGCCGCCCTCGTCGGCGGGATCGTCCTCGGCGGCAGGGCCCTCATCGACCTGGTCAACCCCGCCGACGAGGACTACACCGGCCAGGGCACCGGCAGCGTGCAGGTCCGGGTGTCCGACGGCGACACGCTCAGCGACATCGGCCGCACCCTCGCCGAGGCCGACGTCATCGCCTCCGTCGGGCCCTTCGTGACCGCCGCCGAGGCGCAGCCGGCCGCCATGGGCATCCAGCCCGGCGTCTACGGGATGCGCCAGCAGATGAGCGGCGCGGCAGCCCTCGACCTGTTGCTCGACCCGGCCACCCGGCTCTTCTCGCGGGTCACCATCCCCGAGGGCTTCACCGTGACGCGGGTCCTCGAGCGGCTGGCGGAGGGGACCGACACCCCGATCGAGCAGCTCAACGCGGCCGCGGTGGACCCCGCCGCCACCGGCCTGCCGGCCTACGCCAACGGCCTGCTCGAGGGGTGGCTGTTCCCGGCCACCTACGACTTCGAGCCGGAGACGACGCCGGCCCAGATGCTCCAGCAGATGGTCAGCCGGACCGTGCAGACGCTCGACGACCTCGGCGTGCCCGAGGGCGAGCGGCTCGGCGTGGTCACCCGCGCGAGCCTGGTGCAGGCCGAGGCCGCCTCGCCCGAGGACATGGCCATGGTCGCCCAGGTGCTGGACAACCGGCTGGCCATCGGCATGAAGCTGCAGCTGGACACCACGGTGAACTACGCCAGCGGCAAGTCCGGCATCACCACGACCGCGGAGGACCGAGCCAACCCGTCCCCGTACAACACCTACTTCACCACCGGCCTGCCGCCGGGCGCCATCAGCAACCCGGGTGAGGACGCGCTGCGGGCGGTGCTGAACCCGACGCCGGGGGACTGGCTGTACTTCGTGGTCGTCAACCCCGACAGCGGTGAGACCCGCTTCGCCGTGACCGCCGAGGAGCACCAGGCGAACGTGCTGCTGTTCCAGCAGTGGCTGCGGGAGAACCCGAGCTGATGCGGGCGGCCGTCCTCGGCCGGCCGGTGACGCACTCGCTCTCCCCGCTGCTGCACCGGTCGGCCTACGCCGCGCTCGGTCTGCACGACTGGACCTACGACGCCCTCGACGTCGGGGCCGACCAGCTCCCCGAGCTGATCGCCGGGCTCGGTCCGGAGTGGCGTGGCTTCTCGGTCACCATGCCGTGCAAGCAGGCCGCCGTCCGCGCCGCCGACGTCGTCGACCCGCTGCCGGCGCTGCTCGGTGCCGCCAACACCCTGGTGCGCACCGACGACGGCGGCTGGCGGGCGGAGAACACCGACGTCGGCGGGGTCGGCATGGCGCTGCAGCTGGGCCTGCCGCGCGACGCCGCGGAGGTCGTGCCACACGCCGCGATCCTGGGTGGGGGTGGGACGGCGGTCGCCGCCGCGGTCGCGCTGGCCTCGCTGGGCGCGGAGCAGGTCGACGTCGTCGTCCGCGAGCCGGCCCGTGCCGGTGAGGTGACCCGGGTGCTCGACACCCTCGGCGTCGCCTCCGCGGTGCACCGGCTGTCCGGGGCCACCGTGTCCGCGCCCGTGGTGGTCAGCACCGTGCCGATCGACGGGCAGCCGGCCCTGCTGGACCTCGGCTGGCGCCCCGGCCAGACCGTGCTCGACGTGCTGTACGCGCCGTGGCCCACGCCGCTGGCCGCCGCCGTCTCCGCCGCCGGGGGTGCGGTGGTCAGCGGCATCGAGGTGCTGTTCTGGCAGGCCATCGCCCAGGTCGAGCTCATGACCGGGCACCCGGCGCCGATCGAGGAGATGCGCCGGGCGCTGGACGGGCGCGCGGCGGCGGGCTCCTGACCGGCAACGGCCTCGGGACGGCCGGGGTGCACCTGGCCCCGGCGGCCGTCGCTGCCGTCGCGGTGGTCTGCGCGCTCGCGCTCGGCCCGTGGCTGGCCCGGCGCGGTGTCCGGCTGGCGCGTGACGACGAGGACGCCCGGCCGGGCCTGCTGCGGGTCCTGGTCACCACCGTGGCGTTCGGCGCCCTCGTGGCCGGCGTCCTGGTGCTCACCGGCGTCCGGCCCGCCGCGGTGGCCCTGGCCTGGGCGGCCGGCGCCGGTCTCGTGCTGGCCGCCGTCGACCTGGCCGTGCACCGGCTCCCGGACCGGGTGCTGCTCCCGGCCGTGGTCGCCGTGGCCACCGCGCTCCTGGTCGACGCCGCGGCGACCGGCAGCTGGCCGGCGCTGGGTCGGGCGGTCCTGGCCGGCGGGGCGGCCTTCGCCGTCGCCGCCCTGGCCGGGGCGCTGTCCGCGGGCGGCCTGGGGTTCGGCGACGTCAAGCTGCTGGGCCTGCTCGGACTGGTGCTGGGCTGGGCCGGGTGGGGCGTGCTGCTGGCCGGGGTGTTCCTCGGGCTGCTGGGAGGGGCGGTCGGGTCGCTGGTGCTGGTGGCCACCCGCCGGGCCGGCTGGCGCACCGCCGTCCCCTTCGGCCCGCCCCTGCTGCTGGGCGCGGTCCTGGCCCTGGCGCTGGCCGGGTCCGCCTCCCTCGGCTGAGCAGCGCGAGCTCCTCACTAGACTCCGGCCCATGTTGCGCTGGCTGACCGCCGGTGAGTCGCACGGCCCTCAGCTCACCGCCATCCTCGAGGGGCTGCCGGCCGGCGTCGCCGTGCAGACCTCCGACCTGGACTCCGATCTCGCCCGCCGGCGCCTGGGCCACGGCCGCGGCGCCCGCATGTCGTTCGAGCAGGACGAGGTCACCCTCACCGGCGGGGTCCGGCACGGCCGCACGCAGGGCGGGCCGATCGCCGTCCAGGTCGGCAACACCGAGTGGCCCAAGTGGCAGACCGTGATGGCCGCCGACCCGGTCGACGCCGACGTCCTCGCCGGCCAGGCCCGCAACGCGCCGCTGACCCGTCCCCGCCCCGGGCACGCCGACCTGCCCGGCATGCAGAAGTACGGCTTCGACGACGCCCGGCCGGTGCTCGAGCGGGCCAGCGCCCGGGAGACCGCGGCGCGGGTGGCCATCGGCGCCATCGCGCGGGCGTTCCTGCGCCAGGCCCTCGACGTCGAGGTGGTCAGCCACGTCGTGGCCATCGGCCCGGTCGTGGTGCCCGACGGCGTCGTGCCCGGCCCCGGCGACAACCCGCGGATCGACGAGGACCCGGTGCGCTGCGCCGACCCGGCGACCAGCGACGCGATGGTCGCCGAGATCGACGACGTCCGGAAGAACGGCGACACCCTCGGCGGGGTCATCGAGGTCGTCGTCCACGGGCTGCCGCCGGGCCTGGGCAGCCACGTGCACTGGGACCGGCGGCTGGACTCCCGCCTGGCCGGCGCGCTCATGGGCGTGCAGTCGGTCAAGGCGGTCGAGGTCGGCGACGGCCTGGAGACCGCCCGGCGCCGCGGCTCGGTGGCCCACGACGAGATCACCCTGGCCGACGGCCGCATCCAGCGGCTGTCCGACCGCGCGGGCGGCATCGAGGGCGGCATGACCAACGGCGACGTGCTGCGGGTGCGCGCGGCGATGAAGCCGATCTCCACCGTGCCCCGGGCGCTGGCCACGGTCGACGTCGCCACCGGCGACGCCGCCGTCGCGATCAACCAGCGCAGCGACGCCTGCGCGGTGCCCCGCGGGTCGGTGGTGATGGAGGCGATGGTCGCCCTCGTCCTCGCCGACGCCGTGCTGGAGAAGTTCGGCGGCGACTCGGTGACCGAGACCCGCCGCAACGCCCGCGCCTACCTCGACGCGCTGCCGCTCCGGTGACCGGTCCCGCCCTGGTCCTGGTCGGGCCGCCCACGTCCGGCAAGACGACCGTCGGCCGGGCGGTCGCCGCCGCGCTGGGCGTCGGGTTCCGCGACACCGACGCCGACGTCGAGGCCACCACCGGCAGCCGCGTCGCCGACCTGTTCGTCGACCGCGGCGAGGCGCACTTCCGCGAGCTGGAGGAGGCAGCCGTGGCCGCGGCGCTGGCCGAGCACGACGGCGTCCTGGCGCTGGGCGGCGGGGCGGTCCTGTCCGACGCCACCCGCGCCCTGCTCGTCGCCCACGGGCGCGCCGGTGGGGCCGTGGTCTGGCTGGACGTCGACCTCGCCACGGCGGCCAGGCGGGCCGGGTTCAACCGCGACCGGCCGCTGTTGGCGGTCAACCCGCGGGCGATGCTGCGCACGATGCTCGAGGCCCGTGCCCCGCTGTACGACGAGGTCGCCACCGCGCGCGTGCCCACCGGCTCCCGGTCGACCGAGGAGTCCGTGGCCGCGGTCCTCGCCGCACTGCCGGCCTCCACCGGGCACCCGCGGGGAGGACGGCGGTGAGGCGGGTGACCGTCCCGGGCGACCGGCCCTACGAGGTCGTCATCGGACCGGGCGCCCAGACCGAGCTGGCCCTGGTGCTGGCCGGCACCCCGCGGGCCGTCGTCGTGCACGCGCCACCGCTGGCCGCGCTCGCCGGCGCCGCGGTGGAGACGCTGCAGACCGCCGGGGTGGCCGCCGAGGCCGTCGTCGTGCCCGACGGCGAGGCGGCCAAGACCGCCGAGGTCGCGGCCGGGGCGTGGGAGGAGTTCGGCCGGCTGGGCCTCACCCGCTCCGACGCCGTCGTCGGCGTCGGCGGGGGAGCGGTGACCGACCTGGCCGGATTCCTCGCCGCCACCTGGACCCGCGGCGTGCGGGTGGTGCACCTGCCCACGAGCCTGCTGGGCATGGTCGACGCCGCCGTGGGCGGCAAGACCGGCATCAACACCGGCGCGGGCAAGAACCTCGTCGGGGCCTTCCACCCGCCGGCCGGGGTGCTGGCCGACACCGACGTGCTGGCCGGGCTGCCGGAGGCGGAGTTCCGCTCCGGCCTGGCCGAGGTCGTCAAGTGCGGCTTCATCGCTGACGGCCGCATCCTCGAGCTGCTCGAGGCCGACCCCACCGGCCGGCGCGACACCGCCGAGCTGATCGAGCGGGCCGTGCAGGTCAAGGCCGACGCGGTCGGCGAGGACCTGTTCGACACCGGCCGGCGGGAGTTCCTCAACTACGGACACACGCTGGCCCACGCGATCGAGCGCGTCGAGGACTTCGGCTGGCGCCACGGCGAGGCCGTCGCCGTCGGGCTCGTCTTCGCCGCCGAGCTCGGCGGTCAGGCCGGCCTGCTCGACCGAGCCGAGGTGGACCGGCACCGGGCGCTCGTGGAGCGCATGGGGCTGCCCACCCGGTACGCCGGCGACTGGTCGACGCTGCAGGGCGTGATGCGGGTGGACAAGAAGGCCCGCGGCGCGACGCTGCGCTTCGTCGTCCTCGACGGCATGGGCAACCCACGGATCCTCACCGACCCCGACCAGGCGTGGCTCGACGCGGCCTGGGCCGCCGTCGCCGCATGACCATCCCACCCACTCCCGGCCCCCCGGAGGCAGCGTGACCATCCAGGTGCTGAACGGCGCCAACCTCGGCCGGCTGGGCACCCGCGAACCGGCGGTCTACGGCACCACGACCCACGCCCAGCTCGTCGAGCTGGTCGAGGCCGCCGGCGCGCAGCTGGGCCTGCACGTGCGGGTCCGACAGACCGACGACGAGGGCGAGCTGCTGCGCTGGGTGCACGAGGCGACCGACGCCGGCGACCCGATCGTGGTCAACCCCGGCGGCTGGACGCACACCTCGGTGGTGCTGCGCGACGCCCTCGCCGCGGCGACCGCGCCGGTGGTCGAGGTGCACATCAGCAACGTGCACGCCCGGGAGGAGTTCCGCCGGCACTCCTACGTCTCGCCGGTCGCCTCCGGCGTGATCGCGGGGCTGGGGATCGACGGCTACGTGCTGGCGCTGCGCTGGCTGGCCGCGCGGGACGCCCGGTGAGGACCGCGGAGCGCCGCGAGCGGCTGCGCGCCGTCGCCGCCGAGCGCGGGCTGGACGCCGTCCTGGTGACCGACCTGCTCAACGTCCGGTACCTGACCGGCTTCACCGGCTCCAACGGGGCGCTGCTCCTGCGCACCGCGCAGCCGGACCTGTTCGGCACCGACGGCCGCTACACCACCCAGGCCGCCGCGCAGGTGCCCGACGTGGAGGTCGTCGTCGACCGCGGGACCGTGGCCGCCCTCGCCCGGGCCGCCGTGCGCGGCGGCGCCGGCCGGATCGGCTTCGAGAGCCACGTCGTCACCGTCGACGGCCTGGCCGGGCTCGAGCGCGTGCTGACCGACGCCTCCGACGGCGGCACCGTGCCGGAGCTGGCCAGCGTCCGCCGGGCGGTGGAGGAGCTGCGCGCGGTCAAGGACGACGACGAGATCGCGGCCCTGCGCCGGGCCTGCGCGATCGCCGACGCCGCGCTGGCCGAGCTGGCCGCCGAGGGGGCACTGCGGCCCGGGCGCACCGAGCTGCAGGTGGGCCGCGAGCTCGACGCCCGGATGATGCACCTGGGAGCCGAGGGGCCCTCGTTCGAGACGATCGTGGCCGCCGGCGCCAACTCCGCCATCCCGCACCACCGGCCCGACACGACGGTGCTGCGCGAGGGCGACTTCCTCAAGCTCGACTTCGGCGCGACCGTCGACGGGTACCACTCCGACATGACCCGCACGCTGGTGCTCGGGCACGCCGCGGACTGGCAGCGCGAGGTGTACGAGCTGGTCGCCGCGGCCCAGGCGGCCGGCCGGGCGGCGCTGGCGGTGGGCGCGGACGTCGTCGCCGTGGACGCCGCCGCCCGCGACGTGATCGCCGCGGCCGGGCACGCCGAGCACTTCTCCCACGGCCTCGGCCACGGTGTCGGGCTGCAGATCCACGAGGCGCCGGGCATCGGCCCGCTGGGCGCGGGTACGCTGACCGCCGGCATGGCCGTCACCGTGGAGCCGGGGGTCTACCTCACCGGCCACGGCGGTGTCCGGATCGAGGACACCCTGGTCGTCACGGACGACGAGCCCGAGTTGTTGACCCTCACGAGCAAGGAACTGCTGGTCCTCTGATGGCTACCACGAACGATCTGAAGAACGGCATGGTCCTCAACCTCGACGGCCAGCTGTGGGCCGTCACCGAGTTCCAGCACGTCAAGCCCGGCAAGGGCGGCGCCTTCGTGCGGACCACGCTGAAGAACGTGCTCTCGGGCAAGGTCGTCGACAAGACCTTCAACGCCGGGACCAAGGTCGAGACCGCCAACGTCGACAAGCGGAACATGACGTACCTGTACAAGGACGGCACCGACTTCGTCTTCATGGACGGCGACACCTACGACCAGATCCACGTGCCGGAGGGGACCGTCGGCGGGGGTGCGGACTATCTCCTGGAGAACACCGAGGCCGTCGTCGCCGTCCACGACGGGACGCCGCTGTACGTCGAGCTGCCGGTGACCATGGAGCTCGTCGTCCAGCACACGGACCCGGGCCTGCAGGGCGACCGCTCCACCGGCGGCACCAAGCCGGCCACCCTGGAGACCGGCGCGCAGATCCAGGTGCCGCTGTTCGTCAACACCGGCGACAAGCTCAAGGTCGACACCCGCGACGGCCGGTACCTCGGCCGCGCCAACTGACGCCGACCCGGCCGACACGGACCGACCGACCCCGCATGGCTGCCCGCAGCAAGGCCCGCAAGCGCGCCGTCGACGTCCTCTACGAGGCCGACCTGCGCAGCTCCGACCCGCTGGCCGTGCTGCGCGACCGCATCGCCGAGGGCCAGCCGCCGGTGGCCGAGCACACCGTCCGGCTGGTCGAGGGGGTCGTCGAGCACGCGGCCCGCATCGACGAGCTCATCGACACCCATGCCCGCGGCTGGTCGCTCGACCGGCTGCCCGACGTCGACCGCGCCATCCTGCGCATGGCCACGTTCGAGCTGCTGTGGGCCGACGACGTGCCCGACCCGGTGGTCATCGACGAGGCCGTGGAACTGGCCCGCTCGCTGTCGACCGACGACTCGCCGGCGTTCGTCAACGGGGTGCTCGGGGCCATCCTCGACGCCGAGGTCCCGGCCTAGGACCTCCGCCGCCGGGGCCCGCTGCGCCTTCCCCCCGGAGGGCCCGCCCTGGTTGGCTGCACCGAGCCCCGGCGCACCGGAGCCCCGGGGCCGGCGCGAGGAGGTCCACGTGACGCACCGACTGCTGGTCCAGTACGGCCGCCCTACCGACCCGGCGGCCTTCGACCGCTACTACCGCGAGGTGCACGTGCCGCTCGCCCGGAAGATCCCGGGCGTGACGCGGATGGAGGTGGGCAACGCCCAGGCCCTCGGCGAGGACCCGGCGCCCTACCTGGTCGCCGTGCTCGACTTCGCCTCCGCCGAGGCGTTCGCGGCGGGGCTGCAGTCCCCGGAGGGCGCGGCCGCCGCGGGCGACGTCGCCAACTTCGCCACCGGCGGGGCGACGATGAGCCACTTCGACGTGGAGGACGTCAGCGGCTGACCGGGCACCGGGCCGCCGTGCTCAGGGGCGGCGGCCCGCCCCGGCGTCGGCCGCCGCGAGCATCGCGGCCATGCGGGCGCTGGACTGCCGCCGGTGCACGCGCCGCAGGGCGGCGCGGCGGGAGGCGGCGAGCAGCAGGTCACGGTCGGGGGCCTGGGGCGGGACGGGCACGGGGAGCTCCTCGGGCTGGGCTCGGATCGGGCGACGTCCAGGACGCTAGGGGCGCCCACTGACAGTTCCCTTGCAGCCGGCTTGCGGGGACCTGTCCGTCCGGCGCCGGGCCCCACCCGAGGGCAGGCCCCCTCAGTGCAGGTCGCGCCGGGCGAACAGCGCCACGCCCACCCCGACCACCACGGCGGTGACCGCGGTCAGCAGCGCCGCCGCCTGCAGGTGGCCCAGGAAGTACTCGACCGGCATCTGCAGCCCGTCCGACGACGGCCCCTGCTCCGGCCAGTACTGCAGCGTGTGGCCACCGTCCTGCACGAGGCCGAGGGCGTTGCTGGTGAGCAGGAACGGGTCCCAGCGGGGGCGCAGCACCCGCACGGCGTTCTCCAGGACCACCACGTAGACGAACGCGATGCCCAGTGCGGCACCGGTGTTGCGCACCAGGTTGGCCAGCCCGAAGCCCAGCAGGGCGGCGAACACGGTGAGCAGCACCCCGCGGCCCTGGGTCTGCAGCAGCGTGCTCCAGAAGTGGTCGGGCAGCGCCTCGTCGGTGCCGACGGCCGCGCGCAGCACGCCCGCCATCGCCAGCCACGCGATCTGGGTGAGGACGCCGAAGGCAGCGGCGGCGAGGACGAGGACGGCGACCTTCGCCCCCATCACCGTCAGCCGGCGCGGCACCCAGAACAGCAGGGCGACGATCGACCGGTGCGACCACTCCGCGCCGATCCAGGTCGCGCCGATGACGAAGGCCAGGGCAGCGGACAGGGCCGCGACCGCGAGGGCGCCGTCGGTCCCGGCCCCGGCCAGGTCGAAGGGCTCCTCGTCGAGGAAGGACTCCGTGCCGCCGACGTCGTCCACCGTGAGCGGCGGGCCGCAGAACTCCTCGGCGGGGACGTCGTCGGGCAGTCCCGGGTCGGCCAGGCACTCCTGGCGGAACTCCTCCTGCTCGGCGACGAACCGCTCGGCCTCCGCCCGGGCCGCGGCCAGGTCGGCGTCGGTGGGGCTGCCCAGGTTCAGCAGGCCGATGACGGTGGCGACGACGAACCCGACGAGGGTCAGGCCGACGAGCACCTGGATGAACCGGCGGGAGCGGAACCGGTGCAGCTCGGCCCGCAGCAGCCCGCCCAGGCGGGGCGCCGGCGTCCCCGGGTCGGTCACGTCGGCGGCCTCGGGGAGCGGGGGAGCGGCGCTCATGCCCGGCTCCCCGGAGCGGTCGGGGTGCCGGCGCCCTGCGGGACGGCCGCGGGCGGCTGGTCGCCGGTGAGGGCGAGGAAGGCGCTCTCCAGGTCAGGCGTCAGCGGGGTCAGCTCCTCGAGGAAGTGCTCGTGGCGCGCCAGGGTCCGGGTGATCTCCCCGGGTGCGGCCACCCGGTGCACCAGCAGGGTGCGGCCGTCGGGGACCTCGGGCGGGGAGACGGCGAAGCCGGCACCGGCGAGGACCGCGGCGGCGCCGGCGGCGTCGGGCACCCGGATCCGGACGTCCCCGGTGGCTCCGCGGGCCAGCACGTCGGCGACCGGGCCGGCGGCGACGCAGCGGCCCTTGGCCAGGATGGAGACCGAGTCGCAGACCTGCTGGATCTCGGCCAGCAGGTGCGAGGAGAGCAGCACCGTCGTGCGCCCGTCGCGGCCGAGCCGGCGGATCAGCTCCCGGACGTCCCGGATCCCGGCCGGGTCCAGCCCGTTGCTCGGCTCGTCCAGGATCAGCAGCCGCGGCCGCTTGAGCAGCGCCGCGGCGATGCCCAGCCGCTGCTTCATCCCCAGCGAGTAGCCCTTGAAGCGGTCACGGGCGCGGTCGGTGAGGTCGACCAGCTCCAGGCACTCCTCGACCCGGGAGCGGGGGACGCCGGCGGCCTCGGCGAGCAGCTGGAGGTTGAGCCGGCCGGAGAAGCCGGGGGTGAACAGCGGCGTCTCCACCAGGGCGCCCACGGAGCCGATCACGTCGGGCAGCCCCGCGGGCACCGGCCGGTCCAGCAGGCGGATGTCGGGCTCGCCGTCGGCGGCGACCAGGCCGAGGAGCACCCGGATCGTGGTGGTCTTGCCCGACCCGTTGGGACCCAGGAAGCCGTGGACCCCACCGGTCTCGACGAGCAGGTCGAGGTCGTCGAGGGCCTTCTGCGGCGGCCGGCCGCGGCGCCGGTAGCTCTTGGACACCGCGGTCATCTGCACGGCGGGCATGCGGGCTCCTCCAGCGGACGGCGGCCGGGGGACCCGGCTGCGGGCACCCTGGCACAGCCGCGGCGTCGCGCGGGGCTCCGCCGCGTGTCCGGGCATCGCGCCGGGACGACGACGGGCCCCTGCCGGTGGTGGCAGGGGCCCGTCGTCGCGCGGTGATCAGCGCGGGGCGCGGCGGCGCTCCCAGTTGGGGTTGAGCTCGCCGTCCTCGTCGTCGGCGGAGGCGATGCCCTCCATGCCGGGGGACAGCACGCCCCACTCGATGAGCCGGCTGGTGAGCTCGTCGGGGCTCATGTCGTAGATGATCGCCAGCGACTTGAGGTCCTCGGCGCGGATGCTCAGCACCTTGCCGTTGTAGTCGTGCCGCTGGGCCTGGATGGTCGAGGCGTAGCGGGCCAGCGGCCCCGCCTCGTCCGCGGGCAGCGAGCCCAGCGACTCCAGGTTGAGCACGATCTTCGTCGTCGCCGTGACCGCGGAGCTGGGCCGCGGGTCGGGCAGCAGCTCGGAGACCGGCACGCCGTAGAAGACGGCGAGCTCGGAGAGCCGCTGGACGGTCACGGCACGGTCGCCGCGCTCGTAGGAGCCGACCACGACCGCCTTCCAGCGACCGTGCGACTTGTCCTCCACCCCCTGCAGGGAGAGGCCCTGCTGGTTGCGGATGGCGCGGAGCCGGGCGCCGAGGGCCCGCGAGTAGTCGGTGCTCATCCCGTGTCGCTCACTGTCCGTCGTCGTTCGTGGGGCGCTGTCGTCACTCACCGTACTGGTACGTCGGTCGGTACGACAGCGGGCTCCTCCTGGGGGACCACATCCTTCACCCGCGGGGACGTCGCGGGGCACTTCGACGCGCGCGGCGGGTCACACCATGGAGTGCAGTACGGTGGTCGCCGGTCCAACCCACTCCTTTAACGACCCGTCCGGTGAGGCGGGGAAGGAGGCCTGATGGCCGGCTCGTCCCCGGCTGCCCCGAGCAGCCCGAACGCCCGCGGTCCCGCAGCGCCCGGTGCGCTGCTCACCGCCCCCGACGTCGCCCGCGTGGTCGACCGGATGGCCCACCAGCTCATCGAGAAGGCCGGCAACGGCCTGCCCGACCTCGTGCTGGTCGGCATCCCCACCCGCGGCGCCCCGCTCGCCCGCCGGCTCGCCGCCCGTGTGGAGGCCTTCTCCGGCACCGCGATCGACGTCGGCACCGTCGACATCACGCTCTACCGCGACGACCTGCGGCTGCGCGGGGTCCGCGCGCTGGAGGACACGGTGCTGCCCGGCTCGGGCATCGACGGCCGGCTCGTCGTCCTGGTGGACGACGTCCTGTTCTCCGGCCGCTCGGTGCGCGCCGCGCTGGACGCGCTGCGCGACCTCGGCCGCCCGCGGGCGGTGCAGCTGGCGGTGCTGGTCGACCGCGGCCACCGGGAGCTGCCGATCCGGGCCGACTACGTCGGCAAGAACGTGCCCACGGCGCGCAGCCAGTCGGTGAAGGTGCGGCTGGCCGAGACCGACGGCGTCGACGAGGTTCGCGTGACCGAGCAGGCCGAGGGGGACCAGCCGTGAAGCGCCACCTGCTGGAGGCCGACGACCTGGACCGGGCCGACGCCACCCTGGTGCTCGACACCGCCGCGCAGATCGAGTCCGCGCTCAGCGGCCGCGAGGTCAAGAAGCTGCCCACGCTGCGCGGACGCACGGTGGTCAACCTCTTCTACGAGGACTCCACCCGCACCCGGATCAGCTTCGAGCTCGCGGCCAAGCGGCTGTCGGCCGACGTCATCAACTTCTCCGCCAAGGGCAGCAGCGTCTCCAAGGGGGAGAGCCTCAAGGACACCGCGCTCACCCTGGAGGCGATGGGCAGCGACGCCATCGTCATCCGGCACGGCGCCTCCGGTGCTCCGCACCAACTGGCCTCCTGGGTGCGCGGCAGCGTGGTGAACGCCGGCGACGGCACGCACGAGCACCCCACGCAGGCGCTGCTCGACGCGTACACGATCCGCCGCCGGCTCGGCCGGCTGGAGGGGGTGCGGGTGGCGGTCGTCGGCGACGTGCTGCACAGCCGGGTGGCCCGGTCCAACGTGCGGCTGCTGCACACCCTCGGCGCCGAGGTCACCCTCGTCGCCCCGCCCACGCTGCTCCCGGTCGGGGTGGGCAGCTGGCCGGCGGAGGTCTCCTACGACCTGGACGCCGTCCTCCCCAAGGCCGACGTCGTGATGATGCTGCGGGTCCAGGCCGAGCGGATGAACGCCTCGTTCTTCCCCAGCGCCCGCGAGTACAGCCGTCGCTACGGCCTCGACGCCCGGCGGATGGCCGTCCTCGGCGACGAGGCCATCGTCATGCACCCCGGCCCGATGAACCGCGGCATGGAGATCGCCGCGGAGGTCGCGGACTCGGTGCGCTCCACCATCGTCGAGCAGGTCGGCAACGGCGTCTCGGTGCGCATGGCCGTCCTGTACCTGCTGCTCGGAGGGGCTCCCTCGTGAAAAATCCCCACGAAAACGCTCCGCTGGCGCTCCACGTTTCCGCGGGGGCCCCGGAGTGACCTACCTGATCAAGGGGGCCCGCGTCCTCGGCGGCGACCCCGCCGACCTGCTGGTGAGGGACGGCCGGATCGCGGCCGTCGGCGCGAGCCTGTCGGCGACCGGAGCCGAGGTGGTCGACGCCACCGGGCTGGTCGCGCTGCCCGGGCTTGTCGACCTGCACACCCACCTGCGCGAGCCCGGGCGCGAGGACGCCGAGACGGTCGAGACCGGCAGCCGTGCGGCGGCGCTGGGGGGTTTCACCGCCGTCCACGCCATGGCCAACACCGACCCGGTGGCCGACACCGCAGGCGTGGTCGAGCAGGTGTGGCGGCTGGGCCAGGAGGCCGGGCTGGTCGACGTCGTGCCGGTCGGCGCGGTGACCGTCGGCCTGCGCGGGGAGCGGCTGGCCGAGCTCGGCGCGATGGCCGACTCGGCGGCCACGGTGCGGGTCTTCTCCGACGACGGGCACTGCGTGGCCGACCCCGCGCTCATGCGCCGCGCGCTGGAGTACGTGAAGGCCCTCGACGGCGTCGTCGCCCAGCACGCCGAGGAGCCGCGGCTCACCGTCGGCGCCCAGATGCACGAGGGCGACCGCTCGGCGAAGCTCGGCCTGACCGGCTGGCCCGCCGCGGCGGAGGAGGCGATCATCGCCCGCGACGTGCTGCTCGCCCAGCACGTCGGCGCCCGGCTGCACGTCTGCCACGTGTCCACCGCGGGATCGGTGGAGATCCTGCGCTGGGCGAAGACCCGCGGGGTCGACGTGACCGCCGAGGTCACCCCGCACCACCTGCTGCTGACCGACGCCTGCGCCGAGGGCTACGACCCGGTGTTCAAGGTCAACCCACCGCTGCGCACCGACGCCGACGTCCAGGCCGTCCGGGCCGGGCTGGCCGACGGGACGATCGACTGCGTCGCCACCGACCACGCGCCGCACGCCGTGGAGGACAAGGAGTGCGAGTGGGCGCAGGCCCGGCCCGGGATGCTCGGGCTGGAGCAGGCGCTGGCGGTCGTGCAGGACACGATGGTCGAGACCGGCCTGCTCGACTGGGCCGGCGTCGCCGACCGCATGTCCGTCCGTCCCGCCGCGATCGGCCGGCTGACCGGGCACGGCCGCCCGATCGCCCCCGGCGAGCCGGCCAACCTCGTGCTGCTGGACCCGACGGCGCGGTCGGTGGTCGACCCCGCCGCGCTGGCCTCCCGCAGCCGCAACAGCCCCTATGCCGGCCGGGAGCTCCCCGGCCGCGTCGTCCACACGTTCCTGAGAGGTGTCCCGACAGTGACCGACGGCAAGGCGACCCGATGAGCACGAGGGCGACGTCAGGAGCCCGACCATGAGTGCTCTGCTGGTCCTGGAGGACGGGCGCACGTTCCGCGGAGACGCCTACGGCGCGGCCGGGACGACGGTCGGCGAGGCGGTCTTCGCCACCGGCATGACCGGCTACCAGGAGACGCTGACCGACCCCAGCTACGCCGGCCAGATCGTCACCATGACCGCCCCGCACATCGGCAACACCGGCGTGAACGGCGAGGACGACGAGAGCCGCCGCATGTGGGTGGCCGGCTTCGTCGTCCGCGACCCCGCCCGACGCCCGGCCAACTGGCGGGCCACCGGCAGCCTCGACGCCGAGCTCATCGCCCAGGGCGTCGTCGGCATCAGCGGCATCGACACCCGCGCGCTGACCCGCCACCTGCGCGAGCGCGGCGCCATGCGGGCCGGCATCAGCACCGAGCTGGACGCCGAGGAGCTGCTGGCCCGGGTGCGGGCGGCCGAGGGCATGACCGGCGCCGACCTCGCCCCCACGGTGAGCACCGGCGAGGCCTACGTCGTCCCGGCGGAGGGGGAGCGGCGCTTCACGATCGCCGCGCTGGACCTCGGCATCAAGACCGCGACCCCGCGGCACCTGGCCGCCCTCGGCGTCGAGACGCACGTGCTGCCCTCGACCGCGACCGCCGAGGAGCTGCTCGCCGCCGGCCCGGACGGCGTCTTCCTCTCCAACGGCCCCGGCGACCCGGCCGCCGCGGACTACGCGGTGCGGGCGGTGCAGGGCGTGCTCGACGCCGGCCGGCCGCTGTTCGGGATCTGCTTCGGCAACCAGATCCTCGGCCGCGCGCTGGGCCTGGGCACCTACAAGCTGCGCTTCGGGCACCGCGGGCTCAACCAGCCGGTGCTCGACCGGGTCAGCGGCACGGTGCGCGTCACCAGCCACAACCACGGCTTCGCCGTCGACGCCCCGCTCGACCGGCCCACCGACACCCCGTACGGCGCGGTGGAGGTCAGCCACGTCGGCCTGAACGACGACGTGGTGGAGGGGCTGCGGCTGCTCGAGGCGCCGGCGTTCAGCGTCCAGTTCCACCCGGAGTCCGCGGCCGGCCCGCACGACGCGGCGCCGCTGTTCCAGCGCTTCGTGGACCTCATGGAGGAGAACCGCTGATGCCCAAGCGCACCGACATCGAGCACGTGATGGTGATCGGCTCCGGGCCGATCCTCATCGGCCAGGCCGCCGAGTTCGACTACTCCGGCACCCAGGCCTGCCGCGTGCTGCGGGCCGAGGGGCTGCGGGTCAGCCTCGTCAACAGCAACCCGGCGACGATCATGACCGACCCGGAGATCGCCGACGCCACGTACATCGAGCCGCTGACGCCGGAGTTCGTCGAGCGGGTCATCGCCAAGGAGCGCCCTGACGCGCTGCTGGCCACCCTCGGCGGGCAGACGGCGCTCAACATCGCGATCGGCCTGTACGAGAACGGCGTCCTGGAGAGGTACGGAGTCCGGCTCATCGGGGCCGACGTCGAGGCGATCAACCGCGGCGAGGACCGGCAGATGTTCAAGGACATCGTGCGGTCCATCGGCGCCGACGCCCCGCGGTCGCGGGTCTGCGGCAGCATCGAGGAGGCGCTGGAGACCGCTGAGGAGGTCGGCTACCCCGTCGTCATCCGGCCGTCGTTCACCATGGGCGGGCTGGGCTCGGGCTTCGCCACCGACGAGGCGCAGCTGCGGCGGATGGCCGGGCACGGTCTGGCCGACTCCCCGGTGCACACCGTCCTCATCGAGGAGTCGGTGCTGGGCTGGAAGGAGTACGAGCTCGAGCTGATGCGCGACCGCAGCGACAACGTGGTGGTCATCTGCTCGATCGAGAACATCGACGCGATGGGCGTGCACACCGGCGACTCGGTCACCGTCGCCCCGGCGATGACGCTCACCGACCGCGAGTACCAGCGGATGCGCGACGTCGGCATCGACGTCCTGCGGGCGGTCGGGGTCGACACCGGCGGCTGCAACATCCAGTTCGCGGTCAACCCCGCCGACGGCCGGCTGGTCGTCATCGAGATGAACCCGCGGGTGTCGAGGTCGTCGGCGCTCGCGTCGAAGGCGACCGGCTTCCCGATCGCCAAGATCGCGGCGAAGCTCGCCATCGGCTACACGCTCGACGAGATCACCAACGACATCACGGGCGTCACGCCCGCGGCGTTCGAGCCGACGCTGGACTACGTCGTGGTGAAGATCCCGCGCTTCGCGTTCGAGAAGTTCCCCGGTGCCGACCCGCGGCTGACGACGACGATGAAGAGCGTCGGCGAGGTCATGGCCATGGGCCGCAACTTCCCCGAGGCGCTGGGCAAGGCGATGCGCTCCACGGAGACGAAGGTGGCCGGCTTCTGGACCGGCCCGGCCGAGAGCCGCTCGGCCGAGGAGCTCCTGGAGGTCCTGCGCACGCCGGTCGACGGCCGGCTCTACGTCGCCGAGCAGGCCCTGGCCGCGGGTGCCACGGTCGAGCAGGTCGCCGAGGCCAGCGGGTTCGACCCGTGGTTCGTCGACCAGATCGCGCTCGTCCAGGAGGTCGCCGCGGAGGTCCGCGACGCCCCGGCGATCACCGCCGCGCTGCTGCGCCGGGCCAAGCGGCACGGCCTGTCCGACCGGCAGGTCGCCGCGCTGCGGCCCGAGCTCGCCGGCGAGGACGGCGTCCGGACGCTGCGCTGGCGCCTGGGCATCCGGCCGGTCTACAAGACCGTCGACACCTGCGCCGCGGAGTTCGCCGCCCGCACGCCGTACCACTACTCCTCCTACGACGAGGAGACCGAGGTCGAGCCGCGGGAGAAGCCGGCGGTGCTGATCCTCGGCTCGGGCCCGAACCGGATCGGCCAGGGCATCGAGTTCGACTACTCCTGCGTGCACGCCGTCATGGCGCTGCAGGACGCCGGTTACGAGGCGGTGATGGTCAACTGCAACCCGGAGACCGTCTCCACCGACTACGACACCGCCGACCGGCTGTACTTCGAGCCGCTGACCTTCGAGGACGTCCTCGAGGTGGTCGAGGCCGAGCGCGCCGCCGGCCCGGTCGCCGGGGTCATCTGCACCCTCGGCGGGCAGACGCCGCTGGGCCTCGCGCAGCGGCTCAAGGACGCCGGGGTGCCGGTGCTGGGCACCTCCCCGGAGGCGATCGACGACGCCGAGCACCGCGGGGCGTTCTCCCGCGTGCTCGCCGACACCGGCCTGCTCGCGCCCAAGCACGGCACGGCGACCACCTTCGCCGAAGCGCGCGCGATCGCCGCGGAGATCGGCTACCCGGTGCTCGTCCGGCCCTCGTACGTGCTCGGCGGGCGGGGGATGGAGATCGTCTACGAGGAGAGCACCCTCGAGGCCTACATCGCCAAGGCCACCGACGTCAGCCCCGCGCACCCGGTGCTGGTCGACCGGTTCCTCGAGGACGCCGTCGAGATCGACGTCGACGCCCTCTACGACGGCGCGGAGCTGTACCTCGGCGGCGTCATGGAGCACATCGAGGAGGCCGGCATCCACTCCGGCGACTCCGCGTGCGCGCTGCCGCCGATCACGCTCGGGTCGGCCGACATCGCCAAGATCCGGACCGCCACCGAGAAGCTGGCCGCCCGCATCGGGGTGCGCGGGCTGGTCAACGTCCAGTACGCGATCAAGGACGACATCCTCTTCGTCATCGAGGCCAACCCCCGGGCCAGCCGGACGGTGCCGTTCGTGTCCAAGGCGACGGCGGTGCAGCTGGCCAAGGCCGCGGCGCGGATCGCGGTCGGGGAGTCCATCGCCCAGCTGCGGGACTCCGGCGTGCTGCCCGCCACCGGCGACGGCGGGGACCTGCCCGACGACATGCCGATCGCGGTCAAGGAGGCGGTGCTGCCGTTCAACCGGTTCCGCACCGTCGAGGGGCAGAACGTCGACACGGTGCTCTCCCCGGAGATGAAGTCCACCGGTGAGGTGATGGGCCTCGACGTCGGTTTCGGCCAGGCGTTCGCGAAGTCCCAGGCCGCCGCGTACGGCTCGCTGCCCACCGAGGGCACGGTGTTCGTGTCGCTGGCCAACCGGGACAAGCGCTCGGCGATCTTCCCCGTCAAGCGGCTGGCCGACCTCGGCTTCCGCGTGCTGGCCACCGCCGGCACCGCGCAGGTCCTGCGCCGCAACGGCGTGGCCTGCGAGGAGGTCGGCAAGTACAGCGAGGGCCCGGGCAACTGCGTCGAGCGGATCCTGGCCGGCGACGTCGACATGGTCGTGAACACGCCGTTCGGGTCGCCGGGCAACAGCGGCCCGCGGCTGGACGGCTACGAGATCCGCGCCGCCGCCATCAGCGCCGGCGTCCCGAGCATCACGACCGTGCAGGGCATGGCGGCCGCGGTGCAGGGCATCGAGGCGCTGCGGGCCGGCGAGATCGGCGTGCGGAGCCTGCAGGAGCTGCACGCCGCGCTGGCGGCCGGCCGGTGACCTCCTACCTGACCGAGCCGGCGCCGAAGGCGGACCAGCCACCGGTCCAGCGCGAGGTGGAGGTCGTCTCCGCGGCGCCGGCCGGCGCGTACGTGCAGCTGGCCCTGGCCGCGCCGGAGGTCGCCGAGCGCGCGCAGCCGGGGCAGTTCGTGGCGTTCGCCGTCGGCGGCCCGATGACGGCCAACCTGCTGCGCCGCTCGATCGCGATCGCCGGCACGGATCCGGGAGCCGGCACGGTCACGGTCGTCGTCGCGCCGCACGGGCCGGGCTCGACCTGGCTGGCCGAGCGCCGGCCGGGGGACACCGTGGACGTCGTCGGCCCGCTGGGCCGGCCGTTCCCGCTCCCTGCGCCCGGGACGACGGCGCTGCTGGTCGGTGGCGGGTACGGGGCGGCGGCCCTGGTGGGGCTGGCCGGGCTGCTGCGGTCCCGCGGCTCGCGCGTGCTGGCCGTGAGCGGTGCGGCCGACGCCGCGCGGCTGTGCTCCGTGGACGACCTCGGGGCCCTGGCCGACCGCCTGGAGGTGACCACCGACGACGGCAGCGCCGGTCGCGCCGGCCGCGTCACCGTCGCCGTCGACGAGCTGATCGGGGAGTCCGGCGTGGCCTACGCCTGCGGGCCGATGCCGATGCTGCGCGCGGTCGCCGACGCCGCCACCGCCGCGGGGGTGCCGTCCTACGTCGCCGTCGAGGAGTCGATGGCGTGCGGCATCGGCGTCTGCATGACCTGCGTGCTGCCGGTCGTGGGGGCCGACGGGCTGACCCGCTTCTCCCGCTCCTGCACCGAGGGGCCCGTGTTCGGCGGGGACCGGGTGCGCTTCGCCGACGTCGGCGCGCTGCCCTGGGACGTCGTCGGCGCCGACGCGATGGGGGTGGTGGCGCCGTGACGCTGGTCGAGACGTCCGTGGACATGACGACCGCGCTGGGATCGGTGCCCCTGGCCGGCCCGGTGCTCACCGCGTCGGGCTGCTCGGCGTTCGGCCAGGAGCTCGAGCCCTTCGTCGACCTGGCCACGCTGGGCGCCGTCGTCACCAAGTCGGTGCAGCTGCGCCCGCGGTCGGGGCGCCCCACGCCGCGGATGGCCGAGACGCCGAGCGGGATGCTCAACTCCATCGGCCTGCAGGGCCCGGGCATCGACGGCCTGCTCGCCGGCGAGCTCCCGTGGCTGGCCGAGCGCGGGGTGCCCGCCTTCGTGTCGATCGCCGGCACCCGCGTGGAGGACTTCGCGGAGCTGGCCACCCGGCTGCGCGGCGTGCCGGGCGTCCTCGGCCTCGAGGTCAACATCAGCTGCCCGAACGTGGAGAGCCGCGGCGAGGTGTTCGCCTGCGACCCGGTCGCCGCCTCCGACGTGGTCGCCGCCGTCCGCGCGGCCGCCGACCCGGCCCAGCCGGTCTACGCCAAGCTCAGCCCCGACGTCACCGACATCGTCCCGGTCGCCCGCTCGGTCACCGAGGCCGGCGCCGACGGGCTCTCGATGATCAACACGCTGCTCGGTCTGGTCATCGACCCGGACACCATGAAACCGGTGCTCGGCGGGGTCACCGGCGGGTTGTCCGGCCCCGCGGTCCGCCCGGTCGCGGTGCGCTGCGTGTGGCAGGTCCACGCGGCGCTGCCCGAGGTGCCGATCCTCGGCATGGGCGGCATCCGCAGCGGCCTGGACGCCCTGCAGTTCGTCCTGGCCGGCGCCTCGGCGGTCAGCGTGGGGACGGCGGTCTTCTCCGACCCGTCGGCGACCGCGCGGGTGCACCGGGAGCTGGCTGCCGCCCTGGCGGAGCGCGGGTTCTCCTCGTTGCGCGAGGCCGTCGGGCACGCGCACCGATGAGTGACGCCTTCGGTTCCCGGCTGGCCGACGCCGTCGCCGCCCGCGGGCCGCTGTGCGTGGGGATCGACCCGCACGCGCCGCTGCTGCAGCGCTGGGGGCTGCCGGACTCCGCGGAGGGGCTGGCGCGGTTCACCGACACCGTGGTCGACGCCCTCGCCGGCACGGTCGCCGTCCTCAAGCCGCAGCTGGCGTTCTACGAGCGGCACGGGTCGCGGGGGATCGCCGTCCTCGAGACGGCCGTGACCCGCGCCCGCGCGGCCGGCGCCCTGGTGCTGCTGGACGCCAAGCGCGGCGACATCGGCTCCACGATGGACGCCTACGCCGACTACCTGCGCCCGGACCACCCCCTGGCCGTCGACGCGCTCACCGTCAGCCCCTACCTCGGGCCCGGCTCGCTGCAGCCGGCGGTCGACACGGCCCGGCAGCACGGGGGCGGCCTGTTCGTCCTCGCGCGGACGTCGAACCCGGACGCCGGCACGTTCCAGCACGCCATGGTCAGCGGTTCGCGCGCGCGCGAGCGGTCGGTCGCCCAGGTCGTCGTCGACACGGTGCGTGCCTGGAACACGCCCGGCTGGGTGGTGGGCGACCCGCTGCCCGACCTCGGCGCGGTGCGGGACGTGGCCAGCCGCTTCGGGCCGACGACGGGCTCGTTCGGCGTGGTCGTGGGCGCGACCCTGCGCGACCTCGACGTCGACCTGACCGGCCTGGGCGGGCCGGTGCTCGCGCCGGGCCTGGGGGCGCAGGGCGGTTCCCGGGAGGACCTGCGCCGGCTGTTCGGCCGGGACGCCGCCGTAGTCCCCACCGTCTCGCGGGACGTCCTCGGCGCCGGGCCCGACCCGGCGGCGCTCCGGGACGCCGCGGCGCGGTGGGCGGAGGTCCTGGCCCGGTGAGGCGGCTGCTGCCCTGGCTCGTCGCCGGAGCGGGCGTGGCCCTCCTGGTCGCGGGCCTGCTCGTCTTCCGGACCGGGGACTCCACCTCGTGGGTGGCGTACACGGGGAGCTACGCGCCCCTGCTCCCGGACGACGCCCCGGCCTACGAGAGCACCCTCGCGCTGTCGTTCGACGACGCGGTGCTCTGGACCGGCCGGCACGTCACCGGCGCCGCACTGGGCCTGGCCGGGCTGCTCCTGCTCGCGGCACTGGCGGGCTGGGCGGTGGGCCGGCGGACCGGTCCGCGGACGTCCGCCGCGGCGCGCCCGGAGCCCTGACCTGGGCGTCCTCCGGCGTGTCGCGGAGCCGATCCCCACGGCGTTCCGGGCGGGCCACCAACGGAACGGGATCAGGTCGTATCCCTCGTGAGCAGCGCACATCACACAGCGTCATAGGTCCGGTGAACGCAGGGTGAACACCACGGCACCCAGTGCCGCGAAAATGTGTCGAGGGCGGGCGTGACCTGCACATATGCCGGTTACTAGCCTGTTGTCAGGCTCTTCCCGAGCGCCACTCCGACCGAGCCCAGCCACCAGCCGGGGCACACCGTCCGCCGGCGACGACACGATTGGGTCGCAACGATGCCCCTCCCCAGCCTGTCCCCCGAACAGCGCGCCGCCGCACTCGAGAAGGCCGCCGCGGCCCGCAAGGCCCGCGCCGAGCTGCGTGAGCGCCTCAAGAGCAAGGGCGCCACCGTGGGCGACGTCCTGCGCCAGGGCGAGTCCGACGAGGTGATCGGCAAGATGCGTGTCAGTGCGGTGCTGGAGTCGCTCCCGGGCGTGGGCAAGGCCCGTGCCGCGAAGATCATGGAGCGCCTCGAGATCTCCCCGACCCGGCGGGTCCGCGGCCTGGGCGCCAACCAGCGCCGCGCGCTGGAGGCGGAGTTCGGCGGGGACCAGGTGTCGGCCGACCAGGTCCCGGCCGACGCCACCAGCTGACCCGCGCACCAGGACGAGGACGACGACGAGTGGTGCCCGATGCCTCTGCCTGCCCGCTCCCGGCGCGGCTGACCGTGCTCTCCGGCCCCTCCGGGGTCGGCAAGGGCACGGTCGTCGCCGAGGTCCGGCGGCGGTACCCCGAGGTCTGGCTGTCGGTGTCGGCGACGACCCGGCGCCCACGTCCGGGTGAGGTGGACGGCGTGCAGTACCACTTCGTCGACGACGCCGAGTTCGACCGGTTGGTCGCCACCGACGGCCTGCTCGAGTGGGCCGAGTACGCGGGCAACCGGTACGGCACGCCGGTGGCCCCGGTCCGCGAGCGCCTCGCGGTCGGGGCCCCGGCCCTGCTGGAGATCGAGTTGCAGGGCGCCCGGCAGGTGCGGGCCCGCGACGCCGAGGCCCAGCTGGTCTTCCTGGCGCCGCCCTCCTGGGCCGACCTGGTCAGCCGGCTGGCCGGCCGCGGGTCCGAGCCCGTGGAGGTCCAGGAGCGCCGCTTGCGCATCGCGCAGGCCGAGCTGGACGCCGCCGGGGAGTTCGACGTGGTGGTCGTGAACGACGACGTGGCCCGCGCGGCGGACGAGTTGGTAGGATTGCTGACTGCGCCGTCGCCCGACCTGTGCCGGGGAAGCGCGAAAGAGTGAGCTGGGCCCGCCGGCCCGCCACTCCCGCTGATCGATCTGAGGAGCACGCCCACCCGTGTCCGGAGTCGCACCTGCCCCCGAGGGCATCACCAACCCGCCGATCGACGAGCTGCTCGAGCGCACCAGCAGCAAGTACGGCCTGGTGATCTTCGCCGCCAAGCGTGCGCGGCAGATCAACGCCTACTACAGCCAGCTCTCCGAGGGCCTGCTCGAGTACGTCGGCCCGCTGGTCGACACCGCCCCGCAGGAGAAGCCGCTGTCGATCGCGCTGCGCGAGATCAACGAGGGCCTGCTGACCCACACCGCCGGCGAGAACTGAGGAAGGACCCCCTCGCCCCCCACCGCTCGCGAACTCGCGGCGGGCCCCTGCGAGGGGGCCGTTCCAGCCCTCCTTGTGATGACGCCTCCGGATCCGTTCCGGGGGCGTCGTCGCGTCTGGGGGAGGATGAGCGCATGAGCCGGATCGTGCTGGGCGTCAGCGGTGGCGTGGCCGCCTACAAGGCCGCCCTGCTGCTGCGGGCACTGACCGAGTCCGGGCACGACGTGCGCGTCGTCCCCACACCGGGTGCGCTGCACTTCGTCGGCGCGGCCACGTTCGAGGCGCTGTCGGGCAACCCGGTCACCACCGACGTGTGGTCCGACGTCCCCGAGGTCGCGCACGTGCGGATCGGGCAGACCGCCGACCTCGTCGTCGTCGCCCCGGCCACCGCCGACCTGCTGGCCCGCGCGGCCGCCGGCCGTGCCGACGACCTGCTCTCCGCCACGCTGCTGACCGCGCACTGCCCGGTGGTGTTCGCCCCGGCGATGCACACCGAGATGTGGCTGCACCCGGCGACGCAGGACAACGTGGCGACCCTGCGCCGGCGCGGCGCCCTCGTGCTGCCGCCCGCCGTGGGCCGCCTCACCGGCCCGGACTCCGGCCCCGGCCGGCTGCCGGAGCCCTCCGACATCGCCGCGCTCGCCCAGCTGGTGCTCGACTCCGGTGCCGCCGCGCTGGCCCGGGACCTCGCCGACCGGCGGGTCGTCGTCAGCGCCGGCGGGACCCGCGAGCCGCTGGACCCCGTCCGCTACCTGGGCAACCGCTCGTCGGGCCTGCAGGGCTGGGCGCTGGCCCGCGTGGCCGCCGCCCGCGGCGCCGAGGTCGTGCTCGTGGCGGCCAACGTCGACGCCCCCGCGCCGTTCGGCGTGCGGGTGGTGCGGGTCGGCACCGCCGAGGAGCTGCGGACGGCGATGCGCGCGGAGGTCGCCGGTGAGGACGGCCGGGCCGCCGACGTCGTCGTGATGAGCGCGGCCGTCGCCGACTTCCGTCCGGGGTCGGTGGCCGCCACCAAGCTCAAGAAGGGGTCCGCCGCCGAGCCCTCGGCGATCCCGCTGGTGCGCAACCCCGACGTCCTCGCCGAGCTGGTCGCCGAGCGGCCGCCCGGGCAGCTGGTGGTCGGGTTCGCCGCCGAGACCGGGGACGCCGAGGGCGACGTGCTCGCCCACGGCCGGGCCAAGCTCGCCCGCAAGGGCTGCGACCTGCTCGTGGTCAACGACGTCTCCGACGGCCGGGTGTTCGGCCGGCCGGACAACGCGGCGGTCGTGCTGGGCGCCGACGGGTCGGTGACCGAGGTGCCGGCCGGCAGCAAGGACGCCGTCGCCGCCGGCATCTGGACCGCCGTCGTCGCCCGTCAGGGCTGAACGACCGCCTCCGTCACCGCCGGCCGGAGCCCGCCGGTACCGTGCACCGGGACATCACCCGTCGACAGCTGGGAGTTCCTGTGGCACGCCGCCTCTTCACGTCCGAGTCGGTGACGGAAGGCCACCCGGACAAGATCGCCGACCAGATCAGCGACGCCATCCTCGACGCGATGCTCACGCAGGACCCCCGCAGCCGGGTGGCCGTCGAGACGATGATCACCACCGGTCAGGTGCACATCGCCGGCGAGGTCACCACCGCCGGGTACGTCGACATCGCCCAGATCGTCCGCGAGACCGTGCTGCGCATCGGCTACGACTCGTCCCGCAAGGGCTTCGACGGCGCCTCCTGCGGCGTCAGCGTCTCCCTCGGCTCGCAGTCGCCCGACATCGCCCAGGGCGTCGACTCCGGCTACGAGGCCCGCACCAGCGGGGCCACCGACGACGAGATCGAGCGCCAGGGCGCCGGTGACCAGGGCCTGATGTTCGGCTACGCCACCGACGAGACCCCCGAGCTCATGCCGCTGCCGATCGCGCTGGCCCACCGCCTGGCCCGGCGGCTGTCGGCCGTGCGCAAGGACGGCTCGGTGCCCTACCTGCGCCCCGACGGCAAGACCCAGGTCACGGTCGTCTACGAGGACGGCCGGCCCGTGGGCGTGGAGACCGTCGTCGTCTCCTCCCAGCACGCCGAGGACATCTCCATCGACCAGCTCCTGGCCCCCGACGTCAAGGAGCTCGTGGTCGAGCCCGAGCTGGCCGCCCTCGGCCTGCCCACCAGCGACTACCGGCTGCTGGTCAACCCCACCGGCAAGTTCGTCATCGGCGGCCCGATGGGTGACGCCGGCCTGACCGGCCGCAAGATCATCGTCGACACCTACGGCGGCATGGCCCGCCACGGCGGCGGCGCCTTCTCCGGCAAGGACCCGTCGAAGGTCGACCGCTCCGCGGCGTACGCGATGCGCTGGGTGGCCAAGAACGTCGTCGCCGCCGGGCTGGCCAAGCGCTGCGAGGTGCAGGTCGCCTACGCGATCGGCGCCGCCCACCCGGTCGGCCTGTTCGTCGACACGCACGGCACCGGCACCGTCCCGGACGACGTCCTGGAGAAGGCGATCACCACGGTGTTCGACCTGCGCCCGGGCGCCATCGTGCGCGACCTGGACCTGCTGCGGCCGATCTACGGCCCGACGGCGGCCTACGGCCACTTCGGCCGCACCGACGTCGACCTGCCGTGGGAGCGCACCGACCGCGTGGACCCCCTGCGCTCGGCCGTCGGCCAGTAACGGGAGGACCACCCCGGCGGGGGCCGCTGGAGGGTGGCCACGGTGGCCCGTCCCCTGCCGGGGGGCGGGCCACCGGCGTCCCGGGCCGGGAACCGCGCGGTGCTGTCGTGGTCCGTGGGTAGCGTCGCCGGAGCGATGACGACCTCTCCCGACCTCCCCGCCGCGCCGCTGGTGGCCCGGGTCGTCGTCGACGTGCCCCTCGCGCACCTGGACCGCACCTTCGACTACGCCGTCCCGCCGGAGCTCGCCGAGGGCGTCCGGTCCGGCTGCCGGGTGCGGGTGCGCTTCGCCGGGCAGCTGGTCGACGGGTTCGTCCTGGAGCTGTCCGCGCACACCGAGCACCAGGGGAAGCTCGCCCCCCTGGCGAAGCTGGTGTCCTCCGAGCCCGTGCTCACCCCCGAGGTGGCGGCCCTGGCGCGCGCGGTGGCCGACCGCTGGGGCGGCACGCTGTCCGACGTGCTGCGGCTGGCGATCCCGCCGCGGCGCGCGTCGGCCGAGAAGCGGCCGCCGGCCGAGCCCCCGCCGCTCCCGGCGGCCCCCGACCCGGCCGGCTTCGCCCGCTACCCCGCGGGGCCGGCGCTGCTCGGCGCGCTGGCCGAGGGGCGCCCGGCCCGCGCCGTGTGGACGGCGCTGCCCGGCGAGGACTGGCCGGCGCGCCTGGCCGAGCTGTGCCAGGCGGCGCTGTCGGGCGGTCGCGGCGCGCTGGTCGTCGTCCCGGACGGCCGGGACCTCGACCGGCTGGAGGCGGCGGCGGGCGAGCGGCTGCCGAAGGGCTCGTTCGTCGTCCTCCGCGCCGACGCGGCCCCGGACGCCCGCTACCGGCGGTTCCTCGACGTCGTCCGCGGCAGCGCGCGGGTGGTGCTGGGCACCCGCGCGGCGGTCTACGCGCCGGTCGCCGACCTCGGCCTGGTCGCCGTCTGGGACGACGGCGACGACCTGCACGCCGAGCCGCGGGGGCCGTACGCGCACGCGCGGGACGTGCTGGTGCACCGGGCCCACCTGGCCGGCTGCGCCGCCGTCGTCGCCGCGACGGCCCGCACCGCGGAGGCCGCGCTGCTGCTGGAGAGCGGCTGGGCGCACGAGCTGGCCGGCGACCGCGCGGCCCTGCGCGCGGCCTCGCCCCGGGTGCAGGCGCTCGGTGCCGACGCCGAGCTCGCCCGCGACCCGGCCGCCCGCACCGCCCGGCTGCCCAGCCTGGGCCACCGGGTCGCCCGCCAGGCCCTCGCCGACGGCGCGCCCGTCCTCGTGCAGGTCCCGCGGGCCGGCTACGCGCCCGGGTTGTCCTGCGACCGCTGCCGGGCGCCGGCGCGGTGCGCGGTGTGCGCCGGCCCGCTGGGCATCTCGGCCACCCCGGGCCCGGGCGGCTCCCGCGTGCCGGCCTGCCGCTGGTGCGCCCGCCCGGCCGCGACCTTCGACTGCCCGCACTGCCACGGCACCAAGCTCCGCGCCTCCGTCGTCGGGGCCTCGCGGACGGCGGAGGAGCTGGGGCGGGCGTTCCCCGGCGCCGCGGTGCGGGTCTCGGGCCGCGGCTCCGGCGTCCTCGCCACGGTGCCCGCCGGTCCGGCGCTCGTGGTGGCCACCCCCGGCGCGGAGCCCGTCGCCGAGGGCGGGTACGGCGCGGCGCTGCTGCTGGACTCCTGGGCGCTGCTGGGCCGGGCCGACCTGCGGGCGGGGGAGGAGACGCTGCGGCGGTGGATGAACGCCGCCACGCTGGTGCGCCCGGCCTCCGCGGGCGGGCAGGTGGTCGTTGCCGCCGACGCCGCCCACCCGGTCGTCCAGGCGCTGGTCCGCTGGGACCCGGGCTGGCTGGCCGGGCGGGAGCTGGCCGACCGGCGCGAGCTGGGCTTCCCGCCGGCCACCCGGATGGCGTCGCTGTCGGGGTCCCCGGAGGCGCTGGCGGAGTTCCTCGCCGCGCTGCGGCTGCCGGAGCACGCCGACGTGCTCGGGCCGGTGCCGGAGCAGCCGCGCCCCGGCCAGGAGGGGGTGCGCGAGCGGTACCTGGTGCGCACGTCGCGGGCCGACGGCGCGGCGCTCGCGCACGCGCTGGCCGGGGTGCAGGGCGTGCGCAGCGCGAAGAAGGTGGCCGAGCACGTCCGCGTGCAGCTGGACCCCGCGGAGCTGGTCTGAGCCGCGCCGGGACGCCGCCTAGGATCGACCGGTGAGCGTGACCCCCATCCGGCTGTACGGCGACCCGGTGCTGACCACCCCGGCCGCCCCGGTCGTCGACTTCGACGCGGAGCTGCGCACGCTGGTGGCCGACCTGACCGACACCATGCAGGCCGCCGGCGGCGCCGGTCTCGCCGCGCCGCAGATCGGCGTCGGCCTGCGCGTCTTCACCTGGTACGTCGACGGGGAGCTCGGCCACCTGGTCAACCCCGACGTCACCCTCGTCGGCGAGGAGGTCCAGGAGGGCCCGGAGGGCTGCCTGTCGATCCCCGGGTACGCCTACGACTGCCGTCGGCACCTGCACGTGGCGGCGACCGGGTGGAACGAGCACGGCGACCCGGTGCGCGTCGAGGGCTCGCACCTGCTGGCCCGCGCGGTGCAGCACGAGGTCGACCACCTCGACGGCGTGCTCTTCGTCGACCGGCTCGACCCGGGGGCACGGGAGGCCGCGCTGGCGGCCGTGGCCGGGGCCGAGTGGGCCGGGATGGCCGCCTGGGTCCCGCGGGTGGAGGTGAGCCCCCACTGAGGCTCCTGTTCGCCGGTACGCCGGCCCCCGCCGTCCCGTCGCTGGACGCGCTGCTCGGCTCCGGCCACGAGGTGGTCGCCGTCCTCACCCGGCCCGACGCCCGCAAGGGCCGCGGCCGCACGCTCAGCCGCTCCCCGGTGGCCGAGCGCGCCGACGCCGCCGGCGTCCCGGTGCTGCAGCCGCGGTCGCCGCGCGAGCCGGAGTTCCTCGAGCGGCTGGCGGAGCTCGCGGTCGACTGCGCCCCCGTGGTGGCCTACGGCGCCCTGGTGCCGCAGGCCGCCCTCGACCTGCCCGCGCACGGGTGGGTGAACCTGCACTTCTCGCTGCTCCCGGCCTGGCGCGGTGCCGCCCCGGTGCAGCACGCGATCATGGCCGGCGACGAGATCACCGGCGCCTCCACCTTCCGGCTAGAGGCCGGCCTGGACACCGGGCCCGTGTTCGGCACGGTCACCGAGCCCGTCGGCCCGCGCGACACCGCCGGCGACCTGCTCGGGCGGCTGGCGGTGAGCGGCGCCCAGCTGCTGCTGGCCACCCTGGACGGCATCGCCGCCGGCGCCCTGGAGGCCCAGCCGCAGCCCGCCGACGGCATCAGCCTGGCGCCGCGCATCGAGGTCGCCGACGCGCAGGTCGACTGGACCCTGCCCGCGCACGTCGTGGACCGGCGGGTCCGCGGCGTCACCCCGGCCCCAGGCGCGTGGACGACGTGGCGCGGCGACCGGCTGCGCCTCGGCCCGGTCGAGCCGCTCCCGACCTCCCTCGGGCTGGCTGCGGGAGAGCTGTCGGTCGGGCCCACCGGGGTGCTGGTGGGCACCGGCCGGGGCGCGGTCCGCCTCGGCGACGTGCAGCCGGCGGGCAAGCGGATGCTGCCGGCGCCGGACTGGGCCCGCGGCGCCCGGCCCACCGCCGGCGAGCGGGTGGGCGGGTGACCCGCCCGCCGCGCCGGGGCGGGCAGCGGCCGGCCGGCCGGCCGAAGGGCCACCAGGGCCAGCGCCCACGGGCGCAGCTCGACGGCGCCCGGCTGACCGCCTACGACGTGCTCGACGCGGTGTCCGCACGGGAGGCCTACGCCAACCTGCTGCTGCCGCAGCTGCTGCGCGAGCGCCGGCTGGACACCCGCGACGCGGCCTTCGCCACCCAGCTCGCCTACGGCGCGCTGCGGGCCCGGGGCACGCTGGACGCCGTCCTCGCCACGCTGGTCGACCGGCCACTGGCCGAGCTGGACCCGCGGGTGCTCGACCTGCTGCGGCTGGGCGCCTACCAGGTGGTCGACCTGCGCGTGCCGGCGCACGCCGCGGTCGACACGACGGTCGACCTCACCCGCGCGATCGTCGGCGCCGGCCCCGCCGGACTGGTCAACGCCGTGCTGCGCAAGGTCGCCGCGGGCGGGGACCGGGCCGCGTGGCTGGAGCGCCTGGGCGCCACCGGCGACGAGCGCCTCGCGCTGGCCACCGACCACCCGCGCTGGGTGGTCGAGGCATGGCGGGACGCGCTCGGCGGCGGGCCGACAGACGACACCGAGCTCGAGCCCGCGCTGCTGGCCGACGACGCCGCGCCGGAGGTGCACCTGGTCGCCCGGCGGGTGAGCCGCGAGCAGCTGGTCGAGGAGTCCGGCGGCGAGCCGGGGCCGTGGTCGCCGTACGCGGTGCGGCTCGGCGGGGGAGACCCCGGCCGGGTGGCCGCGGTGCGCTCCGGTGCCGCGGCGGTGCAGGACGAGGGCAGCCAGCTGGCCGCGCTGCTGCTGGCGCGGGCGCCGCTGGAGGGGCCGGACGGGGCCTGGCTGGACGTGTGCGCCGGCCCCGGCGGGAAGTCCGGCCTGCTCGCCGCGGTGCGGCCGGCCGGTGTGCGCCTCACGGCGGCCGACCGGGCGCCGCACCGGGCCGAGCTCGTGCGGCAGGCGCTGCAGGGCGAGGACGACGTCGAGGTGCTGGTCGCCGACGGCCGCGAGCCGCCGTGGGCGCCGGGCTCCTTCGACCGGGTCCTGCTGGACGCGCCGTGCACCGGCCTGGGTGCGCTGCGGCGGCGCCCGGAGGTGCGCTGGCGGCGGACGGCCGACGACGTCGCCCCGCTGGCCGCGCTGCAGACCGAGCTGCTGGCCGGTGCGCTGGCGTCGGTGCGCCCCGGCGGGGTGGTGGCCTACGTGACCTGCTCGCCGCACACGGCCGAGACCGAGGCCGTGGTCGCCGGCGCCGCCGCGCGCGACGACGTCGAGGTGCTGCCGGTCGCGCCGCTGTTCCCGGAGGTCCCGGACGTCGCCCGCGGCGACTTCGGCCAGCTCTGGCCGCACCGCCACGGCACCGACGCGATGTTCATGGCCCTGCTGCGCCGCACCCGCTGACCGCCCCCCGGCAACCGCCCGCCCGGTGATGTGCGCTGCCGGCGGGTCCCGGTGCCGGGATGCACCGGTACCGCACATCACCCGCAGGGCGCCGGTACGGTCCCCGGCCGTGGCCTGGCTCCCCGAGGACTTCGTCCACCCGCTCCGCGCCGACCTGCCGACCGGGCAGCACCTGCGGCCGATCCGGGCGGCGGACACCGCCATCGACTTCCCGGCCGTCATGGCGGACCGCGAGCGGCTGTGGGCGGTCTACGGCGCGGCGTGGGGCTGGCCGCCGGCGACGATGTCCGAGGAGGAGGACCGCGCCGACCTCGCCCGCCACGAGCGGGAGATCGAGGCGCACGAGAGCTTCAACTACGCGCTGCTCGACGCCGAGGAGACCGAGCTGCTCGGCTGCGTGTACGTGGACCCGCCGGAGAAGGCCGGCGACGTCGACGCCGAGGTCTCGTGGTGGGTCGTCGGGCGGCTCGCGGCGACCGAGGTCGAGGCCGCGCTCGACGAGTTCGTCCCCCGCTGGCTGGCCGAGCGGTGGCCGCTGCGCCGTCCCCGGTACGTGGGCCGCGACCTCAGCTGGGCCGACTGGGTCGCCCTGCCCGACCGCGACTGACGCACCGGCCGGGCGGGCGCCCGCCCGTCACGCCAGCAGCGCCGCGAGCAGGCCAGCGCCGACGCCGGCGACCACCAGCGCCAGGACCGGCCAGAGCAGCCCGCGGCCGCTGGTCCACCGGTCGAGACGGGTCGCCGCAGGCGCGTCGCGCAGCGGTCCGGGCGGGTCGGCCACCCACCGCTGGGCGGCGGCGACCTGCCGACGCCACCACGCGGACCCCACAGCGGCGGCCGCCACCATGAGGACGGCGCCGCACGCGGTGGGCACCAGGGAGTCCCAGCGGCCCCCGAGCACGAGCACCACCGTGGCGAGCGGGAACACCCAGGGCAGCCAGGGCCGGTGGCGAGCGTCCGGGCGTGCCGGTCGGCCACCTCGCGCACGCCGGGACCGGGGTCGGCGTGCAGGCGCAGCGCCACCGCCGCCCGCCACGCCGTCGCGGCGCGCTCGCGGGTCCCTGGCCGGGTCCGGGCAACGGCGAGGAGCACCGCGACGACGAGCAGGTACCCGGCCAGCAGCGCCCAGCCGGTGCGGCCGGACCCGAAGGGGAAGCCACCCCGCAGCAGGGCCATCCCGCCGAACCACGCGACGACGAGGGGCCACGCCCGGACCTGGCGCCGCCGGCTCCTCCCGCTCGGCGCGGTCCCAGTCGACCGCGTCGGCCGGCGCGCTCACCGGGCGCCCGCGTTGCGAGCCGAGCAGGTCTCGTGAACGCCCATGGCGGCACCGTAGGCGCGCGTCGGGCCGCCGGGCGCTGCCCGTGGCCGGACGCCACCCGGACGGGTGCCGCCCAGGTCAGGAGGGGGGAGCGCGGCCGGGACCCGGTTCGGCGCCGCCGTCCTCGTCGTCGAGCGGCAGGTCGTCCCCGTGCGTCCCGGCCTCCTCCCGCCTGCCGCCGCAGATCACCCGGGGAGGCGCGCGGCCCGCTGCCTACACTCGTTCCCCGTGCCCCGGACCCCGCTGATCGCCCCGAGCCTGCTGTCAGCCGACTTCGCCCGGCTCGCGGAGGAGACCCAGCGGGTGGCCGACGCCGACTGGCTGCACGTCGACGTGATGGACGCCCACTTCGTGCCGAACCTGACGCTGGGCCGGCCGGTGGTCGAGGCGATCCAGGCGGTGAGCCCGATCCCGCTGGACTGCCACCTGATGATCGAGGCGCCGGAGCGCTGGGCCCCCGGCTACGCCGAGCTCGGCGCCCGCAACGTCACGGTCCACGCCGAGGCCTGCACCGGCGACCCCCGCGACGTCGCCCGGGACCTGCGCGCCGCCGGTGCCCTGGCCGGCCTGGCGATCAAGCCGGGGACGCCGCTGGAGGACTACGTCGAGGTCCTGCGTGACTTCGACACCCTGCTGGTCATGACGGTCGAGCCCGGCTTCGGCGGCCAGTCGTTCATCGCCGACGTGCTGCCCAAGGTCCGTCGCGCCCGCGAGCTGGTCGACACCGGCCACCTGCAGCTGTTCGTCGAGGTCGACGGCGGCATCAACGCCGACACCATCGAGCAGGCCGCCGAGGCCGGTGCCGACGTCTTCGTCGCCGGGTCGGCCGTCTACGGCGCCGAGGACCCCGCCCGCGCCATCGCGGCCCTGCGCGCGCAGGCCGCCGCGGCGCTGTCCCGGTGACCGCCGCGACCGCCGCCTGGGCGGAGCGCATCGCCATGGCGCGTGCGCTGGCCCTCGGCGAGTCGGTGCTCGGCGCGACCAGCCCCAACCCGCCGGTCGGCGCCGTGGTGCTCGCCGCCGACGGCACGCCGGTGGGGGAGGGCGCCACCGCCCCGCCCGGCGGCCCGCACGCCGAGATCGCCGCACTCGCCGAGGCGGGGGAGCGGGCCCGGGGCGGCACCGCGGTCGTCACGCTGGAGCCCTGCGCGCACACCGGCCGCACCGGGCCGTGCGCCGACGCCCTGCTGGCCGCCGGTGTCGCCCGCGTCGTGATCGCCGTCCCGGAGCCGACCAGCCGGGCCGCCGGCGGCGCGCAGCGGCTGCGCGACTCCGGGGTCCAGGTCGAGGTGGGGCTGGAGCGCGCCGCAGCCGAGGCGGGGGCGCTGGCGTCCTGGCTGACCGCGGTCCGCGAGCACCGGCCCTACGTCGTGTGGAAGGTCGCGGCCACCCTCGACGGCCGGGTCGCCGCCGCCGACGGCAGCAGCCGCTGGGTGACCGGCGCCGAGGCGCGGGAGGCGGTGCACCGGCTGCGCAGCACCTGTGACGCGGTCGTCGTCGGCTCCGGGACGGCGGTGACCGACGACCCGCAGCTGACCGTCCGCCGCCCCGACGGGACCGATGCCGCCCGCCAGCCGCTGCGCGTCGTGGTCGACCGGCGAGGCCGGCTGCCCCGCACCGCCCGCGTCCTGGACGACGCCGCACCCACCCTGGTCAGCGCCGCGCCGACGGCGGCGGAGCTGCTCGCCGAGCTGTACGACCGCGACGTCCGCCGGCTGCTGCTGGAGGGCGGGCCGACGCTGGCCGCCGCCTTCCTGCGGGAGGGCCTGGTCGACGAGGCCGTGCTGCACCTGGCGCCCACGCTCCTCGGCGCCGGCACCCCCCTCGTGGGCGACCTGGGAATCACCTCCATCACCGGCGCGCTGTCCCTGACGGTCACCGACGTCGCACGGCGGGGCCAGGACGTCGAGATCCGGCTGCGCCCGGACGGGAGGAGCTGAGTGTGTTCACCGGCATCGTCGAGGAGGTCGGCGCCCTCGTCGCGCGCGAGGAGCAGACGGACGCGGCCCGGCTCGCGATCCGCGCCCGCACCGTGCTGGGCGGCGTCGCCCTCGGCGACTCGATCGCCGTCAACGGCGTCTGCCTGACCGTCACCGGTGTCGAGCCCGCGGACGACGGCAGCGGGGTCTGGAGCACCGACGTGATGGCCGAGACCCTGCGCCGCAGCAGCCTCGGTGCCCTGTCGGCCGGTGACCCGGTCAACCTCGAGCGGGCCGTGACCCCGCAGACCCGTCTGGGCGGGCACCTGGTGCAGGGCCACGTCGACGGCGTCGGGTCCGTGCTGACCCGCACCCCGGGGGAGCACTGGGAGGTCGTGCGGGTCTCCCTGCCGCCGGCCCTGGCCCCCTACGTGGTCGAGAAGGGGTCGGTCGCCGTCGACGGCGTCTCGCTCACCGTGAGCGCGGTCAGCCCGGTGCACGACCCCGAGCCGTGGTTCGAGGTCAGCCTCATCCCGACCACCCTGCGCGAGACGACGCTGGGCACCCGCGCCCCGGGCAGCCCGGTCAACCTGGAGGTCGACGTGGTCGCCAAGTACGTGGAGCGCCTGCTGGAGGCCCGCCGGTGAGCGGCGACCAGCGGGTCCGCCTGGACGGCGTCGAGGACGCCATCGCCGCGGTCAAGGCCGGCCGCGCCGTCGTCGTGGTCGACGACGAGGACCGCGAGAACGAGGGCGACCTCATCGTCGCCGCCGAGCTGGCCACCCCCGAGCTGGTGGCCTTCATGGTCCGCTGGACCTCCGGCTACGTCTGCGTCGCCCTGACCGAGGACGACGCCGACCGGCTCGACCTGCCGCCGATGTTCCGGGTCAACCAGGACCGCCACGGCACCGCCTACGCCGTCACCGTCGACGCCCGCGAGGGCGTGGGCACCGGCATCTCGGCCGCCGACCGCGCGCACACCGTCCGGCTGCTGGCCGACCCCGCCACCGCGCCCACCCAGCTCTCCCGCCCCGGGCACGTCGTCCCGCTGCGCGCCAAGGACGGCGGCGTGCTGCGCCGGCCCGGGCACACCGAGGCCGCCGTCGACCTCGCGCTGCTGGCCGGACTGCGGCCCGCCGGCGTGCTCTGCGAGCTGGTGAGCGAAGAGGACCCGACCCGCATGGCCCGCGCGGGCGAGCTGCGTGCCTTCGCCGACGAGCACGAGCTGGTCATGGTGTCGATCGCCGACCTCATCGCGTACCGCAAGCGCTTCGACCGGCTGGTCGAGCGGGTCGCCGAGGCGGTCGTGCCGCTGCCGGCGGGCACCTTCACCGCGGTCGGCTACCGCAGCTCCTACGACGAGCGCGAGCACGTCGCCTTCGTCGCCGGGGACATCGGCGACGGCGAGGACGTGCTGGTCCGCGTGCACTCCGAGTGCCTCACCGGCGACGTGTTCGGCTCGCTGCGCTGCGACTGCGGGCCGCAGCTGCAGGCGGCGCTGGCAGCGGTGGCCGAGGAGGGGCGCGGCGTCGTCCTCTACGTGCGCGGGCACGAGGGCCGGGGGATCGGCCTGCTGCACAAGCTGCAGGCCTACCAGCTGCAGGACCGTGGTGCCGACACCGTCGACGCCAACCTCGACCTGGGCCTGCCCGCCGACGCCCGCGACTACGGCACCGGCGCGCAGATCCTCGTCGACCTGGGCGTGCGCACCATGCGGCTGCTCACGAACAACCCGGCCAAGCGCGCCGGCCTGGAGGGCTACGGCCTCGAGGTCCTCGGCCGGGTGCCGCTGCCCAGCCACGTGACCGCCGAGAACCTGGCCTACCTGCGCACCAAGCGCGACCGCATGGGCCACCTGCTCGACATCCTCGAGCCCGGGACCGGATCCGGTACCGGCGACGTCCCGACCGTCCCCGGCACCGACGTGCCGCTGGGGCAGCGGGAGCAGGTCCTGTGAGCGGTCGGGGTGCGCCGGTCGCCGAGGCGGTCGACGCGGCCGGGCTGTCGCTCGGCATCGTGGCGACGACGTGGCACGCGGAGATCACCGGTGCGCTGATCGAGCGCGCCGTCGCGGCCGCAGTCGCCTGCGGCGTGCCGGAGCCGACCGTCGTCCGCGTGCCGGGGGCGGTGGAGCTGCCGGTCGTCGCCCAGGCGCTGGCCGAGCGGCACGACGCCGTCGTCGCCCTGGGCGTGGTCGTGCGCGGCGGCACCCCGCACTTCGAGTACGTCTGCGACGCCGTCACCGCGGGGCTCACCCGGGTGGCCCTGGACGCCGGCCGGCCGGTCGGCAACGGCGTCCTCACCTGCGACACCGAGCAGCAGGCCCGCGACCGGGCCGGGCTGCCCGGTTCGGCCGAGGACAAGGGCTGGGAGGCCGCGGTCGCGGCCCTGGCCACGGCACTGACCCTGCGCGCGCTGCGCGCACCACAGCGGACCACCGGGTTCACCGCGACCCCGGGCCCAGGAGGACGAGCGTGAAGACCTTCGACGACCTGTTCGCCGAGCTGACCGACAAGGTCGCCCAGGGCGACCCCGCCTCCGGCACGGTGCTGGCCGTGCGCGACGGCGTGCACGCCGCCGGCAAGAAGGTGGTCGAGGAGGCGGCGGAGTCGTGGATGGCCGCCGAGCACGAGGGCGAGGAGCGGACGGCGGAGGAGATCAGCCAGCTCCTCTATCGGGTGCAGGTGCTCATGCTGGCGCGGGGGCTGACCCTGGCCGACGTCTACGCTCACCTCTGATCAGCGTCTGATCACCCCCCTGAGCGAGGAGTTCCCACCGTGCTGCGCGTCGCCGTCCCCAACAAGGGAGCCCTGAGCGAGCCTGCCGCCGAGATGTTGGCCGAGAGCGGCTACCGGCAGCGGCGCAGCACCAAGGACCTCGCCGTCTACGACCCCGACAGCGACACCGAGTTCTTCTACCTGCGCCCGCGTGACATCGCCGTCTACGTCGCCTCCGGCACCCTCGACGTCGGCATCACCGGCCGGGACATGCTGCTGGAGACCGCGCCGGCCGAGGGCGCGGGCTCCTCGACGGTCGAGGTCATGCCGCTGGGCTTCGGCCGGTCGTCGTTCCGCTTCGCCAGTCCGCTGGAGTCGGGCATCGAGGAGCTGGAGCAGCTCGCCGGCAAGCGGATCGCGACCGCCTACCCGGTGCTGCTCCAGCGCTACCTGGACGAGAACGGGATCGACGCCGGCGTGGTCAAGCTCGACGGCGCGGTGGAGACCGCCTGCCGGCTGGGCGTGGCCGACGCCGTCTGCGACGTGGTGGAGACCGGGACGACGCTGCGGGCGGCCGGGCTGCACATCATCGGCGAGCCGGTGCTGACCAGCGAGGCCGTGCTCGTCCGCCGCGGTGGCGCCGAGGAGAGCCCCGCCGTCGCCCAGCTGCGCCGCCGGCTGCGCGGCGTGCTCGTGGCCCGGCAGTACGTGCTCCTGGACTACGACTGCCCGAACTCCCTGCTGGAGCAGGCGACGGCGATCACCCCGGGGCTCGAGGGGCCGACGGTCAGCCCGCTGCAGACCGAGGGCTGGTCGGCGGTCCGGGCCATGGTGCGCCAGACCGAGACCAACCGGCTCATGGACGAGCTGTGGGAGCTCGGCGCCCGCGCCATCCTCGTCACGAGCATCCACGCCTGCCGCATCTGAGCGCTCAGGCCGGGCGGGTCGCCTTCCCGTCCAGCCACAGGGTGTCCGACTCGTCGCGGTGGGAACCGCTGCTGCCGACGTGCTTCGTGCCGATCCCCGGCCCGTTCTTGATGACGTGGACCAGGGCCATCCCGTGGCCGCGGCCGAGCCCGTGCTCCTCGGCCAGCCAGGCCAGCACCGGGCCGGCCTTCGTGGCGGGCCCGTCGAACCCGCGCTCGCGGGCCTGGTCGAGCAGCTGGCGGGGCGTGAGGCCGGTCTTCTGCTCGATCGCGTCGAGGTAGGCCTGGAAGGACATGTCAGCTCCTGGGGTGTCTGCGGGGACATGGGAGGGGGGACATGGGAGGGGGACATCGGAGGGGAGACGTCGACGGGTCGCCGGACCCATCGGTGCCCCGGACGCGCGCGAGCCCCCACCCCGGGTGGGATGGGGGCTCGCGGCGGAGGTGCTCAGCGCGGACGCGTCGTCCGCTCGACCAGGTCGATCGCGGTGGACAGCCCCAGGGCGAGGGCGCGGCCGCTGGTGGAGCCGGTGGCCATGAGCCCGGCGATCGCCGGGCCGAGCGGGCGCTCGCCCACCAGCCCGTGCAGGACCGCGGCGTACTCGCCGCTGACCCGTCCGGCGGCGGCGTGCCGCAGCAGGGCCCGGGAGAGCTCGGTGGTCCGGCCGACCGCCAGGCCGTAGACGCCGGCGGAGAAGCGCTCGGCGGCCGGGTGTCCGAGGAGGACCAGGCCGGCCATCGTCCCCGCCATGACGTCGTCGCCGGCCGGGGTCAGCCCCGGGCCGAGCCCGATCAGCCGGGTGGCGGTGCGCAGCGCGGCGTCGAGGTCGGCACGGCGGACAGCTCCGCGCAGCGCGGCCAGCGGGCCGCCCGGACCGCCGGGCAGGCCCGGCAGGTTGAAGGCGCTGTGCGGGCCCTCGCCGTAGAGTTCGCTGCGCAGCTGGCGGACGCCCTCCGGCAGCAGCGCCGGCCGCGGGCTCGGGAGCTTCGGCCGCGGGTCCCACCACGCCGCGGCACTGACGGCGAGGTCGCCGACGACGATGCGGCCGCCGCCGACCTCCGCCGCGGCGCCGGCGGGCAGCGCCACGAGCGGGCGGCCGTTGCTGGGCCGGAAGAGGACGCAGCCCAGCGGCAGCCGGGCGGCGTCGCTGGTGAGGACGCCGACGACGTCGGGCCCCCGGTCGGTGGTCACCTGCAGGTAGACGGCGGCGGGCACGCTCATGAGCACGCGCGCCGGCCGGACGGGCCCGCGCAGCAGCTCGGCCACGCCGGTGCTGGCCGAGGCCGGCACCGCGGTGGCGACCCGGGAGACGGGAGCGGTGCGCGCAGTGGCCTGCGCGGACTCGCGGGGGAGTGGGATGGTCGGCACGCCGGCGCGCGCGGCCTGGCCCCGGGTGCTCTCGGGACCGGCGGGCGCCGGGGTGGTGTCGTCGATGGTGCGCATCGGAGGCCCTTCTCCGTCGGAGCAGCGAGAGCTCCCCCTGACGGTGCTCCCGTCCGGTGCCGCCCGATCGTCGGGGGTCGGGACACCGGGGGAGCGGTGGCCGCCTACCATCCAGCGGTCGGAGTGGATCCGGAGCTCGAACGTATTCGGCGCGTCGCGGGCCGAAATATGGCGGATGTCGCCAAGAATGGACCCGGCCGGACGGGGACTCCTGACAGAATGGCGCCAATCGTGGAGCGACCACACAAGCGTTGCAGGGTCAGACAGTCACGAACTGTCACGACTCGCAGGGGAGGGGCACGCGCAGTGACGGCACGACTCCGCTTGGTGAAGGCAACGAGAGGGCGTACCCCGGTCGTCCAGGAGTCAAACACGCCGCTCTGCGAGCCGCAGAGGACCCCCCGGTGACCGACGTCCGCCCCCAGCACGCGAGCTGGCAGGAGCGCTCCGGGCTGACCCTCGAGGAGGCACTGGGGCTGCCGGGCCTGACCGGCACGGAAGTCGTCGCCGGCGAGGGCGGCCGCCAGCGGCTGGTCCGGCACATGGTGGTCGACGACCCGGCCGACCCGCTCTCGGTCGCGGGCCCCGACGTGCTCGTCGTCCTCGGCGCCCGGCTGCCGCCGGCGGACGCGGTGAACTGCCGGGCCCTCGTGGAGCGGCTGGTCTCCATGGGCACCGCGGGGCTGGCCTACCGCCGCACGGAGGGGCCGGCGCCCGTGCCTCCCGAGGTGCTCGCCGAGGCCGACCGGCGCGGCTTCCCGGTGCTCGCCGTGCCGGCCACCGCGCGCATGGACGAGGTCGTGTCCGAGGTCCTCGGCGCCGTCGTCGCCAAGCAGGGCGAGGCGCTGGCGCTGTCCCTGCGGATGCACGACCAGTTCATCGACGTCGCCCTCAGCGGCGGCGGGCTGGCCGAGGTCACCGACCAGCTGGCCAACTACCTGGAGGGCGCCGCGGTGCTCGGGCTCGGCCCCGACCGCGAGATCGTCACCAGCGCGGGGCCGGCCGACGACGTCGAGGAGATCAGCGACTGGCTGTGGCTGCTCGACGCCGCCGCCGACGACCTGATGGCCGAGATGGCCCCCGCGCGCCGCATCTCCGGGCAGCGCGCCGTGCAGGCAGTGGTCACCCCCGCCGAGGTGCTGGCCGACGCCGACCTCTCACCGGCCGACGGCATCCTGCTCGTGCCCGGCCACCACCAGCTGCCCGGCGGGATCGGCGAGTACGCCGTCGCGCCGATCGTGGCCGGGGAGCAGCGGCAGGGGTGGCTGGTGGCCGTGCACCGCACCGGCCCGCTGCTGTGGGGCGCCGGCGGGGTCCTGGAGCGGGCAGCCGTGGTGGCCGCGCTGTCGGTGATCCGCCAGCAGGCCGTGCACTCGGTCGAGCTGCGCTTCCAGGGCGACCTCGTGCGGCGGCTGGTCGCCGGGTCGCTGCGGCACACCGAGCGGGTGCTGGCCCAGACCCGCTCGTTCGGCTGGCGGCTGGACGGGCCCGTCGTCGTCCTCGTGACCGCGACCGAGACCGCCGCGGACCCGACGGCCGACCCCACCCGTGCCCTCGACGTCCTCGACCGGCTGGCCGACGGCTGGCGCTCGGCGCTGGAGGGCGAGGTCGCCGGCGCGGCCGTGGCCGGGCTGTCGACCGAGATCGTCACCGTGCTGCCGCTGGACGGGCGCAGCCCGGAGGAGATCAGTTCGCTGGTCGCCGCGGTCACCTCCCGGGTGAACGCCCGCGTGCGGCGGGTGGGCCGGGTGCTGGCCACCGGCATCGGCCGGCCCGCCGGGTCGCTCTCGGCCCTCGGCGAGGCCTACCAGCAGGCGCAGCGGGCGCTCAGCGTCGGCCAGGAGATCCACGGGCCGGCGACGGTCACCCACTTCGACCAGCTCGGCGTCTTCCGGTTGCTCTCGCTGATCCCCGACAGCACCGAGCTGCGGACCTACGTCGACGAGGTGCTCGGCGCGCTGGCCGACGCGACCGACCCGGACTCCGCCGACCTGCGCGAGACGCTGCGGGTGCTGCTGGAGACCAACCTCAACGTCGCGGAGTCCGCCCGCCGGCTGCACTTCCACTACAACACGATGCGCTACCGCATCGGCAAGCTCGAGCGGCTGCTCGGCCCCTTCACCACCGACCCGACGCTGCGGCTGAACCTGCTCCTGGCCCTGCACGCCGCGCGCATGCGCGGGCTGGACCAGCCGCACCGCCCGCCGGTGGACGCCGGGCTGCTCCCGCCCGACGACGGTCTGGACCCACTCGTCTGAGCGCCCCCGTCGACGCCCTGGTGGCGCGCATGGAGGAGCTCCTCGCGCCCATGGAGGCCGCCGGGGACCCGGCGCGCTTCTTCCTCGGCACCTACCTGCGCACCACCCGCGCGGTCGGGGCGGCGATCGACGGCGGGCTGTTCGAGGACCCGCAGTGGGTCAGCGACTGGGACGTCGACTTCGCCGAGCTCTACCTCGACGCGCTGGAGGCCTCCCGGCGCGACCCGGCCTCGGCGCCCGCGCCGTGGCGCGAGGCGTTCGGCACCCGCGCCGACGCCCGGCCCGAGGCGCACGTGCTGCTGGGCATGAACGCGCACATCAACTACGACCTGCCGCAGTCGCTCATCCGCGTCATCCCCGCCGCGGAGTTCGCCGACCCGGTGGTGCTGGGCCGCCGGGAGCGCGACCACGAGCGGATCGACGAGGTGCTGGCCGCCCGCGTGACCGCCGAGGACGTCGCGCTGCAGGCCGCGGGCAGCCGCCGCACCGTCGTCGACCGGCTGGCGTCCGGGCTCAACCGCCGGGCGGCCCGGGTGCTGCTGCGGGAGTCCCGGCGCAAGGTGTGGGTCAACGTGACGGCCCTGCACGCCGCCCGGCTGCGCGGGCCCGAGGCGCTGGCCGCCCGGGTGGCCGACCTCGAGGCGCTCAGCGCGGCCCGCGTCGCCGACCTCCGCCGTCCCGGGCCGGTGCTGCTGCGCCTGGCCGTGACCGGCTTCGGCGTCACCCTGCCGCCGGGCTGACCCCCGGCGGGGCGGCCAGCCACGCGTCGATGCCGGCGTGCAGGCGCGCGCGGGTGCCCGCCGGGGCGAAGGAGGCGTCGACGCCGGCGCGGGCGAGCCCGGCCAGCACGTCGTCGTCCCACCGCCCGCCAGGCCGTCGAGCACCGCGGCGAGGGGCATCTCCGGGTCGCCGAGCCGCTCGCCGTGCGCCGCCGCCGTGAACGTCACCTCGGCGTAGCGCACGCCCTGCGCCGCCTGGTCGGCGCAGAACTCGCGCGCGATCCGGGCGAGGTCCTCCGGCCGGCGCAGGCAGTCGCGGACCGCGCCGTCGACCGCGGAGAAGGCGGCGAACCCGTCGTGGCGTCGGGGTGGCCGGGGCAACGTGACTCCCGCGACGTCGGCGAGCTCGGCCAGCGTCCCCGGTTGGACGGTGCTCTCCAGGTGCACGTGCAGGTGCGCCGTCGGCAGCCCGGTCGGATCGCGCACGCGTCGAGACCGTAGGGCTTACTCCGCCGAGATCTGCACAGTGGTCGCCATCAGGGCCTGATGGCGACCACTGTGCAGATCTCGTCGAGGACGGCTAGTCGTGGAAGACCTCGATGGAGGCGCCCATCTCGACCAGCCGCTCGTAGAGGTGCTCGTAGCCGCGGGCGATGATGTCGACGTTGCGCAGCACCGAGGTGCCCTTGCTCGCGAGCATGCCCAGCAGCAGGCAGACGGCCGGCCGCAGCGCCGGCGGACAGACGACCTCCGCGGCCCGCCAGCGGGTCGGGCCGGTGACGAGCACCCGGTGCGGGTCGAGCAGCCGGACGTCGGCGCCCAGGCGGGTGAGGTCCGACAGGTGGATGGCGCGGTTGTCGTAGACCCAGTCGTGGATGAGCGTCGAGCCGGTGGCCGCCGCGGCGATCACCGCGAAGAACGGCAGGTGGTCGATGTTGAGGCCGGGGAACGGCATCGGGTGGATCTTGTCGATCGGCGCCTGCAGGTCCGACGGCTCGAGGGTGATGTCGGCCAGCCGGGTGTGGCCGTTGGCGGCCCGGTACTCCGGCGACAGCGAGTAGCGCAGCCCCATCTCGGCGAGGACGGCGAGCTCGATCTCGAGGAACTCGACCGGCGCGCGGCACACGGTCAGCTCCGAGCGGGTGACGATGCCGGCGGTCAGCAGGCTCATCGCCTCCACCGGGTCCTCGCTGATCGTGTAGTCGACGTCGGCCTCGAGCACCGGCCGGCCGTGCACCGTCAGCGTCGTCGTCCCCAGGCCGTCGATGCGCACGCCCAGCAGCTGCAGGTACAGGACCAGGTCCTGGACCATGTAGTTGGAGCTGGCGTTGCGGATGGTCGTCGTGCCGTCGGTGCGCGCGGCGGCCAGCAGCGCGTTCTCGGTGACGGTGTCGCCGCGTTCGGTCAGCACGATGGTGCGGTCGGCGGTGGTGGGCGGCGCGACGGTGGCCTGGTACTCACCGGCGTGCGCCTCGACCTCCAGGCCGAAGCGGCGCAGCGCGATCATGTGCGGCTCGACGGTGCGCGTGCCGAGGTCGCAGCCGCCGGCGTAGGGGAGCCGGAAGCTGTCGAAGCGGTGCAGCAGCGGGCCGAGGAACATGATGATGCTGCGGGTGCGGCGGGCGGCGTCGGCGTCGATGCCGGCCAGGTCCAGATCCTCGGGGACGACGATCGTGAGGTCGTGGCCGTCGGCGTCCCAGACGGCCGAGACGCCGATCGAGCGCAGCACGTCGAGGATCCGCTCGACCTCCACGATGCGGGCGACGTTGCGCAGCGTGGTGCGGCCGCGGTTGAGCAGCGCGGCGCACAGCAGGGCGACGGCGGCGTTCTTCGACGACTTCACCGTGACGCTGCCCTGCAGCGGGGTCCCGCCGGTGACGCGCAGGTGGGTCGGCCCGGTGGGGCCGAGGGTGATCAGCTCGCTGTCGAGGGCCTCGGAGAGCCGGCCCAGCAGCTCGAGGGTGAGGTTCTGCCCGCCCTGCTCGATGCGGGCGACGGCGCTCTGGCTGGTGCCCAGCCGCTCGGCCAGCTGGGCCTGGGTGAGCCCGCGGTGGCGGCGGGCGTCGCGTACCAGTCCGCCGATGCGGTGCAGGGCGCTGGACCCCTGCACGGGCTGGTCGGCGGTGTCGAGCGGGGAGTCCGTGAGCGTCACGCGAGGAAGCTATCTCGCATGTGAGATACCGCCGCGGCGGCACGCCGCTGTCGCGGACGGACCGGTCCGGACAGACTGGGGCCGTGGACCTCCTCGTCACCGGGGCCTCCGGCCGCCTCGGGCCCTCCCTCGTGCAGGCGCTGCAACGCGACGGCGACCGGCTGCGGCTGATGTCGCGCCGCGGGACCGGCCCCGGCGGCGTCCGGGGCGACCTCGCCACCGGCTTCGACCTCGGCACGGCGCTGGCCGGGGCGGAGGTCGTCGTGCACGCGGCCGGTGACCCGCGCAACGCCTGGGAGGTCGACGTCGCGGGGACGCGCCGGCTCGTGCAGGCCGTCGACCGCGACCGGCTGCGGCACCTGGTGTACGTGTCGGTCGTCGGAGTGGACCGGATCCCGCTCTCCTACTACCGGGCGAAGTACGCCGCCGAGCAGGTGCTGCTGGCCTCGGGGCTGCCGGTGACGATCGTGCGGGTCACCCAGTTCCACGTCCACGTCGACGAGCTGCTCGCCACCGCCCGCCGGGGGCCGGTGCTGCCGGTGCCCATGGGGTGGCGGGCCCAGCCGGTCGACGCCGCCGACGCCGCGGCGTACCTGGCCCGGGTCGCCCGCGCGGCGCCGGCCGGGGAGGTGCTGGAGTTCGGCGGGCCCGAGGAGATGGCCGTCGCCGACCTGGCGCGGGCCTGGGCCGCGGCCCGCGAGTCCGGCGCGCACGTCGTCTCCACGCCGTTGCCGGGCCGGCTGAGCACCGCCGTCCGCGACGGCGCCGCACTGCCCGCCGGCGGCGAGCGCGGCCGGCGCACCTACAGCGCCCACCTGCGGGGATGACGCCCGGTACGGCGTCCGATCTCCGCCGGTCCGACGTCGTACCGGCCGCCTAGTGTCCCGGGGGTGCAGACCTCCGCGGCGCCGTCCGCCCGCGCGTTCCTGGTGCCCGCCGCCGTCGTCGTGACCGTCCTCGCGTGGGCGTCGGCCTTCGTCGGCATCCGGGCCGTCGGGGAGGACCTCTCGCCCGGTGCGCTGGCGCTGGGCCGGCTCCTGGTCGGCACGGTCGTGCTCGCGGCGCTGGCGATCGGCCGCGGCTGGGTGGCGCCGAGCCGCCGGGAGTGGGCGCTGCTCGCCGTCTGCGGGGTGGGCTGGTTCGCCGTCTACAACGTCGCGCTCAACGCCGCCGAGCAGCACCTGGACGCCGGGACGACGGCGCTGCTGGCCAACGTGGGCCCGATCCTCATCGCGGTCTTCGCCGGCATCTGGCTGGGGGAGGGGTTCCCCCGGTGGCTCGTCGTCGGCATCGCGGTGGCCTTCGCCGGGGTGCTGCTCATCGGCCTGTCCACCAGTGGCGGCGACGCCGACGTGGTGGGCGTCGTCTTCTGCCTGGTCGCGGCGGTCGCCTACGCGATCGGGGTGGTGGCGCAGAAGGTCGTGCTGCGCCGGTTGCCGGCCCTGCAGGTCACGCTCACCGCCTGCGCGATCGGGGCGGTGTGCTGCCTGCCGTGGTCCGGGGTGCTCGTGCAGGAGGTGGGCGAGGCGCCGGCATCCTCGGTGCTCGGCATGGTCTACCTCGGCGCGGTGCCGACCGCGATCGCGTTCAGCACCTGGGCCTACGCCCTGGCCCGCACCGACGCCGGCCGGCTGGGCGTCACCACCTACCTGGTGCCGCCGCTGGTCATCGGTCTGGCCTGGCTGCTGCTGGAGGAGGTGCCGCCGGTGCTCGCCGTGGTGGGCGGGGTCGTCTGCCTCGCGGGGGTGGCGGTCTCCCGGCGCCGCGATCGCCGGCCTCCCGCGGCGGTGCCGCAGGAGGCCGCGACCGCGTAGGGGCTCAGGCCTCCCGCGCGGAGGGCACGATCAGCACCGGCCGGTGGGCGCAGTGCAGGACCTCGCGGGCCACGCTGCCCAGCAGCAGTTCGCGGCCCATCGAGATGCCCCGGCTGCCGACGGCCAGCACGCCGGCGCCGCGGTCGGCGGCGAAGTCTGCCAGGGCGGCGGCCGTGGCCCGCTCGCTGCCGGGCCGGCCGTGCCGCGGCACGGTGATGAGCTCGGCGCCATCGGGCGCGCCGGGGCCGGGGCCCTCGGCGGGCTCCTCGACGGCGACCAGCAGCCGCTCCCGGTCGGGGAACAGCGCGTCGACGGCGGCGATGGTGCCGGCCGCGCCCGCCGAGCCGTCGGTGCCGACGACGACCGGCCCCGACGCCGCGGCCGCCCACTCGACGGTGGTGAGCGGGTGCGGGACCACGAGCACCGGCACCGGGCTGACGTGCACCACGAGCTCGGAGACGCTGCCCATGACCGCCTTCAGGCCGGTCAGGCCTCGCGAGCCGACGACGACGAGGTCGGCGCCGCCCTCCTCGGCGGCGCGGGCGAACTGGTAGCCGGTGCCGCCGTAGGAGCGCACCAGCAGCGGCTCGGCGGTCCAGCCCGCCGCACCGGCCAGGGCGACGCCGTTGCCGGCGACCCGCGCGGCCTCGGCGCGGCTCTCCTCCTCGAGCAGTACGCCGAGCTGCTCCAGCCCGGAGGCGCGGCCGGCGAGCCGCTGGCGCAGCTGGGGGGAGGTGAAGGCCGGCTCCCACAGGTGTACGACCGTCGCTTCGGCGGAGGGGACCAGGCGCGCGGCCGCCTCGATGGCGGTGACGGCGCTCGGCGACCCGTCGTATCCGACCAGCACACGGAGGTTCTGCGAGGGCGTCATGCCCTCATCCTGGCCGGTCCCCCGAGGGTGCGCGCGCAGGGGCGGCTCAGCGGTCGCTCAGGCCCCGCGCTGGCGCCGGGGGGCCCACGGGTTGTCGGGGTCGAAGTCGTCGTCCTCGTCCTCGACGGCGTCGGCCGGCCGGGCACCGGCCGGGCGGGCGGCAGGTGCCGGCCCGGAGTCGGTGCGGCCCGCGGCGGCGCGGGCGGCGGCTTCCAGGGCGTCGTCGCGCTCGCGCGCCCGCCGGGCCCGCTCCTCGCGCTCCTGCTCCTTGGCCGCCCGGCGGTCGGCGCGGGGGTCGCCGCCGCCCGAGCGGACCGGCCGGTCGGCCAGCCGGACCAGGCCCACGGCGGTCAGCGCCAGGCCGATCGGCAGGGGGTAGGCCGCAGCGCGCTCGGTGCCGCCCTCGCCCAGGAGGTTGGTCACGCCGGCGACGTAGAAGACGGTCATCGCGGTGGTGAGCAGGCCGAGCAGGACCAGCACGGTGCCCAGGGCCTCCGACCGGGGCCGCACCGAGTAGGCCAGCCCGATCAGGCCGACGCCGCTGCCGAGCAGGTAGAGGCCGGCGCCGAACCGGTGGCCGGTGTCCTGGTCGCCGAGGGGGAGCAGGCCGACGAGGACCACGCCCACGGCGGCGGTCGCCAGCGCCGCGGTGGCCACCTGGGCCCCGCGCCCGCTCAGCGCCGGCCGCAGCAGCACCAGCCCGCCGAGGATCAGCAGGCCCTGCACGACGAAGGAGGCGTTCATCAGCACCTGGCCGCTGGAGGCGGAGGAGCCGAGCAGGCTGATGACGTCATCCACGCGGGAGTAGCCCAGCTCGTACTGCGCCTGGACGACGGTCTCGACCACGAAGAACTGGAGGGTCAGCAGCCAGAGCAGGGCGCCCAGGCGCAGCCGGGGAGGGGTCACGGCAGCCATGGTCCCAGCCCGCGGGAGGGACCCGGCGGGGCCGCCACCCGCGACCGGACGACGGCGAACTGCCCGGCCGACAGCCACGACGGGTTGCTGCCGGCGGGCATCCGCAGCACCTCCGCGCCCGAGGCGACCGGGTCGGCGAGCAGCTCCGCCCGGGGTACGGGGTCGGCCAGCAGCGTCACGTCGAGCACCACCTCGGGGCCCGAGTCGCCCTCGCCCGGGCCCGCGGCCAGCACGCCGACCGCGTGCACGCCCGGCGCCGAGCGGCCGCTCACCCACAGCAGGCACGGCTGGCCGGGCCGCATGAGCTCCAGCCGGTAGGACCGGCGCAGGCACCGCGGGACCCGGCGCCCCTCCCCGGGCAGCCAGCCGGGCGCGACCTCCCCGGGCGGCCGGCTGCTCTTGACCACCCAGCAGGCGACGTCGGTCGGGGAGAGCAGTCTCACCCCTCCAGCCAACCAGGCGGCGGGCCCCGGGGAGAGCACGATGGAGCGGTGCCCCCCGCCGCGCCCGCCCCCGGCGCCGGGGCGGCGCCGCAGGCTCCCGGACCGGGGGACGGCGACCTGCCGGAGGGCCACCGCGCGGGGTCGCCGGGCCTGCGCCGTGCCTCGCTCGCCGTGTTCCTCGCCGGCCTCGCGGTCTTCGCGCTGCTCTACGAGCCGCAGGTGCTGCTGCCGGAGCTGACCCGGTCGTTCGGCGTGGGCCCCGCCGCCGCCACCCTGGCCGTCTCGGTGGCCACGGCCGGGCTGGCCCTCGGCCTGCTCGTGCTCGGGCCGCTGTCGGACCGGCGCGGCCGCACGGCGATCCTGCGGGTCAGCCTGGCGGTCTCGGTGCTGCTGGCGGTGCTGCTGGCCGTCGTCCCGACCTGGGAGCTGCTGCTGGGCGTCCGGGCCCTGCAGGGTTTCGCGCTGGCCGGGCTGCCCGCCGTCGGGGTGGCGTACCTGCGGGAGGAGCTGCACCCGTCGGTGTCGTCGCGGGGCATCGGCCTGTACGTCGGCGGCACGGCCATCGGCGGGCTCACCGGGCGGGTGCTCGGCGGTCTGCTCGCCGACCTGGGCGGCTGGCGGACGACGATGGCCGGCATCGCCGCCCTCTCGGCGGTCTGCGCCGCCGCGGCGTGGGTGCTGCTGCCGCCGTCGCGCCGGTTCCGGCCGGTCCCGCGCACGGGCCGCCTGCTCCGCCAGCTGGGAGCGGCGTTCACCGACCCGGTGCTGATCGGCCTGTACGCGGTGGCCGCGCTGCTGATGGGCGGGTTCGTGGCCGTCTACAACGCGGCGACGTTCCGGCTGGAGGACCCGCCGTACGCGCTGGCCCCCTCGATCGCCGGGCTGGTGTTCCTCGCCTACCTGCTGGGCTCGGTGAGCTCCCCGGCCGCCGGGGTGCTGGCCGACCGGTGGAGCCCGCGGCTGGTCGTGCCGCTGGCCGTGGTGGTCATGCTGGGCGGGGTGCTGCTGACGCTGGCGGCGCCGCTGTGGCTGTTCGTCGTCGGCCTCTGCGTGCTGACGACGGGGTTCTTCGCCGCGCACGGGGTCGCGAGCTCCTGGGTGGCCCGGCGGGCGGCCCACGGGGAGCGGGCCGTCGGGCAGGCCGCGTCGCTGTACTCGTTCTGGTACTACGTCGGCTCGTCCGTGGGCGGCACGGTGGCCGGGCGGGTGTGGGCCACGGGCGGGTGGCCGGCGGTGGTCTGGCTGGCCGGCGGGACGAGCGCCGCGGCGGTGCTGCTCACGGTCGTCCTCGGTCGCACGCGGGCGCTGACCCCGCGCTGACGGCGGCGCCCACCCCGGGCCGGGGTGGGCGCCGCCGGTCGCTCAGGCCTCGGCCGAGTGGATCTGGTCACCGGCCGGGTCGGCGTCGTCGGCGTCGACGGCCTGCCGCTCCTGCTCGGTGCGGTGCTGCAGCGCGTCGTCGTTGGGGCGCTCGTAGCCGCCCGCGTGCTGCGTGCGGTCGCGTGGCGCCGACTCCTGGGGGTCGATGACGTCGTCGAGCGTCGGCTCGTCCGGGGTGCTCATCGCGGTTCCTCCGCTCTCTCGGGTGTGTCCACCGGGGCCATAGCCCGGCGTCGCCCGCGGTAACCGCGCAGGTCGGCTCAGCGCTGCTCGAGGGAGGCGGCCGGCAGCCAGGCCTCCATCAGCACCGACCCCGCGCGGCCGGCCACGGTGAAGGCCACCCGGCCGTGCCAGCCCTCGTCGGTCTGCCGCCACTCGACCAGCAGCCCCGGCCAGACCCCGGGGGCACCGGGCGGGTCGTGCACCCAGCAGTGCCGGCCCCGCCCGTCGGCCCGGCGGACCACGGGCGGCGGGGCGGGCAGGTCGCGCACGTCCGGCGGCGGCGGAGGGGACGGCGCGGCGGCCGGTGCGGCGGCGGTCTGCGGGAACGGGGCGTCCCAGTCCTCCGCGGCCGGCGGGACGCCCGAGCGGGCCGCCCGCTCACCCAGCGAGCGACCGGAGCGCCCCGGGTTCATGCCGCCTGCCACACGGTGAGTCTGGCACGGCGGTCGAACACGTGTTCGGTCGACACGACCCCTGAGGCGACCGGGACGAGTGGGACGACGCAGCACCGGCACCGGCACCCGCGCCTGCTCCGGCCCCGTACTCCCAGAACTGCTCGGCGGCGCGTGCCGCCGGGGCGGCACCCGTCCGCGTCGCGGACCCTGGGTACGGCACCCACTCGACCCGGACGGGGATGGGATCGGCTGCGAGGAGGTCTCGGCGCGCTCGTGCTCTGCCCACGGTGGTGGGCAGAGCACGAGCCTCCGCGAGGGAGAGGTGCGCCGGGTCAGGGCGCCGGCGGCCCGCCGGCGCGTCGGGCGCGGACGGCGTGGCGTCGGCCGAGGAGCCGGGGTAGCAGCCGGACGGCGACGGGCGCCCTCCCCGGATCCGGAGAGGGCGCCCGTGCGTTGTGTCGTGCGGGTCAGGCGACCGGGGTGATCCGGCCCTCGCCGCCCTCGGGGTAGTCGGCAGCGGTGACCTGGCCACCGAGGTCCCCGACCAGGTAGGTCTCGAACGCCTCCTGGTAGGTGACCGGCAGGACGGTGAAGTCGACCCCGTCGAAGGGGTAGCCGTCGCCGCCGCGCAGGAGGAAGTCGATCGTCGCGACCGACAGGTTGTCCAGCGCCCCGGTCGCCACGCCGTCCTCGACGAGCACCGTGCCGTCGTCGAGCACCAGGTCCACGATCCGCGAGCCGGCCGGCTGCGCCGGGTCGTAGCTCACCCGGTAGCCCGCAGCCTGGGCGAAGGAGCCGGCCGGCTGGAGGACGCCTCCGGTGACCGCGCCGGACAGCCCGTGCTCCACGCCGGCGATGAAGGTCTCCACCGGCATGGCCGGCGCGACCGCGACGAAGTTGGCGAACGGCAGCACCGTGTAGGTGTCCAGCGCCGTGATCGGACCCGCGGGCAGGACGGAGGCGTTGCGGATGCCGCCGCCGTTCTGCAGCGCCACCACGGGCGCGGTCACGCCCGCGGCCTCGGCCTCGCGCTGCCCGGCCGCGAGCAGGGCGTCCGTGGCCAGGTTCCCGAGGTTGGTCTCCCGGCTGCGGACGTCGTTGCGGATGCCGTTGAGCGGCACCTCGGAGGTGGCGACGACGGTCTCGGCCAGCTCGGCGGTGTAGGCCTGGACCGGCTGCACGACCTGCTCGGTGATCGCCGCGTCGGGCTGGACGGCGTCCGCGCCCTGCGCGGCGACCGGGATCGGCCGGGAGGCCGCCTCGTCCACGGAGAGCAGCTCGCCCTCGTCGTCGAAGGTCACGACCAGCCGGCCGACGTACGTGTACAGCGCGGCGGTCGTCACGACGGGGACGACCTCGCCGTCCGCGTCGGTCGGGGTCAGCGGGTAGGTGCCGTACACCGTGGTGCCGTTGGGCACGATCGGGTCGCCCTCGGAGGCCAGGAGCTCGTGGCCGCCGCCGCCGACGATGACGTCGACGCCGGAGAGCTCGCCGGCGAGGGCCAGCTCGTTGTCGATGTCCTGCAGGTGCGACACCAGGACGACCTTGTCCACGCCGGCCGCCTCGTACGCCGCGGCCTGGGCGTTGGCGATCCCGGCGAGGTCGGGGTCGACCGTCACGCCGCGGGAACTGGTGAGCCGCGGCAGGTCCGGCGTGGTGAGGCCGATGACGCCGACCTGCTCGCCGCGGATGCGCTCCACGTGGCTGGTCACGATCGTGCCGTCCTGGACGCGAGCGAGGAGCGCGGGCTCGTCCTGGAAGCCGAGGTTGTGCGAGACGAAGGTGGTGTCGTCGACGTCGGCGAGCCAGTCGGCGAGGAAGTCGGGGCCCAGGTCGAAGTCGTGGTTGCCGAGGATCGAGACGTCGAACCCGGCGGCGTCGAAGGCGATGGCGTCGTAGTTCGGGGCGCCCTCCTCCTGGCTCGCCGCCAGCTGGGCGCCGGGGAGGAAGTTGTCGCCGGCCGAGACGGTGAGGACGCCGCGCTTGCCGGCCTGGCCCTCGCCGGGACGGCCGGTGACCGCCGCGTGCTGCTGCTGCTGCTGCATCAGCTCGACGAATCGGTCCGCCCCGCCGTACGTCCCGCCGTCGGCGCCGGTGACCGGCAGGAGCGCGGACTCGAGGTCGTTGGCGTGCAGGATCGTGAGGGTGAAGTCCGGCCGGTCGGCCGCGGGGGAGCCGGCCGGGGGCTTCGCCGAGGCGGTGCCGGCGAGGGTGCCGCTGGTGAGAGCCGCGGCGGCGACCGTGAAGACCACGGTGCCGCGGCGGAGGGCGCGAGAAGGCATGACGCTCCGGGTGTCGGGGTGCTGAGCGTTACGGACGGTTCCTTCTCGATGTGACCACGACATGACGACGAGATGAGGTCTCGGCCAGCGTTTCGGTCACTCAACGTCATAGTTGGTCACCTTGGGTTCACCTTGGGCTCCTACGGTCCAGTGCGTCCCGTCGTCCCTCGGAAGGACAGCTCGTGCCCGTACCCCCTGGCTGCCGCCGCTCCCCGGCGCGCCGCACCGTCCTGGCCTCGACGGCCGCGGTCGCGGCCGCCGTCGCCGCGGTGGCGGCTCCGACGGCCGCGTCGGCCGCCCCGCCCTCCGCGCCGTACATCTCGGAGATCCACTACGACGACGCCGGCACCGACACCGGCGAGTTCGTCGAGGTCCACCTCCCGCCCGGCACCAGCTCGGCCGGTCTCTCCGTCGTCCTCTACAACGGCAGCACCGGGGCCGTGTACGACACCGACGCCCTGCCCGCCGTGACGGCGCCGGCGGACGCACCGGCCGTCGCCGTGGTGACGTATCCGGCCAACGGCATCCAGAACGGTGCCCCGGACGGCGTGGCCCTCGTCCGCGGCACCGAGGTGCTGGAGTTCCTCTCCTACGAGGGCGTCCTGACCGCGTCCGGCGGGCCGGCCGACGGCGCCACGAGTACCGACATCGGCGTCTCGGAGGACGCGGTCCCGGAGGGGCAGTCCCTGTCGCGCGCCTACGACCCCACGACCGGCGCGCTCGTCTGGGCCGGTCCCGCGCCGGCGACGCCGGGGGCGGTCAACCCCGCGCCGTCCGGTGGGCCGGACCCCGACCCCGACCCGGCCGAGCCCTGCGACGTCCCGGTCACCCACCGGATCGGTGCGGTGCAGGGCACGGGGGAGACGACGCCGCTGGAGGGGCGGCAGGTCACCGTGCGCGGCGTCGTCGTCGGCGACGTGCCCGGGCTCTCCGGCTTCTACCTGCAGGACGTCGACCCCGACGGCGACCCGGCGACCTCCGACGGCGTGTTCGTCTTCAGCCCGCTCGCGGTCGACCTCGGGGACACCGTGGCGGTCACCGGCGAGGCGCAGGAGTACTTCGGCCAGACGCAGGTCAGCTCCCGCGAGGACGCGCAGGTCTGCGCGGACGGCACCGCCGCCGACCTGCCCGAGCCCGCGGCCCTGGACCTGCCGGCGGACGACGCGGCGCGCGAGCGGCTCGAGGGCATGCTGGTCGAGCCGGTGGACACGCTGACGGTCAGCGAGGTCTTCGACCTGACCAGCTTCGGCGAGCTGACCCTCTCCGAGGGCGGCCTGCTCGTGCAGCCCACGGAGCTCGCCCGGCCGGGCACCCCCGAGGCCGCGGCGGTCGCCGAGGGCAACCGGCTGCGCCGGATCGTGCTCGACGACGGCCGCAGCGCGCGGGTCAGCACCACCACCGCCCCGTACCTGTCGCCGGAGACCCCGGTGCGCGTGGGCGACGAGCCGGACTTCACCGAGCCGCTCGTGCTCGGGTACGGCTTCGACCAGTGGCGTCTGCAGCCGGCCGACGGGACGGCCGACGGAGTGTTCGCGCCGCAGGACACCCGCCCGGCGGCCCCGGACGAGGTCGGCGGCGACCTGCAGGTCGCGGCGTTCAACGTCCTCAACTACTTCCTCACCTTCGGGGGCGAGGGCCGGGGCGCGCGCAGCCCCGAGCAGCTGGAGCTGCAGGCCGGCAAGATCGTGCCGGCGATCCTGGCCCTGGACGCGGAGATCGTCACGCTGATGGAGATCGAGGACACCGACTCCACCGGCTACAGCCCCGGCGACGCCGACCGCGCGCTGGCCGACCTGGTGCGCCGGCTGAACGAGGCGGCGGGCGGCGGCCAGGTCTGGGCGTACGTGCCGCTGCCGGAGGACCTGTACGCCGTCGACCGCGACGTCATCCGCAACGGGATCGTCTACCGCGCCGACGTCGTCCAGCCCGTGGGCGAGCCGGTCGGGCACGTGGACGAGGAGGCGTTCGACAACGCGCGCGAGCCGATCGCGCAGACCTTCGTGGCCGACGGCGACACGTTCACGGTCGTGGCCAACCACTTCAAGTCGAAGAACCCGGGCGACGACCCGGCGCCCAGCGGCGACAACGTCGACGACGGGGACGGGCAGGGCGCCTGGAACGGCGACCGGGTGCGGCAGGCGGAGTCTCTGGCCGCTTTCGCGGAGCGGCTGCGCGCGGAGACCGGGGACCCCGACGTCCTGCTGATGGGCGACTTCAACGCCTACACGCAGGAGGACCCGATCGAGACGCTGCGCGGGGCCGGCTACACCGACCTCGGGGAGCTGCTCGACCCCGGCCGGTACAGCTACGTGTTCGACGACCAGTCCGGCTCGCTGGACCACGCGCTGGCCACCGCCGAGCTCACGCCGAAGGTCACCGACCTGGCGCACTGGAACATCAACGCCGTCGAGTCCTTCGCCTACCAGTACTACGGCGACCCGGAGCTGTACGCGGCAGACCCGTACCGGTCCAGCGACCACGACCCGCTCGTGCTCGGCATCGACCTCGCCGAGCGCTGCCAGGGCCTGGTGCCCACCATCGTCGGCACCGACGGGGACGACGTCCTGCGGGGCACCAACCGCGCCGACGTGATCATGGGTCTCGGCGGGGACGACACCATCACCGGCGGCAACGCCGACGACGTCATCTGCGGTGGCGCCGGCGACGACACCCTGGCCGGCGACAACGGCGCCGACGTCCTCTCCGGTGGCTTCGGCGACGACCGGCTCGCCGGCGGCAACGGCGACGACCGGCTGATCGGCGGCCCGGGCACCGACGTGCTCGACCAGGGCCGCGGCACGGGCTCCGCCGAGCAGGAGGGCGCCGAGTCCTGACCCGCCGCTGACCGCGTCCGGCGCGGGCACCGTCCGGTGCCCGCGCCGGACCCGTCTCAGGCGGTGGCGTCCGAGCTGCCGCCGGAGACCCCGTCGGCCAGGGTGCGGGCCACGGTCTGCAGCAACTCGTGCCGGGGGAGGTCGTCCACCGGCACCGGCAGCGGCAGCGACCAGTTCGGCCGCTCGGCCGCGCCGGGCATGTTCGGCCGGCGCTCGTCGGCGACGGCGTCCTCCAGGGTGGCCGACAGGAGCAGCGACGGTGCTGTCGCCAGGGCCTCGTGCGCCTTGCGCACCGCGGTCTCCGGCTTGGCCTTCTTCTTCACCCCGCGCAGCCGGCCGAGCAGCTCGGTGCGGCCGCGCTCGAGCTCCTCGTCGGTGCCCGTGCCGTGCTCGCGCTGCTCGGCGATGTCGGCGCCGGTCCACAGACCGGCGACGGTCGGCAGGTCGTGGGTGCTGATCGCGGCCATCGCCTCGGTCGGCCACTGCGCGGGCTCGTCGTCCTCGAACCACAGCAGCCGGTAGCTGAGCACGCCGTGCTCGGCCATCGCCTCGCGCACGCCCTCCTCGACCGTGCCGAGGTCCTCGCCGACGACCAGCGCCTGCGCCCGGTGGCTCTCCAGCGCGACGATGCCGAGCAGGTCCTCGGCCGGGTACCGCACGTAGGCGCCGTCCGCGGCTCCGCCACTGACACCAGGGCCCGCCGAGGGCACCCACCACAGCCGGAACAGGCCCATGACGTGGTCGATGCGCAGGCCACCGGCGCCGGCCATCGTGGCGCGGATCGACTGGACGAACGGCTCGTAGTCCGCCGCGCGCAGCCGCCAGGGCACCAGCGGGGGCGAGCCCCAGTCCTGGCCCTGGGAGTTGAACGCGTCCGGCGGCGCGCCGACGCTGACGCCCTGGGCCAGCACGTCCTGCCAGGTCCAGGCGTCGGCGCCGCCGCCGGCGACGCCGATGGGCAGGTCCTGGATCACCGTCATGCCCTCGGTGGCCGCTTCCAGCTGGAGGTGCAGGCACCACTGCAGCCAGGCGTGGAAGGCGACGTCGCGCTCGTGCCCGGCGACGAACCGGGCGACCGCCTCGCCGCGCGGGTCGCGCAGCTCCTCCGGCCAGGTGTGCCAGTCGGGGCCGTGCTCGTCGGCGATCGCGCACCAGGTGGCCCAGTCCTGCAGCTTCTGGCCCTGGTGCCACCACCAGTCGGGGAAGGCCGGGTCGTCGCGGCCGGTCGCGTCGAAGACCCGCCGCAGCACGGCGCGCTTGCGGGCCCAGATCGCGTCGCGCTCGATGAGCTCGGCGTCGGACAGCGCGCGGCCGGCGTCGTCCTCCACGTCGACGGCGGACGCCCCGGGGACCTCGGTCACCCGCAGGTAGATCGGGTTGCGGAAGCGGCGAGTGGCCGGCAGGTAGGGGCTGGCCTCCTGCTGCGGCGTGGGGGCCACCGCGTGCAGCGGGTTGATGAGCACGAAGCCGGCGCCCTGCGCGGCGGCCATCTCGCGGATCGCGCGCAGGTCGGCGAGGTCGCCGATGCCCCAGCTGCCCCGGCTGCGGGCCGCGTACAGCTGCACCGCCCAGCCCCAGGTCCGCTCGGGCAGCCAGCACCGGCCCGGCGTGACGATCAGCCTCCGCCGGTGCCCGCCGGGGGCCTGCAGCCAGTGGTAGCCCAGCGGGAAGTCCTCGTCCAGCTCGCCGTCGACGTGCCGGGTCGACCCGTCCTCGAGGGTCACCTCGGCCTCGTCCACCTCCAGGACGTCGCCGGGCAGGGCCACGATGGGCGCCCGGTCGTCCAGGTCGTCCGGGGGTGTGCCGATCACCTCCCGCAGCCGGTCGATCGTGGCCTGGGCGACCGTGTGCTCCTCGTCGAGGGCGTCGAGCCAGCTGGCGTCGATTCCCCACTGGTCCGTCGTCGGGGTGCGTGTCACCCCCCGATCCTCGCCGCGTGCCCCGCTCGGCGCAGTGCAAGCAGGGAGTGGTGCCGCTCTCGTCCGGGCGCTAGGAGCGTGGCCGGGCGCGGGGCGTGGCCCTGGTCGTGGGGGCGGCCGACGCCGGGTCCTCCGGCCAGGGATGGCGGGGATAGCGGCCACGGAGCTCGCTGCGCACCGCCGGGTAACCGGTGACCCAGAAGCCCGCGAGGTCCGTCGTCGTGGCGACGACCCGCTGGGCGGGGGAGAGCAGCTGCAGCCGCAACGGGCGTCCGGCCACCAGCGGCGTCTGCGCCCACCCGAACACCTCCTGCACCCGCACGGACAGCGTGGGGACCGCGGGATCGGTGTAGTCGACGCGGATCCGCGAGCCGGTCGGCACCGTCACGGCGTCGGGGACGACGGCGTCGAGCTCGCGGGCCACCTGCCACGGCACCAGCGCCCGCAGCGCCGCGACGACGTCGACCCTCGCCAGGTCGGCGCGGCGGCGGACCCCGGACACGTCGATCGCGGCGAGCAGGTCCTGGTCGTCGACGGGCGGCCACGGCGCCCCAAGCCCCGCGTGCGCCGCGGCGAGGCGCTCCCGCAGCCGGCGGGCCGCCGGAGTCCAGGGCAGCACTCCGAGACCCTCGGTGCGCAGGCCCTCGGCGACGGCGGCGGCGACGGCCTCGCGATCGGGATCGCGCAGCGGTCGCTCGGCCAGCACGACGGCGCCCAGCCGCTCGACGCGTGCACTGTGCACCCTCCCGTCGCGCCAGGACACCTCGTCGTCCTCGCCGTGCAGCGGGCCGCCGGCCTCCAGCGCGGTCGCCTCGTCGATCGCGACGGCCGACCGCACCCGCGCGTCCCGGCGCCCGGGGGACCGGTCGGCGACGGCGATCGCCAGCCACGACGCCCCGGTGAGCGCGGTGCCGGGAGCCAGCTCGGCACCCGTGCCGGCGGTCATCAGGTACGTCGTGGTGCTGCCCGGGCGGAGGCGGGCCAGCCGCTCGGGGTGGGCCAGGCCGACCACCAGACCGGCCGCGGTGTCGTCGGGCAGCCGGCGCGGGGTCGTGTCGTCCGCCGAGCGCTCGAGGCGGCCGACCTCCTCCTCCCACCGGGCGGTGGCGCCGCGGTCGGCTCCCGACCGCAGGCCCCGCCAGGTCGCGACCAGGTCGTCGCCGCGGGACGGGAGGTCCGCGGAGAGCAGCGCGACGACCTCGGCCGCACGGCGGCGACCGACCAGCGGAGCGCCGTCGAGCAGCGCCCGGGCCAGCCGCGGGTGCACCCCGACGGCGGTCAGCGCGCGTCCCCGGGGAGTGGCCCGGCCCCCGTCGCCCACGGCGCCGAGGCCCTGCAGCGTCTGCCCGGCCACGAGCAAGGCGGCCGGTGACGGGCGGTCGAGCAGGGCGAGGCCCTCGCCCCCGGGCGCGCCCCAGCAGGCGAGCTCCAGCACGAAGGCGGTGAGGTCGGCGACGGCCACCTCCGGCTCGTCGTGCGCGGGCAGCCGGTCGTGCTCGGCGGCGGTCCAGCAGCGGTAGACCGCACCGGGGCCCTCCCGGCCGGCGCGGCCGGCGCGCTGGGTGACCGCTGCTCGTGACGCCCGCACGGTGACCAGGGACCCCAGTCCGCGCGCCAGGTCGGCACGGGGCACGCGGGCGAGCCCGGCGTCGACGACGACGCGCACCCCGGGCACGGTCAGGCTGCTCTCCGCCAGCGCGGTGGCCAGCACGACCCGGCGGCGGGGACCGGCCCGCAGGGCGGCGTCCTGGGTGGCGGCCGGCAGTCGGCCGTGCAGCGGGAGGACGTCGGCGTCGACGCCGCTCAACTGCCCGGCCACCGTGCCGATCTCGCCGGCGCCCGGCAGGAACACGAGGACGTCGCCGGTCCGCTCGGTCAGCGCCCGCCGGACCGTCGCCGCGACGTGCGCCAGCAGCCGGGGATCGACCCGCAGGCCGTGCGGCGGGTCCACCGGACCGGCCGGGGGCGCCCAGACCACGTCCACGTCGTGCAGGGCACCGCGTGCCTCGACGACCGGAGCCGGACCGTCCTCCCCGCCGAGGAGGGTGGCCAGCCGGTCGGCCTGGGCGGTCGCCGACATCGCCACCAGCGGCAGCTCCGGGCGCAGTGCGGCGCGGACGTCGAGGGCGAAGGCCAGCGCGAGGTCGGTGTCGAGGTGCCGCTCGTGGCACTCGTCCAGGACCACCGCGGCCACCCCGGGCAGCTCCGGATCGGCCTGCAGGCGGCGGACGAGCAGGCCGGTGGTGACGACCTCGACCCGGGTGGCGGCGCTGCGCCGGCTGCCGCCGCGGACGCTGTAGCCGACCCGTCCCCCCACGGGTTCGCCCAGCAGCGCGGCCATGCGGTGGGCGGCGGCCCGAGCGGCCACGCGCCGTGGCTCGGCCACGAGCACGCGCCCGGGGAGGTCGCCGGCCAGCGCGAGGGGGACCAGCGTGGTCTTCCCCGTCCCGGGCGGAGCCACCAGCACGGCGGCGCCCCGGGCCGACAGCGCCTCGGCGAGCGCCGGCAGCGCGGAGCGGACCGGCAGGTCGGTCCCCGGCGTCCCGGGCGGTGGCAGCACCGGCCCAGTCTCGCCCGCCGTCCCCGCGGGGGAGTGATGTGCACCGGCGGCGGGTCCTGCCGCCGCGAGGCGCCCGGGGCGCACATCACGCGCCGCTGACGCAGGAGTGCCTCACCGGGGCGCGGGTAGGCAGGGCGGCATGACCGTCATCGGGTTCCACAACTCGCACGAGCAGGTGCACCCGCGCGACCTGCTGTCCGCGGTGCAGCACGCCGAGCAGGTCGGCTTCACCGCCGCCATGTGCTCGGACCACCTCACCCCGTGGAACCCGCGGCAGGGCGAGTCCGGCTTCGCCTGGTCCTGGCTGGGCGCGGCCATGGCGACCACGAACCTGCCGTTCGGCGCGGTCAACGCCCCGGGGCAGCGCTACCACCCGGTGATCGTCGCCCAGGCGATCGCCACCCTCGGCGCGATGTTCCCCGGCCGATTCTGGGTGGCGCTGGGCAGCGGCGAGGCGATGAACGAGCACGTCACCGGCGACGTCTGGCCCCGCAAGGAGCTGCGCGACGCCCGGCTGCGCGAGTGCGTCGACGTCATCCGCGCGCTGCTGGCCGGCGAGGAGGTCAGCCACGACGGCCTCGTCCGCGTCGACCGCGCGAAGGTCTACACGCTCGCCGACCCCCAGCCGGCCCTGATCGCCCCGGCGGTCAGCGTCGAGACCGCCCGCCGCGGCGCCGACTGGGCCGACGGGCTGGTCACCATCAACCAGCCGCACGACAAGCTGCGCGAGATGGTCGCCGCCTACCGGGACGCCGGAGGCCGCGGCAAGCTCGTCCTCCAGGTGCACGTCAGCTGGGACCCCGACCCGGACCGCGCTCTGGCGCTGGCCCACGACCAGTGGCGCAGCAACGTCTTCCCGCCGCCGCTGTGCTGGGACCTCGACAGCCCCGAGGCGTTCGAGCAGGCCAGCGCCCACGTGACACCGCAGGGCGTGACCGAGGCCGTCCGGGTGTCCGCCGACCTCGCCCAGCACGCGGCCTGGATCGCCGAGTACGTCGAACTCGGCTTCGAGGAGGTCTACCTGCACCACGTCGGCAAGGAGCAGACGGCGTTCCTCGACGCCTTCGGCGAGAACGTGCTGCCGCAGCTCGGCGTCACCGCGCCGGCCCCGGCCCAGGCGATCGACCCGGCCGGCCCCGACGGCCCCTGGCGGCCGCGGCAGGAGCCGCTGCAGTCCTCGATGGCCTGAGGGCGCCGGGGGGCGGTCGCAGCGGACGCCCGCGCGCCGCCCCCTGGACGCCCCCGACCCCGTGCCGCACCCTCTGGCGCCGTGCGCCGATCCCTCCTCGCGACCGTCCTGCTGCTCCTGACCCTGACCGCCTGCGGCACGGACGACGACGTCGCCGTCGCCGCGTCCTCCTCGTCGGCGAGCCGGTCACCGTCGACCGCTGAGGAGTACGAGGAGTCGGTGGAGCTCACGCCCGGCGACGTCGAGACGTGCGAGGAGTTCGTGGCCGGGGAGGACCGGGTGGTCGAGTTCCTGACCGCGGTGCAGGACACCGGCTCGGTCTACGACGACCCCGACGGCCAGCGCCCGCTGGCCACCCTCGCCGACCGGGCGCAGCCCTACCTCGAGGTCGCCGAGCACCCCGACCTGGTCCTGCCGCTGGAGCGCCTCGTCGCCCTGGACGCCGACGCGCGGCGGGCCATCGTGTCCGGGCAGCTCGACCCGGAGCCCCATCTCAACTCCCTGCAGTACGCCGCCGACCTGTGCGAGTACGGCGGGGTCGACATCGACTGGCACGCGTGACCGGCTGGCGGACCCGCCGGTTCCCCGCCAGGGTCGGACGACGCCCGAGCAGAGGGAGCCCCCCAGCATGCGCATCACCGACACGTCCGACCTCTGGTGGAAGACGGCCGTCGTCTACTGCCTCGACGTCGAGACCTACATGGACTGGAACGGCGACGGCTGCGGTGACTTCGCCGGCCTCGCCCAGCGGATCGACCACCTCGCCGACCTCGGCGTCACGTGCCTGTGGCTGATGCCCTTCTATCCCACCGCCGAGCGCGACGACGGCTACGACATCACCGACTTCTACGGCGTCGACCCGCGGCTGGGCACCCACGGGGACCTCGTCGAGGTGATCCGCACCGCCAAGGACCGCGGCATGCGGGTGATCGCCGACCTGGTGGTCAACCACACCTCGGCCAAGCACCCCTGGTTCCGCTCGGCCCGCGCCTCGAAGGACTCGCCGTACCGAGACTTCTACGTCTGGCGCGCCGACCCGCCGCCGGACACGAAGGCCGAGGTCGTCTTCCCCGACCAGGAGGACGGCATCTGGCAGTTCGAGGAGAAGACGGGGGAGTGGTACCTGCACAAGTTCTACAAGGAGCAGCCCGACCTCAACGTGGCCAACCCCCGGGTCCGCGACGAGATCGCCAAGGTCATCGGATTCTGGCTGCAGCTGGGTCTCGACGGGTTCCGCGTGGACGCCGTCCCCTTCCTGCTGGAGACCGCCGGGATCGACGAGCAGGAGGTCGAGCAGTTCCAGGACCCGCACCAGTACCTCCGGGCCCTGCGTGCGCTCATCGCCCGCCGCGCCGAGGCCGCCGTCCTGCTCGGTGAGGTGAACCTGCCGCACGACCAGCAGCAGCAGTTCTTCGGCGGGGTCGACGGCGACGAGCTGACGATGCAGTTCGACTTCATCGCGATGCAGGCGATGTACCTGTCGCTGGCCCGCTGCGACGCCGCGCCGCTGGTCGACGCGCTGACCGCACGGCCGCAGGTCTCCCCGGACAACCAGTGGGGGATGTTCGTCCGCAACCACGACGAGCTCACCCTCGACAAGCTCGGCGAGGACGAGCGCCAGGAGGTCTTCGCCGCCTTCGGCCCCGAGGAGCGCATGCAGGTGTACGGCCGGGGCCTGACCCGCCGCCTGCCCCCGATGCTCGGCGGCGACCCGCGCCGGATCCGGATGGTCTACAGCCTCATGTTCTCGCTGCCCGGTACGCCGGTGCTCTTCTACGGCGAGGAGATCGGCATGGGCGAGAACCTGGCCGCCGAGGGCCGCCTCGCCGTGCGCACGCCCATGCAGTGGACGTCGGGCCGCAACGGCGGCTTCTCGCCCGCCGCCCCGTCCCGGCTCCCGGGCCCGGTCGTCGAGGGCGGGTTCGGCCCCGAGTTCGTCAACGTCGCCGACCAGCGCCGCGACCCGGACTCGCTGCTGTCGTTCATGCGGCTGCTGATCCGCCGCTACCGCGAGTCCCCGGAGCTGGGCTGGGGCACCTACGAGGTCCTCGGCCAGCCGCACCCCGAGGTGCTGGCGAGCCTGTCCACCTGGGACGACGGCGCACTGATCGCGGTGCACAACCTCGCGCCCGAGCCGCGGACGGTCCCGCTGGTGCTGTCCGGCTGCGACGCCACGCACCGCCTGGAGGACCTCCTGGTGACCCAGACGACGGCGATCGCCGACGACGGCGCGGTGGAGCTGACCCTCGACGGCTACGGCTACCGCTGGCTGCGGGTCGTCGCAGCCGACAGCCGCCGCCTGCTCTGAACCTGGATGCTCTCCGGCCCCTCTGCAGGGTCCCGACGCGAGCTCGCGAGTGGTGGGGGGCAGAGGGGTCCTTTTCGCGATCTGTCACCTGGCCGACACGGTGAGGTGGCGACACGGCGAGATGTCGACACACGGGGCGCAGATCCCGGGACCGTCGGCGGCCGGGCCTAGCGTCCCCGGCGATGTCCGAGTCCAGCGCACCCCCCGTCCCGGCCGGCCCCCGCAACGAGACCGGCCCCATCCCGCCGTACTTCGGTCCGATGGGCCGTACGGCGCAGGCTCCTCAGCCGCGCCCCGCCGAGGGCGTCGCGGACCAGGCCGATCCGGTCGAGGCGCCCGGTCCGGCCGGTGCGACGGCGGCCGGTGCCACCGCGGTCGGGTCGCCGGGGTCCGGCGCCCCGGACTCCGGCGTGCCCACGACACAGGCCCTCGCGGCACAGGCCCCCATGGCAGAGGCCCCCACCGTGGAGGAGCCCGCCGTGAGCCGGCCCGACGGCGACCCTGCCGACGGCCCCGTGGCCGCGTGGGCGCTGACCGGTGACCCCTCGCCGGACGGCCCCGACCTCCCGCCGACGGGCACCTTCCCGACCACGCCGGTCACCACCCGGCCCACCGTCCGCGCCCGCCGGCGGGACCCGCTCACCCGGATGGGTCCCTGGGCGCCGGCCGCCGGGGCGCTGCTCGGGCTGCTCGCCGGGCTGCTCGTGGTCGCCGTCCTCGCCGGGCGCGCCGACGCCTTCGGCGAGGGCCTGGCGCTGGTCTTCCTCGTCGTCGGGCTGACCATGCTCGGCGCGGCCGGGGCGCTGCTGGCCGACGAGGTGCGCCTCGTGCGCCGCGGTGCCCGCGAGGCCGCCGTCCGGCCGGCGTGGGTGGAGGCGACGGCCGGGCTGCTCAACGGCCTCACACCGGCCCGGCTGCTGCTGGCCTCCAGCGCCTTCGTGCTGTTCCTCGCCGCCTACGTCGGGCGCTGAGCGCCGGGCCGGTCAACACCGGCCCGGCGCCCGGGGGCTCAGGCCTGCAGCGAGGCGGGGTCCAGGCGGCCGGCCACGAGCTCGCCGGCGACGTCGTCGACCACCTGGCCGGTCGCGAACGCGTGGGCCCGCAGCACCGCCAGCGCGGCGACGACGTCCATCCCCAGCGTCACGCTGAGCATCCCGGTCGCCTGCCAGACGGCGACCCGCCGGCGGGCGTCGGGGGCGTCCCACCACCGCGGACCGCCCTCGGGGCTGTCGCTGGCCCGCACGAGCTCCTCGGTCATGCACAGCAGGACCGTCTCGACGTCGTCGCGGGGCACCTGCGTCAGCCGGACCGGGTCGGTGGAGTAGAGGTCGATGACCACGGTCGGGCCCAGCGGCGGGGCCAGCGGCAGCGACAGCACGGCGGAGAAGGGCGTCTCGCCGACGAGCGAGGCGTGCAGTTCCGGCCAGTTGCGGGCGATGGCCTCCAGGTCGAAGGCGATGCGCTCGCCGGTGTCGTGCGCCCGCAGGCAGGGCCCGTCGCCGTGGGTGAACTGCAGCCGCTCGGCCAGCGCCGCGTCGGGGTCGCTCGCGCCCACGGGCGTCCGCAGGCCGGCGCCCTCGTGGATGCTCAGGCCGGCGCCGTCCACGGGCAGGGCCGCGGCGGCCGCGCGGGCCAGCCGGGTGGGCAGCATGTCCAGGCCGGCGAGCTCGTCGGGCACCGGTGTCTGCAGCGCCTCGAGGAACCGTCGCCCCGGGTCGTCCGTCGCCGTCATCTCGTCCTCTCCGTCGGGCCGGCGTGCGCACCGGCCGCAGGACAGCCTGGCCGCTGAGCGCGGCGGGCACCAGTCAGCCGACCCACACCCAGCCGAACGCCGCTCACCCGAACGCCTGGATGCCCAGGTGGACGGCGAGGGCGAGGCCGGCGAGGGCGATGACCCGGCGCAGCAGCACCGGCGGACTGCGGCGCACCACCCGGGGGCCGATGAGGCCACCGGCGAACAGCCCGATCGCCAGCGGCAGGGCGGCCGACCAGGCGACGTCGGCCAGGACGACGAACCCGACCGCCGCCACGGAGTTCGCCACCCCGAGGACGGCGTTCTTCATCGCGTTGCTGCGCGGCACGCCCTCGCCGGTCGCGAGCAGCAGCGTGGCCAGGAGCAGCACCCCGGCCGCAGCACCGAAGTAACCGCCGTAGATGCCGATGCCGAAGACCGCGAGCGGTAGCCACCGAGGGTCGCGACCGGCGCCGGCGTGGGCCGCGGCGAGCTCCCGCGGCGGGCGCTGCACCAGGATTGCCGCGGACGCCGCGGCGATGAGGAACGGCACGATCCGCTCGAAGGCGTCGGCCGGCGTCGACAGCAGCAGCGCCGCCCCGGCGGCGCCGCCCAGCAGTGCCGCGGCCAGCAGCGGGAGCAGCCGGCGTCCCTGCCCGCGCAGTTCCGGTCCGGAGGCGCTGACCGAGCCGACGCTGGTCATCACCAGCGCCACGGTGTTGGTGACGTTGGCCGTCACCGGCGGGATCCCGGTGGCGAGCAGCGCCGGGTAGCTGATCAGCGAGGCCAGCCCCGCGATGCTCCCGGTGAGTCCGGCACCGACCCCCGCGACCACCAGGAGGCACCACTCCAGCGGGCTCATCGGCGCAGGAGCACGACGATCGCCACGCAGCCCAGCAGCACGATCGCCGTCCGCAGGACCGTCGGCGGCAGCCGCCGGCCGAACCTCCCGCCGAGGTAGCCGCCGACCACCGACCCGGCGGCGACCAGCCCGGCCGCGGCCCAGTCCACCCGGTCGCCGGCGACCAGGATGTAGGCCAGCGCCGCGACCGCGTTGACCACGGAGGTCAGCACGTTCTTGATGGCGTTCAGCCGTTGCAGCGGCTCGGGCAGCAGCAGGCCGAACACGCCGATCTGCAGGATCCCCTGGCTGGCGGAGAAGTAGCCGCCGTAGGTGCCCGTCGCGTAGGCCCCGGCGAGCAGCCCGGCCCGCCGGCCCGGCCCGATCCGCACGGGACCGGTGTCCCCGGCGGCGGCTCGGCGGCGGGCGATCGTCCGCTGCAGGAGCGGCTGGGTGGCCACCAGGACGACGGCCAGGCCGACCAGCACCGGCACGATCGTCTCGAACGCCTCGGCCGGGAGGTGCAGGAGCAGGAACGCCCCCGTCACCGCGCCCAGCACCGACGCCGGCATCAGCAGCATCAGCAGCCGGCGCTGCCCCGACAGTTCCCGGCGGTAGCCGATCGCGCCGGCGACGTTGCCCGGCACCAGCCCGAGGCTGTTGGACACGCTCGCGGTCACCGGCGGCAGCCCGACGGCCAGCAGCACCGGGAAGGTCACGAGCGTCCCCGAGCCGACGACGGCGTTGATCCCACCGGCCGCCAGCCCAGCCGCGGAGACCGCGACCATCTCCCACGGGCTCACTGCGTCACCGTGTCACGAAGCGGTGTCGGACCCGCTGTGTCGGATAGCTAAAGGATAGAGGCGTCACGTAGCGCCACCGTTGTCCATCTGCCGCATGTACGCGCGAATCCGAGCATGGCGATGACGCCGACTTCACCACAGGTTTAACTCATCAGGGAGCGTGAGGAGGAGTACTTCCGTCGAAGCAGCGCTCAGCCACGTGAGCCATTCTCCCGATTCGATTCGCACCACAGGCTGTCCGCGGTCGTCGGAGCCGCCCTCGTCGAAAATTCCGACAGACGTCGTGGTGTCAGCTATGCGTTCAAGTCCGGGCTTTTCCTCGGCCTCAGCCAGTACTCGTCTGCTCGTCACGAGGTCAACGCCCAGCACTCGGACCGACTCTTCCTCCGTATACAACAGTTGCACGGACCCCTTTGGCTTTGATTGCGCTAGATGCGCTTCAAGCCGCTGATGGACGATCACACTGTTGAACACTACGATTAGCGGCTCATTGGCCGAAGTCCAGTAGTCGGTCACAAATTCTGTCGCTCGCTCGATGGATTCGGCAGGAGTGGCTTCGATAGACGGCTCGCCTACTACCTTTTCGAGGAGCCATCGCTCCTCGGCGCGTAAGAGAGCTTGGACCATCCCGTCCGCCAAACTCTGAGGAAGCGCAATGACATCGGTCTCGACAAAAAAGTCTTTCGGTGCCGCGAAATTGATGAAGAGTAGCTGTCGGTCAGATTCGACCTTACTTGTAGGAGCTTCCTGCGTCAGAAAACTGTCGAGGAGTCTGATTGAGTGACTGAAGCGATCGGCCAACGCCGCGCGAAAGTCACTAACCCGCGATTGCTCGAGCGCCGCGGACGCGAGGCGCTTCTGCTCGTCCCCTTCCCACGCTGCGATCGATCGGTTCAGTGCAAGCCTCAAGTCTAGGGCGTCGGAAGGCACGTAGGTGAGGACTCGACGAGCCCACCTATAGCTTTCTGAAGTGTTGACCCGCCAGTGGGAGCGATGGCCCGCAGCGACCCTCGCGGCTGCGCGGTCGATGTACGAATCGAATCTGAGCGTATATGCGGTCATCGGAAGGGCGAACCGCGTTTCCCAATGCCGCCATGTCCGACCCCCTGCAGGATCCTGTGCGAGCGATGTGGACAATGGAAGATCCGCAATCGCCAAGTTTTGCAAGATGGACGCTTCGGCTGACGAGAGAAGCGTGTCGGCCAGGACGGGCAGTGCCAATGTTCCGTCCGAAGTGGGTCCTTCCTTGTCCGCGAGGAGCAGGATATACGCAAGTACTGCCAACAGGCACGAGTCCCTAAACCGAGCTGCGCTATGTTCCCATCGGGCTCTTGGATACTGATGCAGGCCCGCGAGGTAGCCGATGACGCGCTCGAAAGCAGCGGAATGTGATCCATCGATAGCGATGCGAGCCATCTCGGCAAAGATCTCCGAGCAGATTTCGGCGACCGCTAAGGAGTCGCTCTCATCTGCCGTGCTCGTCGCCACTGTGAATGTTGCGAAGTTCTGCATGAGCACTAATACGTGTTCAACATCCGCCCGCTCGGCCGTGGGTGAGTTGATTACCCCCCGCCAAACCGAGCTGAAGGGGCGCAGGAAGACCCCCACAGCTTCCACGTTGCTGCGTCGATAAGCTTGATTGGCGAGGGAGAATAAGAAGCTCAGAAGTTGGTCGCGGGCTTCCACTCCGGCGCGCGCCGAGGCTTGACTGAATAATTCGAGATCGCGAACGAGCCATGATAGCTGGGGCTGACTGGCTGGCTGGCCGAACGAGACCCTTTGCCAGTCCGCCCCTCGGTAAAGCAGATGCTGATACACCGACTCGTAGACGCTGAGGCCACGCGCTAGGTCTGCGACGCGCCCCGACTCAAAGGCGGCGAGCACATTAGCTCTAAGCACCTGCATTTCACGTTCAAAATTGCGCCCCGCGTTCACCACGCTGAAGTCTCCGTCGCTTGGGCAAGTAGGCCGGCAATCCTATTGGTTGTTGCGTCTGCGGCTGGCTGGGGGCCGATGCAAAAGACCGGGGCGCTCGACGGGACGCGTTCTCCGGGTAGAAAGCGCACTCTGAGTACTGGCTGCTTTCCTTCGGGGGCCTTCTGCAGGGCCGCGCTGCTGGATGCACTTAGAACGACCGGACTCATGGTAGTCAAAAGTAGTCTCGCCGCCTGCCTAATTGTCGGTATTGAGATATCAACAACCTGGCGAGGTCCGATCGCAGTCACGAATCCTTGCTCGTCCGAACCCGGAGGCCTGGGCGACAGCTGAACGCCCGGAATCTTTGACAGCTCAGCAGCCATACGATCATTCGATGCCGCCTGCCGGGCCGCTTCCTCGAAAGTGTCTGCTAATCGCTCCAGCAGTGCGTGACGTGACTCGTCCTCAAAGTGATACTGGCTGCTGAAGAGCCATACCAAGCGCCAATATGCAAGCATCACTAGGCTTAGCGTCGGTAGGCTAACCAATACGAGCGAGACGGCTGTCGAGTAATCTGACGGAAAATATGTTGCGAGTACTCCAATCAGCAAGTTCGAGAGTACTGTAGCTAGCAAGATCGATGAGAAGGCCGTTACGGTCGTTAGTACGCGTTTGGCCGACTCGGCCGCCATGACCGGCTCGGCGCCGAGCTGAAACATCAAGGCCAGGCCAGCCACTCCAAGACCAGTGAAAGAGGCGTGCACTTGCCAGATGATGCCTATGGCGTCAGCATCCGGGGCGTACTTAGGAAACAAGACAGGAGCCCATGCCTCAAGGACGACGAAGACCACGAGTGCTGTCGTGAAATAGATGAGGATCGCCCGAGGTTGGAGCCATCTATTTAGCCCTGTTAGAGGCGGTCTGCCGACTGGGTTAACCCATCGACGAAATCGCCAGGGCAGAGCGCTCGCTACATCTAGACCAGCGGCGGCTCGAGTGGACAGTCGACGCCTGCGTTTCGAGTCACTCGTCGTCGATTTGGTCATGAGCCGTCCCTTCTGCCCGCGTCGACGACCCGGAGGACCAGCGCGCCCTCCTCGTCCGACGCCGCCAGGTCGACCTCGGCGTCGATGCCCCAGTCGTGGTCGCCAGCCGGGTCGTCGAGGATCTGCCGCACCCGCCAGACGCCGGGCGTCTCCTTGTCCCAGACGAGCAGGGCCGGGCCGCGGGCGTCCGCGCCGGTCCCCAGCTCGGAGTGCTCGGTGAAGTAGGCCTGCACGACCTCGCCCCAGCGGTCGGCGTCCCACCCTGAGCCGGAGTCCAGCTCGCCCAGGTCGTACCAGCGACGCCGTCCCCACAGCTGCACGCGGTGGAACAGCGCGTTGCGCACCATCGCGGTGAACGCCCGCTCGTTGCCGGTGAGCGGCCGCGGCCGGGCGGGCACGGCAACAGGAACGGCTGGGCCCTGCCGATCGGGATCGGTCAGCTCCTCCCACTCGTCCAGCAGCGAGGAGTCCACCTGCCGCACCAGCTCGCCGAGCCACTCGACGAGGTCGGTGACCTCCTCGGTGCGCGCGGCTGCCGGCACGCCGGAGCGCAGCGCCTTGAACGCGTCGGAGAGGTAGCGCAGCACCGCGCCCTCGGACCGGGTCAGCCCGTAGGTGTTCACCAGCTCCCGGAAGGTCATCGCCCGCTCCCACATGTCGCGGACGACGGACTTGGGCGACAGGTGGGCGTCGGCGGCCCACGGGTTGCTGCGGCGGTAGACGTCGAAGGCGTGGCCGAGCAGCTCCTCCAGCGGCTTGGGGTAGCTGATCTCCTCGAGCAGCTCCATCCGCTCCTCGTACTCGATGCCCTCGGCCTTCATCTGCGCCACGGCCTCGCCCTTGGCCTTGTTCAGCTGCGCGGCCAGGATCTGCCGCGGGTCGTCGAGGGTGGCCTCGATGACGCTGACGACGTCGAGGGGATAGGTGTCGCTCTCGGCGTCCAGCAGCTCGATCGCGGCCAGGGCGAAGGTCGACAACGGCTGGTTGAGCGCGAAGTCCTCCGGCAGGTCCAGCGTGAGGTCGTAGCGCCGTCCGTCGGGCTCCGGCTCGGGCAGCCGCTCCAGCACCCCGGCCTGCAGCAGCGACCGGGCGATGCCGATGGCCTCGCGGATGTGCCGCAGCTGCCGCTTGCGGGGCTCGTGGTTGTCGGTCAGCAGCCGGCGCATCGCGGCGAACGGGTCGCCCGGGCGGTCCACGACGTCGAGCACCATCGCCGTCGTCACCCGGAAGTTGCTGCTCAGCGGCTCCGGCTCGGCGGCGATGAGGCGCTCCATGGTCGTCTCCGACCACGGGACCATGCCCTCGGGCACCTTCTTGCGCACGAGCTTGCGGCGCTTCTTCGGGTCGTCGGAGACCTTGGCGAACTGCTTGAGGTTCTCCACCTCGTGGTCGGGTGCCTGGACGACGACGGTGCCGGCCGTGTCGTAGCCGGCCCGGCCGGCCCGGCCGGCGATCTGGTGGAACTCGCGGGCGTTGAGCAGCCGCATCCGGGTGCCGTCGTACTTGCTCAGCGCGGAGAACACGACGGTGCGGATGGGCACGTTGATGCCGACGCCGAGGGTGTCGGTGCCGCAGATGACCTTGAGCAGCCCGGCCTGGGCCAGCTGCTCCACCAGCCGCCGGTACTTGGGCAGCATCCCGGCGTGGTGGACGCCGATGCCGTGGCGGACCAGCCGCGAGAGCGTGGTCCCGAAGGCGGAGGTGAACCGGAAGCCGCCCATCATGTCGGCGATCGCGGCCTTCTCCTCCCTGGTGGAGACGTTGACGCTCATCAGCGCCTGCGCGCGCTCCAGCGCCGAGGCCTGGGTGAAGTGGACGACGTAGACCGGCGCCTGCCGGGTGTCCAGCAGCTCCTGGATCGTCTCGTGCATGGGTGTCGTCGCGTAGTAGTGGTGCAGCGGGACCGGGCGCTGGGCGCTCGCGACCAGGGCGGTGGGCCGGCCGGTGCGGCGGGAGATGTCGGCGCGCAGGTCGGCGGTGTCGCCGAGCGTGGCGCTCATCAGCAAGAACTGCGCACCCGTCAGCTCCAGCAGCGGCACCTGCCAGGCCCAGCCGCGGTCGGGGTCGCCGTAGAAGTGGAACTCGTCCATCACGACCAGGCCGACGTCGGCGTCGGCCCCCTCGCGCAGGGCGATGTTGGCGAGGATCTCGGCGGTGCAGGCGATGATCGGCGCGTCCCGGTTCACCGCCGCGTCGCCGGTCAGCATGCCGACGTTGGCCGCGCCGAACACCCCGCACAGCGCGAAGAACTTCTCGCTGACCAGCGCCTTGATCGGCGCGGTGTAGTAGCTGCGCCGCCCGGCCGCGAGCGCGGCGTACTGCGCGCCGGTGGCCACCAGTGACTTGCCCGAGCCGGTCGGGGTCGCGAGGACGACGTTCGCGCCGCCGAGCAGCTCGATCAGCGCCTCCTCCTGCGCCGGGTAGAGCGTCGTCCCGCCCGCCTCGGCCCACGCGGCGAAGGCGGTGAACAGCTCGTCGGGGTCGGCGCCCCGCGCCCGCAGCGACGCGAGGTCGGCGGGGTCGTCCAGCAGGGGGGTGGCGGTGCTACCGGAGGAGGAGGTGGCGGTCATCGTGACCGACAGCGTGCCCGACGCGCCGTCCCTTCCCGCGCAGGCGCCCGTCCGGCCGCTCCCGTAACGAAACGATCACGAGATCTCCGGGGAGGTGTGAGGTGAACCGAGTAAGGTCAGAAAGTGAACAACAGGTGAACGAAAGGTGGCACGACGATGAGGGTCGAGGAACGACCGCTGGTCAGGTGGGTGCCCGTGGTCGACAAGACGGGGCGCCGGCACATGGAGATGCGCTGGGAACTGCCCACGATGACGCAGCACCAGGTGGCGCGCGCGGCCTGACCGCAGCACGCACTCACGGGAACCGGTCGGGCACGAGCCCGGCCGGTTCCGTGCTGTCCGGGCCGGGTAGGCGGGGCGAGGCAGTGGGGGAGCAGCACCCCGCGCCGCACCCGTACGCCCCGCAGGAGGAACACGTGTCGTCACCCCGCCCCGAGTCGCAGCCCGAGCAGCAGCAGACCCCGCCCGGCACGCTCGGCGAGATGGACCCGAAGCCCGACCACGGCGAGGAGAGCTACAGCGGCTCCGGGAAGCTGACCGGCAAGGCCGCCGTCATCACCGGGGGCGACAGCGGCATCGGCCGCGCCGTGGCCATCGCCTTCGCCCGCGAGGGCGCCGACGTCCTCATCTCCTACCTCTCCGAGCACGAGGACGCGCAGGACACCGCGAAGTACGTCGAGCAGGCCGGCCGGAAGTGCGTGCTGGTGCCCGGCGACCTGTCGGACCGGGCGCACGCCAAGACGATCATCCCCAAGGCCGTGGAGGCCTTCGGCAAGGTCGACGTCCTGGTGAACAACGCCGCGTTCCAGATGTCCCACGACACCCTCGAGGAGGTCCCGGACGAGGAGTGGGACCACACCCTCGCCACGAACCTCACCGCGATGTTCGTCCTGTGCAAGGACGCGATACCGCACATGCCCCCGGGCGGGTCGATCATCAACTCCTCGTCGGTCAACTCCGACATGCCGAGCCCCAGCCTCGCGCCCTACGCCATGACCAAGGCCGGCATCGCCAACTTCACCGCGAGCCTCGCGCAGATGTACGCCGACAAGGGCATCCGGGCCAACAGCGTCGCCCCCGGCCCGGTGTGGACGCCGCTGATCCCCTCGACGATGCCCCCGGAGAAGGTCGGCAGCTTCGGTGAGCAGGTGCCCATGGGCCGCGCCGCACAGCCGGCCGAGCTCGCCCCGGTGTACGTGCTGCTGGCCAGCGACGAGGCGTCCTACGTCTCCGGCGCGCGCGTCGCGGTGACCGGCGGCAACCCCATCCTCTAGCCGCGGAGCCCGTCGGCGATCGTCCGGATCGCCGACGGGCCCACCCGGCAGCAGCCGCCCACCAGCCGCGCCCCCGCGGCCACCCACCCCGTGACGGCGGCCGGGTCGACGGCGCCCGTGCCCGTCCAGCGCCGGTTCGCCGCGTCCCAGCCCTCCCCGCTGTTCGGGTAGGCGACCAGCGGCTTCCCGCTCCCGGCCGCGGCGGCCAGGGACGGTGCGACGGCCGACGGCGCGGTGCAGTTCACCCCGACGGCGATCACCTCCGGGACGTCGGCCAGCAGGGCGAACACGTCCGCCACCGGCTCGCCGCGGCGGGTCCGGGGGACGCCGTCCGCGTCGAGCACCGTCGTCAGGGACAGCCAGATCGGCACACCGAGGGTGGCGGCCTCCGCCGCCAGCGCGCCCGCCTCCGCGGCCGCCGGCACCGTCTCGCAGGCGAGCACGTCGGCTCCCGCGGACGCGAGGAGCTCCATGCGCGGGCGGTGGAAGGCCCGCAGCCGGCGGATGCCGACGTCGCCGACGTAGGCGCCGGTGTACTCCGAGCCGTCGGCCAGCATCGCCCCGTACGGGCCGATCGAACCGGCGACCCAGCTGCCGGGGGCGCCCTCCCGGGCGAGGTCCACCGACCGCCGGACGAGGGACCGTGCCTGTCCCGCGTCCACCCCCATCGCGGCGAAGCCCTGCACGGTCGCCTGGTAGCTCGCCGTCGTCGCCACCTGCGCCCCGGCCGCGGCAAACGCGGCGTGCGCCGCGACGATCGCGGCCGGGTCGTCGCGCAGCAGGCGCGCGGACCACAGCGCCGAGGAGACGTCGTGCCCGCGGGCCTCCAGCTCGGTTGACAGCCCGCCGTCGAGCACGACCGGCCCGGCGGCGAGGGCGGCGGCGAGCGTCGGTGCGGGCACGGCGACCATCCTCCGCGCTGCGCGCCACCCGCGCGGACCGGAGGATCGGGCCATGGTCTTCATCTGGAGCAGTGGGGGCGGCCGGCGACGGCGGGGCGGGTACGGGCCCGGCTGGGGCCGCGGGTACGGACCCCCGCGCGGCTACGGCGGCTACGGGCGTGGCTACGGCCCGCCGTCCGGCTACGGGTACCGCCGCGGCCGGGACAACGACTCCTGCCTGCGCGACCTGCTGTTCCTGAACACCGGCTGCTGTCTGGCCAACGCCATCGGCTGCGGCATGGAGATGGTCTACCTCGCCCCGACCACGGCCCGGCACGTGCACTCCGCCGGCACCGGCCCCCGCGGCACGCGGGTGGCCGAGAAGCTGGTCGCCGCCGTCCGCGTGTACCAGCGGGAGGTCAGCCCGCGGCGGGCGCCGTGCTGCCGGTTCACGCCGACCTGCTCCGCCTACGCCGTCGAGGCGCTGGAGTCCCACGGCGCGGGCCGCGGCACGTGGCTCACCCTGCGCCGCCTGGTCCGCTGCCGCCCGGGAGCCCGCGGCGGGGCCGACCCGGTGCCGGCGGCGGCCTGAGGGGGAACCCGGTTGCGGCCGCCCGCAGACTGTCCGGGTGCCCGCCTCCGACGACGCCTCCGGTGACCTCCCGGTCGCCGGCTCCGTCGTCGTCCCCGCCGGTGAGCTGCGGTGGCGGTTCTCCCGCTCGTCCGGCCCCGGCGGGCAGGGCGTCAACACCGCCGACTCGCGCGTCGAGCTCTCGCTGGCCCCGCTCGAGGTGCCCGGTCTGACCGACGCGCAGCGCGCGCGGCTGACCGAGCGGCTGGGCGGGCGGCTCGTCGACGGCGTCCTCACGGTGGTCGCCTCCGAGCACCGCCAGCAGCTGCGCAACCGGCAGGCGGCGCGGGAGCGCCTGGCCGCCGTCCTGCGCGCCGCGCTCGCCCCGCCACCGCCGGCCCGGCGGCGCACGAAGCCGACCCGGGGCTCGCAGGAGCGCAGGATCCAGGCCAAGAAGCAGCGCGGCGAGCTCAAGCGCCGGCGCGGCTCCTGGGACTGACGCGCCCCGGCTCAGAGCGCGCGGACCAGGTCTCCCAGCTGCCGGGTCTGCCACAGGTGGAGCAGCCGCGTCGCCTGGTGCAGCTGGATGCGGGCGTTCTCGTGCCGGGTGAGGCGGTCGTCCCGGTGGCTCTCCAGGGCGTCGAGGTCCTCGATCTCGCGCGCGAGGGCGATCGGCGCGCCCATCGAGTGGGGCAGCCCGGACGCGGCGATCAGCAGGACGTGGAGCCGGAGCTCGTCCAGGTCGAGCAGCGGGCCGCCGCCGGCCGCGTACTCGTCGATGAAGACGGTCAGCAGGGGGTCGAGGTGCTCGTCCCAGACGAACGGCTCGGCCCCGCTGAGGGCCCCGGTGACGGACTGGGCCACGCTGAGCTGCCCGGCGTTGGCCCAGTCCAGGAACCCGGCCTCCAGGCGGCCGTCGGGCCCGGTCCGGAACCAGCAGTTGTCGATGTTGGCGTTCCAGTGCGCGAAGGCGACGAGGTCCGGGTTCCCCTGGAGCACCTCGGTGATCCGCTCCCGCGCGGCGAGCACGTCCGGGACGTCGCGGAGGACCTGCGCCCGGAGCGACGCGGTCCGCACGTGGTCGGGGAACAGCCGGGGGTGGCGGTCGACGAAGTCGAGCAGCCGGGTCGCCCACTGCACGACCTTCGCCTCCGGCACCTGCCGCCCGAGCGGGGCCGCGGCCCCCGCTCGCTTGGAGGGGAACCGCCGGTCGAACTCCGGCGACAGCCGGCCGGCGCGGTGGGCTCCCGACAGCCTCGCCAGGCCCCGCAGGATGGCCTCGTAGTGACCCACCTGGTCGGGGACGGCGTGGTCCATGCACTTGGGGTGGTGGGGCTCCACGCCGTCGCGCCCGAAGGGGATGCGCTCGGAGACGATGAGCCCGGTGCAGGACACCGGGTCGACGTCGGCGAAGAGCACGGCCGGTACCGGCACGGGGAAGCCCGGCGAGCGGGACAGGATCGCGACGTCGACCTCGGAGACCATCTGGTACCGGCCACTGTCGCGCAGCTCGTCGTCGAAGTCGCGGGAGAACTTGACGAACAGCTCCTCGGGCAGGCCCCGTCCCGGCTCGTCGTAGGCCACCGTCAGCAGCAGCTTCCTGCCGGTGCCGCCGCCCTGGAACTCCGCCCGGTCGACGATGCGGCGCACGCCCTCGTCCGCGGCCAGGGCACCGGAGGCCCGGAAGGCCTCGGTGAGGAAGTCCGTGCCCCCGGCGAGCAGGGCCCGGGCGTCGGCGGGGAGGCGGAGCCCGGACTCCCTGCCGGGCACCCACCGCTCGCTGTCGGCGCCCGTCGCTGTCACGCCGTCCTCCTCCGCGTCGGTCGCAGCGGCCGGGTACCGGCGGTCCGGCGGCAGCTGCTCGGCGGCGAGCAAACCACGCCGCCGGGTCAGGGCCGGTCGACGGGACCGGCGGACGGGCCGCCGAAGGACACCTCGTTGCCGTCCGGGTCGCGGAACGTCGCGTGCCGGACGCCGTTGCCGTACACCTCGCGCACGGCCGGCTCGAGTCCCCGCCCGGCGACGGCCGCCAACCGCTCCTCGTAGTCGTCGACGAACAGCGTGACCATCCCCGAGCCCGCCTGCTCCGGCCGGACGTCGACGTAGAGGTACCCGTGCTCGGTGACGTCCCAGACCGCCTCGGTGTCGTTCGGCAGGAAGGACGGCCCGGCCCCCAGCAGCTGCGAGTACCAGGCGATCGACGCGGCCCGATCGCGCACGGGGAGGCCCGCGAAGAGGTCCACCGCCGGTCAGCTCAGCCGCTGCTGCAGCTGCACGGTGACCTCCACCGCGCGGCGGGTGCCCAGCAGCCCGGCCGGGTCCGGCACGGTCGAGGAGGTGGGGAACGCGCCGTCCTCCTCGAGGGGCGCGGTGGACGTGACGTCGAGGGGGGAGGGGCTGCTCATGTCCCTTCCGACCGGTCCGGTGCCGCCGACTCATCGCGGCGGCGCCGGAGGAACGTGCGCTCGGCGGTGGTACCGGCCAGGGCGAGCGCCGCGTCGTAGGCCTCGACCGCCTCGGCGGTGCGGCCCAGCCGGCGCAGCAGGTCGGCGCGGACGGCGGGGAGCAGGTGCGAGCGCGGCAGCTCGACGCCGGCCAGTGCGGCGAGCCCCGCAGCGGGACCGTCGACCTCGGCCACCGCGACCGCCCGGTTGAGCGCGACGACCGGCGACGGCGCCAGCGCCGTCAGGTGGTCGTAGAGGACGACGACCTGCCGCCAGTCGGTGTCCGCGGCCGTGGCGGCGTCGCTGTGCACCGCCTGGATCGCCGCCTGCACCTGGTACGGCCCCGGCGCACCGCGACGCAGGCAGCGGCGGACCAGGTCCTGGCCCTCCGCGACGAGCGCGGTGTCCCACCGCGAGCGGTCCTGGTCGGGCAGCGGGACCAGCTCGCCGGTGGGGGAGACCCGTGCCGTGCGCCGCGCCTCGGTGAGCAGCATGAGTGCCAGCAGCCCGAGCGCCTCCGGCTCGTCGGGCATGAGCTCGACCAGCTCGCGCCCCAGGCGGATCGCCTCGGCACACAGGTCTGTGCGGACCAGCTCGTCGCCGGCGCTGGCGGTGTGGCCCTCGGTGAAGACGAGGTAGACGACCGCCAGCACGCCCGCGAGCCGGTCGGGCAGGTCGGCCCCGGTGGGCACCCGGTAGGGGATGCGGGCGTCGCGGATCTTGCCCTTGGCCCGGACGAGCCGCTGGGCCATCGTCGTCTCCGGCATCAGGAAGGCGCGCGCGATCTCGGCGGTGGTCAGGCCGCCGACCAGGCGGAGGGTCAGGGCCACCCGGGCGGCGGGGGCCAGCGCCGGGTGGCAGCAGGTGAACAGCATGCGGAGGCGGTCGTCGCGCACGATGCCCTCCTCCTCGGTCGGCTCGCCGGGCCCGTCGAGCAGCGCGGCCTCGGTGGCGGCCCGGACGTACCGCTCGGTGCGCGTGGACTCCCGCCGCATCCGGTCGACGGCCCGGTTGCGGGCCGTGGTGACGATCCAGCCCGCGGGGCTGGGCGGCACGCCGTCCACCGGCCAGCGCTGCACGGCGGTGAGGAACGCGTCCTGGACCGCCTCCTCGGCGGCGTCGATGTCGCCGAGGAGGCGGGTCAGGACGGCCACCGCACGGCCGTACGCCTCGCGGAAGACCGCCTCGATCGAGGTCATGCGGCGCCGGCCCGTCACTCCCCGCCGTCGGCCACCGGCCGCACCTCGATGGGCAGCGTGCTGGCGCGGGCGAGCTTCCGGCCCCACTCCAGGGCGGCGTCGAGGTCGGGCGCGTCGATGAGCGTGAAACCGCCGATGTGCTCCTTGGCCTCCACGAACGGCCCGTCGGTGACCAGGACGTCGTGCCCGGACGGGGTGAGGACCGTGGCGGAGGAGGCCGGGTGGAGGCCGGCGGCGAACACCCAGACCCCGGCCGCGCGCATCTCCTCGTTCAGCGCGGCGATGTCGCGCATGATCGGCTCGAGGAACTCCGGCGGCGGCGGGGCGTCCCCGTCGGGCTGGATCAGGTTGAGCAGGTACTGCGCCATCGTCGTCTCCCGGTGTCCGGCGGGCGGCTGCTCCGCCCGCTCACCCCCTGTACGAACGGGCTCAGCCCGGATCGACACCCGGCGCGGACGGATCCGCCGCGGCCGACGGCGGGCGCACCAGCACCCACACCGGCAGCTCGTCGTCGGCCGTGTGCAGGGAGGCGCTCACCTCGAAGCCGGAGCCGCGCAGGAACCGGACGCCGGCCCACGTGTAGACCGAGGTGGCGGCCGGGACGCCGTCGGCGTCGCAGCGGGCCAGGGCGGGGCCGAGGACGGCGCGGCCGAGCCCCTTGCGGCGGGCGGAGGGCCGGGTACCCAGCTGGTCGAGCCACCAGTGCGGCTCGGCCGGCCGGGCGGCGTCGACGAGGGCGCGGGTGGCAGCCACCTGCGCGGCGTGCGACCCGGAGAGCACCGGCAGCTCGCGGTCCAGGGCGGCCCGCACGTCCGCGGGCAGGGGCGTCGTCCCGGGGGCGCCGGGCGGGGCGTGCCAGGTGGCGACGGCCGTGACGTCCTCGGTCACCCAGGCGGTGCCGGTGCTGACGCCCCGGTGGCCGGCGGCGAGCTCGTGCCAGCGGGTCAGCCGCTGGATGCGCCCGTCCTCGGGCAGCGCCCAGCGGGTCCACCGGGAGTCGGCGAGCGCGACGGTCAGGGTGGCGGCGATGCGGGGGACGTCGCGCTGCTCGGCGCGGCGCACCGAGGGCGCACCCACCTGCACGACCGTGGGGACGTCGCTCACCGTGGCATCAGACCACGACGCCCCGGCCGGCGCGGGGCCGGTCGGGGCGTCGAGGGGTCGGTGCTCAGATCGCGTCGAAGCCGGCGCGGTCGACCTTGCGGTGGTACCGCGTCCCCAGCTTGCCGCCCAGGATCGCGCCGATCAGGGTGGCCAGCAGGACGGCGACCAGGGCGATGATGCCGCCGGTGGTGCCGGTGCCCTCGTCGATCGGGATGCGGGGCAGGTCCAGCCGCTGGAGCACGTTGTACTCCGACCCGAACACCAGGCCCGCGATGGCGAGCGCGGCGACGACGAGCAGGCCGATCAGCCAGACGGCGACGCCCTGGCGGATGCCGTCGAACCGGGACATCCGCCCGGCCACGTAGCCGCCGGCGAGGTAGGCCAGGAAGAGCACGACGACCAGGGCGATGCCCCCGGCCAGGCCGATGGTGGTCGCCTCGTCCAGGGCCTCGTCGGCCGAGTCCAGCCCCTGGGTCAGCCCGATGGCGAGCCCGCCCGCGGACAGCAGCGCGATGAGGATGACGGCGAGGCCGTTGGCCGAGAGCCAGCCGAAGAAGGCGGCGCCCCACTTGATCCCGCCGAAGCGGTCGTGCTGGCGGTCGACCGCGTCGCGGGCGGTCCCCCGGGTGGCGCGGGCGCCCGCGGACGCCCCGGACCCGGGTGCGGTGCTGTGGCTCATGGGTGCTCCAGACGAGGCGGAGCCGGGCGGGACCGCGAGGGGTCCCGCCCGGCTCGTGAGGAGGAGGTGGAGGTCAGCGGGTCGTGCGACGGGTGGTGTCGTCGCCGTCGAACTCGATCTGCTCCTTGCGGACGGTGTCGGTGACCGTCTCCTGGTCGGTGACCGTGGTCTTGTCCAGGCGGACGCGCTCGACCGGCACGGCCTCCTTGGCGACGACGGGGCGCTCGGCGTGCAGGACGACCTCGTGCTCCTCCTCGGAGATGGCCGGGCCGTCGAGGGCGTTGCCGATGGTGGCGTCGGTGATCGGCTCGCGCTCGACGCGGATCTCCTCGTGCGAGACCGGGACGGTCTCGGTGACGTTCTCCGTGACGACGTACTTGCGGAGCCGGGCGACGCCGCTCTCCACGCGCTGGGTGCCGACGGTGAGCCGCTCCTCGGAGCGGGTCATGGCGTTGTCGGTCGTCGGGCCGGAGGTGTCGTGGCCGACGGTGCCGTGCACGTTGGTCGTGTCGGTGCGGGTCTCGGCCAGCTCCGGGCCGCGCGCCGTGCCGACGGTGTCGGCGACCGCCTGGCCGCCGCCGAGGCCGTAGTAGCGGTACAGGTCCGCCTCCTCGGCCGGGGAGAGGTGGCCCTCGACGTCGTGGTGCGGCGAGTTCTTGACCTTGTCCTTGTCGTAGGGCAGGCGGAGCTCGTCGCCGGACATCGTCGCGTCGGCCAGGGGCACGAAGGCCTCCTTGGTGCCGAACAGGCCGGTGCGGACGGTGGCCCACTCCGGACGACCGGTCTCGTCGTCGAGGTAGACCTCGCCGACGGTGCCGAGCTTGCCCTCGGGGCCGACGGCCGTGCTGCCGATGATGGTGCTGATGTGCTGCTCGGTGATCATGCTGCTCCTCGCGAGTGTGGGACTGGGTGTGGAGCCCCCCGGGCCGGGTACACCGGGTGAGGCGCTGATCCAGTCGTGCCCACCCCGTTTACGATGTAAACGCGCTGGTTGGAGCGATCAGGTGGCCGTCAGGTAAAGCTCTCGGGATCACGCGGACTGCGGCCCTCGCGGCGGACGTGCTCCAGCCGGCCGAGCAGGTTTTCCAGGGCCTCCTCGAACTCCGCGGCGGACTCGTCCATCGACAGCAGCTCCTGCAGCCGCACGACCGTGGGGTACTCGCTGAGGTCGGCTTCGGCCGCCGCGGGGGTGGACTCGCCGGCGTCCTGGGCGTTGATCGGCACGCCCTTCTGCGAGACCTCCAGCAGCAGGTGGCCGAGCAGGAAGCTGCTGTAGGCGCGGTAGGCGGCCACCGCGGAGTCCTCGGAGAACCCGCTGCTGGTCATCGCGGTCAGGAACGACTCGACCCAGCGCAGGCTGCGCAGCGGCGGGCGGACCCAGGGCGCGGCCGGCGGCCGGGTCGCGACCAGGGGGAACACCTCGGGGTGGGCCAGGGCGATGCGCCGCACCCCGTGCGCCAGGCGCTGCAGGTAGTCCTGCCAGCCGTGCGCCGCCTCGAGGTGGACGTCGGGGTCGCCGTAGAGCTCGTCGATCACGCTCTCCACGACGCCGTCCAGCAGCTGCTCGCGGCCCGGCACGTACCGGTACAGGGCCATCGCCTCGACGCCCAGCGAGGCACCGAGCCGCCGCATGGTGAGCGCGCTGAGCCCGTTGGCGTCGATGAACTGGATCGCCGCGCCGAGGATCCGCCGGCGGTCCAGCGGCGTACGGCCGGTGTCGGGCGGCCCGGCGGGCAGCACGAAGGCCACCGCGCCGCGGCCCTCGGGGGAGTCGGGGTCCGGTTCCCCGGTCCCCTCCGCGCAGGGGTCGTCGGGATCGGCGGCTGTCGCCACGGCACCTCCTCGTCCCCCGTCGGCGGCTCGTCGACTCCCATCCTGCCCGGTCGTGCGCGCCGCACCGGAGGGAGTGCCCGGTTGTGAGGTCCTCGGAACCCATCGTTGACGCCGGGGTCGACGCCGGGAAACGAGCGCTGCGCACCCTCGTCCCCGTGACCGCTCCCGCACCCGACGCCGCCGCCTCCCCGGCCGGCGTGCAGCGGACGACGGACACCCACTGCCCCTACTGCTCGCTGCAGTGCGGCATGCGGGTCACCGCCGGCGCCCGGCCGGCCACCGTGGTGCCGCTGGACTTCCCGACCAACCGCGGCGGGCTGTGCGCCAAGGGCTGGTCGTCCGTGGAGCTGCTCGACCACCCCGAGCGGCTGCTGCGGCCGCTGGTGCGGGCCACCCCGGGCGACCGCACCAGCCCGCTGGTCGAGGCGAGCTGGGAGACCGCGCTGGACCGGGTGGTCGGCGCGGTGCGCCGCACGCAGCGGACGTACGGCCGCGACGCCGTCGGCTGCTTCGGCGGCGGGTCGCTGACCAACGAGCAGGCCTACCAGTTCGGCAAGTTCGCCCGCGTCGCGCTGCGCACCTCCGCGATCGACTACAACGGCCGCTTCTGCATGTCCTCGGCCGCGGGCGCGGCCAACCGCGCCTTCGGCATCGACCGCGGCATGCCGTTCCCGCTCGCCGACATCGCCGAGGCCGACGTCGTCGTCCTCGTCGGCAGCAACCCGGCCGACACCATGCCCCCGGCGATGCAGTACCTCGACGCCGGCCGCGAGCGCGGCGCCGAGCACGTCGTCGTCGACCCCCGGCGCACGGCCACCGCCCGCAACGCCGCGCTGCACCTGCAGCCCCTGCCCGGCACCGACCTCGCGCTGGCCAACGGACTGCTGCACATCGCGATCGCCGAGGGTCTGGTCGACTCCGACTACGTCGCGGCCCGCACCACCGGGTTCGACGAGGTCCGCGCCGGCGTCGCCGGCTACTGGCCGGACCGCGTCGAGCGGCTCACCGGCGTGCCGGTCGCCGACCAGCGCCGCACCGTCTCCGCCCTGGCCCGCGCCGAGAAGGCGATCGTCCTCACCGCCCGCGGCGCCGAGCAGCACCGCAGCGGCACCGACACCGCGCAGGCGTGGATCAACCTGGCGCTGGCCCTCGGACTGCCCGGCCGGCCGGGCTCGGGCTACGGCACCGTCACCGGCCAGGGCAACGGCCAGGGCGGGCGCGAGCACGGCCAGAAGGCCGACCAGCTGCCCGGCTACCGGTCCCTCGCCGACCCCGCGGCCCGCGCGCACGTCGCCGCCGTCTGGGGCGTCGACCCCGACGAGCTGCCGATGCCGGGCAGGAGCGCGTTCGAGCTGCTCGACGCCCTCGGCACGGACGGCGGGGTGCGCACCCTGCTGGTGCTGGCCTCCAACGTCGCCGTGTCCGCGCCCGACGCCCGCCGGGTGGTCAGCCGGCTGCGGGACCTGGACTTCCTCGCCGTCAGCGACTTCTTCCTCTCCGAGACCGCCGAGCTCGCCGACGTCGTCCTGCCCAGCGCGATGTGGGCCGAGGAGGCGGGCACGATGACCAACCTCGAGGGGCGGGTCATCCGCCGCCGGCGGGCGCTGGACCCGCCGGCCGGGGTCCCCGACGACCTGCAGCTGCTCGCGACGCTCGCCGACCGGCTGGGCGCCGGGCACCTGTTCAGCGGCGACCCGGAGACGGTGTTCGCCGAGCTCCGTCGGGCCAGCGCCGGGGGAGCGGCCGACTACTCCGGCATCACCCTCGACCGGATCGACGCCGAGGACGGCGTCTTCTGGCCCTGCCCGGGGACGACCCATCCCGGGACCCCCCGGCTGTTCGCCGAGCGGTTCGCCACCCCCGACGGCCGGGCGCGGTTCCACCGCGTCGAGCACGTCGACGCCCACGAGCGGCCCGACGCCGAGTTCCCCCACGTGCTCACCACGGGACGGGTGCTCGCCCACTACCAGTCGGGCACCCAGACCCGCCGCACCCGGAGCCTCGCGCTCGTGGCGCCCCTGCCCCGCGCCGAGCTGCACCCCGACCTCGCCCGGCGGCTGGGCATCGGCCCGGACGACGTGGTCGAGCTGGCCACCCGCCGCGGGCGTGCCCGCTTCGCCGCGTCGGTGACCGACACGATCCGGCCCGACGTCGTCTTCGCGCCCTTCCACTGGGGCGGCGGGTCCAGCGCCAACGCGCTCACCGACGCCGACGCCCTCGACCCGGTCAGCCGGATGCCCGCCTTCAAGGTCTGCGCGGTCGCCGTCACCCGCGTCGGCGGGCCGTCCGAGCGCCTCGAGCCACCGTCCGCGGCCACTCAGCCGCGGCCGCGCCCACACACCCCGACGTCCGCCCCCGAGCCCCGGCCCCCGGCCCGATCCCGTCCCGGACCACAGAGGAGCACCCGCGTGAAGAGCACCCCACGCTTCCTGCAAGGCGTCTACCCGATCACCGGCGAGGGCCTGGCCAAGCCCGGCCCGTTGGACGCGGCGCTGCGGTACACCGTGCCCTCCGGCACGAGCGCCCAGGCGCTGTACTTCCGCGGCGGCAACTCCACCGGCGAGCTGGTCTACGTGCTCCTGGTGCGCGACGGCGAGCCGATGCGCTGGTTCCCGATCGGCGCCAAGGGCGACGTGCACGTGCCGCTGCGGGTGGTCGAGGACCTGCCCGGCGGCACCGTCGTCGAGCTGCACGCCGCCGCGCCCGAGGGCGTCTCCGGCGAGCTCGTGCTCGACCTGGGCCTGGTGGAGGTCTGATGACTGCCGTCCTGGGAGGCCGCCCCGAGGGGCTCACCTCGCTCTCGCTCGGCGACGACGAGTTCGACGCCCGCTCGCGGCTGGTCGTGGTCGGCAACGGCATGGCCGGCGCGCGGTTCGTCGAGGAGGTGCTCGAGCGCGGGGGTGGCGAGCAGTTCCGGATCACCGTCTTCGGCGACGAGCCGCACGGCAACTACAACCGGATCATGCTCTCGCCGGTGCTGGCGGGGGAGTCGCACGAGGACGAGATCGTCCTCAACAGCCACGACTGGTACGCCGACAACGGCGTCGACCTGCGGGCCGGCGTCCGGGTGACGCGGGCCGATCCCGCCGCCAAGGTCGTGTACGGCGACGACGGCAGCGTCACCCCCTACGACCACCTGGTGCTGGCCACCGGCAGCTACTCGTTCATCCCGCCGATGACCGGGGTCCGCACCGCCGACGGCGGGCTGCTCCCCGGCGTGTACGGCTTCCGCACCATCGACGAGACGCGCGCGATGCTGGCCGCGACCGGCCGCTGCCGGCGGGCGGTGGTCATGGGCGGTGGGCTCCTGGGCCTGGAGGCCGCCCGCGCGCTGCAGGGCCACGGGCTGCAGGTCGACCTGGTGCACGCGATGCCGTGGCTGATGAACGCCCAGCTCTCCCGGGAGGCGGGGGCGATCCTGGAGAGGAGCGTCCAGTCCCTCGGCATCACGGTGCACCTGGACGCCATGGCGAGCGAGGTCCTCGGGGACGAGCACGTCGAGGGCATGCTGCTGGCCGACGGCCGCCGGCTGGACTGCGACCTGCTCGTCGTCGCCGCCGGGGTGCGCCCGCACACCGACGTCGCCGTCCGGTCCGGCCTGGAGGTCGAGCGGGCGGTCGTCGTCGACGACCAGCTGCGCACCGACGACCCCGACGTCTACGCGATCGGCGAGTGCGCCCAGCACCGCGGCTCGGTCTACGGGCTGGTCGCCCCGGCGTGGGAGCACGCGAAGGTGCTGGCCGACGTGCTCACCGGCACCGACCCCGAGGCCGAGTACCACGGCAGCCGCACCGCCACGAAGCTCAAGGTCGCCGGCGTCGACGTCGCCACCATGGGCGTCAACGTCCCCGAGCGGGACGACGACGAGTTCCTGGTGATCTCCGAGCCCAAACGCGGTGTGCACCTGGCGGTGGTGATCCGGGACGACAAGCTCGTCGGCGCCACCCTGCTCGGCGACACCCGCAAGGTCGCGTTCCTGACCCAGGCCTTCGACCGCGGGACGGCGCTGCCCGAGGAGCGGATCCGGCTGCTCGTCGACCTCTCCGACGGCGCCGAGGAGGTGGGCGTCGCCGAGATGCCCGCCGACAGCCAGGTGTGCAACTGCAACGGCGTCACCAAGGGCGCGATCTGCGGCGCGGTCGCCGACGGCTGCGGCAGCGTCGGCGCGGTCATGGACCGCACCCGCGCCGGCAAGGGCTGCGGCTCCTGCAAGTCGCTGGTGACGCGGATCGTCGAGTGGGCCGCCGACGGCGACGTCCCCGAGGACCCCTCGGCCTCCTGGTACGTGCCGGGCATCCCGCTGGCCAAGCCCGAGCTCATGGCCGCGATCCGCGCGCAGGACCTGCGGTCGGTCTCGCAGGTGTTCGCCGCGCTCGCCCCCGGCGGCAAGGAGGACGCGAAGTCGAAGATGGGGCTGACCTCGCTGCTCAAGATGGTCTGGGGGCACGACTTCCTGCCGGAGAAGGACGCGGAGTTCATCAACGACCGCGTGCACGCCAACATCCAGCGCGACGGCACGTTCTCCGTCGTCCCGCAGATGAAGGGCGGGGTGACCACGCCGGCCCAGCTGCGGAGGATCGCCGACGTCGCCGAGAAGTACGAGGTGCCCATGGTCAAGGTGACCGGCGGCCAGCGGATCGACCTGCTCGGCGTCCGCAAGGAGGACCTGCCCGCGATGTGGGCCGACCTCGGGATGCCCTCGGGCTACGCCTACGGCAAGAGCTTCCGCACCGTGAAGACCTGCGTCGGCAGCGACTTCTGCCGCTTCGGCCTGGGCGACTCCACGCAGCTCGGCATCGACCTGGAGACGAGGTTCCAGGGCATCGAGAGCCCGGCGAAGATGAAGCTCGCCGTGGTCGGCTGCCCGCGCAACTGCGCCGAGGCCTACGTCAAGGACGTCGGCGTCGTCGCGGTCGGCAACGGCAGGTGGGAGGTCTACGTCGGTGGCGCCGCCGGGGCCACGATCCGCAAGGGCGACCTGCTGGCGACCGTCGACTCGACCGAGGCGGTGATGCAGCTGGCCGGGCGGTTCATGCAGTACTACCGCGAGAACGCCAACTGGCTGGAGCGCACCTACGACTTCGTGCCGCGGATCGGGCTGGAGCACATCAAGCAGGTGCTGCTGGAGGACAGCGAGGGCATCTGCGCCGACCTGGACGCGGGGATGCAGCGCTCGATCGACGCGTACCGGGACCCGTGGGGGCAGGACCTCGCCGAGCCCGCCACCCCCGGCCAGTTCCGCACCTCCCTGCCCCTGGTCGAGCTGCCGACGGTGCCCGTCCGATGAGCATCACGACCGACCGCCTCGCCCCTCCGGCCGGCGTCCGCGCGCACACCGTCGGCCGGGTCGGGGACGTGCCGCCGGGGGAGGGACGCGCCTTCGTCGCCGGTGACACCCAGGTCGCGGTGTTCCGGCTGCGCGACGGCTCGCTGCACGCCACCCAGGCCGCCTGCCCGCACGCCGGCGGCCCGCTGGCCGACGGGCAGACCGACGCGGACGTGCTGGTCTGCCCCCTGCACCTGTACGCCTACCGGTGGGTCGACGGCGCCGCGACCAGCGGCTCCCCGGCCGTGCGCACGTACCCGGTCCGCGAGGTCGACGGGATGCTCGTCGTCGACGTCTGAGGGTGCCGGCGCATCACGATCCGGACTGCAAGTGAGGGAAGGCTTGCCTAACTAGATGGGTCCGGCTAGAACTGGCACCCATGTCGATCATGAACCGCACGCGCGGCGCCGTCCTCGTGGGCCTGTCGCTGTCCCTGGTCCTCACCGGTTGCGGCTCGGACGACGACGACAGCGGCGACTCCGCCGGGTCGTCGTCGTCCGGGGGGTCGTCGGCCTTCCCCGTCACCATCGAGCACGCCTACGGCGAGACCGAGATCCCCGACGAGCCGCAGCGGGTGGTCTCCCTCGGCTACACCGAGCAGGACGCGATCCTCGCCTTCGGCGTCGTCCCGGTCGCCGTCCGCTACGCCTTCGGCCCGGAGGACGACGTCTTCTTCCCGTGGGCGGACGAGGCCGCCGGCGACGCCGAGCCGGAGATCCTCGGCCGCACCGAGGTGGACGCCGAGCAGATCGCCGCGCTGGAGCCCGACCTGATCATGGCCGTGACCGCGGGCCTCACGCAGGCGGAGTACGACACCCTCAGCGGCATCGCCCCGGTCGTCGTCCAGCCGGAGGAGTTCCCCGCATTCGGCACCCCGTGGCAGGACCAGACGCTCGTCACCGGCCGCGCGCTGGGACAGGAGGAGCGGGCGGAGGAGCTCGTCGCCGAGGTCGAGGCCCGGTTCGAGGAGGCCCGCGCCGCCCACCCGGAGCTGGCCGGGCGGACGGTGACCCTCTCGGGCGTGGCCTACGAGGGGGAGTACCCGTTCCACGCCTCGAGCGACACCCGCACCCAGTTCTTCCTCGACTTCGGGATGGTCGTCGAGCCGCGCCTGGACGAGATCGCCGGCGACGAGTTCTACGGCACGGTCAGCCAGGAGCAGGCCGACCTGCTCGACGCCGACGTGCTGCTCTGGCAGTCGGGCTCGGACGAGGAGCGCGCGCAGATCGAGAACGACCCGATCCTGAACGCCATCCCCGCGGTGGCCGAGGGCCGGGCGCTGTTCGTCGAGGGCTCGGACTACGACGCGCTGCAGTTCTCCAGCGTGCTGAGCCTGCCGTACCTGCTCGACGGCCTGGTGCCGCAGATCTCCGGGGTCGTGCAGGGGGCCGCCGCCTGAGCGTGTGCGCGCAGGCCGCATCCCGGGCCGCGTTCTGCGGCCTGCGCGCACACGCCCGGCTTCGAGGTGGGACGACGAGGCGTCAGTCGAGCACCACGCGGTCGAGCGGCCCGGTCCGGTCGAGCACCTGACCGCCCGCGCCGAGCGTCTCGACCGCGGCCGGCCGGTCCGGCGCGTCGAGCACCGCGATCCCGTCGGTCAGCGGGTGCTCGGCCAGCACGCCACCGTCGTCGTCCAGCAGCCGGACCGCGGACGCGTCCGCGGGACCGACGACCACCAGGCTGCGGACGGTCGCGGAGCCGGCGGTCATGTCGGTGGCCGCACAGACCGCGGCGACGGTCCGCGTGGCCTCGCCCGCCGGGCGCAGCGCGGAGCCGCACTCGGTGCCGCCCACGGTGCCCCCGCCGAGGTCCAGCGCGAGCGAGGTGCCGACCCAGACGGCGCCGGACGGCAGCTGCGCGGTGAAGACGGCCGCGCGGGCCGGCCGCGGGGCCGGCGCCGGGACGTCCCCGGACCAGAGCACCGTGAACGCCACCTCCGCGGCCGGCAGGCCGGTGGAGGAGAGGACCGTCTGCATCATCGAGGTGGTCATGCCGTCGGCCGGTGACGGGGTGGGCCGGGCCCGCGCCCACGTGGCGGTCGGGAGCGGGACGACGTCCTCGGGGTCGGCGCGCCCGTCGGGGCCGGTGGTGGTCAGGACCACGCCGTCGCGCAGCACCCGGTAGCTCAGGGCGCGACCGAGGTCGACCCCGGTCGGGGCCAGGGCGAGGACGGCGACGCCCTCCGGGGCCTCGACCGGGGTGTAGGTCCGCGTCACGGTGGCGTCGGCGGCGATCTGCGGCCGCTCGGACACCTCGACGACGTCGCCGGGTGCGGTGATCACGACGACGGCTCCGGTGTCGGCGTCGGAGTAGCCCAGCGGCCGGGTGGGGTCGACGCCGTGCGGCACGTCCTGGACGACCATCTGCTCCGCGGCCGCCCCGGGCGGGCCGACGAACCAGGCGACGGCGGTGGCGCTGAGGGCGCCGAGGTCGGTCTGCAGCCCGGGGTCGGCCGCCGCACCCCGCGGTCGGGCGGTGTTCTCCCCGGCCACGAGCGCCCAGCGGGCGCCCGCGACGTCCCCGGCCCACACCACCCGCCGCGTCTCCACGGGCGGGTCCGGGATGCCGGGGGACGAGGGCTCGTCGCCCGGCGGCGGCTGACCGGGGCGCGCCCAAGGCAGGGCCCGCACCGCCGCGACGAACGCCGCGTCCCCGGCCAGGGGCCCCCGGGTCGGGCCGGCGAGCACGTCGACCGCTGCGCCGTCCTCCCGCGGCGCCGCCGGCCCGGGCGCGGGCCCGGCCGACGGCCCGGACAGCACCGCCGGCACGGCGACGACCACGGCAGCGACCGCGGCGGCCAGCGCCGTCAGCCCGATCCGCTGGCGCCGCTGCGCGCGTGACCGGGCGGCGATCCGGGAGGCCAGGTACGGATCGGCCGGCGGGGCGGTCCGCTCGGCGACGCGGGCGAGCCGGTCGCGCAGCTCGGTCTCGGTGCTCATCCGCGCTCCTCGCGGTGGCCGGCGGCGGCCGGGGAGGGGAGAGGGGGCGCCAGCACGGCACGGAGGCGGGCCAGCCCCCGGGTCGTCTGGGTGTTGACCGTGCTGGCCGAGCAGCCCATGACCTCGGCGGTCTGCTGCTCGGACAGGTCCGCGTAGTAGCGCAGGACCACGGCCGCCCGCATCCGCGGCGGCAGGCTCCGCAGCGCCGCGGACAGCTCCTCGTCCGGATCGGGGGGAACGGCACCGGGGTCGATCCGGTCGGGAGGCGACTCGACCACCTGCTCGGTGGTCATCAGCCGACGGCGCCAGCTGATGTGGCTGGTGACCAGCACCCGCCGCACGTACGCCGTCGGCGAGCCGGCCGCGGCGACGCGGGGCCAGTGCCGGTAGGTCTTGAGCAACGCCGTCTGCACGAGGTCCTCCGCATGTCCGCGGTCACCGGTGAGGAGGACGGCGAGCCGCAGCAACGCCGGCTGGACGTCGGACACGAAGTCCTCGAAGCCCCGGCTGTCCTCGGCGCGCACGCAGTCCCCTCTCGCAGGTCCTGCTCTCTACACGCCGCGGACGGCCCCGCTGCCCCACACGGGACGGGTCACGTCCTGATGACCGAGGAGCCCGGTCAGGAGCGGGGGAGGTCCAGGGCGGCCAGCGCGGCGGTCACGGCGTCGTCGCGGACGAAGTCCAGCGCGAGCAGCCGGTGCACCAGCACGCCGCGCCGGGTCAGCCGCAGGTCGGCCATCCGCAGCCGGGGCAGCGCCGCACCGCCCGGACGCGGGACCGCCGGCGGCGGGTCGAGCAGACCGCGGCGCTGCAGGTCGGTGAGGTCCTCCAGGGCATCCCACGCCGTCCACCCGCGGGGGTCGACCGGCAGCGGGGCCATCGGCAGCGGCGTGCGCTCCCGGCGGCCGACGGCGGCCATGACGACCAGCTGCCGGCCGGTGAGCCCCCCGGCCAGCCGCAGCCCGCGGTGCACGACGCCCGCGTCGAGGTCGGGGGAGACGGCGGCCTCGGCCAGCAGGTAGCCCAGGTGGCGCACGCGCCACTCCTCGGGCGTCTGCCGCGCCGCGAGCACGGCGGCCTCGGCCAGCTCGTCGGCCGGCGCGCGACCGCCCACGTCGGGGACGAGGAACCCGTCCGAGCGCACCGGCCGGCCCTGCGACGCCCGCGTCACGGTCAGCTCGACGGCGAACGCCAGCGCCGCTCCGGCCCGCACCCGCTCGCGGGGCACCGGCAGCAGCGCGGCGTCCGAGGCGACCCGGCGCAGGCACCCGGCCAGCCGGGGGTCGACGGTCACGCGCGAGGCCCCAGGGTCGAACAGCAGCGCCGCGGCCGACCGGCTCATCGACCCGGCCACCGCTTCGCCGGTCTCGACAAGGGTGCGCCCCGCGGGTGCCGTGCTGCCGGCCGAGCCGTCCAGGAGATCGGTCACGCGGTGATCATCCCGGGACGGCGGGACGGGCGCACCGCGCCGGCCGCCGGCCTCACCAGCCCGGGGCAGTCCGGACCCCGCCGCCGGGCCCCGGCGGGACGCACGGCGGGGCCCCTCGGCCGGGCCCGGGCGGGGCCTCACGGCCGGGCCCGGTCCGCGGTGAGGAGAACGGAACACAGGCTCACCCGGACGGCAACGGGCGGGGAACCGGCCGCCGTCACCGTCTGTCCATGGCCGCCCCCACCCGCCCGACCGACGCCGCGCTCCCGACCGCGCCCCCGACCGCGCCGCCCCGCGGCGGCCGCTGGATCGACGACTGGCGCCCCGAGGACCCGCAGTTCTGGGAGTCCACCGGCACGCGGGTCGCCCGCCGCAACCTGTTCTTCTCGGTCTTCTCCGAGCACGTCGGCTTCTCGATCTGGAGCCTGTGGTCGGTGCTCGTGCTGTTCCTGCCCGAGCCGGTGTTCGGCATCGACCCGGCCGGCAAGTTCCTGCTCACCACCCTGCCGACCGCACTCGGGGCGTTCGTCCGGCTGCCCTACACGTTCGCCGTCGCCCGGTTCGGCGGCCGGAACTGGACGATCGTGTCGGCGGCCCTGCTGCTGGTGCCGACGATCGCCACCGCGGTCGTGCTCGAGCCCGGCGTCGACTACTCCACGCTGCTCGTCGTCAGCTGCCTGGCCGGCGTCGGCGGCGGCAACTTCGCCAGCTCCATGGCCAACATCAACGCCTTCTACCCCGACCGGCTCAAGGGCTGGGCGCTCGGGCTCAACGCCGGCGGGGGCAACCTCGGCGTCCCGGTGATCCAGCTGGTCGGCCTGCTCGTGCTGGCCACCGCGGGCGCCGAGCACCCGCGGATCATCCTGGCCGTCTACGTGCCGCTGATCGTCGCGGCCGCCGTCGGCGCGGCGCTGGTCATGGACAACCTCTCGACCGCGCGCAACCAGCCGCGCGCCATGCGGGAGGCGACCCGCGAGCCGCACACCTGGATCATGTCGTTCCTGTACATCGGCACGTTCGGCTCGTTCATCGGCTTCGGGTTCGCCTTCGGCCAGGTGCTGCAGGTCCAGTTCGCCGCGGACTTCACCACCCCGCTGTCCGCGGCTCACCTCACGTGGCTCGGCCCGCTGCTGGGCAGCCTCATCCGCCCCCTCGGCGGCTCGCTCGCCGACCGGTTCGGCGGTGCGCGGATCACCTTCTGGAACTTCGTGGCGATGGCCCTGGGCGCGGGCGTCGTGTGGACGGCGAGCCAGCGGGGGTCGCTGCCGCTGTTCGTCGTCGGCTTCGTGCTGCTGTTCGTGCTCAGCGGCCTCGGCAACGGCTCGACCTACAAGATGATCCCGGCGATCTTCCGCTCCCAGGCACTGCAGACGGTGGCCGCCGGCGGGGACCCGGTTGCGGCCGAGCGCCGGGCGATGCGCATGTCCGGTGCGCTCATCGGCATCGCCGGCGCGGTCGGGGCCTTCGGCGGGGTGCTGGTGAACCTGGCGTTCCGGCAGTCGTTCATGACGACCGGGACCGGCGACTCCGCCTACCTGGTCTTCATCGCCTTCTACGTCGTCTGCGTCGCCGTCACCTGGACCGTGTACCTGCGCCCGCAGGCCCGCCACGGCGCCGTCTGACGCTGCCAGGATGGCCGCGTGACGATCGAGGTGCGGCCGGCCGGCGAGTTCGACGACCTTGCGGCGGTGCTGGGCCCCAAGCGGCCGAACGCCAACGTCTGCTGGTGCCTGAGCTACCGGATCCCCTCCAGGGAGAACCTCGCCCTCCGGGGGACCGCGCGGGGCGACCGCGTCCGGCAGCTGGTGGCCGAGGACCCGCCGCCGGGGGTGCTCGCCTACGACGGCGACGAGGTGGTCGGCTGGGCCGCGGTCCACCCGCGCGCCGACACGACCTTCGCGCGCAACCGCACGATCCCGCACGTCGACGACCTCGACGTGTGGTCGCTGTGGTGCATCCGGGTGCGCCCCGGGCACCGGGGCTCCGGGATCAGCCACTCCCTCGTCGACGGGGCCGTGGAGTTCGCCCGGGCGCACGGGGCGCCGGCGGTCGAGGCCTACCCGGTCGACAACGACGGCGCGCGGGTCGACCTGACCATGGCCTACGTCGGCACGCGGGCGCTGTTCGAGCGGGCGGGGTTCGTCGTGGCGGCCGGCACGCAGTCGGTCATCAACGGCTTCCCGCGGGTGCTGATGCGACGCGACCTGTCCTGAGCCGTCACACCGGCAGGCGGTACCCGCGCTTCACGACGGTCTCCACGACGCCGCGGCCCAGCGCCGCGCGCAGCCGGGTCACGGCCATCTCCACCGCGTGCTCGTCGCCCCCGCCGGGCAGGCCACCGACCAGCTCGGCCCGGGCGACGACGGTGCCCGGCCGGCGGGCCAGGGCACGCAGCACCGCCATCGGCCCCGGCGCCAGCTCGACCAGCCGGCCGTCGACGACCGCCGCGGTGCCGCGCACCTGCAGGGTCAGGTCGCCCAGCCGCAGCACCGGGTCGCGCTCGGGCAACCGGGCCACCACCTCGCGGGCCAGCGCGCCGAGGCGGGCCCGCTCCGGCTGGCGGGTCGGCACACCGGCGTCCTCCAGCGGGCCGGCCGTCACCGCGCCCACGGCCACCGCCATCACCCGGTCGCGCATCGCCGCCACGAGCTCGTCGCGGCGGCCCAGCTCGTCGGCGACCTGCAGCAGGCTCGCCGCGGCCGGGGCGCTGGTGAAGGTCACCGCGTCCACCGCCCCGGCGACCACCGAGCCCACCAGCCGGCGCACCGGGGTGACGTCCTCGGGCAGCACCCACCGGTAGACCGGCACGGTCAGCACCTCGGCCCCGGTGTCGCGCAGCCCGGCGACCAGGTCGGGGAGGGGATCCCCGTGCAGCTGGACGGCGATGCGGCGGCCGGCCAGCGGGCCCTCCGCGCCGGACAGCAGGTGCTCGAGCACCTCGGCCGAGGACTCCGACTCCGGCGACCACGCGTCGACCAGCCCGGCACCGCGGATCGCGCCGCGGGCCTTGGGCCCGCGGGCGAGCACCCGGGCCGGGCCCAGGTGGTCGACCAGCGGGAGGTCCCAGGCCTCGGCGGCCTCCAGCCAGCCGCGGAAGCCGACGCCGGTGGTGGCGACGACGAGGTCGACCGGGGCGGAGAGCACCTGACGCGTGGCGGCGACCAGCTCGGTGTCGTCCGACAACGGCACGATCCGGATGGCCGGGGCGTAGACCACCCGCGCGCCCCGGCGGTCGAGCAGGGCCCCGAGCTCCTCCTTGCGGCGGGCTGCGGTGACCGCGACGGTGTACCCGGCCAGCGGCAGGACGTCGTCCGGTCCCTGCAGCGTCTCGCTCAACCGCGCCCCCTGGTGTCGTCCCCGTGATGGTCCATCGTGGGGCACCCGCGTTGCGCACGTGTGTCCGACGCCGGACCCGGGGGCGTGGCACCGGTCACGTGTGCACCCGTCGCGGTCTCAGCGGACGGCGGCGGTCCAGGTCGGCACCGCGCCGCCGCTGCCCACGACCAGACCCCGGCTGGCCAGCAGCCGCATGTGCGCGTCGGTCTCGGTCACGGCGAACATCCGCATCGAGTCGGCGTACTGCTCCCACGGCCGCGACCAGGTGAGGTGGCCGGCGAGGTCCCAGGTGGTGCTGTGCGGGCGGGCGCGGACGGCGTCGAGCAGCTCGGCGAGCCGGTGCTCGTGGTGCGCGGTGAGCTCGCGCGCCCGCAGCCCCAGTCCGCGGAAGCGCCACTCGTGCGCGGGCAGCACCTCCAGCGGCTCCTCGCGGCCGGCAACGGCGGCCAGCGACCCGAGGTAGTCGCGCAGCGGGTCCTCCTCCAGGCGCCGGCCCGAGGAGATGTTGGGGCTGATCCGGGGGAGCACGTGGTCCCCGGAGAGGAACAGGCCGGTGCGCTCCTCGGCGAAGCACAGGTGGCCGGGCGTGTGCCCGGGGGTGTGCACCGCGCGCAGCGACCACCCGGGGAAGTCGGCCACCTCGCCGTCCTCCAGGAGGCGGTCGGGCACGGCCTGCCGCCGCAGCCCGGCCAGCCGCTCGGGGGCGGGGGCGTCGGAGGCCGCCGTCTGCTCGTCGGCGCCGAGGGAGACCATGAACGCCGTCTGGTCGCGGATGAACCGCTCGACGTCGGTCTCCGTCATGCGCCGCACGATCTCCGCGTCGGCCGGGTGCATCGCCACCCACGCGCCCGAGGTGTCCCGGACGCGGGCGCTCAGGCCGTTGTGGTCGCCGTGCATGTGGGTGACCAGGACCCCGCGCACGTCGGCGACGTCGCCGCCGATGGCGGTGAGCCCGGCCTGCAGGGACGCCCACGCGTCGTCGGAGTCCCAGCCGGTGTCGACCAGGCCCAGGCCGCCGCCCGCGAGGGCGAACACGTAGGAGGTGACGTAGCGCAGCGGGTTGTCCGGCATCGGGACCGGCACCGACCACAGGTCCTCGCGCAGCTGCTCGACCGGCGGCACCACGCGGGCCAGCCATGCCTCGCGCTGCGCGGTCCCGGTGATCTCGACGTCGCTGTCCACGCCCGCACTCTGTCAGTGCGGGCACCGCGGCCTGCCGGCGCGGCCGCCTCCGCCTGGGATGATGGGGCCGTGCCCGTGACCGATGCGCCCGCCCGCGTCTCCGCCGTGCCGCGCCGCCTGCGCCTGGTGTGCGCCCTGGCCGCGGCGGTCGTCGTGGTCGTCATGGTCGTCGTCGGCCTGCTGCTGCCCGGCTCCTCCACGGGGGTCGTGCAGTTCGGCTGGGCCGACCAGGTCGCGATCATCGGCATCGGCGTCTGCCTGGGCGCCGGCATCCTGACCTTCGGCCGCTCCCGGGTCGACGCCGATGCCTCCGGCGTGCGGGTGCGCAACCTGTTCGTCCGGCACGAGCTGCCCTGGGCGGCCGTGCGGGCGGTCCGGTTCGACCGGCACTCCTCGTGGGCCAGCCTCCTGCTGGTCAACGGCGACGAGATGTCGGTGCTCGCCATCCAGGCCGGCGACCGCGAGCACGCCGTCCGCGCCGTCGAGGGCCTGCGGGCCCTGCTGGCCCAGGCCCAGGCGGCCGAGCCGCCGCGGCCGCCGCTGCTGTACGACGACTGAGGGAGGACCCCGGGGAGGACCCCCGCGCCCCCCACCGCCCGCACGCTCCCGGCGGGCCCCTGCGAGGGGGCCACCGCTGGGGGCCGGGGGAGGGAATGTGCCGTCGTGCGGGGACGCTGTAGCATGGGCATGCCTCCCCGCTACACGAGGCGCGTGAACCACCCAGCGGCCCCGCCCCGGGCCGCTGACCAAGAGGAGCCCGCTCCCACCTGGCGTCATCCCGGCGTCCAGGTCACCGGTTCGCAGGCACCGGCTCCGGCCGGTGCCCGCGACGCGTACCACCTCCGGGTGGGTGCGCCACCGGCCAGTGGGCCCCGTCGAGCAGTCGCTCGCGGGGCCTTCTGTCTGCCGGCGTCCGGTGGTCGGCGAGCGAGCCCTCCCATGCTGAAGCAGAGGAGAGGCCATCACCGAGCCCCGCATCAACGACCGTATCCGCGTCCCCGAGGTCCGCCTGGTCGGTCCCGAGGGCGAGCAGGTCGGCATCGTGTCGATCGGCGAGGCGCTGCGCCTGGCCCAGGACTCCGAGCTCGACCTCGTCGAGGTCGCGCCCATGGCCCGGCCGCCCGTCGCCAAGCTCATGGACTACGGGAAGTTCAAGTACGAGTCCGCCCAGAAGGCCCGCGAGGCCCGGCGGAACCAGGCGCTCACCGTCATCAAGGAGATGCGGCTGCGCCTCAAGATCGACCCGCACGACTACGAGACCAAGAAGGGCCACGTCGAGCGCTTCCTCAAGGGCGGCGACAAGGTCAAGATCACCGTGATGTTCCGTGGCCGCGAGCAGTCGCGCCCGGAGATGGGCTACCGCCTGCTGCAGCGGCTGGCTGCCGACGTGTCCGAACTGGGCGTCGTCGAGTCCAACCCGAAGCAGGACGGCCGGAACATGGTCATGGTGATCGCTCCGCACCGCAACGCCCAGGCCCTGCAGCAGGCGGCCCAGTCCGCCAAGGGCCGGGAGGCCAAGGCCGAGCGGGGTCAGGAGCAGCAGCAGGAGGCGGAGCAGGCGCCCAGCGCCTGATCCCTCCGGCGCAGGACCGCACCACCGAGACCCCGGGTGCGTGCGGCAGCACGCTGCCGCACGCACCCGTACGCAGACGAACTCAGACAGGCGAGGACATGCCGAAGCAGAAGACCCACAAGGGCACGGTCAAGCGGGTGCGCGTCACCGGCACCGGCAAGCTCATGCGCGAGCAGGCCAACAACCAGCACAAGTTCGAGCACAAGTCGGGCCAGCGCAAGCGCCGCCTCGGCCAGGACCAGGTCATCTCCCCGGCCGACGCGAAGAACCTCAAGAAGCTGCTCGGCATCTGACCGCCGTCCCGTAACGAACAGACAGGAGCTCTCACGTGGCACGCGTGAAGCGGGCGGTCAACGCCCAGAAGAAGCGCCGGACGACCCTGGAGGCCGCCAGCGGCTACCGGGGCCAGCGGTCCCGGCTGTACCGCAAGGCCAAGGAGCAGATCCTCCACTCGGCGACCTACAACTACCGCGACCGCAAGGTGCGCAAGGGTGACTTCCGCAAGCTGTGGATCACCCGCATCAACGCCGCGGCGCGGCAGAACGACATGACCTACAACCGCTTCATGCAGGGCCTCAAGCTGGCCGGCATCGAGCTCGACCGTCGCGTGCTGGCCGAGCTGGCCGTCAGCGAGCCGGCCGCGTTCACCGCGCTGGTGGAGTCGGCCCGGGCCGCGCTCGCCGCGAACCCCGAGGCGACCGGCGCCCAGGCCGCCTGACGCACGTTCCGACGCCGTCGGTGACCGCCCTCCGGGGTCGGCGCCGGCGGCGTCGTCGTCTGTCCGCCGGGGGTCCGTCGCACTCGACGAGTCCCCCGGGGACGCCCAGGGAGGGACCATGGCCGAGCTGCTGACCGAGCGGTCGGCGCGGATCGCCGCTGCCCGCAAGCTCACCCGCCGCGCCGGTCGCGACGCCGCGGGGCTGTTCCTCGCCGAGGGGCGGCAGGCGGTCTCCGAGGCACTGGCCACCGCACCGGACGACGTCCGCGAGGTGTTCGCCACCGAGGCCGCTGCCGCAGCCGCCGCGGACCTGCTCTCCGGTACCGGCGTCCCGCTGCGGCTGGTGACCGACAGGGCCGCCGCGGGCCTGTCCGAGACCGTGACGCCGCAGGGCCTCGTGGCCGTGTGCGCGCTGCGCGACGTGTCGGCCGCCCGGCTGGTCGAGGCACCGCCGCGGCTGTCGGTGGCCCTCGCCGCGCTCAACGACCCCGGCAACGCCGGCACCGTGCTGCGCACCGCCGACGCCTGCGGGGCCGGTGCGGTGGTGTTCGGCGCCGGCTCGGCGGACCCCTACGGCGGCAAGGCCGTCCGGTCCAGCGCCGGCAGCCTCTTCCACGTCGACGTCGTCCGCGGCGGGGACCTGGCCCACCTCCTGCCCGCCGTCCGGGCGGTCGGGGTGACCGTGCTGGCCGCCGACGGCGGGGGAGAGGCCTCCCTCGACGCCCTGGGGACGACGCTCGCCGGGCCGGTGCTCTGGCTGTTCGGCAACGAGGCCCGCGGCGTGCCGGGCGAGCTCGCCGCGCTGGCCGACGCCCGGGTGCGGATCCCCATGCGCGGCCGGGCGGAGAGCCTCAACCTCGCCGCGGCCGCCGCGATCTGCCTCTACGCCACCCAACTGGCGCAGGGCTGAGCGACTCCGCTCAGACCAGGCCGGCGCGCTTCCAGAGCAGCTCGGACCGACCGCCGACGAGGCCCACCTCGCGCAGGAACGACACCAGTCCCGACGAGGCGTCGCGCAGCTTGGCCCGGTGGTGCCCGTTGGCGCGGGCCGCCGCCTTGGCCTCCGCCGGGTCCAGCCCGACCGACGCGTACACCTGCGGCTGCACCAGGTTGTCGGCGACGATGGCCGCCACCGAGGCGACGACGGTGCGGTGCCGGCGCAGCGCGAGGAAGCCCAGCTGCGGGGTGCGCCGCGCGACCTCGTCGCGGGCGAAGCGCATGTGCCGCGCCTCCTCGACGACGTGGATGCGGCTGGTCGCGCGGGTCAGCGGCTGGACGCGCTCGTCGCGCATGAGGTCGCGCTGGAAGATGTCGAGGATCTCCTCGGCGACGAGGATCGCCGCGTAGGCCGCCGGGCCCGAACCGCGCGCGGCGAAGGCCTTGCCGAGCTTCAGGATCGACGGCGGCGGCTGGTAGGACGGCGCGCCGAACGTCTGCGCCGTCCGCGCGAACATGACCGAGTGCCGGCACTCGTCGGCGATCTCGGTCAGCGCCCACTGCACGTGCGGCTGCGACGGGTCGTCGCCGTAGACGTCCTTGAGCACCAGCTGCATGAGCAGGCACTCGAACCAGATGCCGACGCCGGAGATCGAGCAGTACTCGTGGATGGTCAGCGTGACCCGCTGCGCCTCGGTCAGCCCGTCCCACAGCGGCGTGCCGTAGAGCGACGACCACTCCGGCGAGAGACCGTAGAGGTCCTCGGGGATCGGGGCGTCCCAGTCGACGTCGACGGTGGGGTCGAACGACGTCCTGGCGGCCGACCCGAGCAGCCGGGTCGACAGCTCCTGGCGGTCGGTGGCCCGGGTCGGCGTCCGGGGAGCGTCGGCAGGCAGGGTGGCGGTCATCGGCGTTCCCTCCAGGGGGTGCTCGGGAAAAGCTGTGTCCGACGGTAGCTGTTACCAGTGGACACAGGCAACACGTGGGGGAGGATGGAGGCGTGTCGAAGACCGACGGCCGCAGCTCGCGCTGGGACGCGCACCGCCGCAGCCGGCGCGAGGACCTCGTCGGAGCCGCGCTGGACGCGCTGCGTGCCGTCGGCCCGGACTTCGCCGTGGACGACGTCGCCCGTGCCGCCGGGGTGTCCAAGACCGTCATCTACCGGTACTTCTCCGACAAGGACGAGCTCATCGACGCCGTCCTCGAGCGGATCTCCGGTGACGTGCTGCTGCCCCGGCTGCTCGGCGAGCTGGCCCTGGAGCGCGGCGACGACCGCGCCCGGCTGCACGCCGTCATCGCCGCGTTCGTGCAGCTGATCGAGGAGGAGCCGGCCCTGTACCGCTTCGCCTACGCCCAGGCCGGCCGCTCCGGCCGCGCGGACCTCGTCGCGGCCACCGAGGGGCAGGTCGCCCAGGCGCTCGGGAGGCTCCTGAGCGAGCGCCTCGCGGCGGCCGGCCGGCCCACCGGACCGGCGATGACCTGGGCCTACGGCGTCGTCGGCATGGTGCAGCTGACGGCGCACTGGTGGTCGGGCACCCGCTCGGTGCCCGCCGCGGAACTGGCCGAGCAGCTGGCCGACCTCGCCCACGGGGGGCTGGCCGGCCTGCTGCCGCCCGATCCCGGCCGCTGAGTCAGCCGACCCGCGCCTTGGCCGCGTACATCCGCGTGTCGGCCACGTGCAGGAGGGCGGCGAAGTCGTCGCCGTCCTCCGGTGCCACGGAGATGCCGACGCTGGCGCCGACGAAGACCGGCGCCCCGTGCACGTCGACCGGCCGGCTCAGGACGGCCACGAGGTCGTCGGCCACCCGGCGGGCCTCCGCGGCCGCGGTCTCCGGGGACAGGTCGGGCAGCGCGACGAGGAACTCGTCGCCGCCGAGCCGGGCCACCAGGTCGCGGCGGCGCAGCCGCTGCCGGAGCCGGCCCGCGACCTCCTGGAGGAGCTCGTCACCGGCGGCGTGCCCGAAGCGGTCGTTGACCGCCTTGAACCCGTCGAGGTCGACGAAGAGCAGGGCGAGGGCGTCCCCGCGGGCGCGGGCGTCCCACAGCGCCGTCTCCACCTGCTCCTGCAGCCGGCGGCGGTTGGCCAGCCCGGTCAGCGGGTCGGTGGCCGCCAGCTCCTGGATGCGCGCGAGCGCGGCGCGGGTGCGGTCGCGCTCCTGCAGCAGCGCCCGCTCGGCCTCGACGCGGGCGGTCACGTCGACCTGCACGCCGATGTACTGCACGACCGTCCCGTCGGCGTCGCGGACCGGCGCCAGGTGCAGCTCGTTCCACCACGGGCTGCGCTCGGGCCCGCGGAAGTTCAGGACGGTCTCCCGGCACTCCTCGCCGGCGGCGACGGCGGCGCGGATGCGGGCGACCGCGGCCGGATCGGTGTCCGGGCCCTGCAGGAAGCGGCAGTTGCGGCCCAGCAGCAGGTCGCGGGACAGGCCGGCCAGCCGCTCGAAGGCGGGGTTGACGTACACCAGCGGCTGGTCGGGCAGCCGCATGTCGGCCACCGCGACGCCGCTGGGCGTGGCGGCGAGCGCCTCGAGCAGCAGCGCCTCCCCGGCCGGGGCGCCGGCGGCCGCGGCCCGCGCCACGGCGACGGCCGGCGGCGGCACGACGGCGGGGACGGCGGCCGGCGCGGGACCGACCCGCGGGGCCACCCGGGCGAGCAGCGACGCCGTCGCCCGCACGACCGTCTCGCGGTCGTAGGTCAGCGCGTACTCGAACCGGCGCTGGGCGTCCGGGCCGCTGTCGCCGAGGTCGCGGGCCAGCAGCGCCGCGGCGAAGTGCGGGCTGAGGACGGCGACGTCCCACTCGCCGCGCACCGGGTCGCCGTCGTCCAGGGTCGTGCCGCGCAGCCCGGGCAGCGGCTCCTCGGGCAGGCCCTCGCCGAGGGCGCACACGAAGGCGGTGCGCTCGACCAGGTCGCGGTAGCGCTGGGTGGTCGAGGGGGTGAAGTGGCGCGCCTCCTGGAAGGTTGCCGCCACCACGCAGGTCTGGCCCATCCGCATGGCCTCCCGCTCCAGCTGCTTGGACAGCTCGATGAGCAGGGCCTTGGGGGCCTGGCGCAGCACGGTGCCCGCGGGCAGGCAGGCGAAGGGGGAGACCGCCTCGTCGGCGACGGCGCCGTCCCCGCAGCCGGGCAGCGCCAGCTCGGCGGTCGGGCGGCCGGTCGCGGGGCCGTCGGCCGGGCGGCCGAAGTACCAGCCCTGGCCGAGGGTGGCGCCCAGGCCGCGGGCCATGGCCAGGTGCTCCTCGTGCTCGATGCCCTCGGCGAGGACCACCGCGCCGGTGCGCTCGGCGTAGGCGTTGACCGCGTTCATGATCTCGGCGACCTCGGGGCCGGGCCGCTCCTGCACCAGCCGCAGGTCGAGCTTGACGACGTCGGGGCGCAGCAGCGGCATGAACGCCAGCGACATCGGCTCGGCGCCGACGTCGTCCACCGCGACGCCCCAGCCGACCGACCGCACGCGCTCGACGGTGCGCAGCAGCTCCGCGGGCCGGGTGGCCAGCGCGCGCTCGGTGATCTCCAGGACCACCCGGAGCCGGCCGGGCGCGGCCGCGGCGAGACCGAGCAGGGTCTCCATCGGCGCCTGGTCGAGCACCTCGGGCTCGACGTTGACGAAGAGGGTCAGCGGGGCGACCAGGCCCTGCTCCAGCGCGCCGCGCAGCGCGGCCGAGCGGCAGATCTGGTCGAGCTCGGCGAGCCGGCCCGTGGCGCGGGCGGTGCCGAAGAGCTGGTCGGGGCGCTCGAGCGGCCCCTGCGGTCCGCGCGCGAGCGCCTCGTAGGCGACGACGGCGCCGGTGTCGATGTCGACGATGGGCTGGAAGACGCTGCGGATCCCGCCGGTGGCGAGGACGGCGTCGAGGGCAGCAGCGTGCGCGGAGGAGTCCACGCCGCAGCCATCGGCACGGCCGGACCGGGAGTGCAGCCCGCGCCGGACGGCCCCACCCGCCCGGGGGAGACCGGTCAGCCGGGGGAGGTGATGAGCACGACGGCCACCGCCGCGGCGGCCAGGCCGGCCACCTGGGCGCCGGCGAGGCGCTCGCGCAGCAGCGTCTGGGCCAGCACGACGGTGCTCACCGGGTAGAGCGAGGCGAGGACGCCGGTGACGGCGAGCTGGCCGGGCGCCTGGGTGGCGAGCAGGAACAGGGCGTTGGCGGCCATGTCGCCGATGCCGGAGGCGACGACCAGCGGCAGCGCCGACCGCGGGGGCCGCAGCGACCGGCGCGTCGTGGTGGCCACGAGGAGCACCAGCGCGATGGAGGCCAGCCGCGCCGCGACCAGCGGGGTGAGCCCGGTGCCGGCGGCGGTCCGGTCCAGCAGCACGAAGAACAGGCCGAACGCCGACCCGGCCAGCAGCGCCGGGAGCAGGGCGGCCGGGCGGGCCGAGCGCAGCGCGCCGAGCCCCTCCTCGGCGGAGACCAGGGCCACCGCGACCAGCGCCAGCAGGATGCCGGCCGTGGCCCACGGGCCGATGCGGTCGCCCGAGGCGAGGCCGACGAGGACGGGGACGGCGGCGGCGGTGACCGCGGTGGTCGGCGCGACGACGCTCATGACCCCGCCGGCCAGGGTGCGGAAGAAGACCAGCAGCCCGGTGGCCCCGGCCAGGCCCGCGGCCGCGCCCCAGGCGAGGTCCGCCCCGGTGACCGGGCCGCCGAGCCAGGGGAGGAGCAGCAGCAGCGCGGCCAGACCCGCCGCCTGCGACAGCGCCACGACCGCGAACACCGTGGCCCGCCGGCTGGCCAGGCCGCCGAGGAAGTCCGCGGCCCCGTAGACGACCGCCGATGCCAGCGCCAGGACGACCGCCACGCCGCCTCCCTCTCGCTCGGCGAGATCTGCACACTCGTCGCCGTCGGGCCCCGAGGGCGTCCACTGTGCAGATCTCGCCGGGGAGGTCGTCAGGCGGGTCGGAGAACCCACGCGCGTCGCAGAGGTCCGGCCGGGCAGAATGGCCTCCCGTGTCTGGCGCCAACGACCCCTACGACCCCAAGCAGGTCGCCGCGCTCTCCGCCGACGCCCTCGACGCCGCGGTCGCCGCCGCGGTCGAGGCGTTCGGCGCCGCCGGTGACCTGGCCGGACTGGCGGCGGTGCGACCGGCCCACCTCGGCGACCGCGCGCCGGTGCTGCTGGCGCGCCGCGAGCTGGGTGCGCTGCCCCCGGCCGCGCGCTCGGACGCCGGCAAGCGGGTCAACGCCGCCCGCGTCGCCGTCACCGCGGCCTACGAGCAGCGGCTGGCCGAGCTGGAGGCCGAGCGCGACGCCCGCGTGCTGGCCGAGGAGCGGGTCGACGTCACCCTGCCCTGGGACCGCGTGCCCCGCGGCGCGCGCCACCCGCTCACCACGCTGACCGAGCGCATCGCCGACGTCTTCGTCGGGATGGGCTACGAGGTCGCCGAGGGGCCCGAGCTCGAGGCGGAGTGGCTGAACTTCGACGCGCTCAACATCGGCCGCGACCACCCCGCGCGCACGATGATGGACACCTTCTTCGTCGCGCCGGAGGACTCCGGCCTGGTGCTGCGCACGCACACCAGCCCGGTGCAGGCGCGCACGATGCTGTCGCGCACACCGCCGATCTACGTGGTGGCGCCCGGGCGGGTCTACCGGACCGACGAGCTCGACGCGACGCACACCCCGGTGTTCCACCAGGTCGAGGGCCTGGCCGTGGACCGCGGGCTGACCATGGCGCACCTGCGCGGCACGCTGGACCACCTGGCCCGGTCGCTCTTCGGGGCGGACGCCGTCACCCGCTGGCGGCCGTCGTACTTCCCGTTCACCGAGCCCTCGGCGGAGTTCGACGTCTGGTTCCCCGAGCACCGCGACGGCCCGCGCTGGGTCGAGTGGGGCGGCTGCGGGATGGTCAACCCGCGGGTGCTGGTCGCCTGCGGGATCGACCCCGAGGAGTACAGCGGCTTCGCCTTCGGCATGGGCATCGAGCGGGCCCTGCAGTTCCGCTCCGGCGTCGGCGACATGCGCGACATCGTCGAGGGCGACGTCCGGTTCACGAGTGCGTTCGGAGTAGAGCTGTGAGAGTCCCGATCGGCTGGCTGGCCGAGTACGTCGACATCCCGGCCGGGACGAGCGTCGAGGACCTCGACACCGCCTTCGTCCGGCTCGGCCTCGAAGTCGAGGAGATCCACCGCCCCGAGCCGGTCACCGGCCCGCTCGTGGTCGGCCGGGTCCTGGAGATCGAGGAGCTGACCGGCTTCAAGAAGCCGATCCGCTACACCCAGGTCGACGTGGGGGAGGGCGAGCCGCGCGGCATCGTCTGCGGTGCGCGGAACTTCGCCGCGGGCGACGCCGTGGTCGTCGCGCTGCCCGGCGCCGTGCTGCCCGGCGGCTTCGCGATCGCCGCCCGGAAGACCTACGACCACGTGTCCGACGGGATGATCTGCTCGGTCCGCGAGCTGGGCGTGGGCGAGGACCACGCCGGGATCCTCGTGCTGGGGGAGGACGCTCCGGCTCCCGGCACCCCCGCCGGGCCCCTCGTCGGCCTGGACGACGTCGTCATCGAGCTCGCCGTCACCCCCGACCGCGGCTACTGCCTGGCCATGCGCGGTATCGCCCGCGAGATGGGGACCGGCCTGGGCGTCGACTGGCGCGACCCCGGCGCCCTGGACCTCCCGGGCTGGTCGGGGGAGCCGGCGTGGCAGGTCCGCGTCGAGGACGCCGACCGCTGCGACCGCTTCTCGATGGTCGCGCTGGAGGGCCTGGACCCGACCGCGCCGAGCCCGTGGTGGATGCGCCGGCGGCTGGCGCAGTCCGGCGTCCGCAGCATCTCGCTGGCCGTCGACGTCACCAACTACGTGATGCTCGAGCTCGGTCAGCCGATGCACGCCTTCGACCGCGACGCGGTGACCGGCCCGATCGTCGTCCGCCGGGCGCGGGCGGGGGAGCGGCTGACCACCCTCGACGGCGCCGACCGCGCGCTGGACGCCGACGACCTGCTGATCACCGACGACACCGGCCCGATCGGGCTCGCCGCGGTCATGGGCGGCGCCTCGACCGAGATCGGGAACGGCACCACGAGCGTGCTCCTGGAGGCAGCGCACTGGGAGCCCACCGGGGTCGCCCGCACCGCGCGCCGGCACCGGCTGCCCAGCGAGGCGGCCAAGCGCTTCGAGCGCGGAGTCGACCCGGAGATGACGACGGTGGCGCTGGCCCGGGCCGCGGCGCTGCTCGCCGAGTACGGCGGCGCGCGGGTGGCCGGCTCGGCGGTCGACGTCGACACCCGCGGGCCGCGGCCGGTCGTCACGCTGGACCCGGCCCGCCCCGCGCGGGTCGCCGGCGTGCCCTACGGCCCGGCGCAGGTCGTCGAGAAGCTGACCGCCGTGGGCTGCACGGTCGACGGCGAGGGCACGCTGCGCGTCACCCCGCCGTCCTGGCGCCCGGACCTCACCGACCCCGCGGACCTCGTCGAGGAGGTCGTCCGGCTCTCCGGCTACGACGACATCCCCTCGGTGCTGCCCACCGCGCCCCCCGGCCGCGGGCTCACCGACGCCCAGCGCCGGCGCCGGGCCGTCGGCCGCGCACTGGCCGAGGCCGGCTACGTCGAGGCGCCCGCCTATCCCTTCGTCGGGGAGCGGGCACTGGACGCCCTCGGCCTGCCCTCCGACGACGAGCGCCGGCAGGTGGTCGTCGTCCGCAACCCGCTGTCGGAGGAGGAGCCGGCGCTGCGCACCACGCTGCTGCCGGGCCTGCTGGCGAGCCTGGCCCGCAACCTCGCCCGCGGTCAGCGCGACCTGGCGCTGTTCGAGCACGGCGCGGTGTTCCCCGGCGGCCGGCGCACGCCGGCGCCGCTGCCCGGCGTGGACCGGCGGCCCGACGACGCGACGCTCGCCGCGCTGCTCGGTGCCGTGCCCGACCAGCCCTGGCACGTGGCGGTGGCGCTGACCGGTTCCCGCGAGGTGCGCGGCTGGTGGGGCCCGGGCCGGCCGGCGGAGTGGGCCGACGCCGTCGAGGCCGCCCGCCGCGTCGCCGCGGCCGCCGGGGTCACGCTGACCGTGCGGGCCGGCGACCGGGCCCCGTGGCACCCCGGCCGCTGCGCCGAACTGCTGGTGGGCGACACGGTGGTCGGCCACGCCGGCGAGCTGCACCCGCGGGTGTGCGCGGCCCTCGAGCTGCCCGCCCGCACCTCGGTGATGGAGCTCGACGTCGACGCGCTGCCCGCCGCCGGCGTGCCGGTCGGCCCGTCGATCTCGGCCTTCCCGCCGGTGCTGCTCGACCTCGCCTTCGTGGTGCCCGCCGAGGTGCCGGCCGCCGACGTCGAGGCGGCGCTGCGGGAGGGCGCGGGAGAGCTGCTCGAGTCGGTGCGGCTGTTCGACGTCTACACCGGCGCGCCCGTGCCGGAGGGGCAGCGGTCGCTGGCCTACGCGCTCACGCTGCGGGCGCCGGACCGGACGCTGACCGGCGAGGAGGCTGCCGAGGTGCGGCAGCGTGCCGTGGCGCTAGTCGGTGAGCGGACCGGCGCGACGCTCCGTGCCTGACGAAGGACCCCGTCCTCCTCATCGCTCGCAGGCTCGCGACGAGCCCCGGGACGGGGCCGCCCACCGGGATGCAGACCTGAGCGGCGTCGCGCTGGTCACCGGCGCGGGCTCGGGCATCGGCCGCGCGCTGGCCGAGGGCCTGGCCGCCCGCGGCATGGCCGTCGCCGGGCTGGCGCGGTCCGGGGACCGGCTGCGGACGGCGATGGACGAGATCGCCGCCGTCACCGGGAGCCGCACCCTCGCGGTGACCGCCGACGTGACCGACCGGGCGGCGGTCGACGCCGCCGTCGCGGAGGTGGCCGAGCAGCTGGGCCGGGTCGACCTGCTGGTCAACAGCGCCGGCGCCATCGACGGGGCCGAGGAGCCGCTGTGGGAGGCCGACCCCGACCAGTGGTGGGACGTCGTCTCCAGCCACGTCCGCGGCGGCTTCCTGCTGAGCCGCGCGGTCGTGCCGTGGATGGTCCTGCGCAACCGCGGCCGGATCGTGAACCTCGCCAGCGGGATGAGCGTGCGCGCCCGGCCGCAGTACTCCGCCTACTCGGTGGCCAAGACCGGCCTGATGCGGCTCACCGAGGCCCTCGAGGGGGCGCTCGAGGGCACGGACGTGCACGCCTTCGACGTCGCCCCCGGCGTCGTCGACACCCCCATGACCCGGTCGATGGCCATGTGGCAGGGCTTCGAGGAATGGACGCCGGTGGAGCGGGTGGTCGGGATGGTCGCCGCGATCGCCGCGGGCGAGCTCGACGCCTGGGGTGGCCGCCTGCTGCACGTGGCCCACGAGACCCCGGCCGATCTCGCCGCCCGCGGTCCGGAGGGCGACGCCCGCCGGCTACGGCTGCGCCCGTGGGGGGACGGCGACCCGCTCGGCTGACGGCTGCACGTCCGCTCCCGGCTGCCTAGGGTCGCGCCCATGCTGCACCCACCGGCGATGGCCGAGATCTCCGACGAGGACCTCAACCGCGAGATCGCCCACCTCTACGACAAGCGGCACGACATCCTGCGGACCGGGTCGGCCGACGCGTGGGCCAACCACCGCGAGCGGACCGACCAGCTCGAGGCCGAGTACCTGCGCCGCTTCTCCCGCGGCGTCACCGACGCGGAGCAGAAGCTCGCCGGCTACGGCGGCTGACGTCCGCGGCACGAACACTGTGCGCCCACTGGTCGTCCCGGCACAGGAATGGGCACTCAGCACACAGTGCTCGCAGGGAACCCCGATGAACGGTCATGCATGGTCGTGTATGGTCATGCATCGTGAGCACATCGCAGACGTGGACGGTCGGGGTCACCGGCGCCACCGGGTACGCGGGGGGTGAGGTGTGCCGGCTCCTGGCCGGGCACCCGAGCCTCCGGCTGACCGGGGTGCACGCGGCATCGAGCGCCGGCCGACGCCTCGGTGAGCTGCAGCCCCACCTGCTGCCCTACGCCGACCTCGAGGTGCAGCCCAGCGGCGTCGAGGACCTCGCGGGCTACGACGTCGTCTTCCTGGCCCTGCCGCACGGGGAGTCCGCCGCGGTCGCCGCGCAGCTGCCGGCCGACACCCTCGTCGTCGACTGCGGCGCCGACCACCGGCTGGGCGACCCGGCGGCCTGGACCCGGTGGTACGGGACCGAGCACGCCGGCACGTGGCCCTACGGCCTGCCGGAGCTCCCCGGCCAGCGCGAGCAGCTGACCGGAGCGCGGCGGATCGCCGTCCCGGGTTGCTACCCGACCTCGGTCACCCTCGCGATGGCCCCGGCGCTGGCCGCCGGCCTGGTCGAGCCCGAGGTGGTCGTGGTCGCGGCGTCCGGGACCTCCGGCGCCGGCAAGTCCGCCAAGCCGCACCTGCTGGGCAGCGAGGTCATGGGCTCGGTGAGCGCCTACGGCGTCGGCGGCGTGCACCGGCACACGCCGGAGATGGTGCAGACCCTGTCGCAGGCCGCCGGCGCACCGGTGTCGGTCAGCTTCACCCCGACGCTCGTGCCGATGAGCCGCGGCATCCTCGCCACCTGCTCGGCGAAGCTCGCCCCCGGGGTGGACGCCGAGGCAGCCCGGTCCGCCTACGCCAAGGCCTACGCCGACGAGCCGTTCGTGCACCTGCTGCCCGAGGGGCAGTGGCCCACGACCGCGCAGGTGCTCGGCGCCAACACCGTCGCGCTGCAGGTCGCCGTGGACCCCGACGCCGGCCGGCTGGTCGTCGTCGCCGCTGTCGACAACCTCACCAAGGGCACCGGGGGAGCGGCGATCCAGTGCGCCAACCTCGCCCTCGGCCTGCCGGAGACCACCGGCCTGCCGCTCGTGGGGGTCGCGCCATGACTGTCACCTCTGCCCAGGGCTTTCGGGCCGCCGGTGTCGCCGCCGGGCTCAAGTCCAGCGGCGACCCCGACGTCGCCCTCGTCGTCAACGACGGCCCGCAGGACGCCGCGGCCGCCGTCTTCACCACCAACCGCTTCCCCGCCGCGCCGGTGCAGTGGAGCAGGCAGGTGCTGTCCACCGGTCGGCTCAGGGCCGTCGTCCTCAACTCCGGCGGCGCCAACGCCTGCACCGGTCCCGAGGGCTTCCAGGACACGCACGCCACCGCCGAGCACACCGCGGCGGCCCTCGGTCTCGGCGCCGTCGACGTCGCGGTGGCCAGCACGGGGCTGATCGGCATGCGGCTGCCCATGGAGAAGCTGCTGCCCGGGGTCACCGCCGCGGGTGAGGCTCTCAGCGCCGACGGCGGCCCCGACGCCGCCCGCGCCATCATGACCACCGACTCGGTGCCGAAGACGGCGGTGCAGCAGCGGGACGGCTGGACCGTCGGGGGGATGGCCAAGGGCGCCGGCATGCTCGCCCCGAGCCTGGCCACGATGCTGGTCGTGCTCACCACCGACGCCGTCGTCCCGGCCGAGGTCCTGCAGCCGGCGCTGGCGGCGGCGACCGCGCTGTCCTTCGAGCGGGTCGACTCCGACGGCTGCCTGTCCACCAACGACACGGTGATCGTGATGGCGAACGGCGCGAGCGGGGTCACCCCGACCGCCGAGGAGTTCACCGAGGCGCTCACCGCCGCCTGCACCGACCTGGCGATGCAGCTGCTCGCCGACGCCGAGGGCTCCACCAAGGACATCGCCATCACGGTGCGCAACGCGGCGAGCGTGCAGGACGCGCTCACCGCCGGCCGGGCCTGCGCGCGCAACAACCTGCTGAAGACCGCGCTGTTCGGCAACGACCCCAACTGGGGCCGGGTGCTCGCCGCGATCGGCACGACCGACGCCGCCTTCGAGGCCGACCGGGTCGACGTCACGATCAACGGCGTCACGGTCTGCCGGGGCGGCGCGATCGGCGATCCCCGCGAGGGCGTCGACCTCACCGGCCGCGCGATCACGATCGACGTCGACCTGAAGGCCGGTGGCGAGCAGGCGACGATCTGGACCAACGACCTGTCCATCGCCTACGTGCACGAGAACTCGGCGTACTCGACATGACCACCGCGCAGGACCCGGCGCACGACCACGCCGACCACCAGGACCCCACCCCGCCCGACGTGCGGATCGACGAGCACGCCCCCGACGTGGGGGCCGTCCGCCGCCGCATCGGCACCACCCGGAAGATGCGCCAGTACGACCCGCAGGGCGACGCCGCCAAGGTCGCCGTCCTCACCGGGGCGCTGCCGTGGCTCAAGGAGTTCCACGGCAACGTCGTGGTGATCAAGTACGGCGGCCACGCCATGGTCGACGACGAGTGCCGCCGCGCCTTCGCCGACGACATGGTGTTCCTGCGGACCTGCGGCATCCTGCCCGTCGTCGTGCACGGCGGCGGCCCGCAGATCACCGAGATGCTCGGCCGGCTGGGCATCGTCAGCGAGTTCCGCGGCGGCCTGCGGGTGACCACCGAGGAGACCATCGACGTCGTCCGCATGGTGCTCACCGGCTCGGTCACCCCCGAGGTGGTCGGCCTGATCAACCAGCACGGCCCGCTGGCCGTGGGGCTGTCCGGGGAGGACGGCGGCCTGTTCCGCGCCGAGCGGACGACGGCCGTGGTCGACGGCGAGCCGGTGGACGTCGGCCTGGTCGGCGACGTCGTCGAGGTCGACCCCGGCCCGGTGCGGGCGCTGCTGGACTCCGGCCACATCCCGGTCATCGCCACCGTCGCCCCCGACGCCGACGGCGTGGTGCACAACGTCAACGCCGACACCGCCGCCGCCGCGGTGGCCGTCGCGCTGGACGCGGTGAAGCTCGTCGTCCTCACCGACGTCGAGGGGCTCTACGCCGACTGGCCCGACCGCGGCTCGCTCGTGCAGCAGATCGACGCCGCCGAGCTGGCGGAGATCCTCCCGGACCTGGACTCCGGGATGGTGCCGAAGATGGCCGCCTGCCTGCGGGCGGTCGAGGGCGGGGTGAAGCGGGCGACCGTCGTCGACGGGCGCACCCCGCACGCCCTGCTGCTGGAGATGTTCACGACCGAAGGCACCGGGACGATGGTCGTCCCTGCCCCGACCAACGGAGAGGAGCCAGCACCATGACGCACACGGAGGAGCTGGGCCGCCGCTGGTCGGCGGTCATGATGGGCAACTACCGGACCCCGCCGGTCGCGCTGGCCCGTGGCGAGGGCGCGACGGTCTGGGACGTCGACGGCCGCGAATACACCGACCTGCTCGGCGGCATCGCGACGACGATCCTCGGCCACGCGCACCCGAAGGTCGTCGAGGCGATCACCCGGCAGGCGCAGACCCTGGGCCACGTGTCCAACCTGGCGATGCACGAGCCGGGCGTGCTGCTCGCCGAGCGGCTGCTGGAGCTCGCCGGGCGGCCGGGCCGGGTGTTCTTCTGCAACTCCGGCGCCGAGGCCAACGAGGCCGCGTTCAAGCTGAGCCGGCTGACCGGCCGGACCGAGGTCGTCACCGCCGAGGGCGCGTTCCACGGCCGGACCATGGGCGCGCTGGCCCTCACGGGTCAGCCGTCGAAGGCCGCCGCGTTCGCGCCGCTGCCCGGCGGCGTCCGGTACGTGCCCTACGGCGACGCCGGCGCGCTGACCGCGACCGTCTCCGACGCCACGGCGATGGTGCTGCTGGAGCCGATGCTGGGGGAGGGCGGCGTCCAGCCCCCGCCGGCCGGCTACCTCGCCGCCGCCGCGTCGGCCGCGTCCGGCGCGGGTGCGCTGTTCGCCCTCGACGAGGTGCAGACCGGCATCGGCCGTACCGGGCACTGGTTCGCGCACCAGGCCGACGGTCTGCAGCCCGACGTCATCACCCTGGCCAAGGCGCTGGGCGGCGGGCTGCCCCTGGGCGCCACGCTGGCGTTCGGGCGGGCCGCGGAGCTCATGACGGCGGGCTCGCACGGCTCGACGTTCGGCGGCAACCCGATCGCCGCGGCGGCCGCGCTGGCCGTGCTCGACACGATCCGCGACGAGGGACTGCTCGAGCGGGCCAAGGAGCTCGAGCACCGGTTCACCGCCGGCATCGAGGGCCTGGGCCACGCGTCGGTGTCCGGGGTGCGGGGGAGGGGCGCGCTCCTGGGCGTCGTCCTCAGCGCGCCGGTGGCGGCCGGGGTCGAGTCCGCCCTGCGTGACGCGGGCTTCCTCGTCAACGCCGTCGCGCCCGACGTCGTCCGCCTGGCGCCCTCGCTGGTCGTGACCGACGCCCAGGTCGACGCCTTCGTCGCCGCCCTGCCGGCGGCGCTGGACTCGGCGGTGCAGTCGTGACGCGTCACTTCCTGCGGGACGACGACCTGTCGCCCGCCGAGCAGGCCGAGGTGCTCGCCCTGGCCGCGGAGCTCAAGCGCAGCCGGCACACCGAGGCCGCGCCCACCCCGCTGCGGGCGCCGAACGGTGTGCCCCGGGCCGTGGCGGTGCTGTTCGACAAGCCCTCGACGCGCACCCGGGTCTCGTTCTCCGTCGGCGTCGCCGAACTCGGCGGCCACCCGCTGGTGGTCGACGCGGCCGGCAGCCAGTTGGGGCGGGGCGAGCCGGTCGAGGACACCGCGCGGGTGCTGGACCGGCAGGTCGCCGCCATCGTCTGGCGGACCTTCGGCCAGGACCGCATCGAGGCCATGGCCGCCGCGAGCAGCGTGCCGGTGGTCAACGCGCTCACCGACGAGTTCCACCCTTGCCAGATCCTCGCCGACCTGCAGACCGTCGCCGAGCGCAAGGGCGGCCTGGCGGGGCTCACCATGAGCTACCTCGGCGACGGCGCCAACAACATGGCGCACTCCTACCTGCTCGGCGGGGCGACCGCCGGCATGCACGTGCGGATCGGCTCGCCGGCGGACTTCCAGCCCGACCCGTCGGTGCTGAAGCGGGCCGAGGAGATCGCCGCGGAGACCGGCGGCTCGGTGCTGTGGACCGCCGACCCCGCGGCCGCGGCCGACGGCGCCGACGTCCTGGTCACCGACACCTGGGTGTCGATGGGGCAGGAGTCCGAGTACGAGGAGCGCATCGCGCCGTTCCTGCCCTACGCCGTCGACGAGGCGGCGCTGGCACGGGCGGCGGACGACGCCGTCGTCCTGCACTGCCTGCCCGCCTACCGCGGCAAGGAGATCGCCGCCGAGGTGATCGACGGCCCGCGCAGCGCCGTCTGGGACGAGGCGGAGAACCGGCTGCACGCCCAGAAGGCCGTGCTGATCTGGCTGCTGGAGCAGGCATGACGGGCCGACGACGCCGATGACCGGAGCGCTGAGCCGCAGCGCCCGCCAGGCGCGCATCCGCGAGCTGATCGAGGCACAGGCGGTCACCTCGCAGACGCAGCTGGCGGCGCTGCTGGCGCAGTCCGGCATCGAGGTCACCCAGGCCACGCTGTCGCGTGACCTCGAGGAGCTGGGCGCGGTCAAGATGCGCGGGTCCGACGGCGCCCCGGCCAGCTACGTGCTGCCGCCGGAGAACGCGCCGCTGCGGCCGGCGCAGAGCGCACCCGCCCGGCTCACCCGGCTCCTGGCCGACCTGCTGACCAGCGCCGAGGGCAGCGCCAACCTCGCGGTGCTGCGCACCCCGCCCGGCGCCGCGCAGTTCCTGGCCAGCGCCCTGGACAAGGTCGGCCTCCCCGACGTCCTGGGCACCATCGCCGGGGACGACACTCTGATGGTGGTGTCCCGCGACCCCGACGGCGGCCCGGCCCTGGCCGAACGCCTGCGCGCGCTGGCCCGCCGCACCCCGCCCGTGTACCCCGAGCTCAGCGCCGACCTGGAGGAACCGACCCCGTGACCGCCGGGCCCCCACCCACTGAGACACAGCCCTCGCACACCCGGCTGTGGGGCGGCCGCTTCGGAGGCGGCCCGTCGCCGGCCATGGCGGCGCTCTCCAAGTCGACCGACGTCGACTGGCGGCTGGCCCCCTACGACCTGGCCGGCTCCCGCGCCCACGCCCGCGTCCTGCACCGCGCCGGACTGCTGGCCGACGACGAGCTCGCGCAGATGCTCGGTGCGCTCACCGAGCTGTCGGCCGAGGTCGCCGCCGGCACCTTCGCCCCGATCGAGGCCGACGAGGACGTGCACGAGGCCCTCGAGCGCGGCCTGTTGGAGAAGCTCGGCACGCTGGGCGGCAAGCTGCGCGCCGGCCGCAGCCGCAACGACCAGGTCGCCACCGACCTGCGGCTGTACCTGCGGCACAACGTACGGGCGCTCGTCGGCGAGCTGGCCTCGCTGGAGTACGCGCTGGTCGGCCTGGCGCAGCGCTACGAGGACGTCCCCGCGCCGGGCATGACGCACCTGCAGCACGCCCAGCCGGTGCTCGTCGCCCACCAGCTGCTCGCCCACGCCCACGCCATCGCGCGCGACGTCGACCGGCTGGCCGACTGGGACCGGCGCGCGGCGGTCAGCCCGCTGGGCTCCGGCGCGCTGGCCGGCTCCTCCCTGCCGCTGGACCCCGACGCCGTCGCCGCCGAGCTCGGCTTCGACCGCGCCGCGGACAACTCCATCGACGCGGTCAGCGACCGCGACTTCGCCGCGGAGTTCTGCTTCGCGGCGGCACTCATCGGCGTCCACCTGTCCCGGCTGGGGGAGGAGGTCGTGCTCTGGACGTCGACGGAGTTCGGCTGGGCCCGCCTCGACGACGCCTGGGCCACCGGGTCGTCGATCATGCCGCAGAAGAAGAACCCCGACATCGCCGAGCTCGCCCGCGGCAAGTCCGGCCGGTTCGTCGGCAACCTCACCGGGCTGCTCACCATGCTCAAGGGCCTGCCGCTGGCCTACGACCGCGACCTTCAGGAGGACAAGGAGCCGGTCTTCGACTCCCTGGAGCAGCTGCTCCTCCTGCTGCCCGCCGTCACCGGGATGATCGCGACGCTCACCCTGCGGCCCGAGGTGCTGGAGGCCGCCGCCCCCCAGGGCTTCGCGCTGGCCACCGACGTGGCCGAGTGGCTGGTGTCCAACGGCGTGCCGTTCCGCTCGGCGCACGAGATCTCCGGGGAGATGGTCGCCTTCTGCGAGGGCGCCGGGCTGGAGCTCGACGAGCTGGACGACGAGCAGCTGGCCGGCATCGACGAGCGGCTCACCCCCGACGTCCGCTCGGTGCTGTCGGTCCGCGGCGCGCTGGCCGCGCGCAAGGCCCGCGGGGGGACGGCGCCCGAGCGGGTCGCCGGCCAGCTCACCCAGCTGGCGGAGCTCGCCCGGCAGCACACGGAGTGGGCGTCGTCCTCCCCGGTGGCGGCGGCGCTCTGAGCCCTGCCGTGCCGGGACCGCTGGTGACCGCCGAGCAGCTGCTCGGGCCGGTCGACGAGGTCGCGCCCGCGCTGCTCGGCTGCTGGGTGGTCACCGACCGGCCGGAGGGACGGGTCGCCCTGCGGCTGACGGAGGTCGAGGCCTACTCCGGCGCGGGGGAGGACCCGGCGTCGCACGCCCACCGCGGGCCCACCCCGCGCGCGGCGATCATGTTCGGCCCGCCGGGGCGGCTGTACGTGTACTTCAGCTACGGCGTGCACTGGTGCGCCAACGTCGTCGTCGGTCCGGACGGGCGCGGGTCCGCGGTCCTGCTGCGCGCCGGGGAGGTGGTGGCGGGGGAGCCCCTGGCCCGGTCCCGGCGGACGGCGGCGAAGGCGGCACGTGACCTGGCCCGTGGCCCCGCCCGGCTGACCCAGGCACTCGGGATCGGCCCGGACGACCGCGGCGCCGACCTGCTCGACCCGGCCTCGCCGGTCCGGCTGCACACCGGGCACCCACCGCCGGCGGTCGCGGCCGGTCCCCGGGTCGGGATCAGCGTCGCCACCGAGCTGCCCTGGCGGTTCTGGGACGCGGCCTCGGACACGGTGAGCGCCTTCCGGCCGGGCGGGCGGCGGCCCCGGCGCGCGGCCGGGCAGGATGGACGTCCGTGACCGACGTGATCGACGAGCTGCACCGGCGTGAGCTGATCGCCCAGACCACCGACGAGGACGCGCTGCGCGCGCACCTGGCCGCCGGACCGGTCACCTACTACTGCGGCTTCGATCCCACGGCCGCCAGCCTGCACGTGGGTCACCTGGTGCAGCTCATGCTGCTGCGCGCCCTGCAGCGGGCCGGGCACCAGCCGATCGTCCTGGTCGGTGGCGCCACCGGGCTGATCGGCGACCCGCGGCCGACCGCGGAGCGCCAGCTGAACGACCGGGACACCGTGTCCGGCTGGGTCGACAGCATCCGGCGCCAGATCGCGCCGTTCCTCGAGGCCCCGGCCGGGCGCGACGGCCTGCGGGCGCCGGTCTACGTCGACAACCTGGACTGGACGTCGCAGCTGTCGGCGATCGACCTCCTGCGCGACCTGGGCAAGCACTTCCGGGTCGGCCGGATGCTCGCCAAGGAGGCCGTGTCCGCCCGGCTGAACTCCGAGGCCGGCATCAGCTACACCGAGTTCAGCTACCAGATCCTGCAGGCGAACGACTTCCGCGAGCTCCACCGGCGGCACGGCTGCACGCTGCAGAGCGGCGGCTCGGACCAGTGGGGGAACCTGACGGCCGGCATCGACCTGGTGCGCCGCACCGAGGGCGCGACCGTCCACGCGCTGTCCACCCCGCTGGTCAAGAAGTCCGACGGGCAGAAGTTCGGCAAGAGCGAGGGCGGCACCGTCTGGCTGGACCCCGCGCTCACCTCGCCGTACGCGTTCTTCCAGTTCTGGCTCAACGCCGACGACGCCGACGCGCTCAGCTGGCTGCCGCAGTTCTCGGAGCGACCCGCCGAGGACGTGGCGGCGCTCGTCGCGGAGAGCACCGAGCGGCCGGCGTCCCGGGCCGCGCAGCGCGCCCTGGCCGAGGAGCTGACGCTGCTCGTGCACGGTCCCGAGGAGCTGCGCCAGGCCGAGGCGGCCGGGCGCGCGCTCTTCGGGCGCGACGACCTGTCCGCGCTGGGCGCCCAGACCCTGGGTGCTGCGCTGCAGGAGGCCGGCAGCGTCACCGTGGACGGCGACGTCCCCACGGTGGCGCAGCTGATGCAGCAGACCGGCCTCGTGGGCAGCCTCTCCGAGGCCCGCCGCACGGTGAAGGAGGGTGGCGCGTACCTGAACAACGAGCGGGTCACCGACGCCGACGCCGTCCCGGGGGAGGACGCCTGGCTGCCGGGCGGGTGGCTCGTGCTGCGCCGGGGGAAGCGGTCCGTGGCCGGCGTGCAGCGTGGTCCGTCCGCGCCCTGAGGACCTCCCAGACGCGTGAACGCCAGGTGACGCGCCGGTTCCGGCCGGGTGTCGACCGTCACCCCGGGACCGGTTTGACACCGGCTCCCGGAGGCGCGTAACTTTCTCTCTGCGCCGCGCGAGACCCCGGGAGGGGCCGCCGGGGAGGGCCCGAGAGGGTCGCCCCGGATGCGGCGTAGGATGGACACCAAGCCGCCGTTGACGAAGGCCCCGCAGGGGGTCTGGTTCTTCGCGCGTCCGTTCCTTGAGAACTCAACAGCGTGCCGAAAGTCAGTGCCAAGTATTACCCCGTGCACTGCGCA
>NZ_JABGCG010000033.1 GCF_019799925.1 Blastococcus sp. CPCC 205250 | reverse complement strand
AATCTAATTTTTTATTCAAAATGGTAGTTTGAAAAAACTATATATTTCGAAATAATTACGTATATATGAATAGATTTTCAATCCAAATTAAGCCTCGATTCTCACCAACCAATTAATAGTTGGAATTTGTATTGTAGTTATTGACCAAGGAAATAGAAAAAAAAAACTAATTCCTTTATATCAAAACTGAACCTTAGTAATTGGTAATTTTTCTTGAATCAAGGGGTTTATCCATTTTTGATTTGCGGTGAATTCAAAATTGTTCGAATTGTGTAATCATCAATTACTGGCATTGGTAAACGACCCAAAGCGATTTGATTATAATTCAATTCGTGACGATCATAAGTAGAAAGCTCATATTCTTCAGTCATTGATAAACAATTTGTTGGACAATACTCAACACAGTTACCACAAAATATACAGATTCCGAAATCAATACTGTAATTAAGCAATCGTTTCTTTCGAATATCGGTTTCCAATTTCCAATCGACAACGGGTAAATCTATAGGACATACACGAACACATACTTCACAAGCAATGCATTTATCAAATTCAAAGTGGATTCGACCGCGGAAACGCTCCGATGTGATCAATTTTTCATAAGGATATTGAATAGTTACAGGTAAACGATTTGTGTGGGATAAGGTAATCATGAAACTTTGACCAATGTACCTTGCAGCTCGTACTGTTTGTTGACCATAATTCATGAACCTAGTTACCATAGGGAACATATCGTGAATATCTATGAATAGTTTTATAGTTGTTTCTTTCTCTTGTTTAAGACAAGTCGTGAATATAGAATAGCGTATTTACAGTGAAAGGAGTTGGGAAGAAGTTGTTAATAATAAATTACCTAGAGAAATAGGTAAAAGAAATTTCCATCCAAGATTTAATAATTGGTCCATTCTCAGCCTAGGTAAAGTCCATCTTGTTGTGATAGGAATGAACAAGAACAAATAAGTTTTAGCTAATGTAATAAAGATACCAATTGTCGTTCCAAAGACTCCACCCACTTTATTTATTTCAAAAAGTTCAGGAACGAATATGTACGGAATAGAGAGATTCCAGCCGCCCAAGTAAAGAACTGTTACAAAAAATGAAGAAACTAGTAGATTTAGATAGGAAGCAACGTAAAATAAACCAAATTTGATACCTGAATATTCGGTTTGATAACCTGCTACTAATTCTTCCTCTGCTTCTGGTAAATCAAAAGGCAATCTCTCACATTCTGCTAGGGAAGAAATTAGAAAAATGATAAACCCTATAGGTTGACGCCACAAATTCCACCCCCAAAAACCATATTTTGACTGCGCCTCAACTATATCAACTGTACTCGAACTGTTAGATAATCATAGTCGTTGATAACATCACTGTTATCATCGCTATTACAGAACCGTACATGAGATTTTCACCTCATACGGCTCCTCGAGGACCACAAATAAATCTAAGGACCAGGTCGGTATTATTTATCTTGATATGTTTGTAGGATAGATAGAGTCAAAATCGATCGAAAGGTCCCAAATTAGACCAATGGAATTCTGTCTGCTATAAAAAAGCACTTCTGAATTGATCTCATCCTTTACAAATTTAAATTTCTCTTTTTTGAGTAATAACTTAATCCTTCAATAAAATACTCCTTGTAGCAATATCCATAGATATTTCAACCCATCGTTTTTGATTACGAAAAAGAATTAGACATTACATTAGTTATGACAAGAATTCAATCTCTATGAATATGGATATAGGAAAGAAAGAAAAAAAAATCTCTTTTTTTTTATTTTATTGGAATTGCATTCTTTCTATTTTTTTCGTTGCTATTCTTCTTTCTCAAAAGGGGACTTTAAAAAAAAAGTAAAGGATTATTTCGTTCCTGATAGT
>NZ_JABGCG010000354.1 GCF_019799925.1 Blastococcus sp. CPCC 205250 | reverse complement strand
AAAATCAAAAGGACTTTCATCATAGCCTCATCAACTTACACAAGAAATCATAAAAAAGAAGGTCAAGGTTAAGGGTTTACCCTTCGATCTCCTTCTTAGCTAGCCTTCTCCAAGCCCTTAGCCTTTTCTTCTTACTCCTTCAATGGTGTAAGAGTGAAGAACCTCAAAAATCTGTAGCCTCCTCTCCTAAAAACCCTAGAATTCTTTACCTTTCTTTCCTGAACCTCTATAGTGCAGTTTAAATAGAGCTAGGGTTCAAACCCTTGAATGGTTAGGATTAATCCCTCTAAAAAACGATCCTAAGGCTTAGAATAAGTCTCCTTAGGGTTTCCAAGCTGAAACCCCTCGAATCCCTCCAAAAAAATCAAACCAAATCGGCCAAAATAGGATCAAATTTCCCAAAATTGCGAGAAGCTGACGGAGTATGCTGATGGCCGTCCTAGCCTGGACGGCTGGCCGTCCTAGCTAGGACGGTCACCGTGCTGAGTTTCCAATTTTTGTTCCCCAAATCAAGGGT
>NZ_JABGCG010000353.1 GCF_019799925.1 Blastococcus sp. CPCC 205250 | reverse complement strand
CAATCAATGACAGATTTTTCAAAATCTGATTTCAGCACTTTGCAGCGGAAATCAGCCATGAAGAACCGCGTATGAACTCCATTAAATCATGACCAACATGTGTCCAATTAAAGAAGATGATAGATAACTATTACCTCGATGTATTGGAAGCTTTAATCCTCAGAAAATCTGATGCTAAGATGTTGAAATCAGACTTGCAATAAACAAGAACCTTGCTGGAATTTTATTGCAGAAATTCTGCTCTTAGTCTTCTCTCCTATTCCACTTCCAAATCTGATTGGTGTTGATGGTGGAATCAAACTATGGAATCCTAAGAAGGGTTTTCTGAACCACTCTTTGTGGAAAGATAGTTGCTGGTCTTCTCTCTCCTAGGAAGAAGATGAGGGCAGCAACTAAAAAGGGTGGGCGTGAATGGCTTCTTGAAGAGGGCTGGGCGTGTGGCTTCTTCTTGACTTGGGCAGCCAAAAAAACTTCTCTATTGTGTGTTGCACGTCCAAGGGAACCTCTCTCATATATA
>NZ_JABGCG010000352.1 GCF_019799925.1 Blastococcus sp. CPCC 205250 | reverse complement strand
GTTTTAGGCCCTACATTATTAGTTTTAGGTCATTTCATGCATTTAGGCCTATTTTTCATATTTACATGCATTTTAGGCTTGTTAGCTTATTTGATTAACTCCTTTGCCATTCTCATGCATATTTTAATTCTATGCAATTGTGTACGTGGGACTATGGCCAAGGTAAGTCCGCATGCATATCATTTAGGTAATTTAATTTATTAAATTTCTGTTATTTAATTTATTAAATTCCTGTTAATTAGTTAATTAATTGTTTAATTAATTAGTTGATTTTCTGTTATTTAATTAATTAATTTCTGTCATTTAATTAATTAATTTCTGTTATTTTAGTTGATTAAATTCTGTAGTTAGTGTGTGTCTAGGATTAAACTATCCATGTGACCTCTTGAATTGATAACTTCAAAATAAAATCATTTTTTAAATAGGTTTTCCTCAAAACAAACTACAAACTATTTTTTTAAATTTTTTTCTCCATAAAAATTAATAATAAAACTTACCATAGAATTCTTTTCCTGATT
>NZ_JABGCG010000351.1 GCF_019799925.1 Blastococcus sp. CPCC 205250 | reverse complement strand
GGTGCATATTAGAGAATATGTACACTGAACATGATCTGCTAGAATGTTCTTATGGAGATTAGTCAAAAGAATATTCTTTTGTTACGACCATTAATTTGGTAATCCTTAGACCTGAGGCACCATAGTTATCTTATGCATAGGTCACTTGAGTTTGATAGTATCTCGTACATCCTTAACCACAAGGGTGTAATCGGTACTCATTGGCTCTAGTAGGGTTATGTATGAAGGTAAATGAGTGCGCAAGAAGGAATCATCACTTTCATCTTTGATGAGAGAGAATGTCAAGGTTCGTTCACAAAGATAATTCTCAGTGTGAAATCCATGGCCATGGTGATAGATGAACTGTGAAAAGAGTTTCATGAGTTCATCTTATTAAGAATTATATTTTATAGAACATTTAACAAGTTGTTAAGATATGGTTTGACTTAATAACCATGCTTGAATATCTTAACAGTGACAATGGGTGATGAGGGATTAAATAACACGAAGGGTTCATATAGTTCCGCTATTCACCCACACC
>NZ_JABGCG010000350.1 GCF_019799925.1 Blastococcus sp. CPCC 205250 | reverse complement strand
ATAAATCACAAGGGAAGGGACTCACCTTTGCATGCTCCCTCGAACACAATTGAATATCACACCAAAAGAATTAAAATATCTAAAATCCTATTCATGCATTCTAATATGTGTTTACATACTTACTAACATGAAATAATTAAGTTAACCACACACAATAACAAACCCTAATAAACAAGCTAACATGCAATCACATAAAATAACAATCCTATCATGCTTTCTAACATATCATTATGCATCCACATAAACTAACATGCTTACTAACATGAAATAACTATTCTAAACATACTATACACATAAATTCTTAATCCTAACATGCATTAAGAAATCAAAACTTGACTTTATCATCTAAACCCTAACTCTAGCATGCAAGCCCTAAATCTATCACACATATACTAACACCCTACACTATCATGCATTACTAACCTAACATGCTTGAAGAGGAAAAGTGAATGAGAAGAAGAAATATAGAGGACAAGAAAGAGAGAAAGAGAGAAAATACTAAGAAAACAACTATGCTAGC
>NZ_JABGCG010000349.1 GCF_019799925.1 Blastococcus sp. CPCC 205250 | reverse complement strand
AATTATTATATAATTATGTATATTATTTAATGGAAATAACTTATTAATAGTTATTTTGGGAAACTATTGTGTAAAAGCGTAGAGATTAGATGCTTCAGGTATTTCTAAGGGTATTATACGTGTAACACGCGTAAAATATCTATGAGTGCTTAAGGTATAATCCTAAGTCGCCAGTGATGGTAATAAGTTTTTATCACTTATTTAAGTATAAATATATTAATATAATAATATATTTATATGAGACGGTATAAATCAACTTTATCTGAGATGATTAAAGATTTATATAATGAGCCACAATTTACGGAGGATCAATTAGATTAGCAGTTCCTATGTTATATGCTATTGCTTTCTTATTCTTATTCACAATGGGAGGATTAAATATCCTGGTAGTTCTCCTATTAAATGTTGTATTAAATACATTAAAATTTAAATTAAATTTAATACAAATTGATAAATTATATTATCAATCAGCTATATGCTGGGAAGTTCTCATAATTAAACTACAAATTTATTTTAATAA
>NZ_JABGCG010000348.1 GCF_019799925.1 Blastococcus sp. CPCC 205250 | reverse complement strand
CAAAAAGATCCAAATGAATCACTTGCCTTAGTCACACAATTGTAATACAAGTCTCCTCAAGATCCTACCTGTTGACACCAAAAATGTCACTATGCTCCTTCACACCAAAAGCTACATGGAGCCACAACCTGCCATAAATAGGAAGGCGCCACTTCAAGCAACAGATCTTGCCAAAATCAAACAAAAGTTGCAAGATCCTTCAAAACAGCCAAAAGAGGGGTACACATGAAGTCTCGGGCCATTTCAACATCATTTGGCCTAACTTCACTCCTCCGGCAGCCAGACAGGAGCTCCCGGCGGCGACAGCGCCGAAAACTTCAAAACTTTGATTAAAGTCTACGGATGGTCTTAGAATACCTCCAAAAGGCTCCACATCAAATTTCAAGTCAAACGGACAACGTTCGACGCTTCATCAACCCTTGGGCAGCAAAAACAAGCCTACTGACAACGGAGCACCCCGGGATCATGGCATCCAAATTGGAGTTAATGGATCATTTCAAAATGACTCCAATAGGATCCCC
>NZ_JABGCG010000032.1 GCF_019799925.1 Blastococcus sp. CPCC 205250 | reverse complement strand
TCAATTAATACCTTTTTACTTTGTAAACCAACTTACATACGGTTTTGTATTACTAGTTATCTTACTAGTATTATTTGCACAATTCTTTTTACCTAGAATTGTAAAATTATATATTTCTAGATTATTTATTACTAAATTATAATATATAATATATCTTTCATATATTATCTTAATAAATTCTGTAATTATTTTACCCGCGCGAGCAAGTTTACCGCGGGAGGTCTAATATATATAGTAAAAAATAGTGTATATCACTTACGATATAAAATAATAATATTTTAATATTTAATATGAATTATTTTGTTTATTCACCTTTAGACCAATTTAATATCCAAACTTTTATTGGTTTTGTAGTTCCTTTCTTTGATGTAAGTTTCCTTAACTTTACTACTTTCTCTCTTTACACAGTTATTGTTTTATTTGTTATTCTTTGCTTAAATTTATTAACTGATAATAATGGAAAATTAGTAGGATCTAGATGATTTGTTAGCCAAGAAGCATTATATGATACAATCTTAAATATGGTAAAAGCACAAATTGGTGGAGCTTACGGAGGTTTTTACTTCCCATTAATTTATACATTATTTATCTTTGTATTTGTTGCTAACTTAGTAAGTATGATCCCTTACTCATTTGCTTTAGCTTCACACTTAGTATTTATAGTATCATTAAGTATTACTATATGATTAGGTGCAACTATTATTGCAGTATATTACCACAAAGTTAACTTCTTAGGTTTCTTTGTTCCAGGAGGTACACCTTTACCTCTAGTTCCTGTATTAGTATTAATTGAATTATTATCATATACAGCTAGAGCAGTATCATTAGGTTTAAGACTTTCAGCTAACATAAAATAATGAGGGTAGGTTCCTCATTAAAATGTGTTTAAGAGCCAAATTCCGGGGAAGCCCTAAAGTTCTAATAACTAAAGATTTTAAGGAAACTTTTAATCTGGCCTCACTAATCATGAGGGTATAGTAATATCATTACCCCCGAAGGGGGGCCACCCTTTGGGTGGCGAAATTCATTTTTAATTAAATTATAATTTAATTAAAAACAATGGGTGATCGCGGATCTAAATCAATAAATTATTATTTATTGTAAAAGAGCAACGAGTAGACGGTTCTTAAGTTATAATTTTTTATAACTTTAAGGTGTACTCTAGTCGCCGGGAAAGCCGGTTCTTGGAAGAAAATAATAAGTAATCCAAGATTAAAGTTATCACAATAGCCTATTCTTTATCAATGTAAAAATAATATAAACGATTTTATAATTTGAGTAATTTTAATTATAATCATTATATTTATAATAAACTTTTAAATATAGCTTCAATACGTAATACACGAGAGGGTAATAAATCTAATAATAAATTTAAACATTATAGATCTTATTCTACTTTGAGTAATTTATTAGTATTTAAAAATACTGAAAAAGATAAAACAGAAATATTAAAATATATTAAAAATAAATCAGGTATTTATATGTGAATTAATAATATAAATAACAAGAAATATATTGGAAGTTCTGTAAATTTAACTCGTAGAATATACCCCGCGCGGCCGACTTGCTCGGCCGTAAGGCCTCGCGCGTACCGCGCGGGGACGAATATTATAATAAAAATAGATTATTAAAAGAGGATAGTATGGCTATAAATAAAGCATTATTGAAATATGATTATAATAATTTTAGTTTTTGTATATTACCCCCGACGGCCGACTTGCTCGGCCAAGGAGGCCCTCGCGCGTACCGCCGGGGGACGAAATTTGTGATATTAATGAATTAATATATAAAGAAAAACATTACTTTAACATATATTCTCCAGAATATAATATATTAAAAACACCAGGTAGTCCCTCAAGGGGATCTGCCCCTTCGGGGCGGA
>NZ_JABGCG010000347.1 GCF_019799925.1 Blastococcus sp. CPCC 205250 | reverse complement strand
TACTCATAATAACCATAAGGTATTAATTGTCTTACAAATCAGTACAAAACAATCACCTCCAGACAGTCCCGCTCAATACACACAAGTGTACTAGCACAAGAAGTTGGAACTTGACCATTCCCCATAATCAAGATAGACCTACTAAAATCTTGTGCTACAATCTTACCAATGGTGTGTCCAATTCCATCTAAGACTGTGAACAATAAATCTTATATTCTATAAGAACTGATGATTTGATCTTCTGTGTGTAAGCCGAACTCTACACACCAAATCACCTACTATATAGAATAAAAGACACACATGCATAACATTAAACAAATAATATAATGCAAACATAGCTCATATAGATTCTCATTAAAATGGAAATAACATAACTCATAAATGAATAAATACTAATGTCCAACACATAAAAACATGGCTTTTAGTATATGTCTCTAACACTATTCCTCATACTATAAATATCCCACACACCTCTCCCCATAACTAAAGAAAAATGCGTCACAACAATTTGTCAAAAGAAG
>NZ_JABGCG010000346.1 GCF_019799925.1 Blastococcus sp. CPCC 205250 | reverse complement strand
AGAGACAAGTTTTTGTTTTGAATGCCGTGAGAGGCGGTTTTCTTTGTTTGCCGTGGAAGGCGATTTTGTGCCGTAAGAGGCGATTTTGCCGTGAAAGGCGATTTACAAATCTCATCAAAATGAAAGACAAGAATTGTGATTTTTTTGTCTCTTCATAAAAATACATACAATGCAATAGAAAAGAAAGAAAAGGAATCTGACTTCTCATGCGATTGTGGGGGACCCGTTCAGATCGACGGTCGCGAGTCATGTATGGACTCCGCCATCGTCCTTCAGACGAGAACTTGATGCTTGATTCTTGGCTTGGCTCCAACCTCAGATTTTTAGAGGATAAGGACCAAAGGTAGGTCCTATATCCGGTAAAAAGCCGAGTAGACGGGCTGAAAAGCCGCATCTGGCCATGTTGGATAGAAGGAGAGGTGACCTTGGGGGGGTGGCCCCCCAAGGGGCTTCAATCACCTTGTGGTGTTTTTGTTGCAGCAGAATTTTCTTGAAGGAGCAGAGCTTCTTTGTGCAGAGCTT
>NZ_JABGCG010000345.1 GCF_019799925.1 Blastococcus sp. CPCC 205250 | reverse complement strand
TTTCGTGAAGCCGGCAGTCCGGAAAGTGGTCAGCTCAGGATAGGAGATCATGGCAGTAGTGTCCTCCGCACTATAAAAAGCCCATGCATTCCTCCCGTCCTGAAGACCCCCGAAACGCTTCACCATGCTCGAAGGCGCCCCCACAACGCCTTGAGAGAAGCCTAGCTGCAACGCAAAGCGAGAAGGAACATACGGCTGGATGTCGACGAAAAGATGTCTACGGTACACCATCGTACCAACACGTATGTTAAAAAGCCATGCCTTCTCTGCGTTCGTCAGAAGATAGTGTCTTCCCGACCCTGCCCTGGTAGAATCACGGGAGACACCAAAATCAAAAGCCTTCTTCCGCAAACCCGGAGAAAGCTTGACTGAAGACTGCCCCATCTCGACGTCCCTGAACCGTCGGATCCTCAAACGGGCAGAAAGAAGAGATTCGGAAATGGCTTTCCCCCTAGCCAGCCGAATCATAAATGGGTCATCATCCAGTGCAGCACCTAAACAGTGGAAGCCAGGACAGTGGTA
>NZ_JABGCG010000344.1 GCF_019799925.1 Blastococcus sp. CPCC 205250 | reverse complement strand
TAGAGACAGGTGTACATAATCATGTGAATAGCAAGGAAACAGGTGAACTAAGCAGTTGAGCATATTAAACAATAAGGATCATGTAAAGAAAGTATATAATCTAACAGACTCTAATACAACTGGCACACATCACACAAGCATGATCTACCGCGGGATATTATGCCGCGGCCCTCCCGTACTGTAAACAGCCCATACTATAAACAGTTTGCGGCGGGGATATATATAATACAATATAAGTATGCAAGGGATAATAGCCCCGCCCGACATCAACAACAATAATAAATCACCGATCACACCCCCTTTATCAGGTTATTCCGGATCGGTATCGCACCGTCCATCCAAAAACCACACCACACAGCTCATCATGATAGCTTCCATCCACACACTATATATATAAATAGCTCCTACCAGGTGCTGATCAGTCAGCTGGCTGAGCTTAAACAACTGAGTGAGTGCTCGTGCCGACTCGGGAATCTACATACGGGTCTGTGTCTGTCTAGGCTCATCCTGCACAAGCAGGGT
>NZ_JABGCG010000343.1 GCF_019799925.1 Blastococcus sp. CPCC 205250 | reverse complement strand
AATGCCCGGTTTAGATCAAAAAATAGCGGTTCACAAAATCAATCTTCAAGAAGATATCAAGCCTGTCAAACAAGGCCAAAGAAGATTCCGTCCAGACGTGATGGATAAAATTGAACAAGAAGTTCAGAAACTTAAAAGCGTCGGCTTCATCCGTGAGGAACAACATCCTGAATGGTTGGCCAACATTGTCCCCGTGACAAAGAAAAATGGGCAGATCAGAGTCTGTATTGACTATAGAGACCTGAATGGCGCTTGCCCCAAAGATGAATTTCCGCTCCCGATACCGGAGGTTATGATTGACAATACCTGTGGATTCGAGCGAATGACATTCATGGATGGCTTCTCTGGCTACAATCAGATAAAGATGCATCCTGAAGACGAAAAGCACACTTCATTTCGGACCCCATTTGGCGTGTATTGCTACACTGTCATGCCATTTGGTCTGAAAAATGCTGGTGCTACATATCAGAGGACTATGATGAAGATATTCCAAGATATGCAGCACAAGACGGTCGAATGTTA
>NZ_JABGCG010000342.1 GCF_019799925.1 Blastococcus sp. CPCC 205250 | reverse complement strand
ATCAAAATACAAGAAATTCTCAGATAAAAATATAATCAAAATATAGATAAATGTCAAAATTGATAAACCATCCCTTATGTTATTGTTATCCATTTGTTTTTCAAACAAAAAAGACTTCTTATATCGCAGCAAATCCAACGAACCCATCATTTGAATGATCTAAAGTAAAAACCCAAACCTATGGGACGGAGATAACTATTTATACATGATCAAATTATATTTGTTCGATACACTGTTGTCAATATAAATGTTGAGAAAAGAATACAATAGAAAAAATAGAAAGAAAAAAAAATTGAAATTGAAATAAATAAAAAAAAAAATAAGGACTTGTGTTGGATTGGCACTACATAGATAATCTACATAGATACAAAAAAAGTGTAAATGGAGGAAAAATAAATAATATAAAATAAAGAAAAAAGAGTCTCAGGGTTATTCATAAGTTGAATAAGCAAACTTGATCCCTTGCTTATTATTTGTTAGTAGAGTTCCAACGAAAATCACCCGATTGAAAGTAATGTCAGA
>NZ_JABGCG010000341.1 GCF_019799925.1 Blastococcus sp. CPCC 205250 | reverse complement strand
TGGCCAAGAAGGCTCTTGCTTTAAAATCATCCATTAGTGACGAAGAAGATGAAGGTAACTCCTCTGAAATTGGTGATGAAACTATGGCAATTATCACAAGAAGATTTCAATCCTTCCTCAGAAACAGCAAAAATAATGCAAGACAGAGAAACATCAAGCCTTCAAATCAAAACGATGATAGATGCTTCAACTGCAAAAAGCCAGGCCATAGAATTGCAAACTGCCCAGTCAAAAACAGCAATTCCCACCAGAATAGTAACAAGAACTTCAATCAAAGAAGTAAAGGAAAAGCCATGGCTGCAACTACATCCACTTGGGATGACATTCTTGAAGAACTGGAATATGAAGAAGAAGAAGATTCACAAGAAGAAGTTGCAAATTTCTGTCTCATAGCAAACAACGAGGATGATGAGGTAAAATCAGATTCTTATTGTAGTGATAATGAATGTGACTTGACCTTTAAAGATCTTCAAGATTTAAGTACAAATTTATACAACAAAAATTGTTTATTAAACTCTGAACA
>NZ_JABGCG010000340.1 GCF_019799925.1 Blastococcus sp. CPCC 205250 | reverse complement strand
ATTAATTGGCTATTGTTCGTACTTTATCCACAAATACCTCCACAAGATTAACATCAGTTGATTTAAAAAAAGAAGAATTTAAAGCGTGATTCTCAGGATTCTTAGATGGGGATGGTTCTATTAGTATTATTACTAGATCAAATGGCCAAGTCTATCCTGTATTAAGATTTCATTTACATAAAGATGATGCACAAGCACTTCAAGCAATTATCGATTATTTTGGTGTTGGGACTTTAAATTACACTAATAATAGTGTCTCTTTAACCTATAATAATATCCCTTGGATTATTGATAATATATTTCCAATATTAGATGATTATCCTTTAGCAACTATAAAATATTATGCTTATTTACGTTGAAAAAAAGCAATACTAAATTATGTCAATACTAAAGACAAAATTAATTTATATAATGCAAGTAAATTAATTAATGATAAAAATATAAAAACGGATATAGCTATCCCTTATGATAAAGCAATTAATAATAATTATATATTAGGTTTAATAGAAGCTGAAGGACATTTT
>NZ_JABGCG010000339.1 GCF_019799925.1 Blastococcus sp. CPCC 205250 | reverse complement strand
CTCAGTCTTTATTGGCTCGAGGCTCTTGATTTTTTTGTTCTATGAACAGAACAGATTCATAATTATGGATGAATCAGAGTATTGATGCTTTATTACATTGCCTTTTATGAGATGACTTATAGACCTTACATATTATATTGGAATCATATATCATTAATATTCTTTTTCTTTCTTTCTCTCACCCTTCCAGTTATCTATATCCTTCTATATTTCGCTTTACAACTCATAATCAGATTGGTTTTTCTTTTGTTTATGCAAAAAAATATTTTAGTTGCTACAATGATATGACCAATATATCATATCTTGACTCTTTCTTTGGATCCAGATAATAGGAAGCGATGAGTTGGTTATTATTTCTATAGTTATTAGTTCATACTATGGGCGGGTTCATTTTTTTTTTTTTAATCCTAACCCTAAAAAAAACCAACGAGTCACACACTAAGCATAGCAGTTATATCAAATGGTCAATCTAATTTTTTTTTATTCAACCCTATAGAATTGTTCATTTTTGTTTTGATTAAACA
>NZ_JABGCG010000338.1 GCF_019799925.1 Blastococcus sp. CPCC 205250 | reverse complement strand
ATTAATTCATGTTTGCATGCATAGTAGTTTATTAGAATAATTTGCATGCATGCATTCTAATTAGTTAGAGTAGCTAATTAGTTTTGTCACATGCATACTGATTAATTAGGATAATTAATTGGTCGTCATAATAATATTTGCATGCATATTAGTTAGGTTAACTAATTATTGTTATTTGCATGCCTACTAGTTAGTTAGGTTAACTAATTATTGTTAGTATGTATTTTCATGCATAATAGTTAGTTAGAATAACTACTAGGTTGTTAGAATATATATGTGCATAATAGTTAGTTAGAATAACTACTAGGTTGCTAGAATATATGTGTGCATGATAATTAGTTAGAATAACTAATTAGTGTTTATTTGCATAATAGTTAGTTAGTTGTTAGGATTCTTGCATTATATATTCATTTGCCTATCCTGCGATTGAGTAGGGTAATTTTGATATTATTAAATGGCTAGGGCTATGCCCCCTATGACCATATTGGGTCCATTGATCGAAATGGTCGTCTTACGATCATTAGT
>NZ_JABGCG010000337.1 GCF_019799925.1 Blastococcus sp. CPCC 205250 | reverse complement strand
CGGGCATCACGGGCAAGCAGTGCTCTGTCACGGGCGTGACGCGCGGGCGTGATGCGATGCCGGTTTTACGGGTTTCCTGTTTGTAATCTGATTTTTAGGCCTAGGCTATATAATAAAAGGTCTAAGGGTTTTCTATTATGAACATGAACTAGGAAAACAAAACAGAGAGAGAATATACTTCTGAGAGAGAGAGAATAGGTGATAGGAAGATCTGGAGAGCTTGACTGAATTGGTCTGGAGGCTTTGATCTCTATTGTAAACTTTATTCTATCTAGTGAAGTTGTTCTTGGCTTGGCAGTGGTTTTTTCCCTGATTTGGGGTTTCCACTTAAATCTTGTGTTCTTCAATTATTGTTCTTTTCTTTGCTTGCTGTTTATCTGTATTCCACGGTCTTAATATCCAACATCTGGTATCAGAGCTAGGGTTTATTCTAGGGTTTCCCAGGGTTTTCTAGGGTTTCTAGGAAGGGCTAGGGTTTTCTAGGGTTTCCTAGTGTTTTCTAATCTGAGATTGATTTGGGATATTG
>NZ_JABGCG010000336.1 GCF_019799925.1 Blastococcus sp. CPCC 205250 | reverse complement strand
GTATATATAGATAGATGCAAGATCCAGCATGTCCATTTGTGAAGTAAAAAAGATTTCCCTCGACCCCATGTCCGAATAAAGTGGTAAAAAAAAAATGGTGATAAGTCATATAGAATCACTGGATTCATGGTAAAATCCCTCCATGATGCATTTTATTACAATTTTTCGACTGATAGAGGGATCAAATGGTATAGTTCTTTTGTTGGTAGCTTGGAGGATTAGAAGCATGACTATTGCTTTCCAATTGGCTGTTTTTGCATTAATTGCTACTTCATCAATCTTACTGATTAGTGTACCCGTTGTATTTGCTTCTCCTGATGGTTGGTCAAGTAATAAAAATGTTGTATTTTCCGGTACATCATTATGGATTGGATTAGTCTTTCTGGTGGGTATCCTTAATTCTCTCATCTCTTGAACCTATTCGTCCCAGGTCCAAAAATGAAATGACCCCCCCCCGAACTCTTTCGGGGTTGGGAGACACATTCAAATTCAATATAAGTCCTCAAAATGCAAATAATGAAAACAT
>NZ_JABGCG010000335.1 GCF_019799925.1 Blastococcus sp. CPCC 205250 | reverse complement strand
TCCGGACAGAAACTTGGAGTTAAGGGCGCCCATTAATAGGTTCAAAAACAAATTGTTTCAATCAATCGACAACGACATAAGGAAGATACAAGGCAAACGCGTAAAACACTTTGAGAGAGCGCTCCTTCCCCGAGTATTCCAGTATCTCGCTTTCTATTCGTGTTGTTGCAATGCTAACGAGGTAATAGCTTTTCTACAGAATTCTTACATTCAAAAGTACAAGTTGTATCTTCAACTACATAAGAAGATAAAGCCCAAGGGTAGTCGTAGATTAGAAACCGAAAACCTCCTCAACTTAAGAAGTATCAATACGCGCTTAAAGCATTTCCAACTAGAATTGCGTAAGATAAGAAAGGAATTCATTGACTTCGAACAACAAAAAGGGGGTCAATGAGCACTAACTCTTACTTTTTTTTTGAAAGGAATGCTGCTATAAAAAACGGAGGCGGAATTACAGTTCAGTTCAAGTATAATGCAGGATAGCTGCCGCTAAAAAAATGAAAAAAATTTTCGTATAGAAACAACAG
>NZ_JABGCG010000334.1 GCF_019799925.1 Blastococcus sp. CPCC 205250 | reverse complement strand
GAGACGAGAGAGAGCGAGGAAGGCGGCGGGGGTTGACGAACTCCAAGTCCACTGTTATGAGTAATTGGGGCACAACGCGCAAAGGCGAATAATGACTGTCCGTCAGGCGAGCCACGTCAAGGATGGCCTTGTACTAATGCGTTGCGCTACTGTGGCTCCGCAGGACACGAGGAGTGGGTAAGATCTATTTACGTTGCGGCCTAAAGAAATGCGACACGGGTTGACTAACGAACTCCAACGTTCGAATCGCAATCCCCAACACAAAGTCCGACACTGAAATGAGATATTGGGCAAAAGGCATAGAGACGCAGCTGACTCGTTCGACATGCCATGCACGTTCTTATAAATATGTATTCGATATTTTGGCGCAACGCGACACGAGGAGTGGGTAACCTCTGTTTACGGTGCGGCGCAAAGCAAGCCGACACGGGTTGACGGGCTCCGACGTTCGAACCTCAGTGCCCGACACAAAGACCATTGAAATGAGATGTTGGGACACAAGGCGAATGCGTTGCGCAACGTTGGCT
>NZ_JABGCG010000333.1 GCF_019799925.1 Blastococcus sp. CPCC 205250 | reverse complement strand
TCCACATATACCTCGACTTCCTTATGAATCATGTCATGCAATAGAGTAGTAGCCGCCCTTTGGTAAGTAGCCCCGGCATTCTTTAGACCGAAAGGCATTACCTTGTAATAGTATGTACCCTATTGGGTGATGAAATAGGTCTTCTCCCTGTCTTCTGGTGCCATTTTGACTTGGTTATAACCGGAGAAACCATCCATAAATGAGAGGAGGGCATGGCCCGCAGTGTTGTCTACGAGCACATCGATATGAGGTAACGGAAAGTCGTCTTTAGGGCACGCCTTGTTCAAGTCTCGGAAGTCGACGCACATCCTTACTTTCCCGTCTTTCTTAGGTACCGGCACGATGTTGGCTAACCATGTGGGATACTCCACTACTTGCAGAAATCCGGCGTTAAACTGCTTGACCACTTCGGCTTTGATCTTTAGGGCCCATTCCGGTTTCATTCTTCTTAGCTTTTGCTTAACCGGTTTTATGGTCGGATCGGTTGGAATGTAAGGGTGAACGAGAGCGGGATCGATACCGGCAATG
>NZ_JABGCG010000332.1 GCF_019799925.1 Blastococcus sp. CPCC 205250 | reverse complement strand
TCCAGATTCAAGATCGACCAATCACAGTTGATGCTACTGTGATGCACAACACTGAAGTGGCCACGGCGGTAGCTACGGGTCTCACTACTCCGTGCGATCAACGCATATTCGGACTAAGATCCGATGAGGATGCTATTAATGAAACTATGGCTCTTAGCATAAGAGCAACCACCTCTGCCACTGACATGGCAAGACGTTTACGTCTCAGAAATAGGGAAATTGTACACTTATATAGACAACTCGCATTTCAAAGGCAACAACTTAATGACTCAGAAAGGAGAATTTTAGCCTTGAAGCGAGGAAATAAAAGTTTGAGGCGTCGCTTAAACGTCTACAACGAAAATTTTCTATCACAGCTTAGAGAATTAAAGAATAATAGCGACCAGCTCCAAGCAGATCATGAGAAATTATTGGCTGAGATGCAAAGACATCTCCCTCGCCCAAATCCTCCATAGAATGTACATAATTATTTTATTTATTTATTTATAGTGAATACAATTCATTTAATCATTACATCATCAATTATTA
>NZ_JABGCG010000331.1 GCF_019799925.1 Blastococcus sp. CPCC 205250 | reverse complement strand
CATATATTAAATTATGTATATTTAAACAATAATAAACCTATACTAAATAGATATATTTTTAAACTCATAAAACCAGAAGCTCTGGATAATAATGATAATAATCTAAATAATCTTAAATATATTACTAATCAAAAAAATTCTCAAAAATTAGAAGTTTTAAATCTAGATACTGCCACTCCGGGGCGGTATCCGCCCTGCGGGCAGATACTAAAGAAATAAGTGTTTACCCTTCAATAAGTTATGCTGCTAGATTATTGAATTTACGTCAATCTAGTATATCAATTTATTTAAAGGGTAAACAATTAAAACCTTTTAAAGGTAAATATTACTTTAAATTGATTAAAGAATAAATTTGTGATCGTTTATCAGGACATTTATTATTAAGTATTTTAAGTGGATTAACATTAACATTAATGTCTATATCAGTAGTTACATTTGTATTAGGATTCTTACCATTAGCAGGTATCTTAGCTATTGTATTCTTAGAATATGCTATCGCTATGATTCAAGCTTATGTTCTTAGTGTTT
>NZ_JABGCG010000330.1 GCF_019799925.1 Blastococcus sp. CPCC 205250 | reverse complement strand
CCATGCTCTTGGAGCTTGCTTCAATCCATAAAGGGCTTTTGAAAGTTTAAAGACGTGGTTTTGTAAAGTATGATTTTCAAATCCAGGAGGTTGTTCTACATATACTTCCTCCATAATATAACCATTTAGAAAAGCACTTTTCACATCCATCTGATAAAGTTTGAAATCTTTATGGCTAGCAAAAGCAAGTAGCATGCGGATGGCTTCTAATCTAGCAACAGGTGCATATGTTTCATCATAATCGATGCCTTCTTGTTGATTATAGCCTTGTGCAACAAGTCTAGCTTTATTTCTAACAACATTTCCATTCTCATCCTTTTTGTTTCTAAAAACCCATTTTGTACCAATGATGGAATGGTTTTGAGGTCTAGGAACAAGTTCCCAAACTTTATTTCTTTCAAATTGATTGAGCTCTTCTTGTATGGCTATAATCCAACTATCATCTTTTTCAGCCTCTTTGAAATTTTTGGGCTCAATTTGAGAAACAAATGCAATATGATTACAGCCATCTCGAAGATTAGAACGAGTAC
>NZ_JABGCG010000329.1 GCF_019799925.1 Blastococcus sp. CPCC 205250 | reverse complement strand
TATCTCCCCATGAATCATATGTTTGTAACAATAGGGACAGAATTTTCTCAATTCCAATCGACTAGGTGTATTGTGTCGATTCTTTTGAGTAATATATCTGGAAATGCCCGTTGATTCTTTATTAACACCGTTTCGGACACAACTGGTACATTCCAAAATAACCGTTACTCGGACATCTTTACTCTTGGCCATGAACCTCCTTTGGGTTTTTGATTCACTCAACTCTTCTATTTTTTCGATCCGAAGCGAAGAAGAAAGGAACGAAAAAAAAAGAAGTTGCTAACTCGAAATCCAATTAAAATTAATTATGAAAGATTTCGTTGCAATGAATAGTAAATAAAAATAATAAGTAATACAACGATTTCTAACTATATTTAGAATTGCAATACAGTATTTTATTTAAGTATCTTGTATGATACTGTTACCCTAGACCCACATTTCCATTTTCGTTCTCACTCTATTATTAATTTAATTAGAGCCTGAACCTGAACCCGAGTTTCACTGAGGTTGAATCCACTTTTATTCTTTTT
>NZ_JABGCG010000328.1 GCF_019799925.1 Blastococcus sp. CPCC 205250 | reverse complement strand
CTTGTTGTGTGTCTTGGTGGGTAGTGGTTGAGTGTACGTGATGGCGTGTGAGTGGTGTTTGGCTTGTGAGGGTTGGCGGGCTCCTTGCTAGTGCAGCGAACCGTCCTCTCACGGTCATCTTCAGTACTGCCCCAAGTGTTTGTTCACTGGGTGTTGTTGTGGTTCCTGTGTTGCTTACCTTCAAAGGAATTCGTTCCTATCCTTGTCCCTTTCCACTTAGCACTGCGTTGTGGTGCGAGGTGGACCCTTAAGTAGTCCCTGTGTTCCATGCGTGTGCTCCACCATGTTGTGTTGCATGCATGGCCTATGGGAGCCTACTCGTTCTCTCGGATGCGGAAGCTTTTACGGGCATGGGGTCTTGGCCTCCTATTAATGCCCAAACTAAGCGTTCATCGCTAGACACGTACGACTGTTGTGCTCGCCTTGACCTTCCAACACAGTTGGTAAGGCTCATGCGATGCCGGCGTCACACAGGAGTGCTACCTGGTTGATCCTGCCAGTAGTCATATGCTTGTCTCAAAGATTAAGCCA
>NZ_JABGCG010000327.1 GCF_019799925.1 Blastococcus sp. CPCC 205250 | reverse complement strand
AGCAAGGAAGAAGATAGCAAGAGGTATGTCACCCTTGTCCCTTGTTAGTTTTGAATGGTAGAATGCATGCTAGGCTAGAAGGGTTAGTTCCTTAGTATCTTCTCTCTTTCTCTTCTTCTCTATTTCTTCTTCTCATTCACTTTTCCTCTTCAAGCATGTTAGGTTAGTGATGCATGATAATGTAGGGTGTTAGTATATGTGTGATAGGTTTAGGGCTTGCATGTTAGAGTTAGGGTTCATATGATGAAGTCAAATATTGATTTTCTTAATGCATATTAGGGTTAAGAATTTATGTGTATAGTATGTTTAGAATAGTTATTTCATGTTAGTAAGCATGTTAGTTTATGTTGAATGCATAATAATATGTTAGAAAGCATGATAGGATTGTCATTTGATGTGATTGCATGTTAGCTTGCTTATTAGGGTTTGTTATTGTGTAGTTAATTATTCCATGTTAGTAAATGTGTAGATACATATTAGAATGCATGAATAGGATTGTCGGCATTATAATCCTTTTGGTATGATATTCAATT
>NZ_JABGCG010000326.1 GCF_019799925.1 Blastococcus sp. CPCC 205250 | reverse complement strand
TGTGGTGGGGGGCGTTGGCACAGTGGCATGCCCACTGCAACGCTTGTGGGGGCGTTGGCACGGCAGCTTGGGGCGCACCAAGGCATTGTGGCGCACCCACATTCATGCATGGTGGCCATGGTGTGATGCCCGACATGGCAAGATGTGGTGCCGCGCGGTGCCATGCCCACACGCTAGGCACTGTGGCAAGCCCACGGTAATGCATAGGGTGGGGGACATGTGGGGGTCGTTGGCACGGAGGCACGAATCCCACACGCCAAGGCATTGTGGCGCATCCACGGCAATGCATGGGGCGGGGGGCGTCGGCACGGTTGCACGCCCACGGCATTGCATGGGGTGGGGGGCGTCGGCACGGTTGCACGCCCACTGCAAGGCGTGTGGGGGTGTTGGCAGGGCACCTTGTGGCGCGCCAAGGCATGGTGCCACGAAGCCCGCACACCAAGGCATTGCGGCGCGGCCACATGCATGCATGGAGGCCAAGGGGTGACGCCGGCATGCCAGGATGTGGTGCCGCGCCCTGCGATGCCCACACG
>NZ_JABGCG010000325.1 GCF_019799925.1 Blastococcus sp. CPCC 205250 | reverse complement strand
ATTTGATATATGCATTTTGAGTTTAGGTTTCGGGATTAGCTTTTCTATAATATTCTTTGAATCTTTAGGTTTATCTAACTAAATTTCCATTAATTAATAAGAGACCTAATTTTGTTAAAATACCTCTTTTCTGTTTTAAACTCAATTTTCCAGATTTTTACCTTTTTATCTCTTTACTAAAAAATGACCATTTTTTACCCAACGTAATTTGTCTACCAAAAATTTAAGACATTATTTTCAATGTCTTAAAGTAACATTTCTTTTAACCAAAAACTTAAGACATTATCTTAATGTCTTAAAATGACCATTTTTTTAACCAAACCTTAAGACATCAAATTTAATGTCTTAAACTTTTACCAAAAATCACAAGACATCATTTTTATGTCTTAACCTATTTTTCAAAGCCCATAAAAACTACAGAAACGTTCAAACCAACGTTCTGTAGAATTCTTTACGATTTTCTAAAGCATCCCATACCTTATCCTAACTACCAACCACTCAACCGCCAACTCCTAACTACCAACCACTCACATA
>NZ_JABGCG010000324.1 GCF_019799925.1 Blastococcus sp. CPCC 205250 | reverse complement strand
AATCTTCCATTCTGATGATCGAGACAAATCACACTATCATATAGTGATCAAAGTGCTGCAACCTTATCAGTATGAGATGTCCAGTCTCATCACTGGTTGTGAAGATATTTTAAGTATAAGATTTGTTATACATGTCTCCTGTATGTGGATCTCATCCATACACATGTATTACATCTAGTATACTTATGGACTCCAGTTCATCTCATGAACTATTATGTCATTCGTATTAATTATGCACAAATATACTATTAACACCATTCATCTCATGAAATGGAAAGCATAAATTGTATTGATAAATAAAGAAATTAATCAATTTATTACATCATATACTGCATTGAGACCACAAATCTAACATAAAGTACTAGTACGGTTTGCTATGCAAGATTCCAAGAAGGGTATTACACCTTTCAGGCATGGAATGAACCTATCTAAAGATCAGTGTCCTAAGACACCTGAGGAAAAGGAACAGATGAGAGCTATACCTTATGCTTCGGCTGTGGGAAGCCTCATGTATGCTATGCTATGTACTAGACCG
>NZ_JABGCG010000323.1 GCF_019799925.1 Blastococcus sp. CPCC 205250 | reverse complement strand
TGAATGTTAGAAATCCTAAGAGACCTAGAGATGATGAAATTTCATCATATATGTGGCATTTAAGACTAGGTCATATTAGTGAAGATAGGATTAACAAGTTGGTTAAGGATAGACAATTGGGTTCATTAGTATTCGTACCCTATCCAACTTGTGAATCTTGTCTCATGGGTAAAATGACCAAGTCACCCTTTACTGGTCACAGTGAAAGGGCTGCAGATATACTGGGTTTAATACATAGTGATGTATGTGGACCAATGAGCAAAGTAGCTAGAGGAGGTTTTTCTTATTTCATTACCTTTACTGATGATCATTCACGTAAAGGATATGTGTACTTAATGAAGTACAAATCTGAAGCTTTTGAAAAGTTCAAAGAATTCAGATATGAAGTAGAAAAACAAACTGGCAAGAGTATTAAAGCTCTTCGATCAGATCGAGGAGGTGAATACTTAACTACTGAGTTCTTGGATCATCTCAAGCTGGCTGGCATTCTATCACAGTTAACTCCTCCTAGAACACCACAGTTAAATTGTGTATC
>NZ_JABGCG010000322.1 GCF_019799925.1 Blastococcus sp. CPCC 205250 | reverse complement strand
TTTTTAAATGGCTGTTCCAAAAAAACGTACTTCTATGTCAAAAAAGCGTATTCGTAAAAATGTTTGGAAAAGGAAGGGATATTGGGCAGCGTTAAAAGCTTTTTCATTAGCGAAATCTCTTTCTACGGGGAATTCAAAAAGTTTTTTTGTGCCGACAAATACAAATAAATAATCAAACGTTCGAATAATATGAATCGGACTGACTCGAAAAGTGGATGAATTTCGTTTATAATATAAAAAGAATGATTTCCATTCCCTAATGTTTTGAAGCGATCAATATGAAATAGAACTCTCTTCACTCGTATGGTATGTGAAATAAGAATTCGTCTGTCTACTGAATTCTAAAAATGGTACTTTTTTGTTTGAAAAAAAAAAAGAGAAAGGACCTTTTATTTTGAGTTCTAGCCCTAGATAGAGGGCAGAACTATCTAATTACAATAGTTCCATTTCAGGAGAGCATAAACTACGTGAAAACGTATTGTTAAGTTAAATATAACTGACATCCTAAAACGATAATAAGGACTATTATTGAACGT
>NZ_JABGCG010000321.1 GCF_019799925.1 Blastococcus sp. CPCC 205250 | reverse complement strand
TGTACTGGCAACTTGGGCTTTCAGGTATTCGAGACGCTTTCTCGCCTCCTCAACCTCTCCATCAAGGATCCTAAGATCATGCTGCAGCCCGATGATGTCTAACTCTGCTCGGTTCCTCTCCCGAACCAGCTGTTTCCTGCTCTGGGTTGCCTCTTTCAATTCTGTTTGAGCCTTCTCGGCAGGGTTCAGGAACATCTCTTGGAAGAACTGGTCATCAGGGTAGCTGACAGTCTCAAACCACCTGTCACCCAGCGCAATGATCCTATCAACGATCGCCCTGGCGCCTGTGACATCCAGACCAGTATCTTCCTCAGCATCTTTGAGAATCTCCTTGACATGCGGAATCTTGCTAAGTCCGGCATCTAAGTGTCCGGAAAGGAGAGTCTCAATCCAGGAGCTCAAAACTCGCATCACCACCTTCTTCGCATATTGAAGGGATGAGCCAGATGATGACTCACCCTTCTCTGTCGATTGGCTGCCCAAGTCATGTCCCATCGGAAGAGTAATAACAGCACTCTTTTCAGTTGGGGCCATCG
>NZ_JABGCG010000320.1 GCF_019799925.1 Blastococcus sp. CPCC 205250 | reverse complement strand
ATAGTTAGGATTCATTAAAAAAAATAGATAATCCACTCATGGGAGAAACCTTTCCCTCATCGGGCACTAATATATTTTTAACGTCTAATTAGATCGGGTAATCATTCAAATTAAGAACAGAAGCCCGTCTCTTTCTTTTTGTTTCCCTATAATTGGAGCCATAGGACTCTATCCATTTATTCACTCGACCCAACTTTGAATTCATTTTGTTCCACTCCAAGAATTCAAACAAGGCAATTCGGTAAGAATGAAATAGTATCAGAATTCTCCATTGATACGACATGCTATTTTTTCCATTCATTCCCTTTCAGGATCAGTCGTGGTCTTACAAACTCTACCGATGGTATGGACGAATCCGTTGCTTCATCCAAATGTGTAAAAGATCCTAGCCGCACTTAAAAGCCGAGTACTCTACCGTTGAGTTAGCAACCCGAATAAAAAAAAACTAGGGTGTGTAGATACAGTCGCAATCAAAATAAATAAAGAGATTGCGACTGTATCTACACACCCTAGTTTTTTTTTATTCGGGTTGCTAA
>NZ_JABGCG010000030.1 GCF_019799925.1 Blastococcus sp. CPCC 205250 | reverse complement strand
GATCTCGAGAAAAAAAGCATTTTTCGCAACTTTTGATTCTTTCTGCAATTAGATCTTATGTCACCAAAGAAAACTCCATTCTTCGGATTTTGACTTTGATTCCGATACACTAACTACTTGTTTACCACAAATAAAATAATTGAACTTAAAGCTCTACTTGAGTGAATTTTTATTCAAAGGAAAGAAAGCGTGAAGCTGAAATAACTCACTCAAAACGCCTTTTAAAGGATTACGTGGTACGATTGGATCGAATAAGCCCTTATGGAATAAATATTCAGCTGCTTGTGAACCTTCGGGTACTGTCTTATTCAATGTTTGTTCAATTACTCTTTTACCCGCAAATGCAATGTAAGCATTGGGTTCGGCAATAATGATATCCCCCAACATACCAAAACTAGCTGTCACCCCACCAGTAGTAGGAGATGTAAGGATTGATACATAGAATAACTTTTTATTTGATTGATAATCATATAAAGCGGAAGATATTTTAGCCATTTGCATCAAGCTCAAACTTCCTTCTTGCATGCGTGCTCCTCCGGAAGCACACACTAGAATAAGAGGTAGAAATTTATTGGTAGCATATTCGATCAAACGGGTGATTTTCTCGCCTACTACAGATCCCATACTACCCCCCATAAACTGAAAATCCATAACCCCAATTGCTATGGGAATACCGTTTAGTTGACCTGTGCCTGTTTGAACAGCCTCAGTTAATCCTGTCTTTCTTTGATAAGAATCAATACGATCTTTATAAGGTTCCTCCTCCGAATGAAATTCAATGGGATCCAGAGAGACCATGTCTTCATCCAGAGGATCCCAAGTACCTGGATCAATCGAAAGCTCGATTCTATCTGAACTACTCATTTTCAAATGATATCCACATTGTTCACAAATATTCATTTTTGACTTAAAAAATTTCTTATAATTTAATCCATAACAATTTTCGCATTGAACCCACAAATGCCTGTATTTTTGAGTTACATCGAGATCATTAGAACTTTTAGTTAAATCACTACTATTCGTGCTAGTTCTTATACTGGAATTCTCGCTTTCACTACTATTTCCACTTTCACCACAAATGTAACTAGAAATGTAACTGTCACTGTAATTGTCACTACTACTTAAAATGTAACTATCAATACGGATTTGAGAACGAAGATAACTGTCAATACAACTATTAATGTGATTATTCCAACTATATTTAGTGTCATACATGTAACGATCATAGTAGGGATCGTCACTCTTAGATCCATTAGTCAGATAACTAGAATTCCGATAACTATAAAAAGAACTTTCTACTTCACTCAGAAAAGAATGATCATTGTCAATCTCAAAAATATGATTTTCAATATCAAAATATATGGAATAACTGTCTCCATTACTATTCCTAACTAAAAAAGTGTCATCAGAGATGAAATTCCGAATGTCCCTGACGCCAAATAAATGATCAACATTACTGTAACTAGAACTGTCACTATCACCCCAACGAGGAATTTTTTTATCCGTATCGGTTGTAACCGGGTCTTCACTTCCACTGGTATTTTCAATAGAACCAAGGCTGTCCATTGATTTACTTAGCCCACACCTGTATTCTAACTCCTCGTTAAACAACATCGAATTGAACCACCGTTTTTCCATAGAGCTTTCTTGCCCCCTATTTACATGAAAATACAATAGATGAATAGTCATTCGATGAAAAATCATTTGAATATTTCATTTCCTATCAGAATAAGCATATAGATCCAATCACTAGGATTATTAACTAATAACGAGTGAGTATTGAAAGAAATGATTCTCTTTTGTGGGAATCCGGAATATCATTTCACTATATATGATAGAACCCCCCCCCCTTTTTTTTTTTCAATTATAAATATAAAGAGTGCTTTCTCCCATGTCGTGTCAAATTCGCATCGAAAAAAGAAATATTTGTTCTTTCTTATGAAGAATTTTTTTCGTAAAATCTCGTC
>NZ_JABGCG010000319.1 GCF_019799925.1 Blastococcus sp. CPCC 205250 | reverse complement strand
CAAATTCTCTTTCGGATTTCGCGGCGTTGCGGATGGGCCCCCCCGTTTACCTTGCGATAGATTCACACGAATCTTTGCAATTAATTCCGTAGCTTCAGGAAGGCCAGAAAGAATACCAGATAGCAGAGAGCATCTCTACGGACGTTTATTAATCCAAAAAAGCCGCTGAAAAGAACTAAAACAAGAGCCTAAATAGCAACCGTAAACCCCGAACCTAAAATAGGAAATTACGAAAATAACCAAAGCTGAAACAAACCAATAAATGGCGTGTTTGGGCTTCAAAATGGTCCCGAAAGCGGCACGGGCGTGCGACTTAGTGTCGACCAGAGGATTTGTAGATCTTTTCGACGCGGCCGTTTTGACATATTGTGGGCCCAATTCCGACACCCGAGGCCCAAGTTATGGGCCGAGCCGTTCGAGCGTGCCACTCCCCCTTTTCCTACACCGCCATCGAACCCATGCTTCACCACGTACGCATAGGCTATGCCGTCTGCACCGCAGCCCTTAGGCCTTTCTCGGATTGAAGCTCCATCGGT
>NZ_JABGCG010000318.1 GCF_019799925.1 Blastococcus sp. CPCC 205250 | reverse complement strand
AATCTCGAGACGTTCTTCGAACCAATCATAGACTTTATTGAGATAGGTAAACCAAGGAGACTCCCCCCCCCCGGAGAACCGTATATGAGAATTTCATCTCGTACAGCTCAAGCAGAAACACCCCAATACTGGTTGCAACGGATATGGAATAGAAAGTTTGAAACTTCTTACTCCTTTGAGTCAATCTTCCCTGAAGATACGAAAGAATAAAAACCCGAAAGCTCTTCTTTGTGGTGATAATGCCAAAATATCAAGTCGGCTCATTCGTCTTTATGTTGATCGTTACAGGCCTCTTGAATCTTCTCTTTCCCTATTTTGTTTTCTTTGATTTGTTATTTTTATTTGTGTGTAATACGGCTTTTGTTTTATTTATTATTGAATTATTGATTATTGATAGGAATTCTCTTGTTAAGACCCTATGAATCAATTGAAACCTCAGATTCATACTAGAACCACGATGATTCAATAAAACTTTCAAGTTAAGCCCAAAGATTCCCTGAGTAAGAACCATTGGATCATCACTTATTCAATGAATAG
>NZ_JABGCG010000317.1 GCF_019799925.1 Blastococcus sp. CPCC 205250 | reverse complement strand
TTTGCTCACCATGATATGAGGTTTATGCAATTCAAGATGATCATGCATTCTTTCTTCTCTTTTTTTTTTTTGTTTAAAATGCATCAAGATAAAAGGCTAGAATTTCTAGGTCAAGTCAACATGGATTTTGACTTAGACAAAGTTTGATTGGTTTTGACCAAATTGGGTTGGAATTGGTCAAACTTTTGTCAAAGTTTTCCTAGCATCTAATGCATGATGATTTTATGCATGATTTTTGGTAAATGGAATTGGGAGTATGATGATGCATACCTCGAATTTTCTTGCAAGTCTTGGGATTTTTGGAGCTTGCAGCAATGTTGAGCCCACTTCTCCAGTCTCACAGAATTTCGAGGAGCTTTGCAAGTTTTGGAATTTTGAGCTCGCAGCAATGTTGAGCTCTTTTCTGATCTTGCGAAGATTTGAGAAGAAAGGCTTGATCTCGCAGCAATGTTTGAATTCGAGTCTTCTTCTAGAATCCTTCATTGATTATGAGCTCGCGGCAATGTTGAGCTCATCTTCAAGCTTCCTTTCTTTTTC
>NZ_JABGCG010000316.1 GCF_019799925.1 Blastococcus sp. CPCC 205250 | reverse complement strand
GTTATTATTTTTTTTTTTTACTTTGACTTTATTTTGACTTTATTTTCATTTGACTAATCTTTATTAGTTTTTATTTATACTTTTATATATAAGGATATTTGAATCGACTAGACTCGAACTAGTATGAGTTGACTCAAAATCAACGGACTTACCGATTAGTCAACGACTCAATAAGAGATAAGGTACATCGCACTCGGTGTGATGTACCCAGGTACTTCGTACCTAGTTCCTGGCGGGCCTTGCCCGGGGGGGACAAGCCCCCCCGGGCTAGGTACGAAATTTTGATTTTGTACCCTGGTACTTAGTACCACGGTACTTTTATAGTACTTTATTTATGTTTACTTTTCTTTTCACATATCTTGATTTACCTCAATATTTAATTTTGAAGTGAAATTATTTTTATAATTTACTCGCCCCCGCGCGGGGATCAATATTATTATTAGTCTATAGCTTATTATCTTAAAAGATATATTAGTTTACCTTTAAGGTCATCCCGGGCCTTAGGAATGCAAACCCCCCCGGGGGGGGTTCGCTTTG
>NZ_JABGCG010000315.1 GCF_019799925.1 Blastococcus sp. CPCC 205250 | reverse complement strand
TTCTTTTAAAACTCTTAGAACTAGAAAACAATTCTTTTTCAATTTTCTAATTTTTTTTCTGAGTTCTTTAAAAATCGGTTCAAAAAAGGAAGATCGTTTTCGGGGAGAACCAAAAGGTAGTTCAGCTTCCATTCCCCAAACTGTTAAAAAACAAAAATCATTTTTTTGCCCTTTCTTTTTCATTGGATCTATATGAGGGGATCGTAGCTTAGATCTGTGCCAAGGTTTCAGACAGAAAGGAAATAGGATCTTTATTTGAATACCGTCTGTTAACCAGTTTTTCGGAAATTCTGTTTCTGATAATTGAACACCATTATAGGTGCATTTAACATACATTTCTCTATTCCAATCCTTTAAATCTTCGGACCACTCGGGAAATTGAAATAATAACATACGGCCGATATTTTTAGCTATTATCAATGAAGGTAATATAATATATCTTCTAAGAGTTGATTGGGTTACTAATACGGAACCCCTTATTACTTGAGCAAATACAACGCTATCCCAGGCTTCTGCTAGTTCGATCCGTGCTTTCTCC
>NZ_JABGCG010000314.1 GCF_019799925.1 Blastococcus sp. CPCC 205250 | reverse complement strand
GCGTGGGCAAGCCACGCCAAGGCATGGGCAGTGGCAAGCCAAGGCACGGCAGTGGCGTGCTTAGGCAGTGGGCAAGCAAGGCATGGCACGGCACGGCGTGGGCAACCCAAGCCAAGGCATGGCAGTGGCGTGCTTAGGCAGTGGGCAAGCAAGGCATGGCATGGCATGGCATGGCGTGGGCAAGCCAAGCCAAGGCATGGGCAGTGGCAAGCCAAGGCACGGCAGCGGCGTGCTTAGGCAGTGGGCAAGCAAGGCATGGCATGATGGGAAAGGCACTTGCAAGGCATGGCATGGCGTGGCGTGGGCAACCCAAGCGAAGGCATGGCGGTGGCGTGCTTAGGCAGTGGGCAAGCAAGGCATGGCATGGCGTGGCGTGGGCAACCCAAGCCAAGGCATGGGAGTGGCGTGCTTAGGCAGTGGGCAAGGAAGGCGTGGCATGATTGGCAAGGCACTGGCAAGGCATGGCATGGCGTGGGCAAGCCACGCCAAGGCATGGGCAGTGGCAAGCCAAGGCACGGCAGTGGCGTGCTTAGGCAGTGG
>NZ_JABGCG010000313.1 GCF_019799925.1 Blastococcus sp. CPCC 205250 | reverse complement strand
TATGAACCAGTAACTGTAGCATTAGTTTTGGATGAATATAGATTCGTTGAGAAAGTCAAGTCTGATTACTAGATAACTGGTTGTCTTCGAAAGATATTTTAGTATCGCATCATTTAATATAATATAAATTTAATTCTGTAGAGAAATTTTTGAAATATAAGCTAATATTAGTCATTTCTTATAATCTTTTCAAATGAAGATAATTTAAATATATGATGTCAGCTTAATTGTGATAAGATAATTAAACTAATTGGTAATAAACAAATACCTTGATTAATAACTTTAATTTTTGATTAATAAGCTTTAATTATATTATAAACTGTAATAGGAAACTGTAGGTTTAATAATAATCATCAGATTAATAAGTATGTAATAATTCATTCCTTAAAATTTTATGATATAAGAATTATTTACGAGATTAAGTCAAAATTAGATATCAGGTAAATATTATAATTTAAATATATAATGTTTGTTAGAAGACAGATAATTTAATAAATTTTATTAATTAATAATAAATTCTTTAGATTACATTGTCAAGAA
>NZ_JABGCG010000312.1 GCF_019799925.1 Blastococcus sp. CPCC 205250 | reverse complement strand
CTGCAGATCGACCACTACGCCGAGGTCGACCTGCTCGGCTTCTTCGAGCTCACCAGCGTCGTCGGCGGCGTCGAGGTGAACCTGTGCGAGGCGGTGGACGACCGCGCGTACTCCGGCGCCGTCTTCGCCGCCGGCCCGCAGACGATCTCGGGCGCCGACGCGCTGCGGTTCGTCCGGCAGCGGCACGGCCTGCCTCGCGGCGACTACGACCGGATCATCCGCCAGCAGGTCTTCATCGCCGGGGTGCTGCGCAAGATGCTGTCCGAGGACGTGCTCCTGGACCTGGGCCGGCAGCGCCAGCTGGTGGAGGCCGCCTCGCAGGCGGTCACCGTGGACCAGGACCTGGACCTGTTCTCCCTGGCCCGGCAGATGCAGGCGGTCACCGAGGGGAGCATCGAGTTCCAGACGGTGCCCTACGTCGGTGACGAGCGGGACGACCAGGGCCGGTCGATCATCCGGCTGGAGGACGAGGACACCCTGCACGCGTTCTTCGCGCAGCTGTCCGCCGAGCCCGAGGCCCCGGCCGAGGAGCCGGCCGCACC
>NZ_JABGCG010000311.1 GCF_019799925.1 Blastococcus sp. CPCC 205250 | reverse complement strand
CTGTCTGATCAGGCATTGCCGCGAAGCTACCATCTGTTGGATTATGGCTGAACGCCTCTAAGTCAGAATCCATGCTAAAAAGCGATGATTTTTTGCCTTACACATCATAGATGGATACGAATAAGGTGCTCTTGTAGCACCGCTGAACCATAGCAGGCTGGCAACGGCGTTCTTACCGGAAAGGGTTTGGGCGTTTGCTGGTGAATTGCAATGTCATTTTGCGTGAGGATAAATCATTTGTAAACGACTTAAATGTACAACGGGGTATTGTAAGCAGTAGAGTAGCCTTGTTGTTACGATCTGCTGAGATTAAGCCTTTGTTGTCTGATTTGTTATTTTCTAATTTTATTTGGAACAGTTGTTCTGAAGAATTTAGATTCTTTTTTTATGGTACAAGACTTTGCAAGCTGTAAAAGGTTTGTGAAGTTTTATACTTATGTATGCTTATTGTGTCCGGGTAACTTCCATCTTTATATCTTTCTTATATCTTTTTTTATGTGTATAGACATAGGTATTTCTACATCTTTCTTTATATTTATTTC
>NZ_JABGCG010000310.1 GCF_019799925.1 Blastococcus sp. CPCC 205250 | reverse complement strand
TTTGAATATAAAAAATGTGGACGAGGGAGCGTGCGAAGGTAAGATTCTTCCCTTGTGATATTGATTTGATGGTTTGGATGTATAAAATGTGTACGAGGGAGCGTGCAAAGGTGAGATCCTTCCCTTGTGTTTAAATTAATCGTTTAAGCATATTTTGGTGTAATTTTTGACATGTTTTTGCATAGTAATTTAAAATATTCATGTAGAAAGCATGCTAGGACATTTTCACATTTTTTGTTCTTTGTTTTCATGGTTTTTAGAGTAATTTAAGGTACATATTCAAATCTGTCCAGATTTGTTTATGTCCTTAAATTTATTCTAAAAATCATTTTAAGGCCAAATCCAACTTAGAAATATGCTTAGGTTCACATAGATTAATTAGTGTGCATTTAGGAGCATTTTCATGCATTTTTAGAATTAATTATATGCTTATTTGTTTAAATTTCAGCATGCATCGCATTAGTATTTTAGGGTTTTTAGACAAACTTTAGGGCTAGTTAGAGACCCTAGGCTAGGAAGGTCACTTGACCTTCCCTAGGACTTT
>NZ_JABGCG010000309.1 GCF_019799925.1 Blastococcus sp. CPCC 205250 | reverse complement strand
CAATTTGAATAAAATTGGTTGCAATTCCAAAGCAACTATGTAATTGTAACCAATTTTATTCATAAAATAAAGTAAAGGATCGAATAGACATGCCTATTCATCCATTATTCGAAATAGTTCCTAACTCCTAAAAAAAAAAAAAAAGATCCTTTATTCTTTTCCTAAGGATACTCCCTATCTACCAAAAAAAGAAACCGAATCCCTACTCCTCCCTCTCTCTCTTACGAACTCCTCGAGTAGTGTCTGACGGAACCGGAGATAGCCACTTGCAAGGACCAAGTGCGAGATCCTTAATCGCCCCCCGAACCGTTTTCTTCATATCCCTTAGCCGAGGACCCAAATCTTCAGTCAACCATCCCTTATACCCTTCCGACAGCACGAAAGGTCCACCGGTACTCGAAACCCGAACAGTGCTCAAACCCATATCCCACCTATCCTTATGCCATTTAATAACAGAAGGGGTTACAGGCTCCACCCCAAGAACCGGTACTGTTAACCTCGGTACCACTTGCTCCACACCCATCTGCCGCATCACCCTGCTGGCC
>NZ_JABGCG010000308.1 GCF_019799925.1 Blastococcus sp. CPCC 205250 | reverse complement strand
AAAGAATACGGAGAGTCTATCCCTTTATGTCTTCTCGCAACTCCGCGAACGGTTCGATCTGCCATAACTTTTGATCCTGGATGAGTTACGGGGCGCACAATATATCAACGCGAAGCTCGTTCCGAAACCTATAACTCTACTGGGAGCGATTCTCCCGTGCATTGCCTTTCATCGTGCTGTTTTCTCGTCCGAAGTTTTCGCTCCATCTGGAAGCGCCGATCCGCGCGAACGCTCGCCTCGTTTGGTGCCGTCCTCTCATGGCGGCGTCTGCGGCGATCGAAAGAATTGGTAGGGATAAAAGCAAGTAAAATAAATGGGGAACGTTCACGTCCGTGGGGTAAAA
>NZ_JABGCG010000307.1 GCF_019799925.1 Blastococcus sp. CPCC 205250 | reverse complement strand
AATTGAGCAGAGTAGGAGTCATCCTAAGGTGACCGTCCTAGCCAGGACGGCTAGCCGTCCAAGGGTGGACGGCCAACCGTCCTAGGGTGGACGGCCACTAGGGTGGCCGAGCTGGTTTGATGTTTTTTGGTTCTTTTGGGCTCTCTCACCTATTTTCTTCCATTTTTGGTTGATTTTTGGGACAATTCAAGTGATATTCAGCCATGGGACTCTTGGTAGAAGGCTTTTGAACCCTTGGATGAGTTTAGGATGGTTTAATCTCAGCCATTGACACTTTTTGCCCTAGTTCTATAAGTATGCTACTATAGAACTTTAGGGAGGACTTTTGCATCATCTTTGAACCTATTTTCTGAGGAGAGAGGCTCTCTAAGGCAGCAAGGAAGGGGGAGCACGAAAATCCAAAAGCTTTGAAAGCTTTGAAGGCTTGAAGGGAAAGGAAAGGAGCAAAGAGGAAGCAAGGAAGAGGTAAGCATCTTTGTCCCTTGTTGGTTGTTGATAGAATATATGCTAGGCTAGTTTAGCCTATGTTCAATCCTCTTCTTCTCC
>NZ_JABGCG010000306.1 GCF_019799925.1 Blastococcus sp. CPCC 205250 | reverse complement strand
AACCCTATTAGTGTCTTTTAGGAGTTTTATTTATATTGAAGAAAGGAACTAGTTTTTATCACATGGGATATGATGATATCTTTTTAATGCGATTAAAAGGATTTGATTATTATTATAGGATAATAATAATAATGGGATTATTATTGTTATAGGATAATAATAAAGGACATGACTTTAATTAATTATATGCCATTTGCCATCATTACCTTTGCTTTTGTAGCTTTCGTTTATTTATGCATTGTGAATGTATAACTGTTAAAGGATGATTATGGACTTAAGACCAATTAAAATGAGTTGTGATTGGCCGCATGTGATGTGATAGCTTTATTTGAATGGGTTGTATTTAAATTTGTTTAAATCAGGTGATGTAATTATTTGGGGCTTGCATGCCTCTTTCCCTCTCTCTACATCTGTAATCCCCTTCTCCTTAATCCCTTTCTTTTTATTATATTGTAATTCAAAGAAGATTATGGTGGACTCAAGGAACCTGGTGGAGTCATGTACGAGAGGAAAGCAAGAACTTTGGAAGGACTTGGCTTGCATATCA
>NZ_JABGCG010000305.1 GCF_019799925.1 Blastococcus sp. CPCC 205250 | reverse complement strand
TAGACTCATATCCATCAATAGTGAATCCAGCCACCGAGTTGCAAGAGTACGATGCCCCCTGCGCGGCCTCTTCTTTGAGCTGAGGTGGCATAAAATCACTGAGTGTGAATTTTCTTACCCCCTTTGAAGTCTCTGGAAGGGACGTTTTTGTTGCCTTCATTGATGCGGTAGAGGAGGCCCCCACCTGTTCATCGACTTCTTGTTTTGGCCGAGCCTTTTCTTGCTGTTTAAGCTTGAGAAGGTGTCTCCTAGCCTGCCTTCGCTGTCGAGCTGTCGGCTTTGTTTTTACGACCTCCCAATTTTCATCTTCTAGGAGATCGGGGTGTACCCATAAGGGTTGTCCATCTGGAGTAGGATAAGGAACCAGCCCCTCGGACGCTTCTATTTGGTTTATCACCTTGAAGGAGGTAGTGATCTTCCTCTTTGGTGATTTTGATGTTTGCCCATATGAGATGACATTGACGGAGGCGGACCCATAGTTTTTGTCGAAGGTGATGACTCCATTTTTCCACATCTCGTTTATCTTCTCTCTCACAACAAAGCATTG
>NZ_JABGCG010000304.1 GCF_019799925.1 Blastococcus sp. CPCC 205250 | reverse complement strand
TCATTCAAGGCATTTGTAAAGAATTAAGAACTTTAAGACAGTTGCCAGATAAGATTTCAAAATTTGAAATATCTAATATTAAAGATTTATAAAATCAAATAAATGTTTAAACAAACATTACTAAAATAAAGACTTCCAGAGGAAGTAATTATTACATCCAGCAATTAAAAAGTTCTTAAAATTCTGGATAAGTAAAAATCAGGCTTCAAAGTCAAAGGCAGCAACACTTTGAGCCTTTCCAAACAAAGCCAGCCTGAAGATCACTCTTCTTTCTGCTTCCCCTTGTCTCCTATATACAATCGCATTGTACAATAAAACAATTAGGTATCGCATACCATAAGCAGAATACTAATTCGAAATTAGTAAATGAATAAATGACAAGACGTACCACTAGAAGAACCTTTCTTCAGAGATGCTAGGTACTCCTTGCAGTTCCTCCTCCAATGACCAGTTTTGCCGCAGTGGAAACACTTTCCCTTAGAGTCCTCAGGCTCTATCTCCTTCTTCTTCACACCTCCTTTAGCTTTAAATGGAGACTTCTTCTTCT
>NZ_JABGCG010000303.1 GCF_019799925.1 Blastococcus sp. CPCC 205250 | reverse complement strand
ATGGGATAAATTTTTAATTGCGTGTTTCCGCTGCGCTCCCATGGTGTAATCTTTCAGTGGTATCAGAGCCAACTCTAATCCATGGATTCGAATCATGAATGGCTTGGTATGGCATTAATTAAAATCAAAGTTTCAAGGGTTTTTGAAGAACAAAACCAGAATCCCGTTTTTCTGGAGCATGCCCACTTGTTTGGCTTGTAACTTGATCAAAACATATCCAAATCGCATGAAATTGGTCTTGTTTCGATCGTGACTCGATATAGAACGTTTCTATATCAATTTTGGAATTTTTACAAGCCATTAAGGCAGTGTTTGAAGGCAAAACAATGGCTGGACAGAACCCAGTTTTCTGCAGAAAATTTTTATAAAGTTTTCTTGTTTTGCTTGTTTTGTTCAAACTACTCAATGGCTTCCCTTCAAACTTCATAGAAGTGTTCTATGGAAGTATTCTAAGGGTTCTATGATTGTTTCTTGGTGTTTTGGAAACCCTAGAAAGTTTAGATGATGTTCTTGATTTTTTGAATTATGAACAAAACTTGTTTTTTGAG
>NZ_JABGCG010000302.1 GCF_019799925.1 Blastococcus sp. CPCC 205250 | reverse complement strand
CACACAGGTGTTAAGGCAAAGTAGATTTATGCAAAACCCTTTTGCATATTATTATTTTTCAATAATAGTATTAAAACTAAAATTCGCTGCCAACTCTGATGTCCTAGTAAATGAGACCTATGCTTTCAAAAGAAAACAATGTATACTAGACATTCTATTAGGCAATTTGTAAATGGCTAACCATATAATTTCTTTATATACAAGTATCTCATTCTTAAACTCCCTTTAAGAACATACTTGTTTCTATTCTGAATCACTATTCTGAATCAATCATCAATATCTGCTAACAACTGTTTGCAGCATTTTGTGATATTGATGTGAGTACATACTTTATAATTATATGAGTCTGATATTTCTCAAATATTCTGCTCACATAATAATCCTTTCAAAAACCATTTTTGAAGAGATTTGAATTCCTATAACGATTATGGAATTCTTAATACTACTTTAGTATTTAAAGTATGTGCTTTATAAAGAAAATGATCGATGACTTTCCTGCTCCCACTAGTCCTTTTAAAAACAAGGTAATTTATGTATTAAACCCTTTA
>NZ_JABGCG010000301.1 GCF_019799925.1 Blastococcus sp. CPCC 205250 | reverse complement strand
GGGTACGTGGTAGTGCGACTGTGGAAACATTTAATTGTCAAGATGGAATCTATCTTAATTATCCCCTTGTGCCAATTAATGGTTTTATCATTGGTAAGTGTACACCCATCTCAATTAAGAGTTAATTAGATGGTACTAATGATCGCTATGATTAATTGGGTCTCAAGGATAATAAGATGTGGATCTAAATTGGTGGGACAGGTTTAGCCCAATTGGTCCATGGATATTGATAGAAGGGCCTACTTGTGGTGATAGGGAAGTTTAGGGTCTTCATGTAATTTATTCCTAAGACTGGAGTTCAATTGCATTTATATAGTGGAGTTATTTGCAATTAACTGTGGGCCCGGATTGCACATGAGATGTGGGGTCGCGGTGTCCCAGTTGGAGCCAGCTTTCTTTGGAATCCCTAGTGGTCCCCACGCTAGCCCAAGATTGGACCATTACTAATTCTACTTGAACTCAAAAATGAAACTTACTATTTCTATTTGAAGTGAGACTTCTAATAGTGGTAATAGTAGGAGGAGAGAGTTACTAATTATTATGGAAGTT
>NZ_JABGCG010000300.1 GCF_019799925.1 Blastococcus sp. CPCC 205250 | reverse complement strand
TCGTTTGTTTGCTGTAGTACATGTCTCGTTTCAAGATTCATCGACTGGAATCCGATTTCCATTACACTTACTTTGTATTTCGATAGAGTATAAATCTCTTATACAAATAAGACTCTCTCGCTTTCACCTCGCCTTGGATTCTCTCTAAAGAAAAGGAATTCAAAATAGAATTCTCATTTTTTGTTTAGAATTTCGAATTCTATTTTTTTATTAGAATTTAATAAATTGAAATCTATTTTTATTATATTTTCTCTTTTTTTATGTTTCTGACTAGAATCATCCAAAATAGGAGAGCTCCTTTTGTCTCTTTTTTCTTAGTGATTTAGAATAGAGTAAGTAATGTAGGAGAACGCCTAGGAATTTCCATCTCAGGATTTAGAGTATATTGGTGTTGGTATATTATTTTTATTAGATTATTAGAATCCAGATATAGGAGCTTATATTGATTGGATACGGCAAGAGAAGACTACTTGTTTTGTGCTTTGCTAGATAAGGTATACCAAGAAAAAAAGCCATTTGACAATGTTTACAATGAAAGTTACCAAAGAT
>NZ_JABGCG010000299.1 GCF_019799925.1 Blastococcus sp. CPCC 205250 | reverse complement strand
TATTAGGCATCTTGCCCGGGGGAAAAGCTACATCCAGTACCGGACCAATGATTTGAGCGATCCGCCCCAGGTTTTTTTTTTCAAGCGCGGAAACCCCAGGATCAGAAGTAGTAGGATTGATTCTCATAATAATTAATAATAAAGTAAAATATGTCGAAATTTTTTGCGAAAATGATCGATAAATGTTCGATAGCAAATTGATCGGTTAATTCAATAAGAAATGGGAGTTAGTGCTCGATTTCGTTGATACCATCCAACCGAATCTGATTCAATTGTTTACTTAGGTTGAATTTTCAAGTTCAACCAACCCAATTTCAAAATATCAAATGAATGGATAAGACTAAGACTCTTGAGAAAGTCTTTCATTTGTCTATCATTATAGACAATCCCATCCATATTATCTATGGAATTCGAACCTGAACTCTATTTACGATTCGTTATTTCTATCTCATTGGTCCTTATTTCTTATTTTCTTATTTCAGCATATCGATTTACGCCTAGCCTATTCTTTTCTTTGAATTCCGCGTATTTTCACATCTAGGATTTACAT
>NZ_JABGCG010000298.1 GCF_019799925.1 Blastococcus sp. CPCC 205250 | reverse complement strand
AGAACGAACAAAGGTAAGGAGCTTGTTTCCGATGCACCTCGTCGATCTACCAGATCTTCCAATGCAGCCGTACAACAGGCCTGGGAGAAGGTCCAGTATGTGGAGAGAAACTTGGAAGAGTGTGACTCGCTCAACCGAGATGAGATGAGACAGCGACTGATCGCTCTCAAGGATGAGGAGTTCTACAGGATTATGGCAAGCAATCGTCCTTGGGTTATGGACGATCAGAGCGTTGTGCCCAAGCCTACCTTTTTCTTTGGTGACGCAGCCCCTGACGACTCGTCATACCAAAGGAGATGCTTTCAGTTCTCTTACACAGCTGATGGTGAGGAGAGAACTATTTCTACCCGGTCGACTTTCGATCGCACTATCTCGATCATGAGCCTATCTCCCACATGCCCCAAGAGGGAAGATCCTCCAAGCTGGGTGAAGAGGACCAGTGTGGTCAAGACCGGGGTTTTTGTTGGCGGGCCTTCTGGTTTTGCAGAGAAGTCGCCTGTCCGTTTGGACATGTTGATGCCAGCCAGCGGCTACCAAGGTTCTGATCATCC
>NZ_JABGCG010000297.1 GCF_019799925.1 Blastococcus sp. CPCC 205250 | reverse complement strand
ACTTAATTACATGCTTCCAAGACATTAAATGAGGCTATCAAGAGGTATAAAGATCATTTATTGCAACCATGGAAAATCAATAAAGGAAATCAATGAAAGCATAAAAATCCATAAATGCTACCAAACCATTTGAAACTTAAAAACATCCAACATTCACTTGCCTCAAGTCCCAAATCACTGAAAATAAGCTCCTAGCACTCTTGCAAGTCAAGGGAACAAGCTCTACCAAAAACCCCTAAATCAAACCCTAAAATGGGTCAAAACAATGGAGAAGAAGAGAGAGCTTCCAATGTAGAAAATGTAGCTTCTCTAAGGCTAGAAGAATACTAATCTAGGAGATTAGGAAGAGAGCTTACCAAATGGTGTTCCAAAGAAGCAATGCAAGCTAGAAGAGAGCCTTGGAGTGGTGGGATTTCCTTCAAAATGGTGTCTATGGAGAGCCCTTGCAATGGAGAAGAAGGTTATGGAATCTCTTGAGATGATAGTGCAAGCTTGGGAGGTGTTTGATGATGGAGAAGCAAGAAGAAGAAGAGAAACCCTAGGCTCAAGCCA
>NZ_JABGCG010000296.1 GCF_019799925.1 Blastococcus sp. CPCC 205250 | reverse complement strand
TAGTCAAGATACATATTATTACGGTTCTATAAGTTTTGGTAGTGCGCAAAAGGTTCTTAATTATTTTGATAAGTATCATTTATTATCTAGTAAATACCTAAATTATGTTAAATGAAGAAGAGTTTATATACTAATCTTAAATAAAAAACATTTAACAATTAAAGGTATCGCTTTAATTGAAAAAATTAAATCAAAAATGAATTCTTTCTCAAATAGGACATGAAATTTATAATTTTGACGTTTTAGTATTAATATAGGCCTCTTAAATTTACTATATACTGGGAAGTCTAGTTAATATTCTAATAATACAAATATAATTAGTATTAACAAAATTATTTACTACTTTGAATATTTATTTCAAATGTAACAAAGTAAATAATATTTAGATAATCAGTAGAAAACCTTAAAGGTTAAAGATTTAATGGTTTACTTTAAAATTTGAAAAAAAAGTAAACCTAAATTATTAATTAGCCCTCCCCCCAAAAAAGGGGGGGGCTTGTCCCCCCACCGGGCAAGGCCCGGCAGGGACTACCCCCCGGAGGGGGTGGTCACC
>NZ_JABGCG010000295.1 GCF_019799925.1 Blastococcus sp. CPCC 205250 | reverse complement strand
TATAAAATGAAACCGTGGGTCATACCGATCAAATTACTTCTTTTCAATTTTACTGGAACTGAAAATGTTAGTGAAAATAAAAACATCAATAGAAAGCAAAAACAAAAAGGGTATCTTCTTATAGAAAAAAAATCTCTTGAATTAGAGAATCGAAATCAAGAAGAAAAAGAACCCACAGTCCAAAGAGATCATGGGTCAGTTCTCTCAAACCAAGAAAAAGATATTGAAGAAGATTATGCAGGACCAGATATAAAAAAACGTAGAAAGAAAAAGCAATACAAAAGCAATACAGAAGCAGAACTCGCTTTCTTGCTAAAAAGATATTTGCTTTTTCAATTGAGATGGGATGATTCTGTAAATCAAAGAATGATCAATAATATCAAGGTATATTGTCTCCTGCTTAGACTGATAAATCCAAAAGAAATTGCTATATCCTCTATTCAAAGGAGAGAAATGAGTCTGGATATAATGCTGATTAAGAAGGATTTAACTCTTACAGAATTGATGAAAAAGGGGATATTGATTATAGAACCGGTTCGTCTATCTGTAAAAA
>NZ_JABGCG010000294.1 GCF_019799925.1 Blastococcus sp. CPCC 205250 | reverse complement strand
CTGCAGATCGACCACTACGCCGAGGTCGACCTGCTCGGCTTCTTCGAGCTCACCAGCGTCGTCGGCGGCGTGCAGGTCAACCTGTGCCAGGCCGTGGACGACCGGGAGTACTCCGGCGCCTACTTCCCGGCCGGACCGCAGACCATCGCCGGCGCGGACGCGCTCAAGTTCGTGCGGCAGCGGCACAACTACGGCGAGGGCGGCCGCGGTGACTTCGACCGGATCGTCCGCCAGCAGGTCTTCATCGCCGGCGTGCTGCGCAACATGCTCTCCAGCGACGTGCTGCTCGACCCCGGCAAGCAGCGGGAGCTGGTGGAGGCGGCCGCCCAGTCCCTGACGGTCGACCGCGACCTGGACCTGTTCGCCCTGGCGCGGCAGATGCAGGGGGTGACCCTGGACAGCATCACGTTCCAGACCGTCCCGTACGTCAACCCCGACGACCGCGACGACCAGGGCCGCTCCATCGTCCGGCTGGAGGACGAAGACACCCTGCACGCGTTCTTCGCGCAGCTGTCCGCCGAGCCCGAGGCCCCGGCCGAGGAGCCGGCCGCACC
>NZ_JABGCG010000293.1 GCF_019799925.1 Blastococcus sp. CPCC 205250 | reverse complement strand
TCTCTAATGTCTCACTGACTTGAGCGTCGGAGCCTTTTTTGCAGGTAACACAGTCCCTCAAGGGCCGGATTATCCATTGAACCTAGGTTTTACCGACGCTGTGAAGGTGAGGATGGATGGATTTGCAATTGGTATTGAAACCCTTCTCCACGAACCATTTTAATCTTTACTGTAGTGTCACATGGTTGGTTGACCATTCTGAATTCTAATGTTAAGGTGTCATAATGAATTTCAGAATTCCAGTTCCAGTTCAATGGATAAAGGGGAGTTCTATAGTCATCATCATTATTTATTTTAATAAACTTCATATGTAATTCTGCTGTAAATAATAGGTCACATTGTTTGGTGTTGTTTTGCTGGAGGGCTGTTCCAAGGATATCATAGGCTGATTTGTGGCCAATTTTGCATTAGTCTTTTCTAAAATCCCATTTGGAAAACTGAATATCTCTTCGCAAATCTTTTTAGAGTTGTGTTCAAATCATGTCTTTACAAATCAAAATTTTCATATTCGAAATAACTGCGGCAAAAGTTCCCCACCTTAGCTTATGCCACAAT
>NZ_JABGCG010000029.1 GCF_019799925.1 Blastococcus sp. CPCC 205250 | reverse complement strand
AAAAAAAAAAAAAAATAATAAAAATAATAAAAAAAAAGAATCTTTGTATTAAATCAGATAATATCTAAAGTCAGAAATACTATAAATCACTCTTTTCAAGATTTAAATAACTGATTATATATGAAATAAAGCAAAAGCTCTCAAAAATTAAAAAAAGTAAAAATGAAGCTGAAAACAGCTAAAAATTTATAATAATCCTTATTTCCAAATATTTTGATTTAAAATAAACATATTCGATTATTTCATATCAATTGTAAGCAGAAAAATATAATATATTAGGTATAGTAGCTGGATATTTTTTCCCTTCCCAATATTTAATCATATTAGGTTGAGTTCTACATATATTTACTGCGTTCACACAACACTACAAATTAACTTTTTACAAAAAAAGCTTCGATTTTATCCAGATAGTTAACATACAATTTTTTTTCAAGGCTTCAAAAAGCATTTCATTCTCTTTAACATCTTAAACTCACTCTTCTTTAGTATAAAATAAGTATATATATTGATATATTTATATTTGTGTCATCGCTCATAACATGCACCATATTCAAAACACACAGATAGACACACACCCCTTCTTAAAAATTCATATATCAGAGTAAACCAGACTCTATTTAACAAATTCACAAGTAGTATTCTATAAATATACTCAATTTGAATTTTTAAAATTTTCATTCATAGTATATCCTTTTTCAAAACATAAATAATGTCTACGGCCATATCTAGTGGAAAACAGAATTTCCCGTCCGATCAATGGTACTTAAGCCGCTAAGAGCCTGACCGAGTAGTGTAGTGGGAGACCATACGCGAAACTCAGGTGCTGTAGTCTTTTTTTTTTGTATTTTTCTATATTTACTAAGCGCACAACACAGGGTAATTTGCACAGCCAGCAGTTAAATCAATGATTTTTCAACAAAAAATTTTTTTCTCTTAACTTCTACTCACTTCCTTTTGAATGTAACACTTGTCCCTATTCCTTTTTTTCTCTCTATTTAGTAGTAGCCCCTTGTGTGTGTAGGGTTTTTTTGGTTGTACTGAGGTCCTTTATAAGTATGAAAATATGTTCAGAGAACCCTCTGCAAATGCATTCTATAGAGGCCAAAAATCCAAAAATTTTCCCAGGGGGCCCTAAAAAGAGAGAAAAAAGGGAAGAAAAGGGAAGAAAAAAAGAGGGGGAGAGGAAAGAGAACCTTGGAAGCTATGTTTTTTAGGGACGTTTTGATTTTCACGCTCGAAGAGCGGGTGCGAGCATAGCGAGCTATGGATATCTGCTCTGCTCCCATGCAATTTATATTGTTCACTCAACTTAATTAATTATAGTTTTGCCAATTTAGTCGAATTGGTATTCCTATTATTTTTTTTTACTTATTTTTTGCCCGCTCTCCATTAGCTTGTTCGTTCAACTCTCGCTCGTAGATTTTTATTATTTTTTTTTTTTCAGTTGAACGTACATATTATGTAGGCCGATACAAAATAGTTGCACAACGGACACAAAAAGAAAAAAAGAAACAACAAAAAAATCAAATAAAAAAAATAAAAAAAAAAAACAACAGAACAAAAAAACAAAGAAAACAAAAAAAAAAAAAAAAAAAAAAAAAAAAACTTGTAATTAATTACCGAAAAAATTCTAACAATTAGCCGAATAAATAAGAGAAGTGATTTTTTCACAAAGTATTTACCAAGACAAATAGTACAAAACCATGGTACAAAAATCAAGAGGCCGACAAAAATATCTGACGCAAAACTTGGTGCAAAAATATTTGAACAGAAAGCTTCAGATATTAAAGTTTTACAAATACACTTGGAATTATATTTTCCCAAAACTATTAAAAATATATATTTTCACATTAAGCGAATTAATTACTTTATAAAAATAAAATAATTATTATGAAAAAAAAAAAGTTTAAAAATTTCTAAATCAGAAGTGGAGACTTCCACAAACTAAATTAGAAGACAAATCGGACAACAAAGGCTTAATCTCAGCAGATCGTAACAACAAGGCTACTCTACTGCTCACAATACCCCGTTGTACAGTTAAGTCGTATGCAAAGGATTTATCCTCGCTCATAGTGAAATTGAGAAAACTAGCAAGAA
>NZ_JABGCG010000292.1 GCF_019799925.1 Blastococcus sp. CPCC 205250 | reverse complement strand
CGTATATTTGTATATATATATCCTTGATATAATCATTAAATAATTATTATAAAAATCGCAAGGGCAAGTAACCTTATACCTTAAATTACTTATTAAGATATATTTACTTAAACTATATATGTACTAAGTATTAAAGTTAGTTAAATACTGAACTTAGTATACTAAGATATATGTTATAGATTTAATCTTTGAGATAATCTATTTATGATAAATCGATGATTATTCTCAACAAATGCTAAAGATATTGCGATATTATATTTTATAATCGCAATCTTTAGTGGTATGATTGGGTCTGCAATGTCGTTAATCATTAGATTAGAATTAGCAGCTCCAGGACAACAAATATTACACGGAAATAATCAGGTGTTTAATGTAATTGTAGCTGGACATGCAATAGCAATGATTTTCTTCTTTGTTATGCCTGCATTAATTGGGGGTTTTGGTAACTATTACCTCCCATTAATGATAGGTGCTAGTGATATGTCATTTGCACGTTTAAACAATATTAGTTTCTGATTATTACCTCCTGCTTTAGTATGTCTATTAGCTTCTACT
>NZ_JABGCG010000291.1 GCF_019799925.1 Blastococcus sp. CPCC 205250 | reverse complement strand
TGAATAATGATCCTGAATAAAAGTGAGTATATTCTTAAGTAAGTTAAGATTGTGATACTTACATGAATAAAGGAATCTTAAAGGATGCCATTTACAAGTTGCCTAAAAGAATGCCTAGTACATACTGTTCTCTACCAAGAACATAGGTCTCATTTACTAGACATCAGAGTTGGCAGCAGAATTATAGTTTAATTACTATTATTGAAAATAATATAGATGCAAAGTTTGTTTGCATAGGATCTCCATTGCCATAACATCTATGGGAGTTATAAAGCCTTGTCTTTCGAAGACTAGTATAAGATACTATGGTGATTGGCTTTAGTGCAAGTGGGAGATTGTTAGAGGTATGCCCTAAAACCAATCCTAAAGTGCATATCTATTTCATATTAGGATAAGAAGGTACTGCTTATCGTTTGTATATTTAATTATATATACGATAATGTCCATGAATGAATGATAAGAGAAATGTGTATCTCAAGTTTGTTGAGATATGAAGACTCATATTTCTCATATACATTTATTCTTAACGAGTTTCTGCTCATGCGTTTATTAAAGA
>NZ_JABGCG010000290.1 GCF_019799925.1 Blastococcus sp. CPCC 205250 | reverse complement strand
TAGTTTTTCTTGTTTAGCATTTCCATTATAACTTATGCCTCTTGTAAAGGCTAAGTTTCAATAAAAATCTATGTCGTTTCGATTTCAATTAATAAAAGTTCATTTCCTTCAAATCGCAGCGTCTCTTTTCTATCCTCAATGGATGTTTTTGGCATGGATATAGATCCAAGGGTTGATGTCTCCCCGGAGCTGTCAAAGCAATGGGACCAAAGACAGACACAACCTAATATGGAAGAATTGGAATCAATCAACTTAGGAACCGAGGAATTGCCTAAAATAATAAAAATTGGAATCACTCTAAATACACATGAAAGAGCTAACATGATCGAATTATTAAAAGATAATTTAGAAGCCTTCGCATGGTCGTATGAAGATATGCCCGGTATCGATCCAGCCATTGTTCAGCATTACATTCCAACCGATCCAACCATAAAACCGGTTAAGCAAAAGCTAAGAAGAATGAAGCCGGAATGGGCCCTAAAGATCAAAGCCGAAGTGGTCAAGCAGTTTAACGCCAGATTTCTGCAAGTAGTGGAGTATCCCACGTGGTTAGCTAA
>NZ_JABGCG010000289.1 GCF_019799925.1 Blastococcus sp. CPCC 205250 | reverse complement strand
GCCTTTAGCTAGTGTTCTTGAGAAATGGCCGGGTCTGGCCCATTGCTCGAAAGAAGTTTTTACGGGATCCCTATCTACCAAAATTTTTACTTCTGGTTCCGGCGAACGAATAATCATTTAGTCCTCCTCTTTCCGGACAACACATACAAAGAGACCCGCCAATAGTCAAGAAATTAGTAAACCTATGAGAGATATTTATAATTAGTTTCTTTCTCTTCTATCTCCCATCTATCTATTTGCTTTAGTTATTCACTAGAGCAATTATGATCTGGAAGTTGATCCGGGGCAAGTGTTCGGATCTATTATGACATAGCTACGAGGCGCCCAACGGACCTTTTTAATCTTTTCTGGGCTTTGAATTGACGCAAAAACTATTTTTTTGTGCAATCTAGTGTATTCATATCTCAATTATAAGTTCCTAAATGGAGCTACTTCATACTTCATGTCTTACATAGAACATATTACTATTACTATATTCCAAATCACGCGAGCAGTTATTAGTTATTACTAAGAGACATGCCGGTATCTATATTTAGTCATTCGAAGGCCTTTTTATT
>NZ_JABGCG010000288.1 GCF_019799925.1 Blastococcus sp. CPCC 205250 | reverse complement strand
TTTTCGTCTGTGATTCAGCAATCCCAAAGTTTTTTTTTGATCCTAAAATAAGGAAAAAAAATAATCTTTATTTTCTTTTTTTTTTTTTATTTTCGTACTTTTGATAACATAAATATTGTTAAGAGCCTTCCGGTGTGAAAACAAAAAAAGTTTGTGACGCTGAAATGGACTCCCGATAGATAAGAAAAATCGGAAATACCTTTTCTCTCATACTACTCTTTCGATACATAATCTAATGTTTTGAAAAAACAATAAAAGAATTTTCTCATATCGAATTCGAAGTGCCATGCTATTATTACTTAATATTCCTATTTCATGTGGCGAAGGCATAGTCTTATTTTTTCTCTCAAATAAAAAACTCATTGGCGCCAAGCGTGAGGGAATGCTAAACGTTTGGTAATTTCTCCTCCGACCAGGATAAAGGATCCCATTGAAGCGGCCAATCCCAGGCATACTGTATGTACATTTGGTCTCACAAATTGCATGGTATCATAAATAGCTATTCCGGGTATTACCCATCCGCCAGGAGAGTTTATAAACAAATACAGATCTTTGGTA
>NZ_JABGCG010000286.1 GCF_019799925.1 Blastococcus sp. CPCC 205250 | reverse complement strand
CCTCCCACTATTTTATTCAAATCTCATACTCCCTTAGATGAGACTCGGGAATTTCATCATCTGAATTTCCATAGTAGGGATTGGGGTCCCATTAAAAATTAGTAACCTCACATAATAGGTTCTTGGATACTAACCCTTAATGAGTGGATAACTCTTATCCTAATGCTTCTAAAGCAAATTCCAATCATCCTTTAGCCTCTAAATTGTAGTATCCTCACATAATAGGTTCTTGGATAGTACTCTTTAGTTAAGTCACACCCATCATTCGCATAAGTATGGTCAATTGAATGTTGTACCCCTCACATAATAGGTTCTTGAGATACACCATTATCGCACCTTATGATATCCAATATTAAAACAAGACAGTATGAACCCTCAGGATGAACATGTTCCCGCATATCTGCAGCCAAACACATCCACCTTAAGAATCCACCTATCATGTAATGATGGGAGGCTAGGATAAAGCCCAAGGCTTCTTCCTTACAACTTAATTTTGAATTAAAAGGGGTTTTGTAAAAAGAGGTCTCATTTAAAATAAACATACATCACATGCATCACAT
>NZ_JABGCG010000285.1 GCF_019799925.1 Blastococcus sp. CPCC 205250 | reverse complement strand
AAACTTAGATTATTTAAATCAGGAAATATTTCGGTATAAACTATATATTTTTTGATCATCTTAAAGTTCTTACTTACGGAACTTAACAATCATGAGAAGATTTTAATTCCTGTAGGAATTGCAATTATCATTGTAGCTGATGTGAAGTATGCTCTTGAATCTACATCTAATCCTACAACATACATATGATGACTTCAAACTAAGAATCCTAATAAACCAATACTAGCCATCGCATAGATCATACTTTGTTGACCAAATACTGGTTTTTTAGAATATGTACTTAAAATATGTGATACAATACCAAATGCAGGTACAATCATAATATAACATTATCTTGGCTCTAAGGTATCCTACTACACTTTTGAGCACTCAATATATTTCTATATTGATGGGACTATATCTTATGTGATTCAATAGAATCACACATTTACGTATCAATTTAATATTATTAAGTGTTAAATTGGGGTTAATATAAATAACCCAGTCTCTGAGAATCCCTTACTTTGAATATATATACTTAAAATTAGGATTAAATATATATATAGGCTAGTCCCTATAAA
>NZ_JABGCG010000284.1 GCF_019799925.1 Blastococcus sp. CPCC 205250 | reverse complement strand
TTATCTGCAGAACAGTCTCCACAGAATGAAGAGGAGAGGGAGCAGATTACATCTATTCCATATGCGAGCGCGGTAGGAAGCTTGATGTATGCAATGGTGTGCACTAGACCGGATATTGCTCAAGCAGTGGGAGTTTTGAGCAGGTACATGTCTAATCCTGGCAAGGAGCATTGGATCGCTGTGAAAAGGGTTTTCAGGTATCTTCGTGGCACTTCAAAGTATGCTTTATGTTTTGAAGGGAAAGGAGATGGAAAGACTCTTGGTATTATGGGCTCAGTTGATGCTAATTGGGGAGGAGACTTGGATAACAGAAGATCAACAAGTGGTTATGTCTTTAACTTGTTGGGTGGTCCGGTCAGTTGGATGAGCAAAAGACAGAGTGTGGTGGCTTTGTCATCTACAGAGGCAGAATACATGGCTTTGACTCACGCGTCAAAGGAAGCTATGTGGCTTCGGAGGTTGTGTAGTGAGCTTGGGTTCAAGAAGGAAGTTGTTCGCCTGAATTGCGATAGTCAAAGTGCGATACACTTAGCGAAGAATCCAGCGTACCATTCTAGGTCG
>NZ_JABGCG010000283.1 GCF_019799925.1 Blastococcus sp. CPCC 205250 | reverse complement strand
GAAATCAATAAGCTTGTTGATTGATTCAGAGCGCCGCCCTCCTTCAACGAACCCATTGAGGGGGGCCTCGGCCCGGGAAGGGGAGAGTGGCCGAGTGGTCAAAAGCGACAGACTGTAAATCTGTTGAAGTTTTTCTACGTAGGTTCGAATCCTGCCTCTCCCACTTGTTTGTTGTAGACTTCAGAGAATCAAAAGTATAATTCGTCCCTATTGCTGGGATGGGGAAGGCCAACCGAGCGAAGCTCTTTCTTTTTTTTTGGCCGTGCCGTGAAGTGAAATTGTATCGTATGTTAGTTAGAGAGGTTGGCGAACTACTACGATCTATAGATTCCCCATCTATATCCAATCCCAACGAGAATAGAAGCGAGTCGCTTCCGGCTTGGCTTGTAGTCGTAGTCTTTTAGCTTATGTAGTGGTCGGCCTTCCTACACGCACGCGCCCGCCAGAATGCCTCCTTGGTTCGGGACGAAGCCAAGCCGATACATACGCTAGGCGAAGGAAAGACCCCCCATTTCATAGCGCCTGGGGAACGCAAGTTTGATCGAGGATTGGAGAGGAGAG
>NZ_JABGCG010000282.1 GCF_019799925.1 Blastococcus sp. CPCC 205250 | reverse complement strand
CTTGGCTTGCCCACGCAATGCCATGCCATGCCAGGCCATGCCTTGCTTGCCCACTGCCTAAGCACGCCACTGCCACTGCCCATGCCGTGTCTTGGCTACTCGGCTTGCCTTGGGAGTGGCTTGCCCACGCCGTGCCGTGCCGTGCCATGCCTTGCCAGTGCCTTTCCCATCATGCCACGCCTTGTTTGTCCACTGCCTAGGCACGCCGCTGCAATGCCTTGGCTTGCCACTGCCCACGCCATGCCGTGCCATTACGTGCCATGCCTTGCCAGTGCCTTGCCCATCATGCCATGCCTCGCTTGCCCACTGCCTGAGCACGCCACTGCCACTGCCTTGGCCGTGCCTTGGCTACTGCCATGCCATGCCTTGGCTTGCCTTGCCCACGCCATGCCATGCCTTGGCTTGCCAGTGCCTTGCCCATCATGCCATGCCTCGCTTGCCCACTGCCTGAGCACGCCACTGCCACGCCCTGCCCTGCCACTGCCTTGGCCGTGCCTTGGCTACTGCCATGCCATGCCTTGGCTTGCCTTTCCCACGCCATGCCATGCCTTGCCTTGCCAC
>NZ_JABGCG010000281.1 GCF_019799925.1 Blastococcus sp. CPCC 205250 | reverse complement strand
TAAAAAGGGGGTAATAGAACGAATCACACTTTTACCACTAAACTATACCCGCTACAATGTGATTATTGTATATAAACGGACCTTTTGTCAAACAAAGGAATCGGACATAATCAAGACATGATCAGAAAAGAATTATGAAAATTAGACTGTTAACGTGTTTCGTCGGGGGACTTAATGAGATTAAGAAAAGGGGCTCATTTAAATAACAAGTTCTATCTTTTCTTTTGCTGGAGGAGTTTTGACAGATACAGCACATAAAAAAGCATTGTGCAAGAATCCATAGTTCGATTTTTTTTATTCCAGTAAAGTATAAAGTAAATAAAAAAGGGAAGAAAAGAAAGAATAATAAGAAATATAAATGACACTTTGATTCTGGAATGGAAATAGCCCTTCTTCTGATTGTTGTTGCTTCAATAACAAGCATTTTTCTTTTCAAATCAGATAAATCATTTTATCTATGATTCATTGGAACAAAAAAAGGCCCGGCTAGGTACTGACCCGGCCAGGCCGTGGGAATAAAAAAGGTCCTTTCGGACGAAATCAAAGAGGTATTTTTTATAT
>NZ_JABGCG010000280.1 GCF_019799925.1 Blastococcus sp. CPCC 205250 | reverse complement strand
AACGAAAGGGACACAACAATCGGCATCAATTCCTTCGATAGGTAGGCAACACAGGAACCACGACAGCACCCAAGGCCCTAGGGCACTTGGAGCATGCAATGAAATGAGCCGTGAGAGGACAGTTCGCTGCACGAGCAGGGAGCCTGCCAACCCTCACAAACCAGAAGCCACTCACACGCAATCACGTACACTTAGCACGACCCCAATCCATGCGCTGCGACTCATCGGGTTTTTAAGCCCAACAAATACACAGACATTAATCGAAGCCACACCAGCACCGCTAAGCGTGAAATTTTTTCCGAAGTGACGTGTGGGGAAACCCACACGACTGGACCCACGATTTTCCATCCCTTCACTCGCCTCGAGATTGGCTAGCCATGCATCGTCGGTTTGCCCAAGCACTGGCTAGCCATGCATCGTCGACACGCCTCAGCACCTAGCCACGCATCAACTCGCCGCGCATTGCGGGTTGCCTCTGCGTTCTGAGCTTGCGGTACCTCGACCTGCCTCAACATTAGCTTGCCATTGCCTAGACTTGCCTCAACATTAGCTTGCCTCGCC
>NZ_JABGCG010000279.1 GCF_019799925.1 Blastococcus sp. CPCC 205250 | reverse complement strand
CCCTAAAGATGATTTTCCGTTGCCACACATAGATATTTTGGTAGATAATACCGCCGGTCACGCACTACTATCCTTTATGGATGGGTTCTCAGGTTATAATCAGATAAAGATGGCATCCCAAGATATGGAGAAAACTTCTTTCATCACTCAATGGGGGACCTTCTGTTATCGGGTTATGCCCTTTGGCCTAAAGAACGCCGGTTCTACCTATCAAAGAATGGCAACTACCCTACTACATGACATGATTCACAAGGAAGTGGAAGTGTACGTAGATGATATGATCGTGAAGTCTGTAGACAGAGAAGGACACTTAGCTGCTTTGAGGAAGTTCTTTGAAAGAATCATCAAGTACAAGCTACGATTAAATCCTCAAAAGTGTGCCTTTGGAGTAACCGCTGGAAAGCTGCTCGGTTTTATGATCACGCAGAGAGGAATAGAAGTAGATCCGGGAAAGATCAAAGCCATCGTAGAGATGCAACCGCCAAAGACAGAAAAAGATGTTCGAGGTTTCCTGGGAAGAATTCAATTCATCAGCCGATTCATAGCTCAGTTGACAACCATC
>NZ_JABGCG010000278.1 GCF_019799925.1 Blastococcus sp. CPCC 205250 | reverse complement strand
GTTACAATAATAATTTTTTTTTTCATTTTTTAAAAAATTCATTAAAAAATGAAAAAAAGAGAAAGGACGTTTTATTTGGAGTTCTATCTCTAGATAGAGGGCAGAACTATCTAGTTACAACAGTTCCATTCCAGGAGAGCATAAACTACGCGAAAACCCATTGTTAAGTTAAATATATGACATCCTAAAATGCTAATAAGGACTATTATTGAACGTTCAAATCCCTATTTAAACGAGTTTGTATTCATCAATTTTACTGTTTCCTAAACAATATTGGAGTGAATTGACTACTTCAATCTCTACGATTGAATATGAATAGGTTATTATCATTTCGAGCAAGCCGCTATGGTGAAATCGGTAGACACGCTGCTCTTAGGAAGCAGTGCTAGAGCATCTCGGTTCGAGTCCGAGTGGCGGCATGGGATCTTCTAAAAGAGATACAATAAGTCCTATAATGAATTCAATTCCCGATTTCCATTCCGTAATTGGGGTACCCCCCCTTTTTTTTTAAGAATTTTTATGATATTTTCGACTTTAGAACATATATTAACTCATATCTCCTTTT
>NZ_JABGCG010000277.1 GCF_019799925.1 Blastococcus sp. CPCC 205250 | reverse complement strand
TCACATGTCTGATGTGAATGATAAAGTCTCATTGACTGACTTGATGAACATGTTGTCAACTGCTGAGGAGACCTTGAAAAAGGACTCCAAAGGAAGTGCTTTGGTTGTTGATGGGGCCTCGACTTCTAAATCCAAGCCCAAGGGCAAGGGTAAGAAGAAGAAGAAGTCCAATCTTAAACCAAAAGGAGGTGTGAAGAAGAAGGATTCAAAGGACACAAAGGGAAAGTGTTTCCACTGCGGCAAAACAGGTCATTGGAGGAGGAATTGCAAGGAGTACCTCGCCTCTTTGAAGAATGGTTCTTCTAGTGGTACGTCTTGTTATTTATTCATTTACTAATTACGAATTAGTATTCTGCTTATGGTATACGATACCTAATTGTGTTTTATTGTACAATGTGATTGTATGTAGGAGACAAAGGGAAGCAGAAGGTCGAGTGAACATCAAGCTGGCACTGTTTGGAAAGGATCAAAGTGTTGATGCCTTTGACATTGAAGCTTGCTACTTGATTTATTTATTTAAGAATTTTAAGAACTCTTTCATTATTGCCAGTTGTCATAATTACTTC
>NZ_JABGCG010000276.1 GCF_019799925.1 Blastococcus sp. CPCC 205250 | reverse complement strand
TTCTGACGAAATGAGCAATAAAGACGATTTTCGAACCAAAACGGATAAGTTCTAAACAAAATGGATACATGAAAAGTGAATTTTCGACGTAGAAGTGGATACAAACAAGGAAAAAAGAGGAGGGTTTGCGGAAGAGGTCTTAACAACCCTAAACCGCGCGTGTTAGGGTTGCTGCGGGCCCGCTTCGCCGTCCGCCTGACGAGGAACTGCCACCTCGCCGTCGATCGTTACTCGTCGTCCCGAGTCGAGCGCGACGGTAACGCAGTGACGCACGGCGGCATTTGATGTGACGGCGGGACCAACAGCCATTTCCGCCACCGGCCGGGTCCTTCCCGCGTTCGATCGGCCGTAACTTTTGACTCGGTTGGAGTTACGGGGCCCACAGCATGCCGTCGGAAAGCCCGTTCAGAGCGCTACGCATTTGCTGGAGGGTTCGGAGTCCGACGTGGCCTCCTCGCTGGTCCAAAATGGGTCGTTTCACTGCTGAGGACTTCCCTGCCCCGAAATCATCAGTTTCTATGGTCGCGAGCGATCTCGACCCGACGAGCATCCCTTCAGCCGTGACC
>NZ_JABGCG010000275.1 GCF_019799925.1 Blastococcus sp. CPCC 205250 | reverse complement strand
GGCCAAGGCAAGCCCATGGCCGACGTGTGTTGCGGCCAAGGAAGGCATTGCTGATTGCTAGTTGCTGCCTTAACAAATGATGTCTCCTCGTGCCATTTCGACATCTCTCCATAATGTACTATAAGGGGGGGTGGTTGGTTGCCGAAGCCCAAGCAAGAGGGGCAAGTGCAAGTGTTGCCCATGTCAAGGCCAAGGCAAGGGCATGGACAATGCCAAGCCTTGCCCACATCCCCCAACATGTCCCCGATTTTTCTCACGCATAGCGGTGCTCGCATGGTGCTATTGGATGTTCCTTTTCTCTATTGGGTTTAACTGCCCATGTGGGTCATGGTGCGTCCAGTGGTGTCGTGGCGGAGTGTACGTGATGGCGTGTGAGTGGTTTTTGGTTTGTGAGGGTTGGAAGGCTCCCTGCTAGTGCGGTGAACTTCCCTCTTGCATTCCTCTTCAGTGTTGCCTCAAGTGCTCGTCATGCCTTGGGCAATGTCGCGGTTCCTGTGTTGCGTACCATAAAGGAATTTTGATCGGTTGGTATTTTATTTCGTCGAGCACCCCTTCGGAGTGCGAGGC
>NZ_JABGCG010000274.1 GCF_019799925.1 Blastococcus sp. CPCC 205250 | reverse complement strand
CGCATATGCTCTCCTAAACATGGAAGGCGACAGATGTATGCTGCCCATCAACAACAAGTTTTTGAAGCAGTACTACCCTTGAAGACTTACCCAACTGGACAAAAGCAATCCCTGCATGGCCAAAGCCTATTTCCAGGTACTCGCTCGTCCAAATCCTTTAGAATTTTCATATCCAATTTGAAATTTCTAAAACAAAAAAAAGAAACCCCAAAACAATGTTTACTTTCATCGTTTCATTGTTCAAAAAAAAAATCCAAAATTTTCGATCCTTGAACTCAAAATTCATGGTTTGAAACAAAATCCGGATTCAGGGATTTCCACCCTAGTCCACCCAGCCTTTTACCACCAAAATGGTTTCAGGTCAAAATTTACGACCCTCGTGTCTTTAAAACAAAAAAAAAATGGTTTTTCAAAAAACGGCGAGGATGCGACACTTAGTCGATACTCGCACAAATCGGAAGAATGCACTTCCAAAACCGCAGGGAAGCGACATTTCGTCGATACTTACAAAATTTCGTAGAGATGCAACATTGCAGTTGATATCCACAAACCCAAAAAGGTTCGAGA
>NZ_JABGCG010000273.1 GCF_019799925.1 Blastococcus sp. CPCC 205250 | reverse complement strand
GAGTGAACTAATTCTAATCTCATAATCATAGACATAGAAAGTCCTACCATCGCAGCAAAAGTAGCATAGATGAAATATAAGACAGCAATATCTTTATGATTAAGACTTAAAATTCATTGTTTTAAAAAATTATTATTCATGTAAAAAGATAAAATTCAGTTATGAAAATATCCGAATAAGGTTAAAAGATTATTCTTAAAAAGAAGTAATAACTATATTTAAAGTTATAAATAAAGACAATTAGAATCGAACTAATGAATTAACTCTATCAAAGTTACATTTTACCATTAAATTATGTCTTTTATAAAAGATTATATTATAAGAAATATTAGGACCTAATAAATATATAAGGAATCATTTTTTTTAATGATTTAAACCTAATAAAAAATGTTAGGGAATCAGTTGTGAAGGATTTGAACCTAATAAAAAATGTTAGGGAATCAGTTGTGAAGGATTTGAACCCTCATTATTTTCTCCCAAAGAAAGTATTTTACCATTAAATTAACATCTGAGATAAAAAAACAAATTAATTGTATTTTATTAAATATTAATCTAGTTCTCAATTGGAT
>NZ_JABGCG010000272.1 GCF_019799925.1 Blastococcus sp. CPCC 205250 | reverse complement strand
AAGGATTAGATTCATCAAATACAACATGCATGGATTCTTGTACAGTTTGAGTGCGTCTATTATAGACACGATATGCTTTACTATTGGTTGAATAACCAATAAATATACCTACATCAGATTTGGACTCAAACTTTGCAAGATAATCCTTATCATTCAAAATAAAACATTTGCAACCAAAGACTTTGAAATAACTAATATTTGGTTTTCGACCCTTCCATAGCTCATAAGGAGTTTTGGATAGAATAGGTCTAATTACCACTCTATTTCCCACATAACATGCAGTATTAATAGCTTCTGCCCAAAAAGTTCTAGGAATGTTGTGTTCATTTAACATGGTTCTACCCATTTCTTGTAATGAACGATTTTTCCTTTCAACTACTCCATTTTGCTGAGGAGTTCTTGGAGCAGAAAAGTTATGTGAGTATCCTTGTTGATCACAAAAATTTTCGATTTCTTGATTTTTGAACTCTCTGCCTCTATCACTTCTCACACTAGTAATTGAGTGGCCTTGTTCTTTTTCAATTCTTTTGCATAATTTTATAAACTCGCCACTGGCTTCACTTTTGTGAG
>NZ_JABGCG010000271.1 GCF_019799925.1 Blastococcus sp. CPCC 205250 | reverse complement strand
TTCATAAAAAATCAATATAGATATGTGAAAATCGCATAAAATATTACTAAGGACAGATAAAAAAAATTGTGTTTTTTTTGTTTCTATTAATTGGTCAAGCTCGAAGAGAGAATACACCTAATTTTAATTTTCAAATTCGAATGAGACTAGTAATCAATCTGTTAAAGAATACATGGTTTTATAAAAATAAAAGCCATTTTAGTAATTCTTTCTTTTATAAAGTAAAATGACGGATATCATAGCGTTTCCTATAAACATAAACGTGTTTTATTGGAATGGAAGACAATCAATCAGTTCTACAATGAACTAGTTAATGATTCCGAATAAACTCACTAATTTTGTTGGATCAACTTATTGACCTTAGTAGATCCTCTGATTCATATCAGAATCAAGTACTGTATTTTGGTGAAATTCTTTGTCCTTGCTCTATGGATATAAATTATCGTAATAATGTAATAATAATTGAAATTTTAACTTTCTGTATCGTTATAAAAATCTTACTTAATAACTAAGTATTCACTTTTCACTAGTAACTTAGTCATATCATTTGACCCATTATAACTTCTTGAT
>NZ_JABGCG010000270.1 GCF_019799925.1 Blastococcus sp. CPCC 205250 | reverse complement strand
TTCATGAATGCTATTAAATATATATATATGATTCAATCTTGTAGGGTTATATTAAAAGGATAATACATGAGATGTATAAACCTTACATTTAGTTTGAAATACTTCATATCTATTTTGAATATTTGAAAGTGTTCAAAGGATTCAAAACTATGAATATTTGAAGAGTTCAAATTATTCATTTGAAGTAAAGCTAAAAAGAAAATATTGAGAATATTTTAGTTGAATCATTTATATAAAGAGGACCTTAAATATGTTAAACGTTGTAGTTTAAAGATTTATTTTAAATATGAGATATTTTAAATAAACCTTGAAAGCTATCCTTTCTTTAATAAAGAGTTATTAGAAAGCAATGTTTCCATAATGGTTGAGAACCATTCCTTTATGAAACATTATAAGGGAATTTATATTATTAAAGAGTTTAATAAATAAATATCTTGTTTCAAAAAGGACTAGTGGGAGCAATAAAGTCATCATTCATTCTTAGCTTTCTTTATTAAAGTACATACTTTAAATACTAAGTGTAGTATCATGAATTCCATAAAAGTTATAGGAATTCTAATCTCTCAAAAAT
>NZ_JABGCG010000269.1 GCF_019799925.1 Blastococcus sp. CPCC 205250 | reverse complement strand
AAATAAATATATTACTTATATATACATCTAGAATATATATGGTTGATAGTTAATATACATATTATACATGTATATAATATCTTATAGATATATTACCCATAGTATAAAAGTTATATATAAGGAACGTATTATCCCGCCGTAGGCGGCATATAGCAATTATACTTAGAAATAGATATTGCTTCCGCAAACGGCGGCATAGATTTATTTATAACTGGTGGGTATATCTTTTTTATAAACATATCCCTGTGTATATCTATTTTATCTTATAGAATAGATATATTTGTATCTTATATATTATCTAACATATATAAAGTTTATAGATACAAAATACTCCCACCAACATATATATATCTATATATATATATAATAGCCTGTAGTAGGTAATTATATCTTATATACATATTATTCCTAGTGTATATATCTTAACCATAGTTATATTATATATAAATATTATCACATACATATAAAAGTTATATATAAGAAATGTATTATCCCGCCGTAGGCGGCATAGAGATATATTCTATCTTAAATACATATAATTTATGTATCTTATTATATAGATATATACAAATTA
>NZ_JABGCG010000268.1 GCF_019799925.1 Blastococcus sp. CPCC 205250 | reverse complement strand
GTATGTGCCAAGGGAAATTTTGACAGCATAACGGTACAGTTAAAATACCAAAAGGAATTTCGGCAGCATAACAGTACAATTGTGTGTCGAAATTTGGGCAGCATAACAGGTGTGTGCAAGCACTGTAGGGTAGAGTGTCCTACTTGGCTGTCTACATGGACTAATGCAAAAGGTGGGTTCAAAGGTTCCTATTGCAGACCAATCCATATACCTAACCACATGTGACACATGGCGTGCCGCGTGGGTCAAACAGTACTGATTGGTCATTGATATACCCCGAAGGGTACTTGACAATAGGTTGATGGCTTCGTCATGATTGCCCTAGTGTCGAGTGGAGACAGGGATCAGGACTAGACCATCGTTTGGCAAGGCAACATCGTCCTATCACACAATGACATGCAGCTAATATAACTAAAATGATATGCAGTCACACAAATGCAAGTGGTTGATTTTAATTAATTTAAGAAATTAAATAGCCCAATTAAATTAATGAAGTTTAGCTCTCGACATCCCCAGCGGAGTCGCCAGTTCTGTGGACCAGCCTCGTGGCGGGGCTTTAATGGGGTGTGAGTCC
>NZ_JABGCG010000267.1 GCF_019799925.1 Blastococcus sp. CPCC 205250 | reverse complement strand
GATGGTTGTGATTATTACTTATACTTGTAATCGAGAGATATTTAATAGGCGCGTACATTTATTGTTAGTTATTTTGATTCATAAAGAGTGAGATCTTTTATGGATCAATAATCTCGGTGAGTTGGATAACTGCATTAATTGTATGGTGAATATTAATTATTGACGGAATCCACGTCTCGGTATAGGGATTGATGATACCCCCTTGAGGATACTTATAAGTTTTGATTATGTCAAACCCTGCAGGTGGATTTTGTATCCGACATATCAAATAAGTTAAGTGGAAGGTCTCAAGGAAATTAATAGATGTCGATTAAATATAATTGTCAGTAATTTAATTTAATCGACGGGTATCTGTAATCTTAACGTGGGGAGATTAATATGTATTTAATAACAAAGAGCTCGAAATTTATTTCGAATAAGTAAGGGAGTGCAATTATAATTCTTTAGTGGACTGAATTATAATTAATGTAAATTAGGTTTTTATATTTACATTGGGAGCCCTAAACTTATTTGTCTTTAGGTCCCTACCGTAGCCTATATATATGCTGTGATGGGCAGCCACTAGGGTTAGATG
>NZ_JABGCG010000002.1 GCF_019799925.1 Blastococcus sp. CPCC 205250 | reverse complement strand
TGCGCAGTGCACGGGGTAATACTTGGCACTGACTTTCGGCACGCTGTTGAGTTCTCAAGGAACGGACGCGCTCGTACTCGGGCCTTTGCAGGCATTCGTTCGAGGCGGTGTTCTCACTGTACATCAAGCTCCGCAACAGTGGGCCCTCGGGGGGCGCTTCCGGCGGTTGACCAGGCTGGCGGCCCGGTCCGTTCTCGCTTGGTGCAGAGAGGACAGTACACGACCTCGAGGGGGTCGTGCAGGGGGGTCCCCGCGGCGCTCGCCACGGGGGGCAGCGCCGCCCCAGGCGCCTCCCCGGCCTCCGTTCCGGCCATGCGCGGCCGGGCTCAGAGCACCCCCCGCGGCCGGAACTGGATGCTGACCCGCGGACCGACGGGACGGGCCGTCTTCGGGATGCAGTGCTCCCAGGTGCGCTGGCACGAGCCCCCCATGACGACCAGGTCCCCGTGGCCGGCGGGGAAGCGCAGGCTCTCGCCACCCCCGATGGGTCGCAGCATGAGCGGCCGCGGCGAGCCCAGCGACAGGATCGCGACCATGGTGTCGGCGGACCGCGCCCTCCCGAGGCGGTCGCCGTGCCAGGCGACGCTGTCGCGCCCGTCCCGGTACAGGCACATGCCGGCGGTCACGAACGGCTCGCCGAGCTCCGGCCCGTAGTGGCTGTCCAGGGCGGCCCGCGCCTGCTCCAGCAGCGGGTGCGGCAGCGCCTCCCCTCCGCCGTACCAGCGCAGCAGCCGTGGGACAGCGACCTCGCGCTCGTACATCTGCCGGCGGTCGGCCCGCCAGCCGATGTCCCCGAGCAGCACCTCGAGCACCGCCTCGGACCCGGTCATCCACCCCGGGAGGTGGTCCACCCACGCGCCGCCGCTCAGCGTGGTGCGGCGCACGCGGCCGGTCAGCGGCAGCAACGCCGGCTCCTCGGCGGTGTCCCACATCGACGGCTGGTGGGCGAGCGACATGGGAAGAGGCTAGCGGAGGTTTCGCACAGCTGTTCGAAAACCTGTGGATTCAGGCGGCGAGGGCGAGCGCGAAGGGCAGCACCCTCGACGCTCCGGCCAGCCTCAGCTCGCGGCCGGCGACGGTCATGGTCCAGCGGGAGTCGGCGAGGTCGTCGACGAGCAGCACGGGGACGGAGCCCAGGTCGGCCAGCCGGTCGCGCAGCTCCGGCCCGACGACCAGTCGCTGCCACACGCCGGCCAGGCGGAAGGCGCTGTTGCCGCCGGGCCCGCCGGTCGGTCCGCCGGAGGACAGCGACAGCTCCCCGAGGTAGGGGAGCCGCCCCAGCCGGGCCAGCCCCTCGGCCACGCCCGTCACCAGCCGCGGGCGGCGGCGGGAGGGGATGGCCACGACCGCGGCCGGCCGTTCGGCCCAGTCCCAGGCGCCCAGCACCCGCCCGCACGCGCGGAGCAGCTCGTCGTCCGGGGGGACGTCGGTGACCGAGCGCTGGACCGGCACGTCGAAGGCGGCGTCCGGGTCCTCCTCGATGCCCGGCGCCTCGAGGTCGAGCACCACCGTGCCGCCCACGCCGTCGTCCCCCAGGAGCGTGCGCAGCCGCTGCCCCCAGCCCAGGTCGGTGAGCCGCGCGACGGCGCGACCGGGGTCGATCTGCTCGGCGGGCGCGATCTTGCCCTTCACGGTCACGCCCAGGCGGTCGGCACCGGTCGGCCACTGGGCGCGCGGCGGCAGTTCGACGCCGGGCCGGTCGAGCGCGGCGGAGGCGGCGTCGGCGGCGCCGGCCGGGATGTCGGTGGGGTACCAGGGCCCGGCGCACACGTCGCAGCGGCCGCAGGGCGCCGCGCTCGGGTCGTCGAGGGCCTCCTGGAGGAACGCCATGCGGCACTGCGCCTCGTCGACCGGCCTGGCGTAGGTGAGCATCGACCGCTGCTCGGCCTCACGGGTGCGCGCGACCCGCGCGTAGCGGTCGGCGTCGTAGACCCACGGGACGCCGGTGGACCGCCAGCCGCCCTGCACCCGCTCGACCGCGCCGTCGACGGCGAGCACCTTGAGCAGCAGCTCGAGGCGGGACCGGCGGACATCGGCCACCGTCTCCAGCCGCGCCACCGACCACGCCTTCCCGTCGGCCATCGCGGTGAGCACGGCGGCCGCGTGGTCCTCCCGCGGCATGGACGACGTCGCGAACCACTGCCAGATCGCGAGGTCCTCCGGCCCCGGGAGCAGCAGGACGTCGGCGTGCTCCACGGCGCGACCGGCACGACCCACCTGCTGGTAGTAGCTGACCGGCGACGACGGCGCCCCGAGGTGGACGACGAACCCGAGGTCGGGCTTGTCGAAGCCCATGCCCAGCGCGGAGGTGGCGACCAGCGCCTTGACGCGGTTCTCCCGCAGCGCCTCCTCGGCGTCCTTGCGGTCGGCGTCGTCCAACCGCCCGGTGTAGGCCCGCACCTCGTGCCCGGCCTCGCGCAGCAACGACGCCGTCTCCTCCGCCGCGGCGACGGTCAGCGTGTAGACGATGCCGCTGCCCGGCAGGTCGCCCAGGTGCGCCGCGAGCCAGGCCAGGCGGGCGCGGTCGGTGGGCAGGCGCAGCACGCCCAGGCGCAGCGAGTCGCGGGCCAGCGGACCGCGCACGGTGGTGACCTCGACACCGCCGGCGCCGAGCTGCTCGGCGACGTCGGCCACCACGCGCTCGTTCGCGGTTGCGGTGGTGGCGAGCACGGGCGTGCCGGCGGGCAGGGTGCCCAGCAGGTCGCGGATGCGGCGGTAGTCGGGCCGGAAGTCGTGCCCCCAGTCGGAGACGCAGTGCGCCTCGTCGACGACGACCAGTCCGCAGCGGGCGACCAGCCCCGGCAGCTGCTCCTCGCGGAAGCGGGGGTTGGTCAGCCGCTCCGGGGAGACCAGCAGGACGTCGACGTCGTCGGCGGCGAGCCGGGCGGCGATGTCGTCCCACTCCGTCACGTTGGAGCTGGAGATCTCCACGGCGCGGATGCCGGCTCGGGAGGCGGCGGCGACCTGGTCGCGCATCAGCGCGAGCAGCGGGCTGACCAGCAGCGTGGGGCCGGCGCCGCGCCGGCGCAGCAGCGCGGTGGAGACGAAGTAGACCGCCGACTTCCCCCAGCCGGTGCGCTGCACGACCAGCGCCCGCTGGGACCGCTCGACCAGCGCGGAGACGGCGGCGTCCTGCCCGTCGCGGAACACCGCATCGGGGCGGCCGGTGAGCTCGCGCAGGATCTCCAGCGCCTCGTCGGCGATCGGGGACGGCGGCGCGCTGGTGGTCATGGGCCCGACAGTAGGCACCCCCGCCGACATCCCGCGGCGCCCTGGGGACGGCCGCGCGAGAGGATGGACGGCGATGCCGCCTCGTGAGGACCAGACGCCACCGCCCGACAACCACGTCCACACCGGCTGGTCGTGGGACACCGCCAGCAGCTCGACGATGGCGCGCGCGTGCGAGCGGGCGATCGCGCTCGGGCTGCCGGCCATCGCGTTCACCGAGCACCTGGACTTCACCGTCTGGGACCCCGACGACCGCGCCACCGACGAGGGGCTGGTGGAGCGGCACGCCTCCCGGCACGCGGACATCGACGTGACCGGCTACTTCGCCGAGCTCGAGGAGGTCCGCGACCGGTTCCCGCAGCTGCGGATCTGGTCCGGCGTCGAGGCCGGCGAGCCGCACCTGTTCTCGGCCAGCATCGCCGCCCACCTGCGCACCGGTCCGGTGGACCGCGTCCTGGGCTCGCTGCACTCGCTGCCGGAGGGCGGGAAGCTCTACGGCGTCGGGCACCTCCTGTGGGAGGACGCCGACGGCACCATGCGCCGCTACCTCGCCGAGGTGGTCGACATGGTGGAGTCCAGCGACGTGTTCCAGGTGCTCGCGCACGTGGACTTCCCCCGGCGGTACTGGCCCGGCGGCACGCACCGCTACGCGGAGAAGGACTACGAGGAGGAGTACCGGGCGGTGTTCCGCGCGCTGGCGGCGACCGGCCGGGCGCTGGAGGTCAACACCAGCAGCCCGCTCGCGTCGGTGGACCAGGTGCGCTGGTTCCGCGAGGAGGGCGGCGAGGCGATCAGCTTCGGCAGCGACGCCCACCAGCCCGGCGCCGTCGGCCAGCGGTTCGACCTCGCCGTGGACGTCGTCGAGGCGGCCGGTTTCCGTCCGGGCCGGGACCCGTTCGACTTCTGGCGCCGCTGAGCGCTCCCGCCGGAGAACTCCGCGGATCTTCTCCGCGGCGGGATGTCGAGGACCCGCGCGCGGCTCCGTCCCCGGGGTGTCACGGCCAGGATGGGCCGTACCGCACCGAGGAGAAGACGATGGCCAAGTACCTGCTGCTCAAGCACTACCGCGGCGCGCCGGCGGCGGTGAACGACGTCCCGATGGACCGGTGGACGCCGGAGGAGGTCACCGCGCACTTCCAGTACATGCAGGACTTCGCCGACCGGCTGGAGGGGACCGGCGAGTTCGTCGACGGTCAGGCGCTCTCCCCCGACGGCATGTGGGTCCGCTCCGACGGTCAGGGGAAGCCGCCCGTCACCGACGGCCCGTTCGCGGAGACCAAGGACCTGATCGCCGGCTGGATGATCATCGACGTCGACAGCCGGGAGCGGGCCATCGAGCTCGCCGGCGAGCTGTCCGCCGCCCCCGGCGCCAACGGGGAGCCGATCCACGAGTGGCTCGAGGTGCGCCCGTTCCTCGGCGCTCCCCCCACCATCACGGAGTGAGCGGACCGGTGGACGAGGCCCTGCTGCGGGCGGTCGTCCCCACCGTGATCGGGGTCCTCGGTCGCCGCGGAGCGGACTTCGCGGCGGCCGAGGACGCCGTCCAGGAGGCCCTGGTCGAGGCCGTGCGGGTGTGGCCGGCCGACCCGCCGCGCGACCCGCAGGGCTGGCTGGTCACGGTGGCCTGGCGCAAGTTCCTCGACGCCGTCCGCGCCGACTCCTCCCGGCGCCGGCGCGAGCTCCGCGTCGACGAGGAGCCGGCACCGGGGCCGGCCGAGGTCGTGGACGACACCCTGCGGCTGTACTTCCTCTGCGCCCACCCGTCCCTGTCCCCGGCGTCGGCGGTCGCGCTCACGCTGCGGGCGGTCGGCGGGCTGACCACCCGGCAGATCGCGCAGGCCTATCTGGTGCCGGAGGCGACGATGGCCCAGCGCATCAGCCGGGCGAAGAAGACGGTCTCGGGCGTCCGGTTCGACCGGCACGGTGACCTGGCCACGGTGCTGCGGGTGCTCTACCTGGTCTTCAACGAGGGCTACTCCGGCGACGTCGACCTCGTCGTCGAGGCGGTCCGGCTGACCCGGCAGCTCGCGGCGATGACCGACGACGAGGAGGTCGCCGGGCTGCTGGCGCTCATGCTCCTGCACTCCGCGCGGCGCCCGGCCCGCACACGCGCCGACGGCAGCCTCGTGACCCTCGCCGAGCAGGACCGGCGCCTGTGGGACACCCGGCTGATCGCCGAGGGCGTCGACGTCCTCCAGGCGGCCCTGGCCCGCGACCGGCTGGGCGAGTACCAGGCGCAGGCGGCCGTCGCCGCCCTGCACGCCGACGCCCGGACGGCGGAGGAGACCGACTGGGTGCAGATCGTGGAGTGGTACGACGAGCTCGTCCGGCTGACCGGCAGCCCGGTGGCCCGCCTGAACCGGGCGGTCGCGGTCGGCGAGGCCGACGGCCCGCGCGCCGGCCTGGCCGCCCTGGCCGAGCTCGACCCCACGCTGCCGCGTGCCACCGCCGTGTCGGCCTACCTGCACGAGCGCGACGGGGACCGGGTCATGGCTGCTCGGCTCTACGCCGAGGCGGCGCGGGCCGCGACGGACCTGCCGGAGCGCGACCACCTCACGCGCCAGGCGGCCCGGCTGAACGCCGGGCTCCGGAGCTGAGCCGGTCGGTACCGGCAGCGACCCGTCCGACGTCCGGCAGCGCTAGCCCCCGTCGGCGACCCGGTCGAGCGCCGCGCGCCACAGCCTCGGGAAGGCCACCGGGCCGAACGCGCGCTGGAGCAGCAGGACGCCCTTGCCGCGCAGCCCCCGGCCACCGGAGTGGCGCATCGTGACGTCGACGTGGCTGCCGCCGCCGTCCCGCGGTCGGATCCGGACCTCACCGGCGCCGCGGTCGCAGTGGTCGCTCTCGAGCAGCGTCCACGTGACACGGTCGGGGGTGTGCCACTCGTAGCGGAGCAGCACCCACAGCTCCACTCCGGCACTGCCCTCCTTCATGACGGCCCACCCCTCGCCCTGCTCGCGCACCTCGTACTTGGCCGGGTCCAGGGTCTTCGACCAGACCTCCAGCCGGCGGTCGCCGACGACGGTGAGGGCGTCGAACACCTCCTCGGGGCCGGCGCGGGTGTCGAAGTCGAAGTGGACCAGCACGAGGACCTCCTCCGGGGAGGGCGCCGATCATGCTCGGTGGGGTGCCGGCCGGACAGAGTCGATCGGCACGAAGTCCTTCACCGCTAAGCAACCCGGCGCTAGGGTCGCGAGGGTGACCCTCCCCCGCCGTGCCGTGGTCGCGCTCGGCGGCAACGCCATGACTGGGCCCGACGGATCGGCCACCCCCGCTGCGCAGCGGGCTGCGCTGGCGGTGGCCGCGGGCCACGTCGCGGAGCTCGTCGCGGCCGGCGTCGAGGTGGTGCTCACCCACGGCAACGGCCCGCAGGTGGGCAACCTGCTGGTGAAGAACGAGCTGGCCGCGCACGAGGTGCCGCCGGTGCCGCTGGACTGGAACGTCGCCCAGACGCAGGCCACCATCGGCTTCACCCTCGCCGACGAGCTCGACGCCGCCCTGGCCGCCCGGGGCTTGCCGCAGCGCACCGCCGCCCTGGTCACCCGCACGCTGGTCGACGCCGCCGACCCCGGCTTCGCCACGCCGTCCAAGCCGGTCGGGCGCTTCCTGCCCCGCGACCAGGCCGAGCGGTTCATCGCCCTGGGGCAGGTCTGGGAGGACCGCGGCCCGCGCGGCTGGCGCCGCGTCGTCGCGTCCCCGGAGCCGCTCGCCGTCGTCGACGGGCCCGCGGTGCACGCGCTGGTGGCGGCCGGCTTCGTCGTCGTCTGCGCCGGCGGGGGCGGCATCCCCGTCGCCGACGACGAGGGACCCGCCCTGCGCGGGGTGGAGGCCGTGATCGACAAGGACCTGACCGCGGCCGTGCTGGCGCGCGACGTCGCCGCGGACGCCCTCGTCCTGGCCACCGACGTCCCGAACGTCATGGTCGGGTTCGGCACCCCGGCGGCCCGAGCGCTCGGCCGGGTCACCCCAGACGAGCTCCGCGCGCACGCCGCGGCCGGCGAGTTCGCCCGCGGCAGCATGGCCCCGAAGGTCGAGGCCGTCCTGCGCTTCGTGGACGGCGGCGGCGAGCGCGCCGTCGTCACCTCGCTCGAACACATCACCGACGCCGTCACCGGGGACGACGTCGGCACCGTCCTGCAGCCCTGACCCACCGAAGGAGATCCCCCGTGCCCGCACCGATCGAGGTCCGCAAGGTCCCCCTGCACAACGTCAGCGACGCCTCCGAGCTGGCCAAGCTGATCGACGAGGGCGTCATGGAGGCCGACCGGGTCGTCGCCGTCATCGGCAAGACCGAGGGCAACGGCGGCGTCAACGACTACACCCGGATCATCGCCGACCGCGCCTTCCGCGAGGTGCTCATGGAGAAGGGCAGCCGGTCCAAGGAGGACGTCGCCCAGATCCCGATCGTCTGGTCCGGCGGGACGGACGGCGTCATCAGCCCGCACGCCACGATCTTCGCGACCCTCCCCGAGGACGCCGTCGAGAAGACCGACGAGCCGCGGCTGACCGTCGGCTACGCGATGAGCGACGTGCTGCTGCCCGAGGACATCGGCCGCATCTCGATGGTGGAGAAGGTCGCCGACGGCGTGCGCAAGGCGATGGAGGCCGCGGGCATCACCGACCCGGCCGACGTCCACTACGTGCAGACCAAGACGCCGCTGCTGACCATCGAGACCATCCGCGACGCGAAGTCCCGCGGCCAGGAGACCTACTACGACGAGCCGCACGGCTCGATGGACCTCTCCAACGGCACCACCGCCCTGGGCATCGCCGTGGCCCTCGGTGAGATCGAGATGCCGGAGCAGAAGCAGGTCATGCGCGACCTGTCGCTCTACAGCGCGGTGGCCTCGTGCTCGTCGGGTGTGGAGCTCGACCGGGCGCAGATCGTCGTCGTCGGCAACGCGCGCGGGCACGGCGGGGCGTACCGGATCGGGCACTCGGTGATGACCGACGCGCTGGACCAGGACGGCATCTGGAACGCGATCCGCGAGGCCGGCCTCGACCTGCCCGAGCGGCCGCACGTCAGCGACCTCGGCGACCGGCTGGTCAACGTCTTCCTCAAGTGCGAGGCGGACCCGACCGGCTACGTGCGCGGCCGCCGCAACGCGATGCTCGACGACTCCGACGTCTTCTGGCACCGGCAGATCAAGGCGACCGTGGGCGGCGTGGCCGCGTCGGTGACCGGCGACCCGGCGGTGTTCGTGTCGGTGGCCGCGGTGCACCAGGGCCCGTCCGGCGGCGGCCCGGTGGCGGCAATCGTCAAGGCGTAGCGGCTCGACGAGATCTGCACAGTCGTCAGCATCAGCGGCTGATGGCGACGACTGTGCAGATCTCGCGCAGGCGAGCGGCGAGTCAGGCGACGGTGGCGGTGAGGGTGACCGGCACGTTGCCGCGGGTGGCGTTGGAGTAGGGGCACACCTGGTGGGCGGCCTCGACGAGGTCGTCGGCGGCGGCCTGGTCGATGCCGCCGAGCTCGACCTCGAGGGCCACGGTGAGCCCGAAGCCACCGGCGTCGTTGCTGCCGATGCCGACCTCGGCGGTCACCGCGGAGTCGGTGATCGGGAGCTTCTTCTGGCCGGCGACGAGCTTCAGCGCCGAGTGGAAGCAGGCGGCGTACCCGGCGGCGAACAGCTGCTCGGGGTTGGTCGCGCCGCCGGCGCCGCCCATCTCGCGCGGGATGGCGAGGTCGACGTCGACCAGGCCGTCGGAGCTGCGGGCGTGACCGTTGCGGCCGTCACCGGAGGCGGTGGCGACGGCGGTGTAGATGGCGTCCATGGAGGCTCCTCGAGCGTAGGGAGAACGGTCGTTCTACCTCCACTGGACCACATGACCTGCCAACCCGCAAGACGGAACGTTCGTTCTCCCCTACGATGGGCCCCATGACCGCCCCCACCCGCCCCTCGGCCGCCCGCGAGCGCCTGCTCCACACGGCTGCCGAGCTCTTCTACGCCGAGGGGCTGCACACGGTCGGCGTGGATCGGATCGTCTCCGCCGCGGGCATCACGCGGGCGACCTTCTACCGGCACTTCCCCGGCAAGGAGGACCTCGTCGTCGCCTACCTGCGGGGGATCGACGACGCCGTCCGTGCCTTCGTCGGTGGCGCGCCGGGGGACGCGGAGGCGGCCGTCGCCCAGCTGCGGCGGCTCACCGAGGCGATCGGCGACGAGCTCTGCCGGCCGGGCTTCCGGGGCTGCGCCTTCATCAACGCCGCCGCCGAGCACCCCGACCGGGCCGACCCGGTGCACCGCGCGGTCGCCGACCACCGCGCCTGGCTCACCGAGACGGTGGTCCGGGCCTTCCGCACCGCCGGCCATCCGGACCCGGCCGAGGCCGCCCGCCGGTACGTGATGCTGCGCGACGGCGCCATGGTCGCCGGCTACCTCGGGGACGCGGGAGCCGCGCGGGACACCCTCGCGGCCGGCGTGCAGGACCTGCTCGCCGCCTGAGCCACGAGCGATGTGCGCTCGGTGACCACTCCGACCGCGGAACGGTCACCGGGCGCACAGTGCTCGTGGGGTCAGCTCCCCAGGAACCAGCTGCCCTCCGGGAGGTCCGCCGGCGGGGGCGGCGGCTCGGGGCTCTCGTGCCGCGGCGGCTCCCACGGCCACAGCAGGACGACGTCGTCCACGGCGCGGACGACGGCCGCCGCGTCCAGCTCCACGACCGTCTCCTCGACCCCGAGGGCGGCGCACCGCACGACCAGGCGCAGCGGTCCCGGCGGCGGCACGGGACTCAGCCACCAGTTCTGCTCGATCGACGCATCCCCGCCGGAGCCGCTGCCCTGGTGGAACACGAGGTCGTTGCCGGAGTCGGCCAACGTCCCCGCCCGGCGGCCGTCGGCGAACTCGACGCCGAAGAGGAAGCCACGTCCGGTGCCGGCACGGTGCCCCCAGAAGAGGTCGTTCAGGTCGCTGCGGGCGACCTCACGGGCGCCGGGACGCATCCGGGCCACCAGCTGGAACGCGACGCCGGTCGTGTAGACCTGCAGCCCGACGACCGCCACGGCGAGGTCCGGCGTGCGGACCAGGACGACGTTCTGCGGCAGGGCCACCGGCAGCTCGTTCTCCGGCGCGTTCATCCGCCGCACGGACTCCGGGTCCGGTCCGCCGTCGGAGCCGGGTGCGTGTCCCCACATGGACCGCAGCGTGTCGGTTCGCCTCGGCACCGGCAACCGGGTTCAGCGGGAGTAGTACTCGACGACCAGTTGCTCCTCGCAGATCACCGGGATCTCCTCGCGGGCGGGGATCCGCTCGACCCGGGCCACGAGGTCGGCGAGCCGGACCTCGAGGTAGGACGGCGGGTCGGCGTGGGCGCCAGACGCGGCGACCCAGAACGGCTCCTTGCCGCGCGAGCGCTCGGCGACCTGCACGAAGTCGCCCGGCTGCAGCCGGTACGAGGGGCGGTCGACCCGGCGCCCGTTCACGAGCACGTGCTGGTGGGTGACGAACTGGCGGGCCTGGTAGATGGCCCGGGCGAAGCCGGCCCGCAGCACCGTCGCGTCCAGTCGCGACTCGAGGTCCTGGATCAGCGCCTCGCCGGTCTTGCCGCCGGCCCGCCGCGCCCGGTCGAAGGCGAGCCGCAGCTGGGTCTCGCTGATGTCGTACTGCGCGCGCAGCCGCTGCTTCTCCAGCAGCCGGGTCGAGTAGTCGCTGGCCTGCTTGCGCTTGCGGCCGTGCTCGCCGGGCGGGTACGGCCGGCGCTCGAAGTACGAGACGGCCTTGGGGGTGAGTGGCAGCCCGAGCCGGCGGCTCAGCCGGATCTTGGGGCGAGGCGTGTTCACGGGACCTCCGGTTTGGTTAGGCTCACCTTACTACCGGACGAGAGCCGCGAGGGAAGCCATGACCGCACGCCGAACGACCCGGACTCCGCGGCACACCGCCGACGCCCCCACCCCCGCCGAACGCGCCCGCACCGTCGCGACCTGCGCCGCGGCCTCGGTGCACGCCCTCGGTCAGGGCACCTCGCCGCTGCTGGCGGCGACGACGACCGCGGCCGGTGACGTGCTGCTCGTCGTCCCCCGGTCCGGCGGGCTCGCCACCGCCGTCGGCCGCTCGCCGCTCGGCGACCTGCCGGCGCGCGTCACGGTCACCCGGCGCTCCCCGCTGCCGCTGCGCGACCCGCTGCGCGGACGGCTGGACCTCGCCGGCTGGCTGAGGCCGGTGCCCCAGGGCGAGGAGGCGGGGCTGGTCCTCGACTTCGCCGAGGCCTGCCCGGCCGACGTGCTGCTCGACGTCGGCCTGACCGCCACCCTGCTGCGCCTGGACCTGGCCGAGGTCCTCCTCGAGGAGAACGGCACCTGCACGACCATCGAGCCCGAGGAGTTCACCGAGGCCCGGCCCGACCCGCTGGCCGGCGACGAGGGAGGCCTGCTCGGGGAGCACGCCCGCGCGCTGGCCGAGCTGTGCGCCCGGGTGCGGCTGTGGGCCGGCGAGGACGACGGCGTGCACCTGCTGGGCGTGGACCGGTTCGGCCTCCTCTTCCGAGTCGAGTGCCCGGCGTCCCACTACGACCTGCGGGTCCCGTTCCCCGCCCCGGTGGCCGACCCGACGGCCTTCGGGCCGACCCTGGCCGACCTGCTCTCCTGCGCGCGCGCCTGAGCAGGGCTCCCGCGATCCGGGCGCCGCGCCCACTACCCTCGACCTGGCAGGCGGACCGTCCGGCCGCGAACCGGTCGGAGGAGAGGTGCCGTGACGCGTCCCTCTCCCCTGCGGTCCCACGCCCTCCCGCTGCTCGCACTCCTGGTCGTGGCCGCCATCGACGTGGTGGCGGGGCGCGAGCAGGTCGTCCTCGGGCTGGCCGTCGTCTCGCCGATGCTCGCCGCGGTCGTGCTGGGCCGCCGCGCGACGACGGTCTACGGGCTGGCCGCTCTCGTCACCGGGGCCCTGCTGGGCATCTACGACCGGCAGTACACCGAGGAGGCGGTGCCGGCGCAGATCGCGCGGCTCGTGCTGATCGGCGTCGGCGCCGCGGCCGCGGTCGCGGCCTGCACGGTGCGCCAGCGCCGGGAGCGGCAGGCGTCGGAGCTCGCCGCGGCGCAGGCCACCGACCGCGCGCGCGTCCACGTGGCCGAGGCGATGCAGCGCAGCCTGCTGGCCGAGCTGCCCCCGCTGCCGCGGCTGGAGACCGCGGTGCGCTACCTGCCCGCGACACGTGACGCGCAGGTCGGCGGCGACTGGTACGACGCCTTCCGGACCCCGGACGGCGGCACGATGGTCGTCATCGGCGACGTGGCCGGGCACGACGCGCCCGCCGCGGCGACGATGGCCCAGGCCCGGGGGATGCTCCGGGGGCTGGCGCAGGAGGTGCTCGGCTCGCCGGCCTCGGTGCTGGGCGCGCTCGACCGTGCGCTGGTCCACCTGCACGCCGACACCCTCGTCACCGTCGTCGCGGCGAAGGTGACCGACCGGCCCGGCGGTGGGGGCCCGCTGCTGCGGTGGTGCAACGCGGGCCACCCCGCGCCGGTGCTCGTCCGTGCCGACGGCTCCGTGGAGCTCCTCGCCCGCAGGCCCGACCGCCTCCTCGGCGTCGGGCCGTCGGCCGCGCGGACCGACCACGAGATCACCCTGGCGACCGGGGACACGGTCCTGCTCTACACCGACGGCCTGGTCGAGGCGCCCGGCCTGACGCTGGACGCCGGCACTGCCGCGCTCCTCGAGGCGCTGTCCGGTGCGCAGGGGCGGTCGCTGGAGCAGGTCTGCGACGAGCTCCTCGCGGGCCTGGGCGCGCGGCACGACGACGACGTCGCGCTGCTGGCCCTCCGCGTCCGGTAGACGGCCGTCGCGGGCGCCCGTCACCGGCCGCCTCGCTACGGTGACGGTGCGCACCCACGCGAGCCGCGTGCGCCCGGCCGGACGAGGGGGGCCGCCGTGGACCGACCCGCCGGGGCGGCGCACGCGCTGCCCGTCGCCGCCCTCGCCGCCGTCGTCGGCGCGGACCTGCTGCTCGGCCGCGACCAGGGGGTGGCCGGCCTGGCGGTGGTCGTGCCGGCGACCGCCGCCACCGTGCTCGGCGGGCGGGCGACCGCGGTCTACGGCGCGCTCGCCGTGGTCGTCGCGGCGCTGCTGGGCGCCTACGACCGGGGGGACACCGGCGCGGCGCTGGCCGTCCAGGTCGGCGGGGTGGCGGTCGGCGCCGCCGCGGCCGTCGCCGCCTGTGTCCGTTCGCAGCGCGAGGAGCGACAGGTCGCGCGGCTGGTGGCCGAGAAGGCAGCCGACCGCGCCGTCCTGGACCTCTCCGAGACGCTGCAGCGCAGCCTGCTGACCGAACCGCCGCAGCTCGCCTGGCTCTCGACGGCCACCCGCTACCGGCCGGCCACGGCGGGGGCGTACGTCGGCGGGGACTGGTACGACGCCTTCGCCGTCCCCGACGGGACGACGCTGCTGGTCATCGCCGACGTCGCCGGTCACGACGCCGTCTCCGCCGCCACCATGGCGCAGACGCGCGGCATGCTCCGCGGCCTCGCCCAGTCGGTGGGAGGCGGCCCGGCCGCCGTCCTCTCGGCGCTGGACCGGGCCCTCGACGACCTGGGCAACCGCTCGCTCGTGACCATGGCCGTCGCCGCCGTCGGGCCGGACCCCGGCGGAGGGGTGCGGCTGCGCTGGTCGAACGCCGGCCACCCGCCCCCGGTGCTGATCGGCGCGGACGGCGGCGTGCACCTCCTGGAGCGCCCGGTCGACCCGCCCCTGGGCGCCGTCCCCGGCGCCCCGCGGGTCGACCACGCCCTGACGCTGGCGCCCGGGGACACGCTGCTCCTCTACACAGACGGCCTCGTGGAGAGCCGGACCGCGGAGCTCGACGCGGGCCTCGTGGTGCTGGTCGAGGCGCTCTCGGGGTCCGCCGAGCAGTCGCTGGACGAGGTCTGCGACGGCCTCCTCGGCCGGCTGGGCCGCCGCGCCCGGGACGACGTCGCCGTGCTCGCCGCCCGTGTCCGCTAGGCCGCCCGGGCCTCCTGCGCCAGCGCGGCCAGCGCCTGCTCGAAGCACTCCCGCGGAGGCTGCACCAGCCCGGCGCCGACCTGACCGGTGCCGGCCACCCGCCCGGCCATGCCGGTGTTGATCTGCGGCAGCCAGCCGGTCCGCGCCACCGAGACGACGTCGATGCCGGTGGGGGAGCCGCGGAAGCCGAGGATCGGGATGGCCATCGCCGGGTTCTCGGTGAGCGTCAGCTGGTACATCCGCTCGGTCGTGGCCAGCGCGTCGGGCACGGTGCCCCCGACGAACCGGACGATCGCCGGGGCCGCGGCCATGGAGAAGCCGCCCACGCCGTAGGTCTCCATGATCGCGGAGTCGCCGATGTCGGGGTTGGCGTCGTCGGGGCCGTAGTCGCCGAGGAACAGGCCGACGGGGGTTTGGGCGGGCCCGGTGAACCAGCGGTCGCCGGTGCCGGCGGTCTGGATGCCGAACTCGGTGCCGTTGCGGGCCATGACCGTGACCATCGTCGAGCCCGGCACGTCGCGGGCGGCGTCCATCGCGAGCTTCGCCGTGGGCATGCCGAGGTTGAGGAAGAAGTGCTCGTTGCCGCCGATGAAGCGCAGCACCGCGGCGACGTCGGACGACGGTGCGTCCACCCCGACGACCGCAGGGGAGAGCTCGCGCAGCGCCATCAGCGACCCGGCGCGGTTGCGGTTGTGCCCCTCGTCGCCCATCTGCAGCATCTGCGCGAGCACGGCCTTGACGTCCAGCGGCTCGGCCATCGACCGCACGGCCTGGGCGAGCACCGGGCCGAGGACGTCGCGCATCCAGCCCAGCCGGGTGAGCACCTCCTCGTTGAAGGCACCCATCCGCAGCACCTTGCCCAGGCCCTCGTTGAGGTTGCAGTAGGCCTTCCCGCCCTGGACCGGGTCCTCCAGGCACCACATCCACATCGACGGCGAGGTGATCCCGGCCATCGGGCCGACCGCCGAGTGGTGGTGGCACGGGTCGAGCGCGATCTCGCCGGCGGCCAGCAGCCGCTCGGCCTCCTCGACCGTCGAGGCCCAGCCCTCGAACAGCGTCGCGCCGATCAGGCCGCCGCGCAGCGGCCCGCTGGCGTCGGCCCAGTCGATCGGCGGCCCGGCGTGCAGGATCGTGCGGTCGGCCAGGCGGAGCACCTCGCGGGCGGGGCGGACGTCGGTGAGCACCGAGCCCGCGGCGAGCACCCGCTCGACCGCCGTCCGGTTGGCCGTGGCCCGGCGCGGGTCGAGGACCAGCGCGGCGAGGTCGGCGGGGTCGCCGAAGCCCGGCGGCCGCCAGTCGACGTCGGTCACCTCGGCGCCCTGGGCACGCAGGGACGCGGAGAAGACGTCGACGCCGGCCGCCACCACGGCGGGCGGGGCGGAGAGCAGCTGACCGAGGCTCATGCGCGGGCTCCCAGCAGGCCGAGCGCGTGCCGGGTGGCCTGCGCGTTGGAGGCGAACACGTGCGCGCCGGCGGCGGCAAGGGCGTCGGCCTGCCGGCTCCAGCCCTGGGGGTCGGCCTCGGTGCCGACCAGCGCGACGACCACCGGCAGCGTCGTCCGCGCGCGGGCGGCGGTCAGCGCCGGGACCAGCGCGGCGGCCGGGTCGGCGTCCGCGCCGTACCCGAGGACGACGTCGAGCAGCAGCACCGCGGGCTCCCCGGAGGCGGCCAGCCGGTCGATCGCCTCGAGCCGCAGGGTGGGGTCGATCATCGGGTGGGCGCGGCCGACGGTGAGCGCGTCGTCGCCGAAGTCGACGACCACGTGACCGGTGGCGGCGAGGTCCGTACCGAGGTCGAGGTCCGGGCGCAGCGGGGTGTTGGAGCGGACGTCGCCGAGCACCGGGGCGGCGAGCAGCATGGCCTCGTCGGCCAGCGTGCCGCCGGAGTACAGCCCCTTGAGGACGGCGCCGGGCAGGGCGCCGTCGTCGGCCCCGGACCGGGAGGGCCACTCCGGCACCGCGACGCCCAGGTCACCGAGGAGCGCCTCGACGGCGGCGGTGAGGTCGGGCGTCTGCGCGCTCAGCGCCGCCGAGCGGACGGGGACCGACAGCTGCGCGGCCGCGGCCGACACCGCGGCGGCCACCGACGGCGCCGGCGGCTTGGAGACCAGCAGCACCCGCTCGGTGGCCGGGTCGGCGTCGAGGGCGGCGAGCGCGTCGAGGGTGGCCAGCCCGCCGACGGCCTCCGACAGGTCCCGGCCGCCGACACCGAGCACGTGGGAGACCCCGACGCCGGCCATGTCGAGCAGGCAGGAGACCTGCTGCGCGCCGGTGCCGCTGGCCGCCACGAGCCCGACCGGCCCGGGGCGGACGACGTTGGCGAAGCCCAGCGCGACGCCCGACACGATCGCCGTCCCGCAGTCGGGGCCCATGACGAGCACGCCGGCGTCGTGCGCGGCGCGCTTGAGCGCGACCTCGTGCTCGACCGGCACGCCGTCGGAGAAGACGAGGACGCTCTGGCCCGCGGCGATGGCGTCGGCGGCCTCGGCGACGGCGTACGCACCGGGGACGCTCACGATCGCCAGCGCCGGGCCGTCGGCCGGCAGCGCGTCGAGGCCGGCGCCGATGGTGCGCGCCGGCACGGCCTGCGCCGAGGCCGTGCTGCGCTGCCGCTCGGCGAGGGCGGCCTCGACGGCGGCGACCGCAGCGGCCAGCGCGGCGTCGTCGTCGGCCGCGATCGCGACGAGCAGCTGCTCGGGGGTGGCCGGTTCCTCGGGCGCCAGGCCCATGCCCGCCGCCAGCTCGAGGTTGAGCGGGGTGGCCATGGCGACGAGCACCGCGGAGACGCCGTCGCGGGCGCCGATGTCCCGACTGACCTGCATCAACCGGACCGAGTCGGCGTAGACGCCGCTGCGCAGCACGACCGAGCGGACGCCGGGGCGGGGCGGGGAGCTCACGGGTGCGACGCTACCGCCGGGAGTTCCTCAACGGTGAGACATCTCGGCAATAACGATTTAGCGTTGAGGCACTTCCGCTGCCGCGAGGGCGGGTGTCAGATGAACCCTCCCCGGGCGCCGCGAGGACCGCCGGCGACCGGGACACCACTGGGATCGAGAGCTCGAGGAGCCCATCGATGGCGTTCGGCTGGAAGCTCTACGGAGACGGCAAGACCCCACCCCTGGGCGAGGCGGTCGCCCCGGACGAGCGGCTCTCGTGGCCGCGGACCGTGGGCATCGGCGCGCAGCACGTGGTGGCGATGTTCGGCGCGACCTTCGTGTTCCCGATCATCATGGGCCTGGACGCCAACCTCGCGATCATGATGAGCGGCGTCGCGACGATCATCTTCCTGCTCATCGTGAAGAACCGGGTGCCCAGCTACCTGGGCACCAGCGCCGCCTTCGTCGGCGGCGTGGCGGCGATCCGGCTCAACGGCGGCGACTCCGGGGACGTCGTCGGCGCCATCCTCGTCGCGGGCGTCGTCCTCGCCCTGGTCGGCGTGCTCATCCACGTCGCCGGCCTCGGCACCATCAACAAGGTGCTGCCGCCGGCGGTCACCGGCGCCGTGGTGATGCTGATCGGCTTCAACCTGGCGCCGGTCGCCGCGTCCACGTACTGGCCCCAGGACCAGTGGGTCGCGCTGGCCACGATGACCTTCGTCATCGTCGCCTCGCTGGCCCTGCGGGGGTTCCTCGCCCGCATCGCCATCCTGCTCGGCCTGGTCTTCGGCTACCTGCTGTCGGTGCTCCTGGACGCCACGTCCGGCCAGATCACCTCGTTCGACCCGACCACGCCCGACGGCTCGGAGACCACCCGCGACCGGATCAACTTCGACGCGGTGGGCGACGCCGACTGGTTCGGCTTCCCCGACTTCACCGCGCCGTCCTTCTCGCTGAAGTTCAGCCTGCTGGTGATCCCGGCCGTGATCGCCCTGGTCGCCGAGAACGTCGGCCACGTCAAGGCCGTCGCCGAGATGACCAAGCGCGACCTCGACCCGATGATGGGCCGCGCCGTGGCCGCCGACGGCATCGCGACCGTCGTCGCCTCGTCGGTCGGTGGCTCCCCCACCACCACCTACGCCGAGAACATCGGCGTCATGGCCGCCACCCGCGTCTACTCGACCGCGGCGTACTACGTGGCCGCCCTGGTGGCGATCCTGCTCGGCCTGATCCCGAAGTTCGGCGCCCTGATCAACATCGTCCCGGGCGGGGTGCTCGGCGGGATCACCGTCGTCCTCTACGGGATGATCGGCCTGCTCGGCGCCAAGATCTGGAAGGAGAACCGGGTCGACTTCGCCAACCCGATCAACCTCGTGCCGCTCGCGGCCGGGATCATCATCGGCATCGGCAACGTCACGCTCGAGTTCACCGAGGACTTCTCGCTCAACGGCATCGCGCTCGGCTCGATCGTCGCGGTCGTGGCCTGGCACCTGGCGCGGGCGCTGGCCCCCGCCGAGATGCGCGAGGCCCTCACCCGCGAGGGCGCCCACCCGGCCGCCGGCAGCACGTTCGGCCACGGCGACGAGGTCTCCCCCGACCCGTCGTCGGTGGACGAGGTCGGCCGGCCCGGCGTGACCGGGGGCCACACGCCCGGCGGGGCGTCCGGCAGCCGGGCCCCGGGCAAGGGCACGTCCCGCCGGTGAAGCCCGCTCCCTTCCGCTACGCCGACCCCGGCTCCCTCGACGAGGCGCTCGACGTGCTCGTCGCCGAGGGCGAGGGCGCCAAGGTGCTCGCCGGCGGCCAGTCGCTGATCCCGCTGCTGTCCATGCGGCTGGCGGCACCGGCCACGCTGGTCGACATCAACCGGGTGCCCGGCCTCGACGCCGTCGAGGCCACCGGGGACGGCGTGCGGGTGGGGGCCCTGGTGCGCCACCGCGCACTGCTGCACGACGGCGCCGCCGCCCGGGTCCAGCCGCTGCTGGCCCGGGCTACGGCGAACGTCGCGCACCCGGCGATCCGCAACCGGGGCACGACGGTCGGCTCCATCGCGCACGCGGACCCCTCGGGCGAGATGACGTCGGTGCTGGCGCTGACCGACGGGGCGGTGACGGTGGCGACGCCGTCCGGCCGGTCGGTCGTGGGCTGGCGGGACCTGTTCGTCGGGCCGCTGGAGACCTCGCTGCACGGGCCGGCGGTCGTCGTCGACGCGTTCTTCCCCGCGCTCGCGCCCCGCTCGGGCACGGCGTTCGCGGAGGTGTCGCGGCGCAAGGGCGACTACGCCGTCTGCGGTGCGGGCGTCGTCGTCACGCTGGACGCCGACCGCCGGGTCGAGCGCGTCCGGGCGTCCTACATCTCCGTCGGGCTGGTGCCCGAGGTGCACGACCTGACCGAGGCGGTGCACGGCGCGCCCGCCGACTCGGCGGATTGGGCCGCGGCGGGGGAGCTCGCCCGCACGCTGGTGGACCCCGACGGCGACCTGCACGCCAGCGCCGACTACCGGCGGCTGCTCGTCGGGGTGCTGACGGAGCGGACACTCGCAGAGGCTGCCACCGAAGCACTGGAGAGGACCGCCGCATGACCTCCGTGGACGTCGAACGCTCGATCACCGTGACCGTCAACGGGGTCCCCCGTGAGGCGACGCTGCCGGTGCGCCGGCTGCTGTCCGACGCGCTGCGCCACGACCTGGGGCTGACCGGCACGCACGTGGGCTGCGAGCACGGCGTCTGCGGCGCCTGCACGGTGCTGGTCGACGGGACGCCGGTGCGCTCGTGCCTGGTGTTCGCCGTGCAGGTCGACGGGGCGTCGGTGACGACGGTCGAGGGGCTGGCGCGCGAGGACCACCAGGGCGGGCAGGTGCTGCACCCGGTCCAGGAGGCGTTCCGCGAGTGCCACGCCCTGCAGTGCGGCTTCTGCACGCCGGGCTTCCTGGTGACGATCGCGGCGGGCCTGGAGGCCCGGGACCGGTCGGCGGAGATCACCGAGGAGGAGGTCGACGAGATCGTCGGCGGCAACCTCTGCCGGTGCACGGGCTACGCCAACATCAAGAAGGCCGTCCGGCACGCCGCCGCGGCGATGCGCCCCGAGCACACCGGCCACTTCGGCGGCGGGGACGGCGCCTGGTGACCACCAAGCTGTTCGGCGAGCCGGTCCGCCGCCGCGAGGACGCCCGCCTGATCATCGGGAAGGGCCGCTACCTCGACGACATCGGCGCGCAGGCCCTGGCCGCCGCCTTCGTGCGCAGCCCGCACGCCCATGCGCGGATCACCGACATCGACGTCGAGGGCGCGCTCGACGTCGAGGGCCTGGTCGCGATCTACACCTACGAGGACCTCACCGGCCCGATGGCCGAGCCGCTGCCGGTGCTGATCCCCCACCCCCAGCTGCACGCGCCGCGCACCGGCTACCCGCTGGCCAACGGCGAGGTGAACCACGTCGGCGAGCCGGTGGTCATGGTGGTCGCCACGGACCGGTACCTGGCCGAGGACGCCGCCGAGCGGATCGTCGTCAGCTACGAGGAGCTACCGGTGGTCGTGGGGGTGGACGCCGCCCGCGAGGCCGCCTCCGCCGTCCACACCGAGATCCCGGACAACGTCGCCGCCCGGCACCACCAGGAGACCGGGGACGTCGAGGCGGCGCTGGCCGGCGCCACCCGCACGCTCTCCTTCACGCAGTACATCGAGCGCAGCGCGTGCATGCCGCTGGAGGGCAAGGGCGTGCACGCCCGCTGGGACCCGGCGGACTCGTCGCTGCGCGTCTACTCGAGCACTCAGGCGTCGACGTCGGTGCGGGCGGCGATCGCGGCGAAGCTGGAGCTGTCGCTGGACGCCGTCGAGGTGATCGCCCCGGACGTCGGCGGCGGCTTCGGCGTGAAGATCGTGCACCCGTGGCCGGAGGAGCTGCTGGTGCCGATGGCCGCGATCAAGCTCGGCCAGGAGGTGAAGTGGGCCGAGGACCGGCGCGAGCACTTCATCGGCAGCGCGCACGAGCGGCAGCAGCGCCAGGAGATCACCGTCGGCTACGGCGACGACGGGCGGATCACCGCGCTCGACGTGCACGCCTGGCACGACAACGGCGCCTACACGCCCTACGGGATCATCGTCCCGATCGTGACGGCGACCCAGCTGGTCGGGCCGTACGCCATCCCGGTCTACCGGGTGGTCGTGGAGAGCGTCTACACGAACACGGTCATCGTCACGCCGTACCGCGGCGCCGGCCGCCCGCAGGGCTGCTTCGCGATGGAGCGGACGATGGACCGCATCGCCGACGACCTCGGCCTGGACCGCGCCGAGGTGCGGCGGCGCAACCTCATCCAGCCCGACCAGTTCCCCTACGACCACCACCTGACGTTCCAGGACGGGCGGCCGGTCATCTACGACTCCGGCGACTACCCGGGGCTGCTCGCCAAGCTGGAGGCGCTGGTCGACTGGGACGGCATCGAGGCCCGGCGGGCCGAGGCGGCGTCGCGCGGGAAGCTGCTCGGCGCCGGGATGGCGATGTACGTGGAGGGCACGGGGCCCGGGCCGTACGAGGGCGGGCACGTGCAGGTGCTGGGCAGCGGCAAGGTGCTGGTCGCCACCGGGCTCACCTCGCAGGGGCAGGGCCACGAGACGTCGTTCGCGCAGATCGTCGCCTCCGAGCTCGGGGTGCCGATCGAGGACGTCGAGGTGACCACCGGCGACACCCGCCGCTTCCCGTACGCGGTCGGCACGTTCGCCTCGCGGGCCGCGGTGATGAGCGGCAACGCGATCGCGCTGGCCGCCCGCGGGGTGCGGGAGAAGGCGCTGCGGATCGCCGCGGAGGTGCTGGAGGCCGACCCCGCGGACCTGGAGATCGAGGACGGCGTCGTCGGGGTGAAGGGGACCCCGGGCGCGACGATCCCGCTGCGCACGGTCGCCGTGCTGTCCAACCCGCTGCGCTACGCGTTCGACGAGGCGGCGAAGCAGGCGACGCAGTTCGCACGCGCCGGCTCGGACGACCGGCCGCCGGTGGCGGTCGGGGACGCGCCGGGCCTGGAGCACCGCGACTACTACTCGCCGATCCGCTCGACGTTCGCGTCCGGCGCGCACGCGGCGGTGGTGGAGATCGACCCGAAGACCTGGGAGATCGACGTCGTCTCGTACGCCGTGGTGCACGACTGCGGCAACGTGGTGAACCCGATGATCGTCGAGGGCCAGGTGCACGGCGGGGTCGCGCAGGGCGTGGCCGGGGCGCTGTACGAGCGGATGGCCTACGACGCGGACGGGCAGCTGCAGAACGCGTCGTTCATGGACTTCCTGATGCCCTACGCGACCGAGGTCCCCGACGTGGTGATCGACCACCAGCAGACCCCGTCGCCGCTCAACCCGCTGGGGATCAAGGGGGCCGGCGAGGCCGGCGTCATCCCGGGGACGGCGGCGATCGCCTCGGCGATCGAGGACGCGACGGGGCGGCGGATCGCGGCGATGCCGATCTCGCCGACCGAGCTGTACGACGTGATGCGCTCCCCGGACTGGGAGGGGACGGCGGCCGCGGGCCGCAGGACGGGAGTGGGTGCGTGAACCTCGACGGCTCTGCGGTGCTGCACGGGACGCCGGACCAGGTGTGGTCGGTGATCACCGACCCGGCGGTACTGGCGCGCACGATCCCGGGCTGCGAGTCGCTGGAGCTGACCGGGCCGGACGAGTACAAGATGAACGTCTCGGTGGGGGTCGGCGCCATCCGCGGGACGTACGCCGGCGAGGTGCGCCTGACCGACCAGCAGCGGCCGACGTCGTACGTGATGCACGCATCGGGCGCGGGTGCGCCGGGCAACGCGCGGGCCAAGGTGCTGATCTCGCTCGCCGAGGCCGACTCCGGGACGACGACGCTCACCTACTCCGCGGACGCCGTGATCGGCGGCCCGGTGGCGGGGGTCGGTCAGCGGATGATCACCGGCGTCGCCAAGCGGATGGCCGGCCAGTTCTTCTCGGCGGTCGACGGCGAGCTGACCGGTACGGCCACGGTCCCGTCGGTGGAGGAGCCGCGCGCGACGTCGGCGGCGGTCAGCTCGACGACGGCTCCGGCCGCGGACGGTGTTCCCGCGCCGACGTCTCCGGCGCCGCAGGTCTTCACCGGCAAGGCCGCCGCTCCCGCCGCCGGGGGCGCCCCGGACCTCCGGGCGGTGGCGCTGGGGGCCGCGGGCGGCAGCCTGCTCACGCTGCTCGGCGTCGCGATCGGCTACCTCCTCGGCCGCCGCCGGTAGCCCCGGCGGCGCGCGGTTCCGGCGCCCCGGCACGGTGGAGCCCCGGCACGGTGGAGCCCCGGACGTGTCACCACGCCCGGGGCTCCACCGGCCCGGCTCACCAGTCGTCGGTGCCGTTGTCCTCGTCGGACGGCGCCCGGTTGACCGATGAGTCGCAGACCCGCAGGTCGCCGCCCTCCTCGATCACGTCCAGGCTCTCGTCGCTCTCGCCGAAGACGCTGCGCAGCGTGATGGAGACCTCCCAGCCGCCGTCTCCGCGCTCGACGTCCCGGACGGTCGGGGAACCGGTCAGTGCGCCGCCGAGCTGCTGGTCGCTCTGGCGGGCGTAGTCGGCCGCGCCGTCGTAGGCCCCGCGCTGCTCCGCGCAGGTCAGCCCGTAGGCCGTGCCGTAGTCACCGGAGCGCAGCGCGTCGACGTAAGCGACCACCGTGTCCTCGGGGGTCGACGGCTCGTCGGACGAGGAGACGACGACCACCGTGGTCACCGCGGCCGCGACCGCGACCACGCCGATCCCGCCCAGCACCCAGAGCTTCCGGGCGCCAACCGCCGTGCCGGTCGTCGGACCGCCGGCCGGGGAGGGCGGGGATGCCTGCGGGGCCGGTAGGGACGGAGTGGTGGTCACGTGGGCTCTCCTCGTCGGGGAACCGGCTGGTTCCGGTTCTGGGGCGAGGATCGGCACGGGAGGACGGGGGCTGAACGGTGCCCTCCCCCGTCCTGGTGAGAGCGGCCCGCGGGCCACCCCACCGGCATCGGGACCATTCCGCGCTGGTGCTGAAACGAATCGCTCAGTAGTTTCACGCCACCGCTCGACTTGGAGGCTCCCCGTGATCGACGCTGCCCACGGACGGTCCCGCGCCGGACGGCCGCACCCGCTGCTCGCGGCCCTCCTCGCGCTGGCGCTGGCGACACTCGCCGCCTGCACCTCGGACTCCGACGGGGGAGACGACGCCTCCCCGGAGAGCGCCGAGTCCAGCGCTCCGACGGGGACGGACGACCTCCCGCCGCTGACCGACGACGTGGCGCTGCCGATCGTCTTCGTGCACGGGTTCGCCGGCTCCGCGCAGCAGATCGAGTCCAACGCCATGCGGTTCGTCGCCAACGGCTACCCGGCCGACCGGATCGTCGCCTACGACCACGACGGCGCCGGCCTGGAGATCGACGCCTACGCCGCCGGCCTCACCGAGGTCGTCGACGAGACGCTCGCCGAGTTCGACGTCGAGCAGGTGTACCTGATCGGCCACTCCCGCGGGACCAGCGTCTCCAACCAGTACCTCAGCGACCCGGCCCAGGCCGCGAAGGTCGCCAAGTACGTCGCCATCGACGGCCGCCCCTGCCCCGATGTCGTCCCCTGCATCGCGCCCGTCCAGGCCCAGTTCTCCGGGCAGACGCACGTCGAGGTCGCCACCTCGCCGGAGTCCTTCGCCGCGCAGTACGAGTTCCTCGTCGGCGAGGCCCCCGAGGTGGTCGACATCGTGCCGCAGACCGACCCCGTCGAGATCTCCGGGCGGGCGGTCGAGTTCCCGGCGAACACCGGGCGCGAGGCCACCCTCGACATCTGGGCCATCGACCCCGACACCGGCGCACGCACCGGCAACGAGCCGCACGCCAGCACGGAACTCGGCCCGGACGGCGAGTTCGGCCCGATCGAGCTGGAGAACGGCGCGCACTACGAGTACGCCCTGAGCAGCGACTCGTCGGAGATCGTCCACCACCTCTACCTGCAGCCCTACGTGCGGAGCAGCGCCTTCGTCCGGTTGCTCTCCTCGGAGCCGGACGGACCGGTCCGGACCAACACGAACACCGGCGACGGCCACAGCGCGCTGGTCATCACCCGCATGCGCGAGTGGCACTCCGAGGGCGACGCCGACGTGCTCCAGCTCAGCGTGGACGACGGCGAGCCCGTCGACGTCATCACCGACTTCGTGGGCAACGACGGCATCGGGCTGCACGTCCACGACGACGTCGCCACCCCCGGCGAGACGACCCTCGCCCCGCTGCCCTACTTCAGCGAGCAGCCGTTCCAGACCGGGATCGACGTCTTCCTGCCCGCCTCGCCCGACGCCGACGGCACCATCACCGCCACCAACCTGCCGCGCGGCGACGCGAGCCGGCCGCAGACCCTCACCGCGCCCACCTGGCCCTCGAGCGGGCACACGATGAGCCTCGTCTTCAGCGACTCCCCCGTGGACGGGGCCGCCTGACCCACCCCCTTGACGCGCTTGGCTAATGCTCATAGCTTTACGGCTATGAACATTAGCTACTTGACCGTCGACGGGCACCGGATCGCCGCAGAGGTGCGCGGCGAGGGGCCGCTCGTCGTCTGTTCCCCCGCCATGGGCGACACCCGCGACGCGTACCGCCCCCTCGCCGACCGGCTCGTCGCCGCCGGCTTCCGTGTCGCCCTGCTCGACCTGCGCGGCCACGGCGACAGCGACACCGGGTTCGCCCGCTACGGCGACGAGGCCACCGCCGACGACCTCCTGGCCGCGATCGACGCGTTCGGCGACGGGCCCGCCTACCTGGCGGGAGCCTCCATGAGCGCGGCCGCGGCCGTCATCGCCGCCGGACGCCGGCCCGAGGCGGTCGCGGGCCTCCTGCTCTTCGGCCCCTTCGTGCGCAACGGCGCCGGGGCGGCCGCGCGGCTCGGGCTGCGCGTGCTGCTGACCCGTCCGTGGGGCCCCGCCGTGTGGCGCCTGTACGCGGCGAAGCTCTGGCCGGGGCTCGGCGCGGAGGCCCGCACCCGCGCCGCGGCGACGACGGAGCTGCTGACCCGCCCCGGACGGTGGGCGGCGTTCCAGGCCACCACCCGCACCGACCACGACGTCGTCGCCCCGTGGCTCCCGCAGGTCACCGCGCCGTCCCTCGTGGTGATGGGCGAGGCCGATCCGGACTGGTCGGACCCGCGCGCCGAGGCCGAGTGGATCGCCCAGCAGCTCGGCAGCGAGGTGCTCGTGGTGCCCGGCGTCGGGCACGCACCGATGCTGGAGGCCGCCGACGCCGTGGCCCCGCGGGTCGTCGCCTTCCTGGAGGGAGTGGGAGATGCCGCGCGCCGGCCTTGATCCCGACGTCGTGGTGCGGCGGGCCAGCGCGCTCGTCGACGCACGCGGGGTGGATGCGCTCACCCTCGCCCGCGTCGCCGGGGAGCTCGGCGTGGCGACGCCGAGCCTGTACAAGCACGTCGGCGGGCTCGACGACCTGGTGACCCGGGTGGCGGTCGCCGCCACGGCCGAGCTGGCGGCACGGCTCGGCGCCGCGGCCCGCGGCCGGGCCGGCCGGCCGGGCCTGGAGGCCATCGCCGACGCCTACCGGGGGTTCGCCCGCGAGCACCCCGGGACCTACCCGCTGACCCAGCGCTCCCCCGGCACCGCGGCCTGGACGGCGGCCGCGGAGGACGCCGTCACCTCCGTCGCCGCCGTGCTGTCCGGCTACGGCATCGAGCCCGGCGACGTCCACCGGATCCGGATCGTCCGGTCCGCGCTCCACGGCTTCGTCGACCTCGAGCGCAGCGGGGGGTTCGGCCTGCCCGCGTCGGTCGACGAGAGCTTCGCCCTCCTCGTCGACGCGCTCGACGCGACGCTCAGCACGCTCAGCTGAACACCCCGCGGTCAGTGCCTCCCGGCCAACAGCAGGCCCAGGCAGGCCGCCCCGGCCACGGCGCCGGCTCCGCGGACCGATCCGATCGAGCGCCAGGACAGCACCGACCCGACGGACTGGGCCGACAGGGCGGACCCGACCGACATCCAGCTGCCCGCCGAGAGCAGCGACGTCGAGGAACCGACGCTGCCGATGGAGGCGAAGGACCCGACACTGCCGATCGAGAGGAACGATCCCTCCGAGGCGATGGACAACGCCGAGTGCCGGGACCACAGCGACATCCAGGACCGCGAGCTCATGCCGGCGAGGGTGTCAGCCCTCCCCGGCGCTGACCAGGGGCCGGGGCCGCCGGATCAGCCGAGCGCCTCGTACACCGCCCGCACGTAGGCCTCGCTGCGCGAGGAGCCGAGGATCCCCGGCGCCATCGCGTTCATCACGTAGGTGATCGTGAGCCGCCGGTCCAGGTCCATCACGGCCAGCGAGCCTCCCCAGCCGCCCCAGAAGAACGTCCGGCCCGACGGCACGTAGGGGACGACGGGCGAGCCCAGGCAGTAGCCGATCCCGAACCGGAACGGCGCCTCGAGGACGAGGTCCACGCCGTCGGACTGCTGCCGGAACACCAGGTCGATCGTCTCCGGCGACAGCAGCTGCACCCCGCCCGCCGTCCCACCCAGCGACAGCACCCGCAGCACGTCGAGCACGCCGCGGGCGTTCGAGTGCCCGTTCAGCGCGCCGAGGTCGGCCGCCCGCCACTCCGGCGACGTCGTCGCCTTCACCGACATCGTCGGCGCGGTGAAGGTGCGCACCGCGATCGACGCCGGGTCGACCTCCCCGGCCGGCTCGGTCCGGGGTGGCGCCACCAGCGTCGCGATCCGGTCGACGTCGGACTCGCGCGCCCCCACCTGGAAGTCCGCACCCAGCGGGCCGGCGATCTCGTCGGCCACGAACTTCCGGAACGTCTCGTTGGTGATCCGCCGGACCACCTCGCCGACCAGGAAGCCCTGGTCGGCCGCGTGGTAGCCCGACGCCGTGCCGGGCTCCCACCACGGCCGCTGCGCCGCCAGCCGCTCGGTCGCCGTCGTCCAGTCGTACATGTCGCGGACCGAGAACGGCTGCTCCCAGCCCGACACCCCGGACGTGTGCGACAGCAGGTGCCGCACCAGCACGCCCTTCTTGCCGTGGGCGCAGAACTCCGGCCAGTAGTCGCCCACCGGCGCGTCGACGTCGAGCTCCCCGCGCTCGACCAGCATCAACGCGGCCAGCGACAGCACGCACTTCGTCGTGGACCAGACGTTGACGATCGTGTCCTGCGTCCACGGCGTCGTCCGCCCGGCGTCGCGGTACCCGCCCCACAGGTCGACGACGGTCTCGCCGTCCAGGTCCACCGCGACCGACGCGCCCAGCTCGTCGCCGTCCAGTTGGCGCTCCAACGCCTCCCGGACGCCGGAGAACCGTTCGTCGCACCTGCCCTGCACCTCAGCCACGGGGACCTCCTACCCGGAATGCGCCGCTCAACCGTCCGTACCCTCCCAGCGCATGAGCCCCCGCTCCACCGCCCTGGTCACCGGGGCCAGCTCCGGCATCGGTCTCGCCTTCGCCGAGCGGCTCGCCGCCGACGGCTGCGACGTCGTCCTCGTCGCCCGGGACCGCGAGCGTCTCGAGGCCCTCGCCGCCCGGCTGCGCGCCGACCGCGGCGTGCGGGCCGACGTCCTCGTCGCCGACCTGGCCGACCCGGCCCAGCGCCGGCGGGTGGAGCAGCGGCTGGCCGAGCCCGGCGACGCCCCGCCGGTGGACCTGCTGGTCAACAACGCCGGCTACGCGACGCCCGGCGAGTTCGTCGACACCCCGGCCGAGGTCCTGACCGCCAACCTCGAGGTCAACGTCGGAGCCGTGCTGGCGCTGACCCGGGCGGCGCTGCCGGGCATGCAGCAGCGCCGGTCGGGGGCGATCGTCAACGTCTCGAGCATCGCCGGTTTCCTCCCCGGCCGCGGCTCGGTCTACGGCGCGGGCAAGGCCTACGTCACGACGCTCTCCCAGAGCCTCGCCCTCAGCGCCGCCGAGCACGGGGTGCGGGTCATGGCGCTGTGCCCCGGCTACACCCGCACCGAGTTCCACGAGCGGATCGGCCAGGAGCGCTCCGGCCCCGCGTGGCTGTGGCTCGACGCCGACCGGGTCGTCGCCGACGCGCTCGCCGACCTCGACCGCGGACGGGTGCTGTCGATCCCGGGCGCGGTCTACAAGGGCGTCTACGTGGCCACCCGGCTCGTGCCGCCGAGCCTGGTGCGCCGGCTGGCGGCGAGGTCCGCGCGCGGTCGCGGCTGACCCGCCGCGACGTTCCCGCGGGAACGCCTCCGGTCCCTGACCGGCCCGCCGGCTGTCGGCGGCATATGCGGAAACGCAGACGCTGCGGCAACCGGGCGCCCCGTGGACTGCCCCCATGTCCACCCGCCGCCCGGCGAGCCCCCGCCGCGCCACCCCGCTGCGGCTCGCCGTCCCCCTGCTGCTCGCCGTCCCGCTGCTGCTCGTCGTCCTGTTCGCCTGCACGGTGCCGGCGCAGGGCGACTCCGCCGGCCGCGCGGCGGACGGCACGGCGCTCACCGCCCAGGACGGCTACCTGGCCCCCGGCGAGTCGCTGTCCCCCTCCGCCGACGTGCCCGCCATCGCCAACCTCCAGCCGGACCTGCGGGCCGCGGTCCAGGAGGCCGCCCGTGCCGCGGCAGCCGACGGCGTCGACCTCCACGTCTCCAGCGGGTGGCGCAGCGCGGCCCACCAGCAGTCCCTCTTCGACGCCGCGGTCGCCGAGTACGGCAGCGTCGAGGCGGCCCGCGCGTACGTCCTGCGGCCGGAGGAGTCCGAGCACGTCACCGGGCGCGCCGTCGACATCGGGCCCACCGACGCCATGAGCTGGATGCAGCAGCACGGCTCCGACCACGGCCTGTGCCAGACCTACGGCAACGAGCCCTGGCACTACGAGCTGGCCACAACCCCCGGCACGCCGTGCCCCCCGCCCCTGACCGACGCCCGAGCGGGCTGACCGGTCACCGCGAGCTGCGATACACCGGCGATACACCCGGCTGCCTAGCCTGGGCCCGTGCGGGTGCTGATCGCGGAGGACGAGCCCTACCTGGCCGACGCCGTGCGCGACGGCCTGCGGCTGGCGGCGATCGCCTCCGACGTGGTGCACGACGGGGACAGTGCGCTGGAGAACCTCGCGGTGCACACCTACGACGTCGTCGTGCTCGACCGCGACCTCCCGGGGACCTCCGGGGACGAGGTCGCCCGGCGGATCGTCGCCGACGGTCTGCCGTGCCGGATCCTCATGCTGACCGCGGCCGACCGGCTCGACGAGAAGGTGCGCGGCTTCGAGCTGGGCGCCGACGACTACCTGACCAAGCCCTTCCAGATGCGCGAGCTCGTGGTCCGGCTGCGGGCGCTGGCCCGCCGGCCGGTCGACGGCACGCCGCCCGTCGTCGCGTTCGCCGGCTTGAGCCTGGACCCGTTCCGCCGCGAGGTGTTCCGCGACGGCCGCTACGTCGCCCTCACCCGCAAGCAGTTCGCCGTGCTCGAGGTCCTGCTCGCCGCCCGCGGCGGGGTGGTCAGCGCCGAGTCGCTGCTCGAGCGGGCCTGGGACGAGAACGCCGACCCGTTCACCAACGCCGTCCGCATCACGATCTCGTCGCTGCGCAAGCGCCTCGGCGAGCCGTGGCTGATCCACACCGTCCCTGGCTCCGGGTACCGGATCGCCGAACCCGCCACCGCGCGAGCCGCCGCCGCGGCCACCGCCGCCGCCGAGCCGGGCGCCGGCGCGGCCGGCCGGCGCCCGCGGTGAGCGCACGGCTGCGCCTGACGCTCAGCTACGCCGGGTTCCTGGTCGTCGCCGGGCTCGCCCTCGTGGCCCTGCTGGTCTACATCCTCCGGTTCGTCCCCGAGGGCAACCTGCCCTCCGCCCAGCCCACCCGCCCCGGTGCGCCCACCTTCTTCGTCCCCGACCGGGGCGACCTGCTGACGGCGCTGTGGCCCAAGGCCTGGATGGTGCTGGCCCTGCTGGCCGTCATCGGGCTCGGCGGCGGGTGGCTGCTCGCCGGCCGGATGCTGCGGCCGCTGCAGCGGATCCACCGGGTCACCCAGCAGGTCGCCGCCGGCTCGCTGGACCACCGGGTGCGCATGGCCGGCCCGCGCGACGAGTTCCGCGAGCTCGCCGACACCCTCGACACGATGCTCGACCGGCTCCAGGCGTCCCTGGACGAGCACCGCCGGTTCGCCGCCAACGCCTCGCACGAGCTGCGCACCCCGTACGCCGTCGAGCGGGCGATGCTCGACGTCGCGCTCGCCGACCCCGGCGCGGTCGACGTGCCGCAGCTCCTGCACCGGCTCGACCGGACCAACCGCCGCGGCACCGAGACCGTCGAGGCGCTGCTCGCCCTGGCCGCCCTCGACCAGGGCCGCACCCCGGCCCGCACCGCCGTCGACCTCGCCGAGGTGACCGGGGCCGTCGTCGCGGAGCTCGCGCCCCTGGCCGAGGGTGAGCAGGTCAGCCTCCGCGCCGAGCTCGGCGAGGGCGACCTCGACGGCGTCGAGCCGCTGGTCCGCCGGCTGGTGACCAACCTCGTGCTCAACGGGATCCGGCACAACACCGGACCGGGCGGCAGCGTGCACGTCACCACCGGCAGCACCGCCGACGGCGGAGCGCACCTGTGGGTGGCCAACACCGGTCCCGTCGTGCCGCCGCACCTGGTCGGCACCCTCACTGAGCCCTTCGTCCGCGGCGGGGGGCGGGTCTCCGCCGGCGCCGACGACCCCACGGGCAGCGGACTGGGCCTGGCCATCGTCGCCCGCGTCGCGCGGCACCACGGCGCGAGCCTGGACCTGTCCGCCCCGGCGACGGGCGGGCTCCAGGTCACGGTCGTCTTCCCGAGCCCGGGCGGGCCCACCGCCGACGCCCCGCGCTGACGCACCCCGGTCGGGCCGCGCGTCCGAGACCTGTTCGTGCTGGATACCGGGCCGAGTCGCCGCTACGTTCCCCCGATGCGCGCGTCGGTGCCCCGGTCACGGCGCGCCGTGCGGCGGCTGCGGATCGCGCTGGTCCCGCTCCTCGGCCAGGCCGTCGCGCTGAGCGTGCTGGTGGCCGTGCTCGCCGCGGTCGCCGTCTCCGTCCCCCTGCTCGTCGGCTCCGCCGAGGAGGGCAGCTGGGAGCGCGAGCGGTCCCGCACCACCACCGCCGAGATCGGCACCACCTTCGTCTCGGCCAGCATCGCCGACCCCACCGACCCCGAACCGCCCCGCGCGGCCCTCGGCGGCCGGGTCGACGACGCCGTGGTCGAGGCCGCCACCGGGGTCGGCCTCGACACCCCGCGCTCCCTGGTCCGCCTGCGCGACACCGCGTTCATCTCGACGCCGGGCGGGCTGAACCGGCTGCTGCTGTTCTCCCGCACCGGCGCGGAGGAGAACGTCGACCTCGTCGAGGGCGCCCCCCGCGCCGACGCCGTCCTCATCCCCCAGCGCCTCGCCGAGCTGACCGGCCTCGGCGCCGGCGACGTCCTCACCAGCCAGAACGGTGGTGGCCTGCCCCTCGAGCTGCCGATCGCCGGCGTGTACGCCGAGCCTGCCTCCCCACTGTCCGAGTACTGGGCCGGCCAGGAGGCGCTCCTCGTCCAGCCCCGCTACCGGGGCCTGGACGACCCGGTCTACCCGACCGCCGCGGTCATCGCCCCGCGCGCGGTCGTCCTCGACGCCGCCGACGAGATCGAGAGCGGCCTGTTCCTCGAGTGGTTCCTCCCCCTCGCCCCAGGCCTCGACGTCGACGGCGCCCGGAGCGCCGCCGCCCGCATCGACCGGCTGCGCGTCGCGCTCACCACCCCCCGCGGCGACGTCGTCCGCGCCGTCGCGACCGGCAACTTCTCGCCGCCGGCGCCGGAGACGCGGCTGCCGGCGGCGCTGGTCACCGTCGACCGCACCGTCGAGCTGCTGATCCCGCCGGTGACCGCGGTCGGCGCCGGCGGCGCCCTGGCCGCGCTGGTGCTCGTGGGCGCCTGGGCCGGGCAGCGGGTCCGCCGCCGCGAGGGCGAGCTGCGGGCCCTGCTGGTCCGCGGGCTCTCCCCCGGCCGGGCCGCCGCCGTGGCCCTGCGCGAGGCGGTCCTCCCGGCGATCGCCGGCGCCGCGGCCGGCGGAGCCGTGGGCTGGCTGCTGGTCCGGGCGCTGGGCCCGTCACCCGACCTGCCCGACGGCGTCCTCGCCGGGGCCGCCTCGGTCCTCGCCGCCGGCGCGGCGGTCGCGCTGCTCACCGTCCTGCTCGTCACCGCCGCGGCCGTCCGGCAGATGGACGTCGTCGGACGCCGCCCGCGCCGTCCGGTGCCGTGGGTGGCCGTCATCGCGGGCGTCACCGTGGCGGTCGGTGCGCTCGTGCTGACCGGCGACGACGGCGGTGGCGACGTCGACCTGCTGCCCCTGGTCCTCCCGCTGCTGGCGACCGTCGTCGTGGCCGGCGCGGTCACCGCGCTGCTCCCCCGGCTGGGTCGCCGCGGCCGGGCCCGCCTCGGCCGGCTCGGCCCCGCACCGTTCCTCGCGCTGTCCCGCGTGGCCGCCGGGCGCGGCGCCGTCCGCCTCGTCGTCGTCACCACCGCGCTCGCGCTGGCGCTGGTCGTGCAGGCCGGGGCTCTCGCGGACTCCGCGGCGCGCACCATCGAGGCGAAGGCGACGGTGGCCGCCGCCGGCGACGTCGTCGTCCCGATCCTGCGGCGGGTGCAGGACGCCGGCCCCTCGCCGGAGGGGACGACGGTCGTCGAGCGGGCCCCCGAGCTCAACCTGGCCCCCGCCGGCCTGACCGTCGACGTGCTCGCCGTGCGGCCCGGCGACCTGACCGGCGTCGTCCGCTGGGACCCGGCGCTGTCCGATCGGTCGCTGGCGGACCTGGCGGCGGCGCTGGACGACCGCAGCGGCGACCGGGTGCCCGTGCTGCTGGCCGGCCCCTTCCCCGCGGACGTCGGCGCGGAGCTGGTGGCCGAGTTCGGCCGGGTCTACGCAGTGCCGGTGGAGGTCGTCGGCCGGGTGGCCGCCTTCCCCGGCCAGACCACCGACGGGCCGCTGCTCGTCGCCGACCGGGACCGCTTCGCCGCGGCCATCCGCGCTGCCGGCCGCGAGCCGGAGACGTTCCTGGACCAGGAGCTGTGGGCCCGCGGCGAGGCGGCGCCGCTGCTGGGCGCGCTCGAGGCCGCCGGGTGGGCCTTCGACCCCGACCAGGTCATCACGGTCGACGACTTCGCCGCCCGCCCTGAGCTCAGCGCCCGCACCTGGTCCTTCGGCCACCTGCGCGCCGTGGCGGCGCTCGCCGGGCTGCTCGGCCTCACCGGCCTGGCGCTGCAGGCGGTCGCCCAGCAGCGCCGGCGCACCGCCGCCTCGGTGCTGCTCACCCGCATGGGCATGGGCGCTCCCGCGCAGCACACCGCCGCGGCGCTGGAGACCGGGCTGCTGGCCGTCCTCGGCGCGGTCCTCGCCGTGGCGGTGGCGCTGCCGGCGTCGGCGCTGCTGGTCCGGCTGCTCGACCCGGTGCCCGACGTGCTGCCCGGGCCGGTGTTCACCGTGCCGTGGGGCACCCTGGCGGCGGTCGCGGGCGGCACCGTCCTGGCCACCGTGGCCGCAGCCCTCCTGGTGGGGCGTGCCGCCCGCCAGGCCGACGGCGGACGGGTGATGCGCGATGCCCCCTGAGACCCGCTCGCCGGACGCGCCGGCCGCCGTCTGTTCGGGACTGGTCCGCATCTACTGGTCGCCCAGCGGCGAGGTGCACGCCCTCAAGGGCGTGGACGTCGTCGTGCCGGCCGGCCGGATCACCGCGATCACCGGCCCCTCCGGGTCGGGCAAGAGCTCGCTGCTGCGCATCCTCGCCGCCCAGGACCGGCCGACCGCCGGCCGTGCCGAGGTGGCCGGCCAGTCGCTGGCGGGGCTGTCGACCCGGCGGCTGCGCGCGCTGCGCCGGCGCGCCATCGGCTACGTGTTCGCCCGGCCGGCGCAGAACCTGTCGCCGCAGCTCACCGTGCGCGAGCATCTGGCGGCGGCCGCCCGGCTGCGCGGCACCCGGGGGGAGGACGGCGCCGAGCTGCTGGAGCGCCTCGGGCTCGCCGACCGCGCCGGCCACGTGCCCGCGCAGCTGTCCGGCGGCGAGCAGCAGCGGCTGGCCTTCGCCCAGGCGGTGACCGGCCGGCCCGCGCTGCTGGTCGCCGACGAGCCGACCAGCGAGCTGGACAGCCGCACGACGGCGGACCTGCTGGAGGCGGTGCGGGGGCTGGCGGACACGGGGACGACGGTGGTGCTCGCCACCCACGACCCGCTGGCCGCCGCGGCCGCCGACCGGGTGGTGCACCTGCGCTCGGGCACGGTCGCCCACGAGGAGGTCGCCGGCCGGCGGCTGGCGGTCATCGACGGCGACGGGCGCGTGCAGCTCCCCGAGGACGCGCTCGCCCGGTTCCCCGACCGGCGGGCGCTGCTGGAGGTCACCGGCGACGGCGTCGTGCTGCGGGAGCCCCGGTGACCGGGCCTGCGAGGTCGCGCAGGGACGCCGCCGGAGCGGCCCTGTGCGGGAGCGGGTTGCACAAGTCCTACCGCCGCGGCCGGGAGCAGGTGCATGCGCTGCGCGGGGTCGACGTCGAGGTCGCGCCCGGGGAGCTGGTCGCCCTGCTCGGGCGATCGGGCTCGGGCAAGTCGACGCTGCTCAACTGCCTGCTCGGGTGGGAGCGCCCCGACTCCGGCGTCGTGCAGGTGCCGGGGGTGGGCTCCCCCGAGGCGGCGCCGTGGACGACCGTCGCCGTCGTCCCGCAGCAGTTCGGGCTGCTGGACGAGCTCACCGTCGCGGGCAACGTGGCCCTGCCCGCGCGGCTGGCCGGCGACGGCGACCCCGCGGCTGCCGCGGCCGGCGTCCTGGGGTCGCTGCGGCTGGGCCACCTCGCCGACCGGCTGCCCGCCGAGGTCTCCCTCGGCGAGCAGCAGCGCACGGCGATGGCCCGCGCGCTCGTCGTACGCCCGGCGTTCGTGCTGGCCGACGAGCCCACCGGTCACCTCGACGAGGAGCTCACCGCGACCGTGCTCGGCGTGCTCCGCGAGGCGTGCGACGGCGGCACGGGCGTGCTCGTGGCCAGCCACGACCCGGCGGTGGTGGCGTCGGCCGACCGGGTGCTGCGCCTGGAGGACGGCCGGCTGGGCTGACCGGCCCGGTCAGCCGGCCTGGAGCGTCGGGTAGTCGGTGTAGCCCTCGGCGCCGGCGGCGTAGAACAGGTGCGCCCGCGGCTCGTTCTCCGCGTGCTGCCCGGCCCACCGCTCGACGAGGTCGGGGTTGGCGATGACCGCCCGGCCGACGGCGACGACGTCGGCGTGCGCGCTGTCGATGAGCGCCACGGCCTCGTCCCGCGTGGTGATCGAGCCGAACCCGCTGTTGGCCATGAGGGGTCCGTCGAAGCGCCGGCGCAGCTCCTGCACCAGCTCACCGGCCGGCTCCCGGTGCAGCACCGAGAGGTAGGCCAGCCCGAGGGGGCGCAGCTGGTCCATGAGGTACCCGTACGTGGCGAGGACGTCGTCCCGGTCGGTCTCCAGCGCGCCCTGGATGTCGTGCTCGGGCGAGATCCGCAGGCCCACCCGCCCGGCGCCGACCGCCTCGGCGACGGCCGTGGCGACCTCGACGACGAACCGCGCGCGGTTCTCCGGCGAGCGGCCGTAGACGTCCTCGCGCCGGTTGGACGCCGGGGAGAGGAACTCGTGCAGCAGGTAGCCGTTGGCCCCGTGCAGCTCGACGCCGTCCAGGCCGGCCTCGACGGCGCGGCGCGAGGCGTCGACGAAGGTCTGCACGCGCTCGCGCACCTCGTCGGTGGTCAGCGCGTGCGGCACCGGGTAGGGGTGCTTGCCGCTCGCGGTGCGGGCCTCGCCGTCGATCGCGAGGGCGCTGGGCGCCTCGACCCGGCGGCCGCCGTTGATCTCGGGGTGGGTGACCCGCCCGCCGTGCATCACCTGCATGACGATGCGGCCGCCGCGGGCGTGCACCGCGTCGGCGACGCGGCGCCAGCCGGCCACCTGCTCGTCGGTGACGATCCCGGGCTGGCCGACGAAGGCCTGCGACTCGTGCACCGGGTAGGTCCCCTCGGTGACGATCAGCCCGATGCCGGCGCGCTGGGCGTAGTGCTCGACGACCAGGTCACCGGGGACGCCGAGCGGGCCGGAGCGCATGCGGGTCAGCGGGGCCATCGCCACGCGGTTGGCCAGCTCGAGGTCGCCGAGGGTCACGGGGGAGAAGAGGTCCACGTCCGGTTGGGACGCGCAACGGACGGCGGACATTCCGGAACGCGACCGTGATCACTCCACGGCGGGCACACCTGACGCCACGGGCGACCGCTCCCGGGCCACCAGGACGGCCAGCTGCGTCCGGGTCCGGACGTCGAGGCGCCGCATGGATGCCGTGAGGTGGCTCTTGACCGTCGCCAGGCTGAGGAAGAGCCGGCCGGCGATCTCCTCGTTGCTCAGCCCCTGGGCCACGAGGGCGGCGACCTCCCGCTGCCGTCCGGTGAGCCGGTCGAGCGGACACGCCTCGCCGTCCGCCCGGTCGGGCAGCGCCGTCAGGTACCGGACCAGCTGCCCCGTGACCGTCGGGTCCAGCGCCGCCTCGTGCCGGGCCAGGGCGCGCACGGCCTCGACCAGCCGCGCGGCGGCCGACCGCCGGGGCAGGCAGCCGCGGACCCCCGCCTGCAGGACGTCGACCAGAGCGCTCCTGGCCTCCTCCCCGTGCTCGGCCAGCACGAGGACGGCCGGCCCGCGGCGGCACAGGTCCCGCAGGAGGGGGCGGGTGGACTCCCCGATCAGCCCCTGGCGGACGACGACGACGTCCGCCCCGCCCCCCGCGGCCGCCGCCAGCGCGTCGGGGAGCTGCGCCGTCTCGGCGACGACCGCCATGTCCGGCTGCGCCTCGAGGACGACCCGGAGTCCGAGGCGGAAGACCTCCTCGTCCTCGCAGAGGGCCACGCCGACCAGTGGCGTCGGCGGGCGCAGCGCGGCCGGGGGGCGGACCGGCACGCGCCCGTACGGCGACGGCGGCCGGCGCGCGTCGGGCACTCCGACCCGTGTGCCGTTCGAGGCCGGGACAGGCGTGTCCGACGTCCGGGCCCCGTGGTGATCCTGGTTCATGCGAGACCCCCTGCCGACCGGCGACCGGCCCGCGAACGGGCCACTCGTCGGCGAACGCGACAGTTCCGGTACGTGAGGGGTGCGGAGGTGACGAGGAAAACGTAACGCACCGTGACGCGACCGTGTCCAGACAGATCACAACGACTTCACAGCTTCCCTGGGCGCGCCCACCCGACCCGCCGTCGACACCTCACGTTGCGTGCTGGGTCGATGACCCGAGGGCATCGCCCTCGCCCGAGGTCATGCGGTGCACGTGGATGGCGAGCTGGGTCCGGTCCCGCAGCCCCAGTCGCCGCAGGGCCACGGTGATGTGCCCCTTCACCGTCGCCCTGCTCACCTCGAGCCTCTCGCCGATCTCGGCGTTGGTCAGGCCCTCCGCCACGAGCTCCGCGACCGCCCACTGCCGGGCGGTGAGCACGCCGGGAGCGGGAGCGGCTCTCCCGTCCCCCGCCCCGGCCCCCGTTCCCTCCAGACGGTGCAGGAGCTCGCCGGTGACGGCGCCGTCGAGCACGGTCTCGCCGTTGGCCACGGCCCGCACGCCCTCGACCAGCCGCTCCGGACTGACCGTCGTGTACATGTAGCCGCGGGCGCCGGCCCGCAGGGCACCGATGAAGTCACCGCCGCCCGACCCCGCCTCGCCGAGCAGCACGACCCGGGTGCCCAGGCCGCTGAGCTCGCCGACCAGCCGCTGCACCGCCGGGCCCCAGGCGCCGAGGCCGACCAGGCAGACGTCGGGGCGCAGCACGGGCGCGAGGGCGAGGGCCTCCTCGGCTCCGGCCGCCTCGGCGACGACCTCCAGGTCCGGCGTCCGGGCGAGGACGGTGCGCAGGCCGTGCCGCAGGACCTCGTGGTCGTCGCAGACCAGCACCCGGACCGAGGGCCAGCGCCCGGTCCCGGCGGGCGGGGAGGTCCCTCGTTCCGGTCCGCCGACCATGAGCGTCAGCTCCTGTCCGGTGCGGCGGCGGTCGCAGCCTCGCCCTCTGCTCGGATGGGACCGGTCGAAGCTAGGCCCTGGCCGCACCGGGCCGCCACCGGGACGGACGCGACTCCCCGGATCCCCGCGCAGGTTCATACCCGGGTAGGGGGTGGCACCGACCCGAGGTCAGGGTCGAGGGACCCGGCGGCGCGCCTCCTCCCCTCCGGGAGGTGGACCCGCCCCCCGCCCCCTCCGACCCGGGGACCCCCGCCCGGTCGCGGCCGAGATCTCCACCCGCGGCCGATGTCCCGCGACAGGACGCGCTCCTAGCGTTCCCGGCACCCACCCACCCCACCACCGCCGGCCGCGACCGCTGGAGGCCCTGTGCACCAGTCGATGATCATCGCGAGGATGGCCCCGGACGACGCCGACGACGTCGCCGCGGTCTTCGGGCGGTACGACGCGACGTCCATGCCCCACGAGATCGGCGTCCGGCAGCGGTCGCTGTTCCGGTTCCGGGGGCTCTACGTCCACCTGATCGACTTCGACCGCCCGGCTCCCGAGGCCATGCGGATCGCCCAGTCGCTGCCCGCTTTCCGCTCGGTCAGCGAGGACCTGCGCCCCTACATCGAGGCCTACGCAGCCGACTGGCGCTCGCCGCAGGACGCCATGGCGGAGCGCTTCTACCACTGGACGGCTCAGCCCGAGTGAGGCCTCCGGCCCACCCATCCCTCGGAGAAGGACGCGATGTCCACCTCGTCGACGACGACAGCACCGGCCCCCGCCCGCCACCCGGCTGACCACGCCGGCTGGATCTCCTGCCCGGCGTGCGGCTGGCTGCTCTACCGGAAACGGCTCGACCGGAACCTGCGCGTCTGTCCCGAGTGCGATCACCACCTCCGGCTGAGCGCCCGGGCGCGGATCGCGCTGCTGGTCGACGCCGGGAGCTTCACCGAGAGCACCTTCGCCCCCGGCCCGCGCAACCCGCTGTCCTTCGCCGACCTGCGCGACTACGCCGACCGGCTTCAGGAGGCCGCGCGGCGCTCGGGCGAGTCGGAGGCGGTCGTCGTCGGCACGGCGGCGATCGGCGGGACCGGCACCGTCGTGGCCGTCATGGACTTCGGCTTCCTCGGGGGCAGCATGGGCGTGGAGGTCGGCCGGCGCGTGAGCGCGGCGGCCGACCTCGCGCTGGAGCGCGGACTGCCGCTGGTCACCGTCTGCGCCAGCGGGGGCGCCCGCATGCAGGAGGGTGTCTTCTCGCTGTTCCAGATGGCCCGGACCAGCGCCGCCTTCGCCCGGCTGCGCGAGGCCGGCCTGCTCAGCGTCTGCGTGCTCACCGACCCGACCTACGGCGGGGTCTCCGCCTCCTTCGCCACCCTGGCCTCGGTCCTCGTGGCCGAGCGGGGGGCGCACGTCGGCTTCGCCGGCCCGCGCGTGGTGCAGGAGACGATCCGGGCCGAGCTCCCCCGCGACTTCCAGACCGCCGAGTTCCTGCTCGGCCACGGACTGGTCGACCGGGTCGAGAGCAGGGCGGAGCTGCGGCCCCTGCTCACCCGGCTGCTGGCGCTCCACCACGGGCCGGCTCCCACGGCCCAGGCCTGGCCGGCCCCGCCCCCACCCCTGCCCACGCCGTCGCGGCCGCGGCCGGACCTCGACCCGTGGGACGTCGTGCAGCGGGCCCGGGAGGTCGACCGGCCGACGACACTCGACTACCTGCGGTCCGCGTTCGACGACTTCGTCGAGCTGCACGGCGACCGTGCCTTCGCCGACGACCCCGCCGTCGTCGGAGGCGTCGCCTCGCTGGGCGGCCGCACGGTCGTGGTGATCGGCCACGAGAAGGGGCACACGGTGCGCGAGCGGGTCGCCCGCGCCTTCGGGATGCCCCACCCGGAGGGCTACCGCAAGGCGGCGCGCCTGCTCGGGCACGCGGAGACCTTCGGCCTGCCGGTGGTGACGCTCGTGGACACCCCCGGCGCCCATCCCGGCCCCGAGGCCGAGGAACACGGCCAGTCCCACGCCATCGCCGAGATCATCCAGCGGAGCAGCCGGCTGCGGGTGCCCGTCGTGGCGGTCGTGACCGGCGAGGGCGGCAGCGGCGGCGCGCTGGCGCTGTGCACCTCCGACCGGCTGCTCGTCCTGGAGAACGCCTACCTGTCGGTGATCAGCCCCGAGGGCTGCGCCGCCATCCTCTGGCGCACCGCGACGGCGGCCCCCACCGCGGCCCGCGCCATGCGGCTGGGCGCGGCACACCTGTACGACGCCGGCATCGCCGACGCCGTCGTCCCCGAACCCCCGGGCGGCGCCCACACCGACCCGGACGCGGCCGCGCAGGCCCTCCGCGAGGCGCTGCTCCGCCAGCTGGACCAGCTGTCCGGGCTCGACGCTGCCGAGCTGCTCGCCTCCCGGGCCCGCCGGCTGTCCCGCATCGGCGGGGACGACCAGGCCCTCCGAGCCGTCCCGACCGTGGTCCCCTGGGAGAGCTGACGTGCACCCGACCGAGCTGACGCCGAGGACCACGGAGCCGCGAGCCCCGGAGGCGGGCGCCGCCCAGCCGCCGGGGGACCCCGCCGGAGCACTGCGCGACGAGGTCGTCGAGCTCGCCCGCGCGCTGCCGGGCGCGTTGCGGCGGCTGACCGTGCGCAGCGGGGACCGCGCGATCGAGATCGAGTGGGCGCCCGGCGACGCCGTCCCGGTCCCGGCCGCGTCCGGAGCCCCGGTCGCCGCTCCGGCTCCGGACGCCGGCCCGGCCGAGGTCCCGGAGGTGCCCGAGGGCACGACCGCCGTCCGCGCGCCACTCGTCGGCACGTTCTACGCGGCCCCGTCGCCGGAGGCCGACCCCTTCGTCCGCGAGGGCGACGAGGTCGAGGCGGGCCAGACCCTCGGGATCGTCGAGGCGATGAAGCTGATGAACCCCATCGTCGCCGACGAGGGCGGGGTGGTGGCCGAGGTGCGCGTGGCCGACGCCACCTCGGTGGAGTACGACCAGGTCCTCATGCTGCTGTCGTCCCCGGGACGGCCGCGGTGATCAGCCGCCTGCTCATCGCCAACCGCGGCGAGATCGCCGTGCGCATCGCCCGGGCCTGCCGGGAGCTCGGCATCGAGGTGGTCGCCGTCCACTCGACCTCCGACCGCGACTCCGCGGTCGTCGCCCTGGCGGACGAGGCCGTGCACATCGGGCCGGCGGCCCCGCGGTGCAGCTACCTGCACGTGCCCAACATCGTGGAGGCGGCGCTGCGCACCGGCGCCGACGCGGTGCACCCCGGGTACGGGTTCCTCTCCGAGGACCCGGACTTCGCGGAGATCTGCGCGGCCGAGGGGCTCACCTTCGTCGGCCCGCCGCCGGAGGTCATGCAGCAGATGGGCAACAAGGCGACGGCGCGCCGGCTGATGGCCGACGCCGGCCTGCCGCTGCTGCCCGGCGTGGTCGAGCCGGTGCGTACCGCGGAGGAGGGCCGCGCGATCGCCGACCGGATCGGCTACCCGGTGATCATCAAGGCCGTGGCCGGCGGCGGCGGCCGCGGGATGACCGTGGTGGGCCGCTCCGCCGACTTCGCGACCGCCTTCGCCAGCACCCGCGCGACCGCCCGCGCCGTCTTCCGGGACCCCGCCGTCTACGTCGAGCGGTTCCTCCCCTCGGCCCGGCACGTCGAGGTCCAGGTCCTCTGCGACGCCCACGGCAACGGGGTCTTCCTCGGGGAGCGCGACTGCTCGCTGCAGCGCCGGCACCAGAAGCTGCTCGAGGAGGGCCCGGCCGGTCACCTCCCGGCCGTCCAGCGCGCCGGGCTCGGGGCGATGGCGGTGCACGGCGCGCTGTCTGTCGGCTACACCGGCGCGGGGACCATGGAGTTCCTCGTCGACGCCGCGGGCCGCGCCTACTTCATGGAGATGAACGCCCGCATCCAGGTGGAGCACCCCGTCACCGAGCTGCTCACCGGCATCGACCTGGTCCGCGAGCAGATCCTGGTGGCCGACGGCCGCCGGCTGCAGGTCCGCCAGGAGGACGTCGTCCCCCGGGGGGCGGCGATCGAGTGCCGGATCAACGCGGAGGACCCGGCCCGCGACTTCGCGCCGGCGCCGGGGCGGCTCGACGTCCTGCAGGTCCCCGACGGCCCCTGGACCCGGTTCGACACCGGCTACCGCCAGGGGGACCAGGTCAGCCCGCACTACGACTCCCTGCTCGGCAAGCTCGTCGTCTGGGCACCCGACCGCGACCAGGCGATCCGCCGGATGGACCGCGCCCTGGCCGAACTGCGGGTCGAGGGCCCCGGGCTGCACACCACCGTCGCGCTGCACCGGGCCCTCCTGCGGCACCCGGACGTGATCGCCGACCGGCACGACGTCCAGTTCCTGGACCGGGCCATGCCCGAGCTCATCGCCCGTACCGCCTCCCTCGCCGAGGACCCGGGGCTCGCCGTGCCCGCAGCCCGGGGCCCGCTCCAGCTCGTCCGTCCCCCGACGCCGGACCCTCCGGCGCCGGTCCGTCCCCCTCAGGAGAGGACCAGTCCCATGCCCGACCCGTCGTTCACCATCGACGACCTCATGGACCTGCTCACCCAGAAGGCAGGACTGTCGCCGACGGCGCGCACGACCGACCCGGACGCCCGGTTCTCCGACATCGGCCTGGACTCCCTGGCCTTCCTGTCGATGCAGACCGAGCTGCAGGACCGCTACGGCGCCGAGATGCCCGACGACAGCCCCGACCGCTACACGTTCGGCGAGATCGTCGCGACCGTCACCGGGGCCACCGACTCGGCCGGGATGGCCTGAGCGCCGCCCGCCGGCCGATCCCGAGGAGAGGAACCGCGATGAGCACCATCGAGCAGACCGACCTCACGCAGGAGCGCCCCACGATCGGGCACACCGACAACTCGATCGTCATCGACGCCGACATCGACCACGTGTGGCGGATGACCAACGACCTGGCCTCGTGGCCGGACCTGTTCACCGAGTACCGCGAGGTCGAGATCCTGGCGCAGTACGGGTCGACCTACCGCTTCCGGCTCACGATGGTCCCCGACGAGTCGGGGCGGGTCTGGAGCTGGGTGTCCGAGCGCACCCTCGACGAGGCCGCCCACGAGGTCGTGGCCCGCCGCCTCGAGCCCGGCCCCTTCGAGTTCATGCACATCCGGTGGACCTACGCCCCGGAGGGCAGCGGCACCCGCATGCGGTGGGTGCAGGACTTCCGGATGCGCCCCGAGGCGCCGGTGGACACGGCGGGCATGACCGAGCGGATCAACGCCAACTCGAAGATCCAGATGTCCGTCATCAAGGACAAGGTCGAGGCCGCCGCCAGGGCGGCGGGGAAGGGGACGTGACCGCCGTCCCGGGAGTGGCCGTCGTCCTGCCGGGCGAGGACGGCGCCCTCCCCGGCATGGCCGACCCCTGGCTGCTCGACCCGGTGGCCGCCGAGGTGCTGGCCCGGGTCTCCGCGGTGCTCGGGCGGGACGTCGCGGCCTGGTGGCGGGACCCGCGCGCGCTCGTCGACGAGGAGGCCGCGGACCTCGCGGTGGTGGCCACCGGGGTGGCCGCCTACGCCAGCCTCGCCGCACGCGGCCTGCGCCCGGTGGCCATCGCCGGGTACGGGGTCGGGGAGTACGGCGCTCTCGTCGCCGCCGGCGCCCTGGAGCTCGAGCAGGTGGTGGAACTGGTCCTGTGGCGGGCCGACCTGATGGCGCTGGCGCCCCGCCCGTCGTGCGCCGGCCTGGCCGCCGTCATCGGTCCGGGCGCCGCCGCGGTCGCCCGTACCGCCGTGTCCCGCTCGGAGGGCCCGGGGGAGCTGGTCGTCGCGTGCATCGACAGCCCGGTCCGGGTGGTCCTCGCCGGGGACCGCGAGGAGCTGGCCCGCGCCCGGTGGACCGTGCTGGGAGCGGGGCTGGACATGGTCCGCCTCCCCCGCCGGGCCGCCTGTCACGGGCCGCTGGCCCGGCCGGTGGCCGACCACCTGGCCCGGGCCCTGGCCGAGCTCGACTGGTCCGCGCCCGACGTCCCCGTGGTGCCGAACGCCGATCCCGTGCCCACCCGGGACCCCGCGCGGCTGGCCCGCTGCCTGGACGCCCAGCTGACCACGCCGATCCGCTGGGAGGAGACGTCCCGCGCGCTGGTCGCCGCGGGAGCCGCCGGCGTCGTGGAGGTCGGCGCCGCGCCCCTGCTGGGGCCCCTCGTCCGGCAGGTCCACCCCGACCTCCCGGTGCACCTGGCCACCGGGCCGGCGTCCCCCCTGGCCGCCGCCCTCCCGCTCGCTCCCGCATGCCGGCCGGCGCTCGCCGGGACGGCCCCCGACCGAGGAGAGTCATGACCACCATCCAGCACGCCCCGAGCGCGGTGCGGGTCGGCCCGACGGTGTCGCGCGCCGACACCCCGCCCAACCGCCGGCGCGGTGGCGACATCCGCGTCCTGCTCTCGCCGGCGAGCGTGGGCTGCACCGCGGGGTTCATGGGCACGCTGACGCTCGAGCCCGGCGAGGTCGTGACCGAGCACTGGCACCCGTACTCCGAGGAGTTCCTCTACTGCCAGCGCGGGGACGTGCGGGTCACGCTGGACGGCGAGGACCGCCGGCTCACCGCCGAGTCCGCCGTGCACATCCCGATCGGCGTCCGCCACCGGATCGTCAACGACGGGGACACCCCGGCGTTCTTCGTGTTCTGCAACGGGCCGCTGGCCCCGCGGCCGGAGCTCGGGCACGTCGACACCGAGCCCACGCCGGGCCCGCGGTGAGCCCCGGCCGCCGGGTCGTCGTCACCGGCATCGGCGTGGTGGCCCCCGGCTCCATGGGCCGGGAGGGCTTCTGGGAGATGCTCACCGCGGGCCGGACGGCGACCCGGCGGATCACGTTCTTCGACCCTGGCCGGTTCCGCTCCCAGGTGGCCGCCGAGGTGGACTTCGACGGCCGGCGGCTGGGCCTGACCGCCCACGAGGTGCACCGCAACGACCGGTTCGTGCAGATGGCGTTGGTGGCCGCCGACGAGGCAGTCGCCGACAGCGGCCTGCCCCTGGGATCGGGCGCCGACGACGCCCCGGACCCCGAGCGGGTGGGGGTGACCCTCGGCAGCGCGGTCGGGGCGACCATGCGGCTGGAGCAGGAGTACGTGGCGGTGAGCGACGCCGGCACCCACTGGCTGGTCGACCCGCGCTACGCCTCGCGCTTCCTGCACCACGCGCTGGTGCCCAGCTGCGGCGCCACCGAGCTCGCCGTCCGCTTCCGCGCGCAGGGGCCGGCCACCGTCGTCTCCACCGGCTGCACGTCCGGGATCGACGCGGTGGGCTACGGCAGCCAGCTCATCGAGGACGGCGACGCCGACGTCGTCCTCTCCGGCGCGAGCGACGCCCCGATCTCGCCGATCTCCATGGCCTGCTTCGACACGATCCGGGCCACCACGGGGAACAACGACGATCCCGAGCACGCGGCGAGGCCCTTCGACGCCCGGCGGGACGGCTTCGTCATGGGGGAGGGCGCGGCGGTCCTGGTGCTGGAGGAGCTCGAGCACGCGCGACGGCGGGACGCGGAGATCTACTGCGAGGTCACCGGCTACGCCAACCGCTGCAACGCCTTCCACATGACCGGGCTGCGTCCCGACGGCACCGAGATGGCCGAGGCCATCACGCGGGCCCTGGACCAGGGCCGCACCGACCCGGACGAGGTGGGCTACGTCAACGCCCACGGCTCCGGGACCAAGCAGAACGACCGGCACGAGACCGCCGCGGTCAAGCTGAGCCTGGGTCCCGCGGCGCAGCGGGTGACCATGAGCTCGATCAAGTCGATGGTCGGCCACTCGCTGGGGGCCATCGGGTCGATCGAGGTCGCCGCGACCGCGCTCGCCCTCCAGCGCGGGGTGCTCCCGCCGACGGCCAACTACGAGGTGCCCGACCCCGAGTGCGACCTCGACTACATCCCCAACACCGCCCGCGAGCAGAAGGTCGACGTGGCCGTGTCCGTCGGCAGCGGCTTCGGGGGCTTCCAGTCGGCCATCGTGCTGGCCCGCCCCTCGCGGCGGACGTCGTGACCGGCCTGCTCGTCACCGGGCTGGGGGTCGTCGCGCCGACCGGAGTGGGCGCCGAGGCCCACTGGTCGTCCCTCCTCCGCGAGGAGTCCGCCATCGGGCCGATCGAGGGGTTCGACCCGACGCCGTACGGCATCACGCTCGCCGGGCAGGTCCGCGACTTCCGCCCCGAGGACCACGTGGACTCCCGGCTCATGGTGCAGACCGACCGGTGGACGTGGATGTCCCTCGCCGCGGCCACCCTGGCCGCCGAGGACGCCGGGTACGCCGCGCCCGAGGACGCCTACGCCACGTCGGTCTTCCTGGCGGCCGGCTCGGGCGGCAACGAGTTCAGCCAGCACGAGATCCAGGGGCTGTGGGCCAAGGGACCGCGGTCGGTGGGCGCCTACCAGTCCATCGCCTGGTTCTACGCGGCGAGCACGGGCCAGATCTCCATCCGCGACGGCTACAAGGGGCCCTCGGGTGTCGTGGTGAGCGAGGGCGCCGGAGGGCTGGACAGCATCGGCTGGGCCCGGCGCGTCGTCCGCCGCGGGACGCCGGCGGTGCTGGCCGGCGGCACGGAGGCCGGCATGTGCCCCTACGCGCTGCTGTGCCAGGCCACCAGCGGCCGGCTGTCCACCGCGACCCGCCCGGAGGACGCCGCGCCGCCGTTCTCCCGGCGGGCCGCCGGGCACGTCGTGGGCGAGGGCGGCGCGATCCTGCTGCTCGAGGAGCCGGCCGCGGCCCGGGCCCGGGGCGCGCGGCGGGTCTGGGGCGAGGTGGCCGGCTACGGCGCCACCCACGACGCCCACCACCACGAGGACCCGGCCCCGGACCCCGCGCAGTACGCACGGGCGATCCGGCTCTCGCTGGCCGACGCCGGCGTGGCCCCGGACGAGGTGGACCTCGTCGTCGCCGACGGCGCCGGGACGCCGCGACTGGACGCGCTCGAGCTGGCGGCGCTCGGCGCGGTGTTCGGTCGCCGGACGACGCCGGTGCCCGTGAGCGCCCCGTCGTCCTACACGGGGCGGCTGATGGCCGGCGGCTCGGCGCTGGACGTCGCGACCGCGTTGCTGGCCGTGCGGGACGGCATCGTGCCCGGGACCGCCCACCTCGACGACCCGGTCGACGTCCCCGCCGGCGTGGAGCTGGTGCGCCGGCCCCGCGTCCAGCCGCTCTCCACCGTCGTCGTGCTCGCTCGCGGCTCCGGCGGGTTCAACAGCAGCCTGGTGCTGCGCCGGGCACCGGAGGGCGAGGCGGCATGAGCGCCGGGGACGAGGCCGGCGTGCGCACCCTCCTGCGGATGCGCACGAAGGAGGGCTGCGAAGCCGAGTTCGAGACGGCCTGGCACCGGGCCGCCGCCGAGATCAGCCGGGTGCCCGGCAACGTGCGCCAGGAGCTGATGCGCGACGAGGGCGACCCGCGCTGGTTCGCCATCGTCAGCGACTGGACCGACCGGGCCTCGGTGGACGCCTTCGGGCGCAGCGCCGTCCGGGAGACGCTCACCGAGGCGCTGCGGGACCTGCGCGACGACGCCACCCGCTCGACGTTCACCGTGCTGGCGACGGTGGAGGCGCAGCGGTCCCGGCCGGTGCGCATCGACTTCTCCACCAGCGTCAAGCCGGGCGAGCAGGCGGCCTTCGAGCGCGCGTACACGACGGTCACCGAGCGGATCGGGGACGCGCGCGGGTACGTGCGCGAGGAGCTGCTGCGCGACGCCGCCGGACTGCGCTACCACATCTTCGCGGAGTGGGCGTCCGAGGACGACTTCGTGCAGTGGGTCGAGGACCCGGTGCACATGGTGGCCGGCGCGCCGCTGGCCCGGTGGCACTCGGTCGAGTTCCGTCGTGAGGTGCTCCAGATCCGCCAGCGGTCCGACGACGGCGCGGAGTTCCCGGAGCTGGTCTCCCCCGGCGGGGACGCCGAGGTCGAGCGGGTGCGCGTCGACTCCGCCGTCGACGTCGAGCCCTGGGAGCAGGAGGCCTTCGAGCTCGCCTACCTCGCCGCCGCCCAGCTGGCCCGCAGCGCTCCCGGCCACGCGCGCGAGGAGCTGCTGCGCGAGCCCGACGGGCGGCGCTACCACGTCGTCGCCGAGTGGGAGTCCGAGCAGCGCTTCACCGACTGGGCGGCGGAGCCGGCGAACTGGGCAGGCGGGCCGCTGGGCCGGTGGCTGGCACGCGGCGAGGACCGCAGGGTCTTCGCGCTGCGCGCACGGCCGGTGCCGCCGTCGGTGGCCGCCGGGGCCGGCACGGTGCCCGAGGACGCGCAGCAGCCGGTCCCCCTCGACGCCGTCCCCACGGCGCCGGCCCCCGTGAGCACGGTGCCCAGCGCCAGCGTGCGGGAGTTCGTGGAGAGGCCCGACGACGGGCACGTCGCGCCACCGGCGCCGCTGCCGGTCGCCGCCGACCTCGGCGGGGCCCCGCCCGTTCCCGGTCGCGGGACCGAGGTGCTGGTCGTCGGCGCCGGACCGGCCGGCCTGACGCACGCCATCGAGCTGTCCCGCCGGGGCATCGCCGTCCGCGTCGTGGACAAGCGGCCGCAGGCGTCGACCCAGGCCGACAAGGCCATCGGCATCCACTGCCGGACGATGGAGATCTGGGAGGAGCAGGGCGTCGTCAAGGAGGCGATGGACGCCGGGATCTGGCTGCACGGCCAGACGGTGTTCGTCAACGGCGAGCAGACCCACCAGGTCGACTGGACCGGCCTCGACGAGCTGCCCTACGCCCACCTGGGCCTGCCGCAGTACGACACGGAGCGGATCCTCGGGGCCCGGCTGGCCGCCCAGGGCGTGGCCGTCGAGCGCGGGGTCGAGCTGGTCGGGTTCACCCAGGACGACGAGGGCGTCACCGCGCGGCTGCGGCACGCCTCCGGCGAGGTGGAGACCACCCGTGCGCACTACCTGGTCGGCTGCGACGGGGCGCACAGCGCCGTCCGCTCGGTGCTCGGGCTGACCTTCGAGGGCGGGCTGTCGATGTTCCCGCAGCTGTTCATGCTGGGGGACGTCGACGTGGACTGGGACCTGCCGGCCGGTCACCTCGTGCGCTTCGTGCGCATCGAGGACGACGAGTTCACCGGGATGCTCGTGTGCGTCCCGCTCAAGGGCCGCAACCGCTACCGGATCGCGACCCTGGCCCCGCAGCGGTGGCAGGAGGCCGTCGGCACCGGCGTGGTGCCGGCCGGGTTCTGGGAGGAGTACGAGCCGCCGTCGCTGGCCGACGTGCAGGCCGCCATCGACGACCTGGGCCCGCCCGGGACGACGGCGAGCGACCTGCGATGGTCGTCGATCTTCCGCATCAAGCACGGCATCGTCGACCGCTACCGGGAGGGGCGGGTGTTCGTCGCCGGGGACGCCGCGCACCTGCACCCGCCGGCGGGCGGGCAGGGCATGAACACCGGGATCCAGGACGCCTGGAACCTGGGCTGGAAGCTCGCCCTCGCCGTCCGCGGGCTGGCCGCACCCGGGCTGCTCGACAGCTACGAGGCCGAACGGCGTCCCGCCGGGAAGATGATCGTCGACCGGGCCGTGTCCATCGCGTTCACCGACGAGATGGACATGGAGGACGAGAAGGCCCAGTTCCTGCTCGAGATGCAGATGACCATGAACTACGCCGGCAGCCCGCTCGTCGGCGAGGAGGACGGGACGGCCTTCCCGGCCGGGCCGGAGCCCGGGCACCGGGCGCCGGACGTGCACGGCCTGCGGCGCTTCGGCGTCGCCCACCCGCTGCGCCTGTTCGACCTCACCCGCGGCCCGCGCTCGACGCTGCTGCTCTCCGCCGACGCCGGCGCCTCAGAGGAGCAACTGCTCGACCTGGAGAAGCTGGCCGTGGCGGTGCGTCAGCAGGGCCGCGGCGAGGTCGACGCCTACCTGGTCGCCGCCCCGGGCGTCCGGGTGCCCCTGCTGGTCGACCTGCCGGTCGTCCGCGACGCCGACCGCACCTTCGCGGTCGCCTACGGCGTCGCGGGCGCCCCGACGGCGGCCTACCTGGTCCGTCCCGACGGTCACGTCGGCTTCCGCAGCCGCCCGGTCACCGGAGACGCGCTCCTCGACCACCTGGCCGGGGTCTTCGCGCAGTGACGCCGACGCCACACCACCGACCGCCCCACCTGAGGGAGACGACATGACGCAGACCGCACCCGCAGTCTCCGGGACGAGCGAGGACATCCTCCCGGGCGCCGAGATCTACACCCCGGAGTTCCGTGCCGACCCCTACCCCGTCTACGCGATGCTCCGTGCCGAGCGGCCGGTCGCGCGCGTGCGGACGCCGCGCTTCGACTCCTACCTCGTCACCCGCTACGCGGACGCCCGCCAGGCCCTGTCCGACCCGCGGCTGTCCAAGGACCTGTACCGGGCCGGCGACACCTACCTGCAGGTGTTCGGGGAGAAGGCCCGCCAGATCAACACCAACATGCTCAACTCCGACCCCCCGGAGCACACCCGGCTGCGCCGGCTGGTGACGCAGGCCTTCACCCCCCGGCGGATCGAGGCGATGCGCCCTCAGGTCGAGGAGATCGTCGAACGGCTGCTGGACCGGATGGCGCCGCACGGCCGCACCACGTTCGTCGACGACTTCGCGCTGCGGCTGCCCCTCTCGGTGATCGGGAGCCTGCTCGGGATCCCCGAGGAGGACCACGAGGAGATCCTGGCCGGCACCCAGGTCATCCGGACCGTCGGCACCGGCGGGCGCAGTCCCCAGGAGGACCGGGCCGCGATCGGCCAGGCCCAGGAGCGCCTGCACGCCTACTTCACCGGACTGGTCGCGGCCAAGCGCCGCGAGCCCGGCGAGGACCTGGTGAGTGCGCTGATCGCCTCGCACGACGGGGACGGCCGCCTGTCGGAGGCCGAGCTGGTCTCCACGTGCTTCCTCCTGCTGTTCGCCGGCTACCAGACGACCTCCGACTTCCTGGGCAACGCCGTGGTGGCGCTGCTGACCCACCCCGCGGAACTGGCGGAGCTGCGCGCCGACCCCGCGCTGCTGCCCGACGCCGTCGAGGAGCTGCTGCGCTTCGACGGCTCGGTCCCGGTGTCGAGCTTCCGGTTCGCCACCGAGGACCTCGAGATCGGCGGCGTCCCCGTCCCGGCGGGCTCCATCGTCACGGTCGTGCTCAGCTCGGCCAACCACGACCCGGAGCTGACGGGGGACCCCGACGACCTCCGGCTCCGGCGCGGGGACACCCCGCACATGGCCTTCGGGCACGGCATCCACTACTGCCTCGGCACCGCCCTGGCGCGGCTCGAGGCGACGACGGCGCTGCGCCGGATCCTCGTCCGCCTGCCCGACCTGCAGCTCGACGTCCCCGTCGAGGAGCTGCAGTGGCTACCGGCGGCCTCGGCCTTCCGCGGCCTGCTCGAACTCCCGCTGCGCTTCACCCCCACACCTGCACCCACCCCAGGAGGCACCCCGTGAGCACGACCACCTCTCCGGCCACCGCCTCGGCCGATCCCGCTGCCGGCGCCTCGACCACGTCCACCGAAGCGCCCTGGGCGAACGACACGGTCGAGTTCTCGAACACGTCCTCGTCGCCCCCGAGTTGGGCCTCGGGCACGTGGCGCCCGTTCCGCAACGTCATCGTCTGCCGGATGGCCCCCGGCAGCGAGGACAGGGTGGGACCGGTCTTCGCCTACTACGACCGGACCACGCGACCACAGGACCTCGGCGTCGTCGGGCGGGTCCTGCTGTCGTACCAGGGCCTGTACCTGCACGTCATCGAGCGCAAGCAGGACCCGGAGATCTCGGGGCAGCGCCGCGGTCTGCCGGCGTTCCAGGCGATCGCGGAGGCCATCGCCCCGTACGTGACGCCCTACCCGAGCTACTGGCAGAACCCGTCGCACTCCGTGGCCAAGCAGTTCTACGGCTGGGTGCCCGAGGGCGAGGTCTCCGCCGACCGGGAGATGACCGTGATCGTCCAGCGGATGAGGCCGGGCAGCGAGGCCGACATCGCCCGGGTATTCGCCGAGTCCGATGCCGGCGACCTGCCACGGCAGACCGGCGTGACCGGCCGCTGGCTGTACTCGATGGAGGACGTCTTCGTGCACCTCCTGGAGCAGGACCGGGCCACGGCCGCGGTGGTCCGGGAGAACCACGAGTCGATGCGGCCGGCCTTCGGCAAGGTCATGGCGGCACTCGCTCCGTACGTCAGCCCGTACGACCCGGAGACGTGGCAGAGCCCGCGCGACTCGGTGGCCCGGGTGTTCCACCGTTGGACGGCTCCGGACTGGAAGCCGGGGGACCCGGAGCCGGTGCCGGCGGAGGAGGAGCCCTCGTCGTGGACGTGACCCTGCGCGGCGTCGCGTCGATCACCTACTGGGCCGACGACGTGGCCGCGGCCGCCGACTGGTACACCGAGCTCCTGGGCACCGGGCCGGTCTTCACCCGGCCCGGTCCCGGGGGGCGGCTGGGCTACGCCGCGTTCGCCGTCGACGAGGGGACCCGGCTGGCGATCGCCACCAGCGCCGCAGCTCCGCCCGGCGCGGCGATGGAGCCGGGCGGTGCGGTCGGGAACTGGACCGTCGACGACCTCGACGCCGTCCTGGCGAAGCTGACGTCCATGGGCGCCAAGGAGTGGATACCGCGCACGCCCCACGGGCCGGTGGTCAGCGTGGCCGTCGTCGACCCGTTCGGCAACGTCGTCGGTCTGGTCTCCGACACCCACCCGGACGCCGACTTCCGGGCCGGCCCACCCTCCCGGACCGGTTGACGTCTCGGGCCACCACCGGTGGTCCGAGACGCCGCACACGCACACGCACCTGCGCACCTCCCCCGTGCGGGAGAGGTGCGCAGGTGCGTGTGAGCGACCGGTCAGGCGACGGCGCGGCGGCGCGTGACGACCGCTCCGGCGACCAGGGCGACGACGGTCCAGCCGGCCAGGATGAGCACCGACCGGCCGATCGCGTCGCCCTGCGCCAGCGCCAGCACGGCCTCCGCGGGGTCCAGCCGCGAGCCGACCTCCGGCTTGAAGGTCCGCACCACCGGCAGCACGCCGAGGATCACCAGGTACAGCCCGGTGAGGGCGGCGGGCGTGTTGGTCAGCGCGGCGCCGACCCCGGCACCGGTCACCGCGAACGCCGCACCCGAGGCGATCGCCGTCGCCACGGCCCGGCCGGCGCCGTCCCAGGAGACGCCGTCCTCCATGAGCGCGATGACGCCGGCGGTGAGCGCCGTGGACAGCGCCGCGAACGCCGCGCCCAGCAGGGCGACCGCGACCGCCTTGGCGGCCAGCACCCGGCCGCGGCGCGGGCTGAGCAGGAAGGTCGTCTGCACCGTCCGGTGGGTCCACTCGCCCGCGGTGGACAGCACGCCCAGCGACATGAGGACCAGCGCGGTCAGCATGGCCATCGTGCCGATCGGGCCGGTCACCGAGCCCAGCGGCTCCTCGCTGGCGGCCGAGGCGATGACGCCGGCCGCCGGCGCGAGCAGCACCGACACCCCGGCCAGGGCCTTGCCCGAGCGGGTGGACAGGGACTTGCGCACCTCGAGGGCGACGAGGGCGGCCGGGGACGCGGCCCCCGGACGGACGGCGGGGCGGGCGGGGACGGCGGTGGTCACGGCGTGCTCCCGGGTGCTGGCGGTGGTGGCGGTCGTGGTGGTGGTGGTCGTGGCGTTCATGGCGGGCTCCGGTGGGTCGAGGGGGGCGGTGGCGGGAGGGGATCGGGAGGGGATCAGGCGGTGAGGGAGAAGAAGAGGTCCTCGAGGTCGCGCGACACCGGCCGCAGGTCGACCAGCGCATGGCCCCCGGCGGCGGCGACGGCGCCCACCGCGGCCGGGTCGGCACCGGGGACGACGAGCGCGCCGTCGTCCCCGCGCTGCACGGTGAACCCGGCGGCCTGCAGGGCGGCGGCGAGGGCGGCCGGTTCGGCGGCGCGCACCGTCGTCCCCTCCGCGCCGAGCAGGGAGGCGACCGAGCCGTCGGCCACGATGCGGCCCTGGCCGATCACCAGCAGCCGGTCGACCGTGTGCTCGACCTCGCCGAGCAGGTGGCTGGACAGCAGCACGGTGCCGCCGCGGGCGGCGTGGCCGCGGAGCAGGTCGCGCATCCAGCGGATGCCCTCGGGGTCCAGCCCGTTGGCCGGCTCGTCGAAGACCAGCACCGGCGGGTCGGTCAGCAGCGCACCGGCGATGCCGAGCCGCTGCCGCATGCCGAGGGAGTAGCCGCCGATCCGGCGCCGGGCGGCGTCCGCCAGCCCGACGAGCGCGAGCACCTCGTCGGCGCGCGACGCCGGCACGCCCGCCGCCGCGGCCATCAGCCGCAGGTGCGCCCGGCCGGTCCGGCCGGGGTGGACGGCGGAGGCGTCGAGCAGGGTGCCGACGACGGCGCCGGGGTTGGGCAGCTCCGCGTAGGGCCGGCCGTCGACCAGGGCGGTGCCCGACGTCGCCGGCACCAGGCCGGTCATCATCCGCATCGTCGTGCTCTTGCCGGCGCCGTTGGGGCCCAGGAAGCCGGTGACGGTGCCGGGCTCCAGGGTGAAGGACACGTCGTCGACGACGGTCCGGTCGCCGTACTGCTTCGTCAGTCCGCTGACGGTGATCATCGTTGCCTCCGAGGGGGGTGTGCTGGCGTCGGGGACGAATCTGCTCGCCGGACCCCGCCTCCCGCGTCGGCCGCGAGCAGCGACTTCGCACCTCCGGAGGTCGCCGGCGCGTCATCCGAAAGATGACCCCGGGAGCGACGACCGGCCGACCCGCGGACGCCGCCCGCGGAAATACGCTCGCGGCATGAGGCTCCGGGACCGCGTCTGGCCCGGCCTCCGCACGCGCAGCATCTGGTTCGAGGCCCTGCTGGCGCTGGTCAGCACCGGCACGGTCGTCATCGGCGTGGTGAGCCCGGAGGCCCGCCTGGCGCCGGACGCCGTCCTCGTGACCGGCGGCGTCCTGCTCGTGCTGACCCTGCTGGTGTTCCGCCGGTCGGTGCCGCTCGCGCCGTTCCTGGTCAGCGCCGTCCTCGGCGCGCTGGTGCCGGCGCTGACCATCGGCATGCTGCTCACCGCCTACGCCGTGGGCCGCTACGACGGCCGGTGGCCGGTCCGCATCACGGCTGCGGTGCTCGGCGCCGTCGCGCTGGCCCAGCCCTGGACGGTCGGCACCGTGAACGAGGCGGTCGGCGCCGTCGGCGGCGTGGCCGTCGCCCTGGTGCTCCCGGCCGCGCTCGGCATCTGGCAGCGCACCCGCGCCCAGCTGCTCGCGGCCCTGCGCGAACGCGCCGAGCGGGCGGAGGGGGAGCGCGAGCTGATGGCCCGCGAGGCCGTGCTGACCGAGCGCACCCGCATCGCGCGCGAGATGCACGACGCGGTCGGGCACCGGGTGAGCCTCATGGTGCTGCAGGCCGGCGCCATCGAGGTCGCCGCCGCCGACCGCGAGCGGGTGGAGCAGCTGGCCGCGCACGTGCAGGCCGCCGGCCGGCAGGCGCTGGAGGAGCTGCGCCAGATGGTCGGCGTGCTGCGCGCGGACGAGGGCGCACCCCTGGCGCCGCAGCCGGGCCTGGAGAGCCTCGAGGGGCTGGTCGCGGAGAGCCGGGCGGCCGGGATGGAGGTCGAGCTGCGGGCTCCGGAGCAGCTCGCCGTCGACCCGTCGGTGGGCCGGGCCGCCTACCGGATCGTCCAGGAGGCGCTCACCAACGTGGCCAAGCACGCGCCCGGCGCGCGGGTGTGCGTGGAGCTGGAGCGGCGGCCGGAGGAGCTGGCGGTGCGGGTGGTCAACGGGCCGGCGCGGGAGCCGGCGACCGACGCCCCCTCGGGCGGCTACGGCCTGGTGGGGTTGGCTGAGCGGGTGCGTACCCTCGACGGCCGGCTCGACGCCGCCCCCCGCCTGGACGGCGGCTTCGCGGTGGAGGCGGTGCTGCCGGCATGAGCGGCCCGAACGGCGAGGTGTTCGGCGGTCACGTGATCAGGGTCCTGCTGGTCGACGACGAGGAGCTCGTCCGCTTCGGCCTGCGCACCGTGCTGGAGGCCAGCGGCGGTTTCGCGGTGGTCGGCGAGGCCGGGGACGGCGCGGCGGGCGTGCGGGCGGCCCGCGAGCTGCGGCCCGACGTCGTCCTCACCGACATCCGCATGCCGGTGCTCGACGGGCTGGAGGCCACCCGGCAGATCCTGGCGCTGCCCGACCCGCCGCAGGTCGCCGTCCTCACCACGTTCCACCTCGACGAGTACGTCTACGCGGCGCTGGCCGCCGGGGCGGCCGGCTTCCTGCTCAAGGACACCCCGCCGCGGCAGATCGCCGCCGCGGTGCGGGCCGTGGCCGACGGGACGGCGTCGCTGTCCCCCGCCGTGACCGCCACGCTCATCGACTCCTACGTCGAGCGCCGCGCGGCACCGCGCCGGATCGAGGCGCTGCGCCGGGTCGCCGAGCTCTCCGACCGCGAGCGCGAGGTGCTCGTGCTGCTGGGCGGCGGCGGCTCCAACGCCGACCTGGCCCGCGTGCTGTTCGTCAGCGAGGCGACGGTGAAGACCTACGTGAGCCGGCTGCTGGCCAAGCTGGACCTGGCCAACCGCACGCAGGCGGCGATCCTGGCGCACGAGGCCGGCCTGCTCGAGGGCTGAACCGGGCGCTGCTCCCGGCCGGGCTCTACTCCCGGCCGTCGCCGACGAGCGTGGCGGCCGGGACGACGCCGGCCTGGGGGTGGCGCAGCGGCGCCTCGGGCTCCTCGGACGTGCGCGGGTCGCGCCGCACGGCCGGCACGAGCAGGCCGGCCAGCGCGGCGAGCAGCAGGCCGCCGGCGGCCAGCAGGAACGCCGTCGTGTAGCTGGACTCGGCGGGCAGCCCCGTGGCCCGTTGCAGGTCGGCCGTCACCACGCTGGCCAGCAGGGCGGTGCCGATCGCGCCGCCGATGGTGCGGATGTTGGCGTTCATGCCGCTGGCCACGCCGGTCTGCGACGACGGGACCGCGGCGACGACGAGGTTGGCCATCGCCGAGAACGCCAGGCCGAAGCCGACGCCCACGAGCATGCCGATCAGCGCGACCTCCACGAGGGAGCCGTTGGCCACGGCGAGCAGGCCGAACCCGGAGCTGCCGAAGACGCCGCCGGCGATGAGGACGGCCTTGGACCCGAACCGCGCCACCAGCCGGCCCGAGGCCAGCCCGGTGAGGAACGAGGCCGCGGCCTGGGGGAGCAGCACGAGCCCCGACACGGTGATCGACGCGCCGAGGCCGTACCCGCTGACCTCCGGCGTCTGCAGGAACTGCGGGATGAACGCGAAGCCGGCGTACATGGCCGCGCCGAACAGCAGGCCGACCAGGTTCGCCGTCCACACGCCGCGGATCCGCATCATCCGCATGTCGATCAGCGGCTGGCGGGCGCGGGACTCCAGGGTGACCCACGCGACGAGCAGCACGGCGCCGCCGGCCAGCATCGCGACCACCACGGGCGACCCCCAGCCCCACTTGGGCGCCTGGGTGACCGACAGCAGCAGGCAGACCAGCCACCCGGAGAGCAGCAGGGCCGCCACGAGGTTGATCGACCCGCCGGTGCGCGACCGGGACTCGGGGATGACCAGGTGGGCGCCCACGGCGGCCAGCGACACCACGATCATCGGCAGCCAGAACAGCCAGTGGTAGCCCAGCCCGTCGACGATGGGGCCCGCGACGACCGTGCCGATCGCGCCGCCGACCGCCATGAGCGAGGAGATCGTGCCGACCGCACCGGGCACCCGGGAGGGCGGGAACTCGTCGCGGATGATGCCGAAGGCCAGCGGCAGGACGCCGCCACCGGCCCCCTGGACGACGCGCGCGACGATCATCACCGGCAGCGACGTGGCGAGCGCGGCGATCAGGCTGCCGACGGCGAGCGCGGTCAGGGCGCCCACGAAGACCCGCTTCTTGCCCACCATGTCGCCGAGCCGGCCCAGGATCGGCGTGCACACGGCCGCGGACAGGAAGTTGGCGGTGAGCACCCACGCCACGTCGGCCTGCGTCGTGTCGAGCTCGCGCTGGAGGGTGGTCAGCACCGGGTTGACCATCGACTGGAGCAGGACGAACGAGATGACGCCCACGGCGATGACCGCATAGGTCACCTGGTAGCGGGCGCGCGGCGGCGCGGGGTCCGGGCTCACGGGTGGGGGTCCTCTGTTCCTCGTCGCCCGTTCACGTGGTTGCCGGGCGCAACCGAAGATACGGGCCGGAGCGGCTCCGCGTCGGCCGTCGACCCCGACGGGCGACGCGGTGTGAGCTACTCCTCGCCCGTCCCCGACGCCGTGCCGCTGTCGTGGGGCCGGACGGCGCGGGCCCTCCGGTGGGTCGCCCGGGTCAGTGGTCCCTCCGGGTGATGCCGTTCAGTCGTGCACCACGGATGCCGATGGAGAGGCGACACCTCCGGAAGGGGCTCCCCGTGCGCCGACAGCGCTCCGCCGCCGACCAGCAGATCGCCGATCTGCTGGGCACGGCCCGCAGCTCGCTCGGGATGAGCGTCGCCTTCCTCAGCCGGTTGGACGGGACCACGCAGCACCTGGAGGTGGTCGAGGCCTCCACGCCGGCCTCCGTGCTGGTGCACGAGGGCGCGACGGTGGCGCAGGAGACCTCGTTCTGCCAGGCGATCCTCGACGGCCGGCTGCCCGCGGTGATCCCGGACGTGACGCGGTTCCCGCTCGCGATGTCCCTGCCCTCGGCGCGCATCCCCCGCATCCGCAGTTACGTCTCCGCGCCGGTCCGCCTCAGCGACGGCAGCCTGTACGGCACCTTCTGCGCCTTCGGCTTCACCTCCGACCCCGAGCTCGGCAAGCGCGACCGCGCGCTCATGGACGTCCTCGCCGGGGCCGCGGCGGTCATCGTCGAGCCGGAGGTGCGCGACCAGGAGCGGCGCAGCGCCATCGACGCCCGCCTCGACCCGGTCGTGGCCGGCGGCGGCCCGACCGTCCTGCTCCAGCCGATCGTCGACCTGGCCACCGGTGCCCGGGTGGGTGCCGAGGCGCTCAGCCGGTTCCCCGCCGACTGGGCCAAGGCCCCGGACGTCGTCTTCGCCGAGGCGCACAGCGTGGGCCGCGGGCACGACCTCGAGGTCCTCGCCCTGCAGGGGGCGGCCGCGCACCTGGACCGGGTCGGCGGCTACGTCGCGATGAACGTCTCCCCCGCCACCCTGCTGACCCGGCCGTTCGCCGACCTGCTGGCCACCCTGCCGCTCCCCCGCGTCCTGCTGGAGCTCTCCGAGCACGACCCGGTGGAGGACTACGACGCCCTCACGTCGGTGCTGCTGCCCTTCCGCGCGGCCGGGCTGCGGCTGGCCATCGACGACGTCGGGGCCGGCTTCTCCTCGCTGCGGCACATCCTGCTGACCTCGCCCGACGTGCTGAAGCTCGACCGCAGCATCGTCGCCGGGGTGGGCGGCGACCCGGTGCTGCGCGCCCTGGTCGGCTCGCTGGTCACCTTCGGCCACGGCTGCGGTGCCACGCTCGTGGCCGAGGGGGTGGAGACGGCGGACGACGCCGGCACCCTCCTCGCCCTGGGCGTGGACCTCGGCCAGGGCTGGTTCTTCGGCCGCCCCGGTCCGGCCGAGGCGCTCGTGCCGGTGGCCGCCCCCGTCGGCGTGCCCGCCTGACCGCGCCCGTCGGCGTCCTGGCGCCCGGCTGACGTCAGTCGTACTCCGGGCCGATCGCGCCGGTCTGCACCTCGCCCGCGCGCGTCCAGGTGGTGAGCAGGGCGCCCGCGGGCGTGGCCGACGACCAGGTCAGCCGCCAGCCGCCGGGCCGCACGCCGTCCCCGAACAGCCGCTTGCCCTCCCCGAGGACGACCGGGAAGACGATGATGCGGAGCTCGTCGACCAGGTCCTCGGCCAGGAGGGTCTGCACAAGGCCCGGGCTGCCGTGCACCTGCAGCTCGCCCTCGCCGTCCTCCTTGAGCCGCCGCACCGCCGCGGGCACGTCGCCGTCCAGCAGGATCGAGTGCGCCCACTCCAGCGGGCCCCGCAGCGTGCGTGAGGCGACGTGCTTGGGCAGGCCGTTGAGCGCCGCGGAGACCGGGTCGTCCGCGGGCGCCTGCGGCCAGGCCTGGGCGAAGACCTCGTAGGTGCCCCGGCCGACGAGGAACGCACCCGCCGGGGCGAACCAGGCGTCCATCTGCCCGCCGAGGACCTCGTCGAAGTGCGGCACGACCCACCCGCCGTACCGGAACCCGCCCGAGACGTCCTCGTCGGGCCCGCCCGGGGCCTGCACCACGCCGTCCAGGCTCGTGAACATCGTGACCACCAGCGGTCGCACGGTTCTCCCTCCGCGCCCGCACGGTGCGGGCGGCGTCAGTGGAGACCCGGGACCCGGCCGGAAGTCATCGCGAGATCCGGTAGACCACGTGGTCCGGCGGGTCCAGCGGGTTGTCCGGCGTCAGCGGACCCTCCGCGACGCGGGTGAAGCCGGCCCGTTCCAGGGCCCGCCACGAGGCGACGTTGCCGGCGGCCACCGGGACGACGACGTCGCGCGCGGCCGGGTACCGCGCCCAGCCCTCGGCGACGAACGCCGCGATGGCGGCCGCGCCGGCGCCCCGGCCGCGCATCGAGGGCTCGCCGATCAGGTAGTCGATGCTCAGCGCCCCCTCCGGCACGGGGTACACGGGCGCGAACTCGGCGACGTACTCCGGGTTGTCGGCGAACGTGTAGCGCTGCAGCAGCCCGAACGGCCGGCCCCCGGTGCAGGCCAGCGCCACCTCGGTGGGGTCGTCGCCGGCCAGCACCGGGCCGAAGTCGGCCTCGACCGCCTCCGGCGAGGGGTCGTGCGCCCACCAGCGGGCGACCAGCGGCTCGGCGAGCCAGCGGGCCAGCAGCGGCAGGTCGGCACGCTCCAGCGGGCGGAAGGCGACCTCGAGGCCGGGCACCGGTCCAGCGTAGGGAGGAGGGGCCGGGGGGAGGCGGTCCGCAGGCGGGGAGTAGATAGGGTCCATGTCGAAGACCTGGTTCATCACCGGTGCGTCCCGCGGCTTCGGCCGCGAGTGGGCCGTCGCCGCCCTCGAGCGCGGCGACCGCGTCGCGGCCACCGCCCGCGACACCGCCACCCTCGACGACCTCGTGCAGCGCTTCGGGGACGCCGTCCTGCCCCTGGAGCTCGACGTCGCCGACCGGGAGGCCGGCGTCGCCGCCGTCCAGCGGGCACACGAGGTGTTCGGCCGGCTCGACGTCGTGGTCAACAACGCCGGCTACGGGCAGTTCGGGATGGTCGAGGAGGTCAGCGAGGCCGAGGCCCGGGCGCAGTTCGACGTCAACCTCTTCGGCGCGCTGTGGATCACCCAGGCCGCGCTGCCGATCATGCGGGCGCAGGGGTCGGGCCACGTGCTGCAGGTGAGCTCGGTCGGCGGCATCGTCGCGCTGCCCAACGTCGGCATCTACAACGCCTCGAAGTGGGCGCTGGAGGCGTTCAGCCAGGCGATGGCCCTCGAGGTCGCCCAGTTCGGCATCAAGGTGACGATCATCGAGCCCGCGGGCTACTCCACCGACTGGTCGGGCTCGTCGGCCAAGCACGCGGAGCCCGACCCGGCCTACGACGAGTACCGGGCGAAGGTGCAGGCGAACCGCGCGAAGGCGGCGCAGTCGGCGGGCGACCCGGCGGCCACGGCCGCCGCCGTCCTGCAGCTGGTCGACGCCGAGGAGCCGCCGCTGCGGGTGTTCTTCGGCAAGGCGCCGCTGGGCATGGCGACCAAGGAGTACGAGCGGCGGCTGGCCACCTGGCGGGAGTGGGAGGAGCTGTCGATCGCCGCGCACGGCGGCTGACCGCGGCCCCGATCCGGCACCACCGGGCCCTACGGTCGGCGGCATGACGCCTCCCGCCACGGCCGCCCAGGTGCTCGGGGCCCGCGTCCGGGCGCAGCAGCTCGACCGCGACGCCGGCACCGTCGACGACACCGCCGTCCTGGACATCGGCGTCCAGGACACCGGGCCCGACGGCGGGCTCTGGGCCCTCGCCCTGCGCGGGGTGACCCCGGAGCCCGCCGCGCTGGCCACCGTGTGGACCATCCGGGGCGCGCCACACCTCCACCGGCGGGCCGACCTGCCCGTCGTCGCCGCCGCGACGGCGCCGTTCTCCGAGGCCGACGCCGCCAAGCGGGTGTTCGACGCGGCCCGGCCGCTCAAGGCCGCCGGCATCCCGGTGCTGACCGCGCTGGACACCGTGGCCGCCGCGATGCGCTCGATCGTGGCCGAGGCCATGGTCAAGGGCGAGATGTCCGGCCGGCTCTCGACCGTGCTGGACGAGCCCTACCTGCGCCACTGCCGCCCGTGCGACGCGATCCACCCGCACGAGCAGACGTTCCGGCTGGCCGCGCTGCGGGCCGGTCTGGAGCTCGAGCCGGGCACCTCGCCACCGGTGCTGCGGCCCGTGCCCGGGCTGGCACCGGCGGAGTCGGTGCCCGAGCGGTTCGACGTCGTCCGCGCGTACCTGCGCCTGCTCGGGCCGGCCACGCCGCAGCACGTCGCCGGCTACCTGGACGCGCCGGTCAAGGACGTCAGGGAGCGCTGGCCGGCCGACGCCGTCGAGGTGGACGTCGACGGCGAGCGCCGCTGGACGCTGGACCCCGGACTCCTCGCCGCGGACCCGCCGGCGGTGACCCGCCTGCTCGGGCCGTTCGACCTGTTCCTCCAGGCGCGCGACCGGGAGCTGCTCGTGCCCGACGCGGCGCGGCGCAAGGCGGTGTGGCCGGTGCTGGGCCGCCCCGGCGCCGTGCTGTCCGGCGGCGCCCTGGCCGGCCTGTGGCGGCCGCGCAAGGCCGGGTCGTCGCTGACCGTCGCCGTGGAGCCGTGGGCCCCGGCGACGGCGGCGCTGCGGCGCGCGGTCGAGGAGCAGGCGGAGCGGCTGGCGGCCCATCGCGGCGTCCGGCTCAAGGCCGTCGAGTACGCCTGAGCCGAGGAGCGCCCTCCGGTCAGGCGGGGACCGGCAGGTGCGGCGCCAGCGCCTCCATGATCGCCCAGCCGGGCCGGCCGCCGACCAGCGTCTCGACGAGCTCGCCCCCGACGAACAGGCCCATCGTCGGCATGCCCATGACCTGGTACCGCCGGGTCGTCCCGGGATTGGCGTCCACGTCGAGCACGAGGACGCGCAGCCGGCCGGCCTGGCCGTCGGCCAGCCGGTCGATCGTGGGCGCGAGCACCCGGCACGGGGCGCACCACGACGCGCTGAAGTCGACCAGGACCGGCAGCGGGCTCCGCAGGACGTCCTCGGCGAACGTGGCGTCGGTGGTGGCGGCGGCGGGCATCGGGGACCTCCGGGGCGGACGACGGGGTGTCGGCGCCCAGCCTCGGACCGGGTACTTGCGCCGGACTTGCAGCGGACCAGCCGGTTCGCGCCGCACGCTTCCCCGGGAGGATTTCTCAGCTCTAAGGTATCGGTCATGAGCGCTCCCGCCGCCGCGCGCCGGATCCGCATCGGCATCGACACCGGCGGGACGTTCACCGACGTCGTCGCCGTGGACGAGGAGACCGGCCGGACGGCGACCACCAAGACGCCGTCCACCCCCGCCGACCCGGCCGAGGGGTTCCTCGCCGGCGTCCGCAAGGTGCTGGACCTGATGGGCCTGACCGGGGAGTCGGTCACGGCGGTCAGCCACGGGACGACGGTCGCCACGAACCAGCTGCTCGAGGGCAAGATCGACCGGATCGGCTTCATCACCACCGAGGGCTACGAGTCGGTGCTGGAGATCGCCCGCCAGTCGGTGCCCGACGGCTACGGCAACAGCTACTTCTGGGTCAAGCCGCCGCGGATCGTCCCCGCCGACCTCGTGCGCACCGTCCGCGGCCGCCTGGACGTCACCGGCACCGAGGTGCGGCCCTTCGACCGCGACGACGCCGTGGCCGCCGCCCGCTTCTTCCGCGACGCCGGCATCACCACCGTCGGCGTCTGCTTCCTGCACGCCTACGCCGACGACGCGCACGAGCGGGCGATGCTCGAGGTGCTGCGGGAGGAGCTGCCCGGTGGGGTGGTGTCGCTGTCCAGCGAGGTGCTGCGCGAGTACCGCGAGTACGAGCGCTCGGTGACCACGCTGGTCGACGCGGCGGTCAAGCCGCGGGTCGGCGCCTACGTCACCAACATCCGCACCCGGCTGGACGAGATCGCCCCGGGCGTCCCCTTCTACGTGATGAAGAGCAACGGCGGCGTGCTGTCGGCCGAGGAGGTCGTGCACCAGCCGATCACCACGATGCTCTCCGGCCCGGCCGCCGGGGCGCTCGGCGCCGCCCTGATCGCCGGGGCCGCCGGCTTCGACCGGGTGCTGACCTGCGACGGCGGCGGCACCTCGACCGACGTCACCGTCGTCGTCGACGGCGAGCCCACGCTCACCACCGAGGGCTCCGTCGGCGCCTACCCGTCCAAGATCCCGATGATCGACGTCGTCACCGTCGGCGCCGGCGGCGGCTCGATCGCCTGGCTGTCACCGGAGGGCACGCTCAAGGTCGGCCCGCAGTCGGCCGGCGCCGACCCCGGCCCCATGTGCTACCCCTCCGGCGGCGACCGGCCCACCGTGACCGACGCCCACGTCGTGCTCGGCCGGATCCCCCCGCACCTGCTCGGCGGGGAGATCCCGCTGTCGGTCGAGGCCGCCCGCGCCGGGCTGACGGCGCTCGGCGAGGACCTCGACCTCTCGCTGGAGCGCACGGCGACCGGCATCCTCGAGATCTCGGCGTGGAACCAGGCCAACGCGCTGCGCCAGGTCACCGTCGCCCGCGGCCTGGACGTCCGCGACTTCACCCTCACCACCTTCGGCGGCTCCGGCTCGCTGCTGGCCTGCCGGCTGATGGACGTCCTCGGCCTGCCCCGCACGCTGGTGCCGCCGAATCCGGGCAACGTCAGCGCGTTCGGCCTGCTCACCGTCGACGTCCGCAACGACTACGTGCAGACCGTGGTCAGCCGGCACGCCGACCTGGACCTGGCGCGGGTGGCGTCGGTCTACGCCGGGCTGGAGGCGAAGGCGCGGGACGCGCTGGACGGCGAGGGCTTCGGCCGCGACGAGCAGCGCATGCAGCGGACGGCGGACCTGCGCTACGTCGGGCAGGCGTTCGAGGTGCGCGTCCCGGTGGCCGACGGGGATCTCGACGCGGACGCCGCCGAGGACGTGGCACAGGCCTTCCACGCCGCGCACCGCCAGCTGTACGGCTACGACTTCGCGACCGACCCCCGGCAGGCCGTCGAGTGGGTCAACCTGCGGGTGAGCGGGATCGGGCCGATCCGCCGTCCCGACCTGGTCGAGCTGCCGCCCGGCGAGGGCGGGACGGACCGGGCCGTCACGGGCTCCCGGCGGGTGTTCTTCGACGACTGGGTGGACACGCCCACCTACGACCGGCCGCGGCTCGCGCCGGGCGACGTGGTCACCGGACCGGCGATCATCGAGGAGTTCGGGTCCACCGTGCCGGTGCACCCGGGGTTCGCCGCGACCGTCGACCCGCACGGCAACCTGCTCATCACCCCCGCGCCGGCCTGAGCCCGCTCCTCACCGCGCCGAGGAAACGCGGCTCCTCATCGCGCCGAGGAAACGCGGCGACGGCCCACCCACAGCGCTGCGGCGCCGGCCCCCAGCAGCACGCCCGCCAGCGACAGCCGGTCGACGAGGTCGACACCCGTGCGGGCCAGCGCGGGCCGGCCTCCGGCCGGGGGCGTCCCGGAGCCCGACGCCGCCGGGTGGCCGGCCGGCCCCGGGCCGGGTGCCGCCGCCCGCACCGGGACGCTGTGGCCGGCCGCGACCGTCACCACCGGAGCGCCCCACGCGGCCGGCGGTGCGCCGGTGGCCTCCGCCCGGCTGGCGAGCAGTCCCGCGGCCAGGTCCGCGTCCCCGACCGGGTACGGGTCGGTGGACACACAGGTCGTCGTCGCTCCGGGCGCGAGCTCGGTCGACGCGCAGACGATGCTGCCGAAGACCGCATCGGACACCCCGACCGGGCCGAGCGTCACGTTCCCGGTGTTGACCAGGGTGTACCGGGCGCGCAGCACGTCGCCCCAGCGCGGGGCGGCGGCACGGTCCGGGGCCGTGAGGTCGTCGAAGGTGACGTGCAGGGCCAGCTCCGCGCGGGGCGGGGCCAGGGCGACGACGGCCGCCGCGACGGGTGAGGTGACCGTGCCACCGCCGAGCACGGGGGTCCCCGTCGCGACCGCCTCGTTGGCCGGTCCGCCGGCGAACAGCTGGGTCTCGGTCACCTGCACGGTCGACGTGCCGGCGCAGGTGGTGGAGCCGCCCGGCTGCAGGACGGTCGCGGAGCAGGTGACGGCGCCGCCCTCCGGGTCGTCGACGGCCAGCCCGGTGACGGCCACGTTCCCGGGGTTGCTGACCGTGTACCGCCAGCGCACCGTGTCCCCCGGTGCGGCGGCGCCCTGACGGGCGGCCGGCGTGACGACGCCCGCGAGCGCCAGCTGCAGCGCCGGTCGGGGGTCGGTGACGGTCGTGGTGCCGGTCGGCGCGCTGGTCACCCGTGGCCCCCCGCGAGGGCTGAGCGCCGAGGCGGTCGCGGTGTTGGGGCGCTCGCCCGCCGCCACGTCGGCGTCGGTGACGACGTACGGGTCCGAGCTGCAGACGACGGCGCCGGCCGGGTCCAGGGCCGTCTGCGGGCAGCCGAGGTAGACGATCGGGTCGTCGACCAGCAGGTCGGTGAGCCGGACGTTGCCGCCGTTGGTGACGGTGACCGTCCAGGTGATGAGCTCGCCGGCGTCCAGCGCGTCGTCCGCGTCCGCGTCGGCCCACGTGGGTGCCTTCACGGCCGTGAGCAGCGGGGCGGCGGCCACCACGGGCAGCGGGTCGTCCGCGGGGCCGAACAGGAGGGGGTCGGTCTCCCCGGCGGGCACCGCGCCGACCGTCGCGTGCAGGCCGACCGGGAGGCCGGCGTCCACGTCGTCCTGGGTGACCGGGTAGCTGCTGCCGCCGCCGCAGGAGGTCGACTCCCCCGGGCCGAGCGTCGTCGTCAGGCAGGTCGGGCTGCCCCCGCCGGAGTCGTGGAGGGACAGGCCCCCGAGGGTCACGTTGCCCGTGTTGGTGACGACGTAGGCGTACGTCACCGTGTCCCCCGCCGCCAGCGGCGTCCCGGCCGGGGCGGATGCGCTCGAGACCACGGCCAGCGCGCGCACCACCGAGGCGAGGTGGACGACGTGCCCGGCGTCGGCCGAGCGGATGGCCGCCGGGCCGGCCGCGGCGGTGCCCGTGGCCGCGGCGGTGTTGGACAGGCTGCCGTGGCGCAGGTCGGACTCCTCGACCGTCACCGCCCGGTCGCCCGCGCACGTCGTGGTCTCCGCCGGGTCGAGGACGGTGGCCAGGCAGGTGATCGTGCCGCCGTCGGGGTCGTCCACGGCGACGGCCGACAGCGGCACGTTGCCGATGTTGGTCACGGTGTAGCGCCAGGTGAGCGTGTCGTGCCAGCCAGGAGCGGCGACGGCGTGGGTGGCGTGCACGCTCGCCAGCAGCGCGCCCTGCGGTGACGACGGGGTGGTCGTCGACGCCGGGCCACCGGTCACGCGGGGCCCGCCGCGCGGATCGGCGGCCGACGCGGTCGCGGTGCTGGTCACCGGGTCGGCGTCCGGTGCGGGCCAGACCGGGCTGGTGCAGGTCGTCCAGTCGCCGGGGGCCAGCTCGGTCAGCGAGCAGCTCATGGCGCCGGCGACGGTCTCCTCGGCCGTGAGGTCGGTCAGCGTGACGTCGCCGGTGTTCTCCACGACCGCGGTCCACTGCACGGTCTCGCCCGCGTCGAGGGCGCCGTCGGCGTCGGCGTCGTCCCAGGCGGCCACCTCGGCGACCGACAGGCCGGGGGCGGCGGCGGCCACCGGCACGGGGTCCGACGCGGGGCCGAAGACCAGGGGCGTGGTCGAGCCGGCCGGGGTGCCGGTCGCCGTCGCCGAGCCGGTCACCGGGAGCCCGGCGTCGAACTCCGCCTGGGTGACCCGGTGGGTGCCGCCGGCGGTGCAGGTGGTGGTGGCCCCGGGCGCGAGGACGTCGGCCAGGCAGGTGGCGGTGCCGGTGAGCAGGCCGCCGACCGTGACGTCGCGCATGGTGACGTTGCCGTCGTTGCCGACGGTGTAGGCGAAGCCGATCGAGTCGCCGGTGCGCACCTGCGGCGCCGAGGGGGTGGCGGTGGCGGTGATCGTCAGGGCCCGCACGGGACCGGCGACGCTGACGGAGGTGGTCGCCACGGGCGAGCGGACGAGGACACCTCCGACGGCGGAGGTGCCCGTGGCGGTGGCGGCGCCGGCGACGACGCCGGCCAGGACGTCGGCCTCGGCGACGGGATGCGTGGTGGAGCCGGTGCACGCGGTCGACGCCCCGGGGGCCAGCTCGGGATCGGCGCAGGTCACGACGCCGGCCTCGGGGTCGTCGACGCCGACGCCGGTCACCGGGACGTTGCCCAGGTTGGTGACGACGTACCGCCAGCCGATCGGGTCACCGAGGGCCGCGGCCAGCTGGCGCTCGGCCGGGGTGACGGCTCCGGCCACCGTCAGCCCGAGAGCCGGGGCCGGGGCCGCGGGCACCGGACTGCCGGGCGCGGCGCTGTCGAGCCGGGTGGAGCCGCGCGGCTGCACGGCCGAGACCGAGGCGCCGTAGTCCTTCTGGCCGGCGGCGGCGTCGGCGGCGGTCAGTGGATACGGCGCACTCGTGCAGCTGGTCCGCTCGCCGGGGGCGAGCCGGACGGCGGCGCAGACCGGGGCCGGGCCGACGGGGGTGGTGACGGAGAGGTCGGACAGCGTCAGCTCGCCGGTGTTGGTCACCACGACGGTCCAGACGACGGTCTCCCCGGCGTCGAGCGCGTCGTCGCCGTCGGCGTCGTCCCAGTCGGCGACGGTCGTGGCCGCCAGCGCCGGGGCGGCCGCCGCGACCGGCACCAGGTCGGTGGCCGCGCCGAACACGAGGTCGGAGCTGGAGTCCGGGGCCCGGCCGGCGACCCGGGCGACGCCCCCGACGGCCTGGCCCGCGTCGACGTCGGTCTGGGTGACCCGGTGGGTGCCGTTGGCGGTGCAGGTCATCTGCCCGCCGGGCGCCAGCGACGTACGCGGGCAGGTGACACCCCCGGCGAGCATCGAGTCGCTGACCGAGATGCCGGTCATCGGCACGTTGCCGGGGTTGGTGACCACGTACTCGTAGCGCAGCGCGTCGTCCAGCCGCAGGCCGTCGGCCCGCACGGCGGGTGCCAGGACGACGGCGGTGGTCTCGACGTGCAGCGCCCGGTCGGCGGCGACGATCGCCACCTCCGCGCGGCCGACGTCGTTGGCGGGGTCGTTCCCGTGCGTCGGGTGGTCACCGGGGATGCCCGGGGGGTCGGTGGCCGAGGAGAGGAAGACGGCCTCGTTGACCACCGGGGTGACGTCGGACTGCGCCGTCCCCACCACGTCGAGGCTCACCTGCTCGCCGACCGGCAGGTACGGGATGCGCCAGGCGCCGTTGGCGGGGCTGTACACGCCGGCGCTCGGCGTGACGTCGGTGACCAGGACACCGGGCTGCGGCGACTCGCGGACCAGCAGGTCGCGGGCGTCCGACGGGCCGAGGTTGGCGACCACGACCTCGAACACCACCTGGTCGGTCTCCACGGCCGACGGCGTGCTGGTGGTCTTGGTGACCTGCACGTCCGCGTGGCGGACCGCCGGGACGGCCAGCGTGTGGGTGTTGTCGCCGGGCTCCGGGTCCGGCGTCGCCGAGGTGAGCACCCGGGTGCGCGACCAGGTCGCGTCCTTGAACGAGGTGCGCACCACGCTGTCGAACACGACCGACCAGGAGGCGTGGAGGGGCAGCACGTCCAGGGAGCAGACGACGACCGCGCCGTCGACGGACCGGTCGCCGTCCGACGTCGACTCGACCTCCCCCTCGACGTCGCAGCGGCCGGCTCCGGGGGTGACGACGGGCATCAGCTGGCCGGCGGGGATCGTGTGCCGGACGACCACGTCCTCGGCACGGGTGGGGCCGGCGTTGGTCACGGTGGACACGGCGTGCACGTCGCCGCCGGCCACGACCGGGCCGCCCGGGTCGTCCGGGTTCACGATGGTCTGGGTGACCGCGAGGTCGGCGCTGAGCAGCACGTCGAACACCAGGTCGTCGACGTCGTTGGCGGGGTTGCCGTCCGGGGTCGGGGAGAGCACGCGGGCGCGGGCGTGCGTGGTGCCCGCCGGGGCGTCGGGGAGGACGGACGCGGTGCCCGTGATGGTCGCCGTCGCCCCACCGGCCACCCGTTCGACGTGGCAGCCGGCGGCGGGGGTGCAGGTGATGCCGGTGACGCCCGAGATCACGAAGCCGGGGGGCAGCACGGTCTGCAGGGAGACGTTGACGGCATCGGAGCTGCCGTGGTTGGTGATGAGCACGGTGAACGGCACGGTGTCGCCGGGGCGGGCCTCGGTGACGGGCAGCTGCAGGTCCACCGAGAGGTCGGACAGCACGGCGCCGGGGCCGTAGACCTCGTCCTGGTTGTCGGTGCCCACGGGGTCGGGGGTGGCCGAGGTGACGGTCACGGCGTTGCCGATGGCGCCGGGCCCGGACGAGGCGAGGGTGGTGCGCACCTCGACCGTCGCGACCGCGCCGGGCGCCAGGTCGCCCAGGTCGCAGCGGACGGTCGCGCTGGGGCCGTCGTGGACGCAGCTGCCTCCTCCGCTGGTCACCGTCGCGGAGTCGAACTGCACGCCGGTGAGCAGCGGGTCGCTGAGCACGACCGAGCGGGCCACCGAGGGGCCGGCGTTCGTGACCACCGCGGTGTAGACGACCGGCCCGCCGGCGACCCCGGTGCTGCGGTCGGCGGTCAGGTCCACCCCGAGGTCCGCGCTGGTGGTGACCGGCTCGCCGACCTGTGCGGCGTTGTCGTCGGGCACGTGGTCGTAGGCAGCGCCGGACGAGGCGGCGAGGAACCGGTGCGGGGTGCCGGCCGGGGTGCCGGCGGGGATGGTGCCGGTGACGGTGACCGTCCGGGTCCCGTTGACCGGCAGCCCGCCGTGGACGCAGGAGACGGTCGTGGCGGCGACGGTGCAGCTGCCGCCCCCGGTCACGACCGCGCCGACCCCGGTCAGGCCCGGCGAGGTGCCGTCGGCCGCGCGCGGGAGGTCGAGGGTGAGCCGGGCGTCGGTCTCCTCGGAGGGGCCGTGGTTGGTCAGCGTCGCGGTGTAGGTGACCGGGGAGCCGGCCACCGACACCGGCGTGGTGCGGGCGACGGTGGTCTCCAGGTCGGCGGCACGGGCGATCGGCGTGCTGACCTCGTCGGAGGTGGAGACGAGGGAGCCACCGCCCAGGTCGTCGCGGTACTCGACGCGGGCGTCGTTGCCGACCGTGGTCAGCGACTGCGGGGCGGTGACCCGGACCTGGTAGGAGATGCTGCGGGCGTCGTCGGGCCGGATCGTGCCGCCGGCGGTGGCGGTGGAGTCCAGCCCGACGCGGACGCGCACCGTGCGTGAGGCGGCGTCGTACTCGCCCGGGTCGTCACCGGCGACGTCGGTGCGCACCTGGGTGGCCGAGGCGGTGATGGCCCGGATCGAGCCGGGGACGAACTCCACGTCGGGCGGCAGCGTGTCGACCACGACGGCGTTCTTCGCCGGGTTCCCGCCGCCGTTGGAGGTCGCGACGGTGTAGGTGAGCACCTCGCCGACGTTGGCGGTGGTGCCGGAGCCGCCGCCGGAGCGGGTGGTGACCGTCGACGTCGTCACCAGGCAGGCGCCGGTGCCGAAGGAGATCGAGTCGAGGAAGTTGCCGACCGTGGGGTCGCCGGTGGCCGTGGAGACCGCCTTGAACGAGAACCGGGTCCTGGTCTGGCCCGGTGGCACCGTGTACAGGCCTGCGTACGTGCCCCATGCGGTGCGCCCGTCGCTGATCAGCGGCCCCTGCTGCGTGCCCACCCCGAGTGGCTGGACCGGAGCCCCGATGTGCACGGCCATCACGTCGACGCCGGCGCGCCCGCGGTGCTGCAGCTCCCAGCGCAGTGTCTGTCCGGGCGTGGTGCTGACGTCCTGGTAGAGCGTGGAGGCCTGGGTGGCGTTGAGCTCGGCGAACTGGCTGCCGGACCCGGCGGGGACGTTCTGGAACGGGGTCCGCCAGATCTCGATCCGCTTGTCCGACGCCGTGGTCAGCCACCCCGGCACCTGGGCCTCGGTGACGTAGGCGAAGGAGTTCTCCTTGATGACCGGCAGCTCGAAGCCCCCCGTCTGCAGCGCGACGGTGCCGCTGCACGACGTGGGGCTCTGCACGGCGAGCGCGACGGGCGCCGGGGCGACGACGAGCAGGCCGGCGGCGGCGGCGACCACGCCGAGGGCGCCGGCGAGCCGCCGCAGGGCGCTCCCGGTCCGCCTCGTCGTTCCGTGGCGCCGTCGCGACATCGTCCCGTCCCGTCCTCACCGGTGACCACTGTGGTCACAGCCGCCACAGACTCGGTCACCCGGAGTCACGAATGCGGCAGGTCGGAACGGTGTCGCCGAGAAAGGTCGGTGACCGTCCGGGAGGTGTCGACACGACTCCCCCGCCGGGTTGCTCAGCGCTAAGGTTCCGTTATGAGCGATCGGCCTACTGCCGGGCCCGACCCCGTCCTCGTCGAGATCGTCGCCGGGACCCTCGCCGCGATCGAGCGGGAGGTCGAGACCGCGATCGGGCGGACGTCGCGCTCGCCGATGATCCGCGACGCCCACGACTTCCGCGCCGGCATCCACGACCGGCAACTGCGCAAGCTCACCGGCCGCTCGTACTCGGCGCTCGTGCACCCGGTGGTGCGCGACTACCCGATCGAGACGATGAACGTCGGCGACGTCTTCTTCCACAACGACGTCTACCTCTCCGAGGGCGGGATCGGCCACCTGCCCGACCTGTGCGTCACGGTGCCGGTGTTCGCCTCCGTCGACGGCGAGGCCGGACCTGGACTGCAGGTCGTCGCCTTCGTGCAGGCCTTCGGCCACCACGACGACATCGGCGGCTCGGTGCCCGGCTCGATGCCGTCGGCGGCGACGTCGGTGTACGAGGAGGGCCTGATGGTCCCGCCGATCAAGCTGTGGGACCGCGGCGTGCCCAACGAGAGCGCGCTCAAGATCATGACCCGCAACTCCCGGATGCCGGACTCGCTGGCCGCCGACCTGGACGCGGAGTGCTCGGCGTGCCTGGCCGGCGCGCGGCGGCTCGGCGAGCTGTTCGACCGCTACGGCGTGGCCGCGGTGGAGGCCTGCTTCGAGGCGATCCTGGCCGGCTCGACCGAGGTGTACCGGCGGGAGGTGCTGTCCCAGATCCCCGACGGCACCTACGTCTGGGAGGACTACGCCGAGCACGACGGCGTCGAGGAACCCCAGCTGCACCGGCAGCGGATCACCCTGACCATGGACTCGTCGGCGGAGGTGCCGCTGGTCATCGACTTCACCGGCACCGGCCCGCAGGCCAAGGGCCCGATCAACCACTGCGGCGACTACGCCGACGGCAACTTCCTCAAGAAGTGGCTGGCGCCGATCCTGCGCAACCTCGCCGCGACCCCCGAGCGGATGGCGCAGCTCGACGTCAACGAGGGCGTCGTCCCGCTGATCGAGATGCGCTTCCCGGAGAAGGGCACGCTGCTCACCCCGATCTTCCCGGCGCCGACCAACGCGCGGACGTTCGTCATCCTGCGGCTGCTCGGCGTCCTGGCCGGGGTGCTGGCGAAGGCCACCGGCGGCCGGATGCCCGCCGACCAGGAGACGATCCGCTACACCGGCGTCTACGGCACCGACGCGGCCGGCCAGCCCTACCTCATGCGCGAGGTGCTCGGCGGCGGCTCGGGCGGGCGCTACTACGCCGACGGCGAGGACACCATCCACGTCGTCCCGGACTCGCGGAACCTGCCGACGGAGTTCACCGAGTCGCGCTTCCCGCTGCGGATCGAGCGGCTCGGCCTGGCCGTCGACTCCGGCGGGCCGGGGCGCTACCGGGGCGGCTGCGGGTACGAGAAGCACATCCGGGTGCTGCGTGACGCGCACTTCATGTCGATCGCCGACCGGTCGATCCTCGCCTGCTGGGGCGTCAACGGCGGTAGGGCCGGCCAGCCGTTCCAGGTCACCGTCGACCCGGGCGGCCCCGACGAGCGCGAGGTCGACGCCCTGGCCGACGCCGAGCCGCTGCCGGCGGGCACCGTGGTGCGCATCCGGACGACGGGCGGCGGCGGCTGGGGCGACCCGCTGGAGCGGCCGGTCGAGGAGGTGCTGCGCGACATCGCGTGGCGCAAGGTCTCCGTCGCCGGGGCGCGGGCGGACTACGGCGTCGTCGTCCGGGACGACGGCACCGCCGACGAGGCGGCGACCGCCGCGCTGCGCGACGAGATGCGGGCCGGCCGCACCGGCGACGAGCCGTTCTTCGACCGCGGCCCCGGCTACGCGCTCCTGTCGGGGGGCCCCGCCTTCAACGAGTTCGACGTCCTCCGATGAAGGACCCCGCTGCCGCGTGGCCGGGCGGCGCGGCGGGCGGCAGGCTGGGCGCATGAGCGAACCGCGCGAGGAGAACGAGACCGAGGGCAACAACCTGCGCCCGGGCCAGCACGACGAGGGCGGCCACGGCGGGATGGCCACCCGCGAGTTCGAGGCCGAGCAGCGGGCCGAGGCCGAGCAGCGGGCCGAGGCCGAGCAGGAGGACTGACCGGTCAGCCCGCTCCGCGGCGCAGGGCGTCGGCGGTCGACGCGTCGGCGGGCAGGAACGCCTCGACGCTGAGCTCGGCGGCGGTCACGTCCACGGCCGTGCCGAAGGTGGTCACGGTGCTCACGAACGAGAGCTCGCCGGAGTCGGTGCGCAGCCGCAGGGGGACGACGATGCCGTCCGGCGTCGACCGGTCCACGGCCCCGGGCAGTGCGGAGAGCTCCTGGTGCAGCGCCGCCAGCGCGGGGTCCCCCGTCAGGTGCGCCTCCCGCCCGAGCCGGTGCAGCACGTGCCCCCGCCACTGCGGCAGGTTGGCGATCCGCGGCGCCAGGCCCTCGGGGTGCAGGCTCAGCCGCAGCACGTTCACCGGCGGCTCCAGCAGGTGCGCGGCCGCCCCCTCGACGAGCAGCGCGACCGTCGAGTTGGCCATCACCAGCTCCCACGCCCGGTCGACCACCAGCGCGGGGTACGGCTCATAGGCGGTGAGCACCAGGTGCAGCGCGCGGGTCACCGCGGCCATGTCGGGGTGGTCGAGCCCGCGGTGGCCGTAGACGGGCGCGAACCCGGCGGCCAGCAGCAGCTCGTTGCGCTCGCGCAGCGGCACCTCCAGTTGCTCGGCCAGGTGCAGCACCATCTCCCGGCTGGGCCGGGCACGACCGGTCTCGACGAAGCTCAGGTGCCGGCTGGAGACCCCCGCCTCGCTGGCCAGGTCGAGTTGGGAGAGCCGGCGGCGCTGACGCCAGTCGCGCAGCAGGCGGCCCACGGGCGGACGGACGGCGGTGGTCACGCCGGGGACGCTAGCCAGACGCGGGCCGCCCGTCGCCTACCCGGGAGGTAATCGACGCCCTTCCCTCCGGCGGCCACGGTCGTCGGCATGACAGCCACCGCCCCCACCACCACCCGCCGTCCCCTCGACCTGCTCCGGCTGGCGCTGCGCCTCGACGCGGCCGTCACCGGGGCCAACGGCGCCGCGTACCTGGTCGCCGCACCCCTGCTCGACGACCTGCTGGGCGTCCCGTCCGGAGCGCTGCGCGCGCTGGGCGCCGTCCTGCTGGCGTACGCCGGCGCCGTGGCCCTCGTGGCGGCGCGACCGGTCGTGTCGCCGGCCGCCACCGAGGCGGTCATCGGCACCAACGCGCTCTGGGCCGCCGGCAGCGTCGCCGTCGTCGTCGCCGGCGGGTTCGCGCTCACCGGCGTCGGCACGGCCTGGGTCCTGCTCCAGGCCGCCGTCGTCGGGGGCTTCGCCGCCGTCCAGCTCACCGCCCTGCGCCGTTCCTGATCCACCCACCTGCGAAGGAGATCCCCGTGACCGCCACCCCCACCCTCGTCGAGCGCTACCTGGCCGTCTGGAACGAGACCGACCCGGGCGCCCGCCGCGCGGCCGTCGACGAGCTGTTCGCCGCCGACGCCCGCTACACCGACCCGCTGGTCGACGCCCGGGGCCGCGACGCCATCGACGCGACCATCGCCGCCGTCCAGCAGCAGTTCCCCGGCTTCGTCTTCCGGCCGGCCGGGCCGGCCGACGCCCACCACGACCAGGTGCGTTTCACGTGGCACCTCGGACCGGAGGGGACCGAGCCGCCGATCACCGGCTTCGACGTCGCCGTCGTCGACGGGGACGGGCGCATCGCCACCGTCCTCGGCTTCCTCGACCGGGTGCCGGCTCCGGCGTGACGCGTCACCCGGCCCCGCGGCGCCACCACCGGCGGCGTCGCGGGGCCGGTTCCTGCGCGGGCTCGGGCACGGGGGCAGGCGGCGGGCGGTCCCGCCGCCAGCCCTCCACCAGCGCCTCGACGTCGGCCAGGCCGGGCACCGGAGCCCACCGGCTCTCCTGCGGGCGGCGCCAGAAGGCCTCCACCCGCGCGTTGTAGTCCTCGGCGACCGCCCGGACGGCGCCCTCGGAGGTCAGCCGCGCGACCCGCTCGGGCAGTTCGTCGCGCTCCCGGCGCAACCGGAGGCCCGGCGGCAGCATGTCCGCCGTCTCCACGCCCTCGCGGCGGGCCTTGGCCAGCGCCCAGTCGTACGCGGTCTGCTCGGGGTCGATCCGCAGGGGCTGCCCCGCGCCCGGGAGCCCGCTGAAGGCGCCGCGCTCCTGGGCCTGCCGGATCTGCTGCTCCACCCACGTCTCGAAGGAGACGCCGTGCGGCTTGCGGTCGGTCATCACGCTCCATGGTCCCCGTTCTGCCCCGTCCCCGTTCTGACAGGCTCGGGCACATGCGGACGACCAGCAGCCGGGAGGTGTACCGCAACCCGTGGATCCGGGTGCGGGAGGACACCGTGGAGCGCGCGGACGGCAGCGCCGGCGTCTACGGCGTCGTCGAGAAGTCCGACTTCGCCGTGGTGCTCCCGGCGGAGCGGGACGGGTTCTGGCTCGTCGAGCAGTACCGCTACCCGGTCGGCCGCCGCGCGTGGGAGTTCCCGCAGGGCACGTGGGCCGCCGGCGACGGGGGGACGCCGGAGGAGCTGGCCCGCGCCGAGCTGGCCGAGGAGACCGGCCTGCGCGCGGGGGACCTGCGCCACCTCGGCCACCTCGACCTCGCCTCGGGGCTGACGACCCAGGAGTTCGACGTGTGGCTGGCCACCGGCCTCACCCCGGGGCCGACCGCCCGGGAGGCGACCGAGGCCGACATGCGGCAGGCGTTCGTCGGCGAGGGCGAGCTGCGCGCGATGGTCCGCGAGGGCCGCTTCACCGACGCCCCGTCGCTGGCGGCCTGGTCGCTCCTGCTGCTCGGCTGACCGGGATCAGGCCGCGCGCAGCGACCGCAGGGCGCCGGTGACGCGGAGCAGCTCGTCGAGCATCGCCTTGCCGCCGGCCTCCAGCTCGGCGTTGGCGACGAAGACCTCCTCGTCGTCGAGGAACTGGGGGAAGAACGGGATCGAGACGGCCTCCGGCACGGTGTGCATGCGCAGCGCCGCCAGCACGGGCTTGAGCGCCGTCGCGGCCCGCAGCCCCGCGGAGACCCCGCCGTAGGAGACCAGCCCGGCGGCCTTGTCGGCCCACTCGCCGTGCAGGTGGTCCAGCGCGTTCTTCAGCGAGGCCGGGAAGGAGTGGTTGTACTCCGGCGTCACGAGGACGAACGCGTCGCCGCGGGTGACGGTGGCACTCCAGTCCCGGGTCACCTGGTGGACGTACCGGCCCAGGCGCGGGTGGTTCGGCTCGTCGAGCAGCGGCAGGCCGACCTCCGCCAGGTCGACGAGCTCGACGTCGAAGCCGCCGTGCACCTCGGCCAGCTGCTGCACCCACCGGGCGATCGCGATGCCCTTGCGGCCGGGACGGGTGCTGGCGGCGACCACCTGCAGGACGGGACGGGACATCGGGAGCGCTCCTCGGGACGGTCGACAGTTCGTTGAACGCTCAACTCACTGCGCCGGGGAGTATTCCGAGGACGCCGTCGACGGGCACGTGTGCGTCGCGGCGTGACCTGATCGGGACTTGACCCGCCGTCGCCCTCGTGCCGCTGACCGGCGACGACGCGGAGCGTGGCGACCCTCCACCGAACGGGTGATCCGGCCCGCCGGAGCGCTGCAGCGGGCCCGGGCAGCCCGCAGGCTGGCCGTCGTGCCGTCGACCGCCCCCGGCCTGCCGGACCTGCCGCCCGACCTCGCCGGTCCGGTCGCGGTCCAGCTGGCCAAGCCCGCCCGCAGCCTCCCGGCGGCCGGCGCGCTCCCCGGCGGCTGCGTCTACGAGCCCAAGTGGGACGGCTACCGGCTGGTCGTCGTCCGCACGGCGCGCAGCACCCGGCTGTGGTCCAAGCAGGGCCGCGACCTGACCGACCGCTTCCCCGACGTCGCCGCCGCCGCGCTCGCGCAGCTGCCCGCCGGCACCGTCGTCGACGGCGAGGTCGTCATCTGGCACGACGACCGGCTGGACTTCGGCCTGCTGCAGAAGCGCATGGTCACCGCCCCGGGCCGGCTCGCCGCGCAGGTGGCGGCCGCACCGGCGTCCTACGTGGCCTTCGACCTGCTCGCCGCCGGCGGGACCGACCTCCGGCGGCGCACCCTGCGGGTCCGGCGCGCGGAGCTCGAGGCGCTCGCCGGGCGCTGGGCGCCGCCGCTGCAGCTCTCCCCGCTCACCAGCAACCCGGCCGAGGCCCGGCAGTGGTCGCGGGACTTCCGCGTCGCCGGGGTCGAGGGGCTGGTCGCCAAGGGCGCCGGCACGCGCTACGCGCCCGGCCGGCGCGAGTGGGTCAAGGTCAAGTCGTGGGAGACCACCGAGGTGCTCGCCGGTGGGGTGATCGGCCCGCTGGACCGGCCCGGCCAGCTGGTCGCCGGGCGGTACCGGGACGGCGAGCTGGTCGTCGTCGGGCGCACGAGCCCGCTGACCCCGGCCGCCGCCGAGGAGCTGGCCGCGGTGCTCGCCCCCGCCGGCGAGGACCACCCGTGGCCCGAGCGGATCGGCACCGGCCGCTTCGGCGGCGGGCGGCTCAGCGTGCCGCTCACCCGCGTGCGGCCCGACGTCGTCGTCGAGGTCAGCGCCGACGCCGCGCTGCAGGCCGGCGTCTTCCGGCACCCGCTGCGCTTCGTGCGCACCCGCCCCGACCTCGAACCGGACGACGTCCCGCCGATCGACTGAGCCGCCGGCAGCGGGGACTCAGGGGTGCTGCGGCACGTGGCCCAGCGTCACCAGGAACCGGCGGAGCAGCCCGGCCAGCTGGTCGAGCTCCTCGGCGCTGAGCCCGGCGAGCAGGCGCCGCTCGGTCTCCAGGTGGTCGGGCAGCGCGGTGTCCAGCGCCGCCCGGCCGGCGTCGGTGAGCGTGACGACGACGCCGCGGCCGTCGGACTCGCTGCGGGTGCGGGTGATCAGCCCCCGCTCCTCCAGCCGGTCCAGCCGCTGGGTGATGGCGCCCGAGGTGACCAGCGCCGTGCGCATGAGCGCCGTGGGCGTCAGCTGGTACGGCGGCCCGGCCCGGCGCAGCGCGGCCAGCACGTCGAACGAGGGCGCGTCCAGGTCGTGCCGGGCGAAGGTGGCGCGCTGGGCCAGGTGCACCTCGCGCTGCAGCTGCGTGATCCGGCCGATGACCCCCATCGGCGAGCAGTCCAGGTCCGGCCGTTCCCGCCCCCACTGCTCGAGGATCAGGTCGACGGCGTCCGCCGGCTCGCTCACCCGGCGCCCAGCAGGTCGGCGAGGTGGTCGGCGTAGGTCCGCGGCAGTCGGCCCAGCAGGGCGGTGGCGACCCGCGGGCTGCCGGTGAACCCGTGCGACCGGTAGTGGTCGAGCATCAGCCGCGCACAGCGGGCCGGGTAGGAGACGGGCACCTCACCGGCGGGGACGACGTCGTCGGCCACCACGTCGCGGCCCGCCGCCGCGCCGACCAGCTCGGCCAGCCGGGGAGCGGTCAGGGGCTCGGGCCCGGCGACCTCGAACGTGCCGCCGTCGAGCCCGTCCTCGGTGAGCAGGACAGCGGCGGCCTCCGCGACGTCGGCCAGGTCGACCAGCGACTGCGCCGTCCGCAGGCCCCAGCGGCTGCGCAGCACGCCGGTGTCGGCGGCCCGGCGCACCTCCTCGTCCAGGTTCTGTGCGTAGGCGCACGGCTGGAGCACCCGCCAGGCCACGCCCGCGGTGTCCAGCGCCTGCTCGGCGCGGTCCTTGGCCCCGTGGTGCGGCATGGCGCGGGCCTGGGGGCGCAGGACGGAGTGGTAGACGACCCTGCCCACGCCGGCCCGCCGCGCCTCACCGAACAGGGCGGTGGCGCCCTCGGCCTCGTCCGGGTCGAAGTTGGGCCAGATCAGGTACAGCGCGCCGGCCCCGGCGAGGACGTCGGCCCAGGCCGCCGGCTGGGTCAGCTCGGCCACCACCACCTCGGCCCCCAGGGACTCGAGCTGCGGGCGGGGCCCGCGGCGGCCCACCACGGCGCGCACCGGCAGGTCGCGCGCCCGCAGCGCCCGGACGACAGCGGTACCCGTCTGGCCCCCGGCGGCCGTCACGACGATCACCGGGTCAGTCGACCAGCGGCGGTCCGTGCGATCAAGGCGGCGCGTCCGCCGTTCAGCCGATCGCGGTGCTGAGCCGCACGGTCAGCCCCGGTCCGCCCGGGAGCAGGTCGACGGAGTCCCAGAGCTTGCGGGCCAGCCACAGCCCCATGCCGCCGTGGGCGAGGTCGTCGCCGTGGGCGGGCCGGTACCCGGCCAGCGGGTCGTCGTACCCGCGGCCGGAGTCGCTGATGGTGCAGACCAGCCGCCGGCCGTCGCCCCAGAGGCGGGCCGACACGGGCGGGCGGCCGTGCCGGAAGGCGTTGGCCGCCACCTCGCTGACCGCCAGGAGCAGGTCGTCCTGGAGCTCGGGGGAGGACACCGCCTCGGCGAGGGCGGCACGCAGCCGGCCACGGAGCTCGGCGAGCACGGTGGCGCCGTCGACGGCGAGCACGGGCGCGCCCTGCTCGACCGGCTCCTGCGGCACGGGGAGCGACCGGATGAAGCTGGCCGGCTCCCGGAACGCCGGGTTGTCGTACGTGGTGTCGCCGACGGTGAGCTGCGGATGGGCGGCGGAGACCTGCGCGGCCACCTCGTCGTCGATGCACGACCGGTCGTAGACGCACAGGACCGAGGCCGGGGCCCCGGCCAGCACGGCGTTGGTCGCGGCCTCGAAGCGGACCACCTCGCGGGTCGCGATGCCGCTCTGGCCGAGGCCGGGCTCGCCGAGGACCCGGATGCGGCCGTTGCCGGCCGCCCTGGCCCGCTCCAGCGCCTTGCGGGTGGCGGCGAAGGCGTCCGGACCCCGCGCCCCCAGGAGGCTGAGCCGGGCGTCGTTCTGCACGGTGCCCAGCCGCTCCCCGAGCGCCCCGGCGAGGAGGTCGGCGAGCTGCGGCAGGACCGCCATGCAGACCAGGTCACCGGCGTCCAGGCCCGCCTCGAGGAAGGGGACCGTGGCGGCCAGCAGGGAGGAGGGGTCGTCGTAGAAGGCGGCGGCATGCCCGTGGCCGGCCGCGGCCGCGGCCCACCCGCGAACCGGCGGCGCCTCCTGCTGCGCGCCGTCCTCCGCCGTACCGTTCACCCGTTCCTCGACACCACAGGGCCGGATCGACCGGCCGACCGGAGAGCATTGTGCGACACCTGCCCGGCGAGGTCACCGGCAGGTCCGGCTCCGGGACTGCCCGAGGCGTACCGGCCCGAAACCGGGCACGCACCCGGCACCACCCGTCCGGGGGGTGCCTGTGACCTCACGCGCCGCCGTCGCGCAGGTCGGCCGCGAGCCCCGAGAGCCGCAGCACCCGGGCCGGGGCGCTGCCGGGCGCGACCCGCACCCGCGCCGAGCCGCCGGCCTCCCGCGCGGCTGCCGCCGCCTCGAGGAGCAGCCCCACGCCCGCGCTGGCCAGGTACCCGACCGCACCGAGGTCGAGCACCGCCTCCTGCGCCGGCCGTGACACGGCGGCCAGCACCTCGGGCCGCAGCCGGGTCACCGCCGCGATGTCGAGCTCGCCGGAGAGCTCCAGCAGCGGCCCCGCCGGGCCCGGCCGCACGGCGAGCGCCGCGTCGTCCGGACCGTCCGGGCCGTCCGGGCGGTCGGGGCCGGAGCCGGAGGGACCGGTCGCCGGGGCGTCGGAGCCGGCCGGCGGGTCCTCCCCGGGCGGCGGCGGGACGACGCGGAAGCGCACCTCGGTGCCCTCGCCCTCGGCCGGGCCGATGCTGACGTCGGTGCCGAGCGCGCTGATGAGCTCGATCCCCCGGCCGCGGAAGCCCCGGTCGGCCGGCGCCGGGCGCCAGGTCCCGTCGTCGCGCACCCGGACGGCGACCGAGCCGTCGGCGTCGCGCTCCAGCGAGTACTCGCACTCCCCCGCCCGCCCGGGCCGGGGGTAGGCGTGCTCGACGGCGTTGGCCAGCGCCTCGCCGAGGGCCAGCTGGAGGTCGTCGACCGTGTCCGGCGGGAGGCCGGCGGCCGTCGTCCAGGCGGTGACGGTGCGGCGCACCCGGGCCAGCCGTGCGGGGTCGGCCGGCAGCCGCTCGTGCAGGGGCGGCGGCATGACCCGGACGGCGATCACGGCGACGTCGTCGGGCTGGTCGCTGTCGGCCAGCACCTCGCCGAGCAGGCGCTGCACCAGCCGGCCGGGGTCGGCGGCGGCGTGCCTGCGGGCGGCCTCGGTGATCCGGGCCAGGCCCGCGTCCAGCGCCTCGCCGCGCCGCTCCACGAGGCCGTCGGTGTACAGCAGCAGCGTCGTGCCCGGCGCGACCTGCGCCGAGCCCTCCGTGTAGGCGACCCGGCCCGGGACCCCGAGCACGGGCCCGGAGCCCGCGCCGTCCAGCAGCGTGACGTCGCCCCCGGTGACCAGCAGCGCCGGCGGGTGCCCCGCCCGCGCCCACCGGACGCGGCCGGAGGCGCGGTCGACCACCAGGCAGGCCGCGCTGGAGGCCAGCGCGCCGGGCAGCCGCGCGGCGAACCGGTCCAGCAGCTCGAGGGCGGCGGCGGGTGGGCAGCCCTGCAGCAGCGCCGCGGACAGCGCGCTGCGCAGCTGCCCCATGACGGCGGCCGCCGACGGTCCCTGGCCGACGACGTCGCCGACGGCGATGGCGATCCGGTCCCCGTCCAGCTCCACGACGTCGTACCAGTCGCCGCCGGCCGAGGTGCCCACCGCGCCGGGCAGGTACTCGGCGGCCAGTGCCAGCCCCGCGAGCTCCGGCATCGCCGCGGGCAGCAGGCTGCGCTGCAGCGTCGTGGCGATGTCCAGCTCGGCCCGGTAGAGCCGCGCGCGGTCGAGGGCGAGGGCGACCTGCTCGGCCACCGCCAGCAGCAACCCGCGCTCCTCCTCGGGGAAGCGGTGCGGCCGGCGGAAGGCCATCCCGAGCACGCCCAGCACGCGCCCGCCCACGGCCAGCGGCAGAGCGGCGGCCGCGGCGAGCGGGTGCGTCTCGAGGCTGTCGGCCAGGTCCGGCGGCAGGCCCGCGGGTCCGGCCAGCCGCTCCTCGGACCCCTCCACCCAGACGGGCCGGCCGGTGGTCACCGCGGTGCTCAGCGCGAGGGGGGCGCTCAGCGGGACGGAGGCCCACGCCCGCCGGTTCTCCGCCTCCGCCCCGTCGCGGCCGCTCATGGCCAGGGCCGTGAGGGAGCGGTGCCCGGCGTCGACCTCGTAGACCCCGGCCCGGCCGCCGTCCGCGGTCAGGCCCGCCAGCGCCCGCGCCGCGGCCTCGGCCACCTCCTCCGGGGTCGTGGCCGCGGACACCTCGGCGGTCACCTGCTGGAGCACCGCCAGCCGCCGCGCGGTGGCGCGCTCACCGGCCAGCAGGAGGACGTTGTCCACCGCCAGCGCGGCCCGGGCGGCGAGCTCCTCGACCAAGCGCCGGTCGTCGTCGCCGAAGGGCTGCGTCTCGGCCCGCCGGGCCAGGCCGAGGACGGCCAGGACGCGACCGCCCACCGACAGGGGCACCGCCATCCCGGACCCGACGGCCAGCGAGTCGGCGAGCTCCGGGTGCCCCTCCGGTGGCCACGGCAGCTGGGGGCTCAGCACCGACTCCCCGCTCAGCACCACCTCCGGTCCGTAGCCGCTGTGGGGGCTCAGGCCGGCGACCGCCGCCTCGGCCCCGGCGTCCAGACCGGCGATGCCGGCGAAGCGCAGCTGCCCGTCCTCGCCCACGACGCGCGCGGTGGCGACGTCGGCGACGCGGCGGTCGACCAGCAGCCGGGTGAGGGCGGAGAGCTGACCGTCGACGGTGCGCTCCCGGTCCAGCAGCGCCCCGGCCTCGGCCAGCAGCGCCAGCCGCTCGGTCTGCCGGTGGCGGGCGCTGATGTCGGTGCAGACGCCGACGTGCCCGGCGGCTCCCCGGCCGGCCCCGATGGGCACCGCCCGCTCCAGCAGCCAGGTGTAGGAGCCGTCGGCCCCGCGCAGCCGGAACTCCGCCTCCCAGCCCCGGTCGCCGTCGGCGGCCTCGGCGACGACCTGGCCGTAGCGCTCCCGGTCGTCGGGGTGGATGCCGTCGCGCCAGCCGTCGCCGAGGTCGGCGTGGGCGTCGCGGCCGGTGAAGGCCGTCCAGCCGGCGTTGACCAGGACCCGGCGTCCCTCGCGGTCGGAGACCCAGATGAGCGCCGGGGCGAGGTCGGCGATCGCGGTGAAGCGCTCCTCGGCCTCCCGGCGGGCCCGGCCCAGGTGCACGTGGGCGCCGACCCGCGCCAGCAGCTCCTGCGCGGCGAAGGGCTTGACGAGGTAGTCGTCGGCACCGGCCGCCAGCCCCTCGACGGCGGCCTCCTCGCCGGCCCGCGCGGACAGCAGCAGCACCGGCACGCGGGAGGTCCGCGGGTCGGCCCGCAGCTGCGCCAGCAGGGCCATGCCGTCCAGCCGCGGCATCATCACGTCGCTGACGAGCAGGTCCGGCGGGTCCGCGCGGACGGCGTCCAGCGCCTCCTGCCCGTCGCCGACCGCGGTGACCGCGTACCGGGGCGCGAGCAGCCGCACCAGGTAGTCGCGCATGTCGGCGTTGTCGTCGGCGACCAGCACCCGGCCGGCCGGTGCGGCACCGCTCTCGGGGTCGGCGGCGGCGGGATCGGTGGCGGCGGGGTCGGCCGCGGGCAGCCAGCGCAGCGTCTCGGCGAGGAAGGGGGTGGCCGCCCCCGAGACCGCCGGCGCGTCCGGCGTGGGCGGGGCCAGCCGGTCCTCCGGCAGGTGCGCCGTCCCGGTCGGGAGGGTCACGGTGAACGTCGTCCCGACGTCCGGGGTGCTCTGCGCGGTCACCGTGCCGCCGTGCAGGCCGACGAGCTCCCGGACCATCGCCAGGCCGATGCCGCTGCCCTCGCCGGAGCGCGAACGGGCGCCGGCGACCCGGGTGAACCGCTCGAACAGGCGGGGGAGCTCGGCCTCGGGGATGCCGATCCCGGTGTCAGCGACGGTGAGGACGGCGCCGTCGGCCCCGGGCCGCAGGCGGACGGTGATCCCGCCCTCGAAGGTGTGCTTGAGGGCGTTGGAGAGCAGGTTGAGGACGACCTTCTCCCACATGTCCCGGTCCACGTGCACCGGCTCGGGCAGGGGCGCGCAGTCGACCTCGTAGCGCAGCCCGGCCCGCGCGACGGCGGACCGGAAGACGCTGGCCAGCTCCGCGGTCGCGGCGGCCAGGTCGACCGGCTCGAACCGGGCGTCGATGCGGCCGGCCTGCAGCCGGGAGAAGTCCAGCAGGGTGTTGACGAGCTTGCCCAGCCGCAGGGCGTTGCGCTCGACGACCTCGAGCTCCTCGCGCACCGCGGGGGTGGACAGGTCGTCGGTGGCACGCAGCTCCGCGACCGGGCCCATGATCAGGGTGAGCGGCGTCCGGAACTCGTGGCTGACGTTGCTGAAGAAGTCGGTCTTGGCCCGGTCCAGCTCGGCCAGCGCCTCGGCGCGCTCGCGCTCGGCCTCGTAGCTGTCGGCGTTGAGCAGCCCGGCGGAGATCTGGTGGGCCACGAGGTCGAGGAAGCCCTGGTAGCTCCCGTCGTGCGGGCGGTGGGGGTTGAGGCCGACGACGAGGAACCCGGCCAGGGCCTCGGGCCCCTGGCCCGACGACGTGAGCGGCACCGCGACCGCCCGCTCCGGCGGGCGCCGCCAGGCGCCGGTCGGCAGGTCGGGGAAGCGCGCGGTGAGGTCGTCCACGACGACCGGCTCTCCCGCCCGGAGCTGGTTCTGCGGGAACGCGCGGCGGGGGTCGTCGGGGGCGATGACGGCGGGCAGCACGCCGCGGTCGGGGTCGATGCCCACCGCGGCGCACACCCGCGCCGTGCCGTCGTCGTCGTACAGGTAGACGGCGCTGAAGGGCAGGTCGGCCAGGTTGCGGGCCAGCTGCCCAGCGGTGGCGTCGAGGACCTGCTGGCGGGTGCGGGCCGGCGCCAGGGCGGCCGACAGGTCGCGCAGCGTCGCCATCCGGCGCTCGCCGACCACCCGCTCGGTGGTCTCGGTGACCACGCAGAACATGCCCTCGGTGCGGCCGTCGTCGCCGTCGAGGGGGCTGTAGGAGAAGGTGTGGTAGGTCTCCTCCGGGAAGCCGCTGCGCTCCAGGAAGAGCAGCAGGTCCTCGTCCCAGGTCGCCACGCCGGTGTCCATCACCGAGCGGACGCGGGGCTCGACGTCCTGCCAGATCTCCGCCCAGACCTCGCTCGCCGGGCGGCCCAGCGCCCACGGGTGCTTGGCCTGCAGGGTGTCGTGGCGGTACGCGTCGTTGTAGAGGAAGGCCAGCTCCGGCCCCCAGCCGGCCCACATGGCGAACCGGGACGTGAGCATGATCCGCACCGTGTTGCGCAGGGCCGCGGGCCACTGCTCGGGCGGCCCGAGCGGGGTGTCGGCCCAGTTCCGCTCGGCCATGGCCCGGCCCATCTCGCCACCGCCCGCGAAGAGGGCGCGACGCAGTGCGTCGTCCGTCACCGGGGCATCACGCACGGATAGTAGGTCGCGCACGATGCGATCCGTGCGACCGCCCCGGTGTCACCCCGGCGTCTCGGCGAGCGCCGGTCCGCCGGTCACCCGCGCCGCGCAGGAGGCGGTGCCCAGGCCGGCGTCGGCGCCCTCGGCGGCCCGGCCCAGGACCGGACGGCGACCGCTGACCCGCAGCGCCAGGACCTGCCCGTCGCCGGCTCGCGAGCCGGGCAGGGCGTAGCAGCCGCGGGAGCGGAGCACGCCGGGATCGGAGACGAGCAGGGCCAGGCCCTCCGCCAGCGTCAGGGGCGTGCGGCGCGCGGCGGGCGGACGGGGCGCGCCGTCGCCGGTGGTGCCGGTGTCGACGTCGAGCAGCAGGTAGGGCACCGGGGGCACGCCGAGCTCGGGGAGCGGGCGGAAGCCAGCGAGCTCCTCGGCGTCGACCGTGCTCGTGCCCCCGCCGCCGGCGGTCTGCACGGTGGCCAGCACGTCGAGCACCGGCACGTCGGGGACCACGACGACGAAGGGGACGCCGTCCCCGGGCGGCTCGGTGGGGAGCACGTCGCGCAGCGGCTCGCAGCAGGCGCGGAAGCACTCCTCGGCCAGGCCCAGCAGCGCCGGCATGCCGGTGGCGACCAGGGCGTGGACCTGGCGGTCGAACTCGAGCTCGGCGGCGGTGGCCGCCGGGAGGGCGGGAAGCATGGGAAGCGCGGACACGGGTCCTCTTCTCGACCGGACGACGACGGTGCGCCGGCCCCTCCGCTCCCCCGGGCCGGCGCGTCCCTGCGACGCAGCAGTCTGCCCGACCGGAGCGGCTCACGTCACGGTCAGGTCACGGTCACCCCGGCGGGCGCCCCCCGACGGCGGCGAGCTCGGCGACCGGCCGCCCGGTGGCGGCGGCGACCTCGGCCTCCTCCAGCGCGCCGCAGTCCAGACCGCGCAGCACGACGCCGGCCAGGGCGCGCGCGGTGGCCGGCTCGTCGAGCACCCCGCCGTCCACCCGGTCCAGGTAGGCGGCCAGCCGGCCCGCGGCAGCCGGCAGGGCGGCCCGGAAGAAGGCGTAGGTGGCCGTGTAGCGGGTGACCAGCTGGGCCGGGTGCAGGTCCCAGCCCTGGTACAGCCCGCGCTCCAGCGCCCGGCGGACCAGCCCGGCGTGCAGCCGCCAGGCCGCGTGCACGTCCGGCGTGGCGCCCACGGGCAGCACGTTGGTCGACCCGTCGACCGCGACCGCCCCGGTGCCGGCCACCGCCACCTGCATGAGGTCCTTGGCGAGGTCGGCCGCGGGGTGGTCGGAGGACTGGTGGGCGGCGGCGATGCCGAGGGAGGCGCTGTAGTCGTAGGTGCCGAAGTGCAGGCCGGTCAGCCGCGGGCCGGCCGCGTGCACCATCCGGGCCAGCGCCACCGTACCGTCCCGGCCGAGCACCGCCTGCGGCGTCTCGACCTGCAGCTCGAGGTCGACGGCGACGCCGTGCGCGGCCTCCAGCGCGTCGAGCACCGGCAGGAACGCGCGTACCTGCTCGACGTCGGTGACCTTCGGCAGGGTGACGGTGGCGCGGGTCCCCGGCGGCAGGCCGCCGAGGAACAGGTCGAGGGTGCGCACGCCGCGGCGCCGGGTGAGCTCCTCCAGCGACTTCGCCCGGACGCCGACCGACGGCGGCGCGGTGCCCGCGGCGAGGTCGGCGGCGACGGCGGCCGCGGCGGCGCGCACGTCGTCGTCCTCGCGGTCGGGCGGGCCGCGGTATCCGTCCTCGGCGTCGACCCGCAGGTCCTCCACCGGCTCGGCGGCGAGCTTGGCCCGCACCCGGGGCAGCACCTGCCCGGACAGCGCCGGGTCCAGCCCGAGGTCGGGCGGGCCGTGCTCGTCGAGCGCGGCCAGGGCCGCCGCGCCCCAGGACGCCGCCAGCCCCGGGACGACGGCGTCGGCCGGCACGTAGCAGGTGTGCACCGGCTGCCGGCCGCGCCGGGCACCGGGGTAGGCGGCCAGGCGGGCGGCGTCGACCGGGGCCAGCCGCCGGTCCAGCTCGGCGTGGAGCTCCTCGGGCAGCGTCATCCCCGGACCAGCTCGTAGGCGGGCAGGGTGAGGAAGTCGGGGAAGTCCTCGGCCAGCGCCACCTGCTCGAACAGCTCGCGGGCGTCGTCCAGGTGCGGCAGCTCGCCGATCGCCGCCACCTCCTCGGCGACCACCCGGCGGACGAGCTCCTCTGTGACCGTCTCCCCGCTGGAGAGGACGACGGCGTTGTGCACCCACTGCCAGACCTGCGAGCGGCTGATCTCGGCGGTGGCGGCGTCCTCCATCAGGCCGTGGATGCCCACGGCACCGTTGCCGCCCAGCCAGGCCGCGAGGTAGCGGATCGCGACCTCGACGTTCGACCGGAGCCCGGCCATCGTGCGGTTCCCCGGCACCCCGGCGACGTCGAGCAGCTGGGCGGGGGTGGGGCGGACCTCCGGGCGCTGCCGGTCCAGCTGGTTGGGCCGGTCGCCGAGCACCGCGTCGAACGCCTCCCGGCAGATCGGCACCAGGTCGGGATGGGCGACCCAGGAGCCGTCGAAGCCGTCGCCGGCCTCGCGGGTCTTGTCCTCGCGGACCTTGCTCAGCGCGCGCTCGTTGGCCTCCGCGTCGCGCCGGCTGGGGATCGCGGCGGCCATCCCGCCGATGGCCATCGCGCCGCGCCGGTGGCAGACGGCGACGAGCTGGTCGGTGTAGGCGCGCATCATCGGCGCGGTCATGGTCACCGCGCCGCGGTCGGGCAGCACGAACTCCGGCCCGGCGTCGCGGAAGGTCTTGATCACGCTGAACAGGTAGTCCCAGCGGCCGGCGTTCAGGCCGGTGGCGTGGCTGCCCAGCGCGTGCAGCATCTCCTCCATCTCGAACGCCGCCGGGATGGTCTCGATCAGCATCGTGGCGCGGATCGAGCCGGCCGGGAGCTCGAGCACCTGTTCGGAGTGGTCGAACACCAGCGCCCACAGCGCCGCCTCGAGGTGGCCCTCCATCTTCGGCAGGTAGAAGTACGGGCCGCTGCCGCGGTCGAGCTGCTCCTGCGCGTTGTGAAACAGGTACAGGCCGGCGTCGACCAGCGCGCCGACCGCCGGCTCTCCGTCGACCAGCAGGTGCCGCTCGGGCAGGTGCCAGCCGCGGGGGCGCGGGACGATCGTCGGCAGCTCGCCGTCCTCGCGCAGGCGGTACTCGCGGCCGTCGGCGCTGGAGAACGCCAGCGTCCGGCGGACGGCGTCCCTGAGGACCACCTGCCCGCCGACGACGTTGCGCCAGTGCGGGGTGTTGGCGTCCTCGAGGTCGGCCAGCCACACGTCGGCGCCGCAGTTGAGGGCGTTGACCGCCATCTTGGGCTCGGTCGGGCCGGTGATCTCGACCCGGCGGTCGACCAGTCCGGGCGGCGGGGGCGGCACCCGCCAGTCGCCGTCGCGGATGTCCGCCGTCCCCGGCCGGACGTCGATGGTGCGGGCCGCGGCGATCTCGGCGCGCCGGGCCCCGCGGGCGGCGAGCAGCGCGTCGCGCTGGGCGCCGAAGCGGCGCTGCAGGTCGCCGACGAACGCCAGCGCCTCGGGGGTGAGCACCTCCCCCGCCCGCTCGACGTCGGGTCCGACCACGCGTACGTCGGTCATCAGGCCTCCTGCGGTCCCGGGGGCTGGCATCCTCTCACCGTGGCCAGCCTCGACCAGTTCAACTCCGGGCCCGCCGACCGCACCGTGGAGTCGCTGCGGTCGTGCAACGCCGCCGCCCGCTTCGCCGCCGAGGTGGCCGCCGGGCGGCCGTACCCCGACGTGGAGACCCTGGTGCGCCGCGCCGGGGAGGTCTCCCGAGCCCTGTCGTGGGACGAGGTCTCGATGGCCCTGGCCGCGCACCCGCGGATCGGCGACCGCGTCGACGGCACCTCCGCCGAGGCCGAGTCCTCCCGCCGCGAGCAGGCCGCGATGGGCGGGGCGGACGACGGGACACGGGGCGCGCTGGTCGAGGGGAACCGGGCCTACGAGGAACGTTTCGGGCACGTCTTCCTCATCCGGGCCGCCGGCCGGTCGCCGGAGGAGGTGCTCGGCGAGCTGCGCCGCCGCCTGGACGCCGACGAGGACGCCGAACGGGCCGAGGTCACCGAGCAGCTGGCGCAGATCACCGAGCTGCGGGTGCGCGGGCTGGTGGACGCGTGAGCGTGTCCACGCACGTGCTCGACGCGGTGGCCGGGCGGCCGGCGGCCGGGGTCGCCGTCCGCCTCTTCGCGGGCGAGGACCTGGTCACCCAGGGGGTCACCGACGCCGACGGCCGCTGCCGGCTCACCGAGGAGGCGACCGTCCTCGGGCCACACCGGCTGGTCTTCGCCACCGGCGCCTGGTTCGCCGAGCGCGGCACGACCGCGTTCTGGCCGGAGGTCACGCTGACCTTCACCGTGGCCGAGCCGGCCGCACACCACCACGTCCCGCTGCTGCTGTCCCCCTTCGCCTACTCCACCTACCGGGGCAGCTGACGGCCCCCGTTCCACGTGCGACAGTCCCGGCCATGGCGATCAGGCTCGGGGCGAACCAGTACGGCAAGGCCGAGGTCCGGGTCGTCGCCGTGGACCGCAGCTCGCCGCGGCACGAGATCGTCGACCTCAACGTCTCCAGCGCCCTTCGCGGGGACTTCGCGGCCGCGCACACCGCCGGCGACAACGCGCACGTGCTCACCACCGACGCGCAGAAGAACACCGTCTTCGCCCTCGCCCGCGACGGGGTCGGCTCCCCGGAGGCCTTCGGGCTGCGGCTGGCCCGGCACCTCGCCGGCTCCTACCCGTGGATCACCGGGGCGCGGGTCGCCGTCGAGTCCTACGGCTGGGAGCGGATCGCCGTCGCCGGCGTGCCGCACGACCACGCGTTCCGCCGGCCCGGCGGCGAGGTGCGCACCGCGGTGGTCACGGTGGACGGCGACGGCCCGGGCGCGCAGACCCACGTGCTGGCCGGGCTGACCGACCTCGTCGTCCTCAAGACCACCGGCTCGGAGTTCCGGGGCTTCCCCCGGGACCGGTACACGACCCTGGCCGAGACCGGCGACCGGGTCCTGGCCACGGCGGTCACCGCCCGCTGGCGCTACCTGGGCACCGACCTGGACTGGGACGGCCTGTTCACCGGCGTGCGGACGACGCTGCTCGAGACCTTCGCCGCCACCCACTCGCTGGCGCTGCAGCAGTCCCTGTACGCGATGGGCGAGGCGGTGCTCGAGCGGTTCGGCGACGTCGCCGAGGTCCGGATGTCGATGCCCAACAGGCACCACTTCCTGCAGGACCTCTCGGCCTTCGGCCTGGACAACACCCCCGGCGACCGGCCCGTCGTCTACCACGCCGACGACCGCCCGTACGGCCTGATCGAGGGCTCGGTCGTGCGGGACGACGTACCGCCGGCCGAGGTCGCCTGGCAGGGGACGCCCGGGTTCTGCTGAGGTCAGGCCGGCTCGAGCGCGATCCCGGCGCCGACCACGGTGGCGTGCACCCGCAGGTCGGCGCCCCGCTCGTCGTCGGTGCGCTCGAGCCGCGGGTCGACGTCCACCCCGCCGATGCCGGCGCAGTGCACCCACACGCGCCAGTCGGCCGGCACCCGCACCTCGGCCCCGGCCAGGTACGCCCGCACGGTGAGGTCGACACCGCCGGGCACGCGCGGCACCCGGCCCAGGTCCACCTCGGCGCCGGCCATCACGAGGTCCAGCCGCACCCGGGCGAGCTCCGGGTTGTGCGGGCGCAGCTCCGTGCCGGCCATGACGCGGAGCCGGCGGATGCCCGCGGTGGTGTCGTCCCCCTCGTCCTTGCGGCGGGCCAGGAGCCACCCGGTCAGCGCACCGGCGCCCTGCAGCGCCGCCGCGCCGAGGAGCCAGGGCAGGGCACGGCGCAGCAGCGCGGGAGCGGGCACGCCCCCAGCCTGCCGTGCCGGGCGCGCCGTGCCCAGGGCCACGCGCCCCCTGGCACCATCGGCGCCCGTGACCGCGGAGCGCGAGACGCTGACCTACGAGCTGTTCGGCACCGCCAGCCGCGAGCTGGCCGAGCAGGTGGCGGCCGACGGGTTCGAGCCCGACCTGATCCTCGCGATCGCCCGGGGCGGGCTCTTCCTCGGCGGGGCGCTGGGCTACGCGCTGGACGTGAAGAACCTCTTCGTGATGAACGTCGAGTTCTACACCGGCGTCGACGAGCGGCTGGACCTGCCCGTCGTCCTCCCGCCGACGCTGGACCAGGTCGACATCACCGGCGCGAACGTGCTGGTCGCCGACGACGTCGCCGACACCGGCAAGACGCTGGAGCTGGTCCGCGACTTCTGCACCGGCTACGTCGCCGAGGTCCGGACGGCGGTGGTCTACGAGAAGCCGCGCTCGGCGGTGCGCTGCGACTACGTGTGGCGGCACACCGACCGGTGGATCGACTTCCCGTGGTCCTCGGGGCCCCCGGTCCGCCGCCGGAGCAACCGCCCCGCCCACTGAGGAAGGACCGCCCTCCAGGGGGGCCGAACTCAGTAGCGGAAGTGGGCCACCGAGGCCTGCAGCGAGGTGGCCATGCGCGCCACCTCGTCGATGGCGGTCCGGGCGTCGCCCATCGCGCGGGTGGTCGCGGTGCTCGCATCGGCGACCGCGGAGATGTTCTCCGCGATCTGCCCGGCCGAGACCGCGGCCTCGCCGACGTTGCGGTTCATCTCCGTGGTCGTCGCGGTCTGCTCCTCGACGGCCGCGGCGATCGTGCTCTGCGAGTCGTTGATCAGCCCGATGATCGAGGCGATCTGCCGGATCGCGACCACGGCGCCCTCGGTGTCGGCCTGGATGGCCGCGACCCGGGCGGTGATGTCCTGGGTGGCCTTGGCCGTCTCCTGCGCCAGCTCCTTGACCTCGTTGGCGACGACGGCGAAGCCCTTGCCCGACTCCCCGGCCCGGGCGGCCTCGATCGTCGCGTTGAGCGCCAGCAGGTTCGTCTGCTCGGCGATGCCGGTGATCACCTTCACCACGCCGGCGATCTCCTGGGAGGACTGGCCCAGCTTCGCCACGGTCTCGGTCGTGGCGTCGGCGACGCCGACCGCCTGGCCGGCGACCCGGGCGACCTCGGCGGCGTTCTGCGCGATCTCCCGGATGGAGGCGCCCATCTGCTCCGAGCCCGCCGCGACGGTCTGCACGTTGCGCGACACCTGCCCGGCGGCGCCGGCGACCACCTCCGACTGCTGGGACGACTCGACGGCCAGCCGGCCGAGGTCCTGCGCGGAGGCCGACAGCTCCTCGGTGGCCGAGGCCAGCGTCGTGGAGCTGTCCCCGATCGCGGTCAGCACGCTGCGCATGCTCCCCATGGAGGCCTCGAGCGCGGTCGCCATGCGCCCCACCTCGTCCCGGCTGGTCACGCCGGCGCTGCCGCGGAGGTCGCCCTCGGCGAGGTCGGCCACCAGGGCGCCGACCCGGCGCAGCGGCCCGACCACCGAGCGGGTGACGACCCAGCCCAGCAGCGCGAGGACCAGGACGCCGGCCACCGCGACGGTGACGGCGACGGTGGTCGCGGTCGCGCGGTGGTCCTCCGAGCTCGCGGCCGCCGCGTCGCCGAACGCCGTGACGGCGTCGCCCAGGGTGGGCAGCTCGTCCTCGAGGACGGAGAAGGCCTGCGCGAACTGCGGGTAGGCCGCGGCTGCGGCGGCCGTGTCCCGGCCGGCGGTCTGGACGATGCCTGCGGCGGAGGTCAGGTAGGCCTCCACCGCCGGCGTCACCTCGTCGAGGGCGGCCAGCACCTCCGGGCTGAGCGCGTCGGCGCGGATCTCGCCGAGCAGGCCGGTGAAGGTCTCGGTGTGCTCGGCCAGGTCGGCGGTCGCGGCGGAGTAGAGCTCCCCCTGCCCGCCGCTGACCAGCGCCTGGAGGACGTCGCCGCGGACGGCGTCGTGCATCATGTCGCTGAGCAGCGCGTCCTCGACCGCCTCGGCGCTGGCCAGCAGATCGTCCGCGGTCTCCCCGGTCCCGGCCAGCGCCTGCAGCGCGACGACGGCGAAGACGGCGAGGGCCAGGGCGCCGGCGGCCACGAGAGCCGCCAGCTTCACCCCGAGGGGACGGTCGGACCAGTAGCGCGCCATGCAGGGCTCCGGGTGGCCGGTCGGCGGCGCCGCGGTCGCGGCACCCGACGGCTACTTCGGCCGCTGGGTGGAGTCACTCCAGCCGAGCGGGGGACATCGTAGGAGGGGCCTTCGTTCCGGAACGGAACCGGTCAGCCGCGTGTCGACACCGTGACCGTGAACTGCCGGCCGGCGTCGACCACCCGGGTCGGCCCGACCACCCGGCGCAGCGTCGCGCGGTGCGGCAGCCGGTTGTTGTAGACCGTCCACAGCTCACCGCCGGGGCGCAGCACGCGCGCCGCGGCGGCGAAGAGCCGGTCGGCCGCGGCGGTGACCACCGAGGTGCCGACGTGGAACGGCGGGTTGCAGACCACGAGGTCGACGCTGCCGTCGGGGAGGTCCGCCGCGGCGTCCTCCCGGGTGACCAGCACGCGCCCGGCCAGGCCGTTGGCCGCCGCGGTCGCCGCCGCCGACGCCGCCGCCGCCGCGGACTGGTCGGAGGCGAGCACGGTGAGCACCGGCCGGTCGCGGGCCAACGACGCGGCCAGCACGCCGGTGCCACAGCCGAGGTCGAGCGCGGTGGCGGCACCGGGTGCCGCGTTCGGCAGCGCGCGGAGCAGGGCTCGGGTGCCGTCGTCCACGCGGGAGCCGGCGAAGGCCGCCCCGTGCCCGCACACCGTCAGGCCGGAGGCGTCGTCCCGCCGGCAGCGGGGGAACGACGGCGGGACGCCGGGCCGGGGCCCGCGGGCGACGAGCAGCCGCGACTTCTGCCGGGCCAGGCTCGCCGAGACGTCGGTGAAGCCGACCCGCAGGACGTCGTTCATCGCGTGGGTCATGTGCTTGACCCGCCCGCCGACGAGCAGGGTGACCTCGGGCGCGGCGTGCGCGGCGACCAGCTCGGTGAGCTCGCGCAGCGCGTCGAGGGCCTTGGGCGCCTTGGCCAGCACCACGCGGGCCCCGGCGAACAGGGCGCCGTCCAGGGGCAGCGACCGGTACGTGCCGGCCAGCCCGGTCCGCTCCGCGTTGGCGGCGAGCGCCAGCTCGCCCAGCCGCAGGTCCTGGTGCACCCGCGGGCCGCGGACACCGTGCAACCCGACCGCACCGAGCGTCAGTGCGCCGTGCGAGTCGTCGACGACGACCACCTCGCCGGGGCCGGCCACCGCGAGCAGCGGCGCAGCCTCGTCGAGCAGCAGCCGGTCGGTGGCGTCGACCGCGACGAGCTCCGGCGCCTCGACGTCGGGCGCCCTCCGGAGCTGGTCGAGCACGTCCTGCGGGCTCACACCCCGGGGAGGCCGACCGGGCAGGAGACGCCGGTCGAGTGCACCGGGCAGTAGCCGTTCGGGACCTTGTACAGGTACTGCTGGTGGAGGTCCTCGGCGTAGAAGAACTCGCCGAGCGGGGCGATCTCGGTGGTGATCTCGCCGTAGCCGGCGGCCCGCAGCCGCTCCTGGTAGGCGTCGCGGGTGGCCCGCGCCGCGGCCCCCTGCTCGGCGTCCGCGTGGTAGATCGCCGAGCGGTACTGGGTGCCGACGTCGTTGCCCTGGCGCATGCCCTGGGTCGGGTCGTGGTCCTCCCAGAAGGCCTTGAGCATCGCCTCGTAGGAGGTGACGGCGGGGTCGAAGACGACCAGCACGACCTCGGTGTGGCCGGTGCGCGCCGAGCAGACCTCCTCGTAGGTCGGGTTCGGGGTGTACCCGCCCGCGTAGCCGGCGGCGGTGGAGTACACGCCGGGCAGCTGCCAGAAGACCTTCTCGACACCCCAGAAGCAGCCGGCGCCGAAGACCGCGGTCTGCATGCCGTCGGGGAACGGCGGCTGGATGCGGTTGCCGTTCACCGCGTGGAACTCCGGCACGGCCGGGAGGGCGTCGGGGCGGCCGGGCAGCGCGTCCTCGCGCGCCACGGGCTCGGTCTTGTACCGGGAGAACAACGACATACCTCCAGCGTAGGCCCGCTGGGCCACCCTCCCGGTCGGCGCGTGCGCGCCCGCGCGGGCAGGATCGGGCGCGGTGCCGGCGACCGCCGCCGGCCACTGCCCCGGAGGTGCCCGTGCCCGTCCCCGCCCGCGAGTGGCACCTGGCCGCCACCCCGCACGGCGAGCCCACGCCCGAGGACTTCCGGCTGGTCGAGGTCGAGCACCCCGACCCCGCCGAGGGCCAGGTCGTCGTCGCCATGACCGCGATGTCGGTGGACCCGTACATGCGCGGCCGGATGCGCCCGGAGCCGTCCTACGCGGCGCCGTGGGAGGTCGGCGAGGTGATGAGGGGCGGAGCGGTCGGCCGGGTGGTCGACTCCCGCTCGCCCGACGTCCCCGTCGGCGCGCTGGTGCTCACCGATGCCGCGTGGCGCGACGTCGCCGTGCTCGGCGCCCACGAGGTGCGCGTGCTGCCCGAGCTCGAGGGCGTCTCCCCCACCCACCACCTCGGCATCCTCGGCATGCCGGGGCTGACGGCCTACGCGGGCCTGTTCCGGGTCGCGGAGTTCGTCCCCGGCGACGACGTCTTCGTCTCCGGTGCGGCCGGGGCGGTCGGCAGCGCCGTCGGCCAGTTCGCCCGGCTGCGCGGTGCCGGATCGGTCGTCGGCAGCGCCGGCAGCGCGGAGAAGGTCGCCTGGCTCACCGGCGAGCTCGGCTTCACCGCCGCGTTCGACTACCACGACGGCCCGGTCTCCCGGCAGCTGCGCGCGGCGGCGCCGGACGGGATCAGCGTCTACTTCGACAACGTCGGCGGCGAGCACCTGGAGGCGGCGATCGGGTCGCTGCGGGTGCACGGCCGGGCGGCCCTGTGCGGCTCGATCTCCGGCTACAACGCGACCGAGCCGCCGCCCGGCCCCCGGAACATGAGCCTCATGGTCGGCAAGCGGCTGACCCTGCGCGGCCTGCTCGTGAGCGACCACACCGACCTGCGCGGCGAGGCGACCGAGGCGATCGCGGGCTGGCTGCGCTCGGGCGAGCTGGTGGCCCGCGAGACCGTGTACGACGGTCTGGACCAGGCGGTGCCCGCCTTCCTGGACCTCCTGCGCGGAGCCAACACCGGCAAGATGGTCGTCCGGCTCGCCCCCGACCCGGGCTGACGGTGACCTCGGCACTCTCCCCGGCGCTGGAGCACTCGGCGGCGCCGGCGCCGACCCGCGCGGTCGCGCTGTTCTGCCACGGCGGGACGGTGGAGAGCGTCCAGCCGCCCCGCGAGCGCGCGCTGTCCCTCCTGCGGATGCGGGCGATCGAGGAGTTCGTCCGGCGCAACGCGGCGCCGCGCGGGCTGGACACCTACCTGCTGCGGTACCGGGTGGCCGGCTGGAACGGCCTGGCCGCCGACGCGTTCGCCGACGTCCGCTGGGCACTGGAGCGGATCCGGGAGGAGCACGGGGACGGCGTGCCGGTGGTGCTCGTCGGGCACTCGATGGGCGGCCGCGCGGTGCTGCGCGCCGGCGGGGAGCCGGGCGTGGCCGCCGTCTGCGGGCTGGCGCCGTGGACGCCGCCGGGCGAGCCGGTGGGGCACCTGCGCGGGCGCACCGCCGTCCTGCTCCACGGCCGCGGCGACCGCTGGGTGCCGGCCCGCCTCTCGGCCGACTACGCGGTGCGCGCGCAGCGGGCGGGGGCGCGGATCGCCCGGTTCACCCTCGCCGGCGGGCACTCGATGGTGCGGCGGTCGGGGACCTGGCACGCGCTGGTGCGCGACGTCGTCCTCGCGGGGGCGGGCTTCGCACCGGAGCGCCCTGACGTCCGTGCCGCGCTGGACGCCTCGACGCCCGAGAGCCTGGCCACGCCGCTGGACGTCCCCCGGCGGGCCCGCTAGCGTCGCGCGCCGTGACGACCGGGACGGCCCGCACAGGCCACGACCAGGAGCTCCGCCCGGCCCTGCGGTGACGGCCGGCGGCCGCGCCGCGGCGCTCGGCGCCGAGCTCGTACGGATCCACGACGGGCTGCGCGCGCAGCTCCGCGCCCTGCAGGCGGCCGCGGCCGGCGGGGAGCCGCTCGACCCACGGCGGCCGCTGGCCGCGCACTGCCTCGCCTTCTGCGCCGCGCTGACCCGCCACCACACCGGGGAGGACGCCGGGGCCTTCCCGGCGCTGGCGGCCGCGGCGCCCGGGCTGCGGCCCGTGCTCGAGAAGATGGCCGAGGACCACGCGATGGTCTCCGGCATCGTGGGACGCCTGGAGACGCTCGCCGCGCAGCTCGCCCGCGACGGCTCCTCGCCGCGGCTGGCCGGGGAGCTCGACGGCCTCGCGGCGGTCCTGGAGTCCCACTTCTCGTTCGAGGAGCGCCGCATCCGGGCCGCGCTCGACGCCCTCCCCGGGAGCGCCGCGGACCTGCTCGGGGCCTGAGGCGCACCGCGCGGGGCGCGTTGGCAGGAACGGTGCGGTGGGCGGCAGTCCGACTCCTCGTGCCGCCCCCTCCGCCGGCGCCAGGATCGGACCGTGACCCTGGACTGGACGACCGCCCCCGCCGACGCCGCCGCGCACTTCGCCCGGCGGCTCGCCGTGGAGACCGATGTCAGCGACGTGCACGCCGCCCTGGAGTCGGGCACGCCCGGCTTCGTCCTGCTCGACAGCCGCAGCGCCGAGGCGTGGGCGCAGGGTCACGTGCCGGGGGCGGTGCACTTGCCGGGCCGGGACATCGCGACGCGCGCGGAGGAGCTGGACCGGTCCGTCCCGGTCGTCACCTACTGCTGGGGGCCGGGCTGCGACGGCGCGACACGGGCCGCCCTCGCGCTGGCGCAGCGGGGCTTCCGGGTGCGGGAGATGATCGGCGGCTTCGAGTACTGGGCGCGCGAGGGACTGCCGGTGGAGACCGACGGCGGCGTGTACCGCGCCGCCCCCGACCCGCTCACCGCCCCGGCCGGGATCAGCTGCGGCTGCTGAGCCGCCAGCTGCCGCTCCCGGTGATGTGCGTCTGCGGCGTGTTCTCGGGCCAGGACGCGCCTCCTCCGCACATCACCGTGGCGGCGGGGGTCAGCCGAGCAGCGGGGCCGGGTCGTCGGCCAGCCGCGCCCAGAGGAACTGGTCGAGCTTCGGGCCGCCGCCGTAGCGGTGCGAGCGGCGCAGCCGTCCCTCCCAGGTGAAGCCGGCCTTCTCGGCCACCCGGCCGGAGGCGGGGTTGGCGATGGCGTGGCACAGCTCGATCCGGTCGACCGGCGTGGTGTCGAACAGCCGGCGGCAGGCGGTGTCGACCGCGTGGGCGGCCAGTCCGCGGCCACGGGCGGCGGGCGCGGTCCAGTAGCCGACCATCGCCTGGCCCTCGACCAGGTCGACGGCGTGGAGGTTGACCGAGCCGACCAGCACCCCGGTGGCCGCGTCGACGACGGCCCAGTTCAGCCGGTCCGGCGCGGGTCGCAGCCGGCGGTCGAGCCAGGCGACGGCGTCCTCGCGGGAGTCGACCAGCAGCCCGCCCCAGCGACGCATCCGCTCGTCCTGGAAGGCCGTCCAGGCGTCGTCCACGTCGGTCGGGCGCCAGGCCCGCAGGCGCACCGGCCCGGCCTCGAGCTCGACGGGCGGGAGGTCGACGGGCGGGAGGTCGACGGCCGGCGGGGACTGATCGGGCTGCACGGGAGGACATCCTCCCGTGCCCGCCGGGTCAGCCGAGGACGGGGATGGAGACGCCGACGCCGCCGCGGGTGTCCGCGCCGTAGCGGGCGATCTCGCCGGGGAGGTCCAGGCGCCCGATCCGCGCCTTCGCCTCCTCGACCTCGGGCGTGATGAGGGCGGCGGGGACGAGCCAGGAGACCTCGAACTCCAGGCCGTCGGGGTCCTGGGCGTAGAGCGCCTTGGTGGTGCCGTGGTCCGAGGCCCCGACGAGGGCGCCGGCCTCGAGCAGGGCGTCCTGCACGCGGGCGAGCTCGGCGAGGGTGTCGACCTCCCACGCGAGGTGGTAGAGCCCGACCGTGCGGCGGCCGGCCTCGGAGGCGCCGGCGCGCTCGCCGATCGCGAACAGGCCCAGGTCGTGGTCGTTCGTCGAGCCCTCGGCCTGCAGGAAGGCCGCGCGGCCGGGGATCTCCATGACCGGCCGGAAGCCGAGCACCTCGCGGTAGAAGGCGACGCTGCGGTCGACGTCACGGACGTACAGGACGGCGTGGTTCAGGCGCTGGACGGGCACGGCGGGCTCCTCGGGTGGTGTGGCCTCCATCCTGCGCCCAAGTAGATGAGAATTCAAGTACCTCGCCGGGGAAGCGGCGCGGTAGGTCAGGCTCACCTCGGCCCGCGGGGGCCACGGGATGGCCCGAGGGTGTCACCCGGGCCGGGCATGACGAGGAGCGACCACCCACCTGCTCCCCCGCTGCGAGGCCGCCGTGTACCTCTCCAAGACCGAGGCCGCCGTCCTGCCGACGACGCTCGTCGGCACCCCCCGCCCGACGCCGCCGCCGGCGACGGGACGACGGCGCATCTGGACGATGCTGGGCCCGGCCTTCGTCGCGGCGGTGGCCTACGTCGACCCCGGCAACTTCGCCACCAACTTCTCCGGCGGCGCGGCCTTCGGCTACACGCTGCTGTGGGTGATCGTCGCGGCGAACCTCATGGCGATGCTCATCCAGTCGCTGACGGCGAAGCTGGGGCTGGCGACCGGCCGCGACCTGGCCACGCTGTGCCGCGAGCGGATGCCCAAGCCGGTCACGCGGATGCTGTGGCTGCAGGCGGAGGCGGTCGCGATCGCCACCGACCTGGCCGAGATCGTCGGCGGTGCGGTGGCGCTGAACCTGCTGTTCGGGGTGCCGCTGCCGATCGGCGGGATCATCACCGCCGTCGTGGCCTTCCTGCTGCTGGGGGCGCAGTCGCGCGGGCACCGGCCCTTCGAGCGGGTGATCACCGGGCTGCTGCTGGTGATCGGCGGCGGCTTCCTCTACACGATCATCGGGTCCGGCGTGGACATGGGCGGCGTCGCCGGCGGGATGGTGCCGACCTTCGAGGGCCCGGACAGCCTGGTGCTGGCCGCCGGCATCCTCGGCGCGACCGTGATGCCGCACGTCATCTACGTGCACTCGGCCCTCACCCCCGGCCGCTACGGCGACGTCGTCACCGCCGGGCGCACCCGGGCCGGCCGCGGCCGGCTGCTCAAGGCCCAGCGGCTCGACGTCCTGCTGGCCATGGGGCTGGCCGGCCTGGTGAACGCCGCGATGCTGGTCATCGCCGCGCAGCTGTTCACCGGCGGCGACCAGGCCGACTCGCTGGAGTCGGTGCACGCGGGCCTCGGCGACCAGCTCGGCGCCGGTGCCTCGATCGCCTTCGCCCTGGCGCTGTTGGCCTCGGGCTTCGCGTCCTCGTCGGTCGGCACGCACGCCGGCCAGGTCGTCATGGCCGGCTTCCTGCGCCGGCACATCCCGGTGCTCGCCCGCCGGCTGATCACGCTGGCCCCCGCGCTGGCCGTCCTGGTGCTGGGCGGCGACCCCACCACCGCGCTGGTCTGGTCGCAGGTGGTGCTGAGCTTCGGCATCCCGTTCGCCCTCGTGCCGCTGCTGTGGCTGACCAGCCGCAAGGACCTGATGGGCGGCTGGGTGAACCGGCGGATCACCACCGCCGTCGGCTCGGTCGTGGCCGCGCTGATCATCGGCCTCAACGCCCACCTGCTGATCGGCTTCGTCAGCTGAGCCCGGCCCGACGCCCCCTCGCCGAGATCTGCACACTCGTCGGCATCAGCCCCTGATGGCGACAAGTGTGCAGATCTCGCCGACTCAGGCCGGGGACGGCCACCAGCGGGCGAAGTGGTGCACCGGCCCGTGGCCGGTGCCGATGCCGAGGGCCTCCCCCGCCTGCAGCGCCTCCTGCAGGTAGTCGCGGGCCTGCTCGACCACCGGCTCCCACGCACCCGGGCCGCCGACCCCGCGCGCGACCAGGGCGGCGATCGCCGAGGAGAGCGTGCAGCCGGTGCCGTGCGTGGACGTCGTCGCCACCCGCGGCCGCCGGGTCACCACGACCCCGCCGGCCGAGACCAGGACGTCGACGCTCTCCGGACCGCCCAGGTGCCCGCCCTTGAGCAGCACCGCCTCCGGCCCGAGCGCCAGGAGTGCCTGCGCCTGATCGACCATCTCCGCCACCGACTCCGCCGGCGGGCCGTCGAGCAGGGCCGCCGCCTCGGGCACGTTCGGCGTGATCAGGTCGGTCAGCGGCAGGAGGTCGGCCCGGATGGCGTCGACGGCGTCCGGGCCGACCAGCCGGTCCCCGCTGGTCGCCACCATCACCGGGTCGCAGACCACCGGGCCGGGCCGCCGCTCGGCCAGCACCGCCGCCACCTCGCGGACGACGTCCGCGGTGCCGAGCATCCCGAGCTTGGTCGCCCCCACCGGGATGTCGTCCAGGAGCGTGCGCAGCTGCTCCCCCACGAACGCCGCCGGGACGGCGTGCACCCCGGTGACGCCACGGGTGTTCTGCGCGGTCAGCGCGGTCAGCACCGCGGTGCCGTAGACGCCGAGCGCGCTGAAGGTCTTCAGGTCCGCCTGGATGCCGGCCCCGCCGCTGGGGTCGCTCCCGGCCACGGTGAGCGCCACGGCGGTCACGCGAGCACCCCGACCGCCGCCCGCAGCTCCCGCGCCGCCGCCTCCGGATCGGGCGCCGCGCAGACCGCCGAGACCACGCAGACGCCGTCCACCCCGGTCACCGAGGCCGCGTTCGCCGCGGAGATGCCGCCGATCGCCACCGACCGCAGGCCGGCCGCCCGCGCCCCGGCGGCCAGCGCCGCCACCCCGGCGGGGCCCAGCCCGGCGCCGGCGTCGGGCTTGGTGGGCGTCGACCACACCGGCCCGATGCCGACGACGTCGACCGTGCCGGGCGGGAGCGCCAGTGCGACCGCCAGCTCCGCCGGGTTGCCGGCGGACAGCCCCAGCAGCCGGTCGGGCCCGATCAGCGCGCGCACCTCGGCCGGTGGCAGGTCGTCCTGGCCCACGTGGACGCCGTCGGCACCGGCGAGCAGGGCGACGTCCACGGCGTCGTTCACGAACAGCGCGACGCCCGGCGGCAGCACCGCGCGCACCGCCAGCGTGAGCTCGTAGAGCTCCCGGCGGGAGGCGTCCTTGTCGCGCACCTGGACGGCCGTCACGCCCCCCGTCACCGCGGCCCGCACCACGTCGGGCACGGTGCGCGGGCAGGACAGCGCGGTGTCGGTGACCAGGTAGAGCGTGGGGTCGAGCGCCGCCCTCACGATGCCGTCCTCACGAGGCGTCCCGCACGTCCGCCCGCCGCAGGTCCTCGGGGGTGACGGCGTCGAGGGCGTCCACCCAGGCCGCGGCGAACGTGCCGGGACCGGAGCTGACCGCGGCCGCGGCCTCGGCGGCGAGCGCCACGTGCGCGTGCGCGGCGACCGCACCGGTCAGCCGGTCGCCGGCAGCCGCGACGTAGGCGGCGGTCAGGGCCCCCAGCGCGCAGCCGGCGCCCGTGGTGCGGGTGAGCAGCGGGTGGCCCCCGCCGACCCGGATGATCCGCACGCCGTCGGTGATCACGTCCACCGGTCCGCTGACCGCCACGACGCCGCCGGTGCGCGCGGTCAGGGCCACGGCGGCCTCCAGGGCGTCGTCGGCGGTGGCGGTGGAGTCCACGCCGCGCCCGCCGGAGCCGGTGCCGGCCAGCGCCATGACCTCCGAGGCGTTGCCCCGCACGACCGACGGCCCGCCCAGCGCCAGCTCCACGGCCAGGTCGGTGCGGAACCGCAGGCCCCCCACGGCGACCGGGTCGAGCACCCACGGCGTCCCGGCGGCGTCGGCGGAGCGGACGGCGATCCGCATGGCCTCGGCCGAGGCGCCGTGCACCGTGCCGACGTTGACCAGCAGCGCCGAGGCGATCGCGGCGAAGTCCCCGGCCTCCTCCGGCGCGACGACCATCGCCGGGGCGGCCCCCACCGCGAGGAGCACGTTCGCGGTGAGCGTCTGCACCACGGTGTTGGTCAGGCAGTGCACCAGCGGGCTGCCGGCGGTGAGCGCGGCGCGGGCGGCCGCGAGCGCGTCGGGGTCCACGGAAGCGTCCACGAGCGGTGACATCCCTTCGCCAGCATGACCTGGGCAGGTTCGACGGGTGTCCTCTCAGCCCGGCGCGCGGGCACCCCGTGTCGGCGCCGAACGTAGCAAGCCGGGCGGGACGGCGGTCAGCCCGACCAGGCCGCCTCGAAGAAGGCCAGCTCCAGCTCCATCGCGCGCCGGTAGGACCGGGACACGGCGGGGGTGTCGGCGGCGTACCGGTCCAGCAACTCCTCCAGCGTGGCCGCGAGCCCCTCGAACCCGGGGTCGGCGTAGGTGGTCACCCAGTCGGTGTACGGCCCGGCGGCTCGGCCGGCCAGCGACTGACCGAGGTGCGCGTAGAGCCGCATGCACGGGGTCATCGCCGCGCAGGTCTCCCCGAGCCCGCCGGTCGCGGCGGTGGCCAGCAGGAAGTCGGTGTAGGCCGACGTGGCCGGGGCCGGCGCGACGACGGCGAGGTCGACGCCCCAGCGGGCGGCGTAGCCGTCGTGCAGCCGGAGCTCCTCGCGGACCCCGGCGAGCAGGTCGGCGAACGCCTCCAGGCCGGCCCGGTCCGGGCTGCGCACGACCGCCATGGCGTAGCCGCGGGCGAAGGCCTGCAGGAAGAACGCGTCCTGGGCGACGTAGCCGGCGAACCGCTCCTGAGGCAGCGTCCCGTCGGCCAGGCCGCGGACGAACGGGTGCGCCAGCGCGGCACCGGCGAGGTCGGCGGAGTCGGACCAGAGGCGGCGGGCGAGGCTCACGCGCCGCCCACCGCCATGTCCCAGAAGGCCACCTCGGCGTCCAGCACCTCGAGCACCACGTCGTCGTGCCGGCCTCCGAGCGCGTCGGCGGCCGCCGCCAGCCCGTCGACGTAGGCGGCGAACCCCGGCATCGTCCAGTGCGCGACGTACTCGGCGTACTCCTCCGCACCGGGCGCGGCGGCGGTCCAGGCGTCGAGGTAGACCCGCTCGATCGCCCACAGGGCGGTGAGCGCCGTCGGGACGTCGGCCGCGTCCAGGCGCCCGAGCAGCTCCGCGTAGGCGGCGGTGGCCGGCAGTCGCGGGACGTCGAGGTCCAGACCGCGGCGGGCGGTCAGCTCCTCGAACCAGGCCAGCTCCTCCACCAGCGCGACCGCTCCCCCGGCGAGCACGGCCTGCGCCGGGCGCGGGGCGCGGGCCAGCAGCCGGGCCTGGAAGCGCAGCAGGTCCGCGACGTAGCGGGCGTCCTGCACCAGCCAGGTGTCGAAGGCCCCGGCGGCGAGGCTGCCGTCACGCACGCCGAGCAGGAACGGGTGGCGGGTGGCCCGGTCCCACGGTCCGGGGTGGTCGCGCAGCAGGTCCGACGTCGGCACGGCGCGACAGTACGGCGGGGGCTACTGTCGGCCGCGCACTGTGCGGGAGCTCGGGCTGACCGGGCTGAGAGGGCGGCTGGACGCGCCGCCGACCGCTGGAACCTGTCCGGGTAATGCCGGCGTAGGGAGCTGGTCATGAGCACGTCCGATGCCGTCCGCGCGTCCACCGGGGACGCGCCCCTCACCCTCACCGAGGCGCCCGACCGCACCCTCGGTCTGCGCGACTCCCTGGGCCTGTGGGGCAACCTCGGGGTCAGCCTGCTGCTGCCGGTGGCGGCGGTGTTCGTCGTCCTGCCCGGCCGGCCGCTGGCCGAGACCCTGGGGGCCGTCGTCGTCGGCGCGGTCATCGGCGCGCTGCTGCTCGGCGTGGGCGCCGCCGCGGGCGCCCGCGAGGGCGTGCCGGCGATGGTCCTGCTGCGCGGCCTGCTCGGCCGGCGCACCTCGTGGCTGCCGACGGCGTTCAACCTGGTGCAGTGCGTCGGCTGGGCGACGTTCGAGATCGTGATCATCGCCGAGGCGGCGTCCCGGGTGCTGGACGCCCCGCGCTGGCCGTTCGTGCTCGGTGCCGGCGTCCTGGCGACCCTCATGGCGCTGCGCCCGCTCGGCGTCGTGCGGCTGCTGGCCCGCTACGCGATCTGGGCGGCGCTCGCCGCGATCGCCTACCTGTACGTCGAGATCCTGCTCGAGCCGCTGCCCGAGGTGGCCGGCGGCGCCGCCGGCTCCTTCTGGACCGCCGCCGACGTCGTCATCGCGCTGCCGATCTCCTGGTTCCCGCTGGCCGCGGACTACACCCGGCACGTGCGCAGCGGCCGGGCCGCGTTCGCCGGCGCGAGCATCGGCTACGGGCTGGCCACCGTCGTGATGTTCACCCTCGGCGTGTTGGCGCTGGCGGCCTACGGCAGCTCGGGGCTCGACGTCGTCGACGCGCTGCTCGCGGTGCCGCTGGGCGCCCTCGCGGTGCTGGTCCTGGTCGCCGTCGAGCTCGACGAGGCCTTCGCCAACCTGTACTCCACCGCGGTCTCCGCGCAGAACGTCGCCCCGCGGGCCGACCGGCGGGTGCTCGCCGTCGTCGTCGGCGCTGTCGCCACGACCCTCGCCCTGACCTTCGACATCGCCGCGTACGAGCCGTTCCTCTTCCTCATCGGCGCGGTGTTCGTGCCTCTCGTCGGCGTCTTCGCCGTGGCCTACGCGCTGACCCCGCGCGGCGCCTGGGACACCTCCGACACCGCCCCCACCCGGCCGGCGCTGCTGCTGCCCTGGGGGGCGGGCTTCGTGGCCTACCAGCTGACGCTGCCGACGTTCTTCGGCGGACCGGGCTCGGGGTGGACGGCGTGGTGGACCGCCCGGCAGGCCGACCTCGGCATCGACCCGGCCAACGGCTGGTCCGCCTCGCTGGTCAGCCTGGCCGTCGCCACGGTGCTGACCGCGCTGCTGTGCCTGCCGGCCGCGCTGCGGCGGAGGCGGTCCGCGCGGTGACCCCCGACGTGGTGGTCGCCGGCGGCGGGCTGATCGGGCTGTCGGTCGCCTGGCGGGCCGCCCAGCGGGGGCTGTCGGTGACCGTGGTCGACGACGCCCCGGGCGGCGGCGCCTCGCGGGCCGCCGCCGGGATGCTCGCGCCGGTCTCCGAGGCCGGCTACGGCGAGGAGGCGCTGCTGCGGCTGTGCCTGGCGTCGCTGGAGCGCTACCCCGCCTTCCTCGACGAGCTGGCCGCCGCCACCGGCGTCCGGGTGCCGCTGCGGACCGCCGGCACGCTGGTGGTCGGCTTCGACGACGACGACATGGCGGCGCTGGCGGACCTCCAGCGGTTCCACGTGGAACTCGGGCTCGAGGTGCACCGGCTGCTGGGCCGGGAGGTGCGGCGCCGCGAGCCGTCGCTGAGCCCGCGCGTGCGCGGCGCGCTGCACGTGGCCGGCGACCTCTCGGTGGACCCCCGCGAGCTGCACCCGGCGCTCCTCGCCGCCGCCGAGGGCGCGGGCGCCCGGCTGGTCCGCTCCCGCGTGGCCGGGCTGCTGACCGACGGCGGCCGGGCCTGCGGGCTCGCGCTCGACGGCGGCGGGGAGGTCCGCGCCGCCACCGTGGTGCTGGCCCTCGGCCCGCACAGCGGCGGGCTCCCCGGGGCACCGGCACTGCCCGTGCGGCCGGTGAAGGGGCAGATCCTGCGGCTGCGCGGCGCGGCCGGGCTGCTGACGGGGACCGTGCGGGCGCTGGTCCGCGGCCGCCCGGTCTACCTGGTGCCGCAGGGCCCGGACGGCCTGGTCGTCGGCGCGACCGTCGAGGAGCGGGGGTTCGACCCCACGGTGACCGCAGGCGGCGTGCACGACCTGCTGCACGACGCGATCGAGGTCGTGCCGGGGGTCACGGAGCTGGAGCTGGTGGAGACCCTGGCCCGCTGGCGGCCGGGCACCCCGGACAACGCCCCGGTGCTGGGCGCCTCGGGGCTGCCGGGGCTGCTGCTGGCCACCGGGCACCACCGCAACGGGGTGCTGCTCACCCCGCTCACCGGCGAGCTGCTGGCCGAGCAGCTCGTCTCCGGCGAGCCGCCCGCGCTCGCCGCCCCCTTCGGCGTGGAGAGGTTCAGGAGGTGACGGCGTGCAGGTGACGGTGAACGGGTCCACGACCGACGTGCCCGACGACGCGACCGTGGCGGCCCTGGTGGCCGACCTGGTGGCCGGGCGCGCCGGCGGCCACGGCCGGGTGGCCGTGGCGCGCAACGGCGACGTGGTGCCGCGCAGCGCGTGGGAGACGACCGGGCTGGCCGCGGGGGACGCCCTCGAGGTGCTGGCCCCGACGGCGGGAGGCTAGAGATGGACGACGTGCTGGAGCTCGCGGGGGAGACGTTCACGTCCCGGCTGGTGCTGGGCACCGGCGGCATCACCAGCATGGAGACGCTGGAGCGGACCGTCCGCGCGTCGGGCACGCAGCTGGTCACGGTCGCGCTGCGCCGGATCGAGGCGTCGGCGGACGCGGCGATGCTGCAGGTGCTCGAGCGCTGCGGCGTCCGGCTGCTGCCGAACACCGCCGGCTGCCGCACGGCGCGCGAGGCGGTGCTCACCGCCCGGCTCGGCCGCGAGGCCTTCGGGACCGACTGGGTCAAGCTCGAGGTGATCGGGGACGAGCACACCCTGCTGCCTGACGCGCTGGAGCTGCTCGACGCCGCCGAGCAGCTGGTGGACGACGGCTTCCGCGTGTTCGCCTACACCACCGACGACGCGATCCTGGGCCGTCGGCTGGCCGACGCCGGCTGTGCCGCGGTCATGCCGCTGGGCTCGCCGATCGGCAGCGGGCTGGGCATCCGCAACCCGCACGCCATCGCACTGCTGCGCGAGGCCGTGTCGGTGCCGGTGGTGCTCGACGCGGGCATCGGCACGGCGTCGGACGCCGCGCTGGCCATGGAGCTGGGCTGCGACGCGGTGCTGCTCGCCTCGGCCGTCACCCGTGCCCGGGACCCCGAGCGGATGGCGCTGGCGATGCGCTGCGCGGTCGAGGCCGGCCGGCTGGCACGGTCGGCCGGGCGGATCCCGCGGCGCTGGCACGCGCAGGCGTCCACACAGTTCGAGGGGCTGCCGCAGCTGTGAGCGGCGGGGCCGGGGACGGCTGGGCCGGGGACCCGGGCGCCGGCCTGCCCCCGCTGCTCGTGCTCACCGACCGGCGCCAGGCCGTCGCGCCGCTGCCCGAGGTGGTCGCCGCGGCGGTCGCCGCCGGGGCGCGCGCGGTGGTGCTGCGGGAGAAGGACCTGCCGGCGGCCGAGCGGGCCGCGCTGTACGACGAGCTCGCCGCGGTGCTGGCGCCGGTCGACGGGCTGCTCGTCGCCGCGGGGCCGGCCGGCAGCCCGGCCGTGCACCCGGCCGTCGACCCGGCCGTCCACCTGGCCGCGGCCGACCCGTTCCCGAGCCCGCGACCGGCACTGGTCGGGCGCTCCTGCCACTCGGCGCAGGAGGTGGCCCGCGCAGCGGCCGAGGGGTGCGACTGGGTGTTCGTGTCGCCGGTGTACCCGACGTCGTCCAAGCCCGGGTACGGACCGGCGCTGGGGCCGGCCGGGCTGGCCCGCCTGGTCCCGGGGGCCCCGCCGGTGTACGCGCTCGGGGGCATCGGACCGCAGCAGGTGGGCGACTGCCTGCGCGCCGGCGCCTCCGGCATCGCGGTCATGGGCCCGGTCATGCGCGACCCGACGTGCGTCGCCTCCTACCTGGCGGCCCTCACCCTCGATCGGTGACTCCGGTCACGGCAGGTTTGGAGGGCTCCGTCGCGGCGCATACGCGAGTGTTCGGTCCAGCAGAGCGGCCGGCGCGACGAGGCGAGGTAGGCGGGGCGTGACACGGGAGTCGGCCGGGCAGCTGTGGCCCTCGGCGACCCCGCCCGACGCCACCGACGGCCGGTCCTGGGACCTCGCCGACGTCGCCCAGCTGCCCCGCGTCCGGGCCGAGGTCCGCGTCCTCCTCGACGGGACCGACCCCGAGCTGCGCGACCGCCTGGTCCTCGCGCTGGACGAGATGGCCTCCAACGCGCTGCGCCACGGCGGGGGCCGGGTGCGCGCCGCGGTCCGCCGCGCCGGCTCGGCCTGGTTGCTCGAGGTGACCGACAGCGCCGCGGACCAGCCGCCGACGCTGGCGGTGGGCCGCGACCCGAGCCAGGGCGGGCTGGGCCTCTACCTGATCGCCGAGCTCTCCAGTGCCCACGGCTGGTACGCCGAGGACGGCACCAAGCACGTCTGGGCCGTCCTCCCCCCGGCGTGACGGCGGTCCCGGCGCCGGAGGGGCTGTCCCGGCCGGTCGTCGCCGGCGTGGTGTCGGCCCTCGTCGGCTTCACCAGCGCCTTCGTCGTCGTCCTGAGCGGCCTGACGGCCGTCGGCGCCGACCCCGACCAGGCCGCCAGCGGGCTCCTCGCGGTGACGGTCACGATGGGCCTGTCCGGCGCGCTGCTCGCGACCTGGACCCGGACCCCGATCACCGTCGCCTGGTCGACGCCCGGAGCCGCGCTGCTGGCCACGACGGGGACGGTCGAGGGCGGCTGGCCCGCGGCGGTGGGCGCCTTCCTCGTCACCGGCGCGCTGATCGTGCTCACCGGGCTCGTGCCGCAGCTCGGCGCGCTCATCGCCCGGATCCCGGCGTCGGTCGCCCAGGCGATGCTCGCCGGCGTGCTGTTCCAGCTGTGCCTCGGGCCGGTCACCGGGCTGGCGTCGGACCCGCTCGCCGTCGCCCCGGTGGTGGTCGTGTGGCTGCTGGCGATGCGGTTCCTGCCGCGCTGGTCGGCGCCGCTGGCCTTCCTCGCCGCGGCGGTCGTCATCGGCGTCCACATCACCGCCACCGGGGCCCGCGTCGACGCCGCGGACCTCGTGCCCCGCCTGGACCTCACGGCGCCGGCGTTCTCCGTCGGGGGCATGCTCGGCATCGCGCTGCCGCTGTACCTGGTCACGATGGCCTCGCAGAACGTGCCCGGCGTCGCGGTGCTGAAGGGGTTCGGCTACGACGTCCCGTGGCGGCGCACGATGCTCGTCACCGGCGTCGGCACGCTGACCGGTGCGCCGGCGGGCGGCCACGCCGTCAACCTCGCCGCGATCAGCGCGGCGCTGGCGGCCGGGCCGGCCGCGGGCGAGGACCGGTCCCGGCGCTGGATCGCGAGCGTCACCGCGGGCGGCGTCCTCGTCGCGCTCGGCATCGCCTCCGCGGCGTTCGCCACGCTCGTGGAACTGGCTCCCGCGGGCGTCGTCCCGGCGGTCGCCGGGCTGGCCCTGCTCGCCACGCTGGCCTCGTCGCTGCAGGCCGCGCTCGCCGACGCGGACGAGCGGGTCCCCGCCGTCGTCGCGTTCGCCACGGCCGCCTCGGGCATCGCGATCGCCGGGGTGAGCGCCGCCTTCTGGGCGCTGGTCGCCGGGCTCGTCGTCCGCGCCGTCCTCACACCCCGGCGGCCGCCCGCCGCGTGACGGTCAGGCGCCGGGGACCGGGGGGACGTGCGTCGTGCCGGCCTCGGCCGGGCGCGGGCGGTCCTCGGGGTGCAGCCGGACGGCGACCAGGGCGACGTCGTCGGCCACGCCGTGCGGGCGCAGCCGCGCCATCAGGCCGTCGCACAGCTCCGCGAGCGGGAGGCCGGCCAGGTCGACCAGCGCCTCGCGCAGGGCCGCGATGCCGTCGTCGAGCTCCTGGTCGCGGGCCTCGACCAGCCCGTCGGTGTACAGCAGCACGGTGGCCGGCCGCTCGACGGTGACCACGGACTCCGTGCGCCGGGCACCGGGGTCGACCCCGAGCATCAGCTCGGGCCGCGCGCCGGAGAGCTCCTCGACGGTGCCGTCGCCGTGCAGCAGCAGCGGCGGCGGGTGCCCGGCGTTGGACCATCGCAGCGTCGTGGTCCCCGCGGCCTTCTGCTGGGGGGTCTGCTCGACCCGGGCGACGACGGCGGTGGCCATCGTGTCCATCTCCAGGCCGCGGACGGCGACGTCGAGGTCGGTGAGCACGCTGGCCGGGCCGGCACCCTCGCGGAACGCGATGCCGCGCACCAGGCCGCGCAGCTGCCCCATGGCCGCGGCCGCCGCGATGTCGTGGCCGACCACGTCGCCGATGACGAGCACCATCGCGCCGCCGGGCTGCAGGAACGAGTCGTACCAGTCGCCGCCGACCTGCGCGGCCTCCACGGCCGGGTGGTAGCGGACGACGACCTCGGCGTGGTCGGGGCGGGGCGGGGCCGTGAGCATGCTGCGCTGCAGCTCCTCGGCCAGCCGGCGCTGCTGGTCGTGCAGCCGGGCGTTGTCCAGGGCCAGCGCGACCCGCTCGGCCACCTCGCGGGCGGCGGCCACGTCGTCGGCGTCCGCCGCTGTCCGGCCGGTCCCGCGGTACATGCTCAGCGCGCCCAGCGTCCGGCCGTGCGCGGCCATCGGCAGGGTCAGCGCCGTGCGGGGCGCCAGCCGGTCGAAGACCTCGACCACCTCGCCGGGCGGCAGGGTGTGCCGCACCACCGCGGGGACGTCGTCGACCGTCAGCGCCTGCCCCGACTGCAGGGCCCGCAGCACCGGGGCGTCGTCCTGCAGCGAGGCCAGCCGGAGATCGGCGTAGCGCGCCGTCGTGTCCCGCAGCGCCGGGTCGGCGTGCCAGCTCGCGACGTCCCGCATCCGCCCGTCCTCGTCGACGAGCGTGCCGATCGCCCAGTCGGCGAAGACGGGGACGACGGCCTCGGTGACCCGCTGCAGCGCCGCCCGCTCGTCGCGGCCGCGGCCGAGCTGGTCGACCATCGCCGCGCTGATCTCGGCGATGGCGCGCAGCCGGGCGGCCGCCTCCCGGGCCCGCGTGCCGGCCCGGCGGCGCTCGGTCACGTCGAGGAAGTAGACCGACAGGCCGTCGGGGGTGGGCCAGGCCCGCACCTCGAACCAGGCGTCCAGCGGCTCGGGGTAGTAGGCCTCGAAGACCCGCTCCCGGCCCGTGGCGACGGCGCCGCGGTAGTGGGTCTCGAAGTCGCTGCCGACGGCGTGCGGGAAGAGCTCCCAGATGTCCCCGCCCACCAGGTCCCCGCGCGGGCGGTCGAGCACCTGCTCGGCGCGGCGGTTGACGTAGGAGAAGCGCCAGTCGCGGTCGAGGGAGAAGAAGGCCTCGTTCATCGCCTCGAGCACGCGGGCGACGTGCTGGTCGGCGGCGCGGGCGCTGGTGGTGTCGTACGCGGCGCCGAGCAGGCGGACGGCGGTGCCGCGCTCGTCGGACAGCGCGCGCCCGCGGCCGCGCACCCAGCGGGTCTCGCCGGTGGGCAGGACCACGCGGAACTCGGCGTCGTAGGCGCCGCAGGTGTCGACGGCGTGCTGGAGGGCGGCGGTGGTGCTCTCCACGTCGTCGGGGTGCAGCCGGGCGGTGAAGGCCTCGATGCGCTGGCTCCACTCCTCGCGGGAGTAGCCGAACAGCTGCAGCAGCCGGTCGTCCCAGTCGAGCTCGCCGGTGACGAGGTCCCAGTCGAAGCTGCCGATGCCGGCGGCCTCGACGGCGAGCTCGAGCCGGAGGCGCTGCGCGGCGTCCACGGGCACGGCCGGGTCGTCGTCCCGGGCGGGGCGGGGCGGGAGCGGCCTCACCGCGACGCGCCCTCCCCGTTCATCCGCACATTTCTCCCACACCGATCCCCCGGCGGCCAACCGGGTGTGCCCGACGACACCCGCGGCGGGCGGAGGGGCCGACGGGAGCGGCGGGCGCCGCCCGGGGGGCCCGATCGCTGCGTGCGATCGGGACCCCGGGCAAGCGCCCGCCGGGGGGTGCTCGGTGCGGAGGCGTGCTGCGTCCGCGGCCGGTGCCCTGCGCCGTCCCGCCTCCCGCGCCGGGCGACCGGGGCGCCGGCGACCGGTCTGCGGCGACTCCTGTCCCGGGGCCGGACGGGCGCCGTCGGCCAGGTCGGGCAGCCGGTCAGATACCCGTCCACGGGTACCGGCTGGACCTGTCGTCCACCTGCCGGACGGTCCCGCGTCGCGCTCGCCGGGTGCTCCGCCGTCGGTCTGCGCCTCCCTGGAGGGTCCGCGCGCCGCTGCTCGGGGCAGGGTCGGCGGGAGGTCGAGGCGCGTACGTGGTGCGGAGCGGTCGGGAGGGCGGTGCGGGCGGTGCACCGTCGGGGTGGGCCGGGGGCGCCTGGCGTGCGGCCAGGGGGCGGGGTCGGCGACGCGGGTCGTCGGTCGCGGTCGCGGGGTGCGACCGGTCGCGGCGGAGCGGGCCGGGGACGGCGGCCGGGGCGGCCGGTCCTGCTGTGGGCGGCCGGGTCAGGGGGAGGGACCCCGGATCCGGCAGGTCGGCGGGTCGCCGCGCGTCCTGGCGCGGCCGGGGCTCCGGGTACCGGCCCGGGGGCCGGGGGTGTCCCGGGCCGGCCAGCCGGACGGCGCTGGCAGTGCGGGGCAGGGCTCCGGTCGGGTGGCCGGCGGTGCCGGCCAGCCCGTGGGCTCCGATGCCCGAGGCTGCGACGCCCGGGGTGGCCGGGCCGGGGCCCGGAGGTGGACACCGGCTGCCCGCAGGCCGGGCGCCGGGAGAGTGGCCGCGGCGGGGGAAGACGCCGCGGGCCGGATCGTGGGGGTGCTCGGGAGCTCGGTGAGCACCACGGCCGCCGTGCTGGCGGGGACGGGCGGCAGCCGGAGGCTGTAGACCCGCGGCTGGGCCGGGACGTTCCAGGCCAGGTGGGCGCCGGTGGGGCCGGAGCCCCAGAGGGCCAGCCGGCGGACACCCTGCCGCAGCCGGTCGCGCAGCCCCGGACGGGACGGCGCCGGAGCCGGGACGCGCGCCGGCGCTGGTGCGGGGACGGCGGCCGGCGGGACGGGCGCCGGACGGTTCCAGGCCAGGTGGGCGCCGCCGGGGCCCGCGCCCCACAGGGCCAGCCGCCGGGTCAGGCCGGGCCGGCGCGGCGCGGGGGCCGGCGGCTCGGCCCGCGCCGGGGCGGGGCGCCACATGACGGGGGCGGGGGTGGCGGCGATCGGGGGGACGGCGCGCGGGGGGACGGCGGCCGGCGCCACCGGGCGGGTCCGCGGCGGGAGGACCGGGCGGGCCACCGGCAGCGCCCGCTGGCCGCGGGCACCCGTGGAGGTGTGCCGCACGGGGCGGCGGCCGCGGGGCCGCTCCGCCGGAGGGAGCGCCGCGGCGCGCTCCAGCACGCCGAGCAGACCGCTCGCCGCGCGGTCGCCGGAGGACGGCGACGAGGTGGACCGGGGGGTCCGTCCGTTCGCCATGGTGTCCTCCAGAAGTAGTGGCCGCGGCAGCGGGGGAAGGTGCCGCGGACAAGGAGAAAGGTAGGGATCCGGGGCCCTCCGGACGCCTCGTCGGGACACCCCGCCCGGCGCGCGTGACCCAACCGTTGCGGGGGGTCCCGGGACGGGACGGCGACCCGCCTCTGGCACGGGGGGCTTGTCGACACCCGGCGCCCCTGCGAGCGTGGGAGGGCCGGGAGGAGGCGTCGGTCATCCCGGGACACGCCCCGACACCCCGGCGTGTCGTCCGGCCGGGGGGACGCCGGGCTCCCGGTTGCCGGGCCCCGGGGGGCTGCGGAGACTCCAACGGTGACGCAGCCCGACGGCCCGACCGGAACCGCTGCGGCGGACGAGCCCGACACCCGGCTCCGGCGCGCCGTCAGCGGCCGCCTGCTCTACCTCTTCGTGCTCGGCGACGTCCTCGGCGCCGGCGTGTACGCGCTCGTGGGGGTGATGGCCGCCGAGGTGGGCGGCGCCATCTGGGTGCCCCTGCTGGTCGCGCTGCTGCTCTCCCTGCTGACCGCGGCGTCCTACGCGGAGCTGGTGACGAAGTACCCGCGCGCCGGCGGGTCGGCGGTGTTCGCCCAGAAGGCCTTCCGCCGGCCCGAGATCGCCTTCCTCGTGGGCTACTGCATGCTCGCCGCGGGCGTCACCAGCGCCGCGGGGCTCGCGCTGGCCTTCTCCGGCGACTACCTGGGCGTCTTCCTCGACGTCCCGGCGGTGCCGGCGGCGCTGGTGTTCCTGGCGCTCGTCGCCGCGCTCAACGCCCGCGGGATCCAGGAGTCCATGCGGGCGAACACGGTGATGACGCTGGTGGAGTCCTCGGGCCTGGTGCTGGTGGTCGTGCTGGGCGCGGTGGTCCTCGGCCGCGGCGACGGCGACCTGGGCCGGTCGGTGGAGTTCCCCACGGGGACGTCGGTGGCCTCGGGCGTGCTGGCCGCCGCGGTGCTCGCCTACTACTCCTTCGTCGGCTTCGAGACGTCGGCCAACATGGCGGAGGAGGTCCGCGACGTGCGCCGCGTCTACCCGCGGGCCCTCTTCGGCTCCCTGCTGACGGCCGGGGTGCTGTACGTGCTGGTGGGGCTGGCGGCCGCCGTCGTCGTCGACCCCGGACGGCTGGCGGAGTCCAGCGGTCCCCTGCTCGAGGTCGTGCGTGCCGCCGACGTCGGGATCCCCGACCGGCTTTTCAGCGTCATCGCCCTGATCGCCGTGGCCAACGGCGCGCTGCTGACCATGATCATGGCGAGCCGGATGACCTTCGGGCTGGCCGAGCAGCGGCTGCTGCCGGCGGTGCTGGGGCGGGTGCTCCCCGGCCGCCGCACGCCGTGGGTGGCGATCGTGGTGACGACGGTCGTGGCGATGGCGCTGACCGCGACCGGGGACGTGGCCGCGCTGGCCAACACCGTCGTCCTGCTGCTCCTGCTGGTGTTCATCAGCACGAACGTCGCCGTGCTGGTGCTGCGCCGCGACCGGGTGGAGGCCGACCACTTCCGCGCCCCCGCGGTGCTGCCGGTCCTCGCCGTCGCCTCGTGCGTGCTGCTGCTCACCCGGCAGACCGCCGAGACCTGGCTGCGGGCCGCCGCGCTGCTCGCCGTGGGCCTGCTGCTGTACCTGGCCAGCCGGGCGGCCACCCGCCGGGAGGACCGCCTCGCGGAGCGGGGGCCGGCCGCCTGACCGGCGTGGGCGAGGATGGGGGCGTGGAGCAGCCGACCCCCCTGGTGATCGACACCGACCCCGGCATCGACGACGCGGTGGCGATCCTGCTGGCGCTGGCCAGCCCGGAGGTGGACCTGCGCCTGGTGACCACCGTGCACGGCAACGTGGACCTCGCGCAGACGACGGAGAACGCGCTGCGGGTGCTGCACCTGGCCGGCCGCTCCGACGTGCCGGTGGCCGCGGGCGCGCGCGGGCCGTTGGTGCACCCGATGGCCGAGCGGGCCGGGCACGTGCACGGCGCCGCGGGTCTGGGCGGGGTCGAGCTCCCGCCCTCTCCCGCCGCCCTGGACCCGCGACCGGCCGTCGTCGCCCTGGCCGAGCTGCTGCTGGGCTCCGAGCAGCCGGTGACGGTCGCCGCGATCGGGCCGCTGACCAACATCGCGCTGCTGCTGGCGGTCCACCCGGAGGCCGCCGAGCGGATCGGCCGGCTGGTGGTCATGGGCGGGTCGGCCGGCGCCGGGGGCAACGTCACCGCCGCCGCGGAGTTCAACGTGTGGGCCGACCCCGAGGCGGCGCAGGCGGTGTTCTCCGCCCCGGTGCCGACGGTGATGGTCGGGCTGGACGTCACGCTGCCCACGGTGCTCGGCGAGGAGGGCGTGGCCCGGTTCGCCGCCGCCGGCCCGCTCGGGGAGACGGCCGGAGCTGTCCTGCGGCAGTACATGGACCACGCCCGCGACACGTACGGGGTGGACGGCGTCGTGGTGCACGACGCGCTGGCCGTCACCGAGGCCGTCGTCCCGGGGACGCTGACCACGGTGCCGCGCGACGTTGTCGTCGACACCGGCCTGGGTGCCACGCGCGGCCAGACGCTGGTCGACCGCCGGGCGCCCTCGGGCTCGCCCACCGCGGTGCACGTCGCCGAGGGCGTCGACAGCCCGGCGGCGGTCGAGTTCCTCGTCTCCCGCCTGGCCGGCCTGGCCGGCCGGGCCGCGCGGGGCTAGCCGCCGGGCCGGGTCGAGGCGACCACGCCCACGGCGATGTCGCGGAGCTTGCGGTTGGACCGCTGGGAGGCCGCGCGCAGGATCTCGAAGGCCTGCTCGGCGTCGACCTGCTGCTGGGCCATCAGCACGCCCTTGGCCTGCTCGATGACCGACCGCGACTCCATGGCGATCCGCATGTTCCGGGCCTGCTCGCCCAGCTGGTGGTGGGCCTCGGCGTTGGCCACGGCCACGGCGATGGCCTCCGCGACGTCGGTGGCCGCCGCCAGGGAGTCCGGCGAGGCGAAGGCCTGAGGCTGGGACGAGTAGTTGTTGAGCGCCCCGATGACGCCGCCCTGGTAGGGCAGCGGCAGGGACAGCGAGCTCCGGACCCCGATCGTCGCGGTCCGGGCGACGTAGTCCGGCCAGCGCTCCTCGGTGTGCATGTCGTCGATGCGCAGGACGACCCCGCCGCGCCCGGCGTCCAGGCAGGGGCCGTAGCCCTCCTCGTACTGGAGCTCGTCGGCGTCCATCGCCATCTGGCCGGTGTAGGCGGCGGTGTACGCCCGGTCGCCGCGGACCAGGGTGATGGAGGTGGCCTCCGCGCCGGGGATGCCCCGGGAGGCGATGCCGGTGATCTCCTCGAGCACCTCGCCCAGTGCGCGGTCGGCCAGGACGACCCTGCTGAGGTCGCGCAGCAAGGTCTCCACGCACGCACATCCTGCACCATCACGCGGGCGCGAGGCCGGGATGGGCCCCCCTCGGCTGCGAGACCGCGCCGCGTCGGTCAGGATGGTGCCCGCCGGGGAGCGAGCCGGCGCCCGGCGGGAACGACGCGAGGGGGTGCGATGGGCCAGGAGGCATGGCCGCACGCGTCGGTGCCCTCCGTGGGCGGCGACGTCTGGCACTGGCAGCTGGAGGCCATGCACGTCGTCTCCCGTGTCCGGTCGGACCTGCGGGCCCGCATCGCGCACCCGTCGGTCTCCACCACCTCGACCGAGGACGCCCGCGACGGCCTGCTGCTCGTCTTCGAGGAGCTCGCCTCCAACGCGCTGCGCCACGGGGGCGGCGCCGTCCGCGCCCTGGTGGTCGCCAACGACGAGGGCTGGCTGCTCGACCTGAGCGACGAGGCGCCCGACCGCCCGCCCGTGCCCGCCGTCGACCGCGACCCCTCGCTGGGCGGCATGGGCCTGCACCTGGTGGCGCAGCTGTCGGTGGACTACGGCTGGGAGTGCCGGCCGGGTCGCAAGCACGTGTGGGCCCGGCTGCCGTCCGGGCTGCGCTCGGTGCAGCAGGGCCCCGACCGCGTGCCCGAGCCCCGCACCCCCCAGCTCGACGGGGACTGACGCGGCGCCTCAGGCCTCGGCGACCCCGCGGAGCACGAGGGAGACGGCCAGCGCCGTCATGACGACGGCGATGCCCGCGTCGAGGACCCGCCACGCGGCGGGGCGGGCGAACACCGGCCGCAGCAGCCGCGCGCCGAAGCCGAGGGCGGTGAACCAGACGACGCTGCCGATCCCGGCGCCCGTGGCGAACGCCCACCGCTGCTCGTCGTAGGTGGAGGCGGTCGAGCCGAGCAGCACCACCGTGTCCAGGTACACGTGCGGGTTGAGCCAGGTGAGCGCCAGGCAGGTGCCGACGGTCGCAGCCAGGCCGACGCCGGCGCCGGTGGCCTCGCCCAGCAGGGCTCCGGGGCGCGCTGCCCGGCGCGCGGCCAGGGCGCCGTACCCCAGCAGGAACGCCGCTCCGGCGAAGCACACGACCGGGACCAGCCACGGCAGCCGCGTCAGCACCGTCCCCGCCCCGGCGACGCCGGCGACGATCAGCGCCAGGTCCGAGAGGGCGCAGACGGCCACCACCGCGGCGACGTGCTCCAGACGGAGCCCCTGCCGCAGCACGAAGGCGTTCTGGGCGCCGATCGCGACGATCAGCCCCAGGCCGAGCGCGAGTCCCGAGGCAGCGGCGAGGAGGGCGGCGGTGGTGAACACCCTCCCGACGCTAGGAACCGTCCTGGATGCAGTCCAGCTCATGATCCTGTCGCGCCATTAGCGTAGCTGTCGTGGTCCTCGACCTCGGCCAGCTCCGGGCCCTCGACGCGACCGTCCGCGCCGGCACCCTGGAGGCGGCCGCGCGGGCCCTGCACGTCACGCCGTCGGCCGTCAGCCAGCGACTGCGCGCGCTGGAGGTCGCCACCGGCCGGGTCCTGCTCGTCCGCAGCAGGCCGGTGCAGGTGACCGAGTCGGGGCAGGCGGTGCTGCGGCTGGCCCGGCAGGTCGAGCTGCTCGCCGCCGACGTCGCCCGGGAGCTGGGGGAGGACACCGCGGCCGAGCGCACACCGGTGCTGCCGATCGCGGTCAACGCCGACTCGATGGCCACCTGGGTGCTGCCCGCCCTGGCCGGCCTGGCCGGCGACGTCTGCTTCGACCTGCACCGCGCCGACGAGGAGCACACCAGCGCCCTGCTCCGCGCCGGCACGGTCATGGCGGCGGTGACCCCCGAGGCCGCGCCCCTGCCGGGCTGCACCTCCGCCCGCCTGGGCCGCATGCGCTACCGCCCGATGGCCGCCCCCGGCTTCGCCGGCCGGTGGTTCCCCGAGGGGCCCACCCCCGAGGCGCTCGGCCGCGCGCCGGTCGTCGTCCTCGACCGCGACGACGACCTGCAGCACCGGTACCTGGCCGCCCGGGCCGGCCCGGACGCCGCGCCACCGGTGCACTCCGTGCCGGCCTCGGCCGACCACCTCACCGCCGTCGCCCTGGGCCTGGGCTGGGGCATGGTGCCCGACCAGCAGCCGCGGGCGACGACGGCACGCCTGGTGGCCCTCGACCCGGGCGCCACGGTGGACGTCGTCCTGCACTGGCAGCAGTGGAAGCTGCGCTCGCCGACGCTCGACCGCGTCCGGGAGGCCGTGCTGGCCGCCGCCGCGCGGGAGCTGGACCAGCCCGGGGACGCCGGGCGCTGAGGTCAGCCCGCGCGCGCCAGGGCGGCGGTGAAGCGGTCGTGGTCGGCGCGGACGGCGGCCATCGGGGCCAGCAGCTCCTCCTCCCCCACCGCGGCGACGGCCGCCCGCAGCCGCAGCTCCGCCCGTCGTCGGCGGCGTCTCCCGCGGGCCCGCACGAGCGGCCGCGCGAGCAGGGCGAGCAGGAGCCCGGCCAGGAGCCCGCCGACCAGCAGCAGCGTGGGCAGCGGGATGCCCTCCACCCGGGGCAGCGGGACGACGTCGTCGAGCTGGAGGAGGCCGAGCCCGACCAGCGCGAGCAGCCACAGCACCCCGACGAGGGCGATCCCGGCCAGCAGCCACTGCAGGCCGCCGACCGCGCGCTGCCACAGCGGCGTGCGGTCCGGGCCGAGGTCGGTGCCGGCGACGGCGGCGTCGAGCCGGTCGGCCAGCCGCTCCTCCGACACCTCCACCTCGCGGCGCAGCGCGTCGGCCCAGGGCCGCGGCAGGCCGGCGCCGGCGGTCTCGCGGGCGGCGCGGACGGCGGTGGCGACGGCCGCCTTCTGCACGGCGCCGGCCGCGGGCAACGAGGTGCGGGCCGCCGGGCCGTCGGGTGCACCGCCCCCGAGGTGCAGCCGGCGCAGGGGGTCCGGTCGCAGCTTCGCGGCCCAGCGCAGCAGCGGCCAGCCGGTGAGCGCGGCGCCGTCCCGGCGCACCGACCGCTCCACCGCGGCCGCGACCACCGGCACCCCGGCCGCGCCCGCGAGCGCGTCGGTCAGCCGCTCGTGGTCGGCCCGCCCCGCGCGGCCCCCGGCCGCGCCGTCGCCGGCGCAGCACGTCCGCAGCTCGGTGACCGCGGCGCCGACGTCGGCGCCGAGCCGCTCGGTGGCCGCCCGGCGGGCGGCGACCCGGCCGGCGAGGTCGGCCCGGAGCTCGCCGAGGCCGGTGCCGGTGCGCGCGGAGACGGCGAGCAGCGGCGTGCCGGTCAGGCCCTCGCGGTCCAGCAGGCCGCGCAGGTCGGTCAGGCAGGCCCGCGCCGCGGCCGGGTCGAGCCGGTCGACCTGGTTGAGGACCACGAGCAGCACCCCGGCGTGCCCGGCCAGCGGCACGAGGTAGCGCTCGTGCACGGCGGCGTCGGCGTACTTCTCCGGGTCGAGCACCCAGACCAGCACGTCGACCAGCCCGACCAGCCGGTCGACCTCGAGCCGGTTCTCCAGCCGGATGCTGTCGTGGTCGGGGAGGTCGAGGAGGACCAGTCCGTCCAGGCCCGGCTCGGGCGGGTGGCGGTGGCGCCGGGGCACCTCCAGCCAGTCCAGCAGGCGGTCCTGCGGCTCGGCGCCCCAGACCGTGGCGTGCGCGACGCCGGTGGTCGGCCGGCGCACGCCCGGGCTGCTCACCTCCGCCCCCGACAGCGCGTTGAACAGCGTGGACTTGCCGCTGCCGGTCGCGCCGGCCAGCGCGACGACGGTCGCGTCCCCGAGCGCGGTCCGGGCGCCGGCCTTGGCCAGCAGCGAGCGCGCCCGGCCGACCGCCGCCGCCTCCTCCGGCCCCTCCAGCCGCTCGGCGGCGACGTCCACCGCCTCCCGCAGCGCCGCCAGCCGGTCGGCCAGCGGCAGCGCGCGAGCCCTCACCGGCCGGTCCGCACGGCGGCGACCAGCTCGGCGGCGGCCTCCCGCAGCCCGCCGGCGGCGTGCTCCGCGGGCGCGGCGGCGGCGAGCCGCTCGTCGAAGCGGTCGCGCTCGGTCTGCAGCAGCCGGTCGGCCCGCTCCAACAGGTCCTCGCGCGCCCGGTCGGCCAGCGAGCGGACGGCGGAGTCCCCGAGCACCGCCTCCAGCAGGCGCTGGCCCACCGCCGTCGTCCCCCCGGCCACGGCGATCTCGCCGCCGGTCAGGCCGCCGGTCGAGGCGAAGACGGCGACCATGACCACCGCGCCCGCGCCGTTGACCCCCCACGAGAACACCCGGGCCCGCGTGCGCTTGTCGGCGCCCAGGTCGCGGACGAGGTCGAGCACGGCGCCCTGCCAGTCGCGCACCTGCGCCGCGGCGGCCTCGGGGAAGTCGGGCGAGACGGAGGAGAGCGTGTCGGCCTCCCCGCCGAGCAGGTCCGCTCCGCCGGGCAGGGCGCGCCAGGTGCCGGTGGTGCGCTCCGCGGCGCGGTCGGCCTCGGCGCGCAGCAGGGTGGCCACGCCGGTCTCCAGCGCGCCGGCCAGGTCGTCGCCCGGGGTGGGCCGGCCGGTCAGGGCGGCGGTCAGCCGGTCGCGCAGCCGCCCGACCGAGCTCTGCAGCGAGCGCATCCACTCCCCGGTGCCGACGAACTCCTGCCAGCGGGCGAGCACCTCCCCGCGCAGCAGGGCACCGCCGCGGACGCCGTCGTCGATGCTCGAGCACGCGTCGGCGTACGCGGCGTGGGCGGCGGCCGACAGCTCCCGGGCGGCGCGGTCCTGCTCCTCGACGGCCGCGGCGACGGCGGCGACCCGGCCCTCGAGGCTGGCCAGCGCGCCGGTGAGGGTCTGGCGGACGACAGCGGCACGCTGCTCGCGGTCGGCGGCCAGCGCGTGCAGCCAGTCGCGCAGCGGGGCCACCTGCTCCGGCGGCAGCAGCCCGCCGACGAGGGGCCGCTCCTCCACCACGAACAGCCGCGCGCCGGCCAGGCCGGCGCGCTGCAGCATCCCGGCGAGGTCCTGCGCGACCTCCGCGGTGGCCTCGGGCGGGACGCGGTCGAGCACGACGGCCAGGGCGGTGCCGCGCTCCTGGGCGGTGCGCAGGACGTCCCAGGGGACGGCGTCGGCGTAGCGGGCGGCGGTGGTGACGAACACCCACAGGTCGGCGGCGCCCAGCAGCTGGGCGGCGAGGTCGCGGTTGGTGGCGACGACGGAGTCGACGTCGGGGGCGTCGAGCACCGCGAGCCCGGGCGGCACCGCCTCGTGCGCGACGAGCTCCAGCGTGCCGGCGCCGCCCGGCCCGCCGGTGACCCGGGCCAGGCCGGGCAGCACGCGGTCGCCGGCGAAGGCCGCGGCGTCGCCGGGCGAGCAGACGAGGACCGGCGAGCGGGTGGTCGGGCGCAGCACCCCGGAGGCGGTCACCGGGACGCCGACCAGGCTGTTGACCAGGGTGGACTTGCCCGCCCCGGTGGAGCCGCCGATGACGGTGAGCAGCGGGGCGTCGAGGTCGAGCAGCCGTGGCAGGAGGTAGTCGTCGATCTGGTCGACCACCGCGCGGGCGGTGCGGCGCGCGTCGTCCCGGCCGGCGGTCGCCAGGCCCAGCGGGGCGGCGGCCACCCGGTCGCGCACGTCGCGGAGCGCCTCGGGCAGCCGGGCAGGGAGTGTCACCTGGCCGGAGTGCCCCGAACGCCGGGCCGCTACCCCTGCCCGGAGCCGTCCGGGGGACCTCCCGCGGCGGTCGCCGCCCGCTGCCACTCCCGCGGCGTCATCCCGTACGCCTGGCGGAAGCGCCGGGTGAAGTGGCTGGGGTCGGCGAAGCCGCAGGCGCGCGCGGTCGCGCCGATCGAGCGGCGCAGCCCCGCCGGCGAGGTGAGGCGGGCCCGGGCGTCCTCCAGGCGCTGCTCGATCACCCACTGCTCGAGGCTCCAGCCGGCCGCGGCGCAGGCCTTGTAGAGCTGGCGCACCGACACGTTGTGCGCGGCGGCGATCGTCCTCGGCGTGAGGCCCGGGTCCGACAGGTGCTGCCGGACGTGGGCGCGCACGCGGGAGAGCAGCGTCTCCTCCCGGACGTCGGCCCGCCGGGGGTCGTCGCCGGCCGCCGACACCACCAGCGCCCGGACCAGCTCGACCGTGGCGGTCCCCAGCGCGGCGGCCCCCGGGTCCGCCGACAGCTCGGGGGCCGCGTCGGCCAGCCACTCCAGGTGGGCGCGGACGAGGTCGTGCAGCGGGCTGGCCCGCAGCCGCGGCGCCGCGCGGCGCACGAGGTCCGCGGGCAGGCCCAGCTGGTCCAGGGGCACCTGGAGGGCCCGGGAGCCCCCGCCGGTGGCGCACGCGAAGGTGTACGGCGCCGTCGTGTCCACGAGCATCAGCTCCCTCCCCTGGACGACCTGCTGGTGGCCGTGCTGGCCGAACTCCCCCCGGCCGCGGCACTGGAAGGCCAGCGACAGCGTCGGCTCGCCGCCGGCCCGGGTGTGCCGGGCCGTCCGGACCAGGCCGAAGCGCGACGCATCGGTGCTGAGCAGCGCCGCCCGCCCGTAGGACCAGAGCGCGATCCGCGCCCGCATGAGCTCCGGCTCCTCGCGGTGCTCGATGCGGCACGGCGAGGCCGCCTCCTGCATGACGACGCGGAAGGCCTCCGCACGGTCGGCGCGCCCGAGCGGCGCGGTGTCGAACAACAGCATCGGCGGTCCTGCTCCGTGCGGTGCCGGGCCCCGTGGCTCCGGCGCGGACGACCCCCCGTCGACGGGTCCGAGCGTGGCAGAGCCCGGCCGTGCCAGGAAGGTGCCGGGACCGACGGATCGGTTCCGCAACCGGTGCGTGCACGCAGGGACCACAGGCGGGCACGCACCGTCCATCCCGCCGTCCCCTCCGCTGCGAGGCTGCCGCCGTCCCGGGGCAGCCCCTGCCCCGGTACCCGCCGCCCGCCGCAGAGGAGACCCGCCATGACCACGCCCGCCGCGCCGGACACCATCGTCCTCGTCCACGGCTTCTGGGTGACCCCCCGCAGCTGGGAGGAGTGGAAGACGCACTACGAGAGCCGCGGGTTCCGCGTGCTCACCCCCGCCTACCCGGGGTTCGAGGCGGAGGTGGAGGCGCTGAACGCCGACCCGACGCCGATCGCGGACCTCACCGCCCCCGCCCTCGTCGCGCACCTGGAGGCCGTCGTCCGGGAGCTGGACCGGCCGCCGGTGCTCATCGGGCACTCGGCCGGCGGCGCCTGGGTGCAGGTGCTGCTCGACCGCGGCCTCGGTGCGGTCGGGGTGGCGATGAACTCCGCGCCGACCGAGGGGGTGCACGTCACCCCGCTGTCGCAGATCCGCTCCACGTGGGCGGTGCTGAAGAACCCGGCGAACCGGCACCGGGCGGTCGGCCTGACCGAGGAGCAGTGGCACTACGCCTTCACCAACACCTTCGACGAGGACGAGTCGAGGCGGCTGTACCAGCGCTACCACGTGCCGGCGTCGGGGCGGATCCTGTGGAACTCCGTGCTGGCCAACCTCATGCCGGGGCCGCAGGACATCGCCGTGGACTACGCCAACGCGGCACGGCCGCCGCTGCTGTTCGTGTCCGGCGGCGAGGACCACATCATGCCGCCGAGCGTCCAGCGGTCGAACGCCCGGCACTACCGCGGGGACACCGTCACCGAGGTGCGCGAGTACCCCGGGTTCGCCCACCTGCTCCCGGCGCAGCCGGGCTGGCGGCAGATCGCCGACGACGTCCTGGACTGGGCGCTCGCGCACGCGCCGGGTGCGCGGGCACAGGTCGCCGGGGCGCAGTGAGACCGGCGCCGTGACGGGACTGCGGCTGACCCACGTCGGCGGCCCGACCGTGCTGGTCGAGGTCGCCGGGTGGCGGCTGCTCACCGACCCGACCTTCGACGCACCCGGCCGGCACTACGCGTTCGGCTGGGGGACCGGTTCGCGCAAGGTCCGCGGCCCGGCGGTCCCCGCCGACGACCTGCTCCCGGTCGACGCGGTGCTGCTGAGCCACGACCACCACGCCGACAACCTCGACGACGCGGGCCGGGAGCTGCTGGCCTCGGTGCCGGTGGTGGTCACGACCGTGTCCGGCGCCGCGCGACTCGGGGGCGCGGCGCGCGGCCTGCGGCCGTGGGGGACGACGGTGCTGGAGGGCGCGGGCCGGCCGCCGGTCGAGGTGACGGCCACGCCGGCCCGTCACGGGCCGCCGCTGAGCCGGCCGCTGGTCGGGGACGTCGTCGGCTTCGCCGTCCGGCGCGCCGGGGAGGACGACGACGTCCTGTGGATCTCCGGCGACACCGTCCTGTTCGACGGGGTGCGGCAGGTCGCCGACCGGCTGCGGGTCGACACCGCCGTGCTGCACCTGGGCGGCGTCCGGTTCCCGGTCACGGGCCCGGTGCGGTACTCGATGACCGGCCGGGAGGCGGTGGAGGTCAGCCGGCTGGTGGGGGCGCGGGTCGTCGTCCCGGTGCACTACGAGGGGTGGAGCCACTTCCGGCAGGGCCGCGCCGCCGTGGAGCGGGAGCTCGCGGCGGTGCCGCCGGACATCCGCACGCGGTTCCGGTGGCTGCCGGCCGGCGTGCCGACGGTCCTGTCCCGGTGACCCCGCGGCACCGTCGGGGCAGCGGCCTCAGTCGACGGCGACGCGGGCGCGTTCCTCGCGCAGGGCCTGGAAGACCCGGCGGCGCAGCCGGTCCTGGTCGCGCTCGGCGGGGTCGACGAAGCGCAGGCTCATCAGCCAGTCGGGGCCGCGGGTCTGCACCCGGGCGACCTCGCTGCGGTACCAGGCGACGCCGTCCTCCAGGTGCACGGTCACCCCGAGCACGGTGCCGGGGTCCGGCGCGGCGCCGTAGCCCTCGACCACGACCCGCAGGCCGGCCTCGCTGACGTCGCGGGACTCCCCGGCGAGGTCGACGCCGTTGAGCGTGACCGTCACCGGGAGGCCGACGCGGCAGCGCACGGCGATGCGGCGCTGGCGGTCGACTGCGGGCGCGCAGACCGACAGGTACCAGCGGGGGACGGCGCCGTACTCGACGCGGGTCACGACCGCCCGCAGCGCCCGGCCGCCGGCCCGGCCCTGCCAGAAGACCTCGACCTCCTCGCCGACGGCGACGACGTCCTGCCCGACGAAGTCCCCCACCGAGGGGCGGACGACGAGGGCGTCGGGGCCGGACGTCTCCACCCGCGCGTTGACCGCGAGCCCGCGCAGGACCGACGTCACGTCGGTGGCGCTGTCGACCACGGGGTGGTCGTCGCCGGGATCGCTCATGTCTGCTTCCTGTGGTGCCGGGTGGTGCGAGGGAGCGACCGTATCCGTCGCGGAACGGTTCCGGCCGCCGGCCGGGAGGGGGTGTCACCCCGGAGGGTCAGCGGGGGGCGTCGGCCACCTCGTGCGGCGCCCGGGGGCGGGGCAGGGGCGTGCCGACGGCGTTGCGGGTGGCCTTGGCGGCGTACAACCGCTCGTCGGCGCGGTGCATCAGCTCCGTGGGGGTCGGCCCGGACCCGGCGGCGACACCCAGGGAGAGGGTCAGCTCGCCGGGGTCGAAGCCCGGCGGCACCAGGCCGGAGACGGCGACGCGCAGCGCCTCGGCCAGCTCCACGGCGCGGTCGGCGTCCGAGCCGGGCATCAGGACGGCGAGCTCGTCGCCGCCCAGGCGGGCCACCAGGTCGCCGGAGCGGACGCGGCGGATCAACAGGCGGGCCACCTCCCGCAGCGCCGCGTCGCCGCCGGCGTGGCCGTGCCGGTCGTTGACCTGCTTGAAGTGGTCGATGTCGATGACGACGACCGCCACCGGCTGCCCGCTCGCGCCGGCCTCGGCGCAGGCCACGTCGAGCTCGACGTCCCAGCGGCGGCGGTTGGCCAGCCCGGTGAGCGGGTCCTCGAGGCTGAGCCGCTCGAGGCGGTCGAGCAGCAGGCGGGTGCGCTCCCGCTCGCGGAGCAGGTTGACGCGGGTGGTCAGTTCGGAGTGGCCGAGCGTGTGGCGGACGGCGTGGGTGACCGTGGCGACGACGGTCGCCGTGGCCAGCCAGAAGACCACCGCGACGACGTCGACGTGGGGGATGCCGCGGGGCGCGAGGAGGACCGCGCCGGCCAGGCCGGTCCAGGTGAGGGTGACCAGCGCGACCGACCAGCGCACCGGGGCGGCCAGGATGCCGCCGACGCCGTAGATCGCCAGCAGCAGGCCCGCGGCGTAGGACTCGGTGTTGTCGACCAGGGCGACCATCCAGCACACCGAGAGCTGGACGAACGCGAGGATGACGAGGGTGAGGAGCTCCGGCCGGCGGCGGCCGAGGTCCGAGCGCCACAGCAGCCAGAGGACACCGACCATCGGCACGTCGGCGAGCAGGCGCACCAGGAGGAAGGTCGACGCGAGGGCCGGCTCGAGGTAGAAGTCGAGCAGCGACCAGGCCGGGAAGACGATGACGGCCACCAGGCCGATGACCAGGCCGGAGACCCGCGCCCGGCGCTGCATCGCCGCGGCCACCTCCGCCTCGCCCCCGGTGTCGGGATCGGGCCCGCGCGCACCGTCGGCCGCCGGCAGGTCGCCGGCGAGCAGCGCGCCGACGAGGCGGCGGGGGACGGTGTCGGGCACGAGCCACCATCGGCACCCCCGCGCACTCCGCTTGAGGCCCCGGGGCCCGCCCACCTCGCTGGGGTGAGGCGCCGCGGTCAGAAGGGCGGCGGGTCGTCGTCGACCGGCGGGTCGGGTGGGTGAGCGGGCCGGCCGGTGAGGACCCGGGCCGCGGTGAGGGACAGCAGGGGCGGACCCGGGTCGCGGCTGCGTCCGGCGGTCGCCGCCCGTCGCCTGCGGTACGGGTGACTGGTCCGGCTGACGCCGCTGGGGGTGGTGACGGTGAGGGTGCCGTCGGGGGCCATCGCGTGGATCCAGCCGGGGGCGTGCGTCTTGACCCGATGGTGGCGCCGGCACAGGCAGCACAGGTTCTCGCAGCGCGTCTCCCCGCCCAGCGCGTGCGCGACGACGTGGTCGGCGTCGGCCCACACCGCCCGGTTGGCGCAGCCGGGGTGGCGGCAGGTGCGGTCGCGGGTGTGCAGGTAGCGGACCTGGCCCGGGGTCGGCCGGTAGCGGTCGACCGGGCCGGGCACCTCGAGCACCGGGCACCGGCAGACCCCGTCGGGGTCGGCGCCACCCCCGGCCGGGTGGGTGCGGCAGCCGCGGCGGGCGGCGGCGCGCAGCTCGCGGTCGGTGGCGACGGCGAGCAGCCCCCCGGCGTCGTCGGTGATCGCGTACCGCAGGCTGCCGCCGGCCGGAGCCCGCAGGCCGATCGCGTCGAGCTGGGCCAGCAGCCGGCGGACGTGGGCGGCGGTGACCGGCTCCCCGTCCACCTCCGCCGTCGGCGCCGGGCGGGCACCTGGCCGGAAGGCGACCGGCGCCGGGCCGCCCTCGGCACCGGACCAGTCGGCGGCGAGGGCGGTCAGTGGCACGTCGACGGTGATGCTCGCCGTGACCGACGGCCGCGGCTCGTCCCAGGACTGCAGCACCCGGTCGGCCAGCGCCCCGGTCCTCAGGACCCCCAGCGGCCGGTCGTCACCGTCACGCTTCGCCCCCCACGCGTCGGAGTCGACCGCGCGGCGGCAGGCCTCGGCCAGCTCGTGCGGCATCCGGGCGACGAGTTCGCTGACCCCGTCCCCGATCGGCCGCACGGTCACGTCGCAGTTCCGCTCGGCATCGGCTCGCCGGCGGTCGGAAGCCGCCGCGTCCCGGGCGGCGAGCTCGCGGCGCACCGCGGCGACGAGCTGGCGGATCGACAGGTGGCGGGCCTCGGGCAGGACCGCGGCCTCGACCTCGGCGACCACGGCCGGGTCGACGGCCCGGGCCTTCCAGCCCAGCTCGCCGGCGATGGCCCGCGCCCGCGGCCAGTCCAGCGTGCCGGCGTCCAGCGCGGCGAGGGTGGCCGGCAGCCGCTCCGCCAGCGCCGCGCACTCGTCGGCCAGCGTGCTCGCCGCGGTCCTGGAGCAGGACAGCACCAGGGCCAGCTCGTCGGCGAAGAACTCGCTCACCCCTGGCAGCTCCCCCGGCCCGGGCTCCTCGACCTCCGCGCGCCGGCCCACCCGGCGGTCGGCGGTGTCCGGGCGGGCCGCGGCCAGCTCCACCACCGCCTGCACGCGCAGCCCGGCCAGCATCGACTCCGCCGCGGTGATCTGCCGCAGCAGGGCCGCGTTCTCCGCTGCCGTCCGGCCGGACGGCAGCATCTGCGGCAACGTCTCCGGCTCCCGCCACGAAGCGGCCTCGGGCGGCTCGGACCCGGCCGAGAGCGGCACGACGGTCACCCCGACCGCGTACCGCCGCCCGCTCGCCATGCCCCCACGCTAGGCACGGGATACGACAGTTCCGGGGCCCTGAGCAGCGGGGACGCAGTGACGGGTCAGCCGCTGCGGCGGGCCGTGTAGCTGGTGACGAACTCGCGCAGGCCCTTGGTCGGCCGCAGCCAGGCACCGTCCGGCGGCAGCGCGTCCAGCCGCACCCGGTCCAGCGGGACGGCGAAGGCGCCCGGCACGTCCTCGATGTCGATGAACTCGATCAGCTCCGAGCCGATCGCGTAGCCGGCGACCTCGCTGAAGGCCACCACGACGACCTGCGTGCCGGTGCGGGAGAGCTCCTCCAGCGGCTCGGCGAAGTTGCGGCCGTCCCCGGAGAACACGACCAGCCGGCGCAGCCGGTGGCTGTGCGCGCGGACGTCGATGTGGTCGAGCATGTCCTGGTCGATGTCGTCGTCCGGCTGGGTCTTGGGCCGGGCGAACACCGCGTACCCGAAGCCGCGCAGGGCCTCCACCCAGCCGCGCATGCTCCCGACCACCGGCGGGATGTTGGCGAAGACGCAGGCCTCGACGTCGGGCGCGTCCGGTGCGCCGGGGTCGCCGGCGGCGTCCACGAACCAGGCGGCGATCGCGTCGAAGCGCGGGCGGGACGCCGCGGTCGGCCGGGCGCCGATCACCGTCGACAGGGTCATGTCGATGTTCGGCGCGTCCCAGATGAGCAGGTCCAGGGCCGGGCGGGGCCGACCGTCCGGGACCTCGCTGCCCGGTGCGGTCGCCGGCTCGTGGAGATCGGTCACGGGGGCAGTGTGCCCCGCGGCCACTCCGGCCGTCTCCGCCGGGACGGCGGCGGAGACCTGCGCCGCGTCCGGCGGACCGCCCGACGACCGCGCGCGCCGCCGCTGCCGCGGGGCGCTCAGCGCAGGGACCCCGCGAGCGCCAGCGCGCAGGAGTCGCCGCCGGCGGCCCGCACCCGGCCCGCCCACCGCCAGACCTCGTTCGCCGGCATGGGCCGGGCCAGCAGGTAGCCCTGGGCCAGGTCGCAGCCGGCCTCGCGCACCATCGCCAGGTGCTCCGGGGTCTCCACGCCCTCGGCGACCGACCGGATGCCCAGGGTGCGGGTGAGCGCGACGATCGCCGCCAGCACCGCGCCGGTGCCCCCGGCGGTCATCCGCTGGGCGGCGATCAGCAGTGACCGGTCGATCTTCAGCGTCCCGATCGGCAGCGCCATGAGCTGGGCCAGGGAGGACCAGCCGGTGCCGAAGTCGTCGATCGCGACCCGGACGCCGGAGTTGCGCAGGACCGAGAGCTGGTCCTCGGCGCGCGTCGGGTCCTCGGCGACGCTCGTCTCGGTCAGCTCCAGCACGAGTTGCTCCGGCGCGAGGCCCGAGTCGTGCAGCGCCACCCGCACGTCGCGCACCAGGGTCTCGGCGGAGAAGTGCCGCGCGCTGATGTTCACCGACATCCGCAGGTCCAGGCCCTGCTCGGCCCACTCGGCGCACTGCCGCGTCGTCTCCCCCAGCAGCCACCGGGTGATCGGGATCAGCTGGCCGGTCTCCTCGGCGACCGCGAGGAAGGCGTCGGGGCTGAGCAGCCCGCGCTCGGGGTGCTGCCAGCGCAGCAGCGCCTCCACGCCGTCGATGGCGCCGGTGTCCACGCGCACCACGGGCTGGTAGTGGACGACGAGCTGGTCCAGCGCGCCGTCGCGCAGGGCGTTGGCCACCTCCAGCCGCCAGCGCGCGGCGTCCCGCAGCCCCGGGGAGAACAGGTGGATCCGGTCGCGGCCCGAGCCCTTGGCGGCGTAGGCCGCCGCGTCGGCGTCGCTGAGCAGCTGGTGGGCCTGCCGTTGCCCGGGTTGGCCGACGGCGACGCCGATGCTGGCCGACAGCGGCACCGAGATGCCCTCGCCGACGAACGGCCGGGCGAACGACTGCTGCAGCCGGAAGGCCAGCGCGGCCGCCTCGGACAGGTCGCACTCCCGCGCGAGGACGAGGAACTGGTCCCCGCCCAGCCGGCCGACGGCGTCGTCGGGTCGCACCTGGCGGGCCAGCCGGGCGCCGACCTCGCGCAGCAGCTGGTCGCCGACCTCGTGGCCGAGGGAGTCGTTGACCGTCTTGAACCCGTCCAGGTCCAGGAACAGCAGCGCGGTGCGCTCCGGGTCGTGCGCCAGCGACTCGCCGGTCAGCTCGAGGAGCCGGCCGCGGTTGGGCAGCTCGGTGAGGTCGTCGTGGGTGGCCCGCCAGGCCAGCTCCTCGAGGTTGCGCACCCGCTCGGTGACGTCGGTGTGGGTGACCACCACCTGGCCGGTCCCCTCGACGCGGGCGGCCTGCATCCGGAACCACATCCGCTCCCCGTCGAGGGGGAAGACGTAGTCGTAGGCGAAGGTGCCGACCGTGCCCTCGCGCAGGTCGGCGAGGCCGGCGGAGATCTCGCGCAGGTCCGTGGGCGACAGGCCCTGCGCCATCACGGTCAGGTAGTCCCGGCCCAGCTCGCCCGGGCGCAGCCCGACCGAGCTCGCGTGCGCGGCCTGCTGCTCCCAGACCCGGTTGACCGTGAGGATCCGCCCGTCCGCGTCGAGCAGGACGGTGGGCGGCGGGAGCGCGTCCAGCACGTCGCTCAGCCGGCGGATCTCCGCGGCCTGCTCGTCGCGGACGCGGCGCTCGCTCTCGACGTCGCGGAAGAACACCGACAGGCCCAGCGGGTCGGCGAAGGCGCGCACCTCGAACCAGCGGTCCACCGGCTCGTACAGGAACTCGAAGCTGCGCGGCTCCCCGTCGTCGAGCACCGCGGACAGCTGCCGCTCCAGCTCGCTGCCGCGCAGCGCGGGGAAGGCCTCGAACAGGCCCCGGCCGAGCAGGTCCTCGGCGCGACGCAGGACGAGCTCCTCGACGGCCGCGTTCAGATAGGTGATCCGCCAGTCGCGGTCGAGGTGGTAGACGGCGTCGGGGACCGTCGCCAAGAGGTCGCGTTGGGCAGACCTCGCCACGCCGTCGTCTCCGTGCACTCGCCCGCTTCCTTCTCCCCCTGCGGAGCCCGGCTCCGTGCTGCCGGTGCCGATGACGGAACAGGATCGGCCCCCGCGACGGCACGGAGTCCGACGCACGTCCGAGAGTAGTCACACGCCGGGAACTCAGACAGTGCTGAGTCGTCCCGGCGCGGCCTCACACCGGCGCGACGACCGCCCGCTCGACGATGCCGCGGGCCGGCGTCCCCGGCGGGAGCGTGCCGAGCACCGCCCCCCAGTCCCCGCCCAGGCGGGTGGCGCAGAAGGCCCCGGAGACCGCGTCGGGGGCGTGCCGCAGGAGCAGCGAGCCCTGCAGGCACAGCGCCAGCAGGCCGGCCACGCGGCGGGCCCGGAACTCCAGACCGTCGGGGTCCCCGAGCTCGGCGTGCAGCCGCTTCACCGCCCGGTCGTAGCGGGCGTCGGCGCCGCGGGCCAGCTCGAGCTCGGCCACGACGGCGGCCAGGGACTCCGTCGAGCGCCCCAGCGCGCGGAGCACGTCCAGCGCGATGACGTTCCCCGAGCCCTCCCAGATGGAGTTCAGCGGCGCCTGCCGGTACAGCCGGGGCATCCCCGACTCCTCGACGTAGCCGTTCCCGCCGAGCACCTCGAGCGCCTCGGCGACGACGCCCGGCGCGCGCTTGCACACCCAGGACTTCGCCGCCGCCCCGGCCAGGCGCAGGAACGCCGACTCGCCCGCGTCCACCGCGGCGGCCAGCCGGATCGCCAGGGCGGTGGCCGCCTCGCTCTCCACGGCCAGGTCGGCGAGCACGTTCTGCATGAGCGGCTGGTCGACCAGCCGAGCACCGAACGCCCGCCGGTGCCGCGCGTGGTGCAGCGCCTGGGTCAGCGCCGCCCGCACGGTCGCCGCCGAGCCGATCACGCAGTCCAGCCGGGTCGAGTTGACCATCGCGAGGATCGTCGGGACGCCGCGGCCGGGCTCCCCCACGAGCCACCCCGTCGTCCCGTCGAACTCCACCTCGCTGGAGGCGTTGGCGCGGTCGCCGAGCTTGTCCTTGAGCCGCTGCAGGCGGAAGACGTTGCGGCTGCCGTCGGGCAGCACCCGCGGCACGAGGAAGCAGGACACCCCCTCGGGGAGCTGGGCGAGCACGAGGAACAGGTCGCTCATCGGCGCCGACGTGAACCACTTGTGGCCGGTCAGCGCGTACGTGCCGTCGGCGCCCGGCACGGCGCGGGTGGTGTTGGCGCGGACGTCGGAGCCGCCCTGCTTCTCCGTCATGCCCATGCCGGCGACCAGTCCCGGCTTGTCCCCCGGCGCGGTGAGGCCGAACCGGTAGCCCGTCCCGGTCAGCCCCGGCTCGTAGACGGCGGCCAGCTCCGGGGCGGCACGCAGCGCCGGGACGGCGGCATAGGTCATCGTCACCGGGCAGCCGTGGCCCATCTCGACCTGGGTCCAGCCGAGGTAGCCGACGGCGCGGCGCACGTGCGCGTGCGGCGAGGGGGCTGCGGGGTCCTGGTCCCACGCCGCCCCGGCCAGGCCGTGCGCGAACGCCGTGCACATGAGCTCGTGCCAGGCCGGGTGGAACTCGACCTCGTCGACCCGGTTGCCGTAGCGGTCGTGGGTGCGCAGCACCGGCCGGTTCTCGTCGGCCAGCCGGCCCCACTCCCGCGCCTGCTCGCTGCCGGCCAGCGCTCCGAGGTCGGCCAGCGACGCGAGGGTGGCGGCGTCGGCGTGCCGCAGGCAGGCCTCGGCCAGGGCCGCGTCGCCGGCGATCGGGTCGTAGCCGGCCAGCGGCGGCGCCTGGTTGGTGACCTCGTGCGTGGAGCCCATGGGGGAACGGTAGGGCGCCCGCCGGGTTCCACGTGGAACCGTCAGCTCACCAGCCGGTTCAGTGCCCACTGGGCCAGCGGCGCGTACGCCAGGACGACCGGAGCCGGGCCGGAGGTCCGCAGGCCGGTGGTGGTGCCGCCGTCGGGCCCGTCGGTGACCCAGTGGTGCAGGTGCAGCCGGACGGGGCCGGCCGTCACCGTCCACGACCAGGAGCGGGTGGCCGGATCGACCGTCTCGACGGTGAACGGCAGCCGCACGCCCAGCGGACCGCGCACCACGCCGCGGGCGCCCGCGGTCAGCACGCGCTGGTCGCAGTCGACGCCGGTGATCTGCGGCGCCCACTCCGACCACCGGTCCAGCAGCCGGTACCGCCGCCACGCCTCGTCCGGGGACAGCGGGCCGGTCGCGTGCAGCGTCGTGGTCGTCATGCCCCCTCCCTGCCCCGCGGCACGCGGCTCCACGCCGCAGCCGGCGCAGGGGCGGGTGGGTGGCGGGCCCGGCTCCCCGTCAGGCCGGCGGACCGCCCAGGAGCAGCTCGCGCAGCAGGTGCATCGCCAGGACCACCGAGCGCTCGCGCACGGCCGATCGCGAGCCGGGCAGCCGCACGGAGCGGGCCACCACCCCGTCGGGGCCCGCAGCGCACAGGTGCACCGTGCCGACCGGCTTCTCGGCCGTCCCGCCGCCCGGGCCGGCGACGCCGGTGATGCCGACGCCCACGTCGGCGCCGAAGCGCGCCCGGGTGCCGTCGGCCAGCGCCCGCGCCACCTGCGGGCTGACGGCGCCGTGCTCGGCGATCATCGCCGCGGGGACGTCGGCCAGGGCCTCCTTCGCCGAGTTGGCGTAGGAGCAGACCCCGCCCAGCACCCAGGCCGAGGAGCCGGGGCGCTCGGTGAGCCGGGCCACGAGCAGGCCGCCGGTGCAGGACTCCGCGGTGGCGATCGTGCGGCCCTGCGCCTCCAGCGCGCCGGCGACGAGGTCGTCGAGTGTGGGGCCGGTCGAGAACAGCGTGTCGCCGTACTCCGCGGTCAGCACCTCGGCCAGCCGGTCGTAGGCGGGCTGGGCCTCCGGGCCGTAGCGCGTGACGATCTCCAGCTCGCCGTCCCGCAGGCAGGTGGTGACCTCGAGGCCGGCCAGCTCGGCGTCGTGGTCGCGCAGGGTCGCGGCCAGCTGGGCCTCGAGCGTCCCCCACAGCCGGACCGTCTCCTGCCGCAGCTCCCCGCCGCCCGCCAGCACGCGGGCCACCGGCTCGGCGGCCAGCGCGGCCGGCCACATCCCCTGCAGCTCCGACGGCGGGCCGGGGAGGACGACGACCGGCGGCCCGCTGCGCCCCTCCGCCGGGCCGAGGACCAGGCCCGGCGCGGTCCCCACCGGCTCGAGCACCGTGGCACCCTCGGGCACCCGGGCCTGCTTGGCGACGCCGGCGGCCTGCGCCTCCGGGTCCACCCGCCAGCCGCGCCGGGCGGTCAGCCGCGCGACGATCGCCGCGATCCGGGACTCCAGCTCCGGGTCGACCGCCGAGGTCCGGCCGTGCCAGTCGCCGACGACCTGCGCGGTGAGGTCGTCGGCGGTGGGACCCAGCCCCCCGGAGGTGATCAGCAGGTCGGCGCCGGCCCCGGCGAGGAAGTCCAGCGCGGCCCGCAGGTCCTCGGGGCGGTCGCCCACGACGACGACGGCGGCGACGTCGACCCCGCGCTGCCGCAGTTGCTCGGCCAACCAGGGGCCGTTGCGGTCGGCGACCCGGCCGGTGAGCACCTCGGTGCCCGTGACGACGATGCCCGCGCGTGTACCCACGCTGTCGACCCTAGGAGTGGGCGCACCCCGCCGCCGGTCAGCCCCGGCCGTTCCCGTTGCCGTTGCCGTTGCCGTTGCCGTTGCCGTTCCCGCCCGCGTTCCCGTTGCCGGCCGCGTTCCCTCCGCCGTTGCCGTTGCCGGCGCCGTTGCCGCCTGCGCCGTTGCCCCCCGCGTTCCCCGTTCCGTTCCCGCCGCCGGCGGCCGGGTCGCCGCCCGCCGCGCCGGTGGTGCCGCCGCCTGCCGTACCGCCGCCCGCGGCACCGCCACCGGTGGACGGCACGACCGGAGCGGGTTCGGGCGCGGGGGCGACGGGGACGGCGGCGCGGGTCTCCACCCCGGCGGTCCCCGGGGCGGGCGTCCCCGGCGCGGGCGCCGGCGCGGCTGCCACGGTCACCGTGACCAGCGTCCCGGGTGGCAGCACGCCCACCGGACCGACGGCCGTCACCAGGCCCGGAGCCACCGCCGCGGTCACCTCGGTCACCCGGGCCACGAGCAGGCCGCGCCCCACGAGCTCGGCCTGGACCTCGTCGGCCGGCCGGCCGACGAACTCGCCCGCCGACACCTCGACCCCCGCGTCCGCCTCCTGGGCCGGGCCGCCGGCCGGCTCGTCGGCCGCCGCGGCGGGGGGCAGCACGGATTCCGCGCCGGTGGTCAGCTGCAGCAGCCCGACGCCGAGGCCGACCCCGGCCAGCAGCGCGACCAGCGGCGCCAGCACCCGGCGACGCGGCCGGGGCGCGGGCAGCGACAGCACCCGCGTCGGGGGCGTGGGCACGGGTGCGATCCGGCGGCCGGCGCGCACGTCGGCCACCGCGGCCCGCACCGCGGCGCCGTCGGGCAGCCGCTGCTCGGGGTCCTTGACCAGGGCCCGGTCCACGAGCCGGCGCACGTTCGCGGGCACGTCGTCGGGCAGCGGGGCGGGGCTCTCGCGGATCTGGCGCAACGCGATCTGCACCGGGTTGTCCCCGTCGAAGGCGCGCCCGCCGGCCAGGCACTCGTAGGCCACCATGCCCAGCGCGTAGACGTCGCTGGCCGGGGTCGCCTGCCGGCCCTCGGCCTGCTCGGGGGAGAGGTAGCAGGCGGTGCCGACCACCTGCCCGGTGCGGGTGAGCGGGGCGCTGGTCGAGGTCCAGGCGATGCCGAAGTCGGTGATGCGGACGACGCCGTCGGCACCGAGGAGCACGTTGCCGGGCTTGACGTCGCGGTGGACCACCCCGGCGGCGTGCGCCGCGGCGAGGGCGGCGGCGGTCTGGTCGACGACGTCGAGCACGACCTCCAGCGGCGGCCGCGGCTCGCGCGCCAGCCGGTCGGCCAGGGACTCGCCCTCGACCAGCTCCATGACCAGGTAGGCCGACACCTCGCCGTCGGGGGCGGTGGCCTCGCCGTAGTCGTGCAGCGCGGCGATGTTGCGGTGCACCAGCCGGGCCGACACCTGCGCCTCCGCCCGGAACCGGGCCAGGGAGACGGCGTCGTCGGTGTACTCGCTGCGCAGCAGCTTCACCGCCACCGTGCGGCCCAGGAGCCGGTCGTGGGCCCGCCACACCCGGCCCATGCCGCCGGTGGCCAGCAGCTCGCACAGCTCGTAGCGGTCCCCGAGCACGCGACGGAGCGGTTCGCCCACCTGCCGACCCCCGTCGTCCGTCCCGGCCCCGTGCACCGGGGGGAGTGCCCACGCGCGACCGGACGGGAAACCACCCGAACGGCTGTCAGGGCGTCCCGGGGGTCGTGGTCGCCGGCGAGGTCGCGGTCGCGGTCGCGGTGGGGGTCGTGGAGGACGTCGGGTCGCCGGTGTCCGTGGGCGTCCCGGTGGCCGTGCCGGTGGTCGTCGGGTCGCTCGTGGTCGGCGTGCCGGAGGTGCTCGTGTCGGCGGTCGCCGTGGTGCCCGCGGGGGTCGGGGTCGGCGCGGGGACGACGTCGCCGAGCGTCGGCTGCGGACTGCCGCCCTCGGCCACGGCCACGCCGCCGCTGCCCGGGCGGCTGCCGCCGGTGGACGGACGGTCGTCGTCGTCCGGCGGGACGGCGTACCAGACGTCGACGTCGTCGCCCTGCTCCAGCGGGCGGCCGGTGGGGTCCAGGCGGAGGACGGTCCCCGGCTCGACGCCCGCGGCGACCTCGGGGTGGCGGTACACGCTCAGCCCGAGCGCGGAGAGCTCCGCGGCGACGTCCTGGACCGGCCGGCCCGCGTAGTCCGCGACGGTGAGGACGACACCGTCGGCCTCCTGCGTCTGCGCGGCGGCGACCGGCGTGGAGGGGGCCTGGCCGGCGACCGCGAGGAACACGCCCGCGGCGGCCGCGGCGCCCAGGAGCAGCGCGACCAGGGGCACGAGCAGCGCGCTGGCCCGCCGCCGGGCCGGGGGCGGCGACATGCGGTGTGCCCCGCCCGGGGCGGGGGAGCCGGGGGCGGGGGATCCGGGCGGCGGGGGCCCGACGGGCACCGCGCGCAGGCCGGTGTCCCCGAGGCCCTCGGCCGGCATCCGCCCGGCCCGGGCGTCGGCGACCGCCGCGCCGAAGGCGGCGCCGTCGGGCATCCGGGCTGCCGGGTCCTTGGCCAGCGCCCGGGTGACGACCGCGCGCACCTCGGGCGGCAGGTCGTCGGGGAGCGGCGCCGGCGCCTCGCGCAGCTGCTTGAGCGCGATGGTGACGGCGTTGTCGCCGTCGAAGGCCGGGTGGCCGGCCAGGCACTCGTAGCCGACCAGCCCCAGCGCGTAGACGTCGCTGGCCGGGGTCGCCAGCCGCCCCTCGGCCTGCTCCGGCGAGAGGTACTGCGGGGTGCCGATGACCTGGCCGGTGCGGGTCAGCGGGACGCTGCCCGCCGACCAGGCGATGCCGAAGTCGGTGATCTTCACGCTGCCGTCGGCGCAGACCAGGATGTTGCCCGGCTTCACGTCGCGGTGCACCAGCCCCACCCGGTGGGCCTCGGCGAGCGCGGCGGCGGTCTGCTGCAGCACCGACAGCGTGCTCTCGGTGTCCAGCCGGCCCTCCCGGCGCAGGACCGCCGACAGCGGCTCGCCCTCGACGAGCTCCATCACCAGGTAGGCCAGCGTCTCGCCGTGCTCCGACCGGGTCTCCCCGTAGTCGAAGACCGCGGCGATGTTGGGGTGCGAGAGGGCCGCCGCGTGCTGGGCCTCGGCGCGGAAGCGGGCGAGGAACGTCGGGTCGCCGGTGTACTCGCTGCGCAGCACCTTCACGGCGACCGGCCGGCCCAGCAGCACGTCCGTGCCACGCCAGACCTGGCCCATCCCCCCGGAGGCGATCAACTGGCCGAGCGCGTACCGCTCGCCCACGTCGCGCCGCCCCGGCTCCACCACCGTGGTCCCCCTCGCCTACTCACCTCGAGCACGATCGGAGGGCGCCGGTGCCCGATCCTCCGGTGCGTCCTGCCACTCGTCCGCCCCATCCTCCCAGGCCCGCGCCACCCGCGGTACCGGTCCCCAGGCGTCACTCTGGTAACAGCACGGCGACGGGCCCTCACGCGCAGCTGCAGGGGCGGGTCAGCCCTCGAAGAGGGTCCGGCCCCACCAGTCGGCGTCGTCGCGCACACCCGGCGGGCAGGCGAACACCGCCGAGGACGTGTGCCGGACGTACTCGTTCATCGCGTCGGTCCGCAGGTTGCGCTGGACCTGCACGAAGCCGGTCTCCGGATCGCTCTGGAAGGCGATGAAGAACAGGCCGGCGTCCAGGCGCCCGAGCCCGTCGGTGCCGTCGACGAAGCTGTAGCCGCGGCGCAGGATCGCCGTCCCGGAGTTCGTCGGGTGGGCCAGGAAGACGTGGCTGGTCTCGGGGATGGCGAACTCGCCGTCGACCCGGGCGGTGAAGTCCACCGGGTCGAACTCCTCGCGCTGGCCGAGCGGGGCACCGCGGCCCTTGGTCCGGCCGATGGTCTGCTCCTGCTCGCGCAGGGTGGAGCTGTCCCACGGCTCGACGAGCATGCGGATCCGCCGGGTGACCAGGTAGCTGCCGCCGCGCAGCCAGTCGGCCCTGCCGTCCTCGCTGCCGTCGCCCACCCAGACGAAGCGGTCCAGCGTGGCGGCGTTCTCGGCCTTGAGGTTGTCGGTGCCGTCCTTGAAGCCGAACAGGTTGCGCGGGGTGGCCTGGCCGGTGCTGGTGGACGACGTGCGGCCGAAGCCCAGCTGCGACCAGCGCACGCTCACCACGCCGGCGCCCAGGCGGACGAGGTTGCGCACCGCGTGCACCGCCACCTGCGGGTCGTTGGCGCACGCCTGGAGGCACAGGTCGCCGCCGCTGATCGCCGGGTCGATCTGGTCGCCGGGGAACGCCGGCAGCTCCACCAGCGGCGCCGGCCGGCGGGCGGCCAGCCCGAAGCGGTCGACGCCCTCGGCGGTGGTGAACAGCGTCGGCCCGAAGCCGACGGTGACGCTGAGCCCGGACGGCGGCAGCCCGAGGGCCTCCCCCGTGTCGTCGGGGACGTCGTACTCCCCCTGCGGGACCGCCCCCACCGAGCCGGCGTCCTGCCCCGCGGTCATCCGCCGGGCGGCCTCGGTCCAGTCGCGGAGGAGCTGCACCAGCGCGTCGCGGTCGTCGGTGGTGACGTCGAGCGCGACGAAGTGCAGCCGGTCCTGCGCCGGTGTGACGATGCCGGCTTGGTGCTCCCCGGTGAAGGCCACGGCCTCGGTCGCCGCCGTCGCGACGCCGGTCGGCGCCGGCTCCGCCGTCGCCCGGCCGACCGCCGTCCCCGCGGCGCCGCCGGCCAACACACCCGCCGTCCCTGCGCCGAGGGCGCCGAGCAGCCGCCGCCGGGAGAACCCCGCGGGCGGGTCCTCGGGGACGGCGGTGGGCTGGGGGTCGGCGGGCGTGCTCATCAGGCGGGGACGTCCTTCATCAGCGATCGGCGACGACGGAGGCGACCTGACCCACGGACTCCGACAGGGCGGTGATGCTGTCGCTCAGGCCCTGGAGCTGGTCCTCGGTGAGCTGGTCGTGGAGCGTCCAACCGTCGCCCACCCGGTGCTGTTCCAGCTCCGCCTCGGCCGCGGCGAAGCGCTCGTCGATCTCGGCCACCAGCTCGGGCTCGGCCTCCTCGAGGAAGGGCCGCAACGCCTGGACGGCGGCCTCGGAGCCCTCGAGGTTGGCCGCGAAGTCCCACAGGTCGGTGTGCGAGTAGCGGTCCTCCTCGCCGGTGATCTTGCCGGTGGCGATCTCGTCGAGCAGCGCCTTGGCGCCGTTGGCCAGCTGCAGCGGGTCGAGGGTCTCCTCGTTGGCGAGGTCGACGATCTCCTGCACGTCCGCCAGCAGCTGGTCGGCGTACGGGCCCATGTCCGAGACGTCGCCGGCCACCCAGAGCGCCTGCTCGATGCGGTGGAAGCCGGTGAAGTCCTGGCCCTCCTCCTGGTCGCCCTCCCGGCCGTCGATGAGCGGGTCGAGGTCGCCGAAGATCTCCGCGACGGGCTCGATCCGCTCCCAGTAGGTGCGCGCGACCGGGAAGAGCGCCTTGGCGCCCTCGACGTCGCCGGCCTTGACCGCGTCGACGAACGCCGTCGTCTGCTCGAGCAGCGCCCCGGTCTGGCTCTGGACGTAGCGCTGGTACTCCGCGCCGGCCTGGGCGAGGGTCTCGTCCTCGCCCAGCTGCTCGGCCTCGCCGGTGACGGTCAGGTCCGAGCGGATGCCGTCGCCGATCATCCCGGGCTTGCAGGCGGTCTCGTAGTCACCGGCGGGGAGCTCGACCAGCAGCTCGCGGGTCAGGCCGGGGGCGATGTTCTCGACCTCGCCCATGACGCGGTCGCCCTCGGCGTAGACGTAGAACTCGGTCACCTGCGAGCCGCTGTTGGCGATCTCGAAGCTGTGGGTGCCGGCCGGCAGCTCGGACGTGCCGACGTCGCAGGCGTCGTCGGAGGCCGCGACGGCGATGGTGTCGGCGGCCGCGCCGCCGCCGGAGGAGGCGCCCCCGGAGCCGCCGTCGTCGGAGGAGCAGGCGGCGGCGGTCAGGGCAGCGAGGAGCCCCACCGCGACGAGGGGCAGGCGGCTGCGACGGTCACGAACGGACATGCTGGGCGGTCTCCGACTGGGTGGTGGGGTCCGGCTCGGTGCCGGGGGTCTGGGGGGCACGGGCCGGGCCGGCGGGCGTGCCGGAGGGCGTGCGGGAGGACCTGCGGGCGGGCCACAGGAACAAGGCGAGCACCGGCACGACGTAGAGGACGTACGCGACCGTCTCCAGCACCGTGGGCGCGGCGGTGATGTTGAACATCCCGGCGATGGCGGCGCCGTACCAGCTGGCGGGGTCCAGCACGCCGGAGACGTCGAAGGCCAGCGTGTCCAGGCCGGGCAGGACGCCGGCCTCCTGGAAGTCGTGCACGCCGTACTTGAGGATCCCGGCGGCGACGAGGACCAGCAGGACGCCGCTCACGGTGAAGAACCTCGACAGGTCCACCCGGACGGCGCCGGCGTAGAGGCCGGACCCGATGGCGACGGCGGTGAGCACGCCGGCGGTGATGGCGATCAGCGGCGTCGAGGTCGTGGTGGCGCCCTGGGCGGCGGCGTAGAACAGCAGCGTCGTCTCCAGGCCCTCCCGGACCACGGAGAGGAAGGCCACCCCGGCCACGGCGAGCGTGCCCATGCCCAGCGCCTGCTCCAGCTGTCCGGTGAGCTCGCCCTTGAGCCTCCGCGCCGTCCGGCGCATCCAGAAGATCATCCAGGTGACCAGGACGACGGCGAGGACCGACGTGATCGCCTCGAACAGCTCCCGCGACCGGTAGTCGGCCAGCAGGCTGGTCCCGGTGTAGGTCAGCAGGGCACCGAACAGGACCGACAGCGCCACCGCCGCCGCCACGCCGGCCCAGAGGGGGAGCAGCTGCCGCTGCCGGCCGGCCTTGACGAGGTAGGCGACCAGGATGCTGACCACCAGGGTGGCCTCGAGCCCCTCCCGGAGCCCGATCAGGAAGCTGGCGAGGAACGCCTGGTCCATGGGGGATGCCCGTCCGCGTCGATCCGGTGCACCCTCGCCGGCTGGTGAGGGCAGCCTCACCTTACGCACGGGTCGGCGGTGCCCCGCCCTCTGTCGCGCGATCGGCTCACGCCCGGCCGGCCCGTGCCGGGCTCCCCGCGGCCGACGTTGCGCCGACGTTGCAGCCGGCGACCGTCGCTCCGGCGAGCCCTTGCCCCGCCGGGGGCCCTGCTGTGACCGTGGGCACACCACTGCGCCCACGACGAGGAGACCGACGTGCCCGACGCCCCCGACATGACCGAGGTCCTGGCCGACTCCCCCACCAACTGGGGCAAGTGGGGCGACGACGACGAGGTCGGCGCCCTCAACTACCTGACCGCCGAGGAGGTGATGCGGGGGATCCGGCACGTGAAGCAGGGCAAGGTCTTCACGCTGCAGCGGCTGATCGGCGACCCCAAGGGCGACCCGGTGTGGCCCGGCCGCACCCCCGCCGAGCGGACCCAGATCCTCGACGAGTCCAGCTGGGACTCCGCCGACGCACCCGCGTTCCCCGGCGGCCTGCACTACGCCGACGACAAGATCAACGCGTTCCTGCAGGGCTCCACGCAGTACGACGCGCTGGGCCACGTCTGGTACGGCGGCCAGATCTGGAACGGCTTCGACGCCCGCACCACCGTCGGCGGCATGGACAAGGCCAGCGTCGAGCCGATCGCGCAGCGCGGCGTCGTGGGCCGCGGCATCCTGCTGGACATGGCCCGTTTCCGCGGGAAGCCCACCCTGGACAAGGGCGAGACGTTCACCCACGAGGACCTGGTGGCCTGCGCCGAGGCGCAGGGGACGCCCATCGAGAAGCGCGACGTCCTGGTCGTCCGGACCAACTTCCTGCAGCTGTTCCACGAGCAGGGCGACGCGTTCTACGAGGGCTTCAACGAGCCGGGCCTGGTGTACAGCCCCGAGCTGGTCCGCTGGTTCCAGGACATGGAGATCCCCAACCTGGCGACCGACACCATCGCCAACGAGGTCACCTACGACCCCAACAACGGCACCGCCCTGCCGCTGCACTGCGCGCTGATGCGCAACCTCGGCGTCACCCTGACCGAGATCTGCGACCTGGAGGCCCTGGCGGCCGACTGCGCCGAGGACCGCCAGTACACGTTCCTCTGGGCCGCCGCGCCGCTGAAGGTGCACCTCGCCTCGGGCTCGCCGGTCAACCCCCTGGCCGTCAAGTAGGCACCGTGAGCGCCTACGAGGTACCGACGTGAGTGTCTACGACGAGCGCCCCTGGCTGGCCCGGTACGCCGAGGGCCAGCCGGCCGACTACGAGATCGAGTTCGACGACGCGCTGGACATGTTCCGCGCCGGCGTCGAGCGCGACCCCGACGGCGTGGCCCTGCGGTACTTCGACGGCAGCGTCACCCGCCGGGAGCTCGACGAGCTCAGCGACGCCCTGGCCGCGGGGCTGCTCGCCTCGGGCTTCGCCCGCGGCGACCGCCTCGCCGTCTACCTGCAGAACGTGCCGCAGTTCGTCATCGCGATGGTGGCGACCTGGAAGGCCGGCGGCGTCATGGTGTCGATCAACCCGATGAGCCGGACGCGGGAGCTGTCGTACCTGCTGGCGGACTCGGGCGCGACGGTCCTGCTCTCGCTCGAGTCGCTGTACGGGGAGGTGGCCCGCGAGGTCGTGCCCGGCACCGACGTCCGCCTGGTCCTCACCACCAGCGAACTGGACTTCCAGACCCGCGACGACGAGCGGCTGTTCTCCGCCACCCGGCGGCAGCGGCACGAGGGGACCGAGGACCTGCTGGAGTTCGCCGGCCGCTACCGCGGGCAGGCGCCGCCGCCGGTCGACCTCGGGCCGGACGACGTGGCGTTCCTGACCTACACGTCCGGGACCACCGGCGTGCCCAAGGGCGCGATGAACACCCACCGCAACGTCGTCTTCACCGCCCAGGTCTACCGGGACTGGACGCACGCCGGGCGGGACGGGGCGGTGTTCGGCATCGCGCCGCTGTTCCACATCACCGGGCTGATCGGCCACGTCGCGGTGACGATGCTGGTGCCGGCGACGCTGGTGCTGGCCTACCGGTTCGAGCCGCAGGTGGTGCTCGACGCGCTGGTCGAGCACCGGCCGGCCTTCACGATCGGGGCGATCACCGCGCTCAACGCCCTGCTCAACGCCCCGGGCTTCACCCGGGACCACTTCTCCTCGTTCACCTCGGTCTACTCCGGCGGCGCGGCGATCTCCCCGACGGCGGAGCGGGCGTTCCGGGAGGCGACCGGCATCCAGGTGCACAACGCCTACGGCCTGACCGAGACGACGTCCCCGATGACCGTGACGCCCTTCGGGTCGCCGTCGCCGGTGGACCCGACCTCGGGGGCGCTGTCGGTGGGCACCCCGGCCCCCAACACGATCGTCCGCATCCAGGACGACGACGGCCGGGACCTGCCCCTCGGCGAGGTCGGCGAGATCGTCGCCGAGGGCCCGCAGGTGGTCGCCGGCTACTGGGACAAGCCGGAGGAGACGGCCGCGGGGCTGCCCGGCGGCGCGCTGCACAGCGGCGACGTCGGCTTCATGGACGCCGAGGGCTGGGTGTTCATCGTCGACCGCAAGAAGGACATGATCAACGCCTCCGGCTACAAGGTCTGGCCCCGCGAGGTCGAGGACGTGCTGGCCGAGCACCCGGCGGTGCGCGAGTCCGCCGTCGTCGGCGTGCCCGACGAGAAGCGCGGGGAGACGGTCAAGGCCTACGTCAGCCTGCGGGCCGGGGTGCAGGCCACCCCGGAGGAGCTCATCGCCCACTGCCGGGAGCGGATGGCCGCCTACAAGTACCCGCGTCAGGTGGAGGTCATCGACGAGCTGCCCAAGACGGTGACCGGGAAGATCCTCCGCCGCGAGCTGCGCGACCGCGGCTGAGCCCGCCCGCGCCGCCGGAGGGGTCTCCGGCGGCGCGTGGCAGGGTGTCGCGCGGGTCCGCGGCGGTCGCGGCCCCTGGCGCGCGGGAGGACGAGGGATGGCCGACACGGTGGCCCGGCAGGACGCGGACGGCGTCGCGACGATCACCCTGCTGCAGCCGGGGCTGACCTCGGCCCTGCGCCGGCAGCTGCTCGCGGTGGTCACCGAGGTGGCCGCCGACGACTCGGTCCGCGCGGTGCTGCTCACCGGGACCGGCCGGGCGTTCTGCGTCGGCCAGGACCTCGCCGAGCACGTGCAGTCCCTGCGCGGGGACGCCGAGACGTCGCTGTCGATCGTCGAGGACGAGTACAACCCGCTGGTCCTGGCCCTGGCGGGGCTGCGGGTCCCGGTCGTGGTGGGGATCAACGGCGCGTGCGCCGGCGCCGGGCTGGGGCTCGCGCTGGCCGGCGACCTGCGGGTGGCCGCGGCGGGGGCGAAGTTCACCACGGCGTTCACCGGCATCGGCCTGTCCAGCGACTCGGCGCTGGCGTCCCGGCTGGTGCACTGCGTCGGCGGCTCGCGGGCGGCGCAGCTGCTGCTGCTGCCCGAGCCCTTCCCGGCCGAGACCGCCGAGCAGTGGGGGCTGGTGCACCGCGTCGTCCCCGCGGAGCAGGTCGCCGACGAGGCGCGGGCGCTGGCCGTCCGGCTGGCCGCCGGGCCGACCGCGGCCTACCGGGCGGTGAAGACCGTGCTGGCCACGGCCGCCACCGACTCGCTGGAGGAGACCCTGGCACTGGAGGCCCGGCTGCAGACGCCGCTGGGCGGCAGTGCCGACCACCGCGAGGCGGTGGAGGCGTTCCTCGCCAAGCGCCCGGCGGTCTTCACCGGTCACTGACCGCATCCCCCGCACTCCCCGGCGTACCGACACGAGGGCGTCCGCACGCTCCCGACGTCCGGGGTCCCACCGGCCCGCCTCCCGTTGCGACGCTCGGCCCGTCACCGCGACGACGTCGTCCGCACGAAGGGGAGCCCGTGGCCGAGCGAGCAGTCAGCCAGGTCCGTGCCGGCGAACGGCCGAGGTCGGGCGAGCAGCCCCTCCCCACACGGCCGGCCGCCGACGACGCGCCCGCTGCGCGGCGGCCCCCGGCCCGGCCGGAGGTGGCCGGCACGCTGGCCCCGCCCACGCCCGCCGAGCGGCCCCCGGCGACCCCCCGCTCGGTGCGGCTGTCCGCGGCGCTGTGGTGGGCCGGCTGCCTGGCCGGCGTGGTGGGCGTGGTCACCGCACTGCTCGACCACGCGGCGCTGGAGGCGAAGCTCACGGCCAGCGCGCAGGAGTCCGACCCCGCCGCCTCCGCCGACGTCGTGGCCGACGGCGTGCGCGCCACGATCGGGCTGGTGGTCGGCACCACCGGGCTGCTGGTGCTCGTCTCGCTGCTGTGGGTGGGCCTCGTCCTGCGCCGCCACGGCTGGGCCCGCTGGGCGCTCCTGGTCAACGCCGCGCTGCTGCTCCTGGCGGTCGACGTCACCCAGGACATGGTCTCCGGCGGTGCCGACGTCGACCGGGTCGCGGTCCTCGTGCAGGGCGCCCTCGTCGTGCTCGCCCCCGTCCTGCTGCTGGCGCGCTCCGCGCGCACCTGGTTCCGCCGCACCCCCGCCTGAGCCGCGGGGACGGCCCGGTCACCCCTCCGGGCCGGCCTCGAGGTCGGCGAGCAGTGCCTCGCAGCTGCGTACGACCACCTCGGCCGCGTCCGCCGCCGCACGGTCGGCGAGCGGGTCCGCGGCCGCCTGCTGCCACCGGGTCAGGTGCTCGTGGGCGGCCGCGGCGAGGGCGTCGCCCCCGGTGGTCCCCGGCAGGCCCAGGCGGGCGGCCGGGCCGGTGCCCCGGTCGCCCAGCAGCCGCTCCGCCTCGTCCCGGAGCACGGGCGGGAACGGTCCGTCCGGGCCGCTGCGGGCCAGCAGCTCCAGCTCGGCCAGCTCGGCGGTCTCCAGCCGGATCCGCTCGACCTCCGACCGCAGCTGCCCGGCACCCTCGGTCCCCGGCGCCCGCTCCAGCGCCTCCTCCACCGCCCGCAGCGCCGCTGCCGTCCGGAGCACCCCGCCGCGCTCGGTGAAGCGCACCGTGAGCATCCGCTGGAGCTCGGCCAGCCCGCTGCGCCGCACCAGCTCGTCGGCCAGCGCGCCGGCGTCCGGGAGGCCGGCGCGGACCAGCGTCACGGCGAGCCGGACGCCGAACACGCCCAGCCGCTCGACCAGCGACAGCCGCACCTCCCGCGACACCGGGACGGCGACCTCCGGCCGGGTGAAGCGGTCGGCGGTGAGCAGCATCGCGGCGACGGTGGCCGGCTCGGCCGACGCGAGGCTGCGCAGCGCCACGAAGTCGCCCGTGCGCAGCGTGCGGCCGGCGAGGGCGAGCAGCCCGGACACGGGCAGCACCGCCGAGCTCACCTCCCGGACGGCGGGGTCGGCCGACAGCCGCCGCGCGACCGCGGCCGCCGACTCGAGGGCGTCCAGCCGGCCGGCGCCGATCTCGTCGGCCCGGGAGAGGACCGTCACCGTCGTCACCTGCGTGCCGGCGGCGCCGCTGGACTCCTGGAAGGCGCGCAGGAACGCCAGGTCCTCCGCCTGCGGCTGGCGGGTCAGGAACACCACGGCGTCGGCCCCGGGCCCGCCGTCGTCGACCCCGAGGAAGTCGTCGGTGCGCGCACTGGTCTCGGTCGACAGCGAGGACAGGCCCGGGGTGTCCACGAGCGTCGCGGGGAGCAGCGCCGCCGAGGGCCAGTCCACGATCAGGCAGGCGACGTCCTCCGGAGCGGCGCCGCCGAGGTCCAGCTGCAACCCGCCGTCGACCCGGCGGACCGGCAGCGACCGCCGCGCCCCGTCGTGGGCCTGGAGCACCACGCGGGGCACCGCGCCGTGCCGGTACAGGGTGACCACCCGGGTGCACTCCCCCGCGTCGGTCGGCGCGATCCGCTGCCCGACCAGCGCGTTGAGCAGCGTGGACTTGCCCGCCTTGACCCGGCCCACCACCGCCACCCGCAGGGGCTCGTCGAGCCGCTCGCGCAGGGGGCGCAGCCGCGCGGTCACCTCCGGGACGTCGGCGTAGACCTCCAGCGCCGCGTCCAGGAGGTCCCGGGCGCCGGCCGCGCCCGGGAGGGCCCGGACGTCGGGGGCCGTGGCGGTCACGAGGCGGCCACCGGCTCGGCGATCGAGCGCCCGACGTCCGTGGCCAGCCGGTCCAGCTCCAGCAGCCGCTGGCGCAGCAGGCGCGCCCGGGCGTCCCGCTCCCCGGTCGCCTCCTTCGCCGTCTGCTGGGCGGCACGGACGGCGTCGGCCAGCGACTGCGACATCTCGTCGACGGTGTCGCTGATCAGGTCGCGCAGGGTGCGCTGGACCAGCCGCAGCCGGTCCTTGAGCTGCTTGCCGACCTGGAACACCACCTCGTCGAGGTGCCGGCGGACGACGGTCTTGGCCTCGCCGCGGCGCCGGGTGATCCGCTGGGCCTGGTCGTCCTTGTAGGCGCGCCGGCCCATGAGCACGCCGGCGGCCAGCGAGAGCGGGTTGATGATGGCCATGCCGACGAGGCTGGTCACCAGCCCGGTCATGAGGACCCCGGTGTAGGAGCCGCGCAGGCCGACGAGCGTGCGTTCGCGCAGCGACATCGCCCCGTCGTCGATCGTCGCCACCTCCACCACCATGTCCATCGCCTCGGCGCCCGAGCCCACCGAGAGCTCGGGCAGCGCGGCGCCGCCGTCGCGGGCGAACTGCTCGACCACCTGCTCGGCCAGCCACTGCGAGCGCTGCTCGGCCCACACGAAGCTGTCGGCCACCGCGGCCCCGACCCGCTCGTCGAGCCACTCGGCGATCCGGGTCCAGGCCGGGCCCGGGTCCTGGGCGTCGATGGCCTCCTCGGCCTCCCGGGTCACCACCCGGGTGCGGTCGCGCAGGTCGTAGTCGATGTCGGCCATGAGGTCGGTGACGCCGTCGCTGAGCACCTGCTGCCAGCGGGAGGAGCGCTTGCGCAGGTCCTCCACGGCCTGCCGCGCCTCCTCGAGCCCCCGGAGCAGCTCGTCGCGGCCGGCCGGGTCCTCCAGCGCGGACAGCTCGCTGCGGACCGCCAGGCGCAGCTGCTCGGCCACCGAGGTGAGGTCGTGCCGCAGCGAGCGCGCCGCCAGGACGCCGGCCCGGTCGACGACCTCCCGCTGCAGGTGCTCGACGAGCACCCCCAGGCCGGACTCCGCGTGCAGCTCCGGGTCGCGCGAGGTGAGGGCGAGGGCGGCCAGCGTGGAGGAGACGGGCAGCACCGCGGCGTCGACGTCCCGGCGCGCCAGGTGCCCGCGGTCGAGCTCGAGGACCGTGCGCCACTCCGGGTGGACGTCGGTCTTGGTCAGGACGCAGACGACGTTCGGGCACAGGGCCGCGGCCCGCTGCAGGAACGCCATCTCGGGCGCGGTGACCTCCTGGCTGGCGTCGGAGACGACGACGACGGCGTCCGCCGTGGGCAGCAGGTCCATGGTCACGAGCGACTGCGCGGCCCCGACGCCCCCGACCCCCGGGGTGTCGACGATCTCCAGCCCCCCGGCGAGCAGGCGCCGCGGCAGCTCCACCTCGGCCCGCAGCAGCTGCTCGTGCCCCTCGGCACCGTGGCCGACCCGGGCGGCGACCGTGTGCACGGGGACCGGGATGCGCTCCACCGGTCCGGCGTCCGCCCCGGACCCGGCCGGTACGGGCACGGTCCGCAGCAGCTCCGCGCGCGGCTCCGCGCCCCCGCGGACGACGACCGGCACGACGGTGGCCACGTCGTCGGCGACCGCGCACACCGGCGCGCCCACGAGCGCGTTGACCAACGAGCTCTTCCCCTGCTTGGGCTCGCCCACGACCAGGACCCGGACGGTCGGCGCCGCCACCCGCTCCCGGACCAGCCCCAGCCGCCGCTGCAGGTCCGGGCGGTCGCACGCCTGCGCCAGCGCGAGCGCGCGGTCGATCAACTCCGTCGACGTGGCCACGGACACCTCCAGGGTCGTCTGCCGTCCTACACCGATCGGGCGTCCCGCGGACAGCCCGGAGGCCCGGGGCCGGCAGGAGTGCCGGACCCGGGCCGGGTCACCCGGGGGCGGCGGGGTCGCCGCCCCCGGGGGGAGGGGGGATCAGCCGGCCGCGGCCTCGAGCGGGATGACGAGGTCGGAGGCGTTGTCCTGGAAGTTGTCGTTGAAGTTGTCGGACTGGTAGTCGTCGGAGGCGTCCGCGTCGTCGCCGGCGATGGCCACCTGGTTGTCCTCGATCGTCACCGTGTCGTTGTCCTCGGAGTAGTCGGGGGCGTAGGTGACGTCACCGACGGAGAGGTCGTTCTGCGAGTCCGACTGGTGGCCGGAGTTCGCGTCCCCACCGACGGCGATGGCGCTGTCGTCGACGTCCACCTCGAGGGAGTCCCCGACCTGGGCGTCGTCCCCGCCCACGGCCACCTGGCTGTTGGTGTTGCCGCTGCCGACGTTGGTCGTGTTCGTCGTGGTGTTGGTGGTCGTCGTCGTGGTGGTGTTCGTCGTGGTCGTGGTGTTGCCGACGGTGGCGTGCGGCGAGTCGTCGACGATGTCCCCGCCGCCGACCGCCACGTTCACGTCCTCCACGACCACCGAGTCCTGCGCGACGTCGCCCGCGTTGCCGACCGCCACGTTGTTGTCCTTGATGTCGCCGTCGACCGCGACCCCGCCGCCGGTGGCGATCGCGCCGTCGTTCTCGGCGTCCTCGCCCAGCCCCACGCCGTCGCCGATCACGATGGCGCCGTCGTTCTCGGCGTCCTCGCCGAGCGCGACGCCGCCGGGGAGGGCGATGGCGTCGTCGCCGGGCCCGCCGAAGATGTTGTAGACGTCGCCGTCGACCCAGATGCCGTGCGAGGCGTCGATCTCGACGTTCACGTAGTGGAAGTTGTTCTGGATGTTCTGGATGTTCTGGACGTGGGCGATGACCGTGGTCTCGGCGCCCGCGACCGGGGCGTGGTGGTGGCCGTGGTGCCCGTGGTGGTCGTGGTGGTCGGGCTTGTGGTCGTCGTCGCAGTGGTCGGGCTGCACCACGGGCTTGTGGTCGTCGTCGTCGTCGCAGTGGTGCGGCTTCACCACAGGCGCGTGGTCGTCGTCGTCGCAGTGGTCGGGCTTCGCCACGGGCTCGTGGTCGTCGTGGTGGGGCTTGCCGTGCCAGCCGCCCGGCGCGTAGCCGGCCACCATCGGCATGAGGTCGTGGACCTCGGCCGGCGCGACGCCCGCGAGCCCCGCCTCCTCGAGGGCGCCCTCCGGGTCCTCGGCGAAGGCCGCTGCCTTCTCGGGGTCGTCGAAGAGGCCGAGGATGAAGTCGAGGATGTCGCTGGCGAGCATGGTCATGGCTGGCACTCCCGAGGACTGAGCCGGTCACCGTCGGCCGGCTGGCGGGGGAAGTGGACCCGTCCCCCCGCCGGCCGGGCATCGGGATCGGGGCCCCAACCCGGACCCCGCCGATGGGGGGTGACCGCTGACTCCGCGTTAGGGGGTGCGGGGTGTCGCCCCCTATTCGCCGGCCGGCGGCCTCCGGCGGGGCCCGAGGGGCAGACAGCCCCGAGCGCTCCGGCTTACGTTTCGGCTCGCCCCGGTCCCTGGACCGGCAAGGCGAAGCGGACCTCTGGGGGACCTCGTGCACAACGGCGCGTACGGGTTGGGGATCGACCTCGGCAGCGGCACGGTGGCCGCGGCCACGTGTCGTGTGACCGACGACGGGGTGGTGGCGGCGGAGCCGTTACCGCTCCCGGGCGGTCCCCTCGGACAGTGCGGCGCCACGGCGACCGCGGAGCTGGGCGTGCCGGCGGTGCTGCTGTCGCGGATCGGCTCGCCGGTCCCGATCGCCGTCGGCGACCGGCTCGAGCGGGCCGAGGGCCTGGTGGCGGCGTTGGTCGCGCGCGTCCGGGCCGCCGCGGCGGAGGCCCACGGCGGGCCGGAGTCGTGGGCGGTGCTCACCGTGCCGCCGTCCTGGGGCGAGCACCGCCGGGCGGCGCTGGCCCGGGCGCTCGACGCCGCGGACGTCCCGCGCTTCACGGTCGTCTCCGGCGCGCTGGCCGCGGTGTCGCACCACGTCGCCGGCGGGGACCTGCCCTCCCGTCCCCGGGTGGCCGTCTACGACCTGGGTGCCAGCACGCTGGACACCGCCGTCGTGTGCCCGTCCCCGCAGGGGGTCCCCGAGCACCCGGTACCCCCGCCCGCGCCGCTACCGTGGGGCGGCCGGGACCTCGACGACCTCCTGCTCGGCCACGTCCGGCGCCTCCAGGGCGGGACCGCGCCGGATCCGGCCGCGGCGCGGCTGCTGCGCGAGCGGTGCGTCCGGGCCAAGGAGGAGCTGTCCGCCGACACCGTGGTCCGGGTCGACGCCGGCGGCACGGGCCTCCGGCTCACGCGGGAGGAGCTCGACGAGCTCCTCGAGGAGGCGGCCTGCACGTCGGTCGACGCGCTCCGCGCGACGGTCGCCGCCGCGGGCCTGGGGACCGAGGACCTCGACGCCGTCGTCCTCACCGGGGGCGGCGTGCGGGTCCCGCTCGTGGCCGAGGTCGTCTCCGGCGCGCTCGGCCGGCCCCTCCTCGTGGCTGCGCGGCCAGAGCTCACCGCGGCACTCGGCGCGGCCCGGCTCGCCGCCGACGCCCTCGCTGCCGTCGCCCCGGCTGCCGTGCACGACCCCGACGACCCCGCCGACGCCGCCCCCTCCGTCGGGGCCGTCACGGTTCCGGCACCGGCCACGGACGGGGCGGAGGACGCCGCACTGCCCCCCGACCCCGGATCCGCCGGGGACCCGCCGCCCCCGGCCACCGGCGACGACGTCCCCGGGCCGGTGCCCGCCGTGGCGCGGCGGAACCGCCGCCCGGGCTCCCGCGGCGGGGCCTCCCGCCCCCCGCTGCCCGTGCCGGCGGTCGGCCGCGGGCCGGCCACCACCACCGCCGGCCGGCTGCGGCGCGGCGGCGTCGTGGCGGCCGCCTTCGTCGCGCTCCTCGTCGGGGGGCCCGCACTGTCGTCGGTGATCGGCGGGACGACGGAGGCCCCGCGCGACGGCGCCGCGGCCGAGGCGCCGGACGCCGGGGAGGCACCCGCGGAGCCGGCACCGGACGGCCAGGCCGCCGAGGCGCCGATCTCCCCCGCCGCCGCCGTGTCCGACCGCGGCAGCACGGCCGGCGGCCCGGGGGCGTCGTCCCGCCAGGGCTCGTCGAGGGACGACGCCCCTGCCGCCGGCCGGCCCGCTCCGGGCAGTGCCCGGGACACCACCGCCGGGCCTCCCCCGCGACCGGCCTCCGGTACCGCCGGCGGCACCACCGCGGGATCCGTCCTCCCCGCGCCCGGCACGGCGCCGGCGCCCGCGGCCGACGAACCGGCCGTCGCCGCGGCGGGCACGACACCGCCCGCGACCACGGCTCCGGCGGCCCCACCGGCGTCGCCGACGACCGAGCCGGCCCCGCCGCCGGCGACGCAGAGCCCGCTGGCGCCGCAGCCCTCCGCTCCGCCCGAGACGTCGGCACCGCCGGCCCCGGAGCCGGAGCCGTCGCCCAGCGCGCCCGCGCCCGCACCCGTGTCCGACCCGGCGCCCGAGCCCCCGGCCGGCGGGACGGCCGGGGCCGGGACCGTCGACCCGGTCGCGTCGACGGAGGCGGCATGAGCCGGGACGTCACGAGGCTGCCGACGGCCGGGGCGCTGGGCCCGGCCGACCCGGGCGCCGGCGGTCCCCGCGAGCGCCTGCGCGCCCTCGCGCGGACGGCGGACCGGGACGGCTCCCCGTCGCACCTCACCGTCCGGGGGGCCGGTGGCACCGGGAAGACGCACCTCCTCGAGGACCTCGCCGCCGCCGCCCGGCGGGCGGGCACGCAGGTGGCCACGCCCGCGTCCCGCGTCCCCACGCCCCGGGGCCGGTGCCTCCTGGTCGTCGACGACGCCCACCGCCTCGACGAGCCGACGGCCGACCGGGTCCGCCAGGCGCTGGAGGACCCCGGGACGAGCGTGGTGGTGGCGTTCCGCCCGTGGCCCCGGCCGCCGGCGCTCGCGGGCCTGCTCGAGGCCCTCGGCGGCGAGATGGTGCTGCTGGGACCCGTGGACCGGGAGACCGTGCGCGACTGGGCGGTCGACCACCTGGGTGACTCGGTGCCCCCCGCGCTGGTCGACGTCGTGTCGGAGCAGACCGCCGGGCTCCCCGGCCTGGTCCAGCCCCTGCTGCGCTCGCTGGCCGGCCGGCCGCGGCGCGGGGGCACGGGCCTGCTCTCGCCCGGCCAGCCACCGCGGCTGGCGGTGCCCGAGGACGTCGTCGACCTGGTCCGCGCCGGGCTCGCCGGGCTGGACGACGGCACGCGAGCCCTCCTGCACGCCGTCTCCGCCGGCGCACCGCTGGACGACGACGTGCTCGCCCCGGTCCTCGGCCTGGACGAGTCCTCGGTCGGGGACCTGGTCGCCGCCGCACGGGCCACCGGCCTGCTGGTCAGCAGCGGCTCGGTGGTCCCCCTCGTCCAGGCGGTGCTGCTGCGCACCACCCCGCCCGACGTCAGCCGCCGCACGCGCCGCCGGCTGCTGGGCGTCCTGATCGACCGCGGGGAGGACCCGCTCCCGCTGGCGCGGAGCCTCGCGGCCGAGGGGGTCCGGGACCCCCGTGCGGCGGACCTGCTGGAGCGGCACGGCGACGCGGCGCTCGGCTCCGACCCGGCCCTGGCCGCCGAGCTGCTGCGGGAGGCGACGTCCAGCGGCGCCTCCATCACCGCGACGGCCGCCCGGCGGGCTCAGGCCGCGGTGCTGACCGGCGACCTGGACCAGGCGCTGTGCCTCGCCGACGCCGCGCTGCTGGACGCGGGCACCCCGGACCGCCCGCGGGCAGCCGCGGTGACGGCCGCCGTGCTGGTCCAGCGCGGGCTGGTCGGCCGCGCCGCGGACCTCTACCGGCTCGCGGGCACGGAGCGGGCGGGCTCGGCGGCGCTCGCCCTGCTGGCCATCGGGGCCCCGCGGGAGGCCGCCGACGTGCTGGCCACGGCACCGCGGACCCGGTACGGCGGCGGCACGACGGCGCTGGCGGCCGCGGAGGAGCTCATGGCCCAGGGCGTGCAGCAGTCCCTGTGCCCGGGGGCCGCCGCCGGCACGGGGACCGCTGCGGGGGGCCGCGCCGGGGACCCCGCCGACTCCGGGGCCGGGGCCGCCGCCGCGCTGTCCACGCTGACGCGGGCCGCCGCGCTGCTGGAGCCCATGGGCCGCGCGGCCCTGCTGCCGGACACCCCCGCGGCGCTGGCCGCCCTGGTCGCCCTGCACCGCGGCGAGCCGTCGGTGGGGGAGTCGGTGCTGCAGCGGGCGGTGGCCGCCGACGTGGGGGGACTGCCGCACCGCCCCCGGCACCTGGCGCTGCTGGCGTGGTCGGCCATGCTGGCCGGCCGGCTGGACCGGGCCCGCGAGCTGGCCGCGGCGGCGCGGGCGTCGGTCGAGGTCGTGGAGCCGCGCGACGAGGTGTTCCTGCAGGGCCTGGACGTGGGGATCGCGCGCCGCGCCAGCGACGCGCCCGCGCTGGTGCGGGCCTGGGAGCCGGCCCTCGAGGCGGTCGTCCGCCACCCGGTGGACCTCTTCACGCTCCTGCCGCTCGGCGAGCTGGTCGTGGCCGCCGCGCGCCTGGAGGCCTCCGAGCGGGTGCGGCCGCACCTGGCCGAGGCGCAGGCGCTGCTGGCCCGGCTGGGGGACCCCCAGCTGTGGGCGACGTCCCTGCACTGGAGCGGCGCTCAGGCCGCGATCCTCACCGACGACCCCGCGACGCTGCGGCCGCACGCCGCCGCACTGGTCGCCGCGGCGCGCACCAGCCGCTACGCGGCCACGCTGGCCCGCGCGGGGCGGACGTGGCTGGCGGTGCTGGCCGGCGACGTCGACGTCGACACGGTGGTGACCGCCGGCGAGCGGCTCTGCGACGTCGGGCTGGCGTGGGACGGCTCCCGCCTGGCCGGGCACGCCGCGGCCCGGACCGCGGACCCGCGGGAACGGGCGGCCCTGCTGGCCTGTGCCCGGGCACTGTGCGACACCGCGGCGGCCGACGCCGAGCCCGCCGGGCGCAGCGCGGCGACGCCGGCACCGGGCGGCGCGGGCACCGGTGCGCTCAGCGACCGGGAACGGGAGGTCGCCCGCCTGGTGGTCGAGGGGCAGACCTACCGGGAGATCGGCGGCCGGCTCTACATCTCGGCGAAGACGGTGGAGCACCACGTCTCACGGATGCGCCAGCGCCTGGGCGCCGGCACCCGGTCGGACCTGCTGGCGCGGCTGCGCGCCGAGCTGGCCGAGGGCGCCTGAGCGCCCGCCGGGGATCCGGTCAGGCGGAGAGGACGACGCAGGAGACGCAGACGTCGCGCGCGGCGACCGGCCAGGCCTGCTCGACGGTGATGCGGGCGAGGGAGCCGCAGAGGGTGAGCTCGCAGGCGCCGTCGACCTCGCTGGGGTCGCGGTGCAGCTCGACGGCGTGCCACAGCGCGGCGGTCGGACCGTGCGCGCGGCTGCGGGCGGCGACGTGGGTGGTGGCGGTGCGGGCGACGGCGGCGGTCATGACACGAAGGTCGGCTCCCGGTGGCGCGGGGCACAGGGTTGAGACCGGCGTCTCACCCCAGCGGGTGATCCCCTTGTCCCCCGGCGGCAGGGGGACCGGAGCGGCAGGATGCGACCATGGAGCTGACCAAGCACGGGCACGCCTGCGTCGTCCTCCGCGAGGGGGACCGCAGCCTCGTCATCGACCCCGGGATGTTCACCGACCCGGCGGTGCTGCGCGGCGCCGGCGCGGTGCTCGTCACGCACGAGCACCCGGACCACTTCGCGCCGGAGGCGCTGCGCGCGGCGCTGGACGCCGACCCGGCGCTCGAGGTGTGGACCAACGGCGCGGTGGCCGGGCAGCTGGAGGGCCTGGGGAGCCGCGTGCACGTGGTGGGCGACGGTGACGCGGTCACGGTCGCGAGCTTCGACGTCACGGTGCACGGGGAGCTGCACGCCGTCATCCACCCCGAGATCCCGCAGATCGGGAACGTCGGCTTCCTGGTGGGCGGCGAGGTGTTCCACCCCGGCGACGCGTTCACGGTGCCGGAGGCGCCGGTGACGACGCTGCTCCTGCCGGTCTACGCGCCCTGGCTGAAGCTGTCGGAGGTGATCGACTACGTCCGCGCGGTGGACGCCGACCAGGCGTACGCCGTGCACGACGCGCCCCTCAACGACATCGGGCTGGGGCTGGTGGGTGGCCTGCTCGGCGAGCGGGGGCCCGGGACCCCGACGCCGTACAGCCGGCTGACGCCGGGGGACTCGATCGAGCTGTGAGTCCCCCGGCGGCCGGCTGGGTCAGCGGACGGCGCGGCTGCGACGACCCGACGACAGGCGCTCGGCGATGCCGACGAGCAGCACGGCGGCGATGACGGCGAAGATGAAACCGAGGATGTTGAGCTCGAACGGGTTCGTGCTGTCGTTGAAGAACCCGCCGATCGTGCCGCCGATGAACGCGCCCACGACGCCCAGCGCCAGGGTGGCGAGCATGCTCATGTGCTGCTTGCCCGGCGTGATCAGCCGCGCCAGCGCGCCGATGATGAGCCCGACGACGATGAGCCCGATGATCTGACCAATCACAGCTGTCTCCTTGAGTCCGTCCGGCCGGGGCGGCCCGGCGGGTTGCCGGGGCCCTGTGGCCGGTGTGCCGGAGGCGCCGTCACCCCCGATCGGGCGCCTGGTGAAGACCACATACCCGCAGTTGGCGCCGGTGATGCACGGACGTCACCCGACCGGGGGGTGAGCCGCCCCGCCGCCGGTCGGCCGCAGCTGCGCCACGTGGTCGGGGACCTTGGCCAGCTCGGCGTCGACCGTCGACTGCACCAGCCGCCGCATGCTGCCCCGCTGCAGCCGGTGGACCAGACGGCTGCCGCCCCGGGGGGAGTGCTCGACGGTGATCGTGACGCGCGTGCCGCCACCCTCGGCGTCGTCGAGCTCGATGCGCGTGGTCCAGGTCTCGGGCGTGAGCTCCAGCCGGGTGGTCACCGCCCGCCGGGGCCGCCACTCGACGATCTCCCCCTCCGGCGCACCCTCCCGCGGCTCCTCCCCGTCGGCCAGCGCGCCCGGGACGCAGACGAACCGGGTGCCGCGGCCGGGCGAGGTGCCGCCGGCGACCACGTAGGAGACGTCGCAGACCGCGCAGTACGGCGCCAGCACGGCCAGGGCCCGCCACACCACGTCGCGCGGCTCGGCGACGTCCCGGCTGCCGGTCGCCGTCGTTACCGCTCCTCCCCCGCCCGGTCGCGGAGGTCGGCCAGCACGGCGCGGGCGGCGGCCCAGCGGTCGGGGCCGACCCGCTCGGCCCAGTTCCGCTCGGCCTCGGCGAGGGTCTCGCGCACCGCGGCGTTGACCCGGCGCCCGAGCTCGGTCAGGCGCACGATCCGCGCCCGGCCGTCGCTCGGGTCGGGGAGCACCTCCACGTAGCCACCGGCTTCGAGCGGGGCGAGGGCCTGCGCCAGGGCCTGTTTCGTCAGCCCGGCGTCGGCGCCCATCCGGGTCAGCCGCTCCCCCTCCGGCGGCACGAACGACAGCAGCCGGTAGTGCCGCACACGCAGCCCGGGGAAGTGGCGCTCGCTCATCGCGTACAGCTCGCCCCGCAGCTCGTGCATCGCGGACTCGAGCAGGGTCGTGACCAGCGGCTCGGGACGGACGCCGGAACCGGAGGGCCGGACGTTGACAGGGATCGTCAAGCTGCTTCACCATCTACGAGTCAGACAAGCGGCTTGACCATCTTCGCACGGAGTCCGCGATGACGACCGTCCCCTCCGCCCCGCCCGTCCCGGGGCACGCGACCGCCCCCCTGCCCGGGGGCACGCCACCGTCGGCGCTGACCGCCGCGCTCCGGGCCCGGACCGGGAGGCCGCGCCTGGTCCTGGAGCAGGTCTCCTGCGCCCCGCTGGCACATCGGGTGTCCGCGCCGACCACCCGCGGCCTGACCCGGGTCTCCGTCCGCGCCCGCGACGGCGCCGGGCGGCTGGACGTCCCCCTCGTGGCCAAGGAGCTCCAGGCGGCGCGGTACGGGCTGCCGCCGCAGATGCCACCGGCCGAGCGCGACCGGCTGGACGCGCTCATCCCCTGGCGGCTGGAGGCCGACGTGCTGACCTCGGGCGTCGCCGACCTCATGCCGCCGGGCATGCGCACCCCCGACGTCCTCGCCGTGCACGAGGGCGACGGCGACCGGCTCACGCTCTGGCTCGAGGACGTCGACCCGCTGGACACCCCCTGGACGACCGAGGACACCGTCCGGGCCGCCACGGGCCTGGGCCGGCTGGCCGCCCGCCGGGCCGGCACCGCCACCCCGCCGCTGCCCGACGGTCCCTTCCTGGACACCTACCTGCGCAACCAGCTCGGCTCCTGGGCGGTGCCGTGGCTGCAGGACGACGCCACCTGGACCCATCCGGCCTTCGCCCAGCCGGAGGTCGCCGCGCTGCGCGAGGAGGTGTGCGCGCTCGCCCGGCGGGTGACCGGGGTGCACGCGCGACTGGCCGGCGTGCCGGTGCTGCCCGCCCACGGCGACCCCACCCCGATGAACCTGCTGCGCCCCCGGTCGGCGCCCGGGGAGTTCGTGCTCGTGGACTGGGGCACGGCCACGCCGGCGCCGGTCGGCTTCGACCTGCTGCCGCTGGTGTTCGGCCGCGCCGAGGCCGGTCTGGCCACCCCCGCGGAGCCGGCCCGGCTGCTGGACCCGGCGCTGCGCGCCTACCGGGAGGGGCTGGCCGCCGAGGGCCTGGAGGTCCCGGCCCCGGTGCTCGAGGACGCCGTCCTCACCGCCGTCGCGCTGCGCTACCCGTGCACCACCATGCCCCTGCCCATGGTGGTGGAGCCGCCCGACGACGCGAGCCTGGCCCGGGCACGGGAGCGGGCGGCCTTCGTCCGGGCGGTGCTCGACCTGCTCGGGGCGCGGGCCCCCGCCCTCACCGGCCGGTGACCCCGCCGCCCCTCGCCGGCCGGTGACCCCGCCGCCCCTCACCGGCCGGTGACCCCGCCGCCCCTCACCGGCCGGTGACCGAGACCTCGAACTCCACCCGGCTCACGTCCGGGCGCAGCCGCGAGTAGCTGTGCACCAGCGGGCTGCCCGCGCTGTCGCGCACGGTGGTGCGCACGACCAGCAGCGGCGAGCCGGCGACGATGCGCAGCAGCTCCGCCTCCTCGGCCGTGGCCGTGCCGACGTCGACCACGATGCGCGCGTGCGCCAGGTCGGCGTCGTACTCGCGCCGCAGGAAGGCGTAGAGCGAGCCGTCGCCGAGGTCGGCCTCGGCGGCCCGCCCGAAGCGGGCGGCGGGCAGGAAGCTGTGCGCGACGTGGTTGGGCGCGCCGTCGACGCTGCGCAGCCGCACCAGCTCCACGACGTCGGCGGCGACCGGCAGGTCCAGCTCCGGCGCGATCGCCACCGGCACGGGCACGACCCGCTGGGTGAGCACGGTCGTGCCGACCTGCGCGCCCTGCTCGGCCATCACCGAGCTCCACCCGGCGATGCGGTGCACGAAGCTCTCGCGGTACTCGTGCCGGATCGCCGGGCGCGCCACGAACGTGCCCCGGCCCTGCTCGCGCACCAGGTGCCCGTCGGCGACCAGGCCGTCGACGGCGCGGCGCAGGGTGATCCGGCTGACCCCGTACTCAGCGCACAGCACGGGCTCGGGCGGCAGCAGGGTGTTCTCCGGCAGCGCCGAGGCCCGTCGGCGCAGGTGCTCACGGACCGACAGGTACTTCGGTCCCGTCTCGGCACTGACCACCAGCCGACGGTACGCGACACAGACGTCCGGACGTCATGTCGTCTGGGACGTCTCGTAGGGTTGCTGAACCGGGGCGTCCGTCACCACGGGGGTGAAGCGGCATGCCGGAGGGCACGATGTGCCACCTGATGACCCCTGACGTGGGAGGTTGCCCGCCGTGACCCAGGACCCGCGCAGCCGCCGACGCGCCGAGACGCACCGGCGCATCTACCTGGCGGCGATGGACCTGTTCCTCGACCGGGGGTTCGACGAGGTCAGCGTCGGGGAGATCGCCGCGGCGGCCGGCATCTCCGTCCCGACGTTCTACGCCCACTTCCCGAGCAAGGAGCACGTCGTCCTGCCGGTGCCGGAGCGGACGGCCATCCAGGCCCTGCTCGCCTCCCTGCCGCCCAGCGACTCGGTGTTCCTCACCGTCCGGGACGCCATGCTGCGGTGGCTGGACTCCTACCGGGAGACCGCGCTCGAGGAGCTGCTGCAGCGCTGGCAGGTCGTCGTCTCGACGCCGGGGCTGCGGCTGCGCGCGGCCGAGTTCGAGCGGTTCACCGCGACCATGGTGCTGGAGTCCCTGCCCCCGGCGACCGTCGTCCCGGCGCGCAAGCTCGCGACCGAGCTCGTGGTGACGGCGTTGTTCTCGTCGTACACGCAGATCCTCCTGCGCTGGGCGGAGGAGGACGGCGCCCGCTCGCTGCTGGCGGTGGCCGACGAGGTGCTGACCACCCTGCGCAACATGGGCGGCCCGGTCAGCTGAGCCGGTCCCCGGGACGTCCGGTCAGGCGCCGGGGGCCCGCAGCTCCACCACGGTGACCTCCGGGCGCGCGCCGACCCGCATGGGCGGCCCCCAGTACCCGGCGCCGGAGGTCACGTACAGCTGGGTGTCCCCGTGCCGGGACAGCCCCTCCACCGACGGCTGGTCCAGCCGGATCGCGTAGTCGAACGGCCACAGCTGGCCGCCGTGGGTGTGACCGGACAGCTGCAGGTCCACCCCGGCCGCCCGCGCCTGCTCCACCTGGACGGGCTGGTGCGCCAAGAGCACGACCGGGACGGCGTCGTCGCGGCCGTCCAGCGCGGCGTCGAGGTCGGCGCCGTGCCCGGCCAGCCCCGAGGACGCCGCCGTCCGGTCGTCGATGCCGGCCAGGTCGAACGACGCCGCCCCGCGGCGGATCGGCACCCGCTCGTTGCGCAGCACCTCCACGCCGAGCGTGGGCAGGTGGCGCAGCCAGGCGGTCGTGTCGACGAAGTACTCGTGGTTGCCGGTCACGAAGAAGACGCCCTGCTCGCTCACCAGGTCAGCCAGCGGTGCGGCCTCCCCGGCCAGTTCCTCGACGTCGCCGTCGACCAGGTCGCCGACGATGGCCACGACGTCGGGCCGCTGCTCGTTGACGATCTCGACCAGGCGCTCGAAGCGCCGGCCGCCGTAGGTGGCCGAGAGGTGGCCGTCGGAGAAGGTGACGATCCGCAGCCCGTCCAGCGCCGGGTCCAGGCGGGGCAGCGTCACCGGTACGCGGCGCACGACGGGCGCGGAGTTGGCGAAGTAGACCCCGGTGCCGGCGGTGGTCAGGCCGACGACGCCGGCGGTGACCGCCAGGCCGCGCGCCAGGAGCAGCCGCCGAGGCAGCCCCGCGTCCTCGGGCGCAGTGGGCTCAGTCGCAGTGGGCTCAGCGGCGGCGGGCTCCGGCGCCGTGGGCTCCGGCTCGCGCTCGTCGGCCACGGGCGCCGTCCCCGGTCCCCGCTCCGGCGTGCCGTCCCGCGGAGGCGCCCCGGCGGGGACCGGCGTCGGTCGCGCCTCCCTCGACCGCACCCGGCCCAGCACCCCCGCGACCAGCCGGACCGGCTCCAGGACCACGAGGGCGAGGAACAGGTAGAACGCCGTCCCCAGCCAGGTGTAGGCCACCCAGTCCAGCGGAGCCGCCGCATCGAGCGGCAGGGTGCGGCGCAGCAGCACCGCGGCGGCGGGCAGCACCGCCAGGACTGCGACGAGCACCGTCAGCCGGCGGCGGGTGCGGCCGGGACGGGTCGTGCTGCGCACGAGGCGGAACCAGAGGTAGCCGTGCAGGAGCGCCAGGGCCAGCAGCACCACGGTGCCGAAGCCGAGCAGACCGATCAGGGACAGTGCGGGGCCTTCCTCGTCATGGGACCGTTCACTCCCCGGCTGCGCGCAGCACCGGGCGCAGCCCCGGTTCGCGCCGCCAGAAGGCGGCGGCGCACGCGGCGGCGCGGGTCTCCTCCAGCGTGTACAGCCTGCCCCACGTCCAGGTCGGCTCCCCCGCCGCACCGGCGGCGCGGCCCAGCTGCAGGCACCGGTCCCGCGTGGCCACCGTGTCCTGCGCGGCACCGAGGTCCTCCTGCACGTCCCGCATGCAGGAGATCAGGGCCTCCGCCGGCCCACCCAGCACCGGCACGGCGACCTCGGCGGTGTACCGGACGCGCTTGGCCGCCTTGCGGACGTCGTGCAGCGCGGAGTCCTCGTGCGGGACCTCCTCGCCGTCGGCCCGCGCGAGCTCGATCCGCGCGGCCAGCCGCTTCCCGCTGCGCCGGATCGCCCGCGCGAGCACCGGTCCCGCGGGCTCACCCGCGGCCTCGGCCAGCGGCGGTGCGGTCAGCAGGGCGTCGAGGGAGTCCAGCACGGTGAGGTAGCGCCGGTCGGTGAGCGTCCGCAGCGCCGTGCGCCGGCCGGCCTCCGCGTCCTGCACCGCGGCGGTCCGCAGGCGGGCCACGACCGGGCCGCGCACCTGCTCCAGCGGCTGGGCCTCGACGAGCTCGCGCAGGTGGGCCAGCGCGACCTCGCCGTCCCGGGCCGCCGAGAGCGCGGCACCGACCCAGCGGAGCTCCTCGCGCAGCGGGTCGGTGCTCGTGCGCTCCAGCACCGGCCGGAACGCCGCGAGGATGCTGCGCAGCCGCCGGCAGGCGACCCGGAGGTCGTGGATGCCGTCGGGGTGGCCGGTCCGCACGAGCAGGTCGGCGGCCTGCAGCGCGTCGACCTGCGCCCGCAGGGCGCCGAGCACCACCTCGGCGGCGGAGGGCACCGCCGCCTTGCCGGCCTCGGCCGCCTTGCCGCTCTTCGCGGCCTTGCCGGCCTTGGCCGCCTTGCCGCCCTTCGCGGCCTTGCCCGCCTTGCCCGCCTTCGCCGCCTTCTTGCCCTTCCGCCTGGCGTCCTCCTCCGGCTGTCCGTCCGTGCCCGCCTCCGGATTCCCGCCGGCCGGCTCGGCGGCATCGGAGGCCGGCTCCGGCGCGGTCAGCCGGTCGGCCTGCACGCGGGCCAGCTTCGACGGCGAGTGCGACGGCACGGCCCCGGCGGCGACGAGGGCGGCGACCGCCGCGTCCAGCAGCGCCTCGTCGCCGTCGACCAGCTCCACCTCGAGCTCCCGCCAGCGGGTCACCGTGGCCGCGGCGTCGGGCCCCGCCGCGTGCGCGGTGCCGGTCACCGTGTCGTCGGCGACCTCGGCCAGCACGCGACCGTCCTCGGCGAGCAGCGTCGTCACCACGCGCGTGGTGGCCAGCGTCGCGACCGCGGACACCGGGGCGGTGCGGACGATGCCGAGCACGGGCTCCAGGACCGCCTTGGGCGGCACGGCCCGGCGCGGCCCCAGCGGGTGGTGCCGCTCCTGGCGGGCGATCCCCTCGGTGGGCAGCTTGAGGTGCCAGCCGGCGTCGGTGCCCCCGGTGCGCCGGCGCAGCGTCACGCGGGCGCGCGCCAGACGCAGGTCCGCGGTGTCGAAGTAGGTGGCGTCCAGGTGGTGCTCGACCGGTTCCCCCACGGCGGCGACGCCCGCCACCGCGCTGAGGTCGGGGAGGACGAAGTCCGGGCCCGGCTCGACCTTCCGCTCGATCTCGACGTGCCCGCCCACTACGTCGTCCTCCTCGCTGGTGGCCTCCGGTCCGGCCACCGGTGCCCGCGACCGTAGGCCACCCGGGTGAACAGCGCCCTCGCCACGATGTTCACCGGGAGCGGCGGCTGGGCACGCTCAGGAGGAGAGCCGCCCGCGGGGCGGTCCGCGCGAGGGGAGCCCACCCATGCTCAGCGAACGCGAGGTGTCGGCGGCCGTCGGCAGTCCGGCCTACGGTCCCGACGGCGAGAAGATCGGCACCGTCGAGCACTTCTTCGTCGACGACCGCACCGGCGCGCCCACCTGGGCGGCGATCACCACGGGGCTGTTCGGCACCCGGCACTCGATCGTGCCGGCCGTGGACGCCGCCTACGTCGACGGCGGCCTGCGGCTGCACGTCACCAAGGACGCCGTCCGGGCCGCCCCCCACCTCACCGGGGAGCACCTGGACCCCTCCGACGAGGCCGAGCTCCGGCGCCACTACGGCCTGGACACCGCCCTGCCGGCCACGTCCGAGGTCGCCCCGCGGACGTCGCCGGGCATCCCCGTGGCCGCCGAGCCCGGGCCGGCCACCGGAGAGCCCACCACGGCGGAGACCCCGATCCCCGCTGCCGCGGCCGTGCCCCCGCCGCCCCCCGCCACCCCGGCTGCTCCCGCGGTCGACGGCGGCATGGTGCGCAGCGAGGAGCGGCTGCTCGTCTCCACCGAGACGGTCGCGGCGACCCGGGCCCGGCTGGTCAAGTACGTGGTGACCGAGGAGGTCACCATCACCGTGCCGATCCGGCGCGAGGAGTTCCGGATCGAGGAGATCCCGATCGACGCGCCCGACCCCGGCCCCGGTGAGTCGCTGGTCGCCCCCGGCGAGGCAGCGCCGGCCACCTCACCGAGCACCTCGCCGGCCACCTCGCCGGCCACCTCGCCGATCCCGGCGGTCGCCGGCGGGCTGCCCGCGGAGATCGTGCTGCACGCCGAGCGGCCGGTGGTCTCCGTCGAGGTGGTCCCCGTGGAGCGGGTGCGGCTGCGCACCGAGGTGGTCACCGGCACCGAGCAGGTCACCGACCAGGTGCAGCGCGAGCGGATCGTCGTCGACCAGAGCGGCACCCCCGCGCGCTCCTGACGGTGTCCGGCCCCCTCGCCCGCCCGCCGTGGGCGGTGGCGAGGGGGCCCTCGCTCAGCCGCGCCGGTCGGGGAGGAAGCGCAGCCGGTCGCGGGTGGCCGCCACCTCGGCGGCGTCGACGTCGGCCAGGACGAGGGTCTCCACCCCGGCCGCGGTGGCCAGCAGCTCCCCCATCGGGCTGACGACCCGGCTGTCGCCGGCGTGCTCGGTGCCGTCGCCGGCCGTCCCCACCCGGTTGCAGCCGACCACGTACGCCTGGTTCTCGATGGCGCGCGCCTGGAGCAGGGCCTGCCAGTGCAGACGCCGCGCGGCCGGCCAGTTGGCCGTCACGAGGTAGACGTCGGTGCCGGGCGCGGCGTGCCAGAACACGTCGGCGAAGCGCAGGTCGTAGCAGATGAACGGGGTGATCCGCAGGCCGCCGATCTCGACGGTGACCGGGCCCTCGCCCGCCCGGAACCGCTCGTGCTCCCCGCCGTGGGTGAACGGGTGCAGCTTGCGGTAGCGGTGGACCGTTCCGTCCGGACCCGCCAGCACCAGCGAGTTGTACGGCAGGGCCGCGGCTCCCCCGGCCGTGCTCCCCCCGGCCGCGGCTCCGCCGTCGGCGGCAGGGGCGATCTCCGGGCAGCTGCCGGCCACCCACACCCCGTGCTCGGCTGCCTGCTCGCGCAGGAAGGTCGACGACGGCCCGCCCTCGGGCTCGCCGATGCCCGGCGTCATCGAGAAGCCGGTGGAGAAGGTCTCGCTCAGCAGCACCAGCTCGGCGCCGGCCGCCGCGGCGCGGGCCACCTGCGGGGCCAGCCGGGCGAAGTTGGCCGCCCGGTCCTCCCAGACGATGTCGTGCTGCACGGCGGCGATCCTCATGGGCCCATCCTGCCCGGCCGCCCGGACGGCGCCGCCGGCACGCCGCTCAGCCGGCGAGCTCGAACCGCACCGACCGCCGTCCGGGGTCGGCCTCCACGAGCCGGACCCGCACCCGCGTGCCGGCGGTCAGGGCCCCGGCGCACCGCCCGCGGATCGCCGGCTCGGGGAGGACGACGGTGCCCCGCGAGTCCTCCGCCTCGACCACGACGGCCTCGAAGACCTCGCCCACGCGGTCGCGCAGCAGGTGTGCCTCCGTGGCGTCGACGACCGCCCGCTCGACCGCACGGGTGCGCCGGTCGGAGGCGGCCATCAGCGCGGGCAGCTCGGGCAGCGCCGCACGCACCTCCGGGTCGGGCTCCCGGCCGGCGGACAGCGCCAGGCAGACCTCGGTGCCGAACCGGTCGACCAGCCGCCGCAGCGGTGCGGTGACGTGCGCGTACGGCGAGCCGACGCCGCCGTGCCCCGGCTGCTCCGGCGGCGACCCGTCGAGGGGCGTGTACGCGGCGCCGCGCAGCAGGCCGGCGGCCTCCTCGAGGAAGGCCGCGTGCCCGGGCCGGGCGGGGTCGAGCGCGGCCACGACGTCCCCGGGTCGCGCGCCGTCGGGCCAGTCGACGCCCAGGGCCGGCGCGATCCGGCGCAGTGCGGCGACCGCCTCGGGCGCCGGCGGCGGCAGGGTGCGGAGCAGTCCGACGCCGCCGGCGAGCATGAGCGCCGCGGCGCAGCGGCCGGTCAGCAGCGAGATCGTGGCGTTCCAGCCCTCGACCGGGAGGTCACCGCGGCTGGTGAGGGTCCAGCCGCCGCCGGGCGCCGGCTCGACCTGCTGCTCGGGGGTGCCGAGCTCCACCGCGCCGCGGGCGAGCGCCTGCTGCTGCAGCAGCCGGCCCAGCTCGGGCAGCAGCGCCAGCGGGCCGGGCAGCGTGCCGGCGTCGGCCTGCGCCTGGACCTCCGGATAGGCGAGCTGGGCCCGGCTGCGGACGACGGCCCGGCGCACGTCGACCGCCCGCACCTCGCCCTCGGCGTCCAGCCGGATCGTCCAGAGGGCGGCGGCCCGGTCCTGCCCCGGCAGCAGGCTGGCGGCGTCCTCGGAGAGCACCGGCGGGTGCAGCGGGACCCGCCGGTCGGGCGTGTAGAGCGTCTGCCCCCGGCGGCGGGCCTCGGCGTCGAGCGCGCCGCCGGGGCGGACGACGGCCCCGACGTCGGCGATCGCATAGCTGACCAGGAAGTCCCGGCCCTCCCGGCGCAGGTGCACGGCCTGGTCGAGGTCGCGGCTGCCCGCCGGGTCGACCGTCACCAGGGGCAGGTCGGTGGCGTCCAGCTCGGGCAGCGGCGGGTGCGCGGCGACCGCGGCGGCCTCGGCCAGCACCTCGGCCGGGAACTCCTCGGGGACGTCGAGCTCCGCGCGGATCGCGGCGAAGTCCGGTGCGGGCAGCTCGGCCGGCCACCGCGGCGCCCGCCACCCCGCCGTCCCGGTCCGGTTCCACGTGGAACCCGTCTGGACCGTCACCCGACCCGCACGTCTTCCGCGCCCTCGATCGAGACCACGTCCCCGCGGCGCACCTGCCGGCCGCGCCGGTCCTCCGGCTCGCCGTTGACCCGGACGTCGCCGGTCAGCAGCACGTCCTTGACCTGGGCGCCGGTCGGCACCGCGTCCACGAGCTTGAGCAGCTGCCCGAGCCGGATGGACTCCTCGCCGGGACGGAGTTCGACGGTGCGCACGCCGGTCATCCTCCCCCGGCCGGCGTCAGGGCGTCGCCCACGGCCACCGCCCCGGGGCGGGCGACCAGCGCCGCGACCGCCAGGTCCCCGCCGCGTTCGCGGTGCACGGTCTTGAGGACGGCGGTGTCCCGGCCGATGCCGCCGGGCTGCGGGCGGGTGACCATCACGCAGCGCGGGACGCCCTGGACGACGTCGAGCTCGGCCGAGCCGAGGTGCACCCGCCGGCCGACCAGCTCGTCCTCCCCCGCTCCGGCCAGCACGACGTTGGCGCGGAACCGCCGCCGGTCCCAGGTGCCCAGGGTGCCGGTCGACACCAGCGAGACCCGGGTGCGGTTGCTGTCGTGGAACGCCCCGCGGGCGCCGTCGAAGGCGTCCCAGTCGTACTCGCCGTCGTCGCGGACGTCGGACGGGTTCTCGTAGCGCCGCCCGCCGGGCACCTGCCCGGCGGCCCGCAGCTCCACGGGGCGCCCCAGCCACGCCGAGAGGACGGCGTCGTCGGTGGTGACCGTGCCGTCGGGCAGCACCACCTCCACGCCGCCGTCGGTCGTGAGCCGGCCGGAGGCGAAGAGCAGGTCGGGCACCCGCCGGGCGGTGAGGCCCAGCCCGGTCGAGGTGTCGAACAGCGCCCACCGCCGGTCCCCGGCCAGGCCCTCGGGGCCGACCTCCGAGGCGTCGACCCGCTGGCCCTGCAGCGACTTGACCGGGTACCGCCACAGCTCCGCGACCCGCATCAGCCGGCCGGCTCCCAGGCCAGCGTCCACGTCCCCGACCAGGTCGCCGCCGGCTCCAGCACGACGAGGTCCACCCCGTCGGCCAGCGCGTTCGGCGGGCACGTCATCGGCTCGACGGCGACGCTGCGGCGGCGCTGGCCCGGGGGCAGCGTGTCGCCGGTGTAGACCTGCAGCCACGGCCAGGACCCGTCGACGGCGAGCTCCACCGCGCCGGCCGGGCCCCGGAGGCGGACCCGCGCCCAGCCGTCGTCGTCGCGGTCGAGGTCGGTCAGCGGCGTGTCGATGGACCGGTCGCCGATCCGGCCGACCGCCCCGTCGAACGGCGTCCGCTCCCCGGTGGGCAGGCCGCCGTCGACCGTCAGGGCCGTCCGGGCCGGCACGGTGAGCTCGGCGTCGGCGACGGCGCCGTCGTCGTCCCCGCCGACCGCCAGGTAGGGGTGCATGCCGGCACCGAACGGCGCCGGCTCGGCCGAGCCGTTGCGCACCCGCACGGTGACGGTGAGCCGCTGGGGCGCCAGCGCGTAGTCCAGGGCCACGAGCAGCCGGAAGGGGTAGCCGGGGCGCGGCTCGATGGTGGTCCCGACGGTCACCGTGTCGGCGAAGCGGCTCAGGACGGCGAACGGCTGCCAGGAGAGCAGCCCGTGCGCGGCGTTCGGCTTGTCGCCCGACGCCACGTCCAGCTGCAGGTCGCGGCCGGCCCAGCTCCAGCGGCCGGCGCGCAGCCGGTTGGGCCAGGGCAGCAGCACCCCGCCGCGACGCCCGGCCGGCACGGTGCCCCGCGCGTAGCCGTCGACGACGTCCCAGCCGCCGGAGGTCAGCGCCCGGATCCCGCCGCCGCGCAGGTCGACGGCCAGCCGGGCGTCGCCGCTGAACAGCTCGACGTCGACCGGGTCCGAGGGGGGCCACGGGGTGTGCGGCGGCACGCTCATGGCCGCCAGCCCACCACACCCGCGCGCGGTCAGCCCAGCGTGTAGTCCAGCGTCAGGACCGCGCCCGACTCGTCATGGGTCAGCTCGACGGTGCCGCGCAGGCCGGCCAGCTCCCCGGTCGCCGTCCCGGGCAGGACGACGCCGCCGGCACGGGGGTCCGCGCCGTCGACCACCCCGGAGTGCTGGAGGACGAACGTGCCGCTGCGGCCCTCCAGCGTGCCCTCGATCAGCTCGACGGCGACGTAGCCCGCAGGCGCCTCGCCCACCGCCGCGGAGGTCATCGCGACCACGCTCGTGCCGGTCAGCGGCCCGGAGAACGTCTTGCGCAGCGTCACCCGGCCGAACGCCACGGGACCGGGCTCCCCCAGCGCCAGGGGCTCGGGCTCCCAGCCGGTGACCTCGAACGGGATGCGGACGACGGTGCCCACGGGGACCTCCGGGGATCGGGACGACGGGAGCCGCAGCCTGCCGTACCCCACCGACGGGTCTCCCCGCCCCGGCTCCCGCTGCCGCTCAGGAGGGGCCGAGCACCCGCTCGTAGTAGAGGGAGCAGCCGGCGTCGGGCTCGTCGACGTAGTCCCCGAACGCCTCGATCGCCCGGTAGCCGGCGCTCTCGTACAGCCCGATCGCCTCGGGCTGGCGCGGGCCGGTCTCCAGGCGCAGCGTCGACCAGCCCCGCTCGACGGCCGCGGCCTCCAGCGCCGTGAGCACGGCACGGGAGACGCCACGGCCCCGCGCCGGCGGGACGACGTACATCCGCTTGACCTCGGCCACCCCCGGTCCGAGCTCCCGGAGGGCGCCGCAGCCCAGGGGCGTCCCGTCGGCGTCGCGGGCCACGACCACCACGGCGACGTCGGCGGCCGAGGGCGGCGTCCCCGGCTCGGTGTCGCCGTCGTAGCGGGCGCGCAGCTCGGCCTGCTGGGCGGCGGTGAGGGCCCGCACCTCCGGGTCGTCCCAGGTGGCGGGGGCCAGGACGTACGTCGCGGCGGTCACGACCGCATCCTCACAGGCTGATGCCGTGCAGCAGGAGGGCGGCCAGCTCGCGGTAGGCGGCGGCGTCGGACAGGCCGGTGGCCCGCCCGGTCTCGCCCCGGCCGATGCGGAACATCAGCGTGGTGACGGTGTCGGCGACCAGCGCCGGGTGCACCTGGCGGAAGCGCCCGGCCGCCACGCCCTCGTCGACGAGCCGGCGGACGCGGTCGGCGGCCAGCGCGGTGTGCCGCTCGTACACCGCCCGCGCCGGCTCGAACCGCTCCAGGTCGCGGCGGAAGGCCGGCCCGGCCGGGGCCAGCGCCCGGGCGACCGCGGTGAGGTAGGCGGTCACCCGCAGCCCCGGGTCGTCCTCGTCGACCGCCTGCGCCTCCACGGCCGCGGCGGCCTTGCGGAAGAAGTGCCGCACGACCCGGGCGGCGAGCTGCTCCTTGCTCCCGGCCAGCGCGTAGAGGGTGCTCTTGGAGCAGTGCAGCCGCTCCGCGAGGTCGTCGAGGGTGAAGCCGGCGAACCCCTCGGCGAGGAACAGCTCCTCCAGCTGGTCGAGCAGCTGGGCCTGGCGGGCGGTCAGCACCCGCTCGCCCGCCACCGTCCACCCCTCCGGGTGCACCGTCTCCGCGCTCATGCCACCTCCCGCGACCGGCACGACAGCATCCTCCAGGACCGCGGACAGTACTCGCGTACCGTTCCCAGTACTGTCCCGCTTCTTGGAGGCCCCGTGCCCGTCGACCGCGAGCTGCCCACCCAGGAGGCGGCCGACCTCATCGCCCTCACCCGCGAGATCGCCGACGGCGAGCTGGCACCCCAGGCGGCGGCCCACGAGCGGGAGGAGCGCTTCCCCCGCGAGGTCTTCACCCTGCTCGGCGAGGCCGGCCTGCTCGGCCTGCCCTTCGGCGAGGACGTCGGCGGCGGCGGCCAGCCCTACGAGGTGTACCTGCAGGTCGTCGAGGAGCTCGCCGCGCGCTGGGCGAGCGTCGCGCTGGGCGTCAGCGTGCACACCCTCGCCTGCTTCCCCGTGGACCGGTTCGGCACCGAGGCGCAGCGACGCGAGTGGCTGCCGGAGATGGTCGGCGGCCGGCTGCTCGGCGCGTACTGCCTCTCCGAGGCCCACGCCGGCTCCGACCCCGCGGCGATGCGGGCCTCGGCGAAGGCCGCCGACGACGGCTGGACGGCCACCGGGGAGAAGGCCTGGGTCACCCACGGTGGGCACGCCGACTTCTACTCGACCTTCCTGCGGACCCCGGACGACGGCGAGCGGGGCATCTCCTGCTTCCACCTCACCCCCGACCTGGCCGGCCTCTCCGCCGCTCCCCCGGAGCAGAAGATGGGCCTCACCGGCTCCACCACCGCGGCCATCCGCCTGGACGACGTCCCCGTGCCCGCCGACCGGCTGGTCGGCGACCGCGGCCGCGGGCTGGGCATCGCGCTGGCGGCACTGGACTCCGGCCGGCTGGGCGTGAGCGCGGTGGCCGTGGGCCTGGCCCAGTCCGCGCTGGACCTCGCCGTCGCCTACGCCTGCGAGCGGGAGGCCTTCGGCCGGCGGATCGTCGACCACCAGGGGGTCGCGTTCCTGCTCGCCGACATGGCCGCCGCGGTGGAGTCCGCCCGCGCCACGTACCTCGTCGCGGCCCGCCGCCGGGACGCCGGCAAGGAGTACGCCCGGCAGGCCAGCATCGCCAAGCTGGTGGCGACCGACGCGGCGATGAAGGTGACCACCGACGCCGTCCAGGTGCTCGGTGGCGCCGGCTACACCCGCGACCACCCCGCCGAGCGCTACATGCGCGAGGCCAAGGTCATGCAGATCTTCGAGGGCACCAACCAGATCCAGCGCATGGTCATCGGCAAGCACCTCGCGCGGGAGGCCGTCCCGGCCAACGGCTGACCGGGGCACGGACCCGCCGTCCGGCATGCCGGATCCGTGACGTCCGTCAGTGGTGGGACGGCGTCGGCGGCGGCCAGACTGGGGCCATGCCCGAGCCCCACCTGCGCGCCGCCGACACCGACCGCTCCACCGTGGCCGGACTCCTCGGCGAGCACATGGCCGCGGGCCGGCTCACGGTCGCCGAGTACGAGGACCGGCTGGCCCGCGCCTACGCCTCCCGCACGTACGGCGAGCTCGACGCGCTGACCACCGACCTCCCGCCGCTGCAGCCGGCCCGGCCCGTGGTACCCGCGTCGCCCCCAGCACCCGGCTCCGCCGGACCCGTCGGCGTCGGCCACTGGGCGACCGGCGGCTGGGGCTGGGCGGCCTGGGGCGGCACGCGCGCGGCCGCCTGGACGAGCTGGCTGACGACCGCGCTGATCGTCACGAGCATCTGGCTGATCACCTCGCTGGCCTCCGGCGAGTGGCACTACCCGTGGCCGGTCTGGGTGGTCGGCCCGTGGGGAGCGGTCCTGCTCGCCCAGACGCTCAGCGAGGGCCGCGGCGGCAGGGGCGGCCGGCGGGAGCTGCCGTCCTGATCCCCCCGCGCCGCTGCGTGCACGGCCCCGGCGCCGTCCCTAGGCTCCGGGCATGACGGTGGTGGTCGGGTACGTGCCCGGACCCAGTGGCGAGGCCGCGCTCGAGGCGGCCCTGACCGAGGCCGACCGCCGCCGCGAGTCCCTGCTGGTGGTGAACGTCGGGCTGCCCGACGCCGCGAACGACCCCCGCTTCCTCGACGAGGGCGAGCGGATGCGGCTGGCCGACCGGCTGCTGTTCGCCGGCGCTGCCTTCGAGATCGAGCAGCTCGTGCGCGGCAGGGACGCCGCCGACGAGCTGGTGGAGGCCGCCGAGCGGGTCGGCGCCAGCGTGCTCGTCATCGGCATGCGCCGGCGCAGCCCCACCGGGAAGCTGCTGTTCGGCAGCCAGGCGCAGCGGGTCCTGCTCGACGCCGACTGCCCCGTGCTGGCGGTGAAGGCCCCGCGCTGACCGGCCCCGCAGCGGGAGCGTCGGCCCGCAGGTCGTCCCTATGCTGCGCCGCATGACCGTCGTCGTCGGCTACGTGCCGAGTGCTGAAGGACAGGCCGCGCTGGACGCGGCCCTCGAGGAGGCCGGCCGCCGCGGCGAGTCCCTCCACCTGGTCAACGTCGGCAGCAGCGACGCCAGCAGGGACCCCAAGTTCCTCGACGAGGGCGAGGTGGAGCGGCTGGGCGCGCGGCTGCGCTCCGCCGGCGTCGACTTCGAGATCGAGCAGCTGGTGCGCGGCAAGGACCCCGCCGACGAGGTCGTGGAGGCCGCCGAGCGCGTCGGGGCCAGCCTCGTCGTCATCGGCATGCGCCGGCGCAGCCCCACCGGGAAGCTGCTGTTCGGCAGCCAGGCGCAGCGGATCCTGCTCGACGCCGACTGCCCCGTGCTGGCGGTCAAGGCCACCCGCTAGACCCCGCACGGCCGGGCGGCCCACCCCCCGGACGACGACGAGCCGGCCCCCTGGGGGACCGGCTCGTCGTGCTGGTGGGCAAGGGGGGAGTTGAACCCCCACGTCCTCTCGGACACACGGACCTGAACCGTGCGCGTCTGCCATTCCGCCACTTGCCCGGACGCACGAGGACACTAGCAGCCCGCGGCGGGGGTCCCCGGCGGGGGGTGCGGCGACGGGTCGCTCCCGGGGAGTCGCGGCTTCCTGACCGGTCGGCGGCCTCGTGCCCGGCTACGATCACGGGTGGACCGGACGTCGCCGTCGAACGAGCCTGGAGGAGCGACTGTGGGTGTGCTGCAGCGCTTCGAGCGGCGGCTGGAGGGGATGGTCGGGCTGGCCTTCGCCCGGCTGTTCAAGGGCAAGGTCCACCCCGCCGAGATCGCCAAGGCACTGACCCGCGAGGCCGACGAGCAGCGCTCGGTGATGGGCGAGGGGCGGGTGCTGGCGCCCAACGTCTACGACGTCCGGCTGGGCCGGGCGGACTTCGACAACCTGGCCGAGTGGTCCGAGCAGCTGGCCGCCGAGCTCGCCGACATGGTCGCCGAGCACGTGGCCACCGAGGGCTACCAGCTCTTCGGCGAGGTCCAGGTGCGCCTCGAGCTCGACGAGTCGCTGCCGACCGGCGTCTTCGAGGTGGGCTCGCACGTCGCCGACCCGGCCCGCCCCGCCTCCCGGGCGGACGCCGTCGCCGTCCCCGCCGCCCCGCCGCTGCCCGGCGAGGGCGTGCCCCCGCTGCCGCCGCTGCGCGGCCGGATGGCCACCGACACCGGCCGCCAGCACCCGTCGTCGGTCGTCGGGCGGGCCGGCTCCAAGCCCGGCGTCACCCACGTCCTCGTCGTCGACGGCCCGGGCACCCGGCACGAGCTGACCAACGGGCGCAACGTGATCGGCCGCGGCACCGACGCCGACATCCGGCTGCCCGACACCGGCGTGAGCCGCAAGCACGTCGACGTCGTCCTCGACAGCGGCACCGCCCACGTCGAGGACCTCGGCTCCACCAACGGCACCCTGGTCAACGGCCGCCGGATCACCCGGCAGGCGCTGGCCGACGGCGACGTCATCCGCATCGGCCACTCCGTGCTCGTCTACCGTCAGGACGGCGCGTGAGCGGGGAGGGGCGTGAGCACCGCAGCGAGGGACGAGCCAGGAGCGGAGCGCCCCGACTGAGCGAGCCGGGGGGCGTCCGGCGACCGCACGCCGGCGGGGTGGCGACGCCGTGACGGCCGAGATCGTCCTGCAGATCTTCCGGTTCGGCTTCCTCCTGCTGCTCTGGTTGTTCATCTTCGCGGCGTTCCGCGTCGTCCGGGCCGACCTCTTCGGGGGCCGGGTCGGACGGGTGGCCGCCGTCCCGCCGCGCGCGGCCGCGCCCGGACGACGCAAGCAGAAGGGGCCCAAGACGCTCGTGGTGACCGCAGGTCCGCTCGCCGGCACGCGCATCACCCTCGGCGACCAGCCCATCCTCATCGGCCGGGCCGACGACTCCACGCTCGTGCTCACCGACGACTTCGCCAGTTCCCGGCACGCCCGGCTGACCAACAGGGGTGGCCAGTGGTACGTCGAGGACCTGGGCTCCACGAACGGCACCTTCCTGGACCAGCAGCGCGTCCAGGGGCCGCTGCTGGTGGCCAACGGCCAGCCCATCCGGATCGGCCAGACGGCGCTGGAGCTGCGCTCGTGAGCCCGGCGACCGAGGGGAGCCGGCCCCGATGAGCCTCGTGCTGCGCTACGCGGCCCGGTCCGACCGCGGTCTGGTCCGCGGCAACAACCAGGACTCCGTCTACGCGGGCCCGCGCCTGCTCGCCGTCGCCGACGGCATGGGCGGGCACGCCGCCGGCGACGTCGCCAGCAAGGTCGTCATCGCCGCGCTCGAGCACCTCGACGAGGACGCCCCGCCCAGCGACATGCTGCAGGCCCTGCGCGCCGCGGTCTTCGACGGCAGCGAGCACCTGCGTGAGGTCATCCGCGAGTCCCCGCAGCTCGAGGGCATGGGCACGACGCTCACCGCCGTCCTGTTCGCCGGCGGCCGGATCGCGCTGTGCCACGTGGGCGACTCGCGGGCCTACCTGCTGCGCGACGGCGAGCTGAGCCAGATCACGCACGACGACACGTTCGTCCAGACGCTGATCGACGACGGCCGGATCACCCAGGAGGAGGCCAACCACCACCCGCAGCGCTCCCTGCTGCTGCGGGCGCTGAACGGCCAGGACGTCGACCCCGACCTCTCCATGCGCGAGGCCCGCGCCGGCGACCGCTACCTGCTGTGCTCCGACGGCCTGTCCGGCGTGGTCAGCGAGGAGACGATCGCCACCACCCTGCAGGACCAGGACCCGCAGTCCTGCGCCGACCGGCTGATCGAGCTGGCCCTGCGCAGCGGCGGCCCCGACAACATCACGGTCATCGTCGCCGACGTGGTCGAGGACGACGGCTCCGGCGTCCTCTACGAGCCGGTCGTCGACGGCGCCGCCGGCGCGAACGTCGGCCAGCGCGCCGTCGACCCCGGGTCGGCCGCCGGCCGGGCCGCCCTGGCCGACCCCCCGCCACCCCCGCCGCCGGCCGCGGCCCAGATGTCCGCCACCCCGCCGCGGGACCGGCGGCGGGGCCGGCGCCGCTGGTGGTTCGCGCTCGCGGCGCTCGTCGTGCTGGCCGGTGCCGGCGTCGGTGCCTACGCGTGGGTCCTCGACCACTGGTTCGTCGGGGTGGACGAGGACACCGACACCGTCGCGGTCTTCCGCGGCATCAACGCCTCGGTGCTCGGTCTGGACCTCTACCGCGAGGAGTCCGACAGCGGGATCGCCGTGGCCGACCTGAGCCAGGACCTGCAGGGCAAGGTCGCCGGCGGGATCGCCGTCGACGACCAGCAGGCGGCCGACGACCGCGTGGACATGCTGCGCGAGCAGTCCCTCCCCCGGTGCGAGGAGGAGACGCCGGCCGACCGCACGCCCAGTCAGACGCCGACGACGTCCTCCCCGCTCGACCCGAACGCCACGGCCGGGCCGGCCGACCCGTTCGGCACCGGCACCCCGTCCGCGCCGTCCACCTCGGCGTCGCCCTCGACGTCCTCCGCGGCGTCCTCCTCGACGTCCTCCTCGTCGTCCGGCACCGGACGGGACTGCCGGGAGGCGGAGTGATGACCGGCCCGTCCACCGACCCGCGGTCGGCCGGAGCGGGCTCGCCGGCGGCTCCCCCGCCGACCCGGCGTGGCACCGAGGCGGTCATGCTCGCCTTCGCCGTCGTCATCACGCTGGCCGCCCAGTCGGTCGTCGACATCACCCTGACCGGGTCGCTGCGCCCCGAGCTGGCCACCTTCGGCGGCTGGTTCACCGCGCTGTGGGTCGTCATGCACCTGGTCGTGCGCCGCTTCGCCCCCTACGCCGACCCGCTCCTCCTGCCGGCCGTCGCGCTGCTCAGCGGCCTGGGGCTGACCATGATCCACCGGCTGGACCTCGCCGGGGAGCAGGTCGGGGCCACGGCCACCCGCGAGGACGCCCCCGTCCAGCTGGTCTGGGCGACCCTCGGCGTGGTGCTGTTCGTCGCGGTGCTGCTCGTGGTGCGCGACCACCGGCTGCTGTCCCGCTTCGCCTACACGCTGGCGCTGGTCGGTCTGCTGCTGCTGGCCCTGCCCGCCGTGCTGCCGGCCTCGATCTCGTCGGTCAACGGCGCCAAGATCTGGATCCGCCTCGCCGGCTTCAGCATCCAGCCCGGTGAGTTCGCCAAGATCTGCCTGATCATCTTCTTCGCCGCCTACCTGGTCGACAAGCGCGACGTCCTCGCGCTGGCCAGCCGGCGGGTCATGGGCCTGGAGCTCCCGCGCGGCCGCGACCTCGGTCCCGTGGTCGTCGCCTGGATGCTGTCGATCCTCGTGCTGGTCTTCGAGCGGGACCTGGGCAGCTCGCTGCTGCTGTTCGGGATCTTCGTGGTGATGCTCTACGTCGCCACCGAACGGGCGAGCTGGCTGGTCATCGGCGTCGGGCTCTTCGGCGCGGGCGCCCTGCTCGCCTACCAGTTCTTCGGGCACGTGCAGGTCCGCGTCGACACCTGGCTGGACCCCTTCGCCTACCGCGACACCGGCGGCTACCAGATGGTCCAGTCGCTGTTCGGCCTCGGCACCGGCGGCCTGTTCGGCGCCGGCCTCGGCGGCGGGCGCCCCGACGAGGTGCCGGTGGCCAAGAGCGACTTCATCGCCGCGGCGATCGGGGAGGAGCTGGGCCTGTTCGGGCTGGTCGCGGTGATCGTCGTCTACCTCGTGCTGGTCGAGCGCGGCCTGCGCAGCTCGCTGATCGTCCGGGACGCCTTCGGCAAGCTCCTCGCCGCCGGCCTGTCCTTCGCGATCGCCTGGCAGGTCTTCGTCGTCCTCGGCGGCGTCACCGGGCTGCTGCCGCTGACCGGCCTGACCACCCCCTTCGTCGCCTACGGCGGGTCGTCGCTGGTGGCCAACTTCGCGCTCCTGGCGATCCTCGTGCGGATCAGCGACGCCGCCCGCCGGCCGGCCACCCCGGCGGTCCCGCCGGGCACGCCGCCGCGCGCGACGTTCGTCGACGCGCCCACCGAGGTGGTCAAGCCGTGAACGCGCCGCTGCGCCGCGTGGCGATCAGCGTGCTCGTCCTGTTCACGCTGCTGATCGTCAACGTCAACTACATCCAGGTGGTCCGCTCCGAGGAGCTGCGTTCCGACCCCGGCAACCGGCGGGTCATCGTCGAGGAGTACGACCGCCAGCGCGGCTCGATCATCGTCGACGGCACCGAGATCGCCACGTCGGTGGCCACCGACGACGACCTCACCTACCTGCGGCAGTACCCGCAGGGCGGCCTCTACGCCGGGGTGACCGGCTACTACTCCTTCCTGTACGGCGCCAGCGGCATCGAGCAGGCCGAGAACGACGTGCTGACCGGGGACGACGCCCGGCTGTTCACCCAGCGGCTGAGCGACATCTTCACCGGCCGTGACCCCTCGGGCGGCGACGTCGTCCTCACCCTGGACGCCGCCGTGCAGGAGGCCGCCATGGCCGGGCTCGAGGGCGTGACCGGCGCCGTCGTGGCGCTGGACCCCTCCACCGGCGCGGTCCTCGGCCTGGCGAGCACGCCCACCTACGACCCGACCCTGCTCTCCAGCCACGACGGCACCGCGATCCGCGACTACGCCGCGGAGCTCGAGGGCGCCGAGCGCGACCCCCGGCTCAACCGGGCGATCAGCGACAACTACCCGCCCGGGTCGGTCTTCAAGGTGATCGTGTCGGCGGCGGCGCTGTCCAGCGGCGAGTACACGCCCGACACCGTCGTCCCCGCGCCCGACGTGCTGACCCTGCCCGGCACCTCCACGACGCTGGAGAACTTCGGCGGCTCGCGGTGCAGCGGCAGCGGCGAGCAGCCGCTGATCGACTCGCTGACGATCTCCTGCAACACCGCCTTCGCGCTGCTGGGCATCGAGCTCGGCGAGGACCGCATCCGGGAGACGGCCGAGGCGTTCGGGATGGACGGCGAGGGCCTGACGATCCCCCTGGAGACGGCGGGCAGCACGGTCGGCGACCCCGAGAACGACGCCCAGCTGGGCGTCAGCTCGATCGGGCAGCAGGACGTGCGGATGACCCCGCTGCAGGCCGCCATGGTGGCCGCCGGCGTGGCCAACGACGGCACGGTGATGACGCCGTACCTGGTCGGCCAGCTGCGCGCACCGGACCTGACCGTCATCGAGCAGACCGACCCCGACGAGCTGTCCGAGGCGGTCTCGCCCGAGGTCGCCGACCAGCTGACCGAGATGATGGTGAGCGTCGTCGAGAACGGCAGCGGCCGCGCCGCCCGGATCCCCGGGATCGACGTCGCCGGCAAGACCGGGACCGCGGAGAACGCCGGCCCCGACCACAACTGGTTCATCGGCTTCGCCCCGGCGGACGACCCGCAGATCGCCGTGGCGGTCTTCGTGGCCAACGGCGGGGGTACGGGGGGCGACGTGTCCGCACCGATCGCCCGCCAGGTGATGCAGGCCTACCTCGAGGGCGGCAGCTGATGGCGCTGGCGACCGGGACCGTCCTCGCCGGGCGGTACGAGATCACCTCCCCCATCGCGACCGGCGGCATGGGCGAGGTCTGGCGCGCCCGCGACCGGGTGCTGGACCGCGTGGTGGCCGCGAAGGTGCTCCGGACGGAGTTCACCGGCGACCCCAGCTTCGTGGCGCGGTTCCGCAACGAGGCCCGGCACACCGCGGCGCTGACGCACCCCAACATCGCCTCGGTCTACGACTACGGCGAGACCGAGGACGAGCGCATCCCCGGCCAGCGGCTGGCGTTCCTGGTGATGGAGCTGGTCGAGGGCCAGCCGCTGGTGACGATCCTGCACGAGGAGGGCCGCCTCCCCGTCGACTGGACGCTGCACGTGCTCGGCCAGTCCGCCGACGGGCTCTCCGCCGCCCACGCGGCCGGTGTCGTGCACCGCGACATCAAGCCCGGGAACCTGATCGTGCGGCCCGACGGCGTGGTCAAGCTGACCGACTTCGGCATCGCGCGGGCCCGCGACGCCACACCGCTCACCCGCACCGGGATGGTCGTCGGCACGGCGCAGTACCTCTCCCCCGAGCAGGCGCAGGGGTTCGAGGTCACCGCCGCCTCCGACGTCTACTCCCTGGGCGTCGTCGGCTACGAGTGCCTCACCGGCTCCCGGCCCTTCGACGGCACCTCGCAGGTCGCCATCGCCCTGGCGCACATCAACCGGCCCCCGCCGCCGCTGCCGGCCGAGGTGCCGCTGGCTGTGCGCCAGCTCCTGGAGCGGGCGCTGGAGAAGGACCCCGAGGACCGGTTCACCGACGGTGCGGCCTTCGCCGCGGCGATCCGCGCGGTGGCCGCCGCCGTCGGCAGCCGGGCACCCGCGGCCGGTGCCGGCGTCGGCGTCGCCACCGCCGCCGCGACCCAGGTCGTGACCATGCCCGAGGAGGAGCCGAGCACCCAGGTGCTCGACGCGGCGCCGCTGGCCGCCGGTGCCGCCGCCGGTGCCGGTGCCGGTGCCGCCGCCGGTGCCGCCACCGGCGCGCACACCACGGCGCGCCCCCTGCCGCCGCTGCAGGGCCCGCCGACCGGCGGTGAGCCGTGGGCCGACCCCGAGCCCGCCGGGCCCGCCGGACCCGCCCGGAGCAGCCGGCGCTGGGTGTGGGTGGTCGCCGCCCTCGTGGCGGTCGCGCTGCTGGCCGGCCTGCTGTGGATCTTCTTCAGCGGCGGGGACGGCGGCCGCAGCGGCGGGACCGACCGCACCACCGGCGCCTCGACGTCGGCCAGCTCGACCGCGGCCCCGGTGGCCACCCTGCCGCTGGACGCCTCCACCGTCCTGGGCGAGGACGTCGACGAGGCCATCGAGGCCCTCCGCGCGGTCGGCTTCACGAACGTCACCCAGCAGGAGGCCACCGAGGCCCAGCTGCTCGCCTTCGGGGAGGACCTCAACGCCGGGGAGGTCGCCGCGGTGACGCCGCCGGACGGCCAGGTGCCCGCGGACGCCCCGATCGTCCTGTTCGCCACCTCCGTCGACTGGTCGCCCCCGGAGGCCGGTACCGGGGAGGACGACGGCGACGACGGGCAGGAGGGTGGCGGCGGCACGACGCCGACGACCAGCGCCCGCCCGCAGACGTCGAGCTCCGCGAGCACCTCCGCGCCGGTCCCGCCGTCGAGCTCCAGCTCGGTCCCGCCGTCGTCGTCGAGCGCGCCGTCGTCGTCCTCGGAGCCCCCGGCCCAGGGCAGCACGCTGCCGCCCCCCACCGTGACCCCCACGGAGCAGCAGGGCGAGGCTGACGAGCCCCCTGTGGCACAGGGTGCGGGCGGGTGATCGCACCTCCACGCGGCGGGACCGTCGGCCCGGGGCCGGTCGATACGCTGGCTGACGGCCCCGTGCGCGGCGGCCGGAACCCCCATCCCGCCCGAGAGGACCTGCGATGACCACCCCCCAGGTGCTCGGTGAGCGCTACGAGATCGGCGGGGTGCTCGGCCGCGGCGGCATGGCGGAGGTGCACCGCGGCCGCGACCTGCGCCTGGGCCGCGAGGTCGCCGTCAAGGTGCTGCGCAGCGACCTCGCCCGCGACCCCTCCTTCCAGGTGCGGTTCCGCCGCGAGGCGCAGGCCGCCGCGTCGCTGAACCACCCGGCGATCGTCGCCGTGTACGACACCGGCGAGGACCGCTCCACCACCGGGAACACGCCCTACATCGTGATGGAGTACGTCGAGGGCGAGACCCTGCGCGACGTGCTGCGCCGCGAGGGCGTGCTGCCCCCGCAGCGGGCGATGAGCCTGGCCGCCGACATCTGCGGTGCCCTGGACTTCAGCCACCGCAACGGCATCGTGCACCGCGACGTGAAGCCCGGGAACGTGATGATCACGCCGGCCGGCTCGGTCAAGGTGATGGACTTCGGCATCGCCCGCGCGGTCTCCGACTCCGCCGCCACGATGACCTCCACGGCCGCCGTCATCGGCACGGCGCAGTACCTCTCCCCCGAGCAGGCCCGCGGCGAGGGCGTGGACGCCCGGTCCGACGTCTACTCGCTGGGCTGCCTGCTCTACGAGCTGGTCACCGGCGCGCCGCCGTTCACCGGCGACTCACCCGTGTCGGTCGCCTACCAGCACGTCCGCGAGGACCCGCGGCTGCCGTCGTCGATCAACCCCGACATCCCGCCGGAGCTGGACTCGATCCTGCTCAAGGCGATGAGCAAGAACCCGGCCAACCGCTACCAGTCGGCCGCCGAGATGCGCAACGACCTGCTGCGGGCCCTGGCCGGCCAGCGGGTCGAGGCCACCCCGGTCCTCGGCGAGGCCGAGCGGACCGCCGTCATCGGCGCCGTCCCCCCGGGCCCGCGCCGCGGCGCGGACGGCTGGGACGACGACGAGGACGCCGCGGCCAGGCGCAAGCGCAACCGCGTCATCGCGGCGGTCGTCGGTGCCCTGGTGCTCATCGGCGCGGTCGTCGGGATCGCGCTGCTGCTCGGCTCCGACGACGAGGAGACCCCGCAGGCCGCGGCGTCGGTCACCGTCCCGCCGGACCTGGTCGGCAGCCCGCAGGCCGACGCCGAGGCGGCCATCGAGGGCGCCGGGCTCGTCGTCGGGGACATCACGCCCCAGGAGGTGTCCGACGAGGCCCAGGTCGGCACCGTGCTCGCGACCGACCCGGCCAGTGGCGCCGAGGTCGAGGAGGGCACCGAGGTCGGCCTGACGGTCGGCACGGCCCCGGACACGGTGGCCGTCCCGTCGGTGATCGGGCTGTCCCAGGACCGCGCCCTGTCGGCGCTGGAGGACGCCGGCTTCACGAGCATCAGCACCGTCGAGACCGACTCGCTCGAGGACGAGGGCACCGTCGTCGACGTCACCCCGGCGGAGGACGCCCTGGTCGCGCCGAACACGCGGATCACGCTCTCGGTCTCCAGCGGCACGCTCCCGGTCGGCGACGTCACCGGCCAGACCCAGCAGGCGGCGGACCAGGCACTGCGCGCGGCCGGGTTCTCCAACATCTCGGTCGAGGAGGTGGCGGACGACGCCGCCGCCGGCACGGTGATCGGCACGACGCCCGCCGCCGGTACGCCGATCACCGCGTCGTCGGAGATCGTCCTGCGGGTCTCCACCGGCCCGGCGGAGCCCGAGACCGTGACCGTCCCGAACGTCGTGGAACAGGCGGAGGCGGCCGCCACGGCGGCGCTGCGCGGACAGGGCTTCACCGTCGACGTCCGGGACACCCCGGCCGGGGACCAGGAGGACGTCGGCGTCGTCCTCTCGCAGAGCCCGTCGGCCAACGCCCAGGCCGCACCCGGGAGCACGATCACCATCACGGTCGGCCGGGCACCCGGCGGCGGGACCGCGACGGCCACCCCCGGGGGCTGACCACCGCCCCCGCGACGCAGAGAGGGGCTCCACCCGGCCGGGTGGAGCCCCTCTCTCTGTGTCAGGGCGTCAGGGCGTCAGGGCGTCAGGCGCTGACGGTCGACAGCCGGCGCGCACCGGCCGCCGCGGCCTCCAGGAGGGCCGGGTCGGGCGCCTGGCCGCAGGAGGCGAGCCAGGTCGCCAGCATCTGGTGCCCGCCCTCGGTGAGGACCGACTCGGGGTGGAACTGCACGCCCTCGACGGGCAGCTCGCGGTGGCGCAGGGCCATCACGACCCCCGAGGGGGTGTGCCCGGTGACCTCGAGCTCGTCGGGCACCGTGGCCAGGTCGACGGCGAGCGAGTGGTAGCGCGTCGCGGTGAAGGGCGAGGGCAGGCCCGAGAGGACGCCGACGCCGTCGTGGACGACCTGGCTGGTCTTGCCGTGCAGCAGCTCCGGTGCCCGCACCACCTCGGCGCCGAAGGCCTCGGCGATGGCCTGGTGGCCCAGGCACACGCCGAGCACGGGGGTGCCCGCCTCGGCGGCGGCCCGGACCATCGGCACCGTGACGCCGGCGTCGGCGGGGGTGCCCGGCCCGGGGGAGAGCAGCACACCGGCCACGTCGAGGTCTGCCAGCTCGTCGACGGTCACCGCGTCGTTGCGCCGCACGATGCAGCGCACCCCCAGCTGGCCGAGGTACTGGACGAGGTTGTAGACGAAGCTGTCGAAGTTGTCGACGACGAGGACGGGCCTGCTCACCACCCTTGTGTACCAGGACGGGCAGGCGCCGCGGGCTGCGCGGCCCGTCAGCGCACGGGGGTCGCGTACTCCATCGGAGCGACGCCGCTGTGCGCCGGGAGGTCCACCGACTCGGCGCCGCGCACCGAGAAGGTGAGCCCGAACGCGGCCACGGCGTCCTGGAAGACGGCGACCTGCGGCGAGGCCGACAGCTGGGTCAGGAAGGCCTCGAGGTCGCCGATGGCGGTCACCTGGAACGGCGGGGAGTACGTCCGCCCCTCGAGCAGCAGCACGTTGCCGACGCAGCGGACGGCGCTGGTGGCGATCAGCCGCTGGTCCATCACGGCGACGCCGTCGGCGCCGGCGGCCCACAGGGCGTTGACCACCGCCTGGACGTCGGACTGGTGGATGACGACGTCGTCCGGGCGGGCGCCGCGCGGCAGCGAGCCGTCCGGGCGGCGCGGGGCGTCGTCCAGTACGATCCGCACGCCGGCACCGGTGAGCGGGACCATCCCGGCCGAGAGCGTCATGCCCTCCGCCTCGGTGCGCACGGCACCCACCGCGCCGTCCTGCGTGGCCACCTGGTCGGTGAGCCGCTCGACCTCGGCACCCAGCTGGTCGGCCTGCGCGGTCTGCTCGACCAGGGCGGCGCGCCGCTGGCTGATCAGACCCGAGAGCTCGATGACCTCCCCGCCTCGCAGGTCGGTGCCCCGGGCCGTCTGGCCCGACGTGGCGAACAGCAGGCCCGCGGCGAGGGCCACGACCGGCACCAGGGCCGCCCAGGCCGACCGGCGGCCCCACGGCCGGGACCGGAGTGCGCCCAGCGCGGCGCGCAGGCGGTCAGCGGTCACGGGGCACCTCCTCGCGCGGCGGCAGGGGACTCCTCCGAGGGGGGCGGTCGACCGGCGTCGGTGACCCACCGCCTGCACCCCGCAGCTTAGGCTGGGGACACAGCCGGGCGGCGGAGGCCGCCCGGCGCGCGGAGGGAGCAGCAGCGGTGCCGAAGTCCAAGGTGCGCAAGAAGTCGGTCTACACGCCTCCCCCGAGCACCTCCCAGCGCGGCGCCGCGAGCGCGGCCGCGCCGAGCCCGCGCTGGTACGCCCCGCTGATGGTGGGGCTCATGCTGGTCGGCCTGCTGTGGATCGTCGTGTACTACGTGGCCGGCGACCAGATCCCGTTCATGGTCGACCTCTCGGCGTGGAACTTCGCCATCGGCTTCGGTGCGATGGTCGCCGGGCTCGTGATGTCCATGCGCTGGCGCTGACGCTGCCGCCTCCCCAGGGAGGCCGGACCCGTCGAGGCCCTCGTCCCCTGCTGGGGACGGGGGCCTCGTCCGTTCCTCCCCAGGCTGCCTGGGGATCTGTGCACAGGCGCCCGTCCTGTCCACAGGTCGACATGGCGCTGGATACCCAGGGTTGTCCACCGCATGTGGAGTACGCATGTTCGACTGCACCCGGCTGACCTGCGCTTTCCTCCGCGGTGAGACGGGTGTGACGAGGAGGACGCGGGAGTAACTACAAGTCTGTGCTTCTGTCCCCAGCTGTGTACCCAGCTGTGGAGAAGTCGACATGGCGGCCCTCGACGAGCCGCTGACCTGCGACGGAGCGTCACACAGGGTGTCCACGCGGACACCCGGCCGCGCGGGGCGGCGCACCCGTCGGCAAGGCTGGGGACGTGGAGTGGTCGGCGCGCACGGGGACGGTGGCGGCACTGGGGACCGGTGGCCTCGCCCTGGGGACGGGCGCCCTCCTGGTCGAGCCCGTCGGCCGGGTGCTGCTGGGCGCGGCCGCCCTCCTGCTGCTGGCCCTGGCCACCCGCTCACTGGTTCTGCGGCCACGGCTGGCGGCCGGGCCCGCGGGGGTCGTGGTGCGCACGCTCACCGGCCGGCTGGAGCTGCCGTGGCCGCAGCTGCGGGTGCAGGTGCGGGAGACCCGTCGCCGTGGCCTGCGGTCCCGGCTGCTCGAGCTGGACACCGCCGCCGGCGTCGACGACGCCGGCGTGCTCGTCCTGCTGGGGCGGTGGGAGCTGGGCAGCGACCCGGCCGACGTCGCCCGGGCCCTGGCCGGCCTGGACCCGACCCGCCGCTGAGGAGCGGCGGGTCAGAAGTCGAGGACGGTCACGGTCGACGCGGTGAGCGCGGTGATGGTCAGCGCCGCGGCCAGCAGCATGAGGCCCAGCACCTGGAGCTCGGTGCGCCGCCGGGCCAGGACGACGATGCCGGCGGCGAGGAAGCCGGCCACGAGACCGCCGAGGTGACCGAGCAGCGAGATGCCCGGGACCAGGACGCTGATGGCCAGGTTGATCGCGAGCAGGGTGAGGATGCCGCGGACGTCGCCGCGGCTGGTGACCGCCAGGACGCCGAAGGCCCCCATGAGGCCCCAGATGGCGCCGGAGGCACCCGCCACGGGCTGCGCGGGGTCGCCGAACAGCTCGATGGCGACGGAGCCGCCGATGGCCGCGATCAGGTAGACCGCCAGGTAGCGCCAGCGGCCGAGCGCCCGTTCCAGCTCCGAGCCGAACAGCAGCAGGGCGAGCATGTTGAGCGCCAGGTGCGCCGGGCCGATGTGCAGGAACGCCGACGTGATGAGCCGCCAGTCCTCGCCGAGGCCCTGCACGAGCACGGGAGCGAGCAGGAGGTCGTCGAACAGGCGGGAGAGCTGGTTGTCGAACGGGTTGATGCCGTCGACCGCGGCCGAGACCGCCGTGGCGACGAAGACCGCCACGTTGAGCGCGATGAGCGTCAGGGTGATGACGCCCCACCGCCGTCCGGCCGAGCGCACGGCCGGCGTCCGGCGCGGGGCGCGGACCGACGCCTGGCCCTCGCGGATGCACTCGGGGCACTGGAAGCCGACCGAGGCCGAGGTCATGCACTCCGGGCAGATGGGGCGGCCGCAGCGGCCGCACGAGACCCCGGTGGCCCGGTCGGGGTGGCGGTAGCAGGTGGCCGGCGGCGGCACGGGCCGGGGCTCCTCGCCCCAGCCCGTGCCCCCGGCGACGGGCGGCTGGGTCAGCTGCGCTGCACCTCGACCGACTCGATGACGACGTCGTCCACGGGCTTGTCCGAGCGACCGGTGCGCACGGCGGCGATCGCGTCGACGACGTCGCGGCCGGCCTGGTCGGCCACCTCGCCGAAGATCGTGTGCTTGCGGTTCAGGTGCGGCGTCGGGCCGACGGTGATGAAGAACTGCGAGCCGTTGGTGCCCGGCCCGGCGTTCGCCATGGCCAGCAGGTAGGGCTTGCTGAAGGTGAGCTCCGGGTGGAACTCGTCGCCGAACTGGTAGCCCGGGCCCCCGAAGCCCTGCCCGAGCGGGTCGCCGCCCTGGATCATGAAGCCGGAGATGACCCGGTGGAAGATCGTGCCGTCGTAGAGGCGGTCGGTGGTCTTCTCGCGGGTCGCCGGGTGGGTCCACTCGCGGCGGCCCTCGGCCAGGTCGGCGAAGTTGGCCACGGTCTTGGGCGCGTGGTCGGGGAACAGGTCGACGGTGATGTCCCCGTGGTTGGTGTGGAGGACGGCACGCCGGGCGGGAGAGGTCGCTTCGGTCACGACCTCCACTCTCCCACCGCCGTGCAGGTGGCGGGGCACCCGGGAGGCTCCCGCCGGCGCCACCGGGCTCGCCGGCGTCCCTCCGACGACGCCCCAGTCCCGGGGTGACCGCCGTGCGCCCCGGTGCTGACGGGCCGACGCGGGCTCCCCGGCCCCCCGCACCGCCGTCCCCCGGGGGCCGGACGGCACGACGTGCTGGTCGACCTCGTGCGCCGGGCGGGAACCCACGCCGGGCGGACAGCGGACGCCCGCGGTCCTATCGTTGCGCCGATGCGGTCCGAGCCGGAGGTGGAGGTCGCGGGGCCGGTCACGGGCGCGCAGCCGCCGTACGGGGCACCGCCGGCCGACGTCCTCGCCGCGCACGGCTACGTGTGCGAGGAGTTCGTCCTCGCCGGGAAGGCCACCGCCTACGGCCACCGGGACGGCGCACCCCTGACCGCCGACGGCCGGTGGGAGGCGGTGCCGGTCGCGACCGCGCCGTACCGCACACGCATCCTGGTCGTCCGGCCGGCGGACCCCGCGGCCGCCACAGGCACCGTCCTGCTGGAGTGGCAGAACGTGTCGGCGGGTGCCGAGCAGCCGGCGCCCACCGCCGGTGAGGTCTACCGCGGCCACGCGTGGGTGGGCGTCAGCGCCCAGGTCGCCGGCCTGTACGGGTCGCCGAGCCGCCGGGCGCGGGCGTCGCGGCGGGCCCCGCTGCTCGACGCGGACCCCGAGCGCTACGGCGGGCTGCTGCACCCCGGCGAGCCGGCCTGCTTCGACGTCTTCTCCGCCGCGGCCGCCGCGGTCGGGCCCCGGCGGACGGCGGCCGTCGACCCGCTGGGCGGGCTGCCGGTCGCGCGCGTGGTCGCCCTCGGCGGCTCGCAGTCCGCCATGCGGCTGTGCGCGTACGCCAACGCGGTGCACCCCCGGCACCGGGTGGTCGATGCCTTCCTGCTGGCCGTGTGGGAGGGCCGCGCGCCACGCCTGGACGCCGACACCGATCCGCTCTACCGGCGCACCACCCTGCGCGAGGACCTCGACGTGCCGGTGCTGGTGGTCAACAGCGAGTTCGAGGTGACGGCCACGGCGGAGCTGGCGCTGCACGACACCGAGCTGCGGCGGGTCTGGGAGGTCACCGGGGCACCGCACGGCGTCGGGCGCACCTCCCCGCCGCGGGCCGACGGCGGCTGGGGACCGAACCCGCTGAGCTGGCGGCCGGTGCACGAGGCGGCCCTGCGCGCGGTGCACCGGTGGCTGGCCGACGGGGAGCCGCCCGCCGTCCAGCCACGGATCACCCTGGCCGGCCGGCCCACCCCGCACATCGTGCGCGGCGAGGGCGGCAACGCCTGGGGCGGGATCCGGCTGCCCGAGGTCGCGGTGCCCGTCGCCGAGTACCGGGGCCGCAAAGGCGGCACGGGCAGCGCGCCGATGTTCGGCGGCCGGCGGAGCTACCCGGACGCGCTGGTGGCGCAGCTGTACGGCTCGCGCGCGGAGTACGCGGCGCTGTGGACGCAGGCCGTGGCGGAGCTGGTCGAGGCGGGGGTGGTGCTGCCCGAGGACGCCCCGGCGATGCGTGCCCGCGGTGCGGAGGTCGCGGAGGCCCTGCCGCTGGCGGGTCCCCGCTGAGGCGATGAGTCCCGGGGGCGGGCGGGGTCTGCACCACCATGACCACGACGATCGCCACCCGCACGCTCGAGACGCCTGAGGCGTCGCTGGCCTACGACGTCCGCGGTCCGCTGCCGACGGCGGACGGACGGCCGCCGCTGTTCCTCATCGCGGCACCGATGGACGCCAGCGGCTTCGGCACGCTCGCGGGGCACCTCACCGACCGCACGGTGATCACCTACGACCCGCGCGGCCTGGGTCGCAGCACGCGGACCGACGGTCGGACCACGCACACGCCCCAGCAGAACGCCGACGACGTCCACCGCGTCATCGAGGCGGTCGGCGGACCGGTGGAGATGTTCGCCAGCAGCGGCGGCGCCGTCACGGCGCTGGCCCTGGTCGCGGCGCATCCGGACGACGTGACGACCCTGGTCGCGCACGAGCCCCCGCTGCTGCACGTCCTCCCGGACGCCGACCGCGCCATCGCCGCCACCCGCGCGGTGCAGGCGGTCTACGAGGCCGAGGGGTGGGGACACGGCATGGCGGCCTTCATCGCGCTCACCTCGTGGCAGGGCGAGTTCCCCGACGACTCCTCGTTCGTCGCCGCCGCGGATCCCGCGGCCTTCGGCCTCCCGGCCGAGGACGACGGTTCCCGCGGCGATCCCCTGCTGTCGCACGACTCCGACGCCATCACCGCCTTCCGGCCCGACGTCCCGGCGCTGACGGCGGCACCGACCCGGATCGTCCTCGCTGCCGGCGTCGAATCGAGGAACGCCCTGACCTGGCGGACGGCGGTCGCGACCGCCCACGCGCTGGGCCAGGAGATCACCGTCTTCCCGAGCGACCACGGTGGGTTCCTGGGCGGCGAGTTCGGCCAGCACGGCCAGCCGGAGGCGTTCGCCGCACGCCTGCGCGAGGTCCTCGACGCGCGGTGACGCGTCCGCTCAGCGCTCCGGGTGTACGAGGGGCCCTGACAGGTGGCGCCGCACGGATGCGGCTGACCGAGACGTCCTGCGGTGGTGGAGAGGAGTGGAGACGAGGGGAATCGAACCCCTAACCCCCGCCTTGCAAAGGCGGTGCTCTGCCAATTGAGCTACGTCCCCTGACGGTCCGGCGGGGGGCCGCCGGCCGGGCCTAGCGGGCGGTCGGCGTGCTGACCGCCTGGGGGCCGGTCGTGGCCTCCGACCAGAGATCGGCCTCGGTGCGGCCCGACGACCGCTTGCGGACGGCGGCCACCGCGGCTGCTGCCGCGGCGACCAGGGCGATCCTCTTGATCACGCGGCTCCTCCTCGAGGGACGCCGCGGCCCCTGTCCGGCAGGGGCCGCGGGTACCGGTGGACACCGGCGGACCGGCACACGGGTGGGCCTGGGAGGACTTGAACCTCCGGCCTCATCCTTATCAGGGATGCGCTCTAACCGCCTGAGCTACAGGCCCGTGGACCTCGAACAGCGTACCTGGCCGGTGGTCCACCCCGGCGAGGGGGGTCCTTCGTCAGTCGCGCTCGGAGAGCGTGACCTCGAGGCCGCCGACCAGGTCGGAGCACATGTTGTAGATGAAGGCCGCGACGGTGCACAGGGCGGTCATGAGCACGATGTTGATCGCGCCGATGACGGCCGCCCCGCCGAAGACGATGCCCGGGGTGATGGCCTCGGAGACCGCCTCCGCCTCGCCGGACGAGCTGCCCAGCTGACCGAACAGGTCGTTGAGGGTGTCGAAGACGCCGAGCCCGGAGAGGACGCCGTAGAGGATGCCGACGGCGACCATCCAGATGAAGAACAGCGCGATCGACAGGACCAGCGAGATCTTCAGCGCCGACCAGGTGTCGATGTGCCGCAGCTGGAGCCGGGCGCGGCGGGGACCGCGCGCCTTGCCCTTGCCACCGGCCGGGCGGGAGGCGCCGTTGCGGCCCACGGCGGGACCGGCCCCGGTGCCCGGGGCGACCGGACCGCCGACGACCGGAGCGCCACCGGTGGCCGGAGCGCCGCCGACGACCGGGGCGCCGCCCGTGGGCGGGGCGCCACCGGGGGCTCCGGCGGTCGGGGCGTCGGGGGCCTCGCCGGGGCGGGTACCGGTCTGCACCGCACCCTGCGTCCGGTCGCTCATGCTGGTCTCCGCTCCCCAGCGGCCCTCGCCGCTGCTCCGCTCCGGCCCGCTCCGGGCACCCGGAGATACCCGGAGCGCCCGGTCAGATCGTGGTCATCGGGCCGGCCGCCCCCGTGATCCGCGCACGCGCGGGCAACGAGGGACCGCGGCCCTGCTCCCCACACTAGGCGGCAGGCTCGTCGTTGTCCGTCGTACGCGCGATAGCCACGATGGAGACGTCCTCGGGCAAGTTCATGAGCTTGACACCCATGGTGGCGCGGTCCTTGTTGTGCCGGACGCCGTTGACCGGGGTGCGGATGACGCCGCCGCCCGAGGTGATGGCGTAGAGCTCGTCGCCGAGCTGCACCGCGAGCGCCCCGACCAGGTTGCCCTTGCGGGCCTTCGGGTCGGCCGTGAGCACACCCTTGCCGCCGCGGCCCTGGGCCGGGTAGTTCTCGATCCCGGTCCGCTTGGCGAAGCCGCGCTCGGTCGCCACGAGGACGTCGACGCCCTCCTCGACGACCATCATCGACAGCAGCCGGTCGTCGGCGGCGAGCGAGATGCCGCGGACGCCCTCGGTGGCCCGGCCCATCGGCCGCAGCGCCTCGTCGTCGGCCCGGAAGCGGATCGACATCGCCTTGCGGCTGACCAGCAGCAGGTCCTTGTCCGAGGAGATCAGCTGGGCGCCGACCAGCTCGTCACCGTCGCGCAGGTTGATCGCGATGACCCCGCCCTGGCGCGGCGAGTCGAAGTCGGTGAGCCGGGTCTTCTTGACCTGGCCGCGCGCCGTCGCCAGGACCAGGTACGGCGCGACGCCGTAGTCCTTGATCTGCATGACCTGGGCGATCTTCTCGTCGCCCTGGAAGGCCAGGATGTTGGCCACGTGCGCGCCGCGGGCGGTGCGGTTGGCCTCGGGCAGCTCGTAGGCCTTGGCCCGGTAGACGCGGCCCTTGTTGGTGAAGAAGAGGATCCAGTCGTGGGTGGAACCCACGAAGAAGTGGTCGACGATGTCGTCCTGCTTGAGCTGCGCGCCCATCACGCCCTTGCCGCCGCGGCGCTGCGACCGGTAGAGGTCGCTCTTCGTCCGCTTGGCGTACCCGGTGCGGGTGATGGTGACGACGACCTCCTCCTCCGCGATGAGGTCCTCCATGGAGACGTCGCCCTCGTTCGCGACGAACTGGGTGCGGCGGTCGTCGCCGTACTTCTCCACGATCTCGGCGAGCTCGTCGCGGACGATCTGCCGCTGCCGCTCCGGCGAGTCGAGGATCGCCTGCAACTCGGCGATACGAGCCTCGATCTCGGCGAGCTCGTCCATGATCCGCTGCCGCTCGAGGGCGGCCAGCCGGCGCAGCTGCAGGTCCAGGATCGCGACGGCCTGGATCTCGTCGACCTCGAGGAGCTCCATCAGCCCGGTGCGCGCGGCGTCGGCCGAGGCGCTGTTGCGGATGAGCGCGATGACCGCGTCGAGCTGGTCGAGGGCCTTGGCGTAGCCGCGCAGGATGTGTGCGCGCTCCTCGGCCTTGCGCAGCCGGTAGCGCGTGCGCCGCTGGATGACCTCGATCTGGTGGTTGACCCACTGGCGCACCAGCTCGTCGAGCCGCAGCGTCCGCGGGACGCCGTCGACGATGGAGAGCATGTTGCAGCCGAACGAGGTCTGCAGCTGGGTGTGCTTGTAGAGGTTGTTCAGCACGACCTTGGCGACGGCGTCGCGGCGCAGCGTGATGACCAGCCGGCGGCCGACACGGTCCGAGGACTCGTCGGCGATCTCGCTGATCCCCTGCAGGCGCCCCTCCTTGACCGACTCGGCGATCGACTCGGCGAGGTTGTCCGGGTTCACCTGGTACGGGAGCTCGGTGACGACCAGCTGCACGCGGCCGCGCGAGTCCTCCTCGACGGTGACGACGGCGCGCATGCGCACCGAGCCGCGGCCGGTGCGGTACGCGTCATCGATGCCCTCGCGGCCGACGATCAGGCCGTGGGTCGGGAAGTCCGGGCCCTTGATCCGCTCCATGCACGCGGTCAGGGCCTCCTCGGCCTCCGCGTCGGGGTGGTCCAGCATCCAGAAGACGGCCTCGGCCACCTCGCGCAGGTTGTGCGGCGGCATGTTCGTCGCCATGCCGACCGCGATCCCGGCCGAGCCGTTGACCAGGAGGTTCGGGATGCGGGCGGGCAGGACGACCGGCTCCTGGGTGCGGCCGTCGTAGTTGCCCTGGAAGTCGACAGTCTCCTCGTCGATGCCGGCGAGCATCTCCATGGCCAGCGGGGTCAGGCGGCACTCGGTGTAGCGCATGGCCGCCGCCGGGTCGTTGCCCGGGGAGCCGAAGTTCCCCTGCCCGTCGATCAACGGGTAGCGCATCGACCAGGGCTGGGCCAGCCGCACGAGGGCGTCGTAGATCGCCGAGTCACCGTGCGGGTGGTAGTTGCCCATCACCTCGGCGACCGGGCGGGCGCACTTGACGTAGCCCCGGTCGGGGCGGAAGCCCTGGTCGTACATCGCGAAGAGGACGCGGCGGTGCACCGGCTTGAGGCCGTCGCGGACCTCGGGCAGCGCCCGGCCCACGATCACGCTCATCGCGTAGTCGATGTAGCTGCGCTGCATCTCCTGCTGGAGGTCGACCGGCTCGACGCGGTCGCGGGCGGGAGTCTCCGTCACGGGTTCAGGTCTCTCTCAGTCTCGATGCACAGCAGGGAACGTCTGTCGGCCCCCGTGCAGGGCCCCGCCGCGGGCGTTCGAGCGGTGGGGGGCACGGGGGTCCTCCATCAGACGTCGAGGAAGCGGACGTCCTTGGCGTTGCGGGTGATGAAGCTGCGGCGGGCCTCGACGTCCTCGCCCATGAGGATGCTGAAGATCTCGTCCGCGGCGGCGGCGTCCTCGAGGGTGACCTGACGCAGGATCCGGGTCTCGGGGTTCATCGTGGTCTCCCACAGCTCGCTGGCGTTCATCTCGCCGAGCCCCTTGAAGCGCTGGATCATCTCGTCCTTGACCTTGCGGCCGCTGTCGGCGCCGGCCTTGACGACGGCGTCGCGCTCCTTGTCGCTGTAGGCGTACTCGTCGCCGGCCTTGCCGCCCCACTTGATCTTGTACAGCGGCGGCTTGGCCAGGTAGACGTACTGCCCCTCGACCAGCGGCCGCATGAAGCGGAACAGCAGGGTGAGCAGCAGCGTGCTGATGTGCTGGCCGTCGACGTCGGCGTCGGCCATCAGGACGATCTTGTGATAGCGGAGCTTGGTGATGTCGAACTCGTCGTGGATGCCCGTGCCGAAGGCGGTGATCATCGACTGGACCTCGGTGTTCTTGAGGACCCGGTCGATGCGTGCCTTCTCGACGTTGATGATCTTGCCGCGGATGGGCAGGATCGCCTGGAACATCGAGTCGCGGCCGGACTTGGCCGAGCCGCCGGCCGAGTCACCCTCGACGATGTAGACCTCGGAGTTGCGCGGGTCGGTGGAGCGGCAGTCGGCGAGCTTGCCGGGCAGGCCGCTCACCGTGAGCAGGCTCTTGCGGGCCAGCTTGCGGGCGTCCTGAGCGGCGCGGCGAGCCCGGGCGGCCGACGAGGCCTTGGTGATGATCGTCTTGGCCTCGGTCGGGTTGGCCTCGAACCAGTGGCCGATCTGCTCGTTGCAGACGCGCTGCACGAAGCCCTTGACCTCGGTGTTGCCGAGCTTGGTCTTCGTCTGGCCCTCGAACTGCGGGTCGCCCAGCTTCACCGAGACGATCGCGGCGAGGCCCTCGCGGATGTCGTCGCCGGTGAGCTTCTCGTCCTTCTCCTTGAGCAGCTTCTTCTCGACGGCGTAACGGTTGACGATCGAGGTGAGCGCCGCGCGGAAGCCCTCCTCGTGGGTGCCGCCCTCGTGCGTGTTGATGATGTTGGCGAAGGTGTGCACCGACTCCGAGTAGGCGTCGGACCACTGCATCGCGACCTCGAGCGACATCGCCGTGTCGTTCTTGCCGACGCCCTCGGCGGAGAAGCTGATCACCGACTTGTGGATCGCGGTTCGGCGCCGGTTGATGTGGGCGACGTAGTCCACCAGGCCGAGGTCGTAGCGGTAGGTGATCTCGGTGGGCTCGAAGGCCTCGACCTCGTGGCCGGCCTCGGTGGCGGCCTCGGCGAGGGAGGTCTCCTCGGACAGGCCCGTCTCGGCCTTGCTGTGCCCGGGGCGCTCGTCGCGCAGGACGATGGTCAGGCCCTTGTTGAGGAAGGCCATTTCCTGCAGGCGGCGGTTGATCGTGTCGAACGAGTAGTCCGTGGTCTCGAAGATGTCGCCGTCGGCCCAGAAGGTGATCGCGGTGCCGCGCTTCGTCGTCGGACCGACCTGCTCCAGGGGGCCCGGCTTGGCGTAGGCGTAGCTCTGCTTCCACTCGATGCCGGTGTGGGCCCAGACGGTCACGTCCAGCCGGGTGGACAGCGCGTTGACGACGGTGACGCCGACGCCGTGCAGACCGCCGGAGACGCCGTAGCTCTTGCCGTCGAACTTCCCGCCCGCGTGCAGGACGGTCATGATCACCTCGACGGTGGGCCGCTTCTCGACCGGGTGCATGTCGACCGGGATGCCACGCCCGTTGTCCTCCACGCGGACGCCGCCGTCGGCCAGCAGGGTCACCCGGACCGTGTCGCAGTAGCCGGCCAGCGCCTCGTCGACCGCGTTGTCCACGACCTCCCACACCATGTGGTGCAGGCCCCGCTCACCGGTGGAACCGATGTACATACCCGGGCGCTTGCGCACCGCCTCCAGGCCCTCGAGGACCGTGATGGAGGAGCCGGAGTAGCCGTTGTCGGTCGTGCTGTCCGTCTTCGGTCGAGCGACCACGTGGGACCCTTCTGTCGCGCAACCGGCGGCCCGGGCGCCCCACTGCGGAGGGCCACCCCGGGGGCGCAGCGAGGCGCTGAGCCGGTTGCTGGCGGTGTTCGTCTCCCAGACTACCGGGTGCACTGACAGGAACGGCGCCGTCCACGCCCTCAGCGCGTTCCTGCGCCACTCCCGGCTCCTCCGCCACCACCCGGGCAGCCCCGGGGGTCGACACGCCGTCCCCGGGCCGCTGGGCGGTCCCGGCGGCGCGAGCGGGCCGGGCGGCCCTAGTTGCGCGGGCCGTGCGGGGCGTCGCCGCCCAGGTGCGCCGGGTCGAAGCCGGCCGGGCCGCCGCCGGCGCGCTTGTTGACCACGACGGTCACCAGCCACAGCACCACGCCGATCGCCAGCAGGATCCCGGCGACCCGGTACTGCTCGGCCTCCCGTCCGGAGAACGGGGTGGCGAGGAAACCGCAGGCCAGCGCCCCGACCACCGGCAGCACGGTCGGCGTGCGGAAGTGGTCGGCGTCGACCGGGTCGCGGCGCAGCACCAGGACGGCGACGTTGACGACGGTGAAGACGACGAGCAGCAGCAGCGCCGTCGTCCCGCCCAGCGCCGGCACCTCGCCGACGAACGTGACCAGCCCGAAGGCCAGGACCGTGGTGAAGAGGATCGCCGTCCACGGCGTGCGGCGGCCCGGCAGCACCCGGCCCAGCAGCGGCGGCAGCACCCGCTCGCGCGCCAGGCCGTAGACCAGCCGGCTGGCCATGAGCATGTTGATCAGCGCGGTGTTGGCGACGGCGAACATGGTGATGACGCCGAACAGGCTCAGCGGGAAGTCCGGCGCCCCCGCCTCGACCACCCGCAGCAGCGGCGGGGTGTCCGGGTCACTGAGCTGGTCGGCCGGCACGAGCGCGATCGCCGAGATCGAGACCAGGACGTAGATCAGCCCGGTGATGCCCAGGCCGGTCAGCAGCACCTTCGGGAAGATCCGCCGCGGCTCCTTGCACTCCTCGGCCATGTTCACCGAGTCCTCGAACCCCACCATCGCGAAGAAGGCCAGGCCGGTCGCGGCGATCACGCCGGCCAGCACCCCCTCGTCCCCGGTGTCGAACTCGGTGACCCGGCCGAAGTCGCCGTCGCCGCCGAACAGCGCCCAGGCGCCGATGCCGATGATGATCAGCAGGCCGGAGAGCTCGACGCAGGTCAGGACGACGTTGCTCTTCACGCTCTCGCCGACGCCGCGCAGGTTCACCGCCGCGACCAGCGCCATGAAGCCCAGGCCGATGAACGTGATGCCCCAGCCGGTGATGTCGACGTCGAACACCTCGGCGGCGTTCTCGCTGAACGCCCGCGCCGCGGTCGACGCCGAGGTGATCCCCGAGCTCATCACCGCGAAGGCGACGAGGAACGTGACGAAGTGGATGCCGAAGGCCTTGTGCGTGTACAGCGCCGCGCCGGCGGCCTGCGGGTACTTGGTGACCAGCTCCAGGTAGCTGAACGCGGTGATGAGCGCGACCAGGAACGCGATGAGGAACGGCAGCCACACCACCCCGCCGACCTCGGCGGCCACCGTGCCGGTGAGCGCGTAGATGCCGGTCCCCAGGACGTCGCCGACGATGAACAGCAGCAGCAGACCCGGGCCCATCACCCGCTTGAGGCTCGGCTGGCCGGTACGGGTCTCCTCGCCGGTGTCGGTGCTGGCCATGGGGTCTCCCTGCTCGTCGCGGGCCGGTCCGGCCGTCGTCGTCCGGGCTGGTGGTGCAGGAGATGATCTCCGCTGGTCCGGGCCCCCGCGACTCGGGCGCGCGCGCACGACGGCCCGGGTGCGCCGACACTCGGGCGCATGGCCGATCCCGCCGCCCGTCCCCCTGCCGATCCCCCCGTCCGGAGCACGACCGGGACCGCGCCCCGGACCACGACCGGCACCACGACCGACCCGAAGACGTGCCTCGTCACCGGGGCGTCCGGCTACATCGGCGGCCGGCTGGTGCCCGAGCTCCTGGCGGCCGGCCACCGCGTCCGGGTGCTGACCCGGTCACCGGAGAAGCTGCGCGACCACCCCTGGGCCGGTCAGGTGGAGATCGCCCGCGGGGACGCCGGCGACGCGGCCGCGGTGACGGCCGCCTGCACCGGTGCCGACGTCGTCTACTACCTGATCCACAGCCTGGGCAGCGGCGCCCGGTTCGAGGAGATCGACCGCCGCACCGCGCAGGTCATGGCGGGCGCGGTGCGCGAGGCCGGGGTCGGCCGGCTGGTGTACCTCGGCGGCCTGGAGCCCGACGACGAGGAGCTCTCCCCGCACCTGCGGTCGCGGGCGGAGGTGGCGGCGATCCTGCTGGGCTCGGGCGTGCCGACGGTGGTGCTACGCGCGGCCGTCGTCCTGGGCTCGGGCTCGGCGTCGTTCGAGATGCTGCGTCACCTGGCCGAGCGGCTGCCGGTGATGGTCACGCCGCGCTGGGTGCACAGCCGCATCCAGCCCATCGCGATCCGGGACGTGCTGCGGTACCTGGTGGCCTGCGCCGGCCTGCCCGCCGACGTGCACCGCTGCTTCGACATCGGCGGCCCCGACGTCATGGAGTACGCGCAGATGATGCGCCGCTACGCCGAGGTGGCCGACCTCCCGCGCCGCCGCATCCTGCCGGTGCCCTTCTTCACCCCCGCGCTGTCCAGCCACTGGGTCGGGCTCATCACGCCCGTGCCGGCGTCCATCGCCCGGCCGCTGGTGCAGTCACTGCGCAACACCGTCGTCGTCACCGAGCGCGACATCACCCGCTACGTGCCGGACCCGCCCGAGGGCCTGCTCGGCTTCGAGGACGCCGTCCGCCTGGCCATCCAGCGGATCCAGGACCACGAGGTGGCCACCCGGTGGACGTCGGCCTCGGTGCCCGGCGTGCCCTCGGACCCACTGCCCACCGACCCGGACTGGTCCGGCGGCAGCCTCTACCTCGACGAGCGCACCCGGGAGACCGAGGCGTCGCCGGAGGCCCTGTGGCGGGTGGTCGAGGGGATCGGCGGGGAGACCGGCTGGTACTCCTTCCCGCTGGCCTGGCAGGTGCGCGGGGTGCTGGACCGGGCGGTCGGCGGGGTGGGCCTGCGTCGCGGGCGGCGGCACCCGACCGACCTCTACGTCGGCGACGCGCTGGACTTCTGGCGGGTGGAGGAGCTGGAGGAGGGCCGGCTGCTGCGGCTGCGCGCCGAGATGCGGGTGCCCGGCCTCGCCTGGCTGGAGTTCCACGTGGAACGGACGCCGGGAGGTGGCACGCAGCTGCGACAGAAGGCGACGTTCCACCCGCGCGGCCTCGTCGGGCACGCGTACTGGTGGTCGGTCGCGCCCTTCCACGGCGTCGTCTTCGGCAGCATGATCCGCAACATCTGCCGCGCCGCCGAGCGCGGCGAGACCTACCCGGCGGAGCCCGCCGCGGCCTAGCCCTGGACGAGGAGCTGGGCGGCGGCGAGCTCGCGGTAGAGCGGGCTGGTCTCCAGCAGCTCCGCGTGCGTACCCGAGGCGACGACCCGGCCGCCGTCCAGGACGACGATCAGGTCGCTGTCGAGCACCGTGGACAGCCGGTGTGCCACGACCAGCAGCGCCCGGTCCGCGGCGGCCGCGGCGAGCGTGCGGCGCAGCAGCTCCTCGTTGCGGGCGTCCAGGCTCGCGGTCGGCTCGTCGAGCAGCAGGAGCGCCGGACGCGCCAGCAGCGACCGCGCGATGGCCAGCCGCTGCCGCTCACCGCCGGACAGCAGCACGCCGTCGTCGCCGACCGGGACGTCGAGGCCGCGCGGCGAGCGCTGCACGACCCCGGTCAGGTTGACGTCGGCGAGGACCGCCCACAGCTCGTCCTCGGAGGCGTCGGGCGCGGCGAGCAGCAGGTTGTCCCGGATGGTGCCGGCCAGCACCGGCGCCTCCTGCTCGACGTAGCCCAGGCGGGCGCGCAGAGCGGCCCGCGGCAGGTCGCGGACGTCGGTGCCGGCCCAGCGGATCGCCCCGCCGGTGAGCGGGTAGAAGCCCTCGACCAGCGCCAGCACCGTGGACTTCCCGGCGCCCGAGGGCCCGACCAGCGCGACCCGGGACCCGGCGGGCACCGCGAGCGACACCTCGTCCAGCACCGCCGTCCCGTCCGGGTAGGCGAAGGAGACCCCGTCCAGCTCCAGCAGCGGCGTGCCGGCCGACGGCACCCGGGGGACGGCGACGACGGGGCCGCCCCGCTCCGGGCGGGCGTCGTCCTCCGGGTCGAGCGCGAGCACCTCCTGGATGCGGGCCAGGGCGCCCAGCCCGGTCTGCAGTTGCGTGTAGGCCGAGATCGCCTGGCCCAGCGGCATGACCAGCAGGAACAGGTACAGCACGAAGGCCACCAGGTCGCCGACGGCGATCGAGCCGGAGGCCACCCGGTAGCCGCCCAGGCCCAGGACCGCGAGGAAGGCGCCCTGGACCGCGATCGACCCGGCGGGCTGCACCAGGGCCTCCAGCCGGGCCACCGCCACGCCTGCGCGGTAGGCCCGCGTCGCGCTGGAGTCCACCACCGCGACCTCCCGGGCCGTCGCGCCGCTGGCGCGGATGGTCCGCACCGCCGACAGCGCGCGCTCGACGGCGGCGCTCATGGCGCCGACCTCCTCCTGCGCCAGCCGGGACAGCCGGCGGACCTGGCGGCTGGTGGTGACCACGACGCCGACCCCGACGGACACCGCGAGGACGGTGACCAGGAGCAGCCACACGTCGACCACGGCCATCGCGACAAGGGCACCGACCCCGACGACGGCGGACCCGGCCACCTCGACGACACCGGAGGTGACCGTGGCGCGCAGCAGCGTCGTGTCGGCGCCGACGCGGGACATCAGGTCACCGGTGCGCCGGCGGTCGTACTCGGCCACGGGCAGCCGCAGCAGCCGGTCGGCGACGGTGCGCCGCGTGGTGAGGACGACGCCCTCGGCCGCCCGCTGCAGCACGTAGGACTGCAGCGCCCCGAGCACCGAGGCCGCCACCAGCACCAGGACCAGCGCCGCGACCACCGGCAGCAACGACTCCCCGCCGCCGACCGCCGCGATGACCCGGCTCACCAGGGCCGGCTGCGCCAGGGCCGCCGCCGCCCCGACAAGAGAGAGCCCCGCGGCCACGGCCAGCGCCCGCCGGTGCGGCCGCAGCAGGGGCAGCAGCTGCCGCAGCCCGGCACGTGACCGGGGGTCCGGCTGCTCGGGGGTGAGGGCCTCCGGCTCCAGGACCGCTCCCTAGCCCGCGACGGCGAGCGCGCCGACGACGGCCGACAGCAGCCGCGCGTGGTGCTCGATGAGCTCCGGGCGGTGGCCGTCGGGCCGGATCGCGGCGACGTAGCCACCGGTGAGCGCACCGGACGAGCCGGCAGGCGCCGACCAGAACTCGTCGCCGTCGTCGCTGCCCAGCAGCAGCTGCCGGACCGTGGCGTCCCCGACCAGCCGGCGCACCGCGGGGGTGTCCTCACCGGCCAGCAGCACCCACCGGGAGTCGAACTCCGGGTCGCCGCTGGGGACGGGCAGGAGGCCGCCGGTGCGGTGCTTCCAGAACCGGGCCGGCGACAGCCGCAGGCTCGGGACGGTCGCCAGCACCGGGGCCGCGGTGACCGCGTACTCGGGGACGACGCGGCGCTTGTCGGCGTACACGACGTCGAAGGCGACGAGCTCGAGGTTGCCGTAGCGGCCGCGCATCACCCCGGCCGGGCGGTGGTCGCGGGTGAGCCGCGTCGGCGCGGTGGCGACCAGCACGGCGAGGGCGGCGTCCCCGGGCCCGGTGCCGTCGGAGACCTCCCAGCCCTGCTGCAGCGCCCAACCCTGGGCACCCACCGTGTCGCCCTGGTAGGCGAAGACCCGCTCGAACTCGGTGGGCTGCCGCGGCCGGCGGGGACCGAACAGGCCGCCGCGAGCCGGGACCTCCTGCGGCGGCGCCTGCGGGCCGGCCTGCTCCTGCTGCCAGGGCTCGTAGCCGCCGCTCTCGCGCGGCCGGGCCGGCTCGGCGGCCGGGAGGTCCCAGCCGGGCGGCTGCCAGCCGGCGTCCCCGGCCGGCCGGTCCGGGCCCGCGGGCGACTGGGCGGACGGCGGCTGTGCGGACGGCGGCTGTGCGCCCGGCGGCGGCGCGGACGGCGGGTCGGCAGGCGGGGGGTCGGCGGGCGGCGGGGTCGCCCCACCCTGCGACGAATCCCCGCCCTGCGGCGAGCCCTCGCCCAGGTGGGCGGGCTCGCGCCAGCCGCTGCCGTCCCGCTCGTCGAAGCCGTCCCGGTCCTGCGGGCCGCTCATCGCCGCTCCCCCGTCGTCTCGCCGCTCGTCTCGCCGGTCATCTCGCCGTCCTCCCCGGCAGGCCCCTGCCGGAGCCGCCCTATCCGTACGTGTCGCGTGGGCCCCGCCCGCGGACCGACCGCGGGCCCTTCTTCCAGCTGGGGGCCGTCGGTCCGACAACGCGCAACCGGGTGACGACGTCCCCGCCCACCCCGTCGCGCAGCTTCCCGAGGATGGACGGCGCCATCAGCCGCAGCTGCGTGGCCCACGCCGTGGACTCCGCGACGACCAGCAGCTCGCCCTCGGTGAGCGACTGCGGCCGGCAGTGCGCGGCGATGTCCGGCCCGACCAGGGCGTCCCACCGGCCGAACACCGAGCCCACGCGGGTGTGCGCCGTCCAGTCCTGGTCGCTGACCAGGGAGTCGACCAGCCGGCCCAGCGGCTGCGGGTCGTCGGCGCTGGGACCGGCCGGGGTCCACCGCCGCCGCGGGCCGGCGATCCGCCGACGGGTCGGCTGCGGCCGGGCCGCCGCCGCCGCGCGCGCCGCCTCCAGCGCCGCGCGCGCCACGTCGCTGGGTCGGCCTCCGCCTCCGGTGTCGCCGGGCCGGCCGGGTCGTTCCTCGGTCACCGCACGCCTCCCTCGAGCACCGTGTCGTCCACCGGGTCCCCGTCCGTGTCGTCCACGACGAACGCCGCACCGCCGGCCACCTGCACCCGCGTGCCGCGCAGCTCCGCGGGCACGTCGTCGAGCACGGCCGCCGTGATGAGCGTCTGCTCCGCCGACCGCGCCACCGACGCCAGCGCCGCGCGCCGGTCGGTGTCGAGGGTGGCGAAGACGTCGTCCAGCACCAGGATCGGCTCCTCGCCGTCGGCCCGGAAGAGCGCCAGGCAGCCGAGCTTGAGCGCCAGCGCCAGCGACCAGGACTCGCCGTGGCTGGCAAAGCCCTTCGCCGGCACCGGCCCGAGGGTGATCACCAGGTCGTCGCGGTGCGGGCCGACCAGGGTGATGCCCCGGTCGACCTCGTCGGTCCGGCGCTCGGCGACCCGCTGGCGCAGGGCGGCGGCCAGCTCGGCGACGTCGGGCAGCCGGGCCCCCTCGGCCAGCGGCGTCCCGTCCCCGGCCAGCGGCACCGTGCTCGAGTAGCCGAGCCCCGCGACGGGAGCGTCGGCACCGGCCACCTGCGCGTGCGCGGCGGCGACGTGCGGCACCAGGTCGGCGACCAGGCGCAGCCGCGCCGCCAGCAGCTGGCTGCCCAGGTCGACGAGGTGGCCGTCCCAGACGTCCAGCGTCGCCAGAGCCCCGCCCCGCGCCAGCCGGGCGGTCTTGAGCAGCGCGTTGCGCTGCTTGAGCACCCGCTCGTAGTCGCTGCGCACGCCGGCCAGCCGCGGGGTGCGGCTGACCAGCAGGTCGTCGAGGAACCGCCGCCGGTCCGACGGGTCGCCTCGCACCAGCACGAGGTCCTCGGGGGCGAACAGGACCGTCTTGACCAGCCCGAGCAGCTCCCGCGGCCGGGGCAGCGGCGCCCGGTTGACCCGGACCCGGTTGGCCCGGCCCGGGTTCACCTCGATCTCGACCAGCAGCTCGCGGTCCTCGCGGCGCAGCGCCGCCCGGACCACCGCCTGCTCGGCGCCGTGGCGCACCAGCGGGGCGTCGGAGCTGACCCGGTGGCTGCCCATGGTCGCCAGGTAGCCGACCGCCTCGACGAGGTTGGTCTTGCCCTCGCCGTTGCGGCCGACGAACACCGTCGGACCCGGGCCGAGCGCGAGGTCCACCCGCTCCCAGTTGCGGAACGAGCCCAGCTGCAGGTGCCGGACGTACACCTCAGCCCCTCGGTGCGGTGTCGGGGTCCTCCATCAGGCCGGCCGCTCGACCTCCTGGTCGCGCACCGCCTGCACCGCGTGCCCGCCGAACTGGTTCCGCAGCGCGGCGACGGCCTTCATCGTCGGGGAGTCGTCCTGGCGCGAGGAGAAACGCGCGAACAGCGACGCGGCGATCGTCGGCATGGGGACGGCGTTCTCGATGGCCTGCTCCACGGTCCAGCGGCCCTCTCCGGAGTCCTCGGCGTAGCCGCGGATCCGGTCCAGGCGGGGGTCCTCGTCCAGCGCCCGGACCAGCAGGTCCAGCAGCCAGGAGCGGATGACGGTGCCCTGCGTCCAGGACTTGATGACGCCGGGGACGTCCTCGATGAGGTCGACGGCCTCCAGCAGCTCGTAGCCCTCGCCGTAGGCCTGCATCAGCGCGTACTCGATGCCGTTGTGGACCATCTTGGAGAAGTGCCCGGCGCCGACCGGCCCCGCGTGCACGAAGCCGGCGTCACCCGGCACCGCCTGGCCGGACTCGTCGGTCGGGGACGGCGGCTTGAGCGCGTCGAAGACCGGCTGGACCTTGGCGACGTCGTCCTTGGTGCCGCCGACCATGAGCGCGTAGCCGTTCTCCAGGCCCCACACCCCGCCGGAGACGCCGGCGTCGATGTAACCGACGCCCTTCTCGCGGCACATCACGTCGTGCACCTGGTCGTCGGTGTACTTGGAGTTGCCGCCGTCGACGATCACGTCGCCGGCCTCCAGGAGCTCCGACAGCTCCTTGACGGTGGACCGCGTCGGGTCACCGGCGGGCACCATCACCCAGACCACCCGCGGGGCCTGCAGCGCCCCCACGAGCTCCTCGAGGCTGGCCACGTCACGCTTGTCCGAACTGTGGTCGTACCCGACCACCTCGTGACCGGCCCGGCGGATCCGCTCCGCCATGTTGCCGCCCATCTTGCCCAGTCCCACGAGTCCCAGCTGCACGAGCGCTGTCCTTTCCTGTCGCGATTCGTCCGACGTCTCCCGTGGCGTCCGCGACGGTGCGGGTGCCCGCAGGTGCCGGTGCCCAGGCGGGGCGCCCGGGACACCTGGCCCGGCAGTCAGCCGGGCAGACGCACCGGCATGATCAAGTAGCGGTAGTCGGCGCCCTTCTCCGCGGCGCGGGCGGCGCCGTCGTCGTCCGCGGCCGGCTCGGCCACGCCGGAGAGCACGGCGGGCTTGAGCGGGCTGGTGAAGTCCATCCGCGCGCGGGGCGTGTGCACCGCGGCCAGCCCGTCGAGCAGGAACGACGGGTTGAAGCCGATGGTCAGCGGCTCGCCGTCGAACTCGACGTCGCAGCGCTCCTCGGCCTGGCCCTCGTCGTCGGTGCCGCCGGCGCGCAGCGTGACCTGGCCCGGGGTGAACTCGCAGCGCAGCGGGGTGCCCCGCTCGGCGACCAGCGCCACGCGCTTGGCGGCGTCGGTGAACAGGCCCACCGGCAGCGTCGCGTGCGCGTGGGACTCCGTCGGCATGATCGCCCGGTACTTGACGAACTCCGCGTCCAGCAGCCGCGTGGTCGTCTGCCGGTCCTTGCCCGACAGGCCGAGGATGCCCTCGCCGCTGCCGCTGGAGGACAGCGAGACGACGATCTCCGGGCCGCTCGTGAGCGTCTTCGCCGCGTCGGCGAGCGTGCGGGCCGGCACGAGCACCGCGGCCGAGAGCCCCGGGGTGTCCGGGCGCCACGCGAACTCGCGCACCGCCAGGCGGTAGCGGTCGGTCGCGGCGAGCGTCACCCGGTCGTCGTCGATCTCCAGCCGGACGCCGGTGAGCATCGGGAGGGTGTCGTCGCGGCCGGCGGCCACGGCCACCTGGCCGACCGCCTCGGCGAACACGTCGCTCTCCACGACGCCGGCCGCCGAGGGCATCGTCGGCAGGGACGGGTAGTCCTCGACCGGCAGCGTCGGCAGGCTGAAGCGGGCGTTGCCACAGGTGATCGCCAGCCGCGGGCCCTCGGCACGGATGTCGACCGGGTGCGGCGGCAGGGCCCGGGTGATCTCGGCCAGCAGCCGACCGGGCACCAGGGTGCGACCGCTCTCGGTCGCCTGGACGTCGACCTCCGCCCGCGCCGACACCTCGTAGTCGAAGCCCGAGACCGACAGCTGACTGCCGTCTACCTCCAGCAGGATCCCGGCGAGCACCGGCACGGACGGCCGGGCCGGCAGGCTGCGCGACGTCCACGCGACGGCATCGGCGAGTACCTCTCGCGCCACCCGGAACTCCATGACCTGGCCCACCCCTGCTCGTCGTCCACTGCGGGAGCACCGCGCCTGCGACCCGGGGTCCGACGGCGGTGCGGTCCCCCATCGTGCCGTGCGCACCGGGTCGGGGGGAAACCGCTGTCCCGCGAAGGGGTCGTCGGGGACTGTCGGACCCTGCTGCTGCACTGCTGCTGTGACGGCCCGCGAGGCCCTACCAGCGGGCCGTCCCCACCCAGAGTGCTGTTCAAGGATCCCTCGAGATAACTCCCTCATCCTCGTCATCACACGTGTGGAAGCTGGGGATCGAGCTCCTTCGTGCAGGTCAGCCCCGAAGTCGACATGTGGGTGCGCTGTGCGTGGTGACCCCGTCGCCCGTGTCGACACGTGGACAACCGGGCGGCTGTCAACCGCTCCCCCCGTCCGTCCACGGTCTGTCCCCCCTCTCTCCCTGTCCCGTCCCCAGGACACCGTGGAGGAACGCCGCGACCGGACCCCGGGACGTGGACCCGAGCCGTCCCGGAGGTGGCCGGCGGGTGTCGAAGCCGCTGGTCAACAGGCTTATCCACCTCGGTGGACAGCCGGGACGGCGGGAGGGACCACGGTTCCCCCGACCGGGGGACGTCCGCCGGCGTCCGGCCGGATTCCCCAACCTGTGCACATCCCTGGGGACAACTGATCGACGAGTCGACCGAGGTCACCGCCCCGTGCCCGCCGATGACCGCCTCCCGGGCGGTGCGCTGACCGCATCGCGCGTCCCCAGGCATGTGGACGGCGGTGTGCGACGGGGGCGGCGGTGGGCGGCGGGGCCCCCCGTCCGCTCAGCTCCGCGCGCGGGACTTGATGCGGGCGGTCAGCTCCGTGACCTGCGTGTACGTGGCGCGGCGCTCGCTCATCAGGTTGGTGATCTTCTTGACGGCGTGCATGACCGTGGTGTGGTCCTTACCGCCGAAGGAGGCGCCGATCCGGGGCAGCGACAGCTCGGTCAGCTCGCGGCACAGGTACATCGCGATCTGGCGGGCGTTCACCAGCGTCCGGCTGCGGTTGGAGCCCTGCAGCTCCTCCATCGTCACGGAGAAGTACTCCGCGGTGGCGGCCATGATGATCGCCGCGGTGATCTGCGGCCCCTGCTCGTCGCTGATCAGGTCCTTGAGCACGAGCTCGGCCAGGGGCAGGTCGACCTGCTGCTTGTTCAGGCTCGCGAAGGCCGTGACCCGGATCAGCGCGCCCTCGAGCTCGCGGATGTTGGTCTGCACCTTGCTGGCGATGAACTCCAGCACCGGGTCGGGCACCTGGAGCCGCTCGCCGTAGGCCTTCTTCCGCAGGATCGCGATGCGGGTCTCCAGGTCCGGCGCCTGGACGTCGGTGATCAGGCCCCACTCGAAGCGGGTGCGCAGCCGGTCCTCGAGCGTCGTGAGCTTCTTGGGCGCCCGGTCGGAGGTGATCACGATCTGCTTGCTGGCGTTGTGCAGCGTGTTGAAGGTGTGGAAGAACTCCTCCTGCGTGCGCTCGGCCCGCTCGAGGAACTGGATGTCGTCGATCAGCAGGAAGTCGATGTCCCGGAACCGGCGGCGGAACTCCTCGGCCCGGCCGGAGTGCACCAGGTTGATGAACTCGTTGGTGAACTCCTCGGTGCTGACGTAGCGCACCCGCACGTTGGGGAACATCCGCGCGGCGTAGTGGCCGATCGCGTGCAGCAGGTGGGTCTTGCCCAGGCCGGAGTCGCCGTAGATGAACAGCGGGTTGTAGGCACGGGCCGGCGCCTCGGCGACCGCGACCGCCGCCGCGTGGGCGAACCGGTTGCTGTTGCCGATGACGAAACTGTCGAAGACGTACTTGGGGTTGAGCCCCGGGTCCGAGCCGGCCGGCCGGCGGTCGCCGCCGAACAGGGAGACGGCCTCGCCGCCGCCCCGGGCAGCCCGGCGCGCACGCCCGCCACCCTCGTCGCCGTCGTCGGGGGCGGGCCCCGGCTCGTCGAACTCGAAGGGGAGGACGGCGGGCTCGTCACCGCCGCCCCAGTCGCGCTCGGCTGCCCGCCGGCGACGGGCCGGTGCGCGGTCGGGCGGCAGCTCGGCCGGGGGCGCCGCGGGCTCGCGCTCCCAGGCCGGCGGCGCGTCGGAGCGGACGCCGAACGCGCTGCGGCCGTCGTCCGCGCGGTCGCGGGTCTGCCGGTCCTCCTCGAGGCGCGACGCCTCGGCCGCCGACCAGGGCCGCCGGGTCGGCAGGTCCTCGGGCTCGGGCTCGCGGGGGCTCTCGGCCGGGGCGTCCTCGAGCTGGACGGCGACGCGGATGTCGCGGCCGAGCTGCTCGGACAGCGCCTCGGCCAGCACCCGGCGCATGCGCGACTCGAGCACCGCCTGGGTGAACCCGTTCGGCGCGGCAAGCACCATGGTGTCCTCGAACAGCCCCAGCGGGCGGGTGAGGTTGAGCATCGCGTTCTGCTGCGGGGACAGGCTGGCGGCCAGCCGCTCGCGGATCTGGTCCCAGACCGTCGCCAGGTCCACCGTGGCATCGGCCATGGCCGTGTCCTCCTCAGCTGAGTCGTCCGGCCGCCGCTCCCGCGACCGGCCGTGGGCTCCGGCGTCCCACGTCCGGACGGAAGACCCACCGTGCCCCGGGTCCGCGTCGTGGACATCCGGACACAACGGTTCCACACCGGTGTCCACAGGCTGTGCACGACCGGCAGCGGACGGCCACCGGAGTACCCGGGGCCGATCCGGCGACTGGCGTTTCCGCTGGTCGGGGCAGAGGAGAGGGGTGGGTGGACGGGTGGGGCGGTCGACGGACCGGTCGACCGGTCCGTGCGGCCGGACCGGGGGAACCGGGCCGGAGCGACGGCGACGCTAACAGCCCCGTCCACAGGGGAGCAATGACGGTCCGACGCTCTCCCGGCGCGTCGCCGGGCGTGTCGCACACGGGCCGGCGGCGCGTCGCCGTGACGGGGGCGGGGGCCCGCGAGACCATGACGAGTCGGGGTGCGACCGGTCCTCCGGCTGGTTGCCGCCCTCGGTTATGCTGATCGGAGTCCGTGGCACGTCCGCGGCACCTCGGCGCGCCTGCGTGCCGGACGTGCCTCGTGGACCGCCCCGGTCGACCAGCTTCCGGGAGGGCCTGGAGCGGCAACCGCCGCACCGGTGTCCCCCCGCGCGTGCCCGCCCACCGGCGGGTGTGCACCGCCGATGTCGTGTAGTGGGAGTACTCCGTGAGCAAGCGCACGTTCCAGCCGAACAACCGCCGTCGGTCCAAGACGCACGGCTTCCGGCTGCGGATGCGCACCCGCGCGGGCCGGGCGATCATCGCCGGCCGTCGGCGCAAGGGTCGCGAGAACCTCTCCGCCTGAGGTGTTGCCCGCGCAGGCCCGCCTGCGCCGGCGTCCGGAGTTCACCGCGGTCGTCCGGTCGGGCCGACGTGCCGGGCGGCCGACCATGGTGCTCCACCTCCTCCCCGAACGTCCGGGGCCCGCGCCCGAGGGGGCCGGCCCCCGGGCGGGCTTCGTCGTGGGCAAGGCCGTGGGCAACTCGGTCGTCCGACACCGCGTGACGCGTCGGCTGCGCGCCGTCGTCCGCGAGGAGCTGCACCGGCTGCCGGCCACCGCCGACCTGGTGGTGCGGGCGCGGCCGGAGGCCGCGGAGGCCACGTCCGCGCAGCTGCGGGCCGACCTCGTGTCGGGCCTCGACCGGGTGCTCGGCACGCGGGTCCGCTCGCGATGACCGCGCCCCGCCGGGGACCGGTCGCCCGGGCTCTGCTGGCCGTCGTCGGCTTCTACTCCCGGGCGATCAGCCCGGCGTTCCCGCCGCGGTGCCGCTTCGCCCCGACCTGCAGCGCCTACGCCGCCGAGGCGATCGCGGTGCACGGCGCCGGCCGCGGCAGCTGGCTGGCGCTGCGCCGCCTGCTCACGTGCGCCCCCTGGCACCCCGGTGGGTTCGACCCGGTGCCGCCGCGTGGCGGCACCGGTGGAACCCTCGGCCCCCACTACTCGTCGGGGAGTGCGGCGCCCGCCGCCGGCTCCGACCGGTCGCGACGCGACCCGACGTCCCCGCCGGCCGACGGCCGGTCTGCGCAGCAGGAGGCTCGCGTTGCTTGACTGGCTGTACACCGCCATCGCGTGGGTGATGAAGCAGTGGCACGCACTGTTCTCCACGTTCCTCGATCCCGCCGGCGGGATCACCTGGGCCCTGTCGATCGTGATGCTCGTCGTCACGATCCGCGTGCTGCTGTTCCGCCTGTTCATCAAGCAGGTCAAGAGCCAGCGGGCGATGCAGGAGATCCAGCCGGAGATCCAGAAGCTGCGCAAGCAGTACGGCTCCGACCGGCAGGGCTTCAGCGAGGCCATGATGAAGCTGCAGAAGGAGCGCGGGGTCAACCCGCTGGCCGGCTGTCTGCCGATCCTGCCGCAGATCCCGATCTTCCTCTCGCTGTTCCACGTGCTGCGCCGGCTGCGGCCCGGCGCCGAGGGCCTCTACAGCTGGGACGGCACGCTCACCGACCAGGCCGCCAAGGCCGAGCTGTTCGGTGCGCCCATCTCCTCGTCGTTCAACATGGCCGGCGAGAAGGCCGAGGCGCTCCTGGCGCTGGACGGCGTGAGCTGGGGCAGCATCCGCACGGTCGCGCTGACGCTCATGGTGATCATGTGCGCCACCACGTACTACACCCAGCGGCAGATCATGGCCCGCAGCGGCCCGGTCGAGGGCCAGGCCGCGATGATCCAGAAGCTGATGCTCTACGGCATGCCGATCAGCCTCTTCGTCACGGGCTTCTTCTTCCCCATCGGCGTGCTGCTGTACTGGTTCACCAACAACCTGTGGACGCTGGGCCAGCAGTTCTACATCCTGCGCAAGATGCCCCCGCCCAACTCCCCCGCGGCGCTGGCGAAGAAGGCCGCCGAGAAGCCGGCCATCGACCCCAAGGCGCTGGCGCCCAAGCCCGGCGCCAAGCCGGTCCGCACCAAGGGCGGCCGACCTGCCACCCCGCCCGCTCCGGCCGCCCCGGCCTCGGACGCGACGGCGAACGGCGTGAGCGGTGGCACGACCGGCGGGTCGAACGGGATGGCACCGCCGTCGACCGGCGGGAGCAGCGCCTCCGGCGCCGGCGGTAGCAGCCCCGCGAACCGCGGCAAGCGCAAGCGCCGCTGAACGACCGGCGCCGCCCGCCCGGCGCCACACCAGACCACCGGGGACGCCCCGGCCGCCCGCACCCACAGGAGGAGACCCCTCATGAGCGCCCCGAACCCGGCTGCGGACACCGCAGCACCCGCGACCGACCCCGAGCTGCCCGACCCCGGCGCGGCCGACGCCGACTCGCTGGTCGAGGACGCCGACGCCGGCACCGACGCCGACGGCCCGGGCGACGACCTGCTGGTCCGCGAGGGCGACGTCGCCGGTGACTACCTCGAGCGGCTGCTCGACATCCTCGACGTCGACGGGGACATCGACCTCGACGTGGAGGGCGACCGCGCCTCGGTCGCCGTCGTCGGCGGCCAGCTCGACGACCTGGTCGGGTCCGACGGCGCCGTCCTCGAGGCGCTGCAGGAGCTGACCCGGCTGGCCGTCGCCCAGTCCACCGGCGTGCGCAGCCGGCTGATGCTCGACATCGGCGGCTACCGGGCCAAGCGCCGGGCCGACCTCACGACCCTGGCGGCGGAGACCGCCGGCCGGGTGTCGCAGAGCCGCCAGCCCGAGCGCATGGCGCCGATGAACCCCTTCGAGCGCAAGGTCGTGCACGACGTGGTGGCCGGCGTGGCGGGTGTGCACAGCGAGTCGGAGGGCGAGGAGCCCAACCGCCGGGTCGTGGTCCTCCCCGACCGCTGAGCGGGCAGCGGCGTGAGCATCGCGGCGAGAGGCGAGCGAGGAGCGCACCGCTGCGCGGGAGCGGACCGATGACGTCGGGCGCCGAGCGGCCGGAGGGGTCCGCCCCGTCCGCCACTCCCGGCCCTGCGGCCCCCCCGTCACCAGCAGCCCCGTCACCGGCATCCCCGCCACCGGCGCCGGCGGTCGCCGCGGCGGTGTTCGGGGACGCGCTCGTGCTGGCGGAGGCCTACGTGGCCCGGCTCGCCGACGACGGGGTGACCCGCGGCCTCATCGGGCCCCGCGAGGTGCCGCGGCTGTGGGAGCGGCACGTCCTCAACAGCGCAGCGGTCGCCGAGGCCGTGCCCGCCGGGTCCCGGGTGGTCGACGTCGGCAGCGGCGCCGGGCTCCCGGGCATCCCCCTGGGCCTCGCGCGCCCCGACCTCGCGCTGACGCTGGTCGAGCCCATGGCCCGCCGGGTCGACTTCCTCACCGAGGCCGTGGCGGAGCTCGACCGTCCCTGGCGGGTGGTCCGCGGGCGCGCCGAGGAGCGGTCGGTCATCGCCGCCGTCGGTCCGGTCGACGTCGTGACCGCGCGGGCGGTGGCGCCCCTGCCCCGGCTCGTCGCGTGGTGCCGTGGGCTGCTGCGCCCCGGGGCCAGCCTGGTCGCGCTCGTCGGAGCCCGGGCAGTGGAGGACCTGGCGGGGATGCTCCCCGAGCTCGAGGCGGCCGGGATGCGGGACGTCCACCCGCGGGCCGTCGGTGCGGAGTGGGGAGACGCTGCCACTACCGTGGTGGTGATGACGCGTGGACGACGGTGAGTCGCTCCTCGGAGACCCACCGTTCCACGTGGAACGCGCTGCGTGAGGACGCGCGTGTTCCACGTGGAACGGGACGCAGGAAGGACCCGTGATGAGTGACCCGGGCCAGCGGCTGCGGAGCAGTCTCGCCGCCGATCAGGCGGCCATGGCCCAGTTCTCCGCCTCGGGCGAGGAGTTCGACAGCCCGATCGCGATGGAGGCCCTGCGGGCCACCCGCGTGCTGCATGCGGCCAACCAGGACCCGTTCCCCCGGCCCGGCCGCATCCGGGTCATCACCATCGCCAACCAGAAGGGCGGCGTCGGGAAGACCACCTCCACGGTGAACCTGGGGGTGGCCCTCGCGCTGTACGGGCTGCGGGTGCTCGTCATCGACCTCGACCCGCAGGGCAACGCCAGCACGGCCCTCGGTGTGGAGCACAGCGTCGGGACGCCGTCCATCTACGACGCCCTGGTCGGCGACCGGGAACTTGCGCAGGTCGTCCACCCGACGTCGGCCAGCCCGAACCTGCGCTGCGTGCCGGCCACGATCGACCTGGCCGGCGCCGAGATCGAGCTCGTCTCCGTCGTCGCCCGGGAGTACCGGCTGCGCCGCGCGATCGAGGGCTACCTGCAGGCCCTGCCCGAGAACGAGCGACCGGACTACGTCCTGGTGGACTGCCCGCCGTCGCTCGGGTTGCTCACCCTGAACGCCCTCGTGGCCGGCGACGAGGTGCTCATCCCCATCCAGTGCGAGTACTACGCGCTCGAGGGCCTGGGGCAGCTGCTCAACAACATCGAGCTGGTCCGCGCGCACCTCAACCCGGGGATCTCCGTGCGCACCATCCTGCTGACGATGTACGACGGCCGCACGAAGCTCGCCGACCAGGTCGCCGACGAGGTCCGCAACCACTTCAAGGACCTCGTCCTCACCACCGTCATCCCCCGCAACGTGCGTGTCAGCGAGGCGCCGGGCTACGGGCAGTCGGTGCTCACCTACGACCCCGGCTCGCGCGGGTCCACCAGCTACGTCGAGGCCGCGCGCGAGCTGGCGGAGCGGGGCGTCTCGATGACCCCGCAGGCCGACGGCCGACCGAACGGGGCGCGGGCGACCTATCCCCCGCCGCTGCTGCCGCGCGCCTTCCCCGACACCGATGCGGCCGTCCTCCCGGCCCCGTCCCCCGAGGAGTCCTCCCGATGAACAAGCGTGGTGGCCTGGGCCGGGGCCTCGCGGCGCTCATCCCCACCAGTGCCCCGCCGGTCGAGCAGCCCGCGCTGGCCGACGTCGACGAGCCGGCCGCCGGCGGGCCCGCGACGGAGATCTCCCCGGTCCACCTGCTGCCCAAGGCCGCGCAGGCCGCGGACAGCGTGGCCGAGACCGTCGCCCGGCAGGTCGAGGAGACCGTCGGCGTCCCCGGCGCCCAGCTGCGCGAGGTCGCCGTCGGGGACGTCGTCCCCAACCCCAAGCAGCCGCGCCAGGTGTTCGACGACGAGGCCCTGGAGGAGCTCACCCACTCGGTGCGCGAGTTCGGCCTGCTCCAGCCGATCGTCGTCCGCGAGCGCACGCTGGACGACGGCCGGACCGGCTACGAGCTCATCATGGGCGAGCGGCGGCTGCGGGCCGCCCGGGCCGCGGAGCTCGAGACCGTGCCGGCCATCGTCCGGGACACCGAGGACGACGCGCTGCTGCGCGACGCCCTGCTGGAGAACATCCACCGCGTCCAGCTCAACCCGCTGGAGGAGGCAGCCGCCTACCAGCAGCTGCTGGAGGAGTTCGGCGCCACGCACGAGGAGCTGGCCCAGCGCATCGGCCGCAGCCGCTCGCAGGTCACCAACACGATCCGGCTGCTCAAGCTGCCGGTGAAGGTGCAGACCCGCGTCGCCGCCGGCGTCATCTCGGCCGGGCACGCCCGGGCCCTGCTCGGGCTCGCCGACGCCGAGGCGCAGGAGGCGCTGGCGACGCGGATCGTGGCCGAGGGGATGTCGGTGCGCGCCACCGAGGAGGCGGTCGCCATGGCCGCCGCCGAGCAGCCGGCTGCGACCCGGCGGACCCGCCGCATCGTCGCGCCGGGTGTGGAGGACCTCGCCGGCCGGCTGTCGGACGCGTTCGAGACCAAGGTCAAGATCCAGATCGGCCGGGCCAAGGGCCGCATCGTCGTCGAGTTCGGCTCGGTCGACGACCTGCAGCGCATCATCGGTCAGATGGCCCCGGACATCACGGGCCGCCGAGCTGACTCCTGAGCCACCACCCCTCGGAACCCCGGGGATTCCGTCACTGCGGAATCCCCGGGGCCGGATGGGTCATCGTGCGGTCTGCGCCCGGCGGGTCAGCAGCGTGGCCATCAGCTCGCCGAGGTCGTGACCGGCCGCCTCGACGGCCATGGGGAACATCGAGGTCTCGGTGAGCCCCGGGGAGACGTTCACCTCGAGGAAGTGCACCGCGCCCTCGGCGTCGACGATGGCGTCGGTCCGGGACAGGTCGGCCAGCCCGAGCTCCCGGTGCACCGTCACGGCGAGCTCGGCCGCCCGCTGCGCGACGTCGTCCGGGATGCGGGCCGGGGTGTGGTACTCGGTGAGACCGGGCGTGTACCGCGCGGTGTAGTCGAAGACGCCGGACTCGGGGGCCAGCTCGACCGCGGGCAGCGCCTGCGGGCCGTCCCCCAGGTCGACGACGGAGATCGCCAGCTCGGTGCCCTCGACGAACCGCTCGACCATGACGGTGTCGCCGTAGGCGAAGCAGCTGACCATGGCGGCGGGGAGGTCCTCGACGCGGGTGACCTTCTGCACGCCCAGGGCCGAGCCGCCGGAGGCGGGCTTGACCATGAGCGGCAGGCCCAGCCGCGCGACGATCAGGTCCAGGACCGCGCCGGCGCCGAGCTCGCGGAAGGTGCTGTGCGGCAGGGCCACCCAGTCCGGCGTCGTCCCGCCCGCGGAGCGCACGACCGACTTGGCCGCCGGCTTGTCCCAGGCCAGCCGGCAGGCCGCGGCCGGGGAGCCGACGTAGGGGACGCCGGCCAGGTCGAGGACCGCCCGCAGCGAGCCGTCCTCGCCGGTGGCGCCGTGCAGGGCGATGAAGACCGCGTCGGCGGGAGCGGCGGCCAGGCCGGGCAGCAGCTCGGCGTCGGCGTCGCGCAGCTCGGCGTCGACGCCGGCGCGGGTCAGCTCCTCGGCGACCTGCGTCCCGGAGGAGAGGCTGACCTCGCGCTCGAACGTCAGGCCGCCGGCGAGGACGACGACGCGCAGCGGGTCGGCGGCCGGGACGGCGTCCGCGGCCGGGGGTGCAACGGGCTCGGTCATGCTCGTCCGTCCTCGAAGCGGTTGCCGTTGGCCGGGCCGACGATGTTCCCCGCCTCGTGGTCGGCCTCGTGCCCTGGGGTGGGCGCGGACACGGCGCGGAAGGTGCCGGTGTCCACGGAGTCGAAGGTGGAGTGCAGGTCCAGCTCGGCCTCGATGACGCGGGCCAGGCGGCGCACGCCCTCGCGGATCTGGTCCGGCTCGGGGTAGCAGTAGGACAGCCGCATGTACTCGCGGCCACCGCCGTCGGCGTAGAACCCGATCCCCGGCACGTACGCGACGTGCGCGTTCACCGCGCGGGGCTGCATGAGCTTGCTGTCCAGCCCGTCGGGCAGCTTGAGCCACACGTAGAAGCCGCCCTCGGGGTGGGTCCACGTGGTGCCGGCCGGCATCATCGCCTCGAGCGACTCCAGGCACGCGTCCCGGCGCTCGCGGTAGAGCTCGGTGAACAGCTTGATCTGCTCGCGCCACGGCTGGGTGTCCAGGTACCGGGCGACGGCGTACTGGGTCAGCGACGGCGGGCAGAGCACCTGCGCCTCGGTGGCCAGCACGAGCTTCTCGCGGACGGCGAGCGGGGCGAGCACCCAACCGACCCGCAGGCCCGGCGAGAACGTCTTGGAGAACGAGCCGAGGTACACCACCCGTGCGGCGTTGCGGGCACGCAGGGCCCGCATGGGCTCGCGGTCGAAGCCGAGCAGGCCGTAGGGGTTGTCCTCCACGACGAGCAGGTCGTACCGGTCGGCGATGTCCATGACCGCCTGGCGGCGCGGCTCGGAGAGCGTCACGCCGGCCGGGTTGTGGTAGTTGGGCACCGTGTAGAGGAACTTCACCCGGTCGCCGGCGGCGCGGCACTCGAGCAGCGCCTGCTCCAGCGCCTCGGGGATGAGCCCGTCGTCGTCCATCGGCACGTGCCGGACGCGGGCCTGCGCGGCCTGGAAGACGCCGAGCGCGCCGACGTAGGACGGGCCCTCGGCGAGGACGACGTCACCGGGGTCGCAGAAGACGCGGGTGACCAGGTCCAGCCCCTGCTGGGAGCCCACGGTCACCACGACCTCGCTCGGGGAGGCGTCGGTGATGCCCTCCAGCGCCATCACGTCGCAGATGCGCTCCCGCAGCCGCGGGTCGCCCTGCCCGGAGCCGTACTGGAGGGTCTGCGCGCCCATGCCGCTGACCAGGTCGCCGATCATCGAGCCGACGGCGTCCAGCGGCAGCGCCGTGACGGCGGGCATGCCGCCGGCCAGCGAGACGACCTCGGGCCGGCTGACGACGGAGAAGAGCGCCCGGATCTCCGAGGTCTTCATGCCGTGCGTGCGTGCCGCGTACCGGTCGGCGAGGGGGTCCAGCCGCGGGTGGCGGGGGACGACCTGGTGGGGGTGCGCGTTCGCGCCGGGGCCCGGGGGCACACCGGGCGGGAGAGTGGCCACCCGTCGAGTGTAGGGAGGCGACTCCACCGGGTTGTCCGACACGTCGGAGAGCCGTGACGGACCCGTCACACCCGTCCCAGTGTCCTCCGCCGGCCGGCACCCACGGCCGGGGCCCAGGGGGCTCAGCCCCGGGCGGGCAGGACGAACGTGCCGGTGGGCGGGTCGGCCTCGGCGGGCAGGAACAGCCGCTGGACGGCCGCGAGGACGGCGGAGGCGACCGTGCCGCGCAGCCGGGCGTCGAGCAGCAGCAGGCGGTCCACGGGGTGCGAGAGGTAGCCGCAGTCCAGCCGCACGGCCGGCATCCGGGTCATCCGCAGCAGGTCCCAGGTCTTGGGGTAGCCGCCGAGGTCCATCAGGCCGGTCCGGGCCACGATCTCGCGGCGCACCAGGTGGGCGAACTGCTCCCCCACCGTGGACGACGCCCCGGACCCGGTGCCGTAGTAGTAGCTCGCCACCCCACGGGCGTGCTCGGATCCGTGGGCGTCGGTGTGCAGGGCGAGGAACAGGTCGGCGCGGGCGTCGTTGGCGAAGGCGGTCCGCTCGGCCGCCGTCGGGTTCTGCCCCCGGCCACGGGTGAGGTAGACCGTGGCGCCGGCGGCGGCCAGCCGGCCCTCGATGCGCGACGCGAGGTCGAGGACCAGGTCGGCCTCGGTGGTCTCGCCCGCGGTGAAGCCGGGGTCCGACCCGCCGTGCCCGGGGTCGATGACGATCCGCCGGCCGATGAGGTGCGGTCCGCTCTCCACCATCGAGGCGCTCTGCCGCAGCAGCTGCGGGCGGCCGCCGGTGACCTTGCGGCCCAGCTGCCGCAGGGCCCGCAGCGTGGCCGGCCCGCAGGTGCCGTCGGCGGTCAGCCCGTAGTCGCGCTGGAAGGCGCGCAGGCCCGCCTCGGTCTCCGGGCCGAGGATGCCGTCGGCGCGGCCGGCGTCGTAGCCGAGCTCGAGCAGCCGCTCCTGCAGGTTGGTGACGTCGTCACCGCGCATGGGGCGCTCGGGGTCGTGGTGCAGCAGCCGGTCGCCGAGGGACCAGCGGGCCTCCGACAGCGCGCGGTAGGTCTCCTCGCCGACGTGACCGTCGACGCTGAGCCCGCGGACCTGCTGGAAGTGGCGGACGGCGAGCTCGGTGGCCTGGTCGTAGGCCGCGTCCCCGTCGTCGCCCGTGGGCGGCTGCAGCAGACCGAGACTGCGCAGCGCCGCCTGGACGTCGGCCACGGCCGCGCCGCGGTCCCCGGGTCGGAGGGGGTACATGCCGTCGTTGCTCGCCATCGTGGGTCGATTGTCGTCCCCGGGGTCGGCGTCGGCCCGTCGGGGGGCCCGTGTCCGGCACCCGGACGCGCCAGGGCCCACCCGGCCGGGTGGCCGGGTGGGCCCTGGGTCACGCTGCGTCCGCGGCCCCTCGGGGGCGGGGGACTCAGATGTAGTCGGAGAGGTCCGAGAGGATCGCGCCCTTGGGCTTGGCGCCGATGATGCTCTTCACCGGCTTGCCGCCCTGGAAGACGGTCATCGTCGGGATCGACATGACCTGGTAGTCACGGGCGATCTGCGGGTTCTCGTCGATGTTGAGCTTGGCGATGGTGAGCTTGTCGCCGTGCTCGGCCGCGATCTCCTCGAGCACCGGGGCGACCATCTTGCACGGCCCGCACCACTCCGCCCAGAAGTCGACGAGCACGGGCTTGTCGCTGCCCAGCACCTCGTCGGCGAAGCTCGCGTCGGTCACCGTCACGGTGTTGCCTGCCATGGTCGTTCTCCCTCTGTGGTCTGTCGTGGAGTCTGGGGCTCCGGGGTGGACAACCCCCGGGACCGGGGCGTTATGCCCGGTGGGACGGCCCTCCTGCCGGGCCCGCCGTGAGCGGTGGGAGCAGGAGGGTCCTCCCTCAGCGCTCGTCGAAGGTCTCGGCGAGCCAGCGCTCGGCGTCGATCGCGGCCGCGGCCCCGGTGCCGGCCGAGGTGATGGCCTGGCGGTAGATGTGGTCGACCACGTCGCCGCAGGCGAAGACGCCGTCGATGTTCGTGCGGGTCGTCGGGTGCTCGACCTGCACGTAGCCCTCGTCGTCCAGCTTGAGCTGGCCGGCGAACATCTCGCTGCGCGGGTCGTGGCCGATCGCGACGAACATCCCGGCGACCGGCATCTCCTCGGTGGCGCCGCTGTTCACGTCGACCAGCCGCACCCCGGACACGGTGTCCTCGCCCAGCACGTCGGCGACCTGCTTGCCCAGCGCCCAGCGGATCTTCTCGTTGTCCTGGGCGCGCTTGACCATGATCTTCGACGCCCGCAGCTCCTCCCGCCGGTGGACGACGGTCACGCTCTTGGCGAAGCGGGTGAGGAACGTGGCCTCCTCCATCGCCGAGTCACCGCCGCCGACCACGACGATGTCCTGGTCGCGGAAGAAGAACCCGTCACAGGTGGCACAGGCCGAGACGCCGCGGCCGAGCAGTCGGGCCTCGTTGTCCAGGCCCAGGTAACGGTACTTGGAGCCGGTGGCGACGATGACCGCGTGCGCGCGGTGCACCTCGTCACCGACCTCGACGATCTTCGGGTCGACGGTGAGGTCGACGCGGGTGACGTCGCGGGCGACGAGCTCGGCGCCGAAGCGCTCGGCCTGGGTGCGCATGTCGTCCATCAGCTGCGGACCCTGTACGCCCTCGGCGAAGCCGGGGAAGTTCTCCACCTCGGTGGTGGTCATCAGGGCGCCGCCGAACTGCGAGCCCTCGAAGACCAGCGGGTGCAGGTTGGCGCGGGCGGCGTAGATCGCCGCCGTGTAGCCCGCCGGACCCGACCCGATGATGATCAGGTCGCGGACACCGTCGTGCTCCGCCGGCGGGATCACCGGGTTCTGCACCTCGGAGGTCACCGCGGGGCCGGGGGTGGGCTGGTGGTCGTTCGTCACGGGCGGCACAACCCGGATCGTAGGGCGCGCATTCCCCCGGGTGCCTCCGCCGGTGCCCGCGTCCCCACGACGGGCGAGGGGCGGCTCAGCCGGCGGGGCGGAGCTCGACCTCGGCGATGTCGGCGGAGAAGCCGCCCTCGCCCTCGGTCAGGCCGGTGACCCACACGAGCAGGTAGCGGGTGGTGACGGGCTCGTCGAACGCCAGCTCGGTGGCGCCCTCCACGGTGCCCGACGCCGCCACGGTCCACGCGGCGATGTCGGTGCCCGGCCCGCCGCCCACGCGGACCTCCATGGTCGCCCCGGGGGTGTTCGAGGTGACCGTGACGGCGGCGAGCGCCTGGTCGGCACCGAGGTCGTAGACGATGCCGACGCCGTCCTTGAGGCCGGCGAAGTCGGCGGAGCCGCGGTAGGTGACCGTCGACCACGCGGTGGCGGGGTCGCCGTCGAAGGTGAGGGGGACGTCGCCCTCGTTCTCCGGGTCGCTGTCCTGGGGGTTGAACAGGGTGGCGCCGGTGATCGCGGCGGCCGGGACCTCCGCCGGGGGCGGCGTGGCCTCGCCGGACGGGTCCTGCGGTGCGGAGGACGACGGCGGCGTCGAGCCCTCGGGGGTGTCGACCGAGTCGGCGACGGAGAGCACGTTGCTGCCGAACCACCAGGCCAGCAGGACGACGACGACCAGGGCCACCAGCGGGAGCCCGACGACGAGCAGCTTGCGCCGGGCGGGCCGCTCGCCGTCCGCTGCCGCCTCCGGCCCGTCGTCGACGTACTCGTCGTCGTCGTCGTCGTCGAAAGCGGTGTCGAGGTGGAGGTCGTCCTCGGGCCGCGCGGCCGGTGCCGGGGGCAGCCCGCCGATGCCGAGGCGCTGCGGGACGTCGCTCCCGTCGTCGTGCAGGTCGTCGTCCTCGCGCCGCTCCCGCAGCCGGCGCAGCCAGCCGCTGTCGCTCTCGTCGGGGTCGCGCACCAGATGGGCGGTCTGGCTGGGCCGGGGCGGCTGGGCCAGCAGCGCGGCCATGGCGGCGGCGCTGGACAGCCCGGCACCGGGCTCGGTGGAGCGGGCGCGGCGGACGAGCGCGGCGAGGTCGGGCTGGGCGATGACCGGCGGCCGGGCCGGCTGGCCGTCGGGGCCGGGCCGCCCCGCCTGCCGGGCGGTCAGGCAGAACTCCAGCAGGGCGCCCAGGGCGGCGATGTCGCCCTGCATGGTCCCGGAGGCGGCGGGGACCGCGCGCAGGCCCACGAGGCCGTTGGGCCGCAGCACGACGGTCTCCGGGCCGATGCCCCCGACGGCCAGGCCGACCCGGTGCGCCTCGGCGACGCCCTCGGCCAGCCGGCGCAGCACGGTGCGTGCCTCACGCTCGGGCATGGGGCCCTCGGCGAGCCGCTCGGCGAGCGTGCGGCCCTCGATCCACTCGTTGACGACGTAGGCGGCGCCGCCGGGGACCGCGGTGTTCCCGCTGCCCTCCGCGGCGTCGTAGACCATCGCCAGCGCGGGCGTGGCGAGCCCGCCGGCGGTGAGCGCGCGGCCGATCCAGGCCCGCGCGGCCGGGCCGCCGGGGGTGTGCACGCGGATGGCGACGTCGCGGTTGAGCACCCGGTCCTTGGCCCGCCAGCAGCGGATGACCCCGGTGGCGGTGACCTCCTCCGGCCCGACCTCGTCGAGGGGGCGGTACCGATCGGGCAGACCGGTGACGGTGGACGTCATCGCCGCAGCCCCTCCGTCCACTCGTCCCCTGCGGCGCACACGCTCCGCTGCGGGCGTCGCGGCACCCCGCCGCCGGTCACCCGCGTCCCCGACGGGCCAGGACCGCGGCGAGCGGTCCGGTCACCTCGGGTACCCGGGCGAGCAGCATGCCGCCGATGGCTGCGACTCCGATGACCACGGTACCGATGAGCAGGGTGCCGAGCGAACCCGCGACCGAGCTGCCGAGCGCGTCCCGAGACACAATCGTGACTCCCCAGCCGACCAGGGCAGCCCCCAGCGACGCGACGGTCACGCGCAGTACCGGGACCAGGGTCGAGCGGTTGTCCAGACCCCCCAGGCGTCGGGTCAGCGCCACGTGCCCGAGGACCCAGCCGGCGACGTAGGTGACGCTGGTGACGAGCATCAGCCCGGCGACGACGCGGTCGGCGTCCACCACCGCCGGCACCAGGAACAGGAGCGGCACCCGGACGGCGACCATGCCGATCTGGATCAGGGTCGGCGTCCGGGCGTCCTTCATGGCGTAGAAGACGCGCAGCTGCAGCAGGGTGACGGCCATCGGCAGCAGCCCGAAGGCCCCGATCGCCAGGGCGACGCCGATGGCGTTCGCCTCGTCGACGCTGGTGTTGCCGCGCGCGAAGGCGACCGTCGCCAGCGGCGGCCCGAGCACGGTGAGGGCGGCGGTGACCGGCAGCAGGCCCAGGGCCGACAGGCGGGTGCCCAGCGACAGGTCCCGCACGACGCCGTCGACGTCGTCGCGGGCCGCGGCCCGGCTCATCCGCGGGACCAGCGCGGTCAGCAGCGCGACGCCGATGATCCCGTAGGGCATCTGGAACAGCAGGCTGGAGATGGCGAAGGCGCTGGAGCCCAGGCCGCCCTCGCGGCCGGCGGCGTTGGCGATCCGGGTGGCCACGGCGACGCCGATCGCGCTGACCGCGGAGTAGGCGATCACCCAGAGCCCGAGCGAGCCGGCCTCCCGCAGGCCGGTCTGCCGCAGGCTCCAGCGCGGGCGCAGCGGCACCCCGGCCCGCCGCAGCAGGGGGATCAGCACGAGGGCCTGCACCGCGATCCCGAGAGTCGTGCCGCCGCCGAGCAGCCACACCAGGCCGCTGCTGATCGTCTCCGGCTCGACCGCGCCGTCGGCGACGGTCATGAACACGACCCCGGTGGCGATGACGACCACGTTGTTCAGCACCGGGGCCCAGGCGGGGGGCCCGAAGACCCCGCGGGAGTTCAGCACCGCCTGGGCGAGCGCGCCGATGCCGTAGAAGACGATCTCCAGCAGGAGGATCCGGGCCAGCCAGTTGGCCAGCCGCACCTGCTCGGGGTCGCCGGAGATGCCGTAGAGCGAGGTGAGCAGCGGAGCGGCGAGCACCGCCAGCAGCGTCACGACGGTCAGCCCCACGACGGCGACCGTGGACAGCCGCTGGACGTAGGCGACGCCGCCGTCGCGGTCGCGCTCCTGGGCGTGCACGAACAGCGGCACGATGACCGACGTCAGCACGCCGCCCAGCAGCAGCTCGTAGACGATGTTGGGCAGCGTGTTGGCGGTGTTGTAGGCGTCGTTGACCAGCCCGACGCCGAGCGCGGCGGCCAGCACCATCGTCCGCAGCAGGCCGGTGACCCGGGAGACCAGCGTGGCCACCGCCATGGTGCCGGCGGCGCGGAGGATGCCGCGGCTGGCGCCGGGGGCGCCCTCGCGGGCCTCGACCTCCTCCTCGGTCTCGTCGACCCGCTGCGGCACGGCCGGCAGCACCGGGATGAGCTGGGTGTCGTCGGGGCCGGGGACGAACCGCGCACGCGGCGGTGGCACCGGGGGCAGCGGCCGGTCGGGCCGCACGGGACGGTCCCGGCGCTCCACAGGCGGCGGCACGGGCCGTAGCGGGGCCGACACCGGCGGGCGCATGCCCGTGCCGTCGGCGGGGTCGGGCACCACGGGATAGGGCGGTGGCGGCAGGGGCGTGGACCGCGACCGCGGCCGCCCGGCGTCCGTGGCCGGCCGCCGGGGCGCCGACGGCGGGACGGGGGGCAGCGGCAGCCGGTCGCGCTCGCCGACCGGGGGCTCGCCGGTCACACCGGGCTCCGCGTGGGCGGCAGCGGGACCGACGCGCCCTCGGGGGCCGCCGTGGGCAGCTCGTGCTCGCCGTCGCGGCCGGTGCCGGAGCGGCGGCGGAGCAGGAAGAGGACCAGCCGCCGGAGGAAGAGCAGGCCCAGCAGCGCCGCGGCGCCGATGGTGATCGCCAGGGAGATGGCGCCGTAGGCGGTGCTGGTCACCTGCAGCTCGACCGGGCTGCCCAGCGCGCCGCCGTCCGGGGTGGTCAGACGGGCGGTCACGCTGAAGCGGCCGGACTGGCTCACCTCGGCGGGCACCTGGAGGGTGGTGCGCTCCAGCGGGGCGAGCTGCTGGACGCCGATGTCGGCCACCGTGAGGCCCACGCCGCCCCGGGCGCGCACCTGCAGCCGGACCTGGACGGCGAAGGGCAGGTCGTTGCGCACGGTCAGGACCAGCGGCGCGTCGCTCGAGGCCAGGCTGTACGTGCCGTCGGCCGGCGAGAGCAGCGTGACCTCGTCCAGCACGCCGTCCAGCGTCTCCCGCAGGTCGGCCGCGGCCCGCTGCGCGCCCTGGGGGTCGTCGCGCCAGGCCACCGAGGTGGCGCGCGCCGCGGCCGCGTCATAGGGCGCCAGCGCCGCCGAGGCGTCCCCGACCACGGCCCCCGCGACGTCGTCGCGGACGCCGACGGCGGCCTGCACGTCGGCCAGGACCGCCGCGTCGAGCGCCGCGGGGTCCGCCGGCGGGACCAGCCCGCCGGCGTCGGCCACCGGTCCGGCCAGCAGCTCGTCCAGGCCGGCCGTGCGCAGCCCCGGGACCTCAGCGGTGGCCGCTAGCATCGCCGCCATGCCGTCGGGGTCGACGTCGAGCTGCCGGTCGGGCGCGACCAGCACGGTGCGCGGTGCCAAGGGGTCCCCGCCCGGCTGGCGGGTCAGCAGGGCCAGCTCGGCGACGTAGCGCTGCCGGGCGGTCCCCGCCCCGCCCGGGCCGGCCGTGGCGGCGCCGGCCAGCGTGCTGAGGCCGGCGTCGGCGACCAGGCCCGTCGTCCCCTCGGCCAGCGGGGTGCGGGCGGCGGCGCCGGCGGTGCCGAGGCCCACCGCTGTCCCGCCCTCGGCCAGGCCGGTGGAGCTGACCACGACGGTGGAGACCCCGCCGCCCCGCAGCACCCCCAGCGTCTGGCCCTGCAGGCTGCCGTCGGCGGCCCAGACCAGGTCCGCGCGCGGCTGCTCGACCCGCAGGACCTCGCGCACGATCCGGACACCGGCGCCGCGCTGGTCGACCGGCGGGCCGCCCTCCTCGGGCAGCGCCGGCACGGCGGCGGCGGTCCCGGTGCCCGGGAGGCTCCGCGCGACCACCTCGGCCAGCCCGGCGGTGGTCAGCGCGTCCACGTCGACGTCGCCGTAGGGCAGGACGACGACGGGGTGGACGGCGGCCACGGCGCGCAGCCGCTCGAGGAAGGCGGCGGCGGCCTCGGTGCCCTCCCCCGGCTCGGCGGAGCCCGCGATCTCGTACGGCCCGTCCGCCATGAGGGCCAGGCCCTCCAGCAGCGCCGGGTCGACCGCGAGCGTGACCCGGGTGACCGGCTGCGGCTGGCCACCCGGGGGGGCGGTCTCGGGGATGCGCTCGACGGCGGCCAGCGCGCGGTCCAGGCGGCCCCCGGACGCGACCAGGCCGGCCAGGTCGTCGTCGACGAAGCGGCCCGTGCCGTCGCGGTGGGTCGGCTCGACCAGCGGCCACAGCCAGGCGACGCCGGTCGGGCCGGCCGGCGGGCCGCCGATCTGGACGACGTAGGTGGCGACCTCGCCCACCCGCCGCAGCCCGCCGTCGGCGCCGGCCCCGTTGAGGTTGAGCAGCACCGGGTAGACGCCGTCCTCGCCGAGCTGCAGGTCGGCGGTGGTGATCGTGTACGAGAACGGCCGCGACTCGCCGGCGGCGAGGGTGCCCGCGATCGGCAGGAAGGGCGGCTCGACGTCGGTCGCGGGGTCCGGGTCGGCGTCGGCCGCGACCAGCTCGGCGCGCGAGCGCAGCGGCTCGCCGCGCTGCAGCCGCACGATGAGGCCGGTGAGGACCTCCTCGCCGGTGTTGGTGAGGGTGCCGCTCAGGGTGATGGGGCCACCGGGCGCCACGGTCGCGGGGTTCGTCGAGGCGAGCTCGATGCGGACCGGGCGGTCCTCCTCGGCGCTGCCGTCGTCGCCGGGGGCCTGGGCCGGGGCAGCGGCGGCGGGGAGGACGGCGGGGCCGGCCAGGCCGGCCAGGAGCGGCAGGACGAGGAGTGCGGTGAGGAGCAGCCGCCGCAGCGCCGAGCGGCGGCGGGGGCAGCTGCCCCCGCGTCCGGTGCCGTGCCCGTGCTGAGTGTCGGGTCCGCGGCTCACGCGGTGTCGGCGAGCAGCGCCGGCGCGCGCTCGACCAGGGCCCGCTCGTCGGCGTAGGCCAGCCGGTCGCTCAGTTCCTCGAGCGGCACCCAGGCGACCTCGGTGACCTCGATGTCGGCGTCGGACAGCGCTCCGCCGACCGCACGGAGCAGGAAGTGGTGCACCGTCTTGTGCACCCGCCGCCCGTCGGCGACGAACCAGAAGTCGATGATCCCCAGCGGGGCGAGGACCTCGCCGATGATGCCGGTCTCCTCGGCCACCTCGCGGACGGCGGTGTCCTCGGGGGTCTCCCCCGCCTCGATGTGGCCCTTCGGCAGGGACCAGAGGAGCCGTCCGCGGCGGTCGGTGCGCCCGATCAGGGCAGCCCGCGGGCCCGTCACCCCGTCGTCGGCGACCACCAGGCCCCCGGCGGAGGTCTCGTCGACCCGGCGCAACCGGCGGCCGGGGCGTCCGCGTCCGCCCGTCCCAGCCATGCCAGGAGGGTAGCGCGCGCGGTCGCACTACCCTGGCTCGTCGTGTCCGTGACCCCGCCGAGTCGTGCCGCCGCCGAGCAGGTGCCCGCCGCCGTCCAGCAGACGGTGCGGGAGCTGGTCGAGGTCTCACCCGTGCTCGGCGAGCTCGGGGAGCGGTTCGCGGCGGCGGGCTTCCAGGCACACCTCGTCGGGGGCTCGGTGCGCGACGCGCTGCTGGCCGCGGGCCCCGGCGGGCCGCGCGTGCCCGGTGACCTCGACGTCACCACCGACGCCCGGCCGGAGCAGACGCTCGAGCTGCTGCGCGGGTGGGCGGGTTCCACGTGGAACCAGGGCATCGCCTTCGGCACCGTCGGGGCCGAGGTGCGCGGCGCCCGCTTCGAGATCACCACCTTCCGGGCCGACCGCTACGACCGGGAGTCCCGCAACCCCGAGGTCGCCTGGGGCTCCTCGCTGGCCGACGACCTCGCCCGCCGGGACTTCACCGTCAACGCGATGGCCGTCTCACTGGGGCCCGACCGCACGGTGACCGACCCCTTCGGCGGCCTCGGCGACCTGCTGGCCCGCCGGCTGCGCACGCCCGGCACCGCCGTCGACTCCTTCGCCGACGACCCGCTGCGGATGCTGCGGGCGGTGCGCTTCGTCGCCCAGCTGGGACTCACCCCCGACCCCGAGGTCGTGGCGGCGATGACCGACATGTCCGGTCAGCTGGCGCGGATCACGCCCGAGCGCGTGCAGGCCGAGCTGTCCAAGACGCTGCTGCAGGACTCGCCGCGGGCGGCGCTGGAGCTGTTCGTCGACACCGGCCTGGCCGACGTCGTCCTCCCCGAGCTGTCGGCGCTGCGGATGGAGATCGACGAGCACCACCAGCACAAGGACGTCTACACCCACTCGCTGACCGTGCTGGACCAGGCGATCGCCCGGGAGCGGGCGCTGGCGGCGGAGGACGACGGCGCGGAGAGCCCCGACCTCGTGCTGCGGCTGGCGGCGCTGCTGCACGACCTGGGCAAGCCGGCGACCCGCCGGCACGAGGAGCGGGGCCGGGTCTCGTTCCACCACCACGAGGTCGTGGGCGCGAAGCTCGTCCGCAAGCGGCTGACGGCGCTGCGCTACCCCAAGGACGTCGTCGAGGCGGTCGCCCGGCTGACGTTCCTGCACCTGCGGTTCCACGGCTACGGCCGGGGCGAGTGGACCGACTCCGCCGTCCGCCGCTACGTCACCGACGCCGGCGACCTGCTGCCCCGCCTGCACACGCTGGTGCGCTCGGACTGCACGACCCGCAACAAGCGGCGGGCGGCACAGCTGGCGGCGACCTACGAGTCGCTGGAGCAGCGGATCGTGGAGCTTTCGGCCGCGGAGGACCTCGCGCGGGTGCGGCCGGACCTCGACGGCAACGCGATCATGGAGCTCCTGGGCATCGGACCCGGCCGCGAGGTCGGCGAGGCCTGGCGGCACCTCAAGGAGCTGCGGCTGGAGCGGGGTCCGCTGGACCGCGACGAGGCCGAGGCCGAGCTCCTCCGCTGGTGGGCCGCGCGCACCCCCTGAGCGCGGGCCGCCGCGCTCACCCGACCGGGGTGCGGGCGCGCAGGAGACCTCGCCGGGCCGACTCCGCGTAGGCGACGGCGGCGACGAGGTAGGCGGCGCCGATGCCGAGGACGACGCCGGCCGAGACGCCCGACGACGGCAGCAGGGACGCAGCGGCCACGACCGCGGCCACGAAGGTCGTGTTGAACACCGTGTCGTAGACCGAGAAGACCCGGCCCCGGTGGGTGTCGTCGACCGTCTCCTGCAGCGTGGAGTCCACGCAGATCTTCACGCCCTGGCCGACGAAGCCGAGCACGAAGCCCCCCGCGACGGCGGTGGGCGGGACGAAGGGGAGCCCGAACGCCACCTGCCCCACGCCGCCGGCGGCCAGCAGCAGCGCCGACCAGCGCTGCGCGCCGATGCGGCGCACCGCCCGCGGGGTGACCACGGCGGCCAGCAGCGCCCCGACGGCACCGGCGGTCAGCACCTGTCCCACGCCGGCCAGGCCGATCGGCAGCAGCGGGCCCCAGGCCTCGAACGTGTTGCGGTACAGCAGCAGCGTCATCAGCGTCAGGAAGCCGAAGCAGACCCGGTGCACCGCGATCGCGGCCAGCGCGGCCGCCGCTGGCGGGATCGCGGCCACGTGGCGGGCGCCGTCGACCATGCCGCGGAGCACGTCCCCGGCCGCCAGCCGCGCGGTCGCGGTCCCGGAGTCGGGACCGAGGTGGCCCCGGGTGAACCCGGCGGCCACCGCGGACGCCACGGCGTAGGGGACGGCGGCGGACGCCGCCACGACCGCGTACGCCGCGTCGCCGGACCCGGCCAGGGAGGCGATGCCCACCGCCACGCCACCCCCGACGACCGAGGCCGCGGTGCCCGCCGTCGTGGAGAAGGCGTTGGCGGGGACGAGGGCGCGTTCGTCCACGGTGTGCGGCAGGCCGGCCGACAGCGCGGCGAGCAGGAACCGGTTGACGGCGAAGACGAGCAGGCCGGCGACGTAGAAGGTGCCGCCGGACACCCCGGCCGCGATCAGCGACGCCACCCCGAGGACCAGCACGCCGCGCACCAGGTTGGCCAGCACCAGGACCTGGCGGCGGCTCCACCGGTCCAGCAGGACCCCGGCGAACGGCCCCACCAGCGAGTACGGCAGCAGGAGCACGGCGAACCCGGCGGCGACGTCGGCGGGATCGGCGGCCCGCTGCGGGTTGAACAGCACCGTGCCGGCGAGCGCGGCCTGGAAGACGCCGTCCCCGGCCTGGGAGAGCAGCCGGGTGGTCAGCAGCCGGCGGAAGTCCGGGCGGTCGAACAGCTGCCGGACCCGGCGCGGCGCCTGCTGCACGCGGTCACCCTAGGTCGGCGCCGGTACCGCCGAGTGACCGCCGGGCCGGGAGCGCCCGGCAACGCGACTCGGGAGGTCACCCGGGGCGCGGGTGGGGCACACTGGTACCGATGAGTTCCCTGCCCGATCCCGACTCCGGACCGCCCGCGCGGCCCGCCACCGGGCGACGCCGTCCCGATGCGGTGCCGTCGCTGTCGACGGGCGCTGTCGAGGACGTCCGGCCCGGGTCCCTGCTGGTGGCGATGCCCTCGCTGACCGACCCGACGTTCGCCGGCACCGTGGTCTACGTGCTCGACCACAACGACACCGGCACGCTGGGCGTCGTGCTGGGCCGGCCCAGCCAGGTCGAGATCCGCGACGTCCTGCCCGGGTGGTGCGAGCTCGCCGTCGACCCCGGGGTCTTCCACGTCGGTGGTCCCTGCGAGACCGACACCGCGCTGTGCCTGGCCACCAGCCCGCGGGGTCCGCTGGACGAGGACAGCGGGCTGCGCCGCGTGGCCGACGAGGTGTGCCTGGTCGACCTGGACGCCGACCCGGTCGAGCTCGAGGAGCTCGTGACCGGGCTGCGGGTGTTCGCCGGCTACGCGGGCTGGTCGCCCGGTCAGCTGGCCGACGAGGTCGCCGAGGGCGCGTGGGCCTGCGTGCCGGGATCGGCCGCCGACGTGCTGAGCGACCTGGCCGGCCCGGAGCTGTGGCGGCGCGTGATGGGCCGCCAGACCGGCCGCCTCGCCGTCCTGTCGACCGCCCCGGCGGATCCGTCCGCGAACTGAGGGAGGCGCCCGCCGGCGTCCTCTGTTAACGTGGTCCCCGGGAAGGGGCGGTCTGGGGAAGAGGCCGCCCCTTCCCGCATGTCCGGGGCCGGAACGGGTCCCTACAGGCCGACGGCGCCCAGCAGCTCCGGGTGGGCCACGCCGTCCGCCGTCTCCTCCGCCGCGGGCGGGGCGATGTCCCGGGGCCCGTGGTCGGTCAGCGAGACCGTGACCGGGGACTCGAGGCCCGGCAGCGGCGTCACGTACTGCACGAGCAGGTCGGTCGAGCTGTCCACGGCCACCGTCCAGCCCGCCGCGGAGGCGTACACCGTGCTGAGCCGGCCGTCGATGGAGCGCTGGCCCTCCCACGTGTGGTCGCCGTCCCGGAACGCCCCGGGGTCGTCGTCCTCCGGGGCGGACAGGTCCAGCACCAGCCGCACCAGGACGTCGGTCAGCGGCGCGCTCGCGTCGGCACCGGTGGCGGCAACCGGGCGGCGCACGTAGGCGGCCGGCGGGAGCCCGGCGGCGGCCAGCGCCCCGTCCAGCCCCGGCACGTCGCCGAACCACACCTCGTCCGCGGTGAAGAAGACGGTGCGGGCCTCCTCGGGGGCCCCGCCGCCGTGGCGGGTGACCGCCTGCGCGCGGCCGACGGCGTCGGCGTAGTCCACCTCGCCGGTCAGGGTGAGCAGCGCGTCCTCGCCGAAGGGCGCGGTGACGACGAAGTCGGCGCCCCCCTCGTCGGCGTTGGCGGCCAGGAGGGCGGCCAGGACGTCGGCCTCGGCCGCGGTGACCGCGTCGCCCGGCTCGCGCTCGTCGTCGCCGGAGCAGCCTGCCAGCAGCGCCAGCGCCAGTCCCGCGGACAGCAGGGGACGGCTGCGGGGCGGCATGCCGTCAGCCTAGGCAGCGCGCGGCCGGCTGCGGGCGCACACGCGAAGGGCCCGCCCCCCGGGATCGGGGGACGGGCCCTTCGGACCGACGGCGACGGAGCCGTCAGGCGGTCACCTCAGCGCTCGATGTCGCCGCGGATGAAGGCCTCCACGGCGTCGCGCGCCTGGCTGTCGTCGTACTGCACCGGCGGCGACTTCATGAAGTAGGACGACGCCGAGAGGATCGGGCCGCCGATGCCGCGGTCCTTGGCGATCTTCGCGGCGCGGACGGCGTCGATGATGATGCCGGCCGAGTTCGGGGAGTCCCAGACCTCGAGCTTGTACTCCAGGCTCAGCGGGACGTCGCCGAACGCGCGACCCTCGAGGCGGACGTAGGCCCACTTGCGGTCGCTCAGCCACGGCACGTGGTCCGAGGGGCCGATGTGGACGTTGTCCTTGCCCATGTCCCGGTCGATCTGACTGGTGACGGCCTGGGTCTTGGAGATCTTCTTGGACTCCAGGCGCTCGCGCTCGAGCATGTTCTTGAAGTCCATGTTGCCGCCGACGTTCAGCTGCATGGTGCGGTCGAGCTGGACGCCGCGGTCCTCGAACAGCTTGGCCAGCACCCGGTGGGTGATGGTCGCGCCGACCTGGCTCTTGATGTCGTCACCGACGATCGGCACCCCGGCGGCGGTGAACTTGTCCGCCCACTCCTTGGTGCCCGCGATGAAGACCGGCAGGGCGTTGACGAACGCCACGCCCGCGTCGAGGGCGGCCTGCGCGTAGAACTCCGCGGCCTCCTGCGAGCCCACCGGCAGGTAGCAGACGAGGACGTCGGCGCCGGACTCGCGCAGGGCGGAGACGACGTCGACCGGCTGCTCGTCGGACTCCTCGATGGTCTCTCGGTAGTACTTCCCGAGGCCGTCGAGGGTCGTGCCGCGCTGGACGGGGACGCCGAGCGGCGGCACGTCGCAGATCTTGATGGTGTTGTTCTCGCTGGCGACGATGGCCTCGGAGAGGTCGCGGCCGACCTTCTTCGCGTCGACGTCGAACGCGGCGACGAACTCCACGTCGGACACGTGGTACTCACCGAAACGGACGTGCATCAGGCCGGGGACCGAGGCGTTCTCGTCGGCGTCCCGGTAGTAGTGCACGCCCTGCACCAGCGACGCGGCGCAGTTGCCGACGCCGACGATGGCGACCTTGACGGCTCCCATGGGCTTCCTCTCTCCGTTGGACCCGCAGGTCCGTCGTGTGCGGGGCGGGAACCCGCCCCTTGCACCGGGTCAGTGCGTGCGACCGTCGTCTCGGGTCGCTGCGTCCCGGTGCTCTCTGTCTGTGGGCTCGCTGTCGGTGAGCTCCTTGTCGATGAGCTCCGACAGCCAGCGGACCTCCCGGTCCACCGACTCGAGCCCGTGGCGCTGCAGCTCGAGCGTGTAGCGGTCGACCCGCTCGCGGGTCCGTGCCAGGGAGGTCCGCAGACCCTCCCGCTGGCGTTCGACCGTGCGCCTGCGGCCCTCGAGGATCCGCAGCCGCACGTCCGCGGCGGTGTGCCGGAAGAAGGCGAGGTGGACGCCGAAGTGGCCTCCGTCGTCGTACGCCTCCGGGCCGGCCTGGCTGACCAGTTCCTGGAAGCGCTCCTTGCCCTCCGCGGTGATCGTGTAGACCACCTTGCCCCGGCGGCCGGTGAGCGCAGGTGCGTCCGCCGGGAGCAGCTCCCCGGGACCGGGTTCGGCAGTCGTGACGAGCCCGGCCTTGTGGAGCCGCTTCAGCGCGGGGTACAGCGAGCCGTAGGAGATGCTGCGCAGGCCGCCGAGCACGGAGGCGAGCTGCTTGCGCAGCTCGTATCCGTGCATCGGCGACTGTTGCAGCAGGCCGAGGATGGCGAACTCGAGCACTCCGCCTCCTCCGCCCCCTGCCGGTCGATGTATCGAGACGATACATCGGCAGATGAACTCCGCGGCAAGCGTGGGTCACCCGGGAGTGGCGTGCCGGTCGCCACAGCCCCGGGTCGCGCGGCCGCCGGGAGCCCCGGTGCACCGGTCCCGGGCGGGTCGCCGAGCCGCCCCCGCACCGGCCGCGGTGCGTACCCTGACCCGGTGCCCGGACGACGGTCTGTCGTGGACTACTCGCTGCAGCGGCGAGCCGTCCTCGCGGCCGTGCACGCCGGGCGCACGAGCCTGTACGACGTCTGCGACGCCAGTCCGTACCTCACGCGGGCGGCCCGGTACCACGGCGACCCCACCGAGCAGCCCTGTCCGGTGTGCCGCGGGCACCGGCTGACCACGGTGAGCTACGTCTACGGCGACGCGCTCGGCCACGTCTCCGGACAGGCCAAGACGCACGCCGAGCTCGCGCGGATGGACGTCATGCAGGGGGAGTTCTCCGTCTACGAGGTCGAGGTGTGCCGCGCCTGCGGCTGGAACCACCTGGACTGCTCGTACGTCCTGGGCAACGAACTGCCCGACCGCCGGCCGCGGCGCAGCAGCCGGCGGGCCGCGACGGAGTAGCGCCGCGCGGGAGCACCCTCCCGCCGGTCGCGTCGTCGTCCAGGGACGGCGCCTGCGGTGACGCTGGTCGCGCTCCCGCGGGTCCTCCCCCGCTCTCACATCTGAACACGCCACTCTGGGTAGCGGGACGAACTCGTCCCGTCCCACTCGACAGTCAGGAAGGGGCTCGCTCGTGCCCTCCCACGACGAGACGTCACCGGTCGGCTCGGGGGCCGGCTCCGTCCGCCGGCCACCTCCCGCCCGTCCCGGCGGGAACGGCCGGGCCCGGACGACGGCCTCCCGCGCCGGTTCGTCGGGTGGCGGCGGCCGTCCACCGGGCGGTGGCTCCGGCGGCGGTCGGCCACCCGGCTCGGGCGGTCGGGGCGGCACGGGCAGCAGCGGCGGCAGCGGTGGGCGCCGGGGCAAGCCGGCCCGCACGAAGAAGCAGCGCCGTCGTCGCCGGCTGAAGATCCTCGCCGGCCTGGTCGCGGGCATGTTCGTGCTGCTCGCCGTCTTCGTCGGCGTGGTCTACGCGACGACCGAGGTGCCCGACCCGAGCAGCGTGCAGAACGCCCAGACGACGGTCGTGTACTACGCCGACGGCACCACGGAGATGGCCCGCCTCGGCGACGAGAACCGCACCAACGTCTCGCTGGACCAGGTCTCGGAACCGGCGCGCAACGCGATCCTCGCGGCGGAGAACCGCAACTTCTACTCCGACCCCGGCATCTCGTTCACCGGCATCGTCCGCGCGGCGTGGAACAACGTCTCGGGCGGGTCGACGCAGGGCGGGTCGACGATCACCCAGCAGTACGTCAAGAACGCCTTCCTGACCTCGGAGCAGACGTTCAGCCGGAAGTTCCAGGAGCTCTTCCTGGCCATCAAGCTGGACAACGAGTACTCGAAGGACGAGATCCTCGAGAACTACCTGAACACCATCTACTTCGGCCGCGGGGCCTACGGCATCGAGGCGGCGGCCAACACCTTCTTCGGTGTCCCGGCCAGCCAGCTGACCGCCGAGCAGGGCGCCGTCCTGGCCGTCCTGATCCGCAACCCCTCCAACAACGACCCCGAGGTGAACCCGGAGGGCGCGCTGACCCGCTGGGAGGGGGTCCTCGACGCGATGGTCGAGGAGGACTGGGTCACCACCGAGCAGCGGGCCGCCGCGGTGTACCCGCCCGTGCTGCCGCGCACCGGCTCCAACCTCGGCATCCCCGACGGCCCGGAGGGGCTGATCGTGCAGCAGGCGCTCAACGAGCTGCGCGCGAAGGGCTACACCGACCAGCAGATCTTCGCCGGTGGCCTGCGCATCACCACCACCATCGAGAAGCCCCGGCAGGACGCCGCGCTCGCCGCGATCGCCGACGTCATGCAGGGCGAGCCGGGGAACCTGCGCCAGGCGCTGGTGGCCATCGACCCGCGCACCGGTGCCGTCCGCGCCTACTACGGCGGGCCGAGCGGCACCGGCAACGACTACGCGCAGGCCCAGCGCCAGCCGGGCTCGTCGATGAAGCCCTACGTGCTCGCCACGGCGCTGCAGCAGGGCGTCGGCGTGGAGTCCCGGCGCGACGGCTCCTCGCCGCAGACCTTCCCCGACCGCGACGCGCCGGTGCGCAACTCCGGCGGCGCCTCGTGCGGGAACTGCACGCTGGTGGAGGCGATGACCCGGTCGCTGAACACGACGTACTACGGCCTGGCCTACGAGGTCGGTCCGGAGAACGTCCGGGCGACGGCGCTGGCCGCCGCGGGCCTGCCCGAGACGTGGCAGGACGGCGGCCTGGCCGGCCAGACGACGCTGGCCAACGCCGACGGGTCCACCGGCTCGGCGATCGGCATCGGCGAGTACGAGATGCGCCCGATCGACCAGGCGCACGGCTTCGCCACCCTCGCCGCCGGCGGTGTGGAGCGCAGCCCGTTCTTCGTCGGCCGGGTCACCGACACCTCCGGGGCGGTGCTGCTGGAGTACGGCGGCGACCCGGGCGAGCAGGTCATCCCCGCCGAGGTCGCCAGCGACACCACCTACGCGCTGGAGGACGTCGCCGACTACTCGCGGCGCTCGCTCGACGGCGACCGCCCGGTGGCCAGCAAGACCGGTACCCAGGGGCTCAACGCCGAGGACAACTCCGACGCCTGGATGGTCGGGTACACCCCGTCGCTGTCCACGGCCGTGTGGATGGGCAGCGACGCCCGGGAGCCGATCCGCACCGCCTCGGGCTCGATCATCTACGGCGCCGGGCTGCCCGGGGCGATCTGGCAGCAGTTCATGGACGCCGCGCTGGCCGGGACGCCGGAGGAGCCGCTGCCGGACGAGCCGGTCGTCGACGCCGACCGGGAGGGCCCGCCGGCGTCGCAGACCGCGACGCCGACGACGGAGGCGCCCGCCACGCAGTCGGCACCGGCGACCAGCACCCAGCAGGCGCCGGAGACGCAGGTGGACACCCCGCAGACCTCGGTGACGCCCACGACGCCCTCGACGCCGTCCTCGTCGGCCCCGCCGACGTCCTCGAGCCCGCCGGTCGTCCCGCCGGTGGTCGGGGGCACCACGGCGCCCGGGAACGGACAGCCGGGCGGCGCCGGAGGCAACAACAGCGGCGGTCAGCAGCAACCGCAAGCCGGCACCGGCTGACCCCTCGGGCGCCCGGCAGACTGGGGGCGTGACCGGCGCCCCGCACCCCACGGACCCCTCGGACAGCGTCGCTGCCGAGGGGTCCGTGCCGTTCCGGGGGCCGGCGACCGTCGCGCCGCCGGAGCGGCCGGACCGGGTGGTCCCGACCTGGGACGACCCCGTCGTCGCCCAGGCCAGCGAGGCGGTGGGGGGCCCGTGGGGCCGGCACGCCGTCACCGGCCGGGCGCTGTTCTGGACGCCGCTGCGGGTCTGCCTGCTGTTCGCGTCGGTCGTGCTCGCGCTCGCCTGGGCCAAGCAGGTGCCCTGCTCCGACGGGATCTGGTCGGGGAGCGTCCAGTACACGCACTTCTGCTACAACGACGCGATCCCGCTGTTCGGGGTGCACGGCCTCGACGACGGCTCGGTCCCCTACCTGGACTCCGCCGTCGAGTACCCGGTGCTGACCGGGGGGCTGATGGCCGTCGCGGCGGCGCTGGCGCGGGCGTACGCCGGGGTCTCCGGCGACGAGGGCCTGCTGCCCGGCTTCCCCGAGGTGCAGGTCTACTACGTGGTCACCTGCCTGCTGCTGGCCCTGCTGGCCTCCGTCGTCGTCCGCACCGTGCTGGCGCTGTCGGGCCGCCGGCCGTGGGACACGGCGATGGTCGCCCTCTCCCCCCTGCTGCTCGTCCACGCGTTCACCAACTGGGACCTGCTGGCCGTCGCGCTCACCGGGCTGGGCATGTGGGCCTGGGCGCGGGAGCGGCAGGTGCTGGCCGGCGTGCTCCTCGGGCTCGCCGTGGCGGCGAAGTTCTATCCGTTGCTGGTGTTGGGCGCGCTGCTGCTGCTGTGCCTGCGGGCGGGCACCTGGCGGCCGTGGCTGCGCACCGCGGGGGCGGCCGTCGCCGCCTGGCTGGCGGTGAACCTGCCCGTGGCGCTGCTGGCGTTCGACAACTGGGCGACCTTCTTCACCTTCAGCCGCAGCCGGCCGGCCAACCCCGAGACGCTGTGGGACCTGGTGCTCACGCTGACCGACGGGCGGGCCTTCGACGGCCCCCTCGCCGAGGGGCAGACACCGTCGGTGCTCAACGCGGTGGTCGCCGCGGTCCTGCTGGCCTACGGGCTGGGCGTCGCGTGGCTCACGCTCGCCGCCCCGGTGCGGCCCCGGGTGGCCCAGGTGGCGTTCCTGCTCGTGGCCGGGTTCCTGCTGCTCAACAAGGTCTGGAGCCCGCAGTTCTCGCTGTGGCTGCTCCCGCTGGCCGTGCTGGCCCGGCCGCGCTGGCGCTCGCTGCTCCTGTGGCAGGCGTCCGAGGTGCTGGTGTGGGTCGGGACGATGCTCTGGTACCTCGGCAGCGCCAACCGCGGCATCGACGAGGAGTGGTTCTGGATGACCGTCCTCGCCCGCGACACCGCGGTGGTGGTGCTCGTCGCGCTGGTCGTGCACGAGATCTGGCGCCCGGACCACGACGCCGTCCGGGCGACCTGGCCGGGTGTCGACGACCCGGCCGGCGGCGTGCTGGACCGCGCGCCCGACGCCCTGACGCTGCAGCCGCCGCGCGCCGCCCGCCGCCGTCTCAGCCGATCGCCGACCTGACCAGCGCGACCTCCTCGGCGTGCGCGGCAGCGTCGCCGGGGGTCTCCAGCACGACCGGGGCGTCGGCGGCCCGGGCCACCGCCAGCAGCAGGTCGGTCGGGATCTCGCCGCCGACCAGCGGCGCGTGCCGGTCCCGGCTGGACCCGGCGGGGTCGCGGCTGTTGTTGAGGTGGACGACGTCGATGCGGCCGGTGACGGCGCGGACGTCGTCCACCGCGGTCTCCAGGTCCCACCCCGCTGCCCAGGCGTGGCAGGTGTCCAGGACGAAGCCGGCGCCGAACTCGCCGACGGCCTCCCAGAGCCGGGCGAGGGCGTCGAGGTCGCGGGCCATCGCGTTGCCGCCGCCGGCGGTGTTCTCGATGAGCAGGGGCACGGCGAAGCCGCCGGCCTCGGCCTGGCGGGAGAACGTCTTGCGCCAGTTGTCGACCCCGACGGCGGGGTCGTCGTCCGCCAGCACGTGGCCGCCGTGCACGACCAGCCCCAGCGCACCGACCGCGGCGGCCGCCTGCGCGTGCTGACCCAGCAGCTTGCGGCTGGGGATGCGGATCCGGTTGTTGGTCGTGGCCACGTTGAGCACGTAGGGCGCGTGGACGACGACGGTGACGTCCCCGTCGCGCAGCGCCTCGGCGTCGGGCCGCGGCTTGGGCGCCTTCCAGCCCTGGGGGTCGGCGAGGAAGACCTGGACGCCGTCGGCGTCCATCTCCGCGGCACGGGCGATCGGCCCGCCGTCCAGGAGCTCGTTGTCCTCGGTCAGTCCGGGGCCGACGTGTACGCCGATCGGGTGGGTCGCCACGGTCGGGACAGTAGTTCGGGGGTGTGACGGGGTTTGGCCGTAACCCGGGACACACATCATCGTTCCTGCACCGTGACGGGGGTTACTCCCCAGTAGCTCGACGGAGGGGTGTTCGAGGGACATGGCGATCGGACGGATCCGACGCAGTGCCCGGCGCGGGGTCGTCGGGGCGGTCCTGCTCTGGCTGGCGGTCCTGGGCACCGTGGTCGTGGCGCCGAGCGCCGGCGCCGACCCCAACGGGCAGGTCGATCCCCGGGTCGAGGTCCCCATCCGCGACCTGACCCCGCCGTACGTGTCCGTCGACGACGGCGACACCGTCCGCTTCACCAACCAGATCCAGGACAAGACCGTGCAGGTCGGGGGCGGCGGCCTGCTGCCCACGCTGGTGGGCGTGACGGCCCGTACCGAGGTCACGCTGACCATGCCGTCGGGCACGCGGGTGCTGCCGCCCGGCGCCTCGTGGGACGAGACCTTCGACCGCGACTGCTCGCTCCCGGGCATCGTCGACGTCTGCCTCATCGGCTACACGTACCGGTTGCAGAGCAACGCCTCGCTGACCTCGGTGCTGACCGACGCGGCGCTGCGGCTGCTGCCCCCGCTGCCGGTACCCACGCCCTTCGTCGTGACCACGTTGCCGCTGCCGAACCTGCCGGGCGTCAACCTGCCGCAGCTGCCCGTCATCGACGTCCCGACCCTGGTCCCCGGCCTGGTCGACGCGCTGCCGCAGGCCCTCCCGCAGACGCAGCCGCCGGCGGTGCCGCAGGCGCCCGCCGCGCTGCCGCCCGCGGCCGCCGGCCCCTCGGGCGTCGAGGGCCTGCCCTACGCCTACGACACCGGGACCGGCGCCGCGGCGATGTCCCCGACCTCGATCGCCGGGGTCCTCGACCTGGCGCGCTTCACCCCGGGGTCCGGTGCCGCCCCGGCGGCCGCCGGCGGCCCGGGCGGCTCCGAGGGGTCCGGTGGCGGTGCCGGCGGCTACGACGGCGCGTCCGTGCCGGTCTTCGGCCAGCTCTCCGGGCTCGACGACCCGGCCCTCGAGGAGGAGAGCGCCACCAGTGCCGGCCCCGACGGGACCGGCGACCAGCCGCTGCCCCTGCCGGCGCTGGTCGCGGTGGTCGCCCTCGCCGCCGCCTCGGCCGCGCTGGTCCGCACCCAGCTGCTGGTCACCCGGGCGGGCGGGTCGCACCGGTCCCGCTGAGCCCGTCCCGCCGGCCGCCGTCCCTGTCCGGGGACGGCGGCCGTCGCGCGTCCCGGGCACCGCTGTGGACGACGCGGGGGGCGTCCGGCCAGCGCTGGTAGCCTGTCCGGAGCGCGTCCGGCCCCCCGTTCCCACGGGAGCCGGGACGCGTGACGCATGTACGACCCTCCTGCTGCAGATCCACTGCAGCCGCCGAGACCAGAGGAGGTGGGGTTTCTCCATGCGCAACTACGAACTGATGGTCATCCTCGACCCCGAGCTCGAGGAGCGCACGATCGCGCCCTCCCTCGACCGGTTCCTGACCGTCGTCACCAACTCCGGTGGCACGGTCGGCAAGGTCGACATCTGGGGCCGCCGTCGGCTGTCCTACGAGATCAAGAAGCAGGTCGAGGGCATCTACGCCGTCATCGACATCAACGCCGAGCCCGCGGCCGTGGCCGAGCTCGACCGGCAGCTGAACCTCAACGAGTCGGTCCTGCGCACCAAGCTGATGCGGCCCGAGGTCCACTGACGATGGCCGGCGAGACCGTCATCACCGTCATCGGCAATCTGACGTCGGACCCGGAGCTGCGCTTCACGCCGTCCGGTGCCGCGGTCGCCAACTTCACCGTGGCCTCGACCCCCCGCACCTTCGACCGTCAGTCGCAGGAGTGGAAGGACGGCGAGGCGCTGTTCCTCCGGTGCAACGTGTGGCGTCAGGTGGCCGAGAACGTCGCCGAGTCCCTCACCCGCGGCTCGCGGGTCATCGTCAGCGGGCGGCTGAAGCAGCGCTCGTTCGACACCAAGGAGGGCGAGAAGCGCACCGTCATCGAGATGGAGGTCGACGAGATCGGCCCCTCGCTGCGCTACGCCACCGCGAAGGTCACCAAGGCCTCCCGCGGTGAGGGTGGCGGCGGCTTCGGTGGCGGCTTCGGTGGCGGTGGCGGTGGCGGTGGCGGTGGCGGTGGCGGCGGTGGCGGCGGTGGCGGCGGCGCCAGCGACCCGTGGTCGACGCCCGCCGGCCCCTCCGACGAGCCTCCCTTCTGACGAAGGACCCCCTCGCCTCGCTCCGCTCCACCCGGCGCGGGCCCCGGCGAGGGGGCCGTTCCATCCCCTCACTTCCTGAACCACGTCGTACCTGGAGAACCCAGTGCCCAAGCCCCCCATCCGCAAGGTCAAGAAGAAGGTCTGCCAGTTCTGCAAGGACAAGGCGACCTACGTCGACTACAAGGACACGACGCTGCTGCGGAAGTTCATCTCCGACCGCGGCAAGATCCGTGCCCGCCGCGTCAGCGGCAACTGCAGCCAGCACCAGCGTGACGTCGCCACGGCCGTGAAGAACAGCCGTGAGATGGCGCTGCTGCCCTACACCTCCACGGCGCGCTGATCATGAGCACGATGAAGCTGATCCTCACGCAGGAGGTCACCGGTCTCGGGTCCTCCGGCGACACCGTCGAGGTCAAGGGCGGCTACGGCCGCAACTACCTCCTGCCCCGCGGGCTGGCCATCACCGCCACCCGGGGTGCCGAGAAGCAGGTGGAGTCCCTCCGCCGGGCACGGGCCACCCGCGACGTGCGCAGCCTCGAGGAGGCGCAGGCCGTGGCCGGCCGCCTCACCGGGCTGACCGTGCGCGTCCCGGCCCGTGCCGGGGACGGCGGCCGCCTGTTCGGCCGCGTCACCACCGCCGACGTGGCCGCCGCCGTGACCGCTGCCGGTGGTCCCGAGCTGGACCGCCGCCGGATCGAGCTGCCCAGCAGCATCAAGACGACCGGGCAGCACCAGGTCACCGTGCGGATCCACCCCGAGGTGAGCAGCCAGCTGACGATCGACGTCGTCGCTGCCTGATGCACGGAGCCCCGCAAGGGGAGCCCACGAGGGGCGTCGGACTCCGGTCCGGCGCCCCTCGTGGCGTCTGGCGGGGCCGACCCGCCTGCTGAGCGGCCGCGCACGGCCCGCGCGTCGCGAGTGGGCCCGGTGGCCCCCGCCACCCGCCCGTCCGCTAGCAGGCGGCCGCTGAGCCGCGCCGGCCACGCATCTGTGGACGGCGGCGGGTGGTGAGGCCCCTGGGACGGGTGCGGCGGAGGGGCGACACGCCGGGGGGACGACACGACGAGTTCTCCGGGATTTCTCCCGTCCACACCCGGTGGGCCGTCCCTGCGCTGGTCAGCCGCGAGATGAGCCGGCGACGGGCTCGCCGTCCCCCGGTGTCTCCACATGTCGACACGCCTGCATCCACCGACTTGTCCACAAGTTGTGCAGAACGCCGCCCACACCGGTGGTGGACGGACCGGTCCGCCGTTCCTAACGTCCTCTGCGCCTGCCCGCCCGACCAGGACTGTCGGTGCCGCGCGGTAGGAACGTCCCGAACACACGTTCGAGACAGGTGACGAACGTCCCGGTGCTCCCCCACCGGCCCCGGCGACCCGCCGGGGTCCGTGACGGGCTGCGCCGGAGAGTGGATGGAGGACCGACGTGGCGTTGGCCGACGACTTCAGCCGGCCGCAGGCGACGGCGCCGGAGTACGACCGGCAGCCCCCGCAGGACGTCCAGGCCGAGCAGTCGGTGCTCGGCGGGATGCTGCTGAGCAAGGACGCGATCGCCGACGTCGTCGAGCAGCTGCACGCGAACGACTTCTACCGGCCGGCGCACTCGATCATCTTCGACTGCATCCTCGACCTCTACGGCCGCGGTGAGCCCGCCGACGCGATCACCGTCGCGGCCGAGCTCAACCGCACCGACCAGCTGTCGAAGATGGGCGGCGCGGTCTACCTGCACACGCTGATCGCCTCGACGCCGACCGCGGCCAACGCCGGCTACTACGCGGCGATCGTGGCCGAGCAGGCCGTGCTGCGGCGGCTGGTGGAGGCGGGCACCCGCGTGGTGCAGCTGGGCTACGGCGCCGCCGGCGGGCGGGGCGACGTCGACGACATCGTCGACCGCGCCCAGCAGGAGATCTACGACGTCACCGAGAAGCGGATGAGCGAGGACTACTCGCGGCTGGAGGACGTCCTCCAGCCGACGATGGACGAGCTCGACGCCATCGCCAGCCGCGGCGGGGTCAGCCGCGGTGTGCCGACGGGAATCCGCGATCTGGATGAATTGACCAATGGATTGCAAGCCGGACAAATGGTCGTCATTGCGGCAAGGCCTGGCGTGGGCAAATCGACGCTAGGATTGGACATTGCGCGTTCTGCCGCAATTAAGAATCATCAAGCAACGGTCATCTTCTCGCTCGAGATGAGCAAGCACGAGATCACCATGCGTCTGCTGTCGGCCGAGGCGAAGGTGCCGCTGCACCACATGCGCGCCGGCACGCTGTCGGACGAGGACTGGTCGAAGCTGGCCCGGCGGATGGGCGAGGTGGCCGACGCGCCGCTCTACATCGACGACTCGCCCAACATGACGATGATGGAGATCCGGGCCAAGGCGCGGCGGCTCAAGCAGCGCAACGACCTCAAGCTCGTGGTCATCGACTACCTGCAGCTCATGACGTCGGGCAAGCGCGTCGAGAGCCGCCAGCAGGAGGTCTCGGAGTTCTCCCGTGCGCTCAAGCTCCTCGCCAAGGAGATCGAGTGCCCGGTCATCGCGATGTCGCAGCTGAACCGTGGGTCCGAGCAGCGCCAGGACAAGAAGCCGATGCTCTCCGACCTCCGCGAGTCGGGTTGCCTCCCGGGAGACACCCGGATCCTGCGAGCCGACACGGGCGCCGAGACGACGATGGGTGAGCTGTTCGCGGCCGGTGCGCGCGACGTGCCGGTCTGGTCGCTCGACGACAACCTCCGCTACGTGCGCCGTCACCTCACCCACGTCTTCTCCACCGGCAGCAAGCCGGTGCTCGAGGTGAGGACGTCGTCGGGCAAGACGGTCCGGGCGACCGCGAACCACCCGTTCCTCACGTACGACGGCTTCCGGCCGATCGGCGAGCTCGGCCCCGGGGACCGCATCGCCGTGCCGCGGCACGTGCCGGCGCCGGACCGGATGACGGTCTGGGAGGACGAGAAGGTCGTCCTGCTGGCGCACCTCATCGGCGACGGCAGCTTCGTGAAGCGGCAGCCGCTGAGGTACGCGTCCATCGACGAGGCGAACCTGCGCGCGGTCACGACCGCGGCGCTGCACTTCGGTGTGGTCGCCGTCCGGGACGAGTACGCGGCGGCGCGGTGCACCACACTGCGCCTGCCGGCGCCCTTCCGGCTCACGCACGGCAAGCGCAACCCGATCGCTTCGTGGCTGGACGATCTCGGACTGTTCGGCCTCCGGAGCCACGAGAAGTTCGTGCCGCAGCCGGTGTTCTCGTTGCCGAAGAAGCAGATCGCTCTCTTCCTCCGGCACCTGTGGGCGACCGACGGGTCGGTCACGGTCAACAAGAACGGCCGAGGGGGTCGGGTCTACTACGCCTCGACGAGCCGGCAGCTCGTCGACGACGTCTCCCGGCTCCTGCTCCGGTTCGGCATCTCCTGCCGCGTCCGGCGGACGCGCAAGGACGGCTACCGGGACGGCTGGACCCTCGACATCTCCGGCTGCGACGACCAGCGCCGCTTCCTCGGCGAGGTCGGGGTCCACGGCGCTCGGGGCGAGTCGGCGGGACGACTGCTGACGATCGTCCGGGAGATGTCGGGCAACACGAACGTCGACACCGTTCCCGTGCAGGTGTGGGACCGGGTCCGGGACGTGCTCGAGGAGCGCGGGATGAGCCAGCGTGCCTTCGCGGCGGCCATGAACTCCGCCTTCTGTGGCAGCACGATGTGGAAGCACGCGCCGAGCCGAGAGCGACTGGGACGCATCGCCGCCGTCCTCGACGACGCGGAGTTGGAGATCCAGGCGGTCAACGACCTCCTGTGGGACGAGATCGTCTCGATCGAGCACCAGGGCGTCGAGGCGGTCTACGACGCGACGGTGCTCGGTGGCCACAACTTCGTGGCCGAGGGGATCGCCGTCCACAACAGCATCGAGCAGGACGCCGACATGGTGATGATGATCCACAGGGAAGACATGTACGAGAAGGAGTCCCCGCGGGCGGGCGAGGCCGACATCATGCTGGTGAAGCACCGCAATGGCCCCACCGCCAACGTCACGGTCGCCTTCCAGGGCCACTACAGCCGCTTCGTGGACATGGCCAACTGACCGAGGCGTCTCCAGGAGCCCAGGGCCCGCTCAGCCGTCGTCCCGACGCGGTTGGGCGGGCCCTCGCACGTGACGGCCCGCCTGCGACGGGTCGCCGACGCGGCGGTGGCGATCCGCGTCAGCGGCCGCCGGGGTCCACCCGTCGCCGGAACCGCGCGGCAGCGGCGTCGTGCGCGGACCGGAGCAGGCCGAGGAGGGCCTCCCGCGTCCGCGGACCGGGATCGACGACGGCCAGCCAGCCCAGGCCCGCGTAGACCGGGTGGGCCATCACCACGTCGGTGGCGCGGACGTCGACGTCCTCCTCGACGGCGTCCCGCGGCCCGCCGCCGGTCCACCGCCGGAACTCCGCGGATCCCGCGGCGACGTTCACCCGGAACGCCCCCGGCCGGTCGAGGGCCGAACTCGGCTCACCGGGGTGGTCCTTGGTCACGACGGTCGCGAAGGGCTGCGACCGCGGGAGCACGCCGTCCGGCGCGTAGTAGAAGAACAGGTCGCCCCAGCTGATCTCCGGTGAGCCGTCAGCGGGCCGGGGTTCCAGCGTCAGCACGCCGCCCAGTCCCTCGACGTATGCCCGCACCTCGTCGATGTCCATGCCTCTAGCGTCACCCTCATGCGCTTGTGGAGGCCTGGGAGCGCACGACCTGGGGATCCGCGGTGACGGGTCTCCAGTCGGCACTTCGCACGGTCGACGTCGCACGCGGCGCCGGCTACTCGGTCCAGCAGATCCGCGACCTCGAGCGGGCCGGGGTGCTGCCGCCGGCGGAACGGACAGCGAGCGGACACCGCCGGTACACCGGCGTCCACCTGCAGGCCGCGCTGGCCTACCGGTCGTTCGCGGCGGGCGCCGGCCCCGTCGAGGCCAAGCGGCTCATGCGCGCAGCCCACCGGGCACCCACCGCCGAGCTCCTCACCCTGCTGGACGAGCTGCACGCCCGGCTGCACATCGAACGGCGCGATCTCGGGCTGGCACGGCAGGCGGCCGCGGCGATCACCGCCGAGCCGGTCGACGACCCCCGGCCGTCGGACTCCCTGACGATCTCGGAGCTGGCCGACGCGCTGGGCATCCGGCCCTCCACACTGCGGCACTGGGACGCCGAGGGCCTCGTGGTGCCGCCGCGGACGTCGCCGGCCGCGCGACGCACGTACGCGCCCAGTGACGTCCGGGATGCCCGGATCGTGCACCAGCTCCGCCGAGCCGGGTACGGCGTCGGGGCGCTGCGGCAGCTGATGCCCTCCTTGCGCCGCGCCGGCCGGTGGGAGGAGGTCGGCGCCGCCCTGGCCGCCCGGGACGTGCACCTGACCGAGCGGTCGCGTGCGCTGCTGCGCGCGGCCGCCGCGCTCGACGCCCTGTTCCACGTGGAGCCGTGACCGCCTCCGCGGCCGGCGAGGTCAGTTCTCCGCGCGCAGCAGGGGCGGGTGCAGCGCGGCCGCCGTCCCCCGGCGGTAGAGCTGCGCCGGCCGCCCGCCGTCCCGCGTCGTCGTCTCCCCCGTCGCCTCCAGGAAGCCGGGCGCGCTGGTCACCTTGCGGTGGAAGTTGCGGGGGTCCAGCGGCCGCCCCCACACGGCCTCGTACACCCGGCGCAGCTCGGCGACGGTGAACGCCGTGCCGCAGAAGGACGCCGCGAGCGCGGTGTACTCCAGCTTCGCCCGGGCGCGGGCCACGCCGTCGCGCAGCACCCGGTCGTGGTCGAAGGCCAGCCCCGGCGACACCTCCGCCACCGGAGCCCACCGGGCCGCCGCGGCGTCGCTGCCCGCCCGCGGCGCCGGCGGATCGGCGACCAGCGCCAGGTGCGCCACGGTGACCACGCGCATCCGCGGGTCGCGGTCCGGCGCGCCGTAGGAGGCCAGCTGCTCGAGGTGGGCCGCGCCCGGCGTCAGCCCGGTCTCCTCGGCGAGCTCCCGCTGCGCCGCCGCCAGCAGGTCCTCGTCGGGCCGCACGAACCCCCCGGGGAGCGCCTCCCGGCCGGCGAACGGCTCCTCGCCGCGGCGCACCACCAGCACCTGCAGCTCGTCGGCCCGCACGGTCAGGACCACGAGGTCCACCGTGACGGCCACTGCCGGGAACGTCCGCGGGTCGTACCGGTCCACGCCTCGCAGCCTATCCGCCAATCGTCAGGTTGACGACAAGCCGTCCAGTGGCTTATCGTCAATCCGACGACAACGTGTCGAGGAGAGGAACCCCGATGGCCGACATCACGCGCTACCCCTTCGTCCGCCACCTCCGCGGCTCGGCGACCACGCACGTCCTCCGGGTGCGCAACGGCGCGGTCGTCCAGGCGGCCACCGGCGCCAGCTTCTGGTTCCGGCCGCTGTCGGCTGTGCTCTCGGAGATCCCGGTGGACGACCGCGAGCTCCCGCTGCTCTTCCACGCCCGGACGGCGGACTTCCAGGACGTGACGGTGCAGATGACGCTGACCTCCCGCGTCACCGACCCCGCGCTGGCCGCCGCGCGGGTCGACTTCTCCATCGACCCCGACACCGGCCACTGGCGCGGCACCCCGCTCGAGCAGGTCGCCGGCCTGCTCACCGAGTCCGCCCAGCAGCACGCCCTGGACCTGCTGACCACGATCGACCTCGCCACCGCCCTCACCCGGGGCGTCGGGCCCATCCGGGAGGCGGTCGAGCGCGGCCTGACCGCCGACCCCCGGCTGGCCGCGACCGGCATCGCCGTCATCGGGGTGCGGGTGGTCGCCGTCCGCCCCGAGGCCGACGTCGAGCGTGCCCTGCAGACGCCCACCCGCGAGCGCGTCCAGCAGGAGGCCGACCGGGCGACCTACGAGCGGCGGGCGCTCGCCGTGGAGCGCGAGCGGGCGATCAGCGAGAACGAGCTGGCCAACCAGATCGAGCTGGCCCGGCGCGAGGAGGAGCTCGTCGGCCAGCGGGGTGTCAACGCCCGCCGGGAGGCCGAGCACGCCGCAGCCGCCGCCGAGGTGGCCAGCGAGGCCCAGGCCACCCGCGACCAGCGCTCGGCGCGGGTCCGCGCCGAGGCCGAGCAGCTGACCGGCGCGGCCCGGGGCGAGGCGACGGCGGCGTACCTGGCCGCGCACGCGGAGATCCCCGCCGACGTGCTGCTCGCCGTCGCCGCCCGTGAGCTCGCGAAGAGCCTGCCCCAGGTCGACAGCCTGGTGCTCACGCCCGACCTGCTCGCCCCGGTGCTGGCCCGGCTGGGCGGTGCCCGGTGAGCCTGGCCCCGCGGGTGGTCGTCGTCTCCCGCGCGACGGAGCTGCGGGAGCTGGTCATCCGGCACGGCACGGTGGCGCAGGCGGCCTTCTTCCTGCGCACGCGCGGCCGCGACATCGCCGAGGTCGCCGAACGCGATGCGGCGCAGGCCCGGGCCCTGGCGGCGGCCACGGCCGGCATCCCGGTCGACTGGCGCCGGGGGAGCGTCGAGCGGGCGGATCTCCCCCGCTTCCTGTTCGCCGCCGACGACGTCGTCCTCGTCGTCGGCCAGGACGGGCTGGTCGCCAACGTCGCCAAGTACCTCGACGGGCAGCCGGTCCTCGGCGTCGACCCCGAGCCCGGCCGCAACCCCGGCGTGCTGGTCCGGCACCGCCCGGACGACGTCGCGGCGCTGCTGCGCGACCGGCCCCGGCCGACGCCGCTGACGATGGTGGAGGCCGAGGCGGACGACGGCCAGGTGCTGCGGGCGCTCAACGAGGTGTACGTCGGCTCCCCCACGCACCAGACGGCGCGGTACCGGCTGACCCCGCCCGGGGCGCAGCCGGAGCGGCAGGCGTCGTCCGGCGTGCTGGTGTCGACCGGCACGGGCGCGACGGGCTGGTGCCGCTCGGCCTGGCTGGAGCGGCGCAGCCCGCTGCCGCTGCCCGCGCCGACCGACCCGCGGCTGGCCTGGTTCGTCCGGGAGGCCTGGCCGTCACCGGCCACCGGGACGACGTGCACCGAGGGCCTGCTCGACGCCGGCGGGGCGCTGGAGCTGTCGGTGGAGTCCGACGGCCTGGTCGTCTTCGGCGACGGGCTGGAGGCCGACCGGCTGACGCTGTCCTGGGGTCAGCGGGTCACCGTGCGCCGCGCGGACCGGCAGCTGCACCTGCTCTAGGCGCCGGTGACCCGGAACGCGAGGCGTTCCGGGTCACCGGTGTACTGCGGTCGTCCAGGGGGCGGATCAGGCGGCAGCGGCCTCGGCCTGCAGCAGACGGCGGCGGGCCGACTTGGGGCCGGTCGACATCTTCCACAGCTTCACCAGCTGCGTGGGCAGGTTCTTCGGCGTCGTGTTGTCCAGCCAGCCGTTGGGCAGCGAGAGCCGGAAGATCTTGTGCCAGGCGGAGTAGACCTGCTTGTGCATCGGCGCCGAGTGGTAGTTCAGGCCGTACTCGTCGAACAGCGCCTTGACCTGCGGCGCGATCTCGGCGTACCGGTTGCTCGGCAGGTCGGGGAACAGGTGGTGCTCGATCTGGTGCGACAGGTTCCCGGTCATCAGGTGCATGGCCTTGGAGCCGGAGATGTTGGCCGACCCGAGCATCTGGCGCACGTACCACTCGCCCTTGGTCTCACCGTCGATCGAGCGCTTCTCGAACGTCTCGACGCCCTCGGGGAAGTGCCCGCAGAGGATGACCGAGTTCGACCACAGGTTGCGGACGACGTTCGCGACGAAGTTCGCCGCCAGGGTGGGCACGAAGTTCGGGCCGGACAGCAGCGGGTGGATGACGTAGTCCTTGCGCACCTGGCGCCCGATCTTGCCGAGCACCTGCTTGGCGCGGCGCCGGAAGTCGGGGTCCTTGGTCTGGCCCGTGGCGATGACCCGGCCCAGCTCGAGGTCGTACGCGGCGATGCCGTACTCGAAGAAGCAGGCGTTGATGAAGCTCCACAGCGGCTGGGCCAGGTAGGCCGGCACCCACTTCTGGTCCTCGTCGACGCGCATGATGCCGTAGCCGAGGTCGTTGTCCTTGCCGATCACGTTCGTGTACGTGTGGTGGAGCTGGTTGTGCGAGTGCTTCCACTGCTCGGCCGGGCTGGCCATGTCCCACTCCCACGTCGTGGAGTGGATCTTCGGGTCGCGCATCCAGTCCCACTGGCCGTGCAGGATGTTGTGCCCGATCTCCATGTTCTCGAGGATCTTGGCGACCGACAGGCCGATGGTCCCCAGGATCCAGGCCGGCGGGAAACCCGAGGCCAGCAGCACGGCGCGGCTGCCGAGCTCGAGCTTGCGGTGCACGTCGATGACGGTGCGGATGTAGCGGGCGTCGTCCTCGCCGCGGGTGTCGAGCACGCTCTGCCGGATGGCGTCGAGCTGCTTGCCCAGCAGCTCGATGTCCTCGGCGGTCAGGTGGGCGATCGGGTTGTCGGACTTCTTCTGGATCACGGTCATGGGGGTCGCTCCTCAGCGCAGGTCTCGGGGTGCGATGGGTCAGTGGTCGGCGAGCAGGACTCGCTCAGTGATCGATGGCGCAGGCGCCGGCAGCGGCGCTGACGCAGGTCTGGACGAGGACGCCGTCGCCGGGGGCGGCGGTGGTGACCTCGCCGGTGCGCAGGTCGCGCACGGCGCCCTCGCGCAGCGGCAGGACGCAGCCGAAGCAGATGCCCATGCGGCAGCCGCTGGGCATGAGGACGCCGGCGTCCTCGGCGGCGTCGAGGATCGGGGTCGAGCCGTCGGCCTCGAGCGTCAGCCCGTTCTCGGTGAAGGTGACGGTGCCGCCCTCGCCGTCCCCGGCGACGATCGCCGGCCGGAAGCGCTCGGTGTACAGCTGGTCGGCCACGCCGGCGTCGGCCCAGTACTGCTCCAGGGCCTCGAGCATCGGCAGCGGCCCGCAGGCCCAGGTGGCGCGCTCGGCCAGGTCGGGGACCAGGGCCGCGATGCTGGCGGCGTCGAGCATCCCGTCGGTGTCGGTGTGCTGCTCGACCAGCCGGATCCGCCCGGCGGCGGCCAGCTCGCGCAGCTCGGCACCGAAGATGACGTCGTCGGCGGTGGGCGCGGAGTGGATGAGGACGACGTCGGTGGCCACGTCGTCGGCCAGGTTGCGCAGGATGCCCATCACCGGGGTGATGCCGGAGCCGGCCGTCACGAACAGGGCCTTGTCGGGCGTCTGCTGCGGGAGCACGAACTCGCCGGTCGCCTGGTCGAGCTGGACGATCGTGCCCGGCTCGGTGCGGCGCACCAGGTGGTTGCTGACCCGGCCGTCCGGGATGGCCTTGACCGTGATGCTGAAGCAGCCGTCGGCCCGCCCGAGCACCGAGGTGATCGAGTACGCCCGCCACTGGCGCACGCCGTCGACGTCGATGCCGATGCGCACGTACTGGCCCGGCACGTGCGGCCGCCAGTCGCGGCCGGGGCGGATCACGAGCGTGGCGGCGTCCCGGGTCTCCCGGTGGACCTCCTCGATGCGGCCGCGCAGTGCCGCGCCGGAGCGCAGCGGGTCGACCAGGTCGAGGTAGTCCTGCGGCAGCAGCGGCGTCGTCGCCAGCTCGGCGAGCTTGAGGACGCGGTCGCGCAGCGCCGTCAGCCGGGGCCGGGTCGAGGGAGGACTCGGCTGCATAACGGTCATGTCTCCAGGTTTCCCAGTCTGGCTGCTAAGTACCTGTCGTCTGGACGTGAATCGGCGGCGGTACTTTGTTCGCCAGTGACAAGTGCTCCGGGGAGGGTGCTGTGACCGAGGACGAGTCCCCGTTCCCGCCGCACGTCGCGGCGGCGCTGCTCGAGGAGCTGCCGGCGGTCGCGGAGTCGACCATCGCGGCCATCGTCGTGGAGGTGCCCAGCTACGCCGACGCGTTCGGCGGGGACATGGGCCGCACGATCGACCGGGCCGTCCAGCTGGCCCTCGGCGGCTTCCTCAGCCTCGCGACCGGTGGCGCCGACCCCAGCCGGCCGGTGGGCCCGGCGCTGGACGGTGCCTACGCGCTGGGCCGCGGGGAGGCCCGCAGCGGCCGGCCGATGGACGCCCTGCTGGCCGCCTACCGGGTGGGTGCGCGGGTCTCCTGGCGGCAGATGAGCAGCGCGGCGGTCGCGGCGGGGATGTCCGCGGCGGGGCTGGCGCGCTTCGCCGAGCTGGTCTTCGCCTACATCGACCAGCTCTCGGCCTCCAGCGTCGCCGGGCACGCCGACGAGCTGGCCTCCACGGGCCGGGCCCGCCGCCGGCACCTGGAGCGCCTGACCGCCGTCCTCATCGCGGGGCGGCCGCTGCACGACCTGACGGCGGCCGCGGAGCGGGCGGAGTGGCTGCCGCCGCGCACCCTCACCGCCGTCCTGCTGCCCGAGGGGCACACCCGGGCCGCGCTGTCGGCCCTCGACGTCCGCACCCTGGTCAGCACCGAGGAGCTGCCCGACACCGGTCCCGGACCCGAGCGCGTGGTGCTGCTGGTCCCCGACGCCGAGCGCCGCGGGCGGGCCGCCCTGCTGACCGCGCTCACGGGCCGGGAGGCGGTGGTCGGGCCCCCCCGGCCGTGGGCCCAGGCGCAGGCCTCCTACGCACGGGCGTACCGGGCCCTGCAGCTGGGGATGCGGGCCGAGGGGGAGGCGCCGCTGGACACCGAGGAGCGGCTCGCCGAGCTCGTGCTGCGGGCCGACGCCACCGCGCTGGGTGACCTGCGGGCCCGCGTGCTCGCCCCGCTCGACGCCGTGGGCGACACGGCGCGCGAGAAGCTCACCGAGACGCTGCGCTCCTGGCTGCTGCACCAGGGACGGCGCGAGCAGGTCGCCGCCGACCTCTTCGTGCACCCGCAGACGGTGCGCTACCGGATGGGCCAGCTGCGCGAGCTCTTCGGCGACCGGCTCGACGACCCGAAGACCGTGCTGGAGCTGACCGTGGCGCTGGCGCTCCCGCCGGCCTGACCGAGGAGCCGGTCAGGCCGGCGCCAGCACCGCGACCAGGAAGTCCGAGTCCGGCGTGAACGGGTGCAGGTGCCAGGTCGACAGCAGCACCGACGGCGCGAGCCCCGCGGTGCCGGCGTCGGCCAGGAAGTCCTCGAACGGGTAGTCCCGCCCGGCGCCGAAGCCCACGACGGCCCGGCCCTCGGGGGCGAGGTGGGCGCGGAAGCGGCGCAGCACCTCCACCCGCGTGCTGGGCGCGAGGAAGGTGACGACGTTGCCCGCGCACACGATCGCGTCGAAGCGGTCGGGCAGGTCCAGCAGCGCGAGGTCGCCGACCAGCCAGCGCGGCCCGGGGTGGTCCTCGACGGCCGCGGCGATCAGCACCGGGTCGACGTCCACCCCGACGACGTCGTGCCCGGCGCGGGCCAGGTGCCCGCCGACCCGCCCCGGTCCGCAGCCGGCGTCGAGCACCCGCGAGCCGCGCGGCAGCATCGCGTCGACCAGCCGGGCCTCCCCGACGATGTCGGTGCCCCGTTCGGCGAGCGTGCGGAAGCGCTGCACGTAGGCGGGAGAGTGGCCGGGGTCGGCCTCCGTCATCCGCACCCAGGCGCTGGGCTCGGGGGCGCTCGGGTCGGCGTTCACGGCTCCATCGTCGCCGTCCGCCACTCCGGCGGGTCGGCCGGGTGCAGCGCCGGGTCGTCGGCGCGCAGGGTGCGCACCGGTCCCGGCGGGGTGAGCGGGCCCTCGAACCGCACGGTGACCCGGCCGATCCCCCGGCCCCACACCCAGCCGGCGCCGAGCTCGTCGTGCCGCACGTCCTGACCCGGCCACCACCGCCGCTCGGCGGGCAGCTGCTCGGGCTCGGGTGCCTCGACCACCGGCCGCTCGGCCTCGGCCGGTCCCCCCGGGTCCTCGCCGATCGAGAACAGGTCGCCCTGCGCGTACAGCGAGAGCCCGGAGACGCCCACCCCGAGCAGCCGCACCCCGCCCGCCGTCCCCGCCTCGTCGAGCAGCCGGTGGGCGATCTGCGCGATCGCGCGGGTGTCGTCGGTCGGCTGCGGGAGGGTCTGCGAGCGGGTCAGGGTGGTGAAGTCGTAGCGACGCAGCTTGAGCGTCACCGTCCGGCCCGACCAGGCCGCCGCGCGCAGCCGGCCGCCCACCCGGGCGGCCATCGCGTCGATCTCCCGGCCGAGCACGGCCCGGTCGGTCAGGTCGCGCTCGAACGTCTCCTCCGCCGACACGGACTTGGTCTCCCGGTCGGGGACGACGGCGCGGTCGTCCTCGGCCCGCGCCAGCTGGTACAGCCCGGTGCCGTGCGCGCGGCCGGCGAGCGCGACCAGGTCCGGCAGCGAGCGCGCGGCCAGGTCGCCGACCGTGCGGACGCCGACGGCGTGCAGCCGCTCGGCGGTGGCCGGGCCGACGCCGCCGAGCCGGGTCACCGGCAGCGGGTGCAGCACCTCGAGCTCCGTGCCGGGCGCCACGACGACCAGACCGTCGGGCTTCTCGAGCTCCGAGCCCAGCTTGGCCATCAGCTTCGAGCTGCCGATCCCGACCGAGCCGGTGACCCCGCCGGTCGCGGCGGCGATCCGCTCCTTGAGGCCCCGGGCCAGGGCGGTGACCCCCGCGACGGAGAGGTCCCGGCCCTCGACGGCGGACAGGTCGACGTACGCCTCGTCGATCGACACGGGCTCGACCAGCGGCGAGAGCTCCCGCAGCAGCCCCATGACCACGTCGGAGGTGGCCCGGTAGGCCGCGAAGCGCCCGCCCAGGAACGCCGTCCCCGCCGGGCAGCGGCGCCGGGCCTCGGCGGTCGACATCGCCGAGCGGGCGCCGAAGGCCCGGGCCTCGTAGGAGGCGGTGGCGACGACGCCGCGGCCGCCGACCCCGCCCACGACCACCGGCCGGCCCCGCAGCGAGGGCTTGTCGCGCTGCTCGACGGCGGCGAAGAAGGCGTCGAGGTCCAGGTGGAGCACGCTGGCCTCTCGACGCACGACCCCATCCTCCCGCGCCGCGCCGACACGCCTGGGTGAACCGGCACCGGCCCGTCCGGGAATCCATTGATCACGGTCGTCCCGGCTGGGAGTCTGCGGCTCCCGAGCTGCACGACGGCTCCCGAGCTGGACGACCGAGGGGAGACCGTGGACGCCGCCGCGACCGCCTTCCTCGTCGTCGGCGGGGTCGGCGTGGTGCTGCTGCTGGTCTCCCTGGTCGTCGGCGAGATCGGGCACCTGGCCCTCGACGCCGACGGCGGCCCCTTCTCGCTGGAGGCCGTCGCGGCACTGCTCGGCGGGATCGGCTTCGGCGGCGCGGCGGCGACCGCCCTGCTGCCGGCGTCGCTGCCCGGCCCGGCCGCCGTGCTGCTGGCCCTCGGCGCCGGCCTGGCGCTCGCCGTCCCCCTCGCCTGGGGCGCGATCCGGCTGTCCCGCGCCCTGAACGACATGCCGACGGCCGAGACGCTGACCCGCCACCACCTGGCCGGGGCGCAGGGGGTCGTGGTCTCCGCGGTGCCGGCCGCCGGTCTCGGCGAGGTCCGGCTGAGCCTGGCCGGCCAGCACCTCAAGTACGCCGCCCGCAGCGACGTCGCGCTGCCGGTCGGCACCCCCGTCTACGTGGTCGAGGCGATCAGCGAGACCGCCGTCCACGTCGTGTCCACCGCGCCCGATCCCCTCCCAGAACTCGGAGGCACTCCGTGACCCTGCTCATCGCCGTCGGCGGCATCGTCGTCCTCGCGGTCCTGCTCGTGCTCTTCGTGCTGAGCCGGATCAAGGTCGCCGGGCCCAACCAGGCGTTCATCGTCACCGGCCGGCAGGGCCGCCAGGTGACCGACTCGACCGGCGTGGTCTCCCGCGACCAGTCCGGGCAGAAGGTCGTCATGGGCGCCAGCGTCTTCGTGCTGCCGGTCGTGCAGAAGCTGCACACGATGGACCTCTCCAGCCGGCGCATCCCGGTGGGGATCCGGGGCGCGGTGTCCAAGCAGGGCGTCAAGTGCGACCTCGAGGGCGTGGCGATCGTCAAGGTCGGCGGCACGGAGAGCTCCATCCGCGCGGCCGCGCAGCGCTTCCTCAACCAGCAGCAGGGCATCGACACCTTCACCTCGGAGGTGCTCGCCGGTGCGCTGCGCTCGATCGTCGGGCGGCTGACGATCGAGGAGATCATCCGCGACCGGGCGGCCTTCGCCTCCGCCGTCGCCGAGGAGGCGGAGTCCTCGCTGACCGGCCAGGGGCTGGTGCTGGACACCTTCCAGCTGCAGGACATCCAGGCCGAGGGCACCTACCTGGCCGACCTCGGCCGGCCGGAGGCCGCGCGGGTGCTCAAGGAGGCGAGCATCGCCGAGGCCCGCGCCCGCCAGGCCGCCCAGCAGGAGCAGCTGCTCGCCGACGAGGCCATCGCGATCGCCCAGCGCCAGCTCGCGCTCAAGCAGGCGGAGATCACCGCGGAGACCGACGCGGCCACGGCCCGTGCCGCCGCCTCGGGGCCGCTGGCCCAGGCCGCCCAGGACCAGGCGATCCTCGCCGAGCAGGAGAAGGTCGCCGTCCGCACCGCGGCCCTGACCGAGCGGCAGCTGGACACGAAGGTCCGCCGGCCCGCCGACGCCGAGCGCTACCGCGTCGAGCAGGAGGCCGAGGGCCGCAAGAACTCCGCGATCCTCACCGCCGAGGCCCAGCGGCAGTCCACGATCGCCGCCGCCGAAGCCGCGGCTCGCCAGGCCGAGCTCTCCGGTGAGGGCGAGCGCGCCCGGCGGTCGGCGCTGGCCGAGGCCGAGGCCATCGAGGGCGCCAAGCGCGGTGAGGCCGAGAAGCTGCGCCGCCAGGCCATCGCCGACGCCGTCGAGCGCGAGGGCGCGGCGGAGGCCGCGGCGATCCTGGCCCGCGGCCAGGCCGAGGCCGAGGCGCTCGACGCCCGGTCGGAGGCGTTCGCCAAGTACGGCGAGGCGGCCATCCTCGAGATGCTGGTGAAGGCGCTCCCGGATGTGGTGGGCGCCGCGGCCGCGCCGCTGTCCAGCGTGGAGAAGATGACGGTCATCTCCGCCGACGGCGCGAACTCCCTCGGCCGGTCGGTGGCCAGCAACGTGGCGCAGGGCCTGCAGCTCTCCGGTGACCTCACCGGCCTGGACGTCGGCGCGCTGCTGCGCCGGCTCTCCGGCCCGGCCGCAGGAGCGGCCAACGGCCATGCCGACGGCGTCACCCGCATCCCGGTCACCTCGGTCGACGGCGCCTCGCCGGACGGGGACGGCGCCGCGCCCCGCTGACAGGCGGCGGTGCCGCCGTGTGGTGGCCGCTGCCGCGCCGGGGAGCGGCAGCGGCGACGACACCGCGGCGGTGCCGCGCTGCGCTGACGCAGCCTGCGCTGGCGTGCCGGGCCGCGCTGACGTGCCGGGCCGCGGCGGTGCCGCGCGCGGCGGTCCTCAGGCCTCGGTCAGCGCCGTGCCGGGCAGCCAGTCGGCGTCGAGCAGCTCGGCGATCTCCTGCAGGGACGAGGTGTCCGCGCCGGCGGTGGACCCGCTGACCGCGAGCCGCTCGACCATCACCCGGGCCACCTGCTCCTCCACGGTGTCCTCGGCGAAGGCCACCCGCCACGGGGAGGTCTGCCCGTCGCGGTGGGTGCGGCCGGTGACCTGGCGGGCCTGGATGCCGGAGAAGCGGGGCTGGTGGAACAGCCCGACGCGCGGGACGTCCGTGGCGGTCGTGCCGCCGGGCAGCAGCTCCCCGGCGTGCAGGCTGATCGACGCCGTCACGGTGAAGACGCACACCGGGGCGGCGCCGGTCTGGAAGCGCAGCCGCTCGGCCTCGACGTCGAAGCGGTCCCGGCAGTAGATGCCGGCGACGGCGATCCCGGCGTCCAGCAGCGCCTCGCGGATGGGATCGGCGGCGGTCTCCACGAACTCCACCGACACCGCGACCTGCCGCTCGGCCTCGACCTGGGCCTTGACCCAGTCGACGGTGGCCGGCACCCGGATCAGCCCGGCCTTCTGCCGGAACCGGAGCAGGGCCGCCCGGCCGCGGGCGGTCTGCCGGCCGCGGCGGGCGAGCTGCATCTCCGCGCGGAACTCCGACCACTCGGCCTCGTAACTGGCCCGCTCCGCGGGGGTGAGCGCCACCGCGGCGCCCCCGACCGACACCGCACCCCAGGGCGCCGAGCGGTGCAGCGCCGCCGGGGGCTCGCCGCCGGTCAGCCACTCCTGCAGCCGGGCGAGGTCGCTGCGGCGCTCGTCGCCGTCCTCGGTCCAGGCCCAGCCGTAGCGGCCCCGTTCCACGTGGAACCCGTGCTCGACGAGCTTGGCCGGCAGGTCGGCCCAGGCGCGCAGCGGCTCGCCCGCGCGGGCGGCGAACTGCGGCGCGAGGTAGGGCAGCTCCAGCGGGGTGTGCGCGGGGGTGGCGGTCGCCGCGATGACGAAGGGGGCGCCGGTGGCGCGCGCCGCGCCGGAGACGGTCCGCCAGTGCTTCCAGCGCTGGGTCGTGGTGTGCCGGACCATGTGCGCCTCGTCGCCGATGACGACGTCGAACGCCGGCGACGTCTTCAGCAGGGAGGCCACCTTGGCCAGCCGGTCCCAGGTGGTCACGCACCAGCGCAGGCCGCCGTCGCCGAAGCCGGCGATCGACCGCGTCCAGTGCGGGATGGTGATGGCGGCGGGACGGTCGGCCACGACGAGCACCCGGTCGCCGCCGCGAATCTCGCACACCTCGCGGGCGGCCATGATCGCCGTCCCGGTCTTGCCGACGCCGGGGTCGTCGCCGAGCAGGAAGACCCGGTGCCCGGCCGCGGCCGAGGCGATGACGGCGTCCGCGCCGGTGCACTGCTCCGCGCGGGGCTCCAGCGACCGCGCCGGGGGCAGCGGGCGGGGCTCGTCGTTGAGCTCGTCCTCGAGGAAGCGCTCGAGGGTGTGCGGCGGCGGGTCGTAGGGCGCCAGCTCCGGCGGCAGCGTCGCGCCGACGTACACGTGCGCCTGCAGGCCCGCGTGCCAGGTCGCGCCGGGGGCCGGGGCCCGGAAGGGCACGGCGAGCACCCACACCCGCTCACCGGGGCCCGGCGTGGGCAGGTCCGGTGCCGGCTTCGCGGCGCGCCGGGCGGGCGCGCGGCGCTTGGTCGCCGTGCGGGTCGTCGTGCTGCTCGTGCGCGTCGTCGTGCGGCGGCGCCGTCCGGGCATGGAGTGCTCCCCCTGTGGTCCGGCCGACGACGGTAGGCGGGGACACCGACGCCATCTGGTGGAATCGCCGGGTGACCGCGAACTCCGAGGAACGGCTGCACGCCCGCACCCTCGGCGAGGCGGGACCGCGGGTGGTCTTCGTGCACGGCCTGTTCGGCCAGGGGAAGAACTGGACGACGATCGCCAAGGGGCTCTCCGACCGGCACCGGGTCACGCTGCTGGACCTGCCCAACCACGGGCACTCGCCGTGGACCGAGCGGGTCGACTACCTCGACATGGCCGGTCTCGTGGCCGCCGAGCTGGAGTCCCACGGCGAGCCCGCGACGATCGTCGGGCACTCGATGGGCGGCAAGGTGGCGATGCAGCTGGCGCTGCGCCGGCCGGAGCTGCTCGACGGGCTGGTCGTCGTCGACATCGCCCCGGTGGAGTACCCGGTGTCCGGCGGCCGGACCGACGACCCGGACGAGGAGGCCTCCCCGTTCGCCGCGTTCATCGCCGCGATGCGGGCCGTGGACCTCGACGAGCTGAAGACCCGCGACGAGGCCGACGCCGCGCTGCGGGAGGCCGTGCCCAGCCGGATGGTGCGCTCGTTCCTGCTGCAGAGCCTGGTCCGCGAGGGGCTCGGGGCCGACGGCGGCTGGCGGTGGCGGCTCAACCTGGAGCTGCTCGGCCGCGACCTGGAGGAGCTGCGCGGCTTCCCCGAGCCACCGCCCGGGGCCACCTTCGACGGGCCGGTGCTGTGGGTCGCGGGGGCGAACAGCCACTACGTGCTCCCGCAGGACCGCGCGCGGATGGACGCACGCTTCCCGCGGACCCGGCTGGTGCGGATCAAGGGCGCGGGGCACTGGGTGCACTCCGAGCAGCCCGAGGTCTTCCTGGAGACGCTGCGCCGCTTCCTGGCCTCGGTGCACGGCTGACCCGGCCCGGCGGCTGACCGGCCTCAGCCGGCGCGGGTCGCCCCGGCCGGCTCGGCGGCGGTCCGGTGGAGCAGGCCGGTGAGCGCGTCGGCGGGCATGGGGCGCGCGAGGTGGTAGCCCTGCGCGACGTCGCAGCCGAGCTCCCGGAGGACGGCGACGTGCTCCGGGCCCTCGACGCCCTCCGCGACGACGGTCAGGCCCAGGTTGTGCGCGAGGTCGATGGCGGTCCGGACGAGGACGGCGTCCTGCTCGGTGACCGTCATGCCCTGGACGAAGGACTGGTCGATCTTCAGCTCGTCCACCGGCAGGCGCCGCAGGTGGGCCATCGAGCTGTACCCGGTGCCGAAGTCGTCGATGGACAGGTGGACGCCCAGCGCGTGCAGCCGCTGGAGGACCGTCAGGCAGCGCGCGACGTCGGCCATCACCGCGCTCTCGGTGACCTCGAGCCGCAGCAGCCCGGCCGGGACACCGTGCCGGGCGAGCAGCCGGGTGACCAGGTCGGGCAGGGACGCGTCGAGCAGGCACCGGGTCGAGAGGTTGACCGCGACCGGCAGCCGGTGCCCGGCGTCGGCCCAGCGGCGCATCTGGGCCAGTGCCAGGTCCAGGACGCGCTCGGTCAGCGCGAGGATGAGACCGGTGCCCTCGGCGACCGGGATGAACTCGGCGGGCGGCACGGCCCCGTGCTCGGGGTGCTGCCAGCGGACGAGCGCCTCGGCGCCCTCCAGGCGGCCGTCGGCCAGCGCGTACTTGGGCTGGTAGTGGACGGTCAGCTCGTCGTCGTGCTCCAGCGCCCGGCGCAGGTCGCCCAGCACCGTCAGCTGGGACGAGGGGACGACGTGCTCGGCGGGCGCGAAGACGACCGCGCCGGCCTTGAACTCCTTGGCCACGTACATGGCGATGTCGGCGTTGCGCTGCAGGTCCTCGCTGCTCGTCCCGTGGCCGGGCGACACCGCGATGCCGATGCTGGCCTCGATGTCGAGGGCCACGCCGTCGACGTCGAACCGCCGGTGCAGCGCGTCGCGGATGCGCTCGGCCACCGACTGCGCCTCGGCGACGCCGTCCACCACGGGCAGCAGGACGGCGAACTCGTCGCCGCCCAGGCGGGCGACGGTGTCCCCGGCGCGCAGCACCGACTGCACCCGGGGCCCGACCTGCAGCAGCAGCCGGTCGCCCCAGGAGTGCCCGAGCGTGTCGTTGACCTCCTTGAAGCGGTCCAGGTCGATGTGCAGGACGGCCACCTCGCCGCGGGAGCGGGCGGCGGTGGCCAGGGCCTGGGTCAGCCGGTCGCGCAGCAGCACGCGGTTGGGCAGGCCGGTGAGCGCGTCGTGCGTGGCCTGGTGCCGGTCGCGCTCGGCGGAGTCGCGCAGGGCCTCGGTCTGCCGGCGCAGCCGCCTCGAGGCCGCGGCGATGACCCGGAACAGCGCGGCGTAGAACACGGCGAGGCTGACCAGCAGCGTCACGGTGAGCGTCCGCAGGTCCTCGCTGATCGCCGTCGCCACCGGCGCGTAGGGGAGGTAGACCTCCATGACGCCGTCGGGGGTGGCGGAGCCCTCGAACTGCACCGGCACGTAGACCTCGAGCAGGCGGCGGTCCGCTCCGTGGCTGTCGGCCGCGTCGGTGGTGTCGGCGGAGAACTCGGAGACGACCCGGCCCTCCAGTGCCTCGCGCAGGTCGTCGGAGGTCGACGTCGTGCCGATGAGGTCGCGCTCGTCGGCGAAGACGACCTCGCCGTCCCGGTCGTAGATCTTGAGCTCGACCGGGTCGAGCGCGGCCAGCTCCGCGTCGCCGTCGCGCAGGCCGCTCGCAGAGCTGCGCACCGCGGCCGCGACGTGGGTCAGGCGGTCCGGGTCGAACCCGTTCGCCAGGTCCTCCCGGGTGAGCTGCGGCTGCAACCCGAGCCGGACGGTGACGACGACGGCCCGCTCCGCCTGCTGCCGGGCCCGCTCCCCGATCGCGTCGCTGTGCACCGTGTACAGGACCACCCCGAGCCCGGTGGTCAGCACGGCGCCGAGCACGCCGAAGCGCACCACCAGGGAGCTGCGCGTGAGCCGGGTCACGAAGGCCATGCCGCTCCGATCGGCCGGCCACACGCCGTTCTTGAGCGCCTCCCTCCCCCGTCTCACCCCTGAGGCCCTCCCCGACGGAGCCCGGGGCTGCCATCCTGACCGGGTGACCAGCGAGTTCGTCCTGCACCGGCCGTCCGGGCCGCTGCGCGGGCTGGTCGCCGACGCCGTCGGGTACCGCCAGGAGGGCCTCCGGCCCGGCGTCCACCGCGGGCTCCCCTCCCCCGCCCTGACGCTGGTCGTCACCCTCGACGACCCGCTGGAGATCGCCGCCCACGCCGACCCCGCCCAGCCGCCCGAGCGGTACGACGCCATGGTCGGCGGGCTGCACACCGCACCGGCGCTGATCACCCACCCCGGCCGGCAGGCCGGCCTGCAGCTGTCGCTCACCCCGTTCGGTGCCCGCCGGCTGCTCGGGCTGCCCGCGGGTGAGCTCGCGTCGCTGGACCGTCCGCTCGAGGAGGTCCTCGGCCCGGCCGCCACGGAGCTCGTCGAGCGGGTGCGGGCGGCGCCGGACTGGACGGCCCGGTTCGCCGTCGTGGACGACGTCCTGGCCCGCGCCGCGCGGCCGCGGCCGGACCCGGCGCCGGAGGTCGCCGAGGCCTGGCGGCTGACCCTCGCCTCGGGAGGCCGGCTGCGGGTCGGTGAGCTCGCCCGCCGGGTCGGCTGGTCCGAGCGGCACCTCACCGGCCGGTTCCGCGCCGAGACCGGCCTGGGCCCCAAGGAGGCGGCGCGGGTCGTCCGCTTCGATCGGGCCCGGCGGGTCCTCTCCGCACGGGTGGCGTCCGGGTCGGCGCCCGACCTGGCCGGGCTGGCCGCGGCGGCGGGCTTCGCCGACCAGTCGCACCTGACCCGCGACTGGCGGGCCTTCGCCGGGTTGTCGCCGCTGCGCTGGCTGGAGGCGGAGTTCGGATTCGTCCAAGACCGCTGGCGCCCGGAGACGACAGGCTCGGCCGCATGACCACTCCCCCCGCCCCCACCGTCTGGCCCGCCTTCCGCGCGACCGACGCCCCTGCCCTGATCCGCTGGCTCGTCGACGTCCTGGGCTTCACCGAGACCCTCGTCGTCCGCGACGGCGACCTCGTCGTCCACGCCGAGCTGGCCTGGCCGCCCGGCGGAGGCGTGATGCTCGGCTCCGCCCGCGACGACGGAGGGTGGGACGTGAAGCCGGGCGTGAGCGGCGCCTACCTGGTCACCGACGACGTCGAGGCCGTGTGGGCGCGCGTGCAGGCGGCCGGCGCCGAGGTCCTGCGCCCGCTGCAGTCCCCACCGCACGGCGGGCAGGAGTTCTCGGTGCGCGACCCCGAGGGCAACAGCTGGAGCGTCGGCAGCTACCCCGGCGCGCCCCGGCCGTGACGCCCGACGAGGTCCGGGCGATCGCGCTGGCCCTGCCCGGGGCGGTCGAGGTCGACCACCACGGGCGGCGCGCCTTCCGGCTGACCCCCGGCGGGCAGTTCGCCACGCAGTGGAGCGGGACCGAGCTGAACGTGCTGCTCGACGAGTCCGCCGCCCGCGCTGCGGAGGGCGGCCCGTGCAGCCTGCTCTGGTGGGGGAAGACGCTGTCCGGCGTCCGCGTGGACCTGACCGCCGCGACCCCGGAGCTCGTCGCCGAGCTGCTGGAGGAGGCCTGGGCCCACCGCGCGCCGGCCCGGCTGCGGGAGGGCCGCGGAGAGGGCCGGGGGACCGGCTAGGGGATCTCGGAGATCGCCGCCTCGAGGTCGCTGCGGAGCTTGCGGGGCGCGACCACCATCCCGCCACCGTCGGCGCGGGGGAACACCGTGACCGCCATGTCGTCGTCCACCAGGTGCGGGACGAAGTCGTCGAGGAAGGCGTCGACGTCGACCATGGCCGGCTCGCGGTCGTCCCACTCGCCGACGGCGCACGCCTCGGCGTACCGCCGGTGCGGCCAGACCGCGAGCGCCGCACCGTCGTCGCTCCTCGTGATCGCCCAGTCGGACTCGCCGCGCTTGAGCAGCCAGACCTCCCCCCAGTCCGCGGCGCGGTTGACGAAGTGGTCGTAGCGCTTGGCGGCCGGCGTCGTCAGCAGCGCCTCGTACTCCCGGTCGCCCAGTTCGTAGCCCACGGCGGGGAGCGTAGGTCCGGCCCGCCGTCACCCGGCCGACCAGCACGCCCGTCCGGGTGACCGATGCCGCACCACCGGGTGGCAACCGGCCCGGCGGGGGCGCGAGGATCGGCGCATGAGCGACGTCCGTGCCGGTCAGCCCGCCCAGCCCAGCGACCTGGTCGACGTCGCGTCGCTGGTCACCGCCTACTACACGCTCGAGCCGGATCCGGCCGAGCCGGCGCAGCAGGTGGCGTTCGGGACGTCGGGCCACCGCGGCTCGGCGTTCGACGCGGCCTTCAACGAGGCGCACATCCTCGCCACCACGCAGGCCATCTGCGAGTACCGCGCCGCCCAGGGCATCGACGGGCCGCTGTTCCTGGGCAAGGACACCCACGCGCTGAGCGAGCCCGCCTGGGCCAGTGCGCTGGAGGTGCTGGCCGCCAACGACGTGACCGTGCTGGTCGACGCCGCCGGCCGCTACACCCCGACCCCGGCGGTGAGCCACGCGATCCTGCGGGCCAACCGCGGCGGTGCCGGCGGGTCGGCCGACGGCATCGTCGTCACGCCGTCGCACAACCCGCCGCGCGACGGCGGGTTCAAGTACAACCCGCCGCACGGCGGCCCTGCCGACACCGACGCCACGAAGGCGATCGCCGACCGCGCCAACGAGCTGCTGCGCGCCGACCTGGCCGGCGTCCGGCGCATCCCCCTCGCCCGCGCCCGTGCCGCCGCCGGTGCGCACGACTTCCTCGGCGACTACGTCGAGGACCTGCCGTCGGTCCTCGACCTGGACGCCGTCCGCGAGGCCGGCGTGCGGATCGGCGCCGACCCGCTCGGCGGGGCCAGCGTCGACTACTGGGGCGCCATCGCCGAGCGGCACCGCCTCGACCTGACCGTGGTGAACCCGCTGGTCGACCCCACCTGGCGGTTCATGACCCTGGACTGGGACGGGAAGATCCGGATGGACTGCTCGTCGCCGGCGGCCATGGCCTCGCTCATCGGCAAGCGCGCCGACCACGACATCGCCACCGGCAACGACGCCGACGCCGACCGGCACGGGATCGTCACCCCCGACGGCGGACTGATGAACCCCAACCACTTCCTGGCCGTCGCCATCTCCTACCTGTTCGCCCACCGCGAGGGCTGGGGGCCCGACGTCGCCGTGGGCAAGACGCTGGTGTCCTCCTCGTTGATCGACCGGGTCGTCGCCGGTCTGGGCCGGCGGCTGCTCGAGGTGCCGGTCGGCTTCAAGTGGTTCGTGCCGGGCCTGCTCGACGGGTCGGTCGGCTTCGGGGGCGAGGAGTCGGCGGGCGCGTCGTTCCTGCGCCGGGACGGCGGGGTGTGGACGACGGACAAGGACGGCATCCTGCTCGCGCTGCTGGCCAGTGAGATCCAGGCGGTCACGGGGCGGTCGCCGTCGCAGCTGCACGGGGAGCTCACCGCGCGGTACGGCGAGTCGGCCTACGCGCGGGTGGACGCCCCGGCGACCCGCCAGCAGAAGGCGGCGCTGGGCCGGCTGTCGCCCGAGGCGGTGACCGCGACCGAGCTCGCCGGCGAGCCGATCGTGGCCAAGCTGACCCGGGCGCCCGGCAACGACGCCGCGATCGGCGGCCTGAAGGTGGTCACGGAGAACGCCTGGTTCGCCGCCCGCCCGTCGGGCACCGAGGACGTCTACAAGGTCTACGCGGAGTCCTTCGCCGGCCCCGAGCACCTGGCGCGGGTCCAGCAGGAGGCGCGGGAGGTCGTCACCGCCGCCCTCGGCGGCTGAGGGGCCTCAGCCGCCGAGGCGGAACCGGTCGACCTGGCTGCGCAGCTCGTCGGCGAGGCCGGCCAGCTCGTCGGCGGACGTGCGCAGCCGGGCGGCCGAGCCGCTCGTCGACGAGGCGGTCGTGGTGATCCCGTCGATGCTCGTGGCCATGCCCGCGGCTCCGTCGGCCACGGAGGAGACGCCGCGGTTGAGCTCCGCGGTCGTCGCCGTCTGCTCCTCGACCGCGGCGGCGATGGTGGCCTGGAACTCGTCGATCCGGCCGATGATGGCGGTGATCTCGGCGATGGCCGACACCGCACCCGCGGCGTCGGACCGGATGGCCGTGATGCGCCCGCCGATCTCCTCGGTCGCCCGGGCGGTCTCCTGCGCCAGCTCCTTGACCTCGAAGGCGACGACGGCGAAGCCCTTGCCCGCCTCACCGGCGCGAGCGGCCTCGATGGTGGCGTTGAGGGCGAGCAGGTTGGTCTGCTCGGCGATCGAGGTGATCACCTCGAGCACGCGCCCGATCTCCTGGGAGGACTCGCCGAGCTCCCGCACCGTGCTGGTCGTGCGGGCGGCGACCGCCACCCCCTCGCGGGCGACCTGCGCGGCGTCGGTCGCGGTGGCGGCGATCTGACTGATCGAGGCCCCCATCTGCTCCCCGCCGGCGGCCAGTCCCTGCACGGTCGTGGCGACCTCCGCCGCGGCGCCGGCCATCCGCCGGGCCGCCGTGGACCCGGTGAGGGCGTCGTCGGCGACGCGGTCGGCGACCTCGAGCACGGACTGCGAGGACGTCGCCAGGCTGACCGCGGTGTCGCGGGTGGTGGCCAGCACCGCGGACAGGTCGTCCAGGCCGGTGTTCAGCGCTGCAGAGAGCCGGCCCACCTCGTCGCCGGAGCGCACGTCGAGCCGGCCGGTCAGGTCGCCCTGCGCCACCCCCTGGAGGACGGCGACGGCGCGCCGCAGCGGGCGGGTGATGGCCCCGGCGAAGCGGGCGGCGACGAGGGTGACGAGGACCGCCGCGCCGCCGGCCACGAGCAGGACGACGGTCAGGAGGGAGCCGGCCGGAGCCGCGGCCTCGGCGGCGTCCTGGCGCATGACCACGCCCCAGCCGTAGCCGTCGAAGCCGAGGGCCCCGGAGGACGCCGCGTACCCGATCACCTGCTCGTCACCGTCGCCGTCCGGGTACGTGCTCTCGCCGCTGCCGGACCTGCCCTGCGCGAGCGCCTCGGCGGCCGGCAGGCCGGCGGCGACGAGGTCCAGTCCCTCGGCGGCACCCGGGCCGTCGAGCACGAGGCCGTCCCGGCGCAGCACCTGCCCCTGGACCGTGCTCAGCCCGCGCTCGGTCAGCTTGGCCACCTGCTCGTCGAGGATCTGGGCGACCACGCGGTCCCAGGAGGCGAAGTTGACCCACACGCGCACTGCGGCGCCGGACGGGTCCAGGACCGGTGCCGCGAAGGCCAGGGAGAGCCCCTCGCGGCCGGTCGCCTCGGTCACCAGCGGCTCCACGCCGGCCTCGCCGTAGTGGGTCGCCCCCGCCCCCAGGGCCAGGGCCTCCTGGAACCAGGGCTCGGCGGAGACGTCGCGGCCGACCAGAGCGGCGGTGGACACGGGCGCGCCGTCACCGGTCACGCTGTTGGTCGCCAGCACCCGTCCGTCGGCGTCGGCCACGAGCAGCAGGTCGTAGATGCCGTAGGCGCGGCTGTAGAAGTCCGCCGCCGCCGCCACGGTGGCCGGGTCGCCCGCGGCGTCGGGGTTGACGGCGAAGGCCTGTACGTCGCCGTACCGCTCGAAGAGGTTCCGGTCGATCTTGTCGATCGTCGACCCGGCCTCGCTCTGCAGCAGCTCACCGGCCGCACCGCGCCAGTCGCCGCTGCTCTTGACGTAGGCCACCCCGCCGAGGAGCCCGACCGGGAGCAGCACGAGGCCCACGACGAGCGCGATGAGCTTGCCGCGCAGGGGCATCGCGGACAGGGCGCGAGCGGACATGGGGACTCCCGGGGTCGGTGGTCCTTCCTGCTTCGGTCCCCGGGGACGTGCCCTCCACCCGAGCGGACGGACGTCACCGTCCGGTACCGCGCCGGCTCAGTGGCCGCGGTGCTTCTCGGCGTACATCGCGTCGTCGGCGTCGCGCACGACCTGCTCGCAGGCGACGTCGGGGTCGGCGCCGGGGCGCACGCTGCCGATACCGATGCTCATGCCGACGTCGATGGACGTGCCGCGGATGGTCAGGGGGTCGACGAGGGTCCTGCGCAGCCGCTCGGCGAGCACCTCGGCGTCGGCCCGGTCGGTGTTCTCGCAGACGATGCTGAACTCGTCGCCGCCCAGGCGTGCGGCGGTGTCGCTGGCCCGCAGCACCGAGGTGAGCCGCTCGGCGACGGCGACCAGCACGGCGTCGCCCATGGGGTGCCCGTACCGGTCGTTGATGGCCTTGAAGCCGTCGAGGTCCACCACCAGGACGCACGTCGGCGTGCCCTCGCGGTGACCCCGCTCCAGGGCGTGCCGCAGCCGGTCGCCGAACAGCAGCCGGTTGGGCAGCCCGGTGAGCGCGTCGTGCAGCGACCGGTGCACCAGCTGCGCCTCGAGGGCCTTGCGGTCGGTGATGTCCTCGACGACCAGCACCAGGTGGGTCGGCAGACCGGGCTGCTCGGCCACCCGGGTGACCGTCACCTGCACCGGCACCCTGGTGCCGTCGCCGTGCAGCAGGCCGCCCTCGACCCGCGAGACCCGGCCGGGGACGGCGTGCACCGCCGTGCAGGCGTCCCGGATGCCGGGCAGCTCGTCGGGGTCGGTCAGGTCGTAGAGGGAGGTGCCCGTCAGGCCCCCGGCTGCCCGGCCCAGGAGCCGTTCCAGCGCCGGGTTGGCCTCGATGAGCACGCTGTCGACACCGCTGATCGCCATGCCCACCGGTGCGTGACCGAAGGCATCCCACGAGACCGCCGGCCGCTCATCGGTCACGGCCGCGGTACCGCTCCGCTCGCCCACGTCCCACCTCCAGCGCTCATCCTGGACGTCCCCCGTGACAGTCCCGGCCGCACCCCGACCCTGGTAGTGCCCGAAGTCGTTCCACGTGGAACGTGATCTCGTCCCTTCCCTCGCGGGGGAGGATGGCGGCCGACGGGCGCGGCGACTCCCTGCGCGCGCCGACGAGAGGAGAGCGCCGTGCTGCTCGACGAGCGGGACCCCTTCGACCTGGTGCTGCCCCCGGCGGTCGACATCCGCGAGGTCGGCATGCGCGACGGGCTGCAACTGGAGGCGCCGCTCCCCCTCGCCGACAAGCTCGCCATGCTCGAGGCGCTGGTCGCGACCGGTGTGCGCCGCATCGAGGCCACGTCGTTCGTGTCGCCGCGGGCGGTGCCCGCCCTGGCCGACGCCGACCAGGTGGCCGCCGAGCTGGGCCGGTGGAGCGGCGTCCGCTTCTCCGCGCTCGTGGCCAACCCGCGCGGTGCGGTGCGCGCCGTGGACGCCGGGGTCGCCGACCTGGAGTACGTCGTCTCCGCCACCGACGGGCACAGCCGGGCCAACGCCGGGCGCAGCACCGCCGAGGCGGTCGCGGCGGTCGGCGAGATCGCCGGCCTGGCGCACGGGGCCGGGGGCACCCTCGAGGTCATCATCGCGACCGCCTGGGACTGCCCGTTCGACGGCCGCACCCCGATCGCCCGCACCGTCGACGTCGCCCGCGCCGCGGTCACCGCGGGCGCCGACCGGCTCTGCCTGGGCGACACGATCGGCACGACCACCCCGATGCGGGTGGTGCGGCTGCTCGACGCCGTCCGCCGGGTGTGCCCGGGGGTCCAGGTCGGCGTGCACTTCCACGACACGCGCGGCACCGGCCAGGCCAACGCGCTGGCCGCCGTGCAGGCCGGCGTCACCCAGCTGGACTCCTCGGTCGGCGGGCTGGGCGGCTGCCCCTTCGCGCCGGGCGCCAGCGGCAACATCGCCACCGAGGAGCTCGTGTACATGCTCGAGGAGTCCGGCGTGCACACCGGGCTGGACCTCGACGCCGTCCTCGCCGCGGCGCGGGTCACCGAGCGCGCCGTCGGCCACGAGCTGCCCAGCTCGCTGTACCGGGCCGGGGGCCGCTCCGTGCCCAGGCTCACGGAGCAGGCAGCCGCCGGGTCGTGATGGAGTGGGAGGCGTGAGTGCGGCCCTCCCCTCCCCCGACGGTCCCGTCGACGTGGTGGACCCGCGGCTCATGCGCGACGTCATGGGGTCCTTCGCGTCGGGCGTCACCGTCGTGACCGCCGCGGCGCCGGAGGGGCCGCTGGGCTTCACCTGCCAGTCGTTCAGCTCGCTGTCCCTCGACCCGCCGCTGGTCGTGTTCGCCCCGGCGCGCTCGTCGAACACCTGGCCCCGGCTGCGCGAACTGGGCCGCTTCTGCATCAACGTGCTGGCCGAGGACCAGACGGCGCTGTCGGCGACCTTCGCCGCCCCGGCGGTCGACCGCTTCGCCGGGGTGGCGTGGCAGCCCAGCCGGCAGGGGCAGCCCGTGCTCGACGGTGCCGTGGCCTGGATCGACTGCGCCCTGTGGGCGGAGTACGACGGCGGCGACCACACCCTCGTCGCCGCCCGCGTGCTGGACCTCGGGGCCGATCCCGGGCGGCGCCCGCTGCTGTTCCACCGCGGCGGCTACGGCCTCCGCGATGGCCTCCGCGACGGCCCGCTCGACGACGACGGCCTCCGTGACGGCCCGCTCGACGACGGCAGCCGCCCCGCCGGCTGACCGGGGCGGGACGCCGGGGCGTGGGCCCAGGGGCGATCAGCCCAGGCGGACGGCGATCACCGCGACGTCGTCGCGGCCGTCGAGCGTGCCGGCCACCGCGGCGTCGCACAGCGCCCGCGGCGAGGCGTCGGCCGGGGTGGCGGCGATCCGCCCCACCAGCTCCTCGATGCCCAGGTCGAGGTCGAGCCCGGGGCGCTCGATGAGGCCGTCGGTGTAGGCCAGCAGCGTCGAGCCGGGAGCCACCTCCAGGACGGTGGTCGGCCGGTGCGCCCCGTCGTCCACGCCCACCAGCAGGCCGTTCACCTGGTCGAGCACGCGGACGGCACCGCCGGGCTCGCGCAGCAGCAGCGGCGGGTGACCCGCGTCGGCGAGGTGGACCCGCCACGGCTCGCCGGCACCGGCCGGCGGCACGGCCCGCGCGTAGGCCATCGTGGCCATCGACGCGATCCGCAGACCCTGGACCAGCCGGTCGACCCGGCCCAGGACGACGCCCGGGTCGGGGTCGGGGGCGTCCCAGACGCACGCGCGGATGAGCCCGCGCAGGTGGCCCATGGCGGCAGCGGCGGCGAGGTCGTGCCCGACGACGTCACCGATCACCATGCCGACCGACCCGTCGGGGAGGCCGAGCAGGTCGTAGAAGTCCCCGCCGATGTTCGCCGCGGTCGAGGCGCTCACGTAGTGGGCGGCCGCGGTGGTGCCGGGGATGTCGGGCAGCTCCGGCAGCAGGGACCGCTGCAGCGTGTCGGCGACCGCGTGCTCCTGCTGGTACAGCCGGACGTTGTCCATCGCCAGGGCCGCCCGCCGGGAGAGGTCCTCGGCGAGGTCGACGTCCTCCTGCGTGAAGGTGCGGTCCTCGCTGGACAGCACCAGTGCCAGCGCCCCGCGGGTGCGGCGGCGGGCGACCATGGGCACGGTCACCACGGAGTGCCCGCCCAGCGCGTCGAACGCCTCGCGGGCGGCGTCGGTGGCGAAGGCCGCCTCGACGCGTGCGCGGTCGCGGTCGACGAGCACCGGCCGGCCGCGGTCCATGCTCTGCCGGCTCGGCGAGCCCGGCGGCAGGTGCAGGGCGTGCAGCGTCGCGAACGCCTCGAGCTGCTCCTCGCGGCCGTCGCGGTGCAGGGCGGCGGTCTCCACCACGTCCCCGTGCTCGTCGACGAGGGTGAGGAAGACCCAGTCTGCCAGCAGGGGCACGCACAGCCCGGCCAGCCGCTCCAGCAGGTCGGTCATGTCCAGCGTGGCGATGAGCGTGCTCGTGGCCTCGGCCATCAGCGCCAGCCGGTTGGTCGCCCGCTCGGCCTGCGCCCGGGCACCCTCGGCGTCGACCCGCGCCTGCTCCGCGGTGGCGCGGGCCAGCTCGGCCTCCTGCCGTGCCGACCGCTCGGCGGCGAAGGCGCTCTCCCGCTCGTGCTCGACGCGGACCCGTTCGGTCACGTCGGTCTGGACGCCGACGAAGCTCACCAGCTCGCCCTCGCCGTCGAAGACCGGGCTGAGCGACAGCTGGTTCCAGAAGGCGGTGCCGTCCTTGCGGTGGTTGAGCAGCGTGGCGGTCACCGGCCGCTGCTCGTGCAGCGCGGTGCGGATCTCGGCGATGGTGCCGGGGTCGGTGGCCGGGCCCTGGAGGAAGCGGCAGTTGCGGCCGACGGCCTCGTTGAACTCGTAGCCGGTGATGCGCGTGAAGGAGGGGTTGACCCAGATGAGCGGGTCGTCCTCCCGGCGCGGGTCGCTGATCGTGAACGCGATGTCGGTGGCGATGACCGCGCGGTCCCGCAGGGCCTGCAGCTGGGCCTCGGCGTCGACCGGCTCGACCGGCGTCTCGACCTCGAGGAAGACGACGAGGGAGAGCTGGTGGGCGGTGTCGGGCTGGGAGAGCGGGAAGCCGGTCACCCAGAGGAGTCGCTCGTCGGTGCTGCCGTCGGGCCGCGTGCGTTCCTGCCCGGTGCTGCGTCCGGGGGTCAGCCGCACGGCCTCGCCGGTGACCGGGCGGCCCTGCGCGACGAGCGAGAGCGGTCCGCTGGTGGCGGCCAGGGGCTGCCCGGCCAGGTCGGTCAGCCCGACCGCCGCGCCCCAGCCGTCGACCGGCACCGGGAGGCGGACGTGGCCGGCCATCTCCACGGCGGCGGTGTTGGCGAAGGTGACCGTGCCGGTCGTGCGGTCGATGAGCAGGACGGCGACCGGCGTCTCGGCGAGGACCCCGGGCAGCGCCGCGGAGGCGCCGGCCGGGGACTGGTCACCCGAGACGACGGCGCTGGCGGTGGCGAGGAGGCCCGCCTGCTTCCCCGCCTGACCGTCGACGGTCGGGGGCATCGCGGCCCCCGGCTCGCGGGTCTCGTCCTTGGTCCGTGGCACCAGCCGACTTTAATGGTCGTGCACGACCTACACCACGACGAGCCCTCCACCAGCCCGTTCACGTCCGTCATCGCCTCGAGGTGTGGCCGCGGCGGCAGCGGGAACGAAACCGGGGCGGGGCGGCAGCGCCACCGCGCGGGCGCCGGCCGCCCGTTCGTCAGGGAGGGGACACGCATGGGACTGCTCGACCGTCTGTTCGGTCGCTCGCGCCGCTCCGAGGACCACTACGGCACCCGGTACGACGACCCCCGGTACGACCAGCGGTACGACGACGACCGGTCCGACGACGGGTACCGGCAGCCCCCACCGCAGCGGAGCGGGCAGCTCACCGACCAGCAGGCCGTCGAGCGCTACCGCTACCTGCTGCGCACCGCGCCGCCGGACCAGATCGAGGAGGCGCACGCCGAGGCGTTCGCCCAGCTGACCCCCGACCAGCGGCAGCAGGTCCTCGTCCAGCTGGCCGCCGCGGTCCCCGCCGGGGAGCGGCCGCGCACCGACGACCCGCGCACGCTGGCCCGCGCCGCCACCCGCGCGGAGGTCCGCCGCCCGGGCACGCTCGAGCGGGTCTTCGGCCCCGGGTCCGGCGGTTACGGCCCGGGCGGCGGGTACGGCCCGGCGTACGGGCCCGGCGGCGGCTACGGCGGCGGCTACGGCGGCGGGTACGGCCCCGGGTACGGCGGCGGCTACGGCCGTGGGTACGGCGGCGGTGGCTTCGGGATGGGTGGCCTGGGTGCCGGCATCGGCGCCAGCATGCTCGGCACCATCGGCGGCCTCGTGGTGGGCACGGCGGTGGCCGACGCCCTGTTCGACACCGGCCTCGGGGACGGCGGCCTCTTCGGCGGCGGCGACGAGGAGGCCTACGCGGAGGGCTACCAGGACGGCGCCGGGGGCGGGGACGGCGGCGGTGGCGACGGGGGCGGTGACGGTGGTGGCGACGGCGGTGGCAACTACGCCGCCGGCGGGGACGGCGGCGACTACGGCGGCGGGGGCGACTTCGGCGGCGGTTACGACGGCGGTGGCTACGACGGTGGGGACTTCGGCGGGGGCGACTTCGGCGGGGACTTCGGGGGCGGCGACTTCTGAGCCCGTCCCTGCGCCCGCAGGTACAGCAGGCCCAGCACGGGCAGGACCAGCGGCACGTAGCCGTAGCCCTGGCCGAAGCCCGACCACACCGTCTCGTCCGGGAAGGCCGCGGGGTCGGCCAGCGAGAGGGCGCCGACCACGAGCACACCGGTCAGCTCGACCACGCAGGCGACGAGGGCCGTCCGCCGCCCGGCGCGGCCGCCGCGCAGCAGCCCGGCGGCCGCGGCGAGGTAGACCGCGGCCGCGGCCGCCGACAGCAGGTAGGCCAGCGGCGCCTCCGCGAAGCGGGTGGCCAGCTGCACCGCGGCGCGGGCCCCGGCCGCCAAGGCGAAGACGCCGTAGAGCGCGACCAGCACCCGGCCCAGCCCCTCGGCCGGCGGGGCGTCACCGGGCACCCGGTGCTCAGCCACTGCCGGCCTCCCACAGCTGGAGCAGCCGCCAGACCATGACCGCGACCGCGGCTGCGGGCACCGCCAGCACGGTGCCCGCCCAGCGGCTGGTCTCGGTGCGGGCGAACAGCACCCCGGCCACCGGCAGCAGCAGGGCGCCGGCCATGTAGCCGAGGAACGTCGCCGTCTCGGGCAGCTCGGTGCCGCCCGCCAGCCGGACCGCCGCCACGACGGCCTGCACGACCAGCAGCGCCTCCAGGACGCCGGCGAGGACCAGGTGCAGCAGGCCGGTCCGCCGCCGCGCGGCGGTGGAGGCGACCCCGGCCGCGGTCAGCAGCCCGGCGACCACGCTCGTGGCCACGACCAGCGCCGTCGTCACCGGGCCGGTCCGTTCTGCACGACCCCATCCTCCCGCCTCCGCCGGCGGCCCTCCTGCAGGGGCCCGCCGGGGACGACGGGGAGGTGCTCGCTCAGCGGTGGACGCTGGACATGTCCGGGTAGCGGTCCCCGGCCGCCGCCCCGCGCGGCGCCGCCTCGTCGAGGCGGCGGAGGTCGTCCCCGGTGAGCTCGACGTCCGCGGCTGCGGTGTTCTCCTCGAGGTAGGCCACCCGCTTGGTGCCGGGGATGGGCACGACGGCCGGGTTCCCCTCCCGGCCGCCCTGCGCCATGACCCACGCCAGCGCCAGCTGCGAGGCGGTGACGCCCTTCTCCTCGGCGATCTCCCGCACCCGGTCGACCAGCTCGAGGTTGCGGGCGAAGGCCTCGCCCTGGAAGCGGGGGTTGTGCCGGCGGAAGTCGTCGGGCGCGAGGTCGTCGACGCTGCGGATCTGCCCGGAGAGGAAGCCGCGACCGATCGGCGAGTAGGCGACGAACCCGATGCCCAGCTCGGCGCAGGTGGCGAGGACGCCGTCGTCCTCCGGGTCGCGGGTCCACAGCGAGTACTCGGTCTGCACCGCGGTCACCGGCTGGACGGCGTGCGCCCGCCGGATGGTCTCCGGCGCGGCCTCGGAGATGCCGGCGAACCGGATCTTGCCCGCCTCGACGAGCTCGCGCAGCGCCCCCCAGGTCTCCTCGACGGGCACGGTGGTGTCGACCCGGTGCTGGTAGTAGAGGTCGATCACGTCGATGCCCAGCCGCTGCAGCGAGGCGTCGCAGGCCCGGCGCACGTAGTCGGGGCGGCCGTTGATGCCGATGCGCGAGCCGTCCTCGCCGCGCTCGTTGCCGAACTTCGTCGCGAGGACCACCTCGTCGCGGCGCCCGGCGATCGCCCGGCCGACCAGGCGCTCGTTGGTGAACGGGCCGTACATGTCGGCCGTGTCGAGGAACGTCACGCCGAGGTCCAGCGCGCGCTGGATGGTGCGCTCGGCCTCCGCCTCGTCCGCCGTCCCGTAGAACTCGCTCATCCCCATGCAGCCCAGGCCCAGGGCCGGCACACGGAGGGCTCCCAGTTCACGCGTCTGCATGCCCTGCTCCTGCCCGCCGGCGCAGGCCACGAACCGGTCTCGCGTGACCTCCCCGGTGCCGGCTCGTCCGGACAGGGCGCACCCGATCCGCTCGCCCCAGCGCCGAGGAGAGCCCATGACCCCCTCCGCCGCCGCCTCGGAGGGGTGGGGAGCCTGGCGGCACTGGTCGCGTTCGACCCGGACTCGGCCACGGTGGAGCTGCAGCGGGCGCTGGCCGCCGAGGGTGTCGTGACCGTGTGGGCGGCGGGCAACGACGGCGGCGACGGCTCGGCCTCGCTGACCGACCCGCCCGGGCAGGACCCCGCCGGCGGGATCACCTCCGTGGCCTCCTACTCCGACCGGGAGACCGGCACCCGCGACGGCGTCGTCAGCGAGTTCTCCTCCCGGGGTGCGGCCGCCGACCCCTCGACGTGGCCGGACCTCTCCGCGCCCCGGGACACCATCACGTCGTCCTGCCCCCGTAGCTGCCGATCTGCGCGACCGGCCTCGACCCGCGCAACGGCCCGGGGCTGCTCGACGTCGGCACCTCCACCACCATCAGCGGGACGTCCATGGCCGCCCCGCACGTCGCCGGCATCGTCGCGCAGCTGTTCCAGGCCGACCCGACCGCGACGCCGGCGGAGATCGAGACGGCGCTGACCGGCACCGCGCACCGCTTCGCCGACGGCGCCGCGTACGCGTCGGTGGGCGGCCGGACGACGTCGTTCGACAAGGGCGCCGGCCTGGTCGACGTCGTCGCCGCGGTGGCCGCGCTCCGCTGACGGCGAGGCCCCCGCTCCGGGTTCCACGTGGAACCGCCGTGACGCCGCTCACGACGCGCCGGGCTCGCATCGCGCCGTCGCGGGACGTCGGGTTGGATCTTCTTGCATGTGCGGCCTCTCCGGGGAGATCAGGTTCGACGGCACCCTCGCCGACACCACGGCGGTCGGGCGGATGGTCGATCAACTCGTCCCCCGCGGGCCGGACGGCCAGGGCATGTGGAGCGCCGGCCGGGTGGCCTTCGGGCACCGCCGGCTGTCGGTCATCGACCTCTCCGCGGCCGGCGGCCAGCCGATGGTCGACAACGAGCTCGGGCTGACGGCGGTCTTCAACGGCTGCATCTACGACTACAAGGAGCTGCGGGCCGAGCTCGAGGGCCACGGCTACCGGTTCTTCTCCACCAGCGACACCGAGGTGATCCTCAAGGGCTACCACCACTGGGGCACCGACGTCGTCGACCACCTGCACGGCATGTTCGTGTTCGCCATCCACGAGCGCGACACCGGCCGGGTGGTGCTGGCCCGCGACCGGCTGGGCATCAAGCCGCTCTACCTCGCCGAGACGCCGGGGCGGCTGCGCTTCGCCTCCACGCTGCCGGCGCTGCTGCGCGCCGGCGACGTCGACACCTCGATCGACCCGGTGGCCCTGCACCACTACCTGACCTGGCACGCCGTCGTCCCCGCGCCGCGGACCATCGTCAACGGCGTCCGCAAGCTGCCCCCCGCCACGGTGCGCGTCCTCGAGGCCGACGGCACCAGCCGCGAGCACCGCTACTGGGCCCCGGTGTACGAGCGCCGCGCCGAGCACGCGTCCTGGTCGCCCCGGGACTGGGAGGACGCGATCGAGGAGGCCCTCCGGGTCGCCGTCCGCCGCCGGCTGGTGGCCGACATCCCGGTCGGCGTCCTGCTCTCCGGCGGGCTGGACTCCAGCCTGATCGTCGGCCTGCTCGCCCAGGAGGGGCAGACCGGGCTGGCGACCTACAGCATCGGCTTCGAGTCCGTCGGCGGCCGCGAGGGCGACGAGTTCCAGTACTCCGACGTGATCGCCGAGCGGTTCTCCACCGACCACCACCGCATCCGCGTCGGCTCCGACGAGCTCGCCGGCGCCCTGGGCCACGCCATCGGCGCCATGGCCGAGCCGATGGTCAGCCACGACGTCGTCGCCTTCGACCTGCTCTCCGAGCGGGTCAGCGAGTCGATCCGGGTGGTGCAGTCCGGGCAGGGCGCCGACGAGGTGTTCGCCGGCTACCACTGGTACCCGCCGCTGGACGGCGTGCGCCGCGAGGAGGCCGTGGACCGCTACGCCGCCGCCTTCTTCGACCGGACGCACGCCGACCTGCTGCGGGTGGTCGCCGACCGGTACGCCCTCGACGAGGACGTCAGCCGGGCGTTCGTGGCCGCGCACATGGAGGCGCCCGGCGCGGAGACGGCGGTGGACGCCGCGCTGCGCCTGGACAGCGAGGTCATGCTCGTCGACGACCCGGTCAAGCGGGTGGACAACATGAGCATGGCGTGGGGCCTGGAGGCCCGCGTGCCCTTCCTGGACCACGACCTCGTCGAGCTGGCCGCGGCCTGCCCGCCGGAGCTCAAGCTGGCCGACGGCGGCAAGGGCGTGCTCAAGGCGATCGGGCGCCGGATCATCCCGGCCGAGGTCATCGACCGGCCCAAGGGCTACTTCCCCGTGCCGGCGATCACCCACCTCGAGGGCAAGGTGCTCGACCTGGTCCGCGACGCGCTGAGCACCGACGCCGCGCGTGACCGGGGCCTGTTCCGGCCGGACTACGTGCAGGGCCTGCTCGGCGACCCCAACGGCGACCTCACGCCGTTGCGCGGCAACAAGCTCTGGCAGCTGGGGCTGCTGGAGCTGTGGCTGCAGAACCACGGGGTCTGAGGAGGGAACGCCCGCCGTGACTCCCCACATCGCCGGTCACCGGCGCCGGACGCCGGTCGCGTCCACCCCCGCCCTCACGAGCCGGTCGTGGCACCAGCCCTCGGCGCGCGAGCTCGAGGGCATGGCCAGCGACGTCGTCCTCGACCTCGGCTGGGGCCGGCTGGTCTTCGGGCAGACGTTCAGCGAGCTCGACGGCATCGTCGCCGCGCTGCGCGCCGAGGAGACCGGGCGGCGCGACATCTGCGTCTACCCCCGCGACCCGCAGGTCCTCATCGGCATGGCCCCCGACGAGCTGTTCATCGACCCGTCCCTGACCTACCGGCTGGACCTGCACCGGTACCGCTCGCGGCCCGACGTCATCCGCGGCGTCTTCGTGCGGACGGTGACCTCCCAGGCGGAGATGGAGGTCATCGACGACCTCTACGCGCGCAACGGCATGGTGGCCGGCGACCCCGAGATCATGTGGGCCAACCACCGCACCCGGACCTACACCTACCTCGTCGCCGAGGACACCCGGACGCGGAAGATCGTCGGCACGGTGACCGGCGTCGACCACGTGCTGGCCTTCGGGGACCCGGAGGGCGGCACGAGCCTGTGGTGCCTGGTGGCCGACAAGCAGGACGCGCCGCCCGGCACCGGCGAGGCGCTCGTGCGGGTGCTGGCCGAGCGCTACGCCGCCCGCGGCCGGGCCTACCTCGACCTCTCGGTCATGCACGACAACACCCCGGCGATCACGCTCTACCGCAAGCTCGGCTTCACGCGCGTGCCGGCGGTCTGCGTGAAGAGCAAGAACCCGATCAACACGCCGCTGTTCGCCTCCCGGCCGCCGGGGCTGGACCGGCTCAACCCCTACGCGGCGATCATCGCCGAGGAGGCCCTGCGCCGCGGCGTCCGCGTCGAGGTCACCGACGCCGAGTGGGGCGAGATGCGGCTGACGCTGGGCGGCCGCTCGGTCCTCACGCGGGAGTCGCTGTCGGAGTTCACCACCGCCGTGGCGATGAGCCGCTGCGACGACAAGCGGGTGACCCGCCGGATCATGCGCCGCGCCGGGGTCCGCGTGGCCCGCGGCGCCCTGGCCGCCGAGGGCGACCTCGACGAGGCCCGCGCCCTGCTGCGCGACGCCGGCGAGGTCGTCGTCAAGCCCGCCCGCGGCGAGCAGGGCCGGGGCATCACGGTGGGCGTCAGCGACGAGGAGGGGCTCGAGCGCGCCGTCGCCGTCGCCCTGCAGTTCTGCCCCGACGTCCTCGTCGAGGAACTCGTGCCCGGCCAGGACCTGCGGGTCGTCGTCATCGACCGTCAGGTGGTGGCCGCCGCCGTCCGGCGCCCGGCCGAGGTGATCGGCGACGGGCGGCACGCGGTGGCCGACCTCGTGCGGTCCACCAGCCGGCGCCGGGAGCGGGCCACGGGCGGGGAGTCCCGCATCCCGCTGGACGACACGACCACGGCGGTGGTGGCCGAGGCCGGCTACGCCATGGACGACGTCCCGCCCAACGGCGAGCGCGTGCCGGTCCGGCGGACGGCGAACCTGCACACCGGCGGCACCATCGAGGACGTCACCGACCGCCTCCACCCGGAGATCGGCGAGGCCGCCGTGCGCGCCGCCGAGGCGCTGGGCATCCCGGTGACCGGCATCGACTTCCTCGTCCCCGCCGTCGACGGCCCCGAGTACGTCTTCATCGAGGCCAACGAGCGGCCGGGGCTGGCCAACCACGAGCCGCAGCCGACGGCGCAGCGCTTCGTGGACCTGCTCTTCCCCGAGACGCGCCGCCGCTGAGGGACGCCGCACGCGGTCGGGCAGGATCTCCGGCGTGCCGTACGTGCTGGCCGCGGTCGGCGGCGCCCTGGGCGCGCTGGCCCGCTGGGGGGTGGCCGTCGCGCTCCCCTCCCCTGCCGGCTGGCCCTGGGCGACCCTCCTGGTCAACGTCACCGGCTGCCTGCTGCTCGGGGTGCTCCTCGGGGCGGCCTTCACCCGGTACCCCCGCCGGACCTGGCTGCGGCCCCTGCTCGGCACCGGGGTGTGCGGCGGGTACACGACGTACTCGACCTTCGCGGTGGACGTCGTCCGGCTGGTGGACGACGGGGCCGCGGGAACGGCCGCGGGGTACGTCCTCGCCTCGGTGACCGGGGGCGTGCTGGCCGTGGCCGCCGGGGTGTCGCTGGGCCGGCGCGCGGGCGGGCCGGCGGCGGCCGGGCGGCAGGTCGCGTGACCGCGCTCCTGGTCGTCCTCGGCGCGGCGCTCGGCGCGCCGCTGCGGCTGCTGGCCGAGCGGGTCGCCGTCGCCCGCCGCGGCCGCGGCAGCGTGCTGGGCACGCTCGCGGTGAACGTCGTCGGATCGCTGGTGCTCGGCGTGCTGCTGGGCGCCCGCGGTGCGCCCGCGGAGCTGGTCGCCCTGGTCGGCACGGGCTTCTGCGGCACGCTGACGACGTTCTCCACGCTCGGCGCCGACGTCGTCCGGCTCGTCGAGGAACGCGCCCTGGCGCGGGCCGGGGGCTACCTGGCCGCCACGCTCGTGCTCGGCCTGGGCGCGGCCGCGGCCGGCTGGGCGGTGGCCGCCGCTGTCTGACCGCCGCGTCGTGGGTAGGGTCCGGGACGGTATGTCGGACACCCCGGAGCACCAGACGCGGGCGGAGAGCCCGGTGGTCGTCGTGGCCAACCGGCTCCCCGTCGACCAGGTCACCGATCCCGATGGCAGCACCCGCTGGCAGCGCAGCCCGGGCGGGCTCGTCACCGCGCTGGAGCCCTTCGTGGCCGGCCGCGGCGGCGCGTGGGTCGGCTGGAGCGGATCAGCCGGCCCGGCGCCGGAGCCCTTCGAGTCCGGCGGCATGTCGCTGATCCCGGTGGAGCTCAGCGAGGAGGAGGTCGACCGCTACTACGAGGGCATGTCGAACGCCTCGCTGTGGCCGCTGTACCACGACGTGGTCGAGAAGCCCGAGTACCACCGGACCTGGTGGGACACCTACGTCCAGGTCAACAAGCGGTTCGCCGACCGCGCGGCCGAGGTGGCCGGCGAGGGCGCGATCGTCTGGGTGCACGACTACCAGCTGCAGCTGGTGCCGGCGATGCTGCGCCAGCGCCGTCCCGACCTGACGATCGGCTTCTTCCTGCACATCCCGTTCCCGCCCTACGAGCTGTTCACCCAGCTGCCGTGGCGCTCGGCGATCGTGGAGGGGCTGCTGGGCGCCGACCTCGTGGGCTTCCAGCTGCCGAGCGCCGCCAGCAACTTCGTGCAGCTGGCCCGCCGGCTGCACGACCTGCCCGCGCGCAAGCAGGCGATCGAGTACGACGGCCGCACCGTGTCGGCGCGGGCGTTCCCCATCTCCATCGACGTCGAGTCCTTCGACCGGCTGGCGAGCTCGCCGGAGGTGCTGGCCCGCGCCGCGGAGATCCGCGCGGAGCTCGGCGACCCGGACAAGATCATCCTCGGGGTCGACCGGCTGGACTACACCAAGGGCATCGCCGTCCGGCTCAACGCCTTCCAGGAGCTGCTGGAGGACGGCGTCGTCGAGGCGCCGACGACGGTCTTCGTGCAGGTGGCCACCCCCAGCCGGGAGCGGGTGGAGCACTACGTGCACATGCGGGAGACCATCGAGCAGCAGGTCGGCCACATCAACGGCATCTACGGCACCCTCGGCGGGCCGGCCGTGCACTACATCAACCAGTCCGTGCCGCGCGAGGAGCTCGTCGCGCTCTACCGGGCCGCCGACGTCATGCTCGTGACCCCCTACCGGGACGGCATGAACCTGGTGGCCAAGGAGTACGTCGCCGCCCGCGGCGACCTCGGCGGGACGCTGGTGCTCTCGGAGTTCGCCGGCGCCGCGGCGGAGCTCAAGCAGGCGTTCCTGGTCAACCCGCACGACATCGCGGGGGTCAAGAACCAGCTCGTCCGCGCGCTGCGGGCCGAGCCCGAGGAGAGCGCCAAGCGCATGCGCGCCATGCGCCGGCACCTGTTCCGCAACGACCTGGACCACTGGGCCTCGTCGTTCTTCGAGGCCCTCAAGGCACAGGCGTGACCGTGCTGCCCGCCGAGCTCACCGCCGCACTCCCCCGGCTCGCCGCGCAGCGGCCGCTGCTGGTCGCCACCGACTACGACGGCGTGCTGGCCCGGCTGCGCGACGACCCCTCCGCCGCCGTCCCGGAGCCCGGCGTGGCCGAGGTGCTCGCCCGGCTGGCCGCCCACGACGGCGTCACCGTGGCGCTGGTCAGCGGCCGCGGCGTGGCGGACCTGCAGGCGACCAGCGGCCTCACCGGTCCCTTCCGCTGGGTCGGCAGCCACGGCGCGGAGTTCGACGGGCCCATCGCGGCCGAGCTCGCCGGTCGCCGCGACGCCCTGGCCACCGTGCTGGCGCCCCTGGTGGCGAGCACCCCGGGAGCGCGACTGGAGGTCAAGCCGGCCAGCGTGGCGGTGCACGTGCGGCAGGTGACCGACCGGGCCGCCGCCGCGGACCTGCTGGCGCGGGCGCGGGAGAGCGCGGACCCGTCGCTCACCCGGAAGCCGGGCAAGGACGTGCTCGAGCTGGCCGTGACCGACGCCGACAAGGGCAGCGCCGTCGTCCGCCTGCGCCGGGAGGTCGGTGCCGCCGCCGTCCTCTACCTCGGCGACGACCTCACCGACGAGGACGTGTTCGGCGTGCTGGACACCGGCGACCTCGGCGTCAAGGTCGGGCCGGGCGAGACCCGCGCGACGGCCCGGGTCGACGACCTCGAGGGCGTCCTGGCCCTCCTGACGGCGCTCGACGACGCCCTGGGGAACCGCGCCGGCTGACGCCGTCGGCGGCCGTCCGGGACGACCGCCCTCCCCCGGTGTCGACACGGGTCCGGCGTCCCCGCCGCTCCGTCGTCCGCCCGCGGCTCCGACCTGCGCGGACGGTCCGGGGACGCCGACCCGTGGTGTGCGGTCAGCTGCGGCAGGCCGTCGACAGGTCGACAGCCCAGCGGCGGGTGACCCCGGGCAAACACCACGATTCCGTCACTGACGGGCGCGGGAGTGTCGCCGCGGGTCCCGCACACCCCACGCTTGCGCCTCCACCCCCGTCGTCACCCCCTCCCCTGGAGTCCCCCGTGTCCCTGTCCTCCGCTCCCCGGCCCCCGGGGCGCTCGGCCGGCTGGTTCGCCGACCGCCCCCTCGCGGTGAAGTTCGGCATCCTCGTCGGAGTCGTCGTCCTCGCCTTCGGCGGTCTGCTCTCCGCCGTCCTCATCGGCAACGGCACCGTGCGTGACGCCACCGCCGAGCTGCAGGACGCCGCCGACGCCGAGACGCTGGTCCTCCAGCTCGACACCCGCGCCAGCGAGCTCAAGGTCGACGGGTTCAAGGCCCTCGTGCGCGACGTCCCGGCCGAGCAGCTGCCGGAGCTGGCCGAGGACATCGCCACCCCCGAGGGCATCCTCGAGGAGCTGTCGGTCATCGAGCTCGACGGCGCGGCCGCCGCGGCGGTGGCCGACCTCGGCTCCAGCTTCGGGGCCTACACCAGCGCGATCGAGGTCTTCGTGGACGGTGCCGTGGCCGACCAGGCCGGCAGCCGCGCCCGGTGGGAGGACATCCAGACCGCCAACGACCTGACCGACAGCGCCGTGGGCACCGCGAAGGACGCCCTCTGGGCAGCCCGGGTCGCCGCCGAGGTGAGCCTCCAGGACGCCGTCGCGCAGGCCGAGCGCATCAGCCTCGCCGTCGCCGGCGGCGCGCTGCTGGCCATCCTGGGCATCAGCTGGCTCATCACCCGCTCGATCACCCGCCCGCTCCAGCAGGTGCGCGGGGCCCTGCAGGCGCTGGCCGACGGCGACCTCACGGTCTCGACCGGGATCACCGCGCGCGACGAGGTCGGCCAGATGGCGCAGGCGCTGGAGGCGGCCCAGGGCAGCCTCCGGGAGGTCATGGCCGGGGTGGCGGCATCGGCGCAGGCGGTGGCGGCCTCGTCCGAGGAGCTGTCGGCGTCCTCCGCGCAGATCTCGTCCTCGGCGGAGGAGACCGCCGCCCAGTCCGGCGTCGTGTCCTCGGCGGCCGAGGAGGTCAGCCGCAGCGTGGCGACGGTGGCGGCGGGTGCCGAGCAGATGGGTGCCTCCATCCGCGAGATCTCCCAGAACGCGGCCGAGGCCTCGGAGGTGGCGATGCGGGCGGTGACCGCCGCGGAGGCGACCACGGCAACGGTGAACAAGCTCGGGGAGAGCTCGGCGGAGATCGGCAACGTGGTCAAGGTGATCACCTCGATCGCGGAGCAGACGAACCTCCTGGCGTTGAACGCGACCATCGAGGCGGCGCGGGCCGGGGAGGCCGGCAAGGGCTTCGCGGTGGTCGCGAACGAGGTCAAGGAGCTGGCGCAGGAGACGGCGAAGGCGACCGAGGACATCGCCCGCCGGGTGCAGGCGATCCAGGGCGACACGACGGCCGCGGTGGCCGCGATCGGGGAGATCAGCTCGATCGTCGCGCAGATCTCGGATCGGCAGACCACCATCGCCTCGGCCGTGGAGGAGCAGACCGCCACCACGAGCGAGATGTCGCGGTCGGTGGCCGAGGCCGCCGGCGGCTCCGGCCAGATCGCCGAGAACATCACCAGCGTCTCGACGGCCGCCGAGACCACGACCGAGGCGCTGACCCAGACCCGGGTCGCCGTCGACGAGCTGTCGCGGATGGCCGCCGACCTCCGGGGGGCGGTGGGGCGCTTCACCTACTGAGGCGGCGTACCGCACGACGACGTGGGGAGGGCGCGGAACCGGGATCCCCCGGTTCCGCGCCCTCGTCGTTCCCGGGGGCCACCGCACTGTCCGCCCGGCGGCCGGACCGGAATGGCGGAGCGGACATCCAGAATGGTGCCGGCGACCATTCCGTGTCGACATGGGGACGGCCTGGAGGAGGTGACCGGACAATTCCCCGACACGACGGCGGAACTGCTACGGAGGTGGTTCCTCGCCGGGTGCGACTGTCGCAGAATCGCCTCAGCAGCTCTCCTGCTCCCGCAGTGCGGCGGGGCACCGGGACGCCCTCCCCCAGCTCGTCGACCACCCTTGGAGCCACCGCCGTGACCACGCCGTCCCCCGCACGCTGGTTCGCCGACCGGCCGATCGCCGTCAAGATCGGCGCCGCGCTCGCCGTGCTCGTCCTCGTCGCGGTCGCCATGGCCGTCCTCGCCGTCAGCCGGCTGTCGGCCGTGCACACCGCGGCCGGCCGGATCAACGAGAACGTCGTGACCCTCGCCCACCTGGCCGACATCCAGCGCTCCTGGCAGGGCGACCGGTCGCGGTACAACGCCTACTCCCTGGCCGACCCGTCCACCCGGCAGGAGATGCGTGCCGACCTCGCCGAGCGGCGCACCACCCTCGAGGGCCAGCTCGACGCCTACGCCGAGGTGACGGTGAACCGCGAGGCCTTCGAGGCCTTCCGCGCCGACGTCGAGGGCTACTACACCGTGGCCGACGGGCAGCTCCTCCCGGCGGCCGACCGCGGGGACTACGCCCTGGCCGGACAGCTGGTCACCGGGCCGCTGCAGGACTCGTCGGACGTGATCATGGACGCCTACAGCGCGATGCAGGAGCGCCGGGTCGCCGCCGGCCAGGCCGACACCGACGACGCCGGCGAGATCGTCGACGCCGCCGTCCTGACGCTGTGGACGGCGCTGGCCGTCGGCGTGCTGGTCGCCGGTGGGCTCACCGTGCTCGTCGTCCGCCGGATCACCACCACCGTCCGCTCGGTGCAGGGCTCGGTTGAGGCACTGGCCCGGGGTGACCTGACTGTGGCGCCGCAGGTGCGCGGCCGCGACGAGCTGGGCCGCATGGCCGAGTCGCTCGCGTCGGCCCAGGACGGGCTGCGCGGTGTCATGTCCACGGTCGTCGGCGCGGCGGACGCGGTCGCCGCGTCGTCGGAGGAGCTGTCGGCGTCCTCGGCGCAGATCTCGGCCTCGGCGGAGGAGACCTCGGCGCAGTCCGGCGTCGTCTCCTCGGCGGCCGAGGAGGTCAGCCGCAACGTGCAGACCGTCGCCGCCGGCGCGGAGCAGATGGGCGCGTCCATCCGCGAGATCGCGCAGAACGCCAACGAGGCGGCCCGGGTGGCCGCGGCGGCGGTGGCCGAGGCGGAGACGACGACCGGGCAGATCAGCAAGCTGGGCGAGTCGTCGCGGGAGATCGGCGACGTGGTCAAGGTGATCACCTCGATCGCGGAGCAGACGAACCTGCTGGCGCTGAACGCGACCATCGAGGCGGCGCGGGCCGGGGAGGCCGGCAAGGGCTTCGCGGTCGTGGCGAACGAGGTCAAGGAGCTGGCCCAGGAGACGGCCAAGGCCACCGAGGACATCGCCCGCCGGGTGGACGCCATCCAGCACGACACGACCGGTGCCGTGGCCGCCATCGGCCGGATCAGCGACGTGATCGGGCAGATCAACGACTACCAGCTGACCATCGCCAGCGCGGTGGAGGAGCAGACGGCGACGACCAGCGAGATGAGCCGCTCGGTCAGCGAGGCCGCGCAGGGCTCGGGGCAGATCGCCGAGAACATCACCGGCGTCTCCTCCGCCGCCGGCGCCACCACCCAGGCGCTGACCCAGACCCGCGCCGCGGTGGACGAGCTGTCGCGGATGGCCGCCGACCTGCGAGGGGCGGTCGGGAGGTTCAGCTACTGACCGGTCGCCCCGTCTCCGGACGGGGCCCGGCGGGGGTGCTCCCCCGCGACCACGATCGTCCAGGAGCGCCCGGCCACGCGGCCGGGCGCTCCTGCGCGTCCGCCTCCGGTCCCCGTGTCGACATCGGTGCGAATGGTCGTCGTCGCCATTATCCGGCGATGTCGACAAGGAGCCGTGAATTGCATTGCGCGCTTCCGTACGAATCATTTCCGACACGCCGCGGAATTGCGACACGGTCGGTGCGACACACCCCACTCTCTTGTCGGACGCGGCTCCGGGCCGCGATTCCACCCCCCCTCGCTCGTGCCCCTGTCAGGAGACCGCCATGACCACCTCGATGACGCCCGTGCCACCCGCCGGCGCCCCCTCCCCCGCCGGGCAGCGGCACTGGTGGGGCGACCGCAGCGTGAAGACCAAGGTGCTGGGCACCGTGGCGATCTCCGCCGTCATCACCGGCACGGTCGGGTTCATGGGCCTGCAGGCGCTGAGCTCCTCGGCCGACGCCGCCGACGCCCTCTACGAGGAGAACCTCCAGGGCGCGGTCGCCGCGGCCGACGTGGACGGCATCCTCAGTGACATCCGCGTCGCCACGCGCAACGCCCTCATCGCCTCGACCCCCGCGGAGACGACGCAGAAGCTGCAGGCCGCCCAGGACCTCCGCACCGACTTCACCGCGGCCCTGGAGGTCTACGCCGAGGGCGGGCTGGACGCCGGCCGCCAGGCCCTCGTGGACGACGTCGAAGCCACGATGGAGCAGTACGCGACCTTCCAGGACGGCGTGCTCGCCCCGCTGGCCCTGGCCAACGACGTGCCGGGCTGGAACCAGGTCAACGACGGCCAGGGCACGCCCCTGGTGCAGGCCCTCACCGAGGACCTCCAGGCCCTGCGTGACTTGGAGATGTCCGACGCCGCCGCGGCCCGCGACGCCATCCGCGCCGAGTACGACACCCAGCGGACGCTGGCGCTCATGATCATGTTCGCGGGCATCGTGCTCGCCGCCGGCCTCGGCTGGTGGATCGCGGCGGGGATCGCCCGGCAGGCCGCCCGCGTCGCGCAGGTGACCGCGGCGCTGTCGCGCGGTGACCTCACCGTCCGGAGCGGGCTGGACACCCACGACGAGCTCGGCGAGATGGGCCAGGCCCTGGACGCCGCCGTCGTCGAGCTGCGCACCGTGATGGCCACCGTCGTGGGGGCCGCCGACGCGGTGGCCGCCTCGTCGGAGGAGCTGTCGGCGTCCTCGGCGCAGATCTCGGCCTCGGCGGAGGAGACCTCGGCGCAGTCCGGCGTCGTCTCCTCGGCGGCCGAGGAGGTCAGCCGCAACGTGCAGACCGTCGCCGCCGGCGCCGACCAGATGGGCGCCTCGATCCGCGAGATCGCGACGAACGCCGCCGAGGCCTCCGACGTGGCCGCCCGCGCCGTGACCGCCGCCGAGACCACCACCGCCACGGTCGCCAAGCTCGGCGAGTCCTCGGCCGAGATCGGCAACGTGGTCAAGGTGATCACCTCGATCGCGGAGCAGACCAACCTGCTGGCCCTGAACGCCACCATCGAGGCGGCGCGCGCCGGGGAGGCCGGCAAGGGCTTCGCGGTCGTGGCCAACGAGGTCAAGGAGCTGGCCCAGGAGACGGCCAAGGCGACCGAGGACATCGCCCGCCGGGTGCTGGCCATCCAGGGCGACACCACCGCCGCGGTGACCGCGATCGGGGAGATCAGCTCGATCGTCGCGCAGATCTCCGACCGGCAGACCACCATCGCCTCGGCCGTGGAGGAGCAGACCGCCACCACCAACGAGATGGCCCGCTCGGTCGCGGAGGCCGCGCAGGGTTCGGGTCAGATCGCCGACAACATCACCGGCGTCTCCTCGGCGGCGGAGTCGACCACCCAGGCGCTCACCCAGACGCGCACCGCGGTCGACGAGCTGTCCCGCATGGCAGCCGACCTGCGCACCACCGTGAGCCGCTTCAGCTACTAGGAGCACTCCCCTCCCCCGCGCCGCAGGCTGGGCACGGGCCCGGAGGGCGCACGACAGGGGGCACGGCGGAGCGCGGGACCTGGTCCAGGTCCCGCGCTCCTGCCGTTTCCCGGCCCGACCGGGAATGGCGCCGAGTCGACTCGGGAATGGCGGTCACCGGCCTTTCTCTGCCGGGCCTCGCGACACGACCGGGAACGGGGTCCGGAATCGTCCGGAATGTCGCACCCTTCCGGTGCACCACACGAGCACCACGTTGTCGATCCACACGTAGTCGATCCACATGTAGTCGATCCACTCGCGCCGGTATCCCCGAACGCCATTCCCCGCAGGAGTCAGAGAATGTCCGTCCCCACGGCCTCCCCCCGTCCCGGGCGGCGAGGTGGCTGGTTCGCCGATCGTCCGATCGGGGTCAAGATCGGCGCCGTCGTCGGCCTGCTCGCCGTCGTCGTCATCGCCACGAACCTGCTCGCCGTCACGCGCATCAGCGAGATGCGCCACGGCCAGGAGCGGATCTACACCGAGAACCTCGAGCCGCTGAACGCCCTCTCGGCCGTGCAGCGCGCCACCGCGGCCCACCGCGCCCGCGTCCTCGAGTACGCCGTCTCCGACGCCGACCGCCGGGTCGAGCTGCTCGGGGAGATGGACGAGAAGAGTGCCGACGTCGAGGCCGCGCTGGCCGATTACGCCCCCTACGTCGTGGACCAGGCGGCGATCGACAAGTACGAGACCGCCCGCGCGCAGTTCCTCGGCACCAGTGCCGCCCAGCTCTTCCCGGCCGCCGACAGCGGCGACCTCGCGCTGTACGCCCAGGTGTACCGGGAGGTCTCCAGCCCGCTGCTGACCGACATCGCCGACGGGCTCGAGGAGGAGGGCGTCGCGCAGTCGGCGCAGGCCGCGGCCCGCAACGCCGCGAGCGCCGACGAGGCGAGCAGCGCCATCACCCTGCTGCTGGTCACCGCCCTGACCGCCGTGCTCCTCGCCGGCGGGCTCACCGTGGTCGTCGTCCGCCGCATGGTCCGCAACCTGCAGGCGGTGCAGCGCTCGGCCGAGGCCATGGCCGCCGGCGACCTGACCGTCGCCGCGGGCGTCGGTGGCGCCGACGAGGTCGGCCGCATGGCCGCGGCGCTGGACTCCGCCCAGGAGAGCCTGCGCAGCGTGATGTCGACGGTCGTGGGGGCCGCGGACGCGGTGGCCGCGTCGTCGGAGGAGCTGTCGGCGTCCTCGGCGCAGATCTCGGCCTCCGCCGAGGAGACCTCCGCGCAGTCCGGCGTGGTCGCCGGTGCCGCCGAGGAGGTGTCGCGCAGCGTCGCGACGGTGGCCGCGGGCGCCGAGGAGATGGGTGCCTCCATCCGGGAGATCGCGTCCAACGCCGCCGAGGCCTCCGACGTCGCCTCCCGCGCCGTCATGGCTGCCGAGACCACGACCGCCACGGTCGCCAAGCTCGGCGAGAGCTCGGCGGAGATCGGCAACGTGGTCAAGGTGATCACGAGCATCGCGGAGCAGACCAACCTGCTGGCCCTGAACGCCACCATCGAGGCGGCCCGTGCGGGCGAGGCCGGCAAGGGCTTCGCCGTCGTGGCCAACGAGGTCAAGGAGCTGGCCCAGGAGACGGCGAAGGCGACCGAGGACATCGCCCGCCGGGTGCTGGCCATCCAGGGCGACACCACCGCCGCGGTGACCGCGATCGGGGAGATCAGCTCGATCGTCGCGCAGATCTCCGACCGGCAGACCACCATCGCCAGTGCGGTGGAGGAGCAGACCGCCACCACCAACGAGATGGCGCGCTCGGTCCAGGAGGCCGCGCAGGGCTCGGGTCAGATCGCCGACAACATCACCGGCGTCTCGACGGCGGCCGACTCCACCACCCAGGCGCTCACCCAGACGCGCACCGCGGTGGACGAGCTGTCCCGGATGGCGTCGGACCTGCGCACCACGGTGGGCCGCTTCACGTACTGATGCGTCGCTGAGCCCGCCCCTGGCGCGGGGGCGGGCTCAGCCGGCGAGTCGGGCGCCGAGTGCGGCGAGGCGCTCGGCCGCCTCGGTGAGGACGGCGTCCTGCTTGCAGAACGCGAAGCGCACGAGGGACGGCGCGGCGTCCTGGTCGTCGTGGAAGACCCGGACCGGCACGCCGACCACGCCGGCCAGGCCGGGCAGGTCCCAGCACAGCGCCATCGCGTCGGTGTAGCCCAGCGGAGCGGCGTCGGCCGTGACGAAGTAGGTGCCGTCGGGCCGGTTGGTCGCGAACCCGGCGGCCTCCAGGCCGGACACCAGCAGGTCGCGCTTGCGCGCGAGGTCGGCCCGCAGGCCGTCGAAGTACTCGTCGGGCAGGGCCAGCGCCTTGGCGACGGCCGGCTGGAACGGTCCGCTACCGACGAACGTGAGGAACTGCTTGACCGCGCGGACGGCCCCGACCAGCTCGCTGGGCCCGTGCACCCAGCCGACCTTCCAGCCGGTCACCGAGAACGTCTTGCCGGCCGAGGAGATGGTCAGCGTGCGCTCGGCCATGCCGGGCAGCGTCGCGATCGACACGTGGGGGACGCCGTAGGTCATGTGCTCGTAGACCTCGTCGGCGACGACCACGGCGTCGTGCTCGACGGCCAGGCGCGCGACCAGCTCCAGCTCGGCGCGGGTGAAGACCTTGCCGGTGGGGTTGTGCGGGGTGTTGAGCAGCACGACGCGGGTGCGGTCGGAGAACGCCGCCCGCAGCGCGGCCTCGTCGACCGCGAAGTCCGGCGAGCGCAGGACGACGGTGCGCCGGGTCGCCCCGGCCAGGGCCACGGTCGCGGCGTAGCTGTCGTAGTACGGCTCGAAGGTGACCACCTCGTCGCCGGGCGTGGTGAGGGCCAGGACGGTGGCGGCGATGGCCTCCGTGGCGCCGACGGTGACCAGCACGTCGGCGGGGTCGACCGTCAGGCCGCGGAACCGCGCCTGGTGTGCCGCCACGGCCTCGCGCAGCGCGGGCACCCCGGGGCCGGGCGGGTACTGGTTGGCGCCACCGCGGATGGCCCCGACGGCGTCCTCCAGCAGGGACGCCGGACCGTCGGTGTCGGGGAAGCCCTGACCGAGGTTGATCGCCCCCGTGCGCACGGCCAGGGCCGACATCTCGGCGAACACCGTGGTGGCGAAGGGCTGCATGCGCTCGGTCAGCGCGGCGCGCGGCAGGCTCACGGCGCCCAGTCTCCCACCGGTCGGGTCTCCGGCCGCCGTCCCGGTACGTGGACCGCCGTCCCAGCCCGCGGGACGGTGGGGGGCAGGGTCGGCTGGAGGACGACCCCGGGTCGCGTGTAGATTCTCGGCCGGTCCTGAGTGCCAGCGCCAAGCCCCGGCTCGCTGGCCGGCAACCCTCTCCGTCGCGGGGTGCTCCGGGTGACGACCAGACCTGGATGCCGTGTTCCCCGGGTAAGGACGCGCAGGAGGGCTCGAGTGACCGACGTGCCCCCTCCTCCGGCCGGACCGGACGCGGCATCGCCCCGTCCGCGCCGCCACCCGCGGCGGCGCCCACCGCAGGGAGCCCCTCGATGACCCACCTGATCCGCCGACGCCGCGGCCCGCTGGCCGCCGCCGCCATCCTGGCGGTGGTGGGCGTCTCCGGCTGCGCCGACAGCGACTCGGGGGGTGGGGACGGCGGCGACGGCGGCGACTCCGCCGGCTCGATCATCGTCATCACGCCGAACCCCGTCGGCGGCAACAACTTCCTCGAGCTCGCCCTCGAGGGCGCCGAGCGCGTCGCCGACGAGGAGGGCCTGGAGCTCGACGTCTTCGAGAGCAACGACCCGACCTCGATCCAGCAGAACGTCGAGGCCGCGGTCCGCGAGCAGCCCGACATCATCGTCGGCCTGACCTTCTCCCTCGAGGACGCCTTCGCCACGGTCCCGACCGACAACCCCGACCAGCAGTTCCTGCTCGTCGACGGCTGCCCCGACCCGCAGCCGGACAACGTCACCTGCGCCGCGTTCCGCGAGCACGAGGCCACCTACCTGGCCGGCGTCGAGGCCGGGCTGCTCACCCAGACCGGCCGCATCGGCGTCGTCGGCGCTCTGGACACCCCGTTCATCCGCCGCTGGGTCGACCCCTTCCTGGCCGGCGCGCAGAGCGTGAACCCGCAGGTCGCCTCCACCCCCCTGTTCGTCGGCGGCGACAACCCGTTCGGTGACCCCGCCCGTGGCGGGGCGCAGGCCCAGGTGCTCGCCGACGGCGGGGCCGACCAGGTGCTCCTGGCCGCGTCCGGCAGCAACGTCGGCGCGTTCGAGGTGGCGGCGGCCGGCGGCTTCCAGGCCTACGGCGTCGACGTCAACGAGTGCGGCTCGGCCCCCGGCCAGGTCGTGGACAACGTGCTGAAGAACGTCGACGTCGCGCTGGCCGAGTCCGTCTCGGCCATCCTCGGCGGCGACAGCGGCGGCTTCCAGGTCTACGGCCTGGCCGAGGACGGCGTGGGCCTGACCGCCTTCGCCGACGACGTCGCCGACTCCGGGTGCCTGATCGCCGACCGCCCCGACGTCATCGAGCAGCTCGAGCAGGTCCGCGACCAGATCATCGACGGCACGATCACCGTGGACGACCCGGCCGCTGGATGACCGACGGCACGGCAGCGCGCTCGGCCGCGGGGGCTCCCCCCGCGGCCGAGCTGCGCGGCATCACCAAGCGCTTCGGCCCGGTCCTCGCCGTCGACGGCGTGGACCTCGTGCTCGAGCGGGGCACCGTGCACGCCGTCGTCGGGGAGAACGGCGCCGGCAAGTCCACGCTCATGTCGGTGCTCTACGGCCTGCACCGGCCCGACGCCGGCCAGGTGCTGCGCGACGGCCGCGAGGTGCGGCTGTCCTCCCCGCTGGACGCCATCGCCGCGGGGCTCGGCATGGTCCACCAGAACTTCCGCCTCTTCGGCTCGCTGACCGTGGCCGAGAACGTCGTCTACCGCGCGGAGCCGGCCCGCTTCGGCCTGGTCGACCGGAGCGCCGCCGAGCGGCGGGTGGAGGAGCTCTCGGCCCGCATCGGCCTCGACGTCGACCCCACCGCCCGCGTCGACACCCTGCCCCTCGGCGTCCGGCAGCGGGTGGAGATCCTCAAGGCGCTGCACCGGCAGGCCGAGGTGCTCATCCTCGACGAGCCCACCGCCGTGCTCACCCCCGGCGAGGTCGACTCGCTGTTCGTCGTCGTCCGGCGGATGGCCGAGCAGGGGACGACGGTCGCCCTGGTCACCCACAAGGTCCGCGAGGTGCTCGAGGCGACCGACCGGGTGACCGTGCTCCGCGACGGCGTCGTCACCGCCCGGCTGACCACCGCGCAGACCACCGCCGGCGAGGTCGTCGAGGCGATGATCGGCCGCGGGCTGGTCCCGGCGGTCAACCCGCGCGGCGCGGTGTCGGGCGAGCCGGTGCTGGAGGTCTCCGGCGTCCGCATGCCGGCCGCGCCCGGCGCCAGCCGCGTGCAGGACGTCTCGCTGCGGGTCTCCCCCGGCGAGGTCGTCGGCATCGCCGGCGTCTCGGGCAACGGCCAGCGGGAGCTGGTCGAGGCCGTCGTGGGGCTGCGCACCGCGCAGGCCGGCACCGTGCGGCTGCGCGGCCGCGACCTCGCCGGCCTCGGTGTCCGCGAGCGCCGCGGCCTGGGGATCGCCTACGTGCCCGAGGACCGGCCCGGGGTCGGCACCGCCGCCGCGCTGTCGGTCGCGGACAACCTGGCGCTGGGCCACCACCGCACCCCGCCGATCGGCCGCCGGGGGCGGCTGTCCCCGCGGGCGGTGCGCGCGCAGGCCGCCGACCTGGTCCGCCGGCTGGGCGTGAAGACCGCCGGCGTCGCGGTGCCGCTGAGCTCGCTGTCGGGCGGCAACGCCCAGAAGGTGGTGCTGGCCCGCGAGCTGCACCACGAGGCGGCGCTGCTGGTCGTCGAGCAGCCCACGCAGGGCGTCGACGTCGGCGCGGGGGAGGAGATCCACCGGCTGCTGCTGGACTACCGCGCCCGGGGCGGCGCGGTGCTGCTCGTCTCCTACGAGATCAGCGAGCTGCGGGCGCTCGCGGACCGGGTGCTGGTCATGCTGGACGGCGCGGTGACGGCGGAGCTGGACGCCGCGGACGCCACCGAGGAGGTGCTCGGCGCGGCGATGGTCCACGGCGGCGGGGCGCACGCGGCCGGCACGACGACGGGTGGGGGAGCGGCGCGGTGAGTGCGCTCGCACAGCGGCTGCGCCTGGGCGCGCCCGCCGCCCTCGTGCCGCTCGGCGCCGTCGCCGTGGCCGCCCTCGTGGGCGCCCTGGTCATGCTGGCCGCCGGGGTGGACCCCCTGCGCGGCTACGACGCGATGTTCCGGGGCGCGCTGAGCGTCAGCAACATCGACTTCGCCGTCGCCGGGTTCACCGCGATCCTGGCGATGTCGCTGGCCTTCGCCATCCCGGCGCGGATGGGGGAGTACAACCTCGGCGGCGACGGCCAGCTGGTCGCCGGCGGGATCGCCGCGGCCGCGGTGGCCCTGTACCTGCCCGGACCGGCCGTGCTCCTGCTGCCGGCGTGCGTGCTCGCCGGTGCCCTGGCCGGCGGCGCGCTCGCCTCGGTCTCCGCGCCGCTGTCCACGCGGGCCGGGGTGCCGGTGATCATCTCCACGCTGCTGCTCAGCACCCCGATGGTCGCCCTGGCCTCCTACCTCGTGCGCTTCCCGCTGGCCGAGGAGGGGTCGCCGGTCCCGCAGACGCCGCGGCTGCCCGACGCCGCGCACCTGCCGGCCTTCCCCGGCATGAGCTACACCAACGTCGGCCTGGTGCTGGTGCTCGCCGTCCTGCTGGTCACCGTCTACGTCGACGCCCGGACGCCGGTCGGCTACGAGATCCGCGTCGCGGGCGCCAACCGGGGCTTCGCCGCCTACGGGGGGCTGTCGGTGCCCCGGCTGACGCTGGGCACGCTGGCCGCCGCGGGCGCCGTCGCCGGGCTGGCCGGCGCCGTGATCGTCATGAGCCAGCCGTTCCGCTTCATCGACGACGCCCTGACCGCGCCCGGCTACACCTTCGCCGGGGTGGCCGCCGCGCTCCTGGCCGGTGGGCGGCCCGCGCTGCTGCCGGTCACCGCCGCGCTGTTCACCATCCTGTCGGTGGGCGCGGCCGGGATGGAGCGCGACGTCGACGTGCCGCGTCAGCTCGGGCAGGTGCTCCAGGCGGTCGTCATCCTCGTCCTGGCGCTGCGGGTGCTCGCCGCCCGTTGGATGGCCGCCCGCGCCCGCCGCGCGGCCGGGGGGAGGGCCTGACGTGGACGTGCTCAACCTGGCGTTCGTCGCCGCCGTCCTGACCTCGGCCGCGCCGGTGCTGTACGCCGCGCTCGGCGGGGCCCTGTGCGGCCGGGCCGGTGTCTTCAACATCGCGCTCGAGGGGCAGCTGCTCTGCGGCGCGTTCGCCGCGGTGGCGGTCAGCTGGTGGAGCGGCAGCCCGTGGCTGGGCGTGCTGGCCGCCGTCGTCTCGACCGCGGTGTTCAGCTTCGTGCTCGCCGTCGGCGCCGTCGCCTGGCGGGCCGACCCGATCATCGTCGCCGTCGGGATGAACCTGCTGGCCCTGGGGCTGACCGGCTTCATCATGCGCGAGGCGCTGGACGCCACCGGCACCTTCGCGCCGGCCGGGCTCCAGGGCCTGCCGGACCTCGACGCGATCGACGGGGTCCCGGTGCTGGGCGCCGTCCTCGGCCGGGCGACCGTGCTGGTGCCGGTCGCGGTCGTGCTGGCCGTCGCGCTGTCGCTGTGGCTCGCGCGCACCTCGGTCGGCCTGCGGCTGCGCGGGGTGGGGGAGCACCCCGAGGCCGCGACGAGCCTCGGCGTGCCCGTCACGCGCTACCAGATGGCCACTGTGGTCGTCGCCGGCGCGCTGTGCGGGCTGGGCGGGGCGCAGCTGTCGCTGGGCACCGTCACCGCCTTCACCGAGAACATGACCGCCGGCCGCGGCTGGGTCGCCGTGGCCGCGGTGATGCTGGCGGTCAACCGGCCGCTGTGGGTCCTCGGGGCGTGCCTGCTGTTCGGCGCCGCGGAGGCCTGGGGCTTCCGACTGCAGGGCATCGGCCTGCCGCAGCAGCTCACCGACGCCGCCCCGTACCTGGTCACGCTGGTGGTGCTGGTCCTCTCCCGGATCCGGGTGCGCCGCCGGCTGAGCGCCGCGGACCCGCTGGCCGCCGAGAACGCCGCCCACCCCGAGGCCGTCATCCACCCCGAGGAGACCCGTTGACCGCCCCGTCCACCCCGCCGCGGTCCGGGCCGCTGAAGGTCGTCGTCGACACCGACACCGGCATCGACGACGCGCTGGCCCTGCTCTGGCTGGCCGGGCGGCCCGACGTCGAGATCAGCGCGATCACGTCGGTCTACGGCAACTGCTCGGTCGACGACGCCCTGCTCAACATCGGCTACGTGCAGCGGCTCGCGGGCCTGGAGTCGGTGCCCGTCGCCGCCGGGGCCGCGGGGCCGGTCGACGGCCGCCCGGGGCACCTGGCGCCCTACGTGCACGGCGCCGACGGCATGGGCGACCTCGGCCTGGACCGGTCCGTCCCGGAGGTCGTCGCCCAGAGCTCCGCGGAGTACCTGGTGGAGCTCGCGAACTCGGCGCCGGGGGAGTACGACCTGCTGCCGCTGGGCCCGCTGAGCAACGTCGCCCTGGCGCTGGAGCTCGACCCGCTGGTGCTCACGAAGTTCCGGTCCACCGTGCTGATGGGCGGCTCCGGGCCGTTCCCGCCGCTCGGGGTCACCCAGACCGTCGACGCCAACGTCGCCAACGACCCGGCCGCCGCCCGCGCGGTGTTCGCCGCCCCGCGCAGCGAGCTGGTCATGGTGGGCGTGAACGTCGGCGGGCAGACGGTCATCGACGAGGCCGCCGTCCAGGTGCTGCACCGCAGCGGGACCCCGGTGGGGGAGTTCTGCGCCGCCGTCCTGGAGTCCTACATGGACTTCTACCAGTACGCGTGGGGCCGCCGGGTCTCCCCGGCGTGGGACGGCCTGGCCGCCGGGCTGCTCGTCGAGCCCCGCTGGATCACCTCCTCCGTCGACGGTCCGGTCGGCGTCGTGCCCGACGGGCTGCTCTCCCGCGCCCACCTGCTGCGCACCGCCGAGGGGCTGCCGGTGCCCTTCGCGCAGGAGGAGGCGCGCACCGCGCCGCCCACCACGGTGGTGACCGGGGTGGACGTCGAGGGCTTCCTGGCCGACTTCGTCGGGGTCCTGGCGGGCGTGCGGGGGACCGGGGCGCGATGACGACCGTGCTGGAGCCCGGCGACGTCTGGGCCTACCTCGTAGGCCGCGGCGTCGTGCCCGCCGGCAGCACCGGGACGGTGCGCGAGGTCGGCGACGGCAACATGAACCGCGTCTTCGTCGCCGCGGGCGCCGGTCGCAGCGTCGCGGTCAAGCAGGCGCCGCCGTGGATCCGGGCGCTGGGCCCCTCGGCGCCGATGAGCCCGGAGCGGGCGATGGTCGAGGTGCGGGCGCTGGCGACCTTCGCCCGTTTCGCGCCCGAGCAGACCCCCGCCGTGCTCGACGTCGACCCCGAGCGGTTCGCCTTCACCATGGAGGACCTCTCCGACCTCACCGTGCTGCGCACCGCGCTCACCGGCGGCGCGGGCTTCGGCGACACCTCCCGCCAGGTCGGCGACCTCGTCGGCCGGGTCACCTTCGCCACCAGCGTGGCCGGCGCCCCGGCCGCCGACCGCGCCGCGCTGCTCGCCGCCTCGGTCAACCCGGTGCTGGCCGCGGTCACCGAGCAGTACCTGCTGTCGGAACCGTTCCTGTCCTCCGAGCACAACGGCAACGCCCCGCTCCTGGACGACGAGGTCGCCGCACTGCGGGCCGACCCGGCGGTGCGGACCGAGGTGTCGCTGCTCCGGGCGGCGTTCGGCTCGCGCGCCGAGGGGCTCGTGCACGGCGACCTGCACTCGGGCAGCGTCATGGTGGGGGAGCGGGACGGCGCCGCGGTGGTGCGGGTCATCGACCCGGAGTTCGCCGTCGTCGGGCCGATCGGCCTGGACCTCGGGCTGTACATGGCCAACGCGCTGGTCGCCGCCGCGCGCAGCGCCGCCCTCGGCGACGCCGCCGAGGCCGCCGACCGGGCCGGCCAGGCGGGGGTGCTGTGGGCGGCCTTCACGGCGGCCTGGCACGCCGGCTGGCCCGACCGGGTCGACACCTTCCTGGACGACGGGTGGCTGGCCCGCCACCTGGCCTCGGTGTGGGACGACACCCTGGGGTTCGCCGGCGTGGAGATGGTCCGCCGCGTCGCCGGCTACTCGCACGCCGCGGACCTCGAGACGCTGCCCGATCCCGGTCCGGCGAGCGCGGTGGTGCTGCGGGCCGCGCGCACGCTGCTGCTGGACCGGGCGGCGTTCCGGGACGCGACCGGCGCCCCCGACCCCGCCGCGGTGGCCACGCTCGTCGCCTGACGGCGCCCCCGTCGGTGCGCGGTCCGGGCCGGTCCCGCCGCCGGGACGGGCAGGCCGCGCACGGTGCCCGTGCGCGGCGGGGGACGATGGGGGCGTGACCGTCTCCTCCACCCTCCCGCGGCCGGTGCTCGACGACAGCGTCCGGCTCACCGACGACGGCGTCCGCATCCTCGACCGCCGGGTCTTCCCCGCGCGCGAGGAGTGGGTCCTGGCCCGCGACGCCGTCGAGGTGGCCGAGGCGATCCGCGCGATGGTCACCCAGAGCTCGGGGCCCTTCTACGCCGCGCTGGCCGGTATGGCGCTGGACGCCCGCCAGCACGCCGACCGTCCCGTCGACGAGGCCCGTGCCGCGCTGCTGGCGGCCGGCTCGGTCCTCACCGGCGCCCGCCCGACCAACAACGCCGTCCGCGACGCCGTGGCCGACCTGCTGGTCCGCCCGGACGTCGCCGGTGCCCGCACCGCCGGTGAGCTGGCCGAGGCCGTCGCGGCCGGCGCCGCGGCACTGGACGCCGGGTACCGCGCCCGCAGCGCCGCCATGGCCGCGCACGCGGCCGCGCTCGTGCCCGACGGCGCACGGGTGCTCACCCACTGCTGGGCCGACGCCTACCTCATCGAGCTGGTCCGCGCGGCCGACGCCGCGGGCCGCCGATACACCTGGGTCGCCACCGAGACCCGGCCCTACCTGCAGGGCGCCCGGCTCACCGCGCACACCCTCGTCGAGATGGGCCAGGAGGTCGCCCTCATCACCGACGGGATGGCCGCCGCCGTGCTGGCGCCCAACTCGACGCTCGGCCAGGTCGACGCGCTGGTCACCGCCGCCGACCGCGTGGCGATGGACGGCTCCGTGATCAACAAGGTGGGCACGCTGGGCCACGCCGTGGCCGCGCACGCCTTCGGCGTGCCCTTCTACGCGATGGTCCAGGCGCCCGATCCGCAGGCGCCGACCGGCGCGGACGTCGAGATCGAGGAGCGGGACGGCGACGAGGTGCTGTCGGTGCTGGGCGTCCGCTCGGCCTCCCCGCTGGTGCAGCGCGGTCACTACCCGGCCTTCGACATCACCCCGCCGGAGTTCGTGACGCGGATCGCCACCGACCGCGGGTCGTTCGAGCCCGGCCGGGTGGCCGGGTACCACGCCGCCCCGGAGCCCGACGGGGCCACGGGAGCCGCTGGGTAGGCTGGCGTTCCGTGACCCTGAGCCTCACCGCGCGCACCGTCGTCCTCGACATCGAGGGGACCACCGGCGCCGCCGGGTACGTGCACGGCACCCTCTACGACCACGCCCGCCCGCGGCTGGGTCCGTGGATCGAGGCGCACGCCGACGACCCCGACGTGGCCGCCGCCGTCGCGCAGACCAGGGCCGACGGCGGGCTGCCGGCCGACGCCGGCACCGACGCGGTGGTCGCGGTCCTGCACGGCTGGATGGACGACGACGTCAAGGCCACCCCGCTGAAGACGCTCCAGGGGCAGATCTGGGCGGCCGGGTACGCGGCGGGGGAGCTGTCGTCGCACTTCTTCGCCGACGTCGTCCCCCGGCTGGAGGCCTGGCACGGGCGCGGGGTGCGCCTCGCCGTCTTCTCGTCGGGCTCGGTGGCCAGCCAGGTGCCCTGGTTCCGGCACGCGCCGGCCGGCGACCTGACGCCGATGATCACCGACTACTTCGACACGGTGAAGGCCGGCCCGAAGCGGGAGGCGGCCTCCTACGAGGCGATCGCCGCCGCCCTGGGCGACGAGCCGGGGCAGCTGCTGTTCCTCTCCGACCTGCCGGCCGAGCTGTTCGCCGCCCGCGAGGCCGGGTGGCAGGTGGTCGGCGTCCGCCGGGAGGGCGAGCCCAACGCCGGGGCCGACTTCGGCGACGTGCCGGTCATCGCGGAGTTCACCGAGCTCGACGTGGTGGCGGCGCAGTGAGCGGGCTGCTGGTGCAGGCCGGCGGCATCGGCCGCGGTGCCCTGGAGGCGGCCGGGCGGGCGCTGGCCGAGGAGTCGGCCCGCTTCGCCGGCATGGGCTGGATGCGCGGCACCTCCGGCAACCTCTCCGTGGTGCTCAGCCGCGACCCGCTGCGGCTGGCCGTGACCGTCAGCGGCCTGGACAAGGGCGAGCTGACCAGCGGCGACGTGGTGGTCGTGGACGAGCAGGGCCTGGCCGTACCCGACCAGCCCAACCCGGAGCTGCCGCCCTCGGCGGAGGCCGCGCTGCACGCCCGGATCGCCGCGCACGCCGGTGCCGACGCGATCGTGCACGTGCACTGCATGGCCGCGGTGCTCGCCGGCCACTGGTACCCCGACGGCCTCCCGCTGCGCGACCTGGAGATGCTCAAGGGCATCGGCCGGGCGGCGCACGACGAGACGGTGACCATCCCCGTCGTCCCCAACAGCCAGGACATGGCCGAGATCGCCGGTGCCTGGGAGCCGCGCTGGGACGGCCAGGTGCCGGCCTTCATCGTGGCGCGGCACGGCATGTACGCGTGGGGGAGGGACCTCAAGCAGGCCCGCCACCACACGGAGATCGTCGAGTTCCTGATGACGTTCGCGACCGAGACGCGGCCGGGCGGGTCGGTCGGCGCCGGCTGAGCGGTTCCACGTGGAACCGCTCAGCGGGTCGCGGCGGCCCTCAGCAGCTCCCCGGTGACCGCCGAGAGCGCCGCCGGGTCCTCACCGCGGCCGGCGGCCAGCAGCAGCTGGCGGGCCGCACGCAGGGCTCCGCGGGCGGCGCCCTCCCGCAGCTCCTCCGGCAGGGTCTCGACGTCGGCGGCCTTGGCGAAGCCGACCACCCGCCGGGCGGCCTCCGCACCGGCGTAGGCGGTCGCGTCGGCCAGCGCGCGGGCCAGCAGGTCCTCCAGCACCGCGTCGCCGTACACCCGCGGGTCGGTGCGGGTCGGCCACAGCCGCCGCCACTCCGCCTCGAACGCCGTCCACGCGGCGGCCGGGAGCTCGAGCAGCCGGGCCGCCCGCCCGTCCTCGCCGAGCGCGGTGGCGCGGGCGGCGGCGAGCACGAAGTTCCCCCAGAGCATGCCGACGTCGAAGCCCAGCGGGCCGTAGGCGCCGAACTCGGCGTCGAAGGCGCGGGTCGAGCGGGGCCGGCCGTCGGCCGCGGCGCGGACGAATACCGAGCCGGTGTGCAGGTCGCCGTGCAGCAGCACCTCGGCGCGGGTCATGAACGCCCACTTCGCCCGCCCGACGGCGGCCAGCACCTCCGGGTCGGCGGCGAGGGCCGCCACGTCGGCCTCGTTGGCCGGCAGGACGGCGTTGTGCGGGTGCCCGGCGAACGGCTCGGTGAGCACGAGGTCCTCGGTGATCTCCGAGAGCTCCGGGTTCATCGACGCCGCGACGGCCGCCTTGTGCCCGGCCGTGCCCAGCGCCAGCACCGAGGTGCCGAAACCGGCGCGGGCGGCGTACCCGCCGAGGTCGGCCGCCGCCTCGGCGTGCAGCTCGCCGCGGTTGAGCGCGACCCGCCAGACGACGTGGTCGGAGAGGTCCTCCAGGGCCAGCACCTGACCGGCGGGGTCGAAGGCGTACAGCTCCGGCACGTGGTCGGGGTCGACGGCGCGGTGCGCGGCGAGGATCCGGGCCTCCCGCGCCGAGCGCTCGCGGGTCATCGGCCAGCTGGGGTCGGTGCGCACGTGCGGCAGCGACTGCTTGAGCACCAGCGACCGGCCGGCGGTGTCGGTGACGACGAAGACCAGGTTGAGGTTGCCGTCGCCGACCTCCACGACGCTCGTCAGCGCGCCCGCGTCGACCACCGCCGCCAGCGCCGGCACGGCGGCCAGGTAGCGGGGGACGCTGTCGACGGTCAGCAACTCGCCGGGAGCGAGCACAGGGCCCTCGGTCACTCGGCACCTCCGGCGGCGGGCTGGCCCGGCAGCGCGGTGCGCCGGCGGGACAGCGTGTAGCTGAACAGCAGGGCGGCGAGGAGCACGGCGCCCTTGGCGACGTCCTGCACGTAGTAGGGCAGGCCCTTCATGCTGAACCCGACGACCATCACCGAGACGAGGACGGCGCCCAGCACCGTCCCCCAGGCGTTGGGCACGTTGCGGCCGAGCACCGAGGTGCCCACCAGCGCCACCGCGACGGCGTCCAGCAGCAGCGAGTTCCCGGCCGAGACGTCGCCCTGCCCGATCCGGGCGGCCAGCAGCAGGCCGGCGACCGAGGCGAGCACCCCGGACAGCACGTAGGCGGCGCTGCGGTAGAGCCCGACGGGCACGCCCGCCAGGCGGGCGGCCTCGGCGTTGGCGCCGACGGCGTAGAGCAGGCGGCCGTGCCGGGTGCGCTCCAGCAGGAACCACACCGCGACGGCGACCAGCGCCAGCAGCACCGCCGGCACCGGCACCGGGCCGATGTCGCCGCGGGCGAGCCAGAGGAAGCCCTCGGTGAACCGGCCGGGCGCGGTCGTGCCGTCGTCCAGCGTCATCCGGGAGGAGATGGACTTCCCGTCGACGAGCACGAGCTTCAGGCCCATGACGGCGAACATGGTGGTCAGGGTCGCCAGCAGGTCGGGGATGCGCGCCCACACCACGAGCGCGGCGTTGACCAGCCCGATGACCGCGCCGCCGAGGAGCACGACGCCGATGGCGACCCCGCCCACCTGGTTCTGCACCACCATCGTCCAGGCCGCCAGCGACACGGCGAACCCGGCGGCGGCGCCGACCGAGAGGTCCAGCCCGCCGACGGTCATGGCGATGGTGACGCCCAGCCCGGCGATCGCGGTCGGGGCGGCGTAGACGAGCAGGCCGTACAGGTTGTCCGAGGTGCGGAAGTTGGGCTCGCTGAGCAGGAACCAGCCGATGAGCGCGATCGTCACGGCGATGAAGCCGTACCGGACCAGCAGCTCGCGGGCACGGTCCAGGCCCGGGGAGACCCGGGACCCGGCGCCGGGCGGCGCGGGGGTGGTGGTCGGGGTGGTCGCAGAGCTGGTCACGAGGGGGTCCCTCCCGGGGAGGTGGCGGAGAAGGCGGCGACGACGGTCTCGCGCGGCACGCCGGAGACGGGGGCGTCGAGGGTGACGGCGCCGTCGACGAGCACGAGGACCCGGTCGGCGACCTCCAGCACCTCGTCGACGTCGGCGGACAGGACGACGACCGCGGCACCGGCGCGCGCGGCGTCGCGGGCGTGGCCGCCGATGTCGCGGCGGGCACCGAGGTCGACACCGCGGAACGGCTCGTCCAGCAGCAGCACCCGCACGCCGGGCACCAGCCAGCGGCCGACGACGACCTTCTGCTGGTTGCCGCCGGAGAGCTCGCCGACGTCGGTGTGCTCGCTGCGGGTGACCACGCCGAACCGGTCGACCGCGCTGCGGCCGCGCGCGCCCTCGGTCGAGCGGTCGACCACGCCGCCGCGGGACAGCTCCCCGAGGAACGGCAGGCTCAGCGTGCGGGCGATCGACCAGCCGGGCAGCAGCGCCTGGCCGGCCCGGTCCTCGGGGACCAGGTGGACGCCGGCTCGGACGGCGGCGGCCGGCGAGCGGGGCGCGTGCGGCCGGCCGTCGAGCTCGGCGGTCCCGCCGGCCCAGGACGCCGAACCGAAGAGGCCGTGCGCCAGCTCCGACTTGCCGGCCCCGAGCAGGCCCACCACGCCGGTCACCTGGCCCGCGTGCAGGTCCAGGTCGAGCGCGGGACTGCGGGGGAGCAGCCGCACGCCGCGCAGGCGCACCGCCACCTCGCCCGGCGGCAGCGCCTCCCGGGGTGGCGGGCCGATCCCGTCGGCGCCCACGGGGTGCGCGGCCGCGCGCTCCCCGAGCATCGCCGGCAGGACGACGTCCCACCGGAACGGCGCCCGGCTGTCGGAGGTGACCCGGCCGTCGCGCAGCACGACCGCCCGGTCGGCGAGGGCGTCGACCTCGCCGAGCCGGTGCGAGACGTAGAGGACGGCCAGGCCCGCCTCCCGCTGGGCGCGCACGACGGTGAACAGCCGCTCGGCCTCCGCGGCCGACAGCGCCGACGTGGGCTCGTCGAGCACGAGCAGCCGCGGCCGGTGCACCAGCGCACGCGCCAGCACGAGGAGCTGGGCGTCGGAGATGCCCAGCTCGGCGACGTCGCGCCGCAGCACGGCGTCGCTCCAGTCCAGCCCGAGGACCTCGACGGCGGTGCGGGCGGCGGCCATCACCTCGCGCCGCCGCAGCAGCACCGAGGACGGCCCGCGGCGCGCCGGGTGGGCGAGGTCGTCGAAGGCCAGGTTCTCCGCCACGGTCAGCCCGGGGACGACCCCGTCGTGCACCCGCTGGTGGACGGTGGCGATGCCGGCCCGGCGGGCACGGAGCGGCGAGTCCATCCGCTGCTCCGTGCCCGCGACCGCGATCGTCCCGTCGTGGCCCGGGTGGACCCCCGACAGGACCTTGATGAGGGTCGACTTCCCGGCGCCGTTCGCGCCGAGCAGCGCCAGCACCTCGCCCGCGGCGATGTCCAGGTCGACGCCGTCGAGGACCCGGTGGGCGCCGAAGGACATGCCGATGCCCCGCAGGGACACCGCCGCGGTGCTCATGTGCCGGCCCGACCGCTCAGGACGCGGCGTTGTTGGGCAGCCAGTCGGCCACCGCGACGTCGTCCAGCCGCAGCGACGGCTCCTCCTCGACCAGCTGGGCGACCGAGGTGATCTCGTTCTCCCGGAGGAAGTCCTGGGTGACGGTCACGGCCGGGAACTGCACGGTGTCCTCCTCGAGCTCGCCGGCCAGCTCCAGGGCGGTCACGCGGACCACGGCGCCACCGATCTGGGTCGGGTCGGTGGCCGAGGTGGCGACCCACGGGCTGCCCTCGGCGGTCATGACCTCGATGTCGGCGTTGGAGATGTCGATGCCGTAGACGCGGACGTCGTCCTGCAGGTCGTTCTGCTGCACCGCCTGCACCGCGCCCTTCGCGATCTCGTCGTAGGGGGCGAAGATCGCGGTGACGTCGGGGTGCTGCTTGAGCGCGGCGTCGACCAGCGGGATGTTGTCCGTGGCGGTGGACTCGGTGACCTCGCCGGTGGAGAAGCGCTGGTCGAGCTGGTGCTCGGCGACGTAGGTCTCCCAGACCTCGGCGCGGCGGTCCAGCGGGGCGAAGCCGGTGGCGGAGACGTAGCCCACGGCGGCGCCGTCGCCGACGTCCTCGACCAGCTGGTCCAGCACGCCCTCGGCCATGCTCGCGTCGCTCTGGCTGGTGACCACGACGCCCTCGATGTCGGGCAGCTCGAGGTCGTACACGACGACCGGGATGCCCGCGTCGACGGCCTCCTGCACCAGCGGCGCGATGGTGTCGGTCTGGCCGTGGTCGACGATGATCGCGTCGGGCTCGGCGGCGATCGCCTGCTCCAGGTCCGAGGCGTGGCGGGCGTTGTCGTTGCGGGCGTCGGTCACCGTGAGGTCGATGCCGGCCGCCTCCGCCTGGGCCTGCGCGCCCTGGCCCCAGGCCTCGAAGTAGTCGCCGGCACCGCTCTGGCGGACCAGCGCGACCTCGACCGGGCCGTCGGAGAAGGGGGCGGGGGCGTCGGCGCCGGCCGCCTGGGTGGTGCGGGCGGCGGACTCGGAGGAGCCGGCGTCCTCGCCGTCGGACTGGGAGCAGGCGGCGAGCAGGAGCAGCGAGACGGCGGTCGTGGCGAGCACGGGGGACCGGGAGGAGCGGGGCATGGGGGTCCTTCGGGGGGGCGGTGGGCCACGGCGGCCCGGGGGAGGAGCGGGTCAGCGCACTGCGGGTGGGCCCCACGACGGCGCGGCTCGGCCGCGCCGGGGCCTCACGCGTGCTGCGGACGCGAGACCCGGGACCCCGGCATGCAACACAGCTCCGGGCACACCGCCGGGTGCACCGGGGCGCTCACGGTGTCGTTCGCGGTACGCGACAGCCCCCGGGCAGCGGTGCTGCCGGAGGTCAGTGGCGCGCGACCGATCACGCGGGGAATAGTAGGAGGCCCACTCCGGCTCTTGGAATCGTGATGATCGAGGTGCGACCGTGACCCTGCTCACCGTCTGGCGAGACGACGCTCCGCAGACCCCCGAGGTCCGGACCGAGGACGCCGCCGAGGTGGCCGCCGTCCTCAAGGGGATCGGCGTCCGGTTCGAGCAGTGGCCGCTGCAGGAGCTGCCCGAGCGGCCCACCCAGGACGACGTCCTCGCCGCCTACCGGGAGCGCATCGACGGCGTCACGACCGCCGAGGGCTACGTGCTCGTGGACGTCGTGCAGATGCACCCCAGCGACGACCCGTCGTGGGCGGAGACCGTGCGCACCAGCCGCGAGAAGTTCCTCGACGAGCACACCCACGACGACGACGAGGACCGGTTCTTCGCCACCGGCTCGGGCGTGTTCTACCTGCACGTCGACGGCCGCGTGCACGCCGTCCTCTGCGAGGCCGGCGACCTGCTGTCGGTCCCCGGCGGCACCACGCACTGGTTCGACATGGGCACGGCCCCCGACTACGTGTCGGTGCGCTTCTTCCACGACGACGACGGCTGGGTCGGCTCCTTCACCGGCAGCGACGTCTCCCGCCGCTTCCCCACCTACGACGAGCTCGCCGCCGGCCGCTGAGCCCGGCGCCGGGGCTCAGCTGTAGGCGCTGGGCACCGGCGCGGTGCCGGTGAGCAGCCAGTCGCCGACCTCGACGGCCTTGTGCGCCACCGGGTCGTGCAGCGTGAGCGTGCGCGCGTCCCGCCAGTAGCGGTCCAGGCCGGTGCCGGCCTTCGTCGCCCGCGCGCCGGTCAGCTCGAACACGGTGCTCGCCACCTCGAGCGCCGTCCCGGTCGTCACCACCTTGGCCGCGGCCAGCCCGACGGCGACCTCGGCCCGCTCCTGCGCGGTGAGCTCCCAGCCGCGGCCGGCCGCCTCGGTGAGCGCGGCGCACGCCCGGTCGGTGAGCGCGGCGGCGGCCTGCAGCCTGGCCGACAGCTCGCCGTAGCGCGCCCGCACCAGCGGGTCCTGCACCGCCTCCTCGACGCCGGCGGTGGCCCAGGCCCGCGATCTCGTGCGGGTGTACTCAGCCCCCGCGGCCAGGGCTCCCTCGGCGATGCCGACGTGGAGCTGGCTGAGCATCGCCTGGAACGCCAGGACGTGGAGGGTCGCGTAGGCGGGGGCGCCGGGCGTGCCCTGCTCGTTGGGCCCCAGGACGTCGTCCCCGGCGACGAACACGTCGGTGAAGGTGACCGACCCCGACGCCGAGCGCCGCTGGCCCAGCGCGTCCCAGTCGCGGCCGTGCCGCACCCCCTCGGCGTGCGCGTCGACGGCGATCGAGAGCTTCTCGCCGGTGTCGGTGCGGGTGCCGCTGGCGTTGATGCGGTCGGCGACCTCGGCGCCGGTGGCGAAGTGCTTGGTGCCGCTCAGCAGGTGGCCGCCCTCGACCGGCCGCAGCTCCAGCCCGGCGTCGCGCGGGTTGCCCGCGCCGCCCCAGAACCACCCCGCGGACGCGCCCTGCTCGTCGAGCCGGGCGACCGCGTCGGCGTCCCGGTTGAGCCGGATCCGCCAGGAGTGCAGGTAGTGGTAGCCCAGCAGCTGGCCGATCGAGGGGTCGACGGCGGCCACCGTGCGGACGACGGCGTAGGCGGTGTCCCACCCGGCCCCCGTGCCGCCCCGCTCGGCGGGGAGCAGGAGGGGCAGCAGGCCCGAGCCGCGCAGCAGGGCCGTCTCCGGCTCCGGGGTGCCGCCCGCGGCGTCGCGCGCGACGACGTCGGTGGCCAGCGTCCCGGCCACGGAGCGGGCGGCGGCGAGGGCGGCCGCCGGGTCGGGAACGGTGCTGGTCGCGTCCTCCCTGGTCATGGGCCCGATCATCCCATCGGCGCGCGGGACGCCCGCAGCCGGCGGCGGGGGGAGGGGCGCCCGGTCGGCTTGTCGACGGCGGCGATCCGGTCGTCGTCCTTTCTGCGCCGGGCCGCCGCGACACGCCCCGGAGTTGGCCGTCCGCCGCCGCCGGCGCTCCTAGGTTTCCCCGCCGAGAGCCCGGACTCGCCTTGACTCGCCCGTCCGTGTGCCGACAGAACCAACGGGTCCCGTACGGGACCGACGCAGAGCAGAGAGAAGGCACCGGTGGACGGTCTGGACGACATCGTCGAGGAGTTCCTCGTCGAGAGCCACGAGAACCTCGACCAGCTGGACACCGACCTGGTGGCGCTCGAGCAGGAGCCGAACTCCCGGGAGCGGCTCTCGAGCATCTTCCGCACGATCCACACCATCAAGGGCACCAGCGGCTTCCTGGCGTTCAACCGCCTGGAGGAGGTCGCCCACGTCGGGGAGAACATGCTCTCCCGGCTGCGCGACGGCGCCCTGGACCTGACCCCGGCCCGCACCAGCGTGCTGCTGCGCATGGTCGACACCGTCCGCTCGCTGCTCGCCTCCATCGAGGCCAGCGGCGGCGAGGGCAACGTGGACGTCTCCGACGTCGTCGCCGCGATCAGCGCCGCGATGGAGGACCGGCCGGCCGAGTCCCCCGTGGAGGCCGCGGTCGTGGAGGCCCCGGTCGTCCAGGCCCCCGTCGCCGAGGTGCCCGCCGAGGAGCCGGTCGTGGAGGCCCCCGTCGCCGAGACCCCCGCCATGCCCGCCCCCCGGCCCGCGCCGGCCGCCGAGACCCCCGAGGCCGAGTCCGCGCCGGCCGCCGCCGACGCCGGTGCCCGCCGCGCCGTCGCCGACAGCACCATCCGCGTGGACGTCGACCTGCTCGACGAGCTCATGCTGCTCGTCGGCGAGCTCGTGCTGACCCGCAACCAGATCGTCCAGTACGTCGGCCGGTCCAACGACACGGACCTGGTCCGCGCCTCGCAGCGGCTCAACCTCATCGCCAGCGAGCTGCAGGAGGGCGTCATGAAGACGCGCATGCAGCCGATCGACCACATCTGGTCCAAGCTGCCGCGCGTCGTCCGCGACCTCGGCATCCAGTGCGGCAAGAGCGTCCGCCTGGAGATGGAGGGCAAGGACACCGAGCTCGACAAGACCCTGCTCGAGGCCGTCAAGGACCCGCTGACCCACCTGGTCCGCAACTCCGTCGACCACGGCATCGAGACCCCCGACCGCCGCCGTGAGGCCGGCAAGCCGGCCGAGGGCGTGCTGACCCTGCGCGCCAAGCACGAGAGCGGGCAGGTCGTCGTCGAGGTCGCCGACGACGGCGCCGGCATCGACCCGGCGCGGATCGGCGCCAAGGCCGTCGAGCGCGGGCTGGTCACCGACGCGCAGCTGGCCCGGATGAGCCCCACCGACGTCCTGCAGATGATCTTCCTGCCGGGCTTCTCCACGGCGGCCGCCGTCACCAACGTCTCCGGCCGCGGCGTCGGCATGGACGTGGTGAAGACCAACATCGAGTCCATCGGCGGCACGATCGAGGTCGAGTCCGTCGCCGGCACCGGCACCGTCTGCCGGCTGCGCATCCCGCTGACGCTGGCGATCGTCCCGGCGCTGACCGTCGAGTGCGCCGGCGACCGCTACGCCATCCCGCAGATCAGCCTGCAGGAGCTGGTCAGCCTCGACGCGGAGAAGGCCGCCAACGCCGTCGAGGAGGTCGGCGGCGCGCCGGTCTACCGGCTGCGCGGCGAGCTGCTCCCGCTGGTCCGCCTGACCGACGTCCTCGGGCTCACCTCCGACCGGCACGACGGCCACGTCGTCATCGCCGTGCTGCGCTCCGAGGGCCGGCGCTTCGGCCTCGTCGTCGACCGGGTCATCAACACCGAGGAGATCGTCGTCAAGGCCGTGGGCGGCCAGCTCAAGGCGATCGGCCTCTACTCCGGCGCCACGGTCCTCGGCGACGGCACGGTCGCGCTGATCCTCGACGTGCAGGCCCTCGCCCGCCGCGCGCTGCGCACCGAGAGCGCCGAGCGGCAGGAGGCCCGCGTGGCCGCCGCCGTCGCCGCGGCCGACACCGAGTCCCAGCGCGAGCGGATGCTGCTGGCGGCCATCGGCGGGGGCCGGCGGGTCGCCATCCCGCTGGACACGGTCACCCGGCTGGAGCAGGTGCGGCTGGAGAACGTCGAGCGGGTCGGCAACCGCGAGGTCGTCCAGTACCGCGGCGCGATCCTGCCGATCGTCCGGCTCGACCGGCACCTGGGCGCCTACGGCGAGGCCGACCGCGACGTCCTGGAGGTCATCGTCTACAGCGACCACGGCCGCAGCGTGGCCATCGTGGTCGAGGAGATCCTCGACATCGTCGACGGCGAGGCCGCGATCCGCAGCGACATCGAGGACATGGGCCTGCTCGGCTCCGCCGTCCTCGGCGACAAGGTCACCGAGCTGCTCGACGTGCGCGCGGCCATCCTCGCCGCGGACCCGGCGTTCTACAGCACCACCACCACCTCGACGCCGCACGGCGTCGCCGCGTCCCTGCTGGAGGTCTGACGTGAGTGCCCCCACCGACACCCGACCCAAGGACGAGGTGCTGGCCCTCGGCGGTCAGCTGGCCACCTTCTGGCTCGACGGCGACCTGTACGGCGTCGAGGTGGCGCACGTGCAGGAGGTGCTGCGCAGCCAGAGCCTGACCCGGGTGCCGCTGGCGCCGGCCGCCGTGGCGGGCCTGATCAACCTGCGCGGCCAGGTCGTGACGGCGATCGAGCTGCGGGAGCGGCTCGGCCGCCCGCCGCGCCCCGAGGGCACCGACGCCGTCGTCATCGTCGTGCGCCTGCGCGGGGAGGCCGTCAGCCTGCTGGTCGACGCCATCGCCGACGTGGTCGACGTCGACCCGGCCGACTTCGAGGCCCCGCCGGACACGCTCGACGGCACCGCCCGCGACCTGATCCGCGGCGCCTTCAAGCTCGACGGCCAGCTGCTGCTGGCCCTGGACGTGCACAAGGCCGTCAGCGCCTGACGCGCGGACGCCGTCCCGACCGGCCCCCGTCCCCTCCGCACCGGAGGGGCCGGGGGCCGTCGTCGTCCCGGCGAGCCGGGCGATCACGCGCCGTAGCCGGGTGATGACGCTCGTCACGTGGACACGCAAGAGGACGCGGCGGTCTCTCCAACCGACGGGTGAGGCGCACGTGGCGCCACGGCCCGATCACGGTCAGCATGGTCGGGTCCCGTCCGTCGGTCCTGGAGGCGCTGCCGTGCCCTACTCGCTGGTGAGCGCCGCCACCCTCGGCTTCGACCTCGTCCGCCTGCCCCAGGGGCGCCAGGTGGCCGAGGTGCTGCTCACCGGGCTGACCGCCGACGCGGCCACCCTGGAGGGCATCGCCGGTGCCCACCCCGCGGCCGGGCGCGACCGCGAGGAGCGGGCCGTGCTGGCCGTCCGCGCCCGCCGGGCCCGCGAGCTGGCTGCCGGGGTGCCGCACCTGCGCTCGGCCGGGGACACCGACCGCGCCGCCGTCCTCGTCGACCAGCTCGAGCGCGGGATGATCGGCGACGCCGCCGCCGTCGAGCGCGTGCTGCGCGACGACGTCCTGGGGTACGAGCACCCGGCCGTGGCCGATCTGGCGGACGACGTCGTCGCCGCGGCCGCCGACGTGCTGGGTGATGCCGTCATCGGCTCCTTCGCCGCCGACGTGCTGCCGCCGCTGGTACGCCGCCAGCTCACCGGGCCACTGGCCCTGGCGACCGCCGCCGGGCTGGTCCCCGCCGTCGAGCCCGACCTGGGGCCGGCCGCGGCCGAGGTCCGGGCCCTCCTCACCGCCGTCGGCGACCAGGACGAGGTCGCCCGCGGCCGGTGGCGCCGCGCGGTGGACGAGGGCCGGTTCGAGCGCCGCCCGTGGGCGCGGGCGATGCACGAGGCCTCCTGGGCCGCGCACGTCTCCGGACGGTTGCGGGTGCTCGCCGGCGCGCAGCTGCTCGCCGTCCAGGCCTTCGGCGACGGCGGCTTCGACGCCCGCGACGGCGCGCAGGGCGTGTGGAACGCGGTGGCCGGCGTGGTGCAGGCGCTGACCATGGGCGACCTGCTCGACGACAGCGCGCTGTCGGTGCTGCTGGCGCCCTGGGAGCGGGTCACCGCCGCCTGACCCGGCCGGTCTACGGTCGCGGCCGTGGACGAGGTGGCGCCGGCCGGGGTGCGGTTCGTCGGGGTGTCGCTGGACTGCGCCGACCCGGACGAGCTCGCGGACTTCTACCTGCGGCTGCTCGGTGGCCGCGTGCTGTGGCGGCGGGAGGGCAGCGTGGGGCTGCGCGTGCCCGGCGTGCTGCTCGTCCCGCAGCGGGTGGCCGGCTACCGCCCGCCGGTGTGGCCCGGCGCCTCCGTCGTCCACCTGGACCTGACCGCCGGCGAGGAGCTCGACGAGCCGGTCGCCCGCGCCCTCGAGCTGGGGGCGCGCCTGGCCGACCCGCAGCCGGACCCCCGCTGGCGGGTGCTGCTGGACCCGGCGGGCCACCCGTTCTGCATCACGCCGTTCGCCCCGCCTCCTGAGCTGCTCGCGGGCTGACGGCGCGGCTCAGCCCGGACGGCGGGCGGCGACGAGCACCTGCGGCAGCCCGACCGCCTCGGTCGGCAGCCGCAGCTGGGCCAGCGTCTCCAGCCCGGCCTCCTCGAGCAGCGCGGTGAGCGCCGCCGGTCGCCACAGGTGCGTCGTCCACCGCACGGGCACGCCGCCGTAGGCCTCGGTGCGCACGATCTCGCCGTCGCCCACGTGCGTCCCGAGGAGGAACTGGCCGCCGGGCACCAGGGCCCGCGCGCAGGAGCGGAGCACCCCGGGCAGCACGGTGCGGGGCAGGTGGAACAGCGACCACCAGCCGAGCACGCCGCCGAGCGAGGCGTCGTCGAGCCGCAGGTCGGTGGCCGAGGCCACCGAGAACCGCAGGCCCGGGTGCAGGCGCCGCGCGTGCCCCACCATCCGCGGCGAGAGGTCCACGCCCGAGACGTCGACGCCGAGGCCGGCCAGGTGCGCGGTCACGTGCCCGGGCCCGCAGCCGACGTCGAGCACGGGCCTGAGCGCCCGGACCTCCTCCGCGAAGGCGGCCAGGGCGGCACGCAGCCAGGGGCGGTCGGCCAGCTCCCCGGCGCGCAGGGCCACGTAGGCGTCGGCCGCCCGGTCGTAGGACCCGCGGACGACGTCCAGGTCGGCCGGCCGGGCGACGTCGTCGGGCACCCCGGCACCGTAGGCGGCGCGGGTGACGAGCGCTGCGGGCCCCGTTCCGGTCACCGACCGGGCGCCCGCCGCACGGCGCGCGCGGTCCGGGGCGAACCGGCAGGTCAGCGCCCCGGCAGAGCGCGGGCGGTGACCGTCCCGGGCGGTCGACATGTGGCCGAGGAGTCCTCCGCGGCGGTGGTCACCGCGACCTGCGTAACGAGTTCGCCGTACCGGTTCAGGGAACGCCTGGGGCGGCCGACAACTCCTGTGACGGGTGGTGCGACCGAGACATCCGGACCGACCGGGACCGGCGGCGCACGGCCGAACTCAAGGCCCCGCGACCGGTGCCGATACACGACTGAACAGCCCTGTCGGCTGTCCGACAGGAGCAGGGGGACGGATGAACCCGATCCGGGTGCTGGTGGTCGACGACTCGATCGTCGTCCGCAAGATCGTGACCGACGTGCTCTCGCAGGACCCCGGGATCGAGGTCGTGGGGACCGCGGTCAACGGCAAGCTCGCCGTCACCAAGCTCGAGCAGCTCAAGCCCGACCTGGTCACGATGGACATCGAGATGCCGGAGATGAACGGCATCGAGGCGGTGCGCGCCATCCGGGCCGCACGCAGCCGGGTGCCGATCATCATGTTCAGCACGCTCACCGAGCGCGGTGCCTCCGCCACCCTGGACGCGCTGTCGGCCGGCGCCAACGACTACGTCACCAAGCCGGCCAACGTCGGCAGCGTCGCGCAGTCGATGGAGAGCGTCCGCGAGCAGCTGATCCCCAAGATCAAGGCCCTGCTCGGCCGCCCGGTCTCCACCGGGCCGGTCCGTGTGGCGCCCGCCCTGCCGCCCGCCCGCCCGGCCCCGCCGCGCACCGCGCCGGTCGAGAAGCCGGCGATCCTGGTCATCGGCTCCTCCACGGGCGGCCCCGAGGCCCTCGCCAAGGTGCTGCCCGCGCTGCCGGCCTCGCTGCCGGTGCCGGTGCTGCTCGTCCAGCACATGCCCCCGGTCTTCACCCGGCAGTTCGCCCAGCGGCTCGACCGGCTGTGCGCTCTGCGGGTCGTCGAGGCCGTCGACGGCACGCCGCTGGCGCCCGGCACGGTCCACCTCGCCCCCGGCGACCACCACCTGACCATCCGGTCCGGCGCGCGGGGCAACGCCACGATGCTCACCCAGGGCCCGCCGGAGAACTTCTGCCGGCCGGCGGTGGACCCCCTGTTCCGCTCCGCCGTCGAGGCCCACCGGGGCGCCGTCCTCGCCGTCGTCCTCACCGGGATGGGCTCGGACGGGAAGCTCGGCGCCGCCCGCATCCGGGAGGCCGGTGGCTCGGTCGTCGTCCAGGACCAGGCGACCTCGGTGGTCTGGGGCATGCCCGGCGCGGTCGCGTCGGCCGGCCTGGCCGACGAGATCCTGCCGCTGGACCGCATCGCCGAGACCATCACGCGCCGCCTGACCGGCCCCACCTCGGGCCCCGTTCCCGGCCGGCTCGCCGCGCTGGCCGCTGGAGGAGTCCGATGACCCTGACCGCCACGAGCTTCGACTGGGTGCGCCAGGTGGTGCACCGGGAGAGCGCGATCGTGCTGCAGCCGGGCAAGGAGTACCTGGTCGAGGCGCGGCTGCTGCCGATCGCCCGGCAGATGGGCCTGACCGACGTCGGCCAGCTCGTCGACAACGTGCGGACCCGCCCGAGCCCGGAGAACACCCGGCGCATCGTCGAGGCGCTCACCACCAACGAGACCTCGTGGTTCCGTGACGGCGACCCGTTCACCGCGCTCACCACCACGGTGCTGCCGGCGCTGCAGGCGTCGCGCACCCACGGCGAGCGGCTACAGGTCTGGTCGGCCGCCTGCTCCAGCGGGCAGGAGCCGTACACGATCGCGATGCTGCTCGAGGACGCGATGCCCAACGCGAGCAGCCGCGTGTCGATCACGGCCACCGACCTCTCCCGCGAGATGGTCGAGCGGACCCGGGCCGGGCGGTTCAGCCAGCTCGAGGTCAACCGCGGCCTGCCCGCGCCGATGCTGGTCCGCCACTTCACGCGGGCCGGCAACGAGTGGGAGGTCAACGCCACCCTCCGCCGGATGGTGACCGCGACCGAGTGCAACCTCTCGGCGCCGCTGCCGCGGATGGGCCCGTTCGACGTGGTCTACCTGCGCAACGTCCTCATCTACTTCGACCTGTCGACCAAGCAGGCGATCCTGCGCCGCGTCCGCTCGCTCATGCGGCCGGACGGGTGGCTGTTCCTCGGCGCCGCCGAGACCACCCTCGGCGTCGACGACTCCTGGGAGCGGGTCGTGCTCGGCCGCAGCTCCGCCTACCGCCCGCTGAAGGGGGCCTGACATGCGTGCCCTGGTGATCGACGACTCGCGCGCCATGCGCCGGATCGTCTCCTCGATCCTCACCGGTCTCGGCTACGAGGTCCGCGACGCCGGCCACGGCGGCGAGGCGCTCGACGTGCTGAACGAGGGCTGGGTCCCCGACCTGGCCACCATCGACTGGAACATGCCCGTGATGGACGGGCTGCAGTTCGTCTCCGCCGTCCGGTCCAACCCGGCCTGGCGCTCGATGACCATGATGATGGTCACCTCGGAGAGCGAGCACACCCAGATCGTGCGAGCGCTGGCCGCCGGCGCGCACGAGTACGTGATCAAGCCGTTCACGGCCGACGCCATCCGCGACAAGCTGGCGCTGCTCGGCCTGCTCCCCCAGGAGGTCGTCCTGTGACCACGTTCGACACCGCCGAGCGCCGCCGCACCGTCGAGGCCCGGCCCGTGATCGCCGAGCTGATCGACGCGGCCACCGTCCAGGCCATCGCCGAGGAGGCGTGGATCTCCCTGGTCGGCGAGGAGGAGGTCCTCGTCCCGCTGCCCGGCGAGCTGCCGGCCGACGTCCTGTCCAGCTGGGTCGACGTCGTCGGGCCCTGGACCGGCAGCGTCGTCCTCACCACCGGCCGGCGCACCGCCGAGGAGCTCACCCGCGCCCTGCTGCGCGACAGCGCCCCCGCGGAGCTCGAGGAGGAGGACGTCGCGGACGCCTTCGGGGAGATCGCCAACGTCGTCGGCGGCAGCGTCAAGGCGGCCCTGCCGGGTCAGTCCGCGCTGAGCCTGCCGTCCGTGGGCACCGGCCCGGACGTGCGCAACGCCGCCGACGTCTGCCGGATCGACCTGCTCTGGCGCGGCGAGCCCGTCGCCATCTCCGTCCAGGGTGCCCTCCCGGCCCTGCCCGCTCCCCGCACGACCCCCGTCCACCCCACGTACGAGAACGAGGTGCCCCTGTGAAGATCCTCATCGCCGACGACAGCCGCGTCATGCGGCAGATCGTCATCCGCACCCTGCGTCAGGCCGGGTACGACGGCCACGACATCGTCGAGGCCGAGGACGGCCGCGACGCCTACGACAAGGTGCAGAGCGAGCAGCCCGACCTGGTCCTGTCCGACTGGAACATGCCGAACATGACCGGCATCGAGTGCCTGCAGGCGCTGCGCTCGTCCGGGTCGACCGTGCCCTTCGGCTTCGTCACCTCGGAGGGCTCGGAGGAGATGCGGGGCCGCGCGGCCGACGCCGGCGCGCTGTTCCTCATCGCCAAGCCGTTCAACGAGGAGACCTTCACCGAGGCCCTGGACGGGGTGATCGCATGACCGCCGACACGCGGGTGCTGCCCACCACCAAGGACGTCAAGGACATGCTGACCGGCCTGGTCGGCAGGCCCGTCACCGTCGCCCCCGGCGCCCCGGTCACCCCGACCGAGCGCAAGCCGGTGTCGGTCGCCGTCTACGTGGACCCGCAGCTGAACACCAACGCCCTGTGCGTCATGGACCTCGCGCTGTCGGCCTACAGCGGCGGCGCGCTGGCCATGCTGCCCCCCGGCGGCTGCCAGGACGCCGTCGAGGAGGACGGCGAGCTGACCACGATGCTCACCGAGGCGCTGCACGAGGTCGTCAACGTGCTCTCGGCGCTGTTCAACGTGCCGGGCGCGCCGCACTCGAAGCTGTACGCGCTCTACGCCCCGGGCGACGACATCCCCGGCGACATCGCCGGCATGCTCAGCGCCTTCAACCGGATCGACCTCGCCGTCGAGGTCCCCGGATACGGGAAGGGCGGGCTCTCGCTCGTCATCCCCTGATCCACCTGGCGGCCGGGTGACCCCCGGCCCAGGGAGCTGCCCCGGGGCGGCGCAGGGCCATCCGTGCCCCGCCGCCCCGGGCGCATCCACCCCGTCGTCCTCCGGGGCCCGTCCGCGACCCGCTGACGGGCCTCAGCCGTACGCGGGCGCGAGGTCCTCGACGGTCGTGGGCAGGCAGGCCCACACGTGCTTGCACACGTCGTCGACGTACCAGCCGTGCGCCACCGCCAGACGCGCCACCAGGTACAGGCCGAGCCCGCCCTGGGCGGGGTCGCGGCCGACCGCCGGCGCGGGCATGGTGTCGCGCGCCCGGTCGCTGATGTCGAAGATCCAGCCACCGCTCCCGGCGATGACCGTGGCCACGACGGGCCGGTCCCCGTGCCGCAGGGCGTTGGACGCCAGCTCGTCGAACGCCAGGATCATGCGGTCGGCGACCGGGTCGTCGGCGTCGCGCGGGAAACCGACCTCGTCCAGCCGGGCCCGCAGAGCGGCGCGGACCGCCGGGAGCTCGGCGAGCGACCCGAGGTCCCACCGCCACATCTCGCCCCGGCCGTCCGGCAGCGGCCGCAGCGGCCACGCCAGTCGACTCATGTCCTCGCCCCCGTCAGCGTCCGGTTCTGGGATGTCTCCGGGGTGCCCACCCGCGCTCCGGCTCAACCGTGTGATCCCCATCAGGGTGGTGTGCCGCGTCGGGTGACCGGTCCCGGGGCGCCCATGAGGCAGAGTGGATCCCATGATCACGGACCGGGCGCTCCCGCCGCGCGGCGACCTGCTGGTGCAGGCCGTCGAGGGCATGGACCGCCCGCTGTTCGTCCTCGACGAGGCCTGGTGCTTCAGCTACATCAACCCCGCCGGCGCGCAGGTCCTGGGGCGCACCGTCGAGGAACTGCTGGGCCGCGGCATCTGGGAGGCGTTCCCCGAGGCCGTGGGCAGCCCCTTCCAGGAGCTGTACACGTCGGTGTTCCGGACCGGTGAGTCCGGCCGCACGGTGGCCTACTTCGAGCCCCTGGACACGTGGTTCCAGGCCGACGCCTTCCGCACCGATGCCGGGCTCGTGGTGACCTACGACGACGTCACCGAGCGCCGCCGCACCGAGGACGAGCGCGCCGCTGCCGTCGCCGCCCGCGAGGAGGCCGCCCAGCGCGCCGCCGAGGCCGCCCTGCGCGCCGCCGACGCCGCCGCGGAGGCCGAGCTGGCCGGGCGCCACCTCATGCTGCTCGGCGACATCAGCCAGGCCATGACGTCCACCCTCGACAGCGACGAGGCCGTGAGCCGCTTCGCCCGCCTCGTCGTCCCGCTGCTGGCCGACTGGTGCCTGGTCAGCGTCGTGGACCCCGACGGCTCCCGCCGGGACGTCGGCCGCGCCCACCGCGACCCCGCCATGGTCGAGGCCATGCACCGCTACGCCGACGCCCGGGTGGGCAGCAACAGCCCCCACGCCCCGGTGCCGACGGCGCTGCGCAGCGGCCAGCCGGTGGTGATCCCGCAGGTGACCAGCGCGCACGTCGAGCAGATGGTGGCCGACGAGGTCAGCCGCGAGGCCCTGGCGCCGCTGCACCCCTCCGCCGTCGCCACCTTCCCGCTGCTGGCCCGCGGCGAGCAGTTCGGCGCCCTCACCCTGGTCAACGGGCCCGACCGCGGGCCGCACACCGACGTCGAGCTGCGCACCGCCGAGGTCGCGTCCCGGCGGGCCGCCCTCGCGCTGGACAACGCCCGGCTCGCCGCGGCCAACCAGCAGGTCGCCGAGCGGCTGCAGCTGTCCCTGCTCTCGCCGCCGGTGCAGCAGCCGCACCTGGAGACCGCGGTCCGCTACCGCGCGGCCACCCGCGGCGTCTCCATCGGCGGCGACTGGTACGACAGCTTCCTCCAGCCCGACGGCGACATGGTCCTCGTCATCGGCGACGTGATGGGCCACGACATCGAGGCCGCGGCGGCCATGGGCCAGGTCAAGACCCTGGTGCGGGGCATCGCGTTCGACCGGTGCGAGGAGCCGGCCGGCCTCCTCCGGCGGGTGGACCACGCCCTGGTGGGGCTGGCGGTGCCCACCATGGCCACCGCGCTGGTCTGCCGGGTCGAGCACGACGGCGCCGGCGGCCGCACCCTGCGCTGGTCGTCGGCCGGGCACCCGGAGCCGCTGATGCTCGGGCCCGACGGCCGCGTCACCGACCTCACCGCGCCGATCGGCCCCCCGCTGGGCATCGGCTGGCGCGGTCCCCGGGCCGACGGCGCGGCGGACCTGCCCGACGACGCCACGGTGCTGCTGTTCACCGACGGGCTGTTCGAGCGCCGCGGCGTCCCCCTGGACGACGGCCGGGAGCAGGTGCGCCGGCTGCTGGCCCGCTTCGGGGACCGGCCGCTGGAGGAGCTGTGCGACCGGCTGCTGTCGGTGATGCTCGCCGACGGCGCGGAGGACGACGTCGCCGTCCTGGCGCTGCGCACCCGCGCCGCCGCCCGCTGAGGCCTCCGGGCAGGGCCCTCCGTCAGTCGGCGGGGTGGCTGAGCAGGTACCGGCCGAAGTGCGGCACGGTGAAGGCGATCTGCCCGCGCTCGGCGGAGTAGACCAGCCCCTTCTTGATGAGCGAGTCGCGCGCGGGGGAGAGCGAGGCGGGCTTGCGGCCGAGGGAGACCGCGACCTCGGAGGTCGCGACCGCGGCGCCCTGCGGCCCGCCCAGCTCGGCCATGGCGTGCATGTACTCCCGCTCGGCGGGGGTGGCCCGGTCGTAGCGCGAGCCGAAGAAGCCGACGGCGAGCTCGGCCTCGGCGACCGGGGCGGCCATGGCGACGTCACCGGCGGTGATGGGGGAGGCGGCCGCGACGTCCCAGGTGACCTTGCCGTAGGCCTGCACGAAGTAGGGGTAGCCGTCGGCGGCGGCGTAGAGGGCGTCCAGGGCCGCCGGCTCGAACGTGACGTCCTCCCGCTCGGCGGGGGCCAGCAGCGCCCGGTCGGCCGCGGTGCGGTCCAGCCGGTCGATGCGCAGGTAGCGGAAGAGCCGCTCGGAGTAGCTCTTGGAGGCGCTGAGCACCGCCGGCAGGTGCGGCAGGCCCGCACCGACGACGATCAGCGGCGCGCCCTGCTGGGAGAGCTCGTGGCAGGCCGCGCAGATGGCCGAGACGTCGGGTGCCTGCACGTCCTGCATCTCGTCGATGAACAGGGCGATGCCGCGGCCGACGTCCGCGGCCAGCCCGGCGGCGTCGCTGAGCAGCTCCACCAGGTCGATCTCCATGTCCCCGGAGTCCGCCCGGCCGCTGGCCGCGGGGACGTCGATGCCCGGCTGCCACCGGTCGCGCACCTTCGCGTCGCTGCTCACCGCGCGCTGGGCGAAGGCCTTCACGGTCGCGAGGACGGCGTCCATCGACTCCTGGTCGGGGTGCCGCAGCTCCCGCAGCGCCATGTGCAGCGCCGAGGAGACCGGGCGGCGCAGCGACTGGTCCGGCCGCGCCTCGATCTTCCCGGTGCCCCAGCCGCGGCCGATCGCGGCGGACCGGAGCTGGTTGAGCAGCACGGTCTTGCCGACGCCGCGCAGCCCGGTGAGCACGAGGGAACGCTCCGGCCGCCCGCGGGCGATCCGCTCGAGGACGACGTCGAAGGCCGACAGCTCGTCGTCCCGGCCGGCGAGCTCGGGCGGGCGCTGGCCGGCGCCGGGCGCGTAGGGGTTCCGGACGGGATCCACGTCGAGCACCGTATGCCGTCGTCTAGCGACCGCCGTAGACATCCGTAGAACTACCTAGCCCGTGTCGCGGTCAGCGGCGGACCGGCGGCGGCGCGGTGGTCAGCAGCAGCGCCGACCGGCGGACGGCCGCCCGCCGGCGCCGCGCGCGGTGGTCCAGGGCCCGCTGCACGGCCAGCCGCAGGACGACGTCGTCGGGCACGGGGGACAGGGTGGTGGTGGGCATGCACCGAGGCTGCTGCGCCGGCCGGGGGCGCGGCACCGTACCGACTACGGGGTCCTGCGGTGTTCCTACGGGTCCGTGCCCGCCGCCGCACCGGCCCGCCGCAGGGCGGCGGCCACCTCGGTGCGGCTGTTGACGCCGAGCTTGCCGAAGGCCGCCTGCAGGTAGCTCTCCACGGTGCGGACCGACAGGTGCAGCTCCGCGGCGATCCGCGCGTTCGACTGTCCCCGGGCGGCGCGCGTGGCGACCTCCTCCTCCCGCCGGGTGAGCAGCCCCGGCGCGGCCCCCCGGTCCTCGGCCGGGGGCGGCGCCGCCCCCTGACGACGGCGCGCCCGCTGCAGCACCCGGGTCGCGGCCCGCACCTCCTCCCGCCCGGCCCCGGGCGCCGCCGCGGCCGCTGCGGCGACGTCGGCGGCGAACCCGAGGTCGCCCTCGTCGAGGAGCGCCTCCGCGGTCCGCACCAGCAGTCCGGCGTCCGCCGTGGCCACGCCCTCGGCGTGGTCGCGGGCAGCCCGCATCCACGGCCCGGGCTGCTCCATCGGGACCGACCGGAGGAGGTCGACGGCGGCCGCGGAACCGTGCCGGGCCGCCTGCGACAGGACGACGACGGCGTTGCCCAGGTGCCCGAGCTCCAGCAGGGCCCGCCCCCGGGCCACCACCTCGTCGTGCACGTCGTCGCCGAGCTCCAATCGGGCGCCGGACAGGTTGTGCTCGGCACCGATGGGGCCGTCGTAGACCACCCCGGTGGTGGGGACGAAGCGCGCGATCTCGTCCCGGGCGGCCTCCCGGTCCCCGGCGAGCGCCTCAGCCCACGCCAGCGCGGCCCGCACCTGGCCCTCGGTCCGGAACGGGTCGCGCAGCGCCGCCTGCGCCAGGGCCGCGCGCAGCAGTGGCCGCGCCTGGGCGCCGTCGCCTCGCAGCACGTGCACCAGGCCCAGGCCGAGGTCGTTGGTGCTCCCGTTGCGGGGGTCCTCGTAGGGGTCCTGGGCCCCCTCCAGCCGGATGACGTCCAGCACGCGGGTGAACCGGCCGCAGGTCAGCAGGGCGACGTTCAGGCCCGCCATGGCGACGATGGCCAGGTCGGGGGGCAGCTCCCCGCGCCGCCACACCTCCTCCACCCCGTCCGCGACCGCCAGGGCCTCCTCCTGGCGGCCGAGGATCGCCTGCGCCGCGGCGAGGACGGACCCGCAGACCGCCCAGCGCTCGACCCCGGCGCCCGGTCCGGCGGCGTGGATGGGCGCCAGCCGCTCGGCCAGCTCGGCGTAGTGGGCGCCGGAGAACGCCAGGCCCGCCCAGGCGGCGTCGAGCATGCCCTCGGGGTCGGCGCCCTCGGCCGGCGCGGCGGCACGGACGGCGGCCAGTGCGTCGAGCGCGGCCCGCTGCTCGGCCGGCGGGGCGTAGCGGGCGGTCTCGGCGCGCTCCACCGCCCAGGCCACGCGCTCGCCGGGCGACATCGACGTCCACCGTCCGGCGCGGAGCCGCTCGAGCAGCTCGACCGAGCGCTCGACCTGCCCGAGGGAGCGCAGCGCCTGCGAGCGCACGACCTCGGCCGCCACGGCGGGCGCGTCCGGTGGGGCGGCGTCGGCCACGGCACCGGCCAGCCGCAGCGCGAGGGCGGCGTCGAACCGCAGGAGGGCCGTGCCGGCCGCCCGGACCCCGAGGGCGGGGTCGAGGACGGCGCCGGCGTCCAGCGTGAGCGCCGCCAGCGCCAGCTCCTGGTCGGCGGTGGGATCGCCGTCGCCCACGCCCAGCGAGAGGGCCAGCTCGAGCAGCGACCGCCGGCGCGACCACGGCACCTGCTGCCGGACGGCGCGGGCGAGGGCGGGACTGGCGATGCCGGCGGTGGGCGGCGCGCCGGCGGTGGTGACGACGACCCCCGCGCGCTGCAGCCCCTCCAGCTGGTCCGCGGACAGCAGCCGGCTCACGGCCGGCAGCGGGAGCCGGTCGGTCAGCGCGATGAGCTCCAGCACCTGCCGCTGCTCGGCCGTCCAGCGCGCCAGGGGAGCGTCGAGCAGCCCGCTCACCTCGGGGTTGGACCACCGGAACGCGTCGAAGGTCCACACCCCCGACGAGCGCACCAGCCCGCCGCTGGCCACGCCGTGCTCCACCAGGTGGCGCAGCAGCATGGGGTTGCCGGCGCTGGACCCGTGCAGGTGCCGCCGCAGCGCGGCCGTCACGGGCCCGTCGAGGTACGCGGCGACGGCGGCGTCGACCTCGGCCGCGTCCCACGGCGGGACGACGACCGCCCCCAGCAGCCCGTCGCGCCAGAGGTCGACGAGGGCGTCCGGGCCGCTGCGGAGGTCGTCGGCCACGACGAGCAGGCGCAGCGCGCCCGACCCGGCCAGCGAGCCCAGCACGTGCCCGCTGTGCGCGTCGACCTGCGCCAGGTTGTCGACGACCACGAGCGGCGCCGTGCTGCCGCCGAGCTCCCGCAGGCGCCGGCGCAGGGCGCGGATCACCGACAGGGGGTTCGGGATGGTCGCGCCCGCGGGGCCGGCCGGGTCGTCGGCGACGTCGTCGAGGTACGGGTAGAGGGCGCCGTAGGGCAGGTCGGCGGCGAGCGTGGCGCCCCGGACCAGCAGGACGGCGGCCCGGACGGCGGCCGCCGAGCCCACCTGCGCGGCCAGCGTGGTCTTCCCCGACCCGGTCGGCCCGGTCAGCGCGACACCCACGACGCCGGGGCGGTCGAGCTCGGCCAGCACCCGGGTCACCACGGCCGGGCGCGGGCGCACGCCCCACTCCTGCTGCCCGGCAGGCTGCCCGGTGCTGCCGAGGGAGCTGCCCACGCCCACTCCCCGTTGCTCGTCCGGACCGGTTGCCGCGGGCAGACTAGAGGACTCCTCCTCGGGGCCGGCGGCCGGCGAACGTGCTGCTCAGTCCGCGGGGACGCCGAGCCGGCGGGCCAGCGGCACCCCGTGCTCGACCAGCGCGTCCACGTCGCCCAGCCCGCGGTCGCGGTGCCGCATCACCCAGACGGCCAGCACGCCCCCGTGGACGGCGTACCGCAGCGGGACCGGGGCCCCCTCCAGCCGGACGCCTCCCGGGGCGGTGGGCGCGGCGGCGCCGGCCGCCAGCAGCAGCGCGGTCCGCCCGCTCCCGCCGGGCAGCGGGGCCTCGGTGTGCAGGGCGATGCGCGCCGGCGTCGACGACCCCGGGAGGACGCCGCGGACGACGGCCCAAGCGGTGCCGGGGACCGGCACGGTGGGCAGTGCCCGGTGGTAGGCGCGCGGGTCCTCCAGGGCCATCGCCCAGCGGCGGCCCAGCCGGTGGACCTCCTCCAGCAGCGGCGAGGGGGGCCACGCCCGGCCCGCGGACTCCTCGCGCGCCGGCCACAGCGCCCCGGGCAGCGCGGTGGCGAAGGCCGCCGGCCGGTGCAGCGGGGCGCAGGCGGCGGCGAGGTCGCGGGCGGCCTCGTCGACCTGCCGCAGCAGCCGGTCCATCGCGTCGGCGGCCGCGTGGCCGTCGCGCCGGAGCAGGAGCAGCCCGTAGGCGGAGGACAGCCGCACCCGGTCCTGCCGCAGTCCGGCCGCGACCGGGCCCGCCAGCCACCCGGCCACGATCCGGCCGGTCCCGTCGCCGGGGTCGCCCGGGCCCCCGCGCCGGGACGAGAACGGGGGGAGCAGGGCCGCCTCGGGCACCACCGCCGCCGCGCAGGTGACCGGCCGGCCGGTGTCGTCGCAGCCGCGCCACAGGCAGACGTCCCGGCCGGAGACCGTCGTCCCGCGCGCGACGTCGAACTGCCGCTCGGGGTCGCCGGGCAGCACCGACGTGTAGCCGCTCGCGTTGCCGCTGCCGAGGGCCTCGAGGCCGTGCCCGGCCGCCCATCCCCTGAGGTCCGCGGGCAGGCCGCTGCGCTCGCGCAGACCGACCTCCGCGCCGCCCATGCCGTCCGCCCCCTCAGCCGAACAGGGTCGGGGCGAGGACGGCTCCGCCCGCGGCCACGAGGAGCACCAGGCAGGCCAGGACCGAGCCCGGCGAGGGCGCCGGGCCGAACAGCGGCACCGGCGCCGGCTCGCGCAGCGGCACCCGGTCCAGCGGCGGGATGGCGGCGCTCTCCGGGTCCCGCCGGGCCTCGGCACGGGCGGCGGCCACGGCGTCGGCCGGCGGCGCGGCCACGAGGGTGACGTCGGGCAGCGCCGGGTCGGGCTGCTGCACGACGACCACCGACCCGGGCTGGTGGGCGGCCAGCTGGACGACGTCCACGATCGCCCGCGTCGTCGTCGCGTAGGGCCGCCCGGTGCCCGGCTGCAGGGCCTCGGGGCTCACGACCAGCAGCAGCTCGCACTGCGGCTGGTCGTTGAGCTCCACGCCCGTCCGCCGGATGCTCTCCACGCGGGCCAGGGCCAGCCGGCCGCCGGGGACCGGCCCGGCGGCCGGCAGCGATCGGCGCACCGCCCCGGTGATGCGGCCGATCGTGATGAGCAGCGCGACGGGGAAGCCGACGACGAAGGCCAGCACGTACGTGCCACCCGGATCGGCGACCATGCCGACCAGGCCGCCGAGTGCCACTCCGGCACCGACCGCGCGGAGCACCCGCGAGACGCTCAGGCCCGCGGACTGGCGGGTGGGGCGCTCGCCTGGTGCCAGGACCGGGCCGAGGGTGGCGCTCACCGGGCCGTGCCCCGGACGGACCCGGTGTGCTGGTCGCCGTCGGCCGCGAAGGCCAGGCACAGGGCGGTGTGGTCCCCGTCGGCCCAGCTCTCCGGGGTGGGGCTCAGGACGCGGTACCAGAGCTCCGACTCCGTCCACGGGATCCCCACGTACTCCTCGAAGGCGTCCTTGCAGATCTGGCTCGCGGCGTCGTACACGGCGTCCGCACCGGGGAAGTCGGACCCCAGGGCGTCGAGCGGCACGGAGGCGTAGACCTCCGTGCGGTGCGGCTCGGCGCAGTCGACGGCGGGGACCGCCGCGGCCATCACGCCGTCGGGCATCGAGCCGGCGCACTCCCCGACCTGGACGGGGTCGGCCACCGGCCCGTCGCCGGGCATCGGCCCGGTCGCAGCCTCCTCCAGCGCCGCGATGACGTCGGGGTCGACGCCGGCCTCGGTGAGCTCCTCGACGTCGGACGCCACGTCGGCAGCGGCGTCGGCTGCGGGATCGGAGCCGCCGCAGGCGGTGAGCAGCAGGGCGCCCGCGAGGGCGGGGAGGACGAGGGTCGCGCTGCGACGGACCGGTCCGGTCCGGCGGGTGCGGGTGGTGGTGGACATGGGGGGCTCCTCCGGTCGACGTGGCCGGGGATCCCGGCCGTTCCTGACGAGTTCGACGCTAGGAACGGGCCGGAGGGGTGGGCACCGTAGCGACTACCGGCTCCTACGGTGTGCAGCCACGGAGGGGTACGGCGTCGCGCTACGGCGATCTGCCGCCCTACTCGGTCGCAGCCGTGCCGGTACCGGTCCCGGCCTTCTCCAGGGCGGCGGCCAGCTCCGTGCGGCTGTTGATGCCGAGCTTGCCGAAGGCCGACTGCAGATAGCCCTCCACGGTGCGCACGGAGAGGTGGAGCTCAGCGGCGATGCGGGCGTTCGAGCGCCCTGCCGAGGCGCGGGCCGCCACCTCCTCCTCCCGCCGGGTGAGCAGCCCCGGTGCGGCCGCACCGTCCCTGGCTGCGGCGGACGGAGCGCTCCCCCGGCGGGCGGCCTGCTGGATGCGGGTGGCGGCCCGGACGACGTCCTTCGGTGCGCCGGGCACGGCGAGTGCGGCGGTCGCGGCGTCGGCGGCGAAGCCGAGGTCGCCGTCGGCGAGCAGGGTCTGCGCCGTCCGCACGAGCAGTGCCGCGTCGCCCGTGGCGACGCCCTCGGCGTGGTCGCGGGCGGCGCGCATCCACGGCCCCGGCTGGTCCATGGGCATCGCCCGGATGAGGTCCACCGCTGCCGGTGAGCCGTGCCGGGCGGCCTGGGACAGCACCACCGCGGCGTTGCCCAGGTGGCCCCGCTCCAGCAGGACGCGGCCCCGGGCGACCACCTCCTCGACCACGTCCTCCCCGAGCGCGAGCAGCGCGCCGTGCAGGCTGTGCTGGGCGGCGATCGGGCCGTCGTAGTCGATGCCGGTCGTGGGGGCGTACCGGGCGAGCTCGGCCCGGGCGGCGTCGGGGTCCCCGGTCAGCGCCTCCGCCCAGGCGAGGGCGGCGCGGACCTGCCCCTCGGTCCGGAAGGGATCTGCCAGCAGCGCCTGGTCCAGCGCCGACCGGAGCAGGGGGCGGGCCCGGTGCCCGTCGCCGCGGAGCAGGTGGACCAGGCCGACGCCCAGGTCGGTGGTGCTGCCGTTGCGGGGGTCCTGGTAGGGGTCCTGCGCACCCTGCCGCTGTCCCGGCTCGAGGATCCGCGTCCAGTACCCGCACGTCATCAGGGCGAAGTGCGCCGCCGCAGTGACGACGGCCAGCTCCGGGGGGAGCTCGCCCCGTCGCCAGAACTCCTCCACCGCCTCCTCCATGGCCATCGCGTCCTCCTGGCGCCCGAGGGCGGCCAGCGCGGTGCCGAGGATCGAACTGCAGATCGACCACCGCGCCACCCCGGGCCGGGGCCGGCGGCGTGGATCGGGGTGAGCCGGTCGACCATCTCCGCGTAGTGGGCACCGGAGAAGGCCAGCCCGGCCCAGGCGACGTCCAGCATGCCCTCGGGATCGCCGTCCTCGTCCGGCGCGGCGGCGCGGACGGAGGCCAGCACGTCCAGGGCCGCCAGCCGTGCGGCCGACGGTGCGAAGCGCACCGTGTCCGCCCGCTCCACCGCCCACGCGACGCGCTCGGCCGGGGACATGGTGGTCCACCGCCGGCTCCGCAGGTCCTCCAGCGCGGCGACGGCGTCGTCCACCAGGCCGAGCGAGCGCAGCGCCTGCGAGCGCAGCACCGTCGCGGGCACCCCGTGCTCGCCGTCGGGCACCGCGGTGGCCAGCCGCAGGGCCAGCGGCGCGTCGTGGTGCGCCAGCGCCGTGCGCGCCGCCCGTACGGCCAGCGCGGGGTCGAGGACGGCGCCGGTGTCCAGGACGAGCTCGGCCAGGGCCAGCTCCTGGCGCGCCGTGGGGTCGCCGGTGCCGACGCCGAGGGACAGGGCGGTCTGCAGGACGGCGCGGCGGCGGGACCAGGGGACCTGCTGGCTGATCGCCCGGGCGAGGGCCGGGCTGCCCAGCCGGACCGTCGGCGGGCCCCCGGCCCAGCCCCGGGCCGCGTCGACCACCACCATCCCGGCCCGCTCGAGGGTCTGCAGCTCGTCGTCGGGCAGGATCCGCTCGACGGCCGGGAGGGGCACGCCGTCGGTCAGCGCCACCAGTTCGAGCACCTGTCGCTGGGCCGCGTTCCACCGCGCGAGCGGCGCGCTGAGCAGCCCGCTGACCTCCGGGCTGGACCAGCGGAAGGCGTCGAGGGTCCAGGTCTCGGCCGAGCGCACCAGGCCGCCGCTGAGCACGCCGTGCTCCAGCAGGTGGCGCAGCAGCATCGGGTTGCCGTCGCTGGAGCGGTGCAGGTGCCGGCGCAGCGAGGCGCTCACCGGGCCGCCGAGGTAGGCGGTCACGGCGGCGTCGACCTCCTCGGCGGTCCACTCGGGGACCACGACCGCACCGAGCAGCCCGTCGCGCCAGAGGTCGACGACCGCGTCGGGGCCCGACGTCACGTCGTCGGCGACCACCAGCAGGCGCAGCGCACCGGACCCGGCGAGCGCGGCCAGCACGGAGGCGCTGTGGTCGTCGACCTGGCCGAGGTTGTCGACCACGACCAGGGGGACGGACTCCCTCCCCAGCCGGCGCAGCCGGTTCAGCAGGGCGCGCGTGGCGACGAGGGGGTCCAGCGGTCCCCCGCCGTCGCCGCGGTCGTCGGGCAGGTCGTCCAGGTAGGGCGCCAGCGCGCCGTAGGGGTGATCGGCCGTCAGGGCGGTGCCGCGGACGAGCAGCACGGGGTGTCCCGGCCCGGACTCCGCACCCACCTGGGCGGCGAGGGTGGTCTTGCCCGAGCCGGCCTCCCCGGTGACGGCGATCCCGACCAGCCCGGGGCGCGCGAGCTCGGCCAGCGCCCGGGCGACGACCTCCGGACGCGGGCGGACCACCCACTCGGGTCGGGGAGGGAGCGCGCCGCCGAGGCGGGAAGCAGCGCTCACCGCCACCCCTCTCCGACCCGCCGACCCGGACGCCCCGGGGAGCCTAGGGCCCCCGGGCGCGCCCGGGCACGGCCGGACCCGCTCGGGTCAGTCGACCGGGACCCCCAGCCGGCGGGCGAGCGCGCTCCCCGCCGTGAGGAGGGTGGCGACGGACCCCAGGCCACCGGCACCGGTGCGGGTGACCCAGACGGCGAAGACCCGGTCCACGACGGCGTAGCGCATCGGTACCGCCGACCCCAGCAGCTGCGTCCCCCCGGGCGGCGTCCCCGGGGCGGCTCCCGCGTCCAGCAGCAGCGCCGTGCGGCCGATGCCGTCGGGCAGCGGCGCCTCGGTGTGCATCGCGATGCGGGCGAGCGGGCCGATCGTCGGCAGCCGGCCGCGGAGGACCGCCCACGCCGTCCCGGGGACCGGGAGCGTGGGGAGGGCCCGGTGGAGGTGCCGGGGGTCCTCCAGCTGCATGCGGTGGCGCCAGGCCAGCCGGTGCACCTCCTCGAGCAGGGGCGAGGGGGGCCACGACCGGTGCACGGCGGACTCCGTCGGGGGCCAGACCACCGGGGGGAGCTCGGTGTCGAACGGAGCAGGGACGTGCCGGGGGGCGGCCGCCACGCAGAGGGCCTGCGCGCCGGCGTCGAGCATGGACAGGAGCTCGTCCATGCCGGCCCGGTCGGCGTAGCCGTTGCGGCGCAGCAGGAGCACCCCGAACCGGTACGACAGCTCGAAGACCACATGCCGGGAGCCGATGCGCAGGAGCCGGCCGAGGGGGCCGTCCAGCAGCGCGGCCGCCGGCTCGGGGGCCTGCTCGGATGCCTGGCTCCGCAGCCCGTCGCGCAGGGTGACGGTGAACGGGGGGAGGAGCGCCGCCTGCGGCACCGCCACGCCCGCCGTGGTGCAGGGGAGACCGACGTGCCCGGTCGACGCGCCCTCGTGGCGCTGCGGCGGTGGGTGCAGGCGCAGGTCGTGGAGCGCCTCGTCGTCGAGCGTCGGGCCGCCCGGTCCCCACACCACGGGGAGGGCGTGCCGGCAGTGCCACAGGCAGACGTCGTTGCCGCCGGGGCTGGTCCCCCGGACCACGTTGAACTGCAGTTCCGGTTCCCCCGGCAGCGCGGCGGCCCACCCGCTGGCGTTGGCGCTGCCGTGGAACCCCAGCCCGCGGGCGGCCGCCCAGGCGGACAGGTCGACGTCGGGCCGCCGCCGGCGGGCGTCGGGGACGTCCCGGACGTCCCAGGCGGCCGACCCCACCATGGTGCGGGCGATCCCGGCCCCGGTACCCATGACGGGTCGGGCCTGCCCGGTCAGCCCAGCGGGGATGGCAGGAGGACCGCCACCCCGCCCGCTGCCGTCAGGAGGGCTCCGGCGGTCGGGGCGCGGAACCCCGTGGCCGGGACCCGGTCCTCCGCGGGCGTGGCAGAGGACGCCGTGCTCCACGCCGTGCTCCACGCCGTGCTCCATGCCGAGGTCCTCCGCACCGGCCGGGAGCCCGTCGATGCAGTCGCCGACGGCGAGCCGCTCGCCGGCCGCCTCCGACCCGGCGTCCTCGCCGGACCGGTCTCGTCCCCGAGCCGGTCCCCGGACTCCGCGCCGGCCTCCTCCCCGGCCCCGGAGGCCCCGAAGGGGCCGGAGGCGTCGGCGGCGGGCTCGTCCGCCGGGTCGGGCTCACTGCTCCCGCAGGCAGCGAGGGTGAGGGCCGGACCCGCTGCGGCGAGGACGCCCGCGACACGGGACGCGGGGCGGCGGACGGACGGGCGCGGGGCCCGGGCGGTGGTGGGCAAGGGGGTGGCGCTGGACATCGTCGGTGGCTCCAGGCGGTGGGTGGCCGACTGTCGTGCCGGCCTCATCAGGACGAGGACGACGCTAGGGAGCGGGCACCGGCGCGGGCACCGTACGCACTACCCGCATCGCCGGCAGCGGTACGGGGATCCCCTACGCATCCACGCGCCGACGACGGCGATCGCCCCGGCCCTGACCTACGACGGCGATCGCCCCGGCCCGGGCCCCGGCTCCCGGCCTCCAGCCCCGGCCCGAGGGCGGCGGAGGGCGCGCGGCCGACCGTCGAGCGGCGTCTGCGCGTCTCTAGGGCCGACGCTAGACACCCGCAGACGGGGTCAGATCCCCCACCGGACCCGCGCGCACCGTTAGCGTCGCCGCGTGATCAAGTTCGCGCTCAAGGTCGTGCTCATGGCCGGCGTCTTCTACGGCGTCGCCTACCTGCTCGACGGCGTCGAGGTGCTGCCCAACCCCGACGGCCCGCTCGGGGAGTTCGGCACGTGGCTGTGGATCGCGCTGGTCTTCGCGGTCGTCAACGCGATCGTCGGACCGATCCTGCGGCTGATCGGGCTGCCGTTCGTGCTGCTGACCCTCGGGCTGTTCCTGCTGGTGATCAACGCGGCACTGCTCGGGATCACCGCGGCCGTGACCGACCGGCTGACCGTCGACGGCTTCGGCAGCGCCGTGCTGGGCGGTCTGCTGCTGGCCGTCGGCGGCTGGCTCGCCGACCAGCTGCTCGACCGTGACTGACGCGTCGCGTCGGCGGGCCGCCGGGCCCCGGCGGGACTAGCGTCGAGCCATGGCCCGCACCACCGGCAGCGTCGCCGAGGCCGCCCAGCAGCAGCCCGATCCCCCGCCCGCCGACGGAGCCGCCTCGTCGGACCTGGCGGCCCTCGAGGCCGCCCGCACCGCGAAGAGCCGGCTGCTGGAGGCCGCGGCCCGGGAGGTGCCCGCCTCCGGCCCCGCGCTGCCTCCCGGCTGCACGGTGGCGGACCTGCCCGGCCTGTTCCGCCGCTACTACTGGAGCGAGCCGGCCGCCGAGGTCGTGCGGCACGACCCCGCCGGGCTGGCCGCGCTGGCGCTGGACCACCTGCGCGTGGCCGCCGTCCGCCCGCCGGGCTCGGCGACGGTCGAGGTCACCCGGCGCGAGCAGGGCGACCGCAGCCGTTCGGTCGTCCTCGTCGTCACCGACGACATGCCGTTCCTCGTCGACTCCGTGACCGCCGAGGTGGTCCGGCAGGGGTTCCGGCTCGAGCACGTCGTCCACCCCGTCCTGGTGGTCCGGCGCGACACCGCCGGGCGGATCGGCGCCCTGTGCGACAGCGCGGACCCCACGGAGTGCGGGCCCGACGCGCTCGTCGAGTCCTGGATGGCCGTCGTCCTCGACGGCCCGCTGGACGACGAGGCGCGCGACGACCTCGTCGAGGGCCTGCGCACGGTGCTGGCCGACGTCCGGGCCGTCGACGAGGACGCCGACCGGATGCGTGCCCGCGCGCTGGCGCTGGCCGACCGACTGGACGCACTGGCCGCGGACGGCGCGGCCGGGGCACCGGGCGACGACCCCGCCGACGACCCCGCCGACGACCCGGCGCAGGACCCGGCCGAGGCCGCCGCGCTGCTGCGCTGGCTGGCCGACGGCCACTTCGTCTTCCTCGGCGCCCGCGACGTGGCGCTGCCCACGGGCCGCCCCGTGCCGGGCACCGGTCTGGGGATGCTCCGCAGCGACCCGGCGTCCGGCGCCCCGCCGGAGTCCGGCGCGGTCGACGGCGCCGCCCTGCTCACCGTGACCAAGGCCGATGCGCGCGCCACCGTGCACCGCCGCGCCTGGCTGGACGTCGTCGCCGTCACGCTGTCCGGCGACGACGGCGCGCCGCGCCAGCACCGCCTGGCCGGGCTGTGGTCGACCGCGGCGTACGCGACGAGCGTGCGCGACGCGCCGGTGGTCCGCCGGCGGGTGGCGCAGGTGGTCGCGCGGGCCGGTGTGCCGGAGGACAGCCACACCGGCAAGGAGCTGGTGGACCTGCTGGAGACCCATCCGCGCGACGAGCTGCTGCAGGTGGGCGCCGACGAGCTGCTCCCCGTCGCCCTGGGCGTGCTGCAGCTGCAGGAGCGCCGGCAGACCCGCCTGTTCCTGCGCCGGGACCCACTGGGGCGGTTCTGGTCGGCGCTGGTCTACCTGCCGCGGGACCGCTACACGACCGAGGTCCGCACCCGCATGCAGCAGCTGCTGCTGGCGCGCCTCGGCGGCAGCGGGATCGAGTACACGGCACGGGTCACCGAGTCGGTGCTGGCCCGGCTGCACTTCGTCGTCCGCCCGCCGGTGGCGCGGGACGGCCGCACGGCGCTGCCCGACGTCGACGTCGCGGAGCTGCAGACCGAGCTCGACGCCGCCGCCCGCAGCTGGACCGACGACCTCACCGACGCCCTGCGGGAGCGGCACGGCGCCGACGCCGAGCGGCTGCTGTCCCGGGTCGCCGACGCCTTCCCGGCGGCCTACCAGGAGGACTTCCCCGCGGCCACCGCCGTGGACGACCTCGCCCGGCTCGACGGGCTGGCCCCGGGCGAGCTGGGGCTGCGGCTGCGCCGCCCGCGCGACGGCGGCGAGGCCCGGCTGTCGGTGTACCGGGTGGGGGAGCGGCTGCTGCTGTCCGACATCCTCCCCGTGCTGCAGCACATGGGCGTCGACGTCGTCGACGAGCGGCCCTACGAGATCGACCGCATCGGCTCGCCGCAGGCGTGGATCTACGACTTCGGCCTCGCCGCGCCCGGGGGCGAGCTGCCGTTCGCCGGCTCGCTGCCCGAGCGGTTCACCGACGCCGTCCTGGCCGTGTGGCGGGGCGAGGCGGAGGACGACGGCCTGGGCGCGCTGGTGCTGCTCGCCGGGCTGAACTGGCGCCAGGTGACCGTGGTCCGGGCGTACGTGCAGTGGCTGCGCCAGGCCGGCCTGCCGTTCGGCCAGCGCTACGTCGAGACGACGCTGGCTGCCCACCCCGACGTCGTCGCCCGGCTCGTCGCCCTGTTCGAGACCCGCTTCTCGCCCGACCGCCCGGCGGGCCGGGAGAAGCGCCAGGAAGAGCTGGCCGCGTCGCTGCGCCGGGCGATCGCCGAGGTCGAGTCGCTGGACGCCGACCGCGTGCTCACCTCGCTGCTGGCCGCGGTGCTCGCCACCCAGCGCACGAACTACTACGCGGTGTCCGCGGCCGGCACGCCGCTGGCGCTCAAGCTGCACCCGGCCCAGGTGCCGGACGTGCCGCAGCCGCGCCCCCAGCGCGAGGTCTGGGTCAGCTCGCCCCGCGTCATGGGCGTGCACCTGCGCTTCGGCGCGGTCGCCCGCGGGGGCCTGCGCTGGTCCGACCGGCACGAGGACCTGCGCACCGAGGTGCTCGGACTGGTCAAGGCGCAGATGGTGAAGAACACCGTCATCGTGCCGACCGGTGCCAAGGGCGGCTTCGTCGTCCGCCGGCCCCCGGCCGACCCCTCCCGGGACGCCCAGCTCGCCGAGGGCCAGGCCTGCTACCGCCTGTTCATCGGCACGCTGCTGTCCATCACGGACGACCTGGTCGACGGCGCCGTCGTCCCCCCGGACCGCGTCGTGCGCCACGACGGCGACGACAGCTACCTCGTCGTCGCCGCGGACAAGGGGACGGCGACCTTCTCCGACCTGGCCAACTCCGTGGCACTGGAGCGCGGCTTCTGGCTCGGGGACGCGTTCGCCTCCGGCGGCTCGGTCGGCTACGACCACAAGGCCATGGGCATCACCGCCCGCGGCGCCTGGGAGTCGGTGACCCGGCACTTCCGCGAGCTCGGCGTCGACGTGCAGAGCCAGGAGTTCACCGTCGTCGGCGTCGGCGACATGTCCGGCGACGTGTTCGGCAACGGGATGCTGCTCAGCGAGCACATCCGGCTGGTCGCCGCCTTCGACCACCGGCACGTGTTCGTCGACCCCACGCCGGACGCGGCGACGTCGTTCGCCGAACGCCGGCGCCTGTTCGACCTGCCGCGCTCCTCCTGGGCCGACTACGACGCCGCGCTGGTCAGCCCGGGCGGCGGCGTGTGGCCGCGGACGGCGAAGGCGATCCCGGTCAGCGAGCCGATGCGCGCCGCGCTGGCCCTGGCGGAGGACGTGGACACGCTGTCCCCGGTGGAGCTCATCCGCGCCGTCCTCCTCGCCCCCGTGGACCTGCTGTTCAACGGCGGCATCGGCACGTACGTCAAGGCGTCGACCGAGAGCGACCTGGACGTCGGCGACAAGGCCAACGACGCGGTGCGGGTCGACGGCGGGCAGCTGCGGGTCCGCGTGGTGGGGGAGGGCGGCAACCTCGGCCTCACCCAGCGCGGCCGCGTGGAGTACGCCCTGGCCGGCGGGCGGGTCAACACCGACGCCATCGACAACTCCGCGGGCGTCGACACCTCCGACCACGAGGTCAACATCAAGATCGCGCTCAACGGGGTGGTCGCCCGCGGAGCGCTGGACGCCGCGGGCCGGGCGGCGCTGCTGCAGGAGATGACCGACGAGGTCGCCGCCGCCGTCCTCACCGACAACCACGCGCAGAACGCGACGCTGGCGGTCGAGGTGGCCTCCGCCCGGAGCCTGCTCGACGCCGGCCAGCGGTTCATCCGCGCGCTGGAGCGCTCGGGCCGGCTGGTGCGGGCGGTCGAGGCGCTGCCCGACGACCGGGTGCTGGGGGAACGCCGCCGGGACGGGCAGGCGCTGACCGGTCCGGAGCTCTCGGTGCTGCTGGCCTACGCGAAGCTCGAGGCCGGCGATGCCGTCCTGCACTCCGGGCTGCCCGACGACCCGGCGCTGCAGTCGCTGCTCACCGAGTACTTCCCGGCGGCGCTGCGCGGCCGCTTCCCCGAGGCGGTCGCCGGCCACCCGCTGCGCCGGGAGATCGTCGCCACGGCGCTCACGAACCGCGCGGTCAACCTCGCCGGGGTCACCGGGCTGTTCCGGCTCGCCGAGGAGACGGGCGTCGGCCTGGCCGGCGTGGTGCGGGCGCACGCGGTGGCCCGTGAGGTCTTCGGCGTCGACCGGCTGTGGGACGCCCCCCGCGGCATGGACAACCGGGTGCCCGCCGCGACCCAGGTCGAGCTGCGCACCGAGGCCACCCGGCTGGCCGAGCGGGCGACCCGGTGGCTGCTGCGGCTCCCCGACCTGGCCGGCGACCGGCCGGCGCCGATCGGCGCGGTGGTGGAGCGCTTCGCCGGGCCGGTGGCCGAGGTGCGCGCCGGGCTGCCCGGGTGGCTGCTGGGGTCCGAGGCCGCGGGCTACGCGGAGCGGACCGAACGGCTGCAGGCGGCCGGGGTGCCCGCCGACGCGGCCGCGGAGGCGGCGGCGGCCTCGCTGCTCCCCGCCGCGCTGGACCTGGCCGTCGTCGCCGAGCGGACCGGGGCGCCGATCGGCCTGGCCGGCCGGGTGCAGCAGTGCCTGGCCGAGCGGTTGGGCCTGGTGGCGCTGCGCGACCTGGTCACCGCACTGCCCCGGGACCGGCGGTGGCCCTCCCTCGCGCGGGCCACGCTGCGCGACGACCTGGCCGCCGAGCAGGCGGAGCTGACCGCGGAGGTGGTCGAGGGCGCCACGTCGGGCACCGACGCCGACGCGCTCGTCACCGCGTGGGCCGAGCGCTGGGACGCCGGCCAGCGCCGGGCCGCCGCCCAGCTGGCCGACCTCGCGACCGGGGACCGGCAGGAGCTGGCCGAGCTCCTGGTCGCGGTGCGCACGCTGCGGGGCCTCCGCCGCCGGTAGGGCCCGCTCGGCGGCGCCGGGCGACCGTGCACCTCTCCACCTCATCGGCCGCGGATGAGGTGGAGGCGCGCACACCCGCCGGCCGGGCCCCTGCCCCCCACCTCCCGGACGGGAGTGGACGCTGGGGAGGTGACCCCCGCCCTCCCGGCCGAGCCCGAGCCGGTCACCGGCACCGCCCCCCGCGCCGCCGGCCGCACCCTGTTCACCCAGGGCTGGCGGGACGCGGCCTTCCTGCACTGGGCGGCGGAGCCGGAGCGGGTGGCGCCGCTCCTGCCGCCCGGCACCCGGCCGGACGTGCTCGACGGCTGCACCTACGTCGGGCTGATCCCGTTCCGGATGCGCCGCATCGGGCTGCTCGGCGCCCCGGGGCTGCCGTGGCTCGGGTCGTTCCTGGAGACCAACGTCCGGCTCTACTCCGTCGACGACCGCGGCCGCCGGGGCGTCGTCTTCCGGTCCCTGGAGGCCGAGCGGCTGCCCACCGTCCTGGTGGCCCGCTGGGTCGCGCGGCTGCCCTACACCTGGGCGCGCATGCGGCTCGAGCGTGACGACGACCGGCTGGTCTACACCACGCGGCGGCGCTGGCCGGGACCGCGCGGGGCCGGCGGCCGAGTGGAGCTGCGGGTGGGGCCCCGGCTGGCCGACCCGGGGCCGCTCGCGTCGTTCCTCACCGGCCGCTGGGGCCTGCACCAGAGCGCCTGGGGCCGGACCCGGTACTGGCCCAACGAGCACCCGGCCTGGCCGCTGCACGAGGCGGAGGTGCTCTCGTGGGACGAGGACCTGACCGCGGCCGCCGGGCTCCCCGTCAGCGGGCCGCCCGACAGCGTCCTGTGGTCCCCGGGGGTCGACGTCCGCTTCGGCCCGCGCATCCCCGGCTGAGGCGGCGTCCCGTACCCGTTCGTGACCTGCGTGGCGGGGCGGGCACCGGGACGCAACGGCGGTGTTTCCGATGTACGGTCCTCACACTCCTGCGGTCCAGGAGTGTGAGGACCACTCGTTGAGCGGCTCCGCGGGGCTCCGCAGACTCATCGTGCCGGTCCCAGCGCGAGGAGGACGACGTGAGCGACACCAGCCCGGTCCCGGTCATCGACATCAGCGACCTCTCCAGCCCCGACGAGGAGCGCCGCCGCGCGGTGGGCAAGGAGATCGCCGCGGCATGCCGGGAGATCGGGTTCTTCTCGATCACCGGGCACGGTGTCCCCGACGAGCTGATCGCCGGTGTCTACGACACCGCGAAGGAGTTCTTCGCCCTGCCGCTGGAGGAGAAGCGCGGAGTGGCCCAGCCCGACCCCAAGACGGTCCGCGGCTACACCGCGGTGGGGGAGCAGGCCTTCGCGTACAACGACGACACCAGCGCGCCCGGCGACCTGCACGAGAAGTTCGACGTCGGCCCGCACGTGGTCTCCGACGACCCGTACTTCGCCGTCGAGAACGCCGGCCCGCACTTCATCCCCAACCAGTGGCCGGAGCGCCCGGCCGGCATGCAGCAGGCGTGGGAGCGCTACTTCGAGGCCGCCGACGACCTGAGCCGCACGCTCATGCGGGGCTTCGCGCTCGGCCTGGACCTGCCCGAGCACTTCTTCGACGACAAGATCGACAAGGACATCTCCATGCTGCGGGCGATCCACTACCCGCACCGCGAGGAGCCCCCGCTGCCCGGCCAGCTGCGGGCCGGGGCGCACACCGACTACGGCAGCCTGACCATCGTCCGGCCGGAGGCGGCCCCCGGCGGCCTGCAGGTCTTCACCCAGGACGGCGACTGGGTCGACGTGCCGGTCATCCCCGGCGCGCTCGTCGTCAACATCGGCGACCTCATGGCGCAGTGGACGAACGACCAGTGGATCTCCACCCGGCACCGGGTGGCCAACCCGCCGCGGGACGCCGAGGGCAGCACGGAGCGGATGTCGATCGTCTTCTTCCACCAGCCCAACTACGACGCCGTCGTCGAGGTGCTGCCGACCTGTCTCGAGCCCGGCGTCCCGCCGAAGTACGCCCCGACCACCTCGGGCGACCACCTGACCATGAAGTTCGAGAAGACGCACCAGCGGGTGTGAGCACGATCGAGGGGACCGCTCCCCGGCCGGCCGCGGCCGCCGCCGGACCCGCCTTCGACGTCGAGCTCCGCCGCACCGGCGTGACGCTCCACGTACCCGCGGACCGCACCCTGCTCGAGGTCGTCGAGCAGGTCGTCGAGGTCGACTTCACCTGCCGGAACGGCGACTGCGGCTCCTGCGTGAGCACGGTCCTGGAGGGCGTGCCGGAGTTCCGCAACACGGTGCTGTCGGCCCGCGCCCGGGCGGCCGGCCGGCGGATCGCGCTCTGTGTGGACCGGTCCGTCACGCCCGTCCTGGTGCTGGACCTGTGAGCGCGCTGTTGCACGTGGAACCAGCGGCCGCGGCCGGCGACCCCGCCGACCCCGGCTTCGCCATCTCCTGCGTCGGGATCTCCAAGTCCTTCCCCGGGGTCCGAGCCCTCGACGACGTCTCGATCGGGCTGCGCCCCGGCACGGTCCACGCGCTGCTGGGGGAGAACGGCGCCGGCAAGTCCACGCTCATCCGGATCCTCACCGGGGCGGAGCGGCCCGACGCCGGCCAGGTCTACATCGGCGGCGAGCCCCTGCGGCACGCCACCCCGGTGGCCGCCCGCAAGCTCGGCGTCCGCGTGCTGCCGCAGGAGCGGCACGTCGCCGCCGACCTCACCGTCGGGCACAACGTGCTGCTGGACTCCCTGCCGCGCAACGCCCTGGGTCTGGTCAGCTCCCGCGCCGTCGCACGGCGGGCGCAGGCGCACCTGGACCGCCTCGGCCTCGACCTCGATGCCCGGGCGCGCGCCGGGGACCTGACCGCGGCGCAGCAGCAGCTGGTCGAGCTCGCCCGCACCACCGCCCGCCCGGCCCAGGTCATCGTGCTCGACGAGCCGACCGCCTCGCTGGCCGGCGACGAGGTGGAGGTGCTGTTCCGCGTCATCCGCTCGCTGCGGGAGAACGGCACCACGCTGCTCTACATCTCCCACCACCTGCACGAGGTCTTCGAGGTCGCCGACACCGCGACGGTGCTGCGCAACGGCCGGCACGTCCTCGACGTCCCGGTCGCCGAGACCGACACCGACGGGCTGCTGCGCGCGATGTTCGACCGCGAGATCCAGCACAGCCGGCTGCCCCGCGCGCCGCGGCCGGCCACGCCCCCCGCGCCCGTGCTGGAGGCCTCCGCCGTCGCCGTCCCCGGGCAGCTCGCGCCCATCGACGTCGCCGTCCGCCCCGGCGAGGTGCTCGCCCTCTCCGGCCCGGCGGGGTCGGGCACGTCGGTGCTGGCCGAGCTGCTGGCCGGGGTGCGCGAGCCCGCCCAGGGCACCGTCGAGCTGGCCGGGACCGGGCGGCTGCGCAGCCGGGCGGCCGCGGCGTCGGCGGGAATCGGCTTCGTGCCCGCCGACCGCAAGCGCCAGGCACTGCTCCTGGAGCGCGCGATCGTGGAGAACCTCCAACTGGGTGCGGCGGCCCGCTCGCGGCTGTTCCGGCCGCGGCGTGCGCTGCGCGACGCCGCGACCGCGCTGGAACTGGGCCGGGTCCGCGCGGCCTCGCCCGGGTCGCCGGTGCGGGTGCTGTCCGGCGGCAACCAGCAGCGGGTGGTCTTCGCCCGCTGGCTGTCGGCCGGCTGCCGGGTGCTGGTGCTCGACCAGCCCACCGCCGGGGTCGACGTGGCCGCCAAGTTCGACATCTACGCCCAGCTGCTCGACCTGACCGCGGAGGGGGTGGCCGTCGTCGTGGTCTCCAGCGACTACGAGGAGATCGCCGCCCTGGCCGACCGGGTGGTCGTGATGGTCGGTGGCGTGGCCACCGCCGCACTGGAGGGGGACGCGATCACGCCCGAGCGGCTGTACGAGCTGGAGACCGAGGGTGCCCACGAGGTGGGGGAGGCCGTCGTCCTCGACGACCGCCTCGACGTCCGCACGCCGCCTCTGGAGGAGGACCGATGACCACCCTGCAGGACCCGCCGGCGCAGGCCCCCGCGCGGTCGGCGGCCGCGCGCGGTCCGCGGCTGCAGCACACGACCACCCAGGCGCTGCGCACGATCGTGCCGCTGCTCGTGCTCGTCCTGGGCCTGGCGGTCTACACCAACAGCGAGAACGCGGCGTTCCTCCGTGGCAGCAACATCGAGAACATCCTGACGCAGGTCGCCGTCCTGGGGATCCTCGCCGCCGGGCAGACGTTCCTGCTCATCGGCGGCCAGATGGACCTCTCCGTCGGCAGCCTGGTGAGCCTGGTCGGCGTGCTCGCGGCCAAGCAGTTCGCGGCCGGGTGGAGCACGGTGGCGGTGGTCGCCTTCGGCCTCGCCCTCGGCGCGCTCGTCGGGCTGGTCTGGGGGCTGGTCGTGGCCTACCTCGACGTCCCGCCGTTCATCCTGACCCTCGGCGGGCTGTCGGTCCTCGCGTCGCTGGCGCTGGTGTTCAGCGACAACGTGCCGATCCGGGTGGACGACGGCCTGGACAGCTGGGGCTTCGGGCAGTGGTTCGGGCTGCGCGCGCCCGCGGTCATGCTGATCGTCGTCCTCGTGCTGGCGGGGCTGCTGCTGCACCTCACCCGCTTCGGCCGGACCACCTACGCCCTGGGGTCCTCGCAGCCGACCGCCTTCCTCGCCGGCGTCCCCGTGCGCCGCCACATCGTGCTGCTGTTCGTCGGCAACAGCACGCTGGCGGCCTTCGGCGGCCTGGTCCTCATGGCCCGTCTCGCCGCGGGCGACCCGCGCGCCGGGTCCGGGCTGGAGCTGTCGGTCATCGCCGTCACCGTGCTCGGCGGGGCGGCCCTGGCCGGCGGGCGCGGGACCATGCTGGGCACCGCGGTGGGCGTGCTGGTCTTCGGCACCATCACCGCCTCGCTCACCTTCCTGCGGGTCCCCGGCGCCTACCAGGCACTGGTCTCCGGCGGGATCCTGATCATCGCCGTCGTCGTCACGGCCGCGGCCGACCTGCGTTCGGCGCGGGCCGGCGGCGCGCGGGGACGGTCGGCGCTGCGCGGGCTGATCGCGCCGCTGACGCGCCCCTCCTCCCGCGGTACCCCGCCCCCGGACGGAGCGTGACCCCGCCCCCTCGACCACCGTCGGACAGCGCCGTGCCGACGGCTGTTCCACCCCCGACCCCGCGACACGAGCCGCCTGAGCCACTGGAGCAGCCATGACCTCCCGTCCCCCGACCCCGCGCACCCCCCTCCTGCCGATGGACCGACGCGGGTTCCTGCGCCTCACCGGCTTCGTCGGCGGTGGGCTGCTGCTGGCCGCCTGCGGCGACGACTCCGGCGGCTCGGGTGGCTCCGGCGGCGGCGGGGGCGGTGGGGGCAGCGGCACGATCGGCATCTCGCTGAACGGCAACAACGCCTACTCCAGCTACGTCGCCGAGGGTGTGCTCAAGGCACTCGACGGGACCGGCTACGACTTCACCGGCATCCAGAACGACTTCGACTCCTCGGTCGAGCTGGGCAACATCGAGAACCTGCTCAGCCAGGGGATCGCCGGGCTGGTCGTGCTCCCCGCCGACGCCGCGACGCTGGCTCGGGCGGCCGAGCAGGCGCAGGCGCAGGACATCCCCGTCGGCAACGCCCTGTGGCCGGGGGAGAGCGAGGCCGACGAGTTCTTCACCGGCGTCGCGGCACTGGACTCGGTGGAGGGCGGCCGGCTGATCGGCGAGTGGCTCAAGGCCAACGCCACCCCGGGGCCGGTCATCGTGGTGCAGGGCATCGTCGGCCAGGGCTTCTCCGAGCGGATCGACGAGGGGCTCGACGAGGCGCTGGAGGGCAGCGGCTTCGAGGTCGTCGTCCGGGAACAGGGCTTCTTCGCCCGCGACACCGCCACCGACATCGTGGAGTCCGGGCTGCAGGCCAACCCGGGGGTGACGGCGATCGTGGCCTACGCCGCCTCCATGTCCAACGGCATCAGCTCCTACCTGGAGTCGCAGGGCATCACGAACATCGCGCACGTCTCCAGCGACGCCGACGACGAGATGATGGACTGGCTGCAGACGCCCTACCTGAGCGCCGCGCGCTACTACTCCGCGGCCGAGACCGGCCTGGTGGCCGCGCAGGCGGTGATCGCCGCGATCGAGGGCGACGAGGCCACCTTCGAGAACGAGATCTTCCAGGACATGATCACGCCCGAGAACGCGGAGCAGATGGTCGCCGACCACCCGTACCGCTACGAGGAGTTCGCCGAGCAGGCGGCGACCATCTGATGGCGGTCTCGCTCTCCTTCGCCAGCCTGATGGTCCCCGACCCCGACCGGTCGGTGACCTTCTACCAGGAGCTGTTCGGCCTGCCCGAGGTCGAGGAGCTGGCCAGCCCGCACTTCCGCGGGCTGCGGATCGGCCCGACGGTGCTCGGCTTCAGCGGCCCGCACGCCTACGAGCTGCTCGAGCTCCCGGCACCGGCCGCGCAGGAGGAGGGCGTGGACACGTTCCTCACCTTCGAGGCCGAGGACCGCGACGGCGTCAGCGCGCTCACCGCCCGCGCGGCCGAGCTGGGCGGGGCGGTGGTCAAGCAGCCGTACGACACCTACTACGGCGCCTGGCAGTCCGTCGTCCGCGATCCCGACGGGCACGCCTTCCGGATCAACTTCCTCCCCCTGTGACGTGGGGTGGGAGGGCGCAGGCCGTGCGTTCCTCCCACCCCCGTCAGGAGGCGCCGAAGGTCGTCTGGCGCAGGAACTTCTCCCGCAGGTGCTCCCCGGCCGTGGGCGTCCCGGGGGGAGGGGCGCCGCCGCCGGGGAGCCCGGGCAGCACGTCGACGAGGGTGTCGTGGTTGGGATGGGAGTAGAACGCGAAGGCCAGCCGGTCGGAGTCCATGGCCTGCTCGCGCCGGGGGTTGACCACCCGGTGCAGGGTCGCCGGCCACCGGTCGCCGGTCCACTCGGTCAGCAGGTCGCCGATCATGACCATCAGGGCCCCGGGGATGACCGGGACGTCGACCCACTCACCGCCGCGGTCGAGCACCTGCAGCCCACCGGGCCGGGGTTCGGCGGTCACCAGGGTGAGCGTGCCGTAGTCGGAGTGGATGCCGGCACGCATCTGACCCGGCAGCGGCGGTTCGGGCTGGTCGGGGTAGTACAGCCCGCGCAGCATGCTGATCGCACGGTCGATCCGCGGGTGCAGGAAGTCCGGCGGCAGCCCGAGGGCCCGCGCGCAGCAGCCCATCAGCTCCGCCGACACCCGGGACAGGTGCCGGTACGCCGCCTCCCACGGGGCGCGCATCTCCGGCAGCTCGGCCGGCCACAGGTTCGGGACGAAGTGCGGCCCCGACCGCTCGGGCGAGGTCGCCGGGTCGTCGCGGTCGACGTCGACCGGCCCGATGTCGAACTTCTCCTTGAGGTCGGCGGGGGACTCCTCGTCCAGCGAGTACGTGATCCCCTCGCTGCCGACCCCGGACCACCCGCGGACCTGGTCGGGGGCGGGCTGGGCCACCCGTGCCTTGCGGTCCGGAGGCAGCGCGAAGAACCGGCGGGTGACGGTGAAGAGCTCGGTCAGCAGAGAGGGGGGCACGCCGTGACCGGTGACCTGGAAGAACCCCACCTCGTCGCACGCCTGGCCCACCAGGGCGGCCACCGACGCGGCCCCCGCCTCGCCCGTGCGCAGTGGCCCCAGGTCGATCACCGGCACCGTCCGCATCCGGCTGAGTCTGCCCCAGCGGCGCGGTCCCGGTGAGGCCGACCGTCGCCGAGCTCGCCCGCGCGGCGGACCTCGAGGTCGTCACCCCGGGCGAGGGCCTCGATGGGCGGGTCGACACCGTGCGCGTCCTCGAGGGGGTCCTGCCCGAGACGCTGGGCCCGGGCGTGCTCGCCGTCGTCCCGTGGGCGGCGCCGCGGCGGGGCTCGCCGCTGCCGCCGCTGGTCCCGCTGCTCACGCCGGTGCTGGCGTCGGTGCCGTCGGCCGTGCTCGTCGTCCCCCGCGGTCGCGTCGTCCGGCCGCCCGCCGAGGCGGTGGAGCGGGCCCGGGAGGCCGGCGTCGCGCTGCTGTGGCCGGCTGCGCAGGAGCTGTCGGTCGAGCACCTGCGCCGCCTGGTGCACACCACGCCCGACGAGCTCCCCGGCCCCCCGGCCGCGCTGGCACGGGTGCTCGAGGGCGACCTGGGGCTGGCCTCGGTCGCCGAGCGGGTGGCCGAGCAGCTGGGCGCCGTCGTCCGCGTGACCGACGCCGCCGGCCGCGACCTCGTCGACCTGCACGGGCCGAACGCGGTGACGGTCGACCCGGACGGACCCGTGCTGCCGCTCATGCACGCGGGGCGGCAGCTGGGCTCCTGGCGGGTGCTGCGGGCCACGCCGCTCACCGCGGCGGAGACCACGCTCGTCGAGCTGGTCACCCCGGTGCTGACCCTGGCGCTGCGGGTGCACACCACCGAGGAGCGGGCGGCGGCGCCGGTGCAGGCCCTGCTGACCGCCGTCCTCGGGGAGGACCTCGCGGCCCGGGAGAGCGCGGTCCGGCGCAGCCGCCGGCTGGCCGCCTTCCCGGCGCGGACGGCGTTGTTCCTCGTACTGGTGCCCTTCGGGACCGACGTCTCCAGCGCCGGCCTCGCGCGCCTGGCCCGCGCGGTCGAGCCCGCGGTCCGTGCGGTCGACGACCGGGCCACCGTGCTCGTGCACGAGGGCTCGGTGGTGACGCTGATCGACGCGGACGTCGACCTCGACCGGCTCGTCCGGGCCATGTACCGGCGGACGACGGTGCCGCTCTCGGTGGGTGCCGGCCGGCCGGTCCGCGACGTCCGCAGCTTCCCGGGCGCCCACCGGCAGGCCCAGCGGGCCGCGGTGATCGGGCGGGCGCTCGGCGCGGCCAACCGGGTCACCCGCTTCGACGACCTGGGCGTGACCCGGCTGCTCCACCAGCTGCCCGAGCACGAGCGGCAGGGGTTCGTCCGGGACGTGCTCGGTGCCGCCGCCGGCACCGACGCCCCGGCGCTGGAGGCGCGGCGGGTGCTGCGCGCGTTCCGCTCGACCAACGGCAACGTCACCGAGGCCGCCCGGCTGCTGTTCCTGCACCACAACACGTTCCGCCAGCGGCTGGCCAAGCTGCAGCAGCAGCTGGGGGACTTCGTCGGCGACCCCGACCGGCGGCTGGCCGTGTTCGTCGCGCTGGACCTGCACCGCCTGGACTCCGACCGGGAGGGCTGAGGGCACCCGTCGGGCGGGCGGCCCCCAGCCGGGGTCGCGGCGCGCGGCCGACCTGGTCGATGCCCCCGTCTGGGCCTCTCTAGCACCAGCGCTAGAGGGGGCCAGACGACGTCAGAGGGTGGGCGCGGGGAGCCGGCCGGTCGCCTGCTCGAAGGCGTGCCCGACCTCGAGCACCCGCCGGTCGGCCCGGGGTGCCCCGATGACCTGCAGGCCCACGGGCAGGCCGTCCGGGGTCAGCCCGGCCGGCACCGACAGCGCCGGGCAGCCGGTCGGGGTGATGAGCGTGCAGGAGCGCATCCACTCCAGGTAGTTGTCCAGCTCGACGCCGTCGATCTCCGTCGGGTACTCCTGCTCCACGGGGAAGGGCAGCACCTGCGTCGTGGGCGCCAGGAGGACGTCGTAGCGCTCGAAGAACGCCACGACCCGCTCGTACAGCGCGCTGTGCTGCTGCTCGGCGCGGGCGAGGTCGGCGCCGGTCAGCCGGGCGCCCTGCTCGGCGTTCCACCGGATCGCCTCCTTGACCAGCTCGGGGGAGCGGCGGACCAGCTCCCCGAACGAGGCCTCGAAGAGCCAGGCCCGCAGGGTGCCGAAGACGTCGTCGGCGCCGGAGAGGTCGGGGCAGGCCTCCTCCACCGTCGCCCCGAGCCCCTCGAAGACCCCGGCCGCCGGTGCCATGGCCGCGCGGACGGCGGGGTCGACGGCGACCCGGCCGCCGAGGTCCGGTGCCCATGCGACGCGCAGGCCGGTCAGGTCGTCGGGGAACGGGGCGGCGAAGCCGGCGCCCTCGTCGGCCAGCGCGATGGGGACCCGCGGGTCGGGGCCGGCGATCGCCGACAGGGTGAGCGCCACGTCGGCGACGGTGCGGCCCATCGGCCCCTGCACCGACAGCTGCGACCAGGCCATCGGGGCCGGCCAGGTGGGCACGCGGCCGGGCGTCGGGCGCAGGCCGACGACGCCGCAGAAGGCGGCGGGGTTGCGCAGCGAGCCGCCCATGTCGCTGCCCTCGGCGACGGGCACCAGCCCGGCGGCGAGGGCGGCCGCGGCGCCGCCGCTGGAGCCGCCCGCCGACAGGCCGTGCCGGTACGGGTTGTGCGTCGCGCCGAACAGGGTGTTGAAGGTGTGCGACCCGGCGGCGAACTCGGGGGTGTTCGTCTTGCCCACGCGGACCGTCCCGGCCCGCCGGAGCCGCTCGACGACCAGCTCGTCGTGCCGGGGCACGTGGTCGGCGTGCACGGGGGAGCCCCAGGTGGTGCGCATGCCGCCGGTGAGGTGGGTGTCCTTGTGCGCCACCGGCAGGCCGTGCAGCGGGCCGACCGGGTCCCCCGCGGACAGCGCCGCGTCGGCGGCGTCCGCCGCGGCGCGCGCGCCGTCGGGGTCCAGCGTGACGATCGCGTTGATGCGGGGGTCCAGGCGCTCGATCCGCGCGAGGTGCGCCTCGAGCAGCTCCCGCGCCGAGATCTCCCGCGCCCGGACGAGGGCGGCGAGGTCGGTGGCCGGGCGCAGGCACAGCTCGTCGTCGGCGGTCACCGGACGAGGTTGCCACACCCGCCGCGCGGGCCGGGCGCACCCGCCGCGCGGACCGGCGGCGGTCAGCCCGCCCGGTCCTGCTCCGCGCAGCGCTCCACCGGGAGGTTCTGCCGCGCCCAGGCGGTCAGCTGGTCGAGCACGGGCAGCAGGGCCGCCCCCGCGTCGGTGAGCTCGTAGGTGACGGCGACGGGCGGGCCGGGGTCGACCGCGCGGTGCACCAGCCCCGCTGCGGCGAGCTCGCTGAGCCGGTCGGACAGCATCGAGTCGCTGATGCCGCCCACCGCGCGCCGCAGCCCGCTGAAGCCGGCCGGCCCGCGGGTCAGCACCCCGATGATCAGGCCGTTCCAGCGCTTGCCGAGGAAGCCGAACGCCCGGTTCAGGGCGTCGTCGCACGCCTGCGGGCTGTGCAGGACCTCCTCGGGCACGGGCACATCGTAGGCGCGCCGCACCGGGCTGGACACGCATCGGGCGGCAGGTGCTACGTTTTCCAAAGTGCTAGTAGAAAACTAGCCGCTTCGGATCAGAGAGCAGGAGTCGTCATGTCGTTGTTCCGCCTGGACGGCAGCATCCGCGTCGAGGGCTCGGCCAGCCGGGAGATCGCCGACATCGTGGAGGCGGGCTGGGTCGCCGGGGACCCCTCCGCGCCGGTCGTGCGCCGGCACGTCGGGACCGATCCGCTGCCGGCGACGGCGTGGGCCGCGGCGGTCGCCGGCTCCGCGCTGCCCGCCGCCGAGCGCAGTCCCGAGCAGGCCGCGGCCGTCGCCCTCGCCGCGACCCTGACCGACGAGCTCCTGGAGGCCGACGGGCTGCTGTTCGCCGTCCCGCTCTACAACTTCGGCGTCTCCCAGCACGTCAAGACGTGGGTGGACCTCGTCCTGACCGATCCCCGCATGGGTCCCGGTGGCGACTCCCCCCTGGCGGGCCGTCCGGCGGTGCTGGTCACCGTGCGCGGCGGCAACTACTCGGCGGGCACCCCGCGGGAGGGCTGGGACCACTCGACGTCGTGGCTGCGCCGCATCCTCGCCGACGTCTGGCAGCTGGACCTGCGGGTCGTGGAGCGCGAGTTCACCCTGGTCGGGGTCAACCCCGCGCTCGACGGGTTCGCCGACCTCGCCGCCGAGCTGAAGGCCGCGGCGGAGCGCGACGCCGCCGACCACGGCCGGGCGCTCGGGGGCCTGCGACCCGCCGCCTGAGGGCCGGGCGTCCCCGGTCAGGGTGAGGCGGGGTCGCCGGGGACGACGTCGGGCACGCGGTTGGCGCCGGCCTCCGCGGGCCGCGGCCGGTCCTGCGGGTGCAGCCGCACGGCGACCAGCGCGACGTCGTCCTCCGGGCGGCCGTCGACCAGCCGCTCCAGCACCTCGTCCAGCAGCCGCTCCAGCGGCAGGGCGGCCAGCTCGGCGAGGACCTGGCGCAGCCGCAGCACCCCGGCGTCGAGGTCGGAGTCGCGCCGCTCGACGAGCCCGTCGGTGTAGAGCAGGACCGTCGCCCCGCGGTCGAGGGTGACCACGGACTCCTGGCGCACCGCCTCGGGGTCGACGCCGAGCATCAGGTCGCCGTGCCACGAGGCCAGGTCGGCCACGCTGCCGTCCGCCTGCAGCACCAGCGGCGGCAGGTGCCCGGCGTTGGCCCAGCGCAGCCGGGTGACCCCCCGGGCGCGCTCGTCGCTGCTCTGCTCCAGCCGGGCGACGGCGGCGGTGGCCAGCACGTCGGTGGCCAGCACGGCCATGGAGGCGTCGAGGCCGCGGAGGACCTCGGCGGGCGGGGCGTCGCTGTAGGTGGCGATGCCCCGCAGCAGCCCACGCAGCTGGCCCATCGCGGCGGCGGCCTGGGTGTCGTGCCCGACGACGTCGCCGATGACGAGCATCGTGGCGCCGCAGGGCTGGAGGAAGGCGTCGTACCAGTCGCCGCCCACCCGGGCGGCCTCCGCGGCGGGCACGTACCGCACCGCGACCTCGACGTGGTCGGGCTCGGGCGGCTCGGTGAGCAGGCTGCGCTGCAGGCCCTCGGCGAGCTGCTGCTGCTGGCGGTAGAGGCGGGCGTTGTCCAGCGCCAGGCCGGCGCGGTCGGCGACGTCCTGGGCGGTCGCCAGGTCCTCCTGCCGGGGGGTCCACCCGCGCCGGAAGAACAGCGTGAGGACGCCGAGCGTGCGCCCGCGCGCCCGCAGCGGCAGCGCGACGCCGCCCTCGGGCCCGAGCAGCTCCAGCGCGTCGTGCGCCTCCCCCGGCGGCAGCATCGCCAGCACCTCGTGGGCCGGACTGTGCACCGGCTCGCCGGACAGCAGCGCCCGCCCGACGGGTCCGGTCGCGGGCATGGCGTCCAGGCGGCTCGCCGCGTAGCGCGCGACGAGGGGGCGCTGCGCGGGGTCGGCGTGCCAGTGGCCGACGTCGCGCAGCCGGCCGTCGTCGTCGACCAGCGTGACGATGCACCAGTCGGCCAGCGCCGGGACCACCAGGCGGGGCAGGTGTGCGGTGGCCGCCTGGGCGTCGAGCGAGCCGGCCAGCTCCGAGCTGACCTGGGCGAGCAGCGAGAGCCGCTGCGCGGAGCGCTCGGCGCGGTCCTGCACCTGGCGCCGCTCGGTCACCTCCACGAAGTAGACCGCCAGCCCGTCGGGGCTCGGCCACGCCCGTACCTCGTACCAGCCGTCCAGGGGCGGGGGGTAGTAGGCGTCGAAGGAGGTGGGCCGCCCGGTGCGGACGGCGGTGCGGTAGTGCTCCTCGAAGACGCTGTTCACCGCGGCCGGGAAGGCGTCCCACAGCAGCTCGCCCAGGAGCTCGTCGCGCGAGTGCCACAGCAGCCGCTCGGCCTCGGCGTTGACGTGGGTGAACCGCCAGTCGCGGTCCAGCGAGTAGAAGCCGGCCGGCATGGCCTCCAGGACCCGGGTGACCCGGACGTCCTCGGTGTGCATGTCGGTGGTGTCGTAGGCCGCGCCCAGGAACCGGGTGGCGGTGCCCTCGGCGTCGGTGAGCGTCCGGCCGCGGGCCTGCACCCAGCGGGTCTCGCCCGAGGGGAGGGCCACCCGGTACTCGCACTCGAAGGCCCCGCGGGTCTCGATCGAGTTCTGCAGCGCCTCGGAGACCCGGGGCAGGTCGGCCGGGTGCACCCGCGCGTTGAACGCCTCGATGGTGTGGTCGAAGCCGTCCGGCTCGTAGCCGAACATCGCGATGAGCCGCTCGTCCCACGTGAGCTCGCCGGTGCGCAGGTCCCAGTCGAAGGCGCCGACGCCACCGGCGTCGATCGCGAGCCGCCAGCTCACCCGCACGCGCTCGTACTCCCGCACCAGGGCCGCGAGCTCGAGCTCGGTGGCCGCGGACGCGGCGAGCTGGGCGAGCACGCCGGCGTCGGCGTCGGACCAGGCGTGCGGCTGGGGGTCGAAGACGCACAGCGTGCCCACGGTGTTGCCGTCCGAGCCCTGCAGCGGCGCCCCGAGGTAGGCGCCGATCTGCCCGCCGGTCACCCAGTGCAGGTCGCGCACGCGGTCGTCGGCCGGGGCGTCCCGGATGACCACGGGAGCCCGGTCGGCGACGGCGAGGCCGCAGAAGGACTCCTCGACCGGCATCTCGTCGCCGACCGTCGTCGCTGCGCCGCCGGCCCCGCCGGCCACCACGAGGACGTCGTCGATCAGGTTGACCTGCGCCGACCGGGCGCCGAGCAGCCGGGCGGCGAGTTCGGAGATGCGATCCAGGGCGGGGTTGCCGGGCTCGGCGGGGCGGAGCCGGACGGCGGCCTGGACGCGACCGGAGTCGGCTCGGACCACCGCGGCCGCGGTGCTCCGGGCCGTGGCGGCGGGCCGTGACCCCGAGGCGTCGTGCACGCTTCTCCTCTGCCCCGCGGGCGCGTGTCCACACCGGAGAACCGGTTGCTGCAGTTCCGCGTGGATGGGTCAGTTATGGCACGACATTCCGGTTGCGGGCAATGGTCCCAGCGCAAGAGATCCGGACGAACACGTAGCGTGACAACGTGCGCGGCCGCTCAGCCGCGTCGCGTCACCTCGGCGGCCGGGACGACGAGGGTCAGCCGGGTGCCCCCGTCGTGCTCCACGGCGAAGCCGGCCCGCCGCAGCAGTGCCCGCAGCCGGACGACGTCTCCGGGCTCGGCCGTGGTCGTCGCGAGCAGTCGTGCCACGCGTCCCTTGTGGGCCTTGTTGAAGTGGCTGACCACCGACCGGCTGCCGTCGGGCCGCTCGCTCAGGACGTCGACGGTCACCGCCCCGGGCGCGGGTGCCAGCGCCTGGTAGGAGCCGCTGCGCAGGTCGACCACCAGTTCGCCGGACCCCGCGAGCACCGGGCCGAGCACGGGCCGCCACAGCGCCCGCAGCGTCGGCAGCCCCGGCAGGGCGGTCCCCGCGGAGAGCCGGTAGGCGGGGACGGCGTCGCCGGCGCGGACCAGCCCGAACAGGGCCGACCCCACCGCCAGCCGCCGGTCGGCCCGGGCCCGCTGGGCGCGGGTCAGCGACCGGACGTCGAGCGCGTCGTACAGGACACCGGTGTACCGCTCCAGCGCCGGCATCGTGGGCGCGGTGCGCAGCGCGGCGTTGCGGGCGGCCTCACCCGCCTGCGCCTCCGACAGTCCGAGCACCGCCCGGGCGGCCGACGGGTCCGCGGCCAGCGCGACGAGCGCACCGACCAGGGTCTCCCGCACGGGCGTCAGCTCCGGCGTCGCCAGCGCGGCGAGGTCGAGGGGGGTGCCGTCCCCGCCGGGGTGCTTGGTCTCCGACGGCGGCAGCAGCACGAGCACGAGGGAGGAACTTACGTCCAGTAGAGGACGCGCCCACCGGGCAGGCGGGCGGGCAGCTCGCGCTCGAACCAGCCGCGCAGCTCGGCCATCGTGTCCTTCGGGTACACGTGCTTGACCGAGCCGAACTTGCCCCGCTTGGTGGTGCGCCGCGACTCGTCCATCTCCAGCTTCGTCCGCGGGTACCAGTCGAGCAGCGTCTCCTTGCTGCCCGGCGTGAAGCGGTGGGTGATGCACTCGACGGTGAGGTCGTGCCCGGCCGGGACGGCGGCGGCGATGCCGTCCAGCAGCTCCGCGTACTGCTCCTGCCATCCCTCGACCGCCATGATCGGCGCGATGGTGACGCCCACCGGGTAGCCGGCCGCGGCCACCGCCGACAGCGCCCCCAGCCGCGCGGGCACCTTCGCCGTGGCGCCCTCGAACCGGCGGTCGACCGACGCGGCGTTGACCGAGAAGCGCAGCCGGGTGCGGCCGCCGTGCGGGAGGTCGAGGAGGCCGGCGACGTCGTCGAACTTGGTCGTGGCGCGCAGCTGCACCGGGCCGGGCCACGCGTGGGTGCCGAAGTGCTGGACCATCCGCGCCAGGCCGCCGGTCAGGTGCTCGAGCGCCAGCGGGTCGGTGTAGCAGGAGGCCTCGAACGTCGTCCCCTCGGCGCCGCGTTCGGCCGTGCCGGAGGTGACGGCGCCGTGCCCGACGTACCCGTCGAGCCCGGCCAGCACCTCGTCGAGGTCGGCCCAGACGCGGGTGATCGGCGGGCCGGACAGGGAGCCGGCGAGGTAGCAGTACTGGCAGTGCGCCGGGCAGCCCTCGGCCAGGTCGAGCCGGAAGTCCGCCGACGGCGGGATGGGCTGCAGCTTCCGCTTCGACGGCGGCGGGACGACGAGGGCCATCGTGGCCTTGGCGGCCATGAAGGCGGCGCGGTCGTCGTCGCCGCGGCCGCGCAGCGAGGGGAGCCGGTCGCCGGGGAGCAGCTCGATGGCGTCGATGCCGGCGGCCTCCAGCCGGGCGAGCACACGCTGCCCGTGCGGCCGCTCGGCGGCCGAGCGGGTGACGAGGACGCGGGAGGGCGTCCAGAGGCGGGCGGGCGGGGGAGCGCTGTGGCGGGACGGGGCGGGGGTGAGCACCGGCGTGGTCATCACCGGGTACAACACCCGGGGCCGGGCATCCGACCCCGGTCCTCAGGTGAGCTCGACCACCACGGGGGCGTGGTCGCTGGCCCCCTTGCCCTTGCGCTCCTCGCGGTCGATGCGCGCGCCGGACACCCGCCGGGCCAGCGCCGGCGAGCCGAGCACGAAGTCGATCCGCATGCCCTCGCGGCGTGGGAAGCGCAGCTGGGTGTAGTCCCAGTACGTGTAGACGCCCGGCCCCGGCGTGTACGGGCGGACGACGTCGGTGAACCCCGCCTCGACGACCGCCCGGAAGGCCTCGCGCTCGGGCGGGGACACGTGCGTGGAGTGCGAGAAGACCGCCATGTCCCACACGTCGTCGTCCTGCGGGGCGATGTTCCAGTCGCCGACCAGGGCGACCTGCGCCTCCGGGTCGTCGGTCAGCCAGCCGCCGGCCGACACCCGCAGCGCCTCCAGCCACGCCAGCTTGTAGTCCAGGTGCGGGTCGCCCAGCTGGCGGCCGTTGGGCACGTACAGGCTCCACACGCGCACCCCGCCGCAGGTGGCGCCCAGCGCCCGGGCCTCCGGTGCCGGGTCCACGCCCTCCTTGGCGGCCCACGACGGCATGCCGGGGAAGCCGACCTGGACGTCGGTCAGGCCCACCCGGGAGAGCAGGGCCACCCCGTTCCACTGCGAGTGGCCGACGTGCGCCACCTCGTAACCCAGGTCACGGAAACGGTCCTCGGGGAACTGGTCGTCGCGGCACTTCGTCTCCTGGAGAGCCAGGACATCGACGTCCGAGCGCTGCAGCCACGCGACCACGCGGTCGGCTCGGGAGCGGATCGAGTTCACGTTCCAGGTGGCCAGGCGCACGCCTGCCGAGCTTACGGATCCACCCGATGGGGGTAACCCCACCTCGTCGCTCGCGGGCCCACCCCCCGTGACCTGGACTGATGGGACCATGAGCTGATGAGCACCTGGCGCGTGGGAGTGCGTGCGTGAGCGACGCCGACGACGCGACCCGGCCGATCGGGTCCCCGCGGGCCGCCCTGCCCCCCGTGCCGGGGGCGGAGCCGGCGCGCTCGCGCGGGGGCCGGCGCGGAGCGCGCGCGGCGGGGCCGTCCGGCGCCCCGGCCGGGACGCGGCAGCGCGGGTTCGGGGCGGCGCTGGGCTGGACCGTCGCCAACACCGTCGTGCCCGGGACCGGGTTCCTCGCGGCCGGACGGCGGCGCACCGGCATCGCCGTGCTGGCCGTCTTCCTCCTCCTGGTGGGCGCGGCGGCCTGGCTGGTCACCGCGGGCCGGCGGACGGCGATCGGGATCGCCGTCGACACCGCCCAGCTGCGCTGGCTGCTGGCCGGCGTGGTGGCCCTCGCCGTCCTCTGGGTGCTCGCCGTCGTCCTCGGCTACCGCGCCCTGCTGCCGCGGCCCACCTCGCGCGGCCGGCACGCCGTCGGCGCCCTGCTGGTCGTCGCGCTCGTCGCCGCCGTGGGCTACCCGGCCTACCTCGTGGGCCAGTTCGCGGTCGCGCAGGCGGGTCTCATCGACGAGGTCTTCGCCGACGACCGCCAGTCGGCCACGGTCGTGGACGAGCCGGACCCGTTCGGCGACCAGGAGCGGGTCAACGTGCTGCTCCTCGGCGGGGACGGCGGGGAGGGCCGCGACGGGGTGCGGACCGACACCGTCATCGTGGCGAGCATCGACACCGACAGCGGCGACACGGTGCTGTTCAGCCTCCCCCGCAACCTGGAGGAGCTGCCCTTCCCGGCCGACAGCCCGCTGGCCGAGGTCTACCCCGACGGCTTCGACGCCGGCAGCGAGAGCGAGAGCCTGCTCAACGCCGTGTACCGCAACGGCCCGGCCGAGTACCCCGACATCCTCGGGCCGACCGACGACCCGGGAGCGGACTTCCTGAAGCTCGGCGTCGGCGAGGCGCTGGGCCTGGACATCGACTACTTCGTGCTGGTCAACCTCGACGGCTTCGCCCGGCTGGTCGACGCCCTCGGCGGCATCACGGTGAACGTGAACTACTACGTGCCGATCAACGGCGACCCCGGCACCGGCGAGCTCCCCGACGACTACATCGTGCCGGGCCCCGACCAGCACATGGACGGTTTCCTGGCGCTCGCCTACGCCCGCGGCCGCTTCGGGCTGAGCGACTACGACCGCATGGCCCGCCAGCGCTGCACGATCGACGCGATCATCGACGCCGCGGACCCGCTGACGCTCCTGCAGGACTACCAGGAGCTGGCCTCCGCGACCCGCGACATCGTCAGCACCGACATCCCCCGCTCGGCGCTGCAGGACTTCGTCGACCTCGGGGACCGGGTCAAGGAGGCGCAGGTGACCAGCGTCGTCTTCGACGACAGCGTGATCGACCCGGCCTACCCCGACTACGAGAAGATGCGCCTGATCGTGCTGAGCGCGCTGTCGCCGGGGACCGCGCCGGCGCCGGAGACCTCCGCGCCCCCGGCGGCGGAGACGTCCGCCCCGCCGCCGGCGGCCGGTGAGCAGCCGGCCACCGAGCCGGTCACCGACATCGGTGATGCCTGCGCCTACGACCCGGAGCAGGCGGCCGCCGCCGTGGCGGCGGGGGAGCCCCCGAACCAGGCGGACTAGCCCTGCGGCGCCTCGTCGGCGTGCATCTGCGCGAGCTGGACGAGGTTGCCGCAGGTGTCGTCGAGGACGGCGGTGGTCACCGGCCCCATCCGCAGCGGCTCCTGGGTGAACGTCACGCCCAGGCCCTTGAGCCGGTCGACCTCGGCCTGCACGTCGTCGACGGAGAACGCGGTGAACGGGATGCCGTCGGCGACGAGTGCCTCGGTGAACGGGCGGACGGCGGGGTGCGCGTCGGGCTCCAGGACGATCTCCACGCCGTCGGGCTGCTCCGGGGACACCACGGTCAGCCAGCGGTGCTCGCCCAGCGGGACGTCGTGCTTGAGCTGGAAGCCGAGCACCTCGGTGTAGAAGCGCACCGCCTTCTCCTGGTCGTCGACGAAGATGCTGGTCAGGCCGATCCGCACGGGGTCCCTCCGGGGGCTCAGGGGTGAGGCGGTGGCGGGGGCCACCGCTCGACGATGGTGCGCAGCGGCGACGTGTCCAGGTCGTGGAACTTGTAGCGGCCCTCGCGCCGGCTGCGCACCAGGCCGGCGGCCTCGAGGACCTCCAGGTGCTGCGAGACGGCCTGCCGCGACGAGCCCACCCCGTGCCTGGTCACCAGCCGGGTGCACAGCTCGAACAGCGTCTGGCCGCTCCGCTCCTGCAGCTCGTCGAGGATCGCGCGCCTAGTCGGGTCGGCGAGGGCCTTGAACACGTCGCCCACGGCGGAACGATACGCAAGCAGCTACTTGCCTGACAAGGGCCGGCGCGTCAGAACGGGGCCTCGGCGAACCAGACGGCGTCGAGCTCCTCCTGGCTGTGCCCGTCCCAGTCGACCCGCAGCACGAACAGCTCGAGGTCGGGGTCGTGGAAGGTGATGTAGCGCCAGGTCGCCGGCCCAGGCGGGGACAGGACGAGATCGCCCTCGGGCGCCCCCTCGCCATAGGCCCACGTCGTGACCGGGCCGCCGGACGCCCGGGCGCCGCCCACCTCGGCGTCGCGCGCGCCGCGGTCGGGGAACTGCAGCACCCGCAGCTGGATCCCGTTGGGGTAGGCGCAGGTCACCACCGACTCCTGCCCGACCGGGGTGCCCCGGTCGCAGGTCGAGCCCTGCCAGGCCGAGCCGCCGGGCTCGACGGGGACGAGCTCGGGGAAGGTCCGTGCGATCTCGGAGGCCTGCTGCCACGGGCCGCGGGCGGAGAACGTGAGGTCGATCGAGGTCCGGCTGCCCTCGCCGTCCTCGTCGACGGCGGTGAGCTCGTAGCGGTGCTCGCCGGCGGGCACGTCCTCGTCGAGGTACGGGCTGTCGGTCACCGTGTCGTCGAGGAGGGTGCCGCTCCTCGTGATCTCGTACCGGTCGGCCCCGGTCACCGGCTCCCACTCCAGGGAGACGTCGGCGTCGACGCTGCTCGCGCCGAACTCCGTCAGGTCGTCCAGCGGGGTGACGACGGCCCCGGACCCGACCGGCTCGGAGCGGTCGCCGTCCTCCGCCAGCGCGACGACCGTGTAGCGGTACTCGGTGCCGCCGGGCGCCTCGGTGTCGACGTAGGTCGTCTCGACGGTGGTGCCCAGCGGCTCGTCGCCGCGGTGCACCTCGTACTCGACGGCGTCCTCCGCGGCCCGCCAGCTGATCGCGACGCCGTCCTCGCCCGCGGTGGCCTGGACCTCGGCCGGGGGGTCGAGGGGGCGGCTCAGCAGGAACACCGTGACCGCGGCGCCGACCGCCACCGCCACGAGCAGGGCACCCAGCGCCCACCACAGGCCGCGGCGCGACCGGCGGGGCGGCGGGCCCCACGCGGCCGGCGGCGCACCCCAGCCCGGCTGCGGGACCTGCTGGGGAGTCTGGTGCGGTCCCCAGGACGGCTGCTGCGGCCCCCACGAGGGCTGCTGCGGTCCCCAGGCCGGCTGCTGCGGACCCTGCGGGGGCGGCTGCTGCCCCCAGGCGGGCTGGCCGTACGGCTCGCTCATCGGACCCCTCGTTCCGGGCGGCTCCCCGACACTCTCCGTGTCGAGATCAGGTGCGTGGTGACGCTACGTCACCACGGCGGGAGGGGAGCCCGGCCGCCGGCAGGTGTTACCGGTCTGAGACGCTGCCGCGGCAGGCCGCGCGACCGTGGCCTCGGGAGGAGACGTCGTGGCACTGGGCGGGGATCCGCGCCGTCAGCGGCTCGTGGGCCTGCTGGTCCTGGGCATCGCCGTCGTCCTGCTCGTCTCGACACCGACCTGGTTCGCCAGCGACCGCCAGGTCATCGGCTTCGCCCAGCTCGGCGTCGCCGCGCTGTTCGCCGCGGTCGGCGTCCTCCTCCTGCGGCGCGCGCGGGCCCGCTGAGCCGGACTGGCGACCGGTCGTGACCCGGACCACACTCCTGGCGGACAGTGCCGGACGAGGACGGAGGGTCACGTGAAGCTCAAGAAGCAGCAGCTCGTCGAGACGTTGCGCACCGAGGGTGACAACGACACGGCCGACAAGGTGGCCGCGCAGCTGCCCGACGAGATCGACACCGACGCGGACGCCGCCGCCCTGGAGGCCGTGGGGCTGGACCGCACGCAGCTGATGGCCAAGCTCGCCGGCGGCGCCTTCGGGACGACGCTCAGCCCCTGACGCGCGAGCGGCGGGGCCCCGGTGCGGGGCCCCGCCGCTCGGCGTACCGGTCGGTCAGCCGCTGAAGGGGCGCTCCCGCGCCAGCTCCTCCTTGGCGACGCCACGGATGTGCACGGCGTCGGGCCCGTCGACGATCCGCAGTGTCCGCGCGCTGGCGTAGAAGCGGGCGAGCACGGTGTCGTTGCTGACGCCGGCACCACCGTGCACCTGGATGGCGCGGTCGATGACGTCGAGCGCGACGCGGGGGGCGGCCACCTTGATCGCGGAGATCTCGGTCTTGGCCCCCTTCGCGCCGTACCGGTCGATCAGGTCGGCGGTCTTCAGCACGTAGAGCCGGGCCTGGTCGATCTCGATGCGCGACAGCGCGATCGCCTCGCGGACGGTGCCCTGGTCAGCCAGGGGCCGGCCGAAGGCGACGCGGCTCTTCGTCCGCTCGACCATGAGGGCCAGCGCCCGCTCGGCCATGCCGATGGCGCGCATGCAGTGGTGGATGCGGCCGGGGCCCAGGCGCGCCTGGGCGATCATGAACCCGTCGCCCTCGCCGGCGAGGATGTTGGTGACCGGCACGCGGACGTCGGTGAACCGCAGCTCCGAGTGGCCGTGCTGGTCCTGGTAGCCGAAGACCGGCAGGTGCCGCACGATCTCCAGGCCCGGGGTGTCGCGGGGGACCAGGACCATGGACTGCTGCCGGTGCGGAGCGCCCTCGGGGTCGGTCTTGCCCATGACGATGAAGATCTGGCAGCGCTCGTCGGCGGCGCCGCTGGTCCACCACTTGCGGCCGTTGATGACGTACTCGTCGCCGTCGCGCACGATCGACGTCTGGATGTTGCGGGCGTCGGACGACGCGACGTCGGGCTCGGTCATGGCGAAGCCCGAGCGGATCTCGCCCTCGAGCAGCGGCTCGAGCCAGCGCGACTTCTGCTCGGGCGTGCCGAACAGCATGAGCGTCTCCATGTTGCCCGTGTCGGGCGCGCCGACGTTCATCGCCTCGGGGGCGATGACCGGCGACCAGCCGGTGATCTCGGCGACGGAGGCGTACTCGAGGTTGGTCAGGCCGCCGACCTCGTGGTGGAAGAGGTTCCACAGCCCGCGCTTGCGGGCCTCGGCCTTGAGGTCCTCCAGGACCGGCGGGTGCGCGTGGTCGTCATGGCCGCGCTCGGCGCGCCAGGCGTCGTAGACGGCTTCGGCGGGGAACACGTGCTCGCGCATGAAGTCCCATGCGCGGGCACAGACGTCCTCGGCCTTGGCGGAGAGGGCGAAGTCCATGAGCGGACCGTAGAGGGAGCGGTGACCGCCGGCACACCGGGGGTGGCACCGGACCGGATGCGCCCCGTCCGGGGCCGGACGCGCCGGAGCCGGGCCCCTCCGAGGAGGGACCCGGCTCCGTCTCGGCTCCCGTGCAGGGCCCGCCGCGAGCTAGTGAGCGATGGAGGGCACGGGGTCCTCCGTCAGACGCGAGTGCCGCGGTGGTCGACCGCGTTGCGCACCGGGCCGAGGGCGATGACCAGGCCCACGATCGCGGTGAGGATGTGGAGCACGTTGTCAGCGGCGTTCAGGTTCAGGAAGTCCCAGTCCTTGCCGATGGCGATGAGGCCGTAGACGAAGGCGGCGCCGTAGCCGACCGCGAGCAGCCAGCCGTAGGTCCGGGCCCCGGCCAGGGTGCGCGACAGGGCGATGCCCGCCGCACCGATCAGGATGTGCACCACGTTGTGCATCGGGTTGATCATGAAGAACAGGAGCATGTCGTCCTCGTGGGCCGGCGGGACGGCGTTCTCGTTGCCGAAGAAGTCGCCGAAGCCGGTGATGAAGAAGCCGACGATGCCGACCAGCAGGTAGATCACGCCGAACGCCAGCGCCAGCATCTGCGGCCAGGTCATGCCCCGGCGGTCTGCGCCGGTGCCTCGTGCTGCGGACATGGGTCCTCCAAGGGAAAAAGGCCCGTCAGCCCTTGACGGGTGCTCGGCGGATCCGGTACCCGCTGACCCCCCGGCCATAACGAGCGTCCCCCGTTCGGAGGAGTGTTGTGGCCGAACTGTCATCAGCGGGCCGGACCCGTGACCTCCGAGTTCGCAGCGGGGCGGGAGTTCGGTTCAGCCGGGCAGCGTGGACCGCCGCCGGCGGACGACGAACGGGCCGATGGCGAGCAGGTCGACCGGCGCCGAGCCGAAGCACTCCAGCGCGTCGCGGGGGTCGTCGACCATCGGACGGCCGGCGGTGTTGAGGCTGGTGTTCACCACGACCGGGAGGCCGGTGCGCCGCTCGAAGCACTCGAGCATGCGGGCGACGAGCGGCTCCTCGGCGCGGTCGACGGTCTGGATGCGCGCGGTGCCGTCGACGTGGGTGACCGTCGGGATCCGGTCCTTCCACTCCTGCGCGACGTCGTGCACGAAGAGCATGTACCGCGAGGGGATGGGCCCGCGGCTGAAGATCTCCGACGCCCGCTCGGCGAGCACCATCGGCGCCACCGGGCGGAACTGCTCGCGGCCCTTCACGTCGTTCATCCGCTCGAGGTTCGCCTCGTAGCCGGGGTGGGCCAGCAGCGACCGGTGCCCCAGCGCCCGCGGGCCGAACTCGCTGCGGCCCTGGAACCAGGCGACGATCCCGTTGCTCGCCAGCACCTCGGCGACGGCGTCGGCGACGTCGCGCGGGCGCTCGTACTCGATCGCGGCGGTGTCCAGCCACTGCTGGATCTCCTCGTCGGACCAGCCCCGGCCGAGGTCGGCGCCGGGCATCGGCTCCGTCGTCTCCCCGAGGCCCCGGGCCACGTGCAGGGCGCTGCCCAGCGCGGTGCCGGAGTCACCGGCGGCGGGCTGCACCCACACCTGCTCGAACGGGGTCTCGGCGAAGATCCGGGTGTTCGCCACGCAGTTGAGCGCGACCCCGCCGGCGAGGGTGAGCGTGCGGTCGCCGGTGCGCTCGTGCAGCCAGCGGGCGAGGTCCAGCAGCACCTCCTCGACGCGCTGCTGCACGCTCGCGGCGAGGTCGGCGTGGTCGGCGGTCCACTGGTCGCCCTTGCCCAGCCGGGGGGCGTACTCGGAGAAGTCGATCCTCGGCGTGCGGAACCCGCCGTCGTCGGTGGCGACGACCAGCTCCGAGAGCTCGCCGAGGAACCGCGGCTTGCCGTAGGAGGCCATCGCCATGACCTTGAACTCGTCGCTGCTGCGCAGGAAGCCGAGGTGGTCGGTGAGGTCCTCGTAGAGCAGGCCGATCGAGTGCGGCAGGGCCTGGCCGGCGAGGATCTCCAGCTGCCCGTCGGTGTAGCGGCCGGCCAGGTGGCTGTGCGCCTCGCCGCGGCCGTCGAGGACGAGCACCGAGTTGTCCGCGGTGGGGGCACCCAGGCCCGCGGAGGCCGCGTGCGCGACGTGGTGCTTGACGAAGCGGACCTTCGCCGGGTCGAGCCCGGGCAGCGCGTGCGCCAGGAACTCCGGCGCCTTCTCGGCGTACATCTTCCGCATGACGTCGCCCGGGTCGTGGAGTCCCGACTCCTCCGGGGTCCCCATGAGCGCGGGGTCGAAGGAGTAGGCGACGGCGTCCAGGTCCTCCGGGCTCAGCCCCGCCTCGGCCAGGCACCACGCGGCGGACAGCTCGGGCAGCTCCCACGCGCTCCACGGGAGGGGCCGCTTGCCGTGCTTGCGCCGGCTGAACCGCTCCTCCTCCGCGGCGGCCACGATCCGCCCGTCGACGACCAGCGCCGCCGCCGGGTCGTGGTAGATCGCGTTGATGCCGAGGACCTTCACGCCTGCACTCCTCATCTCCGGGCGCCCCGCCCGGTACCGGTTGTGATCATCAGGTCGGTCGGCGCACTCCGCAGGGCGAGGAACCGATCGGGTGGCCCTAGGCGGGGCTGCGCGGCCGCAGCAGGTCGTTGCCGAGCACCGCGGCCAGCGCCAGGGTCTTGTAGCCGACCTCCTCGAACAGGACGACGACGCGGTCGTCCTCGACACGCATGACGATGCCGGGGCCCCACTCGGCGTGCTCGACCGGCGACTGGGGCGGGAAGGGGTCGTCGCCCTCCCCGGCCGAGGAGCGCGCCGACGCCAGGCCGGAGGAGCAGTTGTCGCAGTTGCCGCACGGCTCCTCGAGCTGCTCGCCGAAGTAGCCGAGCAGGAACTGGCGCCGGCACTCGGTGGTCTCGGCGTAGCCGCGCATCATCTCCACCCGGCTCTGGTCGACCCGCTCGTGGTGCTCGGCGAGCTCGCGGGCCGCCGCGGCGGCCTCGGCGGGGCTCGGGCCGCCGTCGGCCGGGTGGGCGGCGCCCTCGTCGTCGAGCACGACCGCGGAGACCTGCTCGAGGAGGTTGAGGTCGCGGGCCAGGGGCGTCGCGCCCCGCCCGGTCTCCTCCCGCAGCTGCTTGATCTCCACGCCGTCCTCCATGCCGGCGGCGGGCGCGGCGGCGACCAGGCCGGCCACCTGCTGCAGCTCCTCCTCGGCGGGCGCCCCCGCGGCGAAGAAGCGGCGCAGGCCCAGGTCCTCCTGCCGGTAGACCAGCACCGCCAGGGCCGGTTCGCCGTCGCGGCCGGCGCGCCCGATCTCCTGGTAGTAGCTGTCGACGGAGTCAGCCGGCTCGGCGTGGACGACGAAGCGGGTGTCGGGCTTGTCGATGCCCATGCCGAACGCGGTGGTGGCGACGACGACGTCGAGCTCGTCGTCCATGAAGGCCCGCTGGGTGTCCTCGCGCTCGCTCTTCTTCAGGCCGGCGTGGTACGCCCGGGCCCGGAGGCCGCGCTCGACCAGGTCGGCGGCGACCTCCTCGGTCCCCTTGCGGGTGGCGCTGTAGACGATGCCCGGCACGTGCCCCTCGCCCACCTCGGCGAGCACGCGGTCGAGCACGGCCTGCTGCTTGCCGTGCGCGTCGGCGTGCTGCTCGACCTCCAGCCGGATCTCCGGCCGGTCGAAGCCGGCGACGACGACGGCGGGATCGCGCATGCACAGCCGCTCGACGATCTCGGCGCGCACCGGCGGGGCCGCGGTGGCGGTGAGGGCGAGCACGGTCGGGTGGCCCAGCTGCTCCACGACCGTGCCCAGCCGCAGGTAGTCGGGCCGGAAGTCGTGCCCCCACGCCGACACGCAGTGCGCCTCGTCCACGACGAACAGCGCCGGCTCCGCCGCGGCCACGGCCTCGACGACCTCGGGCTTGGCCAGCTGCTCCGGCGCCAGGAACAGGTAGCGGACCGTTCCGTCCGTCAGGCCCTCCAGGGCCGCGCGCTGGTCGCCGGCCGACAGGCTCGAGTTCAGCTGCGCGGGGCGCCCGTCGAGCGCGTCCAGGTCGGTGAGGCGCTGCACCTGGTCGCGCTGCAGCGCGATGAGCGGGGAGACCACGATCACCGGGCCGTCGATCAGCTGGCCGGCGACCTGGTAGACCGCGGTCTTGCCGGCCCCGCTGGGGAGCACGCCGAGGGTGTCGCGGCCGGCGAGCACCGCCTGCATGGCCTCCTCCTGGCCCGGCCGGAAGCCGTCGAAGCCGAGGACGTCGCGGGCGACCTCCCGCAGGCGGCGGGTGCGGACGGCGGCGGTCTTTCCCACTGGGTTGTGTGACACCGGGTGCCGCTGCCCGGCGTCCGAGATCGGCAAACGGCGCGCTGGTGCAGGCGCCGCCCCCGGTGATCGCGATCACCGCGCCGACGCCGCCGGCCACGCCGTCGACCGTGTGGTCGGCGGCCGCGGGCCGAGGGTGGCGATCACCCCGGGCTACCGTCCGGCCGTGGCCACGTACCGCATCGCCGAGGCCGCCGAGCTGCTCGGCGTGAGCGACGACACCGTCCGCCGGTGGATCGACAGCGGTCGGCTCGCCGCCCGGCGCGAGGCCGGCGGGCCGGCGGTGGTCGACGGCGCGGCGCTCGCCGGTGTCGCGGCGCACCTGCACGAGGCGCCGGAGCCGGGCACCACCCGCTCCTCCTCCGCGCGCAACCGGCTGGCCGGCATCGTCACGCGCGTCGTCCGCGACACCGTCATGGCCCAGGTGGAGATCCAGGCCGGCCCCTTCCGGCTGGTGTCGCTGATGTCCCGCGAGGCCGCCGACGAGCTGGGCCTGGAGGTCGGCGTCCGCGCGGTCGCCACCGTCAAGGCGACCCAGGTGAGCGTCGACGTCCCCTGACCGGCTCCGTCCCGCGCCTGCGGAGGGTGTCGCGCGTTAGGGTCCCGCGCATGCGGATCAGGACGTGGGGCACGGCCACCGTGCTCGCGGCGGCACTGCTCACCGGCTGCGGAGCGGCCGACGGCGGCGACGCGGTGGGCGGCGCGGCGGGCGGCGACGGCTCGCTCGGCGGGACGCTCACGGTCTTCGCCGCGGCCTCGCTCACCGACGTCTTCACCGGCCTGGGCGAGCAGCTGGAGGCCGAGCACCCCGGGCTTGAGGTGCAGTTCACCTTCGCCGGCAGCTCGACGCTGGCCACCCAGGTGACCCAGGGTGCCCCGGCCGACGTCTTCGCCTCCGCCAACCCCGGTCAGATGGCCGTGGTGACCGACGCGGGCCTGGCCGACGGCGAGCCGCAGGTCTTCACGTCCAACGTGCTGGAGATCGCCGTCCCGGCGGGCAACCCGGCGGACGTCACCGGGCTGGCCGACTTCGCCCGGGAGGAGCTGACCCTCGCCGTCTGCGCGCCCGAGGTGCCCTGCGGGGCCGCGGCCGAGGACGTCTTTGCCGCCGCGGGGGTCGACGCCGTGCCCGACACCCTGGAGGAGGACGTCCGCGCCGCCCTCACCAAGGTGGAGCTGGGCGAGGTCGACGCCGCGCTGGTCTACGCCACCGACGTGGTCGCGGCCGGCGACGCCGTCGAGGGCATCGCCGTCGCGGAGGCCGAGGACGCCGTCAACGAGTACCCGGTCTGCGTGCTGACCGAGGCGCCGAACCCCGAGGCGGCACGGGCGTTCGTCGACCTCGTGCTCTCCGCCGAGGGGCAGGCCGCGCTGGCCGACGCCGGCTTCCGCGCGCCGTGAGGCGTCCCCGCGGGGGGAGCGTGCCGCTGCCGCTGCTGGTCCCGGCGGTCGTGGCGGTCGCCTTCCTGGTCCTGCCGCTGGTCGGCCTCGTCGTCCGGACGCCGTGGAGCGACCTCGGGCCGCAGCTCACCAGCCCCGGCGTCGGGGAGGCGCTGCGGCTGTCGCTGGTCTCGGCCACCCTGGCGACGGCGGTCTCGCTGGTGCTCGGGGTGCCGCTGGCCTGGGTGCTGGCCCGCTCCCGGATCCGCGGCCGCGGCGTGCTGCGCGCGCTGGTCACCGTGCCGCTGGTGCTGCCCCCGGTGGTCGGCGGCGTCGCGCTGTTCCTCGTGCTCGGCCGGCAGGGGATCGTCGGGCGCTGGCTGGACGAGGCGTTCGGGCTCACCATCCCGTTCACCACGACCGCCGTCGTCATCGCCGAGACCTTCGTCGCGATGCCGTTCCTGGTCATCAGCGTCGAGGGCGCGCTGCGCGCCGCCGACGCCCGCTACGAGGAGGCCGCGGCCACCCTGGGCGCCGACCGGTGGACGACGTTCCGCCGCGTCACCCTGCCGATGGTCGCGCCGGGCGTTGCCGCCGGCGCGGTGCTGTGCTGGGCCCGGGCGCTGGGCGAGTTCGGCGCCACCATCACCTTCGCCGGCAACTTCCCGGGGACGACGCAGACGATGCCGCTGGCGGTCTACCTGGCCCTGCAGCGCGACCCCGAGTCGGCGATCGTGCTCTCGCTGGTGCTGCTCGCGGTCTCGCTGGCCACGCTGCTCCTCCTCCGCGGCCGCTGGCTGGGCCGCGCGGGGGCCGCCCCGTGAGCCTGCGCGCGGCGGTACGCGTGCAGCGGGGGAGGTTGCACGTGGAACTCGACGTCGACGTGGCCGACGGCGAGGTGCTCGCCGTGCTCGGGCCCAACGGCGCCGGCAAGTCCACGCTGCTGCGGGTGCTCGCCGGGCTGCTCCCGCCCGACGACGGACGCGTCGAGGTCGACGGCGAGCCGTGGGACGACGTCGCCGCCGGCGTCCACCTCCCGCCGCACCGCCGCCGGCTGGGCATGGTCTTCCAGGACCACCTGCTCTTCCCGCACCTGTCGGTCACCGACAACGTCGCCTTCGGCCTGCGCACCCGGGGGGCAGGCCGGCGCGAGGCCCGGGCGGCGGCGGCGGCCTGGCTCGCCCGCGTGGAACTCGCCGACCTCGGTGCCCGCCGGCCGGGCCAGCTCTCCGGCGGCCAGGCGCAGCGGGTCGCACTGGCCCGCGCGCTGGCAGGGGACCCGGCGCTGCTGCTGCTCGACGAGCCGCTCTCGGCGCTGGACGCGCGCACCCGCCTGACCGTCCGCGCCGAGTTGCGCCGGCACCTCGGCGAGTTCCGCGGCAGCACCGTGCTGGTCACCCACGACCCGATCGACGCGATGGCGCTGGCCGACCGGGTGCTGGTGGTCGAGGAGGGCCGCGTCGTGCAGGCCGGCGCGCCGGCGGAGGTGGCCCGCCACCCGCGCACCGACTACGTCGCCCGCCTGGTCGGGCTGTCGCTGCTGCCCGGCACCGGGGAGGGGACGACGGTCCGGCTCGACGGCGGTGGCCGGGTGACCGTCGCCGGGGAGACGGCGGGGCCGGTGCTGGTCGCCGTCCGCCCCGAGTCGGTCGCGCTGTGGCCCGTGCGCCCGGAGGGCAGCCCGCGCAACACCTGGCCGGTGCGGCTGGCCGGGGCGACCCCGCACGGCGCCACCGTGCGCTGCGAGCTGGAGGGCGAGGTGCCGCTGCTGGCCGACGTCACCGCGGCCGCCTTCGCCGAGATGGGGCTCGCGCCGGGGGCGCAGCTGTGGGCGACGGTCAAGGCCTCCGAGATCGCCGTCTACGAGCGCTGACGGAGGACCCTCCTGCCCCCCACCACGCGCGGGCTCGCGGCGGGCCCCTGCACGAGGGCCGGGTGGGGCACGCTGCGAGGCATGCTCGGGTCCGTTGCCGCCCTCGTCCTCGCCGCCGGAGGCGGCCGCCGCTACGGCATGCCCAAGGCGCTGGTCGAGTACGACGGCAGCCTGCTGGTGGAGCGCGCGGTGCGGACGGCGCGCGCGGTGTGCGACCCGGTGCTCGTCGTCCTGGGCGCCCGGGCGGTGGACGTCTGGCGGACGGCGGACCTCGACGGCGCCACGGTGCTCGCCAACGCCGACTGGGAGACCGGCATGGCCTCCTCGCTGCGCACGGGCCTGGACGGCCTGCGCTCGTGGCCGGGGCGGATCGACGCCGCGCTGGTGACCCTGGTCGACATGCCCGGCATGACCCCGGCGGCGCTCGAGCGGGTCGCCGCTCAGGCCGCGCCCGGCGCCCTGGCGGTCGCGACCTACGACGGTGTCCGTGGCCACCCGGTGCTGCTCGGCCGCGACCACTGGGCCGGGGTGGCGGAGACGGCGACCGGCGACGAGGGCGCCCGCCGCTACCTGGCCGGCCGCGACGTCACGGAGGTCGACTGCACCGGCCTGGCCGATCCGGTGGACCTGGACGTGCCGCCCGGCGGGGTAGCGTCGGGGTCGTGATCGCCCGGGTCGTGGACGAGCCCCTGTCGGTGGCCGAGCACGAGGACGCCGTGTCCGACGAGGCAGCGGGCGCCGTCGTCTCCTTCGCCGGCGTGGTCCGCGACCACGACGGCGGGCGGTCGGTCACCGAGCTCGAGTACGTCGGGCACCCCAGCGCCACCGAGGTGATCGTCGAGCTCGCGGAGGAGTTCGCCGCCCGCCCCGGCGTGCAGGCCGTCGCGGTCTCGCACCGCATCGGCCTGCTGGGCATCGGCGACGTCGCGCTGGCCTGCGCGGTCAGCGCCGCCCACCGCGGCGCGGCGTTCACCGCCTGCGCCGAGCTCGTCGACGAGGTGAAGAAGCGGCTGCCCATCTGGAAGCGCCAGGTCTTCACCGACGGCGCGGAGGAGTGGGTGGCCTGCCCCTAGGGCCCCGGCCCCCGGGGTGCCGTCCCCTCGTCGCCCATCGGGAGCAGCTCCGGGACCGGACCCGGGTCCAGGCCGGCCGCGAGCAGTGAGCTGAGCATCCGCGCCACCACCTCGGCCATGGGCAGGTCCCGCGCCGCGCTGAGCGGGCGGGCCCGGCCGCCGACGGCGCAGAGCGTGCCGAACAGGTCGCCGTCGGGGCCCACCAGCGGCACCCCGAGGTAGGCGGCGACCCGGAGCCCGTTGGGGAGGGTCAGCCCGGCGTACTCCGGCACGGCCGCGGTCACCGTCGCCACGCGCGGGGCGTCACCGGCGACCATCAGCCGGCAGAAGCTCTCGGCCCACGGCAGGCTCGCGCCGGGGCGCACCGCCCCCGCGGGCTCCGCACACACCACCACCTGCTGGTCCCCGACGACGCGAGTGGCCAGCCAGGCGCCCCACGACGACTGCGCCTGGAGGTACCGCAGCGCGCCGCTGACCGCTTCCGGCCACGTCCGCCAGGGTGCCATGTCCGCGATCCCCGGGAGTGCCATACCGGCCTGCGTTACCCGGACCGGGCGGGGACATTCCCCACCGGAGCGGTGCCGGAACCGCAGCGGGCGCTCAGGAGGCGGTCACCGCGCGCCGGCGAGACCGTCGTCCCCGGAGCGGCGGGCCTCCTCGGCGGCCTGGTCGCGGGCGGCCGTCTCCTCCTCCGCCTCACCCTCGAGGCGGCGGGCCTCGCCGTCCAGGGTGGCCGCGGCGTCGCCGTGCGACTGCCCGTACAGCTCCTCGGCCCGGCCGAGCAGCTGCTCGGCCTTGGCCTTCGCCTTGTCGAAGACGCTCATCGACTCTCTCTTCCTGTGGCCTGCGGCCCCCGGCAGGGCCCCGTCGCGAGCCTGCGAGGGGTGGGGGCAGGGGGTCCCTGCGTCATCCTCCTGCGAACGGCGGCAGCACGTCGACCACGGTCCCCGGGGCGAGGGCCGCCCGGGGGTCGCGCGCCTGCGCCCCGTCGACGAGGAAGGAGCAGGCGGTCAGCACCCGCTCCAGCCGCTCGCCGTGGGCGTCGGCCAGCTGCCGGACCAGCTCCTCCAGCGTCGCGGCGGTCCGGGTCTCGGTGTCGACCCCCGCGGCGGCGCGCGCCCCGGCGAAGTACCGCACGGTGACGGGCACGCTCACCCGCCGATCGCCGACATCGGCCGGCTGGGCTGCAGGAAGCTCGGGTCGTCGATGCCGTGGCCGGGCAGCTTGCCGAGGGTGGCGATCCGCCACCGGTCGGCGATCTCCTCGTCGGAGGCGCCCGAGCGCAGCGCCGCGCGCAGGTCGGACTCGTCGCGGGCGAACAGGCAGTTGCGGATCTGCCCGTCGGCGGTGATCCGCGTGCGGTCGCAGCTGCCGCAGAAGGAGCGGGTCACCGAGGCGATCACGCCGACGGTGGCCGGGCCGCCGTCGACCAGCCAGCGCTCGGCCGGGGCCGAGCCGCGGTCCTCGGTGTCGGGCGTGAGTGTGTGGGCCGCCGACAGCCGCTCGAGGATGTCCTCGGCGGTGACCATCCGCCCGCGCGTCCAGGCGTGGTGGGCGTCCAGCGGCATCTGCTCGATGAACCGCAGCTGGTAGCCGTGCTCGAGGCAGTAGTCCAGCAGCGGGACGGCGTCGACGTCGTTGATGCCGTGCAGCAGGACGGCGTTGACCTTGACCGGGGTGAGGCCGGCGGCCTGCGCGGCGGCCAGGCCGGCCAGGACGTCGTCGAGCCGGTCGCGGTGGGTGAGCTGCTTGAAGCGCGCCCGGTCGAGCGTGTCGAGGCTGACGTTGATCCGGTCGAGCCCCGCGTCGGCCAAGGCGGGGGCCATCCGGGCCAGGCCGATGGCGTTGGTGGTCAGGCTGACCTCGGGGCGGGGGGCGAGCGCCGTGGCGGCCGCGACGATGCCCGGCAGGCCGGGGCGCAGCAGCGGCTCGCCGCCGGTGAACCGGACCTCCCGGATGCCGAGCAGCTCGACGCCGATCCGCACCAGCCGGACGATCTCGTCGTCGGTCAGCACCTCGACCTTGGGCAGCCAGTCCAGGCCCTCCGGCGGCATGCAGTACGTGCAGCGCAGGTTGCACCGGTCGGTCAGCGAGACCCGCAGGTCGGTGGCCGTGCGCCCGTAGCGGTCCACCAGCCCGCCCGTGCCCGGGGCGGGGTCGGCGGGACGCAGCACCGGGTCCGGGAGCGGGCTCGGCGAGGTCATGTCCCGAATGTAGTGCTGGCCGGCCACCTCCCGCCGTCGTCCGGACGTGCGACAGGGGCGGCCGGGGAACCCCGGCCGCCCCTGTCGGGAGCGGTGGTCAGCCGATCGGCGTCGGCGCGACCGGGTCCGGCGGCACGGCGACCGACCCCTGGATGCGGTTGCGGGCCTGGCAGTCGCTGGTGCAGTTGGTGGCGCCGGCGGACAGCTCGATCGAGTCCTCGCCGAGGACGCCGCCCATGCGGCCACCCGAGGCGACCGACCAGCGGCTCGTCGTCGCGGTCAGCGACAGCCGGGTGGCGACCTGGGGGCTGTCCTTGCCCAGGAGCATCTGGTGCGTGGCGTCGGCGGGCACCCCGTTGCCGAGGTTGACCTTGCCGGTGAACTCGTTGACGAAGTAGTAGAGGCCGGGGCCCAGCGTGTGCACGTACTCGACGGCGGTGCCGAACTCCTGCTCCATCTGGAAGATGCCGCCCTGCGGGGCGTCCTTGGCCTGCACCTTGAGCTTGCCGCGGGCGGTGGTGAAGGTGACGACGAGCGTGTCGTCGCGCACCTGGAGCTGGTCGATGCGGACACCGCGGCGCTGGTCGGCGGTGAGCACGGGGACCTTCGAGGCGAAGACGACCGTCGGTGCGGTCACCATCCGCTGCGGGTCCGGGGCCCCGGTCAGCGTGTAGTCGTACACGCCGAGGGTGGCCGGGTCGATGGTGAAGGTGACGTGCACGCCGCGGACGCTGATCGGGCCGGCGGGGGTCACCCCGCGCAGCCGGGCGTCGCGGCCGGCGGCCGGGTTGGTCGTCGTGCCGTTGACCGTGACGGCGAAGTCGCCCGGCGTGGCGGCGGCGACGGCCGTGCCGCCCCCGCTGTCGTCGCCGCCCCCGTCGTCACCGCCGGAGGCCGCGGCGACCCCCGGGACGAGCGCGACGGCGGTGGTGAGGGCGAGCGCGGCCAGCAGGCGGCGGGGGAAGGAGCGGGGCACGGGCGGGTCCTCCGGAGCTTTGGTCACCGAGCGTATGCGGCGGCTCACTCATTGATCCATGAATCTTCATGCAACGCAAGGACCGGCGCGCGGAACTCGGCAGCGGGACGGGGGCCGGCGTTGCTACCGTCGCCGCGCCACCCGAGAGCCCGGCGGGCCTCCCCCGCACTCGCCTGTGGCCAGGAAGCGCGAGAACCCCCGTGTCACCCCGCACCCTCTTCGCCCCCTACACCCGACTGTTCGCCGTCCCGGGGGCGCGCGCGTTCACCCTCGCCGGCTGGTTCGCCCGGCTGCCGGCGCCCATGCTCGGCCTGGGCGCCGTCCTCCTCGTGGAGGGCGAGACCGGCAGCTACGGCCTCGCCGGCGCCGTCTCCGGCGTCCTCGCCCTCGCCTACGGCATCGCCGGCCCGCAGTGGGGACGCGCCATGGACCGCCGCGGCCAGGGGCGCGTGCTTCGCCTGGCCATGGCGGGGTTCGCCGTCACCGGCATCGCGTTCGTCGTCGCGGTCGTCGCCGACGCGCCCACCTGGACCTGGTTCCCCCTCGCCGCGGCCGCCGGCGCCAGCGGCCCCAACATCGGCTCGCTGGTCCGTGCCCGGTGGTCGGCGGCGCTGGAGCCCGACGGCCGGCAGACGGCCTACGCGTTCGAGGCGGTCGCCGACGAGGTCACCTTCGTCCTCGGGCCGCCGCTGGTGACGCTCCTGGCCACGCTGGTGGCGCCACCGGTCGGCTTCCTCACCGGCGTCGTCACCGGCACGGTGGGTGGCCTCTGGCTGGCCGCGCAGCGGGAGACCGAGCCGCCGCCGCGACCCCTGGTCGCCGGCGCCCCCCGCCGGCGCCGGGGGGCCGTGCTCACGCCCAGCCTCCTCGTGGTCGTCGTCGCCTACGTGGCCGTGGGCGCTCTCTTCGGCGCGCTGGACGTCGTGGTGGTCGGGTTCGCCGAGGAGGAGGGCGTCCCGGCCCTCTCCGGTGCCGCGCTGGCCGTCTTCGCGCTCGGGAGCCTGGTCGCCGGGCTCGCCTACGGGCTGGCCCGGCTGCCGGGCACGATGGCCGCCCGCTTCGTCGGGACGGCGGTCGCGTTCGGTCTGGCCGCGCAGCTGCTGTGGGGTGTCGGGTCGCTGCCGGTGCTCATCGGCTGCGGGTTCCTCGCGGGGCTGACCATCGCCCCGGTCCTCGTGGCGGGGACCTCCCTCGTCGAGTCCCGGGTCGCGCCCGGCGTGCTCACCGAGTCGCTGGCCTGGACCATCACCGGGCTCACCATCGGCGTCACCGCCGGGTCGGCGCTGGCCGGTGCCGCCGTGGACGCCTGGGGCGCGCAGGAGGCATTCGCCGTCCCCGCGGTGGCCGCCGCCCTGGCGGCGCTGCTCGCGCTGGCCGGCGCCCCCCTGCTCCGGGAGCGGGGGCGGGTGCCGCAGGCCTCACCGGCGGCAACGGTTGAGCCCGGGGTCGCGGGGTAGCGGCCGAGCGGAAGGACGTGCGCGATCCGATCGCGCCTCCACCGCCAGACCGAGAGGACCCCCTGTGGCAACCGTGCCCACCATCCGCCTGAACAACGGCGTCGAGATCCCCCAGCTGGGCTTCGGCGTCTACCAGATCCCGCCGGAGGAGACGGCCGAGGCCGTCGGTGCCGCGCTGGAGATCGGCTACCGGCACATCGACACCGCCGAGATGTACGGCAACGAGAAGGGCGTCGGCGAGGCCCTCCGCCGCTCCGGGATCGCGCGCGACGAGGTCTTCGTGACCAGCAAGCTGAACAACGGCTTCCACGCCCGCGACGCCGCCCTGCGCGCCTTCGACCAGACGCTGGCCGACCTCGGCTTCGAGACCCTCGACCTCTTCCTGGTGCACTGGCCGCTGCCGACCATCGACGTCGACTACGTCGAGACGTGGAAGGCGATGGAGGAGATCTACCGCAGCGGCCGGTGCCGCGCGATCGGCGTCTCCAACTTCAACCCGCACCACCTGCGCCGGCTGTTCGCCGAGACCGAGATCCGGCCGGCGGTCAACCAGATCGAGATCCACCCGTACCTGGCGCAGGACGACCTGCGGGCCTTCGACGCCGACCACGAGATCGTCACCGAGGCCTGGTCGCCGATCGCCCAGGGCAAGGTGCTCGACGACCCGGCGGTCGTCCGGGTGGCCGAGCGGTACTCGAAGACGCCCGCGCAGGTCGTGCTGCGCTGGCACCTGCAGCGCGGCGACGTCGTCTTCCCCAAGTCGGTGACCCGCAGCCGCATGGAGGAGAACTTCGCCCTGTTCGACTTCGAGCTCGACGGCGACTCCATGGGCGACATCTCGGCACTGGACCGCGACGAGCGCACCGGCCCGGACCCGGACACGTTCGACTACGTCCCCGGCTGAGTCCCCGGCCGACCTGCGGTCGGTGCGGCGGCGCAGATCTCCTGCGCTGCCGCACTCCCGTCAGACGGGCGTGCTGTCCAGGACGACGCCGGCCGCGTCGTAGGCGGTCGCGACGACCGGCGGGCCGACACCGGGCGGGGGCGCGGCGTACGCGACGAACGTGGCCCAGACCCGTTCACCGGGGCGCGGGCCGACGTCGGAGAGCACGGCCTCGTGCGTGCGACCGTCCGGCGTGGTGACCGTGACGCGGGTGGTCCCCGGCGGCGCCGCACCACCCACGATGCTGTAGCCGCTGCCGGAGGAGATGTCGGTGGATCCCCCCACGGCGGCAGCCAGCTCGCCCAGTGGTGGCGGCACGATGGTGCCGCCACCACCGGAGCCGGAAGCGAGCTCCAGGTAGCAGGTGGACCACGCATCCCCGCTGGGGGAGGCCGTCAGGGCGAAGCCCCACCGGGAGCCGCTCCCCGCGCCGCTCACGAACGCACCGTCCGGACCGCAGCCCGCCTCGTCGCGGGTCGGCGGGCGCTCGAGCAGCTGCCGGCGCGCCGCCTCGAACTCCGCCCAGGTGCCCATCCGCAGGTCGGCGACCACCCGGTCGAGCAGCTCCTCGCCGTCCCCGGCCCGGTCCAGTGTCACCACGACGGCCAGGACCATGCCGTCCTCGGCCCAGACCCGTCCGGGAGCCTCCGGGCCGCCCAGGTAGGTCCCCCGCAGGACGCCGGCGGAGCCCGGCTCACCCCGGATCACGGTGCCGCCCGCGTCGTCGGCCCAGAAGCCCCACAGCGCGGCGAGACGCGGATCGGCGCGGACCGCGGTGACCGAGATCCACGTCGAGTCGCCCACCAGGAACATGTGCTCGCCCGGCCCCCCGGGACCGTCCGGCGGCCCGCCGACGACCAGGGGTTCCAGCCCGGCCGGGACGGCGTCGGGCGCGACCGTCGCCGTCGCGGCCCCGAAGTCCGCTCCCCGGGCGGCCGCGACGAGGTCGTCCTCGTCGATCCCCCGCCCGACGACGAACTCGACGTGGTCGTTGCCCTGGATCACCACCCAGGTCCGGTCGCCGTCGCGGACCACCGTGCCGGTCCGTCCGCCGATGTCGACCTCCTCGCCGGGGGCCTCGTACCGCGGGCCGCCGATCTGGGCCGAGCCCCCGCTCGACCCCACCAGGAGCACCGGCCCGTCGAGGGTGTCGGACAGCGCCGGATCGCCGTACAGGGTGCCGCGCCCCCAGCCGGCGCCGTCCTCCGGCGGGGCGTACGACAGCTCGGTCAGCACGAGTTCGTCCGGGACGGGGTCCAGGAGGACGGGGGCCTCGAGGGGGAGGGGGTCGACGACGAGGTCGTCCCCTGCTGCTCCCGGGCGCTCGGGGCCCACGGCCGGCGCCGGCGCGGGTGCACCGGCGTCCTCCGCCGCCTCGGCGCACCCGGTCAGGCCGGCGGTCACCACGGCTGCCAGCAGCGCCGCCCACACCCGTCCCCGTGAGGTCACGGGCGCAGCGTGGCAGGAACAACGTGCCCGTGGGCAGGATCCGCCGACGGATCGCCCCGCGTCAGTCGGTGGTGACGAAGTCGATGAGCTCCTCGACCCGGCCGATCAGCGCCGGCTCGAGGTCGGTCCAGGTGCGCACGCGGGCGAGGATGCGCTGCGCCCAGACGTAGCCGGTGTCGTCCTCCCAGCCCAGCCGGCGGCAGACGCCGCCCTTCCAGTCCTCGCCCTTCGGGACGTTCGGCCACGCCGGGATGCCGACCACCGACGGCTTGACGGCCTGCCAGATGTCGATGAACGGGTGGCCGACGACGAGCGCGTGCTCGCCGGTGACCTGCCCGGCGATCCGGGACTCCTTGGAGCCCTTCACCAGGTGGTCGACCAGGACGCCGAGCCGCCGTCCCTGAGAGGGCCGGAACTCGCGGACGATGCCCGGCAGGTCGTCGACGCCGTGCAGCGGCTCCACGACGACGCCCTCGATGCGCAGGTCGTGGCCCCAGACCTTCTCCACCAGCTCGGCGTCGTGCTTGCCCTCGACGTAGATCCGGCCCTCGCGGGCGACGCGGGCCCGTGCGCCGACGACGTAGGTCGACCCGGAGGCGCTGCGCTGCGGTCCCGAGGGGGCGCCGGCCTTCGGGCGCACCAGCTTCACGGGCCGGCCGTCGACCCAGAAGCCCGGGCCGAGCGGGTAGGCGCGCACCTTCCCGAACCGGTCCTCGAGGTGGACGACGTCCTTCTCGCAGCGGACGACGGCCCCGACGAACCCGGAGCTGGGGTCCTCGACGACGACGTCGCGTTCGGCCTCCACCTCCGGGAGCGCCTTCTTCACCGTCCGGGGGTGGACCAGGTCGTCATAGGGAGAGCGAGGTGGCACGTGCCGAGTCTGTGCAGCCGTTCCGCGCGACGGCGGTGCGACGCGCCGAGAGGAGTGGCCGACACGCCCGGGATGCACGGAGCTCACGGTCCGTGACGGACCTCGCTGGACGTCCCGGATTTGTTCTGATCCGGAGTCGCAATCCTCCCGGGCGCGTCCTGACCAGGGCATTCGCGCGCTGCGCACGCGGGGAGGGGTCGGTGCGCCGTCGCGACACGCCGTGTCCCGGGCGTGTCGATCATGACGATCCGGTTTCGCTGTCCCTGCGCGGGCAACCCCTCTAGCGACCGCTTCGACAGTCCCGTGAACACAGCGACGGCTTCGAGTCTCCGTGAAACCACAGCGATGGGAGCGCCACCAACGATGATCGGCACCGAGAGCATCAGCCGAGTGATCGGCCAGGACGTCTACGACGAGTCCGGCAGCAAGATCGGCTCGGCGTCCGAGGTCTACCTCGACGACGAGACCGGCCAGCCCGAGTGGCTGACCGTCCGCACCGGCCTGTTCGGCACGAAGGAGTCCTTCGTGCCGATCCGCGACGCCGACCTCACCAACGAGGGCCTGCGCGTACCGGTGAGCAAGGAGCGGGTGAAGGACGCCCCGAAGATCGACACCGACGGCCACCTCTCCCCGCAGGAGGAGCAGGAGCTGTACCGGTACTACGGCATGGGCGCTGGCACGCAGACGACGCAGACCACGCAGACCACCGGCGTGGCCGACACCACCACCACCACCGGCATGGCCGACACGCAGACGACCGGTCGCCGCGACCTGACCAACGAGCACGGCACCGTCGGTCACGACACCTCCGGCCCGACCACCGACAACGCCATGACGCGCTCCGAGGAGCACCTGTCGGTCGGCACCCGGACCGAGGAGGTCGGCCGCGCCCGGCTCCGCAAGTTCGTGGTCACCGAGAACGTGACTGAGACCGTCCCCGTGTCGCGCGAGGAGGTCCGGCTCGAGCGTGAGCCGATCACCGACGCCAACATCGGCAACGCGATGGACGGCCCGGCCATCTCCGAGGAGGAGCACGAGGTCACGCTGCACGCCGAGCGCCCCGTCGTCGCCAAGGAGGCCGTGCCGGTCGAGCGCGTCCGCCTGGACAAGACCACGGTCACCGACCAGGAGACCGTCAGCGACACCGTGCGCAAGGAGCAGATCGAGATGGAGGGCGCCGAGGGCACCCTCGACCGCGACCGGGACGGCCGCATCGGCTGACCTGATCGGATGATCGCCCGGCAGCGGCCGGGCTCCGACACGGCGGTGGCCGGCCGAGGACTCGTCCCGGCCGGCCACCTGCGTGGGGGGCCCGGCCGCTGCTGCGTGCCGGGGGCGGCTCAGTCGGCGAAGCAGCTGGTCAGCGCGGCGACCACCAGGGGCACGTCCACGGCCGAGGCGAGCTCCCGGCACGAGTGCATGGCCAGCATCGGGGCACCGACGTCCACGGTGGGGATCCCCAGCCGGGTGGCCGTCAGCGGGCCGATCGTGCTGCCGCACGGCAGGTCGGCACGGGACACGAAGGTCTGGACGGGCACCGACGCCGCGGCGCACCGCTCGGCGAACCAGGCACTGCCGGCCGCGTCGGTCGCGTAGGCCTGGTTGGCGTTCACCTTGACCACCGGCCCGCCACCGAGCTGCGGCCGGTGGGCCGGCTCGTGCCGGTCGGACCGGGTCGGGTGCACCGCATGCGCCATGTCGGCCGACACCAGCCGGGACCGCGCCAGGGCACGGGGGAGCGCCTGCGGGTCCCCGGGATCGGCGAGGGCGACCAGCCGGCCGACGACGTCGGCCAGGAAGCTGCCGCGCGCCCCGGACATCGAGCCGCTGCCCACCTCCTCGTGGTCGTTGGCGACCAGCAGCTGGGTTCGCGCCCCGGCAGGGGCGGCGACGAGCGCGGTGACGGCGGCGTGGCAGCTGGCCAGGTTGTCCAGCCGCGGCGCGGCGACCCAGGTGCCGTCGGCGCCGGCGGTGCCCGCGGGCTGGGTGTCGGCGAGCACCAGGTCCGCGGCGAGGACGTCGTCCGCGGCGACCCCGGCTGCCTCGGCCACGGCGGCGGCGAGGCCGTCGGCGTCGGCCAGGTCGTGGGACCACACCGGGACCAGCTCGCGCTGGGGGTCCAGCGTCAGCCCCTCCCGCACGCTGCGGTCCAGGTGGATCGCCAGCGACGGGAGCCGCAGCGGCGCTCCGGGCAGCCGGACCAGCGCCGTCCCGCCCCCGCGCAGCACCACCCGGCCGGCCACGGTGAGCTCCCGGTCCAGCCAGGTGTGCCAGAGGCCGCCGCCGTAGGGCTCGACCCCCACCAGCCGGTAGCCGGCCTGGCGGACGTCGGGCCGCGGCCGCACGCGGAAGGTGGGGGAGTCGGTGTGCGTGCCGACCAGCCGCAGCCCCGCCTCGGCCGGCGACGCGCTGCCGACCCGGAAGGCGATCAGGCTGCCGTGCCGGACGACGAAGTGCCCGGCGCCCGGCGCGAGGGTCCAGGCATCACCCTCGGCGAGCTCGGTGAACCCGGCGGCGTTGAGCCGGCGGCCGAGCTCGGCGACGGCGTGGAACGGGGTGGGTGCGGCGTCGACGAAGGCGCGCAGGTCGTCCCCGGAGGAGAGGTCGGGCATGCCCGCCATCGTGCCCCGACCGCGCCGGACGCGAGGTGGGATGCTGCAGACGTGAGCCAGCCCACCCTGCCCGCCGACCCGGACGCGCTCGCCGAGGCGCTGCGGGCCACCGGCTACCTGCCCGACGAGGGACTGGCGACCGCGGCGTACCTGGCGCTGGTCATGCGCCGGCCGCTGTTCCTGGAGGGCGAGGCCGGCGTGGGCAAGACCGCCCTGGCCCGCGCGCTGGCCGAGGTGACCGGCCGGCCGATCTACCGCCTCCAGTGCTACGAGGGCCTGGAGGCCAGCCAGGCGCTCTACGACTGGGACTTCGGCCGCCAGCTGCTGCACCTGCGCGCCGCCGAGGCAGCGCACGCCACGGGCGACACGCAGGCCCTGGAGGCCTCGCTCTACGACCGCCGCTTCCTGCTGGCCCGCCCGCTGCTGCAGGCCCTGGAGGACTCGCCCAGCGTGCTGCTGGTCGACGAGGTCGACCGGGCCGACGACGAGTTCGAGGCGTTCCTGCTGGAGGTGCTGTCGGACTTCACCATCTCCATCCCGGAGCTGGGCACCGTGCGGGCCGACGTCCCGCCGCTGGTCGTGCTCACCTCCAACCGCACCCGCGAGGTGCACGACGCGCTCAAGCGGCGCTGCCTCTACCACTGGCTGCAGCACCCGGACTTCGACCGCGAGGTGGCCATCCTGCGGACCCGCCTGCCGGAGGTGACCGAGCGGCTGGCCCGCCAGGTGGCCGGGGCGACGGCGAAGCTGCGCGGCCTGGACCTGCTCAAGCCCCCCGGCGTGGCCGAGGCGATGGACTGGGCCAGTGCGCTGCACGCCCTCGGGGCCCGCGAGCTGGACCCCGACCTGGCTGCCCGCACCCTGGGCGCGGTGCTCAAGTACCGCGAGGACACCGACCGGGTGCACTCGCTCGCCCGCGGAGCGCTCTTCGGTGGCTGAGCCGGCGACGGCGGGCAACGGCGGGCCGCCCCCGCGCGACGTGGTCGCCACGGTGCTGGGCTTCGCGCGGACGCTGCGCGTCGCCGGCGTGACCGCCTCACCCGACCGCGTCGAGGCGATGCTCGAGGCGATCGGTGCCCTCGACGTCCTGGACCCCACCTCGGTCTACTGGGCCGGGCGGCTGACGCTGTGCAGTGGCCCCGACGACCTGGAGCGCTACGACGCCGCCTTCGCGGCGTACTTCGCCGGGGAGGCGCCCCGGATGCGGTCCGCGCCCGCCGACCAGCGGCAGGTCGTGGCACTGTCGGCGCCGCTGGAGACCGGCACCGGCGAGGGGGAGGACGACGCGCCCTCCGACGTCGCCGGGCAGGCCAGCGCCGACGAGGTGCTGCGCCACCGCGACGTCGCCGAGCTGACCCTGACCGAGCGGGAGGAGCTGCGCCGGCTGTTCGCCCTGCTGCGGCCGGCCACGCCCATGCGGGCGTCCCGGCGGCGGCGGCCGAGCGCCCACGGGTCGGTGCACGCCGCCCGCACCGTGCGCCGGGCCCTGCGCGACGGCGGCGAGGTCACCCGGCTGGTGCACCGGCGCGCCCGGCCCCGGCCGCGCCGCGTCGTCCTGCTGGTCGATGTCTCCGGGTCGATGAGCCCCTACTCCGACGCCCTGCTGCGCTTCGCCCACGTGGCGGTGCGCGCCCGGCCGGCGTCGACGGAGGTCTTCACCATCGGCACCCGCCTCACGCGGGTCACCCGGGAGCTGCGGCTGCGCGACCCGGACCGGGCGCTGGCGGCCAGCGGCGAGGCGATCCCCGACTGGTCCGGCGGCACCCGGCTCGGCGAGGTGCTCAAGGCGTTCCTGGACCGGTGGGGGCAGCGCGGCACCGCCCGGGGCGCCGTCGTCGTGGTCTGCAGCGACGGCTGGGAGCGCGGCGGCACCGAGCTGCTGGCCGAGCAGATGGCCCGGCTGCGCCGGCTCGCGCACGCCGTCGTCTGGGTGAACCCGCACAAGGGCCGGGTGGGCTACGAGCCGCTGACCGGCGGCATGCAGGCGGCGCTGCCGTCGTTGGACGCGTTCGTGGCCGGGCACAGCCTGGCCGCGTTCGAGGAGCTGACGGGAGTGATCGCCCGTGCATGACGGTTGCAGGTCCATGAACGCCCGACGATCGGTGTGGCAGGGGGTCCTTCGTGCGTGACGTGCTCGACGACCTGGTGGGTTGGTGGCAGGCCGGGCAGACGGTCGGCATGGGGACGGTCGTCGCCACGTGGCGCTCGGCCCCGCGCCCCGCCGGCGCCTCGATGCTGGTCGGCCCCGACGGCACCGCGGTGGGCAGCGTCTCCGGCGGCTGCGTCGAGGGCGCGGTGTACGAGGAGGCGCGCGACGTCGTCGAGAGCGGCGTCCCCACGCTGGAGCGCTACGGCGTCAGCGACGACGACGCGTTCGCCGTCGGCCTGACCTGCGGCGGCATCCTCGACGTCTTCGTCGAGCAGGTGTCGCGCGAGTCGTTCCCCGAGCTGGGGGAGATCGCCGAGTCGGTGGGCCGGCACGAGCCGGTCGCCGTCGTCACCTGCGTGAAGGGACCCGACGACCGGCTGGGCAAGCGGCTGGTGCTGTGGCCCGAGCGGGCCTCCGGGACGCTGGGCGCGCAGCGGCTGGACGACGCCGTGGCCGCCGACGCCCGCGGGATGCTCGCCGCGGGCCGCACGGGGCTGCTGCACGTCGGCCACGACGGCGAGCGCCGCGGCGACGACCTGACGCTGTTCGTGAACTCCTTCGCGCCGGCCGCCCGGATGGTGGTGTTCGGCGCGATCGACTTCGCCGCCGCCGTGGCGCGGGTGGGCGCCTTCCTGGGCTACCGGGTCACCGTGTGCGACGCCCGGCCGGTGTTCGCGACCCCGAAGCGGTTCCCGGACGCGCACGAGGTCATCGTCGACTGGCCGCACCGCTACCTCCAGGCCGAGGTCGACGCGGGCCGGATCGACGAGCGCACGGTGCTCTGCGTGCTCACCCACGACCCGAAGTTCGACGTCCCGCTGCTGGAGGTGGCCCTGCGGCTGCCGGTCGCCTACGTCGGCGCGATGGGCTCCCGCCGCACCCACGACGAGCGCCTGGACCGCCTGCGCGAGGCCGGCATGACCGACGCCGAGCTGGGCCGGCTCTCCTCGCCGATCGGCCTCGATCTCGGCGCCCGCACGCCGGAGGAGACCGCGGTCTCGATCGCCGCCGAGATCATCGCCGGCCGGTGGGGCGGCACGGGCGAGCGGCTGACCGGCGCCGACGGCCCGATCCACCGCACGGCCGACCGCTGAGGGAGGACGGGGCCGACGACGGGCACGTGATCAACGATCTCCCGTTGGCGTACGACGTCGAGGTCGTCGGGCTGGTCGTCTCGCCGGTGCACCGCTACGACGGGCGGCCGGGCGGTGTCGTCCCGCCGCAGGACGGCGACCGGGTGTCCCGCGCCGAGGTGCGGGCCGGGTACGGCGTCGTCGGCGACCGCTACGCCGGGCGGGCCGCCCACCGCGACGCCGCGCTGACCGTGCTCGCCGTCGAGTCGCTGGAGGCCCTCGCCGCCGAGCTCGGCGTGCCGCCGGTCGACCCGCTGCTGGCCCGGCGCACCGTCGTCCTGCGCGGCGCGGAGGTCGAGGCGCTGCGCGGGGTGGAGTTCGCCCTCGACTGCGGGGAGGGGGTAGTGCGGCTGCGCGGGGGCCGGCCGGCGAACCCGTGCGCGTGGCTGGACGTCGTGCTCGCGCCCGGCGCCCACCGGGGCCTGCGGGGCCGCGGCGGCGTCCGGTGCGCGGCGCTGTCCGACGGCGCGCTGCGCGTGGGGCCCGCCGTCCTGCACGCCGCGGTGGAGCTGGACGCCGCCCGTGCCGGGGCAGCCGTGCGGCCGGTCCCGCGGCCACGCTCGTCGCCCGGGAGCTGACCGGTCGGGTGGAGGGGGCGTCACGGGCACCACGTCGGCTGCCGAGCAGACCCCGGCCGGACCGGGCCGGAGCTCGCCGAGGCGGCCGTCGACGCGCTCGAGGGCGCCGGTGCCGTGCGTGTGTACGGGGCCATGGAGAGATGGACGGCGAGCGGGCCGAGGTGGACCTGCGGCTCCGGGTCGCCGACGTTCGCCGACACCTGGGTCCTGGTGCCCACCGAGGCCGGCGACGGCATGGAGGACCTGTCGGTCGACGGGCTCGTCGCCGAGATGCGGTCGCCCGACACGACGACCGAGGACGAGGTCACCGCCGCGGAGCTCGACGGCCGGCCGGTGTGGGAGCTGCACGACTCCGAGGGCGCGGTGCTGCTCGTCGCGGCCGAGGGGGAGCCCTACCCCCTCCAGGTCACCAGGACCGGTGTCGACGGCGGCGTTCTGCGCCTGAGCGAGTTCGGCACCGTCGCGCCCATCGTGCCGCCGGCCGACCACCTGGACCTGAGCGACCTCGGCGGCTGACCCGCTCAGTCCCCCACGGGGAAGGACGCGGACAGTGCGAGGTAGCCGGCAGCCGCGTCGCCCGGACGCGTCATGAGCACCTGGCCGTCGTCGTACACGCCGACCTCGCTGTACGGCACCGCGTCGTGGCTCGCGACGAACGCGTGGTTCCACGCCGGACGAGCCGATGCGGGCAGCACGGCGATGGGCGCGTTCGCCGCCCAGACCCCGTCGGGGTCGCGCAGGTGCACCTGCAGGTAGCAGATCCCGTCGACCACGCGGTACCGGGCGCCGTCGCCGGTCACCACGAAGCCCCCGGCCACCTCCAGAGGTCGCCAGCCGGTGTCGGACCGGGTGGGCGAGGCCTTGGCGAGGTCCTCCCGCGCGCTGTGCGGCGGGTCGCCGAAGGGGCCTGCGGTCAGACCCCACACCGTCCCCGCCGTCACGACCGCGGCGAGGACCGCTGGACCCAGCCGGCGCACCAGGACGCGCCGGCCCCGGCCGGTCCCGCCGCCGTCCCCGGGAGACGGCGGCGGGGGCTCCGGCGGGGCCCCGGGGAGGGTTCCGGGCCCCGCGCCCCGGGACCCCGACCACTCGAGCGTCGGCTGCCGCACCGGGACGGCGAACGACGTCGTGGCGGCGCGGGGGGAGGGGAGCTCCCCTCCCGGCAGGGAGGTCACGCAGGGACCCCGGAGGACATCGGCACCCCGGGATGGTGACCGTTCCGGTACCGGATCCCCAAGGGGCCTCCCCCCGTCGGGCGAGCGTCCGGGTCCCCCCGTCCGGGGGTGGCTCCGGTCACACCGCGCGCCGACGATGGGCCCCATCCCGCCGGAACGCCCCACAGGCGTCCCGCCGGGACTCGTCCGTGTAGCACGTCCGGTGCCCGCGCCGGGGCCGGGGACTGGAGGGTCGATGAAGACCAGGGCAGCCGTACTCCGCGCCGTCGGTGAGCCGTTCGAGATCACCGAGATCGATCTCGACGAACCCAAGGCCGGGGAGGTGCTGATCCGGTTCGTCGCCGCCGGGCTGTGCCACTCCGACGAGCACCTGCGGCACGGCGACATCGTGCCCCGCTTCCCGATCGTGGGCGGGCACGAGGGCGCCGGCGTCATCGAGCAGGTGGGGCCCGGGGTCACCCGGCTCAAGCCCGGTGACCACGTCATCTGCTCGTTCCTGCCCGTGTGCGGGCACTGCCGCTGGTGCTCCACGGGCAAGTCCAACCTGTGCGACCAGGGCGCCACGATCCTCGACGGGATGCTGCCCGACGGCACCTACCGCTTCCACCACGACGGGGACGACCTCGGCGGCATGTGCATGCTCGGCACGTTCTCCGAGCGCGCCGTGATCAGCGAGAACTCCGCGGTCAAGGTGGACGACGACCTCCCGCTGGAGAAGGTCGTGCTCATCGGCTGCGGCGTGCCCACCGGCTGGGGCGCGGCCGTGCACGCGGCGGAGACCGAGGCCGGCGACACGATCGTCATCTACGGCATCGGTGGCATCGGCATCAACAGCGTCCAGGGCGCGGCGCTGGCCGGGGCGCGCAACGTCGTCGCCGTCGACCCGCTGCCCAACAAGCGCGAGGCCGCCGAGCAGATGGGCGCCACGCACAGCTGCGAGACCGCCGAGGAGGCGCACGAGCTGATCCAGGAGCTCACCCGCGGCGTCGGCGCCGACAAGGCGATCATCACCGTCGGCGTCGTCGACGCGAAGGTGGTCTCCGACGCGGTGAACACCATCCGCAAGGGCGGCTCGGCGGTCATCATCGGCCTCGCCGACCCGACCAAGCCGAACATCGAGCTCAACAGCGCGATGCTCACCCTGTTCGAGAAGACCGTGAAGGGCAGCCTGTTCGGCTCGGGCGACCCGTTCCACGACATCCCGAAGATGGTGGAGCTCTACCGTTCCGGCGACCTCAAGCTCGACGAGCTGATCACCACCACCTACACCCTCGACGAGGTCAACCAGGGGTACGAGGACCTGGTCAACGGCAAGAACATCCGCGGCGTCATCGTCTACGACACCCCGCCGCTGGAGGGCGCACCGGCCTGACGGCCTGCCCGTCCCACCGCGAGATCTGCGCGGTCGCCGCCATCGGGGTCTGATGGTGGCGACCGCGCGGATCCCGCCGCCACGTACGAGAGGGGTCAGGTGACCCAGGCCAGCCCGACGACGGAGACCGGCCCCCACCCGGTGATCGGGTTGCGCCGCGAGCGCGAGGTGCTCACCGTCGCCCTGCGCACCAACCGGCACGTGGTCCTGGAGGGGCCGCCGGGCACGGGCAAGTCGACGCTGCTGCGGGCCATCGCCGCCGACGTCGGCCAGGAGGTCGTCTTCGTCGAGGGCAACGCCGAGCTGACCCCGGCCCGGCTGATCGGCCAGTACGACCCGGCCGCTGTCCTCGCCGGCGGGTACGTGCCCGAGAGCTTCACCGACGGCCCCCTGCTGACGGCGATGCGCGGCTCGGGGCTGCTCTACCTCGAGGAGCTCAACCGGATCCCCGAGGAGACGCTCAACGTCCTCATCACCGTGCTCACCGAGGGCGAGATCACCGTGCCCCGGCTCGGGCACGTGCGCGCCGCCGCCGGGTTCCGGCTCATCGCGGCGATGAACCCCTTCGACGCCATCGGCACCGCCCGCGTGGGCCAGGCGATCGCCGACCGGATGTGCCGGGTGGTGCTCGGCTACCAGGACGCCGCGGGTGAGCGGTCGATCACCTCCGCGGTCACCGCCGCGCCGGCGGACCTGACCGCGCTCGCCGTGCGCCTGGTGCGCGCCACCCGCGAGCACCGCCACGTGCGGATGGGCTCGTCGGTGCGCGGGGCCATCGACCTGGTGCTGCTGCTCGGCGGCCTGCTGGAGATGCGCGGCCTGCCCGGCCTGGGGGCCGACGGCGCCCGCGAGACCACCCGGGACGCCGCGCACGCGGCCCTGTCGGGGCGCATCCGCATCGCCGACGGCGTGGAGCGCACCCCGGAGTCGGTCATCGACGATCTCCTGGCCGAGGTCTGGCCGGAGGACGGGCCGCCGCCGGCCGCCGAGGAACCGCCCCCGCCGCCCGGGGACGGGGGAGACCCGGGAAAAGCTGAGGGCCCGCCTGCGTCGCAGGCGGGCCCGGAGTCCGCGTCGTCCCTGCGCCGCGACCGCCGCGCCGGCGGCGCCCGGCGGCAGACCGGCCGCCGCGAGATGGCCGCGCGCCACGAGTCGTTCGACGAGGTCAGCCCGGAGGTGGGCGAGTTCGACGAGGACGCCTTCGCCGCGCTGATGGCCACCGACGCCGACGCCGCGGCGGCCCTGCTCACCGACCTCGCGCTGGCCACCGACCGCGAGCTCCGGGCGGCGGCCCAGCGGGTCGCGGCGCGGGTGTTCGTGCAGGTCGGCCGGGTCGGGCGGACCCGGACCCGGGGCACCCGCCGGCTCGTCGCCGACCGGCGGGGCGACGGCGACCTGGACCTGGACCGCACGCTGGACCGCTGGGACCCGGGCCGGGCCCTGGCCCCCGAGGACCTGGTCACCCGCACCTGGACCGGCGCCCGCCGCGCCGTCTGCCTGGCCGTGGACACCTCGGGCTCGATGACCGGCCTGGGCGTGGCCATCGCCGCGGTCGCCGCCGCCGGGGTCGTGCTCACCGCCGACGAGCGGCTGCAGACCAGCGTGCTCACCTTCGGCCGCGAGGTGGACGTCGTGCAGCGGCACGGCCAGCGGCGGGCGCCGGAGGACCTCGTGCAGCACCTGATCACCCTGCGCGGCCACGGCATGACCGATCTCGCCGCGGCGCTGCGGGCGGTCCGGGGTCAGCTGCTGCCCGCGGTCGCCGACGAGCGCGTCGCCGTCCTGCTGTCGGACTGCCTGCACACCACCGGCGACCCGCCGGAGACGGCTCTGGGCGGCATCGACCGGCTGCACGTGCTGTGCCCGCTCCCCACGCCGGAGGCCGAGGTCGCCGCCCGCGACCTGGCTGCGCGCGGCGGGGGGACGGCGGAGATGGTGCGCTCGATCCGCGACCTGGGCCCGGCGCTCACCCGCCTGCTCGACTAGCAGCCGGCGAGATCTGCACAGTCGTCGCCATCAGCCGCTGATGCCGACGAGTGTGCAGATCTCGACTCAGGGGAGCAGCCCCAGGCGGCGCGCGTGGACGACGGCCTCGAGCCGGGTGTGCGCGTCGAGCTTGGCCATCGCCGCGCCGAGGTAGCTCTTGACCGTCTCGGGGCGGAGCGAGAGCCGCACGGCGACCTCCCGGTTGCTGCAGCCCAGCGCCACCTGGGCGAGGACGTCGAGCTCGCGGGCGGACAGGTGCACCGGCGGCGGCCGGTCGGGGGCGGGCTCCGGTGCGGCACCCAGCGCGGCCAGCCGGGTGCAGGCGTCGAGCAGCCGCTGGCGCAGGACCTCGTCGGCGGTGTCCTGCGCGGCCAGCCGCAGGTCCGCGTGCACCGCACGGACCTCCTCCCAGCGGGCCGGGTCGTCGTCCTCCCGGGGGCCGGTGGACGCCGCCGCCAGCAGGGCCACGCGCCGGTCGACCTCGTCGCGCACCGCCAGCTCCGCGGCCATCCGCCGGGCGGACCGGGCGAGGGCCTCGCGGACGCGGTCGCCGACCGATCCCCGCTCGCGCGAGGCCGCGTAGACGACGGCGCGGGGCCGGCCCGCGACCAGCACCGGGACGGCGGCCACCGTGCACAGCCCCTCGGCCAGCACCGGCCCGTCGTACTCGTGCGTGATGTCGCGGGCGCCCGAGTAGTCCTCCACCCCGGCCGGCCGCGCCTCGGCGATGACCCGCCCGCCCAGCCCCGCGCCGGCGCGCACGACGAGACCGCGCAGGTGGGGCGTCCGTGCGCCGAGCAGCTCCGCGATCCGGATCGACGCGCCGGTCCGCGTGGCCTGGACCGGCCCGGCGAAGACGACGCTCATGCCCGACCGGGCGTGCACCTCGCGGACGGCGGCGCGCAGGGCGTCGCGGTCGTCGGGCCGTGCGGCCGCCGGGACGGACAACGGCGTCTCCTCCCGGTCGCGCTGGTGACGCCGGTCACGTTAGCGCAGGTCGGCGCTCCGCCGGTGGCGGACGTCGTGCACGCGGGACGCCCGGGCAGGCGCGATCGGGGGTGGCCGGTGCCGGTGCGCCCGCACAGGATGCGGAGGACGACGAGAGGGGACCGCCACCCATGTCCGACAGCCCGGCCACCGCCCGCTACCGCGCCGCCCGCGACCAGTTGCTCGCGCTGCGCGGCGACCCCGAGCGGGCGGTCGCCGAGTTCCGCTGGCCGCAGATCGAGGGGCCGTTCAACTGGGCCGTCGACTGGTTCGACGCCGTCGCCCGCGGCGTCGACCGGCCGGCCCTGGTCATCACCGAGCAGGACGGCACCGAGGGCAGCTGGTCGTTCGACACGCTGGCCCGCCGCTCCGACCAGGTCGCCGCCTGGCTGCGCGACCGCGGCGTGACCCGGGGCGACCGCGTCGTCCTCATGCTGGGCAACCAGGTCGAGCTGTGGGAGTCGATGCTCGCGGTGATGAAGCTCGGCGCGGTGATCATGCCGACCACCACGGCGCTCGGCCCCGCGGACCTGGCCGACCGGATCGGCCGCGGCGGCGCGCGGCACGTCGTCGCCAACGCGGCGGACGCCGCCAAGTTCGGAGACGTCCCGGGCGACTACGGACGGGTCGTCGTGGGCGGCGAGGTCGCCGGCTGGGCCTCCTACGCCGACGCCGCGGGCGCGCCGGACGAGCCGGTCGGGCACCCGGGCACCGCGGCGGGCGACCCGCTCCTCCTGTACTTCACCAGCGGCACGACCAGCCGGCCCAAGCTGGTCGAGCACACGCAGGTCAGCTACCCGGTGGGCCACCTGTCGACGATGTACTGGCTGGGGCTGCAGCCCGGCGACGTGCACCTGAACATCAGCTCGCCGGGCTGGGCCAAGCACGCGTGGAGCTGCTTCTTCGCCCCGTGGGCGGCCGAGGCCACCGTGTACCTCGCCAACTACCGGCGGTTCGACGCCGCGGCGATGCTGGACCGGATCCGCAGCGCCGGGATCACCACGTTCTGCGCGCCGCCGACGGTCTGGCGGATGCTCATCCAGGCCGACCTCACCGGCGGCCCGGGCTCGCTGCGCGAGGTGATCGCGGCCGGCGAGCCGCTCAACCCCGAGGTGATCGACCAGGTGCGCCGGCACTGGGGCATGACCCTGCGCGACGGCTACGGCCAGACCGAGACGACGGCGTCGGTCGGCAACACCCCCGGCGCGGTGGTCAAGCCGGGCTCGATGGGCCGGGCGCTGCCCGGCGTGCCCGTGGTGCTGGTCGACCCGGTCACCGGGCAGCCGGGCGACGACGGCGAGATCTGCCTGGACCTCGCCGCCCGGCCGCTGAGCCTGATGACCGGCTACCAGGGCGACCCCGAGCGGGCCACCGAGGCGATGGCCGGCGGGTACTACCACACGGGCGACGTCGCGACCCGGGACGCCGACGGCTACATCACCTACGTCGGGCGCACCGACGACGTCTTCAAGGCCAGCGACTACAAGATCAGCCCGTTCGAGCTGGAGAGCGTGCTCATCGAGCACCCGGCGGTGGTCGAGGCCGCCGTCGTCCCGGTGCCCGACCCGGTGCGCGCCGCCGTCCCCAAGGCGTACGTGACGCTGGCGCCGGGCTGGGAGCCGACCGCGGAGACCGCCCTGGCGGTGCTCCGGCACGCCCGCGAGCGGCTGGCGCCGTTCCTGCGGGTGCGGCGGATCGAGTTCGCGGAGCTGCCCAAGACGATCTCCGGGAAGATCCGGCGGGTCGAGCTGCGGCAGCGCGAGGAGGAGCTGGCTCCGGCGGGCAGCGCCACCGAGTTCAAGGACAGCGACTTCCCCGAGCTGCGGGGCTGAGTGCGGTGGGGCCCCGGACGGGGCCCCACCGCGACGCTCAGCGGTCGGCGTCGGTGTAGATGATCATCCCGCGGATGTTCTTGCCGTCGCGCATGTCCTGGTAGCCCTGGTTGACCTCTTCCAGGGAGTACTTCGTGGTCACCAGCTCGTCGAGCTTGAGCTGGCCCTCCTGGTAGAGCGCCAGCAGCTCGGGGATCGCCGAGCGCGGGGAGAGGCCGCCGAAGATCGCGCCCTGCAGGTCCTTCTGCAGCAGCGCGAGCTCGAACAGGCTGACCTTCACGTCCGTGTTGGCCGCGTTGCCCATGCCGGTGACGACGGCGCGGCCGCCCTTGCCGGTCACGCTGAGGGCGGCGCCGACGTCCTCGCCCTGGATGTCGCCGACGGTGATGATCACCTTCTCCGCCATCCGGCCCCAGGTGAGCTCGTTGATCGGGCCGGTGGCCTCCTCGATGCTCGCGAAGGTGTGGGTCGCGCCCATCTCCATGGCCCACTCGCGCTTCTGCGCGACCGGGTCGATGGCGAACACCCGCTTGGCACCGGCGGCCGCCGCGCCCTGGACGGCGTTCATGCCGACGCCGCCGACGCCCATGACGACGACGTTCTCACCGGGGCGGACGTCGGCCACCTTGGTCGCCGAGCCCCAGCCGGTGGTCACCCCGCAGCCGACGAGCGCGGCGATCTCCAGCGGGATGTCCGGCTCGATCCGCACCACCGAGGCCTGGTGCACCGTGATGTACGGCGAGAACGTGCCGAGCAGGCACATCGGGATGACGTCCTTGCCCTTGGCCTGGATGCGGTAGCTGCCGTCGGAGATCGAGGTGCCGGCCAGCAGGCTCGCGCCGAGGTCGCAGAGGTTCTGCATCCCCTTCGAGCACGGCGGGCACTGGCCGCAGGCGGGGATGAAGGCGGTGACGACGTGGTCGCCCTCCTTCAGCCCGGTGACGCCCGGCCCCACCTTGGTCACGACGCCCGAGCCCTCGTGCCCGCCGATCACCGGGTAGAACGCGACCGGCGTGCCGCCGGTGACCAGGTGCTCGTCGCTGTGGCACAGGCCCGACGCGGCGAGCTGGACCTGGACCTCGCCCTCCCTCGGGTCACCCAGTTCGATCTCCTCGATCGACCACTCCTCGCCCACGCCCCACAGCAGTGCACCCTTGGTCTTCACGCAGTCGTCCCTTCCCCGGCCCGTCGCCGTCGACGGGCGCCCCGGCACCCCGCGCTCGGTGTGCCGCGCCCCAGCCTCGACACGGCGGGGGCGCGCGGCAACCCCAGGAGGCACGCGCTGCAACGTCGTGCAGCGTTCCCGCAGACTGGCGGCGTGTCCGGCGCCCCGGTGGTCGTGGTCGGCGCCGGGCCGGTGGGGCTGACGGCGGCGCTGCTGCTCGCCCGCCGCGGGCTGCCGGTGTGCGTCCTCGAGCGGCACGCGGAGCCCTACGGCTCGCCGCGGGCGGTCCACCTGGACGACGAGGCGCTGCGCGCGCTGGCCGACGCCGGCGTCGTCGACGGGTTCCTCGCGGTGAGCCGGCCGGCGCGGGGGCTGCGGCTGCTCGACGCCCGCTCCCGCGTGCTCGCCGAGTTCGGTCGCGAGGCCGCAGCGGGGCTGCACGGGTGGCCGCAGGCGTCGATGTTCCACCAGCCCGACCTCGAGCGACTCCTGCGCGAGGCGGTGGACCGCGAGCCGCTGGTCGAGGTGCGGACGGGCGCGGAGGTCACGGGGCTGACCCCCCGACCGGACGGGGTCACGGTGCACCTGGCGGACCGGTCCGTCACGGCGTCGGCGGTCCTCGGCTGCGACGGCGCCCACAGCACCGTGCGCCGGCTGGTCGGCGCCCGGATGCGCGACCTCGGCCGCCCGGCCCGCTGGCTGGTGCTCGACCTGCGGTCGGACGACCCGCTGGCGGTGTGGCCGGGCGTGCACCAGGTCTGCGACCCCGGCCGCGCGGCGACGTTCATGCCGGTGGCCGGGAACCGGTACCGGTTCGAGGCCCGGCTGGCGCCGGGGGAGCGCGCGGCCGACCTCCCGCTCGCCCGGCTGCTGGCCTCCTTCGCCGCGGACGGCGCCGAGGTCGTGCGGACCGCGGAGTACGTCTACCGCGCGCAGGTGGCCGACCGCTGGCGGGCGGGCCGCGTGCTCCTCGCCGGCGACGCCGCCCACCTCACCCCGCCGTTCATCGGGCAGGGCCTGGGGCTCGGGCTGCGCGACGTCCACCAGGTCACCTGGAAGCTCGCCGCCGTCCTGGGCGGTGCCGACGAGGCGCTCCTGGACACCCACCAGGCCGAGCGCGCCCCCCACGCCCGCGCGCTGGTGCGGCTGGCCGTGCTCGTGGGCGCGCTCATGACCGGCGGCGGCCGTGGCGCGGACGCGCTGCGGCACGCGGTGCTCGCCGGGGTCGGCCGGGTGCCGGCGGTGGCCGCCTTCGCCACCGACAGCCGCACGCCGCCGCTGCGCCGCGGTCCCCTCGTCGAGCGCTCGGGCCGGTCCGGCCGGCGGCTGGCCGGGACGCTGCTGCCGCGCGCGCACGTGGCGGTGGACGGCCGCCGCTGCCCGCTCGACGAGGTGCTGGGTGGCGGGACGGCGTCGCTGTCCCGGACCGGACGCGGGCTCGCGGTGCACGCCGGCGGACGCCGGACGGAGGTCGAGGACGCCGACGGGGTGCTCACGGCGTGGCTGGGGAGCGCGCGCTCGGTCGTCGTCCGGCCCGACCGGATCGTCCGGTCCGCGACGTGAGGGTGGACCGGCCGGTCCTGGGGTAAGGCTTCCGGTATGCAGACCGACAAGTCACAGATCCTGGACCTCCTCCGCACGCGGGGCGACGACGCGGCCGCCGAGCGGGCCGACCGCGAGCTCCCCGACCAGGTGGACATCCACGAGCACCGCGGCGTGCTCGACGAGCTCGGCGTCGACCCGATGACGCTGGCGTCGCAGTTCGCCGGCGGCGGCGGCCTGGGCAACATCGCCGGCACCTGATCCGCGGCGGGCGGCCGGACGGAGGCGTCCGGCCGCCCGCGCTCAGCCCGCCTCGGCGATGCCGGCGATGGCCGCCAGCGTGGCCGGGATGCCCTCGCGGGCGGCGCGGGTGCGGTCGGCGACCTGCGCCGGGGCGTCGGCGCCGTAGCGCTCGGCGAACACCGCCTGGCCCGCCGGCAGGAACTCCCAGGACTCGGTGAGCCGCGTGCCGTCGGCCACGGGCTCCAGGGTGAACGCCCAGCGCACCAGCGACCCGCCGACCAGCCAGGCGAACTCGCGGCCGGGGTCGGCGACCACCACCTGGCTACGGGTCTCCCACGTGCGGCCGGGCACCTCGTTGCGGCCGGTGAACCACGCGCCCACCCGCGGGCCGTCCCCCTCGTCCCACCAGCACGCCCGGCACACCGGGCTCCACTCGCCGGTCCGTGTCACGTCCGACACCAGCGCGTACAGCGCCTCCGGGGAGGTGCGGACGACGATCGAGTCGGCGTGCGTCAGGGACTCCACGCGCCGCATCCTCGCAAGGCCCCGGCGGCCCGGCACCGGCATGCTCGCCGGGTGAGCTACGACGTCGACGCCGTCCGGTCCTCGTTCCCTGCCCTGCGGGCCGGCGCCGCGCACTTCGACGGCCCCGGTGGCTCCCAGGTGCCCGAGCAGGTGGCCGCCGCGGTCGCCGCGACCCTGACCAGCCCGATCGCCAACCGCGGCCGGCTGACGGCGGCGGAGCGCAACGCCGACGCGGTGGTGCTGGCCGCCCGGGCGGCCGTCGCCGACCTCGTCGGCGGGGACCCGGGTGGCGTCGTCTTCGGGCGCAGCATGACCCAGCTGACCTACGACCTGTCCCGCACGCTGGCCGCCGGCTGGGGTCCCGGCGACGAGGTGGTGGTGACCCGGCTGGACCACGACGCCAACGTGCGGCCGTGGGTGCAGGCCGCGCAGGCCCGCGGGGCGACGGTCCGCTGGGCCGACCTCGACCCGGCGACCGGTGAGCTCGAGCCCGCTGCCGTCGCGGCGGTGCTCGGCGACCGCACGCGGGTGGTCGCGGTGACGGGCGCCTCCAACCTCATCGGCACCCGGCCCGACGTCCCGGCGATCGCTGCGCTGGCGCACGACGCGGGCGCCCTGGTCGCCGTCGACGGGGTGCACCTCACCGCGCACGCGCCGGTCGACGTCGCCGCGCTCGGGGCCGACGTCTACGCCTGCTCCCCGTACAAGTTCCTCGGGCCGCACCTGGGCTGCCTGGTCGCCGCGCCCGCGCTGCTGGAGACGCTGCACCCGGACAAGCTGCTGCCCTCCACCGACGCCGTCCCGGAGCGGTTCGAGCTCGGCACGCTGCCCTACGAGCTGCTCGCCGGGACGACGGCGGCGATCGACTTCCTGGCCGCGCTCGGCGGGACCGACGGCGACCGGCGCACCCGGCTCGTGCGCGGCCTCGCCGCCGTCGAGGAGCACGAGGACCGGCTGCGGGTGCGCCTGGAGGAGGCCCTCGCGCAGCTGCCCGGGGTCACGCTGTGGTCGCGGGCCCGGCACCGCACGCCGACGCTGCTGCTCACCGCCGAGGGCCGCCCGGCTGCCGAGCTCTCCCGGGGCCTGGCCGAGCGGGACGTCAACGCCCCGGCCGGCTCCTTCTACGCGATCGAGCCGTCCCGCCGGCTCGGCCTGGGCGACACCGGGGGGCTGCGGATCGGGCTGGCGCCCTACACCAGCGACGAGGACGTCGACCGGCTGCTCGCCGGCCTGGCCGAGCTGCTCCCGGCCTAGGTGCTCGCCGGGCCGGGGTCGAGCAGCGCGGGGAAGCCGGCCGCCAGCTCGTCGAAGGCGCGGCGCAGGCCGGAGGCCAGCGGCGTCCCCCCGGCCAGCCACACCTCGAAGGCCGTGGTGGCGGCGGCCCGGGTGCTCGTGGCGACGAGCCGGGGCACCAATGCGGACGGGGCGACCCCCGTGCGGCGGGCCACGTGCGCGGCGACCACCCGGTCGACCTCGGCGTAGCGCAGCTGGGAGTGCGCCAGCAGCGCCGGCTCGCCGAGGATGAGCCGCATCCGCTGGCGCAGCACGGGCAGCTGGTCCGGCGGGTAGTCGTTGACCTCGAGGTAGGCCGCGCAGATCGAGGCCAGCACCGGCTGCTCGGGAGCGGTCGCGGCCAGCCGGGCCTCCAGCCGGCCGACGTGCCCGGCGAAGTCGCCCCACACCACGTCGGCCTTGGTGGGGAACCAGCGGAAGAACGTGCGCCGGCTGATGCCGGCGGCCTCGGCGATCTCGTCGGCGGTGACCCGCTCGAACCCCTGGGCGGCGAACAGGTCCAGGGCCACCCGCTCCAGCCGCGCGCGCGTGTCGGCGCGCAGGTCGGTGGGAGCGGCGGTCACCCCTCCATCCTGGACCGGCCGGTCCAGCACGGGAACCGCCGCCACTCCTCCGTGACCCGGTTGCCGAGTGGCACCCGGTGTCACTAGCGTTCGCAGCGACCCAGGTCACCATCCCGAGGAGGCGTCATGCCCGAGCAGGCCACCGTCAGCACCGAGAACGAGACCCCCGCTGTCGCCGAGGAGGCCCTGGTCGAGGAGACCCTCGTCGAGGAGGTCTCCATCGACGGGATGTGCGGCGTCTACTGAGTCCGGACGTGACCACCACCGAGCCCGCTGCCGTGGACCAGGACCCGCCCGCGGTCGTCTTCGACCCGGACCTGCCCTGGCAGCGGGCCCGGTCGGTGGCGATGCGCCCCGAGCCCTTCGGGGCGCTGGTCTACCACTTCGGGAACCGCAAGCTGTCGTTCCTGAAGTCCAAGCTGCTGGTCCGCGTCGTCGAGGCGCTCGAGCAGCACGAGAGCGTGCACGCCACGCTCACCGCCTGCGCGGTGCCCGAGGCCCAGCGCGGCGCCTACGTGAAGGCGCTCGCCGACCTCGCCCGCTCGCAGATGATCGAACGCAGGGAGCTGCCCGCATGACCGCCGTCCTCCCCTCCCGGCCCGCCGCGCCGGCCGCCCGCCCCGACCGCCCCGTCGGCGGCCGGCTGATCGACCAGTTCGAGTACGGCCTGGACGCCCCGATCTGCCTGACCTGGGAGCTCACCTACGCCTGCAACCTGGCGTGCGTGCACTGCCTGTCGTCCTCCGGCCGGCGCGACCCGCGTGAGCTGTCGACCGCCGAGGCCGAGCGGGTCATCGACGAGCTGCAGCGGATGCAGGTCTTCTACGTCAACGTCGGCGGCGGCGAGCCCACCGTCCGGCCGGACTTCTGGCACCTGCTCGACTACGCCATCGACCACCAGGTCGGCGTCAAGTTCTCCACGAACGGCATCAAGCTCGACCGGAAGCGGGCCGCGCAGCTGGCGGCGACCGACTACGTCGACGTGCAGCTCTCCCTGGACGGCGCGACCGCCGAGGTCAACGACCGCGTCCGCGGCACCGGCTCCTTCGCCACCGCGACCCGGGCCCTGGAGAACCTGGCCGAGGCCGGCATGAAGGACTTCAAGGTCTCGGTCGTCGTCACCCGCGAGAACGTCGGGCAGCTCGACCAGTTCAAGGCGCTCACCGACTCCTTCGGCGCGCAGCTGCGGATCACCCGGTTCCGGCCCTCGGGCCGCGGCGCCGACGTGTGGGACCAGCTGCACCCCACCCAGGCCCAGCAGCGCGAGCTCTACCACTGGCTGCTGGCCAACGGCGACAACGTGCTCACCGGCGACTCGTTCTTCCACCTCTCCGCGTACGGGGAGGCCCTGCCGGGGCTGAACCTGTGCGGCGCCGGGCGCGTGGTCTGCCTGATCGACCCGGTCGGCGACGTCTACGCCTGCCCGTTCGCCATCCACGAGGACTTCCTCGCCGGCAACGTCCGCGACGAGGGCGGGTTCCAGCGGGTCTGGCAGGGCTCGGACCTGTTCCAGGAGCTGCGCTCGCCGCAGACCGGGGGCGCGTGCACCAAGTGCGCCCACTTCGACGCGTGCCGCGGCGGGTGCATGGCCGCGAAGTTCTTCACCGGCCTGCCGCTGGACGGCCCGGACCCCGAGTGCGTGCAGGGCTACGGCGAGACGGCGCTGGCCGCCCGCGACGCCGACCGGACCGCGCCCAAGTCGCACATCGACCACTCGCACACCGGCCCGGTCCGCGGCCAGCCGACCCTCCTGGGCATCCCGTCGATCCCGGCGAAGATGTGCGACGAGTCGCCGCTGGCGGGCATGCAGTAGAGCCCGGTCAGGGCAGCTGCACCACCCGGCCGATCTCGTCCTCCGGCAGCAGACCGGGGGCGAGGTCGGCCAGGGTCATGGTGACCAGCAGTGCGAGGAGCACGGCGACGAGCAGCATGGGGCACCTCCTGAGTGCGTGCCCCACGCTGCCCGCCGGCCCTGGTCAGCGCCTCGACGGCGGCTGGGCGCCCGCTGGGAGAGGGGCGTTGCCGTCCGGACGGACCGGCCCTAACGTGTGACCCGGATCACGGTTGCCGACTGCAACGGAGCGGGTGCCATGGGCAAGCTCGAGGGCAAGGTCGCGTTCATCACCGGGGCGGCGCGCGGGCAGGGCCGCAGCCACGCGGTCCGGCTAGCGCAGGAGGGCGTCGACGTCATCGCCGTCGACGTCTGCGAGCAGATCGCGACCGTCCCCTACCCGATGGCCACGCCCGAGGACCTCGAGGAGACGGTCCGGCAGGTCGAGGCGCTCGACCGGCGGATCGTCGCCAGCCGGGCCGACGTCCGGGACGCCGCGGCGCTCGAGCGCGCGGTCGCCGACGGCGTCGCGCAGCTGGGGCGGCTGGACATCGTGCTGGCCAACGCCGGCATCGCCCCCATGGGCGGCGAGCAGAACGCCGCCCAGGAGTTCGCCGACGTCGTCGACGTCAACCTCACCGGCGTCTGGAACACCGTGCGCGCGGCGACCCCGGTCATGATCGACCAGGGCGACGGCGGCGCGATCGTCATCACCAGCTCCACCGCCGGCCTCAAGGGCATCGGCGGCGACTCGCCCGGCGGCCAGGGCTACACCGCGGCCAAGCACGGCGTCGTCGGCCTCATGCGCACGTTCGCCAACACGCTCGCGCAGCACCGCATCCGCGTGAACACCGTGCACCCGACCGGCGTGAACACCCCGATGGTCGTCAACGACTTCATGCAGAAGTGGCTGGAGGAGGACCCGACCATCGCCGGGGCCATGAGCAACCTCCTGCCCGTGGAGATGCTCGAGGCCGTCGACATCAGCAATGCGATCGTCTGGCTGGTCAGTGACGACGCGCGGTACGTCACGGGCGTGACGCTGCCGGTCGACGCCGGCTTCACGGCGAAGTAGGGGGAGACGTCATGGCGGGGCGCGTCGCGGGCAAGGTCGCCTTCATCACCGGGGCGGCGCGGGGCCAGGGGCGCAGCCACGCGCTCCGCCTGGCCGAGGAGGGTGCCGACGTCATCGCCGTCGACCTGTGCGGGCCGGTGCCGTCGATCGGGATGTACCCGCCGGCGACGGAGGAGGACCTCGCCGAGACGGTGCGCCAGGTGGAGGCGCTGGACCGGCGGATCGTCGCGACCAGGGCCGACGTCCGGGACCGGGCGGCCCTCGAGGCGGCCGTGGCCGACGGCGTCGCGCAGCTCGGGCGGCTGGACATCGTCCTGGCCAACGCGGGCGTCTTCGAGATCCAGCCGGCGCTCGACCTCACCGACGACGCCTGGCGCGAGATGATCGACATCAACCTGACCGGCGTGTGGAACACCTGCCGGGCGGCCCTGCCGCACCTGCTGGAGCAGGGCGGGTCGATCGTGCTCACCAGCTCGACCGCCGGCCTCAAGGGGACGCCGAACACGATCCACTACACGGCGGCCAAGCACGGCGTCGTCGGCATCATGCGCACGCTGGCCACCGAGTTCGCGGCACAGTCGATCCGGGTCAACTCCGTCCACCCCACCGGCGTGGACACGCTGATGATCCAGAACCCGAAGACGTGGGGGCTGTTCATGCCCGACGACCCGAACCCGACCCGGGAGGGCGCCGAGCCGGTCTTCCGGTCGACCAACGCGCTCCCCGTGCCGTGGGTCGAGCCGCGCGACATCAGCAACGCGGTGCTGTTCCTCGTCTCCGACGAGGCGCGCTACATCACCGGCGTGACGCTGCCCGTCGACGCCGGCTACACGGCGAAGTGACGGCGGGCGGCGGGACCAGCCCGCCGCCCGCGCCGCTCACAGGTCGACGACCTGGTTCTCGCCCGACTCGATCCGCTGACCGGTGGCCTTGGCCTTCACGAAGCTGAAGGCGGTGGCCAGCCGGCCGCCCGGCGTGTCCCAGTACTCGGCCGTGTCGCCGTCGACCTTGACCAGGACGACGGACGGGTCCTCCGGGCCCTGCGGCAGCCAGGCCTCGGCCCCGCTGTTCCAGAGCTGCTTCTTCTTCGCCACGTCGTCGACGACGACGGCCGAGCCGGTCAGCGAGACCCACGTGCCCCCGGAGCCGACCCCGACGTTCACCTGCGGGGAGACGCGGATGTGGTCGATCCACTCGGCGCTGCGCTCGGCGAAGAACCAGAGGTCTCCGTCGAACTCCACCTCCTGCAGCGTCATCGGGCGGCTGGTGAGCTTCCCGGCGGGCGTCGTCGTGGTGAGGAAGCCGAAGCGCTCGCCCCTGATCAGCTCGGCGACCTTGCGGGTGTCCTCGGTGCTCATGCGTGTCCTTCCGTCGATGTCCTGCACCCGCGGTGCCCGCCCGGCGGGTGCGTGACACTCGGCTCGCGGGCGGGTAGGAAGACGGCGGGCAACCGAAAGGCATACGAGATCCGCGCAGCGACGCGCCGGGACCGGGAATGCCGGGGCGAGCAGGCCCCTTGGCCCCCAACGAGCCGGGAGCGCAGCACCCGGGAGACGAACCCGGACACAGGAGCTCTCGCGTGACCACGACGCACGACCGGCCGAACGCGGCCGCGGTGGCCCCCACGGCCACCCCGGCGCCGCCCGGCATGGCCCGCACCGCCCTCACACTGGGCGCGTTCGTCGCGCTGGGGCCGCTGACCATCGACCTCTACCTACCCGCGCTGCCCACCGTCGCCGACGACCTGATGACCACCTCCGCGGGCGTGCAGCTGACGCTGACCGGCACCCTGGTCGGGATGGGGCTGGGACAGCTCGTGCTGGGCCCGCTCTCCGACGCGATCGGTCGCCGCGGCCCGCTGCTGGCCGGCACGGCCCTGCACGTCGTGGCCTCGCTGCTGGTACTTGTGGCGCCGAACGTCGCCGTCCTCGGGGTGCTGCGCCTGCTCCAGGGGGTGGGGACGGCGGCCGGCATGGTCGTGGCCCTCGCTGTCATCAGCGACCTGTTCGCCGGTCGCGCCGCCGCCACGATGATCTCCCGGCTGATGCTCGTCATCGGCGCCTTCCCGGTGCTGGCGCCGGCGCTCGGTGGCGAGGTGCTGCGCTACACCTCGTGGCGCGGGGTCTTCCTCGTCCTCGCCGCGTACGGCCTGCTGCTGCTCGCCGTCGGGTGGTTCGTCGTGCGGGAGTCGCTGCCGCCGGAGCGCCGGGTCGCCGTCGGGGTGCGCAGCACGACGGCCGGCTACCGGGCGCTGTTCCGCGACCGGGTGTTCGTCGGGCTCGTCCTGGTGGCCGGCCTGACCATCGCGGGGCTGTTCAGCTACGTCTCGGGCGCCGCCTTCGTGTACCAGGACGAGTTCGGCCTCGACGAGCAGGAGTTCGGCCTGTTCTTCGGCGCGGGCGCCGTCTGGCTCATCGCCGCCACCCAGCTCAACCCGCTCCTCCTGCGGCGGTGGCCGGCCTCCCGGGTGCTGCTGGTGGCCACCGTCGGCGGTGCGGTCGCCGGGGCGGTCCTCGTCGCCCTGGCGTTCCTGGACACCGGCAGCATCTGGGCCGTGGCGATCCCGATGTGGGCCGTGCTGTTCGCCACGGGGCTGGGGCTGCCCAACGCGCCCGCCCTCGCCCTGGCCCGGCACGGGGACACCGCCGGCACCGCGGCGGCCATGCTGGGCGCGGTGCAGTTCGTGGTCGGTGCCGCCGTGGCCCCGCTGGTCGGGGTGCTCGGCAACGACGCCCTGGCCATGGGGGTGGTCGTCGTCCTGGCGCTGGGGCTCGCCCTCGTGGTCCTGCTCGTGGTCGTGCGGCCGTGGGAGCTGCCCGACCCCTCGGACGACGAGGACGCCGTCGTCGTCGTCCACTGAGGAGGGACCCCGGCCCCCCCCTGCTCCCGGGCCGGCCCGCCCGGCTCGCGGGATGACCGCTCTCACTAAGGTCGGCCGGTGCGCTCTCTCGCGGCCGCGACCTGGCCGGACCTGCCCGACTCGGCACTGCTGCTGGTGCCGCTCGGGGCGGTCGAGCAGCACGGCCCGCACCTGCCGCTGCTGACCGACACCGTCGTCGCCGGCGCGGTGGCCGACGCGGCGGTCGACCGGATCGAGGCGGCGCTGCTCGCCCCGGCCCTGGCCTACGGCGCCAGCGGCGAGCACGAGGGCTTCCCCGGGACGATCTCGCTGGGCACCGAGGCGCTCACCGGCCTGCTGGTCGAGTACGGCCGGTCGGCCTGCCGCTGGGCGCGGCGGGTGCTGCTCGTCAACGGCAACGGCGGGAACCTGGACGCGCTGCGCTCGGCGGGCGCGCTGCTGCGCTCGGAGGGCCGGGACGTCGCCTGGTGGCCCTGCGCGGTGCCCGGCGGGGACGCCCACGCCGGGCGGACGGAGACGTCACTGGTGTTGCACGTGGAACCGGAGTGGGTGCTGGGGTCGCGGGCCGAGGCCGGGAACACCACCCCGATCGCCGAGCTGCTGCCCCGGCTGCGGGCCGAGGGCGTGCAGACGGTGAGCCCGAACGGCGTGCTCGGCGACCCGGCCGGGGCCGGCGCCGAGGAGGGCGCGGAGCTGCTGGCCGGCCTCGCCGACCGCCTGGTCGCCGCGGCCGCCGCCTGGCGCGTGGACGCCGCCACCGGGCGGCTCAGGGACTGAGCCGCCACCGGGCGGCTCAGCGACTGAGCCGCCCGGCCGGGCACCCCGGTCAGGAGAGCGCGTCGGCGAACAGCGGGACGGCGTTGTCCAGGGCGTAGCCGATGCCGAGCACGGAGGCGCTGGAGAACGCGTTGACCACGGTCTCGTCGTCGAGCACCACCGCGCGGCCCTCCTGGACCGAGGGCAGCGTGCCCCACAGCGGGTTGCCCGTGATCTCGCTGGCCTCGACGAAGATCGGGAAGACGACGGTGAGGTCGGCGTCCAGCAGCGGCACCTGCTCGTCGCCCACCGGGATGAAGAAGTTCTCCCCGGCCTCGTCCTGGACGGCGGCGGAGTTCACGAAGCCCAGGGCCTCCATGAAGTCGACCCGGCCGTCACCGCGCACGTAGGCGCCGAAGCCCTGCGAGGTGTACGCCGCCACGGCGACCTCGATGCCCTCGAACTCGGGGTGCGCGGCGGCCGCGTCGGCGATCCGCTGCTCGAGGTCGGCGGACAGCTGCTCGGCCTCGTCGGTCCTCCCCAGCGCCTGCCCGACCAGCTCCAGCTGCTCCTGCCAGGAGGTCAGGTAGTTCTCGGCGCCCTCGGGGATCCCGACGGTCGGGGCGATGGAGCTCAGCGCGTCGTAGCGGTCCTGGTCGCCGGACGAGCGGGTGTCGAGGATGAGGTCGGGCTCCAGGGCGGCGATCGCCTCCAGGTCCGGCTCGAGGGTCTCGATGATCTCCGGCGCCTCGTCGTAGCGGCCCTCGGCCCACGGGCCGACGCCCTCGCCGCCGAAGGCCAGCCAGTCGCTGGCGGCCACCGGCTGCACGCCCAGGGCCAGCGCCGTCTCCGCGTCGGACCAGCCGAGCGCCACGACGGTGGCCGGCTCCTCCTCGATCGTCACGTCGCCGAACGCGGTCTCCACCGTCACCGGGAAGCCGCCGGAGGACGACGAGCCGCCCCCGCCGCCGGACGGGGTGCCGGTGTCGTCCCCGTCGTCCCCGCACGCGGAGAGGACGAGGGCGGCGGCGGCCGCGAGGGCGGCCACGCGGGAGGGGGCTCGGGACGGCATGCGTTTCTCCTCGGTTCCATAGGGAAGCCTCACCTAACCACTGCTCAGTCCCGGTCGGCGTACGCGCCTCGTTAGGCTCGGCCGGTGCGTCCCGAGGGGTGGCTGGTCGTCGTCGACCTGCAGCAGGTGTTCCGCGACCGGGACTCGCCGTGGACGGCGCCGCGCTTCGACGAGATCCGCCCCAACGTCCGGCGGCTGGTCGAGGCCTTCGGCGACCGCGTCGTCTTCACCCGGTTCGTCGCGCCCGAGCGGCCGCAGGGCGCCTGGGTCGACTACTACGAGGAGTACGACTTCGCCCTGCAGCCGCCGGACGCGCCGCTGTACCAGCTGGTCGAGGACCCGGGCGGCGCCCCGGTGCTCGACGCGACGACCTTCGGCAAGTGGGGCCCCGAGCTCGCCGGCATCGTCGGCGAGGGGCCGATCACCGTGACCGGCGTGGCCACCGACTGCTGCGTGCTCTCCACCGTGCTGCCCGCCGCCGACGCCGGCGTCCCGGTCCGGGTGGTGTCCGACGGCTGTGCCGGCGCCGACGACCGCGCGCACGAGGACACCCTGCAGATCCTCGGGTGCTACGCGCCGCTGGTGCAGGTGGTCACCACCGCCCAGGTCCTCGGCGGCGGCGCCTGAACGTCCCCCCGCCTCCCGCCGGCCGGCTCCCCGACGGGTGGGTCCTGCGGCTGGACCCGGGGGTGCGCCGGCGCGACGGCGGCACGGCGCTGCTCGGCGGCGGACCCCTGCGGCTGCTGCGGCTGCGCCCCCGTGCGGTCGACCTGCTGGCCGGCGACCGGCTGGTCGTCACCGGGGCCGCGTCGGCGGCGCTGGCCGACCGGCTGCTCGACACCGGCGTCGCCCATCCCGACCTCGCCGCGCTGCCCGACCCCGGGACGGCGGTGACCGTCGTCGTCCCGGTGCGGGACCGGACCGCCGGCGTCGCCCGGCTGCTGGCCGCCCTGCGCGCCGATCCCGACACCGCGGCCGCTCCCGTGCTCGTGGTCGACGACGGCTCGGCCGATCCCGCGGGCCTGGCGGCGGTGGCCGCGGCCGCGGGGGCCGAGGTGCTGCGCAGCGAGGTCTCCCGGGGCCCCGCCGCGGCCCGCAACACCGGCCTGCGGGCCGCGCGCACCCCGCTGGTGGCCTTCCTGGACTCCGACTGCGTGCCCCGCCCGGGCTGGCTGCCGCCGCTGCGCCGCCACCTCGGTGACCCGCGGCTGGCACTCGTCGCCCCGCGCGTGGTGGCACTGGGTGCGGGGTCGCCGGAGCCGGGGGCACCGGAGCGCGGGGGCCGCACCCGGCCGTCGACCGGGCTGGCGGCGTACGAGGCCGCGGTCAGCGCGCTGGACATGGGTCCGCGCCCGGCCGCCGTCCGCCCGCTGGCCGCGGTCTCCTACGTGCCCAGCGCCGCGCTGCTCGTCCGGCGGGAGGCGCTCGGCGCGGGCTTCGACGAGTCGATGCGGGTCGCCGAGGACGTCGACCTGGTCTGGCGGCTGGCCGCGGCCGGCTGGCGGGTCCGGTACGAGCCGGCGGCCGAGGTCGCGCACGACCACCCGGCGGCGGTCGGAGCCTGGTTGCGCCGGCGCGCCTTCTACGGCACCGGCGCCGCGCTGCTCGCCCAGCGGCACGGAGCAGCCGTGGCGCCGGTGGTCGTCTCCGGGTGGTCGGCCGCCGCCGTGGCGCTGGCACTGGCCGGGCGGGCCCCCGGCCGGCTGGCCGCCACGGGCGTCCTGGCGGTGGCCGCGGCCCGGCTGGCTCCCCGGCTGGCCCCGCCGGGCGGCCGGCCGCCGGCCGGGCTGGCCGCCGGGCTCGTCCTCCGCGGCACGGCGACGGCCGCGCGCACCCTGGCCCGCGCGGCGACCCGGCACCACTGGCCGCTGGCCGTCGCCGGGGCGCTGGTCTCCTCCCGGGCGCGGCGGCTGCTCGCCGTCGTCGCCGTCGCCGACGGGCTGGCGGCCTGGTGGCCGCACCGGCGGGCCGTGTCACCGGCGGCCTTCCTGGCCGCCCGCCGCGCGGAGGACCTCGCCTACGGCGCGGGCCTGTGGGCGGGGGCGGCGCGGGCGCGCAGTGCTCGCGCGCTGCTGCCCGCGAGCCCACCCCGGCTCTGAGCGGGGCGGCTGCTCTGGTGCGTCGTCCCCGCACCGGTCACGATGGGCGTGACATGAGCCACTGCCCTGGTCCGAGACGGTGACCGCCTCCCCCTGGCTCGCCCTGCCCGAGGGGCGGCCCGACCCCGCACTCACCCGCCGGCTGCGCGCCGCACACGAGGCCCTGGTGACCTCCGGGACGCGGCCGCAGGCGCCGGTCCGTCCGGTCGTCTGGGAGTCCTGGCGGCGCAGTCTCGGCAACGGCGTCGACCCCGACGGCGTCGCGCCGCCGGTCGACCTGCTCGACGACGACCTCGAGGCCCACCGCGCGGCGCACCCGCTCGCACCGGTGCTGCCGGTGATCCGCCGGCTCCTGGTGGAGGACGCCGTGGACGACCGGATGATCGTCGCGGTCACCGACGCGGCCGGCCGGATGCTTTGGGTGGAGGGCGACCCCCGGCTGCGCGCCCGGGCAGCGGGCATGAACTTCGTCGAGGGGTCCCGCTGGGCCGAGGACGTCGCCGGCACCAACGCCCCCGGCACCGCGCTCGCCCTCGACCACGCCGTGCAGATCTACGGCAGCGAGCACTACCGCCGGCCGGTGCAGGCGTGGAGCTGCTCGGCCGCGCCGGTGCACTCCCCGGTCACCGGCGAGCTGCTCGGCGCCATCGACGTCACCGGCGGCGACCACGTCGCCAGCCCGCACGTGCTGACGCTGGTCCGCGCCACGGTGGCCGCCGTCGAGGCGGAACTGCGCTGGCTGCACCGCGCCGCCCTGGAGAACCGGCCCGCCGTCCCCCCGGCGGCGCCGCGGCCGGCACCGCGGCTGGAGGTGCTCGGCCGCGACCGCGCCCGGCTGGTGCTGCCGGCGGGCCCGGTGCAGCTGTCGCTGCGGCACTCGGAGCTGCTCCTGCTGCTGGCCGAGGCGGCCGCGGCGGGCGAGGGGCGGACGGCGGAGCAGCTGGCTGCCGAGTGCCACGGTGGGGACGCGGCCGTGGTCACCGTGCGCGCGGAGCTCTCCCGGCTGCGGCGGCTGGTCGGCGCCCACGTCATCGGCTCGCGCCCCTACCGCCTGCTCGGCCGGCTGGACACCGACCTGGACCGGGTGCGCCGGCTGCTGGACCTCGGCGCGGTCCCCGACGCCCTCGAGCGCTACCCCGGCGCGGTGCTGCCGCGCTCGACCGCGCCCGGGGTGACGGCGGCGCGCGAGCGGCTGGCCGCCCGGTTGCGGCAGGCGGTCCTGACCGGCCGCCGTCCGGAGGTGCTGCTGCGCTACAGCCGGCTGCCGGAGGCCCAGGCCGACGTCGCGGTCTGGCAGGCCTGCCTGGAGGTGCTGCCGACCGGTTCCGCGCGCCGGGCCGCGGTCGCCGCGCACCTGGGCTCCCTGCGCCGGTCCGCCCGCGCCACCTGACGCCGCGCCACCTGACGCTGCGCCGGGACGCGCCGGGCGGGAATGCCCCGGCGCCGGGTGGCATTGGCCTGTGCACGTGAGTGCTGCAGCCGACGTGTCCACCCGTGCGCCCGCGGCCCCGCCGCTTCCCGGCCGGCGCCGGGTCGCCGCCGCCATCGCGGCGCTGGCCGTCGGGTCGTTCGCCATCGGCACCACCGAGTTCGTGACCATGGGCCTGCTGCCCGACATCGCCGACGGCGTCTCGGTCGACATCCCCACCGCCGGCCACGTCATCTCCGCCTACGCGCTCGGCGTCGTCATCGGCGCGCCGGTCATCGCGGCCCTCGGCGCGCGGCTGCCCCGGCGCGGCCTGCTGCTCGGCCTCATGGGCGCCTTCCTGCTGGGCAACGTCCTCAGCGCCGTCGCCTCCGGCAACACCGCGCTGCTGCTCGCGCGGTTCGTCAGCGGCCTGCCGCACGGGGCCTACTTCGGCGTCGCCTCGCTGGTCGCCGCGTCCCTGGTCCCCCCGGCGCTGCGCGGACGGGCGGTGAGCTCGGTGATGCTCGGCCTGTCGATCGCCAACGTCGCCGGCGTGCCCGCGGCCACCTGGCTGGGGCAGGAGCTGGGCTGGCGGTCGGCGTACTGGGCGGTCGTCGGCCTCGCGGTCCTGACCCTCGCCGCGGTCGCCGCCGTCGTGCCGCGCACCCCGGCCGAGCCCGGCGCGTCGGTCGCCACCGAGCTGGGGGCGCTGCGCCGGCCGCAGGTGCTGCTCACCCTCGCGGTCGGGGTCGTCGGCTTCGGCGGCATGTTCGCCGTCTACAGCTACATCGCGCCCCTGACGACGGACGTGGCCGGCCTCTCCCGCGGCGCGGTGCCGTGGATCCTGCTGGCGTTCGGGGTGGGCGGGGTGGCCGGCACCGTCCTCGGCGGACGGCTGGCCGACGTCGCGCTGTTCCCCTCGCTGGTCGGGGGGATGGCGGCCACGGCGGTGCTGCTGGCCCTGCTGCCGCTCGCGTCGACCGCCGGCGTCCCGCTCGCGGCCGGGGTGTTCCTGCTGGCCGCGGCCGGCTCGGTGCTCGTCGTCTGCCTGCAGTTGCGGCTGATGGAGGTCGCCGTCGAGGCGCGCATGCTCGGCGCGGCGCTCAACCACTCCGCGCTCAACGCCGCCAACGCCCTGGGTGCGTGGGTTGGTGGCGCCGTGATCGCGGCCGGCCTCGGCTACCGGGCGCCGGCGCTGGTCGGCGCCGGCCTGGCCGTGGTCGGGCTCCTGGTCCTGGCCGCGTCGGCGGCGCTGCGCCGCCGCGAGCAGCCGGTGGCGACGGACCGCACGACCGTCGCCTGACGGCGCCCGTGGCGTCGAGTGCAACCCCGCTGCAACGTTGGCACCGCGCGCTGACCTGCGCGAACGCCCTCCGTCCCGGCAGGTCACCGGTCGGGCGGCAACTTAGCGTGGCCTGAGTCACTCCCGCGTTGACAGACTCCGCGCAGCGCCCGGCCGAGCCGGCGCGACGTCCTGGGCTGCAACGAAGCGGAGGATCTACGTGACGTCCATCAACGTGCGGGTCGACGGGATGTCGTACAGCGACGACGTCGAACCGCGGACCCTGCTGGTCCACTACCTGCGCGAGACCCTGGGCAAGGTCGGCACCGTCGTCGGCTGCGACACCAGCAACTGCGGGGCCTGCACCGTCCACCTCGACGGGGAGTCCGTGAAGTCCTGCACCGTCTTCGCCGTGCAGGCCGACGGCTGCGAGGTCACGACCATCGAGGGCGTCTCCAGCAGCGACGGCACCGACGGCGCCCTACACCCGGTGCAGAAGGCCTTCCACGAGATGCACGGCCTGCAGTGCGGCTTCTGCACGCCGGGGATGATCATGGCCTCGATCGACCTGCTCAAGGAGAACCCGAGCCCGAGCGAGACCGAGATCCGCGAGGGCATCGAGGGCAACCTGTGCCGCTGCACCGGCTACCAGAACATCGTCCGCGCGGTGCAGCAGGCCGCCGGTGAGATGTCCGGCAGCCCGGCCGGCGCCGACACCCTGGGAGCGCAGGCATGACCGTCACCGAGGACGCCGCGACGCTCGCCCCGGCCAAGGAGGTCGGGCAGCCCCGCCGCCGCAAGGAGGACGCCCGGCTGATCACCGGCCGGACGACGTGGACCGACAACATGGTCCTGCCCGGGATGCTGCACCTGGCGGTGGTGCGCAGCCCCGTCGCGCACGCCCGGATCACCGGCATCGACGTCAGCGCCGCCCAGCAGGCGCCCAACGTGGTCGCCGTCTTCACCGGCCGCGACCTCGCCGAGGAGCAGGGCTCCATCCCGTGCGCCTGGCCGGTCACCCCGGACATGGTCAACCCCGGCCACCCGTCGATCGCCGTCGACCAGGTCAACCACGTCGGTGAGGCCGTCGCGATCGTCGTCGGCCGGAGCAAGGCCGCCGCCACGGACGCCGTGGAGCTGGTCGACGTGGACTACGAGATCCTGCCGCCAGTCCTGGACATGGAGGCGGCGGTCGCCGAGGGCGCCGACCTCGTGCACGACCAGCTGGAGTCCAACACCAGCTACCACTTCGTCTTCGACGCCGGCGAGGCCGGCACGGGCGCCGACACCGAGCAGGCCTTCGCCGACGCCGAGGTGGTGGTCAGCCGGCGGCTGGTCCAGCAGCGACTCATCCCGGCGTTCATGGAGCCGCGGTCGGTCGTCGTCCAGCCGCAGGGCGACAACTTCACGATGTGGTCGGCCACCCAGATCCCGCACGTCCTGCGCGTCATGCTCGCGATGGTGACCGGGGTGCCCGAGCACAAGCTGCGCATCATCGCCCCCGACGTCGGTGGCGGCTTCGGCGGCAAGCTGCAGGTCAACCCGGAGGAGGTCCTGGCCCTCCTGCTGGCCCGGCGCCTCGGCAAGCCCGTGAAGTGGACCGAGACCCGCAGCGAGTCGCTGATGGCCGCGCACCACGGCCGCGGCCAGGTCCAGTTCATCGACATCGCCAGCGACCGCGAGGGCAACGTCAAGGGCCTGCGGGTACGGCTGCTGGCCGACATGGGCGCCTACCTGCGGCTCATCACCCCCGGCGTGCCGGCCCTGGGCGCGTTCATGTTCCCGGGCATCTACAAGTTCCCCGCGTACCGCTTCGAGTGCGACGGCGTCTTCACCAACAAGGTGCCGACCGACGCCTACCGCGGCGCCGGCCGGCCCGAGGCCACGTTCGCCATCGAGCGGATCATGGACGAGCTCGCCGTCGAGCTGGGCATGGACCCGCTGGAGCTGCGTCGGAAGAACTGGATCCAGGCCGAGGAGTTCCCCTTCACCACGGTCGCCGGCCTGGAGTACGACAGCGGTGACTACGAGCAGGCCACCCAGAAGGCGCTGGAGCTGCTCGGCTACGACGAGCTGCGCGCCGAGCAGCAGCGCCGCCGGGAGTCCGGCGACCCGGTGCAGCTGGGCATCGGCTTCTCCACCTTCACCGAGATGTGCGGGCTGGCCCCCTCCCGGGTGCTGGGCTCGCTGTCCTACGGCGCGGGCGGCTGGGAGTCGGCGTCGATCCGGATGCTGCCCACGGGCAAGGTCGAGGTCGTCACCGGCTCCACGCCGCACGGCCAGGGCCACGAGACGGCGTGGAGCCAGCTGGTCGCCGACCAGCTGGGGGTGCCGTTCGAGGACGTCGAGGTGCTGCACGGCGACACCGCCGTCTCCCCGCGGGGCATGGACACCTACGGGTCCCGCTCGCTGGTGGTCGGCGGCACCGCCGTCGTCAAGGCCGCCGAGAAGGTGGTCGCCAAGGCCCGCAAGGTCGCCGCGCACCTGCTCGAGGCCAGCGAGGACGACCTGGAGTTCGCCGACGGGAAGTTCAGCGTCCGCGGGACGCCGGGCGCCACCGTGGGCATCCAGGAGATCGCCCTGGCGGTCTTCGCGGCGCACAACTACCCGGAGGACGTCGAGCCCTCGATCGACGCCGAGGCCACCTTCGACCCGGTGAACTTCTCCTTCCCGCACGGCACCCACCTGTGCGCGATGGAGGTCGACACCGACACGGGCATGGTGAAGATCCGCAAGTACGCCTGCGTCGACGACGTCGGCACCGTGGTCAACCCGCTGATCGTCGAGGGCCAGGTCCACGGCGGCCTCGCCCAGGGCATCGCGCAGGCCCTGTACGAGGAGGCGGTCTACGACGCCGACGGCAACCTGACGACCGGCTCCTTCGTCGACTACCTGGTGCCCTCGGCCGCCGACCTGCCGCACTTCGACACCGCCAACACGGTGCACGCAGCCCCGGGCAACCCGATCGGCGCCAAGGGCGTGGGCGAGGCGGGCTGCATCGCCAGCACGCCGGCGGTGGTCAACGCCGCGCTCGACGCCGTCCGGCACCTCGGGGTCAGCGACATCCTCATGCCGCTGACGCCCGAACGGGTCTGGCGGGCCATCCACCAGGGCGGTGACGGCGGAGACCGCGCCACCGCGGGCACCAACGCCTACGGCGGCGCCCAGACCGAGTCCACCGCCGGTGTCTCGACTCCCGCTTCGTCGCTCGGAGGCGACCGATGATCCCCGCTCCCTTCGCGTACGCCCGTCCGACCACGGTGGACGAGGCGCTGCAGGCGATCGCCGAGGGCGGGGAGGACGTCAAGATCCTCGCCGGCGGCCAGTCGCTCATCCCGGTGATGCGGCTGCGGCTGGCGGCCCCGGAGACCGTGGTCGACCTGTCGAAGGTCAGCGAGCTGCGCGGCGTCCGGGAGGACGGCGACTCGCTCGTCATCGGCGCGATGACCACGCACGCCGACGTCGTCCGGGACCCGCTGATCCAGCAGTACGCGCCGCTCATCGCCGAGGCGACCGAGACGGTGGCCGACCGGCAGGTGCGCCACCGCGGCACCTTCGGCGGGGCGCTGGCCCACGCCGACCCTGCCGGCGACCTGCCGGCGGTGGCGCTGGCGCTGGACGCCGAGTTCGTGATCGCCGGGCAGAACGGACGGCGGACGGTGCCGGCCGCGGACTTCTTCGTCGACTACCTCACCACCGCGCTGGAGGAGGGGGAGCTGCTCGTCGAGATCCGGGTGCCGAAGCTGACCGGCCAGTGGGGCATGCGCTACGAGAAGTTCAACCGCGTGGCGCAGGCCTGGTCGATCGTCGCGGTGGCCGCCGCGGTGCGCCGGGAGGACGGGCACATCGCCGAGGCGCGGATCGGGCTGACCAACATGGGCCCGACCCCGCTGCGGGCGCGGGCCACGGAAGCGGCGCTGGCCGGCGCCGCGGCGACCCCCGAGGCGATCGCCGAGGCGGCCCGTTCCGCGGCCGAGGGGACCAGCCCCAGCAGCGATCTCAACGCCCAGGCCGACTACCGCGAGCACCTCGTGCAGGTGCTCACGCGACGCGCGGTGTCGGCCGCCGCCGGGCTGTAGCGTTCGACACAACCGTCGGAAGACGCGTTCCACCGGCTCGGCCGGCCCATCCCCCTCGGGCGGGCCGGCCGAGCCGTCCACTCCCAGGAGGTCGCACCCGTGCAGCTGGAGAACTCGTTCACCGTCCCGGTCCCGATCGACGAGGCCTGGCGGGTCCTGCTGGACATCGAGCGGATCGCCCCGTGCATGCCGGGCGCGGCGCTGGACTCGGTCACGGGTGACGACTTCACCGGCCGGGTCAAGGTCAAGCTCGGCCCGATCAACCTGACCTACCAGGGCAAGGCGTCGTTCGTGGAGAAGGACGAGGCGGCGCACCGGGCGGTCATCGACGCCCGCGGCAAGGACCAGCGCGGCAACGGGACGGCGGCCGCCGTCGTCACCGCCACGCTGGCGGCCGAGGGGTCGGTCACCCGCGTCGACGTGCTCACCGACCTCAACATCACCGGGCGCCCGGCGCAGTTCGGCCGCGGCGTGATGACCGACGTCGGCAACAAGCTGCTCGGCCAGTTCGCCGACAAGCTCGCCGCCCAGCTCGGCGAGGGGGACGCCCAGGGCGACGCGGAGCGGGCCGAGAGCGCTGCGGGCAAGGCGGCGGCGACCGTGAGCGGCGTCGTCGAGGAGGTCGCCGCCTCGGTGGAGCAGACCCCGGGCGACAACGCGGTGGCGCAGACCGCGCGCAAGGCCGGTGCGGCGGCCAAGAAGACCGCGGCCGCGGCGACCGAGGCGGCCGGGGGTGGGACGACGCCGGCGAAGAAGGCGCCGGCGAAGAAGACCGCGCCCGCCGCGGCCGACACCGCGCCCGCGGCCACGGACATGGCTCCCGCCGCCACCGACAGCGCGCCTGCGGCTCCCGCCGCGACCGGCGGCGCCGCCACGGCGGACACCGCGCCGGCGGCCGCCGACAACGGCCCGGTCCCCGGCCCCGAGGTCGAGGCCGACAGCCCCCCGCCGGACGCCACGCTGGCCGACCGGATGCCGGGCGCCTCGGACGTCCCGACCCGCGCCAGCACGCCGCCGTCCCGCCCGAGCACGCCGTCGTCCCGCCCGAGCACGCCGCCGTCCGGCCCGACCGCGCCGCCCGGGCGCCCGGCCACCGGGGGGCCGGCGAAGAGCTCGCCGGCGACCATGAAGCCGCCGGTCGCCGAGCCCGAGCCGATCGACCTGCTCGAGGTCGCCGGCGGGGCGGCCCTGGCCCGCTACGCCAAGCCCCTGGCCGGCGCGGCCGCGGTGCTGCTCGTGATCAGCCTCGTCGTGCGGCGCCGCCGCCGGTAGCCCGCGGGCCGCGGCCGCGTCAGTGTCTCGGGTGGACCTCGTCCAGCCAGGCCAGCGCGGCCGCGGCCACGACGTCGGGGTTCTTCTTCAGCGAGTGGTCGCCGGGCACCGCGTAGACCGAGGCGGTGGCCCGGCCCTGCAGCGCGGCGGCGACGTCGGCCGGTGCCCCGAAGGCGTCGGTCTCGCCCTGCACGACCACGAGCGGCACCTCCACCGCCGTCACCTCCGCGGCGCGGCTGCGCTCGGGACGGCCCGGCGGGTGCAGCGGGAACGCCAGCGCCAGGACGCCGTCCGCGCCGAGGGCGGCCGCGGTCCGGCAGGCCACCCGCGCCCCGGCGCTGCGCCCGCCGAAGACCACGGGACCGTGGAGCCGGTCCTCCTCGCGCAGCGCGGTCAGCACCGCCGTCCAGCCCTCGTCCAGCCGCGGCGGCGCCGGCGCGATCCGCCGGCCGGCGACCCGCCACGGCTGCTCCACGCGCAGGACGCGCCAGCCGGCCTCGACGGCGTCGCGGGCGACGGCGAGCAGGTCGGCGGACTCCACCCCGCCCCCGGCGCCGTGGCCGAGCACCAGGGTGCCGCGGACGGCGGCCGGCTCGTCGGCGTGCACCCGGGCCGGGCCCAGCGGGGTGGGGACCTCGGCGGTCACGGGGCGGGCAGGGCGAGCACGGCGTCCACGGCCCCGCCCAGGTCCGCCGCCACCAGCGCCGCGGGGTCGTAGACCGCCGGGTAGGTGCGCTCGGCGCGTGAGAACCAGACGCCGGTCAGCCCCGCCCGGACGGCGCCGTGCACATCCCAGCCGTGCGCGGCGACCAGCGCCATCCGCCCCGGCTCGACGCCGCACACGCCGGCGGCCCACAGGTAGACCTCCCGGGCCGGCTTCCAGGCCCGGATGACCTCGCTGGACAGCGACCGCTCGACCAGCGGGGCGATGCCGCCGCGCCCCAGCCCGGCCTCGGCGACGCCGGGGGAGCCGTGCGACAGGGTGACCACCCGGACGCCGGCCTCGACCAGTCGGCGCAGCGCGGGCTCGACGTCGGGGTGCGGGCCGAGCTCGAGGAAGGTGTCGGCGAGCCGGGCCCGGTCGGCCGCCGCGAGGTCGGTGAGCTGGGCGAGGGCGGCGTCGAACGCGTCGCGGAAGCGGCACCACGTGCCGGCCGTCGCGGCCGCGAACCCGGTCAGCAGGGTCCGGGCGAACAGCGTGTCCAGCAGTTCCGGCGGCCGGCCCAGCTCGACCAGCCCGGCGCGCAGCGGCGCGAGGTCCAGCAGCGTCTCATTGACGTCGAGGGCGACGACCGCGGGGCGGTGCCGGGTCATGCCTGGTCGCGCTCGTCGGCCGGCAGGTCGCGGCCCGCCGTCCGCGGGCGGCGCAGCTTGCCGGACGCCTTGCGGTACACGAACCACGCCACCGCGACGACGACGACGGCGACGACGACGTAGTCCAGGTAGTGCAGGTTCGCCTCGATGAAGTCGCGGGCCAGCCAGCCGAGGGTGACCAGCAGCGTGTTCCAGATCAGGCTGCCGCCCGCGGTGAAGAGCAGGAACTGGCCGAAGGGCATGCGGACGACGCCGGCCGGTACCGAGATGAAGCTGCGCACGATGGGCACCATGCGGCCGAAGAACACCGCGGCCCGGCCGTGCCGCTCGAACCACTCGAAGGTCTTGTCGACGTCCTCGGTCTCCACCAGCGGCAGCCGGTCGAGGAAGGCGTGCGACCGGCGCGGGCCCAGCGCCCGGCCGACGTAGTAGAAGAAGACCGCCCCGAGGACCGAGCCCACCGTGGCGGCGAACACGACGAGGAAGAAGTCCAGCGGGGTGTCGATGAGCACCCCGGCCGCGCCGAGCACCGCCTCGCTGGGGATCGGTGGGATGACCGTCTCGAGCAGGATGCTGAAGCCCACCCCGATCGGTCCGAGCGTGTCGACGAGGTCGAGCAGCCAGGCGGTGATCCCACCCTCGTCGGATGCGGCGGCGGCGAGGAAGGACATGGCCTCCACGGTAACGGCGCCCTCCCGGGTGGCGGCCGGTGCGGCGGGGCGCGTGGGGCTAGCGTGCCGCCATGCGCCAGCGACTCACCGCCCGGGCCGTCGTCGTGGGGGACCGGTCCGGCACCGTCGTCCCGGACGCGGTCGTCGACGTCACCGACGGCACGATCACCTGGGTGGGCCCGGCCGCCGACGCGCCCCCGGCGGACGACGCCGAGGTGGTCGCCGTCCCCGGGGTGCTGATGCCGGGGATGGTCAACGCCCACTCGCACGCGCCGATGGTGCTGTTCCGCGGCCAGGGCGAGGGCCTGCCGCTGGACCGTTGGCTGCACGAGGTGATGTGGCCGCGCGAGGCCCGGCTGACCCCGGACGACGTCGAGGTCGCGATGGAGGCGGCCTCGGCGGAGATGCTGCGCGCCGGGGTGACCACCAGCGTGGAGATGTACTTCGAGGCGGAGCGGATCGCCACGGCGGTCGGCCGGACCGGGGCCCGCGCCCTGATCGCCGCGCCGATGGTGCCGCTGCCCGGCATGCCGCCGCTGGAGGAGCAGCTCGCCGCCGCGGTGGACCTGGCCGCCGGCGCGCCGGACGACGGCACGGTCGAGTACGGGCTGGGGCCGCACGCGGCCTACACCGTGCCGCTCCCGCTGCTCGGCACGGCGGCCGAGGCCGCGCGCGAGCACGGGATGCTGCTGCACCTGCACGTCGCCGAGACCGCCACCGAGGGCGCGGACCTGCTCGCCACCCACGGACTGTCGGTACCGGCGCTGCTCGCCTCCCACGACGTGCTCGGCGGCCGGGTGCTGGCCGCGCACTGCGTGCACCTGGACGACGGCGACCTCGAGCTGTGGCGGGAGTACGACGTCGCGGTCAGCCACTGCCCGGCCAGCAACGCCAAGCTCGCCAGCGGGGTCGCCCGGCTGCGCGACATGCTCGACCGGGGCATCCGCGTCGGCCTGGGCACCGACGGGCCGGCGTCCAACGACGGGCTGGACCTGCTCGCCGACGCCCGCCTGGCCGCGCAGCTGGCCCGGCTGCGCGAGTCCTCGGCGACCGCGCTGACCGCCGCCGAGGCCCTGTGGCTGGCCACCGGGGCCTCCGCCGACGCGATCGGCCGCCCCGACCTCGGCCAGCTCGCCGTCGGCCGGCGCGCCGACCTCGTGCACGTCGACACCCGGGACCTCGGCTTCGAGCCGGTGGGGGAGGTGGCCGACCTGGTCACCCACCTCGTGTGGTCGGGGGCGTCGCGGCTGGTGCGGGACGTGTGGGTGGGCGGCCGGCAGGTCGTCGCCGACGGCGTCTGCACCACCGTGGACGCCGAGGCGCTGCGGACCGAGGTCGCCGAGCGGGCCGCCCGCCTCGCCGGCGCCTGACCCCGGCCCCTGCGTCCGCGGGCACTGTGCGCTGGGTGCTCGTTCGACGCGCCTCCTGAACACTGACCGCACAGTGCTCGCGCCGTCCACAGGGAGCGGCGTCGTCCACGGGCGGCCGAGGACCCGACCCGTGCGCGCCGGGCTGCCCGACGCTGCCCTCCGTGGTGGTCGACCTGCGCGGCGTGCTCGGTCCCGACGGCGCGATGCGGATCGGCGACCTCGCCGCCGCGACCAGTCCGGCGAGCGTCTCCCGGTGGGTGCGCGAGGGGCGGCTGCTCCGGCCGCTGCCGCACGTCGTCGTCCTCCCGGAGGACGCCGGGCGGTGGCGGACCCGCGCCGTGGCCGCCGTCCTCTCGACCGGCGGGGTGCTGAGCCACGTCTCCGCGCTGGTGACCTGGGACCTGGCGCCGGTGTCGGGGCGGGTACACGTGTCCGTCGCCGCCCACCGCCGGGCGCCCGCTCCGGTGAGCTGGCTGCGGGTGCACCGGGTGACCGACCTGTGCTCCGTCCGGCGGAGCGGGGTGCCGGTCACGCCGCCCGCCCGCAGCGTGGTCGACGCGTGGGGGGTGGCGCACGGGCCCGGGAGGACCGCAGCCGGCGCGCAGGTGACGCGCGCTGCGGCGATCTCCGCCGTCCGCACCGGGCGGGCCGGCATGCGGGACCTCCGTCGGCAGCTGGCCCGCCGGCCGCAGCTGCCGGGGCGGGCGGCGCTGTTCGACCTGCTCGGCATGCTGGGGGCCGGCGCGCAGAGCGAGCTGGAGATCTGGGGGCTGCTGCACGTGCTCGACGTCCCGGGACTGCCGTCGTGCCGGCGGCAGCACCGGGTCCGGCTGCCGCGGGGGCATGCCGCCCTCGACGCGGCCTGGCCGGAGGTGCGGCTCGCGGTCGAGCTCGACGGAGCGGCCTTCCACGGCAGCGCCGAGCAGCGGGAGCGCGACCTGCGCAGGGACGCTGCCCTGGCGGCGCAGGGGTGGCTCGTCCTCCGGTTCAGCTACCGCAGGCTGACCCGGGAGCCGGCCGCCTGTCGCGCCGAGATCGCCGCGGTCCACCGGTCCCGGCTGGCGGCGGCCACGAGCACTGTGCGGTGAGTGCTCATCCGGGGGCCGGGACGACCACCTGCCGCACAGCGTCCGTGGGGCAGGCGGCTACGGGCGCAGGGAGATCGTCTCGCCGCGGGTCACGGGCCGCAGCTCGCCGGGCACCCGCCGCTCGGCCACCTCGCGGACGAAGTCGCCCAACGGCGAGGCGAACCGCGAGTAGTCGTCGAAGTGGACCGGCACGGTCACCGGCGGCTTCAGCAGCTCGACCAGGTCGGCGCCCTGGCGGCCGTCCATCGTCACCGTGAAGCCGAGCGCCTTGGTGCCGCCGAGGTGTGGGATGAGGACGTCGAGCGGGCCGCACCGCTGCAGCACCTCGGCCAGGTACGGGCGGAAGATGGTGTCGCCGCTGATGTAGGCCCGCCAGCTGACCTCGCCGCCGCGGACGAGCTCCAGCACGCTCCCCATCACCGGCGGCAGCACCTTGGCCAGCACGCCGGGCCCGTGCTCGCCGGGCACCGAGGTGATCCGCAGCGTCTCGCCGTCGCGGGTGATCTCGTGCCGCTGCCAGGGCGTGAGGTCCAGCGTCTGCCGGAAGCCCCGCCGGCCCAGTGCCTCCGCCGCCTCCTGCGTGGTCACGACCGGCGTGCCCTTGTCGAGGGTGCGCGTGGCGATCCGGTCCCAGTGGTCGGCGTGCAGGTGCGACAGCAGGATCGCGTCGAGCGCCGGCAGCTGCGTGGGCAGCAGCGCCGGGTCGGTCAGCCGCTTGGTCCACAGCCCCTTGCCGAGGTAGGCGCGCTGCCCCCGGCGGAGGAAGTTCGGGTCGGTCAGCAGGGTGAACCCGCCGATCCGCAGCAGCGTGGTGGCGTTGCCGCCGAACGTGAGCGTGACGTCGTCGGTGGGTGCGGGCGGGACGGCGGTCATGCCTGCGCGGCTACCCGCAACCGCCCGCCGGGACACCGCAGGCGTCGTCAGGAGCCGGGGTACAGCCCGGGCAGCCGGTGCTGGGGCACCGGGTGCGGGAGGGTGCCCTCGGCGAGCACCTGCTCGTGGACCTGCTCCAGCGCGGTCCGCAGCACGGGCACGAGCGCGGGGTCCAGGCCGGCGAAGAACATCCGGGCCACCAGCGCCGCGTGTCCGGGGGTGGCCGCGTCGAGCGCCGCGCGGCCGGCCGCGGTGAGGACGGCGTCGGTCGCCCGTCCGTCCTCCTCGGACGGGGTCCGCTCGACCAGCCCGCGGGCGCTCATCCGCTGCAGGTGGTGGGACAGCCGGCTGCGCTCCCAGGCGATCCGTGCGGCCAGGACCGTGAGCTGCATCCGGTTGCCGGGGCAGTCGCCGAGGGCGTTGAGGACGTCGTAGTCGGCCAGGCTCAGGTCGCTGTCGGTCTGCAGCTGCCGGTTGATCTCGTAGGCCAGCCGCAGGTGGACGCGCATGTAGGCCAGCCACGTCTCCTGCTGCTCCGCCGTCAGCGGGGGGTCGGGAAGAACTCCGCCAGGTTTCTTCTTGCGTGACATGTCACGTAACTTCCTGTTCGTCGACGGGCGCCAGTCTCACCGGCACGTCGTCCGCAGTCGACCAGAGTCGAGAGGAGCCGTCATGGCCACCGAACCGGTCCGGCCCGTCCTGGAGCCCGTCGCCCAGGCGTTCGCCGATGCCAACTCCACGCCGCCCTTCCTGTACCAGCTCTCCCCCGAGGAGGGCCGGCGGATCGTCGACGGCGTGCAGTCCGACCCGCCGCCGGTGCTGCCGGCCGCCGACGTCGCGGACATCACCGTGCCCGGCGGCCCGACCGGCTCGGTGCGGGTGCGGATCGTGCGCCCGGCCGGCGCGACCGGCGTCCTTCCGGTGGTCCTCTACGTGCACGGCCTCGGCTGGGTCTTCGGCGGCCCGCAGACCCACGACCGGCTGGTCCGCGAGCTCGCCGTCGGCACGCAGGCCGCCGTCGTCTTCCCCGACTACGACCTCGCCCCCGAGGCGCGGTACCCGACCCAGATCGAGCAGGTCTACGCGGTCGCGGACTGGATCTCGATGAACGGCGCGGACGAGCGGCTGGACCCCACCCGGATCGCCGTCGCCGGCGACTCGGTCGGCGGGAACATGGCCACGGTCGCCACCATCCTGGCCAAGCAGCGGGGCGGGGTGTCCTTCGCCGGGCAACTGCTCTTCTACCCGGTCACGGACGCCGCGTTCGACACCGGCTCCTACGAGCAGTTCGCCGAGGGCTACTTCCTCGCCCGCGAGGGCATGCGGGGGTTCTGGGACCAGTACACGACCGACGAGGCGCAGCGGGCCGAGATCACCGCCTCCCCGCTGCGCGCCACGACCGAGGACCTCGCCGGGCTGCCGCAGGCGCTGGTGGTCGTCGCCGAGGCCGACGTGCTCCGCGACGAGGGCGAGGCGTACGCGGCCAAGCTGCGTGCGGCCGGCGTCCCGGTGACGGCGGTGCGCTACGGCGGGATCGTCCACGACTTCGTCGGGCTGAACCCGCTGCGCCACACGTACGCCGCCGAGGCCGCCATCACGCAGGGGATCTCGTTCCTGCGCGGCGTGCTGGGCACCGACTGATGACCGCCGTCAGCGAGGTGCTCACCCGCAGCGTGCTGCAGGTCTTCAACGAGGCCGACGCCGACCGGCGGGCCGAGCTCATCGCGGCGACGTACGCCCCGGACGTCGTCTTCCACGACCCGGAGGGGACCGTCACCGGCCGCGAGGCCTTCGCCGCCAAGGTCGCCGAGCTGCTCGCGGGGACCGGCGGCCTGCCCTTCGCCCTGCGCCGGCCGGTGCAGGCGAGCGCCGGTCTCGGCGTCGCGAGCTGGGCCCTCGGTCCGGCCGGACAGCCGCCGGTGGCCACCGGGACCGACGTCGCGCTCGTCGAGGACGGACTGATCACGACCATGTGGACCCTGCTGGACGGCTGACCGCGACCGCCGGCCGGGAATGGGCCGCCCGCGCCGGGACTTGGCCAGGCAGGCTGTGCCAGGACCGTGCCGCCTCGTCCCGCGGGGACGGGGCGGCACGTCGACGCGGAGAGGAGAGCACGCGTGGAGGTCGCCGCCGTGCTGGTGGGCATCGTGATCGCCGTCGGCGTCGTGGCGTGGCTGTGCGACCGCAGCGGTCTGCCGACGCCGCTGGTGCTCGTCGTGGTGGGCGCGGCCGCGTCGTTCCTGCCCGGCGTCCCCGACGTCAAGCTCGAGGCCGACGTCGTGCTGTACGGGGTCCTCCCGCCGCTGCTCTACGCGACCACCGCGCGGACGTCGCTGTTCGACTTCAAGCACAACAAGCTGAGCATCGTCTCGATGTCGGTGGTGCTCGTCGTGTTCACGACCGTCGTCGTCGGGTGGGTCACCTGGCTGCTGCTGCCCGGCGTGGCCCTCGCCGCGGCGCTGGCCCTGGGCGCGGTGGTCGCGCCGCCCGACGCGATCGCGGCCGCGGCGGTCGGCCGGCGGCTGGGCCTGCCCCGGCGGGTGGCGACCCTGCTCGAGCACGAGAGCCTCGTCAACGACGCCGCGGCGCTGATCGCGCTGACCGTGGCGGTGTCCGCGCTGACCACCGCCCCCTCGGCGCCCGAGGTGGCCGGCGAGTTCGTCTGGGCGGTCGTCGGTGCGGTGCTGATCGGCGGGGTGGTCGCCGCGCTGCTCGCGGTCCTCCGGGCCCGGCTCCGCGACCCGGTGCTGGACACCCTGGTGTCCTTCGTGGCGCCGTACCTGGCCTTCTTGCCGGCCGAGGAGGTGCACGCCTCGGGCGTGCTGGCCACGGTCGTCGCCGGGCTGGCGCTGGCGCACCTGTCGCCACGGGTGCAGACGGCGTCCGCGCGGGTGACCGAGGCGATCACCTGGCGCACCGTCGCGTTCGTGCTGGAGAACGCGGTGTTCCTGGTCATCGGCATGCAGCTGCCCGGGCTGCTCTCCGGGCTCCAGGAGAGCGGGGTGGGCGCCGGGCGGGTGGCCGTCGTCTGCCTCGGCGCCCTGGTCGCGACCGTCGTCGCCCGGTTCGTCTTCGTCTTCGGGACGGCGGCGATCCTGCGCGCGGGCTCTCCCGGCATGCGACGCCAGGCCTGGAGCAGCCCGGTGGCCGGGCTCGTCTCCTGGGCCGGCATGCGTGGCGTGGTGACCCTGGCCGCGGCGCAGCTCATCCCCGAGGACCTGCCCGAGCGCGACGTCCTGCTGCTCGCGGCCTTCACCGTCGTCGTCGGCACCCTGCTGATCCAGGGCTCCACGCTGCCGTGGCTGGTGCGCCGGGTCGGCCTGCCACCGCCGGACCCGGCCGAGGACGCGCTCCGGGCCGCCGAGCTCGGGGACGCCGCCAGCGCCGCCGGGCTGCGGCGGCTGGAGGAGCTCGTCACCGGGGGCGAGCCCGCGGGTGTCGTGGAGCGGCTGCGGGACCGGTCCGAGGCGCGCTCGCACGCGGCGTGGGAACGCCTGGGCCGGCCGCTGGCCGACCAGGACACCCCGTCGGCCACGTACTGCCGGCTGCGGATGGAGATGCTCGCCGCCGAGCGCGACGTGATCGTGCGGGCGCGGGACGAGGGCCGCGCGCCCGGCGAGGTGCTGGCGGCGGCGCTGGCCGCCATCGACGTCGAGGAGTCCCTGCTCGACCGCCAGGAGGAGCTCGACGCGCTGGAGCGGGACCGGGACCTGGTCCCGCGGCCCGAGCAGCCGCGCTGCGAGCACCTGCGCTCGGCGCCGTTGGGGGAGTCCCACCCCGCCTCGGCCTGCCAGGACTGCCTGGTCGAGGGGACGACGTGGGTGCACCTGCGCACCTGCCTGACCTGCGGCCACGTGGGCTGCTGCGACTCCTCGCCCCGCCGCCACTCGCGGGCCCACTTCGGCGATGAGGGGCACCCCGTCGTCGTCAGCGCCGAGCCCGGGGAGGCCTGGCGGTGGTGCTGGGTCGACGGCGAGCTCGGCTGATGAAGGCCCCCTCGACGAGATCTGCACACTCGTCACCATCAGCGCCTGATGCCGACGAGTGTGCAGATCTCGGCATCACCCCCGGCTGGTAGACAGGGGCCGTGGCCGGACCCCGCGACGTCGACGCGTCCTTCCTCGCCCTCCCGCTCTCCGCGCTCACCGAGGCGGCGCTGACCCGCGCGGTCGACCTCGGCTGCCAGCACGCCGACATCCGGGTGGAGCGCATCCGCACCCAGTCGATCAGCCTGCGCGACGCCCGGCTGGAGAGCCTGGCCGACGGCGAGGACCTCGGGCTGGCCGTCCGCGTGGTGCACGAGGGCACCTGGGGCTTCGCCGCGGGCGTCGTCCTCACCGCGGCCGAGGCCGTGCGGCTGGCGGAGGAGGCCATCGCGGTCGCCCGCGTGTCCGCGGCCCTGAGCAGCGACCGCGTGGAGCTGGCGCCCGAGCCGGTGTACCCCGACGCGGTCTGGGTCTCCGACCACGACGTGGACCCGTTCGAGGTGCCCGACGCCGAGAAGACGGCGCTGCTGACCGAGCTCTCCGAGCGGCTGATGGCCGCCGACGGCGTCGAGCACGTGCAGTCGGGCTGCACCGCGGTCAAGGAGCAGAAGTACTACGCCGACACCGCCGGCACCCGCACCCGTCAGCAGCGGGTGCGCATCCACCCCGCCTTCACCGCCTCGACGGTCGACCGGGCCACCGGTGCCTTCGAGAGCATGCGCACCCTGGCCCCGCCGGCCGGCCGCGGCTGGGAGTACCTCACCGGGGGCCACTGGGACTGGGACCGCGAGCTGGCCGAGATCCCCGAGCTGCTGCGCGAGAAGACCAAGGCCCCCAGCGTCGAGGCCGGCCGCTACGACCTGGTCGTCGACCCCTCCAACCTCTGGCTCACCATCCACGAGTCGGTCGGCCACGCCACCGAGCTGGACCGGGCGCTGGGCTACGAGGCCGCGTACGCCGGCACCTCGTTCGCCACCGTCGACAAGCTCGGCAGCCTGCGCTACGGCTCCGACCTCATGCACGTCACGGGCGACCGCACCGCCGTCCACGGGCTGGCGTCGGTCGGGTGGGACGACGAGGGCGTCGAGGCCCAGCGGTGGGACATCGTCCGCGACGGCGTCCTCGTCGGGTACCAGGTCGACCGGAACATGGCGCGGCTGCGCGGCATGGAGCGGTCCAACGGCTGCGCCTTCGCCGACTCGCCCCAGCACGTGCCGGTGCAGCGCATGGCCAACGTCTCGCTGCAGCCGGCCGCGGGCGGGCCCTCCACCGAGGAGCTGATCGCCGGCGTCGACCGCGGCATCTACGTCGTCGGCGACAAGAGCTGGTCGATCGACATGCAGCGGTACAACTTCCAGTTCACCGGCCAGCGCTTCTACCGGATCGAGGGCGGCCGGCTGGCCGGGCAGCTGCGCGACGTCGCCTACCAGGCGACGACGACGGACTTCTGGGGCTCGATGCGCGCGCTCGGCGGCGAGCAGACCTACGTCCTCGGCGGCGCGCTCAACTGCGGCAAGGCCCAGCCCGGCCAGGTCGCCCCGGTCAGCCACGGCTGCCCCTCGGCGCTGTTCGAGGGCGTGTCCATCCTCAACACGGTGCAGGAGGGCGGACGGTGACCCACCACCGCGCGCAGGAGCTCGTCGAGCAGGCGCTGGCCGCCTCGACCGCCGACGGGCAGGTCACCTACGTCGTCGACAGCTCGGAGGCCAACCTCCGCTGGGCGAGCAACAGCCTGACGACCAACGGCGCCATGCGCTCGCGTCAGGTGGTCGTCATCTCCTTCGTCGACGGCGGGGCGGGGATGGCCGCGGGCACGGTCGCCCGGTCGGGCTCGCCGGACATCGCCGAGCTCGTCGCGGCCAGCGAGCAGGCCGCGCGCGACGCCGGCCCCGCCGAGGACGCCGTCCCGCTCGTGTCGGACCCGCCGCCGGTGACCGGCGACTGGGACGCCGACCCGGCCGAGACCTCGATCAGCGTCTTCGAGGAGTTCGCACCCGCGCTGGGTGCCGCGTTCGGTGACGCCCGCGACCGCGGCGACCTGCTGTTCGGCTACGCGGAGCACTCCCTGTCGACCACCTACCTCGGCACCTCCACCGGGCTGCGGCTGCGGCACGACCAGCCCACCGGCCGCGTCGAGCTCAACGGCAAGAGCACCGACTTCAGCCGGTCGGTGTGGGCCGGCGTGGGCACCCGGGACTTCCTCGACGTCTCGGTGGCCGGGCTGGCCGCCGAGGTCGAGCGCAAGCTCGCCTGGTCGCGGCGGCGGATCGATCTGCCGGCCGGCCGCTACGAGACGCTGCTGCCGCCGTCGGCGGTCAGCGACCTGATGATCTACGCCTACTGGACGATGGAGGCGCGCGACGCCGACGAGGGCCGCAACGTCTACGCCAAGCCCGGCGGCGGGAGCCGGATCGGCGAGCGGCTGGCGGCGCTGCCGCTGACGCTGCGCAGCGACCCGCACGCCCCGGGGCTGGAGACCACGCCGTTCCAGGTGGTGGGCGGTTCGTCGGCGGCGGCGTCGGTGTTCGACAACGGCATGGCCGTGCCCGCGGTCGACTGGATCCGCGACGGCGTGCTGACCAACCTGGTCCGCCCGCGGGCGTGGGCGCTGAGGACCACCTCGCCGGCCACCGCGGCGGTCGACAACCTCGTCCTCGAGGACCCGAACGCCTCGGTGGCCCTCGAGGACATGGTCGAGTCCACCGAGCGGGGCCTGCTGCTGACGACGCTCTGGTACATCCGCGAGGTCGACCCGCAGACGCTGCTGCTCACCGGGCTCACCCGCGACGGCGTCTTCCTCGTCGAGGGCGGCGAGGTCACCGGTGCGGTCAACAACTTCCGGTTCAACGAGTCCCCGGTGGACCTGCTCGGCCGGATCACGCAGGCCTCGCGCACGGAGCGCACGCTGCCCCGGGAGTGGAACGACTGGTTCACGCGGGCGGCGATGCCGGCGGTGCGGGTGCCGGACTTCCACATGAGCTCGGTGTCGCCGGCCAGCTGACGGCCCCTGCCGGGGACAGACGGGGCGCCGGCGGCTCTGGTGTGACTGCTGGGACCGGTGCGACGCTGCGGGCGAAAAGCACTTCAGGTACCGCGCGGGGGTGCCGTCTAAACACGTCACGGGGATATTTTTTTCTCCGCACCAGCACGGGCCCCACGACGGGGCTGTCGAGGGGAGCCATCCCGATGAGCAGGACGCTGAAGCCGTCGGTCTTCCAGGTCGGTCAGGTGTGGGACGACGGCCGCACCGTCGTCGTCTCGGGGTGGGGGCTGGGCCTGTGCGCCTCGGCCTGCGCCTGCCACCGCCACCCGTCGGCCGGACACCTGGCGATCGACGAGGACCAGGCGGCCGGCCGGCTCGGCCTGGTCAGCTACCGCGAGGGCGGCTGCGACTGCTGCGAGGCGTGGACCGCCGAGGAGCTGTGCGCCGTCCTGCGCGACTTCGACCAGCTCTCCGCCCTGGACGCCCAGGAGCCCCTCGCCGGTTGACGGACCCGCTGCCCCCCACCCTCCGCAGGCTCGACGCGGGCTCCTGCAGCGGGGCCGGCCTGCCGGTTGGCGCAGACCTCCCACCGGGTAGGGCCTCCGCATGCTGGGACGCGCTGCACTGCGAGGGGCACTGGCCGGGCTGGCCGGCACGGCGGCGATGACGCTGAGCGAGAAGATCGAGCAGCAGGTGACGCACCGGCCGGACAGCTACGTGCCCGGCCGCACCCTCACCGCGTTGACCACCGGCAGGCGGCTGCCCGAGCGGGCCCGTCCACCGGTGCGCAACCACCTCATGCACTGGGGCACCGGCGCGCTCGTCGGCGCCCTGCGGGGCGTGTGGTCGGCCACCGGCCTGCGCGGCTGGCGGGCCTCGGCCTGGCACACCTCGGTCCGGCTGGCCACCGACCAGACGCTGGAGAACGCCACCGGCGTCGGCTCCCCGCCGTGGACCTGGTCACGGCAGGACCGGATCGTCGACGTCGGGGGCAAGGCCGTCTACTCCTTCGTCACCGGCGCGGTCGCCGACCTCCTCGTCCCGCTGGCGCCCGACCGCCGTGCCTCCGACGGCGCCGCCCACCACGCCCGCGACCTCTGGCGCTGATCGAGGACCTCTCCGCCCCCAGCCCTCGCCGACCCGCGGCCGGACCCTGCCGTCGGACACTGCCGTCGGACCGGGGCCGCTGCGGCGCCCGTCGCCTGCCGGGACGGGTGTGACGAACGGGGTCGGCAGGCCGCTCCGGACCCCGCGTGCCCTCCTCACGTGTCGACACGTCGTCCTTACCGTGCGTACAGACGCGCAGGAACCGCCTCTCCCCGGGCGGGGCGCGGAGCACACGAGGAGCTGACGATGCAGCGCAATCGGACGACGAGCCGCCGGTGGGCCGGTGCCGTGCTCGCGGCCGCCGCAGCCGTCGCCGTGGTGCTGGGACCGACGACCGCCACGGCCGCGCCGACCACCGCCGACGAGGCGGCCGACCTGGTCGCGCAGACCGGCCAGGAGCTCACCCAGCTCGACGAGCAGGTCCACCAGGCCGAGCTGACCGTCACCGAGCTGCAGCAGGCCGCCGCCGACGCGCGTGTCGCCGCGGAGGCCGCTGACGCCGAGGTCGCCCGCTTCGAGCCGCAGCTGGTCGCCATCGTGCAGACGGGCTTCACCAGCGGCAGCACGTCCGGCGTGGCCGCCTTCCTCACCAGCGACTCCGCCGAGGACTTCATCCAGCAGATGACGACGCTGGACATGATCGCCGAGCACACCGACAGCGTGCTCGTCGCGGTGTCCGCGGCCCGCGAGCAGGCGTCGGCCGCCCGGACGCAGGCCGAGGCCGCCGCGGCGGAGGCCGAGGCGGCGCTCGCCACCCTCCAGCAGCAGCAGGCCGAGGTGCAGGCCCGCGTCGACCAGTACGAGGCCGACTTCGCCCGGCTCTCGGCCGCCGAGCGGGCCGTGGTGACCACCACGCTGGCCGGCCCGGTGCTCGAGGCGCCGCCGGTGGCCCAGGTCGTCGCGCGGGCGCCGTCGGAGGCCGCCGGTGCGGTCGTCGAGGCCGCCCTCTCCCAGCTCGGCGACCCCTACGTGTGGGGCGCCTCCGGGCCCAACGGCTACGACTGCTCCGGGCTGACCCAGTTCGCCTACGCCGCCGCGGGCGTCTCGCTTCCGCACTCCAGCCGCGCGCAGGCGGGCATGGGCGTGGCGGTGTCCCGCGGGGAGCTCCAGCCCGGCGACATCGTCTACTTCTACTCGCCGGTCAGCCACGTGGGCATCTACATCGGCAACGGCCAGATGGTGCACGCGCGGACGTTCGGCCAGCCGGTCGCCGTCACCACCGTCGACATGCGCGGCTACGCCGGCGCACGCCGCATCCTCTAGTCCTCCGCGGGCAGGGACGCGACAGCGGCGGCGATCCGCCGCGCGCGGGTCTCCGGCGTCGCGGCGTTGTGCACCCGCCAGAGGACGGCGTAGCGCTCGGCGCCGCCGAGCGCGGCGAACGCCTCCGTCGCGCCCGGCACGGCGGCCAGTGCCGCGACGAGGTCGTCGGGCACCGCCATGTCCGCGCTGCCGGGGTAGGCGCGCTCCCACCGCCCGTCGGCCTGCGCGGCCTCGACCGCGGCCATCCCGGCCGGACGCATCCGACCGGCCTCCACCAGCCGGCCGACGGCGGCGACGTTCTTCTGCGACCACACGCTGCGGGGCCGCCGGGGCGTGATGCGCTGCAGGTAGGTCGCCTCGTCCAGCCGGTTGGAGCGCCCGTCGATCCAGCCGGAGCAGAGGCAGCTCTCCACCAGCTCGGCGTAGGTCACCGAGGCGATCCCCGAGCCCTTCTTCGCCAGCCGCACGTAGATCCCCGGCGCGGTGTCCCCCTCCGCGGCGAGCCAGGCCTCGAGGGCCGCCTGGTCCGGGAAGGACAGCACGGGCAGGTCGCTCGGCAGGGGCGCGGTGCCCTCGCTCACCGCAGCTCCTCCCGCAGGACCGCCGCGGCCTGCGCCAGCGAGCGCATCTTGCCCGCGGCCGACTCCCGGGGCAGGTACTTCAGGCCGCAGTCGCTGGTGAGCACCAGGCGCTCGACGTCCACCTCGTCCAGCGCCCGGCGCACGCGGTCGGCGACCACCTGCGGCGTCTCCACCTCGGGGGTGGAGAGGTCCAGGACGCCCAGCGCGATGCCCTTGCCGCGCAGCGGCCGCAGCTGGGACGGGTCCAGGTGGGACTGCGCCGTCTCCACCGCGACGGTGTCCACGGGGGTGTCGGCCAGCTCGGGCAGGAACGAGTAGCCCTCGGGCCGCTCGGAGACCATCGCGGCGTAGCCGAAGCACAGGTGCAGGTGGACCGGGCCGGGGGCGCCCTCCACCGCCCTGGTCACCGCCTCGGCGCCGTAGCGGCGGGCCACCTCCGGCCGCGCCTGCAGCCAGGGCTCGTCGATCTGCACGACGTCGGCCCCGGCGGCGAAGAGGTCGGCGATCTCGGCGCGGACGACGTCGGCGTAGGCCAGGGCCAGCGCCCGGTCGTCGCCGTAGTGGTCGTCCTGCGACTGCTGGGCCATCGTGAACGGGCCCGGGACGGTGATCTTCACGGCGCGGTCGGTGTGCGCCCGCAGGAACCGCACGTCGTCGGCCTGGATGGCGCGCGGCCGGGTCACCGGGCCGATGACCCGCGGCACCGGGATCGGCTTGCCGGAGCGGTTGAGCACGCTGCCCGGGGAGTCGACGTCGACGCCGTCGAGCGCCGTGGCGAAGTGGTTGGAGTAGGACTCGCGGCGGATCTCACCGTCGGTGACGATGTCCAGGCCCGCCTCCTCCTGCGACCGGATGGCCAGCAGGGTGGCGTCGTCCTGCGCGCCGGCGAGCAGGTCCGGTGCGACCCGCCAGATCTCGCGGGCCCGCACGCGGGGCGGGAACTGCCCGGCCAGCTTCGCGTGGTCGACCAGCCACTCCGGCTGCGGGAGGCTCCCGACGATCGACGTGGGCAGCGGCGGCAGGGCGAGCGGCATGGGGGACTCCAGGGGACGGCGGTGTCGGCGGCGAGTCTGCCCGACGCGTCGGACACCGCCGGGGGCGCGCGGACGGGTGCGCTGCCGACGGCGCTGTGCTGGGGTGGGCGGGTGGCGGAGAACTACATCGGAGAACTCGAGTTCGGCGCACCGCAGATCGACCCGGAGGCCTTCGTCGCCCCCACCGCGGTCGTCGTCGGGGCGGTGACGCTCGGCCCGCAGTCGAGCGTCTGGTACGGCGCGGTCCTGCGGGCCGACGCCGAGGTCATCGAGATCGGCGCCGGCTCGAACGTGCAGGACGGCAGCACGCTGCACTCCGACCCCGGCTTCCCGCTCGTGGTCGGGGCGGGGGTCACCGTGGGGCACCGGGTGGTCCTGCACGGCGCCCGCGTCGACGACGACGTGCTGGTCGGGATGGGCAGCATCGTGATGAACGGCGCCCACATCGGCTCCGGCTCGATCGTCGCGGCCGGCGCCGTGGTCACCCAGGGCAAGCAGTTCCCGCCCGGGTCGGTGATTGCCGGGGTGCCGGCGAAGGTGGTCCGGCAGGCGACCGACGACGACCTGCTGCACATCCGCGGCAACGCGCTGTCCTACAGCGAGCGGCTGCCCTCGGCCCGCCGGGTGCGGCCGGTCGTCCGTGGCCGGCTGCCCGCCGCCGGACACACCCCCGGGGACGCCGCCGACTAGGACCTCCCCGCGCGGGGCGCCCCTCAGCCGCCGGCCAGCGCGGCGACCGCGGCGCGCACCTCCTCGACCGGCAGCGCCACCGTGGCGTCGCCGACGGAGAGCTCCACCCGCAGCACGCCGGGGTCCCCGGTCGTCGCCGGCTCGGCCCAGGTCCACAGGCCCCCCTCGGCGAGGGCCCGCGCCGAGGCGGCGAAGGCCTCGGGCGTGGTCGCCAGCAGCAGGTGCAGCAGCGGCGTCTGCGGCGGGTCGGGGACGACGCGCACCCCGGGCAGCTCGCGCACGGCGGCGGCCACCTCCCGGGCCCGCTCGAGGTAGGCCGGGAAGCGCGGCAGCCGCACGCGCAGGCAGCTCAGCGCCGACGCCGCGCCCGGCCACAGCCCGAACAGGGTGCCGCCCATGCGGTGCCGCCACTCGCGGACCTCCGCGACGACGTCCTCGGGACCGGCCAGGCAGCAGCCCGGGAGCGCGCCGATCCCCTTGTAGAAGCTGACGTACACGGTGTCGAAGAGGGCGGCGACCTCCGCCGGCGGCCGGCCGTAGCCGGCGGCGGCCTCCCACAGCCGGGCGCCGTCCAGGTGCGCCGCCGCGCCCCGCTCGCGGGCCCACGCGACCTGCGCCGCGACGTCGTCCCAGGCCGGGAGCAGGCCGCCGATCTCCCGCTGCGGGAGCTCGACGACCAGCGCGGCCGGGAGCTCGGCCACCCCGTCCAGGTCCGCTCGGGTGAGCAGCCGGTGCCGGTCCCCGGCCGGGCGCCCGACGAGCCCCTGGAGGCGTTCCACGGCGCCGCCCTCGCCGGTGAACAGGTGGCACTGCGGGTGCGCGACGACGGTGCGCCGGCCGCGCCGGTCGGCGTGCACCCGCAGCACGGCCTGCTGGGCCATCGTGCCGCTGGGCAGGTACACCGCGGCGGGCATGCCGAGGAGCCCGGCGACCTCCGCCTCCAGCTCCGCCACGACGCCGCCGCTGCCGTAGCGGTCGACGGCGGTGCCGGCCGGGATCGTGGCCAGCAGGTCGGCCGCACGCACCGGCCCGTGCAGGTTCAGGGCGCGGTCGCAGGCGGTGCGCAACGCCTCGAAGTCGGGGTCCACGCCGCCAGTCTGACCACCGCCCCGCCCGGCTCGTCGGGGGTGGGGACGCCCGCCGTACCGTCGGCCCGGACCAGCGACCGACGATCCGAGGAGCGCACGGTGGGCGACCAGGTTCCCGCGACGGTGCAGGGCATCTACGAGGAGGTCCTCCGGCGCAACCCGGGGGAGACGGAGTTCCACCAGGCGGTCCGCGAGGTCCTCGAGTCGCTGGCCGTGGTGCTGGACCGGCACAGCGAGTACACCGAGATGAAGACCGTCCAGCGGATCTGCGAGCCCGAGCGGCAGATCATCTTCCGGGTGCCGTGGCAGGACGACAGCGGCGAGGTGCAGATCAACCGGGGCTTCCGCGTCGAGTTCAACTCCGCCCTCGGCCCCTACAAGGGCGGCCTGCGGTTCCACCCCTCGGTCAACCTGGGCATCGTCAAGTTCCTGGGCTTCGAGCAGATCTTCAAGAACGCGCTGACCGGCATGCCGATCGGCGGGGGCAAGGGCGGGTCCGACTTCGACCCCAAGGGCCGCTCCGACGCCGAGGTCATGCGCTTCTGCCAGTCGTTCATGACCGAGCTCTACCGGCACCTCGGCGAGTACACCGACGTCCCGGCCGGTGACATCGGCGTGGGAGCGCGCGAGATCGGCTACCTCTTCGGCCAGTACAAGCGGATCACCAACCGCTACGAGTCCGGCGTCCTCACCGGCAAGGGCCTGGGCTGGGGCGGCGCGCTGGTCCGCACCGAGGCCACCGGCTACGGCGCGGCCTTCTTCGCCGACTCGATGATGCAGGCCCGCGGCGAGTCCTTCGACGGCCGTCGCGTGGTCGTGAGCGGCTCGGGGAACGTCGCCGTCTACGGCATCGAGAAGGTGCACCAGCTCGGCGGCAGCGTCGTCGCCTGCTCGGACTCCAGCGGCTACGTCGTCGACCAGGGTGGCATCGACCTCGACCTGCTCAAGCAGGTCAAGGAGGTCGAGCGGGCGCGGATCGAGGTCTACGCCGAGCGGCGGCCGTCGGCGTCCTTCGTGGCCGGCGGCAGCGTCTGGGACGTGCCGTGCGAGGTGGCCATGCCGAGCGCGACGCAGAACGAGCTCGACGCCGAGGAGGCCGCGGTCCTGGCCCGCAACGGCTGCCGGTACGTCGTCGAGGGCGCCAACATGCCGACCACGCCGGACGCCGTCCGCGTGCTCAAGGAGGCCGGCGTGGCCTTCGCGCCGGGCAAGGCCGCGAACGCCGGCGGCGTGGCGACCTCCGCGCTGGAGATGCAGCAGAACGCCTCACGCGACCGCTGGACCTTCGAGCACAGCGAGGCGCGGCTGGAGGAGATCATGCGGGCCATCCACGCCCGCTGCCACGCCACGGCCGAGGAGTACGGCGCCCCCGGTGACCTGGTGCTGGGCGCCAACGTGGCGGGCTTCCTCGACGTCGCCGAGGCGGTGCATGCGCACGGCCTGATCTGAGGCGGGGCCGCCGGTCAGCCTGCGCGGTCCGGGCGGACGACGACGGTCCATCGGTTGGTCGCGCCGTCACGCCGGTAGGACAGCGCGGACGACGCAGCCCGGGCCATGGCCAGGCCGCGGCCGTCCTCGGCGTCGTCGTCCGGCCAGCCGGCCTCGAGCGCCCCCGGGGGGAGGGGCTGCCCGTCGTCGGTCAGGTGGGCAGCGACCTCCCCGGGTGAGCCGTCGAGGCGCAGCTCCACCGTCGTCGCGCCCGCGTGCTGCACGACGTTGGCGACCAGCTCGGCGACCGCCGTGCCGAAGCGGATGCGGTCCACCTCGCCCACCTCCGGCCACGCTTCCCACAGCTCCTCGAGCAGCGCGTGCACCCGGTCGACGACCTCGGGCTCCGCCGAGGCCCGCAGGACGGGCTCCGATCCGCCGGGCACCTCAGTCGCCGGCGAAGGCCGAGGCCACGTCGGCTCGCGGACGCAGCACACGGCCCAGGTTGGTGAGGTCGAGGACCGCCTGCACCTGGGGGCCGACGCCGGCGAGGCGCAGGTCGCCGCCGGCCTGCCGGGCGGTCTTGAGCCCCGCGATCAGCGCGCCGAGGCCGGAGGAGTCCATCGACTCCGTCGCGGACAGGTCGACGACCACTCGGGCCGTGCCGGTGCTGACCAGCCCGGAGACGACCTCGCGCAGCTGCGGGGCCGACACCATGTTGAGTCGGCCGACGGGGCGGACGACGCCGACCCCGTACTCGGTGGTCTCGGTCTCGAAACGGGTCATGCGACGGCCTCCGCATCCGGCCCGCGGTAGCGGACCGCCTTGACGACCACACTGAGGACGGCGAGGTCGAAGACGACCCACACCAGGTTGACGACGGTGCCGAGCTCGTCGGCGGCGCCGGTCAGCATGCGTACCAGACCGACGGCCGAGGCGACGACGAGCAGGGCGACCACGGCCAGTTGCGGGCGCACGAGGTGCCAGGGCCTCCGGTCCACCGACTGCCGTTCCTTCGGGGTGACGGCGAAGGCGAGGCTGCGGCCGAACACGACGTTGCCGACGGCTGAGGTCACCGACCGGATCCAGACGGGGAAGAGCGCCAGTGAGTACTGCTGCCCCCGCCACGTGCGCTTCCTCCGGCCGATCACCCAGAACAGCACCTGGTTGACCACGAGGAAGGGCACCAGCCGGAGGAAGAAGTCGGCCGACAGCGCCTGCACCGGCAGGACGCCGCTGACCAGGAACACGACCGGCGCGGCGAAGTACACGACCGCCGCGAAACCGGACAGGTAACTCCACATGGTCGCCCAGTACATGAGCCGCTGGGCGAGGGTCAGCCCCCGCTGCGCCAGCGGGTTCTCCCGCAGCATGACCTGCACGGTGCCCTGCGCCCACCGCAGCCGTTGGGTGAGCATCGTGCCGAGGTCCTCCGGCGCGAGGCCCAGGGCGAGCGTCTCGTGGTGGTAGACGGTGCGCCAGCCCAGGCCGTGCAGGCGCATGCAGGTCGCCATGTCCTCGGTGACGGAGATCGTCGCCAGGGGCATCACCGGCTGGGCCTCGTCGTCCCGGTCGACGTCCACCGACCGGACGAGGGTGCGCACGGTCTCGATGGCGCCCAGCGGCGACCAGTCCCGGGCTGCGAGCCGGCCCAGGGCCGCGCGGTCCACCTCCGCCAGCCCGCTCTCGCCGAGCTCGCCGGCGATCTCGGCGATGGTGGCGAGGTCGGCCTCGAGCGCGGCGACGTCGGAGCTGACGACGCCGTGCGCGGCCTCCTCCACCCGCTGCTGGAAGCGGTAGGTGATGTCGGCGAGCGCCTCCCCGCCCCGCAGCTCCGCCCGGGCCTGCGTGACCGCGGCCTCCACGCGGGCCAGGGCCTCGCGGGCGTCGACCCGATCCGCGTCGAGCCCCCGGCGGGCCCGGGCGAGTACCCGGTCGGCGGTCCGCAGCGCCTGTTGGACGGCGACCTCGACCTCGGTGACGTACCGGGAGACGCCGAGCTGCATGAGCGCCTCGCGGCGCAGGACGGCGTTCGAGCCGCAGAAGAAGGCGGCGTTCCAGCCGTCCTTGCCCTGCTGGATGGGACCGTAGAACAGCGGGGCCTGGCTGCCCAGCGGGTCGTCGCCGGGCACTTTGACGAACACCTGGGGGGTCTGCACGAGCGCCGTCTGCGGGTCGCGGAAGTACCCCAGCGTGCGGTCGAGGATCGCCGGGTCGGGGACCTGGTCGGCATCCAGGATCAGGATGAACTCGCCGTCGGTGGACATCAGGGCGTTGTTCAGGTTGCCGGCCTTGGCGTGCCGGGGGCGGTCGGCCCAGTCCCGTGAGCGGGTGACGACGCCGATACCCGCGGCTTCGGCGCGGGCCTGCAACTCCGGTCGGGCCCCGTCGTCGAGGATCCACGTGCGGTGCGGGTGGCGGATGCGCAGCGCTGCCTCGGCGGTGGTCATCACGAGGTCGATCGGCTCGTTGTAGGTGGTGATGAAGACATCGACCGTCGCGCCCTCCGGTGGCGGTGGGGGTTCACCGCGGCGCCGCAGTCGCCACATGGTCAGCCCGAACAGCAGGGAGTCCACCAGGCTGTACGTCTCGGCCAGGATCAGCGGGACGGCGATCCACCAGGCCGACCAGTTGACCGACTCCAGCCACCGCCACGCGATGTAGTTCACGCCGAGCACCGCGGTGACGAGCACGAGCACCCGCAGCCCGAACAGCCGTGGCGTCAGGGGCACCCGCGGCGACAGGGAGGTGGGGAGGTCGCCGCCGGGCAGGGGGCGCGCCGAGGCGTCCCCGGGCCCGGTCCAGGCCGTGCGGCGGTGCCGGCTCACGGCGCAGCGCACCGGCGGACGGCGACCGCGGTCACGTCGTCGAGCGGACCGGACGCCGCCGCGAGGGCCCGGACGTGCACCAGCAGGTCCTGCGGTCCGGGGTGGGCGCCGACCAGCGCGTCGACCTGGTCGAGCGCCTCCCGCGTGCCGCCCAGGACGTCGAACAGCCCGTCGCTGAACACGAAGAGCGTGTCGCCCGGATCGAGGGTGACCTCGTGCTCGGTCCAGGTCTGGTCCGCGTCGATGCCCAGCGGCAGGTCCTCCCCGGCCAGGCGGCGGACCGCCCCGTCGGCCCGGCGGACGACCGCGAGCCCGTGCCCGGCGTCCCCGTAGCGGACCCGGCCGGAGGCCGGGTCGAGATGAGCGTGGAACGCGGTGACGAAGGACCCCGAGCGGTGCAGGTCGGGCAGCAGGGTGCGGTTCGCCGCCGTGAGCGCCCCGCCCACGGGGATCCGGTCCGGAGAGCCGGGGCCGGCCGAGCGGCTGGTGGCCCGGAGCACGGCGCGGACGGTCGCCATGAGGATCGCCGCGCCGGCGCCCTTGCCCATGACGTCGGCCAGCGTCACGACCAGTTCGCCATCGGTGAGCTCGTGGTCGAGCAGGTCCCCGCCGACAGCGGACGCCGGCTGGCAGGTCCCCGCCACCTCGTAGCCGGGCACGATCGGCGGGCGGTCGGGCAGCAGCGCCTGCTGCACCTGCTGAGCGCGCTCCATCTCGGCCGAGTGGGCGAGCTCGTGCTCCGCCCAGGCGCCCAGCTCGCGCAGGAGGGCGGTGTCCCTGGCGTCGAGGCCGCGGGGTCGGACGTCGAAGAGGCACAGGGTGCCGACGACCAGGCCGGCCGGGCCCCGCAGCGGCTGGCCGGCGTAGAAGCGGACGTGCGGCGCGGCGACGACGGCGGGGCTGGCCGCGTAGCGCGGGTCGAGGGCGGCGTCCTCGACGACGTGCGTGTCCCCCAGCGCCATGGTCCGGTCACAGAAGGAGGCCTGCCGGTCCGCCTGCCGCGCAGGCATCCCCTGGCTGGACTTGAACCACAGGTGGTGCTCGTCGATGAGCGTGAGGGTCGCGATGGGCACGTCGAAGACGCGCTGCGCCAGCCGGGTGATCCGGTCGAAGCGCTCCTCCGGCCCGGTGCCGAGCAGCTGCAACTGGTCCAGGGCACGCAGGCGTCGGTCCTCGTCGAGGTCGACGGCCGCGGCGACTCCCGCGCTGATCGGGGCCTGTGTCATCGCCTCATCCCCCACCGGCCGGCCAGGGCCCCGCGCATCGCCTCGGTGGCGGCCGGGCTGCTGGAGAACCGCCAGTCGGCCTCCTTGTCGTGCTCGAACCAGACGAACGCCGTCACGTCGGACTGCCGGTCGAGGTGGGCGACGAGCTCGCGGATCCAGGCTGCCTTGTCGCCGCCGGCCTCCGCGCAGCCGACCTCGGCCACGGTGATCGGCGTCCCCGGGGCGAGTTCGCGGAGCTCGTCGAGGGTGCCGTCGAACAGCTCGTCGGGCTCCTGCCAGCCGCTGCCCCCGGGGGACGAACCCCAGTTGTAGCCGTCCACCGCCACGCGGTCGACGTAGCGGGCACCCGGCCACGTGTCGGACAGGGGCGTCGACCCGGGGTACCGCACGTTCGGGTTCCACACGAACTCGACGTTGCCCGCTCCGGCCTCCTCGAACACCTGGTGCAGGTGCCGCCAGGCCGCGACGTGGTCGGCAGCGGTGGTGCCGCCCACCCCGACCGCCCACGGGTACCAGTCGCCGTTCTGCTCGTGCGCGAAGCGCAGGTGGACTGGACGGCCCCAGTGGCGCAGGGCGTCGGCCCACCCGCGCACGTAGGCGTCGTGGTCGCCCGCCGCGATGTCCCGGAGAGTCACCCTGCCGCCGGCCGGTGCCGACCAGTCCCAGGGTTCCCACGTCAGGACGGGGGTCGCACCGCGGGCTGCCACGGCATCGAGGTCCGCGAGCGGCGGCGGGGTGCTGAAGTCGGCGTAGGAGAGGACCAGGGCGGGCCGCTCACCGGCCAGCCGTTCGATCCCGTCCAGCTCGTCGGCGGCCCGGGGGCCGCCCGGGGTCGTCACGCCGAACTGCAGGGGTTCGGTGCGGTACGGCCAGGGACCGGACGAGCCGGAACAGCCGCAGAGGGTGGTGACCAGCACCAGGCCCAGCGCGGCGAGGAGGGCGCCCGGCCCCGCGGACCGGCCGCGTCGGATGTCCCCCACACCGGGACAACGAGCGGCCGGGCGGTAGGTCGCGGCCGTCCCCCACATGGGTGCCGGCCGATCAGACCGCTGCGGACTTCTGCACGGTCGTCAGGATCCACGGGTGGCGACCGGTACGCAGGTCGCGTGGTGGGGAGGCGCGTCGCGATCAGGTGCCGAGCAGCTCGCGGACCAGGGCGCCGACGGCGTCGATCTCGATCAGGAAGCCGTCGTGCCCGTACGGGGAGGCGATGACCCGCAGCGGGACGCCGAGGCCGTCGGCGACCCGTTGCTGCAGCTCCAGCGGGTAGAGCCGGTCGCTGTCCACGCCGGCGACGACGGCGCGCGCGGTCACCCGGGCCAGCGCCGCCTCGACCCCGCCGCGGCCGCGGCCGACGTCCCAGGTGTTCATCGACTCGGTGAGCACCACGTAGCTGCCGGGGTCGAACCGGCCGGCCAGCTTGTCGGCGTGGTGGTCCAGGTACGAGGCGACGGCGAAGCGGCCGTCGTCCTGCACGGCGGTGCCGAAGCGCTCCCCCAGCTCCAGGGCGCTGCGGTAGGTCAGGTGCGCGATCCGCCGGGCCACGCCGAGGCCGGCGACCGGGCCGGGGCCGGGGAGGTAGTCGCCCCCGGACCAGGCCGGGTCGACGCGGACGGCCGTCTGCTGGGTCGTCTGGGTGCCCAGCTGGTCGGCGGTCACCACGGCGCCGGAGGCCAGGAAGAACAGCCCGCCGACCCGGTCGGGGTGCGCGACCGCCCACTCCAGGGCCCGCATCCCGCCCATCGAGCCGCCGAGCACCGCCGCCCACCGGCCGATGCCCAGCGCGTCGGCGACCGCGGCCTCCACGGCCACCTGGTCGCCGACGGTCACCTCCGGGAACCGCGAGCCCCAGGCCGCGCCGTCCGGCGCCGTGGACGACGGCCCGGTCGTGCCCTGGCAGCCGCCCAGCACGTTCGCGCAGACGACGAAGAGCCGGTCGGTGTCCAGCGGTGCGCCGGGGCCGACCAGCCCCTCCCACCAGCCCGCCGTGGGGTGTCCCGGGCCGGCCGCGCCGGCCAGGTGGCTGTCACCGGTCAGGGCGTGCTCGACCAGCACCGCGTTGCCGCCGTCCGGCGCGAGCGACCCCCACGTCTCGTAGGCCACCCGGACGCCCGGGAGGACGCCGCCGCGCTCGAGCGTCAGCGGACCGTCGAGGACCGTGTCGATCTCGCAGAACAGGCGGTCGCCGACCGGGTCGCCGTCCCGCCACCCGCCGGTGCGGGCAGGGATCCGGGACGCCGGCCCGGCGTCCCGGACCCCTGCCACGTCAGGCGCTCTTGGCGGCGCGGAAGCCGGCCTCCAGGTCGGCGAGGATGTCCTCGATGCCCTCCAGGCCCACCGCGAGGCGCACCAGGCCCGGGGTGACGCCGGTGGTCAGCTGCTCCTCGGGCGTCAGCTGCGAGTGCGTGGTCGACGCCGGGTGGATCACCAGGCTGCGCACGTCGCCGATGTTGGCCACGTGGCTGTGCAGCTCGAGGGCGTCGACGAAGCGCTTGCCGGCCTCGACGCCGCCGTGCAGCTCGAAGGTGAGCACCGCCCCGGCGCCCTTGGGCGCGTACTTCTGCTGGGCGGCGTGCCACGGCGAGGACTCCAGCGCCGGGTAGTTCACCCGCTCGACGGCGTCGTGGGCCTCGAGGAACTGCGCCACCCTGAGCGCGTTCTGCACGTGCCGCTCCATGCGCAGCGACAGCGTCTCGATGCCCTGCACGACGAGGAAGGCGTTGAACGGGCTGATCGCCGGGCCGAGGTCGCGCAGCAGCTGCACCCGGGCCTTGAGCGCGTAGGCCGGCGCCCCGAGGGAGGAGTAGACGACGCCGTGGTACGTCGGGTCGGGCTCGGTGAAGCCGGGGAACTTCCCGCCGGTCCAGTCGAAGTTGCCCGAGTCGACGATGACGCCGGCGATGGCCGTGCCGTGCCCGCCGAGGTACTTGGTCGCCGAGTGGACGACGACGTCGGCGCCGAACTCGATCGGCCGGATGAGGTACGGCGTGGCGATCGTGTTGTCGACGATCAGCGGGACGCCGTTGCGGTGGGCGACCTCGGAGACGGCGCTGATGTCGAGGATGTCGCCCTTGGGGTTGCCGATGGTCTCGGCGTAGAAGGCCTTGGTGTTCTCCTGCACCAGGGACTGCCAGTTCTCCGGGTCGTCGGGGTCCTCGACGAAGGACACCGTGACACCGAGCTTGGGCAGCGAGTGGTGCAGCAGGTTGTACGTGCCGCCGTACAGCGACGCCGAGGCGACGACGTGGCTGCCGGCCTCGGCGATGTTGAGGATCGCGAGGGTCTCGGCGGCCTGGCCACTGGCGACGGCGAGCGCGGCGACGCCGCCCTCCAGCGACGCGACGCGCTGCTCCAGCGCGTCCTGCGTCGGGTTCATGATCCGGGTGTAGATGTTGCCCATCTCGGCGAGCGCGAACAGGTCCGCGGCGTGCTGCGCGTCGCGGAACTGGTAGCTCGTCGTCGCGTAGATGGGCAGCGCGCGGGCGCCGGTGGTCGGGTCGGGGCTTGCGCCGGCGTGGATCTGCCGGGTCTCGAAGCTCCAGCTCTGCGGGTCGCTCATGCGCCGGTCTCCTCTCGATCGGGAGACCCGGCGGCGCACCGGGAGCTCCGTCTTGCGCGGGCGGCGGGCGCCGCCTGCGCCGGCTCTTCCCCTGGAGCACCTCGGACGGAGTGAGGTTGCCGGGCAGCCAGCCAGGTGCTTGTCACTGCCTCTCGTGAGCCACCGCAGAAGATATCGGCCCGCCCGGCACACCCGTCACAGGGGTCCCGCGGCCGGGCCGCCGGTCAGCCGGCCGCGAGGACGTCGCGCAGGACGGACGCGAGGCGGACGGCGAGGGTGCGCGCGTTCCGCTCGCCGAGCATGTCGTGGTGGGCGCCCGGGGTGTCCACCACCCGCAGGTCCGGTGCCGCCCGCCGCCACGCGGACAGGAAGTGCTCGATCACCGGGATCCGCCGGCGGACCCGGAAGAACGTGACCGGGCCGGCGTAGTCCGCCCAGCGGTACTGCTCGTACACACCGCTCGCGTCGGCCTCCGAGGCGGCCTCCGCCGACCGCGGCGCCCGGCGGAGGACGTCGGCCACCGCCTGCAGCGGTGTCCGGACCCGCAGGCCGGGGACGGCCGTGGCCAGGACGGCGCCGAGCCGCTTGAGCCGCTGCTCGGCCGGGCGCAGCGCGGTCCCGGGCGGCCGCACGTCCAGGAGGCCCACGAACAGCGGCTCCCGGCCGGCCGCGGCGAACTGCCGGGCCATCTCGTAGGCCACCAGGCCGCCGAAGGAGTAGCCGGCGACCAGCAGCGGCCCCTCGGGCCACACGGCGTCCACCTCGGCCACGTGGGTCGAGGCCACCTCGACCACCGAGGGGCGCGATCCGTCGGGGCGCACCAGCGTGCCGCTGATCCCGTACACCGGGCAGCGCACGTCCAGCCGCTCGACCAGGTACCGGAAGCTGTCGGTGTCGCCGAAGGCGCCATGCACGAGGAACAGCGGCGGCAGGGCCGGGTCCCCGGGGCGCAGCAGGTGCACCGCGGGCCGGTCGGCGGGAGGCGCGGCCAGGGCGCGGGCGACGCCGGCGACGGTCGGGTCGGCCAGGAAGGCCTCCATCGCCAGCGGCGCACCGGTCTCCAGCCGCAGCCGGCGCAGCAGGGTCATCGACTGCCGCGACGTCCCCCCGGCGTCGAAGAAGTCCTCCGCCGCCCCGACGGACCGGCCGAGCACGTCCTGGAACACCCGGCGGACCGCGGTCCCCAGGCCGCCGTCGTCCTCGCCGTCGCGCTCTCCGTCGCCCCCGCCACCTGCCGGGGCCGTCGGCGCGGTCGCGGCCCGGGCGGCCGCCGCGATGGCGGCCACGGTCTCCGGGTTCCGCAGCGCCGTGAGGTTGCCGGCGGGCCGCCCGTCGAGGGCGTCGCGCGCGGCCCGCTCGGACAGCTTGCCGTTGTGCGTGGTCGGCAGGCCCTCGACGTAGAGGACGACCGACGGCACGTGGGCGGCCGAGGCCTGGCTGCGCAGCGTGGCCCGGATGCGCCGGGACAGCTCCTCGCCGACGACCGCCCCCGGCCGGGGGACGACGAGGAGCACCAGCCGGGCGCTGCCGGGCCGCGCCGGGTCCTGCTGCTCGACGGCCATGGTCTCGGCGACCTCGGGCAGGCGCCGGACGACACCGGAGATCTCGGCCGGTCCGATGCGGACGCCGTCGACGTTGAGCACGCCGTCCGACCGGCCGCGCATCCGCGCCGATCCGTCGGCACCGATCTCGACGAGGTCGCCGTGCGTCCACGCGCCCGGGTGCTGCGTGAAGTACGACTGCGCGAAGCGCGCGCCGTCCGGGTCGTCCAGGAAGCCCAGCGGGCGGGAGGGGAAGGGGTTGCGGCAGACCAGCTCCCCAACCTCGCCGAGGACCGGGCGTCCCTCCTCGCCGAGGGCGGCCACGTCCAGGCCGAGGCTCAGCGACTGGCAGCGACCGCGCTGCACCGGCTCGTCCGGGTGCCCGAGGACGAAGCAGCCGACGATGTCGGTGCCGCCGGAGATGGACTGCAGCGGCACGTCGCCGACCGCGTCGGCAACCCAGTCGAACTGCCAGTCGTGCAGCACCGCACCGGTGGACAGGACCGACCGCAGCGCGGCGAGGTCGACCGCGTCGCGCGGCCGGTACCCCTCGTCCTGGCACAGCTGGAGGTAGGCCGGGCTCGTGCCGAACACGGTCACCCCGTGGGCGGCGACCAGCTCCCACAGCGTCTCCGGGCCGGTGACCAGCTTCTCGGAGACGACGACGTGCGCGCCCACCGCCAGGGCCGACAGCTGCCAGTTCCACATCATCCAGGCGGTGGTGGTGTGGAAGTAGAGCGTGTCCCCGGCCCGCAGGTCGCCGTGCAGCCGGTGCTCCTTGACGTGTTCGAGCAAGGCGCCGCCGGCGCCGTGCACCATCGCCTTGGGCGGCCCGGTGGTGCCCGAGGAGAACATCACCCACAGCGGGTGCGCGAACGGCAGGCGCGGCCACTCGGCCTCCACCTCCGCCGGCAGCTCCTCCACCAGGTCGGCCAGGCGGGCGACGGCCGGGCGCCCCGGGGCCGGCAGCGGGTCGTCGTCGAGCAGCAGCACCATCTCCACGGAGGGGAGCCCGGCGACCAGCTCGGCGAGCACGGCGTCGGCGGTCAGCCCCTCGCGGGCCATCCCGGTGCGGTCCACCACCAGCGCGCGGGGCGCCACCTGGCCGAAGCGCCCGAGCAGGGCCGCGGGGCCCATGTCCGGCGTGGCGGTCGAGAGGGTGGCGCCGATCCCGGCGACGGCCAGTCCGGCGACGGCGACCTCGTCGTGGTTGGGGGCCAGCGCGGCCACGCGGTCCCCGGCGCGGACGCCGGCCCGGAGCAGGGCGGCGCCGGCCCGGCGGGCGGCGCGGCGCAGCTCGCCGCGGGTGTGCCGGCGCACCGTGCCGTCCCGGCGCACCGCCGTGAGCGCGGGGGCGTCGTCGCCGGCGTCCGGCAGGGGCCGGAGCAGGTTCTCGGCGTAGTTCAGGCGGACGTCGGGGAAGAAGCGGGCGTCGCGGACGTCGGCGCTGGTGCGCACGGTCGACGCCGATCCGTCCCAGGCCAGGCCGGACCAGTCCAGCAGCGTGCGCCAGAACTCCTCGGCGCTGTCCACCGACCAGCGGTGCAGGGCCTGGGTGCCGTCCAGGGGCCGGCCGGCCGTCGCCTCGGCCCGGGTGCGGAAGTCGGCGATCTGCGGGATCCGGCGGGTGGTGCGCGCCGGCCCGCCGCCGGCGGCGACGGCGGTCACCGGGCGCCCGCCGGGGAGAGGTCGGCCACCGCGACGCGCGGCGTCCGCGCCGTCGTCCGGACGGCGACGCTGGCGAGCGCGCCGACGGGGACGGGGACGGCGGCGAGCGCCCACTCCCCGGTGCGCCCGGCGGGGGTGACCGGCGTGTGCACGGTGACCGGAGGCCGGCGCAGGCCCACGCCGCTCCCCTTCAGCACGGCCTCCTTCTGGGTCCAGCAGCGGGTGACCGCGGCGAGCCGCCGAGCCGGGGGCAGCGCGTGCAGCGCCGCGCGCTCCCCGGCGGTCAGCCATCCCTCGTCGAGGCCGGCGCGGGCCTCGACGTCGTCGTGCTGCTGGACGTCGATGCCGAGCGCTGCCCCGTCGCACAGGGCGACCAGGCCGAGCTGCCCGCTGGCCGAGCAGGACACCTCGAGGCCGGTCGCGGGGTCCGTCAGGTGCGGACGGCCGTCGCTCTCGGTCAGCGGCACCTCGGCCGGGGCGAGGCCGAGCCGATGGCCCAGGACCGTGCGCAGCCCCGCCCGCAGCAGGACCCGGCGGCGCCGGACGTCGGCCGTCCCCCGGGTGGTCCGCTCCTGCTCGGCGGGGGACAGCACCGCGGCCGCCGCGGCGACGTCCCAGTCCGGTGCGTCCAGGTGCAGCCGCCACACCTGGACGACGGGCGGGCGGGTGCGTGCGCGCAGGGCCCACCGCCCCGGACCCCGGTGCCGGACCAGATCCATGCCCACCCCTGCCGTTCGCCGGACCGGGACCCACTCGGATGCCCGGCATGCCACGCGCGCCCGAGGCTAGAGCGCCTGACCTGCGCGGATACGTCCCGACGCACCAACGGGTGACCACGGCAGCACGAGCGGGGGACCCGCGTGGCACCCGCCGCTACGGACCGCGGTCAGGTCGGGGGCGCGGAGCCGGACCCCCCGGTCGGGGATCCGGTGGTGGTCGCCGTGCGGCTCGACGTCGGGGCCGCGGAGGTCTCCGACGGCTCGCCGGCCGGCGGCTCCTCGTCCTCCTCGGTCGGCGTCGCCGTCGGCTCGTCGCTGCGGGGAGTCGTCGACGGGGCCGAGGACGTGGGCCGGGCGGTGCTGGTCGGCGCCGTCGGCGTCGGCTCCGGCGCCGGGGTGGTCCCCGGCGCCGGCACGACCGGGACGACCGGCACGTCGCCGGTGTCGCCGGCGGGCGCGGTGCCCGTCGTCTCGGGCCGCACGTACAGGTAGAGCACGCCGAGGGCGACGAACAGCACCACGAGGACGACGGTGGAGGTGCGGGCGCGACCCAGCCGGCGCGGGATCGCCGCCCACCAGCGGCGCGGCCCCTCGGCCGGCGAGGTGGTGAGCGTCGGCGCCGGGGCCGTCGGCATGGTGCGGGTCGGCTCCTCGCGCCCGTGCCGTCCGTCGGGGGTGCTCACTGCTCGCCCCGGGTCGCGACGACGCCGGGCGCGGGCCCGTCGTCTGCGGCGCTGGGCGGCGGCACGTTCAGCCCCTGCCGCCGGAAGGCCAGCACGACCCGCGCGCGCAGGTCGCGGCCCACCTCGAACTGCTTGCCGGGCAGGGTGCGCGCGACCATCCGGACGTTCACCTCGTCCAGCCCGAGGCTCTCCACGCCCATCACCGAGGGCTCGTCGAGCAGCAGCGGGTGGAGCGCGGGATCGGCGTAGGCCTCGCGGCCCACGGCCCGCAGGATGTCGTTGACCTGGTTGACGTCGACGCTGGTCGGCACCGGGACGTCGACGACCGCGCGGGCCCAGTCGCGCGAGAGGTTGACGACCTTGACGATCTGCCCGTTGGGCAGCGTGACCACCTCGCCGTCGGCCGACCGCAGCCGGGTGATCCGCAGCGTCACGTCCTCGACGGTGCCCCGCGCCGGATCGCCTCCGCCGACGACCTGGATCTCCACGACGTCGCCGAACCCGTACTGGCGCTCGGTGATGATGAAGAACCCGGCGAGGACGTCGCCGACGATGCGCTGGGCGCCGAAGCCGAGGCCGACACCGAGCACGGTGGCCGGTGCGACCAGGCCGGTGACCGGCACCCCGAGCCGGTCGAGCACGAAGAAGACGGCGACGGCGTAGATCAGGACGACGAGCGTCCAGGTGATGACCTGGGTCAGCGAGTGGCGGTGCTTGGCGGCCTCGGAGCGGACCAGCGCGTCGCCGTCGGTGTAGCGGCGGTCGATGCTGTCGGTGATCTTCCGGCCGGTCCAGGCCACGAGCCGGGCCAGCAGCACCGACGCCAGGATGATCAGCACGATCTCCAGGCCGCGGCCCGCGAGCCACTGCAGCAGGTCGTCCAGCGGTTGCACGGCGTCCTCTCCGGAGTCGTCGGGGGCGGGGCGGGGAGCCGTCGACGATCGTCGTCCACCCTGTCCCGCGGCCGGGAGCGGGGCCAGTCAGGCCCGGGGGCTCAGCGGGGCTCGACGAACAGCGAGGCCGCGGAGCGGCCGATGCGGCCGGTGGCGTCGAACAGGTCGGCGAAGCACTGGGCGACGCCGGCGGGGCCCAGCGAGGTGGTGGCGTCCATGCCCAGCCACGGGCCGGCGGGCTGCCGGTACAGCGACACGGTGAGGTCGATGTTGGCGAAGGTGGCGCGCGTCCAGTCGAGCTCGGCGGAGATGCCGCTGGCGGCGTCGGTCATGACGAGCAGGTGCTCCAGCGGCGTGATCGGCTCGCCGGCGACGAGCGGCACGAGCGGGCGGGTCCAGGCCGCCGCGGGGCCGGGGGTGTCGAACGAGCCCGCGGTGAAGCGCCACTCCAGCGCCCGGTGGTAGGTGATCTCCTCGGAGAACACGCCGGGCACCTCGGCCCGGCCGGCCTCCGGGGCGGTGTGGTGCGGCAGGTCGGGGGCGAGCACGTCGACCGGTGCGGTCTCCCGCGCCCGCATCCGCCAGGCGGTGACCCGCATCCGCGGTGCGCCCCCCGCCTCGAGCGTCGCCTCGACGAGCTCCACCCGCCGGCCCGGCCGCAGCACGCGGGCGGTCACGCGCACCGGCCCGACCGGCACCGGGCCGAGGATGTCGTAGGCCAGCCGGACGGTCTGGCCGCCGGGCACGCCGCCGGCCCGCTCGACCGCGCGGGCGAGCAGGGCCGCGGGTGGGCCGGCGTGCTGCACGTCCGGCTCCCAGGGGCCGATCGTGAGGGCGGTGGCGACGAGGTGGTCGCCGTCGGGCAGGTAGAGGGCGGGGGGCAGCTCCACCCCGGCAGTGTCCCCGGTGCGGGCGACCGGTCAGCCGGCCGGGCCGTCGCGGCGGGTGAGCCACACCGCCGTCCCGAGCCAGGCCGCCGCGGCGAGCGCGGCGAGGACCCACAGCCAGCGCAGCGGCTCCCCGGCGGTGGAGAGCACCAGCAGGACGGCGACGACGAGCACGGCCCCGGAGACGGTCAGCGAGCGCAGCAGTGCGTCGACGGTGCCGGGCCCGGGGACCGCGACGAACACGACGACCGCGGCGACGAGCAGGAACGCGGCCAGCCCCGCGAGGGAGATCGACGCGACGCCGTACTGGTCGGGCAGGCCGATGCCGGCCAGGCCGAAGAGGACGGCGGCCAGGGCGAGCAGGAGGAGCGTGCGCCGCCGGCGGGGCGACCACGGCGGGCGCGGTTCGGTCACCCGTCGAGCGTCCCCGCTGCCCGGGCCCGCCGCATCAGACCCCGGGTGGACCCGCCGATGAGTTCCCGCGGCGGCGCTCGTCTGATCTGCTGACGGGCCACGACGGCCCACCGATCACGACGATCAGAACGACGACAAGGAGCACATCGTGCGCATGGTCTTCCTCAACCTGCCGGTCTCGGACCTCGCGGCCTCGCGGGCGTTCTACGCGGGCCTCGGGTTCTCGTTCAACGAGCAGTTCTCCGACGAGCAGGCGGCCTCGGTCGTCGTCGACGAGAACATCGTCGTGATGCTGCTGACCCGCGAGCGGTTCGCCGACTTCGTGACCGGTCCGGTCGGCGACCCGTCGGCGGCGACCACCCAGCTGATCGCGCTGTCGGCGGGCAGCCGTGCGGAGGCCGACGAGATGCTCGCCAAGGCGCTCGCCTCCGGCGGCAAGCCGTGGCGGCCCGCGCAGGACCACGGCTCCATGTACGGCGTCAGCTTCGCCGACCCGGACGGGCACGTCTGGGAGGTCATGTGGATGGACCAGACCCACGTCGTGGACTGACCGCGGCCCCGGGGTGTTCCCTCGGAGCGCGTAGGCAGGTTAGCCTCGCCTAAGCCGCCGTCCGCCGGGGATCGGCGCCGAGGAACGGGGCCGCTCGTGACCACCATCGAAGCCGCTGTCGTCGAGGACGCGCCGGCCGTCGAGGCCCCGGGCTGGCGCTTCTACGACACGGTCGTGACCGGCACGCGGCGGCTCGGTCCGAGCACGGTCCGGCTGACCCTCGGTGCCCCGGACCTGGCCGGCTTCGGCGCCGCCGGTGCCGACCAGCGCATCAAGTTCGTCCTGCCGCAGGCGCCGGGGACCGACGTCATGCAGCTGCTGGTCCCCGGTCCGGACTGGTACACCGCCTACTGCGGCCTGCCCGACGACGTCCGGCCGCACCTGCGCACCTACACGGTGCGGGCGGCCCGCCCCAGGCGCGCCGAGGTCGACGTCGACGTCGTCCTGCACGGGGTGGACGACGGCCACGCCGGCCCGGCGGCGACCTGGGCGGCGGCCGCCGTCCCCGGGGACCGGCTGGTGCTGCTGGGCCCCGACCGCCCCGGCCGGGGCCGGATGTGGGGCGTGGAGTGGGCGCCGCCGGCGACCGCGCACACGCTGGTGCTGGCCGCCGACGAGACCGCGGTGCCGGCGGTCGGCGCGATCCTGGAGGGCCTGGCGTCCGACGGTGCCGCCCCCGGCCGCCGCGTGGTCGCCCTGCTGGAGGTGCCGGAGGTGGGCGACGAGCAGCCGCTCGACGTGCCCCGCGGCGGAACGGTGCGGTGGCTGCCGCGGGCCGGCCGGGCGCGCGGCGAGCTCCTGGTGCCCGCGGTGCACGCGGCGCTGTGCGAGCTCGGCATCGCCCGCTCGGGGGCGCACGAGACGGTCGAGGACGTCGACGTCGACGTCGAGCCGCTGTGGGAGGTGCCGGACGTGGACGCGACCGCCGGCTGCTACGCCTGGCTGGCCGGCGAGGCGGGCGTGGTGAAGCGGCTGCGCCGCCACCTGGTCACCGACCTGGGCGTGCCGCGCAACGAGGTCGCCTTCATGGGCTACTGGCGGGTCGGCGTCGCCGGCTGAGGGAGGACCCCCTCGCCCCCCACCGCTCGCACGCTCGCGGCGATCCCCTGCGAGGGGGCCGTCAGCGCAGGCGGCGGACCGGGACGACCATCGGGGTGCCGGCCACCGGGTCGGGCACGATGCGGGCCTCGAGCTCGAACACGTCGGCCATGAGCTGCTCGGTGAGTACCTCGCCGGGCGTCCCGGAGGCGACCAACACGCCGTCGCGCATCGCGACCAGCCGCTGCGCGTACCGCGCGGCGAGGTTCAGGTCGTGCAGGACGACGACGATCGTGCGGCCGCGCTCGGTGTGCAGCCGGGCCACCAGCCCCAGGACGTCGATCTGGTGGGCGAGGTCGAGGTAGGTCGTCGGCTCGTCGAGCAGCAGCAGGTCGGTGCCCTGCGCCAGCGCCATCGAGATCCACGCCCGCTGCCGCTGGCCGCCCGACAGCGCCTCCACCGGACGGTCGGCCAGCTCGGTCATGTCGGTCCACGCCAGCGCCTCGGCGACCGCGGCCTCGTCGTCCCGGGACCACTGGCGCATCCAGCTCTGGTGCGGGTGCCGGCCGCGGGCGACCAGGTCGGCGACGCTCAGCCCGTCGGGGGCGGTCGGCGTCTGGGGCAGCAGCCCGAGCACGCGGGCGACGTCCCGGGTGGAGGTCCGGGAGATCGCCCGCCCGTCGAGGACCACCTGGCCGGAGGTGGGGCGCAGCAGCCGGCCCAGCGCCTTGAGCAGCGTGGACTTGCCGCAGCCGTTGGGTCCCACGATCGCGGTGAAGGAGCCGTCGGTGAGCGCGAGGTCGACGTCGTGGACGACGACCCGCTCGTCGTAGGCCAGGCGCACGGACTCCGCGGCGAGGCGGACCGGTCCGTCCGGCACGGCCGCCCCGGCGGCCGCCGGGGCGGCGAGGTGGGTGGTCACAGCGTCGATCGCCGCCTTCCACGGACGAGGAGCCAGATCAGGTAGGGCGCACCGACGACGGCGGTGAGGATGCCGACGGGCAGCGCGGCGGGGAGCACGGTGCGGGTCAGCAGGTCGGCGCCCACGACCAGCAGCGCCCCCAGCAGGGCAGAGGCGAGCAGCGGCGGCCGGGACGCCCCGGTCAGCCGGACGGCGATCTGCGGGACGACCAGCGCGACGAAGGCGATCGGCCCGGCCGCGGCGACCGCGGTGGCGGTGAGGACGACGGCGACGAGCACGATCACGCCCTGGGCCAGCGGCAGCCGGACCCCGAGGCCCCGCACGGTGTCGTCGCCGAACTGCAGGGCCGCCAGCGCCCGCGAGGCGGCCAGCGCCAGCGGCAGCAGGACGGCGAGGCCGATCGCGAGCGGGACGGCGTGGTCCCAGGTGCGGGCGTTGAGCGAGCCGGTGATCCACACGTAGGCCGCCGAGGCGTCGTAGATCTCCGCTCGGGTCAGCAGGTACTCGACGGTCGCGCTGCCCAGCGACCACAGCGCGATGCCGACGAGGACCAGCCGGACGCCCTCGATCCCGGCCCGCCAGGCGAGCACGAAGAGCAGGGACCCGGCCACCAGCGCGCCCAGCAGCGCCGACAGCGGGATGCCGAGGCCGCCGAGCAGCTCGCCGGTGGTCGTCGTCCCGCTGAGCACGATGGCGGCGACGGCGCCGACGGAGGCGCCCTGCGTGATGCCCAGGACGTCGGGGGAGGCCAGCGGGTTGCGCGCGAAGGTCTGGAACAGCGCCCCGGACAGCCCCAGCGCCGCGCCGACGAGGGCGCCGACGGCGATCCGCGGCGCGCGCAGCTCCAGGACGATGAACTCCGCGGGGCCGTCGCCGAGCCCGGCGAGGGTGCGCAGCACCTCGGTCAGCGCGACCGGGTAGTCGCCGCGGCCCAGGCTGACGGCGCCCACCAGGACCAGTGCTGCCGCGGCGGCCAGGGGGACGACCAGCTGGCGCCAGCGGATCCGGCCGGACACGGGGCCGATCCGCACGACGGTCGTCCCGCGGCGGCGCGGCGGGGCGGGGTGGTCCTGCGTCGCGGTCACGGGCCGGCCAGCCGGCGCCGGCGGATCAGGGCGATGAAGAAGGGCGCGCCGATGAAGGCCAGCACGATGCCGACCTGCACCTCGCCGGGGCGGGCGAGCACCCGGCCGACGACGTCGGCGGTGAGCAGCAGCACCGCGCCCAGCAACGCCGAGCACGGGACCAGCCAGCGGTGGCGCGGACCGGTCAGCGCGCGCACCACGTGCGGGACGACCAGGCCGACGAAGGAGATGGGCCCGCAGGCGGCGGTGGCCGCGCCGCACAGGAGCGTGACCCCGGCCAGCCCGACGAGCCGGGCCAGCCACACCCGCTGGCCCAGGCCGCGGGCGACGTCCTCGCCGAGGCCGAGCAGGTCGAGGGCGGGCGCGTTGAGCAGCGCCAGCACCAGGCCGAGGGCGATGAAGGGGGCGACCTGCCCGGCGACGTCGGAGTCGCGGCCGGCCAGCGAGCCGACCACCCAGAACCGGAAGCCGTCGAGGGTCTCCTGGTCGCTGACGAGGACGGCCTGCACCAGCGCGTACAGCAGCGCCGTGACCGCCGCGCCGGCCAGGGCGAGCGTCACCGGGGTCGCCCCACCGCGCCCCGCGGAGCCGAGGCCGAACACCACGACGCTGCCGAGGAGGGCGCCGGCGAAGGCGAACCAGACGTAGCCCGAGGGCGAGCCGACGTCCAGCAGCCAGATGGACAGGACGACGGCGAACGAGGCGCCGGCGGTGACGCCCAGCAGCCCGGGGTCCCCCAGCGGGTTGCGGGTGTGCCCCTGGGTGAGCGCGCCGGCCGCACCGAGGGCGAGCCCCGCCAGGAGGCCCAGCACGGTCCTCGGCACGCGGAGCTCGCGGACGACGACCGCCTCGTCGGTGCCCAGGCCCGGCGTCGTCAGCGCCTCCCAGACCGAGCCCAGGGGGATCGGCCGCGAGCCGACGGTGATGCTCAGCGCGACGGCGACCACCAGCAGGACGAGCAGTCCCAGCAGCGTGGCGGCACGGCCGCCGGTGCCCCGCAGCAGCCCGCGGCGCTGGTCGGCGACGGCCGCGGCCGCGGGGGCCGGGGCGTCGGTTCCGGCGCTCACGGCGACTCCCGGGGCGGTGGGCGGACGAGGGCAGGCGTGGACGACGCCGTTCTAGGCAGGCAAGCCTCACCTTACTAGCGGGGTGTCCGATCCGGGACCCCCGGCGTGCACGCCCCGCCCGGGAGGCCTGCTGTGCCACGGTGGGGGCGTGCCGGGACGCGGGGCTGCGATCCGGTCGGGCACGCGATCGGGACGGGCACGCGATCGGGACGGCGCGGTGGACGAGCGGAGGGGACGTCGATGGCCGGACTGCCGAGGTGGGACCAGCTGAGCGGGCGGCAGCGCGGGGCCGTCGTCCTGGGCGCGGTCGCCGACTCCGTCGCCAAGGTCGTGGCGCTGCGCGACCTCCGGCGGCGGCCGGCCGCCGCGGTGCGCGGACCGAAGTGGGCCTGGGCGACGGCGATCCTGTTCACCGGCTCGGCCGGCGCCGTCCCCCTGCTGTACCGCCTGGTCGGGCGCCGGCCGAGCTGAGCCGCCGGTTCAGCCCAGGCCGCTGATGTCGTCGGGCACGTCGACGGCGTGCTGCCGCAGCGCCTCGAGCGGCACGACCTCGAGCGCGCGCTCGTTGGTCGCCGCCAGGACGACGCCGGCCGCCGCCCCGGCCTGGTAGGCCTGCAGCCAGCGCACCGCCACCACGCACCACCGGTCGCCCGGGACCAGCCCGGGGAAGTCGTACTCGGGGCGGGGCGTGCTCAGGTCGTTGCCGAGCTCCTGCTGCAGCGCGAGGAACTCCGCCGAGACGACGGTGCAGACGGTGTGCCGCCCGAGGTCGTCGGGCCCGCTGCTGCAGCACCCGTCCCGGTAGAAGCCGGTCACCGGCTGCGTCCCGCACGGCTCCAGCGGCCCGCCCAGCACGTTGCGCTCCCCGTCCGGGCTGCTCATCGCTCGCTCATCTCCGTTGCCGCCGGCTGCCGCCGTGCCAGTCCTCCTCGAGGCCCACCTCGCCGGAGCGGACGCCGAACGAGGGCAGCTGCGGCCGCTCGCGCAGGCTCCGCTTCAGCTCGGCGAACCCCGGGAAGGAGGCCAGCGCCACCACGTGGTCCCACAGCTCGACCGCCTCGTCCTCGTCCGGCAGGCGGCTGATCACCGGGCCGAAGAACGCGGTCCCCTCCGGTGGGCGGAAGTGCAGGATCGGCGTCCCGACGTCCCGCCCGGTCAGCCGCAGCGCCTCGTCGGTCTCGGCCTGCACCACCGCGTCCCAGCCCTCGTCGTCCAGGGCCTCGACCAGCCCCGCCGGGAGGTCGAGCGCGGCGAGTGCCGGCGCCGCGAACTCCGCCGACCCCCGGGCGCCCGCGGCGGTCCGCGCGGACTCCGGCGCCCCGAAGACGCGCTGCCCCAGCTCCCGGTACAGCCGGTCGACGGCGTCGGGTCCGTGCTCGTCGCGGACCCGCGCCGCCAGGCGCAGCAGGCGCAGCCCGTCGGTGTGGCCGGCCTCGTAGTCGGGCGGGAACTGCGCGGCGTAGTCGACGTGGGCGTTGAGCAGGCGCAGCGAGATGAACCGCCACTCCACCCGATACTCCCGGCTCGCGGCGACGAGCCGGACCCACTCGCTGGTCAGCCAGGCGAACGGGCACACCGGGTCGAAGTAGAACCGCAGGTCCGCGTCGGCCACGGCTGCGAACCTAGTGCCGGGGCGTCCCGGCCGCCGGGCGCGCGACCGGCGGCCGGACCCCGTGGGGAGCCCGGCCGCCGGTGCGTGTGCGGTCAGTCCAGCTCGACCGCGTCCCGCCGCCGGAGCCCGGCCACCGTGCCGAGGCCCGCCACCAGGCAGAGGACCGCCACGAGGAGCCAGGAGACGGCGTCGACACCGGTGTAGGCGAGCTCGCCCGCACCGGCGCCCGGCGAGCCGTCGCCGGTCGCGGCACCCGCCGTCGCGCTGCCGGGCCAGGCGGCCGGTGCCGTCGTCGCGACCGGCCCCCACGCCGCGGCCGGGTGCAGGGGCCCCGGCTGGCCGGACGTGCCCGGCTCGCCCGGCGTCCCCGGCGTCCCCGGCGTCCCCGGCATGCCCGGCGTCCCCGGCTCACCCGGCGTCCCCGGGGGGACGGGACCGGTCGCGCCGCAGGTGCCCGAGCCGCTGCCGAGCAGTCCGACACCGGTGCCGCAGACGGTGACGGGGACGTCGACGCCGACCCCCGGTCCGCCCGTGCCCGGTCCGCCCGTGCCCGGTCCGCCCGTGCCGGGAGCCGGCGCGCAGGTGCCGGAACCGTCGCCCAGCACGCCGACGCCGTTACCGCACACGGTCACCGGGACGTCGACGTCCAGGAGCGGGCCGTCCCCGGCCGGGGCGTCGGCAGCGGGGGCGCCCGGGGTGCAGCGACCGGCCGCGTCCCCCAGCACGCCGATGCCGTTGCCGCACACGGTGACCGGCAGCGAGACGCCCAGCAGGCCGCCGTCGCTCGCGGCCGGGGCCGGCGCGGTGCCGGACGCCGTCGCCTCGCCGAGCACGGCGACGGCGTTGCCGGCGACGGTGACCGGGACGCTCACGTCCGCCGGCTCCGCCGCCGGGGCAGACGCCGGCTGCTGCGTCGCCGTCGTGCCGAGCAGGCCGACGCCGTTGCCGCCGACGGTCACCGGCACGGACACCGACAGCCCGCCCAGGTCTGCGCCGACGTCGGCGCGGAGTGCGGGCAGGTCGATCCCCGGGGCGGGGACCTCGCCGAGGACGGCGAGCGCGTTGTCGGTCACGGTGACCGGGACGGTCACGTCGAGGCCGTCGTCCGCGGACGCGACCCCCGTCCCGAGGGCCCACAGGCCCCCGGTGAGCACAGCGGCCTGCAGGCCGCGACGGATCGAGGTGTTCACGAGAGTTCTCCTGACTGAGGGAGTGCCCCCGGTCCCGGGCGGGACGGCGGGGATGGGCGCTGGGCCGGCGCACGGCCGGCGGCGCCGCACTCAGTCGGGAGCGGTGGCGGGGTCCTCGGGGGTGTCGAGGGACGGCGCGGCGCCGTCGACGGGCGCGCCGGACGGCGCGCCGCGGTCCGCGGGCGCGCCGGTCGAGGGGAGGGCGGCCGGCGGCAGGTCGGTGCCCGCGCCGCCGGTGGCCGACGACGGGGCCGAGCCCGCGGGCGGCAGCGCGGCCGGACCGGCCGGCAGCAGCGGCCGCACCGGGGTCGCGGGCAGACCCGCGTCGGGGGCGGCGGGGGAGGGGAGCGCGGCGGCCCGCGGGCCGGTGGCCGGGTCGAGGCCGCGTGCGCCCGGTGCGGTGGCGCCGGACGCGGTGTCGGCCGTGGCGTCGACCGGGGACGGGGCGGTCGCCGCAGGAGCCGGTCCGGCGACCGGCGGAGCCGCCGGGGCGGCCGTCGGCGTGCCGGCGGCCGGCGGCGGGGTCACCGACGGCGCGACGACGACCCCGGGCAGGGCGCCCAGCACCGGGCGGACCACCGTGTCGACGACCGGCGCGGCCGGGGTGCGGTCGAGGAGCTCCAGCACGGGCGTCGCCACGGCCTCGGCCACGGGCGCCACCACGCGGCCGACCGCGGCGTCCACGACCGGGCTCACCACGGCGTCCACCACCGGGCGCGCGGCCGGCGGCAGCAGCTCGGGCACGGGCAGGTCCGGCAGCGCGCCGGCCACCGTGCCGGTGAGGTCCGTGGCGGCGGCGACCGTCCCGGTCAGCAGGTCGGGAGCGGGGACCTCCTCCGCCGACGCGGTCGCCGCCAGCTGGCCGGCCAGCCACAGGCCGGCTCCGAGGCCGGCCACGGCGAGTCCCCGGCCGAGGGCACGGCGGAGCCCGGAGGCCCCGCAGGTGCGCTCGCCCATGCCGACTCCTCACCGTGATCGCGTTGCCACGAAGCGTGGCCGCGATACCGCCGCGGCGCGAGCCGGACGGCGTCGCCCGATGGGGTGGAAGCCGGGACGGACCGGTCACGCCCGGTCACCTTCGACCGCGTCGCTGTGCCACGTGAAACGCCTGGGCTCCAGTGGCAGGGTGCTGTCGTGACCGGCGCTCCCGAGGTCGCCCCCGACGACGCCCCCGACGTCCTCTGGCGACCCACCCCCGACTCCGTCCGTGCCACCCGGCTGGCCGACTTCGCCGACGAGGTGCGCCGGCGACGCGGCGTGGACCTCGGCGACCCCGTGGACTACGACCGCCTGTGGCGCTGGTCGGTCGAGCACCTCGACCAGTTCTGGGCCGAGGTCGCGCAGTGGAGCGGGGTGCTCCCGGGCGTGCCCGACGACCGGGTCCTCGCCCGGCGCGAGATGCCCGGCGCCGAGTGGTTCCCGGGCACCACGGTCAACTACGCCGAGCAGGCGCTGCGGCACGCCACGGACCGGCACCCGGCCCTGATCGCCGTCACGGAGGAGACGCTCGCCGGCGAGGCGGAGCCGGTCGAGCTCTCCTGGAGCGGCCTCCGCCGGCAGGTCGGCGCCTTCGCCGCCACGCTGCGCCGGCTCGGCGTCCGCCGCGGGGACCGGGTCGCCGGCTACCTGCCCAACGTCCCCGAGGCCGTCGTCGCCTTCCTCGGCGCCGCGTCGATCGGGGCGGTCTGGTCGTCGTGCGCGCCGGACTTCGGCACCCGCAGCGTCCTGGACCGCTTCGCGCAGATCGAGCCGACGGTGCTGGTCGCCGTCGACGGCTACCGGTTCAACGGCCGCCCGCACGACCGGCGGGACGTCGTCGCCGAGCTGCGCGCGGCGCTGCCCAGCGTGCGGACCACCGTCGCCGTGCCCCGGCTCTTCCCCGGCGAGCTCCCGGACGGCGGTCCCGGCGAGGTGCTGGCCTGGGCCGACGCCGTGGCCGACGAGCAGGAGCCGCAGTTCGAGCCGCTGCCCTTTGACGCCCCGCTGTGGATCGTCTACTCGTCGGGCACCACCGGGCTGCCCAAGGGGATCGTGCACGGCCACGGCGGCGTCGTCCTCGAGGAGATCAAGCAGTTGGCGCTGCACGGCGACGTCCGCCCCGGGGACCGCTTCTACTGGTACGCCTCGACCGCCTGGATCATGTGGAACATCGCCACCTCGGCGCTGCTGTCCGGCGCGACCGTGGTGGTGCACGACGGCGCGCCGGCGTACCCCTCGATCGACGCGCAGTTCACCCTCGCCGAGCGCACCGGCGTCACCTATCTGGGCACCAGCGCGGGCTACCTGACCGCCTGCGAGAAGGCCGGCCTCCGACCGGGGGAGACGCACGACCTCTCCCGGGTCCGCGCGATCGGCTCCACGGGGTCGCCGCTCCCGGCGAGCGCCTACCGGTGGGTGTACGACGCCGTGGGTCGGGATCTGTTCCTCAGCTCGGCGTCCGGTGGCACCGACGTCGCGACCGGCTTCATCGGGAACTCCCTCCTCCAGCCCGTGGTGGCCGGGGAGATGCAGCGGCCGATGCTCGGGGTCGCCGCCGAGGCCTGGGACGAGGAGGGCCGTCCGGTCGTCGGCGAGCTCGGCGAGCTCGTGGTCACCGAGCCGATGCCGTCGATGCCGCTGTACTTCTGGGCCGACCCCGACGGCACCCGGTACCGCGAGGCGTACTTCGAGCCGTGGCCGGGAGCCTGGCGGCACGGCGACTGGCTGGAGGTCACCGAGCGCGGCACCTGCGTCATCACCGGCCGGTCGGACTCCACGCTCAACCGCGGCGGCGTGCGGATGGGGACGGCGGACATCTACGCCGCCGTCGAACCGATCCCCGAGGTCGCGGACTGCGTCGTGCTCGGCGTCGAGCAGCGCGACGGGGGCTACTGGATGCCGCTGTTCGTCCAGCTCGCGCCCGGCGCGGAGCTCACCGACGAGCTCGTCGCCGGCATCCGGGAGGCGATCCGCACGCAGGCCAGCCCCCGACACGTGCCCGACGAGGTGATCGCCGTGCCCGCGGTGCCGCACACCCGTACCGGCAAGCGCCTGGAGGTGCCGCTCAAGCGGCTGTTCCAGGGCGTGGACCCGCAGAAGGCGGTCAACGTCGGCGCGGTCGACGACCCGGCCGCGGTCGACCACTACGTCGCCCTGGCCCGGGAGCGCGGCGCCCGCTGAACCCGGCGCCCGCGGGCCCTCAGGAGCGGAAGGGCCCGCGGAGCGCCGCCCACTGCAGCAGCATGATCGTCTTGGCGTCGGCGATCCGGCCGTCGGCCACCATCTCCAGCGCATCGTCGACGTCGAGCTCGAGCACCTCGATGTCCTCGCCCTCCTCGGCCACCCCGCCGCCGGCGGAGACCCGGTCGGCCGGCGTGTAGGGCGCGGCGAAGAAGTGCAGCCGCTCGGTGACCGAGCCCGGGCTCATCCACACGTCGAACACCCGGGTGAGCGGGCCGACGGCGACGCCGAGCTCCTCCTCGGCCTCCCGTCGCATGGCCGACTCCGGGTCCTGGTCGTCGAGCAGGCCGGCCGCCGCCTCGACGAGCATCCCGTCGGGGTGGCCGTTGACGTAGACCGGGTACCGGAACTGGCGGGTGAGCAGCACCGTGCGCCGGGCGGTGTCGTACAGCAGCAGGGTGGCCCCGTTGCCCCGGTCGTACGTCTCCCGCTGCTCGGTGGTCCACCGCCCGTCGCGGTGCCGCTGGTCGAACGTCGTCCGCCGGAGCACGTGCCAGCCGCTGGCCAGCAGTTCCACGTCGCGGACGACGACGTCGGGGTTGCCGGTCAGGTCGCGGCCGGTCAGGTGCAGCCCGGTCCGGCCGCGGGAGTCCGGCACGTCGACGCCGGGCACCCCGGCCCCGACGGCGGTCACCGGGTCACCGCCGGCACCTCGTCGACGCTGGTGTAGACCGCCGCCCCGTGCGCCCGGCCCAGGGCCACCATCTCGTCGGCCCCGGCGGAGGTGCCCGGCAGCCGCAGGACCGCGTCGCAACGCGCGACCAGCCGGCGCCCCATCGGGTGGAACACCTCGTCGAACGCGGCGTCGCCGACCCGGGTCGACCCGGCCAGCTCGGCCAGCGGCAGGGCGAGGTCCTCGCCGTTGACGGCCAGGTGGCCGGCCCGGAACAGCGCCAGGCAGGCCTCCTGGATGGCGCGGTGGTTCGCCGCGATCAGCGCCGGGTCGTCCCCGGTGCCGCCTCGGTAGGGCCCGGCCACCAGGACCATCAGCGGGCCGGTCGGGTTCTCGGTCATGCGCAGACCACCTCCACAGCAGCGGTGTCGAGAGCGGCGAGGGTGTCCTGCGCCGCGGGGGAGAGCTGGGGGTCCCGGGCGCTGGAGTCGGTGACCAGCCGGCCGACGGCGCCGAGGGGGGCGACGGCCGCGAACGCGCGGACGCCGAGCTTGGAGGCGTCGGCCACCACGAGGGAGGACCGCGCCTGCCCGAGAGCCACCTGCTTCACCGCGGCGTCCTCGAGGGTGAACTCCGACCAGCCCGACTCGGCGCTCACGGCGCCGATCGACATCACGAACAGGTCGAACGTCAGCGTCCGCAGCACCGCCGCGGTGAGGGGGCCGGACAGGCTCTGCTCGCCCGGCCGGGACTCCCCGCCGACGACGAGCAGGCGGATGCCGGGCCGGTCGGCGAGCGCCGCGGCCACCGGCAGGCTGAGCGTCGCGACGGTGAGCGGCCCCTCGCCCGCGGCGGTACGGGCGGCGAGGTGCCGGGCGACGTGCACCGTCGTCGTCCCGGCGTCGAGCAGCACGGTGGAGCCCGGCTCGACCAGGTCGGCCACGGCCCGGCCCAGCCGGTCCTTGACCCCGGCCTGCCAGTCGGCGCGGGCGGCGAAGCCGGCGGCGGTCTCCGGCTCGGCGACGGCCACGGCCCCGCCCCGGACCCGTTCCACCAGCCCGCGCTCCTGCAGGGCGTCGAGGTCCCGGCGCACGGTCATCTCCGAGACGCCGAGCCGGCCGGCCAGGTCGGCGAGGGAGGCGCGACCGGCGTTGCGCACGAGGCGCAGCGTCACGTCGAGGCGGTCCGGAGCGGGCATGGACAGTTCCTACCAGACGGATGTGAGGTATGTGAAGTACGTGTGAGGGACGTGGTGTCGGTCACGAACGCGGGTGACCGTGCCGAGCGCCGGGCACCCGAGGCGGCCACAGTGAGCGGATCGCCAGCCGAGCAGGGAGCGACGATGACGTCGAGCGACAGCGCCACCGGGGAGACCGAGTTGCAGGAGGCCCGCCCGCCGGCGCTCCTGCCGCCGTGGCACACGCCCGAGCGGGAGGAACTGCAGCTGCAGGCCCGCCGGTTCGCCATGGAGGAGGTCCTCCCGGTGGCCAACGAGCTCGACCCGCAGAAGGGTCTGATCCCGGCGTCGCTGCTGCAGCGGCTGGCGGAGCTCGGGTACTTCGGGATCACCGTCCCGGCCGAGCACGGGGGCCTGGGCCTGGGTGTCTTCGAGTACTGCATGGTCTCCGAGGAGCTGGCCCGCGCCTGGATGAGCAGCGCGAGCATCCTCGCCCGCGCGCAGGGCCTCGGCACCACGCTGGCCGACGCCGACCGCCGCCGCGACCTGCTGCGGCGCAGTGCCCGGGGTGAGTGGATCGGCGCGATCGCGCTGTCGGAGCCCGACGCCGGCTCGGACCTGGCCGGGGTCTCCACCCGCGCCGTGCTCGAGGGTGACGAGTGGGTCGTCACCGGCCACAAGCGCTGGTGCGGCAACGCCGAGGCCGCCGACTTCATCCAGGTCCTGGTCCGCGAGCGGGACCCCGAGGAGGGAGAGCCGCGCTCCCGCGGGCTGCGCACCCTGCTGCTGGAGAAGGAGCGGGGGGAGTTCCCCGCGGGCCTGTCCGGCCACCCGATCGACAAGGTCGGCTACCACGGCTTCCTCACCTGGGACCTCACCTTCGACGGCGTCCGCATCCCGGCGGAGAACGTGCTCGACGACGCGAACGCCGCCCAGGGCGAGGGCGAGATCGGCGGGCGGGTGGGGGGTGAGATCGGCGGGCGGGTGGGGGGTGAGTCAGCCGCGCGCGCCGGCATGCGCAAGGCCAAGGAGTTCCTCGACACCGCGCGCGTGCACACCGCGGCCCGCGCCGTGGGTCTGGCCCGTGCGGCGCTGGAGGACTCGGTCGTCTACCTGCAGGAGCGCGAGCAGTTCGGCCACCCGATCGCCGACTTCCAGGCGCTGCGCTTCGCCGTCGCCGAGATGGCCGCGCAGATCGAGCAGAGCCGCGCCTTCTACCGCCAGGTGGCGCACCTGCTCGATCTCGGCGTCCCCTGCGACCGGGAGGCCGCCATGGTGAAGCTGGAGGCCACCGAGATGGCCGTCCGCGTCACCAACCAGGCCATGCAGCTGCACGGCGGCAACGGCTACACCACCGAGCGGCAGGTGGAGCGGCACTGGCGCGACGCCCGGCTGACGACGATCTTCGAGGGCACCAGCGAGATCCAGAAGCGGATCATCAGCGACCGCATGCTGCCCCGGTCGCCGTTGGCCTGACCGGCGTGCGGCGCGCGGGGGTCCGCGGTCCCGCAGCCGGTCAGGTGAAGGTCAGGTACAGCAGCGACACGTTGAGCGCGATGACGGCGGTGGCGACGGCGGCCGCGGCCAGCGTCGTCCCCCGGCGGTTGACGTGCTCGCCCATGACGTCCCGGCGCGCGGTCAGCACCACCAGGGGCACCAGCGCGAACGGGATGCCCATCGACAGCACCACCTGGGAGACCACCAGCGCCGCGCTCGGGTCGGCGCCCAGTGCCAGCACGAGGACCGCGGGGACCACCGTCACCACCCGGCGCAGCACCAGCGGGACCCGCCGCCGCAGCAGCCCGCGCATCACCTCGGCCCCGGCGGCGCTGCCCACCGACGTCGAGGCCAGACCGGAGCCCAGCAGCGCGACGGCGAACAGCAGCGCGACCCCGGCGCCGAGCTCCGAGGACATCAGCGCGTGCACGCCCTGCAGCGTGTCGGTGCCGGGCAGCCCCTGGAGGCTGGACGCCGCCACGACCAGCAGCGACAGGTTGAGCACCCCGGCGAGGACGAGCGCGGAGACGACGTCGACCCGGGTGGCCGACAGCAGCCGGCCGACGCCCAGGCCGTCCCCCCGCACGCCCAGCCGCGTCGTCGTCAGGCTCGAGTGCAGGTAGATGACGTGCGGCATGACGGTGGCGCCGATGATCCCGGAGGCCAGCAGCACGCTGTCGGCGCCGGCGAAGGCGGGCACCAGGCCGCCGGCGAGCGCGCCGGGCTCCGGCGGGTCGACGAACAGCCCGGCGGTGAAGCCGACGGCGATCAGCGCGAGGAACCCCATGACGACCCGCTCCAGCGCCCGCTGCCCGCGCGCGTCGCCCACCCGCAGCACCAGCAGCGACACCGCCGCGGTGAGCACCGCGCCGAGCACGAGGGGGACGTCGAACAGGATGGCCAGCGCCAGCGCGCCGCCGACGACCTCGGCCATGTCCGTGGCGACCGCGATCGCCTCGGCCTGCAACCAGTAACCGATCCGGGCCGGCGTCCGCAGCCGGGCGCCCAGCTGCTCGGGCAGCGACCGCCCCGTGACCAGCCCGAGCTTGGCCGACAGGTACTGCACGAGCACGGCCATCACGTTGGCGAGGACGACCACCCAGACCAGGGTGTAGCCGTAGCGCGCCCCGGCCGTGACGTTCGTGGCGACGTTGCCGGGGTCGACGTAGGCCACCGCCGCGATGAAGGCCGGCCCCAGCAGCGCCAGCCGACGCGTTCGGTGCAGCACTCGGACTCCTCGGCTCGCCGGTCGGGCAGGGGAGAGCGTGCCAGAACGGAGCAAGTATTCGTTCCGTCTCCGTCCCCGGTCCGGTAGCTTCCGCTCGTGCGGACGGCCGTCATGCGGGTGGTCATCGACGCGGACGGCGTACTGGGGCCGGACGCGTACGAGGCCGGTCTCGTGGCGCTCCGCGACGCGGGCCTCGAGGTCGTCGCCAGCCCGCCGGCGCACCTCCCGGAGCGGGCCCGCGAGGTCGAGCTCATCCTCGACGAGTCGCAGCTGGCCGAGCGGGACGACCACGTCGCGCGCTGCTCGCGGGCGTTCGGCCTGCCCGCCGCCCCGGGCGTGGTGACGTTCATCAGCCGCGGCACGGACGACGACGCCCGCGGCGTGCTCGCCGGCTTCGGCCTGGACGCACCCGTCGAGCGGTTCGTCGAGGACGACGAGGAGGTGGTGCGCGTCGTCCTGGACCGCGAGCAGGTCCGGCGCGTGCCCGAGGGGCGGCTGCACACGGCGCTGGAGGCCGCGCTCAACGCCGAGGTGCGCATCGTCGTCGCGGACCCGGTCGCGGCCGACCCCTCGGCCTCCGGTGCGGCGGTGCCGGTCTCAGCCGCGGAGGGCGCCCCGTAGCAGTGCGGCGCGCAGGAAGGCGTGTGCGCGTGCCGTCCCGGTGCGCGCGTGCTGGTGGAACGGCAGCCACAGGACGGAGCGGATGTGCCAAGCCATGTCGGGCACCGTCGACAGCCGTCCGTCCGCGACGCCGCGGGCCAGCAGGTCCTCCAGCGCGCGCAGCCGCTCCTGGGTCTCCAGGTAGTAGTCGTGGAACGGGCTGGTCGCGGCCTCCCGCCCGCTCCAGCCGTACCGCACGATGCACGACTCGGCCTCGAACCGGCGACTGGCGTGCACGAACACCCGCGCCAGGGCGTCGAGCGTCTCGACCTCGCCGGACCCGGCGGCGAGCACCGCGGTGACGGCGTCGGCGAGGTGGCCGGAGTACCGGCCGAGCACCTCGCGCAGCAGCGCCTCCTTGGACTCCACCCGGCGGTAGAGCGTCCCCATGCGCACGCCCGCGGCCGCGGCGATGTCCCGGACGGTCGTCGCGTCGTAGCCGCGCCGCGCGAACTCGGTCCGGGCCGCGGCCACGATGGTGTCGCGGTCGCGCGGACCGCCGGGCGGCTCCTGGGTGCGCCAGCCGGCGAGGGCCTCGACGGCTGCCCGGGACGCCGCGGAGGCGTCGAGGTCGGCATCCGGCGGGCAGGCGACGGCGACCCCGTGCAGGAGGACGTCGCACAGGTGGCCGGCGAGCTCGCGCGGGTCCCGGTCGGGGCGGTAGCTGCCGGAGGCGTCGAGCGTCGCCTGCTGCAGGGCGAACCGGAGCAGGGCCGGGTCCGCCCCGCCCTCGCGCGCCGGTCGCAGGCCGTCGACGGCGTCCCGCCACGCCCGCTCCAGGCCCGTCGTCGGCAACTGCATCGCCTCGCGCAGCCGGGCGGTCGCCACGGTCGGGGGCTCGAAGGCGCGCAGCCGGACGGCCGCGGCGTGCGCGAAGCTGAGCGCCATCACGTCGGCGGCCAGCTGCCGGACCCGCTGCTCGGCGTGGGCGCCGGGCTCGGGCGGGTGTGCCGCGGCCGCCGTCGCGACGTCGGTCAGGGCCGTGCCGAACGCGGTGAGCAACTCCGCGGCGATCTGCTCCTTGGACGCGAAGTGGTGGTACAGGCTGCCCGGCAGCAGGCCGACGGCGTCGGCGATGTCGTTCATCGTCGTGCCCGCGTAGCCGGCGGCGCCGAACAGCCGCGCCGCGGTGTCGCGCACCGCCTGGGTGCGGGCGCTGTCGCCGGCGGCCGTGCGCCCCGCCGTCCCCTGCGCGCCGCCCATGCCCCCGAGTATGGCCGCCCGCCGCGCCGTCGAGCGGCAGCGGAGCGCCGGCCCCCGGTTCCACGGACAACCCGATGCAGAGGAGAGGTGCAGGTGGCTGAGATCGAGGTCAACGGCGGGGTCGTCGTCCACGAGTTCGTCGGTCCGGAGGACGGCGAGGTGGTGGTGCTGACGCCGGGCGGGCGGTTCAGCAAGGACTACCCGGGCGTCCGGGAGCTGGCGGAGGGGATCGCCGCGGGCGGCAAGCGGGTCCTGCTGTGGGACCGGCCCAACTGCGGGCGGTCGGACATCCAGGTCTTCGGCCGGTCGGAGTCGCACATGCGCGCGGAGACCCTCGGTGGCCTCCTCGACGCCCTGGGGATCGAGCGGGTCGTGAAGTTCGGCGGCTCCGGCGGCGCGCGCGACTCGATCGTCTTCGCGCTGATGTACCCGGAGCGGGTCACCCGGCTCGCCCTCTGGAACATCGTCGGGGGCAACTTCAGCACGATGTCGCTGGCCGGCGTCTACATCCTCAACGAGCTGCGCACGGTCCGGGCCAAGGGCATCGAGGGGGTCATCGGGCTCGGCGGAGCCGCCGGCGGCTGGACCGACCTCGTCCGGGACAACCCGCGCAACGCCGACCGGCTGCGGGCCATCGGCGCCGAGGAGTTCGAGCGGGTGATGAACCGCTGGCTCGACGCGTTCATCCCCAAGCCCAACGAGGCCATCCCCGGGGTCGCCGACTGGGAGTTCGGCGAGATCCGGGTGCCCACGCTGATCATCCGGCCGGGCGTGGACGACCACGACCACCCGCCGACGACGTCGTTCCGGGTGCACACGCTGATCAAGGGGTCCCGGCTGATCGAGCCGCCGTGGCCGGAGGACGCCTGGGAGCAGGGCGCCCGCGACCGCGAGGCCGGCACCGGGGGCATCTTCCAGTCCTGGGTGCTGGCGGCCCCGACGCTCGTCGACTTCGTCGACGGCAAGGAGGCCGGCGAGGCGACGACGATCAACTGGAACGGCCGGCCCACCGGCTGACGTCCGGCACGTGCCCGGGGGCACCGCTCCCGGGCACGCGCCGCCCTCTCCGCCTTGTGAGGGCGGTCACCCGCGGTCTACCCTGAGCGGAGCAATCGTTTGGTCCGGCCGGACGGCCGGGACGCCCCAGGAGGACGTGCGGTGGGTTCCGAGGGTCAGCCGGTCGTCGACGCGAGCGTCCACGTCTTCTTCGCCTCCGACCGCGACCTGCGGGGCTACCTGCACGAGCCGTTCAAGAGCCGCGGCTACCCCGACGTCGACGTGGCCTGGTTCGCCCCGCCGGACGGCGTCCGCTACGCGCCGGGCACCCAGGCCGACTCGGTGGTCGAGCAGCAGGCGTTCGGTCAGCCGGTCACGCGGATGCCGGGGCACCCCGGCTCCGACCCGGAGCTCGTGGGCCGTCAGCTGTTCGAGGAGCGCGGCGTCGACGTCGCCGTCCTCCACCCGATGTCGAACGCCGGGATCCTGCCCGACTGGCACCTCGGCAGCGCGATCTTCGCGGGCTACAACCGGATGCTGGTCGAGCGCTGGCTGGACTCCGGCACCTACGCCGACCGCTTCCGCGGCACCATCCGGGTCAACCCCAACGACGTCGACGGCGCCGTGCGGGAGATCGACCGCTGGAAGGACCACCCGCGGGTCGTGCAGATCGGCCTGCCGATGCAGACCCAGCACCCCTACGGCCGGCCGCACTTCCGGCCGCTGTGGCGGGCCGCGGTCGAGGCCGGCCTGCCGGTCGCGGTGCACATCGAGATGGGCGTGGGGATCACCCACCCGCCGACGCCGTCGGGCATCACCCGGACCTTCTCGCACCTGACGGCCTACCAGCCGATGACCTTCGTCTGGCACCTGCTCAACATGATCGCCGAGGGCGTGTTCGAGGAGTTCCCCGAGCTCCGGATCGTGTGGGCCGACGGCGCCGCGGACATGCTGACGCCGTTCATCTGGCGGATGGACTCCTTCGGCCGGCCGCACCTGGAGCAGACGCCCTGGGCGCCGAAGATCCCCAGTGCCTACCTCGCCGACCACGTGTACTTCGTGCACGGCGCGCTCGACGGTCCCGGCGCCGACGCCGACTTCGCCGACGAGTGGCTGCGCATGACCGGCAAGGAGGACCACCTGCTGTTCGGGTCGAGCTACCCGGACTGGCAGATGCACTCGCCCGACGACCTCCCGCGGGCCTGGACGCCCGAGCAGCGGGACAAGGTCCTGTGGCGCAACGCCGCCCGGCTCTACGGCATCGACAGCCCCGTCCCCGCGTCCGCCTGAGGCGCTCCCCCGACCCGTCCGGCAGCGACGAGAGGAACCCGGCATGACCATCGAGATGCAGCGCCCGAAGACGCTCTCCACCGAGACGACGGAGGTGCGGGTGGTCGACAGCGACATCCACCCCACCCCCAAGCGCGGTGAGCTGACCCCGTTCCTGCCGGCGAGGTTCCGGAGCCTGTTCGAGAACCGGGCCACCGGGTCGGGCAGCCCGGTCTACTACGACGCCCCGGACTTCGCGCACTCCTTCGCGATGCGCACCGACTCCTTCCCCACGGACGGCAACTTCGCCGGGTCCGACCCCGACCTGATGTTCCGTCAGGTGATCATGGAGGCCGGCTGCGACCTGCTGATCCTCGGCCCGCTCAACGGCGGCGGGCAGACCGAGGAGGAGCACCACGCGGTCACCCAGGCCACGAACGCCTGGCAGGACGCCTGCTGGCTGGACAGCGAGCACAACTGGCACCAGCGCTTCCGCGGCTCGATCGTCGCCGCGATGGAGCACCCGGAGGCCGCCGCCCGCGAGATCGAGCACTGGGCGGGCCACCCCTACATGTCACAGGTGCTCATCGGCGCCGAGCTGCGCCCGGCGTGGGGCGACCCCCGCTACGACCCGGTGTGGGAGGCGGCGACCCGCAACGGCCTGCCGGTGGCCTGCCACCTCGGCCGCGGCCAGCACAACGAGCTGCCCATGTCGCCGGTCGGCTTCATGACCTACAACCACGACCTGATGGTCAGCTACTCGATGCTGGCGGCGAACCAGGTGATGAGCCTGGTCTTCGACGGCGTCTTCGACCGCTTCCCGGACCTGCAGATCGTCTTCATCGAGCACGCCTTCAACTGGCTGCTGCCGCTGATGTGGCGGATGGACGCCGTGTACGCCAAGCGCGGCCCGGAGAACGGCCTCAAGCGGAAGCCGTCGGACTACGTCAAGGACCACATCTGGTGCACGACGCAGCCGCTGGACATGCCGGAGGACAAGCTCGAGTTCACCCGCGCGCTGGAGTGGATGGAGGCCGACCGGCTCCTGCTGTTCTCCTCGGACTACCCGCACTGGACGTTCGACGACCCGCAGTGGGTGGCCAAGCACCTCCCCCTGCACATGCGCGACAAGATCATGTACCACAACGCGCTGCAGGTGTTCCCCAACCTGCCCGAGGTCGTCCCGGCCCTGCCCGGGCAGAAGCGGGCCCTGTAGTGCGGGAACGGGGCGTGCGGGAGCGCTCGACCGTACGGACCCCGCTCGCGCGGGGGCGGGAGCACGTGGTGGCGACCGTCGACGAGATCGCGCCCGGCGAGCACAAGGTCGTGCCGATCGGCCGCTGGGGCGTGGGCGTCTACAACGTCGACGGCCGCTTCTACGCGATCGCCAACTACTGCCCGCACGAGGGCGGCCCGCTGTGCTCGGGGCGCACCCACGGCCTCACCGTCGTCGACCCGGAGCGTCCCGGCGGCGCGGCGGAGTCCCGGGCCGGGGAGTTCATCTACTGCCCCTGGCACCAGTGGGGCTTCGAGCTCGCCACCGGCACCACGGCGGTGAAGCCGGAGTGGAGCATCCGCACCTACCCGGTGCGGGTCCAGGGCTCCGACGTCATCGTCACCGCCTGAGGCCGGAGGTCCTCGCAGCCATGAGCCTGGCGACAGACGCGCCGGTCAGCCCTGCCCTCGCCGCCTACCCGGGGGTCGAGGGCCGGCTGTTCCGCGCGGGCGGCCGGGAGGACCTCGCCGCCTACCGGGCGGCCGGCGGGTACGCCGACGTCGCCGACCTCGAGCGCCTGCTGGACGAGGTGGACGAGGCGGGTGTGCGCGGCCGCGGCGGTGCCGCCTTCCCCATCGCGACGAAGATCCGCACCGTCCGCGGCGGCCGCGGGGTGCCCGTCGCCGTCGCCAACGGCGAGGAGGGCGAACCGGCCTCGGTCAAGGACCGCTGGCTGCTGCGCACCCGCCCGCACCTGGTGCTCGACGGGCTGCGCCTGGCCTCGCTCATGGTCGGCGCCGACGAGGTGCACGTGTACGTGTCCGACCCCGAGGCGGCGGCGAGCGTCACGGCGGGCCTGGCCGAGCTGCGCGGCGCCGGGGTGTGGGACGCCGAGGTGACCGTCACGGTCGTCGAGCCGACCTACGTGGCCGGGGAGGAGACCGCGGCCGTCCAGGCGATCGACGGCGGCCCCGCGCTCCCGACCGACAAGCCCCCGCGCCCCTTCGAGGCCGGCGTCAGGGGCCGCCCCACGCTGGTCAGCAACGTGGAGACGCTGGCCCACCTGCCGCTGGTGCAGCGCCTCGGCTCGACCGGCTACCGCGGCCTGGGCACGGTGGCCTCGCCGGGCACCTTCCTGCTCACGCTCAGCGGCTGCGCCGCCACCGGGCTGTACGAGGTGCCCTTCGGCGTGACGCTCACCGAGCTGCTCACCTGGCTGGGCGAGGACCCCGCGCAGGTGGACGGCGTCCTGATGGGCGGCTACTTCTCCGGCGTCCTGGGCCGGCAGGTGCTCGACGTCCCCCTGGAGTACGACGCGGTCAAGGCCCTGCACAGCGGGCTGGGCTGCGGCGCCGTGGGCGTGCTCGCGGCCGGCACCTGCCCCGTGACCGTCTCCGCCGCGGTCATGGCCTACTTCGCGCGGGAGAACGCCGGCCAGTGCGGCTCCTGCTTCAACGGCACCGCCGCGATGAGCGCCGTCCTGGACGCGCTGCGCGACTCCCGGGCCGAGGCCGAGGACGTGCAGCGGCTCACCGACTGGTCGGTCCGGCTCCGGGGCCGCGGCGCCTGCGGCACGCTCGACGGGGCGACCAACGTCGCGGCCGCCCTGCTGCGGGAGTTCCCCGACGCCGTCGGCGCCCACCTGGACGGCACGTGCGCCACCTGCGCCGCGGCCGACGAGCAGCCGGTGCCCCGCGTGCCGTTCGCCGTCGCCCTGCCGACCGCGGCCTGACGCGCCCGCACCGAGGAGGACCGCCGTGAAGATCAAGCTCGACCGGACGAAGTGCGACGGGTTCGGCTTCTGCGCCAAGTACGCGCCGGAGACCTTCGACCTCGACGAGTGGGGGTACGTGTCGCTCGTCGGTGCGGGCAACGTCGCTCCCGAGCACGAGGACGGCGTGCGCCGCGCGCTGCTCGACTGCCCCGTGCACGCCATCACGGAGCTGCACCCGGCGGGCGAGGTCGACGCCGGGCGCTGAGCCGGGCCCTGAGCCGGGCACCCAGCCGGCACGGAACCGGCGCCACCCCGTCGCGGCGCCGTCCGCCGTCGGTCACCGGGCGGACACGTGGTGCGGCGACCCTGCGGGGGTCGGGCCCGTCCGGGGCCCGCCGCACCCGAGGGGTCCCCGTGGCCACAGCCGCTGACCGAGCAGCCACGAACCGTGCAGCCACGAACCGTGCAGCCGCTGACCGAGCAGGCGTCGGCCCGGCCGCCGGGTCCGCCGTCCGGGCCGCCCGGCCGGCACCGCCGCTGGCCGGGCTGCGGGTCGCCGTCGTCGCCGAGACCTTCCGCCCCGCGGTCAACGGGGTGGTGAACTCCGTCGTCCGCGTCGCCGACCACCTCTCCGTCCGCGGTCACGAGGTGGTGGTGGTCGCACCCAGCGGCGGGTCCTACACCAGTGACTGCGGCGCCCCGGTCGAGGTCGTCCGCGTCCCGGGCATGCGGCTGCCGGGCTACCGGGGGCTGACGGTCGCCCGGCCCGGGCTCGACCTCACCGCCACGCTGCGCCGGCTGGGACCCGACGTCGTCCACCTGGCCTCGCCGGCCCTCCTCGGGGCCGCGGCCGGCCGGGCGGCGCGGGCGCTGGGCATCCCGGTCGTCGCGGTCCACCAGACCGACCTGGCCGCCTTCGCCCGCCGGTACCGCCTCCCCGGGGGAGCGGCGCTGGCCGACCGCCTGGTCCGGCACGTGCACGGGACGGCGGACCTCACGCTCGTGCCCTCGTCGGCGACGGCCGCGGTGCTGCGCAGCCGGGGCGTGACGGAGCTGGCGCTGTGGGCGCGGGGCGTCGACGGCCGCCAGTTCGACCCGCGGCGCCGCGATCCGCAGCTGCGCGCCCGGCTGGCACCGGACGGGGAGCTGCTCGTCGGCGTCGTCGCGCGGCTGGCGGTGGAGAAGCGGCTGCACCGGCTCGTCGAGGTCGACCGGCTGCCCGGCGTCCGGCTCGTCGTGGTCGGCGACGGGCCCTGCCGCGCCCGGCTGGAGCGGCTGCTGCCCCGGGCGGAGTTCACCGGTCAGCGCACCGGCGCCGACCTCGGCCGGCTGGTCGCCTCGCTGGACCTCTTCGTGCACCCCGGCCGGGACGAGACCTTCTGCCAGGCCGTGCAGGAGGCGCTGGCCGCGGGCGTGCCCGCGGTGGTCGCCGCGGCCGGCGGGCCGCTGGACCTCGTCCGGCACGGGCGCAACGGCTGGCTCTGGAGCGGGGACGACCCGCGCGTGCTGGCCGCGATGGTGGCCGGGCTGCGCGACGACCGGCTGGCCCTGCGGGCGGCCGCGGCGCGGGCGCGCCGCTCCGTCGTCCACCGGACGTGGGCGCGGGTCGGCGACGAGCTCCTCGGGCACTACGCCCACGTGCTGGGCGGCGGACTGCCGGCGACGGTGCCCGCCGCCGGGTGAGGCGGCGGCCCGGTCTTGCCCGCCGTGCCCCCGCGGGCCAGTCTCGGGCCGTCCCCCGAGCCGAGGAGCCGCCGCCGTGTCCCCTGCCCCCAGGTCCTTCTCCGGGGAGGCCCTCGCCTCCGCGCTGCGCACCGCCCGCCTCGAGCTGACCGAGGAGCGCGCGGCGCTGGTCGGTCCCACGGTCGAGGGCATCTACGCGCTGATCGACCGGCTGGACGACGTGCCGCTGGGCGAGACCCCGCCGGCCACCGCCTTCGACGCGCGCTGGGAGGCCTGACCGTGGAGCCGTTCGAGCTCTCCCTCACCGCAGCCGCCGCGGAGATCGGGGCCCGCCGGCTGTCGCCGGTGGAGCTGGTCGACTCGGTGCTCGCGCGGATCGAGGCGACCGAGCCGGTCCTCGGCGCGTTCGCCTGCGTGACGGCCGACGCCGCCCGCGAGGACGCGCGCCGGGCCGAGCAGGAGATCGCCGCCGGCCGGTACCTCGGGCCCCTGCACGGCATCCCGCTGGGCGTGAAGGACCTCTACGACACCGCCGGTGTGCCCGCGACCAGCAGCTCCCGGGTCCGCGAGGGCCACGTGCCCGACACCGACGCCGTGGCCGTGGCGCGGCTGCGCGCCGCGGGCATGGTCGTCGTCGGCAAGACCCACACCCACGAGTTCGCCTACGGCGCGATCACGCCGACCACCCGCAACCCCTGGGACCCCGGGCGGATCCCCGGTGGCTCCAGCGGCGGGTCCGGTGCCGCCGTCGCCGCGGGCTCCTGCATGGTCGGGCTGGGCAGCGACACCGCCGGCTCGATCCGGATCCCGGCCGCCCTCTGCGGCACGGTGGGGCTGAAGCCGACCTACGGCCGGGTCTCCCGCCGCGGCGTCGCCTCCCTCTCGTGGTCGCTGGACCACGTCGGCCCGCTCACCCGCGACGTCGTCGACTGCGCGCTCGTGCTGGACGCCGTCGCGGGTTTCGACCGGCTGGACCCCGCGACGGTGGACGTCCCGGTCCCCGACTCCACCGCCGGCCTCGACCGCGGCATCGCCGGGCTGCGCGTCGGGGTGCCGGTGAACTACTTCGGCGACCACGTCTCCGAGGACGTCGCCGCCGCGGTGCGCGCGGCGGTCGGCGTGCTCGAGGAGCAGGGCGCGCAGGTGCGCGAGGTGACGATCCCGTACGCCGACCAGGTGCTCGCCGCCGAGTGGGGGATCCTCCTGCCGGAGGCCAGCGCCTACCACCAGGAGGCGCTGCGCTCCCGGGGCGACCTCTACACCGACGACGTCCGGCTGTTCCTCGAGGTGGGGGAGCTGGTCCTGGCCACCGACTACATCAAGGCACTGCGCGTGCGCACCCTCATGCAGCAGGGCTGGGCGGCCGTGTTCGACGACATCGACGTGCTCGTGACCCCGGGGATGCCGGTGGCCGCACCCGAGGTGGGCGCCACCCACGTCACCTGGCCGGACGGGACCACCGAGGACGTCACCACCGCGCTGGTGCGGCTCACCTCGCCGGGCAACCTGACCGGGCTCCCGGTCCTCGCGGTGCCGGTCGGCTCCGACGGCGCCGGGCTGCCGCTGGGCATGCAGGTGACCGGGCGCCCGTTCGACGAGGCGACGGTCCTGCGGGTCGGGGCGGCCTACCAGGCGGCGTCGACCACGGTCGGCCGGATCGCCCCCGTCGTCTGATCAGTGCGGGCGGAGGACCCGCGCCTCCCAGGGGCGCAGCGTCGGCCCGGCGTCGGCGAGGTTGCCCAGCACCAGCTCCGCGCCGACCGCCTCCGGCAGGAGCCCGGCCAGCTCGTACGGCGTCGCCGACAGGTTGCAGACGACGAGCAGCGTCTCGCCGTCGAGGGACCGGGTGAACGCGTACACGTCGTCGGAGTCCGGCAGCAGCATGGTGAAGTCGCCGACCGCGACGACGGCCGACGAGTGGCGCAGCGCGATCAGCCGCTTGTGGTGGGCGAACACCGAGTCCGGGTCGGCGCGCTGCGCGGCGGCGTTCCACTCGGTGTGGTCGGGGTTGACCGCGATCCAGGGCGTCCCGGTGGTGAACCCGGCGTTCGGGGAGTCGTCCCACTGCACGGGCGTGCGCGCGTTGTCCCGGCTCATCGTCCGCAGGGCGGCGAGGACCTCGGCCGCGTCTGCCCCGGCCGAGACCGCGTGCACGTGGTGGTTGAGCGACTCGACGTCGCGGAACTGCTCCAGCGACGTGAACGGGGAGTTGGCCATCCCCAGCTCCTCGCCCTGGTAGACGTACGGCGTCCCGCGGTGCAGGTGCAGCAGCGTCGCCAGGCAGGTCGCGGAGTCGCGGCGGTACCGCGGGGAGTCGTCGCCGAAGCGGGAGACCGCGCGCGGCTGGTCGTGGTTGTCCCAGTAGAGGGAGTTCCAGCCGACGTCGGCCAGGCCGGCCTGCCAGCGGCCGAAGGAGGCCTTGAGGTCGCGCATCCGCAACGGGTGCACGTCCCACTTCGACGTCCCGTGGTCCAGGCCGACGTGCTCGAACTGGAACACCATGTCCACCTCACCGCGGGCGGGGTCGGTGAACAGCCGGGCCTGCTCCACGGTCACGCCGGGCATCTCGCCGACGGTGAGGGAGGCGCCGTCCCGCCCGGCGAACACCTCGCGGTGCATCTCCTGCAGGAACTCGTGGATGCGCGGCCCGCAGAGGTAGGACGCCGACCCGTCGCCCCAGGCCGAGCCCGGCAGCGGTGGCCCGTCGGGCAGCGAGCCGTCCGGGGCGACGTCCTTGCTGATCATGTTGATGACGTCCATGCGGAAGCCGTCGACCCCGCGGTCGAGCCACCACCGCATCATCTCGTACACCGCCTGCCGGACCTGCGGGTTCTCCCAGTTCAGGTCGGGCTGGCGGCGGTCGAACAGGTGCAGGAAGTACTCGCCGGTCGCCTCGTCGAGCTCCCAGGTGGGGCCGGAGAAGAACGACTGCCAGTTCGTCGGCTCGGCGCCGGGCTGACCGGCCGCCATGCCCGCCCGTGGCGGGCGCCACCAGTACCAGTCGCGCTTGGGGTCCTCGCGCGACGACCGGCTCTCCCGGAACCACGGGTGGGCGTCGCTGGTGTGGTTGACCACCAGGTCCATGAGCAGCTTGATCCCGCGGTCGTGCAGCTCGGTGACCAGCCGGTCGAACGTCGCCAGGTCGCCGAACAGCGGGTCGATGCCCCGGTAGTCGCTGATGTCGTAGCCGTTGTCGGCCTGCGGCGAGGGGTACACCGGCGACAGCCACAGGACGTCGACGCCGAGGTCGGCGAGGTGGTCCAGCCGCTGCAGGACGCCGCCCAGGTCGCCGATGCCGTCGCCGTCGGAGTCCATGAACGACCGCGGGTAGACCTGGTAGACGACGGCACTGGTCCACCATGCAGCTTCCCCACCCACCCCGGAGCCGGTCATGGCCCCCAGCCCAGCACGGCGCGCCGCGCGCCGCACCCGCGCGTCGCTCCGGTCGCGCGACCACCGGTCGCGGACGGGGGTCGGGCGGGGCCTCAGCCGGACGTGTGGTGCACCGCCTCGACGTTGTTGCCGTCGAGGTCGCGGAAGAAGGCCCCGTAGTAGCCGGGGTGGTACTCCGGCCAGACCCTCGGTTCGTGGAGCAGCTCGACGCCGGCCTCGCGCGCGGCGGCGAAGACGGCGTCCACCGCCCCGCGGTCGGGCGCCTGCAGCGCCAGGTGGACCGGCCGGGTGCCGGGGTCGACCAGCGGGCCGAGCCACAGCCGCGGCTGTCCGTCCGGGCCGCACAGGCCGACGACGGGGCCGCCGGGCGCGTCGAACCGCATGGCCTCGCGGACCCCGCAGGCGGCGAGGACCCGGGTGTAGAACGCCGCGGCCGCCGCGACGTCGGCGACCTGCAGCGCCAGGTGGTCGATCATGCTCCCGCACGGTAGCGCCGCGGCCCGCCGCCGGGAATGTGCGCGACTCCGGTCGTACCCCTGCGCCACGATGTGCCGGTCCGCCGACGGGGACGGACCGCGGGGACGGCGGGAGGGGTGACCGGTGCAGCTGCCGCGTGCCCTGGCGCCCCTGCGCTCGGGCAGCTACCGCCTGCTGGCGGCCGCCCTCGCGCTGTCGCTGTTCAGCCAGGGGCTGGGCGCCATCGCCGTGGTGTGGCAGGTCGTCGAGCTGGGCGCCGGGCCGGCCGTCCTCGGCCTGGTCACCGGCGCCAGTGCGGTCGGCATGCTGGCCAGCACCCTGCTCGGCGGCGCGCTGGCCGACCGCGTGCCGCAGCGGCGGATCCTGCTCGCCGTCGAGCTGCTGCAGACCGCCGCCATCGGTGCGGCCGCCGGCCTGTCCCTCACCGGCGTGCTGACCACGTGGCACCTGGGCCTGGTCTCGCTGCTGACCGGCGTCGCGATGGGCCTGTTCTACCCGGCCTACTCCGCCCTGGTGCCCGCGCTCGTGCCCGCGGACCAGCTGCTGGCGGTCAACGGCCTGGAGGGCGCGGTCCGGCCGCTGCTGGCCCAGGCCGCCGGCCCGGCCACCGCCGGTTTCCTCGTCGGGGCGTACTCCCCCGGGGTCGCCCTGGCCGCCACGGCGACCGCTGCGCTGCTGGCCTCGGTCGCGCTGGGCGGCCTGGCGTCGACCCCGGTGCGCCGGGAGCACGCCGACGGCGCGGTCCCCGGGCTGCTGGCCGACGTCCGCGAGGGCTTCGTCTACATGGTGCGGACGCCGTGGCTGCTGGCCACGCTGCTGTTCGCCGCGGCCATGCTGCTGGTCTTCATCGGGCCGTTCGAGGTGCTCGTGCCCTTCGCCGTCGCCGAGGCCGGCGGCGGCGCGGCGGAGCATGCGTGGGTGCTGGTGGCCTTCGGCATCGGCGGCGCCGTCGGCTCGCTCGTGGTCGCCTCGCTGCGGCTGCCGCGGCGCTACCTGACGGTCATGAACGTGCTGTGGGGGCTGGGGTGCGTCCCCATGGTGGTCTTCGGCGCCTCCCCGGCGCTGTGGGTGATGGTCGCCGCCGGTGCCGTGATGGGCGGGACGTTCCAGGCCGGCATGGTCATCTGGGGGACGCTGCTGCAGCGGCGGGTGCCCCCGGAGCTGCTCGGCCGGGTCTCCAGCCTGGACTTCTTCACCTCGCTGAGCTTCATGCCGCTGTCGATGGCCCTGGCCGGCACGGTCAGCGAGGCCATCGGGACGACGGCGACCTTCCTGGTCGCGGGGCTGGCGCCGCCGCTGATGGCGGTGGTCGCCGTCGTCGCAGCGCGGCTGCCCGCCGACGAGCTCGCGCACCCGCTCGACAGCGCACCGCCCGCTCCAGCCCGGGCGGACGAGCCGGTGGAGGAGCCGGCCGTGGCCGGCGCTGCTTGGATGGACGGCGGTGCCGGGACCTCCCCGGTGCAGGAGGGAGAACCGTGGCCGAGCTGACCCGTCCGGACGTCGACCCACCCACGGGGCCGGCCCCGGCCGACCTGGAGATCGAGGACATCGTCGTCGGCGACGGCCCCGAGGCCAAGGCCGGCGACCTGATCAGCGCCCACTACGTCGGGGTCACCCACGAGGGTGGCGAGACCTTCGACGCCTCCTGGGACCGCGGCGACCCGCTGGAGTTCCGGCTGGGCGTCGGCATGGTCATCCAGGGCTGGGACGAGGGCATGCAGGGCATGCGGGTCGGCGGCCGCCGCCGGCTGACCATCCCGGCGCACAAGGCCTACGGCGACCGGGGCGCCGGTGGGGTCATCAAGCCCGGCGCCACGCTCGTCTTCGTGGTGGACCTCGTCGGCGTCCGCTGAGCGGACCTGAGCCGCCGGGGTACCCGGCGGCTCAGGCCGCCGCGCCGTCCGTGGTCGCGACGACGGTCACCACGTCCAGGTAGCGGCGGACGGCGTCCCGGCTGCGGGACAGGCACTCCACCTCCTCCTCGAGCCGGCCCAGCTCGGTCCGCAGCAGCTCGGCGAAGGTAGCCGTGCAGGTCGGCGTCCACCCGGCAGCGCGGCGTCGCCCTCCAGCCCTGGGGCCTGCTCATCGGGCTGCTGCCGCCGGTGTTCCAGACGCGGGCTGGTCGCCCTCGCCGCGGGGCCCGCCGCGGTCGGGGCGGCCGTGCTCCTGCTCCCGGGACGGGCGGTCGGCTGAGCCGCCTCCGGTCAGCCGGCGGGCGGTGACCCGGTCGAGCTCCGCACGACGAGCCTGGTGTCCAGCCGCTGCTCGGCCGGCGGGCGACGCCCCGCCAGCAGGGCCAGCAGGGCCTCGCCGGCCAGCTCGCCCTTCCTCCGCTGGGGCTGGTGGACCGTGGTCAGCCCCTCGCGCTGCGCGGTCGCGGTGTCGTCGAAACCGACCACCGACACGTCGCCGGGCACCGACAGGCCGAGGTCGGCGACCGTGCGCAGGGCGCCCTCGGCCAGCCGGTCGCTGAGGCACAGCAGCGCCGTGGGCCGCGGCTCGGCGGCCAGGACCAGTGCCGCCCCCGCCGCGCCCTCCGCCACGGTGCTGTCGGTGCCCCCGGAGACCGGCACCGTCGCCCAGTCGATCCCGGCACGGGTCGCGGCGTCGCGGTAGCCGGCCAGCCGCCGCCGGGTGACGGCGTACCCGGCGTCCTCCTGCTCGCGCAGGCCGGCCAGGCCCCGTACCGGGGGCTCGCCGAGGGCGAAGGAGACGACTCCGAGCCGACGGTGGCCGAGGTCCAGCAGGTGCTGCGCGGCGGCGTCGGCGGCGGTCCGGTCGTCGATGCCGATCCACGGGGGTGCGCTCCCGTGCCGGTCGCGCAGGAGCCCGGGCTCGGGCTGGTCGACCACGACCAGCGGCAGCCCGCGGGTCAGCGCCGCCTGGAGCACCGGGTCGTCGTCGGACAGCGAGGAGGCCACCAGCCCGTCGACGACGGCGGCGTGCACCCCGGCGGCCGCGCGGGTGGAGGACGCCGTGCGCGGCACCAGCAGCAGCCCGGTCTCCGCCCGCTCGGCGACGGCGGTCAGGCCCGACAGCATCGCCAGCGCCGCCGGGTCGTCGAAGGCGTACGACAGCGAGTTGGCGTAGGCCACGCCGAGCGCCCCCACCCGCCCGCGCCGCAGGCCAGCGGCGAGGGGGTCCGGTCCGGGATACCCCAGCCGGGCGGCCGTGGCGAGCACCCGCTCGCGCAGGGCCGGCGAGAGCTGGTCGGGCCGCGAGTAGGCGTTGGAGACCGTCTTCGCCGACACCCCGAGCTCGTCCGCGACGTGCTGGAGCGTGACGGCGGCTTGAGCTCGCCGGGGCACCGTGCCAGTGTGCGTCTTCATCGTTGAAGACGTCGGGAGGGGTGCCATGGACCGGGAGGAGCCGGGACGTGCGGGGCCGGCCGTGGCGGCGCTGTGCGGGGTGCAGTTCGTCGACGTCCTGGGCGTGACGGTGGTGGTCACCGCCCTCCCGGCCGTCCTCGACGGGCTCGACGCCCCGTCCTCGGCCGGCACGCTGGTGGTCACCGGCTACGCGATGTCCTTCGGCGGCCTGCTCATGCTGGGCGCCCGGCTCGGGGACCGCCTGGGTCACCGGCGGGTGCTCCTCGCGGCACTGGTCGGGTTCGGAGCCGCCTCGGTGCTCGCGGCGGTGGCTCCCTCGGCGGCGGTGCTGGTGGTCGCGCGGTGCGCGCAGGGCGCGGCCGCCGCGGCGTCCGTGCCGACCGCCCTGCGCCTGCTCACCGCCGCGGCGCCGTCGGGGGAGGCGCGCCGCCGGGCACTCGCCGCCTGGAGCGCCACCGGAGCGGTCGCGGGGGTCAGCGGCTTCCTGCTCGGTGGCGTGCTCACCGACCTGGCCGGCTGGCGGGCGGTCTTCTGGGTCAACCTCCCGCTGGCCGTGCTCCTGTGGGTCCTGGTGCGCACCGGGGTGCAGCCGCTGCCGCGGGACCGGGGCACCGGCCTGGACGCCGGGGGAGCGGTCCTGCTCACCGCCGGGGTGATGGCGGTGGTGCTGGGCGGCGCGCTGGTCGAGCAGCCGGACACCCGGCTCGTCGGCGTCCTCGCACTGCCGGTGGGCGTGGTCCTGCTCGCCGCCCTCGTGGCGGTCGAGCGGCGGGTCGCCTCGCCCCTGTTGCCCGGCGACGCGCTGCGCCACCGGCGACTGCGGCTGGGGCTGGGCACCAGCGTCCTGAACACCGCCACGACCAGCTCGGCGATGACGCTGGCCACGCTGTACCTGCAGGACGACCGGGGGCTCGGCGCCACCGCGGCGGGACTGTGGCTGCTCCCCTCCAGCCTGGGCGCGGTGGCCGGTGCGGCCCTCGCGGCCCCGGTCCTGCGGCGGTGCGCGGCGCGGACCGCCGCAGCCGTCGGCCTCGGGGCGATCGCCGTCGGGTACGGGGTCCTGCCGGCCGTCTCCGCCGTCGGCTGGGTGCTGCCCCTGGGCGTCGGCGTCGCGGGCCTGGGGCTCGGCCTGGCGTCGGTGGCGGCCAACACGCTCGGCACCGACGTCCCGCAGGAGCTGCAGGGCACCGCCTCCGGGGCCCTCAACACCGCGGCCCAGCTGGGCACCGCGCTGGGCGTCGCGGCCTTCCTGCTGCTCGCGGCGAGCACGGTGTCGGTGCGGCTCCCGCTGCAGGGGACGTCGCTGGCGTGGGTCTGCGTGGCCGGGCTGGCGGCCGTGTCCTGCCTCGCGCTGCTGCGGCGCCCGGCAGGCGCCCCCACCGCAGCGGCGACGACCTCCGCCCCGTGACGGGGCTCGCCGCATGCCCACTCCGGCGACGGCCGGAATGACGGCGGGGTGGGCGCCGTTGCCCGCGACGTGCGCGTAGAGGTGTGGAGCGACGTCGTCTGTCCGTGGTGCTACATCGGCAAGCGCCGCTTGGAGACCGCGTTGGAGCAGTTCGCCCACCGCGACGACGTCGAGGTCGTCTGGCGGTCCTTCCAGCTCGACCCGAGCGTCCCCGAGGGGGACACGCACCCGACGCTCCCCGCGCTGGCCACCAAGTACGGCCGCCCGGTGGAGGACATGCGGGCGATGATGCGGCACGTCGAGGAGACCGCCGCCGGCGAGGGCCTGCGCTACGACCTGGCCGCCGGGGTCAGCGGCAACACGCTGCTGGCGCACGAGCTGCTGCACCTGGCCGCCGAGCACGGGCTGCAGGGCGAGGCGAAGGAGCGGCTGCTGCACGCCCACTTCGAGGAGGGCCGGTCGGTCTTCGACGTCGACTCCCTCGCCGCGCTGGGCGCCGAGGTGGGCCTGGACGACGGCGAGGTGCGTGCCGCGCTCGCCGACCACCGCCACCGCGCGGCCGTGCAGGAGGACATCGCGACCGCCCGGGCGCTGGGCGCCACGGGCGTGCCGTTCTTCGTCGTGGACCGCCGCTACGGCGCCTCGGGCGCGCAGCCGGCCGAACTGCTCGTGCAGCTGCTCGAGCGGGCCTGGGCCGACGAGCACGCGCTGACCACCGTCCCCGCGGCCGAGGGCTGCGAGGACGGCAGCTGCGCCGTCTGAGGCGCGCAGCGCCCCGCGGTCAGGTGGTGGCCGGGCCGCCGTGCTCGGTGCCGGAGAGCTGACGCAGCAGCTCGTGGCAGCGCCGGGCGCGCGCGGAGTCCTGCTCCATGACCTCGCGGAAGAACGCCGCGACGTCGTCCAGGCCCGCGTTCTCCGCGTCCCGGACGTACTGGCCGTAGTCGTGTCCGGCCTTGAGCGAGTGGTACTGCACCGAGATCAGGTCGTAGGTGACGTCCTCGAATCCGGTCTCACCGGTGGCCATGTCGGTCCTCCACGTCGTCGGGGTGGGACGGGCACAGCGATTCCCCGCCCCACCCCGGCGAAACGGACCGATCCGTCACGGGTCAGGAGACCCCGCCGGCCGTGGTCCCGCCGCCGGTCAGCGGCCCGCCGGTCAGGTCCTCGCCGGTCTCGCCCTCGGCCAGGCCGCCGGTGACGTCGCCGCCGCCGGCGTCGTCGGCCTCGGTCTGCCCGGCCGTCAGCTCGTCCTCGCCGCTCGTCGAGGGGTCGTCGGCCGCGGAGGCGAGGTCGTCGCCCTGGCCGTGCGCGCCGGGGTCGGCCTGCAGCGTCCGCGGGTCGTTGAGCGGGTCGGGCACGTCGGGATCGGTGACGGTCATGCCCCGCCCGTTTCCCGGGACCGGAGCGCCGCAACCACCCCAACGTGTCAGCGATGTGTTACACATCGGGTCGTGGAGGCGCTGGCGGCACTGGCCGACCCGACCCGGCGCGAGATCGTCGCCCTGCTCGCCGGCGGGGAGATCGCCGCGGGTGACCTGGCGCGCCGCTTCCCCGTCAGCCGCCCGGCCGTGAGCCGCCACCTGCGCGTGCTGCGCGAGGCGGGGCTGGTGCGTGCCCGGGTGGAGGGCCGCCGGCACCTCTACGCGCTCGACCCGGCCCCGCTGCGCGAGCTCGACGCCTGGCTCGAGCCCTACCGCGACCTGTGGGCGCAGCGGCTGGACGCGTTGGACACCGAGATCGCCCGCGGACGGCGGGCGGCGACCCGGGAGGAGACCCGATGACGGCAGGACCCGCGACCGGCGGACCGGACGACCGGCGAGGGGAGATCAGCACCGACCCGGACGGCCGGCGGCGGCTGGTCTTCCGGCGGTCCTGGCCGGACCCGGCGGCCGACGTGTGGGCGGCGGTGACCGAGCCGGAGCGGTCGGCCCGGTGGATCGGGCGCTACGACGGCGAGCACGGCGCCGGCGCGGAGGGGGTCTTCACCATGACCGCCGAGGAGGGCGCGCCGGCCGAGCGGATCCGCATCGTGGAGTGCGAGCCCCCGCGCCGGCTGGTCGTCCAGTGGCTGGACGAGATGGGCTGGCGCCTGGAGGTCGACCTCGCCGAGACCGCCGGGACGACGACGCTGACCTTCACCCACGTGCTCGCCGACGACACCGGCCTCGCCGACGTCGCCACCGGCTGGCACTGGTACCTCGACCGGCTCGACGCCGCCGTCACCGGGACCGAGGTACCCGCGGACTGGGACGGGTTCCTTGCCGCCGTCGGCCCCGGGTACGCCTCCGCCGTGGGCTGAGCGGAGAGGGCCGGGACGCCGGCGTACCGGCACGACGCCGTCCGCGCGCCCCACCGGTTGCGCGCCGTGCCGGGGACGGTGGGTTAGCGTGACGGAAGACCCTTCCCCTCGACCACGACGGGCTCCTCGCTGGTGTCTCCCTACCTCCACGTCCTGCGGACGCCGCACGCGGTGCCCATGGTGCTGGCCGCGTTCATCGGCCGGCTGCCCCTGTCGATGGTGGGGCTCGGCTGCGTGCTCCTCGTGGCCTCGGAGACCGGCTCGTACGGCTACGGCGGCGCCGTGGCCGCGGCCGGCGCGGTCACCACCGCGGCGGCCGGGCCGCTCCTGGGCCGGCTGGCCGACACCTTCGGCCAGCGCCGCATCCTGCTGCCCGTGACGGCGGTCTTCGCCGCCTCCGGCGCGGCCTTCCTCGCCGCGGTCAAGGGGGACTGGCCGGCGTGGACGGTGTTCCTCTCCGCCGGCCTGGCCGGTGCCTGCATCCCGCCGGTCTCCTCGATGATCCGCGTGCGCTGGACGCACCTGCTGCGCGGCACGAACCGGCTGCCCGCCGCGCTGGCCATGGAGTCCGTCGTCGACGAGTTCGTCTTCATCGTCGGCCCGGTGCTGGTCACGTTCCTCTCCACGACCGGCCACGCCACGTCCGGCGTCGTGACCGCCTTCGTCCTCGCCGTCGTCGGCAGCCTGCTGTTCAGCGCGCAGAGCCGGACCGAGCCGCCGCCGCACGGCCACGAGAGCCGCAACGGCCCGGCGGCCATCCGCACGCCGGGGCTGCGCGTGCTGTTCGTCGTCGGCGCCGCCGTCGGCGCGATCCTGGGCACCCTGGAGATCGCGCTGGTGGCCTTCGCCGACGAGGTCGACGCGATGTCGCTGTCCGGCGTGCTCATCGCCGGCCTGGCCGTAGGCTCGATGACCAGCGGCATCGGCTGGGGCACCGTCCACTGGCGGACGCCGCTGAACCGCCGGCTGGCCGTCGTGCTCGTCGTGCTGACCGTGCTGATCGTCCCGCTGCTGCTGGTCGAGAACGTCTGGGTGATGGTGCCCTTCGTCGTCCTCGCCGGGATCTCGCTGTCGCCGTCGCTGATCAGCTCGTTCACCCTGGCCGAGCTGCTCGTGCCGCGCTCGGCGGTGACCGAGGCGTTCACCTGGATCGGCACCGCGCTGGGGCTCGGCGTCGCCCTCGGCGCCTCCCTCGCCGGCCTGGTCGTCGACGAGTACGGCGCCAACGCGTCGTTCCTCGTCGCGATCGTCCCGGCCGGGCTGGCCGCCGTCGTCGTCGCGCTCTTCCAGCGGCTGCTCGTCGTGCCCGCCGAGAACGCCGACGCCGAGGCGGTCATGGCATGAGCGCGCCGGACCGGCCGGCCGGTGCCCGCACGATCGACGAGGTGCTCGCCGAGGCCCGCAGCCGCCTGCAGCGGATCGGCCCGGAGGAGGCCGCCCGCCGGGGCGAGGCCGGCGCGGTGCTGGTCGACACCCGCCCGGCGTCCTTCCGCGACCGCGACGGCGCGATCCCCGGCGCGCTGGTGATCGAGCGCAACCACCTCGAGTGGCGCTTCGACCCGGCCAGTGACGCGCGGGTCCCCGAGGCCACCGGCTACGACGTCGAGATCGTCGTCTTCTGCGACGAGGGCTACTCCTCCAGCCTCGCCGCGGACTCGCTGCAGGCCCTCGGGCTGCACCGCGCCACCGACGTCGTCGGCGGCTTCCAGGCGTGGAAGGCGGCCGGTCTGCCGGTCATCGGCGCCTGAGCCGACCGCCCGTCATGCCCGCACCCCGCGTCGCGGCGACCCCCCGCCGGCGCCGGGTGCTCGCCGTCCTCGGCGCGCTGGTGGCCGCCGCGGTCGCCGCCGGGGTGCTCGCCGCGGTCCTGGCCGGCAGCGGCGACGAGGCGTCCCCCGGCCGCCGGGCACTCCTTCCGCCGCCGGCCCCGTCGTCCGGAGCCGCCCCGCGCGACGCGCAGCCCGGGCCCCGGCCGGCCCTCGCCGCCGGCGCGGCGGCGCCGGGCACCCGCGAGGACCCGGTCCCCGCCGGCGCCCTGCACGTGGCGCCCTCGGGCGACGACGCGGCGCCCGGCACCCGTGAGGCCCCCCTCCGCACGGCCGCGCGGGCACTCGAGGTCGTGCCCGACGGCGGGACGGTGGTGCTCGCCGAGGGCAGCTACCGCGAGCGGATCACCCTCCCCGAGGGCCGCGCGGTCACCCTCCAGCCCGCGCCCGGCGCGGAGGTCTGGTTCGACGGCACCCGGGAGGTCCCCGGCTGGGTCGCCGACGGCCCCGTGTGGCGGCTCGACGGGTGGACGGCGGAGTTCGACGACAGCCCCACGTACACGTCGGGCGCCCCCGACGGCACCGAGCCGGGTTTCCGGTTCGTCGACCCGGACCACCCGCTGGCCGCGCACCCGGACATGGTGTTCCTCGACGGCGTGCCCCAGCAGCAGGTCGGCAGCCGGGCCGAGGTCGTGCCCGGCACGTTCGCCGTGGACCCCGGCCGCGACCGGCTGTGGCTGGGCACCGACCCGACGGGGCGCGCGGTCCGCGCCAGCGACCTCGACGTGGCGCTGACCGTGCTCGGCGACGGCAGCACCGTCCGCGGCATCGGCGTCCGCGGGTACGCGACGTCGGTGCCGCAGAAGGGCACGGTGCGGGTGACCGCCCGCGGGGTGACCGTCGAGGACGTCGTCATCCGGGACAACGCCACCCAGGGGCTGTTCGTCGGCGGCCGGGATGCCGGCGAGGACGTCGTCGTCCGCGACGTCACCCTGGAGGGCAACGGGCTGATCGGCCTGGAGTCCTCCTACGCCGACGGGCTGCTCGTCGAGGGCCTGCGGGCGGTGGGCAACAACACCGAGCGGTTCAACGCCGCGCCGGTCTCCGGCGGCGCCAAGCTCACCCGGGCCCGCGGGCTCACCGTCCGCGACAGCCTGTTCGCCGACAACCTGGGCACCGGGCTGTGGTTCGACGAGTCGGTCGTCGACGCGACGGTGACCGGCAACGACGTGCTGGGCAACGCCGCCAACGGCATCGCCTACGAGATCTCCAGCCGCGCCGTGGTCGCCGACAACCTGGTCACCGGCAACGGCCGCACCGGACTGAAGATCAACAACGCGTCCGACGTCCAGGTCTGGAACAACACCGTGACCGGCAACGGCGAGCGGCCGCTGTGGGTGGTGCAGGACGAGCGGCTGGCAGCCGACCTCGACGTGCCCGGCCACGACCCCCGGCAGTCGCTGCCCGACCCCACCGTGACCTGGGTGCTGGGGCCGGTGACCATCGGCGACAACGTGATCGGCGGGGGCGTCACGAGCGGGTGCCTGGTCTGCGCGCAGGACGGGGCCCTGCTCCGCACCGCCGCCGAGATCGGGCTGACCCTGGCCGGGAACGCCTACCTCGTCCCCGGCGCGGACACCCCGGTCGCGGTCGTCACCTGGCCGCAGGGCGGGGCGGCCCCGCAGGCGTTCCCGTCGGTCGCGGAGTTCCGCGCGGCGACCGGCCAGGAGGTCACCGGGGCGGAGTTCCCGGCGGCCCCCGCCGGGAGCGCGCCCGTCCCGGCCGCGGTGCAGGAGGCGGTCGCCGTCGGGCTGCCGGACGCGGTGGCGGCCCTCCTGGGCGTGCCGGCGGGCACGCAGCGGCTGGGCGCGCGGCCGTGAACCGCGCCCGCCCCGCCGCCGGAGGGGGCCGCCGGCTCGGCGTCGCCCCGGAGCGCCTGGGCCGCTGGCTGGACGGCGTCGCGGCGCGGCACGGAGCCGTCACCGGGACCCGCGCCGACGGCCCGGACGGCCCGGTGGCGGTCTCCTTCGCCGACGGCACCGCGGTCACGCTGCGGGCACCGTTCGGCTGGGACCCCGAGCCCCCGCTGCTGACGTCGTTCACCGTCGCGGCCCGCCGTCCCCGGCGGGTGGCCGTGGTCCTGGTGCGGCGCGGCCGCTGGGCGGTCGGGGTGTTCGACGGTGGCGACCTCGTCGTCTCCAAGGTCGACAGCCGGCTGGTGCAGGGCCGCACCGCCGCCGGGGGCTGGTCCCAGCAGCGCTTCGCCCGCCGCCGGGACAACCAGACGGCGGCCGTGGTCACCGCGGCCGCCGACACCGCCGCGCGGGTGCTCCTGCCGCACGCCGCCGGGCTCGACGCGCTGGCGCCCGGCGGTGACCGCGGCCTCGTCGACGACCTGCTCGCCGACCCCCGCCTGCGTCCCCTGGCCGCGCTGCGCCGCCTCCCGGCGCTGGAGGTCGGCGAGCCCACCAAGGCCGTGCTGCTGGAGACGCCTCAGCAGTTCCGGGCGGTCGACGTGCACATCGTCGAACCGGGGGACCTCACGGCTGGATGACCAGCCGGATCGGGTTGCCCTCCTTGCGCTCGAGCTGCTCGACCCCGCGGGCGGCGTCGGCGAGGGGCAGGGTGCCGGAGATCGACCGCGAGAGGTCCAGCCGGCCGTGCCGGACCAGGCGCACGAGCTGCTCGACGTGCGCGGGCTCGGAGCCGTAGTGCCCGAGCAGCCGCTGGCCGAAGTAGCTGAACTGGGTGCCGTTGCGGATGGCCAGCGGCTGGTCCGTGAGCCCGACGAGCACCAGGCCGCCGTCGCGCTCCAGGCAGCGCACGGCCTGCTCGCGCACCGCGGCCACGCCGGCGAAGTCGAACGCGTACGACAGCCCCGCGCCGCCGGTCAGCTCGCGGACGCGGGCGGCGACGTCCTCGGAGGGGTCGAGCGCGAGGTCCGCGCCGAAGTCCAGCGCGCGCTCCCGCGCGGCCGGCACCGGGTCGACGGCGACGATGGGCGCCGCCCCGGCCAGCCGCAGCAGCTGGACGGCGTGCGCGCCCAGGCCGCCGATGCCCCACACGCCCACCGGCTGCCCGGCCCGCACGCCGGCGGTCCGCACGATGGACGCCCACGGGGTGGAGACGGCGTCGGGGACGATGCACGCCTGCTCGAAGGGCATGTCGTCGGGGATGGGGACCAGCGTCGGGACCGTGGCCAGCGCGTACTCGGCCCAGCCGCCGTCGTAGTCCACGCCGCGGGTGTGGATCCAGCCGCCGATCTCCTCGCCGGCCTGCAGCGTGACCCGCTGGCCGACCGTGGCCCCGGTGACCGCCTCGCCCAGCTCGGCCACCTCACCGGCCACCTCGTGGCCGAGGGTGACCTCGTCGCCGGCGAGGAACAGCGGGGAGAGCTCGCCGGAGATCAGGTGGACGTCGGACAGGCAGATGCCCGCCGCGCGGACGCGCACCAGCACCTCGCCCGGGCCGGGGGTGGGGCGGGGGACCTCGCGGACCGCGAACTCCTTCGTGCGCACGTTCAACCGGCCGGCGAGCATCGTGTCGGACATGCCCCCTCCGTCCCCGGCAGGTGACGGCGGTACACGTGTCGTGCCGGTCGACGTCCCGGCGCGCCGCGCGTAGCGTCCACCGACCGTGTCCGCTGACCCGAACGACACGGCCCCCGACTCCGTCCTCGCCGCCGAGCGGGCGCACCTGGCCCTCGCCGCCGACTGCCTGACCGGGATGCGCGCCGCGGCCGCCGCGGTGGTCGACGCCGGGGTGGACTCCTGGGCGTCCGAGCGTCTCGGTGCGGCCCGTGCCGAGCGGCTGCGCGCCCTGGCCGAGGACCCGGGCGTCCCGGCGTTCTTCGGCCGCACCGACGGCGGGTCCGAGACGTTCCACATCGGCCGCCGGCACGTCCGCGACGACGCCGGGCACCCGGTGGTCATCGACTGGCGGGCGCCGATGAGCCGGCCGTTCTACCGGGCCTCCGCCGCCGATCCGCAGGGGCTGGTGCGCCGCCGCCGGTTCGGGTTCGACGGCGGGGAGCTCACCGGCTACGAGGACGAGCTGCTCGGCCAGGGGCAGGAGAGCGGCCGGTCCCACGACGACCTGGAGAGCCGGGTCCTGCTGGCGGAGATCGAGCGGCCGCGCACCGGCCCCATGCGCGACATCGTCGCCACGATCCAGCCCGAGCAGGACGAGATCGTGCGGGCGCCGCTGGGCGATTCGGTCTGCGTGCAGGGCGCACCGGGCACCGGCAAGACCGCCGTCGGCCTGCACCGCGCCGCCTACCTGCTCTACACCCACGCCGGGCAGCTCTCCCGCAGCGGCGTGCTCGTCGTCGGCCCGAACCGGGCGTTCCTCCGCTACGTCGAGCAGGTGCTGCCCACCCTCGGCGAGGTCGACGTCGAGCAGACGACCGTGGCCGACCTGACGGCGCGCGTGCCGGTCCGCGGCACCGACCGGCCGGACGTCGCCGCCCTCAAGGGCGACGAGCGCATGGCCGCCGTCCTGCACCGCGCGCTGTGGGGCGCGATCGCCAAGCCGGCCGACGACGTCCAGGTGCCGCTGGCCGGGCGCCGGTACCGCGTGCCGGTCGAGCGGCTCAAGCGCGCCGTCGACGACCTGCGCCGCCGCGGCCGCCCCGGCGAGGACCAGCGGGTGCTGCACTACGCCGCGGGCCGGGAGCGGCTGGCGATGACCCTGGCCGAGGACGCCCGCCGGCAGCGGGAGGAGGCCGGCGGCAGCCCCACGGACGCCGAGACCCGCAGCGCCGCGCGCAGCCCGGAGGTCCGGGCGTTCTGCGACGCGGTCTGGCCGGCCCGCGACGCCGCCGGCCTGGTCTGCGACCTGCTGTCGGACCCCGCGCTGCTGGCCCGGGCCGCGCGGGGCGTGCTGGACGACGCCGAGCAGGCCGCGCTGCTCTGGCCGGTCCCGCCCCGCTCGGTGCGGGCCGCGCCCTGGACGGACGCCGACGCGGTGCTCGTCGACGAGGTCGCCGGCCTGCTGGAGCGCACCGGCGGCTACGGGCACGTCGTGGTCGACGAGGCGCAGGACCTGTCGGCGATGCAGTGCCGCGCGATCGCCCGCCGTCTGGCCGCCGGCTCGCTCACCGTGCTCGGCGACCTGGCGCAGGCCACGAGCCCCTGGTCGGTGGGGGAGTGGGGGCCCACGCTGCGGGGCCTGGGCCGGCCGGGGACCGCCGTGCGGCCGCTGACCCGCGGCTACCGGGTGCCCGGCGAGGTGCTCGAGTACGCCAACCGGCTGCTGCCGGTGATCGCGCCCGGCCTGCCCGCCGCCACCGCCGTGCGGCGGGAGCCCGGCTCGCTGTCCGTGCGGCCGGTGGCCGACCTCGCCGGTCCGCTGGCCGGCGTGGTGGCGGAGCTGGCGGCCGAGCCCGGCTCGGTGGGCGTCGTCTGCGCCGACGCCGCGGTCGCGGAGGTGACCGCCGGGCTCCGGGCCGCCGGTCTGCCCGCCGAGCCGCTGGCCGACGACGGCGCGCCCGCCGGCCGGCTCGCCGTCGTCCCGGCAGGGCTGGCCAAGGGGCTGGAGTTCGACGCGGTCGTGGTCGTCGACCCGGCGGCCATCGTGGACGCCGAGCCGCGCGGGCTGCAGCGCCTCTACGTCGTCCTCACCCGGGCGGTGAGCCGCCTGGTCGTGCTGCACCGCGGGGACCTGCCGGCGCCGCTGGCGGGCTGAGGGCCGCGGCCGCGCGTCCCTCGGCGAGCCGGTCGTCGAGCGCCTGGGTGACCAGCCAGCCGCCCAGCAGGACCAGGTGCAGGAGGAACAGCCACAGGGCGATCGCGACCGCCGCGCCCACGGGGGTCAGGCCACCGAAGGGCGCCCCGAGGTCCAGCGGGAGGGAGAGGAAGAGGACGAAGCCCTGCAGGAACCCCGACAGGCAGGCGGCGGTGAACAGGGCGCCGCTGACCAGGGCCGGCCACCGCATCCGGCCGGCCGCCACCACCCGGTAGCCCCACGCCAGCGGGACGGTCAGCACGACCAGCACGGAGTAGTAACCGAGGGCGAACCGGCCGACGGCCGCGCCCGCGCCCGGCTGCGCGGACAGCGACGCCATGCCGTCGGCGGCCAGCAGCAGCGGGTACAGCAGCAGCGGGGTGGCCAGCGCCACCGGCAGCCCGAGCAGCCGGCCGCGCCAGCCGGTCATGGTGTCGCGGCGGTGGCTGAAGCGCAGCAGCGCCCGGCGCAGGCCCTCGCCGTAGAACGACAGCGGGATGAGCGCCAGGAGCAGGCCGACGACGTCCATGGTCAGCCCGGCGTCGACCAGGTCGCGCACCACCGCCGGGGCGCCCAGCTGGGCGGGCAGGACGTCGGTGAGCCCGTCGCTCAGCTCCGAGACCCGGTCGGGCCCGGTGAGCCAGCCGGTGAGCCGCACGGCGACCAGCAGGAGGGGGACGACGGCGATGCCGGCGTAGAACGTCAGCCCCGCCGCGATGAGCGCGAGGTCACGGCCGCGCAGCCGCCGCTGGACGGAGGTGGAGAGGTAGCGGACCTCCGCGGCGACCCGGGCGCGCGACCAGCCGGTGCGGGGCGGCAGCGGGGCCTGCGCGGCGACGGGGGCTCCCCTCAGCCGTCGGACTCGGAGGTCTGGGTGGGCGGACCCTCGGTCTCGGCGCAGTCGGCGCTGTCCTCGGCGGTGCCGCACTCCTGTTCGTTGCGGGTGGTGTCGCTGTTGGACCCGCACGCGGTCAGCGCGCCGGCGACGGCGAGGACGACGAACGGGCGGGCCAGGGTCCGCCGGGTGATGCGCATGGACCGGTGGTGCGCGCCGGACCGGAACGGCAAACGCCCCGCCGTCCGTGCGCCGCCGGGTGGCGGGGGTCACGGGGCGGTCGGGACCGCGGGGGGCGCGGGGGTCTGCGCCCGTCCGGGCAGGTCACGGCGGTGGCCGGGCCGAGCAAGATTGCACCGCGGGGTCGGTTGCTCACCGTGAGCGAACGAATTACACGCTGGTGATTGTCACACGGCCATAACGGCCCTTACGGTCTGTGTGTCCAACGGGGCGCTGCGTCACTGAAGTAGGTGACACCCCGTGGACGCCGTCGAGCCGGCCGACCCTCCGGGGGACGCCGGGCCGGGGACCCACCGTAGTCCCGGGGTGCAGTGCACGCGGTCCGCCGCGGGCACCGGGCGAACTCCCGCCCGAACCCGTCAGCTAACCCGGTAGGCGGCCGTCGGAGAAAGAGAGAGCCGCCGCACCATGGCGTCCCCCGCACGCGCCTTCCCCGCGCGTCCGCACCGCGTCCGGCGCACCGCCGCCCGCCGCGTCCTCCTCCTCGCCTCCTCGGTGGGCGTCGCCCTCGGGGTGGCGCTGGTCCCCGCCCCGGCCGTCGCCGAGGAGCCGGACACCTCCGCCGAGGCCGCCCAGCTCATGGCCGCCCGCGGGCACGAGCTCGAGGCGGTGACCGAGCAGTTCAACGAGGCGCGCGAGCACCTCACCGCGCTGCAGGCAGCGGCGGCGCAGGCCTCGGCGGCCGCCGACGCCGCCGAGGCCTCGGTCACCACCGCCCAGGACCAGGTGCGCGGCGTCGCCCGGAGCGCGTGGACCGGCGACAGCGGCGGGTCCCTGCAGGCGCTGCTGACCAGCGACTCCGCCGACGAGTTCGTCGACCGGGTCAGCGTCATCGACATGGTGGCCGACCACCAGAACGGCGTCCTCGCCGCGGCCGTCGGCGCCAGCGACGCCGCGGCCGCCGCCCGGGTCGCCGCCGGCCAGGCCGCCGCCCAGGCACAGCAGACCTACGACGCCGTCGCCGGCCAGCAGGCCGCGCTCGAGGCCGAGATCGCCGAGTACCGGGCCGACTTCGACCGGCTGAGCGCCGCCGAGCAGCAGGCCGCCCTGGCCGCCTCGGCCGCGGCCCACGCGGAGACCGCCGCCAGCCGCGAGGAGCGGGCCGAGCCCGCGGAGGAGCCCGCCGCGGAGGCTCCCTCCGCCCCCGTCGTCGGGGGCAGCGGCGCGGCGCAGACCGTCATCGCCACCGCCATGGCCCAGCGCGGCAAGCCCTACGTGTGGGCCGCCGGCGGGCCGGGGTCCTTCGACTGCTCGGGGCTGACGCAGTACGCGTTCCGGGCCGCCGGGATCAGCCTGCCGCACTCCAGCCGGCTCCAGTCGCAGATGGGCCAGGCCGTGTCCCGCGCCAACCTGCAGCCCGGTGACCTGGTGTTCTTCTACAGCCCGGTGAGCCACGTGGGCATCTACATCGGCAACGGCCAGATGGTGCACGCACCGACGTCCGGGGACGTCGTCAAGGTCGCCCCCGTCGACGCCATGGGCGGCTACGCCGGAGCCCGCCGCATCGCCGGCTGACGGAGGACCCCCCACCGGCCCCTGCGGGCAGGCCGGGGCCGGGGTCAGCCGACCCGCTGGAGCAGTCCCCACACGAAGCGGGCGCGGCGGCCGTCGGGGAGCGTGACCGCCCAGTGCGCGGGCATCCTGGCGGGCGTGTGCCGTGCCCCGGGCACCGCGGCCACGTCGTCGACCACGTGCTGCCAGACCAGCAGGCGGTCCGGGCGGGCGACCGGGATGCCGGAGTCCGGGCCGCGGACGAGCTGCTCGTCGAGCACCTCGCCGCCGGGACCGCTGACCACGCGCCAGCGCAGCTGCGGCCACAGCGGCAGCGGCCACTGGCGCAGCTCCAGCTCCAGGTCGCCCTCGCGGCGGGCGACGCAGGTGTCCGGCGGGCCGAGCACCGCCGTCCGCAGGGCCAGGCCGCGCGGCGCCCGCGGGCTGTGGTGCAGCGCCTGCCAGCGGGTGTGCGCGGCATGGGCCTGGCCGCGGGTCGCCGACAGCCTCGGCAGGGCCTCGGCGACCAGGTCCGGCCGGACGTCGGCCATGCGGCGCAGCAGCACGAGGCAGAACTCCCGCCGCGCCAGCCCCCGCACGCCGCCGACCCTGCCACGGCGTCCTGACACGGCGACCTGACACGGAGATCACAGCGGGTGGCGGGGACCTCCCCGCGCCGCCGGCCGTTGCCCCGGGGAGGAGCGGGCCGCCGGCCCCGCCGTCGAGAGGTAGCCGATGACCCCGCGTACCGCCGTCCTGCTGTTCCGCACCGTCGCCGTCGCGGAGGCGCTGACGTGGGTGGGGTTGCTGGCCGGCATGTACGTCAAGTACGTGCCGGAGACCTCCGAGCTGGGCGTGCAGGTGTTCGGCCCGATCCACGGCGCGGTGTTCGTCCTCTACGTCGCGGTCACCCTGCTGACCGCGCGCCGGCTGCGCTGGTCGCCGGGGACGACGCTGCTCGCGCTGGCCGCCTCGGTGCCGCCGTTCGCCACCGTGGGCTTCGAGGAGTGGGCCCGCCGCACCGGCCGGCTGGAGCCGGCCGCGGCCCGCCTGACCTGACCGCCGGGCGGCGCTGGCCTACGGTCGCCGTCATGCCCGACCCCGTGCTGCCCTCGACCGCCCGCGTCCTGCTGGCGCGCACCGCCCGAGCCCAGCGCGACGGCCGGGTCCCCGGACTGGTCGCCGGGGTCGTCCGCGACGGCGGGCTGGCGTGGTCGGCCGGCCGCGGTGAGGTGCCAGGTCCGGTCACCGACGTGCAGTACCGGCTGGGCTCGATCAGCAAGACGGTCACCGCCGTCGTCGTCATGCGGCTGCGCGACGAGGGCCGCCTGGGCCTCGACGACCCGCTGGAGCGGCACGTGCCGGGCACCCCGTTCGGCGACCGCACGGTGGGCCAGCTGCTCTCCCACCTGGCCGGTGCGTCGGCGGAGAGCCCCGGCGGGTGGTGGGAGCGGGTCCCCGGCGGGTCGCTGGGGGACCTCCGACTGCGCGACGAGCACGTCGTGCTCGGGGCCGCCCGCCGGTTCCACTACTCCAACCTGGGCTTCGGCCTGCTCGGCGAGCTGGTCGCCCGCGTGCGGGGACGGTCGTGGGACGACGTCGTCCGTGACGAGGTGCTGGCCCCGCTCGGTATGGCGCGCACGACCCCGCGTCCGACGGAGCCGGCCGCGCGGGGCACCGCGGTGCACCCGTGGGCCGACGTCGTCCTCGCCGAGCCCGAGCACCACGCCGGGGTGATGGCGGCCGCGGGGCAGCTGTGGGCGCCGCTGACCGACCTGGCCCGCTTCGCGGCGTTCCTGCTGGGCGACACCGGCGAGGTGCTGAGCCCGGCGACGCTGGAGGAGATGGCCGTCCCGGCCGGGGTCGACTGCTCCGCGCCGGGCTGGTCGGCCTACGGCTTGGGCCTGCAGGTCCTGCGCGTGGACGGGCGCACCTACACCGGGCACGGCGGCTCCATGCCCGGCTTCCTCGCCGGGGTCTTCGTCGACCGCGAGGAGGGCACGGGCGCGGTCACCCTGGCCAACACGACCAGCGGCCTGCTCCCGCTGTGGGCCGGCCTGCTCGCCGACCTGCGCGCCGCGGAGCCCCGGGTGGTCGACGAGTGGCGGCCCTCGCCGACGCCCGTGGACCTGGACCTGCTCGGCGTCTGGTTCTGGGGGCCGGCCCCCTACCTGCTGCGCGCCGTCGGCGCGGGCCTGCTCGACCTGGGACCGATGCCCGGCCGGCCGGGCCGGGCCAGCCGGTTCGCCCCGCGGGAGGACGGCACCTGGCTGGGCCTGGACGGCTACCACGCCGGCGAGACGCTGCGGATCGCCCCCGACCACCTGGACCTGGGGACCTTCGTCTTCACCCGCACGCCCTACGACCCCGAGGCCCCGGTGCCCGGCGGCGTGGACGACCGCGGCTGGCACTGAGCCGGCGTCCTGCGGCCGGCGTCCGGCGGCCGGCTGGCGGACCGGGGGACGGCGGCGGACGCTGGCCGGCGTGGACGACGTCGACCCGAGCCTCGACCGCGCGCTGGAGCGGCGCATCGGTGAGCTGCTCGACGCCCGGGCGGCCGAGGCGTCCATCTGCCCGTCGGAGGCGGCACGCGCGGTCGACCCGGAGGGCTGGCGGGACCTCATGCCGGCGGCCCGCGCCGCCGCCGGCCGGCTCGCCGCCGCCGGGGACGTCGAGGTCACCCAGGGCGGCGCGGTGGTCGACGTCGCGACCGCCCGGGGCCCGGTGCGGATACGCCGTCCCCGCTGACGGGCGGGGGGACCGGGGGCGGCGACCCCGTCGAGGGCGGCGCCGTACGAGACGACTCGGCGGCCGCGTTCTCGACCGCCGAGCCTGGGCACACGTCACTGCCGGCGATGACGAGGGCCGTCCGCGGCGGGTGCCCTCAGCGGCCGTCCTCAAACCGGCGGCCGGCCCGTGCCCTCCTCGACGCCGGCGACGATCGCGGTGGCGATGTCACGCAGCTTCCGGTTCGACCGCTGCGAGGCCGCCGACAGCAGCTCGAAGGCGTCGGCGGCGGAGATCCGCTGCTGGCTCATGAGGATGCCCTTGGCCTGCTCGATGACGGCGCGGTGGTCGATCGCCTTCTGCAGGTTCTCCGCCAGTGCCCGGGTGTCCTCGTACAGGTGGATGTTGGCGACGGCCACCGCGGCGTAGGAGGCGAAGGTCCTCGCCATGTCCCGCGCCTGGTGGTCGAAGGCGTAGGGCTCGACGGCGTAGACGTTCACCGCACCCCGGACCTGCGCCTGGACGGGGACGGGCACCGACAGCGAGGCGCCCACACCCCGTCGGGTGGCGGCGGCCGCCAGCTCCGGCCACCGCGTCTGCGCGATGAGGTCCGGCACCTCCACCAGCTCGCCGCCGACGGCGGCCTCCATGCACGGCCCCCGGCCGGCGTCGTACTGCGCCTCGTCGAGGTCCGCGGCCAGCCGCCCGGTGTACGCCGCGGTGGTCGCGGTCCCGTCGCTCACCAGGGTCACCGAGACCTCGGTCGCCCCGGGGACGACCCGCCTGGTCAACGAGGCCACCCGCTGCAGCACGGAGTCGAGCGTCTCCTCCCGCAGCGAGAGGCGGGCGAGCTCGTCGAACGCCGCACGGGGGTCGATGGAGGGGGACGGGTCCTGGGAGGGCACGGGGTGGCCTGTCTACGGGCCGTGCCCGCGCGGGCACCGGCGTCCACGGCGGACCGGTTCCCGAGGGAACCGGTCGCCACCGCGAGCCGCGTCATGACCGCACGGATACCGCCCGGAGGCGGGCGTGTCCCCGATGCTAGTCCGCGGCGGAGCCGGCCACGGTGGAGCCGGCCCGCGCGCGGGCGCGGTGTCCCGTGGGCGCCGGTCGGAGGTCGCCGATGACGTCGAGCGCCAGGTCGCGCAGCTTGCGGTTGTGCTCGTTGCTCAGGCGCGCGAGCACCTGGAAGGCGCGCTGACCGGTGAGCCCGTAGCGCTCCATCAGGATGCCCTTGGCCTGCCCGATGAGGTCACGGGCGTCGAGGGCCCGCTCGAGGTCCTCCTGCTTCCGGGCACCGGCGTAGGCGATCGCCGCGTGCGCGGCGACGAGCAGGCCGATCTGCTCGGAGTCCTCGCCGAAGCCGTGCGGCTCGCGGGCGTAGAGGTTCAGGGCGCCGAGGTTGTCGCCCTCGACGTAGAGCTGGAACGCGAGCATCGACGCGGCCCCGAGCGCGGCGGCCCGGGCGGCGAACTCGGGCCACCGGTCCTCCGTGGCCATGTCGGGCACCCGCACGGTGCGGTGCTCGGAGAGCGCGTCGAGGCAGGGGCCCTGGCCGGTTTCCTTCTGCAGGGCGTCGACCCGCCGGGGCAGGTCGCCGGAGGCGGCGTGCGAGTCCACCCTGCGGCCGCGGGTCACCGTGCTGACCGACGCCTCGGCGGCGCCCGGGATCATCGCCGTCGCGGCGCGGACGATGTCGGCCAGGACGGCGTCGGGGTCGTCCTCGTGCTCGAGCTGCCGCGCCAGGTCGCTCAGCGCCGTGGCCAGCGTTCCCGTCGTGCCGTCGGAGGGGGACTGCTCGGGGTCGGTGCTCATCTGGCCTCCTGCTGGGCCGGGGGACGTGCCGGCCGGCCGCGGACCCCTGCCCCGACGCTACCCGGCGGGGGTCCCGTCCGAGCCGCTCCCGTCGGGCCCGCCGGCCGCCCGCTCCAGCAGCGGGGCCACCCGGTGGTCGACCAGGCGGCGCAGCGCCAGCGCCGTGTCGGTCCGCTCGACGCCGGGCAGCGCGAGGACCTGCTCGCTGATCCGCCACAGGTCGTCGGCGTCGACGGCGGCGACGCGCACCAGCAGGTCGGCCGCCCCCGACAGGGCGGTCACCTCGAGCACCTCGGGGACGGCGCCCAGCGCGGAGCCGACGTCGCTCAGGCTGCGCTGCACCACCTGCACCGTCATGTAGGCCTCCAGGCGGTAGCCCAGGGCCTCGGGCCGCAGGCGCGCCGTGAAGGGGGCGAGCACCTCGCCGCCCTCCAGCCGGGCGAGCCGGGCCTGCACGGTGTTGCGGGCCAGCCCGAGCCGCTGGGACAGCGCCATGACCGACGCCCGCGGGTCCTCGTCGAGCGCCTGGAGCAGCCGGGCGTCGGTGGGGTCGAGGGTGGGCACGGTGTGCAGTCTGGCATGGCTGCACGTCCAAGTACTGAGCGATCTGCTCAGGACGTCCAAGCATGCTTGCGCACTCGTCCGGGTGGTGATCTGCTCCGCGGCGGGGGTCGTCGTGTCACGATGGTGTGAGTGGCGCCACACCCCGGCGTCACGGCACGTCCACCGACCGCAGCCCTCCGGTGACCCCGGGCCTGCGCGAGACGACGAGGAGTAGCCCCATGTCCACGCTGCCCACCGAGGTGGTCGACCCCGTACCGGGAGCCGGCGCCCCGCACCTGCCCCCGCAGCCCGGCCTCGTGCAGCTGCTGACGCCCGAGGGCCAGCGCGTGGCGGACCCGACCTACGCGGTCGACCTGTCGCCGGACGAGCTGCGCGCTCTCTACCGCGACCTGGTCCTGGTCCGCCGCTGGGACACCGAGGCCACCGCCCTGCAGCGGCAGGGCGAGCTGGGCCTGTGGGCGTCGCTGCTGGGCCAGGAGGCCGCCCAGGTCGGGGCCGCCCACGCCCTGCGCCCCGACGACATGGCCTTCCCGACGTACCGGGAGCACGGCGTCGCCTGGGTCCGCGGGGTGGACCCGCTGCACGTGATGAGCCTGTTCCGCGGGGTGGACAACGGCGGCTGGGACCCGGTCGAGACCGGCTTCAACCTCTACACGATCGTCATCGGCGCGCAGACCCTGCACGCGACCGGCTACGCGATGGGCGTGCAGCGCGACGGCGCGGAGAGCGCCGTCCTCGCCTTCCTCGGTGACGGCGCGACGAGCCAGGGCGAGGTCAACGAGGCGATGATCTGGGCCGCGTCGTTCCAGGCGCCGGTCGTCTTCTTCTGCCAGAACAACCAGTACGCGATCAGCGCGCCGATCGAGCGGCAGTCGCGGGTGCCGCTCTACCAGCGGGCGTCGGGCTTCGGCTTCCCCGGCGTGCGGGTCGACGGCAACGACGTCCTCGCCGTCCTCGCGGTCACGCGTGCGGCGCTCGCCGCCGCGCGGGAGGGCCAGGGCCCCACCTTCATCGAGGCGTTCACGTACCGGATGGGCGCGCACACCACCTCCGACGACCCCAGCCGCTACCGGCTGGCCGACGAGATGGAGGAGTGGAAGCTGCGCGACCCGATCGCCCGGCTGCGCGTCTACCTGGCCCACGAGGGCATGGCCGACGCCGCCTTCTTCGACGGGGTCGACGCCGAGGCCGACGCGCTCGCCGCGCGGGTCCGGCGCGGCACCGTGCAGATGCAGCCGCCGGCGGCCGAGACGATGTTCGACTCCGTCTACGCCGAGCAGACCCCGCCCCTGGCCGCCCAGCGCGAGCAGTTCGTCGCCTACCAGGCCTCGTTCGAGGGGAGCCACTGATGGCCACCGAGACGCTGACCCTGGGCAAGGCCCTCAACCTGGGCCTGCGCCGGGCGATGGAGGACGACCCGAAGGTCGTGCTCATGGGCGAGGACATCGGCCGCCTCGGCGGCGTCTTCCGCATCACCGACGGCCTGCAGAAGGACTTCGGGGAGGCCCGCGTGGTCGACACCCCGCTGGCCGAGGCCGGCATCCTGGGCACCGCCGTCGGCCTGGCCCTGCGCGGCTACCGGCCGGTCTGCGAGATCCAGTTCGACGGCTTCGTCTTCCCCGCGGTCAACCAGATCATCACGCAGGTCGCCAAGATCTCCGCGCGGTCGCGCGGCCGGCAGCGGATGCCCGTCGTCGTGCGCATCCCCTTCGGCGGCGGCATCGGCGCGGTGGAGCACCACAGCGAGAGCCCGGAGGCGTACTTCGCGCACACCCCGGGGCTCAAGGTCGTGGCGGTGAGCAACCCGGTCGACGCCTACTGGGGCATCCAGCAGGCGATCGCCGGCCCCGACCCCGTCGTGTTCCTCGAGCCCAAGCGCCGCTACTGGGAGAAGGCCGAGGTCGACCTCGACGCGACCCCCGAGCCGCTGTTCGGCTCCCGCGTGGTCCGCGGCGGGGACGACGTCACCGTCCTGGCCTACGGCCCCATGGTGAAGACGGCGCTGCAGGCCGCCGAGGCCGCGGCCGGCGAGGGCCGGTCGCTCGAGGTCGTCGACCTGCGCACGCTGGCCCCGCTGGACCTGGACCCGGTGGTCGCCTCGGTCCGGCGCACCGGCCGCTGCGTCGTCGTGCACGAGGCGGCGGTGACCCTCGGCATGGGCGCGGAGATCGCCGCCCGGATCACCGAGGAGTGCTTCCACTCCCTGGAGGCGCCGGTGCTGCGGGTCGGGGGCTGGGACGTGCCCTACCCGCCGGCGCGCATGGAGGAGGAGTACCTGCCCGACCTGGACCGGGTGCTCGACGCCGTCGACCGCGCGATGGGCTTCTGAGATGGGGACGCTGCGCTCGTTCCGGCTCCCCGACGTCGGCGAGGGGCTCACCGAGGGCGAGATCCTGCAGTGGCTGGTCGCCGTCGGTGACGAGGTGACGGTCAACCAGCCGCTGTGCGAGGTGGAGACGGCCAAGGCCGCCGTCGAGCTGCCGTCGCCGTTCGCCGGCACCGTCACCGAGCTGCTGCACGCGGCCGGCAGCACGGTCGACGTCGGCGCGCCGATCATCACGATCGACACCGCCGACGACGACGCCGGGGGGCAGACCCCCGGCGGTACCGGCGGCGGTGGGCAGGCCGCGCCCGAGCGGACGGCCAACCTGGTCGGCTACGGGCCGCGGACCACCGAGGCGCGTCGCCGGCCGCGGCGCTCCGGCGCGGCGGTCGCGGCCCGGGCGACCGCACCCGCCGCACCCGCTCCTGCGGCGAGCGCACCCGCCGCCCGCACGCCGCTGCTGGCCACCGTGCCCGACCTGGACACCAAGCCGGTCCGGCACGGCGGCCTGGAGATGGGCCGGGCGGCCGAGGCGCACGCCCTGGAGCAGGCCGCCACGGAGCGGGCGGACGCGGCGGTGCCGGCGCGGCCGGCGCCGCACGGCACCGGCCGGCCGCGGCCGCTGGCCAAGCCACCGGTACGCAAGCTCGCCCGCGACCTGGGGGTCGACCTGGCCCTGCTGACCGGCACCGGGCCGGGCGGGGTGATCACGCGGTCGGACGTCGCGGCCGCGAGCACCGCGGCGGCCGGGGGTGCGGCCGCGGGGACGGCCCCGGCGGTGGCCCCGGCGGGGACGACGCGGGGTGGCGAGACGCGGATCCCGGTGAGCGGCGTCCGCAAGCACACGGCCGCGGCGATGGTGGCCAGCGCCTTCACCGCACCGCACGTCACGGAGTTCCTGACCGTCGACGTCACGCGCACGATGAAGCTGCGCAGCCGGCTGGCCGCCCGGCCCGAGTTCGCCGGCGTGAAGGTCAGCCCCCTGCTGTTCGTGGCCAAGGCCCTGCTGCTCGCGGTGCGCCGGCACCCGATGGTGAACGCGCGCTGGGAGGAGGAGAGCCGGGAGATCGTCGTCCCGGGGCACGTGCACCTCGGCATCGCCGCGGCCACGCCGCGCGGCCTGCTGGTGCCCAACGTCAAGGACGCGGACGGGCTCGCACTGCCCGGCCTGGCCCGCGCGCTGGCCGAGCTGACCGAGACCGCCCGCGCCGGGCGCACCACCCCGGCCGACATGAGCGGCGGCACGATCACCATCACCAACATCGGCGTCTTCGGCGTGGACACCGGCACCCCCATCCTCAACCCGGGGGAGTCGGCGATCCTGGCCTTCGGCGCCGTGCGGCCGATGCCGTGGGTGCACAAGGGCCGGGTCGTCCCGCGCCAGGTCACCACCCTGGCGCTGTCGTTCGACCACCGGGTGGTCGACGGCGAGCTCGGCAGCCGGTTCCTCGCCGACGTCGGCGCGGTGCTGCACGACCCGGCAGCCGCGCTGGCGTTCTAGGCGGTGACCGACCTCGACGGGCTGCTGGCCTTCGCCGCCCGCTCCCGGGTGCCCGAGGGCGGCTTCGGGCACCTGGGGGACGACGGGGCGCTGCTGGACCGGCCGCAGGAGACCTACGTCGTCGCCCGGATGACCCACGTCTTCGGCCTGGCACACCTGCTGGGCCGGCCGGGTGCGGCGGACCTGGTCCGGCACGGCGTGGCGGCCCTGCTGGACGGACCGCTGCACGACGCCGAGCACGGCGGCTGGCGGGCGGCGGAGGACGACGACACCAAGGCCGCGTACGTGCACGCCTTCGCCGTCCTCGCCGGGGCCACCGCCACGGCCGCAGGCATCGAGGACGGCCGGCAGCTGCTGCGGTCGGCGCTGGCCGTCTGGGACGGCCGCTTCTGGGACGACGCCGCCGGCCTGGCGGTGGAGGAGTGGACCCGCGACTGGTCGACGTGCGACGGCTACCGGGGCGCCAACGCCAACATGCACGGCGTGGAGGCCACGCTCGCCGCGGCCGACGCGCTCGCCGCCGAGGAGCCGTCGACCGCGGCGGCGCTGCGGCACCGGGCGCTGCGCAGCACCGAGCGGGTGGTGCACGGCTGGGCCCGCGAGCGGCAGTGGCGGCTGCCGGAGCACTTCACCGCGGACTGGGAGCCGGTGCCCGAGCACAACCGCGACCGGCCGGCCGACCCCTTCCGGCCGTACGGCGTCACGGTGGGGCACCAGTTCGAGTGGGCGCGGCTGTGCCTGCACCTGCGCGCGGCGCTGGCCGAGGACGCGCCGCCGTGGCTGCTCGACGACGCGGTCGCCCTGTTCGACGCGGCGGCCGAGCGGGGCTGGGCGGCCGACGGCGAGCCCGGGTTCCCGTACACCCTCGACTGGGCCGACCGGCCCGTCGTCGCCGCGCGCATGCACTGGGTGCTGTGCGAGGCCGTCGGGGCGGCAGCTGTGCTGCACGCCGTGACCGGGCGGGACCGGTACGCCGGGCTGGCCCGGACCTGGCGCGCGCACGGCGAGGAGCGCTTCGCCGACCCCGCCACGGGCAGCTGGCACCACGAGCTGGACGCCCGGGGCGAGGTCGCCACGACGGTCTGGACCGGTCAGCCGGACGCCTACCACCTGGCCCAGATGCTGCTGCTCGACGGCCGCCCGGTGCGCGGCAGCCTGGCGGCGGCGCTGCTCTGACCTGCGGATCGCGTGTGTCCGGCGGGGATCACGGGGGTAGGTCCGGCTCGACCGACATCCCGAGACAGAGGAGGCCGTCCGTGGCCAGCGTGCAGGAGTCCGTCGACGTCGACGTCCCGATCCGGGTCGCCTACGACCAGTGGACGCAGTTCGAGTCGTTCCCCCAGTTCATGGGCGGCGTCGAGCGGATCACCCAGATCGACGACACCCACACCCACTGGGTCACCAGCATCGACGGTGTGAAGCGCGAGTTCGACGCGGAGATCACCGAGCAGCACCCCGAGGAGCGCGTGGCGTGGACCAGCACCGGCGGTGACGCCAAGCACGCCGGTGTGGTGACCTTCCACCGCCTCGACGACACCAAGACCCGCGTCATGATCCAGATCGACTGGGAGCCCCAGGGCCTGGTCGAGAAGGCCGGCGCCGCGCTCGGCTTCGACGACCGGCAGATCAAGGCCGACGCCAAGCGGTTCAAGGAGTTCATCGAGGCCCGTGGCACCGAGACCGGCGCCTGGCGCGGCGACGTCTCGCGGCCCGACCAGCCGTAGGCGTTCGCGGCGTCGTCCAGGGCCTCACCCCGAGCGTGCGAGGGGTGAGGAGGACGAGGTCCGTGCCGGCGCCCGCCCCCTCGGCCGAGGGGACGGGCGCCGTCGTCGTTCTCGCGGCTACTCGGCGTCGAGGTCGGCGGCCACCAGACCGGCGATCTCGGCCAGGGCGGCCTCGTCGTCGCTGGTGACGACGACCTCGGAGCCCTGCTTGGCGCCGAGGGTCATGATCATCAGCGCGGACCCGCCGTCGACGGGCGCACCGCCGGGGGTGGCCAGGGTGACCGGGACGCCGCTCTTGGCGACGGCCTCCGCGATCAGGGCCGCCGGCCGGGCGTGCAGCCCGACGCGGGAACCGACGGTGACGGTCTGACTGGGCATCAGTGCCTCTCCTCGCTGCTGGGGACGCTGGGGTCGAGCCTGCCGGATCAGGCGCGGACCGGCTGGGCGGGGACGGTGCTGGTGGCCGCGTGGGCGTGGGCCAGGTCGACCGCGTCCTCGGGGACGACGTCCGCCTTCGGCCGGCCGATGCTCTTCGCGACGGTCACGGCAGCGGCGCCGACGACGGTCCCGGCGACGAGGGCCAGGACGAACCAGAGGACGCCGTTCATCGCGAAGAACACGAAGATGCCGCCGTGCGGGGCCTGCAGCTCCACGCCGCTGCCGGCCACGATCGCGCCGGTCGTGGCGCCGCCCAGCATCATCGACGGGATGACCCGCAGCGGGTCGGCCGCGGCGAACGGGATGGCGCCCTCGGAGATGAACGACAGGCCCAGCAGCCAGGCGGCCTTGCCGCTGTCGCGCTCCGCGGGCGTGTACAGCCGGGGGCGGACGGCGGTGCTCAGGGCCATCGCCAGCGGAGGCACCATGCCGGCGGCCATGACGGTCGCCATGATCACCAGCTGCTGCTCCCCGCCCTCGCCGGCCAGCGCGGCGGTGAGACCGGTGGTCGCGAAGACGTAGGCCGCCTTGTTGATGGGGCCGCCGAGGTCGAAGCACATCATCAGGCCGAGGATGACCCCGAGCAGGACGGCCGCCGAGCCGGTCAGGCCGTTCAGCCAGTTGCCCAGGCCCTCGAGCGCCGCGGCGAGCGGCCGGCCGAGGACGACGGCCATGAGACCGCTGGAGATCAGCGTCGCCAGCAGCGGGATGATCACGACCGGCTGCAGCCCGCGGACCCCGGCGGGGAGCTTCCAGCGGCTGATCCACAGCGCCGCGAAGCCGGCGATGATGCCGCCGACCAGGCCGCCGATGAAGCCGGCGCCGACGGTGACCGAGACCGCGCCGACGACGAAGCCGGGGACGATGCCGGGCCGGTCGGCGATGGCGTAGGCGATGTACCCCGCGAGTGCCGGGACCAGGAAGCCGAACGCGGCCTGACCCAGGACCGTGCAGACGGCGCCCAGGTAGCCGAGGAAGCCGTCGTTCAGGCCCTCGACGCCCGACGCGCTCGGCAGGTCGAAGAACGAGTTGTTCAGCACCCAGCTCAGGGCGTAGCTCTGGTCGTCGACGTCGGGGTTGCCGTTGACGATCTGGTACCCGCCGAACAGGAAGCCCAGGGCGATGAGCAGGCCACCGGCGGCGACGAACGGGATCATGTAGCTGACGCCGGTGAGCAGCCAGCGGCGGATCTCCGTGGCGGTCCCCGGCCGCGGACCGGCGGACGCGGTGTCCTCGGCGCTGCCGGCGGTGCCGGGCACGCGGCGGGCCTGCGGGTCGTCGGTGGCGGCCAGGGCCTCGCGGATCATCACGTCGGGCTCGTTGATCGCCCGCTTGGTCCCCGACTGGACGACGGGCTTGCCGGCGAACCGCTCGCGGTCCTTGACGCCCACGTCCACGGCGAACACGACGGCGTCCGCGGCGCGGATGACCGCCGGGTCCAGCGGGGTGGAGCCGGACGAGCCCTGCGTCTCCACGTGCAGGACGACGCCCGCGGCCGACGCCGCGGCGGCGAGCTTGTCGGCGGCCATGTAGGTGTGCGCGATGCCGGTCGGGCAGGCCGTGACCGCGACGAGGCTGCGGGTCGCGGCGGTGGGCGCGGCCGCCGGGGTGGCGGCGGGCGCCGCGGCTGCCGGCGGTGCGGCGGGCGCTGCGGCGGCGGTCGCGGCGGGCTGGGGCGCGACGACGTCCTGCACGAGGGCGACCACGTCGTCGGCCGAGCCGGCGGCGCGCAGCGAGGCCACGAACTCCGGGCGCACGAGCGCGCGGGCGAGCGCGGTCAGCAGCGTCAGGTGGTCGGCGTCGCCGTGTGCCGGGGCCGCGATGAGGAAGACGAGGTCCGCCGGGCCGTCGGGAGCACCCCAGGCCACGCCGGGGGAGAGGCGGGCGAAGGCCAGGGAGGCCTCGGTCACCGCGGCCGACCGGCAGTGCGGGATGGCGATGCCGCCGGGCAGGCCGGTCGCGGCCTGTCCCTCGCGGGCGAGGGCGTCGCCGGCGAGGTCCTCGGCGGAGGTGGCCCGGCCGGTGCCGGCGACCAGGGCCGCCAGCCGGCGCACCACGGCCTCCTTGTCGGCGCCGAGGGCGGTGTCCAGCGCGACGAGCTCGCGCGTGATGAGTGCGGACATGCGGACACTCCGGGGTTCGTCAGAGGACGTCGCGACCGGCGGGCGCGACGGGAGCTGCGGAGGGGGCCGGCTCTGCGGGGGAGAGCGGGCCGGCGACGACGGAGGCGGCGACGCTGTCGACCTGCGCCGGGGTGGGGACGGCGGAGCCGGGCAGGCCGGCCGCGGCGGCACCGGAGGCCACCGCGCGGCGCAGCCGCTCCACCGGGGGTGCGCCGGCCAGGTCGGCCAGCAGGTGCCCGGCGAGACTGCAGTCCCCGGCACCGACCGTGCTGCGCACGGCGATCCGCGGCGGGCGGGCGGTGTACCGCTCCCCCGCCGCGGTCGACAGCAGGGCGCCGTCGGCGCCCAGGGTGAGGAGCACCTCGGCGACCCCGCCGGCGTGCAGCCCGTCGACGGCGGCCCGCAGGGCCAGCGGGTCGGCGGTGAGCGCGGCCTCGTCGGTGCCGGCGACCTGGGCCAGCTCCTCGGCGTTGGGCTTGAGCAGGTCCGGCGCCGACGCGGGCCCGGCGGCCAGCAGCGCCAGCAGCGGGGCCTCGGAGGTGTCGACGGCGATCCGCGCACCCGTCGGGCGCAGCGCGCGGACGAGCTCGGCGTACCAGTCGACCGGGGTCCCCGGTGGCAGCGAGCCGGCCAGGACCACCCAGGCCGCGCCCGTGGCGGCGCGCAGCAGCGCGTCGGTGAGGGCGGCCCGGGTCGGCGCGTCCAGCGGGGTGCCGGGCTCGTTGAGCTTGGTCGTCGTGCCGTCGGGCTCGGTGAGGCTGTAGTTGGTGCGCACCGCGCCGGCCACGTCGACCGTGGCCAGGGGCAGGCCCAGCCGGTGCAGCGCGGCCACGATCGGGTCGTCGAGCGACGCGGGCAGCACCGTGACCACCTCGCCCCCGGCGGCGGCAACGGCGCGGGCGACGTTGACGCCCTTGCCGCCCGGCTCGGTCGAGCTGGCCCCCAGCCGTACGACCGCGCCACGCTCGAGGGCGCCGGGCAGGACGAGGGTGCGGTCCAGGCTGGGGTTGGCGGTCAGGGTGACGACCCGCCCGCCGCCGTGGTGGTGCAGGACCCGGCTCACGCGACCACGACCTCGACGCCGCCGGCCTCCAGGGCCTCGACGACGGCCGGGTCGGCCCCGTCGTCGGTGACCAGCACGTCGACGTCGTCGGCCGTGGCGAACCGGACCAGGTGCTCGCGGCCCAGCTTGCTGCTGTCGGCCAGCACGACCACACGCTGCGCGGCGCGGACCATCGCCCGCTTGACGGAGGCCTCGGCCTCGTCCGGCGTGGTGCAGCCGTGCCCGGCGGTGACGCCGTTCGCCCCGAGGAACGCCACGTCCAGCCGCAGGTCGCCCAGCGCCCGGACCGGGGTCTCGCCGACGGCGCACTGGGTGATGCCGCGGACGCGCCCGCCGAGCAGGTGCAGGGTCAGCCCCGGCGCCGTCGAGAGGCGGGCGGCGATCGGCACGGAGTTGGTGGCCACGAACAGCCGCCGGTCGGGCGGGAGCAGCTCGGCGAGCGCGGCGGTGGTGCTGCCGCCGTCGAGCAGCAGGCTGCCGTCGGTGTCGGGCAGCAGGTCGAGCGCGGCCGCGGCGATTTTGCGCTTCTGCTCGTGGCGCGTCGCGGTCCGCTCGCCGAGCGCGGTCTCGGCCAGGGTGAGCGCCCCGGCCGGTACCGCGCCGCCGTGCACGCGGCGCAGGGCCCCGGTGCGCTCGAGCACCGCGAGGTCCCGGCGGATCGTCTCGGTCGTGACGCCGAACTCGTCGGCGAGCGCGGTCACCGCGACGCGACCGCGGTCGGCCACGAGGCCGGCGATCGTCTGCTGCCGCTCCTCCGCGTACACCGCGCGCTCCTCGCTCCACAGCGGCCGGGATGTCCGGACATGTGGTTTCTTGTTTGCGTTGGTGTTGTTCTACGTTGGTTCCGTTGACAAGTCAACACTCGTTCGTGAGTCTGGTCACCGACAGCGGGCCGACGGCCGTCCCGCCTCCGCGCCCGTCCCCGCCCGTCCGTCCCCCAGCGAGGTCCCGATGTCGTCTCCCGCCCCCGCCCGCGTCGTGCTGTCCGGCACCCCGGTGGTGCCCGGGGTCGCCTGGGGTCCGGTGGTGCGGCCGTCCGGTGTGGTCCGGCTGCCCGACGGCCCGGGTGAGCCGGTGGCCGAGGAGGCCCGCCCGCGGGAGAAGGAGCGCTTCGCGGCGGCCGCCGGCCTGGTCGCCGACCGGCTGACCGCCCGGGCCGGGGCGGCGACCGGCGCCAGCGCCGAGGTGCTCGCGGCGACCGCCGGCCTCGCGCGCGACCGCGGGCTGCTGGCGGCCGTCGAGCAGCGCATCGACGCCGGCTCGCCGGCCGCCGTCGCCACCGTGGCGGCGGCCCAGCAGTTCGTCGACCTCTTCGCCGGTCTCGGCGGCGTCATGGCCGAGCGGGTCACCGACGTCCGCGACGTCCGCGACCGGATCGTGGCGGAGCTGACCGGGCAGGGGGAGCCGGGTGTCCCGGCGCCGGAGGTGCCGTCGGTGCTGCTCGCCGACGACCTCGCGCCCGCCGACACCGCCGGCCTGGACCCCGCCCGGGTGCTCGGGCTGGCGACCTCCCAGGGTGGCGCCACCAGCCACACGGCGATCATCGCCCGCCAGCTCGGCCTGCCCTGCGTCGTCGCCGTCGCCGGACTGGACGACGTCCCCGCCGGTGCGACGGTCCTGGTCGACGGCGAGCACGGGACCGTCACGGTCGCCCCGGACGAGCAGGTGGCGCAGGCCCGCGTGACCGAGGCCCGGGAGGTCGCGGCCGCGCTCGCCGCCTACCGCGGGCCGGCGGCGACCCGGGACGGCGTCGCGGTGGCGCTGCTGGCCAACGTGCAGGACGGCGCCGGGGCCCGTCTCGCCCTGGACGCGGCCGCCGAGGGCGTGGGGCTGCTGCGCACCGAGCTCGCCTTCCTCGGCCGCGCGGAGGAGCCCTCGGTGGCCGAGCAGGCCGACGGCTACGCCGAGGTCCTCGCCGCCTGTGCCGGGCGGCGGGTCGTCGTCCGCACGCTGGACGCCGGATCGGACAAGCCGCTGGCCTTCGCCACCCCGCCGGCCGAGGCCAACCCGGCGCTGGGGGTCCGGGGCCTGCGGGTGGCCCGCCGCGACCCGGGGCTGCTGGACCGGCAGCTCGACGCGATCGCCGAGGCGTCGCGCCGCACCGGGGAGGTGCCGTGGGTGATGGCGCCGATGGTGGCCACCGAGGCCGAGGCCGCCGACTTCGCGGCCCGGGTCCGCGCCCGCGGCCTCGTCCCGGGGGTGATGGTGGAGGTGCCCTCGGCGGCCCTGCTGGCCGACCGGTTGCTGCGCCACGTCGACTTCCTGTCGCTCGGGACCAACGACCTGTCCCAGTACGCGCTGGCGGCCGACCGGCTCTCCGGCGAGCTGGCCGACCTGACCGACCCGTGGCAGCCGGCCCTGCTGGCGCTCGTCCGGCACACCGCGGAGGCCGGGCTCCGGGCCGGCCGGCCCGTCGGGGTGTGCGGGGAGGCGGCCGCCGACCCGCTGCTGGCCTGCGTCCTCGTGGGTCTCGGCGTGACCTCGCTGTCGTGTGCCGCGTCGTCGGTCGCGGGCGTGGGCGCGCGGCTGGCCACCGTGTCCACCGACGCCTGCCGGCGCGCCGCGGAGGCGGCCCTGGCCGCTGCCGACCCGGCCGCGGCGCGGACGGCGGCGCGCGCCGCGCTGTCCGGCGGGTGACCGACACCCCCCGGAGGGGTGAACTTCCGTAGGGACGGGCAGCGACACGCCTGCGATCCTTCGGAATAACCTTGCTCCTGCCTGCTTTACTATGGGTGTCAGGACAACGACGACATCCCCGGAGAGCAGCATGAGCACCGTGTCCACCTGGCGTCAGCGTCGGCAGGCCTCGCGTACCCGCCGGGCTGTGGAGCGTGCGGCCTTCCGTGCTCCGAGCCCCGCCCTGCGCGACGAGCTGCTGACCATCGCGAACAGCCGCTGAGCACCCGCACCACCACCACGCGCGACCCCGCCCTCCTCCCGGAGGCCGGGGTCGCTGCCGTTTCCGGGGCGGGTGTGCGCCCTCAGTGCATCGCGTGGACCACGGCGTGACCCCTGCCGCGGCTCATCAGCCAGCGGTTGATCGGGGTGGTGACGACGAACGCCACGGCCAGCGCGAACGCCAGCGCCCCCCAGAACAGGGCGCTCGCCAGGCCGGCCTCCATCGCGCCCGGCACCGCGACCATGACGCCGTTGTCGACCAGTTCCATGACCGCGATCGAGACCGTGTCGGCCGCGAGGGCCACCCGGAGCGCGGCGCGCAGGGGCAGGCCGGCGCGCAGCACCCCGCGGATCGTCAGCGCGTAGCCGAAGACGAAGGCCAGTGTCACGGCGAGGGCGATCGTCGCGCCGGCGGACCAGCCGAGCGACGTGCCGATCACCATGCCGAGGACCTCGCCGATCGCGCACCCGGTCAGGCAGTGCAGCGTGGCCTGGACGGCGTCCCGCCAGCTCGCGGGCTGCCGGCTCCGCGCGCCCGTCGGGTGCGCGGTCCCCGCGGCCGTGTGGGTGTGGTGCATGGTCCGCCTCCTCTGCTGTCCTGTCAGGTACCCCCTGGGGGTATAGGACCGTGATACGCCGGTGTCCCGGGTCCGTCAACCCCCTCCGGTCTCCCTCGCACGGGGCGGTCCCGCTCAACCGAGGGGCGCGACCTGCCGATCGGGAACAGGTGAGGACTCCCGAGCGCGGCGGACGGCTGCGGCCGGCACGCCGGCGCGGCACCACCCCGCCGGTCGCCGAGCCGGGCGGGACGGCGACCGCCCGGCTCGCCGCACTGGAGGCTGCGGCGGCGGGGCTGTCGTCGGGCGCCGAGTCCGCCGAGGCCCTGACCGGCCTGCTGGAGTCCGCGGCCCGGGCGCTGCCCGGAGCGGCGCTGCTCATCGCCGTCACGCGCCCGGGCACCGAGGGTCTGCTGTCCCGGGCGGTCGGCATCCCGGCGGAGCAGGTCGCCGGGCTCGCCGCCGTCCTGGTGTCCGGCGGCGTCCCCGCACCCGGGGCCGTCGTGGTCGACGTCGTCTCGGGCCGGCGCTGGCACGGCCGGCTGGCCGCCCTGCCCGGGAGCGGTCCCGAGGAGGGAGGTGACCCCGACGCGCTCGCCGGGGCCGCGGGCACGCTGCTCGCCCACGCCGGGCTGGCCGCCGCCGTCCTCGAGCGCTCCGCCGCCGGCGAGGAGGCGCGCCGCGAGGCCGCCCGCGCCGAGGCACTGCTCGCGCTGGGCTCCGCCCTCGCCGCCGCGCCGGACGCGCCCGCGGTCTGCGTCGAGGCCGCCGACGTCCTGCCCGGTGTCGTCGGGTGCGACCGGGCGACGCTGCTGCTGTGGGAGACCGGGGCCGGGCGGCTGCGCGCCGTCGCCGGCAGCGGCTCGGCCGATCCGCTCCCGCTGGAGCTCTACGCCGAGGACACCCCGGAGCTCGTGGGCATGCTCACCGACCGCACGCCGCGGGTGCTGCGGTGGGAGACGTGCAGCCCTGCCGTGCGCGACCTGCTCGGCGCCGGCGGCATCACCGACGCCCTCGCCGTGCCGCTGGTCTGCGGCGGGGCCTTCCTCGGCGTGGTCACCGCGAGCTGGCCGGCCGGGCGGGAACCGGCGGGCCTGGAGGGGGAGCACCTCGGCCGGCTCGGCGCCGTGGCCGACCAGGTGGCCGTCGCGCTGGACCGGGTGCGCCTGGCCGACGCGCTGCGGCACCAGGCCACGCACGACTCCCTGACCGGGCTGCCCAACCGCGAGCTGCTGCGCTCACGGCTGGAGACGGCACTGACGACCGTCCGCGCCGACCAGCACGTCGGGGTCCTCTGCTGCGACCTCGACGGCTTCGCCGCGGTGAACGCCGAGCACGGCGCGCAGGCCGGCGACGAGCTCCTGCGCCAGGTGGCCGCCCGGCTGCGTGCGGCCGTCCGCCCGGCCGACACCGTGGCCCGGCTGGGTGCCGACGAGTTCGCCGTGGTCCTCCCCGGGCTGAGCAGCCCCGGGGACGCCGAGGCCGTGCTGGTCCGCGTCCGCGCCTGCTTCACCGAGCCGTTCCGCCTCGCCCGCCGGCCCGTGCGCGTCGGCACCGCCGTCGGGGTGGCCGTGCACTCCGGCGAGTGGGGGCAGGCCGACGAGCTGCTGCGCGCGGCCCTCGCCGATCGCCGCGGCGCCTGAGGCGCTCCCTCAGTCCCGCAGCCGCGCGCGGAGCGCGGCCTGCTCCTCGGGCCCGAACCCGTGCGCCGTCAGCCAGCCGGCCGGCCCGCCGTGGCGCTCGTCCAGCCAGGCCAGCACGCGCTCCATGGTCTCCGCGCGCGGGGTGTGCAGGGCGACGTCGCGCTTCTCCATGTCCTCCGCGTAGGTCGGGGAGGTCGCGAGCTTGGCCACCAGGGCGTCGATGACGTCGGCGGTCATGGCGTAGTCGGCCACGATCTCCTCGTGCGGTACGCCGGCCACGGCCAGCGCGAAGGCGACGATGACGCCGGTGCGGTCCTTGCCGGCCGCGCAGTGCACCACCGACGCGCCCTCGGCGGCCACCAGCGCGCGCAGCGCCCCGACCACGTTCTCCGGCCGGTGCTCGAGGTAGCCGAGGTAGGAGCGCACGGCCGGCGGCTCGCCCTGGTCCTGCTCGCCGACCTGCCGCGGCAGCAGCGACTCCAGCCAGCCGCCCGGCAGCTCGGGCACCTCGGCGTCCTCGACGGCGAAGACGTCGGTGTGGTGGCCGCGCTCGGGCAGCAGGCTGAAGTGCCGGTGGGTCACCTCCGGCACGTCGCGCAGCGGCCCCCGGCCCTCCATCAGCACCTCCGCGACGCTGCGCAGGTCGATGACCTCCCGCAGCCCCAGCTCGCGCACCAGCCGACGGACGTCGTCCCCGCTGAGGGTCTGCAGGTTGTCGCTGCGCAGGACCCGCCCGGACCGCGTCGTCCCGCCGTCCACGGTGGGCAGTCCGCCCAGGTCACGGGTGTTCGTCGTCCCGTCGAGGGTCAGCCAGCGGTCGGTGCGCAGGGAGCGAGAGGTCACGTCCCGACGGTACGACCAGCCGATGACGGCGCAGCGACGGGCGGGAGTGCACCGAGCAACGCGCCGCAGACGTCGAGCAGCCGCTCGCGCAGGCCCGCGGCGCGCCCGGCCAGCTCCCGCTGCCGGCGGGCGTACTCGGCCCGCCCCTCCGGGGTCTCCACCGCGACCGCGGGGTGGCCGTAGGAGCCCAGGTCGTAGGGCGAGGCCTGCATGTCGAGCAGCCGGACGTCGGCGGCGAGGGCGAAGCAGTCGAGGGCGAGCTCGCCGGGCACCGCGGGGCCGAGCTTCAGCGACCACTTGTGCAGGTCCATCCCGGCGTGCAGGCAGCCCGGCTGCTCGAGGTCGACCTGCGTGGCGCGGGTGGGCTGCAGCGCGTTGCGCCCCACGGCCTCGGGGGTGAAGAAGCGGAAGGCGTCGTAGTGGGTGCACCGGACGGGCTGGGCCTCGACGACGGCGTCCGTGCCGGCCTGCCCGAGCCGCAGCGGCAGGGGGTGCCGCCGGTCGTCGGCCCGGTAGACCATCGCCCACTCGTGCAGCCCGAAGCACCCCGTGAAGGCCGGCCGGGACGCGGTGGCGGCGAGCAGCCGGGCGACGAACCGCACCGTGTCCCCGCGGTCGGCCAGGAACGCGGCGGGGTCCAGGCCGACCACGCCGTCCGGCGCCGTGGCGTACCAGCGGGTGCCGCTCTGCGGGGCCGGCGTCCCGTCCTCGGGCAGCAGTGCCACCCCGGCTCCCGGGTGCCAGCGGCGCAGCAGGGTGGGGCGGGTGTCGTAGTAGGTGTAGAGGAAGTCCTCCACCGCGTGCGTCTCCCCGCGGCCGCGCCGGTCGCGGTGCGCGGCGGTCAGCGCGTCGGCGCGCTGCGCGTGGACCGCGGCCCGGTGCCGCCACTCGCCGGCGGCCAGGCGCTGGACGTGGACGGCGGCGGGCACCGGTCCAGCGTAGGAGGGGTGTCCGGGGAGCCGGGCGCGGGCGCCCGGGCACGGCGCACCCGTGACACGTGTCAGGGGGGACCCGTGCCGTGGCCCGCCGGAGTCGTGAGCGGTGGCACCTGTGCCGGGCCCGGAGCGGCGGCAGCCTCGGAGGTGCCGCGAGACCGGCCGGACCACGGCCGGCGGCCAGCACGAGGAGGCGACATGCGCCCGGACGCAGTCCTGTCCCCACCACCGGGGCCGGGGGAGACCGGTCCCCCGGCCGTCGAGGTGGTCGACCTCGAGCGTCGCTACGGCACCTTCCCGGCCGTGCGCGGCATCTCCTTCGAGGTCCGGCCCGGGGAGGTCTTCGCCCTGCTCGGGGTCAACGGCGCCGGCAAGACGTCCGCGCTGGAGGTGCTCGAGGGGCTCGCCCGCCCGGCCGCCGGCACGGTCCGGGTCCTGGGCGCCGACCCCGTCGCCGACCGGACCGCCGTCCGGCCCTCGCTGGGCGTGCTGCTGCAGGCCAGCGGGCTGCCCGGCGACCTCACGGTGGCCGAGACGGTGCGGACGTGGGCCGGCACGCTCACCTCGCCGCAGCCGGTGGACGAGGCCCTGGCCCAGGTCGGTCTCACGGGGCGGGCCGACGTCCGGGTCCGCAGCCTGTCCGGCGGGGAGCGCCGCAGGCTCGACCTCACCCTCGCGCTGCTCGGTCGCCCGCGCGTGATCGTCCTCGACGAGCCGACGACGGGGCTGGACCCCGAGAGCCGGCGCACGGTGTGGGGGCTGGTCCGCCGGCGGGTCGCCGAGGGAGCTGCCGTCGTCCTCACCACGCACCACCTGGAGGAGGCCGAGGAGCTGGCCGACCGGATCGCGGTCATGCGGGCCGGGCGGATCGTGCTCGCGGGCACCGCCGGCGAGATCGCCGCGACCCAGCCGGCGACGATCCGGTTCCAGCTGCCGCCGGACGCGCCGGAGCTGCCGGCCGTGCCCGGCGCCCGCCTCGTCGCCACGAGCCCGCGGGTCGAGCTGCACACGCAGGCCCTGCAGCCGGTGCTGACCCGGCTGCTGGCCTGGGCCGACCGCGAGGGCGTCGTCCTGGCCGGGCTGCAGGCCCGCTCCGCGACGCTCGAGCAGGCCTTCCTCGCCGTCGCCGACTCTGACGCCGACGTCGACGGCGCCGCCGCCGCCTGATCGCCCCGCCCCCGCCGCCTGACCACACCCCGAGAGAGGCCCCCAGATGACCGCCCTGACCACCCCGGCGCCGTCCCGGCTGCGCCGCAGCCTCGTCCTGGCCGGCGCGGAGACGCGGCTGCTGCTGCGCAACCGCACCGCCGTCGTCAACTCCGTGCTGATGCCGCTGCTCCTGGTCGCGGCGGTGCGGCTGCTCGCCGTCGGCGGCGAGGAGACCGCCACCGGCCCGCGCCTGCTCGTCACCGCGACCGGCGTGACGCTGGTCTTCCTGACCTACTACAACCTCGTCACCACGTTCGTCGCCCGCCGCGAGGAGCTCGTGCTCCAGCGGATGCGCACGGGGGAGCTGACCGAGGCCGAGGTGCTGCTGGCGACCTCGGTGCCCACCCTGCTGGTCACCGTCGGGCAGCTGCTGCTGGTGGCCCTCGGGGTCCTCGTCCTCGGCGAGTGGGCGGCCCCGGTGGACGTCGTCCTGCCACTGGCCGGGCTCGTGGGCGGTGCCGCCCTGATGGTGCTGCTGGCCGCGGCCAGCACCGCGTTCACCCGCACCGCGGAGAGCGCCCAGATCACCACGCTCCCGCTGGTCCTCGTCGCGACGGCGGCGTCGGGTCTGTTCTTCCCGCTGTCGGCCTTCCCGGACGAGGTCGGGCAGGTGCTGCGGTTCCTCCCGCTGTCCCCGGTGGTCGAGCTGACCCAGCTCGGGCTGGTCGGCCGGACGTGGGACGGCGACGCGGTCGACCTCGCCGGCGCCTGGGCGGCCGCGCCGCTGCCGCTCCTGGTCCTCGCGGGGTGGCTGGTCGCGGGTGCCGTCGTCGCGCCCCGCGTGTTCCGGTGGGCGCCGCGACGGTGAGCACCCGCTCGGGGACCGGCGGCCGGTACGGCAGCATGGCGGCCGTGCCGACCGTCGCTCGCTGGTGGGGAGGCCGCACGGCGCCGCAGCGCATCGACCTCTACACCCGCTGGTCCTTCTACGGCTGGCTCGCCATGACGCCGCTGCTCGGCCTGGGGGTCCACGGCGCGGCGGAGCGACCGTCCGGTCCGGCCGCCACCGCCTTCCTCGCCGGCTCGCTCGCCGTCAGCGTCACGGGGGTCTGGCTGGCGCACACCGGCCTGGCCGCCCACCGCGAGGGCCGCCCGCTGCCGCGCAGCCCGCTCGCGGCGGCCACGGTCGCCGCCGTGGTCACGGCGGGGCTCGCCGTCCTGGCGTACGCCCCGGAGGGGACGGACACCCCGGCGCTGGCCTGGGGCCTGGCCATGCCGCCGGCCATGGCGCTCACCGCGGCGTCCACCGGCTGGTCGTCGCAGCGTCTGACCCGGTGGGGGTTCGGGATCGGCGGCGCCACCGGCGTCGTCACGGCGGCGGTGGGCGCCGCCCTGCCCGCGGCCTCGGTCCTGGCCGTGGTCACCGGGGCGGCAGTGACGTTCCTGGCCCTGGCCTTCCGGTTCACCGTGTGGGTCCTCGACGTCGTCAGCGAGATGGAGCGGACGAGAGGCGTGCAGGTGCAGCTGGCCGTCGCCGAGGAGCGGCTGCGCTTCGCCCGGGACCTGCACGACGTGATGGGCCGCAACCTGTCGGCGATCGCGGTCAAGAGCCAGCTCGCGGCCGAGCTCGTGCGCCGCGAGCGGCCGGGGGCCGACGGCGAGCTCGGGGAGATCAGCCGCATCGCCGAGGAGTCGCTGCGCGAGGTGCGCGACGTCGTGCGCGGCTACCGGACCGCCGACCTGGGCGGCGAGCTCGCCGGCGCCCGCTCCGTGCTGCGTGCCGCCGGGGTGGCCTGCACCGTCACCGGTGAGGACGCCGGGTCGGCGCTGCCCCCGCCGGTGCAGACGGCGCTGGGCTGGGTGGTGCGCGAGGCGGTCACCAACGTGCTGCGGCACAGCCGCGCCACCGAGTGCACGATCGAGCTGGCCGTGGCGGGACCGACCGCCCGGCTGCGGGTGGTCAACGACGGTGTCGAGGTCGCGGACGCCGGATGGGGGAGCGGGCTGACCGGGCTGGCCGAGCGGCTGTCGCAGCGGGCGGGCCGGCTGACGGCCGGCCGGGAGGGGGACCGCTTCGTGCTGGCGGCGGACCTCCCCAGGGAGGGGACGGCGTGATCCGGGTACTGCTGGCCGACGACGAGAACCTCATCCGGTCGGCCCTGGCGGCGCTGCTGGCCCTGGAGGACGACATCGAGGTGGTCGCCCAGGCCGCCTCGGGCGCCGAGGCGCTGGCGATGGCGCGGGCGCACCGCCCGGACGTCGCCGTCCTGGACCTGCAGATGCCCGACCGGGACGGCATCTCCGTCGCGGCGGAGCTCGGCGCCCTGCTGCCGGGCTGCGCCTGTATGATCGTCACCGGCCACGGCCGGGCCGGGCACCTCAAGCGGGCGCTGGAGGCGGGCGTGCGGGGGTTCCTGCCGAAGACCGTCTCGGCACCGGTGCTCACCGACGTCGTCCGCACGGTGGCCCGCGGCGGACGCTACGTCGACCCGGAGCTGGCTGCGGAGGCGATCAGTGCGGGGGACAGCCCGCTGACCCCGCGCGAGGCCGACGTCCTCGAGCTCGCTGCCGGTGGCGCGCCGGTCGAGGAGATCGCCGCCCGCGTCCACCTGTCACCCGGGACCGTGCGCAACCACCTGTCGGCCGCCGCGGGGAAGCTGGGCGCGGCGAACCGGCACGCGGCCGTGGAGGCCGCGCGCCGGCACGGCTGGATCTAGGACGCGTCGTTCCCGCCGCGGACGACGGAGTCGTCGCGCTGGGCCTCGTCGTCGGTGGTCAGGGTCGTGTCCAGCTCGCCGCGGTCGCCGGCGTTGTCGCCGGTCTGGCCGTCGATGAGGTTCTCGTCGCTGTCGGCCGTGTCCGGGGACTCGCCGTAGCCGGTGCTCTGGGACTCGCTCATGTCGTCTCCTCGTCGTCGCGGATCGCTGCGCTCATGCCCCGCCGGGCGGATCGGCACGCTCGGGGAGGGCGACGTCGCCCACGGCGCGGGCCCTGACCTCGTGCCGTCGTCCATGCCCGCCCGGTCCGGCCCCACACACGGCGACGGCCGCCTCCCGTGCGGGAGACGGCCGTCGTCGTGACGTCCGGGGACGGCCCCCTGCACGGGGGCCCTCCGTCAGAACGCGGCCTCGTCGACCTCCATGAGGGAGTTGTCCGTGGCCTCGACGATCGCCCGCTCGCCGGCCAGGCGCGGCAGCACCTGGGTGGTGAAGAAGCGGGTCGCGGCCAGCTTGCCCTCGTAGAAGTGGCGGTCGCGCTCGCTGACCTCGCCGCCGAGCGCGGCCAGGGCCACCTCGGACTGGCGGACCAGCAGCCACGCGGTGACCAGGTCGCCGACGGCCAGCAGCAGCCGGGAGCTGTTCTGGCCGATCTTGTAGAGGTTGGTCATGTCCTCCTGCGCGGCGGTCAGGTGCCCGAACATCGCGGTGAGCATGGCCTGGACCTCGCCGAGGGCGACCTTGAGGTGGGCCCGCTCCTCCTTGAGGCGGCCGTCGCCGGCCTCGCCGTCGACCGTGGCCTGGATCTGCCCGGCCAGCCAGGTCAGCGCGACCCCGCCGTCCTTGACGATCTTCCGGAAGAAGAAGTCCTGGCCCTGGATCGCCGTCGTGCCCTCGTAGAGGGTGTCGATCTTGGAGTCGCGGATGTACTGCTCGATCGGGTAGTCCTGCAGGAAGCCCGAACCGCCGAGGGTCTGCAGCGACTCGGCGGTGAGCAGCTGGGTGGCCCGCTCGGAGCCGAAGCCCTTCACGATCGGCAGCAGCAGGTCGTTGAGGCGGGCAGCCAGCCCCGCCTCCTCGCTGTCCGCGGTGCCGGCGGCCTGGGCCTCGGTGATCTGGTCGCGGAAGCTCGCGGTGTAGAGGTACAGGGCCCGCATGCCCTCGGCGTAGGACTTCTGCAGCATCAGCGAGCGGCGGACGTCGGGGTGGTGGGTGATGGTCACCCGGGGGGCGTCCTTCGACGTCGCCGTCAGGTCCGCGCCCTGGACACGCGTCTTGGCGTAGTCCAGCGCGACCTGGTAGCCGGCCGACAGGGTGGCGATCGCCTTCGCGCCGACGAACATGCGCGCGTGCTCGATGACCTGGAACATCTGGGCGATGCCGTCGTGCACGTCGCCGACCAGCCAGCCCTTGGCCGGGACCGGCCCGTCCCCGAAGGTGACCTCGCAGGTCGTGGAGACCTTGAGGCCCATCTTCTTCTCGACGTTGGTGACGTAGGCGCCGTTGCGCTCGCCGAGCTGCCCCGTCGCGAGGTCGACGTGGAACTTCGGGACGACGAACAGCGACAGCCCCTTGGTGCCCGGCTTCGCGCCCTCGGGACGGGCCAGCACCAGGTGGATGATGTTGTCGGACAGGTCGTGCTCGGCCGAGGTGATGAAGCGCTTCACGCCCTCGATGTGCCAGGACCCGTCGGCCTGCTGCACCGCCTTGGTGGTGCCGGCGCCGACGTCGGAGCCCGCGTCGGGCTCGGTCAGGACCATCGTCGCGCCCCACTTGTGCTCGAGCATGAGCTCGGCCAGGCGCTTCTGGTCCGGCGTGCCCAGCTCGTCGAGGATCGCCGCGAACGAGGCGCCCGAGCCGTACATGAAGACGGCCGGGTTGGCGCCGAGGATCATCTCGAACGCCGCCCAGGTGAGCGCGTGCGGGGCGCCGAAGCCGCCGAGGTGCTCGGGCAGGTCGAGGCGGTACCACTCGCCGTCCTCGACGGCCTTGTACGACTTCTTGAACGACTCCGGCAGGACGACGGAGTGGGTGGCCGGGTCGAAGACCGGCGGGTTGCGGTCGGCGTCGACGAAGGACGCTGCGACGGGCCCCTCGGCCAGCTTGCGGACCTCGGCGAGCACGCCGCGCGCGGTCTCGGCGTCCATCTGGGCGAACGGCCCGGTGCCGAACCTGTCCTTGGTGTCGAGGAACTCGAAGAGGTTGAACTCGAGGTCCCGCAGGTTGGCGGTGTAGTGGCTCATGCGCGTGTGGCTCCCGAACTCCGTGCCGTGTCCGGCGGATTCGTACCCGCCAGTAACAAACGCTATTACTCGTCGGTAACAACGGCAAGCACGAGCCGGTTCGACACGCTCGGAGGGGTCGGGCTGCCCCGATGGGAGGAGGGGCGCCGAGCCCGGGGCGCACGCACGCGGCGGGTGCGCCGGAGCCGTGCTCCCGGGTCGGGGACGCGGCCCCGGCGCACCCGCCGGGTGGGGAGGGGGTGCCGGATCAGCGGTTGCGGCGGCGGGCCCGCAGGACGGCGGCGGCCAGACCGGAGACCAGCGCGCCGAGCCCGGCGGCGATGAGCAGCGCCAGCACCAGCGGCGCGTTGACGTCGGCGAAGACGAGGCTGATGTCGACGCTCTGGGTGTTGAAGACGACGAACAGCACCAGCACGACCGTGACGAACAGCAGCAGGGCCAGGGCCAGCGTCCGGCCGATCGTCTTGCCGGTGTGCCGCTCCGCGGGCGCAGGCCCGCGCGCGGGGGCGGTCGGACCCGTCGTCGTCCCCCCGGTCGTGCCGAGACCGGGGGCGCCGGGCGCCCGCGGGACGCCGGGCGTGGTGCCCGGGTAGGGGTCGGCGGGGGAGGAGGGAGTGGTCACGGCCTCCTGGATGCCCACCGCGGGCCACGCGTCAAACGGCCGCGCAGCGGGCCCGGGGCCTCAGTGGGCGTCGGGTTCGGTGTCGGCCGGGGGCCAGGCCGGGCCGGCGATCCCGTCGGCCGGGCCCTCGGTCGCGCCGAGGGACTCCCGGTCCTCGCCGGGCGCCTTGTCCGCGCCGAGCGGCTTGGCCTCGCGGTCGGATCCCGCGCCGTTCCCATCGGGCATGTTCATGCCCCTCCGGTGCCCGATCCGGACGCCGGGGAACCGTGGTCAGTCGGAGAGCGCCGGACCGGCCTCGTGGTGCGGGTGGCCCTTGGTGCGCTCACGCTGCTTCATCCGCGCCTCGTACACGTGCCGGTCGCCGTCGGAGAGCTCGGTGCGGGCCCGCTCGTCGAAGGCCCGGAACGTGGACCAGTAGTTCGCGTCGTAGTCCTCGACGATCTGGAAGGTCCAGCGGTCGGCGATCACGTTGCGTCCCACGAGGTCGCGCTCGAGGTCGTCGGCGAGCTGCGTGTGGCCCGACTCCCGGAACAGCTCGACGGCGTCCTGCAGCAGCAGGTCGGCCTTGCCGGAGTGCTGGTGGAAGCCGTAGAGCTGGCCCCGGGCCTGCTCGATGGTCTCCAGGGCCTCGGAGAGCTTGCCCAGCCCCTCGACCGTCGTGTCGTCGAGGTCGGGGCGGCTGCGGTCGGCGTCGGTCACCCCTGCATCCTGCGGGGCGACCGGCGCGGCCGCTCGTCCAGGGCCGGGGCCGGGCCGACCGGCGCCGCTCGTCCAGAGGCCTGGGCCGGGCCGACCGGCGCGCAGGTCAGGCGGGGACGGGGACGCCGGCCCGCGCGGCGTCGATGAGCCGCTCGGCCAGCTGGCGGCCGTGCGCGGCCGGGCCGTCGGGCCCCAGCAGGCCGCCGGAGAGGTACATCCCGTCGATCACGAGGTGGATCTGCGCGGCGAGGTCCTCGCCCGCGCCGGGCAGCAGCTGGTCGGCGAGCTGCTCGAGGCGGGCGTGCAGCTCGAACTTGTAGTCGGCGGCGGCACTGCGGGCCGGGTGCGTCGGGTCGTCGTACTCGCTGCTCACGTTGGTGAAGGGGCAGCCGCGGAACCCGGCGCGGGTGACGTCGCGCTCGACGATGTCCACGACCGCGAGCAGGGCGGCGCGCGGGTCGCCGTCCAGGCGTGCCAGGTCGGCGTCGACCGAGGCGAGGACGGTGGCCGCCTTGCGGGCCAGGTAGGCCCCGACGAGCTCGTCCTTGCTCTTGAAGAGCCGGTAGACGGTCATCTTCCCCAGGCCGGTCTCACGGACCAGTTCGTCCATGCCCACGCTGCGCGAGCTGCGCGCGGCGAAGAGCCGCTCGGCGGTGTCGAGCACGATGGCCTGCCGCTCTGCACGGCTGCGGCGGACGGGGGATCCGTCGGTGCCGTGGTCGTCGGCGGCGAGGGAGAGAGCGGCTGCGGTCACGTCCCGGATCGTGCCCCGCGGCGTGACGGAGCAGTTCGCGGCACGCCGGTCGGGGACCCAGGTTGGTTGCACTGGGTGACGAGAGGCGTCCGGGTGAGCCGGGGCTCCGGTGGTGCGTGGGGCGACTGGGGCGCCGCGGGCGTCAGGCCCTGCGGACGCGGCGGGGGTTGGCGAGCATCCGCGACACCGGCCCGGCCGAGGACTGCTGGTCGCGTGCCTCGTCCACCAATTGCTCGACGGCGTTCTCGGTGGTCACTCGGGCGTCGCGCTGCGTGTCCTCCATGAGACCCAGGGTCCCCTCCCGACACGCGCGGGAAACAGCCCCACGCGGGTGAGATGCAGCCGAAACGCTGAGAGTTACCTCACAGCGCGGTCGCGCGGCCCGCCGTCGGGACCGCCTCGGCGGTGTGCCCGCCGGCGTGACCGGGGCCCCGGTGCTGCCGGACGCGTCGCCGGGTGCCGACCAGCACAGCGACCCAGACCACGACCGAGACGGTGACGACGAAGAAGCTGGGCGGCAGGTCCACCATCGCCGCGAGGACCAGCCCGGTCCACACCGACAGCAGCGCGATGCCCACGGCGATGGCCGCCACCCGCCCCGGCCGGGCGGTCAGCCGCAGGGCGGTGGCCGCCGGGGTGACGACGAGGCCGAACAGCAGCAGGGTGCCCACCACCTGTACGGCCATCGTGATGGTCAGCGCGAGGAGGACGACGAAGGCCACTCCGAGCGCGCGGACGGGCACCCCGCGCGCCTCGGCGACGGCGGGGTCGACCGAGGCGAAGACCAGGGGGCGGGCGATCAGTGCCAGCACCAGCGCGACCGCGGCGGTGAAGAGGGCGAAGACGGTCAGCTCGTCGTCGGAGACGGCCAGCAGGTTGCCGAACAGCACCGACGTCGTGGTGCTCGCGTTGGCGCTGGCCAGCGAGCCGAACAGCACGCCGAGGCCGGTGGCGAACGCCAGCACCGTGCCGGTGGCGATCTCCCGTTCGGCCACGCGTCTCCCGAGCAGCCCGATGAGCAGGCCACCGCCCAGGCAGAACACCGCCAGGCCGAGGGTGATCGGCGCGCCGACGAGGATCGCCCCGGTCGCGCCGGGGAAGCCGATGTGGGCCAGGGCGTGCGCGGCGAAGGCGTTGCTGCGGGTGATCACGAAGTAGCCGAGCAGCCCGGCCGCGATGGCGACCAGCGAGCCGCCGATCAGCGCGTTGCGCATGAAGTCGGTCTGCAGCACCGTCCACCAGTCGGACTGGAACTGGACGCTGACGGCGAGCGGGCTCATGGCTGCTCCGGTCCGGTGGCCCGCGTGAACAGGTCGCCCTGCGCCGTCCGCACGACCCGCACGGTGGTGCCGTACAGGTGGGTCAGCAGCTCCTCCTGCACGACCTCGCCGATCGGGTCGTGGTGCGGGTGGCCGTCGAGCAGGTAGACCGCGTCGGTGAGCACCGGCAGCAGCGGGTTGAGGTCGTGCGCCACCACCATGATCGTCACGGCGCGCTCGCGGCGGAGCTCGCCGAGCAGCGACACGATCTCCTGCTGGTTGCGCAGGTCCAGGTTGGCCAGCGGCTCGTCGAGCAGCAGCAGCTCGGCGTCGTCGACGATCGCCTGGGCGATGGCCACCCGCTGCTGCTGGCCACCGGACAGCTCCGACATCCGGCGGTCGGCGTACTCCAGCGCGCCCACGCGGCGCAACGCCTCGTCGACCCGCGCGCGATCGGCGGCCGAGGTGCGCCGCAGGCCGAAGCGGTGACCGGTGACCCCCAGGGTGACCAGGTCGCGGCAGCGGATCGCGTCGCCGAGGGCGGCGGTGTAGTTCTGCGGCACGTAGCCGATCCGCCGGTCACCGCGGCGCGGCGGGGCGCCCAGCACCTCCACCCGGCCGGCGGCGACGGGGAGCAGGCCCAGGGCGACCTGGAACAGCGTGGTCTTGCCGGCGCCGTTCGGGCCGATCACCCCGACGACCGCCCCGGCGGGCACCGCGAGCGTGCCCTGTGACCAGACGGTCCGTCCCGCCCGCACCACGCTGACGTCGTCCAGGCGCAGGGCCGGCGGGCGGGCCGTGCCCCCGGCGCCGGCCGCGGTCAGCCCCGCGGGGGCGCTCACGCGGTCTCCGCGAGCGCGTCGGAGAGTCGTCCCAGTTGCTCCACCTGCCACTCGACGAACGAACCGTCGTCGTCCGGCGCGGATTCCGTGACCTCCACGACGGGGACGCCGGCCTCCTCGGCCGCGGCCCGCACCTGCTCGGGGAGGCTGCCCGCGGTCTGGGTGTTGTAGAGGAGGACGTCGACCCGGCCCTCGGCGAGCGCGGCCTCGAACGCGGCGAGGTCGCCGGGGGCCGGCTCGCCCTCGTTGCCGACGGCGTCGCGGTAGCCGGCGGGGGTGGCGTCGCTGAGCCCCACCGCGCGGGCGGTGCGGTCGAAGACGGGCTCGGTGGCCGCGTAGCTCCGCCCGGCCGAGACGTCGCGCAGCCGGGCCAGCGCCTCGACGTAGGGCTGCAGGTCGGTGGTGAACAGCTGGCGCTGCTGCTGCAGGTAGGGCGCGGCGTCCGGGGAGAGCCCGGTGAGCGCCTGCGTCACCGCGTCGGCGAACCGGGGGACGAGTTCGGGCTCGTACCAGAGGTGCGGGTCGTCGCCGGAGCGCGCGCCGGCGATCTCGGCGACGGCGAGCACCACCGGCCGGGGGGAGACCCCGTCGGCGGCGTCGGCGGCCCACTCGTCGTAGCCGGCGCCGTTGTAGACGACGAGGTCGGCGGCGGAGAACGCGGCGACGTCACCGGTGCCGACCTCGTGGTCGTGCGGGTCGCCGGCCGCGGAGCCGAGCACGGTGGTCACGGTGGTGCAGTCGCCGCCGAGCTGGTCGACGAGGGACCCCCACTGGGCGACCGAGACCACCACGTCGAGCACCTCGCCGGGGCAGTTGGCCGGGTCACCGGTCTCGGTGACCGGCCCGGCGTCCCCTCCCGAGCAGCCGGCCAGGCCGGTGAGGACCGCCAGGGCGGCGGCGGCGGTGCGGGCGCGGGGCACGGGACTCCAGAGAATGGGAATCGGTCGCACAGGAGTATGGCGTATCGGCGGGGACCGGACGCGCCCGCGCCGCCGTCCCGCCGGATGACTACGCCGTCCCGCGATGCGATACGACATGTCACCTGCGGGAAACGGCGCCGAAACGCCTGCGCGGTGCCATCGCACCATGACCACCGCCACCTCGCTCCTGGCGCTCTCGCCGCAGGCCGAGCGCACCCTGGCCGCCCCGGCCCCGACGCAGCACGTGCTCCCGGCGACGCCCGGGACCGTGCGCTGGGGCGCCATCGACCCGGCCGCCGAGCCGGTGCTGGAGGTCGCGTCCGGCGCCGGCATCGCGCTGGAGGCGGTGAGCCACCACGCCGGGGACGCGCCGGAGCTGATGATGGACGCCGGGCTCGACGCGATCTGGGCGGCCGTCCCCGAGGGCGAGCGCGGGCCGGGGGTGCACGTGCTCACCGGACCGGTGGCGGTCGCCGGCGCGCGGCCGGGCGGCGCGGTCGCCGTCCGCATCGAGACGATGGCGCCGCGGGTGCCCTACGGGTCCAACTGCGCCGCCAACTGGGGGTTGCTGTACGACACGTTCGGCAAGGAGCGGATCACCGTCTACGAGCTCGACCACACCGACGGCACGCCGGCCACCGACTTCCCGACCGTCGCGCAGCCGGTCTTCGCCTACGACTTCACCTCGCGGGCGCTCTACGACGTGCCGGGGTGGCGGACGCCGGCCTCGGCGCGGGTGGAGGAGCCGTTCACCCGACCGGTGCGGGTGCCGGTGCGGCCGCACTTCGGCCTGATGGGGGTGCTGCCCGGCGGCACCGACGTCCTGTCCAGCATCCCGCCCGGCGCCTTCGGCGGGAACGTGGACAACTGGCGCTTCGGCCCCGGCGCCACCGTCTTCTACCCCGTGTTCCGCGAGGGCGCCGGCGTCTACTGGGGCGACCCGCACTTCGCCCAGGGCGACGGCGAGGTCTGCGGCACCGCGATCGAGGCGTCGGCGAACGCCACCGTCCGGCTCGCGGCCGTGGACGACCTGCAGCTGCGGGCGCCCATGCTGGAGACCGACACGCACTGGTACACCCACGGCTTCGGCGCCGACCTCGACGAGGCCGCGCGGATGGCCGTCGAGGAGATGATCTCGCTGCTGCAGTGGCGGGTCGGGCTGTCGGCCGACGACGCCTACTCGCTGTGCTCCGTGGCGATGGACATGGGCGTCACCCAGGTCGTCGACGGCACGCTCGGCGCGCACTGCGGCATCCGGCGCGACATCTTCGGCTGAGCCGCGACTCGGCGAGATCTGCACACTCGTCACCATCAGCGGCTGATGCCGCCGAGTGTGCAGATCTCGTCGAGGGCTGTGGACGACGGAAGCGGGATGCAGACGTCCCCGGGCACCCTGCCGCGGTGCCCAGCCGCCCACCGCGTCTCCGCATCCACGGCCCCACCACACGTTCCGCCGTCCTCGCCGCAGGTCTCAGCGAGCGAGCGCTCCGCCACCCCGGCGTGCGCCGGCTCTCCCGCGACACCTATGTCCCGCGCTCGCTGGTGGACGACGTCGCCACGCGCGTGACCGCCGTCCTCCTGACCGCCCCGGCAGAAGCGATGGCCAGCCACCGCACCGCTGCGGAGCTGTGGGGGCTGGAGATCCCCCTCCAGCCTCGGGACGAGCGGGTCCACCTGACCGTCGGGCCCGGGAGCGCCGTCCGTGCCCGCGCGGACCGGTGCATCCACCGGACGGCCCGCGTGCCCGCAGACGCCACGGAGACGAGAGGGCTCCCGATCACCACGCCACAGCGGACGTGGCGCGACCTCGCGGGGGTCGTCGCGGAGCCGGCCCTCCTCGCGGTCACCGACCAGCTGCTGCGACGTCGCTGCACCCGGGAGGAGCTGGCCGAGGCGCTCGCCCGGCGGCCCGGTGGGCGCGGCGCGAAGCGGGCGAGGGACGTGCTGCCGATGGCCGACCCCTTGGCCGGCTCTCCGATGGAGTCGGTGCTGCGCTGGCTGCTGCACGAGGCAGGGCTCCCCGCACCCGTGCTGCAGTACCGCATCGTCCACCCCGACGGGTCCTGGGCCGAGGCGGACATGGCCTGGCCGGAGCAGCGCCTCGTCGTCGAGTTCGACGGGGACGTGCACCGCGAGCGCGATGTGTTCGTCCGCGACCTCCGGCGGCAGAACCGACTCGTCGTCGGGGAGTGGACCGTGTTGCGCTACTCGTCCGCGGACGTCCTGGGCCGGCCGGACGCCGTGGTGGCCGAGATCGGGTCGGCACTCCACCGCTGACGAGACGAGATCTGCACAGTCGTCGGCATCAGCGGCTGATGGTGACGACTGTGCAGATCTCGTCGAGGGGGCCCTAGAGGTCGAGGGTGAGCGACGGCGTCCGCGCGCGGCCCACGCAGACCATCATCGTGCGCCCCGCGGCGCGCTCCTCCTCGGTCAGCACCGAGTCGCGGTGCTCGGGCTCGCCGGCCAGCACCCGCGTCTCGCAGGCGCCGCAGTACCCCTGCTCGCAGTCCGAGGACAGCGTGGGGACGACGTCGCGGAGCACCTCGACGATGCGGCGGTCGGCCGGCACGGTCACCGTCGTCCCGGTGCGCGCCAGGTGGACGTCGAAGGCGACGTCGTGCGAGGTGTCGACCGTGACCTCCTCCGCGGGCGCCGTGAACCGTTCCACGTGCAACCGGTCGCTGATCCCGGCCGCGGCGCAGCCGGCCTCCGCGGCGGCGATCATCGGCGCCGGCCCGCAGCAGTACACCGCCGTCCCCGGTCCGGCGGCGGCCACCGCGGCGGCCAGGTCGGGCACGCCGTGCACGTCCTGCGGGAGCAGCTGCACCGCGTCGCCGGCCAGGGCCACGAGCTCGTCGGCGAACGCCATCGACGTCGCCGTCCGCCCGCCGTAGAGCACCCGGACCGGGGCGCCGCGGCCCACGAGCTCGCGGGCCATCGCCAGGATCGGGGTGATGCCGATGCCCCCCGCGATGAGCAGGTACCCCGGTGCCTCGACCAGCGGGAAGTGGTTGCGCGGTCCGCGCACGGTCAGCCGGGCGCCGCGGCGGGCCAGCTCGTGCAGCTCCACCGACCCGCCGCGGCCGGCCGGCTCCCGCAGGACCGCGACCGTCCAGGTGTCTGCCGTGGGCTCGCCGCACAGGGAGTACTGCCGCAGCCGGCCCGAGGGCAGGCGCACCTCCAGGTGGGCGCCCGGCGTCCACGCGGGGAGGGCCGCGCCCGAGGGGTCGGCGAACGTCACCGCGACGACGTCGGTGGCGACCGTGCGCACCTCGGCGACCTCGAGCTCGCGGGTGACGATCGGGGGAGGCGCCGTCGCCGAGCCCAGCCGCGGCCCGGGGGTGAACAGCGCCGGGATGGCGTCCCAGCCGGTCTGGTTGCCGCGCGTCGGGTACGGCACCAGCGCCTCGGACAGCACCCGGTAGTCCGGGAGCCGGGTGAGGACCTGGCGCATCATCTCGCCGAACATCGCCCGGGCCAGGTGCGCCCCGGCGCAGCGGTGGGTGCCGATGCCGAAGGACAGGTGCCGCTGCGGGTTGCGGTCGAGCACCACGCTCTCGGGGTCGGGGAAGACCTCCGGGTCGTGGTTGGCCGCCACCCACGGGATGAGCACCCGCTCGCCGGCGCGCATGGGGCAGCCGCCCACCTCGGCGTCGGCCAGCAGCGTGCGGGCCATCGACTGCGACGGCGCGAACACCCGCAGGAACTCCTCGACGGCGACGTCGAGCAGGTCGGGGTCGTCGATCAGCCGCTGCCGCTCCTCGGGGTGCTCCGACAGCCACACCAGGGTGGAGCCGGTCAGGGAGGTGGTGGTGTCGACCCCGCCGGCGACCAGCAGGTACATGACCGAGACGAGCTCCTGCTCGGTGAACGGCCGCCCGTCGGGGTGCTCGGCGTGCACGAGCGCGGAGACCGCGTCGTCGCGCGGCTCCTCGCGGCGCGCGGCGATGAGCTCCGTGATCCGGGACTCGAGGTACATGAGGCCCTCGACGCCGCGCATGGCCCGCTCGGTGCCGGGCACGCTGGCGAAGATGTCGTGCACCGGGCCGGCGAGCTTCTTCCAGTCGTCGGTCGGGAAGCCCAGCCAGTCGAGGGTGACCGCGGCCGGCACCGGGTTGGTCAGGTCGCGGACGAAGTCGGCCGAACCGGACTCGATGAACGCGTCGATCGCCGCGGTGGTGTGCCGGGCGATCATCGGCTTCAGCTTCTCGACGGCGTCGGACGTCAGCAGCGGGTTGATCAGCTCCCGGTAGGGCGTCGCCCGCGGCGGGTCGAGCTCGATCGGGAACTGCTCCAGGCCGGGCCCGAAGGGGATGACGAAGGAGATGCCGCGGTCGCCGGCCGGCGCCCGCTCCGAGGAGAAGGTCGCGTCGTCGCGCGCGATGCGGACGACGTCGGCGTGCCGGGTGGTGAACCAGAAGCCCTCGTGGGCGTCGGTCCAGCCGACCGGGCTCTGCTCGCGGAAGCGGCGGTAGTACGCCACCGGGTCGGCGTTGGCCTCGGCGGAGTGGTGGTCGAAGTGCTGGGGGTCAGCGGTGGTGGTCAACTCGCGCTCCGGAGGGGCTCGAGGCGGGACGCGCGGTGTTGCCCGGCCGCGCCACCGGGATGGGCGAGCCTAGACGGCGCGCGGGGGCAGCAGGCGGATGGCCACGGCCTTCTCCTGCGTGTACTCCCGCATGGCGGCGTAGCCACCGCCGCGGCTGAAGCCGCTGTCCTTCTGCATGTTGAACGGGAAGCCGATGACGCCGGCGTCGTGGAACTGGTTGACCGCGACCTGGCCGCTGCGCACCCCGGCGGCCATCCGCAGCGCCCGGGAGACGTCGGAGGTCCAGATGCAGGAGAGCAGCCCGAAGTCGGTGCGGTTGGCCAGCTCGAGGGCCTCGGCGTCGCTGCGGAAGGTCTGCAGCGCCAGGACCGGGCCGAAGACCTCCTCCCGCACGATGCGCGCGTCGGGGGAGACGCCGTCGACGACGGTCGGCTCGACGTACCACCCGGCGTCCCGCTCGGCGGGCACGCCGCCGCCGGTGAGCACGCGCGCGCCGGTGGCCGGCAGCTCGCCGAGGAAGCCGAGCACCCGCTCGCGCTGGGTGGCGTTGACCAGCGGCCCCATGTCGAGGTCCTCGTCCCAGGCGCCGACCCGGACGGCGCGCATCGCCTCGACCACCCGCTCGCGGACCTCGTCGGCGACCGACTCCGCCACGACCAGCCGCGAGCCGGCGTAGCAGTTCTGCCCGGCGTTCTCGGTGATCGAGGCGACGATCGCGGGGACGGCGGTGTCCAGGTCGGCGTCGGCGAACAGCAGGTTCGGCGACTTGCCGCCGAGCTCCAGCTTCACCGGCACGAGGTTCTCGGCCGCCGCGCGCATGATGGCCCGGCCCGTGGCGGTCGAGCCCACGAAGCTCAGGTGGTCGACATCGGAGTGCCCGGACAGCGCGGCGCCGGCCTCGGGGCCGCCGGTCACGACGTTGAGGACGCCGGCCGGGATCCCGGCGTCGGCGGCCAGCTCGGCCAGCGCCAGGACCACCAGCGGCGCGACCTCCGACGGCTTGAGGACGACGGCGTTGCCGGCGGCCAGCGCGGGCGCGGCGTTGGCGGCGGTCAGGACGGCGGGCACGTTCCACGGCGTGATCACGGCGCACACGCCGAGGGGCTCCATCAGCGTGTAGCCGTGGAAGTCCGGCGTCCGGGTGGGCAGCGTGACACCGGTGAGCTTGTCGGCCGCGCCGCCGAAGTAGCCGATGATGCCGCCGGCGATGAAGGCGTTCATCCGGCCGCCGGACAGCGGCTTGCCGACGTCCTGGGCCTCCAGCGCGGCCAGCCGCTCGGCGTTCTCGAAGACCAGCTGCGACCAGCGCGACAGCAGGGCGCCGCGGTCGGTGGGGTTCGTGGCCGCCCACGCCGGTGCCGCGCGCCGGGCCGCGGCGACCGCAGCGTCGACGTCGGCGGCGCTGCCCTGCGCGACCGTGGCGAACGGCCGCCCGGTGGCCGGGTCGACCAGTTCGAGGCGGCCACCGCCGGCCGCGGGCGTCCAGCTGCCGTCGATGAACTGGAGGCCCTCGCGCACGGACGTCGTCATGCCGAGATCGTGGGCGCGACCATCTCGTCAGTCAAGACGGTCTCTCGTAACGTGACACGCATGACCGGTCGACCGACTGCCGTGACCGCCGCCGTCCTGCGTGACCCCGCAGGGCCCCTGGAGCTCGTCGAGCTGGAGCTGGCGCCACCGCGGGCCGACGAGGTGGTGGTCCGCCTGGTGAGCACCGGCATCTGCGGCACCGACCTCGAGTTCCGCTCCATGATGACCCCGCCGGTGGTGCTGGGTCACGAGGGCGCCGGCGTGGTGGAGCAGGTGGGCGAGGGCGTGACCGACCTGGCCGTCGGCGACCCGGTCGCGCTGACCTTCGCCTTCTGCGGCGAGTGCGGGCCCTGCACCCAGGACGCGATGGCCTACTGCGAGAACTTCTGGACGTACAACTTCATCGGCACCCGGCCCGACGGCTCGACCGCGCTGAGCCAGGACGGCGAGCCGGTGCACGGTCACTTCCTGGGCCAGTCGTCCTTCGCCACGCACGTGGTGGCCCGGCGCGGCAGCGTCGTCAAGGTCCCCGAGGGCACCGACCTCACCGTGGTGGGGCCCTTCGGCTGCGGCTTCCAGACCGGCGCGGGCGGCGTCCTCAACGTGCTGCGGCCGGCCCCGGGCAGCTCGATCGGCGTCTTCGGCGCCGGCGCAGTGGGCGCCGCCGCGATCCTCGCCGCCGTCGAGGCCGGCTGCACGACGATCGTCGCGGTCGACGTGAACCCCGCGAAGCTCGAGCAGGCGCGGGCGCTGGGCGCCACGCACACCGTGACGGCGGGCGAGCCAGACCTCGCCGGCCGCGTGCGGGCGGAGGTCCCGGGCGGACTGCAGTACAGCGTCGACACGACCGGGCGGGCCGACGTGCTGCGCGCCGCCGTCGAGTCCCTCGCGCCGCTGGGCGTCTGCGGCGTCATCGGCGTGGGCGCCAGTGCGGAGATGTCGTTCGAGTGGCGCTCGATCCTGGGCACCGGCCGCTCGGTCGTCGGCATCACCGCCGGCTCCAGCGTGCCGCAGGAGTTCCTGCCGCGACTGGTGGAGCTGCACCGGGCGGGCCGCTTCCCGGTCGACGGGCTGCTGACCCACTACCCGTTCACCGACGTCAACCGGGCGCTGGACGACGTCCGGGCCGGTCGGGTCGGCAAGGCGGTCCTGACCTTCTAGCCCACGCGTGACGCCGGTCACCGTCAACGCGTGACCGGCGTCACCGCGCATCCACGGCTTGTTACAACCGCGTTGATTCCGTAACGGCCGGGACTCCACCGTTGACACGGCCTGCGGCCCCGACAACAGTGACCCGCACTGGTCCACATCGTGAACTACCGAATCACGATGCGAGACGGTCGAGAGACTCGGACGGAGGTGCGGCGAGCGTGCGAGCGATGGTGCAGACCGGCTTCGGCGGCCCCGAGGTGCTCTCCCTCGTCGACCGGCCGCAGCCGGTCCCCGGGCCGGCCGAGGTGCTGGTCCGCGTCGCGGCCTGCGGCCTGAACCAGCTCGACGTGCTGCAGCGCCGCGGCGTCGTCCGGCTGCCCGGTCTCGAGCTGCCGCACGTCGCCGGGATGGACGTCGCCGGCGTGGTCGAGGCCTCCGGCGAGGAGTCGCCGGTCCCGGTCGGTGCCCGCGTGCTCCTCGACCCCAGTGTCCCCTGCGGGGCCTGCCCGCTGTGCCACGAGGGTCGCGGCGGGCACTGCCCGAACCTGCGCATCGTCGGCGCCACCGTCGACGGCGGGCTGGCCGAGTACGTGCTCGCGCCCGCCTCGGCCGCCCACCTCGTGCCGGACGCCGTCGACCTGGCCGACGCCGCCTGCCTGCCCACGCCCTGGGCCACCGCGTACTCCGCGGTGGTCCGCGTGGGCCGGCTGCGCGCCGGGGAGACCCTGCTGGTGCACGCCGCCGCCGGCTCCGTCGGCCTGGCCGCGGTCCAGATCGCCCAGCGGGTCGGCGCCCGCGTGATCGCCACGGTCGGCAGCCCGGAGAAGGCCGCGGCGCTGTCCGAGGTCGGCGTCGAGCACGTCGCGACCGGCACCGGCGACGTGGCCGCGCTCGTCGCCGAGGTCACCGAGGGCCGCGGGGTGGACGTCGTCCTCGAGTACCTCGGCCCGGCCACCTGGGCCACCTCGATGGCCGCGCTGCGCGTCGGCGGCCGGCTGGTGTTCCTGGGCAACACGACCGGTGACGAGGTCACCTTCTCCCTCTCCGACGCCTTCCACCGCGGCCTCGAGCTGCTCGGCGCGGGCGGGTACCAGCCCAGCGACATGGCCGCCGCGCTGCAGCTGTTCGCCGACGGGGGCGCCGCGCTGGTCGCCGGCACCTTCCCGCTGGAGGACGCCGGCGTCGCCCAGGACCTGCTCTGCGAGCGGAGCACGGTCGGCCGCGTGCTGGTGGTCCCGTGAGCGCCCTGCTCGTCGTCGACGGCGACCTCGTGACGATGGGCCCGGACCGGGCCGTCCTCGAGCGCACCTCGATCGCCGTCGTGGACGGCGCGATCGCCGCGCTCGGGACCGCGGCGCAGCTGCGCGCCGCCCACCCCGGAGCGGCCGAGATCGACGCGGCCGGCTGCGTGGTCACCCCGGGCCTGGTGGACGCCCACCAGCACACCACCGGCGACCCGCTGATCCGCAGCACGATCCCCGACGACATCGACGCCCAGCAGGCGATCTTCGACTGGGCCGTGCCGATCCACTCCGGGCACGAGCCGGCCGACGACGAGCTCTCCGCGGCCCTCACCGCGGTCGAGGCGCTCACCAACGGCGTCACGACGATCGCCGAGCCCGGCACCGTCGCCCACCCGCTGTCCGTCGCCCGCGGCCTGTCCGCCGTCGGCATCCGTGCCCGGGTCGGCACGTGGGGCTGGGACGCCCCGGGCCTGCCCTGGTCGGGCCCGGCCGCCGAGGTGCTCGGCCGGCAGGAGCAGCTCCTCGCCGACCTCCCGTCCGGCGGCGTCGTAGGCGCGTGGGTGACCCTCGTCGGCCACGACCTCGCCAGCGACGAGCTCTTCACCGGCGCAGCCGCCCTGGCCGAGCGGGCCGACACCCAGGTCACCTGGCACCTGTCGCCCAGCGACGCCGACGGCCTGGCCTACGCCGCGCGCAGCGGCAAGCGGCCGGTCACCCACCTGGCCGACCTCGGCGTCCTCGGCCCCCGGCTCGTGCTCGGCCACGCCGTCCACCTGGACGACGACGAGCTGGCCGCGCTCCTGGACAGCGGGACCGCCGTCGCCGCCTGCCCCGGGGCGTACCTGCGCCTCGGGCAGGGCTACACCGCCGCGTCGCGGCACGCCGAGTTCGTCCGCGCGGGCGGGCGGCTCGCGCTCGGCTGCGACTCGCACAACGCCGGCGACACCCCGGACGTGCTGCGCGCCGCCTGGCTGCTGGCCGGGATCTCCCGCGACACCGCGGCCGGCACCCCGCCGCTGACCGCCGCCGACGCCTTCGCCGCCGCCACGTGCGCCGGCGCGCAGGCGCTCGGGTTCGGCGACCTCGTCGGCTCGATCGAGGTGGGCAAGCGCGCCGACCTCGTCGTCTTCGACGGCACCGCCCCGGCGTGGACGCCGCGCGGCGACCTCGCCCTCCAGCTCGTCTGGGGTGCCCCCAGCGGCACCGTCCGGGACGTCCTCGTCGACGGCCGCCCGGTGGTCCGCGACGGGCGGGTCACCACGGTCGACCTCGCCGCGCTGCGCGAGGAGGCCGCCGGGCGGCGTGCCGCGCTGCTGCGCCGGGCCGGCATCGAGCCCGTCCCCAGCTGGCCGGTGCACCCGGCCCTCGTCCCGGGAGGCACCCCCGCGTGAAGACCATCGACCTCGGCGGGCGCTCGCCGGCCCAGCTGCAGGGACTGCTGTCCCAGCTGGTGGTGCCGCGGCCGATCGCCATGATCTCCACCGTCGGGCCGGCCGGCTTCAACGTCGCGCCGTTCAGCTACTTCATGCCCGTGTGCGGCCAGCCGCCCACCATCGCGGTCACGATCGGCACCGTCCGCGAGGAGAGCCCCGAGCCCAAGGACACCTGGGTGAACCTCGAGGCGACCGGCGAGTTCGTCGTCAACGTGACCACCACGGCGCTCGTGGACCACATCGAGACCGTGGCCCGCGAGTACCCGCCGGACGTCGACGAGGCGCAGCTGGTCGGCTGGAGCACCCGGCCGTCGGAGGTCGTCGCCGCGCCGGCGCTGGCCGAGAGCCCCGCGCACCTGGAGTGCCGGGTGCTGGAGACCATCGACCGCGGCGACCCGACCTCCTGCTTCTCCGGGGTGCACATCGTGCTCGCCGAGGTCGTCAGCATCCGCGTGTCCGAGGAACTGCTCGCCGCCGACAGCGAGGCCCGCATCGACCCCACCCGGGTCGCCGCGATCGGCCGGATGGGCTTCCCCATGTTCGTCGCCGCCACCGGCGACGCCGTCTTCGAGCAGGAGCGCGTCGCGTACGCGGACCTGGTCGACAGCGCCGGCTGAGCCGGTCGCGCAGCACAGGCACCACCGGCTCCACAGTCCCGCTCACCCCACCTCAGATCCGGGAGGCAGCACATGTCATCCACCAGACCGCTGCGGCGTACCGCCGCGCTGGCGGCCGTCGCCGTCGTCGCGCTCAGTGCCTGCGGCAACAACGCCGAGGACTCCGACGGAGGGTCCGACGGCGGCTCCTCCGGCGGCGGCGGCGGCAGCTCCGCGGGCGAGCAGCCGGACGTCAACGGCGACGGCGACGTCAAGGTCGGCGTCCTCAGCCCCGGCGACCTCAACGACAACGGCTACTACGAGTCCTTCGTCGTCAAGGCGCAGGAGTTCGTCGACGAGCAGGACGGCTGGGAGCTGATCAAGGTCGGCTCGATCAACCCGGCCGACGCACTAGAGCAGGCCCGCAACATGTGCCGTCAGGGCGTCGACATGGTCGCCCTCGCCGCCTCCGAGCTCGCCGACGCCCTGCCGGCTGCGGAGGAGGACGTCTGCGCCAACACGATCTGGTACCTGCCGTCCCAGACCGAGGGCTACGAGCTCGCCGACAACGTGGTCCTGTCCCAGGACTCCGCGTCGGAGTCGCTCCTGGCCGCCGGGTACGCCCTGGGCCTGCTCATGCAGGAGAGCGGCGCCACCACCGCGGGCTTCGTCACCGGCCCGGAGCTGGACTTCAGCATCATCGCCGCGCAGGCCTTCCAGGCCGGCGTCCGGCAGCTGGTCCCCGACGCCGAGGTCGTCACCACCTACACCGGTGACTTCGACGACTCGGGCCTGGCCGTGGAGGCCACCCAGGCGCAGATCGGCCAGGGCATCGGCGGGCTCTACCCGTACCTGGGTGGTGCCACCGACGCGGCGGCGCAGCTGGGCTTCGACGCGGACATCCCCGTCCTGACGCCGGGCACCGACCGCTGCAGCGACGACTCCTACGCCATCTCGGTCATCTTCGACCCGGGTGAGTACTTCGCCGCCTCGCTGGAGGACTTCGCCAACGGCGAGCTCGAGGGCGGCTCCACCCGCGTCTGGAAGATGGGCGTCGACCCGCTGCCGACCGTGCAGTTCTGCGACGCCAGCGGTGCGACTCCGGAGCAGGAGCAGCAGCTGGCGGACTTCATCGCCTCGGTCGGGGACGGCACCATCGACCCCGACGCCGAGGTCGAGCGCCTGGGGAGCTGAGCATGAGCCACGACCGTGCCCGTACCGACGGGTCCGTCCCCGCGCTGGAACTGCGGGGCATCAGCAAGCGGTACGGGCCGGTCGTGGCCTGCGACGCCGTGGACCTCACCGTCGAGCGCGGTGAGGTGCACGGCCTGCTCGGGGAGAACGGCGCCGGGAAGTCGACGCTGATGAAGGTCCTCATGGGCCTCGTCTCGCCCGACGCCGGCGAGATCCACCGGGACGGCGCTCGGGTGGAGGTGCACACGCCGCAGCAGGCCGCCGGGCACGGCCTGGGCATGGTGCACCAGCACTTCAGCCTCATCGAGCCGCTCACCGTCTGGGAGAACGTGGCCCTCGGCGAGCCCGGCCGGATCGACCGCGACGCCGTCTGCGCCGACGTCGAGGCCGTCGGGGCGCGCTACGGCCTGACCATCGACCCCACCGCCCGGGTGGAGCGGCTCTCGGCCGGCGAGCGCCAGCGCGTCGAGCTCATCAAGGCCCTGCGCCGCGACCCGAAGGTGCTCGTCCTCGACGAGCCGACCTCGGTCCTGACGATCGCGGAGTCCGCGGCGCTGTTCGAGGTGCTGCGCACCTCGGTCGCCGCCGAGGGACGCGGCGTCATCCTGATCAGCCACAAGCTCGCGGAGATCACCGCGGCCACGGACGTGGTCACGGTCCTGCGGCGCGGCCGGCTGGCCTTCCACTGCCGCACCGCCGACACGTCGGCGCCGGAGCTGGCGCGCCGGATGGTCGGCCGCGACGTCTCCCTACAGGCCGAGGGGGCCGCCCTCGGCCTGGTCGTCACCGACGACCCCGCCAAGCACCTGAGCCCGGTCCTCGCCGGCGGGCTCTCCGCGGTGCCCGCCGAGCCCCCCGCGCCGCAGGCCCCGGCCGACGTGCCGGGCACCGCCGCGCTGGCCCTGCACGGCCTCCGCCTGGCCGGCCCCGACGGCCGGGTGCTCCTGGACTCCCTGGACCTGGAGGTGGCGACCGGCGAGATCGTCGCCCTCTACGGCGTCGAGGGCAACGGCCAGGCCACGCTCGGCGACCTGCTGTCGGGGCTGATCGCCCCCGACGCGGGCGAGGTCCACGTGGCCGGCCGGCCGGTCGCCCTCGACCGGCCCGGCGCCCTGCACGAGGCGGGGGTCGGGGTCATCCCCGAGGACCGGCACCGCTCGGGCGTCGTCCTGGACATGAGCGTGGCCGACAACCTCGTCATGACCGACCTGCGCCGCTACAGCGGCCGGCTGCTCATGCGCCGGGCCAAGATCCGCGCCCAGGCCGAGGAGCTGGTGGAGCGGTTCGCGATCCGCACCCCCTCCATCGACGCCCCGCTGCGCACCCTCTCCGGGGGCAACCAGCAGCGCGTCGTCCTCGCCCGCGAGCTGTCCGCGGAGCCCACCGTCCTCGTCGCCGCCCAGCCGACCCACGGCCTGGACGTCGGCGCGATCGAGGACATGTTCGCCCGCCTCCGCGAGGCCGCGGCCTCGGGTGTGGCCGTCCTGCTCATCTCGACCGAACTGGAGGAGGTCATGGCGCTGGCCAGCCGCATCGCGGTCATCTCGTCGGGCCGGATCACCGGGGTCCTCGACGTCGCGGACGCCTCCCCGCAGCGGCTGGGCATGCTCGTCGGCGGTGAGGCGGCGTGACCGCCCCCGCGCGCCGGCCGCTGGCCTCCTACGTCGTCGGCAACGCCGGGCTGCGCCGCCCCAGCGCCGACGCCTGGCGCACCGCCGGCATCACGGTCGTCTGCGTGCTGGTCGCCTGCGCGCTGGCCGCGCTCCTGGTGGCCATCTCCGGCGGGTCGCCGACCGAGGTGGTCGACGCCCTGGTCACCGGCAGCGTCGCGGACTCCGCGGGCTGGTCGCAGACGCTGGTCAACGCCGCGCCGCTGCTGCTGGTCGCACTGGGGGCCTGCATCGCCAACCGGGCCGGGGTGTTCAACATCGGCCAGGAGGGGCAGCTGCTCATCGGCGCGATGCTCGGCTGCTTCGTGGCGCTGCGCCTGCAGGGCCCGGGCTGGATGGTCATCACGGTCGCCCTGGTCGCCGCCGCTGCCGGAGGCGGCGCCTGGTCGGGGATCAGCGCGGCGATGTACTACACCCGCGGCACGAACGTCGTGGTCACCACGCTGCTGCTGACCTTCATCGCCGCGCAGGTCGTGCAGTTCGCCGTGAACAGCCCGTCGCTGCTGCAGGAGACCGGCATCGGCAACGGCCCGGCGCGCCCGCAGTCCGACGCCGTCCCCGAGTACTTGCGGCTGGCCAGCTTCGGCCAGTACCCCGACCTGACCATCGGCGTCGGCGTGATCCTGGCCGTCGTGGCCACCGTCGTGCTCGCGGTGCTCATCGCCCGCAGCCGGTGGGGCTTCCGGCTCAACATGCTGGGGCTCAACCCGATGGCCGCCCGGCACGCCGGCATCCGCGCCTCCCGCCTGGGCGGCTCGGCGCTGGTCCTCTCCGGGGCCTTCGCCGGCCTGGCCGGCGGCGTCATCCTGCTGGGCACCGTGTTCCGGCTCCAGCCGGCCATCTCCAACAACTTCGGGTGGGACGGCCTGCTCGTCGCCCTGGTGGCGCGCAGCCGCCCGGGCCTGGCCCTCCCCGTCGCCGTCCTCTTCGGCGGGCTGCGGGCCGGTTCGAGCTACCTGGCGGCCACCGGCGTGCCCGACTACCTGGTCGACGTCGTCCAGGCGCTGCTGGTGCTGGCCTTCGTCGTCCCGCCGGTGCTGTCCGCGCTGTGGGGCCGCCGGATCCGCAACCGGTCCGCCGTCCCCGACACCCCCGCCCGGCCGTCCGCCGCGCCCGCCAAGGAAGAGGTGCCGGTCTGATGTGGCTCGACGACGGCGGCACGGTGCTCTCCAGCGCCCTGCGCCTGACCGCCCCGCTGGCCTTCGCCGCCTGCGGGGAGTACCTGGCCGAGCGCGCGGGCACGCTCAACATCTCCGTCGAGGGGATGATGCTGTCGGGCGCGTTCGGCGCCGTGGCCGTCGGCAGCGCGACCGGCAGCCCCACGGTCGGCCTGGTGGCCGGCGCGGTCGTCGGCCTGCTGGTGGCGCTGGTGCACGCCAACCTGTCGCACCGGATCCAGATCAACACCTTCGTGGTGGGCCTGGTCATCAACACCCTCGTCCTGGGCCTGACCAGCTTCCTGCTGCAGACGATGGAGTTCTCCCGCACCCAGGTCGGGATGCTGCGGATACCCGGGCTGGCCGACATCCCGCTGGTGGGCGTCCTGTTCGAGCAGCGCTGGCCCTTCTACCTGCTGCTGCTGGTCGTCCCGCTCACCTGGTTCCTGGTCAACCGCACCCGGTGGGGCCTGGAGCTGCGCGCGGTCGGGGAGAACCCGCAGGCCGCCGACGTCACCGGGATCAAGGTCAACCTGCGCCGCCGGCAGGCGCTCATGTGGTGCGGCGTGATGTCGGGCCTGGGCGGGGCGTACCTGTCGGTCGGCCTCGTCGGCTCGTTCAACAACAACATGACCGCCGGCCGCGGGTTCATCGTCATCGCCGCCGTGATCTTCGGGGCCTGGCGGCTCAAGGGCACCCTGCTGGGTTGCTTCCTGTTCGGCGCCGCGGACGCGCTGCGGCTCGCCCTGCCCTCCCTGGGCGTGGAGCTCAACCCGCAGCTGCTCGTCGCCGCGCCGTACCTGCTCGCCCTGACCGTCATGGTCCTCATGGCCCGGTCCCAGCGCGAGCCACGAGCGCTCAGCAAGCCGTTCGAACGGGGGCTCGTGTGACGGCCCCCGCCGACGCACCCGCCCGGCCCACCGTGGCGCCGGGCGCAGATGGAGAGAGGAACCCGTGACCGAGACCCGACTGACCCAGGCCCGGTGGACGCACGTCGCGCTGCCCTGCGGTGACCTGGACGCGTCGATCGAGTTCTACACGTCGCTGACCCCGCTCGTCGTCGTCGAGCGGTTCTCCGACGACGACGGCGAGAGCGCCTGGCTGTCCAACGACAAGCAGGCCGACTCCCCGTTCGTGCTGGTGCTCGTGTCCTTCAACAGCGCCAAGGGCGGCAAGCTCGGCCTGCTCAAGCCGTTCGCGCACCTGGGCATCGAGGTCCCGAACCGGGAGGACGTCGACGCGATCGCCGACAAGGCCCGCGAGGCGGGGACCCTGCAGTGGGAGCCGCGGGACATGCCCGGCGTCGTCGGCTACATCTGCGCGCTCAACGACCCCGACGGCAACGTCATCGAGATCTCGCACAACCAGAAGGTCTACGAGCTCGTGCGGGCCAAGTGGGGCACTCCTGAGTGACACCCGCGCCGCGGTCGGGGCCTTCCTCGCCGCGTTGAACGCGGGCGACCCGGACGCCGTCGCGGCCTGCGTCACCGAGGACTTCGTCAACGAGCACACCAGTGCCCGGGGGCGCAGCCTGACGGGCCGGGCGGCCTACCGCGAGCGGCTGCCCGGCTTCCTGGCCACGTTCGCCGGCCTGCACTACGAGGTCGAGGAGCTGCTGGCCGACGGTGACCGGGCGGCGGTGGCCTACCGGATGACGGCGCAGATGCAGCGCGACGGTGCGCCCGCCGTGCCCGTGGACGTCCGCGGGGTCTTCCGCTTCGGCGTGCGCGACGGCCTGGTCGCCGCGCGCGCCGACTACTGGGACGGCGAGGTCGTGGCCGCCCAGATCGCCGCCGTGGACGCCGGCACCGGCGCCTCCGGCTGAGAGGTCGGGGCCGGGGCCCGGAGCCCGCACGAGGCTCTTGACGCCCCGGCCCCCGACCTGGTTCCTTTCCCTCGACCCGCCCGGGCCGGCAACAGGCCCGGATGGGGGAGCGCGGCGACGCAGCCCGCTGGATCCCACCGTTGCATGCCGATCGGGCGTGCCGGGGGGACCGCGGAGCGCCCGGCCGGACCACATGTCGGTCCACATCCGGGAGCCCCTCCAGTGCAGAGCATCCTGTACCGCGTCCACGGCGACGCCGACGTCCTCGAGGTCGCCGAGTCCGACGTACCCGAGCCCGGGCCGGGCGAGGTCCTCGTCGCCGTCGCCGCCTGCGGGCTGAACCACCTCGACGTCCTCCAGCGCCGCGGACCGGCGCTCATCCCGGGCTTCGGGCTGCCGCACGTGGCCGGCATGGACGTGGCCGGCACCGTCGTGGGCCTGGGCGCCGACGTCGACCTCGCCGCCTTCCCGGCGGCGCGCACCGGGACCCGGGTCGTGGTCAACCCGGCGATCCCCTGCGACGACTGCCCGGCCTGCCGCAGCGGCGCCGACGGGCTGTGCGGCACTGCGCGCGTCGTCGGCGGCAACGTCGCCGGCGGCTACGCCGAGTACGTCGTCGTCCCGGCCGCCAACGTGCACGAGGTGCCCGACGGGCGGGACCTGGTCGAGGCCGCGGTCGTGCCCACGGTGTGGATGACCGCCTGGCACGCACTCGTCGAGGTGGCCGCGGTCGGCGCCGGCGAGACGGTGCTGGTGCACGCCGGTGCCAGCGGGGTGAGCACCGCGGCCATCCAGCTGGCCAAGGCGGCGGGGGCGCGGGTCGTCACGACGGTCAGCAGCCCGCGGAAGGTGGCCTACGCCGAGGGCATCGGCGCGGACCTCGTGGTCGACACGTCGAGCACCGACCTGGTCGGCGCCGCCCGCGGCTTCACCGACGGCCGCGGCGTCGACCTGGTCGTCGACCACGTCGGCCCCGCCGTCTGGGACGCGTCGGTGTACAGCATGGCGCCGCGCGGCCGGATGGTCTTCCTCGGCAACACCACCGGCGACCGGACGTCGTTCGACCTGGTCTACGCCTACCACTTCGGGCTGCGCTTCCTCGGCTCGGACCCCTATGACCGGCGCGAGTTCGGGCCGATGCTCGACCGCTACTGGAGCTCGGGGTTCACCACCCCGGTCGACAGCGAGTTCGCCCTGGCCGACGCCGCGGCCGCGCAGCGGCACATGGAGTCGCGGCGGGCCACGGGCAAGATCGTGCTGCGGCCGTGAGTGCTGGGCCCGGGGGTGCCCCGACCGTGGGTGCGGGGCCGGTGGGTGTGGGGCCGGTGGGCGCTGGGCCGGGAGGCGCGCCACCGGTCGGGCCCGGCCCGGTCTGGGACGTCGTCAACGGGCTGGCCGCCTACGGCGCCCTGAGCGCCGCGCTGGAGCTGGGCCTGTTCGACGCGCTCGCCGCGGCGGGGGAGCGGGGGCTCGCGCCCGACGCGCTCGCCGCGGCGGTGTCGGCGGCCGACGGCGACGCGGTGGCGCTGCTCGCCGAGGTGCTCGTCTCGCTCGGGCTGCTCACCGGCGACGGGGAGGCCGTCGCCCTGACCCCGGTCGCGGCCCGCTTCCTGGTGTCCGGCTCCCCGGCGTCGATGGCGGCGCTGGGCCGGCTGTCGCCCGGGCCGTGGTCGGGCTGGCAGCAGCTGGCCGAGACGATCCGCTCCGGCGCCGTCCCGGCCGGCACCCGCGGCGAGCTGGACGCGCTGTACCCCGACCTCGTCCGGGCCACCGCGCCCACCCAGCGGGCGGTCGCCGCGGGCGTGGCGGCGGCGCTCGCCGAGCGGGGCCTGTGGCCGGCGTCCCCGCGCGTGGTCGACCTCGGCTGCGGCTCCGGTGCCTGGCTGGCGGCGCTGCTCGCCGACCGGCCCGCCGCCGCCGCGGTCGGGGTGGACCTGCCCGGCGTCCTGCCGGTCGCCCGGGAGACGGTGGCGGCCGCCGGCCTGGCCTCCCGCGTCGAGCTCGTCGAGGGCGACTACCTCGAGGCGGACGTGCCCGGCCCGGCCGACGTCGTCGTCCTCGCCCACGTGCTGCGCGCCGAGCCGCCGGAGCGGGCCCGCCGGCTGCTGCTGCGCGCGCTCGGGCTGCTGGCCCCCGGGGGTGTCGTCGTCGTGGCCGACTACCCCCGACCGGACCCCGTCGCCGCGCCGGACCCCGGCCGCCCCGTCGTCCTCGCCGGGGCGCGCCACGAGCTGCTGCTCTCGCTGACCATGGCCGCCGCCACCGACGGGCACGGCGTCACCGTCGCCGACCTGCGCGCCTGGGCGGCCGAGGGCGGTGCCGACCTCACCGACGTCCTGCAGCCGGTACCCCGCCAGACCGTCTTCCTGATCCGCCCCGCCGTCCCCACCGAGCCCGAGAGGGAACCATGACCGAGGACCGCACCACCGCGACCGGCGACCGCTGCGACACGCTCGTCCTGGGCGCCCACGTCGTGACCATGGACGACGAGCGGCGGGTCTTCCGCGACGGCGGCATCGCCGTGCGGGACGGCCGGGTCGTCGACGTCGGGCAGTCCGCCGACCTCGCCGCGCGCTGGACGTCCGACGACGTCGTCGCGGGGGAGCGCTTCGTCGTCACGCCCGGGCTGATCAACACCCACGTGCACATCACCGGGGAGCCGCTGACCCGCGGCTTCGTGCCCGACGACACCCCGTTCCTCGAGAACGTCTTCGAGTGGCTGACGCCGATCCACACGCACTACACGGAGGAGGACGAGCACATCTCGGCGCAGCTGGCCGCGCTGGAGATGCTCAAGTCCGGGACGACGGCGTTCCTCGAGGCCGGCACCGTCCGGTTCATCGACCCCGTCGTCGACGGGCTGTCCGAGATCGGCATCCGGGCGCGGGTCGGCCCCTGGGCGTGGGACCTGGTCGGCGACTACGAGGCGCTGCGCATGACGACGGCCGAGGCGATCGGCGCCATGACCTATGCGATGGACACCTACGGCTCGGCCGCCGACGGCCGGGTGCAGGCCTGGCCGATCGTCATCGGGCACACCACCTGCAGCGACGAGTTGTGGCAGACCGCCAAGCGGATGTCCGACGAGCGCGGCACCGGGATGAGCGCGCACATGTCCCCGGCCGCGATGGACCCCGAGGGCTTCCTGGCCACCTTCGGGCAGCGGCCGATGGTGCACCTCGACGAGATCGGCGTCCTGGACCGCAACGTCCTGCTCACCCACGCCGTGCACGTCGACGACGCCGAGATCGCCGTCCTCGCCCGGACCGGGACCTCCATCGCCCACTGCCCGACGACGGCGCTCAAGGTCTCCTACGGCGTCACGCAGATCGGGAAGTTCCCCGAGATGGTCGCCGCCGGGGTGAACGTGGCCATCGGCACCGACGGCAACAACGCGTCGAACTACCACGACCTGATGCGCGCCACCTACCTCGTGGCCGGCCTGTTCAAGGACGCCCGCCGCGACGCCACGATGTTCCCGGCCGAGGACGCGTTCGCCATGGCCACCCGCAACGGGGCCCGGGCGCTGCAGGCCGAGGACGAGCTCGGCTCGATCGAGGTGGGCAAGCAGGCCGACCTGGTCCTGCACGACACCAACCGCCCCGAGTGGCGGCCGCTGCACAACGTCGCCAACCAGCTGGTCTGGTCCGCCGACGGCCGCGGTGTGCACACCGTCTTCGTCGGCGGACGGCGCGTGGTCGAGGACTACCGCTGCACCACGATCGACGAGGACGACCTGCTGCGTCGCGCCCAGGCCGCGGGCGAGGGCATCGTCGCCCGCTCCGGGCTCCCCGACCGGGCCAAGTGGCCCTCGTTCTGAACCGCTCCACCACCACGAGAGAGGAACCGCCATGCCCCAACTGACCGAGGCGCGCTGGACCCACGTCGCCATCCCCGTCACCGACATCGACCGGTCGATCGAGTTCTACACGTCGGTCACCCCGCTGGTGCTCGTGCAGAAGAACGCCGACGACAGCGGCCGCAGCGCCTGGCTGTCCAACCCCGGCCAGGTCGAGACGCCGTTCGTGCTCGTCCTCGGCGAGTTCGTGCCGGAGGTCGGCGCCCGCTTCGGCATCGTCGACGGCAAGCCCGACCCGACGTTCTCGCCGTGGGCGCACATCGGGATCGAGCTGCCCAACCGCTCCGACGTCGACGACGTCGCCGCCAAGGCGAAGGAGCTGGGCCGGCTGCAGTGGGAGCCGACGCAGATGGCCGAGCACATCGGCTACATCTGCGCCGTCCTGGACCCCGACGGCAACGTGCTCGAGTTCAGCCACAACCAGAAGGTCTTCGCGACCATCCAGGAGCTCTGGGGCTGATCCGCCGTCCGGAGACCCCGCCCGCCGCACGGTGGGCGGGGCCTCCGGCGTGCCCTCGGACCGCGGCGCTGCGCTGTCCGGTGCACGGGACGGTTGTTCACAGGATGGGACGTGCTCTCGTAATGTGAGACGCATGCGCACCCGTGCGATCGGATCCCAGCAGGTCGGCGCGGTCGGCCTCGGCGCCATGCACCTGTCCAGCCGCCCCGACCGGCCGACGCCGGAGAGCGCGGCGGCCACCGTGCACGCCGCGCTCGCCGCCGGCGTGACGGTGATCGACACCGCCGACGTCTACTGCCACGACGACACCGAGATCGGCCACAACGAGCGCCTGGTGGCCACGGCGCTGCGCTCGTGGTCCGGGGACGCCGACGACGTCCTGGTGGCCACCAAGGGCGGCCTGGTGCGCCCCGGCGGCGGGTGGGACTTCCGCGGCACCCCGGAGCACCTACACGCCGCGGCGCGGGCCAGCGCGCAGGCGCTGGGGGTGGAGACCATCGGGCTCTACCAGCTGCACTGGCCCGACCCCTCGGTGCCGTACGCGGAGTCCGTCGGCGCCCTGGCCGAGCTCGTGGACGCCGGGGTGGTGCGGACGGTCGGGATCAGCAACGTGGACGTGACGAAGCTCGACACCGCCGCGGAGGTGCTCGGCGACCGGCTGGTCAGCGTGCAGAACCCGTTCTCGGTGGAGGACCGCTGGGGCGAGCCGATGCTGCGCCGGACCGAGGAGCTCGGCCTGGCCTTCCTGCCCTACACGCCCCTGGCCGGCGTGACCGCCGACGGGGCACGGGCGGTGTCCACCCGGGCGGTGGCCGCGGAGCTCGGCGTCAGCCCGCAGCGGGTGGCGCTGGCGTGGCTCCTGGCGCACTCCCCGGCCGTCGTGGTCATCCCGGGCTCCACCCGCCCGGAGTCGATCCGCGACAGCGCCGCGGCCGCGGACCTGGAGCTCTCGGCGGAGCAGCTGGCGCGGATCGACGACGCCCCCGCCGACCCGTCGCGGCCCACGACGTTCGCCCACTGAAGGGCCCGGCCGCCCCACCCCCGCTCCGCCCGCGGGGGGCTCCTGCGGCCGGGTCGCCGGCTGGTGGCGACGCTGCGCTCGTCTCACGGGACGTGACGTCGTCTCGTATTGCTTGACAAGACGTCGTCTCGCATCGAAGGATCGCCGACATGGACCTGCTCGCGACGCCGGAGGGACTGGCGCGTCGTGAGGGCGACGAGGTCGCCGTCCTGGACCTGCCCCACCGCGACGTCGGGGAGCTCGTCGCCGACACCGGGTCGCTGGCCGCGGCGGCCGGTGCGCGCGTCGTCCGGCGGCTGCCGGCGGCCGAGGCGCTGGCCCGCGCACTGCCCCCGCTGCCCTCGCCCGGCACGGTCTGGGGCGTCGGGCTCAACTACCACTCCAAGGTGCGCGTGACCGGCCGGGAGGTGCCCGCCGAGCCGATCCTGTACGTCTGCGCCGCCTCGTCGGTGGCCGGCCCGAACGGGCGGGTGGCTCACCCGTCCGGCGTCACCGAGCAGCTGGACGCCGAGGCCGAGATCGCCGTCGTCCTGGGCCGCCGCCTGTACCGCGCGTCCGAGCGCGAGGCCTGGGCCGCCGTCGCCGGCGTCACGGCCGGCAACGACCTCACCGCGCGCGACGTCATGAAGGCGACCGGTACCCCGGCGCTGGCCAAGAGCTTCCCCGGCTGCACCCCGCTGGGCGCCTCCGTGCTCGACGCGCGCACGCTCCCCGACGCCGGCGCGATCCGCGTCCGCGGGTCGGTCAACGGCGTGGTGCACCAGGACGACACGAGCGCCGACATGCTCTGGTCGATCCCCGAGCTGCTCGCCCGGATCTCCCGGTACGCCGTGCTGGAGCCCGGCGACGTGTTCCTGAGCGGCACGCCCGCGGGCACCGGCCAGGACCGCGGCTGCTACCTCCTCCCCGGCGACGTCCTCACCGTCGAGGTCGAGGGCGTCGCACCGCTGAGCACCACTGTCTCCTCCGCCGCCGCGCCGGCGGAGGATCCCGCTGCCCCCCACCGCTCGCCGGCTCGCGGGCCCCTGCAGCGGGGCCATCGCGAGCAGCGCGCGTCCCACTGACCCCCGTCGTCCCCGACCCATCGGAGCCCACCGCATGTCCGCACCCGCCGACACCCGCACGGACGCCGCGAGCGCCGTCCACGACCTGGTCCTCACCGGTGGGCGGGTCCTCGACCCGGCCAACGGCATCGACGGCCGCTACGACGTCGCGGTGACCGACGGCCGGATCAGCGCGGTCGCCCCGGCCATCGACGGCCCGGCGACCGAGCGCGTCGACTGCACCGGCCGGCTGGTGCTGCCGGGCCTGGTGGAGGGCCACACCCACATCTTCGAGCTCGTGTCGAAGGTCGGCGCCAACCCCGTCGAGGCGCACCTGCGCCGCGGGGTCGTGGCCGCCGCCGACGCCGGCACCGCCGGTGCCTCGACGTTCGCCGCGTTCAAGAAGTTCGTCGTCGAGCCCAGTGGGATGCGGATCCTCAGCTTCCTCAACGTCTCGGTGCTGGGTCTCATCGACTTCCGCTTCGGCGAGCTGCTCAACCCCGACACGCTCGTGCCCGAGGACGCGCTCCAGGTCGCGGCGGAGAACCCCGACATCGTCCGCGGCTTCAAGATCCGGCTGTCGACCGACGTCGTCCCGGCCGACCAGTGGCGCCCGCTGCTGGAGAAGTCGCTCGCCATCGGCGAGCAGGCCGGCCTGCCGCTGATGGTGCACATCGGCGAGACCCCCGAGCCGCTCGCCGAGGTGCTGCCCTACCTGCGGCCCGGCGACATCGTGGCCCACTGCTACACGGGCAAGGAGTACAACATCCTCCAGGAGGGCGCGGTCCAGCCGGCCGTCGCCGAGGCGCGTGCCCGTGGGGTGCTCTTCGACTCGGCCCACGGCAAGAGCAACCTGAGCTACGACGTCGCCCGCCCGGCGATCGCCGCGGGCTTCCTCCCCGACATCGCCTCGTCCGACACCAGTGGCCGCAACTGGCGCGGCCCGGTCTTCGACCTGCTCACCAGCCTGTCGAAGCTGGTCGCCCTGGGAGCACCGCTGCCGGAGATCGTCAAGCGCGCCACCATCGACCCGGCGCGGCTGCTGGGCATCGCGGACGAGGGCTACGGTGCGCTGACCGTCGGCAACCCCGCGCACGTCACGGTGGTCGAGGAGGTCAGCGACCAGCTGCTGCCCGACGCCGCCGGCAACTCGATCGTGGCCCCGCGGTACGAGCCGGTGACCGTGCTGCACGCCGGCGCGCCGGTGGACCTCGTGCCGTGGCGCGGGCTCGACGCCTGACGTGACCGGGCGGCGCCTGCCGACCGGCCCTCGACCGACGGGAGTGTGGCGATGAGCGACGTGCACCGGGTGCGGGCGGGACTGCGCGCCGCCCTCGCCTCCGGCGACCGGCTCACGGGCGTGTTCGTCAAGCTGCCGTGCCCCGACGTGCTGGAGCTGGCCGCCGCGGCCCGCTTCGACTTCGTCGTCGTCGACCTCGAGCACTCCACGCTGGGCGAGACCGAGGCGTTCACCCTGCTCCGCTACGCCGACGCGCTGGGTCTGCCGGCCCTCGTCCGGCTGGCGCGCGTCGACCCGCCGCTGGTCAACCGGGTGCTGGAGGCCGGCGCCGCCGGCATCCAGCTCTCGATGCTGACCTCGGTCGCCCAGCGGGAGGAGCTGCAGGCCGCCGTCGCCTACGGCCCGGTCGGCCGGCGGTCGGTGAGCCTCGCCCACGTCGGCGCCGGGTACGGGGCAACCGGGCTGACCGGGTACCTGGCGGCCGAGCGGGCCGACCCGCCGGTGCTCGTCGGGCAGATCGAGTGCCGCACCGTCGACCCCCTGGCGCAGGTCGTCACGGGGCTGGACGTCGCGTTCGTCGGCACCACCGACCTGACCGTCGCGCTGGGGCTCGATCCCGACGACGCCGCGGCCGTCCGGGCCGAGGTGGACACCGTGGCCGAGGCCGCTCTCGGTGCCGGTGTCGCCTTCGGCGGCTGGGCGCCCCGGCCCGACGCCGCCGACGGGCTGGGCCTGGGCTCGGCCGGCTACCTCGTGGTCGGCTCCGACCTGCAGTTCCTCGGCGCCGCGCTGCGCGCCGCCGCCCCCTCGTCCCCGGAGACCCGATGAGCACCGAGCCCGCCCCGTCGCGCAACGCAGCCCTGTTCGGACGGGTGGTGAACTGGGACGACATCCCCGCCGAGACCGTCCGCCCGGGCGTGCGGCGCAAGGTCTACAGCACCGACGAGATCATGATCGCCTGGCACAGCCTCGACGTCGGGATGACGCTCAACCCGCACTCCCACGCGGACTTCGACCAGCTGGTCCACATCGCCGAGGGCGTGTGCGACTACCACGTGTCCGGGACGCCGCACCGGATGCGGGCGGGCTCGTTCCTGCTGGTGCCGGCGGGCGCGGAGCACTTCGTGGAGCCGCTCGAGGGTCCGTGCGTGAACATCGACTTCTTCGTGCCGCCGCGGGCCGACTTCGCCTCCGCGCTCGGCTGGCTCTCCGCCGCCCCGTCCGGCTCCTGACCCCGCGTCCGGGACACCGGACCGCCTCCACCCCCTCGCACGCCCGTGCTCTGCCCACGCCGGTGGGCAGAGCACGGGGAGCGGCGGGACGAGGTGCGTCCGCCGGTGGGCCGGGCAGCGGGTCAGCCGGCGGGCGCGGGGTCCTCGGTGCCGAGGTGGGCGGAGATCTCCTTGGCCGTCTGCACGAGCGCGGCGGCCATGGGGCTGTGCACGTCGGGGTCGATCGACGCCGTCGTCCCGACGATGGCGACCGAGCCGACCAGCGTCGGGCCCTGGAACACCGGGGCGGCCAGCGTGCGCACCCCGTTGACCGCCGGCACGTTGACCGAGACCCCCGCGTCGCGCACGGCGTCGATCTCGGCGCGCAGGTCGGGGTCGCGCTTGAGCGCCCGGGGCAGCCCCGCGACCTCCTCCGGCCGCAGCCAGGCGCAGAAGACCCGGCCCTGCGCCGACTGCACCGGGTCCAGCCGCGAGCCCACCCGCACGCTGATCCGGATCACCCGGTCGGTGTTGTCGACCGAGCGCACGACGATCGGGGACTCGCCGTCCCACACCGACAGGACCACCGTCTCGTCGACCTGGTGCACCAGCCGCTCCATGAACGGCTCCGCGGCGCTGACGATCGGCAGGCCCGCCCGGGCGGCCGCGCCCAGGGTGAGCACCTGCGGGCCGAGGGAGAACAGCGCCGACCGCTCGTCGTAGCGCAGCAGCTTCGCCGCCCGCAGGGCCTTGGTGTAGCGGTGGGCGGTCGCCTTGCTCGCACCCAGCCGCTGGGTGATCTCGTTGAGGCTGAGGTAGGGCTTGGCGGGCGTGAAGGCGTCGAGGATGAGCGCGGCCCGCTGCACCGTCTGGATCGTCGGCGCGGCGGCGTCGCCGTCGCGCGCCGGGCGGCTGGCAGGCTCGGACACGGGCTGGGCTCCTCGGGGAGTGGTGGCGGGAGGCGGGTCCAGGGACGGCGCGCCCGTCTCCCGACGTGAGACAGCATCCTGACCGCCGAGACGGGGAGCGGTCAACGTCGGTGCCCCCAGCGGCGCGCGCGGCACCGCGGCGCGGTCGACTGGTTGACACGCGAGGACGGGCAGCACATGCTCAGTACCGCGATGCGAGACAGCATCTCGCATGTGTTTCACCCGAGTTACCGCGTAGTCGTGCCGCCCCCGCTCCGGCGGGGCAGACGGGAGCCACTGTGACGTCGCCCAGCCCCCACCCCGACTCGGACGCCGCCGCCGCGCCGCTGGTCGTCCAGGACTGGGAGCGCCTCGCCTTCCGCGTGCACCGCCGCGCGTACCGCGACGAGGCCCTGTTCGCCGCCGAGCGCGCGCGGATCTGGGAGCGCACCTGGCTGTACCTCGGCCACGAGACCGAGCTGGCGCCGAACGACTTCAAGGTCCGCACGCTCGGCGGCCGGCCGCTGATCTTCACCCGCGACTCCACCGGCGAGCTGCACGCCTTCCTCAACAGCTGCCCGCACCGCGGGACGGTGCTGTGCCGCGAGACGCAGGGCTCCAGCAAGCACTTCAACTGCTTCTACCACGCGTGGGCCTTCCACAACACGGGCGAGGTGGCCGCCATCCCGGACCCCTCGGCCTACGCCGACGAGGAGTACAAGGCCAGCATGCGGCTGCGCGAGGTCGCGAAGCTGGAGGTCTTCGAGGGCTTCGTCTTCGTCTCCTTCACCGACGACGTCCCGCCGCTGGTCGACCACCTCGGCCCGGCCGCCGACTACATGCGGATGATCAGCGAGCAGCACGTCGCGGGCATGGAGGTGCTCCCGGGCACCCAGCTCTACGGCGTCCGCGGCAACTGGAAGCTCGCCGTCGAGAACGCCATGGACGGCTACCACTTCTCCCCGACCCACAACACGTTCGTCGGGTACCTGCGGGAGAGCGGCTTCGCCGTCGACGACGACGACCAGTACGCCTACAACCTCGGCAACGGCCACTCGCTGCTCATCCTCACCGGCCACGGCGGGCGGATCAGCATGCTCTGGGAGCCGCGCTTCGGCGAGGAGGAGCGGGTCCGCACCGCCGAGCACCGCCGCGAGATGGAGCTGCGCCTGGGCTCCGAGCGGGCACACCTGGTGGCCGACGAGAGCCACATCCTCTTCGTCTTCCCCAACCTGCTGCTGTTCGACCTCGAGGGCCTGTCGATCCGCCAGCTGGAGCCGGTCGCCCCCGGGCACACCGACGTCCGCGCCTGGCAGTTGGCCCCGCGCGGGGAGGACCCCGCCGTCCGCGACCTGCGGATGCGCACGATGGTCAGCTTCGTCGGCCCCGGCGGCCTGGCCACGCCCGACGACATCGAGGCCTACGAGGCCGTGCAGCGCGGCATCGAGGCGACCGCCGGCGACGGCCGCGCCGAGCTGGACTACAGCGACATGTCCCGCGGCATGGCCGACGACGGGACCGGCCGGCGCGGCCGCTCGACCGACGAGGGCGCGATGCGCGGCTTCTGGCGGCACTGGGTGAGCGCCGTCGGTGGCGGTGGGCCGGTCGACGTCGGCACGCCCCCGCCGGCGCAGCCCGAGCCCACCCCGCTGCCCAGCAAGCGGCCGCACGGCCTGGACGAGATCCTGGCCGGCCTGGAGACGGGGGACGAGGTGGCGGCCCGATGACCGCGCTCGACACGGCCGTGCCGGGCTCGACCCGCACCGTCACCCGGGCCGAGGTGGAGGACTTCCTCTTCGCCGAGGCCGACCTGCTCGACCGGCAGCGCTACGACGAGTGGCTGGCGCTGTTCGTCGAGGGCGGCCGGTTCGAGATCCCGACGACCGACGCCGGGAACACCCCGGCCAGCCAGGGCGGCTACTTCGTCTGCGACGACTGGGACCTCCTGCGCGCCCGCGTGAAGCGGCTCCGCAGCCGCAAGGCGCACGCGGAGAACCCCGCCTCGCTGACGCACCGCATGATCACGAACGTGCGGCTGACCGAGCGGGACGGGGACGAGCTGACCGTGGCCGCCAACTTCCTGGTGCACCGCGCCCGCGACGGCCACGTGAACAGCTTCCCCGGCCGCTACGCCCACCGGCTGCTCGTGACCGAGGACGGACTGCGCTTCCGCCTGCGCCGCGCGGTGCTCGCCCTCGAGCGCCTCGAGGCCGGCGCCCGGCTCTCCTTCATCCTGTGACGGGACCCCGAGGAGCTCAGCGATGATCCGGCACACCGTGGCCTACCGGTTCCGGGACGGCGTCGACCAGGCGACGGTCGACGCGCTCCAGGCGGAGCTGGAGACCTTCCCGGCGCACTACCCGGCGATGCAGCGCTGGTCCTCGGGCCAGAACCGCAGCACCCGCGACGACCGCTTCACGCACGCCTTCTCCGTCGAGTTCGACACCGAGGCCGAGCTCGCCGCCTACCTGTCCAGCGAACGGCACGAGCGCTTCGTCGCCGAGGTGTGGCGCCCGGTCATCGCCGAGCGGGCCATCGTCAGCTACGAGTACACCCCCAGCTCAGGAGACCTGATGACCGCACCGGTCAGCACCCGGCCGCACGGCCCCTTCGGCATGGAGTACGCCCGCATCGAGGTGCCCGACCTCGACGAGACGATCGACTTCCTCGTCTACCACGTCGGGCTCCAGGTGGAGCAGCGGACGGCGGAGCGGGCCTACCTGCGCACCGACATCGAGCACCACTGCATCGAGCTGATCGCCGCGCCGCACCGCGAGATCGGGCACACGGTGGCGGTCGGCTACAGCGTGGAGAGCCCCGAGGTGCTCGGGCAGATCCAGAAGCGGGTCGTCGACGCCGGCCTGGAGGTGCTCGAGCTGGACGAGCGCCAGGCGGCGCTGTGCGACGAGGGCTTCGCCGTGCGCGACCCCGACGGCATGGTCGTCGAGCTCTTCACCGAGTTCCACGAGTACGCCGAGGCCCCGCACGTGGAGCTGCGGCCGGTGGACCTCGTCCACCCGTTCCTCATCACCGAGCGGTTCGACGAGATGGTCGGCTTCTACTCCGGGGTGCTCGGCTTCATGGCCAGCGACCACGTCGTGGGGTCGACGACGTTCTTCCGCTGCGAGGACCGCTACCACCACTCCCTGGCGATCTCCCGCAGCCGCGGCGAGGGGTCGTTCGTCGGGCACCTGTGCTTCGCGATGAAGAGCCTCGACCACGTCATGCGGATGCGCGCCCGGGCGCTGTACAAGGACCGGCCGATCGTCTCGGACATGGTCAACCACTCCGCGTCGACGTCGATCGCCTTCTACATGCACGACCCGAAGTACGGCCCGCGCTACGAGCTGTGCGACGCCCACCGGGTGTTCACGCCGGAGGAGCACGAGACCCACCGGGCACGCAAGATGGTCGCCGACCCGCGCAACATCGACGTCTGGCGGCCGGCCAGCGACGACTGGGGCCGTTTCTGAGCTCGACCGGGACGTCCGCCGAGGGCGGCGGGGAGCTGCTCCCCGCCGCCCTCGGCGTGCTCGCGGCGACCCCGGCCCCGCACGGCGCCGAGCGGCCGGCCGCCGAGGCCCTCGCCGCCTGGGGGCGCGACGCCCTGCCCGGGCTGGACTGGTCCGTCACGGCGGTGGGCGAGGCGGGGGCGAACGTCGTCGTCACGCTGCCCGGCGACGGCCCCCCGGCGCTGCTGCTCGCCTCCCACCTGGACACCTCGCTGTCCGGGCGGCCCGCCGAGGACGCGCCGGTCACCGGCCGCGCCGACGACCCCCGGCCGCTGCGCATCGACGGCGACGAGGTGAGCGGGCCGGGGCTCGGCGTCGCCCGCGGTCCCGCCGCCGCCGCGCTCGCCGGGCTGGCGGAGGCCGCCGAGCGGCTGACGGGCCGGCCGCACCGCACCCTGCAGCTGCTGCTGGCCGGCTCCGGCACCCACCGCAGCGCGCTCCCGGCCGCCCTGCCGCCGGGCTCGGTGCGCCCCTCCTCCAGCGCCGGGGCTCTCGCGCACCTGGCCACGCACCCGCGCCCGGACGCCGTCCTGGTGGCCAAGGGCGGCCCGGCGGCGGTGCTGCGCGCCGAGCCCGGCGCCGGCTACCTGCGGCTGACCGTCACCGGCCGGATGGGCGCCGCGCTGGCGCCGCGGTCGGCCGACCCGGTCGGTGGCGTGCTGGTGCACGCGGGGACGGTGCTCGAGGCGGTCGGCCGGTGGCGGGTGGCCTTCCGCGACGCCCGCCGGGACCGGGCCGACGGCCTCGGGGGCGAGCTCGGGCTGGGCGCGCTCTCCGGGGGCCGGCCGGACAAGCCGGACCTGCTGCCGGCGGTGCTGGACCTGCGGCTGTACGCCGTCACCGTGCCCGGCGACGACCTGGCGGAGCTCGCCGGCGACCTGGCCGCCGCGGTGCGCGCGGAGCTGGCGCGGACGCCGCTGGCCGGCTGCGCCGTCGCGGTCGAGGCCGAGCCGCTGCACCCCGCGGGGGTCACCGCGGCCGACGCGCCCGTCGTGCGGGCCACGGAGGCCGCCTGGGGGCGCCACCGGTCCGAGCCGCCGGTCGTCGTCCGGGACTGGACGGGGTCGACCGACGGCGTCGTCTTCCGCGCCGCGGGCATCGACACCGCGCGCACCGGCCCGGCCGCCTCGCCGGACCCGGCCGACCCGCGGCGCGACCGGCTGTCGCTGGCCACGCTGCGGTCGTTCGCCGGGCTCTACGCCGACGTCGCCGCCTCCCTCGCCGCCCCCTGACCGTCCGCGAGATCTGCACACTCGTCGGCATCAGGCGCTGATCCCGACGAGTGTGCAGATCTCGTCGAGGGCTAGCCGAGCGGCTGGGCCGCCGGGGTCCGCTCCAGCGCCTTCTGGACGTCGCGGTTGGCCGGCAGCGCCCCGCGGGCACCGGGACCGGTGGTCGACAGCGCGGCCGCGGTCGCGGCGTAGCGGACCGCCTCGGGGAGGGCCTGCCCGCGGGCCAGCGCCTGGCACAGGGCGCCGCAGAAGCAGTCCCCGGCGCCGGTCGTGTCGACGGGCGTCACGGGCGGCGGGGGCTGCAGCAGCGCCGTCCCGCCGTCGGCCGGGACGACGACGGCCCCGCGCGCGCCCACGGTGACGACCACCGCGGCCCGGAGACCCTTCGCCAGCTCGCGGGCCAGCGCCGCCACCTCGGACGGGGACCGCTCGGTGTCCGGGACGCCGGACAGCGCGGCGAGCTCGTGCTCGTTGGGCACGAGGACGTCGACCCGCTCCAGCAGCTCCGCGGGCAGCGGCGCGGGCGGCGCGGGGTTGAGCACCACGGTGCCGTCGGCGGCGCGGGCGGCCGCGGTGACGGTCTCCACCGGCACCTCGAGCTGCAGCAGCAGGACGTCGGCGCGCTGCACGGGCGCGACGTCCACGTCCTCGGGCGTCAGCGCCGCGTTGGCGCCCGGGACGACGACGATCAGGTTCTCCCCGCTGCCGCTCTCCACCGGGATGGTGGCGGAGCCGGTGGGCACCCCGGCCGTGCGGTGCACGCGGCTGACGTTGACGCGGCACTCGGCGAGGGCGGCCTGCATGCGGGCGCCGGCGGGGTCGTCGCCGACCCGGCCGACCATGTGCACCCCGGGACCCAGCCGGCCGGCGGCGGCGGCCTGGTTGGCGCCCTTGCCGCCGGGCGCGGTCGCCGAGGCGCGCCCGATGACGGTCTCCCCGCGGCCGGGGAGGCGGTCGACGGTGACGAGCACGTCCTCGTTGAGGCTGCCGACGACGGTGACGGACAACGGACCTCCCGGTCTCGGAGCGGTGGACAGCAGCCGGCGGCGGGGCCACGTGGGCACCCGCCGCCGGGGAGGACCACCCTGCCTCCCACCACTCGCAGGCTCGCGGCGGGCTCCTGCAGGGCAGCCGGAGGCTAGAGCCCCCAGTTCATGTCCGGGACGGCGGCGCTGGCGATGTGCGAGATGCGCTCCGCGTCCTCCTTGTCGCTGCGGGCGCTGTCGCGGCCCTGGACGACGGAGTTCTTGCCGAAGTCCTCGACCAGCGGCCGGCCGACGTCACGGCGCAGCCACAGCCGCAGCAGGTGGCGACGGCGCTCCACCTCGGGGAAGTCCTCGTAGGAGGTCCGCGAGTGCAGGGCGGCGTAGTTCAGCAGCCACTGGACGTCGCCGGGCTGGAAGTCCATGTCGATCGGCAGGCCCTCCTCCTGCGACACCTCGTCGTAGAGGGCCAGCAGCTCCTGCTGCGCCTCGGTCAGCCGCGGCACGTCGGGGAAGCGCTGCGCGGACTCGATCATCGAGCTGCCGGCGTAGCTGGAGAAGACGCCGTCGACCCAGCTGCAGATGGGGGAGGTGTACCAGTCGGCCGGCGCGTCCTTGTCCTGCGCCTTCCAGTCCCAGTACCAGGTCTCGAACAGCAGGGGCGCGAGGTCGGGGCGGCGGCGGAGGATCTCGTTGTAGATCGTCGCGCCGCTGACCAGGCTGCTCGAGCCGCCGGCCTTCGCGCCGCGCAGGCACATGAGGGCGACGACGTCGGAGCTGTCGGAGTGGAAGGGCAGCCGGTCGCGCACCCGGGAGGGCAGCGCGCCGTCGGCCATCGTGAGGTTCGAGGTGGCGATGACGTGGTCGAGCAGGTCGCCGACCTCGTTCTGCTTCATCGGCACGCCCAGGTGCAGGCCGATGACGAAGAAGATGGCGCTGGCCAGCACGTCGCCGTACTCCTCGGTGCGCAGGCCGCGCACCAGGATGAAGCCGCGGCCGCTGTCGAGCTGCTCGGCCACCTCGCGCAGGTGCTCGGCGTTGCCCGGGATCGGGTACTGCTCGGCGGTCACGGCGCGCAGGTCGGGGTCGTCGGCGACGAACCGGCGGCCCACCTCCTCGAGCTCGGTGCGCTCGGCGTCGGAGAGCTCGTAGACCCACTCGGTGGACTGCGACAGGACGTCGCCGCGCCACGCGGCGGGTCCCTCCACCGGGGACAGGGAGACGGTGCTGGTCATGGGGTTCCTCCGGGGGACTGGGTGCGCTGGGACGGTCGTGCGGGGCGGCGGGGCACGGGGGATGCGCCACCGGCCCGCCGACGTCGGGAGTCGGCGGGCTGGGGCGCGGGAGGTCAGAAGGGGACCTGGACGGCCCCGGCAGCGGTGCCGGGGCGGATGCTCGGACGCAGGGACGGGGCGGGCGTGCCGGATGCGGTCACGGTCTGCCTCCCCTGTGGTGCCTGCGCGAGCGGTGCCGACGACGCTAGGGCACGCGCCCGTGGAGCGTCAAGAGAGACGACGTCCCGCATCGCGAGATCGATGCGGGACGTCGGAGGCTCGGGTGAGGCGGTCAGGACGGGGTGTCGGCGCCCTCGTCCCCGCCCCGGTCCGCGCCCTCGGCGGGCTGCTCGGAGTGGGGCGTGCGGCCCTCCTGCTCCTGGCCCGGCTCCTGCTCACCGCTCTCGGCGGGCTGCTCGGGGTGCGGCGTGCGACCGCTGCCTGGCTCGCTCATCGTGGTCCTCCCTCGGGGTCGGTGTCCGGGGCTGTATCCGCAGGCCCGGCCGGGAAACCGGGACGGCGGGCCCACAGCGGCAGCGCGTACCAGGTGAGGGCGCCGGTGAGCAGCACGAGCCCGCCGCCGGCCACCGCCGCGCCCCGGCCGAGCGCGACGTCCAGGACGAGCAGCGTGCCGGCGCTGATGGCGAGCACGAGCATGGCCAGTCCCGCGCGCAGCATGAGGTCGCCGACCCGGATGAGCGCGCCCTTCTGCCGCCGCCGGAACACCAGGCGGTGGAACGACACCGGGGCGATGAGCAGCACCGTCGCCAGCGCGGTGGTCATCAGCGTGACCGTGTAGACCGTGACGCCGAAGCCGTCGAGGTCGGCGAAGCGCTGGGTGAAGGCCAGCCCGAGGAGGAAGGCGAACAGCACCTGGACGCCGGTGATCGCCACCCGCAGCTCCTGGAGCAGCTCGGCCAGGTTGCGGTCCAGCAGCTGGTCGAGGGTCTCGCCGCGGGCCTCGGCGCTGCGCCGCGCCGCCGAGGCGTCGAACCGGTCGTCCGGTGATCCCACCCGGTCCACCCTGCCCGACCTGCGCACCGTCCGCCGTTCCCGGCCGCGGGTCGCCGGGTAGGGGGTGGGCGACCCGATCTGGCACGACCGAGGAGGACGCATGGCCGACGACGACCACGACACCATCCGGCGCGAGTTCGGCGAGGCGGTCAACATGACGCCGAAGGAGCTCGACGAGTGGCTGCAGAGCGAGGAGTCGCAGGCGGTCGGGCAGAAGAGCGGCGGTGCGGGCGAGTCGACCGGGCACGAGTCCGGGCGCCGCATCGTCGAGCTGCTGAAGACCAAGCAGGCGGACCTGACCGACGACGACTACGCGCACATGCGCAAGGTCCACGGCTACGTGCAGCGCCACCTGGCCCAGGAGCCGAAGAAGGAGGACGTCGAGTCCTCGAAGTGGCGCTACTCCCTGATGAACTGGGGCCACGACCCGCTGAAGAAGAGCTAGGGAGCCGCATGCCGCGCACGACCATGCCGCGCAGGACCATGGGACGCACGGACCCCCGGCGCAACGACCTCGCGCAGTACGACGACCTGGCCGACCAGTGGTGGGAGCCGGCCGGGGGCTTCGCGATGCTGCACTGGCTCGCCGCCGCCCGCGCCGAGCAGATCCCGCCGGCACCCGAGCCGGGCGCCCTCCTCGTGGACCTGGCCTGCGGCGGTGGCCTGATGGCCCCGCACGCCGCCCGGCTGGGGTACCGGCACGTGGGGGTCGACCTCAACCTCTCCGGGCTGGTCACGGCGCGCGAGCACGGCGTGCTCCCCGTGCGGGCGTCGGTGCTCCAGGTGCCGCTGGCCGACGGGTGCACCGACGTCGTCGTGGCGGGGGAGGTGCTCGAGCACGTCGAGGACGACGTCGCCGTCCTCGCCGAGTGCGCCCGCCTGCTCCGCCCCGGCGGCACGCTGGTCATCGACGCGATCGCGGCCACCCGGCTGGCCGGGTGGATCGCCGTCGACCTGTTCGAGCGGCTCCCCGGCGGCCCCCCACCGGGCATCCACGACCCCGCGCTGTTCGTCGACCGGCGCCGGCTGCTGGCCGCCGCGGACCGGCTCGGGCTGGACCTGCGGCTGGTCGGGCTCCGCCCGTCGGTCCGCGACCTGGTGGCCTGGCGCCGCGGCCGGCGGGCCGGCGTGCGCATGCGGCGCATCCCGCTCACCACGGTGCTCTTCGCCGGCTACGGGGTGAAGCGCGCCACAGCGCCAGGGCCGGACCGGCTGGGCGCGACCCGGTGAGGCGGCACGGATCGCCGTCCCCGCTTACCGTCGAGTGATGAGCGCCTCGCTGAGCAGCACGGACGTCCGGGAGCGGCAGTGGTGAGCGCGGTCGTCACCGGGTCCGGGGCGGCGCTCCCCGCGACCCTGGACCAGGAGGCGGCCTGGGAGGGGTTCTTCGCCACGCACTACGAGGGCGTGCGCGCGGCCCAGCGCATCTTCGCCGGCGCCGGCGTGCGCACCCGGCACGCCGTGGCCAACCCGATCGACGAGGACCTCAGCAACTGGAGCACCGGCGCGCGCATGGCGCGCTACGTGCAGGAGGCGCTGCCGCTGGGCAAGCAGGCGGTCGCCGCGGCGCTGGACAGCGCCGGGCTCGCGCCGGGGGACGTCGGCATGTTCGCCGTCGCCACCTGCACCGGGTACGCCACCCCCGGCCTGGACATCCGGCTGGCCAGCGACCTGGGCATGCCCCCCGGCCTGCAGCGGCTGCTCGTGGGGCACATGGGCTGCTACGCGGCGCTGCCGGGGCTGGCCGCCGTGGGCGACTACGTCACCGCACGCGGGAAGCCGGCCGTCCTGCTGTGCTGCGAGCTGACCAGCCTGCACGTGCAGCCCGCGCAGCGGGACCTGCAGCAGGTGGTCGCGCACGCGCTGTTCTCCGACGCCGCCGCCGCGGTCGTCGTGCAGCCCGGCGCGGGCGCGGGCCGGCGGATCGCCGGCGTCGTGGCCCGCACCGACAGCTCCACCGCCGACCTCATGACCTGGGACGTCACCGACCTGGGCTTCCGCATGGGCCTGTCCCCGCGGGTCCCCGACGTCCTGTCCCGGCACGTCGGGGACGTCGTCGACGAGCTGCTGGCCGAGGCCGGCCTGCGGGTGGAGGACGTGGCGGGGTGGGCGGTGCACCCCGGGGGGCCGCGCATCCTCGACGTGGTCCGCGACGAGCTGGGACTGGCCGAGGAGCAGATGGCGGCGTCACGCAGCGTGCTCGCCCAGCACGGGAACTGTTCGTCCGCGACCGTGCTGCTCGTCCTCGACGAGCTCGCCGACGTCGAGGGTCCCGTGGTGGTCATGGCGTTCGGACCCGGGTTGACGCTGTACGCCGCACTCCTGATGCCGGCCTGATTGCCGCGACCGTTCGAGGTGTGGGCCGGACCTGCAGGCACTACTCTCTGTCACGTGCGGCTGTGATGCCGCTCACAGAGAGAGGCGGTGTGCGTGGCGAACTCCGTGCCGTCCGTGCGGGTCTTCCTGGTCGACGACCACGAGGTCGTGCGCCGGGGCGTGGCCGAGGTGCTCGAGGACGACCCGGCCATCGTCGTCGTCGGTGAGGCCGGTTCGGTCGCCGAAGCGCTGGCGCGCGTGCCCGCGGTCCGGCCCGACGTGACCGTCGTCGACATGCGGCTGCCCGACGGCGACGGCGCGGAGGTCTGCCGCCGGCTGCGCGAGCGGGTGCCCGGACTGCGCTGCCTGGTGCTGACCAGCTACGCCGACGAGGAGGCCGTCGCCGCCGCGGCCGCGGCCGGAGCGGCGGGCTACCTGCTCAAGCAGGTGCGCGGTGCGGCGTTGGTGTCCGCCGTCCGCACGGTGGCCGCCGGCGGCGTGCACTACGGCGTCGCGCCGCCCGCCCCGGTGGCGGCGCGGCCGCGCGACGTCGACCGCACCCGGCGGCTGGCCACCCTGACCGAGCAGGAGCGCACGGTGCTGCGGCTGATCGGCGAGGGCCTGACCAACCGGCAGATCGGCGAGCGGATGGGCCTGGCCGAGAAGACGGTGAAGAACTACACCAGCCACCTGCTGGCCAAGCTCAACCTCGAGCGGCGCACGCAGGCGGCCATCCTCGCCACGGAGCTCCGCGACCGCTGAGGTGTCAGGCGCGGGCGCGGGGTGTGGACCACCGCACGGCGGTGCCCGGTGGCCCGGCGGTGACGACCATGCGCCCGCCCCGCCGCTCGGCCCGCTCGGCGAGGTTGGCCAGGCCGCTGCGGGCGGCGACCGTGGGCATGCCGCGGCCGTCGTCGGTCACCACCACCGCGACCTCGCCGTCGACCTCCACCTCGACGGTCACCCGGGTGGCGGCCGCGTGCCGCACGACGTTGGTGACCAGTTCGCGGACGACGGCGACGACGTCGTGGACCAGCTCGGCGGGGAGGTCCTCCGAGCTGTCCCGGACCCGCAGGTCGACCCGCAGCCCGTGTCCCTCGGTCACCGAGCGCACGACCTCGGTCAGCCGGCTGCGGACGGCGGTCGGCGAGGCCTCGGCGGCGTCGTGCAGCTCGAAGATCGCGGTCCGGATGCGGACGATCGTCTCGTCGAGCTCGTCCACGCGCTCGGCGATGCGGGCGGCCGCCTCGGGGGCGCCGTCCTCGAGTGACCGGCTGATCCGGTCCAGCGCGAGGCCGGTGGCGTAGATCCGCTGCACCACGTGGTCGTGCAGGTCGCGTGCGATGCGGTCCCGGTCGGCGGCGACCTCCAGGTCCCGCTGCCGGATCCGCGTCCGGGCCAGTTCCAGGGCGACCCCCACCCGGGAGACGAAGGACGCCGCCAGCTCCAGGTCGGCCGCCGTGTAGGCCGGCCGCCGGTCCCGGCGCAGCGCGACGAGCGTCCCCGGGCTCGGCTGTCCGGGGAGCGGCAGCACCATCGCCGGCCCGAAGCCCTCGGCCACCAGCTCGCGGATGACCGGGGCGTACGGCTGGCGCTCGGCCCGCGAGGTCACGTCGTCCAGCAGGACCGGCGTCCCGGCCCGGTGTGCGGCCAGCAGCCGCGTGCCCGCCATCGGCAGGCGCACGCCCTCCGTGTCGGCGCCCTGCTCCCCGGCCGCCGCGACCACGGTGAACTCCTCCTCGGTCTCGTCGGAGGGCACCAGGACCCCGCAGAGGTCGGCCGCGGCGAGCTCGGCGACCCGTTCGGCGACCTCGCGCAGCACCCGCTCGGGGTCGGCGCCCGACAGCAGGGAGGTCACCACCGTGACCCCTGCGTGCACCCACGCGCGGCGCTGCTCGGCGGCCTCGGCCAGCCGGGCGTTCTCCACGGCCAGCCCCGCGGCCGCCGCGAGTGCGAGCACGACCTCCTCGTCGGCGGCCGTGAACCCGGTCCCGTCACGCTTCTCGGTGAGGTAGAGGTTCCCGAAGACCGCCTGGCCGGCGCGCACCGGGACGCCGAGGAACGAGTGCATCGGCGGATGTCCCGGGGGGAAGCCCACCGACGCCGGGTGGGCGCCGAGGTCGTCGAGCCGCAGGACCTCCGGGTGGTCGACGAGCAGCCGCAGGATGCCCTCGCCGGAGGGCAGCCGGCCGATCCGGGTCGCGTCCTCCTCCGTCGTGCCGACGACGACGAACCGGTCCAGCTGCCTGCCGTCGGGGGTGAGCACCCCGAGGGCGCCGTAGCGGGCGCCGGCGTGCTCGGTCGCCGCGCGGACCAGCTCGTGCAGCGTCGCCTCCAGGCGGCCGCCGGCCGCGACGGCGCGCACGGCCGCGGTCAGCGGGCCGAGGTCGGGGTCCCTCGGTCCGGGCGGGGGCACGGCCCGACCTGAGGGTGGTGAGGACACGACGGCGGTGGGCCCGCCGCTCAGGCGCCGCGGGCCAGGCGCCGGACGGGCGGGCGGGGGACGGCGGGGCGCAGCAGCGTCTTGCCGGTCCCGGTGACGAGCACCAGGTCACCGCCGCGCGTGGCGCCGGCCAGGGCGTCGAACACCGGCCGCTCGAGCACCGCCGTGCGGACGCGGCCGTGGACGCCGGTCTCGGCGATGGCACGGAGCACCTGCGCCTCCAGCCGGTCGCGGGTGGCGGCCGAGCCGGCTCCCGCGGATTCGTCGAGCACGCAGGCGGCGACGACGGTCGCCTCCCGCCGGGCGGCCTCGTGGAGAGCCCACACGAGGGAGCGGTAGGCGGAGGGGGAGCCGTCGACGTCCACCAGGAGGGCGGGCGGCTGCCGCCGGGGCCGCAGGTGTCCGAGCCGGATCGGCTCCACATCCGTCATGCCGTCATCGTCACGGCGCGGCGACGCTGGGTACAGGGACCAAGGGCCTGGCTGACCTGCGGATTCCTCAAGGCGTCGGTGTTCCGGAACCGTCGAGGGCCGGGTCGTCACAGCACGTCACCCCGGTCGTCCCGCCGGCCGGTCACGGCCGTCGCGTCGAGGTCGGGGTCGGTGACCACCGCGGCGGCCAGGCCGGCCGCGCGCACCGCCGCGACCGTGCCCGGGGCCTGCTCCTCGCTCGTCTCCAGCACCAGCACCCCGCCCGGCGACAGCCACTCGGGAGCACCCGCGGCGACGCGGCGGTGCAGGTCCAGGCCGTCGGCACCGCCGTCCAGCGCGGTGCGCGGCTCGTGCAGCCGCGCCTCCGGCGGCATGAGGGCGATGGCCCCGGTCGGCACGTACGGGGCGTTGACCAGCAGCAGGTCCACCCGCCGGCGCAGCCGTGCCGGCAGGGCGTCGTACAGGTCCCCGAGGTGCACCTGCCCGCCGACGGGTGCCAGCGTGCGCTCGGCACAGCGGACGGCCACCGGGTCGACGTCGGCGGCGTGCAGCTCCAGCGGACCGGGCAGCGCAGCGGCGACGGCGGCCCCCAGCGCCCCGGCGCCGCAGCACAGGTCGACGACGGTGCTCGGGGCCGGCACCGCGGCCCGGGCCACCTCGACCAGGAGCCGGGTGCGCTGCCGCGGCACGAAGACCCCTGGCTCGACGGGCACCCGGACCGCGCCGAACTGCGCCCAGCCCACGACCTGCTCCAGTGGCTCGCCGGCCACCCGGCGCGCGACGAGGGCGGCCAGCGCGGCCGGGGACGCGGCCGACTCCCGGAGGACGGCGGCCTCCTCCTCGGCGAACACGCACCCGGCCGCGCGCAGGGAGGCGACGAGGTCCTCGCCGAGGGGGCGGGGATCCGGCGGGGCGGGGTGCACGTGGGCAGTCTGCAGTGCCCGCCGGCGGCCCCGGGGCGAGACTCCGGGTGTGGACCCCTACACAGGCTTCCCGCCGGGCTTCTTCTCCCGCGCCGACGAGAGCCCCGACGACGTCTTCTACCGGCCCGAGCGGCTGGTCAGCCACATCGACGACGGGGCGATCGCGGCCGTGGGCGAGCTGTACGCGGAGCTCGGCATCGACGGGGGCGCCGGGCGCCCGGTCCGGGTGCTGGACCTGATGAGCTCGTGGATCAGCCACTTCCGCCGCCCGCCGGCCGAGCTCGTCGTCCTGGGGATGAACGCCCGCGAGCTCGCGGCCAACGCCGCCGCCACGGAGCGGATCGTGCACGACCTCAACGCCGACCCGCGGATCCCGCTGCCGGACGGCGACGTGGACGCCGTCGTCTGCTGCGTCTCGATCGACTACCTCACCCGGCCGGTCGAGGTGCTCGCCGACGTCGCGCGGGTGCTGCGGCCCGGCGGCGTCCTCGCGGTGACGTTCTCCAACCGGTGCTTCCCGACCAAGGCGGTGCGCGGCTGGCTGCTCACCCCGGAGGAGCGGCACGGGGACCTGGTCGCCGAGCTCGTCCGCCGGGCCGGGGGCTTCGCGGAGCCGGAGGTCGCGCTGCGGACGGCACCGGGGCCGGGGGACCCGCTGTGGGCGGTGACCGCCGTGCGGGAGCGGGGCGCGTGACCCCGCGGGGTCACGATGGAGCGGGTGACGAGAATCGAACTCGCACTGTCAGCTTGGGAAGCTGATGTTCTACCATTGAACTACACCCGCGTTGACGCTCTGACCTGCGGCTTCGTGCTCCGCGGACCCCGGCTCCGGGCCGGTCGAGCGGTCTCGGTGAGAGTACACGGTCGCGGCAGCCCGAGGGCCGGCGGCTCCCGGGGGATCAGGCCCGGGGCGCCCGGATGACGACGGTGGTGCCCTCCGCGCTGGGCGTGGCCGTCACGTCGGCGAAGGCGCTCATCAGCATCGAGCCGCGGCCACGGTCCATGCTCGGCACCCGCTCGCGCCAGTGCCCGTGGTCGCGCACGGTGACCACGACCTCCTCGGCGCCGACGTCCACCGTCACGTCGACGACGGGCTCGCTGGGCTCCTGGGCGTGCTCGACGGCGTTCGTGGCGGCCTCGCACGCGGCGACCAGCAGATCGTAGGACAGGTCCTCGTCGAGACCCTCGTCGGCGAATAGGGCCCGGAGCCGGCGCCGCAGCGCCGGGATCGAGGCGCCCGCCGACGGCAGGCGCCACCGCTCCGAGCGGCCGGCCGCCGAGGCCGGCGGCGACACCGACTGCAGGGTGACCGGGTCCCGGGGACGCGGCCGGGTGGCCGGCACGGGGTCCCCGGCCGGCGCCGGTCCGCCGGGTGCTCCGGTGCGCGCCGGGGCGGTCCCGCCGGCGGCCCGGTCCAGCACGGCCCGCACCCGGGCGACGAGCTCGGCGGACTCGAAGGGCTTGGGCAGGTAGTCGTCGGCGCCGGCCTCGAGCCCTTCGACGGCGGCCTCCTGGCCCGCGCGCGCGGTCAGCATCACCACGGGCACGGCCCGCGTCGCCTCGTCGCCGCGCAGCGCCCGCAGCAGCTCGAAGCCGTCGACGACGGGCATCATCACGTCGGTCAGCACGAGGTCCGGCAGTGCCCGCCCGACCTCCTCGAGCGCCTGCTGCCCGTCGGACGCCGTGCGGACGTCGTGGTGCGGTGCGAGCAGCCGGGTGAGGTAGGCCCGCATGTCGGCGTTGTCGTCGACGACCAGCACGCTGGTGCGGGCCTCGCCCGTGCCCACCACCGCGGCGGGGACCGGCTGCTCGGGGTCGCCGTCCCACGGCGTCAGCGCCGCGGTGGCGGCCTCCGAGGGGCCCACCGGCCCGGACGCCTCGGCGTCGGGCTCGCCGTAGGGCACGGCCACGGTGAAGGTGCTGCCGACGCCCGGCTCGCTGGCGACGGTCACCTCGCCGCCGTGCAGGTCGACCAGCTCGGCGACCAGCGCCAGGCCGAGGCCGGTGCCCTCCCGGCTGCGGGCCCGGCGGTCGGCCCCCCGGTGGAAGCGCTCGAACACGTGCGGCAGCTCGCCGGCGGGGATGCCGACGCCGGTGTCGGCCACCTGCAGCAGCAGCCGGTCGTCCTCGCCGCGCAGCACGACGTCGATGCCGCCGACGAACGTGTACTTGACCGCGTTGCCGACGAGGTTGAGGACGATCTTCTCCCACATCCGCGGGTCGACCGCCGCGGTGCGGGGGAGCGGCGGGCAGTCCACGGTCAGCCGCAGGCCCGCGCGCTCGGCCGCCGCCCGCAGCACGCCGGCCAGCTCCGCGGTCAGCGCGGCGAGGTCGACGGTCACGCGGACGGGGGTGGTCCGCCCGGCCTCGATGCTGGCGAACTCCAGCAGGTCGTCGACCAGCCGGCGCAGCCGCAGCCCGTTGCGCTGGGCCAGCTCCAGCCGCTCACGGACGTCGTCGGGCAGCCGGTCGGCGCTGTCGGCCAGGACGTCGGCGAGCGGGCCGAGCAGCAGCGTCACCGGGGTGCGCAGCTCGTGGCTCACGTCGGAGAAGAAGGCCGTCTTGGCGCGGTCCAGCTCGGCCAGCGACTCGGCCCGCGACCGCTCGGCGGCGTAGGCGCGGGCGTTGACCACGGCCGCGGCGACCTGGCCGGCCAGCAGCTCGTGGAACGAGCGGTACTCCGCGTCCAGGGCGCGGTTCGGGTTCACCCCGACGACCAGCGCGCCGACGGGGTCGCTCCCGGCGCCGCCGGTGAGCGGCAGGACGACGGACCCGCTCACGGGGTCCCCGAGGACCCCGGGACGCGCCGCGAGCTCCGTCGTCGCCAGGGCGGCGAGCTCCGCCGGGCCGCGGACCTCGGCCGGCAACCGCGACCTGTCGCAGCCGCAGGAGCCGGCGAGCGCGAGCCCCCCGCCGTCCGCCCGGCTCAGCCACACCGCGGCGAGGGGGACGTCGGCGGGGTCCTCCTCGATCGCCGCGCACATGCCGCGGACGACGGCCGCGTCGTCGTCCAGCCGCCCGCCGGAGCTGGACACCCGGCGCAGCAGCTCCTGCCGCCGCTCGGCGAGCACCTGGCGGGTGACCTCGGTGCAGACGGCGTGCATGCCGGCGACCTCGCCGTCGTCACCGAACGCCGGGGCGTGGGAGACGGTGAAGTAGGCCTCCTCGCGGTAGCCGGCCCGCTCGAGCGGGAGCAGCAGCTGCGGGATCCAGCTGGGCTCGCGGGTGGCCATGGCGTGCTCCACCGGGCCCTGCAGGGCCGACCAGCCCTCGGCCAGGGTGACCCGCAGGTCGTCCCCGATGGCCCCGGGGTGCTTGGCCCCGATGAGCTCGGCGTAGGCGTCGTTGTAGATCTGGGTGTACTCCGCGCCCCAGGTCAGGATCATCGGGAAGCGCGAGGCCAGCACGGTGCGGACGGCGAAGCGGAGGCTGGCCGGCCAGGTGTCCACCGGCCCGATCGGGGTGCGCGACCAGTCCAGCGCCGCCATCAGGCGGCCGTTCTCACCGCCGCCGGAGAAGAGGTCGGCGCCCGCGGGGACAGCTCGGTCCTCCGCGCCCACGCACACCTCCACGCTCCGGACCGACCACCTGCGGGGACGCGGATCCACGGCACGCGTCCGGTGGGAGGGGCCCTGAGGTGGGCCGCCCCGTGAGTCCAGCACGGTACATGCGCGCCCTGGGGGCCGTCGGACGACGACCCGGGGACGCCACGGCGCCCCCGGGGGGCGCCGTGGCGTGCCGGTCAGGTCAGAGCGCCGTGCCGGCGCAGGACGAGGAGCAGTCCAGCTGCCAGAACCCCGCGCCGAGGCCGGTGTACCGGCTGGTGCGGACCAGCCGCTCGCCGTGCGGGCCGGTGACCTCCGAGGGACCCGCCGAGCCGCCGCCCGGCGCAGTGCCGCCCGTTCCCGGTCCCGGCGTCGTGCCCGGGGGTGTGGTGCCCGGGGGTGTGGTGCCGGGGGGTGTGGTCCCCCCGGTCCCCGGGTCCGTGCCGCCCCCGGTGGGCGGCGGCGCGATGCCGCCGCCCGCGCCGGGCGGCGTCGACCCGGCGGACGCGGGCAGGTACTGCAGAGCGCCGGTGAGCACCTGCGCGGTGTCGTCGGGCGCGAACAGGTGGACGTCGTAGGTGCCCGCCACCCGAGCCGGCGTCCGGAACACCAGCCGGGTCGCCGAGGAGCTCACCACCGTGGCGGCCGCGGAGTCCCCGACCCGGACGCGCGCGCCCTCCGGCAGTGCCTGGCCCGTGACGGTGACGGTGGTCCCGCCGGCCGCGGGCACCTGCGTGGGGCTGATCGAGGTGACGCGGAAGGGCCCGACCTCCGGGTAGGTGGTCATGCCGCCCGGGGTGGTGCCGCTCCCCGGGGAGGTGCTGCCGGGCGGGGTGCTGCCGGGCGGGGTGCTGCCGGGTGCGGTGCCGCCGGGCGTCGTGCCCCCGGGCGTCGGGCCGCCCGGCGGGGTGGTCCCGCCGCTGCCGCCGTCGCCGGGCGCCGTGCCGCCCGTGCCCGGGGTGGTGCTCCCGGGCGGGGTCGTGCCGTCTCCGGGGGTGCCGCCGTCGGGCGTCGTCCCGCCGCCGGTGCCGGGGGTGGTGCCGCCGGGCGGGGTGGTCCCGCCGCTGCCGCCGTCGCCGGGCGCCGTGCCGCCCGTGCCCGGGGTGGTGCTCCCGGGCGGGGTGGTCCCCCCGGAGCCGCCGTCGGGCGTCGTGCCGCCGGGGGTGCTGCCGCCGGGCGGCGTGGTCCCGCCACCGGTGCCCGGCGTGGTGCCGCCGGGCGTCGTGCCGCCGGGCGTCGTGCCGCCGGGGGCAGTGCCCCCGGGCGGGGTCGTGCCGCCGCCCGGCAGGGCCGGGGGCTGGACGGCCGGCTGGCCCACGAGGACCGGCACGGCCGTGGTGCGGCCCAGCGGGTCGCCGTCACGGTGCAGCTGGACGGTGAGCACGTAGCGGCCCTCGCCGAGATCGAGCCCGGGGGAGAGCACCAGCCCGTCGAGGGTGGTGCGGCTGCCCAGGGTGAACTCGACCTCGCCGGCGTCGTCGGTGCTCAGGGTGGCGCCGTCCAGGGTGACCGGCTCGTCGGCGACCGCCCACACCTCGCCCTCGTGGGCCATGCCGAGCCCGAGGGTGACGGTGAAGCTGCCGGCCACGGTGGACCCGCTCACCGCCACCATCGGCGTGACCGGTCCCGCTGCCGGTGCGTTGGTGGCCGAGAACGCGTAGCGCACCGGGCCCTGCTGGTCGTCGGCGAGGTGGGCCGTGGTGAGCCGTCCGCCGGTCACCGACCTGCCCTGGAACGCCGGCACCGGGTCGACGTCGGCCAGGAGCGCCTGCTTGAGCTGCGGGAACTCCGCCGTCGGCATCGTCGCGCGGTAGAGGGCGTAGGCGGCGGCCACCTGGGGCGCTGCGATGGAGGTGCCGCCGACGAGCCGGATGCCGCCGTCGTTCCACGTCGTGGCGACGAGGAAGCCGGGGGCGAACAGGTCGACCGTCGTCGCGCCGTAGGCAGAGGTGGGGCTCCGCCCGTCGGCCGCGGTGGAGCTGCCGACGGTCACGACGTTGGGGTCGGTCAGGCCGGCCGGGTAGAGGATCGAGGTGTCGCGGTCCTGGCCGTCGTTGCCGGCGGCGGCGACGACGAGCACGTCGTGGGCGGCGGCGTAGGCGACGGCGTCCCGCAGGGCCTGCAGGGGTGCCCCGGTGAAGGCGCCGCCCCAGGAGGCGTTGATGACGTCGGCTCCCTGGTCGACGGCGTACCGGATGGCCTTGGCCCCCATGTTGACGTCGACGGAGCTCCCGCCGCCGATGACCAGCGGCATGATCGTCACGTCCGGGGCGACGCCGGCCGTGCCCACGCCGTTCCCCGCGCGGGCGCCGAGGACCCCGGAGACGCTGGCCCCGTGGCTGCCGTGCGCGCCGTTGTCGACGTCGGCGGAGTTCGTGTAGTAGTTCCAGCCGTGGCAGTCGCCGGCCAGGCCGTTGCCGTCGGTGTCCACGGTCCCGCAGGGCTGGTCGGGGTTGGTCCACAGCGCGCCGGCCAGGTCCGGGTGGTCGGAGTCGAATCCGGTGTCGACGACCGCGACCACCATGCCCTCACCGGTGCCGGCCTCCCAGCCGGTGGTGGCGTCGACGTCGGCGTCGACGACGGCCGGGGCCGGCTGGTTGTAGGAGTTGGTCCCCGTGTTCTCCAGGTTCCAGCCGTACTGCGGCCAGTAGGGGTCGGTGACGGTCCCCAGCACCGGGACCGACGTCGACGGCTCCACGCCGGCCACCCCGCCGACGGCGCGCAGGACGTCGGGGGTCAGGTCCTCGGTGGCGGCCAGGGCGGTGTCCTCGTCCAGGGACTGGGCGTGCGCGACGCCGGGGACGGCCTCGAGGACGCCGAGCAGCGGAGCGACGTCCCCGGTGGCGGCGGTGACCACGTAGCGGGTGAGCCCATCGCCCGGGCCGAAGTCCGTGGCGACGAGGAGCGGGGGCAGCGTGGGGGAGGCCAGCGCCGAGTACACGGCGGCACCGGTGTAGCCGGCGACGGCGGCCGCGACGAGGACGGCGGCCTGCGTGCGCCTGGTCAGGTGTGGCACGGATCGGGCTCCCCACGGAGCCGGGGTGGTCCCCCGGACGACGACCGGCCCCGGAGAGGGGCCGGCCCGGGCGGATCGGCGCGCTCGGGGCGCGGCTTGAGGGCCCGGGGCGGAGATCGGCCCGAAGGGGTGAGCGGCGTCGTCCCTAGACTCCGGCCATGCTGCTGTCCGACCGCGACATCACCGCCGCGATCGCCGAGGGACGCCTGGGCATCGAGCCCCACGACCCGGGCCTGATCCAGCCGTCGAGCATCGACGTCCGCCTCGACCGGTTCTTCCGCGTGTTCAACAACGCCCGGTACACCCACATCGACCCGGCGCAGCAGCAGGACGACCTGACCACGCTGGTCGAGCCGGAGGGCGATGAGCCCTTCGTGCTGCACCCGGGCGAGTTCGTGCTCGGCTCCACGCTCGAGGTCGTCACGATCCCCGACGACCTCGCCGCCCGCCTGGAGGGCAAGAGCTCCCTGGGCCGACTGGGGCTGCTCACCCACTCGACCGCGGGCTTCGTCGACCCCGGCTTCTCCGGGCACATCACGCTGGAGCTGTCCAACGTGGCCAACCTGCCGATCACGCTCTGGCCGGGCATGAAGATCGGTCAGCTGTGCCTGTTCCGGCTGACCAGCGCGTCCGAGCACCCGTACGGCTCGGCGGTCTACGGCTCGCGCTACCAGGACCAGCGCGGCCCGACCCCGTCGCGCTCGTACCGCAACTTCAGCCGCGCGGAGACCCGCCGCCCGGCTCCCTGACCACCACGGGCGCCTCCCCGGCGGCCTCGACCACCCCGGGCCGCGGCGACGGCGTGACCGGCCCGGTGCCGATCTCGTCCTCGACGGTGCGGGGGCTGGTGCCGACCCAGCCGGCGGCCCCCAGGACGACGACGCCGGCGAGCACGACGACGAACATCCCGGTGTAGTCGCCGGTGGCGCCCCGGAGCAGCCCCACGAGCAGCGGACCGAGGCCGGCGACCAGGTAGCCCACGCCCTGGGAGAAGGTGGACAGCGCCGCGGTGGACTCCGGCGACCCGGCACGCAGCCCGAAGAGGGTCAGGGTGAGCGGGAAGCTGCCCAGGCCGATGGCCAGCACGCTCATCCACAGCACCGGCGCCGCGGTCGGCGCCACCCACAACCCGGTCCAGGCGATCACGTAGGCGACCAGCGAGGTGGCCAGCACCGGGCGCTGCAGCCGCTGGCGCACGGCCAGCCCGGGGACGATCCCGTTGATCGGGATGGTGAGCAGGGTGTTGAGGCCGAGCAGCCACCCGGCCGTGGACGCCGAGAGGCCGGAGTCGCGCAGGTACTGCGCGGACCACCCGATGACGACGTAGGCCTGCATCGCCTGGACGCCGAAGAACAGCGCGAGGGCCCACGCCAGCCGGCTGCGCAGCAGCGCGCGCATCGGGAACGCCGCGTGCGAGCCGCGGGAGCTCCCGGGGCGGGCCGGCACGCCCAGCCACGGCAGGACCGAGACGACGGCGAGCACCGCCCACAACCCGAGGCCCCAGCGCCAGCCGTCGTCCCCGACGGCGGCCACCACCTGCTGCGGGACGACGGCGGCGACCGCGCCGCCCAGGCTGAGGGCGATGCCGTAGAGACCGATCATCAGTCCCGTGCGGTGGGGGAAGTAGCGCTTCACCAGGCTGGGCAGCAGCACGTTGCCCAGCGCCCCGCCGGACATCGCCAGCACCGTGCCGGCGAAGAACGGGGCCGGCGAGTGCGCCGAGGACCGCAGCACCAGCCCGACGGCCATGACCAGCAGCCCGCCGGCCAGCACGTGCGAGTCGCGGAACCGGGCCGACAGCGGGGGGCCGGCGAAGCCGAGGACTGCGAAGCAGATCACCGGCATCGTGGTGAGCAGCCCCGCCGCGGCGCTGGACAGGCCGAGGGCGGCCTCGATCTCCTCCAGCACCGGGCCGACGCTGCCGACCGCCGTCCGGAGGTTGAGCCCGGTCATCACGATCGCGACGGCGACCAGCCACAGTCCCCGGCGTCCCGTGGTGGGCGGAGCGGGGGAGGGGGCGGTCCGGGTCACCGGACGATGGTCCTCCGCTCCCGGGGAGGGCCTCGCACCGGGCCCTCCGCGCGGCCGGGCACCGCGCACGGGCAGGGACGACGACGGCGCGTGCCCCCGAGGGGGACACGCGCCGTCGTCGTTCCTGCAGGGAGGCGCTGCTCAGGCCGGCGGGCCGTGCTCCGTCGCCGCCGAGCCGGTGCCGGCGACGTCGTCGGCCTTGGTGCCGACGTCGGCCCCGGACTCCGTGCCCGGGGCGCCGACCGGCGCCATCGAGCGGAGCAGGATCTGGCTGACGTCGAGGACCTCGACGTGCTCGGCGGCCTCGCCGTTCTGCTTCTTCGACGTGAGGGCGTCGGAGAGCATGGTGATGCAGAACGGGCAGGCGGTGGAGATGACGTCCGGGTCGAGGCCGAGGGCCTCCTCGGTGCGCTCCACGTTGATCCGCTTGCCGATCTTCTCCTCCATCCACATGCGCGCGCCGCCGGCGCCGCAGCAGAAGCCGCGGTCCTTGCAGCGGTGCATCTCCTGGGTGGAGAGGCCGGGGACGGAGTCGAGGATCTCCCGCGGCGGCGTGTAGACCTTGTTGTGCCGGCCCAGGAAGCACGGGTCGTGATACGTGATCTTGCGGTCGATCGGGGTGACCGGGGTGAGCCGGCCCTCCTCGACGAGCTGGCTGAGCAGCTGCGTGTGGTGCACGACCTCGTAGTCGCCACCCACCTGCGGGTACTCGCGACCCAGCGAGTTGAAGCAGTGCGGGCAGGTCGTGACGATCTTGCGCATTCCCGGCACGCGGCCCTCGAAGACGCCGTTGAGGGACTCGACGTTCTCCTGCGCCAGCATCTGGAACAGGAACTCGTTGCCCATGCGGCGGGCCGGGTCACCGGAGCAGGTCTCGCCCTCGCCCATGACGGCGAACCGGACGCCGGCCGTGTGCAGCAGCTCGGCGACGGCCTTGGTGACCTTCTTGGCGCGGTCGTCGATGGCGCCGGCGCAGCCGACCCAGAACAGGTACTCGACCTCGTAGTCCAGCGGACCGTCGGCGACCTCGACCTCGAAGTCCATCTCCTTGATCCACTCGGTGCGGGTGCTGGGGCTGACACCCCAGGGGTTCCCGCGGTTCTCGAGGTTGCGCATCATCACGCCGGCCTCGGAGGGGAAGCTGGACTCGATCAGCACCTGGTAGCGGCGCATGTCCTCGATGTGGTCGACGTGCTCGATGTCGACCGGGCACTGCTCGACGCAGGCGCCGCAGTTGGTGCAGCTCCACAGGACGTCGGGGTCGATGACCCCGCCCTCCTCGAGGGTGCCGACCAGCGGGCGGTGCGCCTGGGCGTCGTTCGTGCCCTCGATGCGCGCGTAGCCCGACGCCCAGACCTGCTCGTCGCTGGGCTTGAGGACGTCGTAGTCCGGCGCGGTCTCACTCGCCGTCTGCGCGCCGAGCAGGTACGGGGCCTTGGCGTAGAGGTGGTCCCGCAGGTCCATGATCACCATCTTCGGCGACAGGGGCTTGCCGGTGTTCCACGCCGGGCACTGGCTCTGGCACCGACCGCACTCCGTGCAGGTGGTGAAGTCGAGCATGCCCTTCCAGGTGAAGTCCTCGATCTTGCCGCGACCGAAGACGTCGTCCTCGCCGGGGTCCTCGAAGTCGATCGGCTTGCCGTTCGAGGTCATCGGCTGCAGCGGACCGAGGGCGACGGTGCCGTCGTCGTTCCGCTTGAAGTAGATGTTGAAGAACGCGCTGAACCGGTGCCACGCGACGCCCATGTTCAGGATCCGGCTGATGACCACGAGCCAGGTCAGCGAGACGAGGATCTTGATGAAGGCGACCACCGACAGCGCGGTCGGGCTGTCGGGCAGCACGGTCGCGAGGGCACCGGAGACCGGGTGCGACCAGGCGGGGGCGTCGGTCAGGTCGGAGGAGACCTTGAGGGCGCGGATCAGCAGGATGCAGATGCCGACGGTGAGGACGACGGCCTCGACGAAGTAGCCGCGGCCCTCGTTCGACCCGGCGAAGCGGCTCTTGCGGCCCTGCCGGCGCGGGTGGTCCTTCTGGCGCCGGTAGATCAGGTAGAGGATCCCGAGGATCGTGCCCGCGCCGATGATGTCGGCGAACAGGTTCCACACGCTCCACTCGCCGATGAGCGGCAGGTGGAAGGCCGGGTTCCAGACCTCGCCGAAGGCCTCGACGAGTGTGAGGAACAGCCCGTAGAAGCCCAGGAAGACGAACCAGTGGGCGGCACCGATGGCCGACCACTTGAGCATGCGGGTGTGGCCGAGCGACTCGACCGCGAGGGTCTTGAGTCGTGGGCCGACCGGGCCGGACCGGCTGCTGTCCGGCTGGCCGGTCCTGATGATCCGGATCATCGCGCGGACCGCCCGGTAGGCGAGCACGGACGCGACGATCAGGAACAGGACGCTGATCGTCCCCATGACGATCTGCAGCGGGCCTGTCATAGAGTGCTTCCCTCCCGGACGCCCGGCGGCGTCGGACGATCTCCGGTCCGCCCCGGCGACGGGAGGTGCGCCCTCGCCGTCGCACACCGGCCTACGGCCGACGGCGGACCGCCACGGGCACCGCTGCCCGCACGCCTGCGCACGATAACGGGCGCGCGCCCAGGCTACTCGCCGGTAACCAGAACCGCCGCGCGTCGCAGGGGCCGGCTGGTGACCCCGCTCACCCCATGCTGCGCCCCCTCCGGCCCGGCCGCCCGTCCCCCTGTCGGTGTACGACCACCCCCTGCCGCTGGCCGGTCGATCGGCGTCAGGCGCCGCCGCGTCATGGTCGGGACTGCCGCGCTGTACCGCGGCACCGGCGGCCGCACCGCGGCACTGCCGCCGGTCAGGCTGTGCGGACACGCCCCTCGAGACGGCGGACTGTGGTGAAGCGGCGCGCGGCGGGTCCCGGCCGGCTCGTCAGCTCTCGCAGCCTCGCCTCGAGAGCGGGCCACCCGGTCGTCAGGTCAGCGGCCGCGATGCGCACGACGCCGATGTCGAGGGCGCGCACCCGGTCCTCGCGTCGCTTCTCCTCCCACAGCACCCGGCCGGGGTCGCGCCACGGCTCCGTGTACTTCACCTGCCCGTCGAACTCGACGGCGACCGCCGACTCGTCGAACCAGAGGTCAGCCACGGCGATCCTCCGTCCACCGGCCCACACCTCCCGCTGGAGGTCGAACGCCGGGAGTCCGGCGCCGATGACGCGCAGGCGCCCCCGGGTCTCCAGCGGGGACTCCGCCCGGCCGTCCGCGAGAGCCACGGCTCGCGCAGCCCTCGCTGCGCCCGGCCACCGTGCGGCTCTGCCGGCAGCCGCGGCGAGCTCGGCCGACGTCAGTCGCCTCCTCAGCAGGGCGGCGTCCATGGCGACGACGGCGTCCTCCAGTGGCCCCTCGCGAGCGCAGTCGACGAGCGTCCGGCCGGGGCTCGTGAGGCGGAGGGGGCCGTCGGTGCGGATCTCGTCGTCGCCGAGCGGTCCGCAGGTGATCCGGAACCCGCGGCCGGTCCTCGTGTGGGTCGGGTCCGTCAGTCGGACGAGCGCGTCGGGGTCCCGGCGGACCGGCAAGCCCCACAGGTGGCAGGCGGTCAGGTGGCTGAGCGCGGCCGTCGGCCGGTCGAGCGCGACCAGTACCGCCAGGGCGTCCACCTGGCGTCGCTTCCCCTCGGCCTCGGCGCGGGCCAGGTCGTCGGCGCTCACGTACACCCCACGCCGGAGTCGGCGCCACGTGCCCGCTCGGCACAGGTGTCGGATCTCGGAGTGGTCGTAGCCGGCGCGGCGGGCGTCAGCCGCGGTGAAGAGGCCTCGTCGACGCTCGGCGGCGGCTCGGAGCAACGGGTGCATGCCGGCAGCCTCAGGGCACCCTCTCCCCGGTGACCCGGTCCCGCTCTAGCTGTGGACGGGCGCCTCACCGGTGGAACGCGCCGGAGCCTCGGGACGGTCGCCGCTGCCGCTCTGCAGCGCGGCAGTGATCGACGTCCTGCGGCACTGCCGCGTTGGAGGTGCCGCTGGGGCGCCGTGGGCGGTGGGCGGGGAGGGGTCGAGGGCGCTGTCGTCGAGCACCCGGGAACACGGAGCGCCGACGTGCCGTTAGGCTGGGCAGGAAAGTTGAGCGGACCCGACGCAAGATGGTCGACGGCGTCCTTTGACCGCCTCACGGACCTGCACCACACGGACCAGCACCACACCTGCACTACGGAAGAGAGGCCAGCTCCATGGCTCGAGCGGTCGGTATCGACCTCGGCACCACCAACTCCGTCGTCACCGTCCTGGAGGGCGGCGAGCCGACGGTCATCGCCAACTCCGAGGGCTCGCGCACCACGCCCTCGGTCGTCGCCTTCGCCAAGAACGGCGAGGTCCTGGTCGGCCAGTCGGCCAAGAACCAGGCCGTCACCAACGTCGACCGCACGATCCGCAGCGTCAAGCGCCACATGGGCACCGACTGGCGGACCGACGAGATCGACGGCAAGAAGTACACCCCGCAGGAGATCAGCGCCCGCATCCTGCAGAAGCTCAAGCGGGACGCCGAGACCTACCTCGGCGAGCCGGTGGCCGACGCGGTCATCACCGTCCCCGCCTACTTCGAGGACGCGCAGCGGCAGGCCACCAAGGAGGCCGGTGAGATCGCGGGCCTCAACGTCCTGCGCATCGTCAACGAGCCGACGGCGGCGGCGCTCGCCTACGGCCTGGACAAGGGCGAGACCGAGCAGACGATCCTCGTCTTCGACCTCGGCGGCGGCACCTTCGACGTCTCCCTGCTGGAGATCGGCGAGGGCGTCATCGAGGTGAAGGCCACCGCCGGTGACAACCTGCTCGGCGGCGACGACTGGGACGAGCGCGTCGTCAAGCACCTGGTGCAGACGTTCAACGCCCAGAACGGCATCGACCTGTCCAAGGACAAGCTGGCCATGCAGCGGCTCCGCGAGGCCGCCGAGAAGGCCAAGATCGAGCTGTCGGGCGCACAGTCGACCAACGTCAACCTGCCGTACATCACCGCCGGCGCCGACGGTCCGCTGCACCTGGACGTGTCGATGACCCGGGCGGAGTTCCAGCGGCTGACCCAGGACCTGCTCGACCGCTGCCGCGCGCCGTTCAACCAGGCGGTGCGTGACGCCGGCATCTCCGTCGGCGCCATCGACCACGTCGTCCTCGTGGGTGGCTCGACCCGCATGCCCGCCGTCACGGAGCTGGTCAAGGAGCTGACCGGCGGCAAGGAGCCGAACAAGGGCGTCAACCCGGACGAGGTCGTCGCCATCGGCGCCGCCCTGCAGGCCGGTGTCCTCAAGGGCGAGGTCAAGGACGTCCTGCTCCTCGACGTCACCCCGCTGTCCCTCGGCATCGAGACCAAGGGCGGGATCATGACCAAGCTCATCGAGCGCAACACCACGATCCCGACCAAGCGCTCGGAGATCTTCACGACGGCCGACGACAACCAGCCGTCCGTGCAGATCCAGGTGTTCCAGGGCGAGCGCGAGATGGCGATGTACAACAAGAAGCTCGGCATGTTCGAGCTGACCGGTCTGCCGCCGGCGCCCCGCGGCGTGCCGCAGATCGAGGTCGCCTTCGACATCGACGCCAACGGCATCGTGCACGTCCACGCCAAGGACCTCGGCACGGGCAAGGAGCAGTCGATGACCATCACCGGCGGCTCGGCGCTGCCCAAGGACGACATCGAGCGGATGATGCGCGACGCCGAGGCCCACGCCGAGGAGGACAAGCGCCGCCGCGAGGAGGCCGAGACCCGCAACCTGGCCGAGTCGCTGCAGTACCAGACCGAGAAGTTCCTGGCCGAGAACGGCGAGCGGATCCCGGCGGAGAAGAAGGAGGAGCTCGGCGAGGCGCTGACCGAGCTGCGCTCCTCCCTCGGTGGCTCGGACATCGCCGCCATCAAGGCCGCGCAGGAGAAGGTCGCCCGCATCTCCCAGGAGGTCGGCGGCGCGCTCTACGCGCAGCAGGCCGAGGCCGGTGCCGACGCGACGGCGGGTGCGGCCGGTGCCCCCGGCCCGGACGCCGGTGCCCCGGGTGGCGCCACGGCGGCCGACGACGACGTCGTGGACGCCGAGATCGTCGACGAGGACGACACCCGCCGATGAGTCAGGGGGGCGAGCGGCCGCCGGTCCCCGAGCGGGACGGGCGGCCGGGCGACCCCACCAGCGGTACGGCGCGGGAGCCGGCCGGCGCACAGCCGGCCGGCTCCCCGCCGGACCCGTCCACCAGTCGCCCAGCAGGGGAGCAGATGAGCGAGAACGAGACGGCGGCGGCCGCGGCGCAGCCGGCGGAGCAGGTCATCGACGACGGTGACCTGGCCCGCCAGCTGGCCGAGCGGACGGAGGACCTCCAGCGGGTCACCGCCGAGTACGCCAACTACCGGCGACGGGTCGACCGGGACCGCACGCTGGTCGTGGACCAGGCCGCCGAGCGCTTCGCCACCGGCCTGTTCCCGATCGTCGACGACATCGAGCGGGCCCGGGACCACGGCGACCTCACCGGCGCCTTCAAGGTGGTGGCCGACCGCGTCCTCGGCGTCCTGGACGGCCTCGGGGTCGAGGCGTTCGGCGTGAGCGGGGACCCGTTCGACCCGGCGCTGCACGAGGCGGTCATGCACGACACCTCCGCCGAGGTGACCGTGCCGACGGCGACCACGGTGCTGCGGCAGGGTTTCCGCCGCGGCGACCGCGTGCTGCGCACCGCCATGGTCGCGGTGACCGAGCCCGAGAACCCCGCCCCGGCCGCCGCGAGCGGACCGGCCGCGGGGGAGGCCCCAGTGACGGCGGAGGAGCCGGCGAGCGGCTCCACGACGTCCGACTGAGCGCGAGAGGGGGCGTCCGATGAGCACCCGGGACTTCATCGAGAAGGACTACTACGCCGCGCTGGGCGTCGCCCAGGACGCCGACGCGGCGGCGATCAAGAAGGCCTACCGCCAGCTCGCCCGCGACCTGCACCCGGACAAGAACCCGGGCAACGCGGACGCGGAGGCCCGGTTCAAGGACGTCTCCGAGGCCTACGACGTGCTGTCGGACCCCAAGCGGCGGGCCGAGTACGACGAGGCCCGGAGGCTCTTCGGGTCCGGCGGCGCGGGCGCGCGGGCCGGCTTCCCCGGCGGGTTCCCGAACAACGCCGGGGCGGGGCAGCCCTTCGACCTCGGTGACCTGTTCGGCGCCGCCGGTGCCTCCGGCGGGCGCACGGCCGGCGCCGGGGGGCTGGGCGACCTGCTCGGCGGGCTGTTCGGCGGCGCCGGCGGCGCCGCTCCCCCCGGCAGTGCCCGTGCCCGCAGCCAGGCGGCGTCCGGACCGGCGCGCGGGCAGGACGTCGAGACCGAGGCGACGCTCTCCTTCGAGGAGGCCGTCCTCGGCGTGACCGTGCCGCTGCGCATGCAGAGCCCGGGCACCTGCCCGACCTGTGCCGGCAGCGGCGCCAAGCCCGGCACCTCCCCGCACACCTGCCCGGTGTGCCAGGGCGCCGGGGTCACCAGTCGCAGCCAGGGCGCGTTCGCCTTCTCCGAGCCCTGCCGCAACTGCCGCGGCAGCGGCTCGGTCGTCGACGACCCGTGCCCGACCTGCACCGGCAGCGGCGTGACCACGCAGACCCGCACCATCACCGTGCGGATCCCGGCCGGGGTGAAGGACGGTCAGCGCATCCGGCTGGCGGGCAAGGGGGCGCCGGGACGGCGGGGCGGCCCGGCGGGCGACCTGTTCGTCGTCGTCCACGTGTCGGCGCACGAGCTGTTCGGGCGCAACGGCAGCGACCTCACGCTGACCGTGCCGATCACCTTCGGCGAGGCCACGCTCGGGACGACGCTGACCGTGCCCACGCTCGACGGCAACGTCTCGCTGCGGGTGCCCGCCGGCACCGCCAGCGGGCAGACCCTGCGGGTGCGCGGGCGGGGTGTCCAGGGCAAGAGCCGTCCCGGCGACCTGCTCGTCACCGTCGAGGTCGCCGTCCCCAAGCGGGTGTCGGCCGCGGCGGAGCAGGCGATCAAGACCCTCGAGGCCGAGCTGGGTGACCCGCGGCCGGCGATCACCGCCGCCGTCGCCGGTGGGGGTCCCCGGTGACGGCGCCGCCCGACGGCGGCCGGGAGCGCAGCGCCGACATGGGCGCGGCCGCCCGCGCCGTCGCCGAGGACGCGCCGGTCTTCGTCATCTCCGTGGCCGCCGAGCTCGCCGGCATGCACGCCCAGACGCTGCGCCAGTACGACCGGCTCGGCCTCGTCCGGCCCGGGCGGACGGCGGGCGGCGGGCGGCGCTACAGCCCGCGCGACGTCGCGCTCCTGCGGGAGGTCCAGCGCCTCTCCCAGGAGGACGGCGTCAACCTGGCCGGCATCAAGCGCATCATCGAGCTCGAGTCGCAGGTCGAGGCGCTGCAGCACCGGGTCCGGGAGCTCCTCGACGAGCTGGAGGTGGCCGAGAGCCGCCGGATCGCCGCGGAGTCGGCGGCCCGGTCCGGCCACTTCGGCGAGCCGGGCTACGGCGGGGCCCTCGTGCCCCTGCGGCCCGCCACGTCCGCCCTGGTCGTCTGGCGTCCGCGGGACCCCCGGTGACCGGGGACCGGCCGGTCGACACCCACGAGGCGTACGTCGTCGTGGAGCGCGAGATCGGGCTGCTGCTGCGCCGGTCACGGGCGATGTCCACCCGGCTGGCCCGGGAGATCCACCCGGACCTGGACGGCGCGGCGTACGGGCTGCTCGCGCTGCTGGCCGACGCCGGTCCCCTGCGGGCCACCGACCTCGTCGTCCGGCTGGGCCTGGACAAGAGCACGGTCAGCCGGCAGGTGTCGTCGTTGGTCGACCTCGGGCTCGTCAGCCGCGAGGCCGACCCCACCGACGGGCGCGCCCAGGTGCTGACCCCCTCGCCAGAGGGAGCGGCGCAGCTGGCCAGCATCCGCGAGGCCCGCCGCGCCCGCTGGGAGGAGGACCTCTCGCACTGGCCGGTGGAGGACGTCGCCAGCCTCGGGGAGCTCCTCGGCCGGTTCAACCGGCTCGGCGAGGCCCACATCCGCGGCACCACGCCCTGAGCCCGGCCGGTCCCCCGGCCTCCTGACACCCCGACGCCCGGCTCCGCACGCGCGGAGCCGGGCGTCGCTCGTCGGAGGGAGGCGTGGGCGACACCACGTCGCCAGTCGTTGCAGACCACAACCAAGCAGGTATATGGTTGGCGTCTGCAAGCACCTGATGGACCGGAGTCCTCATGCCCACCACCCGCGACACGCGTGACCGGCTCACCGCCGGCCTCTCCCGCCTGCTGCGCACCGGTCGCCACCTCGGGGCGCACGCCGCGGACGTGCTCTACGGCGACCTGCCCTCCTACGGCTGGGCGCTCCTCGGCCCCCTCGCGCGGGACGGCGAGCAGCGGTGCAGCGCGCTCGCGGCCGCCGCCGGCGTCGACGTCTCCGTCGCCAGCCGGCAGGTCGCCGCGCTGGAGCGGGCCGGCTTCGTCGAGCGCCGTCGCGACCCGCGGGACGGGCGGGCCAGCCTGCTGCGGCTCACCGCGGCCGGCACCGACGCGCTCGCCACGACCCGCGCGTTGCGCAACGACTGGGCCGCCTCGGCACTCGCCGGCTGGGACGAGGACGACGCCGTGCGCCTGTCCGAGCTGGTGGAGCGCCTCCTCGACGACCTGGAGGTCGCCGGCCGCGACACCGGCCGTCTCGTGCCCGAGCGGGTCGCCTCGTGACCACCGCCCCCGAGCGCGCCCCGCGCACTCCCGAACCCACCGCACCGATCCCTACCGGGAGAACCGTGACCAGCACCATCGACGCACCCGCCCCCGTGGAGCAGCAGGGCCGGATGAGTCACCGCCAGATCCTCGAGGCGCTCTCCGGGATGCTGCTGGCGATGTTCGTGGCGTTCCTGTCCTCGACCGTCGTCTCCAACGCCCTGCCCACGATCATCACCGACCTGCGCGGTAGCCAGAGCCAGTACACCTGGGTCGTCACCGCCACCCTGCTCGCGTCGACGGCGTCGACGCCGATCTGGGGCAAGCTCGCCGACCTGTTCAGCAAGAAGCTGCTGATCCAGCTGTCGATCGTCGTGTTCATCGTCGGGTCGATGCTGGCCGGGCTCTCCCAGTCGGTGGAGACGCTCATCGCCTGGCGCGTCCTCCAGGGCCTGGGCCTCGGCGGCCTGCAGGCGCTGGTGCAGATCGCCATGGCGGCGATGATCAGCCCGCGCGAGCGGGGCCGGTACTCCGGCCTGCTGGGCAGCGTCATGGCCGTCGCCACCATCGGCGGACCGCTCCTGGGCGGCCTGCTGGTCGACACGAGCTGGCTGGGCTGGCGCTGGTGCTTCTACGTCGGCGTCCCGTTCGCGGCCGTCGCGCTGGTCCTGCTCCAGCGGACGCTGCACCTGCCGGTGACCAAGCGCGACGTGCACATCGACTACCTCGGCGCCACCTTCCTGACCGCCGGCGTCTCGGCCCTGCTGATCTGGGTGACCCTGGCCGGTGACACCTTCGCCTGGGCGTCTCCCGAGACGGCGCTGTTCCTCACCGGTGGCCTGCTCGCGGTGGCCGCCTTCCTCGTCACCGAGACGCGGGCGAAGGAGCCCATCGTCCCGCTGCGGCTGTTCCGCGACCGCACGACGACCCTCGCCGTCATCGCCAGCGTCGCGATCGGCATCGCGATGTTCGGGGCGTCGGTCTTCCTGGGCCAGTACCTGCAGATCTCCCGCGGCTACTCGCCGACCGCCGCCGGCCTGCTCACCATCCCGATGGTCGCCGGGCTGCTGGTCTCCTCGACCGTCTCCGGGTCGCTGATCACCCGGTACGGCCGGTGGAAGCGGTTCCTGGTGGCCGGGTCGGTGGCCGTCGTCGTCGGGTTCGGCCTGTTGTCCACCATCGACCACGCCACCCCGATGCCGCTGCTGGGCGTCTTCCTCTTCGTGCTCGGGACGGGCATCGGCATGACGATGCAGAACCTCGTGCTGGCCGTGCAGAACACGGTCGCGGCGCAGGACCTGGGCTCGGCGAGCTCCGCCGTGGCCTTCTTCCGCAGCCTCGGCGGCACGATCGGCGTCTCGGTGCTGGGCGCGGTCCTCAGCGCCCGGGTCGGCACGCTCATCGCCGCGGGTCTGCCCGAGGGTGCGGCGGGGTCCGCGGGCTCCGGCAGCGTCGGGCTGGCCGACCTCGCCGACGCGCCCCCCGCCGTACGGGAGCTCATCGCCGTCTCCTACGGCGACGCCACCGGGCGGATCTTCCTGGTCGCGGCGATCGTGGCCGTGACCGCCGTCGTGGCGATCCTGCTCATCCGCGAGGTCGCGCTGAGCACCGAGACCGGCGAGGAGCGGGCGCGCTCCGAGGCCGCCCCGGCCGAGGAGGCCGCGCTCGCCCGCTGAGCCGCTCCACCGTGGGACGCCAGTGGCCCGGGACCGACTCGGTCCCGGGCCACTGGTCCGACCTCACCCGGAGACCCGCGCCGAGCGTGGCAGGCGCGAGCGGGGAGAGGTCCTCCCGTCAGCTCTCCAGCGAGGCGTCCAGCGTGATCTCGCCGACGCCGGCCAGTGCCTTGCTGACCGGGCAGCCGGCCTTGGCCGCCTGGGCGGCCTGCTCGAACCCGGCGGCGTCGAGCCCCTCCACCTCACCGCGCACGGTCAGGTGGATCGTCGTGATGGTCGGCGCGCCGTCCTTCTGGCCGAGCGTCACGTCGGCGCTGATCTCCAGCGACTGCGGCGTCCCGCCGGCCTTGCCGATCTCGCTGGACAGGGCCATCGCGAAGCAGGACGAGTGGGCGGCGGCGATGAGCTCCTCGGGGCTCGTCGTGCCGCCGGCCTCCTCGGCGGCGCGCTTGGGGAAGCTGACGTCGAAGGTGCCCGCCTTCGAGCTCGACAGCTCGACCTGGCCCGACCCCTCCTGCAGGGTGCCGTTCCAGGCCGTACGGGCGGTACGAGAGGGCATGGGTCTTCCTCCATCGTGGTCGCGCCGCCCCGTGCTGGACGGCGTCCACCCGGCCCTACCCGGCCGGGTCGACCACAACCGGGGAGCTCAGGCCCCCGGGCGCTCGGCCGTGCCGACGCGGTCGATGAGGACCTCGAGCTGGCTCTTGAGGGCGCCGAAGTCGCTCTGGTCCAGCTGCAGCGCGCACAGCATGTCCTCGTTGATCGCGAGGCCACGCTCGCGCAGCGACCGGCCCTGCTCGGTGAGGGCGATGGCCACCGAGCGCTCGTCCTCGACGCGGCGGTGCCGCGTCACGAGGCCCGCCGCCGTCAGCCGCTTGAGCAGCGGGGACAGCGTGCCGCTGTCGAGGTTCAGGCGGGCGCCGAGCTGGCCGACGGTCTGGTTGTCCTCTTCCCAGAGCAGCATCATCACCAGGTACTGCGGATAGGTCAGCCCGATCTCGTCGAGCTGGGGCCGGTACCGCGCGGTGAGAGCGCGCGACGCGGCATACAGGGCGAAGCACAGCTGGTCCTCCAGGAGGACGCTGGGGGCCGGCAGGCGCGTCATGTCCAGCAGTCTACGGCCGAATTGCGTTCTTCCTTTCTCGATGCGGTATCAGATGCGTCGCAGGGTGAGACGTGGGTCACGTCCGGGCACTCCTGGCTGCGGCGGGTGGACGCAGCGAGGTTGAGCGGAACAGACTCAACCCTGCGTGCGTTGCCCCCATCGACCGGCCGGGACTCCCCGGCCCCGACAGCGAGAGGAACACCCGCCACCGATGGCGCAGAGCAAGCTCACCACCCGTTCGCAGGAGGCCGTCACGGCCGCCCAGCGGCTGGCCGTCGACCGCGGCCAGGCCGCGCTGGAGCCCCTGCACCTCCTGGTCGCCCTCCTCGAGCAGTCCGACGGCATCGCAGGTCCGCTGCTCAAGGCCACCGGCGCCGACCCCGCCGACGTCCGCGCCAAGGCGGAGGCCGCCGTGCGGCGGCTGCCCAGCGTCAGTGGCGCCACCGTGCCCGCCCCCGCACCCTCGCGTGAGTTCCTGCGCGTCCTGAACGCCGCGGGCGAGCAGGCGAGCGCCCTGGGCGACGAGTTCGTCTCCACCGAGCACCTGCTGGTCGGGCTGGCCGGCTCCGGGGGCGAGGCCGGTGCGGTGCTCACCAGCGCCGGTGCGACGCGCGAGACGCTCCTGGCCGCCTTCCGCACGGTGCGCGGCAACCGCAAGGTCACGACGGCCGACCCGGAGAGCACCTTCCAGGCCCTGGAGAAGTTCGCCGTCGACCTCACCGAGCGCGCCCGTGAGGGCAAGATCGACCCGGTCGTCGGCCGGGACACCGAGATCCGCCGCGTCGTGCAGGTGCTCTCCCGGCGGACCAAGAACAACCCGGTCCTCATCGGCGAGCCCGGCGTCGGGAAGACGGCGATCGTCGAGGGGCTCGCCCAGCGGATCGTCGCCGGCGACGTCCCGGAGAGCCTCAAAGGCAAGCGCCTGATGGCGCTGGACCTCGGTGCGATGGTGGCCGGCGCCAAGTACCGCGGTGAGTTCGAGGAGCGGCTCAAGGCCGTGCTACAGGAGATCACCGAGGCCGAGGGCCAGGTCGTCACCTTCATCGACGAGCTGCACACCATCGTGGGCGCCGGCGCCACCGGCGAGTCGGCGATGGACGCCGGCAACATGATCAAGCCGATGCTGGCCCGCGGCGAGCTGCGCATGGTCGGGGCGACGACGCTCGACGAGTACCGCGAGCACATCGAGAAGGACCCGGCGCTGGAGCGGCGCTTCCAGCAGGTCTACGTGGGCGAACCCTCCGTCGAGGACACGATCGGCATCCTCCGCGGGCTCAAGGAGCGCTACGAGGTGCACCACGGTGTCCGCATCACCGACACCGCGATCGTGGCCGCCGCCACCCTGTCGGACCGGTACGTCACGGCCCGCTTCCTGCCGGACAAGGCGATCGACCTGGTCGACGAGGCCGCCAGCCGGCTCCGGATGGAGATCGACAGCCGGCCGGTCGAGGTCGACGAGGTCGAGCGCGCCGTCCGCCGGCTGGAGATCGAGGAGATGGCGCTGGCCAAGGAGGACGACCCCTCCTCGGTGGCCCGGCTGGAGGCGCTGCGGAAGGACCTCGGGGACAAGCGGGAGGAGCTCGACGAGCTGACCGCCCGCTGGCAGCAGGACAAGAGCGCGATCGTCCGGATCCAGCAGATCAAGGAGGAGCTGGAGCGGGTCCGCACCGACGCCGAGCGCGCCGAGCGCGAGGGCGACCTCGCCCACGTGGCCGAGCTCCGCTACGGGCGCATCCCGCAGCTGCAGAAGGCCCTGGTCGAGGCGGAGACGTCGGTGGAGACCGGCGACTCGATGCTCAAGGAGGAGGTCGGCCCCGACGACATCGCCGAGGTCGTCCAGGCGTGGACCGGCATCCCCGCCGGCCGGCTGCTCGAGGGGGAGACGCAGAAGCTGCTGCGGATGGAGGACGAGCTCGCCCAGCGGGTCGTCGGCCAGCCGGACGCGGTGCGCGCCGTCGCCGACGCCGTCCGCCGGGCCCGCTCCGGCGTCGCCGACCCGGACCGTCCCACGGGCTCCTTCCTCTTCCTCGGACCGACCGGGGTCGGCAAGACCGAGCTGGCCAAGGCGCTGGCGGAGTTCCTGTTCGACGACGAGCGGGCGATGGTCCGCATCGACATGAGCGAGTACTCCGAGAAGCACTCGGTGGCCCGCCTGGTCGGAGCCCCGCCCGGCTACGTCGGCTACGAGGCCGGCGGTCAGCTCACCGAGGCCGTGCGGCGCCGGCCCTACACCGTCGTCCTGCTGGACGAGGTGGAGAAGGCCCACCCCGACGTCTTCGACGTCCTGCTCCAGGTCCTCGACGACGGCCGGCTCACCGACGGTCAGGGCCGCACGGTCGACTTCCGGAACACCATCCTGATCCTGACGTCGAACCTCGGCTCGCAGCTGATCGCCGACCAGTCGGTCCCGGAGGCCAGTCGTCGTGAGGCGGTCATGCAGGTCGTCCGCGGGCACTTCAAGCCGGAGTTCCTCAACCGGCTGGACGACGTGGTGGTCTTCCGGGCCCTCGGCAGCGAGGAGCTGACCGGGATCGTCGACATCCAGGTCGACGTCCTGGCCCGCCGCCTCGCCGCCCGCCGGCTGACGCTCACCGTCACCGACGCCGCGCGCGAGTGGCTGGCGCTCAACGGCTTCGACCCGGTGTACGGCGCCCGGCCGCTGCGCCGGCTGGTGCAGTCGGCGATCGGCGACCAGCTCGCCCGGGCGCTGCTGGCCGGCGACATCCGGGACGGCGACGAGGTCCTGGTCGACGCCCCCGAGGACCTCTCCGTCGACGGCCTGGTCGTCCGCCGGGCCTGACGGAGCCCCCGGTCCCCACCGCTCGCGGGCGGGAGGGCGGCACGGCGGCCACGGCCGGGGCGGCGGAACCCGTCGCCCCGGCCGGTCGTCCATGATCGGGAGGGCACACCGGCACGGCGTGGGAGTGGACATGGCAGCAGGACAGGACGGCTCGGAGCAGCAGGGCGGCCAGCAGCCTCCCCCGGGGCCGCCGGCGTACCCGGGCCCCGGCCAGCAGCCGCCGTACGGGCAGCCCCCGTACGGCCAGCAGCCTCCCTACGGGCAACAGGACCCCTACGGGCAGCAGCCCCCCTACGGGCAGCAGCCCCCGTACGGGCAGCAGCCCCCGTACGGGCAGCAGGACCCGTACGGCTACGCGCCGGCCCCGTCCGCGCCGCCCGGCTGGGGGAGCCCGCCGCCCGCGCCGATGGAGCGGCCGACGACGGTGCGCATCGGCATCGGGGCCTTCGTGGCGACCCTGGTCCTCGGGCTCATCTCGGCCGTCGTCCAGTTCTCCGACCCCGACGACCTGATCGACCAGCTGCAGTCGCAGGACTCCTCGATCACCGAGGACGTCGCCCGCACCGCCCTGACGATCGGCATCGTGTTCGGGCTCCTGCTCGTGGCCCTGCAGGCGCTGTTCATCTGGTTCGCCTGGAAGGGGCGCAACTGGGCCCGCATCGTGCTCTTCGTGCTCGGCGGCATCACCGTCGTGTTCGGGCTGGCCGGGCTGAGCGGCGGCACCGCCACCGGGGCATCGGGCTTCCTCACCTCGATGGCGGTCTTCCAGTGGCTGCTGACCCTCGTCGGGGTCGTCGCGCTGGCGCTGAAGCCGTCGTCGGAGTGGTACCGCCACGAGGGCTGGCGTCGCTCCGCCGCGCGCTGAGGTCTGGCCCGGACGGCGCCGTCCGGGCATCGTGACCGATCCGTGATGATCCGATCCGGCACCTCGCTCCGAAGACTCGACGTGACCACCACCGAGCAGGCCCCCGCGCCCGCCGCCGACGCCGCGCCCGAGGGCCGCGACGGTCGCTGGCTGCGCCGCCTGTTCGCGGCGCTCGCCGGCCTCCTCGCCGCCGCGGTGGCCCTGGGCGTCGCCCAGCTGGTGTCGGCGCTGACCGGTCCCTCCTCGGCACCGGTCATCGCGGTCGGGGACACCGTCATCACGCTGACCCCCGAGCCGGTGAAGCAGTTCGCCATCCGGACCTTCGGGGAGAACGACAAGATCGCCCTGGTCGTCGGGACCCTGGTCATCGTCGCGGTCTACGCGATGGTGGTCGGCCTGCTGGCCCTGCGCTGGCGGCCGGCCGGGATCCTCGGCGTCGCCGTCTTCGGCGTCCTCGGGGCGCTGGCCGCGGTCAGCCGGCCCGCCGCCGAGAAGCTGGCCTGGCTGCCGTCGGTCGTCGGCGCGGTGGCTGGCATCGTCGCGCTGCTGTTCCTCCTGCGGCCGCTCACCGGGGTGCCCGTCCTCCCGCGGTCGCGGCCGTCGGCGGACGCGACCCCGGCCGTGGGCCGGCACGCCGACGAGACCGCCGTCGACCGGCTGCGCGAGGCGCTGGTCGCCTCGGGCGACCGCAAGGGCCTGGACCGCCGGGGCTTCTTCCTGGCCGGCGGTGTCGCGGTCGGCGCCGCCGCGGTGACCGGCGGGGGCGGATACCTGCTCCAGCGCCGGTTCGACGTCAGCGAGGCGCGTGCGGCCCTGACCCTGCCGACGCCCGCCTCCCCGGCCCCCCGGCTCCCGGTCGGGGCCGACCTGGCCGAGACCGTCGACGGCGTCACCCCGCTGATGACCCGCAACGGGGACTTCTACCGCGTCGACACCGCCATCACCGTGCCGCAGATCCAGCCCTCGGACTACCGGCTGGAGCTGACCGGGGCGTTCGACTCCCGCACCACGTTCTCGCTCGAGGACCTGTACGACCGCGACGACCTCATCGAGCGCGACGTCACCCTGACCTGCGTCTCCAACGAGGTCGGGGGCCGGTTGGCCGGCACCGCCCGCTGGATCGGTGTCCCGCTCGGCGCGTTCCTGCGCGAGAACGGGATCTCCGCCGACTCCACGCAGCTGGTCTGCCGCTCCAGCGACGGCATGACCATCGGCGCCCCGACGCGCTCGGCCCTCGACGTCGAGGACGCGATGCTGGCCATCGGGATGAACGGCGAGCCGCTCCCCGTGGAGCACGGCTTCCCGGTCCGGATGATCATCCCCGGCCTGTACGGCTACGTGTCGGCCTGCAAGTGGCTGGTCGGCATCGAGGCGACCACGTTCGACGCCTTCGACGCCTACTGGGTCCAGCGGGACTGGGCGCAGGAGGGGCCGATCAAGGTGGCCTCCCGCATCGACACCCCGGCCCCGCTGCGCCGGTTCGCGGCCGGCCGGCTGCCGATCGCCGGTGTCGCCTGGGCCCAGACCCGCGGCATCGAGTCGGTCGAGGTGCGCGTCGACGAGGGGGAGTGGCTCCCCGCCGAGCTCGCCCCCGAGGTGGACGCCGACCTGTGGCGCCAGTGGGTGCTGCCCTACGACTTCGCCCCCGGCAGCTACCAGCTCACCGTCCGGGCCACCTCGGCCGACGGCGAGGTGCAGACCGCCGACCGCGCCGCGCCGTTCCCCTCCGGCTCCACCGGACTGCACTCGATCCGGGTGATAGCGACCTAGTCGGCGCCGGTCCGCCCGGCCACCTCCCCCCAGACCCGTCTCGGCCGCCCGGCCGCAGACGTACTTCCCGACCCAGCCAACGGGCCGGGAGAGCACGACACGCCCCGCGGCGCCCCTGACCCGGCGCCGCTAGGAAGAGATGGAGCACCTCGTGAAGAGCACCCTGACCCGCGGCGTGATGCTGGCGGCCGCCTCGACCCTCGCCCTCACCCTGGGCGCCTGCGGTTCCGACGACTCGTCCGACTCCGCGTCGGACAGCGGGTCGGCCAGCAGCAGCTCCTCCAGCTCCAGCATGGAGACCAGCTCGCCCAGCTCCGGCGCCTCGATGTCCGAGGAGCCCTTCGGCGCCGGCTGCAGCGCCGTCCCCGCCGACGGTGAGGGCAGCTTCACCGGCATGACCGACGACCCGGTGGCCACCGCGGCCAGCAACAACCCCGCGCTGTCCACGCTGGTCTCGGCCGTCACGGCCGCCAACCTCGGCGACACGCTCAACAGCGCCCAGGACATCACCGTCCTGGCCCCGGCCAACCCGGCCTTCGAGGCGGTCCCGGCCGACGCGCTCAACGCCGTCCTGGCCGACGTGCCCCAGCTGACGACGATCCTGACCCACCACGTCATCGAGGGTCGCCTGACCCCCGAGGAGCTGGCCGGCACGCACACCACGCTCAACGGTGACGAGGTGACCATCGAGGGCTCCGGCGAGGAGTTCACCGTCGACGGCACCATCACCCAGACCCAGGCCTCGGTGATCTGCGGCAACGTGCAGACGGCCAACGCCACCGTCTACATCATCGACCAGGTGCTGGCCCCGGCCGCTGCCTGAGCGAGGACCCCGTAGGGCCTCACCCGCACGCCCGGGGTGAGGACCTGCACACGGGCCCGACGGCCCGGTTCCCCTCGGGGAGCCGGGCCGTCGTGCTGCGTAGGGTCGGAGCCATGTCGGCCCCCGCCAGTCACCCCGACCGCGACCGCCTGCTCGAGCTGATCGTCGAGCTCGCCGTCGTGCACGGGAAGGTGACGCTCTCCTCCGGCCGTGAGGCCGACTGGTACATCGACATGCGCCGGCTGACCCTGCACCACGAGGGCGCCCCGCTGGTCGGCCGCGTGATGCGGCAGCTGACCGGCGACCTGCGCTACGACGTCGTCGGCGGGCTCACCCTCGGCGCCGACCCGGTGGCGACGGCGATGCTGCACGCCGCCGCGCAGGGGGAGGGCTTCCTCGACGCCTGCGTCGTCCGCAAGGCCGGCAAGGCGCACGGGCTGCAGCGGCAGATCGAGGGCCCGGACGTCGCCGGCCGCTCGGTGCTCGTCGTCGAGGACGTCTCCACCACCGGCGGCAGCCCGCTGACCGCCGTCCAGGCGCTGCGCGAGGCCGGCGCGGAGCCCATCGCCGTCGCGGTGGTCGTCGACCGGGGTGGCCGGGCCGCCGTCGAGGAGGCGGGGCTCGAGTACCGCGCCGCCTACACCCTGGCCGACCTCGGCCTCGACTGACCGGCCCCGCGGCAGGGGCCGGCCGCGAGCCCGCGGGTGGTGGGGGCAGGGGGGTCCTCTCTCGTACCGTGTGACAGTGACCACCACCACGACGGCGTGGCTGACCGAGCTGGCCGACGCGCTCGGTGCCGACGGCGTGCTCACCGACCCCGACGTCACCGCCTCCTACGCCCGTGACCAGGCGATGCTCGCCGAGGCCGGCACGCCCGCCGCCGTGGTGTTCCCGCGGTCGACCGCCGACGTCGTCGCGGTCATGCAGGTGGCGCACCGGCACGGCGTCCCGGTGGTGCCGCGCGGCGCGGGCTCGGGGCTCGCGGGGGCCAGCAACGCCGTCGACGGCGCGATCACGGTGGTCATGACCCGGATGGACGCCGTCCTCGAGGTGTCGCCGGCCGACCGGCTCGCCGTCGTCCAGCCGGGCGTGGTGAACAAGCAGCTGCGCGACGCCGTGGCCGGCGCCGGGCTCTTCTACCCGCCGGACCCCTCCAGCTACGACTGGTGCACCATCGGCGGCAACCTCTCCACGAACTCCGGCGGGCTGTGCTGCGTCAAGTACGGCGTCACCACCGACTACGTGCTCGGCCTGGAGGTCGTGCTCGCCGACGGCCGTGTGCTGCGCACCGGGCGGCGCACGGTCAAGGGCGTGGCCGGCTACGACCTGGCCCGGCTGTTCGTCGGCTCGGAGGGCACCCTCGGCGTCATCACCGAGGCCACCCTGGCGCTGCGCCCCGCGCCCCAGCGGCCGGTCACGCTGGCCGCCACCTTCGCCACGACCGCGCAGACCGGCCAGGTCGTGGAGCGGGTGGTGACCTCCGGACTGGTGCCGAGCCTGCTCGAGGTCATGGACAACACCTGCATCTGCGCCGTCGACGACCTGCTGCACGCCGACCTGGACCGCGGCGCGCACGCGCTGCTGGTCGCCCAGTCCGACACCGGCGGGACCGCGGGGCTGGCCGAGATCGAGGCGCTCGCCGCCCTGTGCGCCGACGCCGGCGCCGACCTCGTGCACACGACCGACGACCCCGCCGAGGGTGATCTGCTCCTCGCCGCCCGCCGGATGGCGCTGCCGGCGCTGGAGCGGCTGGGCGCCACTCTCATCGACGACGTCGCCGTCCCCCGCTCGGCCATCGCCACCTTCCTCGATGGCTGCGACGCGATCGCCGCCCGCCGGGCGCTGACCATCGGCGTCGTCGGGCACGCCGGCGACGGCAACATGCACCCGACGATCTGCTTCGACCCCGCCGACGCCGACCAGCGCGAGCGGGCCTTCGGCGCCTTCGACGACATCCTCGAGCTGGGCCTCGCCCTCGGCGGCACGATCACCGGCGAGCACGGCGTCGGCTCGCTCAAGGTCGGCTGGCTGGAGCGGGAGGTCGGCCCGGTGTCGCTGGAGGTGCACCGCTCGATCAAGGACGCCCTGGACCCCGCCGGCCTGCTCAACCCCGGCAAGGTGCTGCGCCGCCTGACACCCTGAGGCACATGAGTCCCGAACGGCTGCTCGTCATCGGCGGCGACGCGGCAGGGATGTCCGCGGCGGCCCAGGCCCGCCGGCTGCGCCCCGAGCTGCGCATCACCGTCCTCGAGCAGGGGCCCGACGTCTCCTACTCCGCCTGCGGGATCCCCTACTGGGTCGGCGACGTGGTCAGCGACCGCGACCTGCTGATCGCCCGGACGCCGGCGGAGTTCGACGCCCGGGACATCGAGGTCCGGACCGGCACCCGGGCCGAGGGCATCGACCTCGCCGCCGGCACCGTGCGCACCTCGGCCGGGGACGTCCTGGGCTACGACCGGCTGGTGGTGGCGACCGGCGGCCGGCCCACGCGCCCGCCGATCCCCGGGCTGGACGCCGACGGGGTGCACGGCGTGCACCGGCTGGCCGACGGCGCCGACATCCGGTCCGCGATCGCCGCCGGCGCGAAGCGGGCCGTCGTGCTGGGCGGCGGCTACATCGGCCTGGAGATGGCCGAGGTGCTGCACGCCCGCGGCCTGGCGGTCACCGTCGTCCTCGCCGACCCGCTGCCGATGGCCCAGCTCGACCCGGACATGGGGGAGCGGGTCTGCGCCGCCATGGGCTCGATGGGCATCGAGGTGCACCCGGGGGAACCCGTCCGGGAGGTCGAGGCCGACGCGGACGGCGTCGTGCGGGCGGTCCGCACCGACGACGGCAGCTACGAGGCCGACCTCGTGGTCCTCGGTCTCGGCATGGGCCCGGAGGTGGCCCTGGCCCGGGAGGCGGGGCTGCAGCTGGGCCCGACCGGCGCCGTCGAGGTCGACCGCTCGCAGCGCTGCACCGGGCACCCGGAGGTCTTCGCCGCCGGGGACTGCTCGCAGACGTACTCCCGGATCACCGGCGAGGCCATGCACGTCGCGCTGGGCACGCACGCCAACAAGCAGGGGCGCGTCGCCGGCTCGGTGATCGGCGGGCGCCCGGCCCGCTTCGCCGGCGTCCTCGGCACGGCGGTGACCAAGGTGGGGGAGACCGAGATCGGCCTCACCGGCCTCAGCTCCCGCGCGGCCGAGCGGGCCGGGTACGACGCGCGCGCCGAGGTCGTGGAGGGGACGACGCGCGCCGGCTACTACCCGGGCGCCGAGGAGATCACGGTCAAGCTGATCAGCGAGCGCGGGTCGGGGGTGCTGCTCGGGGCCCAGGTCGTCGGCGGACCGGGCAGCGGCAAGCGGATCGACGTCTTCGCGACCGCGATCTGGGCGGGGCTGACCGCCGAGGAGCTCGCGGGCTCCGACCTCTCCTACGCCCCGCCCTTTTCGCCGACCTACGACCCGGTCCTGGTGGCGGCCCGGGTGTCCAGCCGGATCGAGCAGGGCTGAGGGAGGACCGCGTCAGTCTGCCGGGGGACCGGCGCCCTCCGGACTGTCATGCCCGGCGCGGGGGGCGCGATACTGGCCCGAGCCCGTTGCCGAGTGGAGGAGTCCCCCCGCATGCCCATCGCGACCCCCGAGGTCTACGCCGACATGATCAGCCGGGCCAAGGAGGGCGGATTCGCCTACCCGGCGATCAACTGCACCTCCTCCGAGACGATCAACGCGGCGCTGCGGGGCTTCGCCGACGCCGGCAGCGACGGGATCATCCAGTTCTCCACCGGCGGCGCCGAGTTCGGCTCGGGCACCAAGGTGAAGGACATGGTCACCGGCGCGGTGGCACTGGCGGAGTTCGCCCACGTGGTCGCCGAGCGCTACCCGGTCAACGTCGCGCTGCACACCGACCACTGCCCCAAGGACAAGCTCGACAGCTACGTCCGCCCGCTGATCGCCCTGTCGCAGGACCGCGTCGACGCCGGCCAGGCGCCGCTGTTCCAGTCGCACATGTGGGACGGCTCGGCGGTCGACCTCGACGAGAACCTGCAGATCGCCGAGGAGCTCATCGCCAAGTGCGCCTCGGCCAAGATCGTGCTGGAGATCGAGATCGGCGTCGTCGGCGGCGAGGAGGACGGCGTCAGCCACGACATCAACGACAAGCTCTACACCGCCCCCGGTGACTACGTCGCCACCGCCAAGGCGCTCGGCCTGGGCGAGAAGGGCATCTACCTGCTGGCCGCGACCTTCGGCAACGTGCACGGCGTCTACAAGCCGGGCAACGTCAAGCTCCGGCCGGAGATCCTCAAGCAGGGCCAGGAGGTCGTGACCGCCGAGCTGGGCCTGGCCGAGGGCAGCAAGCCGTTCAACTTCGTCTTCCACGGCGGCTCGGGCTCGCTGCAGTCGGAGATCCGCGAGGCGCTGTCCTACGGCGTCGTGAAGATGAACGTCGACACCGACACCCAGTACGCCTTCACCCGACCGATCGCCGGGCACATGCTCAGCAACTACGACGGCGTGCTGAAGGTCGACGGCGAGGTCGGGAACAAGAAGGTCTACGACCCGCGCAGCTACCTCAAGGCCGCCGAGACGAACATGGCCGCCCGCGTCGTGCAGGCCTGCGAGGACCTCCTCTCGGCCGGACAGTCGACGAGCGCATGACGCACTCGCACGGGAACCTGCTGGGCGAGCCGCCGGCGACGCTGCTCCCGGCCGAGCCGGAGGCCGAGCGGGAGCTGGCCGAGGGCCTGCCCGCGGCCGAGGTCGCCGCGCACCACCCGACGTACAGCGCGGCCTGGGCGGCGCTGGCCGAGGAGGCCATCGGCGGCGGCCGCACGATCGAGGCCTACGCCTACGCCCGCACCGGATACCACCGCGGGTTGGACGCGCTGCGCCGCAACGGCTGGAAGGGCTACGGCCCGGTGCCGTGGTCGCACGAGCCCAACCGCGGCTTCCTGCGCTGCGTCACGGTGCTGGCCCGGGCCGCCGAGGCCATCGGCGAGACCGCCGAGCAGGAGCGCTGCACCCAGCTGCTGCGCGACTGCGACCCGTCGCTGGGTGCCTGACCCGGCTCAGCGGTCCGGGTGGGTGCGCCGGATCGTGGCCGTCAGCGCGGTGAGCTCGTCGTCGCCGGCCATGATCCGGGTCAGGCCGTCGGCGTCGACGTCCTCCCGGGTGAGGTCCCCGGCCACCTGGCCGCTGGCCAGCAGCAGGAACCGGTCGCCGATGAGGTGGGCGTAGCGCGGGTTGGCCGTCACGACGACGACGGCCAGCCCGCGCGCCCGCGCCGCGAGCAGCGCCTGCCCTGCCTGGGTGGCCCCGGCGAGGCTGCGCGGCGCGGTCGGCTCGTCGACGACGAGCGCCCGCGACCCGAAGTGCAGTGCCCGGGCGATGGCCAGGCTCTGCCGATCCCCCGGGCGCAGCGTGCTGGCCGGCTGGTCGGGGTCGACGCCGTCCAGGCCCATCCCGGCGAGCTCGCGCACGGCGGTCGCCCGCGCGGTCGCGCGGTCCAGCCGGCGCAGCGGCCAGACGCCGGACGTGGGCTCGGCGCCGAGGCAGAAGTTGCGCCAGACCGAGAGCAGCGGGGCGACGGCGAGGTCGTTCCAGATGGTCGCGATGCCGGCCGCCCGCGCGTCCCGCGGCGAGCGGAACCGGGCGGGGCGCCCGTCCAGCAGCAGGCTGCCCTCGTGGGGCCGGCTCAGCCCGGAGAGCACCGAGACCAGGGTGGACTTGCCGGAGCCGTTCTCGCCCAGGACGCAGGTGATCGTCCCCGGGGAGAAGGCGGCGGTCACCCGCGACAGCGCCGCCACGCTGCCGTGCCGCACCGTCACCCGGCTGAGCTCGAGCAGCGGGCGCGGGCCGGCGTCCGGCGCGGGCGGGTCCCCGGCGGCCTCGGCGGAGGAGGTGCTCACGACTGCGGCACCTCCCGCAGCCGGGTGCGCACGACGCCGTTGGCCAGCAGCGCGACCACCAGCAGGACGCCGAGGAAGGCCTGGAACCACAGCGGGTCCCACCCGGCGAGGGTGATGCCGAACTGCGCGACGGCGTACAGCAGCGCGCCGACCGCCGCGCCGACCACCGAGCCGTAGCCGCCGGTGAGCAGGCAGCCCCCGATGACCGCCGCGACGAGGAACTCGATCGCCGGCATCAGGGTCGAGCCGCCCTCCGCGCTGCCCACCCGCACCAGCGCGAGCGTGCCGACCAGCCACCCGGCGGCGGCGGTGCAGCAGAACAGGGCCAGCGTGGTGCGCCGCACCGGGACGCCGAGCTCGCGGGCGACGCGGCGGGCCCCGCCGACGGCGAAGACGGCGTTGCCGAACCGTGTGCGCCACAGCACCCAGGCCGCCCAGGCCGTCAGCACCAGCCACCACACGATCGAGACGCGGAAGAAGCCGGAGCCCCACTGGGCGGTGGCGTCGAAGACGGTGCTCGCCGAGGACCACCCCGGCGCCCCGTCGAGGCCCTGCAGCACCGTCGTGCCGGCGATCGCCCGGCTGAGCGCGAGAGAGGCGCCCTGCAGCACCAGGTGCGCGGCCAGGGTCACCAGGAAGCTCGGCAGCCCCGTCCGGACGACGAGCCAGCCGTTGAGCAGGCCGACGGCGAGAGAGCCGGCGAGCGAGGCGGCCAGGGCCGGCCAGATGCCCCAGCCGGCCTCGGTGACCAGCAGTCCCGTGGTGAGCGCGCCGGCCGCGGCGACCATGCCGATCGAGAGGTCGATGTGCCCGGCGATGAGCAGCATGCCCACCGCCAGCGCGCCGATGCCCAGCAGCGCCGCGCTGTCCAGCACGCCGGCCAGGCCCCCCGCGCTGACCAGCCCGGGGGCCTGCAGGGCGAAGAAGACCGCCACGAGCACCAGCCCCACCCAGGCGGCCGAGCTGGGGCGCGCCAGCGTCCGGTCGAGCAGGCGCCGGCCGCGTCCGCGCCGGACGGCGGTGGACCGGGCCCCGGACAGCGGTCCGGCGGTCACGGGAGCCGGGAACGGGACGACGGCAGCGGGGCCTCCTCGAGGACGCGGGATGGGACCAGTGTCCACACCCGGCCGGGAGCGACGCAGGGGCCCGCGCCGGGCGGGGGGCCGTCGGCCTCCTCAGGGCTGCAGGCGCCACCGCACGCGGTCGTCGGCGTACCAGGTCCACCGGCTCACCGGACGCGGGTGGACGACGCCGTCGCGGGTCACCCGGGCGGGGTCGCAGGCGATCTGCAGGGAACGGCCGCTGGACAGCCGGGGCGGGCGCATCGGCGCGACGGTCACCACGACGCGCAGGGTGTCCACCGCCCGCCAGTCGGGGCGCGCGGTGATGCGGCTGATCATCCCGTCGGCGACCTTGGCGTCGTCGTGGTGGGCCTGGGCGCCCAGCCGCCGGGACAGCAGCGCCCGGCGGCCGTCGTCGGCCGGCTCGACCCGGCCCGAGTGCAGCAGGACGCCGCCGTGGTCGTCGCGGACCAGCGACATCTCGCGCTCGGGACCGCCGCCGATGCCCAGGTCGCGCGCCAGCCCGCGGGAGAGCTTGTCGTCGGCGGGCTCCCAGGAGACGACGACGTCCGCGGTGCGGGAGGCGCGGTTGAGCGCCGCGAGCACGCCGGCCAGCGCCGGTACCGGCCCCCTGACGAGCACCGACGGCCCCGCCACGGCCCCGGCCACGGCGTCCCGGGAGGGCGCCTCGTCGGGGGCGAGGCCGCGCAGGTCCACGTCGAGCTCGGGCATGCGATTACCCTGCCACCTGCTGTGGCCCATCACGGGCCGGCCGGTTCTCGCCGGTACCGAGTTGTGAGGGGAACTGACGAGCCATGCCGGCTGTCGTGCTGATCGGTGCCCAGTGGGGCGACGAGGGCAAGGGCAAGGCGACCGACCTGCTCGGTGGCCGGGTGCCCTACGTGGTCCGCTACCAGGGCGGGAACAACGCCGGCCACACGGTGATCACCCCCGACGGTGAGCGGTACGCGCTGCACCTCATCCCGTCGGGGATCCTGACGCCGGGCTGCACCCCGGTCATCGGCAACGGCGTGGTGGTCGACCCCGAGGTCCTCATCCGCGAGCTGACCGGCCTGGAGGAGCGCGGCGTCGACACCTCGCGGCTGGTCATCTCCGCCGACGCGCACCTGATCATGCCGCACCACCGGGCCCTGGACCGGGTCACCGAGCGCTTCCTGGGCAAGCGGAAGATCGGCACCACCGGCCGCGGCATCGGGCCGGCCTACGGCGACAAGGTGGCCCGCACGGGCATCCGCGTGGCCGACCTGCTGGACCTGTCGATCCTGCGGCAGAAGCTCGAGGGCACGCTGCAGGAGAAGAACCAGGTCCTGGTCAAGGTCTACAACCGCAAGGCGATCGACGTCGACGAGGTCGTCACCGAGTACGCCGGCTACGCCGAGATCCTCAAGCACCGGATCGCCGACACCCGGCTGATGCTGGGCAACGCCCTCGACGCCGGGGACTGGGTGCTGCTGGAGGGGTCGCAGGGCACGCTGCTCGACGTCGACCACGGCACGTATCCGTTCGTGACGTCGTCCAACCCGACGGCCGGTGGCGCCGCGGTGGGCAGCGGCATCGGGCCCACCCGGATCACGCGGGTGGTCGGCATCCTCAAGGCCTACACGACCCGCGTCGGCTCCGGCCCGTTCCCGACCGAGCTGCTGGACGCCAGCGGCGAGTACCTGCGCAAGCAGGGCGGCGAGGTGGGGGTGACCACCGGCCGCGACCGCCGCACCGGCTGGTTCGACGCGGTCATCGCGCGCTACGCCAGCCGGGTCAACGGCATCACCGACTACTTCCTCACCAAGCTCGACGTCCTCTCCGGCCTGGAGACGGTGCCGATCTGCGTCGCCTACGACATCGACGGCGTCCGGCACGACGAGATGCCGATGACGCAGACCGACTTCCACCACGCGACGCCGGTCTACGAGGAGATGCCCGGCTGGTTCGAGGACATCCGGCACTGCCGGTCGTTCGACGAGCTGCCGGCCAACGCGCAGGCCTACGTGCGGCGCCTGGAGGAGCTGTCCGGTGCGCGGGTCAGCGTCATCGGTGTGGGCCCGGGCCGCGACGAGAACGTGGTCCTGCACGACCTCATCGGCTGACGGACCCCCTCCCCGCCACCGCTCGCGGCGGGCCCCCGTGGGGGGCCGTCAGGCGGCGGCGCGGACGGGGGCGAACTCCTCGCGGACGGCGACGGCGACCTCGGGCGAGTCGGTGATCAGGCCGTCGACGCCGAGCCCGAGCAGCAGGCGGGCCTCGCCGGCGGCGTCCCCCACCGCGGCCGGGTCGCTGCCACGTTGCAGGTGCCGCGGGAGGAAGAGGTTCTCCGCGCGCAGCGTCCACGGCACGACCGCCAGGCCGGCCTGGTGCGCGCGGGCGACCAGGTCGGTGACGCCGGTCAGGTAGCCCCCGGTGTCGCGGGGCAGGATGCGGTGCCGGCTGGGCGCGATGCCCTGGGCGTAGGTGGAGATGCCGCGCAGCCCGGCGTTGGTGAGCAGCTGGTCGTCCTCGGGGGCGTCGTCGACGAGCTGGAGCATGGTCGGGCCGTCGTCGCCCAGCATCGAGCGCAGCTCCCGCAGGCCCTCGGCGTCGAAGGTCTGCACGACCACCGTGCCGTCGGGGGAGACGGCGTCCAGCCGGCGCAGCTCCGCGGCGACCAGCTCGTTCATCGGCAGGCCCTGCTCGGCCGACCAGGTGGGCTTCTTGAGCTCGGCGAGCACGCGGATCGGTCGCGCCGGCGTCGACCGGCGGCGGGCGATCTCGACCACCTCGGCGAGCGTGAGGATCCCGAACCGGCGGTCGTAGGCGGTGTTGAGCGGGCGCATGTCCGGCATGCGCTCCATCGCCCGCAGCGTGCGGAGCTCAGCGAGGGTGAGGTCCTCGGCGAACCAGCCGGTCCGCTCCTTGTCGCCCACCAGGCGGGTGGTGCGGCGGTCGGCGAACTCGGGCCGCACGGAGATGTCCGTGGTCCGGGAGAGCTCGTTCTCGTGCCGCACGACCAGGGCGCCGTCACGGCTCACGACGACGTCGGGCTCGATCAGGTCGGCACCGAGGTCGATCGCCAGCTCGTAGCTCGCGGCGGTGTGCTCCGGCCGGTAGGCCGGGGCGCCGCGGTGGCCGACGATCACGGGACGGGGGAAGCGGGTCACAGGACCGATTGCCTGCGACACGATCGCGTGCATGTCCCAAGCACACCCCAGCGAGGTGACGGGGTGGCGAACGCCGTGCGGCGTTTCCCGCACCATTCGGCGGACGCGCAGGTCACGGACCCACTCCTGGGACACCTGTGACGGAAGTCGCGGGTGGGTGCGTATCGCGGCGTGCCGCGGCGGCTCCGGGGCGTGCGCCGGCGCGTGCGGGCCGAGGCGTGGGCATACCCCTGTGTCGGCCGCGCGGGCGGGCAGCTTGACCCCTGCGCGGCGGAAATCCGGGAGACAGCGCGCCCCGGGGAGCTCCACCATCGCTGCCGTGATCCTCCCCGACTCCGACCTCGCCGCCCTCGGGTGGGCGGCCGAGCGCACCTCCGACCTGCCTCCCGGCACCGAACCCGCCCGCGTCGGCCGGGTCGACCGCGGCCTGCTGACCGTGCTCGCCGCCGACGGCGAACGGCGGGTGCACCCCTCGCCCGCGCTGTACGAGGACACCGGCCCCGCGGTCGGTGACTGGGTCGCCCTGCGCGGCGAGCTGGCGGTCGCGCTGCTGCCCCGGCGGACGGCGTTCGTACGCACCGCCGCCGGCCGCACCTCCGCGGCGCAGGTCGTCGCGGCCGACCTCGACACGGTGCTGGTCGTCGACGCGCTCGGCGGACCGGCTCGGCTGCGACGGATCGAGCGCTACCTCACGGTCGCCTGGAGCAGCGGCGCGGCGCCGGTCGTCGTCCTCACCAAGGCCGACCTGTGCGACGACGTCGCCGCCGCCGTCGCGGAGGTCGCGGGTGCCGTGCCCGGGGTCGACGTCCTGGCGGTCAGCGCGGTGACCGGCGAGGGGGTCGACCGGCTGCGCGAGCTGCTGGGCCCCGGGCGGACCGGAGCCCTCGTCGGGCCCTCCGGCGTGGGCAAGTCCAGCCTGGTCAACGCCCTGCTCGGCAGCACCCAGGTGGCGACCGGCGAGGTGCGGGAGGCCGACGGCCGCGGGCGGCACACGACCACCGCGCGCGAGCTGCACCGGCTGCCCGGTGGCGGGCTGCTCGTCGACACCCCGGGCATGCGCGAGCTCGCGCTGCCCGACGACGAGGGCATCGACACCGCCTACGCCGACGTGGCCGAGCTCGCGCCGGCCTGCCGCTTCCGCGACTGCGAGCACCGCACCGAACCGGGGTGCGCCGTGCAGGCCGCCATCGCCGACGGCCGGCTCGACGCCGGCCGGCTGCTCGGCTGGCGCAAGCTGCAGGCCGAGGCGCACCGCCAGGTCCTGCGCTCCGACGCCCGCGCCCGCGCGACCGAGCACGCCCGGGTCCGCGCGAAGTTCCGCGCCTACCGCGCCCAGCCGAACCGGCAGCGCTGAGCCGGCCACCCGCTCCCGTCAGGAGCCGGCGGGTACCGGGGACGGCCGGCCGGGCTCCCCGATCGGCGCCGTCGGTAGGGTCGCCGTCCGTGCGCGTGCTCGTGATCGGCTCCGGTGCCCGGGAGCACGCCCTGTGCGTGGCTCTGCAGTCCGACCCCGCGGTGACCGCGCTGGCCTGCGCGCCGGGCAACGCCGGCACGCGGACCGTCGCCGAGCCCGCGGCGGTCGACGCCGCCGACCCCGTCGCCGTGGCCGCGCTGGCCACCGGGTGGGGTGCCGACCTCGTGGTGATCGGCCCGGAGGTGCCGCTGGTCGCCGGTGCCGCGGACGCCGTCCGCGAGGCCGGCATCGCCTGCTTCGGCCCCTCCGCCCAGGCGGCGCAGATCGAGGGCAGCAAGTCCTTCGCCAAGCACGTCATGGCCGCGGCCGGCGTGCCGACCGCCCGGGCCTGGCCGGTCGGCGGCCCGGCGGAGCTGGAGACCGCCCTGGACGAGGCGGCGGCGCTGGCGCCCGGGGCCCCGTACGTGGTCAAGGACGACGGCCTGGCCGCCGGCAAGGGCGTCGTCGTCACCGCCGACCGGGAGGCCGCGCTGGCCCACGGCCGCGCGGTGCTGGAGACGGGGGGCGCGGTGCTCGTCGAGGAGTACCTCGACGGCCCGGAGGTGTCGCTGTTCGCCGTCACCGACGGGACGACGGTGCTGCCACTGCTGCCCGCGCAGGACCACAAGCGCCGCGACGACGGCGACGCCGGCCCCAACACCGGGGGCATGGGTGCGTACGCCCCGCTGCCGTGGGCGCCGTCCGGCCTGGTCGACGAGGTGCTGGCCACGGTGCTGCAGCCGACCGTGGACGAGATGGCGCGCCGCGGCGAGCCCTTCTCCGGGCTGCTCTACGCGGGCCTGGCGCTGACCTCGCGCGGCGTGCGGGTGGTCGAGTTCAACGCCCGCTTCGGCGACCCCGAGACGCAGGTCGTGCTGCCGCTGCTGGAGACGCCGCTGGGCGGGCTGCTGCACGCCGCGTCCACCGGCACTCTCGCCGACGTGCCGCCGCTGCGGTGGCGGTCCGGCGCCGCGGTGACCGTCGTCGTCGCCGCCGAGGGCTATCCGGAGCGGCCGCGCACGGGCGACGCGATCACCGGTGCCGACGGCGAGGGCGTGCTGCACGCCGGCACCGCGGTCGACGCCGGGGGGACCGTGCGGTCGGCCGGCGGCCGGGTGCTCGCCGTGACCGCGACCGGCACCGACCTCGCCGCGGCCCGGCAGACCGCCTACGAGCGGGTCGCCGGGGTGCGGCTGGCCGGCGCGCACTGGCGCAGCGACATCGCGCTGGCCGCCGTCGAGGGCCGGATCACGCTGCCGTAGCCGGCCCCGCGGCTCAGCCGCGGACGCCGACCGCCGGTCGCGCCCGCTCCGGTCGCGGCTCGGGCGGACGCGGGCCGTCGTGCCGGCGGGCCAGGTAGGTGCCGGCGACGTTCGCGCAGGCCACCACCGGCACGGAGATCAGCGCCCCGAAGATGCCGGCGATGAGCAGGCCCGCCGCGATGGCGAGGACGACGGCCAGCGGGTGCACGTGCACGGCCCGGCCCAGCAGCAACGGCTGCAGGACGTGTCCCTCGAGCTGCATCACGAGCACGACGATCGCCAGCGCGATGAGCGCCTTGATCGGGCCGACCGCGACCAGCGCGACCAGCACGGCCACCGAGCCGGCCAGGAACGAGCCGATGATCGGGATGAACGCGCCCAGGAACACCAGCGCCGCCAGCGGGATCACCAGCGGCACCTGCAGCACCGCCAGGCCGATGCCGATGCCGACCGCATCGACCAGGGCGACGACGACGGTGGCGCGGACGTAGGAGATCAGCGTGCGCCAGGCCCGGCGGGCGGCCTCGTCGGTGTACGCGCGGGCGTCGGCGGGGAGCAGCCCGACCAGCCACAGCCAGATGGAGCGGCCGTCCTTGAGGAAGAAGAAGAGCGTGAACAGCGCGAGGACGATGCCGGTGAAGACCTCGCCGACCGTCGCCGCCGTGTCGATGGCCCCGGAGGCGATCTGCTCCTGGTTGCCGGCGAAGAAGTCCCGGGCCTGGTCCAGCGCCTGGTCCAGCTGCCGCTCGGTCACCGGGAAGGTGTCGACGATGTAGTCGCGGACCTTCTCGAGGCCCGCGGTGACCTGCGTGGAGAGGTCCGCGAAGCCGTCGATGAACCGCTCCACGACCAGCGTGATGATCCCGGCGACGACGCCGAGGCCGACCAGCAGCATGGCGAAGGCGCCCAGCGACCGTGGCCAGCCGTGCCGCACCAGGGAGGCGGCACCGGGCTGGAGCAGCGCCGCCAGGAGCAGCGCCACGATGACCGGGACGACGACGACCGCGACGTAGGCCGCAGCCGAGATCAGCACGTACAGGCCGACCAGCACCACGATCAGCCGCCACGACCACGCCGCCGCCGTACGCAGCGCACTGGGCACGCTGTCGTCGCCGATCGGGCGCCGCGCGGCACGGCGGCGCGAGGAGCCGCCCGTCGGCGGGCCGCTCACCCCGCCGGGGCCGACGGCGCCGTCCAGGTCGGGGGCACCGGGCTCCGGACTGCCCAGCGGGGGACGGGACGCGCCGGTGGGGACGCCGTCCGGCGCGGAGTCCAGGCCCCCGTCGGGGGCGTGCTCCTCCTCGTCCTCGTACACGAGGATCGAGCGGTCCTCGTCCCGGCCGTGCCAGCCGTGGGGGTCGGCCTCGGCGGCGGCGCGGATCCGCTCGCGGGCCCGGCCGACGAGCTCGGTGGCACGTCGCAGCATCGAGTTCTCCCGGCGGCTGGTAGGGGGCGTCCATGATCACGCTAGCGCTGCGGGAGACTGGTGTTGTGCTGCGACGAGCTGACCGGAACGCCCGGGTACCCGCATGATCGACCGCTACACGCTGCCCGAGATGGGCCGGGTCTGGAGCGACGAGCACAAGTACGAGCTCTGGTGCCGGGTGGAGACGCTGGTGCTCGAGGCCCACGCGGCCGCCGGTCGCGTCCCGGCCGACGTCGTCGATCCGGTGCGCAACGCGCCGCCGCCGACGCCGGAGCGGGTCGCCGAGATCGAGGAGACGACCCAGCACGACGTCATCGCGTTCCTCTCCGCCTGGGCCGACAACACCGAGCCGCGGTCGGCCGCGGCCTACGTGCACCACGGCATGACGTCGTCGGACCTGCTGGACACCGCGCTGGCGGTACAGCTCACCGAGGCCACCGACCTGCTGCTGGCCCGCATGGACCGGCTCGTGGCCGCCCTCCGCGACCACGCGTTGGCCCACCGGGCCACGATCAAGGTAGGCCGCACCCACGGCGTGCACGCCGAGCCCGTCGTGTGGGGTCACCGGGTGGCCGACATCGCCTTCGCCGCGGCGCGCTCCCGGGACCGGCTGCGGGCCGCGCGCGAGCGGGTCGGCGTCGTGGCGATCTCCGGCGCGGTCGGCACGTACTCGCTGATCGACCCCGCGGTCGAGGGCACGGTCGCCGAGGCGCTGGGGCTGCAGGCGGCCGACGCCTCGACCCAGGTGGTGCTGCGCGACTCGATCAGCGAGTGGGTGGCTGCGCTGGCGATCATCGCCACGGTCTGCGAGACCGTCGCGCTCGAGGTCCGGCACGGCCAGCGCACCGAGGTGCGGGAGCTGTCGGAGGCCTTCGGCTCGGGCCAGAAGGGCTCCAGCGCGATGCCGCACAAGAAGAACCCCATCCGGTCGGAGCGGATCGCGGGTCTCGCGCGGGTCGTCCGCGCCGCCGTCGTCCCGGTGATGGAGGGCATCCCGCTGTGGCACGAGCGGGACATCTCGCACTCCTCGACCGAACGGGTCTTCCTCCCCGACGCGGCGATCACCACCGACTACCTGCTGCACCTCACCACCGGGCTGGTGGAGAACCTGGTCGTCGACGCGGACCGGATGCGGGCCAACCTCGACCTGACCGGCGGGCTGATCTACACGTCGTCGGTGCTGCTCGAGGTCGTCGAGAGCGGGCTCTCCCGCGAGGACGCCTACGCGCTGGTGCAGGGCGCGGCGATGGAGACCTGGAACACCGGCACGCCGTTCCGGGACACCCTGCGCGCCCGCGCCGGCGCGGCCGGGGTGACCCTCGACGAGGCCCGGCTGGACGAGATCTGCCGGCCGGAGCGGTACGTCGAGCAGCTGGGTCCGCTGTTCGACCGCGTCGCCGCGCTGTCGTGACCCTGGACCTGCCGCTCGTCGCCCGGGGCAAGGTGCGCGAGGTCTATGACGCGGGTTCCGACCAGTTGCTGCTCGTGGCGTCGGACCGGATCTCCGCCTACGACCACGTGCTGCCCACGCCGATCCCGGACAAGGGGCGGGTGCTGACCGCGCTGAGCGTGTGGTGGTTCGAGCAGCTGACCCCGGTGCTGGACTCGTTCGGCGCCGGGCACCACCTGCTGTCGGCCACGGACGTGCCCGCCGAGGCGGCCGGCCGGGGGATGCTCGTGCGGCGGCTCTCCATGCTCCCGGTGGAGTGCGTGGCCCGCGGCTACCTGTCCGGCTCCGGGACGGTGGAGTACCAGCGGACCGGCTCGATCCGCGACGTCCCGCTGCCCGCGGGACTGGTCGAGGGCTCGCGGCTGCCCTCGCCGGTGTTCACGCCCTCCACCAAGGCCGAGGTCGGCGAGCACGACGAGGCGATCGACTTCGCCGCCGTCGTCGGGCTGGTGGGCGCCGCGCGGGCCGAGGAGCTGCGGGAGCTCACCCTGGCGCTGTACGCGCGGGGCGCGGAGATCGCGCTCGAGGCGGGCATCGTGCTGGCCGACACGAAGTTCGAGTTCGGGCTCTCGGCCGAGGGCGGGTTGACGCTCGGGGACGAGGTGCTCACGCCCGACTCGTCGCGCTTCTGGCCGGAGATCACCTGGTCGCCGGGTGCGGCGCAGCCCTCCTACGACAAGCAGTTCGTGCGCGACTGGCTCACGTCGTCGGGCTGGGACCGCGTCTCGCCGCCGCCGGAGCTGCCGGCCGACGTCGTCGAGGCCACCCGCGAGCGCTACGTGACCGCCTACGAGAAGCTCACCGGCCGCCCGTTCGCCTGAGCGTTCCGCCGGTGATGTGCGGCCGCGGCGCCTCCCGGGCGGGGAACGCGCCGAGTCCTGCACACTCGTGGCCATCGGCCGCCGATCACCACGAGTGTGCAGGACTCGGCAGGCCCTGTGGACGACGGCAGCGACGGCATGCGCTCCTGCTCCACCCTCACCGCGTGCCGACCCCTCCCGTCCCCTCCCGGATCGACCGACCCACCACCCGGCAGCTGGCCCGACGCTCGGGCGTCACGGATTGGCACCTCCGTCACCGGGACGTGGTCAGGACCTCCCGCGACACGTACCTGCCGCGGGGCGGGACCGGCGACGTCCGTCAGCGCGTCGCCGCGGTGCTGCTCGGCGCGCCGGCGGGGGCGGTGCTGAGCCACCGGACGGCGGCGGACCTCTGGGGTCTCGAGATCCCGCTGCAGCGCCCGGACGACCGGATCCACCTCACGGTGCCGCCGCCCACACGGATCCGCCACCGCGCCGACCGGCGGGTCCACGTGTCCCTGGTCCCTCCTGCGCAGGTGTTCCGTCGCGGCGGTTTCCCCTGCACGTCGCCGGGGCGGACATGGCTCGACCTGGCGGCGTGCCTCCCGCCCGCCGCGCTGCTCGCCGTGACCGACCAGATGCTGGCTCGCGGCTACCCGGTCGCCTGGTGCGAGCGGATGCTGGTCGGCGCGCCCGGCACCCGAGGTGTTCGCACGGCCCGTCGGGTCCTCCCGGTCGCCGATCGACGGGCGGGGTCACCGATGGAGTCGGTGCTGCGCTGGCTGTTGCACGAGCGGGGAGTGCCGGGCCCGGACCTCCAGCACGTCGTCCGGGATGCCTCGGGCCGGTTCCTCGGGGAGGCCGACATGGCGTGGCCGGACCAGCGGCTGCTCGTCGAGTTCGACGGCGAGGTGCACCGCGAGCGGCGGGTGTTCGTCAACGACCTCCGCCGGCAGAACGGACTCGTCCTCGCGGGCTGGACGGTCCTGCGGTTCTCCTCGGCCGACGTCCTCGGCCGTCCCGAGGCGGTCGTCGCGGCGATCCGCGCGGCACTCGGTCATTGATCGCACGGCCCGGGAGGTGCCAGTCCTGCGTACTCGTGGTCATCAGGCGGTGATGGCCACGACATCGCGTGACTCGCCGGATGGGTGGTCGGGCGAGGGCGTTCGGGGGGCTTGAGGGGGGCGCGGGTGCGAGGGCAGCGGGGCGGCGTTCCGGAACGGGCCGGTGGCTCCCGGGGGGCGCCGGGGCCCGCGCGGGGCGACCGGTAGCCTGGTGCCGTGCCGCGGGTGGTCGTCGACGTCGTCCTCAAGCCGGAGATCTCCGACCCCCAGGGGCAGGCGGTGCTCGGCGCCCTCGGCCGGCTGGGCCACAGCGGGGTGACCAGCGTCCGCCAGGGCAAGCACTTCGTCCTCGACGTCGAGGGCACCCCCGACGAGGCGGAGCTCCGGCAGATCGCCGAGACGCTGCTGGCCAACCCCGTCATCGAGGACGTCGAGCTGCACCTCCCGACCGACTGAGGACCTCCCCTTGCGCATCGGTGTCATCACCTTCCCGGGCTCCCTGGACGACGTCGACGCCGCTCGCGCGGTGCGCCTGGCCGGCGGCGACCCCGTCGCGCTGTGGCACGGCGACCACGACCTCAAGGACGTCGACGCCGTCGTCCTCCCCGGCGGCTTCTCCTACGGCGACTACCTACGGGCCGGGGCCATCGCTGCCCGCTCGCCGCTGATGCAGGACGTCGTCGCGGCCGCCCGCGAGGGCCTGCCCGTGCTCGGCATCTGCAACGGCTTCCAGGTGCTCTGCGAGGCCGGCCTGCTCCCCGGCGCACTGCACCGCAACGCGCACCTGCACTTCCGCAACCGCGACCAGCAGCTGCGCGTCGAGCGCGCGGACACGGCGTGGACGGCGGACTACGACGCCGGCCAGACGATCGTCGTCCCGGTCAAGAACGGCGAGGGCCGCTACGTGGCCGCGCCGGCCGACCTCGAGCGGCTCGAGGGGGAGGGCCGGGTCGCCGTCCGCTACGTCGGGGGCAACCCCAACGGCAGCCTCAACGACATCGCCGGCGTGACCAGCGAGAACGGCCGCGTCGTCGGCCTCATGCCGCACCCCGAGCACGCCGTCGAGGACCTCACCGGCCCGAGCACCGACGGCCTCGGCTTCTTCACCAGCGTCCTGAAGGCGGTCGTCGCAGCGTGAGCCCCCTGGACACCGTCGAGCGGGCGGCCCAGTCCCCCGACGACGAGCAGCCCTACGCCGAGCTCGGCCTCGAGGCCGACGAGTACGCCCGCATCCGCGAGATCCTCGGCCGCCGGCCCACCACCGCCGAGCTGGCCATGTACTCGGTCATGTGGAGCGAGCACTGCTCCTACAAGAGCTCGAAGGTGCACCTGCGCCGCTTCGGCGACCTGCCCCGCAGCGAGGCGCTGCTGGTGGGCATCGGCGAGAACGCCGGCGTGGTCGACGTCGGCGACGGCTACGCGGTCACCTTCAAGGTCGAGTCGCACAACCACCCCAGCTACGTGGAGCCCTACCAGGGCGCGGCCACGGGCGTCGGCGGCATCGTCCGCGACATCCTCACCATGGGCGCCCGGCCGATCGCCGTCATGGACTCGCTGCGGTTCGGCCGCGCCGACGCCCCCGACACCGCCCGCGTGCTGCCCGGGGTCGTGGCCGGGGTCGGCGGCTACGGGAACTGCCTCGGCCTGCCCAACATCGGCGGCGAGCTGCTGTTCGACGAGTGCTACGCGGGCAACCCGCTGGTCAACGCCCTGTGCGTAGGCGTCATGCGGCACGAGGACGTGCACCTGGCCAAGGCCGAGGGCGTCGGCAACAAGGTGGTCCTGTTCGGCGCCCGCACCGGCGGCGACGGCATCGGCGGCGTGAGCGTGCTGGCGTCGGAGACCTTCGACGAGACCGGCCCCGCCAAGCGGCCCGCCGTCCAGGTCGGGGACCCGTTCACCGAGAAGCTGCTCATCGAGGCGTGCCTGGAGATCTTCGCCGCCGACCTCGTCACCGGCATCCAGGACCTCGGCGGCGCGGGGCTGTCCTGCGCCACCTCCGAGCTCGCCAGCGCCGGCACCGGCGGCATGCACGTCGACCTCGACCGGGTGCCGCTGCGCGACAGCACGCTCACCCCGGCCGAGATCCTGATGAGCGAGTCGCAGGAGCGCATGTGCGCGATCGTCGAGCCGGCCAAGGTCGACGCCTTCCTCGCCGTGTGCCGCAGGTGGGACGTGCTGGCCGCCGTCATCGGTGAGGTCACCGACGGCGACCGGCTCACCGTCGACTGGCACGGCGAGCGCATCGTCGACGTCCCGCCGCGCACGGTCGCCCACGAGGGCCCGGTCTACGAGCGGCCCATGGCCCGCCCCGCCGACCTCGACGCGCTGCAGGCCGACGACGCGGCCCGGCTGCCGCGTCCGGCCACGCCCGAGGAGCTGCAGGCGCACTGGCTGGCCGTCGTCGCCAGCCCCGACGGCGCCGACAAGACCTGGGTCACCGAGCAGTACGACCGCTACGTCCGCGGCAACACGGTGCTCGCCCAGCCGGAGGACGCCGGTGTGGTCCGCATCGACGAGCACACGCACCGCGGCATCGCGCTCGCGCTGGACGGCAACGCCCGCTTCGCCCGGCTCGACCCCTACGCCGGCGCCCAGCTGAACCTCGCCGAGGCCTACCGCAACGTGGCCGTCTCCGGCGCCGCCCCGCTGGCGGTCACCAACTGCCTGAACTTCGGCTCCCCGGAGAACCCCGAGGTGATGTGGCAGTTCGCCGAGGCCGTCCGCGGTCTCGCCGACGCCTGCCGCGAGCTGGGCCTGCCGGTGACCGGCGGCAACGTCAGCCTCTACAACCAGACCGGCGACGTCGCGATCAACCCGACGCCGGTCATCGGCGTGCTGGGCGTGCACGACGACGTGCGCCGCCGCGTGCCCACCGGCTGGCGCGCCGCGGGGGAGACCGTCCTGCTGCTGGGCGCCACCCGTGAGGAGCTCGGCGGGTCCGCCTGGGCGTCGGTCGTGCACGGCCACCTGGGCGGCCGGCCGCCGGTGGTCGACCTGGCCGCCGAGCGCGCCCTGGGCGAGCTGCTCGCCGCGCTCGCCCGCGAGGGCCAGGTGACCTCGGCGCACGACCTGGCCGACGGCGGACTGGCCCAGGCCCTCGCCGAGTCCGCCCTGCGCTACGGCGTCGGCGCCCGGCTCGCCCTCGACGGCGACCCGTTCGTCGCGCTGTTCAGCGAGTCGGCGGCCCGCGCCGTGGTCACGACCACCGACCCGGAGGCCGTGCGTGCCACCGCGGAGTGGGCCGGCGTGCCGGTCACCGAGCTGGGGACGACGGGCGGCGACGCGCTCGTCGTCGACGGGCTGCCCGACCTCCCGCTCGCGGAGGTGCGCGCGGCGTGGACGGCGACCCTGCCGGCGCTCTTCGGCAGCCCCGAGGTGACCGTGGGCAGCGTCCCGGCGGGGACCGTCCCGACCAGCTGATGCCGGGCACCGCACCCATCCCCGCCGAGGAGCTGCGCGCCGCCGTCGACGCGGTCCGCCCCTGGCTCGCCGGCGAGGCCGAGCAGCCCCCGCGGGCGGTGCTCGGCGCGGCGGTGAAGACCAGCACCCGCTGGCTGGCCCAGCAGGTGCCGGGGCGGTCGGTGGAGCTGCGGGTGCCGCCGCACGTCGCCGTCCAGCTGGTGCCCGGGCCGCGGCACACCCGCGGCACCCCGCCCAACGTCATCGAGACCGACGCGGCCACCTGGCTGCGGCTGGCCACCGGCGCCACGACGTGGGCCGAGGCGCTGGCCGAGGGCCGGGTCAGCGCCAGCGGCAACCGTGCCGACCTGAGCGAGCACCTGCCGCTGCGCCCCCTGCGCTGAGGAGGTGGCCGGCCAACGCGGCCACCTCCCCAGGCGCTCAGTCGGCGTACGGCGCGGCGACGTCCAGGACCCAGGTCACGCCGAACCGGTCGGTGAGCATGCCCGAGGCCGGCGCCCACTGCGAGGGACCGTAGGCGTCGAGCACCTCGGCACCGACCGCGAGCCGCTCCCAGAGAGCGCCGACCTCGTCGACGGTCCCGCCTCGGACCGACACGAAGAAGGGCTGGTCGGTCAGCGTCAGGAAGTCTTCGCGACGCGTGGACCCGGCGGCCCCGGCGAGGCCGTTCCCCGGCGTCCCGGGCACGTCGTAGGCCATGACCCCGAACCCGCCCGGCGTCACGACCTGGCCGAAGACGACCCGGTCCGCCCCCGGCAGGTCAGGGGGCATGCCCGCGTCCGCGTAGGTCACGACGACGACCTGGCCGCCGAAGACCGAGCCGTAGAACTCCAGGGCCTCCCGGGCCTGTCCGGTGAAGTTGAGGTGGGTGGTGGCCTGCACGGTCATGGGGAACTCCTCGCTCTCGCTGCCGGACCTCCCGGCGTCGGGACGAAGCTCCCAGCAGTAGCGGACAGGGTTCGTCCGCTACTGCGGGCAGGATGCCGTTCGTGCCGACGACCTCCGCGCCGACGACCTCCCGCCGGCTGCTCAGGCTGCTGTCGCTGCTACAGGCGCGGCGCGACTGGCCGGGCGCTTCGTTGGCCGACCGGCTCGAGGTCAGCGACCGGACCGTGCGCCGTGACGTCGGACGACTCCGCGAGCTCGGCTACCCGATCCGAGCCACCAAGGGTCCCGACGGCGGCTACCGCCTCGAGGCCGGCGCGGAGCTCCCGCCGCTGCTGTTCGACGACGAGCAGGCGGTCGCCATCGCGGTGGCGCTCGCCACCGCGGCCACGACCGGTGCCGGCATCGAGGAGGCGGCCGCTCGCGCGCTCGCCACACTGCGTCAGGTGATGCCCCAGCGGCTGCGGCACCGCATCGGCGCCGTCGACGTGACGGCCGTGGCCCGCGGCGGTCCGCCGGCGTCGGTGGACCCGGCTGTGCTGCTGGCGGTCGGCGCCGCGGTCCGCGCCCGCGAGGAGCTGCGCTTCGACTACCGGACGTCCGGCGAGGACCTCGGGGACGACGCCCGGCCGCCGCGACAGGCGCAGCCCCACCACCTGGTGGCCCGTGGGGGCCGCTGGTACGTCGTCGCCTGGGAGTCCCGCCGGGAGGAGTGGCGCGTCTACCGGGCCGACCGGATGGCGCTGCGCAGCCCGAACGGTCCGCGCTTCGCCCGGCGAGAGGTCCCGGGAGGAGACGTCGTCCGCTTCCTCGAGGACAGGTTCCGGGGGTCGGTGCAGGGGGACCGGTGGCCGTGCGTGGGGGAGGTCGTGCTCGACCGGCCCGCCGCGGACGTCGCGCCCTTCGCCGGCGACGCCACCGTCGAGTCCCTGGGACCGGGGCGCTGCCGGGTGCGGATGGGGTCGTGGTCCTGGGCGGGCCTGGTCGGGGCGCTGGCCCGCTTCGACGCCGACGTGGAGGTGGTCGGTCCGCCCGCGCTCGGCCGGGCCTTCGCCGAGTTCGCCGACCGGGCCGCCCGAGCCGCGGGAACGGGAGGCGCGGCGCCCCAGCCGGGGTGCCCTGCGCCTCCGCCCGGTGCGGGAGCCCCGGAGCGCCCGGTGTAGAACCGCGGGGTCGGCCCGCGGTCAGGTGGAGGTGTCATGGAGGCGTCGTTCACGCCGGACGGCGACCGGTTGGTGCCGACCGCGTCCGCACGCAGTCCCTGGTCGGACGACATGGTCAACGGACACCACGTCGGCGGGCTCGTGGCCTGGGGCGTCGAGCGCGACGACGCCGACCCGGACCTGCAGCTGGCCCGGCTGACCGTCGACATGGTCCGCCCGGTGCCGATGCGCCCGCTGCGGGTGCTCGCCCGCCGGGTGCGGGACGGCCGACGGCTGCGGGCCGTCGACGTGGGCGTGCTCGACGGCGACGTCGAGGTGGCCCGCGGCTCCGCCCTGCTGCTGCGCCGCTCCGAGCACCCCGACGGCGAGCCCTGGGCACCCGAGCCGTGGGACGTGCCACCGCCCGAGGCGATCGAGGGGGCCACCGGCGGCTCGATGTCGTTCGAGATCCGGCCGGTCGGCGACTGGAACGGCGCGCGTGGCCGGGTCTGGCTGCGCGAGCGCGTCGAGTTCGTGGCCGGACAGCCGCTCACGCCGGCCCTGCGCGCGGCCCTCATGGCCGACTTCGCCAACCCGGTCGCCAACTCCGCCCGCGGCGGTCTGGCGTTCATCAACGCCGACCTGACGATGTACCTCGCGCGGGACCCGGTCGGGGAGTGGATCGGCGTGGAGGCCACCGGCCACGTCGGGGCCGACGGCGTGGGGGTCGGCACCGCGTGGATGTACGACCGGGAGGGCCGGATCGGTTCCTGCGTGGCCGCGGCGCTCGCCGATCCCCGGATCCGGCAGCGCCACTCCTGAGCCGCCGGCCCGGGCCGGGCCTGGGCCCGCCGGGCCGGCCGGGGGAGGGACGACGGCGGACCGGTGCTCAGCCCCCGGTGAACAGGGTGACCGCGGTCTTCACGGTCTGGTAGAGCCCGTAGGCCAGCGGGACGCCGACCAGGGTCCAGGCGAAGGCGATGAGCCCGGTGGGCGTGTGCGTGGGCCGCTGCCCGTCCTGGGACTGCAGGGAGGAGCTCATCGGGCGGCGCTCCGCTCGGGGGTCGGGGCGCCCGCGGCGCCGGTGGGGGACTTCGGCTCGTGCCACTTCGCGGCGACCGGCTTCACCAGCAGGTTCGCCACGAACCCGATCGCCAGCAGGCCGACCATGATGAACAGGGCCGGCCGGTAGTTGCCCGCCTGCAGGGTGCCCGGCTCGCCCTGGGTGTCGAGCACGCCGTTGACGATCAGCGGGCCCGCGACGCCGGCGGCCGACCAGGCGGTGAGCAGCCGGCCGTGGATGGCGCCCACCTGGAAGGTGCCGAACAGGTCGCGAAGGTACGCCGGGACCGTGGCGAACCCGCCGCCGTAGAAGGAGATGATCACCGCGGCGAGCAGGACGAACAGCCAGGTGGCGCTGCTGCCGACGGTGGCCAGGCCGACGTAGAGCAGCAGGCCGACGCCCAGGTAGATCATGTAGTTGGGCTTGCGGCCGAGGAAGTCCGACGTCGAGGACCAGACGAACCGGCCGGCCATGTTGAACAGCGACAGGACGCCGACGAAGCCGGTCGCTGCGGCCAGCGCGACGCTGGAGTTGCCGTCGTCGTCGCGGAAGAAGTCCTGGATCATCGGGCTGGCCTGCTCGAGGATGCCGATCCCCGCGGTGACGTTGCAGAACAGCACCACCCACAGCAGCCAGAACTGCGGGGTCTTGATCGCGTTCGCCGCCGAGACGCTCTCGGTGGTGACCAGCGCCTTCTGCTTCACGCTCGACGGGTCCCAGCCGTCGGGCTTCCAGCCCTCGGCGGGCACCCGGATGATCGTGGCGCCGAACAGCATGAAGACCAGGTAGACCAGGCCGAGGGTGAGGAAGAGCAGCGCGACGGCGTTGCCGCCGGGGACCGTGCCGGCCGTGCCGTCGTAGTCGGGGTCGTACAGGTCCATCAGCTGCCGGGACAGCGGGGAGGCGATGAGCGCGCCGCCGCCGAAGCCCATGATCGCCATGCCGGTCGCCAGCCCCGGCCGGTCGGGGAACCACTTGATCAGCGTGGACACCGGCGAGATGTAGCCGATGCCCAGGCCGATGCCGCCGATGACGCCGTAGCCCAGGTACAGCAGCCAGAGCTGGTCGGTGGCGATCCCGAGCGAGCCGACGAGGAACCCGGTCGACCAGCAGATGGCCGAGACGAACATCGCCGCCCGGGGGCCGTTGCGGTCCACCCACGTGCCGAAGACCGCGGCCGACAGGCCGAGCATGACGATCGCGATGGAGAAGACGATGCCGATGGCCGTCTGGCTGACCTGGAAGTCCTCGACGAGCGCGGTCTTGTAGACGCTTGTGGCGTAGGCCTGGCCGATGCACAGGTGGACGGCGAGCGCTGCCGGCGGGACCAGCCAGCGGTTGAAGCCCGGGCGCGCCACGATGCGCTCGCGGGCGAGGAAGCTCGGCACTGCCACGGACGGACCTCCACCGATCGGGCCCGGGGGCCGGGCTGCGCGGGCCGGTGACGCGGGTCACGGGCCGCCAGGGACGCTACGTCCGCCGCCCGCACCCCGCCTGTCGAAGCGGGGTGCGCCACCCGGTCGCGCACCACCGGGGCCCGCTCCCACTGGACGGACGCGCGCGGTGGGCGGCCCCTGCCCGGACGCCTAGGCTCCCGGCATGTCCTACGAGGTGAAGGGCGTCGTCGCCCGCAGCAAGGGTGCCCCGGTCAGCATCGAGACGATCCTGGTGCCGGACCCGGGTCCGGGTGAGGCGGTGGTGGACGTGCAGGCGTGCGGGGTGTGCCACACCGATCTGCACTACCGGGAGGGTGGGATCAACGACGAGTTCCCGTTCCTGCTGGGTCACGAGGCCGCGGGCACGGTGGCGGCGGTGGGGGAGGGGGTCACCAATGTCGCCGTCGGTGATTTCGTGGTGCTGAACTGGCGGGCGGTGTGCGGGCAGTGCCGTGCGTGCCTGAAGGGCGAGCCGCAGTACTGCTTCGCCACG
>NZ_JABGCG010000026.1 GCF_019799925.1 Blastococcus sp. CPCC 205250 | reverse complement strand
ATTTCTCATATTCATACAAATATTCATACACAAACATCATACATATATATATAAACACACATATATATATACATGTACACACATACGTCAGCCCTAATCTCAATCCAAGTAAAGTTACTATAACTCTACTTTACAGGATCAAAGGGCTCTAAATCATCACCTACTAAAGTGAATTCGCCTCCCCCTTAGGATTAGACATCTCAGTCCAAACCTGAAGTTACAAATACCACAACTCAGTAACCTATTCATGGACAGTGTTTCTCTTTCGTGACTAGTACTCACTTAACAACCAAAAGCTCTGATACCAAAACTTGTAACACCCCACACAGGGTAACCCCTATGCGGAAATGCCACAGTGAAACAAAATACCAAGCGCTTATCTTTTCAATAATTCCATTTAAAGCTTATTGAGCTTAAACAACTTTTCAAAAATACGCTTGCGGAAGACTTTAAAAAAATTTACAACATCTCAAAAATTAAAGATAGCGCTGAGTACTAGTTTGTATCATGAGTACAGTCCCGTAAGGTACCCGAAACAACTACATATCCATACTCGAGATGAGTATTAACGAATAGAGTAACACTGTCATGCCCATCCTCAGAAATTTCCAAATCTTTTTCCCAAGTTACTGAGATGATGTACCTGGGGGGGGGGGGGAAATAAACGGGGTGAGCAAAAACCACTATTGCTCAGTAAGGTTCGTAAACCTCAAATATTACATAACGATTTCAAAAGAAACATCAGGATTTAAATCCATCAATCAACATCACAGATAATATCCATTTACATATATATATATTGCAGGATATATTCATCTCATTTTAGTAAAAAGTAATCATTTACTATATGCATGTTTTATGCATATGACAGATATTCAATGTAATGCTCATGCAGTTATTTCTGCCATCTTCTCTGTCAGGTCATTCCTGCAAAACAAATATCAGTACTCTGATGGTAACCTTATTTTAAGATTCACCATTTTTATTTTTCACAACAGATGGCCACCTCATTTTAGGGTTCACAACCATCCGGGATGGCTACCCCACCGGGTACACACCATCCTACCACAACAGCATCCCTTCGCCCCCAGTTGCTAGGGAATGTATATCACCCAGTCACCACCATGACTGTCACACATTGACTTGCTGTTTTTAGCAAGGGTGATATATTAGTGCACTAACTGTTTCCAGGATCTTTTGTCCATCGGTGGTCTCTCAACACCTCGTTTCCACAGTTACATAAATAATCACCAATGCATATGATTTTTCTATGCAATATATTTCACATGTAACCGTGTCTCATGCCAGATGCAATTATTCAATGCATTATATATGGCATACATCTCATATCAACAATTCATGTATGACTATTTATGCATACATTTCCAAAATTTCACAACCACATACCATATGCCAATCTATTGTGCAATAAGTATGGCAAATATCACATGCATATATTTTATGCATAATAGTTAACATGCACCGTATACATTATGATTTTCATAATAAACAATAGCAACATGTTAATAATCTTTATTACTATCTCATACTTGATTTCAAAATAATCAAGATAATCACCTCTCATTTCATAATATATAATATCACAGATTTTTATTTATGAAAAATTTCCACAAAAATCAACCTAAGTGATATGTACATCCTTAGGGTTTTATTTTAAGTCCACAGTATCCACTTTTTCCACCGATGTCTCAACAAATTAGTTTAGGTACCTTTAATTGTACAAAAACTCCAATTCAATAATTTCACAAAATACCATTAACATCCATATATATATTAATATATATGTGTATATATATATACCATGTAATGGTTACTCAAATGAAAATAAATCCATTTTCTTGTCAATGTAATACATAAACTCAAATTACTTCAAAGAAAAGTATTTTCTTGTGCTAAAATAATATTTTAACATCTTAAAGCAAAAGCTGGAAATATATAAATTTTCTCAACCCAGTAATAGTATTTGAATTTTTAAAAATTCATTACTTCGAATTAAAATGTGAAATTTTCCAGATATAAACTAGATTCACGTATGAACATCCCCACAAATTTTCATAATTTTAGGATAAGTGGAGCATCCTCCAATTTTAAATCCAAATCAGAACATAAAACAGTGCGATTACCCGTTGTATAACAATCACTTCTAAAATCAAAGAAAAATAGTAGATTGCAATATTTCTTCATAAAAATTTTATTGAAGATAAATCTAGGAGTTATGAGATCATTCCAACAAACTATGCTCAAAAATAATTTTTCTACATTTAATTAGAATTTATATACTAAAACAGGTATGAATTGAAATAAAAAAAAATCAATATATATATAAACTTTAATTTTTCAACCTCAAACCAAATTCATTTTTGCATGAATTCATCAAATAAGATTTCTACTTCTAAAGAAGACAAGAAATTC
>NZ_JABGCG010000266.1 GCF_019799925.1 Blastococcus sp. CPCC 205250 | reverse complement strand
CTTGCCAGTTGCCGGAGCGTCACTTCCACCGGCAAAGGGCAAAACACCGGGTCGACCTCCACTCCCCGGTCAATTGTCTTTGGGTCACTGGGACCATTCCCACTTCCCACTGAAGAAACCATCCCTGCCAAGAAGCAGAGAACCGCCCACGAGCGTGTCACCGCCGTGACACCAAGGGCGACCGCCAAGAAACCTGAAGCCCGTGGCAAACCCGCGAGGCCTCAGCCTGCAAAGAACCAGGTCTGCCCCAAGACTTGGTCTCCAAGACCTTCGCCCAAGCAAAGAAGGTCTCAAAGAGCTGCAAGGCCAGCATACCTGGCCCCGCTCAAGGAGAACAGGTTCTACCCCCTCTCCCACATGAAAGAGGAGAAACCTGCCCTCCACCAAAAGCAAACCACCCAGCACGAACCTGCCTATTCCTATAGGCCCAGGATCAAATCGTGCGTTGTCAAGCCTCGGCGAGAGCCTCTCGAGGCCCGCATCCCTGCAACTCGGCCCTTCATCTCAACGGGGGCTGAGCTTGCCAAATTCAAGGCTTCGCTACGACAGGCTAAGGACCGTGTCCAGATCCTGTC
>NZ_JABGCG010000265.1 GCF_019799925.1 Blastococcus sp. CPCC 205250 | reverse complement strand
TGTTTCTGCCGGCAGGTTGTGATGCAACAGGAGAAGTTTCTCGGTCTTCCTCAGGGCCAGAGCGGGAAATGCCAGCAGCTGATCCAGAAGTAGGAACTTCCTCTGCCAGTTTTGGTGCAGCAGAGATGAAAATTCCCTCTCCGATGTCTTCGATTGGGAAGAGCTTAATGATTACTCCTCCGGCAAAGCACGACATAGGGAGTCAGCCGACAGACCGTAGTGAATCTTCATCCGGGCCATCCCTTCAATATGCAAAGAAGGTGTTGAAGAGTGTGCTGAGCTCATGGGTTGAAACTCTCTCTTCTGGCCATTTGGAGGCTGGCTTTGGCATGGTCAAGCACGTACAGGACATCCTGGCTGATAGCGCAGAGGTCGGTCTGGACATTGCAAGTGCCAAGGCTTTCGTTGATGAAGTCATTGCTTTGGGCAACAAATGGACTGAGACCAAGAGCTTTCCAAGCGGTGATTTCTTCAATGAGATGTTTTTGCAGCCATCCGGTAAAATCAAATCTGAAATGGATGAGATTTCACGGACTCGGAAGAAGTTCGTTCGAGAGAAGAACGTTACCGAGTTGG
>NZ_JABGCG010000264.1 GCF_019799925.1 Blastococcus sp. CPCC 205250 | reverse complement strand
ATTCAAGGCTGAGGCGGAGTTACAACTAGGGAAACATGTCAAAGCTCTTCGATCTGATCGAGGTGGCGAGTACCTCCTAGGTGAGTTCAAGGAGTACCTCACACAACATGGGATTGTGTCTCAGTTGTCTGCACCGGGTACACCCCAGCAAAATGGTGTAGCAGAGAGAAGAAACCGTACCCTTCTTGATATGGTAAGGTCCATGATGAGTCATGCAACTCTACCCATATCTTTTTGGGGTTATGCCCTAGAAGCAGCAGCCTACATTTTAAATCTGGTACCATCTAAGTCAGTACCTAGGACACCGCAAGAAATGTGGACAGGTCGAAAACCTAGTTTAAGACATATCCACATTTGGGGTTGTCCAGCCTATGTACTGAATGATAAAGCTACCAAGCTAGAACCCAGATCCGAAATGTGCCACTTCATTGGGTATCCTAAGGGAACAAGAGGTGGCATCTTTTATCATCCAAAGGAGCAAAAGGTGCTTATCAGCACTCATGCTAGATACTTGGAAGATGATTGCATGATGCACCAAGAGCTTGGTTGTAAAGAAACACTTGAGGAGATTCTTTC
>NZ_JABGCG010000263.1 GCF_019799925.1 Blastococcus sp. CPCC 205250 | reverse complement strand
CGCACACACAGAATGCACACGGAAGAGGCAGCAGCAAGCACGGGACAGACCGTGCACCGACCTGACCGACATCCCAACGCCACAACAATGTAGGGGTTGGTGCCGACCATTGTTTCCCACCTCCTGGGTATAGACGTCCGAAATCGAGGAAACGGACCGTGGGCGACCGTGGCGGCCGACCGGACCGACGGCGTAGCACCACAACATGGTAGGAGTTGGTGCCGACCATTGTTTCCCACCTCCTGGGTATAAACGTCCGAAATCGAGGAAACGGACCGTGGGCGACCGAGGCAGCAGCAAGCACGCACGGACGGACCGGTCACGACCGATACAGCAGCACGGACGCGCGCAGCGCAGCGCAGCACAGACGCAGCAGCAGCAAGCAGGAACGCACGCAGCTGCACCAACGCACCGCAGACGCAGCAGCAGCACGAACGCACACAGCAGCCGCTGCAGCCGCACGCACGCACGTCGCAGCAGCACGCACGCACGCACGTCCCTGCAGCACGCATGCACGCACGAAGGCAGCACAGCGCAGACGCAGCTGCAGCGGCACGTCACAGCAGCACACACGTCAC
>NZ_JABGCG010000262.1 GCF_019799925.1 Blastococcus sp. CPCC 205250 | reverse complement strand
TGCTGCCGGCTGAGGTGGTGGCGGCGTGGACGGCGGCCGGCGGTGAGACCGGCCCCCTGGGCTACCCCACCGGCAGCCCGGTGAGCACCGCCGGGGGCTCCGGCACGGTGACCCCGTTCGAACGCGGGGAGGTCTACGTCTCCGGCGGTGACGGGAACGCGCTGTGGTCGGCGGTGCTCGACCGGTACCGCGCGGCCGGCGGACCGGCCGGTGACCTGGGTTTCCCCCTGACCAACGTGACAGCACTGGCCGCCGGCGGCGGGCAGTACGCCCACTTCGAGCACGGCTCCGTCTACTGGACGTCGAGCACGGGCGCCCGGCTCGTCACCGGCGTCTTCCGCGACCGCTGGGCAGCGTCGGGCTGGGAGTCCGGACCGCTTGGCTACCCCACGTCGGAGGCGACGGCGGTCCCGGGCGGACGGATGATGACGTTCCAGCGCGGAGCCGTGTACGCCGTGGACAGTGGAGCCGCACGCCTGCTGACCGGTGCGGTGGCCGAGCGGTACGCGGCTGCCGGTGGCGCGGGTGGGGCGTTGGGTCTGCCGACGTCGGATGTGACGGGGCTGGCCGGGGGTGGGTC
>NZ_JABGCG010000261.1 GCF_019799925.1 Blastococcus sp. CPCC 205250 | reverse complement strand
TGCTGCCGGCTGAGGTGGTGGCGGCGTGGACGGCGGCCGGCGGTGAGACCGGCCCCCTGGGCTACCCCACCTCGTCGGCGAGCGCCGTCCCCGGCGGCCGAGCCGTCACCTTCCAGGGCGGCACGGTCTACGCCGAGGACGGCGTCGCGGCCGGACACGTCCTGACCGGACCGGTCCTCGACCGTTACCTGGCCGCGGGTGGCCCCGCCGGTGAGCTGGGCATGCCGGCGTCGGGCGTCAGGCAGCTGTCCGGCGGCGGGCTCTACGCACACTTCGAGTACGGGTCCATCTACTCCAGCCCGGCCACCGGAGCCCGGGTGCTGACCGGTGCGGTCCGTGGCCGGTGGGCGACCCTCGGCTGGGAGAACTCGCCGCTGGGATACCCGACCACCGACGTGACCGAGCTGCCCGGCGGTGGCGAACTCGCCTCCTTCGTGCACGGGACGATCGCCTGGTCCCCGGCCACCGGTGCGCGAGCGCTGACCGGCCCCGTCCGCGACGCGTGGGTCGCTGCCGGTGGCGCGGGTGGGGCGTTGGGTCTGCCGACGTCGGATGTGACGGGGCTGGCCGGGGGTGGGTC
>NZ_JABGCG010000260.1 GCF_019799925.1 Blastococcus sp. CPCC 205250 | reverse complement strand
TTTTTACCAATTATTTTTACCATATGTCCATGCAAATGATTAACTAGAATAGCTGATCATTTGGTGAGGAATTGGTCTTGTACAGGCCAAATTGCCCAAATTGCCCTTTTCTGAGGAAAAGGACAATTCATTATTTCATGTGTACATTTGGATTGGAATCAACCCATTTGTATTGCATTTGACTTTTGAGGTGTTTTAGAACATCCCTGTAAATTTTCATGGCATTCTGATGAGAGCTCGATAGGTAATTAGGGTTTTTGCGACTTGAAGGGCATTTTCGTCCTTTTTCTCGTATAATTTCCGAATGACCTCCGAATTCGAAACGGATTGTTTCATGAGATTTATATGGATGTGGGGAGTGAGTTTGGAGTGTCAATTGAGCCTTTGAATGGTTAGGATGGATTCGCCCAAAATCGATCCCACAGGTAAGGATGAGCTGAATTAGGGTTTCGATCAAATTGACCGTGAATTGGTCGTTTTCACCAAAACAAAAGATTTTCAAAACATGTTGTCAAGTACCAATTTCATGTTGAATCCATGTTTTTAGAAGTGGTGCAAGCCTAATTGATCAATTTTACAAA
>NZ_JABGCG010000259.1 GCF_019799925.1 Blastococcus sp. CPCC 205250 | reverse complement strand
CAAGTAACTAAAATTCCCGCAAATATAATTATAATAAAATTAGTCATTAGGACGAAAAATAGGCTAAATTGAGAAAAAATACGAAAAAATAGTGGAAAAACGTGAAAAAATCTATGCAAATGCTAGCATTATTCCCTGCATGGTTTCAATTTGAAATCACATTGTTTGCAATCAGTTGTAATGCGGATGATATGAGTGGCCATGGCCACGCCCACTTGCCGTGCCCATGACATTGGCACACGGCGAGCATCGCCTCGCCCACGAGATTGGCACACGACGTGCCTAGCCTTGCGCATGCCAATGGCACACGACGTGCCTAGCCTTGCCTTGCTTTGCCCATGGGATTAGCTTGGCATAGCCTCGTTTTGGGGTTTGGTGTTGTTCTTGGAATCCACAAGGCCCCCTTGATAGGCCACAGCCACGCCCTCTTGCCGTGCCCACGGCATGTGAGACATGGGTTTGGCTTGGCATAGCCTCATTTTGGGCTTTGAGGGTTATTTTTGGATGGAAGCCCATGCCGAGGCCCCCCCATGCATTGTCGTGGGCATGCCACCGTGCCAAGCATGTGGGCAGCGTGGCAC
>NZ_JABGCG010000258.1 GCF_019799925.1 Blastococcus sp. CPCC 205250 | reverse complement strand
ATTTAGAAATCTTAAAAGAGTTCCGCTCTAAAAGGACTTTAGGAATTTTATTCCAACTCAAACTCTTAATCTTTCAAACATTTTTCAAATCAATCACTTTCAAATCAATTCAATTATAGTTGGATTAAGACTCCTAATCTTTTTTAAATTAAACTCTTTTAGAATTCTAAGTTAAATACAATTCTTATTTTCAAAACCTAAAAGGTCTCTAATTAATTAATTTGGATTTAATTAAGACTCTTAAGAGATGTACTTCAAACCAAACTCTTTTCAAAACCCATCTCTTAAAGTCAATTAAACCTAGTCATTCAAACTTCATTATAAACCGGTTAATCCCTAGTCGAACTACGTGGACTTTGATTCCCAAGTAGGAATTAGTGGGATACGTAGGCGCTCTTCAAGTTCAAGTCCAACTAGGAGTCTAGTTTAGTCCCCCTTTATTTTTATGACATAGTTCAATAGGACCAAATGACACATTAAACTAACTTAGAAATTAGGATCAAATTCACCCCTTAGTCAATATTATAACTTAGATTATTAAGCTCAAATCTCACCTTAGGATATAAACAATTAAGTGGTATTC
>NZ_JABGCG010000025.1 GCF_019799925.1 Blastococcus sp. CPCC 205250 | reverse complement strand
ACTAATAAACCATCACTCTCTCTTGATAAAACTTCACCCTTGATCAGCTGCGAAGATCTATTTAAATTCAAAAGTTGTGATACCCCGTATAAATACCCTATATTATTGTATACGTATACGTATATGTTAATTATTATTTAATTATTGTGTTGAAATATCCGTATAAATTATTTATATTATTATTCTATTTATATATATCTATTGCCATTTAATATTTGCAAATACTTTATATTATTGAATTTTTATACGTATTTAATACTTGTATAGTATTTGGTATGTGTATGATCTACCATTGACTAACTAACATTGGTGTTAGTTAAAGAATTATGGATGAAGATGTATGGTAGATTAGTAGATATTGAATTGATTAGTAGATGTTGAATTAATTAGTAGATGTTGAATTGATTAGTAGATATTGTATGGATGATTAGTAGATGTTGAATTGAGTAGTAGATATTGAATTGATTAGTAGAAATGATTAGTAGATATTGAATTGATGAGTAGATAAATCATGTGGGTTAATAGCTAACCTTATAATTTCTATCCACCATTCTCCTCCAAATTCCTATAAATAGAGGGGTTGTGTGGGAGGCAAATGCATAACATTGAGTAAGAGTTTATACATCTTTTGGGGTTTATCATTGTTGGAGTACTTATTAGTAGGTAAAGTTCTAACTTATTCTTATTTAGTATTCATTTTCGTTTTTCTGACCAGATTTAGTAGAAAAATCATAACTAATTCTAGAAAAATTATTTTACTATGCCGTTTGTTTCTGGAGTTAGTTAACTCATAAATCTATGTCTCATATTAAATTCATAATTTTTAGACTTGTTTAGCTATTTTTCCCGTATTTTCAAAGTGGCTGTTATGTAGCAGGTTTTATAAATACTGTTTTTCTATAATAGGTTCAAATGAATTTCGGATTTATTTTTACTACATGAACAGCATTGATAATTTTTATAAACATTCCTATATGAGTCTAGTTTATATCTGGAAAATCTCATAATCTAATTCGAAGTATTGAATTTTTAAAAATTCAAATACTACTACTGTATTAAGTAAATTTCTGAAAATTCAGCATTCTGAGTTTAATCTAAATTATTATTTTACTATGAAATATAATATTTTAAATTATGTTAGTATTTTTCCTATAAACCTTAATGAATCTATTTTCACATAAATCCAATTATGTGGTGATTAGAGTAATATTTTCCAAGTTATGAATTTTTAGACAAATTTGGTATGATTTTAGACATATATGTACTATAAGGAATTTTAGAAGTTTGAGTGTGCAAGATAAATGTATTTATTTATTTGTTACCTTCAGTTCATGAACGTGATAATACAACGCATTTCATCATGGTAGCTCATGGAGGGTAGAGAATGATTGGTATCAATAATTTAAGGTAGGAATACTGTTCTCTTTAATTGATATGGATGCTTTTACAAATTATGTTTATTATTCAGATACATGATTTATACTGATGTGTGGATTTTTATAAATGATTGGGAATCATGATTTGAAACTGATGTTTTGAAATGCATGCTATATTTTAATAAATGATATTATTGTGAAAATATATAGCATGACTGTTATTGAAAAATATATTAAAGGAATGGAATGGAAATGATATTATAAAGCTGGTTGATGAGACCATCGGTGAGAGCCCGTAAACTCATGAGATTAATGGTTGGAATTAACGGAAAGCATATGGTTGATGAGACCGTTGGTGAAAGCCCATAAACTCATTGGCATCATTCTGTAAAGCATATGGTTGACGTGACCGTCGGTGAAAGCCCGTAAATTTAAAGGACGATGCGTCCGTGGGTGAAAGTCCCTAAACCTCTGAGGGTTGGCCCGTGTTGTTAGGGTCCGGCATTATTGAGCCGAAGGCGGGGCCTTAAATCAATGTCAGATGATGCTGGGTAAATGATAAATGGTCGATGGTAAATTATGGCAAGTTGTGCCAATGATGGAACAGAATTGATGAAATAATAACAAGTAATGATAAATGGTATTTTGGTTATTTTGAACTGCTACACTCCACACATGCTTTATATAAACTGTTTTTATATACTCTATTTGATTTAAATGTTTTATTAATATTTCATGTATCAAAATCTTCATATTGTTAATTGAGAATCTATTTCTACTGAGCGTTTCATGCTCACTGTATTCAATGCCTGCTTTTTAGCAGATGTGGTATGGACTAGAAGAAATCGCTGGGAAAGTGTTAAGTCAAAGTAGCTCGTATATTACTTGGGCTTAGTCAGAAGGTTACGTGCATCATAGCAGACTTTAGAAATGCATTTAAGAATATTATAATATCTTATTCGAAATTACTTATGTGCCAGGGGTGTTGGCATTTATTGATATATTCAAATACGTTACATTGGGAGCATCATGTATGAATCATATTTTCAAGAAAGTCATGGATGAGCAATTATTTCTCTATAAAAAAAAAAAAATTTATTGCCAAACTATTTCTAAAAGTATATTTTATTTTATT
>NZ_JABGCG010000257.1 GCF_019799925.1 Blastococcus sp. CPCC 205250 | reverse complement strand
TTTATAAAACAATTTTATCAAACCTACTTTGTTCTTCATTTATCAATTTTCAAAAGTAATGAAATTAATTTGAAAACTTGATAAACCATTTATTAAACATATGAAGAACATTAGGTTCATGAAATAAAATTAAAACAAGGTCCACTAGGGTTCCAAACCCATGTGGCCGTGAGGTAGTAGGAGAGAGAGAGTGAATTAGGGTTAGGGTTAGGGTTAGGGTTAGGGTTTCCAAAACCTTTCCTAATCCATAAACACAAAGTCAAGTTGCCATTATTTCCTAGATATCAAAATATTCAAAATAAGAAAGAATCATAAACAAATTTAGAAACTTTCCTAAGCTTGAAAATTTTCAAAAAGGAAACTAGGGATTTCAATCTTTGACAATTGTAATTACCAATTTCAAATTAGGAAATTCCCAATTATGATTTAGGGTTTCCTAAACCCTTTTTGCAGCCACCATCATCAACCTAATTAGGGTTTTTGAAGAACCCTAAGAGGCCATTGTTACAACTTAACAAGAACGCCATTAATAACATTAATTTAAACACATTTAAATCAAACTATTGCATGCTTCAAGAATCAAAA
>NZ_JABGCG010000256.1 GCF_019799925.1 Blastococcus sp. CPCC 205250 | reverse complement strand
AGCTTTCAACAAAAGAGTCAAAGTCAGGAGCATAAAGAAAGGGGATTTGGGACTCAAAGAAATCAGAATACCGATTCACGACCCAAGAGGGAAGTTCAAGCCAAGCTGGGTGGGACCCTACATCATCAAAGAGATTCTATCAGGCGGAGCAGTGCGTCTTATGGATGTAGATGGGAACGAGTTCTCTCAACCTACCAATCTGGATCAATTGAAAAAGTATTTTGTATAAAAATAAGAGCCCGCTAGGTAGAAAACCTGAAAAGGCTGCTTAGGCAAAAGTTAGGGCAAGAGCTCGCTAGGTAGAAAACCTGTAAAGGCTGCCTAGGCAAAAGTTAGAGCATTCAATAAAGAAAAAGAAAAAGAAATAGCTCGCTAGGTAGAAAACCTACAATTGCTGCCTAGGCAAAAATTAGAGCATTCAAAAAAGAAAAGAAAAATGAAAAAGCTTTTCAATTGATCCCATAAACTACAAGGACCTGATTCTCCCAAATATTCAAAATCAAGAAGTCGATGTATTCGAGAAAAGAAAGTATTCAAAAAAGGGGAGATATGTAGGCAGCCCATAAAGATACCTTGGGTGCGGTCCAATTT
>NZ_JABGCG010000255.1 GCF_019799925.1 Blastococcus sp. CPCC 205250 | reverse complement strand
ATGATTAATTTGTATTTCTATGAGTATCTATTCTTCAAATTTATTGATATGGATTAACATTCATATTCATTAATAGTCTAGGTCATGATACATACTTATCCATCTAGATATCCGGAGATATACCCCTCTTTTTTTTATAGATGAGTAAAGAATCTATAAAGTATATAAAAAAAGATTTTGTTTCCTTTTCTTTTTTATTTGTTCATACTCTGTCTCCTCTCGTTCAAAAAGAATGTTAATACTTCATACATATTCGAAAGGTTAAATTAGTTGGTTGAAAGATCCAAAGGTCTAGTCTAGAGGAGTTGAAGGATGGGAATAGACAAGATTCATCTCAGATACAGTACAAATAGGATTTGATCCCCTTTCATTTCTTTGTGTTTTCTTTCATATTCTATTTCTTCATTCCCTCCTACGTGACTTTCTAGAGTCCGTCTAAATGATGTGCGCGGTACAAAGTTCATGATGCAGAACTCTTTTAGTTGGTTCGGCTCATCCGAAATAAGTATCTTCCAAATTTGAGAATCTTAATGAATCCCTAATTGAATTTATTTATTTTTTTATTTATTATTTAGTATATTTATTTAGCTT
>NZ_JABGCG010000254.1 GCF_019799925.1 Blastococcus sp. CPCC 205250 | reverse complement strand
ACAAATTTCTGATTCATCTGGTTGAAGAACAGTTGAGAGTCTCCGAAGACTTACAACATGGTGATGCCAGATTCGATGGCGAGTTCCAATCCTAGGATCAGAGCTTGGTATTCAGCTGCATTGTTTGTGCATGGTTCCAGTAGCGAGAAGGCATGTGGAATCATATATTTGTCGGGGCTAACAAAGAGGATGCCAACTCCCGAGATCAGCTTTCTTTTTTCATTTGTCCTGGTTGCACCGTCAAAGTACATTTCCCAGGCAGCATTTGGTGAGAAAGCCTCCACGTTGTAGACAGATTCATCTGGGAGATCGTCTCTAAGTGGAGAGTTTTCAGGCAACGGATGCTCTGCGAGAAAGTCTGCTAAAGCTTGGCCTTTGATTGCTTTTTGTGGTATATACCTAATATCAAATTGTGATAGAAGGATGGACCACTTTGCCAGTCTTGCATTGAGAGAACCTACTTTCGTGACAAGGACCTTCAAGAGGTTGATCCTTGAGACCAGGTAAACAGTGTTGGAATGCAGATAGTGACGTAGCTTTTGTATGGCAAACATCACTACAAGGCATTCTTTTTCGACAGGGGAGTAGCGAT
>NZ_JABGCG010000253.1 GCF_019799925.1 Blastococcus sp. CPCC 205250 | reverse complement strand
AATTCCTTTTCTTGTGTCGAAATACAAAATAATAATAATTCTTGATCCCGTTCGTCAAAGATTTCTATTCTTAGTTGATATTTTTTCCAGGTTTATCATCATTTTTTTTTTCTTTTTTCCGTAAAGTAAAAGAAGTAGTAGACAAACAAAAAAAGAGAGGAAAATTTATTGAGCAAATAGAACTTCTTCAATGAACTTATAAAAAAAATTTTCAACTTTGATGAGATACTAAAATAAATAGAGTGGGTTTCTATTAGTATAGAAAGGATTTGCATGATATCTGATCTACAGAAATATATATTCTATATTATATTGTATTGTGTCATCCAGGAAATTGAGTGATTCTTTTTTTCTTCTAACTTTGAAAGTATCGATAGATACTATCGAGGAACAGATGTTCGGAATCAATCAATGAAGTTCATTTTTCAAAAAAATCATCAGAAAAAAACTGGAGTTTTTTGAAACATCGAAAAACGGGATCTGTTTTGTCATTTATACGAATAAAATATTATGATTATTAAGAACTCAACGGGACCTTCCCCCTCGAATCAGACAAAGAAAGAAGGGGTAGATCCCGTTGAGTTCTTACGCTT
>NZ_JABGCG010000252.1 GCF_019799925.1 Blastococcus sp. CPCC 205250 | reverse complement strand
GACTGAAAGTCAGAATCAGTGAATCCATCTACCTTAAGCTCATCTTCTCCATAGACAAGAATAAAATCCTTAGTCCTTCTCAAGTACTTAAGGATATTCTTGACTGCTATCCAGTGTGCCTCACCTGGATTAGACTGATATCTGCTGACAACGCTTATAGCATGACTGATATCAGGTCTAGTACATAGCATAGCATACATAAGACTCCCCACAGCCGAAGCATAAGGGATCTTACTCATATGCTCTCTCTCTTGATCTGTCTTGGGAGACATATCCTTGGAGAGATGAATTCCATGTCTAAAGGGAAGCAAACCCCTTTTGGAATTCTCCATACTGAACCTCTTCAGTATCTTATCTATGTACATGGATTGTGAGAGACCAAGCAACCTTTTAGATTTATCTCTATAGATCTTTATACCCAAGATATAGGTTGCTTCTCCCAAATCCTTCATGGAGAAGTTGCTCGAAAGCCAAAGCTTAACAGATGATATCATTCCTGTATCATTCCCAATGATAAGGATATCGTCCACATATAGGACTAGAAAAGTGACAGCACTCCCACTATCCTTCTTGTACACACATGGTTCATCCATA
>NZ_JABGCG010000251.1 GCF_019799925.1 Blastococcus sp. CPCC 205250 | reverse complement strand
CCACTTTGCCAGTCTTGCATTGAGAGAACCTGCTTTTGTGACAAGGACCTTCAAGAGGTTGATCCTCGAGACCAGGTAAACAGTGTTGGAATGCAGATAGTGACGTAGCTTTTGTATGGCAAACATCACTGCAAGGCATTCTTTTTCGACTGGGGAGTAGCGATGCTCTGCACCTACCAGCATACGGCTGAGGTAGTATAGAGCTGCTTCTTTTCTTTCATCATTTTCTTGTGCAAGCAGAGCGCCCAGAGAATGATCGAGGGCTCTTGTGTACAAGATAAAAGGTTTTCCAGTGGTAGGAGCAGCTAACACCGGAGGTTTGGTCAGGTCTGACTTGATATCTTGAAATGCAGCTTCACAGTCAGCATCCCAGACAAAATCCACACCTTTCTTCATCAATCGAGAGAATGGACGGCATTTTCCCGAAAGATTGGAGATAAACCGTCTGATATAGGCCAATCTCCCTTGGAGCCCTTTTAATTCTCTCAAGGTTCTTGGAGAGGGCATTTCTAGAATAGCTTTGACTTTGATGGGGTCCAGTTCTATTCCATTTTTCCGAACAAGGAATCCGAGGAACTTACCCGATGAGACGCCGA
>NZ_JABGCG010000024.1 GCF_019799925.1 Blastococcus sp. CPCC 205250 | reverse complement strand
ATTTTTTTCTTTGGTCAGAAGAGTCCTCCGAATATTCTGATCTTGGATTAGTGATCAGTTTCGATATTTTTATTTTGGAATATGAACAGAGAAGGGAGGATAGGCTCATTACATTCAAAAAAAGATATAGGAATTCCCATAATAAGTAATTGAGCGTGAGAGCCAAATGAATTGAAAGATTCATGTTTGGTTCGGGAAGGGATCATGGAAGTTTTGAAATGAATGGAAAGATAATCTACTTTCATTAAGTGATTTATTAGATAATCGAAAACAGAGGATCTTGAATACTATTCGAAATTCAGAAGAATTACGTGGGGGGGCCATTGAACAGCTGGAAAAAGCTCGGGCCCGTTTACGGAAAGTGGAAATGGAAGCAGATCAGTTTCGAGTGAATGGATACTCTGAGATAGAACGAGAAAAATTGAATTTGATTAATTCAATTTATAAGACTTTGGAACAATTAGAAAATTATAAAAACGAAACCATTCATTTTGAACAACAAAGAGCGATTAATCAAGTGCGACAACGGGTTTTCCAACAAGCTTTACAAGGGGCTCTAGGAACTCTGAATAATTGTTTGAACAACGAGTTACATTTACGTACCATCAGTGCTAATATTGGTATGTTTGGGGCGATGAAAGAAATAACTGATTAGTCTTTCTACTGTAGGCATTATTTTTTTTTTTTTTTTTTGCTCCCAAAAAAGTATTAAGAAATACTCATGGTAACCATTCGAGCCGACGAAATTAGTAATATTATCCGTGAACGTATTGAACAATATAATAGAGAAATAAAGATTGTAAATACCGGTACCGTACTTCAAGTAGGTGACGGCATTGCTCGTATTCATGGTCTTGATGAAGTAATGGCAGGTGAATTAGTCGAATTTGAAGAGGGTACAATAGGCATTGCTCTGAATTTGGAATCCAATAATGTTGGTGTTGTATTAATGGGTGACGGTTTGATGATACAAGAAGGCAGTTCTGTAAAAGCAACAGGAAGAATTGCTCAGATACCAGTGAGTGAGGCTTATTTGGGTCGTGTTATAAATGCCTTGGCTAAACCTATTGATGGTAGAGGTGAAATTTCAGCTTCTGAATCTCGGTTAATTGAATCTCCCGCTCCAGGTATTATTTCGAGACGTTCCGTATATGAGCCTCTTCAAACAGGGCTTATCGCTATTGATTCGATGATCCCTATAGGACGTGGTCAGCGAGAATTAATTATTGGGGACAGACAGACCGGTAAAACAGCAGTAGCCACAGATACGATTCTCAATCAACAAGGGCAAAATGTAATATGTGTTTATGTAGCTATTGGTCAAAAGGCATCTTCTGTGGCTCAGGTGGTGACTACTTTCCAGGAAAGGGGAGCGATGGAATACACTATTGTGGTAGCCGAAACGGCGGATTCCCCTGCTACATTACAATACCTCGCTCCTTATACAGGAGCAGCTCTGGCTGAATATTTTATGTACCGTGAACGACATACTTCAATCATTTATGATGATCTCTCCAAACAAGCACAAGCTTATCGCCAAATGTCTCTTCTATTACGAAGACCCCCTGGTCGCGAAGCTTATCCAGGAGATGTTTTTTATTTACATTCGCGCCTTTTGGAAAGAGCCGCTAAATCAAGTTCTCGTTTAGGTGAAGGAAGTATGACCGCTTTACCAATAGTTGAGACCCAATCGGGAGATGTTTCGGCTTATATTCCTACTAATGTAATTTCTATTACAGATGGACAAATATTCTTATCCGCTGATCTATTCAATGCTGGAATCAGACCTGCTATTAATGTGGGTATTTCCGTCTCCAGAGTAGGATCTGCAGCTCAAATTAAAGCCATGAAACAAGTAGCTGGCAAATCAAAATTGGAACTGGCGCAATTCGCAGAATTAGAAGCCTTTGCACAATTCGCTTCTGATCTCGATAAAGCTACTCAAAATCAATTGGCAAGGGGTCAACGATTACGCGAATTGCTTAAACAATCTCAATCAGCCCCTCTCACGGTGGAAGAACAGATAATGACTATTTATACCGGAACGAATGGTTATCTTGATTCATTAGAAATTGGACAGGTAAGGAAATTTCTCGTTGAGTTACGTACTTACTTAAAAACGAATAAACCTCAGTTCCAAGAAATCATATCTTCTACCAAGACATTCACCGAGGAAGCAGAAGCCCTTTTGAAAGAAGCTATTCAGGAACAGATGGAACGCTTTCTACTTCAGGAACAAGCATAAAGAAATTGATCACTCTTAATACTATTTTAATAATTAATAATTAAATACTACGTAATAAAAAAAAGGTAATCCTTTTATTCTAATTAAAATAGAAGTGTCTCTGATTCAAATCATTTAAAATATCTTTCTTG
>NZ_JABGCG010000250.1 GCF_019799925.1 Blastococcus sp. CPCC 205250 | reverse complement strand
TCGAAAATCAATTGTGCATGATTATTTTGATCATTTTATTTGTTTCGAATTTATTTTGGTCCATTTTTTGAAGAAAAATTGGATAAACGGTCGAATTGGGCCTTAATGGGCCGCAAAAAATCAACATGGGCCACAAGTGGCCGTCCACCTGGTGGACGGTTGGCCGTCCACCTGGTGGACGGCTACTTTGGCCTGGTGCGTTTTTTATTTAAGGGCTTAGCCCCATTTCATTTCCCATCTTCTTCATTTCGGGTTTGAGAGTTTCTCTCTCTAAAAACCTTCTTGAGGGCTTGTTTTTCTTGGGCTTTTTGAAGCAAATTGAAGGTGATTGAGTGCATAGAGCTTGCTTGGAGAGGATTAGAGTTCCTTTAATCCCATTGTTGGAGGTTGGAAACCATTCTTTGTTCCAAGAAAGGTTGTTTGAAGAAGCTTTGGATTTCTACCATGGAAGGTGTGGATTATCCCTACTATGGAGTGAGCAAGTATAGGGCTCCCATGGGTGGAAGCTTGGCTCAAAATTTGCTCTTGGAGCCTACCCAACACTTGTCATATATTCATTCTCAACAAGAGGTAAGTTTCCATTTGGAAACTCAATGAAT
>NZ_JABGCG010000249.1 GCF_019799925.1 Blastococcus sp. CPCC 205250 | reverse complement strand
TATAATTCCTATATAAAATTTTATAATCAAATAAATTAGTATGTGTCATGTAGTCATATCACTGATAAATAATAAAAAATAATTTTAATAATTATATTTATTACTAACGGTAGACTCTTTTTATACATCTAAATGAATAAAAAAAACTATTTGCTAAATTAAGTTCTGAGATATAATCAGTTTATAATTTAAAAAAGACAATACCGTGGAAACTATTAAGATAGGATCTGTAGAGACTAAACGTGATAATCAAGAATTTATTAAGTTAAATTACGATAATTTATAGTCCACCCCACCATGTGAATGGTGGTAAAGTAGACATACTACGTAGTCGGTCATTTTCATTATGTATTATCAATGGGAGCTGTATTCTCATTATTAGGTGGTTACTACTACTGAAGTCCTCAAATGTTAGGATTATACTATAATGAAAAATTAGCTGCTATACAATTCTGATTAATCTTCATCGGTGCTAATACTATCTTCTTACCTATGCACTTCTTGGGTCTAAATGGTATGCCACGTCGTATCCCTGACTATCCTGATGCATTTGCAGGTTGGAACTATGTAAGTAGTATTGGATCAATGATTAGTATTATATC
>NZ_JABGCG010000248.1 GCF_019799925.1 Blastococcus sp. CPCC 205250 | reverse complement strand
ACTCCATCTCAGCACCGCACATCATCCTCAGACTGATGGACAATCTGAGCGTGTCATTCGAATTCTCGAAGATATGCTGAGAGCATGTACCTTGGAATTTGGTAACTGTTGGGACGAACATATTAAGTTAGCGGAATTTGCTTACAACAACAGTTATCAAGCCAGCATCGGAATGGCTCCATTTGAAGCTTTGTACGGAAGACCATGTCGATCGCCAGTCTGTTGGACTGAAGTGGGCAAATACACTCCTTCGGAAACGGATGTGATTAGAGACACAACAGAGAAGATTCAAGTCATCAAGGATCGACTGCGCATTGCACAGAGTAGACAAAAGAGTTATGCTGATCAAAGAAGACGACCATTGGAATTTGAAGCAGGAGATCATGTTTTTCTTAAAGCATCCCCGAGGAAAGGAGTGGTTCGTTTTGGAAAAAGAAGCAAATTGGCACCACGATATGTGGGACCTTACCAAATCATTAAAAGGATTGGTAAAGTAGCTTACAAGTTAGCTTTGCCATCGCATATGGAAGGGGTACATAATGTTTTTCATGTTTCAATGCTTCGAAAATACATACCCAATCCATCGCATGTTCTTATTACACC
>NZ_JABGCG010000247.1 GCF_019799925.1 Blastococcus sp. CPCC 205250 | reverse complement strand
GACTGATGTATTGAATTCGGCCGAGAAAGCCCCTTATTTCTTTCTCCGTCTTTGGTGGCTCCATTTCCTGTATGGCCTTGATCTTTGTAGGGTCTACCTCGATGCCTCGCTGAGTGATCATGAAGCCGAGTAGCTTTCCTGCGGTAACTCCAAAGGCGCATTTCTGTGGATTCAAACGGAGGTTGTATTTCCTGGCTCTTTCCAAGAATTTCTGGAGGGCTTGAAAGTGTCCTTCTCTGTCTACGGATTTTACTATCACGTCGTCTACATATACCTCGACTTCTTTGTGAATCATATCATGCAATAGAGTAGTAGCTGCTCTTTGGTAAGTAGCCCCGGCATTCTTTAGACCGAAAGGCATTACCTTGTAACAGTACGTACCCCATTGGGTGATGAAAGAAGTCTTCTCCCTGTCTTCTGGTGCCATTTTGACTTGGTTATAACCGGAGAAACCATCCATAAAAGAGAGGAGGGCATGGCCCGCATTGTTATCTACGAGCACATCGATATGAGGTAATGGAAAGTCGTCTTTAGCGCATGCCTTGTTCAAGTCTCGGAAGTCGACGCACATCCTTACTTTCCCGTCTTTCTTAGGTACCGGCAC
>NZ_JABGCG010000246.1 GCF_019799925.1 Blastococcus sp. CPCC 205250 | reverse complement strand
GAACTTTCCCAGAATGTCTATGAGTCAAGTCCTTCGAAGGGAAGTGACTTTAATCCATCCTAGAAGTGAACTTTGGTAAAGAGCTCCACCGAAGGGATGGCCGCTCCCACCAACGCTTCATTGACATTCTATAGAAGTGATCTTTAGTAAAGAACTCCACCGATGGGATGGCCGCTCCTACTAACACCTCATTACGAATTTCACTTGAGTTCACCTACTAACCCATTGAAGCGATCTTTAGTAAAGAACTCCACCGATGGGATGGCCGCTCCCACTAACACTTCAATGAGATAGCATGAACCGAGAATGGAAGGCCGTGGGGTCTTTCCGAAACCCCTCTCCCACTTGATAATTTATTACTAGGGTTTTTAAACACTCTTTTGACCTTTACATTGTTTACTCAAAAACTCTTTCTAAATCTAGCAAACTTAGTTATTTAGATTCATGACACAACATCTTAGGTCATCTTGAAAATAAATAACCTTTGCTTTAAAATATTTGAGTAAATCCCTTTAAAGTGTCAAACTTTCTAACTTGGGTTATGGAAACCCTTAGGTGGCATCATATTGGATTTTAGTTTAGCCTCTTTTGGAAACTAAGGGTG
>NZ_JABGCG010000245.1 GCF_019799925.1 Blastococcus sp. CPCC 205250 | reverse complement strand
AATAGAAAATTCTTCAAATACCTGTAGTATAGGATTTCTCTCCATTATTGGCTTCGGACTAGAAACTGAAGATCAGGTAAAATGTGAATCCGGCGAGTTGGTTTCTAATAATTCATGAAGGAGATTATCATATTCCTACAATTCAATTAGATGCGAAATCTAGAAATCTCCTTTTCTTGGTTGTAGAAAAGGTTTTGTTTGGAATCTTTTTTTCATTTGAAAGAATTACTTAGTCGTCCAGAAAAAGTAACAGTAGTAAACAGTAGTAGATAGTATTCGATGAAAGAAAGAGAACAACAAATAAAATAATTGTAACAATCAATATTCATAATGCGCGCATTGTTGTATTAGATCTAAAGGTTCTTGCTTGACCTAACTACAAGGATGGGGCTTTATAATATAGAAAGACAAAATGTAGAACCTAGAAAGAAAAAGATAATAAAAATGACTAGTCTTAGAATCTAGTTGGACCAAAATAAAGATTTGATTTTTTTGAGTGATCTGATCGTGCGATACTTTTTTTTTCATTCGCGATATTATGTGAATGAACCTACTACTGAATCTAATGAGTTAAAATTAAAGTAATAAGGTGTTATGTTATAAGGTC
>NZ_JABGCG010000244.1 GCF_019799925.1 Blastococcus sp. CPCC 205250 | reverse complement strand
AAATGGTTTGTATATTCTAAATCTTGAAACACCCATTTATAACATAAATACCAAAAGATTGAAATCTAATGATTTAAATCCAACTTACCTTTGGCATTGTCGTTTGGGCCATATAAGCGAGAAACGCATTCAAAAACTCCATAGTGATGGAATTTTGAGTTCATTTGATTTTGAATCATTTGATGTTTGTGAATCTTGTCTTTTAGGCAAAATGACTAAAGCCCCTTTTACTGGTCACAGTGAAAGGGCAAGTGAATTATTGGCCCTTATACATACTGATGTATGTGGACCATTAAGTTCAACTGCTAGAGGAGGTTACCAGTATTTCATCACATTTATTGACGATTTCAGTGGATATGGTTATGTTTACTTAATGAAACATAAGTCTGAAACATTTGAAAAGTTTAAAGAATTTCAGAATGAAGTACAAAACCAACTTGGCAAGACGATCAAGGCTCTTCGATCTGATCGAGGAGGAGAATATTTGAGCCAAGGGTTTTATGACCATCTAAAGAACTGTGGAATAGTTTCACAACTCACTCCACCAGGAACGCCACAATTAAATGGAGTTTCTGAAAGGAGAAACAGAACTTTGTTAGACATGGTTC
>NZ_JABGCG010000243.1 GCF_019799925.1 Blastococcus sp. CPCC 205250 | reverse complement strand
TCTCTCCATGCAATGCAATCACTGAGGATGGTAATGTTGACACGGAAGCATCTTCAGCAAATGAAAAGGATCAGCCCCTCAATCCCAAGGGTGGACTTCCGAATGAAGAACCGTCTCCAGAAGCTCTCGAAGTTGGTAAAGGTACCCGCTCTGGCCGGGATTACCACAAAAACTACAATCTAACTTCTTCTTCTTATGTAAATCCTTCGGGACAGAATGTAAACGCCCCAAGTGGCAACATTAATGAAAATGCAGGCCCTAAGGAGGCTTTCAAGTATGACTTGATTGAGCACTTTAGACACATACCTGCACGTCTGCACATCCTAGACTTATTACGAATGTCTCCCCAAACTCGTGATAGTCTCATTTCAGAACTGCAAAGACTGAATGTGGATGTCGACAAGCATGCCCCACAAGTCCTACAAATTGAAATGGACTATAGGGTTAAAAAATCAAATACCTCCTCAAAAGGAGAAAAGAAGAAGACTGAGGGATCTTGCAATGATTGCCTCTCAGTTCAAAAAGCAGCAAGTGCAACTATTGCCTTCACTAAGGAAGACCTCCTACTAGGCGAAACAAAGCACAACCGGCCCTTATACTTTACAGGGT
>NZ_JABGCG010000242.1 GCF_019799925.1 Blastococcus sp. CPCC 205250 | reverse complement strand
TTTGCTTCGAGGTTGCAATGGCGGTCGGCTCTTTCTTTGATGATTTCTGACTGCTGAGGTCTTTGATCACCATCTCAGCCTCCATAGATGCTTCTAGGAGTTCTCCCAGATTCTTTGATTTGTTGCCGATAATCATGGAGCGTATTTTTGCTCTCATGTTGTTACGGCAGATGTCGACCAGCGACGTTTGTGGCAGTACGTCTGAACATTTGTACGCCATTGCCTTCCACTTGTGAATGTAGTCGTATGTCGACTCATTCTCTCCCTGTTTTAGGCTGCAGAGTTGAGCCATAGTCACAGGATGATCCTCACCTTTGAAGTGAGTTAGGAAGCGTGTCTCCATCATGGCCCAGTTTTGGATAGAGTCCTCCTGAAGAGTGGAGTACCAATCAAAGGCCGTACCTTTTAGGGTACTTGCGAAGAGACGGATCTTGAGGGCGTCTTGATCCGCGATGGCTCCCGTCAGGATCTTGAAGTGGATGACATGTTGTCTGGCCGAGCCTTTCCCCGTATATGTTTGGAGAGTAGGCTGTTTGAACTTTGAAGGAAACGGTACCGAGTCCATCCATAAGGGATATGGTGGCTTGATTCCATGTTCCTTTAGTGAATC
>NZ_JABGCG010000241.1 GCF_019799925.1 Blastococcus sp. CPCC 205250 | reverse complement strand
AATTAATTTCAAACGTTGGAATTAATTGATGAGACTCCTGCCATTGTTTAGAGGACTGAAAAACCTTGTGAAATGAAGTGTTTTGAGAACTTAGTTCACTAATAGAATGAGTTAATTAAATTGATTTGTGTAGGAATTCTTGAATCTGCCAGGGTTAAGAGTTCAAGTCACAAATAGCTCTAAAGTGAAACCAAACGTTGGAATCACTTAATGAGACCTATGCCATTTGAAAGAGGACTTAAAATCCTTGAGAAATAGTATTTTTCAGATATTAAAAAGTTGTTTTAATATAGAAGAAAAATATTTCAAAACAGTACCCAATTGCTGGAATTTCTGGTTTTAGAAATTGCTAGTTGTTTTTGAATCTTATTTTGAGTTATTATTTATTCCACTTATGTAGGTTAATAGTGATTGATCTACTCTGCATATTAAAGAGTTAATAGCATAGTAGGAATTGTGATAATAATTTCTCAAAGTATTATTCATGTTTTAATTAAAACCCTAATTGCTTTGTTTTGGTGGTTTTAGTTATTCTAAAGAAAATGTTATTTGATTTTCATATAAGATATGATTATATACTTTTAATGAGATTAAAAGTAATTAGTTATTAT
>NZ_JABGCG010000240.1 GCF_019799925.1 Blastococcus sp. CPCC 205250 | reverse complement strand
CAAATCCATAAGCTGCACCGCTCCTCCTGATAGGATGTTTTTGATGATGTAGGGTCCGCCCCAACTTGGTTTGACCTTTCCTCTCGGATCGTGTATTGGTGCTGTGATTTCTTTTAGGACTAAGTCCCCTTTCTTTAAGCCCCTGTTCTTGACTCGTTTGTTGAATGCCCTTGCGATCCTTCGTTGATAACTTTGAACATGGTAAATGGCCCTGAGGCGTTTTTCATCTAACATAGCTAACTGTTCGTACCGATCCCTCGCCCATTCAATTTCTGATAACTGACTTTCCATTGCGACCCTAACCGAGGGGACTTCGAGTTCGATAGGTAGTACGGCTTCCATTCCATACACTAACGAGAAAGGTGTAGCCCCTGTCGAGGTTCGAATTGAAGTTCTATAGCCCCATAGTGCCAATGGGAGCTTCTCGTGCCAGTCATTGTAGGTGTCAACTGTCTTTTGGAGGATAGTCTTTAAGTTCTTATTAGCTGCTTCTACTGCTCCATTGGTCTGAGGTCTGTAAGGAGACGAGTGGTGATGTTTGATTTCGAACCTTGTTAACAACTCTTCGTTTTCTTTCTGGAAGTGTTGTCCATTATCCGATATCATCTCGTA
>NZ_JABGCG010000239.1 GCF_019799925.1 Blastococcus sp. CPCC 205250 | reverse complement strand
AAGGTTGAAACCTTCAAAGCAAGACTGGTGGCGAAAGGATATACTCAGAAAGAGGGTATCGATTATGAGGAAACCTTTTCACCAGTGGCTATGCTTAAATCCATTAGAATTCTCTTAGCCATCGCATGTCATTATGACTACGAGATATGGCAGATGGATGTCAAGACAGCTTTTCTAAATGGAAGTCTTGACGAATGCATCTATATGATGCAACCAGAGGGATTCATTGCTGGTGGCCAAGAGAACATGGTCTGTAAACTTAAAAAGTCCATTTATGGACTTAAGCAAGCATCTAGGGCATGGAACATCAAGTTTAATCAGGCAGTCAAATCTTTTGGCTTTGATCAAAACATTGATGAACCATGTGTGTATAAGAAAGGAAGTGGTAATGCAGTGATATTTTTGGTTCTGTATGTAGATGACATATTGCTCATTGGAAACGATGTAGGTATATTGTCATCCACAAAGGTTTGGTTATCCTCTCAATTTCAGATGAAGGATTTGGGTGAGGCGAGCTATATCTTAGGGATCAAGCTTATGCGTGATCGTAAGAATAAGATATTAGCCTTGTCCCAATCTTCGTATTTGAGAAGATATTGGTCAGGTTTAACAT
>NZ_JABGCG010000238.1 GCF_019799925.1 Blastococcus sp. CPCC 205250 | reverse complement strand
TCTGTTCGAATCTCTCTTTGTCCGTAATAAAAAAGAATTATAAAGCCAATTCAAAAAGAATTATAGCTTAATCGGTAAAGCAAACCACTCATAATGGTTGTACCAGAGATCGAAACTCTGTAATTCTAAACTGTTTGGTAGGTATAGCTTAATGGTAAAGCAGATTCTTGTGGCGGATCCTATCTGCGTTCGATTCGCAGTATTTACCCAAATTAAATTAACGATTAATATAATTAATCTACGTTAAAACTAATTAAACTTATATAGTTCAAAGGTAAGAACACTGATCTCATATGTCAGTAATGATAGGTTCAAGTCCTTCTATAAGTTCTTATCCTTTTTTTTTTTATTTAAATTTAAATAACGAATTAATAATAAATAAGCCTTTATAGCTCAACGGTAGAGCAATAAATTGAAGCTTTATGTGTCGAGGTTCAATTCCTTGTAAGGGCAAATAAAAAATTTTTTCATAAAAAATTAAATAATTAAAAATAAAATTTAATTTTACAAAGATACAAGGTTATTAACCATAACCGAAGTATCACCCCCTCGTAAGGGGTTGATACTTCGCCCTGCGGAGTATCCGGCCCCCCTGGGGCTAGATACGGCCCCGA
>NZ_JABGCG010000237.1 GCF_019799925.1 Blastococcus sp. CPCC 205250 | reverse complement strand
ATTTTGCCCTTATGGTTATAATTAACTATACAGTTATCCAATTTAGACACAAATCATACCATAATGATTCTTATGATGGGATGAACACAATGAATACATTGTTATAAATTTTATGATAATTATATTTATATCCCTCATTTATGTGAAATTACTAATTTATCCCTAAGGAGTAAAAAGGGCGTATGATAAATTAATAAATTGAGAGTTGGTATGAATACTGATTTGGAATAGTCCATAAATTAGTTTTGAGGTATAAAATTATTTGTAATAACTTGATTTAGAAATTAATTCAAGTTGACATTTTTCAATGAGATTTATGAGGTGATCAAGTTTAGATAACTTGAAAATTATGTTTGTTGAATATGACTATTTATTGATTAAATGAGATGATTAAATTACAGTATCATGAAATGAATGAACTGTTATAATTTATGAGAAAATTATTGTGATTATTGATATAATAGATTATCATGGACTCGTGATTGAGCATGAATTATATGAATTGAATATGTGAGTTATTATGTTTATAAAATAAAATGCTTGAGTATAGCATGATTTATTTTGATGTGATGAGATATGGAGCATTCTCATACGCATGCATATTATGCATATTTTTATAA
>NZ_JABGCG010000236.1 GCF_019799925.1 Blastococcus sp. CPCC 205250 | reverse complement strand
AAATTTCCTCCTCCAAGTCCCCATGAAGGAATGCCGTTTTGACGTCCATCTGCTCAATTTCCAGATCATAAGCAGCCGCTGCAGATAAAACTGTTCTGATCGAAGTAAGCTTCGCCACTGGTGAAAAGATCTCAGCATAGTCCACTCCTTCTATTTGAGCATATCCTTTTGCCACCAGCCTAGCTTTGTACTTCCCAATTTTGCCCTCTGCATCCTGCTTCCTCTTAAACACCCACTTGCACCCAATTGCCTTCCGGTCTTTAGGCAATTTGACGAGATTCCATGTATGATTCTGATCAAGCGACTTCATCTCATCCTTCATAGCTTCCTCCCACTGATTCGCATCCTCCGAGGCTCGTGCCTCTTTCACTGTTCCAGGTTCATCACTAGTAACTGCTAAAGCACAAAGAGCACTAAGTGAATACCTGTTAGGAGCTTTTCGAATCCGAGAGGATCTCCTCAAAGTAGAGCTTGCTTGAGGCTCCGTTTCAGCCTCCACTTCAGTTTCAGAATCATCCACCACGTCTTCCGCATGTTGAACAGACTGCTCCTCGTCTGAATCCTCAACCAATTCCGGTGCATCTAGTGGATCACTGTCCTCCACTGTCACAGTAGGACATAC
>NZ_JABGCG010000235.1 GCF_019799925.1 Blastococcus sp. CPCC 205250 | reverse complement strand
TACGAGGTGGTGCCGGTCGACCCGCGCACCCCCTACGACGTGCGCGAGGTGATCGCCCGGCTGGTCGACGGGAGCCGTTTCGCCGAGTTCAAGCCGCTGTACGGGCCGACGCTGGTCACCGGCTTCGCCCGGTTGCACGGCCATCCGGTCGGGATCGTGGCCAACAACGGCGTCCTGTTCGGGGAGTCGGCGCTCAAGGGCGCGCACTTCATCGAGCTGTGCGACCGCCGGTCGATCCCGCTGCTGTTCCTGCAGAACATCACCGGGTTCATGGTCGGGCGCGACTACGAGGCCGCGGGCATCGCCAAGCACGGCGCCAAGATGGTCACCGCCGTGGCCTGCGCGCGCGTGCCGAAGCTGACCGTGGTCATCGGCGGCTCCTTCGGCGCCGGCAACTACTCGATGTGCGGGCGGGCGTACTCGCCCCGCTTCCTGTTCACCTGGCCCAACGCCCGCATCTCCGTCATGGGCGGGGAGCAGGCGGCGTCGGTGCTGGCCACCGTGCGCCGCGAGGGCTTCGAGGCACGCGGCCAGGACTGGCCGGCCGAGGACGAGGAGGCCTTCAAGGCCCCGATCCGCGAGCAGTACGAGAGCCAGGGCCACCCGTACCACGCCACCGCCCG
>NZ_JABGCG010000234.1 GCF_019799925.1 Blastococcus sp. CPCC 205250 | reverse complement strand
TTGGTCGGATCCGAAATGAATGAAGAAATAGGATTTTAGAAATCAGAAATAAACCATGGATAAATCCAAGCGGCCTTTTCATAAATCCAAGCGATCTTTTCATAGGCGTTTGCCCCCAATTGGATCGGGGGATCGAATTGATTATAGAAACATGAGTTTAATTAATCAATTTATTAGTGAACAAGGAAAAATATTATCTAGACGAGTGAATAGATTAACCTTGAAACAACAACGATTAATTACTATTGCTATAAAACAAGCTCGTATTTTATCTTCGTTACCTTTTCTTAATAATGAGAAACAATTTGAAAGGACCGAGTCGACCGCTAGAACTACTGGTCTTAGAACCAGAAAAAAGTAGGCTTACTTTTCAATTGAATCAAAATTCCAATCCGAACTCAAACGCAAATTGATGTTTTGTTCGAAAAATCCGAGAATCCAGATTTGATTGGCGTGTCGTAAGACAAAAATCAATAAAAAAAAAAAGATTTTTTCCTCTTTCTCGATTCTTTTTTTTTATTGAACACATTCGCTCATTTTGACGACTTTATCATATTATCATATTTTATTTTATTATATTAATTTCTACTCTACCTTCCCGGAGTTCATTCTCCGGGGAACTC
>NZ_JABGCG010000023.1 GCF_019799925.1 Blastococcus sp. CPCC 205250 | reverse complement strand
TAAAAAAAATAAAATAATAAAAATAAAAAAAAAATTAAAAATTAAAAATAAAAAATAAAAAAAAAAAAAAAAAATTTTTTTATTTTTATTGTTGGCTTAGTTGTAGTAGTTTTGGGAGATAGGTTAGTTTAGTGTGTTTTCTTTTTGTTGTTTTATTGTGTTTATGTGGTTTGTATGCATGGTAGAAGATCTTTAGGGCTGGAATTATCTCCTTACGATCCTGAGTTAGCAGCTACTTTGAGGGCTGCTCGAGCAAGACTTAGATCAACCATTGACCCTAAGACTTTACCACAGTTAAATATGATGGAGCCAATAGGTGAGATTGAAAGTGTGGCTACTCCACATGCTCCAATTCCACCTATGACTTTGCGGGATCACTTTCTCCCGAATACATATATTCCGCCTTCTTGCATGAGAATTCCCAACATTGAGAATTTAATCTATGAGATTAAGCACTCAACAATCCAAATGCTCCCTAATTTTCATGGTCTAGAAAGAGAAAATCCTTATGATCATCTCACAGAGTTTGAGGGAATCTGTAATACCATTCGAATTCAAGGTTTCACACCAGATGCTTTGAAAATGTTTCTGTTTACTTTCTCCCTTAAAGATAAAGCTAAACATTGGATTAATTTCCTTAGAGTCCCAGTTCTCATTTCTACATGGGAGGAGCTTCAAAAGAAATTCCTTGCTAGGTTTTATTCAATAGGGAAGACCACCCAAATGCGTCATGCAATTACTCATTTTGTTCAAAAAGAAAGTGAGTCTTTTTATGAAGCATGGGAACGAATGAAGGAACTCTTGAGATTATGTCCACACCATGACATAGCCACATGGCAGATTGTCCAGGCCTTCTTTCAAGGACTTGGTGATAGGGACAAGCAATTAATTAATGCTGCAAGTGGGGGGGCAATTCTTAGGAAGAGTGCTGAGGAAGCATGGGAATTATTTGAAATTTTGAGTGAGGATTCATTACACATGGCATCAATGAATTTAACAAATAATCGAGATCCACCACCTAAAAAAGGTGGAATGTATGAGGTACAACAATCAACTGTTGTTACTCAGCAGGTAGAGGAATTGTCTAAAAAGTTAGATAAGTTGATAGCAGCCCAGGGATCATCATCTAAAAATCCAGTGCGTCAAGTTAATGAAATCTGTATCATCTGTAATGAAATGACTCATGAGACTGTAGAGTGTCCTTTGGCTGGGCAATATCCTGATCTTGTTCAACAAGTTAATATTGCCCAAAGTTTTATAGACCCTAGGAATGATCCATATTCAAATACTTTCAATCATGGTTGGAAAAATCATCCGTTCCTCCAATGGGGGCAGCAAGCACAAAAGCCCAATGGAAATTCTAATGTGTCGTATTCCCAAGTACCAAGGCCGAATTACCAAAATGGTAACTCAAATAATGTTCCACCATATAGACCACCTCATCTTCAGTACAAAAATCAGAGTCAACCTCCTGTTCCTCAATTTCAGAACCAAGCCCAAGTCCAAAGAAGTTCAGGTTTTGAAGATCAAGTTCTAAATGCCTTGAAAAATCTTGAGGCTGATAGACAACTGCTTCACTCTCATTCCCAGTCAATAGCCAAGCTAGAGACTCAAATTGGTCAGTTAGCTTCAAACCTTAGCCATCGTGAGGATGGAAAACTTCCGAGTCAGCCCATTAGCAATCCAAAAGGTGCATATGTTGCTGAGTGTTCATCATCTGAACAAAACCCACAACATGTTGTTGAAGTTAAGGCTGTAACTACCCTGCGTAGTGGTCGAGTGATAGATAATAGGGTTGGGGAAATAGTTCAACCAATAAATACTGGGACTAGTCAGAAGGAGTTGAAAAAGAGATATGAGTCAGGTGACCCTGAAGTAGGTTTGTTAGGTGAACATAGTGGAAAGTTTGACTATTATGTGTTGTACCCCAAGAAGCTTACACCCGTATCTGAAGAACCAATTATCCCTACGGGTTGGGGTGAAAATTTTGACAAACCTGAAAAAGATAGTTCGACCCCTAGAGAAAAGTATAGCGAGAGTTCTAAGGAGGTAAGTCAAGAGAAAAGTGAGGAAAAAGATAAGAAGAAAGACCAAGAGTCAGGAATAGGAAAACAAGGGATGGAAGATAATTCACAAAAAGATAATTTTTCATCTAAAGTGAGTAAGGATCCAGTGATAGAATACGTACCTAAGGCTCCATTTCCTTCAGCTCTTGTTGCACCAACAAGGAGAGCTAGGAAAGGAGCGGCTGTACAGGACATACTTGAAGTGTTTAAACAAGTGCATATTAATATTCCACTTCTTGATGCTATTAATCAAATTCCGTCATATGCCAAATTTCTCAAAGAGTTGTGTACCCAGCAAAGAAAAGAGCGAGTGCTCTTGTCCAATGCATCATCAGTCACTATTGAGCTAGCTAGTACAGTAGCTCAGTATCATATTCCGATAAAAAGGAAAGACCCAGGAACACCCACTATTCCATGTTTTCTAGGATCGCACTATATTGATAGGGCCTTAGTTGACTTTGGAGCTAGTGTGAATATTCTTTCATACTCTGTGTATGAAAAGTTGGAACTTGGAGAACTTACACCTACACCTACCATTTTACAATTCGCAGATAGGTCAACTAAGACACCACGGGGTATCTTAACAGATGTTTTGGTTAAGATTGAGTCGTTTGTATTTCCTGCAGATTTTATAGTCCTTGACATGGAATCTGAAATTAACTCCATCCCCCAGGTCCCTGTTATTCTAGGAAGACCTCTTCTGGTAACTGCGAATGCAGTCTTGCATTGCAAGGAAGGTGTAATGGAAGTTTCGTTTGGAAATTTAAAAGCTAAACTCCAAGTCTACCGAGCTGCTACACATCCTCATAACTTTGAGGATTGTTATGTTGTTGTTGACCTCCTTGATGAGGTCATTGCTGAAACTTTACCTGTCATCTTAACAGAGGGTTCGTTAGAGACTTGTCTAGGTTATGTCCAGTCTGAAAAAGGTGATATAGATGAATTTTTTTCTGAAGTCAATCAAGTCAAAGAAGATGTTTCTGTCTTAGGCAACCTACCTTGGAAGCCTAAAGTTGAATTGTTACCTCCAATAGCCAGCTCTCCTATGCCAAAGTCTTTAGAGGTTGCACCTAAACTTGAGTTAAAGCCTTTGCCAGCTCACCTCAAGTATGTCTTTTTAGGTGAAAACAAGACTCTTCCAGTAATCATTGCTGCAAATTTAAATAAGGAACAAGAGAGTCAACTCATGAAGGTAATAGGAAAACATAAGGAAGCTATAGGTTGGGCGGTTGCGGACCTAAAGGGTATTGATCCATCCATTGGCATGTCCCCTTACCGACTGGTTTATGGTAAACCATGTCATCTTCCTGTCGAATTAGAACACAAAGCACTATGGGCTATTCGTAAATTTAATTTTGAAATGAAAGAAGCGGGGTCTCATCGTAAATTGCAACTTAGTGAACTAGAGGAAATTCGCAATGAGGCTTATGAAAGTTCAAAAATTTACAAAGAAAAAATGAAAAAGTTTCATGATAAACACATAAGCCGAAAAACTTTTGAACCAAACCAAAAAGTATGGCTTTTCAACTCAAGATTGCGATTATTTCCTGGTAAACTAAGGTCTCGATGGGATGGGCCCTATGTGGTATCAAAAGTCTATCCTAATGGTGCAGTAGAAATTTTTGATCCCCATGTTGGGATGATGTTTACTGTAAATGGCCAAAGGCTTAAGCCTTGCATTGAAAGTCAGGTTGAGACAGATATGATTCAGGATGGTTTGTTGGTCGAGTCTGTTGACTTAATTGATCCTGTGTATAAAAGTGTTTAGTTTAGAAACAGTCGTCTGGCTGAAGACGTAAAACTTAGCTCTTCTTGGGAGGAAACCCATGTTTGTTTTTCTTTTTGCTTTGTTTGTTTGCTTTGTTTGTTTGCTTTGTTAAATATCATCTCATCATCAAAGATAATGTTATCTAAGTTGGGGGGAGTGGTATTATAGTTAGATCTGTGTGTGTTGTGCGATTTAGTATTAGTCTTGAGCCATAGCGTGCATTCTTCAAGGTACTTGGCATATCAGGGAAGATGTCTCCACCAGCCCAGGAACTAGTTTTACCTAAGGAGCGAAATATAGCCTGGTGTAGATTGAGAGGATTGTCCAGTTGAGTGGCGTTGCGGAACCGGAATGATCAATAGTGTGACCGGAGAGACGGAATTGTCTGGTAATGTAAGACCAACCTCATTCTGGGTGACTTTCTGTGGAACGCATCTAGGGCCAGAGTAAAGGAGCCGACTAGAAACTGGTATGTTGCACACCCGCTGAATGTTATCTATGTAAGAGTACTTTTACTATGGTGTGGCTGCTGGGATATTGTGTGTTCTTTTTCCACATTGAGGACAATGTTTGATTTAAGTTGGGGGGGAGGATTTAGTTTGGTTTATAAAAAAAAAATAAAAAAAAAAATAAATAAAAAAAAAAAAAATTGAAAAAAAAAAAAAAAGTAAAAAAAAATATCTCATAAATAT
>NZ_JABGCG010000233.1 GCF_019799925.1 Blastococcus sp. CPCC 205250 | reverse complement strand
AATACCATTTTCAATTGTCTCAACAACTAGATCAGAATGCGGAATCAAAATAGATTCTAAACGAGACAAAAAAAGGGGGGTTAGAGACCACTCAATAAATGAAATGTCTAAGAGTTTTCTTTGAGCTATTTGAGAGTTATCCAACTTGAGTTATGAGTATAAATGATTTTTTCTTTTTCGGGAAAGAAAAAAAAAGACTTAAATCATAGTCTAATTGATTTGATGATTTTATGGATCTATTTGCCATTAGAATTCTATACCTAGACATAACTTCGAATTATTTTTTCTCGAGCCGTACGAGGAGAAAACTTCTTATACGTTTCTAGGGGGGGTATTGTTTATCTATATCTATCCCAATGCGCCGTCTATCGAATCGTTGCAATTGATGTTCGATCCCGAAGAGAAGGAAGAGATCTTCAGAAAGTGGGTTTTTATGATCCGATAAAGAATCAAACTTATTTAAATGTTCCTGCTATTCTATATTTCCTTGAAAAAGGTGCTCAACCTACAGGAACTGTTTATGATATTTCAAAGAAGGCGGAGGTTTTTACAGAACTTCGCTCTAATCAAATGAAATTCAATTAATGAAATAAAAAAAAAGAGTGTGGAGATGACTCGTATATAAC
>NZ_JABGCG010000232.1 GCF_019799925.1 Blastococcus sp. CPCC 205250 | reverse complement strand
CTAGGACACCGCGACCCCACATCTCATGTGCAATCCGGGCCCACAGTTAATTGCAAATCACTCCACTATATAAATGCAATTGCACTCCAGTCTTAGGAATATTACATGAAGACCCTAAACTTCCTCATTGCCACAAGTAGGCCCCTCCATCAATATCCATGGATCAATTGGACCTGTCTTCCAAACTAGATCCATCTCTTATTATCCTTGAGCCCCAATTAATTATAATGATCATGGTACCTTTCCAATTAACTCTTAATCGGAATGGGTGTACACTTACCAATGATAAATCCATTAATTGGCACAAGGGGATATTAAAGATAGATTCCATCTTGACCATTAAATGTTCCCACAGCTCTACTACCATCTACTCAAACCACCGAGGTGTTGACCTACAATTGGCCTCACTCATTGGTGACTCAAAGCAAATGAATAGATAGAAACTTGAGTTCATCAATGTCTCAGGATTGAGAGCCTATTGCTAGGGAATTATGAGAGCAGACCTTAATGTATAGACAGTGTTCATAAGGTGCTTCTCATGGTCCTTCAATACATCCAATGTACCAGTATGATGATCTAGAATCTTACATTCCGATGATCGAGAAAGATCACACTATCTCATAGCGAT
>NZ_JABGCG010000231.1 GCF_019799925.1 Blastococcus sp. CPCC 205250 | reverse complement strand
TTAGAACTGCTATGTAGGCTTTTGTTTACCGAGGGTTCGAATCCCTCTCTTTCCGTACATTCACCTAATTCACCAATGTTACTGACCGCAATGTATCAAATCAAATAATAAAGGATACCATTATTCCAACAGTTAGACCTTTCTTTGATATAGATTCTCTATTCCTAATTGCTATGGTACGGAAAATACTGGAAAGAGTAGGCAAGGAATGAAAATCTCGCTACCGATCTATTACTTCGGCAAAAAGGGAGCAAAATCGCCCGAAACTTTGTTATTTTAGTTAGGTTTAAGTCTGACGGGAATAATATTCTACGACTAGCAATTCATTTATTTTCAAACCGACCCATTTACTATCTATTATTTGATTGACTAATCCTTTATATTGGAATGGGTGAAGAGTCAAATGTTTTGGCAATTCCTCATGGGGGGATGAATCAAGATAATTTTGAATCAGAGCTCTGGATTTTTGTTCATCCCTCGCTGTAATAATATCTCGGGGTTTGCAGCGATAACTTGGTATATCTACTATACGACCATTAACTAAAATATGTCTATGGTTAACTAATTGGCGGTCTCCAGGAATAGTCGAAGTCATACCCAATCGAAAAAGAATGTTATCCAAACGCAT
>NZ_JABGCG010000230.1 GCF_019799925.1 Blastococcus sp. CPCC 205250 | reverse complement strand
TAGATATTTCAACCCATCATTTTTGATTACGAAAAAGAATTAGACATTAGTTATGACAAGAATTCAATCTCTATGAATAGGAAAGAAAGAATAAAAAAAAAGATCGTTTTTATTGTAATTGCATTCTTTCTATTTTTTTCATTGCTATTCTTCTTTCTCAAAAGGGGACTTTAAAAAAAAGTAAAGGATTATTTCGTTCCTGATAGTTATTTCTTTAATTGGTGGATAGGAGTATACTCTGGATCGGAATGATGGGGAGTACTGCCTGATCATTTCTACCAACTTAAAGCCCCAATTAGTATTCCTTTTATGCAGAAATGCCCCTTTGGATAATTTACATAATCTCTATTATTTACATAATCTCTATTACTAATCCTTTTTGTACCTTGGTGTTCCTAACCATCCACTCATTTTTGCTCAATCCCCTGTTTATGGTAATACATGTATGGTAATACATACAAACAATAGTGAAAACCCCATACAGTTGATCTTTTGAACCCGCTTCAAGCTATGATGAACAATTAACCAATCTTGGGGTAAACAGTCTCTACTGCTTATGTTTACTTCTGTTTAACCCTTGTACATAGGAAATGAGACTCAATCTTTTTACTGCGAATTTATAAGCTGT
>NZ_JABGCG010000229.1 GCF_019799925.1 Blastococcus sp. CPCC 205250 | reverse complement strand
CGAATGCATCCATACTTGTTCATCATTCAAAGGACCTATTCGTAAGAATTTGACTTTATTCATTCTGTCTTCCTGTCCAATCTATGGATAAAATATGAATGATAAAGACCAATATTATGAAGACAATAAAACCATTGTTACGTTTCCACATCAAAGTGAAATATAGTACTTAATTCTTTTTTCTTTCATTTAATGCCTATTGGTGTTCCAAAAGTACCTTTTGTAAATCCTGGAGACAGAGGTCCATCTTGGGTTGACATATAGTGCGACTTGTCAGATATATTGGGTCATATGGGATTTCCCCGTTCTCTCCCCCGATCGAGATATCCTCTGTTTCGCCCAAGAAAGATTGATTGAATTATCAAAAATTTGGAGCGTGAAGTGCAATTAGATCTATTTTTGGGGGGATCCAGATTAATATTATCAATTAGAATAATTTATGGTTGGCTTGGTTGGACCAATAAAATGAAGTATCCAGGCTCCGTTTAGAAAAAACCCAATTGGTAATATATCTATGATTACTACTTGTATCATAAACGATTTTTTTTTTAATAGGAGTGATCTCAAAGTGTTAATCAATTGATTAATATGATGAATACGACGAATATTTGGCAGGAGACATGTGAAAA
>NZ_JABGCG010000228.1 GCF_019799925.1 Blastococcus sp. CPCC 205250 | reverse complement strand
CCTCATGGGTGATGTCTGGACCGATGAAATCGCAAACGAAGAAGACAAACTGCTGGACGCTGTTCAGGACTTGTTCCCGGAAAATGCTCCATGTAATGCAATTACGGAAGATGGCAAGGTGGACACAGAAGTATCTTCAGTAAATGAAAAGGATCAGCCCCTCAATTCTGAGGGTGGACTTCCGAATGAAGAATCTTCTCCAGAAGCCCTTGAAATTGGTAAAGGTACCCGCTCTGGCCGGGATTACCACAAAAATTACAATCTACCATCTTCTTCTTATGTAAATCCTTCGGGAAATCCAAATGTAAACGCCCCAAGTGGCAACAATAATGAACATGCAGGCCCGAAGGAGGCTTTCAAGTACGACTTGATTGAACACTTCAGACACATACCTGCACGTCTGCACATCCTAGACTTATTGCGAATGTCTCCCCAAACTCGTGATAGTCTCATTTCAGAACTGCAAAGACTGAATACGGATGTCGACAAACATGCCCCACAAGTCCTACAAATTGAAATGGACTATAGGGTCAAAAAATCAAACACTTCCTCAAAAGGAGAAAAGAAGAAAACTGAGGGATCTTGCATTCAATGCCTCTCGGTTCAGAAAGCGGCAAGTGCAAATATCGC
>NZ_JABGCG010000227.1 GCF_019799925.1 Blastococcus sp. CPCC 205250 | reverse complement strand
AATTCTGACTCTCCATCGCATAAGCTCTCTAATTAATACCAAACATTGGAATTAATTAGTGAGACCCCTGCCATTGGAAAGAGGATTGAAAAACCTAGTGAAATGAAGTATTTCAATGACTTAGTTCACTTTAGGATGAGGCCTATTAAGTTATTTGTGAAGAATTCCTTGAATCTGCCATGGTTCGGAGTTCAAGTCGCGAATTGCTTTAAAGTGATACCAAATGTTAGAATCACTGAATGAGACCTATGCCATTTGAAAGAGGACTAAAAATCCTTGTGAAATAGAGTATTATCACATTTTAAAAGGTTGTTTTAATATAGGAAAGATTGGTCCCAAAACAGTAGCTGAATTCTGAAATTTCTGTTGAAAAATGGAAATTGTTTCTTTCTTTGAAATTTTATTTTGAGTTATTATTTATTCCACCTTTGTAGGTTAATAGTGATTAATCTACTGAGCTTATTAAAGTGTTAATGGCATGGTAGGAATTGTGAGAATAATTTCTCAAATTAAATTCTTTATATTTAAAACCCTATTAGTGTCTTTTAGGAGTTTTATTTATATTGAAGAAAGGAACTAGTTTTTATCATATGGGATATGATGGTATTCTTTTAATGCGATTAAAAGGATTTG
>NZ_JABGCG010000226.1 GCF_019799925.1 Blastococcus sp. CPCC 205250 | reverse complement strand
AATCAAAACTTATAAGTATCCTCAATGGGGTATCATCAATCCCTATACCAGGACGTGGATTCCGTCAATAATAAATATTCACCATACAATTAATGCAATTATCCAACTCATCGAGATTATTGACCTGTAAAGATCTCACTCTTTATGAATCAAAATAACTAACAATAAATGCATGTGTCCATTAATTATTTCGGGATTAAGAGTATAAGTATTCATAATAACCATGAGGTATTAATTATTTTATGTGTCAGTATAAAATAATTACCCCAATGTGGTCCCGTTCAATACACACAAATGTACTAGCACAAAAAGTTGGAACTATACCGTTCCCCGTAGTCAAGACAGACCTACTAAAATCATGTGCTACAATCTTACCGATGGTGTGTCTAACTCCATCTCAGATTGTGAACAATAAGCTTATATTCTACAAGAACTGATGATCCGATCTTCTGTGTGTAAGCCGAACTCTACACACCAGATCATCTACTATGTAGAATAAAAGACACACATGCATAACATATAATATAATGCAAACATAGCTCATACAGATTCTCATTTAAAATGCAATAATAGAATTTATTAATAAATAAATACTAAGGTCTATTACATAAAAGCATGGCTTTTAGTATATATCAG
>NZ_JABGCG010000022.1 GCF_019799925.1 Blastococcus sp. CPCC 205250 | reverse complement strand
TGTGTTCGTGGTGTGAAGTGGGTTGTGTGGTCAAGCCCTCGGCCTATTAGTACCGGTCAGCTCCACACCTTGCGGTGCTTCCACTTCCGGCCTATCAACCCGCTGGTCTGGGCGGGGGCCTTACCCCATTGACTGGGTGAGAGACCTCATCTCGAAGCGAGCTTCCCGCTTAGATGCTTTCAGCGGTTATCCCTGCCGAACGTAGCCAACCAGCAGTGCACCTGGCGGTACAACTGGCACACCAGAGGTTCGTCCGTCCCGGTCCTCTCGTACTAGGGACAGCTCTTCTCAAGTCTCTTACGCGCGCGGCGGATAGGGACCGAACTGTCTCACGACGTTCTAAACCCAGCTCGCGTACCGCTTTAATGGGCGAACAGCCCAACCCTTGGGACCTACTCCAGCCCCAGGATGCGACGAGCCGACATCGAGGTGCCAAACCATCCCGTCGATATGGACTCTTGGGGAAGATCAGCCTGTTATCCCCGGGGTACCTTTTATCCGTTGAGCGACACCGCTTCCACATGCCGGTGCCGGGTCACTAGTCCCAGCTTTCGCTCCTGCTCGACCCGTCGGTCTCGCAGTCAAGCTCCCTTGTGCACTTGCACTCGACACCTGATTGCCAACCAGGCTGAGGGAACCTTTGGGCGCCTCCGTTACATTTTGGGAGGCAACCGCCCCAGTTAAACTACCCACCTGACACTGTCCCTGATCCGGATCACGGACCGAGGTTAGACATCCAATTCGACCAGAGTGGTATTTCAACGGCGACTCCACGAACACTGGCGTGCCCGCTTCACAGTCTCCCACCTATCCTACACAAGCCGAACCGAACACCAATATCAAGCTATAGTGAAGGTCCCGGGGTCTTTCCGTCCTGCCGCGCGTAACGAGCATCTTTACTCGTAGTGCAATTTCGCCGAGCCTGTGGTTGAGACAGCTGAGAAGTCGTTACGCCATTCGTGCAGGTCGGAACTTACCCGACAAGGAATTTCGCTACCTTAGGATGGTTATAGTTACCACCGCCGTTTACTGGCGCTTGAGTTCTGAGCTTCGCCCCGAAGGACTAACCCGTCCCCTTAACGTTCCAGCACCGGGCAGGCGTCAGTCCGTATACATCGTCTTACGACTTCGCACGGACCTGTGTTTTTAGTAAACAGTCGCTTCTCACTGGTCTCTGCGGCCACCCACCGCTGCCGGCAGCACGTGCCATGACAGTAGATGGCCCCCCTTCTCCCGAAGTTACGGGGGCATTTTGCCGAGTTCCTTAACCACAGTTCGCTCGATCGCCTTGGTATTCTCTACCTGACCACCTGAGTTGGTTTGGGGTACGGGCCGCTCGGAACTCGCTAGAGGCTTTTCTCGGCAGCATAGGATCATCCCATTCGCCTCATTCGGCTATGCGTCAGGCCTCACCCTGTATGTGGAACGGATTTACCTGCTCCACGGGCCACACCCTTGCACCGGTACTACCACTCACCGGTAGGACTACCTTCCTGCGTCACCCCATCGCTTGCCTACTACCAGTCCGGGTCCCGCGCTAGTCCCCGCGACGACCCTCGAAAGAGCCGGCACGGGTGTTCGGGCGGTCAGCATCGCTGGGTTCAGCATGGGCGTTCCTTCGCGGGTACGGGAATATCAACCCGTTGTCCATCGACTACGCCTGTCGGCCTCGCCTTAGGTCCCGACTCACCCTGGGCGGATTAGCCTGGCCCAGGAACCCTTGGTCTTCCGGCGGGGGAGTTTCTCACTCCCCTCTCGCTACTCATGCCTGCATTCTCACTCGCGTGGCGTCCACGGCTGGATCACTCCGCCGCTTCCACCGCCACACGACGCTCCCCTACCCATCCACACACCTGGCCGCCGGCCACGAAGGCAGGCGGCGGGCAACATGTGAATGCCACGGCTTCGGCGGTGTGCTTGAGCCCCGCTACATTGTCGGCGCGGAACCACTTGACCAGTGAGCTATTACGCACTCTTTCAAGGGTGGCTGCTTCTAAGCCAACCTCCTGGTTGTCTCTGCGATCCCACATCCTTTTCCACTTAGCACACGCTTAGGGGCCTTAGCCGATGATCTGGGCTGTTTCCCTCTCGACTACGAACCTTATCGCCCGCAGTCTCACTGCCACGCTCTCACTTACCGGCATTCGGAGTTTGGTTGACGTCAGTAACCTTGTGGGGCCCATCGGCCATCCAGTGCTCTACCTCCGGCAAGAAACACGTGACGCTGCACCTAAATGCATTTCGGGGAGAACCAGCTATCACCGAGTTTGATTGGCCTTTCACCCCTACCCACAGCTCATCCCCTCAGTTTTCAACCTAAGTGGGTTCGGTCCTCCACGCGGTCTTACCCGCGCTTCAACCTGGCCATGGGTAGATCACTCGGCTTCGGGTCTAGAGCACGCGACTCAGCCGCCCTGTTCGGACTCGCTTTCGCTACGGCTACCCCACACGGGTTAACCTCGCCACGTACCGCTAACTCGCAGGCTCATTCTTCAAAAGGCACGCAATCACCCCCGCCCCGAAGGACGTAAGGCTCTCACGGCTTGTAGGCACACGGTTTCAGGTACTATTTCACTCCCCTCCCGGGGTACTTTTCACCTTTCCCTCACGGTACTTGTCCGCTATCGGTCACCAGGGAGTATTCAGGCTTAGCGGGTGGTCCCGCCAGATTCACACCGAATTTCACGGGCTCGGTGCTACTTGGGAAACACGCTCGGGAGGACGATGGTTTTCGTGTACGGGGCTCTCACCCTCTACGGCGACCCGTTCCAGCAGGCCTTCCACTAACCACACGTCTTTCTGACTCCCTAACACCTCGGCAGAGATGTTCGAGCGGTCCCACGACCCCGTCCCCACAACGCCTGCCGGCTATCACATGGAAACGGTTTAGCCTCATCCGCTTTCGCTCGCCACTACTCACGGAATCACTGTTGTTTTCTCTTCCTGTGGGTACTGAGATGTTTCACTTCCCCACGTTCCCTCCACACGCCCTATGTGTTCAGGCGCGGGTCACACCACATGACTGGTGCGGGGTTCCCCCATTCGGACATCCTCGGATCAACGCTCGGTTGGCAGCTCCCCGAGGCTTATCGCAGCCTCCTACGTCCTTCATCGGCTCCTGGTGCCAAGGCATCCACCGTGTGCCCTTAACAACTTGGCCACACAAAACCTACAAACCACGAACCCCTCCCCACCCCGCACACCAACACCCACCCCCACGAAGAGGACAGGCACCAGCACGACAGGACGAGCAAGGATCCACGAACTATTGAAGATGCTCGCGTCCACTGTGCAGTTCTCAACGAACGACCAACCACCCCCACCACCACCCCACCAAACCCCGGTAACCCGGGCGGTATGAGATGCAGGAGGCCCTGGCGAAGAAACCCCGCCCCCACCACCAGGCCGCCGAAGCGACCCAGCCATGGACAGCGGGCCCGTTCCTTCAGGACCCAACAGCGTGCCTACGACCACCCACCCGCACCCGACCCCGTTCCACACCCACCCCCAGGGGGGCAGGTCGTACTGGGAGCCGGCCACAGCCGGCGACCGAACTGGTCAGCGTTCCACCCTCGAGCACCATCCAGGCAACCCGCAGCCCCCCATGGATGGGGAACCGTCTCGTCCTGGCATGGCTCTGCACCGACCAGACGTGTCTGGCCGGTGAGTTGCTCCTTAGAAAGGAGGTGATCCAGCCGCACCTTCCGGTACGGCTACCTTGTTACGACTTCGTCCCAATCGCCGATCCCGCCTTCGACGGCTCCCTCCACAAGGGTTGGGCCACCGGCTTCGGGCGTTACCGACTTTCGTGACGTGACGGGCGGTGTGTACAAGGCCCGGGAACGTATTCACCGCAGCGTTGCTGATCTGCGATTACTAGCGACTCCAACTTCATGGGGTCGAGTTGCAGACCCCAATCCGAACTGAGACCGGCTTTTTGGGATTCGCTCCACCTCGCGGTATCGCAGCCCTTTGTACCGGCCATTGTAGCATGTTTGCAGCCCTAGACATAAGGGGCATGATGATTTGACGTCATCCCCACCTTCCTCCGAGTTGACCCCGGCAGTCTCCCATGAGTCCCCACCATTACGTGCTGGCAACATGGAACGAGGGTTGCGCTCGTTGCGGGACTTAACCCAACATCTCACGACACGAGCTGACGACAACCATGCACCACCTGTGCACGGCCCTTACGGACCCCCCATCTCTGGAGGATTTCCGTGCATGTCAAGCCTAGGTAAGGTTCTTCGCGTTGCATCGAATTAAGCAACATGCTCCGCCGCTTGTGCGGGCCCCCGTCAATTCCTTTGAGTTTTAGCCTTGCGGCCGTACTCCCCAGGCGGGGCGCTTAATGCGTTAGCTGCGGCACGGAGACCGTGGAATGGCCCCCACACCTAGCGCCCAACGTTTACGGCGTGGACTACCAGGGTATCTAATCCTGTTCGCTCCCCACGCTTTCGCTCCTCAGCGTCAGTTACTGCCCAGAGACCCGCCTTCGCCACCGGTGTTCCTCCTGATATCTGCGCATTTCACCGCTACACCAGGAATTCCAGTCTCCCCTGCAGTACTCAAGTCCGCCCGTATCGACTGCAGGCCTGAGGTTGAGCCTCAGGTTTTCACAGCCGACGCGACGAACCGCCTACGAGCTCTTTACGCCCAATAATTCCGGACAACGCTTGCACCCTACGTATTACCGCGGCTGCTGGCACGTAGTTGGCCGGTGCTTCTTCTGCAGGTACCGTCACTTTCGCTTCGTCCCTGCTGAAAGAGGTTTACAACCCGAAGGCCGTCATCCCCCACGCGGCGTCGCTGCGTCAGGCTTTCGCCCATTGCGCAATATTCCCCACTGCTGCCTCCCGTAGGAGTCTGGGCCGTGTCTCAGTCCCAGTGTGGCCGGTCACCCTCTCAGGCCGGCTACCCGTCGTCGCCTTGGTAGGCCACTACCCCACCAACAAGCTGATAGGCCGCGGGCCCATCCCCAGCCGATAAATCTTTCCACCACCAGACCATGCGGTCAGCGGTCATATCCGGTATTAGCCCCAATTTCTTGGAGTTATCCCAGAGCCAGGGGCAGGTTGCCCACGTGTTACTCACCCGTTCGCCACTGATCCCCCCCGAAGGAGTTCACCGTTCGACTTGCATGTGTTAAGCACGCCGCCAGCGTTCGTCCTGAGCCAGGATCAAACTCTCCGTAGATGATTTGATCGCAGCTGAGAACCGCGAGCTGACACTCGCGATATCAATCAACCAAAGGAATCCCCACACCACACAGACCCAAAGACCTGCGCAGTGCACGGGGTAATACTTGGCACTGACTTTCGGCACGCTGTTGAGTTCTCAAGGAACGGACGCGC
>NZ_JABGCG010000225.1 GCF_019799925.1 Blastococcus sp. CPCC 205250 | reverse complement strand
TTGAAAAGAAGTAATTTGATCGGTATGACCCACGGTTTCATTTTATATGCATTATAAAGTAGCATAAATTCTGGGAAGAACCAAAGTCCCAGATTTGATATGGGACGATTTAGTATTTCTTCATTCATTCCCATCCAATCAAATCTTTTTTGGTTAGATACTTTGATTTCTTGATCTTGATGAATTGTTAAATAAAAAAAGGCCTTTCTTATCAATTTTATCAATTATTTGATAATTACTAGTCTTAGTATTTTTATTACTGTTGGTACTAATATCGATATCGATCCAGGCTTCAATATCGACCTTCTTTCTAAGACAAAAATTTAGAATTCTACAATCAAAATATTTTCTATCCGGACTTTTCACCATATCCATAATATCAGCTTCTCCTAGATAATTATTGATAAGGATACCTCCCAGCATATCAAATAATTTGTGTTTATGTGTGTTGTAATTATAATAAATCTCTTGGTTATTATTTACTTGTAATGGTGATCCATAAATATATGAGTTCTTCTTATCTTCATAATTAATAGATTTATATGATAAAAGATCATATCTATAGTGTTTTTTAAAATTATCTTTTTGAATTGGTAATGAGTCTACTTCATAATCATTTTCTTTTTCGTAAGAAATAA
>NZ_JABGCG010000224.1 GCF_019799925.1 Blastococcus sp. CPCC 205250 | reverse complement strand
CATTTTCATTGAATCCGCGGGGTAGTGGGTTTGGGAGTGGTTTAGGTTCGAGTGGAGTGATTAGGTTACGGGCTTTTAGTTTTTCAAAGACTTTTTCGGGAGGCATATAGAGCTCGGCGAATTGGCGTGGTGGGTCAGCTTTGAGGGCGAATGTATGGATGGGTTGGGGTATGTTGTTGATTTCAGCAGTGGGCTTATTGTAGGTTGTGGATACGGGCCTACGGTTTTTATTGTATTCCTCGGTTTTGAGAGATCCATTGTATAGGGCATCCTCGACTTGAGTTCCAGCCCCGATTAAGGCTTTGAAGCTAGGGAAGTAGTGGGCGAATAGGTGTTTGTGGTAGGCGGGTAATAGGTTCTTGACTACCATTTGGATTTGTTCCTCTTCGGTGGGCCGGGTAGTCATTCTTGAAGCCTTTTGCCTCCAGCGGGTGATGTAGGATGAGAAGGATTCATGGATTCCTTGCTTAGTGGTCTCGAGATCTCGACGGGTCACATCCACTTCATTATTGTACTTATAGTGATCGGTGAACTGGTTACACACATCCTTCCAGGTTTTTACATGGGCTTCATCCATCGATAAGAACCATCGAAGGGCCGATCCAGTAAGGGACACTTGGAAAATTTGGGCCATGAGTTCATCTT
>NZ_JABGCG010000223.1 GCF_019799925.1 Blastococcus sp. CPCC 205250 | reverse complement strand
CTTTCGCGAAATTAAGCAAGGCAAATAAAACGAATTTCATATTCCCTTCTTACGTATGTATATATAATATAATTCAAATATAGATATAGAGTCTTGCATCTTTCTATATCTCCCGAGAATCCCCATTTTTACTAATAATCCCTGTTGGATCGGATTCTAACGAATCTTTCGGAAATTTGTAAGAAACTCTTTCTTTTTAAAATTTTTAAAAATTATAAGACAAGAACAAGAATAATAAATTGATTATCATTATCATACATATATTTCATGTAGAAAGATGAAATGAATAAGTCCATTTATTTAGTTCTACATTCCTTGCACTTATTATATACTCAATTATTATATATACTCACTTATAGTATAATTATATATGAATTCTAATTATTATAAGATATCTTTATAACAATATAAGAATAACAGGTACAAATATTAAATCGAGGTACCCATTCTATGATAAATCTCGACTTACCCTCTGTTTTGGTGCCTTTAGTGGGCCTAGTAGTTCCGGCAATGGCAATGGCTTCTTTATCTCTTCCTATTCAAAAAAACAAGATTTTTTAGATCCGATGGGACAAAATCTCATCCATTTTTTTTTTCAAGACTTAGACTTGAATCATAACACAGATATCTATTTAGTGGAATAGGG
>NZ_JABGCG010000222.1 GCF_019799925.1 Blastococcus sp. CPCC 205250 | reverse complement strand
GGACTAGAAAGGATCACTTTCCACTTCCATTCATTGACCAAATTCTAGAAAAACTTGCGGGGCAGAGCTTTTATTGCTTTTTAGATGGTTATTCTGGATATAACCAAATTGCAGTATACCCCGAGGACCAAGAAAAGACCACCTTTACTTGCCCTTTTGGCACTTTTGCCTATAGGCGCATGTCATTCGGCCTATGCAATGCTCCTAGTACTTTCCAACGTTGCATGACGGCCATTTTCTCTGACATGATTGGAGATTTTCTAGAGGTTTTTATGGATGATTTTTCAGTTTTTGGTTCATCTTTCGATTCATGCCTCTCTAATCTTTCCAAGGTTTTAAAGCGTTGCTGTGAAACCAATTTGGTCTTAAGTTGGGAAAAGAGCCATTTTATGGTTCGTGAAGGTATTGTCTTAGGACACGTGGTGTCTAGTCGTGGTATTGAGGTTGATCGTGCAAAAGTTGATTTAATTGCTAAGTTGCCACCCCTACCACGGTCAAGCAGATTAGGTCCTTCCTTGGACATGCCGGTTTTTATCGGCGATTTATCAAAGACTTCAGTAAAATCTCTAGGCCCTTGTGCACTCTTCTTGCCAAGGATGTTCCCTTTGTCTTTGATGAGGCTTGTCTGAAAGCCTTTACCACACTG
>NZ_JABGCG010000221.1 GCF_019799925.1 Blastococcus sp. CPCC 205250 | reverse complement strand
GGTGTCACAGGCGCTTGACTTATAGGAACAGGAGCTTGCTGAACTACTACAAACGTAGTAACTGCGTCGAGAAGTAGATCCAACTTTTCTTTCACATGCTGTATTTCCCTATCCCTTGACTGATCAGCACTTGATTGTGGAATTTCCTCCATGGCTTGAGAATAATTCCTCGTCCTAACAGGACTGCGGGTCTGTGCCCTTCTTGGCGGTCTTACCCTTTGAGCAGGAGTATTACCTTCCAGCTTTGCAGCTTTATCGTGAGTTCCCGCAATCTAGTTGTGCGAAAAATAAGGATTAGGAACTTAATTACGGGGAATCAAATCGCGCCGCACTATGTTCCTCCATGCTAAGCTAGTAATTTAATTAAATTAAATGCTGTGAGAAAAACCATTTGAGGCTTTCTACTGAAGTGTGACACCATTGTGAATGAACAAGAGAGTAACTCGATCTTTTTATTTCTAAAAAATAAAATTAATGTACAATTCCTAAAAACGATTATAAAAATCACTAATTCTATTGACAAAATTCTCTTCCTGGATCTGATCTGCCCTTTTTGTAAAAGATGGAATCCGGCCTAACACAATCTTGTTGGCTTCCTTTCCTACTTTCTCAAAGAGACATGCTACTTCTTGGATCTGATCTGCCCTT
>NZ_JABGCG010000220.1 GCF_019799925.1 Blastococcus sp. CPCC 205250 | reverse complement strand
CAGGAAGCTCCTCCAATTGGTACGATTTCTCTGATGATGAAGAGGAATTGTCCGATGACACGGATGCGCAATCTTCTGACCCAGAAGAACTGTCGTCTCCAAAAGAAGTGCCATACTTCGATCCAGTTTCAACAGGAGATTGGGACCATCTCATAGCCAGTCTTGAGAAGTGTGCCGATCAAGAAGACCCATGGACAGGAACAGAGCCTTGGTCTGAAACTACCTTTGAAACTCCGGAAGGTCTTGTTGAGTTGGAAGCCTCCGAAAATATTGTGGAGGAACCACCTTCAAGCCTTCCAATAGAAGATTCTGTTCAAAAGATAGACTTGGGAACACCAGATAACCCACGTCCTGTATTCATAAGCAAGAATATAAAGGATGATGAGTTACCCGAGTATATCGCTTTTCTTCGTGAGTTTGTTGATTGTTTTGCATGGTCTTACGCTGAAATGCCTGGTTTAGACCCCAAAATAGCAGTCCACAAACTCAATCTGCAAGAAGATATCAAGCCTGTCAAACAAGGCCAAAGAAGATTTCGTCCTGACATAATGGACAAAATTGAACAAGAAGTTCAGAAACTCAAAAGCGTTGGCTTCATCCGCGAGGAACAGCATCCTGAATGGGTGGCCAACATCGTCCCCGTGACAAA
>NZ_JABGCG010000218.1 GCF_019799925.1 Blastococcus sp. CPCC 205250 | reverse complement strand
TAAAAAATCCATGTCCGACGTCTGGTGACTCGCAGTGTCTCCAGGACAAGAAGACATTTGGAAGAGTCCCCTGCTCCTTCAAGCCAAGGGCGGTAGAGCGCACCATCTTCAAGCTCTTCATCAAAAAGAATGAGCCCTAGCTTAGTCACCAGGACCATCTCCTCGGTTGAATCCCGGAGGATGAATGTCTTGGCTACAAATTCTGAGCCACCACCTCGCAATCCACCTCAAGATGATGCGCTCACACGCATCCAGCAGTTGGAACAAGGCCAACAGAGGATTGAAACTCTGATGGAAAATCTCCTCCTCGCCTTTCAAAATCAAGCGAGCAATGAACCTCCTCCGAATCCTCACGATGAAGAGGAAAAGGGAGAAGAAAATGAGTCCCGCGCCCTTACCAAAAAGGACGTAGACACTATCCTCGCCAAAGCCAAAGAAGAGGATATACTCAAAGAGCATGGGATCAAGCCACCATATCCTTTATGGATGGACTCGGTCCCGTTCCCCAAAAAATTCAAACATCCTACTCTCCAAACATATACGGGGAAAGGATCAGCCAGACAGCACGTCATCCACTTTAAGATCCTGACAGGAGCTATTGCGGATCAAGACGCACTCAAGATTCGCCTCTTTGCAAGTACCCTAAAAGGTAC
>NZ_JABGCG010000217.1 GCF_019799925.1 Blastococcus sp. CPCC 205250 | reverse complement strand
TATCATATGTGCTGGAATTTTTCACTATGTTGAAACATTGTCATCTTTTTAATACTTAGTGTTTTAAATTAATCAGCCCCATGTTACCAATGTTTTAGGGACTTAATAAGGTTGTTATTAAAATCCTAAAATGGTCATGAAAGCCTCTCTAAGGGTTTTTCATAAAACCCAAAGTTTTGGTAACCCAGAAATTGTTTTTAGGAAAAGTTTAGAACTTGTTTCCTATTTCAATTTTTTCAAATATTAATTTTGATATTCCCATGATTTTATTATTGATGAAAACATGTTTTAAAGAGTTTAAAACAGTAGGGGATGATTAAAAATTAATTTTGATAATTTAATCAAATTAGGTTTCTATTTTAGTCTCTTGACTATAATAGTTTTCTATTTTGATTTTTCAAAGTTGTTTGAATTTTAAATAAGATTTAAAATGATGATGCCACTGTTTTAATGTGATTAAAACAATATAATATTCATGAGGTGAATATTTAAAGGTTTATTGATTAATATTAATTACCATATATACATTGCTTATGCCTTATATTCTTGCAATATGTTTATTTATCAATGTGATTGTTAAAATGGGTTGATTATGGACTTAAGACCAAACTAATTGGATATGATTGGCCGCATATGGATGTGATTTAGGGGCT
>NZ_JABGCG010000021.1 GCF_019799925.1 Blastococcus sp. CPCC 205250 | reverse complement strand
ATCTTCATTTTTATTTATTTTATTATTGATGGGAATGGCATCAAGTTTATTTTTTTTTTAAATATGTCCACAAAGGGGGGGCATCTCAGAAGCTAAGAAGGGGAAGAATTCGGGTAAAAAGAGGGGGTGCAAGAGAGAGAGGGAGAGAGAGAGAGAGAGAAGGAAAAAGAGAAGAAGCAGTTTTTGTTTTTTTTGTTCATCTATGTTCAGAAATTTCAGCAATCCGGCAGTCATCCACCGTCGGATTGAGCTGAAATTTTGTAGGCGAGTTCACAACTCAATGTTCTAAAATCTGAACGGTGGAAATTGGATTTGGAGGTCTCTACAGTGGTGTTTAGGCTCCTGGACAGCACCCCTGTTTTTGGTGAGATCTTTCCATTTATTTGCTTATGTTTTGATTTTTTTGAATTGGTTAGAGGCCAAATTGATCTAAACTATCTTCATGAAAGTTGTAGATCTTTGAATTATCTTTCCAAGGAATCCAACCTTGCATTTTTTGGAATTTTCTGTGAAGAGTTATAAATATTTTACTCCAATTGGTTTTTCAATGAAAAATATTTTCGTCCAAAACAGTAGGGCTATTTTGATTGCCAATTTTGGCTATGAAAACGTTGGAATTGGGACAAGTTTGTGAAACATGAAATTGTAGATCTTTGAGTCTTCTTTCCAGAACACCAAAGATCATTAAATTTGGATAAGTGAGCTAAAAGATACGGCCAAAATACTAAATACTGTTTTTGGATGGGTGTTATATCTATTTGAGCTTAAATTGCTCCAAATTTATTTATTTTCAATTATATTGTGTATATGTCCGAAAATTCTGAAATTTGAGTATGTTGTAAAGATTGAATATATGAATTTTTGGAGAAAAAGAATTTTGGAAAAATACCTATGGGTGAAGGAGAATTTCTAGAGAGAGAAAGTCCCATGAAAATAGACACAAAGGGGTATTTTCGGAATTTATCGAAAAATTATGATTTTTACATATATGGTGTAAATTGATTTTCTATGAATTTAGAACTTTGAATCACTTCAATTGGATGTGAATTGTGAGAGTAATTGAGAATTGAAGTTGCCGAAAAATATGGAATTTTATTAATTACCATACTTTGGCATTATTTTTACATATGTTTGGATGGGAGGTGTTATACACCACCATTATATTTTGAAAGCCTGTGTTACACAGATTCTGTAGCATCTTGAATCGTCCAAATCGGATGAGGAACGAAGGAGATGTAAGTATGCAAAAGTTGTTGTTTGATAAATTCTACAAAAATTAAATAATTATCCTTAAATGGATTATTTTACAGAAAAATACATGTGGATGGAAAATTAACTATCTTCCAAATGGGCGAGTCTTTGGAAAATAGTTAAATTCCATAAATAAATGATTTTTATAAAAATCATGATGATGATTAATTTTGGAAATTATATTGACATATATGTATTGTTGATATATTTATGTGATAAATTGTTATGCATAAAAATAAATGCATGTGAAATTTATAAAGTTTATAACATGCTATTATTTTTGAATAACATGAATAATTGGAGCATGTTAATTATTATGCATAAAAATATATGCATGTGGAAAATAATTATGCATAATAAAATATATGCATGTGATGAATTATTGTGCATAAAAATATATGCATGTGGAAAATAGTTATGCATAAGAAAATATATGCATGTGATGAATTGTTGTGCATAAAATATATGCATGTGATATTTGCCATAATTATTGTGCATAAAAATTTGCATATGGCATGTGGTGGTGATTTTATATCCTTGATAAAATTGTGGATATGAAATATATGTGGAAATGTATGCATAAATAGTCATACATGAATGGTGATATGAGATGTATGCCATATATAATGCATTGAATAATTGCATCTGGCATGAGACACGGTTACATATTGCATAGAAAAATCATATGCATTGGTGATTATTTATGTAACTGTGGAAACGAGGTGTTGAGAGACCACCGATGGACAAAAGATCCTGGAAACAGTTAGTGCACTAATATATCACCCTTGCTAAAAACAGCAAGTCAATGTGTGACAGTCATGGTGGTGACTGGGTGGTATTCATTCCCTAGCAACTGGGGGCGAAGGAATGCTGTTGTGGTAGGATGATGTGTACCTGGTGAGGTAGTCATCCCGGATGGTTGTGACACCCTAAAATGAGGTGGCCATCTGTTGTGATATTTGATGTTTTGATGGTTGTGAACCTTAAAATAAGGTGGCCATCTGTGGTGAATATTTGATGTTTTGCAGAAAAAATGCAGAACAGTGGAAATGGCAGGTATGACTGCATGAGCATTGCATCGTATATCTGTCATATGCATAAAGCATGCATGTAGTGTGAGATTATTTATTGTGAAAAAGTGATGGATATATTCTGTAATATTTATAAATAATTACAGATGTGGTGATTTTAATATGTGATATTTGGCTGATGATAAATTTGTTGACAGCCATGAGAATGTGGAAGGATGTGAATGTTTTGTTGAGAAATGAAAATATTGTATTCATGTAATACGATTCTCAATATTAATAAAAGTGAAAAAAATGGCGACTCGCCCGTGGACGTAAGCAAATTGCCCAACCACGTAAATTTCTGGTGTTGTTTATTTTCTGCTATGTGTTAGCACGATATACTATCTAACTCAGTAAACTAAATGGATGTTTCTGGAATTCGAGTACATTACGGGACTGTACTCATGATACAAACTAGTACTCAGCGCTATCTTTAAATTTTTGAGATGTTGTAAATTATTTAAAGTCTTCCGCACGCGTATTTTTGAAAAATTGTTTTAAACTCAATAAATTTTAAATGAAATTATTTAAAAGATAAGCGCTTGGTATTTTGTGTCACTGTGGCATTTCCGCATAGGGGGTACCCTGTGTGGGGTGTTACAAGTTTTGGTATCAGAGCTTTTGGTTGTTGAGTGAGTACTAGTCACGAAAGAGAAACACTATCCATAAATGAGTTACTGAGTTGTAGTATTTGTAACTTCAGGTTTGGACTGAGATGTCTAATCCTAAAGGGGAGGCGAATTCACTTTAGTAGGTGATGATTTAGAGCCCTTTGATCCTGTAAAGTAGAGTTATAGAAACTTTACTTGGATTGAGATTAGGGCAGACGTATGTGTGTACATGTATATATATATATGTGTTTATATATATATGTATGATGTTTGTGTATGAATATTTGTATAAATATGAGATAAAGTACAATACCTGAGTGATGGTATATTATGAGTATAATCTTGTTTCTTTGGTAGAGAAAATGTGTAATTATGTGATTATGATTCGTGAAGAATCATTAGTGATATTTATATGTGAATGATTCTGGTATGGATCATTAGTAGTCTATTGAGATTACACATAACAGTTGATTATGGTAGAAATACTTGAAATTATGAAAGCACAATTATTTCATAGAGGATGATTTTCTTGATGCTTGATTTTTATATAAATCATAATCAAGTGTACAGTGGTAGTAAGTGGTATTTACATTTGGTAGATACAAATATTACAAGTATTTCCACAGCTTAAGTCTTGAACTTTGAAACAAGTATTTGAGGCTTAGAAGCTCCAAATTTTCTCGAACCTTGAGACTTCATTCCCTTTAGAGTTGGCTAAATCTCTTCATACCAAAGAGTATTCTTTAGAATACATATCGCTTGGAGATTTAGGTCGGTGAAGTAGTTTGACTGCTATTACATGGATAATAGAGTATTTTCTTCGTATTCTGATGAAATTGCTGGCTAAATCTTCATACCAAAGAATATATCTTAGAGTATGAATTGTTTGGAGATGCACTTTGAGGATGCATATGATATAATCTTTGACAGACTACTGCATGCCTGGTAGAATCAACCTCAAAGTCTATATGTTAGAGTATGGAAAGGATTGCTTGGAAATGCATGTCGATGTAACACATGCACACTCAACTATGTTTGATTCCCAAGATATAATTAATAGGGATCAATAGTTATCTCCATAAAAATTATATTTAGGGGATACAAACAGTGACCCATACTCTTGAGATTAATAGGAATCAATAGTTACCCATGAGAGATACAAGTTGTGGAGGCAAGTATCAACTACTGTGATCCACCTAAATGGCATTATAAAGGATCAATAGTAGTATCCTCAAAAACCATATTTAGGGGTGATCCGTTATTCTGAGATTCATGATGAGGATGCATCACAAATATTATCATGAAAAGATGAGATTCATGATGTGGATACTTCTCAAATATCATCATGGTAAAGATAAGAATAAACAAGATCATGATGATGATGATGACTCACTGATATTCTCAAGGAGATGAGGAAAGCAAGATGATGATGGTGAGGTTAGATTTCCTTACTTAGGAAACCATAGTTTCGGATCATCTTTCAAGGTGTTGTCCTACACCTTAGAAACTTCTGTATAGCTTAGATAACTATGACAGAAGAGAGTGAGCACAAGGTAGGGTAGACACCTTTCGGACTGGCTTCTCACCTAATGAAAATCTGTTAAAGATTTTCGTTGATGGTAAAAACCCATTGTTGTCCCTGAATGATAACCCATAATCCATCTCTGCTTCGCTACGAGCTCTTGTGAATGCTACTTTTAATAATAGAGCCTGAAACTGAGAGAGTGCATTCTCAGTTGGCGAAATGGGAGAAGTAGCTATGAGGAGCAGGAAACCAGCAAGATGGATCACATAACAAAAAGTGATATAGCTTCTATTGTTACATGTAACGATGGAGATTGAAGCAAATACCAATTTTTGGTGAATGAGGATAAATAAAGCTGTTTCTTGTGGTAGTGATAGAAGAAAGCATTTCTTCTGACATTCTTAAAGAATTTCAGAAATGGAGTTAAGAGTAGATATTGAACAAAAATTTTATGCAATGGTAGAACATGAAGAGGATTTTCATGAATCAAAATGAGATGCTGCATTTTCAGATATAGGAACGAAAGATAGAGTGGGATGAGTAGATGGAAAGAGGAGAGCCAAATTTATACAAAAATTTGAATATACGTTTGGTTGAGAAATTCAAACTGATTTGAAGCGTATCAGACTAATTACTGTGTACTTTTTGATAAAGCGAGATTTTCTGATAACGTATTCAGACTGATTTGAACTGTCGGTAAAGCAGACAAAATTACTTTTTGACAAACGAGTGCTAGAACTGTTCACTTTTTGACAAATAATTGATTCTCTGAAAATGTATTCGAACTGATGTGAATTGTCGGTAGAGCGGACAAAATTACTTTTTGAAAAATGAGTACTACTACTGTTTACTTTTTGAAAAATGAGTGCCAGTACTGTTTACTTTTTGAAAAATGAGTACTAGTACTGTTTACTTTTTGACAAATGATTGATTTTCTGAAAACGTATCGGCAGATACAGTTGTTGGATATTTTTTTCAAAAGTTGGAGAACAGTAGATTTGGCTGTCTGATATCAATGGTTTTAAATGCGTTTCTGCATCGTAAACTACACCATTCTTTCATCAAAAATCTCCTGAAATTTCTTAAGTTTTTACAATGGCATCTCCATCTTCCGTTAACATGATTCCCGATTTGAATGAATCGTTGGATACTCAACTACATCAACCTTTAGTTA
>NZ_JABGCG010000216.1 GCF_019799925.1 Blastococcus sp. CPCC 205250 | reverse complement strand
CCGGTGGGGGCAAGCCCCCCCCTTTTTGGGGGGGGAGGGCTAGAAGGTAATTAATGACTTTACTAGTTCCATCCTTTAGGACCTAAAATCTTCCATTTAGGGTCCCACCCCCTTCGGGGCCGGACCTAGGGTTTTACCCTTGGTCCCAGAGCGTAGCCCAGGGAACTGGGTGTTTAACCTGGTTCCCAATAAATAATTTCTCAGGGCCTACCTTTTTTAAAGGTGGGCCCTCCCCCGAAGGGGAAGGGCCTCGCCAAGGGCTTGTCCCGCTATTTAATAATTACAAAAGTGTGGCAACAAATTAATTTATAAGTACGAATATGGAAAATAGATTTGAAATGTGTATGGTAGAATTAAAGGGACCATCATAGAGTACAAGGCTATTATCTGACAGGTAACGTAAATAGAGAATATTTTCATCCTCTATTAAAACCAAAGGGAAACCATAAATAAGTGACTAAGGGAACTGAAACATCTAAGTACCTTAAGGAAAATAAATCAACAGAGATGTTTAAAGTAGTGGTGAGCGAAATAAACAAAGCCTCAAATAAGTAGTATGTGTAAAAATGTATGAATAAAGAGTAACAAACTCTAAGGCTAAATACAGATCAATAAGCATACTACTTATTTGAGGCTTTGTTTATTTCGCTCACC
>NZ_JABGCG010000215.1 GCF_019799925.1 Blastococcus sp. CPCC 205250 | reverse complement strand
CACATTCCCACTAGTTCCCAAAAAAGATGAATTTGTATCAAATTGGAACTAGTAACTAATCCCAACATGGAAGTATTGAAAAAACTCATATAAGCAAAAAATCTCAAATATCCTTGATCATGAGACATATAATTGTCACTATAAATAAGAACCATAATTCCAACAGTAGTGATTAATATTGACATAATAGAAGTAAGTGGGTCGATCAAGTGACCGAACTCTAAAGAAAAATCATTATTGATAGTCCAAGACCATACATATTGATAGATAGAACTGCTATTTATTTGCTGAATAGACAGATCGGCCGAAAAAATCATAACTATACTTAACAATAAAACACTAGGAAAAGCCCACATACGACGAAGATTTTTTGTTGCCGTCGGAAAAAGGAAAAGTCCCACTCCTATTAACATAGGAACTGGAAGTGGAACGAAAGGTATGATCCATGCATATTGATATGTATCTTCCATAAAAAAATAAAACCTTTTTTTTCTTAATTAATTGTTTCCGATTCACCAGATCATCTTATCTCCTTCGAAATTCGAAAGGAGTCAATAAAAAAAATAAAGATATCCAAGAACTAAAATAGAATTTTAGATTCTTAATTATTATGAGTCTTTCTCAAATACTTCAAATATTCAAATCAAGAATTTAT
>NZ_JABGCG010000214.1 GCF_019799925.1 Blastococcus sp. CPCC 205250 | reverse complement strand
GAACGTTTGCGGTCCGCACGCGTCGGTACTTCCCCGATCGCGGCCGCCCCGCTGCCCGCCTCTCCCGTTTCCTCAATCTCTCGTGCGTTTGTACCCAGGGGGTGGGGAACAATGGTCGGCACCAGCCCCTAGCTAGTCGTGACGTTCTCCGTCTGTGTGTTTGTCCCTGTCGAGGCGTTTGTTGAGCGGTGTGCCCTTGCTCCTCGCCGGCTTTGTTCGGCCTTCGTGGTGCGCTTTGTGCTTCCTCCTCCATTCGTCCTTGTGGTGGGGGGCGTCGTGCCGCGTCCCTTGCGCCGTTGTGGGTGGTTGCGTGCGTCAGGCCGTGGAGCGGAGCTGAGCTCGGTGCTCCCCCTATTTGGCCTGCCGCTTCTCGATTCTCCGTCGTTTGGAATGGCCGGCCGTGCTTCCCGCTTCGTGCTAGTTTCGGTGCGGTCGGCAGCCGACGAAATCCAATCGACTTGCCCGGCTGGAGTCTGCCCGTGCGCAGCGGCCGGTCGCGCCCGCCTCCTTTTGATCCCTCTTCTTTCTATCCGCCCGCCCTTGCGGCGCCGGTGATCGAAGTCGGGCGTCTGGAGCGGTGTGTGGCCGCGCCGTGGTGGCATGTGTGTTGTTATTGGCAAGGTTTCGAATGGGGGCCCCCTCTTGCGTCGTGCTGC
>NZ_JABGCG010000213.1 GCF_019799925.1 Blastococcus sp. CPCC 205250 | reverse complement strand
AAATGCATGTTCAATGCATTGAAAACGTGGAAGACGTGCCTAACAGTCATTGTGCGAAAGGATTTGTGCATTGGGATCCGGGAAGGTGCCGAAAGTTCGATTTCCTCGTTCTCGGACGTTTATTCCCGGGAGGTGGGAAACAATGGACGGCACCAACCCCTACCTTGTTGTGGCGTTGCGCTGTCGGTCCGGTCGGTGCCCGGTCGGTCGGTGCGTGCTGCCGCGTCGGCCGCGTGCGGGCGGGCGGTGCACGCTGCTGCCTGCCGGTGCGTGCAGGCGTGCTGCTGCGTCTGCCCGGTCCGTCCCGTCCGTGCCTTCGTGCGCTCCTACTATATTACATACCATATCATGACGCGCGCCGACCGACCGCACCGCACTTAGCACTTAGCACTTTGCACTTGGCGCTTGGCGCTTGGCCCTTTCGGACGGTCGGTGGAACGAACGGGTATGCCGCACTTCGAAAAGGCCGTAAATGGCTGTCCGTCGGTGCCCGGTCGGTCGGTGCGTGCTGCTGCGTCGGCCGCGTGCGGGCGGTCGGTGCACGCTGCCGCCTGTCGGTGCGTGCAGGCGCGCCGCTGCGTCTGCCGTGTCCTTTCCGTCCGTGCCTTCGTGAGCGCCGCTGCCGGCGGCGAGCGGGTGGACTGTGCGTGCGGCTGCCTG
>NZ_JABGCG010000212.1 GCF_019799925.1 Blastococcus sp. CPCC 205250 | reverse complement strand
AAATATGAATACTAAGGCTGGGGTTTTATGAAAAAACCTAAAGCCCCTTATCGGATTTGAACCGATGACTTACGCCTTACCATGGCGTTACTCTACCGCTGAGTTAAAAGGGCGTGTTTGATTCAATTCCTGAATGAATCACTATGCGGATAAGATATATCTATGTACATATATTATATACATAAGTACATGCAATAGGCTCATAGTAGCTGGTGGCCCATTGGGGAACGAGAAATTGGATTTCCCTAGCGAGTATAGGGTAAGAATGGTTTATTGATATTGAATTTGATCAATGCAATGAATTATTTCAAGACTGACTCTAATTACTTTTCTTTTATTGAATTGACCCCTATCAGAACGAAATTCACTTGATTGATACATGTACCTACCAATTCGACATAGATCCAAGATATTTCATCGAATCATGTGATGAAGAGATTCTACTTGTCCCCTGAGCCAAAGTCTTAGAGAAAAAACAATTTTCGATAACTTGTTGATCCCCTCTTTCCAGATTTCTCGTTTGTTAATTTCCTGGCTTAGTGTGAGATAGAGATAGGCCTATCTCATCTTAACAATGAATGAATCAATGAATGAAAGTGGAGGAAATGGAGTTTAACCCTTTTTCTGGCGGACAAATCATTCCCTGAAAGGATCCTATCCT
>NZ_JABGCG010000211.1 GCF_019799925.1 Blastococcus sp. CPCC 205250 | reverse complement strand
TTATTTATGCATTTTGAGTTGTTTTGAGTCACTTTCAAACCAATATTTCATTTCCCCCTTAAATGCATCACTTTCGTCCCAAAAATTCGATTTTTACTTATGCTCCGAAAATAGGCTCTAATGCAATAGAATGCCGTGAAAATTAGCTGGGATGAATACCTAAGCGTTTCGAGCTGTTTTGGGTCACTTTCCAAGTAGTGTTCCGTTACACGCTAACATGCATTATTTTCGTCCCAAAATTACGTTTCTCAATTTTGCTTCAAAAATGAACTCTAATGCATTAGAATGTCGAGAGAATTCTGTTGGATGAATATCTTTGTGTTTCGAGGTGTTTTGAGTCACTTTCCAACCAGTGATCCGTCTTGGCCAAACTTGTTTCATTTTTTTCCCAAAGTTCCATTCTCACTTTTGCTCCAAAAATGGATTCCAAAGCATTAGAGTGGTTCGAAAATTTCCTAGGAAGAATATCTATGAGTTTCGACGTGGTTTGACTCAACTTCCAACCAGTTTTCAGTTTCGACCTTATATGCATCATTTAGGTCCCAAAATTCCGTTTCCCACTTTTGCTCCCAAAATGGACCGTAATGCAACAAAATTGCAAGGCAATTGGCCAGAATGAAAATCTTTGTGTTTCAAAAAAAATTTTGGTACTACCCAACCAATGT
>NZ_JABGCG010000210.1 GCF_019799925.1 Blastococcus sp. CPCC 205250 | reverse complement strand
TGTGGCGATCCTTCAGCTACTTGGGATGGCATGCGTCACATTCTGCGTCAGGGTTCTATGACCTTGGATTACCGTTTGTTGAACCTCGTCTGTTCAGCAAACTTCGCACCCAGACTGCACAGCAACACTTTACCCTTTGAGAGGGTGAAGATTCTTTACTCTTTTGCCTCCAGCTCCATCTCTGTGGACTTACCTCTCTTTATTTACCGCTACATCCGTAGTGCGGCTATTTCTGACTTAGTCCACGAGATTCTTCCCTTCGGGGGCCTCATTACCCAGTTCTTGTTTACCCATAGGATCAGATATGGGTCTCTAGATGATCTGATCTATTCGCCTCCAGCCATCACAGCTATTTCACTGTCTAGGAGTTCAGCGCACAGCAAGAGGAGGAGGGTTGAGGACTCTTCTACTGTACCTGCCTCAACTTCTATGGCTCAGACATCCACTTCTCAGATTCCTACTGCTCCTGCCGCTCCAGTCTCTCTCGAGGACGTCATGAGAGCATTGACTACTCTACAGACATCTATGGACACTCGATTTTCTGCTATAGAGACATCCATTCAGAGGATTAGAGATGATGTCAGCTCTGAGTCCACTGCCATGAGGATGTTCAGAGATGAGATGCAGAGAGATGTCGATGGACTTCATGATAGATTCTCTTATCTTCA
>NZ_JABGCG010000020.1:0-2500 GCF_019799925.1 Blastococcus sp. CPCC 205250 | reverse complement strand
TTAAGCCGCAGGCTCCACTCCTGGTGGTGCCCTTCCGTCAATTCCTTTAAGTTTCAGCCTTGCGACCATACTCCCCCCAGAACCCAAAAACTTTGATTTCTCGTAAGGTGCCGAGTGTGTCAAAAAAAAGAACAGCACCCGATCCCTAGTCGGCATAGTTTATGGTTAAGACTACGACGGTATCTGATCATCTTCGATCCCCTAACTTTCGTTCTTGATTAATGAAAACGTCCTTGGCAAATGCTTTCGCAGTAGTTAGTCTTCAGTAAATCCAAGAATTTCACCTCTGACAACTGAATACTGATGCCCCCGACCGTCCCTATTAATCATTACGATGGTCCTAGAAACCAACAAAATAGAACCATTCGTCCTATTCTATTATTCCATGCTAATATATTCGAGCAAAACGCCTGCTTTGAACACTCTAATTTTTTCAAAGTAAAAATCCTGGATCACCAAAAGGAGCAAGCCCCAATTGAGAACCAGAAGGAAAGACCTGGAGAAGACAGTACACGACATAGTCGGACCGATTCTCCAAGCCCAAAGTTCAACTACGAGCTTTTTAACTGCAACAACTTTAATATACGCTATTGGAGCTGGAATTACCGCGGCTGCTGGCACCAGACTTGCCCTCCAATTGTTCCTCGTTAAGGTATTTACATTGTACTCATTCCAATTACAAGACATAAAGCCCTGTATCGTTATTTATTGTCACTACCTCCCTGAATTAGGATTGGGTAATTTGCGCGCCTGCTGCCTTCCTTGGATGTGGTAGCCGTTTCTCAGGCTCCCTCTCCGGAATCGAACCCTTATTCCCCGTTACCCGTTGAAACCATGGTAGGCCTCTATCCTACCATCGAAAGTTGATAGGGCAGAAATTTGAATGAACCATCGCCAGCACAAGGCCATGCGATTCGAAAAGTTATTATGAATCATCAGAAGTCCGAAGACATTGATTTTTTATCTAATAAATACATCCCTTCGTGAGTCGGGATTTTAAGCATGTATTAGCTCTAGAATTACCACAGGTATTCCATGTAGTAAAGAAACTATCAAATAAACGATAACTGATTTAATGAGCCATTCGCAGTTTCACTGTATAAATTGCTTATACTTAGACATGCATGGCTTAATCTTTGAGACAAGCATATGACTACTGGCAGGATCAACCAGATAACTATTCTCGTCGGGATCTCTAAATCTCAAACTCCTTATCCAAACTTAACAAGAGAATATCCCTAGCAGTAGCTGAAAGACCTTCAAACTACTAAAGTACTAACAATTAAGATTTCCTTTAATAGCATCCAATCCTCCAGAAACTAGCCACTAGTTTCTTTCTCTACATTCGTCAAAAGAACAGAGATCAGAAACTCCCTAAGAATTCATCACCGAAGCAATGAACTCCTTGAAAGTAGTTGATTCAGAATTGCCTTTGGTTCGCTAAAACCAAAGATGTCTGTAGAATTGTCACTAGAACTACAAGTCCCAGTAACCTCTAACAAACATTCCATGTAGCTCTCTTTGAGTTCTTCTAAACTTTGTCCTCCAAGCATCAGTAAATGAAAATAAATTCAAAAACTGGGCTTGAAATAAAAGCCTAGAAAGGAGATTATTTGAATGAGAGTCACAGTTTGTTATAAAATAACGCCCCGGTTACTTCCACAAATAGATCCCCGAGTTTCTTTTGTTTCATACTTGCCATAAGCTAGTAATCCACTAAACCCATCAGTGCTCACTCAATGAACCATTACTGATATCATAAGTGAGACTGTTTAAATGGTCTCAGAGACTAGGTCTCTTACTCCATCTATACCTTTTGTGTGGTAAACCAGCTAAATCTTTGCCTCGGTTGCCGTAGGCTCGGACCAGCCTTTACAGTTAACCACTAAGCGGTACTGCTTAAGGACCCCCAAAGTTCCCAAAAAAAAGAAATTCGAAACAGTACAAGATTCAAGGCGGAACTACAAGACTAATAAACAGCTTTTAAACTGTTTTTAGACTTGTTTCCATTTCCTTTCTCTTCGCTGCTTTCCCTTTCTCTTATGAAGGTATTTAAGACATCGTTGATTATTACATTGCGTGAAAACAATTTTCAATCAAGAGATTTTATTTTTCATGAACTTATGCGTCGCCCTGCATAGTTCCTTCCCTCGCAGCCATTTTTTCTCATATTGAAACGGTTTTATCCTTATTTGAATTTTATTTTTCTCTTAACTGTTAGAATGCATTAACCTCAACAAAACATAAATATATGCCTTAGGTATAATCATAATGTTTAAAATGTCTCATTTAATCATCATACATTTCAAATTAACTCTTTAGCTGAATTTGAATTCCAGATTATATGGGCCCGAAAAACAAAATTTCCCCGAAAAACAAAAATTCACCGAACAAAATCAAAACAAGGAACAAAATCAAAAAAAATGAAAATCAAAAAAAAAAAAAAAAAAAAAAAAAAAAAAAAAAAAAAAAAAAAAAAAAAAAAACTTTATAATAAAAA
>NZ_JABGCG010000209.1 GCF_019799925.1 Blastococcus sp. CPCC 205250 | reverse complement strand
CATTTTGTATGCATAGCGGGTATACACTATACAATTAAATATAAAAATCCCTGGGATGATTCATGAATTTGTAATAAATCTATGGAGTAAGGGGTTGTTGTTGAGAAATCTAAAATGGGAAAGGAATTTTAGAATTCTTATGGAAATGGAATCATAGTCTAAATAGAATCATGATCTAAAGGTATCCATTAACCATAAAAAATATAGACCCATCAGTTGATTTGTTCTAATTCATTGATTTAATCCGGTATAAATATCAGAAAAAGACGGAAGCGTCGTCTTCGCAAACATGAATAGATATATATCTTTATTGTTTTTAATAGTTTTTCACAAGAAAAAAAAATGATTTTTATCCCCTGAGTCGCGCAGGAAAGATCTTTCTTTGATGAAAAGTTTTCTATTTTTAGAATAGTTAGAATTGATTGGTCGTACCTATCCAACAATCTAATATGAATGACTCGCTATTCACTCGGGTTCTGGGTCATAATCATTATGTAGGAGAGATGGCCGAGTGGTTCAAGGCGTAGCATTGGAACTGCTATGTAGGCTTTTGTTTACCGGGGGTTCGAATCCCTCTCTTTCCGTACCTTCACCTAATTCACCAATGTTACTGACCGCAATGTATCAAATTAAATAATAAAGGATACCATTATTCCAACAGTTAGACCTTT
>NZ_JABGCG010000208.1 GCF_019799925.1 Blastococcus sp. CPCC 205250 | reverse complement strand
GTCATCAATTCAGCATTATTCAGCATTGGATAAAAAGGGGGATGAAATGCCCATTTTTCCAATAAATGGTTCAAATCATTTTATCGACATGAGTGTTATATATCGAAAAAATTTCCAACTATTCATTTTGAAACCATCTATGTATTAACATAGTGGTAGAAAGAGTACCATGCTGCGTCTGGACTTCAAACGGTTTAGTCTTAACCATGTTAATGGTCCCACATTATTGGTTGATAGAGAATCAAAATGGATTGACCAACAAATCACGAAATGCTATGGTTCTTACATATGATTTCTTAATTTATTCAGAAGTAATTCGCGGGATCGTGCACCCCTCTTTCCTCGTTATAACGAAAAAAGTGCAGCTGGTTGGATCCAGCCTATTCTTGAAATAAACAACTCGCACACACTCCCTTTCCAAAAAAGATCAATACACCAAGCACTACACTTAGATTTATTGGATTTGTTGCTAAAATATCGGTATTAAACCCGAAACTCCCGGCGGATGGCCAGTGACCCAAGGAAACGAAAGAATCGGTTACATTTTTCATATGATCTCCCCTTATAGATAGACTAAAAAAATCGAACAGAGTTCTTTTTCTATCACTTCGCCCCCCCGTTTTTATTAATTTCCCTATTTCTAAACAGAGTCAAAAATATATTCGATTTAG
>NZ_JABGCG010000207.1 GCF_019799925.1 Blastococcus sp. CPCC 205250 | reverse complement strand
TATCTCATTCATCCATTCAAGACAACAAATAAGTTGATTTTCTTTTAATAACACTTGATTCATTTGCAAATAATTGAGCTTGAATGCTCGTTTGCATGTTGCAATTGTTGATTGCTTGTCTTGATGTATTTTGGAAAAGCATGGGAGCACCATGGCAAGTTTCTACAAGCTTGTATAATGGTGCCCACCAAGTGTTTGATAAAATGTCTCTATGAAATGAACTTTGATTTTTCAAACCAAATGTGCCCTAATCATTCTCAAATGATTTTTAGGACTTTTTTGAAGATATTTGCTATGATCAATTCTCTTTGAAGATCTCATTTTGAAAACATGCACACCATGTGTTTGATAAAATGCCCAAATGGCACCAAGTTCCAATTTCTCACTTGAAAGTCATCTCATGACTTGTAAAACTCTTTTGAAAAATTCTCATGATGTTTAATTTCATTAAAGCATCATCAATTTTGAAGATTGAAATACTTTTTGAATTTTGATAACTTCTCATGATGTTTAATTTCATTAAAGCATCATCAATTTTGAAAACTTGAAATACTTTTTGAATTTTGATAACTTCTTATGATGTTTAATTTTATTAAAGCATCATCAATTTTGAAAACTTGAAATACTTTTTGAATTTTGATAACGTGGTGCATACTTTTTGAAAACAAAATG
>NZ_JABGCG010000206.1 GCF_019799925.1 Blastococcus sp. CPCC 205250 | reverse complement strand
CTGCCACCTACCTTGGGACGACAAGGTACACGTGTTTAGGTTTCAATTTGATGAGCTATGTCCTATTTTTGAAGACTTTTGCGCTCTTTTCGGAGTTAAACCCATAGGTCCTTTTGTTTATCCCACTGTTAGGAGGTGTTACTTAGATACTTTAGTTAATCTTTTAGAGGTACCTAAGTCCTCCATTACGAGTTTTATTCATGGGGGATTTATTAATTTGGAGAGCTTGGCTTGTGCTTTTCTTCACTACGACGCACGGGTCTCTTTGACTAAGCCTAGGCAACATGCCTTAGCCATTTGTCTCTTAGGTCGGTACCTTTTGGCTAGTGGTTCGTTGTTGGTTCCTATCCAACTTTGTGAACTACTTCTTCCCCTTTCTGAATCCAAAAATATCGTGCCCATGGTGTTAGCTGAGACCTTGAATGGTTTGGATACGGCTCGTCGAGGTTCGGCATTTACACTTCGAGGTAGCCCCTTACTTTTACAAATGTGGCTTATGGAACGTTTGAGTCTCTTGCATCCGAGTCACTACCCGAATTACAAACCTTCCCACTATTGCACACGTCGATTGGATTTACCGGACGCCGAATCAGTAAGGGATTGGGTCTTTTGTCTATATAAAGATGCCAGTGAGAATATTCGATGGGAGATAGGGTTATGGGAGTGTGAAAAT
>NZ_JABGCG010000205.1 GCF_019799925.1 Blastococcus sp. CPCC 205250 | reverse complement strand
GTGCGCGCTGCTGCATCGGCCGTCGGTGCGCGCTGCTGCGTCGGCCATGCGCGCTGCAGCGTCGGCCGTGCGTGCGTGCAGCCGCGTCGGTCGTGCGCGGCTGGCCGTGCGTGCGTGCTGCTGGCACGGTCGTCCACGTTTCGTTTCCTCAAAACTCGGACGTTTATACCCCGGATGTGGGAAACGATGGTCGGCACCAACTCCTACCATGTTGTGGCAATGCGCCGTCGGTCCGGTCGGGCCGCTCGGACGCCCACGGTCGATTTCGTCGTTTTCGGACGTTTATACCCAGGAGGTGAGAAACAATGGTCGGCACCAACCCCTACCTTGTTGTGGCGTTGCGACGTCGGTCCGGTCGGTGCACGGTCTGTCCGTGCTTGCTGCTGCCCCTTTCGTGTGCTGTCTGTGGTTGCTTGAGTGCTGCTGTGCCGTTCGTCCGTGCTGCAGCGTCGGTCGTCCGTGCGTGCTGCAGCGTCGGCCGCGCGTGCTGCTGTGTCTGCCGGCCGTGCACGCAGCTGCGTCGGTCGTCGGTGCGTGCTGCTGCGTCGGTCGTCCGTGCGTGCTGCTGCGTCGGTCGTGCTGTACGTGCTGCGTGCTGCTGCGTCGGTCGTGCTGTGCGTGCGGGCGTGCTGCAGGGCCGGTCGGCTGTGCGTGCTGCTGCGCCGGCCGTGCGT
>NZ_JABGCG010000204.1 GCF_019799925.1 Blastococcus sp. CPCC 205250 | reverse complement strand
TAATGCGTGAATACTTGGAGAGAAAGTAACTTTGAAAGAATTAGAAAGGGAGAAGAAACAAGGAACTTTCTAAAAAAATTTAAGCAAGCACACCTTGGACGTCCAGCCCTCTTTCCTTCTTGATTTTAGTTTCTAAAATAATTAGAAAGCTACTAAATTCAAGGAACTCTTGCACAAAAAGAAATCCTTCCAAACTATGGGACCTACACAATCTTGGGACCCATATACTAGGGACCACATTGACTAGTCCACATACTATGGTCAAATAATTTATCTAGAGTTGTAATTCATGTATGTCATCATGGACCTATTTGAATCTGAACTCAAAATTATTTCTCCACATATATAAACAAAATAGGAAACCTTGCCAATCTAGGAAAGTGGCTAGAGAAGGGACCAAAAGACATATTTGCCCTTGGCTCCCAAAATGACCAAAATGTCCATGCTAAACCCATAGCAACATTAAGACCATTTTAACCTTAACTCATTCCACTAAAGAGTTACGATTGCACTCCAGGGACAAATACTATGTATAAAATAAACTCATTAATAAATGATGTTTGCCTTCGACCTACTAAGTGAAATGACCTAAATGCCCCTCTATGTAACATCCGTAATCGAGTCAAGTTATCCGATGTAGTATCAACCTTCTCGACTACATCTTAACCTTAGAACT
>NZ_JABGCG010000203.1 GCF_019799925.1 Blastococcus sp. CPCC 205250 | reverse complement strand
TTGAGTTGTCTTTATTATTTATCTGTTCATTTTTCTCAAAAGAAAATATTCCATTTGAATTTCATTTATTTTGCCAAGACTCTATTCACCCCCCCTCTAGAGTCAACTTTGGGCCAACAATTGGTATCAGAGCAAGTGCTCATTTATTATTTGTTGAGCTAAAGATCATATGGCATATCAAATGGGAACAAATCCTGACCGACCCCCACTTTTTGATGGCGAAAATTATGGCTTTTGGAAAAATAGGATGCAAAATTGGATTGAATCCTATGATATGAAAATTTGGAAAGTCATCGTCAAAGGAAATATTAAAATTTTCAAAAAGGATTCTGAAGGAAAAGAAATTCCTAAAACCATTGACGATTGGACTGATGATGATATGAAAATTCTTCAAACAAATTCCAAAGCCAAAACTGTTTTATATTGTGCTTTAAATGCTAGTGAATATAATCGTGTTTCTGGTTGTACCACGGCACAAGAAATATGGAACAAACTTGAAGTTACCTTTGAAGGTACTAAACAAGTTAAACGTTCCAAAGCTCTTATGCTAAGAGGTGAGTATGAAAGTTTCAAAATGATTGAAAATGAAGGCGTGCATGATATGTTTACTCGTTTTACTAATCTTTTGAATAAGTTGAGAGCATTAGGTAAAACGTATTCAAATGACGACGTTATA
>NZ_JABGCG010000202.1 GCF_019799925.1 Blastococcus sp. CPCC 205250 | reverse complement strand
TTCGCATAAATACGGCAGTATCATAGTAATTGACAAAAGTGTGTGGTGAAACCTTCACAACTATGTGTGAACTCGCCACTTTCCTCGATTTATTTCGAGAGCGACTCAAATGCCCACAATTTTGTTTATTCCATCTCTATGAATCGCTTTAGGATTGGATTCTCTATCATAGTGGATTGTAGATATATATCCGTCTCGATTATCCTTCTCTCTTATCTACATATTTATCCTTCTCTATTATCCACTCAAGAGCATCCTATCCTATTCATCCTTCTCTGTTGTGGGAGTCCACTTAGATTGGGTTTTTGAAAAGGAAAGGAGTTTGAGAAAAACTGGGAGTCGCCACCTTATTTTTAGGGAACAAGGAAACCACAAAAAGAGTTTTATTTTAAATAAAACACTGACTCCATATTTTAAGGAAAAGCAAGTCTTCGAACCAAAGTTGAGTTCGGGGGCTAGGTTACGAAGTGGGAAGGTTCCAAGCTTTCACTTGTAGGCACCCACCTCGCCCTAATTAAAGGTCTCCTAATCACTTTTGAGCTTTATCAAATTCTTACAAAACAATCCTAAATATCTAAACAATCAAAAAGTAATGTATATAATACTAAATAATAAATAATTTATAATAGAAAAAGAATCAAAATCCTAAAGTCTTAAGAGACCGAAGTCAACTTAAG
>NZ_JABGCG010000201.1 GCF_019799925.1 Blastococcus sp. CPCC 205250 | reverse complement strand
CGTACGAGGCATGCATGCGGCAAGGCATGGCACGTCGAGTGGCAACGACGTGGACAAGGGCCCGTTGGCACATCGAAAGCATGCACGGTGGCTAGGCGATGCACGTGGCAACGGCTTGGCATGGGCCAAGGGCAATACCATGCCTTCCAAAAATATCCCCGGAACCCAAAAGGAGGCCGTGGCAAGGCAATGCGCGGCAACTCACATCGCGTGGGCTTCGATGGCATTAGCAAGGCAAGCCAATGGCATGCCATGCGAGGCAATGCATGGCAACTCACGACGCATGGCATTAGCAAGGCAAGCCAATTCGATGAATTCGATAAATTCTAGTGTGGGAACTCAATTTTGAATCCCCAATGCATTCCAAGCAAGTTCCAAATTTTTTCAAGATTTTTCCATATTTTTTCCCATTTTTCCCATGCACTTCGCATTTTTCGCCGCCAATAAATATTTTTTATTTTAATTCATTTCGGTAATTTTTTTGTTTGGAAAGTCAATTATGAATCCCCAAGTGATTCCAAGCAAGTTCCACATTTTTCCCTATTTTTTCCCCATTTTTCCCCATTTTTCCCTATTTTCCCCTATTTTTCCCTATTTAATAATTAGTAAAAATTCAAATTAATTATTTCCGGCTCCGGAAAATTCCCAAAACGCGTTATGGCCATCCCATGACTTATT
>NZ_JABGCG010000200.1 GCF_019799925.1 Blastococcus sp. CPCC 205250 | reverse complement strand
GAGTTATTGCGAAGTAAAAAAAACGAAACGATGAGATTATGGAAGTAAATATTCTCGCATTTATTGCTACTGCACTGTTCATTCTAGTTCCTACTGCCTTTTTACTTATCATTTACGTAAAAACAGTCAGTCAAAATGATTAATTTGAATGAAACTTGACTCCTTAGTTCTTATCAATGATTGAAGAAATAAAATCAAAAGGATTCCAATTTCGCGTCTTAAATGAAATGAGCGGACTAGAATCAGCAGTATTCTATGAGATCCGATAGTATGGTAGAAAGATTCATATATTTCTTTCTACCATACTATTTCTTACTGTTATTGTAGTGTATAAAGTTGTACTGTATAAAGATAGAGGCTTAATATAGATCAATCTAAAATATGTATCTTCATATTCATATATGTAGATATCAATTACATATATGTAATGTACATAGCACCCCAATTCTATTTCTTTGCTTTATCTATTTGATTTGTATTGATTCCAATCAATCTGAAAAAATCGAAAGGCAACTCTTACGGTTCTAATTCCTAGATTTCTGATTATTTCCAATATGAATCCCGGTATCCATCGAAAGAATCAAATCAATGAAGGAAAAATTGTATAGGCATATATTAATAAAAAAAACCAAGTAATCTTTTTTTTTTTGTTTTTTCACACTCCGAAGAAGTAATTGAT
>NZ_JABGCG010000199.1 GCF_019799925.1 Blastococcus sp. CPCC 205250 | reverse complement strand
CATATTTTAGTTTAAATAGTTAATGTAATTTTTTTGTGATTTTTTACAATTTTTCCAAGCACATTAAGTATTTATTTCCTATTTTCCCCTATTTTCCCTATTTTTTTAAATATTTAAAACCATTAAAAATTAAAAATAAATACTTCCGGTCCGAGAAAAATTACCAAACTTCTCATGGTGCTTCTATGATTTATTTAGGCCAAGTTTTGACACTCACATGTCCCAAATACCTTACCAATTTCTTATCTTCAAAATGATGTCTCCTCCTGCCACTTCCCCAAATGCATAGAATGCTCTTTAGGGGGGGGTGGGTGCTTGCAATGGGGTGTGCCAAGATTTCAAGGCCGAGCCATGAGCTAGGAATGAGCTTGGCCAACCCATTGCGGCACCGAAAGTTTTTCTTTGTGCTTCTAGCACACAAAAAAACTTTTTTGGCGGAAATTTTTTTTTTTTGCATAGGGGTGCACGCACAGCCCGACTCGACGCTGCCGCATGCTCGCAGGGCTGCAAGCCTAGCGCTTGGTCTAGAGAATTCGATGGCTCTTTTTGGGAAGTGCTTGCATCATTGTTGCGAAAAATCGTTTGCGATAGTGCTTCTAGCACACAAATTAAAAAAAAAAAAAAAAAAAATCCCCCCCTCCACAACCCGACTTTGAGCTGCCGCACGCTCGGAGGGCTGCAA
>NZ_JABGCG010000198.1 GCF_019799925.1 Blastococcus sp. CPCC 205250 | reverse complement strand
CTGGACGAGTAATTTCCATGTTAATCAATTTTTAACTAAATATAATTAAATTTTTATCTTTAATTTTTTATATCTTTTAATAAGTAAGAGATTTGAACTCCTGTCGTAAATTACGATTCATAGCTCAAATATGACCCAATCGACCACTCTGGCAACTTATTCTTGATATTTTAAACTCGAAAATATTAAATTTTCTCTTATTACTCTTAAGCTTACCTTATAAGGGAACTCTTTATTAATGTAACATAATTACATCTTTTAAATAATTCACTAGTAAAATTGTAAATACATATGCTTGAATTACTGCAATCGCTAACTCTAATAAATAAATCATTGTTAATAATCCAAATAATCCAAATCCTAATAACATTAGTAATCATGATAAACTTCCAAATGTATAAATTAATGATGCTACAATCTCTACTAATAAATGACCTGATAATAGATTCGCTCCTAATCTTAATCCTAATGAAATAGCTCTTGATGAATATGATAATAATTCAATAAAAAATAATACAATTAACATTGCTACTGGTGCTCCATTTGGTAAAAATAATGCAAAGAAATTCATTTTATGTAATTTTAAACCTAATAATGTTGTACCAATAATAATCCCTGTACTAATTCCAATTGTATATACTAACTGAGAATTAATCGCTGTTCCCATTGGAAACATACCAAA
>NZ_JABGCG010000197.1 GCF_019799925.1 Blastococcus sp. CPCC 205250 | reverse complement strand
ACTAAATCCTCCCCCCCAACTTAAATCAAACATTGTCCTCAATGGTGGTGAATGATATTATAAATAAATAAATAAAAAAAAACTATATACAAAATTTCCACAGCAGAGAACTTGAACTGAAAGATCAGCAAGTCGGACCAAGATGCTTCATTCCTTGATGTGAAATCTTTAGAACTTCATTGTCGTCGGATGATGAAGTATCTAAAGATGTGGAGCTGTAACGTACAATTTTATCATTGGTTGCGGGAGAATATCATCTCCAAGAATCCATTCTAGAATATGGAGTCTTGGAGAAGCACCTTGAATGTATAGGCGGCAAAACATCCTGGTTGACAGAATGCCAAACAGGAGCATCCTCAAAAATTATACGTTTTTTAGATATGAAAAACCTGCCTTCAAAATGGAGACAATCATGAACTTGCATAACAAGAGGTTAGCAAGGATTGATAATCTACGTTAAGCGAAAGCACACGATGATGCTCGGACAGTTTTCCATATCTAGGAGCTTAGCAAGAATTCATAATCTACATGGGAATTTGGCGATTTTGAGTGTATGGGTTGCAGCACTCTTCCATACTCTTCATCAACAGATGTTGATGATGATGACACGGTGAAGTTTTCAAGAAGAAGAAACAACACAGAATGAACCAACAAACACTGTATGAATATTGGACTGGTTCTGG
>NZ_JABGCG010000196.1 GCF_019799925.1 Blastococcus sp. CPCC 205250 | reverse complement strand
AAAAGGTCTTCTCAAGTCCTTCTCTGTGTCCTCCCACTGCTTCACGTATCCTTGGGCCCACCATGCACCGTTCTTTATCTCCAATGTACATTTACATTTAAATAACAAATGGGAATAATGGAAATAGGGGATACTTTACAAATGGGGGGATAGGCATGCAAGCCCATAATTAAAATTACATCACAAATTAATTTAAACAAATTTAAATTACAACCCTTAAAGCATCACATCTAATGCGGCCAATCACATCCAGTTAATTGGTCTTTAAGTCCATAACTTTCCATTTTAATTTAAACAATCGCATTGCATAAATTAAAGCAGTATAAGAAACAAGTAATGAATGGCAATGGCATATATTAAAATCAAGATTTAATCTATTTCTCATCACATGAAAAATCAATTTAATTTTTAATCGAATTAAAAATTAAGTAACCCTTTACTTTTGTGTTTTCTCTAAAACACCAAGAATCAGCCCTTGTTTTGCTAAATTATCTGCTTAATTTAAAACTCATTTTAAATTTGAAGAACGCTTCATTTCACAAGGATTTTCAGTGTTCTTTCCAATGGCAGGGGTCTCGTTAAGTGATTCCAACGTTTGATATCACTTTAAAGCGATTTGCGACTTTAACTCCAAATCTGGCAGATTTGAGCTTCGGTCACAAAATGCTTTGTGCGGCTATTTAAAG
>NZ_JABGCG010000194.1 GCF_019799925.1 Blastococcus sp. CPCC 205250 | reverse complement strand
GCTAAACCACGTGGTGTTAACAATTCATTTATGTTATCTGGAATTATTTTTTTTTATTTGAATCATAAAATAATTCTCGTCTCCGGCGCGGTACGCGCGAGGCCCTTACGGCCGAGCAAGTCGGCCGCGCGGGGTATATTTATTAAAACAAGGAAGCTGCATAGTTGTGAAGGATACTGCACTATAAGTTTTTTTTTAATATGTTTATCTACCATCAATCTATATTGAGGTGTGTAATTATCAACACAAAAAGATATAAATAAACTTAATACTAAATCAAAATATTCTTTATGTTTAACTGCTGTTTGAGTATAAACTAATCTTGAATTACCTGTAGGCGATCTTCTAGCTATATGAGCATCCCCTAATAAAATCCCTATTAAAATATCTTTAACTTCATCAGGTAATATTATTGAAGATCTTTGAGAAGGAGATAAACGAGTTATTCCTTTTGTAGATCGTGCTGCAAATAAAACTAGTTGTGAAGTAAACAGTATTATAATAGGATCTCAATCTAATCAGAATTATAATTAATGTTGTAATAATTTTAATTTTGGACTATATCTTCAATTAACTTTTTTTTTTAAGTTAATTGTCTTGCATGTAGTCTCTGAGGATGTATTATAATCCCATATAATAAAAGGAATCTATTTTCCTAATGGTTTATTTGGGATCAATTAATTTTTC
>NZ_JABGCG010000193.1 GCF_019799925.1 Blastococcus sp. CPCC 205250 | reverse complement strand
TAAGTATTGTTGAACATCATAGTACCACGGCTTTCCATCATTCGGCTCTCCTTCTCTCAATGCACAGTAGTAAATGGGCTCTTCCCTTGATTCGATGACCATCGGTGCTATCCCTCCTTCTATTGGGATATCTGCCATAGATGCTAAAGTAGCTAAGGCATCCGCAAACTTGTTCTTCTGCCTAGACAGGTAAAAGAACTTTATTTGACGGAATTCTTTCGCTAACGTCTCTAGATAATCGTGATATGGCAGTAGCTTCTCATCTTTGGTCTTCCATTCTCCTCTGGTTTGGCATATGATAAGCGCTGAGTCCCCATATACTTCGAGTTCTTCTATCCCCAAAGCCAATGCTGACTCTAAGGCTAAGATGCAAGCCTCATATTCGGCTATGTTGTTGGTGGCCTTGAAATTCAGTTTCACTGCCACAGGTATCATCACATCTTCTGGCGTTTCTAAGCAAGCGCCTATTCCACATCCTTTCCTATTCAATGCTCCATCGAAGTAGGCTTTCCACATCTTTTTCTCCACCACGAGGATTTCTTCGTCCGGGAATTGGTAGTTGACTTTGTCCGCTTGTGAAGTAGAACATTCTGCCAGGTGCTCTGCGATAGCTCTTCCTTTCACTGATTTCTGCAGTACATATTGGATGTCGAACTCTAATAGTAGTAGCAGCCACCGCGCCGTTTTG
>NZ_JABGCG010000192.1 GCF_019799925.1 Blastococcus sp. CPCC 205250 | reverse complement strand
TTCAACGGCGTCGGCGTGCCGACCACCGCCCAGCCCGCCCCCGACGAGGTCGTCGGCGCGGACCAGCGCACGGCGCAGGACACCAGCTGCATCAACTGAGTCCCGCCGGTCCCACCCCTCCCGTGTCCGCGCGCGGGATCCCCCGCAGCTGACCGCCGCGCCCTACTCTCGCCAGCCGCCCCCCTGCGACCGTCGCGCGTCCGGCGCGCGAGCGGTCCCGGGAGGCGCAGGCGCTCCGGTCCCGTACCGGCAGCGTGGGGAGCCAGCGCAGGGAGGACGCCGCCGTGAGCCCGAAGAGCCCCGTGCCGCCCGGTGGGTCGGGCGACCGCCCGCTGCCGCCCCGCCTGGACCCGCGGCTGGGCCGGTCCGGGTCGGGCCGTGCGGATCGGCTCGAGGAGCCGCGCCACGCCGCACGGACGACGGGCCGGAGCAGCACGCGGCGGCTCACCGTCGCCGCCCGTGCGCTCGCCGGCCTGCTCTCCGTGGCGCTGCTCGCCACCACGGGGTGGAGCTGGTACCTCGGGCAGTTGGCCGAGGCGTCGGTCAACCGCACCGACGCCATCCCGGACTCCGGCAACGAGGGCTCCGGTGACGCCCCCGAGGCGATGAACCTGCTGCTCGTCGGCAGCGACAGCCGCGCCGACCTGACCGAGGAGCAGCTCGCCGAGCTCAACGCCGGAACCGACTCCGG
>NZ_JABGCG010000191.1 GCF_019799925.1 Blastococcus sp. CPCC 205250 | reverse complement strand
TAAACGATTTTATTTCTATTTATAAATAGGAGTGATCTCAAAGTGTTAATCAATTGAGTAACATGATGACTACGTCGAATATTTGGCGGAAGACATGTGAAAAAAAAAAAAAAGAAGTGGTATTGGGGGCATTTGTCCTATATGTGCAAATCGAAATCGGGCGTATCTTTACCTGGAGTAGAGCATAAACCTAAAAGAATTGAAGAGGCCCATTCAGGAACAAGAAAATGACATCGTGATTTGGATTGGATCTCGATGAAACAATACATCAATGAGAAGTTAGTTCGATAAGTTTAGTGAATTCTTTTTCTATTTTATATTATAGGGAAACGGGCCAAAACTTATCTTTCTTGAAAAATGGAAGAAAAAGTTCCTTCGTTAGAAGTTAGAAAGAGCCTGCTATGAAAAAAGAAAGGGGGCTGGAATCTACACATTGATTCTTTTTCTTTTTTTTTTTTTCGCGATTTTTTTTTGAACCGTATGCATCAAAAGATGCATGTACGGTTTCTAAGGGATACAATTTTATCCTAATCAACCGACTTTATCGAGAAAGATTACTTTTTTTAGGCCAAGACGTTGATAGCGAGATCTCGAATCAACTTATTGCTCTTATGGTATATCTCAGTATAGAGGATGATACCAAAGATCTGTATTTGTTTATAAACTCTCCTGGCGGATGGGTACTACCCGGA
>NZ_JABGCG010000190.1 GCF_019799925.1 Blastococcus sp. CPCC 205250 | reverse complement strand
ATGCTCCAGTATCTATAAACCAGGTGTTATCATCCGAATGTGCCACGCAAGCCGCAACCAAATACAAATCTCCGGATTCAGTGTCAGTCTTCTTCAAATCCCCTTTGTCTTTCTTGGTCGCCTTGTTCGGACAGTCACGTTTACCGTGTCCGACTTCGTTGCAGTTCCAGCACCTCATCTTCGAATAGTCAACACCTTTTGACTTTCCTCGTGATTTCGATCTGTTTCCAGACCGCTTAGTGTTCCTATTTTGGGTTCTACCCCTGACAAACAACGCCTCCTTACTTGAACTCTCCATCCCCTGTCTCCGCATCTCCTCAGATAACAAAGCCGAGACTACACTTTCAAACGACAAGTCTGTTGTACCACTACCAATCGCAACAATTAAATTGTCCCACGAATCCGGTAAAGAACATAACAAAGTTATCGCTTTATCAGCATCTCCAATGTCATAACTAATTGATGCTAATTGACTTACCAGGGTATTGAATTCCTGTAGGTGAGCCGAGAACGAACCTCCATCAACCATCTGCAATTTGTACAGCTTTTTCCGTAGAAAGAGCTTATTCACCAGCGATTTACTCTGATAGAGACTCTCCAACTTGTTCCATAGCTCCTTCGCTGTTTTCTCGGTAGCCACATTCACCAGAACACTATCCGAGAAACATAATCGGATCAAGCCGCGAGCTTTCC
>NZ_JABGCG010000189.1 GCF_019799925.1 Blastococcus sp. CPCC 205250 | reverse complement strand
AAATGTATCAAAAGTTTAAGAACCCAACCCTTACCTAATTAAACCAATAAAAAAACTTTAATCTTTGTTTCTATTAATTATTCAAACTCAAAGAGAGAATACACCTAATTTTTATTTGCAAATTTGAATGAGACTAGTAGTGTTAAAGAATACATGATTTTATAAAATAAAAGCCATTTTAGTAATTCCTTCTTTTATAAAAGAAAATGACGGATATCATGGCGTTTCCTATAAACATAAATGTGTTCTGAAGACAATCAATCAGTTCCACAACGAATTAGTTAATGATTCCAAATAAACTCACTAATTTCAAATTTTATTGGGTCAACTTATTGACCTTAGTAGATTCTCTGATTCATATCAGAATTAAGTACTGTTTTTGGTGCAATTCTTTATCCTTGTTCTATAGATATAAATTATCGTAATAATAATTGAAATTGTCATTTTCTATTAAGTATTCACTTTTCACTAGTAACTTAGTCATATCATTTGACCAATTGTAACTTCTTGATTTGAATATTTGAAGTATTTGGAAAAGACTCAGAATAATTAAGAATCTAAAATTCTATTTTAGTTCTTGCATATACATATCTTGATTTTTTTTTATTGACTCCTTTCGAAGGAGATAAGATCTGGTGAATCGGAAACAATTAATTAAGAATAAAAAGGTTTTATTTTTTTATGGAAGATACATATCA
>NZ_JABGCG010000188.1 GCF_019799925.1 Blastococcus sp. CPCC 205250 | reverse complement strand
TCTCCTTCTTCTCTCAGCATGCAGCAGAGGAGAACACAATATATCAGAGGAAGTTGAGAGCTGCAAAGTGTGCAATAGCAGAGAAGTGCATGCTCTATGTGTGCTAGCAGAGAATAGAAAAATAGAACAGAAAATTAGTGAGATTATTTTGAAATCAAAATTATGATAATTTGATTTCTATCATCTCCACATCAAATATCTCTGCAGAAAATTATTCCTCAATTTTTCTGAGCTCAACATTTTATGTATTTATTTGAGAGAAAATTTTGAGAGAATATGTTGTGAGATTTAATTGTAATTAATCAGCTCATCAAGGAGCACTCTTTGTATTATCAAGAATTTTATTCTTGAAAAGGTGTTGATCTTCTAGCCTGATAAAGAAGATTGAGGTGTTGATCTTCTAGCCTGTAAAAAGAAGATTGAGGTGCTGATCTTCCGCCTGTAGAAAGAAGATTGTTGGGTGCTTATCTTCCGCCTGTTGAAAGAAGATTATGGTGCTGATCTTCCGCCGGAAAGAAGATTGTAATTGGTTTTATCTCCACCGGAAGTGAGATAAAGTTACTGGATTTTTTAATCCTTGAGACTCAGTCTTAAGGCGTGGATGTAGGCTCTGCCGAACCACGTTAAAATCTCTGTGTTCACTTTTCTCTCTCTCTCTCTTTTTATTTCTGCATTAATTTTTGAAAATTACATTTTTATTTA
>NZ_JABGCG010000187.1 GCF_019799925.1 Blastococcus sp. CPCC 205250 | reverse complement strand
AAGCACCAAACTAATCAAAGATGCCGAGAAAAAAGATATGTTGATAAGAAGAATTTTGCCATTGCAAGACATCAAAGGATAACTGGAAATAGCGACAAAAATCATTATGATTTGCTTGTTCCTGAAACTATTTTATCGCCTAGACGTCGTAGAGAATTGAGAATTCTAATTTGTTTCAATTCAAGGAATAGAAATGGTATAGATAGAAATCCAGTATTTTGCAATATGAACAACGTAAAAAACTGTGGTCAATTTTTGGATGAAAGCAAACATCTTGATAGAGATCAAAATAAATTAATTAAATTAAAATTCTTTCTTTGGCCCAATTATCGATTAGAAGATTTAGCTTGTATGAATCGCTATTGGTTTGATACCAATAATGGCAGTCATTTCAGTATGGTAAGGATACATATGTATCCACAATTAAAAATTCGTTGATGGTACATTTTTCCTATATATATCCTGTACCATATTTGGTATATGAAAGCAAACAGATGCACACATGCGTTGTCTTACATTCCATTCTTATACATGATACTTATTCAATGACATATAAATTAGATCTATAAATGAATCGAAATGAATCAACAGAATCTTCTTCTAAATTATTCTCTTTTGTAAGTGCTATCCCCTACATGAATCAAATTGAAAATTGGATTGATCGTTGATTAATTTTAAATTTGATTTGATAAAATTAGGAGTC
>NZ_JABGCG010000186.1 GCF_019799925.1 Blastococcus sp. CPCC 205250 | reverse complement strand
TTCAGATTTTGAAATCTTATCTGGCAACTGTTTTAAAGTTCTAAATTCTTTACAAATGCCTTGAATGAATAAAAATTAAAGTGTATATAAAGATTAAAGGGATAATACATAAGATGTATAAACCCTAACTTTTAGCTTATATACTTCATGAATAATAGATAATTGAAAAGTTCAATTGATTATTATGAAGTAAAACTAAAAGAAAGATATTGGGATATCTTAATAATCTTATATCACTTAAGGACCTTTAAAATGTTAAACGATATAGTTTAAAGGTTATTTGATAATATGAGATATTTCAAATAAACTTTAAAAGAAAGTTTTTCTAAATAAAGAGTTATTAGAAAAACAAGTTTTCTATATAAAGAGTTATAAGAAAACATGGTTTCCATATTAGTTTAAAATTATACCTTTATAAAACGACAAAGGGAATTTTATGTAATTAAAGGGTTTAATACATAAAGTACCTTAGTTTTTAAGAGGACTAGTGGGAGCATGAAAAGTCATCAAATTAATTTCTTTATTAGTACACACTATTAATACTAAAGTAGTATTAAGAATTCCATAATCGTTATAGGAATTCAAATCACATCAAAAAGGAGTTTTTGAAATGATTAATTCATATGAGATAAATATTTGAGAAATATGAGACTCATATGAGAATTAAAGTATGTACTTATATCAATATCAAGAACATGCTGCAA
>NZ_JABGCG010000185.1 GCF_019799925.1 Blastococcus sp. CPCC 205250 | reverse complement strand
CCCCGCGCGGCCTACTTGCTAGGTCGTAAGGGCCTACCTTTTTAAAAAAAGGTGGGCCCTCCCCTGAAGGGGAAGGGCCTCGCGCGTACCGCGCGGGGGCGAATATTCTAATAAAAATAAAGTAAAACAAACTATATATATTTATTTAAATGATAAATTAATAGAAGGATCACCTTTTAATACATATTCTTCAGCTAATTTAGCATTCCATTTTTAAAATAATAGTCGAACTGTTTTTAGATATATAGATAGCGCCCCGAAGGGGTTGTATCCAGTTTAAAAAACCTAGATACGGTCCCGAAGGGGTTGTATCCAGGGCGGAGCCCTAGATACTTCGGCCTCCGGAGTATCCACCCTTCGGGTAGATACTATAAATTTATTTATGGTAGCCGCCCTACGGGCAGATACTTCGCCCAGCGGAGTATCCACCCTTCGCTGGGCGAAGGGTAGAAACTAATAAATTATATAAAAATAAATATTTAATAACATCAAAAATAAAAAAAATAATTAGATTATGAGAGATGTTAATGGAGGATGATTAATAAGATATATGCACGCTAACGGAGCTTCTTTCTTCTTTATTGCTATGTATATTCATATAGGTAAAGCATTATACTATGGATCATACAGAGCCCCAAGAACTTTAGTTTGAATTATTGGAGTTATTATCTTTATTGCAACTATGGCTACAGCTTTCATGGGTT
>NZ_JABGCG010000184.1 GCF_019799925.1 Blastococcus sp. CPCC 205250 | reverse complement strand
CGGAGAACCCGAGGATGACCACCCTTGGTATCACGACATATGGATCTATTTAAAGGAGGGAGAGTATCCCGAAGGAGCTTCACACAATGACCGAAGAACACTACGGAGATTAGCCAGTTACTACATCATCTGTGGGAATAGGTTATACCGAAGGTCCTATGAGGGGATACACCTCTTATGTGTTAATGAGATCGAAGCTGAAAAGATCATCCAAGAAGTGCACGAAGGGGTCGTAGGCCCGCATATGAATGGTTTCTTGTTAGCCAAGAAAATAATGAGGCTCGGTTACTATTGGTCGACAATGGAGAGGGACTGCCAGTTACATGTCAAGAAATGTCACAAGTGTCAAATCTTTGCCCAAAAGAAACACCAACCGTCGATGCCGTTAACAGTAATGTCTTCGCCGTGGCCCTTTGCTACATGGGGTATTGATATAATCGGGAAGATTACACCGGCAGCATCCAATGGACACGAGTACATCTTAGTCGCCATCGACTACTTCACCAAATGGGTCGAAGCAGCTTCTTACAAGACCCTCAACGCCAAACAGGTGGCCCGGTTCATCCAAAACAACATAATCTATCGATATGGAGTACCTCACGAGATGATATCGGACAATGGACAACACTTCCGGAAAGAAACCGAAGAGTTGTTAACAAGGTTCGAAATCAAACATCACCACTCGTCTCTTTACAGACCTCAGACC
>NZ_JABGCG010000183.1 GCF_019799925.1 Blastococcus sp. CPCC 205250 | reverse complement strand
TAATTTGAAACCATTTCAAATTCAAATTTCAACTTACTTGAAATTCAATTAACTATTTGAAATCTTTAATTTATCTTGTCATCTCATGACAATTTCAAATTTCAAAATTCAAATTTCAAAATTCAAATTTCAAAATTCAAAATTTCAAAATTTCAAATTTCATAAAATTCAAAATTCAAAATTCAAAATTCAAAATTCAAATTTCAAATTTCAAATTTCAAAAACTTGAAATTCTAGTTAATTGATATTTGCATATTATTCTCTCTTCTTCTTTAAATGAAGCTGCCAACTATATGTGTGTGACCTCTTAGGTTCACAACAACCTAGTAGTAGGAATTAGGATAATAAATTATCCTTCAAATAAAACTACTTTTATTTAAGGTTCAAATTAGAACTCTTCTAATTTCCTTTTTGAGAAATCAATTTCTCTTTGGCCTCTACTAGTCCTGAGTGACATCTAGCAATATGTCAAGACACACCCTAGGTTGTGTGAAGGTTAATCATAACACAGTGAACCCTTCAGTTACAATTTAAGATACAATTTGATCCTTCCATCAAACAATGCCTTAGTTAAATTACTTGGGTATTGGATAATATGTCAAACCCTAATTTAACATTTTGTATGTGATTCTCAAAATATAAATTCTACCTTGGGATACTCAAGAAACAATTTTCTTATTCCCAACTGCTTTGGCTAAAGACTTAT
>NZ_JABGCG010000181.1 GCF_019799925.1 Blastococcus sp. CPCC 205250 | reverse complement strand
CCGAGGGTCTACAAGAAGATCAAGAAATACGTAATTGTATCAAGAATTATGTACAAAAAAATATGAGAAGATCCTCTGGTGTCGAGGGAATTGCACGTATAGAGATTCAAAAAAGAATCGATCTGATTCAGGTCATAATCTATATGGGATTCCCAAAGTTATTAATAGAAGGTAAACCACGAAGAATCGAAGAATTACAGATGAATGTACAAAAAGAATTGAATTGTGTGAACCGAAAACTCAACATTGCTATTACAAGAATTGCAAAACCTTACGGAGACCCTAATATTCTTGCAGAATTTATAGCCGGACAATTAAAAAATAGAGTTTCATTTCGCAAGGCAATGAAAAAAGCTATTGAATTAACTGAACAGGCAGATACAAAAGGAATTCAAGTACAAATTGCAGGGCGTATCGACGGAAAAGAAATTGCACGTGTCGAATGGATCAGAGAAGGTAGGGTTCCCCTACAAACCATTCGAGCTAAAATTGATTATTGTTCTTATACAGTTCGAACTATCTATGGGGTATTAGGCATCAAAATTTGGATATTTGTAGACGAGGAATAAGAAGCCTTTACTTGCCTTTCCGTTCTATCCAGTGATGGAACAAAAAATGACAAACTCTTTCATTCTTTTTCTGTTCAATCAAAACAAAAATGAGCAATTCTATAGGGCTGAATAAAAATTAGATTGACCATTTCATATAA
>NZ_JABGCG010000180.1 GCF_019799925.1 Blastococcus sp. CPCC 205250 | reverse complement strand
ATCCACTGTTATTGAATCATCCACCACCTTTGTGTCTGAAGTTGTTATTGTTGAAACACCTGACTCACACAAAATTGACTTTTCGACTACAACTGGGCCTGTTGCTGCTGTGACAACTTATTCTACTGAATTCAGCACCTTTGTTGGTACTGATGAAAAGGAAACTATTGACACTGTTTACTACATTGAAGTACCTTATGCTACTTCCACAGGAGCTGTCACAACTTTCTACAATGGTACACAGATCTCAACCATCTCCACTATTATTGAAACCATTACCTCAGGCAGCTCTGTGTTTGTATCAGAAGTGTTTGTTGTTGAAACACCAGAAGCTCACAAGGCTAACATCAGTTACATATCTGGTCCTGTAAGCGAAGCTGTAACCTATTCAACCAAGTACCAAACCACTGTTGGAAGTGATGGAACAGCTACTCTTGAAACCATCTACTTTGTTGAAACACCATACAGCACCTTCACCACTGGATTGACAACTACATATGGCGGTGAAGTCAGCTCCACCTATTCAACAGCCTGGAAAACCATCACCTCAGGCACCTCCATCTATGTTGAAGAATATATCTATGTTGAAACACCAATTGGGCATGTTACCATCTACACCACTACACCAGGAAATGTCACTGAAGCTGTAACTTACTCAACTTCATACATAACAGGAACAGGATCTGATGGTAGCACAACTGTTGATACTGT
>NZ_JABGCG010000001.1 GCF_019799925.1 Blastococcus sp. CPCC 205250 | reverse complement strand
CTCGGCCCGCTCGGCCTGGTCGCCGGCTTCGTCGACGCCACCGGCGGCGGCGGCTGGGGCCCGGTCGGCACCCCGGCGATCCTGGCCAGCGGCCGGATGGAGCCGCGGAAGGTGATCGGCTCGATCGACACCTCGGAGTTCCTGGTCGCCCTCGCCGCCAGCCTCGGCTTCCTCTTCGCGCTCGGCTCGCAGGGCATCGACTTCGCGTGGGTGCTGGCGCTGCTCATCGGCGGGATGGTCGCCGCGCCGCTCGCGGCGTGGCTGGTGCGCCACGTCCCGCCGCGGCTGCTGGGCTCGCTGGTCGGCGGGATCATCATCCTGACCAACAGCCGCACCCTGCTGCGCAGCGACTGGCTCGACGCGCCGGACGCGGTGCGCTACCCGATCTACGCCGCGATCTACGTGATCTGGGCCGCCGCGGTCGTCTGGTCCTACCTGCAGTACCGCAAGGACAAGGCGCAGGAGTCCGCCGACGCGCTGGCTGCCGAGGCCGCCCAGCTGGCCGCCCGGGACCACGTGGTCCCGCCGGCCGACGCCGCGGACGCCGCGGACCTGGGGCGCTCGCTCACCGCGGGCCGCCCCAGCGCTCCGACCGACTGAGCGGCACACCCTCGGGCCACCCCCGGCAGGTCTGGTCCCGGCGCGTCCTCCCCCCCGTCCGCGGGGCGGAGGGCGCGCCGGGTCGCGTTCCGGCTCCCTACCGGCCGGCGCCGGCCAGCAGCGCCGCCTCCCGGCCGGGGTCCAGACCCGGGCGGGGCAGCCCGTGCGGCGGCTCCGGCAGGGGGCCGGCCGTGCGCAGCCAGGCCCACGTGTCGGCGACCGACTCGCGCACCGGCCGGACCGGCAGCCCGAGCTGCCGTGCGCGGGTGGTGTCGACGTCCCACGCCGTGGACGCCATCTCCCGGGGCAGCCACAGGGGCAGGTCCTGCCACGGCTGGACGCCGGCGGCGAGGAGCTCGTCCTCGGCCACGGGTACCAGCCGGGCGTCGCCGCCGGTCACGTCCCGGCAGACCTCGAGCAGCCCGCCCAGGGTCGTCATCCCGGCCGGGCCGGTGGCGTTGACCGCCCCACCGACCCCGCGCTCGGCCATCTCGACCAGCCAGCCGGCCAGGTCGCGGGCGTCGACCAGCGCGATGGGCTGGTCGAGCGCCTCCGGGACGACGACGTCGCCGCCCCGCGCGATGCGCCGCAGCCACCAGCCGAGCCGGTCCACGGTGTCGTACGGGCCGACGATCAGCCCGGCCCGGGCGGTGAGGAAGCGGTCGCCGAGGACGGCCGCCAGCTCCCGCTCGGCGAACGCCTTGACCGGCCCGTACCCGTCGTCGTCGGTCTCCCACACCGGCTCGTCCTCGCCGCGCAGCGGGCCGGGCGGCCAGGTGCGGTACGCGTTGAGGCTGCTGACGAAGGCGTAGCCGCGGACACCGCCGAGCGCCGCCGCGGCGTTCCGGGCGGCGGCACGCGTCTGGCACGACGTGTCGACGACGAGGTCGGGCGCCCAGCCGTCGAGCGCCGCAGGCAGTGCGGCCGGGTCGTCCCGGTCGCCGTGCAGCGCGCGCACGCCGTCGGCCGGTGTCCCGGTGAGGCCGCGGGTGAACGTCGCCACCTCGTGGCCGCGGGCCAGCGCCGCCGCGACCACGTGCCGGCCGAGGAAGAGGGTGCCGCCGAGGACGAGCAGTCTCATGCCCGACAGCCCAGCGGCTCGCCTCCCCCGCCGTCCACCCGGTTCACCGACGGCGCAACGCCGCTAGACCGCCCGCAGCACCGGCACCTGGGGCAGCGGAGTGGCCCGGGCCGCGGCCATCACCATCTGCGGCGACCGCGGCAGGCCGCGGCGGGTGCACAGCCGCAGCGCCCGCGCCCCGGTGACGACGTCGGTCTCCGGCGGGACGACGAGCAGGTCCGCCCGCTTGTTGCCGCCGGCCCACGTCAGGCAGACCGTGCCGGGGTCCATGCTCCGGAAGCCGCCGGTGCGCACCACGCGGCCGCCGACGACGACCTTGCGCGGGGCGGGCAGCCACGCGTCGAGGGCGTAGGTGAACCGCTCCACCCGCACGCCGTGCCGGTCCAGGGCCGCGATCAGCTCGGGCACCTCCACGGCCAGGTCGCGGCTGCGTGGGAACCAGGCGCCGTCGAAGCCCTGGTCGCCGTCGCCGGCGTCGCTGCGGATGCTCACCCGGACGTCGATCCCCCCGCGGTGCCCCTCGGCCTCGGGCAGCGGTCCCGAACGGGTGTTGCTCATCAGCGTCAGCCAGCCTTCCGTCGTCGGCCCCCGTCGAGGTCCCAGGGGTCCGACACGAACGTAGGTCGACCGGAGCGGCGGTCCGGGCGCGGCTCGTCCGGGCGCGTCGCCCGCCTCCGGCCGGTCCTCACCACATGTCACGGAACGGTCACGACATCGGCCTGGACTGGGCCGTTGCGCGCGAGAGCCCCCCTCCCGGAACGGGAGAGGGGCTCTCGACGAGGGGCCGGCTCAGACGGGCTTGGGCTTGCGGTTCTTGGCCTTGCCGCGCTCGGTCTGGTCCAGGACCACCTTGCGGATGCGGACCGTCGCCGGCGTGACCTCCACGCACTCGTCCTCGGCGCAGAACTCCAGCGCCTGCTCCAGGTTGAGCACGCGCGGCGGGATCAGCCGCTCGAGCTCCTCGGAGGTGGACTTGCGCATGTTGGTGAGCTTCTTCTCCTTGGTGATGTTCACGTCCATGTCGTCCGGACGGGAGTTCTCACCGACGATCATGCCCTCGTAGACCTCGGTGCCCGGCTGGACCATGAGCTGGCCGCGCTCCTGCAGCGAGAACATCGAGTACGTCGTCGCCACACCCTGCCGGTCGGCGACCAGCGACCCGGTCGGCCGGGCGCGCATGTCGCCCAGCCACGGCTCGTAGCCCTCGAGGTTGTGGTTGAGGACGCCGGTGCCGCGGGTCTCGGTGAGGAACTCGGTGCGGAAGCCGATCAGGCCACGCGACGGGACGATGTACTCCATCCGCGCCCAGCCGGTGTCGTGGTGGACCAGGTTCTCCAGCCGCGCGCGGCGGGTGGCCAGCGCCTGGGTCAGCGTGCCGACGTACTCGCCCGGGGTGTCGATGGTGACGCGCTCGACCGGCTCGTGCAGCTTGCCGTCGATCTCCTTGGTCACGACGGTCGGACGGCCGACGGTGAGCTCGAAGTCCTCGCGGCGCAGCTGCTCCACGAGGATCGCCAGCGCCAGCTCGCCGCGGCCCTGCATCTCCCAGGTGTCGGGGCGGTCGGTGGGCAGCATCCGCACCGACACGTTGCCGACCAGCTCCTGGTCGAGGCGGTTCTTGACCAGGCGGGCGGTGAGCTTCTTGCCCGACTTGCCCGACAGCGGCGAGGTGTTGATGCCGATGGTGATCGAGATCGACGGCTCGTCGACGGTCAGCGGCGGCAGCGGGCGCGGGTCGTTCGGGTCGGCGAGGGTGTCGCCGATCATGATGTCCTCGATGCCGGCGATGGCGACGAGCTCGCCCGGGCCGGCACTGTCGGCCGGCGTGCGGGTCAGGCCCTCGGTCACCAGCAGCTCGGTGATCTTGACGTTCTTGATCGTGCCGTCGGTCTTGCACCAGGCCACCTGCTGGCCGCGCTTCATCTCACCGGAGTGGATGCGCAGCAGCGCGAGCCGGCCGAGGAACGGCGAGGCGTCGAGGTTGGTGACCTGCGCGCGCAGCGGCTCCTCGGCGTCGTAGACCGGCGCCGGGACGGTGTCCAGCAGCGTCTTGACCAGCGGGGCCAGGTCGGTGCTGTCGGGCTCCGTGCCGTTCTCCGGGCGGGTCAGCGACGCCTTCCCGGACCGGCCGCTGCAGTACACGATGGGGAAGTCGAGGTTGTCGGCCTCGAGGCCGGCGTCCTCCATCAGCTCCATGAAGAGCTCGTAGCACTCGTCGACGACCTCGGCGATGCGCGCGTCGGCGCGGTCGGTCTTGTTGACCGCGAGGATGACCGGCATCCCCTTCGCCAGCGCCTTGCGCAGCACGAAGCGGGTCTGCGGGAGCGGACCCTCGGAGGCGTCGACGAGCAGGCACACGCCGTCGACCATCGACAGGCCGCGCTCGACCTCGCCACCGAAGTCGGCGTGACCGGGGGTGTCGACGATGTTGACGACGACGGGGTTGCCGTTCTCGTCGGCCAGGTGGATCGCGGTGTTCTTCGCGAGGATGGTGATGCCGCGCTCGCGCTCGAGGTCCATCGAGTCCATCACGCGGTCCTGCGTGGAGTCGTTGTCGGTGCCCTCGCCCTTGGCGCGGCCGAGCGCGCCGGCCTGGCGGAGGAGGGCGTCGACCAGGGTCGTCTTGCCGTGGTCGACGTGGGCGATGATCGCCACGTTGCGCAGGTCGTCGCGGGTGGGCATGCGGAGAGGCACCTCAGGGAGATCAGGGGGTCGGCGCCTCCGGACACTCAGCCTCGGGGCACCACAGACACCACAGGTAACAGTCGCCGGCCCGGCGACCTTCCCATGGTAGTGGACGGACCTCGGTCCCCCTCCGCTCGCGAGCGCGCACAGGACCCCTCAGGGGGGCGGGGTGACACGACTCACGGCGCCTCAGGCCCGGTCGGCCACCGCGTACGTCGCCGCGGCCGCGGCCACCGCCACCAGGCCCACCGCCAGCCAGGCCGGCAGGCCCACGCCGAGGGCCAGGACGTGGGCGAGCACGAAGGCACCGACGTAGAGCCCGCCGAGGCCCAGTGCGACCGCCCAGCCCCGCCGCTGGACCCACAGCCACCCCGCCGCCAGGCCGCCGGCCGCGAACACCGCGCCCCCGAGCGCGCGGACGCCGGTGCCCTGCGCGACGCCGAAGCCGGCGGCGAGCCCGGTCGCCACGAGCGCGGCGGAGGGGAAGCGGGTGCGGGCGCGGGTCAGCACGGACGACGTCATGCCCCCAGTGTCCCCGGACGCACGAGGGCCCCGGACGGCGAACCATCCGGGGCCCTCGTGCGGCCCCTCTGCACAGGGCAGAGGGGTCCTCCGTCAGGCGGTGCGGAGCACGGCCTCGATCTCGAGCTCGACGGTGATCTTGTCGCCGACGACGACGCCGCCGCCGTCCATCGGCATGTCGATGTCGACGCCGTACTCCTTGCGGGAGATCTCGGTCTTGGCACTGAAGCCGGCCCGCGTGCCGCCGTAGGCGTCGGGACCGAAGCCGTTGAGCTCCAGCTGCAGGACCACCGGCTTGGTGATGCCCTTGATGGTCAGGTCGCCCACCACGCTCCAGTCGGCACCGTGGGTGCGGACCTCGGTGGAGCGGAACGTCATCTCGGTGTGGTTGCCCACGTCGAAGAAGTCGGCGGAGCGGATGTGCGCGTCGCGCTGCTCCTGCCGGGTGTCGATCGAGTCCATGTTGATGCGGGCGGTCACGGTCGACTGCGCCGGGTCGGCGGCGGTGGTGATCTCGCCGGAGAAGTCGCGGAAGTAGCCGCGGACCTTGCTGACCATCATGTGGCGGACGGAGAAGCCGACGGTGGAGTGGGTGGCGTCGATGTCCCAGGTGCCGGCGACGTAGCCGGGGATCTGGACGGCGGCGGACTGGGTCATGGTGACCTCCATGTGGTTGAGCGTTTGACCTTCTGGCCGCAGAGCGTAGTTGAAGGCTTGACTATTCCGCCAGTACCCTGAGGGCATGACCTCGTCGGTGTCGCCGGACCCCTCCCCCGGTGGAACGCGCTGGCTCGACGCGGAGGAGCAGCGGGCCTGGCGCGCCTACCTGTTCAGCTCGCTGCTGCTGCAGGACCGGCTCGATCGCGAGCTGACGCACCAGACCGGCATCTCGCACGCCTACTACGAGATCCTCGTCGCGCTGTCGGAGACTCCCGGCCGGATGATGCGGATGAGCGAGCTGGCCGACCGGTGCCTGTCCTCGCGCAGCCGGCTCTCGCACGCGGTCTCCCGGCTCGAGGAGCGCGGCTGGGTGCGCCGGCAGGTCTGCGCGGAGGACGGCCGCGGTCAGCTCGCCGTCCTCACCGACGAGGGGTTCGCCGCGCTCGACGCTGCCGCGCACGTGCACGTGGAGAGCGTCCGCACCCACCTGTTCGACCAGCTCTCCCCGGAGCAGGTCGCCGCGATCCGCGACGTGGGCGAGACGCTGCTGCGCCACCTCGACCCCCGCTGACCCGCCACCTCCCCGGCGGCGGGCCGGTCGGCCGCGGGCACCGCCGGTGCACACTGCCCGGGTGCCCGCGCGCCTTCTCCTCCCCCGCGCCGCCGCTCTCCTGGCCGCCCTCCTCACCGGCTGCACGGCCGCCGACACCGGCAGCGGCACGGCGACGCCGGATCCCGGCAGGTCCACGGCACCCGGCACGACCGTCGGCCCCCGGCCCGGCCCCGGGGGAGGCGGCGTCGAGCTGGTCCGCGGCGACGCCTGCGGCGAGGTCTTCTTCTGGGCGGCGTCCGAGTCGGGCACCGTGGCGGTGACCGTGTCCGTGGACGTCGTCGGCCGCCCGGCCGGGGGCCCGTCGGAGTTCTCCTTCCCGCTCCCGCACCCCGACGTCACGGTCCGCGTCCTCTCCGGTCCCGGGGACCTGACGGAGGACTTCTGCACCGACGTGCTCCTCGGGACCGGGCCGACCGGTGAGCAGGAGGCCGTGGCCGGCACCGTGCTGCTGACGGTCGACCCGCCCGGCGAGGCGTGCGGGGAGAGCGACGGCCGGCTGCGGATCGACGGCCTGGTGGTCCAGGACGGCACGGCCTTCCCGCCGGTCGACGTCCGTTCCGCTTCCGTCGGCTGCGCCGTGGGCGGCTGACCGCCGTCCTCCCCCGGCACGACGGGCGGGTCATCCCGCGGGAGGACGACGGCGCGCTGCCCACTGCCTAGATTCGACGGGCGATGGACTACCCCCTGGAGCGCCTGGCCGCCTGGCTGCGCCGACACCCGTTCGCGGTCGACGTCGGCATCGCGGGGGTCCTCTGGTTCACCCTGGTGCTGCTGCCCGCCGGGACCTGGATCGCCTACGAGAGCCTGGCGCTGACGTTCGGGACGCTCGTGCTCGCGCCGCTGGCGTGGCGGCGCACGGCCCCGATCCCGGCCGCGGCCGCGGTCACCGTCGTCGGGCTCCTCGAGCTGGGGATCATCCCGGAGTTCCTGCCGGCCAACGTCGCGGCCCTGGTGATGGTGCACGCGCTGGCCGCCTACGCGCCGCGCTGGGCGGGCCTGGTCGGCCTGGGACTGGGCCTCTTCGGCGCGCTCCTCGTGGCCACCTTCTACTACGCCGCCTCGGAGAACTCCGACGACCTGATCCTGATCACCGGGGCGATCTCGGTCGCCGTCGTCGCGGCGTGGGCGCTGGGCGACCTGCGCCGGGCCCGGCTGCAGCGCGAGGCCGGCCTCGAGGAGCGGGCCCGGCTGCTGGAGATCGAGCGCGACCAGGAGATGCGGCTGGCCGCCACCGCCGAGCGCGCCCGCATCGCGCGGGAGATGCACGACGTCGTGGCCCACTCCCTGTCGGTGGTCATCGCCCAGGCCGACGGCGGGCGCTACGCCGGGCGCACCGACCCCGACGCGGCCACCGGCGCGCTGGAGGCCATCGCCGCCACCGGCCGGCAGGCGCTCACCGACATGCGGGCGCTGCTCGGCGTGCTGCGCGAGGGCCCGGGCGAGGAGTACGCCCCGCAGCCCGACGTCGCCGCCGTCCCGGCGCTGGTGGACGACGTCCGGGCCAGCGGCCTGGACGTCGACCTGCTCGTCGAGGGCTCCCCGCGGCCGCTGCCCGCCGGGCCGCAGCTGGCCGCCTACCGGATCGTGCAGGAGTCGCTGACCAACGTGCTCAAGCACGCCGGGTCGGCGAGCCGGGCCTGGGTACGGCTGTCCTGGCGGGACGACGGACTGGAGGTGGCGGTGCTGGACGACGGCCGGGGCGCGTCGGCCGCGCTGGTGCAGGGCGGTCCCGACGGGGCCGGCCAGGGACTGCGCGGCATGGTCGAGCGGGCGCAGCTGCACGGCGGGCGGCTGACCGCCGGACCGCGGTCGGGCGGCGGCTTCGCGGTGCACGCCTCCCTGCCCTACCGGGCGCGGCGGTGAGCGCGCCGGCCGACGGCCGCATCCGCGTGGTGCTCGTCGACGACCAGCAGATGGTGCGGGCCGGATTCCGCATGGTCATCGACTCCCAGCCCGACCTGACCGTGGTCGGCGAGGCCGGCACCGGGGACGAGGCCGTGCGGCTGCTCGCCCGCACGCCGGCCGACGTCGTCCTGATGGACGTGCGCATGCCCGGCACCGACGGCATCGAGGCGACCCGGCAGGTCACCGCGCGCGACGGCGCCCCGCGGGTCGTCGTCCTCACCACCTTCGACCTCGACGAGTACGTCGTGGCCGCGATCGGCGCCGGCGCCAGCGGCTTCCTGCTCAAGGACGCCCCGCCCGAGGAGATGCTCGCGGCGGTCCGCACGGTGCACGCCGGCGACTCGGTGATCGCCGCGTCGTCCACCCGCCGGCTGCTGCAGCACGTGGCGCCGATGCTGCGCGGGACCTCGACGGCCCCCACCGCCGCGCCCCGGGAGCTGGCCGACCTCACCCCGCGGGAGCGGGAGGTGCTCGTGCAGATGGCGCTGGGCGCCAGCAACTCCGAGCTCGCCGAGCACTTCGTCGTCAGCGAGGCGACGGTGAAGACCCACGTCGGGCGGGTGCTGGCCAAGACCGGCTCGCGCGACCGGGTGCAGGCCGTCGTCCTCGCGTTCCGGACCGGCCTGGTCCAGCCGGGCGACCTCCTCCGCGACGCCTGAGGGAGGACCCCCTCGCCCCCCACCACTCGCAGGCTCGCGGCGGGCCCCTGCGAGGGGGCCGTCCGACTCCGGTATGAGGTCGGGTGCACCCGAGGGGGCACGGACGGCGGCGCGATGATCACCCGCCGCTCCGACGCGGGAGGACGGCCTCCGGCGGCAGCGTGGACACCGTCCCGCTCCCCCAGCCCGGAGGTCCCCCGTGTCCGCTCCCGTCCCCGTGATGACCGTCCCCGGCGAGCCGCCGCCGACCGCGGACGCCGTCCGCGCCAGCGGGCTCACCCGCACCTACGGCAGCGGCAGCACGGCGGTGCACGCGCTCGCCGGTGTCGACGTCGCGTTCGCCCGGGGCGCCTTCACCGCGATCATGGGCCCCTCGGGGTCGGGCAAGTCCACGCTCATGCACTGCCTGGCCGGCCTCGACACCCCGACCGGCGGGCAGGTGTTCCTCGGCGGCACCGAGCTCACCAGCCTGCGCGACGACCAGCTGACCCGGCTGCGCCGCGAGCGGATCGGCTTCGTCTTCCAGTCGTTCAACCTGCTCCCGGTGCTCGACGCGCGGGAGAACATCGTGCTGCCGATGCAGCTGGCCGGCCGCCGTCCCGACCCCTCGTGGTTCGACGCGGTCGTGGCGCGGCTGGGCCTGCGCGACCGGCTCCGGCACCGCCCGTCGGAGCTCTCCGGCGGCCAGCAGCAGCGGGTCGCCGTCGCCCGGGCGCTGCTCCCCCGCCCCGACGTCGTCTTCGCCGACGAGCCGACCGGCAACCTGGACTCCCGCTCCGGCGCCGAGGTGCTCGACCTGCTGCGCAGCAGCGTCCGGGAGACCGGCCAGACCGTCGTCATGGTCACCCACGACCCGGCCGCGGCCGCCTACGCCGACCGGGTCGTGCTGCTCGCCGACGGCCGCGTGGCCGGCGACGTCCACGCCCCCACCGCCGACTCCGTGCTCGCCGCGCTCCGCGGTCTGGGGGCCTGACCCCGTGTTCCGCGTCGTCACCGCCGGCCTCCGGGCGCACGCCGCCCGGCTGGTCGCCTCCACCGTCGCGATCGTCATCGCGGTCGGCTTCGTCGTCGCCACGCTCACCCTGAGCGAGACGACCCGCAGCACCATGCTCGAGGCGGTCGGCGCCCGGTACACCAGCGCCGACGTCGTCATCACCTCCACGACCGGCGAGCCGCTGGACGGCGCCGCCTCCGCCGCGGCCGCCGTGCCCGGCGTCGCCGCCGTCGACCTCGCCCGCAGCACCTCGGTGCAGGCGCTGGTGCCCGGGCGCACCGGCGCCCAGTACCTCCTGGTCGACTCCGTCGCCGACGACCCCGCGCTGCGCTGGCAGCAGCTGGCCGAGGGCGCCCTGCCCGACCGGCCCGGCGAGGTGGCGGTCAGCGAGCGCGTCGGCGCCGAGGTCGGCGACGTGCTCACCACCACCACCTACGGCGACCAGGGCCAGGAGGAGACCTCGCAGGTCACCGTCGTCGGGGTCGTCGACCTGCGCGGCGACCCGACGGCCGGCCTCAACGGCCGCGCGTTCGTGGTCGGCGAGCAGGTCGAGGCGTGGGGCGCGCTCGGCCCGGCCGAGCTGCGGATCGCCGCCGCGGCGGGGACCGACGCCGACGCGCTGGCCGGTGCGGTGCGCACCGCGCTGGACCGGCAGGGCGTCGACGTCCGCACCGGCGAGGAGCAGGCCGTGCGGGAGGCCGAGGCCCTCACCGGCGACGCCCGCGTGCTCACGCTGATGCTGCTGGTCTTCGGCACCGTCGCGCTGCTGGTGGCCGGTCTGGTCATCGCCAACACCTTCGCCGTCCTGCTGGCGCAGCGGACCCGTGAGCTGGCGCTGCTGCGCTGCGTCGGCGCCACCGCGAGGCAGGTGCGGCGCAGCGTGCTCGCCGAGGCCGCGGTCACCGGCGTCGCCGCCTCGGTGCTCGGCGTGGGCGCCGGCATCGGGCTGGCCGCGTTGGTCTCCGCGCTGGTGGGCACCGACTCCCCGGTGCCGCTGGCGGGGGTGTCGGTGCCGCTGTCGGCGGTGCTCGGCGGCCTGGCCGTGGGGACCGTCACGACGCTGGTCGCCGCCCTCGCCCCGGCCCGGGCGGCCACGCGGGTGGCCCCGCTGGCCGCGATGCGCCCCCTCGACGCGGCACCGCTGCGCTCCCGCGGTGGGGTGCTGCGGCTCGTCGTGGGCCTGCTGCTGGTGGTGCCCGGGGTCGCGCTCATGGGCCTGGGCGTGGCGATCGGCGACGTGCTGGTCTCCGTGCCCGGCGGCGCGCTGAGCTTCCTCGGCGTGGTGCTTCTGGCGCAGCGGGCGGTGCCGCCGGTGGTCGCCGCGGCCGGGCGGCTGGTCCGCTCCGCCGGGGTGACCGCCCGGCTGGCCGGGGGCAACGCCACTCGCAACCCGCGGCGGACCGCCGCGACCGCGACCGCGCTGCTGATCGGGGTCACGCTCACCAGCGCGATGGTCGTGGGGGCGGCGTCCACGCGGGCCACCGCCCAGGCGGGGCTGGTGGCGCAGTACCCGACCGACGTCGTGGTCACCGGCAACAGCGAGGACGGCGTCCCCGGCTCGCTGCTCGGCCGGCTGCAGGCGGTCGACGGCGTGCAGGCCGCGGTGGCGCTGGACGCCGGCTACGTCACCGGGCCCGACGGCTACGAGACCTGGAGCCTGGGCGTCGACCCGGCCGAGGCGGCCCCCGTGCTGCGCTCGACCGACGACCTGCCGCTGCCGGTCGAGGGCACCGCCGTCCTGCCCTGGTACACCGTGGAGAGCTGGGGGGTCGAGGCCGGCGGAGAGGTGACCCTGACCGGCGACGGCGGCACGCGGACCCTCACCGTCGCCCTGGGCGACACCGAGCAGCTGCTGCTCACCTCCGCCGACCTCGCCGCGCTCGCGCCGGACGCCTTCGCCGACACCTTCTGGCTCCGGCTGGCCGACGGCGCCGACACCGGCGCGGTGGTCGACGCCGTGGCCGACGTGGCGGGCGCCGCGGTGCCGACGGCCTCGGTCACCGGGCTGGCCAGCGAGCGTGCGGCGCTGGACGAGGTGGTCGACGTGCTGCTGCTGATCGTCACCGGCCTGCTCGGGGTCGCGGTGCTCATCGCGCTGATCGGCGTGGGCAACACCCTGGCGCTGTCGGTGGTGGAGCGGCGGCAGGAGAACGGGCTGCTGCGGGCGCTGGGGCTCACCCGTGGGCAGGTGCGCGGGCTGCTCGCGTGGGAGGCGGCGCTGGTGGCCGGGGTGGCGGCCGTGCTCGGGGTGCTGCTCGGCACCGCCTACGGGCTGATCGGCGTCGCCTCGGTGCTGGGCGACCAGGGCGAGCTCGTCCTGAGCATGCCGTGGGTGCAGGTGGGCGCGATCGTCGTCGTCGCCACCGCCGCGGGGCTGCTCGCCTCGGTGCTGCCGGCCCGCCGGGCCGCGCGCACGTCGCCGGTGGCCGCACTGGCCGCCTGACACCGGCGGGGTCGCCCGGGCGCGGAGCCCGCGCTCGAGCGACCCCGCTCAGCCGCCGGACCGGGCGAGGGACCGGCACAGCAGCGCCAGCAGGAGCGTGGCCGGCGCCCAGCCGAAGCGCTCCCAGGGGCTGGACGACGCCAGGTTCAGCAGCGCTCCCCCGGCGCAGAGCACCGCCAGCGCCCAGGTGATCCGCCGGTCGGCGGCCCAGGGCAGGTGCGCCGCCCAGCGCGCGGCCCAGCCGCCCCGCGCGAGCGCGTGGCCGGCGGCGAGGAGCCAGAACCCGGCCGCCACGGTGCTGGCCACCCGCAGGTCCGGCGGCAGCTGCCCGGCGGAGCCGCCCCCGTAGGCGGCGGCCCCGAACGGGGCGCCGGCGGCCAGCGCCACCTGGAACGACGACACGACCAGGAAGCCGCCGGCCAGCACGCCGCCCACCCGCCGCGGCGGCCACCTCCGCCCGGTCCGGCGGGCAGGACGCGGCGGGGAGGTGGTGGGGGCGGAGGTCGTCACGGGTGCTCCTCAGGGGTGGGGGAGGCCGACGGGAGCCGGTCGGCGCCGTCGGCGGATCGGAGGTCGGCGAGCGCGGCCAGCGCCTCGTCGGCCCAGGCCAGCTGGGCGCGGGCGGCGTGCTCCCCGGCCGAGACGGTGAGCAGCCAGTAGGGACGGTCGGCCGGCGACGACGCGTCCGCGGCGAGCTCCCGGCGCACCGCCGCCATCCGGGCCAGCTGGTCCTCGGCGCGGGCACGGGACTGCTGCACGAGCTCCCGGCAGGCGTCGGGGCCCAGGTGCCGGCCGAAGAACAGCCGGAGCAGCAGCGGGTTGCGCGGCGGGGCGGGCTGCGCGGGCTCGGCGAGCAGCTCGCGCAGCCGGGCGGTGCCGGCCGCGGTGATCGCGAACGTCGAGGAACCGGTGCGCTCCCCGCCGCGGCGCTCCACCAGTCCGTGCCGCGCCAGCTCGGCCAGCGCGGGGTAGATCTGCCCGAAGCTCTCGCTCCAGAAGTGGCCCAGGGTGTCGCGGATCTCCTGGCGCAGGGCGTAGCCGCTCATCGGCGTCACGCTCAGCGCGCCGAGCACCGCGGCCTGGGTCTGGTCCGTCCGTGCCACCTTGCCTCCTCGCCGTGCATCTGGCAGATACATCTACCAGATACACGATCTCGGGGGAAGTGCGACGCCGCACCTGGGGGCGTCAGCCCGTCCAGGCCTCCCGGACCCGGTCGGCGACCGCCGCGGCCTGGGCGCGGCCGGCCTCGGCCGAGGGACGGCGGGCCGCCGGGTCGAGCACGTTCCGACCGATCGCCCGCCGGCTCGCCTCGTCCGGCGTGACCACCGCGACCCGCGCCACCATGCCGGTCACCTGGGCGTCCACGCTGGTCAGCGGGCCGACGCCGCGGGCGATGGGGGCGAGCACGACGAGCCGCTCGCACCCCTCGGCGAGGTCGGCGTTGGCCGCCGAGCGCATCCCGCCGTCGACGTAGCGGCGACCGTCGACGGTCACCGGCGGGTACACGCCCGGGACCGCGCAGCTGGCCGCGACGGCCGAGACCAGCGGTACGCCGGACCGGCGGTCGAAGGTCCGGAACTCGCCGGTCTCCGCGTCGACCGCGGTGACCACCAGGCGCCGGTCGGGCCACTCGGCACTCACCAGCCGGGAGCCGATGACCTCCAGCCGCTCCTCCTCCGTCGGTGTCAGGCCCGCGTCGGCGGCCGCGCGCGCCAGCGCCCCGACCCGGCGGCGGAACTCCTCGTCGCGGCCGCGGCTGCGCAGCATCGCCCAGGCGTACCGGGCCAGCGCCGCGCGGGACAGCCGCGCCACGCGCTCGGAGGCCGGCGGCTCGAGCTGCCGGGCGTACAGCTCCTCGACCGTCGCGCCGCTGGTCACCTGGGCGCCGACCACCGACCCGGCGGAGGTGCCGACCACCAGTTCCGCCGTGGTGAGGTCGACTCCCGCCTCGGCCAGCCCGGCGAGGACGCCGACCTCCCAGGCGATGCCGGTGATGCCCCCGCCGCCCAGCACGAGGGCGCTGCCCCCTGCCGTCGTCCCCTCAGCGCTCATCGGCCCATCCTGACCGTCGCGGCCCGTCTCGACACCCGCTGTGACCTGAGCCACGCTGGAGGTCCCCGAGGAGAGGACGTCCCTTGAGCGTGCCGGCCGCCACCACCACTTCCTGGCCCCCCGGCCTGCCCCGGTCGCTGGAGTACCCGGCGGTGCCGGTCGGCTCGGTGCTGCGGGCGGCCGTCCGGCGGTGGGGCGACCGGCCGGCGTTCGTCGAGGACGACGTCCCGCTGACCTTCAGCGAGCTGGGCCGCCGCGCGCACGCGGTGGCCAACTGGCTGGCCGACCACGGGATCGGCCACGGGGACGTCGTCGCGGTGCACGCCCCGAACTGCCGGCAGTACCCGGCGGTCTACTACGGCGTGCTGCTGGCCGGCGCCACCTTCTCCCCCACCAACCCGCTGCTGCCGGCGGCCGACCTCGCTGCCCAGCTGACCGACTGCGGGGCCCGGGTGCTGGTCACCTGGGACCAGGTCCTGCCGTTCGTCCGCGGCGCCCTGGCCGAGACCCCGGTCGAGACCCTGGTCGTCACCGGCCCCGCGCACACGGCCGACTTCGCGGCCCGCGCGACGACCGAGCCGGGGGACGTCGACCTCGCCGACCTGCTCGCCGCCGACCCGACCGACCGGCACCTCGACGCCGGTGTCGACCCCGCCGCCGACCTGGCCCACCTGGCCTACACCGGCGGCACGACCGGCGTCAGCAAGGGCGTGGAGCTGACCCACCGCAACGTGGTCACCAACGTGCTCCAGTCGGCGTGCTGGGTGAGCGGCTCGGTGCCCGAGCTCGACGAGGACGGCGACGTCACGCTGCGCCAGCTGCTCGGCCCCGACGAGCACCCGACCCGGCTCGGCGAGGCCCGGATGATCAACCTGACGCCGTGGTTCCACGCGATGGGCGTGATCGGCTACCTCAACGGCCTGGTGATGGCCGGCACGACCGCCGTGGTGCACATGCGCTTCGACCCGGTGCGCTACGTGGCCGACGCCGTCCGGCACCGGGTGACCTCGATCGGCGGCGCCCCGCCGGTCTTCGTCGCCCTGCTGCAGGTGCCGGGGATCGAGGAGGCCGACCTGTCGGAGGTCCGCGGGGTCTCCAGCGGCGCCGCGCCCCTGCCCGTGCCGCTGATCGAGCGGCTGCACGCGCTGCTGCCCGACGCGCTCATCGGTGAGGGCTACGGGCTGACCGAGGTGACGATGCAGGCGACCGGCAACCCGGCGTTCCGCTCCGGTACCCGCAAGGCCGGCACGGTCGGCGTCCCGGTCTTCGACACCGAGATCACCATCCGCCCGCTCGGCGGCGGCGACCCGCTGCCCACCGGCGAGCGCGGCGAGGTGTGCATCCGGGGACCGCAGGTGATGCGCGGCTACTGGCGCCGGCCGCAGGCCACCGCCGAGGCGATCGACGCCGACGGCTGGTTCCACACCGGCGACGTCGGGGTGCTCGACGCCGACGGCTACCTCGCGATCGTCGACCGCACCAAGGACATGCTGCTCTACAAGGGCTACAACGTGTTCCCGCGGGAGCTGGAGGAGCACCTGTTCGCCCTGCCCGGCGTGGGCGGCGCGGCGGTGGTCGGCCGGCCCGACGAGGAGGCCGGTGAGCTGCCGGTGGCCTACGTCGTCCGCCGGGACGACGACGCCGGGGCCGCGCTGACGCGCGAGTCGGTGATGGCCGCGGTCAACGAGCGGGTGACGCCGTACAAGCGGCTGCGCGACGTCGTCTTCATCGACGCGATCCCGGTGTCGGCGGCCGGCAAGGTGCTCAAGCGGGAGCTCGCCGCGCGGGAGCGCACGGGCTCGCCGGCCTGACCGCCGCACCCCGTCCGGAGGACGCCGGGGCGACCCGACCTCCCCCGTCCGGGTGCGGCGGCGCGCTCTCGGCGCCCGGGCTCACTATCGTCACCCGACGTGATGGGCCACCGCGGGGACCCCGACGATCCGCACACCGGGGTCGTCCTGGCCCACATCGAGGAGCCACCGCTGCGCCAGGTGTGGCGGCGGGTGCTCATCGCCGCTGCCGTGCTGCTGTTCGTCGTCCTGATCGTCTGGCTGGACAGCGACGGCTACCGGGACGGCGACGAGCGCGGCCTGACGCTGCTCGACTCCTTCTACTACGCCACCGTCACGCTCTCCACGACCGGCTACGGGGACATCACGCCGGTCACCGAGGGCGCCCGGCTGGTCAACATCATCGTGATCACGCCACTGCGGATCATGTTCCTGATCGTCCTCATCGGGACCACGCTCGAGGCGCTGACGGCGCGCTCGCGCGAGGAGTTCCGCATCCGCCGGTGGAGGTCCTCGGTGCGCCAGCACGTCATCGTCTGCGGGTACGGCACCAAGGGCCGCAGCGCCATCCGGGCGCTGCGGGCCAACGGCACGCCGCCCGAGCAGATCGTCGTCGTGGACACCGACGAGCGGCTGGTCGAGGAGGCGACGACGACCGGGCTGACCGGGATCGTCGGCGACGCCGGTCGCCGCGAGGTGCTCAAGCGCGCGGCGGTGGAGAAGGCCCGTGCGGTGATCGTCGCGGCCAACCGGGACGACGCCGCCGTCCTCATCACGCTGACGGTGCGCCAGCTCAACCCCACGGTGCCGCTGACCACCAGCGTGCGCGAGGAGGAGAACGCCAACCTCCTGCGCCAGTCCGGCGCCACGACGGTCATCACGACGTCGGCCACCTCGGGCCGGCTGCTGGGCCTGTCCACCGACCACCCGCGCGTGGTCAACGTCGTCGAGGACCTGGTCACCGGCGGGCAGGGCCTGGACCTGCACCAGCGCACGGTCAAGTCCGGCGAGGTGGGGCTGGGCCCCCGCCAGCTGACCGACATCGTGCTGTCGGTGAGCCGCGGCGGGCGCACGCTGCGCTTCGACGACCCGCTGATCGGCACGCTGCAGGCCGAGGACGAGCTGGTCGTCGTCCGGGCGCACCTGACCTAGCGGCGGGCGCCGGGGTCGCGGGTCGCCGCGAGCAGCAGCAGCGCCGACGCCACGAGGGCCCACCCGACCCGCTCGACCGCCGAGTCCCACGGCGGCAGACCGACCACGGACGCCGGCAGGGTGGCGACCAGCACCAGTCCCCCGCCGAGGACGACCACCGCGGCCACCGGCCCGGGGACGTCCGGGGTGCTGCGCTGCGCGGCCACGCCCACGGCGGTGGCGATCGCGCTGACCGCCGCCCACAGGGGGACCAGCCACGACCCGGGCCCGGTGCCGGCCAGGGCGGCCACGCCGGCCATGCCGGCCAGCGCGGCACCGGACACCGGGAGGACGAGCAGCAGCCGCGCCAGCAGCCGTCGCCGGACCGGCACCGGAGCGACCCCCGCCTCGCGGGCGGCGGGGTCCTCGCCGGCCACCGCGCAGCCACTGGCGAGCACGAGGACCGCCAGCACCAGGACGACGCCGTCCCCCTCCGGCGGCAGGACCGCCGGCAGCGCGGTCACGGCGAGGGCCGCGCCCCCCGCCGCCGCGACCGCGCCCCAGGGGAGCACCGGTCCGGTGGCGGCGAGGAGCGCGGGCCAGCCCGTGGACGGGGAGCTCACATCAGCCCCAGCCAGGCCCGCGCGCCCTCGTGCACCAGGAACTGCACGCCCACGGCCACGGCGACCAGGACGAGGCCGGCGAGGAGCACCGGCCGGGTGCGCCGGTCCCGCCCGCTCCGGGCCAGCGCCACCCCGGCGAGGACGAGGACCAGGCCCACCACGTAGACCAGGTGCAGGCCGTACACACCCAGGTCGCGGATCCCGCCGACGTACTGGTCGTTGAAGCCGTCCGCCGGGTCGACCGCGGCCCACCGGGCGATCTCGGCCGCGGAGGGGTCCGTACCGATCTCCGCGGTGACCAGCGACGACCGGGAGACGGCGAAGACGCCGAACGGTGCGGTCAGCCACAGCCAGAAGGTGACCCACACGATCATCCAGCCGACGAAGCCGACCACCGCTCCGACGGCGCGCGACCGCACCAGCCGGGCGAGGGCGACGCCGGACACGAACGCGCAGGCGACACCGAGCGGAGCCCCGAGGAGCTCGAGCGGGGTGGGCGTGAAGGTGCTGGTCCAGCGCCCCGTGCCCAGTTCGACGCCGCCCCTGGCGACCACCGCCACCCACTGCCCGGCGATGAGCAGGAACCCGAGCACCGCCGGGACCACGGCCGCGAGCAGCAGGGCCAGCGTCCGGTCCCACCGGCGGGCGGGGGTGTTCGTGAAGAGCTCCGCGGTGGTCGAGGGCCGCTCCCGCAGTGCGGCCCAGTTCCCCACCAGGAACGCGGCCAGCGCGAGGGGTGCGACCAGCCACTCCCACAGCGCGTAGCCGTCGGTCACCGGCTTGCCCCCGGTGAAGGTGCCGTCGGTGGCCAGCCACCACGCCACGAGCCCCGAGGCGGCGACGCCGAGCCAGAGCACGGGGTTGCGCGCCGTGTACCGGATCTCCGCGCGGGCGAGTGCCCCGACGGTGCTCCTGCCGACGACGGTGTCCGGCGCGCTGACCGCCGTGGCCTCGGTCGCGGCGGTCACGACGCCATCTCCTCGGCCGTGGGCACGCTGGTGAGCAGGAGGTAGCCGTGCTCGGGACCGGCGGGCACCAGGTCGGCCCCGGGCGGTGGGGACCCCACGTTCCGGAAGCGGCCCTCGGCGGTGCGCCAGGAGACGGCGGCCAGCGGGTCGGCGGCGTCGGCGTCCCACACCCGGCCGTCGGCGAGCCGGGACAGGTCGGCCGTGGCCCCCTCGAACAGCACCCGGCCCCGGTCGAGGACGACCACGCGGGGGCAGAGCGCGGCGACGTCCTCGGTCAGGTGCGTGGACAGCAGCACCGTCGTGTCGGTACCGAGCCCCGTCAGCACCTCCCGGAAGCGCAGCCGCTGCTCGGGGTCCAGGCCCACGGTCGGCTCGTCGAGGACCAGCAGGTCGGGCCGGCCGAGCAGTGCCTGGGCCAGGCCGACGCGGCGCCGCATCCCCCCGGAGAGCGTCCGGATGCGCGAGTGCATGCGGTCGCCGAGGCCGACGACCTCGAGCACCCGGCGGACCTCCGCGTGCCGGGCCGCCCGGTCGGTCATCTCCTTCAGCACCGCGACGTAGTCCACGAACGCGAAGGCGGTGAAGCCGGCGTAGGCGCCGGACTCCTGCGGGAGGTAGCCGAGCCGCCGGCGGATCGCCAGCCGCCCGGCCGGGTCGGCCGGGTCGGCGCCGAGCACCTGCACCGAGCCCGCGTCCGGCGACAGCGCGGTGGCCACGATCCGCAGCAGGGTCGTCTTGCCCGCGCCGTTGGGCCCGAGCAGCCCGGTCACACCCCGGGGGAGGTCGAGGGTGACGTGGTCCAGCGCGGTGGTCCCGCGGAAGCGCTTGCCGACCCCGGCGAGCGTGACGGGTGAGGTCATCTCCTGCTCCTGTCCTCGAAGGTGGTGCGGCGGGTGACGGCGACGACGAGGGCCAGCACGGCCAGACACAGCAGCGCCGCCTGGCCGGGCGGGCGGAAGGCGAGGGAGCGCTCGAGCGCCGCCACGACCGGCACCGGCGCGCGGGGCGGGCGCAGGGTCGTCCAGGAGACGGCGAGCCAGAGCACGGTCAGGGCAGCGGCCACCCGGCGGGGGTCCAGGCGCGCGGACAGGGCGAGGGTCAGCGAGCACAGCGCGAGCGCCGGAGCCAGCCACAGCACCGCCGGCCGCGTCCCGCCGGGCAGGGCCAGCGCCAGCAGTCCGGCCACGGGCAGCGTCCCGGCGGCCACCGCCAGCGTCCGCATCAGCAGCAGCCGGAAGCGCGGGAACGGCGTCGTGCCCGCCACCTCACCGGCCACGTCGTCGACCGCGCTGTAGGCGAGCGCGACCCCGGCGAGGGGCAGCAGCGGCGCCGAGACCAGGAAGACGGCCGTCCCGACCGCCCCGCCCCCGAGGTGCGCGGCCACGAGGGCGAGGGCGAGGAGCCCGGTCCCGGCCGCCCACCACGTCCGCCGGAGCGCGGGAGCCGCGGCGAGCAGCCGGACGACGTGGGGCGGCAGCGCGCTGCCCAGGACCCGCTCCGTCGCCGACCCGGGCTCGGCGTCGAGCGCCGCGGTCACCGTCGCCCAGGTGCGCTCGTGCGCGGGGTCGGCGGCCGATCCCGCGAGGTCCGCACGGCACGCCGCGCAGTGGAGGAGGTGCGCCTCGACGGAGGCGGCCCCGGCGTCGGGCAGCGTCCCGGCGCGGTATCCGGCCGACGTCCCCGGGTCGACGTGCCAGCTCATGTGAGCGCCTCCTGCATCTGGGTCCGCGCCCGGGCCATCCGGGTGCGGACGGTGCCGGGCGGGACCCCCAGCAGCCGGGCGGCCTCGCGGCTGGTCAGCCCGTCGAGCACGACCGCGCGGACGACGGCGCGCAGCTCCGGGGACAGCCCGTCCACGGCCGCGGCCAGATCGCCGTGCTCGACCGCGAGCAGCACCTCGTCCTCGGCCGACGGCGCCGGCGGGGGCACCAGCAGCCGCAGCGGCAACGGGCGCCGCGGTCGCACGGCGGCCAGCAGGCGGCGGATCCCGATGCCCCACAGCCACGCGGCGACGTCGCCGGTCCCCCGGTAGCCCGTCGGCTTGCGCCACACCGCCAGGAAGGTGTCCTGCAGGACCTCCTCCACGACCCCCTCGTCGCCGCAGCGGCGCGACAGCCGGGCCCGCAGCCAGGGCGCGTGCCGGTCGTACAGCTCGCGCAGCGCCGCGCGGTCCCGGTCGGCGACGGCCAGCAGCAGGTCACCGTCCGAGCGCGGCTCCTGCCTCATGCTGCACCTGTAGCTCCGGGGGCCCCGAGGTGTTCGCTGGTGCGCGAGTCTCCGCGCGTGGGCGGCGCCGGACCAGGGTCCGGCGCCTCAGGCGGTGCGGCGGACCCAGGTCCGCGTCGGCTCGCCGCGGCCGCGCAGCTCGACCTCCCGGTCGGGCACCCAGTGGGTGCGCTCGTCGCCGCCGGCGGCGTGCACCGTCGCCTCGCTGGCCACCGCACGGCCGGCGGAGTCCTTGGCCAGTTCGGTGAGCCGGGCCGCCTCGTTCACCGGGTCGCCGATCACCGTGTACTCCAGCCGGCTGGCCGCGCCCACCTGCCCGGCCCACACCGGCCCGCAGGCCACGCCCACCCCGACGTCGACCTCGCCGGCCGCGCGGACGGCGTCGCAGATGCGCCGGGCCGCGCGCAGCGCCGCGCCGGCCGGGTCGGGGTGCTCGGTGGGCGCGCCGAAGACGCACAGCGCCGCGTCGCCCTCGAACTTGTCGACCAGGCCGTCCTCGGCCTCGATGGCGTCGACGACCACGGCGAAGAAGCGGTTGAGCAGGCCGACCATCTGCTCGGGGCCGGTGCGGCGCACCAGCGAGGTCGAGCCGGCGATGTCGACGAACAGCGCCGCGACCGTGCGCAGCTCACCGCCGAGCGCGGCGCCGTCGGCCAGCGCCCGCTGGGCGACGGGGGTGCCGACGTGGCGGCCGAACAGGTCGCGCAGCCGCTCGCGCTCGGCCAGCCCGGCGGCCATCGAGTTGACGCCCTCCTGCAGGAGGCCGATCTCCCCGGCGTCGTCGACGACGACCCGCACGGAGTGGTCGCCCCGGCCGACGCGCTGCACCGCCTGCCGCAGGTCGCGCAGCGGCGCGCCCACCGCGCGGGCGGTGAGCAGGGTGGCCAGTCCGCCGACCAGCAGGGCCACGACGACCAGGAACACCACGGCCGCGGCGCCGGGGCCCTCGGGGTTGGTGGGGTCGAGGAACAGCAGGACCACGCCGACCATCGGAACGCCGCTGGTCAGGCCCCAGGTCAGCACGAGCCGAGGCCGCACGCCCAGGGCCAGCCGGCCGGTCGGCGGGTGCGCCGCCAGGGCGCGCGCGGTCACGGCCCGGGCCGCCCGCGCGACGAGCAGGTAGGTGACGCCGGCGGTGACCACACCGCCGAGGACGACGGCCACGCCCACGCGGATGCCGACCCGCGCGTCGGGGAACGAGGCGGCCGCGACGGCGCCGACGAGCACGGCGCCGAGCAGCCAGACGGCGCCGGCGACGAGCGCGGTGTCCACGGGCAGCCGCAGCGCGTGCGCCGCCTCGACGGCACTCGGTTCCCGCCCGGCGACCAGCCAGGCGTTGGTCGGCCGCTGCCGGCGCAGGCCCGCCCAGATGCCCGCCGGGAAGGCGAGGACGACGTAGACGAGCGCGGCGAGCAGGACCGGGGTCCGGCCGGACCCGGTGTCCCCGCCCACCCCGAGCAGCAGCAGCACGACGGTGCCGACGCCGACCAGGTTGGCGACGACGACGAGCCCGGCGATCAGCGGGACGGCGATGCGTCCGCTCGGCGCCCACGCCAGCAGCGCGTCGGCGCGCCGGACGGCTCCGGCCGCCCGCCCGTCCTCCGTCTGCACCACCGGCTCAGCGCCCCCGTCGGCGCGCGCAGGCGGTCGGCGGGGTGCTGGTCACCCCGTCATGATCGCGGAGCGCGGGGCGCCGCGCGCCCCCCGTCGCCCGTCCGGGTCAGACGGCGAACTCGGCCTCGAGCTCGGCCAGGAGGCCGGCGGTCAGCGCGCAGTCGGTCGCGGTCGTCAGCCAGCCCGCGACGAGGAGCAGCGGCCAGGGCTGCTCGGAGTCCAGCGACGCCGTCGCCGCGACCGTGCCCGCCTGCGCCACTGCCCTGCATGCCGTGTCGTTCATGACCGGCTCCCCTCGTCGGATACGGGAGAGATCGGCAGGCACCCCGGCGGTCTTCAGCCGCGAAACACGATCCACCCCCTGAGAGGGAGGCGTGGGACGTGAGGACATGCGCCCGTCACCTGGCCGGCGTGTGCGCCCAGGCCGCGTTCCCGGCCCGGTCCCGCGGCCTGGGCGCACACGCTCGGCTCCGGCGCTGCCGTCGGTGCGGTCGGTGCAGTCGGTGAACCGGTCAGGCGGGGGCGGTGACCGCCTGCCGGACGAAGTGCGCGATCGGGCTCAGCCGCAGCGAGCGCGGGAGGGCACGCACCAGCGCCGTGTCGCCGCTGACGACCAGCCGGCGGTCGCGCACCGCCGCGCCGTACTCCATCCGGCCGTCCCACACCTCGTAGAGGGCGTCGAGGTCGGCCTCGAGGGTCACGTCGACGTCGAACCCCGGGTCGACGAAGCACAGCGAGACGTCGGCGGCCTGCACGACCAGCCAGAACCGGCGCCGCGTGCCGGAGCGGAAGCGCACGTGCACCACGGTCCGCTCGCGGTCGCCGAAGGCGGTGGCGTCGATGCCGCCGCGCATCCACCACAGCAGCACGGTGGCGTCGAGCTCGTCGGGTCGCGGCTCGCCGAACGCCCAGCGGGCACCCCACTCGGCCAGGCCGAACACGATGGGGCGGAGGTCGGCGCACGCCTGGGTGGGCAGGTAGCGGTCGCCGACGTGCTCGACCAGCCCGGCGCGTTCGAGGTGGTCCAGCCGCTTGGAGAGCAGGCCGCGCGACAGCCGGGGCAGCCCGCGGGCGAGCTCGTTGAAGCGCTCCGCGCCGACCAGCAGGTCGCGGACGATGAGCAGCGTCCAGCGGTCACCGAGCAGCTCGAGCGAGCGGGTGATCGGGCAGTACTGGCCGTAGCGCGCCATCCCGGCATGGTGGCAGCGGTTCAGAACGAGAACTAGTGCCCTACGTCCACCCCCGAGACCGTCGTCCCCATGACGACGACCCTCACGTCCACCCCCACCGACGAGTCGCTGATCGCGCTGGCCGCGGACATCGGCCGCATCGCCGCGGCGGCCGAGGCCGGGCACGACCGCGACGCCACCTTCGTCTCCGAGGCCTACGCCGCGATGACCGACACCGCCTACCGGGCGATGGCCGTGCCCACCGAGCTCGGCGGCATGGGTGCGAGCCTGCGCCAGGTCGTGCTCGCCGAGCACGAGCTGGCCCGCTGGTCGGGCGCGGCCGCGCTGTCGGCGGCCATGCACCTGTACATGACCGTGATGCAGCGCTGGCGCTACGGCCGGGGCCTGGCCGACGCCGAGGCGGCGCTGCGCAAGGTGGCCGCCGACGGCATCGTGCTGGCGACCAGCGGCGGCAACGACTGGGTGTGCCCGACGACGACCGCGGTGCCCGTGGAGGGCGGCTTCCGGCTGACCGGCCGCAAGTCCTTCGTCTCGCAGGCGCCGGCCGCCACCGTGCTGTCGACCTCGGCCACCCTGGGCGAGCCCGGACCCGACGCCGAGGTGCTGCACGCGAGCGTCCCCATGAGCAGCCCCGGCGTGACCATCGTCGAGACCTGGGACACCCTCGGCATGCGCGGCACCGCCAGCCACGACGTCGTCCTGGACGACGTGTTCGTGCCCACCGAGAAGATCACCGGCCGCCGGCCGTACGGCGTGCTCAGCGGTCCGCTGCTGCTGGCCGCCCAGTACTTCGCGCCGGTCGTGGCCGCCGTCTACCTGGGAGTGGCGCAGGGCGCCCGCGACGAGGCCGCGCGGATGCTCGCGGCGAAGCCGGACCCGGCGCCGTCGGCCGTCCGGCTGCTGGGCGAGATGACCGCCCGGCTGCGGGTCGCCCGGTGGGCGCTGCTCGCCGCCATCGAGGAGACCGGCGAGCACTTCGGGCCCGACCAGCAGGTGCTGGAGACGTTGATGACGGCCAAGCGGCACGCCGTGCTGGAGGCGGTGGCGGTGACCGACCTGGCGCTGCAGGTCGCCGGCGGCCCGGCGTTCGCCCGGGGGTCGAAGCTGGAGCGGGCCTACCGCGACGTCCGCGGCGGGCCGTTCCACCCGCTGACGCCGGAGGCGACCCTCGAGACGGTGGGCGCCGCCGCGCTGGCCGCCGCCCGGGGCTGAGCGGGTGGTCAGCGCAGGTGCTCGCCGAAGAAGGCCAGGATCCGGCGCCAGGCGTCCTCGGCCTCCGGGCGCGAGTAGGCCAGCCCGGCGATCCGCTCGACGAACCGCAGCGGGGCGGGCGTGCCCCACTCGTTCATGAACGAGTGGCCGACGCCGGGGTACTCGTGCACGTCGTGGGCGACGCCCCCGGCGGTCAGCCGTTCCTCCAGCTCGGCGGCCGCTCCCGGCAGCATCCGGTCGCGGGCGCCGTAGCTGGCCACCGTCGGGCAGGCGCGGGAGAGCTCCTCGCGGTTGCCCGGCCAGATGCCGTAGTTCGGCGCGGCGGCGTCGAAGCTGCCGCTGGGCGCGGTCAGCAGGGCGAAGCCGCCGCCCATGCAGAAGCCGACCGAGCCGACCCTGCCGGTGCAGCGGTCGTCGGCGCGCAGGTGCGCCGCGGCGGCCAGGACGTCGTCGACCGCCGGGCCGCGGCCGTCCTGGAGCGACTTGAGCGTGCTGACCACGCAGCGCAGCCGGTTGCCCCGCCGGAACAGCGCCGGGGCCAGGGCCAGGTACCCGCTGGCGGCGAAGCGGTCGGTGATCCGCTTCAGGTCGTCGGTGAACCCGAACGCGTCGTGCACCACGACGACCCCGGGCCAGGGCCCCTCCCCCGCGGGGACGGCGAGGTGGGCCGGCAGCGGGCCGGCGGGGGCGTCGAACGTCGTGGTCGGCACACCGGCATCCTGCGGCAGCCGTGGACCGGGCGCCCGCCGGTGCCGTCGGACGCCGGTGGCAGCATCGGCGGCCGTGACCAGCCCGGACCGTGCCATGCCCCCCATCTCCGCCGACGAGCGCGCCACCCTGGAGGGCTGGCTCGACTTCTACCGCGCGACGCTGGTCGGCAAGGTCGACGGGCTGACCGACGAGCAGGCCCGCGAGGCCGCGGTGCCGCCGTCACCGCTGACCCTGCTCGGGCTGGTGCAGCACATGGCGGAGGTGGAGCGGAACTGGTTCCGCCGGGTCCTCGCCGGCGAGGTGGTGCCCCCGATCCACGACCCGGAGGCCGACCCCGACGGCCCGGACGGCGGCTTCGACCTCGCTCCGGGCGCCACGGTCGCCGCCGCCCGCGCGACCTGGGAGGCGGAGGTCGCGCGGGCGCGGGCCGCCTGCGCCGGCCGCCCGCTGGACGCGACGAGCCCCTTCATGGGCGCCGGCGTGACGCTGCGCTGGGTCTACTCGCACATGATCGCCGAGTACGCCCGGCACGCCGGGCACGCCGACCTCATCCGCGAGCGGGTCGACGGCGCGACCGGCGTGTGAACCGCGCCGGCGGGCTCAGACGGCCGCGGGGACCGGGGGCTCCCCCGCCGGCGCCGCGGGCCGCGGTGCGGGCCGGCCGGCCCGGGTGAGCAGGTACACGGCCAGGAGGACCTCCCACGCGAAGATCGGGACGACGGCGATCCCGGCCGCTCCGGAGATGCTGTCGTAGAGGCCCAGCAGCTTGCCCGCGTTGAGCGCGAAGACCAGCGGCCCGCCGACCAGGCCCAGCACCGCGATGAACCGGGGCACCACGCCGGACCGGTACACCAGCCAGGCCGCCAGCACCGTGTTGGTGCCGCACACCAGCCCGGGGCCGACGAGGAAGGTCCAGTCGTGCACGGCGATCAGGCCGTCGCGCACCGCGGCCGTCGACCCGTCCCCGCCCTGCAGGGACACGACCCCCAGTGCGGTCACGACGCCGGTCAGGATGACCGCGGCCTCCAGCGTGCGCAGCGCGAGGTAGCCCAGGGCGATGTTCTCGCCGTGCCGCTTGAGCAGCGGGTACAGGGCGATCGCGGTGCCGACGACGCCCAGGGCGAGGACCACCTCCAGCGCACCGGCGACGAGCACCCGGGTGGCGTCGCCCTCCCCCAGCACCCCGCCGGGCCGGAACGTCGCCTCGTAGAGCAGTGCCGCCGGCACCGAGGTGACGTGGGTGATCAGGAACAGGGCACCGGCCGCGACGGCGGCTCGTCTGGTGGGGCTCATGGCGTCTCCTCCGCATCGAGGTGTACGGCGTACACCACTGCCCGAGACAGTAGGTGTACGGTGTACGCCTGTCAACGACCACGACGAGGAGGACGCCGGTGCCCGACGCCCCTGCTCCGCGGCGGGAGCGGCTGGACCGCGACCGCGTCCTGCGCGCCGCCGTCGCCCTGGCCGACGAGGCCGGCATCGGCGCGGTGAGCATGCGGGGGCTGGCCCAGCACCTGGGCGTGGTGCCGATGGCCCTCTACAAGCACGTGGCCGACAAGGACGAGCTCGTCGGCGGGATGGTCGACGTGGTCCTCGGCGAGATCGAGTCCCCCGACCCGGCACTGCCGTGGAAGGACGCCGTGCGCACCCGGGTCCTCTCCGCGCGGCAGGCCGTGCTGCGTCACCCCTGGGCGCGCCGGGCCATCGAGGGGAGCACCCGCCGCACGCCCGCGGTGCTCGGCCACATGGACGCCGTCGCCGGGGGCTTCCGCGCCGGTGGCCTCTCCCCCGACCTGACCCACCACGTCATGCACGCGCTGGGCAACCGCATCTGGGGCTTCAGCCCCGAGCTGTTCGAGGAGCCGGCGCCCGCGCAGCCCCCGTCGGCCGAGCAGCAGGAGGCGATGGCGCGGGAGTTCGCCGAGCGGTTCCCGCACGTGCTGGAGATCGCGGTCGCCGCCACGCAGGGCGACCTCGGCCGGGTCGGCGGCGGCTGCGACGAGCAGTTCGAGTTCGAGTTCGCCCTCGACCTGCTGCTCGACGGCGCGGAACGGCTGCACGGGGCGGGGTGGAGCTCCCGCCCACCGCGCCCGGGCCGGTCCGGCTAGGCCAGCACCTCGCCCCGGCGGGTCGGGTGGCCGTCGTCGGCACGGGCGGCCGGCTCGAGCGCGGCGTGCAGCTCGGCGCAGAGTTCCCCGAGGGCCTGCGGCGCGCTGCGGCAGAGCCTGGGGAACGACAGGTAGCCGTGCGGCATGCCGACGTAGGTCGTCGTCCGCACCGGCACGTCGGCCCGCTCCAGCGCCGCGGCGTAGCGCAGGCCGTCGTCGCGGATCGGGTCGTGCTCGGCGACCTGGACCAGCGCCGGCGGCAACCCCCGGTGGTCGCGCGCGTGCAGCGGCGAGGCGTACGGGTCGGCCGGGTCCAGCCCGCCCACGTAGTGGTCGCGGAAGGCGACGACGTCGGCCTCGCTCAGGACCGGAGCGTGCGCGTTCTCCCGGATCGACGGGCTGGCGAGGGTCAGGTCGGTCGCCGGGTAGAGCAGCGCCTGCAGCGCGATGGGCGGACCGGACCGGTCGCGCGCGAGCAGGGAGACGACCGCAGCGAGGTTGCCGCCCGCGCTGTCGCCCATCACCGCCAGCCGTTCGCCGTCGGCGCCGAACTCCGCGGCCCGGGCGGTGATGTCGACGGTGGCCCGGTAGCAGTCCTCGGCCGCGGCCGGCCAGCGGTGCGCGGGCGCGAGCCGGTAGTCGACCGAGACGACGACGGCGCCGACGCTGAGCGCGACGTTGCTGCACAGCCAGTCGGCCTGGTCCAGCGAGCCCAGCACCCAGCCGCCGCCGTGGTAGTTGACGACCAGCGGCAGCGGCCCGGCCGGCGCGGCCTCCGGGCGGTAGACGCGCACGGGCAGCGGCCCGGTCTCCCCCGCCGCCGTCGCGTCGCGGAGGCCCACGCCGGCGGCCACCCCGCCGAGCAGCAGGTCGATGACCGGGTTGTGCCCGAGGGCGGTCTGCTGGGCCTGCCGGATCCGCTCGTCGTCCATCGTGGCGATTGAGTCGACCGCCCGCAGCAGCCGCCCCAGCAACCGCACCCGCAGGTCCATCCGTGCCATGACCGCCCCTCCCCGCTCGCCCCGCCACCCTGCCCGGCACCGTAGCGAGTCCCGGCGGTACCGGCTGCGCGGCCGCCGTCTCCCGGAGCCGCCCGGCTCAGCGCAGCGGCACCAGCCAGTGGACGGATGGCGGCGGGGAACAGCAGGCCTCCCCCGCCGGCGACGACGCGGACGGCGTCGGCGAACTCGGCCGGCGGGTGCGCTCGGGCAGGGAGCCGTCGGCTCCGGCGTGCAGCGCGGCGTCGACGTCCTCGTCGTCGCCGGAGGTCGTCAGCACGGGCACCCGCGGGGGTCGGGCAGCCGCCGGCGCAGCTCACGGGTGGCCGCGATGCCGTCGACCAGGGCATCCGGATGTCCATGATCACGACGTCCGGGCGCAGCCGCGCCACGAGAGCCGTGCGCGTGCACGCCCGCGACATCGACGTCTTCGGCCCGGTCACCGGGCTGGCGGTCGCCGCCCTGTGGGCGGCGGCCGCCGTCCTGGCCGCGCTGGTGGTGCTGCGCCGGCGGGACGCCTGAGACCCGGGACGGTCAGGCGTCCCGCTGCTGCTCGTAGGCCTGCTCGAACAGGGCGCTGAACGCGGCCTCGTCGAGCGGCGCACCGTCGGGCGCCAGCTGCTGCAGGAGGACCAGCCGCTGGTCCTCCACGGCCACGGCGAGCAGGCATGCGACGGTGCCGCCCGTGCCGTCCGGCGTGGTGAGGGCGAGGGTGAACGCGAGGCCCTGGCTGACCTCGCCGACCGCCGGCACCTGCAGCTCCCGCAGGTCCATGGTGCCGCTGCTCCCGTCCGGCGCGGTCAGCTCGATGTGCGAGCAGCGCGCGAGCAGGTCGTCGAAAGCGGTGGAGGACCCCGCCTCGATCGTCTCGTCCTCGGCCAGCACCTGGACCGTGAGCTGGGCCGGGGTCTCCGCGGTCTGGGCGACCACGGCACCGAGGTCGCCGGGGGTGGGCTGGATGGCGCCCAGGCCCTCGGCGCACTCGGCGGGGGTGACGGTGGCCCCCGGGGGCAGGCCGGCCGGCCCCGACGCGGCCAGGTCCGCCGCGTCGAGGGTGGTCACCTCCGCGTCCGGTCCGAACGCCGCGGCCGGGAGCAGCCCGGCCGCCAGCTCGTCCGAGGGCCCGTCCGCCGGCTCGGTGCTCGGATCGGCCCCGCTGGGGAGCGCCGACGGGCTCGACGCGCTCGGCGACGCGGCGCTGGCCTCGCCGGCCACCTCCTCGGCGCACCCCGCCGCGGCGGTGAGCAGGACCGCGGCGATGCCGAGCCGAAGCGCGCGTCCACGGGAGGTCGTGATCATGAGCGGACCGTAGGGCCGCCGGAGGGCACCCGGCCGGGCGGCGACGGGACCTCACCCGGATCAGGTGACTCCGGCTCGCGCCGGTTCCGTATGCGTGGTGCACTGGCCGATCGCCCCGCCGTCCGCGGCGGTGCGGCTGCTCCGGGGACCATCTGCCGCCGGACGCACGAGAGCCCCGCACGGACGGTGTCCGTGCGGGGCTCTCGTGTTCAGGGGTGGAGGTGGCGGGAATCGAACCCGCGTCCTACGACGCATCACCAGGGCTTCTCCGAGCGCAGTCCGCAGTGCCTCTGCTCGGCCCCGTCGATCCCGCAGACAGGTCGACGTGACGGGCCCAGTCGCTGTGAGGTGTCCCGCACGCACCCGCGACCGGTGCGTGCGGTGAGTCATCTAGCTGATGCCAGGATCCGGGTCGATGACGAACCCGGGCTGACAGACTCGTCTAGCTGCTATCAGGCAGCGAGAGCGAAGTCGCGCTGATTGGAATCGGCGCTTGTGTGTTGTGCAACGGATCGTTAACGAGATGATCGTTGCCTTCCTCGGCTCGCTTCCCCTGGTCATCCGACCGCAGTCGAGACCAATCACCCCCTGTGTAGTTGTGCATCCAGGGTAACGGTCCCGTCCAGGCGGGTGTTCCCGCGCCTCGCCGTCGTCCCCCCGACCCGGCAGTGCCGCGATGTGGAGCCGGGTGCCGCGGTGCGACGCGGCACCCCGACCGCGGCGCGGCAGCGCCGCCGTACGGCGGCGGGCGGGGCGACGGCCGACGGGCGGGACGACGGCCGGCGGGCGGGACGACGGCCGGCGGGCGGGCGGACGACGGGCGGCTAGATCCAGCCGCGGCGCTTGAAGATCGCGTACAGGGTGACGCTGACGCCCAGCATCAGCACCAGGGCGAACGGGTAGCCCAGCTGCCAGTGCAGCTCCGGGATGTCGTCGAAGTTCATCCCGTAGACCGTGCCCACCAGCGTCGGGGCGAACAGGATGGCCGCCCATGCGGAGATCTTCTTGACCTCCTCGCCCTGGGCGATCGACGCCTCGGTCAGCTCGCGGATCTCCTCGTTCTGCCGTTGGGCGACCAGGGTGGCGTTGACGGTGAGGATGTCGCGCAGCTGCAGCCGGAAGCCCTCGACCCGCTCGATGACCTGCGCGACGTGGTCGGCGACGTCGCGCAGGTAGCTGCGCAGCTCCTCGTCGACGCCGTACTTCTCGAACCCGGCCGTGATCGCGCCGAGGATCCCCATGAGCGGTGCGGCCGCGCGCTGGAAGTCCAGCACCTCCTGCGACAGCTCGTAGATGCGCCGCGAGGCCCCGGGGTCGCCGGCGAAGACCTGGACCTCGATCTCGTCGATGTCGTTGGACAGCCCCGCCACCACCGGCGCGTACCCGTCGACCACCGCGTCGAGGATCGCGTAGAGCACCGCCTCGGGCCCCTTGGCCAGCAGCGCCGGCTCGCTCTCCAGCCGGCGGCGCACGCGGGAGAGGTCCGGGGACTCGCTGTGCCGCACGGTGATGGCGAAGTGCGGACCCAGGAACAGGTGCAGCTCGCCGAACTCCACCTCCTCGGCCGCGTCGAGGTAGCGCGCTGCCTTGAGGACGACGAACAGGGTGTCGCCGTAGCGCTCGAACTTCGGCCGCTGGTGGGCCTGGATCGCGTCCTCGACGGCGAGCTCGGGCAGGTCGTACTGCTCGGCCAGCTCACCGAGCTCCCCCGGCTCGGGCCGGTAGAGGCCGAGCCAGACCATCCGGTCGTCGAAGCCCTCGGTGAGCCACTCGTGGCTGTCGGCGGCGGTGTCGGGCGTGGCCACCCGCCGGCCGCCGGCGTAGACGGCGTTGTCCACGATCCGCGACGGCCGCTCGGGCCGGTCCGCCGGAGGCTCCGCGGGGACGGCGACGGGACGGCGGACCACCTCGGTGCGCGGACGGCGCAGCGTGGTCAGGGCGGTGAGGGGCGCGAGGCGGCGATCGACCATGACGGGACTCCCGGGACGCAGGGCGGAGGGCACCGGCGGAGGACCTCCCGGCCCCGTCACCCGCAGGCCCCTGCAGGGGGCCGTCCGGGCGGCGGTCGCGACTAGGCGAGGAGGTCCTCGGGACTGGGACTGGGCGGCTCGCTGCGCATGCGTCCTCCTCCCGGGTCGGTGGCCCGCGTCGTCCGGGCCGTCGTCCATCGTGACACGCCGGGAGGCGCACCGTCGCCGGCGCGGGACGGAGATCACCCGCCCGTCACCCGCTGTTCAGCGGGTCAGCGCAGGACGAGGGAGATCAGCCCGGGCAGGAGGACGACGATGAGCAGGGCGCCGAGGACGTCGAAGCTGATGCCCGACCGGATCATCTTGGTGATCGGCACGACGCCGGAGCCGTAGACGATCGCGTTCTGCGGCGTCGACACCGGCAGCATGAAGCCGAACGAGGCCGCGAACGTCGCCGCCAGCGCCGGGACGAACGGGTCGATCCCCGCGGCCACCGCCACCGGGATGATGATCGGCACGACCACCGCGGCCGAGGCGGTGTTGCTCGTCGTCTCGGAGATGATGATCGCCAGGATCACCGCGAAGATCGTGATCGCGAAGGTGCTGGTCAGGCCGAGCCAGTCGGCGGAGCTGTTGCCGATCGTCTCGGCGAGACCGGTGTCGGCCAGCAGCGACCCGAAGATGATCCCGGTGCCGAACAGCAGGATCGTGCCCCAGTCGATCTTCGCGGCGTCGGACCAGTTGAGGGTGAACTCCCGCGACCCCCAGTCGGTGGGCAGCAGGAAGAGCAGCGAGGCGCCGAGGACGGCGACGACGCCCTCGTCGAGCCGGTCGCTGATGGTCGTGTAGAGGTCGGACTCCGTGCCGGCGACGAGCGCGATCACGCCGGGGAAGATCCACAGCAGCACGGTGATGACGAACGCGATCACCGTGTTGCGCTCTGCCTTGGAGAACGGACCGATCTCGGCCCGCTCGGCGGCGATGTACTCGGCGACGCCCTCGATCCGCCGGATCTCCGGCTTGTTGAGCAGCAGCAGCACGATCGTCAGCGCGACGAACATCAGCGCGCAGATCGGCAGCGCCATGAGCATCCAGTCGAGGAAGCCGATCCGCTCGCCGGTCGCCTCCTCGATGAGCCCGCGGCCGATCAGGTTCGGCGGCGTGCCCACCGGGGTGATCAGCCCGCCGACGCTGGCGCCGTAGGCGAGCATCAGCATCAGCGCGGTCCCGACCCGCAGCCGCAGGGGGTCGAAGTCCGGCTTCACCAGCTCCTTGTCCTGGAGCAGCTTGGCGATCACCGTCAGGATCCCCAGCGCCGTCGGCAGCAGCATGGCGACGGTCGCGGTGTTGGAGACGAACGCCGACAGCAGCGCGGTGATCAGGCCGAAGGCGATGACCACCCGCGCGGTCGAGGTGCCGACCCACTTCAGCGACAGGATGAACATCGCGAACCGGCGGGCGACGCCGTGCTTGAGCATCGCGGCGGCGAGGATGAACGCGCCGATGAAGGTGAAGACCGTCGTCGACCCGAACGGGCTCAGGGCGTCGTCCGCGGGCACCACCCCGAGGACCACGATGGCGGCCACGCCGATGAGGCCGCCGACCGGGATGGGCACCGGCTCGGTGACCCACAGGACGATGACCCCGAGCAGCACCGCGGCCAGCAGCTGCTGGTCGTTCGGCAGGTCCAGCGGCAGCAGCGCGAACACCACGCTGACCACCGGGGCGAGGAAGAGCCCGACGGTCCGCCGGCCCCTCTCGAAGCGCTCCTCGGCCGGGCTGAGCTGCTGCTCACCCAGGCTCCGGTAGGTCGCACTGCCGCGGAAGGCCGCATCGACGTCGGTGCGCTGCGGGCTGCCGGGCCTGTTCTCGGTCGCCGTCACTCTCCCCACCTCCGGCGCCGAGTGTGGCCCAAGTCGCTCCGGTTCTCAGCCCGGGACCTCACCCGGCGGCGGCGGGACCTGCAGGGCGACCAGGAACCGGGACACCATCGCGTAGCCGGCGACCAGCGCGGTGAGCTCGACGACCTGCCGGTCGTCCAGGTGCCCCCGGACACCGGCGAACACCTCGTCGGGCACGGCGACGGCGCGGGTGGAGGCATCGGTGAACGCGAGGACGGCGGCCTGCACCGGCGTCCACCCGTCCGGACCGCCGGCGTCCGGCCGGCGCAGGGCGTCCAGCCGCTCCCCGCTCAGGCCCGCCCGGCGGGCGATGGGCTCGTGCGCGGCCCACTCGAACGCCGCGTCGTTGAGGACGGCGATCCGCAGCACGACCAGCTCGCGCAGGTCCGCGGCGAGGGTGGTGCCCGACCGCAGCGCGCCCAGCAGCGCGTTCCAGCCCTCGGCCACCGGCGGGCTGTGCAGCAGCAACCGGTCGAGGTCGCTGAGCTCGCCGCCGCGCCGGGCCCGGAGCAGGTCCGCCGTCGGCCCGTCGCCGGCGGCGCCCGGGAGCCGCCGGCTCACTTGCCGAAGACGCCGTCCGGGTACGCGCCGGCCGCGGCGATCCGGGCCGACAGCGGCTTGCCGAGCTCGACCACGCGCGCCGTCCGCTCCACGCCCAGGTGGGTCCACGGCTGGAGGGCGAGCGCGTCGGTCTCCGCCTCGATCTCGGCCCGGAGCCGCTGGCCGGCCTCGGTGAGGTCGCCGTCGACGACGAGGCCGCGCTCGGCCAGCCGCGCGGCGGCGGCGGCCCACTCCTCGTCGGTGTGGCCGCGCAGCGCCTGTGCCGCCGCCGGCGTGAAGCCCCGGCCGGTCGCCGAGTGGGTCTGCAGGGCCTCGATGCCCGACAGCCCGTGCCGGACCAGGACGGCGACGTGCCCGTCGCCGCGGTGCTCGCGCAGCAGCGTCGCGCCCTGCCACACCTGCAGCAGCGGCTCCTCGGGCCAGGCGACGTCGGCGTGGCCGGCGTACAGCGGGCGGCCCTCGGGGGTTAGCGCGGTGCACGCCTCGCGCAGCAGCCCGGCGAGTTCCTCGATCTCCGGGCCGGTCGCGGCGTCGCCGAGCAGCCGGGTGAGCGAGGCGCGGGCGGCGTCGAAGCGGGCGGCGACGACCTGCTCGGGGGTGGCCAGCGTCCAGGCGCGCGGGATGAGCCGGGCGACCAGCGTGGCCGAGAAGTTGTAGAAGGTCGCCGTCACGACGCCCGGGCCGACGGCGCCCATCGGCGCGGCCCGCCCGGCGAAGTAGCACATCCGGCCGGGCCGGATGCCCACGGCGGTGAGGTGCTCGTCCTGCTCGGGGGCGAAGTAGAGGTGGTTGTGCAGCGGCTCGACCGCCCGGTGCGCGCGGCCGGCCAGGGCGGGCTCGACGGCGGCGGACTCGGGCGCGGGGTGATCGACGCTGACCATGCGCGGCACCCTACTGAGGCGCTCCCGGCGGGAGCGGCAGCGCCCACGAGGTCCAGGTGCGGTCGGTCCGGAAGCCGAGCCGCTCGTACAGGCCGAACGCGCCGGTGACGTTCTCGGTGTCCACGTCGAGCGAGGCGCGGCCGCACCCGGCTGCGGCGGCGGCACGCAGTGCGGCGGCGATCGCCGCGGTGGCCGTGCCGCGGCCGCGGGCGCCGGGCAGCACGCCGATCTGTCCCAGCCGGGTCTCCCGGACGCCGGTGGCGCGGGTGTCGGCCTCGTACTCGTAGGCCAGCACGTACCCGACGACCGCGCCGCCGGACAGGGCGAGCACCGACAGGTCGGGCCGGAACGCCCGCTGCCCGGTGAACCAGCTGCGCCAGGCCACCTCGTCGCGCTCCACCGAGCCGTGGTGCTCGGTGAACGAGGTGTTGTGCGCCCGGCGCACCTCCTCGTCGCGGTCGGCCGAGAACGGCACGAGCTGCACCCCGTCGGCCGGCCGCGGCTCCGGCAGGTCGGTCAGCGGCCGGCGCATGACGGCGTAGTACCGCTCCGCCTCGAACCCGCGCCGGCGGACCAGCGACTCCAGCGCGCCCATCGCGGGGTGCGCGTGGACGACCAGTCGCGCCGGCGCCTGCGGCTCCAGCTCCGCGTGCTGCTGCACGCCCCGGGCCACCTGCCAGTCCAGCAGCCGCCCGCCGGTGCCCTGACCGCGGAACCGCGGGTGCACCCGGCCCTCGAGCCAGACCCGGAACGCGTCCCGGACGCCGGGCGAGGCGATCGCGGTGGCCCAGCCGACGAGCCGGCCGTCGTCGGTGCAGACCGCCCGGCCGTCGCGGGCGAGGTCGACCAGCTCCCCGCCCCACCACTCGAGGAGCCCGTCGGCGTCCTCGTGCTCGCCGGTGTCGTCGACGGGCTCGGCGGCGGCCAGCAGCTCGGCGGCGGCAGGCGCGTCGTCGAGGGTCAGCGGGCGCGTGACCAGGGCGCTCATGCGTCCAGCGACACGAACAGGCAGAAGGGGTGGCCGGCGGGGTCGGCGTAGACCCGGACGACCTCCTCGGACTCGGTGTGGCCGCCCAGCTGCCGCGCCCCCAGCGACTCGGCGTGCGCGCACGCCTCGTCGAGGTCCTCGACCTCGAAGTCCAGGTGCTGCTGCATCTGCTGGCTGCCCGGCTCCTGCGGCCAGACCGGGGGCACGTGGTCGGTCTCCAGCTGGAACGACAGTCCCGTGCCGCCGGCCGGGCGCAGGGTCGCCCAGTCGTCGGTGTCGTCGCGGATCGGCCAGCCGAGCAGGTCCCGGTAGAAGCGGGCCAGCCCGCGCGGGTCCGGGGTGCCGAGGACGGCGGCGGTGAAGCGGATCTCCGGGGTCACGCCCTGATCGTGAACAGCCGGGCCCCGTTGTGCCAGAGGACGGCGCGCAGCCAGTCCTCCCCCAGCCCCAGCCGGTGCAGCGCCGCGAGCTGGTGGGCGTAGGCGTACGGGATGGCCGGGAAGTCGGTGCCCAGCAGCACCTTGTCGCGCAGCGCGGCCAGCCGGGGCAGGTCGGCGCGGTCGAAGGGCATGAGCCGCTCGGTGAAGTCGGTGGCGAACATCGTGGTGTCCAGGTGCACCCGCTCGAAGCGCTCGGCCAGGTCGAGGAACTCCCGGTACTCGGGCATGCCGAGGTGGGCGATCACCAGCTGCAGGCGCGGGTGCCGGTCGAGCAGGCCGGCCATGGGCCGCGGGCCGGTGTGCTCCCCGGCCAGCGGACCGGAGCCGCAGTGGATCACCACCGGCGTCCCGGTCTCGGCCAGCCGGCCCCACACCGGGTCCAGCAGCGGGTCGCGCGGGTCGAAGCCGCCGACCTGGACGTGCACCTTGAACACCTGGGCGCCGCGCTCCAGCGCCTCGGCGACGTAGGCCGGGGCCTCGGGCTCGGGGTGGAACGTCGCCGACCGCAGCACCTGCGGGTGGGCGTCGGCGAACTCCGCCGACCAGTCGTTGAGCCACGCGGCCATGCCCGGCTTGTGCGCGTACGGCAGCGTGGAGAAGGCCCGCACGCCCATCCGGTCGAGCACCGCCAGCCGCTCGTCCACCGGCGCCGCGTAGGTCACCGGCCAGGCCGCGCCGTAGTGCGCCTCGGCCTGGCCGAAGAACGCCCAGACCTTCTCCTGCACCCGCTCGGGCAGGAAGTGCACGTGCACGTCGACCAGCCCGGGCAGGCCGAGCTCGCGCCAGTACCGCGGGACGTCCGCGTCGTCGGCCGGGGGTGCCACCACGGGACGCGACCCTAGTCAGCGCCGGGCACCCGGGCGGCGGCGAACGTGACCTCGCGGCGCAGGCGGAAGCCCAGCGACTCGTAGAGGCCGATCGCGGGGTTGTCCGCAGCGCCGTCCAGGAACGGCTGCTCGCCCCGCTCGCGGATGCCGTGCACCAGGGCCCGGACCAGGCGCGACGCCAGGCCGCGACCGCGGGCGGCGGGGTCGGTGCAGACGGCGCTGATCTCGGTCCAGCCCGGCGGGTGCAGCCGCTCGCCGGCCATGGCGACCAGCGTGCCGTCGCCGTCCCGGACGCCCAGGTAGGTGCCCAGTTCGACGGTTCGCGGCAGGAAGGGCCCGGGGCGGGTCCGCTCCACCAGGGCGAGCATCTCGGGGACGTCCGCGGCGGTCAGGACGACGGCTCCCTCGTCGGGGACGCCGGCCACACCGTCGTCCACCAGCTGGACCCCGGCCACCTGCCACGTCACCGGCCAGCCCTCCGGAGCCGGTCCGTCCAGGCCCGCGAGGGGCACGAGCCCACCGGGGCCGACCAGGGCGGCGGCGTCGGCCCAGTCCCCGGCGGTGGGGGCCGGAGGCATGCCGAGGAACGGCGTGACGTCGGCCGGGTAGCGCAGCACGCGTCCACGCCGCTGCGCGAAGTGCGCGTGCGGCCCGGTCAGCGCCGCCCAGGCCGGCGCGTCCAGGACGTGCGTGCTCACGGGACGGTGACGACGACCTTGCCGCGGACGTGTCCCTCGGCGACCAGCCGCTGGGCGTCGGCGACCTGCGCCAGCGGGAAGGCCTTGGCGATCGGCACCCGCAGCTGCCCGGCGTCGGCCATCCGCCCCAGCTCCTCCAGGTCGTGCCGGTCGGGCCGGACGAACACGTACCGCCCGCCCAGGTCGCGCACCCCGGGGTCGACGACGCTGGCCAGCCGCCCGCCCTCGCGCAGCTGCTGCGGGGCGTCGGCGAGCGCGTCGCCGCCGACGAGGTCGAGCACGGCGTCGACCGGCGCGGAGAGCTGCCCGCTGACCGGCCCGGCCGAGTAGTCGACGACCTCGGCCACGCCGGCCTCGCGCAGGAAGCCGGCGTTGCGCTCGCTCGCGGTGCCGATGACGTGCGCGCCGAGGGCGACGGCGATCTGCACGGCGTTGAAGCCGACGCCGCCCGCGGCCCGGTGCACGAGGACGCGGTCGCCCTCGCCGACCTCGAGCGCCTCGGTCAGCGCCTGGTAGGCGGTGAGCCCGGCCAGCGGCAGCGCGCCGGCCTCGGCGAACGACAGGGACTCGGGCTTGTGGGCCAGGCAGCGCTGCGGCGCCGGCACGAACTCCGCCTGCGTGCCCCACTGCACGTCGTCGCGGCGGACGTAGCCGAACACCTCGTCACCGGGGGCGAAGTCGACCACCGCCGGGCCTGCGGCCTCGACGACGCCGGCGACGTCCCAGCCCGGGACGATCGGGAAGCGGTGCGGGAAGAACGAGCGCAGGCCGCCGGCACGGATGCCCATGTCGACCGGGTTGACCCCCGCGGCGTGCACGCGCACCAGCACCGTGTCGGGGCCGACGGGCGGCTCGGGGAGGTCGTCGCGCAGCGTCAGGACGTCGAGGTCCCCGAACCGGTCGTAGGCGATGCCTCTCATGCCGGCCACGGTAGGCGGGCGGACCCGGCCGGCCCGCGAGCCCCCCGTCGGTCCCCGGCTCGCCGGGTGCCGCGCGGGGTGGTCGCCGGTGCCGCGCTCCGGCACGGCACCCGCGACCGCACGGCGGCAGTCAGGCGGCGGTCAGGGGTCGGCCGGCCGTCAGCGCCGGCCCTTCACGTAGCGCCCGAAGGCCTTCTGGATCTCCCGGCGGGAGTCCCGCTCGGCCAGGTCGTGGCGCTTGTCGTAGCTCTTCTTGCCCTTGGCCAGCGCGAGGGTGGCCTTGACCTTGCCGTCCTTGAAGTACATGTCCAGCGGGACGAGCGTGAGCCCGCCCTCCTTGGTCTTGCCGATCAGCTTGTCGATCTCGGCCCGGTGCATGAGCACCTTGCGCTTGCGGCGCGGCGCGTGGTTGGTCCACGTGCCCTGCGTGTACTCCGGGATGTGCACGTGCTGCAGCCACACCTCGCCGTCGTCGATGCTGGCGAAGCCGTCGACGAGCGAGGCGCGACCGGCGCGCAGGCTCTTCACCTCGGTGCCGGTGAGCACGAGCCCGACCTCGAAGGTGTCGAGGATCGAGTAGTCGTGCCGCGCCTTCTTGTTCTGGGCGATGAACTTCTGGCCCTGTTCGCGCGGCATGCGTACAGGTTATTCGCGGACGCCACCACGGTCGCCTCCGGACCGGAGACGCCCTGCGCGGGTCGGGCCCGAGTGGGCCCCGGAGGGGTTCGCGAAGGGTGCGACGGCAGGGCTCGGCGCAGGCGGGGGACGGCACCTGGCCGCGGTGCGATCCGGAGGATCGCGATGTCAGAGCCTCACGTACAGGCGGAGCGTCACGTAGGCGGCGATCGCGGCCAGGCCGACACCGGCGGCGGCGATGATCGGGCTGATCGTCGCGATCGCACTCCAGTCGACCGGCGGGATGATCCCGGCCTTGATCGGCCCGGCCAGCGCCTTGTCGACGAACAGCAGCTTGGTGAGCACCAGGCCACCGATGGCCAGCAGCGCACCGATCAGCCCGGCCAGCGCGGCCTCGAGGATGAACGGCAGCTGGGTGTACCAGCGGGAGGCCCCGACCAATCGCATGATGTTGGTCTCGTTGCGCCGGTTGAACGCCGCGAGCTGGATCGTGTTGGAGATCAGCAGCAGCGCGGCCAGCGCCTGCACCACGGCGACGGCGATGGTCGCGTTGCGGGCGCCGTTGAGCAGGCTGAACAGGCGGTCGAGGAAGTCGCCCTCGTCACGGACCTGGTCCACGCCGTTGGTCCCGTCGGGGAACTGCGCGGCGATGACCTCGTAGCGCTCGGGGTTGACCAGCTCGACGCGGAAGCTCTCGGGCAGCGCGTCCGGCGGGGTGTTCTGCACCAGCTCGGGCTGCTGGCTGAACTGCTGCTGGAAGCGCGCGTACGCGTCCTCCTTGGACTCGTACAGGTAGCTCTGCACCTCGCCCTCGCTCTGCAGCTGGGCGAGCTGGTCCTCGACCCCGGCGCGCTGCTCCTCGGTGACGTCGTCGGCGAGGAAGATGGAGACCTGGACCTTGTCGTAGTAGATCTCCTTCATGTCGGAGATCATCCCGGCGATCAGCAGGCCGGTGCCCATGAGGCCGAGCGAGATGGCCGTGGTCAGGATCATCGCGACCGTCATGGTCAGGTTGCGACGGAGCCCGGTGGCGACCTCGGAGAGCACGAAGTTGACGCGCATGGATTCCCTATCTGAGTTGCAGCACGGCGGTGGGGCGGACGGCGCAGCGCCCGCGACTCCTGGCCGGGACGGCTAGCGGCCGACCCCGTAGACGCCGCGCGACTGGTCGCGGGTGATCTGGCCCCCGTTGAGCTCGATCACGCGGCGGCGCATCGAGTCGACGATGTGGTAGTCGTGCGTCGCCATGATCACCGTGGTGCCGGTGCGGTTGATGCGCTCGAGCAGCAGCATGATGCCCTCGCTGGTCTCCGGGTCGAGGTTGCCGGTGGGCTCGTCGGCGAGCAGCACCAGCGGCCGGTTGACGAACGCGCGGGCGATCGCGACCCGCTGCTGCTCACCACCGGACAGCTCGCCGGGCAGCCGGCCGGCCTTGCCCTCGAGCCCGACCATCTCCAGCACCTCGGGCACCACGCGCTTGATCGTGCGCTGCGGCTTGTTGATGACCTCCAGGGCGAAGGCGACGTTCTGCTCCACGGTGCGGTTGCGCAGCAGGCGGAAGTCCTGGAAGACGCAGCCCATCGTGCGGCGCAGCTTCGGCACGTTCCACTTGCTCATCGTGTTCAGCGTCTTGCCGTTGACGACGACCGTGCCCTTGGTCGGGTCGTCCTCCTTGAGCAGCAGCCGCAGGAAGGTCGACTTGCCCGAGCCGGAGGACCCGATGAGGAAGACGAACTCCCCCTTGTCGATCTCCGTGGACACGTCATCTAGGGCCGGCCGGGCGCTGGCCGGGTACAGCTTGGTGACGTGTTGCAATTCGATCACGAGGCGCCACGGTACCTGCCCGGGACCGGCTGACAGCCCGTTCGCGCGGCAACGCTCCGACGCTTCTCGCGCACGGTGACGGCCGGGGACGGAGTGCCTGGACGGTCGATCACACAGGGTCGCCGTCCGTACCGCATCGTGACGAAGGCAACGCTGTCGGTCACGACGCCCGGTGTCAGCCCGCGGCGACGGCCTCCTGCTGCTTGCGCCACCGGATGCCGGCCTCGATGAAGGTGTCGATGTCGCCGTCGAGGACGTTGGACGGGTTGCCGCTCTCGGTCTCGGTGCGCAGGTCCTTGACCATCTGGTACGGGTGCAGCACGTAGGAGCGCATCTGGTTGCCCCAGCTGCTGCCGCCCTCGCCCTTGAGCGCGTCCATCTCGGCCCGCTGCTCGGCCTGGCGGACGACGAGCAGCCGCGCCTGGAGCACCCGCAGCGCCGCGGCGCGGTTCTGGATCTGGCTCTTCTCGTTCTGGCAGGACACCACGATGCCGGTCGGGATGTGCGTCATGCGGACGGCGGAGTCGGTGGTGTTCACGCTCTGCCCACCGGGACCCGAGGAGCGGAAGACGTCGACGCGGATCTCGTTCTCGGGGATGTCCACGTGGTCGGTCTGCTCGACGACCGGGAGCACCTCGACGCCGGCGAACGAGGTCTGCCGCCGGCCCTGGTTGTCGAACGGGGAGATCCGCACCAGCCGGTGGGTGCCCTGCTCGACCGAGAGCGTGCCGTAGGCGTAGGGCGCCTTGACCGCGAAGGTGGCCGACTTGATGCCGGCCTCCTCGGCGTAGCTCACGTCGTAGACCTCGGTGGGGTACTTGCGGCGCTCGGCCCAGCGCAGGTACATCCGCATGAGCATCTCGGCGAAGTCGGCGGCGTCGACCCCGCCGGCCTCCGAGCGGATGGTCACCAGCGCCTCGCGGGCGTCGTACTCCCCCGACAGCAGCGTCCGGACCTCGAGCTCGTCGATGGCCGAGCGGATGCTCTCCAGCTCGCGCTCGGCCTCGGCCGTCGTCGCCGCGTCGTCCTCCTCGGCCGCCATCTCGTGCAGCAGGCCGACGTCGTCCAGCCGGCTGCGCAGCTCCTCGACCCGGCGCAGGTCGCCCTGCAGGTAGGAGAGCTTGGAGGTCAGCGCCTGGGCGGCCTCGACGTCGTTCCACAGGTCGGGAGCGGCCGCCTGCTGCTCGAGCTCGGCGACCTCCTGGCGCAGCTTGTCGACGTCGAGCACGGCCTCGATCGACTTCAGGGTCGTGTCGAGCTCGTCCAGGACGACGGAGAAGTCAGCAGCCACGTCTCCCGAGGGTAGTGCGCCGCCGCCGCGGGTTCAGCGGGGCGACGGGACGGCGGAGGCGCGGGCGATCGCTGCGGCCTCGGTGAGCTGCGGCTCGGGCGGCCGGCCACCGCTGCGGGCGAGCATCCACGGGTACACCTGGTCGGCCGGCATCGGCCGGGCGATGTGGTAGCCCTGCGCGAAGGTGCAGCCCAGCTCGACGGCCAGGGCCAGCTGCTCGGCGGTCTCCACGCCCTCGGCGAGGGTCCGCATGCCGCAGGCCTGGCCGAGTGCGACGACGGCGGCGATCGCCGCGGCGGCCTGGCAGCGCCGCCCCTCGGGATAGGACACCAGGCTGCGGTCGATCTTGAGGACGCCGCAGGGGATGGAGACCAGCTGCCCCAGCGAGGAGAAGCCGCTGCCGAAGTCGTCGATGGACACCTCCACCCCGAGGCCGCGGAGCTCGGCGAACTGCGCGGCGGCCCGCTCGGCGTCCTGGGCCACGGAGGTCTCGGTCAGCTCGAGCACCAGCTGCTCGGGCGGCAGCCCGGCGGCCCGCAGGGCGGCGAACACGTCGTCGACGAGGGTGCCGGTGGCGAAGTGGCCGGCGTTGATGTTCACACCGGTGACCAGCCGCAGCCCCTGGCGCGACCACGCCGCGGTCTGCCGGGACGCCTCGTGCAGCACCCACCGGGTCAGCGGCAGCAGCAGGTCGTGCTGCTCGGCCGCGTCGAGGAAGTCCCCGGGGAAGAGCAGCCCGCGCTCCGGGTGCTGCCAGCGGACCAGCGCCTCGACACCGCTGCAGTCGCCGTTGGGCAGGTACATGACCGGCTGGTAGTGCAGCACCAGCTCGTCGTGGTCGAGGGCGTGCAGCAGCTCCGAGCCGAGGGTGGCGCGGCGCTCGGCGGCGCTGCGCAGCTCCGGGGTGAACGACCGCAGGCCGCCGCGGCCCGCCGTCCGGGCGGCCGACAGGGCCAGGTCGGCGTCGCGGATGAGACCGGCGGCCCCGGGGTGCCCGCCGGCGTCGGCCGTGGCCACGCCGACGCTGACCGCCAGCCGCAGGACGCGGCCGGCGACCGGGTAGGGCTCACCGCCGAGGGCGGCCTGGACGCGCTGCGCGACGGCGGGAGCGCAGTCGGCGTCGCAGTCCGGGGAGACCAGCAGGAACTCGTCGTCGCCGAGCCGGCCGACGACGTCGCTGCCCCGGGCCACCCGGCGCAGGCGGGCGGCGACCTGGCGCAGCAGCTCGTCGCCGGCGTCGTGGCCGGAGGAGTCGTTGACCTCGCTGAAGCCGTCGACGTCGAGCAGCAGCAGCGACAACGGCCCGCGGCCGGGGCGCCGCAGCTCCGCGTCGACCACCTGGTGCAGGTGGCTGCGGTTGGGCAGCGTCGTCAGCGGGTCGTGCCGGGCCAGCCAGGCGCTCTCCCGGCTCGCCCGCACCCGCGCCGTGACGTCGGTGTGGGTGACGACGAAGCGGCCGGTGGCGTCGATGGGCGCCGCCTCGAGGTGGTACCAGCGCGGACCACCGGGGCAGGCGAAGGCGTAGTCGTGCTCGACCACCCCAGCCCCGTCGCGCAGCAGCCGGGCCATGCGTGCGGCGAAGGCCTGGATGTCCGGGGTGTCGCCCAGCCGGCGGAGCAGCTCGAAGTAGTCGGTGACCCCGTGCGTGCAGTGCAGCCGCTGGTCGCCCAGCGCCTCGACCGCACTGCGCCAGGCGGTGTTGGCGTACCGGACGACGCCGCCCGAGTCGACGACCAGCGCGGGCAGCGGGAGTGCGTCGAGCACCGCGGCGGCCGGGTCGCGGGGACCGGCCGGACGGTCACTGGGAGGACACCCGGGCTGCATGGCCGCCTCCTCGCTCCGGTGGGGTCGGTGTGACCCCGGTCCCCCCAGTTTTCGGCACGGATCCGTCCGGTCTTCAGCCGGTCTCCCCCACAGGGGTGGGGGACCGTGTCTCGGCCACGATCCAGGCCAGGTACGCCGGGGCTCCGCCGACCAGTGGCAGCGCGATGACACAGGGCACGTCGTAGGGGTGCACGGCCGTGACGTGCTCGACGATCTCGGGCACCAGTGCGCGGCGGGTGTGCAGCCCGATGCGCGCCTCGGCCTCGTCGTGCACCGCGCCCTCCCACCGGTACACCGACCGGACGGCGGTCAGGACGTGCCCGCACGCGGCCAGCCGCCGGTCGACCAGGTCCCGGGTGAGGCCGGCCAGCCAGTCGGCGTCCGCAGCGGTGACCACGACCTCGCAGCACTCGTCGTCCATGCGCCCATGGTGCTGGGCGGGACGGTGCTCGGCGGGACGGTGCGGGCCGGTCGGGCGCCGGTCACGGCGGCGAGGTGCGGCCGGGCCGTGGCGGGGTAGGGGGCTCCCATGACCGACGACATGACGATCAAGCTGGACGGCGAGGAGTACGTGCTGCGGAAGGAGGGATCCGGCCTCAAGGTCGGCAGCCGCACCGGCGGGGACGTGACGTGGCTCGACGACGTCGACCCCTCGACGCTGCCCGAGCAGGCCCGGCAGGCCCTGGAGTCCGGCGACACCGGCGACGAGGCGCTGAACACCGCGCTCCGCGGCATCGTGCAGGCCGAGGTGAAGCGCGGGAGCTGACCGGCTCCCCTTGCCCGGACGGCGCCCCGCACCTCCCCGGTGCGGGGCGCCGTCGGCGTCCGCGGGGGTCAACTCGCCGGTGCCAGGTCGGTGACGGCGCGCACGACCTGCTCCCCGTCGAGGAACACGACGTCGTTGTGGCCGGCTCCCGGCACCTCGACGAGGGCGTGCAGCCGGCCGGCGGCCTCGGCCACGGCCCGGCTCTGCGCCGGCGGCACGATGGTGTCGGCCGTGCCGAGCAGCACCGTCGTCGGCACGTCGAGCCGCGCCACCTGCTCGGCGACCGGGTAGCGGTCGCGCAGCAGCAGCCGCACCGGCAGGAACGGGAAGTGCTCGGCGCCCACAGCCGCCAGGTCGACGAACGGCGAGCGGAGCACCAGCCCGGCAGGCGGGTGCTCCAGGGCGAGCTCGGTGACGACGGCGCAGCCCAGGCTCTCGCCGAGGTAGACCAGCCGGTCCTGCGGGACACCGGCCTCCTCCACCAGCCACGCCCGCGCCGCCCGCACGTCGAGCGCCAGCCCCTCCTCGCTGGGGCTGCCGGGGTTCCCCCCGTAGCCGCGGTAGTCGAACAGGAGCACCGCCAGCCCCTCGGCGGCCAGCGCCCGGGCCAGCAGCGCCCGGTGCTCCCGGTTGCCGCCGTTGCCCGCGGCCACGAGCACCGCCGGCGCGCCGGGCGAGCGCCCCGGGAGGTACCAGGCCCCCAGGCGCAGCCCGTCGCCGGTGGTGAGTGCCACGTCGCGGCCCCGGGGCAGGACGTCGGCGGCGGCGGGCACCGGGCCGTCGTCGGGCAGGTAGACCAGCCGGCGCTGGAACGCCCACAGCAGTCCCACGAGGACAGCACACACGACGACGAGCGCCAGCGCCGTCCGGAGCACCCGCCGCAGCACGACGCCGATGGTCACCCGTCCACCCCCCGGAGCGCCTCCCCGGCACTACGCTGCGGCACCGTCCGCGGACGGGGGCACGGCGCGCGGTACGACGGCGACAGCGAGGACGGCGTGGGCGACGATCGGCTGTACGAGGCCGTGGGCGGGGCAGCGGCTCTGGACGTCGCCGTGACCGTCCTCTACGACCGGGTGGTCAGCGACCCCACCGTGGCGCCCTGGTTCGACGGCGTCGACGTCCCGGCGCTGCGCCAGCACCAGCGCGACTTCCTCACCGTCGTCCTGGGCGGGCCCGACACGCTCGGCACGGCGGCGCGCTACCGGGGCCGCGAGCTCGCGCGGGCGCACGCCGGCCTGGCGATCGACGACGCGGCCTTCGACCGGGTGCGCGACCACCTGCTGGCCACGCTCCGCGAGCTCGGGACGCCGCCCGAGGGGCTGGCCGAGGTCGGCGCCCGCGTCGACGCCCTGCGCGGTGACGTGGTGTCGGCGTGAGCGAACGGCGGTGGCCGGTGCTGGCCCGGCCCGGGCTGGTGGCCACGGTCGGCGCCGGGCTGCGGCCCGCGACCGGTGCCGGGGTCGTGGTCTCCGGCGAGCCGGGCATCGGCAAGACCACGCTGCTGGGGCAGGCGCTGGCCGGGTCCCCGCCGGCGCTGAGCGTCCGCGGCTCGGCCCTGGTCGCCGACGTCCCCTACGGCGCGCTGCACGCCCACCTCACCGACCTCGACGGCGACGTGCCGGAGGGCCCGCTGGCGGTCAGCCGGGCGCTCGGCCGGGTCCTGCGCGGCTCCGCAGGCGGCGGGCGGCCCGTGGTGCTGGTGGACAACAGCGCCCTGGTCGACGGGCGCTCGGCGCACGTGCTCGCCGGGCTGGCCGAGTCCGGTGCCGCGGTGCTGGCGGTCACCGCCGTCGACCTGGTGGACATGCCGGCCGCCTTCGCCGAGCTGTGGCGCGACGACGTCCTCACCGCCGTGCCGGTGCCGCCGCTGACCGGGCAGGAGGTCGGCGAGCTCGTCGGCGGGCACCTCGACGGGCCGGTCGCCGCCGCCACGCTGCGCCACCTCGCCGACCTCAGCGAGGGCAACCCGCTGCTGCTGCGCTACCTGGTGGAGGACGCGCTGGGCTCGGGCGGGCTGGTGCGGACCGAGGGCGTGTGGGCGCTGACCGGCGGGCACCGCCCCGCCGACGGCCGGCTCGCCCAGCTGATCGGGAACCGGCTGGGCCGCTGGTCGGCGGCCGAGCGGGAGGGGCTCGAGCTCGTCGCGCTCACCGACCGGCTGCCGCTGCGGGTGCTGCTCTCCCTCGTCGACGCCGCCGCCTTCGAGCGCCTGGAGCGCTCCGGGATCGTGGTGGTCGACGGCGACCCCGAGCCCTCGGCGCGGATCGCCAACCGGCTGGTCGCCGACGTCGTCCGGCGGGGCGTGCCGTTCACCCGCCGCCGGGCGCTGCGCGAGCAGGTGCTCGCCGCCGGGGCCGACCTCACCGGCGGCTCCCCGAGGCAGCTGCTCTCCTACGCGCTCTGGACGCTGGACAGCGGCGCCACCCTGGACGCCGCGGTCGCCGTCCGCGCCGCCCGGGCGGCCGGCGCGGCGTTCGATCCGGAGCTGGCGCTGCGCCTGGCCGGGGCGGTGACCGGCGAGGAGCACGCCGGGGAGGCGGCCGCGGTCCGCGCGCAGTCACTGCGCCGGATGGGCCTGGCCGGGCACGCGGCCCAGGTCGCCACCGCGGCGCTCCAGGCAGAACCGGATCCGGCCACCCGCGCGCTGCTGGCGGCCGAGGCGGCCGCCTCGCTGGTGTGGGTGGCCGGCGGCGCGGACCGCGGGCTCGCCCTGCTCGCCGACGTGCGCGCCGCCCTGCCGGCCGGCCCCGCGGCGGGCCTGACCGGGGCGGAGCTGGCGCTGCGGCACGCCCGCGGCGAGGCCGCCGAGCTGGTCGGGCCGCTGACCGCCCTGACCGCCGGCGGGCCGCCCGGCCGGGAGCGCGGGGCCGGCGAGCCGCCGCCGGATCCGCTGCGCGCACCGGACGTCGGGGCGTGGCTGGTCGCCGCTGCCCTGCTCGCCGACGCCCTCGTCGCCACCGGGCGCCAGCGCGACGCCGAACCGGTGCTGGCCGCGGCGTCCGCCGTGCTGGCCGACCCCGCGGTCGACGCCGAGCAGCGCACCGGGGCCGCCCTCGCCCTGGCCCGGGCCCTCGCCGCCCTGGGCCGGGTCGACGACGCGCTGGCCCTGCTCTCGGCCGGACCCGTCGGCGCCGGCCCCGAGGCGCTGGTGCTCGGCGGCGCGGTCGAGGCGGTGCAGGGCCTGGTGCTCGCCCGCGCCGGCCGGATCGGGGCGGCGCGGGCGCACCTGCTCTCGGCGCTGGGCCAGGCCCGGCGGCGCGATCCGCTGGTCAGCACCGGAGCGGCGCTGGCCGCGCTGGCCCTGTGCGCCGCGCGCTCCGGCGACGCGGCCGGGGCCCGCGCCCACCTGGCCGAGCACGGCGCGCAGCGGTACGCCCCGCACGCCGCGGCGGTCGCCGCGCGCGCCTGCCTCCTCGAGGCCTCGACGCTGCTCGGGGACGGCGGCCTCGCCGAGCTCGCGGCCCTGGGTGCGGCCGAGGTCGCCGCCGGGCGCCCCGGGGACGGCGTCCTCGTGCTGTGGAGCGCAGCGCGGCTGGGCTCGCGGGACGCCGTGGACCTGCTCGTCGCGACCGCGCTCCCCCAGCCCGGTCCCCTGGCCGCCGCCGTCGCCGACCACGCGGCGGGCCTGGCCGGCGGCGACCCCGCGGCGCTGCTGCGGGCCGCCGGCGCCCTGCAGGCGCTCGGCTGGCCGGGCGCGGCCGCGGACGCCGCGGCCGCCGTCGCGGCGCTCCCGCACGCGGGGCGCGAGGAGGCCCGGGCGGCGCAGCGGGTGCTCGCCGCGGTCCGGCGGTCGGCGGCCCCGGTGCGCTCCGCGGGCCGGGCAGCCTCGGGCGAGGGGCTGACCCCGCGGGAGCGGGACGTCGCCTCGCGCGCAGCGGCACGGCTGTCCAACGCCGAGATCGCCCGGGAGCTGCACCTGTCGGTGCGGACGGTGGAGAGCTACCTGCAGTCGGCGTTCGGCAAGCTCGGCGTCTCCAGCCGGCTGGAGCTGCGGGACGTCCTCGCCGCCGCCTCCTGACCCGCCGCCGGCCCCGGTCCGCGCGCGGCGCTGCGGTACCGGAGCGGTGCGGCGACCGCGGATCCCCGTAGTACGGGAGGCGGTTCCCCGTAGTCGGCACGGTGCCGGGCGGGGTCCGCCGTTCCTAGCGTTCTCCCCGTCCCCAGATCCCCCCGGACCCGACGGAGAGACCAGACCCATGACCGCCCCCTCCACCCCCGGCATCGTCAGCCAGCAGGACCGCTCCGCTCCACCGACCGGCACCCCGTCCGGCGCTCCCGCCTGGTCCTCCTCGGTGGAGCTGCCGCCCTACGTGCCCCCGGCGGCGCCGTTCGGGACGGCGCCGCAGCCGCGCGGCGGCCGGGGCGTCGGCGTGCGGGTCGGCAGCATCGGCGTGGCCGGGGCGCTGCTGTGCGGCGTGGCCTACGTCGGCTGGAACGTCGTCCGCGGCTTCGACGCCTCCGCCGACGTCGCCGAGACGGTCGCCGAGACCGTCCGCGACGTGACCGACGACGTCCAGGAGCAGATCGAGGCGGCCACCCCCGACCTCCCCGGTGCGGGGCCGGCCTCGCCCGGTGCGGGCACCGACGTCCTCACCCTCGCCGACGGTCAGTGCCTCACCGGCCTGGCTGCCGGCACCGTCAGCGACGTGACGGTGGTGCCGTGCAGCGAGCCGCACACCCACGAGGTGTACGAGGTCACCGACCTGCCGGCCACCCCCTGGCCCGGGGAAGCCGCGGTGAGCGCCGCCGGCGACGGTCTGTGTCTCGGGGCCTTCTACGGCTTCGCCGGCATCGACTACGGCTCGTCCGTGCTGCTCTACCAGCCCCTGCTGCCGACCCAGGGCAGCTGGGAGGGGGCCGGTGACCACGCCGTCGTCTGCCTGGCCAGCGACCCCACGTCGGCCACGACGACCGGCTCGCTGGCCGGTGCTCGGCGCTGAGGGGCGGCCGCGATGACCACGACCGCTCCGGAGGTCCCGCCGGTCGCCGCGCGGATGGCCGGCCGCGCGTCGTTCGCGCCGGGTGACCGCATCGACGCCAAGCGCGGCCACCCCGCCGTCGACCTGACCCCCTACGCCGGGTCCCGCGGGCTGCAGTACCTGGGCAGCCAGAACGCCAGCGGCTACCTCGCGGCGCTGCCGCTGGAGCCGGAGCTGCAGTTCAACGTCGTGCGCGGCGCCGTCGGCGACCGGGACTGCTGCCTGTGGCACTGGCGCTACGCCTGGCCGCTGGGTCCCGACGACGAGCCGTCGGGCAACCACTCCTTCTGGTTCGTGAGGATCACCCCGCCGATGAGCCGGCTGTGGAACGCCCCGCGCCGGTTCGTGAACCACACGGAGGCCGACGACCTCTTCATCGGGCTGCCGTGCACCGGTGCGGCCGCCCTGGTGCCCGAGGCCGCGGCCCTCCCCCGGTTCCGGATCACCAACCGGAATCTGGGCTGGTCGCGCTTCCGGTCGCCGGCCGAGACGCCGCTGGCGCCGCACGGGCTGGCGGGGCTCACGCTGGTGAGCGAGGCGGCGCTGCCCGAGGGCTTCGTCGAGCGGCTGACGGCCGGACCGCTGGCCGCCGTCCTGCACGCCCTCCGCCGGCTGCCCTTCTTCGAGCTGGAGTACCGGTTCGGCACCGTGCGGCTGGTCCGCAGCAGCTACGTCGCCACGGTGCCCGAGCTGGACCAGCTGCTGCTCTCGGTCCGGGACGCCGCCGACGCCCTGGCCGCCGCCTGCCGGCCGTTCCACCGCCCCCAGGCCTTCGCCCACCCGCTGCCGGCGCCCGGACCCGCGGGCCCGGAGACACCGTGGGTGCCGCCGAGCCTGCTCGCGGCCGTGCAGGCGGAGGCGGCGTCGCGCCGGCTCGTGCCGGAGGACCCGCGCGCCTACGCCGCCGCCTTCCCGACCAACCCGGTGCCGGGCACGGCGTTCGCCGTGCTGCGCGGCGCGCTGCCCGGCCTGCCGCCGACGACACGGCTGGCGCTGCACACGGAGGCCCCCGTCGCCGAGCGCAACAGCGGGCGGACGGCGCTGCTGCTGCCCGCCGGGAACGCCGCGCCGACGCCGCCGGGCGGGGTGGCGGTGGACTCGCCGACCGACCCCATGCGCTACGCCGTGCGCGACGGGGTGCTCGCGGTGTGGATCCTGCGCTGGCGGCCGCTGGAGCCGGGCGACCTGGCCACCCTGCTGCAGCGCGGGGCGGCGCTGGCCCGGGAGGTCGGCGCGCTGACCGGTTGAGCGACCCCGATCGCCAGGTCGCTGTGGGACCCTCGGTCGACGGCGACCAGACCCGAGGGGGCGGGGTGCAGGGAGAGACCTTCGGTCCCTACCGGCTCCTCGGGCCGCTGGGCCGCGGCGGCATGGGCGAGGTGCACCGGGCCTGGGACACCGAGCACGAGCGGGTCGTCGCCCTGAAGCTGCTCGCACCGCACCTGGCCGCCGACGACGGCTACCGCGCCCGGTTCCAGCGCGAGGCCCGGCTGACCGCCCGGCTGCGCGGGCCGCACGTCGTCCCGATCCACCGCTACGGCGAGATCGACGGCCGGCTGTTCCTCGACATGCGGCTGGTCGAGGGCGAGGACCTGGCGAGCCGGCTGGCCCGCTGGGGGCCGCTGCCGGTGCCCACGGCCCTGTCGGTGGTCGGTCAGCTGGCCGAGGCGCTGGACGCCGCGCACGCCGACGGGCTGGTGCACCGCGACGTCAAGCCCTCGAACGTGCTGCTGACCGGGCGGCCCGACGACCCGTTCGTCTACCTCGTCGACTTCGGCATCGCCCGCTCCTCCCAGGACGGCGTGGCGATCACCCAGACCGGGACGGCGATCGGCTCGTACGAGTACATGGCCCCGGAGCGGTTCGTGACCGGCCACGACGTCGACCCGCGGGTGGACGTGTACGCGCTGGCCTGCGTGCTCTACGAGTGCCTGACCGGCATGCGGGCCTTCCCGTGCACCGGCCTGCCGGCGGCCTACCACGCGCACCTGCACACCGAGCCCGCCCCGCTGTGGGTCCGCCGGACCGACGTGCCGCCGGCGCTGGACGGCGTGCTGCGCCGGGGGCTGGCCAAGGACCCGGCCCGGCGGACGCCGACGGCGGGGCAGCTGGTCGCCGAGGCGCACCGGGCGGTCGCCCCGCCGAGCACGACACTCCTGCCCCGGCCGGGACAGACCTCGGTCCCCCTGCCGCAGGCGCCCGCCCGCGCGGCGCCGGTGCCCGCGCTCCCGGTCCCGGCGCCGGTCCGGCCGTCGCCGGTCCCGCCGTCGCCGGTCCCGCCGTCGCCGCGCTCCCCCACGCCGCTGCTGCAGCCGGCGCCCCGGGTCTCGGCACCGCCGGCTCCCCAGGCCCGTCCGGCCCCGGCGGCCGTCCGGCAGCCGGTGGCGCGCCCGGCGCCGGCGGCCGCCCGCCAGCAGGTGCCCGTTCCCCACCGGCCGGCGCCGTTCCCCGCAGCGGTGCCCGACGGCGCCTGGCGGGCCCCGTACGGACCACCGCCCGGCCCGGCTCCCGCCCCGCCGGGGCCGCCGGCCGGCCGCAACCGGCGGCGGCCGGTGCTGGCGGTGCTCCTGGCCGGGGTGTTCGTCGCGCTGGTGGCGTCGATGGCGGGCGCGGACGCGCGCTACCCGGTGGGCGTCGCGGTCGGCTTCGGGCTGACCGCGCTGGCCGGTGAGGTGCTGCTCGGGCTGGCGCTGGGCGTGCGCGACGGCCTCGACCGGGCCGGCGGGCTCGCGTGGGTGCTGGGCGCGCTCGCGGTCGGCACGCTGGTGCTGGCCGAGCAGGAGGCGGGCGTGATGCCGGCGGCGTTCGTCGGGGCGGTGGTCGCCGACACGGTCGTCTGGCACCTGGTGCGGCCGGGCCTGGGCTGGCGGGCCGCGCTCGTGGCGTCGAACCTCGTGGGCGCCGTCGCGTGCACGACCGTGCAGGTGGCCGCGGGTGCGACCGGCGAGATGGGCGGGGTGTTCCTGGCCACCGCCGCCACCACGGTCGTCACCTGGGTGGCGGCCGAGGTGCTGCGGCCCCTGCTGCCCCGGCGGTGGCGGCGGGGCTGACCGCCCGGGGAGGGTTCGGCCGGTCAGCCGGCGGGTGCGGGCACGGCCAGCACCACCACGTTGTCGGCGTAGGAGCCGGTGCGCTCGTCGAAGTCGCCGCCGCAGGTGACCAGCGCCAGCTGCGGCGGACCGTCGGTGCGGAAGAGCTCCGGCGGCAGCGCCGACTTGGGGTACGCCGTCCGGGCGGAGACGACGTAGGCGTGCGCCTGCCCGGCCTCGTCGGTGACCGTGACGGGGTCGCCCGGCTCCAGGGCGAACAGTCCCTCGAGCGGGCCGGCGCCGTAGACCGCGGAGTCGATGTGCCCGGCCACGACCGCCGTCCCCGCGGCGTCCCCGGGCACGGCGCCGCCGGCGTACCAGCCCAGCACCGTCGGGCGCTCGGGCAGCTCCAGGCCGCCACCGGGGAGGACCCCCACGGGCACGAGCGGCACGGCGTCGGCGTCCGCCGGGAGCGTCACCGACACGGGCGCGGCGGGGACCACCGGCGCAGGCCGTGGCGCGGTGGGCAGGACCGCAGGGGGCGGGACCGGCGGTCCGGGGGCGGGCGACGCGGAGGGAGCCGGGGTGTCCGGCCCGGTGCCCGCCGCCGGGGCGGCGGCCACCGACGGGCCGAAGTCCGGCGCGTCGGCCCGGGAGCCGGTGCCGGTGAGCACCAGTCCCGAGCCGACGAGCACGGCTCCCGCGACGACCAGCACCCACGGGTGCCGGACGCGCGGGCGGCTCACGCCGCGGTCACCGCGCGGCGACGGACCAGCGTGACGGTGCCGGCGAGCAGGGCGGCCCCGCCGACGCCGGCGATGCCCCAGCCGAGGGCCTGCGTGCCGTCGTCAGCGGCCTGACCGCCGGTGCCGGCGTCGACCGAGGTGGGCAGGCCGTACTGGCCGGCCAGGGCGCGCAGCTCGTCGAGGTGCTGCTGCACGACCGGCGCGCTGGCCTGGGCCAGCTGCAGCGCCGTCGGGTCCGAGCCGTTCTGCAGCTGCCGCTGGCCGGCGGCCAGCGTCGACTGGTGCGAGCCGAGCTGCTGGGAGATCCACGCCCGGTCGAACGCCGGGCCGCTGTTCCGCGACACCGCCGCGAGCTGCTGCTGCTGCGTGGCGCTGGGCTCCGCGGGCAGCTCGACGCCGAGCTGCTGGGCGGCCGCGGTGAGCTGCCCGTCGAGCTCGGTGTGCATCTGGATGAACATCTGGCCGAGCTGGCGGACCCGCTCGTCGGTCGCCATCTGCTGGGCGGCCTGCCCGGCGGCGATCTCGGTGAGGTTGCTCTGGTGGGCTGCCTGCATCCAGGTGACGTCCTGGTCGGACGGCGCGGCGGACGCCGGTGCGGCGTTGAGGACGACGGCGCCGAGGGCGACGACGGGGAGGAAGACGAGGCGGACCAGACGGGACGAGCGGCGCATGCGGACTCCAGGGCATGCAGGCGCCCCGGGACTGAGGACGCGACGGGTGATGGCCGCCCCCTACCCGCTGGCCCCGTAGTGAACCGGGCCACATCGGATCTCGCGCAATCGATACGTGGACTCCTGACGACGGGAGGTCGTCACATCCGTCACTTCCACCACTCAAGGCACACCCGCCGCAGGCCGATGTCCCCGGTGCGGGCACGAGCCCGCCCGACCTCCCGGAGCAGCCCGATGCCCAGCCGCCGCGCCCTGCGCCTCCCCGCGCTCCTGCTGGCCGGGGGCGCGGCACTCGGCGGGTGTGCGGCCGGCGGCCCGGGTCAGGCCGAGGTCCCCACGCTCTCCCTGGACTGGAAGGCGCTGGCCTACGCGGCCGCCGGCTGCCCCTCCCGCGAGTCCTGGGTCGCCGACGGCCTGCCGGCCGCGGGCTGGGACGCCGCGACCGTGGCCACCTCGCACGCCGACCTCACCGGCGACGGCACCGCCGAGACCGTGGTCGTGGCCGGCTGCGCCAGCGCCGCGTCGGAGCCCGGCGAGGCCGTGGTGGTCTTCGACGTGTCCCGCGGCGAGCCCGCGGCGCTCGGCGTCCTCGGCGAGGGCATCCGCTTCCAGCGCCCCACCGTCACCGCCGACGGCGCCGCGCTCACCGTGGCCGGGCCGGCTCCCGCGGACGACGACCCGACCTGTTGCCCGGCGCACTGGGCGTCGGTCACCTACAGCTGGACCGGCTCGGCGTTCGTCCTGGCCGACCGGGTGGCGGTGCGCACGACGCGTCCCGTCGTCGACGGCGGCCCGGCCGACGGGCAGCACGTGGGCGTGCTCCGCGCGGTCACCACCGACACCGTCTACGTCGACCTGGTCGAGTGGTTCGAGGGACCCGACGCGGCCGACGCGTGCGCCGCCGACGGCGTGCACGACAACGGCTGGGAGCAGTGCGGGGCCTACTACGCCCGCGACGTCGACGACGAGGTGACCGCACTGCCCGTGCGGGCCGGTGCGCCGGCGTCCTACATCGACACCTGGTCGGCCGAGGCCGTCGACGTCGCCTCGGTCGCCGCGCTGGCCGGCACCCCCGCGGTCTCCGACGGCGCCGACGAGCACTCCTACGTGCGCCTCACCGTGGCCGGCGGCCAGGTCACCGCGGTCGCCGGGGTCTACGTCCCCTGAGTCGCGGTCCCCCGGATCCGGCGGTCGAGGGGGGACCGGCGGATCGCGCGCCGGCGGGAATGGGATCGGCGCGGGCAGTGCTGTACGGGGCACCCCCGTGACGCGGATCGCTCCGGGGGGACCCCCTGCGACGCGAGGAGCCCCCGCGCATGCCCATCCTGTCTGCAGTCCGTCCGCGCCGCAGCCGCTCGGGCCTGGTCAAGGCCGGCGTCGGGGCCGGCGTCGTCGCCCTCGGGTTCGTGGCGGTCGGGCAGATCGCCGACTGGGGGAACCCGTTCGCCGAGGAGACGGTCGACCGCAGCACCACCCCGCTGCTGATCTCCCTCGACGACCTCGACGAGTACCACGCCGCCACGGGCAACTTCCAGGTCGTCGTCGACGTCGAGTCCGACACCCCGTGGGTGCCGTCGGTGATCAGCGGCGAGCGCGTGCAGTTCCTCGCCACCGGCTCGGTCGACGCCTACGTCGACTTCGCCGACCTCGGTCCGGCGTCGGTGAAGCTCTCGGCGGACGGGTCGCAGGCCACCATCACGCTGCCGGCGCCGCAGCTGGCCGAGGCGCGGATCGACCCGGACGAGAGCCGGGTGCTCGACCGCGACCGCGGCCTGGTCGAGCGCGTCGGTGACGCCCTGGGCGACGACCCGACCGACGAGAGCGAGCTCTACTCCCTCGCCGAGCAGCGGCTGGAGGACGCCGCGGTCGACAGCGACCTGCTCGAGCGCGCCGAGGAGGGCACCCGCGACATGCTCACGTCCCTGGCCGAGTCGCTGGGCGTGGAGGACGTGCAGGTGGAGTTCGAGGACCCGGCCACCGAGGGCTGACGCCACTCCCAGCCGACGGCCCGTTCCCCGATGGGGGCGGGCCGTCGGCGTCTCCGGGCTGGCGTCAGTCCATCGGGACGGCGCGGCCGGTGACCTCGATCCCGCCGGCGGGGTCGGCGGGGACGACGACCGTGAGGGTGCTGGGGCGCCCCATGTCGGCGCCCTGCAGGACGGTGAGCCGCACCGGCGGGTCGAGGTGCCCGCCCGCGCGCAGGTACCCGCCGAGGGCGGCCGCGGCGGCGCCGGTGGCCGGGTCCTCGACCACGCCACCGGGCGGGAACGGGTTGCGCGCGTGGAAGGTGGTCGCGTCCTCCCGCCAGACCAGGTCGACCGTCGTCCACCCCCGGTCGGCCATCAGCCGCGCAAGACCGGGCATGTCGTAGTCCAGCTCGGCCAGCCGCGTCCGGGAGGCGAGCGCGAGCACCGGGTGCCAGGCCCCGGCGTAGGCGACGCGTGGCGGCAGCGCGGGGTCCAGGTCGCCGGGCTGCAGCCGGAGCAGGGCGAGCAGGGCGGCCAGGTCCTGCGCGGCGAGGTCGGCGGTGTCCGGCGCGACGCTGGTGAGCGTCGCCGTCCAGCCGCCGTCCGCGTCCTGTTCCGTACGCACCGGGACGGTGCCGACGGCGGTGCGCAGCCGCAGGGTGCCGGCGCCGTGCCGTTCGGCGTGGGCCACGGCGGTGGCGATCGTGGCGTGCCCGCAGAAGCTCACCTCAGCCAGCGGGCTGAAATACCGCACCGCCGGCCCGTCGGCGCCCGGCAACAGGAAGGCCGTCTCGGAGAAGCCCACCTCGGCGGCGATCCCGAGCATCCGCTCGTCGCTCATCCCGGTCGCGTCGAGCACGACCCCGGCGGGGTTGCCGCCGGCCGGGTCGTCGCTGAAGGCGACGTAGCGCAGGACCTCGGACCCACTCCCCATGACCACTCCTCTCACTCTGTACCTATCGGTATGTACAGTAGCGGCATGGACGCACGCGAGCGACTGGTGGTCAGCGCCCAGGAGCTGCTGCACGAGCGGGGGTACGTGGGCACGAGCCCCCGGGCCGTGCAGGAGCGGGCCGGCGCCGGCCAGGGCAGCATGTACCACCACTTCACCGGCAAGGCCGACCTGGCGCGCACGGCCCTGCGCCGCACGGCCGACACCGAGCGGGCCGGCGCCGAGGCGCTGCTGTCCGGCCCGGGCACGGCCCTCGAGCGGCTGACCGCCTACCTGCTGCGCCCTCGCGACGTGCTGCGGGGCTGCCCGGTGGGCCGGCACGCGCTGGACCCCGACGTCGTCGCCGACCCCGGGCTGCGCGCACCCCTGGAGGAGACCTTCGACTGGCTGCAGCGGCGCCTGGCGGAGGTCGTCGCCGAGGGGCAGCGGGCCGGCGAGCTCCGGGCCGGCGTCGACCCGGCGGCCGTCGCCGCGGCGCTCGTGGCCACGGTCCAGGGCGGCTACGTGCTGGCCCGCTCGGCCGGGCACCCGGAGCCCTTCGCGCAGGCGACCGGGGGTGCTCTCGCCCTGCTCACCGCACTCGCCCGCTGACCCGCCGTCCCGACGAGGAGGAACGCACGTGCACGTCATGCAGTACGAGATCGGCCTGCCGGCCGACTACGACATGGGGACGATCGAGCACCGGGTGGCCACCCGCGGATCGGCCACCGACGACTTCCCGCACCTGGGGCTGAAGGCCTACGCCGTGCGCCGGATCGGCCGGCACGGCTCGGCCGTCAACGCGTACGCGCCGTTCTACCTGTGGCGCGACCCCGCCGGTCTCGACGCCTTCCTCTACGGCCCGTTCCGGGCGATCACCGCCGACTTCGGCCGCCCGCCGGTGCGGCACTGGATCGGGGCGTCGTTCACCCGCGGTCCGGCCGCGGCCGCGGCGCCGGTGTTCGCGACGCGCGAGCGCCGGCCACTGGCCGACGACGTCCCGCCCGGCGAGGCGGTGGCGCGGGAGCTCGCCGTCCCGGATCCGGATGCGGCGCAGTGGCACAGCACCGCCGTCGCCGTCGACCCGGCCACGTGGGAGGTCGTCCGGTACGTCCTGTGGAGCGCCGTGCCGGACGCCGTCGCCCCGGACCAGGTCGCGTTCGACGTGCTGCACGCCAGCACGCCGCACCTGGAGGAGTTGACCACCGGCCGCCTGTGGTGACGCAGGCCCAGGTTGTACCTATCAGTACGTACGAAGGAGGAGACATGGAGGACGCCGTACTCGGCGCCGATCTGCAGGAGTCGACGCTGGACCGCGCCGCCGGCCGCGAGCTGCTCGGCCGGATGATGGACGAGGAGACCTACCGCTCGTCGGTGGCCGGGCTCGACCAGCACGCGCCGGGCTTCGCCGACTGGATGGTGGTCAGCCTCTTCGGCGGCACCTACCAGCGGCCGGGGCTGGCGCTGCGCGACCGGCAGATCGCCACACTGGCGGCCCTGGCGACGCTCGGCTCGGTGGAGCCCCAGCTCGAGGGGCACGTGCGCACGGCGCTGCGGCTGGGGATGACGCCGGTCGAGGTGACCGAGGTCGTCGTCCACCTGGCGCCCTACATCGGCACGCCGCGGGCGCTGGCCGCGCTGCGCTGCGTGCGCGCGGCGCTGGAACGGTGAGCGCCGTCCGGACGGTGCGGGGCGACGTCGCGCCGGAGGAGCTCGGGGTCTGCGACGCGCACGACCACCTGTTCCTCCGGACGCCGCTGCTGCCGGGCGAGGAGCTGGACAACCGGGCGGCGGCCGGCGCAGAGCTCGCCGCCTTCGCCGACGCCGGTGGGCGGTCGCTGGTGCAGTGGACGCCGCACGGCCTCGGCCGTCGGGCGGGGCTCCTGCCCGCGCTGTCGGCCCGCTCCGGCGTGCACCTGGTCGCGGCCACGGGGCTGCACCAGGCCCGGCACCACTCCCCCGGCCACCTCCGGCGGCTGCTGCCCGACCTCGACGAGCTGTTCGTGCGGGAGCTGACCGAGGGCATCGGGGGCACCGGCGTGCGCGCGGGCGTGGTCAAGGTCGGCGTGCCGCCGGAGGGGCCCGACCCGGTGGCCCGGCACGTCCTCGCCGCCGCGGCGACGGCGCACCGCCACACCGGCGCGCCGGTCGTCGTGCACACCGAGGCGGGCACCGACCCGAGGGCGGTGGTGGCGGAGCTGTGCGACCGGGGCGGCGTGCCACCGGCGCGGGTCGTGCTCGGTCACCTGGGCCGGCGGCCCGACGCCACCGGCCTCCTCGAGGCGCTGCGCGCCGGGGTCTTCGCCGCGCTGGACGGCCCCTCCCGACGGCACGCGGCGACCAATGGGCACCTGCTGCCGTTCCTCACCGCGGCGGTCGACCGGGGGCACGTCGGGCAGCTGCTCCTCGGCGGGGACACGACCACCCCCGCCGGGCGGGCCGGCACCGGCGGCTCCGGTGCCGCCGGGGTCCTGCGCTCGGTGCGCGCGGCGCTGGTCGCGGCGTGTGGCGCGGACGTCGCCGCCGCCGTCCTCGTCGCCAACCCGGCGCGTGCCTTCGCCGCTCGCTGGCCGGTGGACGCAGGCGGTCGGACCGCCGCCCCCTGGGAGCGGACGCCTGCCGGACGTGGTGCACTGCGCCGGTGGCCGTAGCGGACAAGCTCGACCGGCTGCAGCGCCGTCATCCGGCCGCCGGTTTCCCGATCGCCGTCGTCTACAAGTACGTCGACGACACCGGCCCGTACCTGGCCGCGCTGATCACCTACTACGCGTTCGTCTCGCTGTTCCCGCTGCTGCTGCTCTCCTCGACGATCCTCGGCGCGGTGCTGGCCGGGAACCCGGAGCTCCAGGAGCGGCTGCTGGACTCCGCGCTGAGCCAGTTCCCCGTCGTCGGCGAGCAGCTGGGCGAGCCGCGCGGGCTCAGCGGCGGCACCCTCGGCGTGGTCGTCGGGATCCTCGGCGCCCTGTACGGCGGCCTGGGCGTCGCGCAGGCGGTGCAGCACGCGATGAACACGGCCTGGGCGGTGCCGCGCAACAGCCGGCCGAACCCGTTCATCGCCCGCGGCCGCAGCCTGCTGCTGCTGGCCACCGCCGGGGTGGCCGTGATCGGGACGACGACGCTGTCGACGCTGGGGGCGCACGGCGCCGGCTCGCTCGGGGCGCTGCTGCGGACCCTGGCGCTCGTGGCGTCGATCCTGGTCAACGCGGTGGTGTTCGTGTCCGCCTTCCGGCTCGCGCCGGCCCGCCACCTGACCGTGCGCCAGGTGCTGCCCGGAGCGCTCACCGCCGCCGTGCTGTGGCAGTTGCTGCAGACGTTCGGGGTCGCGTACGTCAGCCGGGTGATGGACTCGGCCAGCGCCGTCAACGGGGTGTTCGCCCTCGTGCTGGGGCTGCTGGCCTTCCTGTACCTGGCGGCGGTCGCCTTCGTGCTGTGCGTGGAGATCAACGTGGTGCGGGTCGACCGGCTGTACCCGCGCGCGCTGCTCACCCCGTTCACCGACGCGGTGGACCTGACACCGGGTGACCGGCGCAGCTACACCGGCTCGGCGAAGGCGGAGCGGCAGAAGGGCTTCGAGACCGTGCACGTCACCTTCGACCAGCCCGACCACGGCGACGACCGCGAGGACCGGGACCAGGACGAGCGCTGACCGGTCACGCGGGGTGACGACGGACCGGTAGGACGTCGACGGCCCATCGACACGGCCACGGGCGTGACCTCGCCGAGACCGGCGCGCGCCACGCTGCGCTGGTGATGTACCGCGCGGCCGCGGCCCTGCCCTCCGACGACCCGGCGCAGGCGACGCTCGAGCTGCAGAGGCAGCTGGAGGTGATCGCGGCCGCCGGTGGCCGGCTGCCCGACTGGAGCACGCTGGCCGTCGACGGGCCGCTGCCCGGATCGGTCTGGCGCGGTCAGGCGTGGTTCGAGTTCACCGCCACCGTCGAGGGGACGCCGGCGCCCCGTCGCTGAGCCTCAGGCAGCCGCCCGCCGCACCGGTCAGCCGCCGACCAGGCTGCCGTCCGGGGTCCGGTACGTGCCGACGGACGCGGGGACGTCGCCCTCGCACACCGGCAGCCCGTCCTCCCCCGCGTCGCAGGCGAAGGACGGGTACTCGTCGGTCTCGCCGCACAGCATGTAGTTGCAGCCCGGGCCGTAGTCGTTGGCCGCCCGCTCCGCTGCGTTGATCTCCGCGTCCTGCTCGGGGCTGCAGCCGTAGCCGATGCACTCCTCGTCGGCAGCGGCCTCGGCGGCGGCCTGTGCGGCGGCGGCGGCTGCCGCTGCCGCCTGTGCTGCGGCGGCCAGCGCACCGTCCTCGGCGGCCTGCTGGCCGGCCGCAGCGGCCGTCCTGGCGGTTGCGGCGTCGACCGCTGCTCGCTGCAGGGCGCCCAGGTGGTCGCGACCGGGCTCGTCGAAGGCGGCGGCCGCATCGAACGGCCACGGCGTGGAGGCGCCGGGGTCCGTTTCCGCCTCGGTCCCGCTGCACCCGGAGAGGGCGAGGGCGGCGGCCAGCACGACCAGGGAGCGGGTGAGGCGCATGCGGGATTGGTAGCCCGTCGCGTCCCGGATCCCTGGCTCCGGCGCCGCGACGCGAGGTCGCCGGGGTCCCCGTGACCAGAGGGACACCCGCGGCCGGACGCGTCAACCGTCGACGACGCGGTCGCGCTCGACGACGAACTGCTCGGTGGCGGTGTCGGCGTCGATGAACTCCGGCAGCAGCGGGATGCGCACGGTCACGGTCACGCTGACGGTGAACACCTCCCTCGGCGCCAGCGTCGGGCTGTAGCTGCCCGCCGCGTCGCAGCCGGCACCCGCCGGGGCGTAGGCCAGCCGGACGTCGGTCGCGTCGACGGACTGGTCAGCCACCGCCAGCTCCACCGCCCGCTCCGCCCGCACCTGCCCACGACTGCGCGTCGCCGCGCTGAAAGACGGGCCGCCAGCGCGACGACCGCGGGGTGCTGAGGCCTCGGTGCTGGCCTGGGCACAGTCCGTCCACGTCCGCATCCACCTGGTGCTGGGCACCAGCCGCACCATGAGTGAGCTGGACCGCCCCGACGCGGACAACACGTCACTGGCGGCGGTCGTGTCGTCCGCGGGCCTGAGGCATACACCTCGCTGGAGCGGTCCACGTCGAAGTACAACGCTCGCCTGCGCGCCATCGGCCGAACGTTGGTGCCTCCACTCGGCCGCCGGTGAAGAAGCGCGGCGCGCCCGCGACGCCGAGCCGCCGCAGACCACCGCCGAGCTTCAGAAGGTCCTCGACTCCTGCGAGGCGCACTGCAGCCGGCGGGTCGGGGCCCCCTGTCCGCGCACCGAGCTAGTCCCGGGGAATCCGCTGCTACCTCAGTTGCCAGTCGTAACGAACGGCGTACTCGCCAGGACCGCGGAATCGAACAACTGTTGAGTCCATAGTCCGGGAGTTGTTGGGGAAGGTGGCACCAGAGTCTGGAAGCGACACCATGATCGTTGCTGGCGTGAACGGATCGTCGTCCCACCAGCCCGCGATGATGCCAACCAATTTGTCGATAAGGTAGCCAACGACTAGGCCAATGATCGCTCCGACCACCCCTCCAAAGGCTCCTCCGATGGCGGCGCCTGCCAACCACCCAGCAAGCTGATTCTTTGCCTCCTGTGCCAATTTATCGACGATTTGCTTGACGAGCCCCTCTATGCCGCCGTGGTCGCGTTCCACAAGCAATAGATTGGCAAACAGGGCCCTCGGGTAAGTGGCACCCGCCAGTGATACGGTCACGAGGTCCGCTGCGGGGTTCCAATCTCGCCGGGTTGAGTCATCGAAGTTGCCGCAGTTGAAGGCCTGGATCTGCCCCGTGTTCTGATCGCTGTCAACCGTCGCACCACCGATAGAGATCTCATCTTCTCCATTCTCGCCGATCGGCCAGACCGCGTTCGTCTCATCAACGCACACCATGCGCTGCATGCGCAATGTGATTGAGCTCGGAGGGCCGGCAGCTTGTGCGGCGGACTGCGGTTGACCCAGCAGCTTCGCCGTGTCGGTGAAGAATTCGATGGTTCGGCGTTCCAGCAATGGCTCATCGATCTGAAGTTTGTTGAAGTTGGCCAGCTGGAGCTGGTCCATCTGAACACTCAGGTCGCGGAGATCTGAGATGTTTAGATGATGTCCGGCGCGCAGAGCCATCCTGGGGCGTCGTTGAAGTGACTCTGTCGCTCGCTTACGGCTCATCTCCTGCAGGTCGACTGGAAGCTTGGTGAACCGTTGGTGCAGCAACTCTTCCGGCGAACCTTTGGGCCAAGACTGCATTGGATTAGCAGACCCGAAAGCAACTCGAGCAGCTGCCGCCTCCCACTTGAGGACGATGGGCTGCACCGCGCGCGCCAATTCCGTGGGTACGTCCGTGCTATTGATGCGACGGCTTGTTATTTCGGACATTGCTTCCCCCTCGGAGCAGACGCCCGAGCGCCTAGCGACGGGCGCGGCCGTGATAGACAAATAGACCGTCCTCGCTCGCCCCCCTTGAACGACAGGGTCCTAAGGACCCGTTCGCCTCGTCGTCGTCCATGAGGCCCGAGCAGCTGGCCCGCCGGTCCTTCGCAACTCGCGGTGCTCCGGTGTGGGGTGGCGCGGCCTGCGGGATGCACGCCGCCGGCTGACGCTGATTCAGCGCGTCCCCGGGTTGAGCAGTCCCCTCTGGGGCGCGCCTGCACGTGGTCGCCACAACAAGACGTGATTGTGCCGCTGCAAAGCGTCGCGCGAGGCCACCCGCGATGTTCGCTTTGTGCCGCTGAGGCTCCGCACCTCGGACCTCGGCACCGATGCACGTGCTGCGGACGGTCAGCCGTCCACGTAGCGGTCGCGCTCGACGACGAACTGGCCGGTGGCGGTGTTGGCGTCGATGAACTCCGGCAGCAGCGGGATGCGCACGGTCACCGTCACGCAGACGTTGAACACCTCCCCCGGCGCCAGCGTCGGGCTGTAGCTGCCCGCCGCATCGCAGCCGGCGCCCGCCGGGGCGTAGGCCAGCCGGACGTCGGTCGCGTCGACGGACTGGTCGGCCACCGCCAGCTCCACCGCCCGCTCCGCCCGCGCTTGCCCGGTGACGACGTCCGGTGCGGTGCCCAACGCGCGGCCGGCCTCCCGCGCCGCCGCCGTCGCCGCGAAGACCCCCCGCTGTACCGAGGAGAACCCGGCCACCAGGTAGACCAGCGGCACGAACACCACCAGCGCCACGAACACGAACTCCACCAGCGCCGACCCGCGCTCCCCGTCGTCGCTGACCCCCAGCCGGGCCCGCAGCCAGGTCACGTCCCCTCCCGCACCGCGCGACCGGTGACCGCGAAGCTCGATGATCTGGAAGCGATTCACAGAGGCAGCGGTGAGATGACCCCAGGCGCATCTCACTACCTGAAGCACTTACGCCCCCACCTCTTTCCATCTATCTAGCGGTCGGTCCCTGACGGGACCACTCTGCCGCTGATTGATAGCCCTCTGCCGTCTGCCGATGCGCAGGTTTATTAGCCATGCCCGCTAGACGATGCGGGTATCGAGGAGGAGATGACAATGCCCAACGATAAGGACCGCACCGCTACCGCCGTCGCTCTGACGCAGTACGAATTTGCGCGGAGTGAGCGCCAGGTCGCTGAGTCCAGACATGCTGAGGCTCTCGCCGCCGTCGAAGGGGCCAAAGCTGCACTGGCCAACTTGAGGGAACGCAATAGCCGAGGCGATGCCAGCGTGACAGGCCTGGACCTCCTGACGGCAGAAGCTGAGGTGCCTCGACTGGAAGGTCTGGCCTCTGCCTCCGCCGTCGAGGTGGACGAGGCGAAAGCGGCTGAGGCACCGGCACTCGCCGAATACACCGCGCACCGAATCGGCGACCGAGTGGGCCATGCTCAACAGGTCCAGGAGGAGGCTGCTGTTACGGCCATTGGCGCGGCCCTATCTCGGCTGGTGGACCAGATGGCGGAGAGGAACGCCCTGATCCGTGAATGTGTGACGGAGGCCCAGGCGGCAGGCGTCGAGCCAGGCAATAGGAATGATGAGCGGATCACATTCGGCGTCGAGCCGTACCACCCAAGACTTCAGACGATCCAGGTGGCCGGCGTGGCCTACAAGGAGGCTGAGCCACAACGCGTCCTGCTGGACGTCGTCACCAAGGGTCTGAGGGCCGTCGGCTACCGGCTCACCGGACCGGGGTGGACCGAGCTCGCAGAGGTGGAGTAGCCCCACAGGTAGCTACGTAGTAGCGCCATGAACCTGTTGGTCCTTCGTCAGGACGTCCGCAAGGGCATTGCCGGGTACCCCTTTTGCCGCTTCCCCGGGGGACCTCCTGGCGAAGCATTTGGGGAGTAGGCATGTCAGGACGAGATTACGAATTGGTCGCATTCGAGGTCGAGAAGCGTCGGAACGGAGTATGGAGCTGCGCTTGCCGCCGACTATGGACTGGACTGGCACAAGCGCACTGCCCGACCTGTCATGAGCACTTCAGCTCCGCGGACACATTTGACCGGCATCGCCCCGCCGGAGTGTGTCGGCCTCCGGCAGAGGTCATGCGAGGCAACGGGAATCCTATGTTCAAAGCGGTTCACAATCGCTATGGAGTCACCTGGGTGGGGTTCGACCCCCGGCCGCATCCTCACAAGGCACCCACGACATAAGTGAGATTCCCGGAAGTTTGGGCCTGTGTGACGGCTCCCGAGCGAGCGCCTTAGCCTAGCGTCTTACCGCCAGGAGGATGTCCAAGCTTCGGCAACTCGGACACGCCGCAGCCCGCAACACTACCGCCATTGCGTCTTGCTTGCGCTGCAGTTCATTGCCAGCGGCGATGCGACGACCGGAGGCGAAGGGCGTGAACGTGGCGCCAAACTTTTCCATCTTCAGGCCGGGTTGCATACGAGAACCGTGGGACTGCTCGAACGCAATCGTGTTGCAAAGGTCTGCATCCTGAGGCCACTGATGTTCGCACGCCTGGCAGAAGCACGGAACCGTGCTCTCGCGGGTGAGGCGCGACATCCCCTTCCACTCTGCGAGGGGAACCGCCGTGTCCATATAGGGCCACGCTGGCCTACGCCGACGCAACCCGTTCGTCGGTTGGCCTGGCGCCGTCATCGGCGCCCTCCGGTGCTGGCCCATGCCGGATCGCGCGCCAGGATGGGCATCGTCGGTTAGGTACGAACGACAGAAGATGCACTTTTCGGCTGACTGACTGACGGCTTCACCGCAGTAGGGGCAAGGCTTCTTACCCCCTGAGACACCGCCCATTGCAATTCCTTTCAAGTTCACCAGATCGGCGACGGGAGATCCATGTCCGTCTACCAAACCCTACGTGGAGAACCTCTACGTCTTGGCGATGGAAGAACAGGAGATCCCTCGGACTGGGGGCGGCTGCGACCGCCGTGGACCCGTCGGCGGTCCGTTCGTGGGCCTTAGAACCGTGGCAAGACCTCGGCTGCTAAGTACCGGCGATGCGACGCCGTAAGAGCAAGGGGTCATACCCCCAGGGCCGGGCTGTTACGACCCAGGACAGGCGCCGCCACAACTCCCGGGCGCAGCCTCGTGCGTTCGCGAGCTACTCGCCGCACGCTCTCCGCGCTCGCCGATGGATAGCAAGACAAGTCGAAGCCACAGCGCCTTGCTCTCGTAAGAGAGAGCGCGCGAAACGCGTCCCGCTCACTGACCGGCATGCATGAACCGCCCTCGTGCTTCCGGCGGTCTAAGCAATGCACCCACGCCCTAACAGGCCGTCTTTGCGCTGCCGTGGCAGCCCTTCAAGACCACCCATCCCCCCAACCCAACCCCCGCGAGCCATCCCCATGCAGCACCAAGTCGTCGAAATCTGTGCCGGCGCCGGTGGCCAGGCCATCGGGCTGGAGCGTGCCGGGTTCGAGAACGCAGTGGCGGTCGAACTGGACCGCCACGCCTGCGAAACGCTTCGCCAGAACCGTCCCGACTGGAGGGCGACGTCGCTGACCGCGGCCTCTGGACTCCTGTCGACTACGAGGGCGTGAGCCTTCTAGCCGGTGGTGTTCCCTGTCCTCCCTTCTCCATCGCCGGCAAGCAGCTGGGTGCCGGGGACGAGAGGGACCTCTTCGCCTGGGCTGTCGAGCTGTGCGTCGAGGAGGTCAGGCCGCGAGCTCTAATGCTGGAGAACGTCCGTGGTCTCTCGATGCCTCGGTTCGCCGCCTACCGCCAGCATGTGCTCGATCGGCTCGCCTCGGCCGGCTACGTGGGCGACTGGCGACTCCTTCATGCCTCCGACTTTGGAGTCCCCCAGCTACGGCCGCGCTTGGTGCTCGTTGCCCTGCAGGAGCAAGACGCCCCGTTCTTCAACTGGCCGCAACGAGCGCATGCCCCCATGACGGTGGGCGAGGCGCTGCGTGACCTCATGGGAGCGAACGGTTGGCCGCATGTCGAGGACTGGGTCAGGCTGGCCAACGACATCGCCCCCACGCTGGTGAGAGGGAGCAAGAAGCACGGAGGGCCCGACCTTGGCCCCAGCCGCGCAAAGCAGGCCTGGCGGGCGCTCGGCGTCGATACCTTGGGCATCGCCGACGAGGCCCCAGGATTCGACAGCCCACACCCCATTGAGAAGTTGCCGAGGCTGACGGTGCCGATGGTGGCGCGGCTTCAGGGTTTCGACGACGCATGGGGTTGGCGACTGGCCGGTCGTAAGACTGCAAAAATATCGACAGTTGGGACGTGCATTCCCGCCGCCAATGGCTCAAGCGTTGGGGGTAGTCATCCTCGACGCAATTGAGCACTCCAATATACCGCACGACATGCCCGAACTAAAGAGGGCGACCCCGCACGATCCTGTGTACCGTCTGCTTCGAGAAGCGGGCGGCTCGCTCGCCCGGTCGACGATGCTAGCGAAGCTCGGGGGCGCATACGATTCCGTTCAGCTCGAGCGGCGTATCGCCCATATAAGCAAGGACTTCGTGATCGAGATTCAGACTGTCGGTTCCGACGCAGTCTATAAACTTGGATCCTTCAAGTCTTCCGTTTTAGGCCTCGGTACGACTTCTAGCCGGCAGTCGGATCTCCATCTTCGCTTGAGCGCGCCTCCCGGCGCTGATCACCTTCCCACAGCCAGTTGAGCATGCCTTGCTTACGCGCCCCGGTACGCTCGACACCGCCGGGCCGACGACTAGCCCCCAAGCTCGGTTTGATGATAGGCAGGAGAGATTGCCACTCTCCGTGAGCCCATTTGGCAGCGCGCCTCTCGCGCTCTGCCGGATGCAGGCGCCTGAGGGATTCGTCGGCTTCCTGCCATGCTTCGAGGCGATTGGCCATCTGTCTTACAAACCTGGCGCCATGTGCGGTCCTCGGCGGTGCGGGCTCGTCCGAAGCTAGATGGCTGATGATGGCCGGACCCGGCAGAATCTTCTCATCGCGCGCTCGCCAGAACTTAATCATCCGCTCCCACCATTCCTTCGAAGTCTTCCGCAGCTCGCGCGTTGGCGTCGACCAGGCGTTGGTATCGAACCCTCCGCAGAAAATGCACATAGGAGATGATCAGCAGGCTGGCGAGCGCTGTCCGGAGCAGAGCCGACCACCAGACATCCCTCACGTCGAAGAGCGACGAGCCGAGAGGGGAGCGCTCCTTCGCCCCAACGCCCTCAAAGACAAGCAGCCCCGCTGCGGCAATGCCCAGGAAGAATATCCACCAGGCGTACAGATATCCGAAGAGCGACATAAAGCGGCGATCGCTCGCCCTGCCTCGCGTGGCAAAGGCCACGCCTGTCAGGGCTAGCGGCAGTGCTGAGACTATGAGGCCCACCGAGGCCGCCGATGTTATGGGCGCTGAGGCGCGTTGTGAAACAACACTGCCAAGGAAGACAAATCCCGCCGTCGCGGCAGCCGTAAGCACCGAACGACCGACTGCGCCAGGCGGCGACTCGATGAGACGGGCGTCCAGGTGAGCAAACGCGTCGACTTGACCGAGCTGGCGACTATGGAAATGACCTACTCGAGTCCCCTGTCCCGAGATACGGAAGTGCTCCCCGCCCACATCTGCCTCGCGAGTTTGCGGCACTCGCACGATCTTATCGACGCCATCGCTTCGGCGAACCAAATCAATTGAATAAAACCGGGTATCGGGCGGTGCGATGAGCTGAAGTTGGTAGCTCTGACAAGACTTTGCTTTCTCCACGGAGGTAGACATGACAAGCGGCTCGATTCCGAGGAAGCGCCTGGCGAGGGACTTCGCGCGTGAAATGCGGGTTGTCCGCCCTAGCGTCCTGACTTGCAGGTGAGGGATTTGATACGAGTAGGAAAGGATCACCCGGCGAGCCTTCGGAACGATGGCTATGACAACGCTGCGGGTAGAAGTTAACCGAATCAACTCGCAGAGGGTCTCTTCCGCGACTTTAGCCCCGTCACCGCGGCTCGCGAGGCCTGCCCGAGACCAGACTCCTCGCACCTCATCGAGGATGCCTTGCCTGAAGGTATTCCTCTGGTGAAGGTCCATGAGCGGCAGCGTTGGGTCGCGCATGAAGGACTCCACAGTCATGAGGAATGCTCCCCCGACCCCGTCCGGCCACCTAGTGACGTCGACAGGCAGCCCGAACGCCTCAATAAATAAATCCCTCGCGAGCTGAACCTCACAGATAAGCGCTTCCTCTCTAGTTAAAGTAGGAAGAAGATGCCCAGACATGTTCTTAACCTCAAGCGAGGTCACCATCCGCTCTTTCCGCGGGCGCATAAGGGGGACATGAATGACCTCTGGCAATACTTCGAATACGTCATCAGGTATCTCCGCGAGCGAGATCTCCATGACTCCTAGCTTCTTGATCTCGGGGGCGGTCATGTCGATCGTTTCCCTCACTCGCCGACGCGAGCGACTGGGATAAAGGATCAGGTGCGCAAGGAGGAGCCTGCGAGGGGCGTCGAGACTAGTGGAAAGCGCTCCCTCCTCAGCAACGTAGCGCCGCCTCGCGTCGAGGACCGGCTCTCGTTCCCGGGTATCGCGACCCGCTTCCCCCTTCGCAGCACCAAAACTCACTTGGAGAACGGTGGTGAGCACCAAGGTGACCACGAGCGTTGAGAAGAGGAACACAGAGGGCCCGAGCGCGATTGCGGCGATGAGCAGAACCAGGTTGACCGCCGATAGAATCCTATTGGATCGCCGCTGAAACGGATCCATTGCAGGCCCCCCCGCTCGTGCCGACGCTCACTGGTCCGGCAGGCGCGTTCTTAGCACAAGGGGACCCGGTGAGAAGCCTCTGCGACCGGCTGCTCGGCGGTCAGGGCCTTGACTGGCGCCGTCCACCCACATCTGACGCCCCTGTGATCCAGCCTGTCCCAGGGAGTCGTCGCACGGCTGGAGACCTACGGTATGGCACGTGGCAACAGATCCCGACCCGGAGCCGACCTTGGCCCAGTTGGTGGCGCGGGTTCACCAGTTCGCAGAGGTGCGCGACTGGTTGCAGTTTCACGATCCGAAGAACCTCGTCATGGCGCTGAGCGGCGAGGTAGGCGAGCTCACGGCCCTCTTTCAGTGGCTGACCCCAGAGCAGAGTCGCGGCATCATGACCAACCCTACGGAACGCTCCAAGGTTGAGGACGAAGTAGCCGACGTGCTCATCTACCTCGTCCGGCTCGCCGACGTCCTCGGAGTGGACCTGCTGGGTGTCAGCCAAGCCAAGGTCGACCGGAACGAGCACCGCTATCCCGTGAGCCTGGCGCGTGGCAAGGCGACAAAGCACGACGACCTGTAAAGCTGAAGCGTGCGACTTTTCCAGATGTCGGCCCAGGCTGGCGACGCCCTGACCAACGCGAGCTTCGCGCTTGACGTCGTGCGCTCGTTGGAGCCCATCCGTGGTCGGCTTCTCGCGGACGGGGTTCCCCTGGAGTTGAGCACAGTCGGGCACGCGTGGGGATTCAAGGACCGGACGGTGTTCAGTGACCGTCGGGGACCGCAGCCCGGCGACGTGGCGCTGCGTGTGGAGCCGGGCGCTGTACTGCGCCGGCTTTATCGGGTGCTTGCCACCTACCCCGGAGAACCCGAGATCGCCTACGCCGTTAACCAGCGGAGTTGGATTGAGCAACCGGCGGGGTCTTTCCGCAACACAGTCGTGTTCGAGCCCTTCATAGAGATCCCCCCACGGCCCTACGTGGAGACGTTGCAGCGGTTCAACGCTGATTTCGAGGCAGGGTTCAACTTTCGCGGCAAGTTCCTGGATGAGCTTGGACGCGGCGAGCGAGTCCTCGAGGTCTTGCTAGGTTCTCCGCTCGTCGGCGAACTTCCCCCAGCGCCCTCCAACGTGGCCATCGCCGAAGACCGACGAAGCCGCCGCGTGCGAACGACTCAGCAACTGACCCGGCCGAGCAACGCGGCGTTCCGAGCGAAGGTCTTCCATGCCCAGCGAGACGCTGAGGGGCGCATCGCCTGCAGTGCGTGCGACGTCACGGACGAGGACCTGCTCGAAGCAGCCCACATCATCGACGAGGGCTACGCCGATGACGAGTGGTGGAACGGCCTACCCATGTGCCGCAATCACCATCGGCTCTTCGATCTGGGCAAGTTGAGACTGCACCCTGAAACTGGGGCCTGGACCGCGCGGCGGTACAGCGGAGCAGATAGCCACATCACGAAGCCGGACGTAGGTAGCTTGCTGAGGGCCCCCAGCGCGGCAGCCCTTCAGTGGAAGTGGGACAGCGACGCCTGAGTTTGGCGCACTAGTCCGGAACACAGCGATCCTGACTGCCGGTCGCGGCCGACCCGTTCCACCCTGGTGCCTGCTGGCCACGGCGCCCTCGGGCAGGCGGCAACGGATCGGGTCGTCCACCAGAGCGCGCGCGTCATGAGGCCCCGGCACGCTCCATGACGATGTGAGCAGCACTGTTGGCGGCCGCAGGTATGCCCTGCCGATCGAACAAGAACAAGACCATGCCGTTGGCGTCCGCCCAGTCGACGGCACCGGGGGTGTAGCCGGCCAGGGAGAAGAAGACTGGCTCCTTGCCCTGCGCCCGGCAAACCCCGAGGTGCTGCTGAACCTGGGGTCGCGTGGTTGGACTGGCCTGAGCCTTCACCTGAGCCAGCGCCTCATCGCTGTACACGTCGACTCCGCCGTCCGGCCCGACGGGCATGACCCCCACATTGGAATAGCCGAAGTACCTCATCCACTCCGCCGCGACCCGCTCAGAGTCATTGAAGTCCCGGATCAGCTGAGGCCGCGGACGAGCCCGTCCAGTCTGTGCCCTAGCCGGGTGCTTCTTCTCCTCTTGCATCTGCTGTTGCAGCCAGACAGCCAACAGCATGTTCCGAGACCAGGAGTCGCCACCGGCCAAGGGCAGCTGAAGGCGTGGCGGCCGAGGGCCGATCTCCGGGTTGTCGAGGCCCAGGTCGAGCACGACCCGCGCTTCAGCCCGGTCCACCCGGTAAGGAGCCCCCTGGTCGGGACTCACGAGGAAGCCAAGATCTGTGACGAAGACGAAGACGGAGTAGTACGCGGTGGGGCGCCCGCTGCTAACCCGGACCTGCCCTCGGGTGACATCGAAAGTCTCAAGGTGAATGACTTGCTCGCCCGGACGGATCAGCTTCTTCACCACCTTGACAAGCGCTGGCCGAATCACGGGGCGAGGGTCTTGAAGGGGGACCCCATTCCATGACTCCGAAGGAAAGCTTAATCTTTTAAGCCAGAAGGCGACCGACTCGTCGACGGTAACGTCTCGCGGCCGGAGGCTTTTTCGGTACTTTTGAAGCTCGGCTTCGAGGACCTCCCTCTGCTTCTCTACCTGCCGCTTGTTCTCCTGCAGTCTTCGTTCGCCTGCCGCCTGAACAGCGAGCAATGATGCCCGCGCCCTCTCTCGCTCTTTCTGAAGCGCCTCCACGCGTCGCCGGTCCGCGACCTCGCGCTCCAGTTGCCGACGCTGGTCTCGTGCGGCCTTCCAACCCTTCAGCACCTACGTGGTCCCCATCTGCGTCGGCTGCAACTCGGACGCCATGATGATGTTCCGCTACGTCCGGGTGGGCGCGGCGCGCGCCAGCGCTACCCGATAGTGGGGATCGATGTAGGAAGCTCGGCATCGTGTCACTGAACACTTGGTGGGCTGAAGACCCGGGTCAGCGCTACTGCCCGCATCTCATTGAGGTAGGGCATCGCCGTTCGGGCTGCGAAGTACACGCCGGTGAGGATGGCGGACCGCCCCGTATCGGCATATCGCCCGAGCGAGCGACTACGCGGCCACGGCTGCATCGCTTTCGGTCGCATGTTCGAGTCAACCAGCGTGTCCGCCAGCTCTTGTGGTTAGACCCGAGGCCGTGCCCATCCGCCTGCTCGAGGAACGCCGGTTCGACCCGCCCCGTGACGTCCTCGTCGAGAAACGGGGAGTGGTGGCCGGGTGAGCAGAGCTGCTGGCGGCTCTGCGACGACGGCTTCGGCTGGCGGGCCGCGGTTACCTGGCGACGGCAGCACGAGTACGGGCCGGGGCGGCACATGACGTCCGTGCCGCCGGAGCGGGTCAGAGTCGTCGCAGGCGTCGCAGGCGGCCAAGCGCCCCGATAGGAGGACATGCCTTGATGGCTGTGGCGCCGCTTCCCATCGTTGCCATCATGAGAGAGGACCGCGTTGACGTTTCGCCGGGGCGGCGCGGCTACACGATCATCGTGCTGGCTGTCCTCCTCGGAAGCGTCATCGTTGGCGTCCTTGCCTTCTCAGGCTTCGCGCTCTTCGCTCTTCGTCAGCCGGCCACGCCTGCCGCTGCGTCCAGCACCCCGCTACCCGCGACCTCGACCGCGGGGCCGTCGACTTGGGCGCGACCTAGCTTCGACAGGCCCACAATCCCACCGCTGAACGTGCTGGGTGAAAGTCAGGCGTATCTCGACGCGCTGGATGCCGCCGGTGTCTCCTACATCAACCCCGGGGTTGCGTATGCCATTGGCGGCGGCGCCTGCACGACGTTCTGGATGTACGACCCGTTCAGCCCCTACAGTGCCGATTCCGGTGCTGCGGCTTTCGCTAAGACGACGGTCGTCAATCAGGGCTACAGCCGCGAGGAGGCTGCTGCGGTGCTCGACGCGGCGGCGCACTATCTGTGTCCCGACCTGATGATCGAAAGATCGCTTACCGGATGAGTTAGCGACGGCGCCCCGGGAGCGTACGGCGGCGGCGACGACGACGCGGGCATGACGATCGTCGGGTTTCTGCACGGCCTGCCCGTCGTCACCTCGAGCGCACTCCCGACCAACCTCGGCGCGGGCACCGCCGAGGACGCGGTGATTGTGTACGACAACCGGCAGGCGCTGCTGTTCGAGGACTCGGGCATGTCGACGTTCCTCGACTTCGAGCAGCCGTACGCCGCCAGCCTCGGCATCCTGATCGTCGGCTACGGATACGCCGGGTTCACCGCCGGGCGCTACCCGACCGCGTTCGCGAAGGTCGGCGGCGCCGACGCACGGCGTCCTATGGGCTGCAGCCGCCGACGTTCTAGCGCCGTCTTTGCATCAGTCGAGACAGTCCGTGGCTTCGCTCGCCGACGGGTGACTCGGCGAAATGTTGAAGGCCTGCTCGGCGTCCGGCCAGCCGGTGAACTGCTTGGCGAAGCCGTCGACGCTGATCACGGTCGCCGTCTCGTTCGCCGTTATGGAGGTCGTCGACCAAACTCCGGTCATGTCCGTCTCGCCCAACGCCTCGAACTGCATGGCCACGAAGTAGACCTCGCTGCCCGTGCCGAGGACGGCCGCGGCCTGGTGGGCGACAAAGCTGCTGCCGTCGGGCGCTCCCTCTGCGATTGCCGTCATGACCTCAGGCGGGACGGTCAAGCAGTCGGCCGAAGCCGTCGCTTCGGCCTCACCACCGCACCCAGTCAAGGCGACGATGGCGACCGCTGACCCAGCTATCCCTCGCTTCACGCCACATACATCGGCGGTGTCCGCTCAGTCAGGAACCCCGGCTCGTGGACAGCGCGCCCTGTCCCGTTCCCTCCCCGGCGGAGGGGGGCTTCATCGATCGGATATGTCGTCGTCGGGCGAGGACAGAGGAGGTAGGGCGCCGCTCGACACTCGGGCGGCGCCGCTCCCAAACCAGGGTCTGGTGGGCCTCGCCGGCGTGGTGTCGTTGTTGTCCCTCGGTCGGAAGCTGGCTCGGCGAGCGCGGGACTGCCTGTGCTCTTAGCCGCCGCTCAAGACCTGAGGCCACCCGAAAACAAGGACCAAGATGAGCAGGTGTGCGAGGCCAATGAGACCTGACCCCGCCTGCCACGTGTGGTAGCTGTTGCGAGTAGCCAGAAAGGTCCTACCAGCGAAGGCCTCGGCCTCTGGACCGAACCCGTGGTAGGAGATCTTCAGCAGTTCAAGCTGCATCTCAAGCCTCCGTAACTGCCACTCGTCGAGGCGACGGAAGTAGCGATGTCGGGCCATGACCTGGCATGTCACGTAGGCCAGCGCGACGCCGAGCACCGCTGCGATGCCACGGCCGAGGCGTGAAGTGTCGCCCGCTAAGCCGATCGTCAGCAGGAAGGCCTGCGCAGCCGTTGCGAGCCCTGGCGTCTGCCACACCAGCGCGTCCTTCGACATCCACGTGTCGTCAGCAACTGATAGACGGCGTACTTGTCCGGGCCCCCGTGGTCACGGATGGAATCCTGTCGGACTCGCCCTCCTAGCGCTCAACGCAGTCCCGACGCCCGCCGCTGAACTGGCCGGGCAGTCCGGAGCAAGATCCTTTAGAGACCCCGTCCTGCTCGGCCCCGCGACCGTTCCGTCTCTCTCCCCAGCGGCATCTTCGTGACAGGAAGTAACGAAGCAGTTGTCAATGGACGGCGCGCCACCGCGATTCCACCGGCTTCGAACCGCAGTCTCGGCTCGCCTGGCTCCCCCATCACGGAAGCGGAACGACAACGACCTGGCCTGAGGTGAGGCTCAGCGTTAGGGGGCCGCACGATGGCGGCCCCGGGATGGAAAGGGTGGGGTTCTCGAACGTGCCGCCGATGGCAAACCCCTCCAGCTGTGTCTCTCGGCAGGTAGCGGGAAAGCCCAGTTCGCTAGGTGTAGAGCGCAGATAGACCGTGACCGCTACGGCATCGTCGACGACGACGCTGGAGTCGGACTGCACGGCTGTCGTCGCAGTGAGCGTCACCAACGCCGTCGCGAGCAGGAGACCGCCTGGCCAAAACCAGCGGGTGAGCCGCCTGAAGCGGAGATGTGCATCAAGGAACTGTGCCCAATCCTCGACTCGTTCGACGGCCCTCTCCATGTTGACGGCAGCCGTGCGATTGGCTGGGTCGACGTTCGGCGACTGTAGATGAACTTGATAGCTACTATAAAAGTCGCCGATTGTGTTGAAGCCGACGAGGAGATATGTCCGGCGCTCGAGTATGGACTGCACAAGCCGGTCAGATAGTGGACTTAGTCGAACGATAAGCGGACTGCCGCCAGCCTTGAGTTCCCTATCGGCTAGATCCCGAATGCTCCGCCGAGGCGTAGATAGGATCCTGGCGCAGGCCGCGACGACAGATAGGACTAAGACAAGCGCCACGCCCACTGACGTCAGAGCGAGGGCGCGCCGCTCTGTGCTCGCGCTTCCAAGCACGTCAGTGATGTCCCTGAGTTGCAGGCCGGCGACCAGGACTGTCGTCAAGGCGGCCCCTGCCGTCATGAGCCACTTGACCGTGTCCCGCAGCTGCTCGAAGGCACCGGCAGGTCCGCGCCCGGAAGCACCAGGCTCGACGGTCATGGCAGGATCCTGCTCAGCACCAGGCATGTCGGGGCGCCCCTTGCTCCATGTACTACATGCGTAGTACTCTCGGTGACTTGAGTCAACGCAGGCGTTGGGCTCATGTTGGCAACAGGCTGGAGGAAGTGTGAAGCCGCAGTCGGACAGCTCCATCCATCAGGACAAGCTGTACACGATGCGTGAGCTAAATCAGCACACTGCCGACGTTATTCGCGAGATCAACGAGAGCGGAAAGCCGGCCTTAATCACCCGACGGGGCCGCTTCGTTGCTGTTATCTCGCCGGTCTCTTCGGGGCAGATCGAGGCGGAGATGGCCGCGAAGGTTCTAATGAGCGCTGAACATCGCGGCCAGCTGTTGGGTGAGCACACGCTGAGCGAAGTTGAAGACACCGCGGCGGTCGCAGAAGAGGTCGGCGTGACGCTTCCCAAGTACCCGGACCGAGAGGTCTAGGGCGAGGGGGCGACGCGTCTCAGTCGCCCGCTGGAAGCGCGCGCGAGGGTCCGGCAGGTGGATCTGCATTCCGATTGTGCAGAACCCGCAGGACAACGAAGCAGCGCCTGCGTCTGAACTTAATCAATTCGTCCAGCGTGAGTAGACGATAAACCAGCACGTAGTCCCAGGCTTGATTGGGGAAACCGTCGCCGCCCTCGAGGCTGTAATCGAGGTAGCTCGTCAAATCCGCTCGATAGACCGCTCGCCTCACGAAAACGGGCCGATCCTCGAGGCGCATCGCCCTCTCAAGGGCCGAGTCTGCTGGCGGCTGGATGAGCTCCCGCTCGGCAATGTCTATGATCTCGGCCTTCACGGTCGGATCAAGGATGCCGAGAAGGTCCTCCCGTGCGTCCCGCACCCAAACGACGGCCCCCATAAGGGGGCAGTGAACCACAGTGGTCGGTTGCGGTGCCGTTGGGGTCTCGGTTCTCGCCGGTTCTCGTCCCGCCGACCCGGCGTGAGTTACCGCGCCAACGCAGCGGCGGCATGCTCCTGACGGGCAAGTAGTCCTGAAAGCAGCACTAGGCGAACAGGACGGTCACCGGCAGCACGAGGAACACGACCGGGACCGCAACCGTCAGGGTCTCCCTGTGCTACTGGACAGGCCGGGGCATGAGAGGAGACGCCACCATGACCAGCACCGCCCCCCGCAGAGTTTCCGCCTTCACCTGCCCCTCCTGGTGCACCGACGGGGACCCCTGCCTAGGTGACCACCACGGGGATCAGTGGGCCTCCGTCACGACAGGCGGACTCGTTCCTGACGTCCTCGGGATCGAGCCGCCTCGGTACAACATCGCCTGCGTCGCCCCGCAGTTCTCCGAGCTGGACAACCTTCCCCGAGGCGCCTCTCTGTTCGGCACTTGGGGAAGCCACAACAGCGACTGGCAGGTGGACCTCACGGTCGCCGAGGCTCGAGCTCTCGCGCAGGCAGTGCTGAACGCCGCAGACACCGCCGAGTCGGACTAACGGCTAGCGGGTACTAGCAACAACACGACGGCCCCTCTGGGTCGAGCACACAGCCCCGGGGGCGCCGCTCCTCGCTACGTTCGGCGCTATGGCGCGGAGGGATCGAAGCAGAAAAATTACGTGGGGACCGGCGCTCGTAATCGCCATCTTGCTGATCGGAGGGCTTGCATTCCTATGTGGCGTGGACAGGCGACCCGCCGCTGCCGGAGCGCCCGACCTGGTGCAGCGCGCCAGGCGCCACCCCCAACACTCCCGGCTGTGACCCCTCGGAGTATCGGCACGAGTGAGGCGCCGATCGTCATTCCGGAAGCCGCACCCGATCCGGCTGCGCCTGCCTAAGTCGCGGGGGCGCTGAGCTGTGAGTGTAACTCAAACGGGCTAGGAGTGCGGCTGATACAGCCACCGACGGCTTTAGGTGACCCCGCAGTGTGCCGTTAACCCACTACGACTCAACACCTATGGACGGGGACACGACATGCGACGAACTCTGGCCGGGCTGCTCGCCGCGAGCGCGCTTGTGCTGACAGCCTGCGGCGGCGACTCCAAGGCGACTGACGACACCGCCGCTCAGTCAAGTGGCGAGGCCGAGGCAACAAGCGTCGAGACGCCGGAGATGATTGACCGCACCGGAGCGGCGGAGGCGGCCAATCAGGAACTTGAGGCAACTACAAGCGCCTTCTATCGAATTGCGCCGGACCAGGAAACTGCCTTTGTGGCCCTTGTTGAGGACCGTGAGTACTTCCGTTACGGGTCCGACAGCGACACCTGGCTGTCACTGGGTGGTCAGATCTGCGGAGCGGTGGGTCTCGCCGAGTGGGACCCGTCTCGGGTTGTGGCCGTACTAGTCGAGGCCGGCTTTGAGACCAGCGATGCAGCCAGCCTCGTCGAGGTCGCGCGCGAGCATTCGAGCGGCTGCTGATCCGCTCGACGCTTACCCGCTGCCTGAGGCACCGACATCGAACCCCACTCGGTGCGGCGCTCGCTCACGAGCTTGTCGCCAGCGGCATCCCGGGCACCCCGCCCGGGATGCCCCTTCGTTAGCCCATGCAGAGGAGGCAGCGGGAACAATCGGTGAGGTCCGCGAAGCCGCAGTCACTCGATGGAACGGACCCGCTGTGGCTGCACGCTCCCGAGGTGTCGACCCAGCCCGTGCTCGTGCTGTTGGCGCCAGGTGACCGCCGCCCGTCAGCCGAAGCCGTGGTCGCAGAGCCGCCAGCAGCTCCGCTCGCCCGGCCAGCACCGGTCGTTGATCAGACCTCTATAACCTATTGGAGCGACGCGGACGGAGATAGCTCCGCCTGGTTCTACCGGGACACTAGTCTCTAGCGTCGTGAACACCCGAGGTGCACTAGCGGTTATCGCTGCAATCGTGTTGGTGCTAGGCGCGGTCCTGGCGTTCCTACCGACCTCGGCAGGCGAGGACGTCAACTGCGGTAGCGCCCTGGGGACGGGCGACTCCGGCGCCATTTCGGACGCCGAGCTAGCCGACTACAGCAGCGACATGAGGGACGCCTACGCAGGGCGGGTGGGCAACAGCGACTACGTCACGCAGTGCGATAGCCGCGTGACCACGCAGCGGCTCATCGCCTTCCCAATCTTTGGAGGCGGAGCGCTTGGGCTGCTATTTCTTGGCCTCACCAGCGCCTACATGCGCGAGTTGACCCAAAGTCCTGCACCGTCAGGTCCGTGAATCGGGGCCCTACGCCTATGGCGCTCCGCTGGCCTCAAGGCAACGGCTGATGGCCGCCTGGAGGCGGCGCAGCTTCTCGACATCGGTTCGATCGCGCGCCCGCTGCCGCTTTGCAGCGTCGAAACCCAAAAATCGTCGTTTCTGATCCGTCGGCACCGTCTCGGACAGCTCAAGCTGGACCAGCTCGGATTGCTGGCCGCCACCGACTCAAACGCCCTTCCGACGACCGAAGTCGTGCCGGTACTTCACGCCTCGCGGGCTGCAGCAGGACAGGACAATCTGCGATCCCGAGGTGCGGACGACGGTGCCCGCCGAGCGGCGGGGCCGGCCGAAGTCGCCGCTGGTCTTGATGACCACCGCGGCGCCGGGCGCGAGGGCGGCGAGATGGTCGGCGGTTCGGCGAGGTGCGCGGACACCGGAAGGTGCTGGGCACGCTGCTGCGACAGCTCGGGCTCATGGAGGTCGAGGAGGACGCCCCGAGGGCCGCACCTCTCCACGTCACGCAGATGAAGCGCAAAGCCGCCCAAGTCCGCTGGGACCGGGTCAGGGCCGATCGCGGTGAGCCCGCGTGAGCCGCCCACGACGGCGCACGCCAGGCGGGGAGGAGCTGCCCCGCCTGACGGACAGCCCCGACTCCGACTGGCTAGCCGACGGGCTGGACGACGAGGTGCGGGCGGTCATGGCCGCCCCGTACTCCGACGAGGCCGCCGAGTGGCTACGCGAGATGGGCGGCAGCATGGGCCACTTCCAGCTCGGCCGAGACACCTGGGGCAGCACTCACGCCGACACGGTGCTGGGAGAGATCGCCGGAACTGCCCGCCGGGAGGCATGGGCCGACTACCGGCGCCGATACCGGATGCCGCCTCCGCCGCCGGGACCTCAGCCCGTTATCGGGGTCGACATCGTGCCGGTCAGGCCAGCACTGGACTAGGCAGCCCGCCAGCGGGCTCGATCGCCTGCCTCGCTGCGGCAGACCATCGACCGGCCCGTGTCAGTGACGCCCAGGGATCCCTGGGGGCTGCAGAAGGCTCCCGGTGTGACGCCCCGGCGCGGACCAGAGTCGACCGTCGGCGGCGGAGGGGGCGGCGCGGCCTGTGTCGTGGGAGGCGGAGGCGGCGGGGTGGACGTCGTGGGCGGAGGAGGCACGTAGGAGCTGGTCGGTGCTGCCGTAGTCGTCTGGGGCAACGTGGCGAGCGGCTGCGGCGCCGCAGTGGAGACGACCGGCAAGGGATCATTGAGCGGGTCGGACGAGTCGTCGTCAGGGTTGATGCACTGCGCGATCAGGCAGATCGGGAGAAGGACCAAGAAGAGGACGCCGAGGCACCCGCCCTTCCCCTGCTGCTGTTGCGCGCGCCGCTGAGCCACCGAAGTTCCCCCGTTGTCCCCCGTGTGTGTCGCCGGAGGTTAGCGAACCGGTCGGACTCGTTGCGAAACCGAGGTCTCAGTGCATCCAGGTGGCATGTTGCTGCTATGCGCCCCGGTGGAGCGGCCACCAGCGGGATCCCCCTCCCCCTGGCACTCCGGCTGTCGTCAAAGGCTGTCGAAGAAGTCCTCGTCTATGCGCTTGAGCGTGAAGGACTCCTCATCTTGGACTCCGACGTTGTGAAGCACCATCAACTCGGACAGTCGCTGTCCATCGATGAGGACGAGTCGAGCTGGAACGCGCTCGGCGTAATCCCTTGCCTCAGCAGTAAACCGACTGGTCGAGATGAACACTCCTCGGTCAGCCTGCGCTCCATGTAGCGCACCGACAAAGGCTTGAATCTCCGGCCGTCCGACGGCGTGCTCACTGCTGTATCGCTTGGCTTGGACGTAAACGCGGTCAAGCCCGAGAGCGTCTTGGCGAATCACTCCGTCGAGCCCTTGATCGCCTCCTCGCCCCAGGTGCTCGGCTGCGCCAGCGCGTCCGCCATATCCCATAGCGGTCAGCAATCGAAGGACCAACTGTTCAAGGAATAGCGGATCCCGGTCACGCACGCGGTCGAGCAACTCCGACACCCGAGGCCCCGGCGCCAACGGCTCGACCATCGGGCCGGTCACCACCCGCGGCGCCCTGGTGACCAGCCCCACCCGCACCCTGGAGGCCGCGGCCCCGTCGGTGTTCCACGGCCTGCCAGCCGTCAGCGGGCAGAACATCCGCATCGCCCTGCCCAGGGACTACGACTCCCGTATCCCCGTGCCGCTGGTGCTCTACGCCCACGGCTCCGGGCAGACCGCCACCGCACCCACCTCCGACGGCGGCGGCGGCATCTACCGGTCCCTGGTCACCAACGGCTTCGCCGTCGCCTCCTCCGACCAGCACGGCATCAACTGGGGCAACCAGGCCAGCGTCGACGACCTCGTCGACCTCTACCGGTACATCCTCGCCCGGCACGCCGTCGGCCCGGTCATCCTCATGGGCCAGAGCATGGGCGGCCTGTCCTCGCTGCTGGCCCTGGCCGAGCGGCGCATCCCCGGCGTCGTCGGCTGGCTCGGCGTCTACCCGGTCACCAACCTGCGCAGCATGTTCGACGGCGGCTTCACCCAGCAGGTGCGCAACGCCTACAGCCTGGCCAACGACGGCGAGTACGCCGCCAAGACCGCCGGCCACGACCCCAACCTCATGGACGCCGGCGCCTTCCGCGGCGTGCCCATGCGGTTCTACGCCAGCCCAGCCGACACGCTCGTCCCGAAGGCCACGAACACCGACCTGTTCGCCGCCAAGGTCGCGACCCTCGCCCCCGAGGCGACCGTCATCACCGCCAGCGGCGAGCACGGCGACCAGTCCCACTTCCAGCCCTCAGATGCGCTGGCGTTCTTCCAGCGCTGCGTCGCCAGGGCGTAGCCACTAGGGCCGAGTAACTCAGACCTCCCGCCCCCCGGCGCGGCGATCCTCCGCATCCTGACGCGGGATGTCGTCATCGCGAAGTACCCACAGCTGTCCGTTCTTGTGGCTGATCCAGCCGACTGAGACGGCTCCATCACGGATGACGTCAAGGGTCCACCGCAGCGCGTAGAGGCGTTCCTGAGCCGTTAGATCGTCCGCCACGCCGACTGTGTGCCGACCCCCTTGGGACCAGAACACGGCCGCTGCCGGCGGCTCGTGCAGGGTTGAATGGTCCTGCTGGAGTTCCGCCATCACGGATCGAGGCTGGAGCAGCTTGTTGCCATTCGGGTTGACCCAGTACCGCTGCAGCGTGGCACTCAGCTCCGCCTCTCCCCAGGTCAGCTCGTCCGGTTCGTCGAGGGCGGCGACCAAGAGCCTCTTGGCGGTGCGGTAGCGACGACGCCGAATAAGGCCCAGGTCGCGACGCATCGCGATCGTCGTGAGGTTGACCCAGGCTCCGAGGAGGCGCGTTGCCTGAGCGCGATCCTCAGCGGCCGCCGGGCTCAGGCCGTCGTTCCCGGGGATTGGCATCAGGCCATGGAGATGCGAGCTGATCCAAAGCGCGCACTCCTCCAACGCGTTGAGCGCCTCCCGGTGAGCGACCACTCTGGCACGCAGCCGTGCCTTGCTGGCCTCGAAGATGGCGGCTGTGACAGCCGATCGCGCGCGATCAAGGGCCTCCCAGTCCATAGGCGCGGCTCGCAGCGCCTCGCCGTAGTCCTGAGCGACGAGACGAGCAATCGTCGAAAGCGACTCCACCGCCGCGGTGTACTTCTCGGCGAGCTCATCCCGTCGCCATGACGCCGTCGCGGCGCGACGATTCAAAACGGCAGTGAGTACTGCGCTGAGCAACGCGAGGACGGCAGCTCCCCCCGCCACAACAAGAGTGGCGATCTGGATCCCCGTGGCGCCTGACATGGGCGGAAGCTATCGACCGGGACTCGGGCCGCCGCGACATAGGGGGCGCTACGTTGCAGCTTTCGTCCCGGCGGACTCTCGCAAGAGTGCCCTAGGAACGGCGAAGTCCCGCTCGCTGGCCGATGCCAACGAGCGGGACTCCGCTTGGTCAGCTCAGCGAGAGGCCGGTGACGTTGTGCGCCATGACGTGCCAAGCGCCGTTGAGGTCACCCTCCTTCACCCATGCCTCACCGTTGCGGATGATTCCGACCCGGGTGGCAGTTACCTCGACTCGGCTGATCTGGTTGCCCATCTGCGTCCAGGGGGACTGCAGACCGCCGTCGCGCACGTGAGCGATGGTGTTGGTGTCCAGGACGGCGATCCTGTTACCGCTGATCGACATCTGGACGATGCTGCCCGACTGCTCGACCCAAGGGGCGTAGAGGTCGCCTTCCTTGACGAATGCCACGTCGTCCTCGGTCACGATGCCGATTCGGCTATCTGTCATGACGAGCTGCCGAACGTCGTGGGCCTGGGTGGTCCACGGGGCGTCCGGCGACCCCTCCTTGACGAAGACGATGCCGCTGCCGTCGATCAGCCCGATCCGCTCGGCCGCCAGCGTGATGTTGTCAGCATCGTGCGCCAAGAACTGCCATGCGCCGGAGAGTGAGCCATCCTGGAGGTAGGCGTCACCCCCCGTCGTCACAATGCCGATGCGGTCGCCGGACAGCGAGAACGCCGCGACGCCGGGGTGGACGTTGAACCAGGCGGAGCTGAGGCCACCGTCTTTCACCCACAAATTGCCCGCGCCGTCGATCATCCCGATCCGGTCACCGTCGACGGCCATCGCCGTACCGCCGCCGGAGGTGTTGACCCAGGGCGCGTCCAGGCCGCCGTCCTTCGCGAAGAAGGTTCCGGCTCCGTCCAAAATGCCGATCCGCGGCGCGATGGGCGCCGGAGCGGGCGGGGGCGGAGCGGTCGGCGGTGGGGTGCTGCTCGCCGGCAGATCCGGGCTCCACGTGATTGGCGCGAGCGCGGTACTCGTGGCCCGGCACGGGAACTGGCTGTTGAGGACATTCAGCGAGGCGCCGTTGCGCCGAATCTCGAAGTGCAGGTGCGGCCCGCTGGAGTCTCCAGTGCTTCCGACGTAGCCGATCACGGTCCCTCGAGCCACATGCTGGCCCTCTCCGACCGCGTAGCCGCTGAGATGCCCGTACAGGGTGGAGTAGCCGTTGGGGTGCGAGAGGACGATGTGGGTGCCGTAACCGCTTGAGCCACTTCTCAGGTCCACGTGCCCGTCGTAGGCGGCGTACACCTGACGCCCCGACGGAGCTGCGAAGTCGGTTCCTCTATGGGTGTCGTTGTAGCCGCAGTGGTGTCCGTGGATGCCGGTGATGAGGGTGGATGTCACGGGCGTCACCATGGCGCCCGATTCGGCCTGCGCCGGTGACGTCGCCATCAGCAGCGGCGCCATCAACAGCAGGGGGACCGCAAGCCGCGCCAGGCCGGGCAGTCGGCCCTTCCGATGGGCGCCGCTTGCAGGTCCATCGACGGTCGGGCCAAGCACTGGTACTGACACAGGAACCTCGTCCGTTGAAGGGATGGGGCACCCCCGCCGGGCTTAGGTCCGTCCCGACAAGAGCTGGTCAGCACCATGACAGTGACTTTGGGTGAACGCAAGGATGCAGAGAGTGGCGACCTGGGCAAGGGGTGGTTAGCCAACCGTTACCGAACGAGAGCTGTCCGTTCTATAGACGCGGACCAATGAGCTGGATCAAGGGGGCGGCGCTCAGTTGCAGCGGGCTGCTGGCCACAGAGTCACCGTCGCCGTGTAGACCCACCACGCGTTCCCGCGGGCGTCCGGCTGCCGGGCCGCCCCGGTCACCGTCAGCGTCGTCCAGTCAGGCAGCGCGTCGGCGCCCGCCTCGGCGAGCACCTGGTGGCGGAGCTCGGCGCGCAGGCCGGCGGTCGCCCGCTCGTGGTGCTCGTACGGCAGCGCCGTCACCGCCCGGTAGGTCACCCGCACCATCGTCCCGACACGGCAGAGCCCCGTCGTCGCCCTCACGGGTGACGGCGGGGCTCTTCGTCGTTGATGGCTACGGGCAGATCTCGCCGCGCTTCACGACCCCGAAGTCGATGACGCCTTCAGCGGATCCGGTCACCTGCGTTCCGGCCGCGGGGTTCTGCGTGCACACCACCCAGTTGGAGTCCACCACCTGGTTGCGGGATCCCTGCAGGTCGTGCGACGTGCTGTAGAAGACGCCGTTGTCCTGCATGAGGTCCTGCGCGAACTGCAGCTCCATCCCGACCACGGAGGGCATCGTGAAGTTGACGTCGCCGCCACCTCCGCCGCCCGAGCCCGGGCGTGAGCCCTCGTCGTCGTCGCTCCCGAACGCTCGGGAGATCAGGCCGACGACGAACAACACCAGGACGATGCCGATGATGACGCCGCCCTTGCCTCCGCCAGCAGAGGGCCGCGGAGGACCGGCAGGGAACTGCGAGCCAGGCGGCTGCTGGTAGGGGGGTCTCTGCTGGTACGGCGGCGGCTGCTGGAGGTAAGCCGGCTGCTGATACGGCGGCGGCATGTACGGCGGCGGCTGCTGCCCCTGGTACGGCTGCTGCGGTGGCTGCCAGCCCGGCGGGGGCCCGTAGGGACCTGGCGGTTGCCCGCCCGGCGGATACGTCATCGAGTCACTGCCGAGGCTGGACGTGCGCCGTCCACTGAACGCCGTCCCACCAGCGCACCAGCGACGCATCGATGCCGTCGGGGTACCAGCCCGCCGGAGGAGCCTGCGGAGCCGCGGGGACCGCGTACTGCTGTTGAGCCAGCATCTGTTGCTGCTGGGCGAACGCCTGGCGCTGGAGCTCAAGTTCCTGCTGCATCAGCTTCGTCTGCTTGATCGACTCACGGCGGGCCCGCTGCGTGTAGGCCGCGGTCCGTTCCTTGTCGGAGCGGAAGTCGACCAGCCCAGCCGACCCGAGCGACATCATCTTGCGGGTGAACCCCACGGCAGTACCCCCGTATAGCTACGGGGCCAGCCCCCGCGGTGTCCGGGGAAACTACACCGCCCGGTCCTGATAGCCCAGCTTCCAACCGCGGGCGGCGCGCTGCCGCCGGAGCCGGTTCACGATCAGGGGCGCCGTCGCCATGGCCCCCCGCCGGTCGATCAGCGCGTTCAGCCGCTGGTAGTAGGCCACCGGGGTGAGGCCGAACCGGTTGCGGATCTCCACGTCCTTCGCCCCCGAGCGCTTCCACCAGCGCTGCTCGAACTGCAGCATCAGCAGCTCGTCGGCGGACAACTCAGCCATGCCCCGCAACGTACGAGGCGCGTGTGACAGAACCGGCGAGCGCGCGGAGCACTAGTTCTGGTTGAGGATGTCGACGACGCCCGCGTCCTGGCAGCTGGCCTGTAGGTCGGTGGTCGCCTGGGTGAGCACGCTGCGGTACTGCGGCCAGGTGGAGAAGGAGTTGGCTGGCCACTCGGCGATGCCGATCATCGCTTGGCGGACTGCGTCGATGTCCTCAGCCACTTGACCGTCGGCGGGGAGGACCTCTAGGACGCGGGCGGCATAGTCAGCGTCGTCCCACACGAGCATCTGCGCGATCCGGGTCGGCTCGAGCGACGTCGGCGACGGAATCTCGGCCTTGATGATCGTGTCTCCGGCGAGTCGGCAGGCCGCGTTGTTGTCGGCGGGCTCGGCGGTCTCTGTGCTTGCCGGTGCAGCCTGCGGGAGCTCCGCGTCCCCGTCGTCGTCTCCGCATCCCGTCAGCAGGAGCGCGGCAGCCGCGGCGCCGGTCAGTGCTCGTCTCATCGGTCCCCCCGAGGTGTATCGGTCGGATCGCAGTGCATCACAGGAACCCCTTGGTGTCGGTTAGGCGCAGGCGAGAACTGGCCTTTTCGGCACCGTGTTCAACAGGACGGTCACCGGCAGCACGAGGAACACGACCGGGACCATCATCGCGATCTCCTTGCGGCCGCCCGCCTCCAGCAGCCGGCGCTTGCCCGCCTCGCGGACGTCGGCCGCCTGCGCGCGGAGCACCTCGGCCAGCGGGGTGCCGCGCTCGATCGCGACGAGCAGGCCGTCGACGAAGCGCGCCAGCGGGTCGAGCGACGTGCGGTCGGCGACCTGCTGCAGCGCCTCGGTGAGCGGCACCCCGGCCCGGGCGCGGCCGAGGGCCCCACCGAGCTCGCGGGCCAGCTCGCCGCCGGACAGCCGGGTCACCCGCTCGATCGCGGCGGCCGGGCCCTCCCCCGCCGTCACGGCCAGCGCCAGCAGCTCGGCCACCACCGGGAACTCGGCGAGCAGCAGCTCCTCCCGCCGGCGCACCTGCTGGGTCAGCCACCAGTCGCGGCCGAGCAGCCCGCCGACCAGCCCGGCGACGCAGAGCAGCACCACCGACAGGACGTTCACCTCGCCGGCCGCCACGGAGCCCAGCAGGGAGAGCCCGGCGGCCCCGAGCAGCCCCAGCCCGCCCCACACGACCTGCTCGACCCGGAAGTCCTCGACGGTCGCATCCGACTCCAGCGCGTCCAGCCGCCGGCGGACCGCCGCCCGTCCGCCCAGCGTCCGGTCGAGCAGCCGGGCACCGTCGGTCACGACGGGCCCGAAGACCCGGTGGGCCGCGCTCAGCAGCCCGGGCTCGGTCGCGGTGCCCAGCAGGCGGGACGGCGGCGGTGTGTCGTGCAGGTAGGGCGCGAGCCGGTCGACCAGCCGCACCGAGCGGAACGGCGGCGCGTAGGTGACCACGAGCAGCACACCGGTCGCCGCGACCAGGCCGAGGAGCATGCCGGCGAGGGCCCCGCTCACTGCAGCACCCGCACGTCCTGGGGCAGCCGCCCGATCCGCAGCATCAGCCGGTAGGCCACCAGGCACACTGCGCCGCCACCGGCGAGCAGCGCCGTGCCCGCCGCGGAGTCGTAGGCGGCGAGCGTCGTCGACTGCGTCGCCAGGAGCAGCAGCACGACCCACGGCGCGGCCACCGCCAGCCGCGCCGCCTGCACCACCCAGCCCTGCCGAGTCTCCAGCTCGGCCCGCGCCCGGGCGTCCTCGCGCAGGAAGGTGGCCAGCGTGCGCAGGACCCGCCCGAGGTCGCTGCCGCCGACCTCGCGCGCCACCCGCAGCGTCTCCACGATGCGGTCGCCGACCGGGTCGGCGAGGTCGTCCTTGAGCCGATCGAGGCAGTCGCCGAAGCGGCCGCTGCTGCGGTACTCCGCGGCGAACCGGGCGAACGGCGGACGCACCACCTCCGGGCCGCGCACCGAGAGCGCGGAGAGCGCCTCGGGCAGCGACAGCCCGGCGCGGACGGCGGAGGCGAGGTTGTCGACCACCTCCGGCCAGACCTCGCGCAGGTCGGCGCGACGGCGGACCGCCAGGCGGCGCACCTGCACGGCCGGCAGCGCGAAGCCGAAGACGGCGAACGCGAGGCTCACGGTCACCGTGCCGGTGGTGAGCAGCACGACGACCAGGACGAGCAGGCCGAGACCGACCTGGAGGGCCAGGAGCTGGGCGGCGTTGATGCCGGACAGCCCCGCCGCCGCGAGCTGCTGCTGCCGCCGTCCGGTGCGTCGCGGGCCGGTCGGCCGCTGCGGCGCCCGGGACCCACTTCGCCAGACGAGCAGCAGGCCGACGCCGAGGAGCAAGCCGAGCAGCGCCCCGGTCACCGGTCCCACCGCCCGGAGTCATCGAGCAGGACGGCGAGGTCGAACCCCGCGGCGGCGAAGCGCTCGGCGTGCGGCGGGTGGCCGCCGGCGCGCACCAGCCGGCCTTCGCGGGAGGTGAAGACGTCGGCCAGCTCGACGACGCCGTCCTCCACCCGGCCGGGCACCGCGACGATCTCGCGCACCCGCCGCCGGCCGTCCACGTCCGTGCCGACGTGCACGACCAGGTCGACGCTGGCCGCCACCGTGGGGACGACGAACGCGTGACCGATGTTCTCCCCGGCCAGCAGCGGGAGGGTGCACATCTTCGTGACGGCCTCGCGGGCGCCGTTGGCGTGCAGCGTGCACATGCCGGGCAGTCCGGAGTTCAGCGCGATGAGGAGGTCGAGGCACTCCTCTTGCCGGACCTCGCCGACGACGATCCGCGAGGGCCGCATCCGCAGCGCCTCCTTGACCAGGCGCCGCAGCGGGATCTCGCCCGCTCCCTCGAGGTTGGGCTGGCGGGTCTGCATCGAGACGACGTCCGGCAGCGGGACGCGCAACTCGAAGACCTCCTCGGCGGTGATCACGCGCTCCCGGGCGGGGATCGCGGCGCACAGGCAGTTGAGGAGCGTCGTCTAGTCGGACATGCATACACTGCCCTGAGCGTCTGCAGCCATGCCTGGACTACGGGGTTACCGGAGCGCCACCCAATAGCCGCAGAAGGATGGCTGCGGCTGCGCGTACTGTCGGCGAGTGCCTGGTCCTCGACGGATCACCCCAACCCTCCTTATCATCACAGGGGCAGCTAGCTCCCTGATCGTGGCGGCAGCGCTAACATCTGGCGCGCTCATCGGTGCGCTGATCAGTGATGACCCGATGGTGATCTTCGGTGCGACGGTCGTCCTGCTGGTATTCACTGTGGCGGCTTGCCGGCCAGTAATCACTTCGCTGACTCGTCGAGTGGGGGACATCGAGCGTCGTATTCATCGCCCGCCGCTTGCTGGTCAAGTGGAAGTGAGGCGTTGCTACGCGAGCGAACGATCGCGCCACAAGCAAGGGCGCCGGTAGAGCTGAGCGCAAGCCCAGCGATGCACCACCACGGGGCGCCGGACACCGCGATGGCGCCAGCTACAGCCATCACCATCGCAGAGACGGCAACTGAGACGATCAGTGCCAACAAGCTGTAGCGCCCCAGAGTCCTCTTATCGTTCGTGGCGCTACTGATGTGTCGGTCGAGGAAGTCCAGCAAAGTGGTCGGTGGCGTCTTGTCTCGCGGCCGGTAAGGCCTGCGGCCGGCAGTCCGGGTCGGACGGGAGCGCACCGCAACACTGGGCACGCGGCGAGACCTACGACGCTTCGAGGGCTGGACGTCGTCTCTTGCAGGCCGGAGCCGTGCCGGAGGAACAGTCATCGGGTCTCCCAACGTCCGCCTGCCAGCGATCGACAGGTAATCGGGCAAAGAGAAAGGCCCCGGAGCGCAGCTCCGGGGCCTTGGTCAACTACGGCGCAAGCGCCACAGGGGCAGCACAGCAGGCTGCCGACGAGGCAGCAGCGGAAGGGGCGGCGAGGCAACAAGGCAGGACGCCTGCGAGCGCTGACAGGTGCGGTGTGGTCGCCAACGAGGTGCTGCATCGTCCCCCCTCGACTGTTGGATCCCGACCAGAGAACGACAAAGAGCCCCAGGCCTAAGGCCTGAGGCTCGGAGTGGTCGCGAAGGTTAGTGGATCAACGAACCCACCGGTCCGCGCCACTGAACTTCCGACCGACCCCGAGGTCAGGCGGACAGTTGTGACGACAGAGCCGGCGAGCGAGCACGGGCTGAGGCTACCGGCCGGTAGCCACGATCGCCATAGGTGCACACCAGGCGACACGCCGTAGGGCGGTCGATTTTCCAAGATTTTTTACGGGTGGTTCAGGGCGCTGCGTAGTCGACAGAACGACACCGCAGGACCCCTCGGCGACAGAACGCGACAGGCGCGTCGTGCATGGCTCGCAACGCCACGCTGTGTAGCGGTTGCCTGCGTTGTACGCGGCGTTCCGACTGCGGAAACTCATAGCTACTAACGGAAAGTCACGATGACCCGGCGTGCTCCTGCTCCGGCCCAGCCGATCGCAGCGACCTCGGATCGTCACGACGCCCCTCTAGAGAGGTCCCTAACCGATGGCGTGGACTCACACTCGCGCTCGGATTGCTCGGGCTATCCGTGACAACCCGAGCGCCGACGTCACCGACCTCCGTCGCCAGCTGCGCGCCGAGCGGTTGGAGGAACACATCAAAACGGTGGTCAACCAGGCCCCGCCGCTGACCGCCGAACAGCGCCAGCAGCTGGCTCGCGTCCTCGCCAGCAACCACACGGATTCGGCCACCGCTCTTGCCAGCGGCAACGTCGCATGACGACCCGGGAAAGCGAAGGGCCGGCCCCCGCGCCACGGGTAGCCGGCCCCTCCGAGACTGACGCCGCCGCCAAGCAGCACAAGCTCGTCGACCATCGTAGTGCTAGCGCCGCGGTCCTGGTTAGTTGGCGGCGGCCCGCCAGCTTCAGCGTGGTTGTGCGCTGTGTGGCCGGCTGCGGCCAGCTGCACCAGCACGTCATCCCGCTCGACGCCGACGAGCCGGTGGTGCGCGAGAGCCGCTGTCGCCGCGGCGCCTACCTGGTGCCGGTGCTTGACATCCTGGCGGTCCCGGCATGACCGCCGACACGCTGCAGTGGAACTCGCCGAGCAACCGCCGCCGGCAGCCGGCCGCCGGCCCGCTGCCCGCCGCCTACGTGGAATCAGGCTGGACCGGCCGCCACGGCGACCGCTGCGTTCGGACGCGCTGCCCGTACTGCCGGCGTCTGCACACCCACGGCTGGCCGGCGGATGAGCCCGACGTCGGTTCCCGGCGCGCCCATTGCGGCGGCGGCGACTACCGGGTCACCGGCGGCGACACCGCTGTCCCCGCCAGCGGCGCGGACCACGACCGCCGGCGGGGTGACACCTGATGGCCGCCGGCACCGAGACGTTGACCGCCGAGCAGGCCAGCCACCTCCTGGACGGCCTGCAGCGCCGGTCCGCGCCGCCGGAACAGACCGACCGGGACGGGGTGACCTCCTGGGTGGCGCCGTGCCCGTCGCACGGCGACGACGGTCAACCGCTGGTGCTGACGCGCATCGACGCGTCTGACCGGTGGCTGCTGACGTGCCACGGCCCCTGCGACGCCCACGACGTGCGCATAACCCTCGAAGGGGGGATTTCGTCGCCCAACTGGCAGCCCACCTGGAGCCGGCTCGACCTGTCGACGCACCTGGACGGCACCCACCGCCCCCAGGTGCCCGAGCTGCTGGCCCGCACCGACGGGGTGTGCCTGCTCTACGCCGGGCGCGTGCACTCGTTCCACGGCGAGAGCGAGTCCGGCAAGAGCTGGGCCTCGCTAGTCGCCGCCGCCGCCGAGCTGATCGACGGCGGCCAGGTGCTGATGCTCGACTACGAGAGCGACGCCGCCACCGTCGTCGGCCGCCTGCTGGCCCTCGGCGTCGACCCCGGCAGCATCCGCGACGGCTTCGACTACCGCCGCCCCGACACCGCCCCGGACGCCAACCCCGCCGAGTCGGCAGCCTTCGACGGCCTGCTGGCGCAGCGGTACGACCTGGTCATCCTCGACGGCGTGACCGAGGCGCTGGCCACCGTCGGCGTGTCGTCGATCGACAACGACGAGGTGACCACGTGGGTCCGGCAGATTCCGCGCGCCGTCGCCGTCCGCACCGGCGCCGCTGTCGTCCTGGTCGACCACGTCACCAAGAGCAGCGACGACCGGGGCCGGTTCGCCATGGGTGCGCAGGCCAAGATGGCCGCCCTGGACGGCGCCGCCTACGTCGTCGAGGTCGTCGAGCCCATCGGCGCCGGCATGCGTGGGCGCCTCGCGCTGCGCGTCGGCAAGGACCGGCCCGGCGGCGTCCGCCCGCACGCCGGCCCCTGGCGCAAGGGCGACCGCACCCAAGAGGCCGCCGTCATCACCCTGGACAGCACCGTGCCCGGCCGCACCGTCGCCACCGTCGACCCGCCGCGCACGCCGTCCGCACCCCCTGGCCAGCACGACGGCCAGCACGGTGGGAGCCCGTGGCGGCCGACCTTCCTCATGGAGAAGGTGTCCCAGCTGCTTGAGGACGGCGGACCGACCTCAGGTCGCGGCGTCCTCGATGGCGTGCGGGGCCGGGACGACAACGTGCGAGCGGCCATCGCCGCCCTGATCGACGGCAAGTACGTGAGCGCCGACGGCCCGAAGAAGGGCGGACACCCGATGTTGGTGTCGCTGCGCCCGTTCCGGCAGTCGGTGCGTCCCGACGAGCCGGACGCACTCCCCTCCCCCCTTCCCCTCGACCGGGTGGTGCGTCCTGCGTCCCCTATAGAGGGGGGACGCACGGACGCACTCAACGACACCGAATCGACTGCGGCCCGGACGCACCCGGACGCACCCGGACGCACCCCGCAAGACGGCTCGACGCCGCGCGCCCTTCTGGCCCCGCCGACGACCGCCACGACCGCTGCCACGAACACCCAGGAGTACCTGTCATGACTCACTGCCCTGAGTGCCTGACGCATGTGGCGGCCCCGCCCCACGCCCGCGAGGGCCGGTGCCTGCCCTGCCGGCCGCCCCGCCGTCAGCGTCCCCCTCGCCGCCCGCCCGGCGGGGTCGAGCGCCTGGCCGACGCGCACGTCTAGCCCGCCGCGCCGGCGTGAAGCGCACCCGCCGCTGATCCATGGCCAGCGGACCGGGACGCAAGGCAGAGAGCGACGTCCTGTCTCGCGCGATGACCTGCCTGCGCCGGCGCGGCACCCCACCCACCGACCCACCGAACGGAGAACACACCGATGACCGACAGCAGCCCCTGGCCTACCCACGCGCCCGGCACCCGCGCCCGGTTGGCCGCCGGCCACGCCGCCGGCCCGACCACCGCTCGGCGCACCCCCGTTCCGGCCGAGCACAAGCAGGCCGAGGCGATCCGCGCCGCCATCACGCGCGGCGAGCGGGTCACCCCCGCCATGCGCATGGCGCTCGGCCAGTACGACCTCGACCACGCCGCCAGCAAGGGGAGCAACCAGTGAGCGCCAAGACCACCACCCCCGTCCTCGCCGCCGACCTCGACACCGCCCGTCGGCAGCTGGTCGAGGCCGAGGCCGCCGCCGCACAGCTGCGCGTCGACGTCGAGACCCGCACCGCTGAGGCGCTGGCCGCCCGCGAGCGGCGGCTGGCGGAGTTCGACGCCGCCGCCGTCGACGTCATCATCGAGCGCATGGACGCGCTGCGCGCCGACGAGGCCGAGGCCCGCGAGCAGCTGCGCGCCGCCGTCCTGGCCGACCCGGTGAGCGCCGCCTACGCCAAGCTGCTGGCCGCCCGCGACGCTCGCCGCCACTTCGACCACGAGCTGGCCAACATCGCCCACCGGCTGGGCCAGACCGAGCACCGGGTGACCGAGGCCTACAGCACGCCGAGCCTGGCCGAGCAGGTCGCCGCCATCGTCGAGCGCGAGGCCCGCAACCAGGCCGCCGACGTCGTCGACGAGCACCTGTCCGCCCGCGAGGCCGCCGGCGCCGGCGAAGAAGGCACCCAGGCGCCGGACACCACCCACCTCGACGTGTCCGAGGTGGCCACCCCGGAGGGCCGCCGGCTGCGGGTGACTAGGCACCTGCGCACCGGTGCGCAGACCATCGTCGACGTTGAGACCGGCCAGCCCTACACCGCGCCGACCCGGCGCGCGCCCATCGACGACGGCGTGGCCAACGGCGATGTGCCACGGTTGCTCGGCGTTAACGACTGGCCGTCGGACCCGTCGGCCGCGTAGAACACCGCCGGCCGTCGTCAAGCGCCGACGACGGCCGGCGGCACCCGCAACCGCATGTCGTCGGACCTAGCTGACGAGTTGAGGCACGGCCGCCCGTAGAAACGGCCCCCACTCGTCGTCAGACAGCAGTCGACCATCGCGGTAGTTCTGGATGACGAACGCATCAACCTTCTGGCGCACGCCCGAGAGGCGATAGTCCAAGATTCGGATGCATCGCATCAGGAAGCGGAACTCGCGCGGCGAGTAGCCCGCCACGAGACCCGCCCTACAAACGTCGAAGTGTTGCTCGGGCGTCCGCCCCCCAGAGCCATGCGCATCCATGGCCTCGGCCGTCTCCAACGACAGGGTGAGGTACATGGCAAAGGCGTTCGAGACGGCTCTTCTCGTTCGCCGTCCCCAGCCCCACTCGTTACGCATGGTTAGAGGATGGGGTTTCAGCGTCATCAAGGAGCAGCTGCTAGGCGCCGTGTCGCCCGGTTGATCGACATGAGCCGCTAACGAAGCCACCCGCCGGTCGACCAGATCGATTGCCAAGGAGTGGGCCGCCCTGGGGGGCATCCCCGACCCCGGTCCCCCGGCCAACCGTCCATGAGGGCGCTCGGACGAGCGTCAGGTTCCGAACTTGTGGCCCCGCGGCTCTACCCACCTAGGGCGCGACGCTGACTACCAGCGCCTGGTACTACTGCGAACGTGCTGCTCACCTGGCGGGTCCTGGCGGCCGCTGGCGAACCCTCAAGTCCTACGCAGGGTGTCGACCCGTGGTTTGCCCCGACCATCGGGCTCGTCGGCGTCGTCGCCGGCGCTTTCGTTGTGGGGTGGCTGACCTCTCGTCGAGAGCGCGTCGCCCGGCGGCAGGAATCTCAGCGGGCAGCACTGTATGCCCTACAGGAGGCTGCACACCGGCTCCGCCTCGCGTTGGAGGCGTACGGCAGGGCAGAAGAGCCCTCGAAGAAGCTGACCAAAGCTTTGGACGACGCCACCGGGCAGCTGCAGATCACAAAGCACCGGATCGTGTGCGAAACGGTGCGCAGCCGCGTCGACGACTGGTACGCGGTGGCCTACCCCTACTACCTGAACGACCAGGAGGTGACGCTCGCCCAGACAGACAAGGCCTGGGACCAACTGCAGTTCGACGTCGGCATCGAGCTCCGCCGTCAGGTCTAAGCGTTCAGCAGCTCGGTACCAGCAGGAGCGTCGGTGACCAGGTCCTCGACCCCTTGCGCCGCGGCCGCGCCGTGCACCTGCGACAGGAAGTCCGGGCTGCCGGCGAGGACAACCATCTGAGCCGCCCCGTTGTCCCGGAGCACCACCTTCACCAGTTCGTTGACGAACGAGGTGGTCGCGGACCGAAGTTCCCTGCTGTTCACGACGACGCGCTGCCCGCGCAAGCCGGTCCCCGCCGCACTGACCAGTCGACGAGCCGCTTCCCGGCTACCAACAAGCCGCGGAAGGTTGATGGTAACCACGGCCCCGCCTCCCATAGCAAACGACTCTGTCTCGCGTCAAGCACTGTGTAGGAACACAGTTCACCACACCCCCCCGCTAGTCGCATAGTGGCTAACAGCGCGTTTCCTCGTCCAAAACGGGCACTAGCGGCAGTCCAGGCTGCCCTGCAGCAGGGTCCCGGGGAAGGGCAGCTGGCCGCTGAGGACGATCGCCCCGTTCCGCTGGACGATGCGCCCAGCACCTCGGGTGATCATCGAGACTTGACCGTTGAGGCCGGTGACGAGCCGCCGCGTATCCCGGATGCCGTTTCCACGGCCGAGCTCGCCAGTACTTGACACCCCGTGGTCGAGAACCATTTCCAACGAGTGCGCGTCGCCCGTACTGCCGACGCGGGCGAGGTTGGCCGTGAGCCCGGACCCGGCGTCAGCGACAGCGAACTCAATCCGCCGACCCCCGTACGTCATGATCGCCGCCATGTACCCGTGTGGCCGGCCGGAGTGCTGCGAGACGTTGCCGCCGATCTCGCCGAGGGACCTGTACAAGGCGTCAGCAACCACCCGGTCGCCCTCTGTCTTGTTGTAGACGAGGGCTGCGAGATCAGCAGCGCCGTCCTCGCCCTCGAACCGCCGCAGCTCCAAGAGCTCTAGGCCCGCCGTCTCACGGACGGCCTTGAGGTTGTGGTAACAGCCAAGCTCATCGAGGACTCGGCCCAGGTGCATGCGAGTCAGGTAGTTCGCACGACCGAGGTCAGATGGACGAGCGAGCTCCACCCAGCGGCCGGCTAGGGATTGCGCCTCGGCGAAGGCCGCGATCGCCACCAGGCCCGCCGGGTCGCACCAAGTCGACGACTTCAGATCAATCCGAGCAGTATGAGCTTGGTCAGCCGGCCGCAGGTTCCGCAGAACCTGGTCAGCGGTGCACTGTCCCCACTGAGGCACCACAAAGTCGACGGACACAGTCCCCTGCCAAGTAACAGAACCCGCCGGTCGGGTGACACCACGGTAGCTATGCGCACCGACACGCCTGTGCGCCCCGCCGCGGAGGTCCGCCCCCGGTGCGCTATCGAGGCCGTCGCCCGCTGCCTAGTAACCCCAGCGCTCGCGGTGGCTCTTGACGTACTCCATGCCAACCGCGTGCTTCGGGTGCCTGGTTAGCACCCCAACGGTCTGACCCTCATAGTTGAGCACCGCGAGGTCGTCGCCGAGGTAGATGCCGCCCTCATCGAACAACGTGTGGTGGTTCGGACAGAGGCACAGGACGTTCTCGGGCACGTCAGGTCCCTGGTGAACGCCACCCAGCGCCTGGATGTGCGCCCCCTCGGACACCGAGCCGCCGGGGATGGCCAGCCTCTCGTCGCAGACCTGGCAGTGGTCGTTGTACAGCTTCTTTACGCCGCGCGACACTTTCGTGTCGCGCACGATGCGCGTCGTGACGCCTGTCGACTTCTTCGGGTTGAGGTTGCCGGCTGGCAGGTTGACGTCCGGCACGTAGGGCGCCGCCTCTTGCTCAGAGAGCCGCAGCAGCTGGAACCGCCAGATGCGGTAGCCGCTCTTCCCGACCTCGCTCCAATGGTCGGCGACTCGGTACAGACCGTCGTAGCGGTAGCCGGTTGCCGGCGAGTAGTCGGCGTCTCCCTTGGCGCCGCGGATAACGCGCACCGGCAGCCCTTGATTCTGGCTGGTGACTAGGCCGGCGTTGCCCGACTGGTCGATCGACTGGTCGGCGATCTGCTTGCCGGTACCCGGGTGGTTGCCGCCTGCGCCGGTGTAGATGATCTCGTCGCCGCGGTCTTCGTCGTCCTCGTAGCCGCCGCTGACGACGATCGAGTCGGCGCCGTCGACCTTGGTGCCGCTGATGCCGGGCACTGTCGGCCGGTGCACGCCGGCACGGGAGGCCTCCAACCGGGTCTCCCAGGCCGAGCCAACGGGGACGCCGGGGAGCTCACCGAAGAATCGATCCGCCACGGGCTCGCACGATGCCACGCCGTCAGCACAAGCGGCCGCAGGGTGATGGCCCGGCGCGGCGCGGGCGGGCACTCAGCGGCCCTCAGGACCGCCAGGTGATGCTGACCGTCGTCGGGTCGAAGGTGCGTTTGCCCTGACGCGTAGGTAGCACGACGACAGTCAGGAGGGCGTCAACGACTGCCCGCTGCCGGGAGAGGCTCAGACGCTCCCACGCAGCCCGTACGTCATCGACGCCGAGCAAGTCAACGAAGAGCGGCGCGTCGTCGACGGCGCGGGCCTGCGCCTCCGCGCTCGCCAAGGCGGGCCGCAGCCGCGAACTGATGCGCTCCAACTGCCGCGCGTCGATCTTCCCATCGGCGTAGTCGTCCGCGGCGGTGTCGAGTCGTGCCCGCAGCGTCTGCGCCTCGTCGGCGGCAGCGCGACGCTCGGCCGAGTACTTGGGGGCGAGCAAGTCAGCGGCGTCCGGCCTCGCAAGCCGCTCGACGACGACGCCGGCCACGAGCTCGTCGACGTCGGCCTTGCGCCTGCTGACGCAGCTACGCCCTGAGCACCGGTAGGAGTGAACCGTGCGGTTCCAAGCCACCCGCATCGTGGAGTTGCAGACGCCGCACCTAGCGATCCCAGAGAGCAGATGCGCGGCCGCACTGCCAGTGCTCACTCGGCGGGTGGGGTCGCGCAACACGGCCCGCACCTGTTCGTAGGTGGCGGCGTCGAGGATCGGCGGCCACGTGCCCGGCCCAACCACCTCGCCGCGGTGCACCCGCAGGCCGGCGTTCCGTTCCCGCAGCACCAGGTGCCGAACCATGATCTTCTGCCACTCGCCGCCGCGCGGCGAAGGCACACCGTCGGCGTTGAGTCGGGCTGTGATGGACCGCAGCGACTCGCCGGCCAGCACATCGCGAGCGATGCTCCGCACTACCTCGGCCTCGGCCTCGTGAATGACGTCGCGGCGGTGGCCGCCGACTCCGTATTCAGCGCGCCAGCCGTAGGTTGCGCGGCCGTGGGTTACCCCGCGGGCAGCGTTCTGCTCCAACTTCGCACGCAACCTCTCGCTTCGATGCTGACTCTCATACTCGGCCACCAGGCCGAGGGTCTGGGCGACGTAACGTCCGCTGGCGCTCGACAGGTCCCAGCGGCCAGCCGTCACCGTCTGCACGTCCACGCCGGCCCGCTCCACCGTGCCGATGAAAGTCCGCAGCTCCGTCAGCGAGCGGTGCAGACGGTCAGGGTGCCAGGCCACTACGACGTCGACCTGCCCGGCAGTAACCGCGGTCATGAGCTGCTCATAGCTGGGCCGACGCTTGCCCGAGTAGGCGCTGACGTCGTTGTCAATCAGCGTCTGCACCACGTCCCAGCCCTGCGAGGCGGCCAGCGCATAGCACTCCTGCCGCTGGCGTTCGACCCCAAGCCCATGATCCCGCGGGTCGCTGGAGATACGGCAGTACACAGCGGCGCGACCTGGCATGTAGCCAGTATGTCAGACCGTTTAGACCAGGAGGGTGGTCTTCCCGGCCTGCGTGCCGCCGGAGACGAGGACGTTCAGCCCGGCCGCCACGGCCGCCTCGAGGAAGCGGGCGGCGTGGGCGGTGAGCGTGCCGAGGGAGACCAGCTCGTCCAGGGAGTGCGCCTGCAGGACGAACTTGCGGATGTTGACGGCCATGTGGCGCCGGGTGATGTCGGGGATGACCACGTGCAGGCGGGACCCGTCGGGGAGCATCGCGTCGACGAACGGCGTCGACATGTCCAGCCGCCGGCCCGAGGTGCGCAGCATCCGCTCGACCAGGTCGGCCAGCTCGCCGGCACCCAGGATCGTCGTCGTCAGCTCGCTGCGGCCGCGCCGGGCGATGAACACCCGGCCCGGCTCGTTGACCCAGATCTCCTCGACCTCGGGGTCGTCGAGGTAGCGCTGCAGCGGGCCGAACCCGGCCACCCGGTCCAGCACGTCGCGCACGACGGCCTCGGCGTCACCGATCGGCGGCAGCGCCGAGGTCAGCGACCGCTCGGAGTAGTCGGCGACGACGTCGCGGACCAGCACCCGCACCGGCGCCGGGTCGACCAGCGGGTCCAGCCCGCGCCGGCGGATGAGCTCACGCACCTCGCCGTCGACGACCTCGAGCGCGCTGGTCGCAGTCGGCACGCCCACCCCCGTCGAGCACTCTCCGTTCCGGAACGCCGGGACTGTAGGAGGCGGGGGCGGCTCCGCGCGTGCTCCGGCGGGCGCCCTGTGGACAGCTCACGCTCACGCGCTGCGACGACCACCGGAACGGGTGACACCCGAGGCGGTGCCGGCGTCGCGTCCGAGCGTGTGCGCCCCGGCCGCGTTCCGTGGCCCAGAACGCGGCGTGGGCGCACCCGCTCGGCGCCTCGTCCGGCAGGACGAACGGCGACGGCATCGCCGCGGCCATGTCGTCGGCGAAGCCGGCCACGACTCCTCGGGGGGCGCGCCACAGACAGGTCCCGCGGACGCTCGTGCTCTGCCCACCGTGGTGGGCAGAGCACGAGCGGAGCGGAGAGGTCCCCCGCGCGAGCGGGCGGGAGGTCAGCCCACGGCGGCCGGCTCCCGCGCCGGCGCCGTCGGCACCGGGCCCTCCACGGTGAGGTGCGGCAGCGCCCGGTCCAGCCGCCGCGGCAGCCACCAGTTGGCCCGGCCGAGCAGCTCCATCGTCGCCGGCACCAGCACCATGCGGACCACCGTCGCGTCGATCAGCACCGCCGCCGCCAGGCCGAAACCGAACAGCTGCAGCTCCCGCGCCGAGCCGAGCACGAAGCTGCCGAAGACGCACACCATGATCGCCGCCGCGGCCGTGATCACCCGCGCCGTCCGCGCCAGGCCGGTGGCCACGGCCGAGGCGTTGTCCCCGGTCCGGTCGTACTCCTCGCGGATCCGCGAGAGCAGGAACACCTCGTAGTCCATCGACAGGCCGAACACGATGGCGATCAGCATCATCGGCACCCACGCCTCGATCGGCCCGACGCCCTCGATGCCGAGCAGGTCCGTGGCCCAGCCCCACTGGAACACCGCGACCAGCGCGCCGAACGCCGCCGCGATCGACAGCACGTTCACCACCACCGCCTTGAGCGCCACCAGCACCCCGCGGAAGACGACGGTCAGCAGCAGGAAGGACACCGCCAGCACCACCCCGAGGAAGACCGGCAGCCGCTCCCCCGTGTAGTCGGCGAAGTCCACCGCCGCCGGCTGCGCGCCGCCGATCGCCACCTCGGCGCCGGACCCGGACACGGCCGCGGGGACGACGTCGTCGCGCAGCCGGTGCACCAGCTCGGTGGTCGCCTCGTCCCGCGGCGCCGACGTCGGCACGACCTGCAGGACGGCGGTCCCGCCGTCGTCGGCGACGGTCGGCGGGCTCACCGAGGCCACGCCCGGATCGGCCGCGACCGCAGCGGCCACCTCGCCGGCGACCGCCGCCGCGCCAGAAGGCGCCGACACCGCGACCACGAACGGCCCGTTCACCCCCGGCCCGAACCCCTCGGCGACCAGGTCGTAGGCCTGCCGCGCCGAACTGGACTCCGGCAGTGTGCCGGCGTCGCTGAACCCCAGCCGCAGGTCGAACACCGGGACGGCGAGCACGCCCAGCACCCCGAGCGCCGCGACCACCCACGCGACGGGGCGGCGCTGCACCGTCCGCGCCCAGCGCTGCGCCCCGGCCCCCGACCCGTCGCTCCCCCGCCGGACCCGGGCCCGCTGCAGCCGCGGCCCCACGATGCCCAGCAGCGCCGGCAGCAGGGTGACCGCGCCGAGCATCGTCACGAGCACCGACGCCGAGATGCCGATGGCCACGCCGGTGATCAGCTCCATGCCCATGAACACCAGCCCCAGCGACGCGATGACCACCGTGGTGCCGGCGAACAGCACCGAGCGGCCCGCGGTGTGCTGCGCCAGCGCGACCGCCTCGAGCACCGGCGTCCCGTCGCGCAGCGACTCCCGGAACCGGGTCACCACCAGCAGCGCGTAGTCGATCCCGACGCCGACGGCGATCATCCCGGCCGCGGCCCCGGCGAAGCTCGGCACGTCGATCACGTGCGCGGCCAGCTCGATGGCGGCGACCCCGCACAGCGCGCCGAGCACGCCGATGACCAGCGGCAGCAGCATCGCGACCAGCGAGCCGAACGCGATCAGCAGGATCACCGCGGCCGCCAGCACGCCGATCACCTCCGCCGGCGGCCCGCCCCCGCCGTCCTCCTCCAGGGGCAGGCCGACCTCGACCTGCAGGCCGGGCACGTCGACCCCGTCGCGCAGCGCGCCGAGGGCGTCGGCGGCATCGGCGACGGCGGCCGGGTCGCGCTGCGGCAGGTCGACCTGCAGGTAGGCGATCTCCCCGCCGGGCGCGACCTGCCGCTCCCCGCCGGGCCCGAACGGGCTGGTCACCTCCGCACCCGGCAGGTCGGCGGCGATCGCGGCGGCGAGGTCGTCCACGGCGGCCCGCACCTCCGGGCGGTCCAGGCCCTCCGGCGAGTGCAGGACCACCTGCGCCTGCGTGCCCGACCGGGCGTCGAAGCCGGCCTCGGCGAGCAGGTCCGAGGCGCGCTGGCTCTCCGAGTCCGGCAGCGCGAAGTCGTCGCTGGTGGGTCCGGCGAAGACGCCGGCCAGGACGGACAGCACGACGACGACGGCGACCCAGATCCCGACGACGAGCCAGCGGGCACGGGCACAGGTTCGGGCGAGGGAGGCGAGCACGGGGAGCTCCTGACGCAGGCCGGAGGGACGCCGCGAACGCTAGGAACGCGCCGGCCGCCGGGAATCCGCTCCGGCGACCGACTCCGCTACGCGTCCCGACGTAGCCGGGCCCCGCACGACTACGTCGCCACGCGGACGCCGGACGCCCCTCCGACGCCCTAGCCTCCCGGCATGAGCTGGCGCCCCGGACGCCTCGACCTCGCGCTCTACCTGGCCGCCGTCCTCCCCGCGTGGGCCGCGCTGATCGCCCACCTGGAGCCCGAGGCGCCGTCGGCGCGCGCTGTCCTTCGCCGCCGCGGCCGCAGCCGGCCTGCCCGCGCTCGCCGCGCGGACGCACCCGGTGCCCGCGCTGTGGGCCAACGCCGTGCTCATCTACGGCTACTACGTCGCCGGGTTCCCCGCGATCGGCCTGGTCCTCCCGCTGGCGCCGGTGCTGTTCACCGCCGCCCGGTCCGGGCACCTGCGGATGGGTGCCGTCGTCGGCGGCAGCTTCCTGGGGCTCTCCCTCGTCTACCGGGTGGTCAGCCCCGACGAGGGGCACGACCCGCTCCTGGTGCTCGGCTACGACGGCGCGATGTCCTCCGCGCTGCTGTTCGCCGTGCTCGCGCTCGGCGACGCCGTGCGCTCCCGCCGGGGCTGGCAGGCGGAGCTGGCCGACCGGCTGCGGCGGGCCGAGGAGGAGCGGGACGCCCACGCCTCCCGCCTCGTCGACGCCGAGCGCCTGCGGATCGCCCGCGACGTGCACGACTCCCTCGGGCACGCCGTCGCCGTCGTCACCCTGCACGCCGCCGTCGCCACCGAGGCGCTCGACGACGGCGACCCGGCCGCCGCCCGGCGCGCCGTGGAGACCATCCGGGCGGTCAGCCGCGACGTCCTCGGCGACCTGCGCGACACCGTCGGGCTCCTGCGCGGCGAGCCGGCCGGGAGCGAGTGCCGCACCCGCGGCCTGGCCGACGTCCCCGACCTGGTCGCGGCCACGGCGGCGGCCGGAGTCGTCGTCCGGCTGGCCGTCGACGGCGACCCGCGGCCCTGGCCGGCCGCGGTCGAGGCCACCGCGCACCGGGTGGTGCAGGAGGCGCTGACCAACGTGCTGCGCCACGCGCACGCCACCGCGGTCACCGTCACCGTCACCCACGGTGCCGACTCCCTGACCGTCACCGTGGAGGACGACGGCCGTGGCAGCGGCGACGCCGAGGGCACCGGCCACGGCCTGGCCGGCATGCGCGAGCGCGTGGCGCTGCTCGGCGGCCGGCTGCTGGCCGCCGACCGGCCCGGCGGCGGGTTCACCGTCAGCGCGCTGCTGCCCGTGGCGGCCGGCCGGGTGCGGACGCCGGCGTGATCCGCGTCCTCGTCGTCGACGACCAGCCCCTGGTGCGGGCCGGCATCCGGGCGGTGCTCGAGCGCGGGGAGGACCTGCGGGTCACCGGCGAGGCCGGCGACGGGCGGGCGGCGCTGGACCGGCTGCGCGCGGCACCGGCCGACGTCGTCCTCATGGACCTGCGCATGCCGGTGCTCGACGGCATCGAGGCGACCCGGCGGATCGTCGCCGACCCGGCCCTGGGCGCCACCGCCGTCCTCGCGCTCACCACCTTCGACGACGACGACCTCGTGTTCGGCGCGCTGCGCGCCGGCGCGAGCGGCTTCCTGCTCAAGGACGCCGAACCCGACGCCCTGCGCCGCGCGGTGCGGGCGGCGGCGCAGGGCGAGGCGGTCCTCGACCCCGGGGTGACCCGCAGCGTGCTCGCGGCGGCACTCCAGGCACCGCCGCCGACGGACTCCGCGCTGCTGCGGCAGCTGACCGACCGCGAGCGCGAGGTGCTCGTGGCCGTCGCCCAAGGGCTGTCCAACGAGGAGATCGGCCGGGAGCTGCACATGAGCCCGGCGACCGCGCGCACCCACGTCGGGCGGGTGCTCACCAAGCTGGCGGCCCGCGACCGCGCGCAGCTCGTGGCGATGGCCTGGCGGGCCGGGCTGCTGTCGTCTCCGGCCCGCTGACCCAGCGGTCAGCCGTCGCACCCGGCAGGTCAGCGCGTCGGCCGCGCGGACGACCTGGTCGCCCGGACGGGCGACGACACCGGGGTCGGGCGCGGCGCCGCGTCAGCTCTGGGGGTCCACCGTGCGGACGGAGGTCGACAGCAGCATCAGCGACGCGTCGGCCGGCTCCAGCGGCCGGGCGAACAGGAAGCCCTGCGCCAGGTCGCAGCGGCCGTCGACGAGCAGCCGGCGCTGCGCCTCGGTCTCCACGCCCTCGGCGACGATCTCCAGGCCCAGCGTGCGGCCCAGGTCGATCATCCCGCGCACGATCGGCGGCATCACGCCGTCCTCGCCGATGGTGGCGACGAAGGACTGGTCGATCTTCAGGACGTCGACGGTGAACTGCCGCAGGTGGGCCAGCGACGAGTAGCCGGTGCCGAAGTCGTCCAGCGCCAGGCGCAGGCCGAGCGCGCGCAGCGCCGCCAGGCACTCGCTGGCCCGCTCCGGGTCGCTCACCAGCGCCGTCTCGGTCACCTCGATCACCAGCGAGGACGCCGGCAGGCCGCTGGCGGTCAGCGCCTCGGTGATGTGCCGCACCAGATGCGGCGAGGCGAGCTGGACCGCCGACACGTTCACCGCCATCGACAGCTCGCGGCCGTGCTCGGCCCGCCAGACCGCCGCGGCCGTGCACGCCTCGCGCAGCACCCAGGCGCCGATCTCCTCGATGAGCCCGGAGGCCTCGGCGACCGGCACGAACCGCGACGGCGACACCGCTCCCAGGGTCGGGGAGTCCCACCGCAGGAGCGCCTCGAACCCGGTCACCGCGTCGTCGGCCAGGTCGACGACGGGCTGGTAGACCAGCCGGAACTCCCCGGCCGCCAGCGCACCCTGCAGCTCCTGCTCGAGCTCCCGTGCCGCCACGGCCGCGGCGCGCATCTCCGGGTCGAACACCACCGACCGGCCGCGGCCGGACATCTTCGCCGCGTACATCGCGATGTCGGCGTCCCCGATGAGCGAGTCGCTGGTGGCCCCCGCGTCGCCGACGGCGATGCCGATGCTGCCCGACACGGTGACGCTCTGGCCGTCGATGGCGACGGGCGTGCGGAGGACGGCGAGCACCCGCTGAGCGGTCGTCACCGCCTCGTCCGACCCGTTGCCGCACTGCTCGACCAGCACGGCGAACTCGTCGCCACCGAGCCGGGCGACGGTGTCGTCGGCGCGCACCGCGGAGGTCAGCCGGGTGGCCACCTCGCACAGCAGCGCGTCGCCGGCGGGGTGCCCGAGGGTGTCGTTGACGCCCTTGAACCCGTCGAGGTCGATGAACACCACCGCCGGCCGGCCGAGACCCCGGGCGGCGCGCCGCAGCGCCTGGTCCACCCGGTCGGCGAACAGCGCGCGGTTGGCCAGGCCGGTCAGGCCGTCGTGGAAGGCCTGGTGCGCGAGCGCCTCCTCGGCCCGCTTGCGGTCGGTGATGTCGGTGACGTGGACGACGACGCCGCCGACGTCCGGGTCGTCCGTGAGGTCGACCAGCCGGACGCCGATCCAGGACCGCCGCCCGTCGCGCCGACACATCAGCTCGGCGTCCACGACCTCGCCCGCGGCCTGCAGGGCGCGCCGGAAGGTGGCGTGGGCCTCGGCGGGGTCGGCCCCCATCAGCAGGACCAGGTCGCCCGCCGCGGGGTGCGCGCCCGTGTCGCCCGGGAAGGCGGGCAGCGAGGCCGGGTCGCTGAGCAGCTGTCCGTCGCGGCTGACGACGACGACGGCGTCAGAGCTGTGGGCTGCCAGCGCGGCGCTGTACCGCTGCTGGGAGACGACCCGCGCCCGGGCCAGCGCCTCGCCGCGCACGAGCAGCGAGGCCCGGACGAAGACGAGCGTGGTCAGCGTCAGCGTGGTGACCAGCAGCAGGCCGGGGGTCTCCTCGGCGCCGCCGAGGTCGTTGACCGCCTCCATGGTGGCCGGCACGAGCAGGGCCGCGAGGCAGACCGCCAGCCGGCTCAGACCGCTGCGGACGGCACGGCGGTGGTCCTCCGCGCAGGCCCGCTGGTTGCGGCGGGGCAGGGTCGACAGCGCGAGGAGGACCGCGCCGAGCATCCAGCCGGCGTCCAGCCAGACGTTCATGATCCCGGCGTCGGCGCCGAGCAGGTACCCGAGGTCGCAGACCATCCAGACGGCCGATCCCGCGGCGACGGTGAGGCCGGCGACCTCACCGCGGGTGCGCTGCACCAGCAGCCGGATGACCAGCCCGACCAGGGCCGCGTCGAGGGCGGGGTAGAGCGACCAGACGAGCCGCGTGCCGACCGGCAGGGCGGCGTCGGAGACGATCGAGGCCAGCGACAGCTGCCACACCAGTGCGAGCCCGGCGACGAAGACGACCAGCGCGTCGATCCAGCCGGCGACGATCTCGTCGTGGGACCGGTCCCGGCTGCCGGCCAGGCGCCACAGGCCCGCCCCCAGCGCGACGTACCCGAGCAGGTAGAAGGCGTCGGACGGCGCCACGTCGGCGCCGACCTCCAGCTGGGCCTGCACCCACCAGCTGACGTCCCCGAAGAAGTAGAGCGTCACGCCCAGGGCGATCAGCGACGTGGCCCGGCGGGTCCGCTCCGGCTGCCGGCGGGCTCCCCACCAGGCCAGGCACACGGCGGCCAGTTCCACGACGTGGTAGATCACCGACCCGGTCAGGCTGCCGTACGCGGCCACGTACACCGACAGCAGCGCGACACCGGCCAGAGCAGCGCCCGCCGTCGACGCCCGCCTGTCTCGCCCCACCGTATGCCTCCGTCAGCCGACGACCCTGTCCCGGGAGGCATCGGCGACGGGAAGGCGGAACTGGATGAGTCGAAACCAGCTCTCCCCCGACGGGGTGAGCCGCGTCACCGCAGGACGGCGTCCACCAGGTGCGGTCCCGGCTCGGCCAGCGCGGTGCGCAGCTGGTCGGCCAGCTCCTCGGCGGTCGTGGCGCGGGTGGCGGGGACGCCCATGCCGGTCGCCAGCGCGACGAAGTCCAGCCCCGGGCCGCCCAGGTCCAGCAGCGCACCGGCCCGCTCGCCACCGCCGGAGGCGCCCACCCGTCCCAGCTCGCCCTGCAGGATCGCGTAGGACCCGTTGTCGCAGACGACGACGGTGACGTCGAGCTGCTCGCGGGCCATCGTCCACAGCGCCGAGATCGTGTACATCGCGCTGCCGTCGGCCTGGATCGCCAGCACCGGCCGGTCCGGTGCGGCCACCGCGGCGCCGACCGCCATGGGCAGCCCGTCGCCGATCGCCCCGCCGGTGAGGCACAGCCAGTCGTGCCGCGGCGCGCCCGAGGTCAGCTCGGCCAGGCCCACGCCGGAGGTCAGCGCCTCGTCCACGATGATCGCCCGCTCGGGCAGCAGCGCCCCGACGACCGCCGCCATCGACCGCGGGGTCAGCTCGCCGGTGGGCAGCTCCGGGCGCGACGCCTCGAGCAGCTCCGGCTGCACCTCCTTCGCGACCAGGTCCGCCAGCTCCCGCAGCGCCGCGACGCCGTCCTCCCCCGGCTCGGAGAGCACGTGCACCCGGCAGTCCTCGGGCACCGGGGTGCCCGGGAGGTCCGGGTAGCCGAAGAAGTGCACCGGCGGCCGCGTGCCGGCCACGACCAGGTGCGCGGTGCCGGCCAGCGAGGCCATCGCCATCTCCGGCGGGTACGGCAGCCGCGGCAGGTCGGGCAGCCCCGCCCCGCGCACCATCCGCGCCGGGAGCGTCTCGCACAGCAGCCGCGCGCCGGTGCCCGCCGCGACCTGCGCCGCCGCCCGCAGGCCCGCCTCGGACGCCACGACGTCCCCGCCGACGAACAGCACCACCGGCGCGCCGGAGCGCAGCGCCGCGGCCACCGCGGTGAGCCGGTAGCCGGTCGGCACCGGTGCGTACCGGGGCGCGGGCGGCTCGGCGGGCTCGGCGCCCTCGGACCAGGAGACGTCGGCCGGCAGCACCAGCGTCGCCACCTGCCCGCGCGCCGCCGCGGCCACCGCGTCCACCGCGTCGGCGGCGACGTCGGCCGGTGACAGCGACCGGCGCACCCAGCCCGAGACGCTGCCGGCGATCGCGTCGACGTCGGACTCCAGCGGCGCGTCCAGCCGCTTGTGCGACCGGGCGTGGTCGCCGACGACGTTCACCAGCGGGGCGCCGCCGCGGCGGGCGTTGTGCAGGTTCGCCAGCCCGTTGCCCAGCCCCGGACCCAGGTGCAGCAGCGTCGCCGCGGGCCGGCCGGCGATCCGCGCGTACCCGTCGGCGGCACCGGTCGCGACGCCCTCGAACAGCGTGAGCACGCCGCGCATCTCCGGCACGTCGTCCAGCGCCGCGACGAAGTGCATCTCCGAGGTGCCGGGGTTGGCGAAGCAGACGTCGACCCCCGCGGCCACCAGCGTCCGGACCAGTGCCTGTGCGCCGTTCACGTCCGCGACCCTCGCACGCTGGCGCGACCGCCGCTGGGCCAGACTGACGGGGTCCGCCGCCGCCCCGACCGAGGAGCTCCCCCGTGACCAGCAGGGACACGCCCGCGCGCACCGCCCCCACCGAGGGCACGCGCCCGCACCCCGCGTTCAGCGCGCTGGTGGGGCTGACCTCGCTCGGCGTGCTCCTGCAGGCGCTGTGGGCCGGCCTGTTCCTGCGACAGGGCAACGACTACGGCAGGTGGCTGTCGGTGCACCAGCACTCGGCCGAGGTCACGATCGTGCTGGCCCTGCTGGCGACCGTCGCCGCGGCGGTCTGGATGCGCCACCGCACCCCGGTCCTGGCCGCCACCGGGGCGCTGTTCCTCCTGCTGGTCGTCGAGTACTTCCTCGGCCGGGCGGGCAACGAGTCGGTGGGGATCGTCGTGCACGTCCCGCTGGCCATGCTGCTGATGGCGCTGGCCGTCTACCTGCCGGTGATGGCGCGCCGCGGCTGACCGCCGTCGCAGCACAGCACGGCACCACGGCGTGACACCACGCCGACACCACTGACCCTTGCGCGTGACACCACAATGGTGTCACGATGACGTCATGGACCTCACCCCCTTCGTCGACCAACTCCGCCGCGACCTGCTGACCGCGGCCGAGGCCGGCGGCGACGAGGCCCGCGCCCTGGCGGAGCGGCTGACCGCACCGCTGGAGTCCTCGGTCCGCCTGGCGCTGCTCAGCGCGCTGTCCCAGGCGGCCGAGGAGATCACCGGCCAGCTCGCCCCCGGCGCCGTCGACGTGCGGCTCCGCGGCAGCGACCTCGGCTTCGCCGTGACCCCGCCCCCGACCGCGGACCCCGCCGGCCCCTCTGCCGACGCCCCCGCCCCCGAGGCGCCCGCCGTCGACCTCGACGAGGGCGACACCCTGCGCATCACCCTGCGGCTGCCCGAGCAGCTCAAGGCCCGGGTCGACGAGGCGGCGGCGCGCCTCGGGGTCTCGGTCAACACCTGGCTGGTCCGGGCCGTCGCCACCGCGATGGAGCCGCGCCCGTCGTCCGACACCCGCCGCGGCCGGTGGTCCGGCGGCACGCAGTACACCGGCTGGGCGCGCTAGCGGCCCACCCCGCCCCTCCCCGCACCTCCACTCCCGGCCGACCGGTCCGGGGGCGATCCCCCCTGCCCCGAGGAAGGCGCAGCCATGCCCACGTTCGACACCCCCGGGCCCATCGCGGCCCGCATCGAGGTCGTCTCCGGATCGGTGCACGTCCGCGCCGACGACCGGCACGACACCGTCGTCACCGTCCGCCCCCGCAACGAGAACAGCTCCGCCGACGTCGCCGCCGCCGAGCAGACCCGGGTGGCCTTCTCCGCCGGCGAGCTGCTGGTCCGCTCGACCAGCCGGCCGCGGCTGCTCTTCTTCGGCTCTGGGCCCGAGGTCGAGGTCGACGTCGTCCTCCCCACGGGCTCCGCCCTCGACGTCCGCACCACCGCCGGCGAGATCACCTGCACCGGCCGGCTGGGCGCGGTCGAGCTGGAGAGCCGGCACGGCGACCTGCGCCTGGACCGGGCGGGCACCCTGCGCGCCCGCACCGCCAGCGGCAACGTCTCCGCCGCCGCCGTCCAAGGCGAGACCGAGGTGACCACGTCCTACGGCAACGTCCGCGTCGGCGAGGTCGCCGGCCCCGCCCGGCTGGACACCGGCTACGGCGACGTCACCGTCGACCGGGCCCTGGACTCCCTGACCGGCAGCACGAAGTACGGCCAGGTGCGCGTCGGCGAGGTGGTCCGCGGCTCGCTGGTGCTGGAGACGGCCTACGGCGAGGTCGAGGCGGGCGTCCGCGAGGGGACGGCGGCCTGGCTCGACGTCTCCTCCGGTTCCGGCCGCATCCGCAACACGCTGACCGAGGCCCAGGGACCCGACGGCGCCACCGAGACCGTCGAGATCCACGCCCGCACCTCGTACGGCGACGTCCTCATCCGCCGGGCCTGAGGGGACCTGACATGAGCACCGAAGCGATCAGCGTCCGCGGGCTGCGGAAGTCGTTCGGCCCGAAGCGCGTCCTCGACGACCTCGACCTCACCGTCGCCGAGGGCACCGTCTTCGCCCTCCTCGGCCCCAACGGGGCGGGCAAGACGACCACCGTCGACATCCTTTCCACCCTCACTCCCCCCGACGCCGGTGAGGTGCGCGTCGCCGGGCACGACCTGGCCGGCGACCCCCGCGGCGTGCGCTCGGCGATCGCCGTGACCGGCCAGTTCTCCGCCGTCGACGGGCTGCTCACCGGCGCGGAGAACCTCCGCCTGATGGCCGACCTGCACCACCTGGACCGCCGGGAGGGACGACGCCGGGCCGCCGAGCTGCTGGAGCGGTTCGACCTGGTCGACGCCGCCGGCCAGGTGCCGGCCACCTACTCCGGCGGCATGCGCCGGCGCCTGGACCTGGCGATGGGCCTCATGGGCGACCCCCGCGTGGTCTTCCTCGACGAGCCGACCACCGGGCTGGACCCGCGCAGCCGCCGGGCCATGTGGGACGTGGTCCGCGGCCTGCTGGCCGACGGGGTGACGATCCTGCTCACCACGCAGTACCTCGAGGAGGCCGACCAGCTCGCCGACCGGATCGGCGTGCTGGACTCCGGCCGGCTGGTCGCCGAGGGCACCGCCGACGAGCTCAAGCGGATGGTCCCGGGCGGGCACGTGCGGCTGCAGTTCGCCGCTGCGACGCCGCTGGCCGACGCCGCCCGGGTCCTCGACGTGCCGGTGGCCGACGCCGCCGCGCTCGTGCTCGACGTCCCCTCCGACGGCAGCGTCGCGGCGCTGCGCTCGCTGCTCGCCCGGCTCGACGCCGCCCGTGTCGACGTCGCGGGGCTGACCGTGCACACCCCCGACCTGGATGACGTCTTCCTGGCCCTGACCGGCCGGGCCACCCCCGAGGAGGTGCCCTCGTGACCGCTCCCGCCCTGACCGTCCGCGACTCGGCGACCATGCTGCGCCGCAACCTCAGGCGCGCCGTGCGCTACCCGTCGCTGACGCTGATCGTGGCCGCCGTCCCGATCGTGTTCCTGCTGCTGTTCGTCTTCGTCCTCGGCGGCACCCTCGGCGCCGGCCTGGGCGGCCCCAGCGGCGGGCGCGCCGAGTACGTGGCCTACGTGATCCCCGGGATCCTGCTGCTGGCGATCGCCGGCGGCGCCCAGGGCACCGCCATCGGCGTCGCCATGGACATGACCGAGGGCATCATCGCCCGGTTCCGCACCATGTCGATCTCACGGACGGCGGTGCTCACCGGGCACGTCGTCGGCGCCGTCGTCCAGACGATGGTCGGGCTGGCGGTGGTCCTCGCGGTCGCGCTGCTCGTCGGCTTCCGGCCCGACGCCTCCCTCGTGGAGTGGCTGGCCGCGACCGGCGTCCTCGTCCTGGTCGCCGTCGCGCTGTCCTGGCTGTCGGTGGCGATGGGGCTGGCCACCAAGACGGTCGAGGCGGCGAGCAACCTGCCGATGCCGCTGGCGCTGCTGCCGTTCTTCGGCAGCGGGTTCGTCCCCGTCGAGTCTATGCCGGCCGGGCTGCGCTGGTTCGCCGAGCACCAGCCCTTCACGCCGCTCATCGAGACCCTGCGCGGGCTGCTCACCGGCACCGCCATCGGCTCGAGCGCGGTGCTGTCGGTGGTGTGGTGCGCGGCGATCGCCGGCGCCGGGTACCTCTGGGCCCGGCGGAACTACGAACGCCGTCCCGCCCGCTGACCTCGACGAGATCTGCACACTCGACACCATCAACGGCTGATGGCGACGAGTGTGCAGATCTCGTCGGCGCGGCTCAGCGCTTGAGCTGGTACTCCTTGAGCAGGCTGCGGCTGATGATCGTCTTCTGGATCTCGCTGGTGCCCTCGCCGATGAGCAGGAACGGCGCCTCGCGCATGAGCCGCTCGATCTCGTACTCCTTGGAGTAGCCGTAGCCGCCGTGGATGCGGAACGACTCCTGGGTGACCTCGGCGGCGTACTCACTCGCCAGCATCTTGGCCATGCCGGCCTCGACGTCGTTGCGCTGGCCGGCGTCCTTGAGCCGCGCGGCGCGGACCATCATCTGGTGCGCGGCCTCGACCTTGGTCGCCATCTCCGCGAGCTTGAACGCGATCGCCTGGTGCTGGGCGATCGGCTTGCCGAAGGTCTCCCGCTGCTGCGCGTACTGGATGCCCAGCTCGAACGCGCGGATCGCGATGCCGCAGCCGCGGGCGGCGACGTTGACCCGGCCCACCTCGACGCCGTCCATCATCTGGGCGAAGCCCTTGCCCGGGACCCCGCCGAGGATGGCGTCGGCGCCGATCCGGTAGCCGTCGAACACCAGCTCGGTGGTGTCGACGCCCTTGTAGCCCATCTTCTCGATCTTCCCCGGGATGGTGAGACCCGGAGCGACCTGGCCGAAGCCGCGGGGCTTCTCCACGAGGAACGTCGTGAGGTTCTGGTGCGGGCGCTCGGCGCCCTCGTCGGTGCGCACCAGGGTGGCCACCAGGCTGGAGGAGCCGCCGTTGGTCAGCCACATCTTCTGGCCGTCGATGACGTAGTCGTCCCCGTCGCGCACGGCCTTGGTGCGGATCGCCGCGACGTCGGAGCCCAGCCCCGGCTCGGACATGGAGAACGCGCCGGTCACCTCGCCGGTGGCCATGAGCGGCAGCAGCCGCTCCTTCTGCTCGGCCGTGCCGTGCTGGCGCAGCAGGTAGGCCACGATGAAGTGGGTGTTGATGACGCCGGAGACGCTCATCCACCCGCGGGCGATCTCCTCGACCGCCAGCACGTAGGTCAGCAGGCTCTCACCGAGGCCGCCGTACTCCTCGGGGACCATCAGGCCGAAGATCCCCAGCTCCTTGAGACCGTCGACGATCTCCTGCGGGTACTCGTCGGCGTGCTCGAGCTCCTGGGCGTGGGGGATGATCTCCTTGTCCACGAAGCTGCGGATCGTCGACAGGATCTCCTGCTGGACGTCGGTCAGGTCGGCGGTCTGGGCGAGACGGGCCATCGGTTGCGCTCCTCCGGGACTCCGGTGTCCGTTGTTACCCGCGAGTATGCGCGACGGCGGGCCATCCCTCTGCGTGGTGCCGGTCACGCCTCCCGCCGGCCTCCCCGACGGGGCTAGCGTCGGTGCCGATGACCGCCCGCCGGTGCCTCCCCGCCCTCCTCGCCGCCGCCGCGCTCCTGGCCGGCTGCGGCGCGGACGACACCGGCGGCACCGACGGCGCGCCCGCCAGCGCACCGGCGCCGGCCCAGGCCGCCGAGTCCGCCGGGGCGTCGCTGGACCCCGCCACGGTGAGCGACGTCGCGTCGGCCGCGCTCGCCGTGGCCCTGCGCGGCACGGACCTGCCCCCCGGCTGGTCGGTCCAGGCCAACCCCGTGCCGGAGGGCAGCGACCTGACCGCCAACCCCAGCCTGTCGGGCATCTGCGGGGTGGCCTTCGCCTCCGACGCGCGACGGACGGCGAAGTCCCCGGTCGTCGGCCTGGACCCGCAGGGCGCGCCGGCCGTGGTGTCGGAGGCGATCGGCTACGACTCCGCGGCCTCCGGGGCCCTCGCCCTCACCGAGCTGCGCGACGCCCTCGCGTCGTGTCCGGCCGGCGACCGCACCTTCCTCGAGCCGCCGGCGATCGACGGCCTGGCCGAGGACGTCGTCGTCGCCCGCTACCAGCTGGCCGACGGCACCACCCAGGACGTCGTCGCCCAGGGGCGTGGCGCGGTGGTGTCGGTGCTCGTCGCGGAGGATCCTGCGGCGGGCGCGACAGCAGCCCAGGCCATCGCCGGGCGGCTGCGGGCACTGCCGCCGCCCGCGGTCGGCCAGTGACCGGGAGGACGACATGAGCAGCGACGGCGACTTCTACCGCGGCGACCCGCCGCCGGGCTACGGGCCCCCGCCGGGCCAGGGCCCGCCGTCCGGCTACGGCCCGCCGTCCGGCTACGGCCCGCCGTCCGGCTACGGCCCGCCCGGGTACGGGCCTCCCCCGGGCTACCCGCCGGCCTACGGCCCGCCTGGGTACGGGCCTCCCCCGGGGTACGGCTACCGGCGGCCGACGAACACCATGGCGATCCTCGCGCTGGTCTTCATCTTCGTGTTCGCGCCGGTCAGCCTGGTCCTCGGGCTGGTCGCCCGCCGGCAGATCCGCGAGACCGGCGAGGAGGGCGACGGCATGGCGCTGGCCGGCGTCATCGTCGGCGGCATCTCGGTGGCCTTCCTCGTGCTCGGCCTGCTGTTCTTCGTCGTCGCCGTCTCGTCGGTCAGCCCCTGACGCCACGGTGGCGGGCACCCGTGGGGCACCCGCCACCGTCGTGGCCCCCCGGCCAGGAGGTCCTGCCTCAGCCCTCGGGCGGGGTGAAGGTCGAGGTCCGCGACATGCCGGCCGCGCGGCCCTTGCCCGCGATGACGAGGGCCATCTTGCGGCTGGCCTCGTCGATCATCTCGTCACCCAGCATCGCCGAGCCCTTCTTGCCACCGGCCTCCGACGTCGCCCACTCGTAGGCGTCGAGGATCAGCTCGGCGTGGTCGTAGTCCTCCTGGGACGGCGAGTAGATCTCGTTCGCCGCGTCGACCTGGCCCGGGTGCAGCACCCACTTGCCGTCGAACCCGAGGACGGCGGAGCGCTTGGCGACCTCCTCGAACGCGGGCACGTCACGCACCTGCAGGAACGGGCCGTCGATGGCCTGCACACCGCGGGCGCGGGCGGCCATCAGGATCTGCATGAGGATGTAGTGGAACGGGTCGCCCGGGTAGTCCGGGTGCAGGGCGCCGACGACCAGCGACTTCATGTTGATGCTGGCCATGAAGTCGGCCGGGCCGAAGATGATGGTCTCGATGCGGTCGCTGGCGAAGGCGATGTCGTTGACGTTGATGAGGCCCTGCGCGGTCTCGATCTGGGCCTCGATGCCGATCCGCCCGACCTCCAGGCCGTTGGCCTTCTCGATCTGCGTCAGCAGCATGTCCAGCGCCTTGACCTGGGCGGCGTCCTGGACCTTGGGCAGCATGATGCAGTCGAGCTCGGCGCCGGCGCCGCCGACCACCTCGAGCACGTCCTGGAAGGTCCACTCCGTCGTCCAGTCGTTCACGCGGACGGTGCGGATCTTGTTGCCCCAGCCGCCCTCGTTGAGCGCCGCGACGATGTTCTTGCGGGCGCCGGGCTTGGCCAGCGGCGCGCACGCGTCCTCCAGGTCGAGGAACACCTGGTCGGCGCCCAGCCCCTTCGCCTTCTCCAGGAACCGCGGGTTGCTGCCCGGGACGGCCAGGTTGGAACGGCGGGAACGGAGCTCGGCCACGGTGCCTCCTGCGGGTGGGGTGCGGCGGCGACCTCGCCGCCCGACAGCTACCGGAGAGTAGCGACGGCGTGATCACCCCGCCGTGCCAGGGCGGGCTATGTGGCCGGTTCCACGAGCGTCGCCGGCCGGCTCGCCCGCACCACCAGGCCGACCCCGGCGACGACGAGGACGACGCCCGGCAGCGCCAGCACCGGCGGGAGCTGCCCGAGCAGCACCAGCGCGAACAGCAGCGCGCCCGGGACCTCCAGCAGCACCACGAGGCTGACCATCGTCGGGCCGACCGTCGCCAGCACCAGGTTGAGCAGCGTGTGCCCGAGCAGCTGCGCGCAGAACGTGATGCCGGCGATCAGCCACCAGTCGCCGGCCGGGAAACCGCCCAGCGGGGTGCCGGTCACGAGCGCGGCCACCGCGATCGCCACGGCGCACACCCCGTAGCAGACGACGGCGTAGGCCGAGGTCGACAACCGCTGCCGGGCCCGCGCCCCGGCCAGCACGTACCCCCCGGCGCAGACGGCACCCAGCAGGGCCAGCGCGTCCCCGGCGAGCGCCCGCGCGCTCACCGTGACGTCGACCCCGGCGATGAGCGCGACCCCGACCACCGCGAGCACCAGCCCGCCCCAGACCGCGCCCGGCAACCGCACCCCGGCGAGCCGCGCGGCCAGCGCGGTCCAGATCGGGGTGGTGGTCACCAGCGCGGTCGAGGCGGCGACCGTGGTCATCGACAGGCTCGGCAGCCAGGCGGCGAAGTGGGCGGCCAGGAAGAGCCCGGCGACGACGGAGCTGCCCAGGTCGCGCGCCCGCAGCCCGCGCAGGGTCTCCCGCTCGCGCAGCAGCAGGACCGGGAGCAGGACGGCGGCTCCGGCGGCGTTGCGCCAGAAGGCGAGCGCGAGCATCGGCGCGCTCAGCAGCGTGGTCAGCGGCGCCGAGAGACCGATCCCGACGACGGCCAGCGAGAGCAGCCCGACCTCGCGGGTGCCCGGCCGGTGGACCGCCCACGCCCCCGCAGCTCGGCCGTCCTGCAGGGGCCCGCCGCGAACCGGCGAGAAGTGAGGGGCAGGAGGGTCCTTCACCACGGGACGCGGATCCGTCCCGACGCGACCGGCTGCACCGCGCCGGCGACGGTCGCCGCGACCGCCGCGCCGGCCGTGGCCGTCACCGTGCAGGTGAGCACGGAGGGCCGCCCCAGCCGGTCCCCCTGCCGGACGGCGTACCCGCTGACCCCCTCGCCGGCGAGCAGCCCCGCGGCGGTGAGCCACACCCCGGCGCCGAGCGCGGCCGAGCCGGTGGCCGGGTCCTCGCTCCAGCCCAGGCCGCGGGCGAACACCCGCGCGTGGGCGGTCTCGCCCAGCCGGTCCCAGGAGAAGACGGACACCCCGTGGCCGCCGAGGCGGTCCAGCGCCGCGCCGTCGGGGACCGCGCGGTCGAGGGCGTCGGGGTGCACGTGCAGGTAGGTGAAGGCCAGGCCGCAGCCGGCCACGTCCGCGGGGTGCCCGACGAGGTCGGCCGCCGACAGCCCCAGGGCCGTGGCCAGCTCGGCGGGGTCGGGCCCCTCGGCGAGGGTGGGCCGGCCGCCGGAGAGGCGGGCCCCCGCGCCGTCCACGACGACGTCGAGCACGCCGGCCCCGCACTCCTGCCGCAGCAGGCCCGGGCGCAGCCGGCCGGTGCGCACGAGCGTGTGCGCGGCGCCGACGCTCGGGTGCCCGGCGAAGGGGAGCTCGGCGTGCGGGGTGAAGATGCGGAGCCGGTAGTCGGCCGCCGGACCGTCGGGGCCGTCGCCGGGGGCGCAGAGGAACGACGTCTCCGAGAAGCCGAACTCGTGGGCCAGCACCTGGCACTGGGCGGTCGTCAGCGCGTCGGCCCCGAACACCACCGCGAGCGGGTTCCCGGTGAACGGCCGCGGGGCGAACACGTCGACGATCTCGTAGTCCAGCGCTGCCGGGGCCTCCACGACGGCCGACGGTAGCCTCAGCGCCCATGACGACGGTGACGCGGGCGTACGTCTCGCGCGTCGCCGGTCTGGCGGTGTTCGACCCCAACGGCGACCGGGTGGGCAAGGTCCGCGACGTGGTCGTCGCCCTCCGCGTGGGCAACGCTCCCCCGCGTGCGCTGGGGCTGGTCGTCGAGGTGGTGGCGCGCCGCCGGATCTTCGTGCCGATGGGGCGGGTGACCGCCCTCGACCCGGCCGCGGTGATGCTCGCGTCGGGCACGATCAACCTGAAGCGCTTCGAGCAGCGCCGCGGCGAGACGCTGGTCCTCGGCGAGCTGCTCGACCGGCAGGTGCAGCTGGCCGACGGCGGCCGCCCGGCGGTCGTGGTCGACGCCGGCCTGGAGCAGACCCGCACCGGCGACTGGCTGCTCACCAAGCTCGCGGTGCAGGAGCCGGGCCGGCTGGGGCGGCGCGGTCAGCTGCACCAGCTGAACTGGGACGAGGTCACCGGGCTCGCGCTGCCCGAGACGGGCCAGGGCACCGAGACCCTCATCGCCACCTACCGCGAGCTCAACGCCGCCGACCTCGCGCACGCCCTGCAGGAGCTCCCCGTCAAGCGCCGGCACGAGGTCGCCGAGGCGCTGGACGACGAGCGGCTGGCCGACGTCCTCGGCGAGCTGCCCGAGGCCGAGCAGGTCACCATCCTCGGCACGCTCGAGGAGGGCCGCGCCGCCGACGTGCTCGAGGAGATGGACCCCGACGACGCGGCCGACCTGCTCGCCGAGCTGTCCAACGTCGACCGCAACCGGCTGCTGGAGCTGATGGAGCCCGACGAGGCCGCGCCGGTGCGCCACCTGCTCCAGTACTCCGAGGACACCGCCGGCGGGATGATGACCAGCGAGCCGGTGATCCTCTCGCCGGACGCCACCATCGCCGAGGCGCTCGCGCGGGTGCGCGAGCCGGAGATCACCCCCGCCCTGGCCAGCCAGGTCTACGTGTGCCGGCCGCCCTCGGCCACCCCGACGGGCCGCTACCTGGGCCTGGCCCACATCCAGCGACTGCTCCGCGAGCCGCCGTCGACCCTGGTCAGCGGCGTGCTCGACGACCTCGAGCCGCTGCGGCCGGAGACCCCGCTGACCGAGGTCACGCAGTACTTCGCCACCTACAACCTGGTCGCCGCCCCGGTGGTCGACGACCAGGGCCGGCTCGTCGGCGCGGTCAGCGTGGACGACGTCCTGGACCACCTGCTCCCCGAGGACTGGCGCGAGCGGGCCCGGCGTGGCTGAGCAGGCCCGGCGGCTCGACGTCCCGCGCGGGAGCCCGCGCACCCTCAGCAGCGTCCTGCGGCTGGACCCCGACGCGGTCGGCCGGTTCGCCGAGGGGATCGCCCGGTTCCTGGGCACCGGCCGCTTCCTCGCCGTCCAGACCCTGATCGTGATCGCCTGGATCACGCTGAACGTCGTCGCCGTCCGGCTCCGGTGGGACCCGTACCCGTTCATCCTGCTCAACCTGGCCTTCTCCACCCAGGCCGCCTACGCCGCACCGCTGATCCTGCTCGCGCAGAACCGGCAGGCCGACCGCGACCGGGTGCAGGCCGAGGAGGACCGGGCGCGAGCGGCCAGCACCCGCGCCGACACCGAGTACCTGGCCCGCGAGCTCGCGTCGCTGCGGGTCGCCGTCGGCGAGCTGGCCACCCGCGACTTCATCCGCGGCGAGCTCACCCGGCTCGTCGGCGACGACGGCGAGGAGCGGGAGAAGAAGGCCCGCAAGAAGAAGGACAAGGACGCCGCGGCCCGCGCCGCCGGCGACCCCGTCCGCTGACGCCGGGCTGTCGGACCCCCGCGGCAGACTCCGCGTCATGCGCGCGCACACCGTGGTGCCCTCGCCGGTCGGGCCGCTGACCGTCGTCGCCGACGACGGCGTCCTGGTCCGGCTGTACCTCGACCCGCCCGGCCCCGAGGGCGACCTCGGGCCGTGCGACGAGGCCGCCCTGGGCCGGGTGGCGGGCCAGCTCGACGAGTACTTCCGCGGCGAGCGGGAGGTGTTCGACGTCCCGGTGCGGCTGGCCGGCAGCGCCTTCGAGCGGGCGGTCTGGGAGCAGCTGGCCCGCATCCCCTACGGCGAGACCCGCTCCTACGGCCAGGTGGCGCGCGCCGTCGGCGAGCCGGGCGGGGCGCAGGCGGTCGGCCTGGCCTGCGGGCGCAACCCGGTGGCCGTCGTCGTCCCCTGCCACCGGGTGGTCGGGGCCGACGGCACCCTCGTCGGCTTCGGCGGCGGGCTGCCCCGCAAGCGGCACCTGCTCGACCTGGAGCAGCGCGACACCCGCCTGTTCTGACCCACCCGCCATCAACGGGAGTTGACGACGGCCCGGTCATCAACGTAGGTTGATGCGCGTGGTCGACCTCCCGTCCGTGCCCTCGCCGGAGGACCCCGAGGCGGCGCTGGCCGCCGTCGTGGCCCTGCGCCGGCTCGCGGCACAGCTGGAGGTGGAGGCGGTGACCGAGGCCGTCGCGCGGGGCTGGACGTGGGCCTCGATCGGCGAGGCGCTCGGGATCAGCGCCCAGGCCGCACACAAGAAGCTGGCTGCCGAGGTCCGCGCCCGGCGCGGACGCTGACGAGGGAGACGTCGATGGGTCTGGTCCGGGCGATCCGGGACATCCGCACGATCAAGGGGCTGCTGACCGGGGCCGAGACGGAGGCGCGCGGCACCGGGGACGACGTCCCGGGGCCCGAGCACCTCCTGCTGTCGGCCGCCGCGCTGCCCGACGGCTCGGCGGCGCGCGCCCTGGCCGCCGTGGGCGTCGACGCCGCCGCGCTCCGGACGGCGGTGGCCGCGGTGCACGCCGACGCGCTGGCCGGCGTGGGGCTGGAGGCCGGGACGGCGGCCGCGGCGCCGGCGCTGGAGGCCCCCGCCACGGGTCCGATGCGCACCAGCCCGCAGGCGCAGCAGGTCTTCCAGCGGGCGGTGGCGCTGGCGAAGCGCTCCTCGCCGGCCGGGCTGCGCGGCGTGCACGTCGTCGCCGCCGTCGCGGAACTGGAGCACGGCACCGCGGTCCGCGCACTGCGCCGCCTCGGCGTGGAGCCCGACCGGCTCCTGGCCGCCGCCCGGGCCGGGGACGGGCTGCCCGGCTGAGCTCAGCCGAGCACGTGCACCAGCGCGCCGGTGGCGCCGGCCAGCACGAGGACCACGATGAACGGCGCCCGCAGCGCCAGCGCGAGGGCAGCGACGGCCAGCCCGGCCAGCCGCCCGTCGACCACCAGGTCCTGGCCGGAGGACAGGGTCTGCACGGCGACCAGGGCGGCCAGCAGCGCTGCCGGGACGAAGTCCACGACCCGGGCCACCCACGGCTGCTCGACCCAGGCGGCCGGCACCGAGAGCCCGGCGAGCTTGAGGAGGTAGCAGCCCAGCGAGGCGCCCAGCACCAGCGTCCACAGCGCGCCGTCGCTCACGACGCGGCCTCGGCGCGCGGCCGCGGGCGGCCGGCCAGCGCCACGGCGACGACCGCCGCGATCACCTGCACGCCCGCCGGCACGAACGGGGTCAGCGCCAGGGCGACGACGGCCCCGCCGAGGGCGACCCGGCGCTGCACGGCCGGCTCTGCGAACGGCCTGCGCAGCCGGGGCCAGAGCAGGGCGAGGAACGCGGCGGGGACGACGGCGTCGAGCGCGGCCTGGGCGGTCTCCCCCAGCGCGGCCGACCCCAGTGCCCCGACCACGGTCGTGGCGTTCCACAGCACGTAGACGCTGGCGCCGGTGGCGAGGAAGGCGACGCGGGCCAGCCGCCGCTCGGGCGCGGCGACGGCCATCGCCGTCGTCTCGTCGATGACCCACTGCGCGGTGCCCAGCCGGCGCAGCACGCCCCGCGGTCGCAGCAGCGGCACCAGCCGGACGCCGTAGACGGTGTTCCGGGTGCCCAGCAGCAGCGCGCTGCCGGCGGCGGCCAGGGCGCTGCCCCCGGCACCGAGCACCCCCACCAGCGCGAATTGCGAGGCGCCGGTGAACATCAGCAGCGACATGGCCAGCGCCTGCCAGACGTCCAGCCCCGCCGCCGCGGCGGCGGCGCCGAAGGCGACCCCGTAGAGGCCGACGGCGACCCCGAGCCCGATGGCGTCGCGGAGGACGGCGGTGCGAGCGGCGTCAGGCACGTCTGCCGAGGCTAGGCGGCCCCTCCGACGGCGCCGGACCGGGCCCGGCGCCGGCGGACGGTGCGGTCGAGGATGCCGAGGGTCCCCTTGAGCGCCGACTCCGGGACGATCGGGAAGGACAGGAACGCCCGGTAGTCCTCCCGCAGGTCCGACCAGTCGTAGTACGACGTGACCCGGGTGCCGCCCTCGACCGGCTCGAGCCGGTAGCCGTAGACGTGGCGCAGCGGTGGCCGGATGGTGCCCTCGATGGTCCAGGCGATCTCCCGGTCCGCCTCGTACGCGGTGATCACGACCTCGACGTCGTACTGCCCCATCGGGCGGTCGCCGAGCGCCTCGCGGTCCATGTGCACGAGGAAGCGGTCCCCGACGGCGGCCACCGGCTCCCCCTCGGCGTCCATCAGCATCCCGGAGGCGTCGATGTCCACGTGCCCCTGCGGGTCGCGGAGGACGGCGAAGACCTCGGCGGGCGGGGCGGGGACGAACCGGCTGACCTCGATCCGCTCGGCGTCGGCGGACGGGGACCCACTGGTGCCGCTCATGCCCGGAGCATGGCAGGAGCTGAGCAGCAGATCACCCCGGCGGCAGCGGGGCCGCGGCGGACGCCGCCGTACAGTGGCTGCATACCCGTGTGCGCAGGTGGCGCCGAGGCCCGGAGGCCGGAACGGGTGCCCCCGTCGAAGGAGACACACATCCCGATGTCCGACACCCTGACCGGTCAGCCGGCGCTCGACGCGATCAACGCCGCCCTGGCCACCGTCCAGGACCCGGAGATCAACCGGCCCATCACCGAGCTCGGCATGCTCAAGGACGTGCAGATCGGTGCCGACGGCGCCGTCCACGTGGCGGTCTACCTGACCGTCGCCGGCTGCCCGATGCGCGAGACGATCACCAACCGCGTGACCCAGGCCGTGGGCGCCGTCGCCGGCGTGACCTCGGTGCAGGTCGAGCTCGACGTGATGAACGACGAGCAGCGCGCCGAGCTGCGCAAGACCGTGCGCGGCAGCGACACCGCCGACCCGGTGATCCCCTTCGCCCAGCCCGGCTCGCTGACCCGTGTCTACGCGGTCGCGTCCGGCAAGGGCGGCGTCGGCAAGTCCAGCGTCACGGTCAACCTGGCCGCGGCGCTGGCCAAGCGGGGCCTGTCGGTCGGCGTCGTGGACGCCGACATCTACGGCCACTCGGTGCCCCGCATGCTGGGCGTCGACGACAAGCCGACCCAGGTCGACAACATGATCATGCCGCCGCAGTCCTACGGCGTGAAGGTCATCTCGATCGGCATGTTCACCCCGGGCAACACCCCGGTCGTGTGGCGTGGCCCGATGCTGCACCGGGCACTGCAGCAGTTCCTCGCCGACGTCTGGTGGGGCGACCTGGACGTCCTGCTCATGGACCTCCCGCCCGGCACCGGCGACGTCGCGATCTCGGTGGCCCAGCTGGTGCCCAACGCCGAGATCCTCGTGGTGACCACCCCGCAGCTGGCGGCCGCCGAAGTGGCCGAGCGCGCGGGCGCCATCGCCACGCAGACCCACCAGCAGGTGGTCGGCGTCGTGGAGAACATGTCCTGGATGGACCTGCCCGACGGCACCCGCATGGAGGTCTTCGGCTCCGGCGGCGGCGAGGCGGTCTCCGACGCGCTCACCAAGACGCTCGGCGCCCGCGTGCCGTTGCTCGGCCAGATCCCGCTCGACACCCGCCTCCGCGAGGCCGGCGACAGCGGCGCGCCGATCGTGCTGGCCGAGCCCGACTCGCCCGCGGCCAAGGCGCTGGAGAAGATCGCCGACTCCCTCGCCGTGCGCCAGCGCGGCCTGTCGGGCATGTCCCTGGGTCTGACCCCCGTCAAGCACTGACCTGACGCACGGAGAGGCCCGGTCCCCGTTGGGGGGCCGGGCCTCTCTCGCGTCAGGTGGCGTCGATGTCGAACGGCGGCGGGGTCCCCGCGTCGCGGGGCCGGGCGGCCGCCTGCCGCGCTGCGAGCGCACGCCGGCCGGGCGTGAGCCCCGCGCCGGCCGCGGTCGCCCCGGCGGTGGTCTCGCGGGCCAGGCCGCCCGACCCGTTGCCGGTGGCGGTCCCCCGGCGCACCGGCGGGGCGTCCTCGTCGTCGGCCAGCAGCTGGTCGCGGATGAAGGTCTTCGGGTGGTACCGGCGCAGGTCCAGGTCGCGCAGCCCGGCGAGGTCCTCCCCCAGCGACTCGTCGACCTGCGCGCGGACGCCGGTGACCGCGGTGCGCAGGCGCTTGAGGCCGGTCGCCGCCTCCTTGGCCAGGTGCGGCAGCCGCTCGGGGCCGAAGATGAACAACGCGGCCAGCGCGAGGACGATGATCTCGCCCCAGCCGATCGAGTCGAACACCGCCTGCTCCCGTCCTGCCGGGCCCGCGCTGCACGGGCCGGGTACCAGCGTAGGTCGCCCGCCCGCCCCAGGACCCCGAGGGCGACCCGGCAGGGGGAAAAGGTCAGGCCTGGGCGAGCGTGGCCTGCACGGTCGTGGACTCGTCGCCGCCGCGGACGTACTCGATGGTCACCGTGTCGCCGGGTGCCCGACTGTCGATGGCCACCGCGAGTTCCTCGGAGCTGCCGACCCGCATCTCGTCCACGGCGATGATCACGTCCTGCTCGCGCAGGCCCGCGGTCGCCCCGGGCCCGTCGGGCTCGACGTTGACGACGAGGGCGCCGTCGCGGGTGCCGTCGGTGACCGAGCGGGCGTTGACCCCCAGGGTGGCGTGCACCGCGGCGCCGTCGCGGATCAGCTGCTCGGCGATGCCGCGGACGGTGTCGATCGGGATGGCGAAGCCCAGCCCGACGCTGCCGCCGCCGAGGGAGGCGATGGCGGTGTTGATGCCGATCACCGCACCGGTCGCGTCCACCAGCGCACCGCCGGAGTTGCCCGGGTTGATCGGGGCGTCGGTCTGCACCGCGCTGATCACGGCGTTGGTGTCGCTGCCCTCGCCGGACAGCCGCACCGGCCGGTCCAGCGCGCTGACGATGCCGGAGGTGACCGTGCCGGCCAGGCCCAGCGGCGAGCCGACCGCGATCACCGGGTCGCCGACGACGAGGTCGTCGACGCTGCCCAGGGACGCCTCGAGCAGGCCGGGCTTCTCGACCTTGATCACGGCGATGTCGCTGGCCGGGTCGCGGCCGACGATGCGGGCCTCGGAGCCGCTGCCGTCGGAGAAGACGGCGCGGATCTCGGCGTCGTCGTTGCCGTCGGCGCCGGAGATGACGTGGTTGTTGGTGACGATGTAGCCCAGGTCGCCGTCGATGACCACGCCCGAGCCGGTCGCGCCGGCGTCGCCCAGCCGCACCTCGATGGAGACGACGGCGGGGGTGATGGCCTCGGCGATCTCGGCGATCGACCCCGGCTCCCGGACGACCCCCTCGTCGACCGCCGACAGCTGCGTGTCGGGGTCCAGCAGCGGCGACTCGTCGGCCGTGCGGGTCAGCCAGTAGCCCAGGACGCCGCCGAGGGCGCCCACCAGCAGCACGGCGAGCAGCACCAGGGCGGAGAGCCGGACGGAGAGGTCGCGGAACCGGAGCCGCTTGCGGCCCTTGGGGTCGACGACGACCGGCCCCTCCTGCTCGTCCTCGTCCTCGTACACGGCCGGGCCGGCGAGCCCGGCAGGCGAGTGCGGGTCGCGCCAGGGGTCGGTGCGCGCGTCGGGCTTCCACCACGGCCCGGCGGAGGTCCGCCTGCGGCCGGGCCGTCCACCGGGGGGCTCCTGGAGGCCGCGCCGGTCGGTGCCGGGCGGCGCGAAGGCCCGCAGCACCGCCTCGGGCGGCGGGGGCGCGGCCGGCCGCGGCGGGAGCGTGGGGCCGCCGCCGGCGAACGTGCCGCCGACCTCGGGCGGCCGCCCGAAGGCCTGGCGGAGCGCGGGACTCGGCTCGGCCGGCGTACCGGCCAGCACCCGCGGCCGGGTCGCGGGCGGATCGAAGCCGCCGGCGCTGCCGGCCGGGCGCGCGAAGAGCTGGTCGGCCGAGCCGTCGGTGCCGGAGCCGCCGGCGCCGTCAGGGGCGGGACGGTCGGGAACGGAGCGGCCGTCGCCCTCAGGGGACGGCGGGGTGTCGGGCAGCGGGTCCTCCCCCGGGTGCCGGGCGGTCAGGGGGTCCCGCCGCGGGTGCCCGCGGACACGACGGCGGTCTGCGACCCCCCGGTCAGCGTGCGCACCACCGGGGGCACGACCTCGCTGCGCTCACCGGGTACGCGGGAGTCCGCGACGGGTGCCGCGGGCCGCTCGGCCGCGTCGTCGGGACCGGGCAGGCTCAGGGCCAGCGCCGTGACGCCGATGCCCAGGCCGGTGAGCGCACCGGCCACGCCGCGGCGCAGCCACCGGGCCTGACCAGGACGCGCGGTCGCCGCCGGGTGCGGGTCCAGCGGGACCGACCAGGAGCCGGTGTCGTCGCGCAGGGTCAGCTGGCCGGCGCCGACGCTCAGCGCGCCGGGGCCTCCGGCGCCGGGCACGTCGGTGGTGAAGGGGATCTCCCGCAGCCGGCTGAGCAGGTCGCCGGGGACCGCGACGTCGGTCGCCCGGTGCAGCGCCTCCTTGGCCTCGCGCTGGGCCTGCACGGCCATCCGGCACGACGCGCAGCCGGTCAGGTGCCGGGCGGCCCGGGCGGCGGGGCCGCTGGCGAGCTCGCCGTCGACCAGCGCGGCGATCGCCTCCTGGGCGAGGTGGCTCTCCGGCAGGCTCATGCCCCGCCCCCCTCCACCGGCGCCGGACGGCGCGGGGCGAGGTGGGCCAGGGCCTGCCGCAGCTGCACGCGCCCGCGGTGGATGCGGCTGCGCACGGTGCCGAGCTTGATGCCGAGGGTGGCCGCGATCTCCTCGTAGGTCAGGCCCTCGATGTCGCAGAGGACGACGGCGACGCGGAACTCCGGCGCCAGCGCGTCGAGCGCGGCCTGCACCTGCGGGTCGAGGTGGGTGTCGGCGTAGACCTGCTCCGGGCCGGGGGCGGTGCCGGGCAGCCGCTCGGTGTCGTCCGGGAGCGCGTCGAAGCGGATCCGCTGCCGGCGCCGGACCATGTCGAGGAACAGGTTGGTCGTGATGCGGTGCAGCCAGCCCTCGAAGGTGCCGGGCGAGAAGTCGGCCAGCGACCGGAACACCCGGACGAAGGTCTCCTGGGTGAGGTCCTCGGCGTCCTGCGCGTTGCCCGACAGCCGGTAGGCCAGCCGGTACACGCGAGCGGAGTGGTCGCGCACGACCTGCTCCCAGGTGGGCGCCACCCACACCGGGGCCGCAGCCGGCTCGGCGGGCTGCTCCTCGGGGACGGCGGCGGGGACCTCGGACACGTCACCAGGATCGCAGACCGCGGGCCCGGAGGCGGGCGCGGGCGCGGCGGGTCCTGCCCCGACGGGTGGGCTGGCGGTTCGCGAGCGGCGCACGACAGGTCCAACGGACCGCATCAGGACCGGTGTTCCCGTTCACAGGCAGTTCACAGCTCGCGCCGCCCGCGCCCGCGGCGCGCGACGCCACTACCCTCGCCCGGTGATGAGCGCCCGGGGAGGGCCGCCGGTCGGCGGCGAGCGGGGCGACCCCGACGGCGGCGACGTGGGCCGCGCCTACGCCGACCGGTTCGCCGCCGAGACGCCCGCCCTGACCGCCGCGCGCACGCGGGCCGCCGGGCTCGACGGGCCACCTCCGGTCTCCCCCGCCGTCGGCTCGACGCTGGCCGTCCTGGCCGCCGGGGCCGGCGCCCGCGCGGTCGTCTCCGTCGGCAGCAACGGCGGGGTCGGTGGGCTCTGGCTGCTGCGGGGCATGCGCCGCGACGGGGTCCTCACCTGCCTGGACTCCGACGCCGAGCAGCAGCGCGCGGCGCGGCGGGCCTTCGGCGACGCGGGGCACCCGCCGGGCCGCACGCGGATGATCTTCGGCACCCCGGGCGAGGTGCTGCCCCGCCTGTCCCCCGGCGCCTACGACCTCGTGGCCTGCGCGACCTCGCCGGCGGAGTACGCCGCCGAGCTGTCGGGCCTGGTCGAGCTGCTGCGCCCCGGCGGCCTGCTGGTGTGCCACGGCCTGCTCGAGGGCGGCCGGGTGGCCGACCGGGCGGCCCGCGACCCGGAGACGGTGGCCTGGCGGGAGGTCGCGCGCCGGGTGCGCGAGGACGAGCGGCTCACCTCCGCCGTCCTGCCCATCGGTGCGGGTCTGCTGGTCGCCAGCACCGCCCGCTGAGTCAGCCGAACGGGTGCTCGGCGACGGGCTCCCACGGGCCGCCGAGGTAGCGCCACAGCCCGAGCCCGCGGGCCGGCACGGACCCCGGCTCGAACGCCGCCGCGAGCGAGGCGTGCAGCTCGCGCGCGACGGCGGGGTCGACCTTGTTCTGCACCGTGACGTGCGGGGCGTGCCGCTGCCGGTCCTGCGGCGTCAGCCAGGGTGCCCACGCCGCGGCCAGCCCGGCCCGCAGCTGCGCCAGGTCGGCCGAGGCCAGCGTGTAGGCGACCCCGCGGCCGAGGGAGCGCACGCCGGTCACCTCGACGTCGAACGCCGGACGGGCCGCGGCCGCGGCGAGGTCGGCGTCCACCGTCGCGAGGTGCTCGCCGGGCAGCGCGTGGAACAGCGTCACGTGGGCGGCGAGGTGGTTGCGCTCCGGCGGGAAGTGCGCCTCCCGGAGCCGGTCGAACCGCCGCTGCGCCTCCTCCTCGAGGAGCAGCGTCACGATCAGCGGCTGGGACACCGCGCCTCCCGGTCGGTCGTCCCTCAGACGATCGCCCGGGCGCCCTTGCCCAGGACCGTCACGCCGCCGGCACTGACGTCGTAGCGCTGCCGGTCGGCGTCGAGCTCCACCCCGATCCGCGCCCACGGCGGTACGACGACGTTCTTGTCCAGGATCGCCCGGCGCACGTAGGCGCCCTCGCCGATCTGCACGCCGTCCATGAGCACGCTGTCCTCGACCCGGGCGCCGCGGTCGATCCGCACGCCGGGCGAGACGACGGAGTGGTGCACCGAGCCGCCGCCGATGATCGCCCCCGCGCTGACCATCGACTCCTCCGCGCGGCCGCCGAGGACGAACTTCGCCGGCGGCAGCTGCGGCGGGAGGGTGAGGATCGGCCAGCGGTCGTTGTAGAGGTTGAACACCGGCGTCACCGACACCAGGTCCATGTGGGCGTCGAAGTAGCTGTCGATGGTCCCGACGTCGCGCCAGTAGCCGTGGTCGCGCTCGGTCGCGCCCGGGACGACGTTGGTGGAGAAGTCGTACACCCACGCGTCCCCGGCCTCGGCGAGCATCGGCATGATCGAGCCGCCCATGTCGTGCACCGAGTGCGGGTCCTCGGCGTCGGCGCGCAGGGCCTCGAGCAGCTTGTCGGTGGAGAACACGTAGTTCCCCATCGAGGCGAAGCTCTCCTCCGGGGAGTCGGGCAGGCCGGGCGGGTCCGCGGGCTTCTCCAGGAACTGCCGCACCCGGCCGTCGGCGGCGGCGTCGATGATCCCGAAGCCGCCCGCCTCGCTGCGCGGCACCCGGAGGCCGGCGATCGTGACCCCCGCGCCGGTCTGCAGGTGCTGGTCGACCATCTGCGCCGGGTCCATCCGGTACACGTGGTCGGCGCCGAAGACGACGACGACGTCGGGCCGGGCGTCGTAGATGAGGTTGAGGCTCTGGAAGATCGCGTCGGCGCTGCCCATGTACCAGCGCGGGCCGAGCCGCTGCTGCGCCGGCACCGGGGTGACGTAGTTGCCCAGCAGCTGGGACATCCGCCACGTGGTGGTGATGTGCCGGTCGAGGCTGTGGCTCTTGTACTGGGTCAGGACGGCGATCTGCCGGATCTCGCCGTTGACGAGGTTGGAGAGCACGAAGTCGATGAGCCGGTAGTTGCCCCCGAAGGGCACCGCCGGCTTCGCGCGGTCCTGGGTGAGGGGTGCCAGGCGCTTGCCCTCACCGCCGGCCAGGACGATGCCGAGGACTCGAGGACCGCCACGCATGGGGGCAACGTAACCGGTACGCGGGCCGATGAACCGCCGGTACCCGTACGTACCGCCCCCTAGGGTGACCGCGTGCGCATCGGCATCGTGACCAGGGAGTGGCCACCGGACGTCTACGGCGGGGCCGGGGTGCACGTCCAGCACCTCGTCGCGGCGCTGCACTCGCTGCCGGCGGGGCCCGAGATCGACGTCCACTGCTTCGGCGCCGACCGCGCCGACGCGGCCGCCCACGCCGTCCCCGCGGGCCTGGCCGGTGCCAACGGCGCCCTGCAGGCCCTGGGCACCGACGTGGAGATCGCCGCGGCGCTGGCCGGCGTCGACCTCGTGCACACCCACACCTGGTACGCCAACGGCGCCGGGCTGCTCGCCCAGCTCGTGCACGGGATGCCGCACGTGGTGACCGCGCACTCGCTGGAGCCGCGCCGGCCGTGGAAGGCCGAGCAGCTGGGCGGCGGCTACCGGCTGTCCTCGTGGGTCGAGCGGACCGCCTACCTCTCCGCCGACGCGGTGGTCGCGGTCAGTGCCGGCATGCGCGACGACGTCCTCGCCGTCTACCCCGAGCTGGACCCCGCGCGGGTGCAGGTCGTGCACAACGGCGTCGACGCCGAGGTCTACCGGCCGACCCCGGCCCCGGACGTCGTCCGCTCGCTGGGCGTGGACCCCGACCGGCCCTACGCGCTCTTCGTCGGGCGGATCACCCGGCAGAAGGGCCTGGTCCACCTCCTGGCCGCGGCCGACCAGCTGCCCCCCGAGGCCGGCCTGGTGCTCTGCGCCGGCGCCGCCGACACCCCCGCCGAGCGGCAGCAGGTCGCGGAGGCGGTCGCCGCCCTGCAGGCCCGCCGCAGCGGCGTCGTCTGGATCGAGGCGATGCTGCCCCGCGAGCAGCTGGTGCCGCTGATCACCGGTGCCACCGTGTTCGTCTGCCCGTCGGTCTACGAGCCGCTGGGCATCGTGAACCTGGAGGCCGCCGCCTGCGGCACGGCGGTCGTGGCCAGCGCGGTGGGCGGCATCCCCGAGGTCGTCGACCACGACCGGACCGGGCTGCTGGTGCCCTACGACCCGGCCGACGCCGGGGCGTTCGAGGCCGGCCTGGCCGCGGGCGTCGCCGAGCTCCTGGCCGACCCGGCGCGCGCGGCCGCCATGGGCGCCGCCGGCCGCGAGCGCGTGCTGTCGGAGTTCGGCTGGCCGGCGGTCGCGCAGCAGACCGTGGCGGTCTACGGCTCCGTCCTCGGCTGACCTGCCGGGCCGGTGGCCCCGGCCGGGCGCCCGCCGGCGCCCGGCCCGCCGGCCGTGGCGCTGGTACCGTCGCCCTCCGCCGGCCTCGGTGCCGGCGACGCTCCGGCAGCGAAGTCCGGTGAGATCCCGGCGCTGTCCCGCAACTGTGAGGGCCACCTGTGTGGAGCCCGAGCCAGATCGCCTACCCTGCGTCGTGTCCCGACCCCCGAGGCAGGGGTCGCGCACCGGGCGCGGGTCGCCCCGTGGGCGGCACCTGCCCGCCGCAGGAGGCCCTCCTTGCCCCGCTCCCCCTCCCCCTCCTCCCGGCGCCCGCTCCCGGCGCTGCTGCTGCCGGCGCTGCTGGTCCTCGCCGCGTGCGGCTCCGACCCGTCCTCCTCCGCCGGAGACGGCGCCCCGGCGTCCGCGGGGAACGCCTTCCCGGTGACCGTGTCCAGCGACGCCGGCGAGGTCACCCTCGACGAGCGTCCCGAGGCGATCGTGTCGCTGTCGGCCACCGCCACCGAGATGCTCTTCGCCATCGGCGCCGGCGACCAGGTGGTCGCCGTCGACAGCACCTCGGACTTCCCGGCCGAGGCCCCGACGACCGACCTGTCGGCCTACACGCCCAACGCCGAGGCGATCGTGGGCTACGCGCCCGACCTGGTCGTACTCAGCGACGACATCAGCGGGATCGCCGACGCGCTGGAGACCCTCGACGTGCCGGTGCTGCTGCTGCCCGCGGTCGACGACCTCTCCGGCAGCTTCGAGCAGATGCGCGTGCTCGGCGAGGCCACCGGCCACTCCGAGGGCGCCGTCGACGTCCAGGAGGACGTGCAGGAGCGCATCGACGCCGCGGTCGCCTCGGTGGGCGACTCCGCGCAGGGTCTGCGGGTCTACCACGAGCTCGACCCCAGCTACTACAGCGCCGACAGCTCCACGCTGATCGGCAGCGTCTACGGCCTGTTCGGGCTGGAGAACGTCGCCGACGGCGCGTCCGGCGCCAACGACGGGTACCCGCAGCTGTCGGCCGAGTACGTCGTCGGCCAGGCGCCCGACCTCATCGTGCTGGCCGACACGGTCTGCTGCGCCGAGTCCGCCGCCACCGTCGCCGCGCGGCCGGCCTTCGACACGGTGCCCGCGGTGCAGCAGGGCCGGGTCGTGGAGGCCTCCGACGACGTCGCCTCCCGCTGGGGACCCCGCATCGCGGAGTTCGCCGAGTCGGTCGCCACGGCGCTGAACGGCTGACCGGACCGGCATGACGACGACGGCGCACGGCACCCCGGACGCGGCGACCGGTGCCGCCTCCGGCCGGAGGCGCCGGAGCACGCCTTTCGTCGTCGCCGCGGCGGTGGCGGCCCTCGCCGTCGCCGCCCTGGCCGGGATCTGGGTGGGCGCGCTGCCCCTGCCGCCCGGCGCGGTCGTGGCCACGCTGCTGGACGGCGCGCTGTCGCCCCTGGGCGTCGACGTCCCCGGGGGGCTGACCGGCACCGAGGCCGCCGTCCTGCTGCAGCTGCGGCTGCCGCGGGTGGTGCTGGCCGCCCTGGTCGGCGCGGGGCTGGCGATGGCCGGCGGCGCCTACCAGGGCGTGTTCCGCAACCCCCTGGCCGACCCCTACCTGCTGGGCGCCGCCGCGGGTGCCGGGCTGGGCGCCACGCTGGTGATCGCCTACGCCCCCGGCGTCACCGTCGGCGGGATCGGCGTCATCCCGCTGGCGGCGTTCGCCGGCGCGCTGGTCGGGGTGGGCGCCGCCCTCGCCCTGGGCGCCGCCGCGGGCGGGTCCGGCGACGCCCTGCTGCTGCTGGCCGGCGTCGCCGTCGCCGCCTTCCTCGCTGCGGCGCAGACGCTGGTGCAGCAGCAGAACGCCGAGGACCTCCAGCAGGTCTACGGCTGGCTGCTGGGGCAGCTCGGCGGCGCACGCTGGTCCGACGTCGTGCTGGTCCTGCCCTACCTGGCGGTGGCCTCGGCCGTCCTGCTGCTGTGCGCCCGGCCCCTGGACGTGCTGGCGGTCGGCGACGACGAGGCGCGGTCGCTGGGCGTCCACCCGGCGCGCGTGCGCCTGCTCGTCATCGCGGCGGCGTCCCTGGCCACCGCGTCGGCCGTCGCGGTCAGCGGGCTCATCGGCTTCGTCGGCCTGGTGGTGCCGCACGTCGTGCGGCGCCTGGTCGGCGGCTCCCACGTGCGGCTGCTGCCGGTGTGCCTGCTCGGCGGCGGGGCGTTCCTCGTGCTCGCCGACCTGGTCGCCCGCGTGGTCCTGGCCCCCGCCGAGCTGCCGCTCGGCGTGGTCACCGCCGCCATCGGCGCACCGTTCTTCGCCGGGCTGCTCTGGGCGCGCGGACGGCGGCGGTGACCGGCCCCGGCGGCGGCGCCCGGCTGGAGGTCGTCGGGCTCGGTGCCGCGCACGGGCGGACGACGGTGCTGCACGACGTGCGGCTCACCGTCGAACCCGGCGGCTGGCTCGCGGTGATCGGCCCCAACGGGTCGGGCAAGTCCACGCTGCTGCGCTCGGTGCTCGGCGCGCACCCGCACGACGGGCAGGTCCGCCTCGACGGCGCCCCCCTCAGCGGGGCCGGGGTGCGCGCGCGGGCCCGGCAGGTCGCCTACGCACCGCAGCAGCCGGTGCTGCCCGAGGGGCTGACCACCCGCGACTACGTGGCCCTCGGCCGCACGCCGCACCGGGCGCTGCTGGCCGCTCCCCGGGCGGTGGACCGCGAGGTGGTCGCGGGCGTGATGGGCCGGCTGGAGCTCGACGGGCTGGCCGACCGGCTGCTGACCACGCTGTCGGGCGGGGAGCAGCAGCGGGCGGTGCTCGCCCGGGCCCTGGCCCAGCAGCCGCGGGTGCTGCTGCTGGACGAGCCGACCGCGGCCCTGGACCTCGGCCACGCCCAGCAGGTGCTCGACCTCGTCGACGCGCTGCGCCGGCAGGACGGCATCACGGTGCTCAGCACCCTGCACGACCTCACGCTGGCCGGGCAGTACGCCGACCGGCTGGCGCTGCTGTCGGCCGGCCGGGTGGTGGCCGAGGGCGTGCCGACCGACGTCCTCACCCCGGCGGCCCTGCAGGAGTACTACGGAGCCCGCGCCCAGGTCGTGGCCGGCCCGCACGGTCCGGCCGTGCTGCCGCTGCGCGAGCCGGGCTGACCCCTCGGGGGCAGGGCCCCGCGCGGAGCCCGCGGGCGGGATGCGACGCTGCTCGATCGTGAGCCCCCCGACGTCCGTCTCCGACGCCGACCCCATCCGGTCGCTGCTCCGGGCGTCCCACCACCTCCCGGCCACCCGGCTGGGCACCGTCGTCGCCGAGCACGCCGCGCTGCTGGGTGCCCGCGAGACCGTGATCTGGCTCGCCGACTACGCCCAGCACGCGCTGGTCCCCCTGACCGGCGAGGGCGTCGCCGAGCGGCGCGAGACCACGATCGACGGCTCCACCGCAGGCCGGGCGTTCCGCCGCGTGGAGCCGGTGCGCTCCCCCGCCCCCGACGGCCGGACGCGGCTGTGGGTGCCGCTGCTGGACGGCGCGGAGCGGCTCGGCGTCCTGGAACTGGTCCTGGACGGCGAGCCCGACGACGCCCTCGAGCAGGAGGCGCGGGACCTCGCGTCCCTGGTCGCCGAGCTGACGGTCACCCGGGACGCGTACAGCGACGCCCTGGCCCGGCTCCGCCGGCGCCGGCCGCTGAGCCTGGCCGCGGAGATCCAGTGGGGCCTGCTGCCGCCGCTCACCTACGCCAGCGACCGCGTCGTCGTCACCGGGGCGCTGGAACCGGTCTACGACATCGGCGGCGACACCTTCGACTACGCCGCCAACGACCCCGTCGTCGACCTCATGGTGCTCGACGCCGTCGGCCACGGCCTGTCCGCCGCCCTGCTCGCCAGTGCCGCCGTCGGGGCCTACCGGCACGGTCGCCGCTCCGGACTGGACCTGCCCGACATCGCCGCGGCGATGGACGCGGTGATCGCCGACCAGTTCCCCGCCAGCCAGTTCGCCACCGCCGCGCTGGCCCGCCTGGACAAGCACAGCGGCCGGCTGGAGTGGGTGAACTGCGGGCACCCCGCCCCGATCGTCGTCCGCGACGGCGCGCTGATCCGCCCGCCGGCCTGTCCGCCGGCCCGGCCGCTGGGACTGCAGGCGGGCCCGCCGGAGCTGTGCGCGACGCAGCTGCGGCCCGGCGACCGGGTGGTCCTGTACACCGACGGCGTGGTCGAGGCGCGCTCCCCGGCCGGGGAGTTCTTCGGCGAGGAGCGGCTGGCCGACCTCATCGTCCGCGCGGAGCGGGCCGGCGAGGCGCCGCCGGAGACGATGCGCCGGCTGATGGGCAGCGTGATGCAGCACCAGGCCGGCCAGCTCCAGGACGACGCGAGCATCGTGCTCGTCGAGTGGCGCACCGGCGCCGAGGACGGGCTGCGGGTGTGAGCGCCCTCGGCGAGGACGAGCAGGTGTCGGCCGGCCGGACGCCGGACCGGCCGGCAGGCGGTGCCGCGCTGCCCGACGTCGTGGTCGGGCTCGTCGCCGCACCCGGCGCGGCGACCGAGCTGGCGACCCGGCTCGCCCCGGAGCTGGCCGCCGAGCTGACCGCCCAGCACCCCGAGGTCCGCTGGGAGGTGCGGGCCGTCGAGGACGGCCTGGTGCAGCCGCCGGCCGACGACGACGAGATCGTCGCCGCGACCCGCACCCGGCTGCTCGCCGAGGACTGGGACCTCGCGGTGACCCTGACCGACGTGCCCCTGGAGGTGTCCCGCCGGCCGGTGGTCGGCACGGCCAGCCCGGTGCACGGCGTCGCGCTGATCTCCCTGCCCGCGCTGGGCGCGGTCGGGCGGCACCGGCGGGCGCTGGAGACGGCGGTCGGCCTCGTGCGCTCGCTGCTGGGCACCGGCGACGGCGAGGTCGACGACGACGACCGCGAGGCGCTGGGCCGGCGGCTGCGCCAGCTCGCCGCCGACGACGCCGACGGCACCGAGGGGATGGCCTTCACCGCGCGCGTGCTCAGCGGGAACCTGCGGCTGCTCGTCGGGATGGTGCGGGCCAACCAGCCGTGGCGGCTGGCGATCCGGCTGTCCCGGGCGCTGACCGCCGCGGTCGCGGCGGGGGTCTTCGCGCTCATCACCGGCGACGTGTGGCGGCTGGCGGACTCGTTCGGCTGGGTGCGGCTGACCGTCGTCGCGCTCGGCTCCGTCGTCGCCGTGGTGGTCACGCTGATCGTCGGCGCGGAGCTGTGGGAGCGGCCGCGCGGACGGCGGGTGCGCAAACAGGTGGTCCTGTTCAACGTGGCGACCGCGGCCACGGTGGTCATCGGCGTGCTGTCGCTGTACGCCGTCCTGTTCCTCCTCGCGCTGGCCGGCGGGCTGCTGCTCGTGGTGGAGCCGCTGTTCTCCGAGGGGCTGGGACACGGCGCGCACCTGTCGGACTACCTCGAACTGGCCTGGCTCACCTGCTCCCTGGCCACGGTCGGCGGGGCGCTCGGCGCGGGGCTGGAGTCCGACGACGCCGTCCGCGAGGCCGCCTACACCCACCGCGCGGGCCGCACGGAGGGCTGACCCCGGCCGGGCCCGGAGGGGGCCGCCGGTTGGTGCCTGCCCCGGGCGGGCATCCCCGGGGGATGGTGACCATCGCGGAGCGGTTCGGCTCGGCGCTCGAGCAGGCCGCGGAGCCCGGCCTGGCCGGGCCCGAGCTCCTGCCCGTGCGGCTGATGCGGGCCTGCGCCCGGACGTTGCCGGTGGACGGCGCCGGGCTGAGCGTGCAGGACGGGTCGGGCCGCCGACTCCCCCTCGGCGCCAGCTCGGACGACGCCGCGACCGCCGAACGGCTGCAGTTCACCGTCGGCACCGGCCCGTGCCTGGCCGCCCACCACGGCGGCGAGCCGGTCTTCGCGATGACCGACGACCTGCGCCGCCGCTGGCTGCCCTTCGCCGAGCTCCTGCTCACCCGCACGCCCTACCGGGGCGTCGTCGCGCTCCCGCTGCCGCTCTCGCTGGCCGGCAACGTCGCCATCGACCTCTACTTCACCGACGAGGCCGCGGTGCCCCGCCTGCCGGTCTTCGAGGCGCTGGCGGTCGGCGGGCTGATCACCTCCGCGCTGAGCGAGGCCGCGGTCTGGTCGGACTGGGAGCCCGCGCACGGCCCGGAGTGGCTGCGCACGCCCGCCGCACGCCGCCGGGCACTGGTCTGGGAGGCGATCGGCCAGCTCAGCGTCGCCCACCGCACCGACGCCCGCGGCGGGCTGGACCTGCTCCGGGCCGCTGCCTACAGCGCCGGCCGGCCGGTGGAGGACGTCGCCGCCGACCTGCTCTGCGGCCGCGTGTCGCCGACCTCGCTGATGCCTCCTGACGCCGCCGCGACCTGACCGGTCATTCCCGTCCCCGGTGTGGGGATGGGCGCAGGGCCCGGCGGAACAGCCCCTCCCGGCGACCTGCTGTACCCGGTGTGGAGACCGCCGCCCCGTCGTCCCCCGCCCACCCGACGCCCGCCTCCCCGGGCTCCCTCCCGCGCCTGCTCGACGTCCGCCAGGTCTACGCCGAGCCCGCTGCCCTCGACTCACCGCGCGGCCGCGAGGTGCTGGCGCGCTTCCCCGGCGCCGAGGTCGTCGAGGTGCCCTCGCACTGGCAGATCCCCGAGCTCAACGGCAACGCCGGCAACGTCGACCGCTGGGTGCGGGTCAAGACCGAGACGCTGGTGCTCGGGGTCAAGAAGTCGCTGTCGGCACGCGAGAACAGCCGCTCGTCGAACTGGATCGCCCCCTCGACCGCCAACGGCTGCGCCATGGCCTGCGCCTACTGCTACGTGCCGCGGCGCAAGGGCTACGCCAACCCGATCACCGTCTTCACCAACATCGAGCAGATCACCGGCTACCTGCGCCGGCACGTCGCGCGCCAGGGGCCCAAGACCGAGCCCGACCAGTGCGACCCCGAGTCGTGGGTCTACGACATCGGCGAGAACAGCGACTGCTCGGTCGACGCCCTGGTCAGCGACAACGTCGCCGACCTCGTGGCCACGTTCCGCGACCTGCCCACGGCCAAGGCGTCCTTCGCGACGAAGTTCGTCAACCGCGAGCTGCTCGACCTCGACCCGCAGGGCCGCACCCGCGTCCGGTTCTCCCTCATGCCCGACGTCGACAGCCGGCTGATCGACGTGCGCACCAGCCGCATCGCCGAGCGCATCGCCGCCGTGGACGACTTCGTGGCCGCCGGCTACGAGGTGCACCTCAACCTCTCCCCCGTCGTGCTGCGGGAGGGCTGGGAGGCCGACTGGGCGGAGCTGCTGCGCCGGCTCGACGACGAGCTCGGGCCCGCCGCCAAGGCGCAGGCCGCGGCCGAGGTGATCATGCTGACCCACAACCGGGACCTGCACGAGGTCAACCTGGGCTGGCACCCCAAGGCCGAGGACCTGCTCTGGCGCCCGGACCTGCAGCAGCCCAAGCGCAGCCAGAACGGCCAGTGGAACGTGCGCTACCGCAACGACGTCAAGCGGGCCGGGGTCGAGCGCCTGCAGGAGCTCATCGCCCACCACGCGCCCTGGTTGCGCGTCCGGTACGCGTTCTGAGCCTCCGGCGGCCGGTCGACCGGTCGACGTCGCGTGGGCAGACCGTGACCCGGCGTGTGACATCCTCAGGGGCGAGCCGATGACCCGGGGGGTGCAGGTGACCGCAGAACCCGTCGCCCAGGTACCCGCAGCGCCGCTGCTGGAGGCGCTGCCGGACACCGTCGTGGTCGCCGACGGCGCCGGCCGGATCGCCTACGTCAACGCCGCCGTCGCCGGCCTGCTGGGCCACCGCCCCGCCGACCTCGTCGGACGGTCCCTGACCGTGCTGATGCCCGAGCGCTACCGGGACGGGCACGGGGCGGGCTTCGCGCGCTTCCGCCGGACCGGGGAGGGCAAGCTCGTCGGGGCGACCACCCAGGTGCCGGCGCTGCACGCCCGCGGTCACGAGGTCGCCATCGACCTGACGCTGTCCCGGCTGGAGCCCGACCCCGCGCTGGGGCCCGACGGCGGGGTGGTCGTCGCCGTCCTGCGGGACGCCAGCGCGACGATCCTGCTGGAGCGTCAGCTCGAGGTCAGCCACTACCTGGCGGCGACCCTGCGGGTGACCGCCGCCCTCACCGAGGCGCCCGACGCCGACGTCGCGTTCGAGCGGCTGCTGCCGAGCCTGTGCGCCGAGCTGGGCTGGGACTGCGCCACGCTGTGGCAGCCGGACGAGGCCGCGGCCCGCCTGACCTACGCCGGGATCTGGGGCGTGCCCGGCGTCGACGTCGCCGCGCTGCACGCCGCCAAGCTCGACCTCCGCTTCCGCCGCGGGGAGGGGCTGCCCGGCCTCACCTGGCGCCGGCAGGTGCCCGTGGTCGTCGAGGACCTGCAGACCTCGCCGGAGCCCTTCGGTGCCGCGGCCGCGCGCGCGGTGGGGTTCCGCACCGGCGTGGCGTTCCCCGTGCTGCGCGGCGACACGCTCCTCGGGGTCTGCGAGCTGTTCACCCGCCAGCTGCGCCCGGTGCCCGCCGAGCTGCTGGAGGTCCTGGGCAACGCCGGCCGGCAGATCGGCCAGTTCCTCGGCCGGCTGCGCGCCGAGTCCGAGGTGCGCGAGCTGGCCGACACCCTGCAGCGCAGCCTGCTGCCCTCGCTGCTGCCGGCCGTGCCCGGCCTCGAGCTGGCCGCCCAGTACCGGCCCGGCGGCGGTTCCGCGCTGGTCGGCGGCGACACCTACGACGTCGTCCCGCTGCCCGACGGGCGGTGGATGGTGCTGATCGCCGACGTCTGCGGCACCGGTGCCGAGGCCGCGGCCGTCACGTCGCTGACCCGGCACACCGCCCGCGCGGCGGCCGCCGCCTCCGGCGACCCGGCCGACGTGCTGGCCGCCGTGCACGCGGCGCTGCTGCACGAGCAGGCCGACGGGCCGCTGCGCTTCGTGACCGCGGCCTGCCTGGTCCTGGAGCCCGGCACCGCGCCGGTGCGCGGGCGGCTCGGTGTCGCCGGCCACCCGCGGCCGCTGCTGCGCCGGCCCGAGGGCTGGGAGGAGGTCGGCGTCGTCGGCCGGCCCCTGGGCATCGGCGACGACGCCCGGTTCGAGTCGGTGCCGCTCACGCTGCCCCCGGGCTCGTCGCTGGTGCTCTACACCGACGGCGTCACCGAGGCACGGGACGCCACCGGCGAGCAGCTCGGCGAGGAGGGGCTCCTGCGCCTGCTCACCCGGCCGGGCCCGGACGTCGCCGCCTGCATCGCCGAGACGATCGCCACCGCCGTCCAGGCACGGACGGCGGGCTCGCCGTACGAGGCCGACGACCTCGCCGTCCTGGCGCTCACCGTCCCGCACCGGTAGAGGACCTCGCCGACCTCGGGCTGCCCCGGGCCGCCTACCGTGGCCGGCATGGCGCGGGTGGCGGTGGTGGGCGCCGGGCTGGGCGGACTGGCGGCGGCGGCCCGGCTGGCGGCGCTCGGCCACGACGTCACCGTGCTCGAGCAGGCGCCCACGGTCGGCGGCAAGCTGGGCTGGTACGCCCGCGACGGCCACGGCTTCGACACCGGCCCGAGCCTGGTGACGCTGCCGCAGGTGTACCGAGACCTGTTCGCCGCCACCGGCGCGCCGCTGGAGGAGACGCTCGACCTCGTGCGGCTCGACCCCGCGGTCTCCTACCGCTTCGCCGGCGGTGCCACGCTCGACGTCCCCGGGCACGCGGCGGAGATCCCCGCGGCGATGGACGCGGCGCTGGGCGCGGGCACCGGCGCGCAGTGGGCCGCGCTGATGGCGCGGGCCGAGCGGATGTGGCGGGTCACCGAGCAGCCGTTCCTGCGCTCACCGCTGGCCGGCGCCGCCACGCTGGCCCGGTTGGCCCGCAGCGGCCGCGACGTCGCCACCGTCGCCCCCTGGCGCACCCTGCGCGGGCTGGGCGGCGCCCACCTGCGCTCCCCCGAGCTGCGGATGCTGCTCGACCGCTACGCGACCTACTCCGGCTCCGACCCGCGCCGGGCCCCGGCGGTGCTGGCCACCGTGCCGTACGCCGAGCAGGCCTTCGGCTCCTGGTACGTGCCCGGCGGGCTGCGCCGGCTCGCGCAGGCCGTGGCCCACCGCGCCGTCGAGCGGGGCGCGCGGATCCGCACCGGCGCGACGGTGGAGCGGGTGCTCGTCGAGGGCGGGCGCACCGCCGGCGTAGCCCTGGCCGGCGGCGAGGTGGTGCGCGCCGACGTCGTGGTCTCCGGTGCCGACGCCGCTGCGCTCTACCGCGACCTGCTGCCCCCGCTGCGGGCGGCCCGGCGGGTGCGCCGGGACCTCGCGCGCAGCACCCCCTCGCTGTCGGGCTTCGTGCTGCTGCTGGCCCTGCGCGGCCGCACGCCGGGTCTGGCCCACCACACCGTCCTCTTCCCCGAGGACTACGACGCCGAGTTCGACGCGGTCTTCGGCGCGGGCCGGCACCGCGGCGCTCCCCGCCCGGTCGAGGACCCCACCGTCTACGTGAGCGCCCCCGACGACCGGGCGACCCGCCCCGACGACGACAGCGAGTCCTGGTTCGTGCTCGTCAACGCGCCCCGGCACGACCCGGCCGGCGGCGTCGACTGGGACGAGCCGGGGCTCGCGGACCGCTACGCCGGGCGGGTGCTGGAGGTCATGGCCCGCCGCGGGCTGGACGTGCGCGACCGGGTCCGCTGGTGCGTCAGTCGCACGCCGGCCGACCTCGCGCGGGAGACCCGCAGCGTCGGCGGCTCGATCTACGGCACGTCGAGCAACGGCGCCCGGGCGGCCTTCCTGCGTCCCGGCAACGCCGGCCCGGTGCCGGGGCTGTTCCTGGTGGGCGGCTCGGCCCACCCGGGCGGCGGGCTGCCCCTGGTCACGCTGTCGGCCGAGATCGTCGCCGGGCTGGTCGGCCCGGCCTGACGCGGGGCCGGTGTCGGAGGCGCGTGACAGGGTCGGTGGCGTGCGCACCGACCCGCCGGAGAACGCCGCCGAGACCGTCCAGCTGACCGGCTTCCTCGCCTACCAGCGGGAGACGCTGCTGCTGAAGACCGAGGGGCTGTCCCGCGAGCAGCTGGGCCGGACGCTGCCGCCGTCGGCGCTCACCCTCGCCGGCCTGCTGCACCACCTCGCGTTCGTCGAGGAGCGGTGGGCGGTCGAGCGGTTCGCCGGCCGGCCGGCCCACGAGCCGTGGATGGGCGTCGACTGGGAGGCGACCCCGGACTGGGAGCTCGACGTCGCACCCGGGCTGGAACCCGAGGTGCTCCGGGAGCGCTACCGGCTGGCCTGCCGGCGGACCGACGAGGTGGTGGCCGCGGCCGGCGACCTCGACGCGCTGTCGGAGGAGCCGCTGCGCGACGGCGGCCGGTTCAGCCTGCGCTGGATGCTCCTGCACCTGGTCGAGGAGACCGCCCGGCACAACGGGCACGCCGACCTCCTGCGGGAGGCGGTCGACGGCGTCGTCGGGGAGTGAGGGCGCCCGCCCTCAGCCCCGCCGGCCGGTGAGCGCGACGAGCGGCGCACCCGGCGCCAGCCGCTCGACGGCGACGCCGGTCAGTCCTGCCGCCCGCATCTGCCCGGCCAGCTCGCCGGTGTCCGGCAGCTCCATGGCCCCCTCCTGAGCCCGGAGGAGCAGGTCGAAGTGCCGGCTGAACGCGGCCGGGCCGGCCGCCGTGGTCACCACGACGAGCCGCCCCCCGGGCGCCAGGCACCGGGCCAGGTCCGCCAGCAGGGGCGTCCGCTCCCCGCGGGGCACGTAGTAGACGACGTTCGCGAGGAGCACGAGGTCCACCGGCTCGGCCAGGGGACCGGTGGGGTCGTCGAGGACCTGGCGGACGTCGGCGCGCACCACCGTGGACCGTCGGGCCAGCCCCCGTCCGGCCAGGGTGGCCTGGGCGAGCGCGGCGGCCCCGGCATCGGTCTCGATGCCGATGCCGGCGGCCCCGGGCACCGCCTCCAGGACCGCGGCCAGTTGCAGCCCGGCGCCGCAGCCCACGTCGAGCACCCGCCCGGGCTGCACGTCGGCGGCGGTCCGCGTGAGCAGGGCCAGCACGAACGGCTCGAAGGCGGCGGAGACACGGGCGATGACCGCTCCGCTCGTCGCGACGTCGCCCCGGCGCGGTCCGCCGGCCAGCAGGGGCCCCATGCCGCGGTACAGGTCGGTGTGGAAGCCGGAGAACGCCTCGACGGCGGCCCGCACGAGGTCGTCGTCCACCACGGCGCGGCCGTCGGCGGTGAGCGCCCACCGATCGTGGTCCTGCTGGACGACCCCGGCGGCGGCCAGGGCGCGCAGGAAGGCGGCCAGCAACTGCTCGTCGGCGGCGCCGCAGCGGCCGGCCAGCTCCGCGGTCCCCGCCGGCCGCTCGGCCAGGGCATCCAGCAGCCCGGTGGACAGCCCCGCGCCGAGCTGGGCCAGCCGGATCGCCGCCTGGCCGTCACGGGTGGCGCGCAGCCGCGCCCTCAGGTGCCCGCCGCGCAGCACCTCGAGGGCAGCGCGGGTCCTCAGCAGTCTCGGCACGCTGGCTCCTCCCGACCGGTGTGCCACCACCTTGGCCGGGACGGAGTCCTGCGCGCCAGTGACCTCGCCGGCCCGGCGGGTCCCCGGCCCCCCGCCGGTTCAGCCGCGTGCCGCGCCCAGCCCCAGGACCGCTGCCAGCCCGAGCGCGCTGCGCGGCGCGTACGCCGTGCGCCACAGCCCGCCGTGGACGGCGGCGGAGGCCTCGTCCTGCCACGGGTGCTCGTGCGCCGGTCCGCCCCCGGTGTGCAGGTCGTGCACGAGCAGGGCGGCCATCAGCACGTTCGACGTCGCCGGCTCGAACACCTCGACACCGAAGCGGTGCGCTCCGGCGTAGGCGGCGGCCAGCGCCCGGTTCTTCACCACCGAGCGGGTGCGGGTCGGCGGTGCGACGTTCATCGACACCGTCGTCCCGGCCGCCCGCGCCGTCGTCGCCCGCCAGCGCTGCAGCCGCTTGGCCAGCGCGTAGTTGGGCCCCTGCTGCGGGACCAGGCTGTCGTTGACCCCGGGGTCGGCACCGGGCACGTAGCCCCGCTGGAGCAGCCGGCCGGCCGTGACCGTCCGCAGGGGGCGGACCAGCAGCTTGGCCGGCCTCGAGCGGCCGGTGTAGGCGCGCACCGAGTGCTCGACGGCCTCCGCGGGGACGGCGAAGACGTCGGTCGGCGTGGCGAGGAAGGCCAGCGCGAGGTCCGGGTGCTCCCGCTGGAGGCGCAGGGTGAGCGCGTCGACGGCGGCCGAGACCCGCACGTTGTCGGCGCCGTCGGCGTAGACGTAGTTGCCCAGCACCAGGCTCCCGGGCAGCGCGGCGGCCCACTCGGCGACCTCGGGGACCTCGCCGACCAGGTCCACGCCGGCGACCTCGGCCAGGTCGCCGGCGGCCGGCCGGCCGGCGGGGACCAGCAGCGTGCCGGCGCTGCGCCCGGCCGTCTCGAGCACGCGCCGCCACAGGGCCGGGCGCGGCAGGTCGACCGCGGCCACCCGGGCGCCCCAGCGCAGCAGCGCGGTCAGCGGGCCCATCTCGGCTCCGGCGCCCAGTACCACCACGGTCCGGCCGGGCACGGCCAGCCACTCGGGATGGGCGGCGACGGTGCGCACCGCCTCGGCGGCGGAGGGCTCCATGACACCGTCGGCCACCCAGGTGTCGAGCCGGCGGGACAGGTCGTCGCCGCGCAGCCGGGTGCCGCGGAAGGGCAAGGAGAGCTCCTGCTCCGGCGCGGCGGGCCCGCCCACCTCGACGGTGGTCAGGGCCCGGCCGGCCGGGGTGGTGCCCAGGGTGGCCAGCGGCTCCTCGGCGCCGCCGGCGGCGACGCGCATCCGGTCGTGCACGGCGGCCAGCCCCGCCCCGGCGATGGCGCGGGCGGCCTGCGGGTCCCCGAGGCCGGCCTCGACCAGCCGGCGGAAGTGCACGAGGTAGCCGGCGCGCCAGTTGGTCTCCTGCTCGGCGGCGCGGGCACCGGGCGGGTCGACCGGGCGCAGGGCGTCGGCGACGACCGCGCGGCCGACGGACGCGGTGCTGCGCCGGCCGTCGGGACCGGCCGGGAAGACGACGCCGCTGTCGCCGGCCACTCAGTCCACCACCGTGGGCAGGACGGCGACGGGCGCGCCGGCCTCGAGCCAGCGCAGCAGCAGGCGGGCACCGTGGCCGGTGCCGCCCTTGACCACCTCGGCGTCGTCGGAGCCGGCCCGGGCGGGACCGGCGATGTCCAGGTGCGCCCAGGGCAGGTCGCCGGCGAAGGGCCGCAGGAACAGCGCGGCCGTGGTGCCGCCCGGGTCGCCCGGTGCGTTGTTGGCGTCGGCGATCGTGCTCTCCAGGGCGTCGGCGTGCTCCTCGGACAGCGGCATCCGCCAGACCCGCTCGCCGGCGTGGCCCGCGGCGACGGCCAGCGCGTCGGCCAGCCCGTCGGAGGTGGCGTAGAGCCCCGACGTGCGGCCGCCGAGCGCGACCTTCATGGCCCCGGTGAGCGTGGCGACGTCGACCAGCACGGTCGCCCCGAGTTCGAGCCGGGCGTGGGCGAGGGCGTCGGCGAGCACGAGGCGGCCCTCGGCGTCGGTGTTGAGCACCTCGGTGGTGCGCCCGCCGACGTGCCGCACGACGTCGCCGGGCCGGTAGGAGGCGCCCGAGACGGCGTTCTCCGCGGCCGGCACGACCGCGGTGACGGCCACCGGCAGCTCCAGCCGGGCCGCGGCGTCGAGCGCGGCGAGCACGGCCGCGCCGCCGGCCATGTCGGTCTTCATCTCGCGCATGCCCGCGGTGGGCTTGATGGAGAGCCCGCCGGTGTCGAACGTGATGCCCTTGCCGACGAGCACGGGGTGCCCGCTGCCCGCGCCCGGCGGCCGGTACGCCGCGACGACGACGCGGGGCGCACCGGCCGAGCCGCCGCCGACGGCGAGCACGCCGCCGAAGCCGCCGGCCCGCAGTTCGTCGGGGCCGAGGACGGTGACCGTGACGTGCGCGAGCCCGCCGAGGCGCTCCTGCGCCTGCGCGGCCAGCCACTGCGGGTCCTTGGTGTTGCCGGGGGTGTTGACCAGGTCGCGGGCCCAGGCGACCGCCTCGGCGGTGATCCGGCCGGCGCGCGCGGCGGCGGGGACCGCGGGGTCGTCCGCATCGGTGGCGACGACGGCGACCTCGGCCAGCCGCGGCGGATGGGGCCTGGTCGTCAGCCGGAAGCGGTAGCCGGCCAGCAGTGCCGCCTCGACCGCGGCCCGCACCTCGTCGACCCCGGCGGGGCCGATCCCGTCGACGGGCAGTACCAGGCGCCGGGCGCCGTGCTCGGCCAGCGTCTGGGCGCGGCGCACGGCGGTGGCCACGTACGCCCGCAGGTCGGGCAGGGTGCCCGAGCCGATCCCGACCGCGACCACGCTGCGCGGCCGGCGGCCCGGGACGGGCAGGTTCGTGATCCTGCCCGCGGCGCCGTTGTTGCCGGTGTCGCGCAGGGCACCGGCCAGCAGCTCGGGCTGGACGGCCGCGGTGTGCCCGGGGCCCGGGTCGGTCAGCCAGCCGGGCAGGGCGCCGCCGGCGCCGACCGGCACGGCGAGGACGTCGTCCGCACCGAGCGGGGGGACGGCGGGCAGGACCTCGACCCGGGGGAACGGCGCGGCCCCGGCCGCCGGCGTGCTGCCGTCGGCCGGGGCCGTGTCGCCCGGTGCGGGGCTGCCCGAGGGCAGGCTCACCGCGGTGTTCAGCTGGTCGCGCCCTTCAGGGCCTCCGAGAGCGCCGTCGCCTCGTCGGGCGACAGCTCGACGACGAGACGCCCGCCGCCCTCGAGCGGTACGCGCATGACCAGGCCGCGCCCCTCCTTGGTGACCTCCAGGGGACCTTCACCCGTGCGCGGCTTCATGGCCGCCATGCGTGCCTCCTTCGCCGGCCACCCGCCCCCTCTGGTGGCGACGGTGTGGCTCCTCTCCGTGCAGTAGCTCGTCCCATGATCCCGTATGCCCGCCCGGGAGACCAACCTGGGGACACCGTTCAGGTGACTGCGCGGAAGCAGGTGGCCACGTGGTCGTCCACCATCCCGGTCGCCTGCATCAGCGCGTAGGCCGTCGTGGGGCCGACGAAGGCGAACCCGCGCCGTTTCAGCTCCTTGGCCATGGCGACGGACTCGGGGCTCGTGGCGGGTACCTCGGCGAGGGTCGCCGGGCGCGGGCGCGGCCCCTGCGGCGCGAAGGACCACAGCAGCTCCGACAGCCCCTCGGGCAGCCGCTGCGCCGCGCGCGCGTTGGCGACGGCGGCGTCGACCTTCGCCCGGTTGCGCACGATGCCGGCGTCGGCCAGCAGCCGGGCGCGGTCCTCGTCGGTGAACTCCGCGACCGCGTCGACGGAGAAGCCCGCGAAGGCCGCCCGGAACGCCGGCCGCTTGCGCAGGATGGTCAGCCACGACAGGCCGGACTGGAACGCCTCGAGGCAGAGCCGCTCGAACAGGGCGTCGTCGCCGCGCAGCGGCACCCCCCACTCCTCGTCGTGGTAGGCGACGTACTCGGGCGCGCTGTCGCCCCAGGCGCATCGGATGCGGTCCACGCGGCGGACGCTAGCCCGGGGGGCCGACGGCGCCCGCGTCAGGGAACCGGCGTCTCCACCGTCCGCTCGGCCGCGCGGGGCTCGTTGCGGCGGGTCGCCAGCGCGCAGCCGGCGATCACCAGCGGCAGGCCGACGGCGAGGCCGAGCGTGAACGGCTCGTCGAGCAGCAGCACGCCGAGCAACACCGCGACGGCGGGGTTGAGGAAGGTGATGACCAGCGCCCGCTGCGGCCCCACCTCCCGGATCAGGGCGAAGAACAGCGACAGGGCCACCGCGGTGCAGACGACGCCCAGCACCGCCACCGACAGCAGCGCCGTGCCCGGGGCGGCGCTGACCTCGTCGAGCCGGGTCAGCGCGAACGGCGCGTACACGACCGCGGTGACCGCCAGCGCGACCGAGCTCGCCGCGACGCCGTGCACGTCGCCCAGCTTGCGGGTGACGATCAGCGGCGCCGTGCCGTAGCCGACGACGGTGAGCGCGACGGCGGCCAGCGGCACCCAGGCCGCGCCGCCGACGTCCAGCCCCAGCAGCAGCGCGATCCCCGCGACCCCGAGCCCCATGCCGGCCAGCCGCACCGGGGTCAGCCGCTCCTCCCCCAGCACCCGCCCGGCGATCGCCGCCACGAACGGCACCGCCGCCACCAGGAGCCCGGTGAGCGAGCTCGACAGCGTCTGCTCGGCGTACCCCAGCAGCAGCCACGGGCCGGTCATCTCCAGCAGCGTGAACGCCAGCAGCCACCGCCACTGGCGCAGCGCCGGGCGCAGGTGCCCGCGGGCGATGGTCCACGGCAGCAGCAGCGCCGCGCCGATCAGGCACCGCCCGAAGACGACGACCACCGGCGAGAGGTCCTCCACCGCCACCTTGATGAGCAGGTAGGGCACGCCCCAGATGACCGACATGGCCAGGAAGAGCAGCCACCCCCGCCGGCTCACCGGCCCCCTCCCCAGACGACGCGCACGCCGTCATCATGACGGCCGTGACCGACGACTCCGCACGGCGCCTCGCCGCCGTCGCCGACGCCCTCGCCGGCGAGCCCGGGGTGGAGCTCCCGGGCGCCGGTCCGCGGGGCTTCGGCTCCACCGCCGTCACGGCCGGCGGCTCGATCGTCGCCATGGCCGTCGGCGGTGCGCTGGTGCTGAAGCTGCCGCGGGCACGGGTGGAGGCACTGGTCTCCGCCGGCGCCGGGACGCCCTTCCGCAACGGCCGCGGCACCGCGATGCGCGAATGGGTGGCCCTCGGCCCGGACGACGCGGCCGACCTCGACCTCGCGCGCGAGGCCCTCGCCTTCGTACGGGAGCATTGACCCCCGTGTCCGGCTACGGCTCGTTCGTCCTCTTCGCGGCGGTGCTCGTCCTGGTGCCCGGCCCCGACACCGCGGTGGTCATCCGCAACACCCTGGCCGGCGGCCGGTCACGCGGCATGTGGAGCGCGCTCGGCATCACGGCCTCCAACGCGGTCCAGGGGACGGCGGCCGCCGCCGGGCTGGCCGCCGTCGTCGTCCGCGTCGAGCCGCTGTTCCAGACGATCCGCTGGCTCGGCATCGCCTACCTGACGTACCTCGGCGTGCAGGCGCTGCGCTCGGCCGTCCGCGGCGAGTACGGCGACCTGGCCGGTGCGGGGACGGCCGGGGGCGGGGTCGCCCTGCGCGGCTTCCGGCAGGGCTTCCTGAGCAACGTCACCAACCCGAAGGTGCTCGCCTTCTACCTGGCGGTGCTCCCCCAGTTCCTCGGCCCGGAGGCGGCCGTGCCGGTGCTGCTGGCCTTCGCCCTCACCCACGCGGTGATCGGGCTGGGGTGGTCGCTGGTGCTCGTCGCCGGCCTGCACCGGGCCCGGGCCGTGCTGACCCGGCGCCCGGTGCGGCGGGCGATGGACGCCGTCACCGGCTGCGCGCTGCTGGGCTTCGGCGCACGGCTGGCGGCCGGCCGCGGCTGAGCGTCAGCGCACCGGCCAGGTCACCTCGACGTGCGTGCCGCCGTCGTCGGGCGCCGACCGGTCGGTCAGGTACACCTCCGCCGGGCTGCCCGCGCGCTGCAGACCGGCCTCGTCGACCCAGCGGGACACGGCCTCGTAGGCACCGAGGATGCCGGGGAACTCCGCGCGGTCCCGCGACAGCGCGGTGACCGCCTCACGCCGGGCGCCCTGCAGGCGCACCCGCAGCTCCCCCACCGGCTCCACCGAGCCGGTGAACGGGACGGCGACCTCCACCGGCCCGTCGCTGTCCTCGGTCACCATCCCGTGGTAGATCACCCGCGCCGGTCCGGCCACGGGCACCCCCGCGGCGGCCAGCGTGTCGGTGATCTCCCGGCGGGCGTCGGCGATGAAGTCCGACAGCTCCGCGACGGTCAGCCGCCGCTCGGCCGACAGCAGCTTCAGCTCCGGCACGTCCCTGGTCTGCACCTCGTACACGGTCGTTCCCCTCTCGTCGGACTGGCGGGTGACGTGGGCGACCACCGCGGCGCGCCGGGCGTGGTCCTCCGCCACCCCGGCCCACCAGCGCCCGACCGCGGCGGCCCGTGCCCCGGCGTCGAGGTCGACGACGTCGCGCACGCGGGCCAGCGGCATGCCGGCCTGCCGGAGCAGTACGACCAGCCGCGCCCGGTCGACCTGGTCGGCCGACCAGGACCGGTACCCGCTGACCGGGTCGACCGACGCGGGGGCGAGCAGCCCCTGGGCGGCGTAGAGCCGGAGGGCCTTGGGTGAGAGCCGGGTACGGCGGAGGAACTCCCCGACCCGCAGCAGTGGTGCGTCCGTGTCCCCGTTCACGTCCCCGACCCTCCGGCCGGCCCCAGGGGCCGGGTCAAGTGCGCGGTCGGACCCGTCCGGCGAGGTAGTCGCGGCGCCGCTCGGCGGGGAACCGCTCGATCGCGTACCGGAGCATCGTGCGCGGCATCCGCGCGTACCGCGGCGCGAGGAACTCCTCCGCCCGCGCCAGGTCCCGGTTGCCGACCTCGCGCAGCATCCAGCCCACCGCCTTCTGCACCAGGTCGGCGGGGTCGGTGAGCAGCCGGTCGGCCAGCCGCAGCGTCGCCTCCGGCCGCCCGGCACGGACGCCGGCGAAGGTCGCCATCACCGCGATGCGGCGGTCCCACACCGAGCCCGACCCGGCCAGCTCGTCGAGGACCGAGTCGTCGCGGTCGAGCAGCCACGGCCCGAGCAGGTACGGCGCGGAGGCGTCGACGAGGTCCCAGTTGTCCACCCGGTCGCGGCAGGCGAGGTACAGCTCGACGATCCGCGCGCGCTCGTCGTCGTCGCCCCGCTCGAACCGGCGGACCAGCACGAACAGCGCCGTCAGCCGCTCCTCGTGCCAGGGGCTGCCCAGCAGCTCGCCGACGTCGTCCAGAGGCGTCGTCGCCGCGTACCGGCGGGCGACGGCCCGCTGCGGGGGGACCGCGATCCCGAGGAACCGGTCACCCTCCCCGTAGCCGCCCGGCCGGGCCTGGAAGTAGCCGGCCATGCCCGCCGCGCGTTCGGCGTCGGCCAGCTCCGCCAGCGCGGCGCGGATCTCCGCGGCGGACACGGGCTCAGGAGGGGTACGTGCGGGCGAAGGCGGCGAACCGGCGCAGCGAGAGCCGCACCCCGAGGACGACGAACGGCTTGGCCAGCGGCCAGCCGACGACGCCCAGGAGGCCGAAGGGCAGCCACAGCTGTTCGGTCCAGACGAAGGTCGACCCGCCGCCCTCGCGTGGCTCGACCTCGAAGATGCCCGGGCCGCGGACGATCCGGCCGGTGTGCTGCACCACCACCCTGCGCGGCGGCTCCCACTCGGTGATCACCATCGTGTCGAGCACGCCGACGTGCCGGCGCCGGCCGGGCAGCTTGAGCCCGGTGCGCGCGGCGAGCCGGCCCTTCACGCCCTGCGCCGGGCCGCCGACGGTCTCCACGTCGGTGGCGAGCATCCACTCGCCCTGCCGGGTCCAGTCGGTGAGCGCGGCCCAGACCCGCTCGGGGGGTGCCTCGATCTCGACCCGCTCGGTCAGCTCACGCACCGGACGGCGCTCCGTTCCCGCGCGCGGCGGTGTCGTGGGACGGGTCGGGGACCGCGTCCGGGGAGGGGGTGGCCGGCGTCGCCGGCCCGGGGTCGGTCGTGCCCACGCGGGCGCGGAGCGCGGCGATCTCCCGGTCGCGCTCCTCGATGCTGGCGGCCAGCTGCTCCAGCACCCAGTCGATCTCGGTCATCCGGTAGCCCCGCACGGTCACCGAGATGCGCAGCGCCCGCACGTCGTCGCCGGTGACCGGCCGGTCGGCGGGCAGCTCGACCGGCGAGCGGTCCAGCTCCGCCGGCGGCTGGGTCTCGCCCCGCCCGAGCAGCAGCGAGCCGCCGAGGAAGAGCAGCCCGCCGACCAGCAGGACGCTGACGACGAAGACGAGCGCGGACAGCACGTCAGGCCCTGCGCGGACCCGGGGCGTCGAGCGCCCCGCCCGGACCCGGGGCGTCGACCACAGGGCCCGGGGCGTCAGTCATCGACCGGGCCGCTGTCGCGCGGGGCGCGCATGCCGCCGCCGCCGTCACCGGGGTCCCGGCCGACGTCGGCCGCCTTGATGAGGGCGAGGACCTCCTCGACGTCGTCGGTCACCGTGAACAGGTCCAGGTCGGCCTGGTTGATGGTGCCCGCCGGGACCATGGTCGCCCGGATCCAGTCGATCAGCCCCGACCAGTAGGCACTGCCGTAGAGGATCACCGGGAAGCGGGTGACCTTGCGGGTCTGCACCAGCGTCAGCGACTCGAACAGCTCGTCGAGGGTGCCGAACCCGCCGGGGAGGATCACGAAGGCCTGCGCGTACTTCACGAACATCGTCTTGCGGACGAAGAAGTAGCGGAACGCGATGCCGACGTCGACCCACTCGTTGAGCTCCTGCTCGAACGGCAGCTCGATGCCCAGGCCCACCGACAGGCCCTCGGCCTCGCACGCCCCGCGGTTGGCCGCCTCCATGGCGCCCGGCCCGCCGCCGGTGATGACGGCGTACCCGGCGCGGGCCAGCGCGGCGCCGATCTCGACGCCGGCGGCGTAGTACGGGTCGTCGGGCTTGGTGCGGGCGCTGCCGAAGACGCTGACCGCCTTGGGCAGCTCGGCGAGCAGCCCGAAGCCCTCGACGAACTCGCTCTGGATGCGCAGCACCCGCCACGGGTCGGTGTGCACCCAGTCGGCGGGGCCGCGGCGGTCGAGCAGCCGCTGGTCGGTCGTCGTCCCGACCGTCTGGGGGTCCGGCTCGCCGCCGCGCAGCATCACCGGCCCGCGGTGACGTGTCGGCCGGGGCCTGCGGCCTCCGGCCGGCTCGGGCGTGGTCGTCATGCGGGGCTCCTCCAGGGGACGGTCAGGCGGGCGGGGTGGAGAGGTAGGCGACCAGGGCGTCCTCGGCGGGCTGCAGCCGCTCGACGAGGACCGACTCCTCGCGGGTGTGCGCCAGCTGCGGGTCGCCGGGCCCGTAGTTCACCGCGGGGATGCCGAAGGCGGCGAAGCGGGCGACGTCGGTCCAGCCCAGCTTGGCGCGCGGGGGACGCCCGACGGCGGCGACGAACGCGGCGGCGGCGGGCTCGGCGAGTCCGGGGAGCGCTCCCCCGGCGTTGTCGACGACGGTCAGCGTGGCGCCCCCGGCCAGCGCATCGGTGAACACCTCGCGGACGTGGGCCTCCGCGGCGTCCTCGTCGCGGTCGGGCGCGTAGCGGAAGTTCACCGTCACCCGGCACTCGTCGGGGATCACGTTCCCGGCCACCCCGCCCTCGATCCGCACCGCGTTGAGGCCCTCGCGGTACCGGCAGCCGTCGATGTCCACCTCGCGCGCGTCGTACGCGGCGAGCGTGGCGAGGATGCCCGCGGCGCCGTGGACGGCGTTGACGCCCAGCCAGCTCCGCGCGCTGTGCGCCCGCCGGCCGCGCACCTCGAGCACCGCGCGCAGCGTGCCCTGGCAGCCGGCCTCGATCTCGCCGTCGGTCGGCTCCAGCAGGATCGCCAGGTCGCCGTACAGCCAGCCGCGGCGCTCGCGCGCGACCCGGCCGAGGCCGTTCTTCACGGCCTCGACCTCCTCGTTGTCGTACAGGACGAAGGTCAGGTCGTGGGCGGGCTCCGCGCCCGGGACGCCGAAGCGGGCGGCCAGCCGGAGGATCACGGCGTCGCCGGACTTCATGTCGCTGGTACCGCAGCCGAACAGCCGGTCGCCCTCGAGCCGGCTGGGCACGTTGTCGGCGATCGGGACGGTGTCCAGGTGCCCGGCGAGCACGACGCGGGTCGGCCGGCCGAGGTTCGTCCGCGCCAGCACCGAGTCCCCGACGCGCTCGACCTCCAGGCCGCCCAGGGCACGCAGCGCCGCCTCGACGGCGTCGGCCAGCGCGGCCTCCTCGCCCGACACCGACGGGGCGTCGACCAGCGCGCGGGTGAGCGTGAGCACGTCGGCGGACAGGTCCAGGGACGGGACGGCGCTCACGACGACCGAGCCTATGTGGCCGCGTCCGGCCCCGCCCGGAGGCTCGGCCCGGGCCTGCGAGGGGCGAGCGGGGCGCGGTCCCGCACCGGGGCCACCGCGGGCGGGTGCGCTCGGTACCGTCGTCTCCCGTGACCGACGCTCCCCGCTCCGCCGTCGCCGCCGGCCTCGCCACCGTGACCCGCACCGGCACCGTGCTCGACGTCTGGTACCCCGAGCCCCGGCTCGGCGCCCCCGCCGGCGCCGCCACGGGCACCGCACAGCTCGGCGCCCTGGAGCTGTCCGGTGAGCTGGGCCCGGACTACGGCGGGCTGGTGCGCACCGACGACGCGCGCGGCGTGGAGGTCGTGGCCGTCCGCACGGTGATCGCCGACCTGTCCGTCCCGGCGGTCGACACCCACGACGTCTGGCTGCGGCTGCACCTGCTCTCCCACCGGCTGATCCGCCCGCACGGCGCGGACATGTCCGGGATCTTCGGCCTGCTCACCAACGTGGCCTGGACCAGCGCCGGCCCGGTCGAGGCGGCCGGTTTCAACGCCCACCGGCTGCGCGCCGCCGTCGGCAACGTGACCGTGTTCGGGGTGGACAAGTTCCCGAAGATGACCGACTACGTCATCCCCTCCGGCGTCCGCATCGCCGACGCCGACCGGGTGCGCCTGGGTGCCCACCTGGCCGAGGGCACGACGGTCATGCACGAGGGCTTCGTCAACTTCAACGCCGGCACGCTCGGGCCCTCGATGGTGGAGGGCCGGATCAGCGCGGGCGTCGTCGTCGGCGCCGACAGCGACATCGGCGGCGGCGCGTCGATCATGGGGACGCTCTCCGGCGGCGGCAAGGAGGTCGTGTCGATCGGCAGCGGCTGCCTGCTGGGCGCCAACGCCGGCGTCGGCATCTCCCTCGGCGACGGCTGCGTCGTCGAGGCCGGCTGCTACGTGACCGCGGGGTCGGTCGTCACGCTGCCCGACGGCTCGACGGTCAAGGCGCGCGAGCTCTCCGGCCGCAGCGGGCTGCTGTTCCGCCGCAACAGCGTCAGCGGCGCGCTGGAGGCCCTGCCCCGCTCCGGCGAGTGGGGCGCCCTCAACGCCGACCTGCACAAGAACTAGCGGGAGGCCCCGCCCCCCTGCGGGTGCGCGCAGGGGGGCGCTGCGTCACGTCAGGTTGGCCGGGGCCTCGGCGGGGACGTCGAGGTGCTCGAGCAGGGCGACCACGAACTCCTGCGGCCGCTCGACGTGCGGGGAGTGCCCCACGCCGGGGAGCAGCACCTGGCGGTAGGCCCCTCCCGAGGCGGCGTAGCGGTCGAGCACCGCGCGGGTCTGGGCGACCATCGGCTGCGGCGGGCACTCGGCCTCCCCCGGCCAGCCCGGCACCGCGCCCAGCTGACCGAGGTACGCCAGGTCGAACGCCGAGGTGTCGGACACGATGGCGTCGGCGTCGCCGCGGATCCACAGCAGCGGCGGCTTGACCTCGAGGTCGACGATCCCGGAGAGGTCCAGCACGGTCGGCGCCATCGTGTTGAGGACGCCGTGCGCCCCCGGTGCCACCCCGGGCCAGGCCGGGCTGGTCGCGCTGTCGCCCGGGTAGTGGTCGGTGCCGGTGCGGGTGGTCAGCATCGAGGCGACGAAGACGTCCTCCAACTCGGGGTCCAGCGGCAGGGACCCCGGCGCCACGTAGAAGGCCCGCAGGATCGACCGCGGGCTGGTCGGCGAGGCGTCGGAGGTGTCCCCCGCCGCCAGCGCCGCGACGAAGTCGGGGTTGGCCGCGCCGCCGCCCGAGCCCGCGCCGTCCTCGGCCAGCCGGCGGCCCTCCGGCCCGGCGGTGCCGCCGAAGCCGTAGGGCGAGACGGGCGCGACGAGCGCCACCGACGCCACCCGCGCCGGGGCGTCGAGCAGGTACTGCAGGACGACGGCCGCGCCCATGCTCCAGCCGACCAGGTGCACCCGCGCGAGGCCGAGGCCCTCGACGAGCGCGGCGACGTCGTCGGCCCAGTCGCGGACCCCGCGGCGGGCGTCGACCGGCAGCGGGTCGGTGTCGCCGTACCCGCGCAGGTCGACCGCGATCGGCCGCACGCGGCCGGTGCCGGCGAGGGCCAGCAGCGGCTCCTGCCAGAACAGCGACGAGCTGACGTTGCCGTGCACGAACAGCACGACGTCGCCGCCGGTCGCGGCCAGGTCGGCGAGCACGACGTCGTCGGGGTGCAGCACGTTCTGGGTGAGCCGCGGGGTCTGCACCCTGCTGGCACGGACTCCGGGCAGCAGCACGCCGGACATGGGGGGCCTCCTCGCAGACGGGCTGCTCACGCTAGCGGTCCGGCGACGACGGGTCGCCGCCTCCCGGGAACTGCCAGGGAGCGCACCTACCCTCGGAGGCGATGAGCAGCCCCCGGCACCGCCGCCCCGCCGCCGGACGACGCAGCGGGGCAGGCACCGGCGCCCGCCCGGCCGGGGCGCGCCGGCCGGCGGGCACGGCCCGGCGGCGGCGCCGCCGGTCCCGCCGCAGCGTGCCCCCCGCGGTGCTCGGCTGGGCCGCCGCCCTCGTCGCGATCGCGGTCGTCGTGGTGCTGGGCCTGCGGGTCGCCGGCGACCGGACGCCGGCCTCGGCCGCCGGCCGGTGCACCGTCGCGGGCAGCGAGCTGGAGCTGACGGGCGAGCAGGCGGCCTCCGCGGCCACGATCGCGGCGGTCGCGCGCGCCCGCGGCCTGCCCGACCGTGCCGTGGTCATCGCGCTGGCGACCGCCCAGCAGGAGTCGACGCTGCGCAACCTCGACCACGGCGACCGCGACTCCCTGGGCCTGTTCCAGCAGCGCCCCTCCCAGGGCTGGGGCAGCCCCGAGCAGGTCCGCGACCCGGTGTACGCCGCGGGGCAGTTCTACGACCGGCTGGTCGAGGTGCCCGGCTGGGAGACCGGCCGGCTGACCGAGGTCGCCCAGGCCGTGCAGCGCAGCGGCTTCCCCGAGGCGTACCAGAAGCACGAGCCCATGGCGCAGGCGCTGGGCACCGCGCTGCTGACCGGCGGGCTGAGCTGCAGCTGGGAGCCGCAGGCGGTCGGCGGCCGGCTCAGCGAGCGCACCGCGACGGCCGCCGGGGAGGCCGAGCGGGAGCTGGGGGTGCCGGCCAGCGAGGAGTTCGGCGCCGTCGCGGTCGACCCGGCGGCCGGCTGGCTGGGGGCCACCTGGGCGGTCGCCCACGCCGAGCGGCTGCAGGTCGGGACGGTCTCCTACGCCGGCCGGACCTGGACCGTCGAGGACGGCTGGACCGACTCGCGGGCCGGCGACGGCGCCGTCCGCCTCGAACTCGTCACCTGAGCCCCGGGCCGCCGCCCAGCCGCGCCGCGGCGACGGCGGGGTCCTCGGCGAAGGCCCGGTCGGCCCGGCCCGGCCGGTCGGTCGTGCCGACGAGCAGGGTGTGGGCCAGGGCGAGCAGGAAGAGGACGGCGAGCACCTCGAAGATCGAGGTCGTCATGGTCACCGTGGTCATCGGGGGTCCTCCGGGGGCGGGTCGCGGGGCGCCGCCACCGCGGCGGCGCGGACAGAGCGTGCGACCGCCCGCTTGCACGGAGGTGGCGGTGCACTGGCACCGCGCTTGGGCCCCCGCCCGGCGCGCTAGTAGTAGCCGGTCCGCCCGTCGACCAGCTCCCGGACGGCGTCCAGGTGCCCCACGTGCCGGGCGGTCTCCTCGACCATGTGCGTGAGCACCCAGCGCAGGTGCACCCCCGGGCAGTACTCCTCGTTGCGGCAGACGGCGTCGAGCGCGGCGGCCGCGACGATCGCGTTCGACCGGGCGCACTGGGCGGCGTACTCCTCGAGCAGCTGCGCCAGCGGCACGCCGTCGACTTGCTTGTCGGCGTCGGGCCGCGACTCGTCGAACTGCACGTTGGTGCCGGTCGGCGCGCCGCCGAAGAGCACCTCGAACCAGCAGTGCTCGGTCCACCGCAGGTGGGAGACGATGCCGGCCACCGTCATCAGCGGGGACGACGGGAGCACCGGCCGGTGCGCGTCGGCCTCGGCCAGCCCCTCGCACTTCCACGGGACCAGCGCCCGCTGCAGGTCCAGCCAGCCGACCAGCTGGGCGCGCTCGTCGCCGTCGACCGGCGGGCGCACGCGGGGTGGCGTCATCCCGGCACGCTAGCCGCGCCGCCGGTGACCCGCACCCGGCCTCAGCGGGCGAGGCGCTCCACCGCGGCGTCGATCCGCTCGTCGGTCGCCGTGAGCGCCATGCGGACGTGCCGGGCGCCGGCCGGGCCGTAGAAGGAGCCCGGCGCGGCGACGATGCCCAGGCCGGCCAGCCAGTCGATGGTCGACCAGCAGTCCTCGTCGCGGGTGACCCAGAGGTAGAGCCCGGCCTCGGAGGCGTCGATCCGCGCACCCGCCCCGCGGACCGCCGCCGCCAGCCGCTCGCGGCGGGAGCCGTAGCGCTCGCGCTGCTCGTCGATGTGCGCGTCGTCGGCCAGGGCGGCGGCCATCGCGGCCTGGACGGGTCCGGGCACGAGCAGGCCCAGGTGCCGGCGGACGTCCCAGATCCGGCGCACGAGGGCCGGGTCGCCCGAGACCAGGCCGGCCCGGTAGCCCGCGGCGGTCGACTGCTTGGACAGCGAGTGCACCGCCAGCAGGCCGGTGTGGTCGGCGCCGGCCACGTCGGGGTGCAGCAGCGAGCGGGGCTCGACCTCCCAGCCGAGCATCGCGTAGCACTCGTCGGCCACGACCGGGACGCCGTGCTCGCGCCCCCAGGCGGCCCAGCGGCGCAGCTCGTCGTCGGAGAGCACCCGGCCGTGCGGGTTGCCCGGGGAGTTGAGCCAGACCAGCACGACGTCGCCCGGGTCGGCCGGCGGCACGTCGCTGCGCAGCACCGACAGCCCGGCCACGACCGCGCCGACCTCGTAGGTCGGGTAGGCGACCTCGGGGATGACGACGGTGCCGGAGCGCAGCCCGAGCAGCGTCGGCAGCAGCGCGACGAGTTCCTTGGAGCCGACCGTCGGGACCACCGAGGGGTCGGCGCCCAGGGGGTCGGCGAGCCGGACGCCGAGCCGGCGCTCGAGCCAGCCGGCCGCCGCCGTCCGCAGGTCCGCGGTGCCGAGCGCGGTCGGGTAGCCCGGCGAGTTCCCGGCCGCGGCCAGCGCCGCGGTCAGGACCTCAGGGGTGTCGTCGACCGGCGTCCCGATGGAGAGGTCGACGACCCCGCCGGGGTGCTCGGCCGCCCGCGTGCGGGCGGCTCCCAGCGAGTCCCACGGGAAGTCGGGGAGCCCGCCGGTGGCAGGAGAGGTCAGTGTCCTTCGCCCTGGGGCGGGAGCGCCGCGACGAGCGGGTGGTCCTTGGCAATCTTGCCGGTCTTCGCCGCGCCACCGGGGCTGCCCAGGTCGGAGAAGAACTCCACGTTGGCGTTGTAGAAGTCCTTCCACTTGTCCGGGACGTCGTCCTCGTAGTAGATGGCCTCCACCGGGCAGACCGGCTCGCAGGCACCGCAGTCGACGCACTCGTCGGGGTGGATGTAGAGCATCCGGTCGCCCTCGTAGATGCAGTCCACCGGACACTCGTCGATGCACGCCTTGTCGAGGACGTCGACACAGGCCTGGGTGATCACGTAGGTCACGGTGGTTGCCTCCCGAACGCGCAGCTCGACCGGGGCTCGCGCCGCCGGTCACATCTCGCCGCACAGTATGACGTCTCGCCCCGTGACGGGCGCGACCGGCCGGGACGCTCCCCCCATCGAGTCGCCGTCCTGCCCCAGGACGCAGGATCGGGGGCATGGGACAGAGCCGCACGCCCCTCGACGTCGCCGCCCTGGAGCACGTGGCCGCGCGTGGCTGGCGCGGCTGGGAGACCGGCCGGCTGGGTGGGTGGCTGCTGCGCGCCGGCGGCGGGTTCACCGGCCGCGCCAACTCCGCCCTGGTCGTCGGGGACCCGGGCCGCCCGCTGCCGGAGGCGGTCGACGCGGTCACCCGCTGGTACGCCGAGCGGGACCTGCGCCCCACGGTGCAGCTGCCCGGCATCCAGGCCCGGGCGGCCGGCGCCGCCTTCGCCGCGGCCGGCTGGGAGCGCGACGAGGACACCCTGGTGCTGACCGCGCCGCTGCCCGCGCCCGGGCCGGACCCGCGGGTCGCCGTCGACCTCTCCCCCACCCCGGACGAGGCCTGGCTGGCCGGCTACCGCCACCGGGGGGCGCCGCTGCCCCCGGCCGCGCGCCGGGTGCTCACCGGTGCCGAGGACGTCGTCTTCGCCTCGGTGCGCCTGGCGCCGGAGCCGGCGCCGCTGGCCGCCGTGGCCCGGGGCGTGGTGACCGACGACTGGCTGGGGGTGAGCGCGGTGACCGTCGAGGAGGCGCACCGACGCCAGGGCCTGGCGACGGCGGTCATGGAGGCGCTGTACCGCTGGGGTGCCGGGCAGGGCGCCCGCTGGGCGTACCTGCAGGTGGTCGCGTCCAACGCCCCCGCGCGGGCGCTCTACCGCCGGGACGGCTTCATCGAGCACCACCGCTACCACTACCGGCGCGCACCGCTCCCCTGAGCGGGGACCGCGGCCGGCCGCGGGGTGGCGAGGACCCGCCCGACGGCGACCGAGGCGCCCAGCACCCCGACGAGCAGGAACCCCAGCCCCTCCCACCCGCCGGTGAGCACCAGGTCGCCCTCGGAGCGCTGCTGGCTGGCCGGCAGCACCACGACCAGCCACGCGACCGCGGGCAGCACGGCGGCCACCCGCGACCCGGTGAGCCGGTGGGTCAGCGAGACCAGCAGGAGGTTGGCGGCGAGCGCGGCCGGGATCGACAGCGGCACCGGCACGCCGCCGATGCGCAGCGGCAGCCAGAACACCTCGACGAGCGCCGCCCACGCCGCCAGCAGGGTGGCGACCAGCCCGCCGGCGACCGCCCTCACCCGGTCAGCCCGGCGAACAGGTCGTCCTCCCACCCGTGGGGCGTCGCCGCGCCGGCCGGCCCGCGCTCGCCCCGCACCAGGCGGTAGTGCTCGATGCCCAGCACCTCCTGGCCGAAGTTGTTCGACAGCGCGAAGAACGGGCCGTCGACGGTGATCTGGGTGGCGTGGGCACGCATGGCGGCGTCCTTGGCGCCGGCGTGCGCGCGGCCGTCGACGGCGGCGGTGACCTGCTCGTCGGGCACGACGAAGGGGATGTCGTCGATGTCCCCGAGCTGCTCGAAGGGCGAGGCCTCCCCCAGCGACGCCATCGCCTCGGCGCCCTCGCGCAGCACCGAGCGCGGCGTGCAGCACCAGTAGACCTTGGCGACCTGCCACGGCTCGCCCAGCTCCGGGCGGTAGGCGGGGTCGGCAGCGGCGTCGACCGCGGCCATGGCGACCCGGTGGGCCTGGATGTGGTCGGGGTGGCCGTAGCCGCCGTTCTCGTCGTAGGTGACGACGACCTGCGGCCGGGTCTCGCGGACGACGGCGACGGCGTGCCCCACGGCCTCGTCGAGGTCGGCGTTCCAGAAGGCCCGCGGCTCGGCGTTGGCCTCGGTGCCCATCATCCCGGAGTCGCGGTAGCGCCCGGGACCGCCGAGGAAGCGCCAGTCCGTGACGCCGAGCGCGGCCATCGAGGCCGACAGCTCGCCGATCCGGTACCCGCCGAGCTGGTCGGCCTGGTCGGCGGCCAGCTGGGCCAGCTCCGGGACGAGGACCTCGCCCTCCTCGCCCAGCGTGCAGGTCAGCAGCGTGACCTGGGCGCCCTCGGCGACGTAGCGGGCCATCGTGGCCCCGTTGTTGATCGTCTCGTCGTCGGGGTGGGCGTGCACGAGCAGCAGGCGGCGGTCAGCGGTCACGGTGGGCCATTGTCCCCGACCGCCTCCCGCGACCTACTCGGCCACCTCGATCGGCACCACGGTGCGGGCCTCGGCGAAGTGGCAGGCCGCCGGGTGGCCCTGACCGCGGTCGACCAGCGCCGGCGGCTCCTCGGCGCAGATGTCCTGCGCCTTCCAGCAGCGGGTGCGGAAGCGGCAGCCCGAGGGCGGGTCGGCGGGGCTGGGGACGTCGCCCTGCAGCAGGATCCTGTCCTTCTGGCCCCGCAGGTGCGGCTCGTGCAGTGGCACCGACGACAGCAGCGCCTGGGTGTAGGGGTGCGACGGCGTCGTGTAGACCTGCGCGTCCGTGCCCTCCTCCACGATCGAGCCGAGGTACATGACCGCGACCCGGTCGGAGATGTGCCGCACGACCGACAGGTCGTGGGCGATGAAGAGGTAGGACAGGCCGAACTCGTCCTGCAGGTCCTCGAGCAGGTTCACCACCTGGGCCTGGACCGAGACGTCGAGGGCGGAGACCGGCTCGTCGCAGACGATGATCTCCGGCTGCAGCGCGAGGGCCCGGGCGATGCCGATGCGCTGCCGCTGGCCGCCGGAGAACTGGTGCGGGTAGCGGTTGACGTAGTCCGGGTTGAGCCCGACGCGGTCCAGCAGCTCCTGGGTGCGCTTCAGCCGGCCCTTCTTGGGCGCGACGTCGGCGTGCACCGACCAGCCCTCGGCCACGATGTCGCCGACGGTCATCCGCGGGTTCAGCGACGCGTACGGGTCCTGGAAGATGATCTGGACCTCGCGCCGGTAGGCCTTGAGCGCGCGGCCGGACAGCCGGGTGACGTCGTCGCCCTTGTAGACGATCGACCCCCCGGTCGGCTTCTCCAGCGCGACCAGCAGCTTGGACACCGTGGACTTGCCGCAGCCGGACTCGCCCACGAGGCCGACCGTCTCGCCGCGGTGCAGCGTCAGGTCCACCCCGTCGACGGCGCGGACGTGGCCGATCGTCCGCTTGAAGACGACGCCCTGGGTGAGCGGGAAGTGCTTCTGCAGCCCGCGGATCTCGAGCAGGGGCTCCCCGCGCCCTGCGCGGCTGCGGGCCGGCGCGGCGTCGGCAGCCGACGCCGCAGTGGCACCCGTGAGGCTGTCGTCAGGCACCGAGGACCTCCTCGCTGTAGTGGCAGGCCGCCTCGCGGCCGGGGACGACCAGGCGCAGGGGCGGGACGTCGGTGGCGCACTCCCGGCCCGGTGCCGCCTCGGCGCCGAGCCTGCGGTGGGTGCACCGCGGGTGGAACGGGCAGCCGCTGGGGATCGCCGCCAGGTTCGGCGGCTGGCCGACGATCGGCTGCAGCCGCCCGCCCTTGGCCTCGACCTGGGGCACCGACTTCATCAGGCCCTCGGTGTAGGGGTGCGCGGCGTCGGTGAAGACGTCGTCGACCGTGCCGCGCTCGACGATCCGCCCGGCGTACATGACGGCCACGTCGTCGGCGACCTCGTTGACCACGCCGAGGTCGTGGGTGATGAGGATCAGCCCCATCCCCGTCTCCCGCTGGAGGTCCTTGAGCAGGTCCATGACCTGGGCCTGCACGGTCACGTCGAGGGCCGTGGTCGGCTCGTCGGCGATGAGGATGCGGGGGTCCAGGGCGATCGCCATCGCGATCATCACGCGCTGGCGCATGCCGCCGGAGAACTGGTGCGGGTAGTCGTCCACCCGCTTGGCCGCGGCCGGGATCCGCACCCGGTCCATCAGCTCCACGGCCTTGTGCTTGGCCTCCTTGCGCGAGGCCCCCTGGTGCACCCGGAACATCTCGCCGATCTGCCAGCCGACGCTGTAGACCGGGTTCAGCGAGGACAGCGCGTCCTGGAAGATCATCGAGATGCCCGGCCCGCGGATCTTCCGCTGGTCCTCGGGCGCCATGGTGAGCATGTCGCGGCCCTCGAACCGGATGCCGCCGCGGATGACCGCCGGCGGGGTGTCGAGGATGCCCATGATCGCCTGGGCGGAGACGGACTTCCCGGAGCCGGACTCGCCGAGGATCGCCAGCGTCTGCCCCTCGGCCAGGGTGTAGCTCACGCCGTTGACGGCGTTGACCACCCCCGAGCGCTGGCGGAACTCGACGTGCAGGTCGTCGACCTCGAGCAGGGTGGCGCCGGGCACCGCCGCCCGTGCGCCGGTGGAGTCGATGTCGGGGAGGGTCATGCGCGCTGCCTCGGGTCGAGGGCGTCGCGCAGGGCGTCGCCCATCATGATGAAGGCCATCACGGTCAGGGTGAGGACGATGCTCGGGAAGAGCACCAGGTGCGGGGCCGTCCGGATGAGGTCCTGCCCGGCCTCGATCTGCAGGCCCCAGGAGATCGCCGGCCGCTGGAGGCCCACGCCCAGGTAGGTCAGCGTCGCCTCCGCCGCGATGAGCACCCCGATGGTGATCGTCGTGTAGACCAGCACCGGCGCGACCGCGTTGGGCAGGATGTGCCGGACCAGGATCCGGCTGTTGGACGCGCCCATCGCCCGCGCCGCCGCCACGTAGTCCGAGCTCTTGACCGCGATGACCTGCGAGCGGACCAGCCGCATCGCCGTCATCCAGCCGAACAGCGCCAGGGCCAGCGCGACCGCGCCGGGTCCCCGGCTGCTGATGATCGGCAGGTCGGTCGCCGGACCCACGCGCAGCAGCACCAGGGCGCCGAGGATGAGCGGCAGCGCGTAGAAGATGTCGGCGATCCGGGACAGGACGCCGTCGGTGACACCGCCGAAGTACCCGGCGACGGCGCCGACGACGACCCCGAGGACCAGGACCACGACCACGGCGAAGACCCCGATGATCAGCGAGTTCCGCGCGCCGTGGACGACGTTGGCCAGGTAGTCGCAGCCCTGGACGTCGTAGCCGAACCAGTGGTCGGCCGAGGGCAGGGCCTTGGAGTTGGCCAGGTCGCAGGCCCGCGGGTCCACCCCGCGCGCGAAGACCCCCGGGACGAGGGCCATGGCGACGAGCAGCACCGTGAGGAAGGCGCCGATCCAGAAGAGCACGTTGCGCCGCAGCGAGCCCCACGCGTCGGACCACAGGCTGTTTTGCCGGTCGTCGGTGGCGTCGACCGAGGGGCTGGCCAGGCCGGTCGTCGTCCCCGCCGCCACCTCGTCGTGACGCAGGTCGGCCTGCTGCTGGTCAGTCATAGCGGATCCTCGGGTCCAGGACGGCGTAGAGCACGTCGACCACCAGGTTGAAGAAGATGAAGAAGAAGACCATCAGCGTCACGATGCCGACGACGACGGCACCCTCCTGGGCCTGCACGGAGTCGAAGACCTCACGGCCGATGCCGGGCAGGTTGAACACCGTCTCGGTGACGATGGCGCCGCCGAGCAGGGTCCCCACGTCGGCGCCGATGAAGGTGACGACCGGGATCAGGCTGTTGCGCAGCGTGTGCCGCACGATGACCCGGCTCGGCGGCAGGCCCTTGGCCCGCGCCGTCCGGACGTAGTCCGCACGCATGTTCTCGGCGATGCTGGTGCGGGTCAGCCGCGCCACGTAGGCCAGCGAGCCGGAGGCGAGCACCAGCCCGGGCAGCACGTAGCTGTAGAGGCCCTCGCGGGTCCCCGCGATCGGGAACCAGCCGAGCTTGAGGCCGAACAGCAGCTGGGCCACGAAGGCCAGCACCAGGATCGGGATCGAGACGACGACGGTGGTCGAGACCAGCACCAGGTTGTCGAAGTAGCTGTTGCGGCGGATGCCGGCGAGGACGCCGGCGACCAGCCCGATCACCGCCTCGAACACGACTGCGACGATCGTCAGCTTGACGGTCACCGGCAGGGTCCGCTCGATCGTGTCGAGGACGGGCCGGCCGCGGAAGTCGGTGCCCAGGTCACCGGAGACCAGGTTCTTCAGGTACTCCCAGTACTGCAGCCACAGCGGGTCGTCCAGGTGGAAGCGCTCGCGGAGCACCGCCACGACGGCCGGCGAGACCGGCCGGTCGCCGGCGAGCGCGCGGATGGGGTCGCCGGGGAGGGCGTAGACCATCGCGAAGATGAGGAACGAGGCGCCGATGAGCACCGGGATCGTCAGCAGGAGTCGGCGCGCGACGTAGCGGCCCATGGTCCCCCTCGGGGTGGTGTGGCGACGCGGTGTCCTCGCGCGCCGCGGTCCATCGTGCCGGGCTGGTGCCGCACGCGCCGCCGGGGGCGACCGTCCTGGTCGGACGGGCGCCCCCGGCGGGTGGTGCGGTGTCCTGCCGGCCGTCAGGAGTTGACGGTGACCTCGGACCAGACGGGGTGCTGGAACAGGTCGATCCGCACGTTGCTCACGTCCTCGGTGTGCACCGTCTGGATCTCGGTGAAGAACAGCGGGGCCATCGGCATGTCCTGGACGAGGAGGTCCTCGGCCTGCTGGTACGCCTCGACGGCCTCGTCCTCGCTGGCCGCCTGGTCACCCTGGCTGATCAGCTCCTCCACCTCGGGGTTGGAGTAGAAGCTGAGGTTCGAACCGGCCGGGGGCTGCGACGCCGCCGCGAACAGCGGGGTGAGGTAGCTCTCCGCCGCCGGGTAGTCGAAGCTCCAGCCGTAGCGGAACGGGCCGGTGAAGCCGCGCTCCTCCGCGAGCGGGAGGTACTGGGCGAAGTCCAGGTCGCCGCGCAGCTGGAACTCGACGTCGAGGTTCTGCCGCAGCTGGTTGCCCACGGCCTCCATCCACGCGTCGTGCCCGCCGCCGGCGTTGAACCACAGCTCCATCGGCTGGCTGCGGTCGAAGCCCGCCTCGTCCAGCAGCTCGTTGGCCCGGTCGACGTCGAACTCGCAGTACTCGCAGGCCCCCTCGCGGTAGCCGTCGACGACCGGCGCGATGAACGAGTCGGCCGGCGTGCGGGTACCGGAGAAGATCGCCTCGGAGATGGCGGCCCGGTCGATGGCCATCGAGATCGCCTGGCGGACCCGCGGGTCGGAGAAGCGGGCGTCGTAGGTCGGGAAGCCCAGGTAGGTGATCTGGGAGACCTCGGTGCGGATGAAGCCGTCGCCGAACACGCTCTCGGCCTCGCCGATGACCTCCGGCGGGATGACGTCGACGATGTCGACGTTGCCGTCCTGGGCGTCGGTGTAGGCCGTGGCCTGGTCGGCGTAGACGATGAACTCCATGCCGTCGGCCTGGGCGACGTCGTCACCCGCGTAGTCCTCGAAGCGGGTCAGGGTGATGCCCTGGCCGGCGACGTACTCGCTGTCGGCCTGGAACGGGCCGTTGCCGACCGGGTTGGTGCCGAAGGCCGCCGGGTCCTCGAAGAAGACGTCGGGCAGCGGGTAGAAGGTCTGGTAGCCGACCACCGCGGGGAACAGCGCGAACGGCGTGGTCAGCGCCACGGTGAAGGTGGTCTCGTCCTCCACGGCGAGGCCGGTCATCTCGGTCGCGGAGCCGTCCTGCAGCGCCTGGTACCCGTCGATGCGCGACAGGTAGCTGGCGCCGTCCTGGGCGTTCTGCGGGTTGGCGGTGTAGTTCCACGCGTCGACGAAGGACTGCGCGTCCACCGGCGTCCCGTCGTGGAAGGTCCAGCCGTCCTTGAGCGTGATGGTCCAGTTCTGGTTGTCCTCGGACTCGATGGACTCCGCGACGCCGTTGTACTCGACCTCGCCCTCCTCCGAGAACGTCACCAGGCCGGTCCAGAGGGCGGTGATGACCTTGCTGCCCTCGCTCTCGGTGGTGTTGCCCGGGACGAGCGGGTTCTCGGGCTCACCGATGTAGGCGGAGAAGGTGCCACCGCCGCCACCGCCGCCGGAACCGCCACCGGAACCACCGTCGTCACCGCCACCGCAGGCGGACAGCAGCATCGCGCCGGCCACGGCAGTCGCGATCAGCGCAGCAGGGCGCTTGTTGAGCTTCACGTGGAGGCCTCTCTCGTCCCGCGGGTGCGGGGTTGGGACTGGAGTCGACCAGGCACCGGCGCGAGGCACGCGGCCCTGGCGGTCATCTGTCGGGCACGTGGACGGGGAGCGATCTCTCCGTGCACGTCCGACAACGCTAAGCAGCCCCACCGGGGGCCGCCACCGGCGTTGTCCTTTTGTGACCTGTGCTCACGATGTCACACGACGACCGCAAGCCCTCCGTGGGGAGGACCCCCTGACGGGAGGCATTGCGGTCACATCGGTGGTCCCCCGTACGGATTACGGCACTCACCGAGCGTGTCGACGCAGGTCGGCCTGGGTACCCGGAGGTCGCAGTCGACGAGAGGAGCTGACCATGAGCAGCGACGACAAGCTGTCGAACAAGGCGCAGGAGCTGGCCGGCCGGGGCAAGGAGACGCTCGGCGCCGCCACCCACGACCGGGACCTGGAGGCCGAGGGCAAGAAGGACCAGGCCGCTGGGAACCTCAAGCAGGCCGGCGAGAAGATCAAGGACGCCTTCAAGTGATCCCGTGACCCCCGCCGGCCCGACGGCCGGCGGGGAGCACCGACGAGGGCGGTGCGGGCTGCGGCCCGCACCGCCCTCGTCGCGTCTGCGCCGCCCGTGGCCGGCGGCGTCAGGCCCCGGAAGAGCGCGCCAGGACGCGGACGACGGCGGGCAGCAGCGGCCGGTCGGCGGGGATCCAGTCCAGCGCCGCCAGCTCGTCGGCCCGGAGCCACCGCAGCTCGGTGTGCTCGTGCGGCGTGACCGCGCCCGCGGCCACCCGCCCCCACCAGACCCGCAGCGTCGAGGCACCGGGGGCGCCCCCGCCGACGACGCCGTCCAGCGGCACCTCGCCCAGGAACGCCTGCGGCGCCACGTCGACCCCCAGCTCCTCCCGGCACTCGCGGACCAGCGCGTCCAGGTCGGCCTCCCCCGGCTCGACCTTGCCGCCCGGGAACTCCCAGCAGCCGGCGAACGGGCCGTCGGCGCGCTGGGCGACCAGCACCCGGTCGCCGTCGACCAGTGCCACTCCGACGACCTGCACCACGTCCAGCGCCCGCCGGGCGGCGGCCGCGGCATAGGCGTCCAGGTGCGCCTGCATCGCGCGCACCACCCGCCGGCGCAGCACGAGCTGGTCGACCACGGCGCCGAGGAACCCCGGCAGCGTCGTCGCCCAGTCCACCTGCTCGTCGACCAGGGTGCCGGCGCCCGTGGCCGAGAAGCGGCGCGAGTGGGTCAGCCAGCGCCGGCCGCGACGCGGGCCGGCGGCGTAGACGTCGCGGAACGGGCGCACCGACACGACCTCCTCCAGCGGCTCGCCCCACGGGCGCCCGAGGGCCCGCGCGACGTCGAAGGCGACGGTCAGCGGCGCCTCCACCACCGTGGTGAATCGCAGCTGGGACACCGCGTCACCCTGACAGAAGGGGGCGAGGCGGCAAGATGGGGCGATGCGCATCACCGCCCGGGTCGACTACGCCGTCCGCGCCACGCTGGAGCTGGCCGCGGTGGCGCCGGACGCGCTGACCTGCGACAAGATCGCGACCGCCCAGGACATCCCGTCCCGCTTCCTGCAGTCCATCCTCGGCGACCTGCAGCACGCCCGGCTGGTCACCAGCCAGCGCGGCCGCGAGGGCGGGTACCGGCTGGCGCTGCCGGCCTCGGAGATCTCCATCGCGCGCGTGATGCGCGTCGAGCAGGGCTTCCTCGCCGAGGTGCACGGCCAGCGGCCCGAGGACGTCGCCTACCCGGGCACCGCCGAGCCGCTGGCCGCGGTCTGGGTCGCCGCCCGGGCCGCCTACCGCCGCGTGCTCGAGGAGGTCACCCTCGCCGACGTGGTCGCCGGCAAGCTGCCCGCCGAGGTCGCCGAGCTGGCCGCGGTCGAGGACGCCTGGCGGTCCTTCGGCGACTCCCCGGGGGCGTGAGCGCCCGCGGGGTCGGCGAGACTGGGCCCATGAGCAGCGCCCCGCGTGCCGGCGTCACCGTGTTCCTGACCGGGCTCTCCGGCGCCGGCAAGTCCACCGTCGCCGACGCCCTGGTGGCCGAGCTGGAGGCCGACGGCCGGCCGGTCACCGTCCTGGACGGCGACGTCGTGCGCACCCACCTGTCCAGCGAGCTGGACTTCAGCCGGGAGCACCGCGACCTCAACATCCGCCGCATCGGCTTCGTCGCCGGCGAGGTGGTCCGCCACGGCGGCACCGTCGTCGTCGCCGCGATCGCGCCCTACGAGACGGCGCGCGAGGAGGCCCGGGCGCTGGTGGAGCGGCACGGCCGGTTCCTGCTCGTGCACCTGTCCACCCCGCTGGAGGTCTGCGAGGAGCGCGACGTCAAGGGCCTCTACGCCCGTGCCCGCGCGGGCGAGATCCCCGGGTTCACCGGGATCGACGACCCGTACGAGGTCCCGGCCCGGCCGGACCTGGTCGTCGACACCTCCGTCACGCCGCTGGCCGAGTCCGTCCGGCTGATCCGGGCGGCGATGGACGAGCGGACCGCGGCCGTCGGGTGAGTCACACCGGGTCGCGCGGCCGGTGTGAGACCATCGGGGGCGTGACCGGTGCTGGCGTCCTCCTCGTCGCGCGCCGTCACATCGACCTGGCGCGCGTGAGCAGCGCCGTGTGTCGCGCCGCGCGCTGACACCAGTCCTCTCCCGCAGCGTCTGCTGCGCCCCCGACCTGGCAGCGCCTCCCGACCGGGACCGGCCCCGGCGAACGGCGCAGGAAGAAGTCCCCCGTGTCCTCCCCCACGCGAACCAGCAACCGGCCCCAGCGCGGGCAGGGACAGTGGGCGCTCGGCTACCGCGAGCCGCTGAACCCCAACGAGCGGATGAAGAAGGACTCCGACGGCCTCGAGGTCCGCCAGCGGATCATCGACATCTACGCCAAGGCCGGCTTCGACTCCATCGACCCGGGCGACCTCCGCGGCCGGATGCGCTGGATGGGCCTCTACACCCAGCGCGCCCAGGGCATCCCCGGCGGGAAGACCGCCGTGCTGGAGCCCGAGGAGCTCGAGGACTCCTACTTCATGATGCGCGCGCGGATCGACGGCGGGCAGCTGACCAGCGACGCCCTGCGGGTCCTCGGCGGCATCAGCACCGAGTTCGGCCGCGACGTCGCCGACGTCACCGACCGGCAGAACGTGCAGTACCACTGGATCCGCATCGAGGACGTCCCGGAGATCTGGCGGCGGCTCGAGTCGGTCGGTCTCAGCACCATGGAGGCCTGCGGCGACGTGCCGCGCGTGATGCTCGGCTGCCCGCTGGCCGGGATCCTCGAGGACGAGGTCGTCGACGCCACCGACGTCATCGCCGAGACGGTCGAGAAGTACGTCGGCAACCCGGAGTTCAGCAACCTCCCGCGCAAGTGGAAGACGTCGATGTCCGGCTGCGTCGACCACTGCACCGAGCCCGAGATCGACGACGTCGCGTTCGTCGGCGTCCGCAACGAGGCCGGCGAGGCCGGCTACGACCTCTGGGTCGGCGGCGGCCTGTCGACCAACCCGATGTTCGCGCAGCGCATCGGCGTCTTCGTCCGGCCCGACCAGGTCACCGACGTGTGGGCGGCCTGCACCGCGGTCTTCCGCGACTACGGCTACCGCCGCCAGCGCACCCGCGCCCGCATCAAGTTCCTGATGGCCGACTGGGGTCCGGAGAAGTTCCGCCAGGTGCTGCAGGACGAGTACCTGCACGCGCAGCTGCCCGACGGCCCGGCACCCGCCCCCGCGAAGCACGACCAGCGCGACCACGTCGGCGTGAGCCGGCAGAAGGACGGCCGCAACGCCGTGGGCTTCGCCCTGCGCACCGGCCGGATCACCGGCACGCTGCTCAGCACGATCGCCGACCTGGCCGACGAGTACGGGCAGGGCCGCATCCGGACGACGACCCAGCAGAAGCTGGTCATCCTCGACGTCCCCGACGACCGGGTCGAGGCGCTGGTCGACGCGCTGGCCGCGCACGACCTGCAGGTGCGCCCCAGCGCGTTCCGCCGCGGGACGATGGCCTGCACCGGCCTGGAGTTCTGCAAGCTGGCGATCGTCGAGACCAAGCAGCACGCGCAGGACCTCTACGCCGAGCTGGAGAAGCGGCTGCCGGACTTCGACGTGCCGATCGGCATCAACGTCAACGGCTGCCCGAACAGCTGCGCCCGGTTCCAGACCGCCGACATCGGGTTCAAGGGCTCGATGGTCAAGGACGACTCCGGCGAGATGGTCGAGGGCTTCCAGGTGCACCTGGGCGGCCACCTCGGCGTCGAGGCCACCTTCGGCCGCAAGTTCCGCGGCCACAAGGTCACCAAGGCCGAGACCGCCGACTACTGCGAGCGCGTCCTCCGCGGCTTCCTGGACCGCCGGACCGACGGCGAGTCCTTCGCCCACTACGTCTCCCGGGCGGACGAGGACTGGCTGCTGTGAGCGAGGAGGGCGGCGACCCGGGAAGAACTCGGCAGCTGCCGCTCTTCCACTGCCCGTACTGCGGGGACGAGGACCTGACCCCGCACGAGGACGAGAAGGCCTCGGGCTGGCGCTGCGGCGCCTGCCTGCGGGCGTTCTCCGTCCGCCTGATCGCAACGGGGGTGCAGCAGGGATGACGACCGCCATCGCCGCGACGCCGGAACTGGCCGCCGAGGCCGACGCCCGGTTCGAGGGCATCGCCGACCCGGTGGAGCAGGCGCTCGCCGTGCTCGCCTGGGCCGGTGAGACCTTCGGCGACGCCTTCGCCGTCACCTCGTCGATGGCCGACGGGCTGCTGTCCCACCTGGCCTCGCGCGCCGTCCCGGGCGTCGACGTCGTCTTCCTCGACACCGGTTACCACTTCGCCGAGACGATCGGCACCCGGGACTGGGTCACCGGCGTCATGCCGATCACCCTGGTCGACGTGACGGCCCCGCAGACGGTCGCCGAGCAGGACGCCGAGTACGGGCCCGAGCTGCACCAGCGGGACCCCGACCTGTGCTGCGCGCTGCGCAAGGTGCAGCCCCTGGCGCAGGCGCTGTCCGGCTACGCCGCCTGGGGCTCCGGGGTGCGCCGCGACGAATCCCCCACCCGCGCCGGCACCCGGGTCGTCGACTGGGACGCCAAGCGCGGGATGGTCAAGGTCAACCCGCTGGCCGCGTGGACCGACGCCGATGTCGATGCCTACATCGCCGAGCACCAGGTGCCGGTCAACCCGCTGCAGGAGATCGGCTACGCCTCGATCGGCTGCGCGCCCTGCACCCGGCCGGTCGCCCCCGGCGAGGACCCGCGCGCCGGGCGCTGGGCCGGTCGCGGCAAGACCGAGTGCGGCCTGCACGTATAGGACCTCGTTCCTCCCCACGACACGCTCCGCGCGCCGCGGGCCCCTGGGACGAGGCCTCTCCAGCACGTCACCATGGAGCCATGCCCCGCCCCCCGCGCCTGTCGTCCGACGAGGTCGCCACGGCCCTGACCGCCCTGCCGCTGTGGTCCGGCGACGCCGAGGGCCTGCGGCGCAGCGTCGAGCTGCCGTCGTTCGCCGACGCCGTGGCCGCGATCGTGCGGATCGGCTTCGTTGCGGAGGCACTGGACCACCACCCCGACGTCGACCTGCGCTGGCGCACGCTGCACCTGACGCTGGTCAGCCACTCCGCCGGCGGGGTGAGCGAGCTCGACCTGGAGCTGGCCCGCCGGATCGACGCGGCCCTGCCCGCCTGAGGGCAGGGCCGCGTCGTCGGCGTCAGGAGCCGATCACGCCGCCGTCGTCCTTGGTGATGACGACCGTCGCCGAGCGCGGCGTGCTGATGCCGTCCTCCTGCGGCCAGGTGCTGGTGCCGTCCTCACCCGGGTGCTGGAGGTTGACGAACATCGTCCGGCGGTCCGGCGTGTAGGCGATGCCGGTGACCTCGCACCCCTTGACCCCGGTGAGGAAGCGGCGCACCTCCGGCTCGGCGTCCCACCGGGCCGTCGCGTCGGCGACCAGCATCTGGTTGTTCGCCCCGGCCGGCTGGGTGCCGTCGGTCTGGATCCAGGCCCGGCTGTCGGGGTCGATCCAGAGGCCGTCGGGCGAGCCGAAGGCGTCCTCGGGAGCGACCGTCGAGCCGTCGATCCCGCCGCCCGGGCCGGCCAGCAGGAACAGGTCCCAGCGGAAGCGGGTGGCCGTGTGGTCCCCGCCCTGCTCGTCCCACCGCACGATGTGGCCCCACGGGTTGCCCCGCGGGGTGGTGGCCGGCGGGACGGCCGGGAGCGCACGAGGGTTGGGGCCGTTGGGCGCCGTCCGGGAGCTGTTGTTGGTCAGCGTCACGAACACCGTGCCGGTGCGCGGGTCGACCGCCGTCCACTCCGGCCGGTCCATCGGCGTGGCGCCGAGGGCGGTGGCCGCGAGCCGGGTCTTGACCAGCACGTCGCCCTGGTCGGCGAACCCGGCGGCGGGGGTCAGGGGGCCCTGTCCCTGCACCAGCGGCAGCCAGTCGCCGCTGCCGTCCTCGTTGAACCGGGCGACGTACAGCGTGCCCTCGTCCAGCGGGCTCCTGCCCTGCGCCCGCATCGACTGCCAGTTGCGGGCGCTGACGAACTTGTAGACGTACTCGCCGGCCTGGTCGTCGCCCATGTAGACGACGACGCGGCCGCCTCGGCTGACGTGGACGGTGGCGTCCTCGTGCTTGAGCCGGCCCAGGGCGGTCCGCTTGACCGGGGTCGACCGCGGGTCGAACGGGTCGATCTCGACGACCCAGCCGAACCGGTTGGGCTCGTTCGGGTCCTGCGGGGTCACCCGGAAGCGCGGGTCGTGCCCGGCCCACTTGTTGCGGTCGCCGCCCACGCCGTACCGGTCGGCGTTGGCCTTGGTGTCCCCGGTCAGCGCGCCGTCGACCCGGAAGTACCCGTTGAAGTTCTCCTCGCAGGTCAGGTACGTGCCCCACGGCGTCTCGCCGTTGCCGCAGTTGTTGATCGTGCCCAGCGGGGTGCGGCCCTGCGGGTCGGCGGCGGTCTGGAGGAGGCGGTGGCCGGCGGCGGGCCCGGAGAAGGTCATCGGCGTGCTGGCGGTGATCCGCCGGTTGCGGGGCGACCGGACGAGCTCCCACTGCCCGCGGCGTCGCTGCACCTCCACCACCGAGACCCCGTGCGCGTTCTGCGACTTGCGCACGCCCTCCGCGGTGGTCGGCAGGTAGCCGGACCTGTACGCGCCGGTGTGCAGGTAGAACTCGTCGGTGTACTCGTGGTTGAGCACGAGCAGGCCGCTCTCGTCGCCGCGCGGGCCGTTCTGCAGCGGGAAGTAGGTCATGCCGTCGTGGTGCATGCCGAGCTGCTCGGCCTGCTGGGCCGCGGTGTTGCCGGTGGTCATCGGGACGCCGTTGAGGTCGAGCTCGCCCGGGGTCCCGGGGACGAAGGCCGGGTAGGAGCCCAGCAGCGGCGTCCCCCACGGGATGAAGGCCCGCGCGGTGTAGCCGCGCGGGACGACGACCTCGTCCGCCGAGCTCGGCGGGATCGCCTGGAAGCCCAGCCGGCCTCCGTGCTGACCACCGCCACCGCCACCACCGCCACCACCGCCGCCGGGGCGGGCCGTCGCGGCGGGCGGGTCGATGAGGCCCGCGGTGAGGAAGCCGGCCGCGGCGAGGAAGCCGCCGGCCAGGACGCCGCGCCGGCTGAGCCGGGCCTCGGCCACGGCCATGAGGTGCGGGGCCGTCGAGGGGTTGCTCGGGACGTCCTCGGGGTCGGACGGGTCGGCGGCGCGCTCGTGCAGCGTCGTCACGGGTGTGGCTCCAGGGGTCTGGGGGAACGGTGCGGCCCGAAGCTAGGCAGGCCGATCGACGCGGGGATGACCTCCGGGCACAGGGGACGTGAAGGAGCCGTCCACGTCCCGTTCACCGTCGCGGTGTACGCGCGCCCCGCGCGGCCGGCTCAGCCGCTGACGGGCAGGACCAGCAGGCGCAGCAGGCGGTCGGCCTCGGCGTCGGGGTCCGCGGTCAGCCCGGTGTGCACCGGCCCGGCCTGGACGACGGTGCTCCGCGGCGCCGTGAGCCACCGGAACCGCGAGCCGAGCGCCTCCCGCCCCGCCGCCCGGGCAGCCCCGTCGGCGGCGCACACGTCGGCCACGGCCTGCAGCGCGCGGGCGATCGCGTCGGGGTCGGCGGTCGGGTCCAGCACGCGCAGCCGGGCGGGGTCCAGGTGCAGCCGCACGCCGAGGTAGTCCCGCTGACGGCAGTAGACGATCACCCCGGCGTTGAGGAACTCGCCGCGCTCCACCCGCGGCACCACCCGCAGGACGGCGTACTCGAAGGTGTCCCGGTCGCCGGTCACCGCTGGACACCCCGCTCCGATTTGTCCCTCACCGCTGGACGCCCCGCTCCGATTCGTCCCTCACCGCTGGCTCATCCCCTCGGGCGGCGGCGGTCCCAGCCACGCCGGCCGGTTCTGCCCGACCCGGGGCCGCTGCCGGCCGGCACCTCCGGTGACGGCGGCGGAGACCAGACCGGGCAGCCAGGTGTCCCGGGCGGCGAGGCGCGCCAGCAGCTGCTCGACGTAGCGCCGCCGCACCGCACCCGGCGGCTCGTCGGGCTCGGGCCCCTCCAGCCAGTCGTCGGGGACCTGGGCCAGCACCTGCTCGAGCAGCGGCCGGGTCACCCGGGGGGCGAGGTCGGCGTCGGCGGCGCGGACGTCCGGGGAGCACTCGACGAGCGCGTGCTGGGCGGCGTCGTAGGGGCGGGCGACCGCCGCCTGCGCGCCGGGCCAGTGGTGGTGGAACGTCAGGGCGGCGCCGTGGTCGATCAGCTGCAGGCGGCCGTGCCAGAACAGCATGTTCGGGTTGCGCCACGAGCGGTCGACGTTGCCGATCAGCGCGTCGAACCACAGCACCCGGCCGGCCAGCCCGGCGTCGACCTCGGCCACCCCGGCCTCGAAGTCCAGCGCCCCGGGCAGGTAGTCCAGCCCGAGGTTGACCCCGGCCGAGCGCTGCAGCAGCTCCTGGACCTCCTGGTCGGGCTCCCCCACGGCCAGCTCGGGTGCGACGTCGACGGTGACCAGGGCGGGCACCGGCAGCGACAGCGCGCGGGCCAGCTCCCCGCACACCACCTCGGCCACGAGCACCCGCACGCCCTGCCCGGCGGCCCGCCACTTGACCACGTAGGTGCCGAGGTCGTCGGCCTCCATGAGCCCCGGCAGCGAGCCACCCTCGCGCAGCGGGGTGACGTAGCGGGTGGCGGTGACGGCGGGCAGCACAGTGCCGGTCAACCTATCCGGTGCCGCGGGGACCGACCCCGCAGACTCGGGCCATGGGACTCCTGCGCGCCGTCTCCCCGGCCGACCTCGCCGACGTGCCGTTCACCTACCCCGAGGTCGGCGCGACGGCCGATCCGGTCCTGCCGGCCGGGTACCGGCACTCCGAGCACGCCGTCGTCGTCGGCAGCGGCCGGGACACGTTCGAGCGGGCCGTCGCGGCGGTCTTCGGCTGGCGGGCGCAGCGCAGCGTCGGCCTGCGGGTGCGGGCGAGCGGGCCGCCCACCGAGCCCGGCACGGTCGTCGTCCTCACCGCGGGCCTGGACCGGCTCGGCTACGACATCCCCTGCCGGGTCGTGTGGGCGCGCGCCGACGGCGACGAGCAGGGGTTCGCGTACGGCACGCTGCCGGGCCACCCGGAGAGCGGCGAGGAGGCGTTCCTCGTGCGGATCGCCCCCTCCGGCGAGGTCTCGGTGCACCTGCGGGTCTTCTCCCGGCTGGCCTCCCGCGCCGCCCGGCTGGCCGGCCCGCTCGCGTGGGGCATGCAGTCGCTGGCCACGAAGCGCTACCTCGGCGCCTTCCGCGCCGCCGCCCGCGGCTGACCCTCAGCCGCGGCGGTCGGCGACCGCGGCGGCGATCCGCTCGACCAGGTCCACCGGCAGGGGCAGGCCGTACCGCAGGTGGACGGCGTCCTTGCCCGAGCGGTACGGCGCCACCGCGGCCTCCAGGTCACCGTCGAACACCGGGACCGGGTAGAGCGCCGCGTGCTTCTTCCAGGCCGCGAAGTGCAGGCCGTACCGGTCGCCGAGCATCGCGGCGGGCATGCCGTAGCGGATGGTCTCCGTGGCCCCGGGCATGCCGCGCAGGACGGCGGCGCGGACCTCGGCCAGCACGGCCCGGGCCTCCTCCGGCAGGGCCGCCAGGTACTCCTCCACGGTCGACGGTGCGCTCACGCGGGCTCCTCGGGGTTCGGTGGTGCACCGGGCGCCGCCGATGAGTCCGGGCGGCGGCGTCCGTCCTACCAGGGGGACGGCGATCGAGGAGGCGGCATGGGGCTGGCGGAGGACGTCGAGGCGGTGGTGGCCGCGGCGGTCGCCGAGGACCAGGTGCCCGGCGCCGCGTGGTGGGTCGCGCGCGACGGCGAGGTCGCGCGCGGGGCCGTGGGCACGCACACCCCCGGCCGGGACGACGCGGTGCGCCCCGACTCGGTCTTCCGCATCTCCTCGATGACCAAGCCGATCGTCGCCGCGGCCGCCCTGGCCCTGGTCGACGACGGCGTCCTCGACCTCGACGAGCCGGTCGACCGGCTGCTCCCCGAGCTGGCCGGCCGGGTGGTGCTGGCCGACCCGGCCGACGCCTCCGCGGGCACGGTGCCGGCGCGCCGCCCGATCTCCGTCCACGACGTGCTCACGTCCCGGCTCGGGCTGGGGATCGACTTCACCGCGCCCTGGCCCACCCCGACGCTCGCCGCGCTGGCGGCCACCGGGCTGCCGGCCGGACCGCCGCAGCCGCAGGCCGCGCCCCCGCCGGACGAGTGGCTGCGGCTGGTCGCGACCGTGCCCCTGGCACACCAGCCCGGCGAACGCTGGCTCTACCACGTGGGCGCGAGCGTGCTGGGCGTCCTGGTGGCGCGCGCGGCCGGCCGGCCGCTGCCCGCCGTCCTGGCCGACCGGGTGCTCGTCCCGCTGGGCATGCGCGACACGGGCTTCGGCGTCCCGGAGCACGCCCGCGGGCGGCTGGGCCCGCACTGGACGCCGCCCGGCGAGGACGGCCGCCGCGACTGCTACGACCCCGCCGACGGCCAGTGGGCGCGGCCGCCGGCGTTCCCCGACGGCGGTGACGGCCTGGTGTCCACCGTCGACGACGTGGCGGCGTTCGCGGCGATGCTGTCGGCCGGGGGCCGGGCACCCGGGGGCGGGCGGGTCCTGGCGGCGCGGACCGTGGCGGCGATGCTCACCGAGCAGTCCGGGCCGGTCGACGACGAGGGCGGTGGGTGGGGGCTGGGCATCGGCGTGCGGCGCACCGACGAGCCCGGCGGCCGGTCGGCGGGGTCCCACGGCTGGGACGGCGGGCTGGGCAGCTCCTGGTGGACCGATCCGGTCACCGGCGCCACCGCGGTGCTGCTGACCAACCAGATGTGGGCCTCCCCGCAGCCGCCGGCGGTCTTCGACGCCGTCCGCGCGGTCGCGTTCGGCCCCCGCCGCGGCTGACCCGACCAGCGCGAGGGCATGGCGCGGCAGCCGGCCGGTGGCGTGGACCATGAGCGCGCACCCGCCGACCCGGGCTGGACGTGGGACCGCGCTACCCGCACGTCGCGGCCACCCTCGAGGCCCCGGGCGCGGATCGACCACGTCCTCGTCGGTCCGCCGGGGCCGGCCGGCCGCGCCCCGACCGCGCCGCCGGAGGCGTCAGACGTCGCGCCGCTCGAGCAGCAGGGCGCCCAGGCCCCACGCCGTGAGCGCCCACGCCGCCATGACCGCCAGACCGACCGGCCACGGGGTGGCGGCGGCGAGGAAGGCGTCCTCCCCCGCGCGGAGCGCCGGCAGCGCCTGCGACGCCGCGGTCCCCCACCGGCCGCCGGCCAGCGCGCACACCGGGGGCAGGACGAACACCAGCGCCATCCCGAGCCCGACCCCGCCGGCCGTGGACCGGAGCAGGGCGCCGAGCCCCACCGCGAGCACCGTGACCAGGACGGCGCCGGCCACCTGCAGGCCCAGCGTCCGCAGCACCGCCGGATCGGTGAGCGACACCCCACCGGGCACCGCCACGAGCACCCGCGCGGCGACCGCGCAGGCCACCGCGAGCACCGCGGTGAGCAATGCCGCCCACGCCGCGACGACCGCGGTGGTGGCGGCCAGCCACGCCGTGCGCCGCGGCACCGCGACCAGCGCCGCGACCGCGCTGCCCGTGCCGAACTCGGCGCTGACGGCCAGCACCCCGAGCACGACCAGCACCAGCTGCCCGAAGCCGAACCCGGTCAGCGCCACGGCGACCGCGACGTCGGCCCGGGTGGAGCTGGTGGTGCCGGCCGCGGCCAGCCACCCGGCTCCGGCCGCGACCACGACGTACACGGCGGTGCACCACCAGGTCGACCGCACCGAGCCCAACCGCGTCCAGGCGCTGCGCAGGAGGTCCGCGGTCACCGCGGCGACCCGGCGCGGAACTCCACCTCGCCGCCGGTGAGCGCCAGGTAGGCCGCCTCCAGCGACGGGACCACCCGGGTCAGCTCGTGCACCGGCACCCCGGCGGCGAAGGCCACGTCGCCGACCGCGCGGGGGTCCAGGCCCTCGACCCGCAGCGCGCCGTCCGGCTCCGGCTGCACCCGGGCGCCGGCCGTCCGCAGCGCCGTGGCCAGCAGCGGCGCCCGCGGACTGCGCACGCGGACGGCGGCCGAGGCCCCGAGCAGCTCCGCCATCGGGACGTCGGCGAGCAGCCGGCCGCGGCCCAGCACGACCAGGTGGTCGGCGGTGTCCTCCATCTCGCTCATCAGGTGGCTGGACACCAGCACCGTCCGGCCCTCGGCGGCCAGCCCGCGCAGGAGCTCGCGGACCCAGCGGATGCCCTCGGGGTCCAGCCCGTTGACCGGCTCGTCGAGCAGCAGCACCTCGGGGTCGCCCAGCAGCGCCGCGGCGATGCCCAGCCGCTGCCCCATCCCGAGCGAGAAGCCGCCGACCCGGTCGTACGCGACGGCCTCGAGGCCGACCAGGTCGACCACCTCGGCCACCCGCCGGCCGGGCAGCCCGTTGGAGCGGGCCAGCGCCAGCAGGTGCGCGTGCGCCGTCCGCCCCGGGTGGCGGGCCCGCGGGTCGACGAGCGCCCCGACCCGCAGCAGTGGCCGGTCCAGCCGGCGGTAAGGCACCCCGAGCACGGTCGCCGTCCCGGCGGTGGGCCGGGCGAGCCCCAGCACGCAGCGCATCGTCGTCGTCTTGCCCGAGCCGTTCGGGCCGAGGAAGCCGGTGACCCGGCCGGGCTCGACCCGGACGGTGAGGTCGTCGACGGCGACGCGGTCGCGGAAGACCTTCGTCAGCCCGTCGAGCTCGATCACGCCGCGATCATGACGACCAGCGGACTCCCCGTGGGGGGAGGCGCGGCGGTCAGTCGCCGGCGCGCACCGCCGCCCGCTCGCGCTGGATGAGCTCCTTGCTGCGCACCAGCCGCAGCGCGGTGACCACGAACAGCCCGCCGGCGATGTTGAGCAGCGTCGTGTACCAGAACCAGGCCAGCCAGTCCGCGTAGTCCATCGGCCCGCCGGCGTGGATGGCACCGAAGACGATCAGCGAGTCCAGGACGCTGTGGAACAGCACCAGCCCGGCGAGCAGGAAGGCGCCGGCCACGGCGGCGGCCAGCTTGCCGGCCTCGGACTCCGCGCCGTGCTGCATGCGGGTCATCAGCGTGATGAAGGCGCCCGCGAGCACGGCCAGGCACACCGACGTCAGGCCCAGCGGCGCGTCGACGAACGTGCGCGCGGACTCCACCGCCGTCGCCCCCAGCTCCGGCAGGGCGTGCACGACCAGCCACATGACCACCCACCCGCCGGCGAGGTTGGCCACCAGCGTCCCCGCCCACAGCTTCGCCAGCTGTCCCGGCCCCGCGCGCCCGGCCACGACCGCGGTCACCGGCACCAGGAAGCCCTCCGTGAACAGCTCGCTGCGGGCCAGCATGAGCGCGATGAAGCCGATGCTGAACGCCAGCCCGGCCAGCAGGTGGCTGCGCGTCTCGGCGTAGACCGCGAGGAGCGCGACCACGCCCGCGCCGACCTCCAGGCCGCCGGCGAAGCCCGTCGCGAGGACCTCCCGCCACGAGCGGTGCAGCCGCTGCGCCCCCTCGTCGACGATGCGGTCGAAGGCCTCGACGACCTCGTCCTCGACCGGTGCGTCGGTGTCCCCCAGCTCCTCGCGCGTGCTGTCGGCCACGGGTCTCCTCGCGCTCGCGCGCGGGCCCGGCCGACCGGCCGGGCGTCGCACACCGCCCGGACTACCCCCGGGCGCGGTCCCGACACCGGGCCGGGCGCCGCGACCGGGCCGGCCTCACATCCGGCAGGTGAGGTGGACCTCGTCGCGGTCGTCGCCCGGTGCCACGCGGATCGCGCCCGGCATCCGCGCGAACACCTCGTAGCCCAGCTGCTCGTAGAAGCCCTCCAGCCCGTAGCCGCCGCGCACGGTCAGGTGCAGGAACTCCAGGTCCAGCGAGCGGGCGATCCGGTGCACGCCCTCCATGAGCACCCGCCCGAGGCCCTGCCCCTGGCGAGCCGGGTGCACCTGCACCCGCAGCACGGTCGCCCAGTGCCGGCGCAGTGGGCTGCCCGACATCGCCAGGACGGCGAAGCCGGCCACCTCGCCGTCGACGCGCAGCACGCAGAGGACGTGCTGCCCGGCGTGGACCCGGTCGACCAGCGCGTCGAGCAGGGGCGCGACGACGTCCGGGGTGACGGGGGCGACGAAGCCGACGGCGCCGCCGGCGTTGGTGACCTCGGTCCACAGCGCGAGGAGGACGGCGCGGAGGTCGTCGTCCACCCGGCGGGACGCGGTGACCTCGGCGTGCGGCATGACCCGATTCTCCCGACGGCGGCGGCAGCCTCCGCGCGCGCCCCCCTTGGGGCGGCCCGGCCCGGTGAGGCAGGCTGCCCCGACCGTCGCCGACGACGGAACGGATCCGACGGGCGAGGGGCAGACGTGACACGGGGGCGACGGGCGCGGTCCTGGGCGGCAGCGACGACCGGCGGGGTGCTCCTGGGCGGCGTGGTGCTGTCCGGCTGCACCACGCAGGTCGAGGGCTCGGCGACGGCCGCGGTGGCCGGGGCCGACGGGATCGGCGACCCGTACTACCCGCTGGACGGCAACGGCGGGTACGACGTCGGGAGCTACGGCCTGGAGCTGCGCTTCGACCCGGACTCCGACGTCCTCTCCGGCACCGCCACCGTCGTGGCGACCGCCACCGCGACGCTGTCGTCGTTCAACCTGGACCTCCTGGGCTTCGAGATCTCCTCGGTGACCGTGGACGGCGAGGCCGCGCAGACCGCCCGGGACGGCGGCGAGCTCACCGTCACCCCCGCCGGCTCGCTCGCGGAGGGCGCGGAGTTCACCACGGTGGTGGCCTACGAGGGGGTGCCCGAGGAGCTCGACGACGGGCTGGGCCTCGCCGGCTTCCTGCAGACCGCGGACGGCTCCCTGGCGGTCGGCCAGCCCGACGTCGCCGCGAGCTGGTTCCCGGTCAACGACCACCCCGCCGACGCCGCCTCGGTGGAGGTGTCGATCACCGTCCCGGAGGGGCTCGAGGGGATCTCCAACGGCGAGCTGGTCGACTCCTCGACCGAGGACGGCTGGACGACCTGGCAGTGGTCGGCGCCGGACCCGATGGCGCCGTACCTGGTGATGCTGGCCGTCGGGGAGTTCGAGATCGACGAGTACGAAGAGGACGGCATCCGCTACTGGGACGCCATCGACCCCGCGCTCGCCGACGAGCCCGCGCAGGGCACGGAGTCGATCGCGGACATCGCCTCGGCGTCCCTGGCCCGGCAGCCCGAGGCGATCGCGGTCCTGTCCGAGTGGTTCGGGCCCTACCCGTTCGACGTGGCCGGGGGCGTCGTCGACGACGTCCCGGAGCTGGGCTTCGCCCTGGAGAACCAGACCCGGCCGGTCTACTCCCCCGCCTTCTTCTCCGACACCGGCTCCGGGGAGGTGGTGGTCGTGCACGAGCTCGCCCACCAGTGGGCCGGCGACAGCGTCCGCCTGGCCGGCTGGCAGCACATCTGGCTCAACGAGGGCTTCGCCACGTACGCCGAGTGGCTGTGGGCCGAGCACGAGGGCACGTCGACCCCGCAGGAGGAGTTCGACCGGCTGGCCCGGCGGCCGGCGGGGAGCAGCTTCTGGCGGACGGCGATCGGCGACCCCGGGCCGGACTCCGACGACCTGTTCTCCGAGGCCGTCTACGTACGCGGCGCGATGACCGTGCACGCGCTGCGCATGGCGGTCGGCGAGGAGGCCTTCGCCGAGATCGTCCTCGAGTGGTTCACCTCGGAGGCCGGCCGGGCGGTCACCACCGACGACTTCGTCGCGCTGGCCGAGGAGGTCAGTGGCGAGGAGCTCGACGACCTGTTCGCCGAGTGGCTCGGCGAGGGCAGGCCGGCCTCGCTGGGATGACGGACCCCTCGCCCCCCACCGCTCGCGGGCACGCGGCGGGAGCCCTGCGAGGGGGCCGTCAACCGGAGGCGCCGAAGCGCTCCACCCGGATGGCGGGCTCCGGCACGCCCAGGCCGGTGAGCACCCGGGTCGCGGCCTCGGCGAACGGCGTCGAGCCGCACACGAAGACGTCCTGCCCCGGCTCCCACAGCGGCACCAGGTCCGCGGGGGTGAGCCGGCCGGCGGGCCGGATGCCGGAGCGCTCACGGGTGGTCAGCACGACGGCGCCGGCCGCCTCCAGCTCGGCGAGGTACGGCAGCTCCGCGCGGGTCCGGGTCGACACCGCGATCCGCAGCAGGTCCGTCCGGCCGAGCTCGGCGGCGGTGCGCAGCATCGACACGAACGGGACGACGCCGGTGCCGCCCCCGACCAGCAGCGCCGGGTCCTCGCCCTCCCAGACGAACCAGCCGCCGATCGGCCCGCGCACCTGCAGCTCGTCGCCGGGCTCGACGACGTCGGCGAGGTAGGTGGACACCTCGCCGTCGTCCAGCCGCTCGACGAGCAGCTCGACCAGCGGGTCGCCCGGCGCCGAGGCCAGTGAGTACGAGCGCTGCGCGCGGTAGCCGTCCTCGGCGGTCAGCCGCACGACGTAGTGCTGCCCGGCGAGGTGGTCCACCCGGTCGGGCACGTCCAGCCGCAGCCGGACCGTGCGCGGCGTGGGGCGGTCGACCTCGCGGACCGTCGCCGTCCGCCAGCCGCCGGCGGGCGCGCGCCGCCCACCAGCGCCCAACATCGGCTCGTTCACCGGCGGCCTCGGCGCAGGGTCCCGCCGCGAGCTTGCGAGCGGTGGGGGGCGTCGAGGTCCTTCAGGGGGTCCTGCCTCAGTCACCCTGGTACCGCTGCTCGAGCCACGGGTCGCCCCGGTCGTGGTAGCCGTTCTGCTCCCAGAAGCCGGGCTGGTCGCGGTTCATCAGCGTCAGGCGGGTGACCCACTTGGCGCTCTTCCAGAAGTACAGGTGCGGCACGAGCAGCCGCACCGGGCCGCCGTGCTCGATCGGCAGCGGACCGCCCTCGTACTCCCAGACCACCCACGCCTTGCCGCCGGTGACGTCCTCGAGCGGCAGGTTCGTCGTGTAGCCGGTCTTGGACGTCGCCATCACGAAGTGCGCCTCGGACGTGGGGCGGGCGACCTCGAGCAGGCTGTCGACGCTGATCCCGGCGAACCACGTGCCGAACTTCGACCACGTCGTCACGCAGTGGATGTCGCCCCGGTACTCCGAGCGCGGCAGGGCGTGCGCCTCGTCCCAGCTCCAGGTGGTCGGCTGCTCGACCCGCCCGTCGACGGTCATGCTCCACGTCTCGGGGCTGATCCGGGGGGTCGGCTCGGCGGTGAGCACCGGCCAGTCGGAGCCGGTGTCGTACTGCCCGGGCGGCAGCCGCGGGTCTCGGTCGCGCCGGCGGCCCAGGAAGCCGCGGGTGGGTCCTGTCACGGTGGTCGTCCTCTCCTCGACAGGCTCCCAGCCTGCACCACGGCCCGGCGGCGGGCGCCACCAGCGGCGACGCCCGTCGGTCAGGTCACGATTCGGGAACCGACCGGGCATCCTGCCCGGAAAACATGGGTAAGGGAACCCTTACATGAGGCGGGTCACCTCGTGTTTACCTGGCCGCAAAGAGGCCGGAGACCTACCTTCGGTCCTGTGGTGACGGTGACGACGCAGTCCGGCCAGCGCAGGGCGCCCAAGGCCGCGAAGACCAGCTCGGTCTTCAAGAAGGTGGTCATGGCGGTCAGCGGCATCATCTTGGTGCTGTACCTGATCGCGCACATGATCGGGAACCTCAAGGCCTTCGCCGGCCGCGATGAGTTCAACCACTACTCGGACTGGCTCCGCACGCTCGGCAACCCCGCGCTGCCGGGGTCGACGGCGCTGTGGATCATCCGGCTGGTCCTGCTGGCCGCCGTGGCCGCGCACATCTGGGCCGCGGTCTCGCTGTGGCGCCAGGCCAAGCGCGCCCGCCCGCACGGCTACGTGACGAAGAAGGCCAACGCGCAGAGCTACGCCTCCCGGACGATGCGCTGGGGCGGCGTGATCATCGCCGCGTTCGTCATCTGGCACCTCCTCGACCTCACCTGGGGCGCGGTGAACAGCGAGGGCCACGACGGCTCGCCGTTCGACCGGATGCTGGCCAGCTTCCAGAACCCCGTGTCGGTGGCCTTCTACGCGATCGCGGTGATCCTCGTCGGGATGCACCTGCGGCACGGGATCTGGAGCGCCACCCAGACCCTCGGGCAGAGCAACCGCCGTCGCGAGGTCACGGTGAACTACGCCGCCACGGCCATCGCGACCGTGCTCACCCTCGGGTTCCTGCTCACGCCCTTCTCCATCCTCTTCGGTCTGATCGACTAAGGATCCCCAGGCATGCCTCTCGACCTCTTCACCGTCGGCGACCCGATCGCCGACACCAAGGCACCGACGGACGTCCCGATCGGCGAGCGCTGGAGCGAGCGTCGCTTCCGCGGCCGCCTGGTGAACCCGGCCAACCGCCGGAAGATGACGGTCATCGTGGTGGGCACCGGCCTGGCCGGCGGCTCCGCGGCGGCGACGCTGGGCGAGGCCGGCTACAAGGTCAAGTCGTTCTGGTACCAGGACAGCCCGCGCCGGGCGCACAGCGTCGCGGCCCAGGGTGGCATCAACGCGGCGAAGAACTACCGCAACGACGGCGACAGCGTGCACCGGCTGTTCTACGACACGGTCAAGGGCGGCGACTTCCGCGCCCGCGAGAACAACGTGCACCGCCTCGCCGAGGTCAGCGTCAACATCATCGACCAGGCGGTCGCGCAGGGCGTGCCCTTCGCCCGCGAGTACGGCGGCCTGCTCGACAACCGCTCCTTCGGCGGCACCCAGGTCTCCCGGACCTTCTACGCGCGCGGCCAGACGGGCCAGCAGCTGCTCTACGGCGCCTACCAGGCCCTCGAGCGGCAGATGGCGGCCGGCAACGTCGAGCAGTACGCCCGCACCGAGATGCTCGACCTGATCGTCGTCGACGGCCGCGCCCGCGGCATCGTCGCCCGCGACCTGGTCAGCGGCGAGCTGAGCACGCACTACGCCGACGCCGTCGTCCTGGCCACCGGCGGGTACGGCAACGTCTTCTACCTGTCGACGAACGCCAAGGGCTCCAACGCCTCGGCGATCTGGCGGGCGCACAAGCGGGGCGCCTACATGGCCAACCCCTGCTACACGCAGATCCACCCGACCTGCATCCCGGTGCACGGCGAGTACCAGTCGAAGCTCACGCTGATGAGCGAGTCGCTGCGCAACGACGGCCGCGTGTGGGTGCCCAAGGAGCGCGGCGACACCCGCGACGCGCGGCAGATCCCCGAGGACGAGCGCGACTACTTCCTCGAGCGGCGCTACCCCGCGTTCGGCAACCTGGTCCCCCGCGACATCGCCTCGCGCGCGGCCAAGAACGTCTGCGACGAGGGCCGCGGCGTCGGCCCCGGCGGGCTGGGTGTCTACCTGGACTTCGCCGAGGCGATCGAGCGGCTGGGCCGCCCGGCCGTCGAGGCCAAGTACGGCAACCTCTTCGACATGTACGCCCAGATCACGGGCGAGGACCCCTACGCGACGCCGATGCGGATCTACCCCGCCGTGCACTACACGATGGGCGGTCTGTGGGTCGACTACGACCTGCAGTCGACGATCCCCGGCATGTTCGTGATCGGCGAGGCCAACTTCTCCGACCACGGCGCCAACCGGCTCGGCGCCAGCGCCCTCATGCAGGGCCTGGCCGACGGCTACTTCGTGCTGCCGTCGACCATCACCGAGTACCTCGCCGACGGGCCGTTCCCCAAGGTCGACGACAGCCACCCGGCGGCCCAGGAGGCCGTGCAGGGCGTCACCGACCAGATCAACCAGCTGCTGTCCATCCAGGGCACCCGCAGCGTGGCCTCCTTCCACCGGGAGCTGGGCCAGCTGATGTGGGACTACTGCGGGATGGAGCGCACCGACGAGGGCCTGCGCAAGGCCATCGACCGCATCCAGGAGATCCGCCAGGAGTTCTGGAGCAACGTCAAGGTGCTCGGCACCTGGGGCTCGTTCAACCAGAACCTCGAGCACGCCGGCCGGGTGGCCGATTTCATCGAGCTGGCAGAGCTCATGTGCATCGACGCCCTGCACCGCCGCGAGAGCTGCGGCGGGCACTTCCGGGCCGAGAGCCAGACCCCCGAGGGCGAGGCGCTGCGCGACGACGAGAACTTCGCCTACGTCGCGGCCTGGGAGTGGACCCCGCAGGGCACCGCCCCGGTGCTGCACCGCGAGGACCTCGTCTACGAGTACGTGCACCTCGCCCAGCGCTCTTACAAGTGACCGAACAGCGGAGCCAGCGATGACGATGACTGAGGACGGCCCCCGGGCCGCCACGGCGCCCCACCAGGAGCGCACGATGCGGGTGACGCTGCGGGTCTGGCGTCAGGAGAACGCCGCGTCCCGCGGCAAGATGGTCACCTACGAGCTCGACGACGTCTCCCCGGACATGTCCTTCCTCGAGATGCTCGACGTGCTGAACGAGCAGCTGATCATGGAGGGCCAGGACCCGGTCGCCTTCGACCACGACTGCCGCGAGGGCATCTGCGGCATGTGCGGCGTCATGATCAACGGGCGCGCGCACGGCAACGGGATGAACGACGGTTCCGTGCAGACGACCACCTGCCAGCTGCACATGCGGTCGTTCAAGGACGGCGACGTCATCGACGTCGAGCCGTGGCGGGCGACGGCGTTCCCGGTGATCAAGGACCTCGCCGTCGACCGGCGGGCGTTCGACCGGATCATCCAGGCCGGCGGCTACATCAGCGTCGCGACCGGGACCGCGCCGGAGGCCCACGCGACGCCGGTGCCGAAGAAGGACGCCGACAACGCGTTCGACGCCGCGACCTGCATCGGCTGCGGCGCCTGCGTCGCGGCCTGCCCGAACGCCTCGTCGATGCTGTTCACCGCCGCGAAGGTCACCCACCTCGGGCTGTTGCCACAGGGCCAGCCCGAGCGCAACGACCGGGTGGTCAACATGGTCACGCAGCAGGACCGCGAGGGCTTCGGCGGCTGCACCAACATCGGCGAGTGCTCCGCGGCGTGCCCGAAGGGCATCTCGATGGAGACCATCTCCCGGCTCAACCACGACCTGCTCGGCGCCCTGCGCGCAGGAGCCCGTCCGAAGAGCTAGCAGCCCAGCAGCACACCGCCGGAGGGCGGGGACCCCACCCGGGTCCCCGCCCTCCGTCGTTCAGAGGCGCTCGAGGACCGTCGCGTTGGCCAGGCCGCCGGCCTCGCACATCGTCTGCAGCCCGTAGCGGGCGCCGCGCTGGTGCAGCGCGTCGACCAGGGTCGTCATGATCCGGGCGCCGCTGGCCCCCAGCGGGTGGCCGATCGAGATGCCGCCGCCGTGCACGTTGACCTTGTCCGTGGTCACGCCGGTCTCCGCCTGCCAGGCGAGGACGACGGAGGCGAAGGCCTCGTTGACCTCGAACAGGTCCACGTCGCCGATCGACAGCCCGGCCCGCTGGAGCGCCTTGGCCGTGGCCGGGATGACCGCGGTGAGCATCATCAGCGGGTCGTCGCCGACGACGGTCATGGTGTGGATCCGCGCCCGCGGCCGCAGCCCGAGCTCGCGGGCCTTCTCGCTGGTGGTGACCAGGAGCGCCGCGGCACCGTCGTTGAGCGGGCTGCTGTTGCCCGCGGTGACCCGCCAGTCGATCTCGGGGAAGCGGGCCGCGATCCGCTCGTCGGCGAACGCCGGCCGCAGCCGGGCCAGCGTCTCCACGTCGGTGCCGCGGCGGACCGTCTCGTCGGTGGTGACGAGGGCGAGCGAGCCGTCCGCCTGCCGCGCCTTGACCGGCACGACCTGGTCGGCGAACAGGCCGGCGTCCCACGCCTCGGCGGCGCGGGCGTGGCTGCGTGCGGCGTACCCGTCCAGCTGCGAGCGGGACAGCCCCCACCGGGCCGCGATGAGCTCGGCGGCGACGCCCTGGCTCACGCCGCCTTCCGGGTAGCGGGCCGCGAACCGCTCGCCGCCGATGTCGGCCACGCCCTGCGCCGCGCTGCCCATGGGCACCCGGCTCATCGACTCCACGCCGCCGACGACGGCGACGTCGTAGGCGCCGGAGATGACGCCCTGGGCCGCGAAGTGGACCGCCTGCTGGCTGCTGCCGCACTGCCGGTCGACGGTGGTCGCCGGCACGTGCTCGGGGAACCCGGCGCCGAGGGCCGCGCGCCGGGCGATGTTGGCCGCCTGCTCCCCCGCCTGCGAGACGCAGCCGACGATCACGTCGTCGACCACGGCCGGGTCGATGCCGGACCGCTCGACGACGCTCTCCAGGGCCCCGGCGAGCAGGTCGGCCGGGTGCACCCCCGACAGCGAGCCGCCGGGCTTCCCCTTGCCGACCGGCGTCCGGACGGCCTCAACGATCACCGCATCCCGCATCGCGGGCCTCCTCGGTTCGATTGTCCAACCAACACCCCGAACGTAGCGCGGGTCGGTTTGATGTGCAAACCTGGTCGCCATGACCGCCGCCATCGACCTCGCCGGGCTGCCCGGCCGTCCCTGCACGATCGCCGCGGCGCTCGAGCTCGTGGGCGAGCGCTGGTCCCTGCTGGTGATCCGCGAGGTGTCGCTGGGCAACCACCGCTTCAGCGACATCGCCCGCGGCACCGGAGCGCCGCGCGACCGGCTCACCGCCCGGCTCAACGCCCTGGTGGCGGCCGGCGTCCTGGAGAAGCGGCCGTACAGCGACTCGCCGCCCCGCTCCGGCTACCACCTGACCGCGTCCGGCCGCGACCTCCTGCCGGTGCTGCAGGCACTCCTGCAGTGGGGGGACCGCTGGGCGGCCGACTCCCCGCCGGTCCGGCTGACCCACGCGCCCGGGGACTCCGCCGTGCACCAGGTCGACGCCGCGTGGATCTGCCGGACGTGCGGGGAACCGGTGATGGGCTCCCGTGTGACCCGCGAGCTGACCCCCGCCGGCCGGGCGCTCTCCGGCCTGCCCGACGAGGAGGAGCACGACCATGACCACTGACCTGACGCCCACCGACGCAGCCGCACCGCCGGCCTGGGGCGAGCCGCGGTCCCGCACCGTCACCTGGTACGACCCGATGCTCACCGCGGCCGGCGCCCTGGAGCGCTCCGGGCTGGAGACCCTGGAGGCGCTGCGCGACGGCGTGCTGCCCCCGCCGCCCATCGTGCCGCTGATGCAGATGGACCTGGTCGCGGTCGAGGAGGGCCGGGTGGAGTTCTCCTGCCTGGTCGACGAGTCGGTCTACAACCCGATCGGCGTCGTGCACGGCGGGCTGGTGTGCACGCTGCTCGACACCGTCGCCGGGTGCGCCGTCCACTCCACGCTGCCGCGGGGCACGGGGTACACGTCGATCGAGCTCAAGGTGACCTACCTGCGCGCCGTCACCGCCACCAGCGGTCCGCTGCGCGCCGTGGGCCGGGTGGTCAAGCCCGGCCGGCGGGTGGCCTTCGCCGAGGGTGAGGTGTTCGACGCCGCCGGTCGCAGCGTCGCGACGGCGTCCAGCTCGCTGCTGGTGTTCCCGATCCCGGGCTGACGCGGCAGCTCGTCAGCGGGCGGCGACGGGAGCGCGGTCGCGCACCCACTCCGCCAGCTGCCCGGGCGGCAGCGGGCGGCTCAGGTGGAAGCCCTGCACCACGTCGCAGCCCAGCCGGGCGAGCGCGGCCAGGGTCGCCTCGTCCTCGACCCCCTCGGCCACCAGCACCAGGTCGAGGGCGTGGGCCAGCTGCAGCGTCGACTCGACGATGGCGGCCGCCCGCGGGCTCGCCGTCATGTCGCCGACGAAGCCCCGGTCGAGCTTCAGCTCGGTGACCGGGAGCGAGGCCAGGTAGGCCAGGCTCGAGTAGCCGGTCCCGTAGTCGTCGATGGCCACGCCGACCCCCAGCGCCCGCAGGCGGCCGAGCACGCGGACGGCGCGCTCCCGGTCGGCCATCAGCAGGCTCTCGGTGACCTCCAGGACCAGCGCGTCGGCCGGCACCCCCGCGGCGTCGAGCAGGCCGGCGACCTCCTCCGGGAAGTGCTCGTCCACCAGGTTCGACGGGCTGACGTTGACCGCGACCCCCAGCTCCAGGCCGGCGTCGGCCCACGCGCGGCGCTGCCGCAGCGCCTGCGCGACGACCGTGGAGGTCAGCGGGGCCATCAGCCCGGCCGACTCCGCCAGGTCGACGAACGTGTCCGGCAGCAGCAGCCCGCGCGTGGGGTGCCGCCAGCGCACCAGCGCCTCCACCGCGCCCACCGTGCCCGACGTCAGGTCCAGCTTGGGCTGGTAGTGCAGCTCGAGCTCGCCTCCGGCGATGCCCCGGCGCAGCTGCTCGACCGCCTCGATGCGGTGCCGGCCGGAACCGTCGCGCCGCTCGTCGTAGACCGAGGTGCCCACCCGTCCGGTCTTGGCCGCGTACATGGCCAGGTCGGCCATCTGCAGCAGCTCCTCGGCGCTGCCGGACTGCGCGGGGCCGACCGCGACGCCGATGCTCGCGTCCACGGTGAGGGCCATCCCGCCCAGGCGGAAGGGGCGCTGCAGCTGGGCGCGCAACCGGGCGGCCAGCGTCATGGCCGTGTCGGCGTCCAGACCATCGGCCAGGACGACGAACTCGTCGCCGCCCAGCCGGCCCAGCAGGTCGCCGTCGCGCAGCTGGCCGGACAGCCGCGGGCCCACCTGGCGCAGCAGGGCGTCGCCGGCGGCGTGGCCCAGCGAGTCGTTGATCTCCTTGAACCGGTCGAGGTCCACCACGAGCACGGCCACCGAGCCGCCCCGGGCCAGCCGCTCGTCGGCCGCGCCGAGGGCCTCGTAGACCCGGCGCCGGTTGGGCAGGCCGGTGAGGTCGTCGGTGCGCGCCTGGCTGCGGCTGACCGCCAGCGCCCGGACCTGCCGGAAGGTCAGCGCCGTGCGGGTCAGGGCGGCGAGCACCGCGCCGAGGGCCAGCAGGCCGGCCACGGGGTCGCCCTCGTCGAGGTAGCCGGCGAAGAGCATGCCCAGCGCGGCCAGGCTGCAGATCCCGGGCACGACCAGGGCACCGGGACCGCCCTGCACGCGGGCGCCCGCTGCGGTCGCGCCCTGCTGCTGGCAGGCGGCCAGCCCGAAGCAGACGAAGGCCAGGCCCCAGCCGAGGTCGAGCGGACCGGACGCGGTGTAGGTGCCGCGGACGGTGAGGTAGGCGTACAGGGTGTCGGTGACGACGAAGAGCGTCAGGCCGCCGGCCATCCACCACCACACGCCCCCGGCGTCGCGGCCGATGACCACCAGCGCGCCGGCGATGAGCACCAGCAGCAGCAGGTCGGCGACCGGGTAGGCCATCGTGGTGAGGACCGCGGCGACCCCGCCATCGGCCATGCGCAGCACCGCGCCCAGGGCCGAGGCGGCGGCGAGCGAGGCGACGGTCAGCCCGGTGACCACGCCGTCCAGGGCCATGCCGGGCGTCACCCGGCGCACCCGGCTGCGCAGCAGCAGGAACAGGCCGGCGTAGGCCCACGGGTAGAACGCCATCCAGCCGGCGTCCGACCACGACGGGCGGGGGACGACCGGGAGGTCGGCGTAGTGGAACTCGGCGAGCAGGGCGCCGGAGAGGTAGCAGGCGACGGCCACGGCGAAGCAGGCCCAGGCCGCGCGGTCGGTGCGGGAGACCACGGCGCGGGTGACCAGCAGCCCGACGAGGCCGGCGATGAACAGCAGCTTGCCGCCGCCGGCGAGGACGGCCGGCGGACCGGTCACCCCGGCGCCCAGCGCCGCCAGCGACACGGCGTAGGTCCCGCACAGGGCGGCGGCGACCAGGCGCACGGCCCGCAGCGACCGGTCACCCGGTCGCGCGGTACGGCCCCGCGGCTGCTCCCCCATGCCCGGTCCATCGGTCCGGGGATGCGGGTCCTCGACGTGCCCGCCCCCGGCCGTCCCCCGTCGGGGGGAGCCGGTCGCGGGGGTCAGCCGCCGGCCGGACCGGTCCCCTCGGGGAGGATGCGTGCCAGCAGCGCGGGGTCGACCAGGCCGGCGCTGCCGAAGCGGCGGCCGATCTCCACGAACTGCGGCGCCACCGCGGCCAGCTGCGACAGCAGCGCGCGGGCGGCGTCCTCCCGCCCGGCCAGCCCCGCGACGACGGCGCGCCACAGCACGTGGTCGGGCTCGGTGTGCGGGTCGGGCAGCCGCAGTGCCTCGAGCACGCGGTCGGCGGTGACGGGGTCCCCGCCGATGGCCTGCTGGAAGGCGCGGACGACGTCCTGGTAGCGGGACAGCCGGACGACCAGGCCGTCGAGCTCGCCCACCGGGTCGTCGGAGTCGTCGACCCGCAGGTCCACGACGGTGTCGCGCCACGGCCGGCCGGTCGTGCTCGCCCGGACGACGAACACCGCCGCCGAGCGCCGCCCGCGCAGGTCGCCGCCGGAGTCCTCGCCCGCGTGCAGCGCCAGGAGCAGCCGTTGGGCCAGCGGCCCCTCCGACGTCTCGAAGGTGGCGACCATGGACTCCCACACCTGGGGCCCGGTGACCATGTTGGCCAGCGCCACGCAGCCCTCCCCCACCAGGTGTCCTGCCTCGGCCACGCACGCGTCACCGGTGTACGCGGCCAGGTCACCGGTGACCGCCAGGACGGCGACCTGCCGCAGCTGCGGGTCCGGGTCGACGCTGCGCAGCGCGGTGAGCACCTCCTGGGCGGTGAAGCCGCCGCGCAGCAGGTCCAGGCCGATCTGGCCGTACATCGGCTCACCCATCGACTGGCTGGCGATCACCCCCTGGCCGGGCAGGGCGAAGGGCACGCCGCTGCCCACCGCGAACGCCTGCGACTGGGTGGCGACGCCCATCTCCCCGGTCGTGGTGTCCCGGGCGACGATCGAGTAGGTCACGCCGCTGCGCCTGCCCGGTCCGGGACACGGCGCAAACACCCGCGGAGACCCGCACCGGACGGGTCTTGCGCAGACCTTGCGGGAGCGCGGCGGGCGGCGTGCGGTTCGGGGCCGAGAGTCCTCCCTGTCGGCGGGACAGCCCGCCCGGCAACCGGACTGGAGGAACCTGAGATGACGTCTTCCCGCAACGTCGTCGCCCGCCGCCGCACCCAGGTGCTCGGCTCGCTGGGCGTCGTGGCCGCTGCCGCCGCCGTGGCCGGACTGGGCACGTTCGGCACGTTCACCGACAGCACGACCCCGCTGTCCACGGAGGTCGCCACCGGCACCGTGTCCATCGACGTGAGCCAGCGCGGCGCCACCGTCCCCGTGACGACCGCCGGCTTCGTGCCCGGCGACTCGATGACCCGTGCGGTCGACCTGGTCAACGACGGCACGTCGCCCCTGGGCCGGGTGAGCCTGGCCTCCACGGCGACCGCCGCGAGCGTCCTGACCAGCGACGCCACCCAGGGCCTGCAGCTGTCGGTGCGCTCCTGCTCCGCCGCGTGGACGCAGGGCGGCACCGCCTCGGCCCCGACCTACACCTGCTCCGGCACGACCTCGACGCTGTACTCCGGCCGCGCCGTGATGGACGCCCCGCTCGCCGGCGTCGCCAGCCTGCAGCCCGGCGGCGTCGACCACCTGGTCTTCTCCCTGACGCTGCCCGGCACGGCCGGTGACTCCTTCCAGGGCAAGAGCGCCACCCTGGGGCTGACCTTCACCGGCGTCCAGCGCGACGGCACCGCCCGCTGACCCGGCCGCCCCCACCCCGCCGGCGCGGGGGCAACGGCGGAGGGGGCGGTCACCGCAGGCGCCCCCCGCTCCCCCACCGGGAGCGGGGGGCGTCGGCGTGCGGTCTCAGCGGCGGTTGACCTTGACGTCGTCCATGCAGGTGACCGTCGAGCGCAGCCGCCGGTAGCCCAGACCCACGGCCTCGAGCCGGTCGACAGCGCTCAGCTGGCCGGCCGTGTGGGCGTCGTCCTCCTCGCCGGGACCCGGGTCGACCCGGACGACGACGCGGTGGCTGAACGCCGCGAGCGCGTCGTCGTAGCTCAGGGTGCCCTCCTCGGTGAACGCCGCCGAGAAGAGGTCGTGCTCGGCGGCGTGGGCGCGGAGGTGGGCCCGCTGGGCGTCGTCGAGACCGTCGAAGACGCCGCGGACGATGACACGGTAGGTGCGGCTGGACACGGCGGCAGACCGTAGCCGCCGCCCGGGTCGCCGACCACCGCTTTCCGCCGCGTGCCGGGAGCCCCCGGACCGCCCGTGCCGCTGCTAGCTTCCGCGACCGCGCCGGGACCGACCGGCCGCGAGCGGCCGGGAGGCACGGTGCAGGAGTACGAGCGGCAGCTGGCCGAGGCCGACGCGCGGGAGGCCCGCCGGCACCGGCTGTGGGCACGCACCGGCTGCTGGCTCGCGGCCGCGGGGACGGTGGCGCTGTTCTCGGAGTTCGTCCTCCCGGTGGACCGCAGGGTCACGATCGGCGCGGCCGTGGGCCTGTGGGTGGTGGCGTCGGGGTTCCTGGTCGCCTCCGACTGGCGGCGCCGGATCGGCGGCGGGGGCCGCGCCGGGTCGGCCGGCTCGGACGGGCTGTGGGGCGTGGTGGCGGCCTTCTTCCGCTGACCGGCGTCAGCGGCTCTGCAGCGCGTCCAGGGCCACCGCCATCGACGCGGCCACCCGGAAGTCGAGCCGGGGGTCGTGCACCGTGACGTCGTAGCGGTCGCGGATCGCCTTCTGCCGCTCGCTGGTCATCACCGGCGCCCCGGTGGCGGTGTCGACGAAGTCGAAGTGGAAGACGAAGGGGACCCAGACGTCACCGAGGTACGGGATGAGGGTCCAGATCCGCCGCAGGACGGCGATGACCGGGCGGCGCTCGCGGCCGACGGCCTGGACTCCGGGCGCCGCGAGGTCCCAGGTCGAGCGCAGCAGGCTGGCGCCGAACTGCTTGCTGAAGGTGCCCAGGACGTTGCCGTACTCGTCGTACACGTCGTGCTGGGCGTGCACGTCGAGCCGCTGCCGCGCCTTGAACGAGAAGACCCGGCGGCGCTTGTCGGCGTCGGCGAAGAAGACGACCTCCTCCTTGAGCTTCATCCGCTTCTGCTCGGCCAGCGCCAGCAGGTGGCCCTCGCTGCCGTCGGGGCCGGCGGCGAGCACCTCGTAGCGGTTGACCATCACGGTGATCCGCTGCTTCACGGAGAAGCGCGGCACCACCATGGGGGCGGGCGGCTGGGTCACGGTCGGGCTCCCGTCGACGTCGGTGTGGAGCGGCCCATCCTGCCGTCGATCGGCGGAGGGGAACGGCCCACGTCCGTCCGGCGTCACCGCTACGGTGCCCCGGTGCGTGGCGGGACGGGCAGGACGACCGGCGAGATCCGGTCCCTCCGGGGCGACCCCGGGGCAGCACGTGTCAGCCAGGACTAGCGTCACCCGCCGGACGGCGCGCTCCGCGCACGCGCCGGCGCCTCCCTCAGGGAGTGGCTGCCCGTCCCGCCACGCATCCCGGTGACGACCTCCCGGCAGGCCGAGGTGGTCGCGGCGGGTATCGCCACCGCACTGCTCGGCGGACGCTGGCGGCGGCGCGAGATGGTCCGGCGGGTGGCCGTCGCGCTGGACCACGCCCGGGCACCCCGGTGGGTCGGCACGCTCGTGGGTGAGGTGCTGGCCGCCCACCGGGACGCGCCCGCCGACCGGCCCCGCGAGCTGGCCGCCTTCCTGACGACGACGGAGGGCTGGCGGAAGGGGCAGGCGACCTCGCCCCCGCCCCGGGTGGTGCGGTGGCGGCCGGCGGCGGTGGCCGTCGTCCGCCGGCCCTTCCCGGTCGCCGTCCTGCCCGACGCGGCGGCCCTGGCGCGGCTGCTCGACCTCGACCTCGGCGAGCTGCTGTGGTTCGCCGACCCGCGGAGCCTGGAGCGGACGTCCGGGGAGCCGCTGCGGCACTACCGCTGGCACGCCGTGCCGCACGGCAGCGGGGTGCGCCTGCTGGCCGCGCCGAAGCCGCGGCTCAAGGAGATCCAGCGCCGCCTGCTGCGGCACGTGCTCGCGCCGGTCCCGGTGCACCCGGCGGCGCACGGCTCCGTGCCGGACCGGTCGGTGCGCACCGCGGCGGCTCCGCACGCGGGCGCGGACGTCGTGCTCGGCATGGACCTCGAGGCCTTCTTCCCCAGCGTTCCTGCCGGTCGCGTCCGGGGCCTGCTGCAAGGGACCGTCGGGCTGACCGAGCCGGTCGCGCACCTGGTCACCGGCCTGGTGACGACGGTGCTGCCGGCCGAGGTGTGGCGCCGGGTCCCGGTGCCGCCGGGAGCCGCGGCGGCCGACCGGCACCGCCGGTTGGGGCAGCGGCTCGCCGTCCCGCACCTGCCCCAGGGCGCACCCACCTCGCCGGCGCTGGCCAACCTCGTGTGCTTCCGGCTCGACCGCCGCCTGGCGGGGCTCGCCGCGGCTGCGGGTGCCACCTACACCCGGTACGTCGACGACCTCACGTTCAGCGGCGGCCGCGCCCTGACCGGCGACCGGTTCGCCGCGCGGGTGACCGCGGTGGTCGCCGACGAGGGACTGCGCGTGCACGCGGCGAAGACGCGCGCGGTGGGCGCGGCCCGGCGCCAGCAGGTGCTCGGGACGGTGGTCAACGCGCGCCCCGCGCTGCCGCGGACGGACCGCGACCGGCTGCGCGCGCTGCTGCACAACTGCGCCACGCGGGGGTGGCGGACCCAGGTCCGGGACCGGGACCCGGCGACCTTCCGCGACCACGTGCTCGGCCGGGTGGCGTGGGCGGCGTCGGTGGACCCCGTGTCCGGCGCCCGCCTGCAGGCCCTGGCGCGGCGCATCGACTGGACCTGACGCGCCGCCAGGGTCGCCGGTTCACCGGGAACGAGCGGGGTACCGGCGGACCAACGGGGATCGACGGCGCGCGTCCTGCGCGGAACCGGTCCGGCTGCTGACCACCTGGGAGACCTCCATGACCCTGCCCGACCGAGAGACGACCCAGAACTGGCTCGGCCAGACCGTGATCGACCACGGAGGAGCGGAGACCGGCATCTGCCGGGCCCTGCTCGCCGACGACGCGACCGGGCTGCCCGAGTGGCTGTACGCCGAGCTGGACGGGGAGACGGTGGTCATCCCGCTGCTCGACGCGACGGCGGCCGGCGACCGGATCCGCGTCACCGTGAGCCGGGAGCAGGTCGTCGCCTCACCCCGCGTGGGCGAGGGCAGCGAACTGAGCGCCGCCCAGGAGACCGCGCTGTACGAGCACTACGGGATCTCCTACTCGACGGCGGCGTCGGAGACGGTGCTGCCCGTCGGTGACGTGACCCCCGACCCGGCGGTGGCCCCGCCGATCGCCCCGGCGGTGGCATCGGCGGAGGCCCCGGCGGTGGCATCGGCGGAGGCCCCGGCGGATGCGCCGCCGGTCGCCCCGGCTCCGGCGAGCGACGACGACGACGTCGAGGCGTCGCCCGCGGCGGCCGAGGCGGACACGGTCCCGCCGCCCACGTCACCGGATGCGGGCGGATCCGCCGCCCGGGCGGGGCAGCTCGCCGGCGTCCTGGCCCTGCTGGGCGTCCTCGGCGCGGTGGTGACCGCGGTGCTCCGCCGCCGGGCGGCGCGGCGGGTGCCCGAGCCGGTCGGCCGCAGGGCGCGGCTCGCGGCGGCCGCGTCCGCCGCCCGTGCCCGCCGGCGGGCGCGGTCGGTGTCCGCGTCCGGCGCGGCGGTCCGCCAGCGCCTCGACGAGGCCGCGAGCACCCTCGGGCCGAGGGCCCGCGCCGCGTCCGAGGAGGCCCGCGAGCGCGCCGCGGAGTTCGCCGCGGCGGCCGCGCCGGTCGTCGCCGCGGCCGGGCGGGGGGCGCAGCGGGCGGCGGGTGCCGGAGCGGCCACCGCCACGAACGTCGCGAACACCACCGCCCGGATCGCCGCCGGCACGCTGTCGAGCGGCGCGGCGATCGGCGCCGACCTGGGCCAGGCCGGACTGCGTGCCGCGCTCGGCGTGCTCGGCGCGGCCGAAGCCGTGCCGGAGGTCGTGGCGGAGTCCACGGACCACCTGCAGAAGCGATGGAGGCGTCTCATGAGCAAGCTGTCGTTGGGGCTGGGACTGGGCGTGGGCTACGTGCTCGGTGCCCGCGCGGGTCGTGCCCGGTTCGAGCAGATCAAGCAGGCCACGGCCGGCTTCCTGGAGCGGCCCGAGGTGCAGGATGCGGTGGGCAGGGTCCGGGCCGCCGTCCCGCCGAAGCTGCAGAGCACCCTCGACGGGCTGTCCGGGCGGACCTCGGGCAGCGCGGGCGACGTCGACCGGGTCATCGCCGTCGACTCCGACGGCCTGGCGACGCCGGAGTCGCCCGCTGCGACGACGACCCCCGACCTGCCCGGTCAGGGCATCTAGCCACTGCGGTCAGGCCGGCGGGTCCTCCGACTCGAGGGTGCGCAGCCGCCGCTCGACCGCGGCGAGCCGCTCCTCGACGGACCCCCCGCCGGCCTCCGGGGCGGTCCGCGGCTCGGCGAGCCCGGCCAGCGCAGCAGTCAGCCGGCCGACCAGCGACGCCGCCTCCGCCGGGGTGAGGCGCACCGTGCCGGCGCAGCGGTCGTCCCGCCAGAAGCTGACCGTGAGCAGCCCGGCCTCCGCGTGCGGCGTGACCCGGACGGCGCGGCTGAGCCCGCGGGCGCTCTCCCACGTCCACCGGTCGGCGGGGAACGGGACGACGGTCATCTCCCGAGGGTGGCCCTCTCCCCCCGCTGCGTCAACGCCGTGGTGGCGCGGCGACCTGCGGGTTCACCGGCGGCTCCCGGGGTAGGGCGGAGGTGATCAGGACATCGACGGCCGCGGCCGGAGGAGGAGTCGACTCATGGGCAAGGTGACGTTCGCGCTGGGTCTCGGCGCGGGATACGTGCTCGGCGCTCGCGCGGGGCGGGCGCGGTACGAGCAGATCCAGCAGGCCGCGACCCGGCTGACCGAGCGTCCGGAGGTGCAGGAGGCCGTGGGGAAGGTCCGCGACAGCCTGCCCCCGACGCTGCAGAGCACCGTCGACGGGCTGACCGGGCACGGCTCCTCGGGCAGCGCCGGCGGCTCGTCCGGCGGGGGTCCCGCGTCCGGTGTCGGTTCCGCGTCCGGTGTCGGTTCCGCGTCCGGCGTCGGTGCCGTCTCCGGCGTGGGTACCGCCGCGTCCCCCGCTGCCGTCCCCGGCGGGTCCTTCCCGCTGGAGGACGACGAGGAGGTCGTGGCCCAGACGTACTCCGCTCTCCGGGAGCGGACGACCGAGGCCCCGGCGACCGAGGACCCCGGTGTCACCGGCGGCCCGGCCGTGGTGAACCCGGCGACGGCGGACGAGGAGCCGGTCGCGCAGACCTTCTCCGCCTTCACCGAGCGGACCGCCGACGAGCCGGAGACCGGGCAGACCCGGTAGCCGGCCCGGGCCTCAGCTCGACGGCGGCGCCGGAGGGGCGCCCCCCGGTGCACCCGAGGGGGCGCCGTCCCTCCCCGGGACGGCGCCGCCGTCGGTCGGCGTCGTGGTGGTGTCGACACCCATCGCGAGCCGCACGGTGTAGCCCCCGGACACGCTGCCGCTGACCGTGGCCAGCTGGCCGGCACCGCCGTCGTCACCGAACACGGTGTCGCCGGCCAGGCTCACCCGGGACAGGTTCGCCACCGAGGTCTCGTACCCGGCGGTCGCGTAGACGGCCTCGCAGGCGTCCTGCGGCAGCGCGACCTGCGAGGTGGCGATCGCGGTGGTGGAGTCGGCGATGGAGGCCTGGTCGGGGTAGACCTCGACGTGCACGTGCGGCCACCGCCCGTCGTAGCAGGCCGGGAACACGCTGGTGAAGGTCACCCGGCCGTCGGCACCCGCCACCTGGACGCCCCGCAGGTAGTTCTGGTCGGTGATGCCGTCGGAGTAGAGCGAGTAGCCGCCTTCGCGGGTGCAGTGCCAGACGTAGACGGCCGCACCCTCGAACGGCACGCCACCGTCCGCCAGGTCGCTGACGGTCAGCTCCAGGGTCATCGGCACGCCCTCGGCCGTGCCGGAGTACTCGCCGAAGCTGTCGCGGATGTCGCTGCGCACGATGCCGGCCTGCTCCAGGACGTCCGGGCCGTTGGAGCCGTCGCCGGGGTACGGGCCGGCCGTCTCGTCGGGGATCTCGCCTCCCGCGGAGCCGGACGCCGACGAAGACGTCGACGATGCCGCCGCGGTCCCGCCGTCGCTCCCGCACGCGGCGAGCCCCAGCGTGGCCGCGCCCACGCCGAACAGGCCGAGCAGCCGCCGGCGGCTGAGCAGCGTGCCCACGTCGAAGGCGAGCCCCTGGTCCACGAGCTCGTCCCCCGGCCGGGGCAGCGGGCGGCCCTCGAAGGTGGGTGCGGGGTCGGGCGGTGCGGTGGTCACGTGCGGTCGTCCTCTCGTCCGGGTGGGTCGAGGACGAGCGTCCGTGGCCGACCCGCGCTCCGGCTGCGCGGCCGCTGTGCACCTGCTGGGAGCCGGTCCCCGGAGGAGTCGCCCCGTCAGGCCTTCCCTCCGACGGACGTCCGTGGTCGACTGCCGCTCACCGCCACGCGGCGGCGCATCAGCAACGTTGCTGGAGGCGCTCATGGACGACCTGTCGTTGGAGGCCGACGCCGGGGCTCATGCGCCCCGCGTCCCCGGGACGCCGCGGCGGACAGCGCCGCACCCCCGGCCGTGACCGCGACCGCTCCGCGCAGAACCGGGGCGGTCACCCCCGGGCGCGGCACCAGTGAGACGCCACCGCGCCGCGCGGCCATCGCGGCGCGCACCCTGCGTACCGACCGCTGGTGGCTGCAGCCGCTGGTCACGGTCGTCGTCCTGGTGCTCTTCATCGTCTACTCGAGCGTCCGCGCGTTCCAGAACGCGCACTACTTCGCCGAGCCCTACATCTCGCCCTTCTACTCGCCGTGCCTCACCACGGACTGCGAGGGCGACACCTTCCCCGAGCTGTTCACCGGGCCGTCGTGGATCTCGCCGGCCATCTACATCCTCGTGGTGCCCCTGGGCTTCCGGCTGACCTGCTACTACTACCGGAAGGCCTACTACCGGTCGTTCTGGCAGTCGCCCCCGGCCTGCGCGGTCGCCGAGCCGCACCGGCGCTACACCGGGGAGACCCGGCTGCCGCTGCTGGGCCAGAACCTGCACCGCTACTTCTTCTACGCGGGCCTGGTCTTCAACGTGATCCTGACCTACGACGCGGTCCTGGCGTTCCGCGACGAGACCGGCGAGTGGGGCCACATGGGCCTGGGCACGCTCGTGCTCCTCGCGAACGCCGCCCTGCTCTGGCTGTACTCGCTGTCGTGCCACTCCTGCCGGCACATCGTGGGCGGCCGGCTCAACTCGTTCTCCCGGCATCCGCTGCGCTACCGCTTCTGGACCGTCGTCTCGAAGCTCAACGCCAACCACATGAAGTTCGCCTGGGTCTCGCTGGTCGGCGTCGCCTTCGCCGACTTCTACGTCCTGCTGCTCGCGACCGACACGATCTCCGATCTCCGCTTCTTCTGAGATGAGGGCCTTCTGATGGTGGAGCTGGAGCGGCACGAGTACGACGTCGTCGTGGTGGGGGCCGGCGGCGCCGGTCTGCGGGCGGCGATCGCGGCGCAGGAGAGCGGGGCGCGCACCGCCGTCGTCTGCAAGTCCCTGCTGGGCAAGGCGCACACCGTCATGGCCGAGGGCGGGATCGCCGCGGCGATGGCGAACACCTACCCCGAGGACAACTGGCGGGTGCACTTCCGGGACACCATGCGCGGCGGCAAGATGCTCAACCACTGGCGGATGGCGCAGCTGCACGCGCAGGAGGCGCCGGACCGGGTGCGCGAGCTGGAGGACTGGGGCGCGCTGTTCGACCGCACCCCCGACGGGCTGATCAGCCAGCGCGACTTCGGCGGCCACCGGTACGCCCGCCTCGCCCACGTCGGGGACCGCACCGGCCTGGAGCTGATCCGCACGCTCCAGCAGCGGACGGTCGCGCTCGGCATCGACGTCTACATGGAGTGCACGGTCACCCGGCTGCTCACCGGACCGGCCGGGGGCGGTGGGGCGGACGGAGAACGCGGCATCACCGGCGCGTTCGGCTACTGGCGCGAGTCCGGGCGGTTCGTGGCCTGGTCGGCTCCCTCGGTGGTGCTGGCCACGGGCGGCATCGGGAAGTCCTACAAGGTCACCTCGAACTCGTGGGAGTACACCGGCGACGGCCACTCCCTGGCGCTGCAGGCCGGGGCGACGCTGGTGAACATGGAGTTCGTCCAGTTCCACCCGACCGGGATGGTCTGGCCGCCGTCGGTGCGCGGGATCCTGGTGACCGAGAGCGTCCGCGGCGACGGGGGGATCCTGAAGAACTCGGCCGGCAACCGGTTCATGTTCGACTACATCCCCGACTTCTTCCGCAAGGAGACGGCGGAGACCGAGGACGAGGCCGACCGCTGGTACGAGGACAAGAAGAACAACCGCCGCCCGCCCGAGCTCCTCCCCCGCGACGAGGTCGCCCGGGCCATCAACAGCGAGGTCAAGGCCGGCCGCGGCACCCCGCACGGCGGCGTCTACCTGGACATCGCCTCGCGACGCTCGCCCGAGTACATCCGCAAGCGGCTCCCCTCGATGTACCACCAGTTCAAGGAGCTGGCGGAGGTCGACATCACCGCCGAGGCGATGGAGGTCGGGCCGACCTGCCACTACGTGATGGGCGGCGTCGAGGTCGATCCGGACACCGAGGCCGCCCGGGTGCCCGGCCTGTACGCGGCGGGCGAGGTGGCCGGGGGCATGCACGGGTCCAACCGGCTGGGCGGCAACTCCCTGTCGGACCTGCTGGTCTTCGGACGGCGGGCCGGGCTGGCCGCTGCCGAGCACGCCCGTGCCCATCCCGTCCGGACCGCGCCGCCCGACGACGCCCTGGCCGACGCGGCGCGGGCGGCGCTGGCGCCGTTCGAGCGGGAGGGCGGCGAGAACCCCTACACCGTGCAGCACGACCTACAGCAGACGATGCACGACCTGGTCGGGATCATCCGCACCGAGGCGGAGATGCAGCAGGCGCTGGCGCGGATCGCCGCCCTGAAGGAACGCGTCGCCGCCCTGTCGGTCGAGGGCCACCGGCAGTACAACCCGGGCTGGCACCTGGCCCTGGACCTGCCGCACATGCTGCTGGTCAGCGAGTGCATCGCCCGTGCCGCGCTCGAGCGGCAGGAGAGCCGGGGCGGTCACACCCGCGACGACTTCCCGGCGACCGACGACGAGTGGTCGCGCACCAACCTGGTCTGCTCGCAGGCACCGGACGGCTCAGTGGCCCTGACGCGGCAACCGCTCCCGCAGATGCCGGCCGAGCTGGCCGAGGTGTTCGAGGAGGTGCCGGCGTGACGTACGACGCGACGTTCCGGGTCTGGCGCGGCGACGCCGGCGGAGGCGACCTGCAGACGTTCACGGTGGAGGTGAACGAGGGCGAGGTGGTGCTCGACGTGATCCACCGGCTCCAGTCCACCCAGGCCGGCGACCTCGCCGTCCGGTGGAACTGCAAGGCCGGCAAGTGCGGCTCGTGCAGCGCCGAGATCAACGGCCGGCCCCGGCTCATGTGCATGACCCGGATGAGCACCTTCGGCGAGGCGGAGACGGTGACGGTGACCCCGCTGCGGACCTTCCCGGTGGTCCGTGACCTGGTCACCGACGTCTCGTACAACTACGAGAAGGCGGCGCAGATCCCGGCGTTCACCCCCCGGCCCCGGGAGGCCGACGGCAGCCACCGGATGCAGCAGGTCGACGTCGAGCGCTCGCAGGAGTTCCGCAAGTGCATCGAGTGCTTCCTCTGCCAGGACACCTGCCACGTCATCCGCGACCACGAGGAGAACAAGGCCGTCTTCGCCGGCCCGCGCTTCCTGATCCGCCTCGCCGAGCTGGACATGCACCCCCTGGACGTCGTCGACCGCAGGCACGAGGCACAGGACGAGTTCGGTCTCGGGTACTGCAACATCACCAAGTGCTGCAGCGAGGTCTGCCCCGAGGGCATCCACCTCACCGACAACGGGATCATCCCGCTCAAGGAGCGGGTGGTGGACCGCCGCTACGACCCGCTCACGTGGCTGGGGTCGAAGATCCGCCGGCGTCCCCGCGACTGAGGGTCCTGCTCTCCCGGGCGCCCTCGGCGCCCCAGCGTCCGAGCGCGACGATCGCCTCCCTCAAGGCGAGCCCCCGATCGGTCAGCGCGTAGGCCCGGGTGTTGTGCCGCAGCGGCAGCCGGGTCAGTACGCCGGCCGCTTCGAGCTCGCGCAGGCGGGTCGCGAGCATGTTGGTCGGCACGCCGAGGTCGCGCTGCAGATCGCCGTAGCGCTTCGGCCCGTCGAGCAGCCGCTCCACGACGAGCAGGGCCCACCGCGCTCCGACGACGTCGAGGGCAGCGGCGAGGTCGCTCACGCGGTCGGATCGGCGTCCGACTTCATCCAGAACGGCGAGTAGTGGTAGCCGTCGGGGTCGTCGAACTGGCGCTGGTACATGAAGGGGTAGTCGTCGGTGTCACCGATCCGCCCGCCGGCGGCGCCGGCGCGCTCGGTGAGCTCGTCGACCGCCTCGCGGCTGCCGAGGTCGAACGAGACCGTGACCTTCGAGGGCGTGGAGGGTCCGCCGACCAGCTCCTCGGCGCCGCCGACGCTCGCGTACATCTCGCGGCTGCCGAGCATGACGTACTGCTCGGGCGCGATCGCGAAGCACGACACGTTGTGATCGGACATCTCGGCGTTGAGGGTCCAGCCGAGGGCGGTGTAGAAGGCGGTCGCGCGCTCGACGTTCTCGACCGGGCAGGTGATGAAGAGGCTCATGCGGTCCACACTTGCAAAATGCAAGTGTGGCGTCAAGGCCCAGCCTCGTCATGGCTTCAGGGCGCCACTGGACGGTCGCCGGCCTGGGACTCGGGCTCCTCGGCGTGACGCGTACTGCGGCGTGGCTGGTAACCCCCGGCCGCGAGAGCGACCGGGCTGACGCAACCGGAGTGCACGAACGACCACAGCGGCACAGTCACCGCCCGCGCTCCACGTCGAGGCGCCGGGGCCCCGGCTCACCGCCGGCCGGATCGCGCCGCGTCGCCCTCGCCATCGGTGCAGTCCTGACCGTGCGCGGACCGTGGGACGCCTCGCCCCGGACCGGCAGCCGGCTACCTGCCTTGTGCCTCGGCCCGCCGCTCCGCCCCGGTCTCCCCTGCGTAGCCGACGTCCTGCCCGGCCACCCGGCCGACGGCGGTGCCGGACTCGCCGGTGCCCGTCGTCCCGTCGGCGTCCGGCTCGTCACCCGGGGCACCGCCCGCCGCCCGCGACAGCGCCTGGGCCTCGTCGAGGTCGACGTCCTCCTCGCCCGGTCGCGGATCGCCGCCCACGTCAGTACATCCCGTCGCCGGCGACCATCCCGGCCGCGGGCAGCGGACGCCGTACCACCGGGCGGACCCGACGAGCGCCAGGCAGTCGCCGGGTGTAGCTCTCCGCGTTGGCCCGGATGTGCGCCAGGTCGTCCTCCGTCGCCGCCCGGACCACCCGCGCCGGCACCCCGGCCACCACCGACCACGGGGGCACCTGCGTGCCCGGGGTGACGACCGCGCCGGCGGCCACGATCGACGCCCCGCTGATGTGCGCGCCGTTCATCACCACGCTCCCCATGCCGACGAGGACGTCGTCGTCGACCAGCGCGCCGTGCAGCACCACCCGGTGCCCGACGGTCACCCCGCGGCCCACGACCAGCGGGAACCCCGGATCCGAGTGCAGCGTGCAGCCGTCCTGCACGTTGGAGCCCGCGCCGATGACGATGCGCTCCTCGTCGGCCCTGGCCACCGACCCGTACCAGATGCTCGCGTGCGGCCCCAGGGTCACGGCGCCGACGACGACCGCGGTCGGCGCGACGAACGCCTCCTGGTCGATGTCCGGCCGGCCGAACGGCAGCTCCGCGATGTAGTTGTCCCTGTCCATGAAGCCCTCCACGGGGAGGCCGGGGACGGCGCCCCCGCGCGGCACCGTGCCGCCACCACCCGGCCGGGCCCCAGAGTGGCCTGCGTCACACCGATCCCACCAGGGGCCCGCGCCTACCGTCCGACGCGCTGCGCGTTCCGAGCGCCGGTCAGCGTCGCGGGGTCTGCGTCAGCGTGCGGGCGAGGAGTTCCGACGGCGCCGGGCACCGGTCACGAGAGCCGCGCCGGCCAGGACGAACGCCGCCCCCGCACCGGCCAGCGGCAGGAGGTCGGCGCCCGTCCGCGCCAGGCCGCCGGCCCCGGTCCCGGCACCGGCCGGGTTCACTCCCCCGCCGTCGGCCGGGACCGTCCCGCTGCCGCTCCCGGGGCGCCCGCCTCCCGGGGGCGCCGCGGGACCGCCGACCACGGCGACCGCGCTCGTCGCGGTGCCGGCGACGTTCGTGAACACCGCGCGGTAGGACGCGCTGACGGCCAGGACCGGCACGGACAGCGAGGTCGCGGTCGCACCGGGGACGTCGGTCCAGCCCGCCCCGCCGTCGTCCGAGCGCTGCCACTGCACGGTGGGCGCCGGGACCCCGGCCGCGGCCGCGGTGAGCACGACCGTCGTCCCCGCGGGACCGGCGGCCGACGACGGCTGCTGGGTGACGACCGGGGCGACGTCGGTGCCGGCGGCGGCGACCACCACGACCGTCGACAGCGTCACCGGCGCCCCCGACCCGTCCACCCCGAGCGCCACCACACGCCAGACCCCGGCACCGGGCAGGACCGGCGCGCCGGCGAACACCCCGGACGCGTCGGCGGGGCTCGCGCCGAGGTCGACCGGGGCCGCCGCGGCGGCGGCCAGGCCGGGCTCGGCCGCGGCGACCAGCGGATAGGCGGCCAGCGTGACGCGGGCGTGCGGCGCGAACCCGCTCCCGGCGAGCGTGACCGGCGCGCCCGGCTCGATCGGCGCGGCCGGCGAGGAGAGGCTGCCGGTGGCCGCCGGCGGCGCCGGGGGCACGGGGACGCGGAAGCACGTCGCCGCGCCCTCGACCTCGTTGCCGCCGCCGTCGACCACGACGTCGCCGGCCGGGGCGGCGGCCGGGTCGCGCAGCACCAGGCAGGTCCCCTTGGCGTTGCCGACCATGCGGGTGTCGCGGACGACGAGCGGGCCCCGGGTGGCCAGCGCCGCGCCGTGGTTGTCGTCACCGTCGTCGACCGCTCCGGCGGTGTTCGCGTCCACCGTCGAGGAGACCAGTTCGACCGGGGCGCCGCGGGTGAACAGGCCACCGCCGACGAAGGCGCGGTTGCCGTCGACGATGGCGTCGTCGACCGTCGCCGGCGTGCCGTGCAGCGCGATGCCGCCGCCGAGGCCGTTCGCCGGGTGCACGCCCTGCCGGTCGGCGAAGCCGTTGTCGAGGACGTCGACCGTGGTGAGCACCGTGGGCACGTCGCGGATCGAGGCGGCGAGGACGGCGCCGCCGTAGCCGATGATCGACTCGACCGCGTTGTCCTGGAAGAGGGTGCCGGTGACGGTGAGCGGGTGGTCGAACGCGGCCACCGCCCCGCCCCCGTACATCCGCTGCTCGTCGAGGGCGGCGAAGCCGGTGACCGTCGTGCGGTTGCCGGTGAAGGCGCTGTCGGAGATGACGAGCGGCGAGCTGAGGGGGGACGGCGGCAGCGGGCTGGGCGGCGGCACCGCGGGGAAGCCACTGAAGCCGCTGGACACCCAGGCCAGCACGGCGCCGCCCGAGGCGTTGCCGGTCGCGGTGTTCCCGGTGAACGTTGACCCGGTGATCGTCGTCTGCCCGCGCTGCCGGACGGCGATCGCACCGCCGCCGGATCCGTCCAGCGGGCACGTGACGCTGTTGCCGGTGAACGTGCTGTCGAGGACGGTCGTGGTCCCGAACCCCTCGGAGAGGATCGCCCCACCCCGGTTGAAGGCGTGGTTGTCGGTGAAGGCGACGCCGTCCACGACGAGGTGGGCCCCGTTGAACACGGCACCTCCGCCGACGTAGCCGGTGTCCTGCGCCCAGCCGCGGGTCAGCGTCAGGTCCCGGAGGGTGACGGTCGGCAGGGTCTCCGCCGTCGCGCCGGCCGGGGCCTGGACCGCGAACAGCGACGTCTGCAGGCCGCCGTCGACCACCACGTCGTGCCCGGTGCCGCTGATGGTCAGCGTCTTGTCCACGACGATCGTGCTGCCGCCGGCGGCGGTGACCGGGATCGGGTCGTCGCAGGCGATGGCGACGGTGCCGCCGGCCGGAGCCGCCCCGATCGCCGCGCGCAGGGCGGCCTCGGTGCAGTCGGTGACGGTCACGGTGTCCCCCGGGGCGGCCGCGGCCACCCCCGGGAGGAACACCGGCGCGAGGCCCACGCCGGCGACGGCGCAGGTCAGCAGGGCGGCACGGACGGCGGCGCGCGGCGGCACGGTTCTCCCCGGGGTCGAGGCGTCGCCCGGGCGGGACGTCGCCGCGGCAGCGTGGCGGGTCGGCGCCGGGTCCTCCGGCACGCGCCGCGCGACACGGGGCGGGTGGGACCGCCGTGACGCCCGCGCTCGTCCGGTGCGGGCGCCCCGCGGGTCGTACCGTCGAGAGGGTGACCAGCGCCCCGCCGTCGACCGTCCCCCTCGACGACCGCTTCGCCCGCGAGCTGCCCGAGATGGCACTCCCCTGGCACGCCGAGGCGGCACCGGACCCGCAGCTGCTCGTGCTCAACGAGCCGCTCGCCGCCGAGCTCGGGCTCGACCCGGCCGCACTGCGCGGCGCCGACGGCGTGCGGTTCCTGGTCGGCAACGCCGTCCCGCCGGGCGCGCGCCCGGTGGCGCAGGCCTACGCGGGGCACCAGTTCGGCGGGTACAACCCGCGCCTCGGCGACGGCCGGGCCCTGCTGCTCGGTGAGCTGGTGGACGCCGACGGCCGCGTGCGCGACCTGCACCTCAAGGGCTCCGGCCCCACGCCGTTCTCCCGCGGTGGCGACGGGTTCGCCGCCGTCGGCCCGATGCTGCGCGAGTACGTCATCAGCGAGGCCATGCACGCCCTGGGCATCCCGACGACCCGCGCCCTGGCCGTGGTGGCCACCGGCCGGCCGGTGTACCGGGAGACGGCACTGCCCGGCGCGGTGCTCGCGCGGGTCGCGAGCAGCCACCTGCGCGTGGGCAGCTTCCAGTACGCGCGCTCGACCGGGGACGTCGAGCTGCTGCGCCGCCTCGCCGACGTCGCCATCGAGCGGCACCACCCGGCCGCAGCCGAGGCGGAGAACCGGTACCTGGCGCTGTACGAGGCGGTCGTGGCCGCCCAGGCGTCACTGGTGGCGCAGTGGATGCTCGTCGGGTTCGTCCACGGGGTGATGAACACCGACAACGCGACGATCTCCGGCGAGACCATCGACTACGGCCCGTGCGCGTTCATGGAGGCCGTCGACCCGGCCACCGTGTACAGCTCGATCGACGCCGGCGGCCGCTACGCCTACGGCAACCAGCCGCTGATCGCCGAGTGGAACCTCGCCCGGCTCGCCGAGTCGCTCCTGCCCCTGCTCGCCGAGGAGCAGGAGCCGGCGGTGGAGCTGGCGGTGGCGGCCCTGACCCGCTTCCGGCCGCAGTACAGCGCCGCGTGGACCGCGGGCATGCGGGCCAAGCTGGGCCTGCCCGAGGGGCTCGACGACGCGGCCACCGGCCCGCTGGCCGAGGAGCTGCTCGAGCTGCTGCAGGCCGGCCACGTCGACCACACGTCGTTCTTCCGGGCGCTGGGCTCCGCCGCCCGTGGGGACGTCGACCCGGCGCGCAACCTGTTCCTGGACCTGGCCGGCGTCGACACGTGGCTCCAGCGGTGGGGCGCCCTGGAGCCGGACGCCGCGGCCATGGACCGCGTCAACCCCGTCTACATCCCCCGCAACCACCTCGTGGAGGAGGCCCTCGAGGCGGCGACCGGGGGCGACCTCGAGCCGCTGGGCCGGCTGCTGGACGTCGTCACCCGGCCGTTCGAGGAGCGGCCCGGCCTCGACCGCTACGCCGCCCCCGCCCCGGAGGACTTCGGCGCCGCGTACCGGACGTTCTGCGGCACCTGACCCGGCGAGGTCAGGGCAGGACGTCCCGCGAGACGTCGGTGACGATGGCGCGGAACGTGGTGGTGTCGACCTCGTCGTCCACCGTGACCCGGACGACGTCGGCGACCTGCTGCTCGCTGGTGGGCCGCAGGGCCGCGACGCGGGCGGCGGCGACCAGGTGCAGGTAGCGGACGCGGTGCTGCTCGTCGGCGGCCGGGGGCGGGGTGTTCCGGTGGGCGTGCATGTGACGACGGTGACAGCCGCGCGCGCCGGGTCCGCGGACCACGACCCGGCGTGGCGGACCGATCCGTCCACGGCGCCCTCCGGGACCCCGCGTGCCCCGTCAGCACCATCCGCACCACGCCGTGCTTCCCGCCGGGGTCGCCGGCTGCCGATGAGGAGGGCATGCGCGCCAGCCACGTCGCCACCGCCCTCGCCGCCTTCACCGCCGGACTGACCGCAGCCACGGTCCGGCACCGCCGCCTGCAGCTGCAGGCCCCCGCCGCCGAGCCGACGCTCGCCGCTCCCGTCGAGTCGTCGACGGCAGCAGCGGCCGTCGAGCCCGCCGGCATCGTCGTCCCGTTCCTGCGGACCGTGCCCACTCCGCCCACCCCCGTCCCCGCGCAGCCCGCCCGGTGCGGCGACAGCGGTGGCCTCACCAAGGCCGGCGCCCCGTGCGCGGCCCGGGCGACCTCCGCCGGCCGGTGCCACCACCACCCGCTGGCGGTCCGCGCCTCCGCCTGACCGCGGCAGCTGATCGCCCTGCGCTCGTGGCGGTGTCCGGACCCCGGGAACCGTCACGAGCGCTCGCCGCGCCCGGCCTCAGGCAGGGTCGGGGGTGGAGGTGCGGCGGGCGATCCGCCAGGCGCCGCCGATCCGGCGCAGGTGGTCGGTGACCCGGCCGGCACCCACCACGGCGGTGCCTGCCAGCACCACGATCGAGGAGCGGCAGACGGCCTCGTCGCCGTCGACGTCGATGACGTGGTCGAGCGACAGCCGGTGCACCGACCCGCCGGCGAGCCCGGCCGCGAACGCCTCGAGCGCCGCGCGGCCGACGCCGTCGTCCCCGCCGGTGCCACCACCGGCGAAGACCCCGTCGTCGGCGTGGAGGGCGGCGAGGTCCGGCGCCGAGCGGAAGAGCCTGGCGCGCCTCACGCGCGGAGCGTGATCACCGCCGCCGGACAGGTTGCCGCCGCCTCGCGCGCCGCCGCGTGCTGCTCCTCGGCCGGCGAGGGGTCCAGGAGCACGACGAGGCCGTCGTCCTCGTCCTGGTCGAACACCCCGGGCGCGGCGACCACGCACTGACCGGCTCCGATGCACCTGCTGCGGTCGGTCTGCACGAACACGGCGCCTCCCCGGTCGATGCACGACGTGCATGAGTGCACGCCGTGCACGGAGAGGCTAGCGTTCGGCGGCACACCGGCCGAGAGGACTCCGATGAGCACCGACAGCGCGCAGACCGAGGGCACCGCGGAGCGGGTCACCATCGACATCCGCCGTCCGATCGCGGCGGACCTGGTGGAGCACCCGCCCGGCTGCCCGTTCGACCCGGCGCCGGGCATCGTGGAGCGGCGTGGCCGCGGCGCGGTGCAGCCGTTCCGCCTGCTCACCGGCATCACCGCCTACCTGGTGACCGGCTTCGACGAGGGCCGCACCGTGCTGGCCGATCCCCGGTTCAGCGCGGACAAGCTCCGCAACCGCGAGGCGACGTCGTTCTCCGCTGACGAGGTAGCGGCCATGGGCGCGGCGGCCGAGCGGGGCGGGTGTCCCGTCGTCTCCGCCGCCGACGCGCCACCCCGCAGCGACGGCTACTTCGTCTTCATGGACCCGCCCGAGCACACCCGGCTGCGGCGGTTGCTGACCGGCCAGTTCACCGTGCGCCGGATGCAGGCCCTCGAGTCGCGGCTGCGGGAGATCGCCGCCGGGCAGATCGAGGCGATGCGCGCGGCCGGGACCGAGGCCGACCTGGTGTCCTCGTACGCGCTCCCGATCCCCTCGCTGATGATCTGCGAGCTGCTCGGCGTCGACCCCGGCGACCGCGAGGCCTTCCAGCACAACACCTCGGTGGGCACGAACGTCGAGGCCAGCGAGGAGGAGAAGGCCGTCGCGGGCGGTGAGCTGTACGCGTTCATGCAGCGGCTGGTCGCGGGCAAGCGCGAGGACCCGGGCGACGACATCCTCTCCGGGCTCGTGCGCGCCACGGACCCCGCGCTGACCGACGCGCAGCTGGTCGACATGTCCCTGGTCCTGCTGGGCGCCGGGCACGAGACGACGGCGAACATGCTGAGCCTGGGCGCCCTCGCCCTGCTGACGCACCCCGAGCAGCTGGCGGCCCTGCGCGCGGACCGCTCCCTGTTCGACGACGCGGTCGAGGAGCTGCTGCGCTACCTGAGCATCGTGCAGCTCGGTGTCACCCGGATCGCCACCGAGGACCTGACCCTCGGCGGCGTGGAGATCCCGGCCGGCGCGACGGTCGTCCTGGCCACCCCCGAGGTGAACCGGGACCCGGCGCACTTCCCCGATCCCGACCGGTTCGACGTCACCCGGCCGCGCAGCTCGCACCTGGCCTTCGGGCACGGCGTGCACCAGTGCCTCGGGCAGCAGCTCGCGCGCATCGAGATGCGGATCGGGCTCGAGGAGCTGGTCACCCGCCTGCCCGGCCTGCGCCTGGCGGTGCCCGTCGAGGAGGTGCCGGTGAAGAACGAGATGCTCATCTACGGGCTCCACGCGCTGCCCGTCACCTGGGCGTGACGGGGCGGGCGGTCCCGCGGGGCGGCCTGCGCACCACGGGGGCGCAGGCGGCGGTCGCCGCTCCGGGTACACATGTCGCCGTGCACGGCGATCGGGGACGGCGGTGACGACGGCGGGGCCGACGACGGCGGGGCGGCGCGAGCGGAAGAAGACGGCCACGCGGGCCGCGATCCGCGACGCCGCCATGCGGCTGGCCGTGCGGGACGGCGTGGAGAACGTGACCCTCGAGCAGATCGCGACCGAGGCCGACGTCGCCCTGCGGACGTTCTTCAACTACTTCTCCAGCAAGGAGGAGGCCGTGGTCGCCGGAGCGGCCGGCGACTTCCTCGCCTTCGTCGCCGAGTTCCGCGCCCGCCCGCGGGACGAGTCGGTCCTGCGGGCACTGCGCGAGGCGGCGCTCGTCGTCCTCGACCGCGCGGTGGCCGACGACCGCGACCACGTCGCCACGCTGCTGGTCATCCGGGGCGAGCGGTCGCTGGTCCCCCAGCTGCTGGCCGCGCTCGCCGCGCAGGAGACCGCCCTCGCCGAGGCCATCGCCGAACGCGTGGGCGGCACGGAGGAGCCCGCCGCCTCCGTCTACCCGCGGCTGTGCGCGACGACCGCCCTGGCGGCGATGCGCATCGCGCTGGACCGGTGGCTCGACGGCGCCCCCGGCACGGGCGCCGTCCCCCCGTTCGCGGTGCTGCGCACCGAGCTCGACGCCGTGCTGGGCGAGCTCTCGGCCGGGCTGGACCGGCCCGGCTCGCCGGGGTGACCCGGGGGGCGGCCACGCCCCCCGGGAGCCGGGATCAGGCGCCGAAGCGCAGGCCGCCGTCCAGCCGGATGACGTAGCCGTTGAGGTAGTCGTTCTCCGCGATCTGGTACGCCAGCTTCGCGTACTCGACGGGGCGGCCCATCCGCTTGGGGTTGAGCACCATCTTGCCGAAGGTCTCGTCGGCCTTGACCGGGTCCGGGAAGGCCGGCGTGAGGAACGTGCCGGGGGCGATGCCCATGACCCGGATGCCCGCCGGCGCCAGGTCGCGGGCCGCGGCCAGGGTGAGGGCGATGACGCCGCCCTTGGCCATCGCGTAGCTGGTCTGGCCGGGCGCGGCCTCGAACCCGGCGATGCTCGCGGTCATGATCACGACACCGCGCTGGCCGTCCTCGAGCGGCTCGTTGCCCTGCATCGAGGCGGCGGCGCGGGAGAGCACCCGGTAGGTGGCCGTGTAGTAGTACTCGGTCGTCTGGAGGAACGCCTCCATCGGCATGGGCTTGCCGTCGCGGGAGACGATCCGCTGCGCCGCGCCGCCACCCGGGCCGCCGTTGACGATGACGGTGACGCGGAGCGGGCCGAGCGACTGCGCTCTCGCGATCGCGGCGTCGACGGACTCGTCGCTGGTGACGTCGGTGTGCACGAACACCACGCCGTCGCCGAGCTCGGCCGCGATGGCGGTGGCCTTCTCCTCCGCGACGTCGGCGATGACCACCTTGAGGCCCTCGGCCGCGTACTTGCGCACGGTCTGCTCGCCGAACCCGCCGGCGCCGCCGACGACGAGTGCTGATGCTCCAGTGAGGTCCACGGTCACTCCGCTCTCCGGGACGCGTGCCACCGACGCGTCGCGCGGGGACTGTAAGTGGCCGCGATCACGGCGGGAGGTCCCTCGCCTCGTCAGGAGACGTGCACGCGCCCGTCCGCGCGGCGGAGGACGCCTGAGCGAGGCGATCCCCCGACGGTGCGACGGGACCGGGAACGGCGGGAGCCCCGCCCACCTGCCCTCCCCCGAGGCGGTGTGCGGGGCTCCGCGTGCGTTCCCCCTGCCGCCGGTCCCCCCGTGACCCGGCGACAGGGATGACTCTGCCGCCCGTCCCGCACGGTCCCCGCAGCCGTTCCGCACGATCTCCGCAAGAACCGGGGACGTGCGGAGACGGCGTGGTCTGCGCCCGGGGACACCCCTGGGCGTACATCACCCGCCGACCGTCTGCGGGGGGTGCCGACGTCACATGTCGCGGTAGCGGACGGCGGCCGCCAGCTTCTCCCGCAGCAACTCCGGCGTCGCCGGGCGGCCGGGGCCGGGGAACTCCGTGCCGGGCGCCAGGTACAGCCCGGCGTAGGCGGCGGTGTCGCGCTGGTAGCGCCAGCCCTCGGCGAGGGGGCCGACGTCGTAGGCGTCGTAGCCGATCGAGTCGAGGAAGGCGGTCACCGTCCGCTTGGCGTCGGCGTCGTCCCCGGCAATGGCGATGTGCGACCGCTCCGGGGAGCCGGCGGGACGGCCCAGCGTCGCCAGGTGGGCGAAGTAGATGTTGTTGAACGCCTTGACCACGCGGGACTCGGGCAGGTGCGCCTGGAGCAGCTCACTGGTGGTTGTGGACTCGTCGTCGAGCTCGGCGATGTGGCCGTCCCGCTCGGGGTAGTAGTTGTTCGTGTCGATGACGACCTTGCCGCGCAGGGGCTCGACCGGCACCTCGCGGTAGGCCTTGAGCGGGACCGTCACGACGACGAGGTCGCCGGCCGCCGCGGCCTCCGCCGGGGTCGCCGCGCGGGCACGCGGCCCGAGCTCCGCGACGAGGTCGGCGAGGGTCTCCGGCCCGCGGCTGTTGCTGAGGACGACGTCGTGGCCGGCGTCGACCGCCAGCCGCGCCAGGGTCCCGCCGATGTGTCCGCTGCCGATGAGTCCGAGAGTCGTCATGACCGCGCCAAGTCCGCCGCCGCAGAGGTCATTCCCGCGGGGGCGAACGGCTCTGGCGAGCCCGGTCCCCGCGGGCCAGCCTGGGCGCCCCGAGCTCAGGAGGACGCCATGCGGATGATGCTGAAGGCCGTCGTCGACACCGAGAGCGGCAACCGGGCCGTGGCGGACGGCACCGTGCAGCAGACGATCCAGGAGACGATCGAGAGGCTGCGGCCGGAAGCCGTCTACTTCGTCGGGGACGAGGGGTGCCGCAGCCTCTGGGCGGTCATCGACATGACCGACTCGTCCCAGATGCCGGAGATCTCCGAGCCCCTGTTCCGGCTCGGCGCGCGGGTGACCATGACGCCCTGCATGAACCTCGAGGAGATGCAGAAGGGCATGGCCGCGCTCGGGTGACCCGGCCCGGCGGGGCGGGGACGTCCAGACGTCTGCCGTCGGATTGCAAGAGGACGCCGCCAGCGTCAGCGGCATGACGACCCCGACGCACACCCCCGCCCCGTCGCCCCGCCCGTTCGGCTGGCGCATCGCCCTCGTCGCCTCCGGAGGCCTCACGCTGGCCGGAGGTGCGCTGCACCCGGACTCCGACGGCGCGGCTCCGCTGCGCGAGGAGCTCGCGGTGATGACGGCCGACCCCGGCTGGGTCCCCGGCCACTCGCTGCTGGTGCTCGGCACGGTGCTGCTGGTCGGCGCCCTCCACATGGCCCGCCTGCAGCGGGTGTGGCCCCGGGCGACCGACCGGGCGGTCCTCGTCGCGACGGTCGCGTTCGCCCTCTACGCCGTCGAGACGGTCTTCCACCTGGCCGCGGCCGTCGACTCCGACGCGCTGCACGCCGGGCACGCGGCGCCGGTCGCGTTCACCCACATCGGCCTGGCCGCCGTCCTGTACCCGGTCAGCGGGATCGCGCTCGCCGTCGCCGCTGCGACCCTCGGCCGCGCGTCGGGCGGTCCGGCCCGGGTGGTGGCCGTCGCCGGCGTCGTCGGCGGCCTGGCCCACGCCGTCTCGGTCCCGCTCACCCTGCTGCTCCCCGCGGCGGAGCTGACCCCGGTCTTCGCCGGCTCCGGCGTGCTCACGGCGCTGTGGTCGATCGGCACCGGCGTCCTCGGCGCCCGGTCCCGGGCCGCCGCACCGGCCCCCGTGCCCGCCCCGGTCGGCTGACCGCGCCGGCGGCGGCGGGCTCCGGCCCGGCGCCGCCGCCGCGCGTCCGGACCCCCTCCGGAGCCCCCTCCCGCCCCTACCATCCGCGCCGTGCAGGTCACGGTGCTCGGTGGGCTCGGGGTGCTCGTCGACGGTTCGCCCGCCGACCTCGGCGGCCCCAAGCCGCAGGCGCTGCTCGCGCTCCTGGTCGCGGCGGAGGGCCGGCCGGTGTCGGTGCCGCACCTGGTCGACCAGATCTGGGGCGAGGACCCGCCCGCCCGCGCCGAGGCCTCGCTGCAGTCCTACGTGGCGCGGCTGCGCAAGGAGCTGGAGCCGGCCCGCCGGGCGCGGGCCACCACCGACCGGCTGCGCACCCACCCCGGCGGCTACTCCCTGGCCGTCGCGGCCGGCGACGTCGACGCGCGGCAGTTCGCCGACCTCGTCCGCCGGGCGAGGGCCGAGCGGTCCGAGGCGCTCCTCGACGAGGCCCTGGCCCTCTGGCGCGGCGAGCCCTACGCCGGGCTGACCGGCACGTGCCCGTCGCTGGCGGCCGAGGCGGTCCGGCTCACCGAGCTGCGACTCTGCGCCGTCGAGGACCTCTGGCGGCTCCGGCTGGACCGCGGCCACCGCGACGCCCCCGCCGAGCTCGAGCACCTCGTGCGGCTGCACCCCTCCCGGGAACGGCTGTGGGGGCTGCTCGCCCTCGCCCAGTACCGCGCGGCCCGCCAGGCCGACGCCCTCGACACCCTCCGCCGCGCCCGCGCCCACCTGGCCGAGGAGCTCGGCATCGACCCCGGCCCGGACCTGCGGCAGCTGGAGGCGGCGATCCTGCGGCAGGACCCCGCACTCGACCTCCGCTCCCCCGCCGCCGCGCCCGCCGCGCAGCCCGCCCCGACCGGGCCGGCGCCCGTGGCCGGGCTCGTCGGACGGGACGCCGAGCTCGCCGCGATCGGCGGGGTGCTCACCGCGGCCGCCGCGGGCCGGGGCCGGGTCGTCGTCGTCCTCGGGGAGCCGGGGATCGGCAAGACGCGGTTCACCGACGAGGTGCTGGTCCGGGCGGCGGCCGCCGGCGCGCGGACCGGCCGCGGCTCGTGGGAGCCCGACGGCAGCCCGCCGCTGGAGGGCTGGACGACCGCGGCACGCGAGGCGCTCGGGCGGCCCGGGGTCCTGGCCCCGACGCCGGGCGAGTCCCGCGACGCCGCCGCGGAGAGCTACCGCCTCGCCGAGGCGCTGCTCGCCGAGGTGGGGGACGGCCCGCCGGTGGTGCTGGTGCTCGACGACGTCCACTGGGCCGACGTCGACAGCCTCCGCCTGCTGCGCCGGGTCGCCGCCCGGCTGGCGTCGGTGCCGCTGGTGCTCGTCGTCGCCTCGCGCGCCGCCGCCGGGGACACCCCCGGGCCGGTCGCCGACCTGCTCGGCTCGCTCGCCCGGCTCGACCCGCTGCGGCTGGAGCTGGCCGGTCTGGACCCCGACGCCGTCGTCGCCTCGGTGGCCGGCGCCACCGGGATCGACGTGACCCCGGAGGTCGCCCGGGAGCTGGTCTCCCGGACCAACGGCAACCCCTTCTTCGTCACCGAGGTGGTGCGGCTGCTCGCCGCCGAGGACGCGCTGGCCGACCCCTCCGCGCCGGCCTGGCGCACCGTGCCGCGCGGGGTGCGCGACGTGGTGCGCCAGCGGCTGGCGGAGCTGTCGCCGTCCACCGCGCGCGTGCTGGCGGTGGCCGCGGTGGCCGGGCGCGGGTTCGACCTGCCGGTGGTGGAGCAGGCGGCGGGCCGGTCGGGCGCCGAGGTCGACGAGGCACTGGAGTCGGCACTGGCGCTCGGGCTGGTCGAGGAGGACGGGCCGGGCCGCTACCGGTTCCCGCACGCGCTGGTCCGCGACGCGGTGTACGAGGCACTGCCGGCGCCGGCGCGGGCACGCGTGCACGCCGACGTCGCCGCCGCCCTGGAGGACTGGCACGCCAGCCGGGTCGCCGACCACGCCGCCGAGCTCGCCGAGCACTACCGCCTCGCCGGCGCCGCCCACGCGCGGTCGGGGTGGAGCTTCGCCCGGCGGGCCGCGGAGGCGGCGGCCACCGGCTCGGCCCACGACGAGGCCCGCCGCCTGTTCGCCCTCGCCGCGGAGCTGCAGGCGCACGACGCCGTCGCCACCGACGCCGAGCGCGAGGCCGTGACCGTCGGGCTGGCCCGGGCACTGCGCCGGCTGGGCCGGCCGCTGGAGGCGTGGCCGCTGCTGGCCGGGGCAGGGGCGTCCGCGCTGCACCGCGAGGGACCCCGGCAGGCCGCGGAAGTGCTGCTGGAGATCTGCGACGAGGCCATCTGGGGCTGGCGGTTGCGCGGAGAGGTCGACGAGCAGGCCATCGCGCTGTGGCAGGCCGTGCTGGACGCCCTCGACGACTCAGCTCCGGTGCTGCGGGCCCGCGTCCAGGCCGCGCTGACGATCGAGTACCTGTACGCACCCGGCGCGGGCGAGACCATCAGCGCGCTGCTCGACGCGGCGATCGGCGCGGCCCGGGGGCCGGGCTTCTCCGACCGGGAGCGGGCCTCGGTCCTGCACGTGACGACCGGGGCGCTGACCCGGCCCGACCTGCTGCACCGCCGCACCGCCGTCCTCGAGGAGCTGGTCGCCCTGCACACGCGGACCGGCTACGAGCCGGGCCTGGCCCTCGCGCTCACCCAGCGCGCGGCCGTCCGCGCCGAGCTCGGCCGGCTCGACGAGGCGCACTCCGACGTCGCCCGGGCGGCCGGCCTGGCCGAGCGGCACGGGTTGCCGCAGGTGCTGCTGATCGCCGGCTGGGCGCTCGCCACGTTCCGGCAGGCCCACGACGACCTGGCGGGCGCGGAGGCCGACGTCGCCCGGCTGGAGCGCCTCGAGCAGACCCTCGCGATGCCCGGCATCGGCATCGGCTTCGCCCAGCGGACGACGATGCGGTGGGCCGAGGGACGGCTGGGCGAGCTCGAGCCGGCGCTGCGGCGGGCGGCCGAGTACCAGCCCGGCGAGACACGCGACCTGCACGCGCTGGCGCTGATCGAGACCGGCCGGGCGGCCGAGGCGCGGCGGCTGCTCGGAGCGTGGCCGGAGCAGCCGCCGATCAACCCCGACTACCTGTGGACCAGCCTCACGGTCCTGCGCGCCTGGGTGTGGCTGGCCCTGCACGAGCAGGGCCTGGCCGGCGCCGAGGTGGTGACCGACCTGCGCCGCCGGCTGGAGCCCTACGCCGACCGCTTCGCCGTGGGTGGCATGTCGGCCTTCTTCTTCGGCAGCGTCGCCCACACGCTCGCCCGGCTGGCCGCCGCCGAGGGCGACCTCGACGCCGCTCGCCGGCACGCGGAGTCCGCCGTCGCGCGGCACCGGGCGGCGGGGCTGGACCGGTGGACGGCGCGGACGGCGGAGCTCCTGGCGGGGCTGGGCGCGGTCGGCTCAGGGGGTCGCGGTGCCGTGGATGACGAGCGCGTGCTTCCGGAACGCCCGGCGTGACAGCTTCGGCACGAGCCACCGCACCGGCGCCGGGGCGGCGGCCAGCATCATCGCGATCGCCTCGGGGTCGCCGTCGTACTCCAGCATGCCCAGGACCAGCGACATCTGGTCCTTGCGGTTGCTCATGCGGGCGCGCTCGCCGACCTCGTGCCACTCCTCCTCGGTGATGTTCCGGGCGATGATCGGGAGCACCCGCTCCTCCTCGGCCTCCAGGTGCTCGGACAGGTGCACGTAGAGCTGGTCGAGCAGGTCGGCCAGCCGGTCGCGGTCCGCGGCGCCCCCGGTGACGGCCCAGCGCGGCCGGATCTCGTCGATCTCGGCAATGAGCGCGTCGACCCGGCCGTGCTGCGCCTCCATCAGCCGCACGATCGGGGCCAGCTCCTCGGGGACGCGCTGGAGCAGCCTCGGCCAGATCAGCTCGTCCTCGTGGGTGTGGTGGTGGTGCAGCGTCCGGGTGAGCAGGTCCAGGTGGTCGGCGACCACCTGCGCCCGGGCGGAGTCGCCCTCGGTGACCCGGCGGACGACGCCGCCGGCGAGCCGGAACTCGCGCCGGAAGAAGCTGTGGACGGTGTTCATCTGGCGGGTGTCGATCGGGGCGGTGGTCGTGGCGGTCATCGCCGGTCTCCCTCGGGTCGGGTCGTCGTCTGCTGTGGTCCGACCATCGGGCCCGGGGTCTGCATCCGGCTTGCAGCCGTCTTGCAACGCCTCGGCGGGGGTGTGCGCCCACGCCGCGTCCCGGGCCGGGGAACGCGGCGTGAGCGCACACGTGTGGGGGGTCAGCCGCGCCAGGCGCCCCGCGCGGCCGCCGCGGCGGCGTAGTCGGCGAAGCTCGCGGGCGGGCGGCCGGTGACGCGCTCGACGACGTCGCCCGGCTCGTCGTCACCCCGGCGGCACAGCGCGGCGAAGGCCGCCAGCTCCGCCTCGGTGACCTCCACCGGCCGGCCCGCCGCGGTCAGGGCCGCGCGGTAGGCCTCGGGGTCGCCGGTGAAGCGGACCGAGCGGCCGCTGACCCGCGAGACGACCGCGACGGCTTCGGCGAAGGTGAGGGCCTCCGGACCGCGCACCTCGTACACCTGGCCGGCGTGCCCGCCACGGGTGAGGGCCGCGGCCGCGACGGCGGCGATGTCGGTGGCGTCGACGAAGGCCTGCCGCAGCTCGCCGACCGGCACCAGCACCTCCCCGGCCACGACCGCGGGGGCGAAGAAGCCCTCGTCGAAGTTCTGGTCGAACCAGCCGGGCCGCAGCACGGTCCACTCGGCGCCGCTGTCGCGGACCAGGCGCTCGGCGTCCAGCAGGCGCTGGTCACCCATCTCCTCGACCGCGCCGCTGGAGAGCAGCACGAGCCGCCGCACGCCGCGGCCGACGGCGGCCTCCACGAACGCCGGGTCGACCGGGACGCCGTCGGGCGTCACGAGGTACAGGGCGCCGGCGCCCGACAGGGTCGGCTCCCACGAGGCGGGGTCCTCCCACGCGAAGCGCACGGCGCCGGGGCCGCGCGGGGTGCGTGACGCCGACCGGACGTGCCGCCCGTCCCGCGCCAGGGCCTGCACCACGCGGCGGCCGGTCCGCCCGGTCGCGCCGAGGACGACGATCGGTTGCTCGGTCATGCCCCGACGCTAGGGACGGATGCGGTCACTTCCTGGCCGCGATCCGGCGGCGATGTGCGCCGGTGGCCTGTTCCCGATCCCGGAACGCGCCGCAGGCGTCCACAATCCGGGGTCATGGCGACCAACCCGCGGATCGCGCCCGTCGAGCGGGCCACCTCCCGCACCTGGGACGAGTGGCTGCGGTTCATGGAGGGCATCGGCGCGCGGGACCTCGACCACGAGGCGATCGCGCTGAGGGTCTACGAGGAGCTCTGCGGCACGATCGAGTCGGTCGGCTGGTGGACGCAGTCGGTGACGGTCGCCTACGAGCAGCACATCGGCCGGCGCATCCCGGGGCAGCGCTCCGACGGGACCTTCCAGATGAGCGTCAGCCGGTCGACGCCGTTCGGGATGGCCGAGCTGATGGAGCGGTGGTGTGCCTTCGCGGCGGCCGACGCGACGGTGTGCGGGATGGTCGAGGGCGGGCTCAGGGTCAGCGGCACCGACCGGCGCATCACCTGGCGGACGAGGGCCCGGGACGGCTCGTCCGTCGTCGTCACCAGCGAGCCGAAGAAGGACGGGACGGCGTCGCTCGTGGCGACCCAGATCGGCGTGCCGACGCTGGAGCAGAACGACGAGGCGCGGGCGCGCTGGGCCGACGTCGTCGCCCGGTTCCTGCAGCGCAGCTGACTAGCCGGCGTCTGCGGCCGACGTGGTGGCGATCCAGTCGTCGATCGTGGCCCACCAGTCGTAGAGCCAGTCGGTCAGCGCGGCCTCCTCCCGCGGCACCTCGGCGGCGGGGACGAACCACCAGCGCAGGTGCAGCGTCTTGTCCATCGGCAGGCTCCGCCAGAGGTCCCGCACGGTGTGCAGGTGGTCCAGGCCGGTGTGCGCGACGAGGACGACGTCGGCGTGCGGCGCGGCTCGCAGCGCGGCCCCGACCCCGGCCGGGCGCGGCGGGAGCACGTGCCGCAACGCCTCCGCCCGGCGCGCCGCGGCGACCAGCCCGCGGTGGCGCAGCCGCTGGATCGCCCGGAACCGCCGCCGCGGGGTGAAGTTGGCGCCCTCCGGGAAGATCAGCAGCGCGTCCTCCTCCCCCAGCCCGCGGGCCAGGTCGGCGATCGCCTCCGGGGAGTTCGAGCCGGCGCCCCGGGTGGACGCGACGAAGTGGTTGGGCAACCGGTTGAGGTAGACGTCGATCAGCGGGTCCCACTGCAGCACGTCCTTGAGCACGACCCGCGGCTGGCGCAGGTGGTCCCGGTCCATCAGCGTGTTCACCAGCAGGAACGAGTCGCCGGGACCGGCGTGCCGGGACAGGACCACCATCGCGTTGGTCGAGCCCGGCACCCCGTCGTCCAGTGGCGACCAGGACTCGCCGTCGGTGACCAGCCGCAGCGCGAACAGCCGCTGCGCGGCACGGCGGAGCACGTCCAGGGTCAGCCGCAGCACCGTGTAGTGGGCCGCCCGCGAGACCCGGGAGTCCAGCCGGCGCCCGAAGCCGCTGAGCACCCACAGGGCGGCGGCCGCCACCTGCCCGGCCACCTCGAGCGCGAGGTACACCAGGAAGAAGGCGAGCAGCCGCAGCGCCCGCAGGCGCCCCGGGAGGAACAGCGAGGCCACCAGCGCCACGACGACGAGCACGGGCAGCAGCAGGACCGCGGCGACCAGGGCTGCGAGGAGCAGCGGACCGGTGACCCGGCGCACCGGGCGGGGTGGCAGCACGTCAGGCCTCCTCCCCCGGAGCGCCGTCGAGGTGCTCGCGGGTCGCGACGTACGCGCGGTCGATCCGGTCGCGGACGGCGGAGAAATCGCGGTAGCGGAGGTTGCCGGCGCCCGGCGCCTCGACCTGTCCGGAGGGCAGCACGTGCAGCGTGACGTCGGCCGGGAGCGCGGCCAGGTCGGCGGCGAACCGGTGGCGCCGGGCGATCTCGAAGGCCACCGTCGCGACGTCCCAGGGCCGGGTCGGCGGGCGCAGCGGACGGTCGATGCGCCCGACGTGCAGCACGTAGACCGTGCCGGCGCCCAGGGCGACCGCCCGGCCCACCGGGATGCTGTGCACCAGGCCGCCGTCCAGGTAGTGCTCGCCGTCGATCTCGACCGGGGGCAGGAGCCCGGGAACGGCGCAGGAGGCGAGCACCGCGTCGACGAGCGGGCCCTCGGTGAACCAGTGCTCGGCCGCCCGCTCGATGCTGGCCGCGACGCACTGGAAGGGGACGCGCAGCTCGGCGAAGGTCCGCGCGGGCAGGTGCGCGGCGAGCAGGTCCCGCAGCGGCTCGCGCGGGTGCAGGTGGGTGCGGGTCCGGACCAGCGTGCCGACGCGGCCGAGCACGGACCCCGCGAACACCGCCGAGGAGGCCAGCTCCTCCCACACCGCGCGCAGCCGGTCCACCGCGCCCGCCGTCGGGTCGGCCGCCACAAGCGCCCCGTTGACCGCGCCGACCGAGGTGCCCACGACCAGGTCGGGGCGGACGCCGCGCTCGAACAGGGCCTGCAGCATCCCGACCTCGGCCGCGCCGAGCACTCCCCCGCCACCGAGGACGAACGCCGTGCCGCCCCGCGCGGCCGACACCGACGCCATGGCCGGATGGTGCACCAGGAAGGCGACAGGGGCAGGTCGAGATGGGCGATGTGGCCTAGGGTCGACGACCGTCGCGAGACGTCGAGATGGGGACGGGCCGCCGCACAGCGTGCTCCCGGGAACGCTGGAGGCGCGATGACCGGGTCGACCCCGAGAGGACTCCCGGCGGGGATGCGCCTGCGCCTGGACACGCTCGACGTCGACGTCGCCCGGGAGGAGGTCGCCCGCTCCTACTGCCCGCACGTCGTGACGCCGCTGACGGGGCACTTCCACGCCAGCCACGCCGAGGCCGACGGATCGGGGCTGGGGGTGTTCGCCCTGTCGTACGGACCGGGGCGGGTCCGGGTGTCGCCCGTGCCCTTCGGCGACTTCGTGCTCGTGTCCCGGCCGATCGAGGGGGCACTGGACGTCCACACCGGACCGCGGACGATCCGGGCCGCCGCCGGGGAGGCGGTGGTCCTGGACGCCGACTCCGAGCACGAGCTCGTCTTCGACGCCGGGTGCCGGCTGCTCACCGTGAAGATCCCCAGCGCACTGCTCATCCGGGCCGGCGCCCTGACCGGGCACCGGGACCGGCTGCGCACCGGGAAGGCCTCCGACGCCCGACCGTGGGACCTGGCCACGCGCGTCCTGCTCCGGGACGCCGTGCCGCACGGGCTGCTCGCCTCGCCGATGGGCCCGGCACTGGCCCAGCTCGTCGCCACTGCTGCGTGGGAGTCGTTCGGGGCGGAGCGGAGCGAGGGGGTCGCGTCCGCCGACGCCGTCGCCCGCGCACGCGCCTACATCGCCGACAACGCCCACCGGCGCATCGGCCTGCTCGACATCGCGGCAGCCGCCGGCGTCTCCCCGCGCACCCTGCAGGCCCGGTTCCGGGAACGCCTCGGGATGTCCCCGACCCAGCACCTGCGCCGGGTGCGGCTGGAGCACGTGCGCGCGGACCTGCTCGCGCGCCGCGGCGGCAGCGTCGCGGAGGTCGCCTGGCAGTGGGGGTTCGGCAACCTCGGACGGTTCGCCGCCGAGTACCGGCGCACCTACGGCACGCTGCCGTCGGCCGACCTCGACCGGTGACGGCCGGACGCGCTCCGGGGCCGTCCGTCGTCCGGACGGGTGGCGGGTGCTGCGCGTACCGGCCGAGCCGCGCGAAACGGCCAACGCACGCCGGCACCTCCCCCTAGCGTCCGCTACGACGGCTGCCGCGCGGTGCGGCACGGGGAGAGAGGTGGCGACGATGATGAGGTTCGTGCTGGTGCACGGCTCGTGGCACGACGGAGCCCTGTGGGGTCCGGTGGCCGAGGCGCTCAGGTCCCAGGGACACGAGGTCCACACCCCGACCGTCGCCGGCCACGGGATCGGCGTGGACAAGGACGTCGACCACGACGACTGCGTCGCCTCCGTCGTCGACCACATCGTCGACCAGGACCTGCACGACGTCGTGCTCCTCGGGCACAGCTTCGGCGGCACCGTCATCGCGCGGGTGTCGGAGGAGATCCCCGACCGCCTGCGCCGCCTCGTCTTCTGGAACGCCTTCGTCCCACAGCCGGGCAACAGCCTCCTCGACGAGGTCCCCCCGCACTACCGCGAGCTGTTCAGCCAGCTCGCCGCTGCCAGCGACGACAACACCGTCACCCTCCCGTACCCCATCTGGCGCGAGGCGTTCATCCAGGACGCCGACGAGGCCCAGGCCCAGGCGACCTACGCCACCCTGTCCTCCGAACCGTTCCAGCCGTTCGTGGACGCACTCGACCTGAGCCGCTTCTACGCCGGCACCCTCCCCAGGAGCTTCATCAACGCGACGGAGGACACCGCCCTCCCGCCCGGGGAGTGGGGCTGGCACCCCCGGATGTCCGGCCGTCTGGGCCTGTACCGGTTGGTGCAGCTGCCCGGCAGCCACGAGGTGATGTTCACGAACCCCTCGGCGCTGGCGGCGGCCATCGTCGCCGCCGGCCGCGACTGAGCGGCGAGCGGCCGAGGTCCCGGCCCGGGACGGTCGGGCGCGGCCGCGGGGGCCGAGGTGTCACGCCGGGGCAGCGGCCGGTGTCTCCATGTCGACCGCATCGACATCCCTGGAGGAGACATGGCGAGCACCACCCGGGTCCCCGCGACGGAGATCACCGGCATCCACGGGGCTCTGCTCAAGGCGTTCAGCCGCAGGATGTTCGGCCAGGTGCCGGACGGGCTCGGGGTCATGTGGCACCACCCCGCCGTCCTCAAGGCCTCCATGGCGTTCGGCCGCAGGGTCGACTCGTGGAACCGGCTGGACCCGCACCTCGCGACGTTCGCCGCCATGGCGGCGGCCGGCACCGTCGGGTGCGGCTTCTGCCTGGACCTGCACCACTTCATGAGCCACGACCGCGGACTCGACGAGGCCAAGGTGCGCGAGGTGCCCCGGTGGCGGCAGTCCGCGGCATTCACCCCCGTGGAGCGGCGGGTCATGGAGTACGCCGAGGCGATGAGCCAGACCCCGCCGGCGGTGACCGACGAGATGTCGGCCGCCCTGCTGGCGGACCTGGGGGCTCCCGCGCTGGTGGAGCTGACCGCCAGGATCGGGATGATGAACATGACCGCCCGGGGCAACGTCGCGCTGGGCATCCGCTCGCAGGAGTTCGCGGCGTCCTGCGGCCTCGCGCCGCTGGCCGCCCCGGCGGCGGACGGCCTCGCCCCGGCATGAGCGGCGACCCGTTCACGGCCCACCGCAGCCTGCTGTTCACCGTCGCCTACGAGATGCTCGGCTCCGCCGCGGACGCCGACGACGTGGTGCAGGAGGCCTGGCTGCGGTGGGCCGGGGCCGACCGCGACGCGGTGCGCGACCCCCGCGCCTACCTGGTCCGGGTCGTCACCCGCCAGGCGCTCAACCGGTTGCGCACCGTGTCCCGCCGGCGCGAGGAGTACGTCGGCCAGTGGCTGCCCGAGCCGCTGCTGACCAGCCCCGACGTGGCCGAGGACGTCGAACTGGCGGAGAGCGTCTCGATCGCGATGCTCACCGTCCTGGAGACGCTCGGGCCGACCGAGCGCGCCGTCCTCGTGCTGCACGAGGTGTTCGACGTGCCCTACGACGAGATCGCCGAGGCGGTGGGCAGGTCGACCCCCGCGGTCCGCCAGATCGCCCACCGGGCACGCCAGCACGTGGCGGCCCGGCGGCCGCGGATGGTCGTCAGCCCCGCCGAGCAGCGGGAGGTCGTGGAGCGGTTCCTCGCCGCGCTGACCGCCGGCGACCTGCAGGGGCTGCTGGACGTCCTCGCGCCCGACGTGGTCGTGGTCGCCGACGGCGGGGGCCTGGCCCCGGCCGCACTGCGGCCGGTCTCCGGCCGGACGCGGGTGGCCTCGGCGCTGTCGCACTTCGCGCGGCTGGCACCCGGCGTGCCGATCACCACGCCCCTGGTCAACGGCGCGGTGGGGGCGCGGATCGACCCGGGCGGCGAGTTCGACACGGCGGTCACCTTCGTCGTCGAGGACGGCCTGGTCTCGCGGCTGTACGCGATCCGCAACCCGCACAAGCTCGGCCGGCTGGACGAGGTGGCCCAGCTCCAGCGCTGACGGGCTCCCCCTGGTGTTGGCGACCCGCTCGTCCGCTGTGCGCCCGCACCTCTCCCGGGGGTCACCCGGCGGCCGGAGTCTCGACCTGCCCGGACCGGAACGACCCTGGAGGAAGCCATGACCACGCCGAAGCCGAAGTCACCGACCACGCCCGCCGAGGCCGCGCACACCGAGACCGAGCACACGCAGGCCCAGCACACCCAGGCCCCGCGCACCCCGGCCGCGCGCACCGAGGAGGACGCGCCCCGCAGCGGCACCGACACCGACCGGACCGATGTCGGTGCCGAGTTCGAGGAGCTCAGCCGCACGCGCGACGACGCCGAGGACCGGGCTCGTGAGCTGCTGGCCGCCGAGGTGCTGCAGTCCGCGCGCAACGGGTCCCACGACGAGCGGGCGCGGCAGCTGGTCCTCGCCGTCCGCCGCGACCTGCTCGCGGAGCTGCGCGACCAGGAGCAGGCGCGGGCCCGCCGGCAGCTGGCCGACGCCGCGGACAGCAGCGAGGACGCCGTCGCCGGCCTCGTGCAGGGCGTGACGACGATCGTGCGCAGCCTGGTGCCGTCGGTGCTGGTCCGGCCGGAGGAGGCCATCGAGACGACCTTCGCGCTGGCCGACCAGGGTCTGCGCATCTCGCGCCGCCTGGCCCTCACGGTCACCCAGAGCGTGCGCAGCCTCGTCACGGCGGCCTGACCCCACCCGAGCGTGTGCGCTCAAGCCGCACTCCATGCCACGGAGTGCGGCCCCGGCGCACACGCTCGGACGGGCGCCACCGGCCCAGCGGCCCGGTCCCGATGAGTCGTGTGCGACCCGTCGGGACTGGGCACGTCGGACGCATGCAGCGTCCCGAGGTCCTCATCGTCGGCGGAGGCAACGCCGGCATCTCCCTGGCGGCGAAGCTGCTGCGCGACGGCGTCCCCGACGTGACCGTCCTGGCGCCGCAGCCGGTCCACCGCTACAAGCCGCTGCTCAACTACGTCGGCGGCGGCGAGGCCACGATGGCCGACCTCGAGCGCCTCATGTCCGACGTCGTCCCCGACGGGTGTACCTGGATCCGCGACGCCGTCGACTCCGTCGACCCGGCCGCCTCGACCGTCCACACCCGGCGCGGGCGGACGCTGCCGTACACGACCCTGGTCCTCTGTCCGGGGCTCGACGAGGACTGGGCCGCCACCCCGGGTCTGCAGGAGGCCTACGCCGACGGGTGGGCCGCCTCCACCTACGTCCCGGGCAGCACACCGCGGGTGTGGCCGCTGCTGACGTCGCTGCGCGCGGGCTCCGTCGTCTTCACCGTGCCGCCCGAGCCGGCGTCCTGCGGCCCGACTGCGCTCAAGCCGCTGTTCATGGCGTGCGACCACTGGCGGCGCACCGGGGTCCTGTCCGCGCTCGACGTCACGGTCGTCCTCCCCGACGCGACCGCCGTCGGGGTGCCGCGCGCCGACGAGGTCCTGGAGCGGGCCTTCGCCGACTACGGCGTCCGCGTGCTGCGCGAGGCCCGGGTCGAGCGGGTGGACGCCGACCTGCACGCGCTCACGGTCACCTCGCCGTCGGGCCGGCAGGTGCTCGAGGACGTCGCCGTCGCCCACGCCGTCCCGCGGTACCGGGCGCCGCGCTGGATCGCCGACAGCGGCCTGGCGGTCGACGACGACCCGGGGCTGGTCGACGTCGACCCAGGCACCCTCAGGCACCGCCGGTACCCGGCGATCTGGGGGCTGGGGGACGCGGCGGCCGTCGCGACGCGCCCCTCGGGTGGCGCGCTGCGCAAGCAGGTCGCCGTCCTCAGCGCCAACCTGGCCGCCGCCCGGGACGGCGGGGACCTGCAGCGCTACGACGGCTACACGGTCGTCCCGATCACCGTCACCCGCCGGAAGCTGATGCTCGCCGAGTTCGACCGCGACGGCCGGCTCACCCCGTCGGTGCCGCTCGTCGACCCGATCAGGCCCCGCCGCGCCACGTGGTGGGCCGACCGGTACGGCCTCCCGCAGGTCTACTGGCGGCGCATCCTCCGCGGGAGGGTCTGACCGCGGCCCGGCTCAGTCCTCCGGCCGGTCCGTCGCGGGGGCCGCCCTGATCGGGTCGAGGTCGGGGGTGTCGGCGCCCACGCAGAACTGGGTCATCATGTCGTGGTCCTCGTGGGTCAGGTTGTGGCAATGGACCATGTACTTGCCGCGGTCCTCGGGGTATGTGAGTTACTCGGGCCGCATGGCGGGGTCGTGGCCGTTCGGGTCACCGGCCTGGTGGAACCGCATGAGCACGTCGACCCGCTCGTTCTCCACGATGTAGACGACGCCTCAGCGCCGGCACAGGTGCTCCGGCACCTCCGGGCGGCCTCTGGACGGCGCCCCGCCGAGTCCGCACACTGCGCTGCACGCCGGGCGGCCGGTACCGGGACGACGGAGGGGCGCAGTGGACATCGAGCCGGGCACCGTCATCGGCGGGTTCGTCGTCGAGAGGCGCCTGGGAAGCGGTGGCATGGGTGCGGTCTACCTGGCCCGCCACCCCACCCTCCCCCGCCACGTCGCGCTCAAGGTGCTGCACGCCGGCCTCGCGGCCACCCCGGGTGTGCGTGCCCGGTTCGAGCGAGAGGCGGAGCTGGTCAGCCGGCTGTCGCACCCCAACGTCGTCGACGTCCTCGACCGCGGCACCCAGGACGGCGTGCTGTGGATCGCGATGCAGTACGTCGCGGGACCGGACCTGGCGACCGTGCTGGCCCGGGACGGCGCGGCACCGCCGGACCGCGCGCTCGCGGTCGTGGCCGCCGTCGGCGCGGCGCTCGACCACGCGCACGCCTGCGGACTCGTGCACCGGGACGTGAAGCCGGCCAACGTCCTGCTCGCGGTGCTGCCCGGCGGCGGTGAGCGGGTGATGCTGACGGACTTCGGGATCGGTCAGGACTCGGCGGCATCGTCGGTGCTGACGCGGACCGGTGAGGTCACCGCGTCGCTGGCCTACGCAGCGCCCGAGCAGGTCAGCGGCGGCCGCGTCGACTCCCGGGCCGATGTCTACGCGCTGGGCGCCGTCCTATTCGAGCTGCTCACCGGGCGCCGCGCCGTCCCCGCCGAGACCGTGCCCGCCACGCTGTACGCGGTGGTCACCGCCCCGCCGCCCGATCCCCGCGCCCTCCGCCCCGACCTGCCGCCGGGGATCAGCGGCGTGATGGCGCGCGCCATGGCCAAGGACCCGGCACGGCGGTACGGCTCGTGCGCCGAGTTGGTCGCTGCCGCGCGCGCGTGCTGGCCGGCGCACCCCCCGGCACCCGAGACGACGGTGGGCCTGTCGAGCCCGCCGCCGCCGCAGGTGCGGCCCGCGACCGTCGTGCACCCGCGCCGGAACCGCCGGGTCGCCGGCGTCGTGGCGGGGCTGGTCACGGTCCTGGCGGTGGCGCTGCTCGTGGCGCTGGCTCCCTGGCGGAGCGACCCCGGCGACGCCGGTGGCACGGCCGCGGCAGCGGCCGGCACGTCGACGGCGGCCTCGTCGCCGCCACCGTCGTCGTCGGCGGGGCCGTGGGGGGACCTGCAGTTCGTCGTCGACGACTTCCCGAGGCTCCTGCCGGAGACGCCGGACGGCGAGGGCTGGGCGGACGGCACGTGCGCGCCGACGTCCTTCGCGGTCGACGTGCACGCCGACGTCGGCATCACCTGCCAGTACCCGAACGGGATGACCGTCGAGGTGGCGCACTACCCCGACGTCGCGGCCCGCGACGCCCGGCGCGCGGAGCTGGAACAGGAGGACGCCCCGGCGTCGCCGGAGAGCTGGGGCACCGCCACGACGACCCGCGCCGGGGTGCGGCTGTTCAACGCCGACCGGGAGCCGCTCGTGTGGCAGTGGTACCTGTTCAACCAGCAGGACAAGGCGCTCTACGTCGTGATCGCCGAGTGGGCCGGGCACACCCAGGCCGAGCTCGACGCGGCGTTCTTCGACCGGGCACCCTTCACCGGCCCGGCAGGCACCTGAACCCGGTCCCTGCCGATGAGTTGTGGCGCCGGCGCAGTCCTACCGGTACGGAGCGCCGAGCGAAGGAGCCGAGATGGACGCCGACCAGTCCCCCGCCGCCGAGTACCGCGAGATCGGCGGCCGCTTCACCCGGCTCGTCGAGGGGGTGCCGGACGCCGCGACCTGGGACCGGCCCGCCCCCGTCGAGGGGTGGACCGCCCGTGACGTCGTCCGCCACCTCGTCGAGTGGTTCCCGGGGTTCCTGCACGCGGGTGCCGGGATCGAGTTGCCCGCCGGGCCCTCCGTCGACGACGACCCGGTGGCGGCCTGGACGACGTTCAGCGCAGGCGTGCAGACGCTGCTCGACGACCCGGCGTCCGCGGAGCTCGTGGTCCGCAACCCGCACATCGGGGACATCCCGCTCCCGCGGGCGGTGTCGCAGTTCTTCACCGCCGACGTCTTCATGCACTCCTGGGACCTGGCCCGCGCCACCGGTCAGGACGAGACGCTGGACCCGGAACGCTGTGCGGTGATGTTCCAGGGCATGGAGCCCATGGACGAGGTGCTGCGTTCCAGCGGTCAGTACGGCCCACGCGTGCCGGTGCCCGACGACGCCGACCCGCAGACCAAGCTCCTGGCGTTCATCGGCCGCGACCCCCGCTGAGGGCAGACGTCCCGAGGTGGGGCGGAGGCTCCGACCTCAGCGGGAGGCCTTCGCCGCCTTCTTCCCCTTCCTGTCCTTGCCCGTCTTGGCGGCCGGCTCGCTGACCTCCTCCGCAGCCCGCCGTCGTGCCTTCTTGCCGGCCTTCTTCGCGTCTCCGGCCGCGGCCGCGTCGACCCCCTTGGCGCTGCTGGCAGACGCGGACGAAGCAGCCCGCGACTTCTTCCCCTTGGCCTTGGCTTCCTTGCCGCCGACGGCTGCGGACCCGCGCGACGTCGGCTCGCTCCGGGCGTCGGTGAGCAGGGTCCTGAACCCGGTGCCGGCACGGAAGACCGGGACCACCGACGCGCCCACCTGGATCGTCTCCCCGGTCCGCGGGTTGCGGCCCGTGCGGGGCGCCCGCTCGCGGCGCTCGAAGGTGCCGAAGCCGGTCAGCGACACGCGCTCACCGCGGGCGACGCTGCTCTCGATCTCCTCCAGCACTCCGTTGACTGCCGCGACGGCCGTCGTCCGGTCGCCGCTGAGCCGCTCGGTCATCTTGGCGATGAGGTCGGACTTGTTCACCAGGGCACTCCTCTGCATGGTCGGGCTCGTGGAGCAGTCCGGGAGGAGCGGACAGCCCGTCCACCTAAGCCGCGGTGACCACGCCGCACAACCCGAGCCCGGGCCGGCGCAGGCAACTCCTCGAGCGGACCAGCGTCCGTCGTCGAGCGCGGGGATGAGCCGGTGTGCGTCGACACGTCCGCTCGATCCCGTACCACTCCAGCGCATCGCTGCCGTCCCCGGACGGGGGTCGGTCGTCCGTCCATCGGCATGGGCTGGCTGGACCCGCCCTGCGCGCGATGACTTCAGCGGATCGGCCGAGTCGAACAGGCAACAGCCACCGACCCCAGGGAGTTCCTGTGCCCACCACCACTCCGGAGCGTCTGTGGGCGGCCGCCCACGAGGAGCGCGCCGCCTTGGCCGACGACCTGGCCGAGTTGGACGAGACGCAGTGGGCGCAGCCCTCCCTGTGCGGGCGGTGGAGCATCGAAGAGGTCGTGGCCCACCTCGGTGCAGCGGCCAGCACCGGGCGAGCGCGCTGGCTGGTCAGCATGATCGGCGCTCGGTTCCACGCCGACGTGCACAACGCCCGCCGCCTGGCCGAGCACCTCGGCCACACGCCCACCGAGACACTGCAGCGCTTCCGCACAGTCGTCGACAGCACCACCGCTCCGACCGGGCACACCGCCGCGTGGCTCGGCGAGGTCGTCGTGCACGCGCAGGACATCCGACGCCCGCTCGGTCTGCCTGGCCGGCCCCCGGTGCCGGTGGTGACCGAGGTCGCGCGCTTCTACGCCGCCCGGGACTTCGCCGTGAACAGCCGCACCGCCGCCAGGGGCCTGCGCCTCCAGGCCAGCGACGGCCCCTTCGCAACCGGAGAGGGCCCCCTGGTCAGCGGCACGACCCTGGCCCTGACCATGGCCATGGCCGGACGCGCGGTCTTCTGCGACGACCTGACCGGTCCGGGCGTGGACGTGCTGCGAGAGCGCTGCTCACGCTCCTGAACGACCCTCCTCCGGTGTCGCCGAACCCCAGACACCCTCCGGTCGCGGTGTCGATCACGACTACTCCGACCCGCAGTCCCGCGTCGGGACCGACGCGGGCTGCGGCATCGACCGCTGCAGCCGGGATCCCCCCGTCGTCCTGACTGGCATCCGCCGCGCGTGCCCCACCCCGGACGGCCGGCGCCATGGCGTGCCGCCGAACGCGCCACCGGCGACGGTGGCCGTGGCGGCGACCAGCAGCCAGGCGGCGGGCGTGCGCCTCGGGTGGGCGGCCGTCACGCGGCCGAGACGGTGGAGGAAGCGGGTCACCGGAGGCCTCCGGAGTCCGCGCCGGTGGCACCCGAGGGTGTGCGGTAGAGGGACTGGGCGCCGATCACCGCGAGCATCTCGAGCTTCTCGTGGCTCTCGGTGCCGGGCACGGCGGTGTAGACCATCAGCCGGTGGCCCTGGTGCGAATCGACGAGCGCCTGGCAGTTCAGTTCGAGACGGCCGACCTCGGGGTGCTGGTAGCGCTTGAGCTCGTCGAGGTGGATGCCGACCTCGTGGACCTCCCACAGCGAGCGGAACTCCTCGCTCTCCTCCAGCAGGCGATCGGCCAGGTACGCCGCCCGTGAACCGGGTCCTCGCATCGCGAGGAGGGCGCGGAGTCCAGCGGCGTACGTGCGCGACATGTGGGCGTGGTCCTCCGGCAGGCGGAGCTCACGCTCCGACGGGTCGGTGAACCAGCGGTATCCCCGGCTGCGCGCCGGCCCGGTGTAGCGCGTCGCGTCGCCATGGAGCGCGATCGCGGGCGCCGTCTGGCGCAGGGTGTCGCCGACCTCGGTGACGATCTCGGCGGGGGTGTCGCCGAGGCGGTCGAAGATCCGGAGCAGGCCGGGGCTGATGTGCTCGCTGGCCGCGCCGCGCGGCGGCGACTGGTGACCGGCCAGCCGGAACAGGTGGTCGCGCTCGTCGAGGGACAGGTGCAGCCCCTGGGCGATCGAGGCGATCATCTGCGCGGACGGCTGCGGGCCCCGCTCGCGCTCGAGACGCGTGTAGTAGTCGGTCGACATGTGGCAGAGGCCGGCGACCTCCTCACGGCGCAGCCCGGCAGTACGACGGCGCGAGCCGCGTGGCAGGCCGACGTCCTCGGGCTGCAACGACTCGCGGCGGCCCCGGAGGAACCCCGCCAACCCGGCTCGATCGATGACCACGTGTCTCCTCCTGGTGGTTGGTGTGCGGCCCCGTCGGAGGCGGCGGAGCTGTGTCTACCGGCGGAGCGCTGGCACAACCACGGTCTGCCGATCCCCCTCTCACCGGTCCGGAGAGGGGGATCGACGGGCCCTGCCGCACGGGGGCGGGCCGGGGGACGTTGGTCTCACGGCGCGAACAGCGCACCCCCGAGTACAGGAGCCCAGCGATGGCACGTACCACGATCGACATCCCCGTCCCGGATCTATCCGGTAGGCGAGCAGTGCTCACCGGAGGCAGCGACGGCATCGGCCTGGTCCTCGCCCGCCGCCTGGTCGCCGCCGGCGCCGACCTGGTCCTCCCCGTCCGTGACCGGGGCAAGGGCGAGGCGGCGGCCGCCGAGATCCGGGCGCGGGTGCCGGGAGCGAGCATCACGCTGCACTCACTCGACCTGTCCTCGCTGGGATCGGTCGCTGCCTTCGCCGGCGCCCTGCTCACCGAAGGCCGGCCGATCGACGTCCTGATCAACAACGCCGGCGTCATGACCCCGCCGGAGCGGCGGACGACGGGCGACGGGCACGAACTGCAGCTCGGGACGAACCACCTGGGCCACTTCGCGCTCGTTGCACACCTGATGCCGCTGCTCCGCGCCGGCCGCGCGCGGATCACATCGCAGGTCAGCGTGGCCGCGAACAGCAACGCCATCAACTGGGACGACCTGCAGTGGCAGCGCTCCTACCACCCGATGCGCGCCTACAGCTCGTCCAAGATCGCCCAGGGCCTGTTCGGCCTCGAGCTCGACCGCCGCAGCCGAGCCCACAACTGGGGAGTCACCAGCAACATCTCCCACCCAGGGGTGGCCCCGACGAACCTGCTCGCGGCCCAGCCGGGGATCGGCCGTGGCGCGGAGGGGCGCGAGATCCGCGTGATCCGGCGGCTGTCGGCGATGGGCATCGCGGGGACCCCGGAGACCGCCGCGCTCCCCGCCCTGCTCGCCGCGACCTCGCCGGACGCCGCCGGCGGCCTCTTCTACGGCCCCAGCCGATGGATGCACATCAGCGGGGCGCCGGCCGAGCAGAAGCCGTACACGCGACTCTGCAGCGTCGAGGACGCCCAGCGCATCTGGCAGTTGTCGGAGCAGCTGACGAACGCGTCGTTCCCTGACAGCGGCGCAGCCGCCGGGACCGAGGGACCCGTCGTCGACGTCGTCCGTGGATCCGGCCTGACGGCCTGACGAGCGAGGAAGCTGCGACAACCGCCCGTGACCAGTCAACCGTCGTCTCCGACAACGATGCTCCGGACAGCAGCAGGGAGCCGGTCCTCCGGCACCCGGATGTTCCTCCAGGAGTTCCTCCGCGCGCCACTGCGCACAGCTTCCGTCGTGCCGAGCTCCCCGGCGCTGGCACAGCGCATGATCGCGCCGCTGCTCGGGTGGCCGCAGGAACAGCGACCGCCGGTCGTCGTGGAGCTGGGGCCGGGCACCGGGTCGTTCACTGCAGCCCTGCGGGCGGCTGTTCCCGACATGCGCTACCTGGGCGTCGAGCTGAACGACGCGATGGCCGACCACCTGTCCGCCCGCTTCCCCGGGATCGACCTGCTCCGCGGGCCGGCCTCCGAGCTCTCCGGGGCGCTGGCGCAGCGCGGTCTGTCCGCGGTCGACGTGGTCATCAGCGGCCTGCCGTGGCAGGCCTTCGCCGGCCGGGCAGGCACCGAGCTCGTCGCCACCATCGCTGCCCACCTCGCCCCATCAGGGTCCTACACCCAGTTCACCTACAGCTGGACCCGCTGGGCGCCACCCGGCCGACGACAGCACCGCGAGCTCCGGCGCTTCTTCGGCCGCGTCGACCTGTCCCCCCGGTGTGGCCGAACCTGCCCCCGGCCGTCGTCTACACCGCGACGCAGCCCCTGCTCACGGGCCCGCGCCGCACGGACGACCGGTGAGCAGCTGGCTGGGTGACGCCTCTGGCGTGACGGCGACGATGCTGGTCGTCGTCATGCTGACGGCCGAGGCGGGCCTGCTCATCGGCGTGGTCCTGCCGGCATCGTCACTGGTCATGGGACTGGGCGCACTGGCCGGCACCGGCACCGTGGCCCCGTCGGTCGCCGCGCTGTCCGCGGCGGGAGCCACCGTGCTCGGTGCGGCCCTGGGGCACCGCACCGCGACTCGGGGCGGCGGAGCTCTCCTCTCCACAGACGGGATGGTCGGCAGACTCCTCCCGGCCCGCATCCGCGCCGTCGGCGACCGACTGTCCGCGCCATGGGTCGATGCCGTCGGCCATCGACCGGTACGGGCAGCAGCGGCCGCCCAGTTCCTCGCCGGTGCCCGCACACTGACTCCGCGCATCGCCGCGCAGGCCGGGGTGCCGCTGCCCACCATGCTCCGCGGGACCGTGCCCGCGGCCCTCCTCTGGTCCTCGTCCCTGGTCGCAACCGGCGCGCTGGCCTCGTCTGCGCTGACACGCTTGGACGACGCCATCGCCATGCTCAGCGTCCTCGTGGTCGTCAGCGCCACCGGAGTCCTCATCCACCGCCGCAAGGGCGGCGCGCGGCGCCGTCGCGGACAGCGGCATCAGCACCTGGCACGCCTCATGTCCCCGGCGACCGCTGATGCGGCGAGAGGCAGCCATGACGCGAAGCCAGCTCTGATCTAGGTCACGTCTGTCCGGCGAGGCACGTGCTGGTGCCCGTCACAGACCGAGGACGAGGCACATGGGCCTGGGCGGAAAACCTGTTGAGGGGGGTCGACGGGAAGGCCACTGCACGCCACTGAACACCAGAGACGGGTCACATCACACGTTGAAGCGGAACTCCACGACGTCGCCGTCCTGCATCACGTACTCCTTGCCCTCGATGCGCACCCAGCCCCGGGACTTGGCCTCGGCCATCGACCCGGCCTCCATCAGGTGGTCGAAGGAGACGACCTCGGCCTTGATGAAGCCGCGCTGGAAGTCTGTGTGGATGACACCGGCGGCCTGGGGAGCCGTGGCGCCGACCGGGATCGTCCAGGCGCGCGACTCCTTGGGCCCGGCGGTCAGGTAGGTCTGCAGGCCCAGGGTGCGGAACCCGACCTTCGCCAGCTGGTCGAGGCCGGGCTCGTTCTGCCCGATCGACTCCAGCAGCTCCGCGGCCTCCTCGGCCGGCAGCTCGATCAGCTCGGACTCCGTCTGCGCGTCGAGGAAGATCGCCTCCGCCGGCGCCACCAGGGCGCGCAGCTCGTCGAGCGTCTCGGTGTTGGCCAGCTCGTCGGCGTCCACGTTGAACACGTAGAGGAACGGCTTGGTCGTCAGCAGCGACAGCTCGCGCAGCGGCTCGGTGTCCACGCCGGCGGCGAACAGCGTCTGCCCCGTGTCCAGCACGGCGGCCGCCTCGACGGCCGCCTTGTGCAGGGCCGCCCGCTCCTTGTCCTTGCGGGACTCCTTCTCCAGCCGCGGGATCGCCTTCTCCAGCGTCTGCATGTCCGCGAGGACCAGCTCGGTGTTGATCGTCTCGATGTCGTCGGCGGGCGAGACCTTGCCCTCGACGTGGACGACGTCGGGGTCGGTGAACACCCGGATCACCTGGCAGATCGCGTCGCTCTCACGGATGTTGGCGAGGAACTTGTTGCCCAGGCCCTGCCCCTCGCTGGCGCCGCGCACGATGCCGGCGATGTCCACGAACGAGACGGTCGCCGGGATGGTCTTCTGCGAGGAGAAGACCTCGGCCAGCCGGGCGAGGCGGGGGTCGGGCACGCCGACGACACCGACGTTGGGCTCGATCGTGGCGAACGGGTAGTTCGCCGCCAGGACGTCGTTCTTGGTCAGCGCGTTGAACAGCGTCGACTTGCCGACGTTGGGGAGACCGACGATCCCGATGGTGAGACTCACGGGAGACCAGCCTACGGGGCGCCGCAGGGACCGGACGACGGTCGCGGCCCCCCTGCCGCAGCGCCGCGGGACTCCTGCGACCATCCCGGCCATGCGCGCCACCACCGCCGCCGCCACCGGCCTCGCCGTCGTCACCGCGGGCGCCCTCGTCGCCCGCCGCCGCCGCACGGCCGCCGCTCCCCCGCCCCCCGCTCGGCCCGCGTCGCCGCCACCTCCGCCGGGGCGCACCCGCACGGTGACCACGGACGACGGCGTGGTCCTGCACGTCGAGGTCTTCGGCGCCGAGCAGCCGACGGCGACGGTCGTGCTGGCGCACGGGTACGTGCAGTCCTCGCGGCTGTGGGCCGGCCAGGTCCGCGACCTGCTCGACGCCCGCCCCGACCTGCAGGTGGTCACCTACGACCACCGCGGCCACGGCTCCTCCGGGCCGACCACGCGCGACCGCGCCACCATCGACCAGCTCGCGCGCGACCTGGCCCGGGTGCTCGAGGACGCCGTCCCCGCCGGGCCGGTGGTGCTCGGCGGCCACTCGATGGGCGGCATGACGGTGATCGCGCTGGCCGAGCAGCGGCCCGAGCTGTTCGGCGACCGGGTCGCCGGGGTGGCCCTCGTCGGCACCAGCTCCGGCGGCCTGGACGCGGTGACGTACGGCCTGCCCGGGCCGGTGGCGAAGGTCGTGAAGAAGCTGCTGCCGGTGCTCAACGAGCGCGCGGTGCAGGCGGAGCTCGCCGGCAAGAAGCGCGCGGTCGGCGCGCTGGACATGTGGCTGATCTTCAGCGGCACCGCCGACGCGGCCGACATCGCCGCGGCGACCGAGGTGCACCGCGGCACCACGGCCGAGACGGTGGCCGCGTTCCTCCCGACCTTCTCCACGCACGACCGGGCCACGGCACTGGAGGCGCTGAGCGACGTCCCGGTGCTGATCGCCGTCGGCGACGCCGACCGGCTCTGCCCCGTCGAGCACAGCCGGGCCATCGCCGCGGCGCTGCCCGACGCCGAGCTGGCCGTCTACCCCGGCGTCGGGCACATGGTGCAGATGGAGCGCCGGGCCGAGGTCAGCGCGCGCCTGCTCGCCCTCGTCGACCGGGCGCTCGCGACGGCGCAGAGCAGCGCCCCGACCGCCTGAGCGCCGTCGGGTCCCGGCGCCGGCCGGGACCCGTCGCGGTCACTGCGCGGCGAGGGCCGCCTCGATGTCGTCGGTGATCTGCGCCGGCTGCACCGTCGGCTCGTAGCGGCGGATGACCTGGCCGTCGCGGCCGATCAGGAACTTGGTGAAGTTCCACTTCACCTCGTCGGTGCCGATCGCCTCGGGCCGGGTCTTCTCGATGTGCTGGTACATCCCGGGCGCCGTCTCGGCGGAGAAGTCCCCGGGGTCGGCCGCGCGCAGGTAGGACCACAGCGGGTGCGCGTCCTCGCCGTTGACGTCGACCTTGGCGAAGACGGGGAAGGTGACGCCGTACTCGGTGGAGCAGAACTCCTGGATCTCCTCGTTCGTGCCCGGCTCCTGGCCCATGAACTGGTTGGACGGGAACCCGAGCACCTCCAGCCCCTGGTCCCGGTACCGCGTGTACAGCTCCTGCAGCCCTTCGTACTGCGGCGTCAGCCCGCACTTGCTGGCGGTGTTGACGACGAGCAGCACCTTCCCGGCGTAGTCGCTCAGGCGCTGGGTCGAGCCGTCGGCGGCGTCGACGGTGAAGTCGTGGGTCTTCATGCGGGGTCCTCTCGCGCGGTGGACGGGACTGCAACCGCAAGCCCTACCAGACCCCCGGTTGTTCCCCTCAGCCGGCGAGGTCCTTGACCATCCGCGCGCGGGTCAGCTCCTCGCCGTCCACCGGGACGGTCTCGACCGCCACCTGCCGGTACCCGTACCGGGCGAACACCGGCGCCGCCCGCCACGACGCGTGCGTGACGAGTGCGGGCAGACCCGCCGCCCGGGCGACGTCCTCGACGCCGGCGAGCAGCGCCCGCGCCACCCCGCGCCCTCCCGCCCACGGCGCCACAAACAGCTGGTCCACCTCACCGGGCACGAGTCCGTCGACCGGCTCGACGGCGACCGACGCGAAGCCCGCCACCGCCCCGTCGACCTCCGCGACCAGGACGACGGTGACCTCGACGTACCGCGCGTGCGCCTCCTCGGTGCGCCGCCGCGCCCACACCGCCCGCTGCGCCGGCGTGTAGTGCTCGGCCGCCGACTCCTCGATCGCCGCGCGGCTGACCCGCGCCAGCTCCGCGGCGTCCTCCGGCCGCGCCGCACGGACGGCGGTCACGCGCCCGGCCGCGGCAGCAGCCCGCGCTCCACGGCGACCATCACCGCCCGCGTGCGGTCGTCGACCCCGAGCTTGGCGAACACCCGCAGGAGGTGCGTCTTGACCGTCGCCTCCCCGATGAACAGCTCGCGTCCGATGTCGGCGTTGGTCAGCCCGCGCGCCACCCCGGCCAGCACCTCCAGCTCCCGCGCCGTCGGCTCCTCCACCGCCGGCGCGCGCATCCGCGACACCAGCCGCGCGGCCACCGGCGGGGCGAGCACCGTCTCCCCGCGGGCGGCGGCCCGCACGGCGTCGGCCAGCTGCGGCAGCGGCGCGTCCTTGAGCAGGTAGCCGGTCGCGCCGGCGCCGACCGCCCGGACGATGTCGGCGTCGGTGTCGTACGTGGTCAGCACCAGCACCCGGACGGCGGGGTGGCCGGCCGCGAGCCTCTCGATCGCCGTCACGCCGTCCATCCGCGGCATCCGCAGGTCCATGAGGACGACGTCGGGACCCAGCTCGGCCACCCGCGCGAGCGCCTCGAGCCCGTCGCCGGCCTCCCCGACGACCGTCAGGTCGGCCTGCGCGTCGAGCCAGCCGACCAGCCCCCCGCGGACGACGGGGTGGTCGTCGACCACCAGCACCCTGATCACGAGCCCGGCACCCGCACCGTCACCCTCGTCCCCTCCCCCGGCGCGGAGGCCACGTCGACCTCGCCGCCGACCTGCTCGACCCGGCCGCGCAGCCCCTCGAGCCCCGCTCCGCTGACGGCGGCCGGGTCGAAGCCCACCCCGTCGTCCTCCACGTGCACCGACACCTGCCCCGCTCCGTCCCCGCCGACCCGCGTCACCCGCACGACCACCGCACTGGCGCCGGCGTGCCGGCGGACGTTGGCCAGCGCCTCCTGAGCGCCGCGCAGCAGCACGACCTCCTCGTCCCGGCGCAACGCCACCCCCTCGCCGAGCGCGGCGGTGTCCACCCGCATCGCCAGGCCCGTCTCCCGGGCGAACCGCTCGGCCAGCCGCTCCAGCGCCTCGACCAGCGTCGACCCGTCGAGGGCGACCGGCCGGAACGCGGCGACGACCGCGCGCGCCTCGGCCAGGTTGTCGCGGGCGACCTCCTCGATCAACCGCAGCCGCTCGCGGGCCGTCGCGGGGTCGGCCTCCACCTGCGCGGCGGCGCTCTGCGCGAGGACGACGATGCTCGTGTAGCCCTGCGCCAGGGTGTCGTGCACCTCGCGGGCCAGCCGCTCCCGCTCCTCCATCACCCCGCGCTCGCGCTCGGCGGTGGCCAGCTCCGACCGGGTGCGCTCCAGCGACTCGATGAGGTCCGCGCGCTCGGCGCTCTGCTGCAGCACCCGGCTGATCCACATCCCCAGCGCCAGGCTGAACACCAGCCCGATGGCCGACTCCTGCAGCGCCTCCCCCGCTGCCCGCCCGTCCGTCCCGGCCGTCACCGGTCCCAGGGCGCTGGCCACGGCGAGCAGCACGGTCCAGACGATCCCGACCAGCGTCCCCTGCACCACGAACCAGACCTGGGGGTAGGCGAGGAAGAGCAGGAACAGCAGCGAGGGGGCCAGCCAGCCGAGGAAGCCGAACGCCGCGACCAGCACCACGAGGTAGACCAGCGCGCGCGCCGGACCGCCGCCGGCGATCGCCGGCCCCCCGGCCAGCGCGTAGGACACGGCGAGCACGGTGAGCACGCCCAGCAGCAGACCGCGGTCGTCGGCGGCGACCTCGTCGCTGGTCAGCGCGGTCGCCACGGCCAGCACCCACATCAGCCCGGAGATGACGTGCATCCCCGTGACGGTCGTCCGCCAGCCGGACGCGCTCAGCGGCTCGCCGCCGAGGTCATCCCCGGGCGGGGGGACCACGGCGGCGGCCGCCTGGCGCAACCAGCTCATGCCGGACGGCGCCAGCGGAAGGCCCGGGCACAGATCACGGCGCCGATGATCACCCATGCGGCCAGCACGAGGGCAGTGGTCCCGTGCTCCCAGCTGCCGGCGGGCTCCACCGCGGCCGCGGCGTCGGGCAGGAACACCGACCGCATGCCCTGCACCATCCACTTCAGCGGCAGCACCGACGCCACCTGCTGCATCCACGCGGGCAGCTCGGAGTAGACGAAGAAGACGCCGGAGAAGAACTGCAGGACGACGGCGGAGGCGGTGATCCCGTTGCCCACCGCCCGGGAGCTGCCGCCCAGCGACGAGACGGCGATGCCGAGCACCGTGCCGGCCGTGGCCCCCAGCAGCACGACCCAGGCGAAGGTCGCCCAGCGCGAGAACTCCGACGGCAGCGTCACGTCGAAGGCGGTGGCGGCCACCACCAGCAGCACCGCGAGCTGGGCGACCGTGGTGACCAGCACCTGGCCGGCCTTGCCCGCGAAGTAGCCGACGGCCGGCGTGCCCAGGGTCTGCAGCCGGGCCAGGTCCCCGCGCTCGCGCTCCTCGGCGATGCCCATCCCGACCGCCTGGAAGCTGGTCAGCATGATCCCGGTGGCCGCGATGCCGGCCAGGAAGTACTGCGCGAACGGGGCGCCGCTCGGGGTCTCGTCGTCGGCGAACACCGAGGCGAAGATCAGCAGCATCACGACCGGGTAGGCGAAGGAGAACAGCACCTGCGCCGGGTCGCGGAGGAACAGCCGCAGCTCCAGGCCGGTGCGGGCCAGGCCGATCGCGGCGGCCGACGGCGGTGCCGGCCGGGTCCCGGCGGGCTGGAGGACGGCGGTCATCGGGAGGCTCCCTCGGGGGTGTCGGACAGGGGGGACGTCGCCGCGGGCACGGCGCCGACCAGGCGGAGGTAGACCTCCTCGAGGTCGGGCCGGGTCACGGCCAGGCCGGGCACCTCGCCGGCCGGGTGCGCGGAGAGCAGGTCGCGCAGCAGCGCCGACGGCTCGGTGGTGGCGACCTCGCGGGGCACGCCGTCCTCGGTCCAGCGGACCGTCGCGGTGCGCCGCAGCTCCGCGCCGAGCTCGGCGGGGGGCGCCACCTCGACCAGCCGGCCCCCGGCGAGGACGCCGACCCGGTCGGCCAGGTGTGCGGCCTCGTCGAGGTAGTGGGTGGTGAGCAGCACCGTCGTCCCGCCGTCGCGCATGCCCTCCACCAGCGCCCAGAACTGCCGGCGGGCGACGGGGTCCATGCCGGTGGTCGGCTCGTCGAGGAACACCAGCTCCGGGCGGCCCTGCACGCCGAGGGCGACCTCCAGCCGCCGTCGCTGCCCGCCGGAGAGCCGGTCGACCCGCCGGCCGGCGGCCTCGGTGAGCCCGACGGCCTCCAGCAGCTCGCCGGTCCCGCGCGGCACGCCGTGGTACCCGGCGTGGTGGTCCAGCGTCTCCCGCACGGTGAGCGCGTTGCCGGCGCCGGTGGTCTGGCCGACCACGCCGACCCGGTCCCGCCAGAGCCGGCCCGCGGTGGCCGGGTCCTCCCCCAGCACCGTGACCTCCCCGGCATCCCGCGAGCGCACCCCCTCGAGGATCTCCACGGCGGTCGTCTTGCCGGCCCCGTTCGGGCCCAGCAGGGCGAAGCACTCGCCCCGGCGCACGTCGAGGTCAAGGCCGTCGACCACCGTCCGCCCGCCGTAGCTCTTGACCAGGCCGCGCACCCGCACGGCCGGGTCGGGTCCGGGGTCGGCCGGTCCCGCCGGGCGGGCTGCCGGCTGCGTCGTCGTCATGGCACGAGCCTGTCGGCGCGGGCGGTCCGCCGGGACCGCCGAGCCGCCGATCCGCCCTCCACCGATCGGTGGACGGCGGATGACGGACGTGCACCTGACGTGCATCCGCCGTCGGTGGGCGGGTAGAAGCCTCCTGTGCCAGGGTCGAGTCGATGGTGCGCTACTTCCTAGCGCGCCACACACAGAGGGGGACCAGCGTTGACTGCTGCAGGACGCCGGGTCGGGATCGCCGTCGTCGGCCTGGGAGGAGCGGTCGCGACGACCGCCGTGGCCGGTCTGGAGCTGCTGCGCCAGGGGGCGGTGGCGCCTGACGGGCTGCCGCTGGCCGGGGTCGACCTGGACGGGGTCCCCCTCGAGGAGGCGACCGGGATCGCCGGCTACGCCGACCTGGTCATCGCCGGGTGGGACCTGGACGGCTCGGACCTGTACAAGGCCGCCGAGCAGCACGGGGTCCTGGACCACCGGCAGCTCACCCTGGTCGAGCCGGCGCTGTCGGTGCTGACGCCGTGGCCCGCGGCCGGCGACGCCGACTTCTGCCGCAACGTGAGCGGCGGCAACGTGCTGCTGGCCGAGACCCGGCGCGCGCAGGCCGACGCCGTGCGCGCCGACCTGATGCGCTTCCGCACCGAGCAGTCGCTCGACGGGCTCGTCCTGGTCAACCTCGCCTCGACCGAGCGGTGGCCCGACCCGGCCGCGCCGGCCCTGCAGTCGACCGAGGCGTTCGAGGCCGCGCTGGACGCCGACGACCGGTCGATCACCCCGGCGATGGTCTACGCCTACGCCGCGATCTGCGAGGGCGTCGGCTACGTCAACTTCACGCCGTCGCTGGCCGCCGACGTGCCCGCGCTCGTGCAGCTCGCCGAGCAGCGCGGGGTGCCGCTGGCCGGCAAGGACGGCAAGACCGGCCAGACGATGATGAAGACGGTGCTCGCGCCGGCCTTCCGCAGCCGTGCGCTGACCGTCGAGGGCTGGTACTCCACCAACATCCTGGGCAACCGCGACGGCCTGGCCCTCGACGACCCGGACTCGCTGAACAGCAAGCTGCAGACCAAGGGCAAGGTGCTCGACTCGATCCTCGGCTACACCGTCGAGGACCACGTCGTGCGGATCGACTACTACCGCCCCCGCGGCGACCAGAAGGAGGCCTGGGACGCCATCGACCTGGTCGGCTTCCTCGGCCAGCGGATGCAGATCAAGGTCGACTTCCAGTGCCGCGACTCCATCCTCGCCGCGCCGCTGGCGATCGAGCTGGCCCGCCTCGCCGACCTGGCGCAGCAGCGCGGCGAGGGCGGCGTGCAGGAGCAGCTGGGCTGGTTCTTCAAGGCGCCGATGACGCCCGACGGCACGAGCACGCCCGAGCACGCCTTCCACCGGCAGGAGCAGGTGCTGCTCGACTGGCTCGGCGCGGGCGCGACCGGCCGGTGACGGCCGAGCCGGGTCTGGTCGGCACGCTGGGGCACCTCGCGCGGCTCCGGCCGCTGCTGGCCGAGATCGGCGACGCCAAGCGGGTGCGGGTCGCCTCGGCGCCCGGCTCGCTGGCCGAGCAGGCCTTCGCCCGGGCCTGGGGGCGGCTGACCGGCGGCGAGGACGCGGCCACGGTCGCGTACTCCGAGACGGCGGCCGCGGTCGCCCGGGCGCGGCTGGCCGGCATCGACGGCACCGTGCTGCGCGCCGCCGGCCTCGACGACGCCGAGGTCCGCACCGTGCTGCGCCGCGGGTTCGACGAGGTCTCCGGGCCGCTCGACGCCGCGCTGCGGGAGCGGCTGCGCGACGCCCTGCCCACGACCCTGCCGGAGCCGGAGCCGCCGGCCCTGGCCGGGCAGCTGAACCGCCAGCCGCGTGCCGGGGCGACCGCGCCGGGCATGGCCCGGGTGATCGTCGAGCCGCCGGAGAGCCACGGCGACCACTGCCTCACCGTGGCCGTCTACGGGGTGCTCGTCGCGCCGGTGGTGGGCGCGGACCCGGTGGTGCCCTTCCTCGTCGGGCTGGCCCACCACCTGCACAACGTCGTCCTGCCCGACGCCGGGTTCGCCGGCGAGGTGCTGCTGGGCGACGCCCTCCCCCGGGTGATCGGCGCGCTGGAGGAGGCGCAGCTCGCCGCGCTGCCCGCGCCGCTGGCGCAGCGGCTGCGGTCGGTGCTGGCGCTGCGCGCCGACGCCGGCGGCCCCGAGGCGCAGGCCTTCCACGCCGCCGACGTGCTCGACCGGGTGCTGCAGGTGCACCACCACGCCTGCGCCGCCGCGTTCACCGCCGAGCAGGCGCTGGACGACCTCGAGCTCGTGCACGCCGGTCCGGTGCAGGCCTTCCACCTGGACGTGCTGGCGGCGGCGGGGCTGTGAGTGCTGCGCTGCTCGACGTCCCCGTCGTCGACGGCATCCCCTTCGCCCGCGCCGGCCGCGACGACCTGCGCGCGGAGGTCGCCGGGCTGCTCGCGCACGGCGAGGTCGACCGGGCGCGCGTCGCGCTGCTCGCCGACGCCGACGACTGGTGGACCGAGCCCGCCCCGCCCGCCGAGCAGCTGGCCCGGGTCCCCGCCGCCGGCACCCTGCGCGAGGCGATGGCCCTGCTCGGCATGGGCCGGGTCGCCGACTACTTCGCCCACCGCTGGTCCGACCCCACCCACCTGGCCGGGCTGGCCCTCCTGCAGGCGCACTGGCCGGGGACCCGGCCGGTCGTCGACGTCGCCTGCGGCACCGGCGCCCACCTGCGGGAGCTCGTGCGGCGCGGCTGCACCGACCTGCTCGGCGTGGACGTCGTCTGGGCCAAGCTCTGGCTGGCCCGGCGGTTCGTCTGCCCGTCGGCGCGCTACGTCTGCGCCGACCTCACCGCGGCACCGGACCTCGACGTCACGACGCCGGCCTACGTGATGTGCCACGACGCCTTCTACTTCCTGCGCGACAAGCCCGCCGCCGCCGCGGCCATGCACGCCCTCGCCGGCCCCGGGGGCACCGTCGTCGTCGGGCACGCGCACGTCGCCGACCCGCACGGCGAGCCGCTGACGCCGGAGGGCTACGCGGCGGTGCTCGGCACGGACCTGCTGTACGACGACGCCGAGCTCACCGCGGCGCTGCTCGCCGGCCGCGCGCCGCGGCCGGCCGGCACGGCATCGCTCGCCGCCAGCGAGGCGATCGCCCTGGTCGCCGGCGACCCGCTGTCCCCCGCGCCCGTCGACCTCGGCGAGCCGCTGCCGCCGCTGTCGCCCAACCCGCTCTACGTCGACGGCGAGCTGACCTGGCCCAGCGACCGCTACGCGCGGGAGTACGGCCCGCGCTCGGCCCACCTGCCCGCGCGGTGGCCCGACCCGCTCCCGGCGGACGCCGCCCGCCGGCGACTGCTGGTCGACCTCCCGGAGGCCTGGTGACTCCGCGAGATCTGCACAGTCGTCGCCATCAGGGCCTGATGGCGACGACTGTGCAGATCTCGTCGAGGGGGACCGACCGGTGACCGTCGGGTGGGGGGTCGCCGGCTGCGGCTGGGTGGCCCGCGACCACGCGCTCCCGGCGCTGCTGGCGACACCGGGCGCGCGCGTCGTCGCCCTGCACGACCGCGACCCCGCTGCCCTGGCCCGCGCCGGCGCCCCGGACGCCGCCCGGTGCACCGACCTCGCGGCCTTCCTCGCCACCCGCGGCCTCGACGCGGTCTACGTCGCGGTGCCCAACGCCGCCCACCGCGAGGTCGTCGAGGCCGCCGCCGCGGCCGGCACAGCGGTGCTCTGCGAGAAGCCGCTGGCCGCCGGCACCGCCGACGCCGAGGCCCTGGTCGCCGCCGCCGACCGCGCCGGGGTGCTGCTGGGCACCGCCTTCGACCAGCGCTGGCACCCGGCGCACGTGCGGCTGCGCGAACTGCTGCCCGAACTCGGCACCGTGACCGCCGTCCGCGTCGTCTACTGCTGCTGGCTCCCCGCGGACTGGACGCCGGACGGCCGGCCGCACGACAACTGGCGGGTCGACCCCGCCCGGGCCGGCGGGGGCGCGGCCATCGACCTCGCCCCGCACGGCCTCGACCTGGCCGGCGTGCTGCTGGGCGAGGACGTCGTCGAGCTCACCGCCACCCTGCAGACGCGGGTGCACGGTTACGCGGTCGACGACGGCGCGCTGTTGCACGGCCGCACCGCCGGCGGGGTGCTGGTCGACCTGCACGTCGCCTACAACACCCCCGACGCGCTCCCCCGCCGGCGGCTGGAGGTGGTCGGCACCCGCGGGCTGGCCGTCGCCGTCGACACCATGGGCCAGACCGCGGGCGGCACGCTGACGCTGTACCGGCCCGACCCGGTCGACGTCCCGTTCGGCGGGGAGGCGCCCTTCGCCGCCCAGTTCGCCGCCTTCACCGCCGCCGTCGCCGGGACCGCGCCGTGGCCGCACCCGGCCGCGCGCGACCTGGCCCTGCACCGCCTGCTCGTCGAGAGCCTGGGCCGCGCATCTGTCCCCGCGGACGCTCGTGCTCTGCCCACCGTGGTGGGCAGAGCACGAGCGTCCGCGGACCACACCCCGGAGAGGACGCCGTGACCGCGACCAACCCCTACCGCGGCCTGCTGCCCGACCTGCCCGCCTACGCCTGCACCAACTGCGGGCACTGGCAGCGCTGGCCGGCACCAGGCCCGCTCACCTGCCCCGTCTGCGCCGACGTGCGCAACGCGCTCCCCCCGCACGGCTTCGAGTTCGTGACCGAGAAGCAGGCCGAGGAGCTGGTCACCGGCTCCTGGCGCCCGGCCCCGATCGCGGGCGTCACCGAGTTCGGCACGTCCCCGCGCTTCGGCCTGGACAGCGTGGGCTGGGTGATCGAGACCGACATCGGGCTGGTCGCCTTCGAGTGCGCCCCCTGGTACACCGCCGACATGCTCGCCGAGCTGCGTCGGATGGCCGCGGAGAAGGGCGGTCTCGACGTCCTCGCCGCCAGCCACGTGCACGGCTACGGCGCGCTGTGGCAGCTGCAGCGCGAGCTCGAGCCGCGGGTGGTGTGCGTGGGCGTGCGGGACCTGGAGTGGACCAAGACCTTCCGGGTCACCTGGCCGGCCGACGACGTCCTGGAGCTCGCGCCCGACCTGACGCTGTACCGCACCGGCGGCCACTTCCCCGGCCACTCGGTGCTGCACGACCGCCGCCGCCGCGTGCTCTTCTGCGGCGACTCGCTCAAGGTCGACCTGGCCGACGACGGCACGCCGGTCGGGCTGAGCGCGCACAAGGCGTTCCACGCGCAGATCCCGCTCTCCCACGGCGAGCTGCGCGACTACCTCGCGGTCATCGGCACCCTGGAGTTCGACACCGTGGCCACGCCGTTCGAGATGGTCCCCGGGGTGACCACCGACCACGTCGTGCACCTGGTGCAGCGGCTGCTGTCCGGTCCGCCCGACGCCGCCCCCGTCGCGCTGGCCGAGCTGTGACCGCGACCGTGGCGACGCCGTCGCAGCGCTACCGGAACTCCTTCCCCACCCCGGTCGAGGAGTTCGCCATCGAGGGCCTGGACGTGCTCGACGTCCCGCTGCACAGCGCCGTCCTGCCGACCACGCCCGAGCACCCCGGCGGCAGCGGCCTCGGCTACGGGGCCACCCGCGAGGAGGCGCGCACCGGCGCGCTGGGCGAGATGGCCGAGATGGCGCTGTCGGTGCGCGCCCACCAGCACGTCCGCCGGGTGCAGGCCTCGCACGCCGAGCTCGTGCGGCGCGAGGGCTCCGACCGGGTCGCCGACCCGCGCACCCTGTGCCTGGAGGCCGGCAGCGACTACACCGACGACCGCCCGCTGCAGTGGCTCCCGATGACCCGGCTGCGCGACGGCGAGCAGGTGCTGGTGCCCGCCGAGCTCGTCGCCTCCGCGCCGCAGGACCTCCCCGGCGACCCGGCTCCCGGCGGCTGGCTCACCACGGTCATCACCAACGGCCAGGGCGCGGCCTTCGACGCCGACCGCGCGGTGACCCACGCGCTGCTCGAGGTGCTGCAGCGCGACGGCAACGCGACCGCCTTCCGCGCGATGGACCGCGGCATCGAGGTCGACCTCACCGGGCTGCGCGACCCCGACGCGCTGGCCCTGCTCGACCGGCTGGACGCGGCCGGCATCGAGGTGATCGTGAAGCTGGCGAGCACAGCCTTCGGCGTGGTGGACCTCTACGCCGTCGGCTGCTCGCGCGACGGCTCGGAGCCGGTGCCGGTCATGGCGACCGCCTGCGGGGAGGCCGCGCACCCCGACCGGGACACCGCCGTGCGCAAGGCGCTGCACGAGTTCGCCTCCGCCCGCAGCCGCAAGGCGTTCATGCACGGCCCGTTCGAGGCGGTGCTGCCGGCGACGCCGCCGGGCTACCTGGACTCCTGGCGCGGCGGGCACCCCCCGGAGCGTCTGGTCGAGGAGGACCGCGCGCTGGAGACCATGCTGGCGTGGACCCGCATGGGCACCAGCGCGCTGACCGACCTGCTGCGGGAGACCGTGCTGGCCCGCCGCCAGACCGCGCGGCTGGTGGACCTGCCGCAGTATGACGGTGCGGACCTGCACGGGCACGTGACCGGCGCGGTGCAGGATGCGGGCTTCGACGTGCTGGTCGAGCTGCAGCCCTCGGCCGGTGACGCGGTGGCGGCGAAGGTGCTCGTACCCGGCCTGGAGGTCGAGACGATGTCCTACGGCCGGATCGGCGAGCGCGGCGTGCGCCGGCTGCTCGACCGCGGCGAGCCGCTGGTGGCGGTGGGGGCCGACCCGGGCGGCTGGGCGCGGGTGCACCTGACCGCCGAGGCGCAGGAGCGGCTGGGCGGGCCGGCCTGGTTCGACCGCGCCGGCGCCGACCGGCGCGTCGGGGCGCTGTACCCGCTGTACCGGGAGCCCGGGCGGCACGTGGTCGCGGAGGTGCTGGGCTCGTGAGAGCGACGCCTGAGCGAGCATCGCAGGGAGCGCCAGCGACCGAGGAGCGGAACGAAGGCGGAGCCGAACCATGGACGGAGTGAGCCTGCGCTACGCGTACAACACCAATGGCCTGACCTCGCACCGGCTGTCCGACGCGCTGCCGTTCCTCGCCGACTGCGGCTACGCAGGGGTGGCGCTGACCCTCGACGTCGTCCACCTCGACCCGTTCGCCGACGACGCCTTCGGCCAGGCCGAGCGGGTGCGCGCCCGCTGCGACGACCTCGGCCTCGGCGTGGTCGTGGAGACCGGCGCCCGCTACCTGCTCGACCCGCGGGTCAAGCACGAGCCGACGCTGGTCACCGCCTCGGCCGAGGGCCGGGAGCGCCGGCTGGCCTACCTGCGGCTGGCCTGCGACCTGGCCGAGGTGCTCGGCGCCGAGGCGGTCAGCTTCTGGGCGGGTGTGCCGCGGCCGGGCGTCGACCGGGAGGAGGCGTGGGGCTGGGTGGTCGACGGCGTCCGCGCGCTGGTCGACTCGCACGGCGGCCGGTCCTACGCGCTCGCCGTCGAGCCCGAGCCGGGGATGCTCGTCGAGGACTGCGACGACTGGGCCCGGCTCGCCGCGGCGGCGCCGGGCATCACGCTGGCGCTGGACACCGGGCACTGCGTCGTCTCCGGCGCCTACGAGCCGGCCGACGCCGTCACCGCGTTCGCGCCGCACCTCGGCACGGTCGCCGTCGAGGGGATGCGCCGCGGCGTGCACGACCACCTCCCGCTGGACGAGGGCGACGTCGACCTGCCCGCGGTGCTGCGCGCGCTGCGCGAGGCGTCGTTCGACCGGCTGGTCACGCTGGAGCTCTCCCGCGACGGGCACCGGGCGCACGAGATGGTGCCGCGGGCGATGGCGACGCTGCGGTCGGCCGAGGAGGAGAGCGCGTGAGGATCTGCTTCGTCAGCCGCCGCTATTGGCCGGCGGTCAGCGGCATGAGCGTGTACGCGGAGAACCTGCTGCGCGAGCTCGTCGCCCTGGGCCACGAGGTGACGCTGGTCAGCCAGTACCGCGACGACGAGGCCGGCACGCGGGTCTACGGCGGCGGCCCGCCCCCGGCCGACCGAGTGCCCGCCGGCGTCGAGGTGGTCGCGCTGCCCAGTCGCGGCGAGACCGTCGTCCCGGCCGACTGGGAGGGCGACATCGACGAGATCGTCCGCACCGTCGTCGATCTGCACGCCGACCGGCCGTTCGACGTGCTGCACGCCCAGTACGGCTACCCGCCGGGCCTGGCGGTGCTCGAGGCCTCGCGGCGCACCGGGCTGCCGAGCGTGGTCAGCATCCAGGGCGGCGACGGGCACTGGGTCGGCACCTGCTGCACCACCCACGCCGAGGCGATGCGCACCGTCGTCGACCGGTCCGGGGCGGTGCTCATCGGCAGCGCCAGCTTCCGCGACGAGGTCGTGGGCAACCTGGGCAGCGACCCGGCGCGCTTCCGGATCGTCCCGGGGGCCACCGACACCGGCCGGTTCACCCCCGCGGACCGGCCGCTGGGCGTGCTGCAGGACCCGCCGGTGCTGCTGTTCCACGGCCGCGTCGACCGCCGCAAGGGCGTGCTGGACCTGCTGGAGGCGCTGCCCGAGGACGTCCGGCTGGTCGTCTCGGGCATCGGGCCGGACCTGGACGAGGCGAAGGCCCGCGCCGACGGTCGGACGACGTTCCTCGGCTACGTGCCGCCCAGCGAGGCCCCGGCGGTCTACCGGACGGCGGACGTCTTCGTCAGCCCCACCTACAGCGAGGGCTTCAGCAACACGCTGCTGGAGGCGATGGCCAGCGGCCTGCCCACGGTGAGCACGAACAGCGTCGGCGTCGTGGACTGCCTGCGGCACGAGGAGAACGGGCTGCTGCACGAGCCGAGCGACGTCGCCGGGCTGCGGGCGGCGCTGGACCGGCTGCTCGGGGACGCCGCGTTGCGCGAGCGCCTCGCGACCACGGCGCTGGAGGAGGTGCGCCGGCTGTACTCGTGGCCGGTGCTCGCCCGCTCGATCGACGCGGTCTACGGCGAGCTGGCCGGCACCGCGCCGGACGTCGACTGGTCGATGCCGGCGTCGGTCGACCTGTCCTGCCGGTTCCGGTCGGCGGCGCACCTGCTGTGAGGGTCCTGGCCGTCAGCCCGCACCTGGACGACGCCGCCTTCTCGGTCGGCGGCACCCTCGCGGCGCTGGCCGCGGCCGGGCACGAGGTCACGGTGGTCACCTGCTTCACCGCGAGCGTGCCGGACCCGGCCGGCTTCGCGCTGGCCTGCCAGCTGGACAAGGGGCTGTCCGCCGACGTCGACTACATGGCACTGCGCCGGGCCGAGGACGCCGCCGCGATGGGGCTGCTCGGTGCGGAGCCGGTGCACCTCGAGCTGCCCGAGGCGCCGCACCGGGGGTACGACAGCGCCCCGGACCTGTTCGCCGGGGTGCACGACGGGGACGACGTCCACCTCGACGTCGCGGCGGCGCTGGAGCCCCTGACCGCCGACCTCTGGCTGGCCCCGCAGGCGCTGGGCGGGCACGTCGACCACCTGCAGGTGCTGCGGGCGGTGGCGGCGCTGGACCGGCCGGTGCTGTGGTGGCGGGACAGCCCGTACGTGCTGCGCGACCCTGACGCGGTCCCCGGGCCGGACCTGCCGGGCGGGCTGGCCGAGCTGCGGCTGCCGCAGGACCTGGACCGGCGGGGCGAGGCCTGCGCCTGCTACACGACCCAGCTGGGCTTCCAGTTCGGCGGGGCCGAGGCGATGCGGGCGGCCTTGGCGGGGCTTCCCGAGGTGCTGCTGGCCGGCGACCGGGCCCGCGCGCTGGCCGGCTGACGCGACCGCTCCTGCGGTGTTCCCCGCGCCGTTGCGGTGCCGCAGCACCGCGGGAGCACGAGGGACACCGCAGGACTCGAGCCGTCAGTCCGCCTCGCCGACGCCCGCCACCGCCGGGACCGCCCGCCCGGTGGTGAGGACGACGGTCGCCCGGCCGGCCTCGACCGCCTGCAGCGTGCGCAACTGCAGCAGCGCCGGCTGCTCGGCGACCATCCGGGCGGCGTTGGCCATCGCCCGGGTGGCCGCGACCTCCGACCGCGCCCGCTCCAGCGCCGCCCGGCCCTGCGCGCGGGCGATGGCGACCTCGGCGGCGGCGTGCCGCAGCTCGGCGGGGAGCATGACGTCGCGCAGCCAGACCCGCTCCAGCTCGACGCCGACGGCCTCCGGGGCGGTGCCCACCCGCTCCCGGACGTCGTCGGCGAGCGCCGCCCGCGCGGCGAGCAGCTCCTCGAGGGTGCGTGCGGCCACGGCCTCGCGCAGCGCCACCTGGACCGTCGCGTAGACGAGGGCGTCGGCGTCCTCGACGGACTCGTGCCACCGCCGTGGGTCCGTCGTCCGGCAGACGAGCGTCAGGCTGACCTTCACCGACAGGCCGTCGGCGGTGAGCACCTCCTGGCCGGGGACGGTGAGCAGCCGCGGGCGCACGGCGACGCGGACGAGGCGCCGCCTCCGCCGCGACCGCCGGTGCCGCCCGGCGCCGAGCTCCTCGGCGAGCCGGCCGTCCCGGTACACCAGGACCCGCTCCCACTCCTGCACGACGACCCGCACGTCCCCTGCCTCCTCTCGTCCGCTCGACCGCGCCCGCACGCGACCGCCCGGCGCCCGGCCGGGTCCCCGGCGGGGAGCGCACGGGGCGCTGCAGACCGCCGGGGACCGGGATGACCGGGCGCCGGACGGCGTCGGGAGTCGAACCCGGTGCGTCCTGAGCGCAGTACCCCACAGGCGTCCGCGGCCGACGCGCAGGACCTGCGGCGGCGATGCCGCCCGGCTGCTGGCCACGGACCGCGGGAGCATGGCACGGCCGACGCCGCCGGCGCCCCTGGTTTTCCGGCTCCGGGCACCTGTCCGGCCGGCTCGTGCTCTGCCCACCACGGTGGGCAGAGCACGAGCGTGCGGGCAGCTCAGACGGCGGCGGCCTCCCGCGGGCGCAGCCGCTCGGCGAGGTGCTGCCCGGTGAGGGTCCCGGACTCCGCGAGCGCAGCCGGCGGGCCCTCGAACACCACCCGGCCGCCGTCGTGCCCGGCCCCGGGCCCGAGGTCGACCACCCAGTCGGCCTCGGCGACGACGTCCAGGTCGTGCTCGACCACGACGACCGTGCGCCCGCCGTCGACCAGCCGGTGCATCAGCCCGATCAGCCGGTCGACGTCGTCCATGTGCAGGCCGGTGGTCGGCTCGTCGAGCACGTACACCGCGGCCTCGCCGGTCATCTCCACGGCCAGCTTCAGCCGCTGGCGCTCACCGCCGGACAGCGTCGACAGCGGCTGCCCGAGGGTCACGTAGGGCAGGCCGACGTCGACCAGCGCGTCGAGCACCGGCCGCACCTGCTTCTCGGTGAGGAACTCCCGCGCCTCGAGCACGGTCATCCCGAGCACCTGGCTGATGTCGCGGCCGCGCAGCGTGTACCGCAGCACCTCGTCGGTGAACCGGCGCCCCTCGCAGGCCTCGCAGACCGTGGCGACGGTGTCCATGTGCGCGAGGTCGGTGTAGATCAGCCCCAACCCCTTGCACTGCGGGCAGGCGCCCTCGGAGTTGGCGCTGAACAGCGCGGGCTTGACGCCGTTGGCCTTGGCGAAGGCCTTGCGGACCGGCTCGAGGATGCCGGTCCAGGTGGCGGTGTTGGACCGGCTGGAGCCGCGGGTCAGCTTCTGGTCCACGACGACGACGTCCGGGTGCTGGCGCGGCAGGACGCCCAGCACCAGGGAGCTCTTCCCCGAGCCCGCGACCCCGGTGACGACGGTGAGCACGCCGGCGGGGATCTCCACCGTGACGTCGTCGAGGTTGTGCAGCCGGGCGTGCTCGATCCGCAGCGACCCGGTCGGGGTCCGGGGCTCCCGCGCGGACCGCCGCGGCCGGTCCAGGTGCCGGCCGGTGAGCGTGCCGGAGCGGCGCAGCCCCTCGACCGTGCCCTCGAAGACGACCTGCCCGCCCGCGGTGCCCGAGCCCGGGCCGACGTCGATCACGTGGTCGGCGACCAGGATCGTCTCCGGCTCGTGCTCGACGACCAGCACCGTGTTGCCCTTGTCGCGCAGCCGCAGCAGCAGCGCGTTGAGCCGCTGCACGTCGTGGGCGTGCAGGCCGACGGTCGGCTCGTCGAAGACGTAGGTGATGTCGGTCAGCGCCGAGCCGAGGTGGCGCACCATCCGCACCCGCTGCGACTCCCCACCAGACAGTGTCGACGTGGAGCGGTCCAGGGAGAGGTACCCCAGCCCGATGTGCACGAGGTCCCCGAGCAGCGCGGCCAGCGCCTCGAGCACGCCCTTCACCGGCGGGAGGTCCAGCCCGCGGACGAAGGCGAGGAGGTCGTCGACCTGCATCGCGGCGCAGTCGGCGATCGACACGCCGTCGATCCGGCTGTTCCGGGGGGCCTCGGCCAGCCGGGTGCCGCCGCATGCCGCGCACGGTCCCGAGGTCGTCGTCCGCTCGACGGCCGCCCGGATGTGCGGCTGCAGCTCGGCGAGCTCCTTGGTCAGGAACGACTTGCTCATCCGGACGAGCAGCCCCTGGTAGGTCAGGTTCATCTTGCCGTAGGTGAGCTTGACCTCCTCGCCGTAGAGCAGTTGCCGCCACTCCTCGTCGGTGTAGTCGCGCAGCTTCTTGTGCACGTCGAAGAAGCCGGACTCGGCGATGATCGTCCAGGGCCAGGAGCCCTTGGCGCTGCCGGGGAAGCGGATCGGGTCCTCGTCCAGGCTCCTGTCCTTGTCGAAGAGCTCGTCGAGGTCCCACTGCGCCGAGCGGCCCAGTCCCTCGCACTCCGGGCACATGCCGGCCGGGTCGTTGAACGACAGCGCGGAGGCCGGGAACACCCGGGGCTCGCCGGCGCGGGAGTAGAGGATCCGCAGGAGGGCGGCCGCGTCGGTCGCCGTCCCCACCGTCGACCGGGCGTTCGCACCCATCCGGCCCTGGTCGACCACGATGGCCGCCGACAGGTTTTGCACCGAGTCGACGTCAGGGCGGCCGTAGTGCGGCAGGAAGTTCTGCACGAACGCCGAGTAGGTCTCGTTGATCAGCCGCTGCGACTCCGCGGCCACGGTGTCGAAGACCAGCGACGACTTCCCCGACCCCGACACCCCCGTGACCACGGTCAGCTGCCGCTTGGGGATGTCGACCGAGACGTCGCGCAGGTTGTTCTCCCGCGCGCCGCGCACCTCGATGGCCCCGAAGACCTGGTCCTCTGTCACACGCTGCTCCTGCCGTCGGTGGGATGCGAGGGAGACCGGCACGGGGCCGGGAAGTGAGCGGGTCACCGGGACAGGCCCTGCCAGCGGCGCACGGCCAGCGTCGCGAACACCACCGACAGGACGACGGGCCAGACGACGGCGAGCAGCGTCGCGTGCTCGGTCGCCCAGCCGCCCCCGGTGCCGACCGGGTCGCCGGAGAGCCGGCGGACGGCGGTCACCGTGGCCGCCAGCGGGTTCCACTCCGCGACCGTCGCCAGCCAGCCCGGCATGGTCGACGTGGCCACGAACGCGTTGGACAGGAAGGCGAACGGCCACACCAGGATCTGCACCGCGGTGACCGACGCCGGATCCCGCACGAGCAGCCCCAGCCAGATGCCGAACCACAGGAAGCCGACCCGGAGCAGGAGCAGCAGGCCGAAGGCGGCGACGGCGGGTCCGACCCCGTCGGGCCGCCAGCCGACCAGGACCCCCGCCAGTGCCAGGACCGCCAGGCCCAGGGCCGAGGACGCCAGGTCGGCCAGGCACCGGCCCGCGACCACCGCCGACGGCGCCATGGGCATGGACCGGAACCGGTCGGTGATCCCGCGGCCGACGTCGGTGACGACGGCGGTCATGGTCGCCTCGAGGCCGAACACGACGGCCAGCCCGAGCACGCCGGGGACGAGGAAGTCGCGGTAACTCCCGCCGCCGGGCACGGCCATGCCGCCGCCGAGCAGGTACAGGAACATCACGAGCATCAGCACGGGGAACAGCAGCCCGACCAGCAGGGCGCCCGGCTGGCGCCGCCAGTGGGCGACGTCGCGGGCGGTCACCGTGAGCGCGTCGGCGACCGCCCACCGCAGGCGGCCGGTCCACCCTTCCCGCTCGGGGACGACGGGGGCCGGGGCCGGGAGCTGCGCCGTCGCGGTCACGCCGGCACCTCCGTGCGCTGGTCGGGACGTCCGGTGATCCGCAGGTAGGCCTCGTCGAGGGTGGCCGGGCGCAGCAGGACGTCGTCGACGCCGATCCCGGCGCCGTCCAGCGCCCGCACCACGTCGCCCACCACACCGGGCCGGCGCGCCACGGCCACGGTCACCCGCGTGCCCCGGACGGGCGGGGGCGGGCCTGGCGGGCCCGAGGCGACCCGCCCGGCGAGGTCGGCCGCCTCGGTCGCGCGCGCCGGGTCGTCGACCACCAGCTCCAGCCGGTCGCCGCCGACCGCCGCGGTCAGCTCCCGCGGGGTGCCCCGGGCCGCCACCCGGCCGCCGTCGAGGACGCACACGTCGTCGGCGAGCTGCTCGGCCTCCTCCAGGTACTGCGTGGTCAGCAGGACGGTGGTGCCCCCGGCGACGAGCGCCCGGACCGCCTCCCACACGTCCCGCCGGCCGGCCGGGTCCAGCCCGGTGGTCGGCTCGTCGAGGAACAGCACCTGCGGCGCGAGGACCAGCCCCGCGGCGATGTCGAGCCGGCGGCGAATCCCGCCGGAGAACTGCCGGACCGGCTTGCTGCCGGTGTCGGCGAGGCCGACCAGCTCGAGCAGCTCGCCCGCGCGCCGCCGGGCCGCGCGGCGGTCCAGGTGGTGCAGCCGGGAGAACAGCACGAGGTTCTCCCGCGCGCCGAGCACGTCGTCGACCGCGGGCTGCTGACCGACCAGCCCGATCCGCCGCCGGACCTCCCGCGGATGTGCCCGCACGTCCACGCCCGCCACCTCGACCCGGCCACCGTCGGGCCGCAGCAGGGTGGTGAGCACCCGCACCGTCGTCGTCTTGCCCGCGCCGTTGGGCCCCAGGAGGGCGCACACCGAGCCGGACGCCACGTCGAGGTCCACCCCGTCCAGGACCACCCGGTCGCCGTACCGCTTCGTCAGACCCCGCACCTGTACCGCTGCCTCCACCGAGCTACCTCCGTACGCCGTACGTTGTTCTCGACGGCGGACAACGTACGCTGTACGGAGATAGTTCCGCAAGGACGCCGGGACGGATGGGAGAGGCTGGGTCCCATGACGACGGGAGTGGGCGGCGGGGACATCGCTGCGACCATGGCGCTGCTCTGGCGCAAGCCCGGGACCGGCCCCCGGCGCGGACCGCAGCCCCGCCTGGACCTCGACCGGATCATCGCCACGGCGGTCCGGCTCGCCGATGCCGACGGGCTGGCCGCGCTGTCGATGCGCCGGGTCGCCGCGGAGCTCGGTGTGGGCGCGATGACCCTGTACACGCACGTGCCGGGGAAGGGCGAGCTGGTCGCGCTGATGTACGACGCGGTGCTCGGGGAGCTCTACGCCGACCCGCCCGCCGGCGACTGGCGGGCCCGGCTGACCACCGTGGCGCAGGCGAACTGGGACCTGTTCGTCCGCCACCCGTGGGCGGCACAGGTGGGCACCGGCCGGCCGATCCTCGGGCCGAACCTCATGGCCAAGTACGACACCGAGCTGGCCGCCGTCGACGGGCTCGGCCTCGGCGAGGTCGAGATGGAGCTGGTGGTCATGTCGGTCACCGGCTTCGTCCGCGGCACCGTCACCGGGCTGCACGAGAAGTCGGCGGCCGAGCAGGAGAGCGGCATGACCGAGCTCGAGTGGTGGCAGGCGACCGAGCCGCACATCGAGCGGGTCTTCGACCCCGGGCGCTACCCCACGGCCGCGCGGGTGGGACCGGTCTCCGGCCCCGAGCTCGGCGGCTACCCGGCGGACCGGGCCTTCGAGTTCGGTCTGGCACGGGTCCTCGACGGGATCGCGGTGCTGATCGGCCGCTGACCCAGGCCCTCCACGGCGGCGTCCGTTTCCCGCCAGTGGCCGTCGTCCCGGGCTGGCAGGCTGGGTCCCATGACGGCCTCCCTGGAGCACGAGCGCTGCTACCGCGCGGTGGCCAGCCGGGACGCCCGGTTCGACGGGTGGTTCTTCACCGCGGTGCGCACGACGCGCATCTACTGCCGCCCCTCGTGCCCGGCCCGTACCCCCCTGGCGGCCAACGTCTCCTTCTTCGCCACCGCCGCCGGCGCCCAGTCCGCCGGCTACCGGGCGTGCCGGCGCTGCCGCCCCGACGCGGTGCCCGGCTCGCCGGAGTGGGACGCCCGTGCCGACGTCGTCGCCCGCGCCATGCGGCTGATCGCCGACGGCGAGGTCGAGCGCTCCGGCGTCCCGGGGTTGGCCGCACGACTGGGGTACTCCGAGCGTCAGCTGCACCGGCACCTGGTCGGCGAGCTCGGTGTCGGCGCGCTCGCCCTCGCCCGTGCGCAGCGGGCGCAGACCGCGCGGGTGCTGCTGGAGACGACCGCGATCCCGGTCGCCGACGTCGCCTTCGCCGCCGGCTTCGCCAGCATCCGGCAGTTCAACGACACGGTGCGCGAGGTCTTCGCCACGACGCCGACCGACCTGCGCCGGCGCCGCCCGGGAGCGGAGGCCGGCGCCCCCGGCGAGCTCACCGTGCGGCTGGCCGCCCGCCCGCCGTTCGACGCCGCCGAGGTGCTGCTGTTCCTGGGCGCGCACGCCGTGCCGGGCCTCGAGGAGTGGGACGGGACGACGTTCTCCCGCGTGCTCGACCTCCCGCACGGACCGGCCGTCGTCCACCTCTCCCCCGCCGACGGTGCCGTCACCGCCCGCCTGCGGCTGGCGCAGCTGCGCGACCTCGGCGCCGCCGTCGCCCGCTGCCGGCGGCTGCTGGACCTCGACGCCGACCCCACGGCCGTCGACGACGTGCTGGGCGCCGACCCGGCCCTCGCGCCGCTGGTGGCCGCCGCGCCGGGCCGGCGGGTGCCCGCCTCCCCCGACGCCGCCGAGTGCGCCGTCCGCGCGGTGCTCGGCCAGCAGGTCTCGGTGGCCGGCGCCCGCACCCTGACCGCCCGGCTGCTGCCGCTGGCCGGCGCACCGCTGCCCGACCCGGTCGGCACGCTGACGCACGCGTTCCCGCGGCCGGAGGCGCTCGCCGGCGCCGACCTCTCCGCGGTGGGCCTGACCGGGGCCCGCCGCCGCACGGTCACCGCGCTGGCCACCGCGCTCACCGCCGGCGACGTCGTCCTCGACCCCGGTGCCGACCGCGAGGAGGCCGCCCGGTCGCTGCTCGCCGTCCCCGGCATCGGCCCGTGGACGGCGGCCCTCGTCGGGCTGCGCGGGCTGGCCGACCCCGATGTCTGGCTGCCCGGCGACCTCGCCCTGCGCCGCTCCCTGGCCACCCTCGGCAGCTCCGACGCCGACGCCGCCGTCCGCTGGCGGCCGTGGCGCTCCTACGCCGTGCTGCACCTGTGGGCGCTGGCCGTGCCGTCCCTGTTCACCCGTCCCCTGCCGCCTCCCCTGCCCGACCTCACCGATCGGAGCGCCTCGTGACTCCCTCCCCCGCCCGCCCTGCCCGGTTCGCCACCCTGTCCACCCCGCCCGGGCCGTTCACCGTCGTCGTCACCGAGGGTCCCGACGGCGCCGACGTCGTCCTGGCCGGCGGCTGGACCGCCGACGTCGGCGACCTGCTGCCCGTCATCCACCGTTCGCTGCGCCCGGACGCGGTGGCACCCGGCGGCGACCTGCCCGTCCTCGAGGTCGTCGAGGCCTTCCACGCCGGCGAGGTCGGCGTCATCGACGACGTCGTCGTGCAGCAGCGGTCCGGGCCCTTCCTGACCGAGGCGTGGGAGGTGCTGCGCACGGTGCCCGCCGGCCGGCCCGACACCTACGCCGCCTTCGCCGCCCGCTGCGGCCGGCCCGCGGCGATCCGCGCCGCCGCCAACGCCTGCGCCCGCAACGCCGCCGCGCTGTTCGTGCCGTGCCACCGGGTGATGGGCTCCGACGGGGGCATGGGCGGCTTCCGCTGGGGGACCGACGTCAAGCGCTGGCTGCTCGACCACGAGGCCCGGCACTCGCCGCAGCAGGTCGCCGTCCCCGCGTGAACCGACCGGCCTCCGCGGTTTCGTCGGTGGGGTGATGCACCCTGCGGGACGTGGACGCCGCCTCCCTCCTGCTCGGCCTGCTGCTGGGCGCGCTGCTGGCCACCGCGGTCACCCTGGGGGTCGTCGCACTCCTGGCCCGCCGCCGCCCGGCCGACGCCGGGCTGGAGCCGGTGCACGAGTCGCTGGACCACCTGCACCGGCTGCTGGCCGGCATCGAGCGCGACCGGGCCACCGCGCACGGGGAGCTGCGCGAGCAGATGGGCACGGTCGGCCTGACCTCGGCACAGCTGCGGCAGGAGACCGCCGCACTGGTCACCGCGCTGCGCACCCCCCACGTGCGCGGGCGCTGGGGTGAGGTGCAGCTGCGCCGGGTCGTCGAGGTGGCCGGTCTCCTGGAGCACTGCGACTTCGTCGAGCAGCCCTCCGGCACCAACGACGCCGGCGCCGGCGTGCGCCCCGACCTCGTGGTGACCCTGGCCGACGGCCGGCAGGTCGTGGTCGACGCCAAGGTGCCGTTCACCGGCTACATCGAGGCGGTCCAGGCCGAGGACGTCGCGGTCCGCACCGAGCGGGTGGCCACCCATGCCCGCCAGCTGCGCGCCCACGTCGACGCGCTCGCCGCCCGCCGCTACCCGACGGCCTTCCGCCCGGCCGCGCCGTTCACCGTCCTGTTCGTGCCCTCCGACGGCTTCCTCACCACCGCGCTGGAGGCCGAGCCGGGCCTGCTCGAGTACGGCTTCGCCCGTGACGTCGTCCTGGCCACGCCCAGCACGCTGCTCGCCCTGCTGCGCACGGTCGCCTACTCCTGGCGCCAGGAGCGGCTGGCCCGCGACGCCGACCAGGTGCTCGAGGTCGGGCGCCGGCTGCACGCCCGGCTGACCACGCTGTCGGGCCACCTCACGCGGCTGGGCTCGGCACTGGGCACCGCGATGGCCCGCTACAACGACACGGTCGGCTCCTACGAGCGGTCGGTGCTCACCGCCGCCCGCCGCTTCGACGAGATCGGCGTCGCCGAGTCCGAGGTCCCCACACCCGCACCCATCGAGGCCACCGTGCGCGCCCTGCGCCCGCCGGTCCCCCACGACGACGTCGCACCCGGACACCTCGACAGCCGCGACGGCACCGGGGGCTGAGTCCGCGGCCAAGCGCCCCACCGTGCGCGTCCGTCACGCCGCGTCACAGCCGCCTCGCCGTCCACGCAGGATGGTCAGCGCGGGCCGCTCACTTGGGCACAAGTTGCCCACGCGCGTCGGGCGATCCCTGCCACCGAAGACGCGCCTGGCTCGCTACCGTTCCTCCTGACGATGGGCGCCTCTCCCCGGGCTGCCCGCGAACCCGACGGGAGGTGCGCCATGGCATCGGTCAGCACTGCCGACACCTGGCGGGAGACCGGCGCTCGCACCGATCGGTCCACCGGCGGTCCCGGGACCCCGCACGGGAGCCGTCCGGCCCGCCCCCCGCTGCCGCCCCTGCCCCCGCTGCCCTCCCACGGCCGCTCCGGCGCCGCTGCCCGGCCCTCCGCTCCGGTGCAGCGCCCCGCCGGCTCGAGCCGTCCCGTGCAGCGGCCCGCCGTGCCGGCCGCGCCCGCCCCCCACCGCACTCCCGACCGCGCCGCCGACCGCGCTCCCGCCCCGCGCGGGCACGGCGACTCCGGCCGCGTCGTCCCCGGTTACCCCCGGTCGTCGGCGAGCCTCGCCGGGCCGGACGCCGACCGCCGGCGCGCCCGCCCCGACCTCGACGACGCCGGCCAGCTCGGCAGCGAGCGGGAGCCCCGCGGCGCCCGCCGGCACGCCCAGCCGGAGGTCCCGGAGACCGGCAGCCGGCTGCGCGGCGTCCTCGCCGTGCTCGGCGTCCTCGCCGTCACGCTCGCCGCGGCGATGGTCGACGCCATCGGCAGCCTGCAGCTGGGCATCCTCACGATGGCCGGCCTGGTGGGCTCCACCGCCCTGGCCACCCTGCTGGTCCGCCGCCGCGACCTCACCACGCTGCTCGTGGCGCCGCCCCTGGTGTACCTGGCCGTCGTCGGCATCGTGCAGTTCGTGCACCGCGCCGACGGGGACAGCATCAAGGAGGTCGTCGCCAAGCTCGCCGGCGAGCTGGCCCTCGGCCAGGGCTTCACCGCCATGGCCGCGGCCACCGGCACCGCGCTGGTGCTCGCGCTGATCCGCTGGGCCGCCCGGCGCTGACGCATCCCCTGACGACGAAGGGCCCCTCCCGGTCTCCCGGGAGGGGCCCTTCGGTCTGTCAGGGAGCGGTCACTCGGCGGTGGTCCGGCGCTGGCGCAGCTCGTGCGGCAGGGCGAACACGAGGCGCTCCTCAGCGGCCTTGACCGTCTCCACGTCGCCGTAGCCGCGCTCCGCCAGCCAGTCGAGCACCTCGTCGACGAGCACCTCGGGCACCGAGGCGCCGCTGGTGACCCCGACCGTGGACACGCCCTCCAGCCAGGCCGGGTCGAGCTCGGCGGCGTAGTCGACCAGGTACGAGCTGCGGGCACCGGCCTCGAGCGCCACCTCGACCAGGCGCACGGAGTTCGACGAGTTGGTCGAGCCCACGACGATGACCAGGTCGCAGCCGGGCGCCATCAGCTTCACGGCCTGCTGCCGGTTCTGCGTGGCGTAGCAGATGTCGTCGCTGGGCGGGGACTGCAACGTGGGGAAGCGGTCGCGCAGCGCGTCGACCGTCGCCAGCGTCTCGTCGACCGAGAGCGTCGTCTGCGACAGCCACACGACCTTGTCGGGATCGCGGACCTGCACGTTGGCCACGTCGTCGGCGCCGTCGACGAGCTGGATGTGGGCCGGGGCCTCGCCGGAGGTGCCCTCGACCTCCTCGTGCCCGCGGTGGCCGATCAGCAGGATGTCGAAGTCGTCCTTCGCGAAGCGCTTGGCCTCCGAGTGCACCTTGGTCACCAGCGGGCAGGTCGCGTCGATCGTGCGCAGCGAGCGGTTCGCCGCCTCCTCGTGCACCGCCGGGGAGACCCCGTGCGCACTGAAGACGACGACCGAGCCCTCGGGCACCTCGTCGGTCTCGTCGACGAACACCGCCCCGCGCCGCTCGAGCGTCGCGACCACGTGCTTGTTGTGGACGATCTGCTTGCGGACGTAGACGGGGGCGCCGTGGATCTCCAGCGCCCGCTCGACGGCGACCACCGCGCGGTCGACGCCGGCGCAGTAGCCCCGGGGGTCCGCGAGCAGGACGCGTCCGCGCTGATCAGCCATGACCTCATGGTAGAGACCGGACGCACCAGGCCCCCGCCGCTCGCCGGCTCGAGGCGGGCCCGTGCAGGTGGCCCGGGGGGCGCCGTGACGGAACTCATGCCCCGACCGGGTGCTTGGGCCCCGGTCGGGCTGCCGGACACGCCGAGCTGCGGCACCCTTGCAGGCATGTCGCGTCAGATCCCCGAGCCCATCCGCGCATACGTCGGACTCGCCGCCACCGTCCTCGACGAGGCCCGCAAGCTGCCCGAGACGCTGCCCGGGCTCCCCGTGCGCGTCATCGGCCTGGCGATGCAGACCGCGTTGAAGGTCCAGCAGCAGTGGGCGGGACTGGTCGCCCGAGGCGACGAGGCGCTCACCGGGATCCGCGGTGCGGACGAGCCCGGCCTGGCCACCTTCGACGACGACGACGACGTCGACCTCGACGCCCCCTCCGCGCGGTCCTCCGCCCGCGCCTCCGCGTTCGACCGCGCGACCGTCGACGAGGGCGACCTGGCCGTCGAGGACACCGCCGCGGCGCTCGACGAGACCGACGCGGTCACCGGGGGCTCCCTGGTGGACGACGAGGTCTCCGGCCTGGCCGCCGTGTCCGACCCCGACGAGGTCGTCGAGACCCTGCAGGACATCACCGACCAGGTGGCGGCGCTCGACGAGGCCGCCGGGCTGGCCGACGCCGAGGCCGTGCTCACCCCCGAGGACGCGCTGGAGTCCGCCCTCCTGGAGACCGACGGCACCGAGGACGTCCCCGGCGTCCCGGCCGACCCCGGCGGCTCCCCGTTCGGCGAGGTCGACGGCGTCCCGGACGTCGGCGCCGAGGTCACCGAGGTCGACGTCCTCAGCCCCGACGGTGAGGTCGAGACCGTCGAGGCCACGGTCACCGACGAGGCGATCGCCGCGCCGGAGAGCGCTGCCGACCTCGAGCCCGCCGACCCCGGCGTGGCCCCGGTGACCGAGGCCGACGCCGACGGCGCCGCCGAGGGCACCACCGACGACGGCGCCGCGGAGGGCACCACCGACGCCGCTGACGACACGGTGACCGCGGTCGACGAGGGCGGCACCCCGGTCGCCGCCGCCACCACCGCCAGCAGCACCGACACCGACACCGACACCACCGCCGACGACGGCGCGGACACCACCTCCGGGGCCGGCTCCGACGACAGCTCCGAGGCCGACGGTGGGGCGTCCGGCTCGCCGGCCGCCGCCTCCTCCCCCATCGCCGGGTACGACGACTGGACCGTCGCCCAGCTGCGCGGTCGGCTCCGCGGCTACCAGCTGTCCACCGTCTCGGACCTGGTCGCCTACGAGGAGGCCACCCGCGCCCGCGAGCCGTTCGTGCGGATGCTGCGCAACCGCCTGGAGAAGCTGGAGCGGCAGGCCGTCGAGTCCAGCCCGCTGGCCCCGCGCGGCATGTGAGCGCTCGGCGCCGGGGCCCCGGGAGGGGCACCGGCGCCGTCGTGGTCGCGGGCGACGAGGACCGGCGTCCTCCCTATCCCCTCGCGGTGCCCGGGACGGGGCCGAGAGACGGTCGGACACACGTGGCAACCTTCCCGGCATGACCAGCCCGTCGTCGCCGGAGGCACCGTGGCCGGTCCGCACGGTGGCCCGCAAGGTCGCCGAGTGGATCGGCCGGCTCGGTGAGGTCTGGGTCGAGGGCCAGGTCGCCCAGCTCTCCCGCCGGGGCGCGGCCACCGTCTTCCTGACCCTGCGCGACCCGGCCGCCGACCTGTCGGTGCCGGTCACCTGCTCCCGCGACGTGGCCGACCGCCCGGGCCTGGAGCTGGCCGAGGGCGCCCGGGTGATCGTCCGGGCGCGACCCGACTACTACATCGCCCGCGGCTCGTTCTCGCTGCGCGCCACGGAGATCCGCGCGGTCGGGCTCGGCGAGCTGCTGGCCCGCATCGAGCGGATCCGCCGGCTGCTCACCGCCGAGGGCCTGTTCGACGCCGCCCGGAAGCGGCCGCTGCCCTTCGCCCCGGGCGTCGTCGGCCTGGTCACCGGCAAGGACAGCGCCGCCGAGCGCGACGTGCTGGTCACCGCCCGGCGCCGCTGGCCTGCCGTCCGCTTCGCCGTCCAGCACTCCCTCGTGCAGGGGCCGATGGCCGCCGGCTCGGTCATCGAGGGCCTGCAGCGGCTGGACCGGGACCCGGCCGTCGAGGTGATCGTCATCGCCCGCGGCGGCGGGTCGGTGGAGGACCTCCTGCCGTTCTCCGACGAGGGCCTGGTCCGCGCGATCGCCGCCTGCCGCACGCCCGTGGTGACCGCGGTGGGGCACGAGACCGACACGACCCTCGTCGACCACGTCGCCGACGTCCGCGCCGCGACCCCGACCGACGCCGCGCACCGGGTGGTGCCCGAGATCGGCGAGCAGAGCCGGCTCGTGTCCGCCCTCCGGGCGCGCGCCCGCTCGGTGCTCACCGGCCGGCTGGAGCAGCAGGAGCGGTGGCTCGAGGGGGTGCGCAGCCGGCCGGTGCTCGCCGCTCCGGAGCGGATGCTCCACGGCCGCGCGGACGACGTCACCGCGCTGCGGCACCGTGCGCTGCGCACGCTCACCCACCGCGTGGAAGGCGCCGAGCGCGACCTGGAGCACGCCCGCGCCCGGGTGGCCGCCCTCTCCCCCGCCGCCACCCTGGAGCGCGGCTACGCGGTGGTGCAGCGCGCCGACGGCGCCCTGGTCCGGGACCCCGCCGAGGTGGGCGACGACGAGCGGCTCACGGTGCGGGTGGCCGGCGGCCGACTGCCCGTCCGCGTCGCCAGGGAGGATGGGCAGCCGTGAGCACCCCCGACGAGGACACCCGCGCCGACGACGCGGCGCCGACCACGACCTACGAGCAGGCCCGCGAGGAGCTCGCCGAGGTCGTGCGGAGGCTGGAGGCCGGCGGGCTCACGCTCGAGGAGTCGCTGGCCCTGTGGGAGCGCGGCGAGCAGCTCGCCGAGCTCTGCCAGCACTGGCTGGACCGCGCCCGGGAGCGGCTGGCGGCCGCCGCTCCGGCCGACGACCAGCGGTAGTCAGGCCGCGTCCGCCACGCGGCCGGCGAGGGCGGCCGGGTCCAGCGCCGCGAGGAGCTGGGCGGCGCGCTCGCGCAGCAGCCCGGACGCGACCGGGTCCAGGCCGCCGGGCCCGTCGCGCAGGCACCGCTCGAGCAGTGCGAGCACGTCCGCACCCAGGGGCTCGGGCGCCGGCCGCCGGGCGGGGATGCGGGTGACCATGCCGCAGGGGCACGACCCGCCGTCCCTGGGCGCCCGGTGGTCGCCGCCGCGGCACACGCCGTATCCGTTCACGCCGGTCTCCTGACTGAGACGGTGGCCCTGGACGTCCTGCCGGGGCCGGGGCGATGAGAGTCCCGCCAGCCCCACCTGTCACACGGCGCGGCGCACCGCAGCGTCACCAAGTCGTGACGTGGACCACATTCTCAGGTGGTGACCACCGGGCGCACGGCCGCGGCGATCGTCTCCAGCTCCCCGTCGTCGGCGTCGCCGGTGACCAGCACCGTCACCCCGTCGGACTCCCGGTGCAGGACCGGCTCGCCCTCCTGCGTGGTCGACCGGGTCCACTCCCGGCCACCGATGTCCACCGTGTCGGCGGGCTCGGCGCCGCCCAGCACGTCGCTCACCGCGGTCGCGTCGGGGTCGTCGCTGGTCAGGAAGAGCGCGTAGTCCTCCGACGGCGTGGAGTAGTCCACGCCCAGGGTCACCGCGCCGCCGGACTGCGCCTCGACGTCGGTGTCCGTGGCGCGGTAGCCCTCCGGCAGCTCGGTGGGCGCCTCGAGCTCGTAGGCGGCGCTCTGGGCGGCCGAGCGGATGCTGCCCGACGCGTCGACCTCCCGCACCGGGTCGACGTCGCCGCGCACGAAGGCCAGCCACCCGACGATCGCCAGGCAGATCACCACCAGCGGCGCGAGCGACCGGAGCATGTTCGCGGCACTCATCCGGTTGGCCCGCTCGACGGCCGACGGGGCCGGGGGCGGCAGCTCCTCGGGGGCGGGCTGCTGGTGCTGGTCCGGAGGGCCCGCTGTGCTCATACCCCTAGGATCGCAGCACAGCTCCCCGCTCCACCGCCCGTCGTCCGTGGAGTGCTCGGTCACACGGCCTCGTCGCGGGTCCCGCCCTGAGCTGACTGAGGGCGGGCAGGACGAGGTCCTTTCTCCTGGAGGTCATGTGTCCCTGCCGCTCCCCGATGGCCAGCCGCACCCGACCAACCGCGCGAGCACCTTCCTGGCCAACCGGCCGGCTCCCGACCGGAACCTGGCGCTCGAGCTGGTGCGGGTGACGGAGGCCGGGGCGATGGCCGCCGGACGCTGGGTCGGGCGCGGTGACAAGAACGGCGGGGACGGCGCGGCGGTCGACGCGATGCGCGCCCTGATCGGCACGGTGAGCATGCGCGGCGTGGTCGTCATCGGGGAGGGCGAGAAGGACGAGGCGCCCATGCTCTACAACGGCGAGCAGGTCGGCGACGGCTACGGCCCGGAGACCGACGTGGCGGTCGACCCGGTCGACGGCACGACGCTCATGGCCAAGGGCATGCCCAACGCCATCTCGGTGATGGCCGTGGCCGACCGCGGCGCGATGTACGACCCCTCCGCCGTCTTCTACATGGAGAAGATCGCCGTCGGCCCGTCCGCCGCCGACGTCGTCGACATCACCGTGCCGGTCGCGGAGAACGTCCGCCGGGTGGCCAAGGCCAAGCACTGCTCGGTGGGCGACGTGACCGTCTGCATCCTCGACCGGCCGCGGCACGAGCAGCTCGTGCAGGAGGTCCGCGAGGCGGGCGCGCGCATCAAGTTCATCAGCGACGGCGACGTCGCCGGCGCCATCGCCGCGGCCCGCGAGGGCACCGGCGTGGACATGCTGCTGGGCATCGGCGGGACCCCCGAGGGGATCATCGCGGCCTGCGCGCTCAAGTGCATGGGCGGTGCGCTGCAGGGCCGGCTGTGGCCCAAGGACGACGAGGAGCGGCAGAAGGCGATCGACGCCGGCCACGACCTCGACCGGGTGCTGTCCATCGACGACCTCGTCGCCGGCGACGTCTTCTTCGTGGCCACCGGCGTGACCGACGGCGAGCTGCTGCGCGGTGTGCAGTACCGGGCCGGCGGCTGCACCACGCAGTCGCTGGTCATGCGGTCGCGCTCGGGCACCATCCGGATGATCGACAGCCTGCACTCGCTGGAGAAGCTGCGCGCCTACTCGGCGGTCCCCTTCGACCGCCACGACAGCGGGGCCTGACCGGGGGACCCCCGGCAGCACCGGCCGCTCAGCGCCGGTGCCGGGAGGAGAACCGGTCGAGGTGCGCCCGCCACCGGCTGACCGGCTCCCCCGGCCTCAGGCTGCGCAGCCGCAGGTCACCGAAGACGGTCCGGGCGCTGACCACCACTCGCGGGGTGCCCGGCGCACGGGGCACCGGCGCCAGTTCGGTCCGCTTGTCCCCGAAGAACGTCCAGCCGCTCAGCTCGGCGTCCACCCCCTCGTCGACGATGACCACCACGTCGCCGAAGACGGCGCCCAGGTTCAGCTCCACCCGGTCGGCGGTGGTGCGCATGCCGCGCAGGTCCAGCCGGATGTCGCCGAACACGGTCGCGACGGCCTGCGGCAGCCCCGCCGTCCCCGAGACGACGACGTCGCCGAAGAACGACGTCACCCGCTCGGCGCGGTGGACGCCGACCACCTCCACCTCGGCGGCCGCCGGCGCCGCACCGGGCAGGTCGGCCACCAGCTCGGCGAGCTGCCCGGTGGTCACCGCCCCGTGCGCGGCGCCGGCGCGCTGGCCGAACTCGTCGACGTCGATGCGGCCCTCCGCCAGGGCGGTCTGCAGCCGCGCGACCACCGCCTCGCGGTCGGCGTCGGAGGCGCGGACGGGGGTCGGGAGCGGGTCCTCGGGCACGTCCCGACCGTAGAGCCGCCCGGCCCGGGACGACAGCGGCGCGGCACCTCGTGCGAGGTGCCGCGCCGCTCCCGTCGCGTGTGCCGTCCGGTCGGGGTCAGCCCGGGAAGTTGACCCGGCAGAGCTCGCCGGTGCCCTCCGGCTGGCGGCCGGCGCAGGTGTCGGCGTAGCGCCGGTAGAGCGACCCGGACTCCGCGGCGAAGTACAGGTCGTCGCACGTGGCCATGTCGCCGTCGTAGCAGGCCTGCGCGAGCTGGTCCAGCGCCGGGTCGGTGCCCAGGCCGGTCGGCGGGATCGTCGCCGGCGGGATCGCGCCGCCCGGGGTGCCGCCTCCGCCCCCGCCGCCCGAGCTGGTCGCGCCCTCCTCGTAGGTGGCCACGCACTGGCCCGGCGACTCGGCGTTGCGGCCACCGCAGGTCGCGCCGTAGGTCTCCCAGTCGGAGTCGATCGGGCTGGCCAGCCACAGGTCGTCGCAGGCCTCCCAGTCCTCGGCCGCGCAGTCCTCGGCGAGCGGGAGCAGCTCGCCGTCGGGGTCCTCCTCGGTGATGTCGCAGGGCGACTCGGGGTCGGGCACGCCCGCCGACCCGCTGCCCGAGGGCTCCTCGCAGTCGACCGGGGCCGAGCCCGAGGACGAGGAGGCGGAGCCGCTGCTGGACGACGAGGAGGACGAGGACGACGAGGTGGTGGTCGGCGTGGCCGTGTCCCCGCCGCCGTCGTCGTCCCTGAGCAGGAAGAACAGGCCGACACCGGCACCGGCCAGCACGACGACCACCGCGACGATGATCGCGATCAGCTTGCCGCTGCCACCGCCGGAGGAGCCCCCCGGGCCGCCGTAGCCGCCGGGCGGGGGAACGGGACCACCCGGGCCGCCAGGACCGCCGTACTGGGGCTGGCCGTACTGGGGCTGCCCGTACTGGGGCTGCCCGTACTGGGGCTGCTGGCCGTACGGCGGCTGGCCGTACTCGGGCTGTCCGTACTGGGGCTGCTGGCCGTACTCCGGCTGCCCGTACTGCGGCTGTCCGTACCCGGACTGCTGGCCGTACTGCGGCTGCCCGTAGTCGGGCTGACCGAACTGGGCGGTCTCGTCCCGCTCGCCGGGCTGCCCGTACTGGCCGGCCTGGAACTGCTGCGTCGGGGGGGCCGGCTGACCGATCTGCTGGGTGGGCTCCTCCTGAGGTCCGTCCTGGCCCGGCTGCTGCCCCCAACCCTGGTGCGGGGGCTGCTGACCCGAGGCGTCAGAGCCGCCCGGAGGCGGATACGGCGGCTGAGACATGGTGCGGACTCCTCGGATCACGGGGGAACTCGCTCACGACCGGTCGTGGCGTCCGGATGCTATGTGGCGCTCCGTGTCGCTACCAGCATCGCCGGGTCACGGGAGTGACCCCCGTGGGCTGCGATCCCCCCGGGGTCCGTGCACACGGACGTCCCGCCGTCCCGGGAGGACCGGGGCGGCGGGACGTCGGTGTGCCGAGCGGGTCAGCTGCCCGGGTAGAGCTCCAGGCAGTACTGGTCGGTGTTCGGCGCATTGCGCCCACCGCAGGTGACCCCGTACTGGTAGACGGCCTCGAAGCCGGCCGCACCCTCCGCGCCGCGGAGCGCGTCGCACCCGAACATCTCACCGTTCTGGCAGGCGTCGATGAACGGCTGCAGCTCGGCCGGTGCGCCGGTGGGCGGCGGACCGGCAGCGGGCAGGTCGGCATTCGGCGTGCTCGGGGTGCCGGTCGTGCCGCCACCCTCGCCGAGCCGCTGCTCGCACGTGCCGCCGCCCTCGTACTCGACGCGGCCACCGCAGGTGCCGCCGTACTGCTCCCAGTCCGAGTCCACCGGGGTCGCGGCCCAGAGGTCGTCGCAGGAGGCCCAGTCCTCGTCGGCGCAGTCGATCGCCAGCGGCAGGAAGGTGCCCTCCGGGTCGGCCTCGGTGATGTCGCACGGCGACTCGGGCGCAGGCACGCCCGACGACCCGCTGCCCGACGGCTCCTCGCAGTCGACCGGGGCCGAGCTCGACGAGGAGGAGCTGGAGCTGCTGCTGGACGACGAGGAGGACGAGGAGGACGAGGTGGTGGGCGGCGTGGCCGTGTTCCCGCCGCCGTCGTCGTCCTTGAGCAGGAAGAACAGGCCGACACCGGCACCGGCCAGCACGACGACGACCGCGGCGATGATCGCGATCAGCTTGCCCCGGCCACCGCCGGAGGACCCGCCCTGCCCGGGGCCGTAGCCCCCGGGCGGAACGGGACCGCCCGGGCCACCGGGGCCGCCGTACTGCGGCTGGCCGTACTCCGGCTGCCCGTACTGGGGCTGCTGGCCGTACTGGGGCTGGCCGTACTCCGGCTGCTGGCCGTACTGGGGCTGGCCGTACTCGGGCTGACCGAACTGCTGCGTGGGCTCGTGCCCGCCCTGGCCCGGCTGCTGGCCGTACTGCGGCTGCCCGTAGTCGGGCTGGCCGAACTGCTGCGTGGGCTCGTTGGCGCCCTGGCCGGGCTGCTGGCCCCAGCCCTGCTGGCCCGGCTGCTGGCCGGAGGGGTCGGAGCCACCCGGAGGCGGATACGGCGGCTGAGACATGGTGCGGACTCCTCGAGCGAAGGCTGACAGGGCACGACAGGCCGTGGCGCCGTCAGTGCGCAGCAGCACCCCGTGCGACGGCCACGAGCGGGCCACGGTAGCGACCCGGAGGGATCGTCGGCGGTAGCGGTTGCAGGGGACTTGCGGGTCGCTGGTGCCGCAACCACAGCCGCACCCGCAGACACAGACGCAGACACACGTGCAGCCGCAGCCAGCGCCGCGGCGACGGGTTCACTCGAGCGTGGTGCACACCGGTGCGGCGTAGATCTTGACCCGGCCGCCGCAGGTCGCGGCGTACTCCTCGTAGTCCGACAGCGGGGGCGACTCGAACCAGAGGTCGTCGCATGCCTGGAGGTCCCCGGCGAAGCACTCCGCGGCGTATCCGTCGAGGACCGGGTCCGGTCCGAGCTGCCCCGGCTCCACCGGCGGGAACTGCTCCACCGGGCCCAGGGCGCCACCGGACGCATACGGGTCGAGGGCATGGGGGTCCATGCCGAAGGGGTCCATGCCGTAGGGGTCCAGGCCGTACGGGTCCATGGCCAGGGCGTCCTCCATGAGCTGGTCCATCTGCTCGGTCTGCGCGCGGCCGAGCTCGGCGCCGATCTCCCGGCCGACGTCGTCGGCCTGCGACGAGAGGATCGCCCCGGCCACCGCCGCGGCCACGGCCGCGCCGACCACGAGCACGCCGGCGCCGGCCGCCGCGAGGAGCAGGGGGGAGGTCCGGACCGCCGGTGCCGCGGCAGTCGCGGACCCCGGGGCCCCGTACCCGGCGCCCGGGTACCCGGAGGCCGCGTACCCGGCCGGGGCATACGCGGAGGGGGCGCCGTACCCGGAGGTCCCGTACCCGGAGGCGGCATAGGCGGAGGCGGCATACCCGGAGGCGTCGTACCCGGAGGTCCCGTACCCGGCGTCGCCGTGTCCGTACGTGCCCTGGCTGTCGGTCATGCGGGCTCCTCGGCCTCGGTGGTCGGCGAACGGTACGGCCGGCGGAGCGCGTGCGGTGGACGGCGCGGGGGCTCCTCCTCCGGAGGGGGCAGCGGGCGGCATCTAGGGTCGCTCCCGGAGCACCCACCCCACTCACCCCACCCGGAGCGCAGCCATGCCCCCTGCCGACACCGCCCAGCGACAGGACGGTCCGGACAGCCCCGGCGCGGAGTACCGCGTCGAGCACGACTCCATGGGGGAGGTGCGGGTCCCCTCCTGGGCGAAGTGGCGGGCGCAGACGCAGCGCGCCGTGGAGAACTTCCCCATCTCCGGCACTCCGATCGAGCGGTCGCTCATCGGCGCGCTCGCGGCCATCAAGGGCGCCGCGGCCGGCGTGAACGCCGACCTGGGCGTGCTGGACGCCGAGGTCGCAGCCGCCATCGGGGAGGCCGCGGCGACGGTGGCCCGGGGCGACTGGGACGAGCACTTCCCGATCGACGTCTTCCAGACCGGCTCGGGCACGTCGAGCAACATGAACACCAACGAGGTGATCGCGACCCTCGCGACCGAGTCCCTCGGCCGGCCCGTGCACCCGAACGACCACGTCAACGCGTCGCAGTCGTCCAACGACGTGTTCCCCTCGGCGATCCACGTGGCCGCCACCTCGGCGATCGTCAACGACCTGGTGCCCGCGCTGGAGCACCTGGCCGCCTCGCTCGAGCGCAAGGCCACCGAGTTCGCCGAGGTCGTCAAGAGCGGCCGCACCCACCTCATGGACGCCACGCCGGTCACCCTCGGCCAGGAGTTCGGCGGCTACGCGGCGGCCGTCCGCTACGGCGTCGAGCGGCTGCAGGCCTCGCTCCCCCGCATCGGCGAGCTCCCGCTGGGCGGCACCGCCGTCGGCACCGGCATCAACACCCCGCCCGGGTTCGCCGCGAAGATCATCGAGAAGCTGGCCGGGGAGCTCGGGCTGCCCCTCTCGGAGGCCCGCGACCACTTCGAGGCGCAGAGCTCGCGCGACGCGCTCGTCGAGGGCTCGGGCCAGCTCAAGACCATCGCCGTCGGCCTGGTGAAGATCGCCAACGACCTGCGCTGGATGGGCTCGGGACCGCGGACCGGCCTCGGGGAGATCTTCCTGCCCGACCTCCAGCCGGGCAGCTCGATCATGCCGGGCAAGGTGAACCCGGTGATCCCGGAGGCGACGATCCAGGTCGCCGCCCAGGTCATCGGCAACGACGCCGCCGTCACCTTCGCCGGCACCACGGGCAACTTCGAGCTGAACGTGACGCTGCCGCTCATGGCCCGCAACGTGCTCGAGTCCATCCGGCTGCTCGCCAACGTCAGCCGGATCCTGGCCGACCGCACGATCGACGGGATCACCGCCAACGTCGAGCGCTGCCGTGAGCTCGCCGAGTCCTCCCCCTCGATCGTCACGCCGCTGAACAAGTACATCGGCTACGAAGAGGCGGCGATCGTGGCCAAGCAGTCGCTCAAGGAGCAGAAGACGATCCGCCAGGTGGTCGTGGAGCGCGGCTACGTCGACCAGGGGAAGCTCACCGAGGCCCAGCTCGACGAGGCCCTCGACGTCCTCTCGATGACCCACCCCTGACGACCGCCCGGCCGTGCACGCGCGTCCGCCCCTCGTGCCGGGCGCGACGCGTGTGCACGGCTGGGGCACCCGTGCCGGACTCCGGCACAAGTGCACCGAGCGCTGCATCGCGCCTCGTCAACTGCAGCGTCCGCCGGAGCCGCGGATCGCGACGCCGATGCGCTTTGCTCCTGGCATGTCCGTTCTGCCTGCACTCGAGGTCACCGACCCACTGCGCCCCACGCCCTGGGGGCGCCGGGCCACGGACACCGGTTCCCGTCCCGCGGACGACGCACCGGCCCCCCGCATCATCGACCTGCCGCGGATCGCCGACCCGCGGGGCAACCTGACCTTCATCGAGGACAGCCACATCCCCTTCGGCATCCAGCGCGTCTTCTACCTGTACGACGTGCCGGGTGGCGAGGCCCGGGGCGGCCACGCCCACCGGGAGCTGCAGCAGCTCATCATCGCGACGGCGGGCAGCTTCGACGTCGTCGTCGACAACGGCCGGGACAGCGCCCGCTACTCGCTCAACCGGTCGTACTACGGCCTCTACGTGCCTGCGATGCACTGGACGCACCTGGAGAACTTCTCCAGCGGGAGCGTCAGCCTCGTCCTCGCCTCGCTGCCCTACGAGGAGGCCGACTACTACCGCGACTACGACGAGTACCTCGCCGCCCGGCGACGGACCCACGCCTGAGCCGAGGACCGTTCCCGTGCCCGTGCCCTTCAACGAGACCGCCCGCGAGTACAGCTCCCTGCGCGACGAACTGGAGGAGGCCGCGCTGCGGACCATGCGGAGCGGCTGGTACGTGCACGGACAGGAGCACGCAGCCTTCGAGCGCGAGCTCGCCGAGGCCGTCGGGGTGCCGCACGCCGTCGGCGTGGCGAACGGCACGGACGCCCTGGAGCTCGCGCTGCGGGCGGTGGGCGCCGGACCCGGCAGCGAGGTCGTCACGGCCGGGAACGCCGGGGGGTACGCGGCGGCCGCTGCCCGCACCATCGGCGCGCAGCCGGTCATCGCCGACATCGAGCCCGACACGCTCCTGCTCGACCCCGCCAGCGCGGCTGCCGCCTGCAGCACACGGACCTCGGCCGTCGTCGTCACGCATCTCTACGGACGCGCGGCCGACGTGGCGGCGCTACGGGCGGCGCTGCCGGACGGTGTGCCGATCGTCGAGGACTGCGCCCAGTCCATCGGCGCCTGGACGACCGGAGGCCGGTGCGGGAGCCTCGGCGAGGCGGGGACGTTCAGCTTCTACCCCACCAAGAACCTCGGTGCCCTCGGCGACGGCGGCGCGGTGACCACCTCGTCCGACGAGGTCGACCAGCGGCTTCGCGCGCTGCGGCAGTACGGCTGGACCCAGCGCTACGTCGTCGGCCTCGCCGGTGGCCGCAACTCCCGGCTGGACGAGCTGCAGGCGGCGGTGCTGCGGGTGAAGCTGCCCCACGTGGCCGCCTGGAACGCCCGCCGCCGCGAGATCCTGGTTGAGTACGCCCGAGCCGCGGAGGGCACGGCGCTGCGTCTCCTCCCGCCGGCAGCAGGCGACGTCGGTCACCTGGCCGTGGGCCGGCACCCCCGACGCGACGAACTCGCCCAGCGCCTGGACGACGAGGGTGTCGCCACCGCCGTGCACTACCCGGTGCCGGACCACCGGCAGGTCGCGCTGGGGGCGCGCGTCGGGCCGACCGGAGCCGGCGTCGTCGAACAGGCTTGTGCTGACGTCATCAGCCTGCCCTGCTTCCCGCTGCTCACCGACGCCGAGGTCGAGGCGGTCTGCGCCGCGGTGCGCCGGGCCGGCTGACCCCGCGTCAGCGCAACTGCGCCGCGACCGCCAGACCCTGCAGGACCTGGTCGCTCAGCGAGGCGACCCCTGTCCCGGCCAGCACCCCGGTCCGCAGGGCCTGGGGGCAGGAATCCGCGAGCGCGGCCTGTGCGGCCTCGTCCGCGGCGAGAGCCGCCGCGGTCGGGACGGCGATCCCGCTGGCCGAGGTCATGCTCGCGAGCACCTGGACGTCACGCAGCCCCTCCCCTGCGCCCACCGGGTCCACCCCGAAGAGCTCGCACAGCTCGGCGACGAGACCGGCGGCGAGGTCCTCCCCGGAGCCGGACGCGCCGGCCTCCACCACGACGCGATGCCACTCCGGGTCGCGGCCGGCCATCGCGTCCTGATCGGTCACCCGGTAGGCCACGAGCGCACGGTCCAGGACGGCCAGGCACGGCGACGGCGTCGTCATCGCCTCGGATCGCACCAGACAGCAGACGACGACCACGGGGGCGCCCGGGGGCTTCGCCGTGACCGGCAGCCCCAGGAGCTGCTGCATCCGGTCGTGGCCCAGGCCGAGGACCGGCCGGGGATGGGAGACCGCCAGGCCGTCGGCCGTCCGCACCTCCCATCCGGCGCCTCCGCCGGCGAGCGAGGTCACCTGCGCGTTGGACACCTGCACGTTCGGCAGCCGCGCGAGGCGCTCCTCCAGACCGGCCACCACGTCGGCCACCGCGCCGCCCTCCGTGGTCCAGAAGGCGTGCTCCGGCAGGCCGGTGGGCCGTCCGTCGCGAGCCGCCGCCAGTGTCTCGGGCCAGTACAGCGGCAGCCAGGCGGCGCGGTGGTAGCGGGCCAGCAGCTGCTCCGCCAGCGGCCCCAGCACCTTCGCCGCGAACGGCTCGACCAGACGGCCGTGCAGCTCCGGCCCGTGGTTGAGCCGAGCCGCCTCCGCGTAGGTGAGCGTGTCGTAGGCGGCCGCGGTCGTCTTCCCGGCGGCGTGGGCCGAGTCGTCGCGGGACAGCAGAGCCGGCGGGGGCACGTCCAGGTCGGCGAGCACGTCGAGCCGATCGGCCAGCAGGTGGTCCGGCCGGCGACGCCCCTCGACGAGGGCCTCGGGGGTGGGCGTGCGCCGCAGCTGGGCGTGCTCGCCGAGCCAGTCGTCGATCAGCGTCCCGAAACGGGTCCAGTCGTACCGGCGCTCGGGCCGGTAGCCGGTCGGGTCCGGCGGCGGGGCCGAGCTGCGGCTCCGCTCGAGGACCACCATGCCGACGTCGAAGGTCGTGCCGGCGACGGTCCGCCCGCGGAAGTGGCCGCCCGCAGGCCGGCCGTCGGTGATCAGCACGACCTGGCGGCCGGCCTCGCCCAGCTCCACGGCGGCGACCAGTACGGCGAGGTTGTTCCCCACGAGCAGCGCGTCAGTCACGGGGGAGCTCCGCGTCCACCCAGATCTCCGATCCCAGCTCCGGTAGCTGCTCGGTCAGCCGGTCGAGGCCGTCGAGCATCTGCGAGGTGAGGAACCCGTCGTCCACCAGGCGCTGCATCTGCGCGTGGGTGAAGGGCTTGACCAGGATGCTGCCGCGCTCGCGCACCACGAAGCCGGCCTGCCCGAGCTCCCGCTCGAGACCCCCGACGTCGTACACCCGCTGTTGTTGCAGACGCCGCTGGTTCGCCGACTCGGCCGCCGGGTGCGGGATGAGATCCATCGCCACGGCGAGCAGCCGGTGCAGCGAGCGCGCGCTGGGCACGTTCACGTGCAGCACCCCACCCGGCGCGCACAGCGTGCGGGCGCTTGCGAGCAACAGCTGCGGGTCGGGGACCTCGTGCAGCAACCCGCTGAGCACGACCATGTCGAACCGGCCGCCGACGTCGTCGGGCACGACGTCCTCGGCGGGCGCCTGCACCACGGCGACGTCCGCGCGGCCCTCCGCGAGGCGGCGAGCGTGCGCTGCGAAGGCGGGCGCGGGCTCCACCACCGTGCAAGCGAGGCCCGGCAGGTCGACGAACAACGGCACCTCGCCGCAGCCGATCTCCAGCAGCCGGCGCGGGGCCGCGGCCGCCACGCGAGTCAGTACCCGGCGGCGGCGGTACACGACCTGCAGCGGCTCGAAGGGCGACCGGCCGTACTCCTCGGCGTAGCCCGCGAGGTCGCGCGGCACATCGCTCATCCGGCGTCCCCCCTGGTCCCCAGCGACGCTACCAACACCTTGCGGGTACCCGGGACGGCGCCGACGCTGCGTTTGAACTGCGCCAACCCGGGGTTGGGTGCGCCGTCGTGCTCGCTGGACGGGCCCAGGTCGAGCAGCCGGGCACCCCGCGCCACGGACCGCTCGACCAGCAGGTGGGCGAGCACGTTCATGGGCGAGCGCTGCAGGCCGTGATCCGGCCGGTCGCCCCAGGCGACGAGCAGGTCGACGTCGTCCAGCACCCGGTAGACGACCGCGGCGGCGACGTCCTGGCCGTCGTGGCGGAGGAGGTACGCCAGGATCCGGCCGGGGAAGACGGTCCGTGCCCGGGCGAGGTACTCCGCGGGCAGCCCGGGCGCCCGTCCGTGCGCGGCCCGGTTGGCCTCGAGGACATCGGTGCAGGCGGCGAGCAGCAGGCTGTCCTCAGCGTCCACCAGGGCGTAGGGGAGCCGGAGGTCCGCCCGGACGTCACGGGCGCGCTTCTTGCCCAGCAGTCCCAGGGGGTCGCCGCCGGCGGCCAACGAGCGCAGGTCGATGGTGTGGTTCAGGCCGCACAGCTCGAGCCGGGCGCCCGCTCGGTGCAGTGCGTACTCGAGCAGCGGCTCCGCCGGGGAGTACTCGGCCGGACGGCAGACCACTCGCAGCGCGCCGAGGCCGTCGGCGCGTGCCGCCGCCACCGCGCCGTCGACGAGGCCGAGGACGTCGTCCAGGGTCGGATCGGCCCGCGCCCAATCGGGTCCCCCGAAGGGTGCGCTGTACCCCGAGTGCAGTACGCCCTCGCTGACCACGCCCGCGAGCACAGCGACCAGCCGGCCGCCCTCGTGGTGGGCGTAGCTCCAACGACGGTCGGCCGGCACGCCGTTGAGATCGTGGAACTCCGGACGGCAGAACAGCAGACCTCCACCAACGAGCTCCCCCACGGTCGTCAAGTCTGCCCCTCGCGTCCGGTTCCCGGCGACGCGGTCATCCTGTTCCCTGGGTCCATGTCCTCGAGCGTCCAGGCCGTCGTCCCACAGCACGGGGCACGACGTGGCTGACCCACTCGTCAGCATCCTGATCCCGACGTACAACGGCGAGCGCTTCCTGAAGAAGACCCTGCGCTCGGCGCTGGAGCAGTCGTACAAGGAGATCGAGATCGTCGTGGGCGACGACGCCTCCACCGACTCGACACCGGAGATCCTGAGCTCCACCGCTGCCGCCGACCCGAGGGTCCGGGTCATCCGCCACGAGAGCAACGTCGGCGCCTACGACAACCCGATCCGGCTGCTGGAGGCCGCCCGCGGGGAGTACGTCAAGTACCTCCTGCACGACGACCTGCTCATGCGCGACTGCGTGCGCGACCTCGTCCGCGGCCTGGAGGGCACCGAGGGGGCGCAGATCGCGTTCTCCCGGCGTTCCATGGTCGGCGAGGACGGGCGCCCCGTCGCCGGTGGTGAACTGGCCGCCCTGGCCGACCGGCCGGGGCGGCTGGACGGGCACGAGCTGGGGAACGTCGTCCTGACCAACTGCACGAACGTCATCGGCGAGCTGACGACCATCCTCTTCCGCCGCACCGCTGTCGACCCGGCCGGGCTCTGGCAGGTCGACGGCCGCCGGCTGGCCGCCCTCGGCGACCTGGTCCTGTCCCTGACACTGCTGGCGCAGGGTCCGGCGTTCTACTCACCCCGCACGCTGAGCTCCTTCCGTCGGCACCCGAGTCAGCGTTCCGGCGACATGGCCCGGCTCATCCGTGGTGCCCTGGACTGGCCCGTGGTGCTCGACTGGAGCCGGCGTCAGGGCTTCCTGTCCGAGCCGGCGCAGCAACGGCGGGCCTACGCGACAGCCCTCCGGATCGCCGCCGACAACTACGCCACCCTCCCGGCGGCTCCCGCGATGGTGGCCGGACTCGAAGCCGCCTACCTGTGCACGGTGGCCCTGGCCGAGGTCGACGGTGCGGTCCCCCTCGACCCGACGCAGCCCCTGCTCACCCGGGCACACGGCCCCGCCGTCCTCGGCCGGCTCTCCACCGAGCTGGACGACAGCATCCCGGACTGACCCAGGGACGAGCGCCGTGGTGCGGGCCAGGCGGGAGTGAGTAGCGTCCCCCTCGATGACCGAGACCTCGAGCGCCGGTGACGTAGCTCCCCCCGACGTCGCCCTGCGCTACCCCGGTGGAGAACTGCCCTTGCCCGTCGTCCCCGCGACCGAGGGGTCCGACGGGTTCGACACGAGCAAGCTGCTGGCCACGACCGGCCGCGTGGCACTCGACATCGGCTTCGTGAACACCGCGGCGTGCACGTCGGCGATCACCTACATCGACGGTGACGCCGGGATCCTGCGCTACCGCGGCTACCCGATCGACCAGCTCGCCGGCAAGGCCAGCTTCGTCGAGGTCAGCTACCTGCTGATCTACGGCGAGCTGCCCACGGCCGACCAGCTGGCCGCCTTCGACTCGAGCATCCGCCGGCACACGCTGCTGCACGAGGACCTCAAGCAGTTCTTCAAGGGGTTCCCGCTGGACGCGCACCCGATGCCGGTGCTCTCCTCCGCGGTCAGCGCGCTGTCGACCTTCTACCAGGACTCGCTGGACCCCTTCGACGAGCGCCAGGTGGAGATCTCCACGCTGCGGCTGCTGGCCAAGCTGCCGACGATCGCCGCCTACGCGTACAAGAAGTCGGTCGGGCAGCCGTTCCTCTACCCGGACAACTCCCTCGGCCTCGTGGAGAACTTCCTCCGGATGACGTTCGGCTTCCCCGCCGAGCCCTACGAGGTCGACCCCGAGCTGGCGGCGGCCCTGGACATGCTGTTCGTGCTGCACGCCGACCACGAGCAGAACTGCTCCACGTCCACGGTGCGGCTGGTCGGCTCCTCGCACGCCAACCTCTTCGCCTCGGTCTCCGCGGGCATCAACGCCCTGTTCGGACCGCTGCACGGCGGGGCCAACCAGTCGGTGCTGGAGATGCTCGAGGACATCCAGCGCGACGGCGGCGACATCCGCCGCTTCGTCGACCGGGTGAAGAACAAGGAGCCCGGCGTCAAGCTCATGGGCTTCGGCCACCGGGTCTACAAGAACTACGACCCGCGCGCGTCGATCGTGAAGCAGACCGCCGACAGCGTGCTCGACAAGCTGGGCGGCAACAGCCAGCTGCTGGACCTCGCCCGGCAGCTGGAGGAGATCGCGCTCTCCGACGACTACTTCGTGCAGCGCAAGCTCTACCCGAACGTCGACTTCTACACCGGGCTGATCTACCGGGCGATGGGCTTCCCGACGCGGATGTTCACCGTCCTGTTCGCCCTCGGCCGGCTGCCCGGCTGGATCGCCCAGTGGCGCGAGATGATCGCCGACCCGGCGACGAAGATCGGCCGTCCCCGTCAGCTCTACACCGGTCCCACCGAGCGCGCGTTCGTCGAGCTCGGCGACCGCTGACGGGCTCCTCCGTGTCCGAGCCGTCCGGGGAGGAGGTCATCGTCCTGCCGCCGCTGCCGCTGGCGACCGGGCGGCTCCTCCCGAGCGGGACCCCCGGCCCGGAGGCGGCCCGGCGGATCGCCGCGGTCGCGCTCGTCGTCCGCACCGAGGACGGCACCGAGCACCGGGTCGACCTCGTGGAGCAGCACGGCGCCTGGTGGGCACCCGCCCAGCCGCGGTGGACCGCGTCGGGCGACCTGTCCACCGATCGGGCGACACCGGCCGGAAACCACCCTCACCCGGAGGGGTGAGCACCCCTCCCCCGCCCCTCCGGGCACCCCCGCGTCCCGTCGATACGACGGCGAGGCCGCTGCACCGCAGCGCGCCGGCCACGTAGGACGAGACCGCCGGGGGACCCGCAGTGCCCGCACCACGCACGCCCGCCCCCCGGGCGACCCGCACCGCCCGGCCCACGGCCACCCGGCCCACCGCCGCCCGGTCCACCCCGGCCCGGTCCTCCGCGACCCGCACACCGCTGACGGCCCAGGAGGCCGCAGCCCTCCGCGCCCTGCTCGCCGCCCGCGCGGCGGCCGGCCAGACCACCACCCCGCCCGCCAGGACGGGCGGCACGGCCCGGACGACCACCGCGCGGAAGAGCACGGCGGGGCGCTCCTCGTCGACCCGGCGGCCGGCCGCCCGGTCGGCGAAGCGCCGTCCCGCCCGCCCTCCCGCGTGGCGTCGCCTGCTCGCCGCCTCGGACGTCCGGCACTGGAAGCGCCGCGCGCTCGTGGTCGCCGTCGGCGTCGTGCTGCCCGTGCTCGCCGGCGCCCTGTCCCCCACCCCGCCGGCCCCCGCGACCGCGGCCGGCACCGATCCGGCCGGCCTGGCCGTCACGACCCATCAGAGCCTCGCCGACAGCGCCGCCCGCTACCGCTGGCTGCAGCAGGACCTCGTCGGCCGGCGGGACGCGCTGGCCCGGGCCGAGGCCGCCGAGGCGCAGGCCCGGGCCGCGGCCGAGGCCGCGCAGGCCGTCGTGGGTGACGGCGCCGCGGACCTGTACCGGATGACCCCCGAGGAGCGGACGCCGCTGCTCGCCCTGGACGTGCACGCGCCCGGCACCGCCGCCGACGTCCTCTGGCTGCAGGGGGTCGCCGAGCGCACCGACGCGCAGCGCGACGTCGACGTCGTCCGCGCCGCCCGCGCGCAGCAGGCCGCCACCGCGGCCGCCACCGCCACCCTCGCCGCTCAGGTCGCCGTCGACGCCGGCGTCGCCGAGTCCGAGGCGCTGCTCGCCGACGTCCGCGCCCGGGTCGCCGAGCTGACCCCGGCCACCACCGCGCAGCTGGCCGTCCTGGGCGCCGTCCCGGCCGCCGCGGAGCAGCAGGAGCGCAACGCCTCCGCCCTGCGCCGCTGGCAGGACTACCTCGGCACCCTGGCCGCCGCCGGCGTCCAGCCGCCGCCGGCCGCCGCGCTGGCCGACCCGGGCGACCTGCCCGCGGGCTTCTCCCCCGCGCTCGACCCCGTCGGCGCGCCGATCCCCGGGATCGCCGTGGCGGTGGCCGGCAACCGGCCGGTGACCGTGCTGCCCGCCGAGACCGTCGCCGCCGTCAGCGTCGCGTTCGCCCAGCTCGGCCGGCCCTACGCGGTCGGGGGGACCGGTCCCGACGCCTACGACTGCAGCGGCCTCACCGCCGCGGCGTGGATGCAGGCCGGCTTCGGGCTGCCCACCTCCGCGGGTGACCAGTGGCGCACCGGCGCGCCGGTCCCGGCGTCCCAGCTGCAGATCGGCGACCTCGTCTTCACCGACGGCGGCGCGGACGTCGCGCTCTACCTCGGTGAGGGCCAGGTCCTCGGCGCCTCGGGCGCCGGCTGGGCGGTGGGCGTGCGGGTCATGACGGGCGCGACCGGGACGGTGCGGGTCACCCTGCCGGCGCCGGCCGAGCCCAACCCCCCGCTGCCCGCCTCGGTCTCCGGCAACAGCGCCTGCGGCACCCCACCGGTGCCCGTCGGGCCGGTGCGCCCCGAGTGGGGCGGGTTCGGCAACGGCCGCATCCCGACCTCGGCGCTGTGCCCGATCGCCCCGTCGCACGCCCTGCGCTGCGACGCCGCGGCCGGCTACACCGCCCTGGCCGACGCCTTCGCCCGGACCTTCGGCCGCCCGATGTGCATCACCGACTCCTACCGGTCCTTCGCCGCCCAGGTGTCCGCCTTCCGCGCCAAGCCGCGCCTGGCGGCGGTCCCGGGGACGTCCAACCACGGCTGGGCGCTGGCGGTCGACCTGTGCGGCGGCGTGAACCACGGCGGCAGCGCCGAGTGGCGCTGGATGACGGCGAACGCGGGCCGGTTCGGCTTCGTCCAGCCCGACTGGGCCGGCCCGGGCGGCGAGAAGCCCGAGCCGTGGCACTGGGAGTTCGGCCACCTCCTCGACTGAGGGGGGACGCGGCCCTCAGATCCAGGGCAGGGTGGGCAGGGCCCGCCACGGCAGGCGGACGCACGGCTCGCCGGTCGCCTCGGCCAGCCGCGCCGCCACCCCGGCGTCCGCGCCGGCCACCGGCCGCCCGGGCGTGAGCACCACCTGCATGTCCGGCATGACCAGACCGGCCTCGGCGACGCGGTCCAGCACCCGCTGCGGCGCGGTGAGGGGCGCCGAGGCCAGCAGCGGCACCGCCGGGTGCGACCACAGCGCCACCGGACCCTGCACCCGGAGCTCGGTCTGCACGGCCGCCGAGCGCCCCACGGCCGCGGCGCGGACCGCGGCGACGCCCTCGGGGCCCGTGGACGACGACGGCGTCCAGGGCAGGGCCACCTCGTCGCGGCGGACGACGACCCGCCAGCCGACCGCGGCCTGGCGTGCGTCGGTCCAGTCCAGCACCGCGACCCCGTACGTGGCGGCCGCCGCGTCGGGGACCGGCCGGTGGGCGACCCAGGAGGAGAGGGCCGCCGCGAGCGCGCCGGCCGTCGGCGGGACGCCCGCCGCGGTCATGTCCTCGGCCAGGTCGCGCAGCGGGGTGCGCAGCGCGCGCTCGTCCTCCCGCAGCACGACGACGGGGCCGTCGACGCGGTCGTCGGTGAGCACCACCCGCAACCGCGGGGTCGCGAGCTCGGGCAGCACCTCGAGCGCGACCTCGCGGAGGTAGGTGGGGTTCACCGGGACCGGGCGGAGCCGTTGCAGCAGACCCGCCGACATCCGTCCGAACCGCAGATCGGTCACCGGGGCACCCGCCCGAGGGCCGTCCGCAGCGCCTCCGGCAGCGCCGGCAGGGAGAGCACGCTCTCCAGCTCGACGGCGGAGAGGCGCACCGGGAGCACGTCGTCGTCCCAGCCGGCGACCCGGCGCACCCGGGCGGCGGGGTCGGGCCAGACGGCGTCACGCGCCATGGCGACGTGCAGCTCGGTGAGGACGTCGGCGAGGTGGATCGCGGCGACGGGATGGACCTCGTCGCCGCTCATCCCGGTCCGTACGGCGGCCGCGAGGGCGGCACGCGCGGGCGCGGCCAGCCAGTACGGCACGAGCACGTCCGGGGTCGGGTCCCCCGCGGCCAGGGCGCTCAGCGGGAGCCCCCCGGGGACGTCCCCGACGCCGGGCGGCGGAGCGGGGAGGCGGTCACGCTGGGAACATCGGCAGTCTCCCGGCCGAACGGACCCGCTCCGGCCCGATTCGTCGCGGACGACGTCGTTCCGCCGCGCCGGCGGGCGGCCGGGCGCCCGGACCGGCCGTGGGGCGGACACGCCGCCGGCCCCGGTCCGCGAGGGACCGGGGCCGGTGGCGGCTGCGCGAGGGGCGGCGGGTGCTGCCTAGTCGACGAGCTCGGCCAGCTGCTCCTTGAGCGCCCGCTCGACGCGGTCGGCGTGCACGTTCATGTTGCGCACCGAGGTGCCGAGGTCGGCCGAGAGCTGGGTCTTGGTCAGCCCGCCCCAGGTGGTCAGGTACCAGGTGGCCCAGCCGAGCACGTTGGGCTGGCCGGCCCGCTGCTCGCGCCGGGCGGTCGGGTCCGGGGCGCAGGCGGCGGTCAGCGCGTGGGAGAGCAGGGTCTGCTCCGCCTCGCCCATGATCTCGTCGGGCGCCTCGTGGCTGTCGGGGATGAGGATCTCGGCGGCGTCGGGTGCGCCGTCCAGCGACTGCAGGTTCCGCAGGCCGTTCAGCGTCGCGACGGTCTGGGAGTTGCGGCGCAGCGTGGCCACGCTCTGCCCCATGAACGCGGCCAGCTCCTTCTCCGAGGGCCGGCGCTGGTGCTCGGCGACGAAGGCGGCGATCGCCTTCTGCTGCTTGTTCTCGGTGTCGGCGGCGGTGCGGCCGTGGGCGGCCCGGCCCAGGTCGTGCACCCACTTGGACAGCTGGGTGGCGAGGAAGGCGCCGAACGGGACCGACTTGCTCTCGTCGAACTGGCCGACGGCCTTGAGGATCCACTCGTAGACCTGCTGGGTCAGGTCGTCGGTGTCGGGCAGGTGCAGCCGGATCGTGCTCATGTTGCGCTGCAGGCGCTTCATGCTCAGCGGGGCGTAGTGCCGGCACAGCTCGTCGAGGAAGGCCGGCGGCAGGTCGCGGGGCGCGCGCCGGCGGACGTCGGCCTCGGCACGCAGGCCCACGGTCGTGATGCCGCGCCCGCCGCACCAGGCGCGCACCCAGTCGGCGAGCACCGGGCCCTGGCCGCGGGCGCCGTCGACCCGGTAGAGGCCCTCGCCGGAGTCGAAGCTCACCGAGACGCCGTCGGGCAGGTCGGCGCGGAACTCCTGCAGCGGGAGCTCGTGGTCGACGCGGAAGTGGACCCGGTCCCGGGGGGTGATCGGGACCCGGGCGAAGCCCTCGGCCTCGGGGATGCCCCCGAAGACGAGCGGCTGGCGGATGCGGGTGGTGTCGACGGTGGGGCCGGCGGTGCGGGTCACGGGGTGCTCCAGGCGAGTCGTCGGGGAAGGAGAACGTCGCGGAGGGCGGCAGGGCCGCGTTCAGGCGAAGGTGTGCTCGGCGACCGGGACGGCGCGGGGCGCGGGGACGTCGGCGGCGGGCGAGCCGACCCCGAGGCTGGCCATGAGGCCGGCGGCGGCGGCGCGCTCACCGGGGCCGGGCTCGGCGGAGTAGACCGGCATGTGGTCGTAGAGCGAGGTGAAGAGCTCGCTCACGAAGGCGTAGGCGGCCTGGGCCTGCGGCGAGAAACGCGCCACGCCGGCCCGCGGGCCGAGTTCGACGCCCACCGTGACGCGTACGGAGCGCTCGTCCTTGCCCAGCCCGCTCACCGAGACGGCGACGTCGGGGTGCGCGGCGGCCAGCGCGGCCAGGCCGGCGAGGCAGCGGCGGGCCGAGCCGCGCCGCGGTCGCAGGGCCACGTGGACGACGACCGTGTCGGCCTCCTCGGCCGCGTCGCTCACGTCGGTGTCGGTCAGGTCGAGGACCTCGGTCGACGAGGTCGTCAGGTCGACCGTGTCGGCCGGGATGGCCTGGTCAGCGCTGCGGTACATGGAAATCGCCCCCTTGTCGTGCTGTGGGGCAACTCTGTCTCATGACGCTGCGGCCGACGTGGACAAGTGTCGCTGTGTCTGCGCAGTTCTGGGCGCATCACTTCGGCACATCTTGCCCGTGTTGCTGCTGGGCACCGACCCGACCGCCTCGTCGTCGACAACTAGCGCCAAACGACGGGCGGCCGGGCCGTGCACTTGCGTCAGGCGGTGGGTGCCTCCGCCGGAGCGCCGGCGTCCGCACCTGCCGGCACCGGCGCTGCCGGGGCACCGGGCGCGAATGCGGCCAGCGCACCGAGGGTGTCGGCGGTGACCTGCGCCGCGAGCAGGTTGGCCTCGGCGATCTGCCGGTAGACCTCCTCGCGGTGGATGGTCACCTCGCGCGGGGCCTTGAAGCCCAGGCGGACCGAGCCACCCCGCACCTCGACGACGTGGACCTCGATGTCGTCGCCGATGCGGATGGTCTCGCCGACGCTGCGGGTCAAGGTGAGCATGTGAACCCCTCCATGGGTCTGTGGTGGCCTCCGTGGCGTCCCCGCGATGCGGGGCACGGCGCCACCCGGGGACCCGGGCGGCACCGGTGGTCCCGGCGCCAGCGCGCCGGACTCGTGGGCGCGGTGCGCGCCCTCTCCCCTTATCGGCGCAGTGGCCGCCGGATGGGATGGGTGCTGTCGGTCAGGACCACCTGGGTGGCGCGCCAGGTGGTCGGGTTGACCACCACCGGCGCGCGCAGGTTGGCCGTCGCGGCTGCCGGCCCCTCGGCGGGAACCGTCACGAGACAGAACAGCTGGGCGTCGGCGGCGTCGGGGAGACCCAGGTCGGCGCACACCGACCGCGGCAGCTCGGGCGCGTAGTCCGGGAAGTACCGGGCCGGGGCGATGGCCAGGAACCGCGGACCGTCGGGGTCGAGCGACTGCAACCAGTACAGGAGCCCGTCGCCGTCGGCCGTGACGAGCACGTAGTCACGGTGGTCCGGGAAGCCGGGGACCGGCTGCACCATGCCCAGCAGCGGCATGGTGGCGACGGGGGCGAGTGTCACGCGGCGCCTCCAGGCTCGTCGTGGGTGGGGGTGGTGTCGGCCGCGGGGGGGACGGCGGTCACCGGAGGAAGTCCATGAGCGTCGGCTGGATGGCCTGGGCCGTGGCGCCGAGTGCCGCCTGGTACCCGGTGCGCTGCATGTTCAGCTCCATGATCGTCTTGGGGAGGTCGATCTCCTCGACGTCGGAGAGCTGGGCCTTGAGCGTCAGCTGCAGGTCGGTGTTGACCTCCGCGGCCGACGCCATGCGCGCCGAGCGGGCACCGATGTCGGCGGCCGCCGTCAGCAGGCGGGTCACCGCGGTGTCCAGGTCGGCCAGGTCGGCCTGCAGGGCCGTGGGGTCGGCACCGGCGGTCAGCACGTGGTCGGCGATCTCGCCGACCAGGGCGAACAGGTCGCGGCCGGCGACGGGGTCCCCGAACGCCTCGGGTCCGGTGATGTCCACCCGGATGACCTCGCTGTCGGACACGCGGCGCACCTGCGGGACGGTGAGGTCGGTGGCGACACCGCCGACCACGCCGGTCCCGCCGACGCCGACGAAGGCGCCGGTGGCCGGGTCGTAGGCCTGCGCCCCCGGGGTGGCACCGCCGAAGACGGGCCGGCCGTTGATGGTCTGGTTGGCCAGGCCGATCAGGCTCTCGCGCAGCGACTTCACCTCGGTGGAGATCGCCGACGCGGAGTTCCCCTGCATCGAGCCGGTGTTCAGGCCCTGCACCGTCAGGTCCCGCACCTTCCGGACCTGGGTGAGGATGGTGTTGAGCGCGCTGTCCGCGGACTCGAGCCATCCCTTGCCGTCGGAGATGTTGCGCGCCTGCTGGGTGACCGCGGCGGTGTCCTGCCGCACCTGCATGGCCTTGTTGGTGCCGGTCGGCGAGTCCGAGGGGGCGTTGAGCAGCCGGCCGGAGGTCAGCTGCTGCTGCAGCTTGCCCATCCGGTCCAGGTTCTGGTTCAGGCCGAGGAGGCTGGTCTGCGCGACGGCCCGCTGGGTGATCCTCATCAGCGGCCCACCACGCCCATGCCGTTGATCAGCGTGTTCAGCGCCTCGTCGATCGCGGTGACCAGGCGGGCCGCGGCCGAGTAGGCGTGCTGGTAGGCCATCATGTTCGTCATCTCCTCGTCGAGGTTGACCCCGGCGACGGACTCGCGCGCGGCGTCGACCTGGTTGCGGACGACGGTCTGCACCGCCAGGTCCCGCTCCGCGACACCCGACTGCACGCCGAGGCCGACGATCATCTCGCGGTAGGTGCTGTCGATCCCCCCGGGGACGAGGGACAGCTTGTACATCGCGTCGGCGTTGTTGCCGTTGGCGGTGAAGACCCCGCTGGGCACCGTGCCGGCGGCGGCGAGCTTGCGCGGGTCGGTCAGGGTGACCGTGATGGTGGCGGCCGTGACCGCGGTGCCGGAGGAGGCGCCGATGAGCGGTCCGCCGGGGGCCCCGGACAGGTCCAGGCCCGCCGCGTGCTGGCCGTTCAGCGTGGAGGCCAGACTGGCCGCCAGCGTGTCGAGCGAGGCGCGGTAGCTGGGGATGATCGACGACAGAGCAGCGGCCTGTCCCTCGGCGGTGCCCCCGAGGGACAGGGTCGAGCCCCCGGGCACGGTCACCAGACGCGGCGGGTCGGCGGCGCCGGCACCCGGGGAGGTGCCGCCGGCCAGCTGCACGGCGATGGCCGTGTTGCCGGTGACCAGCGAGGTACCGCCCACGGAGACGTTCAGGACGCCGTCGTCGCCGGCGCTGGCCGTCGCGCCGATCTGCTCGGAGAGCTTGAGCACCAGGGAGTCGCGCCGGTCGGAGAGCTCGTTGACCGGGGTCCCGCTCAGGTTGCCCAGCTTGATCTTCTGGTTGAGGTCGGCGATGGACGCCGCGGTCGCGTTGACGTCGCTCACGATGGCCCCGAGGGCGGCGTGGGTGTCGTCCCACTGCTTGTCGAGGCTGGTGGCCGTCGTCCGGATCCCGGCCGTCAGCGTCTTCAGGCGCTCGATCACCTGGCTGCGCGCGGCGAGGTTCTTCTCCGTCGGGTTGTTGGCGATGTCGCTGAAGCCGCTCCAGACCTCGGCCAGCATCTTCTGGATCCCGGTGTCACCGGGCTCGCGGAAGGCCTGCTCGATCTGGGTGTAGGCCGCGCTCTCGGCGGTGAGCCGGGCCGTCGTCGCCGTCTCCAGCCGGCCGCGGGCCTCGAGGAAGGCGTCGCGGATGCGGATGACGGTGTCGGAGTCGACGCCGGAGCCGATGCCGTCGCTGACCGAGTGGATCGCCGGCACGGTGGCGCCGTTGATCGACTGCTGCTCGACCCGCTGGCGCGAGTAGCCGTCGGTGTTGACGTTGGAGATGTTCTGCCCGGTGACGTCGAGACCGCGCTGTGCTGCCCACAGCGCCGTCGACGCCCGCGTGAGGCCGCCGAACGTACTCACAGTGCTCCGTCCAGGGTGACCGCGCGGTTCGCACCGGCGGTGGTGCGGCCCGAGGCCCCGTAGGTGCCGGCCGAGGGCGCCCGCACCGACAGCAGCGCGTCGTCCAGGGCAGCCAGGCCGCCCTCGATGAGCTCGCGGTTGCTGTCGGAGAGGGTGCGCAGCTCGGTCACGAGCACGAGCAGGGTCTCGTGGTGCTTGGTGAACAGGTCGTTCCACGGGGCCGGTGCGGCCTCGGCGACCTGGCGCAGCGAGGGGTTGGCGTCCAGGCCGAGCTTCACGGCCAGGGACTCCGTGACGGCGGCGCGCTCCACCTCCAGCGTGCGCAGCTGGTCGAGGACCACCTCGATCTCGTGCGCGATGCGGGCCAGCCAGCGGCTCTTGCCCGTGACGATGAGGTACTGCTTCTCCTCCGCCTTGAACAGCAGCAGGTCCAGCAGTTCCTGTTCGCGCCACAGCAACGTCGACAGGTGTTGGTAGTCCACGTCCCACCGCCTCCCTGGTCCGTCGTCGGCCACGCACTCGTCGATCACGGTGCGGGCCCCGTTGTCTCGCAGACCAGCCATCGGCACCGGGCGAGGAACCCTCAAGCCGAGGGGCGGACGTTGTCAGATGTTCGCGATCGGCCGACGGTGCCGGGGCGCCCGCAGGGTGCCGAGAGAGAAGACGTGCGAGCAGCCCGATCCCCGGTGACCGAGCGTTCCCCGGCCATCCCCCTCCCGAGGTCGGCCGAGTCCGTCGACGCCCTGGTGACCGAACACCTCCCCCTGTGTTCCTTCGCGGTCAACGCGGTCGCCTCCCGCATCTCCCTGCCGGCCCACGTGAGCCGCGAGGACCTGCTGTCCTGCGCGAAGGTGGCGCTGGTCGAGGTGGCGCGGCGGTTCGACCCCACGGCCGGCGCCACCTTCGCGACCTACGCGCTGCCCCGCCTGCAGGGCGCGGTGCTCGACGAGCTGCGCTCCGGCGACTGGGCCAGCCGCTCGGTGCGCGCCGCGGCCCGGCGGACCGACGCGGCCTCCGACGCGCTGACGATCAGCCTCGGCCGCCCACCGACCCGCGAGGAGCTCGCCGAGAGCCTCGGGATGCGGCAGGGCGAGCTCGACGCGCTGCAGGTCGACGTGCACCGGGCGGTGATGGTGAGCATCGACGCGGAGTCCGGTTCCGAGGGCGGCGGAGGGCTCGACCTCCCCGACCCCGGCGAGTCGCCCGAGCGGGCCGTGCTGCGCGTCGAGCGGGGCCGGTACCTGCAGCAGGCCATCACCGAGCTGCCCGACCGCCTCGACGAGGTCATCGAACGCAACTTCTTCGGCGGGGAGTCGCTGACCGAGATCGCCGAGGTCCTCGGGGTCACGCTCTCCCGCGTCTCCCAGATGCGCGCGCGGGCGCTGACCCTGCTGCACGCCGCGATGAGCGAGGTCTGGGAGGGACAGGCGGTGCCGGCCGACGGCGGCGTCCGGGCCCGGAACCAGCAGCGCTCCTACGTCGACCGGGTCGCCGGCCGCAACGCGCCCCCGGCAGCGGCGCCCCCACCGCCCGTGCCGCACCCCCGCGGCGCGCAGCTGGCCAGCCGGTACGCCGCCGTCGCGCGCCCCACCCGAGTCCAGAGAGAGGTACCGGCATGAAGGTGCTCCTGATGCACGCCGGCCAGGGCGCCCAGGACTACTACCGCGTCCGCGAACCCGTGCTCGCCATCGAGGCGGCCGGGTTCGGGGTCGAGATCGAGACGACCGTCGGCATCGAGACGATGGTCCGCCCGGGCGAGGGTGGCGAGGTCTACGACGCCGACGCCCGCGGCGCCGACGTCGTCGTGCTCCAGCTCCCCAAGACCGTGGCGATGCTGCAGACGATCCGGGTCCTGCAGGACCAGGGCGTGGCCGTCGTCGTCGAGATGGACGACCTGCTGTCCGGTGTCCCGTTCGGGTCCCCCGCCCACGAGGTGCTCGTGCGCAGGGGTTCGGGGCGGCGCGCGGCCGACTGCGCCCGCGAGGCGGACCTGGTGACGACGACGACGCCGGCGCTGTTGGACGAGTACGCCTCCCACGGCCGTGGCGCGGTCATCCCGAACGCCATCCCCCGGCGGATCGCCGAACTGCCCCCGGCCTACGAGCGTGCGCCGGAGGTGGCCACCATCGGGTGGACCGGCAGCGTGTACTTCCACCCCTACGACCTGCAGGAGGTCGGCTCGGGGCTCCAGCAGGCCCTGGACCGCACTCGGGGGCGGAGCCGGTTCACGGTGCTCGGCCAGAAGGGCGACGCGCAGAAGCGACTGGGGCTCACCCTGGACCCCGACGAGGTGCCGTGGATCGAGGGCATCGACAACTACACGACCGCCATCGGCGAGCACATCGACATCGGCATCGCGCCGTTGCGGATCGACCGGTTCAACACCTCCAAGAGCTGGCTCAAGGCGCTCGAGTACTCCGCGCGTGGCGTCTGGTTCGCCCGGTCCCCCAGTGCGGAGTACGAGCGGCTGGGCCTCGGGCGCCGGGCCCGCAACCCCAAGGACTGGGCGAAGGCCCTCGTCGGTGCCGTCGAGAACCCCGACGGTCGGCGGGAGCACGCCGCCCGCAACCACGAGGCCGTCCTCGCCGGGCACCTGACCGAGCACACCGCCGAGCGGTGGGTGGCCGCCTGGCGGCAGGCGCTGGACCACTCCGCCCGCGCCCGGCGCAGGTACGCCTGACCCACCCGGGTGACGGGGAACGCCCGGACGACCACGGCCGGGTGACCCCAGCGGGAAATCCCGCACCGTTCGCCTCAAGACCCGGGGGCGGCCGACCGAAACAACCTCTGCAGGGCCCGCAGCACGGATGCAGCGGGAGCACGATCCGGACCCCATCCAAGGAGGAACCCCATGGGTCTCAGCGTCAACAACAACATCGCGGCGATGAACTCGTACCGCAACCTGTCGATCACCGACGGGCAGATGAGCAAGTCGCTGGAGAAGCTCTCCTCCGGCTTCCGCATCAACCGCGCGGCGGACGACGCCGCGGGCCTGGCCATCTCCGAGGGCCTGCGCTCGCAGATCGGTGGCCTCAAGGTCGCCGTCCGCAACACCCAGGACGGCGTGTCGGTCGTGCAGACCGCTGAAGGTGCGCTCACCGAGACGCACAAGATCCTCCAGCGCATGCGCGACCTGACCGTCCAGGCCAGCAACGGCGGTGGGCTCAACGACGACGCCAAGAAGAACATCCAGTCCGAGATCGGCCAGCTGAAGAACGAGCTGACCCGCATCCAGGACACGACGACCTTCAACGGCACGAAGCTGCTGGACGGCAAGTACAACGGCAGCTTCCAGGTCGGTGCCAACGTCGGCGAGACCATCGCCGTCAAGGTCGGCACCGGCATGGGTGCCATCGGCCTCGACGTGAACGGCGTGGACGTCACCACGGCCGCCGCCGGCATCACCGCCACCTCGACCGCCGCCGCCTACACCGGCGTCGGCACGGCCACCGCCGCCGCGATCAACGTCGCGACGACGGAGGCCAACCTGGCCAACGCCGAGGAGTTCAGCAAGCTGAACGGCACGCTGTCGATGAACGGCAAGACCCTGGACCTGTCCTCGGTCTCGTACGGCGACACCGCCGCCACCGCCGCCCGTCTGACCGCTCTGCAGGACGCCGTCAAGAACGTCTTCGGCACGGACGTGACCGCCGCGATCGCCGGCGGCTCGGTCACCTTCACGGCCAAGACCCCCACCGCCGCCACCGGTGAGGGGGCCTACGCCCTGACCTTCACCCAGTCCACGGGTGCCAGCGAGGGCCTGAAGAAGATCGACGCGGCGATCAAGACGGTGTCGAACACGCGGGCCGACCTGGGTGCCATCCAGAACCGGTTCGAGCACACCATCAACAACCTCAACGTCGCGGTGGAGAACCTGACCGCGTCGGAGAGCCGGATCCGCGACACGGACATGGCCCAGGAGATGACCAACTTCACCCGGACCCAGATCCTGACCCAGGCCGGCACCGCCATGCTGGCCCAGGCCAACCAGGTCCCCCAGGGTGTCCTGAGCCTGCTCCGCTGATCCGCGGCGTAGCACCCAGCACGACCCAGCACCACCCGTAGCACCAGGTGAGGGGGGAGGCCTCCGGGCCTCCCCCCTCATCCGCATCACCAGCTGACCCACCCAGGAGGAACCGGTATGGCAGGCATGAGCACGAGCGTCGGCCTGATCTCCGGCATGGACACCGCCAACCTCATCAGCCAGCTGATGCAGGTCGAGGCCAACCCCCAGACCCTCCTGAAGAACAAGCTCGTCACGAACACCGGCGACGGCAACGGCTACCGCGCCGTCAACCTGCGGTTCGACTCCCTCAACAGCGCCGCCGCGGCGCTGGCCACGGACGCGGCGTGGACCGCCACCAAGGCGACCAGCTCCAACCCCTCCGTCACGGCCACCGCCGGCTCGAGCGCGCTCGCCGGCTCCCTGACGTTCACCGTGGCGAACCTGGCCACCACCCACTCCGTGCGCAGCAACACCGTCTTCGCCGCACCGGCCGGGAAGACCGCTGCCGCAGACACCGACTTCGGGTCCACGTCCATCGACGTCAAGATCGGCGCGACGACGACCACGATCGCCCTCGACACCGATGCCAGCGGGAGCACGAGCCTCACCGAGGCTGCCGCCGCGATCAACGGCAAGACCGGGCTCGGCCTGACCGCCTCGGTCGTCCAGGTGTCCGAGGGCAAGTACCGCATGCAGCTGACGACGAACACCAGCGGTGCCGCCGGGGTCTTCTCGGTGACCAGCGGTCCGGCCTTCGCCGACCTCACCACGGGGGTCGATGCCAAGCTCTCCATCGGCTCGGGCACCGGCGCCTACGAGGTCACCTCCCCGACCAACACGTTCAGCGGGCTGCTGCCCGACACCACCCTCACGGTGTCGAAGGCCGGCGAGACGGCCACGGTGGGCGTGGCCCGCGACGCCGACGCCACGGCCTCCAAGGTGCAGGCCCTCGTCGACGCGGCGAACAACGCCCTGCAGGTCATCACCGACTACACCGCCAAGGACAGCACCACGGCGACGCTCCAGGGCGACAGCACCCTGCGGAACCTGGCCGGCCGGATCCTCGACATGGTCTCGTCGGGCGTCAACGGGAAGTCCGCCTCCAGCATCGGGATCGCCCTCACCAAGGAGGGCAAGCTGACGTTCGACAAGAGCGCCTTCGGCACCGCGATGGCCGCGGACCCCGCCGCCACCCGCGAGTTCCTGACGAAGACGACCGGCAGCGGCACCACGGCCCAGCCGGTTGGCCTCTCCGCGCAGATCCAGGCGCTGGCGAAGTCCGCGTCGGACGCGAGCACCGGCACGCTCACCCTCCTGGTCAAGAGCACCGAGAGCACGGCCAAGGACCTCCAGGAGCGCATCGCCAGCTGGGACCTCCGGCTGGCCCTGCGCAAGGAGAACCTGACCCGCCAGTTCACCGCGATGGAGACTGCGCTCGGCACGCTGCAGAACCAGTCCACCTGGCTGGCCGGCCAGCTCTCGGCCCTGCCCAAGTGGTCCTGAGCCCCCTCCCGTCCCCCACCGACGCCGCTCCCCCGACGTTGACCCAGGAGATCCGCACCTCATGAGCACTGCCTCGCTCCGCGCCCGCTACCTCGGGGACACGGTCACCACCGCGTCGCCGCAGCAGCTCCTGGTCATGCTCTACGACCGGCTGGCCCTCGACCTGGACCGCGCGCAGGCCGCCCTCGGTGCAGGCGACCGGGAGGCCGCCGGCGAGCAGCTCAACCACGCGCAGGAGATCGTGATCGAGCTGCGCAGCAGCCTGCAGGTCGACGCGTGGGAGGGCGGGCCGCGCCTGGCCTCCCTCTACAGCTGGCTGCTCACCGAGCTGGTGCAGGCCAACGTCAAGGCGGACAAGAACCGGGTCGCCTCGTGCCTGCTCGTCGTGGAGCCGCTGCGCGACGCCTGGCGTCAGGCCGCCGCCAGCATGGCCACCGCCGCGGTCACGGCCTCGGCATGACCGCCGGCCGCCCCTCCCCCGAGGGCTCGTCCGCCGAGTGGGCGACCGTCCTCGAGGAGATGGAGGGCGAGGTCCTCGCCGCCAAGGAGTCGCTGGACGCCGGCCGGACCGAGGACATCGCGGCCTGGGGCCGGCGCACCGCCGACTGGACGCCGCCCTCGCACCTCGACGCGCTGCCCATGGACCTCCGGGAGCGCGCCGCCCGGCTGCTGCAGCACCAGCTCGCGGTCGCCGAGGAGCTCGCCGAGCGGATCCTCCAGTCGCGCCAGCAGCGCGACCTCGCGGCGCGGATGTCCTACGCCCGCACCCGCCCCGCCGCCGCCTTCGTCGACCGGGCGATGTAAGTCCCTCTCTCCTCCCCTCGACCGGGTCCGCCACACGGCGGGCCCGGTCGTCGGCGTTCGTGGGTCCTCCGGCGCACGGCGGTAGCCGCCCCGCACGTCACAGCGCTCCCGCCGCCCCCGGCCGGCCCGTCCGGACCGCGCGTCCCGGCCGTCACCCCAGTGCGCCCCGGCGGTCACCCGTCCCGGCCGCACTGCCGATGTCCTCCCTGCACGGACAGCACCATCTTCGCCACGGATCGGCGGCCCCCCACTCGCTCGCGAGTGTCTTCTGCGTACCCGGAGGCCCGTCGTGTCCTGCCGTCCTGCCCGCCTGCGCTCTGCTGGTCGGGGCTCCGCCCGTCCGGGTGCTGCCCGATGATCGGCGACGTCACGACGACGACGCTGCACGCGGCCCTCTCCGGGCTGGCGCAACGGCAGCGCGTCACGAACGACAACATCTCCAACATCAACACCCCGGGCTACCTCGCCGGCCGCAGCGACTTCGAGTCCACGCTGCGCAGCGAGCTCCGCTCCGGGAAGACGCCCGGCGTCACCGGCGGGTCGGTCGCGCGCTCCCTCGAGCCGACCAACACCAACGGCAACAACGTGAACCTCGACAGCGAGACCGTCATCGCCACCGAGACCGGGCTGCGCTACCAGCTGGCCCTCAACGCGCTCGACGGCAAGTACGGGCTCCTGCGCTCGGCACTCAGGACGCAGTGACGTGTTCGACGCCCTCAACATCTCCGGCACCGGCCTCTACGCCCACCGCAAGTGGCTGGACGCCGTCTCGGACAACATCGCGAACATCAACACGGTGAGCTCCACCGACGGCGAGGCGTTCAAGGAGCGCTTCGTCGTCGCCCAGGCCGTGGACTACGGCACCGGCGAGGGCGGCGTCCGCGTCGCCGGCGCGGAGTTCGGCAGCGGCGAGGGCCGGCTGGTCTACGAGCCGACCCACCCGCTGGCCGACACCGAGGGCTACGTCCGCTACCCGGACATCGACCTCGGTGAGCAGATGACCCAGTTGATCATGGCGCAGCGCGGCTACCAGGCCAACCTCGCGTCGGTCGAGCGGGCGACGGACGCCTACCGCGCCGCGCTCAACCTCGGGAAGGGCTGACCATGACGTTCCCCATCGGCGGCATCTCGATGCCGTCGTTCCCCAGCATCGGGGCGATCGGCGGTGCCGGGGCGGTCGACGCTGCCGCCGCCGCCACCCAGGCGCCGGCCGTGTCCGCCGCCGAGAACGGCTTCGCCGACGTCCTCACCGGCGCCATCGAGAACGTCCAGGGGGCGCAGGCCAACGCCGACTCCCTCGCCGTCCAGGCCGCCACCGGCGACCTCAAGGACGTGCACGACTACATGATCGCCGCCCAGGAGGCGTCGCTGACCACCGAGATGTTCGTGACGCTCAAGAACAAGGCGGTCGAGGCCTTCACTGAGATCATGAGGATGCCCATCTGATGCCCGCAGCACTCGCCGGCCCGCTCGGGCGGCTCCGCTCCGCACTGGAGACGATCAGCCTCGGGCAGAAGGTCGTCATCGGCCTGCTCGTCGCCGGGCTCGGACTCGGCGGGTTCTTCTTCTACAACTGGATCACGACGCCGACCATGGCGCCGCTGTTCAGCAACCTCGCCTCGACCGACGCCTCGGCGATCGTCGACGAGCTCAACGCCAGCGGCGCCTCCTACGAGCTCGCCGACGGCGGCGGCACGATCCTCGTGCCCAACGAGCAGGTCTACGACCTGCGCCTGGCGATGAGCGGCAAGGGCCTGCCCGCCGGCTCGGACACCGGGTACGCGCTGCTGGACGAGCAGGGGATCACCACCAGCGAGTTCCAGCAGCAGACCCAGTACCAGCGGGCCATCGAGGGCGAGCTGGCCAACACCCTGGAGTCGCTCGAGGGCGTCCGCCAGGCCGTGGTGCACGTGGCGCTGCCCAAGGACGAGGTCTTCGCCACCGACGAGGAGGACCCCACGGCCTCGGTGCTGCTGGACCTCGCGCCGGGCACCCAGCTGTCGGGCCAGCAGATCCAGTCGGTCACCAACCTGGTGGCCTCCAGCATCGAGGGGATGTCCCCCGAGCAGGTCACGGTCAGCGACACCTCGGGCCAGCTGCTGTCGGCCGCCGGACAGGGCGTGACCGCGGCGTCCGGCGACGCGCGCTCGCAGGTGGAGACCGACTACGAGTCCCGGCTGGCCGCCAACGCCCAGGAGATCCTGGACACCGTGCTCGGCCCGGGCCACGCCCGCGTCTCGGTGCGCGCCGACGTCGACATGAACCGCACCCAGGAGAACTCCACCGTCTACGCCGACAGCGGCGCCCCTCCGCTGTCGGAGCAGAACACCAGCGAGGAGTACACCGGCAGCGGTGCCGCGGTGGGTGGCGTGCTCGGCCCGGAGAACGCCGCGGACGCCGGTGCCGGCGGCGGTGACTCGACGTACACCACCGAGGGCAACACCGCGAACAACTCGGTCAACACCACGGTGACCAACACCGAGTTCGCCCCCGGCGCGATCCAGCGGCTGACCGTCGCGGTCGTCCTGGACGGCACGGTGGCCGGCAACCTCAACCAGGCCCAGGTGCAGGACCTCATCGGCAACGCGGTCGGGCTCGACCAGGCCCGGGGTGACGACATCTCCGTCGCGTCCATGCCCTTCGACACCACGGCCGCCGACGAGGCCGCCGCGGAGATGGCGGCAGCCCGCGAGGCCGAGAAGAACGCCCAGATGTGGTCGCTGGTCAAGACCGGCGCCATCGGGCTCGGCATCGCCCTGCTGGTCCTCGTCGTGTGGCTGCGCAGCCGCCGCCGGGGCGAGGAGGAGGACGAGCCGCTGGAGTTCGACGACGACGTCATGGCCGAGCTCGAGCGGCTGCGGGTGGCGAGCACGCGCGACGAGACCACCGTGCTCGACCGGGTCACCGACAACCGCGCGCTGGAGCTGGAGGCCGCCGAGCGGGCCCGCGTCCGCGGGGAGATCTCCACCATGGTCAGCGAGCGGCCGGACGAGGTCGCCCAGATGCTGCGCGGCTGGCTGAGCGAGAGCGGCGCCAAGTCATGACCACCCGTACCGAGGAGACCCAGCCGTGAGCATCGCCAGTGTCGAGCAGCTGGTCGGCGCCGCACCGACCAACCTCCCCGCACTGCCGGCCGCGCCCAGGCGCCCGGAGATGCCGGGGCTGCGCAAGGCGGCGGTCTTCCTCGCGCAGATGACCAAGGAGGAGGCCGGCGTCCTGCTGGCCAAGCTCCGGCCGCGCGAGGTCGAGGCCCTGACCCGCGAGCTGATGAAGCTCAACACGGTCGAGCCGGAGGACGTCGACGGCGTCCTGACCGAGTTCCACGACATGATGGCCGCCCAGCGCTACGTGGGCCGCGGCGGCGTGGACTTCGCCCGCGAGATCCTGGCCGCCGGCCTGGGCGAGGACAAGGCCGAGGGCATCCTCGCCCGGCTCAACGTCGTCTACACCGAGGTGCCGTTCGCCTCGCTGCGCAACGTCGACGTCCGCCAGCTGGTCACGTTCCTCAAGGACGAGCACCCGCAGGTCATCGCCCTCGTGCTGGCCCACCTCACCCCGGCGCAGTCGGCCGAGGTGCTGTCGGGCTTCGCCCCCGAGCAGCAGGCCGAGGTCGCACACCGGATCGCCACGATGGACCGCACCACCCCCGAGATGGTGCGGCTGGTCGAGGAGGAGCTGGGCCGGCGGATGGGCTCGCTGCTCGCCCACCAGGACATGTCCACCGTGGGCGGCGTGGAGACCCTGGTCGAGATCATCAACCGCTCCCCGCGGCCCACCGAGCGCTCGATCCTGGAGTGGCTGGACAGCACCGACCCGGAGCTGGCCGACCAGGTCCGCGCGCAGATGTTCGTCTTCGAGGACATCGTGACCATCGACGACCGGTCCCTGCAGCTCGTGCTCCGCGAGATCGAGGCCAACGACCTCGCGACCGCGCTCAAGGGCGTGCGCCCCGACGTGCGGGACAAGGTGGTCCGGAACCTCTCCGAGCGCGCCGCCGAGAACCTCGCCGAGGAGATCGAGCTGCTCGGCCCGGTCCGCGCCCGCACGGTCGAGGAGGCCCAGGGCAAGGTCGTCGGCGTCATCCGCACGCTCGAGGAGCAGGGCGCGCTGACGATCAACCGCGGCGGGGACGATGAGTTCGTCGCGTGACGACAGCCGCGTGAGCATCGCAGCGAGGAACGAGCGAGGAGCGGAGCGGGGCGCGGAGTCACGCCAGTGGGCGTCGCCCGAGGGGACCTCGGTGCTGCTGAGGGGGGCGTCGGCCCGCGCGGCCACGCCCTACCGGCAGGCCGCCGGTGTGCCGCTCGCCCCGCCGGTGACCCAGCAGGTCCCGGCGCCCCGGCCCGCCCCCGAGCCGGTGCCCGAGGTCGTCGAGCGGCGCACCACGGTGCGGCGCGCGGCCGACGTCCCGGTGCCCAACGGCCGCGGCGTCCTGCGGCTGGGCGACGTCTACGCCGAGGAGCTCACCCGGTTGCGCGAGCACGCGCACCGCGAGGGGTACGCCGCCGGGCACGCCGAGGGCGTGGCCGCCGCGGCCGGTGCGGTGGCCGACGCGGAGCTGGCCGCCCAGGAGCGGCTCGCCGACGCCCAGCACCGGTGGGAGCGCCGCCTGGTGTCGGCCACCGCCGCGCTGGGGGCCGCCGTGGCGCAGCTCGAGCAGGCCGCCGCGCCGGTCGCCGAGGACCTGCGCGAGGAGGTCCTGCAGTCGGTGCTCGTGCTGGTGGAGGACCTGCTCGGCCGCGAGCTGGCCACGGTGGACACCGCCGGCGTCGACGCGCTGCGCCGTGCCCTCACGCTCCTGCCCACCGACGCACCCAGCCTGGTGCGGCTGCACCCCGACGACCTGGCCGAGGTGCCCGCCGACGCGCTGGCCGCGCTGCCCGCGACCGTCACCGTGGTCGGCGACCTCTCGGTCGAGCGCGCCGGCGCGGTCGCCGAGTGCGGCGTGCAGCGGGTCGACGCCCGGCTGAGCACCGCCCTCGCCCGGGTCCGGGAGGTGCTGCGCGCATGACCCCGCTGATGGCCCCGTCGCAGGAGCCCGCCGCGAGCCGGCGAGGGGTGGGGGGCGACGGGGTCCTCTCTCGCGCGCGCCTGGCCGCCCGGCCCCTGCTGACCGGATCGGTCGTCGGGGCGATGGGCCTGACCCTCACCGTCGAGGGCGTCCCCGCGGCGGTCGGCGACCTCGTCGAGGTCAGCCCCGGGTCCCGCGGCCTGCTCGCCGAGGTCGTGGCCGTCGGCCGGGACCGGCTGACCTGCATGCCGCTGGGCGAGCTGTCCGGCGTGCAGTCCGGCGCCCCCGTGCGCACGACCGGCATGCCGCTGCAGGTGCCCGTCGGCCCCGCCCTCCTCGGCCGGGTGCTCGACGGGCTGGGCCGCCCCATCGACGGCGGCCCCTCGCTGGGCAACGGCGTCTCCTGGGTGGACCTGGCCAGCGAGACCCCGCACGCCCTGTCGCGCCGCCGGGTCGACGAGCCGCTCCCGGTCGGCGTGCGCGCCCTGGACACCCTGGTGCCGGTCGGCAAGGGCCAGCGGCTGGGCATCTTCGCCGGCTCCGGCGTGGGCAAGTCGACGCTGCTGGCGCAGATCACCCGCGGCACCGCCGCCGACGTCCGCGTCATCGCCCTGATCGGCGAGCGTGGCCGGGAGGTCAAGGAGTTCCTCGAGGAGAACCTCGGCGAGGAGGGGATGGCGCGCACCGTCGTCGTCGTCGCCACCTCCGACGAGCCGCCGCTGGTCCGCCTCAAGGCGGCCTTCGTCGCCACCCGCATCGCCGAGGGGTTCCGCGACCAGGGCCGCGACGTGCTCCTGCTCATGGACTCGATCACCCGCACCGCCATGGCCCAGCGCGAGGTCGGCCTCTCCGCCGGGGAGCCGCCCGCCACCCGCGGCTACCCGCCGAGCGTCTTCGCGATGATGCCCAAGCTCCTGGAGAAGGCCGGGCCCGGCGCGGTCGGCTCGATCACCGGGCTCTACACCGTGCTGGTGGAGGGCGACGACCACAACGAGCCCATCGCCGACACCGCCCGGTCGATCCTCGACGGGCACGTGGTGCTGACCCGCAAGCTCGCCACCGTCGGCCACTTCCCGGCCATCGACGTGCTGGAGTCGATCTCCCGGGTCGCCGGCGCCGTCGTGCCGGCCGCGCAGATGACCGACGCCCGCGAGGCCCGCCGTCTCCTCGGCGCGCTGCGCGACGTCAAGGAGCTCATCGAGATCGGCGCCTACCAGGCCGGCAGCGACCCGCTGGTCGACCGGGCACGGGCGCTGTCGCCCGCGCTGGACGCCTTCCTGCGGCAGTCGATGGACGACACGACCGGCACGGCCGAGGCGTGGGACCGGCTGCACCGCATCGTGACGTCCGGGTGACCGGCCGTCCCGGGACGGGCGGGGTCTGATGGGCAAGCGGGCGGCCTTCCGGCTGGCGCCGGTGCTCCGCGTGCGGCAGGCGGCCGAGCGCGCCGCCTCCCTGGCCCACGTCGAGGCCGAGGGCGCCGCCCGCGCGGCGCAGCGGCGTGCCGAGGAGCTGGCCGGCGAGCTGCCCACCCGCGCGGTGACCGGATCGCACTCCGCGCAGAGCTTCCTCGCCGCGATGGTCGCATCGCAGGCCGCGGCTGCCGATGTCTCAGCTGCACGGTCGACGGCCCAGGCCTCGGCCGAGCACGCGGAGCTCCTGCGCGCGCGGTGGACCGCCGCCGCGCAGGAGACCAAGGCGATGGAGAAGCTGCGCGACCGGCACGAGCTGGCCCTGCGGCACGCCGAGGACGCCGCCGAGACCCGGTCCGTCGACGACCTGGTCACCGGCCGGTACTCCGCCCGGACGGGGTCGGACCCCCAGGAGCGAGGAGAGGAGGAGGCGTGGAGGGGCTGAGCGCGGTGCACGGCCGCATCGCCGAGATCCAGAACCGGATCCTCATGATGTCGGCCACGCGGACGTCCCCGGCCTCCGCCGCCTGGTCCAGCGCGGCCTCGGCGGCCGGGCTGACCGGTACCGCCGCGACCGGCGCGGGCGCCCCGCTCGGTGCGGGGGACGGATCGGCCGGGGCCCGCGTGGTCGAGGCGGCGAGCAGGTACCTGGGCGTGCCCTACGCCTGGGGCGGCACCGACCCGGCGTCCGGCCTGGACTGCTCCGGACTGGTGCAGCGGGTCTACAAGGACCTCGGCATCGACCTGCCGCGCACGTCCTCCCAGCAGGCCACCTCCGGCACCCCCGTCGCCAACCTGGGCGAGGCCCGCCCCGGCGACCTCGTCTTCTTCGACAACTCCTCCTCGCGCGCGGGCATCGACCACGTCGGCATCTACATCGGCGACGGCAAGATGATCGCCGCGCCGCAGGCCGGCGAGGTCGTCAAGGTCCAGTCCGTCGGCAACCCCACCCTGATCCGCCGCGTCCTGCCCGACACCCCCGCCGCACCGGCCACCGGCGGCGCCGCGGGCGGCGGCCTGGGCGGCGTGCCCTACGCCGACCTCTTCGTCTCCGCCGGCGCGCGCCACGGCGTCGAGCCGGCCCTGCTGGCCGCGGTCGCCCGGACGGAGTCGAACTTCGACTCCTCGGCGGTCTCCTCCGCCGGCGCGACGGGCCTCATGCAGTTCATGCCGGCGACGGCGCGCGGGCTGGGCGTCAACCCGGCCGACCCGGCGTCGGCCATCGACGGCGCCGCGCGCTACCTGCGCCAGCTCACCGACCAGTTCGGGTCCACCAGCCTCGCCCTGGCCGCCTACAACGCCGGGCCCGGCACGGTCTCCCGGCACGGCGGCATCCCTCCCTACGGGGAGACCCAGTCCTACGTGACCAAGGTCCTCAGCGCCGCGGAGGCGTACTCATGACAGCTCCCGCCCTCCTCCCGATCGCGCCGGCGGCGAGCGCCCCGGCGCCTGCCCCGGGCCCGGCGGCACGGCCGTCGTCCGGCTTCGCGACCGCGCTCGACGACGCTCTCGGCAGCGACGCCGGCACGCCCGAGCCCGGTCCGGAGGCGACCGCCGCCGAGGACGACGCCGCGGCCGCCCCGGTCACCGAGGGTGCGCCCGCCCCGGTCGAGGAGGCGCCCGCCGGCCCGCAGGTGCTCGACGCCGCCGCGTGGGCCTTCGCCCTCGCCGTCGCCGTCCCCGCGGCCCCGCCGGCCGTCCCGACCGAGGTCCCCGCCGAGGCGGCCACGACCGCTCCCGCTGTCGTGCCGGCCGCCGCCGCGCCGGCCGACGGCGTGCCTGCCCCGGCGGCAGCCGACCCCGCAGCGGTCCCCTCCCCCGGTGCCACCGGCCCGGGCGTGCCGGCGCCCGCTGCCAGCGCACCGCTCGCGCCCGACCTCGCCGTCCCGGGTGCTCCCCCGGCGCCGGGCGCGTCCGCCGTGCCGACGACGCCGACCGGGGTGGCGACCGACCCGGCCGCCGCGCTGCCGGCGGGCGTCGTGGTGGTCCCCGCCGTCATCACCGACGCCGCGGAGACCCCCGCCGTCCCGACCGCGGAGGCCGCGCCGGCGACCGCGCCGGCCGCGGCCGAGGTCGCGGTGCCCGCCCCGGTCCCCGGCCAGGAGCAGACCGGCGCCGACCCGCGGGGCGGCGGCGACCAGCCCGCGCCCCAGCTGACCCCCGGCACCGCCCCGGCGGCCGCGACGAGCACGTCGGCCCCGGCGCCGGCCGCCGCCGCACCGGCCGCGCCTGCGCCGCCTCCTCCCGTCGCCGCCCAGGTCGCCCCGGTGGTGGCCCAGCTGGCCGGCGGCCCGGACGGCAGCCACACCATGACGCTGGTCCTCACGCCCGAGACCCTGGGGACCGTCGAGGTCCGCGTCACGGTGTCGCACGGCAGCGTCGACCTGACCCTCCGGCACGCCTCCGAGGCCGGCCGCGCCGCGCTGCTGGACGCCCTGCCCGACCTGCGCCGCGACCTCGAGGCCGCGGGGCTGACCTGCTCCAAGCTCGACGTCGGCCGCGACAGCGGCAGCTCCTGGACGTCTCAGCAGCAGACCGCCGACCAGTGGGCCGCGGCCCGCGAGGCCGGCACCGGCCGGAACCGTCCCTGGCTCCGGGGCCCCGAACCCGACGGCGGCCGCCCGGCACCCGTCGTCCACCCCGCGTCATCCGGACTCGACGTCCGCGTCTGAGAGAGGAGACCCCCGATGACCGATCCGATCGGTGGCGTGGGCACCGGCTACGCGACCACCACGGCCACGACCTCGGTGGACCGCGCCAACCAGAACAACAAGGACATGTTCCTGCAGCTCCTCGTGGCCCAGATGCGCTACCAGGACCCGAACAACCCGGCCAGCACCACCGAGTTCATGTCGCAGACGGCGACGTTCACCCAGGTCGAGAAGCTCGAGGAGCTCGCCGGCCAGAACGCCGAGCTCCTGACGCTGCAGCGATCGCTGTCGGCCGGCGCCCTCGTCGGCCACGAGATCACCTGGACCGACGACACGGGCAGCCCGCAGACGGGCACGGTGAGCTCGGTCCGCTTCTTCGGCGGTGAGCCGGTCGCCGTGGTCGACGGCCGGGAAGTGCCGTTCGGCCGCCTCACCGAGGTCTCCCAGCCCGCCTGACCCGCGTCCTCCCCCCACCTCTCCCGAAGGGACTCCCCCGTGCTGCGTTCCATGTACTCGGCCATCTCCGGTCTCAAGGCCCACCAGGTGAAGCTCGACGTCACCGGCAACAACATCGCCAACGTGAACACGGTCGGCTTCAAGAGCAGCCAGGCCACGTTCGAGGACACCCTGTCCCAGGTCATGCGCAACGGCTCCGCGGCGGCCGAGGGCACCGGTGGCACCAACCCCGCGCAGGTCGGCCTGGGCGTCAAGGTCGCCGGCATCACGACGAACTTCGCGCAGGGCACCCAGCAGAGCACCGGCCGCACCACCGACTTCATGATCAACGGTGACGGCTTCTTCGTGACGAAGTTCGGCAACGAGCAGCTCTACACCCGCGCCGGCTCCTTCGACTACGACGGCTTCGGCCAGATCGTCACGCCGGACGGCGCGGTCCTGCAGGGCTGGATGGCCACCGACGGCGTCGTCGACACCAACGGGCCCATCACGAACCTGTCGGTGCCCTTCGGCGAGGTCATGGCCCCCGTGCCGACCACCGGCGGGAAGCTGACCGGCAACCTGTCGACGTCGGGCGTCGTGGCCGACCCGGTCGCCATCCCCCCGGTGGCCGCCACCACCGCGCAGACCCAGATGACGATGTACGACTCGCTGGGGACGGCGCACCAGATCACGCTGGCCTTCGCCAAGACCGGCAACAACCAGTGGTCGCTGACCGTCAAGGACGAGAAGGGCGCCACCCTGCCCACGACGCCGTCGACCACGCCGGTCACCTTCGACCCGGCCACCGGCAAGCCGAACATCGGGGCCTTCACCTTCCAGCCGTCGGCCGCCATGGCCCCCAGCTGGGAGACCCCCGACGGGTCGGCCACGGCCACCCTGAGCATCGACATCAGCGGCCTGTCGCAGTTCGGCGGCAAGACCGCGCTGGCCCCCGAGGACGTCGACGGCAACGCCATGGGCAGCCTGCAGTCGATCGCGCTCAGCGGCGACGGCACGGTGATGGGCGTCTACTCCAACAACCTGCGCGAGCCCATCGGCCGCCTGGCCATGGCCTCGTTCCCGAACCCGTCCGGCCTGGCCAAGGCCGGCAACACGTCCTTCCGGGTGGCGGACAACTCCGGGCAGCCGGCGATCGGCGAGGCGAACTCCGGCGGCCGCGGCACGATGGTCGCCGGCGCGCTGGAGATGTCCAACGTCGACCTCGCCGAGGAGTTCACCGGCCTGATCGTCGCCCAGCGCGGCTTCCAGGCGAACAGCCGCGTGATCACCAGCTCCGACGAGGTCCTGCAGGACCTGGTCAACCTCAAGCGCTGATGACCGACCTCCCTCGCGGTCCGCTGGCAGGGGCCTGAGGGAGACCGGCCACGGCCCGGTCCACTACTGGTGGGCCGGGCCGTGCCGTGCCGTACGCCGGGACACCCCCCGGGGTGAGACGGCGGCGCCACTTCGGCTCAAGAGGTCGCTGACCAGGGCCGATATCAGTAGAGCCGCACCGACGACGCCGCGGTTGCTTCCCCCCTTCGATCGAGCAAGAGGTCAGACCCGTGATCCGAGTGACGCGCCTGAACGGGGAGCAGTTCGCCCTCAACCCCGACCTGATCGAGCGGGTCGAGGGCCACCCCGACACCGTCGTCTTCCTCGTCGACGGCACCCGGTACGTGGTGCAGCAGCGCGTCGAGGACGTGCTCACCGAGATCCGCGAGTACCGGGCGAGCATCCTCGCGACCGCCTACGAGATGGACCGGGGCACCTACCGCTCGCCATTGCGCGAGGACCACGACTCCGACGGCAACGCCTCGGTCGTCCCCTTCCCGGCCCGTGAGGAGCGCTGACCCGTGGACCCCGCATCCCTGATCGGCATGGTCCTCTCGCTGGTCGCCCTCCTGGTCTTCATGGTCATGGAGGGCGCCGACCCCATGAGCCTGATCTTCCTGCCGGCGATCATCCTCGTGATCGTCGCGACGTTCGGCGCCGCGATGACCGGTCAGACCATGGACGACCTCAAGAAGATGCCCGGCTGGTTCAAGATGGCCGTCCTGCCGGCCAAGGTGCCGCCGGCGAGCGACCAGATCCAGACCCTGGTGAGCCTCGCGGAGAAGGCCCGCAAGGAGGGCCTGCTCGCCCTCGAGGCGCAGGTCAAGCAGATCGAGGACCCGTTCCTCAAGCGCGGCCTGCAGATGGGCATCGACGGCACCGACCCCGAGCAGCTGCGCGACGTCCTCGAGGCCGAGATCTCGGCCAAGAAGGCCGAGGACAAGGTCGCCGCGAAGTTCATGACCACGATGGGCGGCTACGCGCCCACCATCGGCATCGTCGGCTGCATCGTCGGCCTGATGAACGTCATGGGCAGCCTCAGCAACCCCGAGGCGCTCGGCCCGATGATCGCCGCGGCGTTCGTCGCCACCCTCTGGGGCGTCATGGCGGCCAACTTCTGGTTCCTGCCGATGGGCGCCAAGATCCTGCGGGTCAGCGAGCTGCAGGCCGCGCAGATGGAGCTGCTCGTCGAGGGCATCGCCGAGATCCAGGCCGGCACCAGCCCGCGCGCGGTCCGGCTCAAGCTCACGTCCCTCATCCCGCCCAGTGAGGCCGCCAAGGAGGCCGCATGAGCGGCGGCGGCCACGGCGGCCGCCGCCGGAAGAAGCACCCCGATCACGAGGAGCACGAGAACCACGAGCGGTGGCTGGTGTCCTACGCGGACATGATGACGCTGCTGCTGGTCCTCTTCGTCGTCCTCTTCGCGATGAGCCAGGTGGACACGAAGAAGTTCGCCGCGCTGGCCAGCGGCCTGTCGGAGGCCTTCGGCGCGCCGATCCAGGCCATCACCGGCCCCGGCACGTCGTCGGACAGCTCCGTGCTGCCCGCCCTCGACGCCGCGGTGGACGTGCAGATCCCCCCGGCGCCCACCGCGGAGACCGCCGTCGACCAGTCGACCGCGCAGGCGGCCGCCGAGGCCGCCGCGGAGGCGCAGGCCCAGTACGCCTCGCTCGACGGGGTCCGCGACCAGATCGACGCGGCGCTCGCCGCCGCCGGGTACGCCGGCGCGGCGCGGTACGAGATCGACGAGCGCGGCCTGGTCGTGCACATCGTCTCGGACCCGGTGCTGTTCGACGCCGAGAGCGCCACCCTGCTCACCCAGGGCCAGGCCATCCTGGACGCCATCGCCCCGGCCCTCGCGGGGCTGCCCAACCAGCTCGACGTCGAGGGCCACGCCAACCACCTCCCGGTGACGGCGGGCGGCCCGTGGCCCTCCAACTGGGAGCTGTCCGGGGCGCGCGCCTCGACCGTCGTGCGCTACCTGGCCGGCGCCGGGGTGCCGGAGACCCGCCTGGCGGCCACCGGCTACTCCTCCACGCGGCCGATGGTCCCCGAGTCCGACCCGGGTGCCATCACGCTCAACCGCCGGGTGGACATCGTCGTCCTCTCCACCGCGTCGGCCGAGGCCAACGAGCTGCTCCCCGGCCTCGAGGCCGCCGCACCCACCACCACCACCGAGACGACCACCGCTTCCGAGGGAGGCCACCCGTGAGCAAGAAGAAGACCGACGACGCCGAGGTGCCCGAGGGCGAGGCGAAGGGCGGCGGCAAGAAGAAGCTGCTCGCCATCGTCGCCGTCGTGCTGGTGGCCCTGGGCGCGGGCGCCTACTTCATGTTCTTCAGCGGCAGCGACGAGTACGAGCCGGTGGCCGGCGAGGTCCTGCCGCTGGAGTCGATCGCCGTCAACCTGGCCGGGGGCGGCTACCTCAAGGTCGGCATCGCGCTGCAGCTGACCGAGGACGCCGCCGGTGGCGGCCACGGCGGCGGCGGGGTCGACGGCTCCAAGGCCCTCGACCTGGTCATCTCCACCTTCTCGCAGGCCCAGCCGGGCGACGTCACGGCGGCCCGGGACGCGCTGAAGGAGTCCCTGCGGCACCAGATCATCGAGGCGTACACCGACCACGAGGCGGGGACCCAGATGGTCATGGACGTGTACCTCACGGAGTACGTGACCCAGTAGCACCGCACCAGGTCCTCCCCGCCCACCCCTCGCTCCCCGTCCGTCACATCCTCCCCGGCTGACCGGCGGCGCCCCGCGCCGCCGGTCAGCTCGCGTCCGGGACCCGCCGATGAGGGAGGCGTGACCCGCCCCGAGAACGGACCCGTCCCCGGGGGTGCCGGGACGCCGGCCGCCGGTGGCCGCCGGCGTGGCGCGCCCCGCACGTACGACTTCCGTCGCCCCACCAAGCTGTCCCGCGAGCACGTGCGCGTGCTGCAGATCGCCCAGGAGGCCTTCGCCCGCCAGGCGACGACGGTCCTGACGACGCTGCTGCGCACCGGCGCCCGCATGGAGCTGCTGACCATCGAGCAGCAGTCCTACGACGACTACGTCGCGACGCTGCCCAACCCCTACTTCCTCACGACGTTCACGCTGGAGCCGCTGGCCGGCAAGGGCCTGCTGGCCTACCCGCTGGACATGGCCATGGCCACGGTGGACCACATGCTGGGCGGCTCCGGGGCCGCCGACCAGCCGGACCGGCCCATGACGGCGATGGAGACGACCATCACCGGCCAGCTGCTGACCCGGCTGCTCGAGGAGTTCGCCGCCGCCTTCGCGCACATCACCGAGCTCCAGCCGGTCCGCGACGGGCTGGAGTACAACCCGGCCCTCGCCCAGGCCGCCGCGGGCTCGGACACCGTGATGGTGGCCAACTTCGAGCTCTCCGTGGGCGACCGCGACGGCCAGGCGACGCTGGTGCTGCCGTTCTCCTCGTTCGCCACCGCGCTCACCAACGCGACCTCGCCGCACCTGTCCGAGGCCGCCCAGCGCAAGCGCCGGCGCGCCGCCGAGCTGCTCACCGCCCGGCTGGAGCTGGTGCCGGTCGACGTGAGCATCCGCTTCACCCCGCTCGAGGTGTCCTCCAGCGACCTGCTCTCCCTGACCGTCGGTGACGTGCTGCTGCTGCGCCATCCCCGCGACAGCCCGCTCGAGGTCACCACCAACGACGTGACGTTCGCCTACGCGATCGCCAGCAACCACCGCCGCCGGCTCGCCGCCTCCATCGTGCCCACCCCGTACGCCGCTCGGGACACCACAAAGGACACCGCATGACCGCCTCGCTCGACACCGTCCAGGCCTCCGAGACGATCTCCGCCGTCGTCGTGGCCGCCGCCTCCGCCGCGGCCGCGCTGGTCCCCTCGCCGGTCGACCTGTTCGCCGGCGACGCGGTCACCGACCCCGACGCCGTCGCGCTGCCCCCGACCGCCGCCGCGGCGGTGACCGCGCGGCTGACCGGCGAGGTGTCCGGCGACGTCGTCCTCGTGCTCTCCGCCGAGGTCGTCGAGGCGCTCGACAACTCCCCCGTCGGACCCATGGACGTCGCCACGGCCCTGCGGCCGGCGCTGGAGGCGGCCGCCGCCGCGCTCGGCCGGGTGCGGGTGGACTCCGAGCGGACCGAGGACCCGGTCACCGCCCTGGACGGCCTGCGCGACAAGGGCATGTACGTGGCCGTGGCCCTGCTGGGCACCGGCGAGGACGGCGCCGACGAGCACGTGGCGACCCTCGCCCTGCAGGTCACCCTCCCCCAGACCCAGCGCACGCAGCGCGGCAGCCTGGAGTTGCTGCGCCACGTGGCCATGGAGGTCACGGTCGAGATCGGCCGCACCCGGATGACGGTCGGCGAGCTGCTCTCCCTGCACCCCGGCGAGGTCGTCGAGCTCGACCGCGCGGCCAGCGCGCCGGCCGACCTGCTGGTCAACGGCACGCTGATCGCCCGCGGCGAGGTCGTCGTCGTCGACGAGGACTTCGGCCTGCGGATCAGCGAGATCGTCAGCGACGCCGCCGAGCTCGGGGGCATGACCCCGTGACCTGGATGCTGATCCGGCTGGTGCTGTCGCTGGCCTTCGTCGGCGGCGTCCTCTGGTTCGCCGCGCGCCTGGCCCGCAAGCGCGGGCTCGGCGCGTCCAACGGGCTGGTCGAGGTCGTCGCGCAGCAGCGGGTGGGCCGCGCCAGCACGGTGAACGTCATCCGCATCGCCGACCGCGTCCTCGTCGTCGGGGCCACCGAGCAGTCGGTCACCCTGCTGGCCGAGGTGGACAACGAGATGGTCGAGGCCACCCTGGCCGACCGCGAGTTCGCCGCCCTCACCGGCGAGGAGCCCGGCGAGGGCGTCCGCCGGCCCCTGGTGGCCGCGCGCAGCAACCCCGGCGGCGTGCTGGCCGGCTCGGTCTTCGACCGCTCCGGCTGGGGCGGCTTCGTGCAGCAGATGCGCGAGCGGACGGTCCGGCGCTGATGACCCCCGTCCCCCTGCTCGCGCGGACGACGTCCCCGGCCGTGCGCCGGACCGCCGTCCTGCTGCTGGCGCTGCTCGGCGCAGCGGTGGTGGCCGTGCTCCTGGCCGGCCCCGCCTCCGCGGCGCCGACCGCACCCACCGCCCCGACGGCGCCGACCGCGCCGGTCGCGCCGGCCGTGGACGGCGGCGTGGACATCTCCGTCGGCGGCGGCAGCCCCAGCAGCTCGGTGACGCTGATCCTCGCGATCACCGTCCTGTCGGTCGCACCGTCGGTGCTGCTGCTGGCCACCTCGTTCACCAAGATCGCCGTGGTGCTGTCGCTGACCCGCAACGCGCTGGGCCTGCAGTCGTCCCCGCCGAACTCGGTGCTCACCGGGATCGCCCTGTTCCTCACGCTCTTCGTGATGGGCCCGGTGTTCTCGGAGATCAACGAGGTCGCGGTGCAGCCCTACCTCGAGGGCGGGCTGTCGGTCTCCCAGGCCTACGACGTCGGGGTGGTCCCGCTCAAGGAGTTCCTGCTCGACAACACCCGCGACGACGAGCTCGAGCTCATGGTCGGGCTGTCGGGCGAGGAGCAGCCGGAGGCCCGCGAGGACGTCAGCATGACGACGCTCATCCCGGCGTTCGTGCTCTCCGAGCTCAAGAGCGCGTTCATCATCGGGCTGGTCATCTTCATCCCGTTCCTGGTGCTGGACATGCTGGTCAGCTCCGCGCTCATGGCGATGGGCATGATGATGGTGCCGCCGTCGATCGTGTCGCTGCCCTTCAAGTTGCTGCTCTTCGTGGTGGTCGACGGCTGGGCGTTGATCACGACCTCGCTGGTCGGGAGCTACACGTGAGCGCCGCGATGACGACGAGCGAGCGCGCATCGCAGGGAGCGCCGGCGACCGAGGCGCGGAACGAGCCGGGGACGAGCCATGTCTGACGCCGACGTCACCGAGATCGCCATCCAGACGATGATGGTCGGCGCCAAGGTCGCGGCGCCCATCCTGCTCACCGCGCTGCTGGTCGGCTTCCTGATCTCGCTGTTCCAGGCGGCCACGCAGATCCAGGAAGCGACCCTGTCCTTCGTGCCGAAGATGATCGCCGTCGCGATCGCGCTGCTGGTCACGGGCAACTGGGTGCTGGCGGAGCTGGTCAGCTTCACGCACACCCTGTTCGACTCCCTCCCGCGGCTGCTCGGCCGGACCTGACCGGCATGGACCTCGAGGTCCCGGCGGGCACCCTCGTGGCCCTGCTGCTGGCCACGGCGCGGGCGGCCGGCTTCGTCCTGCTCGCCCCGCCGTTCAACACCCGCACCATCCCGGCGCCGGTCAAGGGTGCGCTGGCCCTGGCGCTGGCGGTCGCGCTGTTCACCCGCATCGCCCCCGACCTGCCGGAGCCGACCGCCGGGTTCGTCATCGTCGGTGCGGTCACCGAGGTGGTGATCGGTGCGGGGCTGGGCTTCGTCGTCCAGGTGTTCTTCGCCGCGGTGCAGTTCGCCGGCGACCTGATCGACGTGAGCGGCGGCTTCTCCATGCAGCCGGCCTACGACCCGCTGTCGATGAACAGCAGCGGCTCGATCAGCCGGCTGCACTACCTGCTGGCGACGACGCTGCTGTTCACCAGCGGCGGGCACCTGATGATCGTCCGCGGCTTCGCGACCTCCTACGAGGGGCTGCCGGTGGGCGGCGGCGTGCCCACCGACCACCTCGCCGAGGTGCTGGTCACCGCCTTCTCGATGATGTTCCTCGCCGCGCTGCAGATCGCCGGGCCCATGGTCGCGGTGCTGCTGCTGGCCGACGTCGCCCTGTCGCTGCTCTCCCGCGCGGCGCCGGCGCTGAACATCTTCGCCATCGGCTTCCCGGTGAAGATCATGCTGACCCTGGCCCTGCTGGGGCTGACCTTCCCGCTGCTGCCCCCGGCCCTCGACGCGCTGCTCGAGCAGGCCACCCGCGCCGTCGTCTCGCTGAAGAGCGGGTGATGGCCGCCGCGCGCGGCCGGGCGCTCCCGTCGGGTGAGGGGGTGAGCTGATGGCCAAGGACGGTCCCGGTGGGGAGAAGACCGAGAAGCCGACACCCAAGAAACTCAAGGACGCCCGCAAGGACGGGCAGATCCCACGGACCCAGGAACTGGGCACGTGGGCGGGGGTGGCGGCCGCCAGCGTCCTCATGCCGATGCTCATCGGCAACGCCTACGACGCGGTCGGCGAGCTGTTCGTACAGGTGGGCGCGGTGGCCGACGACCCGCAGGCCGCGCGGGTCACGGGCCTGCTCGGGCAGGCGCTGTCGGCGTTCCTGTCCACCCTGATGCCCGCCGCGGTGGGCCTCATGGTCGTCGGCCTCGTGGCCTCCGCCGCCCAGGGCGGGGTCACCGTCTCGGCCAAGGGCATCAAGCCCACGCTGAAGAAGCTCAACCCGTTCCCGGGGATCAAGCGCATGTTCGGCACCCAGGGCATCTGGGAGGCGGCCAAGGCGGTCATCAAGACCGCGGCCCTGGGCGCCGTCGTCGTGGTCACCAGCGACAAGGCGCAGGGGCTGGTCTCCGCCGCCGGCGCCCTGCCGATCTCGGTCATCGTCGCGACGTTCACCGACTCGGCCGTGCTCATGCTCCGCGTCGTCGCCGTGACCGGCCTGGTCATCGCGATCGCCGACTACGTCATCGTCCGCGTGAAGATGATGAAGCAGCTCAAGATGAGCAAGTACGAGATCGAGCAGGAGTACAAGCAGGCCGAGGGCGACCCCCAGATGAAGGCCCAGCGCAAGGCGACGGCGCTGGCGATGTCGCGCAACCGGATGATGGCCGACGTCGCCGACGCCGACGTCCTGCTCGTCAACCCGACCCACGTCGCCGTGGCCCTGAAGTACGACCCCGCCAAGGGCGCGCCCCGGGTCGTGGCCAAGGGCGCCGACCTCGTCGCGGCCACGCTGCGCGAGAAGGCCGCCGAGTTCCGGGTGCCGATGGTCCAGGACATCCCGCTCGCGCGGGCGCTGCACGCCTCGTGCGAGATCGGCCAGGAGGTCCCGCCGCAGTTGTTCACGGCGGTGGCCCGGGTGCTGGCCTTCGTCATGCAGCTGGGCCTGCGCGGCGTGCGCGGCGGCCTGCACCGCCCCGGCTTCGAGGCGCCCGACGTCGAGGGCCTCCCCCGGGCCGGCCGCAGGAGGCAGCCCGCGGCCTCCTGACCCCCCGCCCCGACGAGCTCAGCGCAGCCGGTCCCCTCCGCCGTCCGGAGGGGGACGCCTGTGCCGCCGAGGGCTGCCCGGGAACAGCGGGGCGGCTGTGACGGGTGGGTCCCACCGGGGTGCCCACTCGACTGGAACTGCCGATGTCTCTGCCGTGAAGGGCATGAGCAAGGCCGCCGTCCCGATCGGCGTCGTGGCCATCGTCCTCATGCTGGTGGTGCCGCTGCCGGCCCCCGTGCTGGACGTGCTGCTGGGCTTCAACATCGTCGCGTCGCTGCTGATCCTGCTGGTCTCGATGCAGATCAGGAAGCCGCTGGACTTCGCCGTCTTCCCGTCGCTGATCCTCATCGCGACGCTGTTCCGCCTGGCGCTCAACGTCTCCTCCACCCGCCTGGTCCTCAGCGAGGGCTCCGCGGGCAAGGTCATCGAGGCCTTCGGGCACTTCGTGATCAGCGGATCGCTCATCGTCGGTCTGGTGATCTTCGTGATCCTCACGATCATCCAGTTCGTCGTGATCACCAACGGTGCCGGCCGCGTCGCCGAGGTCGGGGCCCGCTTCACCCTCGACGCCATGCCCGGCAAGCAGATGGCGATCGACGCCGACCTCAACGCCGGCCTCATCAACGAGAAGCAGGCGCGCAAGCGCCGCACCGAGGTCACCGCCGAGGCCGACTTCTACGGCTCGATGGACGGTGCCTCGAAGTTCGTCAAGGGCGATGCGATCGCCGCCATCATCATCACGCTGATCAACCTCATCGGTGGCTTCGCCATCGGGGTCATGCAGATGGGCATGGCGCCCGGGGAGGCGGTCGAGACCTACTCGCTGCTGACCGTCGGCGACGGCCTGGTCTCGCAGATCCCCGCCCTGCTGCTCTCCACCGCGACGGGCATCATCGTCACCCGCTCCGCCAGCGACGGCGACATGGGCACCGACCTGCTGGCCCAGCTCGGCCGCTTCAGGCAGCCGGTGCGCATCGCCGGCGGCGCAGCGATCGCGCTGTGCCTGATCCCCGGCCTGCCGAAGCTGCCCTTCCTGATCATCGGCGGTCTCTTCCTCTTCCTCGCCTCCCGCATGCAGGACGCCGTCCCCGAGGAGGACGAGGCCGAGCTCGCGCCCCCCGGCGAGGAGGAGGCCCGCCCGGACTCCCCCGAGGCCATCGCCGAGAAGATGCGGGTCGACCCGCTGGAGCTCGAGGTCGCCTTCGACCTCGTCGACCTGGTCGACTCCAGCCGCGGCGGCGACCTGCTCGACCGGGTCAAGGCGCTGCGCCGGAAGGTCGCGATGGAGACCGGCCTGGTCATCCCGCTGGTGCGCACGCGCGACAACCTGGACCTCCCGGCGTCGCAGTACGTCATCTGGCTCAACGGCGTCCCGGCTGCGAAGGGCTCCTCCCCCGCCGGCACGGTGCTCGCCATCGGCGACGGCCTCGAGGGCCTGCCCGGTCGCGCCACCCGCGAGCCGGTGTTCGGCCTGGCGGCCAAGTGGGTGCCGATCGAGCTGCAGCGGCAGGCCGAGATGGCCGGCGCGACCGTCGTGGACCGCTCGTCGGTGATCACCACGCACCTGGCCGAGGTCGTGCGGCAGAACGCCGCCGAGCTGCTGGGCCGCGAGGACGTCAAGCTGCTGGTGGAGATGGTCAAGCGGACCCACCCGATCGTCGTCGAGGAGCTCACGCCTTCGCTCCTCACCCTCGGGGAGATCCAGCGGGTGCTGCACGCGCTGCTGGCCGAGAACGTCTCGATCCGCGACCTGGTGCGCATCTTCGAGGCGCTGTCGGTCCGGGCGAAGACCTCCGGCGACCTCGACGGCCTGGTCGAGGCGGTGCGCTCCGCGCTGGGCGCCGCGATCAGCCACCCCTACGTCACGCCCGACGAGCGGCTGCACGTGCTGACGCTGGACCCCGGCTTCGAGCAGCGCCTGCTCGAGTCGGTCCGGCAGAGCGACGGCGGGCAGGTGCTGGCGCTGGACGCCGGCTCCGTCGACGCGCTCGTCACCGGGTGCTCCGGGCTCCTGGAGGAGGCCGAACGCCACGGCCTCGCCCCGGTGCTCGTGTGCTCCCCCCAGGTCCGGGCGGCTCTGTCCCGCCTGATGCGCCAGGTCCTGCCCCGGCTGCCGGTGATCTCCTACTCGGAGGTCTCCCGGACGGCCCAGATCGAGTCACTGGGAGTGGTGAGCGGTGCCGTTGCCATCCGTTGAGGCCGCCACGCGTGAGGGCGCCATCGCCGCCGCGCGGGAGAAGTACGGCTCGTCCGCACGCGTCGTCGCCGTCAGGAAGACGCGCAGCGGCGGGGTCATGGGCTTCTTCTCCACCGAGCGCTACGTCGCGGAGGTGGAGGAGGTGCAGCCGCGCCGTCGCGAGCCGGCGCCGCTGTCGGACTCCCGCCGCCGCATCGAGGCCGCACTGAGCCGGGACGACCGGCTCGTCGACGACTGGGCCGGCGAGGACCACGAGCCCGCCCGGCGCGAGCCGGCCCGCCGTCCCCTGGCGGCCCGTGCGGCCGCCGCCGACCCGGTCGACGAGCTGGCGGGCCTGCTCGGCCACGGCGCCGGCGAGGCGCCCGAGGTCGACGTCTACTCCCGAGCGAGCTTCGCCCGCGCTGCTGCGGCCGGCCGCGCCGCCGCACCCGCCGCCGCTGCGGCCGCCCGGCCGCAGACCGCGACCGGCCGGGCCGGCGCGACCGGGACCCGTGCGGCGACGCCGCAGCGCTCCCGCGCCGGTGCCGCCGCCCGTCCGCCGCGCACGACCGAGTCCGCCGTCGAGGAGACCGCGGCCCCGTCGCTGTTCACCTCCGCGCTGGCCCAGGTGGTGAGCGACGACTCCGAGGTGCGCGCAGCGGTCGAGGAGGCCGTGGCCACCGCCGCCCCGCAGACCCGGACCGCCGCCCAGGGACGCCCCGCCGCGGCCGCGCGTCCCGGCCGCCGGGGCCCCGCCGCGCCGGCCGACGCCGGGGCCGGCCCGGCCGCCGGGGCCGGCCTGGCCGCCGCACTCGCCGCGGTCGAGCGGGCCGCCGAGCAGCGGGCCGCCGCCGAGCAGGCCGCGGCCGAGCGCGCCGAGGCCGCCCGCATGGCCGCCGAGCAGGAGGCCGCCCGCATCGCCGCGCAGCGCGAGGCCGCCCGGCTGGCCCGGGAGCGGGCCGCCGCCGAGAAGGCCGCCCGGGAGCGGGCCGCCGCCGAGCGGGCCGCCGCCGAGGAGGCCGCGCGGATCGCCGCCGAGCAGGAAGCCGCGCGCATCGCCGCGGAGCAGGAGGCCGCGCGCATCGCCGCCGAGCAGGAGGCCGCCCGGATCGCCGCCGAGGAGGCCGCCGAGGCCGCGCGCCTCGCGGCCGAGCAGGCGGCGGCCGAGGAGGCCGCCCGACTCGCCGCCGAGCACGCCGCTGCCGAGGCCGCCCGCGTCGCCGCGGAGCAGGAGGCCGCCCGCATCGCCGCCGAGCAGGAGGCCGCGCGGGTCGCCGCCGAGCAGGAGGCCGCCCGCATCGCCGCCGAGCGGGCTGCCGCCGAGGAGGCCGCACGGATCGCCGCCGAGCAGGAGGCCGCGCGCCTGGCCGCCGAGCAGGCAGCGGCCGAGGCCGCGCGCGTCGCCGCCGAGCAGGCTGCCGCCGAGGCCGCCCGGGTCCTGGCCGAGCGGGCCGCCGCCGCCGAGGCCGCGCGCCGGGCCGCCGAGCAGGAGGCCGCCCGCATCGCGGCGGAGCAGGCCGCCGCCGCCGAGGCGGCGCACCGGGCCGCCGAGCAGGCTGCCGCGGAGGCCGCACGGATCGCCGCCGAGCAGGAGGCCGCCCGCGTCGCCGCCGAGCAGGAGGCCGCCCGCATCGCGGCCGAGCACGCCGCCGCAGCGGAGGCCGCGCACGTCGCCGCCCAGCAGGAGGCCGCCCGCATCGCCGCCGAGCAGGCCGCACGCGTCGCCGCGGAGCACGCTGCGCGGGTCGCTGCCGAGCGGCAGGCCGCCGAGTCCGCGCGGAGGGCCGCCGAGCGCGAGGCCGCCCGCGTCGCCGCGGAGCACGCCGCGCGCATGGCCGCCGAGCGCATGGCCGCCGAGCGCATGGCCGCCGACCGGATGGCGGCCGAGCGCGAGGCCGCCCGCATGGCCGAGCCGATCACCGTCGAGTTCGCGATCCCGATGGAGGAGACCGGCGCCCCCGAGTGGCTCGCGGAGCCCGAGGCCGGCCCGTCCAGCGTCCGCGAGGAGGCCATCGCGGAGGTGCTGCGCGCCGCGCTGGCGCACGACACCTCCGACGACGTCCTCACCGACATCCTCCGCGGCGTGCTGTCCAGCGCGTCGCAGCGGCCGGCGATCGCAGGCCCCGCCCAGCAGTCCTGGGTCGAGGGCGCCACGGAGTCCGACGAGTGGGAGGTCGTGGCCGACGTCCTCGCGCCGACGGCCAGCGACCCCGCGCCGCTCGCGCTCGACTCCACCGCGATCCTGCCTCCGCTGTCCCTCCTGCCGCCGCCGAGCCCCGGCTCCCAGCTGGCCGTCCCGCCGCTGCTGGGTGGCCGGCCCCCGGTGCCGCCGCCGCGCCGCCGCCCGCCGGTGCCCGGTCAGGCCGTGGCCCGCGTGACCTCGGCGCGCGCGCCGCAGGGCCTCGCGACCGTCACGTCGCTGCCGGTCCCCCGCGCCGGTGCGTGGCAGGGCGCCAGCCCGGTCGTCGTCTCCTCCGTGCGCGAGCGCCCCGGCGGCCTGGTGCCGGCCGGCGGCATGGTCGACCCGCGGATGATCGAGGCCGTCGGCGTGGTGAACCGCCTGCGGGCCCTCGGTCTGCCCGAGGCCCTGCTCGGTGGCGGCTTCGCCGGCGACATCGCCGCCCACGGCGTCTACGCCGCGCTCACCCGGGTGCTGGCCAAGCTGCCGGCGGCGCCGTCGGTGCCCAACGGTCCCGGCGAGGTCCTGCTGGTGGTCGGGCCCGGGGCGGAGACCCTCGCGGCCGCCCGCTCGCTGGCCGCCACCCTGCGGCTGGACGGCGACCGGCTGCAGTGGGCCAGCCGCGGCGACCTGGCCCACCTGGTCCCGCACGCCAGCCGCATCGCCTCGGTCGACACCGCCATGGAGCGCAAGCAGGAGGCCCTGCAGGCCGGCGAGATGACGGTCGTCGCCGTCGACGCGCCGCTGCGCTCCGGCGGCCGCACCTGGCTCGAGCAGATGCTGGCCATCTGGGCGCCGTCGGCGGTGTGGGCGGTCGTCGAGGCCACCCGCAAGGCCGAGGACCTCGGCCCCTGGCTGGACGCGCTCCCGCGCGTCGACGCCCTGATGGTCCAGGACACCGACCTGACCGCCGACCCGGCCGCGGTGCTGGCGCGGGCCGCAGCCCCGGTCGCGCTGCTCGACGGTGCCCGTGCGACCGCCCACCGCTGGGCGTCGCTGCTGTGTGAGCGGCTGGAGACCGTCGAGGCATGAGTCCGCTGCGCTGGGAGGTCCTCGGGCTCGCCTTCGTGCTGGCCCTGCCGGTGCTCGCCCTGGGGTGGCGAGGCGACCTGACGCTGGACGACGTCGTCAACCGGCTGCCGTGGTGCCTGGCCGCGGCGTGGGGGGCGGTCGCGCTGCTGACCGCCGTCGCCCGCCCGCGGACGACGCCGTCCACCCCCGAGCCGGGTGTGCGGGACGAGCCGCTGACCCCGAGCGACCCGGAGCCGACCCCGGCTCCCTGAGCGCAGCAGCCCCCCTGGGCTGACTCCTGCGGTGTTCCTCGTGCGTCAGCGGTGTTCCGGCACCGCAGATGGGCGGGGAACACCGCAGGAGCCGTGACGGGTGTCCACAGATCCGCGCGGTCTCGTCCGCGCGGTGCTCGGGCCGTCGACTCTCGCCGGATGAGCGTTCCTCACTGCAGTCGCCCCCTGCTCCGCCGCCGCGCCCTCGCCCAGGGCTTCTCGGACGACGAACTGGCTCGCATGGTGCGTCGGGGGGAGCTAACCCGACTGCAGCGCGGCGCCTACCTCCAGCCCGGCACGCACCCCGACCAGCGGCTGCGCCTGCTGGCGACCGTGGCCGGCCTCCGGGTCCCCGGCGTCGTCAGTCACGCCTCCGCGGCGCTGCTGCACGGGCTACCCCTCTGGGGCGTGCCGACGCGGCGGCTGCACGTCACCCGCCGGCCGCCGGCCTCGGGCAGCGGTAGCGCACGGGTGCACCTGCACGTCGCCCGGCTGCCGGACGAACAGGTGGCCGTCGTCGACGGTGTGCCGGTGACCGACGTCGCCCGCACCGTGCTCGACCTGGCACGGCCGTCGCCGTTCGAGTCGGCCGTCATCGCGGCCGATCGGGCGCTGCACACGGAACTGACGAGCCGCGAGCAGTTGGAGGACCGCCTGGGGGAACTCGGCCCGGTACCGGGGGCACGACGAGCGGCCCGCGTGGTGGCCTTCGCCGACCGACGCACCGAGAGCGTCGGCGAGAGCCGCAGCCGGGTCCTCGTCCACCGGCTGGGACTGCCCGCGCCCGACCTGCAGGTGGAGATCTTCAGCGCGGACGGCGTGTTCCTCGGACGCTGCGACTTCGGCTGGGAGGAGGAGCGCACGGTCGCCGAGTTCGACGGCCGGATCGAGTACGGGCGCCTGCTGAAACCGGGACAGGATCCGGGCGACGCCGTCTTCGACGAGAAGATCCGCGAGGACGAGATCCGGGACGCCGGCCGCGAGATGGCCCGATGGACGTGGCCGGACCTGGCCGCGCCACGCCTCGTCGGCGACCGACTGCGACGGGCCTTCTCCCGGGGCCGCCGGCGAGGCTGACCCGATGCGCACTCCTGCGGTCCTCCCCGTGCTCCTGCGGGGCTGCACCACCGCAAGAGCACGAGGAAGACCGCAAGGCGCGGCACCCGCAACGCGGGGCCCGCGGGCGTCAGAGCGGGAGGTCCTCCAGCATCTCGGTGACCAGCGCGGCGATCGGCGAGCGCTCGGAGCGGGTCAGGGTCACGTGCGCGAAGAGCGGGTGTCCCTTGAGCGTCTCGATGACCGCGGCGATGCCGTCGTGCCGGCCGACGCGGAGGTTGTCCCGCTGGGCGACGTCGTGGGTGAGCACCACCCGCGAGCCCGAGCCCAGGCGTGAGAGCACCGTCAGGAGCACGCCGCGCTCCAGCGACTGTGCCTCGTCGACGATCACGAACGAGTCGTGCAGCGACCGGCCGCGGATGTGGGTCAGCGGCAGGACCTCGATCAGCCCCCGGGCCGCGATCTCGTCGGTCACCGCCGGGGAGACCAGCGCGCCGAGGGTGTCGTACACCGCCTGCGCCCAGGGCGACATCTTGTCGCCCTCGCTGCCGGGGAGGTAGCCGAGCTCCTGCCCGCCGACGGCGTACAGCGGCCGGAAGATCACGACCTTCTTGTGCGCCCGCCGCTCCATCACCGACTCCAGGCCGGCGCACAGCGCGAGCGCCGACTTGCCCGTGCCGGCGCGGCCGCCGAGGGAGACGATGCCGATGTCGGGGTCGAGCAGCAGGTCGAGGGCGACCCGCTGCTCGGCCGACCGCCCGTGCAGCCCGAACGCCTCCCGGTCACCGCGCACCAGCCGCACCTGCTTGTCGGGGGTCACCCGGCCCAGGGCCGAGCCGCGGGAGGACAGCAGCACCAGGCCCGTGTGCGCGGGCAGCTCCGCGGCGGCCGGCACGTACGCCTCGCCGACGTCGTACAGCGCGTCGAGCTCGCCGTCGTCCAGCGACACCTCGGCCATGCCGGTCCAGCCGGCGTCGACGGCCTCCATCACCCGGTACTCGTCGGTGTCCAGACCCACGGCGGCGGCCTTGACGCGCAGCGGCACGTCCTTGGTGATCAGGCAGACGTCGCGGCCCTCGGCCCGCAGGTTCAGCGCCACGACCATGATCCGGCTGTCGTTGCTGTCGTTGCGGAACCCGGCCGGCAGCACCGAGGCGTCGCTGTGGTTCAGCTCGACGTGCACCGTGCCGCCGTCGTCCCCGATGGGCACCGGGGCGTCGAGCCGGCCGTGCGCCACCCGCAGGTCGTCGAGGATCCGCAGGGCCTGCCGGGCGAACCACCCCAGCTCCGGGTGGTGCCGCTTGTCCTCCAGCTCCCCGATGACGACCAGCGGGAGCACCACGTCGGAGTTCCCGAACCGGCGCAGCGCGCCCGGGTCGGAGAGCAGGACGGAGGTGTCGAGGACGAAGGTGCGACGAGTGGTCATGCGTCGACTCCCGTGGGGTGCGGATCGCACCCCGGCTCGAAGGCGGCCGGGCCCCGGCGCAGAGGCCGGGTACCGGCCCCCCTGGTCGACGAACTCGTCAGCACCAACCGGGCCTCCCGTGGACGGCGGAGGGATCCCCGTCGTCCACCCCGGACGCTAGGCCCGGGAGGTGACAGGGAGGTGACGGGCGGGCCACGTGTCCCCCGAAGGGAGCACCAGCCGCACCGTGCGTCCCAGCCCTCGGCTCAGCCGTTCTCCCGGCGGAACCGCCGTACCCCGAACGCCCAGCCGAGCACGACGAGGGCGACGGTGAGACCGGCTCCCCACCACGCCACCGAACTGGAGTAGTCGCCGTCGAAGAAGGCGCGCGCCCCCTCGACCACGTGCTTGAGCGGGTTCACGTCGCTGATCGCCTGCAGCCACCCGGGCGCCAGGGTCATCGGCAGCAGGATCCCCGACAGCAGCAGGACCGGGAGCACCACGGCGTTGAGCAGCGGCGCGAAGGCCTCCTCGCTCTTGAGCGTCAGCGCCAGCGCGTAGGAGATCGCCGCGAACGCCGCGCCCAGCAGGGCGATCACGACCAGCGTGAGGACGACGCCGAGGAACGGCGCGCGCAGCCCCAGCGGGACCGACACGACCACGAGCAGGATCCCCTGCACCAGCAGGACGACGACGTCGCGCAGCACCCGGCCCAGCAGCAGCGCCGTCCGGCTGGCGGGGGTGACCCGCTGGCTCTCGACCACGCCGGCGCGGTACTCGCCGATGAGGCCGAACCCGACGAACAGCGCCCCGAAGATGCCCAGCTGCACGAGGATGCCGGGGACGAAGACCTGGTAGGCGTTGTCCCCGCCGAGCTGGCCGGACAGCGGCTCGAGCAGCGGCCCGAACAGGACGATGTAGAGGACCGGCTGCATCAGGCCGATGACCACCCACGCCGGGTTGCGCAGGGACAGCCGCATGCTGCGGGCGAAGATGGTCCAGGTGTCGCGGGCCAGGGCGCTCACGCCGGCACCTCCTCGAGGGCGGGGGTGCCCTCCTCGCGCAGGGACCGTCCGGTGAGGCCGAGGAAGACGTCGTCCAGGCTGGGGCGGCGGCTCTCCACCCCGGCGACCTCGATGCCCGCGGCGTCGAGCTCGCGGACCAGGCCCACCAGCGCCGGCCCGCCCGCGGGCACCCGGCCGACCACCCGGGGACCGTCGACCTGGGGCGGTTCGGCACCCGGCAGCGCGCCGACCAGCCGGGCGACGTCACCGGCGCGCGCCGGGTCGGCCACGGTCACCGTCAGCACGTCGCCGCCGACGCCGGACTTGAGCGCGTCGGGGGTGCCCTCGGCCACGATCGACCCGCGGTCGATGACCAGGATCCGGTCGCACAGCGCGTCGGCCTCGTCGAGGTAGTGGGTGGTGAGGAAGACCGTCGTCCCCCGCTCCTCGCGCAGGCCCCGGATGTGGTGCCACAGGTTCGCGCGGGCCTGCGGGTCCAGCCCGGTGGTGGGCTCGTCGAGGAACACCAGGCCCGGCTCGTGCACCAGGCCCATGGCGATGTCCAGCCGGCGGCGCTGGCCACCGGACATGGCCTTGGGCTGGCGCTCCCAGAGGCCGTCGAGGTCGAGGTCGCGGAACAGCTGCCGGCCCCGGGCGACGGCGTCGGCGGTGCGCACCCCGTAGAGCCGGGCGTGGTCGACGACCTCTTCGCCGGCGCGCGCCTCGGGCGCGGTGGAGCCGCTCTGCGAGACGTAGCCGATCCGCCGGCGGACCCCGACCGGGTCGGCGACCAGGTCGCACCCGGCGACGGTGGCGGTGCCCGCGGTCGGGGTGAGCAGGGTGGTGAGCATGCGCAGCGTCGTCGTCTTGCCGGCGCCGTTGGGTCCGAGGAAGCCGACGATCTCGCCGTCGGCGACGTCGAGGTCCACCCCGGCGACGGCGTGCACCTCCTGCTTCCGCTTGCGGAACGTGCGGGCCAGGCCGCGGGCATGGATCACCCCGGCAGTGTTCAAGTTTGACTACCGCGCCGTCAAGGTGTTCGCAAGACCGCCGGCGGCCACACGCCGTCGACCGGCACGTCCGGCCCCGACGGCTCGCCGGCGAACCGGTAGTGGCCGGCGTCGATGCGCGCGCACAGGTCGCGGACCCACGCCCGCTCCCCCGTCACCCAGGCGCGCGAGGCGTGGAAGAGCTCGACCGTGCCCGCCGGCGCCAGCCGCGAGGTCTCCACCCCGCGGACCGAGGAGTCCAGGCCGGACACCGTGGCCTCGAGCACCAGGTCCCGCGCGCGCAGCGCCTCACGCACCTCGGCCCGGGGCAGGGTGGTGAAGAAGCACAGGCCGGCCAGCAGCCGGCTCGGGTCGCCCGGCTCGGGCTGCCGCAGGGCGCCGCGCAACAGCCGCTGGTACTCCACCTCGCCGTCGGCGGTGAGGCGGTACGCGACCGGCTCGCCGGGCAGCTCGTCGACCAGGCCGCGCTTGACCAGCGTCCGCAGCCCCGAGTAGATCGAGCCCGGCTGGACGTGCGCCCAGTCCTCGACCTGCCAGCTCAGCAGCTCCCGGCGCAGCAGGTAGCCGTGCACCGGCTGGAAGACCCGCACGGCGCCCAGCAGCAGCAACCGGGTCGTGGACACGCCTCCACTCTGCCGCCCGCACCCGCCGGCGGGCAGGGGCGGGCCCGCGTTCTCACCACTCCCGGCGATACGGCCGGGTGGGCGGCGGCGGCAGCGTGGGCGCCTCGCGGGTCTCCGGGTGGGGCTGCTCCCAGGGCGCGGGGTCGGCGTACGGCTCCGCGGGGCGGACGGCGGGACGGACCCCGCCCCGCCGGGGCCGCATCGCCACCGCCGCCCAGAGCAGCGGGACGGCGAACACCGGCCACTGCAGCGACAGGTCCCCGACCCAGAGGACGCCGATCAGCAGCAGCACGAAGAGGCAGCCCGCCGTCCACAGACCGAGCAGGCGGGCCTCGCCCGGGTCGCGCCGCACCCCGCGCCTCAGGCGGCCTGCAGCTCGCCGGCGACGACGGCCGGGGTCAGCGGCTCGTCGAGCAGGCGCAGGAAGCGGTCGGCGGCCGGCTGCTCCGCGGGGCGGGCGTCCAGCCAGCGGGCGAGCAGGTCGAAGCCCTCCACGTAGGTGGTGATGTAGGCGCGCCACAGCGGGTGGGTCAGGAAGCGCAGCTGCTGCCGGGCCCGCTCGTCGCTCACCAGCGACCACCGCTGCAGGTGGGCGACGACGACGTCGGGGTCGGCGCCGCGGTCGTGCAGCATGATCGCGGCGTCCTGGCGGACCCGGTTGAGCGGTGCGGCGGCCGCGGCGATCCGCTCGGCGAGGGCGCCGTCGAACCGCAGGCCCAGGTCGCCGAGCACGTCCGCGGCCCAGGAGCCCCACCCGTCGCCGACCGAGGCCTGCACGCCGAGGTCGGCCAGCCCCTCGGCCATCAGGCACTCAGGGGTGTTGACGAGGAACACCGTGTGCTCCACCCGCCCGGCGCGCTCGACCAGGCCCTGCTCCTTGCGGCAGTGCTCGGTGTGGTGGCCGGGGTAGGACTCGTGCGCCACCAGGTGGGCCAGCTGGCTCAGCCGGTGCGGCAGGTCGGCGTTGATCGCGACCCGGGAGCGGTAGGCGCCCTCGTAGTAGTTGAAGCCCGACCACGGCTTGTCGGTGACCACCTCGTACCGCACCGTCTCGACCTCCGGCAGGCCGTAGCCGGTGCGGACCCGGTCGCGCAGCGCGCTGGACAGCGCCTGCACCGCCACCTCCAGCCGCTGCGGCGGGCACTCCTCGCGGCGGCGGTGGCGGGCGTACCGCTCGGCGAGGGTGCCCTCACCCGGCAGCAGCTCCTCCAGCGCGGCGTGCGCGGCCGCGTAGTCGGCCGGGTCGCCGAGGGAGACGTCGACCTGGAAGTAGCTGCGCACCTCGTCGCGGAAGACCACCGGCTCGCCGCTCATCTTCCGGGCGCTGGCCTCCAGGCCGGTCAGCTGGCCGCGCAGGAACTCGGTCCGGTCGGCGGGCAGGCCGGCGACGTCGAGCTCGCGCAGCAGCGCCCGCGTCTGGTCGCGCAGGCCCTGCGCGGTGGGCGCAGGCTCGTCCTCGACGGCGGCGCGCACCCGCGGGTCGCCGGTGTAGGCGTCGACGAAGCCGCTCTCCAGCCGGTCGAAGCGCAGGCCCAGCCGCACGTACTCCAGGGCGACGTCGGCCGGTGGGGTGCTCATGGCGCCGAGTCTCCCAGCCGGGCCGTCAGCCGCCGAAGCGGCGGTGCCGCGCGGCGTAGGCGCGCAGCGCGCGGAGGAAGTCCACGCGGCGGAACTCCGGCCAGTAGACGTCGGTGAAGTAGAACTCCGAGTGCGCGGTCTGCCACAGCAGGAAGCCCGACAGCCGCTGCTCGCCGCTGGTGCGGATCACCAGGTCGGGGTCGGGCTGGCCGCGGGTGTAGAGGTGCTCGGCGATGTGCTCGGCGTCGAGGACCTCGACCAGGTGCTCCAGCGACGTCCCGCGCTCGGCGTGCTCGGCCAGCAGCGACCGGACGGCGTCGGCGATCTCCCGCCGTCCCCCGTAGCCGACGGCCAGGTTCACGCTCGCGCCGGGACGGTCCCGGGTGGCCTCCTCGGCCTGCTTGAGGACGGCGACGGTCTCGGCCGGCAGCAGCCCGAGCGCGCCCACCGGGCGCAGCTGCCAGCGCCGGTCCGGTGCCGACAGGTCCTCGGCGACGCCCTCGATGATGCGCAGCAGCGGGAGCAGCTCCGGCTCCGGGCGGGTGAGGTTGTCGGTGGACAGCAGGAAGAGCGTGACCACCTCCACGCCGGCCTCGTCGCACCAGCCCAGCAGCGACGCGATGCGGTCGGCACCCCGCCGGTGCCCGGCGTTGGGGTCCTCGAGGCCGATCGACCGCGCCCAGCGCCGGTTGCCGTCGACGATCACGCCCACGTGCCGGGGGGTGTCCGCGCCGACCAGGCCGCGCGCCAGCCGGCGCTCGTAGACCTGGGTGAGCAGGTCGCGCACGAACTGACGCACCCCCACGGCGGCCACCCTAGTGACAGGACCCCGTCCTCCTCACCACTCGCAGCCTCGCGGTGGGCCTCGGGACGCCGGCCACGCACCTCACAGTGCCGTTCCCGTGCGGGGGGACCTACGCGTCCGTAACCTCGGTCCATGAGCGCTGCACCCGAGGAACGGGATCCCATCCGGGTGGAGGCAGACGGCGCCGAGATCGAAGCCCCCCGCGACCAGGCCATCACCGCCGTCCTGGAGGAGGGCGAGCACGTCGAGCGCGCCTGGACCGCCGCGGACTTCGGCGGCGACGCGGACTGGGACCACCCCGACACCCGCCCCCGCATGCGCGGCTGGCTGCACCTGTTCGCCTTCTTCGGGGCCATCGTCGCCGGCGCCGTCCTGATCCCGCTGGCCTCGGTGCAGGGCGCTCGCGCCGGGTTCTCCGTCGCCGTCTACTGCGTGACCATCTGCGGGCTGTTCGGCATCAGCGCGCTGTACCACCGCCGCCGCTGGTCACCCCGCGGCTGGAAGATCATGAAGCGGCTCGACCACTCGATGATCTTCCTGTTCATCGCCGGGACCTACACGCCCTTCGCGCTGCTGGCCGTCGACCAGCCCATGGGCTACTGGATCCTGGTCATCGTGTGGGCCGGCGCGCTCGCCGGCGTCTCGCTCAAGCTGTCCTGGCCCACCGCGCCGCGCTGGCTGGGCGTGCCGCTCTACATCGGCCTCGGCTGGGTCGCCGTCTTCATCCTCACCGACATCCTGCACATCGCCGGGGTGGCGTCGCTGGTGCTGCTGGCCACCGGCGGGGTGCTGTACACCCTGGGCGGGATCGCCTACGGCATCAAGAAGCCCAACCCGTGGCCCGGCGTGTTCGGCTACCACGAGGTCTTCCACGCGATGACCATCGTCGCGGCCATCTGCCACTACATCGCCGTCTACTTCGCGGTCTACAACAGCCCGTTCAGCTGAACGGCGCGCGCTGGTCCAGCCGGGTGGAGCCCCGGCCGGCCGCGCGCCACAGCCGCGCGACGACGTCGCGGTCGGCGTCGGTCACCAGGTTGCCCATGACGCGCAGGGCGACGGTCATGAGCGCGCGCGAGCGCATCCCCACCGGCCCGGCGGCGGGCAGGAAGCGCGGGACGGTGAGCAGACCGGCGAGCCGCCGGGCGATGGAGAACGCCTCGCCGTAGTGCTCCCGCAGGGTCGCCGGCCAGGCGCGCGTCCAGTCGGGCTCGTCGAACAGGTCCACGAGCGTGCGGCCGGTCTCCAGGCCGTAGTCGATGCCCTCGCCGTTGAGCGGGTTGACGCAGCCGGCGGCGTCCCCGACCAGCGCCCAGTTGCGGCCGGCGACCCCGGAGACGGCGCCGCCCATCGGCAGCAGCGCCGAGGCCGGCGCGCGCACCGGGCCCTCCAGCTGCCAGTCCTCCTGCCGGGCCGCGGCGTAGGCGTCCAGCAGCGGCCGCAGCTGTACCCCGGCCGGCCGGCGGGCCGTGGCCAGGGTGCCGACGCCGATGTTCACCTCGCCGGCGGCCGCCCCCAGCGGGAAGACCCAGCCGTAGCCGGACAGCAGCTCGCCGGCGGCCCCGCGCAGCTCCAGGTGCGAGGAGATCCACTCGTCGTCGGCCCGGCCGGAGGGCACGTAGCCCCGCGCGGCCACGCCGTAGGCGGTGTCGCGGTGCCACTCGCGGCCGAGCAGCCGGCCCAGGGGCGACCGGACACCGTCGGCGACGACCAGGCGCGCGCAGTCCACGGTGACCCGGCGCCCGCCGGTCTCCAGGACGACGCCGGTCACCCGGTCGCCGTCCCGCTCGACGTCCACGGCGCGGGCGCCCTCCAGCGGTGTGGCGCCTGCCTGCAGCGCGCACTCCCGGATGCGCGCGTCCAGCTCGGTGCGCGGGACGGCACTGCCGTGGTCGGGGAACTCGCCGCCCGGCCAGGGCAGCTCCCACTCCTGGCCGAAGCCGGCCGCCCGCAGCCCCCGGTTGCGGGCGCGCGAGCGGGCCCAGTCCCCCAGGCCCAGCCGGTCCAGCTCGGCGATCGCCCGGGGGGTGAGCCCGTCGCCGCAGGCCTTGTCGCGCGGGAAGACGGCGGCGTCGGCGAGCACCACGTCCCGCCCGGCGCGCGCGGCCCACGCCGCGGCCGCCGAGCCCGCCGGCCCGGCGCCGACGACCAGCACGTCGGTGGCGGACGGCGGGGCGACGGGGCTGCTCACCGCCCCAGTGTCCCCGTCGTCAGCCGAACGGCGGGAAGCGGTCGGTCCCGCCGCTCGTCGCCCCGGTCAGGGGCCCGGGCCCGGCCTCGTCCTGCTGCGCCGGCTCGGCGCCGATCCCGGGCCGGGGCGCGGACACCCCGCCGAGGTGCCCTAGTCGGCCTGCGGCCCGCGCGCGCGGACCTCCTCGACGGCCGACATCGCCTCGCGGAGCTCGCCGAGCCAGGTGTCGGCGTTGCGCCCGACCAGCCGCACCGCCCAGGCCAGGGCCTCGGACCGGGAGCGGGCGACCCCGGCGTCGACCAGCGTGTCGAGGACGAGCCGCTCGGGCTGCCGCAGCCGGGTCATCACCGGCACCGAGAGCGTCGTGAACAGCTCGCGGACCTCGCCGCAGGCGGCACCCCACGCCACCGAGCGGCCGTACCGCTCCTGCGCGGCGTCGGCGATCGCCATGCGCTGCTCGCGGGTCTCCTCGCGGAAGCGGGCGATGCGGCCGGCCCGGGCGGCGGCGGGGTCGCCCTCCCCGGCGTCGGGCTCGGCCAGCCGACCGACGACGGTGATCTCGTCGCGGTCGAGGACCAGCTCGACCGGGCCGGTGAACCAGCCGTCGGGCAGCCGGCCGGCGAACCAGCCCGCGACCTCGGCCCGGTCGACCGGCGGCGGCGCCTCCTGCCCACGGCCCCGGCCCGGTCCGCGGCCCCGACTCCAGGGCCCGCGCCCCCCGCCGAACGGTGCGTCGGCGAAACGGTGTCCGTGCATGTCAGCCTCCTCGCTGGACGTTGATTACACGCTTACACGGTAAGTCGCCGCCGTCGGCAGGGGAAGGCGCGGACGTTGCGCCCTGAGCGGATCCGCCGCGGGATCCCCTGCACCGAGGCGGTCCGGAGTCGCGCCGTCACAGCGGCAACACCTCGCCAACGAGGGCCCCGGACCTTCGTCGGTCCTGCACGTACCGGGCCGTTGCTGCCCCTCGGCGCGTCGGCGGACTCTGCCGAGCATCAGCTCCACACCCACCGGAGGTCGCCATGTCCCCCCGCACGCACACCGCCCGCCGCCTCGCCACCACCCTCGTCGGCAGCGCCGTCCTGGGCCTCACGGCCCTCGCCGGTCCGGCCGCCGCGGCACCGGCCTGCGCCACCCCCTGGGGCTCGACGCCGGAGGCCGCGACCGGCCCGGGCGCGGGCACCGTCGACGAGATCCGCACCGGCCGCCACGCCTGCTACGACCGCATCGTCGTCGACGTCGACGGCGCCCACGGGGCCGTCGGCTACCGGGTGGAATACGTGTCGCAGTTCCGCGAGGACGGCTCGGGGGACGCCGTGCCCCTCCGCGGCGCGGCCGACCTGCAGATCGTCGTCACCGCCCCCGCCTACACGGGAGGGACGGCGACCTACGACCCGGCGGTCGACGCCGAGGCCGAGGACGTCAGGGGCTACACCACCCTGCGCCAGGTCGCGTGGGGTCAGTCGTTCGAGGGGTCGAGCACCATCGGCGTCGGCGTCCGGGCGCGGCTGCCCTTCCGGGTGACCGTCCTCGCCGGCCCTGGCAACGACGCCCGGCTGGTCGTCGACGTCGCGCACCGGTGGTGAGCGGGGGTCCGGGTGCCGCGACGGCGACACCCGGACCTCACGGGGGCACGGGCCCCGTCGTCAGCCGGCGGAGCCGGTGTCCCGGTCGTCGCGCGGGGGCTCGATCGCCCGCGGGGCCCGGCGGAGGGTGTCGAGCAGGTCCTCGCCCGGCTCCTCCGCCCGGCGCTCGCGGAGCAGCTGCTCGGGGGTGTCGGGGACGACGACGCCGTCCTCGTCGGGACGGTCGAAGCTCGCCGGCACCCGCTTGAGGTGCTGGGTCATCGAGCGCACCAGGAAGCCGACCACGATGAGGCCGAGGACCAGCAGGAGCAGGCCGAACGGCCCGGACTTGCCGACGTCCTCGGGGAGCTGGTCGCTCGCCGCCCACAGGTCGATCATCGGACCGTCACCTCGCTGCGGATGCCGGCGAACAGGTCGTCCTCTGGCGTCTCGACGTCGACCAGGGAGCGGGCCAGCTCGTAGTCCTCGGTGGGCCAGACCTGCTGCTGCAGGTCCATCGGGACGGCGAACCAGCGGCCGGTCGGGTCGATCTGGGTGGCGTGCGCGATCAGAGCGGCGTCGCGGACCGGGAAGTACTCGGCGCACTCGACGCGGGTGGTCACCCGGTGGGAGATGTCGTGCTCGGGGTCCCAGTTCTCCAGCCACTCGGCGTAGGCGGACTCCGCGCCGGAGGCGACGATCGCGTCGTGCAGCGCCCGGATCCGGGGCAGCGTGAACGTCATGTTGTAGTAGAGCTTGCTCGGCTGCCAGGGCTCCCCGAGCTCCGGGTAGCGGTCCGGGTCGCCGGCGGCGTCGAACGCGTACATCGAGATCTCGTGCGTCTTGATGTGGTCCGGGTGCGGGTAGCCGCCCCGCTCGTCATAGGTGGTCACCACCTGCGGCCGGAACCGGCGGATGAGCGCGACCAGCGGCGCGGCGGCCTCCTCCAGCGGCACGAGGGCGAAGCAGCCCTCCGGCAGCGGCGGGAGCGGGTCGCCCTCGGGCAGCCCGGAGTCCACGAACCCGAGGAACTCCTGCTCGACGCCGAGGATCTCCCGGGCGCGGGCCATCTCCTCGGCGCGGATCTGCGGGAGCTGCTCCCACACCTCGGGCCTGTCGAGGGCGGGGTTGAGCACCGAGCCGCGCTCGCCGCCGGTGCACGTGGCCACCATGACGCGGGCGCCCTCGGCGATGTACTTGGCCATCGTCGCGGCGCCCTTGCTCGACTCGTCATCGGGGTGGGCGTGCACGGCGAGCAGCCGGAGCTGGTCTGCGTCGGTCACGCCGACCATCATCCCCCGCTCCGGCGGACCGGCGGTGGGACCGGGCCACCCGGACGGGTGTGCTGTGTCCCGCGTCACGCCCCGCACGGGTACGTTGCGTGACTCCGTCGGTACGTGCAGCGGCTCCGGCGCCGGTGTTAGCTTGGCGGATCGACCGAGAGCGCCGTCCGACCGGACGGTGTCCCCCGAGCTCCAGGAGTACCCGGCGTGACCACCCCCACGGAGAACGAGCAGGGCATCTGGCTGACCCAGGAGGCCCACGACCGGCTGAAGGCCGAGCTCGACCAGCTGGTGGCCAACCGTCCGGCCATGGCCGCCGAGATCAACGCCCGCCGCGAGGAGGGCGACCTCAAGGAGAACGGCGGCTACCACGCCGCCAAGGACGAGCAGGGCAAGCAGGAGGGCCGCATCCGGCAGCTCACCGACATCCTGCGCAAGGCGCGCGTCGGCGACGCCCCGACCGAGGCCACCCACGCCGCGACCGGCACCGTCATCACGATCCGCTTCCAGGGCGACGACGAGACCGAGAAGTTCCTCCTCGGCTCCCGGGAGATCGCCGGCACCACCGACCTGACCGTCTACTCGCCGGAGTCGGCGCTCGGGGCGGCGATCATGGGTGCCGAGCCGGGCGCGACCGTGACCTACCAGGCCCCCAACGGCCGGGACATCACCGTCGACGTCGTGGCCGTCGAGCCCTTCGTCCCCTGACCGGCACTCCCGTGCGCACGGCGCGCTCCCGGCGGGCGGAGAACACCGGCTTCGAGTGCGGGCACTGCTCGGCCGCCGTCCCGGCGAACTCCGACGGGCACTACCGCAACCACTGCCCGTTCTGCCTGTGGTCGCTGCACGTCGACGACCTGCCGGGCGACCGGGCCAGCGAGTGCCGCGCGCTCATGGAGCCGATCGGGCTGGTCGAGAAGTCGGGCAAGGGCTGGCAGGTGGTGCACCGCTGCACGGCGTGCGGCCACCGCCAGCCCAACCGGCTGGTCCGCGACGGCGAGGCCCCCGACGACCTCGACCTGGTGCTCTCGCTCCCCTGGCTGTGACACCGCCGTCCTCCGGACCGCGTCGCCGTCCCGTGCGGAGGTCACCGGCCATGGTCGTGCTGCTCGGCGCCGTGCTGACCGCGTCGTCGGCCGGTGGCTGCGCATGGCGCGAGCGCGTGTGCGGGGCCGACGAGTACCCGGTACGGACCATCGCGACGACGGACGACGGGCTCGCCTGCACGCCCGACGGCGAGGAGCCGCCGGCCGGCTACGAGCGCTTCCCCGACGGCGAGGTCCCGGAGTACGTCGACGAGCTCCACCCCTGACCACCCGGCGCACGGCCTGCTGCGGTGTCCCTCGCGCGCATGCGGTGCTGCAGCACCGCGAAGGCGCGAGGAACACCGCAGACGCGCGCGTCACGCGCGATGCGGGACCTCTTGCCGAGGGGTCAGGCGGCGAGGCCCCGGCGGCGCAGCAGGGGTGCGGGGTCGGCGTCCCGCCCGCGGACGGCGCGGAAGGCCTCCAGCGGGTCGACCGAGCCCCCGACGGCGAGCAGGCGATCCCGGAAGACGTCGCCGTTCTCCCGCCGCAGGCCACCGTTCTCCTCGAACCAGGTGACCATGTCGGCGTCGAGGACCTCGGACCAGATGTAGGAGTAGTAGCCGGCCGCGTAGCCCCCGGCGAACACGTGCTGGAAGTACGTCGTCCGGTAGCGGGGCGGCACCAGGTCCGACGCCACGCCGGCGGCCTCGAGCGCCCGGGCCTCGAACGCCGCCGGGTCCCCGATCTCGGTCTCCGGCGTGATCCGGTGCCAGGCCTGGTCGAGCAGCGTCGCGGCGAGGTACTCCAGCGTCGCGAAGCCCTCGCCCCACAGCGCCGCGGCGTCGAGCGCCGTCACGACCTCGGCCGGCAGGGCCTCCCCCGTCTCGGCGTGCCGGGCGTAGTGGTCACGGACCTCGGGCCACATCGCCCACATCTCGTTGACCTGGCTCGGGAACTCCACGAAGTCCCGGGGCACCGCCGTGCCGGCGAACCGCGGATAGGTCACCGCCGAGCTCAGCGCGTGCAGCGTGTGGCCGAACTCGTGGAACAGCGTGTCGACCTCGGTGAGGGTCAGCAGCGTCGGCTGGCCGGGGGCGGCCCGGTTGACGTTCAGGTTGTTGACGACGACGGGGCGGGTGCCCAGCAGCCGCGACTGCGAGACGAAGCTGCTCATCCACGCCCCGCCGCGCTTGCCCTCCCGGGCGAAGAAGTCCCCGAGGTAGAGGCCGACCGCGGCACCGGAGGCGTCGCTGACCTCCCAGACCCGGACGTCGGGGTGGTAGCCGGTCAGCTCCGGGCGCGGGGTGAAGCGGTAGCCGTAGAGGAGCTCGGCAGCGTGGAAGACCCCGTCGACCAGCACCCGGTCCAGCTCGAAGTACGGGCGCAGCGCCGCGGTGTCGACGGCGTAGCGCTCGGCGCGCACCCGCTCGCTGTAGAAGGCCCAGTCCCAGGCGGCGAGCTCCACCCCGTCGGTGGCGGCGACCTCGGCGAGGGCCGCTGCCTCGGTCCGGGCGTTGGCGATCGACGGGCCGACCATCGTGGCGAGCATGGCGTCGACCGCCTCGGCCGTCCCCGCGGTCTGGTCGGCCAGCACCAGGTCGGCGTGCGTGTCGAAGCCGAGCAGTCGCGCCCGCTCGGCCCGCAGCCGCGCGATGCGGACGGCGACCGGCCCGTTGTCGTGCTCACCGCCCGACGCGCGGCCGACCGAGGCCTCGAACACCCGGCGGCGCAGCTCGCGGTCGCGCAGCTTGGCGAGCACCGGCTGGCCGGTGGGCAGCACGAGGGTGACCAGGTACCCGTCGAGGCCGCGGTCGGCGGCGGCCCGGGCGGCCGCGGCCACCTCCTCCGCCCCGAGCCCGTCGAGCTCGGCGACGTCACTGACCCGCACGGCCGCGGCCTCGGTGGCCGCCTGCAGGTTCTGGGCGAAGGTCGTCGACAGCTCCGACAGCTCGGCGTTGAGCTCGGTCAGCCGGGCCCGGCCGGCCTCGTCCAGCCGGGCGCCGGCGAGCACGAAGTCCAGGTGGTAGCGCTCGACCAGGCGCAGCGACTCGGCGTCCAGCCCGGCGGCCTCCCGCCCGGCGTGGACGGCGTCGATGCGCGCGAACAGCGCCGGGTCCAGCCGGATGGCGTCGGAGTGCGCCGACTGCACCGGGGCCAGCTCGCGCTCGATCTCCCGCAGCCGCGGCGTCGACAGCGACGAGGAGAGGTTGCCCAGGACCGCGCCGGCCCGGCGCAGCAGCCGCCCGGAGCGCTCCAGCGCGACCACCGTGTTCTCGGGGGTCGGCGCCTCGGCCGAGCCGGCGATCGCGGCGACCTCGGCCCGCTGCTCGGCCATGCCCGCCAGCACCGCCTCGCGGCAGTGCTCGAGCGTCACGTCGGCGAACGGCGGCAGCTCGAAGGGCAGCGGGGAGGGCTCGAGCAGCGGGTTGGCGGAGGGGATCTGGTCGGCGCTCATCGCCGCCATCCTGCTACGGGTCCGGCAGCGGGCGGTCCGGCGGTACGGACGCACGGTCGGACCCGTCGGCGTCAGGTCACCTCGACGGCGTAGGCACCGGCTCGCAGGCCCTCCAGGACCCGGCCGGCGTGGTCGGGCCCGCGGGTCTCCACGACGACGGCGACCTCGACCTCCCCGACGTGCAGCCGCTGCGACGTCCGCTCGTGCTCGACCTCCAGGACGTTGGCCCCGCACGCGGCGAGCTCGGACAGGACCGCCACGAGCGAGCCGGGCCGGTCGGGCACGCGCAGCCGCAGGGACAGGTAGCGCCCGGCCGCGGTCATGCCGTGCTGGACGACCTTCATCAGCAGCACCGGGTCGACGTTGCCGCCGGAGACCACGGCCACCACGGGCGGCCGGAACGCGCCCGGCTCGGCGAGCAGCGCCGCGACGGCGGCGACGCCGGCCGGCTCGACGACCAGTTTGGCCCGCTCCAGGCAGAACAGCAGGGCCCGGGACAGGTCCTCCTCCGACACCGTGACGACGTCGTCGACCAGGTCGCGCACGTGCGCGAGAGTGAGCTCCCCCGGCGCACCCACCGCGATCCCGTCGGCCATCGTGAGCGTCGAGGTCAGCGGCACCGGCCTGCCCGCGGCCAGCGACCCCGGGAAGGCCGCGGCCCCCTCCGCCTGGACGGCGACCAGCCGGACGTCGGGCCGCACGGCGCGCACCGCGGCGGCCGTGCCGGAGACGAGCCCGCCACCCCCGGCCGGGACGACGACCGTGGCCACCCCCGGACACTGCTCCACCACCTCGAGGCCGACGGTGCCCTGGCCGGCGATGACGTCGGGGTGGTCGAAGGGGTGGACGAAGACGGCGTCCGTGGCCGCGGCGTGCGCGACGGCGGCCGCCAGCGCCTCGGTGAGCGTGGCGCCGGTCAGCTCGACCGTCGCGCCGTAGCCGCGGGTGGCCGCCACCTTGGGCAGCGGCGCCGACACCGGCATGAAGACCGTCGCCCGCACCCCGAGCAGCCGGGCGGCCAGCGCCACCCCCTGCGCGTGGTTGCCGGCGCTGGCCGCCACCACACCGCGCGCCCGCTCGTCCTCGGTCAGCCGGGCGATGCGCGTGTAGGCGCCGCGGATCTTGAACGACCCCGTCCGCTGCAGGTTCTCGCTCTTGAGCCACACCGGCCCGCCGACGAGATCGGCCAGCGCGCGGGAGTGGTGCAGCGGCGTGCGGCGGACGACGTCGGCCAGCAGCGCCGCGGCGGCCTCGACGTCGGCACCGGTGACGAGGGGGACGGACACGGGCCCATCGTTCCCCCAGCGGAGCCGCCGTCGCCCGTGGTCGCCCAAGGGGACGACAGCGTCATCAGGCCGTCGTACCTTTGGCGAGGTGACGGACCCCGCCTCCACGGCACCCGCTCCCCCCGCCCCCACCACCCTCGGCGAGCTCCGCGCCGCCGGGGCCGCCTTCCGGCCCGTCAAGGCCGAGATCCGCGCCAACCTGCTCTCCCGGCTGGCGGCCGGCGAGCCCTCGCTGCCCGGCATCGTCGGCTTCGACGACACCGTCGTCCCCGAGGTCGAGCGCGCCCTCATCGCCGGTCACGACCTCGTCCTGCTCGGCGAGCGCGGCCAGGGCAAGACCCGGCTCATCCGCACCCTGGTCGGCCTGCTCGACGAGTGGACGCCGGTCCTGGCCGGCAGCGAGCTCAACGAGCACCCGCTGCACCCGATCTCGGTCTGGGCGCACCGGCAGATCGCCGAGCACGGCGACGACACCCCGGTCGGCTGGCTGCACCGCAGCGAGCGCTTCGGCGAGAAGCTGGCCACCCCCGACACCAGCGTCGGCGACCTGATCGGCGACGTCGACCCGATCAAGGTCGCCGAGGGCCGCACCCTCGGCGACCCGGAGACGGTGCACTACGGCCTCGTGCCGCGCACCAACCGCGGCATCTTCAGCGTCAACGAGCTGCCCGACCTCGCCGAGCGCATCCAGGTGGCGCTGCTCAACGTGCTGGAGGAGCGCGACATCCAGATCCGCGGCTACCGCGTGCGGCTGCCCCTGGACCTGCTGCTGGTCGCCAGCGCCAACCCCGAGGACTACACCAACCGCGGGCGGATCATCACGCCGCTCAAGGACCGCTTCGGCACCGAGGTGCGCACCCACTACCCGATCGAGCTGGCCGACGAGATCCGCCTGCTCCACCAGGAGGCGCGCACCAGCGGCCTGGGCACGCCGGACGCGATGCCCACCCTCGACTCCCCGGTGGTGCCCGAGCACCTGGTCGAGATCGTCGCCCGGTTCACCCGCCTGGTCCGGGAGTCCAGCTCCGTGGACCAGCGGTCGGGGGTCAGCGCCCGCTTCGCCATCGCCGCCCTCGAGACCCTCGCCGGCTCCGCCGTCCGCCGGGCCGCCGTCGCCGGGGAGACCCGCCCGGTGGCCCGGGTGGTGGACCTGCCGGCCGTCGTGCCGGCCAGCCGCGGCAAGGTGGAGTTCGCCGACGCCGGCAGCGACCCCGACGACGACCGCGAGCTGGAGGTGCTCGAGCACCTGCTGCGGCAGGCGACCGCGCAGACGTTCCGCGCGCGCTGCGCCGGGTTGGACCTCACCGGGCTGCAGGAGCACTTCACCGGCGGGGAGACCGTCGAGTCCGGCGAGCTCGTGCCGGCCGCCGCACTGCTGGGCCAGCTGGGCACCATCCCGAAGCTGGCCGAGCTGCTCGGCCGCCTCGGCGTCCCGGAGGGCGAGCAGTCCGCCGAGCAGGCCGCGGCCGCGGTGGAGTTCGCGCTCGAGGGCCTCTACCTGACCCGGCGGCTGGCCAAGGACACCGACGGCTCCCGCACCGTGTACGGGGCCTGAGATGGCTCGCCGCCCCGGCAAGGGGTACCGGTACGGCCGCTGGCGGGGCGGGCCCGACCCGCTCGCCCCGCCCTACGACCTCGGGGACGCCGTCGACGAGATCGGCGACTCGGTGCTCAGCGGCAACGGCGTCAAGGAGGCGCTGCGCGAGCTGCTGCGGCGCGGCATGGAGGGCCGCCGCGGCCTGGACGACCTGCGGCGCAACGTCCGCGACCGGCTGCGCAAGGCCCGCCAGGCCGGCCGGCTCGACGGCACGCTGCAGGAGGTGCGCGAGCTGCTGGACACCGCACTCGAGGCCGAGCGCCGGGCCCTGTTCCCCGACCCGGACGACGCCGCCCGGCTGGCCGAGGCCGAGCTCGACGCGCTCCCGCAGGACACCGCGGGCGCCGTCCGGGCGCTCAAGGACTACCCGTGGCGCAGCGACGAGGCCCGGCAGGCCTACGAGCAGATCCAGGACACGCTGCGCCGGGAGGTGCTCGACAGCTCCTTCGCGTCGATGAAGCAGGCGCTGGAGAACGCCACCGAGCAGGACATGCAGGCCGTCCGCGACATGGTGGCCGACCTGTCGCAGCTGGTCGACGCGCACAACCGGGGCGAGGACACCGACGAGCGCTTCGCCGAGTTCATGGACAAGCACGGGCAGTTCTTCCCCGACGACCCGCAGTCGGTCGACGAGCTGATCGACTCCCTCGCCCGCCGGGCCGCGGCGCAGGAGCGGATGATGGCCGGCCTGTCCCCCGACCAGCGGGCCGAGCTGGCGGACCTGATGGCGCAGACCATGCAGGACATGGGGCTGGCCAGCGAGATGTCCCACCTGCAGGACGCGCTGCGCCAGGCTCGGCCGGACCTGCCGTGGGGGCAGCGCGGGCAGGTGCCCGACGGCGACCAGCCGCTGGGCCTGGGCGACGCCACGAGCGCGGTCGCCGAGCTGGCCGACCTGGAGGCGCTGTCCAACCAGCTCTCCCAGGGCTACGCCGGGGCCTCGCTGGCCGACGTCGACGAGGAGCTGCTCGAGCAGGCGCTCGGCCGCGAGGCCGTCGACGACCTGGCGGCCCTGCGCCAGCTGGAGCGCGAGCTGGAGCGGCAGGGGTACCTCAACCGGACCGACGGCAAGCTGGAGCTCTCGCCCAAGGCGGTCCGGCGGCTGGGGGCCACCGCCCTGCGGCGGGTGTTCGCCCAGCTGGACTCGGCCGGCCGCGGGGACCACGACGTCGCCGACGCCGGGGCCGCCGGTGAGCTGACCGGGGCGTCGCGGGAGTGGCAGTTCGGCGACGAGCAGCCGCTGGACGTCGTCCGCACCGTGCGCAACGCCGTCCTCCGCAACGCCGGCACGCCGGCGCCGGCAGAGCAGCGGGCGGTGCGCATCGCCGTGGAGGACTTCGAGGTCGTCGAGACCGAGCGGCGCACCGGCGCCGCGGTCGCCCTGCTGGTCGACCTGTCCTACTCGATGGCGCTGCGCGGCACGTGGGGTGCGGCCAAGTCGACGGCGATGGCACTGCACTCGCTGGTGACGACCCGCTTCCCGCAGGACGCCATCCAGATCATCGGCTTCTCGTCGGTGGCCCAGGTGCTGCGCCCGGAGACCCTCGCCGAGCTGAGCGTGGACACCCTGCAGGGCACCAACCTGCAGCACGGGCTGATGCTGGCCCGGCGGTTCCTGGCCCGGCACCGGGACGCCGAGCCGGTGGTCCTGGTGGTCACCGACGGCGAGCCCACCGCGCACCTGGAGCCGGACGGCACGCCGTTCTTCTGCTGGCCGCCGATGCCGGAGACGATCGCCCGCACCGTCGCGGAGGTGGAGAAGGTGGCCCGCACGGGCGCCACGCTCAACGTCTTCGCGCTGGACCCGGAGCCGGCGCTGGTGCACTTCGTGCACGACATCACCGCGCGCGCCGGCGGGCGGGTGTTCACGCCCGACGGCGACCGCCTCGGCGAGTACGTCGTCGCCGACTACCTGCGGGCGCGGCGGGGCAGGCGCGCCCGGTGACCGCACCCGGGGCGGCCCGTCAGCGCCGCCCCGGGTGCGCGCCGCTGGAGCTGATCCCCGGGATGGCCCCGGCGCGGAAGGCGTCGACGAACAGCCGGTGGTCGGCCTGCGCGCGCCGGGCGTAGGCGTGCGCGAAGTCGACGAGGTCGGCGCACAGCTCCTCGCGGCGGTCCCCGACGAGGGCGGTGATCGCCTCCTCGGTCTGGAACGGCACGAGCGTGTGCTCGCTGTCGGCGTCCCCCACGCAGTGCATCTTCGCCGTGGCGCGGCCGAGCTGGACGAGCACCGGCGCCATCTCCTCGGGCTCGGTGAGGTCGTCCCACTCGAGGTCCACCTCGTAGGGCGACAGCTCCGCGACGACGAAGCCGACGCCGTCGATCTCGGTCCAGCCGAGGAACTGCGACGCGTTGGCCTGGAGCGCGCGGCGGCTCACCGCCGTCCGGTGCCCCTCGTGCTCGAAGGACCCCCGGATCTCCGGGTCGCGCACGATGCGGCTGGGCGCGGCGACGTTGCCCTGCTTCAGCGAGAGGACGACGTCGTTCTCCAGCGCCTGGTCGTAGCCCTCGAGCAGCACGTTGTAGGCCGGGAGCCCGGCGCTGCCGATGCCGAAGCCACCGGTGCCGACGACGTCCTTGACCTCGAAGGTGACGTCCCGCCGGCGCGGCGGGGGCAGCAGCGTGCGCCGGTACTGCTCCAGCGCCTCGAGCACCCGGGCGCGCTCGTCGTCGTCCAGGCGGCGGTTGCGCCCGTTGTCGGCGAACCGCCGCTCGAAGCCCTCGACGACGGTCATGCGGTCCAGCAGCCCGAGCCGGCTGCGCGCGGTCGTGGCCAGGATGGCGTCGCGGACGGCGCCCTCGGTGTTGTCGCGGGTGAGCGCGAAGGAGCGGTCGTCGTCGGACCGGGTGAAGGCCGCGACCTGGTCGAGGTAGGCGCCCACGTAGGTGCGCAGCAGCTCGCCGATCACGTCGTCGCCCAGCGCCTTGCTCCAGGCCAGCAGCGCGAAGCTGGCCGCGAAGCGCCGCAGGTCCCAGCTGACGTGGCCGAGGTACGCCTCGTCGAAGTCGTTGACGTCGAAGACGATGCGCCCCTGGGCGTCCATGTAGGTGCCGAAGTTCTCGGCGTGCAGGTCTCCCTGGATCCACACCCGGCCGGTCCGCTCGTCCGACCAGCGGTCGTCGAGCTCGGCCATGTCGGCGTAGAAGAGGCAGGCGCTGCCGCGGTAGAAGGCGAACGGGTCGGCCGCCATCTTGCGGAACTTGGTCCGGAAGGCGTCCGCGTCGGCCTCCATCAGGTCGCTGAAGGCCTCGACCAAGGTGTCGACGATCAGCTGCGAGCGTTCACCGTCGGTTCGGCTGGGGGTGACCCCTAGGGGGGAATCTGGCACGGGGGAACCGTAGGCGGCGGCTAACCTGCGGACCAGGTCGTTGCACGACGGGAACGATGGGGGCGGCGGTGATGACAGCGAGCACCACGCGCTGGCTGGCCACGCGCGCCGCCGGTCTCGGCGGCGGCGTGGGGGTCACCTTCGGCGGCCTGTTCCTCCTGCTGCGCGGTGAGGCGAAGCTGGCGCGCCGGGCGATCGCGGCCCGGACGACGAAGCAGCTGCCGCCGCCGGGCAACGGCGTGTACGGCCGCGGGCGGGGCAAGCCGCTGGTGCTCGCCGTCCTCGGGGACTCCACGGGCGTGGGCCTCGGCGTGCACCGAGCGGAGCAGACCCCGGGCGTGCTGCTGGCCGCCGCGCTGGCCGAGCTCGCCGAGCGCCCGGTCCGCCTCGCGGTCTTCGCCGTCTCCGGCGCGGAGTCCCGCGAGCTGCCCGAGCAGGTGGAGCCGGCCCTGGCACAGAAGCCGGACGCCGTCCTCATCATGATCGGCGCGAACGACGTCACCACCCGCACCCGGCCGGCGGTCTCGGTCGCCTACCAGGCCGACGCCGTGCGCCGGTTCCGCGCGATCGGCGCCGAGGTCGTCGTCGCCACGTGCCCCGACCTGGGCACGATCCGCCCGATCGCCCAGCCGCTGCGCCAGCTCGCCCGGCACTGGAGCCGGCAGATGGCCGCCGCCCAGACGGTGGCCGTGGTCGAGGCCGGCGGCCGGACGGTCTCCCTCGGCTCGATCCTCGGCCCGACCTTCGCGCGCGACAAGGACATGTTCGGCGACGACGAGTTCCACCCCAGCGCGCACGGCTACGCTGCGGCGGCGGCCACGATCCTGCCCTCGCTGGCCGACGCGCTCGGCGTCTGGCCCGCCGCCGCCGACCGGGGCCTGCGCAACCTGCGGCGCGACACGGTGCGGCCGATCGAGCGGGCGGCCGCCCGCGCCGCCGGGCGGACCGGCACCGAGGTGCAGCCGACCGAGGTGCGCGGCTCGGGTACCGGCCCGCGCGGGGCCTGGGCGCGGCTGCGCCGGCGGCGGCTGCCGGAGCTCCCCACGCCGGAACCGGCGCAGAGCGCCGAGCACGTCCCGGTCGGCTGACCTGCCCCGATGCGGGAGCAGCCGCAGGCCCCTGAGGGGCGGCTGCTACCCGGGGGTAGTTTCGGGGTGACCGCACCGCCCCCTCGTCGTGGAGGACCCATGCCCGAAGCCGTCATCGTCGCGACCGCGCGCTCGCCCATCGGACGGGCGTTCAAGGGCTCGCTGAAGGACCTGCGGCCCGATGACCTCGCCGCCACGATCGTCCGCGCCGCCCTGGACAAGGTGCCCGCGCTGGACCCGACCGACATCGACGACCTCATCCTCGGATGCGGTCTGCCCGGCGGCGAGCAGGGCCACAACATGGGCCGCGTCGTCAGCGTCCTGCTCGGCATGGACCACCTGCCCGGGACGACGATCACCCGCTACTGCTCCTCCTCGCTGCAGAGCACCCGCATGGCCATGCACGCCATCAAGGCCGGCGAGGGCGACGTGTTCATCTCGGCGGGCGTGGAGATGGTGTCCCGCTTCGTCAAGGGCAACAGCGACTCGCTGCCCGACACGGAGAACCCGCTGTTCGACGACGCCAAGGCCCGGACCGCCAAGGTCGCCGAGAGCGGCGCCGACTCGTGGACGGACCCGCGGGAGAACGGCCAGGTGCCCGAGGTCTACATCGCCATGGGCCAGACCGCCGAGAACCTCGCGCTGCTGAAGGACGTCTCCCGCCAGGACATGGACGAGTTCGCCCTGCGCAGCCAGAACCTGGCCGAGCAGTCGCAGGCCGACGGCTTCTGGGAGCGCGAGATCACCCCGGTCACCACGCCGGACGGCACCGTCGTCAGCAAGGACGACAGCCCCCGCGCCGGCACCACGCTCGAGGCGCTGCAGGGCCTCAAGCCGGTGTTCCGCCCCGACGGCCGCGCCACGGCCGGCAACTCGTGCCCGCTCAACGACGGCGCCGCCGCGGTGGTCGTCATGAGCGACACCAAGGCCCGCCACCTGGGGCTGACCCCGCTGGCCCGCGTCGTCTCGACGGCGGTCACCGGCCTGTCGCCGGAGATCATGGGCTACGGCCCCGTGGACGCGTCGAAGCTGGCGCTGCAGCGGGCCGGGATGACCATCGACGACATCGACCTCGTCGAGATCAACGAGGCCTTCGCCGCGCAGGTCATCCCCAGCTACCGGGATCTCGGCATCGACATCGACAAGCTCAACGTGCACGGCGGCGCCATCGCCGTCGGCCACCCGTTCGGCATGACCGGCGCCCGGATCACCGGCACGCTGATCAACGGCCTGCAGACCAAGGACAAGACCTTCGGCCTGGAGACCATGTGCGTCGGTGGCGGCATGGGCATGGCGATGGTGCTGGAGCGCCTCTCCTGACCTGAGGCTCGAACGCACGACGGCCCGGTTCCCCGAGGGGAGCCGGGCCGTCGTGCGTCCGGGACCCGACCGGCCCGCGGCGGTGAGGACGGCCAGTCGCCGCGGCCGACCCCGGACAGCACAGTGGCCCGGTCCCCAGGGGGACCGGGCCACTGTCAGGTCAGCGCCTGTGTCAGGCGACCTGCGTCAGTTGTCCTGGAGGTAGGACAGCAGGCGCAGGATCTCCAGGTACAGCCAGACGACCGTGACCAGCAGGCCGAAGGCGATGTACCAGGCGAACTTCGCGGGGGCACCGCGACGGATCGCCTCGTCGGCCATGTCGAAGTCCAGCAGCAGCGAGAACGCCGCGACGCCGATGACGACGATGCTGAACAGGATCGCGATCGGGCCACCGTCACGCAGGCCGAGGGCGTCGCCGCCCACGAACAGGCTGGCGACCAGGTTGACCAGGATCAGGGCCAGGACACCGAACATCGCGCCGACGATCCAGCGGGTCAGCTTGGGGGTGACCCGGATGGCGCCGGTCTTGTACACCACGAGCATGCCGGCGAAGACACCGAAGGTGCCGATCACCGCCTGCATCACGATGCCGGGGTAGATGTCGTTGAACGCCTCGCTGATGGCGCCGAGCGCGACACCGTAGAGCGCGCCGTAGGCCAGCGTGGCGACCGGGTTGGCGATCTGCTTGAACGAGATCACCAGGCCGAGCACGAAGGCGACGAGCACCGACGGGATCGCGAGGCCGAGGGCGAGGTCCTGCGGCAGCAGCGCCCACGTGACGGCGGCCGACAGGACGGTGACGAGGAACGACAGGCCCGTCTTCTGGACGACGTCGTCCATCGTCATGTAGCGGGTGGTGGTGCGCGCGTACGGCGACGGGGCACCGTACGGGTCCTGGGTCGGGGCGCCGTACGGCTGGGGCGCGCCCCAGTTGCCGTACTGCTGGCCCGCCGCGCCGTTGGTGGCGTTGGCGAAGCCCCGACCGAAGGCCGGGTTGTGGCTGGGCATCGTCATCTCCTCGAGGTGACCGGCGGTCGTGGGGTCAACGGTCCTGCACCCCACTCGATCTGTCCAACGCCGTGGGGGCGCGTCGCGTTCCTGACCTCGCCGGAGTCCCCCGCGCGGGTGGCCCACGTCTCCTCCGGCGTGCCCCCGGTGGGATTCGAACCCACACTCGGACCCTTTTAAGGGGCCTGCCTCTGCCGGTTGGGCTACGGGGGCGCGGTGCGCACGCTAGTCGGGCAGCGCCGCGGGAGCCGCATCCGGCGGGGCGCCGGCGAGCGCGACCGCCCGGTCGAGCACGGCGTCGAGCATCGGCTCGGTGAGCTTGCCGGTGAAGGTGTTCTGCTGGCTGACGTGGTAGCTGCCCAGCAGGGTCAGCGGGCCGCCCGGCCCCTCGACGGTGACCTCGACGCCGTGGCCGAACGCCGGCCGCGGTCGGGGCAGCGCGTACCCGGCGCCGGCGAGCACCGGCCACAGCGCCGTCCACCCGAACCCGCCGAGCACGACGACGACGCGCAGCCGGGGCAGCAGGGCCAGTTCACGCGCCAGCCACGGGGAGCAGGTGTCGCGCTCCTCCGGCGTCGGCGCGTTGGCCGGCGGTGCGCAGCGGACGGCGGCGGCGACCCGGACGTCGGTCAGCTCCAGGCCGTCGCCGACGTGCGTGGACGTCGGCTGGCTGGCCAGGCCGGCCCGCCACAGCGCCGCGAAGATCCAGTCGCCGCTGCGGTCGCCGGTGAACACGCGACCGGTCCGGTTGCCGCCGTGCGCCGCCGGCGCGAGTCCGACGACGGCGATGCGGGCGTCGGCGGGGCCGAGCCCCGGCACCGGGCGGCCCCAGTAGTCCTCGTCGCGGAACGAGGCGCGCTTCACCACGGCGACCTCCTCGCGCCAGGCCACCAGCCGCGGGCAGGCCCGGCAGCCGGAGATCCGGGCGTCGAGGACGGCGAGGTCGCGGGTGCCGCGGGCCGACCGGGCCACCCCCGCGGGGGTCCGGGTGACCGGGAACCCCGCGCCGTCGACGGCCATCAGCCCCGGGCGAGGGAGAGGGCGATGCCGTCGAGGATGTCGTGCTCGCTGACGACGACGGAGTCGAGGGCGAGCGCGTCCATGATCACCCGCAGCACGAGCGCCCCGGCCCCGATGACGTCGACCCGGCCGGGGTGCATGACGGCGTGCAGCGCCCGGCGCTCCCGGCTGGCGGTGAGCAGGCCGGCGGTCACCGAGCGGACGGCGGACACCGGGATGCGCGACCCGTGGATCGCCTCGGCGTCGTACTCCGGCAGGCCGAGCGCCAGTGCCGCGACGGTGGTGACCGACCCGGCGAGCCCGACGAGGGTGGCGGCCTCGCCCACCGGCACGTGGGCGACGACGTCGGTGAGCGCGGCGCGGACGTCGGCCTCGGTGCGCTGGATCTCGTCGGCGGTGGGTGGGTCGCCGTGCAGGTGCCGCTCGGTCAGCCGGACGCAGCCCACGTCGACCGACCGCGCCGCCCGCAAGCCGGTGCCGTCGCCGAGCACGAACTCGGTGGAGCCGCCGCCGATGTCGACCACCAGGTAGGGCGGCTGCGGTGCGGGCCCGCCGTGGGTGGCCACGGCCGCCTCCAGGGAGGCGGTGGCGCCGAGGAAGGACAGGTGCGCCTCCTCGGACCCGGGGACGACGTCGGGCAGCTGGCCCAGGGTGGTGAGCACCATCTGCTCGAAGTCGGCGCGGTTGGCGGCGTCCCGGCTGGCGCTGGTGGCGACCATCCGCACCGCGGTCGCGCCCAGCTCCTGCGCCTGGGCGGCGTACTCGGCGAGCACGCGGCGGGTGCGCTCGATCGCGGCCTCGGAGAGCCGGCCGGTGGCGTCGACGCCCTCGCCCAGCCGCACGACCTCCATCCGGCGCAGCAGGTCGGTGTGCGCGCCCTGCTCCGGCACGTCGGCCACGAGCAGGCGGATGGAGTTGGTGCCGCAGTCGATCGCCGCCACCCGGGTCATGCGTCCTCCTGCTGTTCGGGCAGGGCGCAGGGCCCCCTGGCCCACCACTCCCCCATCTCGGCCACCGCGCGGTCGCCGACGGGGTTGACCCCCGGGCCGGCGGCCAGGCTGTGCCCGGCCAGCGCGTGCAGGCACTTGACCCGGTCGGGCATGCCCCCGGCGGTGGCGCGGGTCTCCAGCACCGGCTCCCCGGGCCGCGCGGCGGCGTCCCGGGTGGCCAGGTAGGCCTCGTGGGCGGCGCGGTAGCCCGCGGCCAGCGCCGGGTCGGTGGCCAGGTCGTCCTGCCACTCGCGCATCCGCCCGGCGGACTCCAGCCGGCTGGCCGCGGCCGAGGCCCGCGGGCAGGTCAGGTAGTACAGCGTCGGGAACGGCGTGCCGTCCTCGAGCCGCGGCGAGGTCTCCACGACGTCGGGTTGCCCGCAGGGGCACCGGTGGGCCACCGCCGCCAGCGCGCGCGGCGGCCGGCCCAGCTGCCGCGCGATGACCTCACGGTCGGCCTCCGAGACCGCCTCCCGCACGGGGTCACCGGCGGGCTCCTTCACGGCTGCCCCAGGTCGTCGGCCGTGGCCAGCGAGCCCATCAGGCCGCCGTACCAGGTCTGCGGCCCGCTGTCGGGCGCCTCCGGCACGGTGCCGGCGTCGCCCTCGGCGTCGGCCTCGTCGACGACCCGGATGAGCCGGTCGCCCTGGGCGACGTAGAAGAACCGCTCCCGCGCCTCGCGCGCCAGGACGGCGGGGTCGCGGAGCTCGGCGAGCCGTGCCTCCTGCTCGGCGATCTGCACGTCCAGCGCGGCGCCCTCGGCGGAGAGCTGCGCGAGCTCGGCCCGCCCGGCCAGGTACTGCTGGACCGGCCCGGCCAGGGTGAGCGCGAGCAGCAGCACCAGCCCGACGAGCAGCACCGTGCGGCCGGTGAAGAGCTGGGTGCGCGCCCGCGCCGGGGCCGCCGTCGTCCGCGGGGTGCGGCGGCCGGGACGGCGCTGCTCGGGCCGGCTGCCGGCCCCGGTCACCCGGCCGGTCGGCAGCGGCCGGGAGGCCGCGTGTGCCAGCGGCCGCCCGGTGCTCGCCCTCCGGGGCGCCCGCCGGCCCCGAGGACCCGCCACGTCAGCCGCGAGCGGCCAGCCGCGGGAAGGCAGACGCGCCGGCGTAGCGGGCGGCGTCGTCGAGCTCCTCCTCGATGCGCAGCAGCTGGTTGTACTTGGCGACGCGCTCGCTCCGGGCCGGGGCGCCGGTCTTGATCTGCCCGCAGTCGGTGGCGACGGCGAGGTCGGCGATCGTGGTGTCCTCGGTCTCGCCGGAGCGGTGGCTCATCATGCAGCGGTAGCCGTTGCGGTGGGCCAGGTTGACCGCGTCGAGGGTCTCGGTGAGCGTGCCGATCTGGTTGACCTTCACGAGCAGGGCGTTGGCCGCCCCGCGCTCGATGCCGTCGGCCAGGCGGGTCGGGTTGGTGACGAACAGGTCGTCGCCGACGATCTGCACGCGGTCGCCCAGGGCGGCGGTCATCGCGATCCAGCCGTCCCAGTCCTCCTCCGACAGCGGGTCCTCGATCGAGACGATCGGATAGGCGTCGACCAGCTCGCGGTAGTAGTCGACGAGGAACTCCGCCGACCGGGTCTGGCCCTCGAAGTCGTAGCCGCCGTCGGTGTGGAACTCGGTGGCCGCCACGTCGAGCGCGAACGCGATGTCGGTGCCCAGGGTGTAGCCGGCCTTCTCGACGGCCTCGGCGATGAGGTCGAGCGCGGCCCGGTTGGTGGGCAGGTCGGGGGCGAAGCCGCCCTCGTCGCCCAGGCCGGTGGACAGGCCGCGGCCCTTCAGGACCGACTTCAGCGCGTGGTAGGTCTCGGTGCCCACGGCCAGCGCCTCGGCGAAGGTGCCCGCGCCGATCGGGGCGATCATGAACTCCTGCACGTCGACGTTGCTGTCGGCGTGGGCACCGCCGTTGAGGATGTTCATCATCGGCACCGGCAGCACGTGCGCCGAGGGGCCGCCGACGTAGCGGAACAGCTGCAGGCCGGTGGACTCCGCCGCCGCCCGTGCCACGGCCAGGCTCACGCCCAGGATCGCGTTGGCGCCGAGGCGGGACTTGTCCGGCGTGCCGTCGAGGTCGAGCAGCCGCTGGTCGACCAGCCGCTGCTCGCTGGCCTCGTAGCCGACGAGCTCGGGGCCGATGACGTCGAGGACGCCGTCGACGGCCTTGGTGACGCCCTTCCCGCCGTAGCGCTCACCGCCGTCGCGCAGCTCCACCGCCTCGAAGGCGCCGGTGGAGGCGCCGCTGGGCACCGCCGCACGGGCGATCGTCCCGTCGTCGAGGGCGACCTCGACCTCCACGGTGGGGTTTCCGCGCGAGTCGAGGATCTCTCGCGCGCCGACGGCGTCGATGCTGGCCACGGGGGCAGCGTAACGAGTCCCCTCGCCGGTGTCGGGGCACCACCATGGTCACGGGACGGCGGGGCGCCTTGCCCTCCGCCGCGCACTTCCCTTCACTGCCGGGGTCCCGGCGTCGCCGCCGGGGCCGGGGAGGAGTCCGGGTGACCGCCGAGTGGCAGACGGAGCACGTGGGCGGTCGTGCCCGTCGGTACGGGGCGGCCCTCCCGGTGTCCCCGGTGGTGCTGGTCGTGCTGGTGGCCGTCGACCTGGCGCTCGTCGTCGCGTCCGCGGCCGTCGACTCGCCCGGCACGGGCCCCGGGGACGGCGCGCTGGCCCTGGAGACCGACGGAGGACTGGTCGAGTACGTCGGGTACCTCCACCAGCTGGTCCTCGCGGTGCTCCTCCTGACGGTGTGGCGGCTCGGTGGGCGGCGGGTGTGGGTGGCCTGGGCGACGGTGTTCGCGCTCGCCCTGGCCGACGACAGCGCCCGCCTGCACGAGACGGTCGGGGACCGGCTCGCCGACGGCCTCGGGTTGCCCGACGGGGTGGCCGGGCTCCGGGCCGACGACCTGGGCGAGCTGGTCGTGTGGGCGCTGCTCGCCGTCGTCCCGCTGGTGTGGATCGTGCGGCTGCACCGGCGCAGTGACCGGGTCACCCGCGTGGCCAGCCTGCGCCTGGCCGCGCTGGTCGCCGCCTACGCGTTCTTCGGCGTCGTCGTCGACCAGGTGCACGCGATGGCGCGGGACGGCTCGTGGGCCGGCGTCCTGGGCGTGGTCGAGGACGGCGGGGAGCTGCTGGTGCTCAGCGTCACGCTGGCGCACGTGGTGACCCTCGTCGGCGCCTCCCGCCGGCCCGGGCGCCAGGCGGACGGCGGCGGAGCCGGTCAGGCGCCGGCGCGCTCCTCCGCGGCGGCGTCGAGCTCCCCGGCGTAGCGCCGGACCGCCTCGCGCAGCGCGTCCTCGGCGTCCCAGCCGCGGGCGGTCGCGGCGGCGACGACGGCCAGCAGCCGCTCGCCCAGATCCTCGGGGCTCGCGGCGCCCAGCTCCGCCGGCGCGGGCGTCGGCAGCCCGGCCCGGCCGGCCCGGCGCACCAGCGCGGCCCCCCACGCGGCGGCCGGCTGCGAGCGGGAGACCCCCTCGGTCGGCGAGCGGCGCTGCTTCTCGGCCTTCTTGATCTCGTCCCAGCCCGCCTCGACCTGCGCCACGTCCATGGCTCGCCCACCCACCCCGACGGCGTCCCCGAAGACGTGCGGGTGCCGGCGCACCAGCTTGTCGACCAGCTCCCCGGCGACGTCGTCCACGTCGAACCTGCGGCCGGGGTCGGCCTCGGCGGCCACGCGGGCGTGGAACACGACCTGCAGCAGCACGTCGCCGAGCTCCTCGCGCATGGCGACCGGGTCGTCGTCGACGATCGCGTCGTAGGCCTCGTGCGCCTCCTCGAGCAGGTACCCGCGCAGGGACGCGTGGGTCTGCTCGGCGTCCCAGGGGCAGCCACCGGGCGAGCGCAGCCGGTCCATCACGGTGACGACGTCGAGCAGCCGCGCGCCGGCCGGCTCCGGTGCACCCGCCACCACGGGGACCTCCCCGACGGGCTCACCCACCGGTACCAGGCAGACGACGTCGCCGGGCAGGGCGGCCGCGGCGGCCAGGTCGGCCACCTCGGTGACCTCGAGCCCCTCGGCGTGCAGCGCTGCGGCGGTGCCGGCCGCGCCGGGGACGGCGGCCAGCGGGCGCCCGGCGGAGACCGCGCGCCACCCGGCCGGGCCGAGCAGCCCGGGCAGGCGGGGGCTGGTGGTGACGACGAGGGCGACGGGCACCGGCGTCAGTCCTCCGCGCCGAGCAGCCGGACGACGCCGCCGTCGGTCGCGACCACCGAGCCGTCCTCCAGCGAGCCGTAGCGGGGGTTGACGTCGATCTCCAGGTCGCTCTGGTAGCCCTCCAGGAGGTCCGCGCCGGCGCTGGCGGCCTGGTCGAACGCCTGCCCCTCCACCTGCGGGCGGACGTCCTCGAACGCCGGGACGGGCGCCTCCCCCACGAGCACGACGAGCAGCCCGGAGATGCCCTCGACCGGGGCGGCGAACGCGGTGCCCGGCTGCGACTGCGCCACCTGCGCGGCCAGGTCGGCCGGGAGCTGGCTCGTCAGCTCGTCGACCGCGACGGTCTGCGGCGCGGGCAGGGTGGCCAGGTCCAGGTACGGGGCCGCGACCTCGGCGTAGCTGCCGGGGTCGGCCTGCAGCGTGGCCACCACCTCGTCGGCGGTCTGCTGGTCGGCCACGTTGATGTAGCCGATCGAGACCTGGGCGGGCTGCTGGGCGAGGGCCTGCTCGTAGGCGGCCCGCAGCGACGCCTCGGTGGGTGCCTCGGCCGCACCCTCGGCCACGGCGATGTCCCGCAGGAGGGCCACCTGCCGGACCCGTTCGAGGGCGTCGGCGCGGGTGAAGCCCTGCCCGGCCGCCTGCTCGAAGTACGCCTCGGGGTCCTGCCCGCCGAGGAGCTGCTCGAGCAGCTCGGGCAGCCCGCCGGGGTCCGGGGACACCCCGAAGTGGTCGGCGGCGGCGTCGAACACCTCGGCGCGCACGAGCTGGGACAGGATCGCGCGGCTGTACTCCGGGTCCTCCCCGGGCGTGATCGACGGATCGGCACGGTGGGCGGCGACCGCGTCCTGCAGTTCCTCGACGGTGATGGTCTCGTCGCCGATGTAGGCCGCCACGTTGGGCGAGGTCCGGCAGCCGGTGAGGGCGACACCGGCGAGCAGACCGAGGGCGAGGACGGCGGCCGGACGACGCATGCGCACGACCGGCAGCGTCCCACACGGAGGGCCCCGTCCCCCTCACCCCTCGCGAGGCCGGGACGGGGCCGCCGTGTCAGGACGCGGCGGCCACCGGCTGCTCGAGGACGGCCCGCAGCGTGGCGTGCAGGTTCTCCAGCAGCGCGACGTCCCGCAGCGGCGTCCGGCGGTCGGGGCCGGTGGGCACCTTGAGCGAGATCGTCTCCGCGGCGGCCTTGTAGGTGGCGCCCTCGGCGAGCCGCGCCAGCCGCATCTGCTTGGACTCCGGCAGCGACACCGGGCTGATCCGGATGACCCGGCCCTGCAGCGACACCTCGGTCACGCCCAGCGCCCGCATCGCCACCCGGAAGCGGGCGACCGCCAGCAGGTTGAGCACCGGGGCCGGCGCGGCGCCGTAGCGGTCGGTGAGCTCGTCGAGCACCGCCTGCGCATGGTCGTCGTCCTGGACGGAGGCGACCTTGCGGTAGGCCTCCATCCGCAGCCGCTCCCCCGGCACGTAGTCGTGCGGCAGGTGCGCGTCGACCGGCAGGTCCACCCGCACCTCGGCGGGCTCCACCGGCGGCGACTCCCCGGTGACCTGGGCGCGGTAGTCGGCGACCGCCTCCCCGACCAGCCGGACGTAGAGGTCGAACCCGACCCCGGCGATGTGCCCGGACTGCTCGCCGCCGAGCAGGTTGCCCGAGCCGCGGATCTCCAGGTCCTTCATCGCCACGGCCATGCCGGCACCGAGGTCGGTGTTGTTGGCGATGGTGGTCAGCCGGTCGACCGAGGTCTCGGTCAGCGGCCGCGTCGGGTCGTAGGTGAAGTAGGCGTAGGCCCGCTCCCGCCCGCGGCCGACGCGCCCGCGGATCTGGTGCAGCTGGGAGAGGCCGAAGGTGTCGGCCCGGTCGACGATCAGGGTGTTGGCGTTGGGGATGTCCAGGCCCGACTCGACGATGGTCGTCGCGACCAGGACGTCGTACTCCTTCTCCCAGAAGCCGACCATGATCCGCTCGAGCTCGTGCTCCTTCATCTGCCCGTGGCCGACGGCGACGCGGGCCTCGGGCACCAGGTGCCGGATCTTCGCGGCGGCCTTGTCGATCGACTGCACCCGGTTGTGGATCACGAAGACCTGGCCGTCGCGCAGCAGCTCGCGGCGGATCGCCGCGGCCATCTGCTTGTCCTCCCACGCGCCGACGTAGGTCAGCACCGGGTGCCGCTCCTCGGGCGGGGTGAGGATCGTCGACATCTCGCGGATGCCGGTCAGGGACATCTCCAGCGTGCGCGGGATCGGCGTGGCCGACATCGACAGGACGTCGACCGCCGTCCGCATCGTCTTCAGGTACTCCTTGTGCTCGACGCCGAAGCGCTGCTCCTCGTCGACGATGACCAGCCCGAGGTCCTTGAACCGGGTGGTCGGCTGCAGCAGCCGGTGGGTGCCGACCAGGACGTCGACCTCGCCGGCGGCCAGCTTCTCCAGGACCTTGCGGCTCTCCGCCTCGGACTGGAACCGCGACAGCACCTCGACGGTCACCGGGAACTGGGCGAACCGCTCGGAGAACGTCTTGAAGTGCTGGTTGGCCAGCAGCGTCGTCGGCACCAGGACGGCGACCTGCTTGCCGTCCTGCACCGCCTTGAACGCCGCGCGGACGGCGATCTCGGTCTTCCCGTAGCCGACGTCGCCGCAGATGATCCGGTCCATCGGGACCGGGTTCTGCATGTCGCCCTTGACCTCGTCGATCGCGGCCAGCTGGTCGGGGGTCTCCTGGAACGGGAAGGCGTCCTCGAGCTCGCGCTGCCAGACCGTGTCCGGGCCGAAGGCGTGCCCCTGGGTCGCCATCCGCGCGGAGTAGAGGCGGATGAGCTCCGCGGCGATCTGCTTGACCGCCCGGCGGGCCTGCCCCTTGGTCTTCTGCCAGTCGGCGCCGCCGAGCTTGGACAGCGCCGGCGCCTCGCCGCCGACGTAGCGGGTCAGCTGGTCCAGGGAGTCGGTGGGCACGAACAGCCGGTCCGGCGGCTGGTTCCGCTTGCCGGGCGCGTACTCGACGATCAGGTAGTCGCGCTGGCCGCCGTTGACGGTGCGGCTGATCATCTCGATGTAGCGGCCGATGCCGTGGTGCTCGTGGACGACGAGGTCGCCGGGCTGCAGCTGCACCAGGTCGACGGCGTTGCGGCGGCGGGCCGGCATCTTCACCGCGTCGCGCATCGTGGTGCCGCGGGAGCCGGTCAGGTCGTGCTCGGTCAGCAGCGCCAGCCCCACTCCGGGGAAGGCGAAGCCGGCCTCCAGGTTGCCCTGGGTGACCGAGGTCAGCTGCGCCGCCGGCGCGGACTCGAGTCCGGGGACGAGCGTGGCCCCGAGCTCGGCCTCGGCGAACTGGTCGGCGGCGCGCTGGGCCGGTCCGGGCCCGGCGAAGGTCACGACGACCCGCCAGCCCTCGCGCTGCCAGCCGCGCATCGTCTCGATGGCCTGCGGCACGTCACCGGCGAAGCGGTCGACCGTCGTCGCGTCGAGGTTCACGACGCCGTCGTCCGCCGTGTCATCGGCTGCCAGCGTGAACGACCCGGTCGTCCACCAGGGCAGGCCGCGGCCGCGGGCGGCGGACTCGACGTCGGCCAGGTCGCGGAAGGATGAGGCGCCTAGATCGAGAGGGGCCTCGCCGGCCTCCGCGGCGGTCGCCCACGACGCGGCGAGGAACTCCTCGGCGGTGCGCACCAGGTCCGCGGCTCGGCTGCGCACCCGCTCGGGGTCGCAGACGAGCACGTGCGTGCCGCGCGGCACCAGGTCGGTCAGCAGCTCCATCGGCTGGTCGCCCAGCAGCGCCGGGGTCAGCGACTCCATGCCCTCGACCGGGATGCCCTCGGCGACCCGGCCGAGGACGTCGGCCAGCGCGGGGTGCTCGGCCGCCAGCTCCGCGGCGCGCGCGCGGACCGCGTCGGTGAGCAGCAGCTCCCGGCACGGCGGGGCCCACAGCCGCTCGGGGCGGTCGTCCAGCGAGCGCTGGTCGGCGGCGGAGAACCAGCGGAGCTCGTCGACCTCGTCGCCCCAGAACTCGACCCGGATCGGGTGCGGCTCGGTCGGCGGGAAGACGTCGAGCAGGCCACCGCGGACGGCGAACTCCCCGCGCTTCTCGACCAGCTCCACGCGCGTGTAGGCGGCGTCGACCAGCGCGCGGGCGATGTCGTCGAGGTCGGCCTCCTGGCCCGGGCGCAGCTCGACGGGGGTCAGGTCGCCCAGGCCGGGCGCCAGCGGCTGGAGCACGCTGCGGACCGGGGCGACGAGCACGTCGACCAGCGGGCGGTCGCCCGGGTGGGTCAGGTCGCGCAGGACGGCGAGGCGGCGGCCGACGGTGTCCGCGCGCGGGCTCAGCCGCTCGTGCGGCAGCGTCTCCCAGGCGGGGAAGACCTCGACCCGGTGGCCGGGCACGAAGCACCGCAGCAGGTCGGCGGTCGCGTCGGCGTCCCGCTCCCCCGCGGTGACCACGAGGACGGGCACGCCGGCGCCCGGTGCCCGGGCGGCCAGGGCGGCCGCGACCAGCGGCTGCACCGGCGGCGGGGCGGTGACCGCCAGGTCCGCCTGGCCGGCGGCGGCCACCACGCGCGCCATGCCGGGGTCGGTGAGGACGACGTCGAGCACGCCGCGCAGGGACACGAGATCGAACTCCCGGGGATCGCCGGCCCCACGACGGTGCCGCGGAGTGCGGCGGGGGCCCGGCTCCCGAGTGTAGGGACCGGGCGGCGGCCGCCGCCGGGCCTCAGGAGGTCAGCGCGTGGGCCCGGGGAGCCGGCACCGAGGCCTCGATGGCCGCGAGTGCCTTCCGCAGGGAGGTGCTGGAGGTGTGCATCGTGTACGGGAAGTAGCGGACCTCCACGCCGACGGCGGCGAAGTCGCGCTCCAGGCGCTCGCCCTTGGGCGTCCCCCGCCAGTCGTCGCCCTTGAAGATGACGTCGAAGCGGACCTGGCGCCAGGTGTCGATCTTGTCGGGCACGACCTCGGCGTGGACGTCGTCGACGAAGCGCAGCGAGCGGACGATCTCCAGGCGCTCGGCCAGCGGGACGACGGGCAGGCGGCCCTTGGTCTGCAGGAGCATCTCGTCGGAGACGACGCCGGCGATCAGGTGGTCGCAGTGCTCGGCGGCGTGCCTGAGGATGTTCAGGTGCCCGATGTGGAACAAGTCGTAGGCACCGGGCGCGTAGCCGATGACCGTCATGGGATCCCCCGATCCTCCCGTGGCGTCCCGCTCCCCGGACGGGAGCGCTCGCCTGATCACGCTGAGTCACACAAGAGCGGCATCCCTGGCGCTCGGTGTCGACGTCGAGCCGAAAAGTAGCCGAGAACCGTCACGCAAGGTGACGTCCGCGGGCATCTTCACCCCTTCGGGGGCAGCCGGCGCCGGGTCGCGGCCGGGCGGCTCCCCCCGGACGGGTGAGGCGGCCCGGCGAAACGGCTCCAACCCGCTGACCTGCGGATACCTTCGGTCTTCCGACTGGGGGACGCGCCCGGAGCGGGCTCCCTCCCGGCGCCTGCTGGACGCGCGGCAGGGAGTGGACGGCATGGAACTGAGGGACTACCTCGCGGCGCTGCGGCGACACTGGGTGATCTGGGTGGGCGCGACGCTGGTCGGCGCACTCGCCGGGCTCCTCGTCTTCACCGTGACCCCGAAGACCTACGAGGCGAGCTCGACCGTCTTCGTCTCGGTCTCCCCGTCGATCCCGAACAGCGCCTCGTTCGTGCAGCAGCGGGTGAAGAGCTACCCCGAGATCGTGACGAGCGAGGCCGTGCTGGCGCCGGTCCGGGAGGAACTCGGCCTCTACGCGTCGCTGGCCATCCTGCGGACCCGCGTCACGGCGACCAACCCGCCGGACACCACCCAGCTGCACGTCACCGTGAGCGGACCCGACGGCGCCGAGGCGGCGGCGATCGCCAACGCGGTGGCCGACCGCTTCGCCGACGTCGTGGAGACCCTGGAGACGCCGTCCTCGGGTGACGAGCCGGTGCACCTCACCGTCGCCGACCCGGCCGTGGCACCCACCTCCCCGTCGTCCCCGGTCCTGCTGTACCTGGTGGCCCTGGGTCTCGTCGCCGGGCTGTTCCTCGGCCTGGCCGGCGCGGTCGTGCGCAGCCGCATGGACACGACGCTGCACTCCGAGGACGGCGTGCGGCGTGCCTGGGGCGAGGACGCCGCCGACACCGAGTTCCTCGTGCAGCCCTCCGGCCGGGCGCGGCGCAGCGCCCTGACCGGCCAGGCCGCCGCCACGCTGGCCCGGCGCCTCGAGCTCCGCGCCGAGGAGGGCCCGGTGCGCGTCGTGGTGCTCTCCCCCTCGCCGGCGGAGGAGCAGGCCACCCGTGCCTTCGCCGAGCAGGTGACCCAGGTGCTGGCCGGCCGAGGCCTGGACGCGACCGTCACCGGCCCCGGTGCCCTGAGCGGCGCCACGGGCGACGCCCGGTCACGCATCCGGCTGGACGTCGCCGACCCGCTGTCGTCGCTGCGCTTCTGGAAGGACGTGGCGCAGCGCCGCGACGGCGTCGTGCTGGTCGTGGAGAGCGGCCGGGTCGACGACCAGGAGCTCCGCGAGATGCGCACGATCCTCGGCTCGGCGGGCATCACCCCCATCGCCGTCGTGCTCGTGCCGCGCGGTGCCGGCCGCCGGCGGCCCGTGCCGAGCGTCGTGGACGGCACGGCCGCGACCCCCGCGCCCGCCCCGCGCACCGCGGAGGCGGCACCGGCGACCGAGCGCCCGAAGCAGGCCGCGCTCACCGGCTCCAAGCGCAGCTGACCCGCCGCACGGCAGTGCACCGGCTCCGGGCCGGTCGGGACCCACGTCCCGACCGGCCCGTGGCGTTGCCGGACCTGCGTGTGACCACGGGCCCGGCGGGGGTAGTGGGAGCGCCCCGACCGTCCGGACCCGGACGGCACCGGTCCCCGGAGGTCGGCATGGCCGAGAAGAGCGGCAAGGGCAGCGACACGGCGAAGAAGGCCAACGCCAAGGCGAAGAAGGACGGCAAGAAGAACCCCCGCACCAGCTCGGCCGCCCAGAGCGAGCTGGGCAAGAAGGGCGGGAAGAAGGGCGGCAAGAAGGGGGGCAAGAAGAGCGGCGGGAAGTCCTGACCTCGGGCCGCTCGCGCCGCCGTCAGAGTCCGTGCCGGCGGTCCCCTCCCACGAGCGCGCCGACCCTCGCCTCCGTCGCGGCCGAGAACGGGTCGCGGCGCGAGCGCACCGCCTGCGCGAGGTCGGCGACGGCGAGGTCGCCGTGCACGGCCGCGCCCACCAGGACCCCTGACGCGGCCGAGGCGACGACCACCGCCGTCAGCTCGCCGGCGTTCCCGGCCGCCCAGACCCCGGGCACCGCCGTCGCCCCGCGGGGGTCGGCCGCGACGTGCTCGCCGAACGGCGTCGTGGTCCGCTTCCCGCCCAGGGCCTCGTACAGCTCGGTCCGCGCGAGGAACCGCGGCGCGACGACGACGGCGTCGACCTCGAACACCCCTCCGCCCTCGACCGCGACCGCCCGCACCTGCGTGCCGTCCACGACCAGGCGCTCGACCCGGCCGGTCACGACCGGCACCCCGAGCGCCGCCAGCTGCTCCTCCTGCTCCGGCGTCGGCTCGGGGGCCTCGTGCCGGAGGAACGTGACGTCGTCGCTGAGCCCGCGGAAGAGCACCACCTGGTGCAGCCAGTTCTCGGTGCGGCCGAGGACGGCGATCCGCCGGTCGCGCACCTCCCACCCGTGGCAGAACGGGCAGTGCAGCACGCTGGAACCCCAGCCCTCCGCGATCCCGGGGACGGCGGGCAGGTCGTCCACCAGCCCGGTCGCGAGGACGACGCGGCGGGCGCGGACGGACAGCGCGCCGCCGTCCACCTCGACCGTGAAGTCGTCGAGCACGCCGGAGGCCCCGGTCGCCGACCCGCGCACGATCCGCACCCCGTAGCCCTCCGCCTCGGCCCGGCCGCGGGCCAGCAGCTCGAGGGGCGCGATGCCCTCGTTGCCCAGCACGTTGTGCGCGCCGTCGGCCGGCGCGTTGCGCGGCTGACCGGCGTCCACGACCACGACGCTGCGCCGGGAGCGGGCCAGGGCGACCGCGGCGGCCAGGCCGGCCGCTCCGCCGCCAACCACGACGACGTCGGCCCGCAGCGCGCCGGTCACCGGCCGGCCCCCGGCCGGACGGCTGTCCACACGGCGCGACCGGAGCTCAGCGCGACCTCCGACGTGCCGGCACCCAGCGCCGCGATCGCGGTGTCCAGCGCGGCGAGGTCCTCGGCGGACAGGTCCTCGGCCAGCCGGGCCCGGTTCATCGCCAGCTGCAGCGCGAGGTAGCGGGCGCCCTCGGCCGTGCCGCCCGAGGCGGTGACCGCGAGCTCGTGGCGCCGGACCGGGGCGAACCCGGTCGCGGTGAGCGCCGTCGTCCACTCGGCGGTCACGGGGTAGCCGAGCTCGGCGAGCGCGGCGACGAGCCGGTCGCCGAGCCCGGCGCGGCCGGTCCCCAGGTCGCCGGGGACGTACGCGGTCGCACCGGTCATCTCGAGGACGACGAGCACGCCGCCGGGGCGCAGCGCCTCGAACGCCTGGCGCAGGACCTGCGCCGGGTCGGTGACGTGGTGCAGCGACAGCGCGGCCCACGCGAGGTCGGCGGCGCCGGGCAGGACGGCGGGCCAGTCGCCGTCGAGGTCGACCAGGTGCGTCTCGACGCGGTCGGCGACCTGCGCCGTCCTCGCCGCGGCGCCGAGCCGGTCGAGCATCCCGGGCGAGGCGTCGAGGGCGTGGACCCGTCCGCCGGGGAAGCGGGCGGCGAGCGCGAGGGTCCCGGTACCGGTCCCGGCACCGAGGTCCACGACGCGGCGGGGCGCCGTGCCGAGGGCGGCCGACGCGGCGTCCAGGGCCGCCGTCAGCACCGGCGCGCCGAGCGCGGCATCGAGGTCGAGGAGCTCGGCGAGCCCCGTGTCGTGCTCCGGTGCGGGCCCGTGCCCTGGGCGGAGGGGGTGCGAGTGCCCCTCGTGGGTGTGCGGCGGCGTCATGGACTCCACGCTAGGTCGATGATTCGCGTGAGACATACCCTCTTGCGCATGCCGCAAGAAGTGCTCGACACGATCGTCCGCCAGCGGATCCGCGGCCTGCGTCTCGCGCGCGGCTGGACGCTCGACGCGCTCGCCACCCGCTGCTACCTGTCGCCCTCGACGCTGAGCCGCATCGAGACCGGCCACCGGCGCATCTCCCTCGACCAGCTGGTGCCCATCGCCCAGGCGCTGGGCACCACGCTGGACCAGCTCGTCGAGCCGGAGGGCGACGACGACGTCGTCATCCGCCCCGAGCCCGAGACCGGCCCCGGCTCGACCGTGTGGCTGCTCTCGCGCGAACGCGACCGGCGCGGGGTCACCATCGCCAAGATGCGCATCACGCCCGAGCGCGCGTGGGACGAGCCGCGCGTGCACCCGGGCTACGAGTGGTTCACGGTGCTCAGCGGCGCCGTCCGGCTGCGGCTCGGCGAGCGGACCATCGTCGTCCGCGAGGGTCAGGCGGCGGAGTTCTCCACCATGACCCCGCACGCCATCGAGGCGCACGAGGGCCCCGTCGAGCTGCTCACGATCTTCGACCACGACGGCGAGCGCGCCCACCTGCCCGGCCACCGGCACCGGTGAGGTCCGGGCCGCCGCGGCGGAGCGCGCCGCGGGCGGCGTCCGTCAGGTGGGGACCGGCGCGACGGTGAGGGCCCGCGCCGACCCGGCGTCGGGTGTACCGGCGTCGTCCTCGAGCTCGTCGGCGAGCCGGCGGCGGGAGCCGCCCTCGGCCAGCAGCGACACGGCGAGGAAGGCGAGGAACTCCGGCGTCGCGTCGAACAGCCCGCTCTCCAGCACGCTGCGGCCGAGCACGAAGACGAGCAGTCCGAGGAACAGGGCCCGGTCCGCCCGCGGCGCCCGGAACGCGCCCCGCAGGGCCCACAGCGCCCATCCCCCCGCGACCAGGCAGCCCAGCAGCCCGGCCTGGACCAGCAGCGAGACCCAGCTGCTGTCCAGCGGCTGCTCGGTCCAGAACTGGCCCTGCACCGGGATGATCTTGACCGAGAGCCCGCCGCCGAAGACGAGCTGCCAGCCGTCGTCGGCCCACCGGGTGGCGGCGTCCCAGGCGATGAAGCGGGACTGCACCGTGCTGGTGCCGTCGCCGCCGCGCTCGAGGAACCCGCTCACCGCGTCGGTGCTGGCCACCGCGACCGTGGCGGCGACCCCGGCCAGCAGGGCCCCGACCACCAGGCCGACCCGGGCGCGGCGCACGTGCAGCGCCATGACCAGCAGGGCCGGCACCAGCATCAGCAGCGCCGTGCGCGAGCCGGTGGCCCAGACGACGCCCAGCGCCACCACCGCGACCGCGGCGGCACCGCCACCGGCGGTGCCCATCGCGATCCGCCACCCGGCGTACAGCACGACCAGGCAGGCGAGCAGGGCGAGCATGTTGGGGTCGACCTCCGGGTAGCCGCCGGCGAGCCGGCCACTGGAGAGCGTCGACAGGCCGGTGACCGCGGCCACCCCGCCGATCACGGCGCAGGACCGCGCCAGCGCCGCGACGAACTGCGCCGTCGTGTAACAGCGCAGCAGGAGCACGACCGTGACGGCGAGGATCGTCACGCGGACGGCGATGACCCCGCCGGCTACCAGCGGACCGTGGGTCAGGGCCCCGAGCACCGACGCAGCGAGGAGCAGGCCCAGCGCCCAGAGCGTCCCGGTGCCCACGCGCAGGTGCGGGCGGCGGTTGCCGGCGTACGCCACGAGCAGGGCCACCACGCTCAGTGCGCCCTTGGCGGCGACGACCGGGTCCAGGGAGCCCGCGAAGTAGGTGCCCCGGCGCCAGCCCACCGTGGTGAGCACGAGCAGGAGCATGCACAGCAGCAGCCGCGCCGGCACGCTCTCCGCCGCCGGACGCGCCGGCCGCAGGGCCGCGGTCACGCGGGCACCGCCTGCTCGACGGGACGGCGCGGCGCGGGGTCGGTCAGGCGCAGCACGACCGACTGGCGGACGGCGACGGCGGCCAGGACCGGGCCCAGGGCCAGGGCCGCCGGGGACCACTCCGCCTGGGCCGGTGCGAGGAGCACCAGCGCCGCAACGGCGGCCAGCGACCCGGCCTCGAGCACCCGCAGGGCGAGGACCCGGCGCTGCCTCCCGCGCACCGACGCGAGCGACGCGTACGGCAGCAGCACCGCCCCGGCCAGGGCGTAGAGGGTCCAGCCGACGACCGCGGTGCCCGGCACGTCGTAGTCGCCGCCGGTGAGCGCCGGCCCGAGCACCGGCAGCAGGACCACGGCGGCGGTGCCGAGGACCGCGATGCCGCCGACCAGGCCGGCGGCGGCGCGGTCGGCGACCCGCAGGCTGTCGGCGACCGGGCGGCCGCGCAGGGAGACGAAGTGCGGCAGCAGGTAGGACCCGATGCCGGCGACGAGGGTCAGCATCGGGGCGGTGTAGACGCGGGCGGCCTCGACCGGGCCGTAGGCCGCCGCGCCGACCGCGGCGACGACGAGCACCCGCAGCAGCGTCAGCGAGCCGGGCCGGATGGTCTGGGCGGCGGCGCGCCAGACGCCGAAGTCGGCGACGGCGCGCAGGGCGGGCCGGCGCCAGGGGCCGGCCGGCCGCTCGCCGGCGGGCAGCAGCGCCCACGCGACGACGGCGGCGGCGACCTGCCCGGCCAGCAGGGCGACGACGAAGGAGCCCAGCGTGACCGGGCCGGCCAGGCCGCACAGCGCGAGCGCCGCCAGCGCGCCGGCCAGGCTGGTGAGGTCCACCGCCGGGAGCGCCGCGTACCGGCCGGCGGCCATCAGCAGCCGGCGCAGGGTGTCCTCGACGACGAAGGCCGCGCACGCCGGGGCGAGCAGCAGACCGGCCCACAGCGGGACGACGTCGGTGAGCAGCGCCGCGAGCGCGCCGGCCAGGCCCGCGGCGGCCGACACCAGGACGGTCCACACGTGCAGGCCGGCCCGGACCCCGCGCTCGTGCCGGTCCAGCACGGTGAGCGAGTCACCGACCATCCCGCTGCACACCGCGGTGACCAGCACGAGCGCGCCGTAGACCAGCGAGAAGACGGCCAGCCCACCGGCGCCGAGCAGCCGGGCCGCGGCGACCTGCAGGGCCAGCCCGGCCAGCGCCATCGTCGCCTGCCCGAGGACGGCAGCCGTCACCCGCCGGCGCAGCAGACCGGACGGGGACGGGCGGAGGGAGGGCATGGCCGGGCCGCCCTCAGTGCCCGGCGGGCGCGGGCAGCGGGCGGCGGATGCGGACGGCGTGCCGGGCCAGCCGCGCCAGGACGTGCGCGCGGGTGTCGGCGGGGCTCACGTAGCAGCGCGGCAGGGTGTGCCGGTCCCCCGGCGCGTAGTCCCCGGTGACGCAGGCGTTGTCGTACCCGGCGGCGCGCACGGCGTCGGCGGCCGCGGCGTCGTAGGCGCCGTACGGGTAGCAGAACCCGGGCACCTCGGCCTGCAGGACGTCCTCGAGCAGCCGCCGGCTGTCGCCGACCTCGGCCGCCAGCACGGCCGGGTCGGCGCCGGCCAGGCGGGCGTGGGTCGTGGTGTGGCTGCCGACCTCGTGCCCGGCGGCGGCGACCGCGCGCACCTGGTCGGCGGTCATGATCGGGAACTGCGGGCCGGTGTCCCACGAGTTGGTGGCGCCCATGTGCCCGGCGACGACGTACACGGTGGCGGTCATGCCGTGCCGCGCCAGGACCGGCACCGCGGTGGTGAGGAAGTCCGCGTACCCGTCGTCGAAGGTCAGGCCGACCAGGCCGGCGGCCTCCCCGCGGTCGACGGCGCGCAGCAGCTCGGTCTGGGAGACACCACGCAGGCCCAGCCGGCCCAGCAGCCGCAGGTGCCGGTCCAGCCGGTCGGGGTGCACGCGGATCCGGTGCGGATCGGGCTCGGGAGAGGCGCTGATCGAGTGGTACATCAGCACCGCCGGGGCCGACACCCGGGTCGCGACGGCGCTCATGCCGCGGCCCCGGACCCGGCGACCGGCTGCGCCGGCACCGCGGGGAGCTCCCGCGGGGCGGGGACCGGCGTGCCGAGGACGGCGACGGCGTCGACGAGCTCGGCGGCGTAGCGCTCGGGGGCCGACCGCCGGCGGGCGACGGCGGCGTCGGTGAGGGCGGCCGCGCGGAAGCGGGGCCAGTCGGCGGCCACGCGGGCGATCGCGTCGGCCCAGGCGCCGGCGTCGCCGGCGGCCACGGCCTGGGCGCTCGGGTAGCCGGCCGCGGCCTCGCGCAGGCCGCTGTGGTCGCTGACCACGAGCGGCCGGGCGGCCAGGACCGCCTCGACGGCGGTGTTGCCGAACGACTCGTCGCCCACCGCGGGCACGAGCACCACGTCGGCGGCCGCGAGGTCCGGCCGGACGTCGGCGTGGAAGCCGAGGAACTCCACCCGGTTCCCGAGACCGGCGTCGGCCACGGTCGCGCGCAGCTCGTCGGCGAACCACTCGTAGCCCGTGAAGACGTCGCCCACGACGGTCAGGCGGGCGTCGACGCCGCGGCCCACCAGGTCGGCCAGCGCGGCGACGGCGACCTGCGGGCCCTTGCGGGGGCTGAGCCGGCCGACGAAGAGCAGCCGCAGCGGCCCGTCCAGCCGCGGCCGGGCGGGGACCACCTCGGCCGGCCCGCGGACGGCGTTGTGCACGACGGTGGCCCGCCGGCGCACCCGGGGCGCGACCTCGGTGAGCACGTCGAGGGTGAAGCGGCTGTTGGCCACCACCCGGTCGGACAGCGCCGGGCACAGGGCCATCCCCCGGCGCAGCAGGCGGGGAGCGGACTGCTCGGCCTCGTGCACGTGGCAGATCGACCGCCGGCCGGCCAGCCGGGCCAGCAGCGGCCACGACGGGAGGGTGAGGGTGCTGACGTAGACGCCGGCCGCACCGTGCCGGCGCAGCAGCCGCAGCGCGGGCACCAGGCCCCGGACGGCGTCGCCGAGCAGCCGCAGCGCGCCGCGGGGACGCAGGGCGGAGTTGCGCAGGACCGGCATCGGGCAGGTCTCCACGCGCACGCCGCGAGCCCGGAGCTCCGCGGCGAGCGGGCCGGGGCCCGGCAGCGCGACGGTGACGGTGAAGCGGGCGGCCAGCGCGGTCGCGGACTCCAGCAGCATCCGGTCGGCGCCGTAGAGCTCCGCCCCCGGGTGCACGACCAGCAGTGGCGGGCGGGTCATCGCGGCAGTCGGCCCATCTCGCGGTACCACTTCACCGAGGCCAGGGCGAGGAAGCCCGCGGCCGCGAGGAAGAGCACCGTGTAGACGGGCACGAACAGGCCGGTCCAGCCGAACAGGACGAACGTGCAGGCCAGCAGGCCGTAGTCGGTGGGCAGCGTGAGCACCGAGCGGCCGATGCCGGCGGGCTGGGAGGTCCGCGCGGCGCGGGTGGGTGCCCCGTGCTGGGCGCGCAGCGCCTCGTTGAGCATCGTGCCGAAGTAGGTCACCGCGTCGACGACGCAGTAGCCCAGCGGCACCAGCAGCCAGGCCCCGTCCACGTCGGTGAAGCGGTACAGCCCGACGAGGACGGCCAGGTGCAGGCTCGAGGCCTTGGCCGCGTCGACCATGTGGTCCAGCCACTCCCCTGCCGGCGAGCCGCCCCCGCGCAGCCGGGCGAGCTGCCCGTCGGCGGCGTCCAGCGCGTAGCCGACGACCAGGCAGGCGGCCACGGCCAGCCCCATCGGGACCGACGGCGACACCAGGGCCAGCAGCGCCACGCCGGTGGCGGTGGCGGTGGCGCTGAGCGCGGTCACCGCGTTGGGCGTGAGCCCGGCGGAGTGGGCCAGCGCGGCGAAGAGCCGGCCGAGCGGGCGGTTGACGAAGCGCGAGTACAGCGGTGCCCCCGCCGCGCCCTTCTGCGCGGCCGACAGCCGCCGCAGCGTGGTCCGCAGCCCCGGGGACGGCGTGGTCCCCGCGTGCGGTGCGGGAACGGCGGTCGTCCCCGGATGCACCTCGCCGACCTCGGCGAGGGCGTTGCCCGAGCCGTCCACTGGTGCCTCCCGTGCTGCTGCCCGACCGGTCCGACGACACGGACCCGGCGCGCAGCGCGCGCGGGTCCTGGTCGTCGCTCTGACCAGCATCGACGCGCGAGCGGGGCGGGGGGAGGTCTGGCCGGACGCCCTCACCCGCACGGGTCACGCCCCGGCCGGCGGCGTCCTCCGGTGGTGGTGGGTGCGGCACCCACCACCACCGGGGGTCACTGCGCGGCGGTGACCTGCAGGTCGTCGAAGCGCACCGCGGTGGCCGCGGTGGCGCCGCCGGGCCGGTAGGCGCCGATCCCGACCCCGCCGGGCCTCTGCAGGGCGGCCGTGGTGTCGGTCCTCGACAGCTGCGGCGCGGCCGGCTCCGGCTGGCCGGTCGCCCACACCGCGGCGGTCACCGTCGTGGTGCCGGTGCCCGTGACCCGCACCCGGGTCTGCAGCACCGTGCCCGGCGTCCAGGTCAGCCCGGTCACGCGGGTCTCCCCACCCGGGAAGGTCTCCACGTTGCCGGTCAGCCGCGACAGCGACAGGTACACCGCGCCGTCGGCGGCGACCCGGACCCGCACGGTGTACTCCTCGCCGGCGGCGACCCGCCGCCCGGTGACGTAGGCGTACGTGCCGTTGCCGGTCGGGACCGACGACAGGGCGATCGCGCCGCGGACGTCGACGGCGGTCGCGCTGACCGACCCGAGGTGGGCCACCGCCTCGTTGCCGGCGTTGGGCAGCGACAGCACCGCCGCGCCGCCGGACACCGACTGCCGGGAGGCGCCGATCGACGCCGTCCAGGCCCCGCCGGCGTCGGCGGTGCCCAGGCCACCGGTGGCCGAGCGCTCGAAGGCGTCGGCGGCCAGCACCTGCGGCTGCCCGGGACCCGCGGGAGCGGTCACGGTGACCGACCGGGTGGTGGTCGCCGTGGCGCCGTCGTCGTCGGTCACCGTGAGGGTCACCGTGTACGTGCCGGCCGCCGCGTAGGCGTGCGTCGCCGTGGCGCCGGACCCGGCCGCGGTCCCGTCGCCCCAGGTCCAGGCGTGCGACGCGACCGTGCCGTCGGAGTCCGACGAGGCACGCCCGTCGACCGCCACCGACAGGTCCGTGGCCTGCGCGGTGAACGACGCCACCGGCGCCACGTTGACCGGCGGCGGCGGGGCCGCCCCCACCGTGGTCACCTGCAGGTCGTCGAACCGCACCGCGGTCGCCGCGGTGGCGCCGCCGGGCCGATACGCCCCGAGCCCCACCGCCCCCGGCGCCTGCAGCGCCGCGGTGGTGTCGGTGCGCGACAACTGGGGCGTGGTGGGCTCGGGCCGGCCGGTGGCCCACACCGCGGCGGTCACGGTGGTGGTGCCGGTGCCGGTCACCCGGACCCGGGTCTGCAGCACCGTGCCCGGCGTCCAGGTGAGCCCCGCGACGCGGGTCTCGCCACCGGGGAACGTCTCCGCTCCCCCGACGATCCGCGACAGCGCCGCGTAGACCGCGCCGTCGGGCGCGATGCGCATCCGCACCGTGTACTCGTTGCCGGCGCTCACCCGCCGCCCGTTCACCTCCACGAAGGTGCCGGTGCCGGTGGGGGTGGCGGCCAGGCTGACCGCGGCCCGCACGTCGGCGGCCGTGGTGCTCACCGAGCCGAGGTACGCCCCGGTCTCGTTGCCGGCGTTGGGCAGCGACAGCACCGCGGCCCCGCCGGACACCGACAGCCGCGAGGCGCCGATCGACGCCGTCCAGGCCCCACCCGCGTCGGCGGTGCCCAGGCCACCGGTGGCCGAGCGCTCGAAGGCGTCGGCGGCCAGCACCTGCGGCTGATGCGGACCGGCGGGAGCGGTCACGGTGACCGGCCGGGTGGTGGTCGCCGTGGCGCCGTCGTCGTCGGTCACCGTGAGGGTCACCGTGTACGTACCGGCCGCCGCGTAGGCGTGCGTCGCGGTGGCGCCGCTGCCTGCCGCGGTCCCGTCGCCCCAGGTCCAGGCGTGGGAGGCGACCGTGCCGTCGGAGTCCGACGAGCCGCGCCCGTCGACCGCCACCGACAGGTCCGTCGCCTGGGCGGTGAACGACGCCACCGGCGCCACGTTCGCCGGCGGCGGCGGCGGCGGGGTCGCCCCCGGCCGGGTGACCTGCAGGTCGTCGAACCGCACCGTGACCGGAGCGGTGGCGCTGCCGGAGAGGTAGCCGGCCAGGCCGACCCCGCCCGGTGCCTGCAGGCCCGCGGTGGCGTCGGTGCGCGCGAGCTGCGGCGTCGTGGGCTCGGGCGTGCCGGCCCGCCACACGGTCAGCTCCAGGGCCGTCGGCCCGGTACCGGTCACCCGCAGGTGCACCTGCAGCGGCATGCCGGCCGTGTACGTGACCCCCGTCAGCGGGACCGAAGTCCCCAGCGCGGTCTCCACCCCGCCCACCTCGCGCAGCAGCGTCAGGGACACCGCGCCGGACGGGAGCACCTGCACCCGCGCCTCGTACTGGGCGGTGCCGACGCGACGGCCGGTGACGTACACCAGGGCGCCCGAGCCGCCGGCGGGGACGGCCGAGAGGGACACGGTGGTGCGCAGGTCGACGTCGGTCGCGGACACCCCACCCAGGTACGCGCCGGCGTTGTTGCCCTTGGCGAGCGTCAGCAGCCCCACGCCGCCGGCCACGGACTGGCGGGAGGCCCCCACCGTCGTGGTCCACGCGCCGCCGACGTCGGCAGCGCCCAGACCGCCGGTCATCGACCGGCCGAACGCGTCGGCCGCGAGCACCTGCGGACCGCCCGGGGCGGTCACCACGACCGGCTGCGTGCTGCTGGCCGTGGCGCCGGCGTCGTCGGTCACCGTGAGCGTCACCTGGTAGGTGCCGGCCGCGGCGTAGGTGTGCGCGGCGGTCGCGCCCGAGCCGGCCGCGGTGCCGTCGCCCCAGGACCACGAGTACGCGGCCACCGAGCCGTCGGCGTCGGTGGAGGCCGCGCCGTCGACCGTGACGGCGAGCCCGGCCGGGGTGGCCGTGAACGCGGCCACCGGCGCCTGGTTGGCCCGGGTGACGGTCACCTGCCGGCGGGCCGTCGACGTCGCGCCGTGGGCGTCGGTCGTCGTGAGCACCACGGTGTACGTGCCCGGCGCGGCGTAGGTGTGCGTCGCGGTGACGCCGCTGCCGGCCGGCCGGCCGTCGCCCCAGTCCCAGGATCGGGTGAGGGTGTCCCCGTCGGGGTCGCGGGAGAGCGAGCCGTCGACGGTGACCGCGAGGCCCGCCGTCGCGGTGGTGAACGCGGCGCGCGGGGCGAGGTTCGGCTCGACGCCGGTACGGCCCAGCTCGAAGTGCTCGGCGGCGCGCGCCGGCGTGGTCGCCGAGAGGTAGACCGCGACCTCGTCGAGGTCGCCGTCCAGGTTGCTGACGCCGTCGGCCCACGTGGCGTCGCCGCCCACCCGGAACCAGCTCTGCCGGTTGAGGCCGGCGGTCGTGTCGGTGCGCGACCCGGCCAGCTCGCCGTCGACGTACAGGAACATGCCCGCCGGGCTCAGGGTGGAGGCCACCAGGTGCCACTCGCCGTCGGCGTAGGACTCCTCGCTGGTCACCGTCCGCCGCGTCCCCGGCTCGGGGCTGACGCCGAAGCTCACCCGGCCGTCCGTGCCGATCCAGGTGAGGCGGTCGACCACGCTGCTGGTCCCGGTCATCGCGTCGCCGAAGCCCGCGATCAGGCCGCCGGCGGCGGAGTCGGTCCGGAACCAGGCCTCGACGGTGACGGTGTCCAGCGGCGGGAAGAGCGCCGGGATCACCATCGAGGCGGCGGGCGTGCCGTCGAGGGAGTAGGCGGTGTCCGGGTCACCGGCGATCGCGCCGGGCACGCCCGGGGTGACGCCGGGCATCGTCAGCAGCGGCGCCAGCCCCGCGGCGCCGGTCGCCAGGCCACCGGAGCCGGCCAGCTGCCCGGCCGTCTCGCCGAGGCGCCAGTGCTCGAGCGCCCCGTCGGCGGCGACGGCGTCGCGGTAGGACGCCCGCAGCGGCACGCCGGCCGGGTCGATCGCCGTCCACGCGGTCACCGCGCGGTTGCCGGCGGGGTCGGTGGCCACGACGCGGTAGCGCGAGGTCGCGGTGGCCGCCGGGTCGGTCACGGTCACCAGGGGGCGCGACCACCAGGTGGAGGCCCGGGTGAGCTCGGCGACCAGGTTCGCGGCGGTCTCGCTGTCGCGGTAGACGCGGTAGGTGAGCCACTCGTTGTCCTGGTCGGACGTGGCGCGGAAGGTGACCTGCGCGGTCCCGGGGGCGGTCAGGGCCGCCCCGGCGGTGAGGGTGTCGGCGTTGGGGCCGACGGCGTTCGGGGCGCTGCCGGGCACGGCGTAGCGGACCAGGCCGGCCTGGCCGGTGCCGTTGACCCGCGGGAACTCGCCCGCGTAGACGAGGTAGCGGTCGTTGCCGGTGACGCTCCAGCCGGCCTGGAACTGGCCGGTGACCTCACCGGGGGTCATGGTGGGGAACCAGGTGAGCAGCGAGGGCGCCGGCTGGCCGTAGAACGTGCCGCTGCGCAGGGTGCCCGGGCCGACGGTCCCGCCGGTGGCGCCGGTGGTGAGGGCGACCGCGTACCGGTGGACGCGCGGGTTCTGCTCCGGGTAGCCGCCGATCTGCTCGCAGTCGTGGGAGTGGCCGGCGAGGTAGAGCGCGCCGCCCATCGCGTGGCTGGAGTAGGTGTCGCCGTGGCAGTCGTTGATCGCGATGACCCGCCCGCCGTCGGCGGTGGCCGCGAAGCTGCCCTCCATGTTGCCGGGGCCGTAGTAGTCGTAGGCGGTGCCGTAGACCGCGGTGCCGTCGGTGGAGAGGCTGTGCACCGCCGAGAAGGCGCCCTGGTTGGTGATCAGCTCGTTGACGGCGAACGGCCGCGTCGCGCCGGTGACCCCGTCGAGCGCGGCCACACCGGTGGCGTCGACGCCGTTCATGGTGTCGAAGCGGCCGCCGGCCACGACCTGGGCCCCGCCGCCGGTGACGACCAGGGCCATGACGTCGTTGCTGGTCCGGCCGTTGAGGGCGGCGTCGGGGTTGCGGTTGCCGGTCGTCAGGCCGACCCCGGGCACCGGCGCCCACGGGAGGAGGCCGCCGTCGGCGGCGCGGACGGCGGCCAGCCGGGTCCGGCTGACGCCGCCGACCGCGGTGATCGAGCCGCCGAGGTAGACGGTGCTGTTCGTCGCGGCGAGCGCGCGGACCTGGCTGCTGACCGACGGGCTGAATCCGGCGACCAGGGCGCCCGTGGCGGTGTCGAAGGCCGCGACCCGGTTGCGGGTCTGCCCGTCGACGGCGGTGAAGTCGCCGCCGATGTACAGCCGGGACCCGTCCGGGGAGGCGGTGACGGCGAGCACCTGTCCGTTGACCACCGGCGCGAAGGAGGCGATCAGCACGCCGGTGCGGATGTCGTAGGCGAGCAGGTTGCTGCGCGGCGTCTCCTGCGTGCCCGCGGGCGCGCCGGCCGGGCGGGCGGAGGTGAACGACCCGCCCACGTAGACGGTGTCCCCGACGATCGCCTGCGCCCAGCCGACCCCGTCGATCTGCGTGGTGGGCAGCGCGTCGGCCGTCACCGTCACGGGGTCCGCCGGGCCGGGCACCAGCGGGGCCGAGTCCGCCCGTGCCGCGGCCGGCAGGAGTGCGAGCGTCCCTGCGGCCAGCAGCAGGCCCACCGTGCCGGCCAGCACCCGCCGTCCGGCGGCGGTCGTGGTCGTGCGCATCGCGTCGTCCCCCAGGTCCTGCGTCCCTCGCGACCCACGGTGGTGGATGCGGTCCCGGGGACGATGTCACGTTCCGTACAGGACACCGATCACCCGTTGCGGTGCAATTGCGCTGGTCAGCGCCATGAACGGGTGGTCCCGGGTTTGCCCTCATCACGATGGGTGAGCGGCGACGCCAGGCCCCGGACAGCACGGAGCCGGGCCGGCCACGAGGGCCGGCCCGGCTCGGGCTCACTGCGGGGTCGTCACCGCACGGCGGTGGCGCTGACCCCCTCGAACCGGACGTCCACCGGGGCGGTGGCGCTGCCCGACAGGTAGGCCGCGATCCCGATGGCGCCGGGCGCCTGGAGGGAGGCGGTGCTGTCGGTGCGGGTCAGCAGCGGGGTCGCCGGAGCGGTCGCCCCCGCCTGCCAGACCGAGAGCTCGAGGGTGGTCGTCCCGGTGCCGGTGACCCGCAGGCGGACCTCCAGCGGGGTGCCCGGGGTGTGGGCGAGCCCGGCCACGGTCGCCGTCCCGAGGACGGTCTCCGTGCCGCCGGCCTCGCGGACCAGGGCGATCCCGACCGCGCCGGAGGGCAGCACCTGCAGCCGGCCGCGGTACTGGTCGGTGCCGACCCGGCGACCGGTCACGTAGACCAGGGCACCCGAGCCGCCGGTGGGCGCCGCGGACAGCGACACGGTCGTGCGGACGTCGACGCCGGCGGCAGCGACCGCGGGCAGGTACGCCCCGGTGTTGTTGCCCGGGCCGACGGTCAGCGTGGCGACCCCGCCGGTGACGGCCTGCCGGGCGGCACCGGCCACCACGGCCCACGCGCCACCCAGGTCGGCGGCGCCCAGCCCACCGGTCGCCGTCCGGTCGAAGGCGTCCGCGGCGACCTGCTCGGCCGGCTGCTCCACCGGAGGAGCCGCCGGCGCGGTCACGGTGACCGACCGGGTGGTGGTCGCCGTGGCGCCCTCGTCGTCGGTCACGGTGAGCCGGACGGTGTAGGTGCCGCCCGCGGTGTAGGCGTGCGTGGCGGTGGCACCGGTGCCCGTCGTCCCGTCGCCGAAGGCCCAGTCGGCCCGGACGACGCGGCCGTCGCCGTCGGCCGAGCCGGTGGCGTCGACCGCCACGGAGAGCTCGGTCGCAGCCGCGGTGAACGTGGCGGCCGGCGCGACGTTGGTGTGCGCACCGGCGCCCACGAGACCCACCCGGAAGGCGCTGAACCGGACGGCCGTGGCCGCGGTGGCGCTGCTGGGCCGGTAGGCCGCCAGGCCGACCGAGCCGGCGACCTGCAGGGTCACCGTGGTGTCGGTCCGCGACAGCTGCGGCGTGGCCGGCTCGGCCTGCCCCACCGCCCAGACCGAGGCGGTGATCGCGGTGCTCCCGGTGCCCGAGACCTGCACCCGGCTGGCCAGGGTGGTGCCCGGCGTCCAGGTCAGCCCCGGCACGAGCACCTCGCCGCCCGGGAAGGACTCGACGGTGGCGACGACCCGGGACAGGGCCAGGTACACGGCCCCGTCGGCGGCGACGCGCACCCGCACCCGGTACTCGTCACCGGTGACCGTGCGGCGGCCGGACACGTACACCCAGGTGCCGCTGGTACCGGTCGGCGCCGAGGAGAGGGTGAAGGCGCTGCGGACGTCGGCGCTGGTGGTGCTGAGCGTGCCCAGGTGGGCACCGGTGTTGTTGCCGGCGCCGGGCAGGGCGAGCTCCGCGACACCGTCGGTGACCGACTGCCGGGCGGCGCCGGCGACGACGGTCCACGCGCCGCCGACGTCCGCGGTGCCCAGGCCGCCGGTGACGGCGCGGCCGAAGGTGTCCTTGGCGATGGGGGCGGTCGGGACCGGCGCGGTCACCGTGACCTGCTGGGAGGTCACGGCGGTCGCACCGTCGTCGTCGGTGACGGTCAGCGTGACGGTGTACGTGCCGGCCGCGGCGTAGGTGTGCGACGCGCCGGCGCCAGTGCCGGCGGCCGTGCCGTCGCCCCAGTTCCAGCTGTGGGCGGCGACGGTGCCGTCGCTGTCGTCGCTGGCGCTGCCGTCGACGGTGACGGCCAGGTCGCGGCCGGTCGCGGTGAACGCGGCCACCGGGGCGGTGTTGACCCGCACCGGGGCCACCGTGACGAGCGTCTTCGCGGTGGTGGTGGCACCGCGGTCGTCGGTGACGGTCAGCGTGACGACGTAGGAGCCGGCGGTGGCGTAGGTGTGCGACGCCGCGGCGCCGGTGCCCCGCTGGCCGTTGCCGAAGTCCCACGCGTAGGAGGCCACGGTCCCGTCGGTGTCCACCGAGCCGCGGGCGTCCAGCGCCGCGGTGAGGCCGGAGGTGGTGGCGGCGATCCGTGCCGTCGGGGCCATGTTGGGCGCCGGGGCGGTGATCCCGCCGGCGGCGGCGTGCGCGGCGACCTGCTGGGCCGAGAGGGCGGTCGGGTAGAGCGCCACCTCGTCGATGCGGCCGGTGAAGGTGTTCGCGCCGGCGACGGCCTTGTCCGCGCCGACCCGCAGGTAGCCGTTGTAGGCCAGCCCGGAGGTGGTGTCGGTGCGCGAGCCGACCAGCACGCCGTCGACGTACAGCGCCATGCCCGAGGGGCCCATCGTGGCCGCGACGTGGTGCCACCTGCCGTCGTTGACGGCGGCGGTGCTGGTCACCGTGCGGGTCGTGACGCTGAGCCCGAGGAAGCCCGTCCGGACCTTGACCGAGAAGCTGATCCGGCCGTTGGTCTGGAGGTGCACCTGGCGGTCGAACGACGAGCTGTTGCCCGTGGCCCGGTCGGCGAAACCCATGACCCGGCCACCGGCGGTGGACGAGGTCTGGATCCAGGCCTCCTCGGTGAAGGTGTTGGGCGCGGCCTGGGCGGTGCCCGTGGCCAGGGAGGCCGTCGAGCTGCCGGTGAAGGAGTAGGCGGTGTCACCGGCCAGCGCGCCGGCCTGGCCGCGGGTGACCCCGGCGCCGACCGTCATGGGAGCGGTGCCGATGCTGTCGGCGGCGACGCCCGAGGTCTCGCCGAGCCGCCAGTGCGACGACGCGCCGTCGGCGCGGACCGTGTCGGCGTAGGGGCGGGTCTGGGCCGGGCCGGCGACGGCGACGACCTCGACGGCGACCCAGGGGGTGGCGACGGTGTTGCCGAACGGGTCGGTGGCGGTGACGCGGTAGCGCAGGCTGCCGCTGACGCCGGCGTCGCCGGCGGACATGGCCGGCCGGTTCCACCAGGTGGAGGCCTGCACGGTCTCGGCGACCGGGAGGGCCTGGCCCTCGCGCTCGACGCGGTAGACGAGGGTGGCGTTGTCCTGGTCCGACGTCGCGGTCCAGTTCACGGTGACCCGGCCGGGGGCCGGCGAGGTCGCGGTGGCGGCGAAGCCCTCGGCGGCCGGGCCGACGCGGTTGGGCGCGGTGTCCGGCAGGGCGTAGCGCACCAGGCCCTGCTGGCCGACGCCGTTCACCCGCGGGAACTCGCCCCCGTAGACGACGTAGCGGTCGTTGCCGGTGACCGACCAGCCGGCCTGGGCCTGGCCGGTGTAGGTGCCCGGGGTCATGGTCGGGAACCAGGGCAGCAGCGAGCCGGCGGGCTGGCCGCGGAAGTTGGCGTTGGTGATCGTGGAGCTGCCGACGGTGCCGGTGGGCGCCAGGGTGAAGGCGACGCCGAACTTGTGCACCCGCGGGTCCTGCTCCGGGAAGGCGCCGATGTTGCGGCAGTCGTGGCTGTGGCTGGCGACGTAGACGACGCCGTCGGAGGCGTAGTTGGAGTAGGAGTCCCCGCGGCAGTCGTTGACCTCGACGATCGTGCCGCCGTCGGCCTTGACGACGAACGAGCCCTCGAGGTTGCCGGGGCCGTAGTAGTCGTAGGCGGTGCCGATGACCAGGTCACCGGAGGTGCTCAGGCTGTGGACGGCGGAGTTGACGCCCTGGTTGGTCAGCCGCTGGTTGATCGCGAACGGCCGGGTGGCCCCGGAGACCGGGTCCAGCGCCGCGACGCCGGTGGCCTTGACCCCGTTCATCGTGTCGAAGCGGCCGCCGGCGATGACCTGGCCGGTGCCGGCGACGGTCAGCGCGAGGACGGCGTCGCTGGTCTTGGCGTTGCCCGTCGGGTTGTTGGGCAGGCGGTTGCCGGCGGTGGAGCCGACGCCGGGGACCGGCGCCCAGGGCAGCAGGCTGCCGTCGGAGGCGCTGACCGCGGCGAGCCGGCTGCGGCTGACGCTGCCGACGGCGGTGATGCTGCCGCCCATGTAGACGGTGTCGTCCGTGACGGCGAGGGCGGCGACCTGGCTCTGCACCGCCGGGGCGAAGCCGGCGACCAGGGCGCCGGTCGCGGTGTCGAAGGCGGCGACGCGGCGGCGGGTCTGCCCGTCGACGGTCGTGAAGTCGCCGGCCACGTAGACCCGCGAGCCGTCGGGCGAGGCCGCGACGGCGAGCACCTGGCCGTTGAGGTCGTGGGCGAACGAGGTGATCAGCTCGCCGGTGCGGATGTCGTAGGCCAGCAGGTTGGCGCGCGGCGTCTCGTTCGTCCCGAGCGGCGCACCGGCAGGCCGGGCGCTGGTGAACGCGCCACCGACGTAGACGGTGTTGCCGACGACGGCCTGCGCCCAGGCGACACCGTTGATCTGCACGGTGGGCAGGGCGTCGGCGGTGACGGTGGTCGGCGTGGCGGCCGACGGCGTCAGCGGCGCGGAGTCGGCCTGGGCGACGCCGGGCAGGAGCGCCAGGCTGCCGGCCGCCAGCAGGAGGCTGACGGTGCCCGCGACGACGCGGGCAGGCGCGCGCCGGGGCGTGCTCGAAGACGTGGACATGCGGTTTCCCCCGTGTGCCAGGACCCGAGAGCGGCGGCCTCCCCCTGGATGCCGTCGTCGAGTACCGACAGTGACGATGACAGGAGGTCACTGCCGTGACGATCACCTGACCAGGTGACCGACCTGCGGTTTCTCCCTCGTCGAGGTGAGGTCCGTGACCGCTTGTGATCGCACGGTTGCGGGGTGATGATCACCGAGCGTCAGGGCCGGCCCGTGGTGGAGCCGGCCCCGACGCCGGTGTCACTGCACCGCGGTCACCCGCAGGTCGTCGAACCGGACGGCGACCGGGCTGGTCGAGCTGCCGGACAGGTAGGCGGCCAGCCCCACCGAACCCGGCGCCTGCAGCACGGCCGTGCCGTCGGTCCGCACCAGCGTCGGGGTGGCCGGCTGGGCCTGACCCGCGGGCCACACGCTGAGCTCGAGGGCGGTCTGCCCGGTGCCGGTCACCCGCAGGTGCACCTGCAGCGGCAGGTCCGCCGTGTAGGTGAGCCCGGGCACCGTGGTCATCGTGCCCAGCATCGTCTCCACGCCGTCGACCTCGCGGAGCAGGGCGAGACCGACCTCGCCGGTGGGCAGCACCCGCACCCGCGCCTTGTACTGGGCCGTGCCGACGCGGCGGCCGGTGACGAAGGCGTAGGCGCCGGTGCCGTTGGCCGGCGTCCGCGAGAACGACACCGTCGTCCGCACGTCCACCGCGGTCTGCGCGACCGAGCCCAGGTGCGAGCCGGCGTTGTTGCCCGGGCCGACGGTGAGCACGGCCCCGCCGGCCGTGACCGCCTGGCGCGCGGCACCCACGAGCACCGTCCAGGCCCCGCCGGCGTCGGCGGTGCCCAGGCCACCGGTGGCCGAGCGCTCGAAGGCGTCGGCGGCCAGCACCTGCGGCTGCTGCGGACCGGCGGGAGCGGTCACGGTGACCGACCGCGTGGTGGTCGCGGTGGCGCCGTCGTCGTCGGTCACCGTGAGGGTCACCGTGTACGTGCCGACCGCCGCGTAGGCGTGCGTCGCCGTGGCGCCGGACCCGGCCGCGGTCCCGTCGCCCCAGGTCCAGGCGTGGGAGGCGACCGTGCCGTCGGAGTCCGACGAGGCACGCCCGTCGACCGCCACCGACAGGTCCGTGGCCTGCGCGGTGAACGACGCCACCGGCGCCACGTTCGCCGGCGGCGGCGGCGGCGGCGGCGGGGGCGGGGTCGCCCCCACCGTGGTCACCTGCAGGTCGTCGAACGACACGGCGGTCGCCGCGGTGGCACCGCCGGGCCGGTAGGCGCCGATCCCGACCCCGCCGGGCCGCTGCAGGGCCGCCGCGGTGTCGGTCCGCGACAGCTGCGGTGCGGCGGGCTCGGCCTGCCCGGCCGGCCACACCGACGCGGTCACCGTGGTGGTCCCGGTGCCCGAGACCTGCACCCGGGTGGCGAGGGCGGTGCCCGGCGTCCAGGTCAGCCCGGTCACCCGGGTCTCCCCACCGGGGAAGGTCTCCACGTTGCCGGTCAGCCGCGACAGCGACAGGTACACCGCGCCGTCGGGGGCGACCCGGACGCGCACCGTGTACTCCTCGCCGGAGCCCACCCGCCGTCCGGTGACGTAGGCGTACGTGCCGTTCCCGGTCGGCACCGACGACAGGCGCAGGACGGCGCGCAGGTCGGCGCTGCTCACGCTGACCCCGCCCAGGTACGCCACCGTCTCGTTGCCCGCGGTGGGCAGCGACAGCACCGCGGTGCCGCCGGAGACCGACTGCCGGCTGGCGCCGAGGGCCGCCGTCCAGGGACCGCCCAGCTCGGCGGTCCCGAGACCGCCCGTGGCCGTCCGCGAGAACGTGTCCGTGGCGACCGGCGGAGCCGACCCCGCCGCGGCCACGGCCACCCCGCGGGTGACCGACGCCGTGGCGCCGTCGTCGTCGGTCACCGTGAGCGTCACCTGGTAGGTGCCGGCCGCGGCGTAGGTGTGCGTCGCGGTGGCGCCGCTGCCGGCAGGGGTCGAGTCACCCCAGGACCACGAGTACGAGGCGACGGTGCCGTCGGCGTCGGTCGACCCGCGCCCGTCCACCGAGGCAACCAGACCCGAGGACGTCGAGGTGAACGACGCGACCGGCGCCCGGTTGGGCGGCTCGACCACGGTGACCTGGCGCTCCGTCGTCGCGGTGGCGCCCGCGGCGTCGGTGACGGTCAGCCGGATCGTGTACGTGCCACCCCGGGTGTAGGCGTGCGTGGTCGTCGCCCCGGTGCCCGTGGTGCCGTCGCCGAAGTCCCAGCTGTGGCTCTGGACCGTGCCGTCCGGGTCGCTCGACGCGCGGCCGTCGACCGACGCGGTGAGGTCCTGGACGCCGGCGGTGAAGGACGCCGTCGGTGCCGCGTTCGGCGCCGTGCCCGTCGTGGCCAGGGAGTGGTGCCGGGCCACCTGCTCGGGCGTCAGCGCGACCGGGTAGACGGCGACCTCGTCGATGAGTCCGTTGAAGTACGGCGCACCGGACCACGTGCGGTCGCCGCCGATACGCCAGTAGCCGTTGATGTAGTCCTGCGCCATGATCACGTCGGTCCGGCTGGCCACGAGGCGCCCGTCGACGTACAGCTGCATGCCCGCGGGGCTGACCGAGGCGGCGACGTGGTGCCACTGCCCGTTGTTGTAGGCGGTAGGCGAGACGAGCTCGGCGCCGAAGCCGGGGTACACCCCGAAGTGCACCTTGCCGGACGGGTCCAGGAAGATCATCCGGTCCTGGTTGTTGCTGAGCCCCGTGCGCTGGTCGCCAAAGCCGACGATCCGGCCACCGGCCGTGCTGCGGGTCTCGAACCAGGCCTCGACCGTGAAGGTGTGTGCGCCCCGGCGCGGGGTCTGCGTCGCGAAGTACCCGCCGACGCCGTCGAACCACGTGGACGTGTCCGCGTCGCCCTTGAGCGCGCCGGCGAAGCCCCGACGGATGCCGCCGCTGCCGATCAGGTCGTCGACGCCGGTCAGGTCGGAGCCGGCGGTGCCGGAGCGCTCGCCGAGCGACCAGTGGTCCGTCGCCCCGTCGAGGGCCACGGTCTGGGCGTACGTCCGCGCCGGCGTGGGACCGGAGGACGTGCCCGTCGCGGTGCCGATGGTCGCCTCGTTGCCGAGCGGGTCGCTCACGGTGACCCGGTAGGTGTGCCCACCTGCGGCCGCCGCGCGGTCGGTCCACGCGACGGGCGCCGCCTGCCACCACAGCGACGACCGGTTGAACGTCGCCACGGGCTGCGCGCCGTTGTCCCGGTACACCCGGTAGGTGAGCACGCGGTTGTCGCGGTCGGTGCTGCCCTGCCAGCCGACGCGCAGTCCGCCGCTGGTCGCGGTGACGCCCACGCCGGGCGTGACGTCGGGACCGACAGCGTTGGGCGCGATCGAGGGAACGGCGAAGCGGACCAGCCCCTGCTGGGCGCGGTCGTTCACCCGCGGGAACTCGCCGCCGTAGACGACGTACTGACCGTTGCCCGAGACGCTCCACCCCGCCTGCAACTGGCCGGTGACGCTTCCCTGGGTGAGGGTCGGGAACCAGTTGAGCATCGAGGGTGCCGGCTGCCCGGTGAAGTTCGCGTTGGCCTGGGTGATCGTGCCCACCCGGCCGCTCGCGGCGGCGCTCATCGCCGTGGCCCGCTTCTCGACCTTCGGGTTCTGCTCGGGGAAGCCGCCGATGTTCACGCAGCTGTGCGCGTGCGACGCGATGTAGAGCACGCCGTTGGCGGGGAAGCTCGAGTAGCTGTCACCGCGGCAGTCGGCGATCCAGCGCACCCGGCCGTTCGAGCCGTCGACGGCGAAGGAGCCCTCGAGGTTGCCCGGGCCGTAGTAGTCGTAGCCGGTGCCGTACACGACGGTGCCGTCGGTGGAGAGGCTCCACACGGCGGAGTTGACTCCCTGGTTGGTGATGAGCCGGTTGATCTCGAAGGTGCGGGTCGCGCCGGTCGTCGGGTCGAGCGCAGTCACGCCGGTGGCCTTGACGCCGTTCATCGTGTCGAACCGCCCGGAGGCCACGACCTGGCTGCCACCGCCGGTGACCACGAGCGCCATGACGTTGTTGCTCGTCGCGGTGGTGCCCGGCTGGGTCGGGTTGGTCGGGTTGCGGTTGCCCGAGGTGGGCCCGGTGCCCGGGACCGGAGCCCAAGGCAGCAGGCCGCCGTCGGACGCGCGGACCGCGGCCAGCCGGGAGCGGCTCACGCCGCCCACGGCGCTGAGGCTGCCGCCGAGGTAGACCGTCGAGTTGGTCGCGGCGATGGCGGCGACCTGCCCGTTGACGCTGGGCCGGAAGGTGTCGACCAGCGCACCGGTGCGGGTGTCATAGGCGGCGACCCGGTTGCGCGGCTGCCCGTTGGCGACGGTGAAGTCGCCGCCGACGTAGAGCCGCGTCCCGTCGGGCGACGCGGTGACGGCCATGACCTGGCCGTTGAGGTTCGGCGCGAAGGAGGTGACGAGCTCCCCGGTCCGGATGTCGTAGGCCAGCAGGTTGCCCCGGGGCGTCTCGTTGCTGCCGGCCGCTGCACCCGCCGGGCGGGCGGTGGTGAACGAGCCGCCGGCGTACACCGTGTTGCCGACGACGGTCTGCGCCCAGACCACACCGTTGATCTGCACCGTCGGCAGCGCGTCGGCCGACACCGTCACCGGGTCGGTCGGCGTCACCATCGCCGGCGCCGAGTCCGCACGAGCGGTCCCCGGGACCGCCAGCGCCCAACTCGCGGTCGCGACCGCCAAGGTCGCCATCACCGCCACGGCGCGCGAGCGCACACCTGTCCCCACGTCCCCCATGCGAGCCCCCGCTCAAGTTCCAGTACCCGACCGTCCGGTGGACCGGTCGATGGATACTAAGCGTGACGATCGCGGCAGCGGCAGGGGTGAACGTGCACCCGATACGGTGATGACCAGCGCTTTCTCACTCGTACCGGGGACACGTCCTCACGGTGGGTGACAGGCCCGGTGCTGGGCGGCAGGTGCGGCGCCCGTCCCGGAACGCCGGACGACCCGCCCCCGCGGATGCGGGGACGGGTCGTCGACGAGCTCGGTGCAGGTGGTCGGTCAGGCCGCCGGACCGGTGAAGAGCAGCAGCGGTGCGCCGGCCTGGTAGCCGACCTCGACGGTGACCAGGTCCCGCGCCTCGGCCGGCACACGGAAGACGTAGACGCCCTCCCCCGTCGCACCGGGCGCCAGCATGCCGGTGAACGGCGCCTGCGACGGGTCACCCAGGGGCGAGGCCGGTGTGCGCTCGGCGCCGGAGTACATGTTCACGGCCACGCCGTCGAGCGAGACGTCCTCGGCGGTGCCGTTCTCGATGCGCACGGTCACCCGCAGCGCCGGTCCGGCGATGTTGCCCGGCCCGACGGCGGTGCCCTCGATGGCCTCGATCGACCCGATGGTCGCCACGATGCCGTTGCCGACGGCCGCCGGCGCGTCGATCGGCACCTCGGGCAGCGCGGCCGGCGGCTGGTCGACGTCCTCCGTGGGCCCGGTCGGGGTGGGGGTGGGCGGCAGCGGCGCGATCGTCTCCTGCACCGGTGCCCCCGAGGTGGGGGCGGCCGCGGACGGGTCGGCGGCGCCGGAGCCGCCGTCGTCCCCGCGGGTGCTCAGCACCCACACGAGCGCCACGACGGCGACCAGCACGGCCGCGCCGACGGCGACCAGCAGCCGGCGGCGGCGGCGCGGCGCCGTCTCCTCGAGCTCCCCGTCCGACGGCGCCCTGCGCTCCTGGACCTCCACGCGAACTCCCCCCTCGCGCCCCCGCGGGGACGCCTCGTCCTGGTCGGTGCGGCTCACTGCTGCGCCGCCCGGAAGTGCTCCCACACCGGCGGCTCGGCCGGCGTCGGCAGGGCGACCACGTTGTCCGGCCGGGACTCGACCGCGGCGGCGACCGGCGGCAGGTCCGCCGCGGTGGGCCGGCGGCGGCCCGAGGGACGGCGGCGCGGGAAGGCGCGCGTGGCCAGCGACCGGGCCAGCTCCTCGTAGCCGGCGGCCACCTGGTCCCAGTCGTAGCCGCGGGCCAGCTCGCGGGACCGGCGTCCGTCGCGGGCGGCACGGGCGGGATCGGCCTCGACGCCGGCGATCTCGCGGGCGACGTCCTCCGGGCTGGCGAAGAACCGGCCGGCGTCGGCGATGACCTCCCGGTTGAACGAGCAGTCGAACGCCGTCACGGCGGCTCCGGCGCCGATGGCGCGCAGCAGCGACGGGTTGGTGCCGCCCACGGAGTGGCCGTGCAGGTAGGTGGCGCTGTGGCCGTAGAGCTGGTCGAGCAGCTCCTGGTCCCACACCCCGCCGAGGAAGCGGACCCGCTCGTCGGCCAGGGAGTGCACCCGGCGGGTGTACTCGTCGGCGTAGGGGGCCGAGCCGACGACGACCAGCGGCTTGGTCGCGTCGCTGCGCGTGTACCCCTCGACGATGAGGTCGACGTGGTTCTCCGGCTCGAACCGGGCCACCGCGAGGTGGTAGCCGCCGGGCTCGAGCCCGAGCTCGGCGAGCCGGTCGGAGCCGGGCTCGATCAGCGGCGCACCGTAGGTCAGCAGCGTGGTCGGGGCGCCGAAGGCGTCGGTGTAGTAGTCGGCGATGCCCTGGGCGTCGGCGATGAGGGCGTCGGACCAGCGCACCGCCAGCGCCTCAGCCATGCGGTAGTAGCGCCGTCCGGCGCCGCCCCACTTGGCCCGCTTCCACTCCAGGCCGTCCACGTGCGTGGCGACCGGGATCCGGGCCGCGCGCAGCACCGGCAGCAGCGGCGCGTTGGCCGCGTTGAACACGATGGCCGCGTCGGTGCGGTGGGTGACCAGGTGGCGGACCGACAGTGCCGTGTGGCTGAGCGTCTCGAGGGACCGCCTGCGGGCGGCCGGGAGGTGCACCAGCTCCATGCCGAGGTGCTCGGCGGGCGGCGTCTCGGTCCCGCCGGGGACCGTGCGGCAGTACACGACGACGCGGTGGCCCGCGTCGGCGAGCCGCCGGCCGATCTCCTCCACGGCGGTCTCGAAGCCGCCGTATCGCGCAGGGACGCCGCGCGTCCCCACCATGGCGATGCTCATGCGGTCCATCGGAGTCCGTTCGTCGGCGACCAGTTCCCACCTGTGTTCGGCAGGACTGGCTCCATGCTGGAGATCCGGGCCGCGGCGGTCGTCCCCCCGACGGGTGAGGGTGGACCGCCGCGGGCCCTGCCTCTCAGTAGGCCCCGGACCTGCTCAGCACCGCGCGGAAGGTCTTGACGAGGATCAGCAGGTCCAGGGCCATGGACCAGTTCTCGACGTACCGGAGGTCCAGGCGCACGGCCTCCTCCCACGGCAGGTCGCTGCGGCCGGAGATCTGCCACAGCCCGGTGAGGCCCGGCTTGACGAGCAGGCGCCGGCTGATCTGGGTGTCGTAGCGCGCCACCTCGCCGGGCAGGGGCGGACGGGGACCGACCAGCGACATGGACCCGCCGAGCACGTTGAGCAGCTGCGGCAGCTCGTCCAGCGAGAGCCGGCGCAGCCAGCGACCCACCGGGGTCACCCGCGGGTCGGCGCGCATCTTGAACAGCAGCCCGTCGGAGATGTTGTCGGCGGTGAGCGTCCCCAGCTGCCGGTCGGCGTCGACGACCATGCTGCGGAACTTCAGCATCGTGAAGGTCCGGCCGTTCACGCCCACCCGCTCCTGGCGGTAGAGCACCGGGCCGCGGCTGCCCAGCCGGACGGCGAGGGCGATGCCGAGCAGGACCGGGGCCAGCAGCAGCAGGGCCACGCCGGCGACGGTCCGGTCCAGCCCGCCCTTGACCACCCGGCGCCAGCCCTCGAACCGCGGCTGCTCGACGGCCAGCAGCGGGAGGCCCTCGAAGGGCCGGATGTGCAGCCGGGGGCCGGCGACCTCGATGAGGCCGGGCGCGACGAGCAGCTCGATGCCGGTGCCCTCGAGCTGCCAGGACAGCTGCCGCAGGTACTGGGCGGCGGTCTCGCTGGCCGAGGTCACGGCGATGGTCTCGGCGCCGAGCCGGCCCGCCATCGCCACGACGTCGTCCAGGCCGCCGACGGGCACGCCGAGGGCGGCGGCGACGCGGTCGCGGTCGGTGGGCGTCACGCAGGCGGCGACGACGTCCATGCCGGCGAAGCGCTCCCGGCGGACGCGGTCGACCAGCTCCAGCACGGCACCGCCGCGGCCGACCACGATGACCCGGGTGGTGCAGGAACCGCGGGCGCGCAGGGCCCGCAGCCAGCAGCGGGCTGCGAGCCGGACGAGCAGCGTGGCGACCGTCAGCGCCGGCACGGCGACGACGACCAGCCCGCGGGAGAGGTCCAGGCTCGCGGCGTAGGACACCAGGCCCAGGACGGCGAGCAGCAGGAAGCCGGCCCGGCCCACGTGGCGGTACTCGTCGCTCCCGGTGCCGAAGGCCCGCTCGGCGTAGGCGCCGGTGGCGGCCAGCAGCAGCGGCCAGGCGACCACGAGCGCGAGGGCGGCCCACAGCAGCGGCTGCGACGGGCTCAGCGAGGAGCGGTGGGCGGCGAGGACCGCCGCGCCCGCGACCGCGGCGGCCAGCGACTCCGTCGCCACCAGCGCGAGGGTGTACCGGCGCACCCATCCCGGCGGTGTGCGGCGGATGCCGGCCCGGGGCGCGAACTGCACCCCGGAGACGGCCGCCTGCACGGACGCCGAACCCAGTCTGACCTGGTCGTGATCGAGTAGCACGGTTCCCCCCGGACACCGACGTGACACTGTGTGGCGGAGTCCCGGACCGATCGCGGGCCTGACGTGCAGGTCCACGAGATCCGGTGCCTCCGCACCACCGAGGACACTCACAGTCGGTCACCGAGGGGTCAACACACACCGTGACCGTTCACTCCTACGGGGGCCAGAAACCGTCACCCGTCCGGCACGCAGCGTGACGAGAGGCGTCAGGTGCGGGGGTGGACCACGTTCTGGGCGGCCTCGAGGCCACGGCCCAGGAGTTCCTCGGCCGCGTCCGCCGCCTCGGCCACCAGCAGGTCGAGCTCCTTGCGCTCGGTCGCCGAGAAGTCCTTGAGCACGAAGTCGGCCGGGTCCTGGCGACCGGGCGGGCGGCCGATGCCGACCCGCACGCGGAGGTAGTCGCGGGTGCCGGTGGAGCGGCTGATCGAGCGCAGGCCGTTGTGCCCGCCCTCTCCCCCACCCCGCTTGAGCCGCACGGCGGCGAAGGGGATGTCGAGTTCGTCGTGCACGACGACGAGGTCCTCGACGGCGACCTTGGAGTAGTCGAGCAGCCCGCGGACCGGTCCGCCGGACTCGTTCATGTAGCAGGTGGGCCGGGCCAGGACGACCCGCCGTCCGGCCAGCCGGCCCTCGCCGACCAGGGCGCGCGACCGCGCCCCCTTGCCCGGGGAGAGCTTCACGCCGGCGCGCGCGGCGAGCTCGTCGAGCACCATCGCCCCGACGTTGTGGCGGTTGCCGGCGTAGGTGGCGCCGGGGTTGCCGAGCCCCACCAGCAGGAAGGGCCCCTCCGACGGCGGGGACGCCGCAGGGGCGCCGGCGGTGCCGGCGCCCCTGCGGGTCGTGCTCTCGGTCAGCGGATGCCTCAGCTGTTCTCGGCGGCGTCCATCGACTCGCCGCTGCCCTGGTCCTGCGGCTCGGGGACGACGTCGCCCTCGCCGGCGGCCTCGGCGTCGGCGTCGGACTCGTCGCGCTCGATGCCGGCCTCGGCCTCGGCCTCGGCGAGCTCGGCCTCGAGGGCCTCGGCCGTCGGGGCGCCCAGGAAGCCGATGACCAGCGCCTCGGGGTCGCTGATCAGCGTCGCGCCGGCCGGCAGCACCAGGTCGCCGGCGGTGATGTTCTGGCCGGCGGTGCGGCCGGTGACGTCGACCTCGATCGTGTCGGGCAGGCGCGTGGCGTCGGCCTCGATGGAGACGGCGTTCATCTGGTGGTTCGGGATCGCGTCGACGCCCGGCTCGCCCACGACCACGATCGGGACCTCGACCGTGGTCTTCTCGCCGCGGCGGACCGTCAGCAGGTCGACGTGCTCGTGGATCCGGGTCAGCGGGTCGCGCTGCACGGCCTTGGTGAGCGCCAGGTGCTCGGTGCCGTCGAGCTCGATGGTGATCAGGGCGTTGGTGCCGCCGTTGCGCAGGACCGCGGCGAACTCGCGGGCCGGCAGCGACAGGTGGACGACGTCCTGGCCGTGCCCGTACAGGACGGCGGGGATGCGGCCGGCACGGCGGGTGCGGCGGGCACTGCCCTTGCCGAACTCGGTGCGGGCCTCGGCGACGAGGCGGTAGTCAGCCACGGTGGTGTGCTCCTCAACAGGTGGATCGGTCTGTGGCCGGCACACGAGCGCGGCACACCCCTGGAGGGCACACGCACGTCGATAACGGAGACGGACGAACCGCTCCCTCGCCGGGCTCTACAACCTTACCCGGCATCCGCCGGGTGACCGCGGCCAGGTGCCGTCCCGGCCTGCGCTGAGCCCCACCCGTCCCACCTCGGGGGACCCTGCGGGCCCCCACTCGGCAGGACCCGCTGCGCGGAGCGCCTCCCACGGCCTTCCTCGGGAGCCCTCCGGGCCCCGCTCGGAAGACCGTCAGGTCACGACGCGCCGCCGAAGAGGGAGGTCACGGAGCCGTCCTCGAAGACCTCCTTGATGGCCCGCGCCAGGAGTGGGGCGATCGAGAGGACGGTGAGCTTGTCGAACTGCCGCTCGGCCGGGATGGGCAGCGTGTTGGTGACGACGACCTCGCTGATGCGGCTGTTCTTCAGCCGGTCGACGGCCGGGCCGGAGAGCACGCCGTGGGTCGCGGTCACGATGACGTCGGCGGCGCCGGCCTCGAACAGCGTCTCGGCGGCCTTCACGATCGTGCCGCCGGTGTCGATCATGTCGTCGACGATGATGCAGACCCGGCCCTCGACGTCACCGACGACGCGGTTGGCGACCACCTCGTTCGGGCGCATCGGGTCGCGGGTCTTGTGGATGAAGGCCAGCGGGACGCCGCCGAGCTTGTCGCTCCAGCGCTCGGACACCCGCACCCGCCCGGCGTCGGGCGAGACCACCGTGATGTCCCGGTCGCTCCAGCGGGAGCAGACGTGGTCGACCAGCAGGTCGAGGGCGAACAGGTGGTCGACCGGCCCGTCGAAGAAGCCCTGGATCTGCGCGGTGTGCAGGTCGACGGTCATCAGCCGGTCGGCGCCGGCGGTCTTGAACAGGTCGGCGACCAGGCGGGCGGAGATCGGCTCCCGGCCGCGGTGCTTCTTGTCCTGCCGCGCGTAGGGGAAGAACGGCGCGACGACGGTGATCCGCTTGGCCGACGCGCGCTTCAGCGCGTCGACCATGATCAGCTGCTCCATGAGCCAGGTGTTCAGGGGCGCGGAGTGGCTCTGCACCACGAAGGCGTCACAGCCGCGCACCGACTCCTCGAACCGCACGAACAGCTCGCCGTTGGCGAACTCGTACGACGCGGTCGGGGTCGGGGTGACCCCGAGGTGGCCGGCGATCTCGTCGGTCAGTTCCGGGAACGCCCGGCCGGAGAAGAGCATGAGGCTCTTGCTGTTTGCCTGCCGGATCGCGCTCATCGGATCGACTGCCCCTACTGGTCGAGATTCGTGCCGGGAGCCGTGGGCCGGCCCTCGTCGGTCCCGGGTCGAGTGTCGGCCGCTGGCGCGACACCTGCATCCCCGGCGGCCGCTGCGGCCTGCGCGGCGGCGGTGCCCGGGCGGCGGCGGCCCACCCAGCCTGCCACATTGCGCTGGCGGGCCCGCGCGACGGCCATCGCCCCCGGGGGCACGTCGGTCGTGATCACCGACCCGGCGGCGGTGTACGCGCCGTCGCCCACCGTGACCGGCGCCACGAGCATGGTGTCCGACCCGATGCGCACGTGGTCGCCGACGGTGGTGTGGTGCTTGGCCACGCCGTCGTAGTTGACGAAGACCGTCGCGGCGCCGACGTTCGAGCCGGTCCCGATGGTGGCGTCCCCCACGTAGGACAGGTGCGGGATCTTGGAGTCCTCGCCCACCTCGACGTTCTTCGTCTCGACGAAGGCGCCGACCTTCGCCCCGCCCGCGAGCCGGGTGCCCGGCCGCAGGTAGCTGAACGGCCCGACGGTGGCCCGGGGGCCGACGACGGCGCCGGAGCAGTGCGAGCGGACGACGGAGGCGCCCTCCCCCACCTCGCAGTCGGCGAGCGTCGTGTCCGGTCCGACGACGGCCCCGCCGGCGACCCGCGTCGTCCCGTGCAGCTGGGTGCCCGGCTGGAGCACGGCGTCGGCACCGACGGTCACGGTCACGTCGACCCAGGTCGTGGCGGGGTCGACGACGGTGACCCCGGCGACCATCAGCTCGTCGAGCACCCGGTCGTTGAGCACCCGCCGCCGGGCCGCGAGCTCGCGGCGGTCGTTGCAGCCCAGCACGTCGACCGGGTCCTCCGCGCGCACCGCCGCCACCGGGGCGCCGCCCTCCACGAGGGGGGCGAGAGCGTCGGTGAGGTACTGCTCGCCCTGCGCGTTCTCCGTCGACAGCCCGGCGAGCACCCGGCGCAGGGTGCCCGCGTTGGCGACGTACACCCCGGCGTTGACCTCACGGATCGCCCGCTGCTCGTCGGTGGCGTCCCGCTCCTCGACGATGGCGCGGGGGCGGCCCTCGCCGTCCCGGATGATCCGGCCCAGGCCGGTCGGGTCGTCGACCTCCGCGGTGAGCACGGTGAAGACGCTGCCCGCCGCGGTGTGCGCAGCGACCAGCGCGGCCAGCGTGCCGGCGGTCAGCAGCGGCGAGTCCCCGTTGCAGACGAGCACCGGCCCCTCGAGGTCGGGGACCGCGTCCAGCGCGACCCGGGCGGCGTGCCCCGAGCCGCGCTGCTCCTCCTGCACCGCGGGCAGGGCGCCGGGGGCGACGTCCGACAGGTGCGCGACGACGGCGTCACGGCCGGCGCCCACCACCACGACCGTCGTCCCGGCGCCCAGCGGCGCGGCGGCGGCCAGCACGTGGCCGAGCATGCTGCGCCCGCCCAGGGTGTGCAGCACCTTCGGGATCGCCGAGCGCATCCGCGTCCCCTGCCCGGCCGCGAGGACGACGACGGCGGCGACCGTGGGCGGGAGGGCGTCGGGGTGGTCGGTTCCCGGCTGGGGCAGGCTCACGGATCTCCTCGGACGGCGGGCGGTCGACACGCGCCGGCCGGGCGTTCTCGGCGACGCTGCTGGGGGACTCGGACTCGAACCGAGACTGCACGGCTCCAAAGGCCGGCGGGCTGCCGATTACCCCATCCCCCATCCGGGCGCGGGCGGCGCTCGGGACGCCGGACGTCGGCGCCACGGGCAGCCTAGTGAACGCAGGCCCCGGACCCGCCGCTCCAGCGCGGACGGGAGGAGCGCGGGCGTCCCACCTGCGGGTTTCCTCCCCACCCGGCGAGGTCGGCTACGGGCACGTAGGTTACGGAGTCGTAACCACGGTCGAGGACGCTGCGGCGGTCGACCGGCACGACATCGCTCCTGGAGGCTCCCCTGTCCGCTCCCGCCCTCACCAGGCCGACGGCTCCCCGGCCCCCGGCCGACCCGGACGCCGGCCTGCCGGCCACCGCCTACGGCAAGGAGAAGGGCGCGTTCGAACAGATCGTGCTCTACGTCTTCGTGATCGTCCCGTTCCTGGCCGTCGCCGCGATCGTCCCGGTCGTGTGGGGCTGGGGGTTGTCCTGGCTGGACCTCGGCCTGCTGGTCGGCTTCTACTTCGTCCCGCTGCTCGGCGTGACCGTCGGCTACCACCGGTACTTCACGCACGGCTCGTTCAAGGCCGGCAAGCCGCTGCGCTATGCCATGGCGATCATCGGCTGCATGGCGATCCAGGGCCCGGTCGTGCAGTGGGTCGCCGACCACCGGCGCCACCACGCCTTCTCCGACCGCGAGGGCGACCCGCACTCCCCGTGGCGCTACGGCACGGACTCCCGGTCGCTGGCCAAGGGCATGTGGCACGCGCACCTGGGCTGGCTGTTCGACCGCCGGCAGAGCAACGCCGAGCGCTACGCACCGGACCTGCTCAAGGACAAGGGCCTCAAGGTGGTCAGCCGCCTCTTCGTCGTCTGGGCCTTCCTCAGCCTGGCGCTGCCCGCCGCCATCGGCGGCCTCGTCACCGGCTCCTGGGCCGGCGCCCTGTCGGCCTTCTTCTGGGCCGGTCTCGTGCGGACGTTCCTGCTGCACCACGTCACCTGGTCGGTCAACTCGATCTGCCACGTGATCGGCACGCGGCCCTTCACCTCCCGCGACCGCGCCACCAACGTCTGGCCGCTGGCCGTCCTCAGCGGCGGCGAGTCGTGGCACAACCTGCACCACGTCGACCCGACCAGTGCCCGGCACGGCGTGCTGCGCGGCCAGATCGACATGAGCGCCCGGATCATCTGGGTCTTCGAGAAGCTCGGCTGGGCGCACAGCGTCAAGTGGCCCGACCCGGTGCGGCTGGCGGCCAAGCGCCACGTCCCGGTGACCGCCCCCGTCCAGGCAGCCGGCTGAGCACGGCTGCCGACGTCCCGCCGCCTGGGCGACCCGCCTCCCAGCGGGCGCCCGGGCGGCGGCGTCCCGAGGGTGCACCGGTCGGGTCCGTCCCGCGGCCCCGGGTGCGCATGACCGGTGCGCAGCGCCGCCAGCAGCTGATCGACGTCGGCCGGGAGCTGTTCGGCCGGCGCGGCTACGAGGCGACCTCCATCGAGGAGCTGGCCGCCCGGGCCTCGGTGAGCAAGCCGGTCGTCTACGGCCACTTCGGCGGCAAGGAGGGGCTCTACGCCGTCGTCGTCGAGCAGGAGATGCACCGGCTGCTCGGCCGCTTCACCACGGCGCTGTCCTCCGGCGGCCACCCCCGGGAGCTGCTCGAGCGGGCCGCCCTGGTCCTCCTGGACTACATCGAGGAGGACACCGACGGGTTCCGCGTCCTGACCCGGGACTCGCCCATCACCGACGCGGCGGGCCACTACTCCTCGCTGCTCGGTGAGGCCGCCCACGAGGTCGAGCACCTGCTGGCCTCGCAGTTCGGTCAGAACGGCTACGACCCCGGCCTGGCCGGGCTCTACAGCCAGGCGCTGGTCGGCATGGTCGCGCTCGTCGGCGCGTGGTGGCTGGAGGACCGGTCCCGCGGCAAGCGCGAGGTCGCGGCACACCTGGTGAACCTCGCGTGGAACGGCATGGGGCACCTGGAGCCCCGCCCGCGGCTCGCCGACTAGCTCGCCGGCTCCGTCCAGGGGCTCGCCCTGCGCGGGGAGCGGAGGACGGGTCCCCCGTCAGCCGACGAGACGGGCGCCGGGCACCGGGCCGTGGACCGCGCGCACCGTCGCGAAGGTGCCGCTGCCGGCCAGCGCCGCCGCGAGGGACACCGCGTCGTCCTCGTCGGCGGCCAGCGCCGCCACGGTCGGCCCGGAGCCGCTCACCAGCGCCGCCGCGGCACCGGCGGCCGCGGCCGCGTCCAGCGCCTGGCGCAGCTGCGGGCGCAGCGCGATGGCCGGCTCCTGGAGGTCGTTGGCGAGCGTGGCCGCCAGCGCGTCCACCGGCCCGCTGCGCAGCGCGGCGACGACGGGGTCGGGCGAGGCGAGCTCCTCCCCGGAGGGCAGCAGGCCGGCCGCGCGCAGCCGGTCGAGCTCGCCGTAGACGGCGGGGGTCGAGAGCCCCTCCCCGGCGATGCCGAGCACCCAGTCCCAGCGCCGCCGGGCGAGCACCGGGCTCAGCCGCTCCCCGCGTCCGGACCCCAGCGCCACCCCGCCGAGCAGGCTGAACGGCACGTCGCTGCCCAGCTGGGCGGCGAGCTCGGCCAGGTCACCGCGGGTCGCGTGGGTGCCCCACAACGTGTCCAGGGCGACCAGCGCGGCCGCCGCGTCGGCGCTGCCCCCGGCCAGGCCTGCCGCCGCCGGGATCGACTTGTCGATCGTGATGGCCGCCCCCGCGGACACACCCGCCCGCTGGGCCAGCAGTTCCGCGGCCTGCCACACGAGGTTCCGCCGGTCGGTGGGCACCCGGTCGGGCCCGGCGGTGCCCCCGGCGAAGGGGCCGGTCAGCTCGATCGACAGCCGCTCGGCCGGGCGGACGGTGACCGTGTCGAACAGCGAGACGGCCAGGAAGACGGTGCGCAGCTCGTGGTAGCCGTCGGCCCCCAGCGGCGCCACGGCCAGGTGCACGTTGACCTTGGCGGGGGCGCGGGCGACCACGGCCCCGTCCCCGCTGATCCGGCCGGGACCGCCGTGGCTCACGCCGGCTCCGCCGGGGCGGCCGGCGCGGGGATGGCGGCCAGCCGGGCGAAGTCGGTGACCGACAGCCGCTCACCCCGGGTCGACGGGTCGATCCCGGCGGCCCGCAGCCGCGCCTCGGCGGCGGCCGGGCTCCCGGCCCAGCCCCCCAGCGCGGCGCGCAGCCCCTTGCGCCGGGTCGCGAAGGCCGCATCGACGACGGCGAAGGTGGCGGCCCGGTCCCCCGGCGGAGGCGGCCGGCGGTCCAGCGCGACCAGTCCGGAGTCGACGTTGGGCTCGGGCCAGAAGACCCGCCGCCCGACCGACCCGGCCCGGCGCACCTCGCCGTACCAGGCGGCCTTGACCGACGGGACGCCGTAGGCCGGTGACCCCGGCGGGGCGGCGAGCCGCTCGGCGACCTCGGCCTGCACCAGGATCAGCGCACGCCGCAGCGTCGGCAGCTGCTCGAGCAGGGTGAGCAGGACGGGCACCGCCACGTTGTACGGCAGATTCGCCACGAGCGCCGTGGGAGGCGGCCCCGGGAGCTCGCCGATCCGCAGCGCGTCGGCCTCCACGACCGTGAGCCGGTCGGCCAGCGCCGGCACGCGCGCGGCGACCGTGCGAGGCAGCAGCGCGGCCAGCCGCGGGTCGATCTCCACGGCGGTGACCGCGGCCGCGGCGGGGAGCAGGCCGAGGGTCAGCGACCCCAGCCCGGGCCCGACCTCGAGGACGACGTCGTCGGGCCGCAGCTCGGCCGTGCGCACGATCCGCCGGATGGTGTTGGCGTCGTGCAGGAAGTTCTGCCCGAGCGACTTCGTCGGACGCAGCTCGAGCTGCTGGGCCAGGTCGCGGATCGCGGCCGGGCCCAGCAGCCCGTCGGGCTGGTCTGCGGGGGTGCTCAGCTGAACAGGCGCGAGCCGCAGTGCGGCCACTGACCGGCGCCGGAGCGGGCGTAGAGCATCTGCGCACGCATCGTCTGCTCGTCGGCCGAGGCCGCGGCCGGGTCACCGCTGCCGCCGACGGCGGCCCAGGTGGCCCGGGAGAACTGGTACATGCCGCGGTAGGTGCCGGAGGAGCTGACGGCGTTCGGGCGGCCACCGGACTCGCAGGCGGCCAGCGCGCCCCAGTTGAGGCCGTCGGCCGTCGGGGAGCCGCCGGAGGACGCGGCCGGCGCCGGGCGGGGCTTGGTGCCCACGCTGACCAGCTCGTCGACCGGGGCGACGGTCACGGCGGTGGCGACCTGCTCGCGGGCGGTCTGCACGCCGTCGACCACGGTGACCCGGTAGGTGGTCGACTGCTGGCCCTCGACGCCCTCCTGGGTGACGGTCTCGTCGTCCTCGAAGGCCTCGGGGTCCTCGGTCTCGACCGTCTGGAACGGGATGGTCGTGGTCTCGACGACCTCGCTGACCTGCACCCGGAAGACCTGCAGGCGCATGTTGGCCAGCAGCGGCTGGGTCCCGTACATGCTGGTGCGGTCCGTCGGGCCCAGGGCGATGCCCTGTTCGGCGAGCAGGTCGGCCACCGTCGGCGCCGTCGTCGTCACCACGCGCTGCTGGCCGTCGGCCACGAGGGTGACGTCCTTGGGCGTGGCGATGGACAGCGCCATGCCGTCCAGCGGCAGCCGCTCGCTGCGGCTGGCCGAGACGATCAGGCCGTCGGCGCGGAAGCCGAGCTGGTCCAGCGCCTCGTCGACCGACAGCGCGGTCACGTAGACCTCGCTGGACCGGCCGTCGACGGTCAGCTGGAGGGGGCGGGCCCGGGTGACCACGACGGTGTCACCGTCGGAGACCGACGCGTCGGGCTCGGGCAGGACGACGTCGTGCGCCTGCGTCTCCAGCCCCTCCTCGTCGAGGACCTCGCTGACGGTGTCCGCGTACGTGCGCACCTCGCGGGCCTGGCCGTCCACGGTGAGCGTCAGCGACTTCTGCGCGGCGTAGAAGGCCACGGAGCCGCCGACGAGCCCGAGCAGGACCAGGGCGAAGAGGGAGAGCTTGAGGGTTCGAGGCACGACACTTCCACGGGGTCACGGGACCGGGCAGGGGGCGGCCTCACCGGCGTGCCGCCGGCTGGCGGCCCGCCGGGCGGCTCCGCACCGGGCGGCCTCGTCCGAGCCCGCGGGGGCTCCGACGACGCTGCCCGGGGTCGGTCCCCACCCCGGCTGGTCACGACACGATAACGGGCGTGGTACGGGTGGCAACGGTGCGTACGGGAGTGTTCCAGCGGGACGACACGTCGACTTGGTGACGCGCCGACACGGTCCGTGACGGACGCGCCGGGTGGGGCGGGTGTGACGACTGCGCAGCGTGAGTCCGGTGAGGTGAGCGACGTCACGGTGTGAGCCGCCCCGTCAGCGGTCAGGACTGCCGATCGGGCAGCTGCGGGGGCTCAGCCGGCGAGCGCCCGCTCCGAGAGCCGCACGGGCCGCAGCCAGGTGACGAGGAAGACCGCGACGGCCAGCCCCGCGGCCAGGGCGGAGAACCCGCCGGCGACCAGCGCCACCGGCGCGAGGTCGAAGCCGTCGGTGACCCGGTCGCCCAGGCGGACGCCGGCGACCAGCAGCAGCGCACCGAGCGGCAGCAGGCCGAGCACGCTCACCGCGGCGCTCACCAGGTGCGCGGTCCAGGTGCGGAGCGCCTCGTCCACCGGCACGTCGGCGCCCTCGGCCGGCAGCGGCCGCAGCAGGGACCGCAGCAGGGCCACCTCGGCCAGCAGCCAGGCGGCCAGCGGGATGCCGAGGGCGAGCCAGGCGACCCGGTCGGGCAGCTCGTCGTGCTGCCACATCAGGACGGCGGTGAGCACCTCGGCGGCGACGACGGCGCGCATGGTCCACAGCAGCCACAGCGAGATCTGCTCACCGCGGCGGGGCCGGCGGACGGGGCTGCTGGGCTGCCAGCGGGGCCGCGGCCGGGTGGCCTCGGCGAGGACGACGCCCGTGAGCAGCCCGATGGCCACGGCGGGCGCCCACAGGAAGACCGAGGCCTCGGCGAAGACGACGACGCTGCCGACGACGGCGAGCAGGCCGAGCAGGAGCCCGAGCCGGCGCACGCGGCGTCCGTGCACCGCCTGCCTCTGCACCGTCGCGCGGGCCTCCGCGGTCGGTGAGGTGAACTCGATCGAAGCCGACGCGACGGCCCGCCGGCCCGCGGCCAGCGCCCAGCCCCGGGCGAGCAGGACACCAGGCACCAGCACGGCGATGAAGAGCACGACGGCGATGAGGCGACCCACGAGGAACAGTGTGCCCCCGTTCACCGGATGAGTGGGGGGCGCGGTGCCCATCGCCCCGGCCGGGGCCGTCGACGCGGCCGTCGACGCGCCGGACGCCGTCCCGTGCACCGACCGCACCCGCCGGTGGTCAGTCCCCCCAGGGGCCGAAGACCCGCTCGGCGTTCGCGGTGAGGGCGGCGCACAGCTGCTCGAGCTCGACCCCGGTCACCTCGGCCAGGGCGCGCACGGTGTGCGGCACCAGCCGGGAGGCGTTGGGCCGGCCGCGGTTTGGGACCGGCGTCAGGAAGGGCGCATCGGTCTCCACCAGCAGCTGGTCCAGCGGGGTCAGGGCCGCGGCCTCACGGAGGTAGCCCGCGTTGGCGAAGGTCAGCGTGCCGGCGAAGGAGAGCACGTGGCCGCGCTCGACGCAGGCCCGCGCGAAGGCCGCGTCGCCGGAGAAGCAGTGGAAGACCGTGCGCTCCGGCGCACCCTCGTCGTCGAGCACCCGCAGGATCTCGTCGTGGGCGTCGCGGTCGTGGATCACCAGCGCCACCCCGCGGTCCGCCGCGATGCGGATGTGCGCGCGGAACGACGCCTCCTGCGCCGCCCACCCCTCCGGGCCGGTGCGGAAGCGGTCGAGCCCGGTCTCCCCCACGGCGCGCACCCGCGGCAGCGCGGCGAGCCGGTCGATCTCGGCGAGCGCGTCGTCGTCGGCTGCACCCTCCCCGGCCTCGTTGGGGTGGACGGCGACGGCGGCCAGCACGTTCGGGTGCCGGGCCGCGAGCTCCGCCGACCAGCGCGAGGAGGCGACGTCCACCCCGACCTGAACCAGCCGCGGCACCCCGACGGCCGCGGCCGCGGCGATCTCGGCGTCGACCTCGGCGGGGTCGGGCAGCCGGTCGAAACCGCCGACGGCGATGTCGAGGTGGGTGTGGCTGTCGACCGCCGGCCACGGCAGCGGCTCGGGGTCCGGCGGCAGCTCCCCGCGGCGGTTCGCGCGGGAGGAGGCCGAGCGGCTCACTCCCCCGCCTCGCCGGCGCTCGGCGCGGGCGTTCGCCCGGCTGCTCGGCTCCCTGGTGAGCTCGCGAGCTCGCTCACTCGTCTCCCTCGAGCCGGCGCAGCTCCTCCTCCACGATCGACTCGTCGAGCTTGGTGAACACCGGGGTCGGCGGGGCCAGCGGGGTGCCCGGCTGCAGCGGCCGGGAGGCCCAGACCGCCTGCTGGGCGTCGTAGTCGCCGGTGATGACCGGGTACGGCGAGCCGTCGTCGAGGTCGGTGACCTCGTCGATGCGCGGGGCGGCCGACCAGACGCCGGTGCCGCCGAGCAGCTCGTGCACCTGCTGCGCGGAGTGCGGCAGGAACGGGGTCAGCAGCGCGTTGCAGTCGCTGATCGCCTGCAGCGCGGTGTGCAGCACGGTGTCCCGGCGGGCCGGGTCCTCCTTGAGCTTCCACGGCGCCTGGTCGGACAGGTACTTGTTCGCCTCGCCGACGACCCGCATGGCCTCGGCGGCCGCGGCCTTCTGCCGGTTGCGCGCGAGCAGGTCGCCGATCGGGGCGAAGGCGCCGCTGGTGGTCTGCAGCAGCGCACGGTCGGCGTCGGTCAGGTCGCCGGGGGTCGGGACGGCGCCGACGTTCTTGGCCGCCATCGACACCGAGCGGTTGACGAGGTTGCCCCAGCCGGCGACGAGCTCGTCGTTGTTGCGGCGGCGGAACTCGGCCCAGGTGAAGTCGGTGTCCTGCGACTCCGGTCCGGCGGCGGCGATGAAGTACCGCAGCGCGTCGGCGTCGTAGCGGGCGAGGAAGTCGCGCACGTAGATGACGACCTGCCGCGAGGAGGAGAACTTGCGCCCCTCCATCGTCAGGAACTCGCTGGAGACGACCTCGGTCGGCAGGTTCAGCCGGCCGTAGGAGCCCGGCGTGCCGCCCTTGTCGCCCTCGCCGTTGTAGCCCAGCAGCTGCGCCGGCCAGATCTCGGCGTGGAAGACGATGTTGTCCTTGCCCATGAAGTAGTAGGCGTCGGAGTCCGGCGTCTGCCACCACCGCCGCCAGGCGTCGGGCTCCCCGGCGCGGCGGGCCCACTCGATCGACGCCGACAGGTAGCCCACGACGGCGTCGAACCAGACGTAGATCCGCTTGTCCGGCCGGTCGCGCCAGCCGTCCAGCGGCACGGGCACGCCCCAGTCGATGTCGCGGGTGTAGCTGCGCGGCTTGAGGTCGTCGAGCAGGTTGACGCTGAAGTTCAGGACGTTGGGCCGCCAGCTCTTCCGCGTCGCCAGCCAGTCGCCCAGCGCCCGGGTGAAGGCGGGCAGGTCGAGGAAGTAGTGCTCGCTCTCGACGAACTTCGGCGTCTCCCCGTTGATCCGGCTCACCGGGTTGATGAGGTCGGTCGGGTCGAGCTGGTTGCCGCAGTTGTCGCACTGGTCGCCGCGCGCGCCGTCGTAGCCGCAGATCGGGCAGGTGCCCTCGATGTAGCGGTCGGGCAGGGTGCGGCCGGTCGAGGGGCTGATCGCGCCGAGCGTCGTCTTGGGGAAGACGTACCCGTTCTTCAGCAGCCCGAGGAAGATCTCCTGGCTGACCTGGGCGTGGTTGGCCGTCGTCGTCCGGGTGAAGAGGTCGTAGCTCAGCCCGAGGGACTGCAGGTCGCCGACGATGATCCGGTTGTTGCGGTCGGCGATCTCCCGGGGCGTGATGCCCTCGGCGTCGGCGGCGACGGTGATCGGGGTGCCGTGCTCGTCGGTGCCGCTGACCATCAGCACCCGGTCCCCCACCATCCGGTGGTAGCGGCTGAAGACGTCGGAGGGGACGCCGAAGCCCGAGACGTGGCCGATGTGCCGGGGGCCGTTGGCGTAGGGCCAGGCCACCGCGGTCAGGATGTGCCGATCACTCACGGCACGAGAGTAGTGATGCGGGAGTCGGCACCGCTCAGTGCTGCGTGGTGGAGGCCGAGGAGTCGCCGCCGGGAGCCGGGGCGCCCGGGTCCAGCAGCGCCACCGACAGCAGCGCCAGGCCGATGACGGCGACCGTGGCGATGCGCAGGGCGCTCTGCCCCTCGGTCAGCTCCGGCCGCCGCTCGCGCGGGCAGGGGCCGGCGTCCAGCCACGCCTGGGAGGACGGCGCGGTGGCCAGGAGCAGCTTGCCGACCGGGACCGCGACCAGGGTGAGCGCGACGGCGGGCACGGGCAGGCCGGGCGTCACGCCGTCCAGGGACGACGTCGCCAGGCCGAGCAGGAACACGACCGCGAGCAGCGCCAGCTCGGCACAGGCGACCACGGTCAGCAGCCGGGCGCTCGAGCCGTCGGCGAGCACGAGCCCGCCCCCGGCGCCGAGCACGGCCCACGCGGCGAGCGCGAGGAGGAGCAGCGCGGCGAGCGCCCCGGCGGGGCGGTCCGGCGCGGTGAACAGCCCGTCGAGACCGGTCAGCGCCGCGGCCACGACGGCGATGGCGTCCAGCACGGCGATCCCCGCGGCGGCCAGCACGACGGCCGGCGGGCGGTGGCGCCGCGCGACGTCGGCACGGACGTCGGCACGGACGTCGGCGCGGACGTCGAGGGTGGTGCTCGCCACGGGGCTGCTCCCTGGCCGGGGACGGTCTGTCTCCGGTCAGGTCGTCCGCCCCGCACCCGCGCTGTACGGCGGCGGGCGGGCTCTCACCCCATCGGGTCAGCTGCTGTCGCGCCCCCGGGCGTCGCGGTCGGCGGTGGCCCGCACCGCCGCCGCCTCGCCCTCCGCGCCGGCCAGCTTGCTGTGCCCGCGCCCGTAGGCGAAGTAGACGGCGAACCCGAGGGCCATCCAGATGGCGAAGCGGACCCACGTCTCGATGGGCAGGTTCGCCATCAGGTAGAGGCAGGCCAGGACGGACAGGATCGGGAGGAGCGGGACGAAGGGGACCTTGAAGGCCCGGGGCAGGTCCGGCCGGGTGCGGCGCAGGACGATGACGGCGATCGACACCAGCACGAAGGCGAACAGCGTGCCGATGTTGACCAGCTCGGCCAGCGTCGAGATGGGCAGGAACCCGGCCAGCAGCGCGACGACGACGCCCGTGGCGATCGTGATGCGGTACGGGGTGCCGTACCGCGGGTGGACGGCGCCCAGGGCCGGCGGCAGCAGGTGGTCGCGGCTCATCGCGAACAGCACCCGCGACTGGCCGAGCATCAGGATCATCACGACCGACGTCAGGCCGGCCAGCGCGCCCACGGAGATGAGGGTGCTGGCCCACGACAGCCCGACGCTGGAGAACGCGTCGGCCAGCGGCGCGGTGACCGAGAGCTCGTCGTAGGGCTGCATGCCGACGACGACCAGGGAGACGGCGACGTAGAGCAGCGTGCAGATGAGCAGCGAGCCGATGATGCCGCGCGGCAGGTCGCGCTTGGGGTTGCGGGTCTCCTCGGCGGCGGTGGCGACGATGTCGAAGCCGATGAAGGCGAAGAACACGATCGAGGCGCCGGCGATGACCCCGCCCCAGCCGAACGTGCCCTGGGTGATGCCGAGCAGTTCGATCAGCGGCCGCTTCCAGCCACCCTCGCCCTCCGCGGTGCCCTCGGTCGGCGGGACGAACGGGCTGTAGTTCTCGGCCTTCGTGTAGAAGAAGCCAACGGCGATGATCAGCAGGACGATGACGACCTTGATCGCCACGATCACCGAGGTCACCCGCGACGACAGCTTGATGCCCAGCACCAGCACGCCGGTCATGACCAGCGCGATGACCATCGCCGGGATGTTGACCGTCGCGTCCTCGCCGGCGATCGAGGTCGGCAGCGGGCTGGCGACGTCCTCGAGCAGTTGGTTGAGGTAGCCCGACCAGCCCACCGACACCGTCGCGGCGCCCAGGGCCAGCTCCAGCACGAGGTCCCAGCCGATGATCCAGGCCAGGAGCTCGCCCAGGGTGGCGTAGCTGAACGTGTAGGCCGACCCCGCGACCGGCACCGTGGAGGCGAACTCGGCGTAGCAGACCGCCGCCAGCGCGCAGACGACGCCGGCGATGGCGAAGGAGATGGCGACCGCCGGTCCGGCCGTCGTCTTGGCGACCTCACCGGTGAGCACGAAGATGCCGGTGCCGATGATCACCCCGACGCCGAAGACGGTGAGGTCCAGCGCCGAGAGGTTCTTCTTGAGCTGGTGCTCCGGCTCCTCGGTGTCGCGGATCGAGTCCTCGACCGACTTCACCCGCGCGGTGTTCCTGCGATCGGTGTCACTGGCCACGAGACGCCCCTCCCGGCAGCCGGCGCCGGTCCGCCGGGTACTGACGGGCAGCGTGGCACGGGTGCGGGCGGCGCGCATGCCTACGCTGACCTCCCCGATCAGTGAGCGTGGAGGCGTGCCGTGACCGCGACCGATCCGTCCCGCGACGCCGCCCCCGACGGGCCGCCGTCCGCGTTCGGTCCCCCGGACCTGCAGCTGCCCACCACCCGGCCGCGGCCGGCGGGGGCGCCGCGGACGACCCCGAGCCGCGCACCGGGACAGGACGCCGTCGTCGACTGCGCGGTGTACGTCGACGGCCGCCGGCAGGCGCCGGTGGAGCCCGGCGAGGCGCTGTCGGCGGCGGTCGACCGGGGCGGGTTCGTCTGGCTCGGGCTGTACGAGCCCACCGAGGCCGAGCTGACCTCCATCGCCGAGCGCTACGGCCTGCACCCCCTGGCGGTGGAGGACGCCGTCTACGCCCACCAGCGGCCCAAGCTGGAGCGTTACGACGACGACCTGTTCATGGTGCTCAAGACCGCGACCTACGTGGAGCACGACCGGCTGACGGCGACCAGCGAGGTGGTCGACACCGGCGAGGTCATGGTCTTCCTCGGCCGGCACTACGTGATCACCGTCCGGCACGGCCGGCACGGGGACCTCGCCGAGCTGCGGCAGCGGCTGGAGGAGCAGCGCGACCTGCTGTGCCTGGGGCCCGCCGCGGTGCTCTACGCGGTGGCCGACCTCGTCGTGGACACCTTCGTCGAGGTGGCCGAGGCGGTGCAGGACGACGTCGACGAGCTGGAGGCGTCGGTGTTCAGCCCCGACCGCACCGACGACATCGGCCGGCTGTACCAGCTCAAGCGGGAGCTGATGGCGCTGCGCCGGGCGGTGGCGCCGCTGGAGATCCCGTTGCAGAAGCTGTCCGAGCGGCAGATCGACGTCGTCCCCGACGCGATGCGCTCCTACTTCCGTGATGTGCTGGACCACGCCATCCGGGTGCGCGACGCGGTCACCGGCCTCGACGAGCTGCTGTCGTCGATCCTGCAGGCGTCGCTGGCCCGCACCCAGATGGCCGACAACGAGGACATGCGCAAGATCTCGGCGTGGGCCGGCATCATCGCCGTCCCCACGGCCATCGCCGGGATCTACGGGATGAACTTCGAGTTCATGCCCGAGCTGCGCTGGCGCATCGGCTACCCGCTCGTGCTGCTGGTGATCGTCGTGTCCTGCGCGCTGCTCTACCGCGGCTTCAAGCGCAACGGCTGGCTGTAGGCCGGGGGGTCAGGCGGCGACCACCCGGGGCCGCCGGTCCGCCCAGGGGGTGGCCTCCTCCAGGAGCGCGGCGACGCCGAGCAGGGTCTCCTCGGCCGCGTAGCGCCCGACGACCTGGACGCCGACGGGCCAGCCCTCCGGTGACGGGGTGCCGGGCACGCTGATCGCCGGCGCACCGGTGACGTTGGAGAGGGCGGTGAACGGGGCGAAGGTGAAGATCCGGTCGTACCAGCCCCGCGCGTCCAGCGTCGGGTCGTCGGCGTCGAGCGTGCCGAGGGCGGTGTTGGGCGCCGCCGTCGTCGGGGTGAGCAGGACGTCGTGGTCGGCGAAGAAGCGGGCGACCGAGCGGGTCGTCGCGTTGAACACCCGGTCCGCCGCGTAGATGTCGAGGGCGGTGAGGCTCGCGCCGTAGCGGGCGCAGGCCAGCGTCGTGTGCTCCAGGACGTCGGTGGACAGCTCCACCCCCAGCGCCGCGGCCGCGCCGAGGGCGCCGTCGGCCAGGAAGCTGCACCAGGCCGTCAGGTTGGCGTGGTCGAAGGCCTCGCTGTCGTACTCGGGCGCCGCGTCCTCGACGACGTGACCGGCGGCGGCGAGGGCGTCGGCGGCCGCACGGACGGCGGCGACGCAGGCCGGGTCGACGGAGGCGCCGTTGGGAGCGGTCGTCGAGACGGCGACCCGCAGCCGCCCCGCCGGCGGCCGGGCGGCGTCGGCGTAGCGGGTGGCCGGGCCCGGCAGCAGGTACCTGTCGCCGGGCTCCGAGCCGTGGACGGCGTCGAGCAGCGCGGCCGCGTCCCGGACGGTGCGGGTCACGGCGAACTCGACGCCGAGCCCCAGCAGCGGGTCGGCGAAGTCGGGGGCGACGGAGACCCGACCGCGGGACGGCTTCAACCCGACCAGCCCGCAGTTGCCGGCGGGGATGCGGATCGAACCACCGCCGTCGTTGGCATGGGCCACGGGGAGCGCCCGCGAGGCGACCAGCGCCGCCGAACCGCCGCTGGAGCCTCCGGCGGAGCGAGCGGTGTCCCAGGGGTTGCGGGTCGGCCCGTTGGCGACGGGCTCGGTACTGGCGTTGAAGCCGAACTCCGGCGTCGCGGTGACACCCATCGCGGCCAGCCCGGCGGCACGGAAGCGGGTCATGAGCGCGCTGTCGTGCGGGAAGGGGATGCCCTTCCCGAGGAGCCGGCTGCCGTCGGCCTGCGGGACACCCGCGGCGTGCAGGACGAGGTCCTTGATGGCGAAGGGCACCCCGGCCAGGGGACCGTCGGGCGCCGCGTCGAGCGGGGTGTCGAAGAGCGGGCCGACGAGCGCGTTCAGCTCACCGTTCACCGACTCGACGGCCCGGCGGGCGGCCGCCTGGACCTCGGCCGGTGACACGGTGCCGCCGCGGACCAGCTCGGCCAGGCCGGTGGCGTCGTGCTCGATGTACTCGGAGACCTGCACGCCGTACTCCTCGCTGCTGCCGTCGGGCCCGCTGCCCGCACGGGGCGATCCTGCGACGGGCGGGGACGGGTGCGCATCGGTCGAACTACGGACGGGTGCGGCCTTCCCCCACAGGCCAGGGCGTGCCAACCTGCGCCATGCCTCCTGTCCTCACGCGCGACCGGGGGCCGATCGCGGCAGCGCTGGCGGTGCGGGACGCCGCCGAGGCGGTGGCCGCCGGGGCGTGTCCCGGCGACGGGGCCCGCGCCGACGTCGCGCAGGCCGCGGTCGACGCCGTGGTCGCCGCCACCGCCGCCGCCGTGCTGCGGTGGGATCCGGTGGAGGGTCGCCACCGGGCCGTGGCCAGCGCCGGGTACGGCGACGACGCGGTGCAGACGCTGGAGGCGGCGTTCCACCGGGACCCGCGGTTCCCCGCCGTCCGGTCGCACGGCCGGCCGCTGCGGGTCCAGGACATCCGGCCGGCCGATCGCCGCGGGGTGCTGTTCGAACGCGTGATCCGCCCGGCGAGGTTCGCCGACGGCGTCAGCCTGTGCCTGTCGACCGGAGGTCGCTACGTGGGGTCGGTGCACGCCAGCACCGCGGCCGCCGCCGTGGACGACGAGTCCGTCGCGCTGCTGCGGCTGCTGAGCCCGGACCTGGCCGGCCTGCTCGATCCGCTGGACGGACTGCCGCTCGTGCTCGCCGACGGGGCGGACGGCGGCGCCCTGGCCTGGTCCCCCTCCGACGGCCGCACCGTCCCGCTGGGCCCCGCGGCGCGCCCCGGCCTGTTGGGAGCGGGGTCACCGCTGACCGCGTGGCTGGTCCCGGACCGCTGGCCGTCGCGGCTGGGCCGGCACCTGCTGGTCGTGTGGGGCGCCGAGATCCTCGCGGTCGAGGCGCGGCCGGCCGGACGCTGGGTCGTCGTCGAGCACCGGCCTGCTGCCGCGCCGTCGGACCTGTCGCTGCGCGAGCTCGAGGTGCTCGCCCGGCTGGCGACCGGTGCCACCAACCGGATGGTGGCGTGCTCCCTCGGGATCACGGAGCGGACCGTGGCCACGCACGTCGAGCACCTGCTCACCAAGCTCGGCGCGGGCAACCGGGCGGGAGCCGCCGCCTACGCCGTGGAGACGGGGCTGGTGCACGTGCGCGCGCCCCGGCCCGCCTGACGCCGCCGCCTCGGGCCCGGCGTCAGCCGCCCGCTCCCCGCGGAGCCCTGGCTGCCACGACGGCGTCGTAGACGGTGCGGCGGGGCAGACCGGTGCGGACGACGACGGCGCGGATGGCGTCCTTGCGGGTGGCGCCCGCCGCCTCCTCCGCCGCGACCTCGGCGGCGAGCTCCGCGGCCGACAGCTCGACGACGACCTCGGGCGCCCCCTGCACCACCAGCGTGATCTCCCCGCGCACGCCCTCGGCGGCCCAGGCGGCGAGCTCGGCGAGCGGACCGCGCCGGACCTCCTCGTAGGTCTTGGTGAGCTCGCGGCAGACGGCGGCCGGCCGGTCGCCGCCGAACGCGCCCGCGGCGTCGACGAGCGCATCGGCCAGCCGGTGCGGGGACTCGAAGAAGACCATCGTGCGCCGCTCCCCCGCCAGCGCGGTCAGCGCCGTGCGCCGCTCCCCGCCCTTGCGCGGCAGGAACCCCTCGAAGCAGAACCGGTCGACCGGCAGGCCGCTCACCGCGAGCGCGGTGGTCACGGCCGAGGGCCCGGGCACCGACGTCACGTCCACCCCGGCGTCGATGGCGGCCCGCACCAGTGTGTAGCCGGGATCGGACACCGACGGCATGCCCGCGTCGGTGAGCAGCAGCACGGTGGCCCCGCCGGCCAGCGCGTCGAGCAGGCCGGGCAGGCGGGCCCGCTCCACCGACTCGTGGAAGGTGACGACCCGCCCCGTGAACGTCACCCCGAGGTCGGCGGCCAGGCGGTGCAGCCGGCGGGTGTCCTCGACGGCGAGGACGTCGGCGGTGCCCATCACCTCGCGCAGCCGCGGGCCGACGTCGCCGGGCTGCCCGAGGGGCGCCCCACCGAGCACCAGCCGTCCGCTCACGGGACCGAGCCTGTCACGGCGGCCGTCCCGGGCCCGCCCGCAGGGGCCCGGCGCGGGCCCGTGGGCGCCGGGGGCAGGGGGTCGGCTCACTACTCTGGGCGCATGGCGGTCCTGGCTCCCCAGCGCGAGGAGCAGGAGCCGGTACAGCGTCCCGTCCGGCGGCGGCTCCCCCGCCGCCGGTTCGACCGGGTCCCGCCGCTGCCCGGTGACGACCGGCTGGCCTGGGTGCTCGCGGCGGTGCTCGGCCTGGCCACCTTCGTGACCCGGCTGTGGGACATCAGCTACCCGCGGGACCTGCTCTTCGACGAGGCCTACTACCCGCCCGAGGCGCAGGAGCTGCTGACCTGGGGCCACGAGTACAACCGCGGGTACACGTTCATCGTCCACCCGCCGCTGGGCAAGTGGCTGATCGCGCTGGGCATCAAGGCGTTCGGCGACGACTCCCTGGGCTGGCGGTTCCCCTCCGCGGTGGCGGGCACGGTCGCCGTCGTCGTCCTGGTCCGGCTGGGCCGGCGGCTGACCGGCTCCACGCTGCTCGGTCTCCTGGCCGGGCTGCTGCTGGCGCTGGACGGGTTCTCCTTCAGCCTCGGCCGGATCGGCCTGCTCGACGTCTTCCTGCAGGTCTTCGTCGTCTCCGCCGTCGCCTGCCTGGTGGTCGACCGCGACCGGGTGCGCGCCCGCGTCCGGGCCCTCGGCGAGGTGCCCCGCACCGGCTTCCGGCTGGGCCCGCGCGGCTGGCGCATCGCCGCCGGGTTCCTCTTCGGCTGCGCCTGCGCGGTCAAGTGGAGCGGCGTCTGGTTCCTCGCGTTCGCCGCCGTCCTCTCGCTGTTCTGGGACCGCGCGGCCTGGCGCGAGGCCGGCGTCCCCCGCCCCACCGTGGTCGCGCTGCGCCGCGGGCTGCCCGGGGCGTCCTGGGCGCTGGCCGCCGTCCCGGTGCTCACCTACGTCGCCAGCTTCACCGGCTGGTTCCTCGGCGAGACGTCGCAGGGCAAGGCGTGGGCCCAGCAGAACCCGGACACCGCCGTCCCGTGGGTCCCCGACGCGCTGCGCTCGCTGTGGCACCAGCACGCGGAGTGGCTGCGCTTCCACAACGGGCTGTCCTCGCCGCACCCGTGGGAGTCCGGGCCGTGGAGCTGGCTGGTCAACGGCCGGCCGATCCTGCTGTGGAACCCGCAGGGGCTCACCGACTCCGCCGGCGACCAGGTCGTCCGCTACATCCTCATGGTCGGGACGCCGACGCTGTGGTTCGCCTTCGCGCCCGCGCTGCTGTGGCTGGGCTGGCGGGTCGTGGCCCGGCGGGACCCGGCGGCGGTCCTGCTGGCGGTCATGATCGCCGCCGGCTGGGGCACCTGGTTCCTCAACGCCGAGCGGACGATGTTCGTCTTCTACATGGCCCCGGTCGTGCCGTTCTTCGTGCTGGCGGTGGTGCTCGTGCTGCAGGACGTCCTCGGCCCGGCCGGCGCCTCGCTGACCAGGCGCCGGATCGGCCTCGGCGTCGTCAGCGTCTACGTCGGCGTGGTCGCGGCGACCTTCGTCTTCTTCTACCCGGTGCTCACCGGGCAGCCGCTGTCGCACTCGGAGTGGCTGGCGCGGATGTGGTTCCCCTCCTGGTTCTGACCCGCCGGCGCACGGGTCAGGACCGCCGGTCCACGACCAGGCCGTTGCGCAGGCCGGGCGGCGACGACCGGGCCCGTGCCGGGCGGGCGCCGTCCCCCTACCGTGGACCTCCGGACCGGACGAGGGGACGACGATGACCAGCCCTGCCGTGCTCACCGAGACCGACGGCGACGTCTGGCGGGTGACGATCGACCGGCCCGAGACGGGCAACGCCATCGACCCGGACCTGGCCGGCGCGCTCGCCGCCGCCCTGGACGCCCGTCCCGCGGCGGCCCGCACGGTGCTGCTGCTGGCCAACGGCCCCCGGTTCAGCGTCGGCGGCGACGTCCGGATGTTCGCCACCGCCGACGACCCCGCCGCGTTCGTCGGGGAGCTCGCCGAGGCGTGGCACCGCGTCGTGCGGGCGGTGCTCTACTCGGAGGTGCCGGTGGTCGCCGGCATCCAGGGCGCGGTCGCCGGCGCCGCGGTCGGCCTGATCGGTGCCTGCGACATCGTCCTGTGCGCCCGCTCGACGAAGATCCGGCCGGCGTACGGCGCGATCGGCCTCTCCCCCGACGGCGGCACCTCCTGGGCGCTGACCCGCGCGCTCGGCGCACCGCGGACGCTGGACCTCTGCCTCACCAACGGCTCGCTGACCGCCGCCGAGGCGCACGCGGCCGGGCTCGTCGCCCGCCTCGTGGAGGACGAGGAGGTGCACGGTGCCGCGGTGGCGCTGGCGCACGCGGTCGCGGCCGGCCCCGTCCGCGCGATGGTGCGCACCCGCGGGCTCGTCCGGCAGGCGGCGATCCGGACGCTGGAGCAGCAGCTGGACGAGGAGGCCCGGCTCATCGCCGAGTCCGCGGGCGACCCCGAGGGCCGCGAGGGCGTGCGCGCCTTCGTCGAGCGGCGGACGCCGGACTTCCGCGGCGCCTCCTGACGGTCAGCCGGCCACCGGGACGGCGGCGCGGCGGGCGCGGGCGGCCGCGGCCAGCTCCTCCAGCATCGCCTCGGTCGTGGGCAGGTCGACGCACGCGTCGGTGACGCTCAGGCCGTACTCGAGCGCGCCGGGGTCGCGCTGGTCGAGGTCCTGCCGGCCGGCGACGAGGTTGCTCTCGATCATCACCCCGCGGATGGCCGGCTCGCCGCCCGCGATCTGACCGGCCAGGTCGTGGACCACGTCGATCTGCCGCAGGTGGTTCTTCTGGCTGTTGCCGTGCGAGGCGTCGACGACGAGCACCTCGGGCAGGCCGCGGGCGCGCAGGGCGGCGCGGGTCGCAGCGACGTGGGCCGCCGAGTGGTTCGGGCCGGACTTGTCGCCGCGCAGGATGACGTGGCCCGTCTCGTTGCCGGTCGTGGACAGCTGGGCGGTCATGCCGTGCCGGTCGACACCGAGGAACTCGTGCGGCGCACGCGCCGAGACCACCGCCTGGACGGCGACCTCGATGCTGCCCTCCGGCGAGTTCTTGAAGCCGACGACCGCTGAGAACCCCGACACCCGCTCCCGGGCCGTCTGGTCGGTGACGTTGCGGGCGCCGACGCCGTTGTAGGTCACCAGCCCGTTGACGTACTGGGGGGTGAGGGCGTTCAGCGGCTCGGCCGCGACCGGGACGCCGAGCTCGGTGATCCGGCCCATGAGCATCCGGGTGGCCACCAGCCCGACGCTGATCCGGGCGGACCCGTCGAGGTAGGGGTCGTAGGCGAAGCCCTTCCAGTCGACCTCGGTCCGCGGCTTCTCGGTGTAGGTCCGCATGAGGATCTCGAGGTCCGCGGCGTACCGCTCGCGCATCCGGGCGAGGAAGCCGGCGTACTCCAGGGCGGCGGCCGGGTCGTGGATCGAGCACGGCCCGGCGATGACGGCCAGCCGCGGGTCGGTGCCGGTGACGATGCCGGTCATCGCCCGGCGGCCGGCGCGCGTGGTGGCCGCGGAGGCCTCCGTCAGCGGCACCACGGTGGCCACCGCCTCCGGGGTGACGACGACGCTGAGGCCCGCGATCCGGCTGTTCACCAGGTCGGACACGTCGACGGCCTCGGCCTCGGCCAGGCCCAGCCGGCGGCGGACCTCCGGCATCAGGCCGGCCTGCAGCTGGTCGACCTGGTCGTTGACCCGCTGCTGGACGGCCAGCAGGTGCTCGGCGATGCGCGCCGCCTCCGGCAGCAGCCGGTGCCCGTCGTGCGTCATCTGTCGTCTCCTCGTCGGCCGTACCCGTCCCGGAACGACTCAGGGCGCCCTCCGGAGGGAGGACGCCCTGGGTGTCGGGGTGGAGCTGAGGGGATTCGAACCCCTGACCCCCTCGATGCGAACGAGGTGCGCTACCGGACTGCGCCACAGCCCCTGACGGGAGTCGAGACTACCGTCCTCCGCTCCCGGCACCGCCACGGGGTGGCGGTGCCGGGACGGCCCGTCCTCGGTCAGCCGTTGGCGACGCGGCGGGGCTGGTACTCGTCGATGTCGGCGAACCCGATGTCGTCGTCGTCCAGGCCGACCACGGCGCTGTTCTGCCAGCCGGCCGGCGCGCCCGTGCGGCCGCCCACGACCCGGCCGGGGCGCAGTGGGTGCACCGGCGCGAGCGGCAGGCTCGGGTGGCGCAGGCCGACGGTGTGGTGCACCGGCACGGCGCCGACCTCGACCAGCTCCTCCGCCGGCGACTCCTCCACCTCGGCCGGAGCCGGGCGGGCGGCGCGGCGCGCGGCCATCCGGGCGGCACGGCGGGCGGCGGCCTGCTCGCGGCGCGCCGCGGCACGCAGCACCGCGAGGTAGGCGACCAGCGCGACGTCCAGCAGCACCTGCAACGCCCAGATCCACGGCGCGACGACGAGCGCGCCCACCAGGGCGAGCACCGTCAGCGCGACGAGCCCGGCCAGCGTGCGGCGCCGCACGGCGTGCACGTCGACCCGCAGCTCACCGGTCTCGAGCAGCACACCGCGGTCGATGGCGACCCGCTCGGTGGACGCGTGCACCACCGGGTCGACGACCCGACGGCGCTGCAGGGTCCGACCCGAGTCGCTCGCGCCCGGTCGCGTCCGCTCGTCGCCGCGGGTCACCACCATCGGGACCAGCACGACGAACCAGAGGACGACCAGAGCGGCCAGCAGCACACCTGATCCCATGGAGAACACCACCCGTCACACGAGTAACTTGCCGCGGCAGATTAAGCAGGCCGCCGTCGCAGGAGCGGGAGGCGCGCGGTGTGTCGCCGGAGTGTTGTGTGACGGGAGTGCTGTCCGGACGGCGTGTCGACACGGCGACCCGGCAGGACCGGTGGGTTCCGTGCTACGCGGCGACTCTCCATACCCACGGCGGACACCGCTCAACCGCCGGACCGCGAGATCCAGCGGCTCAGCGCGCCGCCGGGGAGGTCCTCGGCCAGCAGCGCGTAGGCGAGGTGGTCGCGCCAGTCGCCGTCGATGTCCAGGTAGCGGCGGAACAGGCCCTCGCGCCGGAAGCCGAGGCGCTCCACCAGCCGCTGGCTGCGCTCGTTCTCCGGCCGGATGTCGGCCTGCAGGCGGTGCAGCCCCACCGGGCCGAAGGCGTGGTCGCACACCAGCGCGACGGCGAGCGAGGCCATGCCCCGGCCGGCGACGGCGCTGTCCATCCAGTAGCCGACGTTGCCCGAGCGCAGCGCGCCGCGGACGACGTTGTCGATCGTGACCTGCCCGGCCAGCTGCCCCTCGACGCGCACGGTGAACGGCAGCGTCAGGCCGGTGCGGGCCCGCTGCAGCACCCGGCGGCGCACCGCGCGGAAGGCCGCCGGCGTGTGCCGCTGCGCCCAGGGCTGGGACGCGCTGGGCTCCCAGCGCGCCAGCCAGTCCTCGTTGGCCAGCCGCACCCGGCTCCACTCCGCGGCGTCGGAGCGGCGCAGCGGGTGCAGCTCGACCGGCCCCCAGCGGAGCGTCGCCGGCCACCCGGGCCGGAGGACGGGGTCGCTGAGCACGGGAGGGTCAGCCGCCCAGGAGCAGCGGCATGACGGTGACCAGGCCGCCGGCCGCCACCTCGGTGACGTCCTCGTCCACGACGATCAGGCAGTTGGCCCGGGCCATGCGGGCCAGCATCGCCTCGTCGCCGTCGCCGAGCGGCTCGACCACGTAGCCGCCGTCGGGGTGGCGCATGACCTGGCCGTGCAGGTACTGCCGGTAGCCCAGCGGCGAGTAGACCGGCTGGGCCGCGATGGCCTGCACGGTGCGGCGGAACAGCTGCCGCTTGCCCAGCATCAGCCGGATCGCGGGGCGCACGAAGACCTCGAAGGCCACCAGCGCCGCGACCGGTTCCCCGGGCACGACGATGACCGGGACCTCGGTCCGGCCGATCCGGCCGAACGCCTGCACCGGGCCGGGGAACATCGTCACGGGACGGAACCGGACGTCGCCGAGCGCGCCCAGGGCCTCGCGGACCATGTCGCCCTCGTCGGGGAAGGTGCCCGAGATCAGCACCAGGTCGCTGCGCAGTGTCTGGCTCTCCAGGACCTCCGACAGCCGCCGCGGGTCGGCCGGCACGATGCCCGACCGGTAGGCGTCGGCCCCGGCGTCGCGGGCGGCCGCGGCCAGCGCGTAGCTGTTGACGTCGACGGCCTGGCCGGGCGCGGGGTCGTGGACGATGTCGACGAGCTCGCCGCCACCGGAGAGGATGCCGACCCGCGGGCGCGGGCGCACCAGCACCCGCTCGCGGCCGACGGCGGCCAGCAGGCTGATCTGGGCCGGCCCGATCGGCGTGCCGATCGCGACCGCGGGCGTGCCGGCGGCGACGTCGTCCCCGGCACGGCGCACGTAGTCCCCCGGCCCGACCGCCGCGTGCACGGTCACGGTGACCACGCCCCGGTCGGTCCACACGGCCGGGACGACGGTGTCGGCGCCCCCGGGCAGTAGCGCGCCGGCCGCCACCTTCTGCACCAGACCCGGGCCGATCGAGGAGCGGCCGGCCGACCCGGCGGCCGTCTCCCCCACCACCGAGAGCTGCACCGGCGCCTCGAGGGTCGCGGCGGCGACGTCGTCGGCGCGGGCCGCGTAGCCGTCCAGCGCCGACTGGTCGTAGGCCGGCAGCGCCCGCTTGCTCACGACCTCCTCGGCGCAGAGCAGTCCCTGCGCGTCGAGGACCGCCAGCTCGATCGGGTCGGGCTGGGGCACCGCGGCGAGGATCTCGTCGAGGTGCTGCTCGACCGTGCGCGGCAGCGGCGGCTCCGGCACACCCGGCGGCGGCGGCACCGCCGACGGGTCGATCTGCGCGGTGTGCTGCACCTCGCCGCCGGTCCGGATCGCGGTGCCCGACCGCAGGTCGAGCGCCGTGGTGTCCCGGTGCTCCCGCACGGTCGCCCCGGCGCTGTCGTCGTCCACACCCATCACGACCGTCGATGCTCCCCCCTGGGGGGCGCTCGTCAGGCCTGCGACGCGCCCTCGGCCGGCACCTCGGCCAGGAACTCGGTCAGCCAGGCGCGCAGCGGCGGGCCCAGGTCGTCGCGCTCGACGGCCAGCCGGACGACCGCCTTGAGGTAGTCCAGCTTGTCGCCGGTGTCGTACCGGCGGCCGTCGAAGACCACGCCGTGCACCGGCTCGCCGCGCTCGACGAGGGTCGCCAGCGCGTCGGTCAGCTGGATCTCCCCGCCCCGGCCGGGCTCGGTCTCCCGCAGCACGGCGAAGACCTCCGGGGCCAGCACGTACCGGCCGATGATCGCCAGGCTGCTCGGCGCCTCGTCCACCGGCGGCTTCTCGACCAGGCCGGTCACGGTCACGACGCCCTGCGGCGCGTCCTCCCGGATCGCCACGGCGCCGTACTTGTCGATGTTCTCCCGGCCCACGTCGAGCAGCGCGACCACGCACCCGCCCTTCTCGGCCTGCACGGCGAGCATCTGCTCCAGCAGGTGGTCGCGGGCGTCGATCAGGTCGTCGCCGAGGAGGACGGCGAACGGCTCGTCGCCGACGAACGCCGCGGCCTGGAGGACGGCGTGGCCGAGACCGCGGGCCTCGCCCTGGCGGACGAAGTGCACCTGGGCGACCTCGGACGACTCGCGGACCGCGGCCAGCCGGCCGGCGTCGCCCTTCTTCTCGAGCGCCGTCTCCAGCTCGGGCGTGCGGTCGAAGAAGTCCTCGATCGCCGCCTTGTTGCGGCCGGTGACCATGAGCACCTCGACCAGGCCGGCCCGGGCGGCCTCCTCGACGATGTACTGCAGGGCCGGGCGGTCCACGACCGGCAGCAGCTCCTTCGGCACGGCCTTGGTCGCCGGCAGGAAGCGGGTGCCCATCCCGGCGACGGGGATCACGGCCTTGCGCGTGGCGCGGGAGCTCGGCGAGGACATGGGGGCGAGCGTAGCCAGCTAGCCTGCGCCGGTGACTCACCCCGACGAGGTCGGCGCAGCCAAGGCCGACCTCCGGGCACGTCTGCGGGAGCAGCGCCGTGCGCGGCCCGCCCCCGACCGCGCGACCGCCGCGGCGGCGGTCGCGACGGCGCTGCTGCGGGGTCTGGCCGGTGTCCGCACCGTGGCGGCCTTCTGCCCGGACGAGTTCGAGCCGGGCCACGGGCGGTTGCCGGCGGCCTTCACCCAGCTCGGCGCCCGGGTGCTGCTGCCGGTGGTCGCCGACGGGGACCCCGAGCTGCGCTGGGCGGTCGACACCGGGCGGCTGGCGCCGGGCCGGTTCGGGCTGATGGAGCCGCTGGGCCCGCGGCTGGGGCCCACGGCGATCGGGACGGCGGAGGCGGTCGTGCTCCCCGCGGTGGCGGTGGACCGCTCGGGCGTGCGGCTGGGCCGGGGCGGCGGGTTCTACGACCGGGCCCTGGTGCACGCCCGGCCCGGGGCGCTGCTCGTGGCCGTCGTGTACGACGACGAGCTGGTCGAGGAGCTCCCCACTGAGCCGCACGACCGGCGGGTCGGCGTCGTGGTGACCCCCTCCGGCGGCTGGCAGGCGCTACCCGCGAGTACCTGACACGGTGGCGCCAGCCCCTCACCGGCGACTGGAGCCCCCGTGTCACCCGAGATCGTCTCGATCCTGGCCCTCGTGGCGATCTTCGCGATCGCCACGGTCCTGCCGATCAACATGGGCGCGCTGGCGTTCGTCGCCGCGTTCCTGGTCGGCACGCTGTCGGTCGGGATGAGCACCGACGACATCCTCGCCGGCTTCCCGGCCGAGCTGGTGGTGACCCTGATCGGGGTCACCTACCTGTTCGCCATCGCGCAGAACAACGGCACCGTCGACCTGCTGGTGCGGGGAGCGGTGCGGCTGGTCGGCGGCCACGTCGCGGCGATCCCGTGGATCATGTTCGCGGTCACCGCGCTGCTCACCGCGATCGGCGCGCTCTCCCCCGCCGCGGTGGCGATCATCGCCCCGATCGCGCTGACCTTCGCCGCGCGGCACGGGATCAACCCGCTGCTCATGGGCATGATGGTGATCCACGGCGCCCAGGGCGGCGGGTTCTCGCCGATCAGCGTCTACGGCGTCACCGTCAACACCATCGTCGAGGACGAGGGCCTGCAGACCGCCCCGCTGACGGTCTTCCTGAGCAGCCTGCTGTTCAACATCGCCATCGCGATGGTGCTGTTCCTGCTCCTCGGCGGCCGGCAGCTGCTGGGCCGCAAGATCACGGTGGAGGCACCGGAGGCCGCGGCCACCGACGGGGACGACGAGACCGAGGTGCGCGGCCACGGCGCCGCCCCCGGACCGGCCGTGGGCGGCCCCGACCGCGAGCAGCACGGAGGCTCGGAGGTGCTCACCGCCCAGCGGGTGACCTTCGACCAGGTGCTGACGCTGCTGGGGCTGGCCACCGTCGCCGTCCTCGCGCTGGTGTTCGACCTGGACATCGGCTTCGTGTCGATCACCGTGGCCACCGTGCTGGCCACCTTCGCCGCCGCCCGCCACAAGGGCGCGGTCAGCCAGATCAGCTGGTCGACCGTGCTGCTCATCGCCGGCGTCCTGAGCTTCGTGTTCGTGCTGCAGGAGGCCGGCACGATCGACTACGTCGGCGAGGCCGTCATCGGCCTCGGTGCGCCGCTGCTGATCGCCCTGCTGCTGGCCTACATCGGGGGGGTGGTGTCGGCGTTCGCGTCGTCGACGGCGATCATCGGCGTCGCCATCGCACTGGCGGTGCCGTTCCTGCAGTCCGGGGACATCGGCACGGTCGGGGTGGTGGTCGCCCTCTCCGTGGCCTCGACGATCGTCGACGTCAGCCCGTTCTCGACCAACGGCGCGCTGGTCCTGGCCAACGCGCAGGACGTCGACAGGGACCGCTTCTACAAGCAGATCCTGGGCTACTCGTCGCTCGTCGTGGTCGTGGGACCGCTGCTGGCCTGGCTCGTCTTCGTCGTCCCCGGCTGGCTCTAGACCGAACGGAGAACACCCGTGCCCGGACCGCTGGACGGCGTCCTCGTCGTCGACCTCACCCGGGCCCTGGCCGGCCCGCACGCCGGGATGATGCTCGGCGACCTCGGCGCCCGCGTGATCAAGGTGGAGAGCCCCGGCAGCGGGGACGACACCCGCGGGTGGGGCCCGCCGTTCGTCCAGCCCGAGTCCGGCGACCGGGAGTCGACGTACTTCCTGTCGGCGAACCGGAACAAGGAGTCGCTGACCCTCGACCTGAAGGACGACGGCGACAAGGAGCTGCTGCGGGAGCTGGTCCGCCGCGCCGACGTCCTGCTGGAGAACTTCCGCCCGGGCACGCTGGCGCGGCTCGGCTTCGGCACCGACGTGCTGGCCGAGCTCAACCCGCGGCTGGTGACGCTGGCCATCAGCGGCTTCGGCCACGACGGCCCGGAGGGCGGCCGCGCCGGGTACGACCAGATCGCGCAGGGCGAGGCCGGGCTGATGTCGCTGACCGGCTCGGGCCCGGACGACCCGCAGCGGGTGGGCGTGCCGATCGGCGACCTGCTCGCCGGCATCTACGGCGCGTACGGCGTGCTCGCCGCGCTGCTGGAGCGCCAGCGGACCGGCCGCGGCCAGGTGGTGCGCACCTCGCTGCTCGCGGCGATCGTCGGCGTGCACGCCTTCCAGGGGACGGCGTGGACCGTCGGCGGCCAGGTCAACCGGGCGCAGGGCAACCACCACCCCTCGATCGCCCCGTACGGGCTGTTCCGCTGCGCCGGGGGCAGCGTGCAGCTGTCCTGCGGGTCGGAGTCGCTGTGGCGGCGGCTGTGCGCCGAGTTCGGCCTGGACGCCGAGGCCGAGGGGCTGGCCACCAACGGCGAGCGGGTCGGCAACCGGGAGCGGGTCATCGCGCTGCTCGAGGAGGCCTTCGCCGAGATCGACGCGCCCACGCTGCTGGCCCGGCTGGACGCCGCCGGGATCCCCGCGGGCAAGGTGCGCACGCTCGACGAGGTGTACGGCTGGGACCAGACGCGGTCGCAGGGGCTCCTGGTCGACGTCGAGCACGCCACGCTCGGCCCGCTGCAGCTGCCCGGCCCGCCGCTGCGCTTCTTCGACGCCGGCCCGGACGGCGAGACGGAGACCACCCGCCGCGACCACGCGGCTCCCCCGGTCCTCGGCGCGTCAGACTCCCAGCTCCGCGCCTGGCTGACCGAGGGGAACACATGAGTGGCACCGACGCCCGCACGCTCCGCGACCGGGTCCTGGACCCGGGGTCGTGGCAGTCGTGGGACGCGCCCGTCCCGGTCCGCGACGTCGCCCCCGCGTACGCCGCCGAGCTGGCCAGGGCCGCGGAGAAGACCCGCCAGGACGAGTCGATCATCACCGGCGAGGGGCTGCTGCGCGGCCGCCGCGTCGCCGTCGTCGCCGGGGAGTTCGGGTTCCTCGCCGGCTCCATCGGGGTGGCCGCCGCCGACCGGCTGGTCTCCGCGGTCGAGCGCGCCACCGAGGAGGGGCTGCCGCTGCTGGCCGCTCCTGTCTCCGGGGGTACACGGATGCAGGAGGGCACGGTCGCCTTCCTCCAGATGATCGGCATCACCGCCGCCATCGCCCGGCACAAGGAGGCCGGGCTCCCCTACCTGGTCTACCTCCGGCACCCGACGTTCGGCGGCGTGCTGGCCTCGTGGGGGTCGCTGGGGCACGTGACCATCGCCGAGCCCGGCGCCTCCATCGGCTTCCTCGGCCCGCGGGTGTACGAGGCGCTCTACGGCGAGCCGTTCCCCGAGGGCGTCCAGACCGCCGAGCACCTGGCCGAGCGCGGCCTCATCGACGCCGTCGTCCCGCACGACCAGATCGCCGACGTCGCCGACCGCGCGCTGCGGGTGCTGGCCGCCCGCCGCACCTGGCACCAGGACGTCGCCGGCGCCGAGCGCCCGACGCCCGAGGACGGGACCGACGCCGACGACCCCGAGGACGGGCGCACCGCCTGGGAGTCCGTCACCGCCAGCCGGCGCGAGGACCGGCCCGGCGTGCGCCGGCTGCTGCGGACCGCGGCCACCGACGTCGTCGGCCTGTCCGGCACCGGCGCCGGGGAGAAGGACCCCGGCCTGCTCCTGGCGCTGGCCCGCTTCGGGGGCGCGCCCTGCGTGGTGCTGGGCCAGGACCGCCGCGGGCAGTCGCTGTCGGCGCCGCTGGGCCCGGCGGCGCTGCGCGAGGCCCGGCGCGGCATGCGGCTGGCCGCCGAGCTGCGGCTGCCGCTGGTCACGCTCATCGACACCCCGGGTGCTGCGCTGTCGCAGGAGGCCGAGGAGGGCGGGCTGGCCGCCGAGATCGCCCGATGCCTGCAGGACCTGGTGATGCTCAAGGCGCCGACCATCGCCGTGCTGCTGGGCCAGGGCACCGGCGGCGGCGCGCTGGCCCTCGTGCCGGCCGACCGCGTGCTGTCGGCGGCCAACGGCTGGCTCGGGCCGCTCCCGCCGGAGGGCGCGAGCGTGATCGTGCACCGCACGGTCGACCGGGCCGACGACATGGCCGCCGACCAGGGTGTGCGGGCCACCGACCTGTGGCGCGCCGGCATCGTCGACCGCGTCGTGCCCGAGCGGCCCGACGCCGCCGACGAGCCGCAGGAGTTCTGCCTGCGCCTCGGGCGGGTGCTCGGCGAGGAACTGGCCGGCCTCCTGGGCCGCGACGACAACGAGCGCTTCCGCCGCCGCCTGCACCGCTACCGGCACCTCGGCCGGTAGCGCCCGGCGGGCCGCCTGCCGCGCGTGCTGGACCTCGGCGCGCGCCAGGTGCGGGCCGTCAGCCCTGCGGACCGGCGTCGGCGCCGTGCTCGACCCGCAGGCTGTGGTCGGGGTCCAGCCGCTCGAGCACCTGCTCCAGCGCGTCGCCCAGCGCGCGGGTCTGCTCCGGCGTCATCGAGTCGAACAGCGCCGAGCGCACCGCCTCGACGTGGCCCGGGGCGGCCTGCCGGACGACCTCCCACCCCGCGTCGGTGAGGACGGCGAGGTTGCCGCGGCCGTCCTCGGAGGCCCGCTCCCGCCGGACCCAGCCCCGCTCCTCCAGCCGGCCGACGGTGTGCGACAGCCGGCTCTGCGTCTGGTTCGCCCGGCGCGCCAGGTCGCTCATCCGGCGGGCCCGGCCCGGCGCCTCCGACAGCATCGCGAGGACGACGTAGGCGGCGTGGCTCAGGCCGGCGTCGCGCTGGAGCTGCGCGTCCAGGACGCGGGGCACCAGCTCGCTGACGCTGAGCCAGGCGCGCCACGCGCGCTGCTGATCGTCGTCGAGCCACCGCGTCGCCACGCGCCGACCGTACGACTGCACGGGGACGCCGCGGCACCCCGGACCCGTCGGGGGGACCGCCGTCCCCCTGCGGGCGGGCGGGGCACACGGCAGCACCTGACACGCTCGCGGTCATGACGGTCGCGCGCTCGGTCCTGCTGTTCGTCCTGGCCGCCGTCGCGGAGATCGGCGGCGCCTGGCTGGTCTGGCAGGGCGTGCGCGAGCACCGCGGCTGGCTGTGGATCGGCCTGGGCGTGGTCGCGCTGGGGGCGTACGGCTTCGTCGCCACCCTCCAGCCGGACGCCGAGTTCGGGCGCATCCTGGCCGCCTACGGGGGCGTCTTCGTCGCGGGCAGCCTGCTGTGGGGCATGGCCGTCGACGGCTTCCGGCCCGACCGGTACGACGTCGTCGGCGCCCTGATCTGCCTCGTGGGCGTCGCCGTGATCATGTACTCGCCGCGCTCGGCCTGACCCGGCCGGGCCACGCCGGCGGTGCGACCGTCACCGTGTCCCAGCCCCAGTCACCGGAGGCCGTTCGTGACCGACCCCCAGCAGTGGCTCGCCGCCGCCACCGTCGACCACGCGGTGTCCGCGCTGCGGCCGGACTACCGGGCGCTGCTGCTGACCGCCGACGGCCTGCAGGGCGGCCCCAGCGACGAGGTGAGCGAGCGGGTCCTCACCGCCGCCGAGGCCACCGCGCGGGAGCGACTCGACGGGCGCAGGCCCGAGGAGCTGCCGCACCTGGCCGCGTGGCGGGAGGCCTACCGGGCGTTCGGGGCCAAGCCGCAGCGCACCCGGCCCAGCGTGGAGGCGCTGATGCGCCGGCTCGACGCCGGCGGCCTGCCGCGCGTCGACCGGATCACCGACGTCTACAACGCCGTCTCCATCGCCTCGATGATCCCCTTCGGCGGGGAGGACCGCGCCGCCTACGCCGGCCCGCCGCGGCTGGTCCGCGCCGACGGCACCGAGGCGTTCGACACCGTCGCCGGCGGCGAGGCGGTCGTCGAGCACCCGGAGGCCGGCGAGGTCGTCTGGCGCGACGACGCCGGCGTCACCTGCCGCCGCTGGAACTGGCGGCAGTGCACCCGCACCGGCATCACCCCCGCCACCACCAGCGCAGTCTTCGTCCTCGACGTGCTCGACCCGCTGACCGACGACGACGCGCACGCCGCAGCCGACGCGCTCACCGAGGGCCTGCTCGCCCTCAGCCCGGACGCCACCTCCCACCGCCGGCTGATCCCCCGCGCCGGCGGGTGAGCGCAGGGCCGCCCCCCGGTCGCGCGGACCGGCGAGGTCCTGCTGCGGCGCCACCCCATCGGGTCCCTCACGCGCTCCACGGACCCCACACTCGCCGACGGTGTTGGACGGACGGGCTCCCGAGGGCGCATCATTGGCAGTCGCCGGGCGAGAGTGCCAGCCCGGCGCGCCCGACCTCCCGCCTCCCAGGAGCCTCTCGCCGTGCCGACCTACCAGTACGCCTGCACCAACCCCGACGGCAAGCACCAGTTCGAGGTCGTGCAGTCCTTCACCGACGCGCCCGTCAGCGAGTGCCCCGAGTGCGGCGCCCCGGTGCGCAAGGTCTACGGCTCGGTCGGCGTCGTCTTCAAGGGCTCGGGCTTCTACCGCACCGACAGCCGGAAGAGCTCCTCCTCGAGCGAGACCGCGTCCTCCTCGTCGGGTTCGTCGTCGACCTCCGGGTCGTCCTCCGACGGCGGCGGCAGCACCACGACGAAGGAGTCCTCGACGAGCACCTCGTCGTCGTCCTCCTCGACCTCCGGCGGCGGGGCCAAGGCGGCCAGCGCCGGCTGACGGGTGGACGGCGCCCACCGTCCACATCCCGCACGCTCCTCCACAGCTCCGCGGCCGGCGCCCTCCCGGGGTGGCCGGCCGCGCATCGTCGACGGCATGGTCCGCCTGCGCCGCCCCCGCTCGGTCGTCTCCCTCGTGCGCCGGTGCCTGGCCGGGCTGCTGGCCGCCGGAGCACTCGTGCTCGCGCTCCGGCCGGAGCCGGCCTCGCCGCCCGCCGGAGGCCCGGCCCCGCCCGCGCCCGTGGTGACCGCCGCGGCCGACCTGCCCGCCGGCACGGTCCTCACCGCCGCCGACCTCGCCGTCACCCGCCTGCCCACGGCTCCCGGCGGTGCGGCCGCCGATCCCGACGAGCTGGTGGGGCGGGCGCTGGCCGGCGCGGTCCGTGCCGGCGAGCCGGTCACCGACGTCCGGCTGGTCGGCCCGGGCCTGACCGCGCTGCTGCCGGCGGGCACCGTCGCCGCCCCGGTCCGCACGGCCGACGCCGCGGTGAGCGCCCTGCCCCGCACCGGGGACCACGTCGACGTGCTGGCCACGACCGACGGCGACCCCCGCGCCCGCGTCGTCGCCGCACGCGCGCTGGTGCTGCGGGCGGCCCCGCCGGGCGACGACCCGGCGGCCGGCCTCCTGCTGCTGGCCGTCGACGCGGCCACCGCCGCCGACCTGGCCGCCGCCGCGACGACCTCGACGCTCACCCTCAGCCTGCCTCCGCCGTGACCCGTCGCACACGCCTGGACGCGCAGGGTGCCCGTGTGAGGGGATGCACCTCATGATCAAGGGCTTCAAGGACTTCCTGCTGCGCGGCAACGTCGTCGAGCTGGCCGTCGCCGTCGTGATCGGCGCCGCCTTCACGGCCCTCGTCAGCCAGTTCACCGCCTCCTTCCTCGAGCCGCTCATCGCCGTCTTCGGCGGCGGCGGCCTCGACGGCGGCACGTTCACGGTCAACGACCAGGTCTTCGACTGGGCCGCCTTCGTCAACGCGGTGATCACCTTCCTGATCACCGCCGCGGTCGTCTACTTCCTCGTCGTCCTGCCGCTGAAGAAGGTCATGGAGCGGCGCAAGCGCGGCGAGGAGGCCGGGCCCACGCAGCCCACGCAGGTCGAACTGCTGGTCGAGATCCGCGACCTGCTGCGCGCCCAGCAGGGCGCCGGCCCCGGCCCCGACCCGACCGGCCCGGGCACCACGACGCTGCCCGGGCAGCTGTAGCGGACCGCTGCCCTCGGGTCAGTCGCTGCCCCAGTGGGGCGGCCGGTCCTCCAGGTACCGGCGGTCGTCGTCTCCGGGATCCCGGGGCCGCTCGCCCCAGCCGACGTCGCGGTCGTCCGGCGCCCGGTCCGCGACCGCGGCGGCCGGGCGCGACCGGGGCTCCTCCGGCACGGGCTGGCCCAGGTGCTCGAGCACCTCGGCGCCGGGCAGCGCGGCCAGGACCGCCCCGGGGACGGCGAGCTTGCTGCCGCGGGTCCCCGAGCCCACGACCACGAGGTCGGCGGCGGCCACCGCCGCGTCCACCAGCAGCAGCCAGCCCTCCGGCAGCCCGACCGGGGTGATGCCGCCGTAGGCCATCCCGCTCTCGGCGACGGCCACGTCCTGCGGCGCGAACGACGCCTTGCGGGCGCCGAGGTGGCGCCGGACGAGCCCGTTGACGTCCGCACGCGTGGTGGCCGGCACCAGGCAGGCCGCGAGCGTCGTCTGACCTGCCCGGCGCGCGGCCACGACCACGCAGTTGGCCGACGCGACGAGCGGCACCGCGTAGGCCTCGGTGAACGCGGCGGTGTCGGCGAGGTCCTCGTCGATGGCCGCGACCCAGGCCCGGTCGCCGAGCGCGGGCAGGGCGGCGGCGACCGGCGCGCCGAGGAGCTCGGGGTGCTCGGCGGCGGGCAGCCAGGTCAGCGAGCCGAGGCGGGGGGCGGAGGCGGCGTCGGGCACGGTCCGATCCTCCGCCACGCTCCCCCGCCGCCGCTCCCCGGCCGGATCGATGCGCTTCCTGGCCGGATCCCGCTGGGCCGCGACGCGACGCCGCCGCCAGGATGGGAGCCATGATCGGCCAGTTGCACTCCGTCGTCCTCGACGCGCCCGACGCGCACGCCCTCGCCACGTTCTACGCCGAGCTGCTGGGGATGGAGGTGAGCAAGGGCGGCCCCGGCGACGAGTGGGTGGTCGTCACCGGGCAGGGGCATCGGCTGGCGTTCCAGCAGGCGCCGGACCTGCAGCCGCCGGACTGGCCCGACCCCGACCGCCCGCAGCAGTTCCACCTCGACGTGTACGTGGCCGACATCGAGGCGGCCGAGCCGGCGGTGCTCGCACTCGGCGCCCGCAAGCTGCCCGGCGGCGGCGGGGACTTCCGCGTCTACGCCGACCCGGTCGGTCACCCGTTCTGCCTCGTCTGGGACGCCGCGTGAGCGCCGAGCTGCCGCCAGTCGACCTCACCTCGGCCAGCCCCTTCGTCGCCGCCACCGCCTTCGACATCACCGAGGCCACCGGCACCCGGGTCACCGGCACGGTCGAGACGGGGCCGCAGCAGCACACCCCCTGGGGCGTGGTGCACGGCGGCCTCTACTGCACGGTGATCGAGTCGGCCGCCAGCATCGGCGCGAGCGCCGCGGTCGCCGACCGCGGCCAGTTCGCCGTCGGCGTCAACAACAACACCGACTTCGTCCGGCCGATGACCGCCGGGCGCCTCGCGGTGCGCGCCGAGCCCATCCAGCAGGGCCGCACGCTGCAGCTGTGGCAGGTCGTGCTGACCCGCGCCGACGACGGCAAGCTCGTCGCGCGCGGTCAGGTGCGGCTGCAGAACGTGCCGCTGCCGCAGGCGTGAGCGCGGCGGCCGCGGTCGCCGTCGCCGTCGCCCGCACCGTGGCCGCCGAGGCGGGCGTGGCGAGCACCGGCCCGCGGGTGCTCTCCGACGGGATCAACGTCGTCGTCCACCTGGCGCCGGCCCCGGTGGTGGCGCGGGTGGCGACGCTGACGACCGAGCTGCGGCCCGACGCCGCGGTGCCGTTGGGCCGGGAGGTGGCGCTGGCCGGGCAGCTGGCCGCGGCCGGCGCGGCCGTCGTGCCGCCGAGCGACCTGGTGCCGCCGGGGCCGCACGTCCGCGACGGCCGGGTGCTGTCGTTCTGGCGGCACGTCGAGGTCCGGCCGGAGCGGCCCGGACCGGTCGACGTCGCCCGTGCGCTGACCGAGCTGCACGCCGCCCTCGCGCAGGTGGCCCCGCCCGCCGGCGAGCCGCTGGACCGGCCGCTGCTCGACCTCGCCACGTTCGCGGCCGGGGGGACGCGGTGGGGCGCCTCGCCCGCGCAGTGCCACCGCCTCCGGGCGCGGCTGGACGCGCTGCGGCCGCGGCTGGCCGGCCCGGCGACCGCCCTGCACGGCGACGCCCACCCGGGCAACCTGCTGGCCACACCCGACGGCTGGCGGTGGACCGACCTCGAGGACGCGTGCGCCGGACCGCGGCAGTGGGACCTGGCGTGCCTGCGGCTCACCTCGCGGCTGGACGGCCGGGCGGCCCTGGACGCGGTGCCCGGCGCGCCGTCGGACGCCGACCTCGCGCCCTGGCTGGAGCTGCGCCGCATGCACGCCGCCGCCTGGACGGCGGTGCTGGCCACCGCCCGCCCGGCGTACGCGGCCGCGGCGCGGGAGCGGCTGACCGCCGAGTTCGGCTGACCCCTGCGCCGTCCGTGGAACGAATGGGTCTCGGTGGACGTGCTGTCGGGCATGCAGCCGGTCCGCCGAGGCGCCGTCGTGGTCGCGTGCGGTCTCGTCGCCGCGGGCTGTGCCACCGCGGACCCGCGTGAGACCGGACCTGCCGGCGGTGTCACTCGTGGACTCCTCCTACGACACCCCGGCGACGGCCTCCGACCTGATCCGGGAGTCCTACGTCGTCGCCCGTGGCCGCTTCGCCGGCGGCCCCGTCGTCGTGGCCTCATCCGAGGACGAGGAGCTCGCCTCGGCACTCGTGGTGTGGGAGTTCGTCCCGGACGAGGTGTACCGGGAGGTGCGGGCGGCCGACGCCCCGGCGAGGGTCGCCGAGCAGCAGCGGGGCTCGATCCTCGTGGCGGCCCGGGCCATCGTCGGGGACATGCGTGGCGACCAGTCGATCGACGAGTTCGTCGACAGCTTCCCCAGCGCGGACACGCTGAACAGCTTCCCGGTCGGGCAACCGGTCTACGTCTTCCTCTCCCCGGGCGGGATGCCCCGGAGCTCGGTCGACCGCGACCCCGACCTGGCCCACGTCATGACGCTGGCGGGGACGGCGCAGTGCTACCTCGTCGACGACCTCTCCCGGCCGTGCGGCCATGTGGCGGACACCCCGGGCGGGCGGCCGGCGGCAGTGCCCGAGCAGGGGAACTTCGTGCCGAGCGGGCTGACCGTGGAGGTGATCGAGGGGTCGGCCTCGGTCGCCGACGTGGTCTCGTCCGGGCCGGAGGAGCTCGATCCCGCGATCGACGTCGGCAGGTACGCCGCACTGCCGCCGGAGGGCGGCGAGGGCTGAGGCGTCAGGCGCCGGGCACGTACGCCGGGTCCAGGACGACGGAGAACAGCGCCCGCGGGTCCTGCAGGGTGGCCGGTGGCCGGGCCGCCGAGCGCGGGACGACGCGGTCCCACCGGGCGGGACGACGGTGCGGCAACAGCTCGCGGCCCTCGAAGGCGTAGTCGCCGACGACCTCGCCCAGCAGGAGGCCGGCGCCGCGCTCGATCGGCAGCCCGACCAGGTCACCGGGCGCGACCTCGTCCAGGAACGTCGACAGCTGGCGCAGGTCCTTGGCCGGGCGCCGACCGGTCAGCTCCTTGGACAGCGCCCGCAGCTCGGCCGGCGCGAGGCCGGTCGCGTCGACGTCGATGCCCGACTGCGTGCCCAGCCCGACCACACCGGCGGCCAGGCAGGCGCCGAGCTCGTTGTGGTTGCGGGGGCGCACCACCCACACCCGCACCCCGTCCGGCTCGGGCGCCGGGGGCAGGTCGTCGGGCTCGGGCCACAGGTAGGGCAGGTCGTCGGGCTCGGAGCCGAACCGCTCGGCGAACAGCGGCCGGTAGAAGTCCGGGTCCTTGGCCAGCAGGTTCGACCGGTGCGACAGGTGCAGCGCCGGGTCGCCCAGCCAGGAGGGCAGCAGGCCCGCGGCCGCGAGCTCCTCCTGGGAGGCGTCGACGACCTCGGGCGCGAACTCGCCGATGAGCGTGTACGTGCTGTCGGCGAAGCCGCGCTCCCGCCAGACCCGCACCGAGGCCAGGCCGTAGGCGACCAGCGCCGGGGTGCGGCCCCGCCACATCCGCACGACCGGGTGGGAGACCCAGCCGTAGTCGGGCAGCTCGAGGGCGCGGAGCACCTGGAGGGTCTCCACGCGCTGCTTGCCCAGCCGGGGCGAGTCCAGCAGCCGCGCGCTCTCGACGAAGTCGGGCACCGGCAGGAAGGTCTGCATCGCCTCGATCCTCGCCGAGGCCGGGCGGGCGCGCCCGGTCAGGCCCCGGTCGGCGGTGGCCCGTCCAGGGCGTCCAGCTCGCGCAGCGCCGTCTCCCAGCGTGCCCGGCGGGCGTCGTCGTCCTGGTCCCACCATGCCGGGCCGCGCTCCCCGAGCCCGGTCTTGGCCAGCTGCACCCGGGCGCGGGCGGCGGCCACCGCCGCCGCGTCGTCGGCCCGGCCGGCGGCACGGACCCCGGAGCGGCCGACGCCGAGGTGGTGCAGCAGCCGGGCCCGCACGTCGTCGGGCAGCGCCGGGTCGGCGGTCCGCCAGCGGCGGCCGTCGACGACGATCCAGCGGCCGTCGCCGGTGCGCTCGACCTCGCGGGTCACGTCAGGCGGGTCACGAGCTCGGGCAGCACCGCGCCCAGCGGGGCGTCGACCTTGACGTCGACCTTGGCGTCGCCGCGGGTCGGTCCGAGGTTGACCGCGCCGACCGGGATGCCGAGCTCGGCGGCGCGCAGCACGAACCGGTAGCCGCTCATCACCGTCAGGGAGGAGCCCAGCACGAGCAGGCTGCCGGAGCCCTCGAGCAGCCGGAAGCAGCCGTCCACCCGGTCCCGCGGCACGGTCTCGCCGAAGAAGACGACGTCGGGCTTGAGCGGACCGCCCCCGCAGGCCAGGCAGTCGACCATGACGAAGCCGTCGAGCACCTCGTCGGGCAGCTCGGCGTCGCCGTCGGGGTTGACCTCGTCGGCCCGCGGCCCGAAGTCGGGGTTGGCCGCGCGCAGCCGCACGTCCAGGTCCACCCGGGAGGCGACGTCGCCGCACTCCAGGCAGATCGTCCGGTCCAGCCCGCCGTGCAGCTCCACCACGTCCCGCGCGCCGGCGGCCTGGTGCAGGCCGTCGACGTTCTGCGTGATGACGCCGCTGAGCAGCCCGGCGGCCTGCAGGTCGGCGACCGCCCGGTGGCCGGCGTTGGGCCGCGCCCGGTGCATCTGCCGCCAGCCGACGTAGCTGCGCGCCCAGTAGCGGTGCCGGCCGCGCGGGTCCCGGCGGAAGGTCTGCCACGTCATCGGGGTGTGCCGGCGCAGGGAGCCGCTGGCCCCGCGGTAGTCGGGGATGCCGGAGTCGGTCGACAGGCCCGCGCCGGAGAGGACCAGCACGTCCCCGTCACCCACGAGGTCGGCCAGCTCACCCAGTGCCGTGGCGGGGACGGCGTCGTCGACGGCCGGGGGCGCGGAGGTCACCCCGCCATGGTCCCCCGCGATCCGGTCGCGCGCCGCCGATCGGGGCGTCAGCCCATGCCCTCCTCGGCGTTGAGGTACCGGCAGCGGAAGCGCGCTCCTGCCATCGCCTCGGTGAACAGCGCCTCCCAGGCCGGGTCGTCGGCCGCGAACTCGCCGAACACCCGCTCCTCGAGGACGACGGGCAGTCCGTCCAGGCCGGTGCAGGAGCGGCGCAGCAGGACCCGCGTCCGCCCGTCGACCTCGTCGTGGGCCGGTGCCCAGCGGGCCGCGGCGACGGCCTCGGCCATCCGGGCCCGCTCGCGCCGGGGCAGGGCGGGCCGCTCGGTCGCCACCAGCGACCACAGCCGCCGTTCGGGCCAGGTGACCCACACGATCACGAGGGCGAGCACGACCACGAGGGCGACGGCCGCCAGCACCCCGGGCATGGTCCGAACGGTAGTGCGGCCGGCCGGCCCGGCGTCGCCCTCGGGCGCGCCCCCACCCGACCGCGACCGTGTCGAGGAGTCCGTTCCGGGACCGGTGTGCGGCTGTGGGATCGTGACGGCCGCGCCCCCGTAGCTCAGGGGATAGAGCATCGGTTTCCTAAACCGTGTGTCGCAGGTTCGAATCCTGCCGGGGGCACTCATAGAACCGCAGCTCAGCGGCCCTATCGGCTTCTCGAGTGAGCCGTCGGACCGGCGCCTGGGATCGCCCGGGTCGGCGATCCCGGTCCTAGCTCGTCGGAGCCGGCGCGAGCGGACGCGCCGAGTCGGCCAGCGCCACGGCGTCCTGGGTGCCGTCGAGCACCTCGAGCAGCGCCTGCCGCTGCCGCAGGTGCGCGGTCAGCATCCGCCGGGCGACCGCCAGCAGCTCCGCCGTCTGCGGGTCGGCCAGCGAGCAGATGACGTTGTTCCCGACCCGCCGGCTGTCGACGATGCCGGCCTTGCGCAGGACGGTGACCTGCTGGGACAGGTGCGACAGCTCGAGTCCGGTCCCTGCAGCGAGCTCCCCGATCGTCTGCTCACCCTCGGCCAGCAGCTCCAGCACCCGGATGCGCGCCGGATGCGCCAGCGCCTTGAACAGGTCCGCCTTGGCCTCGGCCAGCGGTCGGCCGGGAGTGAACGGCATACGGCCATCCTACCGGGCACGAGGCTGTTCGAACGGTTGATAAAGTCATCAAGTACGCAGGTGGAGTGACGGTTCGGGAAGAGGTCGCATGGCGCGCTGGTGGCGTACCGACGGCGAGGAGGACGGGAGTCAGCCCGCCGACACCCAGACGCTGGAGAGCATGCCGATCGGGCTGATCGAGCTCGACACCGACTGGGTGGTCCGCTACCTCAACGCCGCGGCCGAGGCGATGGTCGGCTACACGCGCGCCGAGCTCGTGGGCAGGTCCTACTGGGAGGCGTTCCCGCCGAACGTCGACAACGAGTTCGGCCGCGTCTACCGGACGGCCGTCGCCACCGGCGAGCCGCAGACCGTGGACGCCTACTACCCCGAGCCGCTGAACCAGTGGTTCGAGGTGCGGGCGGTACCGACCCCGCACGGGCTGTGGCTGTACTTCTCCGAGGTGACCGCCCGCCGCCAGGCAGCCGAACGGCTCGCGGTCCTGGCCCGGGTCAGCGACGAGCTGGTCGGCACGCTGAACGCCCCGGCCGCCGTCTCCCGCATCCCCCGCCTGCTGGTGCCGGCCTTGGCGAGCTGGGCGACCATCACCCTCGTCAAGGCCGACGGCAGCCTCCGGGACGCCGGCGGCTGGCACGTCGAGCCGGCCAGGACCGTGCTGGTGCAGCGCTTCGCCGAGGCCTCCCAGGAGTCGGCCCCGACCACCGCCCCCTTGCTCCGGGCGGTCACGACCGGCGACGTGGTCACGGTGCCCGCCAACGAGCTGACCGGTCCGGCGCTCGGGACGGTCGCCACCGGAGCCGCCCGGACCGCGCTCCGGGCGCTGGCCCCCGGCCGCCTGACCGTGGTGCCCATCCGCGGCCGGACCCGGGTGCTGGGCGCGCTGACCCTGGGCCACGACCGGCACCGGCCGGCGGATCCCGCCGACCTCGCGACCGGCACCGAGGTGGCCGAGCGGGCCGGCCTCGCGCTGGACAACGCCCGGCTGTACGAGCAGCAACGGCAGCTGGCCCAGGAGCTCCAGCGCAGCATGCTGACCGCGCCGCCGGAGCCCGACCACGCCCAGATCGTCGTGCGGTACCTGCCCGCCGCGGAGGCCGCCCGGGTCGGCGGCGACTGGTACGACGCCTTCGTCCAGCCCGACGGCGCCACGACGCTGGTCATCGGTGACGTCGTCGGCCACGACACCGCCGCGGCGGCGTCGATGGGGCAGCTGCGGAGCATGCTGCGCGGGATCGCGGTCACCGGTGACGCCGGCCCCGGCACCGTCCTCGACCAGCTCGACGCCGCGATGAGGCAGTTGCAGCTGCACACCTACGCGACCGTGGCCCTCGCCCGCTTCGAGCAGAGCCCGGCCGATCGCGAGCGCGGCGTCACCCGCATGCGCTGGGCCAACGCCGGCCACCCGCCACCGCTGGTCATCCACCCCGACGGCACGATCGCCGAGCTGGCCGGCTGGCGCGGCGACCTCATGCTCGGCGTCGACCCCACGGCCAAGCGCACCGAGTCGGTCATCAGTCTCGACCGCAACACCACCGTCCTGCTGTACACCGACGGGCTCATCGAGCGCCGGGACGCCGACCTGGACCGCGGCATGGCCCGGCTGCGGGCCGCCGCCGCGCAGCTGGCCGACCGTTCCCTGGACGAGCTGTGCGACCAGCTCATCGAGCAGCTGGTCGACACCCGGCCCGAGGACGACGTCGCCCTGGTCGCCATCCGCCTGCACCGCCAGGACCGCCCGCGCCCCGACGAGGCCGGCCCCCGGGAAGTGCCGGACACCGCGGGACCCGAACGCGCCTGACGGCAGGCGCAGAGGGCCGGCGGGGGCCTCCCCCCGCGGAGGTCCCCCCGTCGCGTCAGAGCTGGCCGGTGCGGATGAGCGACTCGGCCACGTCGCGCAGCTTGGTGTTCCTGGTCGACGAGACGCGCGTGAGCGCGGCGAAGGCCCGGTCGGCGGTCAGCCCGTAGCGCTCCATGAGCATCCCCTTGGCCTGGCCGATGGTGTCCCGGTGCGCGATCGCGAGCGCCATGTGGTGCCGGTGGCGGGCGCCCGCGACGACATCCGCGGCGAGTGCGGCGAAGAAGTGCGCCTCCCGCCAGGTGTCCGGGTCGAAGGCGTCCAGCGACGCCGACGAGACGGTCAGGGACCCCACCGCCGGGGCGCCCGCAGCACCGAGTCGCATCGTCAGGATGCTCCCCCGGGCACCGGTCGTGAGGGCCGCGACCGCAGCCGACCGGCTCGCACCGACGCCTCCCCGTGCGGCGCCTCCCCGCTCGGCAGCCCCCCACCAGCCCTCCTGGTCCGGCCCGTCGAGGACCTCGACCGCGGCCTGCTCCACCGCGGCGAGCGACCGCAGGGCCTGCGCGACGACCGCGCCGGCCACGGTCGGCACGTCCTCGCAGGCGGTCCAGGACGTCGCCCAGTGCACCAGGACGAGGGCGGGGTCCGACGACGGCGGGGCCGCGGACGCCGGGGAGCCCTCGGCCGGCGCGGGCACGAGCAGGCTCAGGTGCCGGCGGACGACGGACACCGCGTGCGGCCGCACGTCCGGGCGGGACCGGGACGCCGATCCCCCGCCCCCCGGCGCGGTCCGGAGCTGCGTCACCTGCTCGAGCCCGACGCCGGTCAGCAGGCGCAGCGGGTGCGTCGTGGCGACGACGATGCGCAGCGCCCTCCCCCGGGCGCGGCTGTCGGCGTGCGTCTCCAGCAGTGCGCGCAGCGCCGACACCCCGACGAAGGTGACGTCGCACAGGTCGACGGTCACCTGGCGGTGGTCGGCGTCGGCGGCCGCCCGCAGGGCTGCCCGCAGGACCGGGGTCCCCGCGGTGTCCAGGTCGCCGGTGACCGCGAGCGTCACGGACCCCGGGAGGTCGGAGGTGACTCGGACGGCAGGTGCCTCCGGCGTCGAGCGGTCGGCGACGTCGGATCTCGGGTCGTTCGGGGACATGCCCGGTCCTCAGAAAGGTCGCCGGGTCCGGGGCGAGATGTCCAGATGCCTCGAGGAGGTGCCCGAACGCTACCGAAGCCAGGGGTGCCGTGCCAGACGGGACGAGCGCGCCGGAGGCCGCCGCCGGCGGTGCTACCGTCGCGGTGAGACGAGTGTCGATCCGGCGATCACCGCCGGGCGGTCCTGGACCTGGCCCCTCTGATCCTCACGCGAGGCGGCCATGCTCCCCCACCCCCCAGGTACAGGCGGCGTGCGCACCGCCCGGATCCTCGCCGGGCTCGCCGCGGGCGGACCGGCGTCGGGATGGCCGCGCGCGCTGGTCGAGTCGTGCCGCGACAGCACGTCGGTGTCCGGTGTCGGGCTGGCGCTGATGAGCCCCGACGGGGTCGGTGGCACCGTCGCCGTCAGCGGCGCCCTCGCCCAGCGCATGGAGGACCTCCAGTTCGCCCTCGGTGAGGGGCCGTGCCGCGAGGCGGCACGCTCGGGGGCCCCGGTGCTCGTCCCCGACGTACGGGCGACCGGGCCGCACCGGTGGCCGGCCTTCGCCGCAGGGGCCCTCGAGGACGGTGTGCGCGCCGTCTTCACCTTCCCGCTCCAGGTCGGGGTGGCCGGGATCGGCGTCCTCGACCTCTACCGGGGCTCGCGCGGCGAGCTCACCGACGAACAGCTGTCGTGCGCCGGCTCCTACGCCGACGCCGCGACGGCCGTCCTGCTGCACCTGCAGGACGCCGACGGGTCGGCGTTCCGAGCCGGCGCCGACCCGTCGTCCGGAGGCGACGGGGACCGGGACGACCCTCCCCTGCCGCCCGCCCTGGCCGACGCGGTCGGCCGCCGGGCCGTCGTCCTGCAGGCCGCCGGGATGGTCTCCGTCCAGCTGGACACCAGCCCCGACGTGGCGCTCGTGCGGCTGCGCGCCCACGCGTTCACGGCAGAACGCCCCCTGCTGGAGGTCGCGGCCGACGTGGTGGCACGCCGGTTGCGCTTCGACGACAGCGAGGCGGGTACGTCCACGACTCCTCGGCCACCTCCGGGTGACCCTGATCCCCGGGAAGGCCCGTCCCCTCATGACTGACCGGGAACTGCTGATCGCCGACGCCTTCGTCGAGCTGGCCGACACCCTCGTGGACGACTTCGACCTGGTGGAGTTCCTCAGCACCGTGGTCGACCGGGCGGTGACCCTGGTCGGCGCCCAGGCCGGCGGGATCATGCTCAGCGACCAGCGCGGAGGCCTGGAGGTGCTGGCGTCCTCCAGCCACGCCACCCGGCTGGTCGAGCTGTTCGAGGTCCAGAACGACGAGGGTCCCTGCCTGGACGCCTTCCGGACCGGCCGCGCGGTCACCCGGGACAGCCCGGCGGAGATGCGCGCCTCGTGGCCGGGGTTCACGCCCCGGCTCGCCGAGGCCGGCTTCGCCTCGGCCCAGGCCGTGCCCATGCGCCTGCGGAACGAGGTGATCGGAGCGCTCAACGTCTTCCGCGCCGAACCCGGGCCCCTGACCGACGCCGAGATGAAACTGGTCCGGGCCCTGGCGGACGTCGCGACCGTCGGCATCCTGCAGCAGCGCGCCGTCAGCGCGAGCAGCATGCTGGCCGAGCAGCTGCAGTCGGCGCTGCACAGCCGGGTGCTGATCGAGCAGGCGAAGGGCATCATCGCCGAGCGCGCCGGCACCGACATCGACAGCGCGTTCGACATGATCCGCTCGCACGCACGGAGGACCGGCGCCCCGCTGCGCGCGGTGGTGGCACGGGTCATCGACGGCTCGCTGCGGCCGCCGCTCGGGTGACCCCGCTCCGGTTCGCTGCCCCGTCGGCGCCGGGATAGCCTGCCCCAGCAAGGTCGCCCCAGCCCCGGCGACGCCGGCGGGACGCGTCAACGGGGTGAGTCGTGCGGGTGAACCGGAGGACCGGGCGGCGACCGGCGGCCGCGCCGCAGGCAGCGGCGCCGAGCGCCCTGCCGGACGGGTGGTTCGACGTCTACCGCCGCTTGCGTGGTCAGACGCCCTCGACGGACGTCGCCGAGCAGCTGACGGCGGAGGTGTGCCGGCGGTTGCGGGCAGGTCCGCCGCCGTCGCTGGCGCGGCAGACCACGGAGGTCCACCGGCACTTCTTCGTGGTCCAGGTGCTGCTGGAACGCCGCGGGGTCCTCTCCTCCGGGGCATGACGCCCGCAGACCCGCGGCACGGCGGAACGGCAGGAGGCTCCCCGGGCACCCGCCCACCTGCGCGGGCGGGTGCCCGGCCGGCACGACCCCCCTCCTCACCCGCCGGGGTGAGGGGGGACGGGTCAGGGCTCGAGTCCCGGCGCCGACCGGCCGATGACACGGCCATGGAGAGGCAGCACCGGCGCATCCCCGCGCCTCGGCGACCCCTCCTCCCGCTGTACCTGACGATCGCGCTGACCGCGCTGTTCGCCACCGGCATCGGGAGCCGCCCGGACGGCGCGGCGTGGGACCGGACCTACGACGTCGTCCTCTACAACCTGCCCTACCTGGCTGCCGCCGCGGCGAGCCTGGCCGCCGCCCGCCGCGTGCCGGCCGACCGCGTCGCCTGGATCGGCCTGGCCGTCGCGCTGACCCTCGGCGCGATCGGCAACGCGCTGCGCGTGCTGTCCGCCGGGCTCGAGGGCAACGGGACGGCGTCCACGCTGTCCACCGCGGTGTCCTTCGCGGCGTACCTGACGATGTACGTGCCGCTGTTCGTGTTCATCCGGGCGCGCGTGCCGAGGTTCCACTCGAGCATGTGGCTCGACGGGATCATCGGCGCGCTCGGCACCCTCTCCGCCGGCGTCGCCTTCCTCCTCGGCCCGTACCTCTACCCGGCGCCCGGGGACCCGCACGTCGCGGCAGTCGACCTGTTCGCCCCGACGACGACGGTGCTGCTCCTCGGCGTGCTGGTCGCGGTCGGCGCCATCCTGGGCATGCGGCTGGACCGCACCCTGTTCCTGCTCGGCCTGGGCCTGTGCGCCATCAGCGCCTCGGACGTCGTCCTGTTCACCCTCAAGGTCCGCAAGGAGTACGTCGACGGCGGCCCGCTGGAGCTGGGCTGGCTGGTCGGCGTCGTGCTGGTCGCCGCGGCCGCCGTCGGGGCCCGCGAGCGGCTGGCCCCGGTCGACCGCGGCAACGGCTCCCGCCTGGGCTGGCGGCTGCTCGCCGTGCCCCTCGCCTGCATCATGGCCAGCCTCGTCGTCCTCGGGTCCGGCTGGACGCACCCCATGCCCGCCGTCTCCGCGTGGCTGGCCATCGCCTGCGTCCTGGCCGGCATCGCCCGGATCGGCGTGACCTTCCACGAGGTCCGCAGCTTCAACCAGGTGCAGCGGGAGGCCCGGACCGACGAGCTCACCGGCCTGCCCAACCGCCGCGCCCTGCTCCAGCGCGCGCAGCAGGTCACCGCCTCCTCCACGCCCGACCGGCCCGCCGCCTTCCTGCTGCTGGACCTCGACGGGTTCAAGGAGGTCAACGACAGCCTCGGCCACTCCGCCGGCGACGAGCTGCTGCGCCTGGTCGGCCCCCGGCTGAGCGGCTGCCTGCGCCGCGACGACGTCCTCGCCCGGCTCGGCGGCGACGAGTTCGCCGTCCTGCTGCCCGAGACGGGCGTGCAGGAGGCGCAGGCCCTCGCCGAGCGCCTGCGCGCGCTGCTGCTCGAGCCGTTCACGGTCACCGGCGTCCGGCTGCACGTCGGGGTCAGCATCGGCGTCGCCACGACACCGCAGCCGGCGCGGACCGTGCAGGAGCTGCTGCACTGCGCCGACGTCGCCATGTACAGCGCGAAGAGCGCCCGCGAGGGCGTGCACGTCTACGTCCCCGACCCGGTCACGGGCACGGCCGGCAGCGACCGGCTGCGCACCATGGAGGAGCTGCGGACGGCGCTGGCCGGCGACGAGCTCGTCGTCTACCTGCAGCCGCAGATGAGCCTGGGCGACGGCGAGGTCGTCGGCGCCGAGGCCCTCATCCGCTGGAACCACCCCCGCCGCGGCGTCCTCTCCCCCGCCCACCTGCTGCCCGCCGCCGAGCAGGCCGGCCTGCTGCGCCCGCTCACCGACCGGGTGCTGGAGCTGGCCCTGGCGGCGGCCGGCCGCTGGTGGCACGACCGCCGGGTGCCGGTCTCGGTGAACCTGTCGGCGGCCAACGTCACCGACCTCGACCTGCCCGAGAAGGTCGCGGCCGCGCTGGCCCGCCACGGCCTGCCCATGGAGGCGCTGACCCTCGAGCTGGTCGAGGACACCCTCATGGCCGACCCCGAGCGCGGTCGCACCGTGCTGGGCGACCTGCGCCGGCTCGGCGTGCGGACGTCGATCGACGACTACGGCACGGGCTACAGCTCCCTGGCCTACCTGCGGCACCTGCCCGCCGACGAGCTGAAGCTCGACCGGTCGCTCACCGCCGACGTCGACCGCGACCCCCGGGCCGCGGCGATCGTGCAGCACACGGTCGCGCTCGCGCACGAGCTCGGCCTGAGCCTGGTCGCCGAGGGCGTGGAGACCCTCGCCACCAGCGCCGCGCTGGCCCGGCTCGGCTGCGACGTCGCCCAGGGCTACGCGATCGCCCGCCCGATGCCCGTCGCCGACTTCCTGACCTGGCTCAACGCGTCGGACTCGGGCCTGCTCGACGTGACGCTGCTGCCCGAACTCGGCCGCGAGGTCGCCTCGTCCTGACCTGGCGGAACCGGCCGTTCACGGACCGCTTAGGCGACACGCCGTCAATGAACGCGCGCTCTCCGTAGCGGTCCCTGACCATGATCGAGTGACGCCCTCCCACTCGGCCCGTGAGCTCGTCCGCCCGCACCTGGTCCGGAACGCGAACCGCCAGGCCCAGCAGGCGTCGACCGAGGAGTGGCACGACCTCGCCCCGGAGATCCTCCGCCAGCGGCTGGTGATCGAGGGCGTGCCGGCCGCGCCGGTCGACGACGCGCAGATCCGGCACTACCTGTCGGCGCTGTCCCGCGAGGTCGACATGGTGCAGCTGCTCGAGCCGGTGACGCACCGCTCGGACCTCTACGGCTGGGCCGGCTGGATCCACTGGGAGACCTCGGGCGCCCACTTCTACGCCTGGGAGCAGCCGCGGCTGTTCTTCTCCGTGGACGTCTACACCTGCAAGGCCTTCGAGGTCGGCACCGCCGTGGCCTTCACCCGGGAGTTCTTCGCCGCCCGCACGATCGTCGCGAAGTCCTTCTGAGATGGGGCTGCGCCTGCTGATCGCCCACACGCCGGCCGAGCGCGACGCCGCCCGGCGGGTCGAGGAGCGGGTGTTCCTGCAGGCCTTCGGCAACACGCCGGAGGTGATGGAGCAGGAGTACGGCCCCTACGACGGCCGGTCGCGCTTCGTCGCCGTCCTCGACGAGGCGGACGGCTCGGCCCTCGGCGCCGCCCGGTTCGTCCTCCCGGACGACGACGGCGAGGTGAAGACGCTGACCGACGTCGCCGGCGACCCGTGGCACCTGACCGCGCGGGAGGTCCTGGCGGCGACGGGGCTCACCGGCCGCCCGGTCTGGGACGTCGCCACCCTCGCGGTGGACCCGCGCTTCCGCGCCGGCCGCGCCGGGGCCGAGCTCAGCCTCGCGCTGTGCTTCGCGATCGGCCGGTACGCGCTGGACTGCCGCGTCCCGGGCCTGGTCGCGATCCTGGACGACCGCGTCCTCCGGCTGCTCCGGTTCATGGGGCTGCCCTGGGAGCCGATGCCCGGCGCGACGTCGCAGCCCTACCTGGGGTCCCCGGCCAGCACCCCGTGCGTCTTCCTGGTCGACACCGGCACCGACAGCGTCCGGGCCCGCCGGCCGGACCTCGTACGGCCCCTGGTCGACGGCGTCTTCGACTCGATCGCGGTGGACCGCGCCGACCTCGCCCCCGACCGCGGCGCCCTGCTCCCCGAGCCCGACCCGCTGCCGGCCCGGCCGCTGCCGCCGCGCCGGGACACGACCGGCTGGCGTCCGCCGACCGCGAACCGCAGCGCCACCTCGGCACCCGCGCCCTGACGGCCTCGTCCCCGGTCAGACGTCGCGGCGGCTCAGCACGAGCGCGGTCAGGCCCCACACCATCGCGACCCAGAAGACCGCCCACAGCAGGTACGCCACGGCGAGCGGCGCCTCGCTGAGGAACGGGAAGCCGGCACCCTCCGCCCCCATCGTGGCCAGCGCGGACGGGTCCTGGAACGCGTGCATCGCGCCGCGCCACAGCCCGTCGGTGGGCAGCAGCGCGCGCGACACGGTGCCGACCCGCTCCACCCCCTCGTTGCCGAGCACCTGCCCGACGTTCCCGACGATGCCCGCGACCCAGGTGGCGCCGAAGAGCCCGACCGCGACCACCCCGGACGCCATCGGGGAGATGACGCTGGACAGCAGCAGCCCGAGGGTGAGCAGGGCGATCGTCTGCGCGGCCAGCAGGGCCAGGCCCGCCGCCGGGTCGGGCGGCCAGTAGCCGACCGCCCACCGCACGACCAGGAACTGCGCGAGCCCGGCCACCACCACGTAGCCGCAGCCGACGGTGACCAGCCCCAGCCACTTGCCGAGCAGCACCGCCGAGCGCCGCACCGGGCGGGCCAGCACCGACAGCGCCATGCCGGACTCGACCTCCCCGGCCACGGTGGGCCCGGCGAGGAAGGCGGTGCCGAGCGCGGCGATGAGGCTCAGCCCGAACATCACCAGGTTGAGCAGCTGGGAGGCGATCAGCCGCGCCTGGCCGGAGGTGAGGTCGCCGAACTCGGTGTCCAGCCCGGTCAGCCGGGAGAACCCCCAGCCGCTGAGCGTCAGCAGCGCCAGGGTGAGGACGGCCAGCGCCCACAGCACCCGCCGGCGCGCGGCCTCGCGGACCGTCAGCCGGGCGATGGTCAGCACGGTCACCGGTGGCCCTCCCCGGGGTGCCCGGCCCGGAGGATCCCGAGCAGCCGTTCCTCGAGGCTGATCCGGGCCGGCTCGACGGCGTGCACCCCGACCCCGAGCGCGACGAGGTCGGCGACGAGGGCCGGCACGGTCGCGCCGTCGTCGTCGGCCGGCAGCACCACGGTGTAGCGGTCCCGGCTCGCCGACACCTCGCCGGCCGCGCGCAGCCGCGCCTCGGCGCGGCCGTCGACGCCGGTCAGGTGCATCCGCACCTCCCGCCGGCCGAGCAGCTCCTCCAGCGTGCCGGCCGCGGCGACCCGGCCGGCGTCGAGGATGACCACCCGGTCGCAGACCCGTTCCACCTCACCGATGAGGTGCGAGTTCAGCAGCACCGCCACGCCCTGCTCCTTGAGCGAGAGCACGAGGTCCCGCACGTCGACGCGGCCGATCGGGTCCAGCGCGCTGGTCGGCTCGTCGAGCACCACGAGCTCGGGGCGGCCGACCAGCGCCACGGCCAGGCCCAGCCGCTGCTGCATGCCCTTGGAGAACCCGCCGACGCGGTCGCCGGCCCGCCCCTCCAGGCCCACCGCGGCCAGCCGGTCGTGGCTGTCGCCGTCGGTCATCCGCACGCGTGCCAGCCGGGCGTGCAGCGCCAGCACCTCGGTGGCGGTGAGCCACGGCTGGTAGCGGAAGAGCTCGGGCAGGTAACCGACCCGGGCCCGCGACATCGGGTCGCTGCCCGGCCGGCCCAGCACCATCACCTCGCCGGCGTCGGGGTGGACCAGGCCCAGCAGCATCTTGATGACGCTGGTCTTGCCCGCGCCGTTCGGGCCCAGCAGGCCGACCACCTCGCCGCGGCCGACGGCGAAGGAGACGCCGTCGACCGCGGTGCGGCGCCGGTACCGCTTGCGCAGGCCCGAGCACCACACGGCCGGTGAGTCCGGCAGCTCCGCGACGAGCTGCGCGGCCGTACGCGTGTCCCCGACCGTCATGTCCTCGGCTGCCATCGTCAGCGCAGCGACCGGGCCACGGCGAGCACCTCGTCGGTGCTCACCGCACCGGCGACACCGGTGATGACCCCGTCGCGCACCCACACCACCCCGGCCATGGCGCCGTCGCGGGACTCGAGCACCGTGGCCTCGACGCCGTCGACCTCGGCGGTGGAGGCCGTGACCATCTCCGCCGGCACCGGGAGCGGCAGCGTCCGCGCGTCGGCGGAGAAGTCGCGCAGCTGGTCGGCGACCCGGTCGGGCATCCCGGGCAGCGACAGCAGGTAGTCGCGGACCACCTCGAACGGCACCCCGTCGGAGTCGGCGGTGGGGGCGACCGCCCGGCCCACGGCGAACACCGGCAGCCCGGAGTCCTGGGTCCACACCGCGGCGACCGCCGGTCCGGCCTGCAGCCGGATCCGGCTGCCGTCGAGCCCCGGCGGCGGGGCCGGCAGCTCCTCGCCCTCGGCGGCCGCGGTCGCCGCCGCCTGCTCCGCCGAGAACGTGAAGACCGCCTCGAGCCGGTCGACCACCAGGTGCTCCGGGTCGCCGTCCACGCCCGTCGGGAGGTCGCCGACCCCGGGCACGGCCAGCCCGGTCCGCTCCTCCGCGGTGGCGGCGTCGGGCACCTCGGCCGGCTCGCCCTCGCCGGTGACCTCGACGTCGCCGAAGGCCGACAGGTCGGGCAGCGCGACGAGCTCGTCCTCGGCCAGGAGCACGGGCTGCACCTGCTCGGTGCGGAACACCGGCAGCCAGTCGTTGGCCGCCGCCACGCCTGCACCGGAGAGGACGACGACCGCGCCCAGGGCCGCGACCGCGGGGCGGCGCAGCGCGGGCGCCCAGCTGCGGCGGCGCGCCGGGACCGACGCCGCCCGGGCCGGCGCCGCGGCGGTGAGCCGGGCCCATCCCGCCTCCACGTCGACGGCGGGGGCACCGGTGCCGAGCACCACGGCCGCCGTCCGCGCGTCGGCACGGGCGGACTCCAGGCCGGCCAGGCACGTCGCGCAGCCGGCGACGTGGGCACGGTCGTGGTCGGCGACGCCGGCCGGCTCGTCGACCAGCCGGCGCAGCACGCCCTCAGTGGGATGACGCATCGCGGTCCAGCTCCTTCCGCAGGCGGGACTCGGCACGTCGCACCGTGGTGCCGACGCTGCCGGGGGACAGGTCGAGGGCGGCGGCCACCTCGTCGTAGCTCAGGCCGCTGTGGCGCAGGACGAGGGCGACCGCCTGCCTGCGCGGCAGCCGGGCGAGCGCGGCCCGCACCCGGCCGTGCTCCGCCCGGGCGACGACGGCGTCCGCGACGTCGGGGGCCTCGACCGGCTGGTCGCGGCCGACGACCTCCTCGCGGGCGCTGCGGCGCCGGCCGGACCGCAGCAGGTTCAGCGCGGTGTGCGCGGCGGCCACCGTGAGCCAGCCGGCGGCCTCGCCGGCCGGCACCGCGGAGCGGCCGAAGGCGAGGAACACCTCCTGCGCGACGTCCTCGGCCTGGTCGCGGGAGCCGAGCACGCGGGCGGCCACGCCGACCACCCGCGGGTAGTCGGCCCGGAAGACCTCCTCGAGGTCGGGCCGGATCCCCCCGGCCCGCTCCCTCACGCCCACCCGCGGGGCCGGGACGGCGGCGGGTGGCGCCGTCCACCGCTGCTGTACGAGGTCCACATCAGGGAGAGCACCGCCGGGCCCGCGGATGTGACACGTGCCGAGCATGCCCGGGTCGGCATCTTGCGATCTCGTGACGAAGCCGGCCGGCGCGGATGAGCCGACGGCGGGGCGGGCATCCCCCTGGCATGAGTGCGATGGACAAGATGAAGAACAAGGTCGAGGACCTCACCGGACAGGGCAAGGAGGCCACGGGCAAGGCGACCGGTGACCGCGAGCTGCAGGCGGAGGGCCAGGCCGACCAGGCCAGCGGCAACCTCAAGCAGGCAGGCGAGAAGGTCAAGGACGTCTTCAAGTAACCCGGCCCCCTCGCCCGGCCCGGCCGCCCTCCGTGGGCGTCCGGGCCGGGCGCGTCTCCGGGTGGCGCAGGAGCGCGCCGTCCCCGCGCGTCCGAGTGGCATGCGTCACCCGATGCGGCGGTCGCGACGCGCCCACCGGGCAGCGGCGGGACGTTCGCCGGTGTCGAGGCGTTACCGTTCTGATACGCAGTGGGAGCCCCGGCAACGGCGCCGGCGGCCAGCGGAAGGTGGACACAGCACGATGGAGACGAGTGTGGTCGACGTCCCTGATCGGGGACGCTTCGAGATCCGGCTGGGCGAGCGCGTCGTCGGGCTCGCGAGCTACCACGTCGAGAACGGCGTCATGACGCTCCCGCACACCGAGATCGACCCGGGTGTCGGCGGTCGCGGTCTCGGATCGGTCCTGGTCGCCGGTGTGCTCGACGCGGCGCGCGAGCGCGGCCTGCACGTCCTGCCGTACTGCTCGTTCATCCGGCACTACATCCAGCAGCACCCGGACTACGTGGACCTCGTCGCCGAGGCCGACCGCCCGCACTTCGGGCTGGCCACCGCCCAGGCGTAGCCGCCCGGCCGGCCCCGCTGCAGCCCTCGCGCGACGGACATACCGTGGCGCGGGTGCCCACCAGCCTCCTGTGGTTCCGCCGCGACCTGCGGCTCGGAGACCACCCGGCCCTGCTCGCCGCCCTGGAGTCCGCCGGCCGGGGCGGCGAGGTGCTGCCGCTGTTCGTCGTCGACCCACGGCTCTGGGGCCCCTCGGGCCTCCCGCGCCGGGAGTACCTGCGCCGCTGCCTGGCCGAGTTGCGCGATGCGACCGGCGGGGCGCTGGTGGTCCGGTCGGGCGATCCGGCGGACGTCGTCCCGTCCGTGGCGCGGGAGGTGGCGGCGGTCGGCGTGCACGTCTCGGCCGACACCGGCCCGTACGGACGACGCCGTGACGCCGCGGTCGAGCGTGCCCTCGGCGACACCGCGTTCATCCGGGCCGGCTCGCCCTACGCCGTCGGCCCGGGGCTGGTGACCAAGCGGGACGGCACCCCCTTCCAGGTCTTCTCCCCCTTCGCCCGCGCCTGGCGCGAGCACGGCTGGCCCGCCCCGGCGCGGCGGCCCGACGACGTCGCCTGGTGCCGCGCCCTGCCCGCCGGCGACCTCCCGCCCGAGCAGGACCTGGGCGGCACGCAGCTGCCCCCGGCCGGGGAGGCCGCGGCGCTGGAGGCCTGGGAGCGGTTCCGCGAGCAGCGGCTGCACGGATATGCGGAGGGCCGCAACACCCCGGGCAGCGAGGGCACCAGCCGGCTGTCGCAGCACCTCAAGTACGGCACGGTGCACCCGCGGACGCTGCTGGCCGACCTGACCGGCGAGGGCGACGGCGAGGCGGTGCGCCGGTTCACCGACGAGCTGGCCTGGCGGGAGTTCTACGCCGACGTGCTGTGGCACCGGCCCGAGTCGGCGCGCGAGTACCTGCGCCCCGAGCTGCAGGCCATCGGCTACGACTCCGGCCCGCACGCCGAGGAGCTGGTGACGGCCTGGGAGACCGGCCGGACGGGCTTCCCGATCGTCGACGCCGGGATGCGCCAGCTGCTCGGCGAGGCCTACGTGCACAACCGGGTGCGGATGATCGTGGCCTCGTTCCTCGTCAAGGACCTGCACCAGGAGTGGACGCTGGGCGCCCGCTACTTCATGCAGCACCTGGTCGACGGCGACCTCGCGAGCAACAACCACGGCTGGCAGTGGGTGGCCGGCACCGGCACCGACGCCTCGCCCTACTACCGGGTCTTCAACCCCGTCACCCAGGGCAAGAAGTTCGACCCGGACGGCGCCTACGTCAAGAAGTGGGTGCCGGAGCTGCGCGACCTCGACGCCCGCTACGTGCACGAGCCGTGGACGGCACCCGGCGGCGTGCCCGCGGGCTATCCCCAGCCGATCGTCGACCACGCGCACGAGCGGAAGGTCGCACTCGACCGGTTCGAGCGGGTGCGCCGTGCCTGAGGGCCACACCCTGTTCCGGCTGGCCCGCGACCAGCAGGAGGCGTTCGCGGGCCGGCCGGTGCACGTCACCAGCCCGCAGGGGCGCTTCACCGCCGGCGCGGAGCTGCTCGACGGCCGGGTGCTGGAGGAGGTCACCTCCTACGGCAAGCACCTGTTCGCCTGCTTCGGCGCCGACACCCTGCACGTGCACCTGGGTCTCTACGGCAGCTACACCGCCGGTACCGGCATGCCGCCCCCGCCGCGGGGTGCGCTGCGGATGCGGTGGGAGGGCCCCGGCGCCGACGGCGGGGGCGTGTGGACCGACCTGCGCGGTGCCACGGCCTGCGAGGTGCTCACCGCTCCCGAGGTCGACAAGATCCTCGACCGGCTGGGTCCGGACCCGCTGCGCTCCCGCAGCCGCGACGGCGCGGTGGCCCACCGGAGGATCGCCGGCAGCCGCACCGCCGTCGGCGCGCTGCTCATGGACCAGTCGGTGCTCGCCGGCGTCGGCAACGTCTACCGCGCCGAGATCCTCTTCCGGCACCGGATCTCGCCGTTCCGCCCCGGCCGCGACGTGGGCGCCGAGGAGTGGGCCGGGCTGTGGGCCGACCTCGTCGTCCTCATGCGCTCCGGTGTCCGGCTCGGCCGGATCGTGACCACCCGCCCGGAGGACCGGACCCGCCGGCGCGGGACGGTCACCCGGGCGGACGCGCACTACGTGTACCGGCGCACCGGCCTGCCCTGCCGGATCTGCGGCACCGAGGTGCGGACCCAGGAGATGGTGGGCCGCAACCTGCACTGGTGCCCGGTCTGCCAGGCCGTCTGAGCCCCGGGCCCCCGGGGAGGGGACGACGGAGCCTGCCGGTGACTCCCGGACGTTGCCGGCGGGATCCGGCCGGCGACGTCCGGACGACGCCCGCGGAGTGCCGTCCGCGGTGAGGTCAGAGGGTGCCCTTGGCCCCGACCGGCAGCGGGGTGAGGACCTCGACCTCGGGGGCGCCGGCGACCTTGCCGGCCAGCTTCGGGCCCAGCCCGGCCAGCGCCGGCGCGGTCATGTGGGTGCTCAGCGCCTCCTGGCTCTCCCACTTCTCGACCATGACGAGCACGCCGTCGGTCTCGTGCAGCGCGTAGAGCTCGCAGCCGGGCTCGGCGTGCACCTCGGGGAGGACCTCCAGGAAGGCCTCCCGGACGGCGTCGAGGTGCTCGGGCAGCGGGCGGATGTGGGCGACGACGACGACGGACACGGAGGCTCCTCCTCGGCTGCACCGGACGGCGTGCCGACCGGAGCGGTGGTTGGCGCATCCCGCCCGCGCGGGTCAGGATGCCGATCATGTCGGACGCCGAGGAGACTGCCACCACACCCGCCCCCCGCCGCCTCCGGGTGGCGATCGTCGGCGCCGGGCCCGCGGGGATCTACGCCGCCGAGGCGCTGACCCGCCAGGACGACGTCCCGGTCTCGGTCGACCTGATCGACCGGCTGCCGACCCCGTTCGGCCTGGTGCGCCACGGCATCGCCCCGGACCACCTGCGCATGCGGGCGCTGCGCGACACCCTCCACGGCGTCCTCGACCACGAGCACGTGCGGTTCGTCGGCAACGTCGAGATCGGCACCGACCTCGACCTGCACGAGCTGCGCGACCACGTCGACGCGGTGATCTACACCTACGGCGCCTCGCGCGACCGCGCGCTGGCCATCGAGGGCGAGGAGCTGGCCGGCAGCATCGCCGCCACCGACCTGGTCGGCTGGTACTGCGGGCACCCCGACGCCGACCGGGCCCGGATCGAGGCCGCCCTGACCGGGGTGCGCCACGCGGTGGTCATCGGGGTGGGCAACGTCGCGCTCGACGTCGCCCGCGTGCTGGTGCGCACGCCGGAGGAACTCGAGCCCACCGACATGCCCCAGCACGTGCTCGACGCACTCGCCGCGGCGCCGGTGGAGTCGGTGACCGTCCTCGGCCGCCGCGGGCCGGCGCAGGCCAGCTTCACCACCAAGGAGCTCGACGAGCTCGGCGATCTCGCCGGCGCGACCGTGCTCGTCGACGGCGGCGACCTGCCCGGCGAGGACGAGCCGCCGCCGGCCGACCGCCTCAAGGCGCGCAACATCAAGGTGCTGCGCGGCTACGCCCCGAACGTGGCCGAGCCGGGCCGCGCCACCATCGCCCTGCGCTTCTTCGCCCGGCCGGTCCGCCTGCTGGGCGAGGACCGGGTCACCGGCATCGAGGTCGAGCGGACCGCGGTCGACGACGAGGGCCGCGCCACCGGCACCGGCGAGTTCACGACGCTGCCGGCAGACCTGGTGGTGCGCTCGGTGGGCTACCGCGGGCTGCCGCTGCCCGGCCTGCCGCTGGACACCCGGTCGAACACGGTGCCCAACGACGCGGGGCGGGTGCTGCGCGACGGCGCCCCCTCGACCGGCGAGTACGTGGCCGGGTGGATCAAGCGCGGGCCCACCGGCGTGGTCGGCACCAACAAGCACGACGCCCGGGAGACCGTGGCCACGCTGCTGGCCGACGTGCAGGCCGGGTCGATCACCCCGCACGGCGACCCCGACGACCTGGTGCGCACCCTGCGGGCCAAGGGCGCCGACCCGGTGCTGCTGGCCCACTGGAAGGCGATCGACGCCGCGGAGACGGCGCTGGGCGCCACCCGGGGCCGGCAGCGGACGACCATGCACGAGCGGGAGGCGCTGCTCGCCGCGGCACGGGCGGCCGAGGCCGAGGAGGCAGCGGAGGAGGCGGCGGCCGCACGGGACTGACCGCGGCACCGCTCAGTCCCGGGTCGCCGCCCGGTCACCCCTGCATGGAGTTCACCGGCGTCCTCTCTGTCCTGATGGTCGACGACTTCCCCACCGCCGCGGCCTGGTACGAGCGCTTCTTCGGCCGCGGTCCCGACCGCCGGCCGATGGAGTCCTGTGCCGAGTGGCAGCTCGCCACGGGCGGCGCCGTGCAGGTGTTCGGCAACGCCGAGGCGGCCGGCGGGAGCACGGTGGTGCTGGGCGTCGACGACGTCGACGCGCGCGTCGCCGAGGTGGCCGGGCGCGGCATCGAGATGACGGCGTCCACGACCCCGAACGGGGCGTTCCGGCTGGCCACCGTGGCGGACCCGGCGGGCAACACGGTGATGCTGGGCCGCCCGCTGGGCTGAGGTCAGCGGCGGCCGACGGCGGCGATCAGCTCCCCGGCCGCCTCGACGGTGCCGGCGGCCGCGAAGCGGATGAGCGCCTCGGTGTCGGGGTCCAGCCGCAGCGGTCCGCCGTCGGCCGTGAGGGCCACGCCGCCGGCCGCCGCCAGCACGGCCAGCCCCCCGGCGACGTCGTGCACGTGCGTGCCGGAGCGGTCCAGGTCGTGCCAGGCGACGGCGGAGCCGTCGGCGACCAGGCAGACCTCCACGGCCGTGCAGCCGGTGACCCGGATCCGGCGGGCGGTGGCCGGCACCCCGACCGCGCCGCCGCCCGGCGCGCTGGGGACGACGACGGTCGTACCCGGGCGCGGGGAGATCGGGACGTCGTCGCGGCGCGCGCCGGCCCCCTCCGCACCGGCCCAGCGGCGGCCCGAGGAGAGGTCGACCACGACGCCGGCGATCGCCCCCCCGCCCTGCACCAGGCCCGCGGAGAACGCCCACGGCGGCAGCCCGGCGCGGAAGTTGCCCGTGCCGTCGAGCGGGTCCAGGACGATCCACGGCTCGTCCGGGTCGACCGAGACGTCCAGCCGCTCCTCGCTGAGCACCGGCACGCCCAGGTCGCCGAGCACCCCGACGGCGGCGGTGTGCGCGGCCTCGTCGGCGGCGAGGGAGGGACTGCCGTCGGCCTTGACGCGGTCCTCCCCCGTGCCCCGGGCCAGCGACACCGCCGTCTCCACGCGGGTGGCGGCCAGCGCCGCGGCGGCGAGGAACCGCTCGGTCAGCGCCGCACCGGCGGCCGGCGGCTCCACCGGCACGACACCGCGGCGGCCGGGGCGGTCGCGCACGTGCTGGCACCCCCAGCCGACCGCCGTCGCGAGCACCGCCGGGGTGTCCGGCCCCATCCCGGAGGAGGCGAGGACGACGGCCTCGGCGAGGCCCTCGACGGTCCACTGGCGGCGGAGCAGCACGGCCTGGTCGGGTCCGCCGGCGAGCACCCGGTAGGCCGGGTCGCTGACCGCCGGGGCCAGGGCGGCGGGAGCCAGGCCGAGCGCGGCGGCCGCCCGGAGCAGCGTCTCGCCCCCGGTGGCCGCGACGACGACGTCCGCTGTTCCCGCTCCCCCGCTGCCCACGCGTCGACCCTGCCTGGTCCGCCGCCGTCGCGCAGAACGCACCCGGGTGCCGGCGGGGCGCCGGCCGGGGTAGGGGGCGACGGTGACGACTCCCCGCACCCGCCTCGACGACGTCGACGTCGTCTTCCTGGTCCACCGCGAAGCGCCGGAGATGCTGGCCCGGCACCACGCGGCGGTGGCGGCGGCCACGGGGCCGGACTGGCGGGGCACGGCCCTGCTGGTGGAGAACGCGGCCGCGCCGGGCACGTCGGCGGCCGCTCGGGAGCAGGTCCGCGCCGCGTACCCCGCCGCCCGGCGCCGGGTGATCGGCTCGCCGCGCAACCTGGGCTTCGCCCGCGCCATGGACCTCGCGCTGGACGCCAGCCGGGCCCGCTACGTGGCGCTGGTCAACTCCGACGGCGAACCGGACCCCGGGATGCTCCGCCGGCTGGCCGAGGTCCTCGACGCCGAGCCGCGCGCGGTGTGGGCCGCGCCCGCGGTGCACGGCCCCGGGGAGGACGACGACCCGCCCGGCCCCCCTCGCCCGGCCGAGGAGCTCGGCGGCACCGCCGTGCTGGTCCGCCGGGCGGAGTTCCTCGCCGCAGGCGGGTTCGACCCGGCCTACTTCTTCTACAACGAGGACCGCGAGGCCTCACGCCGGCTGCGGGCGTCCGGGCACCTGCTGCTGCGCGTCCCCGACACGCGGTTCCGGCACGGCAAGGGCGGCCGCACCGCACGTGGGGTCCTCCTGCGCGAGTGGCACTACGCCCGCACCGTGCAGGTGCTCGTGCCCCAGCACGCGGCCCGCCCGGCGGCCGAGACCGCCGCCTTCGTCGGCCGCCGGCTGCGCGCCGTCGGCAGCCACGTGCGCGCCGGGGACCTCCCCGGCGCCGCCGGCATCGCGCTGGCCACGCTGGAGCTGCCGCGGGGACTGCTGCTCGCGGCGGCCCGCCGGCGGCGCCCCTGGGACGGCGCCCGGCTGGCCCGCTGGCTGGACCGCTCCCGCCTGCCGGCGGCCGACCTCTGACCCCGGCCGTCAGCCGCTGTTGCGCAGCGCGGTGGCGATGCCGTTGATCGTCAGCTGGATGTTGCGGCGGACCAGCTCGTCGTCGGGGCCCCCGTCCGCTGCGTCACTGCGCCGGCGGCGGAGCATCTCCACCTGCAGGTGGTGCAGCGGCTCCAGGTACGGGAAGCGGTTGCGGATCGAGCGGGCCAGCGAGGGGTTGTCGGCGAGCAGGTCGTCGTCGCCGGTGACGGCGAGCAGGACCCGGCAGGTGCGCTCGTGCTCGGCGGTGATCTGGTCGAACACCCGGGCGCGCAGCTCCTCGTCGGGGACCAGACCCGCGTACCGGGCGGCCAGCCCGAGGTCGGTCTTGGCCAGCACCATCCCCATGTTGGACAGCACCGTGCGCAGGAACGGCCACCGCCGGTGCAGGTCCCGCAGCTGCTCCAGCCGCTGCTGGTCGCCGTCGATCCACGACTCCAGGGCCGTGCCGGTGCCGTACCAGCCGGGCAGCATGATCCGGGCCTGCGACCAGCTGAACACCCACGGGATGGCCCGCAGGTCCGAGATGCGGTCGCCGGCCTTGCGCGAGGGCGGCCGGCTGCCGATGTTGAGCTCGGCCAGCTCGCGGACCGGCGTCGCGGCGCGGAACCACTCGACGAACCCCGGCGTCTCGTGCACCAACGCGGCGTAGGCCCGCCGGGCCCGCCCGGCCAGGTCGTCGAGCAGCCGGTAGGCGTCGTCGGCTCCCTCCCCCAGCCCCTCGACGTCGAGCAGGCTGGCCTCCAGCGTGGCGGCGACCAGCGCCTCCAGGTTGCGCCGGGCGAGGTCCGGGTCGGCGTACTTCGCGGCGATCACCTCGCCCTGCTCGGTGATCCGCAGCGAGCCGGCCACCGCACCGGGCGGCTGCGCCCGGATCGCCTCGTAGCTGGGGCCGCCGCCGCGGCCGACGGTGCCGCCGCGGCCGTGGAACAGCCGCAGCCGCACCCCCTCGGCGGAGGCGACCTCCACCAGCTCCAGCTCCGCCCGGTACAGCGCCCAGTTGGCGGCCAGGTAGCCGCCGTCCTTGTTGCTGTCGGAGTAGCCGAGCATGACCTCCTGCAGGTCGCCGCGGGCGGCCACCATCGCGCGGTACACCGGCTGGGCCAGCATCGCCGTCGTCGTCGCGCCGGCGTTCTGCAGGTCGTCGATGGTCTCGAACAGCGGCGAGATGCCCACCGGGCACGACGGCCGGCCGTCCCCGTCGAGCTCGAGCAGGCCGACCTCCTTGAGCAGGACGGCGACCTCGAGCACGTCGCTGACCGACTCGCACATGCTGATCACGTAGTTCGGGATCGCGGGAGGTCCGAGCAGCGCCACCTGCTCGGCGGCGGCGCGCAGCAGGTCGAGCTCGCCTCGGGCCAGCTCCGACAGCTCGGCGTCGGGGCGCACGAGCGGCCGGCGCAGCCGCAGCTCGCCGGCGAGCAGCTCGGCCCGGGCCGCCTCGTCGAGGGCGGCGTAGTCCTCGCAGACGCCCGCCCAGGCCAGCATCTCGGCGAGCACCTCCTCGTGCACCGCGGAGTTCTGCCGCATGTCCAGGCCGCACAGGTGGAAGCCGAACACCTCGACCGCCTCGCGCAGCCGGGTCAGCCGGTCGTCGGCGAGCGCGCCGGCGCCGTGGCTGCGCAGCGATCCGTCGACGACGGCGAGGTCGGCGAGCAGCTCGGCCGGCGTGGCGTAGGCCTCCAGCTCGACCGCCGGCGCGGTCCCCGGCACCCGCCCCAGCACCCGCCGCGACGTCGCGGCCAGCCGCGCCTGCACCCCGATGAGCGCCCGCCGGTAGGGCTCGTCGGCGCGGAACGGCGACTCGTCCCGCGAGGCGTCGGCCAGCGCGTACAGCGCGGGCGTCGGGGTGACCAGCCGGTCGGACATCGACAGCTCGTCGCGCAGTGCGTCGAGCTCGGCGAGGTGGTGGCCCAGCGCCGTCTCCGCCTGGCGGGTGGTCGCCCGGCGGACGGCGTCGGCGGTGACGAACGGGTTGCCGTCGCGGTCCCCGCCGATCCAGGAGCCGGGCTGGAGCATCGGCTGGTCGAGCAGGTCCGCGCCGGGCCAGCGCTGCCGCAGCGCCCGCCGCAGCTCGGCGTTGACCGCCGGGATGACCTCGAACAGCGACAGCTCGTAGTAGCGCAGCGCCTCGTCGATCTCGTCCTGCAGCCGCAGCCGCGACAGGCGCAGGAGGGCCGTCTGCCACAGGGTCAGCACCGAGCGCCACAGCTTCCCGGCCCACTCCGGGTCCGCGCCGAGGTCCTCGGTGGAGCGGTCGCGGCGGCGGATGAGGTCGGTGACCTGCCGCTGCACCTGGGTGATCGTCTTGCGCCGCACCTCGGTGGGGTGCGCGGTCACCACCGGCACGACCAGCGCCCCGGCCAGCGCGTCGGCGACGGCGTCGGCGTCCGGTGCGGCCTCGTCGAGCAGCCCGAAGGTGGCGGCCAGGCTGCCCGGCTGCGGCGGCGAGCCACCGCGCCGGTGGAAGCGCCGGCGCCGCTCGTGGTGGATGTCCTCGGCCAGGTTGGCCAGCAGCGAGAAGTGGCTGAAGGCGCGGATCACGTGGTTGGCCGACCGGACGTCGAGCTCCCCCAGCGTCTCGGCGAGCTCGGCGCGGTCGACGTCGGACCGGCGCACCCCGAAGGCCGCGACCCGGGTCCGCTCCACGAGCTCGAGGACCTCCGCGCCGGACTGCTCGGCGATCACCTCGCCCAGCACCCGGCCCAGCAGCCGGATGTCCTCCCGCAGCGGGGCGTCGGTGCCGACGTCCTCCCCCTGGCCGTTGGGTCGGAGGTCGGCGGCGTCCACGGTGGCTTCGGACATGGCCGGGAGTATGCCGCCGCCCGTGTGACGGACAGGTGACGTGGGGAGGACCGGGCCATGCAGCGCCTCACCGCGACCGTCGCCGCCCCGTCCGCCGCCGAGCACGCCGAGGGCCCGCGGTGGGACGCCGACCGCGCCGAGCTGTTGTGGGTCGACATCAGCGGGGGCCTGCTGCGCCGCGGGACGGTCACCGCCGACGGCGCTCTGGCCGACGTCGCCGCGCACCGGGGCGGGGACACCGTGGGCGCCGTCGCCCCGGCCGCGGCCGGCGGCTGGCTGCTGGCCGCGGGCGGCGGCTTCACCTCCCTCGCGCCCGACGGCACCGCCCGGGTGCTGCTCGACCTGGCCGGTGAGGGCGGCGGCGAGGAGTCCGGCGGCACCCGGATGAACGACGCCGCGTGCGACCCGGCCGGCCGCTTCCTCGCCGGGACCATGGCCTTCGACCAGCGTCCCGGCGCCGGCACGCTGTACTCCCTGGACCTGGACGGCACGGTGCGCACGCTGCTCGACGGGCTGACCGTCTCCAACGGGCTGGGCTGGTCACCCGACGGCGGGACGTTCTACCTGGCCGACTCCGGGCCGGGGCTGCTGCACGCCTTCGACTACGACGTCGCGTCGGGGGACCTCGCGCACGGCCGGGTGCTGCTGGAGTTCGCCGACGACGACGGCGTGGCCGACGGGCTCACCGTCGACGACGAGGGGTGCCTCTGGACGGCGCTGTGGGGCGCCCGGCAGGTGCGCCGGTACGCCCCCGACGGCGAGCTGCTCGCGGTCGTGGAGGTGCCGGTGGCGCAGACCTCGGCCTGCTGCTTCGCCGGGCCCGGCCGGGACCTGCTGGTGGTGACGACCTCGGCGGAGGGCATGTCGGAGGCCGACCGGGCCGGGCAGCCGGAGGCGGGGCGGCTGTTCACCGTCCGGCCGGGCGTCACCGGCCCGCCCGCGTCGGTCTACCGCGGCCCGCTCGGCGCCCTCCGGCAACCCACCTGATCCGACGAGATCTGCACACTCGTCACCATCAGCCGCTGATGCCGACGAGTGTGCAGATCTCGTCGACGGATCCTCAGTCCTGGAACAGGCGGAGCGCGGCCATCGCCAGCTCGTCGCCGGCGTCGGCGCCCAGGCCGAACTGCTCGGCGGCGCCCTCGTGGTCCCCGCGGCCGACCAGCAGGACGCCGAGGTTGTGGTGGCAGCGGACGTCCCCGGCCGCGATGCCGCTGCGGTAGGCCTCCTCGGCGGCCTCGTCGTCGCCGAGCTCGTCGCAGTAGAAGTTGCCCAGCGGCAGCCAGGCCACGGCCTCGCCGCGCTTGGCGCCGACCTCCAGCACGAAGCGCGCCTCGGCGGCGCGGTCGGTCTCGCGCAGCAGGTCGGCCAGGTCGGCGCGGGCGGGCGGGAACTGGTCGGCCCCGGCCCGCAGGGCGTCCTCCAGCGCGGGGTCCTGGGTGCGGCACCACTCGCGGCAGGCGAGCACGGCGGCGGCGTGGGCGTCGCCGGCCTCCGCGGCCCCGCGCCAGGCGGCCAGCGCCCCGGCCTCGTCGCCCATCTCGTCGAGGACGGCGCCCAGCGTGCGCCAGGCATGTGCCTCCCCGCCGGCGAGGGCGGCCTCGTAGGCCACGCTCGCCTCGCCCCAGCGCTCCTGCGCGGCCAGCGTGTTGCCCAGCGCGAACGCCGCCACGGCGTCGCCCAGGGCCGCGGCCCGGCGGAAGCACTCCTCGGCGTCGGGCAGTCGGCCCGCACCCACCAGTTCACGGCCGAGGGCGATGAGTGCGGGCGCGTCGGCGGCCGGCACGTGCCGGAGGCGCTCGTCCAGGTCCTCGGTCATGCCGTCATCGTGCGACGGCACGACCGGCCGCGGCGTCCTCCGTGGTGGTGACCTGACCCGAACGTGTCTCCCCCGACAGCGGGAGTCGGCCCTGGTCAGGCGCGCTGTCACGCCTCGGGTGCGCCGCCGAAGGCCTCGCGCCAGGCCGGCATGAGGTCGCGCTGCGCCCACTCGAGGTAGGGGGTCTGCGCGTCGCCGCCGATCTGCACCAGCGCGAGGTGGGTGAACCCGGCGTCGGCGTACTCCTGCGCGGCCTCGATGACGGCGCCGACGTCGTCCCCGCACGGGATGCTGCCGGAGACGTCCTCGGGGCGGACGAACTGGCTGGCCGAGTCGAACGCCGACGGCCCCGGGAGCTCGGCGTTGACCTTCCAGCCCAGGCCGAACCAGCGGAACAGCCGGTGCGCCCGCTCGACGGCGGCGTCGCGGTCGGCGTCGAAGCTGATCGGCATCTGGGCGATGCGGGGCTTGCCCACGCCGCCGGCGTCGTCGAACCACTCGCCCAGCTCGGTGCGCGGCTCGGTGGCGATCATCGCGTCGCCCAGCTCACCGGCGATCCCGCAGGACTGCTGGCCCGAGACCGCGATGCCGATGGGCACCCGCTTCTCCGGCAGGTCCCACAGCTTGGCCGACTCGACGTCGAAGTGGTCGCCGCGGAAGTTGGTGTGGCCCTCGCCGTCGAACAGCTCGCGGATCACGTGCAGCGCCTCGACGAGCATCTCGTGCCGGACGTCGGCCGGCGGCCACCCGGCGCCCACGACGTGCTCGTTGAGGTTCTCCCCCGAGCCGATGCCGAGGGTGAAGCGGCCGCCGGACAGGATCTGCAGGGTCGCGGCCTGCTGGGCCACCACGACCGGGTGGTAGCGGAACAGGGGGCAGGTCACGTAGGTCGTCAGCGGGATGCGGCTGGTGGCCTGCGCGGCGGCGCCGAGGGTGACCCAGGCGTTGGGCGAGTGGCCCATCTCCTCCAGCCACGGGAAGAAGTGGTCGCTGCTGACCGCGAAGTCGAAGCCGGCCTCCTCGGCCCCGACCACGTGGCCCACCAGGTCCCGGGGACCGGCCTGCTCGGTCATCATCGTGTAGCCCAGCTGCATCGCCATGCGGCGCCGCTACCCGGGGCCGGCGGCGGCCAACCCGGCACGCCGCCGCACCGGGTCAGCCCAGCGGGGCCGTGAGCTCGACGTTGATGTCGTCGGGGTCCTGGAAGGACAGGATCGCGATGCCGGCGTCGGCCAGGTCGGTGACCTCGCCGTGCTCGATCCCGGCCTCGCCCAGGGCCGCGGCGGCGCTCTCCAGGTCCGCGCGCGTGGCGACGGCGAAGCTCAGGTGGTCCAGGCCGGTGTGGTCGGCGTCGAAGCGGGTGCTGCCGACCGGCCGCAGGCCGAAGAGCGTGCCCTGCGGCGTCTGGTAGACGACCCCGCCGTAGAAGGCGGCGGGGTCCTCCCGCACGCCCGGCTCGTCGACCGAGCCGGAGGAGTCGACGGCGACGGGCCAGCCGAACACGCGGTCGTAGAACTCCTTGGACCGGGCGATGTCGGTGACGGTGAGCCGGACGTGGGAGAAGCCGGAGCTGGAGACCAGTGCCATGCCCTGGTCCTACCCGCCGGCGCGGGCGTGACCCCCGAGCCGGCGACCGGCCTCAGGCGCGCTCGGCGCGCAGGGCCTCCCGCAGCTTGGTCTTGCCGCTGGTGCGCAGCAGCGCCCCGGCGTAGACCCGCCCGCCCAGGCGCACGACCAGGGCGATCGCGACCAGCATGAGGACGACGGCCAGGCCGACCTCCCACACCGCCGCCTCCCCCGCCGCCTGCCGCACCGGCATCACCAGCGGCGACAGGCCGGGCACGAAGGAGGTGACCGTGGCCAGCGTGCTGTCCGGGTCGCCGGCGGCCTGCAGCCCGACGAAGAACCCGGCGACCAGCACCAGCGTCGTGGGGGTGAGCACGCTGCCCAGGTCCTCCTGGCGGCTGACCAGCGAGGCGGCGACGGCGAACACCGAGGCGTAGAACGCGTACCCCAGCACGAACCACAGGACGACGGACACGACCGTGCTGATCAGGTCGCCGGGGACGTCGACGACGTCGAAGGCCAGCGCCCCGGCCACGCCGATCACCCCGATGACGACGATCTGCGCCAGCCCCAGCACGCCCAGCCCGAGGATCTTCCCGGCGAGCAGCTGCCAGGGCCGCATGGTCGCCAGCAGGAGCTCGACGACCCGGCTGGACTTCTCCTCCACCACGCCCTGGGCGACGAACTGGCCGAAGAGGATGAGCAAGCCGTAGAGGACGCCGACGCCGATGAGCGCGACGACCACCCGCTCGCCGTCGTCCTCGCCGGCGTCCAGCGCGGAGACCGACACCTCCGGGACGGCGGTGAGGTCGACCCCGGCGTCGGCGAGCTCCTGCGCGATCGCGATGCCGGCGACCGCGCCGTTGACGACCGCCTCCATCGTCGAGTCCCGCTCCCGGACCAGCAGCTGCGGGTCCTCGCCGGTGCCGTCGAGCAGGGCGCCGTCGACGTCCTCGTCCTCCACCGCCGCGCGGGCGGCGGCCTCGTCGTCCAGCGGGACGATCGTGACGTCGACCCCGACGGCCTCGCCCTGCGCCTGGATCGCCGGGCCGAGCTCGGAGGCGTCGCCGACGACGCCGAGGCGCCCCTCGTCGGAGCCCGAGCCGACGACGACCTGGAAGGCCATCACGCCGATCAGGACGACGATGATCACGATCGAGCTGATGATGAAGTTCTTGTCGCGCAGGCGCGTGGAGATCTCGCGGCCGGCGACCAGCCGGACCAGCGCCCCGCTGCCCAGCGGCCGCTGCTCGCTGCCGGGCCGGCTCACGCCGCGACCTCCTCGCGGGCCGTCGCCGGCGCCGGGTCGGCGACCGCCTCCCGGAACAGCTCGACCAGGGTCGGCTCGCGCCAGGCGAAGTGGGCGACCCGGCCGGTGCGCAGGGCCGCGGCGAGCACGGCCTGGTCGTCGGTGCCGGCGGCGAGCTCCAGGAGCGTGTCGCCGGCCTGCTGGCTGACCACGCGCACGCCCGGGACGACGGCCGCCCAGCCCTGCGGGGCCTCCGGGACGACGACCCGCAGCAGCCGGCCGGCCTCGCGGCGGCGCAGCTCCTCGACGGTGCCGCTGGCCACCATGCGGCCGCGGGCGAGGATGCCGACGGAGTCGCACAGCCGCTCGACCAGGTCGAGCTGGTGGCTGGAGAAGACGACGGGGACCCCGTCCCGGCACTGCTCGAGCAGCGCCTCGGCGAGGGAGTCGACACCGACCGGGTCCAGGCCGGAGAACGGCTCGTCCAGGATCAGCACCTCGGGCCGGCTCACCAGGGCGGCGGCGAGCTGGACCCGCTGCTGGTTGCCCAGAGACAGCTTCTCGACGGCGTCCTTGCGACGGGCGCCCAGCCCGAGCCGCTCGGCCCAGTGCTCGGCGGCGCGCGCTGCGGCGGCGGCGTCCATGCCGTGCAGTCGGGCGAAGTAGGTGAGCTGCTCGCCGACGCGCATCTTCGGGTAGAGCCCGCGCTCCTCCGGCATGTAGCCGATGCGGCGGCGGGCGGCGGCGTCCAGCGCGGCGCCGCGCCAGCGGACCTCGCCGGCGTCGGCACGGGCCAGCCCCAGCGCGATGCGCATCGTCGTGGTCTTGCCGGCGCCGTTCGACCCGCAGAAGCCGAACATCGACCCGGGCGCGACGGTGAAGCCGACACCCTGCAGGACCTGGTTGGCGCCGTAGCTCTTGTAGAGCCCGTCGAACTCCAGCACTGTGCGTTCCCCCTCGGAAGCGGTGCGTCGACCGTAACCGTCACCCGGCGCGCGCTTCGAGACGGACTGGGGTGTCATCAGGGCATGAGCCAGGAGAACGTGCCGGCCCAGCCTCCGCACGACGTGGGGCTGCCCGGGCTGCGGACGGCAGCCGCGGGATGTCGGGCCTGTGAACTCTGGGAGCCGGCCACCCAGACGGTGTTCGGCGAGGGCCCGGAGACCGCTCGGATCGTCCTCGTCGGCGAGCAGCCCGGCGACCAGGAGGACCGCAGGGGCGAGCCGTTCGTCGGGCCGGCGGGCCGGCTGCTCGACCGGGCGCTGGAGGAGGCGCGCATCGACCGCCGGGACGCGTACGTGACCAACGCGGTCAAGCACTTCCGCTTCACGCCCACGGGCAAGCGGCGCATCCACCAGTCCCCCGGCCCGGAGCACCTGCGGGCGTGCCGGCCGTGGCTGGAGGCGGAGTTCGAGGTGCTCAAGCCCGAGGTCGTCGTCTGCCTCGGCGCGACCGCGGCCAAGGCGCTCATCTCGCCGTCGTTCCGCATCACGAAGGACCGGGGGCAGCTGCTGCCGTGGACCCCGCCGGGTCAGGCCGCCGTCGACCCCGCCGACGACGACGAGGACGCGCCGCACCAGACGTGGATGCTGGCGACGATGCACCCGTCGGCGATCCTGCGGACCCCGGAGGACGCCCGGCCGGCCGCCTTCGACGCCCTCGTCGCCGACCTGAGGGTGGTCGCCGGCGCCCTGGCGTGAGGACGGTCGACCTCCCCCTTCAGGGGGCGATGGTGCCTGCGTGATTTCAGCACACGCTCAGCTGGACCGATGCGAGGTCGACGAGTTCCGTTCGACCGAGGAGTCCCCATGCGCCGCACCGCTCATTTCTTCATCACCGCTCTGGCGCTCAGCTCCCTAGCCGCTTGTGGCGGCGGGGCCGACGACGACATGGGGGCATCCGCCGCCGGCGCGGGAGTCGGCGGGGCGGCCGGACCGGCGACCTCCACCAGCTACTCCAGCGCAGAAGAGATCCTGCGGATCCTCGAGGACGCCGGCCTCTACTGCTCGGGCGAGGGGCAGTCGGGCAACGAGAAGCTGTGCGTGGAGCTGGACAACCTCCCCGAGGGCGGCGGGGCCAAGTGGAAGGTGTTCCCCGGCCAGTACACCGACGCTGGGGGCTACACGTACGACGAGTACGTCGCGGAGGCGCAGAGCTCCGACGGGTGCGAGTGGCTGGTGGGCACGAACTGGGCGCTGGACGGCACCGAGGAGAACATCGGCCCGATCGCCGACCTCATCGGTGGAGAGCCCACCGGCCAGGACTGCGCCTCGTAGATCGGCTCGAGCCACGGCTTCGGGTCGGTGACGGACGTTACGAAACCGACCAGTACCCTCCCTCCGCCCCGCTCGTTACGACGGGGTGGGGCCCGGCCGGTCCTCGCCACTCTCGGGGGCGGGCGAGCCCGGCCGGGTCCCGCCCGACCCCGCCTCCGGCTGCGCTCCCGTCGTCGGCTGCGCGGAACGCGAGGCGCGGAAGAGCCAGAACGAGGGCACCGCCAGGGCGACCAGGACCATGGCGAGGACGGTCGCGATCCCGCCGGAGACCATGGCGACGCTCACCCCGGCCGCGCTGGCCAGCGCACCCGCGCGCAGGTCGCCCAACCGCGGCCCGCCGGCCACCACGACGATGAAGACGCCCTGCATGCGGCCGCGCATCTCCTCCGGGGCGGCCAGCTGCAGCATCGACGAGCGCAGCACCGCGCTCACCATGTCGCCGGCACCGGCGACGGCGAGGCACAGCACCGCCAGCCACAGCGACGGCGCCAGGCCGAACCCGATGATGGCCACGCCCCAGACGGCGATCGCGGCCATCACCACCGCACCCTGCCGGTCGACCCGCGAGACCCAGCCCGAGGTCAGCCCCATCCCCAGCGCGCCGATCGAGATGCCGGCGAACAGCCACCCCAGCGCGTTCGGCGAGTCGGCGAAGCGGGTCTCGGTCAGCTCCGGGAAGACCGCCTGCGGCCAGGCGAAGACCATCGCGATGATGTCGACGACGAAGGTCATGAGCAGCACGGGCTGGGTGCGCAGGAAGACGAAGCCCTGGCCCACCCCGCGCACCGCCGCACCCAGCCGCAGCGGCCCGGTCTCGGCGCTCCCCGGCGGCAGCGACGGCAGCCCGCGCAGCAGCAGGAGCGCCACGACGAAGCCCGCGGCGTCGACCGCGTAGGCGAGGAACAGGTCGCCGAGACCGATCAGGACCCCGGCCAGCAGCGGCCCGACGATGACGCCGACCTGGCGCACGGTCATCGACAGCGCGTTGGCCGCGGGTACCCCGGCCGGCCCGACGATCGCCGGGATCACCGCGCTGCGGGTGGGCTGGTTGACGGCGCTGAACCCGGAGACGGCCGCGGTGAGCACCCACAGCAGCCACAGGTTGCCGCCGCCGGGCAGCAGCGCCTGCACGGCGAGCAGCGCACTGGTCACCGCCGAGCCGGTGGCGGTCACGAGCATCAGCCGGCGCCGGTCCATGGCGTCGGCGATCGCACCACCGAGCAGGCCGAAGACCACCAGTGGCACCAGTGCCACGACGGAGGTGACGCCGACCAGCAGCGAGGAGCCGGTCAGGGCGTAGACCTGGTACGGGACGGCGACCAGCGTCATCTGCTGGCCGAGCATCGTGGCCGCGATGCCCCAGAACAGCCGCCGGTAGTGCGGGTTCTGCAACGGGCTGGTGTCGATCGCCCAGGAGCGCCGGCGCGGCGCCGGCACCGGCTCCTCGACGGGACCGGCGCCCTCGACCGGGTCGACCGGAGACGTCACGGAGCCAGCCGCTGCACGAGCCAGCCGCCGCCCTCCGCTCCGTCGTGCCCCCTGGCGGAGCGCACGAAGCGCAGCCGGTCGTGCAGCCGGCCGGGGCCGCCCTGCCAGAACTCGACGGTGTCGGGCACCACCCGGTAGCCGCCCCACGTCGGGGGGCGGGGCACCGACCCGGCCGGCGTCTCGCCGTCCAGCAGCCGGACGCGCTCCTCCAACTCGGCGCGGGACTCCACGACGGTGGACTGCACCGAGGCGACGGCGGCCAGCTGCGCCTCCCGCGGGCGCGGGTCCCACAGGGCGTCGGAGGCCGCGTCGCCGATCTTCTCGACCCGGCCGGTCACCCGCACCGAGCGCTCCAGCGCGTGCCACGGGAACACCAGCGCGGCGCGGGGGTTGACCGCCAGCTGCGCGCCCTTGGCCGAGGCGTAGCTCGTGCCGAAGACGAAGCCGCCCTCGTCGTAGCCCTTCACCAGCACGATCCGCGCGTCCGGGGCGCCGTCGGCGTCGGCCGTGGCCACCACCACGGCGTTCGGGTCGGCGACCTCGGCCGCGACGACGTCCCCGAACCAGCGGTCGAACTGCTCGACCCAGGTGGCCGCCAGGTCGTCCTCCCGCAGTACGGGCTGGTCGTAGTCCCTGCGCATGCGGGAGAGGTCGGGCACGACCGGAGATGCTGCCACCGCCCCGCCCCGGCTGCGCCCACCCCGGGGCCTGGGCCTACTGTTCGATCGTTGTCGTGTGCCGCGACCCGGCGCACGATCCGCGCGCGCAGAGGAGCATGCGAGATGGCCGACGACTTCGTACCCGGGCTGGAAGGCGTCATCGCCTTCGAGACGGAGATCGCGGAACCGGACAAGGACGGCGGCGCCCTGCGGTACCGCGGCGTCGACATCGAGGACCTCGTCGGCAAGGTCACGTTCGGCAACGTCTGGGCGCTGCTGGTCGACGGGAAGTTCGGCCCGGGCCTGCCGCCGGCCGAGCCGTTCCCGATCCCGGTGCACAGCGGCGACGTCCGTGTCGACGTCCAGGCGGCGCTGGCGATGCTGGCGCCCTTCTGGGGCTACCGCCCGCTGCTGGACATCTCCGCCGAGGAGGCCCGCGAGCAGCTCGCCCGCGCCGCCGTCATGGCGCTGTCCTACGTCGCGCAGTCCGCGCGCGGCATCGGCACCCCCGCGGTGCCCCAGGCCCGGATCGACGAGGCCAAGACGATCGTCGAGCGCTTCATGGTCCGCTGGCGCGGCGAGCCCGACCCCCGCCACGTCGCCGCGGTCGACGCCTACTGGACGTCGGCGGCCGAGCACGGCATGAACGCCTCGACGTTCACCGCCCGCGTCATCGCCTCCACCGGCGCCGACGTCGCCGCGGCCATGTCCGGCGCCATCGGCGCCATGTCCGGTCCGCTGCACGGCGGCGCCCCCTCCCGCGTGCTGCACATGCTCGACGAGGTCGAGAAGACCGGCGACGCCGAGAAGTACGTGAAGGACCTGCTCGACCGCAAGGAGCGGTTGATGGGCTTCGGTCACCGGGTCTACCGCGCCGAGGACCCCCGCGCCCGCGTGCTCCGTCGCACGTCCGAGGAGCTGGGCGCCCCGCGCTTCGAGGCCGCACGGGCCCTGGAGCAGGCCGCGCTCAAGGAGCTGCGCGAGCGCCGTCCGGACCGGCCGGTGGAGACCAACGTGGAGTTCTGGGCGGCGATCGTCCTCGACTTCGCCGAGGTGCCCAGCCACATGTTCACCTCGATGTTCACCTGCGCCCGCACCGCCGGCTGGTGCGCGCACATCCTCGAGCAGAAGAACACCGGCCGCCTCGTGCGCCCGTCGGCCCGCTACATCGGCCCCGACCCGCGCAAGCCCGAAGAGGTCGAGGGCTGGGAGAACGTCCAGACCAAGACCGTCACCCAGGCGGCCCCCGCCTCCTGACGCACCCGCCACCACCGCAGGGGGCCCGCCGCACGCACGCTCGCGGCGGGCCCCTTCGGTGCGGCCGTCGACCCGGGGAGGACCCCGCATGACCATCCAGATCCCCGCCGACCTGCTGCCGCGCGACGGGCGCTTCGGGTGCGGCCCGTCGAAGGTCCGCCCGGAGGCGCTGCAGGCCCTCGCCACCGACGGCGCGGCCCTCATGGGCACCTCCCACCGCCAGGCGCCGGTCAAGGGCCTGGTCCGCCGGGTGCGGGAGGGGCTGGCCGCGCTGTTCGGCCTGCCCGAGGGCTACGAGGTCGTGCTCGGCAACGGCGGGACGACGGCGTTCTGGGACGCGGCGGCCTTCGGTCTCATCCGCGACCGGGCGGCCTTCGGCACCTTCGGCGAGTTCTCCGCCAAGTTCGCCTCCGGGGTGGCCGAGGCGCCGTTCCTCGGGGACCCGGTCATCACCGCCGCGGAGCCGGGCTCGCTGGCGCTGCCGGCCGGGCAGCCGGGGATCGACGCCTACGGCTGGGCGCACAACGAGACCTCGACCGGCGTCATGGCCCCCGTGCAGCGCCCCGAGGGCGCCGACGACGACGCCCTCGTGCTCGTCGACGCCACCAGCGGCGCCGGCGGCCTGCCGGTGGACGTCGCGCAGAGCGACGTCTACTACTTCGCCCCGCAGAAGTCCTTCGCCGCCGACGGCGGCCTGTGGGTCGCGCTCATGTCCCCCAGGGCGCTCGCCCGCGTGGCGGAGGTCAAGGCCTCGGGACGCTGGATGCCGGGCTTCCTGGACCTGTCGATCGCGGTCGACAACTCCGGCAAGGACCAGACGTACAACACCCCGGCGGTGGCGACGCTGTTCCTGCTGGCCGACCAGGTCGACTGGCTCAACGGCCTGGGCGGGCTGTCCGGCGCGGTCGACCGCACCCGTGAGTCGTCGAGCCGGCTCTACGGCTGGGCGGAGGAGTCGGAGATCGCGACCCCCTTCGTCGCCGAGCCGGCGCAGCGGTCGCTCGTGGTCGGCACGGTCGACTTCGCCGAGGGCGTGGACGCCGCGCAGATCGCGAAGACGCTGCGGGCCAACGGCGTCGTCGACGTCGAGCCCTACCGCAAGCTCGGCCGCAACCAGCTGCGGGTGGGCATGTTCCCCGCCGTCGACCCCGACGACGTCAGCGCCCTGACCGCCTGCATCGACCACGTCGCCGAGCGCCTCCAGGCCTGAGCGACGTCCGGCCGGCGCCGATGAGTCCGGCCCGGCCGCGGCGTCTCCCCTCCTGACGGCACCTCCGCGGGCTCCCCGCCCTCGGTCCGGTGCCCACGACTGGAGGACACCGTGGCCGACCGGGCTCCCGTACTCGACCTGCGCTCCGCGCCCGAACGGGCCTTCGCGCACCTGCTGGTCGACAACCTGCTGGTGTCGGTCGTCAACTACACCGTCTGGTTCGCGGTCACCTTCTGGGTGTTCCTGGAGACGGGGTCGGTCTTCGCCACCGGCATGATCGCCGGCATCTTCCTGGTCGCGACGGCCGCGACGGGCATCTGGTTCGGCAGCCTGGTCGACCACCACCGCAAGCGCGCCGTCCTCCAGGGCTCGGCCCTGGCGTCGATCGTCCTGTACGGGCTCGCCTCCGCCGTGTACCTGCTGGCCCCGGCCGGCTCCTTCAAGACGGCGGGCAGCATGCCGCTGTGGTGCTTCGTCGTCCTGCTCATGCTGGGCGTCATCGCCGGCAACCCGCGTGGCATCGCGCTGTCGACGCTGGTCACGCTGCTGGTCCCGGAGGACCGCCGGGACCGCGCCAACGGCCTCGTCGGGTCCGCGACCGGGCTCTCCATGCTGGTCACCTCGGTGATCAGCGGGCTGCTGGTCGCCTTCGGCGGGATGACCGCCGTCCTCGTGCTCGTCCTGACCGTCCTGGTGGCGTCGGTCGTCCACCTCGGCCGGGTGCAGGTCCCCGAGGACCGGCCGGCGGCCCCGGCCGGGGACGGCGCCGAGGCCGGACCGCGGGCCGGGGCGGGGATCGACCTGCGCGGCACGCTGCGCCTGGTCCGCGGGGTGCCCGGCCTGCTGCCGCTGGTCCTGTTCAGCTGCTTCAACAACTTCCTGGGCGGCGCCTTCATGGCGCTGATGGACCCCTACGGCCTGTCGCTGATGTCGGTGCAGGCCTGGGGGCTGCTGTGGGGCGGGCTGTCGGCGCTGCTGGTCGTCGGCGGGCTGCTGGTGGCCAGGGTCGGCCTCGGCAGCCGGCCCATCCGCGTCCTGCTGCTGGTCAACGTGGCGATGTGGACCGGGACGATGCTCTTCCCGCTGGCGTCGTCGGTGCTCACGCTCACCCTCGCGATGGCCGTGTTCATGACCGTGATGCCCTTCGCCGAGGCCGCGGAGCAGACCGTGCTGCAGCGGGTGGTGCCCTTCGAGCGGCAGGGCCGGGTCTTCGGCTTCGCGCAGAGCGTCGAGCAGGCGGCCTCCCCGCTGACCGCGTTCCTGATGGCCCCCCTCACGGAGTTCGTCGTCATCCCGTTCATGACCGACGGCGCCGGTGCGCGGGCGATCGGCGGCTGGTTCGGGACCGGACCCACCCGCGGGATCGCCCTGGTCTTCGTGGTCACCGGGCTGATCGGGGTCCTCGCCGTCCTCGCCGCGTTCGCCAGCCCCGCCTACCGGCGGCTGAGCGCGGCCTACGCCGCCGTGCGGGACCCGGCGACCGCGCTCCCGGCGGGCGGCCCCGAGCCCGCGGCCGACCCGGGCCGGCCCGTCCCGCTCGCGGCCGCGGTCCCGTCGCTCACAACCAGCGGGTGAAGAACCCCGCGACACGCTCGGCGAGCTCCACGACCCGCTCCCGGCCGACGATCGTGTGGCCCTCCCCCGGCAGCAGGAGCAGCTCGCTGCGGGCGTCCCGGGCCTGCAGCGCCTGGTGGGCCTGCACCGACTCCGCCACGGGGACGTTGGTGTCGCGGTCGCCGTGGGCGAGCAGCACGGGCGCGGTCAGCCGGTCCAGCGCCGTCATCGGGGAGATCGCGGCCAGCATGTCGCGGTCGGCCACCGGGTCGCCGTACTCGGTGACCGACGCCGCGGCCATCCACGGCTCGGTGCCGGCGAAGAAGCTGCGCAGGTCGCTCATGCCCGCCAGCGACACCCCGGCGGCGAACAGGTCCGGCCACCGGGTCAGCGCCACCAGCGTCAGGTAGCCGCCGTAGGACCACCCGTGCGCGCCCACCCGCCCGGGCAGGGCCAGGCCGGACTCGAGCAGGAAGCCCACCGTGTCCGGCACGTCGGTGAACGACGCCTCGCGGCCGGCGACGTCGTCGGCGCACATGAACGCCCGGCCCTGACCGCCGGAGCCGCGGACGTTCGGCGCGAAGACGGTCAGGCCGGCGGCCACGAGCGACTGCGCCACCGGCGACCAGGCCGGCCGCTCCTGGCCCTCCGGGCCGCCGTGGAAGCTGACCACCGTGCGGTTGGCGCCGTGCACGTCCGGCGGCGTGTACAGCCAGCCGTGCAGCGGGGTGCCGTCGGCGGCGCGGTAGTCCAGCCGCACGGGCTCCACCGACAGCGCGCGGTCGGGACGGCGCGGCAGCGAGTGCAGGCGGGCCGGCGTCCCCCCGCCCTCCAGCGGCACCGACCACAGCCCGCGCGGGGTGTGCGGACCGGTCAGCTCGGCGAGCATGGTGGCGCCGTCGGCGGCCAGCGACCAGCCCGGCAGCACCGGCTCGGGCAGCGGGACGCGTGCGAGCACGGCGCCGCCGGCGCGGTCGTGCACCTGCAGCTGCGTGACGCCGCCGGCGTTCCACACGGCCAGCACCGAGCCGTCGGCGCGAAGCGCGTAGGCGTCCAGGTCGGCGTCGGGCCGGCAGAGGACGACCCGGCCCTCGCCGAGCGCCCCGTCGTCGGCCAGCGGCACCTCGACCAGGCCGGCGCGGTCGGCCCCGGGCGGCCCGGGCAGGGAGGCGCGCAGCAGCACCGAGCGCCCGTCGGGGGCGAACCGGCCGTCCTCCGAGGCGATCCCGCCCGGGCGGTCGAGCGGGATCACCCGCCGGGTCTCCCCGGTCGCGACGTCGGCGAGGACCACGTGCCGGTAGCCGCGCGGGCCGCGGCGGGCCAGCACCCGGCGCTCGTCGGCGGAGACGGCGGTGACCGACAGGAAGCCGCCGCGGACCAGGGTGCGGTGGGCACCGTTCTCCACGTCGACGAGCACGACGTCGGCGTCGGGCCCGGTGCCCGGGGCGATCGAGCAGACGTAGTGGCCAGGACGCGTCCAGTGCCCGGCGAAGACGGTCGCCCGCGGGTCCTCCCCCGCCACCAGGCGGGCGTCGCTGCCGTCGGGGCGGACGACGTGCAGCTCGGCGCAGATGGAGCCGCCCGGGCTCACCAGGTAGGTCAGCCACGCGCCGTCGGGCGCCCAGGCGACGGAGACGACCTCCTGCTCCGGGCCGGAGACCACCAGGGGCAGCGCCGCGGCCTCGCCGCCGACGGGCAGGACCTCCAGCCGCGGGATGCCGGAGCGGTCGGTCACGTAGGCGACCCGGTCCCCGGCCGGCGACAGCGCGGGGCACCAGGCGCCGGCGGCACCGGCGATCTCGGCGACGGCCAGCCGGACGTCGGTCGGCAGACCGGCGACGGGCGCGGCGGCGTCCGGGACGACGGGGACGGGATCGGGGTGGAACAGGGGGCTGGCCACGGCACCTCCTCGGCTCGTCGGGACGGGCCACCGGCAGCGGCCCGCGGGAGGGTCGCACGCCGGAGCGGGACGGCCGTGCACGCTCTCCGGAGGGCCCGTCCCGGCACCGCAGCAGCCCCAGGGGCCACACTGCGCGCGACGTGTTGCGCTGAGATGTCCGGAGGAACAACTCCCGCCACGCCGGGGTGCCTGCCGAGGCACTCCCGCGGGCGCGGATAGCCTCGGGGGCGGGTCCATCTCGGCACCCGACTGACGACGGAGGACGCCCATGCGCACGCTGCGCCTCGTGGGGCTGTCCGACGACGGCTCCGACCTGGTGCTGGTCGCCGAGGGGACCGAGCCCGGCGAGGAGGGCGAGCGCTTCCTGCTGCCCGTCGACGACCGTGTCCGCGCCGCCGCACGCGGGGACACCCGCCGGCTGGGGCAGATCGACGTCGACCTGGGCACCAGCCTGCCGCCGCGGGTCATCCAGGCCCGCATCCGCGCCGGCGAGACCCCCGAGCAGGTGGCCGAGGCCTCGGGCCTGCGCGTGGAGCGCGTGCTGCGCTTCGCCCACCCGGTGCTCCAGGAACGCGAGCGCATCGCCGAGCAGGCCCGTGAGGCGCGGGTCCGGCTCTCCGACGGCAGCATGGCCCCGCCGCTGCAGCAGTTCATGGCCGAGCGCCTGCGCCTGCTCGGCACCGACCTCGACGCCGTGCGCTGGGACTCCGCCCGCGCCGCCGACGGCGTGTGGCAGGTGACCGCGGCCTGGCAGGCCGGCTCCAAGTCCGGCCTCACCCGGTGGGCCTACGACATCCCGGCCCGCACGGTCGTGCCCGTCGACGCGGCCACCACGGACTTCGCCGAGGGCACCCGGCTGGTGCGCGTCGTCCCCGACGTGCCCGCGGGGCTCCCGGCCTCGCCGCTGCAGCGCTCCCGCCCCGTCGCGGTGGTCACCGAGCACGTGACGCCCGCCGAGGAGCGGCCCGGGGAGCCCGAGGCCCGGGTGCGCGACGTCGTGCCCCCCGACGGCTCCCCCGAGCCGCAGCGCCGGGCCGCCGACCCCGAGCCCGACCTCGACGACATCGCCGAGCACGACACCGTCGTCCTGGGCCGCACCGACGGCGAGGACGAGGACCCGCGGGCGCGCATCCCCGCCTGGGAGGACATCGTCTTCGGGGTGCGCAAGCACCGCTGACCGGGGTGACGGACGCGACGTGTCCACCCCCGCCGGCGGGGTAACCCACCGACATGTCCATGTCGGTGTCGATGCCGCTCGGCGGCGTCCAGGTCGGTTCCTATGACAGCTACGAGCAGGCGCAGGCCGCCGTCGACCACCTGTCGGACGAGAAGTTCCCCGTCGAGAAGGTCACGATCATCGGGTCGGACCTGCGGATGGTGGAGAAGGTCACCGGGCGCCTGACGTGGGGTCGTGCCCTGGCGGCCGGTGCCGCCGGCGGCGCGTGGTGGGGGTTGTTCGTCGGGCTGCTGCTCGGCATCTTCTCCGAGGACGGCGCCAACTGGTTCGCCTCGGTGCTCTCCGGCCTGCTCATCGGTCTGGTCTTCGGGGCGCTGTTCGGCGGCATGGGGTACGCGGCCACCCAAGGCCGGCGGGACTTCACCAGCACCAGCCGGATCACCGCGGGCCGCTACGACGTGATGTGCGAGCCCACGCGGGCCGAGGAGGCGCGCGCCGCGCTGGCGCGCTTCTCGCTGCGGGGCTGAGCCGGCGCGGCGGTCAGCGGAGGGTCGCGAACGCGACCGCCGCGGCCGCGGCGACCCCGAGGGAGTCCACGCCCGCCCGCATGGGGATGCGGGCACGCACCCGGGCCGCGGCCTGCGCCTCGGGGGTGAGGCCGGGCCCCTCGGCGCCCAGCAGCACCGCGGTGCGGGGGTGCGCCCGCGGGTCGACGTCCGCCAGGTCCACGGCGTCGGCGGCGGGGGTCAGCGCCACGGTGAGGTAGCCGGCGTCGTGCAGCCGGCCGAGCCCGCCGGGCCAGTCCGGCAGGACGGCGAACGGCAGCGACAGCACGTGCCCCATCGACACCCGCACGGACCGGCGGTAGAGCGGATCCGCGCACCGCGGGTCCAGCACCAGCGCGTCGACCCCCAGGGCCACCGCGGACCGGGCGATCGAGCCGAGGTTCTCCGCGTCGTTGAGCGCCTCGAGCACCGCCAGCCGCCGCGGCGCGGCCGGGTCGGGACCGGCCAGCAGCGCGTCGAGGTCGGCCGGGGGCCGGCGGTCGGCGGACGCCAGCACCCCCCGGGTGAGCCGGAAGCCGATCACCTCCGACAGCACCCACTTGTCGGCCTCGTACGCCGCGACCCCCTCGGGCAGGTCCAGGTCGGCCAGCCGGCCGGGGACGCCGAGCACCGCACGCACCCGGTACGGCGAGGCGAGCAGCCGCTGCACCGCGGGCACGCCCTCCACGATCACGGGGCCGGTGCCCCGCTCGGTGCCGGGCCGCCGGTCGCCGGCCACCAGGTCACGGAAGTCGGCCACGCGCTCGTCGGCGGGGTCGGTGATCGGTTCGGGCGTCACGTCGCCGATCCTCCCCGAGCGGCGGCGCGCTCCTGCCCGCAGGATCAGACGGTGCCCTCCCCCGTGACCGTCGTCGGCGGCGGCATCGCCGGCCTGGCCTGCGCCCGCGCGCTCCTGTCCGCCGGGACCGCCGTCCGGGTGCTCGACCGGGGCCACCGCCCGGGCGGCCGCATGGCCTCCCGCACCATGCGCGGCGGGCGGGTGGTCGACATCGGCGCCTCCTACCTGACCGCGTCCGACGGCTCGCCGTTCGCCGAGGTGGTCTCCCGCTGGGTGGAGCGGGGCCTGGCCCGGCCGTGGACCGACACGTTCGCCGTCGCCGGGCCCGGCGGGGTGGAGCGCACCACCTCCGGCCCGGTCCGCTACGCCGCACCGGCCGGCCTGCGGTCGCTGGTCGCCGACCTCGCCGCGGACGTCGACGTGCGGCGGGAGCACACCGTGGAGCAGATCCGCCCCGGTCCGACGGTCGACGGCGAGCCGGTGCCGGCCGCCGTCCTCGCCATGCCCGACCCGCAGGCCCGGCGGCTGCTGGACCCGGGGACGGCCGGGCGGCTGCTCGGCGACCGCCCGTGGGAGCCGGCACTGGCCGTGGTCCTGGGCTTCGACCGCCGGTGCTGGCCGGCCGACCTGCACGGCGTCTTCGTGCACGACGACGAGACGGTCGCCTGGATCGCCGACGACGGCGACCGCCGCGGGGACGGCGCCCCCGTCCTGGTCGCCCACACCACCCCCGGGTTCGCGCGGGACCACCTCGCCGACCCCGAGGCCGCCGCGCCCGCCGTCACCGACGCCGTCGCCCGCGTGCTCGGGCTCGACGCCACCCCGGGCTGGACGACGGTGCACCGCTGGACCTTCGCCCGGCCCACCGACCCGCGCCCCGAGCCCTACGGGCTGGTCGACGCGATCGGGGCGTGCGGCGACGGCTGGTCGGCCCCCTCCCGGGTGGAGGCCGCCTGGACCTCCGGGGACGCCCTGGGCCGGGCGCTGGCCGAGAGCGCCTGATGCCGGCGGGGCTGCAGCCGCCGCCGGGACCGGCCGACCAGGCCGCCGAGGAGCAGCGCTCCGACGGCTCCCCGGTCAAGGCCGGCCTGCGCGGGATCGTCCTGCCCGCGGTGGTCGCCGTCGCGATCGGCACCCTGCTGGTCGTCGTCTACCTCGCCGCCTTCCCGACCGCGGAACCGCACGACCTGCCCGTGGGCGTGGTCGGCGACGACGCGCAGGTGGGGGCGCTCGAGCGCACGCTCGAGCAGGAGCAGCCCGGGGCCCTGCGGCTGGTCGGCCTGGGCAGTGCGGCGGCCGCGGAGCGGGCGGTGACCTCCGGCGAGGTGTACGGGGCGCTGGTGCTCGACGGGCCCTCGCCGCAGCTGCTGGTCGCGGGCGCGCACGGGCAGTCGGTCACCCAGGACCTCACCGACGCCTTCTCACCGGTCGCCGAGCAGGCCGGCGGGACGCTCGCCGTCAGCGACGTGGCGCCCCTGGCCCCCGGTGACGTGCGCGGCCGGGCGATCGACCACACCGCGTTCGGCGTGGTGCTGGGCGGCTTCCTGTTCGGCATCACCAGCTACCAGGTGGCACCGAAGCTGCGCCTGCGGCTCCGGATGCTCAGTGCCGCCGCCTTCGCCGTCGCGGCGGGGCTCGTGGGCGCCTGGCTGTCGGTGGTCGTCTCCGACGCCCTGCCGGCCGGGTTCTGGACGGTGGCCGGGCTCGTGGCCCTGCTCGCCCTGGCCTGCGGGGCGGCCACCGCGCTGGCGTTGCGGGTGCTCGGAGCGGTCGGCACCTTCGTCGCCACCGCCGTGCTGCTGACCATCGGCGCGGCCACGAGCACCGGCAGCCTCCCCGCCGAGTACCTGCCCGGCTGGCTGGAGCCGCTGGCGTCGGTCCTGCCGCCGGGCGTCGCGGTGCAGGCGCTGCGCGGCGTGGCCTACCTGTCCGGCGACGAGGCCGTCCGCGCCGTCGTCGTCCTCGCGGTGTGGTCGGCCGTGCCCTTCGTGCTGATCGCGGCGCTCGACGCCGTGTCCCGGCGCCGTTCCGCTCCCTGAGGCCGGCCCTCTCTCCCCGCACCGCCGGGCATTGACGCGGTCCGGACAACTCATCTAGCGTTGAGTTCATCAGGCGTTGAGTTCGACTCCGGGAGGCCCCCATGACCGACGCCGTCACCGTCCGAGACCTCGTCGTGCACCGCGGCCGGCGCCGCGTGCTGCCCGGCCTCAGCTGCGCCGTGCCCGCGGGCCGCGTCACCGGGCTGCTCGGGCCCAGCGGCAGCGGGAAGTCCACGCTGCTGCGGGCCGTGGTCGGCGTGCAGCACATCCGGTCCGGCCGGGTCACCGTGCTAGGCGAGCCGGCCGGCTCCCCCGCGCTGCGCTCCCGCGTCGGCTACGTCACGCAGGCCCCCAGCGTCTACGAGGACCTGACCGTGCGCGAGAACGCCCGGCACTTCGCCGCGCTCTACGGCCGCGGTGCCGCCGCCGCCGACGCCGCCGTGGCCGACGTCGGGCTGCGGGACGCCGCCGGGCAGCTGGTCGGCGACCTCTCCGGCGGCCAGCGCGGGCGGGTGTCGCTGGCCTGCGCGCTGGTCGGCGACCCCGAGCTGCTGGTGCTCGACGAGCCCACCGTCGGGCTGGACCCGGTCCTGCGCGTGGAGCTGTGGCAGCGCTTCGCCGCGCTTGCCGCCGCGGGGACGACGCTGATCGTCTCCAGCCACGTGATGGACGAGGCCGGCCGCTGCGACCGCCTCCTGCTGCTGCGGGAGGGCGAGCTGCTCAGCGACTCCACCCCGGCCCAGCTGCGCGCGGAGTCCGGCACCGACGACCTGGAGGAGGCGTTCCTGCGCCTCGTGCGGGCCCGGCAGGGGGTGGCGGCGTGACCGCGGCCCTGAGCCCCCGGCTGACGGCGGCCACCGGCGGACGGGTGCTCCGCCAGCTGCGCCACGACCACCGCACGATCGCGATGCTGACCGTGCTGCCCAGCCTCCTGCTCGGGCTGCTGTACCTCCTGTGGCGCGACGTCCCGACGCCGCCCGGACAGGAGCCGGTGTTCGACCGGGTCGGGCTGACGATGCTGGGGATCTTCCCCTTCGTCGTCATGTTCCTGGTGACCAGCATCGCGATGCTGCGGGAGCGCACCTCCGGCACGCTCGAGCGGCTGCTCACCACCCCGCTGTCGCGGCTGGACCTGCTGCTCGGCTACGGCGCCGCCTTCGGGCTCGCCGCGGCGGTGCAGGCACTGGTCACGGTGACCGTGGCGACGACGCTGTACGACCTCGACGTCGCGGGGTCGCTGTGGCTGGTCGTGCTCATCGCCGTCGTCGACGCCGTCCTCGGGGTCGCGCTCGGCCTGCTGGCCAGTGCCTTCGCCCGCAGCGAGTTCCAGGCGGTGCAGTTCATGCCGGTCGTCGTCCTCCCCCAGTTCTTCCTCTGCGGGCTGCTGGTGCCGCGCGAGCAGATGGCGGGCTGGCTGCAGGCGGTCAGCGACGTGCTGCCGCTGACCTACGCGGTGGAGGCGCTGCAGGAGGTCGGCGCGTCCGCCGACCCGACCGGGACGATGTGGCGGGACGTCGGCGTCGTGGCCGGCGTCGCCCTGCTCGCCCTCGCCCTGGCGGCGGCGACCCTGCGGAGGAGGACCGGCTGAGCGAGACCCGACGGCGCCCCGGCGGACGCCGCCCCGGCAACCCCGGCACCCGCGAGGCGGTGCTGGCCGCGGCCCGGGCGGCGTTCGCCGAGCGCGGCTTCGACGGCGCCTCCATCCGCGCCATCGCCGCCACCGCCGACGTCGACCCCGCGCTGGTGCACCACTACTTCGGCACCAAGGACAAGCTGTTCCTCGCCGCGGTCGCGGCCCCGGCCGACCCGGACGAGCTGCTCCCCGAGGTGCTGGCGACACCGGCCGACGCGCGCGGAGCCGCCGTCGTCCGCATGGTGCTGCGGGTCTGGGACGGCCCGGCCCGGCCGGCGATCCTCGCGCTGGTCCGGTCCGCGGTGAACCACGAGTGGTCGGCGAAGCTCCTCCGCGAGTTCCTCCTCGCCAAGATCATCCGGCGGGTGGTCGGCTCGATCGACATGCCGGTCGAGGAACGCGACGTCCGCGGGGCGCTCGTCGCCTCCCAGCTGATCGGCATGGTGATGACCCGCTACGTGCTGCAGCTGGAGCCGCTCGCCTCGGCCTCCCCGGACGAGCTCGTCGCCGCCGTCGGGCCGACGGTGCAGCGCTACCTGACCGGCGACGTCGACCTGCCCGGCTGATCCCGACGAGATCTGCACAGTGGTCGCCATCAGGGGCTGATGCCGTCGAGTGTGCAGATCTCGTCGAGGGACCAGTGACTAGCGCGGCAGGCGGGCCAGCTGCCGGCTCTGCGCGACCAGCCGGCCGGTGGAGTCCCAGATCCGGCAGTCCTCGTCGGTCCAGCCGCCGGCCACCTCCGAGGAGGAGTTCTCCACCAGGCACCAGCCGGGGGCCGGCAGCGCGCGCACCAGCACCTGCAGCTGGACGGTCGGCGCCCAGCCCAGCCGGCCGATCGCGAAGCCCGACGGGGGCAGGGCGTCGGCGAACATCAGCAGCGCCAGCGGGTCGGGCTCGCGGCCGTCGGCCAGCCGCATCCAGGCCCTCAGCCGCGGCTCGGCGGCCGGCCGCCCCTCCACCCAGCCGGCCGTCGCCGGGTCGAAGCGGATGTCCAGCCGCTGGACCAGGCCCGGCACGGGCACGCCCTCCGGGCGCAGCGCGGCGGAGCACGCCTCCGGCGCCGGCACCTGCGGCATCGGGTTGGCCGACCAGTCGGAGTCGGCGGTCTCCTCCGCGAGCGTGGCGGTGGTGACCTGCGCCGTCAGCGTCGGTCCCGCGTCGGTGGAGAGGACCGCGAGGGTGTTCGCCAGCGTGCGCCCGGCCGGCGCCGGGGTCAGCGAGATGCCGGCCGCACCGCCGGCGCTGGCCCGCAGGAAGCTCGCGGACACCGCGACCGGGTGCGGGTGCGGGCTGTCGAGCAGCACGGCGCGCGCGGTCAGCGCCAGCAGGTAGCCGCCGTTGAGGATCCCGCCGCCGACCTCCCAGCCCGGGTCCAGCTCGGCGACGGCTCCACCGCCCTCGGCCCGGGAGACGGTGGTCGCACGGTCGAAGGCGCTGTCGGGGTGGTCCTGCGGCACGCCGCCCAGGGTGCCAGGGTGGTCTGCCATGGAGTACACGCACCTGGGGCGCAGCGGTCTGTCGGTCTCCCGCCTCTGCCTGGGGACCATGAACTTCGGCTGGAAGACCACGGAGGCCGACTCGCACGCGATCATGGACCGCGCCCTGGCCGAGGGCGTGAACTTCTTCGACACGGCGAACGTGTACGGCCGCAGCGCCGGCCGCGGCGCCACCGAGGAGGTCATCGGCACCTGGTTCGCCTCCGGCGGCGAGCGCCGGGAGAAGACGGTCCTGGCCACCAAGGTGTACGGGAAGATGAGCGACTGGCCCAACCAGCAGCACCTGTCGGCCCGCAACGTCGTCCGCGCCTGCGAGGCGTCCCTGCGCCGGCTGCAGACCGACTGGATCGACCTCTACCAGTTCCACCACGTCGACCTGGCCACGCCCTGGGACGAGATCTGGCAGGCCTGCGAGACGCTGGTCGCCCAGGGCAAGGTCCTCTACGTCGGCGCGTCCAACCACGCCGGCTGGCAGCTGGCCACGGCCAACGCCGTCGCCGCGCGGCGCGGCTCCCAGGGCCTGGTGAGCGAGCAGTCGCACTACAACCTGCTCACCCGGCACGTGGAGCTGGAGGTGCTGCCGGCCGCCCAGCACCACGGCATCGGCGTGATCCCGTGGAGCCCGCTGGCCGGCGGGCTCCTGGCCGGGGTGCTCGACGAATCGGCCGGCGACCGCCGCAGGGACGAGCGGGTCCGCGCGCAGATCGAGGAGCACCGCCCGGCACTCGAGGCCTACGAGGCGCTGTGCCGCGACCTCGGGCACGCCCCGGCCGACGTCGGCGTCGCCTGGCTGCTGCACCGTCCCGGCGTCACCGCGCCGATCGTCGGCCCGCGGACGATGGAGCAGTTCGAGGGCGGCCTGCGGTCCCTGGACATCTCCCTGGACGACGCCACCCTGTCCCGCCTCGACGAGATCTTCCCCGGCTACCGCCCGGCGCCCGAGGAGTACGCCTGGTAGCAGGCGGTCATCCGCCCGGCGCCCACCCCGCCAGCCGGTCGTGGCGGGCGCCCGCGCCCGCGCCCAGGGTGCTGCGCACGAGGGCGACCTCCTCCACCGGCCACTCCGGTCCCTCGTAGCCGGCCAGCCGGTCGGCGAGGGTGCCGTCGGCGGGCCGGCCAGGGCGCCAGCGGCCCAGCGTGAGGTGCGGGCGGAACGGCCGGTCCTCCACCGGCAGCCCCAGCGTGCGCGCCGCCGTCGCCAGCCGGCCGGCCAGGGCGGTGAGCGCGCCGACGTCCCCGGCCAGGCCGGCCCACAACACCTGCGGACGGCGGGCCGGGCCGAACCGTCCCGCGCCGGCCAGCCGCAGCGTCATGGGGGGTGTCCCGGCGACGGCCTGCCCCACCCGGTCGGTCAGCGCCGGCACCGTGTCGGGGGGCACCGCGCCGAGGAAGAGCAGGGTCAGGTGCCAGCGCTCGACCGCCGTCCACCCGGGTGCGCCGTCGGCGTCACGCACCGGGGCCACGGCGGAGGCGAGGTGCGCCAGCGCGGCCCCGGACGGTGCCACGGCGACGAAGAGCCGCAGGGCACCCGGCGCGCTCAGCGGGTGTCCAGGCCGGCGTCGCTCAGCGCCACCTGGACGCGCAGCCGCTCGGCGTCCCGGGCGCGGCCGGCCGGGGTGAGCGTCAGGGTGTGCGGCACCTCGAGCAGCGCGGCCGCCTCGACCAGGACGTCGTCGAAGGCCGCCTGCAGGCCCCGGCGGCGGGCCACCGGTGCGCCGGCCGGGACGAGGGCGAGCTCGCGGGCAAGGCGGCGCAGGTCCGCGGCGACCCGCTCGAGCGGGCGGTGGACGGGCCCGGGGGCACTCCGGCGCCGCGGTCGCAGCCGCACGGTGCCGCAGAACAGACCGGTGAGCAGCCCCAGGAGGCCGAAGGCCCCGACGAGCCCCAGCGTGAGCAACGCGATCTGCAGCAGGGCGCCGGCCATGGCGGCCTCCGGGTCGCAGGTGTGCGGTGGCCTGGAACGGTACGCCGCGCCGCGCTCCTCAGCCCGCCTCGACGGGCGAGTACGCGGCCTGCGCCGCGGCCGGCGCGGTCCGGCCCGCGCGCCGGGCATGCGCCAGCCAGGCCGCGGCGCAGAGGCCCGCGACGACGAGCAACCCGCCGCTGAGGACGAAGGCCCACGGCGCACCGAGGTGCTCGGCGACCCAGCCGACCACCGGCGACCCGAGGGGCATGCCGCCGGTGAGGCACATGAAGTAGAGCGCCATCACCCGGCCGCGCATCTGGGGGTCCACCCCGAGCTGCACGAAGCTGTTGTTGGCCACCGTGAACACCATGGCGGCGGCGCCGGTGGGTACGAGCCAGGCGGCGAACCAGGCGTACCCGGGCATGAGGCCGGCCACCACGCAGGCCAGGCCGAAGAGCACGACCCCGGCGACGAGGAAGCGCTCCTGCGGGCGGCTGTTCCGGCGGGCCGACACCAGGGCGCCGGTGAGCGACCCGACGGCGAAGAAGGTGGTCAGCAGCCCGAACGCCTCGGCGCCTAGGTCGAACTCCTGCCGGGCCATGAGCGCGATGAGGACCTGGGTGTTCAGGCCGAAGGTGCCGACGAGGAAGGCCAGCGCGAGCGCCAGCACGAGGTCCGGGCGCGACCAGGTGTAGGCGACGCCGGCGCGCAGCTGGCCGCGCGCCCGGGCGACCGGCGGGCTCGGGAACAGCTCGGCCGGCCGCATGACGAGCAGCGCCACGATGGTGGCGGCGAAGCTCGCGGCGTTGAGGAGGAAGGCCGGGGCCGTGTCGCCGGAGGAGGCCCCGATCAGCAGGCCCGCGGCGGCCGGCCCGACCAGCCGGGCGCCGTTGAACACCGTGGAGTTCAGGCCGACGGCGTTGGTCAGCAGGTCCGGCCCGACGATCTCCGAGACGAAGGCCTGCCGCACCGGGACGTCGACGGCCGACACCGAGCCGAGCGCTGCGGCGAGCACGAAGACGTGCCACAGCCGGATCGCGTCGGTGGCGACGAGCAGACCCAGCACGAGGGCCACGACGCCCATGAGCGCCTGGGTGGCCGCCAGCACCCGACGCTTGGGGTAGCGGTCGGCCAGGACGCCGCCGTACAGACCGAGGAGGAGGCCGGGGGCGAACTGCAGTGCCGTGACCACGCCGAGGGCGATGCCGCTGTCCCCGGAGAGCTGCAGGACCAGCCAGTCCTGGCCGATCCGCTGCATCCACGTGCCGACCAGGCTGACCAGGTTGGCCGAGGAGAAGAGGCGGTAGTTGCGCACGTGCAGGGACCGGAACATCCCCCGGGAGGACGCGGTCCCGGCGCCGGACCCGCTCACCGACCGGCCAGCTCCTCCATGATCGTCGCGGCCTCCCGCAGGACCGTGCGTTTCTCGTCGGTGAGCTCGGCCAGCTGCCCGGTCAGCCAGGCCTCCCGGGCCTGCGCCTCGGCGGTGAGCAGCTCCTCGGCCGCCGGGGTCAGGTCGATGACGACCTGCCGGCCGTCGGTGGGGTGCGGGCTGCGGGTGAGCAGGCCCATGCCCTCCAGCGCCACCACGACCCGGGTCATCGACGGCGGCTGCACCCGCTCGTGCCCCGCGAGCTCGCCGGGGCTCATGGCCCCGTGCCGCTTGAGCGTGGACAGCGCCGAGAGGTGCGTGAGGGTGACCGAGGTGTCGACCCGCTGGTTCCGCAGCCGGCGGGAGAACCGCATGACCGCCAGCCGCAGGTCGTGCGCCAGCGCCGCGGCGTCCAGCGTCGTCCGGGGCACGATCCGTAGCCTATCTAAGGACCGCTCCGCCGTCAGACGAGCTGCTGGATGGGCTCGAGCGCGAAGTAGACGACGAACACGATCGCGATGACCCACATGAGCGGGTGGATGTCGCGCCGGCGGCCGACCGCCAGCCGCAGCAGCACGAAGCTGACGACGCCGGCGCCGATGCCGTTGGTGATCGAGTAGGTGAACGGCATCAGCGCGATGGTGAGGAACGCCGGGATCACCAGCGACATGTCGTCCCAGGCGAGGTGCCGGATCTGGGTGATCATCAGCGCGCCGACGATCACCAGCGCGGGTGCCGCGGCCTCCGACGGGACCATCGACACCAGCGGCGTGAAAAGCATCGCGACGAGGAAGAGGACACCGGTGACCACGCTGGCCAGGCCGGTGCGGGCACCGTCGGCCACGCCGGCGGTGCTCTCGATGTAGGTCGTGTTCGACGAGACGCTGCCCGCGCCACCGGCCGCGGCGGCCAGCGAGTCGACCAGCAGCACCGGCTGGGACCCCGGCAGGTTCCGCTTCTCGTCGAGCAGGTCGCCCTCGGCACCCACGGCGGTGACCGTGCCGACGGTGTCGAAGAAGTCGGCGATCATGATCGAGAAGACGATGAGCAGCGCGGCGATGATGCCGATCCGCTCGAAGCCGCCGAACAGCGAGAAGTTGCCGAGCAGCGACAGGTCGGGGCTGCTCACCACCTCGTCGGGGAGCTCGGGCACCTGCAGCGCCCAGCCGCGCGGGTTCTCGGTGCCCACGCGGGCTCCGATGTCGGCGATCGCCTCGACGACGATCGCCAGCGCCGTCGTCACCACGATGCCGATCAGCAGCGCGCCCTTGACCTTGCGGACGACCAGCACGGCCATGAGCAGCAGGCCGACGACGAAGACCAGCAGCGGCCAGCCGGCCAGCTGACCGCCGACGCCGAAGGTGATCAGCGGGTTGCCCGGCCGGATGACCCCGGCGTCGGCGAGCCCGATGATGGTGAGGAAGAAGCCGATGCCCACGGCGATGGCCGTCTTCAGCTGGGCCGGGATCGCCTCGAACACCGCGCGCCGGAACCCGGTGAGCACGAGCACCGTGATGAGCAGGCCCTCGAGGACGACCAGGCCCATGATCTCCGGCCACGACAGCTGGGTGGCCGCGTAGACGGCGACGATGGCGTTGATGCCCAGCCCGGTGGCCAGCGCGAACGGGTAGCGGCCGACGACACCCATGAGGATCGTCATGACGCCGGCGATCAGCGCGGTGACCGCCGCGACCGAGCCGAAGGGCAGGGAGGCGCCGGCGACGTCGACACCCGGACCGTTGCCGGTGTCGATGCTCGTCAGGATGATCGGGTTCAGGATGACGATGTAGGCCATCGTGAAGAACGTCGTGAGCCCGCCGCGGAGCTCGCGGGCGACGGTGGAGCGCCGCGCGCTGATCTCGAAGTAGCGGTCGAGGCCGTTGCGCGGCTTGACCCGCGGGCCCTCGCTGCGGCGGCGAGCCACCTCGGACGCCGCGGTGGCGCCGGTGGCGGGGCTGGACTTCTCGGGCATGACACGACTCCCCGTGGGTGCTGCTGCCGGACGGGCGGCGACAGAGTGCCACACACGGCGTACCGCGGAGATCACCGTCTGGTTACGCATAGGGTCGGGACGTGCCCGGACCGACGAAGCAGGCCCCTCCCCCGCTGCGGGTCGACACCGCCCGCGTCGTGCTGGCCGGGATCGCGGTGTGGGCGGTGGCGCTGGTGGTCCTGCTGCTGCTGGGCGACCGCGTCGACCGGGTGTGGACCTGGACCTGCGTGGCCGGGATCGTGCTGCCCTTCCTGGGGCTGGGCATCATGCGCTGGCAGGGCCAGCTCGGCCGCCGGGACTAGGGCGGGAGCCGGGCGGGTGCGCTCAGGCCGCGTCCCGTGGCTCGGGATGCGGCGTCAGCGCACTGGCCGGACCGGTCAGAGGACGTCGAACTCCGACGTGTCGTAGCGCGCGGAGTTGACCACCTCGGTGGCCTCCTGGGCGACGAGGGTCGCCTGGCTGTGCGCTCCGCAGCCGTAGTCGACGGTCACCACGTGCCCCTCGGCGGGGGCGTAGGCGTTGCCGCACGCCCCGGCCGCGCCGCGCAGGGACCCGGCCAGCGGCAGGAAGAAGCCGCAGGTGCCGCACGGCCCGGGCGCGTGCCGCGCCATGGACGACCGCGGCCCGAAGTCGCCGCCGGTCCAGCGGGTCAGCGCGGCCGACCGGCCCTCCCGCGACATCACGCGCTCGCGGCCCAGACCGAGCTCGGTGGCGACCGCGCGGGCCTCGGGGTCGTCGGCGGTGTCGTCCTCGACCGTGTAGGAGGGCACCAGGCGGGGGTCGTCCTCGGTGGAGGGCAGCACGTCGCCCACCGAGAGGTCCCCGGGGCGCAGCCGCTCGTGCCACGGCACCCACGCGGGGGCCAGCAGCGCCTCGTCCCCGGGGAGGAGCACGACCTCGTCGACGGTGACGGTCTCCTCGCCGGGGGCGCGGGCCAGCGTGACGGCCCAGTACCAGCCGACGTAGCCGGGCAGCGTGCTGGCGAACGAGTGCGTCAGCACCTCGCCGAGCACCGGGTCGCCGGCCTGCTCGGAGGCCGCGGAGAGGTGCTCGCCGACGACGCCGGGGTCACCGGCGGTCTCCTCGGCCGCGGCGCGGGCGAGGTCGACGGCGGCGGCCAGGGGGGACGACGGGGTCTCGGGCACGGGACCATTGTCGCGCACCGGTCGACTCCTCCCCCTCCTCGGTGCCGAGCGCGCCGCTCCCGCCTTCCCCGCCTGATCAGCGACGTGCGGCACCATGGAGCGGTGCCCGACTCCCCGCCCCCCGGTCCGCGCCGCGGCATGCTGCGCCGCCGGTCGGCACCGCCGGTGACCGGGCCGCTGGAGACCACGCCGGTGGAGCGTCCGCGCGCGGCGACCCGCCCGATGCCCGCGGCCGGCTCCGCCGCCGGTGACGACAGCCCGACCGGGCCGGCCATCCGGCTGCCGGGCACCGCCGTGGGGCCGTCCCCCCAGGCAGCACCCGCCGGGGCCTCCCCCGCGCCGCCGGTGGACCGACCTCCCGCACAGGTCGCGGGACCGGTCGCCGGCCCCCCGCCGTACGGCCCCGGCCCCTACGGTCCGCCGCCGTACGCCGTCGGCGCGTACCCGCCGGCGCAGTACCCGCCCGTTGCGTACCCGCCGGGGAGCCACCCGCCCGGTGCCTACCCGCCGGTGCCGTACGCGCAAGGTCCCTACCCGCCCGGGCCCTACCCGCCCGGTCCGTACCCGCAGGGCCCCTACCCGCCGGGCTCCTACGGGCAGGGCCCGTACCCGCAGGGTCCCTACCCGCCGGGTCCGTACCCGCCGGGGGGCCAGCAGCCCGGCCTGCCGGCGCCCTGGTACCCCGGCCAGCCGCCCACCGGCTGGCCGGAGCAGGAGCCGGTCGACCCGGGCGGGCGCACCGCCGTCCTGCCCGAGGAGCCGGGCGAGTCGCCCACCGAGCCGGCGTCGGCCCTGCCGGGGCAGCGGGCCACGGTGACCCGCGTGGCCGTCGCCCGGTCGCGCGAGCTGACCGGCGCCGCCGTACGCCGGGTCAAGGCCGCCAGCCGGGCCGACGGCGCGGACGAGAGCGGGCTGGCCAAGCTGCTGTGGGCCAACGCCCTGCACGCGGCCGGCGACGCCATGATCGCGGTCTCCCTGGCCGGCACCCTGTTCTTCGCCGCCACCGCCGACGCCCAGCGCAGCAACGTGGCGCTGTACCTGCTGGTGACCATGGCCCCCTTCGCGGTGGTCGCCCCGGTCATCGGCCCGCTGCTGGACCGGCTGCAGCGCGGTCGCCGGTGGGCGATGGGCGCCGCCGACCTGGGCCGGGCCGTCCTCGCGCTGGTGATGGCCGCGCACTACGACGACCTGTTCCTCTATCCCGCGGCGCTCGGGGTCCTCGTGCTGTCGAAGGCGCACAACGTGCTGCGCGCCGCCGTCCTCCCCCGCGTGCTGCCCGACGCCATGTCCCTGACCAGCGCGAACTCCCGGACGTCGGTGTTCGGACTGCTCACCGCCGCCGTCTTCGGCGGCGCCGCGGCCGGCGTGGCGTGGGCGTTCGGCTTCCAGCCCGAGCTGTGGTGCACCGCCGTGGTCTTCGCCGTGGCGGGCGTGCTGGCCATCCGGCTCCCGGCGCACGTCGACGTCCCGACCGGCGAGCAGCCGGCCGACGTCCTCACCACCACCCCGCAGGAGACGGCCGGGAAGCGGCGCCGGCAGGTGAGCCCACACGTGGTGGTGGCCCTGCGGGCCAACTCGGCGCTGCGCGGCCTGGGCGGCTTCCTCACCATCTTCTCGGCGTTCCTCGTGCAGTCCACGGCCGAGGGGTGGGAGGCGACGCTCGCGCTGGGCGGCATCGCCGCCGCCGCCGGCGTGGGCAGCGTGCTGGGCACCGCCGTGGGGTCGCGGATGCACACGGTCAGCCCCGACCAGATGGTGCTCGTCTCCGCCGGGGTGGCCGCCGGGATCACCGTGCTCGCGGCGGTGTTCTTCGGCTTCGTCATGGCCGCCGTCGTCGCCGGCGTCTCGGCGGTGGCCAACGCGCTGGGCAAGGTCTCGCTCGACGCGATCATCCAGCGGGAGGTCCCGGAGTCCCTGCGCGCCTCGGCGTTCGCCCGCTCCGAGACGATGCTGCAGCTCGCCTGGGTCGTCGGCGGGGCGCTGGGCATCGCGCTGCCGCCGATCGGCTGGCTGGGGTTCACGGTGGCGGCGGCGCTGCTGGTGCTCGCCGTCGGCGTCGTCCTGTGGGGCCTGCAGCGGCAGCGGCACACCCCGCCGGCGGAGCAGTGGGCGCAGTGAGGCGGGCCGGTGCCGGCGCCCTGGTGCTGCTCGCCGTGCTGGCCGGCTGCGGCGAGGACGAGCCGGAGGGGCCGCCGTCGGTGCAGGTGACCGTGGGTCCGCAGGACGTCAGCGTGGAGCCGGTCCAGTACTGCGTGGACGGCGAGGGGCAGCGCTACACCTCGGTGCAGCCGCCGATCATCGAGGTGTCACCGGACGCACCGATCGCGCTGAGCGTCCCCGACGCCGTGGCCGAGCGGGGCTGGAGCGTGCAGGTCTTCGACGACCAGCTCGAGGAGCAGATCGGCGAGGTCGAGGTCGAGGCGGGCGCCACCAGCTTCGAGGGGATCAACACCTCCGACGTCGTCCCGGCGGCCTTCTACCTCGTGGTCGTCGAGGCCAAGGGCACCGACTGCGGCGAGTTCTCCGGCGCCTGGCCGATCGGCTTCATCCGCGCCGGCTAGCCACCGCAGGGACGCACGGAACGCCACCAGCGGATGGCCCCCCTGCAGGGTCCCGCCGCAAGCGTGCGAGTGGCGGGGGGCAGGGGGGCCCTCCTAGTGCTCCAGGTCGGTGGCCACCGCGCGCAGCACGGTGCCGACCTTGCGGGCGTGCGACCGGTCGGGGTGCCGGCCGTGGCGCAGGCCCTCGGAGACGTCGTCGAGGAGCTTGATCAGGTCCTCGATGATCGGGACCAGCTCGTCGGGCTTCTTGCGGGTCGCGGCGGCGTGCGCCGCGGTGACCGACGGGAGCGGGTCCAGGACCCGGACCTGCAGGGCCTGGTCGCCCCGGCGCCCGGCGACGATGCCGAACTCGACCCGCTGCCCCGGCTTGAGCTCCTCGGTACCGGCCGGCAGCGCGTCCTTGTGGACGAAGACGTCGGGGCCGTCCTCGCGGGAGAGGAAGCCGAAGCCCTTCTCCGGGTTGAACCACTTCACTCTGCCGGTGGGCACGTCGATCCCTCAGTCACTTCGCGGTCGGTCCGGCGGTCAGCCGGGGGGACGGCGCGGCACGGCTGGCCGCTCGCCCCCAGGTTAGTCGGCCCTTCCCCCGACCGGAGAACGCATTCGGCGACGTCGCCCGCGGTCAGTCCCCGTCCGGCGGGTCCACGATGCCCAGACGCCCCAGCAGCACGAGGAAGACGGCGGCGAAGTCGTTGCTCTCGGTGTCGCGCCGGACCTGGTCCCAGTCGACCTGCTCGCGCAGCGCCCGGGCGACGGGCAGCATCCGCGCGAAGTCGCAGTAGTGCTCGTCGAGGGCCATCAGCTTGGTGACGACGATGTCGGTCGCGGCGAGGACGGGCATGTGCACCGAGAGCACGGGCCGGTCCTCGGCGCGGTCGATGAGGTCGGTCTCCACCGGGCTGCCGCACACCCGCCACAGGACGTCGACGAACGAGTTGCCCTGCACGACCTTGGTCAGCCAGTCCTCCGCCGGGTCGGCCACCTCGAGCCCCGCCTCGGCCAGCACCTTCGCGGCCCGCTCGGCCTCGGCGGCCGGCACCAGGAAGTCCGCGTCGTGGTCGGGCTCGGGTGCGCCGCGGACCCACGCGGCGTAGCCCCCGCAGAGGGCGAACGGCACCCCACCCTCCTTGAGGGCCACGGCGGTGCGCTTGAGCAGGTCACGGATCTCGTCGCGGTCGTCGGGCTGCACGGCAGGGCTGCTACCCGCTCGCGCGCGCCGCACGCACGGTAGGGACCGCCCGGCTCGGGGCATGGGCAGCACGTGCGCATCGCGACGTTCAACATCCTGCACGGCCGTTCCCTCGCCGACGACCGCGTCGACGTCGACCGCCTCGCCGCGGCGGTGAAGGCCCTCGACGCCGACGTGCTGGGGCTCCAGGAGGTCGACCGGGACCAGCCGCGCTCGATGAACGCCGACCTCACCGCCGTGGCCGCCGAGGCCATGGGCGCGGTGGACTCCCAGTTCGTGGCGGCGCTGTCGGGCACCCCGGGCGGCACCTGGATGGCCGCCACGGGTGAGGAGCAGCCGGGGTCGGCGAGCTACGGCATCGCCCTGCTGTCCCGCCTGCCGGTGGTCTCGTGGCGGGTGGTGCGGCTGCCCGCCCTGCCCACCCGCGTGCCGGTGTGGTTCCGCGGGGCACGGCTGCCGAAGATCGTCGGCGACGAGCCGCGGGTCGCCGTGGCCGCCGTCCTGGAGGGCCCGTCCGGGCACCTCACGGTGGCCAACACGCACCTGTCGTTCGTCCCCGGGTGGAACGTGCTGCAGCTGCGCCGGCTGGTGCGCTCGCTGGCCGGCACCCGCGAGCCGCTGGTGGTCATGGGCGACCTGAACATGGAGCCGCGGCAGGCGACCCGGGTGAGCGGACTGCGGTCCCTCGCGTCGGCGGCCACCTTCCCGGCCGACGAGCCGGTGCGGCAGCTGGACCACCTGCTGGCGCGCGGGCCCATCACGGCCGGGGGGCCGGCGGAGGGGGTGCGGCTGCCGCTGTCGGACCACCGCGCCCTCGCCGTCGACACCCGGGTGGGCTGACCGGCACCGACGGGTCGCGCGCGCGTGTGACCTGCGCGATCATCGGGACATGGCCGCCCGAGCGCTCAACATCGTCGCCACCGTGGTGCGCGTGGTCTGCTCCGTCATCGGAGCGGTCATCCTGCTGTACGCCGTCTTCGTGTTCTTCGAGGCGAACCCGGCCAACGGGCTGGTGGAGACCACCCGGACCTTCCGCGAGGACTTCGGCGGCTTCACCGAGAACCTGTTCCAGCCCTCCGACGCCAAGATCGGCGAGACGATCAACGCGGCGATCGCCGCGCTCGTCTGGGTCGTGGCGGGCAGCCTGATCTCGAAGCTCGTCGTGCGGCTGGCGCCGGCCCCCAAGGCGAAGGCCGGCTGACCAGCCGCTCGCGGCTCAGCGCTTCTTGCGCGGGGACTCCCCCGCCTGCACACCGGCCCGGTTGGGCTTGTCGGTGGGGTGGGCGTAGCGCAGCTGCTCGGGCGGCAGCGGGAAGCTGTGGTCCTCGCCGAACGGCGACAGCGCCCCGGCCATCTCGCTGATGAGCTCGGTCACCGGCGGGCCGGCGTCCTCCGACTGCCCCCAGGTGGGTTCCACCAGGTGTGCCTGCTTGGGGTTGCGCTTGGCCATGTCGCCTCCGAGGTCTGCGTGCGCACGCGGGTGCGCTCTCGTCGCCATTCTCCCCGACCGCCCGCGCGCGGCGCACGCGACACCAGCGAGCGCGTCAGCGCCGCCGGCGGGGCTCCCGTGCACCGAAGAGGGTGCCCAGCCCGTCGGCGGTGAACACCCACTCCCCCGTACCGGTCGGCACGGCCCGGACGTCGGCACCGTCGAGCCGCTGCACGATGCGGGTGCGCCAGATGGTGGTGCTCTCCAGCTGGAGGGGGACCGTGTCGGGCAGGTCGGGACCGAGGGGCTCGAAGGCGAGCACCGCGGGCCCCCCGGCACGCAGCACCCCGGGGTGCCACGGCTCGCTGGCCAGCGCGGCCGCCCAGCGGCGGGCGCGCAGCAGGGAGCCCACGCCCACACCGACGGCCAGGGGCGCCGCGAGGAGGAGGGCGACGACGACCAGGCCCACCACCGGCACCCGGCGACCGGTGTCCTCGGCCACGGCGCTGCCGGCCACGGCGGCGAGGACCGCGACGACGGCGGCCAGCACGCCCCCGGCCAGCCAGCGCAGCGCCCCGCCCCGGTAGGCGGTGAGCGCGGCTCCGGTCGCGGGGTCGTCGGCGGCCGGCTGCACGCGGCCATCGTCGCAGGCGCCGTACCGTGGACCGGATGCCCGCCGAACCAGACGCCGGGGACGCCCGCCCGCCCACGCTGGCCGGGTGGCTGCGCACCCGCAGCGACGCCCAGGTGGCCGCCCTGCTCGCGGCCCGGCCCGACGTGGCCCGGCCCGCCCCCTCCGACGTCGTCGCGCTGGCCAGCCGGCTGGCCGTGCCCGTCTCGGTGGACCGCGCGCTCGACGAGCTCGACGCCGCCACGCTGCAGGTCCTCGACGTCGTGCTGCTCGCCCCCACCGACGGTGTGGAGGCGGCCGAGCTGTACGGCGCGCTGCCGGAGGTGCCCGAGGATGTGCTGGCCGGCGGCATCGAGGCGCTGACCACGCGGGCCCTGCTGTGGGGCGACGACGTGCTGCACGCCCCCGACCCGGTGCGCCGGGCGGTCCGGTACCCCGCGGGGCTCGGCCGGCGCGCGGGCGAGCTGCGCCTGACGCTGCCGGGCGACCTGCCCGCCGCCCTCGGCGAGCTGTCGCCCGACGAGCGGGAGGTCCTCGACCGGCTCGCCGGCAGCCGGCCGGTCGGCCACCTGCCCGACAACGCCGGCGGTCCGGCCACCCCGGCCCGGAAGCTGCTGCAGCGCGGGCTGCTGGCCCGCATCGACGCCCTCAACGTGGAGCTGCCGCGGGAGGTCGGCCTGCTGCTGCGGGGCGACCGTCCCTTCGGCCCGCCCCGGCTGCGCCCCGAGCCGGAGGTCCTCACCCGCGACCTGGCCACCCTCGACCGCCGGGCGGCGGGAGCGGCGCTGGAGACCATCGGGCGGATCGGCGAGCTGTTGACCCTGCTGGAGGAGGAGCCGGCCGGACTGCTGCGCAGTGGCGGGGTGGCCGTCCGCGACCAAAAGCGGATCGCCCGCGCGCTGCACGTCGACGAGCCCGACGCCGGCTGGCTGCTCGAGCTCGCGCACGCGGCCGGGCTGCTCGACGTCGGCGGCCCGCACCGTGACGAGTGGCTGCCGACCCGCGCCTACGACATCTGGCGCGAGCAGGACCTGGCCGACCGCTGGGCGACGCTGGCCGGCGGCTGGCTCGACAGCTCCCGGCTGGCCTCCCTGGTCGGCCAGCGCGACCTCGCCGGCAAGGCCGTGAACGCGCTCTCCCCCGACCTGGTCCGGCACACCGCCGCGGGCATCCGGCGCGGGGCGCTGGCGGCGCTCGCGGAGTACCCCCGGGGCGCCGGGCTCGCGCCGGAGGAGCTGGTGGAGCTGCTGCGCTGGCGCACGCCCCGCCGCGCGGACCGCCTGGCGCCCGTGCCCGGGATGCTGGAGGAGGCCACCCGGCTCGGGGTGGTGGTGGGCGGCGTCCTGTCGACCGGCGGCCGCGGGCTGCTCACCGCCGGCGAGGACGGCGCGGCCGACGGCATGCGCGGGCTGCTGCCCGAGCCGGTGGACCACGTGCTGGCCCAGCCGGACCTCTCGCTGGTCGCGCCCGGACCCCTGGTGGCCGAGCTGGCCGACACCCTGGCGGTCGTCGCCGACGTCGAGTCCTCCGGGGGCGCGACGGTCTTCCGGGTCTCCGAGAGCAGCGTGCGCCGGGCGCTGGACTCGGGCTGGTCGGCCACCGACCTGCACGAGTTCTTCACCCGGGCCTCCCGGACGCCGGTGCCGCAGGCGCTGGACTACCTGGTCGACGACGTGGCCCGCCAGCACGGCCGCCTGCGCGTCGGCTCCATCGAGAGCTACGTGCGCTCCGACGACCACGGGCTGCTCTCCCAGGTGCTCAACGACCGGCGCACCGCCAACGCCGAGCTCCGCCGCCTCGCGCCGGGGGTGCTGGTCAGCGGGCTGGGCGCCGACGAGGTGCTCACCGTGCTGCGCGACGCCGGCTACGCACCGGCCGGGGAGTCCGCCGGGGGCGCCGTCCTGACCCGGCCGCCGGCCCGCCCGCGGGCGCTGGGCCGCAAGACGACGACGGCGACCACCGCCGCCCCCCGACCGCTCACCGAGGCCGAGCTGGCCGCCACGGTGCGGGAGATCCGCGCCGGGGACGCCGCGCTGTCGGCCCGCCGCGGGGAGGCGGTGCGCTCGATCCCGGGGGTGACCACGGCCGGCACCCTCGAGCTGCTCTCCCGGGCGATCCGCGCCGGGCTGCCGGTGTGGCTGGGCTACGTCGACGCGCAGGGCAGCGGCAGCCAGCGCGTCGTCCAGCCGGTGTCGCTGGGCGGCGGCTTCCTGCAGGCCTTCGACGAGGGGCGCGGCGAGACCCGCACCTTCGCCGTCCACCGGATCACCTCGGTCGCCCTCGTCGACGACGACGCCCCCGCCCGCTGACCCCTCAGGAGCCGGGCAGGGCGCGGGCGAGGTCGGCCTCCACGTCGCGCGCGGCGACCGCGAGCGCGGCCACGAGCGCGGGCAGCCGCTCCTCGGAGAAGCGCAGGCTGGGCAGGGACACCGACACCGCCGCCTCCGCCCGCCCGCCGTCGGGCCGGATCGCGCGGCCGACCGCGGTGACGCCCTCCTCGGTGCGCCCGACGTTGAGGGCGAACCCGCTCTCCCGGACGGCGCGCAACTCGGCCACCAGCGCGGGGACGTCGGGACGCCGCCCCGGGCGGTCGGCCCAGCGCTCGGGGGCGTAGCGGACCGCCAGCTCGTCGTCGGTCAGGTCGGCGAGCAGCACCTTCCCGCCCGAGGTCAGGTGCGCGGGGAAGACCATCCCCTCGCGGTCGCCGACCCGCAGCGCGCGGGTGCACTCCACGGAGGCGACCAAGCGGACGACGTCCCCGGCGAGGACCTGCACGTTCGCCGTCTCCCCCACCCGGTCGACCAGCGCTGCCAGGTGCGGCATCGCCAGAGTGCGCAGCATGGCGGTGCGCGAGGAGGGGTGTGCGCCGAGGGAGAGCACCGGGCCGGCCACGTAGCGGCGGTCGTCCTCCTGCGCCGCGAAGTCCCGGTACACCAGCATCGACAGCAGCCGGTGCGCGGTGGAGCGGGCCACCCCCAGCCGCTCGGCCGCCTCGCTGACGCTCAGCGAGCCCTCCACCTGGAGGGCCACGGCGAGCTGGAGGGCGTGGTCGACGCTCGCGACGGCATACGCCGGCCGGTTCTTCACAACAGAATGGTATGGGCGCGCAGCGGAACGGGGGCGCACCCTGGGAGCGTGACCGACGTCGTCTCGCCCGTCTCCCTGACCGCCGTCGACGCGCCGGGGCAGCCGACCCCCAGCCCCGAGCTCGAGCAGCTGTACCGGGGCTTCGAGCGGGAGCTGCTCGTGCCGCTGTGGACCGAGATCAGCGGCCTCATGCCGGTGCACCCGCAGTCGAAGGCCGCTCCGCACGTGTGGCGGTGGCAGAACCTGCTGGAGCTGGCCGACCGGGCCGGACAGCTGGTGCCCGTGGGCCGCGGCGGCGAGCGGCGGGCCATCGCGCTGGCGAACCCCGCACTGGGCGGCCGGCCCTACGCCACCCCGACGCTGTGGGCGGCGATCCAGTACCTGATGCCGTGCGAGGACGCGCCGGAGCACCGGCACACGCAGAACGCCTTCCGCTTCGTCGTCGAGGGCGAGGGGGTCTGGACCGTCGTCGGCCGGGACCCGGTACCGATGCGGCGCGGTGACTTCCTGCCGCAGGGCGGCTGGATCTGGCACGCCCACCACAACGCCGCCGACCGGCCCATGGCGTGGATCGACGGCCTGGACATCCCGTTCCAGTACGCCACCGAGACGCAGTTCTTCGAGTTCGGCCGCGACGCGATCAGCGAGGAGGAGCGCGTCTCGCCCGACCGGTCGCGCGCCCAGCGGCTGTGGGGCCACCCCGGGTTGCGACCGGTCTCGGTGCCCGGCCCACAGCCGTCCAGCCCGCTGCTGAACTACCGCTGGGCCGACACCGACGCCGCGCTGACCGACCAGCTGGACCTGGAGGACGAGGGGTTCCCGGGCACGGTGGAGCCGGGGCACGCCGCCGTCCGCTACACGAACCCGACCACCGGCGGCGACGTGCTGGCGACCATCCGGGCCGAGATGCACCGGGTGCGCAGCGGCACCGAGACCGCCCCCCGGCGCGAGGCCGGGTCCTCGGTGTTCCAGGTCTTCGACGGCACGGGCACGGTCACCGTCGGCGACTCGTCCTGGCGGGTGGAGCGCGGCGACATGTTCGTCGTCCCGTCGTGGCAGCCGCTGTCGATCCGGTCGGAGGCCTCGGCGTCGGACTCCGACTCCGGCGCGCTGGACCTGTTCCGCTTCAGCGACACCCCGATCCTGGCCGCGCTGGGCCTGGACCGGGTCGCCGTCGACGGCGGGTGAGCGCCGGCCTGCCGCCGGGCTGACCTCACAGGGGCGAGGGGGTCGTCCCCGGAAGGAGCTGTCGTCCCGCGGCGTTACCTTGGGTAGTCCGGCGCGCCCGCTGCGCCGCCATCCCCGATCGAAGGACTGCCCCGCGTGAGTGACGGCCCCCTGATCGTCCAGTCGGACAAGACGCTGCTGCTGGAGGTCGACCACCCGCTGTCGAAGGAGTGCCGCGCGGCCATCGCGCCGTTCGCGGAGCTCGAGCGCTCGCCCGAGCACGTGCACACCTACCGCGTCACGCCGCTGGCGCTGTGGAACGCCCGCGCCGCCGGGCACGACGCCGAGCAGGTCGTCGACGCGCTGGTGCGCTACTCGCGCTACCCGGTGCCGCACGCCCTGCTGGTCGACGTCGCCGACACGATGGACCGCTTCGGCCGGCTGACCCTGGCCAACAACCCCGTGCACGGGCTGGTGCTCACCACCACCGACCGCGCGGTGCTGGAGGAGGTCATCCGCTCGAAGCGGGTGGCCCCGATGATCGGCGCGCGGATCGACGCCGACAGCGTCGTCGTCCACCCCTCCGAGCGCGGCCGGCTCAAGCAGGCGCTGCTCAAGGTCGGCTGGCCGGCCGAGGACCTCGCCGGCTACGTCGACGGCCAGGCGCACCCGATCGAGCTGGACCAGTCCGGCTGGCACCTGCGCGACTACCAGCAGGAGGCCGTCGAGGGCTTCTGGGCCGGCGGCTCGGGCGTCGTCGTCCTCCCCTGCGGCGCGGGCAAGACGCTGGTCGGCGCCGCGGCAATGGCCGAGGCCAAGGCGACCACGCTGATCCTGGTGACCAACACCGTCGCCGGCCGGCAGTGGAAGCGCGAGCTCATCGCCCGCACCTCGCTGACCGAGGAGGAGATCGGCGAGTACTCCGGCGAGCGCAAGGAGATCCGCCCGGTCACCATCGCGACCTACCAGGTGATCACCACCCGCCGGAAGGGCGAGTACCGGCACCTGGACCTGTTCGACGCGCAGGACTGGGGCCTGATCGTCTACGACGAGGTGCACCTGCTGCCCGCGCCGATCTTCCGGCTGACCGCCGACCTGCAGTCGCGCCGCCGGCTGGGCCTGACCGCCACGCTCGTGCGCGAGGACGGCCGGGAGGACGACGTCTTCTCGCTCATCGGCCCGAAGCGCTACGACGCCCCGTGGCGCGACATCGAGGCGCAGGGCTACATCGCGCCCGCGGAGTGCATCGAGGTGCGGGTCTCCCTCGACGACGAGGAGCGGATGACCTACGCCGTCGCCGAGCCCGAGGAGCGGTACCGCATCGCGGCGACCGCGACGTCGAAGCTGCCGGTGATCCGCCGCGTGCTCGAGCGCCACCCCGAGGAGCAGAAGCTCGTCATCGGCGCCTACCTGGACCAGCTCGAGGAGCTCGGCCGGGCCCTCGACGCCCCGGTCATCCAGGGGTCGACGACCAACAAGGAGCGGGAGCGGCTGTTCGACGCCTTCCGCACCGGCGAGATCAAGACCCTCGTCGTCTCCAAGGTCGCGAACTTCTCCATCGACCTGCCCGAGGCCGCGGTCGCCGTGCAGGTGTCGGGGACCTTCGGCTCCCGGCAGGAGGAGGCCCAGCGGCTCGGCCGGGTGCTGCGCCCCAAGGCCGACGGCCGGCAGGCGCACTTCTACACGGTGGTCAGCCGCGACACCCTCGACAGCGAGTACGCCGCCCACCGGCAGCGCTTCCTCGCCGAGCAGGGCTACGCGTACACGATCGTCGACGCCGACGACCTGGCCGGCCCCGGCGAGGTCAACGGTCCCGACTGGGTGGACGAGCCCGCCGACTGAGGCAGCACCGCCCCGACGGCGTGCGCAGAGGTGCAGCCCTGACGGCTCCGGCTGCACCTCTGCGCACGCTGTCGGCCGGGAACCCGGTGGACGCCGCCTCCGCCCGGTGGTGGGGTCGCGGCGTGACGACGACCGACCCGCTGGACGCGCTGGCGCTGCCCGGCGGGCTCACCGCCCGCCACCCCACCGAGGCCGACCACGCGCGCGTGCAGGCCGTGCTGGCCGCGTGGTGGGGCCACATGGGCGGGGAGCACGGGGACCTCCAGCGCGCCCTGCTCCTCCCGCGGCTGTTCTTCCAGCACATGACCGACACGAGCACGCTGGTCGAGGACGCCGACGGCCGGCTCGTGGCCTTCCTCGTCGGCTTCTTGTCCCCCGCGCACCCCGACGTCGCCTACATCCACTTCGTCGGGGTCGACCCCGCCGCGCAGGGCGGCGGCCTGGGCCGGCGGCTCTACGAGGCGTTCCTCGCCGCGGCCGCGGCCCGCGGCGCACGGGAGGTCCGCTGCATCACCGGGCCGGACAACCGGGGGTCGGTCGCCTTCCACACCCGCATGGGGTTCGCGCTGGAGCCCGGCGACCGGGAGGAGGACGGCGTCCCCGTGCACTCCGACTACGACGGTCCGGGACTCGACCGGGTCAGCTTCGTCCGCCCGCTCCCCTGAGCACGCCGGCCAGCCGGCGCATCCCCTCGGCGATCTGCGCGGGCGTGTTCGTGGTGAACGACATCCGCAGCGTGGCCCGGTCCGGCCCGCCGGCGAAGAACGGCGCGCCGGGCACGAAGGCGACGTCGGCCCGCACCGCCTCGGGCAGCAGGGCCGCGGTGTCGACGCCCCCGGGCAGCCGCACCCAGGTGAACATCCCGCCGTCCGGGTCGCTCCACGTGCTGCCCTCGGGCAGCGCCGCGGGCATCGCGGCCATCATCGCGTCGCGCCGCTGCACGTAGGCGGCGCACAGGCCGGCGACGTGCGCGTCGACGTCGGTGGCGGCGAGCCAGGCCGCCGCCGCTGCCTGGTCGACCGTCGAGGTGTGCAGGTCGGCGGCCTGCTTGGCGACGGTCAGCGCCGGCAGCAGCGCCGCCGGCGCGCGCAGCCAGCCGATCCGCAGGCCGGGCGCCGCGACCTTGGAGAAGCTGCCCAGGTGCAGCACGCGGTCCTCGGCCGCCGGCTCGGCCGCCAGCGGCCGCACCGGGGTGCCGCGGTAGCGCAGCTCGCCGTACGGGTCGTCCTCGACCACCCACAGCCCCGCGGCCGCGGCGATCTCGGCGACGGCGGCCCGCCGGTCCGCCGGCAGCGTCCGCCCGGTGGGGTTGGCGAAGGTGGGCACCAGGTAGAGCAGGGCCGGTCGCTCGCGCGCGACGACGTCGGCCAGCGCGCCGGGGTCGACGCCGTGCTCGTCGGACCGCACCGGCACCACCCGCGCGCCGGCCAGCTGGAAGCACTGGAGCGCGGCCAGGTAGGTCGGCTCCTCGACGGCGACGACGGCCCCGGGGTCCAGCAACGCCGTCGCGACCAGCGTCAGGGCCTGCTGGGAACCGGTGGTGACCAGCAGGTCCCCGGCGCCCGTCGGCAGCCCGCGCGCGGTCATCCGCTCGGCGACCAGGGCGCGCAGCTGCGGATCGCCCTCGGTGGGCGCGTACTGGAGGGTGCGGCGCGCCCGGTCCCCGGCGAGCGCGACCTCGAACGCCGCGCGCAGCCCGTCGGCGTCGAACAGCTCGGGCGCGGGCAGGCCACCGGCGAAGGAGATGACCTCCGGCCGGTCCAGCAGGGCGAGCAGCTCGCGCACCGGCGAGCTGGCGACGCCGCGCAGCCGGGCGGCCAGGACGGGGGCGGGACGCGGGGGGACGACGGCGGACACGAGCGGCTCCTGCGGGGACCTCGGCGGACGGGGGTGCCGGCGCGGACGCCGCGGGTGGTGTCCCGCGCATCGACGCACCGATCGGGGCTGCCTGGTCGAGGAGCTCTGGTCGGAGGCTAGCGCCCGGGACACGCCCGCGGCCAGCGACTTCCCCGCGCCAGGCCGCGTGCGTTCGGGGTGCCCGCGCGGGTCGGTCGTCGTTAGGATGGGGGGATGCCCGATGTCTCGGACCTCGTGCGGCGGCGCCTGTGGGAGCTCGGCCGCACGCCCGAGGAAGCATCCCAGCGGTCCCGCTGGGTCATCCCCTCCCAGGTCGTCGAGCTCCTCGCGCGGGGTGGCAGGGGCTTCATCTCCGAGGGGCTCGCCCGGCCGCTGGCCCGCGCGCTGGACGTCACGGAGAGCCGGCTGCGGCGCGCCGCGGGGCTGCCGCCGGTGCACGACCCCCGGGCCGGGATCGACACCCGCCCCCACCTCCGCGTGGTCGGTCAGGACCACTAGCCGCACCCCGGGGGCGACTGGGGGTCGCGGGACGCACGGGGCGTGACGGACCGGTCCCACCCCGGCATGACGCTCGCCACATCTGCGCCGCCGCTCTGCGTGAACTCCCAGGTCAGCGCGTCCCCCGCGATCCGCCATACGTCGTCGGCGGGCGGGCGCGCAAGCCAGGTCGGGTTGGGCGTGTCTCCTCCCCGGACGGCAGGATGGGTCCCGACATGGGGAGTGCAGCACGTGCGGAGGCGGTCGCCCCGCAGACCACCAGCCGGCCGCTGCGCGCATGGCAGCAGGCCGCGCTGAGCCAGTACGAGGAGCAGTCCCCGAAGGACTTCCTCGTCACCGCGACCCCGGGCGCCGGCAAGACGACGTTCGCCCTGACGCTGGCCGCCCGGCTGCTGCAGCGCCGCGAGGTCGCCCGGGTCGTCGTCGTCGCCCCGACCGACCACCTGCGGCTGCAGTGGGCCGAGGCCGCCGACGCGATGGGCATCGTCCTCGACCCGAACCTGACCAACGCCGTCGGGCCGGTCCGCGCCGGTACGCAGGGTTACGTGACCACCTACGCCCAGGTCGCCGGCAAGCCGATGCTGCACGCCGCCCGCGCCACCGCCGTCAAGTCGCTGGTGATCCTCGACGAGGTCCACCACGCCGGCGACGGGCTCTCCTGGGGTGAGGCGGTCGAGGAGGCCTACGGCATGGCCGCGCGCCGGCTCTGCCTGACCGGGACGCCGTTCCGCACCAAGCCCGACGAGCGCATCCCCTTCGTCCGCTACGAGGAGGACACGTTCGAGGGTGAGGCGGGCGGTCTGGTGAGCCGCGCCGACTACACCTACGGGTACAAGGAGGCGCTGAGCGACAGCGTCGTCCGTCCCGTCGTCTTCGCCGCCTACACCGGCACCTCGCGCTGGCGGAACTCCGCCGGCGAGGTGGTCGCCGCCTCGCTGTCGGAGGCCGGGACCAAGTCGGTGGAGATGCAGGCGTGGCGCACCGCGCTGGACCCCAAGGGCCAGTGGGTGCCGCACGTCATCGCCGCCATGGACGACCGGATCACGCACCTGCGCGAGGAGGGCGGCATGCCCGATGCCGCCGGCCTGATCCTCGCCAGTGACCAGGACGACGCCCGCGCCTACGCCAAGATCGTCCGCCGGGTGACCGGCAAGGCACCGGAGCTGATCCTCTCCGACGACCCGAAGGCGTCGAAGAAGATCGAGCGCTTCGCCACGGGGTCGGCCCGGATCGCCGTCTGCGTCCGGATGATCTCCGAGGGCGTCGACGTCCCCCGTGCCGCCGTCCTGGCCTGGATGACCTCCTACCGGACGCCGCTGTTCTTCGCCCAGGCCGTCGGCCGCGTGGTCCGCGCCCGCGCCTCGCACGAGTCGGCGACCGTGTTCCTCCCGGCCGTGCGGCCGCTGCTGTCGCTGGCCGCCTCCATGGAGGAGCAGCGCAACCACGTCATGCCCCCGCCGAGGACGCAGCCCGACGAGGAGCTCGAGGCGCTCGACCTGCCGCCGCGGGAGCCGCGCGAGGGCGAGATGAAGCAGTGGGAGGCCCTCGAGGCCGACGCCCGCTTCGCCCACGTGCTGCACAGCGGGACGGCGCACACCGGCGAGGGCTCCGGTCCGACGGTGGTCGTCGGCGAGGAGGACGAGGAGTTCCTCGGCATCCCGGGCCTGCTCACCCCGGCGCAGACGGCGGAGCTGCTGGCCAAGCGGGACGACGAGCTGCGGCTGCGGATCGCCCAGAGCCACCGGGCCGACGACAGCGACTTCATGATCGTCGACGACCACCCCGACGAGGACGACGCCGGCCGCTCCTGGCGCGACGCCGCCGAGCTCCGCCGGGAGATCAACCGGCTGGTCAGCCGGGTGTCGGCGAAGACCTCGACGCCGCACGCCGTCGTGCACACCCAGCTGCGCCAGCACGTCCCGGGGCCGCCGTCGGCCTCGGCCTCGGTCGACGTCCTCCGGGCGCGCCGGGAGCGCCTCCGCACGATGCTCTGAGGCCAGGCCTCACCAGGGTCGTGGCTCCTCGGTCCGGACCAGCCGCAGGCGCTCGGGCGGGACGACGGCCGGCAGGTACGCGAACCCCTCGGGCGACTCGAGGAGCTCGGCCTCCTGCACCCCGCTGACCTCCCACACGTCGACCGGCCCACCGGGCGCGTTCATCCGGACGAAGAAGTCCGCGGAGAACTCGTCGGGCACCAGGAAGCAGCCCTCCTGCTCGGGCACCGGACTCCCGGCGATCCCGCACGCCGCACCCATGCGTCGCCAGTCCAGCCCGTGCGTCGCGATCGAGGCGCGGTTGCGGGCGGAGCTGACGTGGAAGTGGAGGGGCACGGCACGAGACGGTAGGAGGCACCGCGGCCGGAGTGCACCCGCTTTCCGGGACGCCCCGGGGCCGGCGGCACCGCCGGTGCCCGGCGCGCCCGGTGCGTGTCCGACTCGTGCTCTGCGCCTGCTGGTGGACCCCCGGAGCGCGACGAACGCCCGCGACGCGTCGAGCAGCGGCGGGTCAGGCGGAGGACCCGGTCGGCAGCAGACCGCGGGCGGCGGCCAGCGCGACCGCCTCCGTCCGGCCCCCGGCACCGAGCTTGGCCAGGATGTTGCTGACGTGCACGCTCGCCGTCTTCTCGCTGATGTACAGCTCGGTGCCGATCTGCCGGTTGGTGCGGCCGCGAGCGAGCAGCGCGAGCACCTCGGCCTCGCGGGGCGTGAACACGTCCGCGGTCCCCGTCAGCCGCCCCAGCCCGGGCAGGTCCACGGCGAGCCGGCCCCGCCGGGCCAGCGCGGCGACGGCCTCGCGCAGCGGTGCCGCACCGAGCCGCACCGCGACGTCCGCCGCCTGCTGGAGCTCCGCCGTCGCCGCCTCCCGGTCCCCCGCCGCCAGCAGCGCCTCCGCCAGCCGCCACCGGCAGCGGGCCTGCTCGTAGACGTGCCCGTAGCCGAACGCGCCGACCGCCGCCCGCCAGGCCTCCGGCGCCGCGCGCCCGTGCAGCCGCTCCTGCTCGGCCTCCACCCGCAGCAGCCACGCGCTGCCCTCGGCGCCGTACCCGCCGACGTCGCGCAGGTGGTCGGCCACCGCCGAGCGGGCGTGCTCGGCCAGGCCCTCCCCCCGGCTGACCCAGCGCCGCTCGGCGAGGTCGTCGCCGGCCAGCCGGGCCGCGGCCGCGGCGTCGGCGACCGGCGCCAGGGCCTGCGCCGCCAGCCGGACGGCCGCCAGCCGGTCGTTGCGCCACAGCGCCTGCAGGCGGCCGATCGCGCGCTCGGCCTCTTCGGCGGCGGCCGCGGCGTCCCCGGCCCAGGCCGCGGCCTCGACCGACGCCCCCGACGTGGCCAGCATGAGCAGCACGTGCGCATCGAGCCGGTCGGTCAGCGAGCGAGCCCAGGCGATCCGCCGGGGCACCTCCGGATCGCCCCGGCCGACCTGCACCAGCAGGCCCGCCGCCCGCACGTGCGCGGCCATCTCCGGCACCCGCGCCAGCTGCGAGGCCAGTGCCAGGCTGCCGTCCCAGTCGCCGGTCACGTACCGGGCGACGACGCCGAGGTGGCGCAGCTCGGCGGCGTAGAACGCCCAGGGCACGCCGAGCTCGTCGGCGCGCGCCAGCGCCGCGTCGATCCACCGCAGCGACGTCGTCACGTCGCCGGCCTCGTAGGGGACGACGGCGAGGTTGAACAGCACCCGCAGCTCGACGTCCCGGTCACCGGAGCGGACGGCCCGGCCCAGCGCCTCCTCGAGCCGCTCGCCCAGCGCCGAGCCGCCGCGGCAGCGGGCCAGCGAGACCGCGGTGTCGGCCCAGGCGGCGTCCAGCCCCAGGGCGTCGGCGGCCGCGAGCGCCTCCTCCGCGGCGGCGTCGCCCTCCTCCCAGCGGGCGAGGGCGTAACAGGTGCGGGCGTGCACCGCGGCCGCCCAGGTGCGGGACACCGAGGGCGGGTCCGCGGGCGCGAGCGCCACTGCCGCACTGCTGTACTCCAGGGCGGCCGCGGCGTCCTCGATGCGCGCGAGCGCCTGGGCGAGCGTGTAGTAGACGCGGGAGAGCAGCAGCGGGTCCCCGTCGGGCCCGAGCACCTGCTCGGCGTTGCGGAGCAGCGCGACCGCGCGGTGCGGCTCCCCGCCGTTGCGGGCTGCGGCCGCGGCGTCGAGCAGGAGCTCGGCGTGCCCCCGCCCGGCGCGCGCGCCGGCGTCGGGGACCGCCGGCCACAGCGCCAGGGCCGCCTCCAGGTGCTGCAGCTGCTCGGCCGGCGCACCGACCCGCGCGGCCTCGGCGGCCGCCTCCAGCGAGGCGCTGAACGCACCGGGCAGGTCGTTGCTGCCGCGGGCGTGGTGGGCGAGCTCCGCGGCGCTACCGGCGCCGGGCGTGCCGCCCAGGTGCGCGGCGAGGGCCCCGTGCAGCCGGACCCGCTCGCCGGGCAGCAGGTCGACCAGGACCGCCTCGCGCAGCAGCGCGTGCCGGAACCGGTACCGCCCGTCGGGGGAGACGACCAGCAGGTGGGAGTGCACCGCCTCGGCCAGGGCCTGCTCGAGGTCCGCCGGCGCCAGGCCCCCGACCGCGGCGACCAGGTCGTGCCGGACCTGACGGCCGGCGACCGCCGCCACCCGCAGCACCTGCTGCGCCTGGGGGCCCAGCTGCTCGACCCGGGTCAGCAGGACGTCGGTCAGGGCGACGGGGAGGGTCTCCCCCGCCAGCCCGGCGGCCAGCAGCTCCTCGGCGAAGAAGGCGTTGCCCTCGGCCCGGGCCACGACGTCCTCGACGGTGGCCTCGGGCACCGGCCCGGCTCCCCGGCCGAGGTCGCGCACCAGCTGCCCCACCGCGGCGTCGGGCAGCGGCGGCAGCTCCAGGCGCTCCACGCCGGGCAGCCGGACCAGCTCGGCGAGCAGCGGCCGCAGGGGGTGGCGCCGGTGCAGGTCGTCGGAGCGGTAGGAGGCGACGACCGCGACGCGCTCCTCCCCCAAGCGGGCGAGCAGGTAGCGCAGCAGGTCGCGGCTGGAGCGGTCGGCCCAGTGCAGGTCCTCCAGCACGAGCACCAGCGGCGCCGTGGCGGCCAGGTCGGCGAGCAGTGCGGCGACGGACTCGAACAGCTGCAGCCGGCCGGCGTCCGGCGGCAGCAGGGCAGCCCGGTTCGGCAGCGGGCGGCCCAGGTCCGCGGCGTCGCCTTGGGACGTCTCCGGCAGGGGCCCGCCCGACCGCCCGGCCAGCAGCCCGGCCAGCGCCGGGGAGGCGGCGGCCGCGGGATCGGCCGCGAGCGGCCGCAGCAGGTCGACGAAGGGCAGGTAGGGCAGGCCGACGTCGCCCAGGTCCACGCAGTGCCCGGTGAGCACCCGCAGCCCGCGGGCGGTGGCGCGGGCGCACAGCTCGTCGAGCAGGCGGGTCTTGCCGACCCCGGCGTCGCCGGCGAGCAGGACGGCGCACCCGTGCCCGTCGACCGCGCGGTCGACGGAGGTCAGCAGCCGGGCCAGCTCGGCGTCCCGGCCGACGAGCGGTCGGTCCTCCCACTGCGGCACGCCCGGCATCGTGGCACGGCCCCCCGACGGTCCGGGCGCGGTCAGACCGCCCGCCGCCGGCGCCGGGACAGCCACGGGTTGCGGCGGGTCCGGGTGCCGCGGCCCAGCTCGGACAGGACCTCACGGCGGTAGGCCAGGTCGGCCTCGAGGCCGGGGTTCGGGTAGGTGCTGTGCACGGCGGGCTCCTCGCGTCGTTCCTCTCGCGGACGAGGACGACGGTCGTGCTGAGGGGCCGGCCCGGGCATCGGCAGGTCACGCAGTCCTGCGGCCCGGACGCGACTGAGGCCCCTCAGGAGCGTTCCTGAGGGGCCTCGGCCGGTGCGCGCTCGGGGTCCGGACCGGGCGCTGGTCGCCTCGCGGCGAGTTGCACGACGCGGCTCCAGGCCCCCGGCCGAGGCCGGGGCGGTAGTCCGTGAAGGCGGTATCCAATTGGCACCCGGGGACACAGATCGCCCGGTCCGGACACTGCCGAGGTTACCCCCCGGCGGGCGCCGGTGTGCCGGCTCAGCCGAATCCGCGGGCGTCCTGCTTCAGCGCGGTGTCCACGGTGAGGGCCGCGGCGATGACCATGCTGGCCAGCGGCTCGGGCAGCCGGAAGTGCACCTGGACGACGTACTTGTCGGCCGTGGTGAACAGGGTGCGGGCCAGGCCCTCCCAGTTCTTGGTGATCCGGGCGATCTCGGTGCCGGCGTGGTCGGTGATCGCGAAGTCCCACGCCCGCCAGTTCTCGCCCTGGATGGCACCGACCTGCTGCCCTCCTGCGAACATGTCGAAGCGGATCCTGCCGAACACGTTGCCCTGCACGATCTCGCCGACGGGCGACCCGTCGGGGCGCTCGACGATGACCCGCGACTTGAGCACCTTCGCCGGCCGGGTCAGCACGAGGATCGGGCCACGGGCGTCGCGGACCTCGAGCCGGTGGGTCATGTACTGGTCGAGGCTGGAGACGAAGCGCACCGCCTTCTTCAGGCCGCTCTGCCCGACCTGGACGACCGCGCCGATCTGCTGGCCCTGACCGTCGAGGACCGCGTACTCGTTGGTCAGCTCGATCAGCTTGGTCTTCTGCGAGACGACGAGGACCGGCTGCTCGTAGAGGGACGGCCCGTGCGCCGCCGGGACGTGCTGCGGCTGCGGGGCGTGATGCTGCTGCGGGGCGTGCTGCTGCGGCGCGTGCTGCGGCACGTGCTGCGGAGCGGGAGGAGCCGGCGGGGGCGGCGGCGGGGTGGGGGACGGCGGGGGCGGCGGAGGCGGGGTCTGCTGCTGCAGGTGCTCGGTCCAGCCCTGGCCGTCCCACCAGCGCATGCCGCCGCTGCCGCCGGGGTCGGGGTACCAGCCGGGTGGCGGAGGGGGTTGCGTCACGCCGTGCGAGTCAACACCACAGCGGGGCGGGAAGCGCTCCGGCGCCCTGCGGCTCGCCGGTCGGGGGCGTGCCAGACTCCGCGGCGTGGCCGACCTGACCGCCGCCGAGGCACGCGTGCTGTCCGCCGTCGACCAGGCCTGGGCGACCGACCGCCTGGCCCGCCTGGTCGCCGTCCCCTCGATCGGCGGAACCGCCGCCGAGGTCGAGGTGCAGCACCTGGTCGGCGACTGGCTGGCCGAGCTCGGCTGCGACGTCGACCGCTGGCCGATCGACCTGGCCGCCGCCGCGACCGCGCCCGACGCCCCGGGTCAGGAGGTCGTGCGCGAGGAGGCGTGGGGTGTCGTCGGCACCCTGCCGGGAACCGAGGACGGCGTCCCCGCGCTGGTCTTCAGCGGCCACACCGACGTCGTGCCGCCCGGCGACCGGGACCAGTGGCCGGCCGACCCGTTCTCCCCGCGGATCTCCGGCGGGGTCCTGCACGGCCGCGGCGCCTGCGACATGAAGGGCGGGCTGGTCTCCGCGCTCGCCGCCGTCGCGGCGATCCGGACGGCGGGCGTGCGGCTGGCGCGGCCGCTGGCGCTGCACGCCGTGGCGGGTGAGGAGGACGGCGGGCTCGGCGCCTGGGCGACCCTCGCGCGCGGGCACCGGGGCGACGCGTGCGTGATCCCCGAGCCGACCGCCGGTGCGGTGGTGACCGCGGCGGCCGGCGCACTGACCTTCCGGCTGCGGGTGACCGGCGCCGCCGCGCACGCGGCGATGCGCGACCGCGGGGTCAGCGCCATCGAGCTGTTCGCCGCGGTGCACGCCGACCTGCTGGCCTTCGAGGCCGACCGGCAGCGCGGCGCCGATCCGCGGTTCGGCGAGGCCCGCTACCCGTTCGGGCTGTCGGTGGGCACGGTGCACGCCGGCGACTGGGCCAGCACCGTGCCCGACCTGCTCGTGGCCGAGGGCCGGTACGGCGTGCGGCTCGGGGAGCCCGTGCCCGACGCGCGGCGCGCTCTCGAGGAACGGGTCGCGGCCTTCTGCGCCGGCCACCCGTGGCTGGCCGCCCACCCGGTCGCGCTGGAGTGGACCGGCGGGACCTACGCCAGCGGCGAGCTCCCCGCCGGCTCGCCGCTGCTGGACCAGATGCGCGCCGCGCTGGCCGGCGCCGGGGCCGGCCCCGTCCCCGAGCGGGCGGTGGCCGCCGGCACCGACCTGCGCCTCTACGCCGCGGCGGGCATCCCGACGCTGCACTCCGGCCCCGGCGACCTGCACCTCGCCCACGCGCCGGCCGAGCGGGTGCCGCTCGACGAGGTGGTCACCTCCGCCCGCGCCTTCGCGCTGCTCGCCCTGCGCCGCTGCGGGGTGGCGTGATGGAGCTGGTCGGCTTCGAGGCCTGGGCACAGCTCGCCGGGGACTCGCCCACCTCGCGCACGGAGTGGGCCGCGGTGGTCGACGCGTGGGGACAGCCGCACCGCCGTTACCACGACCTGGCCCACCTGGCCGCCGTCCTCGGGCTGGTGGGTGCCTTGGAGGACGCCGCGACCGACCCGGCCGCCGTCCGGCTCGCCGCCTGGTACCACGACGTCGTCTACGACCCCCGCCGCGGCGACAACGAGGCGGTGAGCGCCGAGCGCGCCCGCGCCGGCCTGCGCGGCCTGGTGCCCGAGGAGCAGGTCGAGGAGGTCGCGCGGCTGGTGCTGCTCACCGCCGGGCACGCCGCCGAGCCCGGCGACGCCAACGGCGCCGTCCTCTGCGACGCCGACCTGGCCGTGCTGGCCGGCCCGCCGGACGCCTACGCGGCCTACGCCTCGGCGGTGCGCGAGGAGTACGGCCACCTCTCCGACGCCGAGTTCACGGCCGGGCGGATCGCCGTCCTCGAGCAGCTCCTCGGCCTGGAGACGCTGTACCGGCTGCCGCGGGTGGCCGCCGAGTGGACCTCCCGGGCGCGGGCGAACATGGCCGCCGAGCTCAGCCTGCTCCGCTCCCGCGCTTCTTCCGGCGCAGCCCCGCCGCCCGCAGCCGGCTGAGCAGCTCCCGCGACCCGACCGGCTCGGCCCCCGCCGCGACCGCGATCTCGAACAGGTCCTCCGGCACGTCGTAGTGGTCGCCCTGGAACGCGCGGCGCGGGATGCCCAGCTCGGCGGCGACGAAGGCGTGCAGCTCCTCGTGGGAGACGTCGCTGACCAGGTGCGACCAGCGCCGGCCCCGCCACGGCCACACGGGACTGTCGATCAGCACGGCCACGGCACGAGTCTGCCCGGCTGCGGCTAGCGTCGGGCGGGTGAACGAGGAGATCCGCTGGGGCGTCGTCGGGCCGGGCCGCATCGCCGAGAGCCTGGTGCCCGACTTCGCCCACGTCGAGGGGGCCCGGCTCACCGCGGTCGCCTCCCGCTCGGCCGAGCGGGGCGCGGAGTTCGCGCGCCGGCACGGGATCCCGCGGTCGCACGGGTCCTACGCCGAGATCCTGGCCGACCCCGAGGTCGACGTCCTCTACCTCGCCACCCCGCACGCGCAGCACGCGGCCGTCGCCCGCGCCGCGATCGCCGCCGGCAAGGCGCTGCTGGTGGAGAAGGCCTTCACCGTCACCCTCGAGGGGACGGCCGAGGTGGTCGCCGCGGCGCGGTCGGCCGGGGTCTTCGTGATGGAGGCGATGTGGACCCGCTTCCAACCCGTGGTGGTCGCGATGCGGGAGCTCATCGCCGACGGGGCGATCGGCGAGGTCCGCTCCGTGCAGGCCGACCTCGGCGTCGCCCGGGAGTACGACCCGGCCGACCGACTGTTCGCCCTGGAGCTCGGCGGTGGGGCGCTGCTCGACCTGGGCGTCTACGTCGTCTCCTTCGCCCAGATGCTGCTGGGCACGCCCGACACCGTGACGGTCACCGGCTCGACGTTCCCCACGGGGGTGGACGCCGAGGCGGCCCTGCTGCTCGGGTACGCCGACGGCCGCTCGGCCACGCTGACGACGTCCCTGCGGTACCCGACGCCCGGCGCCGCGCGGGTGATGGGGACGGCGGGCTGGATCGACGTCCTGCCGCGCTTCCACCACCCGGACACGATCGTGCTCAACCGGGCGGGCGCCGAGCCCGAGACCCTCACCCGGCCGCGCACCGGCCGGGGGTACGCGCACGAGCTCATCGAGGTCACCGAGTGCCTGCGGGCCGGCCGCACCGAGAGCGCGGTGATGCCGCTGGCCGACACCCAGGCCGTGCAGGACGTCCTCGGCCGGGCGGCCCGGGCGCTGGGTGTCGCCCACTCGGAGGACGACTCCGCGGTCTGAGCAGGGACCAAGGTCCTTCACGGTTCAAGTTCCGCTGCGGACCGCCGATGAGGGGACCATGCCGCTGATCACAGGTCTCGCCGCACTGGCCGCCAAGGTCGCCTCCGCCTCCACCGTGGCCCAGGTCACCTGCGGTGTGGGTATCGCCGTCGCCGGTGTCACCGGCGCCGGCTTCACCGGCGTGCTGCCGGGCCCCGTCCAGGACGGTGTCGCGGGTGCCATCGAGGTGGTGAGTCCGTTCGACGCCCCGGACTCCGGTGACGACGCCGTCCGCGGTGGCTCCTCGGCCGACGAGACCGACGACTCCGGCGTCGACAGCCCCGGCGACCTCGACGACTCCGACGAGGACACCGGGGAGACCGACGACTCCGGGGCCGACAGCCCCGGCGACCTCGACGACTCCGACGAGGACACCGGGGAGACCGACGACTCCGGGGCCGACAGCCCCGGCGACCTCGACGACTCCGACGAGGACACCGGGGAGACCGACGACTCCGGGGCCGACAGCCCCGGCGACCTCGACGACTCCGACGAGGACCGCCCCGGCACCGGCTCGTCGCCGTCCGGCCCGTCGCCGTCCGGCCCGTCGCACTCGGGCTCCTCGCACTCGGGCTCCTCGCACTCGGGCTCCTCGCACTCGGGTGACCCGGCGCGTCAGGCGGCCGAGGCCGAGGAGGAGGCTCGTGAGGCCGCCGAGGAGGCCGCGGAGGAGGCGGCCGAAGCAGCAGAGGAGGCGGCCGAGGAGGCCGCCGAGGCTGCGGAGGAGGCCGCCGAGCGAGCCGAGCGCGAGGCCGAGGAGGCCGCCGAGCGCGATCGCTCCGGCCGGGACTGACCAGCTCGACCGGGGCCCCGCTCAGCGCAGCGGGGCCCCGCTCGCGTCCTCTGCCGGCTCCCCCGTCCACGCGGCCCCGGTCGCCTGCTCGAGCGTCGGCACCCGGGTCGGCGTCCGGCCCGCCCGGCGCACGGCCTCGGCGAAGACGACGGCGTCGACCACGGCGTTGCCCCCCGGGTCGTTGTTGAAGTAGACGAGCACGTCCTCGTCGTCGCCGTACGTCGCGGCGATCCGGTCGGCCCAGGTCTGCAGCACCGACGGCGGGTAGCCCCAGCCCTCCGCGCCGGTGTGGAACCGCAGGTAGCCCCAGGTCGTCGTCCGCCACAGCGGGGCGATGGGCTGCTCGCCGCGGTCGGCCCAGCACAGGGCGGCCCCGTAGCGCTCGAGCAGGGCCCGCACCTCGTCGGTCCACCAGCTGTCGTGGCGTGGCTCCACCGCGACCCGGACGCCCGCCGGGAAACAGGCCAGGCACTCCTGCAGGAGTCCGACGTCGGCCTTGAGGGTCGGCGGGAGCTGCAGCAGGACGGCGTCCAGCCGCTCCCCCAGCCCGGCCGCGCGCTCCATCAGACGGGCCACCGGCTCCTCCGGCTCCCGCAGCCGCTTGATGTGCGTCAGGAAGCGGCTGGCCTTGACCGCCCACCGGAAGTCCGGCGGTGTGCGCTGCCGCCACGCCTCGAAGGTGTGGTGCTCGGGCAGCCGGTAGAACGCGGCGTTGCTCTCCACCGTCGCGAAGAGCGCGGCATGGTGCTCGAGCCACAGCCGCTGCGGCAGCCGCTGCGGGTACAGCCGGCCGCGCCAGTCGCGGTACTGCCACCCCGACGTCCCGATGACCACGGTCACCGGTGACGCCTACCCGGGCTCCGCCGCCGCGACGCGTGACCGTCCCCCGACCGGGGCACTGGCACCTCGCCCCACCCCGCCGTCTGCCAGGAGAAACGCGTGCCCGACGCCCCGGACCTGCCGCCCACCGTCTTCGTCGTGTTCGGCGCCACGGGTGACCTCTCCCGCCGGATGGTGCTCCCGGCCTTCTACCGGCTCGCGCAGCTGCGGCTGCTGCCCGCAGACTGGCGACTGGTCGGCAACGGCCGCGGCGACGTCTCGCACACCGACTTCGCCGGCCTCGTGCACGACGCCCTGGCGGAGTTCGGTCCGGCTCCGGGCGAGGGGCCGTGGGAGGAGTTCTCCGCCCGGCTGCGCTTCGCCGGCGGGGGGTTCGACGACGAGGACCCCGGCAGCCTGCTCGACGTCCTCGCCGAGGCCCGGGAGGAGCTCGGCGGCGACCCGCAGCTCGTGCACTACCTCGCCGTCCCGCCCTCGACGTTCGAGCCGCTCACCCGGGGGCTCGACCGGCACGGGCTGACCGGGGGCGCCCGGGTCGTGTACGAGAAGCCCTACGGCACCTCGCCCGAGTCGTTCCGGCGGCTGGACGAGCTCGTGCTCTCGGTGCTGGACGAGGAGCAGGTGTTCCGCATCGACCACTTCCTCGGCAAGGAGGGCACCCAGGACCTGCACGTGCTGCGCTTCGGCAACGGCATGATCGAGCACCTGTGGAGCCGCGAGCACGTGGCCCAGGTGCAGATCGACGTCCCGGAGGAGCTCGACGTCGCCCAGCGCGCGGAGTTCTACGACGCCACGGGTGCCGCACTGGACATGCTGGTCACCCACCTCTTCCAGCTGGCCGCCGAGGTGGCGATGGAGCCGCCCGTCAGCCTCGCCGCCGCCGACCTGCTGGCGGCCCGGGAGGGCGTGCTCGACGCCTTCCGGCCGCTGGACCCCGAGGAGGTGGTGCTGGGGCAGTTCGAGGGCTACACCGACATCGAGGGCGTGGCCGACGACTCGACCACCGACACCTTCGTCGCCGCCCGGCTGTGGGTCGACACCGACCGCTGGCGCGACGTCCCCTTCCTGCTCCGCACCGGCAAGCGGATGGCGGCGAGCGAGCAGCGGGTCAGCCTGGTGATGCGGCCGCCCGCCGGCCCCGTGGACGACGCCCCGGCGTACGGCAACGTGCTGACGCTCTCCCTCTCGGGCTCGGGCGCCGTGGAGCTGCGGCTGGTGGCCAAGAAGCCCGGCCCCGACCTCCAGCTCTCGGTGGGCACCGCCGTGCTGCAGGTGGCCGACGTCCCCGGGGGGACGCCGCTGCCGCCCTACGTCTCCCTGCTGCACGACGTCATCACCGGCGACCGGTCGCTGTTCACCACGAGCGAGGGGCTGGCCCGGGCTTGGGCGGCCTTCGCCCCGCTCCAGGAGGGTCCGCCCGCGGTCCAGCCGTACGCACCGGGCTCGTGGGGGCCCGAGGCGGCCGACCACCTCCCCGGAGCCTGCGGCTGGGTGCTCGGCACCACCGACGAGGAGGTCCACTCCGCCCGGTGACCCCTCGCCTCCTCCCCGTGTTCGACAGCAGGCCGTACCCCCGAATTGGGGGCGATCCCGCCCCCCACGGCTCGGCTGCCCCGTCCTCCTGATCCGGACGACCGTGTGCCGCACGCGAACTCCCACCCACGGACGGGTGGGACGACACCCCGCGTCACACCAGGAGGAACCATGCACATCCCCAGTCGGACCGGGGTCACCACTGGGGTGGCTCCTGGTCCTCGGCACAGCGCCCGGCCACCCGGCCGTCGCGCCCGCAAGGCGACGCTCACCGGCGTCGCACTGACCGGTATCGCCGCGTCGTTCCTGGTCCCCTCGGGAGTCTCGAACGCTGCACCGCCCGCCGCTCCGCACAACATCGTGGTCTTCCCCGACCGTGACTTCGTGACCGTCGAGGGCTTCCAGAACCGGGTCGGCCAGACGGCGACCCTCGAGGTCATCCGCGGTGGTCAGGTCGTCGGGTCCGCCCAGTCGGTCGTGGCCGCCGGCGACCCGGCCTTCGAGGTCAACCACCCCGGCGGCGCCTGCTGGGGAGCCGGGACCGACCTCCAGGTGACCCCCGACATCCGCGCCGGTGACAAGGTGCAGATCCGCTTCGGCGCCACGGTGCTCGGCGACACGATCGTCCAGGACGCCGCCGTCAACGCCAGCGCCGTCCGAAGCGGGAACACGGTCACGGTCTCGGGCTACTTCAACGACGGCGTGAACGCCGCCCAGGTCGAGCAGCGGATCATCAACCCCGAGCTCAAGGACACCTCGATCGGCCGCCGCGACGTCCGCGCCGTGCCCGGTGGCACCGGCGGTGACGGCTACACCTCCAGCCTGGTCATCAACGAGGCGACCAACACCTTCACGGCGACCTACAACTTCACCGGTCCGGACGCCGCGGCGGTCGCCGAGACGGTCGCCACCGGCGGCGGCGAGCGGTTCATGTCCTGGCAGGTGCAGGACGCGGCCGGCAACCGACAGGGCCTCACCATCGCCGAGTTCGGCGAGCTCGGTGGCCCCGGCATGGGCGGCTGCCCGGCCGGTCCGGCCGATTCCGCGGCTCCGACCGGCACGTTCTCGACGCTCGTCAACGCGGCCAGGAACCAGGCGACCGTGACCTGGACGCCGGCCACGGCCGTTCCTGACGCGGCCGCCGTGACCGGGTACAACGTGGTCGCGATCGAGAAGCCCGCCGCGGGAGCTCCCGCCGGTGCTCCGCAGCTCCAGGGCGGCGTCCGGGTCGGCGCGGGCGCGACCAGCGCCACCTTCCCCCTCGACCCCGCGAAGACCTACGACTTCGAGGTCCGGTCGATCGCCGGTGCACGCATGAGCGAGCCCTTCAGGGCGACCTCGACCCAGGCGCCGGGCACGGGTACGGACGCCCAGGACGGCGTCGGCCCGACGCTCACGTCGACTCCGGCGCTCAGCGAGACGGTGGCCAACGCCGCGAGCGTGACGATCTCGGGCTCGACGGACGTCTACTACACGACCGACGGCACGGACGTCCTGACCGGTGACGTGCCCTCGGCCACCGCGAAGGTGTACACGGGCCCGATCGCGATCACGGCTCCCAACACGCGGGTCAACGTCGTCGGCTTCGACGCCGCTGGGGACACCAGCACCCTCACCGGCCTGGTCTCGCCGGCTCCGGCGGCCGTGGCCGCGGTCCCGAGCAACCTCGCGGTCGAGAGCGTCGGCGCCGCGGGTGCCGACCCCGCGGCTCCGCAGGGACGCGTCAACCTGAGCTGGACGGCGGTCACGGACGCCACGGACTACCGCGTGCAGGTCTGGACCGTCACCGGTACCGGGGCGACAGCGACCGTCACGCGCGCAGCCCAGTTCGACAAGACCGTGACCACTCCCACCGCGGAGATCACGAACCTGCCGAAGAACGCCGCGAACGAGCGGTACCGCTTCCGGGTGGCGTCCCGGACGCCGCAGGCGACCACCTTCTCGGCCAACTCCACCGCGGTGGACGCGGCGGTCCCCGGTGACGCGGTCGCGATCGAGCTGGCCGACTACCGGACCGGCAACGAGTTCCGGATCGGCGGCAGCGGCAGCATCGTCGGTGCCACGATCACCGTGCTGCGGTCGAACGCCGCCGGCACCGCTCCGACCACGACGGTCCTCGGGACCGCCCCGGTCACCGCGGTCGCGCCGCCGGAGGTCGGTGGCGAGTGGGAGCTCCGGATCGCGCCGCCGCCCGCCAACCCCGGCAAGATCTTCATCAGGTCGAGCCAGGGTGGGGTCTTCGGACCCTTCGACGTCACCGTCCGGTGACCCCCTCCCGGCCGGGCCCCCACCCCCTCCAGGGGTGAGCCCGACCGGGAGACACCACCACTGAACACCCGAGGGCCCCTCACCGACCGGTGAGGGGCCCTCGGCCCGTCTGCATGTGGTGGGGTGCGGGCATGGCCGACGCCCCCGCCCGTTTCAAGGACCTCTGCCTCGACGCCCTGGACCACCAGGCGCAGGCCGACTGGTGGTGCGCGGCGCTGGGCTACGTCCGCCGCGACGAACTGGAGGGCGACGACGGCGACCCGCGGCCGCTCGACTGGCCGGTGCCGATCGTCGACCCCGCCGGCGCCGGGCCGCTGATGTGGGTCGTCCCGGTGCCCGAGTCGAAGCTGCTCAAGAACCGCATGCACTTCGACGTCGTCGGGGACACCCAGGCGCTGCTGGCCGCCGGCGCGACGGTGGTCCGGCACCGGGACGCCGTCCCCACCCCCGACGGCATCGAGTGGGACGTGCTGGCCGACCCCGAGGGCAACGAGTTCTGCGTCTTCTCCCCCGAGTGAGTCGCCGAGATCTGCACACTCGACGGCATCAGCGCCTGATGGTGACGAGTGTGCAGATCTCGCCGAGGGCAGCCGCGTCTGCTGAACGCCGACAGGGGCGGCCCGCCGAAGCGGACCGCCCCTGCCGGGCGTTTGCTGGTGGTGCTGGGAGAACTGGACTCAGAAGTCCATGCCGCCCATGCCGCCGTCGCCACCGGGCATGGCCGGGGCGTTCTTCTCCGGCTTGTCGGCGATGACGGCCTCGGTGGTGAGGAAGAGCGCCGCGATGGAGGCGGCGTTCTGCAGCGCCGAGCGGGTGACCTTGGCCGGGTCGATGATGCCGGCCGCGACCAGGTCCACGTACTCGCCGGAGGCGGCGTTGAGGCCCCAGCCGGTCTCGGAGTTGCGGACCTTCTCCGCGACGACGCCACCCTCGAGGCCGGCGTTGATCGCGATCTGCTTCAGCGGCGCCTCGAGCGCGACGCGCACGATGTTGGCACCGGTCGCCTCGTCACCCTCGAGCTCGAGCTTCTCGAACGCGACGGTGGTGGCCTGCGCCAGGGCGACGCCACCACCGGCGACGATGCCCTCCTCGACGGCGGCCTTGGCGTTGCGCACCGCGTCCTCGATGCGGTGCTTGCGCTCCTTGAGCTCGACCTCGGTCGCGGCGCCGGCCTTGATGACGGCGACGCCACCGGCCAGCTTGGCCAGGCGCTCCTGCAGCTTCTCGCGGTCGTAGTCGGAGTCCGACTTCTCGATCTCGGCGCGGATCTGGTTCACCCGGCCGGAGATCTGGTCCGAGTCGCCCGAGCCCTCGACGATGGTCGTCTCGTCCTTCGTGACGACGACCTTGCGGGCGCGGCCCAGGAGGTCCACGCCGGCGTTCTCGAGCTTGAGGCCGACCTCCTCGCTGATGACCTGGCCACCGGTGAGGATGGCGATGTCGGTCAGCATGGCCTTGCGGCGGTCACCGAAGCCGGGGGCCTTCACCGCGACGGACTTGAAGGTCCCGCGGATCTTGTTCACGACCAGGGTCGCCAGGGCCTCGCCCTCGACGTCCTCGGCGATGATGGCCAGCGGCTTGCCCGACTGCATGACCTTCTCCAGCAGCGGGAGCAGGTCCTTGACCGAGCCGATCTTCGAGTTGACGACGAGCACGTACGGGTCGTCGAGGACGGCCTCCATGCGCTCGGTGTCGGTGACGAAGTAGGGCGAGATGTAGCCCTTGTCGAAGCGCATGCCCTCGGTGAGCTCGAGCTCGAGGCCGAAGGTGTTGCTCTCCTCGACGGTGATGACACCTTCCTTGCCGACCTTGTCCATCGCCTCGGCGATGAGCTCGCCGATGGCCGGGTCAGCGGCGGAGATCGACGCGGTGGCGGCGATCTGCTCCTTGGTCTCGACGTCCTTGGCCGTCGAGAGGAGGTACTCGGTGACCGAGGCGACGGCCTTCTCGATGCCCTTCTTCAGGGCCATCGGGTTGGCGCCGGCGGCGACGTTGCGCAGACCCTCGCGCACGAGCGCCTGGGCGAGCACGGTGGCGGTGGTGGTGCCGTCACCCGCGACGTCGTCGGTCTTCTTGGCGACCTCCTTGACCAGCTCGGCGCCGATCTTCTCCCAGGGGTCCTCGAGCTCGATCTCCTTGGCGATGCTGACACCGTCGTTGGTGATCGTGGGGGCGCCCCACTTCTTCTCCAGGACGACGTTGCGGCCCTTGGGGCCGAGCGTCACCTTGACGGCGTCGGCGAGGGTGTTCATGCCCCGCTCGAGGCCGCGGCGCGCCTCTTCTTCGAAGGCGATCATCTTGGCCATGTGGTGATGTCCTCCATGCATGGATCGCTGCACGGCCGGGTTCGGCGCCCGCGACGGACGACACCGGTGCTGCGGGCGCTCCGTCGGCCCGCCGACCAGTGCCTCACCGTTCCGACCTGATTGGCACTCGGCACTGTCGAGTGCCAATCCGAGTCTGGCACTCGCCCCTGCCGAGTGCAAGAACGGGGGGTCCGGGCGGGCTGTTCCCGGGCCGCGGGCGCTCCCCCACGACAGCACAGAGGCCCGGCCCCCGACCGGGGACCGGGCCTCTGCGAGGACTCGGGGGCTCAGACGGCGCGGACGCCGTCGGCCTGGGGGCCCTTCTCGCCCTGCACGACCTCGAAGGAGACCCGCTGGCCCTCGTCGAGGCTCTTGTAGCCGTCCATCTGGATCGCCGAGTAGTGGACGAAGACGTCCTGGCCGCCGTCGACGGCGATGAAGCCGAAGCCCTTCTCGGCGTTGAACCACTTCACGGTGCCCTGTGCCACGTGTGCTCCCACGTTCGTGCGTGCGGACGGTCCCCCGGGTGCCGGAGGCCGGGTCACCAGCTCTTCCGCCCGTACGTCACGTGCGTGGAACTCGAACCGCGCGAGAAGCTACAACAAAGAGACGTCGAACACACCGGGTCGGCGTGCACCGAGACCTCCACGTTGCAGACGTGCCGCGCACCGCCACCCGATCGGGTGACGCCGCCGCCTCCTACCGGATGAGCCCGGCCGCCCGCAGCGACTTCAGCGAGGGCTCGACCCGGTGCGTCGGGCCGACCACGGGCTCCAGCGGGTCGAGGGTCTTGAGCCCCTCCCCGGTGTTGAGGACGACGGTCTCCTTCGCCGGGTCCAGCCGGCCGTCGGCGACCAGCTGCCGGAGGACGGCGACGGTCACCCCGCCGGCGGTCTCGGCGAAGACGCCCGTGGTGCGGGCCAGGTCGCGGATGCCCTGCACGATGTCGTCGTCGCCCACGCGGCCGACCGCGCCGCCGGTGCGGCGGATGGCGTCCAGCGCGTAGGGGCCGTCGGCCGGGTTGCCGATGTTCAGCGACTTCGCGATCCCGGTCGGCCGGACCGGCTTGACGACGTCCCACCCGTTGTCGAAAGCCGTCGCGATCGGGTCGCACCCGGCCGACTGGGCGCCGAACACGGTCCATTCCGTGGCCTCGACGATGCCCGCGGCGGTGAGCTCCCGGAAGGCCTTGTCGACCTTGGTCAGCAGGGAGCCCGACGCCATCGGGATGACCACCTGGGCCGGGATCCGCCAGCCGAGCTGCTCGGCGATCTCGTAGCCCATCGTCTTGGAGCCCTCGGCGTAGTAGGGCCGGACGTTCTGGTTGACGAACGCGGTCTCTTCGAACTCGTCGGTCTCCCCGAGCTCGCTGGTCAGCCGGTTGACGTCGTCGTAGGAGCCGTCGACGGCGACCAGCGTCTGGCCGTACACCGCCGACTGCACGACCTTGCCCGGCTCGAGGTCGCTGGGGATGAAGACCACCGAGGGCCATCCCGCCCGGGCGGCGTGCGCGGCGACCGAGTTGGCCAGGTTGCCGGTGGAGGCGCAGGCGATCTGCTTGTAGCCCAGCCGGTTGGCGGCGGTGGCGGCCAGGCTCACCACCCGGTCCTTGAAGGAGTGGGTGGGGTTGGCCGAGTCGTCCTTCACCCACAGCCCGCCGGTGATCCCGAGCTCGGCGGCGAGGCGGTCGGCCCGCACGAGCGGGGTCAGGCCGGGGTCGAGGGAGACCCGGTCGGCCGGGTCCTGACCCACGGGGAGCAGGGCGACGTAGCGCCAGATGTTCTGCGGACCGGCCTCGATCTGCTCGCGGGTCACCGCGCGCATCAGGTCGGGGTCGTAGTCGACCTCCAGCGGGCCGAAGCACTCGGCGCAGGCGTGCTGGGCGATGAGGCCGAAGGTGGCGCCGCAGTTGCGGCACACCAGGCCCCGGGCCGGACACGGGGGGACGGGTCCCCCGGCGGTCGAGTCGGCCTGGAGGGATCCGGGAGCGGTCAGGGTCATACGACGACTACCTCCTCATCTTCCCCGCGTCGGGCCGTCGAGCCGCGCGGGACGGAATTGGCACCTTCCGCCGCGCGGGTGCGCGGACGGCGGTTGCCGGGGCTTCATCGGGCCGTGTCCCTCTGCCCCTCTGGATGAGTGGAACGCCGCGATCCTAACCCGGGTCGGGGCCGCCGACCCGGCGCCACCAGACTGCGTGCGTGGCCACGCGCATCGTCTACACCGACCTCGACGGCACGATGGTGGGGCCGCGGGGCTCGTTCTGGCACACCGCAGGCCGGGACCTCACCGCCGACCCGGCGGCCGCGCTGCTCGAGCTGCACCGCGCCGGGATCGCCCTCGTGCTGGTCAGCGGCCGGACCCTGGAGCAGGTGGTCGAGGCCGGCCGCATCTTCGCCGCGGACGGCGCCATCGCCGAGCTGGGGGCGGTGGTCAGCTGGAAGGGCGGCCGGGAGCGGCACCTGCTCACCGGCGACCTGCCCGCGCGCTACGCCGGCCGCACCCCCATGGACGTGTTCGCCGAGACCGGCGTCGTCGAGGAGCTGCTGGCCCGGCACGCGGGCCGGCTGGAGTGGCACGCCCCGTGGCACGCCACCCACGAGGCCGACGCGCTGCTGCGCGGCCGGGTCGACCCGCGCGCCGTCGAGGTCGAGCTGGCCGAGCGCGGCTACGAGTGGCTGACGCTCAACGACAACGGCGCCATCGTGGCGACGCCCTCCATGACGCTGGCCGCCGACCCCACGCCGCCGCACGTCTACCACCTGATGCCGCGCGGCATCTCCAAGGGCGCGGCGATCGCCTGGGACCTGCGGCGGCGCGGCATCGACCCGGCCGACGCGGTGGCGATCGGCGACAGCGTGAGCGACCTGGACATGGCGCACGCCGTCGGCCGGTTGTGGATCACCGCGAACGGGGCCGCCGTCGACGGGATGACGCAGCGGCTGTCCGCCGTCCCCAACGCCTCGGTGACCGACGCCCCCATGGGCGAGGGCTGGGCGCAGGCCGTCCGCGCCTCGCTGCGACCCCTGGAGGGCCCCGAGGGCCGGGCGACTACGAGGTGACGTCGCGGCGCGCGAAGTGGCGGAACGCCAGCGCCGTGAAGACCGCCGCGTAGACCAGCGACTGGATGACGCCCCGGAACAGGTCCCCGGAGTCGACCGGCGTCTGCAGCAGGTCGGTCCAGGCGAACTCCTCCGCGGTGGGGAACCAGTCGCGGATGGACCCCAGCTGCTCGACCTGGTCGAGGATCGCGAACACGAACATCGTGAACACCGCTCCGCCGACGGCCGCCAGCGGAGCGTCGGTGACGGTGGAGAGCCAGAACGCCAGTGCGCCCACGACGAGCAGGTGGACGGCGAGGTAGCCGACCATCCCGGCCAGCCGCAGCATCCCCTCGCCCTGGCTCAGCGTCACCCCGAGCGGGGTCTCGATCGCGTCGAAGCCGAACACCAGGCCGCCGGCGACCACGGCCACCACGGTCAGCACCACCAGGGCCCCGACCGACAGCAGCAGCGCCGCGGCGAACTTCTGCCGCAGCAGCCGCGACCGGGGCACCGGCGTGGCCAGCGTGTAGCGCAGCGACCCCCACTGGGCCTCGGCGGCCACGGTGTCGCCGAAGAACAGCGCGTAGACGACGACCAGGAAGAAGCCCGTCGTCGCGAAGAGGACGAAGAGGGTGAAGTTCAGCCCGCTGGAGGTGGCGACGTCGACCAGGTTCAGCCGGCTGTTCTCCTGGGCGTCCTCGCTCGCGCCGAACTGCAGCGCGGCGATGAGGATCAGCGGCAGCGCGACCATCAGCACGAGCACGCCGAGGGTGCGGCGGCGCTTGAACTGACGGCGCAGCTCCACCGGCAGCCGCAGCGTGCGCTCCGGGCGGTACCCGGCCACCGCGCCGGTCGGCTGCACGTGTCCCGGGTCGACCGCGGTGGTGCTCCGCCCCGGTTCGACTCCGGCCCCGGTCCCCTCCCCCGTCACTGGCGCTCCCTGCGGTGCTCCCGCGCCCGTCGTCCTCACGATTCCCCCACCAGCGCCAGGAAGGCGTCCTCGAGCCGACGTCGCGGCGTGAACTGGTCGACCGCGACGTCCGCGGCCACCAGTGCCTGCAGCGCCGCCGCGCGGGTGGTCCCGTCGCCGAGGTCGGCGACCAGCCCGTCGTCGGTGCGCTCGGTGGTGACCCCGGGCAGCGCCTCCAGGACGGCGACCGCCCGCGGCTCGTCGGCGGCGTCGGCGAGGCCGACCAGCACCTGGCCGCCGGTGCCGACGATCTCCTCGACGGTGCCCTGCGCGATCTTCTGCCCCTTGGCCATGACGACGACGTGGCTGCAGGTCTGCTCGATCTCGCTCAGCAGGTGGCTGGAGACGATGACCGTGCGCCCGGTCGCCGCGTACGAGCGCAGCACCTCGCGCATCGCGTGGATCTGCGGCGGGTCGAGCCCGTTGGTCGGCTCGTCGAGCACCAGCAGGTCGGGCAGGCCGAGCATCGCCTGCGCGATCGCGACCCGCTGGCGCATGCCCTGGCTGTAGCGGCGCACCGGCCGGTCGATCGCCGCGCCGAGGCCGGCGACCTCGATCGCCTCGTCCATGTGCGCGTCGGCCTCGGGCCGCCCGGTGGCCGCCCAGTACAGCCGCAGGTTGTCCCGGCCGGACAGGTGCGGCATCAGGCCGGTGCCCTCCACGAACGAGCCGAGGCGGGACAGGACGGGCTGGCCGGGGCCGGCCGCGTGGCCGAAGACGCTGATCCGTCCCTCGGTGGGCCGGATGAGCCCCATGAGCATGCGCAGCGACGTCGTCTTCCCGGCGCCGTTGGGGCCCAGCAGGCCGAGCACCTGGCCGCGGCGGACCTCGAAGGACAGGTCCCGGACGGCGACGAAGCCGTCCTTGTAGGCCTTGGTGACACCCTCGAACCGCAGCGGCACGTCCTCGCCGTCGGGCTCGACCTCCGACACCCGGCGCCGCTGCCGGCGGCCCCAGAGCACGGCGGCCAGCCAGCCGAGCAGGGCCAGCCCCACGAGGACGCCGAGCAGCACCCACCAGCGGGTGCTGCCGGAGTCGCCGACCGGGGTGCCGTCGACCTCGGGCACGGCGAGGGTGGCGCCGTCGCCGTCGGCTAGGGCGACCGAGTAGACGGCGGCCTCGGCCGGCAGGGCGAAGGCCTGGTCGGTGGAGGAGACGACGACGCGCATCGCGTGGCCGGCCTCGAACCGGTGCACGATCCCCGGCAGCGTGACGGCGACCTCGGTGGGCGCGGCGGGATCGGTGGAGATCCCGGTCAGCTGCAGCGGCGAGACCAGCCCGGCGGGCAGCGTGGTCGCGCCGTCCTGCGAGACGTCGTAGAGCTTGGCGAACAGCACCGCGGTGCCGGTCGGTGAGGAGACGGCGAGGTCGATCGTCGGCGCGCCCGCGATCTCGACGGCGCCGGACAGCGGCCGGCTCTCGAAGGCGGCGAACTGGCCGGGGATCTCCACCGTCGCCCCGCCCAGCGCCGCGCTGATCGCGCCCAGCCCCGGCACGGTCGTCAGCGCCGCCGGGGTACCGCCGGCCGGGGTGACGACCGGCTGCGTCGGACCGGACAGGGGGACGGTGCGCCGCTCGGCCCCGCCCGCGTCGCCCAGTCCCGGGTAGGCGTCGGCGACGACGGTCCGCGCCGCGCTGCCGCCCTGGACGGTGAGCCCGGTGGTGGCGATGCCGGTGGGCGCGGGGAACTCGAAACCGGTGCCGGGGTCGCTGCCGCGGTCGGGGTCGCCCTCGTCGCGCAGGTACCAGGAGAACCACTCGGCGACCTCGTCGCGCAGCGAGCTGCTGACGCGCGCGGAGGCGCCGTTGTCGTGCCCGCCGTCGTACCAGACCACCCGCACCGGGGTGCCGTTCGCGGCGATCCCGCGGGCGTTGGCGTCGGCCTGGCCGAGCCCGAACAGCGAGTCCTGGGTGCCCTGGACCAGCAGCGTGGGCGCGGAGATGCGGTCCAGCACGCCGGCGGGGCTGCTGCGGTCGAGGACCTCGGCGATCTCCGGAGTGAGGGTGCCGGTCGCCGCAGCGTCCTGGTACGCCTCGCAGATCTCGGTCCGGAACCGGCCGCAGGTGAGCGCCTGCTCGACCGCCGCGGGGTCCAGCGTCGAGAGGTCGATGTCGGGCAGGTCGGCCGCGTCGATCTCCTCCGGCGCACCGCCGCCGCCGAGGACGTCGAGCAGCGCGCCGGGGGTCGGCACGGAGCCCACGCCGAAGAACAGCCCCGCCCACAGGCGCTTGTAGACCCCGCCGTCGCCCTGCGGGGTGGCTGCGACGGTGCCGGCGCCGTCGACCGTCCCGGTGGCGTTGGGGAAGAGGGCCGCCGACAGCGAGTTCCAGGTGATCTGCGGGGCGATGGCGTCGACGCGGTCGTCGTAGGCGGCGCCCAGCAGCGACAGCGCGCCCCCGTAGGAGGCCCCGGCGACGCCCACCCGGGGGTCGCCCGGCCCGTCGAGCAGGACGTCGTCGCGGTCGGCGAGCCGGTCGAGCAGCGTGGACAGGTCGGCGACCTCGTAGCGCGGGTCGTCCAGGCCGATCTGGCCGGTGCTGGCGCCGAACCCGCGGGCCGAGAAGGTGAGGACGACGAAGCCGCGCCCGGCGAGGTCGCGGGCGTCGTCGGCCACCGACTCCTTGCTGCCGCCGAAGCCGTGGGCGAGGACGACCGCGGGAGCCGGGTCGTCGGAGCCGGCCGACCCGGGCAGGTAGAGCGTGGTGTCCAGCTCGACGGCGTCCGGGCCGGAGCCCGAGGGCACCATCGCGTCCTCGGTGGTCACGTCGTCGTCGGCCGCCGCTGCGGGCGCCACGGGGAGGACGACGAGCAGCGCGCCCGAGAGCAGGAGCGTCAGCAGGAGGGCGAGCGGGGACCGGGCGCCGGGCCGCGGGCGGCGACGCACGGGCCCGCGGGGAGGGCGCACGCGACGGCCAACGGACGGCGACACGATGGTGTTCCGGAGATGACGCCCGGACGGATGCGTCAGGGCTGCCAGTCTCCGGCGGCCACCACGACCAGCCCGCCGGCCGCGGCCTCGTCCACCTGGAAGAAGCGGACCGCCGGACCGCGGACCTCCGGGTGGGCCTCGACCAGCTGCAGGGCGGACTGCTGCCCGGTCTCGTCGCCCTCGGTGAAGTAGACGGTGGTCGCCGCGACGTCGTCGCCGTCGTAGGAGTCGGTGCCGGCCGTCTCCCAGCCGTCGGCGGCGAGGACGTCGGCGATCGAGCCGGCCAGCCCGGTGACGCCGGTCGCGTTGAGCACCGTGACCGGCACGCGCACCGGCGTGGACGGGGCCTGCTCGACCGGCGCGAGCGGCGGGACGCTCAGCGGGGGGAGCGCTCCGCTGGTGACCACGGGCGCGGACGCCGTGGGCGCGGGCGCGTCCCGGCCGTCGGAGGCCTCCCCGGTCTCCGGGGAGGCGAAGGAGTACACGCCCAGCACGAGCAGCGCGACGACCACGACCGCGACCAGGGTGGCCACCCCGCGCCGGCGGGCCGGGCGGGGCTCGTCGTCCTCCATGCCGGGGACGGGGGCCCGCACGTGCTTGACGCCGGTGCGCCGGGCGGTCCGGCGGCGCTCCTCCTCGGCGGCCTGACGTCCGGCACGCAGCGCCGCGCGGCCACCGACCACGCCGGTCTGCGAGCCGCTGGCCGGGTCGGCGGCGGGCCGCCCGCCGGAGTCCCGCTCGCGGCGACCGGCCCCGCTCGGACCGGGCTCGCGGGGACCCGGCTCGCGGGGACCGGCCTCGCCCGGACCCGGCTCGGCGTCCTCGGCGGCCTCCGGCCCCGCCTCGCCGAACCGCGCGTCGTAGGCCTCGGTGCCCGGCGCGACGGTGGCGGGCACCACCGTCTCCTGCGCGCGGCCCCGGGAGACCTCGCGGTCGGGGATGGCGGTCGTGGCCGGCGGCGCGCCGGAGCCGGAGCCGGAGGGGCGGGTCCAGTCGCGGTAGGCGGGGTTGCCGTTCGGCGCGGCCGGTGCCGGGGTCACCGCCGGCAGGGCTGGCTCGGCCGGGCGCGGGGGGGCCTGCGGGACGACGGTCGGCGGGACGGCCGGCGCCTCGTCCAGCCACGCGTGGTCCCAGCCGGGCGAGGAGACGTCGGGCAGCGGGGCCGAGGGGTGCTCGGTGGGCGACGGCGCGGGCACCGCCTGGAAGGGCGCCACGGTGGTCCGCGGGCCGGCGACGGCGGCGGGTGACGCCGCAGCCGAGGCCCCTCGTGCGCCGGCGGCCGCCACGGCGGCGGGCGGGCGGGACCGGGACGGCGCGGGGGCCGCCGGGCGGGAGCGGCCCGGGACCGCCGCGGGGACGACGGGCGCGCCGGCGGCAACCGGGCGGGCCGGGCCGGAGGAGCGGGCGGCCGCGGGCCGGACGGGGGCGGCACCGGGCGGGCGGCCGGACTCGATCGGGGTGGGGCGACCGGACTCCGGCGGGGCGGGGCGGCCGGTCCCGCGCGGGGTGGCAGGTCCGGGCTCCGATGCGGGCGCGCGGCCCGGACGGGGCGGGCGGCGGCCGGGGTCGACCCCGGCCTCGAGCAGCCCGTCGCGGCGGCGGTCGGCCCGGCTGCGGCTCGGCGCCGTGGGGTGGTCGCCCGGGTCCTCCGGCAGCGCGGCCGGGGGCGGCGCCGCGGCGTCGGTACGCCGCCGGTTCAACGGGACCGACGGGTTCCCCCGGTCCCCTGCGTCACCGCCTGGCGCGGCATGCCTCCCCACGGTGTACGAATCTAGACAACACGGTTGTCATTTCCCAGCAGGTGCGACGAACGACGCTGCCCGCGCGCGGCGCGCAGCCGCCGCAGCCGCCGGACGAGCAGGGGGTCGGCGGCGAGCGCCGCAGGCCGGTCGACCAGGGCGTTCAGTGCCTGGTAGTACCGGGTCGGGGCCAGGCCGAAGCGCTCCCGGATGGCCGTCTCCTTCGCACCGGCGTGGCGCCACCACTGCCGCTCGAAGGCGAGCATCTCGTGCTCGCGCCGGGTGAGCTCGGAGCCGGCCGGCCGGGCGGCCACCTCGCCGTCGGGGGCGGCGACGCCGGCCTCGACGGGGGTGACCTCGCCCCCCGGCGGGGAGACCGCGGAGGCTGGTTCGGGGTGCATCGGACGTCCTTCGGTCCTGCGCGCCGGGAAGTGGCGCGACACCAGCGACGGTAGTCCGGGGTACCGACGTTCTCGAGGTCTCTCAGACCGGTGCGGTCACCGTGTCCGCGGCGCGGCGGCGGGCCCCGGCCCGGGCGTTGCGGAGGCTGTCGAGACTGAAGACCGCCAGGGCCACCCAGACGATGACGAAGCCGGCCAGGCGCGCCGGGGGCATCGGCTCGGAGAAGACGAAGACGCCGACGGCGAGCTGCAGCAGCGGGGTCACGTACTGCAGCAGGCCCATCGTGGACAACGGCACCCGGCGGCTGGCGGCGGCGAAGAGCAGCAGCGGGATCGCGGTCGCGATCCCGGTGCTCATGAGCAGCAGCAGGTGGCCGGTCCCCTCGCTGCTCGCCGTCCCCTCGCCCCGGCCGTGCAGGAACACGAGGAACACCGCGGCGGGCACCAGCAGGACCACGGTCTCGACGAACAGCCCCGGTGCCGCCTCGACCCGGACGAGCTTCTTCATCAGGCCGTAGAGACCGAAGCTGCCCGCCAGCGCGAGCGCGATCCACGGTGGCCGGCCGTTGTCGACGGTCAGCACGACGACCGCGACGGTGGCGATGCCGACCGCCGTCCACTGCATCGGCCGCAGCCGCTCGGCGAAGAAGACGATGCCCAGCAGCACGCTCACCAGCGGGTTGATGAAGTAGCCGAGTGAGGCCTCGACGACGTGCCCGGAGTTGACGGCCACCACGTAGACCAGCCAGTTGACCGCGATCAGGACGGCGGCCGCGGACAGGACCAGCATCGTCCGGCGGTCGACCACCACCGGCGGCACCAGTCGCCAGCGGCGGATGACGGTCAGCAGCAACGCGACGAAGACGACCGACCAGAGCACCCGGTGGGCGACGATCTCCAGGCCGCCGGCCGGTTCGAGCTGGCGGAAGTAGAGCGGGAAGACGCCCCAGAGGAGGTAAGCCCCGAGGCCGCACAGCACCCCGAGCCGGCCTTCCTGCACGCGCCGAACCGTACGCCCGGCCGCCCGGGGTCGTGGGCCGGGCTCAGGACCCGCCGGTCAGGCGGTCTGGATGTAGTCGACGAGCTGCGCCCGCTCCTGCTCCAGCTCGTCGAGCCGTGCCTTGACCACGTCGCCGATCGAGACGATGCCCACCATCCGGCCGTCGTCCACGACGGGGACGTGCCGGATGCGGTGGTCGGTCATCGTCCGCGCCAGGTCGTGCACCGACGCGCTCGGCACGCAGGTGCGCACCTCGCCGGTCATGACGGCCGAGACCGGCTCCTCCAGCAGGGCCGCCCCGCGCTCGGGCAGCGCCCGGACGACGTCCCGCTCGGTGACGATGCCGTCGATGGTCCGGCCGTCGGCCGACACGACGAGGGCGCCGATGCCGTGCTCGGCGAGGAGCCCGAGCGCGGCGGCGACCGTGGCGCCCGGATCGACGGTGGCCACCTCCGGTCCCTTCCGGCGGAGCAGCTGCGCGATCTGCACGGTGGCCTCCTCGGGAACGGCGTCGGCGAGGAGTGTGCTCGGCGTCACATCCGTCTGGCAATGGCGCTACCCCCGACGGGCGACGGAGGCCTACCGTCGAGGCGTGCGCACCCAGCAGTCCGCGCCCTCGGCCGTGCCCCGGCCCGGCGCCCTCCGGTGGCTCCGCTACGCCCTCGGCGGTGGGCTGCCGGAGCGCTTCGCGCCGTGGGTGCTGGCCGACACGACCGAGCCGGGCTGGGTCCGCCGGCACCTGGCCCGGGCCGTCGTGCAGCTCCTACCACTGGTGGCGCTCTGCCTCGCCGTCCCCGTGCCGTGGGTCTACCGGTTCTCCGCCGCGCTGGGCGGGCTGGTCATCGGCCTGACCTTCTCGATGGCGTTCATGGTCGAGACCACCGAGCACCGCGTCGCCAAGGCCGGTTACCGCCCGGGCACCGCGGCGGCGCTGCGCGAGGAGCGGCACGAGCGGGCGCGCGTGGAGCGCCGGGCCCCCTACCGGGTGGGCGGCGCGGGCAGCTTCGACTGAGCCGGCGCCCCCGCCTCACGCCAGGGCTGCCGGGTCCTCCGCCGTGGGGGGCAGGTGCGTCCGTGCCCACAGCGCGGCCGAGGTCCGGTCCCGGACACCGATCCGCTGGAACACGCTGGTGAGGTGGGCCTTCACCGTGCCCTCCCGGATGCCGAGGGCACGGCCGATCTGCTTGTTCGCCAGACCCTGACCGACCAGCCTCAGCACCTGCTGCTCGCGATCGGTCAGGTCGGCGCCCGGGGCCGGCTCCCCCCGTCGGGCGTGGAGGACGGTGCGGGCGACGCGGGGGTCCAGCGGGGAGTGACCGCGCGCCGCCGACCGGATGGCCTCGAGGATGCGTGCCGGCTCGGTGTCCTTGAGGACGTAGCCGATGGCCCCGGCGTCGAGGGCCTCGGTGACCCGGTGCGCGTCGGAGAAGGAGCTGAGGACCAGGACGGCGACGTCGGGGTGCTCAGCGGTGATGCGCCGGGTCGCGGCGACGCCGTCCAGGACCGGCATCGACAGGTCCATGAGGACCACGTGCGGCGACGTCGTCGCCAGCGCCTCCAGCGCCTCCGCCCCGTCGGCGACGGCCCCGACGATGCGCATGTCGTCGACGGACGCGACCACGCCGCGCAGGCCCGCCCGGACCAGCGCGTGGTCGTCCACGAGCAGGACGTCGATCACGACAGCGCGATCCCCATGCGCACGCGTGTGCCCGCTCCGGGCGCCGTCTGCACCTCGAAGCTCGCCCCGCCGGCCTGGGCGAGGTCGGTGAGCACGCGCAGGCCCAGGTGCCCGCTGCGGGGCCGGCTCAGGGCCTCCTCCAGGTCGAAGCCGACCCCGTCGTCGCGGACCTCCAGCACGACGTGGTCGGCGGACGCGGCCACGACGACGTCGACGACGTGGGCACCGGCGTGCTTGGCGACGTTCTGCAGCGCCTCCTGGGCGGCGCGGAACAGCAGGGTCGCCGCGTCGAGGGGGACGTCCAGGTGGTCGGGGACGTCGAGGCGGACGTCGATCCCGCGGGGCCGCAACCGGGCCGCCAGGTCGGCCAACGCCGGGGCGAGCCCGGCCCGCTCGAGGTTGGGCGGGTAGATCTCCACGAGCAGCGACCGCAGCGAGCCGGCGGAGTCCCGGAGTGCGGTCGCCGCCTCCCCCAGGACGTCGGCGACGTCCTGGGCCGACCGTCGGCCCGTCCGGTTGCGGAGCTGGTCGGCGGCCCCGGCGACCAGCAGCGCGGCGGCGGAGACGTCCTGCACGATGCCGTCGTGCAGGCTGCCCGCGAGGCGCCGCCGCTCCTCTCCCGAGGCGTCCAGGGCGCGTGCCTGCAGGGCCTCCCGCTCGCCCTGCTCCGCCCGCACCCGGGCCACCATCCGGCGGGCGAGCGGCACCTGGACGGCCAGGAGCACCAGCAGCACGGTCAGGGAGATCGGGGCGAACTGCATCCAGATGTCGGACTGGCGGGCCGTCGCGGCCGAGTAGAGCGCGTGGGTCTCGAGCAGCAGGCGGCTCCCGTCCGGGGTGCGGACCTGCCGGTAGATCTCCAGGGTGTCGCCCGCCGACCTGTCGAACCGGTTCTCCGGCCGGCTGAAGTCGGTGCGCTCCGCGCGGGTCACGCCGTCCTCCAGCGACCGCCGGTGGTCGGCGCTCATCTCGAAGTCCCCGCCGACCAGCTCGTCGTCGTCGGAGTAGACGATGCGGTCGTTCGGCGCCCAGATCTTGACGTGCCGGACGGACGCGGACTCCAGCCGCTCGGGGGTGATCGCGGCGTCCAGGGCGGCCACGGCCTGCGGGTCCCCGTCGAGGATCCCCTCGGTGAGGGCCGGCTCCACCAGCAGCGTCGCGAGCAGCTCCGTCGTCCGCCGGGCGTCGGCGATCGCCTCCTCCGTGGCCGCCTGCCGCCCTGCCCAGACGGCGCCCGCGACCAGGAGGGCGACCGCGATCAGGTTCGCGACCACGAACCGCCCGATGACCCGTCCGCCCGACGGCACGTGGGGACGGCGCGCCGCCGCGGCAGCGCCGTCGACGAGGCTGGTCCACTCCGGCGCGCCGTCGGACAGCCGCGGCTGGACCAGACTCGTCCCGGGGGCCGATCCCATGCCGCCTCCACGTGCGTCCTGCGTCCCCGTTCCCGCCTCGTCCCGGCCCGGAGGGCCCGGGAGGCAGCTCGGTGCTGGTTGTGTCACCCGGGCGTGCCCTGCGCAAGAGGCGGACGTCCGGCGGCTCCGGAGTCCTCCCCCCGGGGGTCCCCCGTCAGGGGCGACGCTGCGTCGGGTCGCCGGCTCATCGGTAGCGGGACGGGCTCTCGTCGACGTACGGCGAGGAGGAGCCGGCGGCCGGGGCCGCGATCGACTCCCAGCGCTGCTCCAGCACCGCGCGGGCGGCCTCGCTCCATGCGGTCCCGCCGGCCGCGACCGTCCTGACGCGCTCCGGCAGCTCCTCGGGGCTGTCCTCCTTCAGCAGGTACCCGGCGGCTCCCAGGGCCTGCGCCTCGCACGCCGTCGCGGCGGTGAGGGCGCCGGTCAGGATGACCACCCGCACCTCCGGCTGGGCGGCGAGCAGGGCGCACGTCGCCTGGAGCCCGTCCATGACCGGCATCTTCACGTCCATCAGGACGACGTCGGGGCGCGTGCGCTCGGCGGCCTCGAGCACCTCGCTGCCGTCGGCGCACTCCGCCACGACCTCGATGTCGGGCGATGCCGCGAAGAGCTCGCGGAGCGCCATGCGGATCAGCGGGTGGTCGTCGGCGAGGAGGACCCTGACCGTCATCGGACTGCCTCTCGTCGCCTGGTCGTCGTGGCGGCTCCCCCGCGGGCTCCGACCCGGCCGGGACGGGCGCACCCGTCGGCTCGGGACCGGAGCAGCCGCCCCCTCCACCACACAGGACGCCACGGCGGGTCCGCAATCGGCCGACAGTCGTATGTCCTCGGCCGGGCTCCCGGCCACCGGTCCGCCGGGACGGGGCCGGTCGGCCCGTCCGGGCCCACGTCCCTCACCGGGGCACCCGGAGGCGGACGGTCGTCCCCCGACCGGGCCCCGAGGTCAGGTCGAGCGTGGCGCCGGCGGCCTCGGCGACGTCGGCCAGGACGCGGAGCCCGAAGGAGCTCCTGCCGGGCTCGGCACCGGGCTCGAAGCCGATCCCGTCGTCGACGACCTCCAGGGCGAGCCCGTCGTCGTCGGTCACGGTGACGACCGCGTTCCGGGCACGGGCGTGCTTGACGACGTTCTGGAGGGACTCCTGTGCCACGCGGAAGAGCAGGCCGGCCGTGCCCGGCGGCGGGTCGAGGTCGGGCGGCAGCTCCAGCCGCGTCCGGACGCCCCTCGCCTCGACGCGGGCGGCGAGGTCCTGGAGGGCCGCCGACAGCCCCGCCTCGGCCAGCTGGGGCGGATAGATCTCGATCATCAGGGTCCGCAGCGAGGTGACCGACGACCGGACGGCGGTGGTGGCGGCGCTCAGGTCCGCCACGAGGGTGTCGTCGTCGGCGGAGCGGTCCGGCACGGTCGCGAGGCGGTCGACGGCCCTCGACATGATGAGCGGCGCCGCGGAGAGGTCCTGCACGACGCCGTCGTGCAGGTCGGCGGCGATCCTGCGCCGCTCGCGCGTCGAGGCCTCGACGGCCCGGGCGGAGGACTGCAGGCGCTCGGTGTCCCCGACCCGGATCGCCCGGATCATCCGGTGGGCCAGCGGGACCTGGAGGGCCAGCAGGACCAGCAGCGCCGCCGCGGTGATCGGCGCGAAGTGCAGCAGGATGGAGCTCTGGCGGCTGGTGACCTCGTCGTACTGGAAGTAGGCCTCCAGGAGCAGGCGCTCCCCCGACGTCGTGGCGACCGTCCGGTACACCTCCACCAGCTGCCCGTTCGAGCGCTCGTACACGTTCTCGTCGTCGGCGAGGTCGGTGATCTCGGCGCTGACGTGGCCGTCCTCGAGCGTCTCCACCTGGTACTCGCCGGCCGGGAAGGTGCGGCCCACGAGCCGGGCCTCGTCGGAGTAGAGGATCCGCTCGTCCGCGTCCCAGATCTTCAGCCGCACCACCGCGGCGTCCCGCAGCTCGCTCTCGACCACCGCGTCGAGCTGCGCGACGGCGTCGGGGTCCCCGGCGAGCAGCTCCTCGTCGAGGGCCGGCTGGACCACCAGGGCGGCGATGAGGTCGGTGGTCGTCCGTGCGTCGGCCATCGCCTGGTTGCGGGCGGCCACGTGGCTGGCCCACACGCTGCCGACGAGGAGCAGGACGCAGGCCAGGACGTTCGCGGCGGCGAAGCGGGCGAGCACCCGGCGGACGGTCGGCGAGGGGCGGCTGTGCTGGTCCGTCACGGCGGTCCCTCCCTGCTGGCGCCCGCCGCGACCGGCCGGTCGCAGTCGTCGATCCGGGTCCACGCCGGTGCCGTGCGGATCACGAGAATGGTCGGCGGACCCCTGACCCCGTGGGAATCCCCGAACCAGGGGGGCGCGGACCGGCGCCCGCCGGCCCGGGGCGGTTGCGCTCGGAGCAGGCCCGGACGAGCGGGTCGGTCGGGCCGGACCTCGTCCCGGCGGCGCCGGGCGGGCCGACGGCGCCGGGTCCACGCCGCGGTGACCGGTCGGCACGCGACCCCGAGCCGACGGGGGGACTCGAACCCCCAACCGCCCGATTACAAGTCGGGTGCGCTGCCAGTTGCGCCACGTCGGCGAAGCCCCCTGGGGGTCTCCCGGGGACGAGGATAGGGACCGCGTCCGGCGGGACGGACCCGGTGGCGCCCGCCGGGCCGGCCGGAGGACCCCCGCGCCGTCCGGGTTAGCCGGCGTCGGTGCCGGTCGCCCCCGCGCCGAGGTAGCGCGCCGGATCGGTGGTCGACAGCGGGCCGGCAGCCAGCCAGCGGGCGAAGCCGGCGGGGTCGCGGCGCTCGAGCTCGTCGAGGACCGCCCCGCGCCGCGCCACGATCGCCTGGCGCGCGCCGGGGTCCAGGGGTGCGCCCAGCGCCGCCGACGTCGTCATCCACTCCCGGCCGAGCGCCTCGATCGGCAGTCCGCTCAGGGACGCGCTCCCCGCTCCCGCGGCCACGTTCCCGGTCACCACCGCGGGGCGGGCCACCGGAGCCGGCGGCACCGGGCCGGGCCGCACCGCCGGGGCGGGCCGGGCGGCCACCGGCGGGGACGACGGCTGCTGGCGCCCGTTGGTGCGCACCATCCAGAACGCCAGGCCGGCCATGCCGCCGACGGCCCCCACGAGGGTCGTCACGAGCCCGCCCGCGATGGCGGCGACGCCGGCGAGCACGAGCAGCACCCCGACGGTCCAGGCGGCCGTCTGCCAGGTCGCCTCGACGGTGGCCCGCAGGTCGTCGTCGGAGGACTCGCGCGCGATCCCCGCGGCGAGGGCGCCGGTCACCACGGCGGCCAGCCCCACGGCGAGCAGGCCGGCGGGGCGCAGGGCCAGGCCGCCCACGAGGGCGAGACCGGCGACGACGACGAGCGCCGCGCAGGCGAGGCAGCGGACGAGCACACCGCGGGACGACACGGGACGGCCTCCGGGAGACGGACTGGCGGAGCGGACGCGGGCAGTCTCGCCGGGAGGCGGTCGCTCGCCGCCGCGCACTACCCAGCGCCCCGCCGAGCCCACACCGCACCGACGGCGTGTCGCGCCGTGGCGTGTCGTCACAGGCACCTCACAGCCCGCGCCCAGCCCGCCCGGAGCGGCCGCGCCGACCGTGGTCCCCGGAGCAGCGGAGGGCCGCTCCGGACGAGGAGACCCGAGATGGACGAGCAGCAGCCCCGGCACACCCCCGGGACCGGCCAGCAGCACCCGACGGGCGGCCCGGCGCCGCAGGGTCAGGTCCCGCCGGTGTGGGGCCCGCCTCCGGTCCCGCCCGCGCCCCCCTCGCCGACGTGGCACGCCACCCCCGTCCCCGGCCCGGCCCCGCTCCCCGCGGCGGCGCCCGCCCGGCAGGCGGGCCGGCTGCGCATCGGCGTCGCGGGCCTGGTCGCGGGCGCGCTGATCGGCGGTGGCGCCGGAGCGGGCGTGGTGGCCCTGGCCGACGACGGCGGCAGCGGCGGGACGACGCCCGTGGCCGCCCAGGCGGTCACGATCACCGACCCGGAGAACGCCACCGCCGTGACCGCGGCCGCGGCGAAGGCCACCCCGAGCGTGGTGACCGTCTACGTGAGCAGCGGGTCCTCGAGCGGCAGCGGCTCGGGCGTCGTCCTCACCGACGACGGCTACGTCGTCACCAACAACCACGTGGTGACCCTCGACAGCAGCACCACGGACGCGTCGGTGCAGGTGCGCACCTCCGACGGCACGCTCTACGACGCCACCGTCGTGGGCACCGACCCCACCTCCGACCTGGCGGTGATCAGGCTGGACGGCGCGCGCGACCTGGTCCCGGCGGAGTTCGCCGACTCCGACGACGTGCAGGTCGGCGACCTCTCGGTGGCCATCGGCGCACCGCTGGGCCTGTCCGACACGGTGACCGACGGCATCGTCAGCGCGACCGACCGGGCGGTGGCCACCGGCTCCACCCAGGACGACGCCACCGTCATCGACGCGCTGCAGACCGACGCCGCCATCAACCCGGGCAACTCCGGCGGGGCGCTGGTCAACGCCTCCGGCGAGGTCATCGGCATCAACACCGCCATCGCCACGGTGGCCTCCGGTGCGCCCGGCTCCAGCCAGAGCGGCAGCATCGGCGTCGGCTTCGCGATCCCCAGCAACACCGCCCAGCGCATCGCCGAGGAGATCATCGCCGACGGCACGGCCGACACCGCCTACCTCGGGGTGAGCGCCCGGACCGCCGGCGACGAGGAGGTCGGCACCGGCGCCCGGGTGGAGCAGGTGCAGCCCGGCTCCCCCGCCGCCGCTGCCGGGCTGGCGGCCGGCGACGTGGTCACCGCGGTCGGCGACCGGCCGGTCACCACCTCGACCGAGCTCACCGCCGCCGTGCGCAGCCACGCCCCCGGGGACCAGGTGACGCTGACCGTCGAGCGCGGCGGCGGGACCACCACCGTCGACGTGACCCTGGCCACCGCCGCCGGCTGAGCGAGGGCCCTCCCGGCCGGGGCCCCCACGCTGCGGGCGGCCCCGGCCCGTGGCTCGTCCCGGGCCTGCGGGCGATGAGGAGGACGGGGTCCTTCTAGGCTCGATCCGTGCCGGCACCCCGCCCGACCGTGCCCCTGGCCGGGTCGCTCGACGATCCCCAGCGGGCGCGGGACCTCGCCCGGATGAAGCGGCTGGCGACCGGCCTGTTCCTGCTCGCCGCCGCCGTCTTCCTCGCCTGCGTGCTGATCGGCTCCGACGCCGGGGCGTGGGTGGGTTACGTGCGGGCGACCGCCGAGGCGTCGATGGTCGGGGCGCTGGCCGACTGGTTCGCCGTCACCGCGCTGTTCCGGCACCCGCTGCGGCTGCCCATCCCGCACACGGCGATCATCCCGCGCAAGAAGGACCAGATCGGCGCCAGTCTGGGCACCTTCGTGCAGGAGAACTTCCTGACCCGCGCGGTCGTCGAGGAGAAGCTGTCGACCGTCGACGTCCCCGGCCGGCTCGGCGCCTTCCTCGCCGCCCCCGGCCGGGCCGAGCGCCTCTCGGGGGACGCCGCGGCCGCGCTCTCGGGTCTGACCGACCTGCTGCGCGACGAGGACGTCGAGCCCGCCGTCGCCGCCCTGGTCGACCGCAAGCTGCACGAGACACCGGCCGCGCCCGTGCTGGCCCGGGTGCTGGAACTGGTCGTCGACGGCGACCGGCACCAGGAGGTGCTCTCGGCGGGGCTGCGCTACATGGCCCGCTTCCTCGAGGAGAACCGCGTCGTCTTCCGGGCCCAGCTCGGCGACGCCTCGCCCGCCTGGGTGCCCGACTGGGTCGACGACCGGATCTTCGACCGCGCCTTCGCCGGCGTGCAGCAGTTCTTCGAGGAGGTCGGCGCCGACCGCCACCACGAGCTGCGCCGGGTCTACGACGCCCGGCTGCGGGCCTACGTGCACGCGCTGCGCACCGACCCGGCGACCCAGGCGCGGGTGGAGGAGTTCAAGAAGGACCTGCTGGAGCACCCCGCCATCCGCGAGTGGTCCGGCTCGCTGTGGAGCAACGCCAAGAACGCGTTCCTCGCCGCTGCCGCCGACCCCGACTCGGACCTGCGGGCGCGGGTCACCGGCCTGATCCGGGACGGCGCGCGGCTGCTGCAGACCGACCCCACGGCCCGCGAGCTGGTGCAGCGTCAGACCCGCCGGGTGGCCGGCTACCTGGTCGAGCGGTTCTCCGGCGACCTCGCCGACGTCGTGGGCAGCACCGTCGCGCGGTGGGACACCGAGGAGACCAGCCGGCGCATCGAGCTCCAGGTCGGCCGGGACCTGCAGTTCATCCGGATCAACGGCACCGTCGTCGGCGGGCTCGCCGGGCTGGTCATCTACTCGGTGGCGCAGCTCCTGGGCTGAGCCGGAAGCCGGCCCACTCGAAGCCGGGGCAGACGACGCAGCTGACCAGCACCTCGTCGCCGGCCGGCTCGGTCGACTGCTCGACGCCGGCCGGGACCAGGACCTGCGGCCGCCCGGGCCCCAGGAGCACCCGCTCGCCGCCCACCCGCAGCACCAGCGCGCCCGGGCCGTGCCACAGCCACAGCTCGTCGGCGTCGACCACGTGCGGGGCCGAGCGCTCGCCCGGCGCCAGGAGGAAGAGGATCGCGGTCGCCGCGGGCCGCCCGCCGTCCAGCTGCGCGGGCGACGCCCAGGTGCGCCGGAACCAGCCGCCCTCGGGGTGGCGCCGCAGGTCCAGCCGCTCGGCCGTCGCCGGCCTCACCGACGCGCGGCCGCCGCGGCGTAGAGGGCGATGCCGGCGGCGACGCTGACGTTGAGCGACTCGGTGTCGCGGGTGATCGGGATGCGGACGACGACGTCGCAGCGCTCGCGGACCAGCCGCGACAGCCCCGTCCCCTCGGCACCGACCACCAGCGCCACCGGGTCGGCGAACCCGTCGTAGTCGTGCAGGTCGACGTCGCCGTCGCCGGCCAGGCCCACGGTCTGCAGGCCGGAGTCCTGGTAGGAGGCCAGCGACCGGGCGAGGTTGACCGCGCGGGCCACCGGCAGCCGCGCCGCTGCGCCCGCGCTGGTGCGCCAGGCCGATGCGGTCATGCCGACCGCCCGGCGCTGCGGCACCACGACGCCGTGCGCGTCGAACGCCGCGGCCGAGCGGACGACGGCGCCGAGGTTGCGCGGGTCGGTCACGCCGTCCATGGCCACGACCAGGGGCGGGCGGCCGGAGTTGCGCGCCAGGTCGAGCAGGTCGTCGGGGTGCGCGTACTCGTACGGCGGCACCTGCAGCCCGATGCCCTGGTGCAGCGCGTGGTTGGACATCCGGTCGAACTCGGCCTTGCCGACCTCGAGCAGCGGCAACCCCCGGTCGGCGGCCAGCGTGAGCGCCTCGGTGATCCGCTCGTCGGTGCGGCCGGCGTCGGTCACCACGTACAGCGCCGTCGCCGGGATCTCCGCGCGCAGCGCCTCCACGACCGGGTTGCGGCCCAGCAGCAGCTCGGGCGTCTCCTCGGCGCGCTGGCGGCTGCGGTCCCGCTCGGTACGGCGCCGCGCCTCGGCCTGCGCCTTGCGCTGCGCGGGGTGGCCGTAGCGCGCCTCCGCCGGCGGGGTGGCGCCGCGCCCGGCGAGCGAGCGGCGGTTCTTGCCGCCGGTCCCGGCGCTGGCGGTCTTCTTGCCGGCGCCGGTGCTCCGGCCACGGCGCTGACTGTTGCCGGCCATCAGCGGCTCAGCTCCCATCGGGGTCCGGACGGGGTGTCCTCGACCTGCACACCGAGCGCGGTGAGCTGGTCGCGGACCGCGTCGGCGGTCGGGAAGTCCTTGCGGGCGCGGGCGGCCTGCCGCTGCTCCAGCGCCAGCCGCACCAGGCCGTCGGTGACCTCGGCCAGCCGGTCGTCGGCGTCGCCACCCGCGGCCCAGCGCGGGTCGAGCGGGTCGAGCCCGAGGACGGCGAGCATGGCGCGCACGGCCGCGAGCGCGGCCCCGGTGGCGGCGTCGTCCCCGCGGTCCAGCGCGCTGTTGCCGTCGCGCACCGTGTCGTGCACGACTCCCATCGCGGCGGACGTGCGCAGGTCGTCGTCCATCGCGGCGTCGAAGGCGGCCGGCCGGCCCCCCGGCGCGACGTCGCCGACGCGCTCGACGGCCCGCCGGACGAACGACTCGATCCGCCGGTAGGCGACACCCGCCTCCTGCAGCGCCGCATCGGTGAACTCGATGGTCGACCGGTAGTGCGGGGTGACGAGGTAGTAGCGCAGCTCGACCGGCCGCACCCGCTGGACGACCTCGTCGACCAGCGCGGTGTTGCCCATCGACTTGCTCATCTTCTCGCCGCCCAGGGTCACCCAGCCGTTGTGCACCCAGTACCGGGCGAAGGCGTCGCCGGCCGCGCGCGACTGGGCCTGCTCGTTCTCGTGGTGCGGGAAGCGCAGGTCCAGCCCGCCGCCGTGGATGTCGAACTCCGACCCCAGGTAGCGCCCCGCCATGGCCGAGCACTCCAGGTGCCAGCCGGGCCGGCCACGCCCCCACGGGGTGGGCCAGGAGGCGGTGTCCGGCTCCCCCGGCTTGGACCCCTTCCACAGCGCGAAGTCGCGCGGGTCGCGCTTGCGGTCGTCGGTGTCGGTGTCGGCCGCCGGCTGCAGGTCGTCGACGCGCTGACCGGTCAGGGCGCCGTAGTCGGGGAAGGAGCGGACGTCGAAGTAGACGTCGCCGTCGATCGCGTAGGCGTGCCCGCGCTCGATGAGGCGCTGCATCAGCTCGACCATCTCCGGCACGTGTCCGGTGGCCCGCGGCTCGTAGGTCGGCGGCAGGACCCCGAGCACGTCGTAGGCGCGGGTGCAGGCCAGCTCGTTCTCGTAGGCCCAGGCCCACCACGGCACGCCGTTGGCCTCGGCCTTGGCGAGGATCTTGTCGTCGATGTCGGTGACGTTCCGGACCAGGGTCACCCGGTGCCCGGTGGCGGTCAGCCATCGGCGGAGGACGTCGAAGTTCAGCGCCGCCCGGACGTGCCCGACGTGCGGCGGCCCCTGCACCGTCAGACCGCAGACGTACAGGGAGACCTCGCCGGCGCGCAGGGGCTCGAAGTCGCGTACCGCGCGGGCAGCGGTGTCGTGCAGGCGCAGGCTCACCGCGCGGAGTCTACGGACGCTCTGCGGGCACCCTGACCACGAGCGCCGTGGCGACGGCCGCCCGGCCCTCGCCCCGCCCGACCAGGCCCAGCCCGTCGGTCGTCGTGCCCGAGACGCTCACCGGGGCGCCCAGCGCGGCCGACAGCACGGCCTCCGCCTCCGCCCGCCGCGGCCCCAGCTTCGGCGAGGGGGCGATGAGCTGCACCGAGGCGTTGCCCACCCGCCAGCCGGCCGCGGCCAGCACCTCGCGGACGTGCTCCAGGACCGCGGCCCCCCGGGCGCCGGCCCAGCGCGGGTCGTCGGTGCCGAGCAGGCCGCCGATGTCGCCCAGCCCGGCCGCGGAGAGGACCGCGTCGGTGAGCGCGTGCGCGACGACGTCGCCGTCGGAGTGCCCGGCGCAGCCGTCGGCGCCGGGCCAGTGCAGCCCGGCCAGCCAGCAGTCGCGGCCGGACTCGACCGGGTGCACGTCGACGCCCGTGCCCACGCGCGGCAGTTCCGGCTGGGTCACCGCGCCACCTGCAGTTCCGCGAGCGCCAGGTCGTGGGCGACGGTCACCTTGGCGCACCGCTCGTCGCCGGCGACGGTGGCGACCGGGATGCCCACGGCGCGGACCACGGCGGCGTCGTCGGTGAGTTCCGCGGTGTCGTCGAGGGCCGCGTAGGCGGCGGCGAGGACCGCGCGGTCGAAGCCCTGCGGGGTCTGCACCCGCCGGAGGGTGGCCCGGTCGGGCGCCGCGGTGACGGTGCCGTCGCCGTCGACCACCACGGTCGTGTCGACGACCGGGAGGACCGGGACCACGGCCGGCACCCCCGCCGCCAGTGCCGCGAGCACGCGGGCGACGACGGCGGGCGGGGTCAGCGGCCGGGCGGCGTCGTGCACGAGGACCGCGTCGGCCTCCCCCGCCCCCGCCAGGGCCGCGCGCACGGAGGCGGTCCGGGTGGCCCCGCCGTCGACCAGGCGCGTCCCGGCCGGCAGCACCGCGGCGAACTCCGCGCGCTCGGCCGCGGGGACGGCGACGACGACCTCGTCCACGCCGCCGTCGAGCAGGGTCGCCACCGCCCAGGCCACCAGCGGCCGGCCCCCGAGCGGGACCAGCGCCTTCGGTGTCGCCCGCCCAGCCAGAACCGCCCCCAGACGCAGACCACTCCCGGCCGCTGCGACGATGCCGACAGCGTGCACGGGAGTGGCCTGGGAGTACGGGTTGCGAGCGCTACGGCTCAGCTGGCGAGGACCTCGTCGAGCAGGATCTCGGCCTTGTCCTCGTTGGTGCCCTCGGCGAGCGCGAGCTCGCTGACGAGGATCTGCCGGGCCTTGGAGAGCATGCGCTTCTCGCCGGCGGACAGACCGCGGTCCTTGTCGCGACGCCACAGGTCGCGGACGACCTCGGCGACCTTGTTGACGTCACCGGAGGCAAGCTTCTCGAGGTTGGCCTTGTACCGGCGCGACCAGTTGGTCGGCTCCTCGGTGTGCGGGGCGCGCAGGACCTCGAAGACCCGGTCCAGCCCCTCCTGACCGACGACGTCACGGACGCCGACGATCTCTGCGTTGTCGGCCGGTACGCGCACGGTGAGGTCGCCCTGGGCGACCTTCAGCACGAGGTAGGCACGTTCTTCGCCCTTGATCGTGCGAGTCTCGATCGCCTCGATCAGCGCGGCACCGTGATGCGGGTAGACGACGGTCTCGCCGACAGTGAAGCCCATGTGTATGTGACCCCTTTCGCTGTCCACAGCCTACCACGGCAGACTGCTCCCGGGCGCGGCTCCGGATCGGCAAAGCCGCAGGTCAGAAGGCAGATGAAGTACCCGGAGGGGGTTGACAGGGGCATGGTCGATGTGCCTGCGGCACCCGCTCGGCGGACCCCGTCGGCCAGGGCACTGGCGCTGGCCACCCACCCCGGGCCGGCCGTCGCGGTCACCGTCGTGGCCACCCTCCTCGCCGTCGCCGCGCAGGTGCCGGCGGGGCGGGTGGTGCTGGTGTGCCTGGCCGTCCTCGCAGGTCAGGCGTCCATCGGGTGGAGCAACGACTGGCTCGACGCCGACCGCGACCGCGCCGTGGCACGGGCCGACAAACCGGTCGTCCAGGGCGCCGTGGCGCCCTCGGTGCTGCGGTCGGCGGCGCTGGTCTCCGCCGTCCTGGCCGTCGTCCTGTCGCTGCTGCTGGGGCCCGCCCCGGGCGTGCTGCTGCTGGTGCTCGTGGCCAGCGGCTGGGCCTACAACGCCGGGCTCAAGCGGACGGCGGCCTCGGTGGTGCCCTACGTGACCGGCTTCGGGCTGCTGCCGGCCGGCGTGGTCGCCGCCGCGCCGGGCACCCCCGCTGCGCCCTGGTGGCTGGTCGCCGCCGGCGGTGCGCTCGGCGCCGCGGCACACCTGGCCAACGTCGCGCCCGACATCGAGGAGGACCTCGCCACCGGGGTGCGCGGCCTCCCCCACCGGATCGGCGCACGGGCCTCCGCGGTGGCCGGGGCGGTACTGCTGTTCGCCGCGTCGCTGGTGCTGGTGTTCGGGCCCGAGGGGCCACCCACCGCGGCCGGCTGGGCGGGCCTGGCCCTGGCCGTGCCGGCCGTCGTCGTCGCGGCCCTGTCGGGGACGGCGCGGTTCCGGCGCCTGGCCTTCCCCGCGGTCATGCTGCTGACCGTCCTGGACGTCGTCCTGCTGGTGGCCGGTGGGGCCGCGCTCACCTGAGCGCGGCCCCACCTCCGGTCAGCGCCCGCGGTTCCCGTTGCCCCCGCCGTTGCCGGGGTTGCCGTTGCCCGAGCCGTTGCCCCCGCCGTTGGCGCCCGAGCCGTTCCCCCCGCCGTTGCCGCCGCTGTGGCCGTTGCCGCCGCCGTTCCCGGAGCCCGGCGCCGTCTGCGTCGGTGCCGGAGCGGGCGCCGCCTGCTCCTCGGCCACCGGGGGCTGCGGGGCGGGGACGACGGACCCGCCGCCGTCGGGGACGGGCTGCTCGGTCACGGGCGGGGTGGTGGGCAGGCACTCGCTGCCGTCCGTGCCCCGGTTGCGGGCGTGGGCGAAGCAGCTGACCGTCGCGCCGTTGGAGACCCCGGCCCGCGCTCCGGAGCGCACCCACTGCGAGAAGGTCTGCCCCGCGGCCGGACCCGTGGCCCAGACCTCGTAGGACAGCTGCCCGTCCGTCGCGGGGACCTCCCCGGGCTCCTCGCCCGTCCCGTCCCCGCCGGTCGGGTCCCCGACCGGGGTCCCGTCCGTGTCCCCGGAGCCCTCCTCCGGCGCCACGACGCCGTCGGTGTCCCCGCCGTCGGCGCCCTCGCCGTCCGTGGCCTCGGGGACCTCGGGGGCGGGCTCCGGGGCGGTGTCGGCGTCGGTCGCGTCCGGGGACTCGACGGCGGCCGGCGCGGCGTCCTGGCCGGGCAGGACCTGCGCCGTGGCGGCGCCGGTCAGGGCGAGGGCGACGGCACCGCCGGCGGTGGCCGCCTTGGCGACGGCCCCTGCGGCGACGAACTTGGTGACGAGCGTGCTGAGGATCATGCGGGGTCTCTTCCGTGAGCTCCGGGCGGATCGCCCGACCGTCCCGGTGGACGCGTCGGGGAGGAGACCGGTCACCAGCAGCTCGGCCAGGGCCGCGTTCGGCCGCCCGGGCGCGGTGGCGCCGGCCCGGACCGCGTCGGTGAACGCGGCCAGGCCCTGCGCACCCGCGGGCACGGGCCGGCCGGCGAGGCAGGCCTCGAAGGCCTCCTCGACGGCGCGGGCGTCGGCTGGAGTGGTCATCTCGCTCCCGTCATCGCCGGGCGGGCCGTCAGGGGTGCGCCGACCGTCTCCGGGTCATCCGTCCGGGTGGGCGCCACGGGCTCCAGCTGCGCCCGCAGCGTGCGCAGTCCCCGCCGCTGCAGCGCCTTGACCGACCCCTCCGACCGGCCCATCACCGCGGCCACCTGCTCGACGGTGAGGTCGGCGAGCACCCGCAGCAGCAGGACCGACCGCTGGTCGGCGGGCAGGCCGGCACACAGGCGGTGCACCGTCTCGGTGCCCAGCAGCGCCAGGACGTCGTCCTCGACGTCACCTCCGACGGCCTCGGGCACCGCGTCGACGTCGTCGGCCAGCTGCGGGCGGCGCCCGCGGCGGCGCCAGTCGTCCACCAGGCGGCGGTGCGCGATCGTGAACACCCACGACCGCAGGCGCTGCTCGTCGCCGGTGAAGCCGCCGAGGCCGCGGAAGACGTCGAGGAAGGTCTCGCTCGCCAGGTCGTCGGCGTCCAGCGCGCCGTGCATCCGCAGGTAGCCGGTGACCGGGGGCGCCAGGTCCCGGTAGAGCACCTCGAAGGCCCACGCCGCGCCCGCCTGGGCCGCCGCGAGCACCTCGTCGAAGACCGGTCCGGTCGCCATCCCCACCTCCTGCCGCCTCCCCGTGGCGGAGATGGCATCGGCAGGGGCGGGCCCGTCCTGGACCGGATGTCGCCCGGACGGGCGGCGCGGTCAGGGGGCGGCGGTGCCGCGGTCGCGCTCCTGCTCGACGACGAGCGGGAGGTCCTTCAGCCGGTCCAGGCCCTGCAGCGGACGGCGCATCCGCTGGTTGCCCGCCAGCCGGTCGCGGTTGCGCTCGAGGAACGCCCAGTAGCCGGCGGTGTAGGGGCAGGCGTCCTCGCCGACCCGCTTGCGCGGGTCGTAGCGGCAGCCGCCGCAGTAGTCGCTCATCCGGTCGATGTAGGCGCCCCCGGCGGCGTAGGGCTTGGTCGCCAGCACCCCGCCGTCGGCGTGCTGGCTCATGCCGACGACGTTGCTGACCATCACCCAGTCGTAGCCGTCGACGAACGAGCGGTGGAACCAGTCGGTGAGCTCCAGCGGGTCGATGCCGCGCTGGAGGGCGTAGTTGCCCAGCACCATCAGCCGCGGGATGTGGTGCACCCAGCCGTCGCGCCGCAGGTCGGTGAGGACGCCGGACAGGCACGCGGCGTCGACCGCGTCCCCGTCGAGCTCGGCCATCCACGCCGGCACGTGCTCCGTCGCACCCAGGGCGTTGCCGTGCCGGTAGTCGCGGCCGAGGTGCCAGTAGAGGTGCCAGATGTAGTCCCGCCAGCCCATCACCTGCCGCACGAAGCCCTCGACGCTGTTGAGCGGGAGGAGGTCGCCGGCGGCGGCGCGGTCGCGCGCGGTCTGCTCCGTCGCCGTGACCACCTCGAGCGGGTCCAGCAGCCCCAGGTTGAGCGCCGGCGAGAGCAGCGAGTGGGCCAGCCAGCGGTCGCCGGCGAGCATCGCGTCCTCGTGCGGGCCGAAGGCGCCGAGCCGGTGGGCGAGGAAGTCGTCGAGCCGCAGCAGCGCCTCGGCGCGGGTGACGGGGAACAGCCGCGGGCCGTCGTCCCCGACGAAGGAGACGTGGCCGTCGGCCTCCCACCGGTCGAGGTCGGCGCGGACCTCCGCGTCGATCTCGTCCTCCTCCGGCCACCACGGCTCCGGCACGCCGATCCGACCGTCGGCCGGCGGCGGCTCGCGGTTCTCGGTGTCGAGGTTCCAGCGGCCGCCCGCCGGCTCGGCGCCGTTCATGAGGACGTCGTGCCGGCGCCGGGAGTCGCGGTAGAAGTCCTCCATCAGCAGTCGCCGCCGGCCCCTGCCGTCGGCCCAGGCGGCGAACTCCGCCTGGGTGGCGACGAAGCCGCGGGCCGCGACCACCTGGAGGTCCGGGCGGCGCAGCACGTAGTCGCGGCTGCTCCACGTCGTGGGCGCGCACACCGACAGCGGCTCGCGGACCCGGTCGAGGGCCTCGGCGTAGGTGACGACCCGGTGGTGCTCGGCCTGGTCGCCCAGCTCGGCCGCCCGGTGCCGCAACGCCGACAGCACCAGGTGGGCCTTCTGCCGGTGGAAGCGGCGGCGGGCGAACACCGCCCGCGCCTCGATCAGCAGGACCGGCTGGTCGGGTGCGTCGAGGAAGTGCGGGCCGAGCTGGTCGGCGAAGCACCAGCGCCGCGTGCCCGGCGCATGCGACGGGAAGTCGGCCAGCGCCGGATCGACGTCGTCCCGGAGACCCACGGCCTCACCTCCCGGCGGACATCGTGGGTGGACCGTTAGGCTCGGCGCGACTCGGGCCACCGAACTCGCGGTGGCCGGAACGTGTTCGCTGGAGGTCGACGTCTGTGAACCGCGCACTGCGCGCCGCCACGATGGGGGTCCTCCTGCTGACCCCGGTCGCCCTGACCGCCTGCAGCGCCGGGCAGGTCAACCAGACCAGCTCGCAGGACCGCGACAAGGTCGGCCCCTCCGCCGAGATCGGCGAGCTGCAGCTGCGCCAGGTCACGCTCGCCAACCCCTGCGAGGCCGGCGACGAGGAGGCGACCGCCTACGAGGAGGGCGACAGCCCCGAGCTCGTGCTCTCCATCGCCAACGGCAGCCGCGAGGACGACACGCTGACCGCGGTCGAGGGCGAGGCCTTCGACGGCGTGTTCGTCGGTGAGCTCCCCGGGGAGACGACGCCGACGACGTCCGCCGCGCCGACCACCTCCGCCGCCCCGGGCACCCCCACGACGACCGAGACCCCGAGCGGGTCCGCGGCCGGCACCACGGGCTCCACGCCGACGTCCGCGGCACCCACGTCGGCGGCTCAGCCGACGGCGAGCACCAGCATCGAGGTCCCGGTGCCCGCGGGGACCGTGACCAACATCGGCCTGCGGCAGTACGGGGAGGACGGCGCCTGCGAGCCGGAGATCCCCTCCGACACCACCCGCCTCTTCCTCGCCGACCTGTCGGTCGAGGAGCCGCTGACCGCCAGCCAGACGATCACCGTGACGCTGACCTTCGAGAACGCCGGCGAGGTGACCGTCCAGGCGCTGGTCGCCGGCCCCTACGGCGAGGTGCCCCGCGGGGAGGCGTTCGACTTCCACGAGGAGGAGGGCGCCGAAGCCGGCGACGAGCAGGACACCGAGGCCGAGTAGCGGTCCTCCGCGGAACCGTCGCACCCCGCGGTTAGCGTCGGGGCGTGCCTCCCGCCGCCCGGACCGCCCGCCCCGCCCACCGCTGCACCGAGTGCGGCTTCGCGTCGGCGAAGTGGGTGGGGCGTTGCCCGGAGTGCCAGGCCTGGGGCTCCCTGCAGGAGGTCGGCAGCGTCCCCTCGGGCGGCCTGCGCGCCGTGAGCGCCGGGCCGGTGACGGCCCCCGCCCGCCCCATCGCCCAGGTGGAGCTGACCGGCGCCCGCGCCGTCCCCACCGGCATCCCCGAGTTCGACCGGGTGCTGGGCGGCGGGCTCGTGCCCGGCGCCGTGCTGCTGGTGGCCGGCGAGCCCGGGGTGGGCAAGTCGACGCTGCTGCTCGAGGTCGCGCACCGCGTCGCGGAGTCCAACGGCCCGGCCCTGGTGGTCTCCGGCGAGGAGTCGGCCGGGCAGGTGCGGCTGCGCGCGGAGCGGATCGGTGCCCTGCACGACGACCTCTACCTCGCGGCCGAGACCGAGCTGTCGGCCGTGCTGGCGCACGTCGACCAGGTGCAGCCGACGCTGCTCGTGCTCGACAGCGTCCAGACCGTCCGCTCCCCCGCCGTCGACGGCACCGACGGCGGCTCCACCCAGGTCCGCGCCGTCGCCAGCGCGCTCAGCGCCGTGGCCAAGAGCCGCGGGATGACCACGATCCTCGTCGGCCACGTGACCAAGGACGGCGCCATCGCCGGGCCCCGCACGCTCGAGCACCTGGTCGACGTCGTCATCTCCTTCGACGGCGAGCGGCACTCCACGCTGCGCCTGATCCGCGCCACCAAGAACCGCTTCGGTCCCGCCGACGAGATCGGCTGCTTCGAGATCGGCGACGGCGGGGTGGTCGGCGTGCCCGACCCCTCGCACCTGTTCGTCTCCCGCCGGTCCGCGCCGGTGCCCGGCAGTTGCGTCACCGTGACCATGGAGGGCAGCCGGCCGCTGCTCGCCGAGGTGCAGGCGCTGGTCGCGCCCAGCGGCGGCGGGTCCCCGCGGCGGGCCGTGAGCGGGCTGGACCCCCAGCGGGTGGCGATGGTCAACGCCGTCCTGGAGCGGCGCGGCGGCGTGCGGCTGGCCGAGGCCGACGTCTTCGCCGCGTCCGTCGGCGGCGTCAAGATCGCCGAGCCGGCCGCAGACCTCGCTCTCGCGCTGGCCATCGCCTCGGCGGCCCGGGACACCCCGCTGCCGGCGGGGATGGTCGTGGTCGGCGAGGTGGGCCTGTCCGGGGAGATCCGGCGGGTGGGCGGCACCGGCCGGCGGCTGGCCGAGGCGGCCCGGCAGGGCTACCGCGTGGCGCTGGTCCCCGAGGACGCCGGCTCGGCGCCGAAGGGCATGCGGCTGATCGAGGTCCCCGACCTGGGCACGGCCCTCACCCGACTCCGCTGATCACCGTTCGAGCCGCACCAGTACCGTTGCCTCCCACGTAGACTCAGCCGCCGCACCTCGTCGACCGTCAGGAGCGCTCGTGCCCCCCGCTGTGGACACCGAGGCCGCGCTACGCGAGCTCCTCGGTCGCATAGCGCCCGGGACCGCCCTGCGCGACGGCCTGGAGCGGATCCTCGCCGGCCGCACCGGCGCACTGATCGTGCTGGGGTACGACCGCGTCGTCGAGTCCATCTGCACCGGCGGCTTCGCCCTCGACGTCGCCCTCTCCGCCACCCGCCTGCGCGAGCTGGCCAAGATGGACGGCGCGGTGATCGTCTCCTACGACGGACTGCGGATCGTGCGGGCCGGCGTGCACCTCATGCCCGACCCGACGGTGCCGACCGAGGAGTCGGGCACCCGCCACCGCACCGCCGAGCGGGTCGCGATCCAGACCGGCTTCCCGGTGATCTCGGTCAGCCAGTCGATGCACATCATCAGCGTCTACGTGGCCGGCCGGCGCTACACGCTCGAGCATCCGACGACGATCCTCGCCCGGGCCAACCAGGCCCTGGCCGCGCTGGAGCGCTACAAGCTCCGCCTCGACGAGGTCGCGAGCACGCTGTCGGCGCTGGAGATCGAGGACCTGGTCACCGTCCGCGATGCGATGAGCGTCAGCCAGCGGCTGGAGATGGTCCGCCGCATCGCCGACGAGATCGAGGGCTTCGTCGTCGAGCTGGGCACCGACGGGCGCCTGCTCGCCCTGCAGCTCGACGAGATGCTCGCCGGGGTCGAGGAGGACCGCGGCCTCCTGGTCCGCGACTACCTGCCCGCCACCGGGCGCCGGTCGCGCAGCACCGAGCAGGTGCTCACCGACCTGCGGGCGCTGTCGGCCACCGAGCTGCTCGACCTCTCCGCCGTGGCCCGGTGCTACGGCCTGCCGACGTCGGCCGACGCACTCGACTCCCCCGTCAGCCCCCGCGGGTACCGGCTGCTGGCGCGGGTCCCCCGCCTGCCCGCCGGGATCATCGACCGGCTGGTCGACCACTTCGGGGGGCTGCAGAAGCTGCTGGCCGCCACCATCGAGGACCTGCTCGCCGTGGAGGGCGTCGGCGAGGCCCGTGCCCGTGGCATCCGCGAGGGACTGTCCCGGCTGGCCGAGACCTCGATCCTCGACCGCTACAGCTGACCAAGGACCCCCTCGCCACTCGCGAGATCGCGGCGGGACCCTGCGAGGGGCCGTCAGGGGGGCCCTCGATCAGGTGATGGTGAAGGGCGTGTCCTGGCTGGGCTCGGTGTCCAGCCGGGCGCGCAGCACGTACTGACCGGGCGGCATCGCCGTCCGGGCGACGGTGCAGGTCGGCTCGCTCGACAGGCCGCTCCAGACGAGCGGGAAGACCACCTGTTCGCCGGGCGCCAGGGTGCGGGTGTCGTCGCTGGACTCGGGCTGGCAGTCGTTGCTCCCCCACAGCCGGGCGCCGGCCTGGTCCAGCAGTACGATCTCCTGCAGCTCGAGGTCCAGGGCACGCACGCAGGGCACCGGTGAGACGTTGACGACCACGAGCTCGAACGTCGGCCCGCTGCCGGCCGGGACGCTGCCCGGCCCGCGGACCTCCACGGCGATCATGTCGTCACCGCATGGGTCCCCCGGCTGCGGCCCGGCGGGCGTCTCCGGCGCCGGCGCCGGCGCGGACGTGACGGCGGGCGGGACCGGGGTGGGGGTCTGCACGCTGGCGAGCGACGGCGCGACCCGCTCCAGGGCCGGCGTCGGCGCCGCGCGGGTCGAGGCGGCCTCGGTGGTGCTGCCCTGCGCGGCCGTCCCGGAGTCGCCGGAGCCACCGGCCAGCAGGGCGACGCCGAGCCACCCGCCGCCGCCGACGACGGCCAGCAGCAGGGTGAGCACCATGAGCCGCCGCCGCCAGTAGACGGCGGCGGGCAGGGGGCCGACCGGGTGCAGCACGGCGAGAACCGTAGTGCGGTGCCGCCTCCGGCACCGCACCGGCGCGCCGGGTCCGGCGGACGGCACACTGGACCCCCGTGGACAGCCCCGCTCCCCCGCCGACCGCACCGCCCGGGAGCACCGGTCCGGCGCTCGGTGAGGCCCTGGTGGACTGGTTCGCCGTCGCGGCGCGGGACCTGCCCTGGCGCCGTCCCGACACCGACCCGTGGGCGGTCCTCGTCAGCGAGGTGATGCTCCAGCAGACTCCCGTGGTCCGGGTCGAGCCGGTCTGGCGGGAGTGGATGGCGCGCTGGCCGACGCCCACCGCCCTGGCCGCCTCCTCGCCCGCCGAGGTCATCCGCGCGTGGGGCAAGCTCGGCTACCCCCGCCGGGCCCTCCGGCTGCGGGAGACCGCGGAGGCGCTGGTGGCGCGTCACGGGGGCGAGGTGCCCGCCGACGTCCCCGCCCTGGAGGCGCTGCCCGGCGTCGGCACCTACACCGCCCGGGCGGTCGCCTGCTTCGGGCACGGGCAGCCCCAGCCGGTCGTGGACACCAACGTGCGGCGCGTCGTGGCGCGGCTGGTGCACGGTCGCGCCGAGGCGCTGCCGGCGCGGGTGGCCGACCTGGCCGACGTCGCGGCGCTCGCTCCCGCCGACCGCGCCCGCGCCGTCCGCTTCTCCGTGGCGGCGATGGAGCTCGGGGCGCTGGTCTGCGTCGCGCGCACCCCGCGCTGCGGGGTCTGCCCGGTGCGGACGTCGTGCGCGTGGCGGCTGGCCGGCAGCCCGGCGGTCGAGGGCCCGCCCCGCCGGGTGCAGAAGTTCGCCGGGACCGACCGGCAGGTACGCGGCCGGCTGCTCGACGTGCTGCGGGCCGCACACGGCCCGGTCCCGGCCGCCGACCTCGACGCCGCGTGGGACGACGCCGTCCAGCGCGGCAGGTGCCTGGACTCCCTGCTGACCGACGGGCTGGTCGAGCAGACCGCGGACGGCCGCTTCACCCTCCCCACCTGACCCGACGAGATCTGCACAGTCGTCACCGTCAGGCGCTGATGCCGTCGAGTGTGCAGATCTCGTCGAGGGGGACGGGGACGACGAAGGGCCGCCCCCGCGTGTGCGAGGACGGCCCTGTCGTCGTGCTGGAGGCGCTTACTCGGCCTGGGCGGCCGCCGGGCCCTCCTCCTCGCCGTCGGCACCCGAGAGGGCCACCGGCGGGGTGTCGGGCAGGTCGATCGGCTTGGCCTCGCCGCGGAAGGTGAACTTCTGCGCCGGGCCCTCGGCGTCGTCGACGTCCACCACGATGATCTGACCCGCGGTCAGCTCGCCGTAGAGGATCTTCTCCGACAGCGCGTCCTCGATCTCGCGCTGGATGGTGCGGCGCAGCGGCCGGGCACCCAGCACCGGGTCGAAGCCGCGGGCGGCCAGGAGCCGCTTCGCCGCCGGGGTGATCTCCAGCGACATGTCCTTGTTCGCCAGCTGGCCCTCGACGCGGGCGACCATGAGGTCGACGATCGTGATGATCTCGTTCTCGGTCAGCTGGTGGAACACGACGATGTCGTCGATGCGGTTGAGGAACTCCGGCCGGAAGTGCTGCTTGAGCTCCTCGTTGACCTTGAGCTTCATCCGCTCGTAGTTGCTGCCGGAGTCGTTTCCGGCCTGGAAGCCGAGGCCGACGGCCTTGGAGATGTCCCGGGTCCCGAGGTTCGTCGTCAGGATCAGGATCGTGTTCTTGAAGTCCACGATCCGGCCCTGGCCGTCGGTCAGGCGGCCGTCCTCCAGCACCTGCAGGAGCGTGTTGAAGACGTCCGCGTGCGCCTTCTCGATCTCGTCGAAGAGGACCACCGAGAACGGCTTGCGCCGCACCTTCTCGGTCAGCTGGCCGCCCTCGTCGTAGCCGACGTAGCCGGGAGGGGCACCGACGAGGCGGGACACCGTGAAGCGGTCGTGGAACTCGCCCATGTCGATCTGGATGAGGGCGTCGTCCTCGCCGAACAGGAAGTTGGCCAGCGCCTTGGCGAGCTCGGTCTTACCGACGCCCGAGGGGCCGGCGAAGATGAACGAGCCACCGGGGCGACGCGGGTCCTTGAGGCCCGCGCGGGTGCGCCGGATCGCCTGGCTGACGCTCTTGATGGCCTCTTCCTGGCCGATGATGCGCTTGTGGAGCTCGTCCTCCATGCGCAGCAGCCGCGAGGTCTCCTCCTCGGTCAGCTTGAACACGGGGATCCCGGTCCAGTTGGCGAGGACCTCGGCGATCTGCTCGTCGTCGACCTCGGCGACGACGTCCATGTCGCCGGCCTTCCACTGCTTCTCGCGCTCGGCCTTCTCGGCCAGGAGGTTCTTCTCCTTGTCGCGCAGCGACGCGGCCTTCTCGAAGTCCTGGGCGTCGATCGCCGACTCCTTCTCGCGCCGGATGGACGCGATGCGGTCGTCGAACTCGCGCAGGTCCGGCGGGGCGGTCATCCGCTTGATCCGCATCCGGGCGCCGGCCTCGTCGATCAGGTCGATCGCCTTGTCCGGGAGGAAGCGGTCGGAGATGTACCGGTCGGCCAGCGTCGCGGCGGCGACGAGGGCGCCGTCGGTGATGCTGATCCGGTGGTGCGCCTCGTAGCGGTCGCGCAGGCCCTTGAGGATCTCGATGGTGTGCTGCAGCGTCGGCTCGCCGACCTGGATGGGCTGGAAGCGGCGCTCGAGCGCGGCGTCCTTCTCCAGGTGCTTGCGGTACTCGTCGAGCGTGGTGGCGCCGATGGTCTGCAGCTCACCGCGGGCCAGCATCGGCTTGAGGATGCTGGCGGCGTCGATCGCGCCCTCCGCGGCACCGGCCCCGACGAGGGTGTGGATCTCGTCGATGAACAGGATGATGTCGCCGCGGGTGCGGATCTCCTTGAGGACCTTCTTGAGCCGCTCCTCGAAGTCACCGCGGTAGCGGGAACCGGCGACGAGGGCACCGAGGTCCAGGGTGTAGAGCTGCTTGTCCTTCAGCGTCTCGGGGACCTCGCCCTTGACGATCGCCTGAGCCAGGCCCTCGACGACGGCGGTCTTGCCGACGCCGGGCTCGCCGATGAGGACGGGGTTGTTCTTCGTGCGGCGGGACAGCACCTGCATGACCCGCTCGATCTCCTTGGCCCGCCCGATGACCGGGTCGAGCTTGGAGTCGCGCGCGGCCTGGGTGAGGTTCCGGCCGAACTGGTCGAGCACCAGCGAGGTCGACGGCGTGCCCTCGGCGGGCCCGCCGGCCGCGGCCGGCTCCTTGCCCTGGTAGCCGGAGAGCAGCTGGATGACCTGCTGGCGGACGCGGTTGAGGTCGGCGCCCAGCTTCACGAGGACCTGGGCGGCGACGCCCTCGCCCTCGCGGATCAGGCCGAGCAGGATGTGCTCGGTGCCGATGTAGTTGTGGCCGAGCTGCAGCGCCTCGCGCAGGGACAGCTCGAGCACCTTCTTGGCGCGCGGGGTGAAGGGGATGTGACCGGACGGGGCCTGCTGGCCCTGACCGATGATCTCCTCCACCTGCTGACGGACACCCTCCAGCGAGATGCCGAGGGACTCGAGCGCCTTGGCGGCGACACCCTCACCCTCGTGGATCAGGCCCAGGAGGATGTGCTCGGTGCCGATGTAGTTGTGGTTGAGCATCCGGGCCTCTTCCTGGGCCAGGACAACAACGCGGCGGGCTCGGTCGGTGAACCGTTCGAACATCTGCTGCTTCTCCTTCGACCGGCTGGTCCGGCACTGCCCTCCCCGTCTGTGGGGAGGCGCACCCGACGTCCGTCGGCGCGCGGGGCACCGGTCTTTCCACTGTAGTCGCGGACTCCGACTCCCCGTCGGCACGCGGCCGGGATGGGGAGGAGGAGCTGCCCGGTCCAACTGATGCTGACGGGGCGGTGTTCCACTCCTGTTACGCCCACAGCGGACGATCGGATGCGCAGCTGCCCCGGGACCGACGACGGCCCGGTCCCTCCGAGGAGGGACCGGGCCGATCGGGAGCTACTGGAACGGCCTCGCAGGGACCCGCCCCGCTGAGCGTGGGGTGGGGGGCGAGGGGGAGGAGGACCTCGTCCTCCTCACGACGCGTCCCGCGCGCCGCGAGCCTCCGGACGAGGCCTCAGTGCGCGGCCTCGTAGGCCTCGACGACGGTGCCCGGGATGCGCCCGCGGTCGCTGACCGCGTGGCCGTTCTTGCGGGCCCAGTCGCGGATCGCGCCGGCCTGCTCGCGGTCCATCCGGCCGCCGCCACCGGTCGCCCGGGAGCGTCCGGCACCCGACGCCCGCCCGTTGCCGCGGGTGACCTTGCGCGCCGCCTGCACGTAGCGGGCGAACGCCTCGCGCATCTCGCCGGCGTTCTTCTCCGACAGGTCGATCTCGTACGTGGTGCCGTCCAGCGCGAACGAGATCGTCTCGTCGGCAGGGACGTCGTCGTTCTCGAGATCGTCGGTCTTGATGACCTGGACCTTCTGCGCCATTACCAGTTCCTCACTTCTGTTTCCCAGCCCCGTGTTCGGATGGGCACGTCACCGTCGGCGACGCGCCCATCACACCACATCTGCGGACAATTCGTCGCAACGAATACCGCGATGTCACGAATTCGGGTGTAGAACGGGAACGGGCGTTCTCGGAAAAGGCCTCAGGAAGTGAGCGGACGGACGAGTGGGAACAGGATGGTCTCTCGGATCCCGAGTCCGGTCAGGGTCATCATCAGACGGTCCATGCCCATACCGACACCCCCGGTCGGGGGCATGCCGTATTCGAGCGCCTCGAGGAAGTCCTCGTCGAGCGCCATGGCCTCGGGGTCGCCCGCGGCCGCGAGGAGCGCCTGCTGGGTGAACCGCTCCCGCTGCACGACGGGGTCGACGAGCTCGGAGTACCCGGTGCCGCGTTCGATGCCGCCGATGTACAGGTCCCACTTCTCGGCCAGCCCCGGCTCGGAGCGGTGCGCGCGGGTCAGCGGCGAGGTGTCCACCGGGTAGTCCAGCACGAACGTGGGTTCCTGCAGGTCGTGCTGCACCAGCGACTCGAACAGCTCCTCGACGACCTTGCCCGGCAGCCATGCCGGGTCCACGCCGACGTCGTGCCGTCCGGCGAGCGCCCGCAGGTGCTCCACGGGGGTCTGCGGGGTGACCTCCTCGCCGACGGCGGCCGAGACGAGGTCGTAGAGGCGCACGTGCGGCCAGTCGCCGGAGAGGTCGATCTCCGTGCCGTCGTGGTGGCGGGCGACGTGGTCGCCGAACAGCGCCGCGCAGCACTCCTGGATCAGTTCCCGGGTGAGCGCGGCCACATCCCGGTAATCGGTGTAGGCCGCGTAGAACTCGAGCATCGCGAACTCCGGCGAGTGCGAGCTGTCGGCGCCCTCGTTGCGGAAGTTCCGGTTGATCTCGAAGACGCGGTCCAGCCCGCCGACGATGCAGCGCTTGAGGAACAACTCGGGCGCGATACGCAGATACAGGTCGAGGTCGAACGCGTTCATGTGCGTCCGGAACGGACGCGCCGCGGCACCGCCGTGCACGGTCTGCAGCATCGGCGTCTCGACCTCGAGGAAACCGCGCGCGGTGAGTCCGGCGCGCAGCGTCGCGTTCACCGCGGACCGCTGGCGGACCGTCCGGCGGGCCTCGTCGCGCACGATGAGGTCGACGTAGCGGCGGCGGACCCGCAGTTCCTCGCTCATCGGCTTGTGCGCCACCGGCAGCGGCCGCAGCGCCTTGGCCGTCAGCTGCCAGGAGTCGGCGAAGACCGACAGCTCGCCGCGCCGCGACGTGCCGACCTCGCCGGTCACGAGCACCTGGTCGCCCAGGTCCACGTCGGCCTTCCACGCCGCGAGCTGCTCCTCGCCCACCCGGTCGCGGGAGAGCATCACCTGGAGCTCGGCGTCGCCCTCGCGCAGCGTCGCGAAGCAGAGCTTGCCGGTGTTGCGGGAGAAGATCACGCGCCCGGTGACGCCGACGGTCCGGCCGGTCATGGTGTCCGGCTCGAGCTCGGGGTGGGCGGCGCGCACCTCGGCCAGCGTCGTCGTCCGGCCGACCGCCACCGGGTACGGGTCGGCGCCCGCGTCGCGCAGGCGGTCGAGCTTGGCCCGCCGCACCCGCATCTGCTCGGGGAGCTCGTCGACGTCGTCGGTGGGGCCGGGGGGTTCCTCGCTCACGGGCAGCGAGCCTACGGGGCCGCCGTCCGCCGCCCGGCCGGGGAACGGTGCGTCCCCTGGTGGCGCTCGAACGCCAGCCGCAGGCCCTGCACGGTCAGGTCGGGCTCGCGCTCGGACACCGTGCGGCAGCTGTCGGCCACGAGGGGCGAGAGCCCGCCGGTGGCCACGACGACGGGGGTGGTCCCGAACTGCTCCACGAGCTCGGCCGAGATCCGCGACACCAGCCCGTCGACGAGACCGGCGAAGCCGAGCACCAGGCCCGACTGCAGCGCCGCGACGGTGTTCTTGCCGATCGCCTGCGGCGGCACGCTCAGCTCGACCGAGCGCAGCTGTGCGGCCCGGCTGGCCAGCGCGTCGAGGCTGACCTCCACCCCCGGCGCGAGCGCGCCGCCGAGGAACTGCCCGTCGGGGCCGACGGCGTCCACGTTGGTCGACGTCCCGAAGTCGACGACGACGACCGGCCGCCGGCGCCCGGAGCCGTCGTGGCCGAACAGCTCGTGCGCGGCCAGCGCCGTCACGACCCGGTCGGCGCCGACCTCGCGCGGGTTGTCCACGTGCAGCGGGACGCCGGTGCGCACGCCCGGGCCGATGAGGACGACCGGCACGTCGAGGCGGTCGAGCAGCCCCCGCAGGGCCGGCAGCAGCGCCGGCACCGTGGAGCAGGCGGCCACCCCGGTCACCACGGTGTCGCGCAGCAGCCCGCGCCAGAGCAGCTGGATCTCGTCGGACGTCGCCCGCGGCTGCGTCGTCACCCGCCAGCTGCCGACGCGCCGGTCGCCGTCGAAGGTGGCCAGGACGGTCTGGCTGTTGCCGACGTCGACCGTGAGCAGCACCGGTCAGCCCGCCCGCAGGTCGAGGGCGAGGTCGAGGATCGGCGAGGAGTGCGTCAGCGCGCCGACCGACAGGTAGTCCACGCCGGTCTCGGCCACCTCCCGGGCGACGGCCAGCGTCAGCCCGCCGGTCGCCTCCAGCTCGGCGCGGTCGCCGACCGCGGCGACGACCTCGCGCAGCTGCGCGGGCGTCATGTTGTCCAGCAGCAGGAACCGCGCGCCGGCCTCCACGGCCTCGACGGCCTGAGCCGGCGTGTCGGCCTCCACCTGCACCGGCACCCGCGGGGCGCGCTCGCGGACCGCGGCGACCGCGGCCGCCACCGACCCGGCCGCGGCCACGTGGTTGTCCTTGACCATGGCGACGTCGTAGAGGCCCATGCGCTTGTTCGACCCCCCACCGCAGCGGACGGCGTACTTCTCCAGCGGCCGCAGTCCCGGCGTCGTCTTGCGGGTGTCGAGCACGGTGGCCCCCGTGCCGGCGACGGCGTCGGCCCACGCGCGGGTGGCAGTGGCGATGCCGCTGGCCCGGCTGGCGATGTTCAGCGCACTGCGCTCGGCGGCCAGCAGCGCCCGGACCGGTCCGCGGACGGTGAGCAGCACGTCGCCACGGGCGACCCGGTCGCCGTCCGAGGCACCCGCGGTCAGGGTGGCCCCGGGGGCGAGCCGGGTGAAGACGCGCGCGGCCACCGGCAGCCCGGCGACGACGCCGTCGGCACGGGCCACCAGGTCGGCGGTGCCGAGCTGGCCCGGCGGCACGGTCGCGGCGCTGGTGACGTCGTAGGCGACGACCAGGTCGGGCGCGCCGGGCAGCACGGCGCCCCCGGTGAGGTCCTCGGCGAGGGTGAGCTCGACGAGCGCGTCGACCCAGGCCTCCTCCAGCCCGGTGCCCTCCAGCGACCGCGGGTCGCTCACCACGGGATCACCACCGGCGTGCCCACCGGACGGCGCGTCAGGTGCAGCTCCCCGAGGCCGTCGAGGCGGACGTCGAGGTGCACCCGCCAGGCGTCGGAGGTCTCGGGGTGGTCCTCGCGCCAATGGCAGCCGCGGGTCTCCTCGCGGGCGGCGGCGGCCACGGTGACCGCGGCGGCCACCGTCAGCAGGTCGGTGGCCTCCCAGCTGTCCACGCCGGGCACCGCGCCCGGCCCCTCGCCCAGCGCCTGCGCCAGGCCGGCCAGGGTCGCGGTGGCCTCGGCCAGGCCCGCGCCACTGCGGAGGGCGGCGACGCACCCGGACATCGTGTCGGTGACGCGCTGCCGGCCGGCCGGGTCGAGCAGGCCGGACAGCGCCGGCACCCCGGCCAGCGGTGCGGCGGGCAGCGGCAGCGAGCGGGTGAGCTCGGCGCCGATGCGGGCGGCGAAGACCAGGCCCTCCAGCAGCGAGTTCGACGCCAGCCGGTTGGCGCCGTGCACGCCGGTGCTGGCGACCTCGCCGCAGGCGTAGAGGCCGGGCACGGTCGTGCGCCCGGCCAGGTCGGTCACCAGACCGCCGGAGGCGTAGTGCGCGGCGGGCGTCACCGGCACCAGCTCGGTCACCGGGTCGATGCCGGCCTCCCGGCAGCGGGCCACGATGGTCGGGAAGCGCTCGGGCAGGCCGGGGATGGACCGGGCGTCGAGCCAGACGTGCCGGACGCCGTCGCGCAGCTGCACGCGCGTGATGGCCTTGGCGACGACGTCCCGCGGGGCCAGCTCGGCCAGCGGGTGGACGCCGACCATGAACCGCTCCCCCGCACCGTCGCGCAGCACCGCGCCCTCGCCGCGCAGCGCCTCGCTGACGAGTGGCTGCTGGCCGCGGGAGTCCGGGCCGAGGTAGAGGGAGGTGGGGTGGAACTGGACGAACTCGAGGTCGGTGGCGACCGCGCCGGCGCGCAGGCCCAGCGCCACGCCGTCGCCGGTGGAGACCGCCGGGTTCGTGGTGGCGGCGTAGACCTGCCCCATCCCGCCGGTGGCGAGCACGACGGCCCGGGCGCGGACGGCGCCGACACCGTCGGCGGTGCCCTCGCCGAGCACGTGCAGGGTGACGCCAGCGGCACGGCCCTGGCCGTCGCGCAGCAGGTCCAGCACCATCGCGTGCTCGACCAGGGTGACGCCCGGGTCGGCGCGCACGGCCTCGTGCAGGGCCCGCTGCACCTCCCAGCCGGTGGCGTCCCCGCCGGCGTGCACGATCCGGTCGGCGGAGTGCCCGCCCTCGCGGGTGAGCAGCAGCCGCCCGGCGGGGTCGCGGTCGAACGCCGCTCCCCAGCCGATCAGCTGGGCCAGCCGCTGCGGCCCCTCGGTCACCAGCGCGCGCACGGCGTCGGGCTCGCAGAGGCCCACGCCGGCCACCTCGGTGTCGGCGGCGTGGGCCCCGGCGCTGTCCGCGGGGTCGAGCACCGCCGCGATGCCGCCCTGGGCCCACCGGGTCGAACCGTCGTCGACGTGCACCTTGGTGACGACGGCGACCGAGAGCCCCGCCGCCCGTGCGTGCAGCGCGACGCAGAGCCCGGCGATTCCGGAACCGACGACGCAGACGTCGGCGGACAGCTCCCAGCCGGGATCGGGCGCGGCCAGCCGCAGCGGGAGGCCGGTGAGGGTGCCGCTCGCGGCGAGGGTCACCTGACCGGGACGCCGAGGTCGCTGCGCTCCTGGTCGGCCGCGCCCGGCACCGGGGCCGAGGGGTCGCCCCCCAGCTCGACGATGCGGTTGGCGCCGTCGACGTGCACGACCTTGGGGATGTAGCTCTTGGCCTCGGTCTCGTCCATGACCCCGTAGCTGATCATGATCACCATGTCGCCGGGGTGCACGAGGTGGGCGGCCGCGCCGTTGATCCCGATGACGCCGGTGCCCCGCTCACCCGGGATGACGTAGGTCTCCAGCCGGGCGCCGTTGGTGATGTCGACGATGGCGACCTGCTCGCCGGGGATCAGGTCGGCCGCGTCGAGGAGGTCCTCGTCGATGGTCACCGAGCCGACGTAGTGCAGGTCGGCCTGGGTCACGGTCGCCCGGTGGATCTTGGACTTGAGCATCGTGCGCATCATCGGGGACCTCCGAGGGTGACCGGGACGTTGTCGAGGAGTCGGGTGCTGCCCGCGCGGGCGGCGAGCAGCAGGCGGGCGGGGCCGGCGGCGGGTGCCGGGCCGAGGTCGGGGTCGGTGAGCTCGAGGTAGTCGGGCTCGAGCTCCGGTGCGGTGGCGAGCACCTCCCGGGCGGCGGCGAGGACCCCGTGGGCACCGTGCGGGCCGGCGTCCGCCCCGGCACGCAGCGCCCGGTTCACCGTGGCGGCCGTGGCCCGCTGTTCCGGGGTCAGGTAGCGGTTGCGCGAGGACAGTGCCAGCCCGTCGTCCTCCCGGACGGTCGGCACGCCGGTCACGGTGACGGGCAGGGCCAGCTCGCGGGCCATCGCCCGGATGAGCACCAGCTGCTGGTAGTCCTTCTCGCCGAAGAACGCCTCGTCGGGCCGCACCAGGCCGAAGAGCTTGGCGACGACGGTGAGGACGCCGGCGAAGTGGCCGGGCCGCACCGCGCCCTCGAGCACCGAGCCCAGCGGGCCGGGCTGCACGGTGACGCCGAGCGCGCGCGGCGGGTAGACCTCGTCGACCTCCGGGTGGAAGACGACGTCGGCGCCCTCCGCGGCCAGGGCGTCGAGGTCCTCGGACCAGGTCCGCGGGTACCGGTCGAAGTCCTCGCCGGGGCCGAACTGCGTCGGGTTGACGAACACCGAGACCACGACGCGGTCGGCGGCCTGCCGCGCGGCGCGGACCAGCGTGCGGTGGCCCTCGTGCAGCGCGCCCATGGTCGGCACCAGCGCCACCCGGCCGGGCATCCGCGCGCGCAGGCCGGCGAGGTCCGCGGCCGACTCGGCGACCGCGGGACGGGAGGAGACGGTCACCGGGAGCCCGCCGGGTCCCCGTGCCGAGCGTCGTCGAGCAGGTCCAGCAGCGGGGCGCCCTCGTGCCGCTTCAGCCGGCCGGCGGCCAGGGCCCGCTCGGTGGTCCGGGTCGCCATCGCGACGTAGGCGGCCACCGACTGCGGCGCCCGCTCGGCGAGGGTCTCCAGGTGGTCGCGCACGGTGCCGACGTCGCCGCGGCTCACCGGACCGGTCAGCCCGCGGTCGCCGCGGCGCAGGCCGTTGTCCAGCGCCGCCGTGAGCAGTGGGGCGAGCACCCGGCCGGGCTCGCCCACGCCGGCGGCGCGCAGCAGGTCGGCGGCCTCGGCGACGAGCGTGACCAGGTGGTTGGCGCCGGTGACCAGCGCCGCGTGGTACAGCCGCCGGTCGGCCTCGGCGACGAAGAACGGCTCCCCGCCCATCTCGAGCACCAGCGTCTCGGCGACGGCGCGGAAGTCCGGCGCGCTGGTCACGCCGAAGGGGGCGCCGGTGAGCCGGTCGGTGTCCTCGGGGGCACCGGTGAAGGTCATCGCGGGGTGCAGCGCGAGCGGCAGGACACCGACCCGCGCGGCCGGCTCCAGCACGGCGAGGCCGTGCGCGCCGGAGGTGTGGAAGGCCAGCTGGCCGGCGCGCCAGACGCCGGTCTCGGCCAGGCCGGCGACCAGGCCGGCCAGGGTGTCGTCAGGGACGGCGAGGACGACGAGGTCCGCGGCGGCGACGACCTCGTCGGTCGGCAGCAGTGGGACGCCGGGCAGCAGGCGTGCGGCGCGCTCGGCGGAGGCGGCGGACAGGCCCGCGGCGGCGACCACGTCGTGGCCGGCGGCGGCGAGCGCGGCGCCCAGCACGGCGCCGACGCGGCCGGCACCGACGACGCCCACGCGGAGGCGGGCGGGTGCGTCGGCGGCCCGGGGCAGGCCGGCGGCGCGGGGGGTCCTGCGGGCAGCAGGCATGGAGGGCTCCTCGTTCCAGTCCCGTGCGGGTACCGGACGTCGGTCGGTCTCCCCCGTTGGAGACCGGCGGGGTGGTGCTGCCGTGCGGTGGTGCTCGTGCGGTGGTGCTCGTGCGGTGGCGCTCTCGTGCTGTGGTGCGGTGGCCCACGCCCGCTGCGACCAGCTGTGTCACGCGGGTGACGTGCCGATGGCGAGTGTGTGACCGGTCCGGGCCTCCTGCAACGCCACGGCGCTGTGGGGTCGGTCACGGACACCGGTCCGCCGGCCCGCCGGCGGCCGACCTACGGTGACGCCCGCAGCGACACCGGGAGAGGCAGGAGCACATGAGCGACTTCGAGGGACGCACCGCACTGGTCACCGGCGCCAGCCGGGGCATCGGCCTGGCCATCGCCCAGAGCCTGGTGCAGCGGGGCGCGCGCGTGGTGGTCACCGCCCGCAGGCCGGAGGCGCTGACCGAGGCCGTGGCCGCGCTGGGCGGTCCGGAGGTCGCCGTGGGCGTCGCCGGCAACGCGGGCGACGCCGAGCACCGGGCCGAGGCGGTCCGCACCGCCGTCGACACCTTCGGCAGCCTGGACGTGCTGGTCGGCAACGTCGGCATCAACCCCGTCTACGGCCCGATGGTCGACCTCGACCTCGACGTCTTCCGCAAGATCCTCGACACCAACGTGGTCGGCACGCTCGGCCTGGTCCAGGAGGCGTGGCGGGCGTGGATGGCCGAGCACGGCGGCTCGGTGCTCGTGGTGGCCTCGGTCGCGGGCCTCAAGGCCTCCCCCGGGATCGCCGGCTACGGCGTCAGCAAGGCCTCGCTGGTCAACCTCGTCACGCAGCTGGCGGTGGAGCTCGGGCCGACGGTGCGGGTGAACGCCGTCGCCCCCGCCGTCGTGAAGACCCGGTTCGCCGGCGCGCTCTACGAGGGACGCGAGGCCGAGGCCGCGAGCGCCTACCCGGTGGGCCGGCTGGGCCGGCCCGAGGACATCGGTGAGGCCGCGGCCTACCTGCTCGGCGACGGCGCGGGCTGGGTCACCGGCCAGACGTTCGTGCTCGACGGCGGCCTGCTCTCCCGCGGGCCCGCGTAGCGGCCGCCCGGCCCGGCGACGCCGGTCACGTCACGGCCGGCCCAGGACCCTCGACAGGACGTCGTCGGCCTCGTCGTCGTCCCGGTAGCGGTGCCGGCGCCGGCCACTGCGCGGCGCAGCGGCCTCGCTCTCGGCGAGGATCTGCGCGAGCCGGGCCTCCCCCGGCGTCGGGACGCCGGGAGCCTGGACGGTGAGCGGCTGGACCGGCAGCGGCTCCGCCGGCCGCGGCTCGGCGGGTGCGAGGTCGGCCGGCAGCGGCGCCGGGGGGCGCGGCCAGGCGTCGAGCTCGGACACCGGGTCGATCGACGCCAGGGGCCGCTCGACGGTCAGCTGCTCGGCGGTCCCCGCGTCGTCGGTCCGCCTGCGGCGGCGCGGCGGCTCGGCCGGGGCGGCGGCACGGAACGGGTCGGTGGCCGGCGCGACGGGCTGGCGGGTGGCCTGCTGCTGGGCCCGGATGCCCTGCAGCGCCTCGTAGCCGCGGGTGACCGGCACCTCGGCCGCCGGCGCCGGTGGCGGGGCGGCGCTCTCCAGGCGGATCGCCGGCCACCCGCCGGTCAGCTCCCGCGGCGGCTCGTCGGACCAGCTGACCGCCTCGATCGAGCGGGTGCTCGGGCCCTCCACGGTGGCGGCGGCGACCGGACCGCGGGAGGACTGGGTCCGCATGACGACCCGCTCGAGGAACATCTCGCTGGACAGCTGCTCGGTCAGCTCGGTGCGCAGCCGGCCGAGCTCGGCGCGCAGGTCGGCGAGCTGGCCGAGCTCGGTCCGCGCGTCGGCCAGGCGGGCCACCTCCTCGCGCAGCCCGCCCGGGCCGGCGACGTCCTCGCGCAGGCCCCCCAGCGCCGCGACGTCCTGGCGCAGCGCACCCAGCGCCGCCACCTCGTGCCGCAGGCCGCCCAGCGCCGCCACCTCGGCGCGCAGCGCCCCGAGCGCCGCCAGGTCCTGCCGGACGCCACCCAGCGCCGCGACGTCCTGCCGCAGCGCGCCGAGCGCCGCCACGTCCTGGCGCAGCGCCGCGAGCGCCGCGACGTCCTGCCGCAGCGCGCCGAGCGCCGCGACGTCGGACCGGAGGGCGGCCAGGCCGGCGACGTCCCGGCGCAGCGCCGCGAGCTCGGCCCGCATGGCGTCGTCGGACTCCCGGCGGAGCCGGTTCTCGGCCGCGATCTCGTGCTCGCGCCGCCCGGCGGCCTCGCGCTCCCGCTCGGTGGCCCGGCGCAGGTCCGCGACGCCGTCGGAGCCGTCGGAGCCGGCGCGGCGCCGGCCGGCGGCGAGCAGCGCGAGCACGAACGCCCACGCGCCACCGACCACGGCCAGCCGCAGCACCTGCGGGTCGTCGGTCAGGAAGACGACGACGGTGGCCGCCACGGCGAGCACCGCACCGACCGCGAGGCCGGCGGCGCCCCACCGCAGCGTCGGGGCCCCGGGGGCAGGAGCGGTGCCGTCCCGCTCGTCCGCCTCCGCACGCATGGCCCCCAGCGTAACGGCGCGAGGCCCTCCACTCACGCTCCGAACGGCATCCGTGACAGAGACGTCACGGGCCCCGGCGGGAGATCCGCCGGGGCCCGTGCCGTCCCGCAGTCGCGGGTGCTGCCCTTACGGGGCGAGCGCCCCGTCGGAGCTGAAGACCAGGCCGACGGACACCTCACCGCCGCGGATGGCGTTCTTGGTCAGCGAGCCACCGGCGTCCAGCGGCACGAACTCGGAGAACTGCAGGCCGTAGGTCTCCTCCAGGCCGATCTGGCAGAAGGGGCGCGTCGGGCACTCCTCGGGCCCGCCGAGCACGAGCGAGCCGTCGCCGCACACGTCGGCCAGCTCGGACAGCGTGCTGACGTCGTGCTCCTCGGCGAACTCCTGCGTCACGGCGAAGGCGTTCTGGTCGACGGCCTCGGCGGGCTCGCCGAAGACGAGCCCGGCCTGGTCGGCCAGCGGCTGCAGGACGTCGGCGGTCTCCTGCGCGTCGTTGGTGGCGACCGGGTCGGCATCGGGCCCGTTGAACTCCTTGTTCAGGTTCTCGGTGACGGTTGCCAGGTACTCCGGGAAGACCTGGATCTCCGCGCCGGACCGCAGCGCGGGCAGGTAGAGCTCGCGGCTGCCGACGACGCGCACCTCGGTGGAGAAGCCGGCGGCGTCCAGCGTCAGCGAGTAGATCGTCGCGAGGATCGAGGACTCGCTGCCCTCGGCCGCCCCGATGACGAGGTCACCGCTGCCCTGCTCCAGGCCGTCGGTGACGCCGTTGTCGTCGACCCACTCCTGCGCCACCTCCTCCACCGTGCGCCGCTCCAGGTCGACCGCCGCGTTGAGCGAGACGAGCTCGTCGGTGGTGAGCTCCGCCGACACCGCGTCCAGCGCCGGGAGCAACGCCGGCTGGGCCGAGGCGGTCGCCGCGTTGACCGCGGGGACGATGTTGTCCGCCAGCTGGAGCGCCTGGTCGTCCTCCAGGACCACCAGCCGCTCGCCGGCGATGGGGGCGCAGGTGTCGCCAGCGGCCGCGCTGCCGCTCGTCTCGCCGCCGCCACCGCCGGAGGACCCGGACTCGCCACAGGCGGCGGTCGCCAGGACCGCCGCGACGGCCAGGGGGGTGAGGAGATGGGAACGCGCGCGCATACCGTCCGCCTTCTGTGTCCCGCGGGGCCCGGAGGGCCGCCACGCGTGTCTGGCGGGAGGTGTCCCGCGGCCACCATGCAACCCCCGCGCGGGCGGGGCCTCCACCTCGGCGGGCGATGTGTTGTGTGCTTGTTATCGAGTGGGAGCGGTCACAGCGGCATGCCGGACGCCGTGGGTTCCGGGCGCGCGCCGGTCTCCGCACGGGGGACCCGCCGGGCCGGCAGCCGCCGCCGCCCCGGGGTCAGCGCCCACGAGACGACGACGAGCAGCAGCTCCGTGAGCAGCGCCAACGCCGCGACGAGGAGCGCGCCGGCGATCATCACGCCGTAGTCCCGCTGCCCGAAGCCGAGGTTGATCAGGCGGCCCAGCCCACCCCCGCCGACGAGGGCGGCCAGGGTCGCGGTGGCGACGACCTGCACCGTCGCCGTCCGGATGCCGGTGAGCACCAGCGGCGCGGCCAGCGGCAGCTCGACCCGGCGCAGCACCTGTCCGCGGCTCATGCCCATGGCCCGTGCCGCCTCCCGCACGTCGGCGTCCACACCGCGGAACCCGACGAAGGCGTTGGTGAGGATCGGGGGGACGGCGAAGACGGCCAGCGCGATCGTCGTCGCGCGGTTGCCGAAGCCGATCGGGCTGACGGCGAAGACGGTGAGCAGCGCCAGCGTCGGCACCGCGCGGCTCACGTTGGACAGCACGACGACCGCCCCGCCGCCGCGACGGGCCCGGCCCAGGGCGACGCCGACGGGCAGGGCCACGACCAGCGCCACGGCGACCGCGGCGGCGGAGACGGCGACGTGCTCCTCGAGCAGGTCCAGGATCCCGTTGCGGCGGGTCCAGTTGAGGGGGTCGTTGAGGTAGCGGAACGCCCGCTCGAAGTCGTTCACGCGCGTGCCGCCCGGGCCCAGGGCGTGAGGAGCCGCTCGACGCCGGCGAGGAGCAGGTCGGCGACGAGGGCGAGCAGGACGCAGCCGAGGGCCCCGGTGACGATCTCGGCCCGGTACTCGTTGGCGGCCAGCCCGCCGGTGATGAGCTGGCCCAGCCCGCCGTGGCCGACCAGCACGCCGACCGTGGTGAGCGCGACGGTGGACACGGTGGCGATCCGCAGCCCGGCCATGAACGCCGGCAGCGCCAGCGGCAGGTCCACCCGGAGGAACAGCTGCGCCGGGCTCAGGCCCATCCCCCGCGCCGCCTCGCGCACGTCGGCGGGCACGCCCTGCAGCCCGGTGAGGAAGTTGCGCACGAGGATGACCAGCGAGTACGCCGTGAGTCCGATGAGCACCGTCGTGGCCGACAGGCCGGTCAGCGGGAAGACGAAGGCGAACATCGCCAGCGACGGGATCGTGTAGACCACCGTCGACAGCGCCAGGACAGGGCCGGCCAGCAGCCGGCTGCCGCGCGCGAGCAGCGCGAGCGGCAGCGCGATCAGGGCCCCGAGGACGACGGCGGCGACGGTCAGCCAGACGTGCTCGCCGAGGTACCGCAGAATGGTGTCCCAGTTGCGGGACACGTACGACGCGTCGAACCAGGGGTTCGGAGCCTCGTCCACCGCGAGCACGGCGTCGCTCGCCGCGCCCAGCAGAGGGCGCACCGACAGGAGGGCCACCTGGTGGACGTTACTGCTACAGCCGGCGCGCCGACCGCCCTCGTCCCGGCGCCGGCCGGGAGCGACGGCCCGGCGCCGGAGATCCGGCTCGAGGGGATCAGCAAGGTCTACCCCGACGGCACGGTGGGCGTGGCCGAGCTCGACCTCACCCTCGCCGCGGGCGAGCTGTCGGTCCTCGTCGGCCCGTCCGGGTGCGGCAAGACCACGACGATGAAGATGATCAACCGCATCATCGAGCCGACGACGGGGCGCATCCTGCTCAGCGGGGAGGACGTCACCCGGGTCGACGCCGACCGGCTGCGCCGCCGGATCGGCTACGTCATCCAGAACGTCGGGCTCTTCCCGCACCGGACCGTGCGGGCCAACGTGGCCACCGTGCCCAAGCTGCTCGGCTGGGACCGCCGGCGCACCCGCGACCGCGTCGACGAGCTGCTCACCACCGTGGGCCTGGACCCCGCCGTCCACGGCGACCGCTACCCCGCCCAGCTGTCGGGCGGGCAGCGCCAGCGGGCCGGCGTGGCCCGTGCGCTGGCCGCCGACCCGGGCGTCCTGCTGATGGACGAGCCGTTCTCCGCCGTCGACCCGGTGGTGCGCGAGCGCCTGCAGGACGAGTTCCTCCGGCTCCAGGCGTCGGTCCGCAAGACCATCGTCTTCGTCACCCACGACATCGAGGAGGCCGTGCGCCTCGGGGACCGCATCGCGGTGATGAGCGCGGGCGGGCACGTGGAGCAGTTCGCCCCGCCCGCGGAGCTCCTCGGCCGCCCGGCCAACGAGTACGTGGCCGACTTCGTCGGCGCCGACCGCGGTCTCAAGCGGCTCGCGGTGACGGCGATCGACCCCGCCGACCTGGTGCGGCCGCCGACCGTGGGCCCGGAGACCTCCCTCGCGGAGGCCGCCCGCCTCCTCGGCGGCAGCGGGGGCGCGGTCGTGCTCGACGCCGCGGGCCGCCCGTGCGGCTGGCTGCCCGCCGCGCGGGCGACCGGCGCGGGTACAGCGGCCGCGGCGATGCAGCGGGTGGACTCCACGGTCCCCGTGTCGGCGACGCTGAAGACGGGGCTGTCGATGCTGCTGCGCACCGACGCCGACGCCGTCCCGGTCGTCGACGGCGGCACCTACGTCGGCGTGCTCACCGCGGGCACGGTGCACACGACGCTGCGCCGGTCGGTCGGTCGGGGCTGATCAGGCCCGCACGCGGTCGGCGGGCCCGCCGTCGTCCTCGGACGGGGGCACGCGGCACACGTGCTCCAGCCACAGCGCGGCGGCCACCAGGGCGGCCGAGGCCACGACGCCGACCACGCCGGTGACGGCGTCCCGGCCGGCGGCGTCCAGGCGGTCCAGCGACGGCAGCACGTACAGCAGCACGCCGGCCCAGACCCCGATGAACACCGCCCCGACGTAGGCGCTGGCCTGTGCCAGGACGGCGGCACGGGCCACGAGCATCGGCTCCACCGGCCGCACGAGCCCGGAGCGGTCCGGCACGGCCGCCGCGGCGGCGCCGGGGCGGCGGTCCCGGGCGCTGCGGCGGGCCGCGCGCACGGCGTCGAGCCGGGTGCCCAGCGTCCGGGCGGCGAGCGCCTCGGCGACGGCGAGCAGCGCCAGCGGCACGGGCAGCCACCAGCGCAGCGGCGGCAGGTCGCCGTAGGCGGAGCGCACCACCAGCCAGGCGGCGAGGGTCAGCCCGACGGCGACGACGACGAGGTCCCGGCGGCGGACGGGCGTCACGCGCGGGCCTCCCACGGCACCACGGCGGCGACCTCCCCGGGCGGGAGGGCGGCGAGCAGGCCGGCCACGGGCCCGTGTCCGGGGAGGACGGCGCCGGGGTCCAGCGACGCCCACGGCACCAGCACGAACGCCCGCTCGTGCGCCCGCGGGTGGGGCAGCGTCAGGACCGGGTCGTCGGAGACCACCGGCTCCCCGTCGTCCCCGGTGACGGTGACGACGTCGACGTCCAGCGTGCGGGCGCCCCAGCGCACCTCGCGGGTGCGGCCGGCCGCCTGCTCGAGCTCGTGCGCGAGGGCCAGCCAGCCCGCGGCGTCGCGCGGCCCGTCCACCACGGCGACCGCGTTGAGGTAGGCCGGCTGCTCGACCGGACCCCACGGCGGGGTCTCGAACAGCGCCGAGACGGCCACCAGACCGTCCGAGGCCAGGCCGTCGACCGCCTCCTGCAGGGTCGCGGCGCGGTCCCCGAGGTTGGCGCCCAGCGACAGCACCGCCCGGGTCACGTGCGGGCTCGGCGGATGGCGACCGTGACGTCGTCGAAGGGCACGCCGAGCTCGGCGTCCGGCTTGTGCACGGTGATCTCGACGGCGTCGACCAGGGCGTCGGCCAGGCACGCGTCGGCCAGCCGCTGCGCGAGGGTCTCCAGCAGGTCGACCGGTTCCCCGGTGAGGATGGCGTGCAGCCCCTGCGACAGCTCTGCGTAGTTGACGGTGCGGGCCAGGTCGTCGCCGGCGGCGGCGGCGCGGGTGTCGAGCTCGAGGACGACGTCGACGGAGAAGGTCTGGCCGCGCTCGCGCTCCCAGTCGTACACGCCGTGGTGGGCGTGCGCGGTGATGCCACGGACGCTGATGCGGTCGGGGGTGGAGCGGGGCTGCTCAGGCACGGGATCGGCTCTCCTGTCGGGCACGCTGGACGGCGGCGACGGTACGGACGGCGTCGGCGGAGGCGGCGGCGTCGTGCACCCGCACACCCCACGCCCCGGCCTCCGCGGCGAGCACGGTGGTGGCCAGGGTGGCGGCGTCGCGCTGCTCGGCGGGGCGGACCTCGCCGCCGGGCCCGGCCAGCTCGCGACCGAGGAAGGTCTTGCGCGAGGCGCCGACCAGCACCGGCAGCCCCAGGCCGACGACGCGGTCCAGGCCGGCCAGCACCCGCCAGTTGTGCTCCGCGCGCTTGGCGAAGCCCAGCCCGGGGTCGAGCACCAGCTGCGCCGGGTCCACCCCGGCGGCGACGACGTCCTCCACGCGGGCGGTGAGCTCGGCGCAGACCTCGGTGACGACGTCGCCGTAGCGCGCCGCGGCGTGCATCTCCCGGCTGTGACCGCGCCAGTGCATGAGCACCCACGGCACGCCGGCCTCGGCGACGAGCTCGGCCATGTTCTTGTCGGCCAGGCCGCCGCTGACGTCGTTGACCAGGGCCGCGCCGGCACCGATCGCCGCCTCGGCGACCTCGGCGCGGGTGGTGTCGACGCTGACCCGCACGCCGGCGCCGACGAGCTCGCGGACGACCGGCAGCACGCGGCGGCACTCCTCGTCGGCGTCGACCCGGTCGGCACCGGGACGGGTCGACTCACCGCCCACGTCGACGTAGTCCGCCCCGCCCGCGTGCATCGCCAGCCCGTGCGCGACGGCGCTGCCGGTGTCGGCGAAGCACCCGCCGTCGGAGAACGAGTCCGGCGTGACGTTGAGGACGCCCATCACCACGCAGCGCCCCGGCCGCGCGAGGAGGTGGCGGTGCGTCACTTCCCGAGGACGAGGCTCATCGCCTCGGCCCGGGTGGCGGCACTGTCGCGGAACATGCCGCGCACCGCGGAGGTGACGGTCGAGGACCCGGGCTTGCGGATGCCGCGCATGCCCATGCACAGGTGCTCGGCCTCGATGACGACGATCACGCCGCGGGGCTTGAGCACCTCGTGCAGGGCGTCGGCGATCTGCCGGGTCATCCGCTCCTGCACCTGCGGACGGCGGGCGTACACGTCGACCAGCCGCGCGAGCTTGGACAGGCCGGTGACCTTGCCGTCCTCCCCCGGTATGTACCCGACGTGGGCGACCCCGTGGAAGGGCACCAGGTGGTGCTCGCACGTCGAGTACATCGGGATGTCCTTCACGAGGACCATCTCGTCGTGGTCCTCGTCGAACACGGTGGCCAGCACGTCGTGCGGGTCCTGGTGGAGCCCGGCGAAGGTCTCGGCGTAGGCCCGCGCCACCCGCGCCGGGGTGTTCTGCAGCCCGGGGCGGTCGGGGTCCTCCCCGACCGCGATGAGGAGCTCGCGGACGGCCGCCTCGGCACGCGCGGTGTCGATCGCCCCGGGGACGGGGCGCACCTCGTCCTCGGACTCCTCCGGGATCTCGCTCACGGGCACTCCTCGACGGGCTCGGCGGTCACGGCCTGGGATCGGGCCGGGTCACCGTTGCACGGGGGCGCCGACGTCGCCCACCGGGCTGGACCCGCCGGACACGTGCCCGTTGCCGTTCCCGTTGGCGCTGCCGTTGGCGTTGGCGTTGGCGTTGGCCAGCCCGGCCCGCTCGGCCGGGGTCAGCACCGGCGGCTCACTGGACGGCGTCCGCTTGCCGAAGCCGTTGTACGGCGCGAGCGAGGGGCGCTTGGTGACCGGCGCGCAGATGCGCTCCATGTCCTCCTTGGAGAGCGTCTCCTTCTCGATCAGCTCGAGGACGAGCTGGTCGAGGACCCCCCGGTGCTCCATGAGGATCTCCCACGCCTCGTCGTGCGCGGCCTCGATGAGCGCCCGCACCTCGGCGTCGATGTCGGCGGCGACGGCCTCCGAGTAGTCCGGACGCGACCCCATGTCGCGGCCGAGGAACGGCTCGGAGTCGGTGCTCCCGTACTTCACCGCGCCCAGCTTGGCGCTCATGCCGTACTGGGTCACCATCGCCCGGGCCATCGAGGTGGCCTTCTCGATGTCGTTGCCGGCACCGGTCGTGGGCTCGTGGAAGACGAGCTCCTCGGCGGCGCGGCCACCCAGCGCGTAGGCGAGGGTGTCGATCATCTCCGACCGGGTCTGGGTGTACTTGTCCTCGGTCGGCAGCACGAGCGTGTGCCCGAGCGAGCGGCCGCGGGGCAGGATCGTCACCTTGTGCACCGGGTCCAGGTTGGGCAGCGCGTGCGCCACGAGGGCGTGGCCGCCCTCGTGGTAGGCGGTGACCTTCTTCTCCTTCTCGCTCATCGCCCGCGTCTTGCGCTCGGGGCCGGCGATGACGCGGTCGATCGCCTCCTCGAGGGCGGCGTCGGTGATGACGGTCCCGCCGTGGCGGGCGGTGAGCAGGGCGCCCTCGTTGAGGACGTTGGCCAGGTCGGCGCCGGTGAAGCCCGGCGTGCGGCGGGCCAGGGTCTCGAGGTCGACGTCCGGGGCGAGCGGCTTGCCCTTGGCGTGGACGGCGAGGATCGCCTTGCGGCCCATGAGGTCGGGGCGGTCGACGGCGATCTGGCGGTCGAAGCGGCCCGGGCGCAGCAGCGCCGGGTCGAGGATGTCCGGCCGGTTGGTGGCGGCGATCATGATGACGCCGCCCTTGACGTCGAAGCCGTCCATCTCGACGAGCATCTGGTTGAGCGTCTGCTCGCGCTCGTCGTGGCCGCCGCCCATGCCGGCGCCGCGGTGCCGGCCCACGGCGTCGATCTCGTCGACGAAGATGATCGCCGGGGCGTTCTCCTTGGCCTGGGTGAACAGGTCGCGGACGCGGCTGGCGCCGACACCGACGAACATCTCGACGAAGTCCGAGCCGGAGATCGTGAAGAACGGGACGCCGGCCTCGCCGGCCACCGCGCGGGCCAGCAGGGTCTTGCCGGTGCCGGGCGGGCCGAACAGCAGCACGCCCTTGGGGATCTTGGCGCCGACGGCCTGGAACTTCACCGGGTTGGCGAGGAAGTCCTTGATCTCGTGGAGCTCCTCGATCGCCTCGTCGGCGCCGGCGACGTCGGCGAACGTCGTCTTCGGGGTGTCCTTGGTGATCTGCTTGGCCTTGGACTTGCCGAAGGCCATGACGCCGCGGCCGCCGCCCTGCATGGAGTTGAACAGCCAGAACAGCAGGAGCAGGAGGATGACGAACGGCAGGAAGCTGATCAGGACGCTGACGAAGACGTTGTCCTGCGTGACGTTGGTGTCGAACTCGACGCCGTCGCCGTCCTGGCCCGAGACGAGGTCGAAGACGTCGTCGGACGCCCCGACCGGGTAGGAGGTCGTGATCCGGTCACTGCCCTCGACGGGGTTCGTCAGCTCGAGGTCGAGCGTCTGTTCCTTGTCGTTGATCGTGACCTTCTCGACGTTCCCGTCCTCGATCTGCTCGAGGGCCGTGGCCGTGGAGACGCCCTTGTAGTCGCCGTCGCCCCGGAACAGGGTCGAGAAGCCCACCGCCAGCAGGACGACGAGGACGACCCAGAACCAGACGGAGCGGAAGATCTTCTTACGTTCCATACACCGATGCCGGGCGGCCCGGACGGGCCTGGCCCGTCGACCCTCCTGATCGTCCGGGGGACGCGCCCCTGCGCAGCGGGTGGGACACCCGCGCGCGTGGTGCGGCGTCGTTGAGATCGACGGTACACCGGGCACCCTGTGCGAACCCTGTGCGAGATCGTCGTATCACCCGTGCAGGGCGACACCGGCAGCGCCGAGGGATCAGGTGTAGACCTCGGGCTTGAGGGTCGCGATGTAGGGCAGGTCGCGGTAGCGCTCGGCGTAGTCCAGGCCGTAGCCGATGACGAACTCGTTGGGGATGTCGAAGCCGATGTACTTCACCGGCACCTCGACCTTGACCGCGTCGGGCTTGCGCAGCAGGGCGCAGACCTCCAGCGACGCCGGCCCGCGGCCACCCAGGTTCTTGAGCAGCCAGGAGAGGGTCAGGCCCGAGTCGATGATGTCCTCGAGCACGAGGACGTGCTTGTCGCTGATGTCCCGGTCGAGGTCCTTGAGGATCCGCACGACGCCGGAGGAGCTGGTCGCGCTGCCGTAGGAGGAGACGGCCATGAACTCCATCTGCGTGGGCAGCTGCAGGGCCCGGGCGAAGTCGCTCATGAAGAGCACCGCCCCCTTGAGGACGCCGACCAGCAGCACCTCCTTGCCCACGTAGTCGCGGGCGACGACGGCGGCGAGCTCGGCGATCTTGCCCTGGATCTGCTCCTCGCTGAGCAGGACGTGGTCGATGTCCGGCCCGTACCCGTGGTCGGGACCGAGTCCCGCGGAGGTGCTGGCGGGGTCCGTCACGGGGGTGGCTCCTCGAGGGGTGCGGGTGGCGCGGGCGGGTCGACGGTGCCGCGGCGGACCGGCGGCAGCAGGACCAGCCTGCCAGACGCCCGCACCACTCCTGCCCCACCGGGTAGGTCCACCCGGCCCTGCCCGCGCCAGCGGGTGACCAGCGTCTCCACCCCCCGCAGGTGCACCGCCTGGAGGTCGGGCACCCCCGCCGCGCGCAGCCAGCCGCGCAGGACCCGCCGGCGCACCGCGGCGGGGAGCGGGGCCAGTGGCCGCGCCGGCAGCCCGCCGTCCCCGGCCTCGGCGGCCAGCCGGGCCAGCTCGGCGGCGGCCAGCCCGTCGAGGGCGTCGAGGTCCTCGCGCAGCAGGTCGGCGGTGCGCGCCAGCGCAGGGGCCACCCCGCCACCGAGCACCTCCTCCAGCAGCGGCAGCACCTCGGTGCGCAGCCGCACGCGGGTGTAGGCCGGATCGGCGTTCCACGGGTCGTCCCAGACCGCCAGCCCCTGGTCGGCGCACGCCCGGCGGGTCGTGTCGCGCCGCACGCCGAGCAGCGGCCGCCACCAGAGCACCCCGCCGTCCTCGCGCTCGGCCACCATGCCCGCCACCGAGCGCGGGCCGGAGCCGCGGCCGAGCCCGAGCAGCACCGTCTCGGCCTGGTCGTCGAGCGTGTGGCCCAGGGCGACGCGGGCGCCGCCGTGCGCGGCGGCCGCACCGGCCAGCGCGGCGTACCGGGCGGTCCGCGCCGCCCCCTCGGGCCCGCCGTCGCCGGGCACGCGCACGGGCACCACCAGCACCGGGGCGAGGCCGAGCCCCGTGAGCAGCGCCGCCGTGTGCCCGGCCTGCTCCGCCGAGCCGGGCTGGAGCCCGTGGTCGACGGTCACGGCGCCCACCGGGACGCCGGCGGTCCGCGCCTCGAACGCGAGCGCCGCGGCCAGCGCGACGGAGTCCGCTCCCCCGCTGCAGGCGACGAGCACCGGCCGGGCCGACGCGCGCAGGCCGGGCCGCACGGCCGAGCGCAGGGCCGCGACGGCGGGCGGCGGCCCGCTCACGTCCTCAGGCGGGGATGGCCGGGCGGCCGATGACGCGGTCGACCCAGCGCGCGGGGTCGGTGAGCTCCTCGATCCGCGGCAGCGACTCCGGCCCCGACCACACCCGGTTGAAGCCCTCCATGCCGACGAGGTCGACGACCCCGCCGACGAAGAACCGGCCGTCGGCGTACTGCTTCATCTTCTGCTCGAGGCCCAGCAACCGGCGCAGCACGCGGTCGACGGGACCGCGGCCCTTGCGCCGCTGCGCGAACCGCCTGCGCAGCGTGCGCACCGACGGGACGACGTCCGGGCCGACGCCGTCCATGACGTACTCGGCGTGCCCCTCGACCAGGCTCATCACCGCGGTGACCCGGTCGAGGACCGCCCGCTGCGCGGGGTCCCCGACCAGCGCCATGAGGCCCTGCGGCTCGTCGCCGTCGCCGTCCCCGCCGCGGACGGCGTCCCCGAGGCTGCGGACGACGTCGCGCAGGCGGTCGCGCAGCACGTCGGCGTCCAGGTCGGTCGCCTCGACGAACTCCGCGATGAGCGACTCAAGGTGGCCCTGCAGCCACGGCACGCCGGTGAACTGCAGCTGGTGGGTGACCTCGTGCAGGCAGACCCAGAGGCGGAAGTCGCTGGGGTCCACACCCAGCCGGCGCTCGGCGTCGACGATGTTGGGGGCCACGAGCAGCAGGCGCCCGCCGGTGCCGAAGACCTCGTACTGGCCCAGCACCCGCGAGGAGAGGAACGACAGCACCGCGCCGGCCTGCACGCCCGTGGCCCGCGAGCCGATGGCGGTGGCGATGGCGCCGGGCCGGCTGCCCTGCTTCTCGGCGAGGGCGTCCACCAGCGGGTCCAGCAGCGCCGCCATGCCGGCGGTGTTCGCGTCGACCCACCCCGGCCGGTCGACGACGGCGACCTCGGGGACCGGCCCGCCCGGGGCCGGACGCAGGCCGGTGAGGCCCTCGACGTGCGCGATGGCGGTGGCGGCGGCCTGGTGCAGCTCGCGGACGACGGCGGCGGCCTCCTCCCGCGTCGTCTGCGGACCCGCGCTGACCAGCCGGCGGGCGGTGCGTCCGGCGAGGTCCCAGTCGACCATCGAGGAGGCGCTGCTCATCGCCTCACCGTACGCGGGGAGGCGGCACGGGGACCGGCGGTCGGGGCCGTCAGGAGCAGCCGCAGGCGGCGAGGGCCGCCGCGGCCTGGTCGAGGGCGGCCTCCGCCGGACCCTCCCCACCGGTGACGCCGTCGGCCACGAACGCGAAGGCCACGAGCCGGCCGTCGGCGGTGACCACGGTGCCGGCCAGCGCGTGCACTCCCAGCAGCGTGCCGGTCTTGCCGCGCACGGAGCCGGGCGCGGTGACCGGGTCGGCGTCGCCGCGGTCGGCGAGGGTGCCGTCGTAGCCGGCGACGGCGAGCCCCGAGACGATGGCCGACAGCTCGACCCGGGAGCCGTCGGCGGCGGTCGCCAGCACGCTGGTGAGCAGCGCCGCGGGCAGCCGGTCGGTGGCCGACAGGCCGCTGCCGTCGGCGACGGCGACCCCGGCGAGGTCGAAGCCCGCGTCCTCCAGGGCGGCGGGGACGGCCTGGGCGACGCCGTCGAAGGTGGCCGGCAGGTCACGGGCGAGCGCCACGTGCCGGCCGAGCGCCTCGGCGAGCACGTTGTCCGACTGCGCCAGCATCTGCTCGACCAGCCGGCTGACCGGCGCCGAGCGCACGGTGCCCAGGACGGCGGCACCGGCCGGCGCCTCGCCGAGGGCGACGGCCGCACCGGGCGCGCCCAGCGCCACCGCCAGGGCCCGGCCGGCGTCGGTGCCGGGGGCGCCGCTGCGCTGCGGGTTGCCGGGGGTGAGCCGGGCGCCGTCGACGGCGGTGGCGGTCACCGGGGCGGCGTAGCTGGAGGGGGCGTCGCCGGCTCCCCAGCCGGGCGCGGTGAGCGGGCCGGTGAACAGCCCGTTGTCGACGACGACCCGGGTCACCGGCGCGCCGCCGACGGCCGCCTGCACCTGGCCGGCGAGGTCGGCCACGGTGGGCGCGCCGGGGTAGGTCCGCGAGGGCGTCGTGGTGGAGAGCGTGACGTCGCCGCCGCCCACGAGGACCACCTCGCCGGGGGCGGCGCCTGCGACCACCGTCGTCTCGAGGGTGGCGTCCGGGTCGAGGGTGGTCAGGGCCGCCACGGCGGTCACCAGCTTGGCGGTCGAGGCGGGGACGGCGGCGCGGTCGCCGCCCCGGTCGAGCAGCACGTCACCGGTGACGACGTCGACGACCCGGGCGGCGGGCGAGGCACCGAGCGCGGGCACGGCCAGCAGCGGCGCCAGGGCCGCCTCCAGCGCCGCGGGGTCCGGGGCGGGCGCGTCGCCGGCCAGGGAGACGAGCACCGGGGAGGGGTCGCCGATCGTGGGCAGCTGGGCGCCGGCGGCCGGGGCGGTGCCGGCGTCCTCGCCGTCGGACCCACCGCCGCCCACCGCCCGCACCACGAGGACGACGACCAGGGCGACCACCGCGACGAGCACGAGCCCGGCCAGGACCAGCCTGCGTCGGAAGCGCCCGTACCGGGCCGTCACGGCCTTCGGCGGAACGGTCGGAGACCCGCTCGACGCGATGCTGTCCACCCCCTGAGAGCACCTCCGGCGCAGCAGCCGTGGCGTCGTGGGCCACACTACGACCCGTGCAGTTCGACGTGACGGTAGAGATCCCCAAGGGCCAGCGGAACAAGTACGAGCTGGACCACGCCACCGGCCGCATCCGCTTGGACCGGATGCTCTTCACCTCCACCCGCTATCCAGCGGACTACGGCTACATCGAGAACACCCTCGGCCAGGACGGCGACCCGCTCGACGCCCTCGTGCTGCTCGAGGAGCCGACGTTCCCGGGGTGCCTGATCACCTGCCGGGCCATCGGCATGTTCCGCATGACCGACGAGGCGGGCGGGGACGACAAGGTCCTCACCGTTCCGGCGACCGACCCGCGGATGTCGCACCTCAAGGACATCACCGACGTGTCGGAGTTCGACCGGCTGGAGATCCAGCACTTCTTCGAGACCTACAAGGACCTCGAGCCGGGCAAGTCGGTCGAGGGCGCCAACTGGGTCGGGCGCGCCGAGGCCGAGGCCGAGATCGAGGCCTCCATCACGCGCGCCCTCGAGGCCGAACCCCACCACTGAGCACGGACCACCCTCCCCCCACGCTCGGCGCGGGCCCTGGAGGGTGGCCACCGAGGCCCCTCTCCGAGCGGCCGCCGAGCGCACGACGGACACCGACGGCGGTGCACCTGCGGGTGCACCGCCGTCGCGGCGTCCGGAACCGGGCGGGCTCGCGGCTCAGCAGTTGGCCTGACCCCACTCGTCGATGGCGGTGCCCGCGTCCACGAGTTCGGGCTGGAGCTCCAGCAGGTCGGTGGCGAGCTCCTGGTTGGCGCCGGGGTCGGTGGGGTCCACCTGCGCGACGAGGTCCCGCAGGTCCTGCCACGCCGCCACGAGGCGGTCCCACTCGTCGGCGACGTCGTCGGGCGGCTGGACCTCCTCCATGCGGGTCACGGCGTCGTCCAGGGTGGCGGTGGCCGACGCGGGGTCGGTCCGGACGTCCTCCAGTTGCGCGGTGATGTCCTGCAGCAGCGCCGGGACGTCGGTGCAGAACACCTCCTGCCGCTCCTCGTCCGGGAGCACCGCGGCCTCCGCGTCCGGGGAGGCGCTGCCCGCCACCTCCGCCGTGCAGCCGCTCAGCAGGGCGGCGGCGACCGCCGCCAGCGTCAGCGTCGTCGCGTGTCGTCTCACTCCGGAACCGTAACGGTCGCCGGCGGACGGCCGCCGGGCCGCCGGCCCCCGCTGGGCCGGACCCGCCGGGACGACGGCCCCCGCGGGGCCGGACCCGCCGGGACGACGGACGCCGCGCCGGCCCCCGGCCCTGGGGCCGGGCGCCGGCGCGGCGTCGGTGGTCGTCGGTCAGGCCTGGGCGGCCTTCTGACGGAGGTCGTACAGCTTCCGCCACTCGTGCTTCGAGCGGATCGTGGTGTCCACGTCCGGGCTCTGCGCGCGCAGGGCGCCGACCGTGGCGTCCTCCCGGGCGATGTGCTTGAACGGGTCGAGGCCGAAGAAGCGGGTCGTGTTCTCCCAGAGGATCTTGTGGGCCTCCTCGTCGGTGACGCCGGCGCCGGCCATCTCCGCGTTGACGAACTCCGGCGCGTTGGGCCAGATGGCGTCCGAGTGGGGGTAGTCGCACTCCCACGCGATGATGTCGATGCCGATGTCGTGACGGACCTTGAGCGCGGTCGGGTCGGTGACGTAGCAGGCCAGCGAGTGCTCGCGGAAGATGTCGCTGGGGAGCTTGCCGCCGAAGTCGTGACCGAGCCAGCGCTGGTTGGTGTAGTGCCGGTCGCAGCGGTCCAGGTAGAACGGGATCCAGCCGATGCCGGCCTCGGACCAGGCGATCTTCAGGTCCGGGTACCTGGTCATCGCCCCGCCCCACAGCAGGTCCTGCGCGGCGAAGGTGGAGACCTGGGTGGCCAGGATGATCATGTTGTCGATCGGCGCCTCGGGGGCCATGCGGATGGCGCCGAAGCCCTGGCCGATGTGCAGGCACATGACGATCTCGAGCTCGGAGACCGTCTGGAAGAACGGGCCCCAGTACTCGAGGTTGTGGTAGCTGGGCAGGCCCTGCAGGTGCGGCAGCTCCGGCATGGTGACGGCCTTGACGCCCTTGGCCGCGACCCGCTTGACCTCGTCGACGAGGTCCTGTGGGTCCCAGACCGGGAGGATCGCGCAGGGGATCATGCGGCCGGGGTAGGCCGTGCACCACTCGTCGATGTGCCAGTCGTTGTAGGCCTTGAGCATGATCAGGGCGAGGTCCTTGTCCTTCGCCTCCTGGAAGTACCGGGCGCTGAAGCCGGCGAAGGAGGGGAAGCACATCGAGGCCAGGATCCCGTTGCGGTCCATGTCCTTGATCCGCTGGTGGATGTCGTAGGCACCCGGGCGCATCTCGGCGAAGGTGGCGGGGTTGAGGCCCCACTCCTCGTTCGGCCAGCCGACGACGGCGTTGAGGCCGACGGTCCCCATCGAGTTGCCCTGGAACCACCACTTCTCGTAGCCGTTCTCGTCGGGGATCGACTTCGGGGCCTCGTCCTTGTACTTCTCCGGGACGTGGTTCTTGAACATGTCGGGCGGCTCGACGACGTGGTCGTCGATGCTGATCATGATCATGTCCTCGACGTTCATGCCCGTACCTCTCTCATCTTCGACAACTCCGGGACTGCGATCCGTGCACTGCCGTGCGGGTGCGCCTGGCCGGTCACCAGGAGCTGACCTCGGGGACGACCTTCGAGCCGATGACCTCGAGCTGGGCCTCGGAACCGAGGTCGGGGACCCACCCGTAGACGGTGGTGAAGCCGAGGTCGTGCAGCCGGCGGAGGTCCCGCAGGAGCCCGTCCACGCCGCCCGGCCCCTCGACGTCGAACGTGGACAGCGCCGTCTTCTCGATCTCGTCGGGGTCGCGGCCGACCTCCTCGCACCGCTCCCGCAGGCGCGCGATCTTCTGCCCGGCCTCCTCGCCGCCCCAGACGTTCATCGCGTCGGCGTACCGGGCGACGAGCTTCAGCGTGCGCAGCTCCCCGCCGCCGCCGATGAGGATCCGCGGGCGGGGCCGGGAGACCGGGCGGGGCTCGTTCAGCGTCTGGCCCAGCTGGTGGTGCTCGGTGACGATCGGGTCGTCGCTGTCGCTCCACATCTGCAAGCAGATGCGGACCGTCTCCTCCAGCCGCTGGTAGCGGCCGTCGTGGGAGTCGTAGGGCAGGCCGAGGCCGGTGGCCTCCTGCTCGTTCCACCCCTGGCCGATCGACAGCCACGCACGGCCGCCGGAGAGCACGTCGAGCGTGGTGACCATCTTCGCCAGCAGGCCCGGGGAGCGGTAGGTGGCGGCGGTGACGAGCGGCTGCAGCTCGATCGTGGAGGTGTGGCCGGCCAGGAACGCCAGGGTCGTGTAGGCCTCCAGCATCGGCTCGTCCTCCTCGCCGATGAGGCTGATCTGCCACAGGTGGTCGGTGACGCTCAGCCGGGCGAACCCGACGTCCTCCGCCGCCCGGGCGATACGGCCCAGAGCCGGTCCCATGTCCTTCGGCTCGCCGAGGTGCGAGTAGTCGTTCAGGTGGAGACCGAGTCTCATGCAGCGCTCCTCGGCACTCCGCGGAGCACGCGGATGCTTCGACGTATTGACATCGGTCACATCATTGCTTGCCGATGCCAGGAAGGCAATCGTACGGCTTGCGATAAGCAGATGTGACCCAGGTCATCCGGTCGCGGTCAGGATGGCCGACCCCTCGCCGCGGTGTCCACCAGCGGGGAGGGGTCCGGAGACGACACGACCCCGACCGCATGGACGGGGTCGTGGAGGAGGGGAGCCGCCTGTCGGAATCGAACCGACGACCTTCTCATTACGAGTGAGATGCTCTACCGACTGAGCTAAGGCGGCGGACGTGCGCGACCAGCCTACGACACCGCCCCGGCCGGGCCGTGCACCGGTCAGCCCCGCTCGGCGGGGAGTCGCAGCGCCACGGTGAGGGCCTCCACGGCGATCTGCGGCTTCACGTTCTGCTCCAGCGCCGTCCGGCAGGCGAGGACGGCGTCGATGCGCCGCAGCGCGCCCTCGGCGCCGATGCGGACCGCGAGCTCCTCGCTGTCGGCCCGCCGGTCGGGGTGGGCCAGCGGCGGCGCCTCGCCCCCTCCCCCGCGGACCGCCGCGAGCACCAGGGCGTCGCGGTAGAGGGCGGCGAGGTCGACCAGGGCGCGGTCGAGGGAGTCCCGGCCGAGCCGGGTGGCGCGCGACTTCTGCCGCTTCTCCAGCTCCTTGAGCTGGCCGGCGCCGCGGCTGGCGGCGGCCACGCCCGGCCCGCGCGCGCCCACGCCGAGGCTGGCCCGGACCGCCTCGGTCTCGGCACCGTCGAGGGCGGCGGTGGCCTGGTCGGACTCCTCCTTCGCCGCGGCGACCAGGTCGTCGGCGGCGTGGAAGCAGGCGGCGAGGGACACCAGCGACAGCGGCACGTCGAGCACCGCCTTGCGGCTGAGCCGGGCGCCCTCGTCACGGGCCAGCCGCCGGGCCCGGCCGACGTGCCCGCCCGAGGCCGCCGCGGCCCACGAGGCCATCGCCGGGTCGACGCCGTCCCGGTGGACCAGCACCTCCGAGATCGCCTCGGCGGTCGGCGTCCGCAGCGCGACGACGCGGCAGCGGGAGCGGATGGTCACCATGATGTCGTCGGGGTGCAGGCTCGGCGTGCACAGCATGAAGACCGTCCGCGGCGGCGGCTCCTCGAGCATCTTGAGCACGGTGTTGGCCGCCCGCTCGGGCATCCGGTCGGCGTCCTCGATGATGATCACCTGCCAGCGGCCCTGCGACGGCGCGCGCCCGGCGAGGCGCACGATCTCCCGGACCTCGTCGACCCCCAGCGACAGGCCCTCGGGAACCACGGACTGCACGTCGGCGTGGGTGCCGGCCAGCGCGGTGCGGCAGGCGTGGCACGTGCCGTCACCGCCGGCGGGGCACTGCAGCGCGGCGGCGAACGCCCGGGCGGCGACCGACCGCCCCGAGCCGGGCGGGCCGGTGAACAGCCAGGCGTGGGTCATGGCCGTCGGGTCCTCGATCGCGCCGCGCAGGACGTCGATGACGTCCTGCTGGCCGACCAGGCCCGACCAGACGCCCCCGGTCACGGCGTCCCCGCCGGGAGCAGCGCGGCCACGCGGTCGCGGATGACGGCGGCGAGGTCCTCGGCGGAGCGGGTGGCGTCCAGCACGAGGTAGCGGTGCGGCTCGGCGCCGGCCAGCTCCAGGAACGTCTGCCGCACCCGCTCGTGGAAGTCGAGGGACTCCGCCTCCATGCGGTCGGCGGCGGCCCTCCCGCGGGCGCGGGCGAGCCCGTCCGCCGGCGGGAGGTCCAGCAGCACCGTCAGGTCGGGTACCAGCCCCTCGGTCGCCCACCGGGAGAGCGCGGCGACCTCCTCGCGCGGGATCGCGCGGCCCGCACCCTGGTAGGCCAGCGAGCTGTCGACGTAGCGGTCGGTCACGACCACCTCCCCTGCGGCCAGCCCCGGGCGCAGGACGGCCTCGGCGTGCTGGGCGCGGTCGGCGGCGTAGAGCAGCGCCTCCGCGCGCGGGCCCAGCGCGAGGTCGGCCCGGTCCAGCAGCAGCTGGCGGACGACGACCCCGGCCGGGGTGTCCCCGGGTTCGAACGTCGCCCGCACGCGGTGGCCGGCGCCTTCGAGCCACTCGGTCAGCGCCCGCACCTGGGTGGACTTGCCCGCGCCCTCCCCGCCCTCGAAGGCGAGGAACAGGCCGGTGCGGGCGGCGTCGGACACGGGGATGGCGGGCTCCCGGGGAAGGTGCGGCGGGTCGGGCGGCGCGGCCGTGCGGGCCGGTCGCGCGGCCGCCACGCTACCGGCCGGGGGTGACGCTCCCGGCGGGCTCGTAGGGTCGGCGCCGTGGCTGGTCCCGACGTGGCCGCCGGGGCCTGGGACCCGGCCTCGTACCTGCGCTTCGGCGGCGAGCGGGCCCGGCCGTTCGCCGACCTGCTGGGCCGGGTGACGGCCCGCGACCCCCGCGTCGTCGTCGACCTCGGGTGCGGCGAGGGCGCCCTGACCGCGTCACTCGCGCAGCGCTGGCCGGGGGCCCGCGTCACCGGTGTGGACTCCTCCGCCGAGATGCTCGCCGCCGCGGCCGCGCACGCCGTCCCGGGGCGGGTCGCGTTCGTCGCCGGGGACGTCCGGGACTGGCGGCCGGCGGAGCCCGTCGACGTCCTGGTCACCAACGCCGTCCTGCACTGGGTCCCCGGGCACGAGGACCTCCTGCGGGACTGGGCCGGCTCGCTGGCGCCGGGCGGGACACTGGCGCTGCAGGTGCCGGGGAACTCCGGCGCCCCGACGCACCGGCTGCTGGCCGAGCTGTGCACCTCGCCGCGGTGGCGCGACCGGCTGGCGGCGGCCGCTCCCCCGCTGCATCCGGTGCTGGACCCCGCCGGCTACCTGCAGGTGCTCGAGGACGCCGGCCTGGCGGCCGACGCCTGGGAGACGACGTACCTGCACGTGCTCCGCGGCGCCGACCCCGTGCTCGGCTGGGTGCGCAGCACCGTGCTCCGCCCGGTCCTCGCGGGCCTGGACGACGCCGACGCCGCCGAGCTCACCACCGCCTACGCCGCGGCCCTGCGGGTGGCCTACCCGCCGCGACCGGACGGGACGACGCTGCTGCCCTTCCGCCGCGTGTTCGCCGTCGGTACACGGCCGGGCTGAGGGGCCACCGAGGCCGTCAGGCCGGGACGAGCCGGTAGGCGTCGGTGCGGTACGGCAGGTCCAGCACGGACCGGCCACGGGTGTCGGGGTGGCGCGCCAGCAGGTCGCGCAGCCCGGCCAGGAATGCCTCCCGGGCCGCGGGGTGCATCGTCGCGACGTAGCTGCGCGTGCCGATGCCGGCGACCACCTGTCCGGGGGTGACCCGCTGCACGACCGAGGAGCGCACTCGCGTGACCCGCGCCGGCAGCGCCCGGGCGAAGGCCTCGACCACCCCCTGGTCGGCCTCGTGCCCGCGGGCCTCGGCGGCCAGGGCCTCCCCCAGCGCGCGCACCCACGGCACCGACTCGTCGCGGGTGTTCCAGACCAGGCCGACCACGCCGCGCGGCCGCAGCACCCGACGCAGCTCGGCGGCCGCCCGGTCGGGCTCGAACCAGTGCGCGGCCTGGCCGGCGACCACCGCGTCGACGGAGCGGTCGGGCACGGGGATCGCCTCCGCCCCACCGGGCACCGCCTGCACCTGCGGCAGCCGGGCCTGCAGCTGGCCGAGCATCGCCGCCGACGGGTCGACGGCGACGACCTCGTGCCCGGCGGCCAGCAGCACCTCGGTGAGCAGGCCCGTGCCGGCACCCAGGTCGAGCACCCGCAGCGGACGGACGTCGAGCAGGAAACGCACCACGTCGGCCGGGTAGCCCGGCCGCAGCGCGGCGTAGTCGGCCGCGACCGACCCGAACGACGTTCGGCGCGCCTGCCAGGCGGCCGGGTCCAACGGGTCGGTCACGGCCGCCTCAGGCGAGCGGGACGGCGTCCGACGAGCTGGCGGCCTTCTTCTTCGCGGGTGCCTTCTTCGCCGCCGCCGTCGTCTTCTTGGCGGGCGCCTTCTTGGCCGTGGTCTTCTTCGTGGCCTTCTTCTTCGTCGCCGCGGGGCGGCTGCGCCGGTCGGCGAGGAGCTCCGCGGCGCGTTCGAGTGTGATGGTCTCGACGTCGTCGCCCTTGCGCAGGCTGGCGTTGGTCTCGCCGTCGGTCACGTACGGGCCGAAGCGACCCTCGCGCACCGTGACCGCGCCCTCGGTGACCGGGTCGTTGCCCAGCTCCTTGAGCGGGGCCTTCGCCGCGGCGCGCCCCCGCTGCTTGGGCTGGGCGAAGATCGCCAGCGCCTCGTCGAGGGTGACGGTGAACAGCTTGTCCTCGCCCTCGATCGAGCGGGAGTCGGTGCCCTTCTTCAGGTACGGCCCGTAGCGGCCGTTGAGTGCCTGGATCTCCTCGCCGTCGGGCGCGGTGCCCACGGTGCGCGGCAGGCTGAGCAGCTTGAGCGCGTCCTCGAGGGTGACCGTCTCCGGGGACATCGAGGTGAGCAGGCTGCCCGTGCGCGGGGCCTCCTTGCTGCCCTCGGGGACCACGGTGGTGACGTAGGGCCCGTAGCGGCCGGCCTTCACGACCACCGGCAGGCCCGACTCGGGGTCGGTGCCCAGCTCGCGGTCGCTGGACGGCGCGGCCAGCAGCTCGGCGACCTTGTCGGCCGAGAGCTCGTCGGGGGCGAGGTCCTCGGGGATGCTGACCCGGCCGCCGTCCTCACCCGCCTGCAGGTAGGGGCCGTAGCGGCCCACCCGCACGACGACGGGCTCGCCACCGGGACCGGTCGCCCGCAGCGGGATGGAGTTCACGCCGCGGGCGTCGATCTCCTCCAGCCGCTGGCCGATGACCTGCTTGAGCCCGCCGGCCTGCGCGATGGCGCCGGCGTGCCCGCCCTCGCCGCCGAAGTAGAACTCGGTCAGCCAGGTGACCCGCTGCAGGTTGCCGCCGGCGATCTCGTCGAGCTCCTCCTCGAGGGAGGCGGTGAAGTCGTAGTCGACGAGCTGGGCGAAGTGCTGCTCCAGCAGGTTCACCACGGCGAAGGCCACGAACGAGGGCACCAGCGCGGAGCCCTTCTTCCAGACGTACCCGCGGTCCTGGATGGTCTGCATGATCGACGCGTAGGTCGACGGCCGGCCGATGCCCAGCTCCTCCAGCCGGGCCACCAGGCTCGGCTCGGTGTAGCGCGAGGGCGGCGACGTGGTGTGCCCCTTGGGCTCCAGCTCCCGGGTGTCGAGCTGCTGTCCGCGCTCGACGCGGGGCAGCCGGCGCTCGGCGTCGTCGCTGCCGTGGTCGTCGTCCCCGCCGCCGGCGTTGCCCTCGTCCCGCGACTCGACGTAGGCGCGCAGGAAGCCGGGGAAGGTGATCGTGCGGCCGCTGGCGGTGAACTCCACGGCCTCGTCGGTGGCGCTGCGGCCGGCCAGCCGGATGCTCACCGTCTGCCCCACGGCGTCGGCCATCTGCGAGGCCACGGTGCGCTGCCAGATCAGCTCGTAGAGCCGGAACTCGTCGCGGGCGAGCTGGCCGGCCAGCTGGCCCGGCGTGCGGAAGCTGTCGCCGGCGGGACGGATGGCCTCGTGCGCCTCCTGCGCGCCCTTGGCCTTCTTGGCGTAGCGCCGCGCCTCGGCCGGCACGTAGGCGTCGCCGTAGAGCTCGCGGGCCTGGGTCCGCGCGGCGTTGATCGCCTCGTTCGACAGGTTCGTCGAGTCGGTGCGCATGTAGGTGATGTGGCCGTTCTCGTACAGCCGCTGGGCCACCCGCATGACCTGCGCCGACGACCAGCCGAGCTTGCGGCCGGCCTCCATCTGCAGGGTCGAGGTGGTGAACGGCGCGTACGGCCGGCGCCGGTAGGGCTTCTCGTCGACCCGGGTGACGGCGACCTGACGCCCCTCGAGGCGGGCGGCCAGGCCACGGGCGCCGGCCTCGTCGAGGTGCACGACCTCGCCGGTCACCCGGCCGGTCGAGGGGTCGAAGTCGCGGCCGGTGGCGACCCGGCTGTCGTCGACGCTGACCAGCTTGGCGCGCAGCGTCGTGGGCTCGCCCTCGTCGGCGCCGGAGGCCCGGCCGGGGACGGCGAACGTGCCCTCCAGCGACCAGTAGTCGGCGGCGTGGAAGGCCATCCGCTCCCGCTCGCGCTCGACGACGATCCGGGTGGCCACGGACTGCACCCGGCCCGCCGAGAGCTTGGGCAGGACCTTCTTCCACAGCACCGGGCTGACCTCGTAGCCGTAGAGGCGGTCGAGGATGCGGCGGGTCTCCTGGGCGTCGACCAGAGCGGTGTCCAGCTCGCGCGGGTTGGCGACGGCGCGGGCGATCGCCTCCGGGGTGATCTCGTGGAAGACCATGCGGCGGACGGGGACGCGCGGCTTGAGGGTGTCGACCAGGTGCCAGGCGATCGCCTCGCCCTCGCGGTCCTCATCGGTGGCGAGGTAGACCTCGCTCGCCTCCTTGACCAGCTGCTTGAGCCGGCTGACCTGCTGCCTGCGGTCGGGGCTGACCACGTAGAGCGGCTCGAAGGAGTTGTCGACGTCCACGCCGAGCCGGGCCCACGAGGCGCCCTTGTGCTCGGCCGGGACGTCGGCGGCGTTGCGCGGCAGGTCGCGGATGTGCCCGACGCTGGCCTCGACGACGTAGCCGGCGCCGAGGTACCCGGCGATCTTGTTCGCCTTGGTCGGCGACTCCACGATGACCAGCGGCCGGCCGCCGGCCGCCGCGGTGCGGCGGCGAGAGGGCGTACGGGTCCCGCCTGCGGTCTCGCTGACGGTCTCGCTGGCGGTCTCGGTGCCGGTCTTCGCGGTGGTCTTCGTGGGGGGCACGGTGCTCCTGTCGGTGGTGCTCTGGCTGCGGGCTCCGGCGTCGCGACGCCGGGGGACGCCGGATCGCTCGTCCGCCCTCGGCGAGGCCACGGTAGGCCACGACCCCGGTACGACACCGGGTGGCGACCGTGCGTGGGCGCGCCGACACCCCGTCCAATGGACGGCGCGGGCGCGGTGTTCCCCGGCTCACCCGTCGTGGGTGCCGGCCACCACCTCCCCGATCGCCTGCAGCGTCGGGCGGCCCGGGTCGAGGTAGTCGACGTGCGTCATGTCGGCCTCGGTCGGGAGTGGGACGGCGTCCAGTCCGGTGTCCGGGTCCCAGGTCTGGCCGCCGTGGAGCTCGAGCCAGGTGATCGGGTCCGCCCCCGCCGAGGCCTCGTACACCTCGTCCACCGCGAAGCCGGCGCGGTCGTTGTCGACCCCGGGACTGCCCAGCAGCACCACGGCGTCGGCCGCCAGCGCGCCGGGGGCGTCCGCCGCCCGGTCGGTCGCCACGGTGCCGTAGCTGTGGGCGACCACCGTGACCCGGGCTGCGTCGGCCGTGCGCGTCGCGGCGATGCCGTCGAGCGCCCGGTCCAGCGCGACTCCCCCGGTGCGGGCCGCCGCTCCCGCCAGCCCGTCGTCCAGCCGCGACGGCGGCCGGTATCCGAGGTAGGCCACGGTGGCGACCGCGAGGCCGGGCGCCGCGGCCATGGCGGCGCCCGCTACCGCGGCCGCGTCGCCGGTGACGTCGTCGAGGTCCTCGACCGGGTCGTTGCCCACCCCGGGGACGACGAGGCCGACGGCGTCGGCGGTGTCGAGGTCCCCGAGGACGAGCGCCACGAGCTCGTGGCGCGGCGCGAACTCGTACAACTGGACGACCGCGCCGGCCTCCTCGCGGGCCCGGATCTCGTTCGCCGTCGCCACCGCGACCGCGAACCCCGGGTCGCCGGGCAGCACGCGGTCGAGGACCAGGCGGTTGGCCTGGTCCCGCGCCCACGCGGGCACGCCGTCGAGCACCCCGACCAGGCCCGGTGAGTCCTCGATCCAGCGCCGCCGCTGCTCCTCGGACATGGCCGCCCACCAGGCGGCCACGCCCGGCGGGTCGGGCGGTGGCGGGACCGGCGCGGCCGTCCCGGGCCCGACGTGCGCCACCAGGTCCAGGTAGCCCGCGGGCACGGACCCGCCGGCGGTCCCCAGGCTCCCGCCGAGGACGGCGACCGCGTCGGCGGCGGCCGCGGCGGCCTGGTCGGCCGACTGCAGCGCCCCGCGGGCCCACTCGGTCACCCGCGCCGCCGCCTGTGCCTGCTCGGCGGCCGCGTCGTACTGCTGCTCCAGCGCCTGCGCCGGGTCGGCTGAGGAGCCCAGCGGCACGGCCGGCAGCGGGCCCAGCTCGCCGCGGTCGTCCAGGACGGCCGGGATCGCCGCTGCTGCCGCCAGGGCCTCGCCGGCCAGGTCGCTCGCGGTGCGGGCGGCCACCACCATGCGGTCGGCGTCGACGAGGGACCGGGTCAGCACGGCGGTGACCTCCGTGACGACGCCGGACACCCGGCGCAGCGCGCCCGCGGCCGCCTGACCCGCGGGGCCCTCCCAGCACTCGGTCGCCTCGAGGGTCCGGCCGACGTCCTCCACCCGGGCCCGCCAGGACACCAGCCGCTCACCGACCGCGCCCAGGGTGCCGACCGCGTTGCCGAGCATCCGGGGGTCCCAGGACGCGAGGGACACCAGCGTCGAGGTGCTCACGGGACCGGCACCCCGGCCGCCGCGTACAGGTGGCGGTCGGCCAGGGCCGCCTCGTGCACCCGGTAGGACTGCACCGCGGCCCGCAGGCTCTGCCCCACCGCCGACCCCCTGGCCCAGCAGGTCCACCACGCCCGCCCAGGAGGTGCCCAGCTCGCCGGCGCGGGCGCCGGCCTCGCCGTCGATCGCGGTGCCGATGGTGGCGGTCGCCGACCGGCAGAGGTCGGCCTCCGCGGCGAGCTCGGCACCCAGCACGCCGAGCTCCTCGGCCAGGTGCTCGAGGGTGGCGAACTGGACGGCGATGCTGTCGGACACGAGGCGACCTCCCGGCGGACGGAGCCGGCCCGCACGGACCGGCGCCGCGGCACGTTAGGGAGGACCGGCCCCACCGGCGCCCCGGCCGTCCACACCGGCCGGCGCCGTCCACAACCCGCCGCACCCCGGATCCCGCGGCGCCCCCGTCGCCGCAGGATCCGGGGCGTGACGTCAGGGAGCGGTCGTGGTCAGCTCGCCGGAGGTCTCGGTGCTCGCACCGCCGACCACCACGGACCGCCGCTTGGAGACGACGACGGCCGCCACGATCACCGCGGTCGCGGCGAGGGCGATGAGCACCCGGATGCCGGTGTTCGCGTCCTCGCCGAACGACAGGCTCACCACGGCCGGGGAGATGATCAGGGCCACCAGGTTCATGACCTTGATGAGCGGGTTGATCGCCGGTCCGGCGGTGTCCTTGAACGGGTCGCCGACCGTGTCGCCGATGACGGTCGCGGCGTGCGCCTCGCTGCCCTTCCCGCCGTGGGCGCCGTCCTCGACCATCTTCTTGGCGTTGTCCCAGGCGCCGCCGGAGTTGGCGAGGAACACCGCCATGAGGGTGCCCGCGGCGATGGCCCCGACCAGGTAGGCGGCCAGCGGACCCACTCCGAGGCCGAAGCCGACGGCGACCGGCGCGAGGACCGCCATGAGGCCCGGCGTGGCCAGCTCGCGCAGGGAGTCCTTGGTGCAGATGTCGACGACGCGGCTGTAGTCGGGCCGCTCGCTGAAGTCCATGATCCCGGGGTGGGTGCGGAACTGCTCCCGCACCTCGAACACGACGCGCCCCGCCGCACGCGACACCGCGCTGATCAGCAGACCGCTGAACAGGAACACCACCGCGGCACCGAGCAGCGCGCCGACGATGTTGTTCGGGTTCACGAGGCTGAAGGCGTCGCCGAGGCTGGAGCCGGCCTCGGCCAGCGCCACCTGCACCTGGGCGTTGTAGCTGCCGAACAGCGCCGTCGCGGCGAGCACGGCCGTGGCGATCGCGATGCCCTTGGTGATGGCCTTGGTGGTGTTCCCGACCGCGTCGAGGTCGGTGAGGACCCGCGCCCCCTCCTCGTCGATGTCGCCCGACATCTCCGCGATGCCCTGGGCGTTGTCGCTGACCGGGCCGAAGGTGTCCATGGAGACGATGACGCCGGCGGTGGTGAGGAGTCCGCAGCCGGCGAGGGCCACCGCGTACAGGGCCGCGCCGCCGCCGATGAGGAAGGCCAGGTACACCGCGCCGCCGATGAGCAGCGCCGCGTAGACCGCGCTCTCCAGGCCCAGGGAGATGCCCGAGAGGATGACCGTGGCCGGGCCGGTGAGCGAGCTGCGGCCGACGTCCTTGACCGGCTTGCGCGAGGTCTCGGTGAAGTAGCCGGTGAGCTGCTGGATCGCCGCGGCCAGCACGATGCCGACGAGGACGGACAGGAAGCCGAGCACCTGCGGGCTGACCACGGTGTCCTCGAGGTCGGCGACGCTGGGCAGGACGGTGAACGACGCGGCCGCCACCAGGACCAGCGAGACGACGGCCGAGGTGAAGAACCCCCGGTTGATCGGCGCCAGACCGCTGGAGTCGTTGCGCCCCGGGTTGCTGGTGAGCACCCCGACGACCGAGGCGATCACGCCGATGGCGGCCACGACCAGCGGGAAGACCATGCCGTCGGCGCCCAGGAACACCTGGCCGAGGATCAGCGCGGCCACCAGCGTGACGGCGTAGGACTCGAAGAGGTCGGCGGCCATGCCCGCGCAGTCGCCGACGTTGTCGCCCACGTTGTCGGCGATGGTGGCGGCGTTGCGCGGGTCGTCCTCGGGGATGCCCGCCTCGACCTTGCCGACCAGGTCGGCCCCGACGTCGGCGGCCTTGGTGAAGATGCCGCCGCCGACGCGCATGAACATGGCCAGCAGCGCTCCGCCGAAGCCGAAGCCCTCCAGCACCACGGGGGCGGTCTCGTCGAAGAGCAACAGCGCCAGGGCGGCGCCGAACAGGCCGAGGCCGATGGTGATCATCCCGACGACGCCGCCGGTGCGGTAGGCGATGCGGAAGGCCGGCACGTACCCGCCGCCACGCGCGGCCGCGGCCACCCGGACGTTGCCGCGGGTCGCGAGCGTCATGCCGATGAAGCCGACGGCCGCGGAGAACAGCGCGCCGACGAGGAAGAAGACCGCCCGCCCGAGCTTGGTGCCCCAGCCGCCCTCGGCGACGGGCAGCACGATGAGCAGGAGGAAGACCACGACGGCGAACACCGCGAGGGTGCGGAACTGTCTGCGCAGGTAGGCCGCTGCGCCTTCCTGCACCGCCCGGGCGATGTCCCGCATGGTCGTCGTCCCCTGGTCGGCGGCCATGACGGCCCGGACCAGGTAGGCGGCGAACGCCAGGGCGGCGAGGGAGATGGCGAGGACGACGACGACCAGCGCCACGTCCCCGCCCGACAGAGCGGTCTCCGGCATGTGGTTCCTCCCAGCGGTCAGCGACTGCCGGGACACACGCGCCCCGGACGGCGGAGGTCTCGCCCGGCCGGCGGGTCGGTCCACCAGCCCGGACGCCGCGCGAGTGTAAGCCAGATCACACCTGGTTCCGGTAGTCCCGGAGCCGGACCGTTACGCGCTGTGCCGACTCCACGACCACCCGTCCGCCGTCGGGGTTGCCGGGAGGTGTGACAGTGGAGGGGTGACCACGCTCCACCCGGTCCGGCCGGCTCCCCCTCCCGGCACGGACCCCGGTCCCGAGGGGCGTGCCGCACCGGTCGGGGTGCTGCCCGGCGCCGACCTCCTCGACGACCTGTTGGCCGGCACGCCGGAGGAGGAGCACCCGGTCACCCACGTGCACCGGCTGCCCGTGCGGGAGAGCCGCACGCTGCCGTGGCCGGGGTGGGTGGCCCCGGACCTGCGCCGGCGGCTGGAGGAGCAGGGCGTGCGCGCGCCGTACCGGCACCAGGTCGAGGCCGCGCAGCTCGCGCACGACGGGACGTCGGTGGTCGTCGCGACCGGCACCGCCTCGGGCAAGTCGCTGGCCTACCAACTGCCCGCACTGAGCCGGCTGGCCGAGGACGACCGCGCGTGCGTGCTCTACCTGGCGCCCACCAAGGCGCTGGCCCGCGATCAGCTGGCGTCGGTGGCCGCGCTGGCCGACCCCTCGGTGCGCCCCGCGGCCTACGACGGCGACACCCCCGGCGAGGAGCGCGACTGGGTCCGCCGGCACTCGCGGTGGATCGTCACCAACCCGGACATGCTGCACCGCGGCGTGCTGCCGGCCCACCAGAAGTGGTCCTCCACGCTGCGCCGGGTGGCCTACGTCGTCGTCGACGAGTGCCACGCCTACCGGGGCGTGTTCGGCTCGCACGTGGGGCACGTGCTCCGCCGCCTGCGCCGGATCTGCCGCCGTTACGGCGCCGAGCCGGTGTTCGTGCTGGCCTCGGCCACCGTCAGCGACCCCGCCGGAGCGGCCGGGCGGCTGGTGGGCGGGCCCGTCGTCGCCGTGACCGACGACGGCTCGCCGCGCCCGGGGGCCACGTTCGCGCTGTGGGAGCCGCCGCTGACCGAACGGCTGGGCGAGCACGGCGCACCACTGCGCCGATCGGCCGCCCACGACACCGCATCCCTGCTCGCCGACCTGGTGGAGCGGGAGGCACGCACCCTGGCGTTCGTCCGCTCGCGGCGCAGCGCGGAGTCGGTCGCCGACCAGGCGCGGCGGGTGCTCGTCGAGCGCGGGCGCGCCGACCTGGCCGCGCGGGTCGACTCCTACCGCGGCGGCTACCTGCCCGAGGAACGCCGGGAGCTCGAGCGCTCCCTCTCCTCCGGTCAGCTGCTCGGGGTGGCGACGACCAACGCCCTAGAGCTCGGCATCGACATCGCCGGCCTGGACGCCGTGGTGCTCGCCGGCTACCCCGGGACGCTGGCCTCGCTGTGGCAGCAGGCGGGCCGCGCCGGCCGGGCCCAGCGGGAGTCGCTGGTCGTCTTCGTGGCCCGGGACGACCCGCTGGACCACTACCTCGCCCACCACCCGCGCGCGGTGTTCGGCCGGCCCGTGGAGGCGACGGTCACCGACCCGAGCAACCCGTACGTGCTCGGTCCGCAGCTGTGCTGTGCCGCGGCGGAACTCCCCCTCGTGCCGGCCGACCTGGCCGACTTCGGGGGCGCCGTGGCCGAGGCGCGGGTGGAGGAACTCGTCGCCGAGGGACTCCTCCGGCGGCGGCCGACCGGCTGGTACTGGGCCGGGCGCGGGCGGCCCGACGTGGACATCCGCGGCGACGGCCTGGCACCGGTGTCGATCATCGAGGGAGCCACCGGACGGCTGCTGGGCACCGTCGACGGGGGGGCCGCCCACTCGACCGTGCACACCGGTGCGCTGTACGTGCACCGCGGCGAGACCTTCGTGGTGGACGAGTTCGACGTCGACGACGCCTGCGCGGTGGTGCACCCGGAGTCCCCGGAGTGGACCACCGTGGCACGCGACGTCACGGACCTGTCGGTGGTGGACGTCGACCGGTCGCGCCGGCTGCGCACGGTCACCGCCCACACCGGCGTCGTCGACGTGGTCAACCAGGTGGTCGCCTACCAGCGCCGGCGTCAGGGCAGCGGCGAGGTCCTCGCCGAGTTCCCGCTGGACCTCCCGCCCCGCCAGCTGCGCACCCGCGCGGTCTGGCTGACGCTCGACGAGCGGGCGATCGACCACGCCGAGGTGGACGACGCGACGCTGCCCGGTGCACTGCACGCCGCCGAGCACGCCGCGATCGGGATCCTGCCGCTGCTGGCGACCTGCGACCGCTGGGACCTCGGCGGCCTGTCCACGGCGGTCCACCCGGACACCGGCGCGGCGACGATCTTCGTCTACGACGGCCACCCGGGCGGTGCTGGCTTCGCCGAGCGGGGGTTCGCCGTCCTGCGGCGGTGGCTGCAGGCGACCCGCGCGACCATCGCGAGCTGCGAGTGCGAGAGCGGCTGCCCCTCCTGCGTGCAGTCGCCCAAGTGCGGCAACGGCAACGACCCCCTGGACAAGGCCGGCGCCGTGCGCGTCCTGGACGTGGTGCTCGACGAGCTCGCCGCCGCCGAGGACCGCACCGGTCTGCACGGGACGCCGGACGGCGATGCCACCGGACAGCGCCCCGGGGACGAGGTCGCGGAGCCCGCCGAGCGCGACGCCGGGGTGGACGACGCCGGGGTGGGCCCGACCGACGCGGTCGGCGACGGCACCCGCCCCGGCACCGCCGAGGCCGTGGACGACCTCGTCTTCTGACTCCGCGCCGGGGGCCACGGGACCGGCGCGGGCATCGGCCCGGGCGTGGCGGGTGCCCAGCGGTCCCAGCCGCACCGCGACCTCGACGGACACGGCCACGACCGCGCCGCCGCCGACCGCACACGAGTGCAGGGACGCCCCGTTGGCCTGCGCCACCTCCGCCGCGACGGCGCAGGCCGCGGGATCGCCCACGACCGCCCGGCCCGCGCCGGCCAGCGCGGCCAGGTCCGCCGCGGCCGTGGCCCGGTGGCGGGCGGTGACCGCGGCGCCGACGAGGACGGCGGCCAGCCCGATCCCCGCGAGGACGCCGCCGAGGGCGATGACCCACACCGTCGCCGAGCCCCGTTCCCCGCCGGGGACGGTGCGGCCGGCACTCATCCGGACACCGCCGGCACCGCCCCCGGTTCCAGCTCCGCGACCGCGCTCGCGCTGACCTCCACCGCCGGCGACACCGGCCCGAGCGGCGCGACCTCGGCCGTGACCGTCACCTCGACCCTGCCCTCGGCCAGCGCCACGGTCGTCGTCGCTCCCTCGGGGGCGGCCCGGGCGGCCACCGCCCGCACCTCGGCGGCGTCATCGCCCCGAGCGGCGGCACGGGCGCCCTCCCGTGCGGCGTCCAGGCAGCGCAGGTGCGCGCCCACGACCGTGAGTGCGGCGATCGCGCCGGCCAGGACCAGCAGCAGCACCGGGAGCACCACCGCGGTCTCGGCCGTGACCATGCCGGCCTGGCCACGGAGCCGGAGCCGGGCCACCCGCAGCCCGACCACCCTCCCCCGGGCCACCCGCCGCCGGACGCCCACGGTCAGGAGAGCGTGGCCAGCGCGGAGGCGACCAGGTCGCCGAGCGCGGTGACGATCGACCCGCCGGTCACCACCTTGTAGAGCACCGCGGCGAAGGCGCAGGCGGCGATCGTGCCGACCGCGTACTCGGCGGTGCTCATCCCCGCCTCCGGCTCTGCGACCAGCCTCGCCCACCCGCGGGCGAGCCGACCGCGCGCCGGCGGCCTGCCGTCGGGGGGCGCGGACCCGGCTGCTGCGACGCCGGCGGCATCGGGGTGGGTCGCGTGGACCGCGCTCATGGGTCCTCGGGTCATGGGTGCTGTGGTCATGGGTGCCGTGGTCATGGGTGCGGTGGTCATGGGTCCTCCTGGGATCGGGCCCGCCGTCCGGGCCGCCTCGTCGACCGTCGCGGCCCCGGCGGTCCGGATCCACCGAGCGGCGGGGTCTGTGGAGAGGGCTGCCGGTTGTGGATCGCGGCGGGTGCTCACGGCAGGACGTCCGCCGCGATGCCGAGCACCACCGGGGCGACGCCCAGGCAGACGAAGGCGGGGAGGAAGCACGCCCCCAACGGGGCGAGCACCCAGACGCCGACCGCGCGGACCCCCGCCTCCGTCCGGCCGCGGAGGGCGGCCCGCGAGTCGGCGGCGAGGGCGTGCAGCGCGACGGCCACCGTCGAGCCGGACTCCCCGGCGCGCGACACGATGCGGCCGAGGCCGGCCACGGGTGGCGGCACGCCCGCCCAGGCCGCCCGGGCGGCCGAGCCGAGGCGGTAGCGGCCGGCGACCGCGGCGAGCTCGGCACCCAGCGGTCCCGGGAGAGCGGTGGCCACGGCGGCGAGCGCGCCACCGACGGGCAGCCCGGCGGTCAGGCACACGGCGAGCAGGTCGCAGGCCACGGGCAGCTCGTCCTCCAGCGCATCGTGCGCCCGCCGGACCTCGGCACCGCCGGACCGGCGGAGCAGCCGGTCGATCCCGACGGCGACGCCCAGGCCGCCGACCACTCCCGGCACGCCACCGAGCAGCAGGAACGTGCCCGCGCCGGCCGCGGCGGTGAGCAGCGCCCGCACGCGCGGACCTCCCGACGTGCCACCGGCCGACTGCTGGGGAGCCGGCGCCCGCGCCCGCACCAGCGCACGGACCCGGGCCCGCCCGGGTGACGGGGACCAGAGGAGCAGCGCCGCCGCAGCCAGAGCGCAGACCGCGACCAGGGCGACGTCCGGGGTCACCGGGCCACCCGGCGGACCAGTCGCGCGGTCCAGGCGAGCCCCGCCGCCTCCAGGGCCACGCCGACCAGGAGCAGCACCTGGCCGGTGCCGGTCGTGGTCAGGACACCCCACGGGTCGGCGCCGATCCCGCTGCCCATGAGCAGGGCCAGCACCGGCAGGCCGGCCAGCAGGGCCGCACTCGCCCGCGGCCCCGCGAGTGCCGACCGCAGGTCCAGCCGGTGCCGGGCACGGGCGCGGAGGTCGTCCTCGACCGCACCGACCACCGCGGCCAGGGAGCAGCCGGTGCGGACGCTCAGCTGCACGCCGGCGGCCAGCCGGGCCACCGCCGCCTCGAGGGCGCCGGCGTCCGCTGTGGGGGCGGGGACCGAGCCCGGCGCACGCACCGCCCGGACCACCGCATCGGCGCCTGCCGGGTCGCCGCACGCGGCGGCGGCCGCGGCGGCGGCGTCGTCGAGCGGGCGCCCGCTGCGCAGTTCCGCGGCGAGGGCCCCGAGCGCCTCGGTGAGCGCGGCGATCCGCTCCTCCTCGGCCGCAGCTCGACGACCCCGCCGCCGGGTCGTGACCGCGGCGGCCGCGGTCGCCCCCGCCAGCGCCGCGACCAGCGGGGTGCTCGCCAGGCCGGCGCACAACGCCGCCAGCGCGGCGGCGCCCGCCGGTGCGGGCAGCGCGTCCCACGACGCCGTCCGCCGGGCACCGGCCGGCACCCCGATGCGCGTCCGGGCCGGTCGTCCCGGCCACAGCAGCAGGGCGGCGGCCACCAGGAGCGGCACGGCGGGCCCCATCCCGGACGACCCGGTCATCCCACGCCACCGGCGCCCACGAGCTCGTCGAGCCGGCGGCGACCGGGGCAGTCGGCTCCGTCGGCCCGCCAGGCCGGTTCCACCACGACGAGGTCACCGGCCCGGCGGACGACGCCCAGCTCCTCGACCCGGCGCACCCCGGCGGTGCGGCGCAGGTGCACCACGACGGCGAGGGCCGCGGCGGCCTGGCTGTGCACCGCCGGGCGGTCCAAGCCGGCCGCGACACCGAGGGCCTCGAGCCGGGCGGGCACCTCGGCGGACCGGTTGGCGTGCAGGGTCCCGCACCCGCCGTCGTGGCCGGTGTTCAGCGCGGCCAGGAGGTCGGTGACCTCCGCGCCGCGGACCTCGCCGACCACCAGCCGGTCGGGGCGCATCCGCAGGGCCTGGCGGACCAGGTCGCGCAGCCCCACGGCGCCGACGCCCTCGACGTTGGGTGGGCGGGTGACGAGGCCGACGACGTGCGGGTGGTCGGGGGTCAGCTCGGGAGCGTCCTCGCAGACCACGATCCGCTCCCCGCGGTCGACCAGGCCGAGCAGCGCCGACAGCAGCGTGGTCTTCCCCGAGCCGGTGCCCCCGGTGACGAGGAAGGCCAGCCGGGCGGCGACGACGGCCCGCAACAGCGCGCCGGACTCCCCCGGCAGCGTGCCGCGGTCGGCGAGGTCGTCCAGGCCCAGCGAGCAGCGGCGGAGCACCCGCAGGGACAGGCAGGTACCGCGCGCGGACACCGGCGACAGCACCGCGTGCAGCCGGGTGCCGTCGGGCAGGCCTGCGTCGACCCAGGGGGCCGCGTCGTCCAGGCGCCGGCCGGCCGCAGCGGCCAGCCGGACCGCCAGCCGGCGGACCGCGTCGTCGTCGGGGAACCGGACGGCGGCGCGCTCCAGCCCCGCGCCGCGGTCGACCCACACCTCGTCCGGGCCGTTGACCAGGACGTCGCTGGTGCCGGGCGCGCGCAGCAACTCCTCCAGGGGACCGGCCCCGGACAGCTCGTCGACCGCCGCGCGGACGGCCGAGAGGACCGTGGCGTCGCCGGCCAGGCTCCCCGCCTCCTCGCGCACCAGCGCGGCGACCGCCGACCGGCTCGGTGCCGCCGGTCCGGTGGCCAGCCGTGCCCGGACCCGCTCCACCAGCGGCGGCCCGGCGGCACCCCGGCCCGGCGGACCGGTGCCCGTGACGGGGCCGGTGACGGGGCCGGTGACGGGGCCGACAGAGCCGGTCACGCGCCCACCCCCGCGGGCAGCGCGGCGAGCACCGCCCGCGCAGCGCCTCCCGTCGGGGTGCGCCGGCCGGTGTGTGGGGGCTCGCCCCGCTCCGCCCGCCGGACCACCGACCGGTCGTGGGACAGCTCGGCGAGCACCGGCCGCCCCACCACGCCGGCCACCTCCGCGGCGGCCAGCCTATCCCGGACCGGGCGCACGACCAGCTGCGCAGCCCCCCAGGCCGCCAGGCCCCCGCCGGGATCGCCGTCCACCAGGACGTGGGCCGCGCAGGCGGCGCGCACCCGGGCCGGCACCACGAGCACGGCGAGGTCGGCGTCGGCGAGCACTGCCTCGGTGACGGCGGCGCCGGCCGGCCCCGGGCTCCGGGACAGGTCGACGACCACCGGCCAGCCGCCCGAGCGGCCTGCCTCCACCACGGCCGCGACGGCCTCCGCGGACGGCGGCGCGGCGGCCGAGCGGGAGGCGGCCAGGACCCCGACCCCGCCGACCGTGGGCAGGGCGGCCATGACCGCCTCCCCGGAGACCCGGCCGCGCAGCCCGTCGAGGTCGGGCCAGCGCAGCCCCTCGACACCCTCCGCGCCCACGAGCAGGTCCAGTCCGCCCCCGAAGGGGTCGCCGTCGACCAGCAGCGCCCCCCGCCCGCCCTCGGCCGCCGCGACGAGCGCCACCGCGGCGGCCAGGGTGCTGGCGCCGGCACCACCGCAGGCGCCGCCCACCACGACCAGCCGGCCCCGGTCCACCGGGTCGCGCAGCGCCGTCCCGGCCCGCTGCAGCACCCACGCCTCGTCACCGGGCAGGACCGCCACCCGCTCGACGCCGAGCTCGACGGCGGCGGCCCAGCCGGCGGGTGGCAGGTCGGCGCGGGCCACCACCACGACACCGGGCCGGCGCGGCAGGGCGCGGACCGGTCCGGTGCCGAGGACGTCGGCGCCCAGCAGCACCAGCGGCGCCTCGCGGTGCGCCCGCCGCAGCGCCGGGCCGGCGGTGGCGACCTCCGGCTCGGCGCCGGCGGCGGCCAGGAGCCGGAGGGCCTCGTCGAGCAGCTCCTCGTCGGCACTCACGAGCAGGGGGCGGGCGCGGCTGGGTGCGGACACCCGGCCAGCTCACGGCGGGGCGGGCGGGGTCGCGAGTGGCCGGTGTGATCTGTGGATGACCCGAACGGGTGTGGACAGCGGCATGGCCTCCGTCACACCCGGGGTGTCCCCCTACAGTCGTGAACCGTGACCCGCGCAGCGGCGTTCTTCGACCTGGACAAGACGATCATCGCCAAGTCCAGCACCCTGGCCTTCGGGCGTCCGTTCTTCGAGGGCGGGCTGATCAACCGGCGGACCGTGCTCAAGGGCGCCTACGCCCAGTTCGTCTTCTCGCTGGCCGGCGCGGACGCCGACCAGATGGAGCGGATGCGCTCGCAGATCACCCGGATGTGCACCGGGTGGGACGTCGCGACCGTGCACGAGATCGTCCGGGAGACCCTCCACGAGATCGTCGACCCGCTCGTCTACGCCGAGGCCGCCGACCTGATCGAGGAGCACCGCGCCGCCGGGCGGGAGATCGTCATCGTCTCCAGCAGCGGCGCCGAGATGGTGGCGCCGATCGGCGAGATGCTCGGGGCCGACCGGGTGGTCGCCACCCGCATGGTCACCGTGGACGGCCGCTACACCGGCGAGATCGACTTCTACGCCTACGCGGAGAACAAGGCCGTCGCTATGCGCGAGGTGGCCGCCGAGAGCGGCTACGACCTGGCCGACTGCTACGCCTACAGCGACTCCGTCACCGACCTGCCCATGCTGTCGGCCGTCGGCCACCCGACCGCGGTCAACCCCGACCGCGGGCTGCGCAGGGCCGCGGTCGAGCGGGGCTGGCCGGTGCTGACCTTCAGCCGCCCGGTGTCCATGCGCTCGCGCTTCGCGGTGCCGACGGCGCCGGTCGTGACCGGCGCCGCGATGGGCGTCGGCGCCGCCGTCGTGGGGCTGGCCTGGTACGCCCGCCGTCGCGCGCTGCGCGAGGCCGCCGTTCCCGCGGCTCCCACGCCCGTCCCCGGACGACGGCGCCGCCGCGGCGCCTGACGCGCCGATCGACGCCGCCCGCAGCGGGACGTCGCCACCTGCTGGGCCCGTACGCCCGCGCGGGGCAGCGGTCAGCCGCGCATGATCGCCTCGGCCACGGCCAGGCCCTCGACGGCGCCGTGCTCGGTGGCGCGGCAGCAGTGCACCAGCCACGCGGCCACTCCCCCGGGCTCGCCCGACGCGTACCCGGCCAGCGCCTCGGCGTAGGCCTCGCGACCCAGCTCGGCGAAGCCCACCTCGGGCACGGAGACGGCCTTGGGGTCGAGGCCACGGTCGATGCCGGTGAGCCGCCCGGCGGCCCGCGCCACGACGCCGTCGGCCGTGCCGAAGGGCGCCAGCGCTGCCAGTTCGCCGTGCACCAGCCCGGCGACCAGGACGGCCGGCACCGTGCTGGCCCCGGTCACCACGCCGAACAGGCCCGACAGCCGCGGGCCCGCGTGCGGTCCGGGCCGGCCGAGGTCGGCGGAGTCGGCGAGGTCGGCGGCCGCCAGCACGTGCAGGCGGGCCAGCACCTGGCCGGGCGCGCGGGACCACGTCTCGACGAGAGAGCCCAGCGCCACCGATGCGCGCAGCGCGCCCTGCACGACCGGGTCGTCGACCCCGCCGGCGCGGACGTCGGCCAGCGGGACGTCGACCCCCTCGAGGGCGGCCGAGGCGCGGGCGCCCCGCAGCGCGGACTCGGCGCTCACCTCGGCCGACCGGTTGCGCATGAGCCGGTGCCGCAGCAACCGGTCGATCGCCGACCGGGCCGCCTCGGCGGCGTCCCGGACCCCCGGCAGGTCCAGCAGCGGGGCCAGCGGGTCGGGTGCGGCGGTGCGCGGGGCGGCCGGGGCGCCGGGGCGGACGGGGATGCTCACGGCGACGACGGTACGAGGCCCCACGGCGCACGCGTCGGGGTCCTCGCCGGAGCGGCACCTGTCCAGCGGCACCCGACCAGGCGGCACTCGATCCGGCGGCGGCACCTGGACCGACGACCCCTCGACCGACGACCCCTCGACCGACGACCCCTCGACCGACGACCCCTGGTCCGGCGGCACGGCACCGGCCGGGCGCCCGACTACGCTGCGCCTGCCATGTCCCGACCGCTCACCCTCCTGCTGGTCCGCCACGGGCAGAGCGAGTGGAACGCGGCCGGGCTGCTGCAGGGCCAGACCGCCGGCGTACCGCTCACCGACCTCGGCCACGCACAGGCCGCCTCGGCCGCCCGTGAGCTGGCCGGGCTGGCGCCGGGGGTGCTCGTCTCCAGCGACCTGCACCGGGCGGTGCAGACCGCCGAGCACTGCGCCCGGGCGACGGGGCTGACCATGAGCACCACGCCGGCGCTGCGCGAGCAGGGCTACGGCGTGCTGGAGGGGCGACCCTCGCGGGAGCTGTGGGACGTCGTGGACTGGACCGATCCGCACTGGGCGGCCGAGGGCGGGGAGAGCCTCGCGGAGCTGCACGGCCGGGTCGCCGCCTACCTGGAACACCTCTGCGCCGAGCGTCCCGCCGACGTCGTCGCCCTGGTCACGCACGGCGACACCATCCGTGCCGCGCAGGCGGTCGCGGGCGGACTCGGCCCGGACGCGATGCCGGCGATCACCCCGCACAACGGCACGGTCACCCGCCTGGAGATCTGCCGGTGAGCCGGGTGCTGGTGCTCGGCGGATCGCGGTCGGGGAAGTCCGCGCACGCGGAGTCGCTGGTCGCCGACCGGGCCGACGTCGTCTACCTGGCCGCCTCGGCCCCGGTGCCCGGTGACGCCGAGTGGGCGGCGCGGATCGCCGCTCACCGTGCGCGACGCCCGGCCGCGTGGACCACGCTGGAGACCACCGCACCCAGCGACCTCCTGCGCGGCGGCACCGTCCTGGTCGACAGCGTGACCACGTGGGTGGCCGCCCTCATGGACGAGACCGGGGTGTGGACCGACTCGCCGGAGGCGTCGCAGCGGCTGGCCGGCCGCTGCGACGCCCTGGTGAACGCCTGGACGATGACCCCGGCCCACGTCGTGGCCGTGAGCGACGAGGTGGGGCTGGGCGTGGTGCCCGAGACGCGTGCCGGGCGGCTGTTCCGGGACACCCTGGGCGAGGTCAACCAGCGGCTGGCCGGCACCGCCGACGAGGTGTGGTTCGTCGTCGCCGGGTTGCCGCAGCGCCTGCGGTGAGCGGGCCGGGCCGGCGCCGGCCGTGGACCGGGCCGCTGGAGTCCGCGGCGCTGCTCACCGTGCTGCGCGTACCGGCCGGTGCCGCGACCTCCGCGCGGGGCGTGCTGCCGTGGGCACCGCTGGTCGGGCTGGCGCTGGGTGGGCTCGCCACCGGCGCTGCCGTGGCGGGCAGCCGGCTGGTCTCGCCGCTGACCGGCGCGGTGGTCGACGTCGCCGTGCTGGCCGCGCTCACCCGTGGCCTGCACCTGGACGGTCTGGCCGACACCGCCGACGGGCTGGGCCCGCTGCGGGGCCGCGAGCGCGCGCTGCAGGTGATGAGGCAGGGCGACGTCGGGCCCTTCGGCGTGCTCACCCTGGTGCTCACGCTCCTGCTGCAGGTCACCGCGGGCGCGGCGCTGCTCGCCGGAGACGGCGGCTGGGTCGCACTGTGGACGGCGGTCGTGGTCGCGCGGCTGGTGATGACGCGGGCCGGCCTCCCCGGGGTGCCCACGGCCGAGGGGTCGTCGCTGGGCCGGGCGGTGGCCGGCACGGTGTCGGTGCCGTGGCTGGCGGGCTGGGTCCTGGTGGCGGCCGCGCTCGTCGGCGGCGCGGGGTGGCTGGTCAGCGGACCGGACCTGGCCTGGCGGCTGCTCGTGGCAGCGGCGGTGGGACTGCTGGCCGCCGAGGCGTTGCGGGCGCGTGCCAGCGCCCGGCTCGGCGGGGTGAACGGGGACGTGATGGGCGCGATGGGCGAGACGGCGGCGACCGTCGTGCTGCTGGTCGCCGCCGCCCTCGTCTAGCCCCCTGGCCTGGCCTGTGCCTGGCCTCGACCTCCGGGGACCCGCCCCGGAGGGTGTCGTCAGCGGCGGCGGAGCAGTCCGCTCACCAGTCCGCCGAGACCACCAGGGGTGGCCGGCGTCGCGGCGCGGCCGCGACCCATCCGCCGGCCGGCGTTCATGCCGGTGGTGCGGCCCATGCCCCGCGTGGGACGGGCCGCCCCGCGGCCGCCACGGGCGGCTCCGCGCGCAGCGCCTTCTGCAGTGCCCATCAGTCGGTTCAGGATGCTCATGTCGGGCTCCGTACCCGGCGCGGGGCAGCCGTCCCCTCACCCGGACGGGCCGACGGCGGGTCGTCACGCTCCGCAGTGCGACCACTCCTCGCGTGCCCCACCATGGCGGGATGCGCTTCGGCCGTCGCCGCTCGGCGGACACGGGAGTCCGGGACCTCCGCCGGCTGTCGCTGGACCAGCTGCTGGACCGCTACGCGGAGCTCGACACCGACCTCGCGGACGACGGCACCGTCGAGGACGCCGGTACTGCTGCGGACGCAGCACGTGCGGGCGAGGCCGACGCCCTCGCCGCGGAGGTGCTCCGGCGGGACCCGGACGTCCGCGAGATGTGGAACGACCGCGGGCTGTTCGCCAAGCGGCGGCGCGACTGGGTCGCGAGCCAGACCTCCTCCAGCGCGCGCTGGACCTCATCCCGGCCGAGCGCCGTGCCGGGGAACCGGCGGCCTGGAACCTCGGCATCGCGGCCACCGCACGGCGGGACTGGCGCACCGCGCGCGCGGCGTGGACGGCGTACGGCGCCACGGTGGACGGCGCCACGGACAGACCGACCGACGGCCCCGCGGACGGACCCACGGACGGTCCCACGGACGGTCCGGTCGCCGCCGACCTCGGCCCGAGCCCGCTGCGCCTGAACCCACCACCGCGGTACCGCGGTCAGACACCCGTCCGGGTCGACGGCCGCACGTGGGACACCGAGGTGGTGTGGGGGCGGCGGATCGACCCGGCCCGGATCGAGGTGCTCAGCGTGCCGCTGCCCGCGTCGGGCCACCGCCACCGGGACGTCGTCCTGCACGACGGCGTCCCGGAAGGCACCCGCCGGCTGGGGGACGAGGAGCTGCCGGTGTTCGACGAGATCGAGCTCTGGGAGCGGTCCCCGCGTCCCACGCTCAGCGTCGTCGTCACCGCGGCGGACCAGGACGTCGCGGCGCTGCTGTCCGCCCTGGAGGACGCCGGGGTGGTCGCCGAGGACTGGACCTCGGCGGTGCACCACCTGTGCGAGGCCTGCTCGCGCGGCAGCGTCGGGGCGCACGACCACCCGGCCGTCCCGCCGGCGGACACCGGCCGGACCATCGGCATCTCGGCGTTCCCGGCCGACGCCGAGCCGGTCCTGGACGCCTGGGTGGCCGCCGGTCCCGGGCGCCACCGCGCGCCCGTCGTCGTCGAGCTGGAGTGAGCCCAGCCGGAGGGACCGGCCGCGCTCAGGCCGGCGCGCTCTGCTGGGCCGGCGTCTCCCCGCCCTCCAGGTCACCCTCGGTGTCGAGGTAGGCCTGCCGGAGCTCGGCGAGCAGCGCCGGGTCCGGCTCCGCCCACATCCCGCGGTCCACGGCCTCCAGCAGCCGCTCGGCGATGCCGTGCAGCGCCCACGGGTTGGACTGCTCGAAGAACTCCCGCTGCTCCGGGTCGAGCACGTAGGTCTCGGTCAGCTTCTCGTACATCCAGTCGTCGACCACGCCGGTCGTGGCGTCGTAGCCGAACAGGTAGTCGACCGTCGCGGCCAGCTCGAAGGCGCCCTTGTAGCCGTGCCGGCGCATGGCGGCCAGCCACTTGGGGTTGACCACCCGCGCCCGGAACACCCGCGCGGTCTCCTCCCCCAGCGACCGGGTGCGCACCGACTCCGGCCGGGTCGAGTCGCCGATGTAGGCCCGCGGCGCGGACCCGGTCAGCGCCCGGACCGTGGCGACCATCCCGCCGTGGTACTGGAAGTAGTCGTCGGAGTCGGCGATGTCGTGCTCGCGGGTGTCGACGTTCTTGGCCGCCACCGCGATCCGCCGGTAGGCCGCCTCCATGTCCGGCCGCGCCGCCACGCCGTCGAGGTCCCGGCCGTAGGCATAGCCGCCCCACACCGCGTACACCTCCGCGAGGTCGGCGTCCCCGCGCCAGTTGCGGCTGTCGATCAGCGACAGCAGCCCGGCCCCGTACGCGCCGGGCTTGGAGCCGAAGACCCGGGTGGTGGCGCGGCGGCGGTCGCCGTGGATGGCCAGGTCGGCGTCGACGTGGGCGCGCACGAAGTTCTGGTCGTCGCCCTCGGCCGACAGCCCCGCCACCAGCGTCACCGCGTCGTCCAGCATCGTCACCACGTGCGGGAAGGCGTCCCGGAAGAAGCCGCTGATCCGCACGGTCACGTCGATCCGGGGCCGGCCCAGCTCGTCGAGCGGGATCGGCTCCAGGCCGGTCACCCGGCGGGAGGCGTCGTCCCACACCGGCCGGACGCCGAGCAGGGCCAGCACCTCGGCGACGTCGTCCCCGGAGGTGCGCATCGCCGACGTCCCCCAGACCGACAGCCCGACCGAGCGCGGGTACTCGCCGGTGTCGGCCCGGTAGCGGGCGACGAGGGACTCGGCCATCGCCTGGCCGGTCTCCCACGCCAGCCGCGAGGGCACCGCGCGCGGGTCGACCGAGTAGAAGTTGCGCCCGGTCGGCAGCACGTTGACCAGCCCGCGCAGCGGCGAGCCCGAGGGGCCGGCCGGCACGTAGCCGCCGTCGAGGGCGTGCAGCGTGGCGTCGAGCTCGTCGGTGGTGCGGGCCAGCCGCGGCACGACCTCGTCGACGGCGAACCGGAGCACCGCGGCGACGCCGGCGTCCTCCCGGCCCAGCACCGAACGGACGACGCCGTCCACGGCGCCCGGGGTCCAACCCGCCGACTCCATCCCCGACACGAGCGCCATCGCCAGCTCCTCGACGGCGTCGGTCGCGCGCAGGCCCGCGGTGCCGTCCTCGGTCAGCCCGAGCGCCTCCCGCAGTCCCGGCAGTGCGACCGAACCGCCCCAGATCTGCCGGGCCCGCAGCATCGCCAGTACCAGGCCGACCCGGTCGTCGCCCTCGGGCGGGGAGCCGAGCACGTGCAGGCCGTCGCGGATCTGCGAGTCCTTGATCTCGCAGAGCCACCCGTCGACGTGCAGGATCATCTCGTCGAAGTGGTCGTCCTCCGGGCGCTCGTTGAGGCCCAGGTCGGAGTCGAGCTTCGCGGCCTGCAGCAGCGTCCAGATCTGCGCGCGGACGGCCGGCAGCTTCGCCGGGTCCATCGCCGCGACGTTGGCGTGCTCGTCGAGCAGCTGCTCCAGCCGGGCGATGTCGCCGTAGGTCTCCGCACGGGCCATCGGCGGCACCATGTGGTCGACCAGCGTGGCGTGCGCCCGGCGCTTGGCCTGCGAGCCCTCGCCCGGGTCGTTGACCAGGAACGGGTAGACCAGCGGCAGGTCGCCGATCGCGGCGTCGGGCGCGCAGGAGGCCGACAGCCCCACGGTCTTGCCGGGCAGCCACTCCATGTTGCCGTGCTTGCCGACGTGCACCAGCGCGTGCGCGCCGAAGACCGACCGCAGCCACCAGTAGGCGGCCAGGTAGTGGTGGCTGGGCGGCAGGTCGGGGTCGTGGTAGATCGCGATGGGGTTCTCGCCGAAGCCGCGCGGCGGCTGCACCATGACGACGACGTTGCCGGCGCGCAGGGCGGCGAAGACGATCGAGTCGTCGGTCTCGTCGACGAACAGCGACCCCGGCGGCTGCCCCCAGTGCTCCACCATCGCCGCGCGCAGGTCCTCGGGGAGTGTCTCGAAGAACGCGCGGTACTCGGCGGCGGCGATCCGCACCGGCTGGCCGGACAGCTGCTCGGAGGTCAGCCAGTCGGCGTCCTGACCGCCTGCGGCGATCAGGGCGTGCACGAGCGCGTCGCCGTCCAGGTCCGCGACGCCGGGTAGCGCGCCCGTCCCGTCGAACGGGCCGATGTCGTAGCCCGCCCCCGACATGGCAGCCAGCAGCCGCACCACCGAGGCGGGGGTGTCCAGGCCGACGGCGTTGCCGATCCGCGAGTGCTTGGTCGGGTACGCCGACAGCATCACGACGATCCGCCGCTCGCCGGGCGGGGTGTGCCGCAGCCGGGCGTGCGCGACGGCGGTGCCGGCGACCCGCGCCGCCCGCTCGGGGTCGGCCACGTAGGTGGTCAGCCCGTCGGCGTCGGTCTCCTTGAAGGAGAACGGCACGCTGATCAGCCGGCCGTCGAACTCCGGGATGGCGACCTGGTTGCCCACGTCGAGCGGGGAGAGCCCGTCGTCGTCGGCCAGCCACTCCTCGCGGGAGCGGGTCAGGCACAGGCCCTGGATCACCGGCACGTCGAGCGACGCGAGCGCTCCGACGTCCCAGGCGCCGTCGTCCCCGCCGGCCTGCGCGGTGGCCGGCCGGGCGCCGCCGGCGGCGAGCACGGTGACCACCAGGGCGTCGGCCGCGCGCAGCGTCTCGAGCAGGCCCTCGTCCACCGTGCGCAGGCTCGAGGTGAACACCGGCAGCGCGGAGCCGCCGGCCGCCTCGACCGCGGAGCACAGGTCCTCGACGAAGCCGGTGTTCCCCGACAGGTGGTGCGCCCGGTAGTAGAGGACGGCGATGCGCGGCCCGCTGCCGGAGGACTCCCGCTCCAGCAGCCCCCAGTCCGGCGCGACCGACGGCGGCTCGAAGCCCTCGCCGGTCAGCAGCACGGTGTCGGAGAGGAAGCGGTGCAGCTGGACGAGGTTGTCCGGCCCGCCCTGCGCGAGGTAGCCGTGTGCCTCGGTCGCCACCCCCATCGGGACGGTGGAGAGCTCCATCAGCTCCGCGTCGGGCACCTGCTCGCCGCCGAGGACGACGACCGGCGCGGAGCCGGCCAGCAGCGGCGCGAGCATCTCCTCGTACTGGCGGCGCACGCCGAGGATGCGGACGACGACGAGCTCGGCGCCCTCGACCAGCGCGGCCATGCCGTCCTCGCCGAGCCGGACGGGGTTGCCCAGCCGCCACTGCGCACCACTGGCGCGGGCGGAGAGCAGGTCGGTGTCACTGGTGGAGAGCAGGGCGAACACCCGCGCGACGCTACCCGCGGCCCCGACTCAGCCCCGCGCCGCGCGGTCACCGCAGCAGCAGCCGGTCGACGGCGTCGGCGAACCAGTCGGCGAACCGCTCGGCCGGCCACCCGCGGTCGCGCAGGAGCCGGTCGGTCGTCTCGAGACCGAACGTCGCCCACCAGATGTCGGTCGCCGTGTCGACGTCGAGCCCGGGACGCAGCCACGGCCCGAACATGACCGTCAGCGCGCGCATGTCGGCGTAGCGGCGGGACTCGTAGTCGGTCCAGACGTCCCGCAGGTCCGGATCCGCGGCGGCCGCGGTCTCGAAGGCCCGCAGCATCGGCACGGCCGCGGGACCCCGGTCGGCGGCGATGTCGCGCAGTGCCGCGAGCTTGCCCTGCTTGTCCGGGGCCTCGGCCAGCCGGACGAACAGCTCGCGGGCCAGCAGCGGCACCTCCTCGTCGTCGCCGACCAGCACGCGGTCCACGCACGCCAGCAGCAGGGCCGCCTTGCCGCCCTGGGCGAACACCGTGGGCACCGAGACGCCGGCCGCCGCCGCGACGTCCTTCATGGTCGTGGCCGCGTACCCGCGCTCCAGGAAGCAGTGCCCCGCCGCATCGAGCACCGCGGCCCGCGTCCGCCGGGCCTGCTCGGCCCGCAGCGTGGAGCGATAGACCCTCTTGCCCTCCGTCACACTTTGACCTTACCGTTCCCTTGTTCGTTTTACTCATGCTCTGGTCAATATGGAGGACGCCTTGACCGCCACCGCTCCCGCCGTCCCGCAGCTGCTGCTGGAGGGGCAGGCCGCGGCCCCGGAGGGGCCCATCGACCTCGCCGCCATGTACCTGATGCACCGCGCCTTCCGCCGGGACACCGAGGCCTTCGCCGCCGTCGTCCCCACGGTCGATCCCGGCGACCGGACCCGGTGGGCGGCACTGGCCCGCCGGTTCGACCTCTTCGCGACCGTCCTGCACAAGCACCACTCCGGCGAGGACCGGGGCATGTGGCCGCTGCTGGCCGAGCGCGGCGCCGACGCCGCCGTCCTGGAGTCCCTCGAGGCCCAGCACGCCGGCATCGACCCCCTCCTCACCGCCACCCGCGAGGGGCTGCGGGCCCTGGCCGACGGCACCGGCGGCGCGGCCGCGCGCGAGGCGCTGGCCGCCACCACGGCCCGGCTGCGGGACGACCTGCAGAACCACCTGGTCAACGAGGAGGCCAACGGCATGCCGCTGGTGCAGCGGTACCTGACCCCGCAGGACTGGGACCGGCTCGACCGGGAGGTCTTCCAGCGGGACTACACGGCACGGGAGGTGCCGGCGGTCCTGGGCTGGGTGTCGAACGGCCTCACCGACGAGCAGCTGCGGCGCCTGCCGGGGGCCAACGCGGTGTTCCTGGCACTCGCCCGGCTGCTGGGTCGTCGCGCCCGCCGCCGGGACGCCCGCGTGTTCGGCGCCGGGCGGTGAGCGCCCGCTCCGATCGCGCACTGACCGTCGTCAGCCGGCACGTCGGCCGCCTGCACACGCGGGTGCTCCGCCGGACGGACGGCCGCGTCGGGGCGCGGTGGCTCGGGGGCGACGTCGTCCTGCTCACCCACCGCGGCCGCACCTCGGGACGGACGTACACGACCCCGGTGCTGTACGTCCGCGACGGCGACGACCTCGTGGTGGCCGCCTCCAACGGCGGCATCGACCGCGCGCCGCAGTGGGAGCTGAACCTGCAGGCCGATCCCCGGGGCGCGGTGGAGGTCGGCGGACGGCGGTGGGACGTCGTCGCCAGCGTGGTCGCCGACGCCGACCGGCAGCGCCTGTGGGACGCCCTCATGGCCAACTGCCCGAGGTACGACGGCTACCAGGCGACGGTGTCCCGGCGGATCGCGCTCGTCCGCCTGTCGCCGGACCGCGCACCCTGACGGCCGGGACGCCGTCCGGGCACCCGCGGGCTCAGCCGCCGACCGCCAGGGCCCGCGGCGCCGGCTCCTCGAACTGGGTGCGGTAGAGCTCCGCGTAGCGCCCGCCCGCGGCGAGGAGCTCCGCGTGCCGGCCCCGCTCGGCGATCCGCCCGGCCTCCAGCACGAGGATGCAGTCGGCGGCGCGCACGGTGGACAGCCGGTGGGCGATCACGATCGCCGTCCGGCCGGCGAGTGCCTCGTCCAGGGCCGCCTGCACCGCCGCCTCCGAGGTGGAGTCCAGGTGCGCGGTGGCCTCGTCGAGCAGGACGACGCGCGGGCGGGCCAGGAGCAGCCGGGCGATGGTCAGCCGCTGGCGCTCTCCCCCGGACAGCCGGTATCCGCGCTCTCCGACCACCGTGTCCAGCCCGTCGGGGAGGGCGCGCACCAGGTCGGCCAGCCGGGCCCGCGCCAGCGCACCCCACAGCTCGTCGTCGGTCGCCTCGGGCGCGGCCAGCAGCAGGTTGGACCGCAGCGACTCGTGGAACAGGTGCCCGTCCTGGGTGACCAGGCCGAGCGTCCGGCGGATCGCGGCGAACGACAGGTCGCGGACGTCGATCCCGGCCAGCCGCACGGCTCCGGAGTCGACGTCGTACAGCCGCGGGAGCAGGGAGGCGATCGTCGACTTGCCCGCGCCCGAGGAGCCGACGATGGCCACCACCTGGCCGGGCTGCACGGTGAACGAGACGTCGTGCAGGACGTCCACGCCGCCGCGGGAGTCCAGCTGCGCGACGTCCTCCAGGGAGGCCAGCGAGACCCGGTCGGCCGACGGGTAGCCGAAGGTCACGCCGTCGAACTCGACCGACACCGGCCCGTCGGGGACGTCGCGGGCGTCGGGCCGCTCGCGCACCAGCGGCACGAGGTCGAGCACCTCGAAGACCCGCTCGAAGCTGACCATCGCCGAGGAGATGTCCACGCGGGCGCTGGCCAGCGCGGTGAGCGGGGCGTACAGGCGGGTCAGCAGCAGCGCGAGGGCGACCACCGAGCCGGCGTCCAGCGAGCCGCGCAGCGCGTAGAAGCCGCCGAGCCCGTAGACCAGCGCCAGCGCGAGCGCCGACACCAGCATCAGCGCGCTGACGAACGCCCACTGCACCATCGCCGTCCGGACGCCGATGTCGCGCACCTTGCGCGCCCGCGAGGCGAACTCGGCGGACTCCCGGTCGGGGCGGCCGAACAGCTTGATGAGCGTGGCGCCGGGTGCGGAGAACCGCTCGGTCGTCTGGTCGGTCATCGCCGCGTTGTGGTCGGCGGCGGCCCGCCCGAGATCGGCCAGCCTCGCCCCGATCCGCCGGGCCGGCAGCAGGAACGCCGGCAGCAGGAGCAGCGACAGCACGGTGACCTGCCACGACAGCGTGAGCATCACCGCGCCGGTGAGCACCAGGGTCACCGTGTTGCTGACGACGCCGGCGAGGGTGTCGCTGAACGCCCGCTGCGCGCCGATGACGTCGTTGTTCAGCCGCGAGACCAGCGCGCCGGTGCGCGTCCGGGTGAAGAACGCGACGGGCATCCGCTGCACGTGGTCGAACACCGCGGTGCGCAGGTCGAGGATGAGCCCCTCGCCGAGGCTGGCCGACAGCAATCGGCCCAGCAGCGACAGACCGGTGCCGGCCACCGCGATGACGGCGATGAGCACCGCCAGCCAGACCACCACCGAGGTGTCGCTGCCCTCGACGATGGCGTCCACCACCCGGCCGGCCAGCAGCGGGGTGGCGACGGTCAGCACGGCCTCGACGACGCCGACCGCCACGAACGCGCCGATCCGGCGCCGGTGCGGCCGGGCGAAGTCCAGGACCCGGCGCACCGTGGCCCACGAGAACGGACGGCGCTCGGTGCGGCCGTGCATCGCGTTGGACAACGCCGACCACGCCGTCATCTCCATGCTCACGACCGGGCGCCTCCTGCTCGACTCGGGTCCCCGGAGGGCTGACCGGTCGGGCGGGGCGGACTCATCGGGGGCGGCATGGCCGCGACGCTAGGGACTCCAGTGCACTCGAGGTCAACGACCGTTCTTGCCCACCTGCGCCGCTGCCGCCGGACCGTGGGGTCCGGCGGCAGCGGGTGGGGTCAGCGGGCGGCACCCAGCGCGTCGGCCAGGCGGTGGTGCGCGGCGGCCTCGTCGCGGCGGCTCTGCCGCTCCAGGGTGCGGGCCAGCGCGCGACGGGCCCAGGCGTTGACCGGCGCGAGCTCGAGGAGCCGGCCGAGCGCCTCCTCGGCACGGGCCAGCTGCGCGGAGGCGAAGTAGCTCCGCGCGAGCAGCTCGAGGACGGCCTCGTTGGCCGGCTCGGCCTCGACGACCGGGACGAGGATCCGGGCCGCCTCGGTGGGCTGTCCCATGGAGAGGAACAGGTCGGCGCGCAGGTACTCGGAGTGCAGGTCGAACTGGGTCACGCGGCGTGAACACCGCGCGGGTGCCGGGCCTTCCCGTTGGGTAGTGCACGTCCAGGTCGCGCGCATCCGAAGGACCTCCCCGCCGGGAAGGTCGGATGTCCCCGTCCCCAGCGAGGAGATCGCCATGACCCTCCACCTCAGCCGGCCCCACTGGACACCACAGCGTGGAGCCACCGCCCTCACCCCAGGCCAGCGGGTGCCCGTCGTCCACCGCGTCGGTGCCCTCGTCGTCGCCGCCGCGATCGCCGTCTTCGGCGTCCTCGGCCTCCTCAACGGACTCGACTTCTTCTCGACCGACGGCGACCGCGTGCTCGGCCTGAGCTCCAACGGCCTGCTGTCGACCATCTCCCTGGTCACCGCCGCGGTGCTGGTGGCCGCCGTGCTGCGCGGTCCGCGGGTGACCTCGACGGTGATGATCGTCGTCGGCGCGCTCTTCCTGCTCTCGGCGCTGGCCAACCTCGCCGTGCTGCGCACGGACTGGAACTTCCTGGCCTTCCGCTTCCCCAACGTCGTCTTCTCGGTGGTCGCCGGGCTGACCCTGCTGCTGCTCGGCGCCTACGGCCGGGTGAGCGGCAACCTGCCCGCCGACAGCCCGTACGCCCGGACCAGCGACGACGACCCGGAGCCGGTCGACGACTCGCCCTCGACCCCGGAGGAGTACGCGGCCGAGCGGGCCATGCGCGCCGCCGAGGTCGCGGTCGTCCAGCGCCTCGCGACGCCCGACCAGCGACGCCGGGTCGACGCGATGGCCGAGGTCAGCTCCCGGGCCGACCGCCGCCGCGTGTGGATGTCCTTCGACTGACCGGCGGGGCAGCGCCGGCGTGGCAGGTGTCACCGATGCCGCCCGCCGGCCGGGGTACCGACTCCCGGTGACCGTTTCCCTCTCCCTCACCCGTTCCGGTGCCGGCGAGCCGCTCCTCCTGCTGCACGGCATGGGCAGCTCCCGGCGCGACTTCACCGCCGTCCTCCCCGAGCTGACCGCGCTCTTCGACGTGCTCAACGTCGACCTGCCCGGCGTCGGGGGGTCGCGGCACCTGGACGAGCGCCCCACCGTCTCCGCGGTCACCGACGCGGTGGAGCGCACGCTGGACGCGGAGGGAGTCGGCCGGGTGCACGTGCTCGGCAACTCCCTCGGCGCCCGCATCGGGTTGGAACTCGCCGTCCGCGGCCGTGCCCGGTCGGTCGTCGCGATCGCACCGTCCGGGCTCAACGTGCCGCCGGAGCGTCTCGTCCAGGGCCTGGGCATGGCGGCGGCCAGGTTCACCCTGCGGACGCTCGACCCGTTGATCGGCCCCTTCTCCCGGTCGGCCGTCGGCCGCACCGCACTGCTGGCGCCGCTGAAGGCCCGCCCGTGGAGCACCTCGCCGGAGGAGGCCATCGGGGCCCGCGAGGGCTTCTCCGGGTCGCGCGACTTCTGGCGGACCCTGCTGTGGTCCCTGCTCGTCGACGTGCCCCGGGGCCTGGACCGCATCGACTGCCCGGTCACGCTGGTCCAGGGCGCGGCGGACTGGATCGCCTCCGGCCAGACCGTGCGCTACCTGCCGCTGGTCCCGGGCGCCCGCTTCACCCCCCTGCTGGCGGCCGGTCACGCGCCCCAGTCGGACCGGCCCGCCACCATCGCCCGGCTGGTCCTGGACACGGCGCGGCGCGCGACGGCACGCCAGGCGACGGCCGGGACGGCGTCGACGGCGTCCGCCGCCTGAGCACCGGGGCGGCCCCGGGCCCCGGCACCTGGGGTCCACGGCACGAGGACGTCCACGGCACGAGGACGTCCGCGGCGGCAGGATCGGCCGGGTGACCGCCCCGCCGATCCTGCTCTCGCACTGGCCGACCCCGCTGGACCCGGCTCCCCGGCTGTCCGCCGCCCTCGGGCTGCGGCCCGGGGACCTCTGGGTCAAGCGGGACGACCTGACCGACCTGGGCGGCGGCAACAAGGTGCGCAAGCTCGAGCACCTCGTCGCCGAGGCGGTGGCCGACGACGCCACGGTGCTGGTCACGAGCGGCGGCGCGCAGAGCAACCACGCGCGGATGACCGCCGCCGCAGCCGCCCGGCTGGGCCTGCGGGCGGTGCTCGTGCTGTCGGGCGCACCGGTCGCCGAACGCCCCGGGAACCTGGCCCTCGAGGCCCTGCTGGGTGCCCGGGTCGTCCCGGCCGGGGACGTCGACGCCGACGGGCTGGCCCGCCGCGCGGCCGAGGTCGCCGACGAGCTGCGGGACGCCGGCGAGGTGCCGGCGCTGCTGCCGCTGGGCGGGTCGTCCCCCGTGGGCGCCCGGGGGTATCTCGCCTGTGCGGCGGAGCTGGCCGAGCAGGCGCCGGACGCCGCGCACGTCGTGGTCGCCGTCGGTTCCGGCGGGACCATGGCCGGACTGGTGGCCGGCCTCGGCGCCGAGCGGGTCCTCGGCGTCGACACCGGGGCGGTGCCCGATCCGGTGCAGCGGGTGGCCGGGCTGGTCGCCGCCCTCGGCGGGCCGGACGCGCCCCTGCGACTGCGGCGGGACCAGGTGGGCGGCGGCTACGGCGCGCTCACCCCCGCCGGGGCAGCCGTCCTGCGTACCGCCGCGCGCACCGAGGGTCTCCTGCTCGACCCCGTCTACACGGCGAAGGCACTGGCCGGGCTCGCGGCAGCGGTCCGCGACGGGGAGGTGCGCCCGGGCGAGCGGACCGTGTTCGTGCACACCGGCGGGCTGCCCGGCCTCTTCGGGCACCCCGTCGCCGCCGAGCTGGCGGCGGCCGCGCTCGGTCGGGCGACGTAGCCTCGCTGCCGTCATGAGCACCCCGATCCGCGACCGCGTCGACGCCTGCCCCGGGGCGCTGCAAACCCACGCCGCCGCCGACGGCGGACTGGCCCGCGTGCGGGTGCCCGGCGGTCTGCTGTCCGCCGATCAGCTGCGCGTCCTGGCGACGGCGGCCCGGGATCTCGGCGACGGCGCCCTGGAGCTCACCAGCCGGGGCAGCCTGCAGCTGCGCGGGCTGCCTGTCGGGGCGGAGGTCGAGCTCGGGGGCCGACTGGCGGCGGCCGGCCTGCTGCCCAGCGCGACCCACGAGCGCGTGCGCAACGTGCTGGCCAGCACGCTGTCGGGCCGCACGGCAGGCGGCGTCCTCGACGTCACGCCCTGGGTCGCCGCGCTCGACGCCGGGCTGTGCGCCGACCCGGCCCTGGCCGACCTGCCCGGCCGGTACCTGGCCACGCTGGACGACGGACGTGGCGACGTGGCGGGGCTCGGCGGGGACGTCGGCCTGCTCGCGCTGGACGGCGGCACGGTCGCGCTGACGCTGGCCGGTGCCGACAGCGGCCTGCGCGCCGCGCCCGCCGGGGCTGTGACCCTCGCGCTGGCCGCCACCCGCGCCTTCCTCGCCGAGCGCACCGCGCAGGCCAGCAGCGCCTGGCGGCTGGCCGAGCTGGACGACGGTCCCGCCCGGGTGGCCGCGCGGCTGACGACGACCGCCCCACCTGCCGAGGCCCTCTCTCCGGCGGGCGTCCCGCGCGCGCGGGCCACCCCGGCCGGGGTCGTGCCCCAGCGTGACGGGCGGACGGCGCTGGTCGCGGTCGTGCCACTCGGCCGGCTGACGGCGGATCAGGCCGACCTGCTCGCGGACACGGCGACGGCGGGGCTGCAGGTGACACCGGGGCGCGCGGTCGCCGTCCCGGATCTGCCCTACGCCTCGGCGGCCGCGGTCCTCACCGCCGCCGGTCTCGTGCTCGACCCGGACAGCCCCTGGCTGCTCGTCACCGCCTGCGCCGGCCGGCCCGGGTGCGCGAAGTCGCTGGCCGACGTCCGGGCCGACGCCACGCGCGCCGTCGCCACGGGGGCACTGCCCGCCGGCGGGGCCCGCCAGCACTGGGCCGGGTGCGGACGCCGCTGCGGGCGCCCGCGCGGCGAGGTCGTCGACGTCGTCGCGACCGGCGCGGGCTACGCGATCGGCACACCGGCCGGCTGAACCCGGCGGGACTGCACCCTGGCTCGCTCGTGCTCTGCCCACGGTGGTGGGCAGAGCACGAGCGAGCGCCTACTGGTCCTGCTCGGGGTCGGGGAAACGACCGCCGGCCGGGACCTCGGCCCCGGACTCCAGCCGGACACCGCGGCCCAGCAGGGTGATGTCACCGTCCCCGCCGACCGACGCTCCGTCGCCGATGTCGACGCCGTCGTCGACCACCGTGCGGGTGACCGTCGCCCCCGCGCGCACCCGCACGCCGGGCAGCAGGACCGAGTCGACCACCGTGGCGCCGGCCTCGACGATCACACCCGGCGAGAGCACCGAGCCGCGCACGTTCCCCGAGATCCGGGTCCCGCCGGAGAGCAGGCTGTTCTCGATCTGCCCGTCGTCGAGGACGCGCGCGGCGCTGTGCCGGCCACCGCGGGTGTGCACCGGCCAGGTGCGCTCGTCGAGGTCGATGGGCGGCTCCTCGGCGAGGAACTCCTGGTGCGCCTCCCAGTACGACGTCACGGTGCCGACGTCGCGCCAGTAGCCGTCGAAGCGGAACGCGCGCGCGGCGCCGTCGCGGGTCTGCGCCGGCAGCAGGTGCGAGCCGAGGTCCTCCAGCCCCTCCTCGCCGACCTCGTCGTTCAGCGCCTCCAGCCGGTCGAGGGTGGCCGTGGGGCTGAACACGAACACCTCGTTGGTGGCCGTCGTGGTCGCCGGCTCGTCGGGCTTGTAGGCGTAGTCGTCCACCTTCCCGCCCTCCCCCACGCGGACGATCCCGTAGCGCGCGGCGTCGTCCGCGGCGACCTCGGTGGTCACCATCGTGACCTCCGCGCCGCTGCCGAGGTGGGCGTCGACGACCTCGCGGTAGTCCAGCTTGTAGACCGCGTCGGAGCTGACGACGACGAGCGCGTCAGGGTCGAAGCCGCGGACCAGCTCGGCCTGCCGCCAGAGCCCGTCCGCGGTGCCCTCGCTCCAGCCACCGCGCTCGTTGCCCTGGAACGGCGGGATCATCATCAGCCCGCCGGTGGTGCGGTCGAGGTCCCACGGGCGGCCGTTGGCCAGGTGCTCGGACACCGACTGCGGCTGGTACTGCACCGACACCCACACGTCGGCGATGCCCGAGTGCTCGCAGTTGGAGAGCGGGAAGTCGATGAGCCGGTAGACGCCGGCGAAGGGGACGGCGGGCTTGGCGCGGGTCTCGGTCAGCAGTTCGAGGCGGTTGCCCTTGCCACCGGCGAGGACGAGGACGAGCACTCGGGGAAGGGCCATGCCCGTCCGCTACCCGCTCCCGGCAGAGCCTGCACCCGCGACACGTAGCCTCCTCGCCGATGTACGCCTACGAGAAGGACGGCGCCGAGATCTACCGGCAGTCGTTCGCCACCATCCGCGCCGAGGCCGACCTGGCCGGCCTGCCCGAGGACGTCGCCCGGGTGGTCGTGCGGATGATCCACGCGTGCGGCCAGGTCGACCTGGTGCCCGACGTCGCCTTCTCCCCCGCCGTCGTGTCCCGCGCCCGCGCCGCCCTCGACGCGGGGGCCCCCGTGCTCTGCGACGCGAAGATGGTCGCCTCCGGCATCACCCGCCGGCGCCTGCCGGCCGACAACGACGTCGTCTGCACGCTGGACGACCCGCGGGTCCCCGACCTCGCCGCCCGGCTCGGCACCACCCGCAGCGCCGCCGCGCTGGAGCTGTGGCGCGACCGGCTCGACGACGCGGTCGTGGCCATCGGCAACGCCCCGACGGCGCTGTTCCACCTGCTGGAGATGATCGCGGCGGGTGCCCCGCGGCCGGCCGCCGTGCTGGGCATCCCGGTCGGCTTCATCGGCGCCGCCGAGTCCAAGGACGCCCTGGCCGCCACGGACCTGGAGCACCTGGTGGTGCGCGGCCGGCGCGGCGGCAGTGCGATGGCGGTCGCCGCCGTGAACGCGATCGCGAGTGACCAGGAGTGACCGGGCGTCTCTACGGGGTGGGCCTCGGGCCCGGCGACCCCGAGCTGGTCACGGTCAAGGCCGCCCGGCTGATCGGCGCGGCCGACGTCGTGGCCTTCCACGCGGCGCAGCACGGCCGGTCGGTGGCCCGCGCCCTGGCTGCGCCCTACCTGCGCGAGGGCCAGGTCGAGGAGCTGCTGGTCTACCCGGTCACCACCGAGACCACCGACCACCCCGGCGGCTACCAGGGCGCCATCGACGAGTTCTACGAGGCCGCGGCCGCCCGGCTGGCCGCGCACCTGGACGCCGGCCGCGACGTCGTCGTCCTCGCCGAGGGCGACCCGCTCTTCTACGGCTCGTACATGCACATGCACAAGCGGCTGGCGCACCGGTACCCCACCGAGGTCGTGCCCGGCGTGACCAGCGTCAGCGGCGCCGCCGCCGCGGTCGGGCGGCCGCTGGTCGAGCGCGACGAGGTGCTCACCGTGCTGCCCGGCACGCTGCCCACCGAGGAACTCGCCGAGTGGCTGGCGACCACCGACTCGGCCGCGGTGATGAAGCTCGGCCGGACCTTCCGCTCCGTGCGCGACGCCTTCGAGGAGGCCGGCGTCCTCGACCGGGCGCTGTACGTGGAGCGGGCGACCACCGAGCGGCAGCGCACCATGCCGCTGGCCGAGGTCGACCCCGACACCGTCCCGTACTTCTCCCTCGCGCTGCTGCCCAGCCCGCTGACCGAGCCGACCCCGGGCCCCGAGCAGTACGATGAGGACCGGGCGCGCACCGGCGAGGTGGTCGTCGTCGGCCTCGGCCCCGGGCAGCGCTCCTGGACGACGCCCGAGGCCGCCGCCGCCCTGGCCGCCGCCGACGACCTGATCGGGTACGGCCCCTACCTGGACCGGGTGGAGGTTAACCCGCGGCAGACCCGCCACCCCAGCGACAACCGCGTCGAGGCCGAGCGGGCCGCGCACGCCCTGGAGCTGGCGCGGTCCGGGCGCCGGGTCGCGGTCGTCTCCAGCGGCGACCCGGGCGTCTTCGCCATGGCCGCCGCGGTGCTCGAGGTCGCCGACCGGCCGGAGTACTCCGGCGTCGCCGTCCGGGTGCTGCCCGGGCTGACCGCCGCGCAGGCCGTCGCCTCGCGGGTGGGCGCACCCCTGGGCCACGACTTCGCCGTCATCAGCCTGTCGGACGTGCTCAAGCCGTGGGACGTCGTCCTCGACCGGCTGCGGCACGCGGCGCAGGCCGACCTGGTCCTCGCGCTCTACAACCCCCGGTCCAAGGCCCGGCCGCACCAGCTCGGCGAGGCGCAGGAGGCGCTGCTGGACGTGCGGGACGCCGGCACGGTGGTGGTGGTCGGCCGGGACGTCGGCGGACCCGAGGAGAGCGTGCGGATCACGACGCTCGGCGAGCTCGACCCGGAGACCGTCGACATGCGCTGCCTGGTGCTCGTCGGCTCCTCGCGCACCCGGGTCGGCCCCGGCGGTGCCGTCTACACCCCCCGGACCTACTGAGCGGTCCGGCCGGGGACACGCCGGGGGCGGGAATGCACCCGGGATCGTTGCCCTTGCAAACGTTCGTGCCGACTCCGACGCTCTCCCGCACCCCGGCGTTCTGGACTGCGACGGGTCTGCTGCTCCTGGCCCTGGCCGCCTCGGGGGTGCCGACGCCGCTGTACCGCGTCTACTCGGAGCGGTTCGACTTCGGGTCCGGCACGCTGACGGTCGTCTTCGGCATCTACGCGTTCGCGCTGCTGGTGACCCTGCTGGTGGTCGGCGGGCTGTCCGATCACGTGGGCCGGCGCCCGGTCCTGGCGGGTGGGCTGCTGCTCATGGCGTCGGCGATGGTGGTGTTCCTGGCCGCGGACGGCGTCGGCTGGCTGCTGGCCGCCCGGGTGGTCCAGGGCGTCTCGATGGGCGCGCTGACCGGCACCCTGGGCGCGGTGCTGCTCGACTGCCAGCGCGCCGACCGGCCGCTGGGGGCCCTGGTCAACAGCGCGTCCCCGGGGCTGGGGCTGTCGATCGGCGCGGTCGGCGCGGGGCTGGTCGTCGAGTACGTCGCCGAGCCCACCGACTGGGTGTTCACCGTGCTGGCGATCGCCCTGGTGCTGGCCGCCGCCACCGTGCTGCTGCTGCCCGAGACCTCGCCGCGCGCTCCTGGCGCCCTGGCCTCGCTGCGCCCCGCGGTGCGCGTGCCCCGCGCTCAGCGCCCGGCGTTCCTGCTGGCCCTCCCGGTCCTGGTCGCCGCCTGGGCGCTGGCCGGGCTCTACCTCTCGCTGGGCCCGTCGCTGGCCGCCACGGTCTTCGGCCTGGAGGACCACCTGGTCGGCAGCCTGCTCGTGCTGGCGATGCAGGGCTCGGCCGCCCTCGGCGCCGTGCTCGGCCGGACCGTCGAGCCGCAGCGGGCGATGGTCGGGGGCGCGTCGGTGTTCGCCGCCGCGGTGGTCGCCACGATCGTCGCCCTGGTGACCGGGTCGGTCGCCGTCCTCTTCGTCTCGGCGGTCGTCTCCGGCCTGGGCTTCGGGCTCGCCGCCCTCGGCGCCATCTCCACCACGACGGCCGACGTGGCCCCCGCCGACCGGGCCGGGCTGCTGTCGGCCTCGTTCGTCGTCGGCTACCTCAGCTTCAGCCTCCCGGCCATCGTCGCCGGGGCGGCTGCGACGTCGGTGGGACTGGAGGCCGTGGCCGAGGTGTACGCCGCCGTGTGCGTGGTCCTGGCGCTGGTCGCCGTGGTCGGGGTGCGGCGCAACCGGCGGAGGGTCCGGCCGGCGGGCGCCGACGTCGCGGAGCCCGCTCAGCCGGTCGCCGCCTGACCCTCAGCTCCCCGGGTAGGGCGTGCCCTGGAGCGCCCGAGCCAGGTGCGCGGCGTTCTCCGCGAGGGTCGACGTGGTCGAGGCGACCGCCTCGGGGGTCTCCTCGAGGTCGAGGTAGTCGCGGCTGCCCATCGCCTCGTCGTTCCAGTACGTCCCGCCCTGCGCCGGGATGGTGAAGCCGATGTCGTTGAGGCCCTGCATGAGGTCGGCGGTGATCTTGTGCGCGCCGTCCTCGTTGCCCACGACGGCGGTGACCGCGACCTTGCCGGTGACCAGCGGCCGGCCGGAGTCGTCGGTCTCCGACAGCTCGCCGTCCAGCCGCTCGAGGACCCGCTGGGCGACGCTGCTCATGTGGCCGACCCAGGTCGGCGTGGAGACGATCAGGATGTCGGCGGCCATCAGCTGCTCGCGGATCGCCGGCCAGGCGTCACCGGCTCCCATGTCGACCTCGACCCCGGGCTTCACGTCGTGGTCGACGACGCGGACGACGTTGCCGGTGACCCCGTGCCCGGCGAGGGCGTCGAGCACCTCGCGCGCCATCTTCTCGCTGCTGGACGGCTTCGGGGACGGCGAGAGGGTGCACACCAGGGCGAGGGCGGTGAGGGGGGACGCGGTCTCGGTCATGGTTGCCTCGTGCCCGGCCCGGTTGCCCGTCACACGTCGGCGAGCAGCCCCGTGACCTCGGCGGGCGTCCCCGCGACCGCCGCGGCGCCGGCCGCGCGCAGTTCCTCCGGGGCGGGTCCCCAGCCGGCGCCGATGCACGGCAGCCCGTGTGCCGCCGCCCCCAGGACGTCGTGCTCGCGGTCGCCGACCAGCACCGGGGAGTGCCCCTCCGGACGGGCCGCGAGCGCCGCGGCGACCACCTGCTCCTTGTGCCGGACGGCGCCGTCGAGGGTGGCGCCGTGCACGGAGGCGAAGAACCGGTCCAGCCCCGTGTGCGCCAGCACCCGCACCGCGAAGGGCTCCGGCTTGCTGGTGGCGACGGCGAGCACCGCCCCCGCGCCGCGCAACGAGCCCAGCAGCTCCGGGACGCCGTCGTACACCGTGACGTCGAGCAGCGCCCCGGCCGAGTAGTGCGCCCGGTAGGCGGCCACCGCACGCGGGACGTCGTCGGCCGGGACGCCGAGGACGAGCGCGAAGCCGTCCTGCAGCGGTGGACCGACCATGTCGCGCAGCTGACGCGCCGTCGGCTCCGGCAGGCCGAGCTCGGCCGCCGCGACCCGGACCGAGGCCCAGATGCCGGGGGTCGAGTCGACCAGCGTGCCGTCGAGGTCGAACAGCACCAACCGCCCGTTCAGCGCTGCAGCACCGACTCGAGGAAGCCCTGCACCCGCCGGCGCAGGTCCGCGCTCCGCTCGGCCACCACCTCGTCCGGGTCCCGCTCCCGCAGCCACTCCGGGATGTCGGTGCGCACCCGCTGCGCGCAGCCGAGGTCGGCGCAGATGTAGGTGCCCACGGTGTTGCCGTTGCGGCCGGCCTCGCCGGTGCGGCGGGCGGTGAAGAGCGAGATCGCGTCGCCGGTCTGCGCGGTCTGGCAGAGCAGGCACATGGCCGCCGTCCGGCTGGACATCCTCGTGTCGGCGGCCCGGAGCGAGAGGCCCACCGGCCGGCCGTCGCCGGGGACGACGAGGTAGCCGCGCAGCGGCGCCTTCGCGTCGCGCCAGCCGAGCAGTTCCAGGTCCTCCCACGGCAGCTGGTCGAGGTCGCGGGGCAGGGTGACCGAGTTGGCCTCGCCCTTGGAGCAGTTGACGAAGGACCGGCGGATCTGGGGCTCGGTCAGTGGTTCCACGTCTGTCGAGTATCCGCCAGCCAGTCCAGCGCTTTCTCGACCGTCGCGGCCACCGGGACCCCCGGCGGGGGCGGCGGGCGGCGGACCAGCACCACCGGGACGCCGAGCTCGCGGGCCGCGGTGAGCTTGGCGGCCGTCATCCCGCCGCCGCTGTCCTTGGTGACCAGCACCTCGACGCCGTGCTCGCGCATGAGCGCCGTCTCCTCCTCGACCGTGAAGGGGCCGCGGGCCAGCACGACGGTGCACCGGGCGGGCAGCGGCGGCTCGGGCGGGTCGACCGAGCGGACCAGCACCGCGCCGGTCAGACCCGCGAAGGCGGCGAGGTCCTTGCGGCCCGTGGTGACGAACACCGAGCCGGCGCCGGCCACGGCTGCCGCCGCCTCGGCGAGGTCGCCCACCCAGCGCCAGTCGTCGCCCGGCTCCGCCGTCCAACCGGGGCGCTGCAGCCGCAGCAGCGGGGTGCCGGTGGCCGCGCAGGCGGCCGCGGCGTTCGCCGTCATGGCCGCTGCGAACGGGTGGGTGGCGTCGATGACGGCGTCGACCTCCGCCAGCGCCTGCGCCAGCCCCTCGACACCGCCGAAACCGCCTACCCGCACTCGCCCCGGCGGCAGCACCGGGTCGGCCACCCGCCCGGCCAGGGAGCTGAGCACGTCGTCGCCCCGCTCCACCAGCGCGGTGGCCAGCCGGCGCGCCTCGCCGGTGCCGCCGAGCACGAGCACGCGGCAGGTCACGGGCGGGCCCCGTGCATATTGGTGCCGTGAGCGGGGAGGGCGGCGGGCTGCGGCACGGCTGGACGACGGGCGCCTGCGCGACCGCGGCCACCGCCGCGGCCTACACCGCCCTGCTCACCGGCGACTTCCCCGACCCGGTGACGATCGACCTGCCGAACGACAGGCACCCCTCGTTCGCCCTGGCCCGCGAGGCGCTGGTGCCCGGGACCGAGGCGACCGTCGGCATCGTCAAGGACGCCGGCGACGACCCCGACGTCACCCACGGTGCGCTGGTCTCCGCGCGGGTGCTGCTGGGCGAGCCGGGCACCGGCGTCGTCTTCCGCGCGGGCGAGGGCGTCGGCACGGTGACCAAGCCCGGGCTGCCGCTCGCCGTCGGCGAGCCGGCGATCAACCCGATGCCACGGCAGTTCATGTCCGCGCACGTGGCCGCCGTGGCCGCCCGCCACGGCGGCACCGGCGACGTGGTGGTCGAGGTGTCGGTGGCCGGCGGCGAGGAACTGGCCCGCAGGACCTGGAACCCGCGGCTGGGCATCCTCGGCGGACTGTCGATCCTCGGGACGACGGGCGTGGTCGTCCCCTACTCGTGCTCGTCGTGGATCGACTCGATCCGCCGCGGCATCGACGTCGCCCGTGCGGCCGGGCGCACCCACGTGGCCGGCTGCACCGGCTCGACCAGCGAGCGGGTGGCGCAGGAGTTGTACGACCTCCCCGAGGACGCGCTGCTCGACATGGGCGACTTCGCCGGCGCGGTGCTCAAGTACCTGCGCCGCCACCCGGTGCCGCGGCTGACCGTGGCCGGCGGCATCGGCAAGCTCGCCAAGCTCGCCGAGGGGCACCTGGACCTGCACTCGGGCCGCTCGCAGGTGTCGTTCGACGCGCTGGCGGGCCTGGTGCGCGACGCCGGTGGCGCACCGGAGCTCGTCGGGGGCGTGCGCGGGGCGAACACGGCGCTCGACGCGCTCCAGCAGTGCCAGGCGGCCGGTCTCCCGCTCGGGGACCTGGTGGCCGCCGGTGCCCGGCGAACCGCGCTCGGCGTGCTGCGCGGCGCCCCGGTCGAGGTCGACGTCGTGGTCATCGACCGGGCGGGGACGGTCGTCGGCCGGGCCGGTCACGAGCGGGAGCGCGCCGTCGAGTAGAGGTGGCTGTCGGGGAACTGCCCGGCGGTCAGCGCGCGGCCGACGACCACGATCGCCGTCCGCCGGATGCCCGCCCGCGCCACCTGCTCCGCGATGTCGGCGAGCGTGCCGCGCAGCACCACCTCGTCGTCCCGGCTGGCGTGGGCGACGACGGCGGCGGGGCAGTCGGCGCCGTAGTGCTCCGCGAGCTCGGGGGCGAGCTCGTCGAGCCGCTGCACCGCCAGGTGCAGCACGAGCGTCGCTCCCGTCGCCGCGTAGGCGGCCAGCGTCTCCCCCGGCGGCATGGGCGTGGAGCGGGCCGAGGTCCGGGTGAGGACGACGGTCTGCGCCACCCCGGGCACGGTCAGCTCCCGCTTGAGCGCCGCGGCGGCCGCGGCGAACGACGGCACCCCGGGCACCACCTCGTAGGGCACGCCCGCGGCGTCGAGCCGGCGCATCTGCTCGGCCATCGCGCTGTAGACCGACGGGTCCCCGGAGTGCAGGCGGGCGACGTCCAGGCCGGCCTCGTGGGCGGCCACCAGCTCGGCGGTGATCCGGTCCAGGTCCAGGTCGGCGGTGTCGACCAGCCGCGCACCCTCCGGCGCGGTGTCCAGCAGCTCCCGTGGCACGAGCGCACCGGCGTAGAGGCAGACCGGGCAGGAGGCGATGAGCCGGGCCGCGCGCAGGGTGACGAGGTCGGCGGCGCCCGGGCCCGCGCCGATGAAGTGGACGGTCAGCGGGTCACGCTCCAGATGGTGACCGGCATGGCGGCCTTCCAGCCGGTGAAGGAGCCGACCGGCTCGGCGCGCTGCACCGCCACGCGCACCAGCTCGCCGCCGACGCGGGCGTGCCAGGTCGCGAGCACCGCCTCGCTCTCCACGGTCACCGCGTTGGCCACCAGCCGGCCGCCGGCGGGCAGCGCGTCCCAGCAGGCCTCCAGCACCAGCGGGGTGGTGAGCCCGCCGCCCACGAAGACCGCGTCCGGGGAGCCGAGCCGGCCCAGCACCTCGGGGGCGTGGCCGTGGACCACGCGCAGGTAGGGCACCCCCAGGCGCGCGGCGTTGCGGGCGATGCGGGCGGCCCGCTCCTCGTCGGCCTCCACCGCGACCGCGCGGCAGCTGGGGTGCGCGCGCATCCACTCGATGCCGATCGAGCCCGACCCGGCCCCGACGTCCCACAGCAGCTGGCCGGGCAGCGCGGCCAGCCGGGACAGCGTGACCGCCCGGACCTCGGACTTGGTGAGCTGCCCGTCGGACTCGTAGGCGGCGTCGGGCAGGCCGGGTGTGGTCGGCAGCGGCATGGTGCCGCGCTCGGCGCGGCACTCGACGGCGGTGACCACGAGCGCGGGCGCCGGCTGCGACCAGGTGGCCGCCGTGCCGGTCTGCACGCTCTCCTCGGGGCCGCCCAGTCCGGCGAGCACGGTCACCAGGCTCTGCCCGTACCCGCGGTCGGACAGCAGCCGCGCGACCTCCGCCGGGGTGCCGCCGTCGGAGCCGAGCACCAGGAGCCGGGCGCCGGGCTGGACGTGCGGGTGCAGCAGCTCGACCGGCCGGCCGACGAGGCTGACCACGCAGGTGTCCTCGACCGCCCAGCCCAGCCGCGCGCAGGCCAGGGACACCGAGGACGGCGCCGGCAGCACCCGGATGCGCTCGGCACCCAGCAGCCGGGTGAGGGTCGTGCCGATCCCGGACAGCATCGGGTCGCCGCTGGCGAGCACGACCAGGGCCCGCCCGCTGTGCTCCTCGACCAGGCCGGGCAGCGCCTCGGTCAGCGGCGAGGGCCAGGGCACCCGCTCCGCGGTCACCGTCTCGGGCACGAGGTCCAGCTGCCGCCGGCTGCCGAGGAGCACCTCGGCCCGCTCCACCTCCGCCCGGGAGGTCGGCGCGAGCCCGTCCCAGCCGTCGGCCCCGACGCCCACGACGACGATCGGCGGGGCGGCCTGCACCTCGGTCACCGCTGCCCCCCCTGGCGCGACTCGGCCAGCAGCCGCTCGCGCAGCTCCTCCGGCAGGCGGTCGACGTAGACCGTGCCGTCGAGGTGGTCGACCTCGTGCTGCAGACAGCGGGCCGCCATCCCGGTCGCCTCGATGCCGACGGGAGCGCCGTCGGCGTCCACGCCGTCCACCCGCGCCCGGAAGGCCCGGGCGAGCTCGGCGTAGGGCCCGGGGACGGAGAGGCAGCCCTCCTCGGTGACCTCCTCGGCGGGCTCGTCCCCCGTCGGCTCGAGGATCGTCAGCACCGGGTTCACCACGTAGCCGACGACGTCCTCGCCGGCGGCGTCGGGGCAGTCGATGACGAAGACCCGGGCGTCGACGCCGATCTGGTTGGCCGCCAGGCCCACGCCGTCGGCGGCCTCCATGCTGGCGAACATGTCGAGGACCAGGCGGCGCAGGTCACGGCCGAACTCGGTCACCGGCGCGCACGGCCGGTGCAGCACCGGGTTGCTGCCGTAGGTGACGATCGGCCGGGCGACGCCGTCGTAACGGCCGGGCAGACGCATGCCGGCGATCCTAGGGACGGCGGTTGGCACGATGGGCGGCGTGCGCGCCGACCGGGACCTGGCGACGGCGGCCGGCCTGGCGCTCGGCGCGGCGGCGGACGTGCTGCTGGGCGACCCCCGCCGCCTGCACCCGGTGGCCGGCTTCGGGACCGTGGCCGCCGCACTGGAGCGCCGTACCTGGCGCGACTCCCGGGTGGCCGGCACCGGGTACGCCGCGGTCCTCGTCGGCGGCACCGGCGCGCTGGGGGCGGGCCTGGACCGGGTCACCCGCGGACGCCCGGCCGCCCGGGTGCTGGTCACCGCCGCCGTGACGTGGGCCGTGCTGGGCGGGACGTCGCTGGGCCGCGCCGCCCGCGACGTGTACGTCCCGCTGGTCGCCGGCGACCTGCCGGCCGCGCGGGAGCGGCTGCCCTCCCTGGCCGGCCGCGACCCCGCGGGGCTCGACGCCGGCGAGCTGGCGCGGGCGACCGTCGAGTCGGTCGCCGAGAACACCTCCGACGCCGCGGTGGCACCGCTGTTCTGGGGCGCCGTGGCCGGGCTCCCGGGGCTGGCCGCCTACCGGGCGGTCAACACGCTCGACGCGATGGTGGGCCACCGCTCGCCGAGGTACGCGCGGTTCGGCTGGGCGTCGGCCCGCGCGGACGACGTCGCCAACTGGCTGCCCGCACGGCTGACGGCGGCGCTCACGGTGGCCGCGGCCCCGTGGACCGGCGGGTCGGCGTCCGGGGCGCTGCGGACGTGGCTGCGGGACGGCGCCGCCCATCCCAGCCCCAACTCCGGGCGTTGCGAGGCCTCCCTCGCCGGCGCGCTGGGCCTGCGGCTGGGCGGCCGGAACGTCTACGGCAGCCGGGTGGAGGTGCGGCCGACGCTCGGCGACGGGCGGCCGCCGCTGGCCGCCGACGTCCCGCGGGCGGTGCGCCTGTCGCGCGGGGTCTGGCTCACCGCGGTCGGCCTCGCGGTGCTGGCCCGGCTCCGGCGGGAGGGCGGGTCGGTCGACCGACCCGGCGCACCCGGGCGCTAGCCGGGAGCCGTGTCGCGCGTCAGCTCCCACCGCCAGACGGCGCCGGCCTCGGGGTCGGGGAGCTCGGCGGTGCGCCGGAAGCCCAGTCGCCGCAGGACGGCTGTCGAGGCGTTCTCCCCGGCCAGGGTGTGGGCGCACACCAGCGTCACGCCGCGTGCGGTGGCGATGTCGATCCAGCGGCGGGCGGCCTCGGTGGCGTGGCCGCGTCCGCGGTGGGCCGGAGCGATGCTGTAGCCGATCTCGACTGCTCCGTCGGTCGGCGGGCCGGTGAAGCCGCCGAGGCCGACGACCGTGGCCGTCGTGGGGTCGATGACCAGGTAGCTGGACCACTCGGGGTCCGCGCCGTCGTGGAGCGCCTGCACCGTCGCGGGCAGCGCCTCGGGGAACTCGAGGTACCCGTCGGCCACCCGGTAGCCGTATCTCCGGGTGAAGGCGTCGGCCCCCTCGAGCAGCGCCTCGGCGCGGTCCAGCGTGAGCGGTTCGACGGCCGTGGTCTGCGCTTCCATGTCCTCGTCCAGTCCCTCTGCCGGTGCGTGGCGGGCGGTGCGGTGGCGGTCGCTGCGGTGGATCGCCGCCATCCTGGCCGAGGGGCCGCCGTGGACGGAGTCGTCACGGTGCGCCGCCCCGGGCGACGTGCGCACGGCCCGACCGGGACGTCCTGCCCACCTCCTGTCAACGCGTTCACGGGACATGTGGACAGCGCCCTGACCTGGGGATTCGGTTCGCCCGTCGGCTCCAGGACCGCTAGAATCGAACACATATTCGAAGCAGTCGGGAGGCGTGATGGGCGAGCTGCAGTCGGCACTGGACGAGCTCGCGGGCCTGGACCTGGACGACCTTCCCGACGGCGTCCTGCTCGACCACCTCCGCGAGACGCTAACGGCGGTCAACCGGCTGACCGCCCACGCCGCACGGATCACCCGGCGGGCCGATCTGCGGTCGGCGTGCGAGTACGACGGGGCGAAGACGATGCAGTCCTGGCTGCGCGGGCACGCCCGCCTCGCCGGTGCGCTGGCCAAGGACCTGGTCGCGATGGGGCGGGCCTTGGAGCAGCTGCCCGCGGCCGAGGCGGCCTTCGCGGCCGGGGAGATCGGCGCCGATCAGGTGGAGGTGATCGCCCAGATCGCGAAGCCGGCCAACCTGGAGCTGGCCGCCGCGCAGGGCATCGACGTGGCTTCAGTGGAGGCGGCGCTGGTCGAGCTGGCCTGCCGCGGCACCCACCGGGACCTACAGCGCGCGGTCGGCGAGTACCTGGCGAAGCTGGATCCCGACGGACCGGAGCCCGACCCGACCGAGGAGCGGGCGGTCACCCTGGTGCAGCACCCCGACGGCAGCTGGACGATCGGCGGCACCCTCGATGCGGTCGGCGGGCAGAAGGTCGCCACGGCGCTGGAGTCGATGTCGGCGGCGGGCCGCTGCGCCGGCGACACGCGCTCGCGTGCCCAG
>NZ_JABGCG010000179.1 GCF_019799925.1 Blastococcus sp. CPCC 205250 | reverse complement strand
TGGCTTTGTGGATTTTTGTGACCTTCTCTGTTTGGGTGAAGGCCTTGGTGACCAAGTCTTGGAGCAGACTTGGTTCCTTGCAGGTTGAGGCTTTGTGGGGTTGCCACGGGCCTCGGGTTTTTTGTTGGTTGCCTTGGATGTCGGAGCAGCGACACGTCCGGAGGCAGTTTTCTGCTTCTTGGCAGGTGCAGTTTCTTCTGCGGGAAGTGGGAATGGTCCCAGCGACCCGAAGACAATGGTCCGGGGAGTAGAGGTCGACCCGGTGTTCTGAGAGTTGCCGAGAGAAGTGACGCTTCGGCAGCTGGCAGGGCGCTTGTAAGTGCGCTTGGTTTGGTTCTCTTTGAGGAAGAGCTGGTACTTGTTCTCATCGAAAGTGATGGTTAATGAAGCTGCCATTGTTAGTTTGGAAAACTTCTGAAACAAGACCATATCCATTAGTAATCACAAGAAAGTAGTGATCATAAATGGAAAATACTATGGTTTTGTCTTTTCAAATCGCTCGAGGGGTCATAGCCCGGCTCAAGCAAGATGAAGAAGGCAAAAAGCCATAGAGGGTACAATTGTTCTGAACGCAAGTATGGTGAGCTCAAAGTGAGCGTTCCAGTGACTGCTAGAAGCAATTGTGAACCTTAATTCAGATTACCGAGAAGCGAAGCTCACTCGAGGTAAAATGATATAAGGTTGAGATACAGATGTGTCGGTCGTGGATACA
>NZ_JABGCG010000178.1 GCF_019799925.1 Blastococcus sp. CPCC 205250 | reverse complement strand
GGCTCTTCAGTTAGGTTAACCACACGGTTGGGCTCATCTTCCAGATTGACGAGCTTGGGTTGTCCTTTGGGTTTGTTTTGGGCATCATTCTGTGAGGATTCCCCTTCGACTAGGATTGCTTTTCCGGTTAGGGCCTGACGGGCCGTTTGTTGGGCTTCGAGAGATATACGAAGAGAACTTTCGATCTTTTCGTCCATCTCTGTCATCTTGTCAACCAAGGATTGCATGAGGGTTTCCATCTTTTCATAGCTTCCATCAGCCATGGATATAACTTGGGAAGCTGTCTTAGTGCGATCTAAACGTCCGGTAGTGTCTCGAGCCCAAGCTAGCTCTCTGAATATAAACGGGGAATTATTTTAGTCCGAGAATATTTTTTAGTTAATGGTTGTTTATGGTTAAGTCTTAATTTAATTAAGATGATATATGACCCTTAAACTTTAGTCCAAACTCGCGAAGAGAAGGATGAATGAAGATGGAGAGTGGACTTACCCCCTCGCTATTAGGGTAAGAACTTTGGGAGAATGAAAGAGGGGACCCTTACTAGTCTCCTTTCACTTGTAGGGTATGTCCCGTAGAGAGAAAGGTTCGTAGTGAGGTAGGGTGAAATCGATGGAAGGGTTATACCCTTTACTAGTTCTCCCCTACTTGTAGGATATGTCCCATGAAGGAGGGGGGTCGTAGTAGGGTAGTGTGAGAAATGGAAGGGTTATACC
>NZ_JABGCG010000177.1 GCF_019799925.1 Blastococcus sp. CPCC 205250 | reverse complement strand
GTCCTGAACAGCTTCCTGCAGCTTTTCTTCTTCATCGTCCCGTTCATCATCCCAAGATGGATTTTCTTCATGATGATCAACTGGGAGGGATGTGAATTCTGAAGTCACAGTCTCAGGTGATGAAACCCGAGATGACACCTGAGAGGAAGTCACCTCCGTGTAGGTCACGTGAGACGAGGTAGCTTCAGAAGATATATTGCTTGGGGTTGCTGGAGTATAACTGATATCATCAGACGAGGCATCGGAAGAGCTATAATCCCGAATTATAAGATTACAGGTAGCTCTAGTAGAAGATGTCGTCTCAGAATCAGACTCCTCCTCAGATGTGAGAGGATCATCAATCCAGCAATTTTCTCCGTTTTCAGGAGTTAGGGGAAGAGGTACCTGGTGGTCTTCAGGGACTTCTGGCTGTAGATTGGGAGGAAGCTCGTTGACGCGATCGTGCTCTTGTTCTAGAGCGAGATGCTGCAAGATCCTCGCATATTCTTCAGGATCAGGCATGGGTGCCAAATCCTCTTCTTCGTCGACATTTTGTGGCTCAACATGGTTGATTTCCACTAGATCATCGACGGGTGCTGGAATGACAGCACTTTCTTGTACAGCCACTTGGTCATCTTCATCATCAGACCAAGATCCTTGCGGCCGCAAGGGGTCATACCAGATTACTGGCATCAGGTAGTTGTCAGGGACCCACTCTTCATCAGAGAGGTATTCT
>NZ_JABGCG010000176.1 GCF_019799925.1 Blastococcus sp. CPCC 205250 | reverse complement strand
CGGGGGGGCTTGTTCCCCACCTGGCAAGGCCCGCCAGGGAACTACCCCCGAAGGGGTGGTTCCCTGGCTCGCCCCTGGATCCCACCGAAAGGTAGGATCTATACCTTTAAGAGGGTGGATCCATACCCTTCCGACAGGAGAAGTAAGGATCTAAAAGTATTTAGATATAGTTAACTTTGGAAGTTATTTAATGAAAACTATTGCTAAAAGATATTCATGAAAAAAAATTTTTTTAAAATATGTTGTCAATTTTTAATATTTATAGTTTAGATGCTCAAATTATGGTAGATATTACCTTATTACTAAGTATTATTTTTGGTATTTGTGTTATAAGTTCTAATAATCCTATGTTTAGTATTTTATATTTAATAGGATTATTTATTAGTATAGCTGGATATCTATATTATATTGATCTTGGTATTATGAGTTTATTATATTTATTAATATATGTAGGAGCTATAGCTATCTTATTTCTTTTTATTTTATCTTTATTAGATATTAAATTATCTGAATTAAAAGCTAAATCTATCAGAAATGATTTTACTACTATTTTTATTGTTACTGTAGTTCTATTTTATAGTTTTTATTATTATTTTAATTTAAATATTAATTTATTAGATATTAATTGTTTAATAGACTATAGATTAAATTCTCAATTTAAAGAATTATTTAGTCCTTTAGATTTAAATTCTGTTATTCAGGTTTTTTATAATGT
>NZ_JABGCG010000175.1 GCF_019799925.1 Blastococcus sp. CPCC 205250 | reverse complement strand
CATGTCTTATCATTATTCACTAATAAAATGGGCTTTTGCTTATCATGTATTCTTCTGTGATTATATTCATGACAAGTCCTTAGAAGGAATGTCAATATAAGATCTCAAGAGTTGAGATTAGGAGACTTATATTGTTAAAGATTTCTTTCTTAGATATTCCTAGTCATAGGATTATTTATTGGGCATTAATAATCCGGATAGACTAGCTCAGGTTATGTCTGCTCAATATGGAGAATGACTAGTCTCAAGTCATTTGTGTAATGACACTAGGACAAACCTGTGGGTGCTTGTTTGAGAACAAGTACACTGAATGTGATCATTGATTGAGTTTGTTGAATGGAGTTTTACTTACATGTCAAACAACAACTCAGGGTTACAATGATGCAAGTGATCCTTAGACCTGAGGCACCATAGATGTCCTGTGCTAGGGATATTAGGGTTTGATAGTACAATGTACATATCCTAACCATGGAATTTGTATATGTACTCATTGGCCCTAGTATACCTGTCATGGGGACATATGAGTGTACAACAAGGAATCTATCACTCTCAGTAAAGAGAGGGAATGCCTCGTATTATTCTCAAAGATATAATTCATATAAGTCTTTGGCCAAAGCAGTTGGGAATAAGAAAACTGTTTCTTGAGTATCCCAAGGTTGAATTTATATTTTGATAATCACATACAAAATGTTAAATTAGGGTTTGACATATTATCCAA
>NZ_JABGCG010000174.1 GCF_019799925.1 Blastococcus sp. CPCC 205250 | reverse complement strand
ATGATTATATATGAAGTATTCAAATAGATAATATAATATTAATAAATTCTAAAAAATAGAGAAATTTGAAGTAATATCAATCAATTTTTATTCTTAATTAATTTATTTTAATTTTTTATATCAATTGTTTGTGATTAAATAGTATAATTAGTATAAAGGAATTACATATGTTTTGTAATCATAAGAAAATTGTTCAATTCAATTATTATACATTTTACTTCTTTTAAAAGCATTCAATCCCCTTGTATTGTCCGAAGTTATCAGGGTCATATCTATGAGCCGTAAATAACTGGAGTCGAACCAAGTAATGACTTTTTAACAGAAAGTAGTTATACCTTTTAACTATATTTACTATATTTACTTATACACAACTTACACAACTTACACAACTTACACAACTTTTAAATCCCATCATTTAATATAAAACTTATAATCTTTTATATGTAATCTTTATTTTTCTACTTAATGAACAAGCTAGTCTTGAACTAACGTAAATGCAACCTATGCTTCAAATTTATTTATTATTCGTCCCATTATACAACTTACTACTTAAAACTTAATGAACAAATTTTTTGAACAAGCTAGTCTTGAACTAACGTAAATGCGACCAAATCACACTATTTTTCCGGTTAAATTATTGTTCATTTCTTATTTTTACAGGTCGCTTCGCACTATTTTCCAAGTTATTCCGTAAACTCCATTATTTTTATAAGTTATTTCAT
>NZ_JABGCG010000172.1 GCF_019799925.1 Blastococcus sp. CPCC 205250 | reverse complement strand
AATTCATTTTTGGATATTTGTTTGAGTAAAACCATGATATCTACAAAAATGAGTAACAGATTAAAAAATTGTATTTCATTAACCATAATAACTTGGTCTTTAGTTTTATGGTACCTCTCACTATTTTATCAAATCCCATACTCCCTCTATAGGATTCGAGAACTCAATAAAGAATTCTTAATGGGGATTGGGGTCCCATTTGAACTAGTGGGGCCTCACATGTTAGGTTATTGGTCCACTAATCCAAAGGGGTGGATAACTCTTTATCCAATGCTTCTCTAAGCAAGTTCCAATCTTCCTTTAGCCTCTAGAATATAATAACCGCACATAATAGTCTCTTGGTTAGTATATTATAGTTAAATCATACCTACCATTCACATGAGTATGGTCAATTGAATGTGGCATCCCGCAACATATTAGCTTCTTGGTAGCCCCATTATCGCACCTCATGATATCCTATATGCCACAAGCCTGTTTGAATCTTTACAAATGAATGTGTTCCCACATATCTGCAGCCAAACACATCCACCATAAAGACCCTCATAGCTTGTAATGGTAGGAGGCTAGGATAAAGCATTTGCATGCCTCTTCCTTACAATTTAAGTTTTATAAAAATTAGGGGTTTTGGATAAATGGTCTCATTTTTATAAACATTCATACATCACATGTATATCTACTATATATCAACATATATCATAAAGTTTAGACCCACCTTTATTATTAGTTC
>NZ_JABGCG010000171.1 GCF_019799925.1 Blastococcus sp. CPCC 205250 | reverse complement strand
AGGTCAAGGCCCTTATAAGCATACATCACATATATAATTGGGCCTTAGATTGATTATGGACTTTTAAGGGTGGGTTCATAGTTTGAGCCATTAAAAATGAACCCTAGGTCTAAAAAGGGAGGGTTGGGTGATCGTAATTAAGTCTATGTAACTATTACATAGCGACAAACAAATCTATCTTCAAGATCTTGATGTCCAAGCAAAGTCCTTCTTAAGTCTTTGCTTTCTTCTCGTACAAGACTCCACCATGTTCCTTGAGTCCACCACAAGCTTCTTTGAATCGAATATTACAATTTAATAAAAAGAAAGGGATTAAGGAGAAGGGGATTACAATTGTAGAGAGAGGGAAAGAGGCATGCAAGCCCCAATTTAATTACATCACAAAACTTAAATAAATTTAAATACAGCCCATTCAAATAAACCTATCACATCGCATGCGGCCAATCGCAACTCATTTTAATTGGTCTTTTAAGTCCATAATCATCCTTTAACAATTATACAATCACATTGCATAAATAAAACTACATTAAAGCAAAGGCAATGATGGCAAATGGCATATAATTAATTAAAGTCATGTTCTTATCATTATCCTATAATAATAATAATCTTATTATTATTATTATCCTATAATAATAAACAAATACTTTTAATCGTATTAAAAGACCATCATCATATCACATATGACAAATAAAAATTCCTTTCTTTTAAAATAAAACTCCTAAAACAAA
>NZ_JABGCG010000018.1 GCF_019799925.1 Blastococcus sp. CPCC 205250 | reverse complement strand
TTCAACGGCGTCGGCGTGCCGACCACCGCCCAGCCCGCCCCCGACGAGGTCGTCGGCGCGGACCAGCGCACCGCGCAGGACGAGAGCTGCATCAACTGAGGACCGCTGCGCCGGCGGCCCCCGGCGCAGCCCGGCGTCAGCGCTGGGCGGGCTCCACGCCCGGGAGGCGGAAGCGCCGGCTCCCCGGGGGGAGCCGGGTGTCGGCCGGGGGGACCACGGCGCAGCGCCAGGCCAGGACCAGCAGGACCAGCACGAGGGCCAGGCCCACCCGCACCATCACGGTGCCCCAGACCGTCGGCACGTTCGCCGGGTAGCCGATGGCGGCGACCACGGGCAGCAGCAGCGGCCACAGCACCGCCGTCCGCCCGGTGACCGCGCCGGCCCGCGCCGCGATGACGAACACGGGCACCAGCAGCAGGGAGTAGTGGGACCAGACGACCGAGGAGGCGAGGCTGCTGGTCAGGAGCAGCAGCGACCCGGCCTCGACGACCCGCACCACGGGGTCCCCCGCCGTCCGGCGCCAGCGGACCAGCGCCGCGCCGACGCCGATGAGCACGAGGGCCGCGCGCAGCAGCAGCGCCACCCCGTCGGGGACGCCGGCGTAGTCGAGCAGGTGGGCCAGCGACGCGTTGGACGGGTTCTCCAGCTTCTCCTGGCCGCGGAGCAGGTTCGGGATGGTGACCTCGAAGAAGCCCCCCGGGTCGGCGACCAGCAGCAGCGACAGCGCCGAGCCGAGGACCGGGATCCCGACGGCGATCACGAGGGCCCGCAGGCGCAGCGCGAACAGCGGGAGCAGCAGCAGGCCGATGAGGAACGGCTTGACCGCGATGCTGATGCCGAGCAGGACCGCGAAGGTGGTCCACCGCCCGCGGGCGGCCGCGAACAGGACGAACGGCAGCATGGCCAGCGGGACGAACTCGGAGTTGGCCACGGCGATCAGGTCGCCACCGGGGTAGCTGGCCAGGACGAGCAGGCTGACCGCGGGGGCGAGCCACCGGGGCCCGGGCGCGGCGAGCAGGCGCACCGACGCGGTGGTGAGCACCACGACCGCGACGCAGCACAGCACGATGCCCACACCCATGCCGTGGCCCTCGCGCAGCAGGGCGAAGGGGGCGGCGAGGACGGCGGAGGTCGGCAGGTAGATGAAGCCCGGGTCGTCGAACACCGGGACCCCGTCGAGCAGGTGCCGGCCCGCATACCAGATGATCCGCAGGTCGCCGGCGTTCTTGTACCCCTGCCAGACGCGCAGGACGGCGAGGGCCACGACCGCGGTCCACAGCGCCCGCTCCGCGGTGCCGGACTCCCGGACCTCCCGGACCAGCGCCGCCCGTGCGGCACGCAGCGGCACGGTCACAGCGGGAGTCTGCGGAACAGCGCGCGCGGGGTGTGCCGCAGGCCGCTCATGACCCAGCGCATCGCGCCGGGGACCCACACCGTGTGCCGGCCCTTGCGGACGCCGGCCACGACGGCCTCGGCGACCGCCTCGGGCGTGGTGGCCAGGGGCGCCGCGGGCAGCCCCTCGGTCATCTTCGACCGCACGAAGCCGGGGCGGACGACCAGCACCGACACCCCACTGCCGGCCACCGAGTCCGCGAGCCCGGTGTAGAACGCGTCCATCCCGGCCTTGGTCGAGCCGTACACGTAGTTCGACGCCCGCGCCCGCTCCCCCGCCACCGAGGACAGCGCGACGATCGTGCCGTGGCCCTGCGCGCGCATGCGCTCGGCCAGCACGGTGCCGACGACGACGGCCGCCACGTAGTTGACCTGCGCCAGCGCCGCGACGGCGTCGGGGTCGTGCGCCAGCTGCTCCTGCTCCCCGAGGAGGCCGAAGGCGACGAGCGCGACGTCGACGTCGCCACCGGCCGTGGCCTCGGCGACCATCCGCTCGGGCGACTCGCGGTCCTCGGCGTCGAAGTCGACGACCTCCACCGTGGCGCCGGCCGCCCGCAGCTGCCCGGCCACGGCGCTGCGCCGCTCGGTGTCGCGGGCGGCCAGGACGACGCGCAGCGGCCGCTCCTGCAGGTAACGGCGCGCCGTCGCCACGGCGATGTCCGACGTCCCGCCCACCAGCAGCAGGGAGCCGACCGATCCGAGCGCGTCGATCACGGGGAGGGCCTCACAGTTCGAGTCGTCGGGCCAGGTCGGACGTGAACACGCCGTCGGGGTCGACGCGGGCGCGCACGGCCCGGAACTCCTCGAGCCGCGGGTACATGCGGGCGAAGAGCTCGGGGCGCACCCGGGAGTCCTTGGCCAGGTAGGTGCGCCCGCCGACCTCGACCACCTGCTCGTCGAGCTCGTCGAGCAGCCGGGCCAGGCCCGACACCACGGGGATGTCCAGCGCGAGGGTCCACCCCGGGGAGGGGTAGGACAGCATCCCGGGGTTGCCCTCGCCGAAGCGCTTGAGCACCGCGAGGAACGAGGCGTGCCCGGAGGAGCTGATCCGCTCCAGCACCCGGCGCATCGTCTCCTCGTGCCCGAAGGGGACGGTGACCTGGTACTGCACGAAGCCCCGCGGGCCGTAGATGCGGTTCCACGCGCCCACGCCGTCCAGCGGGTGGAAGAACGTCGGGATGCTCTGCAGCTGGTCGCGCTTGCGCTTGGGCGACTTGCGGTACCAGAGCTCGTTGAAGGCCGACACCGTGACGACATTGAGCAGGCCGGGCGGGAAGACGTCGGGCACCGAGACCTTGACCGACTGGGAATAGCGCAGCGGGTCGGCCTGCTTGCGGGCCGGCAGCTCGTCGCGCCGGGCGAAGCGGCCGCGGGTCAGCACCGAGCGGCCCATGCGGGCGCCCTTGGCGACGCAGTCGATCCAGGCCACCGAGTAGTCGTAGAGGTGGTCGGTCTCGGTGAGCAGCGTCATCAGCGAGTCCAGGTCCGGCGTCCGGTCGGTGTCGACCAGCGTCTGCGCGGACTCGATCGGCTTCATCCGGACGCGGGCCCGCAGGATGACGCCGGTCAGGCCCATGCCGCCCGCGGTGGCCCAGAACAGGTCGGGGTCCTGGTCCGGGCCCACCCGGTGCACCTGGCCGTCGGCGGTCAGCAGGTCCAGCCACTGCACGTGCTGGGAGAAGCTGCCGGCGACGTGGTGGTTCTTGCCGTGGATGTCGGCGGCGATCGCCCCGCCGACGGTCACGTAGCGGGTGCCCGGGGTGACGGGGACGAACATGCCCAGCGGGACGAAGAGGTTCATCAGCCGGTCCAGCGAGATGCCGGCCTCCACCTCGACCTCCGCGGCCGCGAGGTCGACGTCCAGAACCCGGTCCGCGCCGGTCATGTCCAGGACGTGGCCGCCGGCGTTCTGTGCCGCGTCGCCGTAGCTGCGGGCCAGGCCGCGGGCGACCAGCCCGCGCCCGCGGGCCTCGGCGAGGACCTTGCGCACGTCGGCCTCGTCGTGCACCCGGTCGACCAGCGCCGGGGTGGGGGCCGTGCGCCCCCACCCGCTCAGCGGCTCAGGGCTCCGCCCGGCCGCGTCCAGCGGTACGGCCGGCGTTCGGTCAGGCACCGTAGACCCCCAGGGCCATCGTGGCCGCCCACACGACGCCGAGGGTGAGCAGCACGCGGTCCCCGAGGACGATGTCCTCCGGGGCCCCGGCCTCGCCCTTGTCGACGTCGCGGGCGTACAGCAGGATCGCCAGCACGAACGGGGCGATCGAGATCAGGGACCAGGGGGCGCCCTCCTGGGTCTCCCCCATCTCGAAGGCCCACAGGCTGTACGCGGTCACCGTCACCGCCGCCGAGAGGCTCCACACGAACCGCAGGTAGCTGGCGGAGTACTCCTGCAGCGTCTTGCGGGTGGCCGCGACGTCGCCGATGAGCACGAGCTCGGAGTACCGCTTGCCGGCCACCATGAACAGCGAGCCGAACGCGGCCACGAGCAGGAACCACTGCGACAGCATCAGGCCCGCCGCGACGCCTCCGGCGATGCCCCGCAGGAGGAAGCCGGAGGCCACGACCGCGAGGTCGATGACCGGCTGGTTCTTGAGGAACAGGCAGTAGCCCAGCTGGATCACGACGTAGCTGCCGAGCACCCAGGCCAGCGCAGGCCGGGTGAGCAGCACGGCGACGACCAGCGCGACGGCGAACAGGACCGCGGCCATCGCGAGGGCGAGGCCGCGGGGCACGATCCCGGCGGCGATCGGCCGGAACCGCTTGCGCGGGTGCCGGCGGTCCTCCTCGACGTCGATCGTGTCGTTGACGAGGTAGACGCCTGAGGCCGCCAGGCAGAACAGCAGGAACGCCACGGCCGTCGGGCCGAGGACGTCGGGGTCGAGGACCCGGCCGGCGGCCATCGGCGCGGCGAGGACGAGCACGTTCTTGGCCCACTGGCGCGGCCGCACCGCGCGGACGACGCCCCAGGCGAAGGTGCCGCGCCAGCCGGGCAGGCGCGGCGGCAGGGGCGCCGGGCCCGGCGGCGGAGCGGGCACGGGGGCCGGCTCCGCGGCGGCCGGAGGCGGGGACGGCGGGACCGCCGCGGGCACCAGGGCCTCCGGCGGCGCCGCTCCCGTACGGCCGGGCTGCGAGACGGTCACCCTCGTGCTCCCGTGCCGCGCGGCGGCGCCAGCCGCCGGCGCACGAGGGCGGCGGTGCCGGCCCCCAGCGCCGCTCCCGAGACGACGTCGGACGGGTAGTGCACGCCCAGCAGCACCCGGGAGGCCAGCATCGCGCCGGTCACCCCGGCCATCGGCACGGCTCCCACCATCGGCCCGAAGCCCACGGCCGCCGCGGCGGTCGAGCAGCTGTGCGCGCTGGGGAACGACAGCCGGCTCGGCGTCGCGACCAGTGCCGGGACGTCCTCCAGCTGCGGGCGGACCCGCCGCACGACGCGCTTGACCACGACTCCGGCGGCGTGCGCGGCGACGACCCCGACGGTGCCGGCCACCCACTCGCGGCGGCGCCGGCCCGAGGCCCAGCCGGCCGCCCCCAGGGCGAGCCAGCCGAGCGCGTGCTCGCCGAACAGGGACAGCCCCTGCGCCACGGGGACGGCAGGGGTGCCACCCAGCGAGCGCCGGGTGGATCGGAGCAGCGCGTGGTCCAGGCTGGTGAGCCGGGACGCGACGCCGCCGGTGGTCGCAGTCATCGCGAGGAACTGTAACCGCGCTGTGACCTCTGGGGCGGGTGAGCGTGGAGAGATCGCCCGGTCAGGGGGCACCCTCGTGCCGTGCGCACCCCGTCATCCCTCACCCCGGCCGACCTCCTGCGCGAGACCCTGCGCCGCGCCCCGGCCGCTCCCCTGCTCACCGCCTACGACGACGTCGCCGCCTCCCGCGTGGAGCTGTCGGCGACCACGTTCGCCAACTGGGTCGCCAAGACGGCGAACCTGCTGCAGGAGGAGTTCGACGTCGGGCCCGGCAGCCGCGTCGCGGTCGTCCTGCCCGCCCACTGGCAGACGGCCGCGGTGCTGATGGCGGCGTGGAGCTGCGGCGCGACCGTGGTCGAGACCGCCGCCGAGGACGACGGCGCGCTGGCCGACGCCGACGTGGTGCTGGCCGACCAGGGCCGGCTGGGACCGCTGGAGGAGCTCGAGGTGCCCGAGCTCGTGGGCCTGTCCCTGCACCCGCTGGGTGCCGGCATGGCCGGCTACACGGGTCCGGCCCGTGACTTCGCCCTCGAGGTCCGCACGCACGGCGACGTCTTCACCCCGTGGCAGCAGCCGGACCCGGCCGCGCCGGCGCTCGTGGTCGGCGGGCTGGAGCTGACGCAGGCCGGCCTGGTCGAGACCGCGACCGAGCTGGCGCAGCGGCTGGGCGTCGGTGCGGGTGACCGGGTGCTGGTCGACGCGCGCACCGCCGCGGAGGCCGGTCCGGTGGCCTGGCTGCTGGCGCCGCTGGCGGCCGGCGCCTCCGTGGTCCTCGTCACGGCTCCCGACCTCTCGCGGCTGCCCCGGCGGGCCACCGACGAACGCGTCACGGCTACGCTCGGCACCAAGATCGAGGGCATCCGCGAGCTGGGCCGCCCCGCCTGACGCGGGCGCCGGCCGGCTCCTTCCGACGGACGGTGGACCGGCGCATGGACAAGGTGGTGGCCTCCGCGCGCGAGGCCGTGGCGGACATCGGCGACGGCGTCACGCTCGCCGTCGGCGGGTTCGGTCTGTGCGGGGTCCCGATCACCCTGATCGACGCGATCCTGGAGACCGGCGCCCGCGACCTGACCACGATTTCCAACAACTGCGGCGTCGACGACCAGGCGCTGGGCGTGCTGCTGTACGCCGGCCGCATCCGCAAGACGATCAGCTCGTTCGTCGGCGGCAACAAGGAGCTCGCCCGGCTGTACCTCTCCGGCCAGCTGGAGGTCGAGCTGACCCCGCAGGGCTCGCTGGCCGAGCGGCTGCGCGCCGGCGGTGTCGGCATCCCGGCCTTCTACACCCCCACCGGCGTCGGGACGATGGTCGCCGACGGCGGCATCCCGGTGCGCTACGACGCCGACGGCACCGTGGTGGCGACGTCGAAGCCGAAGGAGGTCCGGGAGTTCGGCGGCCAGCAGTTCGTGCTGGAGACCGCGCTCACCGCCGACTTCGGGCTGGTCCGCGCCGCGGTCGGCGACCGCCACGGCAACCTCTTCTTCCACGAGTCGGCGGCGAACTTCAACCCGCTGGCCGGGATGGCGGGGCGGATCACGATCGCCGAGGTCGAGCAGCTCGTCGAGCCAGGCGAGATCCGCCCCGAGCACGTCCACCTGCCCGGCGTCTACGTCGACCGCGTCGTCGAGGTGGGCACCGAGGGCAAGGGCATCGAGAAGCGCACCACCCGCCCCCGCACCTCGGCCGGTGCCCCGGCCGCGGCCGGCGAGGAAGCAACGGAGGTCAACTGACATGGCCCTGTCCCGCGACCAGCTGGCCGCCCGCGTGGCCCAGGAGCTGACCGACGGCTCCTACGTCAACCTCGGCATCGGCATGCCCACCCTGGTGCCGAACTTCGTGCCCGAGGGCGTGCACGTGGTGCTGCACTCGGAGAACGGCGTCCTCGGCGTCGGCCCCTACCCCTTCGAGGGCGAGGAGGACCCGGACCTGATCAACGCCGGCAAGGAGACCGTCACGATCCTGCCCGGGGCCAGCTTCTTCGACTCCTCGATGAGCTTCGGGATGATCCGCGGCCAGCACCTCGACGTCGCCGTCCTCGGTGCGATGCAGGTCAACCCCCGCGGCGACCTGGCGAACTGGCTCATCCCCGGGAAGATGGTCAACGGCATGGGCGGGGCGATGGACCTGGTCCACGGGGCCCGCCAGGTGATCATCATGATGGAGCACGTCGCCCGCGACGGGTCGCCCAAGCTCGTCGAGGAGTGCACCCTGCCGCTCACCGGCAAGGCCTGCGTCGACCGGATCATCACCGACCTGGCGGTCGTCGACGTCACCCCGGCCGGGTTCGTCCTCCGCGAGACCGCGCCCGGCGTGGACGTCGAGGAGGTCGTCGCCGCGACCGGCGCGCCGCTCACCGTGGCCGACGACGTCGCGACCATGACGCTGCCCGCCGCCGTCTGACCCGCCTCCTGCGCCGGTGACCTTCTCCGTCGTCGCCCGCGACCCGGCCACCGGCGACCTCGGCATCGCCGTCTCCTCCTGCATCCTCGCCGTCGGCCGCGCCGTCCCGCGGGCCCGCCCCGGGGTCGGCGTGGTGGCGGTGCAGGCGCGCAGTCCGCGCGGGCTCGGCGGCGTGCTCCTGGCCGGGCTGGCCGACGGCACTCCCCCGGCGGACCTCGTGCGCCGCGCCGCGCACGCCGCCGAGGACGCCGACCGCCAGCTCGCCGTCCTCTCGGCGACCGGCGAGATCGCCGCGGACACCGGTCCGGGCGCGTTCCCGGTCAGCGGGCAGATCGTCGGCCAGGCGGTCAGCGTGCAGGGCAACATGCTCGCCTCGGACCGCGCGCTGCCGGCGATGTTGCACGCCTTCACGGTGACCGCCGGCCCGCTGGCCGGGCGGCTGCTCGCCGCGCTGTCGGCCGGGCAGGACGCCGGCGGGGACCTGCGCGGCCGCCAGTCGGCCGCGCTGCTGGTGGTCGGGGGCGAGCCGGAGACCGAGGAGGACGACGGCGTGCGCGTCGACCTGCGGGTCGACGACTCCGCCGACCCGGTGGCCCAGCTGCGGATGCTGCACAACCTGCAGCGCGCCTACACCGACCGCGACTACGACACCCTGGCCCTGTTCGCCCCCGAGGGCGCCCGCGACCTCTACGCGGCCCTGGCCGCGTCCCGCCGGGGCGACCGGTCCGGCGCCCGCGATGCGCTGGAGGCGATGCGCGCCCGGCCGGGGTGGTCGCAGTGGCTGGCGGCGATGGCCGGCGACGGCCGGCTGGCCGCGGTCACCCGGCTGCTCGACTGACCCGGGCCGCACCCCGGCCCGGGGGCGCGGCCCGGCCGGTCAGCGGGCTCCGGCGCCCACCGGCTGCTCGTCGGCGGCGGGCGGCCGCGTCTCCAGCGCCGAGCCCTCGACGTCCAGGCGGGGCAGCCAGCCCAGCCAGCGGGGCAGCCACCAGGCCCGCTCCCCCAGCAGCGCCAGCGCCGCGGGCACCAGCACCATCCGCACGACGAACGCGTCGAACAGGATGCCCATGGCCAGGGCGAAGGCGATCATCTTGATGGTCGCCTCGCCGGCGGGCACGAAGCCGGCGAACACCGAGAACATGATTAGCGCGGCGGCCACGACGACCGGCGCCGCCTGCCGGAAGCCGGTGCGGATGGCCGGCAGCGGCTCGCTGCCGGCGCTGTGCGCCTCGTGCATCCGCGACACCAGGAAGATCTGGTAGTCCATCGCCAGGCCGAACAGGATGCCGATCACCAGGATCGGCGTGAGGCTGATCAGCGGCCCGGTGTCCTCGAGGTTCACCACGGCGCCCAGCCAGCCCCACTGGAACACCGCCACGGTGGCGCCGAGCGAGGCCCCCACGGTGAGCAGGAAGCCCGCGACGCCGACCAGCGGCACCAGCAGCGAGCGGAAGACCAGCACGAGCAGCACGAGGGCCAGCCCGACGACCAGCACCAGGTAGACCGGCAGCGCGTCGTCCAGGGCCTGCGCCACGTCGACGCTGACCGCCGTCTGCCCGGTCACCGACACCTCGATGCCGTCGAGGTCGCCGAACTGGGCGCGCAGGTCGGCGACCAGCTGCTCGGTGGCCGGGTCGGCCGGGCCGGACTCGGGGATGACGTTGAGCGTGGCGGCGGTGCCGTCGGCGTTGGCGTTGCCGGGCACGGCGCGGGCGACGTCGCCCACCTCGGCGACCGTGCCGGCGGCCTGCTGGGCGGCCGCGGCCGCGCCGTCGCCCTCGAAGAGGACCACGAGCGGGCCGTTGAAGCCGGCCCCGAAGCCCTCGGCGAGCAGCGCCTGCGCGCGGGCCGCGGTGCTGCCCTCCGGCGGGTCCTGCACGAGGGTGGTCTGCATCGAGGCGAACGGGATGGCGACGACGCCCAGGGCGACCACGCTGGCCAGCAGGGCCAGGACGCGGCGGCGGGTGACGGTGGCGACCCAGCCGGCCAGCACACCGCGCCCGGAGGACGCCGGGGCGCCGCCGGGAGCGGCCGCGCGCTGCCGGCGCGGCAGCACCCGCAGGCCGAGGAGGGCCAGCACCGCGGGCACCAGCGTGAGGGCCACGAGGACGGCGACCACGATCGTGGCGGCCGCGGCGATGCCCATCTGGGTCAGGAACGGGATGCCGACGACCGACAGGCCGGCCAGCGCGATGACCACCGTGAGCCCGGCGGTCACGACCGCGGACCCGGCGGTGCCGACCGCGGTGGCGACGGCGGTGGGGACGTCGGAGCCGGCGCGCAGTTCCTGCCGGTGGCGCGTGATGATGAACAGCGCGTAGTCGATGCCGACGGCCAGGCCGAGCATCGCGGCGAGGATCGGCGTGGTCGAGGACAGCTCGGTGAACCCGGTGGCGATCGTGACGCCCAGGACGCCGATGCCGACGCCGACGACGGCGGTCAGCAGGTTCATCCCGGCGACCAGCAGCGAGCCGAACGTGACGGCGAGGACCACCAGTGCGATGACGACGCCGATGACCTCGGCGGGACCGCCGACGTGCGGGGGTGCCTGCACCGCCTCGCCGCCGACCTCGACGGTGAGCCCGCCGGCGCGCGCGTCCTCGACGGCGGCCACGAGCGCGTCCTGCTGCTCCGGGGTGACCTCGCCGGGGCCGGCGTCGTAGGTCACCGTGCTGTAGCCCACCGTCGGCTGGGCCGAGTTCACGGCCGGGTTCTGCGGGTCGAACGGGTCCGCGGCGGAGACGACGCCGGGCAGCCCCGCGAGGTCGGCCACGACGGCCTGCACCGCGGCGGCGTTCTCCGGGTCGGCGAGCGTCTGCCCCTCCGGCGCCTCGAACACCACCCGCGCGGTGGCCCCGGCGGCACCGCCGAACTCCTGGCCGATGCGCTCCAGGGCGATCGTCGACTCCTGGCCGGGGATGGAGAAGCTGCTCGCCGTCTCCCCGCCCAGGGTGACGGCTCCGGCGCCGCCGCCGAGCAGGAGGACGAGCCAGACCAGCAGCACGGGGACCCGGTGCCGGGCCGAGAACGCGCCGAGTCGGGACAGCAGGACAGCCATGCGGATCAGGCCTCCACGGAGGGGTGTTCGGGGGGGACGGAGCCGGGACGGCCGGGACCCAGCGCGTCGAGACAGGTGGCGACGACGTGCCGCCGCCACACGGTGGTCTTGCCCTCGCTGTGCGCCGCGAGGGTGAGGACGGCCAGCGCGGCCAGGGCGCCGATGACCCGCACCAGCCGCTCCTGGTCGGCCTGGTCGGGGGTGACGCCGAAGGCGTGCAGCGCCGCCTCGGACTGGGCCGCGCGCGGCTCGTCGGCGTCCCCGCCGAGCTGGGAGGCCGGCGCCAGCATCAGGGCGACGATCCCGGGGTGGGCCAGGGCGACGTCGACCAGCGCCTCGACGGCGGCCCGGTCCCGGTCGCGGCCGAGGGGCTGGTCGGCGACCTGCCGCAGGACCCGCTCCCCGACGTCCTCGGCGTGGGCCAGGACGGCCTCGTACAGCGCGTCCTTGCTCGGGAAGTGGTGCAGCAGGCCGGCCTTGGACAGCCCGACCGCGTCGGCGACGTCCTGCACCGAGGTCTTGGTGAAGCCGCGGCGGGCGAACAGCGCGGCGGCGCGGTCGAGGATGCCCTCGTCGACCTGCCGTCGGAACGCGCTCAGCACGTCTCCCACGGTAGGCGTCTCCCGACCAGATCGGTCGGTCATCCGCCCGAAGTGGTCAGGTGTGTGTCGTCACGGTCGCGTTCCGTCCGGCGCGGACCCCGTCGACACGAGCACCCCTGGGCGGGCCCGAGCCGCCCGACGGAGCGACCGGTCGCGGTCCGGCGTAGACATCCGCGACACGCCGCCCGGGCGCCGGTCGACATGCGCTCCGACCTGCCGGGAACCCGCATCGGACGGATGTCGACCGGTGCGGCAGTGGCCTTCATCACGTCGCTGCGACTCGCCACGGCACGCAGCCGCGACGCCAGATGTGAAGTGCGTCACGGCGACAGTCCACATACCGGTACGTAGCGTCTTGTCAGCGTTCTCCTCAAGAGCGCGTCCGGCCGGTCCGCTCAACCCTGCCCACCGGCCGTTCCCACCAGTTTCCAGGGCAGGGGTGGGGGACCCACTTTCCACGGCGCGCCCGCGCGCCTCGGGGTGGAGCCGCGAACCGCGGCCGGGCACCGATCGCCCGAACCCGACAGCTCACCTCACCGGCGGGGATCGGAGATCAACACACCCTTGTCCAAGCACAGCGCACCCCGTTACGTCCGCACCAAGAAGGTCCTCTCCCGGGCTCCCGTGGCAGCCGGCGCCGCCGTCATCGGCATCAGCGTCTTCAGCTCCCCGGCGCAGGCACACCCCACGTCGCCGGAGTGGTCCGGCACCGGCGGGTACCAGGAGCACTCCGACACCTGGCGGGCCGGCCACTGGTCCTCCGCTCCCCGGACCTACGAGGACCGGACCGACCGCTACGGGGCCCACGCCGCCCCCGCCGACGCCCACACCGTCGCCCGCGGCGACACGATCGCGAGGATCGCCGCCGCTCACGGCCAGTCGTGGCGCGAGCTCTACCAGCGCAACGCGGCGGTCATCGGCAGCAACCCGGACAGGCTCGTCCCCGGCCAGGTCCTGGCCCTGACCGGCACCGCGGCACCGGCCCCGGTGACCGGCGGCGCCGGTGAGGCGGCTCCCGCCCCGGTGCCGGCTCCGGCGGCCGCCCCGGCCCCTGCGGCCGCCCCGGCCCCTGCGGCCGCCCCGGCCCCCACGCCGGTCGCCGCCCCGGCTCCGGTCGCCCAGCTGGTCCGCACGGTCGCGCGGATCAGCAACAGCGCCGGCGCGGTCCGGCCGCAGGCGCAGGCCGCGGCCGATGCGGTGGTCTCGGACGTCGCGGGCGCCCGGGCCCTCACCATCGGTGGCACCCGCGCCAGCGCGGTCGACCCGGGCGGGCACCCGTCCGGGCTCGCCCTGGACTACATGGTCCTGACCGACGCCGCCCTCGGCGACGCCATCGTCCGGTACCACCTCGAGCACTGGGACTCCCTCGGCGTGGACTACGTCATCTGGCAGCAGCGGATCCTCACCTCGCCGAGCGGCTCCTGGCGGCAGATGGAGGACCGCGGCGGCGTCACCGCCAACCACTTCGACCACGTCCACGTGAACTACCGGGGCTGAGCCCGGCAGCCTCGAGCTGCACACCCCGGACCGTTCCGGACGGCAGGGAGGGGCCGGCTGCGGATCGCAGCCGGCCCCTCCGTGACGGGTCCGGAGCCATCCGACGGGTCGCCGTCCCGGCGGGAGCGGCCTCGCGCCGCCCGCGGGGCAGGCCCACGACAGACCGTCCGGGACCCCGCGCCCGCAGCCGCCGCGTCACGAGCGGAGCAGTGACCCCGCTCCCGGTGTGACCGCCGGCCCGGCGACGGCGTCCGGGTCAGACCGGCTCGCCGGTGGCCTGGTAGGCGGCCAGCTCCTCGGGCGTGCCGAAGCAGTAGAAGTCGCCGCGCACGAGCCCCACCCGGCGGCCGGCCGCGACGAGCTCGTTGAAGACCAGGGAGACGTAGTACTCGGGCATCGCGGCGTCGATCTGGCGGGCCATCAGCCGGTCGGCCGCCTCGAGGAAGACCCGCGCCGAGGTGAAGGTGTAGACGCCCATGAGCGCGTCGGAGGAGATGGCCTGCTTCTCCGCGGTCCGCACGACGAGGTCGACCCCGCCGCTGGTGCCGTCGACCTCCGCGAAGCTGTAGCGCGGCTCGGTGGAGCGGAACGACAGCAGCAGCCCGTCGAGGTCGCGCCGCTCGACCGCCTCGGCGAGGGCGGCGGACCAGGCCGGACTGTCGAAGGCGATGTCGCAGTCGATGATGACCAGCGGCTGGTCCGGGTCGAGCCGGTCACGCGCCTGCAGGCAGGTCTCCACCGCGCCGCGGGTGTCGGCGTGCAACAACACGATGTCCGCGCCGGGCTCGGCGTCGAGCACCCGCCGGGCCAGGCCGTGCTCGGCGTCGTCGTCGGCCCGCACGACGACGGTCACCGTCTTCTCCCCCGGCCAGGCGTCGAACGAGCGCAGCGCCCGCTGGAACATCGGACCGCCGTCGACCTCGATCAGCGGCTTGGGGGTGGTCACCCCGACCTTGCGGAAGCGGGTGCCCAGACCCCCCATCGGCATGAGGACCTGCAGGGTGGCCATCAGCGGGCTCCGTCCGTCGCGCCGATCTCGTCCCACTCGTAGTCCCGGTCCGGCGCCGGGTCCGACGTCCGCCGGCCCAGCCGCCACAGCGCCAGGTTGCGCAGCGCCGTCCGGAAGATGTTCCAGTTCCGCGCGTTGGAGACCTGGTCCTCCTCGCGCCACGTGATCGGCAGGTAGGCGAAGCGCACCCGCCGGCGGACCAGGTCGAGGATCAGCTCGTAGTTGAACGTCAGGTGGTTGGCGAACCCCAGGTAGGTCGCCGGGTCCAGGTCGCGCAGCGCGAAGAGGTTCAGCCCGGAGCCGAGGTCCTGCAGGCGCCGCAGGGCCACTGCGCTGTAGACGGTGTTGAGCGCCCGGTTGCCCCACACCCGCTTGGCGTCGTAGCCGTGCAGCCGGGAGTGCCGGCTGAAGCGCGACCCGAGCACCGTCTGGGTCTCCGGGTGGGCCTCGGCGTGGTCGAGCAGCAGCCCGGCCTCGTCGCTCCTGGCCTGGTTGTCCCCGTGCAGGATCACGACGTGGGTGTGGCCGGCGGCGCGGGCGTGCTCGAAGGCGACCTTGTGCGTGCCGCCCAGGCTGTTGTTCTGCCGGTTGCGGAACACCCGCAGGTTCGGCAGCCGGCCCGAGCGCCGGTGCTCCAGCGCGCGCTCCAGGGTGTCGTCGGTGCTGCGGTTGTCGATCACCCAGATCTCGGCGACCCGGGCGGCCAGCTCGTCGGTGATCTCGTCGAGCACCCGGCCGATCTGCGGACCGCAGTTGTAGGCCGGGATGGCGATGACGGCCTTCACCTGGTGAGGACCTCCTCCTCCCTCGGCTCGCCGCCGAGGGTCTCGTCCGACGGGCCGTGGGCGAGCGTGTCGTACTGCTCGACGAACCGGTTCAGGGCCTGGATGCAGACGGCGTAGTACTTCAGGACCGTGCCGGAGTTGATGGCCACCCGGTGGGTGAGCATCCGGCCGTAGAAGAGCCCGACGTGGAACAGCACCGCGCGCTGCTCCGCGGGCAGCAGGCGCCGCGGCATGATCTCGGTGGTGACGTACTCGGCCAGCTCGGCGTAGCGCGCCGAGCGGGCATCTCGGTAGGTGATCTCCGGGATGCCGTCGCGGGCGTCGAGCACCACCGGCTCCTCGTCCTCATTGAGGAACTCGTAGCCGTAGGCCAGCGACTGCATGTGCCGGGCGAAGTCGATGACCGGTCCGCGCAGCTGGTTGTCGTCCGAGGGGTCGATGACCAGCACGTCGCGGGTGGGCAGGTCGACCAGGATGTTGTCGACGGTCAGGTCGCCGTGGATGTTCGCGCTCGGCTGGAACAGCGCGATGTCGTGCCAGGCCATCGACGTGGCGTAGATGCGCTCCAGCACCCGCTCGAAGTTGTCCAGCTCGCGCCCGTTGACCACGATCCGGTCGCCCTTGAGCGCCTCGGCCAGCGCCGGGTGGGACTGGGCGGCCGCGCGGACCCGCAGCACGAACCGCTCGGCCACGTAGTCGTCCCGGACGTCGGGCCGGTGCTCGACCGCCTCGACCGAGTAGACGTGGTCGTACATGTACTCCCAGACCTCGGCGAGCTTGGCCTGGCTCTCGGCGAGGGAGTTCTCGTGCACGTACTCGAACAGCGGGACGCTGCTGGGCCGGTACTCCAGGTCGATCGAGTAGTGGTCGGGCGCGGTCTGCTCGCGCAGGACGGTGACCAGCTGCCGGTGGTCGACCCGTTCGGCCAGCCAGGTGTGCTGGTTCTTCAGCCGGTGCGCGTGCTCCAGGGGCACCATCTTCTTGACGAACAGCTCACCGGCGCCGTTGGTGGCCAGCAGCGTGACCGCGTTCGAGCCGCCCTTGAAGAAGCGGACCAGGCTCACGTTCCCGTCGACCTCGAGCCGGTGCATCACCTGGCTGAGGTGCTGGCGCCGGAAGTAGGTGTCGAGGAAGTGCGTCATCGCCCCCGAGATGTCCTCCTCGCGGCCGAGCTTGTTCACGTAGCGGTCCGAGGGCGCCAGCTCGGCCCCCGAGACCGGGTCGCTGATCCGCCGCGCCCAGTTGACGAACACCGCGACCACGGCGACCAGCACGACGGGCACGTTGGTGACCACCCAGATCGCGGCGGCGAAGGTGGCCACGTCGGTCGCGGTCAGGTCGGTGCTGCCCTGCAGGAACCCGCCGATGTCGTCGATGTAGCTGCCGGGGGCGCCGTTGCCGACCCCGGAGCTGACCGCCACGGGCGGCGCCGCGGTGGCCAGCGCGCCGTCCCGGTCGCCCAGCGTGGAGATCACCGTCGCGGCCACCATGGCGGCCGCGGCGACGTAGCACAGCCAGGAGGCGAGGGCGAGTGCTCCGTACCGGGCGAGCATGCGCCGCTCGCGGACGAACCGCTGGAAGCCGAAGATGACCGACCAGAGCTTGAACCGGGCCCGGTTCTCCAGGTCGGTGTTGAACCAGCTCGAGGCCCGCCAGGCCAGCCGCATGAGCAGCCGGTTCTCCCGCACGAACGCGACGAACGCCGCGATGGCCACCAGGGCGACCACCAGCGCCACCGCCGCGGTCACCGGGACGGCGCCGGACACCGGGCCGCCGACGAACGCGAGGACGACGAGGAAGGCGAACGACACCAGGACGACGTCGATCAGGCGCTCAAGCACGACGGCCAGCAGCGTGTACAGGAAGCTGATCCGCAGTGTCTTGGCGATGAGGTACGAGCGGACCACCTCGCCGACCCGTAGCGGGACGATCAGGTTGAAGAGGTAGCCGATCGCCAGGTGGCGGAACTGGCCGGCGAGGCTGCCGACGCGCACCTTGTCGACCACCACCTTGGTCCGGGCCGCCCGGAGCACGTGACCGGCGAGCTGGACGACCGAGGCGGCCCCGAGCAGTGCCCACTGGCCGCCGGAGAGCCGGTCGGTGAGCTGGGACGTGAGGTCGGCGAGGTCCGACCAGCAGACGGCGACGAAGACCGCGAGCGAGACGAGCGCGACAGCGATGAGCGCGAGCCGGCCGCGGGAGTAGCGGAGGTGGCCCATCAGAAGTGCGGGACCTCGAGGACGGAGAGGCCCGCGGCGAGCGCGGCCTGCCGGCCGGTCTCGGAGTCCTCGAAGGCCAGGCTGCGGGCCGGGTCTGCGCCCAGCAGCCGGAGGGCGTGCAGGTAGCCCTCGGGGTGGGGCTTGCTCTGGGCGACCTCGTCGCCCCACACGACCACGTCGAACAGCTCGGTCAGCCGGTGCTCCTCGAGGATCTGCCGGCCATTGACCGACTTGGCGGTGCTGACCAGGGCCGTGCGGTGGGTCGGTGCGACCAGCCGCAAGAAGGCGACGAGGGCCTCGTTGGCCCTGGTCCGGTCGAGCAGGTCGGCGTACCGGCGGCTCTTGGCCGCCCGGATGACGTCGACCCCGGACGGGTCGATGCCGGGGATCAGGTCGGGGATGAAGTCCCGGGAGTCACGGCCCCACGTGCCGTCGAACTGCTCGGGCGTGAGCTCGTGACCGGATGCGGCGAAGGCGTCCCGGTATGCCTGGTAGTTCGCCGCTCGCGTGTCCACGAGAGTGCCGTCGAGGTCGAAGAGGAGGGCGTCCACGGTGCCGGTCACATCGCCTCCCGCTGCTCAGGGGCACCTGCGTCCCGGCCGGTCCGCGCGGACGTCGCCCGAGGCCGGAACAGGAGGCGGCTGGCGACGAAGTTGGCGGCGAACGACGGAGGCAGCGACGCCAGCTTGCAGACGAACGCCGGCCACCCCGACTCGTCGTGCAGCACCTCGATGAGCACCGAGAAGACGAGGATCGAGACGGCGTACCAGGCGACGAACAGAGCGAACGTCGACCGGGACCGGCCGCTGCCGAAGGCGTACTTGGTGACGAACAGGTAGACCACGACGACGGCACAGCCGGCGCTGAGCACGTTGGCGGCCCATGCGGGTGCTCCCAGCGCGGTCGCTCCGGCGAAGACCGAGAGGTCCACGAGGAGCCCGAGCCCGGAACCGACCAGGAAGCGGCCCAGCTGGGCGACGAGACCGCGCGTGGAGCCGCGTCCGAGGGTCTCGGCAGGCGGAGCAGGTGGTGCGGTCATGAGTGGGATGTGAGCCTGTTCGATCGGGGCTGACGCGTCGGGCGGCCGTCCCGGCACGGCCCCGCGACATCACGCGGGACGGTGCTCGGCATCTCGGGTCGTCGTGGGATCGGTCGGGAACGACTCTAGTGCGGGAGTGGACGAGCGTTGCCGAACCGGTCCGGCACGTCGCCCCCTCGTGCACGTCCGTCCCACACGCCCCGTCGGGTCGTCCCGGGTGCCGGTCCCGCAGCTCCGCCTCACCGGTCACGGACCGGCCAGGGACCGCCGCAGGCCGGCGGCCCCACGGCGGTCCGGCGGCGGTCCAGGCGTCACACCCTCCGGAGCCGGATCGACGGCGGGCGGCGTGCGCGCCCTCGCCACCGTGCACGACGAGGCGTACGCGTCGGTCAGCCCACCTGCACCGTCGTGCGGCCGGTGCTGGTGGAGTGGGTGATGGTGCCGTGCTGGAAGGTCTGGCGGGTGCCGCCGGA
>NZ_JABGCG010000170.1 GCF_019799925.1 Blastococcus sp. CPCC 205250 | reverse complement strand
TTTTTTGAGGAATAATAGGATTATTTATCAAATCAGTCGGATCTTGTAAGTTTTTATTGATACGTTCAAGCATGTCATTAAATTTTTGTAATTTTGCTTCAGTTCTTAAGTGACCATTTATTAATTTAGATATCTTTATTGCTCCAGCTTTATTTGAATTATAAATTAATACATTTTTACCTTTAATAGAACTGATTTTTCCATAACCAATTCTTTTTTTTATATAATAAGCTAAAGGTGCATCAAGTATATAGAAAGCGATAGTAATATTTATTCCTTCTGTCTTAATAGAATCATCACCTTCAATTAAACCTGCTAAATAAGCTCCAAATTCATTATCTGTAATAGGTTTCCTATGTATAGGTCTATGAATATTTATATTTTTAATTTTTTCCCCTAATTCATTTTCATTATCATCTTTAACATTTTCTTTAATAATATTTATCGCATAAGGATAATTATGTAAGAAAATTAATTCCATAATAATAATTAATAAATTAGCGGTGTTTAACTTGACGACCTCTGGATGTACGTTTAAGCATAATTATGCTTTAAAGTGGACCATCTCTTTAAATAATTGATTTTTATTTATTGATCATAATTCATTCATTTATTATAAAACTTAGATCAAGCTTTAGAATATAATGAATGTTCTGGAGCTATATGAGCTTTTAGATCTTTTAATTCATAATATTGATTAACTAAATGTAATCGATTATTTTTTAATGAT
>NZ_JABGCG010000169.1 GCF_019799925.1 Blastococcus sp. CPCC 205250 | reverse complement strand
AATCAATTAGACTATGGTTTAAGTCCTTTTTTTTCTTCTTTCCCGAAAAATAAAAAACCATTCGTACTCATAACTCAAGTTGGATAACTCTCAAATAGCTCAAAGAAAACCCTTAGGCATTTCATTTATTGAGTGGTCTCTAACCCCCTTTTTGTCTCGTTTAGAATCTATTTGGATTCTTCATTCTGATTTAGTTGTTGAGACAATTGAAAACGGTATTTCCTTGTTCCAGGATCCTTTATCTTTACTTTGAATCATTGGGTTTATACATTACTTCGGTGATCCTTAATCGTTTCAAAATGGCAGCAACATACCTTTTTTTCTTTCTATCAAAGAATCATAGAACGGTTGATTCCCGCGTGCTACACTTTTGATCGAAAGAGTTTTACCAATTCCAACAAACTTTCCTTTTGGGTTTGAAACTTGCTCGAATTGGATCCTTTCGATTTCTATATCGAAGATATACTTACGAAGTTGTTCCAACTTATTGATTGGCACTAACCCTAGATCCTTGCCCCTGAGAAATGAATCAATACTTTCTACTCGAGCTCCATCATGTACTATTTACATTACAACCCAACAAAAAAAACGGGGTTCCGGTAGAACAGAACAAAGTATGTCGAGCCAAGAGCACTTTCATTCTTATATAATATAAAATGGTGGATGGAAGAATCCACAGCTGATCATGTCCTTCAAGTCGCACGTTGCTTTCTACCACATCGTTTCAAACGAAGTTT
>NZ_JABGCG010000168.1 GCF_019799925.1 Blastococcus sp. CPCC 205250 | reverse complement strand
TCTCCTACTAGGCGAAACAAAGCACAACCGACCCCTGTACTTCACAGGGTACATCAAAGAGGTGCCAATTCGCAGAATCCAGATCGACCCGGGCTCTGCACTCAACCTCATCTCCACTTCGGCACTCGAAGAGCTGGGCATTCCACCTAGCAAGCTGAGTCACACGTCTGTATCCATCTTTGGATATGACGGAAGCGCTCAAAGGCCTATCGGCAAAATCAGGTTCAAATTGCAAATCGGTGATCTTATCTCTGAAGTCACTGTATATGCAATAAAAACCCCTTCATGCTACAATATCCTTCTCGGACGCCCTTGGATACACGAGAATGGAATTGTTCCTTCAACTCTACATCAATGCATCAAGTTCGTCGACAACGATGGCATGGTACATAGAGTCTTTGCGGATAGAAAGCCCTTCAAGGGTAAGGAAGTCCACTTCGCAGACTCTCAGATGTATGAAGGAGAAAAAGAAGAAGAGGAAATGACGCCTTCTACCAAAAATCTCCCAAAAGATAAAGGTAAGGCTCCTCAAAAATCACCAGAGGAAAACAAACCCTCCGGCAAACCTGAAGAGAGCAGTCAATCTCCCTTCGTCATCTCCCTCAAAGCTCCAAAGCCTTTGGTCATCACAACTAAAGTGAAGAAGGCTAAGCACAAGTCTGGGGGGAAATTTGTTGTCTCTTATCTGTCCATCATACAAGATACAGATTCAGAGTCAGAGCCAGAAGATGTTGCTTCATCA
>NZ_JABGCG010000167.1 GCF_019799925.1 Blastococcus sp. CPCC 205250 | reverse complement strand
CTATAGTACTGTTATACGCACCTAATGGTTAGTAGTCTAACCAGCCCGGGTTTGTAGAAATGATTCATTTCATACATGATGCATATCATAAGATGCTTGAACGGTCTATTATATTGTTCATGATCTGTGGAGATTATTCTCTTGCATCACGCTGTGTTTTGAATATGGTTTGTGAAGTGGTTTGATATGCATATTAGCAATGGTTAAATTAAGATAGTATGTTTACCTACTGGGCTAGTCGTAGCTCACCCCTGCTTTATGCAACCCCCACAGGTAAACAGGAAGGACAATAGTTGCATGGAATTGAAGGCACACAGTTAGGGTTTAGAAAGAATGTTGCTGATGCACATTCTCTTGTATCATATGACCTGTACTGATGTAAAGATAATGATTTTGATTGTTTAATCCTATAAGCCAGGGTTGTTGGCTTGTTTAGTGCAGTTTTGAGCGATAAGGGTTGTACATGTATAGTATGGCATTGGCACAGATCTTTTATGATATATTAAGGTTTTGTTATTATTCTAATTGTTTCGATCTGATCTTAGATTATTCGTGATATTGGCCATATTATCGTTATAATCAGGGTCGGGTCGTTACAATATGTTCCAAAAGGTTCAAGGATTTTGGTTTAATCGTTTTGAGGTTATAAGTCCCTAAAGTTGGGTTTAAATCGTATAAGAGTCCGAGTTATGATATTTTGGGATTTTAGATTCTTAACTTTCTTTGATTTTCTTTTGGTATCTTTG
>NZ_JABGCG010000166.1 GCF_019799925.1 Blastococcus sp. CPCC 205250 | reverse complement strand
AAAATGATTCGCAGAGAAGAGAGATCTTTTTACCTATTTTGATTTTATTATTTTAGTAGAATTCGTAGAATATGATTGAAGTGAGTTGTATTTATTAAACAATAGCTATTTATATACCCGTCTCCTCCTTTATTGCAGTTCTATTCGGGGCAACGCAGGTCGTGCTTTATCAAAATTTCTATTTTCTATTCAATGAACAATTGAAGCACGATAATTTCTTGATAATTCCCTTATAGGCATCATATAGATAAGATACCCAATTAAATATCTGTGTAACAATTTCTGTTCTAGGGTTTACATATATTCATAATTGCTGTTATAATTGAAATTGAGAAGGATTTTTTATTGAAAAGAATCAATACTGATTAGTTATGTATCAATTTTGATTTTCTTATGTCATTAAGGAAACACAATTTGAGATTCAAATCCAAGAATCTTTCATGAATTCACAGCCAATAGTTAATGGTTCCAATTTGTCCTGAATTTTGGCTTTTGTGACTGAAAATCCACATTTGATTTTTCAATAGAAAAGAGAGGGGAAGTTTTTAGGTATTGTGTCTTTTGAGATACTATACAATCAATCGAAGGGCCAATCCAAAAAAGGAAGGATTTCTTTTAGGAAAGGGATTAAGGAAAACGGGATTCAAGATGCAAGTACAATAATAAAAAAAAAGAAGTTCAGTAATCCCCCCAAAGGGGGAATATTTTCATCTATTTTGTATCGTTTTGGCGGCATGGCCGAGTGGT
>NZ_JABGCG010000165.1 GCF_019799925.1 Blastococcus sp. CPCC 205250 | reverse complement strand
GGTATACAAATCACGAGTAGAAAATATGGGCAGAGAATACCCTGTTCATGGGTTGCCCAAGCCGAACCAAGAAAGCAGCTGCCTGCAGTTCGGTGCACAAATAGGAGTATAAAGCTGGCACCAAAGCGAGCTGCTCTCCAAACGCCATCTGACAAGCCGGAAAAATGCAATGCGGCCTGATGTGCGTCCCATCTCCTCCAGCAAAAATAGCCTCACCAAGCCAATAAGTGAGGTAAAAAGCAAGATCTCTCCGCAGTGCAATGTCAGAACAAATACTGCTGGTCTCTGCGAAGAAACCCCTCAACTCCTCTTGCATGGCGGCAGTCTTCTTGTCCTCCCGAGACGTGCTGCTAGAAGACCCCCTACTGTCAAGGAAGTTGAGAAAAGAAGAGCCAAAACTCTTCCAACTGCTGGACCGTACTTTCGAGCCCTCCTTCTCCTTCAAAAAATCGTAGAAGGCGACAAGCTGAAAGTACAGAAGCCTGAACTTCTCTGATTTCTCCTCGAGGACGCTGTCAATCGGCATAAACTCTTCATAGAGTCTCCCGAGGATGGGCAACCCCGTGATGGCACTCAGTTCCTTCAAAGAAAAACCAATCTCACCATTCGTCACAACGAAGGTATTGGTTTGCGGAAGGAATGACTCCAGCATAGCCATGAAGGCCTCGTCGGAAAAGGTCACGGTCTCCCTAAAGGTGCGGACCGCGTCAAAAATCCCGGCTTCCTTCAAAATGGCTCCTCCAAGAGACA
>NZ_JABGCG010000164.1 GCF_019799925.1 Blastococcus sp. CPCC 205250 | reverse complement strand
ATTCTCCTCCTCGATCTGATCGAAGAGCTTTAATACTTTTGCCAGTTCGTTTCTCTACTTCAGCTCTGTATTCCTTGAACTTTTCAAAGGATTCAGATTTGTGTTTCATGAGATACACAGTACCAAACCGTGAGTGATCATCGGTGAAGGTAATGAAGTAAGTGAAACCTCCTCTGGCAACCTTATTCAAAGGTCCACATACATCTGAATGTATTAAACCTAGTATGTCTCCTGCCCTCTCACTGTGACCAGTAAAGGGCGATTTGGTCATTTTACCCATGAGACAAGGTTCACAGGTAGGTAAGGGTACAAGTACATATGAGCCCAACTGCCCATCCTTACCTAACTTGTTGATCCTTTCCTCACTAATATGACCTAATCTCAAATGCCATACATAGGTGGAGTCTTTATCATCACGAGGTCTTTTCTTATGGTTCTTCTCTAAACAGTTCAAACTACCATCCATGTTTACGAAATATAGACCGCCTAAATACATGCCAGAACCAACTAATTTATTTCCAAAAGAAATAGTACAACCATTCCTATCGAAAATAAATTCATAGCCAAAACGTGTTAAGGATGAAACCGAAACAATGTTCCTGACTATTCCAGGCATATACAAACAGTCCTCTAATTTTAAAACATGTCCTGATGGTAAGGTTAAGTCACAAGTCCCTACAACTAATGTAGCAACGTTTGCTCCATTTCCAACTCGCAGAGAGACTTAATCTCGACCTAACTGCCTGCTTCC
>NZ_JABGCG010000163.1 GCF_019799925.1 Blastococcus sp. CPCC 205250 | reverse complement strand
GTGCTTGCCTTTCTTGTGATTCCTGGGCTCTTTGCACTGTGCTACGGCACCAGTATTATCGCAGTACATGACAATCGGTTTTTGCACTGCAGAAACAACTCCCAATTCCAACAGGAATTTTCTGAGCCATACTGCTTCCTTTGCAGCTTCCGATGCCGCCACATACTCTGCCTCCATGGTAGAATCAGCAGTACAGGATTGCTTGACACTCCTCCATGAAATGGCCCCTCCCGATAGAGTAAATACGTATCCTGAAGTTGACTTTCTGGCATCTATATCTGACTGGAAATCAGAATCTGTATACGCCAAAGGCGTCAGATCATCTGCTCGATAAGTTAGCATATAATCTTTCGTTCTCCGAAGATACTTGAATATATGCTTAACAGCTGTCCAATGCATAGGTCCAGGGTTTGACTGATATCTGCTAACCATGCCAACGGCAAAGCAAATATCTGGTCTAGTACATAACATTGCATACATGAGGCTTCCAACAGCGGATGCATATGGAACTCGCTTCATGCTCTCTATCTCTTCAGGTGTCTTGGGACACTGATCTCGAGAAAGTGGTACTCCATGTCTAGAAGGCAACAAGCCTTTCTTGGAGTCATGCATGTTAAACTTGACCAATATCTTCTCAATATATGAAGATTGGGACAAGGCTAATATCTTATTCTTGCGATCAAGTATAAGCTTGATCCCTAAGATATAGCTTGCCTCACCCAAATCCTTCATCTGGAATTGAGAGGATAACC
>NZ_JABGCG010000162.1 GCF_019799925.1 Blastococcus sp. CPCC 205250 | reverse complement strand
CGTAGAGTAGTAGCTAATTAGTATTATTTACAAAATTCGCAATAACCTATAAAATACTAGTCTAGTATAGCTACATCATATATCCGTAGGACAGCTTCGTTTTTAATATGCTTTCAAAACTTATCCTTTATTGACTTAGCTTAACTGCAATACTTTCTTAAATAGTAAGTACTACAACTTCCATCTAATAGAAACCTACCCCTTTCGGGGTTGATTCCTCCCCCCTGAAGGGGGGGAAGAAACCTAAGAAAGTAACAGTTACACCATAGGTCAATTATTCCAAGTCCTTTCGTACTAAGGAATAGGCCTACATTTATATGTATTTCCTATAGAGGATACAAACCATACTGTCTTACGACGTATTTAACCCAACTCGAGTCCCTTTTTAATAGGCGAACAGCCTAACCCTTCCCAGCACCTACGACCGGGAGGATAAGGGTGGTCGACATCGAGGTGGCAAACCTAACTTACAATATCTACTCTTTCGTTAGATTACCCTGTTATCCCTAGCGTAACTTTGATTCGTTATCAGTAACCTTAACAATCAGCATTACTTGTTCATTAGGCCTTACTTACGTACTAGTTCCACTTGTAGGTGTCACAATTAAAGCACAGTTATACCCTTATACTAATTTAAGTTTATTTAAACTTTTTGTTTTCCAGACAAACATACTGTACTTATTTTATTCTATTATTATTAAACAACTAAATTATATGAGTAAACTCATAACTTTAGTGATTTGAAAAAAATGTATATAC
>NZ_JABGCG010000017.1 GCF_019799925.1 Blastococcus sp. CPCC 205250 | reverse complement strand
GTCGGGGCCCATGACGATGCGGGCGACGGTGGAGTCACACGCCAGCCAGCGGGCCCGGGCGGCGGAGATGGCGGCTCCGAAGCCCGTGCGGGCGGTGGTGGCGCCGGTGGCCGGGTCGACCAGGTCCTGCAGGGCGATGACGGCGGCGATGCCGGCCTTGCGGGTGCGCTGGATCGGTACGTGCCCGGCGGCCAGGGTGGTGTCGGCCCACTGCACGAACGCGTCCCCGCGCACCTGGGCCGGCGCGCGCTGGTCGCCGGCGGTGCGGGAGGCGGCGGCGATCGGTTCGAGGACGGCCTGGACCTTCTCCCCGCCGACGGGGTCGAGCTCGGCGTGCACGGTCACCGTGCCGTCGGGGTGGGTGAGGATGGTGAGCGAACGCTGGGTGACCGGGTCCGGCTCGCGGCCGTCGGGGTCCAGCCGGTCCAGGTAGTGCTGCACCGCCTCGGCCAGCGTCTGAAACGGCTGCCCGGTGGCCAGGGTGGCCAGCGCGGAGTCCACCGCGGCCAGGTCCACGCCCTGCTCGGCCGCGGCCGCCACGTGCCCGGGAGCGGCGATGCGGGCGATCGCGGTGACGTGCTCGGCGCCGATCGCCCCGGCAGCATGGGCCGCCGCGGTGGCCGGCAGCAGGTCCAGGGCGCGGCCGCGGTGCACCAGCGCCGCGGCCGAGTGCCGCCTCATGCCGGTGTGGGTGCGCAGCCAGGCCTGCATCGTGCCCAGCCCGTCGTGCTCGCACGAGCCCCGGGCGTCGGCCACCCGCACCGCGCGGGTCACCCGGGCCTCCAGCCGGTTGCGCGCCGCGACCAGAGCGGCGACCTCGGCCAGCAACTCGGCGTCCGACATCGCGTGCAGGCCGGCCTCATCAGCGCTCGAACACATGTACGGACACTACCGCCGCGGCGCCCTCCCGAACGGCGTGAATCCCCAGGTGAGGCGCATGTCCACAGACGCGTCAGCGGACTTGCGCGCAGCTGCGACAGACCTCCACAGCTACACCACGGCGTCGTGCCAGCTCTCTCACAGCTACGGCCCCCAGGTTCGGGACGACGGCTGGACGGTCCGGCCAACAGGAGGACGACGTGCGCAAGAACCTGATCATCGCCGGCGCCGCCGGGGCGCTGACCCTCGCCGGTCTCGGCGTCGCCGTGCCCGCACTGGCCGACGAGGACACCCCCACCGCGGGAGCCTCGTCGGAGGACCGCATCCGGGACGCGCTCGCCGGCCTGGTCGACGACGGCTCGATCACCCAGGAGCAGGCCGACGAGGTCGCCAGCACCCTGGACGACGCCGGCATCGGCGACCACGACCACGGCCACGGCCCGCACGGCGGCAGCGGCTGGATCGGCCTGACCACCGCCGCCGAGACGCTGGGTATGACCGAGGACGAGCTGCGGACCGCCCTGAGGGCCGACGACGCCTCGCTGGCCACCGTGGCCGAGGCCCAGGGCGTCGCGGTGGACGACCTCGTCGCCGCGCTCGTGCAGGCGCAGACCGACCGCATCGAGCAGGCGGTGACCGACGGCGACCTGACCCGCGAGGAGGCCGACGAGCGCCTGGCCGACCTGGAGGAGCGGGTCACCGAGCGGGTGGAGAGCACCGACCTCGGTGGCATGCGCGGCGGTCACGGCCACTGGGGCGGCGACGGCGACTGACCTCAGCTCACAGCGGCGCCACCTCTGCAGGGGTGGCGCCGCTCGCACGTCCGGCGCCGGCCACGGCCGCGACGTTGGCGAGGACGACGACGGCGATGCCGACCCACACGTGCACGGCGAGGAACTGCCCGAGCAGCACCATCCCCACGAGCGCGGCGAGCACCGGGTGCGCGCTCATGGCCACGCCGAACGCCCTCGCCGGCACGTACCGCAGCACCACGAGGTCCGCCGCGTAGGGCACCGCCGACGACAGCACCCCCGCGGTCACCGCCGCGAGCAGCGTCCCGCCGGTGAACCGGCCCTGCGCGGCCAGCACCACCAGCACGGGCAGGTAGCCCAGCGCGCACAGCGCCGACGCGACCGCCGGCGCCTGCAGCCCCGGCAGCCGGGCACCCGCGAGACGGTTGAGCAGGATGTACGCCGCCCAGCAGCAGCCGGCGAGGGCGCCCACCGCGAGGCCGACGACGTCGCTGGCCGGCCCCGGCAGCACGAGCACGTAGACACCGGCAGCAGCGGCCGCGGCGATCAGCAGGTCACGCCGGGTGCGGGAGCCGGCGAGCGCGACCCCCAGCGGCCCGAGGAACTCCAGCGTCACCGCCAGCCCCAGGCCGACCCGGTCGATCGCCGTGTACAGCGACAGGTTCATCGTCGCGAAGACGACGGCCAGCAGCAGCACCGGCCACCACTGCGCCCAGGACATCCGCCGCACCGGCGGGCGGGCCAGCGGCAGCAGCACGGCCGCAGCCACCCACTGGCGAACCGCCACCACGCCAGGCGGCCCCACCGCGCCGAAGGCGTGCGCACCGATCGCGGCGCCGACCTGGTTGGACAGTGCGCTCCCGGCCATCGTCGCCGCTCCGCGCAGCGGCCGCCGTCCACCCATGAACACCTGACCCAGTGTGGGCACGCCGCCGTCCACGGGGAAATGCCGATGTCGCACCCAGCGATACGGTCGGCGTATGGATCCGGAGCTGCGGCAGCTGCGCACCCTGCTGGCCGTCGTCGACTCCGGGACCTTCACCGCGGCCGCCGCCGAGCTGCACACCACCCAGGCCTCCGTCTCGCGGACCGTCGCCGCCCTCGAGCGCGGGCTCGGCGCCCGGCTGCTGCACCGCACGACGCGGACGACCGCGCTGACACCCGTCGGCGTCCGCGTCGTGGCGCACGCCCGCCGGGTCGTGGAGGAGGTCGCCGCCCTGCGTCGCGCGGCCCAGGAGGCCAGCGGCGAGCTGCGGGTCGGCTACCCCTGGGCCGCGCTGGGCCGGCACACCACGGTCGTCCAGCGCGCCTGGGCGGCGACCCACCCGGGCTCGGCGCTCGTCTTCGTCCAGTCCAACACGCCGACCGCCGGGCTGACCGAGGGCGCCGCCGACGTCGCCGTCCTGCGCCGGCCGGTGCCGGAGCCGCGCTTGCGCACCGCCCTGCTCGGCACCGAGCGACGCTCGGCCGCGGTCGCCGCCGACGACCCGCTGGCCGGCCGCCGCAGCCTGCGGCTGGCCGACCTCACCGGCCGCACCGTCGCGGTCGACGGGCTCACCGGGACGACGACCGGACAGCTCTGGGCCGATTCCGCGGCGCCGGCCACCCGGACGGTCCGCGGCGTCGACGAGTGGCTCACGGTCATCGCCGCAGGCGAGGCGGTCGGGATCACCACCGAGGCGACCGCCGCCCAGCACCGCCGTCCGGGCGTCGTCTACCGCCCGGTCCGCGACGCCGCACCGGTCGAGGTGCACCTGGCCTGGTGGGCGGCCAGCCCTCCCCCGGCCCTCGAGCCGTTCGTGGCGCTCGTCCGGGAGACGTACGCCGGCGGCCCATCGCCTACCGGTGCGGGTTCACGCGCACCTGGGTGATGTTGCGCTTCTGCACGAAGGTCGACTGGTCCTCACCGGACGCCACCTCGTAGACCTCGTCCGGTCCCGCCCGCCGGAACCAGTCGAGGAAGGCGTCGACGACGGAGTCGTCCACCCTGCTCAGGCTCAGGCTGTGGTCCGGGACGTGGATGACCATCTCTCTGTCGCTCACGCCCCGAGTGTGTGCGCCCAGGCGGCGCTCCGGCGCCCGGGACGCGGCCCCGGCGCACACGCCTGCCGGACGACGCGGTCGCGGCGAGCCACCGGATGCCCCGTTGACGAATGACGCTAACGATGTATCGTTAGCGTCATCCGATACACCAGGAGGACCACCATGCACCCCATGCGAGGACACGCCGGGCACCCCGGCTCCCGCTTCCACCACCCCCGCGCCGGTCGCCCGCCCTTCGGCGGCGGCGGCCCGGAGCACCCCTTCCGCGGCGGCCCGCACCCCGGTGGCCGCGGCCGTCGCCCCCGCGGTGACGTGCGCACCGCCGTCCTGCTGCTGCTGGCCGACCAGCCGATGCACGGCTACCAGCTCATGCAGGCCATCGCCGAGCGCAGCGGCGGGCGCTGGACCCCCAGCCCCGGCGCCATCTACCCGACGATCAGCCAGCTCGAGGACGAGGGGCTGGTCACCGTGACCGCCGAGTCCGGGCGCAAGCTGGTCACCCTCACCGAGGCCGGCCGCGCGCACCTCGAGGAGCGGCGCCCGACCTGGAGCGACCCCTTCTCCGACGCCGGGGGGCTGGGCGCCGGGCCCGACCTGCGCGGGCTGACCGCCGGCGTCCACGGGGCCGTCAAGGAGATCGCCCGGACCGGCACCGAGGCCCAGCGCACCGAGGCCGCGCGCATCCTCGCCGAGACGCGCCGGTCGCTGTACCTGCTGCTCGCCGACGGTCCGGAGGCGTCCCGTGACTGAGCCGCTGACCGCGCGGGCCGACGTCGCAACCGCGACGCCGGAGCGCTACGCCAAGCAGCTGGCGTCCCACCTGGGCCGCCGCAGCGAGATCCGCGAGGAGCCCGACGGCATCCGCATCGTGCTGGCCGTCGGCGACTGCCTGCTGCGGGCGCACGAGGGCCGCCTCGAGCTGCTCGCCACCGCCCCCGGCCCCGAGGAGCTCGAGCGCGTCGAGTCCGTCGTCGGCTCGCACCTGGAGCGCTTCGGCCAGCGCAACGAGCTCACGGTCGTCTGGCAGCGCGGCTGAGCGGTCGGGCCTCGATGACGTCGAGCCCCTGCTCGCGCAGCCGCGCCAGGCTCGCGAGTGCGACAGGGTGACCGGGACGCGGTCCCCGCCCGCGTCGCCCACTGCGGGGTCAGCCCCGGCCGGCCAGCGCCCCGTCGAGGAAGGACGTCACGTCGGCCAGGACCTCGTCGGCGTTGGTCTCGTTGAACACCTCGTGCCGGGCGCCGGGGTAGATCCGCTCCTCGTGCCGACCGCCGCCGAGGTGGGCGATGCCGCTGCGGCTGCCCTCCACCGGCACGAGCTGGTCGTCGGCGCCGTGCACCCACAGCAGCGGCAGGTCGCCGAGGTCCGGGCCGGCCTCGATGGCCGCGAGCGCCCGCTGCCAGGCCTCGAGCATCGGCCGCTTGAACGGCCCGTGCCACACCAGGGGGTCGGCCTCGTAGGCCGCGCCGACCGCCGGGTCGCGCGAGAGCGTGCCGCTGTCGAGCGGGACGTCGGGGATCTCCGGCAGCGCGAGCAGCGCGTCGGCCGTGCCGAAGGCGCCGACGACCGGGCCGGAGAGCACCAGGGCGGCGAGCGTGTCGCCGTACCGCTGGGCGTACCGCGCCGAGATCAGCCCGCCCATCGAGTGCCCGATGAGGACGACGGGCAGGCCGGGGTGCTCCGCCCGGGCCCGCTCGTCGACGGCGTGCAGGTCGTCGACGACCTCCTCGACGTCGGTGAACAGCACCCGCTCGCCCTCGCTGCGCCCGTGCCCCCGGTGGTCGACGGCGTGGACGACGGCGCCCCGCGCGACCAGCGCCGCCGCCACGTGCTCGTAGCGGCCGACGTGCTCGCCGTACCCGTGGGCGAGCAGCGCGACGAACCGCGGGTCGCCGTCCCCCTCCCACGTCCTGGCGGCCAGCTGCCCCGCCGATCCGTCGAGCGTCCAGTCCCGGGACCCGGCCATGCGTACCTCCTCGGTGGACCGCCCGCGCGGCCGCACCCCATCCTGGCCGAGCCGCCCGCTGCCCGCCTCAGACCGGGGTGACCCGCACCGGGATGCTCGCCCAGGCACGCAGCGTGTTGTTGTGGTGCCGCCTCGGGGGGCCGGCCGGCTCGATCCGTTCCACCCGGGCGGCGAGCGCGGTCAGCAGCGTCTCCGCCTCGAGCCGGGCGACGTGCTGGCCCACGCACTGGTGGATGCCGAACCCGAACCCGACGTGCCCGGACGGATCGCGCGACAGGTCGAACACGTCCGGGTCGGCCCACCGCCGCGGGTCCCGGTTGGCCGACGCCAGGAACATCAGGATCTTCCGGCCGTCCGGGACGACGACGCCGCCCACCTCGACGTCGCCCGTCGCGGTGCGGAAGAAGGTCTGCACCGGCGACTCCCAGCGCACCGCCTCGTCGAAGGCCACGCGGGCCAACCCGGGCTCGGCGCGCAACCGCTGCCACTGCTCGGGGTGCGTGGCGAACGCGTGCAGGACCGCGCTGATGCCGTGCACGGTGGTGTCGACGCCGGCGGTCAGCAACGACCGGACGACGAGCGGCGCCATCGCCGGGGTGATCTCGCCCCGGTCGGCCGCGGCCCAGATCTGCGCGCCGAAGCCGTCGTCGCCCAGCGCCTCCCGGGCACACCGGGACGCCACCCACGCCGACAGTTCGGCCACCCGCGGTGCCCCCTTCGCGACCAGGTCGTTCGCCGGGCCGAACGCGTTGAAGGCGTGGTCGCCGTAGGGCAGCAGGTTCTCCCGCCCGTCGGCCGGGATGCCGACGGCGTCGGGGAACACCCGCAGCGGGAACGCCCCCGCCAGCGCGGGAGCCGCGTCGAACGTCGTCCCCTCGGCCAGCACCGCGTCGACCAGCGCCTCGGCGTCGGCGGACCAGTCCTCGCGGAGCCTGCGGAGCGCCCGGGGCCCCAGCACCTTCGTGAGCACCCGGCGCGGGGCGTCGTGCCGCGGCGGGTCGGCCTCCAGCAGCAGGCTCGGCGGCCGCCACGGCTCCTCGTACCGGAAGTTGGCGTGCCCCACGCCGGCGGCCGAGGAGAAGTCCTGCCAGTCGACGAGCGCCGCGCGGACCTCCTCGTACCGGGCGAACGCGTAGGTGTCGTAGCGCGACAGGTACACGACGGGCCCGGCCTCGCGGAGCTGCTCGTGCATCGGCAGCGGGTCCTCGAGGACCTCGTGCGAGAAGGGGTCGACGTCGGAGGTGGGCACGGCGGCGGTGGCGGTCACGGCAGGTCTCCTCAGAGGTCGAGCACGAGGCGGTCGTCGAGGGAGCGGGAGACGCAGGGGTACATGCAGTCGCCCGCGGCCCGCTCGTCGTCGTCGAGCAGGGAGTCGCGGTGGTCGGGCCGGCCGGCGAGGACCGTCGTCTCACAGGTGCCGCAGGTGCCCTGCCGGCAGGAGGAGAGGACCTCGACCCCCACCGAGCCGATCGCCTCCAGGACGCCGACACCCGGGCCGACCGTCACGGTGCGACCCGTGCGGGCCAGCTCGACCTCGAACGGCGCGCTGCGGGCCGGCGCGCCGAGGTCACCGCCGGCGAACCGCTCCGTGCGCAGGCTGTACGGCGGCCAGTCCGAGCACGCGGCCTCGATCGCGGCGAGCAGCGGGGCGGGACCGCAGCAGTAGACGCGCGTGCCGGGCTGCGGTCGCCCGAGGAAGCCGGCCAGGTCCAGCAGGCCGGACTCGTCCTGCGGGGCCACCCGCACGCGGTCGCCGTAGCCGGAGAGCCGGTCGAGGAACGCCATCGACGCCCGCCGCCGGCCGCCGTACAGCAGCTGCCAGTCCGCCCCGAGGAGGTCGGCCTGGTGCAGCATCGGCAGCAGCGGGGTGATCCCGATGCCACCGGCGACGAACAGGTAGCGGTCGGCCGGGACCAGCGGGAAGTTGTTCCGCGGTCCGCCCACACCGACCAGGTCGCCCGGCGCCAGGACGTCGTGCACGTACGCCGAGCCGCCGCGTCCGGACGCCTCCCGGAGCACCCCGATGCGGTAGGTGGACGGGTCGAACCTGTCTCCGCACAGCGAGTACTGGCGGGTCATCCCGGTGGGCAGCACCAGGTCGACGTGCGCGCCCGGCGCCCAGTCCGGCAGCCTCGCGCCGTCGGGCGAGGCCAGGGTGAGGGCGACGACGTCCTCGGCCACGAGGGTCTTGTCGACCACCTCGAGGACCACGGTCGACGTCGTCGCGGCGACCGGGGTCAGGCGCTGCGTGCTCGTCACGGCGACGAGGATGCGGTGCGCGTCACACCACGCGGAACGGCTCTCTCACTCAGCGAGAGGAGTTCCGCGTCGTCACCGGCCCGGCCAGTGCCCGGCCGATCCCCCGCGCCGACGCCTGCAGCAGCGGCACGCGCAGGTGCGCCGAACCGTCGTCCGGCACCACGACGGAGAGGGCGGCGACCACTGCGCCGACGGCGTCGCGGACCGGCACCGCGACGCCCGCCGCGTCGGCGTGCAGGTGTCCGGGCAGCACCGCGGCACCCTGCCGGCGGACGTCGGCCAGGAGGGCGCGCAGCCGGTCGGGCGTGGTCACGGTCCGTGCCGTGAAGCGTTCGAGCGGCGCGGCGAGGACCTCCTCCTGCAGCTCCGGCGGCGCGTGCGCGAGCAGGACGACGCCCGACGAGGAGGCGTGCACCGGGAGCCGGCCGGCGATCCGGGTGAAGTTGACGACGGCCCCCGGCGCGACCAGCCGCTCCACGAAGATCACCTCCGCGCCGTCGAGGACGCCGAGCTGCACGGAGTGGCCGACCACCGCGTGCAGGTCCTCGAGGAAGGGCATCGCGGCCTCGCGCAGCCCCAGCGCGGGCGAGGCGCGCGACGCCAGCTCCCAGAGCCGCACACCGACGGTGAGCCGCCGGTCCGGCCGCCGCGTGAGCAGCCCGAGCCCGACCAGTGATGCGACCAGCCGGGAGGCCGTGGCCACGTGCAGCCCCGAGCGCCGGGCGATCTCGGTGACGGTGAGCGCCGGGGTGTCCGGCGTCAGGGTCTCGAGGATCCGGACCGCGCGGAGCAGCACCGACTCCCCGCCGGCGCCCCCGGACGCCCCGTCGGACGTCACCCGTCAGACCGTGCGCACGCCACGGCTGCGGCCGAGGTAGGACGACAGCCCGACGGCGACCAGCAGCGCGGCGCCGTTGAACACCGGGCTGGCCCAGGTGTCGGCTCCGGCGAGCGTGAGCCCGCTGACGCTGACCGACACGAACAGCACGCCGATGAGGGTGCCGACCACGTTGAAGAAGCCCGGCCGGACGGCGGTCGCACCGAGGAAGGCCGCGGCCAGCGCCGGGAAGAGCAGCCCCGTGCCCGGGTCGGCCGTGGCCGAGCCGGCGCGGGCGAGGGAGAGCACGCCGACCAGGCCGGCGATCCCGCCGGCGAGGACGAACGTCGACCACACCGACCGCTGGACGCGGATGCCGACGAGCGCGGCCGAGCGGGGGTTGGAGCCGATCGCGTAGAGGCTCCGGCCGAACGGCGTCTGGGCGAGCAGGTACCAGAGCAGCGCGGCGACGACCGCCACCACGTAGACCACCTGCGGGATGCCGAGCAGCGTCGTCGAGCCGAACTCCGCCAGCCGGGGGTCCAGCCCGAGCAGGATCGTCTGCCCGCCGGTGTACCACTGGACGAGGCCGCCCAGCAGCGTGGCCATCCCGAGGGTCGTGACGAAGGCGTTGAGCCCGAAGCGGGTGACCAGCAGCCCGTTGACGGCGCCCACCAGGACGCCCACGCCGATGCCCGCGGTCATCGCCAGGCCCAGCGGCAGGTCGTGGAAGCTCATCAGCCCCGCCGTCAGCACCGACGAGGTCGCGGCGATCGCGCCCAGGGAGAAGTCGAAGTAGCCGCAGACCAGCGGCAGGATCACCGACAGCGCGAGCAGCGCGACGGTCGCCCGGTCGCCCAGCAGCACGCTGAGGTTCTCCTGCGTCGGGAAGACGTCGGCACTGGCCGGCAGCACCGAGAAGAACACGGCGACGGCGACCAGCAGCAGGAGCAGCGCGTGCCGCTCGAACAGGCCCTTCACGCCACCGTGCGCGCCCCTCCCCGGCGCCGGCGCGGCCGCTCGCTCCTCCGGTGCGGCGCTCCCGGCGGCCGCGGAGGACAGGGGCGGGGTGTCGGTGAGGCTCATCGCGGGGCTCCAAGCGGTTCTCCGGCCGGGGCGCCGGCCGAGCTCTGGGTCAGTGCGGTCAGGGAGTCCGGGGTCAGCTGCGCGCCGGTGGCCTCCGCGGCCACCCGGCCGTCCTGCAGCACGAGCACCCGGTCGCAGAGCGTGCTCAGCTCGAGCAGGTCGGAGGAGGCGACGAGGACGGCACAGCCGCCGGCGGCCGCCTCGCGGACGGTGCGGTAGATGTCGGCGCGGCTCATGACGTCGACGCCCTGCGTGGGCTCGTCGAGGAGCAGCAGGGCGGGGTCGCGCTGCAGCCAGCGGGCCAGCACGACCTTCTGCTGGTTGCCGCCCGACAGCGAGGCCAGCGGCGCGTCGGCCGACGGCGTCCGCACGCCGTACCGGGCGACCAGGGCAGCGGCGTCGGCCCGCTCGCGCCGCCGGTCCATGCCGCGCAGCCGCCGGTAGCGGCGCAGCACCGGTGCGCTGAGGTTGTCCCGGATGGTCAGCTCGGGGAAGGCCGCCTCGCCGGCCCGGTCCTCGGGGACCAGGGCGACGCCGGCGTCCATCCGGGCACGGACGCCGCCGACCGCCGCCACCGCTCCCCCGCTGCCCCGGACCGTCACGGTGCCCGCCCCCGGGGCGTGCTCGCCGAACACGGTCCGCAGCAGGGAGCTGCGTCCCGAGCCGACCAGTCCGGCGACGCCCACGACCTCGCCACGTCGGACCTCGAGGTCGACGCCGCGCAGCGGGCCGCCGTGCAGGCCGTGCACCGCGAGGACGACGTCGGCGTCGTGCGCCGGCACCGCGGGGGTCGTTCCCCCGTCCACGGCGTCGGCCGGGGCCGTCCCGGTCATGTGCCCGACCAGCTCACGCTCGGTCGGCCGCCGACCGACGAGCGCGGCGACGGTGCGGCCGTCGCGGAAGACGGTGAAGTCGTCGCACACGGCCAGCACCTCGGGCATCCGGTGGCTGACCATGAGGACGGTCTGACCGAGGTCGGCACGGCGCCGCACGGCGTCGAGCAGGACGGCGGACTCGTGCTGCGGCAGGGTCGCCGTCGGCTCGTCGAGCACGAGGACCAGCTGCCGGTCGGCCTCGGAGTCCTGCAGCGCGCGGCAGATCGCCACGAGGGTCCGCTGCGCCGGTCGCAGGGCGGCCACCGGCGTCCGGGGGTCTGCGTCGATCTCGTAGGCGGCGAGCAGCTGGGCGACCCGGCGCTGGAGCGCACCCCACCGGACCCGACGCCCGGGACCGGTCGGGTACCCGGCGTCGAGGGCGAAGTTCTCCGCGATCGACAGCTCGGGGAACAGCCCGAGGTCCTGGTGCACGAACCGGAGGCCGGCCGCGCGGCCGGCCTTCGCGTCGTAGTGCCCGGCCTCCCATCCCTGGTCCGCGACCTCGATGCGGCCGGCGTCGGCGCGGTGGACACCGGCCAGGACCTTGATGGTGGTGCTCTTCCCGCAGCCGTTGCCGCCGACGAGGGCGTGCACCGTCCCGGGGCGGAGCTCGAGCTCGGCCCGGTCGAGGGCGAGGGTGGCGCCGAATCGCTTGGTCAGCCCCGCGACGCGGAGCACGGCATCGGTGGACGCGTTCGCGACGGGGTCCGTCGTCTGGGTCATGGAGGTCCTCCGTGGGCCGGTGGCCGCCCCGCGGACGGGGGCGGCCACCGGGTGGTGCCGGGCGATGGACGGGCTCAGACGCCCCAGGCCTCGCGGTAGGCGGCCTGGTAGTCGACGCCGCCGGTGAACGGCCGGCCCGCCTCGGGCAGGTTGTTCTCGGCGTCGACGACCTGGAAGCCGTCGCCCTGGACCTGCGGCTCCTCGCCGTTCAGGACCCGGATCGCGGTGTCGACCGAGCCCCAGCCGCCCCACTCGATCGGGTAGCCGACGACCGCGTCCAGCCCGGCGTCGCCCCGGATGGCGTCGTAGCTGGGCGTCACGGGCAGTGCCGCGATGACCTGCAGGTCGGCGCTGCGGCCGGAGGCGACCACTGCCTGGCCGAGGCCGGCGTTGAGCACACCGCTGACCGGGACGAACACCGCGTTCGCGTCCGGCGCCTGCAGCAGTGCGGTGGAGAACTTCTGCGGGAGCGTGCCGCTGCCGACGTCCTGGTTGGAGTACTCGAGGGTCGCGACGATCTCGCAGTCGGCGCACGTGGCCAGCTCGTCCTCGAAGCCCTGCGCCAGCCAGGGCCCCCACACCGGGTCGGTGAAGACCATGTGCAGGACCTTCGCCTGGCCGTCGGTGCGGCCGATGACCCAGTCGGCCGCCAGCTTGCCCTGCAGCTCGTACAGCTCCTGGGCCGAGACGCCCTCCAGTTGCAGGCGCTCGCTGGCCCACAGCGCCTCGCCGCCGACCGAGTCGCAGTCCGCGCCGCCGCCACCGACGACGGTCACCCCGGCGTCGCGCGCCTCCTGGAACGGCTGCTGGACGGCGGGGCAGTCGATGCCGATCGGGATGACGACGTCGGCGCCGGCACTGACGGCCTGCCGCACGCAACTGCCCCAGCCGTTCGGGTTGAGCTGGCCGTCGCAGACGTTGACCGTCCACCCGACCGCCTCGGCGGCCTCGACCGCGCCGGCGACCGGCGCCGCGCAGCTGGGCACCTGCTCGCCGCAGGACACGACCCACACGTCGACGTCGGACGGCGGGGTCGTGGCAGTGGTGGGCGGGCTGCCCAGCTGCCCCTCGTAGGCGACGTCGAGCAGCTCCTGCGCGCCCGACGACACCGCGTTCTCCGCGCCGCCGGAGCCGGATACGGCAGCGGGCTCGGACTCGACCTCCGACGGAGAACTGCAGGCGGAGAGGACGACGGCGAGCGCGAGGGCCGCGATCACGCCGACGCGACGACGGCGGGCGGGCCGGGGGCGGGTGCCGATCGGTGGCTCTGCGGCGGACCCGATCGGGTCCAGGACGTGCTGCGACACGGGCGTCTCCGGTGACTGCGGGTGCCGGTCTCGGTGACCGGCATCACTGCCCGCGAAGTCTGGGGAGGGTCGCGGCGATCAGGGAACGCGAGATTGCTGATGATCGCCATCGACGCGACTGATGTCGCCGCTCAGTCCACCGGGGCTGCCAGCAGGTGTCGCACGGCGGCGTCCGCGAGGTCGGCGACGAACGTGTCGTCCCCGACCGGGACCTCTGACGCGAAGCCCGGGCCGTAGGCCACGCGGATCATGGCGGCCGCGAAGACGGTGCCGAAGCAGGCGCGGACGGCGGCCTCCGGGTCGCGGTGCGTGATCGACCCCGCCGCCCGACGGACGACGCGCGCGAACCCCTCGCCGAGCTCCTGGCTGTACCGGGAGCCACGGGTCCGGACCTCGGGGTGTGCGGCCGAGATCAGGACGACGGCGCGCAGGAAGCTCTGGTGGCGCAGCGAGATGCCCACCATCTCGGCGACCGCCGACCGCACCAGGTCCACCGGGGGCAGGTCGGCCCAGCGGGCGTCGTCGGCGAAGACCGCCTGCTCCGCCCGCAGCCGCGCGATGCCGTGCTCGTAGACCGCGAGGAAGAGCGCGTCCTTGCTGTCGGCCCGGGCGTAGAGGGCACGAGGGGCGACCCGCGCCCGCTCGCTCACCGCCGCGATGGTGAACGCCTCGTACCCGCCCTCCTCCAGCAGTGCGACGCCGGCGTCCAGGACCCGGTCCCACGCCTCGCGACTGCGGCGCTGCTGAGGCGGGCGGATCTCCAGCGACGCCCCGTCGGCGGAGCCGTCGGGAGCAGATGCGGTCACCGGCCCATCCTCTCCTCGCCCCAGGGCGCTTGACAGGTCCGTGAGGCAGACCACATCCTCTCCTCGGCCAGAACCGTAGTCAGCACTACGGTTTCACTCGTCGCCGTCACCCACAGGAGGCATCCGTGCTCATCGTCCTCGGCCGTGCCCGGGCGTTGCCCGGGAACCGCTCGACCCTCGTCGCCGCAGCCCGGGAGGTCGCGGCTGCGACCCGCACGGACGACGGCTGCCTCAGCTACGGCTTCGCCGCCGACCTCGACGACCCGGACGTGATCGTCAGCGTCGAGGTCTGGCGGGACCGCCCGGCACTGGACGCGCACATGGGCCACCCCCACACGGTCCGCTTCCTCGAGCAGGTCGGTCGCCTCCTCGATGGTGCGCCCGACATGGCCTTCCACACCACGACCGCCTGACCCGTACGGACCCCCACGAGGAGCACCGCATGCCCAGCACCACGAGTCCCCGCGGCCGCGTCGCCGTCCTCGGCGCCGGTCCCGCCGGCATGGCCGCCGCCCTCGGCGCCATCAGGGCCGGCCACGACGTCGTCGTCTACGAGCGCTACCGCGAGGCCCGCCCGGCCGGGAACATCCTCAACCTCTGGCCGCCACCCCTGAAGGCGCTGCGGGCCCTCGGGGTCGACACCGACGACCTCGGCGCCCCCACGGACTCCGAGTTCCGCAACCTGCGAGGCCGGGTACGGGTGCGGGTGCGGCTGGACGAGGACGTGAAGCGGGAGTTCGGCGGCGGCTTCATCGGCCTGCTGCGGCCCGAGCTCTACGAGCGGATGCTCGCCGCGATCCCGCCCGGCGTCCTTCGCTTCGGCCAGCAGGTGGACCGGATCGAGCAGGACGACCGGGCGGTGACCCTGCACTTCGCCGACGGCAGCACCGCCGAGCACGACGTCCTGGTCGGTGCCGACGGCATCGACTCCCTCGTCCGCCGCACGCTGTGGGGCGACGCCCCCAAGCGGGAGCACCGGCTGCACATCTTCGGCGGGTTCACCTTCGCCGACGTCCCCGGCACGGAGCCGAACAAGTGCGTGCTGCACCACAGCCGCACCACCCAGGGCAGCTGGACCTCGATCCGCAACAGGGGCCGCGACGGCCACCAGTGGTGGGTGCTCACCGCCACCGACCCGGACGCACCGGCGCCGCGTGACCTCAAGGCGGCGGCGACGGAGCTCGCGGACGGGTTCCCCGCCCCGCTCCCCGGCCTGATCGCCGCGACCGAGCCCGGCGATGTGCAGCGCTGGGTCCTGCGCGACCGCAAGCCCCTGAAGCAGTGGTCGAAGGGCCGGGCGACACTCGTCGGCGACGCCGCCCACCCGACGTCGCCCTATGCGGCCTACGGCGCCGGCATGTCCATCGAGGACGGCTACTTCCTCGGCCGGGCGCTGCACGGCGTCGACCTCGCCGACCTCACCACTGTCCGCCGGGCGCTGCAGGCCTACGAGGACCCGCGCAAGCCGCACACCGCGCGGCAGGTCCAGCAGGCCTTCCTGCTCGGCAAGGTGTTCCACCACTGCCCGGCCCCACTGCGCCCCCTACGGGACTTCGTCTTCGACCACACCCCGTTCCTCCAGAAGGCCGCCGGCGACAGCAACCCCCGCGAGATCAACCGCCAGCTGGCACTGATGGAGGACTGAACCCGGCCGGGCCGCGCGTCAGGCGACCGGGTCGGTCGCCTGACGCGTGGCCCGGAGCACCAGGTCGCGGAAGAAGGCGTGCTCGGGGTCCCGGTCGTGCACCGGGTGCCACCACATCGCCTCGACCAGCGGCCCGAGCTCGAACGGCGGGGCGAGCGCCCGCACGCCGACGTCGAGCGGCAGCAGCTGCACCAGCCGCTCCTGCAGCAGCGCGATCCGGTCGCTGCCGGCCACCAGGCCGGGCACGGTCAGGAAGCTCTCGGTGACCACCTGGACCCGCGGCTCGATGCCCAGCTGGCGCATCTGCCGGGCAGCCGGGGTGGACGCCGTCGGCCCGTGGTAGGTCGCCACCCAGGGCAGTGTGCGCAGCTGGTCGACGGTCAGGGCCTCCCCCACCTGCTCGTTGTCGGCCGACACCACCATCACCCACCGGTCCCGGTGCAGGTCGGCGTGCGGCAGGTCGGTGACGAAGCCGTGCGGGATGACCAGGAGGTCGGTGTTGAGCAGGGTCTGGTCGGCGGAGTCGACGGCGTCGGGCGTGTTGTGCGACAGCCGCAGCCGCGCTCCGGGCGCCTCCTCGGCCAGCAGCTGGGCCACCGTGTCGCCCAGCACGGCGGCGCCGTAGTCGCTGATCAGGATCGAGAACTCGCGGGTGGACTCGGCCGGGTCGAACTCCGGCTGCGCGGTGAACACCCGCTCGATCCCGTCGAGCGCCAGTCGCACCCGCGGCTTGAGCTGCGCGGCCAGCGGGCTGAGCCGGTAGCTGTTGCCCACCCGGGCCAGCAGCTCGTCGCCGAAGTGCCGGCGCAACCGGCCCAGGGACGCCGACAGCGCCGGCTGACTCAACCCCAGCTGCTGCGCCGCCCGCGTGACGCTGCGCTGCTCCAGCAGGGCGTCCAGCGACACCAGCAGGTTGAGGTCGAGGTTGGCCAGGTTCACGGCGTCGAGGTTATCGACGGCGTCGATGCCCGCCATCACCTAATCGGGCTTCCCTGATATCCCTCCGCAACGGACCGTGGACGGCGTGACGCACACCACCGCCGCTGTGCCGGCCCTCGACCGCACGGATCCCGAGGGCGCGATCGCCGCCGCAGCGAAGCGCTGCTCGAACTGGGGGCGGTGGGGCGCCGACGACGTCCTGGGCACGCTGAACTTCCTCACCGAGGACAAGCGCGTCGAGGGGGCCCGGCTGGTCCGCCGCGGCGTGAGCTTCTCGCTGTCCCAGGCCTTCGACATGGACGGCCCGCAGAAGGGCTGGCGCCGCCGCACGAACCCCGTGCACACCATGCTCGACACCGGCACCGACGCCGAGCGGGGCATCCAGGGCTTCCCGCACGGCATCGGCGGCGCCGACGACGTCGTGGCGATGCCGCTGCAGTGCTCGACGCAGTGGGACGGCCTGGGCCACATCTTCGACCACGGGATGGCCTGGAACGGCCGCCGCGCCGGCGACGTCGTCACCAGCCTCGGCGACTCCGTCACCGGGATCGAGACCGCCGCCGCGCAGATCGCCGGCCGCGGCGTCCTGCTCGACGTCGGCCGCGCCCTCGGCACCGACGGCGAGCTCCCCGACGGCTTCGCCATCACCGCCGAGCACCTGGACGCCACCATCGCCGCCCAGGGCGAGTCCGCGCGGGTCGGTCGCGGGGACCTGCTGCTGGTCCGCACCGGGCAGCTCACCCGGGCCCGCCGCGGCATCGCCGCCGGGACCGGCTGGGGCGACTACGCCGGCGGCGCCGCCCCGGGTCTGTCGTTCACCACCGCCGACTGGCTGCACGGCTCGGAGATCGCCGGCATCGCCACCGACACCTGGGGCTTCGAGGTCCGACCCAACGAGTTCGACGTCGCCTTCCAGCCGCTGCACCAGGTCGCGATCCCCAACATCGGCCTGTTCCTCGGCGAGATGTGGGACCTCGACGCGCTCGCCGCCGACTGCGCCGCCGACGGGGTGTGGGACTTCTTCCTCACCGCCGCCCCCCTGCCCGTGACCGGTGCCGTGGGCGCCCCGGTCAACCCGATCGCCGTCAAGTGAGGGAGCCCGCCGTGCCCGCTGTCAGCACCGTCCTCGTGGTGGGGGCCGGTCTCGCCGGTGCCGCCACCGCCATCCGCCTGGCCGAGGCCGGCGTCGCCGTCGACCTGGTCGAGATCAAGCCGGACACCACCGCGCTGGGGTCGGGGATCACCCTGCAGGGCAACGCGCTGCGCGAGCTGCGCACCCTCGGCGTCTGGGAGCGGGTGCAGGCGGCCGGCTACGCGTTCGACACCACCGGCATCCGTGCGCCCGACCCGGTCGGCACGGTCGTCGCCGAGATCGCCGACGCGAGGACCGGTGGTCCGGACCTGCCCGCGGTGATGGGCATGCCCCGCCCGGAGCTCGCCCGGATCCTGGTCGACCGCGCCACCGAGGTCGGCGTGAAGGTCCGCTTCGGGACGACGCACACCGAGCTGCACCAGGACGACGCCGGCGTCGACGTCACCTTCTCCGACGGCTCGACCGGCCGCTACGACCTCGTCGTCGCCGCCGACGGGCTGCGCTCCTGGACCCGACGGGCGCTGGGCATCGAGCTGGACACCAAGCCGATCGGCATGGGCATCTGGCGTGCCTTCGGCCCCCGGCCGGCCAGCGTCACCCGGACCGACCTCTACTACGGCGGGCCCTCGTTCATCGCCGGCTACTGCCCCACCGGCGAGGACTCGCTCTACGCGTACATCGTCGAGCCGGCGCAGGACCGCTCCACGCTGACGCCGGACGAGCAGCTGGCCGTGATGACGGAGCTGTCGCGGGCCTACCACGGCCCGTGGGACGAGATCCGCGAGACGCTCACCGACCCGGGCCGGGTCAACTACACCTGGTTCGAGACCCACGTGCTGCCGGCGCCGTGGAACCGCGGGCGGGTCGTGCTCATCGGCGACGCCGCGCACACCTGCCCGCCGACCATCGCCCAGGGCGGCGCGCAGGCCCTCGAGGACGCCTACGCCCTCACCGACCTGCTGCTCACCCGCGAGGTCCTCGACCAGGACCTGTGGGACGCCTTCACCGAGCGCCGTTTCGAGCGCGCGAAGACCGTCGTCGATGCGTCCAACCAGCTCGCCCAGTGGCAGCTCGACCACGTCCAGGGCGACATCCCGGGCCTCATGCGCTCGATCGCCGTCCTCACCTCCCAGCCCGCGTAGCCCCCACCCAGCTGACGAGATCTGCACTCTCGTCGCCATCAGCGCCTGATGGTGACGACAGTGCAGATCTCGTCGAGACCGAACGAGGACCTGCCATGACCCAGCGCCTGATCACCCACCTGCGGCACATCGACCTCGCCGTGCCCGACCTCGCCGTCCAGCGCGAGTTCTTCACCAACACCTGGGGCCTGACGGAGCAGCACACCGACTCCGGCCTGTCCTTCCTCGCCGCCGAGGGCAGCCCGGAGCAGTACGTCGTCCGGCTGCGGGAGTCCGCGGACAAGCGCATCGACCTCATCGCATTCGGTGCCGGCAGCGCCGCGGACGTCGACACCCTCGCCGCGCAGCTGACCGCCGCCGGCGTCCAGCTGGTCAGCGAGCCGGGCACCCTGCAGACCCCGGGCGGCGGCTACGGCTTCCGGTTCTTCGACAACGAGGGCCGCACCGTCGAGGTCAGCGCCGACGTCGCCGTGCGCGAGCACCGTGCCGTCGAGGAGGGCGAGTCGATCCCGGTCCGCCTCTCCCACGTGGTGATCAACTCCGCCGACCCCGAGGCGACCGTCGCCTTCTACGAGAAGCACCTGGCGTTCGCGCTGTCGGACACGCTCATGCACCCGCGGATGGGCAAGATGATGTGGTTCCTGCGGACCAACGCCTGGCACCACAGCCTGGCGATCGCCCGCTGCCCCCACCCCTCCCTGCACCACGCCTCCTTCGAGCTGCGCGGCATCGACGAGTACATGCGCGGCACCGGCCGGCTGCTGCGCGGCGGCGTCGAGAAGATCTGGGGCCCCGGGCGGCACATGGCCGGGAACAACACCTTCAGCTACTTCCTCGACCCGCACGGCAACACCGTCGAGTACACGACCGAGCTGGAGGTCCTCGACGAGGACACCTGGCACCCGCACCTCTACGACTTCACCCAGCCCGAGGTCTCCGACCAGTGGGGCACCGCCAACGCCATGAACGAGTTCGTCGCCTCGCGCTCGTTCAACGACCCGGACAAGGGCCTGTTCGTGGCCCCGCCGGTCTGATGCGGTTCGCGACCTGGGAGGCCGGAGGGGTCGTCTCGGCCGGTGTGGTGTCCGACGCCGGGCTGCACGCGCTGCCCGCCGGGACGACGGTGCTCGACCTCGTCCGCGCGGGGCTCCCGGCCGCGCTCGCGGTCGGCGCCGCCGCACTGTCCACCCCCGCCGTCCCCGTCGACTCGGTGCGGTTGCTGCCACCGCTGCAGGCGCCGACGGTGCGGGACTTCGTCGCGTTCGAGGAGCACGTCGAGGGGGTCCGCAAGGCCATCGACGGCGTCGCCGGCGTCGTCGCCGAGTGGTACCAGGCGCCGACGTTCTACTTCACCAACCCCTACGCGCTGCTCGGCGCGCACGACGACGTCGCGGTCCCCCCGGGGTCGCAGCGCTTCGACTTCGAGCTCGAGGTGGCCGTCGTCGTCGGCGCCGTCGAGGGTTCCGACGGCGCCTCGCTCACCCCGGAGCAGGCCCGGGACCACGTCTTCGGCTACACGGTGCTCAACGACTGGTCCGCCCGCGACCTGCAGGCCCGCGAGATGAGGGTCAACCTCGGCCCGGCCAAGGGCAAGGACTCCGCCACCACGCTCGGCCCGTGGCTGGTCACCGCCGACGAGCTCGAGCCCCACCGGGACGCCGAGGGGTTCCTCGCCCTCGACCTGCGGGTCAGCGTCAACGGCACCGGGATCGGCCAGGACCTGCTCTCGAACATGGGCTGGCCGTTCGAGGAGCTCATCTCCTACGCCTCCCGCGGCACCGTCGTCCGCCCCGGCGACGTGCTGGGCTCGGGCACCTGCGGCAACGGCGGCTGCCTGGCCGAGCTGTGGGGCACCCGCGGCGAGTCCGCCCCTCCCCCGCTGCAGGTCGGCGACGTCGTGGAGATGACCGTCGAGGGCATCGGCACCGTCCGCAACCGCGTCGTGGCGGGCGTCGACCTGCCCCCGGTGCGCCCCGCACGGCAGCGGTCCCGGGCCCGCGAGCGGCCGGCGTGAGCGTGCGCGGCAGGGTCGTCGTCGTCACCGGCGCGGCCCAGGGGCAGGGCGCGGCCGAGGTCCGGCTGCTGGCCGCGCAGGGCGCGGTCGTCGTCGCCACCGACGTGCGACCCGAGCCCGCCGAGGACCTCGGCGGCGCGGTCTACCGGCGGCTCGACGTCACCGACGCCGCCGGCTGGAGCGCGCTCGCCGCCGACCTCGGCCGTGAGCACGGCGCGGTGCACGGCCTGGTCGCGAACGCCGGCATCACCTGGCGGGCACGCGTGACCGACCTCGACCCGGCCGACCTGGCCCGGGTCGTCGAGGTCAACGTCACCGGCACGCTGCTCGGCATCCAGGCGCTCACCCCGCTGATGACCGCCGGCGGCTCGGTCGTCGTCGTCGGCTCGGTCGCCGCGCTGACCGGCCACTTCCCCGCTGCCTACACCGCGTCCAAGTGGGCGCTGCGCGGGCTGGCCAAGGCCGCCTGCCTGGAGCTCGGCCCCCGCGGCATCCGCGTCAACACCGTGCACCCCGGCTACATCGAGACGCCGATGACCGCCTCCGCGGCCCCGGCGTTCCGCGACGCCAACGTCGCCGAGACCCCACTGGGCCGCACCGGCACCGTCGACGAGGTGGCCCCGCTGGTGGCCTTCCTGCTGTCCGACGGCGCCTCCTTCATCTCCGGCGCGGAGATCCCCGTCGACGGCGGGATGACCGCCCACGGCGGCGTGAAGTCGATCAGCGACGCGGTGCGCGGGTGAGCGGGCGGCTGGCCGGCAAGGTCGCGCTGATCACCGGCACGGCCGGCGGGCAGGGGCGCGCGGCCGCGCTGCTGTTCGCTGCGGAGGGCGCGGTCGTCGTCGGCACCGACGTGCAGGCCGACGCCGCGGCCGAGACGGTCGAGCTGGTCCGCGCGGGCGGCGGGGTCATGGACAGCACCCACCCGCTCGACCTCGCCGACGAGGACGGCGTCCGCGCCTGGATCGACGACGCCGCGGCCCGGCACGGCGGCATCGACGTCCTCTACAACAACGCCGGCGCCACCCGGTTCTCCCCCGTCGCCGACACCTCCTACGCCGACTGGTCGTTCGTCCTGCGCAACGAGCTCGACATCGTCTTCCTCGCCACCAAGCACGCCTGGCCGCACCTGGTCGCCCGCGGCGGCGGCAGCGTGCTGCTGGTCGGGTCGACCGCCGGCATCACCGGCTCGCTCACCAACACCCGCATCGCGCACACGGCCACCAAGGGCGGCGTCGTCGCCATGACCCGACAGCTGGCCGCCGAGGGCGCCGCCCACGGCATCCGCGCCAACTGCATCAGCCCCGGCATGATCCGCACCCCGGCCACCGAGGGCGACCTGCTCGCCGCCGACCACCCCATGCGGACCATCGCCCGGGCCATCCCGCTGGGCCGGATCGGTGCCCCGGAGGAGGTCGTCGCCTGCGCCCTCTTCCTCGCCTCCGACGAGGCCTCCTACGTCACCGGCGCCAACCTCGTGGTCGACGGTGGCTGGTCCGCCGTCCTGCCCGGCGCCTGATCGAGAAACCCCAGAGAGGAACCCCTGTGTTCGAGTACTTCCCCACCGGCCCCTACACCTGGAACCTCAGCGTCGTCGCCACGCTGAACTCCGGCGGCCTGATCGACGAGGTCGACCGCGCGTGCCGGCCGATCAAGGACGCCGCGAACGCCGGTGAGGACGCCGGGACGCCGGACTTCCTCCGCGCGTGGACGGCCCTGACCGACCAGCTCGTCGGCCAGGCCGAGGACGCCGAGAAGCGCGGTCACACCCGCACCGCCGGGCAGCTCTGGTTCCGCGCCAGCAACTACCTGGCGCAGGCCGAGCGGATGCTCGCCCACTCCGACCCGAACCGGGTGCCGACCTACCGGCGCATGCTGGAGATCGCGCAGAAGGCGTTCGAGCTGCACAGCCCGCGCGTCTCGCGGGTGGAGATCCCCTACGAGGGGACCACGCTGCCGGCCTACTTCAGCGCCGCGCCGGCGACCGACGACGGCCCCGCGCCCGTGCTGATCCTGGTCAACGGCCTGGACTCCACCAAGGAGCACATGTATGCGAGCAACCACTGGGAGGAGCTGGCCGCCCGCGGCATCTCCTGCCTGATGCTCGACCAGCCCGGTACCGGCGAGGCGCTGCGCCTGCAGGGCCTCACCGCCCGTATCGACACCGAGGTCTGGGCCGGCGCGGCCGTCGACTGGCTGGAGCAGCGCGCCGACGTCGACGCCGCCCGCATCGGCATCGCCGGCTGGTCGCTGGGCGGCTACTACGCCCCCCGCGCGGCAGCGTTCGAGAAGCGGCTGGCCCTGTGCGTCGCCTGGGGCGCCAACCACGACTGGGGCGCGGTGCAGCGCCGCCGCAAGGAGCGCGAGGGCGAGCGGCCGGTGCCGCACTACTGGGAGCACGTCCTCTGGGTGTGGGGCCAGGACGGCGACGAGCACGACCTCGACGGGTTCCTCGACTTCGCCGACGGCGTGAACCTCGAGGGCGTCGTGGAGGAGATCACCGTGCCGTTCCTGATCGCCCACGGCGCCAATGACCGGCAGATCCCCGTGGAGATGGCGCACCGCTCCTACGACCAGGCGGTCAACTCCCCCAAGCGGGAGCTGCGGGTGTTCACGCCCGAGGAGGGCGCGACCGAGCACATCGGCCTGGACCACCTGCCCTACGTCAGCACGTTCATCGCCGACTGGGTGGCCGACACCTTCGCCGAGCTCGCCGCGCGCTGACGCCCTCGGCCGTCCCCCGTGTCGGCCCCGCGCGGGGCCGGCACCGGGGACGACCCGGTGCGGCGCACCACCTCGGCGTAGAGCCGCTCGTACCCGTCGGCCATCACCGCCGGCGCGAAGCGGTCCGCCGCGGCCGCGGCGCACACCTCCGGGTCGATCTCGTCGATCCGGCGCAGCGCCTCGGCGAAGTCCGTCCCGTCCTCGGCGAGGAAGCCGGTGACGCCGTGGTCGACGAGCGAGGGCAGGCAGCCCAGCGGGGCGCCCACGACCGGCGTGCCCGCGGCCAGCGCCTCGCACACCGCCGTCCCCCCGGGCTCGGGCCACCGGATCGGGAAGAGCACCGCCCGTGACCGGCGCAGCAGCTCGTCCTTCTCCGCGCCGGAGACGCTGCCGATCCACCGGGCCCGGTCGTCGTCGAGCAGGGGCGCGACGTGCTCGAGGAACCAGCGGACGTCGGGGTAGCCGGCGACCGGGCTCGCGGGGTCGGCCAGCGCCGCGTCGAGGGAGGCGCGGTCGGGCCGGCCACCGACCGGCCCGGCGAGCACGAGCGGCACACCGGCGTCGCGGCAGGCGCGGACCGCGACGTCGGTGCCCTTCAGCTCGCAGATCCGCGACAGCACGAGCACGGAGTCCAGGCGCTCCTCCCGCGGGACCGGCGGCCGCTCGGGAATGGGGACGGCGAGCGGCACCGCACCCAGCGTCTGCCGGCGCAGCAGCTGCGGCCCACGGGCCACCTGCGAGTCCGAGACCCCGGCGAAGAACACCCGGCCGCCGCCGTCGAAGCAGGCGTAGAAGTCGGCGTTGCGCCGCAGGTCCCAGTGCAGCGTGTGCAGGACCGGCGGCCCGGCCGGCCCGAGCGCGGCGAGCACCGCCGGGCCGACGACCTCCAGGTGCGTGTGCACCAGGTCGAAGGGGGAGCCGGCGTCCGCGTGCCGGCGGATCTCCCCGACCACCGCCTGGGCGTGCGCGTGCGCCACCCCGGTGACCTCCGGGTAGGGGGCGGCGAGCTCCCCGAACCGGCCGGCCGGGAACGCCGCCACCCGCCCGTCGGCCGGCTGCGTGCTCTCCCCGACCGTGGCCAGCACCACCGTGTGCCCGCGCCGGCGCAGCTCCGTGGTCAGCGTGGCGACGACGTTCTCCAAGCCGCCGTAGCCCCGCGGCGGCACCGGCAGCCACGGGCCGGCGTCCATGAGGACCTTCACCGGGCCGGCCCTCGGACGCGCGCCCCCCGGTACCCGGGGACCGTGCGCATGGGTGGCCGCTCGCGCACGCCCACCTCCCAGGTGACCGCCTCGATCGCCGCCCCGGTGCGCACGTACTGCACGAGCGTGTCGTCGGGGACCCCGACGCCGGGGCAGCGCGCCAGCGCCGTCTGCAGCACCTGCCCGGCCATCCGGCCCAGCGCCGCGTCGCTCTGGTGCGAGTGCCGCCGGGTGCCCAGGTCGACCTGCGCCAGGGCGTCGATGCCGGCGAGCTCGGCCAGGTCGATGAGCAGGCCGAGCTCCACGCCGTAGTGGGACACGAACGGCACCCGCTCGAGCAGCTCCCGCCGGCCGGCGTACTCCCCCGACAGCGGCTGGACGAAGCCCGACAGGTGCGGCCACAGCGCACCCAGCAGGGGCCGGGCGGTCAGCTCGGTGACCCGACCGCCGCCGGTGGGCACGAGACCGTCGGAGGTCGCCAGCGGCCGGTCGTAGAGCCCCTTGACGTAGCCGATCGAGGAGTCGGTGAGCAGCGGGCCCAGCAGCCCGACGACGAACACCGGGTCGAAGGCGACGAGGTCGGAGTCGACGAAGACCAGCACGTCGCCCGAGGTCACGTGCAGCGACTTCCACAGCGCCTCGCCCTTGCCCGGCACGTGGCCGAGCTCCGGCAGGACGTCGTCGACGTGCACCACCCGGGCGCCGGCAGCACGCGCCACCGCCGCGGTGCCGTCGGTGGACCCGCTGTCGACGACCACCACCTCGTCGACGAGGGGGACCTCCTCGACGAGGTCCCGGCGGAGGGCGGTGACGATCGCCCCGACCGTCCGCTCCTCGTCCAGTGCCGGGAGGACGACGCTGATGGTGAGCTGCTGGCGGTGCTTGTGATCCAGCAGTCGGTGCGGGTCGTAGTCCAGTGCTCGGAACGTGCGGCGGCGCAGCCAGCGGGCGACGTCTGTGCGCATCTCGGCCCTCTCGGTCGGGTGCTGTCGTCTCGGCCCCGTGGCAAGTGGATACCCGGAACTCCGCCGTCCGTCACCCCATGGACGCGCGGCCGACCGGCTCCGGCGGCACCATGCGGTCATGGTCATCCGGGTCGGTCTGGTCGGTGCGGGCGGCGTCGGCGCCCGCCACGCGCGGGTCCTGTCGGGGTTCGAGGACGTCGAGCTGACCGGCATCTGGGACGCCGACGAGGGCGCTGCGGCCGCGCTGGCCGCCGACGTCGGGGCCCCCGTCGCGTCCGGGCTCGCCCCGCTGCTGGACAGCCGACCGGACGCCGTCTGGCTGTGCGTGCCCCCGTTCGCCCACGGGGACCTGGAGCTCGCGGTCGTCCGGGCCGGCCTGCCCCTCTTCGTCGAGAAGCCGCTGTCGGCCGATCTCGAGGTCGCCGAGCGGGTGGCCAGGGCGGTGGCCGCGGCGGGCCTCCCCACGGCGACCGGCTACCACTGGCGGCACCTGGACACGGTGGTCCGCGCCCGGGACGCGCTGGCCGGTGCCGCCGTGCGGCTGGTCGACGCGCGGTGGTGGGGCACGACGCCCCCGCCGGCCTGGTGGAGCCGCGCCGACCGCTCCGGCGGGCAGGTCGTGGAGCAGGCCACGCACGTGCTCGACCTGCTGCGGGTGCTCGCCGGGGAGGTCGACGAGGTCGTCGGCAGCGCTGCGCCGTCCACCCGGGAGGGCCGCGACGTGCCCGACGCGACCGCCGCCGTGCTGCGGCTGGCCTCGGGTGCGGTGGGCACGGTGAGCACCTCGTGCGTGCTCCCGGCGCCGACCGCCGCCGGCCTGGAGGTGGTCGCCGACGGCACGTGGGTGCACCTCACCGAGACCGCGCTGCGCGTGCGCACCCGGGACGGCGACGAGGACACGGCGCCCACGGTCGACCCCCGCACCGCCGTCGACCGGGCGTTCGTCGACGTGGTGGCCGGCCGGCCGGCCCCGCCGGGCCTGGTGGACGTCGCCGAGGCCCTGGCCACCCACCGGCTGGCCTGCGCGATCGCCGAGGCCACCCGCACCGGCGCGACCGTGCGGGTGGGCCGGTGACCGCCGTCCGGACGCTCGTGGTGCCGCGGCCCGGCGTCCTCGAGGTCGAGGAGACCGCCGAGCCGCCGCTGCCCGACGGCTGCTTCCGCGCCGAGACGCTGTACAGCGGCGTCTCGGCGGGCACCGAGCTCACCTGGTACCGCGGGACCAGCCCGTACCTCGCGACCGGCTGGGACGCCGAGCTCGGCCTGTTCGACGCGGCGGGTGAGCCCCGGTCGTACCCGGTCCGGCAGCTGGGCTACATGGAGGTCGCCCGGGTGACCGACTCCCGCACCCCGGCGGTGACCGAGGGCGCGGTGGTGGCGATGGCGTACGGCCACGCGACCGTCGTCCACGGCGACCCGGTCACCCGGCACGTGGTGCCGCTGCCGGGGGAGCTCGACCCGCTGCTCGGCGTCTACGTCGCCCACCTCGGGCCGATCTGCGTGAACGGGCTGCTGCACGCCGCCGCCGACGCCGGCGGCCGGGACCTGCGCGACGGGGTGGCCGGCCGGCTCGTCGCCGTGGTCGGCGGCGGGGCGATCGGCCTGCTCGTCGGGCTGCTGGCGCGGGTGCACGGGGCCGCCGAGGTCGTCGTCGTCGACCCCACGCCGCAGCGGCGGGCCGCCGCCGAGGGGTTCGGCCTGACCGCCGTCGACGACACCCCCGACGTCGCCCGGGAGCTCAAGACGAGGTGGCGGCACGGCCCCGCCGACCACGGCGCCGACGTGGTGTTCCAGTGCCGCGGTCAGTCCGCGGCCCTGGCGACGGCGCTGCGGTGCGCCCGTCCGCAGGCCTCGGTGGTGGACCTGGCCTTCTACACCGGCGGCGCCCCGGACCTCGCGCTCGGCGAGGAGTTCCACCACAACGGGCTGTCGGTGCGCTGCGCGCAGATCGGCCGGGTGCCGCGCGGCCTGGCGCACGCATGGGACCGCGCCCGGCTCTCCCGGGAGACGCTGGCCCTGCTGGCGGACTCAGGGGACCTCGTCCGGACGCACCTGCTCACCGACGTCGTCCCCTTCGACGAGGCACCGGCCCTGTTCGCCGACCTCAGCGAGCGGCGGCGCCACGTGCTCTCGGCGGCGCTGGGCTTCCCGGCGGCCTGAGCCGCCCGGTCACACGGCGCGGGTCAGCGCGCCCCACAGCGCGTCGCCGCCACCGGCCACGAGGCCCGCGCCCAGCACACGCGACCACTCCAGCTCGCCGCCTGCCTCGTCGCGCCACGACCAGCAGCGCCGGGTGAGGTGGTGCAGCCGGTACTCCTGGGTGAAGCCGATCGCGCCGTGCACCTGGTGGGCCAGCCGCGCCACGACCTCCACCGCGGCGCCGGCGCGCACCTTGGCGGCCGCGGCGGCGAGGACGACGCCCTCGCCCCGGTCCATCGCCTGCACCGCGGCGTCGGTCAGCGCGGTCACGGCGGTGACCTCGCCGGCCATCTCGGCCAGCTCCATCTGGATCGCCTGGAACCTCGCGAGGGGGCGGCCGAACTGCTGCCGCTCGCCGGCGTACTGCACCGTCCAGGCCAGCACCTGCTCCAGGGCCGCGGCGATCTGCACCGACCGCGCCAGCGCGTACCGCGCCCGGAACCCGTCCGCCTGCGCGGTGGTCAGCCGGGCCCCCACCGCCGGGGTGGCGTCGAGGGTCAGGGTGCCGCGCGGCTCCCCCGCGAGGTTCGCCGCCGGGTCGACCGGCAGCCCCGCCGTGTCGACCAGCGCGAGCACCGGCCCGTCCGCGCCACCGGCGAGCACGGCCACCTGCGCCGCGACCCCGGCCCAGGCCACACCGCTCGCCGTGCCGGTGAGCAGGAAGCTGTCGCCGTCGGCCGTCGCGGCCACCGAGGGGGCGACCGCGACCCCGATCGGCACCTCCCACGAGGGCGCCGCCAGGCCCGCCGCATGCAGTGCGGGGCCGGCGACGAGGAGCTGCTCGGCGACGGGCACCGCCGCGGCGCCGGCGGCCAGCGTCCGGACGATCGCCACCGCGTCGGCCAGCTCACCGCCGGAGCCGCCGGCCTCCTCGTCGATGCCGACGCCGGTGAGGCCGGTGTCGACGAGGGCCTTCCACAGCCCCTCGTCCCAGGTGCGCTCCGGCGTGAGCACGAACGGCTCGTGGGCAGCGAGGATGTCGCGGACGGTCTCGACGACCAGGTCCTGGTCGCTCGACGAGGTCATCGCAGGCCCAGCCCTCTCGCCACGATCCCGCGGAGGATCTCGTTGGTGCCGCCGCGCAGTGTGTAGCCCGGCTGGTGCAGCTGGGCCTCGGCCAGGGCGCGCCCCAGCGGGTCGGGTGAGTCCAGCGAGGCGGGGACGTCGGTGACCCGGCGGATCTCGTCGATCACGTCGGCCTCGAAGGTGGTGCCGACGTCCTTGACCAGGGCGGCCGGGATGTTCGGCAGCTCCCCGCGGTCCAGCGCCGCGGCGATGCGCAGCGAGAGCTGGCGCAGCGCCAGGAGACGGGCGGAGAGCCGCCCGAGGGTGGCCAGCTGCGCCGGGTCCTGGGTCTGCGCGGCGCGGCGGCCGAACTCGGCGACGACGGGGTAGGTGGAGAGGAACCGCTCGGGTCCGGAGCGCTCGAAGGCCAGCTCCGCGGTGACCTGGTGCCAGCCCGCGCCCTCCTCGCCCAGCAGCATGTCCCCGGGGACGACGACGTCGTCGAACACCACCTCGTTGAAGTGGTGCCCGCCGTCCAGGATCCGGATCGGGTTGATCGAGATGCCCGGCAGCGACAGGTCGATCAGCAACTGCGACAGGCCCGCGTGCCGGTTGGCCGGGTCCGCAGGCGAGGTGCGCACCAGCACGATCCCGTAGTGGCTGTGGTGGGCGTTCGACGTCCACACCTTCGCCCCGTTGACCACCCAGTCCCCGTTCGCGTCCCGCGTGGCCTTGGTGCGGAT
>NZ_JABGCG010000161.1 GCF_019799925.1 Blastococcus sp. CPCC 205250 | reverse complement strand
ATTGTCCTCTAAAAAAGGAAATATTGCATGAATTGATCGTAAATTATGAGATTGTACTATTTCTTTCCCTTCTAGAGAAGATACTAATCGTAGGGAAAATGGAATTTCCACAATGACTGCAAATCCCTCTGATATCATTTGAGAATACAAATTCTTGTTGTGCCCCAAAAATAGATTTTGGTTAGAATCATTAGCGGAAATATTCAAATGATTCTGTTGATACATTCGAGTAATTAAACGTTTCACAATTAGTGAACTGGATTTATTGTCATAACCTACATTTTCCAACAAAATCGATCTATTTAAACCATGATCATGAGCAAGTGCATAAATATACTCCTGAAAGATAAGTGGATATAGGAAGTCATGTTGCCGAGATTTATCTAGTTCTAAATATCCTTGAAATTCCTCCATTTGAAATTAGATTAGATTTGAACCAAAGATAGGGGATTTCTTGGGTTATCAAATGATACATAGTGCGATACAGTCAAAACAAGGTATTATAGTAAGAAAAGAATAGATACCTCGGAGACAGGTAAACTCATCAACGGACTCTCTATCCTCTCTTTTTCCATCTAATAGCTAATAGGTTTATGTTCGTTATAGGATAACAAGATTGTTAGAAATCCTTTATTTTTTCAACCCAATCGCTCTTTTGATTTTGAAAAAAAAAAATGCTTTTTATCAATATACTGCTTCTTCTACACA
>NZ_JABGCG010000160.1 GCF_019799925.1 Blastococcus sp. CPCC 205250 | reverse complement strand
CTCCTAGCAATTGCCGCATATTATGACTATGAAATTTGGCAAATGGATGTAAAAACAGCATTCCTTAATGGAAATTTGCAAGAGGATGTGTATATGACACAACCTGAGGGTTTTTCATCTCCAGAAAATGCTGGGAAAATATGTAAACTTCAAAGATCCATTTATGGATTGAAGCAAGCATCTCGGAGTTGGAATATTCGTTTCGATGAAGCAATTAAGGAATTTGGCTTTATTAGAAACGAAGAAGAATCTTGTGTGTACAAGAAGTCTAGTGGGAGTGCAATTGTATTCTTAGTGATATATGTGGATGACATACTTCTTATGGGAAATGATATTCCTATGCTTCAATCTGTAAAGAAATGGCTTGGAAAATGTTTCTCAATGAAGGATATGGGAGAAGCAGCCTATATCTTGGGGATTAAAATCTATAGAGATAGATCAAAGAAACTTATTGGACTAAGTCAAAGTACTTATATTGACAAAGTCTTGAATAGGTTTAACATGCAAGACTCCAAGAGAGGGTTTCTACCTATGTCACATGGCATAAGTCTTAGCAAGAATCAGTGTCCTTCGACACAAGATGAGCGAGACCGCATGAAGAAGATTCCTTATGCTTCAGCTATAGGATCTATCATGTATGCTATGATATGTACTCGTCCAGATATTGCTTGTTCACTAAGCATGACAAGCCGATATCAATCTGATCCAGTAGAACCTCATTGAACAGCAGTCAAGAATATTCTTAAGTATTTGCGAAATACTAAGTA
>NZ_JABGCG010000159.1 GCF_019799925.1 Blastococcus sp. CPCC 205250 | reverse complement strand
TAGAGAATGCGGTGGCTCTTTGTGGGTAGTGTTTGCACCATTGTTGCCCAAATCGACGGTTGCTTCATAAAAACCTTTTTTGCACAGGGGTGCCCGCACAGCCTGACTTGACGCTGCTGCACGCTCGCAAGGTTGCAAGCCTAGCGCTTTGGCCTAGAGAATGCTGTGGCTCTTTTTGGGTAGTGTTTGCACCATTGTTGCATAATTCGATTGACTCGTGGGAAAAAGAATTTCGCGCACAGCGGTCCTCGCATGGCTCGTCCTGATGCGTTCGCACACTCGCAGGGTTTCGCACCATAGAGTTTGCGGCGTGTCTTGGTGGGCAGTGTTTGAGTGTACGTGATGGCGTGTGAGTGGTATTCGGTTTTTGAGGGTTGGCGGGCTCCCTGCTAGTGCAGCGAACCGTCCTCTCACGGCCCTTTTCAGTACTGCCCCAAGTGCTTTTGCATTGGGCGCTTCTGTGGTTCCTGTTTTGGCTACCTTCAAAGGAAATTTTCCCTATCGATGTCCCTTTCTGCTTGGCATTGCGTTGCAGTGCGAGGCGGACAACTAAGTAGCCCTCGTGTTCCGTGCGCGCTTCACCATGTTGTGCTGCGAGCATGGCCCATGGGTGCCTACTCGTTCTCTCGGATGCAGAAGCTTTTGCGGGCACGGAGTCTCCGCTCCTATTATGCCCAAACTAAGCGTTCGTCGCTAGACACGTACGACAGTCGTGCTCGTCTTGACCTTCCAACGCGGTTGGTAAGGCTCATGCGATGCCGACGTCGC
>NZ_JABGCG010000158.1 GCF_019799925.1 Blastococcus sp. CPCC 205250 | reverse complement strand
TCCATTGTCAGTGCGAAGAACCTTGATTCTTCTATCAAATTGATTTTCAACAAGTGCATTGAACTCTCTAAACTTATTTATAACTTCAGATTTCCTTTTCAAGAAATAAATCCAAGCATGCCTTGAATAATCATCTATAAAGGAAACGAAATACCTTGAACCGCCTAGAGATTCCTCCGGAGACTCACAAACGTCGCTGTATATCAAGTCCAGTATCGCCGTAGCTCTATTTCCTTCACCTTTGAACTTGACCCGGTTCTGCTTCCCATATAAACAATGCTCGCAGAACCCAAAACCCATTGAACATTCAGGAACTCCTTCCACAAGCTTTTTCGTAGATATGGTAGAAAGTCCCTTCTCTCCAATATGCCCGAGTCGCTGATGCCACAACATAGCTACGCTCGTATCATCAGTAGACTCTTTCTCAGAAACCAATGCGCCACCACTAGCCTGTGGTATAACTGTAGATCCCAGCAACTCGTACAAGGTACCTCTTCTGGCACCTCTAGCAATCACCATTGACCCTCGTGACATCTTGCATGAATCTTTATCACAGCTAAAGATTATACCTGCATCAGCCATCACGCCAACTGAAATCAAGTTCCTGCTGAGACCTGGAATGTGCATCACGCCTGGGAGGGTCTTCACCATCCCATTCTTCATTCTGAGCTTTACCTTCCCACGTCCGACAATGGTCAGCACCTCGCCATTGCCTAGATAAACACTGCATCCATCATATTTCTCGTACTGGCAAAACCATTCCTTGTGG
>NZ_JABGCG010000157.1 GCF_019799925.1 Blastococcus sp. CPCC 205250 | reverse complement strand
ATATTTGATCTAATATCTAAAATATTTTTTAATCCTTCACTGGTTAAATGTTCGTTATTTTTAATTAAATCTCCTATTCTTACTCAATCTTTAAAGTCTAAAGATTTTATACCTCATATACTATATTTTTCAAAAAATGGAATAATTATATTATAATTATCTTTGAATGATGTTATTTTATAATTTATACATGATTCTTTATTATCCTTTGTAAGATATCCACAATTAAAAAAATTTATAAACGAATTCATTAAATATTTATCTCTATTAGACTGAGTAACTGCAAAATTTAAGGTTGTTCGGTATCCTACTTTTCTTTCCTTAATTTTATCTATTACAACATTAAAGGACCCTTCTCCTGAAACAAATCCTATAACTCAATAAGCATTAGGTATTTTATTATACTTTAATTCCCTTGGATAAGGTTTATCTAAAGGGATATTTTTAAAAGAATTTAATAATTCTGAATTTAAACCTTTATTTAAAGAATTTTTCATATAGGCTATTTGATTTAAACCATCTAAACTTAAATGTTTTTTATCATTTATTAATCCTATAATCTCTTTAAATATTTTATAATCCGCATATTTTTGAGTCATTAAAGGATATTCTTCAAAATGAGGTATAATAACATTAATAATATCTTTCACAGATTCAACTTTATAACTTCAAACATCACCATGTGATTTATTTATTAGACCTTTATCATTAAAATAATATTTTATTTTTTTTAATACAGTTAGATCTGATTTATGTAAAGAAATAGAAAAGA
>NZ_JABGCG010000156.1 GCF_019799925.1 Blastococcus sp. CPCC 205250 | reverse complement strand
CTTGAGCACCGAAATCACAGTGCCTCCAACAGTAATCCACACAGCCTAAGATCCCTTAACCTTCTTGTTCTTCACAACCCTTGTTGAAGAACCAAGCTTGAGAGGGAAGAGAGAGAGGGGTGGAGTCAAAATCCTAGAGGGAGGCTAGGGTTGATGCTATGAGAACATCATGAAACCCTAACCCTTAGCCTCCTATTTATATCACCTCTCTTCTTATGATGGTGTTTGGTTACTAGTGCTAGCATGACCAAAAACCATTTTAGGATAACCCTATTCCAGTTTAGTGTATCCCTATCCTTTAATTAATTAACCCTTTAATTAAACAAGGATAAGCTTATACATAACCTGAATAGCTCCTCTCACTCAATTAAGAGAATCACTTAAGCTTATTGTGTGTGACCCATTGGGTTCACCCCAACCTAGCAGTGGACAGGGACATCTCTATGTCTCCTATAAATGGAAACTTTCCATTTAAGGTTCAATTGGAACTATTCCAATTTTGCCCTTATTGATAACTCTTTATCAATTGGCCTTCACTGGTCATGAGTGACGTCTAGCAACATATCACGACATACCCTAGGTTTAGATGAATAGCAGAACTATTGCGAACCCTTCATGCTACTTAATCCTTCATCCCCTAATGTCACAGTCAAAGATAATCAGGTATGGTTTATTAGTCAAACCCTATCTTGACTCCTTGATGTTTGTTCATAATAGATAAACTCAAATAGGCAGAAGCAGTGAAACTCTTTTCACTGTTTGCCTTTCACTCTGGCC
>NZ_JABGCG010000155.1 GCF_019799925.1 Blastococcus sp. CPCC 205250 | reverse complement strand
GGTAAAAAGTCTATTTAAAGTATATATTCAAATCTGGACAGATTTGCATATATACTTAAAATAGCCTTAAAACAATCCTTAAACCATATAAAGTTCTAAATAAAAATCCTAATATGCATACTAACATGATAGACTAGAAAACTATGCAAAACAAAATTAAAACTATGACATAAATGCATTAAAACAAATTATCCAAACACAAGGGAAGAGGCTCACCTTTGCAAGTTCCCTCGAACACATTTTTATATATATCAACCAAGCATCCCATGTGATTAGAATAACTATGAAAAGAATGATAAAAATACTAGCTAATATCCTAATATCCTAACATGATTACTATTATAGAAAATATGAAACTAACCTAATATTTCCTATATGCATACTACTCATGAATTAGATTATTTTGAATATACTAATTAAATACCCTATTATGCATACTAACAATAGATTACATCCTATCATGCATACTAATAAGGAAATAAATTACATCCTATCATAAATACTAATAAAGAAATCCTATCATGTATACTAATAAAAATAAATCCTATCATGCATTCTACTTTAATCCTATCATGCATTAACGATTAATTCTTTTACTTGTAACCTAAGAGTACCTAACTTAGACATACATTCCTAACATGAACTAGACATGAAAAGAGAGAAGAAGAGAAGAAAAACAATCCTAAACATGTTACTATGCAGAAAATTCTAAAATAAAACTATGTTAAACAAAACTCCATTCTAAGCATCATGGTGTATTCAAATGTACCTTTCGCC
>NZ_JABGCG010000154.1 GCF_019799925.1 Blastococcus sp. CPCC 205250 | reverse complement strand
ATGTTGAAGCACGCTTTCATATCGGTGACGGGATCGTTTGTTCTCTTTGATGAATTTGAAAAAAAATCTGATTCCAAACTTGTCAGATTTAAAAGAACATTTGAGAACACAAAAGTTTTACCGATTGCGTTCTTTAATCAAGGTTGATCTAAGAAAAGTCTTGTCCAGAGTGTGGAGACAGCTAGGCTGTTCTAGGTAAGGGTCCTCCAAACGGGTTCATTAAGTAATCCTACCCTTACCTGGGGGCTGATCTATCAACATTGGTTTCATAAGAACGAATCGTGAGAACTCGATGTATTCTCAAGCCCTAAAAAAATTTTCGTCAATTTTTGGTTCAAATTTGAGAAATCTTGATCTCTTCCTTTTCAGACTCTGTGCTCGCAGAAATGTTGAGCACGTGTTTGGGTTGGAACGTCATTTGCTCTCTTTGATGAATCTGATCCTGACTTTTCTAAAAAAAAAAAAAAAAAACTTCCGTCATTGTTGGGTCCAGATTCGAGAAATTCTGGTTATTTCCCTTTCGGACTCTGTGCTCGCAGAAATGTTGAGCACGTTTTCGGATTGGAGTGCCATTTGCTCTCTTTTATGAACCCAACCTTGACCTTTCAAAAAATCCCATCTCGTGTCCATTTCAAGGATGCGATTTACAACATCTGTGCCTAGCGGTGCTAGTACGCCCTCTTGGGTCTACTGTATTCGCGACCGACACATTTGTACTCCCAACCTTATATCATTTTACTTCGAGTGGTCCTCGCTCCTTGGTAATCTAAATTAAGGTTC
>NZ_JABGCG010000153.1 GCF_019799925.1 Blastococcus sp. CPCC 205250 | reverse complement strand
TTTGGAATAATTACCAGTCAAAAATATCTTTTAATGCCAAAAATACTAATTACTTGTGTAATGGCAATTGGAATGATATTAACTCCTATTTATTCATTATCTATGTCACGCCAGATGTTCTATGGATACAAGCTATTTAATCCTCCAAACTCTTATTTTTTTGATTCTGGACCGCGAGAGTTATTTGTTTCGATCTCGATCTTTCTACCCGTAATAGGTATTGGTATTTATCCGGATTTCGTTCTCTCACTATCGGTTGACAAGGTCGAAACTATTCTATCTAATTATTTTTATAGATAGTTTTTCATGAATAAAACAAAAAATAAAAAATAACTCCTATACTTTTTAAAATCGTTCGTTGTACAATGACAAAAAGAAGTCTTTTTTTTGTTTCAGTTAAGTAAAAGTAAAAAAAAAAATGAATTGGAATTGTAACCAGATATGTTTAGCGTTTGTGAGAACCATTTGAATCACTACTTGATTCAAATGGTTCTCGCCGGCTTACACGAAGTTTTCTTATATCACGAAGTTTTCTTATATATATATACATATACGCCGTTTTATGTGTGTATTCGTCAGGCCCTTTCTTCAATTCAATTAGATGTTAATGTAAATGAACCATAACTATGTAGCCCTAGTCCTAATAGATTGACCCCAAAATAGCATATCCAAATTATAAGAAAGCCCATAGAAGCCACAATTGCGGAATTTGTACCTTGCAAATTTGTATTTGTTCGAGTATGTAAATAAATCGCGAATATGGTCCAAGTAATAAATGCGCAAGT
>NZ_JABGCG010000152.1 GCF_019799925.1 Blastococcus sp. CPCC 205250 | reverse complement strand
GGGAGGTCCGGGTCGCCGGTTTCACCCCGGGACCCCCCGTTTCGTCCGTTTTCGCGCCCCGAGTTGTTCTGTCCCTGTGGTTTTTCCAGATTCAGTCTTTTGAGGCTTCAAATCCACCAAAACTCATCAAGATCACAGGACACTCTCCAAGAACATTAAAAACATCATTGGTCGCCAGCCGAACGACCAAAAAAGTGCACTTTCTGCCCGCCCGATCGCGAAACCGACTGGACAGATGCTGCCGGCCCGCTGGTAACAACCAATGTCTGAAGCTACATGATCATCTGATGTTGATTTACATAAAGATCCATCAATGATCATCGCGAAGAGAATTCCAAAAGCCGCGACATGGCCCGCGACTCTTCAGTTACTCGGCGACCATTCAATGCAGTTAATTGACTAGCTTTATTGCAGTAATTAATTCATTGTTTAGGACGGCCCAATCAAAAGCAAGCAAATGGGAGTTACAAACCCAAGATTCATGACATTTAAATCATGAAACTCCTCCCATTATGAAGCATAAATGCCCATGATCTCCTCCGGCGAATCAGAATCCAAGGGTCAGGAGTTACAAAACAAAAAACAATTAAACTTGTAACTCCTCCCTTAATGAGCTTTATTACCATAAAAGCTCATAAATCACTCCTAAAGGCTACCTAAAAGCCTATAAATAGGAGTCACCTCCAAGCATTCCAAGCATCAGATGTCACGCCCCGAAACCGGGACCCTGCAGCGGTCCAAATCCCGGGGCGCGAAAATTTGGAATAATTTAAAATTTTTGCCTT
>NZ_JABGCG010000016.1 GCF_019799925.1 Blastococcus sp. CPCC 205250 | reverse complement strand
GTCGGGGCCCATGACGATGCGGGCGACGGTGGAGTCACACGCCAGCCAGCGGGCCCGGGCGGCGGAGATGGTGGCTCCGAAGCCCGTCCGGGCGGTGGTGACGCCGGTGGCCGGGTCGACCAGGTCCTGCAGGGCGATGACGGCGGCGATGCCGGGCTTGCGGGTGCGCTGGATCGGTACGTGTCCGGCGGCGAGGGTGGTGTCGGCCCACTGCACGAACGCGTCGGCGCGGACCTGAGCGGGTGTGCGCTGGTCGCCGGCGGTGCGGGAGGCGGCGGCGATCGGTTCGAGGACGGCTTGGACCTTCTCCCCGCCGACGGGGTCCAGTTCGGCGTGCACGGTCACGGTGCCGTCGGGGTGGGTGACGATCGTGACCGATCGCTGCTCCACGGGCGCCGGTTCTGGGCCGTCGGGGTCCAGCCGGTCCAGGTAGTGCTGCACCGCCTCGGTCAACGTCTTGAAGGGCTGCCCGGTGGCGATGGTGGCCAGCGCGGAGTCCACCGCGGCCAGGTCCACGCCCTGCTCGGTCGCGGCCGCCACGTGCCCGGGGGCGGTGATGCGGGCGATCGCGGTGACGTGCTCGGCTGCGATCGCCCCGGCCGCATGGGCCGCCGCGGTGGCCGGCAGCAGGTCCAGGGCGCGCCCGCGGTGGACCAGCGCCGCGGCGGACTGCCGTCTCATGCCGGTGTGGGTGCGCAGCCAGGCCTGCATCGTGCCCAGCCCGTCGTGCTCGCACGAGCCGCGCGCGTCGGCCACCCGCACCGCGCGGGTCAGCCGGGCCTCCAGCCGGTTGCGCGCCGCGACCAGAGCGGCGACCTCGGCCAGCAACTCCGCGTCCGACATCGACTGCAGATCGGCCGCGTCAGAACTCGAACACATGTACGCATCCTACCGGCCGAGCGCCCCACCGGTGGCGAGAATTCCCAGGTCAGTGACTTGTCCACAGATCCATCCGAGGCCTTGTGCCGCGCCCGGAGGCAGGCGCGAGCAGGGCCGCTGAGCGACGCCGCGCGGCCCGGCTCGACGCCTACGTTGCCGTGGTGGACGTCGTCGTCGAGGTGGGTGGCTGGGAGCACGAGTGCTGCGGGGAGGCCATCGAGCGCGACCAGGTCGTGGACCTCCGGTGCATCCGCCACGAAGGGCCCGACGGCCGCACGCGCCTCGTCGAGAGCCACCACGGCGGCCTCGACGTCCCGGCCGACGAGCACGTCCGGGGCCGGGTGACGGAGATCCAGGTGGTGCTGGAGACGGGGGAGGTGCGGTCGGTCCTCCGCGTGCCGGGCGGGGGAGAGCTGCGGGACGTCGACGAGCTGCGGGACGGCGGCGAGGACGGCGACGGAGACGGCGACGGCCTCCTGCAGGACCCATGGACCGGTGACGCGATCGCCTCGCGGAGCGTGGAGTTCCTCGTGACCGTCCGCAGGTCCCGCTGACAGCACCCCGTGCCGGACGGCGGTCCGGGGGCCGGCGATCCGCTCGACCGGTGCGGGAGCGTGATCGTCCGTAGGCTCTCGGGGTGCAGATCCCCTTCCGCTCCTCCGAGCGGGCCAGTCTGGGCGTCGAGTGGGAGCTGCAGCTCGTCGACCGCCAGACCCGCGAGCTGACCGCCGGCGCCGTCGAGATCCTCGCCGAGCTCACGCCCGAGGGCGCCGACGAGCCGGCCAAGGCCAAGCACGAGCTGCTGCAGTCCACCGTCGAGGTCATCACCGGCGTGTGCACGACCGTCGCCGAGGCGAAGGCCGACCTCGCCGGCACGGTCGCGGAGGTCGTCGAGGCCGCCGACCGGCGCGGCCTGGACCTCATGTGCGCCGGCACCCACCCCTTCACCGACTGGCAGACCCAGCTGATCTCGCCGAAGGAGCGCTACCTGCAGCTGGTCGAGAAGATGCAGTGGCTGGCCCGCCGGCTGCAGATCTTCGGCGTCCACGTGCACGTCGGCGTCCGGGCTCCCGAGAAGGCCGTCCCGATCGTCAACGCCCTCACCCAGTACGTGCCGCACTTCCTCGCCCTGTCGGCGTCCTCGCCGTACTGGGTCGGCTGCGACACCGGCCTGGCGTCGGCGCGCAGCAAGGTCTTCGAGGCGATGCCGACCGCGGGACTGCCGTACCAGCTCTCCGGGTGGAGCGAGTTCGAGAGCTACATGGAGACCCTGATCTCCACGTCGGCGATCGAGAGCGTCCGCGAGGTGTGGTGGGACATCCGCCCGCACCCGGACTTCGGGACCGTGGAGCTGCGCATCTGCGACGGCCTGCCGACGCTGGACGAGATCGGCGTCGTCGCCGCGCTGTCGCAGTGCCTGGTCGAGCAGTTCGACACCCAGCTCGACCGCGGCTACACGCTGCCCACGCCGCCGAGCTGGGTGCTGCGCGAGAACAAGTGGCGGGCCGCCCGCCACGGCCTGGACGCCGACATCGTCGTCGACGAGAAGGGCACCGTCCGCCCCGTGCGGCAGGCGCTGCTCGACCTCGCCGAGGAGCTGGAGCCCACGGCACGCCGGCTCGACTGCGCCGAGCAGCTCGCCGACATCGAGCGCGTGCTCGCGGCCGGCGCGTCCTACCAGCGGCAGCGGGCCGTCGCCGCCGCGCACGACGGCGACCTGCGCGCCGTCGTCGACGCCCTCGTCGCCGAGCGGCGGGACGGGCTCGGCGCCGCGCCGCCGGACGCCGACCTCGCCGGCCCGCCGACGGGCTCGGGCCCGGGCTGCGGGGGAGGAGCCGCAGGATGACCTCGCTCGTCGAGCGGGCCGGGACGGCGGTCGACGAGTGGACGGCGGCGCACACCCAGCGGCTGGTCGCCGTCCGCCGCCACCTGCACGCCCACCCCGAGCTGGCCTACGCGGAGTTCGAGACCACCTCCTTCGTCGAGAAGGAGCTCCGCGACGCCGGCCTGTCGCCCAAGCGGCTGCCGACCGGCACCGGACTGGTCGTCGACATCGGCGCGGGCGGCGACGGACCGGTCGTGGTGCTGCGCGGGGACATCGACGCGCTGCCGCTGGCCGACCTCAAGGAGGTCCCGTACGCCTCGACCCGCGAGGGCATGTGCCACGCGTGCGGACACGACGTGCACACGACCGTCGTCCTCGGGGTGGCGCTGGCGCTGGCCGAGCTCGACGAGCTGCCGGGCACCGTGCGCTGCGTCTTCCAGCCCGCCGAGGAGACGGTGCCCGGCGGCGCCACCGAGGTCGTCGCCGCCGGCGTCCTGGACGGCGCCTCGCGGGCCTTCGCGGTGCACTGCGACCCGGCCATCCCGGTCGGCACGATCGGGCTGCGCACCGGGGCCATCACGGCCGCCTGCGACCGGCTCGACGTCGTCCTCACCGGCCCGGGCGGGCACACCGCCCGGCCGCAGCTGACCGTCGACCTGGTCGACGCCCTCGGCCGGCTCATCACCGACCTGCCCGGCCTGCTCTCCCGCCAGGTCGACCCGCGCTCGGGCATGTCGGTGGTCTGGGGCGCGGTCAACGCCGGCGTCGCCGCCAACGCCATCCCGCAGCGCGGGCACCTGCGCGGCACGGTGCGGGTGCTGGACCGGGACGCCTGGCAGTCCGCCGAGGAGCTGCTGCGCCGGCTGGTCGAGCGGGTGGTCGCGACCACCGGGGCGGGCGTCGAGATCGACTACGTCCGGGGTGTCCCGCCGGTCGTCAACGACCCGCGCGCCGTCGCGCTCCTGCGCTCGGCCGCCCTGGACACGGTCGGCCCCGACGGCGTCCGGCCGACGCCGCAGAGCATGGGCGGGGAGGACTTCGGCTGGTTCGCCGACGTCCTGCCCATCGCCCTGGCCCGGTTGGGCACGCACGGCGGCGGCCCGCCCCTGGACCTGCACCGCGGCACGTTCGACGTGGACGAGCGGGCGATCGGGGTCGGCGTCCGCCTGCTCGCGCGCACCGCGCTGCACGCGCTCGTGGCCGACGTCGGGACCTCCTCGGAGGGGCGGTCCCCGGCACCCGGGCGTCCGGCACCGCGCGACCGCCGGTAGAAAACTCCCCAGCGCACCGCCTCCTCGAGGCCCTCACGCACCGGAGCCCGATGATGAGTTCGCCCGCTCAGCCCGCCCCGGCGGACGCCGCGCACGTCGAGGGAGGGGTCCCGGCCGAGCACCGGGTCCCCGAGGACCTCGTGCTGGCCGGCGAGTTCCCCGCCGCCACCCGTGAGCAGTGGCGCGACCTCGTCGCCGGTGTGCTCCGCAAGGCCGGCCGGGACGACCTCCCCGAGCACGCCGAGGACGCGCTGCGCCGCACCGTGGCGACCGGCGTCTCGGTCGCCCCGCTGTACACCGCCGACGAGGCCGGCGAGCTCCCGGCCGCGGTGGGCGTCCCCGGCATCCCGCCGTTCGTCCGCGGAGCCCGCGCCGGTGCCGCGGGCGTGACGGCCGCCGGTGGCGCCGACACCGACGTGCCGGCGGGCTGGGACGTCCGGCAGCGGCACGCGGACCCGGACGTCGCCGCCACCCGCGAGGCGATCGCCGCCGACCTGGAGAACGGCGTCTCGTCGCTGTGGCTGGTGGTCGGCGAGGGCGCCGTCCCGGCCGCGGCGCTCGGTGAGGTGCTGGCCGACGTCTACCTCGACCTGGCCCCGGTCACGGTGCAGGGCGGGACGGCGGCCGCCGAGGCGTTCCTCTCGCTGATCGACGGCCGCGACGACATCGCCCCCGGCGGCTCGCTGGGCCTGGACCCGATCGGCGTCCAGGCCACGACGGGGGAGGAGCAGGACCTCTCCGGCCTGGCCGACGTCGCCCGCCGCGCCATGGCCCACCCCGGGCTGCGCACCGTCGTCGTCGACGGGACGGTCTGGCACGACGCCGGCGGCGGCGCGGTGGAGGAGCTGGGCTGCTCCCTGGCCGCGGGTGCGGCCTACCTGCGTGCCCTGACCGAGGGCGGCCTCTCGGTGGACGAGGCGTTCGGCCAGCTGGAGTTCCGCTTCGCCGCGACCGCCGACCAGTTCACGACCATCGCCGCCCTGCGCGCCGCGCGCCGGCTGTGGGACCGGGTCGGCGAGCTCTCCGGCGCCTCGCCCGACGTCCGCGGCCAGCGCCAGCACGCCGTCACCTCCTCGGTGATGACCACCCGCCGCGACCCCTGGGTCAACATGCTGCGCACGACGGTCGCCTGCTTCGCCGCGGGCGTGGGCGGCGCCGACGTCGTCACCGTGCAGCCGTTCGACGCCGCACTCGGGCTGCCCGACGCCTTCTCCCGCCGGATCGCCCGCAACACCCAGAGCCTGCTCGTCGAGGAGGGGTCGCTGGCCCGCGTGCTCGACCCGGCTGGTGGCTCCTGGTACGTCGAGTCGCTCACCGAGGAGCTGGCCCAGGCCGCCTGGGCGTGGTTCACCGAGCTCGAGCGCGCCGGCGGCATCGTGCGGGCGCTGGCCGACGGGCTGGTCCGCGACCGGCTGACCGCGGCCTGGGAGGACCGCCGCACGCGGCTGGCCAAGCGCTCGGACGCGATCACCGGCGTCAGCGAGTTCCCGAACCTGACCGAGAAGCTGCCGCAGCGCAGGCCCGCCGCGGAGGTGCTGCCGGCCGGTCCGGGCGGCCTCCCGCGGGTCCGCGCGGCGCAGGACTTCGAGGAGCTGCGCGACCGCGCCGACGCCGCGGCCACCCGGCCGCGGGTCTACCTGGCCACCATCGGCCCCGAGGCCCGGCACACCGCCCGCGCCTCCTTCGCCGCCAACCTCTTCCAGGCCGGCGGCCTGGAGACCCCCGCCGCCGACGGCGCCTCCGGCCTCGAGGGGACGGCGGTCGCCTGCATCTGCGGCACCGACAAGGACTACGCCGAGTCGGCGGCCGCGCTGGCCGCCGACCTCCGCGCCGCCGGTGCCACGTCGGTGTGGCTGGCCGGCAAGCCGTCCCTGGGTGTGGACGGCGTCGACGGGTACGTGTACGCCGGGTGCGACGCGCTGGAGACGCTGCGCACCGTCCACGAGCAGGTCGGAGTGAAGGCATGAGCGCAGCTGGGAGTGCAGGCATGAGCACGATCCCCGACTTCGGTTCCGCGGAGCTCGGCCGCCCGGCCGCCTCCGGCTCGGCGGACGACTGGGCGAAGCGCTACGAGGAGGCCACCGGGCGCAGCGTCGCCGAGGCCACCTGGCACACGCCCGAGGGCATCGACGTCCCGCCGCTGTTCACCTCGGCCGACCTCGCCGGGGTGGACTTCCTGCAGACCTTCCCGGGTCTCCCGCCGTTCCTGCGCGGGCCCTACCCGACGATGTACACGACCCAGCCGTGGACGGTCCGCCAGTACGCGGGCTTCTCCACCGCCGCGCAGTCCAACGCGTTCTACCGGCGCAACCTCGCCGCGGGGCAGAAGGGCCTGTCGGTCGCCTTCGACCTGGCGACCCACCGCGGCTACGACTCCGACCACCCGCGGGTGCGGGGCGACGTCGGCATGGCCGGCGTCGCGATCGACTCGATCCTGGACATGCGGCAGCTGTTCGACGGCATCCCGCTGGACCGGATGAGCGTCTCGATGACCATGAACGGCGCGGTGCTGCCGGTGCTGGCGCTCTACGTCGTCGCCGCGGAGGAGCAGGGGGTGAGCCCGGCGCAACTGGCCGGCACCATCCAGAACGACATCCTCAAGGAGTTCATGGTCCGCAACACCTACATCTACCCGCCGGCGCCGTCGCTGCAGATCATCAGCGACATCTTCGCGTTCACCGCGCAGGAGATGCCGCGGTTCAACTCGATCTCGATCTCCGGGTACCACATCCAGGAGGCCGGGGCGACGGCCGACCTCGAGCTGGCCTACACGCTGGCCGACGGCGTGGAGTACCTCAAGGCCGGCCGGGACGCCGGGATGGACGTCGACACGTTCGCCCCGCGGCTGAGCTTCTTCTGGGCGATCGGCATGAACTTCTTCATGGAGGTCGCCAAGATGCGGGCCGGGCGCCTGCTGTGGGCCAAGCTCGTGAAGCAGGCCGGCGGGGCCAACCCCAAGTCGCTGTCGCTGCGCACCCACTCGCAGACCTCGGGCTGGTCGCTGACCGCGCAGGACGTCTACAACAACGTCGTCCGCACCTGCCTGGAGGCCATGGCCGCCACGCAGGGGCACACCCAGTCGCTGCACACCAACGCCCTCGACGAGGCGCTGGCGCTGCCGACGGACTTCTCCGCCCGGATCGCCCGCAACACCCAGCTGCTGCTGCAGCAGGAGTCCGGCACCACCCGGGTCGCGGACCCGTGGGGCGGCTCGGCCTACGTCGAGAAGCTGACCTACGACCTGGCCCGCCGCGCGTGGGCGCACATCGAGGAGGTCCGCGAGCACGGCGGCATGACGCGGGCCATCGACGACGGCATCCCGAAGATGCGCATCGAGGAGGCGGCCGCCCGCACCCAGGCGCGGATCGACTCCGGCCGCCAGCCGGTGATCGGCGTGAACAAGTACCGGGTGGACGCCGACGAGGCGATCGAGGTCCTGCGCGTCGACAACGCCCAGGTGCTGGCCGAGCAGACCGCGAAGCTGGAGCGGCTGCGCGCCGAGCGCGACGAGCCGGCCACCCGCGAGGCGCTGTCCCGGCTGACCGACGCCGCCCGCGCCGCCGCCGAGGGGCGCCGGGGCAACGAGCTGGACACCAACCTGCTCAAGCTGTCGATCGATGCCGCCCGTGCCAAGGCCACCGTGGGGGAGATCTCCGACGCGCTGGAAGCCGTCTACGGGCGGCACCAGGCGCAGATCCGCACCATCTCCGGTGTGTACCGCGACGAGGCAGGGAGCTCCGGGCCGGTGGAGGAGACCCGCGCCATGGCCGAGGCGTTCGAGGAGGCCGAGGGCCGGCGCCCGCGGATCCTGGTCGCCAAGATGGGCCAGGACGGCCACGACCGCGGCCAGAAGGTCATCGCGACCGCCTTCGCCGACCTCGGCTTCGACGTCGACGTGGGCCCGCTGTTCCAGACGCCGGAGGAGGTCGCCCGGCAGGCGGTGGAGGCCGACGTGCACGTCGTCGGTGTCTCCTCGCTGGCCGCCGGCCACCTCACCCTGGTGCCGGCGCTGCGCGAGGCGCTCGCGGAGCTCGGTGCCGACGACGTCGTCGTCGTCGTGGGCGGCGTGATCCCGCCGGACGACGTCCCGACGCTGAAGGAGATGGGTGCCGCCGCGGTGTTCCTGCCCGGCACGGTCATCGCCGAGGCCGCCCAGGGCCTGCTGCGGACGCTGTCGGAGCGGCTCGGCCACTGATGCCCCCTGTCGACGTCCCGGCGCTGGCCGAGGGGGTCCTCGCCGGCGACCGGCGGTCGATGGCGCGCGCCATCACGCTCGTCGAGTCCCGGCGGGCCGACCACCGCGAGCGCGCCCAGGAGCTGCTGGTCGAGCTGCTGCCGCACGCCGGGGGCGCCCGCCGGGTGGGGATCAGCGGCGTGCCCGGCGTGGGCAAGTCCACCTTCATCGACCAGCTCGGCAGCACCCTCACCGGCGCGGGGTCGAGGGTGGCGGTGCTCGCCGTCGACCCGTCGTCGGCGCGGTCGGGCGGGTCCATCCTCGGCGACAAGACCCGCATGCAGCGGCTGTCGGTCGACGAGAACGCCTTCGTCCGGCCCTCGCCCACGGCCGGCACGCTCGGCGGGGTGGCCCAGGCGACCCGCGAGTCGATGGTCGTCGTGGAGGCCGCGGGCTACGACGTCGTGCTGGTGGAGACCGTCGGGGTCGGGCAGTCGGAGGTGACCGTCGCGGAGATGGTCGACTCCTTCCTGTTCCTGACGCTGGCCCGCACCGGCGACCAGCTGCAGGGCATCAAGCGCGGCATCCTCGAGATCGCCGACGTGATCGCGGTGAACAAGGCCGACGGTCCCGGCGCCGCCGACGCCCGCAAGGCCGCGCGCGAGCTCGCCGGCGCCATCCGGATGCTGCGGGGCCACGGCGAGGACTGGGACGTGCCCGTCATGACCTGCGCCGGGCTGACCGGCGAGGGCCTCGACGAGGTCTGGGCGAAGCTGGTCGAGCACCAGGAGCGGGCGAGGGCGTCGGGCGCCTTCGACGAGCGCCGCCGCACCCAGCAGGTCCGCTGGACCTGGCAGCTGGTGCGCAGCGGGCTCGAGCACCGGCTGCGGGCCCACCCGGGGGTGCGTGCCCGCGGCCCCGAGCTGGAGCAGGCGGTCCTGGCCGGCGAGGTGACGCCGGCGCTGGCCGCGCAGGAGCTGCTGGAGCTCTTCCTGGCCGAGCCCGGGGGCTGACCCGGAGGCGGGCCCGGGCCGGCCCCGTCGTCCTCCTGGCCCCGCCCGTCGCAGCCGTCCCGCGCCGGGGAGGAGGCTGTCGCTCGCGTCCCGCGCCGGGAGGGGAGGATGACCCCGCACCGCAGGCGAGCCCCAGGAGCGAGACCATGACCCGCACCTTCCCGTACGGCGCCCCGTGACCCGGAGCACGCGCGACCGGGACGGCGCGGCAGCGGGCACGGGCAGCGGCGCCGCCCGGCGCCCGCGCGGCGCGGAGCCCCCAGCGGCGTCGGACCGCCGGCGGACGTGGGCGCTGGTGGCCGCCGCGGTCACCGGGACCCTGGCCGCCACCTACCTGGCACTCGCCGGCACCTCGGTCGGGCGCAAGGCCGTCGCCGACGACCTGTGGTTCTTCCAGGTCGAGGCGCTCACCCGCAACCAGCTGGGCGGCCGGCCGGCGCTGGTCCTCTGCGGCCTGGCCCTCGCGCTCCTCGCCGGCGCGTGGCTGCTGCTCGGGTGGGCCCTGCGCCAGGGCGCGGGCACCCGTGCCGTCGTGGTCTGCGGCACGCTCTGGGCCGTCCCGTTCGCGGTCGGCATGCCGCTGTTCAGCCCCGACGTCTACCACTACGCCGCCGTCGGCTCGAGCATGCAGCACGGCGTCCAGCCGTTCCTGGACGGGCCGGACGCGGCCGGGGACATCCGCGGCATCCGCGGCGGCGAGCCGATCTGGCTGGAGAACGCCTCGCCGTACAGCCCGCTGTTCGTCCGGCTGATCGGCGGACTGGCGGCGCTGTTCGACGAGGACGTGCGCGCCATCGTGGTGGCCCTGCGCGTCCTCACCGTCCTGGCCCTGGTCGCGACCGCCGTCATCGTGCTGCAGATCGCCCGGCGGTGCGGACTGGACCCGGCGCTGTCGCTGTGGCTGGTCGTCGTCAACCCGGTGGTCCTGGTGCACGGCGTCTCGGGCAGCCACAACGACGCCCTCATGCTGGTGTTCGCGCTGGCCGGGGCCTGGGCCGCCCTGGCTCGCCGGCCGTACCTCGCCGTGACGCTGTGCGCCCTCGGCGCCGGGGTGAAGATCATGGCGCTGGCGGTCGTCGCCGTGATCGCCGTCGAGGCCGCGTGGCGGCAGCCCACCACCGCCCGCCGCGTCCGGACGATGGTGCAGATCGGCGGGACCGGACTGGGGGTCTTCCTCGTCGCGACCACGCTGTGCGGCTACGGGTTGACCTGGGCGCGGAACCTGTCGGTGCCGGGCCTGGCCGTCGAGCCGCTGTCCCCGCCGACCGCGCTCGCCTTCGTGGTGGATCCAGGCGACCCGCCCGTGGACGTGGTGCGCGCCGCGGCACTCGTCGTCGGCGCCCTGACCTGCCTGTGGCTGCTCACCCTCGTGCCCCGCTGGGGCGTCCTGCGGCCCACGGCCTGGATCTTCGTGACCATCGTGCTCACCGGCAGCGTGGTGTGGCCCTGGTACCTGACCTGGCCGCTGGCGTTCCTGGCCCTCAGCGGGATCCGGGCCGAACGGATCATGGTCGTCGTCGCGAGCGTGGCCGGGATCTTCCTGACCCTGCCGGGCGGTCAGGCGACGCTGCCGCTCCTCGGCCGCCCGCTGGCCGACGCCGTCGTGGTCGCCCTCGTCGTGTCCGCGGGTGCCGCGGCGTGGCTGCGGATGCGCCGGCGCCGGACGCCGCCGGTGCCCGCCGGAGCTCCCGCGTGACGCCGGGGAGGGGAGTCCGGGAGGCCCGGGTGAGCCGGTGAGCGCGTCCGACGGGGGAGACGCGCGGCCGGCCGGCCGGAGCCTGCGCCGGCCGCTGCTCGTCGCGGCCGCGGTGCTGGGCGCCGCCGCGACGACCTACCTGGCGCTCGCGGGCACCAGTACCGGACGCAGCGGCACCGCCGAGAACCTCTGGTTCTTCTCGGTGGACGACCTGTCCGTGACGGTGCTGGGGGAGTCCACCGCGATCAGCCTGACCATGACCGCGCTCGGGGTGCTGGCCCTCGCCTGGCTGGTGCTGGGCGCTGCCCTGCGCCGCGGGGCGGGCACCGGCGCGGTCCTCCTGGTCGGCGCCGTCTGGGCCCTGCCGCTGCTGGCCGGCGCGCCGCTGTTCAGCCCCGACGGCTACGCCTACGCCGCCATCGGCTCGGCCCTCCAGCACGGCGTCGACCCGTTCGTCGACGGTCCCGCCGCCGCCGGGGACATCCCCGGCACCCGCGGCGCCGAGCCGTTCTGGCGGACGTCGCCCACGCCCTACAGCCCGCCGTTCGTCGTCCTCCTCGACGTGATGTCGCACGTCGTGTCCGAGCGCCTGCTCGCGTTCCTGGTGGCGCTGCGGGTGCTGGTCGTGGCGACCTGGGTGGCCCTGGCGGTGCTCGTGGTCGGGCTGGCCCGCCGCTGCGGCGTCGACCCGGCGCGCGCGGTGTGGCTCACCGTCGCCAACCCCCTGCTGCTGCTGCACGCCGTCTCCGGCCTGCACAACGACGCGCTGATGACGTTCCTCGTGGTCGCCGGGGTCGGCCTGGCGCTGGCCCGGCGGCCGTACCTGGCCGTGACGCTGCTGGCGGCGGCGGCCTGCGTGAAGGTCACGGCCATCGCGCTCGTGCCGGTCGTGGCCGTGCACGCCGCCTGGCAGCAGCCGACCTGGTCGCGCCGGCTGCCCGTCCTGGCCGGCACCGGGGCCCTCGGGGCCGGCGTCTTCGCGCTGGCGGTGCAGCTGTCGGGCTACGGGTGGCGGTGGGTGGACAACCTCGACGTGCCGGGCAAGGCGATCGAGCCGCTGTCGCCACCCACGGCCCTGGCGGTGCTGCTGGACATCGACGACCCGCCGCTGGACGTCGTCCGGGGGATCGGGCTCGGCGTCGGCGTGGCGGTCTGCCTGTTCCTGCTCACCCGGGTGCCGCGCTGGGGGGTGCTGGCCGTCGCCGCGTGGGTCTCCCTGACGGTCGTCCTGTCGGGTGCGGCGGTGTGGCCGTGGTACCTGACCGCGCCGACGGTCCTGCTGGCGCTCACCGGGCGGCGCGGGCACGGGTGGCTGGTCGTCGCCTGGTCGGTCGCGGGGCTCTTCCTCGCGCTGCCCGGGGGACGCGCCACCCTGTCGATGCTGGACCGGCCGTTCGTGGACGGGGCCGTGCTCGTGCTGTTCGCCGTCGTCGGCGTGGTGGCCGCCGTCGTCGTCGTCCGTGCCCGGCGGCGCCGGGGCGGGCCGGCCGCGGGGCCGGAGGAGGCTCAGACGCCGGTGGAGCGGCACTCCCGGGCGCGGAGCTCCGCGACGTAGTCGTCGGGGGCGCCCGCGGCCTGCGCGGCGTCGGCCACGGACCCCAGGTGGCGGGCCGAGGGCAGCCCGCCCTCGAAGGCGTCCAGCGCGTAGACGTAGGCGACCACGTCGCCGGCCAGGGTGTGCGCCCGCAGGTTGAGCTTGCGGTAGAGGCCGAGGTCGGCGCCCTCCCAGGCGTCCAGCGCCGCCTCGTCGGCCTCGGTGAGGTCGTACAGCGCCACGAACACGCCCGGCGCGTCCCGGTCGTCGGCGGGCACCAGGGTCGCCAGCGCGCCCTCCCAGCCGAACTCCTCGGCGCCGAAGGTCAGCCGCCACCCGCGGATCCACCCGGTACCCGTGTGCGGGGACGAGGGGCAGCGGCGCAGCATCTGTGCGGGGTCCATGTTGGATCCGTACGCGGCGTAGAGGCCCATCACGCCCGAGCCTACGGCGGCTGTGGCGGGCCCGACCGTGCGGATGCCGACATCCGCGGCCCCGGACGGGGAGAATGGCTGCCGATCCCAGGACCGGGTCCGTCCGCGAGCCCCGCGACCGCGCCCGACCGCGAGCACAGCAGGAGAGCGACCATGACCCGCATCGTGATCATCGGCGGCGGCCCGGCCGGCTACGAGGCCGCGCTGGTCGGCGCCTCCCTGGGTGCGGAGGTCACCGTCGTCGAGCGGGACGGCGTGGGCGGCGCCAGCGTGCTCACCGACTGCGTGCCCTCCAAGGCCCTCATCGCCTCGGCCGGGGCGATGACGGGGGTGCGCGACTCCGCGGCCCTCGGCGTGCTCGGCAGCGACCTGCGCACCGCCGGGATGGACCTCGCCGCGGTCAACCACCGGGTCAAGGGCCTGGCGGTCGCCCAGTCCGCCGACATCCACGCCCGGCTGACCGCCGAGGGCGTGCGGATCCTCGCCGGTCAGGGCCGGCTCGCCGACGACGTCCGCGGCCTGGTCGAGCACCGCGTCGAGGTGCTCGACCGCGAGGGCGCGGTCAGCCAGCTGCTGGAGTGCGACGTCGTCCTCGTCGCCACCGGCGCCGACCCGCGGGTGATCGTCGGCGCCGAGCCCGACCACGAGCGGATCCTCGACTGGCGCGACGTGTACGACCTCGAGGAGATGCCCGAGCACCTCGTCGTGGTCGGGTCCGGCGTCACCGGCGCCGAGTTCGCCTCCGGCTACCTGGAGGCCGGCGTGCCGGTCACGCTGGTCTCCTCCCGCGACCGCGTCCTGCCGGGGGAGGACGCCGACGCCGCCGAGGTGCTCGAGCAGGTCTTCCAGTCCCGCGGTGGCCGGATCGCCCAGCGCGGCCGCGCCGCCACCGTGGAGCGCACCGAGAAGGGCGTGCTGGTCACGCTGACCGACGGGCGCACCGTCGAGGGCTCGCACGCGCTGATGACCGTCGGCACCGTGCCGAACACCACGGGTCTCAACCTCGAGGAGTGCGGGGTGCGGCTGACCGAGAGCGGCCACGTCGAGGTCGACCGGGTGTCGCGGACGTCGGTGCCCGGCATCTACGCCGCCGGCGACGTCACCGGCGTCTTCCAGCTCGCCAGCGTCGCGGCCATGCAGGGCCGGATCGCGATGTGGCACGCCCTCGGCGAGGCCGTGCAGCCCATCCGGCTCAAGACGGTCGCGGCCAACGTCTTCACCCACCCGGAGATCGCCACGGTCGGCGTCCAGGAGGGGGCCTTCCCCGAGGGGATGCCGCTGGACGTCGTCCGCCTGCCGCTGGCCACCAACGCCCGGGCCAAGATGGCCGACATGCAGGACGGCTTCGTGAAGCTGTTCGCCCGCCGGTCCACCGGTGTCGTCGTGGGCGGTGTCGTGGTGGCCCCCGGGGCCTCGGAGCTGGTGCTGCCGATCGCGCTGGCCGTGACCAAGGGGCTGACGGTCTCCGACCTCGCGCAGACGTTCGCGATCTACCCCTCGCTGTCCGGGTCGATCACCGAGGCCGGCCGGCGGCTGATGGGGGCCGACGCCCTGGCCTGAGCCCCCCGGGGCGCGGCGAGGCGGCTGAGCCGGATGTGACGACGACGTCGGCTGGACATCGCCGATCCGGTGCCGACGCGCGCGCGGGCCGCCGATGGAGCAGGGGATGCCTCCCCTCGCCGCCGCCGGTCGCCGTCCGCGCCGCCTGCTCCCGCTGCTCGCGGTCGCCGCCGCCGTCCTCGTGCCGTGCGCCGTCGCCACCCCCGCCGCCGCCGACGTCCCCGCCGACGTCTCCGGGACCGTCGTCGGCGAGCTGGTCCAGGCCTGGCCCGAGGCCGGTCCGGCCGGGGCGCACGACCACGACGAGGTGCCCGAGCCGCTGAGCTGGGTCGAGACCGCCGAGGGCGAGGCCGTCCCGGTCTCCACCGGCGACGTCGCCGGGCTGCCGGTCGGCGCCACCGTCGAGCTCACCCTGGGCGAGACCGAGCAGACCACCGGCGAGTCCGCCGACGGCACCGGGCCGGCGGCCGACACCCGCGCCGTCCTGGCCGGCGAGGTGCGCGAGGCGGCCCCGGCCGCGGCCCCGACCCCGAGCAACGCCGTCACCGTCGTCCGGGTCGTGCCGGCCGGCGGCGTCGAGGACGGCACGAGCGTGGCGTCGGTCGTCGCCGCGGTCGACGGCCCGGTTGCCGCCTTCTGGGCGGGCCAGACCGGGGGAGCGGTGCGCTTCGGCGTCACGTACGCCCACCCCGGCTGGGTGACCACCACCGCCGGCTGCGACGACCCGAGCGGGCTGTGGGACGAGGCCGCGGCCGCCGCGGGCTTCCAGCCCGGGCCCGGCCGCCACCTCGTGGTCTACGTGAGCAGCCGGCCGGCCGACCTGCCGGGCTGCGCGACGGCGCTCGGCCAGCTCGGTGCCGGCCCCGGCTCCGGCGGCCGCGTCTGGGTCCGCAGCGTGCTGCCGGCCCTGATCGCCCACGAGCTGGGCCACAACATGGGTCTCGGGCACTCCTCCGGGCGGCAGTGCGACGGCGCCGTGGAGACCGGTGCCTGCCGCACTGCCGGGTACCGCGACTACTACGACGTCATGGGCGCCTCGTGGGAGCACCTGGGCTCGCTCAACGCGGTGCAGGCCGACCGGCTCGGCGTCCTCCCCGCCGGCGCGCGGCAGGCGCTCGCCGTGGGCGACGCCGCCGCCACCGTGACCCTCGCCCCGCTCGGCGGCGCGACCGGCACGCGGGCGCTGCGTCTCACCGCCGCGGACGACGCCGTCTACTGGCTCGAGCTCCGCGCGGCCGCCGGCCAGGACGGCTGGCTGTCCGGCTCGGCCAACCGCTTCCGACTGGACACCGGCGTGCTGCTGCACCGCGTCGGCGACGCCTCGGACACCGCGCTGCTGCTCGACGGCACGCCGGGCCCCGCCTCGGCGTGGGACCGGGACCTGCAGGCCGCCCTGCCGCCGGGCGTCCCGGTCCGGGTCGGCAACGGCGCCTTCACCGTCACCGTGCAGGCCGTGACCGGCAGCGGCGCGACCGTGCTCGTGCAGCCCGCGGCCACGGCCGTCGCGGTGCCGCCGGCCGGTACCGACGGCGGCGCGGCGCCCGACGTGCTGCCCGGGCGCTCGACGACCGCCGGGGCCGGCACCCCGGGCAGCTCCGGCACCGCCGGTTCGCCCGCGACGCTGCCCGCCGCGGCTGCCGGCCGGCCGGCGACGGCCGCCGGCTCCGGGGACGCCGCCGCGACGGATGCCGAGGGGCCGCAGCTCGCCACGCGCAGCCAGGAGACCTCCTCGACGTGGCTGCTGCCCCTGCTGACCGGTCTGTGCGTCACCGGTGGCGTGCTCGCCGCCTGGCGGCCCGTCGGACGGTGGCGCGCCGCCCGCCGCTGACGGTCCGTCGCCGGTTGGCGTTGAGTCCCGCGCCGCGCGCACCGATGAGAGATGCGGTACCCCTCGACCTGGAGAGTCCCGTGCTCCTCGCTGCCCGTCCGCGGTCCCCGCGGCTGCTCGCCCTCGCTGCCGCTGCCGCGGTCCTGACCCCGCTGCTCGCGGGCGCGCCGGCCGCGGCGGAGGAGCCGCAGATGCCCGGCGGGGAGGCGGCCCCGGGCGACGTCGTCGTCGGTGAGCTCGTCCAGGCCTGGGCGGAGTACGCCGACCACGAGGACGCCGCCGAGCACGCCGACGAGGCCCTGCTGAGCTGGGTGACCGAGGACGACGGCACGAGCGTCCGGGTGGACTCCGCCGGCGTCGAGGAGGTGCCGGTCGGCGCCACGGTGGAGGTCACCCTCGGCGAGGAGCTGCCCGCCTGGTCCGGCGCGCCGGAGGACCCCGAGCCGGTGCACGAGGTCGTCCGGGCCGAGGTCGTCGCGCCCGCCGACGCCACGCCGGTCGCCCCGGCCTCGGCGCCGTACACCAACGAGGTGACGGTGGTGCTGGCCTCGACCGCCGCGCTGCCCCCGGACGCCACCACCGCACAGCAGGTGGTCGACGCGGTGAACGGCCCGGTCGCGGACTTCTGGGAGACGCAGAGCGACGGCGCGGTGCGGATCCACGCCACCGCCGCGCGCAGCACGTGGGTGAGCTCCACCGCCGTCTGCAACTCCTCCAGCGCGCTCTGGAACGACGTCGCCGGCCGCATCGGCTGGACCCCCGGTCCGGGGAAGCACCTGATGCTCTATGTCCCCGGGTATCCGGCGGGCATGCCGTCCTGCGCCTACGGCCTGGCCCAGGTCCGCTCGGATCCCTGGGACGGCGGCCTGCTCTACGTCCGGGACCTCAGGCCCTCGGTCATCGCGCACGAGCTCGGGCACAACTTCGGCCTCGGCCACTCCTCGGTGCTGCAGTGCGACGCCTCGCCCGAGACGAACCCCTGCCAGACATTGTCCTATCGGGACCTCTACGACGTCATGGGCGGCTCCTGGGACGAGGTGGGCTCGCTGAACGCCCCGCATGCGGCCAAGCTGCACTTCCTGCCTCCCTCGGCGCAGCAGGTCATCAGCTCCGCCGGGGCCGGGGGCACCTTCACGCTCGCCCCGATGGGCGGCCGCAGCGGACTGCGGGTGCTGGCGCTCGACGCGGGGGGCAGGCGCTACTGGGTCGAGTACCGGGCCGCCGTCGGTCAGGACCAGTGGCTGGAGCCCGTCGAGGGATCCCCGCTCGACCCGGGAGTGCTCGTGCACACCGCGGGCCCGGGCCCGACGAGTGACACCTCCCTGCTGCTCGACGGCACACCCTCCGCCGCGGCGGTGTGGGACGACTACGGACAGCAGGTCCTCCCGGTGGACAGCCCGATGTCGCTGGCCGGCGGGCAGGTGGTCATCGAGGTGACGGCGATGACGGCGAGCGGCGCCATCGTCACGGTGCGGACGACGGCCGACGGTGCGACCGAGAGCCCGATCGCGGCGCGGTACCGGCAGCTGGGCGGGGCGGGCAGCCTGCTCGGGCCGGCGACGGGCGCCGAGCAGTGCGGCATCCGCGACGGCGGCTGTTTCCAGCACTTCCAGGGCGGGTCGCTGTACTGGTCGCCGGGGACGGGGGCGCGGCTGGTGAGCGGTGCGGTGCGGGATCGCTGGGCGGCGCAGGGCTGGGAGGGCGGGGATCTGGGTTACCCGGTGATGGACACGGTGTGCGGACTGCGCGACGGGGGCTGTTTCCAGCACTTCCAGGGCGGTTCGGTCTACTCCTCGCCGGGGACCGGGGCGCGGCTGGTCGCCCCGGTGATCCGGGACCGCTGGGCCGGGCAGGGCTGGGAGGGCGGCGGCCTCGGTTACCCGGTGACCGACACGGTGTGCGGGTTGCGGGACGGGGGTTGTTTCCAGCACTTCCGCGGCGGGTCGGTGTACTGGTCGCCTGCGACGGGGGCGCGGCTGGTCGCCCCGGTGATCCGGGACCGCTGGGCCGGGCAGGGCTGGGAGGGCGGCGGCCTCGGTTACCCGGTGACCGACACGGTGTGCGGGTTGCGGGACGGGGGTTGTTTCCAGCACTTCCGCGGCGGGTCGGTGTACTGGTCGCCTGCGACGGGGGCGCGGCTGGTCGCCCCGGTGATCCGGGACCGCTGGGCCGGGCAGGGCTGGGAGGGCGGCGGCCTCGGTTACCCGGTGACCGACACGGTGTGCGGGTTGCGGGACGGCGGTTGCTTCCAGCACTTCCGCGGCGGGTCGGTGTACTGGTCGCCTGCGACGGGGGCGCGCTTGGTCTCCGGTGCGGTGCGGGACCGGTGGGCGGCGCTGGGCTGGGAGGGCGGGGGCCTGGGCTATCCGGTGACCGACACGGTGTGCGGGTTGCGGGACGGCGGTTGCTTCCAGCACTTCCGGGGCGGGTCGGTGTACTGGTCGCCCGGGACGGGCGCGTGGGCGGTCTCGGGCGTGATCCGTGAACGCTGGGCCGGGCAGGGGTGGGAGAACGGATCGCTGGGCTACCCGGTGGCGCCGCAGATCTGTGTCCCGACGAGATCCAGCTGCTACCAGGACTTCCGGGCCGGGCGACTGGGAGACCAGCCGGCGTCGCCCTGGCTGGGCTTCGGTCGCTGACCACGAAGGGCCCGGCACCGCGCTTGCGGTGCCGGGCCCCTCCTCGTGCGTGCGGCCTTACTCGGCGTCGGCGATGGTGCAGATGACCGCGCCGCTGGTGACGGTGGCGCCGACCTCGGCGGACAGCCCGGTGACGGTGCCGCCCTTGTGCGCGGTGATGGGCTGCTCCATCTTCATCGCCTCCAGGACGACGACCAGGTCACCGGCCGCGACGGTCGCGCCGTCCTCGACCGCGACCTTGACGATCGTGCCCTGCATCGGGGAGGTGAGGGAGTCGCCGGACGCGGCGGACCCGCCGTGCCCGCCGCCGCGCTTGCGGGGCTTGCCGCCACCGGCGGCTCCGCCGCTCCCGCCCACCCCGCCGCCGCCGGCCGCCAGGCCCGCCGGCAGGGAGACCTCGAGCCGGCGCCCGCCGACCTCGACGACCACGGTCTGCCGCTCGCCGGGCTCCTCGCCCTCGACGGGCGCCGCCGAGTACGGCGGGACCTGGTTGTCCCACTCGGTCTCGATCCAGCGGGTGTGCACGGTGAACGGCTCGCTGGTGAAGGCCTCGTCGCGGACGACGGCGCGGTGGAACGGGATGACCGTCGGCATGCCCTCGACGACGAGCTCGTCCAGCGCGCGGGCGGCGCGCTGCAGGGCCTCCTCGCGGGTGGCGCCGGTGACGATGAGCTTGGCGAGCATCGAGTCGAACGCGCCGGCGACCTCGCCGCCGGTCTCCACGCCGGAGTCCCAGCGCACGCCGGGGCCCTGCGGGATCTCCAGGCGCGTCACGGGGCCGGGGGCGGGCATGAAGTTGCGGCCGGCGTCCTCGGCGTTGATCCGGAACTCGATGCTGTGCCCGCGCGGCGTGGGGTCCTCGGTGATCTCCAGGGGCAGGCCCTCGGCGATCCGGAACTGCTGCCGCACCAGGTCCAGGCCGCTGGTCTCCTCGCTGACCGGGTGCTCGACCTGCAGGCGGGTGTTGACCTCGAGGAAGGAGATCGAGCCGTCGGTGCCGACGAGGTACTCCACCGTGCCGGCGCCGTGGTAGCCGGCTTCCTTGCAGATGGCCTTCGCCGAGGAGTGGATGCGGGCCCGCTGCTCGTCGGTGAGGAACGGCGCCGGGGCCTCCTCGACCAGCTTCTGGTTGCGCCGCTGCAGCGAGCAGTCGCGGGTGCCGACGACGATCACGTTGCCGTGGGTGTCGGCGAGGACCTGGGCCTCGACGTGCCGGGGCTTGTCGAGGAACCGCTCGACGAAGCACTCGCCGCGGCCGAAGGCCGACACGGCCTCGCGCACGGCGGAGTCGAACAGCTCGGGGATCTCCTCGATGGTGCGGGCGACCTTCAGGCCGCGCCCGCCACCGCCGAAGGCCGCCTTGATCGCCACCGGGAGGCCGTGCTCCTCGGCGAACGCGACGACCTCGTCGGCGCCGCCGACCGGGTCCTTGGTGCCGGGCACCAGCGGGGCGCCGGCGCGGGTGGCGATGTGCCGGGCGGCGACCTTGTCGCCCAGGTCGATGATCGCCTGCGGGGAGGGGCCGATCCAGGTGAGCCCCGCGTCGAGGACCGCCTGGGCGAAGTCGGCGTTCTCCGACAGGAAGCCGTAGCCGGGGTGGATCGCGTCGGCGCCGGACTGCTTCGCCGCGCCGAGGATCTTCTCGATCACCAGGTACGAGTCACCCGGCGTCGTCCCGCCGAGGGCGAACGCCTCGTCGGCCGCGCGCACGTGCAGGGCGTCGCGGTCGGTGTCGGCGTAGACGGCGACGCTGGCGAGCCCCGCGTCCCTGCACGCGCGGGCGACACGCACCGCGATCTCGCCACGGTTGGCGATGAGGACCTTCTGCACCGTCGTTCTCCCTCGGGGTTCGTCAGCCGGCGGGACAGTAGCCGAGCGCTCCCGGGCCGGCCGGCGGGCAGCCCGGGGAGTGGCGCCTAGCGGCGCCAGAGGTCGGTGATGGCCACACCGCGGGCGGCCAGCTGCGTGCGGAGGGTCGCCAGCGACAGGCCGACGACCGCCGCCGGGTCGCCGTCGACCCGCCGGACGAACGAGGCGCCCAGCCCGTCGAGGGTGAAGGCGCCGGCCACGGCGAGCGGCTCACCGGTGGCCAGGTAGGCCTCGAGCTCGGCGGTGCTGGGCCGGGCGAAGTGCACCGTGGTCGAGACGACCGCGACGTCGCGGCCGACTACCGTGCCGTCGCGCACGTCGAACAGCGCCTGGCCGGTGTGCAGGACGCCGGACCGCCCGCCGATGTGCTGCCACCGGTCACGCGCCTCGTGGGCGTCCGCGGGCTTGCCCATGGCCCGCCCGCGGTACTCCAGCAGCGAGTCCGCGCCGATGACCAGGGCGTCGGTCTCCCGCGCGGCGACCGCGGCGGCCTTGGCCGCGGCCAGCAGCGCCACGCGCTCGGCGACCCGGGGCGCGGTCACCGTGGACTCGTCGACGTCGCTGACCACCACGTCGGGATCCAGTCCCGCCTGGCGCAGCAGCGCCAGCCGCGCCGGCGATGCCGACCCCAGGACGAGCCTGCGCACGTCGCTCACCAGGGCCTCCCCGAGGCGGCCCAGCCGTCGGCACCGACGGCGAGCGGACGGCGGTGCGTCCGGGCCGGGGAGCCCCAGCCGGACACCGGCACCGGCCGGCGGGTGCCGCGCCGCTGGGAGAGCGCCGCGACCACGACGGTCAGGGCGGCGAGCTCCTCGGCGGAGGGCTCGCCGCGCACCACGCGCAGCAGCGGCGGCTGCGGCTCTCGGTCCGAGGAGTGGGGGCCGGAGGCCTCCGCGACGAGGCCCGGGGTGGGCTCAGCAGCGGTCGGGGACGGCTCCTGGTCGCGGTGCCGCCCGGAGGGTGGCGGTGTCACAGCGGGATGTTCCCGTGCTTCTTCGGCGGCAGGGTCTGGCGCTTGTTGGCCAGCAGGCGCAGGGCCTTGGTGATCTCCACGCGGGTCTCCGACGGGCGGATGACCTGGTCGACGTACCCGCGGTCGGCGGCGACGTAGGGGTTGAGGAGGGTGTCCTCGTAGTCCGTCATCAGCTCCGCGCGGCGGGCGTCGGGGTCCGGGGAGTCGGCGAGCTCGCGCCGGTACAGGATGTTGACCGCGCCCTGGGCGCCGACGACGGCGATCTGCGCCGTGGGCCAGGCCAGGTTGAGGTCCGCACCCAGGTGCTTGGAGCCCATGACGTCGTACGCGCCGCCGTAGGCCTTGCGGGTGATGACGGTGATCTTCGGGACGGTGGCCTCGGCGTAGGCGTAGATCAGCTTCGCGCCGCGGCGGATGATGCCCTCCCACTCCTGCGAGGTGCCGGGCAGGAAGCCGGGGACGTCGACGAACGTCAGGACCGGCACGTTGAACGCGTCGCAGGTGCGGACGAACCGGGCGGCCTTCTCGCTGGCGTCGATGTCCAGCGTGCCGGCGAACTGGGTCGGCTGGTTGGCCACGACGCCGACCGGGCGACCCTCCACGCGGCCGAAGCCGATCAGGATGTTCGGTGCGAACAGCGGCTGGACCTCGAGGAACTCGCCGTCGTCCAGGACGTGCTCGAGCACGCCGTGCATGTCGTAGGGCGTGTTCGCCGAGTCCGGGATGACGGTGTCGAGCTCGCGGTCGTCGTCGGTCACGCCGTCGGGGCTGGCGTCGACCGGGCCGACCTCGACGGTGGGCAGCGGGTCGAGGTTGTTGCTCGGCAGGTAGGACAGCAGCGCCTTGACGTAGTCGAGGGCGTCGTTCTCGTCCTCGGCCATGTAGTGGGCGACGCCGGACTTGGTGTTGTGCGTGCGGGCGCCGCCCAGCTCCTCGAGCGTGACCTCCTCGCCGGTCACGGTCTTCACCACGTCGGGCCCGGTGATGAACATCTGGCTGGTCTGGTCGACCATCACGATGAAGTCGGTGAGCGCGGGGGAGTAGACGTGGCCGCCGGCCGCGGCACCCATGACCAGCGAGATCTGCGGGATCACGCCGGAGGCGTGCACGTTGCGCTGGAAGATCTCCCCGTAGAGGCCGAGGGAGACCACGCCCTCCTGGATGCGGGCGCCGCCGCCCTCGTTGATCCCGATGACCGGGCAGCCGTTGCGGATGGCGAGGTCGAGGACCTTCACGATCTTCTCGCCGTACACCTCGCCGAGGCTGCCGCCGAAGACGGTGACGTCCTGGGAGAAGACGCAGACCGGCCGGCCGTCGACCGTGCCGTAGCCGGTGACGACGCCGTCGCCGAACGGGCGCTTGGCGTCCATGCCGAAGTTCGTCGACCGGTGCCGGGCGAACTCGTCGAGCTCGGTGAACGAGCCCGGGTCCAGGAGCGCCTCGATCCGCTCGCGGGCGGTCATCTTCCCCGCGGCGTGCTGCTTCTCCACCGCCCGCTCCGAGCCGGCGTGCGTGGCCTCCTGGACCCGCCGCTCGAAGTCCGCCAGCTTGCCGGCGGTGGTGTGGATGTCGACGTCGCCGGCGATGGACTCGCCGGCGCTCTCCAGTTCAGCCGCGCTCACAGACCCTGCCTCGCTCTGCTCGGGAATCAGGCCGGCCGGCACCTCGGGAGGGGCCGGGCTCGCGGCCGTAGCGTAGGGGAGTGCCCCCGGACCCCTCGTCGGACGCCCGCTGGTCGGACCTGGAGCGCCCCGCCCTGGACGCGGCCGCGCTGACCGCCGCCCTGATCCGCGACAGCCGGCTGTGGCGGTCGGTGGAGGTCGTCGACCGGATCGGCTCGACGAACGCGGCCCTCGTCGCCGCGGCCGGGGGCGGGGACGGCGACGGCGACGGCGAGGGCGACGGCGCCCCGGAGGGCACGGTCCTCGTCGCCGAGCACCAGGACGCCGGCCGCGGGCGGCTGGACCGGGTGTGGACCTCCCCGCCACGCGCCGGGCTCACCGTCTCGGTGCTGTTGCGCCCCGACGTCCCGGCCGCCCGGCGGGGGTGGCTGCCGCTGCTGACCGGCGTCGCGCTGGCCGAGGCGGTCACCGCCGTCCCCGGCTGCCGGGCGGCGCTCAAGTGGCCCAACGACCTGCTCGCCGCCGACGGCAGCAAGCTCGCCGGGATCCTCGCCGAGGCCGTGTCCGGCGCGGTCGTCGTCGGCACCGGGCTGAACGTCTCCACCCGCCCGGACGAGCTCCCGGAGGGGGCGTCGTCGCTGGCGATGGAGGTCGGGCGGACCGTGGACCGGGCCCCGGTGCTGCTGGAGTTCCTCCGCGCGCTGGAGCGCCGGTACCTGCGCTGGACGGCGGCGCTCGGGGACCCGGTGCAGAGCGGCCTCGCCCACGACTACCTCGCGTGGTGCGCGACGATCGGCACCGAGGTCGTGGTGACGCTGCCCGACGGCGGGCTGCTGGAGGGCGTCGCCGAGGCGGTGGACTGGGACGGCCGGCTCGTCGTCCGCACCGCCGGGGGCACCGTGGAGCTGGCCAGCGGCGACGTCCGGCACGTGCGTCCCCGCACCTGAGCGGAGCTCCGGCTGGGACTCCTGGTGCGGACACGGCGCTCCCGCGCGCGACCGGCCCCGCACGCGGCCCGCGCTGCGTCACCCTGTCCGGCATGGCCTACCCCGACAAGCTGCTCGCCGACGACGAAGAGGTCGTGCGCCACCTGCACCCGCACTGGCTGACGGTCTTCTGGCCGGTCGTCCTCTTCCTGCTCGTGGTCGGCGGGGCGTCCTTCGGTGCCGCGCTCGTGCCCTCGGACAGCGACCGCGCCGGGCTGTACCGGCTGCTGATCGTCGGCGCCGCGCTCCTGCTGCTCCTGGTGTTCGTGGCGGTGCCGCTGCTGCGCTGGCGGACCACGCACTACGTGATCACCACCCACCGCCTGCTGTTCCGCGAGGGCATCCTCGCCCGCAAGGGCCGCGACATCGGGCTCTCCCGGATCACCGACGTCTCCTACAGCCAGAACGTGTGGGAGCGGATCATCCAGTCGGGCACGATCACCATCGAGTCCGCCGGGGACAGCGGCGCCACGGTGCTGCGGCAGATCCCGGACAGCGACGGCGTGCAGCAGCTGCTCAACCACATGGTCGAGGAGGACGCCGACCGCCGTGGCCGGGAGAACGCCGGCTTCCTGCGCGGCGACGATCAGGCCCACGGGGCGCCCTCCCTCTGACCGCCCTGACCTGCGATCCCTCCGGAGGGCAGCGCCGTTTCCCGATCGGGACGCAGCGTGCGCTCCGGGGAACATAGGGTCAGGCGATGTCCTCCTCCCTGGGGTCTCCGGTCGGCCCGCCGGAGCTGCAGGCCGACCGTGCGGCACTGACGCTGTGGCCCGGTCGCCGGCACGAGCCCCCCGACGTCGTCGACGTCCTGCTCGAGGGCCGTCGCACGGTGTCCCTGCGGTCGGCAGGAGCGCAGCGTCTCCCGCACGGCGGCGTGCGCTTCTCCTGGCCGCCCGCCCTCGCCGCGCGGCTGACCGGGCGGGCCGGGGTCGTGGTTCGGGACCCCGTCTCCAAGCAGGTCCTCGCCTCCGCGGACGTCGGCTTCCACGACGCCGACGCCGACGCCGACGATGGCGACTCCCGGCTGGACCTGCGTGACGACCGGGGCCGGTGGCTCTCGGTCAACAAGTGGGGCCGGCTGGCACCGAGCTTCGACGGCCTCGAGCTCGCCGTCCGGCAGGCGCTGCAGGACCGCCTCCTGGACCGCCTCGGGATCGTCCAGGAGGAGCTCGAGCGGTTCGGACTGCAGCCCTTCGTCTGCTACGGCACCCTGCTGGGCGGGGTGCGCGACGGCGACCTGATCCCGCACGACGACGACGCCGACCTGGCCTACCTCTCGCGTCACCAGGACCCGGCCGCGGTGGTGCGGGAGAGCTACGAGCTCTCTCGTGCGTTGCGCCGGGGCGGCTTCGACGTGACGCGGCACAGCGGTGGCCACCTCCAGCTGACCTTCGACGACGGCGCCGATGGTCTGGACCACTACATCGACGTCTTCACGGCCTTCGTCGTCGGGGGCTGCACCTACCTGTGCTTCCAGGTCGGCTCCGACGACCTGGAACTCGGCACGCTCGGGGAGGTCCTCATCCGCGGCCGGTCGTACCCGGCGCCGGCCGACGCCGAGCGGTTGCTGGCCGCGACCTACGGGCCCGGGTGGAAGACGCCCGACCCCTCGTTCACCTTCACCACCCCTCACGCGGTGCGGTCCCGACTGCGCACCTGGATCGGAGAGTTCAACATGGCGCGCGACTACTGGCAGGACTTCTACTCGAGCCAGGAGGTGACCAGGGTCCCCATGGCGGAGTCGGACTTCGCCCGCTGGGTGGCCGACCGCCTCCCGGAGGAGGCAGCGGTGCTGGACGTCGGCTCCGGCACGGCCCGGGACGCGCGCTTCTTCGCCCGGATCGGACGTCGGGTGACGGCGCTGGACTACTCGACCACGGCGATCGACCGGGGGAGGGACCTGGCTCAGCGGGAGGGCTGGGCGGCCGACTTCCGGGTGGTCAACCTCGGCGACCTCCACCAGCTCGGCGAGGTCGCCGCCGACCTCGACTCCGGCATCGGCTGGCACCTGTACGCGCGGTTCTTCGTGCACGCCATCGACGACGAGGCCCGGGCCAACCTGTGGACGCTGGCGGCGGCGGTGGCCCGCCGCGGCGGCGAGTGCTGGCTGGAGTTCCGCACCGCCGAGGACGCGGAGGCCGAGCATGTCTTCGGGGAGCACTTCCGGCGCTACCTGCCCCTCGGGCAGGTCGTAGCGGAGGTCGAGGAGCGTGGCCTGCGGGTCGTGGACTCCGCGGAGGGGCGCGGTATGGCGGTCTACAAGGACGAGGACCCGTGGGTGGCCCGCCTGCGGCTGGCTGCCCCGTGATGGGCGCTAGGCAGATCGCGGGCGGCCTGCTGCGCCGCGCGGCCCCGCGGACGGTCGAGGCCCTGGAGACGCTGCCGGGGCTGGTCGGCCAGCTCCGGGCCGACCTGAGCGACCTCCGCCGGCGGACGGAGGAGACGGCTCAGGAGCTCACGTCCGCGCGCGCCGAGGTCGCGGCCCTGCGGGCGGACGTCGGGACCCTGCGGGCGGACCTCGACGCCGCGCGCGTACGGGGCGGGGTGGCAGACGACGCCATCGCAGGGCTGCACGGCCGGGTCGGCGAGCTGGAGGCGGGCGTGGCGGACCTCGACGCCGGCCTGGCCGAGTCCCGCCGGCTGTCCCGGCAGGTGGCCCAGATGACCGACCTGGTGTTCGACCGGCTCGGGGGGCCTCCGGCGGGGACCGCGGGGCAGTGACCCCCGACGGCCCTCAGCCCAGGTCGGCCCAGGCCAGGCCGCCGACCACCGCGCCGTCGTCGGCCGGCAGCTGGCGCGGGTCGGAACCGTCGGCGTCGAGCAGCCACACCTGGTCACCGTCCGGGGCGGCGTCCCCGGGATGGTTGCTCTTGTAGGCGATCGTCCGGCCGTCGGGCGACCACACCGGGTCTTGGTCGAAGGCCCCCGAGGTCAGGAAGCGCGCGTCGTCCGCGGGCGTGGGCGAACCGACGACGATGCCGCGGGAGCCGCCGACGATCTCCCGGCGCCAGGCGAGCGTCGACCCGTCGGGGGACCACGCGGGATCGGCGTCCTCGCCGGCGCTGCCCGCCGTGATCCGGGTGGCCTCGCCCGGCGAGTCGACGTCGAGGACGAGCAGGGCGCCGCCGTCGCGGCCGGCGTCGTCGCCGGCGAAGAAGACGATGCGCGTGCCGTCGGGCGAGAACGCCGGGTCGCCGACCGTGGCCGTGCCCTCGTGCAGCACCTCCACCTGCGCGCCGTCGAGGGTGATCAGGCGCAGGGAGAGCCCGCCCGCGGCGTCCCGGCAGGTGAGGGCGAGCCGGCTGGGGTCGGTCGGGTCGAACGCCGGCCGGCCGGGCTCGGCGCAGTCGGGCAGGCCCTCGGCGAACAGCGCGCGGTCGCCGCTGCCGTCGGCGGCGACCACCCGCCACTCGGACCCGGTGTCGCCGGCCCGGGCGTAGACGACGGAGCCGCGCCCCGGGAGCACCACCGGGCTGATGTCGGCGCCGGGACCGTCGGTCAGCCGGGCCACCACCTCGCCGCTGACGCCGTCCACCGCGTACAGGTCCGTCGCGCCGTCGACCTCGCGGCCGAGGACGACGGCCCCGCCGGGCAGGGGCGCCGCGGCGGGCAGCGCCTCGAGCGCGGCGGCGGGTCCGCCACCGGGGGTCGTGCCCCCACCGCCCGTGCCGCCGTCGTCGTCCGGCCCGGTGAGCAGGTACGTCGTCCCGCCGGCCCCGGCGAGCGCGGCCACCAGCGCGAGGGCCGCGATCCGCCGGCGCCCGCTCGCTCGGGGAGGCGCACCGGAGGGCGGCGCACCGGCGGGTGGCACGGCGGCCGGTGGCACGGCGGGGGACGGCGCCGCGGCGGGCGGGCCCGCGGCGGGGGCCCGGACGGCGGGCGGCGGGACGGCGGGCGGCCGGTACGCCGGCGACGGCCGGGGTGCGTCGAGCACGGTGCCCGGTGCGGGCAGCCGTGCGGGGACCGCGGTGGGCGGGGCGGCCGCAGCGGAGCCCAGCGCCCGCACCGTGTCGACCAGGTCGTCCAGCTCCGGCGGGCGGCGCGCGGCCGACAGGTCGGCGGTCACCCGGTGGGTGCGGCCCCCGCTGCTCACCTCGAGGGTCACCGGGCGCCCGGGCGCGGCCGGGCCGACCGGTCCGGTCTCCGCGCGTGCCGCCGCCTCGGCGAGCGACGCGGGCAGGTCGAAGAAGCGGGTCTGCCGGAGCAGTCCGGCCAGCCGCTCCCGGTCGGCGGGCGGCAGGGCGTCGCTGGAGAGGCGGACCCGGCCGTCGTCGGCGGTGACGTCCACCCGGAACGGGGCCGACGGGAGGGCGGGGAGGTCGTCGAGGGCGGCCTGCGCGTCGGCGGCCAGCGCCCGGCAGGAGGGGTACCGGGCGGCGGGGTCCTTGGCCATGGCGCGGGCCACGACGACGTCCAGACCCGGCGGCAGCCAGGGCACGAGCGCCGTCGGGCGCGGCGGGGGCAGGGCGAGGTGGCCGTGCAGCGCGGCGGCGACCGACGACCCGGGGAAGGGCACGCTGCCGGTGAGCAGCCGGTGGAGCAGGCAGCCCAGCGCGTAGACGTCGGAGCGGGCGTCGAGGGGGCGGGACTCGATCTGCTCGGGGGAGGCGTAGCCCAGGGTCGCCAGGACCTCGCCGGTGCGGGTCAGGCGGGTGTGCGCGTCGGTGGAGCGGGCGATGCCGAAGTCGGTGAGGAAGACCTGCTCGGGCTCGTCGGCGACCGGGCGGGACAGCAGCACGTTGGCCGGCTTCACGTCGCGGTGCACCAGGTTGCTGCGGTGCGCGCAGTCCAGGGCCGCCGCCACCTCGGTGACGATGCGGACGGCGCGGCGGGCGGGCAGCAGCCCGCCGGGGGCCTCGGTCAGCGCCGTCTCGGCGTCGGTGCCGTCGACGTAGCGCATGGTCAGCCACAGCCGGCCCTCGTCCTCGCCGCGGTCGAGCACCGGGACGATGGTGCGGTGCTCGAGGGCCGCGACCACCTCGGCCTCGCGCAGGAACCGCCGGGCGAAGTCGCCGTCGGAGGAGTACTCCGGGCGCAGCACCTTGAGCGCCTCGAGGCGGGGCAGCCGGGGGTGCCGGACCAGGTGGACGGCGCCCATCCCGCCCTCGCCGAGCTTCCGGACGACGGTGTAGCCCGCGAAGGCGTCGCCGGGCTCCAGGGGCACGCCGGACAGCGTCTCGCAGTGTCCGGGCCGGGACCAGCCTCCCGCGCGGCGCGGCGGCGCCCACGTGCTGTGACGGATCGGTCACGGCGAGCCTGGCCGGTTCTGTCGGTGGGCGGACCTACCGTCCCGGTCCATGCGGCTGCTGCACACCTCCGACTGGCACGTGGGCCGGTCGCTGCACGGCACCGACCTGCTGCGCGAGCAGGAGCAGGTGCTGGGCGGGCTGGCGCGGATCGTGGCCGACGAGGGCGTCGACGTGGTGGTGGTCGCCGGTGACGTCTACGACCGGGCGGTCCCCTCGGCCGACGCGACCGCGGTGCTCGACCGCGTGCTCACCCGGCTGCGCGCGGCCGGCGCGACCGTCGTCCTGACCCCGGGCAACCACGACTCGGCCCGCCGGCTCGGCTTCGCCTCCGGGCTGCTCGCCGTCTCCGGCGTGCACGTGCGCACCACCACCGCCGGGCTCGACGAGCCGGTCCTGCTGGCCGACGAGCACGGGGAGGTGGCCGTCTACGGGCTGCCCTACCTCGAGCCCGAGCTCGCCCGCGACGAGCTCGGCGTGGCCGGGGCGCGGTCCCACGAGTCGGTGCTCACCGCCGCGATGGAGCGGGTCCGGGCCGACCTGTTCCTGCGCCCGGGCACGCGCTCGGTGGTGCTCGCGCACGCGTTCGTCGGCGGCGGCATGCCCAGCGAGAGCGAGCGCGACATCACCGTCGGCGGCGTCGACCGGGTGCCCGTGCCGGTGTTCGACGGCGTCGACTACGTGGCGCTGGGCCACCTGCACCGCCCCCAGACCCTGACGGAGCGGCTGCGCTACAGCGGCTCCCCGCTGCCCTACTCCTTCGGGGAGGCGGGCCAGCAGAAGCAGGTCTGGCTGGTCGACCTCGACGCCGCCGGCCTGGCCGACGTCCGCGCCGTCCAGCTCCCGGTGCCGCGGCCGCTCGTCGTCCTCACCGGCACGCTCGAGGAGCTGCTGGCCGACCCCGCCCACGCCGCCGCCGAGGAGGCGTTCGTCTCCGCACGGCTCACCGACGCGGTGCGTCCCGCCGACCCCATGCGCCGGCTGCAGGCCCGCTTCCCGTACTGCGCGCACCTGGAGTGGAGCGGCAGCGGTGCGGCGACCGACGGGCGCAGCTACACCGAGCGGCTGGCCGGGCGCAGCGACCTCGAGGTCGTGGGCGAGTTCGTCGACCACGTGCGCGGCGGGGTGGGTGCGACCCCGGGCGAGCGCGAGCTGCTCGCCCGGGCGCTCGTGGCGGCCGCCCGCGAGGAGGTCGCCGGGTGAGGCTGCACCGGCTGTCGCTCACCGCCTTCGGCCCCTTCCCCGGCACGGAGGACGTCGACCTCGACGAGGTCGGCCGCGACGGGCTGTTCCTGCTGTGGGGCCCCACGGGCGCGGGGAAGACGACGCTGCTCGACGCGGTCGTCTTCGCCCTCTACGGCACCGTCCCGGGAGCGCGCGGCGAGGTCAAGCGCCTGCGCAGCGACCACGCCGACGCCGGCACCCGCACCGAGGTCAGCTGCGAGCTGAGTCTCGGCGGGGAGCGGCTGCTGGTCACCCGCCGCCCGGAGCAGACCCGGCCGAAGAAGCGCGGCACCGGCACGACCACCGAGCCGGCCCGGCTGCTCGTGCAGCGGCTCGGCCCCGACGGCTGGGAGGCGGTGAGCACCCGCATCGACGAGGGCGCCGAGCACCTGCGCACCCGGCTCGGGCTCGACGTCCACCAGTTCTGCCAGGTGGTGCTGCTGCCGCAGGGTGACTTCGCCCGGTTCCTGCGGGCCGAGCCCGACGCCCGCGGCGAGCTGTTGCGCACCCTGTTCGACGTCGGTCGGTTCGCCCGCGTGGAGGACTGGCTGGCCGGGGAGCGGCGGGCCGCCGAGGAGGCGCTGCGCGGCGAGCGGCTGCGGCTGTCCACCCTGCTCGCCCGGGTCGCCCAGACCGCCGACGCCGACGTTCCCGAGGAGCTCGCCCCCGAGCTCGTGGGGGCCGATCCGGGCGGTCCGGTCGACGCCTGGGTCAGCCGGCTGCGCGGGCGCGCCGCCTCCGCCCTGACCGACGCCGGCGAGGCGGCCGACGCCGCAGCCGCGGCCGCCACCGCCGCGGGCCAGGCCCTGGCCGCCGCCCGGCTCGTGGCCGACCGGCACACCCGTCGCGCCCGCGCCGAGCAGGAGCTCACCCGGCTCAGCGCCGTGGAGCCGACCCTGGCGCCGGTGCGCGCGCGGCTCGACGCCGGCCGCCGCGCCGAGCTGCTCCGCGACGCGCTCGAGTCCGCCGGCCGCGCCGCCCTCGACGCCGAGCGCGCCGCCGCCGACCTGGCGTCGGCCCGCCGGGCCTGGGCCGCCACCGGTGAGGAGGGCGACCCGGCTGCCGACCTGGCGCGTCGGCTGCGCGACGACGCCGCCGCGGCCCGCGCGCTGCAGCCCGAGGCCGACCGCGCCCACGACCTGGCCCGCCGGACGGCGCGGGCAGCCGCCGCGGCCACCAGGCTCGCCGGGCGCTGCACCGCCGCCGAGGAGGTCCTGGCGGGGCTGCCCGGCGCGATCGCGCAGGCCCAGACCCGGGTCGACACCGCGGCCGCGGCGGCGGTCGCCGTCCCCGCCCGCACCGCCGACGCCGAGGCGGCCCGGGCCGCGCTCGCGGCCGGGCGGGACGCCGAGCGGCTGGCCGGCCGGCTGGCCCGGGCGCGGGCCGCCGCCGAGGCCGCCCGCGAGCACCGGCTGGCCGCCCGCGAGGAGCTGCTCGACCTGCGCACCCGCCGGCTCGACGGCATGGCCGCCGAGCTGGCCGCGGGCCTGGTCGACGGCGCCGACTGCCCGGTCTGCGGCGCCGTCGAGCACCCGCGCAGGGCCGTGCACGCGGGGCCGGCGGTGTCGGCCGAGGACGAGGACCGTGCGCGGGAGGCCGCCGACGCCGCCGAGGCCGCGTCGACCGCGGCCGCCGCCGCGGCCGAGACGCTCGGGCGGGAGCTGGCGGTGCTGCGCGCCCGCGCGGGGGAGCGCCCGCTCGCCGAGCTGGAGGCCGCCGCCGCGGAGGCCGGCCGGGTCCTGGCCGAGGTGGGCGCCACCGCCGGGGAGCTGCCCGCGGCCCGTGCGCGTCTGGCCGAGCTGACCGGGGAGCGCGACGCGCTCGCCGCCCGGCTCGCCGCCGACCGCGAGGAGCTGGGCAGCCGCAGCGCCGAGCGGGCCGCGGGGGAGGCGGAGCTGGCGGCGCTGACCTCCCGGCTGGACGCCGTCCGCGGCGACGACCCCGACCTCGCCACCCGCGCCCGCCGGCTCACCACCGCCGCCGAGCGCTGCGAGGCGGTCCTCGACGCGCAGTCCGCCGAGCTCCGGGCGCGGGTCACCGCGGACTCCACCCGGCGCATCGCGGGGGAGCGTGCGGCCGCGGTCGGCTTCGCCGACGCCGGCGAGGCGGCCGGTGCCCTGTGCGACCCGGCGGACCTCGCGGCGCTCGAGGAGCGGGTCACCGCGCACGAACGGGCCCGCGACGCGGTGCAACGCGTCCTCGCCGACCCCGAGCTCGCCGGGCTCCCGCCCGCGCCGGACCTGCCGGCCGCCGAGGCGCGGTGCGCCGCGGCCACGGCCGCCCGGGAGGAGGCCGTCGCGGCGCTGGACCGCGCCCGCCGCTGCTCGGCCGACCTCGACGCCCTGGCCGGCGACGTCGTCGCCGCCGAGGTGCGGCTGCACGAGTGTCGCAGCGTGGCCGACCAGGTCGCCGGGCTCGCCGACCTGGTCAACGGCCGCGGTGCCAACACCCTGCGGATGCGGCTGCAGTCGTTCGTCCTCGCCGCGCGGCTGGAGCAGGTCGCGGAGGTGGCCAGCCGCCGCCTGCTGGAGATGTCGGGCGACCGGTACACGTTCCGGCACAGCGACGCGCAGGGCCGGCACGGTGCCCGCGGCGGCCTCGGGCTCGAGGTGTTCGACGAGTACACCGGCACGGTGCGGCCGACCAAGACCCTCTCCGGCGGGGAGAGCTTCATGGCGTCCCTGGCCCTCGCGCTGGGGCTGGCCGACGTCGTCACCGCCGAGAGCGGCGGCGTGCAGATGGACACCCTGTTCGTCGACGAGGGGTTCGGCACGCTCGATGCGGGTGCCCTCGACGCGGTGATGGACGTGCTGGACGAGTTGCGGCGGGGCGGCCGGACCGTCGGCGTGATCAGCCACGTGGAGGAGCTGCGGACCCGCATCTCCACCCGGCTCGAGGTCGTCACGGGCCGGTCGGGTTCCCGGCTGGCGAGCTGAGCCCCGACCGCGGGTCAGGTCGGTCGGCCACGGGGATCCGGTGGACCTCCGGCGTGTACCGGCCGGGAGACTCGGCGCATGCGTCTGATCCCCCGTCCCGCTGTGTCGGCGCCCTCGTGCCTCCTGCTCGTCCTCGTCCTGGCGATGGCCGCACTGGCGGCCTGTGCGGTGGAGGTGGCCGGCGGGAGCACCCCGTCGGCGGAGGACGACGGCGGCGCGACCGGAGGAGCACCGCGGCTCGACGTCGTGCGCTTCGGCGTCGTCGGTGACTCGCTGACCGCAGGTGCCGGCGGTCCGGTCGGCAGCACCGACGTGGGTGGTGCGACCTCGTGGGTGCCGGCCGCCGACGTCCCGCCGCTGCAGCTGCGCGGCGGATGGGCGGTGCCCGGGGCGCGCACCTCGGACATGCGCGCCGGCGTCGAGCCACTGGACGCCGACGTCCTGGTGGTGATGGGAGGGACGAACGACGTCCAGGGGGAGCTGCCCTGGGGGCGGTCCCGGGACGAACTGCTGGACATCGTGGCCACGGCGGGCGTCGCCGAGGTGGTCGTGTCCGCCATCCCGCCGCTGGACCGGTTTCCCATGGAGGCCCGGCAGTACAACGAGGCCCTCCAGGCACTGGCCGGGGAGCAGGGCTGGGAGTACGTGGACCCCTGGAGCGGGATCGCCACCGCGCAGGGCACCTGGGCGGCGGGCTCGAGCGGGGACGGCATCCACCCCACCCAGGAGGTCGCCGATCTCGTCGGGACCCGCATCCGTGCCGCGGTCCTGGACTCCGCGCAGAGCTGACCGGCGTCCCCCGCTAGCCTCGGCGGCATCATGCTGCCTCCCTCCGACCGGCCCGGCGCGGCGCCGCTGGACCCCCGCACCGGACTGCCCGTGGTGGCGATGGTGGGCGGGGGGCAGCTGGCCCGGATGACCCACCAGGCGGCGATCGCGCTCGGCCAGTCCCTGCGCGTGCTGGCCACGGACCCGGCCGAGTCCGCCGCCCTCGTCGCCGCCGACGTCGTGCTGGGCGACCACCGCGACCTGGGCGCGCTGCGCGCCGCGGCGGCCGGGGCCACCGTGCTCACCTTCGACCACGAGCACGTGCCGACCGAGCACCTGCGGGTGCTGGAGGCCGACGGCGTCCGCGTCGCGCCCGGCGCGGCCGCGCTCGTGCACGCGCAGGACAAGCTGGTCCTGCGCCGCGCGCTGGAGCAGGCGGGGGAGCCGCAGCCGGCCTGGGCCGAGGTCACCACCGACACCGGCATCGCCGACTTCGCCGGCGCTACCGGCTGGCCGGTCGTCCTCAAGACCCCGCGCGGCGGCTACGACGGGCACGGCGTCTTCGTGGCCGACGACCTCGACGCGGCCCTCGCCCTGCTCGAGCGGCACGGCACGCTGCTGGTCGAGGAGCGGGTGGACATGGTCCGCGAGCTCGCGGTCCAGGTCGCGCGGTCGCCCTTCGGGCAGGTCGCGGTCTGGCCGGTGGTCGAGACGGTGCAGCGCGACGGGATCAACACCGAGGTGCTGGCCCCCGCCCCGGGCCTGGACGAGGAGACGGCCACCGCCGCGCAGGAGCTCGCGATCCGGATCGCCGAGCGGCTCGGGGTGGTCGGCCTGATGGCGGTCGAGCTGTTCCAGACACCCGGCGGCGTCGTGGTCAACGAGCTGGCCATGCGCCCGCACAACTCCGGGCACTGGACGATCGAGGGCGCCCGGACCAGCCAGTTCGAGCAGCACCTGCGCGCCGTCCTGGACTACCCGCTGGGCTCCACCGCGATGACCGCGCCGGTCGTCGTCATGGCCAACGTCCTGGGCGGCGACGCCTCCGGCCCGGACTGGGCCGGTCCCGGCCTGGACGAGCGGGTGCACCACCTCATGGCGCACTGGCCCGACGTCAAGCTGCACTGGTACGGCAAGGGCCAGCGGCGGGGCCGCAAGCTCGGCCACGTCACCGCCCTGGGCGAGGACCCGGCGCAGGTGCGGGCCCGCGCCGTGGCCGCCGCGCGCTACCTGGCCGACGGCGTCGTCGACCCGGCCTTCGCCTTCCCCCCCGAGGAGCACTGAGGAGCACCGTGGCGGATCCCCTGGTCGGCATCGTCATGGGCAGCGACTCCGACTGGCCGATGATGCAGCCCGCGGCCCAGGCGCTCGCGGAGTTCGGCGTCCCGTACGAGGTCCACGTCGTCTCCGCGCACCGCACCCCGCGCCGGATGCTCGACTACGCCGAGTCCGCCGCGGGCCGGGGGCTGCGGGTCGTCGTCGCCGGCGCCGGGGGAGCGGCCCACCTGCCGGGCATGGTCGCCGCGGCGACCCCGCTGCCGGTGATCGGCGTCCCGCGGCCGCTGGACCGGCTCGACGGCCTGGACAGCCTGCTCTCCATCGTGCAGATGCCGGCCGGCGTCCCGGTGGCCACCGTCTCCATCGGCGGCGGCCGCAACGCCGGCCTGCTCGCGGTGCGCATCCTCGCCGCCTCCGACGACACGCTGCGCGCCGCCGTCGAGCGGTTCCAGGCCGACCTCGCCGAGCAGGTCGTCGCCCGCGACGCGGCGCTGCAGGAGCGGCTGGCGACCGAGGTCACCCCCGGCTGAGCGCCACCGGGGCTACGTGGACGTCATAGCATCGGTCCGTGAGCACCACCGGGCTGTACCAGCTGACCGAGGAGCACGACGCGATCCGGGCCGCGGTCCGCGACATCGCCGAGCGGGAGATCGAGCCGTTCGCCGCCGAGGTCGACGCCGACTCGCGCTACCCGATCGAGGCGCAGAAGGCCCTCACGGCGGCCGGCTTCCACGCCACCCACATCCCCGAGGCCTACGGCGGTGAGGGCGCCGACGCGATCGCGACCTGCATCGTCATCGAGGAGGTCGCCCGGGTCGACGTCAGCGCCTCGCTCATCCCCGCGGTCAACAAGCTCGGCTCGATGCCGATCCTGCTGTCGGCGTCGGAGGAGCTGAAGCAGCGGGTGCTGCCCAGCATCGCCGAGGGCCGGGCGATGATCAGCTACGGGCTGTCCGAGCGGGAGGCCGGGTCCGACGCCGCGGCGATGAAGACCCGCGCCCGGCGCGACGGCGACACCTGGGTGCTCAACGGCACCAAGGCCTGGATCACCAACTCCGGGGTCTCCGAGTGGTACACGGTCATGGCCGTCACCGACCCGGAGAAGCGGGCCAACGGCATCTCCGCCTTCGTCGTGCACCGCGACGACCCGGGCTTCGAGGTGGGCCCCAAGGAGAAGAAGATGGGCATCAAGGGCTCGCCCACCTGCGAGCTCTACTTCACCGACTGCACCATCCCGGCCGACCGGATCATCGGGGCCGAGGGGACCGGCTTCAAGACCGCGCTGCGGACGCTGGACTTCACCCGGCCGACCATCGGCGCCCAGGCCGTCGGCGTCGCGCAGGGCGCCCTGGACGCCGCGGTCGACTACACCCGCGAGCGCAAGCAGTTCGGCCGTGCGGTCGCCGACAACCAGGGCGTGCAGTTCATGCTCGCCGACATGGCCATGCAGATCGAGGCCGCCCGGCACCTGGTCTACGTCGCCGCCGCCCGCGGCGAGGCCGCCCACGACGGCGGCCGGGTCGACCCCGACCTGGGCCGGCTGTGCGCCGCCGCCAAGGCCTTCGCCTCCGACGTCGCGATGAAGGTGACCACCGACGCCGTCCAGCTGTTCGGCGGCGCCGGGTACACGCAGGACTTCCCGGTCGAGCGGATGATGCGCGACGCCAAGATCACCCAGATCTACGAGGGCACGAACCAGATCCAGCGCATGGTGATCGCCCGCAGCCTCCTGCGGTAGGCACCTCGGCGATGCCGTCCGACGGGCGCCCGGGGCGCGGCCGTCCGCGGACCGGCAGGTGGTCGGTGGGACGGTTGTGGGCCACGGGGACAGCGGGGCAGCGAGCCGGACCGGTTCGGCCCGCTGCCCGCCGGCCGCGGTTACAGTCGGCGGCGACGGTCCAGGGCCGGAACGCACGGTCGTCCGACGGCCGTCGGGTCGCAGGCCGCCGGTGCGCGCAGCGCCCGTCAGCCTGGCGAGGCCCGCCGTCGGCATCGGTGGCACCGGGTGCGGTTCCGGACCCTGGCGACGACGCCGGCGCCGGACAACTACGAGAACTCGGAGACGGTGGTCGACGTGTCTGTCGCAGAGCGGGAGGACGCGCCGACGACCGTCCTGACCCGGATCCGGGACGTCGACGAGGTGCGTCGCGGCGGCGGGGCGCGACGGGCGCTCGTGGCGCTCGGCAGCTACCTGGGGCTGCAGCTGGTCGTGCTCGCCGTCCTGGCGCGCGTGGCGCCGCGCTTCTTCTACGTCGACGACTCGCTGGCGCAGTTCCTGCCCATGACCTGGTGGCTGGGGCGCAATGCCGAGGGCGGCCGACCGCCGCTCCTGGACCCCGAGCAGGGGATGGCCGGCAACGTCCTCGCGGACATGCAGTACGGGGCCCTCGACCCCCTGCACTGGGTGATCCAGGCGCTCGCTGCGACCAGTGACGACTTCCTCGTCGTCTCCTTCGCCTTCGGGGCGGCGTCGGTCACCTGGCTCGGGCTCGGCGCCCTCGCCGTCCTCCTGACGCACCGCGTCCCGGTGCCGCTGGCCGTCGCCGGCGCCGTCGGCATGGCCTCGAGCGGCTTCTTCCTCTGGTACGGCAGCTCGTGGTGGCCGCTTCTCTGGAGCATCGCCTGGTTGCCCTGGTTCTGGTTCGGCCTCTCCAGCCGCGGCGCGCTGGGCATCCTCGCCATCGGGGTCTCGAGCTGGGCGCTGCTGACCTCCGGCAACCCCTACGCGCTCTTCTTCGTCGTCGTGCTCGTCGTAGGCCAGCTACTGGAGCGGCGCCGTGAGCACGGCACCTGGCGGCCGGTCCTCGAGCGCGCGCTGGTCCTGCGCCTGGTCGCCGCCCTCGGCGGCTGTGTCGTCGCGCTGCCCACCCTGATGAGCACGCTGCAGCTGTCCAGCGTCATGGGCCGTCCCGAGGGTGACCCGCTGATCGGGAACGTCGGCTTCGCGGTCTCCAACCTGGCCGACGTCGTGCTCGGCGGCACCACGCTGATGGCCCAGACCAACGCGTGGAGCGGCAACATCGGGCTGGTCCCGTCGATGGCCACCATGCTCGTCGCCCTGCCCATGCTGGCGCTGGTGGACTGGCGCCGCGCGCTGCACGTGCCTGGGGTCCTCCCGGCCGGCCTGGTCTACCTGGCCGCGGTGGTGGCCACGCAGCTGCCGACGATGGTCGCGGTGTTCCGGTACCCCGTCCGCTACGTCGTCGTCGCCGAGGTCTTCCTGCCGGCCCTCGCCCTCATCGCGTTCGCGGCCGCGGGACGGGTCACTCGGGGGCGGCTGAAGGTCGCGGTCGGCATCGTCGTGGCTCAGTTCGCGCTCGCCGTCTTCCGCGCCCCGGTGTTCTGGAAGTGGCACCTGCTCGCCCTGCTCCTGGCCGCCACCGGGGCGGCGGCGCTCGTCGTGTGGCAGCGGCGGGAGGACATCCGCCCGGCCGTGGGCGCCGCGGTCGCGGTGCTCGTCATGCTCGCCCCGCTCCTCTCGCTGCAGCTGATGGTCGCCGTGCAGGACCGGGTCGACGCGCTCGAGGGCACCGAGTCCGGCGACCAGCCCTTCCGCGCCCTCTACAACGGCTACCGGCTCGGCACGGACGCTGACGACTACGCCGACCGTTCGGTCCTGGTCGACGGCACGGCCACGGTCATCACCTGGCGGTTCGAGTCGGACTGGGGGTGGGGCGACGGGGTCATGGTCGGCAACGCCAACCTGGCCGCCGGGTTCCGTCCGGGATTCGGCTCGCTGGCGGTGTGGCACGACCAGCTCGAGGAGCACTGGTGTCGCAGCTACCAGGGGGCGACGTGCTCGGACCCGGCCGACCTCCTCGCCCCGGCCGGCGACACCGGCGTCGCCTGGATCGACCTGCTCTCGTCGGACACGGTCCTGCTGAACGCCAATGCCCCGGGCGAGATCCGCGAGCACTTCGACGCCACCTGGCAGGCCGGGTCCGTGACCGGCCCGTGGACCGAGTACCGGCGCGACGACGCCCTGCCGGGCCGCATCACCGCGGCCGATGGCGTCACGGTGTCCCCGGACGGGTGGAGCACCGACCTGGCCCGGGTCGGTGAGCCGATGGACGTCTACGTCGTCTCGACCGGCGACGAGCCGGGCCGGCTGGCGTTCCGCACCCCGTACTACCCGGGGATGGAGGCGACGCTTGACGGCCGGGCGCTGCAGGTGACCGCGGTCGAGGGCGCGTCGCTCGCCGTGCAGATCCCGGCAGGGGCGGACGCGGGCCGCCTGGAGATCTCCTACGCTCCGGCCGGTGCGTCGCTGGTGGTCCCGGCGACCGCCACCGGCGTCGCCGTCATGGGGCTGGCGACGATCGGTGCTCTGGTTCGCCGGAGGGACGCCGACAGCGTCTGAGCCGGCGGGGCCTCGTGCCCCCTTGCTCCGCCTCCCCGTGGCACCGGTGCGCCGCGCCGGACGTCGTCGGGCGATCCCGGTGGGCGAGGCCCCCGCTCGCCGCGGACCCCGCCTCGAGCCGGGACCATCAGGCCACGAGCGCGACGTCGTGCAACCGCCCTCCCAGGCAGTGCGCCCTGCCGCGTGGCGCTGCGGGACGCGGGGCCGGGCGCGGGCACGGTGCTCCGCCGTGGCGCGGAACCCGCGCCGCGGCGCAGCCCTTACCCGAACTCCGGCGCCCCGACCTGCCTGCCCCCGGGGTGACCGCGGTGCAGCCCCGGACGAGCGGAGGCACTTCCGGGAGCAAGGCTCCCGGGCCGGGGTGGGCCGCCGTCGGCATGGTCGGGCCGTCCCGCATCCACGCAGCGGCGCCACGGGTTCGGCGGCGCGGTCCTCGGAACTCCGGGGCGGTCCTCGGCGGCCCCGCGAGCAGACCGCGAGAGTGGCCCGCTCCGCGGCCCGGTGGGCGTCGGGACGTCCGCTGCCGGTGCTCGACCCAGGCCGGTCGGCCCCTGGCCCGGACGCGACGGCGCCCCTGAGCCCGGCTCGGACTCAGGGGCGCCGTCGCGCTCGCCGGTCAGATCTGACGCGCGAGGAACTGCCCGAGGGTCCGCGAGAAGGTCGCCGTGACGTGGCTGCCGTCGAAGTAGACCACCACGCCCCCGACGAGGTAGTGGCAGTCCTGCGCGTCGCAGAAGGCGTCGGTGAGGTCGATGACATCGATCCTGTCGTCGTCCATCGCGAGCGCGGCATCGGCGATCCGGTCCGGGGTCAGCCGGACGTCGCGCGGACCGGCACACGGGTCGTCGACCCTGCCCGCCGTGGCGATGCAGTCAGGGGCTCCGACCTCCAGCGTCACCAGCTCGGGAGCCGGCCGCACCCCGTTGGTGGTGGGGACGGCGCGGACCACGTGCACCTGCTTGCCAGCGTCTGCCAGCGCGCGCAGCGGGGCCTGCACCACTTCGAACGGGATCTCGTCCTGCAGCTCGCCGTCGTCGCCCACGTACTTGTAGATGTCCGACCGGTAGCTCGTGAGGACGTGGGTGATGGAGTCGTCCTCGGCGATCTGCCGGAGCGCCTCCTGGCTCCAGAGCTCGCACGAGCGCGGTTCGTCGAGGGGCATGTCGACGCCGAGCATCCGGTCGGTGCCCAGGGCCGGGCAGCCGGCCTTGACGTAGGTGACGACCGCCCACCCGCGGTCGTCGGCCAGCTCCTGCGCCGCCTCGTAGAGGCTCGCGGTGTGGGAGTCGCCGAGCAGCGCCACGGTCTCGGTGGCGTCGGCACTGCCGTATCGGCAGGTCGTGACCTCGGTGTTGGTGCCGCCCTGGAGGCAGGGCATGCCCGCGGACAGGTCGGACTTGGCGAAGGTGGTGTCGACCGTGTCGGTCCACGCGAAGGGATCCGCGCAGCCGCGCTCGGGATCCATCGCACCGGCTCCGAAGCAGGGGTCGCCGCCCGCGGCGAAGGCCGCGGCAGCGGCCCGGGCCTGGTCGATTTGCACCTTCACGTGGAACCACCCACCCGCGGCGACGCCGACCACCAGCGCGGTGGCGATGCCCGTGGCCACGAAGGTGGTGCCGTTCCCGCGGCGCGCCAGCGGGGTCCCCGTGCGGACCGGGTCCTCGACGCACACCTTCGTCACCCACGCCGCCAGGACGGTGCCCACGAGGACGGCGATCTTGGACGTCGTCCCGAGCTCGTGGCCGAGGGCGAAGGGGAGGATGACCACGAAGGGCCAGTGCCACAGGTACGCGGAGTAGGAGATGTCACCGAGGAACCGGACGGGACCGAAGTCCGCCAGCTTGGTCGGACTCCAGTCGTCCCGCGGGGCGCCGGCCCAGATCACCGCGACGGTGCCGAGGACCGGGAGCAGTGCGGCGGTGCCGGGGAACGGGGTGGCCTCGGTGTAGGTGAGGGCGGCCACGGCGATGCCGCCGAAGCCGGCCCACCCCACGACGGTCCGCAGCCGGTCTCGTCCGGCGAGCGGAGTGGCCGCCCAGATTGCCAGGAGACCGCCCAGACCGAACTCCCAGGCGCGGGCCGGGGTGGTGAAGTAGGCGTCCGGGGGAGCGGTGTGCGTGGTCCAGAGGGAGTACGCGAACGACCCTGCTGTCAGCACGACGAACACGGCCGCGACGGCATGCCGCCGATGGGCGCCGAGGCGGGCGGCCACCGCGGCGGAGGCGACGATGAGCAGTGGCCACAGCAGGTAGAACTGCTCCTCCGTGGACAGCGACCAGTAGTGCTGCGCGGGGGACGCGACGTTGGTGTGGGCCAGATAGTCGACCGCGTCGTGGGACAGCACCCAGTTCTCGACGTAGAGGGCGGATGCGGCGATCTCGCGCAGCCAGGGCTGCCAGTAGGTCTGGGGGACCCACAGGACCGTGGCTGCGGCGGTGGCGAGCAGCACGAGCAACGATGCCGGGAGCAGCCGTCGGGCTCGGCGGGCCCAGAATCGGGCCAGGGCGATGCGTCCCGAGCGGTCCACCTCCCGGAGCAGGTGGCCGGTGATGAGGAAGCCGGACACGACGAAGAAGACGTCGACGCCCACGTAGCCGCCCGGGAGGCGCAGCGGGACGACGTGGTAGACGACCACGAGGGAGACGGCGAGGGCGCGTAGGGCCTGGATCTCGACCCGGATCCCGGACGTGCCGGACCCACCCTCGTCGCGTCTCACCGTGCGGTCACGCGTCGTGGTGCCGGCGGCTGGGGGGACCGGCCGGTCCGCGGCCCTCGGTACCCGCTCCGTCACCGCCGGCTCCATGGTCGTGCTCTGCTGACCCGCCACGCTGCCTCATTCCACGTCCACGCGGGCCAGTGGCCCCGGTTCGCGCTGTCTCGGTCGGCGGCTCGCCGAGGCAGCCGCCGTACTCCGGGGACTCGGCCTGGCCCTCGCCCCTGCGTCGCTGCAGCGGGCGCTCCAGGCGGAGCTCGAGTGGCTCCACCCCGTACCTCTTCGAGCTCGGAGTGTAACGAGATCGAGACCTTGCGACGGTCCCCGCCGCCGGCGCCGGGCCCAGGAGCACCGATGCGCACCGCCAGTCCCACGCGCCCCAGAGCGGGACCGCCGTCGCACCTGGGAGCGCGGACCGGGCCGGGCCGCTGTCTATGGTCGTGTCGAGGTGCGCGCCCCACAGGTCCGGGCGCCCGGTGTCCGCCGGCTGCCGCCCGTCGGGCTTCTGCGGCGTGTCTCGAACGGAGTTCCCATGAGTGCGTCTCCCGCGGGCCCCCGCGCCGATCCGGCGACGGTCGGCGACGTCTCGGCGCCGGTCGAGGGAACCTCGGCGGGAGGCGCGGCGCCGGTCCCGGTGCCGTGGCTGCGCGGCCGACCGGGGCTCTGGGCGTTCCCGGCGTACCTCTGCGTCCAGTTGGCCCTGCTCGCCGGTCTCCGTGCGGCGGTGCCCCGGTTCTTCTGGTTCGACGACGCGCAGATCCAGTTCATGCCGATGTACTGGTGGTTGGGCCGCCAGCTCGACGACGGCGGCCTCCCCCTGCTCGATCCGGACCAGGGGATGGCCGGCAACCTCACCGCGGACATGCAGAACGGCGTCCTGGACCCGATCCGCTGGCCCTTCATGCTCTGGGCGGGGGGGCAGGAGGACCTCCTCCACGTGGCCACGGTGCACGGCTGGCTGTCCGTGCTGGTCCTCGGGACCGCATGCCTGGCCCTCCTGCTGAACCACCGGGTCCGGCCAGCGCTCGCCGTCGCCGTGGCCGTGGGGGCGGCGACCAGCGGATTCTTCCTCTGGTACGGATCGGCGTGGTCCCCGGTGATGTGGAGCCTGGCGGCGCTGATCTGGCTCTGGGCGGCGTTGAGCTCGCGCCGCTGGTACGGCGTGCCCGGGGTGGGGCTCGCCACCGCCGCGGTCGTCTGCGCGGGGAACCCGTACATCCTCCCGCTGCTCCCCGTGCTGGTCGCCTGCCAGGGCCTCGAGCGCTGGCAGCGGTCCGGCCGGCGCCTGCTCCGGGACCGGCACACCTGGGCGACGGTCGTCGCGCTGCTGGCCGGCATGGCGCTGAGCCTGCCCACGCTGGTCAACGCCCTCGACGTCGCGCCGTGGATGTGGCGTCTGCCGGCCCCGGTGACGGTCGGCTCCGCCGGCACCGGCACCAACCTGCTCGACATCGTCCTCAGCGGCACGACGCTGCTGAACGCGTCCAACGTGCCGATCTTCAGCACCGCCGTCATCGCGCTGCCCCTCCTGGCGCTCGTGCACTGGCGGCGTGCCGTGCGTGCCCCCGGGGTGCTCACGGCTGCGGCCGTCTGGGTGGTCGGCGTGCTGTGGACCCAGCTCCCGGACGCCTTCCTCGTCTTCCGGATCCCCTTCCGCCTGCTGTCGGTCGTCCAGGTGGGCTTCGCCCTGCTCGCCGTCCTGGCCTTCACCGGCGCGGCGCGGGTCACGCGCCGCCGGTCAGCGGCCGCCCTGGGCCTGCTCGCCCTGCAGTTCGTCGTCGCCCTCATGCGGGCGCCGATGCTGTGGCGGTGGCACGTGATCGGCCTGGCGGTGGGCGTCGTCGCGCTCGCGGCGGTCGTGCTGCTGGCGCGTCCGTCGGTCCTCCACGGCGCCCGGCGGGCGCGCCGCTTGGTGCGGCCGGTGGCGGTCGTGACGGTCGTCCTGGCCTGTGCGGCGCCCCTCGCCGTGCAACTGGGACTGCAGGGCGTCCTGCAGGAACGGTACGAGGCGATCACCGTCCGCGAGGACCAGTCCGGCGTGCCGGTCTACCGGCCCAACACCGGAGGTCAGGACGTCGGGACGACGGTGCAGGAGTTCCGGGACAACGCCGTCGCCACGGACACCTCCCTCACGATCTACGCCTTCGGTTCCTTCGACGACCCCGACGACCGGGGGTGGCACCGTGGGGTGCTCGGGGGGAACCTCAACCTGCTGGCCGGACTGCGGCCGGGCTTCGGATCGCTCGCGGTGTGGCCGCGGGGTGTCCAGCAACACCTGGCGGCCAACTACCAGAGCGCCCTGGACCTGCAGCAACGGGGGCTGCTGGCCGTCCCCGACGGTGTGGACGTCCCCTGGGTCGACCTCCTGTCCTCGAACCGGGTGCTGCTCGGGGTCGGCGGGGCGGTACCGCAACGGCTGGCCGGCCACTTCGAGCAGAACTGGACCTTCGTCGCCGACCACGACGGATACCGCGAGTACGTGCGGCCGGAGCCGCTGCCGGGCCGGGTCACCGCCGTGCTGGGCAGCGGGGTCACGGTGGCGGACGCAGGGGCGAACGACGGCGTCGCCGTCCTCGGTGGACCGTTCGAGCGGTACACCGTCACCACGGGGGACGACGGCGGGAGCCTGGTCTTCCGCACGGCCTACTGGAACGGCTTCTCCGCCAGCCTCGACGGCCGCCCTCTGGAGGTCTCCGCGTTCGAGGACGCGGTCCTGCAGGTCGACCTGCCCGCAGGGGTGTCGGGCGGCACGCTCGAGATCAGCTTCGAGCCGATCGGGGCCCGCCTCCTGCCGGTGGCCCTGGGTGCCGGGGGAGTGCTGCTCGCCGTCGCCGTCGTCCTGACGGTGTGGCGGCGCCGGAGCGAGGAGCCCGCCGCGCGGCGTTGAGCGCTGTGCCGCCGCGAGCAGCAGGACGCGTGCGCCGGAGGGGCGGCACGGGGGTGGTGTGACGCCCGGGACGAGGCCGACACGTCGACACGGGGACTTCGGCTCAAGAACCGACCGTTCGTTGCCGATGCTGGCCCTGGAGAGATGTGCCCTCACCAGGGCACGCCGACCGACGCCCCACCGGAGGACCCCTCGTGCGCCGCCTTCTCGCGGGATCCATCGCCTTCGCAGCGTTCACCGGGACGATCCTGGTGCTGCCCGTGTACGCGGCCCCGGGCCCCGAGGCGGTACCGGTCGAGGCATCCAGCGAGGAGGTCGAGCTCGGCTCGGTCGAGGACCCGGCCCCCGCCGCCGACGTGCAGGAGGGGACGACCGACCCCGTCGCCGGGGTCGGTGACGCGGTACCGACGCTGACCATCACCCGCACGGACGTGGACGAGTTCTCGATGGTCAACGTCAACTGGGCCTTCGACCCGGCTGTGACCGACACGGTCGTCCAGGTCCGCGTCCAGGACGCCGCCGGTCAGTGGGGCGAGTGGACGGAGACGGAGACCGAGGACGCCCAGCCCGACGACGACGCCGCCACGACCCAGGAGCGGCGCGGAGCCACCTCGCCGCTGTGGACCGGCCCGAGCACCGGCGTCGAGGTGGAGCTCGTGACCCGGTCGGGCGCGGCGCCCACCGAGGTCCGGCTGGACCTCATCGACCCCGGCAGCAGTGCTGCCGACGGCTCCCTGGAGACCCCGGACATCCAGGACACCGCGGACGCCGCGATGGCCATGCCGGACGTCTACTCCCGCGCGCAGTGGGGTGCCGACGAGGGGATCCGTACCTGGGCGCCGGAGTACGCGCCGACCATCAAGGGCGCGACCCTGCACCACACGGCCAGCGGCAACAACTACACCGCGGACCAGGTCCCGGCCATCCTGCGGGGGATCTACTACTCGCACGCCGTGTCCAACGGCTGGGGCGACATCGGCTACAACGTCCTCGTCGACAAGTTCGGCCGGATCTGGGAGGGCCGGGCCGGCGGGCTGTCCAGCACGGTCATCGGGGCGCACGCCGGGGGCTTCAACACCGGCACCTTCGGCGTCTCGATGCTCGGCAACTACGACATCGTCGCCACGACCCAGCCGATGGTCGACTCCGTCGCGGCGGTCATCGCCTGGAAGTTCTCGCTGTACGGGGTCGACCCGAACGGCACGACCACGCTGGTGTCCGGCGGGGGTGGCACGGCGCGGGCCCCCAAGGGGACGCCGGTCACCGTGCCGACCCTGTTCGGGCACCGCGACGTCGGCACCACCGCCTGCCCGGGCCAGTACGGGTACGCCCGGCTGGGGGAGATCCGGTCGAAGGTCACGGGTCTGCTCGGGTCGGCGGTCTTCCTCGTGCAGAACCGCTACGACACCGACGCCGCCGCCCGCGCCCTGCTGGGCAGCGTCACCACCCGCCCCACCGGTACACCGGACGGCCGGGGCGCCTTCGCCGTCTACGCCCACGGGTCGATCTACGCGACTGCCGAGACGGGCGCGCGCCTGGTGCGCGGGCCGGTCCGTGATCGGTGGGCGGCGCAGGGCTGGGAAACCGGGGCGTTGGGGTATCCGGTGAACGACACGGTGTGTGGGTTGCGTGATGGTGGGTGTTTCCAGGAGTTCCAGGGCG
>NZ_JABGCG010000151.1 GCF_019799925.1 Blastococcus sp. CPCC 205250 | reverse complement strand
CGAGAGCTAGCTCGAGAGCGAGAGATCCATTGAGAGTGAGAGATCCAGCCCCTTTTCCTTTGGAATGCCCTCCTATTTATAGGCCTTTGGTAGCCATTTAGGAGGGTTTATGAGCATTGAATGCATTAATGCTCATAATGGGAGGAGTTACAAGTTTTAAAGTATTTGTTTTGTAACTCCTTTTTCCTTGAATCTGATTGGCCGATGGAGAATAATGAGCTTTTAATTGCCTTTAATCCCCATCATGGGAGGAGTTTCATGGCTTTAATGCCATAAATCCTTTGACTTGTAACTCCCATTTGCTTGCTTTTGATTGGGCCGTCCAAAATAATGAGTTAATGACCGCATTAACTTGTCATAAAACGGGTCATTTATTCTCATTAATTGGCCGCCAAGTCGCTTGAAGAGTCGCGGGCCGCGCCGCGTCTTTTGGAATTCTTCTCGCGATGATCGCCGATAGATCCACATATTGTTTGATGTCGGATGGCGATGAATTTTCAGACTTTGATTGATCTCAATGTGCCGGCAACATCTGTCCTGTCGATTTCACGATCGGGCGGGCAGAAAGTGTGCTTTCTTTGTCAGTCGGTCGGCGATTTTGAGACATGAAATGATTATCCAATGATTTCGGCGGCGAATCCGTGATTTTGATGAAGATCGACGGAATTCATGCACGAAAAATCAGATTTTGGAAAAACCGCAGGGGCCAAACAACTCGGATCGCGAAAAGGGCCCAAAAAATGGGTTTTCCGGGCACTTTTGGGTCGCCGGAACTCCATGGTCGCG
>NZ_JABGCG010000150.1 GCF_019799925.1 Blastococcus sp. CPCC 205250 | reverse complement strand
AATATTTAAAATAAGATGAAAGAAATTCTTATGATGGATATGTTCCCACATATTGTTAGATATGTGCCGTGAAACCCATTAGTAGGTTGTAATTTAGGGAACTTTATTTCATTTATGAAATTGTATGAACTTCATTCATATATATAATGGCTATTTTATTATCATGTAAACTTGTGTTATTTAACTGTTCATGATAATGCCCTTGAATAGTATGATAGAGAATTGTATCTCAAGTGTTGAGATAGAGAGACGTACGATTCTCAAGTACATCTATTCTAGATAAGTTCCTGATCATAGGTTTATAAATCTGGGCGATTATAAACCGTTAAGATTAGCTCAGGTTATACTAGCTCCATGGGAGGATGGTGAGTCTCGAGCCATCTGTGTAGGGACACTATAGTAAACCTGGGGGTGCTTGTTAGAGAACAAGTACACTGAACGTGACCAATATGGGTACAGCTTATGGGATTCTATTTGTATGTCAAAAGCTGCTCATGTGTATAGTCACAATTTGTAATCCTTAGACTTGAGACACCACTGGTTATCTTATACATAAGTTGCTAGGGTTTGATAGTATCTCGTACACCCTTAATCACAAGGATGTAATCGGTACTCATTGGCACTAGTGGGTTATGTATGAAGGTAGGTGTGTGTGCGATAGAGGATCACCACCCTTAATAAGAAAAGGGCGAATGTCTTAGTTAATTTACAAATATAATCTTAGTGAAGTCTTTGGCCAAAGCAGAAGGATACCAAGAAAAGAGTTTCTAGGGTATGCCTAATTGAG
>NZ_JABGCG010000149.1 GCF_019799925.1 Blastococcus sp. CPCC 205250 | reverse complement strand
AGGGTTTCTCACTCTTAAAAGTGTGCCTCTCTCTTTCTTAAGGCTCAAGTGACTTAGTGCTAGCTTGACCATAGCCTCATATTTATAGAGAACCACTAGGGTTTCTAATAAATATTAATTTCTAATTAATTAAAGCTCCACTAATTATTAACTATTAATAATTAGAATTAAGCTTAATTAATATTTAGAAATTCCCCAACTCAATTAATTCAAGAGACTCTCTTATGCTCTTTGTTTGTGTGTGACCCGTCGGGTTCACCCTTAACCTAGCAGCGGACAGGGACATCTCTATGTCTCCTAAAAATGGAAACTTTCCATTTTAAGGTTCGATTGGAACTATTCCAATTTTGCCCTCATTGATAATAGCTTATCAATAGGCCTTCACTGGTCATGAGTGACCTCTAGCAACATATCATGACGTACCCTAGGTTTAGGTGAATAGCAGAACTATGTGAACCCTTCGTGTTACTTAATCCTTCATCCCCTAATGTCACAGTTAAGATAATAGGTATGGTTTAGTAGTCAAACCCTATCTCAACATTCTTGATATCTGTTCACAAAATATAATCTCAATAAGGTAACTGCAGTGAAACCCTTTTCACTGTTTACCTATTACTCTGGCCAGAGATTCCCATTGATGATTATCTTTGTGAACTTATCTTGACATTCTCTCTCATCGACTGAGAGTGATGATCCCTTATCGCACACTCACCCATCTTCATCCAGAACTCACTAGAGCCAATGAGCACCGGATTACCCCCTTGAAAACGGCAGTACAAGATGCGATCAACC
>NZ_JABGCG010000148.1 GCF_019799925.1 Blastococcus sp. CPCC 205250 | reverse complement strand
TTCCCCTATTTTCCCCTATTTAATAATTACTAAAAATTCAAATTAATTATTTCCGGTGCCGGAAAATTCCCGAAACTCGTTATGGCCATTCCATGACTTATTTGGGTTGGTTTTGGCAAGGTTCCCCCCCACGGTTCGTTGTTTTTGCCTTTGTATTTCTTATCTTCCAAATGATGTCTCCTCCTGCCACTCCCCCAAATGCACAGAATGCTCTTTAGGGGGGGGAGGTAGGTTGCCAAGGCAGGGCATGCCCATGGGTGCCCATGCCAAGGCAAGGCATGTCACGTGCTGCTCATGCCAACGCTAGTCATGGTGTTGCAAGGCCATGTTGGGGCAAGTCGAGGCGTCGCGCAAGCTAATGTCGAGGCGAGTCGAGGCGTGGTCCGCCCATGCCGACGCGAGCCGAGGCGAGGCGTGCGTGATGCTGAGGCGTGCCTAGGCAAGGCGTGCCGCACCAAGGCGAGCGTTGGCTAGGCATGCCCGTGCCATGTCAAGGCATGTCATGTGCTGCTCATGCCAACGCTAGTCGTGGTGTTGCAAGGCCATGTTGGGGCAAGTCGAGGCGTCGTGCAAGCTAATGTCGAGGCGAGTCGAGGCGTGGTCCGCCCATGCCGACGCGAGCCAAGGCGAGGCGTGCGTGATGCTGAGGCGTGCCTAGGCAAGGCGTGCCGTACCGAGGCGAGCGTTGGCTATGCATGCCCATGCCACGGAGAGCCAAGGCGCCGCAAGCCAATGTGGGGGCAAGTCGAGGCGTTGCGAGCCTATGTCGAGGCGAGCTAAGGCGTGGTTAGCCCAT
>NZ_JABGCG010000147.1 GCF_019799925.1 Blastococcus sp. CPCC 205250 | reverse complement strand
CTAGTGTTTTATGGTGTAGATCTCGGTGTTTGCCGTATCTTTTGAAAATATGGGGCTTTTCTAGATATCATTTACATTTTTTCAAATTAGTGTTCAAATGCATTTATAATGTGTTAGTTTAAAATAGATCTACACTTTTGGATAAAAAAAGTGTGAATTTTAGAACTTTTTGTAATTTTTTTTATTTTTTCATTATCTAAATCAGATTTTTTTTAAAGATTGTGTAAATGTAATACACTAATTCATGAACCAAAGGCTTTATATTGAGTTATATTTGATGTTACTCACTTATTTTTCCCTAGATCTAGTGTTTTAAAGTGTAGATCTAGATTTTTTTTATTTCCAAAATTTGGGGCTTTTCTTGAAATCAATTACATTTTTCCAAATTAGTGTTCAAATGCATCTATAATGTGTTACCTTAAAATAGATCTACACTTTTATGATATTTCATTATGTCAGATTTATGATATTTTAGCTTATTTTAGTATATACATCGATACAGTAATGATACAGGATGTTATAACTTGCAGGGACCGTTATTTTGCTTTAAGTATGCACTAATGGAAAAAAAAAGATTATTTTCTATCATTTTATAATATTCTGAATTTTTTGGATATTTTCTCGAATTTTTTTGGGGTAAAATAAAAATTCGCTCCGCGATGGGCCGCGCTGACCGCGAGCCGCGACGCGATGACCGCGAACCGCGACGCGATGACGGCGGACCGCGGTAACCGCGAACCGCGCCGCGACGACCGCGATTTTGAACCATGCGATCGAGATGTAGATTTTTAACGCA
>NZ_JABGCG010000146.1 GCF_019799925.1 Blastococcus sp. CPCC 205250 | reverse complement strand
TGGGTTAAGTAGGTCATTTATCATCACAAAGAGAAACAAACGGGACCCATCACGTCGATGGATTATAAATGTAATATTACTTATAAGCAATAGCAATCAAACAGATCAAAGAGTTATGATGTTGGATCATGGAATATTCATCTTGACAAGAAATTATCTACATGATAAAATATGTATCACAAGCACAAGGGCTATAGCTCAGTTAGGTAGAGCACCTCGTTTACACGCGCGCCAATATTTTTCAGGGGAGTCCATCATGCAATCAAAAGAATTGATCTTATTGAGAAATCGATGTCTTACTCCATGACTTTGAGGGAACAATAGCCTGACAAACGGTTCGGTCCGATTCGGATGCCTATTTAGGCGCCAAATAGAACCCATCATTGATTTGAGATATTGATAAGGTGAATACCTAGTCTATTCAATGCTAGGCATAATGAGTATAAGGACCTCACAAAAATCTCTTTTCGTCCTATGAACTTTAAGGTGTATGAAGTTTCATATTTGATTCTTTAAGCAGAGCGATAGAGACTCCATTTAACTTAGGTTGATCTAGGCCAAAGGCAGACCTACGTCAAGATAACCCTTCTTTGAAACACTTTGGTAGTGCTCCTGGATCAGAATCAAAATAATGAATCAGAGCACATGGAGCCATCTCCTTATCTTTCTGTCAAGAAAAAATATGGTGGACTAGCTGATATTTATATCAGTTAATGAAAGAGCCCAATGCAAAAAAAAATGCATGTTGGTTCTTTTAAACAGTTCGAATCATTTTGATAATAATCAGTTTGATCTGT
>NZ_JABGCG010000145.1 GCF_019799925.1 Blastococcus sp. CPCC 205250 | reverse complement strand
CTAAAGATAAAGAATTGTATTTTTGAATGAATTTTAACAATAGAATAAGAATTAAATAGATAAAAAGAAAGTTAAAAAGACAAGTAATATAAAAATAAATTTTGATAAAATTTAATAAATAGAATTAAATTAAAAATGAATAATGAATTATTAAGAATAAAGAATTTTATTAATGTTAGTAAAACTAAAAATTATATAAAGATTACTTAAAAGAATTTTAAAGAAAGAATAATTTTAAATAAGTTTTTGATAAATCTGAAAGGATAATAAACATTACTTAAAAGGATTTAAAAGATAAAATATATTTAGAAAATTTTAATAAAGATTATGTATGAAAAAGGGAATAAAAGGAAATAAATTAATTAAAAGATAAAGAATAATAGTAAATAAATGAGGAAGATAAAATATTATATGTAATAAAAGGAGAGATAAAGAGAGAGTATAATTAATGAGGAAGATAAAGTATCATATAGGAAATTAAGGGTTAGTCGTCTATATACTAATATACTACGACCTCTTCAGTATGGTGTCTAAATTTTTAATATATCAATCTTCAGTATGGTGTCTAAATTTTTAATAGGTGTATAAATAAAAATATATCAATCTTCAGTATGGTGTATAAAAATTAAATATTAAATAGGTGTCAATAATAAAAAATAGGTAGCAATTATTTTAAATAGATATCATCTTCTATTTTAAAATGAATAATTAAAACTATATATAAATTCTATAAATTCTTAATACCTTCATTATTTAAATAATATAAATAATATATAATATATAGTAAAAAATTTGTGTATGATGTTA
>NZ_JABGCG010000144.1 GCF_019799925.1 Blastococcus sp. CPCC 205250 | reverse complement strand
TTTATACCCTTTCTTTATTTATATAATTGTACATCAAAGATCGAGACGGTACATGGTGGACCCGAGGATGCATGGAGCAGTGGGAGGACAAAGAGAAGACCTTGAGAAGATCTTTTCTTTTATGTAATAGTTACAGGTTAATATTACGATCACAAAACCCACATAAGACCTAGGGCTCAACTATAGGCTCTAGTTGGGCCCAACCTAAAAGTCCATATTCTTTCCATTAGGCCCATATATATGTTAGATGTATGCTTTAGGGGCCAGTTAACCATATTATTATATGTCTTTGATGATAGTGTCCCGTTCCTTTATGGATAGTGGGAGTATCATTAAAGTACTAATAGTAAAGAATGGTTAATAATATATATGTGATATATTGATGCATGTGATGTATGTTAATATTCTGATGAGACCTAAATACCCCTCAATTTCAAATTTAAATTGTAAGGAAGAGGCATATGATGCTTTATCCTAGCCTCCTACCATTACAAGATAGGAGAGTCTTTATGGTGGATGTGTTTGGCTGCAGATATGTGGGAACACATTCATTATGAAGGTTCAAACCAGCTTGTTACATATTGGATATCATGAGGTGCGATAATGGGGCTTACCAAGAAACTGATATGTGAGGGATGCCACATTCAATTGACCATACTCATGTGAATGGTAGGTGTGATTTAACTAAAGTACACTAACCAAGAAACAATTATGTGAGGTTACTGTAATTTAGAGGCTAAAGGAAGATTGGAACTTGCTTAGTGAAGCATTGGATAAAGAGTTATCCACCCCTTTGGATTAGTGATCCA
>NZ_JABGCG010000143.1 GCF_019799925.1 Blastococcus sp. CPCC 205250 | reverse complement strand
TTGTATTATCGCAACAAACTATAAGCGGGAAACTAATCCAAGATTTAATAAATACTTTAATCATAAGTTATAATAATTATACCGGTAAAGTAAAAATTTTATTAATAGATTACAATCCGCAAGTAACCAAAGCATTTAACTTGTGAGTAGGAACTTCAGAGACCATACGTTTGTTAAATAATTCTCGATTTTTTAGTAATACTACTAATAATAAAAAATTTAATGAATGATTAGCTGGATTAATTGACGGAGATGGTTGTTTTATCTTGTCTAAAAAAGGTTATGGTTGTTTAGAAATTACTATGGATTTAAGAGATGAAAGAGCTTTACAGTTAATAAAAAATAAATATGGAGGTTCTATTAAATTAAGATCTGGAGTTAAAGCTATTAGATATAGATTACATCATAAAGATGGATTAATAAAATTAATCCATGATGTTAATGGTTTAATTAGAAATCCCTATAGACTTATCCAATTAAACAAATTATGTATTAATTATAAATTTAATTTAATATATCCCACTAAATTAACTTATGATAGTTGCTGATTAGCTGGATTTTTTGACGCTGATGGTACAGTAACAATAAATAAAACTAATTGGCAATTATCAATATCTATATCACAAAAAACATCTGAATTATTAAACCCTTTAATTGATTTATACGGAGGGCATGTTTATGTAGATAATAGTTCAAACACTTTTAAATGATATATAACTAAAAAAGAAGACATTTTAAAATTAATAACTTATTTTAAATTTAATCCTACAAGATCATTAAAAAATAATCGATTACATTTAGTTAATCAATATTATGAA
>NZ_JABGCG010000142.1 GCF_019799925.1 Blastococcus sp. CPCC 205250 | reverse complement strand
GGTGGGGTAGCCCAGGGGGCCGGTCTCACCGCCGGCCGCCGTCCACGCCGCCACCACCTCAGCCGGCAGCACCCGCGTCCCCAACGTCGCGTGCACGTACACCGACCCACCCCGGAAGTGCCCGAACCGCGCCAGCCCGTCCGCCGTGGTCCCCGAGTCGCTGGTCGGCATCCCCAACGCACCACCGTCACCACCAGCGGCCAACCACGCATCCCGCACCGGCCCGTCCACCACCCGCGCACCCGAGGCCTGCGACCAATACACCCAGCCCCGCTGGAACGTCACCATCTGCCCGGCCCCACCCGGCGTCGCCACCTGATCGGACACCGGCCACCCCAGCGCACCGTTCTCCCAACCGGCCACACCCCACCGATCCCGCACCGCGGTACGCAACAACCGCGCACCCGTCCCCGGACCCGAGTAGACCGACCCACCCTGGAAGTGCCCGAACCAGCCCCCGGCCACCGCCGTCACATCCGACGTCGGAAAACCCAACACCCCGGTCTCCCACCCCGACGCCGCCCACCGGTCCCGCACCACACCGGACACCACCCGCGCACCCGAGGCCGGCGACCAGTACACCGACCCACCCTGGAAGTGCGCGAACCGACCACCACCCACCGACAACGCCGTCACATCCGACGTCGGATAACCCAACGCCCCGGTCTCCCAACCCTGCGCCGCCCACCGGTCCCGCACCGCACCGGACACCACCCGCGCACCCGAGGCCTGCGACCAGTACACCGCCCCGCCCTGGAACTCCTGGAAACACCCACCATCACGCAACCCACACACCGTGTCGTTCACCGGATACCCCAAC
>NZ_JABGCG010000015.1 GCF_019799925.1 Blastococcus sp. CPCC 205250 | reverse complement strand
CAGGTGTCCACGTGCGTGCTGAACGACCCCGCCGCCAGCTCCGCGGCCAGGAACTCCCGCACCTCCGCCCGTACCTTCTCCGCCGCGTCCGACGGTGGCGCGGGCGCCAGGGTCAGTGCATCGCTGCTCATCGTCGCCGGTCTCCCCACATCGGTGTGGTGCTCTCCCGACCGGTTGTACCTGGCTCCCGGCCCCGGCACCCGCCGGGGGGCGGACGTCACACCCGGGCGGTCATCCCCGGGCGGTCACACCCGCGCGCTCACACCCGCGCTATGGCCAGCAGCGCCACGTCGTCGGCCCGGTGGTCGCCGGTGAGCTCGGCGAGCAGCCGGTCGCACAGCTCGTCGGGGCCGGCGCCGGTGGCCGACCGCGCCGCGTCGAGGAGCTGGGCCAGCCCCTCGTCGATGTCGGCGGTGCGGCTCTCGACCAGGCCGTCGGTGAACAGCACGAGCGTGGCGCCCACCGGCAGCACCCCGGCCCACTCCACCGCCGGCGCGGGGGACGCCGGGGCACCCAGCATCCGGCTCGGCCGCACGTCGAGGAACTCGGCGGTGGACCCGTCGACCAGCAGGGGGCTCAGGTGCCCGGCGGAGGCCAGCCGCAGCTGTCCGGTCGCCGGGTCCAGCGAGCCGAACAGCGCCGTCGCCATCCGCTGCAGGCCCAGCAGCGCCCAGCCGGCCTGGAACCGGTCGATGATCGCGCTGGGCGAGGGCCGGTCGGCCAGCAGCACGCGGTGGACGCTGCGCAGCTGCCCCATCACCGCCGCGGCGGTGATGTCGTGGCCCACCACGTCACCGACGGCCAGCGCCACCGTGCCGTCGACGGGGAGCGGGACGACGTCGTAGAAGTCCCCGCCGACGTCGGCGCCCCGGGTCGCGGCGACGTAGCGGACGGCGACCTCGAGGCCCGGCACCGGTGGCGGCGCCGGCGGGAGGAGGTTGGCCTGCAGCGTGTGCGAGGTGCGCGTCTCCTGCTCCAGCCGCTGCGCCTTGTCAACGACCTGCGACACCTGCAGCGCCAGCTGCTCGGCCACCTCGACGTCGGCCGCGGTGAACGACCCGCGCCGCCGTCCGGAGCCCAGGGTCAGCACGCCGAGCAGCCGGCCGGCGGCCACCAGTGGGACGGCGACCAGGCCGGTCAGGTCCAGCTCGCGCACCACGGCCAGGTGCCGCTCGTCGCGGGCGATCGCCTGCAGCCACTCGTCGGTGGGCTCGCGGATCCACACCGTGCGCATCCGCTCGGCCGCCTGGACGGTCGGGTGCGCCGCCCCGGACATCGGCAGGTGCAGCTCGCGCAGCCGGTCGGCCAGGTGCTGGCGCGTGGGGTCGGCGTGCCGGGCCGCCGGCCGGAGGAAGCCGTGCTCGCCCACGAGGTCGATGACGCAGAGCTCGGCCAATCGCGGGACGGCGAGCTCGGCCAGCCGCTGCACCGTCTCCCCCACCCCGGTCGCCGCCGACATCAGCCGCGCCGCGTCGAGCAGGAACGCCGACCGGGCCGCCTGCCGCGCCGTCTCCTCGTACAGCCACACCCGCTCCAGCGCCTGACCGGCCTGGCGGCCCACCGTGCTGAGCAGGTCGGCGTCGGCGGGGGTCAGGTCGCTCGGGGTGCCCGGCTCGTGCAGGCTGATCAGCTCGTCGTCCCCGGGGGTGCCCTGCACCAGCACCAGCGCGCCCCGCCGGCGGCCGTCGGCGGTCACGGGCACCAGCACCAGCGAGTCCGCGCCCTCCTCGGCCATGGCGGCGGCCAGGAGGGGCTCGGCCTGCTCCATGTCCGGTCCGAGCGGCACCACCCGCACCCCACCGGGGCGCAGCAGCCGGGCTCCCCAGCCGCCGGCCTCCTCCAGCGCGACCCGCAGCCGCGGGCCGATCCCCGACTCGGCCACGAGCTCCAGCGGCGGCGCGCCGGTGGGCCGGCCGACCGGCGGCTCGCCCGCGAGCAGCCACACCGCTCCTCCGGTCGCGTGCGTCGCGGCCCGCCCGCGCGCCACGAGGACCTCGGCGACGTCGTGCACGGAGACCGCCGCGGCCAGGTCGGACACGACCTGGTGCAGGGTGCGCGACCGCGCCTCCGACTCCGCCGCCGTGCGCTGGGCGGCCAGCAGCGCCCGCTCGTAGCGGCGCCGCGACGTCGCCTCGAAGAGCGTGGCGCGGACCAGCACGGGAGCCCCCGCGTCGTCCCGCAGCTCGACGGCGTTGACCAGGCACGGCAGCACCGAGCCGTCGGGCAGCGCGAGGTCCAGGGCGACCTCGCGGACCGCCCCCTGCATGCGCAGCAGCGGCGCGATGTGGGTCTCGTAGAAGACCCGGCCGCCCACCGTGAGCAGGTCGGGGAACGACGCGTCCAGCAGCTCCCCGGCCGGCCGGCCGGACCACTGGGCGAACGTCCGGTTGACCTTGACGATGCGCCCGCCGGGCAGCGTGGAGAGGTAACCGCAGGGAGCGTTCTCGTACAGGTCGGCCGGGTCCTCGTCGAGCAGTCGGGCCAGCTCGGCCCGGTCGCCCGGCGAGGCGCCCCCTCCGGTCGGGGCCGTCACGGCCGCCCGGCGGGTACCGGCAGCCACGCCCGGATCGCGGCGACCGTCTCCTCCGGCGCGCTGAGGTGGGGGCAGTGACCGGTGGCCGCCAGCTGGGTGAAGGTGCTGCCGGGCACGTGCGCGTGCACGTAGCGGCCGACCACCTCGGGGGCGATCGCGTCCTCGGAGCACTGCAGCACCAGGGTCGGCACGCAGACGGCCGGCAGGTCGGCCCGGTTGTCGGACAGGAAGGTGACCCGCGCGAACTGCCGGGCGATGTCGGGGTCGGTGCGGCAGAAGCTGTTGGTCAGCTCCTCGGCGAGCTCCGGGTGGTCGGGGTTGCCCATGATCACCGGCGCGATCGAGGCCGACCAGCCGAGGTGGTTGGCGTCCAGCGAGTCCAGCAGGCCGACGATGTCGGCCCGGCTGAAGCCGCCGGCGTAGTCGCCGTCGTCGACGTAGCGGGGGTTGGGTCCGATCATCACCAGCGCCCCGAACAGCTCCGGGGCCCGGGCCACCGCCAGGGCACCGATCATGGCGCTGACCGAGTGCCCGACGAGGACGACGTCGGTGAGCTCGAGCTCCCGGCAGAGGGCGACGACGTCGTCGGCGTACGCGCGCAGCGAGCCGTAGCGGTCCGGGTCGTAGGCCGACAGGTCCGAGCCGCCGGAGCCGACGTGGTCGAAGAGCACGACCCGGTGGTCGGCCTCGAACTCCGGCGCCACGTGCCGCCACATCGTCTGGTCGCAGCCGAACCCGTGGGCGAACACGATCGGGCGGCCGGAGGGCGTCCCGCTCACGCGCACCCGGTTGCGGACGATCATCGACACGGCCGCGAACCTACGCGACGGGTGCCCGCTTGTGACCCCTCCGGGGACCGTCGTGGCCCGGTCGATACGGGACCCAGAGCCCTGTTCCCCGGGACACCGGCGCCCCTACCGTCCCTCGCATCCCGAGCCGCTCCGCAGCCCCCACGAGGTGTGCCATGACCGCTCCTGCGGTCCTCTCCCGCTCCGACTCCACCCGGCCCTCCGAGCCCGGCGCCTCCGGGCCCGAGGCAGCCCGGCCGGCCGCCGCCGTGCCCGCCGGGGCGCGCGCCGCCGCGTACGAGCACGTCCTGCACCGCCTGGTGCGCCGCGAGCTGCGCGTGCTCGCCGGGCTCTCCGCCTGGGCCGCCCCCGACGACCCGGCCCGCACCGCGGCGCTGACCGCGCACGCCGACCTCGTCGGCCGCCTGCTGCTGCAGCACCACACCATGGAGCGGGACCTCCTGTGGCCCGCCCTGCTGCGGGCGCTGCCGGCCGGGGACGCCGAACGGGCCCGGGAGCGGGTCGCCGACTGGACCCTGCGCTGCGCCCGGCTCGACCACCTGCTGCGCGACATCTCCACCGCCGCCCGGCAGTGGGCCGTGGCGGGCACCGACCCGGCGCGGACCGCCTTCGCCCGCGCCTGCCTGGGGCTCGCCGACGCCGTCGACCGCCACACCGCCGACGAGGAGCACGACCTGCTCCCGCTGCTGCCGGCCCTGCCCGCCGGGGACTGGGCGGCGATCACCGCTGCGGCCGGCTGCGGCCTGACCGGCCGCGAGCGGATGTTCGTGCTCGGCCTGGCCCTCGAGGACGCCTGCCCCGGCGAGCGGGCCCGCCTGCTCGCCGCCCTGTCCCCGGCCACCCGGCTGGCCTGGCGGCTGACCGGCCGGCGGCGCTACCGCGCGGCCGTCGTCCGGCTGCGCGGGGAGCCGCCGGCCGCCTGACCGGGCGCGCTGCTCAGTGGCGCGACGTGCCGCACTCGGCGCAGCGCTTGCGGCCGGTCCGCGTCTCGCAGGAGCAGTTCGGGCACGTCCAGGTCAGGCGCTCGATCGTGCTGGTGGTGGCGCTCATGGCGTCCCCCTCTCGTCCGGACGGCGCGGGTCTCGCGACGTCGCGTCCGACGTTAGGCACGTCACGTGACGGGGAGGTGTCCTCCGGGTTGCTGTCCCGGACGGCCCCCGTGAGGCCGCTCTCAACGCCTCGCACCGCTCAGTTCCCGCCCCGGTGGCGGTCCCCTCCCCGTGCCTCCCACCCTCGTGCTCGTGCCCGGCGCCGGCGGTTCGGCCTGGTACTGGAGCCGCCTGGTCCCCGAGCTGGCGCGGCGCGGCGTCCCGGCGGTGGCCGTGGACCTGCCCGCCGACGACGACACCGCCGGGCTGGCCGCCTACGCCGACGCGGTGGTCGCCGCCGCCGGGGACGCGGCCGACGTCGTCCTCGTCGCCCAGTCGATGGGCGGGCTGACCGCGCCGCTGGTGTGCGACCGGCTCCCGGTCCGGCTGCTGGTCCTGCTCAACGCGATGGTCCCGCGGCCCGGGGAGACCGGCGCGGAGTGGTGGACGGCGACCGGCCACGACGTCCCCGCGTCCGACGAGGTCTTCCTCCACGACGTGCCGGCCGACGTCCTCGCCACCGCGCCCCCGCCGCGCGACCAGTCGGGGACGCCGTTCGGCGAGCCCTGGCCGCTGCCGGCGTGGCCCGGGGTGCCGACCGTCGTGCTGGCCGGCCGCGACGACCGCTTCTTCCCGCCGGACTTCCAGCGCCGCGTGGCCGCCGAGCGGCTCGGCCTGCCCGTCGGGCAGGTGCCCGGCGGGCACCTCGCGGCGCTGGCGTACCCGGCCGAGCTCGCCGAGGAGCTCGTGGCCCTCCTCGGGTGAGCCTCGTGGCGGACCGGCCGCCGGCGAGCACAATGGCGGGTCCGTCCCGAGCGAGCCGACTGAGAGAAGCGCGTTGCCGACCACCCGGTCCGATGTCGTCCCCTCCTCCGAGCTGACCCTCGAGCAGGAGTACGTCACCGATCTGTACGCGCGGCTCGACGCCGCGCGCGACCTGGCCTCCCGCCGGCTGCGGCAGGCCATCACCTCGCCCGCGGTCTCCCCGCAGGACCTGCAGGAGCGCGACGCCACCGTGCGCTTCCAGGGCGAGCGGGTCGTCGCCCTGGACGCCGCCGAGGCCGGTCTGGTGGTCGGCCGGATCGACCGGGCGGAGGACGGCGCCCTCTACGTCGGCCGCATCGGGCTGGCCGCCGACGACGCCTCCGCCGACCCCGCCCTGGTCGACTGGCGCGCCCCCGCGGCGCGGCCGTTCTACACCGCCACGCCGGTGCACCCGCTGGGCGTCGTCCGGCGGCGGCACATCCGCACCCGCGGCCGGACCGTCGTCCGCCTCGACGACGAGGTCCTCGACGCGGTCACCGCGGCCGACACCGAGGGCCTGCAGATCACCGGCGAGGCGGCGCTGCTGGCCGCGCTCGGGGCGTCGCGCACCGGCCGGATGACCGACATCGTCCGCACCATCCAGGCCGAGCAGGACCGGATCATCCGCGCCGACGCGGGCGGCGTGCTCGTCGTCCAGGGCGGGCCCGGCACGGGCAAGACCGCGGTCGCCCTGCACCGGGCGGCGTACCTGCTCTACACCCACCGCGAGCGGCTGGCCCGCCGCGGCCTGCTGGTCGTCGGCCCCACCCCGACCTTCCTGCGCTACATCGCCGACGTGCTGCCCTCGCTCGGCGAGACCGGCGTGCTGCTCTCCGGGCTCGGCCAGCTGCGCCCGGGGATCGACGCCCGCGCCGAGGAGTCACCCGAGGCGGCGGCGGTGAAGGGCCGGCTGGAGATGGTCGAGGTGCTGGAGCGGGCGATCACCGCCCGCCAGGTGGTCCCCGACGCCCCGCTGGAGGTCGTCGTCGACGGGACGCCGCTGCGGCTGCGCCCGATCGACGTCCTTCGGACCGGCAACGCCGCCCGGCGCGCCGCCCGCCTGCACAACCTGGCCCGCCCGGAGTTCGCCCGCCGCCTGGTCGACCTGCTCGCCAAGCGCTACGCGGAGAAGCTGGGCGAGGGCATCGACGGCGGCCGGGACCTGTTCGGCCGCGACGACGTCGCCTCGCTGCGCCGGGAGGTCGCCGGCGACCCGGCGGTGCACGACCTCGTGCAGCGGCTGTGGCCGCGGCTGAGCCCGGAGCGGTTCCTGCGCGAGCTCTACACCGACCCGGCCGCCGTCGCCGCCGCCACCCCCGGCTGGAGCGACGCCGACCGCGCCCTGCTGCACCGTGGTCCCGACGGCTGGGCGCCTGGCGACTGGACGCCGGCCGACGTGCCCCTGCTCGAGGAGGCCGACGAGCTGCTCGGCACCGACGACTCCGCCGAGCGCGGCCGCGCCGGCCGCGACCGCCGGCGCCGGCTGGCCGAGGCGCAGGCGACCCTCGACCTGCTGCACGGCTCGCGCTCCACCGACCTGGAGGACGACGAGGAGGGCGAGGTGCTCAGCGCCGGCGACCTGCTCACCGCCGAGGGGCTGGCCGACCGGCAGCGTGAGCTGGACCTGCGCACCACCGCCGAGCGGGCCGCCGCCGACCGCACCTGGACGTTCGGGCACGTCGTCGTCGACGAGGCGCAGGAGCTCTCCCCCATGGCCTGGCGCCTGCTGGTGCGCCGCTGCCCGACCCGGTCGATGACCGTCGTCGGCGACGTCGCCCAGACGGGCACGCTGGCCGGCGCCGACCGCTGGGCCGAGGTGCTCGACCCGCACGCCGCGGGCCTGTGGCGCCTGGAGGAGCTCACCGTCAACTACCGGACGCCGGCGGAGGTCATGGCGGTGGCTGCCGACGTGCTGGCCGCCGGTGGCACCGGGCTGACCCCGCCGCGGTCGGTGCGCGAGGGCGGCGAGCCCCCGGAGGCCGTGCGGGTCGGCGAGGACGAGCTGCCCGACAAGGCGGCGGCGTGGGCGGCCGAGCTCGCCGCCCGGGAGGGGACGCTGGCGGTGGTCGTCCCGCCCAGCCGGGTCGCGGCCGTGACCGCCGCCCTGGCCGCGGCGCTGCCGGTCGTGACCTCGGGTCCGACTGCCGACTCCGCGCTCGGGCCGGTGGTGATCACGCCGACGGAGGCCAAGGGGCTGGAGTTCGACTCGGTGCTGGTGGTCGACCCCCAGGGCGTCCTCGACGAGGGGGTGCGCGGGCGCAACGACCTGTACGTCGCGCTCACCCGCGCCACCCAGCGCCTCGGCGTCCTCGCCCCCGGCGAGCTGCCCGAGGAGCTGGCCCGCCTGCGCTGAGCGCCGGGATCAGGCCGCGGCCCAGACCTCGTCGCGCATCCGCAGCACGAGGACGCCGCACCAGGCCAGCGCGACCGCCACGAGCGCGGTCGTGGCCGTGGGCAGCCAGGTGCCGCTCGCGAGGCCGGCGAAGCCCACCCAGCCGGCGATGCCCAGCACCGTCGGCGCGAGCGGCACCGCCCCCGCGCGCCAGGCCACGACCAGCGCCAGGCAGGTGCCGACCACCACGCCGAGCACGGCCGGCAGGGTGATCAGCGACGACTGGAGGTGGCTCTCCGCCGTCTCGTACACCCGCAGCGCGTCCTCCCGGGGCAGCTCCTCCGCGATGGCCACGGCGTAGGAGTCGACGGCGACGACGCCCGACAGGCCGGCTCCGAGGCCGGCCAGCACCATCGCGGTGGTCGCCGTCCGCGGCATGCGCCGGCGCCCCAGCCGGACCAGCGTGAGTGCCGCCGGCAGGAGCAGCAGATAGCCGTAGTGCAGCACCACGGCGGCCCACAGCACGTTGCCGGTGTGGTCGATGCTGGTCTGGAGGTACGTCTCGTCGGTCGAGCTCTCGAACGGGATCATCGCCAGGCTGGCGCACACGAGGACGCCGGAGGCGACGAGCGACAGCGCCCCGCCGACGCGGCGGAAGCGGGTGCCCGACGGCAGGGCGGCGGAGTGGCCGGCGGTCGCGGAGACGGCGGTGGGATCGGCCGGAGCGGTCATGCCAGGTCCTCTCGGGGTGGGTGGTGGGGGTACGGCCGCTGCTCGCGGCCGGCCCCCGGCGCAGGGGCCCGCCGCGAGCGCGCGGGCGGTGGGGCAGGGCTCCTCAGATGCGGTCCCAGACGTCGTCGCGCATCCGCAGGACGATCACGCCGGCCCAGAGGCCGGCCGCCGCGACCAGCGCGGTGCTGATCGAGGGCAGCCAGGCGTCGCCGGAGTAGAAGAAGAAGACGACCCAGCCCACGACGCTGAGCACCACCGGGTACACCGGGATGGCGCGGGCCCACCACGCGGCGACCATCGCCAGGTTCGTGCCCACGGCCAGCCCGAGGATGGACGGCGCGGCGATCAGGGCGCCCTGCCCGTAGCCGCCGGCCACCTCGAAGATGCGCAGCGCCTCGTCGGCGGGCAGCTCGTTGGCCAGCGCCACGTCGTAGAAGTCGACGGCGACCAGTCCGGAGAGCCCGGCGCCGAGACCGGCCAGCACCATGGCGACCAGGGAGAGCTTCCGGGCGCCGCGGCGGGCCAGGTGCACGAGGGTCAGGGCGGCCGGCAGGAGCAGCAGGTAGCCGTAGTGCAGGACCACGGCGGCCCACAGGATGTTCGTGGTGTGGTCGACGCCGGTCTGCAGGTACTCGGCGTCGGTCTGGTTCTCGTAAGGGATCATCACCAGGCTCGCGCAGACGAGCGCTCCCGAGGCGACGAGCGACAGCCCCCCGCCGATCCGGCGGAACCGCGTGCCGGGGGTGACCGGGGCACCGGGCGGCGCGGGGACGACCGGAGCGGTCGCGGGGACCGGCGCGGTGGCGGCGGCTGCTGCCGCCCCGGGCGCGGGGGTGGTGGGCGGGGTGGTCATGGCGGGTCTCCTGGCGGGTGGGTCCGGTCTGTCCGGTGTGGTGCCGACCCTCCGGCGCCCCGCGTCCCGGCTCCCAGGGCCGCGCGTCCCCTCGTACCGGGCGCCGCGCCGGGGGCGACGGGGCCGGGCCGGCGGCCGCGGGTCCCCGCCGGGCGGTGCGCCTGTCCCTGCCGTCCGGGACGTCCGCGCGGCAGGATGTCGCCCGTGCCGGGCCCGACCGCCGTCCGCACCCCCGTCGCCGGCCCGCGCGCCTGGCTGCCGGGGGCCCTCGCGCTGACCGGCTTCGTCTGCACCGCGGCGGCGGTGGCGATGGGCGCGTGGTTCGGCGGCGCGCCCGTCTACGGGGCCGACGCGGTCATGGGCCTGCTGTACCCGCCGGTCGCCGCGCTGGTGCTGCGGCGCGACCCCGGCAACCGGGTGGGCTGGCTGCTGCTGACGACGGCGGTCTTCGGCCCCTACCTGCTCGCCGGGCAGTACGTGCTGGGCCCGGTGCTCGACCACGGCTGGTCGGGGCCGCTGGCCGGCTTCGCGGTCTGGCTGACCGCGTGGGGCTTCACGCCCTACTTCGTCGTCCTCGCGCTGGTCCCGCTGTTCTTCCCCACGGGCACCCTCCCCTCCCCGCGCTGGCGGCCGTTCGCCCGCGTGCTGGTCGCGGCCGTGGCCGTCACGGTGCTGGCCACGATGGTGCGCAGCTACTCCGACCTCACCGAGGCCGTCGCCAACCCGCTGTCGGTCACCTCCAGCGAGGTGCCCGAGTACGTGCTGCGCTTCGGCTCGCAGATCACGTTCATGCTCGGCGCGCCGGCCGGGGTGGCGGCCCTCTTCCTGCGCACGCGCCGCGCCGAGGGGCTCGAGCGCACCCAGCTGCAGTGGCTGGTGCTCGGAGCCACCGTCCTCGTGCTCGCCACGCTGGGCTCCTTCGTGCTGGCGGCCAGCCCGCTCACCGACGTCGTCTTCGCGCTGGGCTTCGCCGCCGTGCCGGTGAGCGTGGCGATCGCGGTCCTGCGGCACGGGCTGTTCGACGTCGGCCAGGTGGTCAGCCGGGCCCTGGTGTTCACGGTCCTGTCGGTGCTGCTGCTCGTCGCCTACGTCGCCTTCGTCGCGCTCGTCGGCGAGGTCAGCGCCGGCGAGCGGCGGATCGCGGTCGCCGCCGCCGCGGTCGCCGCCCTGGCCGCGGCCGCCGGCTGGGAGCGGGCGCAGCGCGGGGTCGACCGGCTGCTGTACGGCGAGCGCCGCGACCCGCTGGCCGTCGCGACGCGGGTGGGCAGCTCGCTGGACCTGGCCCTCGGCCCGGTCGACGCCCTGCAGGCGCTGGTGGACGAGGTGGCCCGGGCGCTGCGGCTGCCCCGCGTGGCCGTCGTCCCCGCCGACCCCCGGCTGGCGGCGGTCGTGTCCGCGGGGTCGCCGCCGGAGATGGACGTCGAGGTGCTGCCGCTGACCGCGCTGGGCACCTCGGTCGGCGAGCTGCGGATCTGCCACCGCTCCCCCGGCGAGCGCTGGCGGCGCACCGAGCGGGCCGCGTTCGACGACGTCGCCCGCCGCGCCGCGGTCCTGGTGTGGGCCGCCGGGCTGGTCGTCGACCTGCAGGCCAGCCGCGAGCGGATCGTCGTCGGCCGCGAGGAGGAGCGCCGCCGGCTGCGGCACGACCTGCACGACGGCGTCGGCCCGGAGCTGGCGGGCATGGCCCTGCAGCTGGAGCGGCTGGCGCGGCTGGCCGGCGGGCGCGCCGGCTCCGACGACGCCGCCGCGCTGGCCGCCCGGCTGCGCGACCAGATGCGGCGCACGGTCGCCGCCGTCCGGCGGGCGGTCGACGACCTGCGGCCGCCGGCGCTGGACGAGCTGGGCCTGGTCGGCGCCCTGCGCGAGCACGTGGCGGCCTACCGGATGCCCATGGCCGCCGTGGCCGGAGTGCCCGACCGGTCCGCCGACGGCGCTTCCGTCGGCACGGACGGCGCCGCGGTCTCCGTCGTCGCCGGCGACCTGCCGCCGCTGCGGGCCGCCGTCGAGGTGGCGGCCTACCGGATCGCCACCGAGGCGGTCGCCAACGCCGTCCGCCACGCCGGCGCCACCGGCTGCCGGGTCTGCCTGGCCGTGGCCGGGGGCGACCTGCTGGTGGAGGTCGTCGACGACGGTCGTGGCATCGACGCCGCCGCGGTACCCGGCGTCGGCTCGGCGAGCATGCGTGAGCGCGCCGCCGAGCTCGGCGGCACCCTCGAGATCGTGACCGCCCCCGGCGAAGGGACCACCGTGCGCACCCGACTCCCCCTGGCCACGTCGTGAGCGAGCCCATCCGGGTCCTCGTCGTCGACGACCACCCCGTCTACCGCGACGGCGTGGCCGACGCCCTGGGCGACGAGCCGGACCTCCGGGTGGTCGGCACCGCGGCCGACGGGGAGGCGGCCGTCGCGGCGGTCGAGGAGGTGCGGCCCGACGTCGTCCTGATGGACCTGCGCATGCCCGGCACCGGTGGCGTGCCGGCGACCGCGCGGATCGCGGCGGCGCACCCGCAGACCTCCGTGGTGGTGCTGACCATGAGCGACGACGACGACTCGGTGTTCGCCGCCCTCCGCGCCGGCGCCCGCGGCTACCTGCTCAAGGAGTCCGAGGCCGGGGACATCGCCCGTGCGGTGCGCGCCGCGGCCCGCTCCGAGGCGGTGTTCGGCCCGCGCATCGCCGACCGGGTGCTGGCCTTCTTCGCCTCCTCGCGGGCGCGCTCGACCGCCGTCCCCTTCCCGGAGCTGACCGACCGCGAGCGCGAGGTGCTCGACCTCGTCGCGCACGGCCTGCCGAACGCCGCGATCGCCTCACGGCTCTTCCTGTCGGAGAAGACGGTCCGCAACCGGGTCTCCGACGTGCTGGCCAAGCTGCACGCGGCCAGCCGCGCCGAGGCGGTGGCCCTCGCCCGCGACGCCGGCCTCGGGCCCAGCCCCGCGAGCTGACCGGACCTGCGGGTCACCAGCGGTCCACAGGCACGGCGCAAGCAGGCCGGGCGAGGGTGCCGGTGTGAGACCGCTGCCCGCTGCCGCCCTCCTGGCCACCCTCGCCCTGGCGCTCGCCGCCTGCTCCGGAGCAGCGGACGCCGCCGCCCCGCCACCCGCCCCGGGACCGCCGGAGCCGGCGGCGACCGTGCCCTACGCCGGCGAGCCGGACCAGCCGTCGGAGCTGGCCGTGACCGCCGACGGCCGGGTGCTCGTCGCCGCCGGCAGCCTCCACACGAACACGGTGACCGTCGTCGAGGACGGCGTCCCGGGTGCGCCCGTGACGCTGCCGGACAGCGACGCCCCGCGGGTCCTGCTCGCCTCGGGCGACGAGGTGCTCGCCGGCACGGTGACCTACGACGAGCGCAACACCGCGGAGGGGTACGCCTTCACGGTCATCGACGCCGCCACCGGCACGGTGACCGGCGTCCGGCCGCTGACGAACTGGCCCGCCGGGGACGACCCCACACCCACCGGGGTCAGCGAGGTCGACGGCGCGGTCACCGCGGACGGCCGGGTGGTGCTGGTCGGCTACAACCCCTCGAACTCGCTGCGCCTGCCGCCACGCGTGGTCTGGGTCGACCCGGCCACGGGCGCTGTCCTGTCCTCGGTGCCGCTGGACGTGTCCGTCCTCGGCGACGACGTCGCGCACATCGACGTCCGTGACGTCGCGGTGAGCCCGGACGGCTCGTACGTCGCCCTCGTCGTGGTGCTGGTCGACCGCCTCGGCATCGAGGAGACCGTCGCCGTCACCCTGCTGGACGGCGACCTCGCCCCGGTCGGCCCGCCGTTCGTGACCGTGCCGGGCACCGAGCTCGACTCCACCGCCGACCCGTCGGTGTCAATGGGGGACGACGGCACCGCCCACACCGTCGTGCGCACCGGGGAGGACCGGGCGCAGGTGGTCGCCGTCCGGGCCGGGGACGACGAGGCCCGGGTGCTGGCCGAGCTGACGCACGAGGTCGATGACGTCGCGATCGCCGGCGACTCCGTGTGGGTCTCCCGCCAGGGACCCGGCGCGACGGTCACCCGCGTCCGCGTCGCCGACGGCGCCGTGAGCACCGGGGGGCAGCTGTGCGCCGGGCGGGGCGGGCCGCTGGCGGTGACCCCGGGCGGGGACCGCGTGCTGCTCGCCGGCGACTGCGCCGGCACGCTGCTGTGGGAGTACCTGGCCGGCTGACCCGCCCGCCCGCGGTCAGCGGGCGCGCGGGCCGGTGCTGCTGCGGGGAGCGGGACGGGGCGGCACCGACGCGCGACGGGCGGCCAGCTCGACGAGCCCCGCACCGCCGCCGGCCACGACGAGCCCGGCGACGCCCCAGAAGACCAGGGACACCCCGGCCGTCGTCGCCGAGTCGGTCTCGGCCCGCACCATGCCGCCGAGGAGCACGAGCAGGGACACGGCAGCGGCGATCGCCGCGATCCACCTGGTCATCGTCCACCCCCCGTCCGGCCGGTCCGGCTGCCCACGGTGCCCCACCGCGCCGGTGGCGTCCAACCCCGACGCCGACTCCCCCAGGCGCCCTCGCGGACGGTGAGCGGGTCCGGACACGGAGCGAGCCCAAGGCGGTCACCAGAGCCCTGCAAGCGGCCCGCTCCACAGTGAGGCGCACCCCAGCCACGCCGACCCGAGGACGACATGCCCAGCCGCCCGCTCCTGCTCCCGCTGCTCGCCGCTGCCGCCCTCGGCTTGTCCGCGTGCACCGGCGGCAGCGATCCCTTCGCCGTCGCCGGGACGGTGGCCCTGCCCGACGGCACCGGCGGCTCCGCGTTCGCCGGCTCCGACGCGGCCGGCCGGGTCCTCCTGGTCGGGTCCGACGCCGACAGCGCGACCGTCACCGTGGTCGACGGCGACGTCGTCGTCTCGACCACCGAGGTGGCGCTGCCCGACCGGACCTCCGTGACGGCCGTCCGCGAGGGCGAGCTCCTCTTCGGCGAGCTGACCGACGACGGTTTCGTCCTGCACGTGGCCGACGCCGGGACCGGGGCGCTGACCGGCGACCGGCCGGTCACGCCGTTCCCCGCGGACGCCGGCGTCACGACGACGGGGGTCCCGACGCCCCAGGGCCTGCTGCTCCTCGCCGTGCCGCGCGCCCAGGCGGTGCCGGAGCTGCTGCTCGTCGACCCCGCCACCGGCTCGGTGACCGCGTCGGTGGCGCTGGACCTCGGGGAACTCGTCGACCCGGCCCGGCTGGCGGACTGGTCGCAGTCGGTGGACGTCAAGGGCGTCGTCGCGAGCCCCGACGGCAGCGCCTACGCGGTCGCCCTCACCGTCCTGGACCACGAGACGGGCCGCCCGACCGGTGTCCTCGCGGTCGTCGACGGCCCGGACCTGGCGCCCGTCACCGCACCCCTCGTACCGGCCCCCGGGTCCGACTGGGGCAGCGAGCCGGCACTGTCGGTGGCCGACGACGGGACGGCGCACGCCTTCCTCGTGCGCAACGGCGAGCGGGTGCTCGCCGAGGTCGCCCCGGGGGCGGCGGAGGCCGCGACGGTCGCCGAACTCGAGGACGTCACGCACAGTCTCGTCGTGCGGGACGGCGTCGCGTGGGTGGTCTACACCGACGACCCGGTGCGGGTCACCCGCATCGACCTCGCCTCGGGCGGGTCGACGAGCTCCGTCGAGCTGTGCGCCACCGGGAGCACCGGACAGCTGGCGGCCGCTGACGGCGGTGGTGTCTGGTTCAGCAGCGACTGCGCCGACGACGTGCTGTGGCGCTTCGACGCGGAGCCGCTGACCGCGGGAGCCGGGCGGTGACCCCGCGCGGGGGTGTCAGCGCCGCGCGGCGCTGACCCGCAGCACCACCCCGCTGGCGGGCCGGGCCGGGATGCGGCGCAGCGAGATGCTGAGGTCCTGCTCGGGTACCTCGGCGTCCAGGCGGGCCAGCCGGACGGCGAGCGCCGCGAGCAGGTCGACGGTCACCTGCTCGCCGGGGCAGCGGTGGTTGGTGCGGGGGTCGCCGCCGCCCTGGGGCACCAGGTCGAAGGCGCCGATCTCCCGGTCGAGGAAGCGCTCGGGGCGGAACGCGTAGGGGTCGCCCCACAGCTCCGGGTCGTGGTTCTGGCCGTAGAGGTCGAGCAGGACCATGGAGTTGCGCGGGATGCGCTGGCCGTCCCACTCCACCGCGCGCGGCGCCCGGCCACCGATGAAGGGGGCAAACGGGTAGAACCGGCGCACCTCGTGCGCCCACGCCTCCGCGAACGCCGGGTCGCCGGACGCCAGCCGCTCCCGGTGCTCCGGCCAGCGGACCAGGGCGTGCCCGGAGAAGGCCACGAACCAGGCGACGGCGGTGGTCGGCCGGATGACGTTGAGCACCTCGACCGCGCACACGTGCGGGTCCAGGTGCTCGCCGTCGGCGTCGCGATGGTGGACGACGACGTCGACGACGGAACCGGCGCGCACCTCCCGCCGGCCCGCCCGGACGTCGTCCACCAGCGTCGCCAGCCACGCCTCGCGCCGGCCGCGGGCGCGGCGGGCCCGCCAGTGCCGCGGGCCGCCGGTGGCGAAGCCGTCGATCATCGCGAGCAGGTCGCGGGCCAGCGCGGGCACCTCGTCGTCGGTCACCGGGACGCCGGCCCAGCGGGTGACCGACCCGGCGAGCACCTGCGCGGCCTGCTCGATCAGCACGACCTCCCGGCCGGCCCAGCCCGCCGCCGCGTCGTCCCAGGCGGCAGTGGTGCGCTCGACCAGCGGCTGGACCCCAGGGCCCATGAGCAGCGCGACGAACATCGCCTTGCGCGCCCGGTGCATGTCGCCGTCGAGCGTGTGCACCGCGCCCTTGCCGAACAGCGTGCCCTGCACCGGCTCGGGGATGGCGTGGGCCCGGCGGACGTGGTCCTCGTCGTAGAGGAAGCGCGCCGCCTCCGGCCCGACGATGCCGGTCGCAGGCAGTCCCCCGAGGCGGACGCCCACGGTCCGGCGACCCCGCGCACGGCGGGCATCGGGCAGCCAGCCGTACCCCTTGGCGAACAGCAGCGGGGAGTTCTCCAGGCGCATGGGATCCGGACTGCCCAGGGCCCGGCGTCCTGACACGGACTCGTCGTGTCAATGCCCCCCGGCCGTCTGTGGACACGCGCCTGACCTGGGGATTCATGGTGCAGGCTCTCCACTCGACCGGTAGAATCGAACACACATTCGAACTGGTCGGAGGCATCATGGGCGAGCTGCAGTCGGCACTCGACTCGCTGGCCGGCGTGGACCTCGACGAGCTCTCCGACGGCGTCCTGCTCGACCAGCTGCGTGACCTCGTGGTCGCCGCCAACCGCATCAGCGCGCAGCTCACCCGCATGGCCCGGCGCGCCGACGTCCGCTCGGCACCCGAGCACGACGGCGCCAAGAACGTGCGGACGTGGCTACGCGGGCACGCGCGGGTGTCCGGCGCCTTCGCCGGCCGGATCGTGGCGCAGGGCCGGGCACTGGAGCAACTACCCGCGACGGAGGCGGCGTTCGCGGCCGGGGAGATGGGCGCTGATCAGGTGGAGGTGATCGCCCAGATCGCCAAGCCGGCCCACCTGGAGCTGGCCGCCGCGCAGGGCATCGACGTGGGCGCGGTGGAGGCCGCGCTGGTCGAGCTGGCCTGCCGCGGCACCCACCGGGACCTGCAGCGCGCGGTCGGCGAGTACCTGGCGAAGCTCGACCCCGACGGGCCCGAGCCCGACCCGACCGAGGAGCGTGCACTGACCTTGGTGCAGCACCCGGACGGGACGTGGACGATCGGCGGCACCCTCGATGCGGTCGGCGGCCAGAAGATCGCCACCGCGCTGGAGTCGATCGCCGCCGCCGGCCGCTGCGCCGGCGATGTGCGCTCCCGCGCCCAGCGCGGCGGGGACGCGCTGGTGCAGCTGGCCGACCTGGCGCTGGCGTCCGGGCAGCTGCCGGTGCTGCGCACCGTCAAACCGCACGTGATCGTGACCATCGACGGGCGAGACCTGGTCGACCAGGCCACCGGCCCGGCTGCAGCGCACACCGGAACCGGCGCCTCGCTGTCCGCCTCCCGCGCCCGCTGGATCGCCTGCGACAGCAGCGTGCGGCTGCTGCGGCTGGACGGCAACGGGCTGCCCACCGACGTCGGCCGGGAGCAGCGGGTGGTCCCGCCACACATCCGTGCCGCGGTCGAGCTGCGCGACGAGCACTGCGTGTTCGCCGGCTGCGAAGCACCGCGCTGGTTCTGCGACGTCCACCACCTGGTCGAGTGGGCACACGGCGGCCAGACGTCTCTCGACAACGCCGCGCTGCTGTGCGAACGCCACCACACCAAGGTCCACCACGGCTTCCGCGTCGAACGCGACGACGGCGCGCCCCCGGGCAGTCGGTGGCGCACCTACCGCCCCGACGGCACCGAGATCCTCGTCCACCCACCACTGCACGCCTGACGACCCGCACGACCGCCGCCCCGCGGCCGACCCCAGCCGCGGGGCACAGGCGCGCGCCCGGCCCGGCCCACTGCGGCCGTCGGCAAGACAGTCGCCCTGAAGGCGGCCTTTGGAACAACCTCCCGGAGAGGTCAGACGAGGGAGATTTGCTCTCCGAGACGGATCTCCCCATCGGAGAGGATGTCGACACGTAGTCCGCCGCGGTGGATCAGCGGCCGCAGGATCCCGGGCCCGCTGAGCCGGTCGAGATGGACGCAGGGCTCACACAGTCGTCTACCGGCGCAGAGCACGGTGCCGAGGAGGAAGGTGTGTCCGACCAGGGCATTGACGTCGATGCCGCGGGTGAGGACGTTGCGTCTGGTACCGGCGAAGTCCAGCTGCTGGCCAGCCGCGGCCATCTCGTCGAGGGTCTCGGCGGCGATCAGGGTCAGATCATATCCGGGGCGGTGGCCGGCGCGAGGGCTGAACGTGCCGGCACGCGTGGCGTAGCGGTCTCCCTCGAGTCCCCGGCCAGCGCGCGCCTGCGCGACCTCCAGCAGCTGCATCGGCGCCTCGGCCGCGGGCGCGACGGCCAAGCCCTCGACCGTGCCGTGCACGTCGGGCACGGTCGAGGAAGGGCGGAGTGCCGGATCGAGGGAGGCAACGGCGTAGGCCTCAGTGATGCGCAGTTCGGCAGTCGCCCGGCCTAGCAGCGCCGGGGCCTGGGGGCTCAGGACGACGCCCGGCGGGGTACCGAAGGCCAGCACAGCCACGCCGGGCGCGCCGACTCCGGCTCCGACGGCTGGGTCGGCGGCATCCACGACGGCGATCCACCAGCCGGCCCACTGGAAGCGCACTGGGTCGGCGATCGGCACCAGTCCCGAGCCGCGCTCGGCCAGCCAGGTGCGCCACGCGCCCAGAGCGTGCGCCAGGTCGTCATCGGGCAGGGGCAGGTCGCCCACCGGCATCTCGGTGACCGACGCCAAACAGGTGGCGAATCCGCGAGGCAGCGCGGTGGCGTCCGGACCTTCCGGCAGTTCGACGTCGATCAAGGGGCCTCCCAGAGCGATGAGCCGCTGCTCGTCAGAGGGACGGCGGCGCATGGACGCTACGGGGCAACGAAAGCCGACGCAGGAGTGCCTGGTTGTGTCCCCTAGTAGGCCGCTCAGGGACACAGGTGTCCACGAGGTCCTTCAATCACCCGAGGCCTGCGGGCGTCCGTCGTGACGCATCGCTCCCGGCGACACTCAGTCGCCACCGGACCGCCGAGGGAGAGCACCCGTTGAGGCAGCGTCCACGGGTCTCACCTCCTCGGGGGTGTCACGAGCACCGGCACGGTAGGTGCCGCGGCGGCGTCCGGTCCACCTCGTTCCCGTATCAGCCGGGGCGCTGCTCCTGCGTGCGGTCGTCGCGGCGGTCCGTGGCCTGGTCCACGGGGCTCCCCTCCCGACCCGCCCCGGTGGGCCGGCCCGCCGAGCTGCCGTGCCCGAGCCGGCGCAGCAGGGCGGCGACCTCCGCCGCGGCCGACGTCCGCCCGCCGTCCTCCGGCATCCGCGCCGCCACGTCCTGCAGGACCTCCGCGAGGCCGCGCTCCTCCTCGTCGAGCAGGCCGCGGTAGGCGGGGTCGAGCAGGTAGCCGGTCGGCGGCGTCGACAGGCAGCCCACGAGGTCCATGAGCACCTCGAGCCGGCGCGCGGCCTCGGCCGGGGAGGCATCGGCGGGCGACATCGCCACGGTCGTCACGTCCTGCTCCCACAGCCGGCTGCGGGCCCGGTCCTCGCGCAGGGCCAGCACCGTGCCGGCCCGCCGTCCGCCGCCGTGCCCGCGGGCGGCACGCCGCACCTGGTGGGCGATGCGGATGAGATCGTCGTCGAGCATCGACGTGCCGACGAAGAGCACGTGCCGGGTCAGCAGGAGCGAGTGCAGCACACCGGCCAGCGCGGCCCGGGTGTCGCCGGACTCCAGGTACTCCTCGCGGGTCAGCACCACGCTCTCCGGGTGCGCGGCGTCCCCGTGCAGCTTGAGCAGCCAGGGCGCGCCGGGCGTCGGCTCCTCGAACGGCAGCACCCGCAGCTCGCGGCCCACGTCGGCCGCGGCGAGCTCCACCAGCGGGTCGTAGTTGGTGGTGACGAACTCCTGCACCGGCAGCAGGGCCACGAGGGCGTGCGCCAGCGCGTACCGGCCGGGCCCGAAGCGCTCCTCCATGAACGCCTCCATCCGGTCGCGGCCCAGCTCCCGGGCGAGCAGCGCGGCCGAGTCCTGGGCGGGCATCAGGGAGAGGCCGGCCCGTAGCTCGTCGTCCAGCCCGGAGGCGGCGGCCAGCTCGTCGAGCAGCTGCTCCCAGGTGGGCAGGCCGGCCGCTGCGCTCACCCCGGCGCCGACGAACAGCGCCAGCTGGCCCCGCCGCGCCTTCTCGCCGAGCTCCTCGGCCACCCGCACCAGCGGCCCGGGCAGGTCCCACCCGCCGTCCTGACCCCGCCGGACCCGCTGGGCGGCGGCCAGGTCGCTGGGGCCGCGGAGCACCAGGGCGACGTCGAACCCGTGCTCGTCGGCGGCCTCGCGCAGCACCGGCAGCAGCTGCCGCAGCAGCTCCCCGCGGGCACCGGCCGCCCCGCCCCAGCCGGTGCCGAGCGCGGGCAGGCCGACCAGCCGTCGCGCCCGGCCGTGCCGCGGCCGCTCCACCGGGCGGGCGGCGACGGCGGCCAGCGCCTCGCGGGCGCCGTCGAGCAGCCAGGGCAGCCCCCGACCCTCGTGGTCCACCGTGTCGACCAGCCACACGCACGGGTCGCCGGGCAGCTGGAGCACCCGCTCCTCCCCCGACCACCGGAGACCCAGGCACAGGCCCTCGGGGTCGTCGGCCGTCACCAGCTCGGCGGGCACGAGTCGTCGCCAGCTGGGCGCGATCCGCAGCTCGCGGCCGGTGGGCACCAGGACGTCGTCGCAGGACAGTCGCGTGAGGTCGGCCCCGACGACGAAGACGTGTCCCCCCATGCCCTCCGGCGTACCCGCACCAGCCGGCGCGGAACGGGCACAAGCGCGGTGCCAGCACCGCCCAAGCACCGGTCCCCAGGCTGGCCGCATGAGAACCCGCTCCCTCTCCGTCGCGGGCGCGTGCGCGGCCGCTCTCCTGCTGACGGCGTGCACCCACGAGACCGCCGGATCGGCCACGCCCCGCGGCGTCGACGCGCCGCGGGCTGTACCGACACCGACGCCCGGTCCGGACCCGAGCACCGTGCGCCTCCCCGGGCCGCCGACCGAGAACGGGCGGGCGGCGCTCCTGGCCCCGCAGGGCGACGACGAGGTGGTCGCGCTGCTCCGCGAGCCGACGGACGAGGCGGGGTACCTGGGCGCGCTCGTCTCGCTCGGGCTGATCACGCCCGAGGGCCCGGGCAGCGGCCCCGACGAGCCGGGGGTGCTCGACGAGTCGGTCGTGCCGGCGGTCGGGGACCCGGTGCTGGTCGCCACCGGCCCGGACGGCGAGACGACGGTGCTCGTCGGCGACGTCGGCGGGGCGATCGGCGCCCTCGTGCTGACCGACTCGGTCGTCACCGTCCCGTTCCGCTCCCCCGCGCTCGTCGGCGCCCAGGAGGTGGACGCCGTCCTCTCCCCCGACGGCGAGGTGGTGTACCTGCTCGTGCGGACGGCGGCCGACCTCGCCGTCCTGCTCGCCGTCGGCACCCTCGACGGCCAGGTGCGGGCCGAGGTGGAGCTGACCCGCCCCGGCGGCACGCGGGTGGTCCCGCGCGCCCTGGCGGCGCTGCCGGACGGCGGTGTGGTGACCACCGCGGACGTCGTCGTCCCCGGCGGGGAGGACGACTCGACCGCCGTCCTCGCCCGCTGGGACGCCGGCCTCGCCCCGATCGGCGAGCAGGTCGAACTCGCGCCGGACGAGGACGCCTACAGCACGACGTTCGAGGTCGCCGTCCTCGCCGACGGCACCGCGGTCGCCCTCGTGGCCACGGGCCGGGTCGCCGGCCAGGTGCTGCGGCTGGTGACCGCGACCGCCGACGTGGTCACCACGGTCGAGGAACTCCCCGAGGCCATCGACCCCGGCGGCTACGCCGTCGACGCGGCCGGCGCGACGGCGTACCTGGCCGTGCGCGAGCGGGGGGCGCCGTACGCGACCCTGGTGGTCGCGGACCTCGGTGCGGGGACCACGGACACGGTGGACCTGTGCCGGGAGGGCGCGGTGGACGACGTCGCTGTCGCGGCGGACGGCGGCGTGTGGGTCAGTGGCGTCTGCGACGACGACGCCGTCGTGTGGGCGGTGCGCTGAGGCGACCGGCCGGCGACCGGCCGAGGCGCGTCCGGCGCCCGCCCGGGCGAGGCCGGGGGCTCAGTCGGCGCGGGGGATGCCGCACCCGCCGCCGGAGCACGCGCAGCCGGCGCACCCGGCCGGCTGCGGCGGCGCAGGGCGGGCGGCCGCGGCGCGCAGCCCGGCGGAGCCGGTCACCAGGACCAGGCCGAGGACGGCGACCGCGAACGCCGCGACCAGCGTCGCCCCGCCCCGGGCCCGCTCCCAGTCGGTGGCCACGCCGGTGCCCACGAGCAGCACGGTGACCAGCGACGACCACACCAGCGCGACCAGTCCACCGCGGCGGGCCACGCCGCCCCGGGCCAGCAGCACCAGCGAGACGGCCAGCAGGGCCAGCGGCGTCGCGACGAGCAGGACCCAGCCGGCCAGCGCCCCGGGGACGGCGGCCAGCGCCAGGGCGGCGACCCCCGCGACCGCCGTGCCGGCACCCAGGCCGCGCACCCGTGGGTCCAGCCCGGCCGTGCCGGACCCGGCGACGAGCACCGCGCCCCGGACGGCGGCGAAGAGCCCGAGCGCGGCGAGCAGCAGCCGTGCGCCGCCGGAGGTCCACAGCGCCGCGGCCACCGCGACGGCCACCAGGGCGACGCCCAGTGCCAGCCACCGGGGCCAGGCCCGCCGGGCCACCTCCGGGTCCGCCTGCGCCGCCGCCGTCGCCGTTCCGCTCACCACGCCGACCAGTGTCCCACCCGGCCGGCGGACGTCCGGCGGCTCGCCGGGCGCGGTGATCTGCGCTGTGTCAGATTCGACGCGTATACGGGGGCCTTGAGGACAGGGGTGTCGTGATGACCGTCGGCTCACCGATGAACGCGGCCGACCGGGCGGGCAACAGCGACGCCCTGGAGAACCTGGCGCGGGTGGGGTTGATCGCCTACGGCGTGGTCCACCTGCTGATCGCGTGGCTGGCGCTCCAGCTGGCGTGGGGCGGGGGCGGCGGATCCGCCGACCAGTCCGGCGCCATGCAGACGCTCGCCGACTCCACGCTCGGCAAGCCGCTGCTGTGGATCGTCGCGATAGGGATGATCGCGCTCGCCGTCTGGCAGCTGGCCGAGGTGCTGCGCTGGCGGCACGGGCTCTCGGCGTCCGGCGAGGCCCGCAAGAAGGCCGTGACCAAGACGGCCAAGTCGGTGGCCAAGGCCGTGGTCTACGCCGCGCTCGCCGTCCTGGCCATCCGGTTCGCCACCGGGTCGGGCGGCTCGAGCTCCGGTCAGCAACAGCAGCAGACCGCCGGCGTCTTCGGGTGGCCGGCCGGGCGCTGGCTGGTCGGCCTCGTCGGGCTCGTGGTCATCGGCGTCGGGGTGTACCACGTCTACAAGGGCGTCTCGCGGCGGTTCATGAAGCAGCTGGACCTCAGCGGCGCCCCCGCCGGCACCCGGCGGCTGGTCGAGAGGGTCGGCCTGGTCGGCTTCCCCGGCAAGGGCGTCGCCCTCGCCCTCGTCGGCGGCCTGTTCGTCTACGCCGCCGTCACCTTCGACCCGGCCAAGGCCAGCGGCCTGGACGGCGCCCTGCGCACCGTGCTCGACGCCCCCTTCGGCCAGTTCCTGCTGACGCTCGTCGCGCTCGGCATCGCGGCGTTCGGTGTCTTCTGCCTCATCCGGGCGAAGTACCCCGAGCGGACCTGAGCCCGGCCCAGCAGGATCGTCGCGTGCCCGCCGCCCGTGCCCTGCTGACCCGCGTCACCGGGGCGCTCGAGCGGGCGCGCGAGGTCACCGACCACCCCGTGCTGCGGGCGCTGGCCCGCGCCGGCCTGGTCGCCTACGGGCTGCTGCATCTGCTCATCGCCTGGCTGGCGGTGCAGATGGCCCGCGGCATCAACGGGGTGGACGCCGACCAGACCGGCGCGCTGCAGACGGTGGCCGACGGCCCCGGTGGCCGGGTGCTGCTGTGGGCGATCGGGCTCGGCCTGCTCTCCCTGGCCCTGTGGCAGGCCGGCGAGGTGCTGCTGTGGTGGCGCGGGCTGCTGCACCCCGAGCACCGGCTGCGCACCGCGGTCGTCTGCGCCAAGTGCCTGGCCAAGGCGGTCGTCTACGCCGTCTTCGGGGTCACCGGGCTGCTGTTCGCCGCCGGCGCGGGCTACGAGGCCGACGAGCGGCTGCAGGAGCTCACCGACGACGCCCTGGAGGTGCCCGGCGGCACGTTCGCCGTGGAGACCGTCGCCGTCGCCGTCGTGGCGGTCGGGCTCTACACCCTCTCCCGCGGGGTGACCGGCGGCTTCATGCGCGACATCGACCTGCCGGCCGCGCCCGACCGGTGGGAACCGGTGATCGAGGTGGTCGGCCGGATCGGGTACCTCGCCAAGGGCGTGGCCTTCGGCCTGGTCGGCGTCCTGCTCTGGCGGGCGGCGGCCTCGGCCGACGTCTCCACCGCCACCGGCCTGGACGGCGCCATGACCGCCATGGCCGGCACCGGCGCCGGACCGTGGCTGCTCGGCGGGGTCGCGGCCGGGTTCGCGGCGTTCGGGCTGTACGCCCTGGCCCGCGCGCGGTACCCCGACCGCGACCCGTCGAGCTGAGTCCCCCGGCGCCGTACTGCCCTCGGGCTCCTAGTTGCGAGGGCCGCCGGCGACGTAGAGGACCTGACCGGAGACGAAGCCCGCGCCCTCGCTGACGAAGTAGGACACCGCGTGGGCGATGTCCTCGGGCAGCCCGCCCCGGGCCACCGGGATCGCCGCCGCGCGCTCGGCGACGTACTCCTCCCAGTCCCGCCCGATGCGCTCGGCGGTCGCCTTGGTCATCTCCGTCTGGATGAAGCCGGGGGCGATGGAGTTCGCCGTGACGCCGAACTTGCCGAGCTCGATGGCGATCGTCTTGGTGAAGCCCTGCAGGCCGGCCTTGGCCGCCGCGTAGTTGGCCTGGCCGCGGTTGCCCAGCGCCGAGGTCGAGGACAGGTTGACGATCCGGCCCCACTTCGCGTCGATCATGTGCTTCTGCGCCGCCCGGGTCATGAGGAACGACCCGCGCAGGTGCACCGCCATGACGACGTCCCAGTCGCTGTCGCTCATCTTGAACAGCATGTTGTCGCGGGTGACGCCGGCGTTGTTCACCAGGACGACCGGCGGGCCGAGCTCGGCGGCGATCCGGTCGACGGCGGCGGTGACCTGCCCGGCGTCGCTGACGTCGGCGCCGACCGCGAGTGCGCGCCCGCCGGCGGCCTCGATCGCCTCCACCGTGCCCTTGGCCGCGGACTCCTCCAGGTCGACGACCGCGACGGCGAACCCGTCGGCGGCCAGACGGACGGCCGTGGCGGCGCCGATGCCGCGCGCCGCGCCGGTCACGATCGCCACGCGCTGGGTGGACTCGCTCATGCTCGCTCCTTCTCTGTACTGCTGACGGGGGTCCGCGCAGCACGGCCCCGGGACGGGGCCTGCCGCGGGCGTGCGGGGGTGGGGGCTCGGGGTCCTACACGCGCTCGAACAGCGCGGCCAGGCCCTGGCCGCCGCCGATGCACATGGTCTCCAGGCCGTAGCGGGCCTCGCGGCGCGCCATCTCGCGGGTCAGCGTGGCGAGGATGCGGCCGCCGGTGGCGCCGACCGGGTGGCCCAGCGAGATGCCCGAGCCGTTGACGTTCACCCGCTCGAAGTCGCTGTCGGTGAAGCCCCACTCGCGGGTGCAGGCGAGGACCTGGCTGGCGAAGGCCTCGTTGAGCTCGATGAGGTCGACGTCGGAGAGCTTCACCTCGGCCTGGGCCAGCGCCCGGGCGGTGGCCGGCACCGGGCCGATGCCCATCGTCTTGGGCGGCACGCCGGCGACCGCCCAGGAGACCAGGCGGGCCAGCGGGCGCAGGCCGAGCTCGGCGGCCTTCTCCGGCGAGGTGACGATGCAGACCGCGGCGCCGTCGTTCTGCCCGCTGGCGTTGCCGGCGGTGACGGTGGCCTCGTCGTCCTGCTTGCCCATGATCGGCCGCAGCTTCGCCAGGGTCTCGACGCTCGCGTCGGGGCGGATGTGCTCGTCGCGGTCGACGACGGTGTCGCCCTTCCGGCCCTTCACGGTCACCGGCACGATCTCGTCGGCGAACCGGCCCTCCGCCGTGGCGGCGGCGGCCCTCTGGTGGCTGCGGACGGCGAACTCGTCCTGCTCCTCGCGGCCGATCCGGTACTCGCGGCGCAGGTTCTCGGCCGTCTCGATCATCCCGCCGGGCACCGGGTGGTGGACGCCGCCGGCGGTGACGCGGCCGCGGGCCAGCCCGTCCTGCAGCAGCACCCCAGGCCCGGCCTTGACGCCCCAGCGCATCGCGGTCGAGTAGAACGGGGCGTTGCTCATCGACTCCGCGCCCCCGGCCAGCACGACCTCGGCGGCGCCGGTCTGCACCGACATCGCCGCGTAGAGCACCGCCTGCAGGCCCGAGCCGCAGCGGCGGTCGATCTGCAGACCCGAGGCGGTCACCGGCAGGCCGGCGTCCAGGGCGGCGACGCGGCCGATCGCCGGCGCCTCCATGGTCGGGTAGCAGTTGCCGAGCAGGACGTCGTCCACCGACTCCGGCGGGAGGCCGGAGCGCTCCAGGAGCGCCTTGACGACGGTGCTGGCGAGGTCCTGGACCGGGACGTCGCGCAGGGACCCGCCGAAGCCCCCGACGGGCGTCCGCAGGGGCTCACAGATGACGGCATCACGCACGGGGACCTCCTCGACGGCGGCGACGCGGGCGGGTCGCCTGGGCGTCCCGAGTGTCCACCGCCGCGTACGGGACGTGCCGCCGGGTCCCTCCTGGGAGGCGGCCCGCCGGGATCAGGCCGCGCCGACCCCGGTCTCGACCCGCTCCACGCCCAGGACCTGCTCGAGGCCGGTCACCTGGATCGGGCGGAGGACGGCGCGGGTGGCGACCAGCACGCGTAGCCGGACGCCGAGGCCCTGGGCCCGCCCGTGCGCGGTGACGAGTGCGTGCAGACCGGCCGAGTCGAGGAAGGTGACCTCGCTGAGGTCGACCACCAGCTCGGCGGGCGCGGCGGCCAGGCAGCTCTCGATGCAGGCGCTCAGCCGGGGCGCGGTCGAGCAGTCGACCTCACCGCCGACGGTGACGCGGGCGCCGGAGGCGCTGCGCGTGGTGGTCACGGAGATGAGCTCGGAGAACGGGGGGCCGGTCCAGGGAGCGGTCACGAGACGCCTCTCGGAGGGGCGGGCCCGTACGGAGACCGCGACCCGAGCGGGTGCGGCACGGCGAGGAGCTCGGCGGCGGTTCAGCGGCTTGCTGTTGAACCGCGCGGCCCCACGCTACGGACACCCCGGTGCGGTGACAAGGGTGGTGGGCCGCGGTCACCCGGTCGACACCTCCCGGCCACCTGGCGGCGGGGACGATACTGGCCCCGTGCGCAGACGACTGGGGATCGGGATCGCCGTGTGGGCGGTCGCCACGGCGGCGACCTTCCTGCTGCTCGACCCGGTCCTGGGGGCGGCCGTCGCGATCTTCGGTGGCGCCCTCGTGGCCCTCACCGTCGCCGCCGCCGACTGGGACCGGCACTCCAGCTACGAGGAGCGGGAGATGGAGCGGGCCCGGCGGCGCAAGGAGAAGTGGGCCCGCCAGGCCGGCGCCCGTGCGCGCGACCGCGCCCGGTGGGAGGCGCACCAGGCGCGCAGGGCCGGCCGGTCCGGCGGCGGGGACGCCGCCGCGTAAATGCGGTGGACGCCGCGGCCGGGCGTCCCTACCGTCCTGTCCATGCGCTCCTGATCCCCTCCAGCAGAGCCCCGCGGGTCGAGCCGAGCTCCCCGCCGTCGCGCTCCGGCGCGTCCGCCACCACCCCCTCGAACGGCTGCCGGCTGCCCGCGCACCGGCCCGCACCTCCCCCGGAGGTCCCCGTGTCACGCCCTCTGCACGCCCTGCCCGCCCCCGCCGCCCAGGCCCGCGACGGCCTCCCGGCCGCCGAGGCCGCGGACTTCGAGCGCCTCGCGCACGCCGTCCTGTCGGCGCCGTCGTCCGCGCTCGGGCCCGTGCTCCGCGCCCAGCTGCCCGGTGGCACCGGCATCCGCTGGCTGGCCTCGGCCGGCCTGTCCCCCACCACCCGGGTGGGCGAGCTGACGGCCGAGCTGTGGCTCTCCCTGTACCGCTGCTGGCGGACCACCGGCCGGGTGCCGTCCGGTGGTCCGGGCGGCGGCGGGCGGGGCGGCCGGCCCGCTCCGCACGGGCACGCGCCCGGCGCGCACGCCATCCCGCGCTGGAAGTAGACCCGCCACCCACCCGCCACCGACCCGCTGACCGCGTCCCCGCACCCCGCCGGCTCCGCGCCGGCGGGGTGCTCGCGGCTCAGGCCCCGACGCCGTCCTCCGCGGCCAGCGCCGCAGCCCGGTCGGGTCCGGCGAACGCCTCGGCCAGCGCCTGGCGCAGCGGCCACGCCCCGGCACGCCACGCGAGCGCCCGGCCGAGGGCGGCCGGGCTGCCGTCGACGCGGTCGCGGGCCTCCCCCGGCCACCACGGCACCGGCCGGCCGCCGGCGGTCAGCCGGTCGTGCACCGCGACCTCGCCGGCTAGCTCCGGCACCCCCAGCCGGGCCGCCGCCAGCGTCGCGCCCGGCAGGTCCGCCCAGCGCAGGACGCGGTCGGGCCGGCCGTCGACGGTCGCCCGGACCTCCTCCCCGGCCAGCGGCAGGTCGAGCAGGTCGGCGACCGGTCCGGGGGCGCCCCCGGCGGGGACGACGACGCCGTCGACCAGCGGGTACAGCCACGGCACGTCCAGGACCAGCACCCGCTCCCGCTCGGGGTCGGCCACGCGGTCCGGCGCCACCCGCACCCGGGCCGGCGGCGCGACGTCCAGCCCGTCCAGCGCGGTCGCCAGGCGCGCGTACACCGTGCGGAGGACGTCGGCGCGCACCGCGCGGGCCGGGTCCCCGAGCCGGTCCAGCAGCTCGACCGCGGCGTCCGGGTCGGCCAGCACGTCGTCGACCGTGGCCGGCGGCGCGAGCAGGGCCAGCACCTCCGGCGGCGCCTGCGCGGCTTCGTACAGTCCCTGTAACTCCGCGCCGTCCGGCGCCCGCAGCCGGCCGGGGCGCCGCCCGTCGAGCACCGGCCGGCCGCGCAGCCACCACCGCAGGTAACCCGGCACGGCGGTGTCCCCGAGCCGCACGTCGGTCCGGGCCGCTCCCGGCAGGGCGGCCAGCATCGGCAGCGCGCGGGCCCAGTCGGTGACCAGCTCCAGGTCCCGGACGGCGGTCACCGGCGGCCAGACCGGCGGCGGCGCCCCGGGCGGCAGCCGGTCGAGGACGGCGTCGGCCCAGTCCCCCGCCGCGTCGACGTCGAGGTCCTCCGGGTCGTCGGCGGAGACGACGGCGAAGGAGTCGAGCACGCCGGCGGCACGCAGCACGGCCGGGTCGTGCGCGGCCGCCGTCGCCGGGTCCAGCACCCCCAGCGCGCCGTCGGCGAGCACGTCGGCGAACCGCGAGCCCGGGAGCAGCAGCTCCCCGGCCGGCGCCCAGCCCCCGGCCGCGTCGGGCAGCGCCAGCTCGGCCAGCCACGGCAGCTCCCCCGGGGCGGGCCCCGCGGCGGCCACCAGGGCCAGCACCGCGTCGGCCAGCGCGCCCGGGTCCTCCTCGGTCCCGTCCTCCACCGCGTCGACCGACTCCTCGACGGCGGCCCGCACCGCGGGGTCGGCCAGCACCGAGGCGGCGGTGGCCGGTCGGGCGCCCAGCCGCTCGAGCAGCCGGCGGGCGGGGGCCGGACCGGCGGCCGCGGGGTCGGCCAGCCGCAGCCGCAGCGGTCCCAGGTCCGCCACCGGCAGGCCCGGTTCGGGCAGCAGCACCCCCGCGGGACCCGGCGCGGTCCGGCCGTCGGCGAGCGGCACCGGCAGGGCACCGAGCTCCTCGGCCGGCACGCCGTCGAGCGCGGCGTACAGCTGCGCCCACCAGCCGGCCGGGCGGTCGACCCCCGTCACCGCCTCGACCACCTCGGCCGTGCCCACGCGGCGCACGCCCAGCGCGGCCAGCGCCGGCGCGGACGACCGGCGGGACCACTCCTCGGGCAGCAGCCCGGGGACGACGTCGACTAGTGCCGTCACCCGCGCGGGCTCCGGCTCGGCCAGCGCCGCGGCGCGGCCGGGCGGCTGCCGGGTGCCGGCGTGCCCGGCGACCGGCAGCCAGGCGGCCCCGCGCAGACGGTCGAGGACCGCCGTGCCCAGCGCGGCGTCGAGCGCGGCGGCGGCCAGCCCGACCCGCGGCACGAGCGCCAGCACCGCCGGGTCGGCGTCCGGCGGTGCCGCCAGCGCGGCCACCAGGTCGGTGTAGGCGTCGGCGGCCGCGGCGACCAGCGCGTCGGTCACCGGGCCGGGCAGCACGTGCCGCCGGTCCGGGCCCAGCGGGAGGGGCGCCAGCAGCCGGGCCGGCAGCGACAGCGGCTCGTCGCTGGGCGTCGGCGCGTGCACGGCCTGCGGCAGGGGCAGCGGGACCGGGCGGCCGTCGTCGTCCAGCGGCACCGCCCAGGTGACGGTGAACCACCGCCGGGCGCGCTCCTCGACCGCCCGCTCGGCCAGCAGCTCCGCGGGCAGCTCACCGGAGCGCTCGGCCAGCCGCCACGTCGTCGTCCGCGCGCCGTCGGTGAGCCGGGCGGTGTGCCCGTCCCGCGCGCAGCCCAGCACCCGGACGGCGCCGTCGACGGTGACCTCGACCTCGGTCAGCCCGGGCAGCGCGAGCAGCAGCTCGGCGCTCAGGCCGTCCAGGGCCGCGCGCACGGCCGACCGCGCGCCGGCCCGCAGCGGGAGCACGACCTCGGTCGCGTACCCCTCCGGCGGGTCCCCGTCGGCCGGCCAGGGCAGCCGCAGCACCGGCACCCCGCCGTCGCGCCGGGCCACCTCCCCGGCCAGCACCGGGACCGCGGAGACCTCCGCGCGGGTCCGCGCCGCGCTGAACCGCAGCCCGCCCGACGTCGAGACCACGGCCGGCTCGTCGGACACCGCGAGCACCGCGGCGAAGCCGACGCCGAAGCGGCCGACGCTGTCGGCGTCGTCGCGCTTGGCCGAGGCCCGCAGGGTGGCCAGCCCCTCCACCCCGGCGGCGTCCAGCGGCGCCCCGGTGTTCGCCGCGCGCAGCACCTCCGCGTCGCCGGTGGTGAGCTCCAGGCGCAGCCGGCCGGGGACCCCGCCCCGCACCGCGGCGTCGGCGGCGTTCTGCGCCAGCTCGACCAGCAGCCGGTCGCGGTAGCCGCCGCGGACCAGGTCCTCCTCGGCGTTGGCGTCCTCGCGGAACCGCGCCGGGGAGGCCGACCAGGTGGCGAGCACCCGCTCGCGCACCTGCGCCGAGCCGAACGGGTCGGGCGTGCGCGTCTCGGCCACGGCGCCAGCATGGCAGCGCGATACCGGGCGCCCCCGTGCGTGCCCGGCGTGCACGACGGGGTACTGCGCCGGGGTGACCGCCAGCGCCCCGTCCCTCGCCTCGGCCATCGACCTGTCGCAGTACCGCCTGCAGTCCCTGCCCGACGTCGACTCCGACGAGGACTGGGACGACGACGGCGAGCTGTACGGCCCCGACGGCCGCCGGGTCGACACCTGGCGGGAGGGGTACCCGTACGAGGAGCGGCTGCCCCGCGGGGAGTACGAGCGGGAGAAGCGCCGGCTGCAGATCCAGCTGCTGCGCTTCCAGAACTGGGTCAAGGAGACCGGCCAGCAGGTCGTCGTCCTCTTCGAGGGCCGTGACGCCGCCGGCAAGGGCGGCACGATCAAGCGGTTCACCGAGCACCTCAACCCCCGCGGCGCGCGGGTGGTGGCCCTGGACAAGCCGTCGGAGCGCGAGCAGACGCAGTGGTACTTCCAGCGCTACGTCGCCCACCTGCCGGCCGCCGGCGAGATCGTGCTGTTCGACCGCTCCTGGTACAACCGCGCCGGCGTCGAGCGGGTCATGGGCTACGCCACCGAGGAGCAGTACGAGCGGTTCATGCGCCAGGCGCCGGACTTCGAGAAGATGCTCGTCGACAGCGGCATCACCCTGGTCAAGTTCTGGTTCTCGGTCTCCCGGCGCGAGCAGCGCACCCGCTTCGTCGTCCGGCAGCTGGACCCGGTGCGGCAGTGGAAGCTCTCCCCCACCGACCTGGCCTCCCTCGACCGCTGGGACGACTACACCGCGGCCAAGGAGGCCATGTTCGCCGCCACCGACACCCCGTGGGCGCCGTGGACGGTGATCAAGAGCAACGACAAGAAGCGGGCGCGCCTGGAGGCGATGCGCTTCCTGCTGTGCCGGTCGCAGTACGACGGCAAGGACGACGCGGTGGTCGGGCGGCCGGACCCGGCCATCGTGGTCGCCGCCGCCGACGTCCTGGAGTCCGACCGCGAGGAGCTGGAGGCCGCGCCGGCGGCGTCGTGAGCCCGTCCGGGCTCGGGGCTACGCGCCGGTAACAACGGCGGTAACGTCCACCACATGTCGCTCGCCGATGAGCTGGACACCGTCACCGCGTCCACCGCAGGGACTGTCGACCGGCACGCCACCGCCCAGACCTTCGAGTCCACGAACCCGGCCACCGGCGCCGTCGTCGGTGTCTTCCCCGTGCACGACGCCGAGGCGGTCGCCGAGACCGTCGCGCGCGCCCGCGCCGCCGCCGGCACGTGGGCCGACCTCGGGTACGACGGCCGCCGCACCCGGCTCGCGGCCTTCCGCGGGTACCTGGCCCGGCGGATCCACGAGCTGGCCGACCTGGTGCACCGGGAGAACGGCAAGACCCACGCCGACGCGATCCTCGAGATCACCCTGGCCGTCGACCACCTCGCCTGGGCCGGCAACCACGCCCGCAAGGTGCTCGGCCCGCGGCGCGTGCCGGCCGGGATGCTGGCGGCCAACCACGCCGCGTACCTGGAGTACCAGCCGCTCGGCGTCGTCGGCGTGATCGGCCCGTGGAACTACCCGGTGTTCACGCCGATGGGCTCGATCGCCTACGCGCTGGCCGCCGGCAACGCCGTGGTCTTCAAGCCCTCGGAGCACACGCCGGCCATCGGCGCCTGGCTGGCCGCGGCGTGGCGGGCCGCCGTCCCCGACGCCGTCGACACCCTGCAGGTCGTCACCGGGTTCGGCGAGACCGGCGCCGCGCTGTGCGGCGCCGGCGTGGGCAAGCTGGCCTTCACCGGCTCCGCGCCGACGGGACGCAAGGTCATGGCCGCGTGCGCCGAGACCCTCACGCCCGTGCTCATGGAGCTCGGCGGCAAGGACGCGATGATCGTCGACGACGACGCCAACGTGGCCGCCGCGGCCGACGCCGCCGTCTGGGGCGCGATGAGCAACGCCGGGCAGACGTGCATCGGCATCGAGCGGGTGTACGCCACCTCCGCCGTCTACGACCGGTTCGTCGAGGAGGTCACCGCCAAGGCGCGCGACCTGCGCCCGGGCTCCGACGACGACGCCGCCTACGGGCCGATGACGATGGCCTCGCAGACCGACGTGGTGCGCCGGCACCTGGACGACGCCACCGCCTCCGGAGGCCGGGTGCTGGTCGGCGGCACGGTCGACGGGCGCTACGTCTCCCCCACCGTGGTCGTCGACGCCCCCGAGGACTCCGCCGCGGTGCGCGAGGAGACGTTCGGCCCGACGATCACCATCACCCGGGTGCGCGACGCCGAGGAGGCGCTGGAGCGCACCAACGCCAACCCGCACGGGCTGGCCGGCTCGGTCTACTCGGGGTCCAAGGCCCGGGCCATGGACCTGGCCCGCCGGATGAAGAGCGGCATGACCTCGATCAACTCGGTGCTGACCTTCGCCTCGGTGCCGGCGCTGCCCTTCGGCGGGGTCGGCGAGAGCGGCTTCGGCCGCATCCACGGCGAGGACGGGCTCAAGGAGTTCACCCGCGCCAAGGCGATCACCCGCAAGCGGTTCTCCCTGCCGGTGGACCTGATGAGCTTCGGCCGGCCGGCGCAGGCCACCGACGCGCTCGCCCGCGTCATGGGCCTCGTGCACGGGCGGCACCGGTGAGCGACGAGTACGACGTCGTCGTCGTCGGGGCCGGATCGGCGGGCTGCGCGCTCGCCGGCCGGCTGACCGAGGACCCGACGCTTCGGGTGCTGCTGCTGGAGGCCGGCGGCAGCGACGACGTCCTCGAGGTGCAGGTGCCGGCCGCGCTCTACAAGGTCTGGCGCACCCGGCGGGACTGGAACTACTCGACCGAGCCGCAGCCGGGCCTGGGCGGTCGCCGGCTGTTCTGGCCGCGGGGCAAGCTGCTCGGCGGCTCGTCGTCGATCAACGCGATGATCTACATCCGCGGCGCGGCCGCCGACTACGACGAGTGGGCCGAGCTGACCGGCGACCCGTCGTGGTCCTACGAGCACGTGCTGCCGCTGTTCCGGCGGATGGAGGACAACGCGCGGGGCGCCGACCGCTTCCACGGCACCGACGGGCCGCTGCGCGTGGAGGACCCGCGCTCGCCGCACGCCTGGTCGCGGGCCGCCGTCGAGTCGGCGGTCGCGGCCGGCCACCCGCGCAACGACGACTTCAACGGCGCCGAGCAGGAGGGCGCAGGCCTCTACCAGCTCACCCAGAAGCGCGGCCGGCGATGGTCGGCGGCCGACGCCTACCTGCACCCGGCGACGGGCCGGCCCAACCTGACCGTGCTGACCGGCGCGCTCACCACCCGGGTGCTGGTCTCCGGCGGGCGGGCCACCGGCGTCGAGTACCGCCGCGGCGGGCAGCTGCACACGGCGCACGCCGCCGCCGAGGTCGTGCTGGCCGGGGGCGCGGTGAACTCCCCGCAGCTGCTGATGCTCTCGGGCATCGGGCCCGGCGGGCACCTGCGCGAGGTCGGCGTCGACGTGGTGCACGACCTGCCCGGTGTGGGCGGTGGGCTGCAGGACCACCCGCTCGTGCCGACCATCTGGCACACCCGCTCGGGCGACTCGCTGTTCCGGGCCGAGTCGCCGTCGGGCTACGCGAAGTGGTTCGCCGCCCGCCGCGGGCCGCTCACGTCCAACCTCGCCGAGGCCGGCCTGTTCACCCGCTCCCGGCCCGACCTCGACGCCCCCGACCTGCAGTACCACTTCCTGCCGGTCAAGTTCTGGCGGCAGGCGGAGGTCGACCCCGACGTCGACGCGTTCACCGCGGCCGCGGTGCTGGTGCGCGTGCACTCCCGCGGGTCGGTGCGGCTGCGCTCGGCAGACCCGACGTGGGCGCCGGCCGTCGACGCCGGCTACCTCACCGACGAGCGGGACCTCGACGCCCTGGTCTGCGGCGTCGAGAAGGCCCGCGAGATCGCCTCGGTCGGGCCGCTGGCCGCCGTCCTCGCCGAGGAGTGGTCGCCGGGCGGCACGGTGCACTCCCGGGGCGGGCTGCGCCAGGCGGTCCGCGACACCCTCGAGTCGCTGTACCACCCGGTGTCCTCGTGCCGGATGGGCACCGACGACTCCTCGGTCGTCGACCCCCAGCTGCGGGTGCACGGCGTCGAGGGGCTGCGGGTGGTCGACGCCTCGGTCATGCCGACGCTGGTGCGGGGCAACACCAACGCGCCGACGATCATGATCGCCGAGCGGGCCGCGGACCTCATCGCCGGCCGCAGCGTCGACCCCGCCCTGGCCGCCGCGGTCTGAGGGAAAAGCCCTTGCCCTCCAGTCCACTGGAGGGCCCATCCTGTGCCCATGTCGCTGCCAGCGGACCGCGGATCCCGACCCCCTGACCCCCGGCAGGAGGCGGCGACGTGAGCGCCTCCTCCGCCGTCGAGGCGATCGACCTCGTCAAGCACTTCGGGGACAACCGCGCGGTCGACGGCGTCAGCTTCGTCGTCCCCACGGGCAGCGTCCTCGGCCTGCTCGGCCCCAACGGTGCCGGGAAGACGACGCTCGTGCGGATGCTCACCACGCTGAGCGTCCCGACGAGCGGGACCGGCCGGGTGGCCGGCTTCGACATCCGCGAGCAGCCGAACGACGTCCGCCGCAGCATGGGCCTCACCGGGCAGGCGGCCACGGTCGACGAGCTGCTCACCGGGCGGGAGAACATCCGGCTGATCGGCGGCCTCTACGGGCTGTCCCGCAGCTACGTCCGCGAGGCCAGCGAGCACCTCCTCGACCGCTTCGACCTCACCGCCGCCGCCGACCGGATGGCCAAGACCTACTCCGGGGGCATGCGCCGGCGCCTGGACCTCGCGGTGAGCCTGCTCGCGACGCCACCCATCCTCTTCCTCGACGAGCCCACCACCGGGCTGGACCCGCAGAGCCGATCGGGGTTGTGGGAGGTGCTGCGCGAACTCGTCGGGGAGGGCACCACGCTGGTGCTGACGACGCAGTACCTGGAGGAGGCCGACCACCTCGCCGACGAGATCGTCGTGGTCGACAAGGGCCGGGTGATCGCCGCCGGCACACCCACGCAGCTCAAGGACCGGGCCGGTCAGGCCAGCGTCGTGGTGACCCTGACCTCCGCGGCGGACCTCGACCAGGCCGCCGAGCTGATGCGGTCGCACTCCTCCGAGGTGCACGTCGAGCGGGGCAGCCGTCGGCTCACGGCCCAGGCCGGCGGGCTGGGCGACATGACCCGGATCGCCGCTGTCTTCGAGCGCAGCGGCATCGAGCTCGACGACCTCGGCCTGGCCCGGCCCAGCCTGGACGACGTCTTCCTGCACCTGACCGGACACCGGGCCGACCCGTCGTCCGCGAGCGACCAGACGACCGAGGGAGTCGCGCAGTGACCACCACCGAGACCACCCCGGGGACCCGGTCCACCCGGCCCCAGATCTCCCCGCCGTCGCTGCTGCGGGCCTCGACGACCATCGTCTGGCGCAACCTGGTCCACATCAGGCGCATGCCGGAGATGCTGCTCGACGTCACCGTGCAGTCGGTGATGTTCGTGCTGCTGTTCGCCTACGTCTTCGGCGGGGCGATCACGGCGCCGGGCGCCGACTACAAGGAGTTCCTGCTCCCCGGGATCATGGTGCAGACCATGGTCTTCTCCTCCGCCATCGTGGCCATGGGGCTGACCAGCGACCTGCAGAAGGGGTTCGTCGACCGGTTCAAGTCGCTGCCGGTCCCCCGGTCGGCGGTGCTGGTCGGGCGCAGCATCTCGAGCCTGATCCACTCCAGCATCGGCGTCGCCGTCATGGCGGTGACCGGCCTGCTCATCGGCTGGCGGGTGCGCAACGGGGTCGTCGACGGCGTGCTCGCGTTCGCGCTGCTGCTGCTGTTCGGGTTCGCCCTCATCTGGCTCGGCATCTGGGTCGGCTCCCTGATGCGGACCGTCGAGGCCGTCCAGGGCTTCATGTTCACCGTCATGTTCCCGCTGACCTTCGTGGCCAACACGTTCGTGCCGACCGAGAGCATGCCGGCCTGGTTGCGGACGATCTCCGAGTGGAACCCGGTCTCGGCCATCACCCAGGCGTGCCGTGAGCTGTGGGGGAACGGACCGGCCGCGGGCGCGGATGCCGCGTGGCCGCTGCAGCACCCGGTCCTGGTCTCGATCGGCTGGTCGCTGCTGCTGACGGCGGTCTTCGCGCCGCTCGCCGTCTCGGCGTTCCGGCGGCGCTCCCGCGACTGACCAGGGGGACCCGGCGCTCACTCTGCCGGTCGGTTCCGGACGGTGCCGGGAGGATCCCGCCGGCACCGCCCGGAGGACGCCGGCAGAGTGGCGACCTCCGGCGCTAGCCGTGGGCCTGGTCGGCGGCGGCGGCCTGCGGGTCCGTGGGCACGGTGGGCGGGACGGCGGGCGGCGGGGTGGGGCGGGTGATGGCCACCGACATCAGCGCCGCGGCCAGGCAGAGGCCGGCGGCCAGCACCCAGGCCAGGTCGTAGGACCCGGTCACGTCGCGGATGACGCCGCCCCCGAACGCGGCGAACGCCGACCCGACCTGGTGGGCGGCGAACACCCAGCCGAACACCACGGGGGCGCGGGCGCCGAAGTGCTCCCGGCACAGCGCGAGGGTCGGCGGCACGGTGGCCACCCAGTCCAGGCCGTAGAAGACGATGAACACGACCATGCTGGCCTGCAGGTCGGGCCCGAACAGCGCCGGCAGCAGGAACAGCGAGGCGCCGCGCAGCCCGTAGTAGGCCAGCAGCAGCAGCCGCGGGTCGACCCGGTCGGTCAGCCAGCCGGAGAGCACCGTCCCGGCGATGTCGAAGACGCCGACGAGCGCCAGCAGCCCGGCCGCCGTCGTCACCGGCATGCCGTGGTCGTGCGCCGCCGGGATGAAGTGCGGCTGCACCAGGCCGTTGGTCGACAGCCCGCAGATGAAGAAGCCGCCGGACAGCAGCCAGAAGGCCCGCGACCGCGACGCCGCGACCAGCCCCTGGACGGCGGTGCGCGCGGCACCGGCGCGGACCGGGTCGACGTCGTCGGCCGCCGTCCCGCCGTAGGGGACGGCGCCGACGTCGCGGGGGCGGTCGCGCAGCAGCCACGCCACCAGCGGGACGACGGCCAGCGCCGCGGCCGTCGTGCCGAGGGAGGCCGCCCGCCAGCCCCAGGTCCCGTCGATCCAGGCGACCAGCGGCAGGAACACCAGCTGACCGGCCGCACCCCCGGCGGTGAGGACGCCGGACACCAGCCCGCGGCGCGCCACGAACCACCGGCCGGTCACCGTGGCGACCAGGGACAGCGCCATCGACCCGGCCCCCAGGCCCACCAGCACGCCCCACAGCAGCACCAGCTGCCAGCTCGCCGTCATGAAGACGGTCAGCCCGCTCCCCAGGGCGACGAGCAGCAGCGCCGAGACGACGACGCGGCGGATGCCGAACTTCTCCATCAGCGCGGCGGCGAACGGCGCGGTGAGCCCGTACAGCGCCATGTTGACCGCGACGGCGGCGGAGATCGTCGACACCGACCAGCCGAACTCCTCGCGCAGCGGGTCGATCAGCACCCCGGGCACGGCCCGGAAGGCCGCGGCGCCGACGAGGGCCAGGAAGGTCACCGCGGCGACCCACCAGGCCGGGTGGATCCGCCGGGCCCTCGCGGCGGGGGCGTGCGGGGGCGCGGCGGTGCTGGTCACGCCGGACAGCATCGCCTCCGCCGGAGGAAGCCGACGAGTGGCCCGACGGCCAACATGTGCAAACATCCGGCCATGTCCCGAGGCCCGAGTCCGGCCATGTCACCAGGCCCGAGTCCGGCCATGTCACCAGGCCCGAGTCCGGCCATGTCACCGCCGCCGTCCGCGGGAGCCCGGCACGAGGTCGTCGTCCTCGCGCTGCCGAACTGCATCGCCTTCGAGCTCGGGCTGCCGCACCGGATGCTGGGCTCGGCCGTCGACGCCCACGAGCGCCCCCTGTACCGGGTCCGGGTCGCGACGCTGGACGGCGGGCCGGTGCGCACGTCGGCCGGCTTCGCCGTGCTGCCCGAGCACGACGCGTCGGTCCTGGCGACGGCACGGACGGTCGTCGTCCCCGGGGTCTACGGCGGACCGGCGATGACCGACGGGACCGTCCCCGAGGAGCTGGCGGGCGCGCTGCGCACCGCCGCGGCCGGCGGCGCCCGCATGGTGTCGATCTGCACCGGCGCGTTCGTGCTCGCCGCGGCCGGGCTGCTCCACGACCGCCCGGCCACCACCCACTGGATGCACGCCGAGGCCTTCCGGCGGCACTTCCCCACCGTACGGCTGGACCCCGGCGTGCTGTTCGTCGACGACGACGACGTGCTGACCTCCGCGGGCAACGCCGCCGGCATCGACCTGATGCTGCACCTGGTCCGCCGCGACCACGGCGGCGACGTCGCCAACCGGGCCGCGCGGCGCAACGTCGTCGCCCCCTGGCGGGAGGGCGGGCAGGCCCAGTTCGTCGAGCGGCCGCTGCCCGACGCCGGCGGGGCGGGCACGGCCGCCACCCGCGCCTGGGCCGGCGAGCGCCTGGGCGAGCCGCTCACCCTGGCCGACCTGGCGGCGCACGCCCGGATGAGCGTGCGGACGTTCACCCGGCGGTTCCGCGAGGAGACCGGCGTCTCGCCGCTGCGCTGGCTGGCCGCCCAGCGCCTGGCGCTGGCCCGGCAGCTGCTGGAGTCCACCGACGCCTCGGTCGACCGGGTCGCCGCCGACGCCGGCTTCGGCACCCCGGCCTCGCTGCGCCAGCACCTGCGCGCGGCCATCGGGGTGGCCCCCAACGCCTATCGGCGCAGCTACCGCGGGTCGGGCGTGACGCCGGTGTGACCGGACACTCCCCCTCCTGAGGGACGCGCTCGCGGCTGCGTCTGGTTGAGTGGTCGTACCGGCGCCGCTCCGCAGCCCATCCGGGGCAGCGGGAGACGACGTCGGGCTGAGGCTGCGCCACCGAGGCGCGCCCGGCTGTCCGACGTCTCGCCGCCGACGTGCGCGCCGCCCTGCTCCCGAGCAGGTGTGCCGGCCCGCGCCTCGCGCCGGGTGTCGTGCGGCCACTCGATCGTCGAGGAAGTCGTAGATGAGCTCCCCCCAGAACAGCACCGCGAACACCCCCGCCGGGGACGGCCGCCCGCGCCGCCGCCGTGGCGGCCGGGGCCGCGGCACCCGCCCCGCGGGCGACCAGGCAGCCGCGCAGGCCCCGACCCAGGGCGCGTCCCAGGGTCCGGTGCCGGCCGCGCCGCGCCCGGCCGCCGTGCGCCCGGCCGCGCCCGCCGGCCCGGCCGTCGTCCCCGCCGGCGACGTCGCCACCGTCCTGCCGACCGACACCACCTTTGCCGAACTCGGCGTCCCCGCGCCGCTGGTCGAGGTCCTGACCGCCAGCGGCATCACCGCGCCGTTCCCCATCCAGGTCGCGACGCTGCCGGACACCCTCGCCGGCCGCGACGTGCTCGGCCGCGGCCGCACCGGCTCGGGCAAGACCCTGGCCTTCAGCATCCCGCTGGTCTCCCGGCTCGCCGCCTCCGACAGCCGCCGTGCGCCGAAGAAGCCGCGCGCGCTGATCCTGGTGCCGACCCGCGAGCTGGCCAACCAGGTCGCCGCCGTCGTCGACCCGCTGGCCACCGCGCTGGGCATGCGCACCACCGTCGTCTTCGGCGGCGTGGGCCAGAACCCGCAGGTGCAGGCGCTGGCGTCCGGTGTCGACGTGCTCATCGCCTGCCCCGGCCGGCTCGAGGACCTCATCGGGCAGGGGCACGCCGACCTGTCGGCCGTCGAGATCACCATCCTCGACGAGGCCGACCACATGGCCGACCTGGGCTTCCTGCCCGGCGTCAAGCGCCTGCTGGACCGGACGCCGAAGGTCGGCCAGCGGCTGCTGTTCTCCGCCACGCTGGACAACGGCGTCGACGTCCTGGTCAAGCGCTACCTGAGCAACCCGACCACGCACTCGGTCGACCCGGCCGTGGCGCCGGTGTCGACGATGACCCACCACGTGTTCCGGGTCGACGCGGCCGACAAGGGCGAGATCGTCAAGCAGCTGGCCTCCGGCCTGGGGCGCAGCGTGCTGTTCATGCGCACCAAGCACCAGGCCAAGAAGCTCGCCAAGCAGCTCACCGCCGCCGGCGTGCCCGCCGTGGACCTGCACGGCAACCTCAGCCAGAACGCCCGCGAGCGCAACCTCGAGGCCTTCAGCACCGGGGAGACCCGCGTGCTGGTCGCCACCGACATCGCCGCCCGCGGCATCCACGTCGACGACGTCGCGCTCGTCGTGCACGTCGACCCGCCGGCCGAGCACAAGGCCTACCTGCACCGCTCCGGCCGCACGGCCCGCGCCGGTGCCGGCGGCATCGTCGTCACCATCGCGACGCCCGACCAGGCCGGCGAGGTGCGGCTGCTGACCCGCCAGGCCGGGATCACCCCCGAGGTCTCGGCGATCAAGCCCGGCGCCCGGGAGATCGTCGCCCTCACCGGGCCGGCCGCGCCCTACGTCGAGCCCGCCCCCGCCCCGGCGCCGCAGCCGCAGGGCACCGGCGGCGGACGCCGTCGCCGGCCCGGTGGCGGGTCCGCCGGCTCGGCAGCGGGCGGGACGTCGTCGGCCTCCGGCGGCCGCGGCGGGGCGACGCGCTCCGCCGGCCCGGCCCGGACGCGGGCGGAGCTCGCAGCCCGCGCCGGCACCCACTCGGCGTCGACGTTCAGCGGGCGCTCGCGCCGCGGACGCTGATCCCCGGTCGACCCTCCGGCGCCCGTCGCCGGAGGGTTGACCTCCGGGTGGGCGGGCACTGCACCGGACGACCGGGGCCGACGGCCCCTCCTCCGACGAACGACGAGGTGCTCCCATGGGTCTGCCCATCACCCTGGCCGAGATCGGCCCCCGGCTCTCCGCCGGCGCCTTCATCCTCAACAGCGGCCTCGGCAAGCGCGGTGCCGACGAGGCCACCGCCGCCGGCCTGCACGGGTTCGCCTCGAGCACCTACCCCTTCCTGCAGAAGGTCGAGCCGACGCAGTTCGCCCGTGGCCTCGCGGCCGCCGAGATCGGCATCGGCGCGGCGCTGCTGACCCCCTTCGTACCGACGGCGGTCGCCGGCCTGCTGCTCACCGGCTTCTCCGGCGGGCTGCTCGGGCTGTACCTGAACACGCCCGGCATGCGCAAGGAGGGCAGCCTGGCGCCGACGCAGGACGGCCTGGCCGTCGCCAAGGACGTCTGGCTGCTCGGGATCGGCGTCGGCCTGATCACCCGGGGCATCGTCGACCGGACCCCGCGGATGACGGTGAAGAAGGCGCGGCGCATGGCGGACAAGCAGTCCAAGCAGGCCGCCCGCGAGGCCCGGCGGGCCGCCCGGGCCGCCTGACCGGGGCGACCCCGCCCTGAACCGTAGGCGGGGTCACGTGCGAACGCCGGGCGCCGAGGTCCCGTCGCACCCCCGCCGACCCGGTGATCAGGTCTCGGCCAGGTCACGGGTAGCTGGCAACCCCCTGGACAGGGGTTCCCGGCGGGTGCTTCAACCTTGCAGGATCTCGGCTGGAGCGGCGCCGCCCGGTGCCGTCCGCCGGCATCGAGGAGGACCCCGTGACCCGTCCGTCCGGCACCACCCGCACAGTCCGCCGCATCGGCGTCGGCCTGATCGCGGTCACCCTGGGCCTGCTGTCCGCCTGTGGCAGCGACGACGACGGGAGCTCCGACGCCGCCGCGTCCTCGAGCAGCCCGAGCGAGGCCTCGACCAGTGCGAGCGAGCCGTCCGCCGGGAGCTCCACCTCCTCCAGCGCGGCCGAGGAGCCCGCGGGCGGCACGCTCGACGTCAGCTCCGTCGACTTCGACTACGAGCTCCCCTCGACCGACCTCACGGCCGGCGAGTACACGATCAACCTGACCAACACCGGCAGCGCCAGCCACGACCTCGTGGTCGAGCGCGACGGCCAGGACGTCGACGGCACCGACGTCATCGGCCCCGGCGAGTCGGCCTCGGTCACCGTGATGCTGGAGCCCGGCGAGTACGTCTTCTACTGCTCGGTCGGCAACCACCGCTCCATGGGCATGGAGGTGGCGGTGACCGTCACGTGACGGGCACCGTGACGCAGCGCCGGGGCGCCGGCACGGGCACCGGCGCGGGCATCGCGGTCGCCCTGCTCCGGCTGGCCGGTGCGGGGCTGCTGGCGGCGATCGCCGGCATCCACCTGTACCTGTGGCAGGACGGCTACGACGGCATCGACGTCATCGGCCCGGCGTTCCTGCTGCAGGCCGTGCTCGGCTTCGGCGGCGCACTCCTGCTGCTGGTCGCCCCGCCGCGGCTGCTGGTGTGGGCGGCTCTGCTCGGGCTGCTGTTCGCCGCGGGCTCGCTGGCCGCGCTGCTGCAGTCCACGTACGGCCTGTTCGGCATGGAGCCCGGGATGTTCGACTTCGTCGAGTCCGACGTGGCACCGCTGTGGCGGGAGTCGTTCTGGGTCGAGATCGCGGCCGTCGCCGTCCTGCTGGCCCTGACCGTCCTGGCCGCCGTCCGCCGACGGGGGTGAGGAGGGGATCCGCCGGGTCGGGTCCGGCGGATCCCCCCCTCGGTCAGGCGCCGCTGGAGAACGCGGCGTCGAACGCTGCGGCGGGCGGGTCGAAGGCGAGCCGGCGCACGAAGGCCAGTGCCTCGGGGGCGCCGACGAGGCGGTCCATGCCGGCGTCCTCCCACTCGACCGAGATCGGCCCGTCGTAGCCGATGGTGTTGAGCATCCGGAAGCAGGCCTCCCACGGGACGTCGCCGTGGCCGGTGGAGACGAAGTCCCAGCCGCGCCGCGGGTCGGCCCACGGCAGGTGCGAGCCCATCCGGCCGTTGCGGCCGTTGCCGACCTGCTTCTTCGCGTCCTTGCAGTCGACGTGGTAGATCCGGTCGCGGAAGTCCCACATGAAGCCCACCGGGTCCAGGTCCTGCCAGACGAAGTGGCTGGGGTCCCAGTTCAGCCCGAACGCCTCGCGGTGGCCGATGGCCTCCATCGTGCGGACCGTCGTCCAGTAGTCGTAGGCGATCTCCGACGGGTGCACCTCGTGCGCGAAGCGCACACCGACCTCGTCGAAGACGTCGAGGATCGGGTTCCAGCGGGCGGCGAAGTCGGCGTAGCCGTCGTCGATCATCGACTCGGGCACGGGCGGGAACATGGCCACGGTCTTCCAGATCTTCGACCCGGTGAACCCGACGACGGTCTTCACGCCCAGCCGCGCGGCGGCGCGGGCGGTCAGCTTCATCTCCTCGGCCGCCCGCTGCCGGACGCCCTCGGGGTCGCCGTCGCCCCAGACACGCGGGTGCACCATGCCGCGGTGCCGCTCGTCGATCGGGTCGTCGCAGACGGCCTGGCCGTTGAGGTGGTTGGAGATGGCGAACACCTGCAGGTTGTGCCGCTTCAGGATGTGCAGGCGCTCCTGCACGTAGGAGTCGTCGTTCGCGGCCCGCTCGACGTCGAGGTGGTCGCCCCAGCAGGCGATCTCCAGGCCGTCGTACCCCCAGTCGGAGGCGAGCCGGCACACCTCCTCGAAGGGCAGGTCGGCCCACTGGCCGGTGAACAGGGTGACGGGGCGGGGCATGCGGGGTCCTCCTCGTTCTCGGGTTCTGGGGTCTCGGGCCCGGCGTCGGGGGCCCGCGGGGCTCAGCGGACGCCGAGCAGGTGCTCCATCGCGAGCTGGTCGAGCCGCTCGAAGTGCATGCCGCGGGCGGCCATGGCCTCGACGTCGTGGGTCTCGGCGCGCAGGTCGGCCAGGGTCTCGCCGTCGCCGAGGGTCGGGACGGCGAGCTCCCCGACGCGGGCCGCGGCCAGGGCGTCGGCCACCTCGGGGTCGGCGCGGAAGGCCCGCACCTTCTCCCGCAGCACCAGGTAGTTGCGCATGCAGGCGCGCGCGGTCTCCCACACGCCGTCCATGTCCTCGGTGCGCGGCGGCTTGTAGTCGAAGTGCACGTAGCCGTCGTAGGCCCGGCCGGTGCCGGCGCCCAGCAGGACGTCGACGGTCCAGAACGCGCCGCGCAGGTTGCCGGCGCCGAAGCGCAGGTCCTGGTCGAAGCGCGGCCCGTGCTGGCCGTTGAGGTCGATGTGGAAGAGCTTCCCGTGCCACAGCGCCTGGGCGATGCCCTGGGCGTAGTTGAGCCCGGCCATCTCCTCGTGGCCGACCTCGGGGTTGAGGCCGACCCGGTCGGGCTCCTCCAGCTCGCCGATGAAGGCCAGCGCGTGCCCGATGGTGGGCAGCAGGATGTCCCCGCGCGGCTCGTTGGGCTTGGGCTCCAGGGCGAACCGGATGTCGCGGCCCTGCTCGCGCACGTAGGCGCAGAGCAGGTCCAGCGACTCCCGGTAGCGGTCCAGCGCCGCGGCGACGTCCTTGGTGCCCCCGGACTCGGCGCCCTCCCGGCCGCCCCACAGCACGTAGGTGCGGGCGCCCAGCTCCGCGGCGACGTCGATGTTGCGCAGCACCTTGGCCAGCGCGTACCGGCGGACGCCGCGGTCGTTGGCGGTCAGGCCGCCGTCCTTGAACACCGGGTGGCCGAACAGGTTGGTGGTCGCCATCTCCACAGCCAGGCCGGTCTCGGCCAGCGCGTCCCGGAACCGCGCGAGCTCCTGCTCCCGGGTCGCGTCGTCGGGCACGAGGTCGTCGTCGTGGAACGTGACGGCGGCCGCGCCGAGCTCGGCGAGCCGGTGCACCGCCTCCACCGGGTCCAGCCGCGGGCGGACGGCCCCGCCGAAGACGTCGACGCCCTGCCAGCCGACGGTCCACAGCCCGAAGCTGAAGCGGTCCTCGCGGGTCGGGGTGTGCGGGTCGGTCACGCGCCGACCTCGGTCCAGGTGGCGCGGTCGCCGGCGCTGCGCTCGACGGCGGCCAACACCCGCTGCACCTGCAGCCCGTCGGCGAACGAGGGAGCCGGGTCGGCGTCCTTGGCGATCGCGGTGAGCAGGTCCACCACCTGGTGGGTGAAGCCGTGCTCGTAGCCCAGCCCGTGCCCGGCCGGCCACCACGCGCCGACGTAGGGGTGCTCGGGCTCGGTGACGATGATCCGGCGGAAGCCGGCCGTCTGGGCCCGCTCGGTGCCGTCGAAGAACTCCAGGACGTTCATGTCCTCGAAGTCGAACGCCAGGCTGCCCTCGGACCCGTTGAGCTCGATGCGGATGCCGTTCTTGCGGCCCAGCGCGAAGCGGGTGGCCTCGAAGGTGGCGACGGCGCCGCCGGAGAAGCGGCCGAGGAACAGCGCCGCGTCGTCGACGGTCACCTCGCCCATCCCCTCCCCCGCCACGCCGGCCAGCCCGCCGCTGGAGGCCGCCAGCGGCCGCTCCCGGACGAAGGTCTCCATGAGCGCGCTGACGCCGGTGATGGTCTCGCCGGTGATGTGCTGGGTCAGGTCGACGATGTGCGCCCCGATGTCGCCCAGGGCGCCCGACCCCGCGCGGTCCTTCTCCAGGCGCCAGGACATCGGTGCCGACGGGTCGGCGATCCAGTCCTGCAGGTAGGCGGCGCGCACGTGGCGGATCCGGCCGATCCGGCCCTCGGCGACCATCTGCCGGGCCAGGGCGATCGCCGGCACGCGGCGGTAGGTGAACCCGACCATCGACCGGACACCGCGGGTCGCGGCGCGCGCCGCGGCCTCCGCCATGGCCTCGGCCTCGGCGACGGAGTTGGCCAGGGGCTTCTCGCAGAGCACGTGCTTGCCGGCCTCGAGGGCGGCGATGGCGATCTCGGCGTGGCTGTCGCCGGGCGTGCAGACGTCGACCAGGCCGACGTCGGGGCGCTCGACGACCCGGCGCCAGTCGGTCTCGACGCCGGCCCAGCCCAGGCGGGCGGCGGCCTCGGTGACCCGGGTCCGGTCGCGGCCGGCGAGGACGGTGAGCTCGGGCCGCAGGGGGAGGTCGAAGAAGTGCGGGGCGGTGCGCCACGCCTGCGAGTGGGCGGCGCCCATGAAGGCGTGCCCGATGAGGCCCACCCCCAGGGTCGGCCGGTCGGATGAGGTCATGAGGGGGCTCCCGGGGTGGGGTGGGTCGCCCGGTGACGGCTGCGCGTCACCGGGCGACCCGACGCAGGACGGGTCAGGACTCGAACGCGGCGTCGATGAAGTCGTCGACGTTGTCCGCGGTGACCACCGGCGCGTTGAGCACGATCGTGCGGGGCACGCCCTGGGAGTTCAGGTCGGCCACGCTCTTGCCCTGGGCGACCAGGCGGGCCAGCCGGACACCGTCGGCGGCCTGGGTGTGCGGGTAGATGACGGTCGCCTGGAGGACCGAGTCGCCCTCCTGGATCGCCCGCATCGCGTTCGCCGAGCCGGCGCCGCCGACCATGAAGAACTCGTCGCGGCCGGCGTTCTCGATCGCGGCCAGGACGCCGACGCCCTGGTCGTCGTCGTGGTTCCAGATCGCGTCGATCTGCGGAGCGGCCTGGAGCAGGTTGGCCGCCTCGCTCTCGCCGGACTCGACGGTGAACTCCGCCGCGACCCGGTTGCTGACCTCGAGGCCGCAGTCGGCCAGCGCGTCGGAGAAGCCCTGGCTGCGGTCCTGGGTGAGGGGCAGCGAGTCGATGCCGGCGATCTCGGCGATCACGGCGTCGGGCTGGTCGCCGAGCTGCTCGCAGATGTAGGTGCCGGCGGAGACGCCCATGCCGTAGTTGTCGCCGAGGATCGTGGCGCGGGCGGCGAACGGGCTGTTGAACTCGCGGTCGACGTTGATGACCGGGATGCCGGCCTCCATCGCCTCGAGCGCGACGGGCGTCAGGGCGTCGCCGTCGAAGGGCAGCAGCACGATCGCGTCGACGCCGTCGTTGATGAAGGTCTCGACCTGGGCGATCTGGGCGCTCACGTCGTTGGTGCCCTCGGCGACGATCAGCTCGACGTCGTCGTACTCCTCGTCGACCGCGCGGGCGGCCTCGGTGATGCCGGCCATCCAGCCGTGGTCGGCCGCCGGCGCGGAGAAGCCGATGCGGACGGTCTCGCCCGACTCGTCGTTGTCGCTGGCGGCGTTGTTGCCGCCGCCGCCGGAGCTCTCCGGCTCGTTGCCGGTGCAGCCGGCGACCAGGGCGCCGGCGCTGACAAGGGCGGCCGCGGTGAAGGTCATCCGGCGGAAGGGACGCTGCCTCGCTGCAGTCATGGGGATCTCCTCGGGGTGTTCGCCGCCCTGGCTGGACCGCCAGGGCGTCGTGCTCGTCGGCTCTACTGGGTGGTGCTGGGTCCGGCGGGCGGGGAGCCCGACGTGGTGGTGCTGGCCGGGGTGCGGCGGCTCGGGCCGCCGCACCCCGGTCAGGTCGGGGTGCCGGGGCGGGCGCCGCCGGGGCCGCCCGGGTCGCTGGTGCCGCCGGACACCGCCCCGGCGGGGCTGCCCTGGACGACGGCGCCGCCGGAGGAGGCCGCGCCGTCGCCTGGTCGGCGGAAGGTGAAGCTCCCGGTGGCCAGCCGCTGCTGGAGCAGGACGGCGGCGACGATGATCACGCCGCGGGCCACGGCCTGCGCCGAGCTGGACAGGTCGTTGAGGGTGAAGACGTTGCCGAGCGTGAAGAAGATGATCACGCCGAGGACGGTGCCGACGATGGTGCCCCGGCCACCGATCAGCAGCGTGCCGCCGATGACCACGGCGGCGATCGCCTCCAGCTCCCACAGCGTGCCGTGGGTCGAGCTGCCGGTCGTCGTCCGGCCGATGATCATCACCGCCGCGATGCCGCAGGTGATGCCGGAGAGGACGTAGAGCTTCACGGTGTGCAGCTGCACGCGGATCCCGGCGAGCCGGGCGGCCTCGGCGTTCCCGCCGACGGCGAAGGTGCGCCGCCCGAACGTGGTCCGGTTCAGCAGGACCCAGCCGGCCACCGAGACCAGCGCGAAGATGATGACCAGCGTGGGGACGCCCAGCACGTCGCCGGAGAAGAAGTCGAGGTAGCCGTCCTCGCGGACGATCTGCGTCCGCCGGTTGGCGATGATCTCGGCGAGCCCCCGGGCCGCGGTGAGCATGGCCAGGGTGGCGATGAAGGCGGCGAGCTTGCCGTAGGCGATCACCACGCCGTTGACCAGGCCCGCCACCGCGCCGACGACGAGTGCCGTGAGGACGATGACGATCCAGTGCACGTCCTCGGCCAGCTGCTGGGTGGCCAGGGTGGTGGCCCACACCGACGCCAGCGCGGCGATGGCGCCGACCGAGAGGTCGATCCCGCCGCCGATGATCACGAAGGTCATGCCGATGCTGACCACGCCGACGATCGAGGCGCCGCGGAGGATCGTCAGGACGTTGTCCACGTCGGCGAAGCGGTCCCCGGCGGTGATCAGGCCGACGACGCAGAGGATGACCAGCGCGACGACGAGGCCGAGGTTGCGACCCACCGGCCCGGACATCAGACCCGGTCCCCTGCCGGCCTCCCGGCCGTGCCCGGCCGGTGCCGCGGACACGTCCGCCGGTCCTCCGGTCGTCGCCGTGGTGCTGCTGCTCATGCCACGTCCCCTTCGTGCTGCATCGTCGTGGACACCGGGGCGCCCTGGTGGGCGGTCCCCTCCATCACCAGGTCGAGCACCCGGTGCTCGTCGAGCGCGTCGGCCCGCTCCTCGGCCACCACCGCGCCGTCGGCGATGACCAGGACGCGGTCGGCCAGCCCCAGGACCTCGGGGATCTCGCTGGAGACCACGACGACGGCGACGCCCCGGTCGGCCAGGTCGCGCACCAGCGCGTAGATCTCCGACCGCGCGCCGACGTCGACACCGCGGGTGGGCTCGTCGAGCAGCAGCACGCGGCACTCGCGCAGCAGCCAGCGGGCGAGGACCACCTTCTGCTGGTTGCCGCCGGACAGCGTGCGGACCTCGCGGTCGACGTCGGCGGGGCGCACGTCCAGGGACCGCACCTGCTCGGTCGCCGCGGCGCGCTCCGCCCCCCGGGCGAGGAAGCCGCCGCGGGCGAACCGGGCCAGGCTGGAGATGCTGATGTTGCGGTAGACCGAGTCACCGAGCAGGAGGGCCTGGCTCTTGCGCTCCTCCGGCGCGAGCCCGACCCCCGCGGCCACCGCGCCCCCGACGTCGCCGTTGCGCAGCTTCTTGCCGCCGACGCGGACGGTGCCGGTGGTCGCGCGCCGGGCGCCGAACACCGTCTCCAGGATCTCCGAGCGCCCCGCGCCCACCAGCCCGGCGAGCCCGACGATCTCCCCGGGGCGGACCGCGAAGGAGACGCCGGCGAAGCTGCCGCGCAGGCCCAGGCCCTCCACCTCGAGCAGCGGGGCCTGGTCGGAAGCGACCGGGGCGCGGCGCTCCGGGAAGACGTACTCGATGGTGCGGCCGGTCATCAGCGTGATGACCTCGCGCGTGGGGGTCTCCCGGGCCGGCAGGCCCGTGGCCACCGTGGCGCCGTCCTTGAGGACGGTGATCCGGTCGCCGATCTGGCGGATCTCCTCCAGCCGGTGGGAGATGTAGACGACGGCGACGTCGTGGGCGGTGAGGTCGCGGACGACGGCGAAGAGCCGCTCGACCTCCTCGTTGTCCAGCACGGCGGACGGCTCGTCCATGACGATCAGGCGCGCGTCCTGCGACAGCGCCCGGGCGATGCTGACCATCTGCTGCGAGGCGGCCGAGAGCGAGCCGACCTCGGCGGTGGGCCGGATCTCGGGGTGACCCAGTCGGGTGAGCAGCCGGGAGGCCGCCGTGTTGGCGACCGCCGGCCGGGTGATCCCGAACCGCGACTGCTCGCGGCCGAGGAAGATGTTGTCGGCGACCGTGAGGCCGGAGACCAGGTCGAGCTCCTGGTAGATGGTGGCGATGCCCAGGCTCATCGCGGCCTGCGGGCTGCCGAGGGTCACCTCCTCGCCGCGCCAGGTGATCCGGCCGGCGTCGGGCTGGTGCGCCCCCGCGAGGACCTTGATGAGCGTCGACTTGCCGGCCCCGTTCTGGCCGAGCAGGCAGTGCACCTCACCGGCGCGCACGTCCAGGTCGACACCGCCGAGCGCGCGGACGCCGGGGAACGTCTTGACGATGCCGTGCATCTCCAGCAGCGGCGTCTGCCCCAGGGACGGGGTCACCGGGCCTCCAGCGGGGTCGGTGCCAGCGCAAGGAGGACCCGGGACGAACACCCGGACACTTCTGCTCAACGCTGACCATTAGTGCGTGCAGGCGTGAACATATGGGCGGCGTCACAGCCGGGTCAAGGACCGACGGGGGAGTTACCGAACCGCAACCTGCAGGGGCCGGCCGGGTGGCGCGGGGGTGACCGGCGCAGGGGTGACCGGCGCGCGGTGCGCCCGGCCACAGGTCAGCGCGCGAGCGCCTGGTGGACCGCGTCCTCGTCGAGGAACCCCTCGATGGCCATGAGCGCGGCGCCGATCCGCCCGGAGAGGTCCGGGGCGGCGCTGACGGTGATCTCCAGGGACCGCGCGGCCAGGGGCATGGAGCGCCGGTAGACCGCCTCGCGGATGCCGGCGAGCAGCGGGATGCCGGCCTGGGCGACCCCACCGGTCATGACGATGCGGTGCGGGTTGAAGAAGTTGACCAGCGCGGCCAGCACGGTGCCGATGGTGCGACCGGCGGCCCGGACCAGCTCCAGGGCGCGGCCGTCGCCCTGGGCGGCGAGCTCGATGACGTCGCGGGTGGTCTGCACGGGCAGGCCGGCGTCGAGGGCGTCGCGCAGGAGGGCACCGCCTCCGGCGAGCGCCTCCAGGCAGTTGACGTTGCCGCAGCGGCACAGCACCTCGCGCCCGTCGGGCTGCGCGACGTGGATGTGCCCGATGTCGCCGGCACTGCCCTGGGCGCCGCGGTACACGCTGCCCTCGACGATCACGCCGCAGCCGATGCCGGTGCCCACCTTGACGACGAGCACGTCCTGGTCGGAGCCGGCGATGCCCATCTCGCCGAGGGCCATGACGTTCACGTCGTTGTCGACGAACACCGGGCAGTCGTAGCGGCGGAAGGCGTGCGGGATCGGGTGGTCGTGCCAGCCCGGCATGATCGGCGGGTGGGACGGCCGGCCGGTGGAGAACTCCACGGGCCCCGGCACCCCCACGCCGACGGCGCGGACGTCGGTGGCGGGCAGCCCGGCCTCGGCGAGCACCCGCTGGGCCAGACGGTCGGCCTCGGCGAGCACCGGGCCGGGGCCCTCGGCGATGTCGATGGAGTGCCCGGCCGAGGCGATGACCTGGGCGGAGAGGTCGGTGACCGCGACGTCGACACTGGTCACCCCGAGGTCGACGGCGAGCACGCAGCCCGCCCGGCTGTTGAAGCGCAGCAGCTTGGGCGGGCGCCCTCCGGTGCTCCAGCCGCGGCCGCCCTCCTCGAGGAAGCCGGCGGTGATCAGCTGGTCCACCCGGGCGCTCACCGTGTTGCGGGCGGCTCCGGTCAGGGCCACCAGCTCGGTCCGGCTCCGCGCGCGGCCGGTGCGCACGTGGTGCAGCAGCGCCCCGGCCGAGGCGGAGGTGGTGGCCATGGCGTCATGGTGACACGCCCGCCCCGCCGTCCCGGCCGACCTGGCTGACCACCTCGTCCCGCGCCGCACGCAGGAGGTCCGCCACGGCGTCCGGGTGCGTCTGCACCGTCATGTGCACCGCGCCGGGCAGCTCGACCAGCCGCCCGCGGGGAGCGGCCGCGGCGAGCGCGGCGGCGAAGGGCCGCGAGCACAGCCGGTCGCGGGTGCCGCGGACCACGGTGACCGGGACGGCGACCCCGCGCAGCCGGGCCGCCACCGGGTCCGGCGCGGCCCGCCGCCACAGCGCGGCCATGGCCCGGGGACCGGTGGTCAGCCACTGCGCCAGCACGAGCGGCCCCTGCCACCAGGGTTCGGCCCACGCCGTGGCCAGCCAGCGGACGGCGAGCCCGCAAGCCGAGCGCAGCCGCGGGTCGGTCGTCGGGCCGAGCAGGACCACGGCCACCACCCGCGGGTCGACCGCGGCCGCGGCCACCACCTGGCAGCTCTGCGAGTGACCGACCAGGACGACCGGCCCGGGCCCCAGCTCGGCCCGCAGCAGCCCGGCGAGCCCGTCGACGCCGGGCACCGGCCCGCGCCGCCCCATCCCGGGGAGCATCACGACGTCGGCGGCCACCCGGGCCCGCAGCCGCGCGGAGGAACGTCGGTCGAGCCCGAGGCCGGGCACCAGCACCAGGGAGGGGGCGCGCACTCCCCCGGTCTACCGGCCGCGATCCGGGAGCGCGATCTCGGTGCCGCCCGCGTGAGCGGCGGACGGGCGGGTAGGTCCCGACTGTGTCCCGAGTCGCCCGGGTCGACAACGGGCGGGGCCCCAGATGAGTGGGAGGATGGAGTCATCATGACGACATCACGAGCGGCCACCCAGGCGGACGGCAGCGCCGCACCGACCACCACGTCCGGGCGACCGCGCGTCGTCATCATCGGCTCCGGCTTCGGCGGGCTGTTCGCCGCCAAGGCCCTCAAGAAGGCCCCGGTCGACGTCACCGTCGTGGCCAAGACCAGCCACCACCTGTTCCAGCCGCTGCTGTACCAGGTCGCCACCGGGATCCTGTCCGAGGGCGAGATCGCCCCGGCCACGCGCGAGATCCTGCGCGGCCAGGACAACGCGCGCGTGGTGCTCGGCGAGGTGACCGAGATCGACCTGGCGGCCCGGACGGTGACCTCCAGCATCCTCGGCCGGGTCACCGTGCACCCGTACGACGAGCTGATCGTCGCCGCCGGCGCCGGGCAGTCCTACTTCGGCAACGACCAGTTCGCCGAGTTCGCCCCGGGCATGAAGAGCATCGACGACGCCCTCGAGCTGCGCGGCCGGATCTTCGGCGCCTTCGAGCTGGCCGAGCTGGCCACCGACCAGGCGGAGATCGACCGGCTGATGACCTTCGTGGTGGTCGGCGCCGGCCCGACCGGCGTGGAGATGGCCGGCCAGATCGCCGAGCTCGCCCGCCGCACGCTCAAGCGGGACTTCCGCACCATCGACCCGACGCAGGCCCGGATCATCCTGCTCGACGGCGCGCCCCAGGTGCTGCCCTCGTTCGGCGAGAAGCTGGGCGACCGCGCCCGCCGGCAGCTCAACGGCATGGGCGTCGAGGTGCAGCTGGGCGCCATGGTCACCGACGTCGACGCCGACGGCCTGTCGGTCAAGGACGCCGGCGGCGAGGTCCGCCGCATCCCGGCCGCCACCAAGATCTGGGCCGCCGGTGTCCAGGCCTCGGGCCTGGGCCGGATGCTCGGCGAGCAGTCCGGCGCCGAGGTCGACCGCGCCGGCCGCATCTCCGTCCAGCCGGACCTGACGCTGCCCGGGCACCCCGAGGTCCACGTCGTCGGCGACATGATGGCCCTGGGCAAGCTGCCCGGCGTCGCGCAGGTCGCCATCCAGGGCGGCCGGTACGCCGCCAAGGCCATCGTCGGCCGGATCGAGGGCAAGCCGGTCCAGAAGCCCTTCACGTACTTCGACAAGGGCTCCATGGCGACGATCAGCCGGTTCTCCGCGGTCGCCGACATCGGGAAGTTCAAGTTCGAGGGCTTCATCGCCTGGGTGCTCTGGCTGGTCGTGCACCTGATGTACATCGTCGGGTTCAAGAGCCGGATCACCACCGTCTTCCACTGGCTGATCAGCTTCCTGGGCCGTGGCCGCTCGCAGCGGGTCGCCACCCAGCAGCAGGTGTACGGACGGCTGGCGCTGGAGCAGCTCGGGCCGGAGTTCTCGGTGACCAAGACCGGCGGCCACAACAAGGACATGGGAGCCGCCGCCAAGGAGGACGTCACGGAGCGCCAGTCCGCCTGACGGCGAACCGCGCCATCGACGACCGGCCGCCGCCCCTCCCGGGGCGGCGGCCGGTCGTCGTCTCAGGGCGGTCGCAGCCAGGTGTCGAGTGCGGCGTCGACGAGTCCCGGGGGGACGACGTGGCCGCCGTCGAACTCCTCGTACGTGACGTCGTAGCCGCTGCCGGTCAGGTCGCGGACCACCCGGCGGCCGCACCGGTCGATCGGCAGCACGCGGTCGCCGGTGCCGTGCGAGATCCACACCCGGGGCCGGCCGGTCGGCCCGGGCGCGGCCACGAAGCCGGGTGAGAACGCCAGCACGGTGTCGAACAGGTCGCCGTTGGCCAGCCCCAGGGACAGCGCGTACGACGCGCCGTCGGAGAAGCCGCCGACGGCGACCCGGCTGACCGGCTGCCGGGCGAACACCTGCGCCAGCGCCGCGTCCAGGACGGCGACGTCGCGCCCGAGACCCCCGGCGACGAGGTCCCACGTGCTCGCCGTGGAGGTCGGTGCGAGCACCAGGGCGCCGCGCGCGGTCGCCGGCCCGCCCACCGAGGCCAGGCTCTGCGCCGCGGAGCCACCGGCGCCGTGGAAGTGGACGAGCAGCGGCCGCGGCGCCGGCTCGCCGGGCGGCACGAGCAGCCGGGCGCGGGCGTGCGGGCCGAGGTCCAGCGCCCGCTCCCCCGGCGGGTACGGCTGCGCCGCCGGCGCCGGCACCGGGCGGCTGTCCAGCCGGCCCCCGCCGGCCCGGCGCGGCACCGGACGCCGGCTCAGCCGGCGGAGCCGGGCTCGGCCATCTTGGCGTGCGCCGCGGACTTGAGCCTGTCCGGCAGCACGCTGTTGGCCGCCGCCTGCGCCTTGGTCATCAGCGAGCCGGCCACGACCTTGTCCTTACCGGCCATCAGCGCCTCGAAGCCCTGCTCGGCGACCTGGGCGGGGTCGTCCTTGGGGCCCTGGCCGAGCTTGGTGTCGAGCAGGTCGCCACGGTCGAAGAACTCGGTGTCCGTCGGGCCGGGCATCAGCGAGGTGACCGTGACGCCGGTGTCGCGCAGCTCCGTGGCCAGCGCCTCGGCCAGCGACTGGACGAACGACTTGGACGCGTTGTAGACCGCCTGGAAGGGCCCGGGCATCGTGGAGGCGATCGACGAGGTGAACAGCACCTTCCCCTCGCCGCGGGCGGCCATGTCGCGCACGAACAGCTTGGCCAGCCGGTAGGTCGCGGTGATGTTGAGGTCGATGATCGACTGCTCGTCCTCGATGGGGTTCTCCACGAAGGACCCGCCCTTGCCGACCCCGGCGTTGAGCGCCACGGCCGCGACCGGCCGGCCGGTCGCGGCGACCGCGGCGTAGAGGCCCTCCACCCCGTCGCGGGTGCGCAGGTCGGTCTGCACGGCGGCGACGTCGACGCCCTCGGTCCGCAGGCGGTCGGCAGCGGCGGCGAGCTCGGCGTCCTCGGCGTTGACCACGAGGTCGAAGCCGTGGGTGGCGAACTGGCGGGCGAGCTCGAAGCCGATGCCGCTGGAGGCACCGGTGACGACGGCGAGGGGTCGTGAGGTCATGCCGGTTCCGTTACCCGTCCCCGCCGCCCGGACACCCGGCGGACCGCACCGCGCGCGGTGTTCGCCCTCGGCGGACCGGCCGCCCCCAGCGCCCGCGGCGGCGTTCACTGGGGAGCGTAATCGTGTAATCGACCTGGGGAGGTCCCCGTGGAGCAGGACACCCGCGCGCTCGACGCGTACTCGGCCACGGTCACCGCCGTCGCCGCCGAGCTGGCCCCGCACGTCGCCGCCCTCCAGGTCACCGCCCCCGACGGGCGCGGGGGTGCCGGTTCGGCGGTCGTGGTCCCCGGGGACGGACTGCTGGTCACCAACGCGCACGTGGTCGGCCGCGCCCGCACCGGTCTCGCCGTCTTCTCCGACGGCTCGGAGAGCGAGGTCGACGTCGTCGGCGCCGATCCCCTGTCCGATCTGGCCGTCGTCCGCGCCCGCGGCGCCGTGCCCCCGCCGGCGGAGCTCGGCGACGCGGCGCGGCTGCGGGTCGGCCAGCTCGTCGTCGCCGTCGGCAACCCGCTGGGGCTGGCCGGCTCGGTGACCGCCGGCGTGGTCAGCGGCCTGGGCCGCTCGCTGCCCACCCGGGACGGGCGGACGGCGCGGGTCGTCGAGGACGTCATCCAGACCGACGCCGCCCTCAACCCCGGCAACTCCGGCGGCGCGCTCGCCGACTCCGCCGGGCGGGTCGTGGGCATCAACACCGCGGTCGCGGGGTGGGGGCTGGGCCTGGCGGTGCCGGTCAACGACACGACGCGGCGGATCCTGGCGGCGCTGGTCGCCGACGGCCGGGTGCGCCGGGCCTACCTCGGCCTGGTCAGCACCCCCGCGCCGCTGCCGGCCGACCTCGCCGCGCGCACCGGCCGCCGGCGCGGGTTGCGCGTCGTGGACGTCGTCGCCGGGTCGCCGGCCGCCCGGGCGGGGCTGCGTGCGGGCGACCTGGTGCTCGAGGCGGGGCGCTCCCCCGTGGCCGACGCGCAGAGCCTGCAGCGGCTGCTGTTCGCCGAGGCCGTCGGCACCCCGTTGCCGGTCACCGTGCACCGCAACGGGGCGATGGTCGACGTGGTCGCGGTGCCGACGGAACTGACCGGCTGACCTCCCCCGTTGGGGTCGGGCGAGGGGCTCGGCCTGCAGCACCTCCCGCACCCGGTCGATGCTGTCCGGGACGAGAGGAGGGGACGTGCACGGAGACCGGGCCACCGGCGTGGGGCTGCTCGCGGTGCTCTACGGCGTGAGCGGCCTGCTGTGCGCCGTCGGCGCGCTGTGGCCGATGTCGCGGCAGAGCCCCGTGGCGCTGCTCGGCGTCCTCGCCGTCGTCGGCCTGGGCGCCTCGGCGCTGCTGTGGCTGCGCCGCGCCGACCTCTCCGACCGCGCCGTGCACGCCGCCCTGGCGGTCGTCAGCCTGCTGGTCGGGGCACTGGCCTGGCAGTCCGCCTCCGCCGCGGGCGTCGTCGGCCTCGGCCCGGCGATGGTCGCCGTCGGCGTCTTCACCGGCCACTTCCTCCGCGCCCGCGCGGCCCGCGCGCACGTGCTGCTCCTGCTGGCCGCCTCGACCGCCGGCGCGATCGCCGCCCCTCCCACGGACTTCACCTCGCCCTGGGTCACGACCGTGACCACCGTCGTGATCCTCAGCGAGGCCCAGCTGCGGATCTCCGCGCAGCTGCGGCACGCCGCCGGCACCGACCCGCTGACCGGGGTGGCCAACCGCCGCCTGTGGGAGGCCGAGGCCGCGCGCAGCCTCTCCCACGCCCGGCGCACCGGGGAGCCGCTGACCGTCGCCGTGCTCGACCTCGACGACTTCAAGGCCGTCAACGACGTCGACGGCCACTCCGCCGGCGACGACCTGCTGCGCTCCCTGGCCCACGCCTGGAACCGGGAGCTGCGCGGCGCCGACCTGCTCGGCCGCCACGGCGGCGACGAGTTCGTGCTCTGCCTGCCCGGCACCGACGGCGACTCGACCGACGAGCTGATCGCCCGCCTGCGGGCCAGCCATCCCGCCGCCTGGTCGGTGGGCACGGCGACCGCCGGCCCGCACGACAGCCTGGACGACGTCCTGCGCCGCGCCGACGAGGAGCTCTACCGGGCCAAGCGGACCCGCACCCGCTGAGGTCCCGGGCGGGGTCGGAGGACCCTGGTCGGACCCCTCCGGGAGCGGCACGGTGGCCGCACGCCACGGGGGTCCGGGAGGTCGGACATGGCCGGGATCGTGGTCTGCGGCGGCGGGGTCATCGGGCTGCTCGCGGCGTTGGGACTGGCCCGCGACGGCCACGAGGTCACCGTGCTGGAGGCCGATCCCGACGGCGCGCCGACCACCGCCGCGGATGCCTGGGACTCCTGGAGGCGCGGCGGGGTGGCGCAGTTCCACCAGCCGCACACGCTGCACGCCCGTTTCCGTGAGGTCTGCGACGCCGGGCTCCCGGGCCTGACCGACCGGCTGGTCGCCGCCGGCTGCGCCACCGTCGACCCGCTGGACGCGCCGCCGCCGGGACTGGTCGACCGGGCGCGGCGGGCCGGCGACGAGCGGTACCGCGTGGTGACCGGGCGCCGCCCGGTGGTCGAGTCGGCCGTCGCCGCGGCGGCCGAGGAGGAGCCCGGGGTGACGATCCGCCGCGGGGTGCGCGTCGCGGGACTGGAGACCGGCGCGCCGGCCCTGCCCGGCGTACCGCACGTGACCGGCGTGCGGACGACGACCGGCGAGGTCCTCCCGGCCGAGCTCGTGGTCGACGCCAGCGGCCGCCGGACGCGCTCGGCGGACTGGCTGACCGGCATCGGCGCCCGCGAGCCGCTGCTGGAGGCCGAGGACCTCGGCTTCGTCTACTACACGCGCTACCTGACCGGGCCCACCCCGCCGGTGCGCCGCGCCCCGCTGCTCGTCCCGCTGGGCAGCCTCTCGGTGCTGTCGCTCTACGGGGACAACGACACCTGGTCGGTCACCCTGTTCGCGCGGACCGGGGACCGGCTGCTCAAGGGGCTGCGCGACCCCGACGCCTTCGACCGGGTGGTCGCCGCGTGCCCGACGCACGCACACTGGCTGGACGGCCGCCCGCTGGACGGCGTCCGCGCCATGGCCGGCACGCTCGACTGCCACCGCTCGTACCTGGTGGACGGCCGACCGGTGGTCTCCGGGTTCGCGGCGATCGGGGACGCGTGGGCGTGCACCAACCCCTCGGCGGGCCGCGGACTGAGCATGGGGGCGGTGCAGACGCAGCTGCTGCGCGCTGTCGTGGCCACGCACCTCGGCGACCCGGCGGCGCTGGCCCGGACCTTCGCCGAGGGCACCGCGGCCGCCGTCGAACCGTTCTACCGGGACCAGGTGGCGGCCGACCGGGTCCGGATCGCCGAGATGCGCGCCATCGCCGAGGGCCGCCCGGCTCTGCCGGTGGCGTCCCCCATGACCCGGCTGCAGGCCGGCGCCGCGACCGACCCCGACCTGTTCCGGGCACTGGTCGAGATCATCATGTGCCTGGAGCCGCCCCGGACGGTGCTGGTCCGGCCGCTGATCCAGGAGCGGCTGGAGGCACTGGGCGACATCACCCCCCGGCCCGTCCCCGGCCCGGACCGCGCCCAGCTGGCCGCCCTGCTGGGTTAGGGGCGGCGCCAGTCGTCCTGGCGCAGGTGCGACCCGGCCATCGGGCCCATCTGCAGCATGCCGCCGTCGACCGCCCACGAGGCGCCGGTGACGTAGCCGGCCCCGGGCGAGGCGAGGAACGCCACCACCGCGGCGACCTCCCGCGCGTCCCCGGGACGGCGCAGCGGCACCCCCGGGCGCTCGTGGCCCGGCGCCGTGGGGTCCTCGTCCTCCTGGCCGGTCATCGCCGTGGCGATCTCCCCCGGCGCCACCGCGTTCACCGTGATCCCGTGCTCGGCCAGCTCCAGCGCCGCCACCTTGGTGAGCAGCCCCAGCCCGCCCTTGGCCGCGCAGTAGGCCGCCGCCCCGACCCGCGGTGCCACCTCGTGCACGCTGGTGATGTTCACGATCCGGCCGCCGCGGCCCGCGGCGACCATCCGCCGCGCCGCCCGCTGCAGGCAGAGGAACGCGCCGTCGAGGTCGGTGGCCAGCACCTCGCGCCAGGTGGCGAGGTCGAGGTCGAGCAGCGGCGTGGCGTGACCGGTGCCGGCGTCGTTGACGAGGACGTCGAGGCCGCCCAGGGCCTCGGCCAGCTCGTCGACGACGTCGGCGGCCTCAGGAAGCCGGGTGAGGTCCAGCCGCCGCAGCTCGGCCCGCCGGCCCAGCGCGCGCACCTGCTCCACGGTCTCCCGGCCGGCGACCTCGTCGCGGTGCCAGGTCACGCCGACGTCGTGGCCCTGCTCGGCGAGGGCGACCGCGACGGCCCGTCCGATGCCCGACTCCGACCCGGTGACCACCGCGACCCGGTGGCTGTGCTCCGTCATGCCCCGACGCTAGGGACGCGCGGCCCCACCCGCAGCGCGGACGAACCGCTCGCCCCAGGCCCGTGCCCGCTCGGCCAGCTCCGGGGGCTCCAGGACGGTGAAGTCGGCCTCCGTCGCCCCGAGGGCGAACAGCGCCCACTCCATCGCGTCGGACTCCATCGCCACCCGGCTGCCCCCGGCGCCGTCGTCGGTCACGGTGGCCCAGCGCCCGATCCGGCGGCGGACCTCCTCCGCCGGCGCCCGCACCACGGCGGTGACCGGCGTCCCCGGCCGCATCCCCAGCCCGGCCTGCACGAAGGCGACGACGTCGTCGGCCGGCAGCCGGCGCGGTGCGAAGCGGGCGCCGGTCGCCCGTGGCGCGGCGAGCCGGTCCAGCCGGAAGGTGCGCCAGTCGCCGCGGGCGGTGTCGTAGGCGACCAGGTACCAGCGCCGGCGCAGCGGGACCAGGCGGAACGGCTCGACCAGCCGCTCGCTGCGCTCCCCGCCCGCGGCCGTGTACTCGAACGCCAGCCGCACGGTGTCCCGGCACGCCTGGGCCACCGTGGTGAGGACGGCGGGGTCGACGGCGCCCTCCCCGCCGCTCCAGGGCACGGCGGCGGTGGCCGCGGCCAGCGCGTCGACCCGGCGGCGCAGCCGCGGCGGCAGCACCGGGACGACCTTGGCCAGCGCGCGCACCGATGACTCGGCCATGCCGGCGACAGCTGCCTGCGCCGCGGCCTGCAGCCCGACGGTGAGGGCGACCGCCTCCTCGTCGTCGAGCACCAGTGGGGGCAGGGAGGCCCCCGGTGCGAGCCGGTAGCCGCCGGAGACCCCCGGCGTGGCCTCGACCGGGTAGCCGAGGTCGCGCAGCCGCTCCACGTCCCGGCGGAGGGTGCGCAGCGAGACGCCGAGCCGGTCGGCGAGGTCCGGCCCCGCCCAGTGCCGCCGGTCCTGCATCAGCGACAGGAGGCGGAGGGTGCGGTTCCCGGTGTCGGCCACAGCGCGAGATTCTCTCGCATTGCGGTCAGGATCTGGCACCGATCGCCGCGAGACTCGTCCCATCGGATCCCGCCGGCGAGAGGCACCAGTCATGACCAACTCCACCAGCACCCTGACCCGCGAGCGCGCCGACCTGCTCGAGACGCTGCGCAGCCACCGGTGGTTCCTCCGGTACACCGTGCAGGGCCTGACCGACGAGCAGGCGCGGCAGCGCACCACCGCCAGCGAGCTGACCCTGGGCGGGCTGCTCAAGCACGTCGCGCACACCGAGTCCGGCTGGGCGGACTTCGTCGAGCACGGCCCCGCGGCCATGGCCGGGCCGGACGACCCGGAGCAGATGGCGCGCTGGCAGGCCGAGTGGCGGATGGAGCCGGGCGAGACCCTGGCCGACGTGCTGGCCCACTACGACGAGGTGGCCGCCCGCACCGACGAGCTCGTCGCGACGCTGCCCGACCTCGACGCCGACCACCCGCTGCCCCCGGCGCCGTGGTTCGAGCCCGGCGCGCGCCGCTCGGCCCGCCGTGTCTTCCTGCACGTCGTGGCCGAGACCGCGCAGCACGCGGGGCACGCCGACATCCTGCGCGAGTCCCTCGACGGCCAGAAGACGATGGGCTGACCGACCAGCCGCGACCGGCGTCCCCCGGGGCCGTCCTGCCCACCGGCCTCCCCCTCCGGTCGACCCCCACGACGAGGTCGAGCCGTCCGTCCGGGTGAGCCGGGTGCCCGGCGGAGCGCCGCTCCGCCGGGCACTCAGCCGTGCTCCTCCAGTCCCCGCAGGTGCGCCTCCGCGCGGTCCCGGGCTGCGGCCGCGTCACGGGCCTGCCGCTCGGCGGTGGTCCGGTGCCGTTCGGCGCGGCGCAGCTCGGTGGCGACCTCGCCGGCCTCCTCCTCGGCACGGGCCAGCTCGGCGGAGAGCTCCTCGACGCGGGCGCGCAGCCGCTCGTGCCGCTCGTCGAGCTCCCCGGCGCGGTCCCGCTCCGCCGCGGCGAGCGCGGCGGTCTCCTCGGCGAGGGCCGCGGCGGCGTCGGCGGCCTCCCGCGCCTCGGCCAGCTCGCGCCGGCGCTGCTCCTCGGCCGCACGCCGGGCCGCCTCCTCGCGCTCGCGGCGGCGCTCCTCCTCACGGGCCCGCCGGTCGCCGTCCCCCTTCTCCGCCCGCGGCCGGCGCGCCGGGGCAGGCGCGGGCTCCGGCACCACCCGCAGCTGCGGCCGCACCCCGGTGACGCCGCCCATCCCGCTGTAGGACAGCGGCGAGGTGAGCCGGCCACCCAGCACGGCCTCCCCCGCCTCGGGATCGGCCATGGCCGCACGCAGGGTGTCCTCCACCTGCCCGGCGACGGCGGTGCTGACCGCGTGCCCCTGCTCCCGGGCCCGTGCCGAGGCCTGCCGGGTCAGGGCCGACAGCAGCTGCCCGCGCTGGGTGTTCAGCGCCCGCAGCTGGTCGCCGGCCAGGGACTCCTGCGCGTCCCGCAGCAGACCGCCCAGCTCGACCAGCGCCTCGATCTCGTCCCGGTGTGCCCGCACCAGCACGTTGACCACCCAGGCCGCCGTCGACGGCTTGGGGAGCGCACCGATCTGCTTGGCCAGCACCCGGTCCCCGGCGGCGCGGGCGTCGTCCACCCGGGCGGTGCGGGCGGCCACGAACTCCTCGGGGGGCACCGCGTACAGCTCGTCGGCGACGTCGTCCAGCTCCACGCGCGCTCCCTCCCGTCCGGCCGGCTGCCGGTCGCCCCGAGTTCGTAGCACCCCCGACCGCCGATGGTGTGCGGATGCCCACGTCGGAGCGCCGCGAGCAGGAGCCGAGCGGCCGAGGTGCGAGAGTGGGCGACCGTGCCCGGACCCGTCGCCACGTCCTCGTCCCCCTCCCCTGCGCAGGAGGACCGGCCCGCGGGGCCGGCCGCCGCGGCCCGCCGGGACATGTCCACCGGGCTGCGACACGGACTGGTCGTGGTGCTCGCCGTGGTCAGCGGTGCGACCGACGCCATCGGCCTGATCGCCCTGGGCGGGGCGTTCACCAGCGTGATGACCGGCAACCTCGTCATCCTCGGCGTCTCGGCCAGCACCGCCGACGGCGCCCTGGCGATCGCCAGCGGCGGCGCGATCGTGGCCTTCTGCATCGGCGCGTACCTGGGTGCCCGCATCGCCGGCGGCGCCCGCTCCGGCGACCCGGTGTGGCCGCGCCCGGTGACCGTGGGGCTCGTCGTCGAGCTCGTCCTGCTCACCGGCTACGCGGTCGGCTGGTGGGTCAGCGGCGGTGAGCCCGGGCCGGTGCTCACCCAGGTGCTGCTGTTCGCCATGGCCGGCGCCCTGGGCGTGCAGAGCAGCACCGTGCAGCGCTTCGGGGTCAGCGGGCTCTCCACGACCTACCTCACCGGGACCCTGACCACCGTCGTCATGAAGCTGGCCGGCGGCACGGGCCTGCGCGAGGTCCAGGGCAGCCTGCAGATCCTGTTCGGCCTGGTGGCCGGCGCGGCGGCCGGCGCGGGCCTGCTCGAGGTCGCCCCCGTGCTCGCCCCGGTGCTCCAGGTCGGCTGCCTGGCCGGGGTGCTCGCCGTCGCCGTGGTCGTGACCCGCCGCCTCAGGTGACCCCGCGCGCGGCCGGCCCCCCGAGGAAGTCGAGCACGCGGGCCCAGAGCTGGTCGGTGGCCGCCGCGTCGTACTCGGCGGCCAACGAGGCGTCGGTGAACAGGTGGCCGGTGCCCGCGTAGGTGAACCGGGTGACCGGCGCGCCGGCGGCCTCGACGTCCGCGAGGAACCCCGCCTCCCACTCGCGCTGGGCGAACGGGTCCCCGTCGGTGCCGTGCAGCTGCACCGGCACCCCGGCCGGCCAGGCGCTGGCGCCGAGCACCTCCAGCGGCAGGGCGCCGGAGACCAGGACGGCGCCCGCGACGCGGCGCCGGGTCGCCACGTACTCGGCCATGCCGGCGCCGTTGGACCAGCCCAGCACGGCGAACCCGTCGGGCAGCCCGGCGACGGCGGCCTCGGCGCGGGCCATCAGCTCGGGGAAGCCGACCCGCTCGACGTACGCGCCGGCGGCGGCGTAGTCGTCGAAGACCCGGCCGTCGTACTGGTCGACGACGAGCACCTCGTGCCCGGCGGCCCGCAGCCGGGCAGCGGCGTCGTGCACCCCCGGGCGGACCCCGAGGGCGGAGTGGAAGACGGCGATCCGGCTCACGGAGGTCTCCTCAGGTCGAGTGAGCTGTACGCCGTCCAATATAGCTGGACGGCGTACAGTTCGCCACCGTGGACCCGCGTCGCACCCCCGGCCAGCGGGCCGGGCTCTCCCGCGAGCAGGTGCTCGCCGCTGCCCGCGACTCGCTGCTCGAGCGCGGCCTCTCGGGCCTGACCATGCGCGCCGTGGCGCAGCGACTGGGGGTCGCGCCCAACGCCCTCTACAGCCACGTCCCGGACAAGGCTGCGCTGGTCGAGGACCTGCTGGACGACGCGCTGGGCGCCGTCCCCGACCCGCCGGCCGACGCGGACTGGCGCACCGGGCTGCGCGACCTGATGGCGCGGACCCACGCGGTGCTGCTGGACTCCCCCGACCTCGTGCCGCTGTACCTGGGCCGCGGGGCCCGGGGCCCGAACGCCCGGCGGCTGGGGGCGGGGGTGCTCGACCTGCTCGCCCGCGGCGGGGTCACCGGCCCGGAGGCGCAGGAGGCGCTGCGGGCGCTGATCGTGTACACGATCGGCTTCGCCGCCTTCGAGGTGCAGCCGGGCCCCGAGGACGCCGACCCCGGCGAGCGCAGCGCCGGGCTGTCCGGCACGTTCGACCGCGGCCTGGGCTGGCTGCTGGCCGGGATCGGCGGCTGACTCAGGCCGTGCGGGCGCCCGCCCACAGGTCGATGCCGGCGTCCACCGCGTGCTGGTCGATGCGGGCGAGCTCCTCGGCGTCGAAGTCCAGCCGCTCCAGCGCCGCCACGTTCTGCTCCAGCTGGGCGACGCTGCTGGCCCCGATGAGCACGCTGGTCACCCGCGGGTCGCGCAGCGCCCAGGCCAGCGCCATCTGCGCCAGCGTCTGCCCGCGCGCGGCGGCCATCCCGGAGAGCGCGCGGACGTGGGTGAGCGCCTCGTCGGTGAGCAGGTCCGGCGACAGGGACTTCCCCTGGCTGGCGCGCGAGCCGGCCGGGACGCCGTCCAGGTACCGGTCGGTCAGCATCCCCTGGGCCAGCGGGGAGAAGGCGATGCACCCGGCGCCCACCTCGGCCAGCGTGTCCAGCAGCCCCTCGGTCTCGATCCAGCGGTTGAGCATCGAGTACGAGGGCTGGTGGATCAGCAGCGGCGTCCCCAGGTCGGCCAGGATCGCCGCGGCGCGGGCGGTGTCGGCCGGCGAGTAGGACGAGATGCCGGCGTAGAGCGCCCGCCCCGACTGCACCGCGGTGTGCAGTGCGCCCATCGTCTCCTCGAACGGCGTCGTCGGGTCGGGACGGTGGGAGTAGAAGACGTCCACGTACTCCAGGCCCATCCGCCGCAGCGACTGGTCGAGACTGGCCAGCACGTACTTCCGCGAGCCGCCGCCCTGCCCGTAGGGGCCCGGCCACATGTCGTAGCCGGCCTTGGTGGAGATGACCAGCTCGTCGCGGTACGGGTGCAGGTCCTCGCGCAGGTGGTGGCCGAAGTTGGTCTCCGCCGACCCGTAGGGCGGGCCGTAGTTGTTGGCCAGGTCGAAGTGGGTGATCCCGAGGTCGAGGGCCCGGCGCAGGACGTCGCGCTGCCGGTCGAGGGGGACGTCGTCGCCGAAGTTGTGCCACAGGCCGAGGCTGATCGCCGGCAGGTCCAGCCCGCTGCGGCCGGTGCGGCGGTAGGCCATCGTCGCGTATCGGTCGTCGGCCGCGGTGTACGTCATGGCGACCATCGTCGCCGACGCCCCGCGGCGCTCCGCGGCGCTCCGCGGCGGCTACCCGCAGCTCCCGGCGTCGTCGCCGATGACGCCGGAGAGGCTGAAGTCGCCCTGGAGGACGTACGTGCCCGGCCGGGGCGCCCGCAGGGTCACCCAGCCGTCCTCGGTGGGCGCCAGGCAGGCGGCGACGTCCGGGGCGGTGGCGCTGCGCGCGACCAGGTACCGGTTGGGCCGGACCTGCACCCGGTGGGTCCGGGTGTCGGGGACCGCGACGACCAGCTCGGCGGGCGACGCGGAGACCAGGGACAGCGGGGCGGGCACGATCGGACGGGCGTCGTCGACCCGGTAGAGGGTCCAGTGCTCGTCGTGCCAGATCCGGGTCAGGTAGGGCAGGCCGGATCCCACCAGCTCCGCCTCCGCCTCGGCCAGCGGCAGCGGCTCGGCCGCGACCGCGACGTAGCCGACGGCGTTCTCCTCGAGCCACTGGCGGTAGCGGTCGGCGTCGAGCGCGCCGGGCTCGTGGAAGACGGCGTGGTAGCGGGCGTCGGCCTGGTTCTCCCAGCCGCGCGCCAGTGCGACCGCGGAGCCGAGCAGGTGCGAGCCGGCGTGCGTGTGGTTGTCGACCAGCTCGACCCGGTGGTCGGCGAGGTCGGCGCGCTGCTGGATCGCCGTCCGGAGCCCGTCGTAGTCGCCGGCGTCCCGGCCCGCTCCGGCGAGCTGGTCGGCCGCGGCGACGTAGGCCGCGCAGGCCAGCGCAGGGACCAGGGCCAGCGCCAGGGCCCGGCGGTCCCAGCGGGACCAGGCGATGCACACGCACGGCAGCACGAGACAGAAGAACCGGCTCAGGTTGGACCCCACCCCGGTGGGGACGACGAACAGCGCGAGCGCGACGACCGCTGCCAGGGGCACCAGCCGGCGCTGCGCCGTTCCGCGCAGGGTCGGCCAGGCGCAGAGCGCCGCCACGGACGACCAGGCGAGGGTGGTCCAGGGGAAGGACTGGGCGCCGGGCGCGCCGAAGAGCACCACGGGGAGGACGACGCCCAGCCCGGCGCCGGCGAGCACGCTGCGCACCGCGGGTGAGCGGTGACCGCCGTCCATCAGCAACGGGACTGCGACCAGGCCCGCGAAGGCCGGGGCGAGCGGGCTCGCCAGGCCGGAGAGGCCGAGCAGGAGGACGCCGGCGGCGTGCTGCCGGCCGCGCACGGCCAGGACCGCGGCGAGGGCGAGCGCGGCACCGGCTGCGAAGGCCACGCGCCCGGAGCCCATGTTGAGGACGGCGGCGGCCCCGATCGCCCACCGCAGGGCGACCGGATGGGCGGTGCCGCGGGAGAGCGGGAAGGCCAGCGCGGCGACGGCCAGCGTGGCGAGATAGAGGACCCCGGCCGATCCGGTGAGCAGCGAGAGGAGCGGCACGACGAGGGAGTAGCTGCCGGGCGAGATGCCGCCGTACCAGGTGAACCAGTACGTCGGGCCGACGCCGGACGCGGCGGCCTCCTCACGGGCGATCGCGGCCTGCAGGTCGCCGAGGGCGGGGTGCAGCGCCCACAGGACCACGACCGACGCCGCGGTGACGAGCAGGGGGCCTGCGGTCGACAGGTGCGCGTGGAGCCCCCGGCGGGTGGGCGCGGGACCTCCCGCGACGGCCGTCACGCGGGGACGACCGGCGTCCGCCGGTTCCGGATCTGCCGGCTGCCGAGGACGACGACACCGGTCACCAACGCCACCAGGACGACCCCGGCGACGACGTCGAGCAGGTAGTGGTTGGCGGTGGCCATGACGACGACGAACGTGCTCAGCGGGTACAGCACCGCCAGGACGCGCACCCACGTGCGGCGCACCAGCAGGTAGACGACGGCCCCGCACCAGGCGGCCCACGCGCAGTGCAGCGAGGGCATCGCGGCGAACTGGTTGCTGATCATGTCCGGGCCCGGGGCGCCGGAGGTCGCCCACCAGCCCCACGACGAGGTCTCCCGCATGACGTCGACGAAGCCCTCGCCCGACAGCAGCCGCGGCGGAGCGGTCGGCACCAGGTAGAACCCCACCAGGCCCAGGAACGTCGTCCCCATCCACACCGTGCTGGCGACCCGGTAGTGCGGCCGCCGGCGCCGGTAGAGCCAGACCAGGACGATGGGCGTGAGCCAGAAGTGGAAGCTCTGGTAGTGGACCGCCGCCACGGCAGAGAGGACCTCCGAGCCGTGCACCCACTCGTTGAGGGGGCGTTCCCACGACAGGAAGAGCGAGTCCTCGACCGAGAGGATCGCGGCCCCGGTGTCGTAGGCCGTCGAGCGGGCCTCCCACCCGACCTGGTTGCGGATGTACGAGTAGAACTTGTACAGCCCGTACAGCAGGACGATCTCGAACCACCACGGCATGCCGGCGGGCCGGCGCAGGCGGCGACGGGGCACAGCGGGGGCGGGGTCCGCGGCACCGAGGTGCTCGACCCGCACCCCGGTCCCGCTGACGGCCACGGTGTCGGTCACGCCCACTCCCCCTCGCCTCGTCGCGTCCTGTCCCGTATCGGCCGCCGGGGCGCCGTCCGTGACCGTCCGGGGACGTCGTGGTCGCCCGTCCCGGGCGTCCCCACGGGCTGCGGCCCCACCGCGGGAGCCCGCCACGTGCCGATCCGGACCGGCCGGCCGGCGCGGGAAGGGGTCACCCTATGCGAGGACGCCGCGTGTCGGTGAGCAGCGCGTTCCCGTGCCTGGACGCGCTCAGGCGGCGGCGGACACCCGGCGCTGCAGCTGCCGGGCCCCCAGCACGACGGCGCCGCCGACGACCAGGAGCAGGGCTGCACCGGCCACCACGTCGAGCAGGAAGTGGTTGCCCGACCCCATGACGACGAAGAAGGTGCTGAGGGGGTAGAGCACCCCGATCACGCGGACCCAGGTCCGGCGCACCATGACGGCCAGGACGATGCCGCACCACAGCGCCCACGCGCAGTGCAGCGACGGCATCGCGGCGAACTGGTTGCTGATGGCGTCGCTGGCCGGGGCACCGGACGTCGGCCACCAGCCCCAGCTCGCCGTCTGGCTCATGACGTCGACGAAGTCCTCCGAGCGCATGAGCCGCGGCGGGGCGGTGGGCATCAGGTAGAAGCCGAGCAGGGCCACGGCCGTCGTCGCCATCAGCGCACCGCTGACGACGCGGTAGTCCGCGCGCCGGCGGCGGTACAGCCAGATCAGGACCGCCGGGGTGACCAGGAAGTGCAGCGTGGCGTAGTGCAGGGCGACGACGGCGGCCAGGGCGCCGGAGCCCTGCACCCAGTCGTTGAGGCCCCGCTCGAGGGCCAGGTCCCAGGCGTCCTCGAAGCGCAGGATGGACGTCGCGTTCTCGAAGGCGATCGCGCTGACGTCCCCGACGCTGTTGCGCACCAGCGAGTAGATCCCGTAGAGGGCGGCGAGCAGCAGGATCTCCGACCACCAGGTCAGACCCGGGCGGCCGCGGAGCCAGGTACGGCGCGCCGACGCCGGGGTGCCGTCGAGGTCGAGGCCCGCGCCCACGGCCGCGAGGCGGTCCCCGGGCACGAACGACCGCGATCCGCGGACGGTCGCCGTCTCGATCACGCCTGGTCCTCCATCGTTCGTCCTGCTGCTGTCGTCGTCCCCATCGGCGGGCCGGCGCCCGGCCTTGACCGCGCGAGACGCCTCAGGGCCGATCCCGGCCCCGGGGGTCACCCCATGGGGGTGGTCACGGCGCGCCGGTCCGCGCGGCTGCGCGGAGCACCGGGCGGGCACGCGCCGGTCCTAGGGTCAGCGGCGTCGCCCCGCACCCCCGGAGGTCCCCGTGCAGCACCTGCTCGCCGTGATCGGCGTCCTGATCGTCGTCTGGCTGGTCGTCGCGATCGTCGGCGCCGTGGTGGAGGGCCTCTTCTGGCTGTTCATGGTGGGGCTCGTCCTCTTCCTGCTGACCGCGGCCTGGGGGTGGACGCGGAGGGACTCGCGGCGCTGACCCCAGCGCCCCGCCGGGAGCCCGTCCCCCGCCTCCCGGGTCCGCTCGCGGCCGGGGGCCCGGAGCCGCCCGGCCACGCCGCGCGCGGCAGCCGGCCGGCCCGCTTCCCGGGCGATCGGCACCGCGGTCGGCACCTTACGCACCGACCGCCCGGCCCGTGAACAGGTCTTTCCCCTCCGCGTGCCGGCGACGACGACATCTCACCCCGCGCACGCGCCCGCCCCCGCCATGGAGCCCGGCGGACGCGCGGACCGCTCCCCCGCCCGGGCCGCCGGATCGGTCGCACGTCCCCCTTGCCGTCCTCCGTCAGCGTGCACTAACGTTCGCAAGCACTGACGGACAACGAGCGAGAGGCAGGCGGTCATGGGTGCTCCGGTGGCGTTCTTCGAGGTCAGCAGTCCCGATGCCGAGCGGGCCCAGCGGTTCTTCGGCGACCTCTTCGGCTGGCAGGTGGCGGCCGACCCCGAGCTGGGCGGGTACGGCCTGGTGGACACCGGCGCCGGGGAGGAGGCCATCGGCGGCGGGATCGGTCCGGTCGAGGAGGGCGACACGGCCGGGGTGCGCATCTACGTGCGGGTCGAGGACCTGGAGGCCACCCTCCAGCGGGCCGAGCAGCTCGGCGGCACACGGCTGGTGCCACCGACGGACCTGCCCGGCGGGTACGGCCGGTTCGCGCTGTTCGCCGACCCCGACGGCAACACCGTCGGGCTGTGGGGCTGACCGGTGCCCCCGGGGGCCGCGGCGGCCGGGGAGCCGCTGGACGAGGCCATGCGGGCGCTCGCCGAGCCACGCCGCCGGGCGATCCTGCGGCTGGTCGCGCACGACGAGCTGGCGGCGGGCGAGATCGCCGCGGCCTTCGAGGTGACCCGGACCGCGGTCAGCCAGCACCTCACGGTGCTGAAGAACGCCGGCCTGCTCAGCGAGCGCCGGGAGGGCACCCGGCGGCTGTACCGGGCGCGGCCGGAGGGGCTGGCCGAGCTGCGGGACTTCCTGGACGACATGTGGGCGTCGGCGTTGGATGACGCTCGGCGCCTGGTGGAGGCCGACCGTGCCGCCCGCGAGCGCTCGGAGGAGGAGGACCGATGACGTCCGCGAGGGAGCTCCCGACCGCGACGGTGCTGCCACTGCGCCGTCCACCGATCCGCCAGTCGACCGTGGTCGCCAGCGACCGCGCGCACACCTTCGACGTCTTCGTCGCGACGATGGGCGCCTGGTGGCCGGTGGAGCCGTTCTCCGCCGGCGGCAGCCGGGTCCGCGACGTCACGTTCGAGCGGCGCGCCGGCGGCCGCGTCTACGAGACGTGGGACGACGGCAGCACCGTCGACTGGGGCACCGTGCGCACCTGGGACCCGCCGTCCCGCTTCGCCATGAGCTGGCTGGTCACCGGGACCGCGACCGAGGTCGAGCTGACCTTCACGGCCCTCAGTGCCGCCCGCACCCTGGTCGCGGTCGAGCACCGGGGCTGGGAGGCGCTCGACGACGCCGAGCTGTCCGCCGACTGCGCCCTGCCGGGCGGGTACACCGGCGGCTCGTTCAGCCAGGGGTGGGCGACCATCCTCGGCGCCTTCGCGGCCACGGTCGGTGCGCCGCCCTCCCCCGACAGCCCCGACGGCAGCGCGCCCCACGGAGGGTCCCGATGAGCGACCGGCAGTACTTCCTCTACAAGCTCCTGCCCCCGCGGCCGGACTTCGCCTTCACCATGAGCCCGGAGGAGGCCGCGGTCATGCAGGCGCACGGCGACTACTGGGACGGGCTGCTGGACCGTGGCACCGCCGTGGTCTTCGGTCCGGTCGCCGAGCCGACCGGCGCGTGGGGGCTGGGCGTCCTCGAGGTCGACGACGCCGGGGCGGCCGAGCGGGTCCGCGAGGGCGATCCCGCGGTCACGTCCGGGACGCTGACCGCGGAGATCCACCCGATGATCTCGGCGTACGCCCGGCCGTTCGTGGCCCCGTAGGCCTCCCACGGGGCTCCCGCGGGGCTCCCGCGGGCTCAGATCTCGATCTCGGCCTGGACGCGCGGGATCTCCGCGGGCAGCTCCCGGGCGAGGAAGCCGAGCCCCCCGATGGCCGCGGCCAGGCGCTCCCCCGCCCGGCCGTGGAGGTGGGCGGCCCAGACGGCGGCCTGGTCGGGCTCGGCGCCGCGCGCGAGCAGGCCGGCGGTGACCCCCGCGCGGACGTCGCCGGAGCCGGACACCCCCAGGCCGGCGCCGCCGCTCTCGTCGCGCCACAGGGCCCCCGACGGCGAGGCGATCCAGGACGCCACCCCGCCCACGGCGACGGTCGCGCCGGTGCGCTGCGCCAGCTCGAGGGCCGCCCCGGCGAGGTCGTCCTCGACCTCGTCGGCGTCCCGGTGCAGCGTGAGGGCCAGCTCGCTGGGGTTGGGGGTGAGCACCGCCCGGCCCTCCAGTCGCGTGAGGCAGCCGGGGTCGGCGGTCACGCTGGCGATGCCGAGGGCGTCGAGCACGACGGGGCACCCCAGGTGCGGCAGGAGCCGGTCGGTGAGGCGCTGCGCCTCCTCGACGTCGGTCATGCCCGGGCCGATCAGGACGGCGGAGGCGCCGTCGGCCAGACCCTCCAGCCGGTCGACGCCGTCGGCGGCGAGGGCGCCGTTCGACGTCTCCTCCAGCCCGCGGACCAGCGCCTCGGGGAGGGCGACGGAGAGGATGCTGGCGACGCTGGCCGCCGTGGCGACCTGGAGCTTGCCGGCACCAGCCCGCATCGCGGCCTCGGCGGCCAGCAGCACCGCGCCGGGGACCTCGGCGCTGCCGCCGACGATGAGGATCCGGCCGCGGGACTCCTTGCCGCCGGTCGGCGAGGGCAGCCGCCAGCTGCGGAGCAGCTGAGGGGTCACGAGCTCGTGCTCGTGACCGGTCGAGCGGTCAGGCACGGCTGACACCGGGTTCTCCGGACACGGGCTCCTCCTCGGTGACGGGTTCATCGGCGCGCTCGAGGTGGCCGACGGCGTTGGCCTCGGCCAGCCGCAGGGCGCCGTCCGCGCCGGCCTCGTAGCGGGTCACCGAGCAGTTGGCGACCGGCTCGCGCTTCTCGAGGTCGAGCAGCTCCTTCTCGCTCAGCTCCTCGAGCACGTAGCGGAAGACCATGACCACCGCCTGGTGCGAGGTCACCAGCAACCGCTCGCCGGGCCGGTCCAGGCGTGCCGTCATCAGCACGCTGCGCACCCGGAGCGCGACGTCGGCCCAGCTCTCCCCGCCCGGGGGCCGGTAGTAGAACTTGCCGAGCAGGTCGCGCCGCTGCGCCTCGTCCGGGTACTCGGCGCGGATGCCCGCCCCGGTCATCCCGTCGAAGGCGCCGAAGTCCCGCTCCCGCAGCCGCTCGTCGTAGGTGACCGGCAGGTCCAGGCCCGCCGTCTCCACCGCGATCTGCAGGGTGTCGGCGGCCCGGGTGAACGGCGAGCTCAGCAGGGCGGTGGGGCGCTGGTCCGCCGGCAGCCCGCGCAGCCAGGCACCCAGGGCCTCGGCCTGGCCGCGGCCGGTGTCGGACAGGGGGACGTCGGGGTCGCGGACGTCGAGCTGCAGCCGCGCCGCACCGTTGCGGCCGGCGGCCGCGTCGGCGACGTTGCCCTGGCTCTCACCGTGCCGGACCAGCCACAGCGCACTCGGACCCGGGATCACGGGCATGCGGCTCCTCGTCGGATCGCTGGCGGTGCGCGCCGACGACCGTGCGGCGCCGTGGCCCCCTAGCCGTTGCGGTCGCGCGCCAAACGACGGCGCGGCGGGCGGCCCGGCGCGAGCCCGGCGGCCCGGCGCAAGCCAGGCCCTGGAGCGGGGGCCCGGCGGCCCGGCGCAAGCCGGGCCCTGGAGCGGGGCCCGGCGGGCGGCGGTCAGGGAATCAGCCGGCCGCTCAGCGTGGGCCGGGCTCGTCGGCTCCGACGGTCACCCAGTACTCCGTTCCGCGGCGCAGGCGCCCCTCGGCGACCTCCCAGAACGCCGCGCAGCGGAACACCTGGTCCGGCGCGACGATCTCGACCTCGACCGCCGCGCTCGCGCCGCCGTCGACGACCCGCAGCACATGCAGGTCGCCCCAGGGCTCGGGATAGCCGACCTGCATCCCGAGCACGGCGTCCCGTCCGGTGAGCACCTCGGCGGTGGCCGGCATCCGCAGCTCCACGTCGGGGTGCAGCACCCGCCCGGCCGCCGCCCAGTCCCGCACCTGGTAGCTCTCGTACAGCGACCGGGCGAGGTCCGCTGCGCTCCCGGGCGGCGGCGTACGCGACGGCCGTGGATCTGCCTCCGTGCCGGTCGCGTCCGGTGGCTGCGCGTCGTCGGTCATGCCGGCATCGTGCCCGCGGTCGCCCCTGCCCGGCGATGGGGCCTGCCCCGTCCCGGCCGCTGCTGGCCTCGCCGACCCGTGACAGGCCACCGGCCCGGCACCGCGGGAGCGGTACCGGGCCGGTGGTCGATCGGCTGGATCAGCCGGTGGTCAGCTGCAGCCGCTGGTGGAGCCGCAGCCCTCGCAGACGTAGCAGCTGCCGGCCGGGCGCATCTTCGTGCCGCAGGTCATGCACAGCGGCGCGTCGGTGGCGGTCCCGGTCACCAGCTCCAGCAGCTCGGCGGAGCTGTGGGCCTCCTTGAGGTCCTTCTTGCCCTCCGGCTTGGCGGCCGGGGTGCTGGCCTCGGTGGGCACCGAGCCGCGCAGCGCCTCGACGTCCACGTCCTCCTCCTCGATCACCGCGGCGGTCGAGGCGGGGGTGTCGTAGCCCGACACCTGCGCCGCCCGCTCCTCGGCGCTGAAGATGCCGAGGTTGGCCCGCTTGTCGACCGACAGGTGGTCCAGGGCCAGGCGCCGGAAGATGTAGTCCATCACCGACTGGGCGATCCGGATGTCCGGGTCGTCGGTCATGCCGGCCGGCTCGAAGCGCATGTTGGTGAACTTCTGGATGTAGGTCTCCAGCGGCACACCGTGCTGCAGCGCGATCGAGATGCCGATCGAGAAGGCGTCCATGACACCGGCCAGGGTGGAGCCCTGCTTGCCCAACTTGAGGAAGACCTCGCCGAGGCTGCCGTCCTCGTACATGCCGGCGGTCATGTAGCCCTCGGCACCGGCGACGCTGAACGACGTCGTCATGCTGGTGCGCTTCTTCGGCAGCCGCTTGCGCACCGGGTGCGACATGGCGGCGGGCGCTGCGGCGACCTCGGCGGTCGTCGCGGCCTTCTTGCCGTCGTTCTTGCCCTTGCCGTCGGACAGCGGCTGGCCGACCTTGCAGTTGTCGCGGTAGATCGCCAGGGCCTTGAGGCCGAGCTTCCAGCCCTGGAAGTAGATGTTCTCGACCTCCTCGACGGTCGCCGTCTCCGGCATGTTGACCGTCTTGCTGATGGCGCCGGAGATGAACGGCTGCACCGCGGCCATCATCCGCACGTGGCCCATCGGGCTGATGGCCCGCTCGCCCATCGCGCAGTCGAAGACCTCGTAGTGCTCCGGGCGCAGGCTCGGCGCGTTGACGACGTGGCCGTGCTCGGCGATGAACTCGACGATCGCCTCGACCTGCTCGTCCTGGTAGCCGAGGCTGCGCAGGGCCCGCGGCACGGTCTGGTTGACGATCTGCATGGAGCCGCCGCCGACCAGCTTCTTGAACTTGACCAGCGAGAAGTCCGGCTCGATGCCGGTCGTGTCGCAGTCCATCATGAAGCCGATGGTGCCGGTGGGCGCCAGCACGGAGGCCTGGGCGTTGCGCCAGCCGTTGTCCGCGCCGATCTCCAGGCACTCCTGCCACTGGGCGGTGGCGACCCGGAGCACGTCGGCGTCGTCGGCGCCGACCGGACGGATGGCGTCGTTGGCCGCGGCGTGCTTGCGCATGACCCGGGCGTGGGCGTCGGCGTTGCGGGCGTAGCCGTCGTAGGCCCCGACGATGCCGGCCAGCTCGGCCGAGCGGCGGTAGGCGGTGCCGGTCATCAGCGAGGTGATGGCCGCGGCCAGCGTCTGCCCGCCGCGCGAGTCGTACGCATGCCCGGTGGCCATCAGCAGGGCGCCGAGGTTGGCGTAGCCGATGCCCAGCTGCCGGTAGGCGCGGGTCGTCTCACCGATCGGCTCGGTCGGGAAGTCGGCGAAGCAGATCGAGATGTCCATCGCGGTGATGACCAGCTCGACGGCCTTGACGAAGTTCCGGGAGTCGAACGTGCCGTCGTCCCTGAGGAACTTCATGAGGTTCAGCGACGCCAGGTTGCACGAGCTGTTGTCCAGGCTCATGTACTCCGAGCAGGGGTTGGACGCGTTGATCCGGCCCGTCTCGGGGTTGGTGTGCCAGTCGTTGATCGTGTCGTCGTACTGGATGCCCGGGTCGGCGCACTCCCAGGCGGCCTGGGTGACCTTGCGGAACAGCGCCTTGGCGTCGACGGTCTCGAGGACCGAGCCGTCCATCCGGGCGCGCAGCCCGAAGTCCGTGCCGTCCTCGACCGCGCGCATGAACTCGTCGGAGACCCGGACCGAGTTGTTGGCGTTCTGGTACTGGACGCTGGTGATGTCCTTGCCGCCGAGGTCCATGTCGTACCCGGCGTCGCGCAGCGCGCGGATCTTGTCCTCCTCGCGCGCCTTGGTCTCGATGAACTCCTCGATGTCGGGGTGGTCGATGTCGAGGACGACCATCTTGGCCGCGCGGCGGGTGGCGCCACCGGACTTGATGGTGCCGGCGGAGGCGTCGGCACCGCGCATGAAGCTGACCGGCCCGGAGGCGGTGCCGCCGGAGGACAGCAGCTCCTTGGACGAGCGGATGCGGGAGAGGTTCAGGCCGGCGCCGGAGCCGCCCTTGAAGATCAGCCCCTCCTCCCGGTACCAGTTGAGGATCGAGTCCATCTCGTCGTCGACGGCGAGGATGAAGCAGGCGCTGACCTGCTGCGGCGCGCTCGTGCCGACGTTGAACCAGACCGGGCTGTTGAAGCTGAAGTACTGGTGCAGCAGCATCCAGGTCAGCTCGTGCTCGAAGACCTCGGCGTCGCCCTCGGTGGCGAAGTAGCCGTGCTCGCGGCCGGCCGCGCCGTAGGTGAGCACCACCCGGTCGATGAGCTGGCGGAGGCTGGTCTCGCGCTGCGGGGTGCCGACGGCGCCGCGGAAGTACTTCGTGGTGACGATGTTGGTGGCGTTGATGCTCCACTCGGCGGGGAACTCCACGCCGCGCTGCTCGAAGTTGATCGAGCCGTCCCGCCAGTTGGTCATGACGACGTCACGGCGCTCCCAGACCACCTCGTCGTACGGGTGGGCCCCGGGGGTCGTGAAGACCCGCTTGACCTTCAGGCCCTTCCCCCGCGCCGGCGCCTTGGCGGCGCGACGCGTGCGGCCCGACAGGCGGTCCTCGGTCTCGGTCACTGAGCTCTCCTCTGTTGTGGCTGTGCTGGCGAGGCGGCGGCCTGGGGAAGAGAGCCGCACTCGGTTCTATCGGGTGGTACTGACAGTTCTCGGGGGGACAGCGGTCAGGGGGCGGGACTGCCGTCGGCCACGGCCTGCGCCCGGGGCGCACCCCGCCGGCGGCCCGTGGGCTGCTCCGGCTGCATCCCGGGCAGCGGCAAGGTGCCGGCGGTCAGGTGCCGGGACCGGAGCTCGCTGATCTCCTTCTCGAAGTCCTCGAGCGAGGTGAAGGCCCGGTAGACGCTGGCGAAGCGCAGGTAGGCGACCTCGTCGAGCTCCCGCAGCGGCCGCAGGATCGCCAGACCCACCTCGTGGGCCGGCACCTCGGCCGCGCCGGTCGCCCGGATCGCGTCCTCCACCTGCTGGGCGAGCTTCTGCAGCTGGTCCTCGTCGACCGGCCGGCCCTGGCAGGCCCGGCGCACGCCGGCGACGACCTTGCTGCGGTTGAACGGCTCGCTCACGCCGCTGCGCTTGACGACGGCGAGCACCGCCTCCTCCACCGTGGTGAAGCGGCGCCCACAGGCCGGGCAGGACCGGCGGCGGCGCGTCGTCGCGCCCTCCTCGGCCTCGCGGGTCTCGATGACCCGGCTGTCCGGGTTGTGGCAGAAGGGACAGCGCACGACGGTTCCTCCTCCCCCGGTCCCGCACACCTCCCGCGCCCGCTCCCGGGAGGCGGTCGGAGGTCTCCCGGCGGGGCCGCTGTGGACCCTGCTGGGGACAACCGGTGCACATCCGGGGGATGGGCTGAGGACGTCCTGTGGACGGACTTACATCGGTGCAACTACTAGATGTAGGGGAACCATAGGCACGGCCCCACTACATGTGCAAGCGATACCCGGCGCGGCGTGTTCCCGCGCAACCCGCTCGTGACCAGCGGCCTCCCGACACACCAGCAGTCACACGGACACGCCGACGACCGGCGCCGGCGGGGTGCGCGAGGGCGCCGCGGAGGTGTATGGCGTGTCGTCCGGCGGGGGTGGAGTGGTCGACCGGCGGTGTCGACGGGACGTGACCGGCGGCGGCCGGTGCGGTCAGCCGGCGATGGCCGAGGACGTCTCCCACGGCCACGCGGCGACGTCGTCCAGCCGGATGGGCCGGGTCAGCAGGTCCCGTGCCGGGACGGCGACAGCGTCGTCGCCGGCGCGGTGCCGGCCACCCGCCGGAGCCGGGGCCCGGTGCCGGCCCGGCCCGTCGGCCACCTCCGCGCAGGACACCGCCGGCAGCTCGGCGGTCAGGTCGCTGGCGTGCCGGCGCCGGCGCCCGGTGGAGCGGGCCGGCAGACCGGCGGACAGCAGCTCGCGCAGTTCCGTGCGGCTCATCACGACCGTCGCGGCGGGCGCCGCCTGGAGCACGGGCACGGGCACGGGCACGGAGGCGGCCGGTGGCTCCGGCAGGCGGACCGCGGCGAGCTCCACCAGCCGCTCGCGGCCGGCGGCGGGGAGGTCGATTCGCACCTGCGCCCGGCAGCGGCCGGCCTCGTCGTGCTGCCAGCCGAGGACCGCACCGGGACGCCAGACCCCGTCGACGAGGACCTCCGCCTCGAGGGGCTGGGCGATGGAGGCGGCTGCTCGGCTGCGCTGGTCCATGGGCACGGGGAGGACGGTAGGTCGGCCGCCCCCACCCCCCGGGGGAGGACGCCGCCCCGAGGTTTGACGAACATCGGCGGCAGGATTGTGGAGGCGCCGCGACACCCGGACCCGCCTCACGGCACCTCGAGCACCTGGCCCGGGACGACCGTCGCGCCCTCCAGGTCGTTGAGCCGTTCGATGGCGTCCACGACCGCGCGGACGTCCTCCCCCTGCCCGGCCACCTCCGTCGCGATCGACCAGACGGTGTCACCCGGCCGCACGACCACGCTGCTGCCGCCGGCGAGCTCCAGGTCACCTCCCCCACCGAGCACGGCGGAGAGCACCAGGACCGCCAGCGCCACCGCGGCCACCGCGAGCGCCGTCAGGGCGCACCAGCCGCGCCGGGTCAGCCGCAGAGGTGCGGCCGCAGCGGCCGGAGGGGCCGGGACCCCGGGACGGACCCGCCCGGGCCGGACGCCGGACGCCGGCCGGACCGGGCGGGCACCGGGGCGCGCCATGTCGCGCCGCGCCGGCGGTCCGCCCGCCAGCGGACCGACCGCGCGCGCCGGCAGGCGGCCACCGCGCTCCCCCACCGGCCGGACCGGCCCGGCGACCCGCAGTCCCGTACCACTGCCGGAGAACCCGGCTTCGCGCCCTGTGCCCGTCACCCTCAGCGCCTCCTCCACGACGGCCGCCGACCGACCCGGCAACCGAACACGCGTTCGAATCGAACGTCTGTGCGATGTCTACCGCACACCGCCGACAGGTTCGACCCGACACCCCACGACTTCGAACATGTGTTTGAGGACGGCGCTCCGACGCGCTACGGTCCGAGCGGGCACCACCCGACACCGGGCGCACGAGATGCGGCCGGTGCCGACGGGCGGGACGGACGAGCCGTGGCGACACGGCCGGCGAGGAGGAGACGTGGCGGGCACGAGCGGGACGTCGGGGGGACGCGGCGGGTCACGCCGCGGAGGCGGCACGGCAGCGGGCACGGCGCCCGACCCGGTCGGGGAGGTCCGCACCTTCCCCGACCGCGGCGAGGCCGGGGACGGCCTCACCCAGCGGCAGCGTCGCGTGCTGGAGGTCATCCGCGACTCCATCGACCGCCGGGGCTACCCGCCCTCGGTACGCGAGATCGGGGAGGCCGTCGGCCTCTCGTCGGCGTCGTCGGTCGCCCACCAGCTGTCGGTCCTGCAGAAGAAGGGCTGGCTGCGGCGGGACCCCAACCGGCCGCGCGCCCTCGACGTCCGGCTGCCCGGCGAGATCGCCGCGGCCGGCGCCACCGCCCCGCCGCCGCCGGTCGCCGACGACACCATGAGCCCCGCCCCGACGTACGTGCCGCTGGTCGGCCGGATCGCCGCCGGTGGCCCGGTGCTGGCGGAGCAGGCGGTCGAGGACGTCTTCCCGCTCCCCCGTGAGCTGGTCGGCGAGGGGACGCTGTTCATGCTCAAGGTCACCGGTGACTCGATGGTCGAGGCCGCGATCTGCGACGGCGACTGGGTCGTCGTGCGTCAGCAGCCCACCGCCGAGAACGGCGAGATCGTGGCCGCGATGATCGACGGCGAAGCGACCGTGAAGACCTACAAGCGCAAGGACGGGCACGTGTGGCTGATGCCGCACAACCCCGCCTACGAGCCCATCCCGGGTGACGACGCGACGGTGCTCGGCCGCGTGGTCACGGTGCTGCGCCGGGTCTGACGGCGCACGGCCGGCCCCGGCCGGGTCGGCCTGCCGAGGCGGATCCGGCCGGGTACGCAGCGGCACCGGCGCCGTGCCGCCGCGCGGTCAGGTGCGGGGTGTCCCGCCCGGCGGCGAGCCGCGCCGGCGCGCCCGGCCGAGCAGCCAGAGGACCACGGTGGCGACGACCGCCGCCATCACCCCCGCGGTCACCGGGGAGACGCCCTCCTCGGTCTCGGTGAGGACGTCGGTGAGCGAGCCGTCGGGCGCGCCCGTGGCGCCGGCCGGGACGGTCCCCGTCGGCACCGGGACGACGGTCACGGCGCTCGGCAGCCCCTCGCTGGCCACGACGAGCGACGCCCCGTCGGCCGAGAAGCTGATCGCCTCGCCCTGCGGGGAGTCCGGCAGCGCGATGCGCACCGGCTCCGCGGCGAGAGCGGCGGCGACGTCCGAGCCGGCCAGCGGCCACACGTAGGCGTCGGTGTAGGTCCGCAGCGCCAGCGCGTGGCCGTCCGCGGCGACGGCGCCACCGGTCACGAGCAGTTGCCCGGCCCGGCCCACGGGCCCGCCGGGCGTCCCGGTGAGCGTGAGGTCCACCGACCCCACCTCCACCAAGCCGACGGTCCCCGCCGCCTCCAGCGCGGCGACCGGCCGGAACACGTCGCTGGAGCCCAGCACTTCCTTGGTCACCAGGTAGGGCGTGCCGTCGGGGGCGAGCAGCAGCGCCTCGGCGTCGCGCGCCCCGTCCGGGTAGGTGAGCCGGTAGACGGTGGTGCTGCCGTCCGGCCGCAGGGCGATCAGCGCGACCGTCTCGCGCGCGGCGTTGTTGTCGCCGGTGTCGGCCAGCCACAGCGTCCCGTCCGAGCCCACGGCGAGGTCCTCGGGGTCGTAGGGGTCGACGTCCGCGGTGTGCACGCCGGTGACCTGGCAGCCGGCGTCGACGACGTGGACGGCGACCTGGTCGCCGCCGTCGTTGATCGCCAGCATGGTGCCGTCGGCGCCGACCACCAGCCCGGACAGCTCGGGCAGCCCGGGATCGGTGATCTCGCACTGCACGGTCGCGGGCGGGGCCTCCTCGGCGCTCGCAGCTCCGGGGGCGGCGAGGGGGACGAGGGTCAGGGCGGCGACACCGATCAGCCGCCGCGCCGCCCTTGCGCGGTCACGACAACAACGGGCCTGCGCGCGCACCCACCCAGCGTGACAGCACGAGTGCGTCCAGCGCGTGAACCACGCCCAACAGCAGCACGCCCACGGCGGCGCCCACGACGGCGTCGCTGAGCCAGTGGAAGTCCAGCATGAGCATGGCGAGGGTGCACAGCACGGGTCCGACCACCGCCAGCCCCCAGAACAGGCGCTGGGCCCAGGGTGGCATGCCGTACTGGACGGCCTGCCAGCGGGCCACCCCCCAGAGCAGCACCGCGTTGGCCAGGTGCCCGGAGGGGAACGACTGTCCGTCGGGGTGGTGCAACAGGTCGCCGCCGTGACCGGGCGCCGTGCGCCCGATCGCGTACTTCAAGCCGTAGACCGCGACGGTCAGCAGCACCAGCGCGGTGAGGACGCGCAGCAGCGGCCGCAGGGTGCGCTGCCGCCAGCCCAGCCACCCGACAAGGCAGAGCAGCACGACGAGCACGGTGCCGCGGCCACCGATCTGGGTCACCCAGTACAGCGGGTCGTAGGCGCCGGTGTCCCGCAGCCCCCAGCCGCCCACGGTGTCGGAGACCCACCCGTCGACGGTCTGGGTGAGGCCGCGGGCGAGCAGGTCGACGGTGAGCACGAGCCCGACGACGAGCGCCAGCGCCAGCGCCCACCACGCCGGCCGGCCGGCCGACACCACCGGCGGGTGCTCCGGCGCCGGCCTCCCGGTGGTCCGGGGTCCCGGCGACCGTCCCACCACGCCGCTGGTCACCGGCTCACGGTACCGGGCCGTGACCGAGTCGTGACCTCGACCGACCGGAACGCGTTCGGGCGGCGGTCAGGCGACCGGTGTCCCGAACTCCTCCAGGGCGGCGGCGAGGGCGCCGTCGACCCGGGCGTTCAGCCGCGTGCCGGCGGACTCGTGGCTCTCGCTGAGGACCTCGCCGTCCCGGTGCACGCGGGCGACCAGGTCGCCCCGGTCGTAGGGCACCAGGACGTCGACCTCCGTCTCCGGGTGCGGCAGCCGGCCGGCCACGATCTCCTGCAGCCGCTCGATGCCCTCCCCCGTGCGCGCCGAGACCCACACCGCGCCGGGCAGCGCCTGGCGGAGGGTGAGGACGTCCTCCTCGCTCATCGCGTCGACCTTGTTGACCACGATGAGCTCGGGCACCGACGAGGCGTCGATCTCCTGGAGCACGACGTGGACGGCGTCGATCTGGCCGAGCGGGTCGGGGTCGGAGCCGTCGACGACGTGCAGCAGCAGGTCGGCGGCGGCCACCTCCTCCAGCGTCGAACGGAAGGCGTCGACCAGCTGGTGCGGCAGGTGCCGCACGAAGCCGACGGTGTCGGTGAGCGTGTACTCGCGGCCGTCGGGCGACTCGGCCCGGCGCACCGTCGGGTCCAGGGTGGCGAACAGGGCGTTCTCGACGAGCACGCCCGCGCCGGTGAGCCGGTTCAGCAGGCTGGACTTGCCGGCGTTGGTGTACCCGGCGATCGCCACGCTGGGCACGGCGTTGCGACCGCGGCTGGACCGCTGGGTCGCCCGCGCCGTCGCCATGCCGGCGATCTCGCGGCGCAGCTTGCTCATCCGAGCACGGATGCGCCGGCGGTCGGTCTCGATCTTCGTCTCACCCGGGCCACGGGTACCGATGCCGCCACCACCGGCGACCCGGCCACCGGCCTGCCGGGACAGCGACTCACCCCAGCCGCGCAGCCGCGGGAGCATGTACTGCATCTGCGCCAGCTCGACCTGGGCCTTGCCCTCCCGGCTGCTGGCGTGCTGGGCGAAGATGTCCAGGATCAGCGCCGTCCGGTCGACGACCTTGACCTTGAGGATCTTCTCCAGCGCGTTGAGCTGGCCGGGGGTCAGCTCGCCGTCGCAGATGACCGTGTCCGCGCCGGTCGCGGCCACGATGTCGCGGATCTCGTTGGCCTTGCCCGAGCCGACGTAGGTACCGGCGTCGGGGGTCTGGCGCCGCTGGCTGACCGCCTCGAGCACCTCGGAGCCGGCGGTCTCGGCCAGTGCGGCGAGCTCGGTCAGGGAGCGGTCGGCGTCGGCCTGCGTGCCCTCGGTCCACACACCGACCAGCACGACGCGCTCGAGGCGCAGCTGGCGGTACTCGACCTCGGTGACGTCGGCGAGCTCGGTGGACAGCCCGGCGACACGGCGCAGGGCTCCGCGCTGCTCGAGGTCGTAGCTGCCGGTGGTCTCGTCGGGCTGGTCCCACTGGCCGGCCGGCGCGGGGCGCACGGCGTCCTGCGTGGACGGGGTCGACCCCGCCGCACGCTCGGCGCGGTCCTGCGCATCGGCGAGCACGGCGCGGTTCTGTGCGGTCGTCATCGAGTCCAGCGTGACATGCCCCTCGCGGCGGGGCATCTGAGTTGTGTCTGCGGTCCGGGCTGCTGCTGCTCGTGTCATCGCCTCGTACAACACCGCGGCGGGCCGCATGCATCCCGCCCGGCGCGGGGTAGGGCCGTCAGGACACCAGCAGGGGACGTCGACGACGAGGGAGCAGCCGTGAGCACCAGCAGCGACGCCGACATGGAGGACCCGGGCCGCGACCCGGCCGGGCTGGACGTGCCGCGCAACCCGTTCGGGGGCGCGGACCAGGACACCGGGCAGGGGAGGCCGCGCGGTACCGGCAACGTGGGGCCCGGCGACAAACCGGAGGCCCCCACCGACGAGCCGGAGACCCGGGCCGACACCCCCGACCGCCCCTGACGACCGGGCGGCGCCCCGGGGGCCGCGACGGCGCCGCACCGAGGCCGCCCCGTGCCGCCCCGTGCAGGGCTACCCGCCGAGCCACTCCCGGGTGAGCTCACCGGCGGCGACGACGACGGCCGGGCCGCGCAGCACGGTCGTGTCCGGTCCGACGTCCACCGTGAGCCGGCCGCCGGGGACGTCGACCACGACGGTCCCGGCGGTCGTGCCGCCGGCCGCGAGCGCGGCGTAGGCCGCGGCGCAGGCCCCGGTGCCGCACGACCGGGTCTCCCCCACGCCGCGCTCGTGCACGCGCAGCCGGATGTGCGCGTCCGTGCCCTCGTTGTCGCGCCCCTCGCCGGCTGCCCGCAGGAGCGTCACGACCTCGACGTTCACGCCGTCGGGGAACAGCTCCGCGTCGACGAGCGGCGGCGCGGTCAGGTCCAGCGCGTCGAGGTCGGCGTCGGTGAGGCAGACCAGGTGCGGGTTGCCCATCGAGACGGCCAGGCCCTCGAACCGGTGCCCGGCGAGCTCGGCGGAGCCGCGGCCGAACTCGCGCGCCGGCCCCATGTCCACCCAGTACGCGCCGTCGGCGCCGGCGCCCACCCGGCGGGGTCCGCCGCGGGTGCCGATCCACACCCCGTCGGTGCAGGCGGCGCGGTCGAGCAGTCCCTCGGTGACCAGCACGTGCAGGAACAGCCGGATGCCGTTGCCGCACATCTCCGCCAGCGACCCGTCGGCGTTGCGGTGGTCCATGAACCACTCGCAGCGGTCGAGGTCCCCGCCCAGCACGTCGGCGGCGTCGGGCACGTGCACGCTGCGCACGACCCGCAGGACGCCGTCCCCGCCCAGGCCGGCGCGGCGTTCGCACAGGCGGCGGACCAGGGCGGCGTCCAGCCGGCTCTCCGGCCAGCGGTCCCCGTCGGGGTCGGGCAGGACGACGAAGTCGTTCTCCGTGCCGTGCCCGACCAGCACCCGCGCGCTCACGCCCCGATCGTACGGGCGGTGAGCAGCTCCCCCACCGCGTCGGCCAGGTCGGGCCGCGCCGCGTCGAACCAGGTGGTGGCGCCGTCGCGACGGAACCACGACCGCTGCCGGCGGACGAAGCGCCGGGTGGTGACGACGGTGCGCTCCCGGGCCTCGCCCGGGGTGAGGTCGCCGTCGAGCTGGGCGAGCACCTGCGCGTACCCCAGCGCCCGCGAGGCGGTCGGCCCCTCGCGCAGCCCGTCGGCGGCCAGCGCCGCCACCTCGTCGACGAACCCGGTTGCCCACATGCGGTCGACGCGCACGGCGATGCGCTCGTCGAGCTCGGCGGGGTCGCGGTCCAGGCCGACGACGACGGCCGGGTAGTGCGGCCGGGGCTCGGGCAGCGACGCGCGGAACGGGGCCCCGGTCAGCTCCACGACCTCCAGGGCGCGCACGATCCGCCGCCCGTTGCTGGGCAGGACGGCGGCGGCCGCGGCCGGGTCCACCTCCGCCAGGCGGGCGTGCAGCGCGGCGGGGCCGGCGTCGGCCAGCTCGGCCTCCAGCCGGGCCCGCACCAGGGGGTCGGTGCCCGGGAAGTCCAGCTCGTCGAGGACGGCGCGCACGTACAGCCCCGAGCCGCCGACCAACAGCGGCACGACGCCGGCTGCCCGGAGCCGGTCCACCTCGGCGCGGGCCCGGTCCCGGTACTCCGCGACCGACGCCGGCTCCCGCACGTGCCACAGGTCGAGCAGGTGGTGCGGGACGCCGCCGCGCTCGGCGAGGTCGGGCTTGGCGGTGCCGATGTCCATGCCGCGGTACAGCTGCATCGAGTCGGCGTTGACCACCTCGCCGCCGAGCCGGTGCGCCAACGCCACGGCCAGAGCGGTCTTGCCCGTCGCGGTGGGGCCCACCACGGCAACGACCGGGGGTGCCGCTCCGGGCTCGGCAGCGGTCACCGCGCCGTCCACGAGGCCACCAGGTAGCCCACGCCGAACGGGGCGTCGTCGTACCGCAGCTCCCCGGTGACCGTGCGCCCGGCCACCGCGCGGCCGACGGCGCGCCAGACCGGTACGCCCGCGGCGAGCAGCCGCTCCCCCTCCGTGGCGTCGAGGCCGGCGAGGGCGCCACCGTCGCCGGCGGCGAGCGCGGCCGCGACCGAGGCGTCGAAGCCGGCGGCGGCGTCGTCCAGGTAGCCCGGCGCCTTCACGCTGCGCCGCGCCGAGCCGTCGCCGAGCGCGAGCACCCCGACGGGTCCGGGGAGGTCGGCCAGCGCCGTCCCCAGGTCGTCGGGACCGACGCCCAGCCGCAGCCCGGCGTACGCCGCCTGGCTCAGCAGCCAGGCACCGATCGTCAGCGCGGGCGGCGTGCGGCGGCCCCCGGGGCGCACGCCGCCGGAGAACGGCACCCGCAGGTCGACGCCGACGCCGCGCAGGTCACCGGAGTCGCCGTCCCCGTAGCGCCCGGCGCCCTCCGGGCCGACGACGACGACGGCGGCGGGTCCGGTGGCGAGCAGCGTCTCGACGGCCTCGGTGCAGGCGCGGCGCAGCGCCGTCGTCTCCGGTGCCGCCCGGCCCTCCACCGCCGGGAGCAGCAGCGGCGGGCAGGGGCAGAACGCGATCGACAGCGGCGCGTCCGGGGCCGGGACGCCGGATCCGGCCTGTTCAGTCGTCACGGCAGCAGTGTCGCCGATGCGACGTGGGACACTGCGGTGCGTGTCGAGCACGGAGAGCCCCGTAGACGGTTCGCAGCAGGTCCCCCCGCCGTACGAGGCCGGTGAGACCACCGGTTCCGAGGCCCCCGGGTCCCCCGCCCCCGAGGCCCGGCCCGCCGGGTCCGAGGCCGTGACGCCGGAGGCCGGGACCCCGGCGGCGCCGAGTCCCGGGGACGCCGGACTGGCCGACCCGACGGCGGACCCGACGGCCGAGCCGGCCGGTGAGCCGGCCGGTGAGCCTCCGGTGGTCGAGGTCGCCGCGGAACCCGTGCCGGCCGAGCCGGTGCCGGCCGAGATGGCGTCCGAGGGGGCCCCGGCCGAGGCGGTTGCCACCGAGGCGGAGTCCACCGAGGCGGGGTCCACCGAGGAGCTGTCCACCGAGCCGGTCACGCCGGGGCCGATCCCCGAGGAGGCGGCCGCCGCGATCGCCGGGGTACCCGCTCCGGGCGGCCTCCCCCCGCACCCGGTCGGCGAGCCCGCCGCCGGGCCGGTGACCGCTCCGGCCTCCGACCCCACCGCCTGGGGTCGCGTGGACGAGGACGGCACCGTCTACGTGCGCACCGCCGACGGCGAGCGCGCCGTCGGCTCGTGGCAGGCCGGCGAGCCGGCCGCGGGCCTGGCCCACTTCGGCCGCCGCTACGACGACCTCGCCACCGAGGTCGGGCTGCTCGAGGCCCGCCTCAAGGCGCACACCGGCAACCCCAGCGAGATCAAGGCCAAGGCGCAGGCGCTGGCCGAGCAGATCCCCACGGCGACCGCCGTCGGCGACCTCGACGGCCTGGCCGCCCGCGCGCGCGCGATGGTGGAGACGGCGGACTCGGCAGCGGCCGAGTCCCGCGCCGAGAAGGCCGCCCACCGCGCCGCGCAGGTCGCGCGCAAGGAGGCCCTGGCCGCCGAGGCCGAGCAGATCGCGGCCGAGTCCACGGCGTGGAAGGCCGCGGGCGACCGCCTCAAGGCCATCGTCGAGGAGTGGAAGACCATCCGCGGCATCGACCGCAAGACCGACGAGGCGCTGTGGCAGCGGTTCGCCGCCGCCCGTGACGGCTTCGGCCGCCGCCGCGGCGCCCACTTCGCCTCTCTCGACGCGCAGCGCGGCGAGGCCCGCGCGGCCAAGCAAGAGCTCATCACCGAGGCGCAGCGGCTGTCGACGTCCACCGAGTGGGGCCCGACCAGCGCGGCGATGCGCTCGCTGATGGACCGCTGGAAGGCGGTGCCGCGCACCGGCCGCGACGGCGACGACGACCTGTGGAAGCAGTTCCGCGCCGCGCAGGACGTGTTCTTCGCCGCCCGGACCGAGTCGGACAAGGCCCGCACGAGCGAGGAGCTGGCCAACCAGCAGGCCAAGGAGGAGATCCTGGCCGAGGCCGAGAAGCTCGACCCCTCCCGGGACCTCCGCGGCGCCCAGAACGCGCTGCGCAAGCTGCAGGAGCGCTACGACGCGATCGGGCACGTCCCGCGCGGGGCCATGCGCACCCTCGAGGACCGCATGCAGGCCGTCGAGCAGCGGGTGCGGGGCGCGGCGGACTCCGGGCGGGTGCGCACCGCCCCGGAGAACCCGATGGTCACGTCGATGCGCGCGGCGGTCACCAAGGCCGAGGAGCAGCTGGCCAAGGCCGAGGCCTCGGGCGACGCGCGGCGCATCGCCGAGGCGCAGGCCAACCTCGCCACCCGCCAGGAGTGGCTGGCCGAGGCCGAGAAGGCCGCCCGCCGCTGAGGGAGGTCCTCGCCGGGCCCCGCCCCTCGCACGCCCAGGGCGGGGCGGGGCGGCGGGGCCGCTAGCAGCCGGTGGCCACCGGCAGCGGCTCGGGGACGCCGATCCGCGGCATCCCGAGCGAGACACCCGGAGTGGTCGGCCGGGTGCCGGCCTCGTGGGCGTCACCGGCGCGGGTCCGGCGGTGCGAGAGCAGCGGGCCGTCGGCGACGAGGTGGTGCGGGGCGGCCTGGGTGACGACGGTCTCGACCACGTCGCCCGGGCGGACGCCGGCCGCAGCGATGTCCCCGCCCACCCGGAAGTGCACGAGCCGCCCGTCACGGGCCCGGCCGGACAGCCGCCCGGTACGGGCGTCCTTGCTGCCCTCCCCGGCCGCCACGAGCAGCTCCACGGTGCGGCCGACCTGCGCCCGGTTCTCCGCCCAGCTGATCTCGTCCTGCAGGGCGGTCAGCCGCAGGTAGCGCTCCTGCACGACCTCCTTGGGCAGCTGGTCGTCCATCTCGGCGGCGGGGGTGCCCGGCCGCTTGGAGTACTGGAACGTGAAGGCGCTGGCGAAGCGGGCCTGCCGGACGACCTCGAGGGTCTGCTGGAAGTCCTCCTCGGTCTCGCCGGGGAAGCCGACGATGACGTCGGTGGTGATCGCCGCGTCGGGCATCGCGGCCCGGACCCGGTCGATGATGCCCAGGTAGCGCTCCTGCCGGTACGCGCGGCGCATCCGGCGCAGCACCTCGTCCGACCCCGACTGCAGCGGCATGTGCAGCTGGTGGCAGACCGCCGGGGTCTCGGCCATCGCGGCGATGACGTCGTCGGTGAACTCGCGCGGGTGCGGGCTGGTGAACCGGATCCGCTCCAGGCCCTCGATCCGGCCCGTAGCGCGCAGGAGGTCGGCGAAGGCGCCCTGCTGCCCGAACTCGACGCCGTAGGCGTTCACGTTCTGGCCCAGCAGCGTCACCTCGAGCACGCCCTGATCGACCAGGGCCTGCACCTCGGCGAGGATCTCGCCGGGACGGCGGTCCTTCTCCTTGCCGCGCAGCGCCGGGACGATGCAGAACGTGCAGGTGTTGTTGCAGCCGACGCTGATCGACACCCAGCCGGCGTAGGCCGAGTCGCGCTTGGCCGGCAGCGTCGAGGGGAAGACCTCCAGCGCCTCGGCGATCTCGACCTGCGCCTCGGCGTTGTGCCGGGCGCGCTCGAGCAGCGCGGGCAGCGACCCGACGTTGTGCGTGCCGAAGACGACGTCGACCCACGGCGCGCGCCGCACGATCTCGCCGCGGTCCTTCTGCGCCAGGCAGCCGCCGACGGCGATCTGCATCCCGGGGCGGGCGTCCTTGGCCGGGCGCAGGTGCCCGAGGTTGCCGTAGAGCCGGTTGTCGGCGTTCTCGCGGACCGCGCACGTGTTCAGGACGACGACGTCGGCGTCGTCGTCCTCACCGGCCGCCGTGTAGCCGGCGGCCTCCAGCAGCCCGGACAGGCGCTCGGAGTCGTGCACGTTCATCTGGCACCCGTAGGTGCGCACCCGGTAGGTGCGCGCCGGAGCCGGGATCGCGGGAGGGAGGGTTGCGCTGTCCATGTCGCCGACGAGGGTACGGCGCGACCCGCGGCCCTCCGCTTCGTTACCGCTTCGTAACGGCTGCGGTGACCCCCGGTGACGGCGGGCCCCTACTGTCCGGGGTGTGACCGCCTCCACTCCAGCGCGTCCGCTCGTGCAGCTCTCCGGGGTCCAGAAGTGGTTCGGCGACCTCCACGTGCTGCAGGACGTCGACCTGGCCATCGACGCCGGCGAGGTCGTGGTCGTCATCGGCCCGTCGGGCTCCGGCAAGTCGACGCTGTGCCGGGCCATCAACCGCCTGGAGCCCATCCAGCAGGGCGAGATCCGCATCGACGGCGAGCTGCTGCCCGAGGAGGGCAAGGCACTGGCCCGGCTGCGCGCGGACGTCGGGATGGTGTTCCAGAGCTTCAACCTGTTCGCGCACAAGACGGTGCTCGAGAACGTGACGCTCGGCCCGGTCAAGGTGCGTCGCCGGCCGAAGGGCGAGGTGGAGACGCGGGCCCGCGAGCTGCTGGACCGGGTGGGGGTCGGCAACCAGGCCGACAAGTACCCCGCGCAGCTGTCCGGCGGCCAGCAGCAGCGCGTGGCGATCGCCCGGGCCCTGGCGATGGACCCGAAGGTGATGCTCTTCGACGAGCCGACGTCGGCGCTGGACCCGGAGATGATCAACGAGGTCCTCGACGTCATGACCTCACTGGCCCGGGACGGCATGACGATGGTCGTGGTCACCCACGAGATGGGCTTCGCCCGCCGCGCCGCCAACCGCGTCGTGTTCATGGACGGCGGCCGCATCGTCGAGTCCGCCGACCCCGAGACGTTCTTCACCCGGCCGACGTCGGACCGGGCCAAGGACTTCCTCTCCAAGATCCTCACCCACTGACCACCCGAACCGGGAGGAGCACGTCCATGAGGTTCCGTCGCTCGACAACGGCCATGACCGTCGCCGTCGCCACCCTCGCGCTGGCCGCCTGCGGCAGCGACGACGACGGGGGCGGCGAGGCCGCCGAGCCCTCGGTCGCCGAAACCCCGGAGTTCGAGGCCGGCACGACCATGGCCGAGCTCGCCGAGGCCGGCTCGATCACCGTCGGCACCAAGTTCGACCAGCCGGGCTTCGGCTTGGAGAACCTCGAGGGCGAGGTCGAGGGCTTCGACGTCGAGGTCGCCAAGATCATCGCCGGGGCGCTCGGCATCGAGGAGGGCGACATCGAGTTCGTCCAGACCCCGTCGGCCGTCCGCGAGGAGGTCCTCGAGGGCGGCGAGGTCGACATGGTCGTGGCGACGTACACGATCAACGACACCCGGCGCGAGCGGATCTCCTTCGCCGGGCCGTACTACGAGGCCGGCCAGCAGATCATGGTCGCGTCGGACAACGACGAGATCACCGGCCCGGACTCCTTCGCCGACAACCCCGATGCCACCGTCTGCTCGGTGACCGGGTCGACGCCGTCGGAGACCATCCGCGAGTACCTGGCCGGCGACGACCAGCTGGTGCTGTTCGAGGAGTACTCGCAGTGCGCCGACGCCTTGGAGAACGGCCAGGTCGACGCGGTCACCACCGACAACGTCATCCTGCTGGGCTTCGTCTCCGAGTCCGACGGGGCGTTCAAGCTGGTCGGTGAGCAGTTCACCGAGGAGCCGTACGGCATCGGCATCCCCAAGGGCGACGTCGCGTTCTGCGAGTTCATCAACGAGACGCTCGCAGCCAACGAGGAGGCCTACGTGGAGGCCTGGGAGAGCACCGCCGGCCAGGTCGAGGGCACCGAGACCCCCGAGCTGCCCGAGCCCCAGCCCTGCTCCTGATCCGCTGAGCGCTGCGGCCGGCCGCCTCGGGCGGCCGGCCGCAGCGCCCTGTCCCGAGCCCCGCGCCCGCCGGCCGGAAGGAAGCGCCCGTGAGCCCGGTCACCGACAACCTGGATCTCTACCTCGACGGGTTCCTGACCTCCCTGGGCATCTGCCTGTGGGCGATGGTGGGGTCCCTCCTGCTCGGCGTCGTGATCGCCGCCTGCCGGGTGTCGCCCGTCCCCCCGCTCCGGGCCTTCGGCCTGTTCTGGGTGACCACCTTCCGCAACACGCCGCTGTCGCTGGTCCTCTTCTTCTGCGCGTTCGGCCTGCCCGAGGTCGGCATCAACCGGAGCTTCTACACCTTCGGTGTCCTCGGGCTGGTGCTCTACACGTCGGCCTTCGTGGCCGAGGCGGTGCGCGCGGGCATCAACTCGGTCCCCGCCGGCCAGGCCGAGGCGTCGCGCTCGCTGGGGCTGACCTTCGCGCAGAGCCTCCGGCACGTGGTCCTCCCCCAGGCCCTGCGCACCGTCGTCCCGCCGCTGGGCAGCGTGATCATCGCGATGTTCAAGAACTCCGCGGTGGTCGGCGCGTTCGGCGTCGGCGGCGACCTGTGGAGCACCGGGCAGACGCTGACCAGCGCGCGGGGTCTGGAGACGCTGCCGGTCTTCACCGGGGTCGCGCTCTTCTACCTCGCCATCACGTTGCCGGCCGGCGGGCTGTTGCAGCTCATCGAGCGGAGGGTGGCGATCGCGCGATGAGCGAGCCGGTGCTGTACGACGCGCAGGGGCCCCGGGCCCGGCGGCGCACCCTGATCGGGACGGTCGTGGGGGTACTGCTCCTGGCGCTCCTCGTCTTCCTGGTCGTGCGCCGCCTCGACGACCGGGGCCAGTTCTCCATGGAGAAGTGGGGCCCGCTGATCGACCCGTCCAACGAGGCGTTCGACGCGGTCTGGCGGCTGATCCGCGAGGGCATCGTCAACACGATCCGGGCCGCCCTGATCGCCATGGTGCTGTCGGTGGTGCTGGGCACGCTCATCGCCGTCGCCCGGCTGTCGCTGGGACGAGCCGGGCGGATCCCGCTCATCGGGCTCGTGGAGCTGTTCCGCGGGTTGCCGGTGGTGGTGCTCGTCTACTTCGGCGTGCGCGTGCTCGACGACGTCGGCGTGGACCTGCGCGGACTGCCCGGCGGGCAGGAGCTGTGGGGCCTGGTCATCGGCCTGACCGCCTACAACATGGTGATCTTCGCCGAGGTGGTGCGCGCCGGCGTCGAGTCGCTGCCGCGGGGACAGCGCGAGGGGGCGCTGGCGACCGGTCTCACGAACGGTCAGACGATGCGCATCGTCCTGCTCCCGCAGGCCTTCCGCGTCATGCTGCCGGCGATCATCAGCCAGCTGGTCGTCGTGCTCAAGGACACCTCGCTGGTCACGTTCGTGGCCAACTACGACGAGCTGCTGAGCCAGGGCGAGAGCATCCAGCGGAACCTGGACAACCCGATCCAGACGTTCGTCGTGATCGCGCTCATCTACATCGCGATCAACTACACGCTCGGCCGGATCGCACAGTTCATCCAGGCCCGCCAGGCCCGCAGTGGGCGGGTGTCCCGCACGACGACGACGGCGGCGACGGCCACCGCCGGTCCGGCGCACGTCGGCGGCGGCGCCTGACCGGTCCCCGCGACGGCCGCCCGCACCGCCGGGGGGCCGCACGGACGGCGGTCGTGCCGGGACGGACGGGACGACTGGGACCCGTGGTGCGCCCGACGGTCACGACCGGTGCAGCTACCGCCGAGTAGACCTCCGTGGACACCGCACTTCGCCCTGCCGTGCCGCTGCCCGCGGTGACACGGCTCTCCGACGGCCAGCTCGACGTGGCCCAGGAGTTCGTCAACCGGGTCCGCGCCGCCGCGCCTGACTTCGCCACGGCCGCCGGCGCCGAGACCGCCGTCGTGCGCGAGGTCGTGCCCCCGGCCCGCCACCGCCGCGCACGGTGCCGGCTGGTGCTGCGCTTCCCCGGCGAGGTCGAGGTGGACCTCACCTTCCTGGGGCCGGTCAGCCGCGGCCCGGCCGCCACCGAGGACGTCTTCGACGGGCAGATCCAGGCGTGGCTGGGCAGTGACCGCAGCAACGAGCAGGCCTGGCTGGTGGCCGACGACGAGTCCCCCGACGGCCTGGCCGTTGACGTCACCGCGTGGGCGCAGCTGGAGCAGTCCGAGGCGGTCTGAGCGCCCCCGGTGTCGCCACCCGGTGCCGCCGCCCGGCGGCCGGACCCACGAGCGACACGAACGGCCCCGCACCCGGTCAGGGTGCGGGGCCGCTCGTCGTCCGCGGTGTCGACACGGGGCCGCGGTGTCGACCGGAGGGCGGACGCTGGCGGTGCGGCGGCTCAGGGCAGGTACGCGTCCAGCCCGACCTCGGCGACGGCGGGGGTGGCCTCGTCCTCGTCGTCCCAGTCGGCGTCGAGGGCCTCCCGGACGACGATCGCGGCGAGCCCCGAGCCGTATCCCTTGCGGGCGAGCATCCCCACCAGCCGCCGGTGGGCGGTCTCCCGGTCGACCCGGCGGAGGCCGGGCACCCGGCGAGCGACCAGCCGCCGGGCGGCGTCCCACTCGTCCTGGTCGTCGACGAGTGCGAGCGCCTCCTCTGCGTCCTCACCGTCGACGCCCTTGGCGCGCAGTTCGGACTTGAGCGCCCGGCGTGACAGCCCCCGGCCGGCCTGGCGGGAGTTCACCCAGGCACGGGCGAACGCCGCGTCGTCGATCAGGCCGACCTCGCTGTAGCGGTCGAGCACCGACGCCGCGACGTCGTCGGGGATGTCCTTGCGGGCGAGCAGCTCCTCGAGCTGCCGGCGCGTCTTGGCGGCGCCGGTCAGCGCCCGGAGGCAGATGTCACGGGCGGCCGCCTCGGGATCGCGGACGGCCTCGCCCTGTGCCTCCGCCGTCCCGTCGTCGACTCCGCCCGGTGCGGCCGCGCCCCCATCAGGGGATGCGGCCGCCCGGCGGCGTCCACGGGCCGGACCGAAGCCACCGCCGCCGAGACGGTTCCCCACCGACTCAGAAGTCGGGGGCGTCGGCTGCGGCCGGCGCGTCGACCTGCGGGCCGATGCCCAGCTTCTCCTTGATCTTCTTCTCGATCTCGTCGGCCAGGTCGGGGTTGTCGCGCAGGAAGCTGCGGACGTTCTCCTTGCCCTGACCCAGCTGGTCGCCCTCGTACGTGTACCAGGCGCCGGACTTCTTCACGATGCCCTGCTCGACACCGATGTCGATGAGGCCGCCCTCCCGGCTGAAGCCGGTGCCCCAGATGAGGTCGAGCTCGGCCTGCTTGAACGGCGCGGCCACCTTGTTCTTGACGACCTTGACCCGCACCCGGCTGCCGACCGCGTCGGTGCCCTGCTTGAGGGTCTCGATGCGGCGGACGTCGAGGCGGACCGACGAGTAGAACTTCAGCGCGCGGCCACCGGTGGTGACCTCGGGCGAGCCGTAGACGACGCCGACCTTCTCGCGCAGCTGGTTGATGAAGATCGCGGTGGTGCCGGAGTTGTTGAGCGCACCGGTGATCTTGCGCAGCGCCTGGCTCATCAGCCGGGCCTGCAGACCGACGTGGCTGTCGCCCATCTCGCCCTCGATCTCGGCGCGGGGCACCAGGGCGGCCACCGAGTCGATGACGATGACGTCGAGCGCGCCGGAGCGGATCAGCATGTCGGCGATCTCGAGCGCCTGCTCACCGGTGTCGGGCTGGCTGACCAGCAGGGCGTCGGTGTCGACGCCGATGGCCCGCGCGTAGTCCGGGTCCAGGGCGTGCTCGGCGTCCACGAACGCCGCGATGCCGCCGGCCGCCTGGGCGTTGGCCACGGCGTGCAGGGCGACGGTCGTCTTGCCGGAGGCCTCGGGGCCGTACACCTCGACGACGCGGCCGCGGGGCAGCCCGCCGATGCCGAGCGCGATGTCGAGGGCGATCGAACCGGTCGGGATGACCTTCATCGCCTGCGCGGGGGTGTCGCCCAGCCGCATGACCGAGCCCTTGCCGAACTGCTTGTCGATCTGGGCCAGGGCCATGTCGAGGGCCTTGTCGCGGTCGAGCGTTGCCATGGTGCTCACCTTCGGGAAGTCACGGTGTCGTGTGTGTCGAGCGGGTCGGTGCCGACGCTAGAGACGGGGTCTGACACTTCCGGGGGACCGACCGGACCTGTGGAGACGCACCCGGCCTGTGGACACAGTAGGGCGAACGTGTGTTCGACCGCCACCCCGACACGCCATCCGTCACAGACGCCCCACGGCCGCCCCCCGAGGGCGGCGCGACGGTCGGGTGGGGGCCGCACGGGGCCCGCCGGACGGGGGCTCAGCGGTCCTTGCGCGGCACGTCGTACTCCTCGCAGATGGCCAGCCAGATCCTGCGGGTCGGCACCCCTGCCTCCAGCGCGTCGACCGCCGTCCGTCCGCCGAGGGCCGAGAAGACGTGGTCCCGGGTGACGCTCTGGGCGCGCATGGCGCCGAACTGCTCGTCGAGCCGGGACCAGAACTCCTGCAGACGCACACCCCGACGCTAGCGCGCCGGCGCGGCCTCCATCCCAGCGCGCAGCCGGCGGGCCAGTGCCGCTGCGTCGTCGGCGGCGATGCGGACCTCCTGCACCGGCTCGGCGCCCGCGCGGCGCAGCGGCAGGACCCGCGCCGTGCGCAGCTCGACGTCCAGCTGGGTCGAGGCGCCGACGTTGACCGACACCGCCCGGCGCGGCCCGTCGGAGTGCAGGTGCACGGTGCGCGAACCCTCCACCGACCGGCGGCGGACGCGCACCGCGGCGATCTCCTCCCAGGGCACGACGAGGTCCACCGAGGTCCCGGAGCGGACGCGCAGGCCCACGTCGTCGACCACGTGCGGCGCCGTCCGCAGCGAGGCGAGCAGGCCGAGCATCCAGAGCACGCCGTAGACGCCGGCGACGTCGAGGACCCACCGCAGCGTCTCCCACGGCACCACCACGTGGACCACCACGACCTCGATGGCCGAGACGACGACGAACGCCCAGATGACCGGCGTGACCGCGCCGGCGTAGGGGAAGGCGTCGGCGCCGGAGGGGACGTCCGGACGACGGCGCAGCCACCGGGACAGCGCGCGCCACAGGGCCAGCTCGAGGACGACGGCGCGTCGCAGGAGGTCGAGGACGGCGCTCACCGCGCGGCCCCGGCCACGAGCGCCCGCAACCGCTCCAGCACCTCGTCCAGACCCGTCACCAGGCAGTCGAGGCGCTCGGGCGCCAGCCCGCCGAAGAGCTGGCCGGCCAGCTCGGTCTGCCCGGCGCCGAGCTCCTCGACCAGCCGGGCACCGCGGTCGGTGGGGGACACGAGCGTGGCCCGCCGGTCGGTCGGGTGCGGTTCGCGGGTGACCAGGCCGCCGTCCACCAGCCCGTCGACCAGGCCGGTGACGTTGCGCGGGCTCACGCCCAGGGCGTCGGCCAGGGCGCGCTGCGTGCTGGGCCCGTTCCCGCGCAGGTGCCACAGCAGGGTCGCCCGCGGCACCGTCAGGCCGTGCGCGGCGAGACCCTCCGCCATGTCGCGCCCCAGCAGGACGGTCACCTCGAGCAGGCGGTCCAGCGCGCCCACCGTCGCGTCCGACATCATGCACCCCCTTCACCGTGAAGTGACTTCACGATACTCCGGGGGCCTAGGCTGGGGCCGTGCTCACCACGGGGTCACCGACCCTCGACACGGTCCTGGAGATCGGCATCGCCATCTGCCTGCTGCTGTCGCTGGTGCTGCTGTGGCGCAACTACCGCGGACGCTGACCGCGCGGGCCCGGTGCCGGACCGGCCCAGGACCCACACCACGACCAGCGGGACGACCAGCGCCGCGCTGACCGCCGTCACCAGGCCGTAGCCACCCAGCGTCAGCAGCGGGCCGCCGACGACGCCGGCCAGCGCCGCCCCCAGCCCCATCAGCAGGTCGGTGCCGCCCTGCGCCGTGGGCCGCTGCTCCGGGCCGACGGCCTCGGTGACGAGCGTCGACCCCGCGACCAGCCCGCAGGACCAGCCCAGCCCCAGCAGGAGCAGCCCCGCCCCGAGCTGGCCGGCGTCCGCCGGTCCGGCCGTGCCCGACAGGGCCGTGGCCGCCAGCAGCAGCACCGCGGCGAGTGCCACCACGGCCCGCCGGCCCACCCGGTCGGCCAGCGACCCGACGAACGGGGAGAACAGGTACATGCCGGCCACGTGCACGCTGATCACCAGGCCGATCAGCCGCAGCGTCGTCCCCTCGTGGCCGCCGGCGTGGCCCATGTGCACGGGCGTCATGACCATGACGCCGACCATCACCGCGTGCGAGACGACGACGGCGGTGAGCCCGAGCCGGCCGCCCGGATCGGCCCACACGGCGGCCAGCGCCGCCCGGGTGGCCCGCTGCGGCCGGGTGACCGGGCCCGCGCCGCCGTCGCGCAGCCGGCGGGCCAGCAGCAGCGGGTCGGGCCGCAGCAGCGCCAGGAACAGCCCGGCCACCACCGCGAAGACCAGCGCCGACAGCGCGAACCCGCCGCCCAGCGCGGGCAGGCCGAGCCGGACGCCGAGATCGGCACCCGGACCGGCCAGGTTCGGGCCGAGCACCGAGCCGACGGTGGTCGCCCACACCACCAGCGAGAGGTCGCGGCCGCGCCGGTCGGGCGCGGCCAGGTCGGCCGCGGCGTAGCGCGCCTGCAGCCCGCAGGCGGTCGCCGCGCCGAAGGCGAAGAGCCCGGCGAGCAGCAGCGGCAGCGAGGACAGCGCGGCGGCGACGACGGTGACGACCGCGCCGACGACGGCGACGGCGAACCCGGCGGCGAGCCCGGCGCGGCGGCCGGACCGGTCGCTGATCCGGGCGAGGGGCACGGCCAGCACCGCCGCGCCCAGCACCCCGGCGGTCTGGCCCAGCCCGGAGGCGGAGTCGCTGCCCGCGACGTCGCGGGCGAGCAGCCCGCCGAGGGTGATGCCGATCGTGACGCCCAGGCCGCTCAGCGCCGTTCCGCCGCCCAGGACGGCGAGGGTGCGCCGCTGGACCCGGCCGAGGTCGGTGCCGGTCGCGTCCACCGCCGTCACAGCCCCAGCGAGCGGCCGATGATCTCCCGCATGATCTCGTTGGTGCCGCCGTAGATGGACTGCACGCGGGCGTCGCGCCACGCCCGCGAGACCGGGTACTCGTCCATGTAGCCGTAGCCGCCGTGCAGCTGCAGGCAGCGGTCGGCGACCTTGTTCTGCAGCTCCGACGTCCAGTACTTGGCCATCGACGCGTCGACGGCCGACAGCTCGCCGGCGTTGAGGCGGCGCACGCACTCGTCGACGAAGGTGCGCGCGATCGTCGTCTCGGTGTGCAGCTCGGCGAGCACGAAGCGGCTGTTCTGGAAGCTGCCCACCGGCCGCCCGAACGCCGTGCGGGAGGTGACGTACTCCAGCGTCTGGGCCAGCACGGTCTCGGCCGAGGCGACGGCGGTGACGGCGATCGACAGCCGTTCCTGCGGGAGGTTGTCCATCAGGTGGGCGAAGCCACGGTTCTCGGTGCCGAGCAGGTTCTCGGCCGGCACGCGCACCTCGTCGAAGAAGAGCTCGGCGGTGTCCTGCGCCTTGAGCCCGACCTTCTCGAGGTTGCGGCCGCGGGTGAAGCCGGGCATGCCGCGCTCGACGACCAGCAGGCTGGTGCCACGCGAGCCGGGGGCCTCGGGGTCGGTGCGGGCGACCACGATCACCAGGTCGGCGTTGATGCCGTTGGTGATGAAGGTCTTCACGCCCGACAGCACCCAGTCCGAGCCGTCCCGGCGGGCGGTGGTGCTGATCGCCTGCAGGTCGCTGCCGGTGCCCGGCTCGGTCATCGCGATGGCGGTGACCAGCTCGCCGCTGCAGAAGCCGGGCAGCCACCGCTGCTTCTGCTCGTCGGTGGCGAGGTCGCGCAGGTAGGGACCGGTGACGTCGTTGTGCAGCGTGAAGCCGACCCCGCTGGCGCCGATGCGGGTCAGCTCCTCGTCGACGACGGCGTTGTAGCGGAAGTCGCGCACCCCCCCACCGCCGTGCTGCTCGTCGACGTCCATGCCGAGCAGGCCCTGCGCGCCGCCGGAGGTCCACACCTCGCGCGGCACGATGCCGGCGGCCTCCCAGTCGGCGTGGAAGGGCGCGACCGTCTTCTCCGCCCACGCGCGCACCGTCGCGCGGAAGTCCTCGTGGTCGGCCTCGTAGAGCGTGGAACGCATGGCCGCAGTGTGCCGCAGCCCACCGACGGCGCGGGCGACACGAACGGGGTACGCCGAGGGCGGACGGGACGGTCGCGCGCAGCGGAGTGTCGTACCCCGGGGTGACACTGGCGACGTGTCCGCTCTCGACCGGTTCTCCGAGGCCACCCGTGCTTGGTTCACGGGCGCCTTCGCCGAGCCGACCGCCGCGCAGGAGGGCGCCTGGACGGCGATCAGCTCCGGCGGGCACGCCCTGGTGGTCGCGCCCACCGGGTCGGGCAAGACGCTGGCCGCCTTCCTCTGGTCGCTCGACCGGCTGGCCAGCAGCGCCCCGCCCGCGGAGGAGATCCGCCGCTGCCGGGTCCTGTACGTCTCACCGCTCAAGGCGCTGGCCGTCGACGTCGAGCGCAACCTGCGCGCACCCCTGACCGGCATCGGGCAGGCCGCCCTGCGCCTCGGGCTGGCCCGGCCGGAGATCACCGTGGGCATCCGCTCGGGCGACACCTCGGCCGAGGAGCGCCGGGTCTTCGCCCGCCGCCCGCCCGACATCCTCATCACCACCCCCGAGTCGCTGTTCCTGATGCTCACCAGCCAGGCGCGGGAGGCGCTGCGCGGGGTGGAGACGGTGATCGTCGACGAGGTGCACGCCGTCACCGACTCCAAGCGCGGCGCCCACATGGCGGTCACCCTCGACCGGCTCGACGAGCTGCTCGACCGGCCCGCGCAGCGGATCGGGCTGTCGGCGACCGTGCGACCGATCGAGGAGGTCGCCACCTTCCTGGCCGGCGGCCGGCCGGTGGAGGTCGTCTCGCCACCGTCGAGGAAGCAGTGGGACCTCTCGGTCGTCGTCCCGGTCGAGGACATGAGCGCCCTGGGTCAGCCGACCGGCGAGCTCGACGGCTCGGCCGCCGGCAACCAGCCCCGGTCGTCGATCTGGCCGGCGGTCGAGGAGCGGGTGCTCGACCTGGTCGAGGCCTCGCGCAGCACGATCGTCTTCTCCAACTCCCGGCGGCTGGCCGAGCGGCTCACCAGCCGGCTCAACGAGCTGGCCTACGAGCGCCAGACCGGCGAGCCGGTGCCGGCGGGCACCACACCGGCGGCGCTCATGGCGCAGGCCGGCGCGGGCGGCGGGCTCCCCGAGGCGTTCAAGCCCGTGGCGGCCGCCCACCACGGCTCGGTCTCCCGCGAGCAGCGCGCCGTCGTCGAGGAGGCGCTCAAGTCCGGGCAGCTGCCCGCGGTCGTGGCCACCTCCAGCCTCGAGCTCGGCATCGACATGGGCGCGGTCGACCTCGTCGTCCAGGTCGAGGCGCCGCCCACCGTGGCCGCCGGCCTGCAGCGGGTCGGCCGGGCCGGGCACCAGGTCGGCGCGGTCAGCCGCGGCGTGCTCTTCCCCAAGTACCGCGGCGACCTCGTGCAGTGCGCGCTGGTCGCCGAGCGGATGAAGGCCGGCGCGATCGAGTCGATCCGCTACCTGCGCAACCCGCTCGACGTGCTGGCCCAGCAGATCGTGGCGATCGTCTCCGAGCGGCCACGCACGGTCGACGAGGTCGGCTCGCTGGTCCGCCGGTCGGCCCCCTTCGCCGGGCTGCCCGAGTCCGCGCTGCACGCCGTCCTCGACATGCTCGCCGGCCGCTACCCCTCCGACGCCTTCGCCGAGCTCCGGCCGCGGCTGACCTGGGACCGCGTCACCGACACCCTCACCGCGCGCGGCGGCGCCCAGCGGCTGGCGGTCACCAGCGGCGGCACCATCCCCGACCGCGGGCTGTTCGGCGTCTTCCTCGTCGGCGGCGAGACCGGCGGGCGGCGCGTCGGCGAGCTCGACGAGGAGATGGTCTACGAGTCGCGGGTCGGCGACGTCTTCCTGCTCGGGTCGTCGAGCTGGCGGATCGAGGAGATCACCCACGACCGGGTGCTCGTCTCCCCCGCCCCCGGCCAGCCCGGGAAGATGCCCTTCTGGCACGGCGACGCCCCCGGCCGTCCGCTGGAGCTCGGGCGGGCGCTGGGCGCCTTCCTGCGCGAGGTCGGCTCGGCCGGGCCCGAGGCCGGCGCGGAGCGCGCCCGCGCCGCCGGCCTCGACGAGTGGGGCGTCGCCAACCTGCTCGCCTACCTCGCCGAGCAGAAGGCGGCGACCGGTCACCTGCCCGACGACCGCACCCTCCTCGTGGAGCGCTTCCGCGACGAGCTGGGCGACTGGCGGCTGGTCGTGCACTCCCCCTTCGGCGCGCAGGTCAACGCCCCGTGGTCGCTGGTGCTGGCCGCGCGGCTGCGCGAGCGCTACGGCGTCGACGTCGCCTCCATGCACTCCGACGACGGCATCGTGCTGCGGCTGCCCGACACCACCGGCGAGCCGCCGGAGGCCGACCTGGCGGTGCTCGACCCCGACGACGTCGAGCGCGAGGTCACCGCGCAGGTCGGGGAGTCGGCGCTGTTCGCCAGCCGGTTCCGCGAGTGCGCCGCCCGCGCGCTGCTGCTCCCCCGCCGCGACCCGCGCCGGCGCACCCCGCTGTGGCAGCAGCGCCAGCGCGCCGCGCAGCTGCTCTCCGTGGCCAGCGAGTTCCCCGGCTTCCCCATCACGCTCGAGGCCGCCCGCGAGGTGCTCCAGGACGTCTACGACGTCCCGGGTCTGGTCGAGCTGATGCGCGACGTGCAGGCCCGCCGGGTGAAGGTGGTCGACGTCCAGACGCAGACCGCGTCGCCGTTCGCCACGTCGCTGCTGTTCGGCTACGTCGGGCAGTTCCTCTACGAGGGCGACGCGCCGCTGGCCGAGCGCCGCGCGCAGGCCCTCGCCCTCGACACCGGCCTGCTGGCCGAGCTCCTCGGCCGCTCGGAGCTGCGCGAGCTGCTCGACGCCGAGGCCCTCACCGAGGTCGAGACGGAGCTGCAGCGGCTGCCCGTGCCCCGGCACCCGCGCGACATCGACGGCGCCGCCGACCTGCTGCGGGTGGTCGGCGACCTCACGCCGGCCGAGGCGGCGGTCCGCGGCGTCGCGGACGGGTGGCTCGACGAGCTGGTGGCCGCGCGGCGGGCGATCGTGGTGCGCATCGCCGGCGAGGAGCGGCACGTCGCCATCGAGGACGCCGGCCGGCTGCGCGACGCCCTGGGCACCGCGCTGCCCGTGGGCGTGCCCGAGGTCTTCACCGAGCCGGTGACCGACCCGCTCGGCGACATCGTCGGCCGCTACGCCCGCACCCACGGCCCCTTCCAGCCCGACGAGGTGGCCCGCCGGCTGGGCCTCGGTGTCGCGGTGGTCACCGCGACCCTCCAGCGGCTGGTCGGCACCGGCCGGCTGGTCACCGGGGAGTTCCGGCCCGGGGGCAGCGGCCAGGAGTGGTGCGACGCCGACGTGCTCCGCTCGATCCGCCGGCGCAGCCTGGCCAAGCTGCGCCAGGAGGTCGAGCCGGTCCCCATCGGCACGCTGGCCCGGTTCACCCCCGCCTGGCAGTCCGTCGGCAGCCGGCTGCGCGGGACCGACGGCGTCCTCGCGGTGGTGGAGCAGCTGGCCGGGGCGCTGGTGCCGGCCAGCGCGCTGGAGTCGCTGGTGCTCCCGTCCCGGGTCCGCGACTACTCCCCCGCGATGCTCGACGAGCTCACCAGCGCCGGGGAGGTGCTGTGGGCCGGTGCCGGCGCGCTGCCCGGCAACGACGGCTGGGTGACCCTCGTGCCCGCCGACGTCGGGCACCTGCTGCTGCCCGAGGCGCTGGAGCTGCCGGAGGAGGGCGGGTACGGCGCCGCCGTGCTCGACGGGCTCGCCGGCGGCCAGGCGATGTTCTTCCGCGGTCTGTCGGACCTGGTCGGCGCCACCGACGACACCGCGCTGGCCGACGCGGTCTGGGACCTCGTGTGGTCCGGCCACCTGACCAACGACACCCTCGCCCCGCTGCGCACCCGGCTGGGCGCCGGGGGCACGCACCGCCGGGCGGCGGCGCCACCGCGGGCCCGGGTCGACCGCACCCGCTACGGCCGTCCGCGGCTGGGGCGCCCCGCCATGCCCACCCGCGGGGGGCCGCCGACCGTCGCCGGTCGCTGGTCCCGGCTACCCGAGCGCGAGGGCGACACCACCCGCCGCACCACCGCCCGTGCCGAGGCGCTGCTGGAGCGGCACGGCGTCCTGACCCGGGGCGCGGTCATGGCCGAGCAGGTGCCCGGGGGCTTCTCCGCCGTCTACCCCGTGCTGCGGGCGTTCGAGGAGAACGGCCGGGCCCGCCGCGGCTACTTCGTGGAGACCCTCGGCGCCGCGCAGTTCGGTACACCGGGCTCGGTCGACCGGCTGCGCGGCTTCGCCGCCCCCGACCGGCCACCGGCCGGCACCGTGGTGCTCGCCGCCACCGACCCGGCCAACGTCTACGGTGCGGCGCTGCCGTGGCCCGACCGCCCCGAACCGGCCGCGACCGACGGCGAACCCGGCCCCGCGGTCGACCTGGGCGAGGGCACCGGCGCCAAGCGGGCCAGCGGGCACCGGGCCGGTCGCAAGGCCGGCGCGCTGGTCGTCCTGGTCGACGGCGAGCTCGTGCTCTACGTCGAGCGGGGCGGCAAGACGCTGCTGTCGTGGACCGAGGACGAGCAGGCGCTCAAGGAGGCTGCCACCGCGCTGTCGGGTGCGGTCGCCGCTGGCGCCCTCGGCCGGATGGTGGTGCAGAAGGCCGACGGGGCCTCGGTCCACGAGTCCGGCGCGCTGTCGTCGGCGCTGCAGGCCGCCGGGTTCGCGGCGACGCCGCGGGGGCTGCGGCTGCGGGGGTGAGCCCTGGCTGCGGGGGTGACCCGCGGCTGCGGGGGTGAGCTCTGACTGCGGGGGGTGAGCCGGCTCAGTCGCGGATCGGGTGCAGCCAGTCGCGGAACAGCCGCGTCAGCGCCGGCATGACGACGTAGCCGAGCAGCAGCACCACGACCGTGGCCGACAGCAGCAGCCGCGCGGGCAGCGGCCAGCTCGACACGTGCGGGGTCACCAGCCCGTGGAAGCCCAGGGTGATGACGAAGACGCCGAGCACGGTCAGCACCGTCGACCGCCAGCGCGGCCCCGGCCGCGACGGGCGGGTGAAGAAGCTGTCCAGGCCGGCGACCCGGGAGATGCGCTCCCCGTCGACCATCTCCGCCATGCGCTCCAGGGCGGCCCGCCGCTGCGGCGAGCGCTCCCACGCGGCCAGGGCGGCGTCGTCGCGGAAGCGGTAGACCAGGTGGTACTCCGAGCTGCCCGGGCCGGGCTTGAGCAGGGTGCCGCCGAGGTTGCCGGGAAAGGCCTCGGCCACCCGCAGCACGTCGGCGGCCCACTCCTCGAAGGCCTGGCGGCGGTGCGGCCGCACCACGCGTGCGGCGGTCACGGTCACCGGCTCGGGCCGGTGGCCGACGACGTCGTGCCGGGACAGCCGGGCGCGGAGCGGAGCGAGGGCCTGCACACAGGGGTCAGCGCCCCGCCCGCCGCGGATCGTCCCGGGTGTCGGCGGCCTCACACCGCCCGCCAGCAGCGTCGATGTGCAGCAGGGACACTGGGGACGTGCCCGAGGGAGACACCGTCTGGCTGGCGGCCAAGCGCATGAACCAGGCGCTGGCCGGCGCCACGCTGCGCCGCGGCGAGCTGCGGGTCCCCCAGCTGGCCGCCAACGACCTGGCCGGACGGACGGTGCGCGAGGTCGTGCCGCGCGGCAAGCACATGCTCATCCGGCTGGCCGACGGCTGGACGCTGCGCACCCACTACCGGATGGACGGCAGCTGGCACGTGTACCGCCCGGGCGCCACGTGGCGGGGCGGGCCGGCGTTCTCCGTCCGGGCGGTGCTGGCAACCGACGAGTGGGAGTGCGTGGGCTACCGCCTGCACGACATGGCGCTCGTGCGCACCGAGCACGAGGACCAGCTGGTCGGCCACCTGGGCCCCGACGTCCTCGGCCCGGACTGGGACCTCGACGAGGTGCTGCGCCGGCTGCGTGCGCACCCCGGCGAGCAGGTCGGCGTCGCGGTCCTCGACCAGCGCAACCTGTGCGGCCCGGGCAACCTCTACAAGGTCGAGGCGTTGTTCCTCACCGGCGTGCACCCCTGGGCGCGGGTGGCCGACGTCGACGACGCCCTCGAGCCGCTCGTCACCCGGGCCCGCACCCTGATGCTGGCCAACCGCCACCACCCCGAGCAGAGCACGACCGGCGACCTGCGCAAGGGGCAGGACCACTGGGTGTACGGGCGCAAGGGCAAGCCCTGCCGGCGCTGCGGGACGCCGATCCTGATGGGCGACCAGGGCCCGGAGCTGCAGGAGCGGGTCACCTACTGGTGCCCGAACTGCCAGGCGGCGCGCTCGCCGATCGACCCGCTGGCCCGCACCGGCGAGCCGGGCCGTCCCCGCCCCACCGCCACCCCCGGGTAGCGGGCCGACCAGGGGGCCGGACCCCGGGAGATGCCGCGCGGCGGCCACCCGGACTCCGGTGGCCGCCGCGAGGCGTGGTCGTGCGGGCTCGTCAGACGGTGTCGGGCCGCTGCACCGGCTCGGCCACCGGGGCGGCGTCGGGCTGGCGCACCGACTGCCCCTCCTCCAGCGCGGCGGCCGGCTGGCCGCTGGTGACCGCCTCGGGGCCGCCGCCCATCGACGCGCGGATCGCGTCCAGCCGGGAGGCGCCGGCGACGTCCAGGGTCGCCTTCTGCACCTCGATCATCCGGCCTTCCACCGAGTTCTGGGCCAGCTCGGCCTGGCCGAGGGCGTTGGCGTAGCGGGCCTCGATCTTGTCGCGCACCTCGCCCAGGCTGGGGGTGTTGCCCGGCGCCGAGAGCTCGTTGACCTGCCGCATCGAGGAGGCGACGTGCTCCTGCATCTTCGCCTGCTCGAGCTGGCTCATCAGCTTGGTGCGCTCGGCGAGCGTGGTCTGCAGCCGCATCCGGCTCGTCTCGACCGCGCCGCGGGCCTGCTCGGCAGCCTGCAGCGCCTCGTCGTGGCTGCGCTTGAGGTCCTCCATGGACTGCTCGGCCGCGACCAGCTGGGTGGCGAAGGCCTGCGCGGCGTTCTCGTACTCGGCGGCCTTCGCCGCGTCGCCCTTCGCGCGGGTCTGGTCGGCCAGCACGAGTGCCTGACGGGCGGAGGCCTGGAGCTTCTCCACCTCACCCAGCTGGCGGTTCAGCCGCATCTCCAGCTGCCGCTGGTTGCCCAGCACCGCAGCTGCCTGGTTGGCCAGCGCCTGGTGGCGCTGCTGCTCGCTCTCGATCGCCTGGGCGATCTGGATCTTGGGGTCGGCCTTCTCGTCGATCTTCGCGTTGGCCGACGCCGTGAGGTACTTCCAGAGCTTCACGATCGGGTTGGGCATGTGTCCTCCGCTGTCTGTCGCCGGCTGCGTGCCCCATGGGGGAACCCGCATGCGACACGGCGATCGTCGTCTCCCCCATCGTCCCAGGTGCACACGCTCCGCAGCCACCAGAGGACGCGCGCCTCTGCCGCCGTTACGCTCGGCCGGTGGTCGAGGCCGAGCCCAACCTGACCGTGCTCGGCGAACTCGTGGTCGACATGCTCCCCGATCCGGAGTCCGACGGGGGCCCGCACGGGACCGCACCGCGCTACGTCGCCGCCCCCGGCGGGAACGCGCTCAACGTGGCCGTGGCCGCCGGCCGGCTCGGCGCCCCCGTGACGCTGCTGGCCCGGCTCGGCACCGGCCCCCTGGCCCCTCCCCTGCGCCGGCACGCCGAGCAGTCCGGTGTCGACGTGAGCCGGTTCGTCGCCGCTGAGGAGCCGGTGAGCCTCGCGGTGATCGGGCTGGGGCCCGACGGGTCGGCCGACTACGGCTTCCACGTCGCCGGGGCCGCCGACTGGCAGTGGACCGACGAGGAGCTGGCCGCAGCCCTCCCGGAGACGACGGCGGTGCTGCACGTCGGCTCGATCTCCAGCTGGACGCCGCCGGGCTGCGAGGCGATCGCCCGGCTGGTCGAGCGGGTCAGCGGTCGGCTGCTGGTCAGCGTCGACCCCAACATCCGGCCCATGCTCGCCGAGGGGCCGGTGGGCGCCTCGCTGGGCAACGGCCCCGACGCCGTCCGGCAGCGGTTGCAGCGCCTGATGGCGCACGCGGACGTCGTGAAGGTCAGCGCCGAGGACTTCGCCTGGCTGCACCCGCGGGCCGACCTGGACCTGGGCACCTCGGTCTGGGCCGAGCGCGGCCCCGCGCTGGTGCTGATGACCGACGGCGGGCAGCCGCTGCGGGTGGCGCGGCCCGGCCGACCGCTGCTGCGCCGGGAGATCCCCCGGGTCCAGGTGGTGGACACGGTGGGCGCCGGGGACTCGCTGGCCGCCGGGCTGTTCGCCGGCCTGCTGCGCCGCGGCCTCGCCACCCGCGACGCACTGACCGGGCTCTCCGACGACGACCTGCTGGAGGTCGTGGACGAGGCGGCCCTGGTGGCCGCGCTCAACTGCACCCGGGCCGGCGCCGATCCGCCGACCCGGGCCGAGCTCGACGCGGCCCGCGGCCGGCCCGCCTGAGGCGGGCCGGCCGCGGACCCCCGCTCAGGCGGCGCCGGCCCGCGTGGCCCCGCCGCCACCCCCGCCGGTGGTGGGGGTGCTCGTGCTGGTGCCGCTGACCGTCTGACCGCTGGTCTGCGCGTGCTCCACCTGCTCGAGCCGGTCCTCGGTGGCCATCTCGGTCAGCCGGGCGCCGGCCTCCTCGTCGCGGGTGAGGTTCTCGCCCGTGTGCGGGTCGAAGACGTGCACCTTGCGGGAGTCGAGCCAGAACTCCGCCTCCCGGCCCTCGCGGATCCGGCTGGTGGAGTCGATGGACACGATCGCCTGCGTGCGCAGCTCCTCGGAGTCCAGCTCCCGCGACAGCTCCCGCAGCTGCTCGCGGATCTGGTCGGGCGCGTCGTAGGGGATGTAGGCGAACTGGGAGTCCCCCAGCCACTCCGTGACGTCGACCCGCGCCCGGAACAGCGAACCCAGGGGCCGCTTGGCCTCGTCGACGAGCGTGGCGTCCTCGAAGTACTCCGGCCGGATGCCGACCAGCAGCACGTCGCCCTTGCCCCGCACCGCGGCGGCCCGCCGCTCGTCGAGCTCGATCGACCCGAACGGCGTGGAGAGCCGGTTGTCCCCCTCCAGCGAGGCGGGCAGGAAGTTCATCGGCGGGGAGCCGATGAAGCCGGCGACGAAGAGGTTGACCGGCTGCTCGTACAGCTCGCGCGGGGAGGCGACCTGCTGGATCTTGCCCTTGCGCAGGACGCAGACCCGGTCGCCCAGCGTCATGGCCTCGGTCTGGTCGTGGGTGACGTAGACCGTGGTGATCCCCAGCCGCCGCTGCAGCCGGGAGATCTCCGTCCGCATCTGGCCACGCAGCTTGGCGTCGAGGTTGGACAGCGGCTCGTCGAAGAGGAACGCCTCGGCCTGGCGCACGATGGCGCGGCCCATCGCCACGCGCTGGCGCTGACCGCCGGAGAGGTTGGCCGGCTTGCGCTCGAGGTGGTCCTTGAGGTCGAGCACGTCAGAGGCCTCGGTGACGCGGCGGCGGACCTCGTCGTCCGGGGTCTTGGACAGCCGCAGCGGGAAGGCGATGTTCTCGAACACCGTCATGTGCGGGTACAGCGCGTAGTTCTGGAAGACCATGGACAGGTTGCGCTCGCGCGGCGCGAGGTCGTTGACCCGCTTGCCGCCGATCATCATGTCGCCGCTGGTGATGTCCTCCAGCCCGACGATCATCCGCAGCAGCGTCGACTTCCCGCAGCCGGAGGGGCCGACGAGGATCATGAACTCGCCGTCGGCGATGTCGAGGCTGACGTCGTTCACGGCCGGGAAGCCGTCGCCGTACTGCTTGACGATGTTCCGCATCTCGATGGAAGCCATCAGTTCTCGTCCCCTCGGGAGGTCGGTGGGGTGGGGGGCTGTGCTGTGGACGACACGGCGCGCGTCACCCCTTGACCGCGCCGTTGGTGAGGCCGGCGACGATCCGCCGCTGGAAGAGCAGGACCAGGACGACGACCGGGATGGTCACGATGACCGCGGCCGCGGCGATCGCACCGGTCGGGTCCTCGAACTGCGAGGCACCGGAGAACAGGCCGAGCGCCGCGGGCACCGGGCGGGCGGCGCTGGTCGAGGTCAGCGAGATGCCGTACACGAAGTCGTTCCAGGCGATGAAGAAGGCGATGATCGCCGTGGTGAACACGCCGGGTGCGGCCAGCGGCACGATCACCTTCCGGAACGCCTGCCAGGTGGTGGCGCCGTCGACCTGGGCCGCCTGCTCCATCTCCCAGGGGATCTCGCGGAAGAAGGCCGACATGGTCCAGATGGAGATCGGCAGCGTCAGCGACAGGTACGGGATGATCAGCCCGGGCCAGGTGTCGTACAGCCCGATCTGCCGCCAGACGTTGAACAGCGGCGTGACGATCGAGATGACCGGGAAGATCGCCACGACCAGCGCGGTCGACAGGATCAGCTTCTTGCCGGGGAAGTCCAGCCGCGCGATCGCGTAGGCGGCGAACATCGCGAGCAGGCAGGAGATCGCCGTCGCGATGAGGCAGATGCCGAAGCTGTTGCGCAGTGCCGGCAGGAACAGGTCGCTGGCGTCACCGGTGAGGATCTGGCTGTAGTTGTCGAAGGTGGCGTTGTTCGGCAGGAACCCGCCGCTGGCCAGGTCCGACGGCGCCTTGAGCGACACCGAGACGATCCAGGCGATGGGGAACAGGCAGTAGACGAGGATCGCGACCCCGCCGATCCACCACCAGGTCTTCTCCTTGCGCGACATCAGCCCTCACCCCTCGCGGACGCCAGATCGACCTTGAAGCCCTTGATGAACATCGCGGCGAGCAGCACCACGCAGAGGAACAACAGCACCGAGACGGCCGAACCGAGGCCGATCTCCAGCCGGGAGATGGTCTGCCGGTAGGCGAGGAACGACACCGACTCGGTGTTGTTGGCGCCGTTCGTCATGATGAAGATGCTGTCGAAGACGCGGAACGCGTCGAGGGTGCGGAAGAGCAGGGCGACCATGATCGCCGCCTTCATGTTCGGCAGCGTCACCTTCCACAGCCGCTGCCACCACGTGGCGCCGTCGACCTTCGCGGCCTCCTGCAGCACCTCGGGCACCTGGGCGAGCCCGGCCAGCAGGAGCAGCGAGATGAACGGCGTCGTCTTCCAGATCTCGGCGAGGCAGATGACGAACAGCGACGTCCCCTGCCCGCCGAACCAGTCGGTGTCGCCCGACACCCCCGGTAGCCAGGCGAACCAGCTGTTGACGAAGCCGGTGTTGATGTCGAAGGCGAACTGCCACGCGAAGGCCGACACCACGGTGATGACGGCGTAGGGGATGAGGATCGCCGCTCGCACGACCGGCCGGATCGACTTCAGCGCCTTGGCCATGACCATCGCGAGCGCGAACCCGAGGACCAGCTCGACCGCGACGGTGATGACCGTGATGAGCATGGTGACGCCGAGGGAGGTCCACCACAGGCTGTCGCTGAGGACCACCCAGTAGTTGGCCAGGCCGTTGAACGACCGGTTGTCCGGGTCGGTGAGCCGGTAGGAGAACAGCGACTCGTAGACCGCCTGCAGGATCGGGTACGCGGTGACGGCGAGCATCACGAGGAACGCCGGGCCGGCGAGCAGCCAGCCGAGCTTGCGCTCGGCCCGGGAGCGGTCGCTGATCGTGCCGTGCGGGGCGGAGACGGGTTGGGTCTTCTCCACCGGGGGGAGGGTCGTCTGGGTCATAGCAGCTGGTCTCCTGCCAGGACGGCGGTGATGAGCGAGGTGGCCGCCTCCGGGGTCGACTGCGGGTCCACCGACGACGGCGGGTGGTACTCACGCTGCAGCCCGCCCGAGACCTCGCTGTAGTACGGGGTCTGGGGCCGCGGTGCGGCCAGCTCCAGCGACTCCCGGATGACCGGGGCCTGCGGGAAGGCCTCGAGCACCTCGGGGTCGTCGTAGACCGACGCCAGCGAGGCCGGGTTGCCGTTGGAGACGAAGTAGTACGCCTGGTTCTCCTCGCTGACGATGCACTCGGCGGCCTCGAAGGCGAGGTCCACGTTCGCGCTGTACGCGCCGATGCCGAGGTTGATGCCGCCGTACGGCGGGGCCGCCGGGGTGTCCGGGTCGACCCGGGGGTAGACGGCCGCGTCGTAGTCCTCGGGCACCGACGGGTCCAGGGTCCCGGCCTCCGCCGCCGCCACGCCGCGGGGGTAGACGAACGGGTAGTTGACCTGGAAGCCGCCGCGGTCGCCCTCGAAGCCGGTGGCGGAGGCGTCCTCGTTCTCGGTGGAGAACGCCGAGCTGACCTGACCGGAGTCGGCCACCGCGCGCATGACCTCGACGGCGCGCCGGCCGGCGTCGCTCTCCAGACCCAGGACGACGTCCTCCGGGTCGTCGGCGTTCTCCTCGATGATGGAGCCGCCCGCGGACTCGATGAGCGCGTTGAACCAGACGGTGAGGGACTCCGCGCGGGCGCCCTGGGCGCCGATGAGCACGTCCTGGCTCTGTGCCGCCTCGATGATCTGGTCCCAGGTGACCGGCTGGGTCATGTCCAGCCCCGCGGCCTCGGCCACCGACTTGCGGAACCACAGCACCTGCGTGTTGGCCCAGAACGGGACGGCGACGATCTCGTCGTCCCAGGTCGAGCCCTCGATGGCGCTCTCCACGACGCCCTCGGTGACCCGGTCGGCGAGGTCCTCGGGGACCGGGGCGAGGAAGCCGGCCTGGGCGAACTCGGGGATGAACGGCGGGTCGAGGCTCATGATGTCGATCGAGGCGTCCTCGGCGGCCAGCCGGCGGACCAGCTGCTCGCGCTGACCCGCGGCATCGCGCGGGAGCACCGCCGTGTTGATCTGGTAGCGCCCCTCGGCGGCGTCCGTGCACCGCGACGCGATCTCGGCCTGGCCGCCCGAGTCGGGGTTGGTGTACCACGTGAGCGTCGGTGGACCACCGTCGTCCCCGCCGCACGCGGCCAGCGTGGACGCCAGCACCAACGCCGCCGCCCCACCACCCAGGCCTCTACGTCTCCGGTTGGACACCCGACACCGCCTCCGTTCCGGCGAGCTCCGACGATCACCGTCCCCGTACCGTGGCCCGGCTCACAGCGGCCCGCAACTCGGTCGTCACCCGGCCGTGACTGGACCCATCCCCGGTGGTCAGGGCCGGTTCACGATGACCGACGGCGTGGTCAGCTCCTCCGGCGTCCGCGGCAGCACGGTCGTGAAGTAGGACCTCGCCGCCCGCGTCGTCCCGACGTCCCGGCCGGCGCTCTCGGACAGGAACCAGCGGTGCTCGAGCACCTCGTGGAAGACCTCGGCCGGCGCCAGCCGGCCGGCCAGATCCGGCGGGATGGCGTCGACGACCGGCTGGTAGACCTCGGCCAGCCAGCGGTGCGCGGCGACGGTGTCGGGCACCGGGCCGCCGGTCTTCTGCTCGAGGTAGGCGCGGAAGGCACGGATGTCGTTGAGCAGCCGCCGCGCCTGGCGCTCCTGCACCTCCAGGCCGGTCAGCCGGAACAGTTCGCGCCGGTTGCCGCCGGGCTCGGAGACCCGGGTCTCCACCCGCAGCCGCACGCCGTCCGCGGTGTCCAGCAGCTCCACCTCCCCGACGTCGAAGCCGAGGTCGTTGAGCCGCTGGAGCCGCTCGGCGACGCGGTAGCGCTGCTCACCGCGGGAGAAGACCTCCTCGCGGGTGACCTCCTCCCAGAGCGCGGCGTAGCGCTGCGGGAGGCTCTCCGAGACCGCGATCGGGTCGATGCCGTCGGGCAGCAGCCCACCGAACTGCAGGTCCATCAGCTCGGCACCGACGCGCTCGCGGGCCAGCTCCACGTCGTAGAGGCGGCGGCCGGCCGAGAGGGAGGGCTGCCGGTCGACGGTCTCGGCGTCGACCAGGTAGGCCGACAGCGTGCCCGCGTCGAGCCGGAAGAGGGTGTTGGACAGCGAGCAGTCGCCCCAGAAGATGCCGGCCAGGTGCAGCCGCACGAGCAGCACGACCATCGTGTCCAGCAGCTGCTCGGCGGAGTGGTCACCGGTCGGGCGGGAGAACAGGTACCGGTAGGACATCGAGTACTCGAGGTACCGGGTGACCAGGACGGCCTGCTGGTCGTGCGGCCGGTCCACGCAGATGCCGAGCACGGCTACGGCCGGCAGCCCCTCCGCCTCGAACTGGGTCAGCAGCGCGTACTCGTGCCGCGCGAGCCGCTCGGCGATCTCCTTGAGCGCGTACACGTGGCCCTCGGCGGCGACGAAGCGGACGACGTGCCGGGAGATGCCGCGCTGCGGCACGTCGAGGGTCAGCTCGGGGTCCCACTCCTCGAGCGGCTGGTCCCAGGGCAGCGACAGGAGGGCGGCACCGTCGGTGGCCGGGGGTCGGAAGAGATACCGCAACGCGTGCTCCGGGTCCGGGCGCGCCGGCCGCTCCGGTGCGGCGCGGCGGGGAGCCCACCTTGGCACGGCCGACGTCCCAGCGTCGACCGGCGGCCGGTTCAGGCCGGTGGCGCCAGGAGGACCGCCAGGCCGCGCGCCTGCCGGCGGCGGGCGGGCGGGTCGGCGGGCTGGGACACCAGGCCGAGCAGCCAGCGGCCGACCGTCTCGGCGGTGTCGGGCCCGGTCCGCAGCACCGCCGCGAGGGTGCCGGTCACCTCCGACCACCGCTCGGCGTCGGCGCCGAGCAGGGCGAGGAGGTCGCCGGGGTCGGTCCGCGCCAGGGTGCGCAGCACCGGGTGGTCGGCGACCGCGTCGGCCAGCAGCACCAGGGCCTCGTCCGGCGCCAGCGCGGCGGCCTCCCCGGTCAGCCGGTCGAGCTCGGCCGACAGGAGGGCGCGGACGACGTCGTCCTTGGTGCGGAAGTGGTTGTACAGGGTCGCCTTGGCCACGCCCGCGGCTGCCGCGATCGACTGCATGGTGGTGGCGCGCAGCCCGCTCGCGGCGAAGGCGACGGCCGCGCCGCGCAGCAGTCCGGTGCGCGTCCGGCTGACGATCGGGCGGCGGATCACGCGCCCGTCCCGGCGTCGTCCGGGTCCGCCCCAGGGCTCCTGCCCGGGCCGGCCACGGGGTGCTCGCTCAAGCGGCGAGCGAGACCGCCTCGCCGTGCCGCAGCGCCGACCGGGCCGGTGCGGCCTGGCCGGCTCCGGCACCCACGAGGGCCAGCGCGGGCTCGGCGGCGTCCGCGGACTCCTCGGCCACCGGACGGGCGCCCGCGGCGGTCGGCGGGACGGGGCGCAGGTCGCCGTCGGCGCCGCGCAGCTCGAGGCTCACCTCGGCGAGCAGATCGGCCAGCTCCAGGTCCAGGGCGTCGCAGATCGAGGCCAGCAGCTCGGAGGAGGCCTCCTTCTGGCCCCGCTCGACCTCGGACAGGTAGCCGAGGCTGACGCGGGCGGCGCCGGAGACGTCGCGCAGGGTGCGCCGCTGCCGCAGCCGGTGACCCCGCAGGGTGGTGCCCAGCTGGGTGCGCAACAGCGTCATGGCCGTCTCCTGTCCTGCCTGTGCGAGAGCGGCGGCACCCCGGGGGGAGCCGTGCGCCCACGGTACGCGGCGCCGGGGACGGCGGTCCGCCCATCCCCGCCCCGTCCGCTCACGGCGTAACGCCCTGCTCCGTCCGGAACTTCCTGAGCGGGGTCCTCCGTCAGGCCGCGGTGTCGGTGCGCTCCCCGGGCTCCCCGGCACCGGCAGCGGCCCGGCGGGCGGCGGCCGCCCGCATCGCCCGGGCGCTGGTGCGCCGCAGGCTGACCGCGCGGACCACGTAGTCCAGGCCGGTGACCAGGGTGAGCACCAGGGCGACGGCCATGACCCACCACCGCGCCGAGGCCAGCAGGCCGGTCAGCGGGAGGATGTACAGCGCGATTGCCAGCGACTGGACGACGGTCTTGGCCTTGCCACCGCGGCTGGCGGCGATGACGCCGTGCCGGATGACCCAGAAGCGCAGCAGGGTGACGCCGACCTCGCGGACCAGGATGGCGACGGTCACCCACCACGGGAGCATCGCCAGCACCGACAGCCCGATGAGCGCGGTGCCGGTGAGCGCCTTGTCGGCGATCGGGTCGGCGAGCTTGCCGAACTCGGTCACCTGGCCGGTGCGCCGGGCGATCATCCCGTCGTAGCGGTCGGTGATGATCGCCAGGCCGAAGAAGAGCGTCGCCCAGTAGCGCTGGGCCTCGTCCACCCCGCCGTCACTGAGCAGCAGCACCGCGAACACCGGCACCACGGCCAGCCGCAGGACCGTCAGCGCGTTGGGCACGTTCACCAGCCGCACCGACTGGACCGGCGTCGCTGCCGGGTCGGGGGCCACGTCGCTCACGGCGCTCAGCGTCCCGCCTCGGCGAGGGCGGGCACGACCACGGTGGCGACCAGGTCGACGCCCTCGGTCCCCACGACCTCGGCGACGAGCAGCTGTCCGGCGACGGCGTCCGCGGGGACGCCGGTGACCGTCGTCGTCCCGTCCGCGTCGGGGTCCTGGTGGGCGGCATGGCCCAGCCAGACACCGGCGCCCTCGTCGGCGGAGCGGTCCTCGGTCAGCAGCACCTCGACCCGCTCGCCGACGCGGTCCTCGGCCCGCTGGGCGGTGAGCTCCTCGACCAGGTCGGTGATCCGCCGGACGCGCGCGTCGATCTCGTGCTGGTCCAGCTTCCCGGGCAGGCCCATCGCCTCGGTGCCCTCCTCGTCGGAGTAGCCGAACACGCCGACCGCGTCCAGGCGGCCCTCGACGAGGAAGCGCTCGAGCTCGGCGACGTCGTCCTCGGTCTCCCCGGGGAAGCCCAGGATGACGTTGGTGCGGAAGCCCGCCGTGGGTGCCAGCTCCCGCGCCCGCTCGATCAGGCGCAGGAAGTCCTCGGTCCCGCCGAAGCGGCGCATGCGGCGCAGCAGGGTGGGTGACGAGTGCTGGAAGGAGAGGTCGAAGTAGGGCGCCACGCCGTCGGTCCCGGCGATGACCTCGACCAGTCCCGGCCGCAGCTCGGCCGGCTGGAGGTAGGCGACGCGGATCCGGGCGATGCCCTCGACGGCGGCGATCTGCGGCAGCAGCTTCTCCAGCGCGCGCAGGTCGCCGAGGTCCTTGCCGTAGGAGGTGTTGTTCTCGCTGACCAGGACCAGCTCGCTGACGCCCTGACCGGCCAGCCAGCGCGCCTCCTCCAGCACGTCGGCCGGGGGGCGGGAGACGAACGCGCCGCGGAAGGTGGGGATCGCGCAGAAGGAGCAGCGGCGGTCGCAGCCCGACGCCAGCTTGAGCGCGGCCGACGGGCCCGACGCCAGCCGCTTGCGCTGCAGCCAGGCGTGGCCGGGGATCGCGGGGGCGTCGTCGGCCTCGACCGCGGCGGTCCGCTCGACCGGGCTGATCGGCAGGAGCGTGCGCCGGTCGCGGGGGGTGTGCGGCACGAGCGGCCGCCCGGCCAGCACGTCGTCGAGCCGGTCGCCGATGGCCGTGTAGTCGTCGAAGCCCAGGACGGTGGCCTCGGGCAGCGCGCCGGCCAGCTCTGAGCCGTACCGCTCGGCCATGCAGCCGACCGCGATCACCTCCGCGCCGGTGTCGGTGGCGGCGAGGATCGCGTCGACCGAGTCCTTCTTGGCGGTCTCGATGAACCCGCAGGTGTTGACCAGGACGGCGTCGGCACCCTCGGCGTCCTCGACGAGGGTGTACCCGTCGGCGGCCAGCCGGCCGGCCAGCTCCTCGGAGTCGACCTCGTTGCGGGCACACCCGAGGGTCACCACCGCCACCGTGCGGGCAGGGCTGAGCGGCGGTGTCACCCGACCATCGTAGGCGAAGGACCCCGCTGCCCCCCGGCACTCGCGAGCTCGCGCCGGGCCCCTGCAGCGGGGCCGCAGACGGTCACTCGCCGTTACTGCCGTTCCGGAGCAAGAACAGCGTGCCCTCCAGCTCGTCGGGCTTGACCAGCACGTCGCGGGCCTTGGACCCCTCGGAGGGCCCGACGATGCCGCGGGTCTCCATGAGGTCCATGAGCCGGCCGGCCTTGGCGAAGCCGACCCGCAGCTTGCGCTGCAGCATCGACGTCGAGCCGAACTGGCTGGTGACGACCAGCTCGACCGCCTGCACGAGCAGGTCCAGGTCGCCGCCGATGTCCTCGTCGATCTCCTTCTTCTCGCCGGCCGCGGCGGTGAAGACCTCCTCGCGGTACTCCGGCTCGGCCTGGCGCTTGGTGAACTCGACGACCGCCTCGATCTCGGCGTCGGAGACGTAGGCGCCCTGCACGCGGACCGGCTTGCCGGCGCCGATCGGCATGAAGAGGGCGTCGCCCATGCCGATCAGCTTCTCCGCGCCCGGCTGGTCGAGGATGACCCGGCTGTCGGTGAGGCTGGAGGTGGAGAAGGCCAGCCGCGACGGCACGTTGGCCTTGATCAGGCCGGTGACGACGTCGACCGAGGGCCGCTGGGTGGCCAGGACCAGGTGGATGCCGGCCGCACGGGCCTTCTGCGTGATCCGGACGATCGACTCCTCGACGTCGCGCGGGGCGATCATCATGAGGTCGGCGAGCTCGTCGACGATCGTGAGGATGTACGGGTAGGGCTGGTAGATCCGCTCGCTGCCGGGCGGGGCGGTGATCTCCCCGCGCTCGACCTTGCGGTTGAAGTCGTCGATGTGCCGGACGCCGGTGGAGCGCATGTCCTGGTAGCGCTGCTCCATCTCCTCGACCAGCCAGGCCAGCGCGGTCGCGGCCTTCTTGGGGTCGGTGATGATCGGCGTGATGAGGTGCGGGATGCCGTCGTAGGGCGTCAGCTCGACCATCTTGGGGTCGACCAGGATCATCCGCAGCTGGTCCGGGGTGGCCCGCAGCAGCAGCGACGTCAGCAGCGAGTTGATGCAGCTGGACTTGCCGGCACCGGTGGCACCGGCGACCAGCAGGTGCGGCATCTTCGCCAGGTTGGCGCAGACGAACCCGCCCTCGATGTCCTTGCCCAGGCCGACCAGCATCGGGTGCGGGTCCTGCTTGGCGGCGGTGGACCGCATGACGTCGCCGAGGCTGACGGTCTCGCGGTCGGTGTTGGGCACCTCGACGCCGACGGCGGACTTGCCCGGGATCGGCGCGAGGATCCGGATGTTGTCGTTGGCGACGGCGTAGGCGAGGTTCTTGGTCAGCGCGGTGATCTTCTCGACCTTGACCGCGTTGCCCAGCTCGATCTCGTAGCGGGTGACCGTCGGGCCGCGGGTGAAGCTGGTGACCGCGGCGTCGATGTTGAACTGCTCGAGCACGCCGGTGATCGCCTCGATGGCGGCGTCGTTGGCCGCCGACTTGGCCCGCGGCGGCGTGCCGGGGCGCAGCATCGACAGCGCCGGCAGCACGTAGTCGCCCTCGACGGGCTGGATGACCAGCTGCTGCGGCTCGTCGATCGGCGGCAGGTCCTCGGGCGGGGCGGTGCGGTCGACGGGCCTGGGCCGCGCGGCCGGCGGCGGGACCGGCGGGAGGCCGGTGGGCAGCTCGGTGTGGTCCGGGGCGGTGGTGCGGGTGGCCTCGGCGGCCTCGGCCATGGCGGCGTGGTCGATGACCGGGCCGGTGGCGAGCAGGTCCTCGGCCAGGGCGGCCTTGCGCCCGCGGCGCCGGGACGGCGCGGGCTCCTCCTCCTCGGCGTCGTCCTCCTCGTCGTACTCGTCGTAGTCCTCGTCGTACTCCTCGCGCCCCAGGACGCGGTCCATCCAGCCGCGCAGGCGCTCGGGCACCTGGTGCACGGGGGTGGCGGTGATGACGAGCAGGCCGAAGACGGCCAGCAGCACGAACAGCACGATCGCGACCACGCGCCCCACGCCGGCGGCCACGGGCGTCCCGATCGCCCAGCCGAGCAGGCCCCCGGAGCCGGGGTCGGTGGCCCGCATGTCGGCGTCGAGGGCGACGACGTGGACGATCCCGACCACCGACAGCAGCGCGCAGACCCAGCCGATGACCAGCCGGCCGCGCGCCTCGGGGTGCGGACCCCGGCGCAGCAGCCGCAGCGCGGCCAGCAGCAGGACGACCGGCAGCACCATGACGAGCGCGCCGACGAGGAACCGGACGCCGTCGGCGAAGCCGGTGCCGACCGGGCCGATCCCGTCGGTCCAGGCCGCCGCCCCGAGGACGACGGCGAGGCCGAGCACGGCCAGGCCAACGCCGTCGCGGCGGTGCTCGGGCGCCAGCGGCTCGGTCTCCTCGGGGCGGGCCACCGACCGGGCCAGCCCACCGGCGCCACGGGCCAGCAGGCCCCAGCCGCCGCTGACCACCCGCCACACCGACGCGGCCGCGCCTGGCCCGGACGACTGCCGGGCCGGCGCCTTGCGCGCGCTCGTGGTGCGGGTGGCCGGCTTGCGCCCGCCCTTGACCGGCGGCCGCTTCCGGCTCGCCGTGGACCCCGACCGGCCGCCGGCGGATCCCCGACCGGCCGCGGGGCGGGTCGTCGTTCCGCGCGCAGGCATGCGTCAGACGGTAAGCCCGACAGCGGCGCCGCCCGGGCAGGCGGACGCACGTGTTGCCGCCCTACGGTCGGACCATGGCCGACATCGGTACCGGCACGACGACCGTCCCCTCCGGCAGCTGGCCCACGCCCGTCACCTCGGCGCTCGTCGTCCGCGCGGCCGCGCGGCTCGGCGAGGTGGTGGTCGACGGCGACGACGTGTGGTGGTCGGAGTCACGTCCCGGCGAGGCCGGCCGGTCCGCCCTGGTGCGCCGCTCCCCCGACGGCACGGTCACCGACGCGCTGCCCCCGCCGTGGAACGCCCGCACCCGGGTGCACGAGTACGGCGGCGGCGCCTGGACCGTGGCCGACGGCGTCCTGTGGTTCACCGGGTTCGCCGACCAGCGGCTGTACCGGCTGGCCCCCGGCGACCCCGCGCCCGTGGCGGTCACCGCCGAGCCGGAGATCCCGTCCGGGGTGCGCTTCGCCGACCTGCACGTCGTCCCCGGCGGCGTGCTGGCCGTCCGGGAGACGCACACCGCCTCCGGGGCGGCGGCCGACGTGGTGAACGAGGTGGTGCGGGTCGCCGGCGACGGCACGGTCGAGGTGCTGGTGAGCGGCCCGGACTTCGTCTCCGACCCGCGGCTGGCGCCGGACGGCGTCACCCTGTCGTGGCTCCGGTGGGACCACCCGTCCATGCCGTGGGACGCCGCCCAGCTCGTCGTCCGCGCCGCCGACGGGACCGACTCCGTCATCGCCGGTGGGCCGGGCGAGTCCGTCGTCGGCCCGGTCTGGGGCGAGGACCTCGCGCTGTGGTGGCTGGACGACCGGACCGACGTCTGGTCGCTGTACCGCCGCCGGCCGCACGGGGAGGCCGAGCTCGTCCTCGACGCCGGCGCGGACATCGGCCGGCCGCAGTGGCAGTTCGGGCAGAGCCGGTACGCGCTGCTCACCGACGGGCGCGTCGTCGCCGCGTACCCGGGGGACGGGCGGGACCGCCTCGCCGTCGTCGACCGGGACGGCGGGGTGCGCGAGCTCGACCTGCCGTACGCGGCCTTCGGCCAGGTGCGCGCGCAGGGCACCGCGGTGGTGTGCGTGGCCGGCGGGCCGGACGCCGAGCCGGTGGTGCTGCGCGTGGACGTCGACCGCGGCGGGCCGGAGGTCCTCCGCCCGGCCCGCGACCTCGGGCTGGACACGGCCTGGTTCTCCCGGCCCGAGCACGTCTCCTTCCCCACCCCGGACGGCGGCACCGGCATCGGCACCGCCCACGCGCTGGTCTACCCGCCGACCAACCCGGGTGCCCGCGCCCCCGACGACGAGCTGCCGCCACTGCTGGTGGTCGTGCACGGCGGGCCGACCGCGGCCGCCACGCCGGTGCTCAGCCTGGACGTGCAGTACTGGACCTCGCGCGGGTTCTGCGTCGCCGACGTCGACTATCGCGGCTCCACCGGCTACGGGCGCCGCTACCGCGACGCGCTGCAGGGCCGCTGGGGCGTCGTCGACCTCGACGACGTGATCGCCTGCGCCCGGTACCTGGCCGACGCCGGTCGGGTGGACCCCGCGCGGATGGCGATCCGCGGCGGCTCGGCCGGCGGGTTCACCACGCTGGCCGCCCTGGCGATGCGCCCGGGCACCTTCTCGGCCGGCGCGAGCCACTTCGGCGTCGCGGACCTCGGCGCGCTGGCGCGGGACACCCACAAGTTCGAGTCGCGCTACCTCGACGGGCTCGTCGCGCCGTGGCCGGAGCGTGCCGACGTCTACGAGGAGCGCTCCCCGCTGTCGCACGTGGACACCCTCGACACCCCGCTGGCGGTCTTCCAGGGCGAGGAGGACCGCATCGTGCCGCTCGAGCAGGCCGAGGCGATCGTCGCGGCGCTGCGCGAGCGCGGGGTCCCGCACGCGTACCTGCTGTTCCCCGGGGAGCAGCACGGGTTCCGCCGGGCGGAGAACATCCGCGCGGCGCTGGACGGCGAGCTGTCCTTCTACGCCCAGGTGTGGGGCTTCGACCTCCCCGCCGCCGAGGGCATCGCCCCGATCGAGGTGCACCGGGGCTGAGTTCCTCCCGCGCCGGGTGAACGGATCCGGCCCAGCTGACGTATGCCGGGGGGACCGGTTCCGGCAGGAGGAGGGGCATGGCGCTGCGGCGACGACTCGGCACGGCCGAGCCGCTGGACGTCCGGGCGGCCTACACGGCGCACGGCCCGGAGCTGTACCGCTTCGCGCTGCGCCAGCTCGGCGACGGCGGGGCGGCCCAGGACGTCGTCCAGGAGGTGTTCCTGCGGGCCTGGCGGGCGGCGGACTCCTACGATCCGGAGCTGGCGAGCCTGCGCACCTGGCTGTTCGCCATCGCCCGCAACGTGGTCGTCGACGAGGCGCGGCGGTTCGCCGTCCGCCCGTGGCAGCGGGACCTCACCGACGGCAGCGACCTGCCCGCCCAGGCGGGTGCGGCCGACCAGGACGCGATGGTCGACACCTGGGTGGTCGAGGAGGCGCTGCGCCGGATCGGGGACGACCACCGGACGGCGATCGTGCAGACCCACCTGCGCGGCCGGCCGCACGCCGAGGTCGCGGCGGAGCTGGGGATCCCGGTCGGGACGCTGCGCAGCCGGGTGTTCTACGGGCTCAAGGCGCTGCGCCTGGCGATGGAGGAGATGGGAGTGGAGCCGTGAACGACGAGCCCGGAGGGGCACACCGGGAGCTGCGCGAGCAGCTCGGGGTGTACGCGCTGGGCCACGGCACGCCCGACGAGCGGGCAGCCGTGCGGGCCCACCTCGACGGCTGCGCCGCGTGCCGGGCCGAGCTCGCGGCGCTGGTCCCCCTGGCCGCCCGGCTGGACCTGGTCGACCCCGACCGGCTCGACGAGACCCCCGCTCCCCCGCCCGGGCTCGGCGACGCCGTGCTGGCGCGCATCGCGGCGGAGGCGGGGCCCCGGCGGAGCAGCGGCCGGGGACGCCGCCGGGTGCTCGCCTCCGCGGCGGCCGTCGGGGTGGCCGCGGCCGGTTTCGGCGTCGGCTGGCTGGCCCGCCCGGTCCCCGACCCGCCCCTGGAGCCGGTGAGCGTGCAGGTGACCGATCCCGACATCGAGGCGACCGCGGACGTCATCCCGCACACCTGGGGCGTCGAGGTGCGGCTGTCGGGCACGGGCTTCACCGCCGGCGAGGCCTACCGCGTGGCGGTCACCGAGGACGACGGCCGCGTCGTCCCCGCCGGGGAGTTCCTCGGCGTCGGCCCGGGGCGGCTGGACTGCAACCTCAACTCCTCGGTCCTGCGCGACGACGCCACCGGCTTCACCGTCGTCGGCGCCGACGGCACGGTGGTGCTCCGCTCCGAGCTGTGACGGAGGGCGCCGCCCCGGGGTCCTCCCGGGACGGCGCCCCCACGGACGCCCCGCTCGCTCAGCCTGCGGCCGGGACCGTCCGGCCGTCGATCGTGAAGCCGGTGCCGGCGCCGTCCTGGTGCACGTCCGGGCCCACCGGCGCGGAGTTCCCGCGGATGTCGGTGCGGGTGACGGTCATCGTGCCCGTCGGGGAGTTCCACAGGCCGCCGCCCTCGGACGTCGCCGTGTTGCCCGTGACCGAGCCGCGCTCGATGCGCACGGTGCCCGCGCCGGTCAGGTGCAGGCCGCCGCCGTTGCCGGGGTTCGGCCCGGTGGCGTTGTGCCGCAGCTCCGTCCGGACGAGGGTCGTCGAGCCCAGGTTGGCCTCGATCCCCCCGCCGGCGCGCACCGCGGTGTTGCCGGCGACCGTCGTCCGCTCGACGACCAGGGTCCCCTGGTCGTTGAGGATGCCGCCGCCGGAGCCGTTCGCCCCGTCGGCGACGTTGCCGGTCACCTCCGAGCGGGTGACGGTGAGCCGCCCGCTGGGACCGGCCTCCTGGAACAGGCCGCCGCCGCCCATGGTGGCCTCCGGGCCGCTGGCCCGGTTGCCGGTGACGGTGCTGCGGTCGACGGTCATGGTGCCGAGCCCGGAGTTCCACAGCCCCCCGCCCTCGGACGCCGCGGTGTTGCCGGTGACCTCGGTGCGCTCGACGGAGACGGTGCCGGCGCCGGTCAGGTGGAACCCACCGCCGTTGCCCGGCCCGGCGCCCGTGCTGTTGTGCGACAGCACGGAGCGGGACAGCCGCGTGGTCGACCCCGGGGACGCCTCGATCCCGCCGCCGGCCCGCACCGCGGTGTTGCCGGTGATCGTGCTGCGGTCGACGTCCAGCGAGCCGGCGTTGCGCACACCGCCACCGGAGGCGGGCACGCCGGTGCCGGCCGCGACGCCCCCGGTCACGGTGACCTGCCGCAGCGTCAGCCCGGCCCCGGCCAGGACGTCGAACACCCGGTCGGTCCCGGCCGCGTCCACGGTCGCGCCGCGGCCCTCCACGGTCAGCCGGCCGGTCACGTCGAGGTCGCCGGTCGCCGCCGCGTCCTCGCCCGCGCCAGCGAGCCCCAGGACGTAGCGCGCCCGGTCCAGCCGGACGGTCCCCTGACCGGCGGCGTTGACCTCCTGCACCGCGGCGCGCAGCGAGCACTTCCCGCGGGTGTCGGCACAGGAGCCGTCGCCGGGGCGGGCGTCCGCGGTGTCCGCGGTCGTGGTCACGCGGTACCCGCCTCCGCCGCCACCTCCCGGGGTGGCCAGGGCCGGGCTGCCCGCCATGAGCGTGATGGCCAGTGCTGACACAGCGGCACCCGCCAGTGATCTCGTGCGCATCGGTGGTCTCCCTCGTCGGTGACGGCCGGTCGATCCCGGCCGGAGGGGGATACGGCGCCCGAGCCGGATGTGTTCGACGCCACCGCCGATTCCTCCGGAGTCGGTCCTCCTGGAGCCGGTCCTCCCGGAGCCGGTCCTCCCGGAGCCGGTTCCCGCGTGGCCGCGGCCGGTGAACGCGGGCGTCGCGGGCCGCGTATCCGCTCGTGACCGTCATCCCGAGCCCGAGGAGCACCACCGTGACCCGTACCCGCTCGACCATCACCCGCGCGGCCGTCCTGACCGGCGCCGCCGGCGCCGTCGTCCTCTGCGCGGCGGGCCCCGCCGCGGCCGAGACCGAGGTGGCCGAGCCGGCCACCTTCACCAGTGCCTTCACGGCCATGGCGACCCCCGACATGGTGGTCAATCCCGACGGTGTGCCCACCCCCGGGGAGGCCGGCGCCTCCGGCACCTTCACCTACCGGATCAACTCCGACCTGGACGTCATCTGCTACGACATCACCCTCAGCGGCGTCACGCCGCCCTACGCCAGCCCGGCCAAGACGGCCACGCACATCCACGAGGCGGCGGCCGGGCAGTCCGGGCCGCCGCGGATCGCCTTCCCGAACCCGGAGGACGACGGGTCGGGCCGGCTGGTCAGCAGCGGCTGCCTGCAGGGCCCGTTCACCACGGGGGTCGCACCGGAGGGCACCGACACCGGTAGCGGCTTCACGCTCGCCGAGATCGAGGCCGACCCGTCGGCCTTCTCCACCGACACCCACACCTCGGCGTTCACCGCGGGCGCCGTGCGCGGCCAGCTCACGGAGATCCCGGCGGGCGGCGTGGAGACCGGCATGGGCGGGACGGCGGACGGGGCCGGCACCGACACCGCACCGCTGGCAGGCGTGGCCGCGGCGGCCCTGCTGGCCGGTGGGGGCGCCGTCGCGCTGCGCCGTCGCACCACGCGGGGCTGACCCGGTGACCCCCGGACGCGGGTTCGTCCCCGCGCTGGTGCTCGCCGCCACGCTGCTCGCCGGGTGCGGCGGCGGGGAGCGGCCCGCGTCCGGGGCGCCGGCCCCCGCACCGTCGTCCTCCACCGGGACCGTCGTGCCCCCGGCCGCAGCCGCCCCGCCGGGCGCCATCGTCGTCGACCCGGCCGCCGTGCCGGCGCCGGTGTCGGTCGACGTCCCGGCCCTCGGCCTCACCGAGCCCCTGCTCGGCCTCGGGGTCGCCGACGACGGGACGGCGGAGGTGCCGGCCGACCCGGCCCGCGCCGGCTGGTTCACCGGCGGTGGGCGGCCCGGGGCCCGTGGTCCGACGGTCCTGCTCGGGCACGTCGACTCCACCGCCGGCCCCGGCGTCTTCGCGCGGCTGCGCGACCTCGCCCCGGGTGACGTCGTGGAGGTGACCGTCGCCGACGGGACGGTCGCCCGCTACACCGTCACCGGGACCGAGCAGGTGCCCAAGGGCAGCTTCCCGACCGCGGCCGTCTTCGGCGCCACGGCCGACGACGTCCTCCGGCTGATCACCTGCACCGGCGACTTCGACCGGTCGGCGCGCAGCTACGTCGACAACCTGGTGGTGACCGCCGTCCGGGAGGCACCGTGACGCCTCCCGGGACGGGTCCTAGACCTCCAGGACGGTCGGGATGATCATCGGACGGCGGCGGTAGGTGTCGCTCACCCACTTGCCGACCGTCCGGCGGATCACCTGGGACAGCCGGTGGGCGTCGACCTCGCCGTCGTCCAGGGTGCGCTTGAGGGCGTCCTCCACCAGCCGCAGCACCTCGTCGAAGGCCGCCGGGTTCTGCGAGAAGCCGCGGGTCGACAGGTGCACCGGCCGCACGATCGTCCGCGTCGAGGGCTCCACGACGACGGTGAGCGCCACGAACCCCTCGTCGCCGAGGATCCGCCGCTCCTGGAGGGACTCCTCGCCGACGTCGCCGACGTTCAGGCCGTCGACGTAGACGTTGCCGATCGGCACGGAGCCGACGATCTGCGCCTTGCCGTCGACGAGGTCCACGACCACGCCGTCCTCGGCCAGGATGATCCGGTCGGTGCTCATCCCGGTCTGCTCGGCCAGCGCGGCGTGCGCCCGCAGGTGCCGCCACTCCCCGTGCACCGGCATCAGGTAGCGCGGCTTGGCGACGTTGAGCAGCGTGCGCAGCTCGCCCGCCGGTGCGTGCCCGGAGACGTGGACCATCGCCGTCTCCTTGTGGATCACGGTCGCGCCCAGGCGGGCCAGCCCGTTGATCACCTTGTAGACCGCGGTCTCGTTGCCGGGCACCAGGGACGACGCCAGCACGATCGTGTCGCCGGCCTCGATGGTCACCTGGTGGTGCTCACCGCGGGCCATCCGGCCCAGCGCCGACAGCGGCTCCCCCTGCGAGCCGGTGCTGACCAGCACGACCTGCTCGCCCGGCATCTTCGTCGCCTCGTCCAGGGAGACCATGAGGCCCGGCGCCATCCGCAGCAGGCCGAGGTCCCGGGCGACGCCCATGTTGCGGACCATGGACCGGCCCACGAAGGCCACCTTGCGGCCGTGCTTCTCCGCGGCGTCGAGCACCTGCTGGATGCGGTGCACGTGGCTGGCGAAGCTGGAGACGATGAGCCGCTGGGTGGCACGGCGGAACAGGTCCTCGAGGACCGGGCCGATCGCGCGCTCGCTGGTGACGAAGCCGGGGATCTCCGCGTTGGTCGAGTCGGCCAGCAGCAGGTCGATGCCCTCGATCCCGAGCCGGGCGAAGGCCCCGAGGTCGGTGAGGACGCCGTCGAGCGGCAGCTGGTCCATCTTGAAGTCGCCGGTGTGCACCAGCAGGCCGGCCGGGGTGTGCACGGCGACGGCGAGGGCGTCGGGGATCGAGTGGTTCACCGAGATGAACTCGCAGTGGAACGGGCCGGCGACGTGGTCGTCGCCGGCGGCGACCTCCACCAGCACCGGGTCGATGCGGTGCTCGCGCAGCTTGGCCTTGACCAGCGCCAGGGTGAACCGGGAGCCGACCAGCGGGATGTCCCCGCGCAGCCGCAGCAGGTAGGGCAGCGCGCCGATGTGGTCCTCGTGCCCGTGGGTGAGCACGACCGCCTCGATCTCGTCGAGCCGGTGCTCGATCACGCCGAAGTCGGGGAGGATCAGGTCGACGCCGGGCTGCTCGGCCTCGGGGAACAGGACCCCGCAGTCGATGACGAGCAGCCGGCCCTCGAACTCGAGGACGGCCATGTTGCGGCCGATCTCCCCGAGCCCGCCGAGGGCCATGACGCGCAGCCCCCCGGAGGGCAGGGGCGGCGGGGTCTTCAGGTCCAGGTGCGGCTGGGTCGGGACACTCACAGGGGGACGCCTCCGGCGGCGAGATCGGTGCGCAGCTGCTCGAGCTGCTCGGGAGTGGCGTCGACCAGCGGCGGGCGCACCGGCCCGGCGGGCAGGCCGACGGCGTTCAGGGCCGCCTTCACCAGGATGACGCCCTGGGTGCGGAAGACGCCGGTGTAGACCGGCAGGAGGCTCTCGTTGACCGCGCGGGCCTTGACCAGGTCGCCGGACTCGACCGCGGCGACGAGCTCGGCCAGCCGCGGGCCGACGAGGTGCCCGACCACGCTGACCACGCCGACGGCACCCATGGCCAGCAGCGGCAGGTTCAGCATGTCCTCGCCGCTGTAGTAGACGAGGTCGGTGCGGGCGAGGGTCCAGGCGACGGCACCCAGGTCGCCCTTCGCGTCCTTCACCGCGACGATCCGCGGGTGCTCGGCGGCGCGCACCAGCGTCTCGACCTCGATCGGCACGACCGTGCGCGGCGGGATGTCGTAGAGCATCACCGGCAGGTCGGTCGCGTCGGCCACGGCGGTGAAGTGCCGCAGCAGCCCCTCCTGCGGGGGCTTGTTGTAGTACGGCGTCACGACCATCAGCCCGTGGGCGCCCAGCCGCGCGGCGTCGCGTGCCTTGTCGATGGAGTGCGCGGTGTCGTTCGTGCCGACCCCGGCGAGGACGACGGCGCGGTCGCCCACAGCGTCGAGGACCGCCTCGAGGACGGCGCGCTGCTCGGCGTCGCTGAGCGTCGCCGACTCCCCCGTCGTCCCGGCCACCACGAGCCCGTCGTGGGCGCCGCGGTCGACCAGGTGGGCGGCCAGCTCCTGGGCGCCGGCGAGGTCGATGGAGCCGTCCTCGGCGAGCGGGGTGACCATCGCCGAGAGCACACGCCCGAAGGGCCGGGCGGGGTCGCTGGTCATGGTGTCGAATCTACCCAGCGGCGTCCGGCCCACCCGCTGCACGGGGCGGCTCAGCGGCGGTGGTCGGACACGGCGTAGCGCAGGCCCGTGGACGGCGACGTCGTCCACCCCTCCGCCGGGGTGCGGGACAGCAGCCGCCAGCCCGTGCCGAGGACCGGGGCCCGGGTGTCGCCCTCGACGTCCAGGTCCACCTCGGTGACCACGGCCCGCTCGGCGTGCGGCAGGAACTCCGCGTACACGGTGCCGCCGCCGATCACCCAGCAGTCGGGGTGCTGGCTGAGCACCTGGCTCACCGAGTAGGCCGGGCGCGCGCCCTCGGCCCACCACAGGGGGTCGGTGGTGAGCACGACGTTGGTCCGCCCGGGCAGCGGGCGGAACCGCTCGGGCAGCGACTCCCAGGTGCGCCGGCCCATGACGACGGTCGAGCCGGCGGTGGCCTCCCGGAAGTTCCGCAGGTCCTCGGGCAGGTGCCAGGGCAGCTGCCCGCCCGCCCCGATGACCCGGGCCCGTGCCTGCGCCCAGATCAGCGAGATGGTCATGCCGCGCCCTCGGTCAGACGGCGACGGCGGCGCGGATGGCCGGGTGCGGGTCGTAGCCGTGCACCGCCACGTGCCCGGGCGTGTAGTCGAACAGCGAGGGGGCCGCGGCCAGCTCGAGGGTCGGGAACGGCCGGGCGGGGCGGGTCAGCTGCTCGCGGACCTGCTCGTGGTGGTTGTCGTAGACGTGGCAGTCGCCGCCGACCCAGATGAAGTCGCCGGGCTCGAGGCCGACCTGGGCGGCGACCATGTGGGTCAGCAGGGCGTAGCTGGCGATGTTGAACGGCACGCCGAGGAACATGTCGGCGCTGCGCTGGTAGAGCTGGCAGGACAGCCGGCCGTCGGCGACGTGGAACTGGAAGAGCGTGTGGCACGGGGCCAGGGCCATCTCCGGCAGCGCGGCGACGTTCCAGGCCGAGACGACCATGCGGCGGGAGTCCGGGGCCCGGCGCAGGGTGTCCAGGACGCCGGAGATCTGGTCGACGGTCTCGCCGGACGGCGTGGGCCACGACCGCCACTGCACCCCGTAGACCGGGCCGAGCTCGCCGGCGGGCGAGGCCCACTCGTCCCAGATCGTGACCCCGTGCTCGTGCAGGTAGGACACGTTGCTCTCGCCGCGGAGGAACCACAGCAACTCGACGACGATCGAGCGCAGGTGCACCTTCTTCGTGGTCAGCAGCGGGAACCCGGCGGACAGGTCGTAGCGCAACCGCTCCCCGAACAGGCTCACCGTGCCGGTGCCGGTGCGGTCGGCCTTCGGCGTGCCGTGCTCCAGCACCCGCCGCAGGAGGTCCTCGTACTGCGTGTCGACCGGCTGCCCGGCGGTGCCCACCACAGGGAGGCAATCTACGGGCTGGGACCGACGGGCCACACTCTCCGACATGGAGTGGTGGGCCACGCTGCTGGCCGTCGTCGGCGGCCTGCTCCTCCTGTGGGCCCTGATGGTGGCGCTGCTGTGGCGGGCCCGGCCCGAGGACCTCACGCTGCGCGAGGCACTGCGGCTGGTCCCGGACCTCGTGCGCCTGGTGCGGCGGCTGGCCCGCGACCCGGAGGTGCCCCGCGGGGTGCGGGTGCGGCTGTGGCTGCTGCTGGCGTACCTGCTGTCGCCGGTCGACCTGGTGCCCGACGTCGTCCCGGTGCTCGGCTACGCCGACGACGTGGTCGTGGTGGCCCTGGCGCTGCGCGCGGTGGTGCGGCGGGCCGGCACCGAGGCGATCGGCCGGTCCTGGCCGGGCAGCCCGGCCGGGCTCGCGGTGGTGCTGCGGCTGGCCGGGGTCCGGCTCACGCCGTGACGGCGGCCGCCGCGAGGGCCAGGTCCGGGGCGAGGTCCCCCGCACCGGTGACGACGACGCGCTCCAGCTCGAGCCAGTCGGCCATGAGCCGGAGCTCCGCCGCGAGCTCGGCCGACACCTCCGCCCGGTCGACGCCCTCCTCGCCGTGCACCGCCTGCACGAGCAGGGCGCTCGCGCCGCGGTCGGCCTTGAGGTCGGCGCGGGCGACGAGGCGGTCGCCGAGGAGGAACGGCAGCACGTAGTAGCCGTGCACGCGCTGGGCGGCGGGCGTGTAGATCTCCAGGCGGAAGCGGAAGCCGAAGAGCCGCTCGACGCGGGGGCGCTCCCACACGAGGGAGTCGAAGGGGCTCAGCAGCGCGCGTGCCCGCGCCCGTCGCGGACGGCGGGCGGCCGGGTCCAGCCACGCGGGGGCGGCCCAGCCGTCGACGCGGACGGGCAGCAGCTCCCCCGCCTCGGTGAGCTCCTCGATCGCCGTCCGGGCGGCGGCCGGACGCAGCCGGAAGTAGTCGCGCAGGTCGCGTTCGGTCGCCACCCCCAGGGCCCGGGCCGCCGTGCGGACCAGCTCGCGGAACGCCGCGGCAGGCTCCGGCGTCGGCGCGGCGAGGACCGCCGGCGGCAGGACCCGCTCGGTGAGGTCGTAGACGCGCTCGAAGCCGGCGGTGCGGCTGCGGGCGGTGAGCGCCCCGGTGAAGAAGAGCCACTCGAGCGCCACCTTCGCCGGATGCCAGTTCCACATCGTCCCGGGTCGTTCCCGGCGGGTCTCCAGCAGCTCGCTGGCCTTCGTCGGCCCCTGGGCGCGGACCCGGTCGAGCACCTCGGTGACGTAGCCGGGCCGCTCGCGCTGGAGCCGGACCATGTTGCCCCAGGCGTGCTCCTCGGCGGCGGCCATCCGCCAGCGCAGGTACGGGTGCAGACGCACCGGCAGGTAGGACGCCTCGTGCGCCCAGTACTCGAACAGCTCGTGCCGCCGGCCGGTGAAGTCGTCGAGCGCCGGGCGGCGGTAAGCGCCGAGCCGGCTGAACCAGGGGAGGTAGTGCGACCGGGACAGCACGTTGACCGAGTCGATCTGGACGACGGCCAGCCGCTCGCTCACCCGGCGCAACTGCCGGCTGTCAAGCAGCCCCGCCGGCCGGGGGTCGGCGAGGCCCTGCGCGGCCAGGGCGATCCGCCGGGCCAGCGCTGCCGGCAGCCGGTCGGCGACGGGGGCGGTCACGGCTGTCGATCATGCCTCCCGGGTACGACGGTCGCCGGTGCGGCTGCGCCTACGCTGCCCAGGTGGAACCGCCCTCCTTCCCGCGGCTGACCGGGACCGCCGCCGTCTCGGTGCGCCCGGCCCGCGCCACGGACGCCTCCGACATGGCCCGCGTCCAGGCGGTCACCTGGCGGTCGGCGTACCGCTCCGTGCTGCCCGCCGCCGTGCTCGACGACTGGGACGAGGCCGCCGCGGCGGAGGTGTGGCGGGCCGCGGTCGTCGCGCCGCCCACTCCGGCGCACGGCGTGCTGGTTGCCGTCGACGGAGAGGTCGTCGTGGGCTTCGCCGCCTACGGACCGCCGGAGGTGTCGGCAGAGGAGCCCCGGGCGGCGCAGGCCCCGACGACCGAGGTCGCGACGCTCCTCGTGGAGCCCCGCTGGGGACGCCGCGGGCACGGCAGCCGGCTGCTCGCGGCCGTGGCGGACCTGGCGCCCGCGTCCGGTGCCCGGCGCCTGGCGATGTGGGTCCCCGAGGCGGACGCCGTCACGGCCCGCTTCCTGGAGTCGGCCGGCTGGGCACGCAGCGGGTGGGCCAGGACGCTGGACACCGGCGGAGAGCCGCTGCGCGAGCTCGGCTGGCACGCCTCGCTCGACGAGCAGGAGGACCCGTGACGTTCGAGGGCTTCCCGGACGAGGGGCTGGTCTTCTACGAGGGGCTCGAGGCCGACAACAGCCGGACGTACTGGACGCAGCACCGCCCCACCTACGAGTCGTGCGTGCGCGGACCGCTGCAGGCCCTCGCCGACGAACTCGCCGAGGAGTTCGGACCCGCGAAGCTGTTCCGCCCGTACCGCGACGTGCGGTTCAGCCACGACAAGACGGCGTACAAGACGCACCAGGGTGCTGTGGTCGAGCCCCCGGGACGCGGCGCGGGCGCCTGGTACGTACAGCTCTCCGCGGACGGGCTCCGGGTGGCCGGCGGCTGCTGGCGACTGGAGTCCGACCAGGTCGCGCGCTACCGCCGCGCCGTCGCCGACGACCTGCAGGGCCAGCGACTGGCCGCGGAGGTCGCCCGCCTCACCGCGGCGGGCTGGGAGGTGGGCGGCGACCGCCTCACGCGCTCGCCGCGCGGCTTCGAGGTGCCGGACGACGCCCGCGCCGACCTCCTGCGCCATCGGTCGCTGCACGTCGCGCGGCAGTGGGAACCGGAGGCCTGGCTGCACGGGCGCGAGCCGCTGGAGCGCGTCCGCGCCGCGTGGCGGGACGTCGTCGTCCTGAACGCCTGGCTCGCGGACAACGTAGGTGCGACGACCAAGGAGACCCGCCGCCGCTGAGCCGCTAGGCGGTGGACGACACCCCCGAGGCGCGATTCCCGACATGTCGTGGCGCCCGACGTCCCGAACCGCGGTCGCGCGTTCATCGGCATCGACCCGGAATGCAGGAAGGGCCCCAGCCGTGTGGCTGGGGCCCTTCCTGTGAATGGTTGTCCGGCGGTGTCCTACTCTCCCACCCCGTCTCCAGGGCAGTACCATCGGCGCTGAGAGGCTTAGCTTCCGGGTTCGGAATGGGACCGGGCGTTTCCCTCTCGCCATGACCGCCGTAACTCTGTGAACTTGTCGACCTATGGGGGTCGTTCGTTCAGAGCTGCACAGTGGACGCGTGGGTGGTTCTCACCTTCACCGCACATGGGTGTGTTCGTGGTGTGAAGTGGGTTGTGTGGTCAAGCCCTCGGCCTATTAGTACCGGTCAGCTCCACACCTT
>NZ_JABGCG010000141.1 GCF_019799925.1 Blastococcus sp. CPCC 205250 | reverse complement strand
ACCATGGTTTGGTTTTTTGGTCACTCTTTGGGACAATTTTGGGTCCATTGGAGTGGTTTTGAGTTTTTGTGGAATGTCAATTTCAAGGTTTTTGGCTTAATTTGGTTCATGAGGTGGGATGGTTTGAATTTTGGAAGCTCATGAGGCTTGGAGATTTTTTTTGTATGGTCCAATCAACTCAAAAGAGGCATGGAACCATTTTTGTATGCTCTTGGTAAGAGGAATTTTGACTAAAAGTCAAGGAATTTTGACTAAAAGCCACTTTTAGTGCCTAGGTGGTCAAACCTGGCTCATATGGGCTAACCCATGGGACCTTAAGCTTTGAAAGATGGCTTAGATCTCACATGGTGTCATTTTTGTAGAGAATATCTAAAAATATCTCCCTTGGGTGGAGAATATCTAAGAATATCCTTACTTTGAGAGAATTTCTCAAGTTTCCTTGATTTTGGGAGAGATTTTCTCAAAGTTTCTTTCTTTGGGAGAGAATATCTCTCATTCCCTTTCTTTTTGGAGAGAATTTCTCAAGGAATCTTTGTTTTTGGAGAGAATATCCAAAGTTTCCTTTTCTTTTGGGGAAGGTTGCTAATTTTTAGCACTTACCTCCTTTCTTTTCTCCTCCTTTCCTCTTTTGGTTTGCTCTCTTCTATAAAAGCAAAGGGGTGGGATCTCTTGCTCCTATTGCTTTCTTTTTGCAAAAGTCTTCAAGAGAGCTCCAAGATCTTCTCTTCTTCAAAGACCTTCAAGTTTTTCTTCTTCTTCCTCCATGGCTTCAAGTAAGTTTTCTTCTTTCTCAAGAAATTACATGTAGGAGTAGGAAAAA
>NZ_JABGCG010000140.1 GCF_019799925.1 Blastococcus sp. CPCC 205250 | reverse complement strand
CTGGTTATTTCCCTTTCGGATTCTGTGCCCGCAGAAATGCTTGAGCACGTGTTCGGATTGGAGTGCCTTTTGCTCTCTTTTATGAATCCAACATTGACCTTTCAAAAACCCATCTCGTGTCCTTTCCAAGGATGCGATTTACAACATCTGTGCCTAGCGGTGCTAGTACGCCCTTCGGGGTCTACTGTATTCGCGACCGACACATTTGTACTCCCAACCTTATATCATTTTACCTTGAGTGAGCCTCGCTCCTCGGTGATTTGAATTAAGGTTTACAATTGCTTCTAGCAGTCATTGGAACGCTCACTCTGAGCCTTTCATACTTGCGATTAGAACAATTGTATACTCTATGGCTTTTTGCCTCCTTCATCTTGTTTGGGTCGGGCCTTGTCCCCTCGAGCAAATTGAAGAGACAAAACCATAGTTTATTTCCATTTATGATCACCACATTCTTGTGATTACTAATGGATCTGGTCTTGTTTCAGAAGTTTTCAAAAAAACTAACATGGCAGCTTCACTCACAATCACCTTTGATGAGAACAAGTACCAGCTGATGCTTCAAGAGAAGCAAAACAAACGCGCTCCAAAGCGCCTTGTCAGCTGCCGGAGTGTCACTTCCTCCAGCCAAGAACAAAACACCGGGTCGACCTCCACTCCCCGGTCAATTGTCTTCGGGTCGCTGGGACCATTCCCACTTCCCGCTGAAGAAAATACCCCTGCCAAGAAGCAGAGAACCGCCCTCGAGCGTGTCACCACTGTGACACCAAGGGCAACCACCAAGAAACCTAAAGCCCGTGGCAAACCCGCGAGGCCTCAGCCT
>NZ_JABGCG010000138.1 GCF_019799925.1 Blastococcus sp. CPCC 205250 | reverse complement strand
TCTTCTTCTTCGTCATCTGCTCCTTGTGGTTCATCGATTTGTGGTTCCACTAGAGCATTGGCGGGTGCTGGATCAACAGCATTTCCTTGAACAGCCTCTTGGTCTTCATCATCATCGGACCAGGATCCTTGTGGCTGTAAGGGATTATACCAGATTACTGGCATAAGATGAGATTCGGGAACCCATTCTTCGTCGGAGAGGTATTCTCCTGTTTCAAGGGATTCCTCCCACTCATCGATGTCACTGGCAGTGTCACTGGACTCATATCCATCCATGGAGAATCCAACTACCGAGTTGCAAGAGTACATTGCCCCCTGCGTAGCTTCATTTCTGAGCTGTGGTGGCATGAAGTCATCAAGGGTGAATCTTCTAGCCGCCTTTGGAGTCTTGGGAAGGGATTCTTCCGTTGCCCCCAGTGAAGCAGTAGAGGAAGTCTCTGCCTTTTCAGGGACCTCCTGTTTTGGTTGAGCCTTCTCCTGCTGTTTGAGCTTACGGAGTTGTCTCCTGGCTTGCCTTCGCTGTTGAGCGGTTGGCTTTGTTTTGACGATCTCCCAATTTTCATCTTCGAGGAGATCTGGATGCACCCATATGGGTTGTCCGTCTGACGTTGGATAAGGAACCAACTCTTCGGACGTTTGAGCCATTTTTATCACCTTGAAGGAAGTAGTGATCTTCTCCTTAGGTGATTTGGATGTTTGTCCACATGACACCATGTTGACGGAGGCAGAGCCATAGTTTTTATCAAACGTGATGACTCCGTTTTTCCATATCTCGTTGATCTTCTCTCTCACAACGAAGCATTGATTGAGAGGATGCGAGACCAT
>NZ_JABGCG010000137.1 GCF_019799925.1 Blastococcus sp. CPCC 205250 | reverse complement strand
GAAAATACCACATGAATATTCTACCATAGTAGATATTCAAGAATCAGTACATGAAATTTTAATGAATTTGAAAGAAATTGTATTGAGAAGTAATCTGTATGGAACTCGTGATGCGTCTATTTGTGTCAGGGGTCCTGGATATGTAACTGCTCAAGACATCATCTCACCGCCTTCTGTGGAAATCGTTGATAATACACAGCATATAGCTAGTCTGACAGAACCAATTGATTTGTGTATTGGATTACAAATCGAAAGGAATCGCGGATATCGTCTAAAAACGCCAAATAACTTTCAAGACGGAAGTTATCCTATAGATGCTGTATTCATGCCTGTTCGAAATGCAAATCATAGTATTCATTCTTATGGGAATGGGAATGAAAAACAAGAGATACTTTTTCTCGAAATATGGACAAATGGAAGTTTAACTCCTAAAGAAGCACTTCATGAAGCCTCCCGGAATTTGATTGATTTATTTATTCCTTTTCTACATGCGGAAGAAGAAAACTTCCATTTCGAGGCCAATCAACACAAGACTACTTTACCCCTTTTTACTTTTCATGATAGATTGACTAAACTAAGGAAAAACAAAAAAGAAATAGCATTGAAATCCATTTTTATTGACCAATCAGAATTGCCTCCCAGGATCTATACTTGCCTCAAAAGGTCCAATATACATACATTATTGGACCTTTTGAATAACAGTCAAGAAGATCTTATGAAAATGGAACATTTTCGCATAGAAGATGTAAAACAGATATTGGGCATTCTAGAAAAGCATTTCGCAATTGATTTACCGAAGAATAAGTTTTAAATCCATTCGATTTA
>NZ_JABGCG010000136.1 GCF_019799925.1 Blastococcus sp. CPCC 205250 | reverse complement strand
TATCAAGACGGATCTTCTTGATTGGATAATCTGGAAAATGTGCTTGCAACCTTATGATCTGAGCAAGGAGCCTGGCAAATGCAACATTGCGGGTAGATAACAAGCAAACATGTGACCATCGAGATGAGGCATCTATTAGCACCATGAAATAGCGAAATGGTCCACATGGTGGATGAATTGGTCCACATATATCCCCTTGGATTCGTTCCAAAAATGTTGGGGATTCAACAAGGACTTTTGTATGAGATGGTCTAATAATCAATTTTCCTTGTGAACAAGCATTACATGGATAATCACTAGACAAAAGAATCTTCTGGTTCTTTAATGGATGTCCATGTGAATTTTCAATAATTCGCCTCATCATTGTTGACCCTGGGTGGCCAAGTCTATCATGCCAAAGCATAAAAATATTTGGGTTAGAGAGCTTCTGGCTCATCACCAAATTTAATTCAATTGTTGTTATAGTTGTATAATATAATCCTGAAGAAAAAGCAGGCAATTTTTCCACTACAAGCTTCTGGCTTGAATCAATATGAGTAATACATAAATATTCTTTATTATTTTCACATGTGGTCTCAATATGATATCCATTACGACGTATATCTTTAAAACTTAGCAGATTTCTTCTGGATCTGACTGAATATAAGGCATCGTTAATATGGAATATCGTGCCACATGGTAACATAATAGTGGCTCTTCCGGAACCATCAATCAAGTCTGCAGGACCTGATATTGTATTTACATTAGTTTCAACTAATGTTATATGGGAAAAATATTTTTGATCCCGAAGGATTGTATGAGTAGTAGCACTATCTGCTAGACATATC
>NZ_JABGCG010000135.1 GCF_019799925.1 Blastococcus sp. CPCC 205250 | reverse complement strand
GCTCGCCTCGGTTTTGCCGCGAGGAAAATGCCGAGTTTTGACCTGTGGTCAACCGATGTCCGATTGACCTAAAATTTGACATGGAGCCTCTTGAGCAATATATAAGACTAACCACGTGCTTTGTTTTGAGTTTTGAAGCTTTTTCGGGCCCCGCAAATGCTCGCCTTGTTTTAGCCATGGAGAAAAGGCCGAGCTTTGAAACTAGGCCAAACGATGTCCGTTTGACCTGAAATTTGACGGGGGACCTATTGGAGTCATTTTGAAATGATCCATTAGCTCCAATTTGGATGCCATGATTCCGGGGTGCTCCGCTGCCGATGGGCTTGTTTTTGCTTCCCGAGAGTTGATGAAGGGTCAAACGTCGTCCGTTTGACTTGAAATTTGGCAGGGGGCCTTTTGGAGGTATTTTGAGACCATCCGTAGGCTCTGATCGAAGTTTTGAAGTCTTCGACACTGTCGCTGCCGGGAGCTCTTGTCTGGCTGTCGGAGGAGTGAAGTTAGGCCAAATGATGTTGAAATGGCCCGAAACTTCATGTGTACCCCTCTTTTGGCTGCTTTGAAGGATCTTGCAGTTTTTGTTTGATTCTGACAAGATCTGGTGCTTGAAGTGGCGCCTTCCTATTTATGGCAGGATGTGGCTCCATGTAGCTTTTGGTGTTGAAGGGACATAGTGACATTTTTGGTGTCAACAAATGCCCCCTCGAGGTACCGCGACGAGGTGCGCAGCTCTAGCAGTCGGTGTGCCTCGAAGAGAATTTGAAGGAGATCTTCTTGCTTGACCAAGAGTCTTGAGCGTTTTTCTTTTGATGGAGTTGCTTTTTTGTGCTTCCAA
>NZ_JABGCG010000134.1 GCF_019799925.1 Blastococcus sp. CPCC 205250 | reverse complement strand
TTAAATTCTTAATGCAAACAATCCTAAATAATCTAAATCAACCAATAAATATTGATATAAATGCATTATCTATATTAGTTATATTAATAGTAATAAAAAAAATACAAACAAACCCTAAAAACCTAGGACACCCTACGGGCATCCTAGGGCGGACTTGAGCCCTATTAGCGCCTACGTAACTTACTAGTATCACCTAGCAAGTATCAAAGTCCACGTAGTTCGACTACCCTAGGACTCTCCTATTGTAATCGATCACATCATCAAAGGTATTTCAACCTAATTCAAGACTCTAACTTCGAGAGTTTTTTATTTGTTTAAAATCATTTATTTGAAATCATTTCAAATTAGAAGACTTTCTTAAAATCCAAACATTCCAAAACAATTCTTATCTTTAGAATCCAATTCCAATTAAAAATCTTTTTCAAAGATTTTCAAGAAAACAAATCATATGGGAGGAATTTCATTCCAAGGTAAGAAAAATCTTTTAAAACATTTCAAATCTTTTGAAAATCAATTAATAATCAAATCTTTCATAAAATCATATTTATTTCATAAATATCAAAATCATTTTTAGAAAAAATCTCTCGAAGGTTGACATCTCAAATCAAATAAAACACACAAATTTGATAGCAATCTTTACAACAAAGGAAAGTCCTAGGGAAGGTCAAGTGACCTTCCTAGCCTAGGGTCTCTAACTAACCCTAAAGTTAATCTAAAAACCCTAAAATACTAATGCAATGCATGCTGTAATTTAATTAAATTAACCAAACATTCACAAAAATCAATTCTAATCATGCATGAAAATGCTCCTAAATGCACACTAATTACTCTA
>NZ_JABGCG010000133.1 GCF_019799925.1 Blastococcus sp. CPCC 205250 | reverse complement strand
TTGCATGACCCCAAATGGCTTCGAAACTCAAACGAAAGCCTATGGTTGGTCCTAACTACTGATGGGGGAGCTCTCCGTCGAATTTCAGGTCATTCCGACATCGTTTGACCAAAAGTCAAAATTCGGCATTTCCCTCGCAGTAAAACAAAGGCAAGCGTTTGCATGACCCCAAACGGCTTCAAAACTCAAACGAAAGCCTATGGTTGGTCTTATCTACTGATGAGGGAGTCACCCGTCAAATTTCAGGTCATTCCGACATCGTTTGACCAAAAGTCAAAGCTCGGCATTTCCCTCGCGGTCAAATAAAGGCAAGCGTTTGCGGGGCCCCAAACGGCTTCGAAACTCAGACAAAAGCCTATGGTTGGTTTCGTCTACTGACAAGGAAGCTCCACGTCAAATTTCAGGTCATTCCGACATCGTTTGACCTAGTTTCGACGCTTGACAAAAAATCGGCAGTTCTCCACGGCAAAGTGTTCGGCTTTTCCGGAAAATAGGAAACTTTGCGATTTGATTTGAACGGCTTCTCGTCAGGTTTTCTCCAGGGAAATCCAGCCTATAAATGAGAGGAAATTCCAAGAAAAACACAGAAGAAAACAGAAGCGAAAACGGACGAAAAACGAGGGAGAAACGGCGACCGAAAGGCGGCCGGCCATGGGGAAAAATCCCCATGGTCGCCGGCGACCATGGCCCATGGTCGCCAGCCCCATGGTCGCCGGCGACCATGGAGCCCCGGGTCCCCGGTTTTTCGCCGGGAAGCCCGTTTTTCAGGGTTCTTTCGCGCTCCGAGTTGATTGGCTCCTGCGATCTTTCCAAAATCTGATTTTTTGAGCATGAAA
>NZ_JABGCG010000014.1 GCF_019799925.1 Blastococcus sp. CPCC 205250 | reverse complement strand
GGGGGCGGGCGAGCAACGGCGCCCGGCGGGGGGGGGGGGGCGGGGGGGGGGGGTCGTTTCTCCGGGGGCTCCGGGCCGGCCCCCCCCCCCCCCCCCCCCCGCATCGGGGGTGCCGTCGCACCCCCGCGAACGGCTGCCGGCGAGGCCGGGACGCCGCGACCGTGATCGGTACGTACCCACCCGTCCCCGCCGGGACGGCGGCCCTCCACCTGCACCGGGAGACCTGAGATGAGCCACTCGCTCCGTCGCGCGGACGCGGCCCGCGTGTCCCCGCACCCACGACCGCCCCGCCGGCAGCGCCGGGTCCTGGCCCTGCTGACCGCGGCCCTCGTGCTGCCGCTGGGCGTGGCCACGTCGACGACCGCGACGGCGGAGAACATCCAGCCCAATCCCGGCCACCTGGTCCAGGCCGGCCCCGTCAGCTCCGTGCACGGCTTCCCCGCCTGGTACGAGGACAGCGCCGGCCGCCGGCTGGAGCCGTGCGTCGACCACCGCAACCCGCTCTGCGACGTCCCGCCCGACCACGTCCCCAACCCGTCGGGGCCCATGTCCTTCCCGGACAACTTCGCCTCCGAGGTCTTCTACCAGCTGGTGGCGGCCGAGGTACCGCTGCGCGGCGGCGGCACGGCCGAGCTGGTGCTCGCGCTGGAGGGCGCGTGGATGAACGAGGTGGTCACCCCCGGCCAGCAGACGGTGTTCGCCCGCATCCGGGTGGACGTCCGGGACGCCGCCGCCGGTGCGACCTTCACCTTCCAGCACCCCTTCGGGAGGCTGACCGTCACCACCGACGACCGCGGCCGCGGCCGGTACGTCGAGGACGTCACGCCGGCCCTCGGCAACTTCGACACCGCGCTCGCCGGGAACTTCGGGCCCTTCCTCCGCTGGCGGCCCGGCGTCCTCCCCAACCCGCCCGCCGGCTACGTCGGGGACCCGACCGTCCTGCACCAGGTGACCGGCAGCCCCACCGGCTTCAACCGGTTCACGGCCTGGCAGGGCACCGTGCAGATGGGCACCACCGACATGTTCAGCGTCTCCGGGAAGATCGCGACGAACACCGGGCTGACCGTCGACCTGGTCCGGGTCAACGGTGGCTTCCTCGACGTGTTCGCCACCTCCCGGGGCAGCCAGCTCGAGGTCGTGGGCCAGGACGGGCGCTTCGCCACGACGCCCATGGAGCGCGACCCGGGCAGCGACCGGTTCTACGCCCGCGTCCCGCTGCAGGCCGGCGCCGCGATGCCCACGGACGTCACCGTGCGCAACCCGGGTGACGACCCGGTCAGCACGCGGACCTACGCGATCAGCGGTCTGACCGTGAACCAGGCCGGCTACGACGGCACGAACCTGACCGTGTCGGCGACGGCCATCGCGCCGGCCACCTACCCGCTCGAGGTGGTGGGCTTCCGGGACGCCGCCGGCCAGCCCCTCAGGATCACCTCGGCAGCCCCGGTCACCATCCCCAGCGTGGCCCCGCCGGCCACGGTGACGGTCAAGGACGCCGCCGGCACCACGGCCACGCTGCCGGTGACCGTCACCGGCGGCCCGGCCAGCCCGGCCGGGACGTCGACCGGGGGCGGCGGCGGGACGACCCCGGACCCGGCCGGTGTGCCGGGTGCGCCGACCGGCGTCACCGCCAGCCCCGGGAACGGGCAGGCCGCCGTCACCTGGGCCGCGCCGGCGAGCACGGGCACCTCGCCGATCATCCGGTATGTCGTGACCGCGACCGACCCGGCCACCAGCACCGTCGTCACCCGGCTCGACGCCCCCGCGGCGGCGCGCTCGCTGGTGGTGCCGGACCTGGTCAACGGCGTGCGCGTCGTCATCCGGGTGCGGGCGGTCAACGCCGCAGGGGCCGGACCGGTGTCCGCGCCCGTGCCGGTCACGCCGGTGGCGCCCTGACCGCCACCGGTGCAGGAGCCGGGGCCCGTCACCAGTCGGTGACGGGCCCCGGTCCGTGTGTGCCGCGGGGAGGCGGCCCGCTCAGCCGAGCGTGGCGGTCTCCCGCTTGACGGTCACCGGCTCGGCGAGGCGCTGCTCGTCGACCACCTGCTGCAGCCGGGCGATGGTCTCCGCCAGGCCGGGGCCCAGTCGCCGGCCGGGGGTGAAGGTGGCCGGCAGGTGCTTGAGGCCGTTGATGACGCCGACGGTGTCGTAGTGCACCGCCCCCGCCGGGTCGCAGACGAAGTCCGGCATCCGGTCCAGGACCGCCTTGAGCATGGTCTTGAACGTGGCGCGGGCCACGTTCGAGCCGATGCACCGGTGCACCCCGAGGCCGAAGCTGGCGTGCCGGTTGCCCTTGCGGTCGAGCTTGACCTCGTGCGGGTCCTCGAAGACCTTCTCGTCGCGGTTGGCCATGGCCCAGGAGAGCCACAGCCGGTCGCCCTCGCGGAGCTGGACGCCGTGGATCTCCTCGTCCTTGGCCACCGTGCGGCCGTCTCCCGGGGCCGGCGTGTAGAAGCGGAGGAACTCCTCGGTGGCGCTGTCGCGCAGCTCGTCCCACTCGGCGATCAGGCGGGAGCGCTGGTCGGGGTGCTCGGACAGCCACTCGAGCGAGTGCGCCGTCAGCGCCGTCGTCGTGTCGAACCCGCCGCCGATGAGCAGGCCGACGGCGCCCATCACGGCCATGTCGTCGGGCTGCGCGCCGCCGATGTCGGCCTTGATGAGGGCGTCGACCAGGCCCGGGCGGGGGTTGGCGCGGATGCCGGCGATGTAGCCGAACGACCGCATCCCCATCTCCTGCTGCTTCTGCTGGACGACCACGGCCTCCGGCGTCCCGGGCTTGGTATAGACCGCCGCGTGGATGGGCTCGACGTAGGTCTCGTAGTCGTCCATCGGGAAGCCCAGCATCGCCATCGTCAGCACGGCCGGGACGATGTTGGCCAGGTCGTCGACGAAGTCGATCCGCCCGGTCTCGATCACCTCGTCCAGCGCCGCCCGGGTGATCTCGTCGAGCACCGGCTGCCAGCGCGCCACCGCGGCCGGCGACAGGTACGGGTTGAGCGCGTTGCGGTAGTGCCGCTGCGCCGGCGGGTCCATGCCGAGGAACATCCCGCCGAGCCGGCCGGGGGGGCCGTACTGGATCTGGCGGACCTCGACCGGCGGCGGCGGGATGGAGATGCCGACGTAGCCGTTGCGCTCGCCGTGCGGGTCGTCGTCGTTGGAGAGGACGTCGGCCCGGCGGGCGGTGTCGAACAGCTCCTGGTTGCCGGTCACGAACCAGTAGCCGCCGTGGGTGTCGTTCCACGCGATCGGCTTGCTGGCGTGCAGCTCGTCGGCCAGCCGCTCGAACTCGGTCCGGTACTGGTCACCGTGCCGGTCGAGCTCGATCCGGAGTGCGCTGCGGTCGTCCGTGGTGCGGACGCTGTCGTCGACGGTCATGCGGAGGTCTCCCAGGTCGGGTGGGGCGAGGGTGGGTGGGCCGCGGTCACTCCGGGACGGCGGCCCGGCGGGTCCGGTCGGAGGCGGGTTCAGCCGGACAGGCGGGCGGTCTCCCGGCGGACGGTGACCGGCTCGGCGAGGCGCTGCTCGTCGACGACCTGCTGCAGCCGGGCGATGGTCTCTGCCAGCCCCGGGCCGAGGCGCTCGCCCGGGGTGAAGGTGGCCGGCAGGTGCTTCATGCCGTTGATGACGCCGACGGTGTCGTAGTGCACCGCGCCCGCCGGGTCGCAGACGAAGTCCGGCATCCGGTCCAGGACCGCCTTGAGCATCGTCTTGAAGGTGGCCCGGGCGACGTTGGAGCCGATGCAGCGGTGGATGCCGAGGCCGAAGCTGGCGTGCCGGTTGCCCTTGCGGTCCAGCTTCAGCTCGTGCGGGTCCTCGAACACCTCCTCGTCGCGGTTGGCCATCGCCCAGGACAGCCACAGCCGGTCGCCCTCGCGGAGCTGCACCCCGTGGACCTCGGCGTCCATCGCCACCGTGCGGCCGTCGCCGGGCGCCGGGGTGTAGTAGCGGAGGAACTCCTCGGTGGCGCTGTCGCGCAGCTCGTCCCACTCGGCGATCAGGCGGGAGCGCTCGACGGGGTGCTCGGACAGCCACTCCAGCGAGTGCGCCGTCAGCGCCGTCGTCGTGTCGAAGCCCCCGCCGATGAGCAGCTGCACGGCGCCGAAGACGTCGCTGTCCTCGGTCCGGCGGCCGGTGATCTCGGCGTTGATGAGGCCGTCGACCAGCCCCGGCCGCGGGGTCGCGCGGATCTCGGCGATGTACCGGTAGGTCCGCATCGCCATCTGGATGCTCTGCTCCACCACCCGGTCCATCTCGGGGGTGTTGGGCTTCGTGTAGACCTGCGCGTGGGTCGGCTCGCAGTACACCTCCCAGTCCGCCATCGGGAAGCCGAGCATCGCCATCGTCAGCACGGCCGGGACGATGTTGGCCAGGTCGTCGACGAAGTCGATCCGCCCCGTCTCGATCACCTCGTCCAGCGCCGCCCGGGTGATCTCGTCGAGCACCGGCTGCCAGCGGGCCACCGCGGCCGGCGACAGGTAGGCGTTGAGCGCGTTGCGGTAGTGGCGCTGCACCGGCGGGTCGAGCAGCAGGAAGTTGCCCCCCAGCGTCCCGGGCGGGCCGGCGATCGACCTGGCCGACTCCGGGTGCATCGACGGGATGCTGATCCCCCGGTAGCCGCGGCGCTCACCGTGCGGGTCGTTGTCGTTGGAGAGCAGGTCGGCCCGCCGCGCGGTGTCGAACAGCTCCTGGTTGCCCGAGACGAACCAGTAGCCGCCGTCGGTGTCGTTCCAGGCGATGGGACCGGTGGCGTGGAGCTCGTCGGCCAGCTGCACGAAGTCGGTGCGGTACCGGTCGCCGTGCCGCTCCAGCTCGATGACCCGCGGCGCCCGCTCCCGGGCCGGTGGTGCTGCGCTCGCCTCGTCGACGTCCACGACTGCTCCCTCCGCCCGGGCGCCGGCGGCACGGCAGCCGGCGTCGCGGTGACCGCGTTCACATTTCGATGGAAGGGTATCGATCGAAACGTCTTCCGCAAAGCCCCTCGCCCCCGCCGCGGTCCGCACGGCGGGCGGCGACCGGGACGGCGGGCGTTCCGACGTGGAGGCGGGGCGAGGTCGTGCCTCCCGACCGCACCTGGCAGGGTGGGCATCTCGGGGCGGCGGCAGGAGGAACGGCTTGGACATCGCGTTCACCGTGACGCTGCCCGTCGACACCGGCAGCGTCCCGTTCGTCCGGGGGCTGTGCCGCCAGGCGCTCGAGCACCTCGGGATCGACCAGCCGGTCATCGACGAGATCGCCCTGGCGCTCACCGAGGCCTGCGCCAACGTCGTGCAGCACAGCGGCGGCCGGGCGCACTACGAGGTCGGCATCGCGATCGACGACCACCGGTGCCGGATCACGGTGTGGGACGACGGCCAGGGGCTCGACGCCGAGGCGGCGCCCAACACCCGCGCCGGCCGGGAGCGGATCGAGGGCGGTACGGGGCTGCTGCTCATGCAGGCCCTGGTCGACCGGCTGGACTTCCGGCACGACCCCGACGGTCGCCACCGGGTGACGCTGGAGAAGCAGCTCAGCAGCCGCCCCACGCTCCGCCTGCTCGCCCAGGACTGACGCGGGCCCCGGTCATCGGGGCCGGCACGGTGTCCGGCGCGGTGGGAGAGGGAGCCGGCGGGTCAGCGGGTGCCGGTCAGCGGGCGGCCGAGAGCCGGCCGGTCTCCTCGCGCTCCAGCATCGCCGCCAGCCGGCCGGCACGGACGGCGGCGTCGCGCGCAGCGGGGTCGGAGCCGTCGGCCCGCTCGCACAGGCGGGTCACCTGACGGACGACGATGCGCCGCCACGCCTGCCTGCGGCGCTCGACGCGGTCGACCGCCCCCGGCTCTCCGCCGTCCCCTGCCGTTCCCGCTGCCGTCATGGCCGACCCTCCGGATACACGTCCCTGGACGCTCGACGATAGGTGACTAACTATCGAATCGTCCAGCCCGCCGGATCCGGGAGGCCGAGCCCGGTGGGCCGCCGTCGGGGTGCGGCAGCCTGCCGGGTCGGTCGTCAGTCCACGACGGAGAGCACCCGCTCCGGGCAGGCGGCCACGGCCTCCCGCGCCGGCCCCTCGAGCTCCGGCGGCAGGTCGCCCTCGACGAGCACCACGACGTACCCCTCGTCGTCGAGGTCGAAGACCTGCGGGGCCGCGGCGTTGCACAAGGTGTGCCCGGCGCACTGCGAGGTGTCCGCTGTCACGCGCACGGTGCTGACCTCCTACTGGGCCGGGCCGGCGGCGGCCGGCCCGGTGGACGGGCTCACCCGCGGGCCCGGCGGAAACCGGACGGGGAAGCTGGTCGGTGCGTAGACGTTGCCGGCGTCGTGGAAGCGCGGGACCTCGCCCACGGTGAGCTCGAAGTCCGGGAGCCGGTCGAGGACGCGGTCGATCATGACCTGGAACATCGCGCGGGCGAGGTTGGAGCCCAGGCACCGGTGGAGGCCGACGCCGAAGGCCATGTGCCGGTTGGGCGTCCGCTCGAGGTCGACGGTGTGCGGGTCGGCGAACTCGGCCGGGTCGTGGTTGGCCGCGGCCCACATGAGCATCACCCGCTCCCCCGCCTTCATGTGCTGGCCGTGGAACTCGGCGTCCCGCGACAGCGTGCGGGCCAGGCCCTGGGTCGGCGTGCCCACCCGGAGGAACTCCTCGGTGGCCGACCTGAGCAGGTCGCGCCGCTCGACCAGGCGCTGCCTGAGCGCCGGGTCCCGGGCCAGGCGCTCGAGGGTGTTGCCGGTGAGCCCGCTGGTGGTGTCCATGCCGCCGAGCAGCACCAGGAACACGTAGCGGACCTGCTCGACGAAGCCGATCGTCTCGCCGTTCACCTGGCAGGTGACGATGGCGGTCAGCACGTCCTCGGGCTTGTCGGCCATCGCGGCCCGCGACTCGAGCACGGTGGCGACCTCGCCGAACAGCGCCATCTGCGCCTCGCCGGCCGCGGCGCGCTCCCCGTGGATGATCGTGTGGATCCAGGCCACGAACTCCGGCCACCGGTCCTCGTCCATGCCCAGCAGGCGCAGCGACAGCTTCGCCGGCAGCGGCGTGGACAGCTGCTGGACGAGGTCGCCCTCGCCGGACTCGATGAACTCGTCGATGAACTCGTCGGCCATCTGCCGGATCGACGGCTCCATGCCCGCCACGGTCTTCGGCGACAGCAGCCCGAGCACCGGCTTGCGGTACTGCTGGGTCTCCGGCGGGTCGATCTCGATCGGGATCGGGCCGGTGCCCGGGGCCAGCGCCTCCTGCCCGTCCTTGGGCAGGCCGGTGCCGGCGGAGGAGATGAACAGGTCGTCGTCCTTGGTCGCCTCGAACACCGGCTCGTAGCCGGTGAGCATCCAGAAGCCGCCGTTGCGCTGCGACCAGGCCAGCGGGGCGGTGGTCAGGAGCTCGTCGTAGATGGCGTAGTTCCGCGCGCAGAACTCCTCACCGTGCACGTCGAGGTCGATGACCGGCCGCGGCGGGGCACCCTCCTCCAGGGGCTGCACCGTGACCGGGCAGATGCCGGCGGTGTCCGACGTCGTCATGGCGTCCGTTCCTCCTCGGTGCCGGGTGGGCGGCGCCGATCGGCACGACCCTGCGCCCACGTCCACGGCCTCATCCCGCCGGCCGGCTGCGCGGCAGGCCCAGGCGCCGCTCGGCGACGATCTCGCGCTGCACCTCGCTGGTGCCGCCGTAGATCGTGCTCACCGGCGCCTTGCGGTAAGCCCACTCGACGGCGCCGTCCAGCGGCGCCCCGCCGGAGCCCCGGCCCGTGCCGTGCTCGACGCGCAGCAGGGCCTGCTCGCCGAGCAGGTCGGTGAGGACGGCGCCCCGGCGCTGCTCGGCCTCGCTGGACCACAGCTTGGCCATCGAGCCCTCGATGCCGGGCATGCCGCCGGTCGAGGCGACCCAGCGGACCTTGAGGGCCAGCAGCCGCGACACCTCGTCGTCGACGGCCAGCCGGGCGAGCTCCTCCTGCACCGCGGGGTCGTCGAACAGCACGCCGCCGTCGTCGCCCGGGGCGTGGCGCGCCCAGGCCGCCACCCGCTGGACCAGGGTCGGCCCGCCCGGCGCCGGGGCGGTGCCGCGCTCGTGGACCAGCGCGACGCGCATGACGCCCCAGCCGCCGTCGACGTCGCCGATCCGCATCGCGTCGGGCACGCGGACGTCGGAGTAGAAGGTGGCGTTGGTGCGCTGGCCGCCCAGGGTGTGCACCGGCTGGACCTCCACGCCGGGGGCGTCGAGCCGGGCCAGGAAGAGGGTCAGCCCCCGGTGCTTGGCCACCTCGGTGTTCGTCCGCGCCAGGAGGAAGACGTGGGTGGCCACGTGCGCGGTGCTGGTGAACATCTTCGAGCCGTTGACCACCCACTCGTCGCCGTCCCGGACCGCGCGCATCCGGGCGGCCGCGACGTCGGAACCCGACCCCGGCTCGGTGTAGCCCAGGACGATGACGACCTCGCCGCGCAGCGCGGCCGGCACGATCGCCTGCCGGGCCTCCTCGGTCGCCACCGCCAGGATCGTGCGGGCGACCATCTCGGTGGTGACCCAGCCGTCCATCCGCAGGCCGCGCGCGCCGATCTCCTGGAAGACGGCCAGCGCGAGGCCCGGGTCGACGTCCGTGCCGCCGTAGGCCGCGGGCCAGCCGGCGCCCAGCAGTCCCTGCCGCCCGAGCAGGGCGTGCAGGTCCGGGTTGTGGTGGGTGCCGGTGGCGTGCTCGAGCTCGACCCACCCGGGGTCGACGTGCTCGTCGGCCCACTCCCGGGCGGCCGTGCGGAACTGCGCGAGGGAGTCGCTCTCCACGAAGTCCATCAGGCCGCTCCCGCGAACAGGTCCGTAGCGAGCGCGCGCAGCTCGTGCCGGGGCGCCCCCAGGGCCAGCGGCCACCCCCTGGCCCGCCGGTAGTACAGCTGGACGTCGTACTCGAGCGTGTAGCCGTAGCCGCCGTGGAAGTGCAGGCTCGCCGCCGCCGTCTCCTGGGCGGTGCGGGCGGCGAAGAGGAACGCCATCCGGGCCAGGGCCGCGGCCCGCGGGTCCCCGGTGTCGCGCGCCCACGCCGCCTCGTGCACCAGCAGCTCGGCGCCGTCGCCGGCGGTCGCGACGTCGGCCAGGCGGTGCTGCACGGTCTGGAACCAGGCGATCGGGACGCCGAAGGCGTGCCGATCGAGGACGTAGGCGACGCCCAGCCGCAGCGCCTCCTGCCGCAGCCCCTCGAGGGCGGCGGCGGTGAGCACCCGCCACAGCGACCCGGCGTCCGCGTGCGCCCGGACCGCCGCCGCGCCGGTGGCGAGCACCCGGCGCTGTGACCAGACCGCCGTCGACACCTCGGCGAGCGCGGCCGCCGCGAGGTCGGGCAGCGGCTCGGCGACGGTCCCCTCCGGGCGCGACAGCGCGACGAGCTCGTCGCCGTCGAGGGCGACGACGACGTCGGCCGCCGCCGCGCCGGCCACCGGGCCGGCCGACCCGTTGCGCAGCGGCCGCAGGGCGAGGGCCGGCAGCACCTCCCCCGCGCCGACCGCCCCGACGAGCCCGTGGCCGGCCGGCGAGCCGGCCAGCAGGTGCGCGGCCGCCCAGGCGCCGGGCAGGTCGACGGGCGCCACCCGGCGACCGGCCTCGATCGCGACGACGACCAGGTCGGACACGGTCGCGCCGCCGCCGCCGAGCTCCTCGGGGACGCCCATGGTGGGCACCCCGGACTGCACGAGGACCCGCCACAGCGCGGCGTCGTGCCCGCGGGCCTCCGCGGCACGCACCCGCTCGGGTGTCGCCTGCTCCGCGAAGAGCCCGGCGACGGACTCCCGCAGGGCGAGCTGGTCGCCGGTGAGCGCGAGGTCCACCGTCAGGCCACCGTGGCCGGCTGGTTCTCGACGCTGAGTGCGGCGTCGGCGTCGTCGGGCTGCGCGGCGTCGGCGGCGGCGAAGCGGAAGACCGTGACGTCCTCGCCCTCGATCGCCTCGTACACGATCCGCAGCGGCATCCCGATGTACAGGTCGGCCGGGTCGATGCCGACGGTGTTGCCGATGACGATGCAGCCGCGCGGCTCCTCGGCCAGCTTGGCCAACACCACGGCGTAGGGGACGTCGTCGTCGAACGCGCCCGGCCCGCGGTGGACGACGCTGAAGCTCCAGACGGTGGCCTCGCCGCTCACCGCCGTCCACTCCTGGTCCTCGCTCAGACAGGAACGGCAGGCGGGGAAGGGCACCCAGTTGTAGTGGCCGCAGTTCGTGCACCTCGGCACGCGGAACTCACCCTGGGCCAGGCCGTCCCAGAACGTCTGGTTGGCCGGCTCGATCTGCGGCAGGGGCTTGCGGTAGCTCATCGCGGTCTCCTCGGGGTCTGCTCGAGCGGGGGTGGGCCGGCTCAGTCGGCGGCCATGACGAGGACGCCGGCCATGCCGTGCACCGCCCAGCCCTGCTGCAGGGAGACCCCGATCCGGGCGCCCGGCACCTGCCGCTCCCCGCACTCGCCGCGCAGCTGGCGGACGACCTCGATGGTGTGCATGCCCGCCGGGTCACCGGCGTGGCTGTTGGAGAGCAGGCCGCCGTCGGTGTTGGTCGGCATCGAGCCGCCCAGCCGGCAGTGACCCTCCTTGACGTACTCGGCGCCCTCGCCGAGCTTGCAGAAGCCCATCTCCTCGAGGTCGCGGATCGTGGTGATGGTGAAGCAGTCGTAGAGCCCGGCGACGTCGATCTCGTCGCGGCCGATGCCGGAGATCTCGAAGGCGCGGTCGGCCGCGCGGCGCACCGCCTTGCCCTCCTCGGGGAACCAGGGGTCGTTGATCGTGGTGTAGAAGTCGGTGTACGTGGACTCCGCGCCGCCGAGCACCCAGACCGGCTTCGTCCGCGCCGACCGCGCCCGCTCCGCCGACGTCATGACGATCGCGTAGCCGCCGTCGTTGTCCAGCGAGCAGTCGAGCAGGTTCAGCGGCTCGCAGATGGGCCGGCTGTCCAGCACGTCCTGGACGGTGATCTCGCCCTTGCGGCCCATGATCGAGTCGGGGTTGAGCGTCGCGTGGTGCCGGGTGAAGACGGCGACCTCGGCCAGGTCGGCGTGGGTGACGCCGAACTCGTGCATGTACCGCTGGGCCCACAGCGCGTACCACGTCGTCATGTAGGCGCCCGACTGGTAGAAGCTCCAGTCCGGCACCCGCGGGGCCCGGTCGGTGGCCGCGGTGCCACGGGGACCGACGCGCGAGCCGGCCTTGCCGTAGAAGAGGACGACGACCTCGCACATGCCGTTCTCGATGGCCAGCGCCGCCTTGGCCAGTGCCCCGGACGCGCCCCCGGTCTCCATCAGCCCCAGCGGGCGCTCCCCGAGCTGCGCGGCCCAGAACTGCGTCGCCGTCGTCCCCGGCAGGTGGTCGGACATGCTCAGCGGGATGATCCCGTCGACCTCCTCGACGGGGATGCCGGCGTCGTCGCACGCGCCCTTGATCGCCTCCAGCTGCAGCGAGAACGACGTCCGGTCGGGCAGCTTGCCCTGCTTGGTCGTGTAGACGCCGGCGATGGCCGCCTGCTTGGGTCGGGGCACGGTTCTCCCTCTCGATCCCCACCCCATCCGGGGCGGGACACATGAGACATCTCGTGCCGCGTTTGTATCGCCCCTGGCGCCCGAGGACAAGGGCCCGGACCCGCGGTCAGGCCTCCAGGACCGCCCAGCCCCCGGCCGGGAGGACGACACGGCCGTCGCGGAGGTCGGCGGTGCCTGCGAGGAGGGTCCGTGCCCCGGGTGCGCGCAGCGTCGCCGGCGCGGCCGCGGTGGAGAGGGCCACCAGCAGCCGGCCGCCGTCGCCGGACGAGGCGTAGACCAGCGTCTCGTTGGCGACGTCGAGCACCTCGGTGCGGGCGGCGTGCAGCCAGGCGTGGCGCCGGCGCAGGCCGAGCAGCTCCTGGTGCAGCGCGAACGTGGGCAGGCCCAACGGGGAGAGCTCGGCCGGGGTGGCGGGGAACGGCGGGCGCACGGCGTCGTCCCCGCCGGCGCGGTCCTCCTTGACGCCACGGAAGGCGTGCTCGTCGCCGGCGTACACCGCCGGGGTGCCGGCGACGGTCGCGAGCACCACGAGCGCGTGCGCCAGGTGGGCGGGGTCGGTGAGCCGGCTGGCGATGCGCGTGACGTCGTGGTTGCCGAGGAAGGTGTACGGGACGAAGCGCTGCACGAAGTCGTCGTGCCGCCGCAGGGCGTGCGCGAGCTCGTGCAGGTTGGCGTCGTTGAGCGAGCTCCAGACGGCCTTCCACAACTCGTACTGGGTCACCGAGTCCAGGCCGCTGTCGGCGACGAAGCCCGGATAGTCGCCGTGGATGACCTCGCCCATGAGGTAGGCCCCGGGGTGCCGCTCCCGCACCCGCCGGGCGACCTGCGCCCAGAACGCCGTCGGCACCGCGTAGGCGGCGTCCAGCCGCCAGCCGGAGGCGCCGCGGTCGAGCCAGTGGGTCATCACCTCGACGACGTGGTCGGCGACCGCGGGGCCGGCGTGGTCCAGCGCGACGAGGGAGGAGTGCCCCTCGAAGTCGTCGTACTCCGGCTCGACGCCGGGCCGCCACGCGTCGGCGCCGCCGGGCCACCGCAGCCGGAACCACGACGCGGTCGGTGCCGACGGGCCCTGCTCGAGCACCGCCCGGAACGCCGGGTGACCTCGCCCGACGTGGTTGAAGACGCCGTCGAGCAGCACCCGGATGCCGCGCTCGGCGGCGGCGGCCAGGAAGGCGTCGAGGTCGGCGTCGTCCCCGAGGCGCGGGTCGACGCGGAGGTGGTCGGTCGTGTCGTAGCCGTGGGTCTCCGACGCGAAGACCGGGCCGAGCGCGATGCCGGAGGCGCCGAGGGCCAGGAGGTGGTCCAGCCACGCGGTCAGGTGGCCCAGGCGGTGCGCCACGGGGGCGTCGGGGTCGCGGCGCTGCTCGGCGCCGACGAAGCCCAGCGGGTAGACGTGCCACCAGATGACGTGCCGGACCCACTCCGGTTCGCTGACCACGACCTCCACCCTGGCACCCGTGTCGTCGTCCGCCCGGGGCGGGTAATGCGGTCGCGCCGGAGACCACGGCACCGGAGACTCCGCCTCCTGCCCGCACGACCGTGCGGGTACGGCAGGGATCGGAAGGACGATGGAGAAGATCAACGACCGGCTGCTCAACTGGGCCTCGATCCTCGAGGACAGCACCCGCGAGCAGGCCGAGCGCACCGCCGCGATGCCGTTCATCCACCCCCACCTGGCGCTCATGCCCGACGCGCATGTGGGCAAGGGCGCCACCGTCGGGTCGGTGATCCCCACCGACGGCGCGATCATCCCGGCGGCGGTCGGCGTGGACATCGGCTGCGGGATGATGGCGGTGCGGACGCAGTTCACCGCCGACGAGCTCCGCGGCAACCTCGCCGTGCTGCACGGCTGGATCGCCCGGGCCGTCCCGCTGTCGGCCGGCCGCTACAACAAGAAGCTGACCGACACGGCCACCGCGCGGGTCGAGGAGCTGCGGGCGATGCCCGGCGCCGGGCAGGCCGACGCCGCCGCGCCGAACTGGCCGCAGCAGCTGGGGTCGCTGGGCTCGGGCAACCACTTCATCGAGGTGTCGCTGGACGAGGCCGACCGGGTCTGGCTCTTCCTGCACTCGGGCTCGCGCGGGGTGGGCAACAAGCTGGCCGCCAAGCACATCGCGATCGCGCAGGCCCGCTGCCGGGACAGGGGCATCGAGCTCAGCGACCGCGACCTGGCGTACCTGGAGGAGGGCGAGGAGTCCTTCGACCGGTACGTCGAGGCGCTGCGGTGGGCGCAGCGGTTCGCGTTCCTCAACCGCGAGGAGATGATGGACCGCGTCGTCGACCAGCTCGGCCGGTACCTCAAGACGCCGGTCCAGCGGCTCGAGACGGTGAACTGCTTCGCCGGCGAGACCCCGGTGATCACTCGCACCGGAACGCGACCCATAGAAGCTCTCGCCGGTGGCGAGCACGAGCTGCTCACCGCTGATGGCGCCTGGGTGAAGGCCCCGGTGCGCTCATTCGGGCGCCAGGAGGTCAGCGAGGTCGTGCTGAGCCGCTCCGGTGTCACCAAGACCATCCGCGCGACTGCAGGACACCGCTGGCTGCTGCGGTCCCGGCGAGGGCATGGGCACGAGGCCACGACGGACGCGCTCCGCCCAGGGGACCGACTGCAGTACTCGTTCCCCCGCCGGCCCGAGGGCTTGGCTGTGGATCGTCTGTCCGCCGCCCGCGGCTTCGTCTACGGGGACGGCACCGCCCTGGCCGGAGGGCGGCGAGCGCTCGCGAACTTCTGCGGATCGAAGGACGGGGCGATGCTCCCGTTCTTCCAAGGGGTCGGCCGCCCTCCACGGGTGTACGGACCGGTGACAAGCATCTCCGGCCTGCCTGGGCACTGGAAGAGGGAGCGACCAGCACTGGACGCTTCCCCCGACGAGCTCTACGGGTGGCTGGCCGGCTACTTCGCGGCAGACGGTGACGTGGACAAGTCAGGGCGTCCGACCTTGGCATCCGCCGACCGCGATGATCTGGAGTTCGTTCGACTCGCCTGCCAGACGATCGGAGTCGGGACCTTCGGCATCCGCTCGCGAATTCGCAGTGGGTTCGGGCGGCCTCCGACTGCCCTGCACATGGTGGGGCTGATGAGGGGCGACCTCGATGAGTCGTTCTTCCTCATCCCGGAGCACCGGGCGCGCTTCCTCTCCGGTCAGGGTGCCGCAGAACGCCGCGGGTGGAACGTCGTGTCGGTGCGCCCGACGGGTGAGACGACGGAGGTCTACTGCGCCGTCGTGGAGGACACTCACTCCTTCGCGCTGGAGGACAACATCCTGACCCGGAACTGCCACCACAACTACACCGAGCGCGAGACGCACTACGGCCGCGAGGTGTGGCTGTCGCGCAAGGGTGCGATCTCCGCGCGCGCGGGGCAGTGGGGGCTGATCCCGGGCTCGATGGGGACGGCGTCCTACGTCGTCGTCGGCAAGGGGAACCCGGAGTCGCTGGCGTCCTCGCCGCACGGCGCGGGGCGCACCTTCTCCCGCACGGCGGCGCGCAAGCGCTTCACCCGGGCGGACCTGGAGAAGCGGATGGCCGGGATCGCATGGGGTCACTCCGACGCGTTCCTCGACGAGCACCCGGAGGCGTACAAACCCATCGACGAGGTCATGGCCGACGCCGCGGACCTCGTCGAGATCCGGCACACGCTGCGCCAGGTCGTCAACGTGAAGGGCGACTGACCGGCGGGCCTCCCCCGCGGACGCTCGTGCTCTGCCCACCACCGTGGGCAGAGCACGAGCGTGCCGGGACCAGGTCAGGCCGCGTAGGCCGACAACTGCGCGAGCACGTCGCCGTGCCGGCCGTCGGCCTCGGCGAAGCGGAGGAACCGCACCCGCTCGACCAGGACCTCCTCGGCGTCGGGCCGGTCGGCGAGGATCCCCATGACCTCGTCCAGGTACTCCTCCAGCGGCATCGCGTGCGAGGAGTCGCGCTGGCCCAGCAGGTCCGTGCGCACCGCGGGCGGCACCAGCTCGGTGACCCGCACCGGGCCGCGTGCGAGCTGCACGCGCAGTGCCTGCGTGTAGGAGTGCACGGCCGCCTTGGTGGCGCTGTACGTCGGGGTCAGCGGCATGGGCACGAAGCCGAGCCCGGACGACACGGTCACGACCGTCGCCTCCGGCCGGCGCAGCAGCGCGGGCAGGAACGCGTCGATGCTGCGGATCGTGCCGAGCAGGTTGGTGGCCACGGTGCGCTCGGCGACCTCGACGTGCGCGGGGTCGGTCAGGTCCTCGGGCTCCATGATGCCGGCGGTCGTGACGAGGACGTCGAGGCCGGGACGGGCGGCGGTGACCGCCGCCGCGGCGGCCGCGATCGACGCCGGGTCGGTGACGTCGACCTGCTGGGTGCCCAGGCCGGGGTGCTCCTCGGCGAGGCGGGCCAGCACCTCGGTGCGGCGCCCGCCGACGACGACGGTGCTGCCGGCGGCCATGAGCCGCAGCGCGAGGCCCAGGCCGATGCCCGAGGTGCCGCCGGTGATGAAGACGGTGCTGTTCGTGGTGTCCATGCCCCGACCCTGCGCCGCCGCCGACCGGGCCGGCAGGGAGCGGTCATCCAGGGACCGACGGTCCCTGGATGCGTCCCCGGGCGCCCGGGAGGATGGCCTCGTGGACCGAGCGGAGCTGGCCGACTTCCTGCGCACCCGCCGCGAGCGGCTGCAGCCGGCGGACGTCGGGCTGCCGGCCGGTCTGCGCCGCCGGACGGCGGGCCTGCGGCGCGAGGAGGTGGCGGCGCTGGCCACCATGTCCGCCGACTACTACACCCGGCTGGAGCAGCAGCGCGGTCCGCAGCCGTCGGAGCAGATGCTCGCCGCGATCGCCCGCGCCCTGCGGCTGACCCTCGACGAGCGGGACCACTTGTTCCGCCTGGCCGGGCACTCCGCGCCGCTGCGGGTGCGGCCCACCGACCACGTGGCGCCCGCGCTGCAGCGGGTGTTCGACCGGCTCGGCGACACCCCGGCGCTCGTGCTGTCCGACCTCGCCGAGACCCTCCTGCAGAACCGGCTGGCCACCGCACTGCTGGGCGACGAGACCCGGCACACCGGCCTGGCTCGCAGCGCCTACTACCGCTGGTTCACCGAGCCGGCCGACCGCCGGCGGTACCCCGAGGCCGACCACGCGCGGCAGAGCCGGCTGCAGGCGGCGGGGCTGCGGGCGGCGCTGACGGCGGGGGCGTCGACCGCCCGGGCGGCCGAGATCGTCCGGCGGCTGCTCGCGGTGAGCCCCGAGTTCGCCGGGATCTGGGAGCGGCACGACGTCGGCAAGCGGTTCGAGGACGCGAAGACGATCGTGCACCCCGAGCTCGGGCCGATCGACGTCGACTGCCAGGCACTGTTCACCGAGAACCAGGCGCAGGTGCTCCTGGTGCTGACCGCGGCGCCGGGCACCGAGGCCGCGGAGAAGCTGGCGCTGCTGTCGGTGATCGGCGAGCAGCAGTTCGCTCCCTGACCGGCCGCCGGCAGGTCCCTCCCCGCACGCTCGTGCTCTGCCCAGCCACGTGGGCAGAGCACGAGCGAGCCGGCACCCCTACGGTGGCCGGCGTGCCGGACCTCCTCGACGACCTGCCCCGGATCGACGAGCACGCGCTGACGGTCGCGGCGCCGCCGGCGGCCGCGTGGCGCGGGGTGCTCGAGACCCTGTCCGCCACGTTCGCCTCGCCCGCCGCCGGCGTGACCGCCCGGGTCCTCGGCTGCGACCCGGGAACGACGTCGGGCTGGGAGCGGCCGGGCGTCGGCTCCACCGTGCCGGGGTTCCGGGTCGTGGCGGCCGAGGAGCCGCGGCTGCTCGTGGTGGCCGGCCGGCACCGCTTCTCCCGGTACGGGATCGTCGTCCGCCTGGACGCCGTCGACGGCGGCACGCGGGTGCGGATGGAGAGCCGGGCGGCGTTCCCCGGACCGCACGGGCGGCTGTACCGGCTGGCCGTGGTCGGCAGCGGCGGGCACGTGGTCGCCGTCCGCAGGATGCTGGCGGGGGTCCGCCGGGCCGCGGAGCAGCGGTCGACCTAGTGTCCGCGACATGGCGGAACGAGAGCTGCGGACGGTCCTGACGGGTGGCGGGTTCTTCGAGGGCCCGCGCTGGCGCGACGGCACCTGGTGGGTGTCGGACTTCTACCGGCACACGGTGAGCCGGGTGACGACCGACGGCCAGGAGACGGTCCTGTTCGAGGTGGAGAACCAGCCCTCGGGCCTGGGGTGGCTGCCCGACGGGTCGCTGGTCGTCGTCTCGATGACCGACCACCGCCTGCTGCGGTTCGCCGACGGCGAGCTGACCACCTACGCCGACCTCGACGAGCACTGCGGCGGGCACCTCAACGACCTCGTGGTCGACGAGCAGGGGCGGGTGTTCGTCGGCGACTTCGGCTTCGACCTGATGGGCGGCGGCGACGCGCGCCCGGCGACGCTCAAGCGGGTGGACCCCGACGGCTCGGTGCACGTCGTCGCCGACGGGCTGCGGTTCCCCAACGGCTCGGTGATCACCCCGGACGGCGGCACGCTCGTCGTCGGCGAGACCCTCGGCAACCGGTACACGGCCTTCGACCTCGCGCCCGACGGCTCACTGACCAACCGGCGGGTGTGGGCGTCGCTGGGCGGCGAGGTGACCGGGACGACGACCGAGGAGGTCCTCGGCCAGGTCGTCGTCGCCCCCGACGGCTGCGCGCTGGACGCCGAGGGGCACATCTGGGCGGCCGACGCGGTCGGCGGCCGGGTGGCGCGGATCGCGCCGGGCGGGGAGATCGTCGAGTCCGTGGCCGCGCCGGAGGGCCTGGGCGTGTTCGCCTGCATGCTCGGCGGCGAGGACGGCCGGACGCTGCTCATGTGCTGCGCGCCGGACTTCTACCAGCACAACCGCGAGCCGGTGCGCGAGGCGGTGCTCGTCGCCACGGAGGTCGGGGTGGCCCACGCCGGCCGCCCCTGACACACCCCACGAACGACAGCGACCCCCGTCCGGCGGCTGCCGGACGGGGGTCGCTGTGCGGTGCGGTGGAGGTCAGCGGACGCGGCCGCGGCCCCCGGTGCCGCCGCCCCGGCGCTTCTGCTGCATCTGGGCGAACAGCTGCCGCGCCTTCTCCTGGTTCTGCGGCTTGCGGGCCTCCTGCATCAGCTTCGCAGCGACGCCTGAGGCGATGAGCTTCCGGAACATCCCGGCCATGGGTCCTCCTCGTGTTCGGTGGACTGAACCTGTCCGTTGGTCTGGTCGATGCCCGTTGTCAGCCCCGGTCAACCCTGGAGAAGACGATCACGCCGCGTGAGGCCACGCCGCACGTCGCCCGATTCCCCGGCGGCCTCGTGGGGGTCCCCGGCGGACCATGATCATCGAGGGGATGCCGCGAGGTCAGCGCGGCGTGTCGCGTGGCGACACGCCGAGCCGGGGCCTGTCCGGGAGCAGGCGTGTCCCGCGCTCGGCTCCGTTTGGCAGGTCCCGGAACCCCACTTAGCGTCGCCGCCGTCCGTGAGGCCGCACAACGGCGCCGAGCAATGGCGCCACTCACGGACGCCGCCGAACGTGGCGCGAGCAGCCAGCCGCGCCGGGCCGGGGACCCACCGATCCACTGGGGTGAAGCCTGCCCGGGACACCGTCCCGAGCGGGCCGGGCGACTTCCTGCGTCCGAATCCGTCAGCTGACCCGGTAGGCGGTACACGGAGACCCAAGGAGACCCCGTCGTCCATGACGACCACTCGCACGTCCCTGTCACGTCGCACGTCCCGCACCACGCGCAGCGCACTCGTCGCCGTGATGGCCGGCGCCGGGCTCATGCTCAGCACGGTCCCCGCCACGGCGGCTCCTGTGGCCAGTGCCCCCCTCGCGGCCGTCGCCGCACCGACGTCGGCCGCGCAGATCGCCGTCGACACCGCGCTGGCCCAGGTCGGCAAGCCCTACGCCTGGGGCGGGGGTGGGCCGTCGAGCTTCGACTGTTCCGGGCTGGTCCAGTACGCCTACGCCGCCGCCGGGGTCAACCTGCCGCACTCCTCGCGCCTGCAGTCCCGGATCGGCCTGCCGGTCGGCCTGTGGGACATGCAGCCCGGTGACCTGCTGTTCTTCTACAGCCCGGTCGGCCACGTCGGCATGTACATCGGCAACGGGATGATGGTCCACTCCTCCACGTACGGGAAGCCCGTCTCCGTGGTGTGGGCCGGCTCGGTGTCGGGCTACGTCGGGTCGGCTCGACCCGCCTGGTGAGCACGTCCCCGGAGCCCCGGTCGCCACGCTGCGACCGGGGCCCCGGGGCGCTCGGCCGCACGGCTCATCCGCACGCGGGGAACGGCCGGTCGGCCGGGCTGAGCGAGAAGACCGCCTCCGGCTCGCGCGGCCACGAGGCGAGGAACAGGTAGCCGAACCGGGTGTTCAGGTGGGCCTCCTCCCCCGCCTCCTCCACGGCACGGGCAAAGACCTCGGGCGCGTGGTTGCGGAAGCGCATGAGCTGGTCGCCGTCGGCGAGGGTGACGACGCCGTCGTGCACACCGAGGACGAAGACCGACCGCCACTCGGACAGCGCGCCGGTGTGGCACAGCAGGATCGTGGCGCGGTGCGGCGTGTGGCCGGCCGTCCGCCGGGTGCAGGCGGGTCCGGTGCGCGCTCCGGCGCTGGGCAGCGGGTCGATGTCGCTGGGCACGGTTCCTCCCCCGGTGGATCTGGCTGTCGGACGCCAGACCTCCCCCAGGCTGCGGCGGGGCACGCCCCCGCGGACCGGGTCCCACGACGACGGGTGACGCGACTCCTCCGCCCGGGTGGCGCCAGCCGGCTCCCGTGACGCTGAGCGACGACCGACGGCTCAGACCGCGACCGCGGGTCAGAGCGTGATGCCGCGCTCCTGCACCTGACCGGCCGAGTGCGCAGGCAGGTGGACGTACACGGGGACCTCGTCGACGGTGAAGTAGCCCCCGCGCGCCTCGCGCGCAGCGACGATCGCGAGGGCGTGGCTCCGGTCGATCATGCAGACGCGCTCGATGACCTCGGCCGGTGCGCTGTTGACGTCGACGAGACCGCCGTCGTCGTAGCCCCGACCGAGGTCGGGTCGCCCGATGCCCAGGTCCCGGGCGAGGACCGGATCGCGGCCGGCGATCTCGCGTGCCTCGTCGCGGCGGGCGCGGGACGCCAGGGCTCCCGCCATCACCCGGTCGGAGGCGGTGCGCGACTGACCCGGACCGCCGAAGACGTCCCGCCGGAGCGGACGCAGCTGCACGCACGCGGCGATCACCACGCCCAGTGCCGTGACGGCGAGGACGCCGTTCAGCGCCGTCGCCCCGTCGCCGATCGGCTGGCCCTCGGGGTCGCGCGGGATGGTGGAAGCCAGGACGACGAGGGCAGCACCGAGGACGCTGTAGACGACGGCCGAGCGCCTGACGGACGGACGGCGCAGCGTGACCCAGGCGTGCCAGAACGGCACGGCCGACAGCAGGCCCACCGTCGCGATGGTGACCACGAAGTACCAGCGGCCGCCGACGGGACGCGTCAACGGCACAGAAGGGCCTGGCTGGGACACGGAACTGCACTCCCTCGGACGGCGTCCTGGGGAGCTTGTCAGCCGGGACGCGGCCGCCAGGTGCTCATCCCGTCCGTGTCATCCCACGCGACGCGTCGGCCCCACCTCCCGTTGCCGTCACGCCGGTGCTGCGCTCCATCGACCCCACGAGCGGTTCGGGGCACAGCTCACCGAGGGTCCAGCACCTCCGCCCGAGCCTCCACCGGCGGCCCGCCGTGGACGACGACGTCCCCCACGAGCCGAGTCCCTGGGTGAACGCGACGTGAAATCAAAACCCGGACGGAGTAAGAACTTGTACTCAGTACGGCTTTCGGTCTAGCGTCCTGATCATGACGAGGGCGGGTGACGCGGCATCGATGATGCGCTGCTCTGTGTCCGCCGTCATGGGGCTGCGGGAGCGCAAGAAGCTCGCGGCCTGGCGCACGATCCGCTCGACCGCGCTGCGACTGATCGACGAGCGCGGGTTCGATGCGGTGAGCGTGGAGGACATCGCCGCCGAGGCCGGTGTCTCCCGAACGACGTTCTTCAGCTACTTCGCCAGCAAGGAAGCCGTCGTCTTCGACCTGGATCCCGACGAGGTCCGTCAGTGGCAGGCCCTCCTGGAGAACTGTCGTACCGACACTCCAGTCTGGGAGGCGCTGACCGACATCGCGCTGGGCCTGGCTCGACTCCTGGCTGATCGGCTGCCGCTGCAGAAGCGGCTGCTCGACCAGTCGCCGGGGTTGTGCCGGACCGCGCGGGGTGCCTGTGACGGCTTCGAGCCCGAGCTGCGGGAGTGGCTGGGCCGGCGCTGTCCGGACGCCGACGACGTGAGGACCGCCCTGGTCCTCAACACCGCGATGGCCGCCTTCACCACGGCGGCCGAGGCGTGGAACCCGAACCAGCCCTACGAGGAGTTCCTGGAGCTCGTGAGCGACTGCCTGCGCTGGGCCGGCGCAGGACTCGCCCACCCGACGGGCTGACCCCGCCGACTCCAGACCGGCTGCCCGGCACTGACCCGCCGGGCGCAGCAACCGCACAGCACCGCTGTCTCCGCGCATCCCCGCGCACCGTCGGCCAGTGTCACATCCGTACGACCCACTGCGTCCCATACGCATGAAGGAGCCCTTGCTCATGTCCACCGAAGGACTCGTCTCCCCGCCGGGGTCCGCGCTCCCCGACGAATCCGCGTCGGCGCGGACCGCCGTCGACGGGCCCGACCCCAAGCGCTGGCTCGCGCTCGCCGTCATCGCGGTCGCCCAGCTGATGATCATCCTCGACGCGTCGATCGTGAACATCGCCCTGCCCGACGCCGCCGCTGACCTCGGCATCACCGCGGCGAACCTGCAGTGGGTCGTCACCGCCTACACGCTGGCGTTCGGCGGACTGCTGCTCCTGGGCGGCCGGATCGCCGACTTCATGGGCCGCAAGCGGGCCTTCATCATCGCGCTGATCGGCTTCGCCATCGCCTCCGGCCTGGGCGGCATCGCGCCCAACGAGGGGCTGCTGTACGCCGCCCGGGCCGGCCAGGGTGCCTTCGCCGCGCTCATGGCGCCGGCCGCCCTGTCGATCCTGACGATCACCTTCACCGACCCCAGGGAGCGCGCCCGCGCGTTCGGTGTCTTCGGTGCGATCTCCGGCGGTGGCGCGGCCATCGGCCTGATCCTGGGCGGCGTCCTCACCGAGTACGCCTCGTGGCGCTGGACGCTGGGCGTCAACGTGCCGATCGCGCTGGCCGCCGCCGCCGCGGCGATCCCGCTGGTGAAGGAGAGCCGCGCCGAGGGCGACCGGCACTTCGACATCCCCGGCGTCCTGCTGTCGGCCCTCGGGCTGGTCGCACTGGTCTACGGCTTCACCAAGGCCGCCGAGGAGGGCGTGGGCTGGGGTGACCCCCTGACCATCACGCTGCTGGTCGTCGCCGTCGTCCTGCTGGCCGCCTTCGTGGTCTGGGAGACGCGGACGGCGCACCCGCTGCTGCCCACCCGCGTCATCCTGGACCGGGTCCGCGGCGGGTCCTACCTGCTGTTCCTGCTGGTCGGCGCCGGGCTCTTCGCGATGTTCCTGTTCCTGACGCTGTACTTCCAGGACACCCTCGGCTACACCCCGCTCGAGGCGGGCTGGGCGTTCCTGCCCTTCAGTGGCGGCATCATCCTCGGCGCGGGTGTCGTGTCGCAGATCCTGCCCCGGGTCGGGCCGCGGCCGCTCATGCTCGTGGGTCTCGTGATGGCCGTCGTCGGCATGTTCTCGCTGACCCGCATCGAGGCCGGCGACGACAGCTCCTACGTGACCCAGGTGCTGCCGGCGATGCTGCTGCTGAGCCTCGGCCTGGCGGCGGTGTTCGTCCCGACGGCCAGCACCTCGCTGGTCGGTGTGGAGGCCCGCGACTCCGGCGTCGCCTCGGCGGTGCTGAACACCGCGCAGCAGGTCGGCGGCTCGCTCGGCCTGGCGATCCTGACGACGATCTTCTCCTCGTCGGTGACCGGCTGGTTCGAGGACAACGGCGCGCGACTGGCCACGGACCCGGCGTTCGCCGCCACCGCCGAGGACCAGGCCTTCGTGTCGGGCTACCACACCGCCTTCCTCGCGGCGGCCGGGATCCTCGCAGTCGCGCTGGTCGTGGCGTTCGCACTGGTCAACGCCAAGAAGGAGGACCTGCCGGCCGAGGGGGCCATCGCCGCCTGACCGACGGTCCGTGCGCGACGGCGCCGGTGGTCCTCCGGGACCGCCGGCGCCGTTCTGCGTCGTACGGGTTCCGGTTCGCGCCCGGCGGGTGTAGACCCACTGCACGGGGACGTCGACCGGAGGGGAACCGATGACGACGACCGAGGTCCGCGGACCGCAGCAGATCGAGGACGCGGCGATCGACTACGTGGTCGAGCGCGAGCGCGCCGAGGGGCGGGATGCGCGGGACGTCCGCGGGCAGGGTGTCGCCGACGTCGTCAGCGGCGACCGGCACATCACGGTCGAGGCGTGCGGCACGTCGTCGCGCGGTTCCGGACTCTGGCTGGAGTGCAGCCGGTACATCGCCACGAAGGCCGACCCCGACCGGTCCTGGCTGTACCTGGTGGAGAACGTCGCCCAGGGCGACCCGGCGGAGTTCCGGCTGATCCGCGTCGGCGGCTCCCGGCTCCAGGAGCTCCTCGAGCACGCCCGGGAGCGGCGCTTCTGGGCCGTGCCCGTGCCCGACCGGATGTACGACGAGGCGGCCGGTCCCGACTGACCGGCGCATGCGGGGACGCTGCTGCCGGGTGGGGGGCAGCGCCTGAGCGGCCGACCTGCTGGTCGTCTGCGGCAGACCTACGCTGCCGCCGTCGGACCGGCCAGGAGGAGACCCGTGCGCACGCTGCTGACCAACTTCCGCAACTTCGCCTTCTCGGGGAGCCTCGTCGACCTCGCCGTCGGTCTGGCGATCGGGGCGGCGTTCGCCACGGTGGTCTCGTCGCTGGTGGGCGACGTCATCCTGCCGCTGGTGGCGGCGATCTTCGGCGAGCCGAACTTCGACGCCCTGACGCTGACGGTCAACGGCGCGGTGATCCGCTACGGGTCGTTCCTCACCGCGCTCGTGTCGTTCGTGCTGCTCGCGCTGACGATCATGTTCCTCGTCCAGGCCATCCGGAAGGCCACGGGCCGCGAGACCGCCGGCGCCCAGGGCAACCGGGAGTGCGACCACTGCAAGAGCTTCATCCCGGTCGACGCCACGGTGTGCATGTTCTGCACGCGCGACGTCGAACCGGTGGTGTCGTGAGCGCGCTGCTCGTCACCGTCGACCCTCCCGCCGGCCGCACGGACGTCGATGCGGACGGGGAGATCGCCGAGGACGTGCCCACGCGGACGGAGACGGTCGACCCGGGCGTCTGGTCGGTCGTCGTCCCGTGACCCCGGGCTGGCCGCGGCCAGCGGGCGCGGGCCCGGTGGTCGCCGTGGGCAAGCTCGTCGCCGACCAGGTGCTGGAGTTGAGCGGTCCGTTGGTGGTCGGCGGACAGCAGCGCGTCGTGCGGACGACGTCAGCGGGCGGCGCGGCGGCCAACGTGACGGCCGGCATCGTCCGGCGAGGGGTGCCGGCGCGGCTGGCGGGCTGGGCCGGCGCGGACGAGGTGGCCGACGGTCTGCTGTCGGGGCTGGCGTCGCGCGGGGTGGACCTCTCCGTGGTGCGGCGGGGGCGAGCGCCGCTGACGACCGTGCTCGTGCACCCCGACGGCGAGCGCACGATGCTCACCGACCGCGGCGAGGGCGGGCTCGAGGTCGGCGACGTGGCGCCCTCGTGGGTGGCGGACGCCGCCGTCGTCCACCTGGACGGCTACGACCTGCTGCGCTCGCCGCGGGCACTGGCGACCGCGGCGCGGCTGGCGCGAGAGGCCGGTGTGCCGGTCAGCGCCGACGTCGCCGCGGCGAGCCGGATCGCGAGGCTCGGGGTGGACGACTACGTCGAGCTGCTGGCCGCGCTGGAGACCGACCTGCTCCTCTGCAACGCCGACGAGGCCCGGGTGCTCGGCCTCCTCGGCGAGGTGCCCGGCTGGGCCCCGGGGATGGTGCTGGTGCACGCGGGGGCGTCGCCGACCCGGGTCCTGACGCGGGCCGGGGTGTGGGAGGTGCCGGTGCCGCTCCTACCCCACGTCCGCGACACGACCGGCTGCGGCGACGCGTTCGCCGCCGGGGTGCTGATGGGCTGGCGTGCCGGGTCCCCGGTGCTGGACGCTGTCGCGGACGGGCACGCGGCGGCCGCGGTGGTGGCCGGCGTGGCCGGCGCCCAGCCACCGCCCTGAGGCGCAGCCCTCAGAGGTGTCGCACGACGGCGGTGGGCACACCGGGAGGGGCATAGGCCTGCCGACGCGCGGCCAGGGTCCGCAGCTCCCAGGCCCAGGGGATGCGGTTCGCCTTCCGGGCGTTGTGCCGCCCGCACAGCACCTGCCCGTTGGCCACCGTGGTGGCGCCGCCCCGGCTGTGCGGGTGCACGTGGTCGGCCTGCAGCCGGTCGGTCACCGGGCAGCGACCCGACAGCCAGGAGTGCTGCTCGCATCGATGGCCCGCCCGCGCCAGCAGTGCGGCACGGTCGGCACCGACGAAGAGGCGCCGAGGATCCCGGGGACGCCAGCCGAGCACTGCCGTGCGGACCCTGTGGACCATCTGCGTCACGGCCAGCGTCGCGACGAGCGCGGCGAGCCAGGGGTGCTCTGCCGCTGCCTCCGCGATGGGTGCCAGCACGTCACCCGCTGACGTCGATGTGTCGCCGTCCTGGGCCGCCGCTGCGCTGATCACAGATCAGCCATCGCACGCCGCGCTGACGAGCTTGAGCGCAGGGCGGCAGGTTCGCCCGACTGGCGTACGCCGTCGGTGGGGCGCTCGGCGGGTCAGCGGCCCCGCGCGTCCGGCCGGAGGTCGGGCTTGGGCTGCGACGGGCGGAAGCCGGCGTCGAAGCGCAGCGTCGGCTCGAGGGCCTTGTCGTCGTCCGGGAGGGAGTGCCGCCCGGCACGGGGCAGCGCGAACTCCGCAGTCTCGTCGAGCAGGTGCCTGGCCATGACGCCGTCCTTCCGTAGTCGGTCGAGCAGAGAACCTATGAGCGCCGGGGACGGGACGTGGGACTGCTGGGACCGGTGCGCCGGCTGAGAGGTGCGCACCGTCACTTCCCCGGCCGCCTCAGCCGGATCAGCAGCCATCCGGCACGTCCCGGTGTCGTGTCCTCCGGCCGATGAGAGGGCCGACGCGACGAACGGAGGACCCATGGACATCGACGAGGCAGCGACGCATCTCCTGCGGCACGTGGAGGCCTGCGGCATCGAGGTGACGGAGCGGACCCGCGGGTGGCAGCACATGGGCGCGCTCATCTGCGACGCCGCGCTGCAGCCGCGGACGCGTTACCGGACGGTGGTCGAGCCGCGGGTCCGGGCCCTGCAGGCCGCCTGGCCGGACGCCGACACGGTGTCGCGCTTCTCCGACCGCCTGAAGACCTCCGACATCGGCGCGCAGCTGCGCTGGCGCGGCCCGCGCAAGCTCCGGGTCATCCAGGAGCTCACCGCCACGCTCCACGGGGAGCAGGTCGAGACCGTCGCGGACCTCCGCCGGCGCCTGGCCGAAGAGGACGGCCAGTTGCGCAGCAGGTTGCGCCAGGTCGGCCGGGTCGGCCCCAAGACGGTCGACTACCTGTCGATCCTGGCCGGCTCCCCCGACCACGTGGCGGTCGACGTCCACATCGAGGGGTTCGTCCAGGAAGCCGGCATCCCGCCGCAGACCTACGACGGGTGCGTCGCCGTCATCCGGCGAGCCGCCGCGATGCGCGGCTGGTCGGCCGGAGACCTGGATGCGGCGATCTGGGACCACATGAGCGGACGCGGCGCGTAGCCGACGCCGACGTGGGCCCGGCCGTCCGCCGGTGAGTGGCTCCCAGGCGTCCGCCGGTGGGTGGTCCCCGGCCGGACGGCCGGGTCACCCGGCGACGTGCGCGTACGCCTCGTCGCACGCGGTGCACATCCGCTCCGTACGGTCGAACGCCTCCGGCGGGGCGGGACGGCGGCAGGTCCGGCACCAGCGGAAGGACCGGCGGACGCCGGTGGCGATGGCCTCCGCCTCCGCCGTGACCTCGGCGGGGAACCACTGCAGCTGCTCGCGGGTGAAGCGGAGGCCGCCAGACGGGACCACGTCCTGCCGGGGGCTCCACGCGACCAGGGGGCGGGCCAGCACGAAGCCCACCGCGTCGACGCCGATCGACAGCTGCGCCGGCTCCCCGCTGACGAACCACCGGAAGCCGTCCTCCGGACCGGGGTCCTCCCACCGCCAGCCGGCGCCGAGTGCACGGAGGACGGTCGGCCAGGTCACGCGGAGCAGGTCGGCCAGGGCCTGCTCGTCCGCGGTCGGGTCACCCTCCCGCCCCCACGCGAGGCCGCAGGCACGGCACTCGAGGACCGGGTCGCCCTCCGGATCGCGCAGGCACCCGCCGAGGGACACCAGGCCGCGCTCGGCCAGCTCGAACGAGTCGCCTGCCGGCATCCCCCACACGATCGGGACGGACTCCTCGCGCCCGCATCCCGGGCAGACCCGGCCCGCCTGGATCCCCACCGCACCGCTCATGACCCTCCCCGTGTCCCGGCCGTCCCGGGAACGGCGGAGTCGGAGCGTGGCAGCGGCCACCGACAGGATCAGGGACGACCGTCGTCGGCCCCACCCGACCGGGTGAACAGGTCCCTCCAGCGCTCCGCGCGCGCGGTGGCGCTCCACGCTGGTACGACGGCTGCATGAACCTGTCGGTCGCGGCCTCGGAGGCCTGAGTGACCCCGAAGATCCACCGCTCGTCCCGCGCCGCCGGTGCGCTCGTCGGCTCGGCCGTCGGCGACGCCCTGGGTGCGCCCTTCGAGTTCGGCCCGCCCGGGCAGTTCACCGCCCGTTTCCCGGTGCCGGCCCGCGGGTCGAACACGGAGATGTGCGGCGGCGGGTCGCTGGGCTGGGAGCCGGGCGAGTTCACCGACGACACCCAGATGGCGCTCATGCTCGCCGGGTCGCTGGCCGAGCAAGGCGGCCTGGACGAGGCCGACGTCTTCGACCGGTTCCGTGCCTGGGCGCAGGCCGGCCCGCCGGACATCGGCAACCAGACCCGCGCCGTCCTCGGCTCAGGCCGCCCGTGGGACGTCGCCGCTGCCGAGCACTTCGCCCGCTCCGGGCACGCGGCCGGCAACGGCTCGCTGATGCGGACGACGCCCGCGGCCATCCGGTTCGCCCAGGACGGCACCGCGGCCACCATGGACGCCGCCCGCCGCCTCTCCGCACTCACGCACGGCGACCCGTCGGCCGGTGAGGGCTGCGCGGTCTTCCACGGACTGCTGCGGATAGCACTCGACGGCGGCGACCCGCTGGCGGCCATCCCCGCGGCACTGGAGCTCGTCGCGCCGGAGCACCGCGCGCGGTGGGCGACCGTGCTCGCGCCCGGCTGGACGCCCGAGCAGGCCACCGAGAGCAACGGCGCCGTCTGGCCGACCCTCGGCCAGGCGGTCTGGGCGCTGCGCACCGGGAAGGACTTCGCCGAGGTGCTGCGCCTGGTCATCGACCTCGGCGGGGACACCGACACCGTCGCCTGCGTCGCCGGCGGCCTGGCCGGTGCGGTGTACGGGATGGGCGGCATCCCGAGCCGGTGGGCCTCAGCAGTGCACGGACGCATCCCCGGGCACAGCGAGCGGGTGTGGCGGCTGGCCGACCTGCAGCAACTCGCCGCGGGGCTGGACTCCGGCGTCCAGCAGAGCTACGACCCCGGCGTCATCCCGCGGATCGGCCCGGCGGAGGTCCTGCCCGGCATCTGGGCCGGCAACCTCGACGGCGCCCGCTACAGCGATCCCGACTTCGCCGTCATCTCGCTGTGCCGGCTGGGCGAGCCCTTCCCCCACCCGGTGCAACGGATGGCCTACATCGCCGACAACGAGTACAACGCCGACCTCGACGGGATGCTCGCCGACGTCCTGGACGACATGAAGGCGCTCAAGGACGAGGGACACCGGCTCCTCGTGCACTGCCACGGCGGCGCATCACGCACCGGGCTCGTGCTGCGCGGCTACCTCGTGCGCGAACAGGGGATGACGGTCGAGGAGGCCACCGCGCACGTCGCCGAGCGCTGGCCGCACCTGGGCCTGTGGAACGCCAGCTTCACCGCCGCGCTGCACCGCCTGGCGGCACTGCCTCGCTGACGCGGGGTGCTACCGGTCGTCGCGGTCCTGCGATGCGGGGGGCGCGGGCCGCGGCGGGCGCTCGCGGAACCCCGGGTCGAAGCGCTGGGTGGCCTCGGGCTCGGCACCGGCCTCGGGGGCGTGCTCGTCGTCCTCGGCCGCGTGCCTTCCCGGCCGCGGCATCTTGAACTCCGCCGTCTCGTCGTTCAGGTGCCTCGCCACGATGGGTCCTCCCCCTGCTCGCCTGGCACCAGCGTACGGAGGTCTGCCACTCGGGGCGGCGGCCGGGACCGCTGCGCCCCTGCGGGGGGATCAGCCGACGTCGAAGGCGACCGCGCGCACCGGCGCCCCGTCGGCGCCGGTCATCCGCAGCGGCAGCACGCTGACCACGGGCTCGGTCGAGCGGACGGCGTCCAGCCCGCGCAGGTTCTCGACGATGACGCCACCGGCACCGAGCACCGCGAAGTGGGCGGCGAAGCCGGCTGCGGGCTCTCCGCCCAGGACCGTCTCGTCGAGGCTGAGCGCGTCGAGGCCGACGGTGCGGACGCCGGCCGCGACGACCCGCTCGGCGGCCTCGCCGTCGAGGAACGGGTGGTCGAAGTAGGCGTCGGTCCCCCAGTGCGCGTCCCACCCGGTGTGCAGCAGGAGCATCCGCCCCGGCGCGAGCCGGCCGGCGACGGGAGCGAGGTCTGCCCAGGTGATCGCTGTGTGCGGCGCCCTGCCCCGGACGTCGGCGATCACCGCCGGGCCCAGGAAGAGCTCCAGCGGCAGCTCGTCGATCCGCGCCCCGTCGGCCAGGAAGTGGTACGGCGCGTCCACGTGCGTGCCGGTCTGCGAGCCCATGCGCACGTGCAGCACGTTGTAGCCGTGCTCGTCGATCGTCGTCGCCGGGGAGAAGCGGGCGACGGGGTCGCCCGGGTAGACCGGGGTGTCGTCGTCCAGCGGGTGGGAGAGGTCGACGACGTCGCGGACGGGCTGTGCGGACACGGAGGACTCCCGGGATCGGGCGGTCGGGGGTGCGGGGCTCAGGGTGCGGGGGTCAGCGCCCACAGCACCTCGGCGGAGGCGGTGGCCGACGGGTTGAGCCAGGTGTGCGGGGTGGCGCCGGGCATGGTGAACGCGTCGCCGGCCTGCAGCTCGACCGTCTCACCGGGCAGCTGGAGCTGCAGCCGCCCGGCCACGACGTAGACGAACTCGACGTCGCAGGCCAGGGCGTACAGCTCGGCGCCGCCTCCGCCGCCGGGGTCGACCTGGGAGTGGATGACCTGCAGCTGGCGCTGCGTGCCGGCGGTGAGCAGCACCTCGCGCAGGCCGGAGCCGCCGAAGTTGATCGGCGGCGCCTCTCCGGCCCGGACCAGCGAGGTCTGCGGCACCTCGAACAGCGCGCCGACGCCGATGCCGAGCACGCCGCACACGGTCACCAGCGAGGCGACCGACGGCGACACCTCGTCGCGCTCGAGCCGGCTGAGGAAGCCCTTGGTCAGCCCGGCCTGCTCGGCGACCGCGGCGAGGGTGAGCCCGGCCGTCTGGCGAGCCGCGCGCAGCCGCGCCCCGATGAGCGCCTCCGCCGGGTCGTGCGGTCGCGTCGGCCGCCGGACCTCTCCCGCCACGTCGTCGTCCCCCTTCGCTCGGCGCCGGCACAGCATGCCGCACGCCCATCTTGGACAACTTCTGTTGCCTGGCGGACAACTCTGCACCTAACCTCGGCCCACCACGGTGGTGTGCGTCACCACCTCACCCGGAGGTGCACATGAGCGGACCCGAACTCGCGGGGCTGGCGGCCGAGCAGCGCCGACCGAAGGTGACCGAGATCGAGCAGCACGGGATCGACACCATCCCGGCGGCCGAGCGGACCTCGCGGCCCTTCGACCTCTTCCGCATCCAGTTCGGCGGCGCGAACACGTTCGCCACCGTCATCCTCGGGACGTTCCCGGTCCTGCTCGGGCTCTCCCTGGTGCAGGCGGTCGCCGCCACGCTGCTCGGCGTCGTCGTGGGGGCGCTGATCCTCATGCCGATGGGCCTGTTCGGTCCGCGGACGGGCACGAACAACGCCGTCTCCTCCGGCGCCCACTTCGGCGTCCGCGGCCGGGTCGTCGGCTCGTTCCTGTCGCTGCTGACCGCGATCGCCTTCTACTCGATCTCGGTGTGGGTCAGCGGCGACGCGATCGTGGGCGCGGCGGTCCGGCTGCTCGGCGTGGCCGACTCCGACCTGCTGCGCGGCGTCATCTACGCCGTCCTGGGCTCGCTGGTCATCGTTGTGGTGGTCTTCGGCTACCAGTTCATGCTGCTGGTCAACAAGATCGTGGTCATCGGCAACACGGTGCTGATGCTGCTGGGGATCGTGGCCTACGCGTCGCTGTTCGACTTCGGCTACGACCCGGGCCCCGACGCGTACGCGCTCGGCAGCTTCTGGCCGACGTTCATCCTGTCGGCGCTGATCGTCATGGGGAACCCGATCAGCTTCGGCGCGTTCCTCGGCGACTGGTCGCGCTACATCCCCGCGGCGACGCCGCGACGGAACCTGCTCGCAGCGACCTTCCTCGGCCAGCTGGCGACGCTGGTGCCGTTCCTCTTCGGGGTGGGGACGGCGACGCTGGTCGCCGGTGAGGCCGACTACATCGTGGCGCTGATTCAGGCCTCCCCCGCCTGGTACGCCGCACTGCTGGTCGTGGTGGCCTTCCTGGGCGGCATGTCGACCGGCGTGACCTCGCTGTACGGCACCGGCCTGGACTTCTCCTCGGTGTTCCCGCGGCTGAACCGGGTACAGGCCTCGCTGTTCATCGGCGCGCTGGCCTTCGTCTTCATCCTGGTCGGCCGGCTGGCGTTCGACCTGCTGGGCAGCGTGAACGCCTTCATCGGCGCGATCGTCATCTGCACGACGCCCTGGATGATCATCATGACGCTCGGCTACGTCGTCCGGCGCGGTTACTACTCGGAGGACGCGGTGCAGGTGTTCAACCAGGGCCGCACCGGCGGCCTCTACTGGTTCAGCGGCGGGATGAACTGGCGCGGCATGGTGGCCTGGATCCCCGCGGCGATCGTCGGCCTGCTGTTCGCCAACTACCCGCCGCTCATCGAGGGCCCGTTCCGGAACGCGGTCGCGGGCGGCATCGACGTCAGCCTGCCGGTCTCCCTCGGCCTGGCCGCGGTCGTGTACCTGGGCCTGCTGTTCGCCTTCCCGGAGCCGCGGTACGTCTTCGGCCCGGAGGGCCCGCGGTGGGTGCCGGCCCGCGACGGCGACGTGCCCGAGGTCGTCGACGACCCGCGGGCCTCGGTGCACCGCGCCGGCCGCCGCACCTCCGACTCCGTGGGACCGGTGGCGTGATGGTCGAGCGCATCACGCAGGACGGCCGGCTCGGCCAGGTCGACGCGACCGTCGTCCCCCGCTTCGCCGGGCCGCCGACCTTCGCCCGGCTGCCGCGGATCGACGAGGTGTCCGACGTCGACGTCGCCGTCCTGGGCATCCCGTTCGACTCCGGCGTCAGCTACCGGCCCGGGGCGCGGTTCGGCCCGGCGCACGTGCGGGAGTCCTCGCGGCTGCTGCGGCCCTACAACCCGGCGCAGGACGTCGAGCCGTTCGCCCGGCAGCAGGTGGTCGACGCCGGCGACCTCGGGGTCAACCCCTTCTCGATCGAGGAGGCCATCGGCCAGATCGAGGCCGGTGCCCGGTCGCTGCTCGAGCGGGCCGGGCGGCTGCTGACCGTCGGCGGGGACCACACGATCGCCCTGCCGCTGCTGCGGGCGCTGCACGCGCAGCACGGGCCGATCGCCGTCGTCCACTTCGACGCGCACCTGGACACCTGGGACACCTACTTCGGCGCCGACTACACGCACGGGACGCCGTTCCGGCGGGCGTCCGAGGAGGGGCTGCTGGACCAGAGCGGCTGCCTGCACGTGGGCATCCGTGGGCCGCTGTACTCAGTCCGCGACCTGGTGGACGACGTGGAGCTCGGGTTCCAGGTGGTGCACGCGCGGGAGGTGGACGACCTGGGCATCCGGGGGGTGATCGAGAAGGTGAAGGCGCGCGTGGAGGACCGGCCGGTGTACGTGTCGGTCGACATCGACGTGCTCGACCCGGCGTTCGCGCCCGGCACCGGCACGCCGGAGGCCGGCGGGCTGACCAGCCGGGAGCTGCTGGCGATCCTGCGGTCGTTCGCCGACGCCAACCTCGTCGGCGCGGACCTGGTCGAGGTCTCCCCGGCCTACGACCACGCGGAGATCACCGGCATCGCGGCCGCGCACGTGGCCTACGAGCTGGTCTCGGCGATGGCGCCGCGGGCATGAGCGCGGCCGGCGACGTCCTGGCGGCGGCCGCGGAGCTGGTCGCGGCCTTCGGCAGCGGGGACCTGGACGGCTACTTCGGGTCCTTCGCCGAGGACGCCACCTTCCTGTTCCACACCACCGACCGGGTGCTGACCTCGACCGCCGAGTACCGGCGGGAGTGGGACAGCTGGGTCGCCGAGGACGGGTTCCGGGTGCTCGACTGCGTGTCGGCCGACGGGGCGGTGCAGGTCTTCGGCGACACCGCGGTCTTCCACCACCGGGTGCGCACCACCGTGTCGTCGACGGCCGGCGAGGAGGTGCTCGACGAGCGGGAGACGATCGTCTTCCACCGCGGGGACGACGGCCGCTGGCTCGCCGTCCACGAGCACCTCTCCCCCGCCCCGGCGCCGTCCTCGTAGGCGCCGCAGAGCTCCACGCGTCGAGGGCTCCGTACGCCGCCGCGCATTCGGCGCACGTCCCCTCACCGCCGTCGTCGTACATCTCCGGGCCGTGGGGACGGCGACAGGTGCGGCCCCAGTGGCGGCGTCAGATGAGGCCCGGGCAGCCGTTCTCCAGGTGCACCGGCGCGTGGCGCATCCACAGGATGACGTCGAGCACGCGGAGCACGGAGACCTCCTCGGGGACGCGTGCCGACCGACGGGTCGCCGAGAGCCGGTCGGCAAGCCCGGCGTCGGCCGCGAACACGTCGAGGTGCCAGCCCATCGACTCGTCCGGCAGGCCGGTGAGGCACCGGGCGACGCGGTCGTGCACCGGCACCAGCCGCGGCCGCTTGCGGGCGAGCAGCGTCTGCGCGGTGAACCAGTCGATGCCGTGGGGTTCCTGGAGGAGGTCCCGCACGAGTCGCACGGACGAGGCCGTGGAGAAGAGCTCCGCCGCCGCAGGGTTCTCGATCCCCACGTCGACGGGGACGCTCTCGAGGTGCCAGGCGATGTCCCGCCCGAGGTCCCCCTCCAGCAGTTGCTGAGCCACGTTCCCGGGCACAGCGGTTGACAGCAGGGTCACTGCGACCAGGTCGTCGGCGGTGATGCGGTTGGCCGTCTCGGGTCGGGTCCCGCCGCCGACGAGGAACTCGAAGCGGCTGCCCGGGAAGCGGGGCGGCGCGTCGGCCGGGCGACCGGGCTCGAAGTAGGCGGCCAGATCGTCGACCGCGCGCGGGGAGCCGACGACCTCGAGCAGGCGGCTCAGCGTGGCGGGAGGCACGGGGCGGAGCCTCCCACCAGCCACCGACAGTGCCGTCGTCGTTCAGTCCGCGTCCTCCTCGGCCTCGGCTTCCCACCGCCGGGCCTGGTCGCCGTCGACCTCCTCGACCGTCGCCCAGAACTCGGACGCGAGGAAGGGGTACCGCAGCCCGATGGCGCCGGCGCCGGCCCCGATCTCGATGCCGTCGTCCATCTCCTCGAGCCAGATGTCCGCGTCGCAGTCCCCGTCGACGATGTCGGCGAGGTCCTCGAGCGTCGCCGTCCCGGTTGCCCAGAGCAGGTCCGGGAGGCTGACGACGATCGTCGATCCCCGGGCCGGCTCGGCGTTCAGTCGAGCCTGCCCAGCCGCGCCATCGCGCGCGGCACGGTGATCAGTTCGACGTCGAAGGCCTGGCAGAGCTCGGCGAGGCCGGTGGACCGGTCGGCACGGGAGGCCGGCGCGTCAGGCACCACGACCGCGGCACGGCAGGACCGCTGGTCGAGTCCCTGCGCCTCGAACCACGGCTGCAGCGGGGATGCCTGGCGGATGAAGGTCCGGTAGAGGACGGCCTGGGCGACCGCGTGCCGGTAGTAGCGACCGGTCCCGGTGCCACCGTCGATCTTGATCTCCGCCGCCCACGGGACGTCCCCCACGCGGAGCAGGGCGTCGAGGTACCGCGCGGCCGGTCCGTCCTGACGTCCCCAGCGGGTCGGGAACTGGCTGCCCCAGTTGACCGACTCCGTCGAGTCGGGCTTGAGCAGGTCGAGCCGGGTGCCGTTGGCGAGATGCAGGGGGACGACACCGCGGAGGACCCGCGACTCGAGGGCGTGCTCGTCCTGCTTGGGCTCACCGGCGCGCTTCGACGACCACCCGCGCCACTTCTCGGCGAACACCCGGATCAGGCTCGCAGCCGACGGCACGCTCGCCGGGGTCACCTCGACGGCCTCCTTCCCGGCCACCGCCACCCAGGCGGCCCGCTTGCGGCTGGTCCGGCCCGTCTTGCCGTCCTTGCCGACGCCGAGAGTGCCGCGGCCCGCCTCGACCTGCCCGACCTCGAGGCCCTCGATGCGCAGGGACCAGCGCCGTCCGGCGTGGGAGAGCATCGGATAGGCCCGCAGCTCCGGTCGGCCGACCGCCTGCACGATTTCGCGGACGAGCTCCGGCGGACCGTCCTCGACCCCCTCGAGGAGCCTCAGCCAGCCCTCGTAGCGGAAGAGCACGGCGTCGGACAGGTCCGGAGCAGGAACGCTGGGGTGGACACGGCCGGCGTCGTCGACGCGGAGGACACGCACCCCGACCGCGGGGCTGACCTCGGCGGCCAGCGTGGCGAGCGCATCGCCGGCCTCGCTGACCTCCTTGTCCTCGACCAGCAGGACGGTGACCTCGTCCGCCACGGGCGGCTGCCCTCCGCCAGGCAGCTCCGCCCCGGCCAGGTGCAGGTGCAGCAGATCCATGAGCGCGGGGATCCGCGCCTCGTGCTCGCGGACGGCGACCGCCCGGCGCCCCTCGTGCGTGCAGCGGACGACGGCCCGCCCCACACCGAGAGCGCGGTCGGTGCGCCCGTCGATCTGCTGGACGCCGTCGATGCCGGCCAGCCGGCGGGTGAAGTCGTCGTGCGGAGTCATGCGCGGTCCTCCTCGGAGTGCGGTCAGGCGTGCCACCACTCGCCGTCGGCCCGGACGGTGACGCCGGGGAAGTGACGGGCGTAGTGCGCGGCGCCCTCTGTGTGGATCGGCACGAGCTGTCCGGGGTTGAGCGCGGCGACCAATCGCTTGAGGTCCGACAGCGCCGCGTGCCCGGACGTGTGGTGGTGCACCAGCGGCACGCCGGCCGTCTCGAGGAGATCGACCAGCCGTCGTCCGCCGGTGTTGGCGAGGTAGCCCCCCCACAGCGACCAGACCACGACGCCCGAGCGCAGCGCTCCGGCGTCGACGAGCTCGCGGACCGCCGAGCTGCCGGTGAGGACGACGAACCGATGGGCCTCGGCAACGAGCTGCTCGGGGAACACCCGCAGCGGGCGGACGGCATGGGTGCGGTGGAACTCCCCCGACTCCTTCACCCGGACCCGCTGACGCCGCGGGACGAAGACCCCGAGCTGCGGGAAGCCCGGCTGCGGCAGCGTCGGCCGGCCGGTGGCCTGCGCAACCGTGGCCGTGTACAGGTCGACCAGCAGGGTCCGGCCCGCGCGGCGGGCGGCCCGGTAGACGGTCACCAGCCGGTCGATGTTCTGCGCCGAGGAGACGACGACAGGCAGCCCGGCGCAGGAGCGGAAGGTCGCGGCCATGTCGAGCTCGACGTCCGCCTCCGTGGGCGGGCGCGACTCGTCGGCGCCGCCCGCGCGCACGTGGGTCCCCTCCATCAGGAGCGTGTCCACGCGACCGGGCGGAGCGGCCACCATCTGCTCGAAGAGCCCCGCCTTGCGGCCGTGGCCGCGCAGGTCGCCGGTGTAGAGCAGCCGCCGGTAACCGGCCTCGATCTGCAGGGCGTAGGCGTCGAAACCGCTGTGGTCGACCAGGTACGGCGTCACGGTGAACGGCCCCAGCCGCAGTCGCTTCCGGTGCCGGAGGTGTCCGGACGGCCGCAGCTCGGGCCCCATGGGCGAGAAGAAGCGGGCGGCTCCCACGACCGCGGCGGCCTCACGACCGGCGAACACCGGCACGCTCGGGTGGACCCGGTCGACCAGCCCGTAGTGGTCGAGGTGGGGATGGCTGATCAGCACGCCCAGGAGGTCGGGCGTGGACCCGTCGGTGAGCCCGGGGACGGCCGGGAGCGGCACGTCATCGCCCGGCCTGGCGGACAGCGGTCTGCCCACGTCGAGGACGAGCCGGGCGCCCTCCGCCTGCAGCTCGACGCAGGAGCCACCGATCTCGTGTGCCCCGCGGTGGATGCGGACCCGCATGCCGCTCAGTCGAAGCACATCCCGCACGAGCCGTTGCGTGCCCGCAGCACGTGGTGCTTCTCGCACTTCTCACCCCAGACCTCCTGCTTCGGCGAGCCACCACCGGCGCCGGGACGGAAGTCGGGGAGGTGCTCCACGCGCTCGCCCTCGCTCCACTCGACCTTGGTCCGGTGCACCCAGACCGCGACCTTCCCGTCGCGCGCGAGGGCGATGTAGGGCGAGCTCGCCGGAATCCACACGTGCGAGGGCGCGACGTCGAAGACCAAGCTCGTGATGCGCGGCCAGTTCGTGCGCTCTGCACCGAACCGCTCGAGGGCCTGGTGCACCGTGTCGTAGTAGGTGCGGCCCTGGCCGTTCAGCTCGGCGGCGCACCAGGTGCACACCTCGCCGTCGGTCTCGGCGGCCTCCAGCACGTCCTTGTCCCGCAGGTGCGGGCAGTTGCGGACGTGGCGCTTGCCGCCGGTCGCCGTCCGGTACAGCGTCATCACGATCTCGGTCATCGATGCACCCCCGTGTCGAAGTCGGTGACAGCATCTCGACCGCGTATGACGCTTTCGCCCCTCCCCCGAGGTCGTCCGCGGGTGGCCACCCGAAGGAGTGAGAGGCCAATTCGGCAGGGGAAGCTCGGGCGACCGCTCTACTTCCGCATCCCGAGCTCATTGCGAGCACGCGATCTCGCGGCTCGAAGGGGAAGGGAGGACCGGATGACCAATCGGCTCAGCGTCCGCCCGGGCCATTCTCGCCAGGATGTCGGGCCTCAGCAGCGGACTAGTGGCTCAGAAGTCGCCCGTAGCGCTCGTCGAGTCGACCGTGCTCAGCATGCGACCGGCGGTGCTGCGTGCTCCTATCGACCAACCGCACGTATTGGATATGGGGGCCTCATGGGGGACATCACGATCGCGGGCAAACGGGTTGATGACCCGTTTGGAAGGCTCGTGGCATACGCCAGTGAGCACGCGGGCACAGTGCGCCGCTACGACCTAGCCGGGCAGGACGATCCGGACCTCCTGCCGCTGAACGAGGTGGCACGAACCTGGATCATCGCGTCACGCATCAACAAGCGTGAGCGGCGCTGGTTCGAAGAGCGGGGCGCGGACGCACCGTTCACCGCGGTACCACTCGAAGCCGACCTCGGCGACGCTGATCCCGGTGAAGCGGACGGCCTCTATGACAGAGCTGACGCCCTGTTCCAGCATTTCAACCGTGCCCGACCGCGTGGCATCAACATGGGAAAGATCAGCAAGGTCCTGCACCCGAAGCGGCCCGCGTTGTTCCCCCTGCTCGACAGTCGCGTCGAGCGCCGCTACCGCCGAGCCGCCCGTCATGCGGCGATGCAGTACCCCGCCCGCGGCTACCACCGGATGTACTGGGCCGCGGTCCGGGACGACTTGGTGCTGAACAGGCCGAACCTCACGGCTTTGAAGGAGCAGTGCGCCGCTGATTCGCGCGACGACGTCAAGCAGCTCGCTCTGCTGACGGACCTGCGAGTGATGGACATGCTGACCTGGTGACGGCCGCGTCGGGCGACGCCCGCCGTGGACGGCGGCTCATGTCAGCCGAGATCCCTCAGCTCTCAGCGGTCAGTTCCGACCGCAGCCGACTGAGCGTCCGCCGCAACTCGGTGCGCGGCACTCCGCTCAGGTTGAGCGGTGGGTCGGTCACCCAGCAGCCGCTCCTCGCTCGCGAACACCGTCTCGACCGGCAAGGGCAGGACGACGACCCGCAAGTGGGCGTGCATCCACCCGCTCAGCTCCGCCTCGTCTGCCACGGCAACACCCGAGGGCGCAGCACGGCGGTCAGCGTGAGCCGGAAGGTCGAGAAGCCGCGATTCGCCTGCACGTGCATGCCGCCGACGCGGCCCTGCAGCGTGTTGGACGACAACCTTCCGTTCGGCCGCTGACGGCCGGCGTGTACTTGTCCAGGTGCGACCGGGTGTCCGAGGCCGGGAGCAGGTCCCAACTCATGTCGTTCACGCGCGGCTGGACCGCGCCGCGAGCTGGTCACGCAGCTCATCCGGGGTCAGGATCGGGTCCCCACTGCGGTGCAGCATGACGTGACAGTTGGCACAGACCGGCCGCAAGTCCCGAATCGGGTCAACCTGGTACTCCGCGCCGCGGATATGAAGCGGCTCGATGTGATGCACGTGCGCGTACTCATGGCCGATGTCGCCATACACCTCCTCGAAGTCAAAACCACAGACCCCGCAGGAGTAGCCGTAGTGGTCGAGGCATCGGCGACGGGCCACAGGATTGCGCTCGTAGCGCGTTGTGTTGACGTCCTGGCGGGATCCTTCAAGAAGCACGACGTTGTCCAAAACCGCCTCGGGCGCAGGGACCCCACCCACCAGCGTGCGGTCATGCCACAACGTCTCGAGCCGGGCGGCGACGTGAGCGGGGACTGTCCGACCTGACGAGTACACAGTCCGCCAGCCGAAGTCAGGCGTTGCCGCCTCGAGTTCCGCGACCGTAATCATCCTGTCGAGCGGCAGGAACTCGGACCACATGATGTCCACATACCAGGCGGTCCTGTCGTCTCCGGACCAGTGCTCGCCCTCGTAAGGCGGGCACTGGATGGCGCCGATACCCACGAGGCCCCGACCTGCGTCTCCTTGTCTGAAGAGGAAGGCACGATCCCCACGGTCAATGCCGAACCGGCGGTTGGCGACGCTCCACGGCTCGTCGACAAGCTCGCCGACCTGCGTGCGCCCCACCCACTCGTCGTAGGCGTCGGTGTTCCAGCCGTTGGGGTTCCATGTCAGGAGGATCGTTGCCATCAGATGTCCCCAGTCGGTGTAGTCGATTCGTGAGGTGGCGCTTGGGCTATAACGAGAGCGCGCTGCCGCGCAGCCGTGGCGACGGGGTCACCCCTTTGCCCCGGTGAGGCGGTGCGCGACGCCTTCGCCGCCGGCGCGGCGGATCAGGTCGATGTCACCGCAGACGACGAGCAGATCGCGAGCCCGTGAGAGGCCGACGTACAGCATCTCCCGGGCGCGCTCCTCGTCCCGGAAGCCGTTGACGGCGAGGACGACGGCCGGCCGTTCGAGGCCCTTGAAGCCGAGGACGTGGCCGTAGAACAGGTCGTCGTCCTCCCAGTACGTGGCCCAGTAGGCGTCCTGGCCCTGAGCCTGCCGTTCGACCTGCACCGGGTGCCGGCGGTGCGTAGTAAGCAGGGCGATCGACTGGGGCGGCCAGCCGTGCTCCAACAGGGCCTCGGCGACGTCGTCGGCCGCATCGACCGCATCCTCGGGCGCCGCCGGGACGAACCGGACCGGCACCCCTGGCCGCCCGCGGACCTTCATCCCCTCCGGGGCGAGGCTGGAGAACGTCCCGGCGATCTGCTTGCTGTTGCGGAGGTTCTCGATCAGCGGGATCGGCAGGAGGTCGACGGTCGGCCGGCCCTGTCGAGCGAAGATCCGCTGCCCCTCGTCGGAGAAGACGTACAGCGACCCCCGGTCGGGATTGCGCAGCGCCGCGAGGACGGCGTCCCACCAGCTCTGCGCGAAGTCCTGGCCCTCGTCGATGACGACGGCATCGAACTTGCGCTCGTCCGGCAGCTCCGCGGCGAGCGACACCATCCGGGAGGGCAGCAGCTCCTCCCAGTAGGGGCTGTCGTCGTCCGAGCCGGCGGGGACGCCCCAGCCGATGCCGAGGGAGTGGAAGGTGCCGACGTAGTCGGGCCGCTGCCGCTTGGGGAGCTCCTCGACGCGGCGCTGGAGGTACGTGGCCAGGCCGCGGGAGTAGCACATCAGCGCCACCCGCTGCCCGTCCGCGGCGAGCCGGCGGGCCTTCTCCACCGCCAGCCAGGTCTTGCCCGATCCGGCGCCACCCTGGATCTCGACCCGCGGGAAGGCGTCCAGGTAGTCGAGCACCTTCGCCTGGCCCCTGGTCAGCAGGTCGCAGGCGGCCTCGCGCTCGGCGAGCTCGGCGAGGAGGTGCTGCTGCGGGATCGCCGCGCCGGCGAGGCAGTCGACGAGGTCCTCGACGTCACGCGCGCTCGGCGGGTCCGGCTCGTCCCGCACCGTCTGCAGCGCCGTCCGGATCCGTGCGGCCGCGTGCGGCACGTCGGTCACGTCGATCGCCATCCAGCGCGCGAGGCCGGGAGCCCTGAAGTCCGGGGGCAACGTGGTCGCCGGCAGCGCGACGAGGTGGGCGGTGCGCGGACGTCCGGCTGTCCAGCGAGGGTGGTCGGCCAGGTACTCGCACAGCAGGTACTTGCACGCGACGGCCTGGTCAACGGGGTGGATGACGCGGTCGACGCCGTCGACCCGCTGCAGCCACTCCCCGCGGTTCAGGGAGACGCTGCCGCCCTTCACCTCGACGACGGCGATCCCGACGCCGGGCCAGGCGACGACGACGTCGGCCTCGCGGTCCTGGGAGCGGTCGCTGAACCGCAGGTTGCAGGACATGACGGCGTTGTCGGGCAGCTGCTCCTGCAGCGTCGCGACGAACCGCCGTTCAGCGTCGGACCCGAACAGCGGGTCGTCCGGGTAGAGCCGTGCGGTCACGCGGAGGTCCTCACTCCGGAGAGCGCGTCCCAGAACACCGCCTCGCTGATCACCCGGACGCCGAGGGCCCGGGCCTTGGTCGCCTTCCCCGACTTGGAGTGCGGGTCAGCGCACACGAGGACGCCGGTCTGCTTGGAAACCGACGCCATCGGCGCCAATCCGGCGTCGCGTGCGGCCCGCTCGAGTTCGTCGCGAGTGCGGCTCATGGCACCGGTGAAGACGATCTTCGTGCCGGGCGGGAGGACGGCGTCCTCGCGCCGGGGCACGGACACCTGCGCCCCGCTGCGGACGACGGTCAGGGCGAGGTCGACGTCCCGGGAACTCATCCCGAGCAGGACGGCGACCCGGTCGAGGTCGCAGCGCTCGTCCTCGGTCACGACACCGTCGGCGTAGGCAGCGGTGGCCAGCGCCTCCAGGTACAGCCGGTGGGCGGTGAGCACGTGGTCCTGACCGCAGCCGAGTTCGGCGGCCAGGGACATGAGCTGCTCGGCCTCGGGCACGCTGACCAGCCGGTCCTCGAGCACCTGGTCGAGCACGGCCAGGTACGGCGCGATGCTCGGCGGCGCGTCGTCCAGCGCGGGCAGCGCGGCGACCAGGCCGGCCAGGTAGCCGTCCCGCTGCCGCAGGGCCGCCGAGGCCGCGTCGCGCGGCAGGGTCGGGCAGGGCGGGCACGGTTCGACGTCCGCCACCCGAGCGGCCTGCACCAGCTCCTGCCAGGAGTGGTCGAGCGCCTCGAAGCCCCGGTAGCTGCCGTCGTCGGCGAACTGCACCCGGACGCCGGCGCCGGCCAGGGACTCCTCGCCCAGGTGCGAGGAGAGCATGTGCAGCATCAGCTCCGCGGTGGCGCGGGCGTCGTGCAGGGCGGCGTGACCGCGCTCGAGCGGGATGTCCACGAACCCGCACAGCGCCTGCAGGGAGCGGGTGCCCGGGCCGAAGAACAGCGGGGCGAGCCGCATCGTGCACAGCGTCGGGGGCAGCTCCGCGGGCAGGCCGGCGCGGGCGAACTCACGGGCCAGGAAGCGCAGGTCGAACAGGGCGTTGTGGGCGACGAGGGTCCGGCCGGGGAGCAGTGAGCGCAGGTAGGGGGCGACCTCGGCGAAGGTCGGCGCCCCGACGACGTCGGCGGCGCGGATGCCGTGCAGGCGCGTAGGTCCGACGTCCCGGCCCGGGTCGAGGAGCGTCTCGAACTCGGCCTCCACCTCGCCGCGGTCGTCGAGCAGCACGACGCCGATCTCGACGACCCGGTCGGTCCGAGGGGACAACCCCGTGGTCTCCACGTCGACGACTGCGACCGTCACGACGGCTCCTTCGCGTCCGCGACCGCGCCCCGCCGCGGCCGACCGGTCCGGACCATGTCACGGGCTGCAGGAGAACCCGGGCGTTTCGGTTCGTCGGCGGCCGCAGCCGTCACATCGGCCCCAGGACGCCACTCGAGCCCGGGTTCCGTTGCGCGCCGGGCGCGGATCTCGGTGAGCAGTTGCCGCCTCGCGCCGCCCAAACGCCTCCGCCGTCCGTTGACGGCGGCGCGGACGGCGGCCTCGCGGACGCGCGCCGGCGTAGACGGCCCCGTCGCCCGCAGCAGCGGGGGCACCGGCGACCGCACGACCTGATCGAGATGGACGGCGAGGTCTGCCTCCAGCGGCACGCCCACGACATGCACGTGCCACGCGATCCAGGTCCGCAGCGCCGGGTCGCCGAAGTACGCCTCGGGCGACAGCAGGACAGCGAGCCGGAAGCGCAGCAGCGAGAAGTGGTGACCGAGCAGCCGCAGCGCGACCGCGCCCCAGAGCGTGTCCGGCACGTCGGCCCCACACTCCCGATCACCGGTGAAGGCCGCCCAGCCGAGCAGCCGCCCGTCCAGGGGGACGCCGAACACGTCCTCCAGATCCGCACGGCCGGCGTCGTCGACCCAGGTGCTCAGCAGGCCGGCGCGGTGCCACGACGGCGGACTCTCGTCTGCGACCACCCGTGCGGGCAGGGCGGCGTCCTCGTCGAAGAGCGCGGCAGCAACGGCGTCGGGGCTCACTGGTCGAACCGCTCGTGCACCGCCAGGCACGAGGCGCACATCCCCTCAGTCCGGTCGAACGCCTCCGGGGCGCAGGGCCGACGGCAGGTGGGGCACCAGCGGAACGACCGGCGTCGCCGAGACGCGATGCGCTCGGCAGCCGTGGTGACCTCGGCGGAGAACCACTGCAGGTCTTCCCGAGTGAACCGGTGGCCGTCGGGTGGGAACACGTCCTGGCGCGCACCCCAGTCGACGAGCGGTCGGGCGAGGACGAACCGCCCGGCTTCGACACCGACCGCCACCTGGGCCGGCTCGCCGCTGACGAACCACTGCAGGCCGCCGCTCTCGCAGGCGTCCTCACGGCGCCACCCGGCGCCCAGGACGCGGACGACGTCGGGCCAGCCGACCCCGAGCAGGTCGGCCAGCGCCTGCTCATCCGCGGTGGGGTCACCCTCGCGCCCCCAGGAGAGTCCACATGCACCGCAGGCCCACTCGGGGTTCCCGCCCGGCTCGAACAGGCACCCGCCCAGCGAAACGAGGCCACGCTCCGCGAGCGCGAACAGGTCGGACGACGGCAAGCCCCACACGATCGGGACGGACTCCTCGCGCCCGCACCCCGGGCACACCCGCCCGGCCTGGATCCCCACCGATCTGCTCATGCAACTCCCCGTGTCCCCGGCCGTCCCGTGACGGCGGAGGCGGAGCGTGGCAGCGGCCACCGACAGGAACCGGAACGACATCCGGCCGGTTCACCGGATCGGGTGTCGCCAGGCGCTCGCCTACGCCGTCCCGACGCCGGCGAAGGGCATTCCAGCAGCGGGCACAACCAGCCGGATGTCGGCTGTGTAGGCGGCGTGGTCGCTGAGCTGGCCGCCCTCCCACTCCGGGCGGTGAACCTCAGCGAGGTCGCCGGTGACCAGGTCGGCGCTGACGGCCAGGTGGTCGATGGCGGAGGACGTACCGTTCAGGTGCTCGGCTCGCTCGGTCAGCGCCACGAGCCCGAGGGCGGCGAAGGCCTCCCCGAGCGCGCCGGCACCGGCCTTCGTCGTGGACCAGAAGGGCGGGGTCAGCTGCTGGTTGAAGTCCCCGCCCCAGATCAGCGGCTCACCAGGAAGCCGCTCGGCCGCGATCCGGCTGACGTGGTGGTCGAGGACGTGCCGGAACTCGGCGAGCTGACCCGCCGGCAGCCCCGGCCAGTACTCCCCTGCCCCGCGCCACGGCAGGACCGAACAGGCCACGAGAACGGACGGGGTCGGACCGTCCAGACGCAGGCGGACGAGGGTCAACCCCTCCTCGCCCGCGTTCGCTGGGTCCCCGGCCGTCCGCAACGCGCCCAGGGGCAGCGACGTGGCGATGCCGGCCCACCGCTTGTGCTCCGGACCGCCGGCCCGCGAGGGCGAGACGACGAGATCTGACTCCCAATCGCGGTGGACTTCCGTGAGCAGCCAGACATCGGCGGCCCGGCTCTTCATCCAGGACGCGATGGCCTGTCCTCGGGCCGAGGACCGGTCCGGGCACAGCTTGAGGTTCCAGGTACCGATGCGCACGTGCACTCCCCGCGTGGTCACGCCTTGGTCCGAGGACGACGGCTGGGCAGGCCACCGAGGGGCGGCCGCTGCGGCAGCCTTACATGGCGAACCCCGACATCCCGGTGATGCGAGACCCTGCCGTCCGTTCGTGTGTCACCCCGCCGTCGACCGGCACGGTCAGTGACGGCGTCAGGCCTGCGCCCGGTGAACGGCTCTCTCCGACCAGGCCACGGTCCGGCGTCGGACGGCGGGATCGGCGAGCGCCTCGGCGGAGACGTGCACGTGCCACGTCCGACTCGAGACCTCCTGCACCCGGACGGTCGGCTCCTCGCCGGCGAAGGACTGCGCGTCGGACGGGTCGAGGGGGATGGAGAGCCGGCGCTTGTGCACGTACACCGCCACCGGCCTCCCGTCGGCGGGGTGGAGCGACACGTAATTGGGTCGGGCCGCGGCGACGACCGGCGTCCGCTCGGAGAGCGCGACGACGACGTCGACGATCGCAGGGACGACGCCCTCCGCCGCCAGTCGGCCGGCCAGGCCGCCGGCTTCGAGGGGACGACGTTCCGTACGGGCCCGTTCCGGGCGCACCGGCCGGACACCCAGGACGTCGACGAGGTCGGGCTGCCCGCCGGCCCGCCGGTACAGCCTGGCCGGAGCGCCGAGCGTTGCCGTCCTCTCGGCCTTGCGGTCCGCCGTGGTCAGCCCGGTGTCCTCGATGAGGCCGTCACGCGTCATGTACCGCCGGAACGTGTCGATCGACGGCCGCGCCTGCCCGGGACCCGTCCGCGGCGCGACGGCCATGTGCAGGTCGTACAGCTCCCGGATGGTGAAGGGCTCCTCCAGCAGCCCGTCCGGGTCGGGGTGCGCCGCGTACCGCCGGCGCACGTGCTCCGCGGCGGCCGCGACGATCGCCGGGTGGTCGAAGGCCAGGTCGCCGGCCGCGTCCACCGGCTGGAAGCGGAGCCGGTCCCCCTCGGCCGAGGAGGTGACGTCGAGGAGGTCCCGCCGGAGGACGGCGACATGGGTGACCGACAGGACCCAGCCGCGCGGGTCGCGGCGGGGCTCGTCGAAGACCCTCAACTGCTCGATGGACACCCCGGCGAGCTGGTACCCGGCAAGGCCGACCTTGTCGCGCAGCGAGCGGAGTACCGCATCGCGCAGCCGCTCAGCCTCGTGCAGGAAGGTCCCGGGCAGGGCCCAGGCATCCGCGTCGTCGCGGTGGACCTCGAGGACGACGAGCTCATCGCCGTCGACGGTGAGGACCGCGGTGTCCACGGCGACCGAGGGACGCGGGTAGTCGATGAGCCTGCGCCCGGCTGAGTCCCTGTACTCCGAGGTGACCATGCCGCCCATATTGACGCAGACATGAGGTAAGTGTAAACTCCGCTCATCCCCACCACCCGCACGGCTGAGTCGTCAGCTCATTTCGCTCATGTTCGAGCGATACAACGGAGGTTGCCATGAACGTCTCCCTCGAGGTCCGCTTGCACGTCGGTCAGGGCACGACCCGTGGCGGGCTCACCCTGTTTCCGGTGTGGACGGACGGCGCGCCGTCCTCCGGTGGCTATCTGACGGGCAGAGCCGCCGCGGTGGACGCGGCCGAGCGGGCCGGCAGCCCGGTGGTCGAGGAGCTGATCGTCACCAACCGCGGGAACCGGCCCGCGCTGCTGCTGGCCGGCGAGCTCCTTGAGGGCGGATGGCAGACCCGGGCTTTGGCCGCCACGACGCTCCTGGCGCCGGGCCGGCCGACGGTCCAGCCGGTCGTCTGCGTCGAGCAGGGCCGCTGGCACGGCAGCACGGTCCACCAGCGCCGTGCGCGCCGGGCCCCGGTCGGGGTGATGCGGGCGGTCGAGTCCCAGCACGAGGTGTGGGACCTGGTGCGCGGGTACGCCGCGGTGGCCGGCTCCTCCCCCACCGAGTCGCTCGCCGACCGGCTCGACATCACCGCGCCGGTGGCGCGCGACCTCACCCGCGGGCTGCGGCCGCTGGCCGGCCAGCGCGGCGTGCTCGTCGGCATCGCGGGGCGGCCCGTCTCCTTGGAGCTGTTCGACTCGGGCAGGTCCCTCGCGGCGCACTGGTCGGCCCTGCTGCACGCGGCGACCATGGACTCCCTCGGCCGGCCCGAGGTCCGCACCCCCGCCGCGCTGGCCCGCGCGTTCGCGGAGCGGATCGAGCGCACCCCGCTCTCGCCGGCCGGGCCGGCGGGCCTCGCGTCACTCCTTCGCGGTAGCAGCCGGACGCGTGTGGACGCCGTCCGCTGGCGCGACCGCACCATTCACCTGACCGCCGTCGCCCTGGAGGCCTGATGACCACGATCCCGCGCCGGGTCCTGACCGCTGTCCGCAGCCGGTGGAGGCGTCGCAGCGCCACTGCCGCCGTCTCGGAAGCAGAGCACACGACGTCGTCCGGCCGGTGGCTCTGGGTGATCCGGGAGTCCGACGCCACCGTCCGCGAGGTCGGTGACCGCGGGTGGTGGACCTGCTCCCCCGACACCCGCGCCGGCGACCGGGCGCTGATCTACCGGACGGCGCCGCACAGCGACATCGCCTACCTGGTACAGGCCACGACCGACGCGTTCCCGGTCGAGCCTGGGCACGGCCTCCCGCCGGCCCGGAGCGACGCCGCCTGCGACTACGTCGTGCTGCAGTGCTTCGAGCGGCCCTTGACGATCGGGGCAATGCGCGAGGACGCGTCCCTCACCGGGTGGAGCGCGCTGCGGATCAGCTTCCGCGGGGGTGTCCACCCCGTCCCCGACCGTGTCTGGCGGCGGCTGCTGACGCAGCTGGGCGCGGCGTCCAGCGAGCTGCTCGCGGGGAGGATGCACGTCTTCCGGCGCGAGAGCGACATCCAGCAGTGCCTCGTGGAGGAGCCGGACCGCTTCGAGCGGGTCGGCCTCCCCCGCCTCCGGCTCGTGTCCAAGGAGCTCCGGCTGCCGAGCCGCCGACGGCCCGACCTTGTCTTCCGGACGTCGACGGGCCGCCTGATCGTCGTCGAGCTCAAGCAAGGGCGGGTCCACCTCGCGGCGGTCGAGCACCAGCTGGCCGACTACATGGCAGAGCTCGCCGAGGTCTACCCCGGCGAGGCGCCACCTCTCGGCCTGGTGGTCGGCAGCACCCTCGATCCCGACGCCCGCACGGCACTCAGCCGGCTCCCGGGCGCGACGTTCGCCTCCCTGGCCGACCTCGGCTTCACCGCCGCCCCCCGACCGACCTCCCGATCCGTGAAGAGGACTGCATGACCGCGGAAATCTACCGGTCGTCCCGCGCCGCGGGTGCGCTCGTCGGCTCGGCTGTGGGCGACGCGCTCGGTGCGCCGTTCGGGTTCGGTCCGCCTGGGGCCTTCAGCGCCCGCTTCCCGGTGCCGGCCCGCGGGGCGCGGACGGAGATGTGCGGCGGCGGGTCGCTGGGCTGGGAGCCGGGCGAGTTCACCGACGACACCCAGATGGCGCTGCTGGTCGCCGGGTCGCTGGTCGACCGCGGCGGCCTGGACGAGGCCGACGTCTTCGACCGGTTCCGCGCGTGGGCGTCAGCGAACCCGCCGGACATCGGCAACCAGACCCGCGCCGTCCTCGGCTCCGGCCGGCCGTGGGACGTCGCCGCGGCCGAGCACTTCGCCCGCTCCGGGCACGCGGCCGGCAACGGCTCCCTGATGCGCACGACCCCGGCGGCGATCCGGTTCGCCAAGGACGGCACCGCGGCCACCATGGACGCCGCCCGGCGGATCTCCGCACTCACCCACGGCGACCCCTCGGCCGGTGAGGGCTGCGCGGTCTTCCACGAGCTGATGCGGGTGGCGCTCGACGGCGGCGACCCGCTGGCGGCGATCCCCGCGGCGCTCCAGCTCGTCGCACCCGAGCACCGCGACCGCTGGGCCACCGTGCTCGCGCCCGACTGGACGCCGGACCAGGCGACCGAGCGCAACGGCGCGGTGTGGCCGACGCTCGGGCAGGCGGTGTGGGCGCTGCGTCAGGGCACGGACTTCGCCGACGTGCTGCGCCTGGTCATCGACCTCGGCGGGGACACCGACACCGTCGCCTGCGTGGCCGGCGGCCTGGCCGGCGCCGTCTACGGGATGGGCGGCATCCCGTCGCGCTGGGCCTCTGCGGTGCACGGCCACGTCCCCGGCCACGGCGACCGCGTCTGGCGGCTGGCCGACCTGCAGCAGCTCGCCGCAGCGCTGGACTCCGGCGTCCAGCAGAGCTACAACCCCGGCGTCATCCCGCGGATCGGCCCCGCCGAGGTCCTGCCCGGCATCTGGGCCGGCAACCTCGACGGCGCCCGCTACAGCGATCCCGACTTCGCCGTCATCTCCCTGTGCCGGCTCGGCGAGCCGTTCCCGCACACCGTGCACCGCATGGCCTACATCGCCGACAACGAGTACAACGCCGACCTCGACGTCATGCTCGCCGACGTCCTCGACGACATGAAGGCCCTCCACGACGAGGGCCACCGGCTCCTCGTGCACTGCCACGGCGGCGCCTCCCGCACCGGGCTGGTCCTGCGCGGCTACCTGGTGCGCGAGCAGGGCATGACGGTCGAGGAGGCCACGGCGCACGTCGCCGACCGCTGGCCGCACCTGGGCCTGTGGAACGCCAGCTTCACCGCCGCGCTCGAGCGCCTCGCCGAGCGGACCCGCAACGAGCACGGAGGACCGCGATGAGCACCCTGCAGGAGCACCTCGACGACCTGTCCCCCACGCCTCAGGTCCGCGACCTGGCCAACGCGCTGGCGGAGCGGACCGCTGTCGAGTCCGATCGCCAGGGTCCGTACTTGAGCCTGCGGCCGTCGATGGAGGGCGCGGTGGCGGTCTACCTGCACCGGACCTGGGTCTCCATCGCTCTGCCGCCCGAGCGCGCGCCCGAGGTCGTGGACCTGGTGCCCGGCTCCACCCTGGACGCCAAGACCCCGGCGACGACCTACTGGCACGTGAGCGCCGACGGCCTCGCCGGTGCCGCGGACGCCGTCCTCGGCATCGCACACGAGGCGGTCGCCTGGCGGGCCACCGGCCCGAAGTCGAGCATCGGCAACGGCTCCGCCGCCAAGAAGGGCGAGAAGCCGCCAAGCATCTGCCCGACGCACTTCTACGCACTCACGCCCAGCGGCGCGTGCCCGGTGTGCGGATGAACGCATGCGTGTTCGCCATACGGGAGGGGAGCCGCAGCTCCTGACTCAGCATGCGCTGAGGGGGGAGGCCCTTCGAGTGAGGGTCGCGCCGTCGCCACACCCATGGCTGCCGTTCGGCAGCAAGCTGCATCCGTCTAGGGAGGAACGAGTGCCGTGATTGTCATTGTCCCGCTGCATCTACCGGTCGAGCTGGACGCCCTCCGAGTGCGGTCCGTAACTGCAGATTCAAGGCGGGGGATCCGATGAGCGAGCCGGCTCAGGCCCTTGCCCTGGACATCGCCCGCTGCAAGGAGCTGCCCCTCGCGGAGGCGAACAGCAAACACCCCTGTGCCATGGTGGTCGGCGTACAAGAGGGATCGGGCGCCGCTCGGCACGTCCCTGAGCCCTGGGCAGGCGACCTCGAAAGAGGTCGAATCCTCTTCCTCTCCAGCAACCCCAGCCTGAGCGAGGCAGGCGATCACCAGAGCGGTGCCAGCGTCGAGCGTTACCCCCTGGCGGAGTGGTCGAACGAGCGCATGGGCGCCTTCTTCTTGCGTCGCTTCGGGAACGAGGCCGATTCCCCCGCCACGCCGGAGGGTCGCTTCAGGACCATGAGCGGCGGGCTTAGCGCCAGAAAGGTCGCCTTCTGGGTCGGAGTGCGCAAGCGCGCTCAGGAGCTTCTGCGGCGGGAGGCGACCCCCGAGGCCGACTACTGCATGACCGAGGTCGTGCACTGCAAGAGCAAGCGCGAGCGCGGAGTCGCAGGGGCATCCGCTCTCTGTGCGGCCCTCCACCTAGATCGGGTGATCACTCTCAGTCCAGCCGCCCTAATCGTCGTGCTCGGCGGCAAGGCGCGAGACCGCGTGCAGCCCCTCTGGGAGCTCCCCGCCGGCTTTGGTGGTCGAGCATCGATGTTGTCCGATCCGCTCCGCAGCATGGCGGTGCGGACGCTTGGAACCCGCGCGCGACTGGTCGTCTACCTACCGCATCCCACAGGGATGGAACCCCTGCGGACGTTCGATCAGATCTACGTCAGCCGCGGCCTCGACGTGGGAGCCGTGGCACGGGGCGAGCAAAGTCCTACAAGCTTCCTCCCGACGTAGAAGCGCCTTGTGTCCCGGGGACCGAGTTGAGCCATGTCGGCTTGCCCGCCGCTCAGTACCCCCAACGCTCACGGTGCGCCCTGAGGTGCTCGACATCGATGGGATGCCCGGCGTCCCTCTTCAGCACCCGTATCACCGATCCCTGGTGGTCGTGCACCTCGAGGTCGTCGCTGATGTAGATGCCGCCTCCATCGAAGAGCGTGTGGTGGTTCGGGCAGAGACACAGGACGTTGTCGATGGTGTCCGGGCCGTTGTGCGGCCGCCCCAGGGCGCGGATGTGCGCACCCTCAGACAGCGCTCCACCGGGGATCTCCAGTCGCACGCCGCAGACCTGGCAGGCGTCGCCATAAAGCCGCTTCACGAACCGCGACACGGTCGTGTCCCGGACCACGCGAGTTGTGACTCCCTGCGAGGTCCTGGGCCGGCGACTTCCGACCGGCACATTCCCCTCAGGGACGTACGGGACCTCCTCCAGGACTGAGAGCCGCACCAGGCGGAACTGCCAAACACGGAAGCCACTCTTTCCGACATGGCTCCAGTGGTCAGCGACTCGGTAGAGACCGTCGTAGCGGTAGCCGGATGCCGGTGAGTGCGCCGGATTACCCTTGGCCCCTCGGATGACGCGGACCGGGAGGCCCTGGATCTGGCTCGTGACAAGACCTGCGTTGCCGGGCTGGTCGAGCGCTTGATCGGCGACCTGCTTACCCGTTGCCGGGTCGTTGCCGCCAGCTCCGGTGTACAGGATCTCGTCACCGTCATCGCTGTCGTCCTCATAGCCGCCGCTGACGACGATGGAGTCAGCGCCTTCGGCCCGCGTGCCACTGATCCCGCTCTGGTTCGGCCGATGGACCCCAGCTTGAGCCACCTCGGCGCGCGTGGCCCACGTCGTCCCGACGGGGATACCAGGCAGCTCTCCGAAGTACCGGCCCGACGTCGAGCGACGTCCTGTCTCCCGACCCGGAGCATCGGGGGGGGAAGCGGTTGGCTGGTCGTTGTCGACGTTCGCGCCGCCTCCAGCGGCCGCGCCTCCGTCGACAAGGGATAGGACGGGCGGCGATCCGCTCACCGTGACGTTTCCTCGAGCGAGGAGGACGGCACCGATAAAGGAACTTCGATGACCGAGCGTCGGGACGTCGATCGTGACTGCGCCGTCTCGACTGAGCAGGTCCAGCGCACGCTGCACGTCTGCGATCGGGACGGGCTGGCCCTCCGGCGACCGCGTCGTCGCGACGATGACCAGGGGTGGCTCAACTCGGAGGACCTCGTTGACCTGCCCCGACACTGTGGTGATCGGCCGACTCACGAGATCACGAAGCAGTCCAGTTGCCTCCGGGTCGGCGTCGACGCTGGCCGGCGCCGCGGAGAACAGCGACGCAAGCGTCGTGTCCAGAGCCGGGTGACGGGCCAGCGGTCCAGTCAGCTTCTCAACGGCTCGTTCCCGGAAGGAGACATCCGCGCGGACCCGGCGATAGAGCTCGCTGGACACACCGCCCACTGGGTCTTCCAGGCGGACGAAGTCCCTACCCCCACGGCTGACCGGACCGCTCGGCTCAGGAGACAGTTGCCACCACGACGACCTCCGCAGCGCAATCCACGGCAACTCCGGGTCGGGCGCGGTCTCCCCCACCGCGAAGGGACGCAACAGAGAACGGAGTCGGTCGCCGACGGCGGAGAAGGGCCGTAGCCGATCCTCACCGCGAACTGCCTCCGAGATGGCCCAGAGGAGCAGCACCTGCTGGTACGGCGCAGGTCGGCCGAGTTGACGATCGACCCTAAGCTCGTCGAGCTCCCGAAGCACTGGCTCGTCGACCACCGGCGCGGGAGCGCGTTCGGTCCGGACGTGTGACCGGTACTCCTCACCCAGGAGGACGGTTAGTCGCTCAGCGTGCTGGACGTCGATCCGTGGAAACTGCGGCAGCTGCACCGTGTCGATTCCGACGTCGTCCTTGATGCGCGCTCCCGGCATGGCGAGCGGCTCAGCTGGTTCGTCGAGGATCTCGATGGGGATGAGCGCGACGTACTGCTCCGGATCAGGCCACGGCACGTCTGCGATGTCGCTCGGTCGCCGCGCATCAGCCGTGGCGCGGCACCGAGCGAGCCATCCCTGCCGGGAGCCCCAGATGAACAGCTCATCGCCGGCGCGCACGCTGAGCGCCCGCGTCGTGTTCGAGCCGAAGACCGACTCGTCCTTACAGATCTCCCAGTTGTCGCGCTGCTCATAGGAGATCGAGCCCACCCAATGCGTCACTCATCCACGCCGTCCGAAGATCGCAGCGGGTGAGGGCATGTCCTGACGGAAGCCCGTTGGGCCGTGCTCGCTGTGCCGGCGGGTTCGAGCCGGCGACTCCTCTATCGGCAGGGCTCCGCCGTGACTGGACGGGTTGACCTGCGGTCGTTCAGGGCCTGACGGGCGCCGTGCCGCGGTACCTGTCGGGCGGGAAGCGCTGTTCGTTCCTCGCGAGCTTGTCCCGCGCAGCCTCGGTCAAGTCAACGCCGACGACGTCCGCCAAGCGCAGGAGGTAGAGCAGGACGTCCGACATCTCCTCCGCCAGCCGGTCCTGCAGCGGCTGTTGGCGGACCGCATCCGCCTGCTCAAGCGAGGGCAACCACTGGAGGAGCTCAGCCAACTCGCCCACCTCCCCGACGAGCGCCAACGTCAGCGACTTCGGGTCGTGGAATCTGCCCAGTCCCGCTCCTCGGTGAAGGTCCGCATCCGCCGGGTCAGGTCCTCGATGTCACGACACGACTCGAGTATCGAGACGACCTCGGCATCCGTGGCGATTAGTGTGCTCGTCAGCGGCCCGACAGGCTTCCGTTCCCTTGGACATGCCTCCACCCGCACGAGTCGATTCGTGCTGCCCGGAGACTGTCCTTGCCCCTTCTGCGCACCACAGCGCGAGGCCTTGCCGACCTGGTCCGTGACGGCCAGGTGGCCGCCGTCCTCGCGGAGCAGATGTCGTTCCAGATGAAACGCCGGCCCTCCGCGGCCGAGCTGCGGTCCTGGGACGCCAGTCTTCGCGTTCTCGCTGACGACCTCGTCCAGGCCGACCTCGACCGAGTAGACGTGTTCTTGGAGTACCAGCTGCCACTGAGCAGCAAGCGGATCGACGTCGTCCTCGCCGGTCGTCACCCGCGCCGCGACGCGCCCTCGTACGTGATCGTCGAGCTCAAGCAGTGGTCGGAGGCCGAGCGCTTCGAGGACGACCCCGAGCTCGTCCTCCAGCCCTCGTATGGGCCGCGGCCGATCCTGCATCCGGTCGCTCAGGTCCGCTCGTACGGTGAGTACCTGCTCGACTTCACGTCCGTGCTTCACGGGACAACGGACGTCCTGGCGGGTGCCGCCTACCTGCACAACGCGACCACCACGAGCGTCGGTGCGCTGTACGACTATCCGCAGGACGAACTCGGCCGGCTCTTCACCAAGCAGAACCGCGGCGAGTGGCTGGACTTCCTGCGCAGCCGCCTGGCACCCGCGGACGGAAGTGCGTACGCCGACCGGCTACTGCACTCGGCGATCGCTCCCAGCAAGCAACTTATGGCGGTCGCCGCTGAGGAGGTCCGCCGCCGCGAGCAGTTCGTGCTGCTCGACGAACAGCGCGTGGCCTTCGACCTCGTCATGCACGAGGTCGAAAAGGCGCGGGCCGGTGACCACAAGAGCGTCGTGATCGTGTCCGGCGGCCCCGGCAGCGGGAAGAGCGTCATCGCCCTGTCCCTCCTGGGCGAGTTGAACCGGCGAGGCCGGTCAGCCATCCACGCCACCGGCTCGAGGTCCTTCACTCAGACGCTCCGCCGAGTGGCCGGGGCCGGCTCCCGTCAGGTGCAGTCGCTGTTCAAGTACTTCAACAGCTTCATGGACGCCGACAAGAACGGGTTCGACGTCCTCATCGCCGACGAGGCGCACCGGCTTCGCGAGACCTCCGCGAACCGGTGGACCAAGGCCGAACACCGCTCCGGCAAGGCGCAGGTGGATGAGCTGATCGATGCGGCTCGTGTGCCGGTCTTCCTGCTAGACGAGAACCAGGTCGTGCGCCCCGGTGAGCTCGGCACTGTGGAGGACATCGAGAAGGCCGCCCGCCAGCGCGGCATCGACGTGCACCACGTCGACCTGAGCGCCCAGTATCGGTGCGGCGGGTCCGAGGCGTACATCGACTGGGTCGAGCGGCTACTCGGGCTGCGGGCAGGAGGCCCGATCCCGTGGGAGGGCGACCCGAAGTTCGAGGTGCACGTCGTCGAGTCGCCCTCGGCGATGGAGGCAGCGCTGGCAGCGAAGCTCGAGGAGCACTACGGCGCCCGTATGGCAGCCGGCTACTGCTGGCCGTGGAGCGACCCTCGGAAGGACGGCAGCCTCGTGCCCGACGTCCGGATCGATGCGTGGGCACGCCCATGGAATCTCAAGGGAGACCGCTCGGTCGGCGGCGCTCCCCCGGCGGCGTTGTGGGCGAGCGAACCGGCCGGCTTCGGTCAGGTCGGCTGCGTCTACACCGCCCAGGGGTTCGAGTACGACTGGAACGGCGTCCTTATGGGCCCAGACCTTGTGTGGCGCACCGACCGCTGGGTCGCGGTCCGGTCCGCCAACCGCGATCCCGACTTCCGGAACGCCAGGAAGGTCAGCGCCCAGGAGTTCGATGCCCTGGTTCGCAACGTCTACAAGGTGCTGTTGAGCAGAGGAATGCGGGGGACGCTCCTGTTCTCAACGGATGCCGAGACCCAGGCTCTCCTGCACCGACTCGTCGCGAGGGATCAACACACCTCGTGAGCTCCCTCCAGGGAGCAGGTCTGGCTCGACGGCGTTGCCGTGACCATTACGGGTGGATTGGCAAGAAGCGCCCTGGTTTCGTTTCGCATGTCCCCATACCGTCGGCTCACCATGTCCGACGACTTCCTGCCGCACTCGACTGACGGCGCAGAGCAGGCAGACCCGCCGACGTGCGAAGAGTGCGGCGCACACATGGTCCTGCGCACGGCTCGGCGTGGTCCCAACGCCGGCGGACAGTTCTGGGGATGCTCGGCTTGGCGCAAGGGCGAGACACACAGCACGTTCTCGCTTGAGCCGGCTGAAACCTCGCCCCGCGCGGGATCGGCCACTCGGACCGTGCCGCCCAGAGCAGGGCTCCCGCGCAAGGTCACCTGGCGAGACGGGGCAATGGCTCGGGAGGGATGGCTGTGCCGGTACATGGCTGGCGGTGCCAGCCTGCGCAGTTGGTCGAACGAGCTGCGAGGGACCGTTCAGCGGTACTACGGGGTGTCCTGGATTGCGGTCGAGGATCTGCCGAGCTACGAGCCTGCAGACGCGCACTCGCAACGCGTCCTGGGGATGATGCGCAAAATCCTCACACGAGGATCCGCACCACCCGTGCCACCGGCGGTCGAGCGCCGGATCCTCGATGACGCGGACGTCCCCTACCGAGACTCCGCCGGCACGCTCAGCCCCACGTTGGTGCGGCGCCTCCCACAGGAAGCTATGACGCTTTGGCGAGCCGCTGGCTCTCTTGAGTCAGGGCTCATCTCGGACAGCGTCGAGGAGTCCATATTTCTGCATGAGCACCTGGCGCCTGCGCTGGGAGCAAGTGGGTCATTCATCACCCCACAAGCGCCGCTCGATCAGATCCTGCGGGGCCGCGGACTCGACGCGGTAGGCGATCGCCGCGTCGACTTCCTTGTGCCGACCCCGTCAGGCCACAAAGTCGTCGAGGTCGATGGCATCCAGCACTCCGCAGCTCAAGAGGTGGACGACGAGCGCGATCAAGCACTGGCCTCCGTTGGCATCCCCGCCGTCCGCATACCCGCTAGCGCTGTCCGTTCGGGAGCGACTGACGCACTTGGGGCACTCGAGGTCTCACTCGCGACCTCCGAGCCTCATGTGCTCTCGCACGGCGCCGTTCAGGCACACCGCCTCATGCTGAGCCTGCTCGAAGGCGTAGCGACGGGGTTCCTTGCCGGGGACACCTGGGTTGTGTCCGTGGAATGTCCGCTCGAGTCATGGCGCTGGGTGTCCGCCTACCTCGACGTATTCGCAGCTGTTGACACGCTCTGGGGAGGCGACATCTGTCCCCAGACAGTGGCCTTTCGCGGCAACGGGCAAACTCTGAGGTTGACGCGGGACGGGCTCCGATTTCAGGAGTCCGCCGCCGAGGTAGGTGATGAACCGGCGGACGTCGTCATTCGCCTGCAGACTCAGTGGGGCCCACTGGTCGCACTACCGGAATCCGACGTGGTTCCGGCGATCGTCATCCGCAGCGCAGACCTCCCGGTCGCCTTGTTGGAAAGCGCCGTTGAACCGGCAGAACGCGTGCCCCCACACGTCGATGAAGGACGTGCCGACGAGGCGCTCGAGCTCCTCCTGCAGAGCGTCTTCGCCAAGCCAGGTTTCCGCGAGGGCCAACTCGAGGCTGTGCGGGAAGTCCTCCACGGACGCGACTGCGCGGTCCTGCTGCCGACTGGCGCAGGGAAGAGCCTGATCTACCAGTTGGCCGGACTGTGCCTTCCTGGCCGGACCCTTGTCGTCGATCCGCTGGTCGCGCTCATCGAGGACCAGATCGAGGGGCTTCGGAGCCACGGAATCGATCGTGCAGTCGGCATCTCCAGTCAGACAACGGCCTCGGGCGACACGGTTGGAGCGCTCGAGCAGGTCGCAGCCGGCGACGCACTGTTCATCTTCGTGGCTCCGGAGCGGCTGCAGCAGCAGAGCTTCAGGGACGCTCTGAGAGAGCTCAGTGCCGTCACACCCATCAACCTGGGCGTGGTGGACGAGGCCCACTGCGTCTCCGAGTGGGGCCATGACTTTCGCACGTCCTATCTCAACCTCGGCCGGGTGTTGCGCCGCGTATGCCGAGACTCCCGCGACACCGCACCGCCTTTGCTGGCTTTGACGGGCACCGCTTCTCGCGCCGTGCTGCGGGATGTTCTCAACGAGCTGACGATCACCAATCAAACCGAGAACAGCCTCGTCAAGCCAGCGACGTTCGACAGGCCGGAGCTGGCCTTCGACATCCGACGCACCATGCCGGGCGAAGCAAGCGCAACTCTGTCCGGAGTGCTCCGTGCGCTCCCCGGGGCGTTTGCGATGACTGCCAACGAGTTCTACCGCGCCCGCGGTGACCGGACGATGTCGGGAGTCGTCTTCGTGCCACACGTCAACGGGGACTACGGCGTGACGACGGTGGCTCAGCGGATTACCGCGCTGACCGGCTCTCCCACCCCCTTCTTCTCGGGTAGCGCGCCCCGGGGGATGGAGGCGGGACGCTGGGAGACCGTCAAGCGCGACAACGCGCGACGCTTCAAGAGCAACGAGGCGCCAGTTCTGGTGGCCACCAAGGCGTTTGGAATGGGCATCGACAAGCCGAACATCCGGTACGTCGTCCACTACGGCATACCGGGTTCGATCGAGTCCTACTACCAGGAGGTCGGTCGAGCGGGTCGTGACCGCGAGCCCGCGCGGTGCGTCCTCGTCTTCAGTGAGTTCGATGAATCGCATACACGCCGGATCCTCGACGAGGATGCGGACCTCCAGACGGCACGTGAGGGCCGGGACAGGACAGCGCGCGCCGACGCCGACGACGTGCAGCGCATGCTGTTCTTCCACCTGAACACCTTCACCGGCGTGACGGAGGAGCTGGCACAGATCGCTGATCTGATCGACGTGATCGGGGACCTCGACCTGCCTCGTTCTGTCGCTGTGCCGATGAGTGCCGATCGGGGTTCTCGCGAGCGGGCATTGCATCGGCTCGTCATCCTCGGAGTCGTCGACGACTACCTCGTCGACTGGGGCGGGAAGAAGTTCGATCTCCGACTCTCCGGTGGCGCGGGCCACGACATCATCACCTCGTTCCTGACCTACGTCGAGATGTCCCAGCCAGGGCGCGTGCCGGTCATTCGGCGAGCGCTCGACGAGAGGTCATTCGAGAAGCCCCGCGAGGTGGTTCTCGCCTGCGCTGAGCTTCTCATCGAGTTCGTGTACGACACCGTCGAACGGGCCCGAAGGCGATCACTTCGCGAGATGTGGCTGGCTGCCCGTGAGTGCAGCGATGACGCCCAGCTGCGGCAGCGCATCCTGGAATACCTGACCGAGGGCGACATCGCTCCCCTACTCGAGCGTCTGATTGACGACGAGCCATTCACTTTCGAGTCGTGGTACGCGGCTCTCGACTCCGTCGCCACGGTGGAGGAGGCGCGCGAATGGCGGGGAGGAGCCGCGCGGCTGCTCGGGTCGTATCCGGATCACCCAGGCCTTCTGCTGGCTAGGGCCCTCGCGGAAGCCTTCGATCCCTCGGGTGAGCTCCGTGAGTTCTCATCCAATATTGAAGCGGCAATACGGTCGGCACACCTGCGTTACGACTGCTCCGCGAGCGATCTCGAGTCGCTGGTCGAGTGGCTCCTTCGCCAGTGCGCCAGGAGCAAGCACGCTGAAGCGGCCGCCGTCGCGACCGCGTCAGCGCTCGCCGCCGGGGCGCTCCCTGAGAGCGCCGTCATGGACGCGGTCGCAGCCAGCGGGGTGGAGACGGACGCGCCCACCTTCGCAGCGGTACTGCTCCCCAGCCGTCTCAGGAACTCGTTCGAACGCATTGCGCAGGCCACGACAGAAGGAGCATGGACGTGAGTGCGACGCCCACGGGATTGACGGTCGATGCGGTGCTGCGCCGCTACTCCGACGCGGAACAGGCGCTGGCACAGGCTGCGGAACAGCTCCGGGCTCTGTCCCTCGCGCGGGACACCGCCAACGCTGCCGCGGCGTCGATTGAGCAAGCTGCGGAGGCTCTCACCGCGCTGGTGGCTCGAGTCGCCGAGTCCACGTCGACGACCGAGGCTGCGCACTCAACGACGGCTGCTGCGCTGGATACGGCAGCGACATTCCTCGGCAGCACGGATCTCAGCCAGGTGAACGAGCACGTCAGCCGGCTGGGACAGCAGGTCGACGAGCATGGACGCCGGGTCACGCAGATTGCCGAGGAGCAAGCACGGGTGACGGCGGGAATGACGTCCTTGGAGGCTCAGGTCAGTTCTGTCGTGACCTCGCTAAGCGACCTGCGAAGTGACATCGCGACTATGGCTCAGCGCCTTGATCGCAGCGCCCAGCTGCAGGAGCAGCTGGCAGAGCGGGACGAAACCTGGCGGCGACTTGATGGCCAGCTCACTCCCCGACTGCGGAGGAAGTTCGGCCTCATCTCATGACACCGCAGCTCAGGTCGGCGACTCGAGGAGTCTCCGCCGCCTCTTGAGTTCCGTCGTCCGACATCGCAGGGGGATGCCATGTCAGCTCCACTTCTCGAAGGACAAGCGCTAGCCGCCGTTCAGCACCGCGGCAGCCACGTCCAGATCATCGCGAGCGCTGGCTCCGGCAAGACCGAGGTCGTCTCCCAGCGGGTGGCCGCGCTACTGGCCGAGGGGGAGCCGGCCAGCAGCATCGTCGCCTTCACGTTCACCGAGCGCGCCGCGGCCTCGCTCAAGGAGCGCATCAGCGCGCGCGTGGCCGAGCGGCTAGGCCCGCAGGCCCTCGACCGGCTCGGCGGGCTCTATGTGGGGACGATCCACGCGTACTGCTTCCGGCTGCTTCAGACGTACGTCCCCCGATACGAGACCTACGACGTCCTCGACGAGAACCAGCTGACAGCCTTCCTCGTCCGCGAGGCGACCCGGCTGCAGATCAAGGACATCAGCGGAACGCTCTTCAAGTCCATCCGGGCGTTCCTCGAGAACCTGGACGTCGTCGAGAACGAGCTCATCGTCCCGAGCCAGCTACAGGACCCGTTTCGAAGCGTTCTCGAGCGCTACTACGCCGCGCTCGAGAAGTACCGGCTCCTGACCTATGGCCAGCAGATCGCCCGCGCCGTAGCCGAGCTCGACAAGCCAGAGGTACGCGACAGCGTCCTCGCCGACCTGCGCCACTTGATCGTCGACGAGTATCAGGACGTCAATCCAGCCCAGGAAGCGCTCATTCAGCGGCTGACCGGACCCAAGGTCAGCCTGGTCGTGGTGGGAGACGACGATCAAGCAATCTACGGCTGGCGCGGATCTGACGTCGGCAACATCACCTCGTTCGCCCAGCGGTATCCCAACGTCGCGTCCTTCTCTATTACGGCCAACCGCCGCAGCCGCCCCACCATCGTTGACACCGCAGACGCCTTCGCGCAGTCCATCCCCGGCCGTCTCGCCAAGGTCATGACCGCCACCCGGCCGGCCATGGGCACAGAGGTCGTGACGTGGTTCGAGGAGTACGAGGAGGACGAGGCCGCCGAGATCGCGGACGCCGTCGTCCATCTGCACCGCCAGGGACTTGCCTACCGAGACATCGCGATCCTGGTGCGCAGCCGCACGAGCTACCCCGCTCTGCTGCAGGCTCTCGAGGATGCGCGGGTGCCGGTCCAGCCGGCCGGCCGTACCGGCCTCTTCGACCGGGCGGAGGCCGAAGTCCTCGGCAAGACCTACTGCTGGCTGGTCGACTTCGATTACCGGCCAGCGGGCTTCGGCGTGCAGTCGCAGGCGGTCACGGAGGACGACCTCGTCGCGGGCTACGCGCTCGCCTTCGGACTTGCTTCGGGAGTCGGAAGCCAGGTCCGGCAGCTCCTCCGCCAGTGGAAGAACGCCGTGACCCAGGAGTCGCGTCGCGTTGACCTCGTCCGTGACTTCTATGAGCTCGTCGACGTCCTCGGGTGTAAGCAGTGGGACCACGACGACCCCCGGTCCATCGCTCGCCTCGGCACGCTGGCGCGGTTCACCACGCTTCTCGCCGACTATGAGTCGGTCCGGCGCCGGGCACGTCCGGACGATGCAGCATCGGGTGAGCAAGTCGGTGGCCAGGACCGCGGCGTCTGGTACTACAAGAATCTCGCGATCCACATCGTCAACTACGCCAACGGCGCCTACGAGGGCTTTGACGGCGAACCGGACGTCCACACTGATGCCGTTGACCTGACGACGGTGCACAGTGCCAAGGGCCTCGAGTGGCCTGCGGTCTTCGTGCCCTCCCTGACGAAGGGGCGCTTCCCATCGCGGCGGACGGGGCAGGTGCGGCCGTGGTTGATCAATCGGACCCTGTTCGACGCTGATCGCTACGAGGGCTCGGACGCCGACGAACGCCGGCTGTTCTACGTGGCGATGACCCGAGCCCGGGACTGGCTTTCCCTGTCCCGTCACGAGCGGGTGACCAAGAACCGGGTTGCATCGTCTCCGTACTGGGACGAGATGCCGGGCGGCCTCCTTGTCGCCTCGCCGCTCCAGGTGCCAGCGTTGAACTCGGCGGGCGCGGACGGCGCCGCTTTGCTGCAGGTCACCTTCAGCGAGCTGGCCGCCTACGACGAGTGCGGCTTGGCCTACCGCCTACGGACGGTCCTCGGCTTCCAGCCGACGCTCGCTCCCGAGCTCGGCTACGGCAAGGCCGTGCATCACGTCATGCGGACCATCGCCGAGCACACCAAGGCGACCGGGTCGGCCCCCGACTCCACCACGGTGGACAAGATCCTCGACGAGGAGCTCTTCCTCCCGGCAGCCAACAAGGCGGCCCACAAAGAGATGAAGGACGCCGCCCGGCGCCTCGTCAACCGCTACATCGCTGACCACTCGTCGGACCTGCAGCGGGTGTGGATGACGGAACGACCGTTCGAGCTTCATCTCGGCGACGCGGTGGTATCTGGCCGGGCTGACGTCATCCTCGACCAGGAAGGCGGCGTCACCACCGGGCTCGCGATCGTCGATTACAAGACGTCGACCGGTGAGGCCGGTGGCCACGACTTGCAGCTCCAGGTGTACGCCGACGCCGGACGCCGCGAGGGGCTCGACGTCCGTGGTGCTTACGTGCACGACCTGAAGAAGGGGTCGCGGGACGCCGTCGAGGTGCATACCGGCGCCATAGCGGCCGCCGAGGCGAAGGTCGGGACCGTGCTCGAGGGCCTTCGGCAGAGACACTACCCGCCCAAGCCGGGCGCTGTCTGCCGCCGTTGCGACGTGAAGTCGCTCTGCCGGGTCGCTCACTGACACAAGGAGGGGCGAGCAGCCGCTGCTGCTCGCCCCTCCTTCGTGCCACTACCGGCGCAACCGTCAGACGGTGAAGACCTTCATGACCTCGTCGCCGTAGTCGTTGATGACCTTGACGGCGATCTTGCCGGTCTCAGGCTTGTCAAACGGCCGGGACTCGGTGCGGTAGAGCGACTCCCAGGCGTCCGGCTCAATCTCTGCCTTCAGCGCCGCCTTGAGCCGCTTGTACGGGTCATTTCCGCCGGTGAAGTAGCAGTGCCGGACGAAGAACGACTCTTCGTTGTAGTTCGTGTCGATCATCCACAGCGCGATCTGGCTGGTGTCGTCGCTGCGGATCTCGCCGGTCGTGGGGTCAAAGACGTCAACGCCCCTGAGGTCGACGACGACCTGGCCTGCGTCGTTGGAGCGCAGTTCGATGTCGGGCTCGCCGAACACCGTGAAAAGGTTGCCTGCGCCGGTCTTGGCGAGGTCCTCCCCCATCAGCAGGTCGACGTTCATGCGGACCAACAGCACGCGGATGCGCCCCACGGTGCGCTCGCCGGCGACAGACGCGAATCCCTCATCTGTGCTCTCGACCGTCACCCCGTCGGACTCGGTAACCTCGGTTGCCTGCGCATCAAAGGCGAAACCCAGCACACACAGCAGATCCATGTCCCCGGCCCGGATCGCCTCCCGAGCCGCGGACTTGATGAAGGTCGGGGATACGGTTCCGTACTGCGGCCCGATCGCGACGCCAACCCGGCTCGGGGCAGCCTCCTCAACCTCAGCCGCCTCAGCGCGCTCCCCGATCGCCTGAATATAGATCCCGGCATACGGCTCGATCCCGGCGAAGTGAATCCGCTCCTTGCGCTTGCCGTTCTGAATGCCAGCCTTCGCAAGGTTGTCCAGGATCGACTGCTCAAAGGTTGGCCCGGCTGCATCTTCCGCCGCGGTCTGCTCGCTGATCGTCTCCCGGTGCTCCACATCGTCGGGGCCACCCGCGAACGCTAGCGACCGATGCGGCGACAAGCTCTCGACCGTGAAAGGTCCGGTGACGCGGACCTTCGTCCTGTCCTCGTACGGCTGGTCATAAAGGACCTCAAAGTCAGCGTGCCTCTTGATTGCGGCGTCGATCTCCGCACGAGACATACCTTCTCGGACATCCGGGTTGTTCGCGATGGACTTCAGTGTGATGTGCTGAACTCGCTCGTAGACGAACCCCTGGCGGATGTCGTTGTTGACTTCAGCCGGCGGCAATGGCTTGCCTACCAGCTCGCCTTCCTTCGCACGGCCCTCGACCGAGTCAGCCAAGAGAAAATACGGAAGCTTGGCTCCCATCAAACGCTGGCGCGCAAGAGCCAGGGCCACGCGAGATGTATCTACGGTGATCCACCGCCGACCCCACTGCTCGGCCACGAACGCCGTTGTGCCCGAACCGCAAGTCGGGTCGAGTACGAGATCACCAGGGTCGGTGCACATCAGCATGCAGCGTTCGATGACCTTCGTGTGCGTCTGAACCACATAGGTCGGGTCCTGCTCGCTATGGACGTCGGTCCAGAGGTTGGATCGAACAACGTACGGCCAGTCGGACCACTTCATCACCCCGCCTAGCGACCTTCCTCCGCCATCGAATAGGCGTCCCGCCGCAGCCAGGACGCGCATGTGTGTATCAGGGTCGAACCGCCAGTGACCATTTCGACCACAGCTGAACGTGCGCCCGTTCCACTCGAAGTCCTTACTACGCTCACTTCGATCCTGGCTCACCAGCGGATAGTTCACCCGGGCCCAGTCAGAGCCGCGAGCTTCGAGCTCAGTGATCCGCTCTGGCGTCATTCGGGACGTTCGATGAAGAGTCCCGTTCGGCTCGATCAGCGTGTTGAATCGTGAACCCGGCTCAGGCTGCGGCCGCCGCTCGACGGTGGCACGCGCCCGGACGAACTCTCTATTTCTGGCGTACCAGACGATGTGATCGTTGATCGGGTCCGTTGGAGTGGTAGCACTCTTCTTCTTGAAGACGATCGTGACCACAAAGTTCTCACTGCCGAAGATCTCATCCATCAAGGCGCGAACGAGATGGACATTCTCATCGCCGATCTGCACAAAACAGCTACCGCTCTCCGTAAGCAGCTCTCGTGCAATCGTCAGCCTGTCCCGTAAGTAGGAAAGGTAAGAATGGATGCCAAGGTCCCAAGTATCACGAAAAGCCCGGATTTGCTCCGCTTCGCGAGCCGCATCCTCCCACTTTCCGTCTTTGACACTGCGACTCCGGGCCGAGACCTGCCAGTTGGACTGAAACTTGATCCCGTATGGAGGATCGATGTACACCATCTGCACTTGGCCGCGGAGTGCCTCGCAGTCAGCCAGGGACGCCATGACCTGAAGCGAGTCGCCCAAAATCATTCGGTTCGACCAGTTGGCCTGGTGCTTGTAGAAGTCGACCACGTCAAGCTCGTCGAGTCCGTCGAACGTCTCGAACAGCGACAGCTCGGGCTCCGACTCGCCCGGCGCAGCGGTCCTGCGCAAGTTTTCCACCAACACCCGCGGGTCGACCTTCTCCTGGATGTAGATGGGCGGGGCGTCGACCGTCAGGTCGGTGCCGGCCGCCGGGTCACCGTCTGGGTACTTGCCCTTCCAGATGAGCTGCGGGTCCAGGCTCGGGTCCCGCGCTAAGGCCACCGTGCGGATCGCCTCGAGCTCCGGCGTCCCGAAGTCCTCGACAGCGTCGGCTGTCGGCAGGTTGACCCGGGTGTCCCGGTGCTCAATCGCCTCGACCGGCGTCGGCAGCTTTGGACCGTTCGGCTTACGCACCACGTGAGACCTCGTCATAGTCGAGCAGATCGGGATCACCGACGATGGGGTCGTCGGCGTACAGCGAGGCAATGGCCTCGGAGAGTCGGTCGCGGACGCCCAGCATGGTGGTGATCTCCACGTAGCCCCAGCGTCCGAAGCCGCCGTGGTTGTTCACCGCCACGCACCACTGGTCGCGCGCCGTGTCGGCCTTGGCTTTGGTCGGGCCGGGGCTCTTCTGCCCACCGGAGACCTCGATGATGAGCGTTCGGACCACGTCGTCCTCACGATGCTTCAGCCGAACGAGGAAGTCGGGGACGTACGAATGGGTCCGCCCCTTGTGCACATACGGGATCACGAAGCCGAGGTGGTCGTTCTTCACGTACGACAGGACGTCCCGGTGTAATTCACACTCGGCCGCCAGCAGCTGCTCCCAGGTGTTGCCGTCCTTGCCGTCCAGAGTCACGTGACTGACCTCAGACTTCTCGGCCGGCACGACAGCCTTACGGGTCGGGAAGGCGATCTCGGCCGTCGAACCGACCGGATCGAAGCGCCGAATCATTGGGCGCAGCCGCTCCCGCCGGTTGCCCACCTGAACAGCGATCGCCCGGTGGATGGCCTCCGCAGCCTCGGCCTGGCCCTCCATCGAGGTCATCAGGTGCCCGATCGCATACCCGGGGGCAACGTCCACGCACTGCTCGAGCCACTGCTGCGCGATCCTCACCAGCTGCGGGAACAGCCAGGGCCGCGGGTCTTTCCCGAGCGCGGTGAGGTGGGTACGCAGGAGCCGGGCCGCAAGGCGGTAGGCGACCTCCTGCCGGCGCCGCCCCTGCGCTTCGTCGTCAGTGACGGTCTCGCCCTCACCGACGACGCCTTCGACGTCCGTTCGCGTCGGCACGGTGCTCGGACCGATCGCGAAACGATCGGTCGTCATCGCGTCGAACATGAGTTGCTCGTCTGGGATCTCGACTCGGTAGCCGTCGAGCTTGGGGAACTCGATGCGCAGGTGCTCACGGCCCGGCAATGACTCGACCATGATTGCCGGCGGCCTGGGCAGCGGATCGGGGGCGGGCTTATCGCTCGGGATGAACGCGAAGGGGATGCCGTAGACGTTGGCGTACTCGGGCTCGAACTTGCCGTCTTCGCCGAGTGCGTACGAGCGGCGGCGGAGTCCACGACCGACGACCTGCTCGCACAGCAGCTGACTGCCGAAGGCGCGGATGCCGAGGATGTGGGTCACCGTGTTGGCGTCCCAGCCCTCGGTGAGCATGGCGACGCTGACGACGCAGCGCACGCCCTCGCCGAGCTTGCCCTTCTTGCCGACGGTGTTCATCACCTCGCGGAGGAGGTCCTCGTCAGTGAGGGCGTCGGCGTCCGCGCCCGGGTTGCGGCGCCGGAAGTCCGCCTTGAAAGCCTCGATCTCGGCGGCCGCGGCCTGCTTGAAGTCGGCCTTCATCGCCTCGCCGGACTCCAGCTGCGCAGAGTCGACGAGGATCGTCCGCGGTCGGGTCAGGAAGCGGCCGTTCTCGACGTTGCTGAACCGCTCGAGCTCTCCGGGGACGAGCACACCGCCGTCCGCGTCCTTGCCGGCGATGTAGTCGTAGACCAGCTTGGAGACGACCGTATTGGGGCAGACGACGATGAACACGGGCGGCGGCTCGCCGTGCTCCTTGAGCGTCCGTTCCCAGTGGTCAAATGATTTGGTGTAGCTGCGGTAGAGGCTTTTGAGCGCTCCCTCGAGCTCGGCCGGGGGGACCCAGCCGTGCAACGACTCGGTGGACGACAGCTTCTTCTTCGGGAGCTGGGCGCCGATGTGGTCCCAGAGCCGCAGGTAGGTGACCAGGTCGCCGGTCGCGTCGTCGTCCACAGGCGTTCGCGGGATCTTCACGATGCCTGACTCGATGGCGTCCATGAGGGAGAAGTCGCTGACCACCCACGGAAAGATGTAGCCCTCGGAGTAGCCGGAGCCGCCGAGGTAGAACGGCGTCGCTGACAGGTCGAAGATCGCCTTGATGCCGACCTTGCGCTGGATCGCCTGAAGGCCCTTGAACCAGACGCGCGCCGTCTCCAAGTCTTCCTTGGTCTGCGACGCCGGCGCCCCCTTCGCTGCGGGAATCGGCTTGTCCTGATAGCAGTAGTGCGCCTCGTCGTTGAAGACCACGATCTGCTCGTTGCGGCCCGCGAAATCGCGCAGGACCCGGGCCACCATGGCCTCCGGCGTCTCCTTGAAAGGATCCTCCGCCTTGCCGGCGAGGAGGATCTTCTTCGTGTTGGAGGCGACGCCCTTGATTTCCTTCGCGTCGCGCAGCAAGAAGGAGTGGTAGTAGGTGATCACGATCTGTGCCTGCTGAACCGCGGCGCGCAGGTCTGACGGCAGCAGGTCACGCTCGTCGTAGTAGTTGCCGGGGTGGCCGGGGTACAGCACCTGGAGTCGGTCCCGGATGGTGATGCCGGGCGCCACGATCAAGAACCGCTTGGCGAAGCGCGCGTCTCGCGGCCTGAGCACCTTGTTGGCGGTCTGCCAGGCGATAAGCATCGCCATGACCACGGTCTTGCCGGATCCCGTGGCCATCTTGAGTGCGACCCTCGGCAGCCCCGAGTTGTGGTCGGCGTTTGCTTCGTCGATCTGCCGGCGCCAGTCGGCGTAACCGTGCCGGCCGGCTACCTCGGCGAGAAAGATCGCGGTCTCGGCCGCCTCCCGCTGGGCGAACAGGACGCGGTTCTCACGGGTTGGATCCGCCCAATGCTGAAGGAGCTTGCGACTGGTGGGCGTCACGCGCTCGTAGTCGCGGTGCCGCCATCGCTCGACCTCGCGGCGGAGGTCGTTGACGAAGCTGTTGCGCTCGCGCCGCTCACCCGTCAGGTCGAAGTCGATGGCGTCCTGAACGAAGCCCGTCGCGCTCACGTTGCCCTTGCGGGCTGCTGGGATGGGTATGTACGACTCGCTGGGCCGGCGTCCGTCGAGGATCTTGCTGGTCCGCCCGCTGGAACCCATCTCGTAGTACCGGGCCGGCGGGTCGTACGGCCCGTTGAGGATCGGGCTCTCCAGCGTCTCAGTCATCGGCGACCACGCTCTTTTGTCATTCCACTCCCCCGTCGTTCCGCGGACACCCTAGGTGGTCGAGTTCCCGGCATAGGTGCTATGCGTTCACGACTCCTCCTCCTGGTCGCGCTGCCATGTGCCGCGCGCGAAGGCCTCGAGGATGCGCTGGTGAGTCTGCCGCGGCAGTGATCGAGGGCCGGGCTCCCCGAAGGGCGTTCCTGGCCGAGGGGGCGCGGCGTCCAGCAGATCGTCCAGCCCGGCGCGAGCCACCATCAGCAGGCCGTGCGTCGCCCGGGTGCACGTCACCGCCAGCCGTCCGAACGCTGAGTTGAAGTCGTCCAACTTCGACGCACCGGACAGCGGGTGGATGCCGACCGTGAGGCGGTTCGTCTGGCCCTGCCATGAGTCCACCGTGGAGGCCTGGATGACACCGTCCGGCAGTGACAGCTTCTCGCACAACCGCTCGGCGATTTCCGCGGCGTCGTCCACTGCCTGGTTCCGCGTGGCGAGGATGACAATCAACGGATCGCCGCTCGGCGCCCCTGAGTCGACGCGCACCTCATCCTGCGGCTGGCCGACACCGTCGTACCGCCGCTCGACGACCGTGAAGCCCCCCTCGAGCAGCTCGAGCAGGAGCTCCTCGACGACGGCCAGCAGCGGCGGGTCGATGTCCGCCGCGTCAGGTTCGTCCAGCCCGTCGACCTCCAACAGAGTCGGGCGCCCGGTCGCCACGGCGCTCCAGACGTCCGCCGCGTCCTCGCTCAGCGCCGGGAGCTCGATCGTCCGGTCCCCGGGCGCTGCGACGCAGTCGAGCTCGTCCCAGTCGCTGTAGAAGGCGCGCCACAGGGGCAGCTGCTCAGCGGTAGGCCGCCAGACGGCCGGCAGGTCGACCACGAAGGTCGTCGGCAGGTCCTCGAATGCGGTCGGCCACGCGCGAAAAGGGTTGTAGCCGGGGTCGCCGCGCCACGGGTTCTGACCTGGGTCGAGCGGCGGCAGCTGACCGACATCGCCAACACCCACGACGACGGGCGCGAGACCCTCCACCGCGTTGAAGCGGTGCAGAGCCAGCTGCCACGCCTCGTCGACCATGAGGACGTCGAAGATGCGTTCGCCGTTGGTCGCGGCGCCGAGGTGGTTGAACAGGCGCCCTCGTTCACCGAACGCCCCCAGTTTATGAGAGGTCCCGAGTACGACCTGCGCGGTCGACGGGATCTCCGACGTGCTGACGGCGATGGTCACCTTGCTCATCACGTCCGGGGGGACGTCGGACCGGCGGTCCCGCGCGACGAAGAGGCAGACGTTCTCGGGTCCGAGTTCGTCCCCGAGCCGGCCCGCCAGTGGGAAGACCTGCTTGTTGGCGAAAGCTGTGATGCCCACCCTCGAGCACTGCGGGTGCTGCAGTGCCTGGTTGACCATGCGCACCAGTGCATGCGACTTGCCTGCGCCCGCCGCGGCGCGGAGGAGGATCTTGTCGTGTTGCCCCGTCCCAGCCAGCGCGTCGCGAAGAGCGTCGATGGCCCGCTCGGCGGCCGCCGAATTACCCGCTGCGGCCTCGGCATGGTGGCGGCCGCCGATGCTTGTCTGCACGGGTGCCGAGAAGATGATCGTCATCAGTGGCCTACTCGAGGTCGTCGAGGGTCAGGTTCGCCGGCACGGTGTTCGGCGGGGTGACAGCGACCGATTCGGACTCGTCCTGGCCCACGTCGAAGCGGTCCTCGTCGATGAGGGGTGGCCAGGTCTGCGGATTGAGCTCCCCGCGGGCTCGCCGTGCCGCCAGGGTGTCCGACCACTCCGCCTCGGCGTCCTCGTGCGGGCGGCAGCACCACCGGTGAACCGTAGGGTCGGCCGTGTAGGACGACGGAGTGCACGTGGCCTTGGGCGCCGCTCGCTCGTCGAGCTTGGGCCGATCGACGGCAATCTCGTGGCCGGACCGGAAGGTCTTGAACCATCCCGCGTCCGCCAGGATCAGGCGGTCTCCCACCGCCAGCGAGATCGGCACACCGGGGAACCAGCGGAGGCCGTCGACCCCGTCCTCTCGAGCAAGACGCCCCAGCGGCACCTGACCGAACTTGAAGCTGCCCTTCTGGACCTGGAGAGTGGTCAATCCCTCCTCGACGATCGGCCGATCGTTGACGTGCAGCGCAACGACCTCCGCGCCGTCGCCGAGCCGTCGGGACGCGACCGACAGCCGGAGGGGGCTGACGCTCAGCACCTCAGCGACGGCGAGCTCTCGCACACCGGCGTCTTGAGCTCGCTCGAGAGCGCAGTCGACGTCCCCCAGCATCGTCAGCTGTGCGAAGCACCTGCTGTCCGCATCGAGCATGTCCACTTGCGCGTTGCGCCAGGCCGGAAAGGTCCGTGAGAAGCGGACGAGGTCGGAGGCGTGCAGGGCGACACGACGTCCCCAGACCTCCTGGGCGTCCATCTCCAGTGCTCGATGCACGTCCCGGAGCCGAGACACACCGAGAGTCTCCAGCACCTTGATGGCTCGTTCGACGACGTCCATGCGGTAGTCCAGCGCCGCGTCGACGCGTTCGCTGTACCGCTCGGGGTCCGTCGTCCGCCTGCGGTAGGCGGCATGGATGTCGTCCGAAGCAGTGTTGGACAGCCGCGCGCCCGGCGTGTGCTTCTGTTCAGCGATTTTATCGGACAGGTCGCGGTGATCGAGTGCCGCAGGCGCCTCCGCCCAGCGGACCAGGTAGTCAAGACGCCCGCTGTCCGTAGTCGGTCCGCCAGCAATGACGTGAGTGGCTAGGACTCCCCGCAGGTCGACAATGGCGCTGCGCAGGGACATAGCCCGCGCCCGGTCCGCCTCGAGGAAGAAGCTCACTGCGAGGCGCTGGTCCTCCTCGAGCGCAGCCGGCACTTCCGCCGGCTCCCCGTCAAAGGTCAGCACCGGCCGTCCTTCATCGAGGTCGCGCTGCCACCGAAGTCGGCTGAGCTCCACGCCCGCCAGCGAATCCGCCATCGACACGAGGACGTCCGCGGTGGGCTTGTCCGGGACCACCAGATGGACCGGGCCGTCACCGGCCTCCCGAACCTGGCGGATGGCCTCGCCGAGGAGCCCCATGACTCCGAGGCGGGTCTGTGGCGCCTGTGGTTCAGCGAAGACCCGTCGCCGCCATGCCTCCGGCCCGTTCTTACCAACGCGCTGGACTGCGATGCCGTGAACGCCAAGCGCAGCCGCGTCGGACTTCGCCAGGACGACGTTGATGCTTCCGGGCAGTCCAACTGGGTCCATGCGACGCCGTGTCGTCCACACCGGCAGGCCGGCGACGGTCGCCTGCACGTTGGCGACCACCTGAGGTGCGACGACACCGATCACGTCGGTGTTGTCAATCAAGCCCCGGACGGCGGGCCTCGTCAGGCGCTCGATCCCGAGCTCGATGAGAAGTGCTTCCGCCGTCCCTGTCTGCCGTAGCTCCTTGCGGCAGTAGACGAAGAGGTTGCACGTCGGGCAGGAGCTGGGGTCGTAGGTCGCCTCGAGGTGACCGAGGTACTGGTGGAGGTCAGTGAGAACCTCCTTATCCTGGGCGACGGCCGCCAGCGCCTCGGTGCGCTCGCGAGCGCGGGTACGCACCTCCGCTCGATGGTCATTGAGCCGCTCGACAACGGCCTCCGGCTGGAGGAACGCGTTCCGCGGCACGGCGAGCGTTCCGTGGTCGTGAACAGCCATGCCCACGGGCAACTTGCTCCAGGCCCGCGCTGACTCTGCGCCGAGCGCGACCTGCAGGAAGCCCTTGAGCAGGCGGGCGTCATCGATGCGGGAGCGAACGCGCTCGTAGTCCTTCGCATCTCCCATCACCAGCCACGACCCCACGACGCCGCCGGTCTCCTCGCGAGGACACACGATGGCGAAGTCCGGCTTGGTCGGCGTCGCATCGGCCTCTCCCTCGAGGTCGAGGAAGGGAACGGCCAACTCGGTCAGCATGGTGGCGTGGCGGTCCGTGACCGCCCTGGAATGCGCGACGCTCAGCTCGGTGGCCGTCACATCGACCGAGACCTTGCCGGACGCGCGACGGATGGCCTCAGGTCGAGGCAAGCCCAGCTGTCCCACGGCCTTGGTGAGCAACTCGGACACGAAGCGCTCGGAGTGGACGAGCCGCTCGAAGGTCATCGCCCGCATCCAGCGGGCCTCCGGAATCCCCACTGCGAGGTCGGCGGCCCCGACGTCAGACGCTAGTTTGCGCCGACTCATCTTCGTGATGAGCGGATCGGTCCGACGGAAGCGCTCACACCCGGCGTGCGCGGAGGCGGCTACAGCACTGCTGCCGCCGCCGGTACTCAGAGAACCCACACCCACTCCAGTCCATCGGTTGAACGTCCAACGCCGCTGCAGGTAGCTCCGCTTGCCACACCGGTGCGGCTCTGTTTCGAGACGGTTCGGTTTGCAGCATGGAGCACGTCCGCCGGCAAGCCACCATCCCGCGCCGTCGGGACGTCACCACACGCCCATGCGCTTCACTGGTTACACCAGGGGTGGCAGGCGCCGGCCCACGCGTCTATCGGGGATTCAGGCTCAAGACGAGGGTGAACGTGTTCTCCACCATGAGTGCGTCGAACTCCGCCAGCGATGAGAAGAGCGGCGTCCCGCAGTACGAGCGTGTCAGGGCTCCGAGGTGCTCCAGCACCTCGTCCGGATGACCGGTGTCGACGAGGCCCTGTAGCGAGCGGAGTCGCGGCAGGACATGGCTCCGGAAGCCCGTCTCATAGGCGGCGAGTAGCTCGTCCACCTCGTGTAGCTCAGCGGCTGCCACAGCCTGCATCTCCGCTGTGTGCCGGAGTAGCGCCTCGTACTCCGCATCCCAGGCCGCCGATCGATCTCGCGCGAGGACTGCCAGTCGCAGGCCTTGGATCATCATGGCTGCTCCGTACTGCCCGACCACCCTGCCGATGACCGCACCGACGACCGGGATGGGGATCAAGCACTGCCCGACGGCCGCACAAGCCCATCCGGCAAGCGACTTGGTCAGGGCCTCTGCCGCCGCCCAGGCCGCCTCCTCAGCCGAGAGTCGACCAGTGGCTACGCCCAGGGCAACGCCTGCCAATTCGACAACCGCGGTGCCCATCGCGAAGTCCAGGCCGCCGTCCACCAGGGACTCGGTCCAGTGCCCGGCGCCATTAGCCGATGCCTGCTGCGCCGCTCCCGAGATCCCTTCCGCGATAGCGGCAACGGCACCCGCCTGCAGCGCACGCTGCGCCGCACGGCGGGCCAGTTCCGGCCAAGCCACGTCATCGAGGGACCCCGTTCGCACGTATGCCGTTGCAACGTCGACCAGGCCTGTGGTCAGGCCTGCGACAGCCGCGGCACTGGCGCCCCCAACCGCAACGTCCTTCAGCCGTCCCTGTCGGATCAGCCCGGACACATGCCCTTCAGGATCACGCGCCGCGTCCGTCAGCTGGGCCGTCGTCACCGGGTCCGAGGTCAGGTCGCCGTACTGAACCCGGTCCGTGACTCGCGCCGCCACGTCCGTGTAACGCTCATGCAGCGGACCCTCTGGCATGGCCAGCCGCCGATCGATCAGGTCCTTCGTACTTGCCACGTGGTCCTGCGGGACGAGGAGCTGCATGCCCTCGTACTTGGTCGCCGACAGGCCGTTGACCGGGGCGAGGCGTTGCGCCACTCCGCTGACGACCTTCGCTTGGACCTCGGCAAGGGTTTCCCCATAGGGACCGAAGAGCTGCAGATCGGCAGCGTCATGCGGCTGTCCGAGCCACGTGGTGACCCAAAGCCGGGCGTCGTCGTCCGCGGCTATGGCCTTGAGGTTGAACGACAGCTCGTGCATCCACTCGAAGACATGACCCTGACGCTGCGCCTCTGCGACATTGCAGAAGCGCTCGGCGATGCGTGCAGCGACGTCCCGCTGCTGCAGGAGCATGGCCAGCTGTTCCCGTCCGGTCCGGGTAGCAGCGTCGGCCGCCTGTCGTGCTGCCTCCTCGCGCAGGGCGTCCGAGGCAACAGAGGAGGCAGACGGACGACTAGCTGTCTCGCAGTCATGCCGGTCGGCATTCATGCCGCGAGTCGATCCGCCAGCGTGTTGGCCGCAGCGAGTGTCTCGTCCGACAGCGACGTGACGAGACCGTTGTCGTCGATGACCGGACACGCGATGACGGCAGCCAGCGCGGTGGCGATCCCGGCGAGTTCCGCGACCAGCGCCCGCTGCGCCGGGGAGTAGGTGGCGTAGTCGTCATTGCTGTCGATCAGGTCAGTCAACTTCTGCAGCCGCGGTCGGCCGCAAGCACCGAGCGAGCGAACGACGCGCGCGGTGTCCTTGATGCGCTGCACTGCGGCATCCACCTTGGCGACCTGGACGACCAAGTCGCTCCTCGCCTCGACGAGTTGCTGCTTGACCTTCACTTGGTCCTGGTAGGCGTCCTCGCCCTTCCACCACAGAAAGCCGTAGGCGGCGATCAACACCGGAGCCGCCACGACGCCCGCGAGGACCGCGGTGCCACCCGCGACTCCGAAGCCGCCGGCGGCGAGAGATCCACCACCCAGCCAGGCCAGCGTCGCGCTCGTCGCGGCTGCGCCGCTCAGCGCAGAGATGGCCGTTCCCGTCGAGGCCGCCGCGAACGCCCCCACCGCGGCGAAGGTGAGACCTCCCGCTGCAGCGCCCGCTGCACCGCCGCCGGCGAGAGCTGCCAAGCCCTCCACCGCCTTGATCCCCACCGCTCGCAGCTTCACGTCCATGGCCTTCAGCTCCGGCACAGCGGTGATCGTGGGGAGATCGCTGAGCTCGACGTTCCGCAGTCGGGCAAATTGCCCCGCGAATGGGCTCAGGTAACCGTCGAACTCCTTCGTATACGCCTTGTCGAGCCGTTCCTGCGCCCCGACAGCCCGCTTCTCCGCCGCTTCCTTGGTCTTCACGATGGACTTGTGCTCCTTCTCGTTCTCCTCCGCCAGGCTCTTGGCATCGAAGATCGGGAACAGGCGCATCGGGGTACTCCTCGGGCTGCGTGGACGAAGGCGCCCTCGACACTGACATGCAGCGGTGACAGACCCGCGCAAGTCGGACCGTGTCGTACCGCTATTGGGTGAAGCGAGGCTCTCCAGCCACAGAGGTGCCAGAGGAAACAGAAGTCGACGAGCTCGACGCAATTCGGGTACTGCGCGCCCTTCACCACGCGCAGCAAGCGCTGGCCGATACTCCCGTCATGTCACAGCCTGATCAGATCGGCCGGATCGTTCGCCCTGAGCCGGTCAGTGTCCGTACCGTCTGGCCCGGGGAAGCCACGCACTTCACCCCGTGGCTCGCCGCGAATCTCGACTGGCTGGACGGCCTCGGACTCGGACCACTGGAGCTCCTGGGGACCGAGGTGACCCTACCGACGGTGAACCGGAACCTCGACATCCTCGCGCGCACCTCGGACGGCGGCCGGATCGCAATCGAGAACCAGTACCTGCGGGTTGACCACGACCACCTCACCCGAGGGCTGGCGTATGCGGTCGGGCACGATGCGCGAGCGCTCGTGGTGATTGCGGAGGACCACGGACAGGAGTTCGTGGCCATCGCGGACTACCTGAACTCCGCATACGAGCAGCTCGGAGCCGAGAAGGGCATCGCAGTCTTCCTCGTCCAGCTCACGGCTGAGCGGGTCGGAACTGCCATTGTTCCGCGCTTTCAGGTGGTCGCGCGGCCCAACACGTGGCTGACGGCAGTGCACGACCAGGAGGACGGAGGTCCGCGCTCCGTTCCCGCGTTCCTGGCAGTCTGCGACAACGACTTCCGCGCTTCGGCCCAGGCGATTCTCGCAGCGTGGGAAGCGCGGCCGGGCGCTTCCATGCGGATCAACGCCGGGTCGGTGTCCATCTCCCTCGACTATCCGTACGTCCCGGGAGAAGCGACGCGATCCGTGTACGTGCTCTACACGTCCGGCCAGATGACCGTGAACCGCGGCTACTTCGTCGAGTTCGGATCCTTGACCGAGGACCGCGTGAGCGAGATGGACACGGTCCTCAAGAACCTCTTCCCCACCCTCAATGACAAGCCGTACTACCCGTCATTGACGACACCGCAGCCGCAAGCCACCGCCGCCTTCGCCGATTGGCTGATCGGCGAGTTGGCGACGGGCCACTCGGATTCGCCGTCCGCCTGAGGCAACCTGCGCGGGTTCTCGGCGGCGGCGCAGGCCACGTCAGAGTCGGTCGATCCACGTGTCCTCGTCGCGGTTGTCCCACCGGGACGTCGACTGCGCCCCCGCCGACGACGCTGGGGACAGCTCCGACAACGCGCGCAGCGCCTCCGCGCGGGTGAGCGACCGCAAGGAGTCGACGGGACGACCTGCGGCCGACTCGATCGCCAGCTGACGCTCCGCCATCGTCGTCAGACCACGAGCGGTCAGGGCTTCTCTGAGGGAGTCGATCAGCCAGTCCGCGATCGGGGCTTCAGAGGGAGCCGGCGGGACCGGCTCACTGGGTGAGTCATCGCCGAAGAGTGAGAGGTCGCCTGACACAGACGCGATGCTAAGAGCTCAGCTCAGCGATCAATGGCGGGACGCGAACCCATCCGCCAAGTGGTCCTCCCGACGTGCTCAGCTCACGCGAACAGGCCGCGGATGTCCTCGGCGGTCAGCGGGCCCGTCAGCGCGCCGTCGTCGCCGTCCACCACCCGGGCGAACAGGTCGCGCTTGCGCTCCTGCAGCGCCACCACCTTCTGCTCGATCGTGTCCGCGGCGACCAGCCGGTAGACCATCACCGACTTGTCCTGCCCGATCCGGTGCGCCCGGTCGATCGCCTGCGCCTCGGCCGCCGGGTTCCACCACGGGTCGAGCACGAACACGTAGTCGGCCTCGGTCAGGTTCAGCCCCGACCCGCCGGCCTTGAGGCTGATCAGGAACACCGGCACGGCGCCGGACCGGAACGAGGAGACCGCCGCGTCCCGGTCCCGCGTCGACCCGTCCAGGTACGCGTACGGCACCGCCGAATCCTCAAGCCGCGAGCGCACCGTCCCCAGGAACCCGGTGAACGAGCTGAACACCAGCGCCCGGTGCCCCTCGGCGACGACCTCCCGCAGGTGCTCCAGGAACGCGTCGGCCTTGCTCGACGCGATCCCGGCGTACGCGTCGTCCACCAGGGAGGCGTCCAGCGCCAGCTGACGCAGCAGCGTCAACGACCGGAAGATCGTGAACCGGTTGCGGTCCAGGTCGTCGACCAGGCCGAGCACCTTGCGCCGCTCCCGCTGCAGGTGCGTGTCGTAGACCTTCCGGTGCTTCGGCTCGAGCGCCACCTCCAGCACCTGCTCCTGCTTGGGCGGCAGCTCGGCAGCGACCTGCTCCTTGGTGCGGCGGCGCATCAGCGGCGCGATCCGGCGGCGCAGCGCGGCCAGCCGCTCCGGGTCGCCGTTGCGCTCGATCGGCACCCGGTACTGCTCGGTGAACCGCTTCGGGTGTGGGAACAGCCCCGGCGCGACGATCGACAGCATCGACCACAGGTCCATCAGGTCGTTCTCCACCGGCGTGCCGGTGATCGCCAGCTTGAACCGCGCCGGCAGCCGGCGGGCGGCGGCGTACGTCTTGGCCTGGTGGTTCTTCACGAACTGCGCCTCGTCCAGCACGAGCCCGCTCCACGGCAGCTCCCGGAAGTCGGCCTCGCCCAGCCGCAGCAGCGCGTACGAGGTGACGACGACGTCCGCGCCCGCCACCGCCGAAGCTAGGGGCGCCCCCTTCCGGCGACCGGTCACCGTGACCACCCGCAGCCCGGGCGCGAACCGCTCCGCCTCCCGCGCCCAGTTCGACACCACGCTCGTCGGCGCCACCACGAGCACCGGCGCGGTCAGCTCCCCCGCCTCCTGCGCCCGGCACAGCAGCGCCAGCGTCTGCAGCGTCTTGCCCAGCCCCATGTCGTCGGCCAGCACGCCGCCCAGGCCGAGGTCCCACAGCGTCGCCAGCCACTGGTAGCCCTCGAGCTGGTAGGGCCTCAGCTGCGCGGCCAGCGAGGCCGGCGCTGGTGGCGGCGCCGCGGGCTGCACCTCCAGCAGCCGGCCGACGTCGCGCTCCCACCGCTCGCTCTGCTCGTCGACCACGCCCAGCTCGACGAGCTCGTCCCACAGCCCGGCCTGGTAGCGGGTGATCCGCAAGGACCCCGGCCGGTCGGACTCCTGCAGCGCCCGCGCCTCGTCGATGAGCGCGCGCAGCCGGTCCAGCTCCGGACGGCGGACGTCGACCCACGTGCCACTGGGCAGCAGCAGGTACTCCTCCCCCGACGCCAGCGCGGCGAACAGCAGGTAGAAGGGGATCTCCTCGCCGTCGACCGACACGGTGACGCCCAGGTCGAACCAGTCGCCGTCGGCGGCGTCGGTGGCCGACACCCGCACCACCGGGGCGCCGTCGGCCCGGCGGTAGTCCGGCGGCTCCCCCGTCTGCTCGACCTCCACCCCGGCCGCCGCCAGCAGCGGCAGGTACTCGGCGGTGAGGACGGCGGCGTCGACGCCGGACAGGTCCGTCGACGGCACCGGCCGCGCCGGGCTGCCCCGCCACAGCCGCGCCAGCCGCTCCGGGGGCGGGGGCAGCGCGCGCAGCAGCCGGTCCTCCGCGGCCGGATCGCGTCCGGCGTCCGCGACGACGCCGGTGCCGCGGGTCAGCGGCAGCCGCCGGACCTCCTCCCCCGTCCGGTACAGCACCGACCAATCGAGCCGGAGCCGGTGCCCGGGAGCGTGCTCGACCGACACGCCCAGCCGCGGCGGCAGCACCTCGGGCAGCTCCACCGACGCGTCGGGCGAGCGGACCGGCAGCGCCCGGCGCAGCGCCGGGTAGTAGGTCCGCAGGAACCGGTCGCGGTCAGCGGCCGGCACCCGGACGCCGCCGGCCGACACGAACGCCGAGACGCTCCGCGCCACCCGCCGCAGCGGCACGAGCGTCAGCCCGCTCCCAGCGACGACGCCCCCGAGCAGGTCCGTCCCGCCGGGCACCAGCGCGGCGCCGTGCGGCGGGCTGCCGAGCAGCATCAGTGCTCCGCTCGGCACGCGGGAGTCGGCCAGCTCGGCGACCGTCTGCACGCGCAGGTCGCCGCCGTCGTCCCGCACCTCGACCACGAGCTCGGCCGGCTCGGTCAGGAGGCGCACCGGCTCGCCCCGGCGGGTCAGCAGGCTCACGCCGTCGTCCACCGCCTGCCGCAGCGCCGGCCACAGGCCGGGGCCGGCCTTCTCCAGCAGCACCGGCGGCTCGGCGCCGTAGGACCAGCCGGGGCCGTCGGCGTTACCCCGGCAGGCGCGCTGGACGTCCAGCAGCGCCGTGACGTGCGCCGGGTCGCGGTTGGCGGAGTGCTCGTACGGCAGGTTCCGCCACGACACCCCGGTGCGCACCCACCTGCTCCGCGCGCCGGGCACCACCGGCTGCAGGCGCACCGACGCCGGCCGGCCCGGACCGTCGTCCACTTGGAACTGCAGGCCCAGCGGCACGATCGGCCGCGCCCGAAACGCCGGCGCCTGTGGCACGAGGTCGGCGAGCGCGCGTTCCCAGGAGGCCGAGGCGGCGGGCGCCGGGGCGTCAGCCGGAGCGCCCACGCCGTTCTCCCGGGCGGCCACCAGCATGGCGGCCACGTGCTTGCAGTCCACGGCGACCGGGCAGCTGCACGCGCCCCGCCACCGATCGGCGAACCGGTCGTACCGCGCCATGGGCTTGTAGAGGAGGCCCCCGCTGCCGGCGACGTCGGCGTGCACCTCGCGCCCGGCGGCGCGGTACTCGACGTCGAAGACCCGGCCCTCGTGGGCGTAGGCGGCGCCGCGACGGAGCGTGTCCTCGCCGACCGACCGGCGGAGGACCGCCTCGGCGAGGATGAGCGTCAGCTCCGGGAGCACGACCCGAGGCTAGGACGGCGGTCGGCCGGCCCGGCGGCTCGTCCACAGGAACAGCCAGGCGGGGCCACCGCTAGCGTCCGGAGGCATGGCCATCGACCCGCGCGGCGCCGACCTCAAGCGTTTCCTCGCCGAGGACCCCGGCGGACCCGTCGTCATGCTCAACCTGCTCCGCTTCGCCGAGGGCGGCCGGGAGTCCTACGAGCAGTACTCGAGGGCGATCCGCGAGACCTTCCTCCCCCGCTACGGCGGCGAGGTCGTCTACGTCGGCAACGGCACGACCCCGCTCGTCGCCGAGGAGGGCCAGGCCTGGGACGCCGTCCTGCTGGTCCGCTACCCGAGCCGCGAGGCGTTCAGCAAGATGGTCGCCGACCCCGAGTACCAGCAGTTCACGTACTTCCGCACCCAGGCGCTCACCGAGGCCGTCCTCCAGCCCACCACCGCCTGGTAGCCGTGCCGCCGGCCGTCGACCGGCACCGCCCCACTCGCTGGGGCGTTCTGCGCAGTCGCACGGTCGGCGCGGCGCGGCCCGGCGTCCCCGAGGTCGCCGTCGTCCCCGGGCTGGCGGTGGCGAGCCAGCTGGAGCCGGCCGTGCGCCACCTCGGGGCCCCGCGCGTGCCTCATCGAGCTGCCCAGCTCCTCCGGCAGCCGTGCACTCCTGGCAGGTGTCCTCCGATCGGGCACGTCGACCGGAAGACGACGTCCGAGCCGGCCGATCGGGCTGCTCGAAGCCACACGTCAAGGTCGGGCAGAGAAACTGTGGACAAGCCGCTGAGCTGGGGATACGCCTCGCTGCTCACACGCCGCTCCGGTATCCTCGAACACACGTTCGAATGGGTCAGGAGGGGTCGTGGGCGAGCTGCAGTCAGCGCTGGACGCACTGGCCACCGTGGACCTCGACGAGTTCTCCGACGGGGTGCTGCTCGAGCACCTACGTGAGGTGCTCGTCGCCGCGAATCGGCTCGCCGCCCATGCCACCCGGGTGACCCGCCGCGCGGACGTCCGCACCGCCTGCGAGCACGACGGCGCGAAGACGATGCAGTCCTGGCTGCGCGGACATGTGCGGGTCGCCGGCTCCCTGGCCAAGGACCTCGTCGCGCACGGCCGGATGCTGGAACACCTGCCGGCCACCGAGGAGGCCTTCACGGACGGCATCCTGGGCACGGATCAGGTCCAGCTGATCGCCGAGATCGCCAAGCCCGCCAACCTCGAGCTGGCCCACGCGCAGGGCATAGACGTGGTTGCGGTGGAGGCCGCGCTGGTCGAGCTCGCCCGTCGGGGCACCCATCGGGACCTGCAGCGGGCGGTGGGTGAGTACCTGGCCAAGCTCGACCCCGACGGCCCTGAACCCGACCCGACCGAGGAGCGGGCGCTCACCCTGGTGCAGCACCCCGACGGGACCTGGACGATCGGCGGCAGCCTCGATGCGGTCGGTGGGCAGAAGGTCGCCACGGCGCTGGAGTCGATCTCGGCGGCGGGCCGGTGCGCTGGGGATGTGCGCTCGCGTGCTCAGCGCGGCGGGGACGCGCTGGTGCAGCTGGCCGACCTCGCTCTCACCACCGGTGACCTCCCGGTGCTGCGCACGGTCAAGCCGCACGTCATCGTCACCATCGGCGTGCAGGACCTGGTCGACCCCGCCACCAGTCCGGGTGCGGCCACCACGGGGCTGGGGGCGACCATCTCCGCGGCCCGGGCTCGCTGGCAGGCCTGCGACGCCAGCGTCACCCGGATCCTGCTCGACCCCGAAGGGCTGCCCATCGACGTCGGCCGCGACCAGCGGGTCGTCCCGGCACACATCCGCAAGGCCGTCGAGCTGCGCGACCAGCGATGCGTGTTCGCCGGCTGCGAGGCGCCCCGCTGGTTCTGCGACGTGCACCACCTCGTCGAGTGGGCGCACGGCGGGAAGACCTCGCTGGACAACTCGGCGCTCCTCTGCGAACGCCATCACACCAAGGTCCACCACGGCTTCCGGATCGAACGCGACGACACCGCACCACCCGGACAGCGCTGGCACACGTACCGCCCCGACGGCACCCGGATCATCGTCGCCGCACCGCTGCGCACCTGACCACGCCATGCAGCCGCCACCCGCAGCCCAGCCGGCCGCGGGGCACAGGCGCGCCCGGTACGCAGGCACGTGCAACGCCGCCGCGCGTCCTCTTCTCGCCGTGGACCGAGACGAGGACCCTGGAGCACGCGGCGGTGCCGCCGGGGTGCCGCCCGACGGAGAGGAGCGGCGCCGTGTACGCCCGATCCACCACCATCCGCGGGAGCACCGCGGCCATCGACGCGGGCATCAGCTACATGCGCGAGGAGGCGATGCCCGCCATCCAGGAGATGCCAGGTTCCGTCGGCCTGTCCCTGATGGTCGACCGGGACACCGGCCGCTGCATCGCCACGTCGTCCTGGCGCGACGAGGAGTCGATGCGCGCCAGCGCCGACCTCGTGCACCCGATGCGCGAGCGCCTGGTCGCGACCTTCGGCGGTGAGCCCGAGGTGCAGGAGTGGGAGGTCGCCGTCCTGCACCGCCAGCACGCCGTCCGCGACCACGGCGCGGCGCGGGTCACGTGGGCACAGGTCCCCACCGGGCAGCTGGACCGGTTCCTCGACGCCTACCGGACCACCCTGATGCCACTGATCCAGGACCTGCCCAACTTCTGCAGCCTGAGCCTCCTGGCCGACCGTGCCACCGACCGGGTGGTCGGCACCGTCACCTTCCACAGCCGGGCGGCGCTGGAGGCCTCGCGCGACCGGTCGCGGATGATGCGGCAGGAGTTCACCGGCGCGGTCGGCGCGCGGGTGCTGGACGTCGCCGAGATGGACGTCGTCCTCTCCCACCTGCGGGTCCCCGAGACGGTCTAGTCCCGCCGGGGCCGGCTCCGCGCCGGCCCCGGCCGGCCTCAGGTGCCGATCTCGGTGCGGACGGCGTAGAGCTCGGGGAAGAACGTCAGGTCCAGCGCGCGCTGCAGGAAGCCCAGGCCCGACGAGCCCCCGGTGCCCGTCTTCGCGCCGATCGTGCGGCGGACGGTCAGCACGTGCCGGAACCGCCACAGCTGGAAGTTGTCCTCGACGTCGACGAGGCTCTCGCAGGCCTCGTACACCCGCCACGGCGTGTCCTCGGACTCGTAGATCTGCCGGAAGATCGGGACCAGGGCCGGCTCGAAGCGCCACGGCTCGCGCTTGTCCCGCTCCAGGACCTGCGCCGGGACGGCGAACCCGAGCCGGGCCAGCAGCGCGAGGAACTCGTCGTAGAGCGTCGGCGAGTCCAGCAGCTCGGCGAGCACCTCCTGCGCCTCGGGCTCGCTGTAGAACACCTTGAGCATCGCGGCGTTCTTGTTGCCGAGGATGAACTCCACCGCCCGGTACTGCGCCGACTGGAAGCCCGACGCGTTGCCCAGGTCCCCGCGGAACTGCGCGTACTCCCGCGGCGTCAGGGTGGCCAGCACCGACCATTGCTCGGTCAGCGTCCGCTGGATGTTCTTCACGCGGGCCAGCGACTTGAGCGCCGCCCCCACCGCGTCCGACGCCAGGTACGCCCGGGCGGCCCGCAGCTCGTGCAGCACCAGCTTCAGCCACAGCTCGCTCGTCTGGTGCTGCACGATGAACAGCAGCTCGTCGTGGTGCTCAGGAGAGCTGACCGGGTGCTGCGCGCCCAGCAGCCGCTCGAGGTCCAGGTAGCGGCCGTAGCTCATCGCGCCGGTGAGGTCGGTGCGCACCGACTCCTCGATCGGCCGCACCGAGCGGTCGGGGTGCTCGCCTGACGGCGCCATGGGCGCTTCCTCCTCGCTGCTCGGATGCGGACCGTGGCCATCCTCCCCGCCCCGAGGAGTCCGAGGAGCCCTCCCCCTCCCGGGTGGCACGACGCTGCACAGCACGGTGCTCGGCGGGCCGGGACGCCGATGGGACGACGTCAGACCCGTCAAGGACAGGACCCGCCGTGCCCTCCCGCGCCCGCGCCGCCGCACTCGCCCTCGCCGCCGTCACCGTGACCGCCCTGTCCGGCTGCGCCGACACCGTCGACGGTGCCGCCACGCCCGCCGGGAACGGGGCGGCTGCCGGGAACGGGGCGGCTGCCGCGGGAGGCAGTGAGGTCGCCCAGGACACGACGGGCGCGGTCCCCAGCGCTCCAGCCGCGCGGCCGTTCACCACCGCCCTCGACGAGTCGCCCCTCGACGTCGCGCCGGGCTTCGTCCCCTTCGCCGCCGCCGCCCACCCGGCCGGCGGGTTCGTCACCGTCGCCGGCGCGGTCGACGGCAGCTCCGCGTCGGCCCACCTGTTCCGGGTCTTCCGGCCCGCCGACGACGCCGCACGGGGCGGCCGCAACGCGTGGCAGTTCTCGACGCTGGAGTTCGGCGCGGACGTGGCAGTCGCGCCCGACGGCACCGCGGTCGTCCTCGGCCGCTCGACGAACGTCTCCTCCCCCGACGAGGACCTGGGCCTGTTCGCCGTGCGCCCCGGCGCCGCCCTGCCCGAGGCCGTGCAGTGGACGCACTCCTACGGCGGCCAGAAGGGCGGCTCGCTCGCCCTCTCCCCGGACGGCGCCACCGCCTACCTCGGCTACTCCTGGTTCGGCAGCACCCAGGTCCTCGGCTCGCACCTGGCAGCGGTCGACGTCACCAGCGGCGCCGTCCACGCGCAGACGGTCCTGGAGCTCGGCGTGCCCGGGATCGTCAGCGTCGACGCCGTCGAGGCCCGTCCCGCGGGCGGGGTCACCGCGCTGGTGTCGGTCCGCTCCGAGGACGACGGCGCCGCGGGCCGCCTGTACGTCGTGGACCTCGACGCGGACCTGGACCAGGTCGGCGACCCGGTCGAGCTCGCACCCGACGCCGCGTCGGCGAGCGCGACCGACCTGGCGGTCACCGCCGACGGCACCGCCGTCGTCGCCGTGACCCTGCGGACCGCCGGCAACGAGCAGTACCGCCTCGTGGTGGTCCGCGACGGCGAGGTCGCCGACACCCGGCCGCTGACGTCGTCCTTCATGCCCACCGGCATCGCCACCGACCCCACCGGCCGCCTCGCCTACGTGCCGCTCACCCGTACCGGCGCCCCGGCGACCCTCGCGGCCATCGACCTCGTCACCGGCGGGACGGTCGGCGAGGTGCCGCTCTGTGCGACCAGCGCCTCGTTCGCCGACGTCGAGCTGGCCACCGACGGCGCGTCGCTCCTGGCCACCGGCATCTGCGACGACCGGGAGTGGGCCTCGTCGGCCTTCCTCGTCGGCTGAGCCGGCCCGGACGACGAACAGCCGCCCGGGCCGAGGCCCGGGCGGCTGTTCATGGAGTCGGGACCGCGACGCTGCGGCCCCCGTCGATCAGGTGATCAGTGGTTGTGGCCGTGGCCCAGGGTGTCGCGGGCGCCGTGCCAGTCGTCGTCGCCCTCGGGCTCCTTGGCCAGCAGGCCGGCACCGATGGACCACACGATGCTGCCGAGCAGGGCGATCCAGACGCCGATCGAGACGTCGAGCTCGACATCGCTGTCCGGGATGCCGGTGGCGTTGAAGAGGTTGCTCAGCGACAGGAGCACCGCGGCGATGCCCACCGCCATGGTGGCCAGGGTGAGGCCGCGGTGCTGGCGGCCACGCGCACGGCTGATCGCGTAGAGGAGCGCGACGACCAGGCCGATGCCGAGGTACGCGGTGAAGGGGATGACCCCGTCGGTGTTGTAGCCCGACACCGACTCGTCGGCGTCAGGGACCGTGAACCAGTCGAGGAACACGGCGATCGTGAAGATGACGACGCCGGCAGCGGCGACATACGCCCCGGTGGGGCTCGCCTTGCGCTCGTGTCCGAGCCCGCGGTCCGACGTGTGGCCGGGAGAATCTGCAGATGCCATGGCCCCCCGATACCCCTCAGGGCCAGCTCTACCTGTGAACGAGCTGAACGTCACCTGAACGTGTCAATAGGGGTTGCTGCTCAGGGGTCCAGCCGCGCCGACGCGGTGCCGACGACGACCTCGCGGCCGTCCTGGTTGGCGGTCCGCACGTCGAGGTCCACCGAGTCCTCGTGCACCGCGGTGACCGTCAGCGTCGTGGTCAGCGTGTCCCCGGGCCACACCTGCCCGCGGAACTGCACGCCGAAGGCCAGCAGCCGCTCCTCCCCCACCCACTCGGTGAGCGCCCGCCCGGTCAGGCCCATCGTGAGCATCCCGTGCGCGAACACCCCCGGGAACCCCGCCACCTGCGTCGCGAACACCTCGTCGGTGTGCAGCGGGTTGTAGTCCCCCGACGCCCCTGCGTACATGACGATCTGCGTCCGGGTGAGGTCGTCGACGACGGTGACCTCCCGGGTGACGCCGACCTCGACCTCCGCCCGCCGCAGCGCCATCACGCCTCCCCGGACGATGGCGCGTGCGACGTCATCACCGCCACCGACCGGGCCGTCACCACCAGCTCGCCGGACCCGTCGCGGTACTCCGTGACGAACTCGGTGAACCGCAGCGTGCCGCCGCGCCGGCCCTCCTTGGTCCACTCCCCTCCGGGGCGGCTCGAGGCCGTCAGCACGTCCCCGGCCCGCACCGGGCGGTGGTAGGTGAAGTGCTGCTCGGCGTGCAGCGTCGACGCGCCACCGCCGCCGTTGGCGCCCGCTGTCCCGCTCCGGGTCCGGCCCGACCCCGTCCACGGCTCCCCCGGTCTGGGCCGCATCGGGTTGTCCGGGTCGAACTGCGCCCCGGCCGCCACGAACGTCGGCGGCGCGACGGCCTCGGCGTCGTAGACGGCGGCGGGATCGCCGATCGCCCGCCGGAACACCAGCACGTGCCCGGCCTCCACCGGGAACCGCCGATCAGCCACGCGAGCCCTCCCACAACCGCATCAGCGCCTCCCGGTGCTCGTCGGGCGACCCGAACAACAGCTGCGAGCTCTTCGCCCGCCGGTAGTACAGGTGCGCCGGGTGCTCCCAGGTGAAGCCGATGCCGCCGTGCACCTGGATGTTCGCCGCCGCCGCCAAGAAGAACGCCTCGCCGCAGAACGTGCCGGCGACCCGCGCGGCCACCGGGAGGTCCGGGGTGCCGGCGTCGACGGCGGCCAGCGCCGCGTCCGCCGCCACCCGGGCCCGCTCGACGTCGATGAGCATGTCGGCGCACCGGTGCTTGATCGCCTGGAACGAGCCGATCGCCCGGCCGAACTGGTAGCGCGTCCGTGCGTACTCCACGGCCATCTCCAGCACCCGCTGCGCGCCGCCGACCTGCTCGGCCGCCATCGCCGCCAGCGCCCGGTCCAGCACCGCCGCCGCCACCCGGTCGCCGTCGCCGGCCGTGCCGATCAGCGTCGCCGGGCTCGCGTGCAGCTCCACCCGCGCCTGCCGGCGGGTGAGGTCGAGCGTGCGCAGCGGCGTCCGGGACAGGCCCGGCGCCGAGGCCTCGACGGCGAACAGCGTCAGCCCCTCGTCGGCCGTCGCGAACACCAGCAGCAGGTCGGCGCCGGCGCCGTCGAGCACGCCGTCGACGATGCCGTCCAGCAGCCAGCCCCGCGGCCCGGCCACCGCCGAGCACGCGGCGCGACCCAGGCCGCCCACCGCGACGCGCAGCCGCCCCTCGGCCAGCTGCGGCAGGCACGTCGCCTGCGCTTCGGTGTCCCCCGACAGCAGCAGCGCCTGGGCGCCCAGGACGGCGGTGGAGAGCAGCGGCAGCGGCAGCAGCGCCCGGCCGGCCTCCTCCAGGACGACGCCGAGCTCGGCGAAGCCCGCGCCCGCCCCGCCGAACTCCTCCGGCACGGCGATCCCGGGCAGCCCCATCCCGGTCAGCCGGCCCCACAGCCCGGCGTCGAACCCCGACGGCGAGTCCGCGATCCGCCGCACCTCGGCCTCGGGGGCCGCCGACTCCAGCAGCCCGCGCACCGAGGCGCGCAGGTCGTCGGCCATGGTCATCGTGCTCATCCCCAGTGCGGCCGGTTCAGCTGGAACTCGACGGTCGCGAAGCGCGCCGCCTCCTTCTCCAGTTCGGCGATGGTCCACCGCTCGTCGGTCTTGGTGATCGCGTCGACCACCGCCCACGGCTGGAACAGGTGCACCCCGCCGCCCTGCACGTAGAAGACGCGGCCGGTGATCGGGCAGTCCCGCGTCGCCAGGTAGCCGACGAACGGCGACACGTGCCCCGGGTCGTACGGCGCGAACCCGCCGTCGTCGGCCGGGGGCGGCGCCTCCATCGGCAGCCGCCCGTCGACCGGCGGCTGGGTCAGCCGGGTCATGGCCGCGGGCGCGATCGCGTTGACCCGCACGCCGTAGCGGCCCAGCTCCTCGGCGGCGATCATCGCGAAGGTCGCCACGCCGCTCTTGGCCGGTCCGTAGTTCGTCTGCCCCACCATGCCGAACAGCCCGGACACCGACGTCGTGCACACCACCGACGCCTCCACCGGCCGGCCGGCCTTGGACTTCGCCCGCCAGTGCTGCGCCGCGGCCCGGGTCGGCAGGAAGTGCCCGGTCAGGTGCGTGCGCAGGACGGCGTCCCAGTCGCCGTCCTCCATGGTCACGAGCATCCGGTCGCGCAGGATGCCGGCGTTGTTCACCAGCACGTGCAGGTCGCCGAACTCGGCCAGCGCGGTCTGCACCAGCCGGGCGGCGCCGTCGGGGTCGGCGACGTCGTGGGTGCTGGCCACCGCCTCGCCGCCGGCCGCGCGGATCTCCTCCACCACCCGCTGCGCGACGACCGGGTCGCTGCCGGTGCCGTCCGGCGCGCAGCCCAGGTCGTTGACCACCACCCGCGCACCCTCGGCGGCGAACAGCAGCGCGTGCTGCCGCCCGATCCCCCGGCCGGCGCCGGTGACGACGGCGACCCGGCCGGCGAGCGCGCCCGCCCCGGCGCCGTCCGGGCTCACGACCGGCCCCCGCCCACGCGCAGCTCGCGGAAGGGCACGTCGCGGTCGACCGCCGGCTCCCGGGGCAGGCCCAGCACCCGCTCGCCGAGGATGTTCTTCATGATCTCCGGCGTCCCGCCGGCGATCGCGTTGCCGGGCGCGCCGAGCAGGGCCTGCGTCCAGCGCTCGGCGTCGGCGTCGTCGGGTGTCCACGCGGCGCCGCCGGCCCCGAGCAGGTCCAGCCCGACCTCGGCGGCGTGCCGGGCCAACTGCGCGCCGGCCAGCTTGGCCACCGACCCCTGCGGTCCGGGGGTGCGGCCGGCCTGCACGTCGGCGCGGATCCGCTGCGACAGCAGCTCCAGCAGCCGCTCCTCCACGAAGACCGACGCCAGCCTCTGCCGCAGGACGGGATCGGCCAGCCCGCCGCGGCGCCGGGCGACGTCGGCGAGCGCCGCGAACTCCCCGCCGCCCAGCCGCCGGCCCAGCCCGCCGCCGCCCGCGCCGATGGACACCCGCTCGTTCATCAGCGTGGTGACGGCGGCCTGCCACCCGCGGTCGACGTCGCCCACGACGGCGTCGCCGGGCAGGTGCACGTCGTCGAAGAACACCTCGTTGAAGCCGCTGCCGCCGGTGATCTGCCGCAGCGGCCGGATCGTCACCCCCGGCGCGCGCATGTCGACGACGAACATCGTCAGCCCGAGGTGCTTGGGGACGTCGGGGTTCGTGCGGGCCAGCAGCAGCCCGAAGTCGGAGTAGTGCGCGCCCGACGTCCACACCTTCTGGCCGTTGACCACCCAGTCCTCGCCGTCGCGGACGGCGCGGGTGCGCAGGCCGGCGACGTCGGAGCCCGCGCCCGGCTCGCTGAACAGCTGGCACCAGACCTCGTCGCCGCGCAGCATCCGCGCCAGGTGCCGGTCGCGCTGCTCCGGCGTCCCCTTCTCCAGCAGCGTCGGCGCACACATGCCCAGCCCGATGAGCAACGGCATGGTGGGGACGACGTAGGGCTCGGCCTCCTCGTTGAAGGCGAGCTGGTGCGCGGTGGTGAGCCCCTGCCCGCCGTACTCCGCCGGCCAGGTGAGCCCCGCCAGGTGCCCGTCGAACAGCGCCGCCTGGAAGCGGCGGGCGGACTCGACGGCGTCGAAGGACTCGGCGCCCGCCCCGCCGGTCAGCTCCACGTGCTCGGCGAACCAGGTCCGCACGCGCGCGCGGAACCCGTCGATGGACTCGTCCGCGGACGGTTGCGCCACGCTGCGCTCCTCGGCTGGGGACGCCCGGCCGGTGGCGGACGTCACATGGAGGTTGTCCGCGGAAACTACCGAGCCGGGTGCGCGCCCGTCGAGGGGCCCTCCCTCAGGCCGTCCAGCCGCCCCGCCGGCGGCGCGTCCAGCGGGCCCAGCCGCCCGCCGGGCCGGCGTCGCGGGCCAGCACCAGGGCGATGCGCTCGCGGGTGGCCTGCTCGTCGTCGAGCTCCTCGGCGAGCTCGGTGAGCTCCTGTCGGTGGGCGGCCTGCAGCGCCGCCGTCCACTCGTCGCCGGAGCGGGCACGCCACTCGCGGCCGCGGACCGCCTCGGCGGCGCGCCGGCGCCGGTCGAGGCCCGCGCAGACCGCGCACCCGCCCGTTCCGCCGTGGTAGCACGCGGAGCTCCCGCCCATCCCAGCGACCTCCGTGTCGACGACTCCTGTGACAGGGACATCGACACGGCGGCGCAGGGGGAACAGACCTCGTCGGGGTGAGACGCCACGGCGGCCCCCGTCCCGGAGGACGGGGGCCGCGTGTGGCTGCGGGATCGCGGCCCGCTGGGAGCCGGGATCAGGCGGCCACGGGCTCCGCACGGTGCGAGGCGTAGGGGGCGAAGTGCGCGGCCCCGGCGAGGGCCAGCACCAGCAGGCACGCGACGAGGTCGGCCGGCCCCGTCTCGACCACCTCGCCGAACTGGGTCACCAGTGCCGTGACGACCATGGCGGCGGCGGCCACGGACGCCGGCCCGGGGTACCGCTTCGCCCGGGTGAGCGCAGGAACCGCGGCCACGGCCCACACGGCGGCGACGACGATGCCGATGAGCACCGGGACCACCGGGCGGGTGCTGGAGATCCCGTAGAGGGCGAGGAGAACGGAGAAGAAGCCTGCGGTCGGCCGCCAGATGCCGTAGTCCTCGGGCTCGGCGGCCGGCCGGACGTGCGCGGCGGGCTGGTTCATGTGCCGCTGCATCATCCCGGCCATGCGCTCCTCGCGCTCTCGGTCCCGCTCCACCTCCTCGGCGAACTCCACGAGCTCCTGGCGGTCCAACGCCCAGCGGCGGTCGTGCTCGGCGGAGCGGGCGATCTCCGCCAGCTGCTCCGCGGTCAGCTCCACCCCGCCTGCGGCGGCCGCCGCCCGGGCGCCGCTGACGGTCGCCGCGACGTGCTCCTCGACCAGCTGCTGCTTGCGCGCGGCCCGGTCGGCCACTGCCTCTCGGCGAGCGGTCTCCACGCGTTCCACGCGGGCATTCCACGACGCCGTGAGCCGCGCCGCCTCCTCCTCGTTGTAGCGGCGCGCCGCTTCGTCCCGCGCCCGCTCGTCGGCCTTGCGCGCCTGCTCGGCGAAGGTGCGCTGCTGCTCGGCCGCGGACGCCGCCATCGCCTGCGCAGCCCGGGCCTGGGTCTCCAGGGCCACGGCCTGCGCCCGCAAGGCAGCCGTCTGCTGGTCGGCGGCCCGGCCGGCCTGCCGGGTCTGCTCCTGGATGGCGTACGTCGTCCGCCGCTGCTGCTCGAGGCTGTCGCACGCCGAGCAGGAGCCGGACTGACCGTGCTCACACGCGAAGAAGAGGCCCATCACGATCACTTCCCGAAGTCGTCGAAATCCTGGTCAGGAGATCGACACGCCGGGCCCCGGAGCACACTCCCCCTCCGGGTGAGGTCCTCAGGCGGGGACGCCGGGACGGCGACGCGCGGTGCGCACCGTCCGGGCGGCGCTGCGGGCCAGCCGGATGGGGCCGGTGTCCCAGAGTGCGCGCAGGGGGTCCTCGCCGGGAGCGCCCGGCGCCTCGGCCGGCGCGGACGCCGGGGCAGGCGCGGCCGTCTGCTGGGCCGCGACGACCGCGGCCACCGTCGCCCGGCGACGGGCCAGGACGGCCTCCTTCTGCCGGTCGACGCGCTCCTTCTCGGCCATCACCAGGAGCTCCTCCTGGGCCTGGGCGATCTCCAGCCGCGACTGCTTCTGCAGCTCCTCGACCTCGACGTCGCCGTCGTCGCGCAGCGCCGCGAGCCGGTCGTAGGCCGACGGCGGGCCGAAGTTCAGCAGCAGCTTGACCAGCACCGGCAGCATCTCGACGCTGAGGAACAGCAGCGACAGCATCGTCTTGGCCGCCCACAGCGTGGTGTTGCTGTCGCTGAGCCGGTCCAGGGCCTCCAGCCGCAGCAGGATGCCGCCGGAGCCGGAGTTGGTGGCGTCGAACTGGGCCTGCAGCCGGTCCTGCTCGGCGGTGAGCCGCTCGAGCTGGGCCGAGTCGGTGGCCAGCGACGACGTCGCCAGCGCGAGGCTGCGCGCCTCGGCGTCGGCGGCGGCGGAGCGGGCGTCGTCCAGCGCGCCCCGGGCAGCGGTCACCGCGCCGGCCGCGGCGTCGGCGGCGGTCCGGGCGGACTGGTACGCCGTCCCGGTGCCGGCCTCGCCGGTGCCGCAGGTGCCGTCGAGCTCGCACTGGGCCCGCGCCTGCAGCTGCTGGGCGCTGGCCACGGCCTGGTCCAGCGCCGTCTGCTTGGCGGCGACCTCGGCCTGCACCGCGGCCAGGGCCGGGTCGGCGGCGCCGCCGGTGGCGACGATCTGCTCCTCGACCGCGACCTGCTGGGCCAGCTCCGGCAGCCCGGCGAACCGGGCATCGGCCTCCAGCGAGGTGCGATACGCGTCGGCGGCCTCGGCCTGCATCGTGACGATCTCGGTGTCGATCTCCTTGTGGAAGACCTGCAGCGTGAGCGGGGTCGCGATCACCACGCCGAGCACGAGCGCCAGCCCGAGCCGCGGGATCGCCAGCGCGATGTTGCGCCCGACCGACGCGTCGTGGGCCATGCCGACCAGCAGCATCCGGTCGAGGTTGACGACGACGAAGCCCCAGCCCAGCCCGATGAGCACCGCGACCGGCCACCACACGCCCAGCGCCATCGCGACGGCGAACGCCATCGACAGGACCGCCAGCCCGCCCGTGCTCAGCAGCACGCCGCCGAGCGCCACGAACCGCGGCCGCGCCCCCGGCGCCGCCTCCAGCAGCTCCCGCCGTGCTCCGCCGAGCGTCGCGAGGCCGTCCCCGATGCGCCGTCGTCTCGCCATGCCCTCTACATCGGCACCCCGGAGCGGTCACGGAACGGTGACGAGGGCTACTGCCCGGCGGGAGGTGTTCCCCGCTCGCTCGTGCTCTGCCCACGGACGTGGGCAGAGCACGAGCGTGCGCGGAGGTACCTGGTCCCGGACGGCACTCCCCGGTCAGCGGAAGGCGGGGAGGACGTGCTCGGCGACCCAGTGCAGGCCCTCGAGGTGCCCCTCGAGGGTGTCGGGCGCGTCGGCCAGCGACGGCACGCTGGTGTGGGTGACGCCCAGCCCGGCGAGGCGGCCCACCTCGTCGACGATCTGCTGGGCGCTGGTCGGCCGGGACGCCGGCGGCGCACCCGTGTGGTCCGGCCCGATCCGTGGCTGCACGAGCGGGTGGCTGACGTCCAGCGGCCGGCCGTCGCGCAGGTCGGCGACCGACTCGAGCATCTGCGGCAGCTGCTCGGGCTCCTCCAGCCACGGGCCCTTCCCGAACAGCCCACCGGCCGGCGCCCAGCCGTCGCCCTCCCGGGCGGCCCGCCGCAGCGAGGCCAGCGACCGGCCGCCGAACCACAGCGGCGGGTGCGGCCGCTGCACCGGCTTGGGCTCGAACACGACGTCGGTGAAGCGGACCCACTCCCCCGCGAACACCGGCGACTCCGCCGTCCACAGCTCCTTCATCGCCGCGACGTACTCGTCGGTCACCGCCCCGCGGTACTCGAACGGCACGCCCAGCGCGGCGAACTCCCCCGGCGCCATGCCGACGCCGAAGGTCAGCGTCACCCGCCCCCCGGAGAGGACGTCGAGCGTCGACACGGCCTTCGCGAGGTCCACCGGGTGGTGGTACGGCAGCACGATCACCGCGCTGTCGACCCGGATCCGCGTGGTGGCGCCGGCGAGGAACGCCATCGCCGTGAACGCGTGCGGCCAGTGCCCGCCCAGGGTGGGCGCCAGCGACGTGGGGACGACGAGGTGCTCGGAGACCGAGATCGAGTCGAAGCCCAGCTCGTCGGCGGTCCGGGCGATGCGCTGGAAGTCCGCCGTCGTCAGGTGCGCCTGCCAGGCGTCCCCGCCGGGCGGGTAGCGGCTGGGCGGGTAGCGGTCGAGGCCGGGCAGCCCGGTGGAGAACCTCACGCCCGGGCCGCCGTCAGTCCTTCTGGGCCTGGCGGCGCATCGACCACATCTGCGCCGGCCGCTCGAACTGCGTCGCGATCTCCCACGACACGGCCGTCGCCGTCTCCTTGCGGAAGTTGCCCACGGTCACCCGCGCCAGCTCCGGGTCGGCGGCGACGCGGGCGGCCAGCTCGCGGGCGCGGGCCTCGACGGCGTCGGCATCCACGGCCTCCCAGGCCAGGCCGAGGTCCACGGCCCTGGTGCCGCTGATCTCCTCGCCGAACAGCACCATCGCCGCGGCGGCCTCGCGGCCGATCAGCCGGGACAGGATCACGAAGTGCCCGCCGCCGGGGTGCATGCCGCGCTTGAGGAACCCGGCCAGCAGGCGGGCGTCGGAGGCGACCACGCGCAGGTCGGTGGCCAGCAGCATGTTCATGCCGGCGCCGACCGCCGAGCCGCGGACCGCGGCGATCGTCGGCACCTTGACGTGCCCCAGCCGGTAGAAGGAGTCGTAGATGGCCGTCATACCGTCGTAGAGGTCGGGGGCGGCGGGGTCCTCGCCGGCGGCCTTGAGCGTCGCGACGTCGCCGCCGGCGCAGAACGACTTGCCCACGGCGGTGACCACCAGGGCGCCGACCTCGGGCCGGGCGTCGACCTCGTCGAACACCCCGCTCAGCTCGCGGGCCATCGCGGGGGTCAGCGCGTTGCGCCGGTCGGGCGCGTTCAGCGTCACCACGGCCACGCCGCCGTCGATCTCGAGCAGGACCTCACCGGAGCCGGACTCAGCCACGAACGCACCTCACCTGTCGGGGACCGGCCGCAGCGCCGGCCGCACGGACGACCCCCGGCATCAGACCACGCCGCCGGTCGCGCCCGCCCACGGGACCCGGTCCCGCACCCCCTCCCGGTCGGGTCAGCCGGCCGGCGGCCGCCACGCCGGGTCGCGGCCGGTGCGGCCCAGCAGCCGGTCGAACCCCGGGGCGTCCCCGGGGACGGCGACCGGCGGCCCGAACAGGCCCTCGGGGGCCGGCCCCTCGCCGGTCGCCGCGGCCACGAAGGCGAGCGCGGCCTCGGTGGCGCCGGGATCGGCCCGGTACGGCTGACCGGTGGCCACGGCGAGGTCCCAGCCGTGCACCAGGACCTCGTCCACCGCCACGGCGGCCATCGCCGGCGCGGGCATCGTGACCCCGCCGGCCTCGGCGTCGCCGGTCCAGGCGGCCGGGTCCTGCCAGGCGGCGGCGAGTGCCGCCAACCGCTCCGGGACGCGGGTGCGCCAGTCCGGGGTCAGCGCGTCGGCGGAGGTACTGGCCGTGCCGCCGGTGCGCTTCTCCGCGGCGAGCCGGAAGGCCAGGGCCAGGCCGTCGAGGTGGTCGAGCAGGGCGGCCACCGGCGTGCCGGCGCACGGGGTCGGGGCGGCCAGCTGGTCGTCCCGGATCGCGGTCACCACGCGGGTCGTCTCCGCGACCGCCGCGGCGAGTGCCTGCTGCGTCGTCTCCATGCAGGTCCGACCGGGCGGGCGCGCCGAACTCATCGCGCGACGGCCCCCCCGAGGCGTCAGCGGCGGTCGACCATCCCCGGCATCGGCGGCGGCTCCAGGCGGCTGCGGCCGGCGGCCCGCCGCAGGATCAGCACCACCGCCACGGCGTCGAGCAGCGCGCCGGCGGCGACGAGGACCCAGCCGACCGACGAGCCGGTGACCAGCAGGACCACGCCTGCGGCGAGCACCGCCATGGCGACGGCGGCGAGCAGGAACTCCCGGGGAACGGCACCCATGGGCAGCACCTTGGCATGGACCGCGCCGTGCAAGACGGCTGCGAGTCCCGCCCAAGAGCACCGGACCACGGTGGAGGCAGACCACCACCGGACCCTGGAGCACCCGTGACCCGCCCTCCCCTCGTCCGCACCGCCCTCGCGGGCGCCGCCTCGATCCTCCTGCTCGCCGGCTGCACCGCGTCGTCCTCCGGGTCAGCCGGCTCCTCCGCCGCCGGCACGCCGAGCACGGTCGCGGATGCGGGCGACGGCGGCGCGCTCGACACGGTCACGGGGTCGGTGGCGGTGCCCCGGCTGGGCACGGTCACCGGAGCGCAGGACGTGGCGGTCGGTGCCGACGGGGAGCCGGTCCTCCTGGTCGCCGTCGACCTCGACGCCGCCGACACCCCGCTGGCGGTCGTGCGCCCGACAGCCGACGACGGCCGGGGGCCGGTGGTCCTCGAGGAGTACGACGGTCCCGTGCACGGCTCGGGGCTCGACGTCGCCCCGGACGGCACCATCGTGGTCTCCGGCTACAGCGGCGACGGCATCGCGGTGAGCCGGATCGCCCCGGACGGCTCGGTGTCGACGGTCCTGGTCGCCTCGGACCTGCGCCCCGAGCTGGGGAACGTCAGCGGGACGGCGCTCTCGCCGGACGGGACCCTGCTGTACGTCGCCGCCCACCGGGTCGGGGAGAACGCGCTGCGCCTGCTCGCCGTCGACGTCGCCACCGGCGCCGTGGTGATCGAACGCGTGGTGCCCTCGACCGGGCAGGGCTGGAGCCGGGCGGAGGCGATCGCGGTGTCGGCCGACGGCACCGTGCTCGTCGGTCTGGACACCCAACTGGTCCCGGACGGGGACCAGAACGCCGCACTCGCCCGCTTCACGCCGGCTCTCGAGCCCGCGGGCGTCGTCCCGTTGCTCCCCGGTGGGGCCGCCTCCGACGTCCGGGAGCTCGCCGTCGCGCCCGACGGCACCGCGGTCCTGGTCTTCCACGACGGGCGGATCCGCGACGAGGCCGGTGTGCTGGTGCTCGCGGTCGTGGCGCCGGGCGCGAGCACCGCGGTCCGCGTGGCGACGGTCTCCGAGGAGCACGTGGTCGACGTCCTCGCCGTCGACCCCCGGACCCGCTACGCCTACCTCGGCGGGCTGCGAGGGCCGGTGGGCACCCAGGACGAGACCCTGACGCCCGTGGACCTCGCGACCGGTGAGGTCGGGCCGGCGGTGACCCTGTGCGAGGGCAGGAGGGTCGACGCCCTCGTCGTCCCCGACGCCGCCGGACCGGCCCATGCCGCGGTGACCTGCGACGTCGGCACCGGCGAGACCACGCTGGTCACCCTGCGCTGATCACTCGCCCGGCCGGGGCGGCGCAGCGTGGGTACCGTCGGACGGGAGCCGACGTCGGAGGGGGACCCGATGGACGACGTTCTCGTGCTGCCCAGCGTCGGCCCCGACCCGATCCGCGCGGACGACGCGCTCACCGCCGTCGTCGGCTACGCCCTCGGCCGCCGCCCACTGCGCTTCCGTGCGCCCAACGCGCGCGAGGGCCGCTGGGTGCGGGTGCGCGCCTTCCCCTTCGACCGCTTCGACCGGCAGCCGCCGGAGACGTCGGCCCGGATGACCGACCGCGACGTGCTGCTCGCCGAGGGGCTGCACGGCCGCCTCGACCCGGCCGGCTGGCACGCCGTCCGCACCGCGCTGGACGCCGCGCTCCCGGTGGCGGAGCGGGCGCTGCGCCGGGCCGACGGGCGGGCGTTCTGGGAGCTGCCGGAGGACGAGACCAGCGTGCTGGCCGAGCCGGGCACGGTGGGGGCGGCGCTGCGCACGCTGACCGAGGGCCCGCACGCCCGCTACGTCCTGGCCGCGCTGCACCACCGCCACGCAGGACTGTTCCCGCTGCTGGACGGCATCACGTGGCGGCAGCTGTGGCCGCACACCGCCGAGGGCGACAGCGGCGTGCACGCGGTCGTGCTCCGCGAGCTGCAGGCCAACGCCGCCGCCTTCGCCCTGCTGGAGGCACGGGCCGCTGCGGTGGTCGGGCAGCGGATGACGCGGCTGCGGCTGCACGACGTGCTGCTGTGGCTCGCGGGCTCCCTGCGGACGGAGACCGCGGTCGCGCTGGGCCGGGTCGCCGCCGAGGAGGAGGCCGACGCCCGGTTGCCGGCCGCCGCCGGCGCCCGCTGAGCCCTACCGCCGCGGGACCTCGATCCACTCCGTCGCCTGGCGCAGCCGGGCCTTGAGCACCTTGCCGCCGGCGTTGCGCGGCAGCGGCCCGTCGAGCACCCGCACGAACTGCGGCACCTTGAAGTCGGCCAGCCGGGTCCGGGCGAAGGCGACGAGGTCGGGCACGAGCGCCTCGGCCGCCACGCCGTCCCGGGGCAGGACGACGGCCCCGACCTTCTCCCCCATCACCGGGTCCGCGACGCCGACGACCGCCACCTCGACGACGTCGGGGTGCTCGGCGAGGGCGTTCTCCACCTCGACGGAGTACACGTTCTCGCCGCCGCGGTTGATCATGTCCTTGGCGCGGTCGACGATCCGCACGATGCCGCCGGCGGGCACCTCGTCGATGCGCGCGACGTCGCCGGTGCGCAGCCAGCCGTCGACGAACGTCTCCGCCGTCCGCGCCGGGTCGCCCCAGTAACCGGCCACCACGTTGGGGCCGCGGACCAGCAGCTCGCCGACGCCGGCCGGGTCGGGCCGGTCGATGCGCACGTCGACCACCGGCGCGGCGAAGCCCACCGCGTCGGCGTGCTCGGCGGCGTACTCGTGCGGCAGGAAGGTGGCCAGCGCGGAGGTCTCGCTCAGCCCGAACCCGTTGCCCACCCGCGCGCCCGGGAAGGCCTCGACCAGGCGGCGGACCAGCTCCGGGGCGATCGGTGCGCCGCCGTAGCTGACCGTGCGCACGGTGGAGACGTCGGTGCCGGCGAAGCCGGGGTGACGCAGCACGAGCTCGTAGATGGTCGGCACGCTGGTGATCAGCGTGATCCGGTGCTCGGGGACGGCGGCGAGGAAGTCCGCCGGCCGGAACTGCGGCATGACGACGGCGACGCCGCCCAGCTCGACCTGCGTCATCAGCTGCGAGAGGCAGCCGGTCACGTGGAAGAGCGGCACCGAGATCAGCGTCGCGTGGTGCAGCGCGGGGTCGCGGTCGAGCTCGCGGCAGCGGACCACGTTCTCGATCGTCGTCAGGACGTTCTCCTGGGTGACCATGGCGCCCTTGGGCCGGCCGGTCGTGCCGCTGGTGTAGAAGAGCGCGGCCACGTCGCGGGGCTCCCGGTCGGCGTCCGGGACGCCGTCGGGGTCGGCGTCGGGCAGCGGCTCGCCGGGGCGCACGACGTACGCGGCGCCGCAGTCGGCCAGCACGTACTGCGCCTCGGCCTCGGCCAGCCGGGTGTTCATCGGGACGACGATCGCGCCGGCCAGGTGCGCGCCCCAGTAGGCCAGCACCCACTCCAGCCCGTTGCCAATGCACAGCGCCACCCGGTCGCCCGGCCCGACCCCTGCAGCACGCAGTCCCGCGGCCACCCGCCGGCCCCGCTCGAGGAGCTCGGCGTAGGTGACGCTCCCGCCGCCGAACTCGACGACCGCCGTCCGCTCCGGGTACCGCCCGGCGACGTCGGAGAGCAGCGCGACGACGTTGCGGCGCAGCCCGGTGTAGCGGCGGATGCCGTCGGCGCCCGTCTCGATGCCGCTGGTGTCGAAGGGCTGGTGCCCCCGGTCGTGCTGCACGTCGTCCTCCCGAACCGTTGCTCCCGGCAACCATCTTGCGCCCGTGACGGCGGCCACCCGAGGCTGGTATGTCCCGGGACCTCCCCCCGAGGGGTCAGATACAGCCCGGAGGGGGTCCGCCGCACCGTTGGAGGTGCCGTCCTCGCTCCCGACTGCGCGTCACACGGGCGCCACCGACGGAACGAGCTGACGATGGGCGAGAAGGGCAACACGTTCGGTACCGAGACGGGCCACGGCGACCTGCCGCGGCGGAGCGCGGGGCTGATGTCGAAGCTGCTGGGCGGCGGCGACAAGACCTCCGCAGGGCTCGCCGACAAGGCCCTCACTCTCGGCGCCGGCGACAAGACCACCGCCGAGTACACCGGCAAGGGCCTGGAGCTCATGGGCAAGACCGACATCGGTGGTCCCGACGTCAAGGGCTCGGAGCTGGACGCTGTCGACAAGGCCTCCGCGGGCCTCCCCGAGCCGCGCGATCACGGTCGGCCGTGACCCGCCCGTACACGGACCTCCCTCGGGTCCACGACACCCCGCCGGGGGCGCTCACCGGGGTGCCGACCGAACGCGACCCGCTGACCGGGAAGCTGCTCGCGGGCGACGCCCTCGGCCGAGGCGACAAGGGCCGGACCGCTCGCAGCCGCCGGCCGGCCGCCGTCGCGGCCAGCGCGGCCGTCATCGCCGCGGTGACCGTGACGGTCCTGTTCGCGGGCAGCGACGACCGGACACCCGCGGCCGCGGCGCCGATGCCCGAGCCCACCGTCACCGCGACGGCCTCGCCGACGACTCCCGCCCCACCCCCGCCGCCGGTCGATCCGGGGCCGCGCGTCGTGGCGGTCCGGGTGGTCACCGTCGCGGTGGAGGAGCTGCCGCACCCCGGCCCCCAGGCGGACATCTCCGTGGGGGACGCCTTGGACGAGACCTGGTCGCTCACCGGACCGTGCGACGGACTCGGTCCGTGCACCCTGCTGCTCTGCGCTCCAGGAGGGGACTGCGGTGAGCCGATCGTCGCCGTCCCAGGGCCGGCCGGCTACACGTGGAGCCGGACGAACCACCAACCGGCGCCCTGCGAGGCCCTCGAGGTGACGACGACCTGGACGTTCACCGTCAGCGGCGACCCGCTCGCACCGGTGGTGACCGGGCGGATCTCGCAGACCAGTCCCGCGCTGGAGGCGCCGAACTCTGAGGGCACGGGCCCCTGCTACCAGCCCATCGTGCAGTGGGACATCGTGCCGGCGTGAGGAGCACCGAGGACCCGGCTGCCGGGCTGTGGCAGCTGCTGACCCCGGACGAGCGGCCGGTCTGCGGGGTCGAGCACGAGTACGAGGTGCGCGACCCCGCCGGCCGGCCGGTCGACTTCCGGCTGCTGGCCGACGGTCTGGGTCTGGGCCGGCGGCTGGACCCGGGCGACCCGTACGCCGCCCGCGGACCGTGGGGAGGCGTGGTCACCGTCGACGGCGCCGAGGCGGAGGTCGTGACCCCGCCCGTGCCCGTCGGCCACGGAGCACCCGACGAACTGCACGCCTGGACAGCGGCGGGCCGCGACGCCCTGGCCGACTCACTCCCGCCGGGGCACACGGTGCACGGGTACTCGACTCACATCAGCGTCGCCGTCCCCGATGGGGTCGTCCGTCGCGTGGCCGACCTGGTCGTCCGCCACCTGTCCCCCGCCCTCATGCTGCTGCTCGACCGCGCCGACTCACCCGGCTTGCTGGTGCGGCCGCGACCCGGCCGGCTCGAGGTGTGCGGCGAGTACGTCCAGGGCCCGGCCCTGCGGCAGGCGGCCGCCGTCGTCATCGCCGGCGCCGAGTGGTGCACCGTGGCGGCGGGTTCCCGCCGGGTGCGCGGAGAGCTGCCGCCGGCGCTGCGGCTGCGCACCACCCCGGCACGGCAGCGGTTCGGGACCTACGTCGATCGGACGGCCTTCGGACCGGACCTCTACGCGACCGGTCGCGCCGCGGTCCTCCGCAGCCGGGGCGGCACCGAGACCGCCGGGGAGCGGCTGGCCGCGGTCGTCGAGCACCTCGACGGCCGCCTCCGTGAGCTCCTGCTGCCCGACGACCTCGCCGACCTGCGCGACGTCGCCACCGGGCACGCACCGCTGCTGCTGGAGCGCGCGGACCTGCCGGCCACCGACGAGCCCCGCACGAGCCCGGCACCGTTGGACCTGCGGGACCGCATCGCCGGGGCCGTCCGCGTCAGCACGGTCAGCGCCACGTGGTGGACCTACGTCCTGCGCCTGGACTCACCGGGCGGGACCCGGTGGCTCACCGTGCCGCGGGCGTGGCTCGGCAGCTTCCTGCGCGAGCTCGACACCGGGCGGCTGGACGCGGCGCTGGCCGGCCTGTGCCCCGCGGACCCCGGCGGGGTCCCCGGGCGTGAGCCCGTCGGAAGCGGGGCACCCCCGCGCTCGTGAGCGACCCCCACGACCTGCAGCGGTTCGTCGACGCGCAGGACGCCTCCGGCACCTACGACCAGGCGCTGACCGAACTGCGGGCCGGCGCCAAGCGCAGCCACTGGATGTGGTTCGTCTTCCCTCAGGTCGCCGGCCTCGGCCGCAGCCCCATGGCGCAGCGCTACGCGGTGTCCGGGCTCGACGAGGCCCGCGCGTACCTCGCCCACCCGGTGCTCGGCCCGCGGCTGGTCCGGTGCGCCCAGGTGCTGACCGATCTGGCCGGCCGCTCCCCCGAGCAGGTGTTCGGCTCCGTCGACGCGGTGAAGCTGCGCTCGTCGATGACCCTGTTCGCCGCGGCGGCCCCGGACGAGCCGGTCTTCCGCGCGGTGCTCGACCAGTGGTTCGGCGGCGCGGAGGACGAGGCGACGACGTCCCGGCTCAGGTGAGCGGCGCGGGACGGCCGAACAGCCAGCCCTGACCCTGCGCGCAGCCCAGGTCGCGCAGCGCCGCGGCCTGCTCGGCGGTCTCCACCCCGACGGCGGTGACCGGCACCCCGGCCCGCTCGCCCAGCTCGACCAGAGCGCGGACGACGGCCCGGTCCCGCGGGCTGTCGAGCATCCCGGCCACGTAGGAGCGGTCGATCTTCAGCCCCGCGGCGCCGACGGCGGCCAGGTGCCGCGGCGAGGTGCCGGCCGCGCCGACGTCGTCCACCACGACGGCGCACCCGGCGGCACGCACACTGCTCAGCACCGGGGCGACGGCGTCCAGGGAGTCCAGGACGACCGGCTCGGCGACCTCCACGCGCAGCCGCCCGCGGGCCAGTCCGCCGGCATCGGCGACCGCACCCAGCGCCTCACCGAGCCCGTCGCCGGCCAGCAGGCGGTCCGCGCTGACGTTGACGTGGAGGCCGGTCCCGGGCGTGGCGGCGGACCAGGCGGCGAACTCGCCGACCGCGGTGCGCAGCACCCAGTCGTCGAGCAGGTGCAGCTCGCCGTCGCGAGCCAGCCGCGGGAGGAAGGACTCCGGGCCCAGCACGCCCAGCCGCGGGTGGCGCCACCGCACCAGCGCCTCCACGGCGACCGGAGCGCCGTCGTCGAGGCCGACGATCGGCTGGTAGACCAGCGCGAGCTCACCCCGCTGCGCGGCTCCGCCGACGATCGTCGCGGCGGCGTCGTCGACCTGCATGGCGGCAGTGTCCCGCTCCCCGGCCCGTGGCGCGCCGCCGACGCCCCGGGCGCGTCGGCGCGGCCGTCCGGGCGGCCGCCGGTGGGCGGACCGGCCCGTCCTCGGCGAGGCTGGGGCGGTGAGCGAGGACACCAGCGGTTCGGGATACGTCGACCAGGGCCGGGAGTACTCCCGGGACACCAACTACATCACCGACCGGATCACCGCCGACGGCCGTGACGGGTGGCCGGTGGAGCCCGACCGGTACCGGCTGGTGGTCGCCCGCGCCTGCCCCTGGGCCAACCGGTCGACGATCGTGCGGCGGCTGCTCGGCCTGGAGCCGGTGATCTCCATGGGCATCTGCGGCCCGGTGCACGACGAGCGCAGCTGGACCTTCGACCTCGACCCCGACGGGCGCGACCCGGTGCTGGGCTACGAGCGGCTGCAGGAGGCCTTCCTCGCCCGCGACCCGCAGTACCCGCGCGGCATCACGGTGCCGGCGATGGTCGACGTCAAGACCAGGGCCGTCGTGACCAACGACTTCGCGCAGATCACCCTGGACCTGTCCACCGAGTGGACCGCCCACCACCGCGACGGCGCCCCGGACCTCTACCCCGAGCACCTGCGGGACGAGATGTCCGAGGTCATGCAGCGCGTCTACACCGAGGTCAACAACGGCGTGTACCGGTGCGGCTTCGCCGGCTCGCAGCGCGCCTACGACAAGGCGTACTCGCGCCTGTTCACGGCGCTGGACTGGCTGTCGGAGCGGCTGGCCGACCGCCGCTACCTGATGGGCGACACGATCACCGAGGCCGACGTCCGCCTGTTCACCACGCTGGCGCGGTTCGACGCCGTCTACCACGGCCACTTCAAGTGCAACCGGCAGAAGCTGTCGGAGATGCCGGTGCTGTGGGGCTACGCCCGGGACCTGTTCCAGACGCCGGGGTTCGGCGACACCACCGACTTCCCGCAGATCAAGGAGCACTACTACGTCGTCCACGCCGACATCAACCCGACCCAGGTGATCCCGATGGGTCCGGACACCTCGAACTGGCTCACCCCGCACGGGCGCGAGGAGCTCGGCGGGTCACCGTTCGGGGACGGGACGCCGCCCGGTCCGGTCGCCACCGGCGAGGAGGTCCCGGCCGATCACGGCCCCGGGGGCGTCGGCCACCGCTGACTCAGTCGCCGCCGCCGCCACCGCCACCGCCGTCGGAGCCGCCTCCGCCGCCGTCGCTGCCCCCGTCGGAGCCGCCGTCCCAGCCCCCGCCGTGGTGGCCGGCGTCGGAGTCGCGCCGGTCGCCGTAGCTGGCGCCGCCGTCGCCGCTCCAACCGACGGTGCCGCCGTCGTTCCTCCCCCGGGGATCATCTCGCCGTCGCGGGCGGGTCCCCGTCTGCGGGGCCGAGAGGCTGCGCGCCCTCAGCATGGCGATCCCCACCACGACGGCGATCAGCACCGCCACCACCAGCCACTTCATGCGGCCACTGTGCCGGAGACGTGCGCCGGCGGCGAGTGCCGGGCCGTGCGGGATGGGTGCCGGCGGAGGACGTGCCTGACGAGCTGCACGTCCCCCGCCGGCGGGATCCGGCCGGGGCGGAGAGGTCGGGAGTCACTCGGACGCCGCATCGTCCCTGCTGCGTGACTCCAGCCCCCGTTACCTCCCCGCCTCGTGCCGCGGTCCGCCCTGGGGCTGACCGGGGCACGACCGTGGTCAACGGCCGGCCGGTGCGTCGCTCGCGGAGGAGAGCCGACGGCCCGGACCGGGCGGCTGCGGCAGCCGGTCACGCGGGGGGCGTCTGGGGTGGTCCTCCTCCGGGAGCGCGCGGTCCGCGCTCCTGCTGGCCACGCGCCGCCGGGAGGACCCGCCGGGGCGGGCTCACGGCCGGGCGCGGCCGGGAGGAGGGGTCAGTCGGGCGAGGTGCCCGGGCCGTCGAGCACCCCGGCGGCCGGACCGGCCGGTGAGGTGTCGACGGGAACGGTCCCGCTCCCCGTCGTGGGGAGGGCAGGGACCGGGGTCACGTCAGGGGACGCGAACGGGGAGGACGAGGTCGAGGTCGACGAGGACGACGGCGCGGGTGCCGGCGCCGGAGCCGGAGCCGGCGGGCGCGGACCGTCGGGGCGGCCCGGCGCGGTGACCGGCGCGTCGGCGGGCGCATCGGCGGGCACATCGGCGGGCGCCAGCGGAGAGGCGACGCGCGCGGACCGGCCGCCGGCGAGCGTCACAGAGGACGTCGTCGTGGTGGGGTCGGCCGTCACTGCGGGGGCCGTCACTGCGGGGTCGACCGTCGCTGCGGGGCCGGAGCTGATCGCTGCAGCCGCGATGGAGGGCGTAGCCGGCTGCGCGGCATCCGCGGCGACGGGCGGCGGGCCCGGCTGGACGGGCGTGACCGGGCTCGGTGCGGGCGCCGTGTCGGTCCCGGCGGTCGCGGTCGGCGCCGGGGACAGCACCGGGGCGAGCGTCTGCGCGACCGGCTCGAGAGCCAGGCCGGCGCCCTCGGTCACGGGGACCAGCGGCGCGGGCACGGGAGCCAGCGGCGCGGCGACCGGGCCGAGCACCGGAGCCACGACGGGGACGAGGACCTCCAGGGCGGGCGCGGGCACCGGGGCGACCGTCTCGACGACCGGAGCGAGCCCCTCGACCACGGGCTCCAGCACCGTGGTCACGACCTCGACCACCAGCTCCAAGGCAGGCACGAGCACCGGGGCCACGACGTCGACCACCGGCAGGACGATCGGAGCAACCGTCCCCACCACGGTCACCGGCGCCGCGACGGGCTCGAGCACGGGCGCGACCGTGTCGATCACCGGAGTCACGACCTCGGTCACCGGTGCCACGACGGGCTCGACCACGGGCGTGACCGTCTCGACGACCGGGGCGACCGTCTCCGGCACCGGCTCAACGACCGGGGCGACCGTCTCGACCACCGGCGCGACGACCGGAGGGACCGTCTCCACCACGGGAGCGACCGTCTCGACCACCGGCTCAACAACCGGGGCAACCGTCTCCACCACGGGGGCAGCCGTTTCGACGACCGGCTCGACGACCGGAGGCACTGTCTCCACCACCGGGGTCACCACCTCGACCACCGGCTCGATGACCGGAGGGACCGTCTCCACCACCGGGGTCACGACCTCGACCACCGGCGCCACGACGGGCTCCACCACAGGAGCGACCGTCTCGACCACAGGGGCAACCGTCTCGATCACGGGCTCGACGACCGGAGGGACCGTCTCCACCACCGGGGTCACGACCTCGACCACCGGCGCCACCACGGGCGTCACCGTCTCCACCACGGGAGCAGCCGTCTCGACCACCGGCTCGATGACCGGAGGGACCGTCTCCACCACCGGGGTCACGACCTCGACCACCGGCGCCACGACGGGCTCCACCACAGGAGCGACCGTCTCGACCACAGGGGCAACCGTCTCGACCACCGGCTCGACGACCGGAGGGACCGTCTCCACCACCGGCGACACGACCTCGGTCACCGGTGCAAGCACGGGCGCAACCGTCTCGACCACAGGGGCAACCGTCTCGACCACCGGCTCGACGACCGGAGGGACCGTCTCCACCAGTGGCGACACGACCTCGGTCACCGGTGCAAGCACGGGCGCAACCGTCTCGACCACAGGGGCAGCCGACTCGACCACCGGCTCGATGACCGGAGGGACCGTCTCCACCACCGGGGTCACGACCTCGGTCACCGGTGCAAGCACGGGCGCAACCGTCTCGACCACGGGGGCAGCCGTCTCAACCGGCTCAGACACAGCCTCGACCGGCGCAGTCACCGGCGCGGTCACGGCCTCGACGGGCGCAGTGACCGGCGCGATCACCGGCGCAGTCGCGGGGGTGAGCCCCGTCGAGGCGAGCGGCGCGACCGGGGCGAGCGGCGCGGCCACGTCCGCGCGGGCGGACGACGACAACCCCGCCATCGCCACGACGAGCGCGCCCAGGAACCCGACCAACAGGAGCACCCGGACGACCCACGGGGGCAGCGCGGGCGCGGCGGCGGGCAGCACGGACGGCGGGCACTCCCGTCCCGCGCGCGTGACCACCCAGCCGTCGTCCATCGGCGCCGCCGTTCCCCGGACGGACCCGTTCCACTCACGAACTCCGGCGTGTCGTGCCCGACCGCCCACTCCCCCGTGCCGCCCAGCGGCGCCGGCGGCATGCTGCCCGGTGTGACACCGCCCGCGACCCCGAGCCCCGGGGACCTGGCCGACCGCGTCGCCGCCCTCATGAAGCGGCGGTCGCGGGTCCTGCTCGGCATCGCCGGCGCGCCGGCCGCGGGCAAGTCGACGCTCGCGGCCTGGCTCGTGTCCGCGCTGACCGCACGCGGCCTGCCCGCCGTCGGCGTCCCCATGGACGGCTTCCACCTCGCCGACGCCACCCTCGACGCGCTGGGCCGCCGCGACCGCAAGGGCGCCGTCGACACCTTCGACGGGTACGGCTACCTCGCCCTGCTGCGCCGCCTGCGGGCCGAGCAGGAGACGACCGTGTACGCGCCGGCGTTCGAGCGCGACCTCGAGCAGCCGCTCGCCGGCAGCATCGCCGTGCCGCCGGGCACCCGCGTCGTCGTCACCGAGGGCAACTACCTCCTCCTCGAGGAGCCCCCGTGGCCCGACGTGTGGGGCGCCTTCGACGAGGTCTGGTTCGTCGGGCTCGACGACGCCACGCGCCGGGAGCGCCTGCTCGACCGGCACGTGCGCTTCGGCAAGGCCCCGGACGCCGCCCGCGCCTGGGTGGAGGCGGTCGACGAGCCCAACGCCCGGCTCATCGCCGCCAGCGCCGGGCGCGCGGACCTCACCGTCGACGTGTCCGGGCTCGACCTGCGCGCCTGACCCACCCGGGTCGCAGGACCCTGGCCCCTCCCCCGGCCGGCGAGGACGGTGGGCGGCGCGGCGGCGCCGCACGGGTCCCGCCGCGCGGCCTGAGGAGGAGCGCCATGTACGCACGGACGACGACCGTCTCCGCCGACCCGGCCCGCGTGGACGACGGGATCGCGCACGTCCGCGACCGCGTGATGCCCGCCGTCCTCGACATGGACGGCTGCGTGGGCCTGTCCATGCTGGCCGACCGCGGGTCCGGCCGGTGCATCGTGACCGCGGCCTGGGAGGACGAGGCGGCCATGCGCGCCAGCGCCGGCGCCGTCGGCCCCATGCGCGAGCAGGCCCGCGAGGTCATGGGCGGGGCGATGGAGGTGCACGAGTGGGAGTTCGCCGTCATGCACCGCCGGCACGAGGCCCCTGACGGCGCGTGCACCCGCGTGATCTGGAGCCGGGCGGACCCCGGGCACGTCGACCGGGTCCTCGACGCCTACCGGATGACCCTGGTCCCGCAGCTGGAGGAGATGTCCGGCTTCTGCAGCGTCAGCCTGCTGCTGGACCGCGGCAGCGGCCGGGCCGCGTCCGCCGTCACCTTCGACACCCGTGAGGCGATGGAGGGCAGCCGGGACGACGCGATGCGCATGCGGGACACGTTCGTCTCCGCCATGGAGGTGACCATCACCGACATGGGCGAGTTCGACCTGGTGCTGGCCCACCTGCGGGTACCCGAGATGGTCTGACGCCCCCCGGTCGCCCCCGCTGCGGGCCGGACGGGCCTGCCCGCAGCGGGGTGCCCGCGCTCAGGCGGCCGCGCGCTCGTGCACGACGCGGCCGCCGAAGTACGTGCGCACGACCTGCGTGCGGTGCACCTCGGCGACGTCGACGGCGAACAGGTCCCGGTCGAGCACGATGAAGTCCGCCGCGTAGCCCTCGACGAGCCGGCCGGCGACGTCCCCGATGCCCATTGCCTCCGCCGGGTTGGTGGTGAAGGCGGCGATGGCCTCCTCCAGCGTCAGCGCCTGGGCCTCGTTCAGCGCGCCGGGCACCGACGGGTCGGGGTTGCGCCGCGTGACCAGGGTCTGGAGCCCCGTCCACGGATCCGGCGTCGGCGCCGCGCACGGCCAGTCCGACCCGGCCGCCACCAGGGCGCCGGAGTCCACGAAGTCCCGCACCGGCCAGCTGGCGGCCACGATCTCCTCGGGCACCTGGGCGGCGATGGACTCCTGGATGACGCTCGGGTACCAGATGTAGGGCGACAGGTCCGCCACGACCGACAGCTCGGCGAACCGCGGCAGGTCGTCGGGGTGGATGTACTCCGCGTGCGCGATCTGGAACCGGGCGCCGTCCCCGTGGGACGCCCGCACCGTCTGCACCGCGTCGAGGACCAGCCGCACCGAGGCGTCGCCGGTGGCGTGCAGCTTGGCGCTCAGGCCGAGCTCGCAGCAGCGCTGCAGCTGGGCGGTGAGGTCCTCGAGCGTCCAGTAGAGGTCGCCGGTGGTCGGCTGCTCGCCGTGGTGGCACTTGTAGGGCGACAGCAGCGCCGTCGTCCGCGTCATCGGCACGCCGTCGAGCACGATCTTCATGAAGTCCGGGCGGACCAGCTCGCTGCGCAGCGGCGCGACCTCGGCGACCAGCTCCTCGCCCACCACGCCGTCCTCCAGGAACGGCCGCGCCGGGGTGGAGAGGACGACGCGGGCGGTCAGCTCCCCCTGCGCCGCCAGGTCGGCCAGCGCCCGGGCCGGGGCGGCCATGGTGGCCGCCTCCTGCGCCGAGGTGACGCCGAAGCTGTTGAGGATCCGCAGCGCGGTCTCCATCGACGTCCGGATGCGGGCCTGCGGGTCGGGCACCGAGGTCTGGAACGCCCGCTCGGCCTCCGCCGAGGCCAGCTCCTGCAGGACGCCGGTCAGCCGGCCCTGGGCGTCTCGCACGTAGTGCCCGCCCTCGGGGTCCGCCGAGTCCGCCGTCACGCCCATGAGCTCCAGCGCCCGGCTGTTCACCCAGCGGTTGTGCATCGAGTCGTCGCGCAGCAGGACCGGCCGCCCGGAGCTCGCCTCGTCGAGCCGGGCGAGGACCTCGACGTCGGCGACGACGTCCATGACCGTGCTGCCGACGATCCCCCCGACCACCCACTCCTCCGGGCCCAGCCGGTCGGCCCACTCGCGCACCTTGCGCAGCACCTCGTCCACGCCGTCGGTGGGCAGCAGCGGCAGCTCGAAGGCCGCCTGCCCGCCGCCGAGGTTCAGGTGCACGTGCCCGTCGATGAGGCCCGGCAGCACCATCGCGCCGTCGAGCTCGTGCACCGTGGTGTCCGGCCCGACGTGGGCCCCCACCTCCTCGGCCGTGCCGACGGCCACCAGGCGGCCGTCCCGGACGGCCAGGGCCTCGGCCCAGGGCCGCTGCGGGTCCTGGGTCCACACCCGCCCTCCGGTCACGACGAGTTCGGCCGGCGCGTTCGCTGCGGTCACGAGGGTGCTCCTTCGATCAGCGGGATGGGCGGGACGGGAGTGCGGAGGGCCGGACGCCGCGAGGGGCCGGAGCGCCCCGGCGTCGTCCGGACCGGGTCGTCAGCGGGTCGCGAGCGTCGTCCCGCCGTTCCAGGAGACGCCGATCTGGCGGTAGTAGCCGCCGATGACCTCGCCGACGGGGAGCAGCGAGCCCAGCTCGTCCCACGGGGAGTCGGCCAGGGTCAGCTCGGCCTCGCCGGCCCACGCCGGGCCGAGGTCGGCGTCGTAGCCGCCCATCGTCACGATCTCGTCCAGCGCCCAGTCGCCGCCGCGCTCGATGGCGCGCACCCGCCGGTGGTGCACCATCGGGTGGGCGTTGACGAAGCCGTTGCTCTCGGCGGGTCCGGTGATGGTCAGCCGGGCGGTGGCCAGCCGGTGGTCGTGCGCGGCGAGGGTGGCGCCGAAGCGCCCGCCCGGGGCCAGCCGCGGCGCGGCCTTGCCGTGCGGCATGGCGCGGGTCATGCCGATGGAGCCGAGCTTCTTGGGGTAGCCCTGGTGCACGCCCCGGGCGATCGCGAAGTCGGTGGTCACCCAGATCAGCACGCACCGCGAGTAGGTGACGCCCTCGTACCGGCAGCGGACGACGGCGAAGGCCTCCTTGTACTGGCTGCGGGTCGGCTCCAGCAGCTCCTCGCCGCCGTCGGAGCAGGACTGCCAGTCCGCCCAGATGAGCGCGACCGCGCCGGGCTCCTCCTCGGCGAGGTCGAGCTCGGCCGGGAGCAGCGCCCGGACGTTCGCCTCGTCGGTGCGGTACTCCACGGTGAGCAGGTCACCGCTGTAGTGCCAGGGCGGCGACGGCACGAGCGCCGACCGGCCGGTGGCGGTGAAGGGCGGCGCGAAGCCGAGCAGATCGGACACCGGGACTCCTAGTCGTTCGGGTCCTTACGACCCTAGGGGGTGGGGCGGGCGGGGTCCACCCTGCCGACGGTCAGGACCGGCGCTCGTGCACGACGTCGCCGTCCAGGACGGTCAGGTCGACCGGCATGTCCGGGATCTCGTGCGGGTCGGCGCCCAGCAGGCTGCCCCCGAGGACGCAGAGGTCGGCGACCTTGCCCCGCTCCAGGCTGCCCTTCCAGTCCTCGGCGAAGTCCTGCCAGGCCGGCTCGACGGTGTAGGCGCGGACGGCCGTGGCCAGGTCGACGATCTCGTCGGGGCCGCTGACCCGGCCGGTGGCCTTGGACTCGCGCAGCAGCATCCCGGCCAGGCCCACCCGCCAGTCCGGCGCGGTGACCGGGGCGTCGGAGGAGCTGGCGACGTGGATGCCGGCCTGCACGGCCGAGCGCACCGGCCACTGCGCCGCGGACCGCTCCTCGCCGAGCATCTCGTCCATGAGGTCGGAGATGGTCGCCTTGATGCCGGGGTTCATGTTCAGTCCCCAGCCGCCGGCGGCCAGCCGCCGGCGCGCCTGCGGCCCGGTGAAGTCGCCGTGGATGAGGTAGTGCCGGCTCGCCGCACCGGGGTGCGCCCGCTCGGCGGCCTCGAACCCGTCGAGGACGGCGTCGATGCCGGCGTCGCCGGTGACGTGGACGCCGACCTGCAACCCGGCCACGTGCAGGAGGCGGATCATCTCGTGCAGCTCGATGGCCCGCTCGTGGTCGTTGTCCCCGTGCACGCACAGCGAGCCGTGGCCGCCGTCGGCGTAGGGCTCGTGCATGAACGCCGTCCGGTTGGGCGGGATGCCGTCGGCGAAGAGCTTGCCGCCGATGAGCCGCAGCCGCCGGGGGTCGACGTCGGTCGGCAGGACGATGTCGCGCAGGCTCCGCGCGACCTCGGCGGCGGAGCCGGCCATGTCGCTGGGCAGCCAGAGCACGCTGACCCGGGCGGGGAGCTCCCCGTTGCGCGCCAGCGCCGTGTAGGTCTCCAGCGCGGCGGTCCCCATCGCCCCGCCCATCAGCGCCGACCCGCCCGAGCCGAGGCCGGGCTCGGTGTAGCTGGTGATGCCCAGCGCGCTGAGCCGGCCGATCGTGGCGGCGACGGCGGAGCGGCGGCGCTCCTCGTCCAGCCGGGGCAGGACGTGCTGCACCAGCCCCTGGGCGCCCTCGGCGAACAGCCCGGTGACCCCGCGCTCGGGGACCCGGTACACGACCCCGCCCGGCGGGGCCGTCGCGTCGTCGGTCACCCCGGCCAGCTCCAGCCACCGGGTGTTGACCCAGGCCAGGTGGCGGGAGAAGTCCTGCAGGTACACGGGGTTGTCCGGCGACACCTCGTCGAGGTCCCAGCGGGTGGGCAGCCGGTCGCCGCCCTTGGTCTCCTCGAGGTAGCCGAGGTCCCAGCCGTTGCCGATGACCGGCACGCCCGGGCCCTGCGCCGCGCACTCGGCGGCCACCACGGCCCGGACGTCGGCCAGCGAGCGCACCACGGCGGAGGAGACGTCGACCTCCAGCGGCGGCAGGCTGGCGCCGTACGCGACACCGTGCAGGTGCGAGTCGTTGATGCCCGGCAGCACCGTCCGCCCGTCGAGCTCGACCACCCGCGTCGAGCGGCCGGCGAGCTCGAGGACCTCCTGCGTCGTCCCGGTGGCCAGCACCCGCCCGTCGCGCACCGCGACCGCCTCGGCCACGGTGAACGCGGAGTCGACGGTGAGGACCTCGCCACCGATCAGGACCAGGTCGGCGGCGGCCATCAGCTCTCCTCGGGGGTGGTGGGGACCGGTGCGTGCGGATCGGCCTCGCCGGACAGGTAGGCGTGGCGGAGCAGATCGGGCCGGGACCGCAGCACCTCGGCCCGCTCTGACAGCAGGATCGAGCCGCGCTGCACCACGTGCGCGGTGTCGGAGATGCCCAGCGCCAGCGCGGCGAACTGCTCCACGAGCAGCACCGCGCGTCCCTCGTCGGCCAGCTGCCGCACGAGCGTCATCAGCTGGCGGACGATCACCGGCGCGAGGCCGAGGGACAACTCGTCGAGCAGCAGGACGCGGGCGTCGCGGCTGACCGCGCGGGCGATGACGAGCATCTGCTGCTCGCCGCCGGAGAGCAGCACCGCCCGGGAGTCCGCGCGCTCGCGCAGCCGGGGGAACAGCTCGTACGCCCGGTCCAGCGAGCCCGGCCCACCGGCGGCGATCAGGTTCTCGCGGACGGTGAGCTCGCTGAACACCGTGCGCCCCTGCTCGACGTGGGCGATGCCCGCCCGCGCCCGCCGCAGCGCCGACGCCCGCGTGACGTCCACGCCGTCGAGCTCGATGCGGCCGCCGGCCAGGGGAAGCGCCCCGGAGACCCCCTCCAGCAGGGTCGTCTTGCCGGCGCCGTTGGGGCCCAGCAGCACGGTCACCTGGCCCGCCGGCACCTCGAGGGACACGTCCCGGCAGATGGTCAGCCCGGCGCGCGCGATCGACACACCGGAGAGGACGAGACCGCTCACGACAGCTCCACCTCCTCACCGAGGTACGCGGCGACGACCTTGGGATCGGCCAGCACCTGCGCCGTCGGGCCGGCGGCCACGAGCTGGCCGAAGTCCAGGACGGTCACCGTGCCGGCGGCCAGCTGCACGTGCTCCATGTCGTGCTCGATGAGCAGCACCCCGACGCCGAAGCGGGCCGGCATCTGCCGGATCCGCTCGGCCAGCACCAGCGACTCCGACTGCGCCAGACCGGCGGCCGGCTCGTCGAGCAGCAGGACGGCGGGCCGCGAGGCCAGCGCGCCGCAGATCTCCACCAGCCGCCGGGTGCCGATGTCCAGGCTGCCGATGGGTACCGACCCGCCGGGCAGGCCGAGGAAGCCGCGCAGCTCGTCGAACTCGGCGGCGGTCAGCCGCCGGCCGGCGGCCAGCCGCACGTACTCCTCGATGGTCAGCTCGGGGATGGTGCGGTCGGTCTGGAACGTGCGCCGCAGGCCGGCCCGGGCGCGGTCGGTGGCCGAGGTCCGGGTGATGTCCCCGCCGCGCAGGCGCACGGCCCCGGACGTGCGGGGCGCGAAGCCGGTCGCCACGTCGACGAACGTCGACTTCCCCGCACCGTTGGGGCCGACCAGGGCGGTCACCGCGTGCGGGTGCACGGCCAGCGACACCCCGTCCAGCGCCGTCACCGACCCGTAGCGGACGACGAGGTCGTCGACCTGCAGCACCGGTTCCCCGGGCTCGACCGGCGGTGGGGGGACGTCCCCGGTCACCGGGCCGCTGAGGTCGGCGGTGGTCCGTTCCCCGCGGGCCCGGCGGGCGCGCATGCCGCTGCGGATCTGCTCGGCCAGCCCGCCCCGGCCCCGGCGCAGCGCGTCGATGGCGCCGAGGGCGAAGACGAGGTCGCCGATCTGCTGCGGCAGGTCCAGCTGGCGCAGCAGCTCCGGGAAGAAGACGGTGAGCGCCCCGGCGATGACCGCGCCCTCGACGAACTGGGCACCCATCATCACCGCGACCGCGAAGACCACCAGCGACAGGACCGGCCGGAAGTTCTCCGACGACAGCAGGCCGTTGAGCCCGCCGAGCAGCGCCCCCGATATGCCGGCGAGGAAGGCGCTGACGACGAACGCCGACAGCTTCGCCGTCCGCACCCGGACGCCCATGGCCGCCGCCGCCCGCTCGCTGGAGCGCACCGCGCGCCAGGCCAGGCCGAGCCGGCTGCGCAGCAGCAGGGCGACGCCGGCGCTGATGACGAGGAAGAACGCCCAGGTGAAGAAGAAGTAGTTCACCGGGTCCAGCAGCGTCTCGCCGGGGTCGATGCCGATGCCCTCCCCCGCGCCGGGGAAGCTGCGCCGGACCAGGTAGGTGTCGACCGCCGCGGCGAAGCCCAGCGTGACGACGGCGAGGTTGATCCCGCGGACCCGCAGGGCGGGGATGCCGAGCAGGACGCCGACCGGCACGGCCGCCAGCCCGGCGATCACGACCAGCAGGGGGAACGGGATGGGCCACTCCTGCTGGCTGCCGTAGGAGACGACCCAGCCACCGACGGCGGCGAAGCTCATCGTGGCGAGCGAGAGCTGGCCCGCGGCCCCGGTGACGATGCCGACGCTGCGTGCGGCGAGCGCCGCGATCAGCGCCGAGGTGATGAGGAACAGGTTGTAGCTGGTCACCAGCCACGGCGAGGCCGTGACCAGGACGACCGCCAGGAGGCCGAGCACGACCATCGGGTCAACGCGACGCATCCCAGGCCTCCTTCCGCTGGCTGTAGAGCAGGACCAGGACGATGACGAGGAAGGAGATCGACCCCCGGTAGGGCGCGATGCCCTCCACCGTGACGATCGCCCCCTCGAGCAGCCCGATGAGCAGCCCGCCGAGCACGGTCAGCCAGAGGCTGGAGAACCCGCCGATCAGGCCCGCGGCCAGCGCCGGGACGACGAGCAGGCTCAGCGACGAGACGCTCGCCGTCCGGGACGGCGCCACCAGCAGGATCGCGATGCAGGCGGCGGCCCCGCTCAGCGCCCAGACCGCCACGGAGAGCCGGCGCGCCGGGATCCCCAGGAGCTCCGCGGTCCGGGGCCGCTGGGCGATCGCCCGGAGCCGGACGCCGACGACGGTCCGCTTGAGCAGCAGGGTCACCCCGCCGGCCAGGAGGACGGCGAACACGATCGCGCCGATCGCCGTCCCGGGGATGACCACCCCGGCGATCTCCGGACCGGACGCCGGCAGCACGTCCGGGGTGGCCCGGGCGTCGTCGCCGAACACCCAGAACCCCACGGCCAGGATGCCGATGAGGACGGCGATCGACGCGGTCGAGCGGACCTCGACGCGTGCCTCGCCGAACCACAGGGCCATGGCCATGCCGGTCAGCGTGGCGACGGCCGCGGCCACCACCACGCCGGCCAGCACGGCGAGGACCAGCGGCTGGTCCTCCCCGTAGAGCAGGAAGGTGACGTAGGCACCCGCCACCCCGATCGCGGCCTGGGCGAAGTTCAGGACCCCGACCATGCTGTAGAGCAGGACGATGCAGACCCCGATCGCGGCGTAGACACCGCCCGACACCAGCCCACTGATCGACGACTGCAGCACGGGACGCTCCTCCGGTCGTCCGCCGTCACTCGGGCAGTCGCTGCCAGTCCTCGCTGACGGTCACCCAGCCCTCGGGCTGCGCCTGGACGATCTTGCTCGCCTGGTTGGGGTTGTGGCTGTCGGCGTCGCCGAAGGTGTAGGGCGAGCCGATGAGCTCGGTCTCGACCGGCTCGAGCTCCTTGAACGCCTGGGTCACCGACTCGCGGGTGATGTCCCCCTCGATGCCCTCCAGGACGTCGACCATGATCGTGGCGGCGACGTAGCCGGCGAGGGAGTCCGAGCCCTGCGGGATGTCGTTCTCCTCCATCAGCGTGCGCCAGTCCTGCAACGCCTCCGACTCGCCCGACCACGGCTCGAACTCGGAGTTGACGTAGAGGCCCCACGAGTTGTTCGCCGCGAAGGCCTCGAGGATCTCGGAGTTGTAGCTGACGGTCAGGGCGATCCAGTCGATGGTCTCCAGCGCGCCCTGCGTCTGGGCGGCCTTCATGACGGTGACCGTCTGCGGCGGGTTCGAGTTGAACGTGACCGCCTGGCAGCCCTCGGCCTGGGCGCGCAGGACGGCGGGGGTCGGGTCGTCGCTCACGGTGAGCGAGGTGTCGACGAACACCGGCTCCTTGCCCGTGATCTCGCTCCAGCGCTCGACCGCGGCCTCGTAGCCCTCGGTCAGGCCCGGGACGGTCAGGATGACGGCGCAGACCCGGTCGTGGCCGAGCGTCTCCGAGGCGAAGTACAGGAGGCTCGTGTAGCCGGAGAAGGGGCCGGTGTTCACCGGGCTGATGTTCGGCGAGGAGAAACAGGCCGGGTCGACGCCCAGGCCCTGCACCGACACCAGCCCCTGCCGCTGGTAGGTCGCGGCGTTGGCGCTGCAGTCGACGAGGCTGGCCGAGCCGACGTTGGCCACGACGTCCTGCTCGTCGATGAGCTGCCGGCTGGCCTGGGCGGCGGCCGAGGGGTCCCCGCGGTCGTCGACCACGGTGTAGTTGATCTCCCGGCCGTTGATGCCCCCGTCCTCGTTGACGCGGTCGAACACGGCCTGCGCCGCGCCGGTGGGGTCGGCGAAGGCGACCGGGCCGCTGAGCGACGAGACGGCGCCGAGCTCGATGGGGCCGTCGGTGTCGCCGCCGCCACCGCCGCCGGCTGCCGAGTTGCCGCACGCGGCGAGGACGACCGCGACCGCGGGGATCGCGAGGAGGCGGGTGGACCGGGAGAGGAGTCGCATGGAGGCTCGCATTCTCAGGAGGCGGCTCGGGGCAGACCGGCGGCAGGAGCGGTGGGACGGAGGCCCGTACGCAGGCCGGGAGTGATCGTTCGGTCCCGGTCGTTCGGGCCCGTACATCTGCGCGCTGGAGGGAGTAAAAGGGTCGGCGCGCGCCCGTGTCAATGACTTGTGGTGGTCTGAATCACAGCCGTGACACGACGTTCACACACCGCCGCGGCGCAGTGCGCCGGTCCCACCGAGCGGTCGAGCGGGTCGGCTCAGCGCGGGCGGACGGCGAAGTCGAACGGGACGGTCCCGGGGTCGACGAGGACCGTGCCGCCGTCCACCGTGAGGCAGGCGCCATTGACGTAGGAGGCGTCCTCCCCCGCCAGCCAGGTGACCGCCGCGGCCACCTCGGCGGCCTCCGCGGGGCGCTGCTGCGGGACCAGCCGGGTGACCTCCGCGTACGCCTCCTCCCGGGACAGCCCGAGGGGTCCGCCGAACTCCGCCATCTCCTCGTCGGCCATCTCGGTGCGCACCCAGCCGGGGCAGACGACGTTCGCGCGCACCCCGCGGCCGGCGAAGTCGCGGGCCACGGTCTGGGCGAGCATCACCAGGCCCGCCTTGCTGACGGCGTAGGCCGCCGATTCCGAGGGCGCACGCAGGGCCGCGATCGAGCTGACGGCCACCAGCGACCCGCCGGCGTCGAGCAGGTGCGGGAGGGCGGCCCGCACGAGGTGGAACACCGAGGTGAGGTTGGTGGCCAGGACGTCGTCCCAGGCCTGCGGATCGGTCTCCAGGACGCTGCCGACGGCCATCACCCCGGCGTTGGCGACGACGCAGTCCAGCCGCCCCTCGACCGCGGCCACGTCCGCCACGAGCGCGGCCACGCGCGCGGGGTCCCGCACGTCGCAGACCACCGGCCGGGCCCCCGTCCGGGCGGCGACCGCCTGCAGGGGCGCCTCCCGGCGGCCGGTGACCACGACCCGCCAGCCGGTGGCCGTGGCGCGCTCGGCGACCGCGGCCCCGACGCCGGTGCCCGCACCGGTGATCAGCATCGTGCGCGCAGCGCCGCTCACGACGTCAGCGCCTCGACCTTGCGCACCAGGGTGTCCAGGAACCCGGGCAGCTCGCGGGCGTCGTCGATGTACATCGAGGGCTTGAAGCAGATGGTGGTGAAGCCGGCCTCGACCTGCGCCGGCAGGCTCTCCAGGGCCTCGTCGAGGTCGGCGGCCGAGTTCGGGTCGGGGAACCGGCCGCGGATGCCGCCGATCATCTCCAGCTCGTCCATCGACCGCCCGGCGCCGGCCAGGCCGTCCGACAGCATCCCCAGGTCCTCGGCCGTCGGCGTGCCCAGCGGGCTGAAGCCGTGGCCGTACCGCACCAGCCGGCGCAGCAGCGGCCCGTGCATGTGCTGCCCCCCGAACCAGAAGCGCGGGCCGTCGGGGCGCCAGGCGCGCGGCTCGACCCACACGTCGTCGAAGGAGAAGAACTCACCGGAGTGGCGGATCGGCCCCGGCCCCCAGCACTTGGCCAGCACCTCGAGCTGCTCGTCGAGGACCCGCCCGCGCTTGCCGAAGGGCACCCCGAGGGCGGCGTACTCGTCCTCGTGCCAGCTGACCGTCGGCAGCACGACCAGGCGGCCCTCGGCCAGCAGGTCCAGGGTGCTGAGCTCCTTGGCCAGCAGCAGCGGGTGCCGCAGCGGCGCGATGATGGCCCCGCCGACGATGCGCAGCCGCTCGGTGGCCGCCGCGATGCCCGACATCAGCACCACCGAGTTGGGCCAGGACATGTCCGGCTCCTGGTTGCCCGGGTAGGCGTAGTCGCGCGGGTTCTCCATCACCCCCTGCGCGCCTGCCGACGGGCCGAGGACGACGTGCTCGCTGAGCTGGACGGCGTCGATGCCCGCCTGCTCGGCCTCCTGCGACATCCGCACCAGGGCGCGCATGTCCCGGGGGTCGGTGATCGTCCAGTTCTCCGTGAGCACCATGACGAGGCGGGGCGGGGTCAACGTCTCTCCCGGGGGTCGCGTGCACGGCCGGTCGGCGCTGCGCCGCCGGCGCGGTTCAGCCGGGCGCGGGCCGGGGAGCCCGGCGCCCGGGGTGGTTCAGGCGGGGACGCCGGCGCCGCGGCCCACCCGGTCCCGGTAGGCGTTGACCTCGCGGAGCATCCCGATGCCGACGACGCCGACCAGGTCGTCCCCGCGCGAGTAGCCGACCACGCACTCCCCCGCGAGGTCGCCCTCGAGCACCCGGGCGCCGTCGGGGTCGGCCAGCGACGGCATGCCGTAGGACTGCAGCCGCAGGTCGTACTGGTCGCTCCAGAACGCCGGCAGCACGGTCCAGTCCGCGCCGACGACCGCCTCGTAGCCCTCCCCCGCCAGGTGCGCGGCGAGGACCGCCCCCGCGCGGCGACCGGTCTCGGTCGGGATGTTCCAGTGCTCCACGCGCCAGGCGGCGTCGTCGAAGCGGTGGTTGGGGAAGCGCGCCAGGTCCCCGACGACGGCCACGCCGTCCAGCGGGCCGACGCGGTCGGCGGCCGCGTCCAGCACCACCGGCCGCAGCGCGCTGTCGGTCAGCACCCCGTCGGCGAGGTCCAGCCCGTGGCCCTCCAGCCAGTCGGTGGCCGGGCGCGAGCCGAGCGCCTCCACCACCACGTCGGCGGCCAGCTCGGTGCCGTCGCTGAGGACGACGCCGCGCACCCGCTCCTCGCCGGCGAACGCGCGCACGCCCGTGCCCAGGTGGAACCGGACGCCCTGCGCCTCGTGCCGGCGCTGCAGCTCGGTGGCCAGCTCGATGCCCAGCGGGCGGACCATGGGGTGCGAGTCGACCGCCACGCAGTCGACCTCGCAGCCGAGCAGCCGGGCGGTCGCCGCGACCTCGCAGCCGATGAACCCCGCCCCGACGACGACCAGCCGGGCGCCCGGCACGAGCTCGGCGCGCAGGGCCCGCGCGTCGTCCAGCGTCCGGACGACGTGCCGGCCGGCGCGCGCCTCGGGCGGCGGGCCGTCGACGTGCAGCCGCCGCGCGCTGACGCCGGTGGCGGCCACCAGCGCGTCGTAGTCCAGCGCGCTGCCGTCGGCGAGGGTCACGCTGCGGCCGTGCAGGTCCACCCCGGTGACCGCCGTCCCCAGGCGCCAGTCGACGTCGGCGACGCTGGCGCGCTGCCGGAAGGCGACGCCCGCGTGCTCGACGCCGCCCTTGAGCGCCTCCTTGCTCAGCGGCGGCCGGTTGTACGGCGCCCACGGCTCGTCCCCGAGGACGACGACCTCACCGGCGAAGCCACCGGCGCGCAGGGCCTCCGCGGTGCGCAGCCCGGCCATGCCGGCGCCGGCGACCACCACGCGCGCAGCGGCCACCGGTCAGCCCTCGATGGTGATGGCCTGCACGGGGCACACGTCGGCCGCGTCCTCGCAGGCCGAGCGCAGCGACTCGTCCGGCTCCTCGACGAGGAGCACCAGGTGGCCCTCCCCGTCGAGCTGGAACACGTCCGGCGCCGAGAAGACGCACTGACCGTGGTCCTGGCAGACGTCCATGTCGACGACGACCTTGAGACTCATCGCGGGTTCTCCGGCTTCTCCTCGACGAGGGAGGGGTAGAGGTCCTTCGAGGGGGTCCGGATGCCCCGGTACTCCCAGTCGCCGCCGAGGGCCGTGGAGACGACCTCCTCGCTCTCGGTCGGCTGGGCGCCGACGTCGGACCGGATCGGGACGGGCCCGGTCACGACGTGGTTGGTGAGCCGGCCGAGCCCCTCGACCTCGACCTCGACGACGTCGCCGGGCTGCACGGGGCGGCTGTTGGCCGGGGTACCGGAGAACAGCAGGTCGCCGGGGAGCAGGGTGATGGTGCGGGCGATGTCGGCGACGAGGTAGTGCATGTCCCACTCCATCTCGTCGGTCGAGGCCTCCTGCTTCACCTCCCCGTTGACCAGCGTGCGCAGCGTCTTGCCGCGGGGGTCCCAGTCGGTGACAAGGCCGGGGCCGACCGGGGCCAGCGTGTCGCTGCCCTTGACCCGCAGCATCGAGCCGGCGTCGGTGTCGCGGAAGTCGTGCAGGCCGTAGTCGTTGCCCACCGTGTAGCCGGCGATGTAGGCGCCGGCCTCCTCCGGGGAGACGTTGCGGCAGGTGCGGCCGATGACGATGACGATCTCGCCCTCGTAGTTCAGCCACCGGCAGCCCTCGGGGCGGACCACCGCGGACCGGTGCGCGTTCAGCGCCGTGACCGGCTTGTGGAAGTACGTGGGCGCGGCCGGCAGCCGGGTCATGAACTCCTCGGTGCGGCTCGAGTAGTTCAGGTGGACGGCGATGATCTTGCTCGGCTCGACCGGGGGCAGGTGGACCGCCTCGTCGACGCCGACCTCGCGGCCGTCGGCGGCGACCAGCGTGTCGCCCTCGCGGCGGACCTGGACGGGGTACCCGTCCAGGAGGACCCGGCGGTACTCCGTCACGCGGCTTCCTCTCGTGCTGCGGTCCAGCCGGCGGCCGGACGGTCGAACCAGACGTGCGCCTGGCCGGTGCCGATCGAGTTCTCGTACTCCCCGTACTGGCGGCCGGGAGCGGTGACGGCCTCCTCGCCGAGCGCCCCGATCATCTGCAGGTAGTGGCAGAACCGGGCCTCGGGCTTGACGTGGAGGAACTCCGGCATGGTCTCCAGCACCCGGGCGTGGTCACCGGCCTTGAACCACTCGATCCGCTCGAGGTCGGCCTCGCGCGCCTGCGGGCTGAAGATGTGCGCCGGGTCGGCGGCCTCGTGGTCGCGCAGCTGGCGCAGCGGCCAGAAGGTGTGCGACAGGGCGCCGGAGGCCAGCAGGACGACCTTCCGGTCGGTCGCCGCGATCGCGTCGCCGAGCGCGCGCCCGGCCCGGAGGAAGTCCTCGGTGTCGCCGGTCTGGCAGACGCTGAGGCTGATCCACCGCTTGTCGGGGAGCCCGCGGCCCAGGTAGTGCCAGAGGTTGATCGTGGCGTAGAAGATCGGCAGGTACGGGTCGTCGATCGCGGTGACCCAGGTGTCCCGCCCCGGTGCGGCCGCCTCCATGGCGTGGGCCAGCTCCGGGTCGCCCACGAAGTCGTAGGGGATGCGGCACATGCCGCGCGGCAGCTCCTCGGAGGTGAACAGCCCCGCCCGCCGGGAGTGCGACGTCACGACGAACTCCACCGTCGTCGCCCAGTGGCTGTCCAGGACCACCACGGTGTCGTAGTCGAGGGTGTCGAACACGTCGCGGCGCAGCTGCTCCAGACCGGGGACGAGGCTGAAGTCCTCCCCGGCGTTCAGCTCCCGGCGGATGCCCTCCGGCAGCACGATGGTCGGGACGTGCGCGAGCAGACCCGCTCCGACGACCTCACCCATTGCCGTTCCACCCTCCCGGCGCGAACACGCTGTTCTTGACGTCGCAGTAGAAGTCGAAGCTCCAGGTGCCGCCCTCGCGGCCGATGCCGCTGCGGCCGTTGCCGCCGAAGGGCGCCGCCAGGTCGCGGACGAAGAAGCAGTTGACCCACACCGTGCCGGCCGACAGCTGCGCGGTGATCCGCTCGGCCCGCTCCCGGCTCCCGGTGACCAGGGTGGCGGCCAGGCCGTAGTCGGTGTCGTTGGCCATCGCCACCCCCTCGTCCTCCGTGCCGAAGGTCTGCAGGGTGAGCACCGGCCCGAAGACCTCGTGGCACACGATCTCGCTGGTCGGGTCGATCCCGGTGAAGATCGTCGGCCGGTAGTAGGTGCCGCCGGTCGCCTCGTTGAGCTCGGTGTTCGGCTCGCCGCCCAGGAGCACGGTCGCGCCCTCGGCCTTCGCCCGCTGCACGAAGCCGTCCACCCGGTCGAAGTGCGTGCGGCCGATGAGCGGCCCGATGCCGGTGGCCTCCTCGCGCGGGTCGCCCTGAACGATGCCCCGCGCCCGCTCCACGAAGGCCTCGGTGAACCGGTCGGCGATCGACTCCTGCACGAGGATGCGGACGGCGGCCAGGCAGACCTGCCCGGAGTTGTCGAACTGCTCGACGGCGAGGTCGACGGCCAGGTCCAGGTCCGCGTCGTCCATGACCAGCAGCGGGGACTTGCCGCCGAGCTCGAAGGAGACCGGGGTGACGTTCGCGGCGGCGGCGGCCCCGACGGCCTGCGCGGTGGGGACCGAGCCGGTGAAGCTGATCCGGCGCACCCCGGGGTGGGCGGTCAGCGGCGCCCCGGCCTCGACGCCGAGGCCCTGCACGACGTTGAAGACCCCGGCGGGCAGCCCCGCCTCGGCGGCGATGTCGGCCAGGAGCGAGGCGGTCAGCGGCGCCCACTCCGGTGGCTTGACGACCACGGTGTTGCCGGCCGCCAGCGCGGGGGCGATACGCCAGGTGGCGAGCATCAGCGGCGCGTTCCACGGCGTGATGACCGCGGTGACGCCCGCCGGGTCCCACGTGACGTGGTTGCGGTGGCCGCGGGTCTCGAAGTCGTCGTGGTGCAGGCGCAGCAGGTGGTCGGCGAAGAAGCGGAAGTTCATCGCCACCCGCGGCATCACCCCACGCCGGTGGGAGCGCAGCAGGGACCCGTTGTCCCGGGTCTCGACCTGGGCGAGCTCCTCGAGGCGCTTCTCGATGCCGTCGGCGATCGCGTGCAGCACCGCCGCCCGCTCCTCCGGCGCGGTCCGGGACCAGGCCGGGAAGGCGGCGGTGGCCGCGGCGACCGCGCGGTCCACCTCGGCCTGCCGGCCGCGGGCGACCTGGGCGAGGACGGTGCCGTCGATGGGCGACACGTCGTCGAACGTCTCGGCGCTCGCGACCCGCTCCCCGCCGATCCAGTGCCGGGTGTCGACCTCGACCCCGGAGACGACCGCTGTGTGGCTCATGCTGACTCCTCCATGGCGGGGCTCGTCCGCGAGCTGTCCGGCGGCCGCCACACCGGGCTATCGTTCGGGCCCGAACGTACGGTTCGCCCCGAGGGAGGTCAAGAGATGACGCCGAGCCCGCTGGTCGTGGTCCCCGGACGCTTCTCCGCCTCCGCCTCCGCCCTCCGGTACCGGGCACTGGTGAACGCCTCCGCCCTCCTGGAGAGCGTGCGCGCCGCCGGCGGCGAGCCTCTCACCGTGCTGCCCAGCGCACCCGGCGGAGTCGTCGACCCCGACGAGGTCGGCCGGCGGCTCGGCTTCGCCGACGCGGTGCTGCTCCCCGGCGGTGGCGACCTCTCCCCACAGCGGTACGGAGCGCCCGCCGCGCACGGCGAGGTCTACGACGTCGACGACGAGCAGGACGCCTTCGACCTGGCCGTGGCCTCCTGGGCACTGCGCGAGGGCGTTCCGCTGCTCGCGGTCTGCCGCGGCCTGCAGGTGGTCAACGTGGCCTCCGGCGGCACCCTGGAGCAGCACATGGAGGTGCCGCACCGGCACGTCCGGCACTCCGTCGTGGTCGCGGCGGACTCCGGCCTCGCCGCCACCATCGGCACGGCCGCCGAGGTGTCCTGCTACCACCACCAGCGCATCGACCGGCTGGGCGCCGGCCTGCGCACGGTCGCCTCGTGCGCCGACGGCGGCGTCGAGGCCGTCGAGGCTCCCGGTGCGCGCGGGTTCTTCCTCGGCGTGCAGTGGCACCCGGAGGACACCGCGGCGCAGGACCCGGCCCAGGCGTCGGTGTTCCGGGCGCTGGTCGACGCCGCCCGCTGAGCCCGGCCGGCGGTCCGGCGGGTCAGACCTCCGGCTCGGCGGCGACGTCGTCCTCCCGCGAGGCGTTCTGCACCTGCCCGACCACCTTGCGCAGCGCCACGGTCATCAGCTTGGTCTCGCGCTCCCCGAGGCCGCCGACGACGAAGGCCTCCTCCTTGTTGAACTCGGGGAAGACCTCCTCCATGAGCTCCTGCGCCGCGGGGGTGAGCGAGAGCAGCACGCGCCGCGCGTCGTCGGGGTGGGTGCGCCGGCGCAGCAGGCCGCGGGCCTCGAGGGTCTTCGCGACGCCGGTCAGGGTCCCCTTGGAGATGCCGGCCTCCGCCGCCACGTGCCGGGTCTCGATGTCGCCCCAGATCCAGACGACCCAGAGGACGACCCAGCCGGTCCAGGTGAGGCCGTGCGGGGAGAGGACGGTGCGCTCGAGGTGGTTCCGGGCCTCGCTGGCGGCGCGGTAGATGTTCTGGACCGCCGCCATGGCCTCCATGTCGAGGGAGAGCCCGGCGATCCGCTCGGCGACGGCCCGCTCGGTCGCGGCGAGGGTGTGGGAGCTCTGCCCGGGGGCGGCGTCGACCGCCTTGGCGTAGCGGCTCACCACAGGGGGCCGGAGGCAGGGAGTCGGTGCCTCCACCCTTGTCCAGGCATGAGACGCAGCCTACAGTCCGAGCCCAACGTTCGGGATCAAACGAAGTGGACGGGAGACCCGGAGGAGTGACCTCGACACCGGCGGACGTGGACCTGTCCGACCTGGACGTCTTCGAGCAGGGACGGGCCTGGGAGGCCTTCGACGTCCTGCGCGAACACGAGCCGCTGCACTGGAACGACGAGCCCGCGCCCAACTCCGGGTTCTGGTCGCTGACCCGGCACGCCGACATCGTCCGCGTCACCCGCGACGAGCAGACGTTCTCGTCCGAGGTCGGCGGGGCCAACCTCGAGGAGCTCGACGACGAGCAGATCGAGGTCCGCAAGTCGATGCTCGAGACCGACGGGCTCCGGCACCAGGCGCTGCGCCGGCTCACCCAGCGGGAGTTCACCGCCCGCTCGCTGGTCGGCTACGAGTCCTTCCTGCGCGGGCTCACCCGCACCACGGTGGACGCCGCCTTCGCCCAGGGCTCGTTCGACTTCGTGCACGAGATCAGCGCCGACTTCCCGATCCGCGTCCTCGCCCGGCTGCTCGACGTGCCCGAGGCCGACGCCCCCCAGCTGATCGAGTGGGGCAACCGGATGGTCGGCAACAGCGACCCCGACTACGCCGACGTGCTCGCCGACTCCCCGGAGAGCGAGGAGTACCGCCTGCTGCCCTTCCGCTCCCCCGCGGCCGTCGAGGTGTTCGAGTACGGCTTCGAGCTGGCCCGGCAGCGGCGCGGCGCCGGCGGCACCGACCTGGTGAGCATCCTGGCCGACCAGACGCCCGAGGACGGCCAGCCCCTGTCGGAGCGGGACTTCCGCAACTACTTCCTGCTCCTGGTGGTCGCCGGCAACGAGACCACCCGGCACGCGATCAGCCACTCGATGGCGGCGCTGCTGGAGCACCCCGACCAGCTCGCCCTGCTCCAGGAGCGGCCCGAGCTGATCCCCGGCGCGGTGGAGGAGTTCCTCCGCTGGGCCTCGCCGGTGTACCACTTCCGCCGGACCGCGACCCGGGACGTCGAGCTGTACGGGAAGACCATCCGGGCCGGCGAGAAGGTCGTCGTCTGGTTCGCCTCCGCCAACCGCGACGCGGCGGTGTTCGACGACCCCTACCGCTTCGACGTCACCCGGCGCAGGGTGGACCACCTGACCTTCGGCAAGGGCGGCCCGCACTTCTGCCTCGGCAACCAGCTGGCGCGGCTGGAGCTGCGGGTCATGTTCGAGGAGCTCGTCCCCCGCCTGCGTCCCCCGCTCGCCGCGACCGGGCCCGTCACCCGGGTGCGGTCGAACTTCATCAACGGCATCAAGGCCTTCCCGGTCGCCGTCCCGTCGTCCGTCCCCTCCCGCTGAACCCGAGGAGATCCCCGCATGAACGTGGACCCGACCGACCCCGCCGCCGTCGCCGCCATGCTGCGCGAGCGCGGCGTCGACGTGGTCCGGGTGTCCTACTCCGACCTCATCGGCACCGACCGGGGCCGTGACGTGCTGGTGGACGAGCTCGCCTCGTCGATGCACCACGGCCTGGCCTTCTGCCGCGCCGTCTACCACACCAGCCCCCAGGGCGACGTCGTCCCGGTGACCGGGGGCATCGAGGACGGCCTCCCCGACATCAAGGTCGTCCCGGACCTCGCCACCCTGGCGCCGATGCCGTGGGAGCCGGGCGCGGTGTGGGCGCTCGGCGACGCGCACGACCCCGACGGCGAGCCGGCGGCGGAGTCACCGCGCGAGCTGGTGCGCCGGATCTGCGGCCGGCTCGGCGAGCTCGGCCTGTCCGGCATCGTCGGCCCGGAGCTGGAGTTCTTCGTCGTCGAGCAGGACGGCGCGGGCGGCTGGCGGCGCTACGGCGACGACCCCGGCAACGTGTACGTCGTCGGCCGCAAGGGCGACCCGCACGGGCTGTTGCTGGCCATGCTGCGCCAGCTGCGCGACACCGGGCTGCGCGTCACCGCCGCCAACCACGAGTTCTCGCCCGGCCAGTTCGAGATCAACCTCGACCACTCGGACATGCTCGACTCCGCCGACCGCGCCTTCCGGCTCAAGTCCGCCGTGCAGGAGATCGCGCGGCACAAGGGCTACATGGCCACGTTCATGGCCAAGCCCTTCAACGACGAGGGCGGCAGCGGCTTCCACCTGCACATGTCGCTGGTCGACCACGCCGGCGAGAACGTCTTCGGCGACCCCGACGGCCCGCACGGGCTCTCCGCCCGGGGGCTGTCGGCCATCGCCGGCGTCCTCGCCCACGCCCCCGCCCTCGCCGCGCTGCTCAACCCGACGATCAACTCCTACAAGCGCTTCGGGCCCGACACCCTGGCCCCCTGGCTCATCGACTGGGGCCTGGACAACCGCAGCGCCATGATCCGGATCCCCCCGGAGCGCGGCGGCGCCAGCCGCATGGAGGTCCGCCTCGGCGACGCCACCGCCAACCCGTACCTGGCGACGGCGGCCATCGGCGCGGCCGCCTACCTCGGCATCAAGCACGGTCTGGAGGCCCCGGCCCCGCTCGAGGGCTACGGCTACGACCCGGAGAAGGCACCGCTGCTGCCCCAGCGGCTCGCCGACGCCCTCGACGCCCTGGAGGCCGACGCCGAGCTGCAGGAGGTGCTCGGCGAGCGGTTCGTCGCGTCGTTCCTGGCCTACAAGCGCAACGAGGTCGAGCGCTTCGAACGGCACGTCACCGACTGGGAGTTCCGCGAGTACGCCTACCACCTCTGAGCGCCCGTCCCCCGCCGGACCGCACCGGCCGGGCGCCGCCCACGCCGCACCACCAGACAAGGAAGACCGCGATGACCGCCACGCCCGACGTCCACCTCGCCGCGCCGCTGGCCGATCCCGACACGTTCGTGGACGGACCTCCCCACGACCTGTTCGCCCGCCTGCGCGACGGCGACCCCGTGGCCTGGACGCCGGAACCGGCCCCGCACAGCGGGTTCTGGTCGGTCACCCGGCACGCGGACATCGTGGCGGTCAGCCGCGACTGGCAGACGTTCACCTCCAGCCGGGGCGTGGCCCTGGAGGAGCTCGACGACGAGCAGCTCGCGCACCGCACCTCCATGATCGACACCGACCCGCCGCGGCAGACCCAGCTGCGCAAGGCGGTGGCCGCGTCGTTCGCCCCGCGGGTGGTCAACAGCTTCGAGACCTTCCTGCGCGGCATCGTGGGGCGCACCCTGGACGCCGCCCTGCCGAAGGGCACCTTCGAGTTCGTGGAGAACGTCTCCAGCGAGGTCCCGGTCCGGGTCCTGTGCCGGCTGCTCGACGTCCCCGACGACGACCACGTCAAGCTCACCGCCTGGGGTGACCGGCTGGTCGGGCACACCGACCCGGAGCTCGCCGACGTCCTGCTGCACAGCGAGGAGAGCGAGCAGTACCGCCTGCTGCCCTTCCGTTCCCCCGCCGCGCTGGAGGTCTTCGAGTACGGCCGGGAGCTCGCGGAGCAGCGCCGGGTGCAGCCCGGCGAGGACCTGATGACCAAGCTGGTCACCGCGGAGGTCGACGGCGGCCCGCTCACGACGCAGGACATGGACAACTTCTTCCTGCTCCTGGCGCTGGCCGGGCAGGAGACCACGCGGCAGGCCATCAGCCTGGCGATGCTGACCCTCATCGAGAACCCCGAGGCGCTCACCACGCTGCAGGAGCGGCCGGAGCTGCTCGACGGACCGGCCCTGGACGAGCTGCTGCGCTGGGGCCCGCCGGTCTACCACATGCGGCGCACCGCGACCCGCGACGTCGAGGTCGCCGGGGTGCAGATGCGCGCCGGCGACAAGCTGGCCGTGTGGTTCCCCAGCGGCAACCGCGACGAGCGGGTGATCCCGCACGCCGACGTGCTGGACCTGGAGCGCAGGAACGTCGACCTGCTGACCTTCGGCAAGGGCGGCCCGCACTACTGCCTGGGGTCGTTCCTGGCGAAGCTGGAGCTGCGGGTCACCCTGCAGGAGCTCGTGGCGCGGCTCGACACGGCGGTGCTGGGGGGCCGGCCCGAGCGGCTGCGCAGCAACTTCGTCAACGGCGTCAAGCGGCTGCCGGTCACCGTCACCACCCGCTGACCCCGCAGGGCACGCGCGAGCGGGCCCCCTCCCCGGCCGGGGAGGGGGCCCGCTCGCGCGTGACGTCCGGTTCAGCCGGCCGCCGCTGCCACGGCGACGCGGTCGAGGAAACGGTGTACCAGCTGCCGGCTCCGGCCGGCGGCGTCCCCGGCCCGGCGCTGCGTGTCGGCGAGGATCTCCCCGGGGTCGACGCCCTGGGCGACCAGCTGCCCGGCTCCCCCGTTGTCCAGCCACCCCTGCAGCTGCGCCGCGGTGAGCTCCGGGTGGAACTGCACGCCGAGGTTGCGCCGCAGCACGAAGGCCTGCGAGGCGGACCCGGTGCGGGCCAGCTCCACCGCGCCCGGCGGCAGCTGCCACTGGTCGGAGTGCCACTCGAACCACGGCCCGGGGTCGATCAGCGAGGGGTCGTCGGTGTCCACCCGCAGCCAGCCGAACTCCGGGCGGGCGGCCCGGACGACCTGCCCGCCGTGGGCGGCCGCCAGGGCCTGGCCGCCGAAGCAGACGCCCAGCACGGGGACGCCGGCCTCGTCGGCCCGCCGCAGGAACTCCAGCTCGGCGGAGATCCACGGGTCGATCCTGGCCGTGTCGTAGACCGACCAGGGAGCCCCCATCGGCACGATCGCGTCGAAGGCCGCCGGGTCGGGGAAGGTCACGTCGATCCCCGGCTGCGCGAACCGCTCGGGGGGGACGACGAGGAACTCCTCGACGTCGTAGCCCCGCTCGGCGAACCCCTCGCCGAGCGGCCCCGGCGGGCTGACGTGGTCCTGCTGCACGAAGAGGACCCTCATCGGCCTGCCGCTCCCCTCCCTCGCGCCGGGCTCAGGAGACCAGGTCCCGGACGGCGTCGGCGTTCTCCCGGGACCGCCGGGTCAGGCCCACGACCGTCCCGACGACGAGCGCCACGAACGGGATCGCGACCAGGGTCCACCCGGTGGCGTCGAGGGCAAAGGCCTCGGTGGTCGGGTCGGAGCCCTCGGCGACCGTGCCGGCCAGCAGCCCGAACCGGGAGATCAGCAGGTAGAGGCCGATCAGGATGCCGACGACGGCCAGCGCCGGGGCGACCATCGTGTGCCAGACCCGCCGGTCGGTGCCCGTCCGCCGGAAGTAGACGATGACCGCGATCGACACCAGCGCCTCGACCAGCAGGATCGCGATCACCGAGAGACCGCTGAACCAGTTGAACAGGTTCAGCACCGGGTCCCGGTCGGTCACCGCGAAGAACACGATGACGACCAGGGTGATGAGCGAGGTCAGCGCGGAGGCCACGTGCGGCGCACCGGAGCGGTTGGTCCGGTCCAGCGCGGCCGGCAGGACCCCGGCCCGGCCCATGGCGAAGAAGTACCGCGACGCCGAGTTCTGGAAGGCGAGCAGGCCGGCGAAGAGGCTCGACAGCACCAGCCAGCTCATCACCGTCCCGAGCCAGCTGCCGACGAACTCGTCCGCGACGCCGAAGAGGACCGCGGCCGGGTCGGTCAGCGGCACGCCGTCGACGGAGGAGAGCTCCGCGGCGCGGTCGACCGCCGTCTCGGCGCCCAGCCCGGTGATGATGCCGAACGACGTCAGGGCGAACAGGACGGTGATGGTGCCGACGGCGAGGTAGGTCGCCCGCGGCACGGTGCGCTTGGGGTCCCGGGACTCCTCGCCGTAGATGGCGGTGGCCTCGAACCCGATGAAGGAGGCGAAGGCGAAGGCCAGGGCGATCCCGGCCGAGCCGGCGAAGCCGCCGGCGAAGATCTCCCCCGGCGAGAAGGAGGCGCCGAGGTCCCAGCCGTCGGGGCCGCCGTCGGCGAGGACGGCGATCGCGACCAGCAGCAGCGACCCGATCTCCAGCACCATCAGGACGCCGAGGAACTTGGCGCCGACGTCGACCGACAGGACCGACAGGGCGTACACCAGCGCCCAGGCGATGAGCGTCCAGACCCACCAGGGCAGGTCGATGCCCAGCCGGGCGTCCATCTGGCCGGCCATGACCGCGCCGAAGAAGCCGTACACCGCCAGCTGCACCGCGAGGTAGGCGACCATCGAGGTGAAGGCGCTGCCGACGCCCGGCCCGATGCCGAGGCCGCGACCGACGTAGGCGAAGAACGCGCCGGTGTTGGTGACCGCGTGGCTCATCGCCGCGTAGCCGACGCTGAACACCAGCAGGATGATCCCGACCACGAGGTACGCCCCGGGGGCCGCGGCGCCGTTGCCCAGCACGATCGCCACCGGGACCGCGCCGGTCATCCCGACCAGTGGAGCCGCGGCTGCGACGACGAAGAAGACGATGCCGACCACGCCGAGGCGGCCGCGGCGCAGGCCGCTGCCCTCGGCGGGAGCGGTCGCCCCCTGGGTGGTGTCTGCGCTGCTCACGCCAACGGCCTCCGAAAGTCGTACGGGTCCGAACGTCGGCGGCAACTGTGACCTGCGTCGCGCCCGCCGTCAAGGGGCCGACCGCACCGCACCTCGCCGTCCCCGGGCGCCGTCACCCCAGGAGCACCATCGGCCCGCGCGCCGTCAGCCCAGGCGTACGTGCAGGGCGTCCGGCGCGCGGAACTCCCACCCGCGGAAGCTGGTGGGGACCGAGTCGTCGAGGCGCAGGTCCGGGAACGCCTCGAGCAGGCGCCGCAGCGCGATGCCGATCTGCGCCCGCGAGAAGGCGTGCCCGACGCAGGCGTGCAGCCCGAACCCGAAGGCGGCGTGCGAGCCCTTCGGCCGGTCCAGGGAGAACCGGTCCGGGTCGGCGAACACCTCCTCGTCGCGGTTGGCCGAGGCCACGACCGAGCCCACGCGGGCCCCCACCGGCAGGCTCACCCCGCCCAGCTCGACCTCCTGGCGCACCTGCCGGGTCTGCGTGCCGATGGGGCTGACCCAGCGCAGCCCCTCCTCCACCGCCACGGGGACCAGCGCGTCGGGGTCGGCCCGCACGCGCGCGAGGGCGTCGGGGTCCGACAGCAGCGCGTACGCCGTCGACGCGGCTCCGTGCCCGGGCTCCTGCATCCCGCCCAGCAGGATGACCTTGAGGGTGGGCAGGACGGCGGCGGGGTCCCGGCGCCCGCCGCCCTCGACGCCCGAGAAGAGCATGTGGGCCAGCGTGCTGTCCTCCTCGACGGAGTCCAGCCGGTCGAACACCGGCGCGAGCGTCTCGTCGATCTCGCGGGCGACCGCGTCGCTCACCCGCTGCCGCGCCGGGTCGCGCTCGAAGTTCACGGCCCCCTGGTGCAGCCCGTGGAACCACCGGCGCAGCGTCTCGGCGTCGAGGTGGCCGAGACCGAGCACCTCCCCCAGCGCGAGGACCGAGATGGGCTCGAAGTACTCGGCGAGGAGGTCGGCCGACCCGCGGCCGGCCAGCGCCGCGAGCCGTTCGGCGACGATCGGCTCGACCAGGCCGGCGATGTAGCCGCGCACCGCCCGGGGCGTGTACTTGGCGTCCAGGCTCCGGCGGATGTCCCGGTGCACGGGCCCGTCTGTGGTGAGGATGCTGGTGCCGCCGAAGGTCGGGTCCAGGGGCGAGTCGTCCATCGCGGCGCTGAAGGTCGCCGGGTCGGCCCCCACCGACCGGACGTCGCGCCACCGGGTCACCAGCCAGAGGTCGACGGCCGGCACGTAGGCGACCGGGGCCTCCGCTCGCAGCCGGGCGTACAGCGGGTACGGGTCCCGCTCCAGATCGGCGACCGTGATGTCGTCCACGACGGTCCGGGCACTGGTCATGGGAGCCTCCTCGGCCGCTCCTTTGAGCGCTCGCTCAAGATTGGCGTGCCGGAGGCGGTCCGCGCAAGGCCCACGCCGCACCGGCAGGATGAGCCGGTGCCGAAGGTGGTCGACCGCGAGTCCCGGCGGGCCGAGATCGTCGCGGCGTACCTGCGCCTCGTGGCCAGGGACGGGGTGGAGAGCGCCACCTCCCGGGCCGTGGCCGCCGAGCTGGGGATCTCCAGCGGCGCCCTGTGGCACTACTTCGCCGACTTCGACGAGGTCCTCTCGGCCGCCTTCCGGCGGATCTTCGCCGACACCAACCGGCGGATCGCCACCGCGGTGGACCACCGCTCCGGCCTGGCCGCGGCGGTGGCGATGATCGGCGAGATCCTCCCCCTGACGGCCGTCACCCACGACGAGGCCCTGGTCGTCGTCGGCTTCTGGGGCCGGGTGCCGTTCCGCCCCGACCTCGCGGCCTTCCAGTCCGAGGCGGAGGCGGTCTGGCGGGCGGACCTCCTGGCCCACCTCGACCGGGCCCGCGCCGACGGCCACCTCGGTCCCGCGACGCCCCTGGACCTGCTGGCCGACACCCTCCTCGTGCTCTGCATCGGCCAGCAGGTCGAGCACGTGCTGCGCACGGACGTGGCCCGGCCGGTCCGCCAGTGGCAGCTGGTGACCGGCTGCCTGGCTCCCTGGCTCACCCCGGCCGGTCGGGCGGCCGGCGCCCTGCCCCCGGTCGGCGGGTTCGGGCCCGCCGCACCCGACGCGGTGGCCGGGGACGTCAGCGGCGGGTGATCTGCCGCTGCACGTTGGCCACGTGCGCGGCCGCGGCGGCGACCGCCCCGGATTCGTCACCGGCACGGATGGCGTCCACGATGCGCTGGTGGTCGCGCCGTGAGGAGCGCATCCGGTCCGCGGTGAGCAGGTGCCGGCGCCGGCTGGGCTCGATCAGCTCCTGCACCCGGTCGTGCAACCGGACGAGCAGCGGGTTCGCGCTGTACTGGGCGATCGCCCGGTGGAACGTCCGGTCCAGCCGACCGAACTCGGCCGGCCGGTGCTCGGCGGCCATCTCGACCAGCAGGGCCTCCAGCTGGGCCACCCCGTGGGCCGTGACGTTGCCGGCGGCCCGGCCGGCCACCGACGGCTCGATGCAGGCCCGCACGTCCATCACCTGCGCCAGTTCGATCTGGTCGGCGTCGAGCCCGCCCGCCAGCGCCAGACCGGTCAGCGTGCCACCGGGTCGCAGGACCGTCGTGCCCCGGCCGGGGGTGCGCTCGACCAGACCCCGGACCGCCAGGTCGCGCATGGCCTCGCGCACGGAGCCGCGCGAGACACCGAGCGTCTCGGCCAGTTCGCGTTCCGGCGGCAAGCGGTCCCCCGGGGCGAGCGTCCCGTCGAGGACGAGCCGCTCCAGGTGCACCGACACGGCATCCGCCCGCGAGGGACGTGCGAGCGGCATCCCGCCGTCCTGCTGCCGGCCGTCCACCACGGGCCTCCATTGGTCCGACCACGCCACCCCGGGCCGGGGCGAGCGGCGACATCAGACCACGATCGGCGGCCGGCCGGGCAATTCCGGTGTAACCCTGGACACACAAAGTCGTTTGGTCGCAAACTACCCGCCACCGGGATCACCCATCCGGGTCAGCTTGGTCCGACCACCGCAGCTCGAGCGACCGACCGGAGGCACTCCGTGCGATCCACCCGCGCCCTTTCCCTGACCCTCGCCCTGGGGGCTTCCGTCGTCCTCGCTGCCTGCGGCTCCGACGACGCCGACGCAGGCGACGACGCCGCCGGTCCCACCGTGGAGCAGGACGACGAGATCGCCGGCCTGGTACCCGACGAGATCCGGGAGGCCGGCGTCCTCACGGTGGGGGTCGACCCCCAATTGGCCCCGATGGTCTTCACCGGCGAGGACGGCACCACGCTGACCGGCTTCGAGGCCGACCTCGCCCGCGCCGCCGCCGGGTTGATGGGCCTGGAGGCCGAGTTCGCCCAGGGGGACTTCAGCGGCCTGATCGCCGGCCTCGAGGCCGAGCGCTACGACACGGTCATGTCCTTCGTCGTCGACACCGCAGAGCGGGAGGAGACCGTCGACTTCGTCGACTACGTCCAGGTGGGCGCCGGGATCCTGGTGCCCGAGGGCAACCCTGAGGGCATCGAGGAGCCGATGGACCTGTGCGGCGTGACCACCGTCGTGGGCGCCAACAGCCAGGGCGAGCGCACGGCCGACGCCCTGAGCGAGGAGTGCGCGGCCGCCGGGCAGCCTCCCGTGGACAAGCTCGTCGTCCAGGACCCCAGCGACGTGCAGACTGCGATCAGCTCCGGTCGCGCGCCGGCCGCGCTCAACGTGAGCCTCGTCCTCAGCTACACCGAGCAGATCTCGCCGGACACCTTCGACGTGGCCGGGGACTTCTTCAACGAGGTGCCCGGCGGGGCGCTGTTCCGCAAGGACGACACCGGCCTGCGCGACGCGTTCGCCGCGGCGATCACGCAACTGGAGGAGGACGGGACGCTCGCCGAGCTCGCCGAGGAGTACGGCATCGGGGACAGCCTCCTGGAGGGCGCCCCGGTCATCAACGCGGCCACCACCCAGTGACCTCGACGCGGAGCCGGGCGGGGTCGGCGGCGCCGGCCGACGACCGGCCCGGACTGGAGCCCCTGGCGCCGCGCGTCCCCTGGCGGGAGTTCCTCTACCTCGGCGTCGTCGGCGTCTTCGTGGCGATGCTGGTCAACTTCGTCGTCACCAACGACCGGCTGAACCTGCCCGTCTTCGCCGAGTACCTGTTCGACCCGCTCGTGCTCGACGGACTGCAGACCACGCTCGTCCTCACCGTGGCCGGCATGACCGGCGGCACGCTGCTCGGGCTGGTCCTCACGGCGATGCGGCTCTCGTCGAGCCCGACGCTGCGGTCGGTGGCCTTCACGGCCATCTACGTCTCCCGCACGATCCCGCTGCTGGTGCAACTGCTCTTCTGGTTCTTCCTGGCCTCGGTGCTGCCGGAGATCAGCTTCGGCATCCCGTTCGGACCGGAGTTCGTGACGCTCGAGACCAACCAGGTGATCAACCAGCTGGGCGCCGCGATCATCGCGCTGAGCCTCTTCGAGGCGGGGTACATGGCCGAGATCATGCGATCGGGTGTGCTGGCCGTGGACCGGGGCCAGGTGGAGGCGGCCACCGCCATGGGCATGACGCCGTGGAAGGTCTTCCGCCGGGTGGTCCTCCCGCAGGCGGCGCGGATCTCGATCCCGCCGACGATGAACCAGGTCATCTCGATCCTGAAGTACTCCTCGGTGGTCATCCTGATCGGCCTGGCCGACCTGATGTTCGCGGTGCAGGCGATCTACTCGCGCAACTTCCAGCAGATCCCGCTGTTGCTCGTCGCCACCTTCTGGTACGGGCTGGCGACGATCGTGCTCACCCTGGTGCAGAGCCAGCTCGAGAAGCGGCTGTCCACGGGCCTGCCCAAGGCCGCCCGCGTCCGCATGCAGAAGCTGGAGGAGACCCCCGTTGGCTGACACCCCCCTCACCGCCGCCGCACCGGCCGCCCCGGCGGCCGGGACCACGGACCGGCCCATGGTGGAGATCAGCGGCGTGTGCAAGTCCTTCGGCGACCAGCAGGTCCTGCGCGGCATCGACCTGTCGGTCGCCGCAGGCCAGGTCGCCTGCATCCTCGGGCCGTCGGGGTCGGGCAAGTCGACCCTGCTGCGCTGCATCAACCAGCTGGAGCGGGCCGACGACGGCGCGATCCGCATCGACGGCGACCTGGTCGGCTACCGGGTGCACGGGGGCCGCCGGCACCCGCTGAACAGTCGGCAGGCCGCACGGCAGCGCCGCTCGACGGCGATGGTGTTCCAGCGGTTCAACCTGCTGACGCACCGGACCGCGGTCGAGAACGTCATGGAGGCGCCGGTGCACGTGCACGGCGTCCCCCGGCAGCAGGCCCGCACGGAGGCGCTGGAGCTGCTGGAGCGGGTGGGCCTCGGCGACCGCTGCGACCACTACCCGGCCCAGCTCTCCGGGGGCCAGCAGCAGCGGGTGGCCATCGCCCGCGCCCTGGCCGTCCGCCCGCGGGTCCTGCTGTTCGACGAGCCCACCTCGGCGCTGGACCCCGAGCTGGTCGACGAGGTCCTCGCCGTGATGGCCGACCTGGCGCGCGAGGGCCTGACCATGCTCGTGGTCACGCACGAGATCGCCTTCGCGCGCGACGTCGCCGACACCGTCTTCTTCATGGACGGCGGTGTGGTCGTCGAGTCCGGGCCGCCCGCGCGCGTCCTCACCCAGCCGGAGCACCCCCGCACCCGCGCCTTCCTGCGCCGCGTCCTCTGATCGCCGCCGTCCCCCGGGAGCCCCGCGCATGACCGACGCACGACGCCCTGCCCGCACGCTCGGCATCGCCACCCCGCACGCGACCGCCACGGCCGTCGCGACCGACGTCGCCGAGCGCGGCGGCAGCGCCGTGGACGCCGCGGTGGCGGCCGCCGTCGCCCTGACCGTGGTGTACCCGCACAACACCTCGGTCGGCGGGGACCTCATCGCCCTGGTCCGCACGCCCGACGGTGAGCTGACGTGCGTGAACGGCAGCGGGGCGGCGGCGCGGGCGACCTCGCTGCAGGAGGTCGCCGCCCGGTCGGGCGGGGCGATGCCCACGGTCGGCGTCGACACCGTAACCGTCCCCGGTGTCGTCGGCGGGCTGGCTGCGGTGCACGGGCTGGGCGGCCGGCTGCCCTGGGCGCAGCTGTGGGCACCGGCGGTCGAGCTGGCCCGCGACGGCGCCCCCGTCTCCCCCGGGCTGGCGCGCGCGATCGCCGGTCACGCCGCCGCCATCGGTGCCGACGACGGCATGCGCGGGGTGTTCGCCCCCGACGGGGACCTCCTGACCGAGGGCGCCGCCCTGCGCCAGCCCGCCCTGGCCCGCACGCTGGCCGAGATCGCCGCGGACGGCGCCGGCACGGTGTACGACGGGCCGGTCGGGCGGGCCCTCGTGGCCGGCCTGTCCCGGCTCGGCAGCCGGCTCACCGTCGAGGACCTCCGCGGGTACGCGCCCGAGACCGTGGCCCCGCTGTCCCGCGAGCACCGCGGGCACACCGTGTGGACCAGCCCGCTCAACACCCAGGGGTACCAGCTGCTCCAGGTGCTCGGGGCACTGGAGCACCTGCCTGCCGACGTCGACGTGGCCGGTGCGGACGCGGGCGTGCTGGCGGCGCTGTGGTCGCAGGCCAACCGGGACCGTGCCCGGCTGCTGGCCGATCCGCGGTGGGGTGCGGTCGACGTCGGCGAGGTCCTCGCCGAGGAGCGGCTCGCCGCCGCGGCCGAGGCGGCACTGGCCTCCCGGGCCAGCAGCGCCCCCACCGCCTTCGTGTCGCCCCGGGGTGACACCGTCGCCGTGGTGGCGGCCGACAGCGACGGTTCCGCGGCCTGCCTGATCCAGAGCGTCTTCCACCCCTTCGGCTCCGGGGTCCTGGAAGCGGCCACCGGGGTGCTCCTGCACAACCGGGGGGCCTACTTCTCCCTGGACCCGGCCAGCGCCAACTGCCTGGCCCCCGGCAAGCGCCCCGGCCACACGCTCATGCCGGTGGTCGTCACCCGGCACGACCGGCTGGCGTGGGTGCTCGGGACGATGGGCGGCAAGGCCCAGCCGCAGATCCACGCGCAGGTGCTGCGGGCACTGCTGGACGGCGCCACGCCTGCCGAGGCCGTCGGCGGCAGCCGCTGGGTGGTCGGCGGGCTGGGCGCCGCCGACCCGGAGGACCTGGTCCTCGTCGAGGCCGACGTCGCAGCCCCTGTCCGCGCCTCGGTCGGAGCCCGGGGGTACGCCCTGCAGGAGTACCCCCCGCACTCCGACATGCTGGGCCACGCCCAGGTCGTGCAGGGCGACGCCGGCGGCGGCTTCACCGCGGCCAGCGACCCCCGCTCGGACGGCCGCGCCGCCGTCGTCACCGTCCCCGCGTGACGACCGGGCGCGGCCTCCGCCGCGCCCGGTCCGCCGCCGCTCAGCCCAGCCGGGTGAGGGCCCCCCACAGCCGGTCCCCGCCGCCGGCGACCACGCCCGCGCCGAGGAACCGCGCCCAGGTCGCCTCGCCGCCGGCCTCGTCACGCCACGACCAGCAGCGCCGGGTGAGGTGGTGCAGCCGGTACTCCTGGGTGAAGCCGATCGCGCCGTGCACCTGGTGGGCCAGCCGCGCCACGACCTCCACGGCCGCACCGGCCCGCACCTTCGCCGCGGCCGCCAGCAGCGGCAGCTCCGGCGCCTGCCGGTCCAGGCCCTGCACCGCCGCGTCGACGATCGCCGTGACCGCGGTGACCTCGCCGGCCATCTCGGCCAGCTCCATCTGGATCGCCTGGAACTTGGCCAGCGGCCGGCCGAACTGCTGCCGCTCGCCGGCGTACTGCACCGTCCAGGCCAGCACCTGCTCCAGGGCCGCGGCGATCTGCACCGACCGCGCCAGCGCGTACCGGGCGCGCACGTGCGCGGCCTGCTCCGGCCGCAGCAGCGCACCGGACGCCGGCACGCCGTCGAGCACCAGCGACCCGCGCGGCTCGCCGGCCAGGTTCGCCGCACGCGTGGCCTCCAGGCCCGAGACGTCGACCAGCGCCAGCACCGACCCCTCGATCCCGGCCGGCGCGGCCGCCAGCAGCGCCACGTGCCGGGCGACCCCGGCCCACGGGACGTCGGTGGCGGTGCCGGTGAGCGTCCAGCGGCCGGGACCGTCGCCGTCGTCGGAGGGCTCGGCGGTGACCGTGTCGGCGACCGCGACCGTGAGCGGCTCCTCGGGGGTGGGCAGGTCGAGGTCGGCGGCCAGCACGGCCGGCGCGGCCACGAGCAACTGCTCGGCGACGGGCACCGCCGCGGCGCCGGCGGCCAGCGTGCGCACGATCGCCACCGCGTCGGCCAGCTCACCGCCGGAACCGCCGGCCTCCTCGTCGACGCCGACGCCGGTCAGCCCGGACTCGGCCAGCGCCGCCCACAGGCCGGCGTCCCACGGCCGGTCCGGGGTCAGCACGAACGGCTCGAACCCCGTCAGGATGTCCCGGACGGTCTCGACCAGCAGGTCCTGCTCGGATGCCATCAGCGCAATCCCTCCCGGCTCGACGCCACGCTCGTTCCGCTCCTCGCTCGTCCCCCGCTGCGATGCTCGCTCGCCGTGGTCATCGCAGGCCCAGTCCTCGTGCCACGATCCCGCGCAGGATCTCGTTGGTGCCGCCGCGCAGCGTGTAGCCGGGCTGGTGCAGCTGGGCCTCGGCCAGCGCCCGCCCGAGCGGGTCCGGGGAGTCCAGGGACGCCGGCACGTCCACCACCCGGCGCACCTCGTCGACGACGTCGGCCTCGAACGTCGTCCCCACGTCCTTGACCAGCGCCGCGGCGATGTTCGGCAGCTCGCCGCGGTCCAGCGCCGCGGCGATCCGCAGGGACAGCTGGCGCAGCGCGAGCAGCCGCGCCGACATGCGACCCAGCGCGGCCAGCTGCGCGGGGTCCTGGGTCTGCGCCGCGCGGCGGCCGAACTCCGCCAGCAGCGGGTACGTCGACAGGAACCGCTCCGGCCCCGACCGCTCGAACGCCAGCTCCGCGGTCACCTGGTGCCAGCCCGCGCCCTCCTCGCCCAGCAGCATGTCCCCGGGGACGACGACGTCGTCGAACACCACCTCGTTGAAGTGGTGTCCGCCGTCGAGGATCCGGATCGGGTTGATGCTGATGCCCGGCAGCGACAGGTCGATCAGCAACTGCGACAGGCCCGCGTGCCGGTTGGCCGGGTCCGCCGGCGAGGTGCGCACCAGCACGATCCCGTAGTGGGAGTGGTGGGCATTCGACGTCCACACCTTCGCCCCGTTGACCACCCAGTCCCCGTTCGCGTCCCGCGTGGCCTTGGTGCGGAT
>NZ_JABGCG010000132.1 GCF_019799925.1 Blastococcus sp. CPCC 205250 | reverse complement strand
CCAAATTGGGTTGGAATTGGTCAAACTTTTGTCAAAGTTTTCCTAGTATCTAATGCATGATGATTTTCTTTTTATGCATGAGATTTGGTAACTTGGATTGGGAGCATGATGATGTGTACCTCGAATTTTGTAAGTCTTGAGATTTTTTGGAGCTTGCAGCAATGTTGAGCCCACTTCTCTAGTCTTGCGGAATTTCGAGGTGCTTTGCAAGTTTCGGACTTTTGAGCTCGCAGCAATTGTTGAGCTCTTTTCTGATCCTCTGCGAAAATTCGAGAAGAGTGGCTTGATCTTGCAGTTATGTTTGAGTTCAAGTCTTCTTCGAGAATCCTTCATTGATTATGAGCTCGCAGCAATGTTGAGCTCTTTTCAAGCTTCCTTTCCTTTTCGGGGTACCTCCCTTTTCTTCGGAATTGCCCCGGAACCATGCCAAAATTTCGCTAGGATTTTTTAGCAAAATTCTGTCATTTAGTGATTGATTTCTTCCTTTCTGACTTTTGCAGGTAGTTCTTCCAGGGCGAACAAGGGTAAGGCCCCTGTTACTGATGCACCACGCCGGTCTGCCAGATCTTCCAATGCGGCCGTACAGCAGGCCTGGGAAGAGGTTCGTTATGTGGAGACGAACTTGGAAGAATGTGACTCGCTCAACCGAGATGAGATGAGGCAGCGACTGATCGCTCTCAAGGATGAGGAGTTCTACAAAATCATGGTAAGCAATCGTCCTTGGGTCATGGATGATCAGAGCATTGTGCCCAAGCCTACCTTCTTCTTCGGTGACGCTGTCCCTGACGACTCGTCCTTCCAAAGGAGATCTTTCCAGTTCTCTTACACGGTTGATG
>NZ_JABGCG010000130.1 GCF_019799925.1 Blastococcus sp. CPCC 205250 | reverse complement strand
TGGCTGCAAACAAAGAGATTAGTGCATGCACAACTCTATGTACATCATTAAACAAATCTGGAAAATAAATTCCAGCAATGTTAATGAGACTAGCACAACACATGCATCACTAACAAATCTGAAATTTAATAACCAGCAGGGTGCCACCATGCCCTTAACCAATCTAGGATTAATTAAACACAACATGGGATTATGATTTCTCATGGAGTGGCTCTGATACCACTGAAAGAATACGCGATTCAGATCTGAAACGTCACTAATATAAGACATTCGTGGCCAATTGTGCATGACAGATTTTAATACAAATCTGATTTCAGCAGTGCACAGCGGAAATTAGCCATAAAGAAGCGCGTAGAAACTCCATTAAATCATGATCAACATGTGTCTAATTAAAGGAGACAATAGAGGATAAATACCTTGATACTTTGGAGGCTACGAATATCTGAAATAATCGATCCAAAAGGTAGAACTCAGATCTACAAGTTGCAAACACCTTGCTGGAATTTTCTAGCAACACTTTGTCTTTGATCTTCTCCTCTATCTCACTTCCAAATCTTATTGGCTATGATGGTGGGATCATAAACTAGGTTTTATGATGTGATTTCAGACCTTTTTCTCTAAGGAAGAAACCCCTCTTGATGCTATCTCCAATGGAGAACTCAAGAGCCTTGGGCTTGGAACACTTCTTGTGGAGCTTTTTGTGTTGAATGGCCAAGGAGTGAACTCCCATGAGCATGGACGTCCAAGGGGGGGTATGGGCTGCCTTTTTATGGAGAATTTAAGGACTCCTTTCCTTATTGCTTATTCCTTTCTTTTCTCTCCAAGTAGTAAAAGGAAA
>NZ_JABGCG010000129.1 GCF_019799925.1 Blastococcus sp. CPCC 205250 | reverse complement strand
ATGAAAAAGAAGTACCTTTCTTAGCTAGGAGCTTGGGACAATCTTTATTCCAATGACCTTTGAGGCCACATTTGAAGCATTTCCCTTTGGGCTTTGCATCTGTACCCTTATCCTTTTTACCACCAGTATTGCCCTTTTTCTGTCCTTTTCCCTTACCTTGCTTCTTCTTAATCTTTTTCCCTTTCGGGTTCAGTTTAGAAGAAGACTGGAAAAGGTGAGCTTGGACCTTGGGCTTCATGATGGCCTCTGCCGCCTGGAGTTCCTTCATTAACTCCGAAAGGGTCATGTCCATCTTGCTCATATTGAAATTGAGCTTGAACTGATTGAAGGAATCCGGTAGAGTTTCTAGAATCATGTCAGTTTGACTCTCTCCATCAATCTCAGCCCCTAGAATCTCAGCTACATTGAAACAATCCATCATCTTGAGCATATGATCTCTGACGGGTGTTCCTTCAGCCATTCTAGTGTTCATGATGGTCCTTATAGCAGCTTGCCTAGCTGGCCTGCTCTTGTCTGCGAACATTTCTGACAAGGACATCATGATTTCGTAGGCTGTGTCCATATGCTCGTGCTGTGTTTGCAACACGTTGGACATGGAAGCGAGCATGTAGCATTTAGCCATGCTGTTCGCTTTCTTCCACTTCCTTTCAGCCTCTAACTGGTCTTCAGTAGAATTGGCATCAATCTCAGGACAGTTTTCTATCAAGACATACTTGTACTCTTCGGCAGTGAGTACTATGTCGAGATTTCTTTTCCAATCAACATAATTAGAGCCAGTCAACTTATTGTCACGAAGTATACTCATCAACGGGCTGAATGAATATTTCCCCATCTTTCTCTGG
>NZ_JABGCG010000128.1 GCF_019799925.1 Blastococcus sp. CPCC 205250 | reverse complement strand
TGCTAAGATTAGAACAAGCCAACCTGATCTAATTTGATAAGAGATGAGGTATGGCTCTGATACCAATTGTTGGAATTTAGGTGGGCCTTTAGCACTAGTTTCAAAAACTTTGGTCCACTTGATGTAGGGACCATCAAGTCCAAAGGCCAAAATCCAATCCCAAGATGCATAAAAACCTCAATCTCATATATTAGGATCAGGTATTAGGCTTATCTAAAAGATAAGACCAGCAATAAAAAGCATACAAATTAAGCTACAACATGCAAGGAAGTAGATTGTACCTTTGATGCTTGAAACGGAGAGAAGTTTCTTCCAATTGATTATGAAACTCTTTCACTAATCAAATAGGTTTCTCTAAGACCTCTTGATCTTCCACACTAAGCCTTGTATTAGATTTGTTCTCTTAAGAAGATGGTGGGATCTCCAAGAGAAAAACTATCTAGGAACTCCAAGGAAGTAGTAGAAGAGAACTAGAAGAGAAAGGAGAAGAAAGAATTGTGCAACACTTGCACTAAGGAGGAGTGGACGTCCTTCACTATGGGAGAGGCTCTCTTGGGCGTGAATTTCAAGGAGCAACAAGCATAGGGACGTCCAACACCTTGGATCCCTCCATTTATAGATTTTTGAAACTTTCTTTCTAAGTTAACAAGGAGTCCTTCTTTCTTAGCAACTTTCTCCTCTTTTCTTAATCACAATAGAAGTCCCACTTCCATTAGCAATTAAGTAACTTACTAAAATTAGAAGTCCTACTTCTATTAGGAATTAGTAAGCCTCTTCTTTTCTAATTTAAATAGAAGTCTCACTTCCATTAGAATTAGAAATCTACTTCTACTACGATTAGAAGTCGT
>NZ_JABGCG010000126.1 GCF_019799925.1 Blastococcus sp. CPCC 205250 | reverse complement strand
CACCAACAAATGATGTTTGTCTTCGACCTACCAAGTACAATGACCTAGAAGCCCCTCTATGTAACATCCGTAATCAAGTAGGTTATCCGATGTACTATCAACCTTCTCGATTACATCTTATCCTTAGAACTTCATATCCTTAACTTAATCATCATCCGAATATTATTCTCTTGATCTAGGGAGCGACCCACAAGTTCAATATTCATATGGAACATCCATATACTAAGATCTTAGATTTGATGATTAATCGGATAATTCTAAGGGGACGATCATTCCATCTCTCGATGGCATAGATTCTATATTGCATTTGCACGTTCCAACTGATCAAGCCCGAGTACCCAAAACACAGAGCTGTTGACCCATTAAAGAATCTCACTCATAGTGAATCAAAGCACAAGAACTTGACTTCGTCAGTTCATCCACAAATGCTCAAGATTAAGAGCACTGGTCACTTAGTAGCAAGAGGTGACTTGATCTCTCTCTGTGATAGTACTATTTTAGAGATTACGCCTTTAATGGTCATGTTCAATGCATGACACATGCACTAATGAGATATATCCGGGAAAGACCTCCCGTGACTAAGGTAAGTCACCCTGAACACAGGAGAGTTTCTCACTATAACTTATACCAAGATGAAGTGCCCATCTCCACCTCTCAGTTATGAACAAATTAGTTATTTCCAGTGTCCATGACTTTGACCTTTCTGTGTGCAGTCACTACACACCCAAGTCATTTACTAGAAAATAATGGGCCTTACACAACCATACATATACACAAGTAATAAGAGAAAAATGTCATTCTATTAATTAACCAATAAATATCCAGTAACAGAGATGTGAGTGCAGTAGTGGGCCTTAGGGCATACTCCA
>NZ_JABGCG010000125.1 GCF_019799925.1 Blastococcus sp. CPCC 205250 | reverse complement strand
TAGTATATAAAAAAGTAATAAGAAATATATTAAATAGTAATAGGAAGTGCATCAAATGCAGCTAAAATACAAGGAACAAGTATAATTACACCAAAAAGTAAAGGTAATAGTATTACTCAACAGAAATTAATTAATTGATCATACCGAATTCTTGGGAATGCAGCTCTAACTCAAATAAATGTGAACATTAAAATATTTGCTTTAAACCCTAAAGAAGCTCCATAAATTAATCCTTCTAAAATAACTAATAAAACAGAATTACTAAGGAAACCTAAAGATAATCCATTAGTGATTCAAGAAAAGTTCAGGTAACCCCCTAGGAATAAAATAATATTCAGACAACAAATTAACATAATATTACTATATTCAGATAAAAAGAATAAAACAAAAGGAGATGCAGACATCTCAGTAAGATGTCCACTAACTAATTCTGATTCAGCCTCTACCAAGTCAAAAGGAGGTCTATTAGTTTCAGCAACAGAAGCAATAAAGAAAATAAGTAAAATAGGGAGAAGAGGGATAACGAATCAAATACTCCGTTGAGCTTCAACTATTTGAGTCATATTTAGATTACTAACAAATAAAATCACAATTAACACAATAGTAGTTAAAACAAGTTCATAACTAATTAATTGTGCAGTAGATCTAATACTACCTAATAAAGCATATTTAGAGTTAGAAGCTCATCCAACTAATAAATTACCAAAAACTCCTAAACTACTAATAGCTAATCCATATAATAAACCAAATTGAATATCTCCAATAGTAATACTAGGACCAAAAGGAACAACAGCTCATCCTAGAAGAGCAGAGAATAAAGCAATTAAAGGAGAAAGAAGCATTATATGGATTAGCTTCTCTAGGAATAATA
>NZ_JABGCG010000124.1 GCF_019799925.1 Blastococcus sp. CPCC 205250 | reverse complement strand
CAGATGGTGTATATGGTTCTGTATTCTTCTCAGGTACAGGATTACATGGATTCCATATGGTAATGTTAGTTATTATGTTAGGTATTTGTTATTGAAGATTACGTAACTACCATTTAACTAATAACCATCACGTTTTCTTTGAATGTACTACATTATACCTACATGTATTAGATGTTATCTGATTATTTTTATATATCGTTATGTACTGATGAGGTTCATAAGTAATACTTTATTAAGTATTATAAATATCTTATTATATTTTTATTTAATATTCCATTCATTTTTTTTTTCCTTTACAGTATATGCTAAATTATTATTATCTAAAATGAGTATCTCTCTCCCCCTAGAATCAATTTTAATATTTTCCATACCTTTTTTATAAAACACATCTAATTCCTCATCAATTCTTTTAAATATTGAAATTAAAACTTTATTTCTACTGATAATATGTGTAACAACATCATCCACAGATTCATCATTTAAAGTCATATTTTCAATTTTAATTTGTTTATCTAAATTAGACAATTTATCATCATTAATGATATTACTAATATTAGCAAGTAAAACATTATCATTAAATAAATTATATTCTTTACCCTCTTTTCCAGGCGCAGCCGCTTTTTGATTATACTTCACTTCAGTCGAGAATTTACGGATACTGAGAGTACTACCAACAAATTTATTTCAGTACTTCTCTTTCTGTGTTAAATTGCCAATAAATAGCTCAAATTTATTATTCAATTTAGCAAAATTCGGATATTTGAATCCTCCTAGTGAACTATAATCACTTTTTTTATTATGAAAATCATCGTACAAAAATTGTCTACGACGGTTCTCAGTGTAGACACGATATAAATAATTAGCTCTGTTGAATC
>NZ_JABGCG010000013.1 GCF_019799925.1 Blastococcus sp. CPCC 205250 | reverse complement strand
TCGATCGACCGCGTGGGACGGACGACCAGCTTGCCGCCCTCGTGCACCGCGAACGCCGGGTCGTCGGCGAAGCGGTCGGGGACGTGCGCGGTGTCGTTGCTGTCCATGGACACGGCAGCGTAATCGCCCGGCCGCAGGCCCCTCGCTACGGTGCGCGCGTGGACATCCGCCAGCTCGCCGTGCCCGACGCCTACGCCATCGACCTGGTGTCGCACGGTGACGCCCGCGGACGGTTCACCGAGTGGTACCGCGCCGACCTGCTCGCCGAGGCCTCGGGCGCCGCGCTGCCGCTGGCGCAGGCCAACCACAGCGTCTCGGCCCGCGGCGCCCTGCGCGGCGTGCACTTCGCCCTGGTCCCGCCCGGCCAGGCCAAGTACGTCTACTGCCCGGCCGGACGCGTGCTCGACGTCGTGGTGGACGTCCGGGTCGGCTCCCCCACCTTCGGGGTCTCCGAGGCCGTCCTGCTCGACAGCGAGCACCCCCGGGCGGTGTACCTGTCCGAGGGGCTGGGCCACGCCTTCGTCGCGCTCGCCGACGGCAGCTCGGTGACCTACCTGGTCTCCAGCGGCTACGACCCCACCCGCGAGTTCGGTGTCCACCCCCTCGACCCGGAGCTGGACCTCCCCTGGCCCGGGGACGTCGAGTTCGAGCTGTCGGCCAAGGACCAGGCCGCCCCCACCCTCGCCGAGGCCCGCGAGCAGGGCCTCCTGCCGACCATGGAGGCGTGCGCCTCCCGCTACGCCGAGCGCCGGGGCGCCTGACCGTCCGTCACGTCTGCTTGAGGAAGCCGGCGTCGACGGCCACGTCGGCCCCGGTGGTGCTCGCCGACCGCGGCGAGGCGAGCAGGACGATCACGTCGGCGACCTCCTGCGGGTCGACCCGCCGTCCCGTGGACAGGTGCATCGCCTCCGGCGCGACCGTCGTCAGCAAGCTGTCCCGGTCGGTGCCGAAGGCGGCGGCGAGCACGTCGGCCGCGCCGCCCTCGTCGGTCCACCACGGCGTGCGGACCGGGCCCGGCGACACCGTGTTCACCCGGATGCCCTGCGGGGCGTACTCCTCGGAGAGCGCCTTCGTCAGGACGGTGAGCCCGGCCTTGGCGGCCGCGTAGTCGGCGTTCATGGCACCGGGCGCCCGCGCGCTGCCCGTCGACACGTTGACGACGGCCCCGCCACCGCGCTCGAGCATGCACGGGACGGCGGCCCGGACCGCCCTGACCGCGGAGAACAGGTTGAGCTCGAACATCGACTGCCAGTCCGCGTCGTCCCCGGCCATGAACGAGAAGCGCGGCAGCGTCGCTCCCGGAGGAGGCCCGCCCACGTTGTTCACCAGCACGTCGACGCCGCCGAACGCGCGGACCGCCGCCGCGACGACCTCGGCGGGCGCGGCGGGGTCCATCAGGTCGACGGCGACGTGCAGGAGGTCCGGCCCGGCGAGAGACTCCAGCGCCGTACCGGGCCTCCGGGAGGCCGCCACGACGCGGGCGCCCTCTGCCAGCAGCGTCCTGGTCGTCGCCAGGCCGATGCCCTTGCTGCCGCCGGTGACGACGGCGATCTTCCCGTCCAGTTCGAGGTCCATGGCCCGTACGTTCCGGCAGTGCGACGGCACTCTCCGGCGGTTCTCGGTCACGGCATGTACGACGTCCGGATCCCGCCGGAGGGCGCCGGTCCTCAGCTCCGCGGGGGCGGGCCGGGCCGCCCGGGCCGCGGCCACAGCCGGGCCACCACCCGGCCGACGACGACGGCCGGCCCGAACGCCCGGCTGTCGTCGGTCACGAGCGGGTTGTCGCCCTGCACCCAGTGCCCGCCGGGCAGCGGGTGCACCACCCGCTTCACCACGAGCAGCTCCGGCCGGGAGGGGAAGCGCGCCAGGACGACGTCCCCGGACCGCACCGCGCCGCCGGGCGGCACCCGTCGGGCGAGCAGACGGTCACCGTCGCGGACCGTCGGGCTCATCGAGGGACCACTCACCCGGACCAGCACCCAGGGCGTGAGCAGGGCGGGGACCCGCTCTCCCCCGCTGTCGACGCCGGTCACCGCGAGTAGGGTCGCAGACGACCCACACCACGATTCCCGGAGGCACGTCCATGCGTCTGTTCCGCATGCTCTCCGCTGTTGAGGCCACCGCGCACTGCGACCTCCCCTGCGGCGTGTACGACCCGGCCCAGGCCCGCATCGAGGCGGAGTCCGTCAAGGCCATCCAGGAGAAGTACCAGGCCAACGAGGACCCGGTCTTCCGCACCCGCGCCATCCTGATCAAGGAGCAGCGGTCGGACCTGGTCAAGCACCACCTGTGGGTGCTCTGGACCGACTACTTCAAGCCCCCGCACTTCGAGAAGTACCCGCAGCTCAACGAGCTGTTCAACAAGGCCACCAAGCAGGCCGGCGCGGCCGGTGGCAAGGGCAGCATGGACCCCGCCGAGGGCCAGAAGCTGCTCGACTACATCGCGGAGATCGACAAGATCTTCTGGGAGACCAAGGCCGCGGCCTGACTCCAGTTGCCCACCACCGGCCGGTGGCCCCTCAGGGGTCGCCGGCCGGTGGCGTCTCCGGCGTCCGATGAGTCCGGGCGGGCCGAGCCGTCTCCCCTGCGACGGCCCACGACCCGAGGAGCGACCGATGGCCATCCGGCTGAACCCGTACCTGCACTTCTCCGGCGACGCCCGCGCGGCGATGGAGTTCTACCGCTCCGTCCTGGGCGGGCAGCTCGACGTGATGACCTTCGGCGACGTGGGTGGCGGAGGGCCCGAGTACCCCGACGACGGCGTGATGCACGCGTTCCTGCGCACGGACGCCGGCCTGGAGCTGATGGCCTCCGACGGCGCCGACGCGTCCGCCGTCGGCGCCGGCCGGGTCTCCTGCTCCCTCTCCGGGGACGACGTCGAGACCCTCACCCGGTACTTCGAGGGCCTCGCCGAGGGCGGTGCGGTGGACGTGCCGTTCGAGAAGCAGATGTGGGGCGACGTGTTCGGGCAGGTCACCGACCGGTTCGGCGTCCGCTGGCTGGTGGACGCAGCCGCCCCGTCGTCCTGAGCGGGGCGCCGCACCCCGGCGCGGCGTCCCCCCGGCCCCGTAACGTGCGGCCGGACGACGGGGGCGTGGCGATGGGACGGGGTGAGGGCATCGACGTCGGGGCGCTCCTGGAGCTGGTCGAGGCGCATCCCCCGGTCGGGGCGGTGGACGCGGTCGCCGCCGCGCTCGCGGAGATGGTCGACGCCCGCGAGGTGAGCTTCCTCATCGCCGACTTCAGCGGCCGCGCGGTCGTCCGGCTCAGCACCGCCGGTGGCGGCCGGGAAGGCACCCGGTCGGCCGGGGCCGAGCAGGCGGAGACCGTGCCGCTGCCCGGCAGCCGCTTCGAGCGGGTCCTGCGCGCGCAGCAACCCGAGATCGAGCCGGTCGGGGACGGCTGGCGGATGACCGTCCCGGTCACCGACCGCGGAGACGCGATCGGCCTGGTCGAGCTCGTCCTGCCCACCGAGCCGGCGCCCGGGACGGTCGACGAGGTGCGCGCGGCCGCGCATGCGCTGAGCTACGTCGTCATCGCCGCCCGCAGGCACACCGACCTGTTCGAGTGGGGCCAGCGCTCCACCCCGTTCGCCCTGGCCGCGGAGATCCAGCGGCGGCTGCTGCCGGCGTCCTACACCTGCGAGGCGGGCCAGTTCACCCTCGCCGGCTGGCTGGAACCGGCCGGCTCGGTCGGCGGCGACACCTTCGACTACACCCTCGACCGCGACTGCCTGCACCTGTCCATCACCGACGCCGTCGGCCATCAGGTCCCGGCGGCCCTCCTGGCGACCCTGTTCGTGGGGGCGCTGCGCAACGGACGGCGGCGCGGCCTGGACCTGCCCGGACAGGCCGCCTACGCCGGCCGGGCCCTGGCCGCGGAGGCCCCGCCGGGCCAGTTCGTGACCGGCCAGCTGCTGCGCATCGACCTGGGGACGGCGACCGCCGAGATCGTCAACGCCGGGCACCCCGCCCCCCTGCGGCTGCGCGCCGGCCGGGTGGAGGAGGTCGAGCTGGCGGTCGACCCGCCGTTCGGCGTCAGCCCGGAGGTGGCGTACCGCATCCAGGCCCTCCCGCTCGAGCCCGGCGACCGTCTCGTCTTCCTGACCGACGGCATGCAGGAGCGCAATGCCGCGACCCTCGACGTGGCGACCGCGCTGGCCGCCACCGCCGACCTGCACCCGCGGGAGGTCGTGCACGCGCTGGGCGCCGCCGTCCTGTCGGCGACCGGCGGGGACCTGCGCGACGACGCCACGATGCTCTGCCTCGACTGGTACGGCGGCCCCCAGCGGGACCGGGACAGCGAGCGGGGCGCGGACCCGGCACGGACGTCCGGGCCCGTCGCGACGTCGTCCTCCTGAAGGCCGGCGCCCCTCCCGGTAGCGTGGGGGCACCATGCGCATCGACCCCGCCGGCTGGCCCTTCATCGCCGGCCCGCTGGCCCCTGCCGCCGTCCTGTCGACCGCCGCGTCCCTCTCGGGCCGCCGGTGGCCGCGCCGGGCGGCCTGGCCGCTCGTGGGCCTCTCGGCCTACATGGCGCTGTTCTTCCGCGACCCCGACCGCCGCTGCGACCGGGAGACGCCGCCGGCCGACGACGTCCTCTCCCCCGCCGACGGCATGGTCATGGTCGCCGGGGAGCCGCAGGAGGGCGTCGCGCCCCCCGGCGACTGGCAGCAGGTGAGCGTCTTCCTCTCCGTCGTCGACGTGCACGTCAACCGCTCGCCGTACTCCGGCGAGGTCGTGGAGAGCTCCTACCGCGCGGGCAGCTTCCTGGCCGCCTACCGCAAGGAGTCCGCGCACCGCAACGAGCGCAGCGAGCTGTGGCTGCGCGAGGGCGACCGGACCGTGGTCTTCCGCCAGATCGTCGGCGTGCTGGCGCGGCGCATCGTCACCCGCACCGGGGTCGGCCGGCGCCTGGCCACCGGTGAGCGCATGGGCCTGATGAAGTTCGGCTCCCGGATGGACGTCTTCGTCCCGCCGGAGTGCGAGCTCACCGTCCGCACCGGCCAGCGCGTGCGTGGCGGCGAGACCGTCATCGCGCGCTGGCCCGGCTGAGGGACGACCATGCCCAGTTCCGCGTCGGGGGCGCGGCCGCCGCAGACCCGGCGGACGGCGACGGTGGAGTTCGTCCGGGGCTCGGTGCGCGGCACCCGGCGCAGGGCGCTGGCGACCCTGCCCAGCCTGTTCACCCTCGCCAACATGATGTGCGGGTTCGTCGCCATCCTGGTGTCGATCCGTGGCGACCACACGCTGGCCGCCGTCCTGATCGGCCTGTCGATCGTCTTCGACATCACCGACGGCGCCGTCGCCCGGCTGGTCGGCGCGGTGACCCCGTTCGGCCTGCAGTTCGACTCCCTCGCCGACCTGGTCTCCTTCGGCCTGGCCCCGGCCTTGATCGCGTTCACGCTGTTCTCCGAGGGGCGCGACGGGTGGGACCCGCTGGGCTGGGTGGTCTGCGGCCTGTGGGTGGCGTGCGCCGCCATCCGGCTGGCCCGCTTCAACACCACGATCGACCCGACGGCGGACAAGCGGTACTTCACCGGCATGCCCAGCCCCGGTGCCGCGGGCGTCGTGCTGGCCTCGGTGTTCGCCTTCGGCGACCAGATGCAGGGCCGCGACCGGCTGTGGGTGCTGCTCATCGTCGCGCTGCCGGCGCTGCTCATGGTCAGCACCGTCCGCTTCCGGTCCTTCCGCTCGCTGGTCAGCCCCAAGAGCGGCCGCCCCTACGGCCTGATCGCGGCGGCGGTCGTGATGGTGATCGGCTTCGTGACCGTCCCGGTGATCACCGGGTGCGTGCTCGCCTACGGCTACCTCTTCGCACCGGTCCTGGTGCCGGCGCTCTCGCCGCTGGCCAAGCTCGTGCCCACCCGCGTGAAGGAGCTCCTGACGTGATCCGCGAGATCCGGCCCGGCGACGTCCCGGCCGTGGTGGGGCTGGTCCGGGAGCTGGCCGAGTACGAGGAGGCGGCGCACGAGGTGCGGCTGACCGGGGAGCAGTTGACCGAGGCGTTGTTCGGCGACTCCCCCGCGCTGTTCGGCCACGTCGCCGAGCGCGAGGGCGTGGTCGTGGGCACGGCCCTGTGGTTCCTGAACTTCTCCACCTGGCGCGGCACGCACGGCATCCACCTCGAGGACCTGTACGTGCAGCCGGCCTCCCGCGGCACCGGGCTGGGCCGGGAGCTGCTGCGCACGCTGGCGGAGGTCTGCGTCGAGCGCGGGTACGACCGGCTGGAGTGGTCGGTGCTGGACTGGAACACGCCGTCCATCGACTTCTACAAGGCGGCGGGCGCCGTCCCGATGGACGAGTGGACGGTGTTCCGGCTGACCGACGACGCCCTCGCCGGCTTCGCCGCCGACCGGCGCGCATGAGCGCCGAACGCAAGCCGGCCGAGTGCTGGCTCACCGACATGGACGGCGTCCTGGTGCACGAGGGCGCAGCGCTCCCGGGCGCCGCGGAGTTCCTGGCCCGCCTCGTCGAGCGGCGCCGGCGCTTCCTGGTGCTGACCAACAACTCGATCTTCACCCCGCGCGACCTCGCCGCCCGGCTGGCCCGGTCAGGGCTCCAGGTGCCCGAGGAGTCCATCTGGACCTCGGCGCTGGCGACGGCGGACTTCCTGTCCACGCAGCTGCCCGGCGGGTCCGCCTACGTCATCGGCGAGGCCGGCCTGACCACGGCGATGCACGAGGCCGGCTACACGCTCACCGACGTCGACCCGGACTACGTCGTCCTCGGCGAGACCCGCACGTACTCGTTCGAGGCGATCACCCGTGCCGTGCGGCTGGTGGAGGCCGGGGCCCGGTTCATCGCCACGAACCCCGACGTCACGGGCCCGTCGGCGGAGGGCCCGCTGCCGGCGACCGGCGCGGTCGCCGCCATGATCACAAAGGCGACGGGCGCGGAGCCGTACTTCGTCGGCAAGCCCAACCCGATGATGTTCCGCAGTGCGATGAACCGGATCGAGGCGCACTCGGAGAGCACCGTCATGGTCGGCGACCGGATGGACACCGACGTCGTCGCCGGCATCGAGGCCGGCCTGGACACCATCCTCGTGCTGACCGGGTCGACCCGGGTCGGCGACGTGGCGCGGTTCCCCTTCCGGCCCGGCCGCGTCCTGGACTCGATCGCCGACGTGGTCGACCTGGTCTAGTGCTCCGACGCCCGGAAGTAGGCCAGCCGGGCCTCCGGCGTGGCCAGCAGGTACAGCTCGACGGCCACGAGCGCGAGCACCGGGATGCCGATCTCCGGCCGGTCTGCGTGGAAGGCGGCGTAGAAGCCGACCGCCGCCAGGATCAGCTGGAGGGTGACCACCGGTCCCCGCGCCCACGGCGAGGTCCGCCACAGGCCGACCGCCGCGGCGGTCATGGCCGCGCCGAACAGCGAGACGTAGACGACCTCCCCCACGGCGCTGCGCACGCTCTCGGGGTCGCCGGTGAGGGTCAGGTAGAGCAGGACGAGCGCGCCGCCGAGGAGCAGCGCCGCCTCCAGGGCGACGACGAGCGCGGCCCGGCGGACCGCGACCGGCGTCTCCGGGCGGTCGGCGGCCGGCCCCGGCGTCGCGGGGTCGGCGGCGCCACCCAGCAGCCGGTCGAACCGGCCGGCGCGCTGCCCGGAGCCCCCGCGCTCGCCGCGGCGCCCGGCCGCACCGCTCTCCTGCGTCACACCAGCGAGGTTACGCGTCAGCGGTCACAGGACCGGCACGCTGCGGGGTGGCCCCCCGGCTAGCCTGGACCGCATGCGTGCGCTCGTGGTGGCCAACCCCGCGGCGACCTCCACCAACGCCAAGGTGCGCGACGTGCTCGTCGGCGCCCTCGGCAGCCAGCTGAAGGTCGACCTCGCCGAGACCACCCACCGCGGGCACGCCCGGGAACTCGGCCAGGAGGCGCGCGACGACGGCGTCGACATCGTGGTCGCCCTCGGCGGCGACGGCACGGTCAACGAGGTCGTCAACGGCCTGCTGCACGCCGGGCCCGGCGCCGACGTGCCGACCCTCGCCGTCGTGCCGGGCGGCTCGACCAACGTCTTCTCCCGCGCCCTGGGCCGCTCGCGCGACCCGGTGGAGGCCGTCGCGGAGATCCTCGACAGCATCCGTTCCGGGCGGACCCGCCGCGTCTCGCTGGGGACGGCGAGCGCATCGGGCACGAGCAGCGCCCCGGCGGAGCCCATCGACCCCGTCGCGGCACCGGCGGTGGCGGCCCGTGACGCCGCGCGGCACCCGGGCTGGACCGACCCCCGGTGGTTCGTGTTCACCGCCGGGCTGGGCTTCGACGCCGACGTGATCGCGCGGGTGGAGGCCCAGCGGGCCCGCGGCCGGCGGTCCACCGGCGCGCTGTACGTCCGCGAGGGGACGAGGACCTTCCTGCTCGGGCGGGAGCGCCGGCGTCCGGCCGTGACGGTGGAGGTGCCCGGGGAGCGGCCGCGGGACGGCGTCTTCCTCTGCCTGGTCTCCAACGTGAGCCCCTGGACCTACCTGGGCACCCGGCCGATCAACCCGAGCCCGCGGGCCTCCTTCGACACCGACCTGGACGTCTTCGCGCTGAGCCGGGTGGGTCCGCTGCGGATGCTCAACACGCTGCGCCAGGCGATGGCCCCGGAACCGGCCGCCCGCGGGCGCCGCGTGCACCACTGGCACGACCGGGCCGAGGTGACGCTCACGGCCACCCGGCCGCAGGGCTGGCAGCTCGACGGAGACCACCTGGGCACCGCGACCGGGCTGCGGCTGAGCTCGGTCCCGGCGGCGCTCCGCGTCGTCTCCTGACGCCGGGGTCTCCCACCGGCGGGCCCCACCGGGCGCCCGTCCGGACTCCGTCGCGCGCCCTCCGCGGACGCCGTCGCGAGCCCCCCCGCGGACGCCGTCGCGAGCCCCCCGCGGACGCCGTCGCGAGCCCCCCGCGGACGCCGTCGCGAGCCCCCCGCGGACGCCGTCGCGAGCCCCCCGCGGACGCCGTCGCGAGCCCCCCGCGGACGCCGTCGCGAGCCCCCCGCGGACGCCGTCGCGAGCCCCCCGCGGACGCCGTCGCGAGTCCTCCGGGGACGCCCCGCAGCCGGGTGACCCGAGGGCACGTCCGGCGCGTCCTGTCAACGTTTCGTCCTCGCCGAGTGGCAGCCCTATCACGGGCGTGGTGAGGTTGCTCACGAGGGGTCCCACCGGGCCCTCGATGCGCTTGACAGGCGTCTGTGTCGTGAAAACATCGCGACCAGGAACGCAACCTGCCGGTAACAAAGCAGGCGGTCGCTGGTGAACGACACGGAGTGGTGTCGCCCGCGCAGACGCCCGGAGACAGCGACCCGACCGGCCAACCGTAGACGACTTCGAGGAGCACACCACCATGGACTGGCGCCACCGCGCCCTCTGCCGCGACGAGGACCCGGAGCTGTTCTTCCCCATCGGGACGACGGGCCCCGCCACCGTGCAGGTCGAGCAGGCCAAGGCGGTGTGCCGGCGGTGCCCCGTCGTGCAGTCGTGCCTGGACTGGGCCCTGCGTGCCGGCCAGGACTCCGGCGTCTGGGGCGGCCTCTCCGAGGACGAGCGCCGCGCCCTCAAGCGCCGTCAGTCCCGCACCCGCGTGCGCGCCTGACACCGCCTGACACACCGCAGCACAGCACCGCGCGAGAGGCCGGCCCGGACACCCGGGCCGGCCTCTCGCGCGTCCGGCACCCGGTCAGCGGGCGGCGCCGCCCAGGCCCGAGCGCTGGGCCAGCTCCGCGGCGGTCGCCCGGTCGGCGACCTGCAGCTTGGCGAAGACGTTGGACACGTGGTTGCGCACCGTCTTGCTGCTGACGCCGAGCGCGTCGGCGATCTGCGGGTTGGTCCGGTGCCGGGCCACCAGGTCCAGCACCTCCCGCTCGCGGGCGGTGAGCTCCGGGAACGGCGGCTCGGACGGCGTCGGCGGCGGGGTGGCGAAGAACGCGGCGAGCCGCAGCGCGATGCTCGGCCCGAAGATCGCCTCCCCCTCGGCCACCGCCCGGACCGACCGCAGGATCTCCCCGCGTCCGGCGCCTTTGAGCAGGTAGCCCCGGGCGCCGGCCCGCAGCGCGGCGAACACCGAGTCGTCGTCGTCGGACATGCTCAGCACGAGCACCCGCGCGTGCGGACTGGCCGCGACCAGCCGCTCGGTCGCCGCCACCCCGCCCATCCCGGGCATGCCGAGGTCGAGCAGCACCACGTCCGGCGAGGTCCGGCCGACGACGGCCAGGGCCTCCTCGCCGCTGGCCGCCTCGCCGCACACCTCCAGGTCCGCGGCGGTGGCCAGGAGCGAGCGCAGGCCGGCGCGGAAGTGCGCGTGGTCGTCAACCAGCAGGACGCGGATGCGCTCCACGGTCCCCTCCGTCCTCCCCCGGCTCCAGCGGCAGCTCGGCGCGGACGACGGTTCCGCCACCCGCGCGGCGCGTGACGGTACATCCCCCGCCGAGCTCCGCGGCCCGCTCGCGCATCGAGGCCAGACCGACGCCGCGGCCGCCGGGCGTCGCCGCGCAGCCCCGGCCGTCGTCGGACACCTCCACCACCAGCCGGCCGGCGGCCTCGGACAGGCGCACCCGGGCGGCGGTGGCCCCGGCGTGCCGGTCGACGTTGGTCACCGCCTCCACGGCGATCCGGTAGGCGGCGACCTCCACGGCCGCGGGCAGCGGACCCAGCGGCTCGGGCACGTCGAGCACGACGGGGGTGCCCGAGCGCGGCCGGCCGGTCAGCGCGGCGCCGAGCGCGCCGGCCAGCCCGAGGTGGTCCAGCGCCGGGGGCCGCAGGCCGTCCACCAGCCGGCGGACGTCGGCCAGCGCCGTCCGGGCGTCCTCGGCGACCTCGTCGAGCAGCCGGCGGACCACCGCCGGGTCGTCGACCTCCTGCGCGGTCTCGGCCCGCATCGCCAGGCCGGCCAGGACCGGGCCCAGGCCGTCGTGGAAGTCCCGCCGCAGCCGTCGCCGCTCCTCCTCGCGGGCGAGCACCAACCGTTCGCGGGAGCGCTGCAGGTCCGCGGCCAGCCGTCCCGCCCGCTCACTCTCGCGGGTCGCGCGCACCGCACCGGCGATGCCCGGCGCCACGTCGCGCAGGAGACGGATGTCCCGGCGGCCCAGGGTGGCCTCCCCGGGCCGCGGGGCCAGCAGCAGCCGGCCGACGTGCTCGCCGCCGGAGAGCAGCGGCAGCTCGACCGGGTCCGGTGGCAGCCGGCCGTCGACGACCCGCCCGGTGCCCGCGACGTCGATGCCGACGGCGGGCAGCTGCAGGGCCTCGCGCACCGCCTCGGCCGCCGCGGGCAGCGACACCGCGTCGGGCGTGGTCTCCAGCTGCCGCCCCAGCCGGGAGAGGACGGCGTAGGGGTCCCCGCGCTCCCCGTACAGCAGGCGGTCGACCCGGCGCTGCAGCCGGCTGCGCACCGGCGCGAGCAGCACCGCGGCGAGCACCGCCGCGCCGAGGGACGCCGGCAGCCGCACGGTGCTGCCCAGCAACGCCCCGGCCGCCGCGACGCCGCCCAGGTACAGACCGGCGACGGCCGCGGTGAGCGCGACCAGCACCACGGTCCGGCTGATCAGCCGGTCGATGTCGAGCAGCCGGTGCCGCACCACGGCCACGCCCAGCCCGACCGGCAGCAGGCCGGCCGCCACCGCGCCGGCGAGCTCCCACAGGAAGCCGGAGGGGAAGATCGCGTCCTCGTCGCCGTCGGCCAGCCCGCCGGCCAGCCGGGCGAGCACGAGCAGCACGGCCAGTCCCACGGCGTAGGCCAGCCACTCGGCCTGCTGCCGCAGCCGGGAGCCGCGCGGTTCCCGGCGCACCCGGCGCACGAGGTCGGCGCCGCCGCCGACCAGGACCAGCCCGGCGGCCAGCGTGAACGCCGTCCCGGCGGCGTCGGCCACGGGGAGGAGACCGGCGACGCCCAGCGGGTTGGGGTGGCCGGGGACGCCGAGCTGGTCGTCGGTGCCGGGGCGCAGGGCCGAGAGGACGGCGGTGAGCAGCGCGAGCCCGGCCAGCGCCCGCAGCGGCCACCGCCGGCCGGCCGCGGGGCGCCCGTCGGGGAAGAAGACCGGGGTGGCGCTGAGCAGGGCGTTGGCGGGGACCCACAGCCAGGTCTGCGGCCAGCCGAGGACCGCCGCCGCGACCGAGCCCGACGGCGCCCGCAGCGCGGCGAAGCCGCAGGCGTCGAGCAGGGCGAAGCAGCCGGCGCTGACCAGCAGCAGGAAGCCGACGGGGTTGTCCGGACGGCGGCGGGCCACCAGGCCGCCGGTGACCGCGCACGCCGTGACGGGCAGCAGGTGCAGGCAGTCGGTAGCCTCGACCCCGGCCGCCGTCGCCAGGGCCAGGCCGACGGCGGCCAGGGCCAGCACGACCGCCGTGGCCGGCAGGGCGGCCGACCGCAGTCGCGCCGCCCGCCGGCCGGCCCGGTCCCCGCCCGGTACGCCGGACCCCGCGGGCAGGGGCCGGCGGGCGGCCGTGGTCGACGACACGGCGGGCACGGTAGTGGTCGGCGGGCCCGGATCAGGCCTCCCGTCGTCCCAGCGCGGAGGTCAGTGCGGTGACCGCCACCCAGGGCCCACCGGGCAGGACGGCCACGTACTGGACCGGGAACGCCTGCGACGCGGCCAGCAGCAGCGCCATGACGAGGCTGAACACCGCGGTCGGGCGGCCCACCGAGCCGTGCCGCAGACCCCCGACGGCGACAGCCGCCGCGGAGACCCCGAGGGCGGCCCACAGCCACGGCAGGGTGTTGTAGAGCGCCAGGTGCGCACCCACGGTGTCCGGGTCGAACGGCTGGTCGCCGGCGAGCGCCCAGTACAGCTCGGTGCAGATGCCCCCGCCGACCAGCACCGCGGCCGCCGTGACGACGACGCCGGCGGCGGCCACGCCGGGCACCAGGCTGTCGGCGGGCTCCTGCCGCGCGAGGGCGCGCCGCAGTCCGGCGGCGAAGACGAGGAAGCAGGCGGCCACGACCGCGCACACCACCTGCTGGGCCCAGACCAGGCCGACGCTCCCGGTCACCGCCTGGAGCAGCGCGGGGTTGTCGGAGACGACGCCGGTCGAGGCGTCGTACGTGCCGCCGGTGACCATCAGACCCGGGACGCCGACGACGGCGCCGGCCAGGCCGGCCCAGGCCCAGCCGCGGCCGGTCCGGGACGGGGGGACGAACGGCGGCGCCTGAGCCGGGGCCGGCGGCGGGACGGGGGTGGGGTGGGTGGCGGTCACGGGGTCCTCCTCGGGTCTGGGGAGGCGACCCTCGCGCCGGCGGCGACCCGCCCGCATGGGTCACTGCGTCCCGGCCGACCGGGACAGGGCTGGGACGGCCCTGCGGGTCAGGGGGTGAGGGGGTGAGGGGGGTCAGCGGCGGGGGCGGCCGGCCCCGGGCAGGTCCAGGACCACCTCGGTGCCGCGACCGCCTCCGGCCGGGGCGCCCATGGTGAGCCCGCCGCCGAGCTCGCTGGTGACCAGGGTCCGGACGATCTGCAGCCCCAGGCCGTCGCTGGCGGCCGGGTCGAAGTCGCCGGGCAGCCCGGTGCCGTCGTCGCGGACGCGGACGACGAGGTCGTCGCCGGAGCGCTCGGCCTGCAGCTCGATGCTGCCGGTCTCGCCGTCGGGGAACGCGTGCTCGGCGGCGTTGTGCAGCAGCTCGGTGACGGCGAGCACCAGCGGCGTGGCGGTGGCCGCCGGCAGCTCACCGAAGGCGCCGACCCGGCAGGTGCGCGCGGCCGGGCCGATCGACGCGAGGTCCCCGAGCATGGGCAGCACCTGGTCCAGGACGTGGTCGACGTCCACGACGTCCTCCCGGCTGCCCGCCAGCGTCTCGTGCACGATCGCGATGGAGGCCACCCGGCGCACCGACTCCTCGAGCGCGGCGCGCGCCGCGGGCTCGGTCATCCGCCGGGCCTGCAGCCGCAGCAGCGCCGCGACCGTCTGCAGGTTGTTCTTCACCCGGTGGTGGATCTCGCGGATCGTGGCGTCCTTGGTGAGCAGGGCGCGGTCCCGGCGGCGGACGTCGGTCACGTCGCGGACGAGGACCAGCGCGCCCTCCTCGCCCCCCGGCGCCTGCAGCGGCAGCGCGCGCACCAGCAGCGAGGCGCTGGTCCCCTCGAGGTCCGTCGGCTCGGGGAACCGGCCGGCGACCGCGGCGCGGATCCCGGCCGCCACGGCCTCACCGGCCACGCGGTCGGCGGCGACCTCGCGGCTCAGCCGTGCCAGGTCCGCGCCCACGACGTCCCCGGTGACGCCGATCCGGCGGTAGGCCGACAGGGCGTTGGGGCTGGCGTAGACCGCCCGTCCCCCGCCGTCGAGGCGGACCAGACCGTCGCCGACGCGCGGGCTCAGCTCGGCGTCCAGGGCCCGCTGGGGCGGGAAGGTGCCGGCCGACACCATGAGGCACAGGTCGGCGGCGATGTCGAGGTAGGTGAGCTCCAGCGTCGAGGGCGAGCGCGTCACCGCCAGGTTGGTGTCCTTGGCCAGGACCGCCACCACCACGCCGTCGTGGCGCACCGGGATGACCTCGCGGCGCCGCGGGGCGAGGCCGGTCCAGTCCGGGTCGCCCTCGGTGACCGGCCGGCCCTCCCGGTGGGCCACCACGAACGGCTCGGCGTCCGCCCCGGACACCTCGCTGCCGACCAGGTCGTCCGGCTGGCTCGTGGGCGCCGTCAGGGGCCGGACCTGGGCCACGCACCACCAGGCGCCGGTCTGCAGCGGCACCCAGAGGGTCAGGTCGGCGAAGGAGAGGTCGGCCAGCAGCTGCCAGTCGGCGACAAGCCGGCGCGCGTGGTCGACCTGGGACGGCGAGGTGGCCGCGCCCCGCGTCAGACGGTCGGAGAGGCTGCTCATGGTGACCCCGAGAGTAAGGACCCCCGTGACCGGCCCCGTCGACCCGATCCCCGCCGCCGTCCCCGTGGTCGAGCCGGCCACCCGGGCGGACTTCGAGCGCATCCGCGAGCTGACGGTCGGGGTGTACCGCGACGAGGAGCTGTGCTCGCCGGAGTACCTGACCTCGCTCGGCGACGTGGAGGGCCGGTCCGGCCGGGCGGAGCTGCTGGTGGCGCGGCTGGACGGGCGGGTCGTCGGCAGCGTCGCGCTGGTGCTGGACGGCGACTTCGGCGAGGTGACGGCCGGGCCGGCGGAGGCGGCGTTCCGGATGCTCGTCGTGGACCGGGCCGTGCGCGGGGCCGGCGTCGGCGAGGTCCTCGTCACCGCCTGCCTGGTCCGGGCCCGGGCGGCCGGCAAGGCGACGATGGTGCTGTCCACCGACCCGCGGATGACCGCGGCGCACCGCCTCTACGAGCGGCTGGGCTTCCGCCGGCTGCCCGAGCGGGACTGGTCGCCCGTGGCCGGCATCGACCTGCTGGTCTACGCGCTGGAGCTCAGTCGGCCGTGACGGTGGCGATGAGGTCGCCCTCCTGGAGCACCTCGCCCTCCACCACGTGCAGCTCCGCGACGGTGCCCGCCCGCTCGGTGAGCACCGGGATCTCCATCTTCATCGACTCGAGGATGACCAGCGTGTCCCCCGCGGCGACCGCCGCCCCCGGCGTCACCAGCACCTTCCAGACGCTGGACACCATCTCGGCGTGGATCTCCTCGACCGCCACCGGCACCTCCCACCTCGACGCTGCCGGTTCATCCAACCACCCGCAGGCCATCACCGGCCCCGCTGCAGGGGCCCGCGCCGAGGTCGCGCGGCGTGCGGCCCAGCGGGGTCCTCCCGCGCTCAGCCGCCGGCGACCGGATGCCGGGAGACGAGCCGGTCGAGGACCGCGCACACCTCCGCGCCGTCGTGCGGCACGCCGATCTCGCCGAGGCCGGTGAGCGCCTCGCTCACCGCACGCGCCGCGGTGGGGACGTCGGCGGCGCCGGCGCTCACCGTGGCCAGCAGCGCGTCGTACCAGCCGTCGAGCCGGTCCCCCGGGTCGTAGCCGCGGGTGGCCACGACGTCCAGGGACCGCCGCTTCCCGCGCAGCCGCCCGGGACCGGGCAGCCGGCCGGTGACGCGCCCGGCCTCCCCGGGCGGCAGGGTGGACCGGAGCTGGACGGCGACGGCCGACCGCGGCGGGTCCGCCGGGTCCGGCAGCCCGCCCGCGGTGCCCGCCGCGCTGCGCAGCGCCAGCTCGACGGCGTCCACGCCGTGGGCCCGCTCGAGGACCGCCATGTCGAGGGAGAAGCCGGCCGCGACCTCGCCCAGCTCGCCGTCGGGGTCGATCCCGACGGTGACCAGTCCGCGCCAGCCCACGTCGACCAGCCGGCGCGCCGTGGCGGGCAGCGGCGGGGCCTCCTCCGGGGTCCAGGACACCCGGGCGATGCCCGCGGCACGGTCGCGGGTGACCGGGGTGGCGCAGCGCAGCCCCTCGTCGGTCACCCAGGCGAGCAGACCGCGCTCGCTGGCCGGCTCCACGCCGTCACCGCCGAGCCGCTCCAGGACCGCCGCGTCGGGGCCGACCCAGGTCAGGCCCGACGCGACGACGGCCCCGGCCAGCCGGGCGTTGCCGGCCAGGGCGGGGGGCACCGGCAGGACGGCGGAGACGCCGCTGCGCCGCGCGGCCTCCACGATGCGGTCGACCGCGAGGTAGGACTCCGACGCCGGCGCCGGGCCGAGCAGGACGGAGTCGTCGGCGAGGCGGACGTGCAGGGCGTTGCGCTCGGCCTCCGAGTGCACGGCGACGGCCTTGACCTCCAGCCGCTCGCAGGCGGCGATCACCGCGCACGCCGCCGGACCGCGACCGGCCACCAGCACGCTCTCGATCCCCAGCTGTGCCACCGCTCGCCGCCCTCCCCCCGTGTCCTCCGTGCCCCACGCCCGCTCCGGCTCCCCGGCGCGGGCGTGGAAGACTGGTGCAGTCAGCTTGGCGGGTCCGCCGGGAGGCCGCACGCCCGGCCCCCGGTGCACTCGCCCGATCGAGGCGTCCGACCGGGCGTCTCCCACACCAGCGAGGGAAGGAGGGCAGCGATGTCCAAGCGCGGACGCAAGCGTCGCTCCCGCAAGGGGAGCAAGGCCAACCACGGCAAGCGGCCCAACGCCTGATCCAGGGCCGGTGCAGCGCCCCGCCGCTCAGGCGGTGGGGCGCTCGCCCCGCTCGGTGACGACCTCGGCGGTCAGCCGCTCGACGCTGACGGTGGTGCCGTCCTCCTCGAAGGAGACGGTGGTCAGCTGCATCTTGATCCGGTCGCGCAGGCCGACCGGCGGCGCGTCGCCCCCGCAGCGGCGACGGACCAGCGCCTTGAACTCCTGCTCGATGCCGAACTGCCGCAGGCACGGCGAGCAGTCCTCGAGGTGCTCGGCGATGACGGCGCGGCGGGCGTCGTCGGTCTCGTGGTCCAGGAACTCGAAGACGTGGGACAGGACGTCGTCGCACGAGTCGATCTGGACGGCGTCCTCGTCGTGCCCGTGACCGGCGTGCTCGCTCACGACGCCTCCTCCCCGGCACCCGCACGGACGAAGCCCCGCTCGCGGGCGTAGTCGGCCAGCAGCTTCTGCAGCCCACGGCGACCGCGGTGCAGGCGGGACATCACCGTGCCGATGGGCGTGCCCATGATCTCGGCGATCTCCTTGTAGGCGAACCCCTCGACGTCGGCGAGGTACACCGCGAGCCGGAAGTCCTCCGGCAGCTGCTGGAGGGCCTCCTTGATGTCGGAGTCCGGCAGGTGGTCCAGCGCCTCGATCTCGGCCGACCGCAGCCCGCTGGAGCTGTGCTCCTCCGCGGCGTACAGCTGCCAGTCCTGCACCTGGTCGGTGGGGTACTGCTGCGGCTGGCGCTGCTTCTTGCGGTAGCTGTTGATGTAGGTGTTGGTCAGGATCCGGTACAGCCACGCCTTGAGGTTGGTGCCCTCGGCGAACTGGTGGAAGGCCGAGTAGGCCTTCACGAACGTCTCCTGCACCAGGTCCTCGGCGTCGGCCGGGTTGCGGGTCATCCGCAGCGCCGCCGGGTAGAGCTGGTCGAGGTAGGGCAGCGCGTCGCGCTCGAAGCGGGCGTCGCGCTCGGCGCGGGACTCGGCCACCTCGGTACGGCTGCCTCCCTCGCGGGCCTCCGGCACCTCCACGGGCGCGCCGGGCACCGCCAGCGGCGTCGCCTCGGCAGCAGCCGACTCCTCCGGGGGCCTGCTCGTGGGCTCCTGAGCCACCGACCGTCCTCTCTGCGCACCCCTGACGCGGGGTGCCACCTCGGACGATCCTAGTCGCGCGGCATCGGGGCGGCCCGGCGGACGCCGGTGCACGGCGGGACCGGCACCGGCCCGCGCGCGGGCGGTCGAAGGGGTGCTGCTCACGGCCGGTGCAACCGACCGACCGGGGAGCCGATTCCCGCCCCCGAAAACCCGGGACGGGCGCGCGTGGCCGCTCGCTAGGCTCCCCCGCCGTGGCGGCCACCCCTGCGGTCCGGGTCCTGGAGAAGGCGCGGGTCGCGCACACCCTGCACCCGTACGACCCGGAGCACCCCAGCGACCAGGGGCACGGCGAGGCCGCGGTCGCGGCCCTCGGCTCCGATCCGCGCCAGGTGTTCAAGACGCTGGTGACGCGGGTCGACGGCACCCTCACCGTCGCCGTTGTCCCGGTGGCGACCACGCTGGACCTCAAGGCGCTGGCCGCGGCCGCGGGCGGACGGAAGGCGGCGATGGCCGACCCGGCCGACGCCGAGCGCACCACCGGCTACGTGCTGGGCGGGATCAGCCCGCTGGGCCAGCGCAAGGCGCTGCCGACCGTGGTGGACGACTCCGCGCTCGGCTTCGCCACGGTGATGGTGAGCGCCGGCCGCCGGGGGCTGCAGGTGGAGCTCGCGCCCGCCGACCTGGTGCGCCTCACCCGCGCCCGCACGGCGCCGATCGGCCGCTAGCCCGGGGCCCCGTAGGGGGTGAGCAGCTGGTCGACCGGGGCGGAGTCGTCGGTGAGCACCTCGGCGTCGCCGACGAAGGCGTCCAGTTCCGCGCCCTCGGCGACCTGCCAGGCGAGGTCCCGCTCGGGCAGCGCCGCGGTGATCGCCTCGACCGGGAGCGGCCGCTGCGAGGCCACGGCGACGACGTTGCCGCCGTCCTCCCCCGCCAGCACCGGTGCCCGCGCCAGCAGGACCACCTCGCCGAAGACGGCCCGCAGGGTGGCCAGCTCGGCGCGGACGAAGTCCAGCGGCGGGTGGTCGATGAGGTTGACGACGTACACGCCGTCGTCGGCCAGGGCGGCGTCGACCGCCTCCAGCGCCTCCACCGTGGTGAGCTGCCAGGGCACCGAGAGCCCGCCGAAGGCGTCACCCACGACGAGGTCGCGGCCGCCGGCCGGCTCGTCGGCCAGGCCGATGCGGGCGTCGACCACCCGCACGGCCAGCTCCTCGGAGGTCTCCAGGCCCAGCTGCTCCCGGTCGACGTCGACCACGCCGGGGTCGACCTCCAGCACCAGGCTCTCGGTGCCCGGCCGGACCTCGGCGAGGTAGCGCGGCACGGTCAGGCCGCCGCCGCCGAGGTGCAGCGCCGAGACGGGCTCCCCCGCAGGCAGCGCGACGTCGGTGACCGAGGCGATGGCCCGCACGTACTCGAACTCCAGGTGCGTCGGGTCGTCGAGGTCGACGTAGGAGTGCCGCAGCGTGTCCAGGAGCAGCAGCCGGCCGGTGGGGCGGTCGGGGTCGGTCGCCACCCGCGCGCAGTGGTAGGCCGTCTCCTCCTCGCACGGGCTCGGCGCCAGCGCGGCCAGCCCGGTGACGGCGACGGCGAGGACCAGCAGCCCGGCGGGCAGCCGCGCGGCGCCCCCGGTCGTGCGCCGCAGGTAGACCGCCGCCGCGATCCCGGCCAGGACCGTGACCAGGCCGGTGCCGACGAGGATGCCGCTGGTCGGGAACAGCGCCACCAGCACGAAGCCGGTGAGGAACGTCGCCGCGATGCCGCCGAGGGTGCCGATGCCCGACAGCCGCCCGACGACGGCGCCGGTCTCGGCGAGGCTGGCCAGCTGGAGCTTGACCACCATCGGCGGGACGGCCGACAGCAGCGCGGCCGGGACGACGATCGCGACGAAGGCCAGCAGCAGCACGCTGCCGGCGTCCCCGCCGCTGAACGCCTCGCCGGTGAACCGGACCAGCGGCAGCACGGCGATCACCAGCGCCCCGCCGGCGACCACGAGCGGGGGGATGAGCCGCCGGGGGTCGGTGCGGTCGGCCAGGCTGCCGCCGGCCCAGGCGCCGACGGCGATCGCGGCCAGGGCGAAGCCGATGACCGCGGTGTTGGTCTGCAGCGTGATGCCGACGTAGGGCGCGATGAGGCGCAGCCCCGCGATCTCCATGACCAGCACCGCGCCGGAGCACAGGAACGTCAGGCCGGCGGCCACCCAGGCGGGCAGCGGGCGGCTCTGCGGAGTGGGCTCGTCCACCTCAGAACAGGGCGGGCTGGTCGGCCGGCTCGCTGACCGACTCCGAGCGCTCGAGCAGCTGAGCGCCGTTGTTCTTCACGCTGTTGACCATCGGGCTGACCGGCCGCAGCTCGAGGGCCTCGACGACCTCCGGCGGGGTGGGCTCGCTCAGCGCCGCGACGTCGTCCCGGGCCGGGTCGAGCCAGTCGGCCCAGCGCTCCCGCGGCAGCACCAGCGGCATCCGGTCGTGGATCTCGGTCAGCGCACCCTGCGCGGGCGCGGTGACCACGGTGCAGGTGTAGAGCCGGTCCTCCCCCTCGCCCCACACCTCCCACAGGCCGGCCATCGCCAGCACGGAGCCGTCGGCGGGGGTGATGAAGTACGGCTGCTTGCCGGGCCGGTCCAGCCGCTTGGCCCACTCGTACCAGCCGTCGGCCGGCACCAGGCAGCGGCGGGAGGCGGCGGCCCGGCGGAAGGCCGGCTTCTCGGCGAGGGACTCGACGCGGGCGTTGAGCAGGCGGTTGCCGATCGCCGCGTCCTTGGCCCAGGAGGGCACCAGGCCCCAGCGGACGGCGCGCAGCTCGCGGTGCCCGCCGCCGGTCAGGGCGCCCTCGGGGTCGCGCTCGCGCTTGTGCCGGACGACGTAGACGTCCTTGGTCGGCGCGACGTTGTAGTCGGCCGGCAGCGGTGTCTGCCCCTCCGCCGGCACCGCCTCGAACTCGACGACGAGGTCGTCGGGACGGCGGCTGGCGGCGTACCGACCGCACATGGCGGGCCTCCCTGGGGGCGACGGCGGGTTCTCCGGACGGGTGCCCGCTCGACTCTAGGTGTGGAGTACGACATGCCGCGGCGTGCGTGAGGCCACGGTGTCCGGGTAGGTCGAGGTGTCGGGATGCAGACCCCAGAGACGAGGATCACCGCGTGACCGCGACACAGCAGCCAGACACCCAGCAGTCGAAGACCGCCAACGACTCCGCCAGCCGGACGTACGCGACGGTCAACCCCTTCACCGGCGAGACCGAGCAGGAGTTCGACTTCACCCCGACCGAGGCGATCGACGGGATCGTCGGCCGGGCGCACGCCGCCTACCAGGAGTGGGCGCGGCGTCCCGTCGAGGAGCGCGCCGCCGTCGTCCGCCGGGCCGCCGAGCTCATGGACGAGCGCCGCGACGAGCTCGCCGCCCTCATCACGCGCGAGATGGGCAAGCGCAAGGAGGAGGCCACCGGCGAGCTCTACCTCTGCTCGATGATCCTGAAGTACTACGCCGACAACGGCCCCGGCTTCCTCGAGCCGACGTCGATCACGCCGCTCATGGGCAAGGGCGAGGCGGTCGTGGAGACCCGGCCGATCGGCGTCCTGCTGGCCATCGAGCCGTGGAACTACCCCTTCTACCAGGTGGTCCGCGTCGCCGGCCCCAACCTGGTGCTGGGCAACACCGTCGTCCTCAAGCACGCCGAGATCACCCCGCAGTGCGCGGTGGCGATCGAGCGCCTGTTCCTCGACGCCGGCGCTCCCGAGGGCGTGTTCACCAACACCTTCCTGCGCATCGACGACGTCGAGCAGGTCATCGCCGACCCGCGGATCCAGGGCGTGACGCTGACCGGCAGCGAGCGGGCCGGCAGCGCCGTCGGTGCCCTGGCCGGCAAGTACCTGAAGAAGTCGGTCCTCGAGCTCGGCGGCAGCGACCCGTTCATCGTGCTCGACGCCGACGACATGGCCGCCACGGTCAAGGCCGCCACCGCAGGCCGGATGCAGAACACCGGTCAGGCCTGCACGGCGTCCAAGCGGCTGATCGTCACCGAGGAGCTCTACGAGCCCTTCGTCGAGGGCCTCAAGCAGGCCTTCTCCACCTTCGCCCCCGGCGACCCGGCCGACCCGGCGACCTCGCTGGCGCCGCTGTCGAGCGAGCGCGCCGCGCAGGACCTGCACGCGCAGATCCAGGACGCGATCGACAAGGGCGCCACCGTCGTCGCCGGCGGGAAGCGCCCCGACCAGCCGGGCGCGTTCGTCGAGGCCACCATCCTCACCGACGTCACCCCGGAGATGCGGGCCTTCCGCGAGGAGCTCTTCGGTCCCGCCGCCGTCGTCTACAAGGTCAAGGACGACGAGGAGGCCGTCGCGCTGGCCAACGACAGCGACTACGGCCTCGGCGCCACGGTCATGAGCAGCGACGTCGACCGCGCGCGTGCGGTCGCCGAGCGGCTGGAGGCCGGCATGGTCTGGATCAACCAGCCGACCGGCTCCTCCCCCGAGCTGCCCTTCGGCGGCGTGAAGCGGTCCGGCTACGGCCGGGAGCTCTCGGAGCTGGCCATGTTCGAGTTCGCCAACCGCCGCCTCGTGCGCACGGTGCCGGTGAAGAAGGCGTCCAAGCCGGTCTCCGGCTGATGTGAGGACCCCGTTGCCCCCCGCCGCCCGCCGGCTCGCGGCGGGACCCTGCAACGGGGCCGGGATCGGGCGTGCGGCGACCGGGCAGACTGAGCCGGTGAGCGAGGTCTGGCCGGCGCCGCACGCGCCCTCCCCCGTCGACGCGGTCGCCGTCCTGCCGGGGTCCAAGTCGATCACCGCGCGGGCCCTGGTGCTCGCCGCGATCGCCGACGGGCCCAGCCGGCTGGTGCGGCCCCTGCGGGCCCGCGACACCGACCTCATGGCCGCCGGCCTGCGCGCGCTCGGCGTGCGCATCGACGACGACGGCGACGACTGGCTCGTGACCCCCGCGCCGCTGCGCGGTCCCGTCGAGGTCGATGCCGGACTGGCGGGCACGGTGCTGCGCTTCCTCCCGCCGGTCGCCGCACTGGCCGACGGGTCCGTCCGGGTCGACGGCGACCCGCGGCTGCACGAGCGGCCCAACGCCGGCCTGATCGCCGCCCTGCGGGACCTCGGCGTCGCGGTGGACGACGGCGGCCGCGGGCGCGCGCCGTTCACCGTGCACGGCACCGGCGCGGTCCGCGGCGGCGCGGTGACCGTGGACGCCTCCGAGTCCTCGCAGATCGTGTCGGGGCTGCTGCTGGCCGCCGCCCGCTTCGACGAGGGCGTCGACCTCGCCCTGGCCGGTGGCCTGCCGTCGATGCCGCACGTCGAGATGACCGTGACGACGCTGCGCGAGCACGGCGTCGAGGTCACGGCCGGCGAGCGGGGCTGGCGGGTCGCGCCCGGTCCCGTCCACGCGCTGGACCGCACGATCGAGCCCGACCTGTCCAACGCCGCCCCGTTCCTGGCCGCGGCCGTGGTCACCGGCGGGCGGGTCACCGTCCCCGACTGGCCGGCCGTCACCACCCAGCCCGGCGCACAGCTGGACCGGCTGCTCACCGCGATGGGCGCGTCGGTCGAGCGCTCCGGCGCGGGCCTGACCGTCACCGGCAGCGGGTCGATCGCGCCGCTGGTCGCCGACCTGGGCGAGGTCGGCGAGCTGACCCCGGTGCTGGCCGCGCTGTGCGCCCTGGCCGACGGCACCTCCCGGCTCACCGGCATCGGCCACCTGCGCGGCCACGAGACCGACCGGCTGCAGGCGCTCGACGAGGTGCTCACCGCCGTCGGCGCCCGGGTCGAGCAGCTGCCCGACGGGCTGGTGATCGAGCCCGGTCCGCGCCGGGCGGCGGTCCTGGACTCCTACGCCGACCACCGGATGGTCCACGCCGCCGCCGTCCTCGGCCTGGTCGTCGAGGGCGTGCGGGTCACCGACCCCGGCGCGGTGACCAAGACGCTGCCCGACTTCCGCGAGCGGTGGTCGGCGATGCTCGGGGGGCCCCGCTGAGCGGCCGCCGGCTCGACAGCCGCTCCGACGAGGACGACATCCGGTCGCGTCCGGGCAAGCACGGGTCCCGCCCCCGCACCCGCACCCGGCCGACCCACGGCGACGCCGTCCCGGGGCTCGTCGTCGCGGTCGACCGGGGCCGGATGGCGGTGCGCGTCGAGGGGCCCGACGGCGCCCCGGTCGAGGTCACCGCCATGCGCGCGCGGGAGCTGGGCCGCCACGGCGTCGTCGTCGGCGACCGCGTGCGGATCGTCGGGGACACCACCGGCCGCCCGGACACCCTGGCCCGCATCGTCGTCATCGAGGAGCGCGCCACGTCACTGCGCCGCACGGCCGACGACACAGACCCCACCGAGCGGGTGGTCGTGGCCAACGCGGACCTCCTGGTGATCGTCACGTCGGTGGCCGACCCCGAGCCGGCGCTGGGCTTCCTCGACCGCTGCCTGGTCGCCGCCTACGCCGGCGGGCTCGAGCCGCTGCTGTGCCTGACCAAGACCGACCTGGCCAGCGCGCAGCCGCTGCTGGACCGCTACGCCGGCCTGGACATCGACGCCGTCCCGATGTCGCGGGAGGCGCCGCTGGACGACCTGATGGCGCGGCTGACCGGCCGGATGAGCGTGCTCGTCGGCCAGTCCGGGGTCGGGAAGTCGACCCTGGTGAACCGTCTCGTGCCCGACGCGTTCCGGGCCATCGGGGACGTCAGCAAGATCGGCAAGGGCCGGCACACGTCGTCGTCGGCGGTGCTCCTGGACCTGCCCGACGGCGCCGGCGAGGTCATCGACACCCCGGGCATCCGGTCGTTCGGGCTCGCCCACGTGACCGCCGCCGACGTGCTGACGGCGTTCGACGAGATCGCCCAGGCCGCCGAGGAGTGCCCGCCCGGGTGCGCGCACACCGCCGAGGCCCCCGACTGCGCCCTCGACGCATGGGCGGCCGCCGGGTCCACCGCTCGGCAGGACCAGCTGCGGGCGGTGCGGGTGCTGCTCGGCGCCGTGGGCCAGGTCGGCCCCGGCTACTAGGAGGACCCGCCGTCCCCCCACGCCTCGCGGGCCCGGCGCAGCCCCCTGGAGGGGCGCCGTCCGAAGAGCTCGTCGGCCATCGGCTCGTCCACCGCCTCGATCAGCACCTCGTGCCCGTCGCCGGCCCAGGACCCGTCGAGCACCTCGGTGAGCACGCAGACGCCGGTGCCGACGTCGAGGCGGACCCGGGTGGCCGACGGATACCGCTTCCCCGCGAAGCGTTCCGCGGCGTCGTCCCACTCGAGCCGGTCGATCTCCGGGTCGCGCAGCAGCGAGCAGCAGCCACACCGCGGTTCGTAGGCGTCCGTCGTGGCGACGACGGCCTCCCACGCCGGCCGCCCGCCGTGCGCGACCTCGCGGACGGCGCCGATCTCCAGCGGCGGGCCGACCGGCCCGGCCCCCTCGCCCGCACGGTCCTGCCCGTCGGCGAACTCCACCGGGTCGAGCAACGCCACCCAGTGGTAGTTCTCGAACATCGGGTCGCCGTCCCGGTCCAGGTATCGGCGGGGCTCGGCGACCAGCCCGTCGGCGCGCAGCCCGGGCGCTGCGGGCACCGTGCCCCCCGGCTCGCGGACGACCTGGACGAGGGCTCCGTCGAGCGTCTCGACCCGCAGGGCGTCGGGGCGGCGCAGCCACGCGCGGACCCCCTCGGCCGGGCGCCCGCGGCGGTGGGTGAAGCGCAGGGTGGTGAACAGCCACGGCGAGGAACGCGCGAGGGCGCGGAGGTCGTCGGCGTCGGGCACCGGGCGAGTGTGCGGCGCGGGGCCCCCGCGGTCGATCGAGTTCCTCGGCGCGGGCCGCCTGCGCAGCGTCAGACGTCGACCCAGCCGCCGCTGCGCCAGTAGACCCCGGCGTCGCGGGTGAGCAGGCCCTCGTCGACGAGGTACCGCCGCAGCGCCGCGGTGTCGGGGTGCCAGACGGCCAGCAGCGCGTTGACCTCGCGCTCGGGGTAGCGGACGCCGGCGTCGAACACCCGCACCAGGTGCTCGAGCACCACCCGGCGCTTGGTCGCCTGCGCGGGGATCGACACCAGCCGGCCGTCGCGCACGAACGCCGAGAGCACGGCGTCCTCCGCCGGGTCGTCCGAGAGCGGCTCGGGCCGCGGCGCGGCCTGCGCGGCGGCGCGGGCGGCCGCGCCGAAGCGGTCGGTCAGCAGCTCGAGGGCGTGCCGGTCGCGGCGGACCAGCCCGGCGCGGGCCAGCCGGCGCGCGGCCAGCGCGACGTCCTTGAGCGTGAGCCCGGAGGCCTCGGCGACCGCCTCGATCGTGCCGGCGCCGAGCGCCAGCGCCGCCACCACGCGCAGGCGGGTGGGGTCGGCGAGCAGCCCCGCGATCGTCATCGCGTCCGGCCTGGGGTCCACGCCTGCGACGGTAACGAGCGCGCGCCCGCTAGGTTCGGTGCCCATGACGTCGGGGCGCGACCACACCGGGGACATGCACCTGGCGCACGTACTGGCCGACCAGGCCGACTCCATCAGCATGGACCGCTTCCGGGCCCAGGACCTCCAGGTGGAGACCAAGCCCGACCTGACCCCGGTGACCGACGCCGACCGCGCGGTCGAGGAGCAGCTGCGGATCACCCTCGCGCGGGCCCGCACCCGCGACGCCGTCCTCGGCGAGGAGATGGGGACGACCGGGCACGGGCCCCGGCGGTGGGTGCTGGACCCGATCGACGGGACGAAGAACTTCGTCCGCGGCGTCCCGGTCTGGGCCACCCTCATCGCGCTGTTCGACGGCGACGAGCCGGTGGTCGGGCTCGTCTCCGCGCCGGCGCTCAACCGCCGCTGGTGGGCGGCCAAGGGCGTGGGCGCGTGGACCGGCCGGCGGCTGGAGAACGCGACCCGCTGCCGGGTGTCGGGCGTCAGCGAGCTGTCCGACGCCAGCCTCAGCTACTCCTCGCTCTCCGGCTGGGAGGAGCGCGGCCTGCTCGACGGGTTCCTCGACCTGACCCGCAACGTGTGGCGGACCCGCGCCTACGGCGACTTCTGGAGCTACGTGCTGCTCGCCGAGGGCGCGGTCGACGTCGCCTGCGAGCCCGAGGTCTCGGTGTGGGACCTCGCCGCCCTCGACGTCATCGTCCGCGAGGCCGGCGGCACGTTCACCGACGTCACCGGCGCACCCGGCCCGGCCGGCGGCAGCGCGCTGGCGACCAACGGCCACCTGCACCGGGCCGCGCTGGACTACCTCGGGCCGGCCGCCCCGGCCTGAGCGGTCGCGGCGCGGCCGTGCGCCGTGCCCCCGGCCCGGCCGTTGCGGTCGGCCAGCAGCCCGGCGAGGGTGCTCAGCGCGATCTCCGCCGGGGCCCGCGAGCCGATGTCCAGCCCGATCGGGCGGTGCACGCGGGCGATGTCGGCCGCCGGGACGCCGAGCGCCGTCAGCGCGGCCACGTGCGGGCCCTCGTGCCGGGGGTTGCCCATGACGCCGATCCAGCGCACCGGCCGGGCGAGGGCGTCGCGCAGCACCTCCCCCAGCTCGGGGCGGTGGTGGTCGGTGACGACGACGTCGGCGGACCCGAGGTCGAGCGTGACCTCGGCGAACCCGCGGGCGCCGGCCGGGCGCGCCGGATCGGGGTCCACCAGCGCCGTGCGGTAGCCCAGCTCCGGCGCCCAGCGCAGCAAGACCTCGGCCACCGGGGACGCGAAGACGGCGACGAGCACGCGGTCGGCGGCCGCCGGCGCCCCCGCGCCGTGCGCGACCCCACAGGTCGGATCGATGTCGGTCATGCCCGCATCCTCCCCGTCCGGCGTGCTCTGCTGGGATGGACCCGATGCCGGCCGTCGGCATCGTGCGAGGAGGTCCCCGTGCAGTACGCCGAGTCCGTCGTCGACCTGGTCGGCGACACCCCGCTGGTCCGGCTCCGGTCGGTCACCCGGGACCTGGGGCCGGACGCGCCCCTGGTCCTGGCCAAGGTCGAGTACCTCAACCCCGGCGGCTCGGTGAAGGACCGCATCGCCGTCCGGATGGTCGACGCCGCCGAGGCCAGCGGCGCGCTCCGGCCCGGAGGCACGATCGTGGAGCCGACCAGCGGCAACACCGGCATCGGGCTGGCGCTGGTCGCCCAGCAGCGCGGCTACCGGTGCATCTTCATCTGCCCCGACAAGGTCGGCCAGGAGAAGATCAACGTCCTCAAGGCCTACGGGGCCGAGGTCGTCGTCTGCCCCACCGCCGTCGACCCGTCCGACCCGCGCTCCTACTACTCGGTCTCCGACCGGCTCGCCCGCGAGACCCCCGGCGGCTGGAAGCCCGACCAGTACTCCAACCCGGCGAACCCGCAGTCGCACTACGAGACGACCGGTCCCGAGATCTGGGCGCAGACCGAGGGCCGGGTCACCACCTTCGTCACCGGCATGGGCACCGGCGGCACGATCAGCGGCATCGGGCGGTACCTCAAGGAGGCCTCCGGTGGCCGCGTCCGCGTCGTCGGCGCCGACCCCGAGGGCTCGGTGTACTCCGGCGGCACCGGCCGGCCCTACCTCGTCGAGGGCGTCGGCGAGGACTTCTGGCCCTCGACCTACGACCGTGAGATCGCCGACGAGATCATCCCCGTCTCCGACGGCGACTCCTTCGCCATGACCCGGCGGCTGGCCCGCGAGGAGGGGCTGCTGGTCGGCGGCTCCTGCGGGATGGCCGTCGTGGCGGCGCTGCGCGCGGCCGAGCGGCTGACCAAGGACGACGTCCTGGTCGTGCTGCTGCCCGACGGCGGCCGCGGGTACCTGAACAAGATCTTCAACGACGCGTGGATGGCCGACTACGGCTTCCTGGCCGCGACCGGCGGGGAGACCGTCGGCGAGCTGCTGGAGGCCAAGGGCGGGCAGACGCCGACGCTGGTGCACACCCACCCGAACGAGACCGTCCGCGACGCCATCGACATCCTGCGCGAGTACGGCGTCAGCCAGCTCCCCGTCGTCCGGGCGGAGCCGCCGGTGACCGCCGGCGAGGTGGTCGGCTCCATCGACGAGAAGACCCTGCTCGACGCGCTGTTCGCCGGCCGGGCCTCGCTGGCCGACCGGGTGGAGGCGCACATGTCCCCGCCGCTGCCGATCGTCGGCTCAGGGGAGGCGGTCAGCGCGGCGGTCTCCCAGCTCGGTGCGGCCGACGCCCTGCTGGTGCACGTCGACGGCAAGCCCGCCGGCGTGGTCACGCGACAGGACGTGCTGGGGCACCTGGCGGGGCTCGCGCCTACGGTCGGGGCATGACCGGCACCCCGCGCCCCTCCGGCTTCAGCACCCGCGCCATCCACGCCGGGCAGGACCCGGACCCCGCGACCGGGGCGGTGGTGCCGCCGCTGCACCTGACGACGACGTACAAGCAGGACGGCGTCGGCGGGCTGCGCGGCGGCTACGAGTACAGCCGCAGCGCCAACCCCACGCGGACGGCGCTGCAGGAGGCCCTGGCCGCGCTCGAGGAGGGCGCGACCGGGCTGGCCTTCGCCTCCGGGCTGGCCGCCGAGGACACCCTGCTGCGCACCGTCTGCGAGCCCGGCTCGCACGTGGTGCTGGCCGGGGACGCCTACGGCGGCACCTTCCGGCTGCTGTCGAAGGTCGCCGCGCGGTGGGGGGTCGAGCACACCCCGGTCGACCTGTACGACCTCGGCGCCGTCCGCGCCGCGGTCCGCGACACCACCCGCGTGCTGTGGTGCGAGACACCCACCAACCCGCTGCTCAACATCGCCGACATCGCCGGCCTGGCCGAGGTCGCGCACGCGGCGGGGGCGCTGCTGGTCGTCGACAACACCTTCGCGTCGCCCTACCTCCAGCGACCGCTGACGCTGGGCGCCGACGTCGTCGTCCACTCGACGACGAAGTACCTGGGCGGGCACTCCGACGTCGTCGGCGGGGCGCTGGTGGTCGCCGACCGCGACCTCGGCGAGCAGCTGGCCTTCCACCAGAACGCCATGGGCGCGGTCAACGGCCCCTTCGACGCCTGGCTGGTGCTGCGCGGCATCAAGACCCTCGGCGTGCGGATGGACCGGCACAACGCCAACGCCGCCCGGGTCGTGGACTTCCTCTCGTCGCGGCCGGAGGTGTCGGCCGTCCTCTACCCCGGGCTGCCCGACCACCCGGGGCACGAGGTCGCCGCCCGGCAGATGTCCGGCTTCGGCGGGATGGTGTCGTTCCGCCTGGCCGGCGGTGAGGAGGCGGCGCTGCGGTTCTGCGAGCGGACGGAGCTGTTCACCCTCGCGGAGTCCCTCGGCGGCGTGGAGTCGCTGGTGGAGCACCCGCACCGGATGACGCACGCCAGTGCCGCCGGCTCGCCCCTGGAGGTGCCGGCCGACCTGGTCCGGCTCTCCGTGGGCATCGAGGACGCAGAGGACCTGATCGCCGACCTGGAGCGGGCGCTGGGCTGACCCGCCCGGGGGCGCACGGGTGGCCTACCGGGGGGCGGTCAGGATCCGCGGCCCGTCGTCGGTGACCGCCACGGTGTGCTCGACGTGCGCGGCCCGGCTGCCGTCGGCGCTGCGCAGCGTCCAGCCGTCGGCGTCGACCCGGTAGTCGTCACTGCCGCCGGCGAGGAACCACGGCTCGATGGCGATGACCAGCCCGGCCCGCAGCCGCACGCCCCGGCCGGCCCGCCCCTCGTTGGGCACGCTCGGCGCCTCGTGCATGCTCCGCCCGACGCCGTGCCCGCCCTGGTCGGTGTTGATCCCGCAGCCCCCGGCGCGCCCGACGGCGCCGATGGCGGCGGAGATGTCGCCGATCCGGTTGCCCGGCACCGCGGCGGCGATGCCGGCGGCCAGCGCCCGCTCCGCGGTGTCGACCAGCGCCAGGTCCTCCGGGCGCGGGGTGCCGACCGGGAAGGTCACCGCCGCGTCGCCGACCCAGCCGTCGAGGGTGGCGCCGGCGTCGACGCTGAGCAGGTCGCCGTCCTCCAGCGGGGTCGGCGTGGGGATGCCGTGCAGGGCGACGTCGTTCACCGACAGGCACACCACCCCGGGGAACGGCGGCGTCGTGCGGTGCGGCGCGTAGCCGAGGAAGGGCGAGGTCGCACCGGCGTCGGCCAGGACGTCGCGGGCGACCTCGTCCAGCTGGGTCAGCCGGACGCCCGGTGCCGCGACGGCCCGCACCGCGGCGTGCATCCGGGCGACCACCGCCCCCGCCGCGCGCATGGCCTCCAGCTCGCCTGGGGTGCGCAGCTCGATCACGTCGCCGTCCTCCGGGTGTCGGTGTGCCGGCACGGGTGGCCGGTATTGCTATCCCGGTATTAGTATCACGGCATGGTGCGCCCCCCGCTGACCCCGGCCGAGCGCGAGCGCGGCCGCCGGCTGGGCGCCCTGCTGCGTGCCGCGCGCGGGGACCGCAGCCCGGCGGAGGTCTCGGCGGCCTCCGGGGTGGGCGTCGAGGTGCTGCGCAAGATCGAGTCCGGCCGGGTCCCGACGCCGACGTTCTTCACCGTCGCCGCCCTCGCCCGCGCGCTGGACCTGCCGCTCGACGAGCTGGCCGGCGCCCTCGACGGAGCCGGCACCGCGCTGTCCGCCTGAGCCGGCGGGCGCTCAGTCGACGAGCTGCAGCGCCCCCGTGGGGCAGGCCCGGACGGCGCCCTCGACCGCCGCCAGGTCGGTGGGCTCGCCGACCTGGAGCACGCCGTCGGCGTCGAGCTCGAACACCGCCGGCGCCTCCATCTCGCACACGCCGGCGCTCATGCAGACCTCCCGGTCGACCACCACGCGGGTCATCGGACCCCCGTCAGCCGGGCCGGCAGCCGCTTGAGGCCGTTGACGAACGACGACTGCAGGCGGGCCGGCTCCCCGCAGACCTCGAGGTCGGGGAGGTGGTCGGCGAACGCCCGGAACGCGACGCCGATCTCCCGCCGGGCCAGGTGGGCGCCGAGGCAGAAGTGCGGGCCCCGGGAGCCGAAGCCCACGTGCGGGTTCGGGTCGCGGGACAGGTCGAAGCGGTGCGGGTCGGCGAAGACCGCGGGGTCCCGGTTGGCCGCCGCGTAGAAGAGCAGGAACTTGGAGCCGGCCGGGAAGTGCTGCCCGGACAGCTCGACGTCCCGGGTCGCGGTCCGGCGCATCCAGGTGATCGGGCTGGTCCAGCGCACGACCTCCTCCACCGCGGTGCGGGTGAGCCCGGGGTCGGCGGCCCAGCGGTCCCGCTCGGCGGGGTGCTCGGACAGCGCGAGCACGCCCTGGGAGATGGCGTTGCGGGTGGTCTCGTTGCCCGCGACGAGCAGCAGGATGAAGAACGAGGCGATCTCCTGGTGCGACAGCCGCTCGCCGTCGACCTCGGTGGTGACCAGGGCGGTGGTGAGGTCGTCGGCCGGGCGCTCCAGCCGTTCGGCCGCCAGCCGCTCCATGAGGCCGGCCAGCAGCTCCCCCGCCTTGAGGAACGCGGTGACCATGTACTCCTCGTCCTCGACCAGCTCGGGGTCGCCGCCGGAGAGGATGACGGTGGACTGCTGCAGCACCATCGCCCGGTCCGCCTCGGGGATCCCCATCATGTCGCAGATGACCCGCAGCGGGATCGGTGCCGCGAGGTCCGCGACGACGTCGATCGTGCCGTCGCCGGCCTCGGCGGTGCGGCGCGCGCGGGCCACCACGTCGTCGGCGACGGCCTGCACGTTGCCCACGAGGTTCTCCAGCACCCGCGGGGTGAAGGCCTTGGCCACGATCCGGCGGATCTTGCCGTGCCGCGGGTCGTCCATGCTGATCAGCGAGCCGTAGAACTCGTTGAGGTCCGGCGGCATGTCGGCGATGGAGACCGCGCCGGAGCCGGAGGCGAACAGCGCCGGCTGGCTGCTGATCGCCTCGACGTCGGCGTACCGGGTGACCGCGTGGTAGCCCGGACCCACCGGGATGTAGGGCACCTGCGGCTCGGCGAAGAAGGCGAACGGGCTCTCGCGGCGGAGCAGGTCGAACACCGCGTGGCGCTGCTCGGGCGGCGCCCCCCAGAACGTGCGCTCGGACAGGTCGATGGCATCCAGCGTCGGCGTTGACACGGTGGGCTCCCAGGCTGCGCGGCGGACGGCGGCGCCCACGCTAGCCCAGCTGTGGCCTGCGACACACGGGCCGGATGCGGCGTGCCCGGTGGAGGTCCGGGGCACCCGGGGTGCGGGAAGCGATCCCCGCCCCGCGCGGTTGTGCCGGGCACCCAGCCCGCCCCGGACATGCGAGGACAGCCGACATGAGCACCCCCAGCAGCGTCGACCCCGCGGCTGCCGAGGCCGAGCGGGCCCGCATCCGGGCCGCGCACCTGCGGCCGGCCGGCGAGCGCCCGACGTCGACCGCTCGCGGCCTGCACCACACCGCGCTGATCAGCTCCGACGTCGAGCGGACCGTCCGCTTCTACCAGGACGTGCTCGGCTTCCCGCTCACCGAGCTGATCGAGAACCGGGACTACCCCGGCTCCTCGCACTTCTTCTTCGACATCGGCAACGGCAACCTGGTCGCCTTCTTCGACTTCCCGGGGCTGGACGTCGGCCCCTACGCCGAGGTGCTCGGCGGCCTGCACCACATGGCGATCAGCGTGGAGCCCGCGCGCTGGGAGGAGCTCGTGCGGCGGCTGGCCGACGCGGGCGTGCCGCACGAGGTGCACAGCGGCGTCTCGGTCTACTTCCGCGACCCCGACGGCGCCCGCATCGAGCTGATCGCCGACCCGCTGGGCGAGATGTACGGCCAGCACGTCCTGTGACCCGGAGAGCCGGCCGGCACCGCCGGCCGGCTCCCCGGCCGCGTCACGCGCCGGCGTCGACCAGGTCGGCGTAGTCGGGGTGCTTGCCGATCCAGCCGCGCACGAAGGAGCACTGCGGCACCGCCCGCTCGCCGCGCGTCCGCACGTCGTCCAGGGCGCCGCGCACCAGCTTCCCGCCCAGGCCGGAGCCCTCGGTGTCGGGGTCGATCTCGGTGTGGGTGAACACGACCCGCCCGCTCTCCCGGCGGTAGGCGGCGTGGCCGAGCACGCGGTCGCCGTCGCGGATCTCGTAGCGGGAGGACTCGGGGACGTCCTGCACGGTGGGCTCCATGCCCGCCGCAACCGGTCGCGGGGACCCGCTGTTCCCGCGGCGGGACCCCGGACACGACGAGGGCCCGGTCACCGTGGTGACCGGGCCCTCGTACCAGTAGCGGGGACAGGATTCGAACCTGTGACCTCTGGGTTATGAGCCCAGCGAGCTACCGAGCTGCTCCACCCCGCGTCGGTGAGATCACCATACACACCCTCCCGACGCCACCCGCCGGGGGCCCGAGCGCGCCTCCCGGAGGGTGACCGGACGGCGACTTAGAGTCGTCACATGGGTGCGGAGTCCACGGTGGCCTTCCTCGGCCGCCCCAAGCCGGTGGAGGTGTTCCACCGCCAGCGCTGGCACATCGGCGTCCTGCTGGGGTGGCGGCACGACGCCGACGGCACCTGCTGGCTGCGGGTGAGCGCCCTGGTCGACGGCTACAAGCGGACGGCGTGGGTCGAGTTCGACACCGTCCGGCTGCCGGTCCCTCCGGGGCGGCCGGCCGCCGACACCAGCACGCAGCGGCTGGTCCGCCACGGCGACCGCATCGGGTCTCCGGCGCCTCCGATCCCTCCGCCGCCGCCGGCCCTCCCCCGCCCCCGGCACGAGCCCGTCGGCGGGCCGCTGCACCCCGCCTGGGCCTGACCGGCGCCCCCGCCGGGGGTCTCAGCCGAGCCGGGCGCCGATCGTGGCGGCCAGCCGCGCTGCCGCGCCGTCGGCCACGTGCAGGAACAGGCTGGGCTCGGTGAGCTCGACCTCCAGCACCAGCGGAGCGCCGTCCGGACCCGGGACGAGGTCCACCCGGGCATAGAGCGGTTCGATCCCCCGCCGCGTCCGGAGCTCGGTGAGGACGTCGTCCCCGACCCGGCGCTGCCCGTCCGTCGCGGTCCGCGCGGTGATCGTCTCCTCGGCGAAGAGGTCCGGGGCCAGCCGGCCGCCGGCCAGCAGCGCCGCCTTGCCGAACGCGTGGCTGTACGTCCCGTCCAGGTACACCAGCCCGGTCTCGCCCTCGGTGTCCAGCCGGTCGAGGTAGGGCTGCACGAGCACCGCCCGGCCCTCGGCCAGCAGCCGGCCCGCGAAGGCGGCCGCCTCCGCCCGCTCGGCCGGGGGGAACCGCACGGTGTCCCGGGCGCCGGCGGAGACGGCCGGCTTCACGACCACGTCGCCCGCCCACCGCGCCAGGGCGGCCGGCACGTCCGCGGCGTCCGCGAGCCAGGCGGTCGGCACGACCGGCAGCCCGGCGTCGGCCAGCTCGGCGAGGTAGCGCTTGTCGGTGTTCCAGGTCAGGACGTCGGCCGGGTTCAGCAGCGTCGTGACCGCCTCGACCCGGCGGGCCCAGGCGAGGAACTCGTCGCGGCGCTCCACGTAGTCCCAGGTGGACCGGATCACGACGACGTCGGCGCTGCCCCAGTCCACGCCGGGGTCGGCCCAGTCGGCGGTGGCCGCGGTGAGGCCGGCCTCGGCGAGCGCGGCGAGCAGCAGCGGCTCGTCGTCGTCCCGGCCGGCGGCCCCGGCACAGCTGGCGATCAGGATCCGTGGCATGCGGCGATCATGCCGACCGGCCGCCGATCTCCTCCACGACGGCCCGCTGCGCGGCACGGCCCTCGGGCGCCGGCAGCAGCGGGTAGACGTGCACGGCGCCGTCGGCGACCGTGAGCTCGACCGCGGCGCCCTCCGCGCGGGCCCGGTCGCGCAGCGACAGGGCGTCGGGCAGGCAGATCTCCCGGGTGCCGACGTACACGTGCACCGGCGCCAGGCCGGTCAGCGGCCCGCTGCCGGGACTGAGCCGCGGGTCGGTGGGGTCGTCGCCGCCGGCCCACGCCTCCGCCGCCACGCGCAGCCCGGCGCTGCTGAGCCACGGGTCGCGCAGCTCGACCGCCGGCAGGTCGGGGTGGCTCAGGGTGAGGTCCAGCCACGGCGAGAGCAGCACCAGCCGGCGCGGCTGGGGCAGGCCGGCACCGGGGAGGGTCTGCGCGAGCCCCAGGGCCAGGCCGCCGCCGGCGGAGTCACCGGCCACCGTGACGGCGGCCGCGCCGACCTCCCCGACGAGGTCGCGGTAGACGGCGGTGACGAGGGGATACGCCTCCCGGTACGTGTGCTGCGGCGCCAGGCCGTAGTGCGGCACCTCCACCCGCACGCCGGCGTCGGCGAGCCGCGACACCAGCGCCCAGTGCTGCGGCGCGATCGCGCTCACGTACGCCCCGCCGTGCAGGTACACCGCCGCGCGCCCGGTCCGGCGCCCGCGGGGCGCCACAGTGGTGCACCGGAAGCCCCCGACCTCCCGGTCACCGACCTCGTGGCGCCGGGCCAGCGCGGCGGGCGGCGCGGAGCTGCCCTTCGGGGCCGCCAGCCGGCGTCGCGCCCGCTCGGGCGTGGCCATGGCGCGCTTGCGGGTGAGCCGGAGGACGGCCGCGACCGCCCTCATCTGCAGGCTGGTCACCGTGCGTCTCCCTCGGGTCCCCCGGACGGCACAGGGCCCCGGCACTCGATGAGTGCCGGGGCCCTGTCTGTGTAGCGGGGGCAGGATTCGAACCTGCGACCTCTGGGTTATGAGCCCAGCGAGCTACCGAGCTGCTCCACCCCGCGTCGGTAGAACCGAGTCTACACACCGCGCGGGCAGCTGACGCGCGGGGCGGGGTGCTCCTCGGCACACCCGCCCCGCGCGTGCTCAGCCTCCGGGACTCGCTGCCGCCTGGGCCGCCTGGTACGCCTCGACGGCGACCTGGAGGTCCTCCAGGGCCTGGCCCTGGGCGGAGAAGTCACCGCTGCGCTGCGCGTCGGCGAGGGCCTGCAGCGCGGCGTCCAGGTTGGCGACCGCCTGCTCCAGACCCGGGGCAGCCCCGCCCCCGCCGTCGACCGGAGGCGGCGTCGGCTCCGTGGGCGACCCGGACGTCGGCGGCGTCTCCGACGGCGTCGCCGGCGTCTCCGTGTCCGGCGTCGTGTCGGCGTCCTCGCCGTCGGTGGCCGACTGCCCTGCCCCGGCCCCGAACACCTGGTCCAGCGCCTCCGACAGCGTGTCGGCGTAACCGATGCGCTCGCCGTAGTTGACCAGCACCTTCCGCAGCAGCGGGAAGGAGTTCTGCCCCGTGCCCTCCACGTACAGCGGTTGCACGTAGAGGAGCCCGTCCTCGCCGATCGGCAGGGTCAGCAGGTTGCCGAACACCGGCTGCGAGTCCGCGCTGCGGAACAGGTTCAGGTCGCGCGCCACGTCGGCGTCGGTGTTGAACGTGTCCTGGACCTGGGAGGGCCCGAGGAACGGCGTGTTCCCCGGCAGCCGCAGGATCTGTATCTCGCCGTAGCTGTCCGGGTCGCTGGATGCCGAGATGAACGACGAGAGGTTCTGCCGGCGGAACGCGTTGAGCGCGCTGGTCAGCTGGAAGGTGGCCTCCTCGTCACCCGGCCGCTGGGCGAGGATGTAGTACGGCGGCTGCGCCTCGTCGGTCTCCACCGTGGGGTCGGCCGGCACCTGCCAGCGGTCGTTGCCCTGGTAGAAGTCCTGCGGGTCGGACACGTGGTAGCGCGTGAGGATGTCCCGCTGCAGCTTGAAGAGGTCCTCCGGGTAACGGACGTGCGCGCGCAGCTCGTCGGGGATGTCCTCGAAGGGCTGCACGACGCCCGGGAAGGCCTTCATGAAGGTCTGCAGCACCGGGTCCTGCTGGTCCCACTCGTACAGGGTCACCGTGCCGTCGTAGGCGTCGACGGTCGCCTTCACGGAGTTGCGGATGTAGTTGAACTGCTCGTCCGGCAGGGCCGTCGTCCCCTGCCCGGTCAGGGCGTCCGTGGCCGCCTCACCCAGCTCCATGAACTCGGCGTAGGGGTAGGAGTCCGACGTCGTGTAGCCGTCGAGGATCCAGGTGACCTCGCCGTCGATGACCGCGGGGTACGGGTCCCCGTCGACCTCGAGGAACGGCGCGGCCTTCTCCACCCGGTCCCGCGGGTCGCGGACGTACAGGACCCGGGAGGCGTCGTTGACCGCGCCCGACAGCAGGAAGTTGCGCTCGCGGTAGTAGATGGCGAACGTCAGCTGCCGGAAGAAGCTGCCGATCGACACCCCGCCCTCGCCGTCGTAGGTGTTGTTGATCTGGCCCTCGTCGGAGCCGCTGTCCTCGGGCCGGTCGAACTCGCGGGGCTCCTCGCCCTCGTTCGCGCCGACGACGGAGTAGACGTCCTCGCCCTGGTCCTGGAGCAGCTCGCCGTAGTAGATGCGCGACTGCTCGACCTCGATGTTGCCCCGGGTCGGCAGGTCGAGGGTGGTGAAGTTCGGGACGCCGCCCTCCTGGCCCGCGGCGACCTCGACGACCTGGTTGGCCGGCGCGGCGACGAAGCCGTTGCCGTGGGTGTAGACGGTGTGCCGGTTGATCCAGCTCGACTGGTTCTCCGACAGGCTCTCGCTGTCCAGCTCGCGCACGGCGACGACGTAGTCACGCGTGACGGGCTCGCCGGTCTCCGGGTCCGGCAGCGTGTACCGGTCGATGTCGAGCTTCTCGGGGAAGCCGTAGACGTTGCGGATCTGCTGGCGCGCGGTGAACGTCGCCGACAGCACGTTGGGGTCGAGCAGCCGGGCGTTGGGGATCGTCCCGGTGTCGGCCCGCAGCTGGGCCTCCGCCGCCTCGGTGTCGACCTCCTCGCCGGTCGCGCTCTGCGCGTAGTCGACGTAGCTGACCTGATCGTCGGTGAGGTTGTAGGCCTGGCGCGTGGCCTCGATGGCCCGCGAGATGTAGTCGGCCTCGCGCTGGTCGGCGCTGGGCTTGACCACGAACTGCTGGACGATCGCCGGGTAGGCGACGCCGATGACGAGGCTGGAGAGCAGCAGCAGCACCAGCGCGGCGGCGGGCAGCCGCAGGTTGCGCACCACGATGTTGGCGAAGAACGCCAGGGCGCAGAAGGCCGCCGCGAAGACCAGGATCGTCTTCGCCGGGAGCAGCGCGTTGACGTCGGTGTAGCTGGCGCCGGTGAACAGGTCACCGCGGTCGGAGTAGACCAGCCCGTAGCGGTCCATCCAGTAGGCCAGCGCCTTGAGCAGCACGAACAGGCCCAGCAGCACCGACAGCTGCACCATCGCGGCCGACGTCAGCTTCTGCCCCGGCGTCTGCAGCCGCAGGCCGCCGAACAGGTAGTGGGTCAGCAGCGAGCCCATCAGCGCGAGCAGCACGATCGCGAAGCCGAAGCCCAGCAGCAGCCGGTAGAAGGGGTAGTCGAAGACGAAGAAGGACAGGTCCAGGCCGAACTGCGGGTCGGTCTGGCCGAAGTCGGTGGAGTTGCGGAAGGCCAGCCAGGTCTCCCAGCTGCCCTGCGCGGTGAAGCCGGCGAACAGGCCGACGACGACGGCGACCGCCGAGACGACCAGCGTCCGGCGCGGCTCCAGCGACTGCCGGTAGCGCTCGAGGTTCTGCTGCTCCAGCGACATGGGCCGGAACGTCGGCCGGAACCGGTAGGCGAGGTGGATCGCCAGGGCGGTCAGCCCACCGGTGGCCACGCCCGCCACCGCGAACAGCAGCGCGCGGGTCTGGAGCTCGGTCCAGAACACCTCGGTGTAGCCGGTCTCGTCGAACCAGAGGTAGTCGACGTAGACGTTCGTCAGCGTCCCGATGGCGGTGAACAGCACCAGCAGGACGGCGATGGCCCCGATGACGAACTTGGCGCGCCGCGACAGCGTCGGCACGGACACGGGGGGCCGCATGGCCACGAGCGGTCTCCTTCAGTTGCGGTGGTGCGCGGGACCTCCGGTGGCAGGGGCCACCGGACGTCCCGCAGAGTCAGGCGTTCGACCGCGGGCGGCCGGAGCGGCGTCGGGACCCGGTCGAGCGACCCGGCGCCGGCCCGGTCAACCCAGGACAACGCACGGGCACGCCCCGGGTTCCCAGCCGCGCCCCAGCTTCCCCCACGGGAGACCGCAGGGGGGCGGCACCGGCGGGAGGCACCGTCAGCAGCCCTCGGGGGTGCGGCCGGCGCGGTGGTCGGCCAGGGCGTCCAGGGCGTCGTCGAGGTCGGCGACGCGGGCCAGGACCAGTCCCGGCTGCGGGGCCTCGAGGGCCTCCTCGCAGTTGTCGGCGGGGACCAGGAACAGCTCGGCGCCGATCTCGCGGGCGGAGACCATCTTCAGCTGGATGCCGCCGATCGGGCCCACCGCACCGGCCCCGTCGATGGTGCCGGTGCCGGCGACGACCGCGCCCTCGGTCAGGTCGGTGTCACCGACGAGGTCGAGGATGCCGAGGGTCAGCATCAGCCCGGCCGAGGGGCCGCCCACGTCGGCGACCTGGATGTCGACGTCGAACGGCGCCGAGGGCCGGTCGGCCACCAGGACCCCGAGCAGGGCCCGGTCGGCGTCCTCTGCCTGCCCCGTGGTGACCTCCGCGGTGCCGGGCTCGCCGAGCCGGGTGTAGGCGACGGTGACCGTCGCGCCGGGCTCGACGTCGTCCAGGACCTCGTCGAGGGCCGTGGTGTCGGGCGTCGGCCGGCCGTCCACCGACTCGATCGCGTCGTTCTCCTCCAGCAGGCCCTCCGACGGCGACTCCTCGCCGGACAGCCCGCGGACGACGACCTTGACCGGGAAGCCCAGCCGGTCCAGCGCCACCGCCTCGGCCCGCTCCTCGGAGGTGAGGAAGGCCTCGCGATTGGCCCGCTGGGTCTCCTCCCGCGAGCGGTCGGAGGGGTACACCGACTCCTGCGGGACGATGCTGACCTCGTCGTCGAACCACCCCTGGACGGCCTCGACCAGGCTCAGCCCGGCGCGGCTGACGCCGACCGTCGTGAGGTTGAGGTTGCCGCTGACGTCGTTTCGCTCACGGCCCTCGACGGCGATGACGGGCTCGCCGTCGACCTCGCCCAGGGTGTTCAGCGTCGGTCCCGGCACCTGCGCGACGTAGGGCACCGGCACCGCCGTCCCGAGGACGCCGAGCACCAGGAGCAGCAGCACGCCGGTTCCGAGCACGGCGATCCGACGGGTCACGAGCGGCGAGCTTATAGAAAGGACCTCGGAGCCCCCCGCCACTCGCACGCTCGCGACGGGCCCCTGCTCCGAGGCCGGGTCCGAGAGCCCGCGTGGCTCGCAGGCTCGCGACGGGCCCCTGCTCCGAGGCCGGGTCCGCGAGCCCCCCGCCACTCGCACGCTCGCGACGGGCCCCTGCTCCGAGGCCGGGTCCGAGAGCCGGGCGCGGCTCGCAGGCTCGCGACGGGCCCCTGCTCCGAGGCCGGGTCCGAGAGCCCGCGTGGTTCGCAGTCTCGCGACGGGCCCCTGCTCCGCGGCCTGTCCGCTGTGCGCGGAAGGCGGCCGAGCCCAGGTCGCGGCGAGATCGTCGCGACTACCGTGGAGCCATGAGTGACGTGCCGTTCGGCTTCGGCCTCCCCGACCGCGACCCGGAGCGTCGCGACCAGCCCGGGGGCGGCAACGACCCCTTCGGCCTCGGCGCCCTCTTCGGGGGCGGTGCGGCGGGCGCCGGGACGCCCCAGGAGTTCCTGGCGAAGATGCCGCTGTTCGCCGAGCTGCAGAAGCTCATGAACTGGTCGGGCGGCCCGGTGAACTGGGACCTCGCCCGCCAGGGCGCGATCAGCGCACTGGCCGCCGGCACGCAGCCGGCCTCCGACGGCGAGCGGACCGCGGTGGCCGAGGCGCTGCGGCTGGCCGACCTGTGGCTGGACCAGGTGACCGACATGCCTTCGGGCGTGGAGCGCACGCTGGCGTGGTCGCGGGTCGAGTGGGTGGAGCAGACCCTGCCGCAGTGGAGCACCCTGATCGACCCGCTCGCGGAGCGGGTCGTGGCCGCCATGACCGGCGCCCTCCCTCAGGAGGCCATGGCCATGGCCGGCCCGCTGGCCGGGATGATGGGCCAGATGGGCGGCCTGATGTTCGGCGCCCAGGTGGGTCAGGCCTTCGGCCGGCTCGCCGGCGAGATCCTCACCGGCACCGAGGTCGGGCTGCCGGTGGCGCCGGCCGGTGCCGCGGTGCTGGTCCCGCAGAACGTCGCCGAGTTCGCGGCGGGTCTGGACCAGCCGGCCGACGAGGTGCGGCTCTTCCTCGCGCTGCGCGAGGCCGCCTCCCTGCGGCTGTTCGCGCACGTGCCGTGGCTGCGCCAGCAGCTGCACGACGCCGTCCACGCCTACGCGCGCGGCATCACGGTCGACCGCGAGGCCATCGAGCGCGGCATCACCGACGCCATGGGCTCGGGCGGCATCGACCCCAACGACCCCGAGAGCCTGCAGCGGCTGCTGCCCATGCTGGAGCCGGAGGAGACCCCGGAGCAGCAGATGGCGCTGCGCCGGCTGGAGACCCTGCTCGCGCTCGTCGAGGGCTGGGTGGACGCCGTCGTGGCCGCCGCCGCCGGTGAGCGGCTGCCGGGACACGGCGCCCTGGCCGAGACGATGCGCCGCCGCCGCGCCTCCGGCGGTCCGGCCGAGCAGACCTTCGCCACGCTCGTGGGCCTGCAGCTGCGCCCGCGCCGGCTGCGGGACGCGGCCACCGTGTGGGGCGCGATGGCCCAGCAGCACGGGACGGCCGAGCGCGACCGGCTCTGGTCGCACCCGGACCTGCTGCCGACCTCCGAGGACCTCGACGAGCCGCTGGACTTCGTGGCGCGTCAGGGCAAGGCGATGGACGACGAGCTGCGCGCCCTCACCGACGAGCCGCCGGCCGACGACCCGCAGGACGGCGGGGAGACGACGGGCGCCTGAGCTCCCCGGGCGGGGCCCTCAGAGGACGACGTCGTCGTCCTCCGCGAGGGCCTCGCCGGCGTCGTGGCGGGCCAGCTCCACGCCCTCGAGGAAGCCCCGTGCCCGCTCGGCGCGCGGGTACCGGGCCACCAGCGCCCAGAACCGCTCGTCGTGGCTGGGCTCGATGAGGTGCGCCAGCTCGTGCACCAGCACGTAGTCGACGACGTACTCCGGCATCCCCCGCAGCCGGCTCGACAGGCGGATGCTCGCGTCGGCCGGCGTGCAGGAGCCCCAGCGCCGCTGCTGGTTGTCCACCCACCGCACGCTGGAGGGCTGGGGCACGCCGTCCAGGTGCGCCGCCGACAGCGCGAGGGCACGGGCCACGAGCTCCTCGTCGCCGCCCAGCGAGCGGCGCCGCCGCTCCTCGCGCGTCTGCAGCTTGGCCACCATCTGCGCCACCCAGCGGCGCTCCTCGGCCGGGGTGAAGGCGGCCGGGATGAGCACCACGGTGCGTCCGGACTCGCGGTACGCCGTCACCGTGCGGCGCCGGCGGGTGCTGCGGCGCACCTCGACCGGACCGGTGGACCGGCCGGTCAGCTCGGACCCGGCCGGGGGCGCGGCCGACAGCGCCCGCTCGGCCGGCGGTCGGTCCGCCGGTCGGGGGCTGCTCGAGGAGTGGGAGGTGCGTCCGGGCACGAGGTGCACGGTAGTTCCCGGACCGGGACGTCGCCGCTCCGGGACACCCGCTCGGGTGCAGGTGCGCACGGACGGTGGACACCGGTGTGCCCCCGTCCCGGGGACGTGCTGTGATGTGCGGCTTCCACACCCCCGTCACGGGTGTTCGCGCAGGTCGGGACCGCACTCGGGAGCCGAGGCAGGTCTCCCGGACGACCGCCGTCCTCCCCCCGCCCACAGGGACACGCCGAGGGCTCCCCAGGTGGTCCACAGCGTCGTCCACAGGCTGTGGGGAGACCGGCGGCCGCGCGCCCGGAGACACCGGCGGTCCGCCCGGGCGGAGGGCGGGCGGCGGGTAGCGTTCGCGGCCAGCGGCGCCCCGGACCGGGTGCCGGACGAGCCAGCAGGAGGAGGAGCACCGTGGCGGAGAGCTACAACGGCTACTGCGTGAAGTGCAAGGAGAAGCGGGACTTCGACGGCGAGGTCAAGGTCAGCGAGTCCGGCCGCCGGATGGCCCAGGGCACCTGCCCCGTCTGCGGCACCAAGATGAACCGGATCCTCGGCAAGGCCTGACGGAGGACCCCTCGCACGGTCGCGACGGCGGCGCCCCGCACCTGCGGGGCGCCGCCGTCGGCGTCCTGCGGGCCTGTGGACGACGCCCGCGCGCCGGGGCCGGCGGTGCCAGGCTCCGCCGCGTGTCCGACTCCGCCCACCCGCTGCTGCCCCCGGCCACCCCGCTGCTGCACCGGACCGCCGACGCCGTCCAGGTGGGCGGGGTGGACAGCGGGGACGGGCTCGTCGTGCACCCCGGGGCGGCGGAGCTGACCGCGCTGCTGCGGGGGCTGGACGGCCGGCGGCCGCAGCGGGCCGTGCTCGCCGACGCGGCCGCGTGCGGCTTCGACCCGGCGGCCGTCAGCGGCCTGCTCGACGGACTGCGCACGACCGGCCAGCTCGTCGACCTCGACCCCGCGGACCTCCTCGCGGCCGACGCCGGCCCGGCGGCCGCGGCACGGACCGCGGCGGAACTGCCCGCCGTCCGCGGAGTGGCCGGCGGGACCGCGCGGTGGGCGGCGCGACGCCGGGCCACCGTGGTCGTCGAGGGGGCGACGCGGGTCGGCGTGCCCCTGGCCGCGGTGCTGGCCGCCAGCGGCGTCGGCCGGGTGAGCGTGCGCGACCGGGGCGTCGCCTCGGCCGCGGACGCCGTGGTCGGCGGGCTCGATGCCGGGGACGAGGGCCGGCCCCGGGCCCTCGCCGCCGCCGACGCGGTGCGGCGGGCCAGCCCGCTGGCCGACGTCCGGCCGCTGCCGGAGGGGACGACGCCGGACCTGGTGGTGCTCGCGCACCCCTGGGCGGCGGCCGATCCGCTGGTGGCCGGGTGGCAGCGGGCCGGCACCGCCCACCTGGTCGCCACCGTCCGCGGCGAGACCGGCGTCGTCGGTCCTCTGGTCGTGCCCGGGAGGACCAGCTGCCTGCGCTGCGCCGAGCTGCACCGCCGCGACGCCGACCCCTCGTGGCCGTCGCTGGCCGCCCAGCTCACCGCCGGGGAGGCCCCGGCGAGCGGCGCGACCGTCACCTGCCTGCTGACCGCCCTGACCGCCGTCCAGCAGGTCCTGGCCTACCTCGACGGCAGCGGTGCCCCGGCGACGCTGGGGGCCACCGTGGAACTCCGGCCGCCCGCGCTGGTGCCGGCGCTGCGGCGGTGGGACGTCCACCGGGACTGCGGCTGTCCCGACGTCCCTGACCCGTCCGGGCGGGGCGCGGGGACCCCATCGGGCGAACCGCTGGGACCCGCGCTCGGCACCGTGGACGCCGGGCAGGGACAATGGTCACAGGAGCGGCGCGCCCCAGGCCCCCTCCCGACCGATGATCTCCGACCGCCGTGACCCACGAGCGCCAGCGAGGAGGGCACGTGCCCGACAGCGAGCGGCCGATCCCCAAGGGCTCGGTGGCACGGACCGCCCGCCTGGCCTCCCTCCCCCTCGGCGCTGCTGGTCGCGCCACGCTGGGCATCGGGAAGCGACTGTCCGGCCAGTCCTCCGAGGCGGTCAGCGCCGAGTTGCAGCAGCGCACCGCCGAGCAGCTGTTCGCCGTGCTGGGCCAGCTCAAGGGCGGGGCGATGAAGCTCGGCCAGACACTGTCGGTGTTCGAGGCCGCGGTGCCCGAGGAGGTCGCCGCCCCCTACCGCGAGGCGCTGGTCAAGCTGCAGGAGGAGGCGCCGCCCATGCCGGTGCGCACCGTGCACGCGGTGCTCGCCCAGCAGCTGGGTGGCAGGTGGCGCGAGCGCTTCCGGCACTTCGACGACCAGCCCGCGGCGGCGGCGAGCATCGGCCAGGTGCACCGGGCGACCTGGCGGGACGGCCGCGACGTCGCGGTCAAGATCCAGTACCCCGGTGCGGCGACGGCGCTCATGGCCGACCTCAACCAGCTCGCGCGCTTCGCCCGCCTGTTCGCCGCGCTGTTCCCCGGCATGGACGTCAAGCCGCTCATCGCCGAGCTCAAGGCGCGCGTCATCGAGGAGCTGGACTACGGACTCGAGGCCGACTCCCAGCGGCAGATGGCCGCGGCCTACGTCGGCGACCCGGAGATCGTGGTGCCGCGCGTGGTGGCCAGCGCGCCGAAGGTCATCGTCTCCGAGTGGCTCGACGGCATCCCGCTGTCGAAGATCATCGCGGACGGCTCGCGCCAGCAGCGCGACCGCGCCGGGCTGCTCATGGCGCAGCTGCACTTCTCCGGTCCGCAGCGGGCGGGGCTGCTGCACGCCGACCCCCACCCGGGCAACTTCCGGCTCACCCGCGACGGGCGGCTGGGGGTCATCGACTTCGGTGCGACGGCCCGGCTGCCCGACGGGCACCCCGAGCCGATCGGCCGGCTGCTGCGCTGGGCGCTGGCGGGCCGGGCGGAGGACGTGCTCGTCGACCTGCGCGCGGAGGGCTTCATCCGGGCCGGCATCGAGGTGGACCCCGAGGGGGTCCTCGACTACCTGCGGCCGCTGCTGGCGCCCATCGAACACGGCCACTTCCACTTCACCCGCGCCTGGATGCAGGAGCAGGCCGCCCGGGTGGCCGATCCGCGCAACGAGGCCAGCCGGCTGGGCCGCCAGCTCAACCTCCCCCCGGCGTACCTGCTCATCCACCGGGTGACGATCGGCTCGATCGGCGTGCTCTGCCAGCTCGACGCCGCCGGGGACTTCCGCGCGGTGCTCGAGCAGTGGCTGCCCGGCTTCACCGCCTGACCGGCCCCTGACCGGTCGGGGGCGTCAGGCGGCCGGCTGGACGAGCCCGTGGCGCTCGAGCATCGCGCGGATGACGGCGGTCTCGGCCTCGTCGGCCTCGACGAGGGGCAGGCGCAGCCGGGGCGAGCAGGCGCCCATCAGGGCCAGTGCCTTCTTGATGCCGATCGGGTTGGTGGTCACGCCCAGCGCCGCGTAGACGTCCCGCAGCGACGCGTCGATCTCCGCCCGCCGCTCCGGCTCGGTGACCATGCGGCGCATCTGCGGCCCGACGAGGTGGCTGGCGACGAGGATGCCGCCCACGGCGCCGGCGTCCAGCGCCCGCGCGAACGAGTCGTCGTTGCCCGCGTAGAGGTCGAGCCCGTCGATCGGGGCGAGGTTGTCGTCGTTGGCCTGCTTGACGCCGACGATGTTGTCCGCGCTGGCGCCGATCTCGGCGAGCAGGTCGTTGGGGACGTCGATGACCGACCGCGACGGGATGTTGTAGAGCAGCACCGGCTTGTCGGTGCTGCGCGCGACCTCGGCGTAGTGGGCGAGCAGGCCGCGGCGGTTGGGCTTGTTGTAGTACGGCGTCACGCTGAGGACCCCGTCGACGCCCAGGTCCGTGGCGCGCGCGGTCATCTCGCAGGCGTGCCGGGTGTCGTTGGAACCGGTGCCGGCGATGACCTGGGACCCCGCGGGCCTCTCGCTGACGGCGAGCTCGATCACCCGCAGGTGCTCGGCCGCCGACAGGGTCGCCGCCTCGCCGGTGCTCCCGCACGCCACGATGCCGTCCGAGCCGTTCGCGACGACGTGGCGGTGGAGGGCGACGAACGCCTCCTCGTCGACACGTCCGTCGTCGTCGAAGGGGGTGACGATCGCGGTGAGCACGGGACCGAAGCGGGACACGCGACCGAGGCTATCCGGCCCGCGGGCCGCCGCCGACCCGTGCCACGTGGACGGGTCCACCCCCGGACGGGCCGGGGGCGGACCCTCCTCGCTCGGGACCACCGTCAGCGGACGGCGGCGCTGGCCCGCGCCGCGCGCAGCCGCGCGTACTCGGCGCGCCGCGCCCATCGCCGGGCCGCACGCAGCCGGCGCAGGCGCGCAGCCGTGTCGGCCTGCACGCGCAGCTCGCTGAGCCGGTCGCAGGCCAGGTCGTACTCGTAGCCGTACATCTCGGTCGCCTTCGTCTCGCGCGGACGGCCGCCGCGGAGCGGGCCGTCCTGGTGTCGGGGTGTGGTGGGGGCGGAGGACGACCCGGGACGTACCGGGGTCGTCCTCCGCCGGGGGGCTAGGCCGCGACGACCTTGCGGGGGCGTCCCCGCGGCCGCTTGCGGGCGATGACCGTGCCGCGCTCGAAGATCTCGCCGCCCCAGACGCCCCAGGGCTCGGCGCGGGACAGGGCGCCGGCCAGGCAGGCGTCGCGCACCGGGCAGTCGGCGCACAGCGCCTTGGCCATCTCCAGCTGCTCGGGCCGCTCGGCGAACCACAGGTCGCGGTCGTCCTCGCGGCAGGGCAGCGGCCGGCGCACGGGCGCCGGAGCCGCCGGCGCCAGCGGCTGGCGGGGGGTGACCCCACCGGTCCGGGGGTGCCCGGACCGGCGGTGGGACGTCGGGCGGGTCAGGGTCGACTGCACGTCCGCTCCTCCTCGTACTCGTCGTCTGCGGCCGGCGGTGGCCGACCGGTGATCGGGGCCGGGGCCGCAGGAAGACGAAGGCCGCGGATCCCGGTGTCCGGGTTCCGCGGCCTCGAGGAGGTCCGGTGAGCGCTAGCTCAGCGGCCTGCTCGGGGTGTGGAGCCCGAGGGGGGTCGTGTTCTTGGACTGGATGTCGAGGTGCCGCTCATCGGTGGCGGTGGCGGTGCCGGTGCCGAACGGCATGCCGCCGATCAGTGCGCGCAGGCGGGCCGAGGGCACGCCGGTGCCGTACGCCGGGGCGGGAGCGGCAGCCGGCAGCGTCGCGGGGACGGTCCAGGCGGTGCCGAGGGCGGCCGGACGCGCGACGAGGACCCCGGCGACGAGGGCGGGGGCGGACGGGAACGTCGTGCTGATCACCTGTGCCACCCCTCCTCCCGGGGACGCGGTGCGGCCGTCGTCGGCGGCACCGGAGTTGGTGCGGCCCGAGGTCGTCCCCGGGCGCGATCAGGACAGTAGGGGCCGCCGCGGAAGGCGGTCAACGCAATTAACGAGCGCGTCCTCCGGACGCGGGGACGACCGCTCCGACACCGTCCTGCCGTGACGGTGTGTCGACGGTCACTCGCCGACGGTCGCCAGCACGTCCTCGCCGTAGAGCTCGAGCTTGCGGGCGCCGATGCCGGGTAGGCCGGCGAGCTCCCGCAGGTTGGCCGGGCGCGTCTCGGCGATGGCCTGCAGGGTCGCGTCGGGGAAGACCACGTAGGCCGGCACGGAGGCCGCCTGCGCCGCCGAGCTGCGCCAGGCGCGGAGCCGCTCGAACAGCTCCCCCGCCTCGCCGTCGAGCTCGACCTTGGCCTTCTTCGGCCTGCGCGCCGGGACCGACGCCGCGGAGTCCGGCGCCAGGCCGTCGAGGAAGCGGCTGCGCGGCCGGCTGCGCCGCGCTCCGGGGTTGCGGGCCAGCGACCAGGAGAGGGTCAGCTGCTCGCGCGCTCGGGTGACGGCCACGTACAGCAGCCGGCGCTCCTCCTCCACCGCGTCGGGCCGCGCCAGGGACTGGCTGATCGGCAGGACGCCGTCGACCAGGCCGACGACGAAGACGGCGTCCCACTCCAGGCCCTTGGCCGCGTGCATGGAGGCGAGCGTGACGCCCTGGACGGTCGGGGCGTGCTGGGCGTCGGCGCGCTGGGCGAGGTGAGCGACGAACCCGGGCAGGTCCAGCGAGGGGTTCTCGGCGACCAGGTCGACGGCGAGGTCGACCAGGGCCGACAGCGACTGCCAACGGTCCCGGGCCGCGCCGCCGGCGGGGGGCCGGTGCTCGACCCAGCCCGTGGAGGCCAGCACGTCGCGGACCGTGGGCACCAGCGCGCCGGGCTCGCTGCCCCCGGCTGCCGCGCCGCGCAGCAGCAGGACCGCCTCGCGGACCTCGGGCCGCTCGAAGAACCGCTCGCCGCCCTTGAGCACGTACGGCACCCCGGCGTCGGTGAGCGCGTTCTCGTAGACCTCCGACTGCGCGTTGATCCGGAAGAGGATGGCGATCTCGGCAGCGGGGGTGCCGGCGTCGACCAGCTCCCGGCAGGCGGCCGCGACCGCCTTCGCCTCGGCCGGCTCGTCCGGGTGCTCGGCGAAGCGCGGCGCCGGGCCCTCGGCGCGCTGACCCAGCAGCCGCAACCCGGGCAGTCCCTTGCGCCGGGGCGCCTGGCCGATCAGCTTGTTGGCCAGGCCGACCACCTGCGGCGTGGAGCGGTAGTCGCGCTCGAGCTTGACCACCTCGGCGTCGGGATAGCGGTCGGCGAAGCCGAGCAGGTAGTCCGGGTCGGCGCCGGTGAAGGAGTAGATGGTCTGGTTGGGGTCGCCGACGACGCAGACGTCGGCGCGGCCGCCCAGCCAGGCGTCGAGCAGCCGCTGCTGCAGCGGGTTGACGTCCTGGTACTCGTCGACGACGAAGTGCCGGTACTGGGCGCGGACCTGGCGGGAGACCTGCTGGTGCTCCTCCAGCGCATAGGCGGTGACCAGCAGCAGGTCCTCGAAGTCCAGCGCGCCGTCGCGCTGCTTGGCCGCCTCGTAGGAGGCGTAGACCTGCGCGACGGCGGCGGCCTCGAACGGCGGCTCCCGGCCGGCGGCGGCCGCCTTGGCCGGGTAGTCCTCGGGCGTGGCGAGCGTGGTCTTGGCCCACTCGATCTCGCTGGCGAGGTCGCGGAGGCTGGTGCGGTCGGTCGTCAGCCGGGCGCGGGCCGCGGCGTTGCCGACCACCCGCAGCTTGTTCTCGATCAGCGGCGGCATGGGCCCGCCGAGCACCTGGGGGGCGAAGTAGCGCAGCTGGCGCATGGCCGCGGCGTGGAAGGTGCGCGCCTGGACGCCGCCGACGCCGAGGGAGGCCAGCCGGGTGCGCAGCTCCCCCGCCGCGCGCGCCGTGAAGGTGACGGCCAGCACCGTCTCCGGGGCGAACGCGCCGACGTGCACGCCGTAGGCGATGCGGTGGGTGATCGTGCGGGTCTTGCCCGTGCCGGCGCCGGCCAGGATGCAGACCGGCCCGCTCACCGCCGAGGCCGCGGCCCGCTGCTCGTCGTCCAGCCCCGCGAGCACCGCCTCGCCGCCCCGCTCTCCCGCACTCACCCCTCGATACTCCCAGCCCCGCCCGACAGACCCGGGAAGCATCCCCGGCCCGGCGGCGTTGCCCGGTCCGGGACAGCGGAACCGTCCCGGACCTGAACCACGCCAGCACCTGGGAGGACCCTCGATGAGCGCCGCCACCGCCGCCGTGACCATGTACACCACCACGTGGTGCGGCTACTGCAACCGGCTGAAGAAGCTGATGCAGCGCGAGGGCATCGAGTTCGCCGAGGTCGACATCGAGGTGACCGAGGGCGCCGCGGACGTCGTCATGGCCGCCAACGGCGGGAACCGCACGGTCCCGACCCTGGTGTTCGCCGACGGCGCCGCGCTCACCAACCCCTCGCTCGACCAGGTCAAGGCCCAGCTCGCGCAGCTGCCCGGCGCCTGATCCGGCACCGGCTGCCCCCGGCGGCCCGCGGTCCGGTCCCGGCGCCGACGGCCGGGCCGTTCCGCGGCGGGTTCTACGACGCGGGCGCCGGACAGTGCATCATCCCTGCGAGCGGACCGCGCGCGGCGGCCCGTGCCCGTCCGTGTCCGCAGATCCCGTCGGAGGTCCGCAGGTGAGCACCCGTCCCGAGCACGCCGGGCGTGGCCCCGGCTGCCCCGACGACGCCCCGGCCACCGACACCCCGGCGGTGTGGGTGCTGAGGACGACCCGCGGCTGGTCGGTGGTCGCCCCGGGTGCCGCTGCCGACGTGGACGACCTCCTCGAGGGGATGTCGCTGGCCGACCTCCTGGCCGAGGACGCGGGCCTGGCGCCGGAGCCCGACCGGACTGCCCGGTTGGCCGCCCGTGGCGCGGCGACGGGCGAGGGCGACCCCGACGTCGACCCCCGCGACCTGCGCCTGGCCTCCCTGGAGCGCACCGTCGCCCAGCTCGAGCACGCCCTCGCCGCCCGCGTCGCCACCGAGCGGGCCATCGGGGTGCTGGCCGAGCGCCACCGGACCACGCCCCGCTCGGCCTTCGAGCTGCTCCGGGGGGAGGCACGCAGCACCGGGCGCCCGGTGCACGAGCTCGCCCGCGCCGTGCTGGCCCCGCTGGAGGAGCGTCCGGGCGTCCCGCTCGCGGCGGCGCCCGCCGTCCCCGCGACCGCCGGTGCCGCCGCGCCCGCCGAGACCCCGCTGCCGCCCGCCCCGCGGGCCTCCGGCCCGCGCCGGGCCAGGACCCGCGCGGGCGCGGTCGTCGTGGCGGACGGCCGCTCCTGACCCGGCCCGAACCGCTCACCCGCGAGGGGCTGGCCGGCCGGCTGGCCGGGCTGCTCGCCGCACTCCCCCCGGAGCCGGGCGCCACCGCGCTGCGCGTCGCCGTCGACGGCCCGGAGATCGCCGGGCCCACCGCGCTGGCCGACGACGTGGCGGGCCGGCTTCCGGTGCTCGGGCACCCCGCCGCCGTCGTCCCCGCGACGGGCTTCTACCGGCCGGCGTCCCTGCGCCTGGAGCACGGCCGCACCGATCCCGACGCGCGCTACACCGACTGGCTGGACACCGGCGCGCTGGCGCGCGAGGTGCTGGACCCGCTGGGTCCCGGCGGCAGCGGCGAGTACCTCCCGGTGCTGTGGGACCTCGAGCGCGACCGGGCCGCCCGGCTGCCGCGCCGGCCGCTGCCGCCCGGCGGGGTCGTGCTGGTGGCGGGGTCGCTGCTGCAGGGCGTCGGTCTGGCGTTCGACGTCGTCGTCCACCTGCGGGTGGCCCCGGCGGCCCGCCGCCGCCGGACACCGGCCGCCGACGCGTGGCAGCTGCCGGCCTTCGACCGCTACGACGACGAGGTGGACCCGGCGGCGCTGGCCGACGCCGTGGTCCTCGCCGACTCTCCCGACCACCCCGCGCTCGTCCTGCAGGGCCGCCTCGGCTGAGGCTCAGATCTCGCCGGCCACCCAGCGGTCGATGATGGTGCGCGCGATCGACACCGACGGGGGCACGGCCTTCGGGCCCTCCCCGGCCCGCAGCTCGTCACGGGTGAACCAGCGGGCCTCCTCGATCTCGGTCGGGTCCAGCCGCAGCGTGGGGTCGCCCTCCAACCGCGCCGTGAAGCCGAGCATCAGCGACTGCGGGAACGGCCACGGCTGGCTGGCCACGTAGCGGATGTCGGTGACCCGCAGGCCGACCTCCTCGGCCACCTCGCGCGCCACCGCGCCCTCCGCGGACTCCCCCGGCTCCACGAAGCCCGCGAGGATCGAGAACCGGCCGGGCGGCCACACCGCCTGGCGGCCGAGCACGCAGCGGTCGCCGCCGTCGTGGACGAGCATGATCACCGCCGGGTCGGTGCGCGGGAACAGCTCGGCGCCGGTGACCGGGTCGCGCTGCACCCAGCCGGCGCGCTCGATCGTGGTGGGCGCGCCGGACAGGGGGCTGAACCGCGCGCGGGCGTGCCACTCGAGGATGCCGATGGCCTCGGTCAGCAGCCCCGCGTCGAGGTCCCCGAGGTCGGCGCCGAGCTCGCGCAGGTCGTGCCAGCCGTCGACGTCCCGGCCGTCCACCGTCGGCGCCCGCTCGCCGCGGACGGCGGCGAAGGGCACGCCGTCGGCCTCGCCGAGGTAGACCGAGCCGGGCGGCAGGGCCGGCTGCTCGTCCCACACCAGCTCCGGGCCGCCGGACGTGCGGCGCACCGGCACCGCGCCGCGCGGGTCGACGGTGAGCACGCGGACCGGCCGGCCGCCGGCGGGGTCGGGCAGTGCGCGGGCCAGGTGCGCCCGGTCGTGGGCGGACCGGGAGAGCACCGGCACGAGGCCGGTGGTGGCGCGGGTGTCGTCGCCCCACTGGTCGCGCGGGGCGACGTCGGCGGGCGTGCTGCCGCCGTCGGGGACGCTCACGCGCCGTCCGCCGCCGCGTCCACCACGTCCGCGGCCGCGGTCACCTCGACGGCGCCCAGGGTCCGCAGCGGCTCGGCGACCTGCCCGGCGTCGCCGACGACGACGGCGGTGAGCGCGTCGGGCACCAGGTAGCGGCGGGCCGCCTCCTGCACCTCCTCGACGGTGACGGCGGCGAGCGCGCGCTGGTGCTCGGCCAGCCACTCGGGGGTCAGGCCCGCGCCGATCAGCGCCGACAGCGTGCTGGCCAGCCCGGCGTGGGTGGCGGTCGACAGTGCCATGCTGCCGAGCACGTAGCGGCGGGCCCCGTCGAGCTCCGCCTCGGTCACCGGCAGCAGCGCCATGCGGCCCAGCTCGTACACCGTCTCGAGCAGCGCCGGTCCGGTCACCTCGGTGGCGACGTCGGCCTCGACGAGGAACGACGAGGACGCCGCCAGGTGGTCGACCGAGCTGCGGGGGCTGTAGGTGTAGCCGCGCCGCTCGCGGATGTTCTCCACCAGCCGCGAGGAGAAGTAGCCGCCGAACACCATGTTGGCCAGCCGGACGGCGGCCAGGTCGGCGTCGGTGCGGCGGGGCGCCGGTCCGCCCAGGCGCAGGTTGGACTGCACCGCACCGGGCCGGTCGACGACCTGGAGGGCGCCGGGGCGCTGCTCGGTGACCGGCGGGGCGACCACGGCGCTGCCCTCGCCGGTCCAGCCGGCCAGGGCGGCGCCGGCGGCGTCGACGGCCGCGGCCGGGTCGAGGTCGCCGACGAGCACGAGCGTGCTGCCGGCCGGGACGATCCGGTCGCGGTGCAGCTTGCGCAGCGCGGCGGCCCGGACCAGCGCCACCTGCTCGGCTGCGGGCAGCTGCAGCGCGTAGGGGTGGGCGCCGTAGCGCCGCTCGGCCAGCGCGGTGCGGGCGATGACGCCCGGCTGGGAGCGGGCGATGGCGATCCGCTCGGCGACCCGCGCGCCCTCGGCCACGACCTGCGCGTTCGGGTAGGTGGCCGAGGTGAGCACCTCGGCGAGCACGCCGAGGACCGGCGCCAGCCCGTCGGTGAGCAGGGTGGTGGAGAACAGCACCCGGTCGGGGTCGGTCGACACCGCGAGCTCGCCGCCGTGGGCCTGCACCAGCTGGGCGATCTGGGTCTGGTCGTGCCGGTCGGTGCCCAGCAGCACGGCGCCGGACAGCACCGAGGCGCGGGCGGCGTGCTGGGCGGCGGCACGCGCCGTCCCGGCGGCGAAGGGCACCCGCAGGCGCAGCTCCACCAGCGGGACGCCGGGCCGCGGGACGACGACGACGCGCAGCCCGTTGGGCAGGGTCTGCTCGGTGACCGCCAGCTCGGGCTGCGGACGGGGCTCCCCCAGCGGCGGGACGAGGTCCAGGTCGAGCACCGGTGCACTCATCGTCGTCCTCCCGTGGCCTGGAGCTCGAGGACCGCCGCGGTGCCGGGATCGAGGCCCCGCGCGGCGGCCTGCACCTGCTCCGGCGTCACGGTGGCCAGGCGGGCGGCGAGCTCACCGGCCAGCTCCGCGCGGCCGTGCACCAGCTCGGCGGCGGCGAAGCCCAGCGTGCGGCCCAGGACGCTGTCGGCCTGCTGCAGCAGTTGCGCCTCGGCGCGGGCCTGCACCCGGCTCAGCTCGTCGGGTTCCACGCCCTGCGTCGCGACCCTGGCGATCTCCTCGTGCACCGCCGCGACGACGGCGTCCACGGGGACGCTCGCCGGGTGGTGCACCTGGGTGGTGAGCAGCGTGGCGTCGCGGACGTCGAACGGGTCGCCGAAGAGCCCGACGTAGCTGCTCTGGGCGACGGCGAGGGACTCGTCGTGCACCAGCCGGCGCTCGAGGCGGGAGGCGTCGCCCTCGCTGAGCAGCTCGGCGAGCAGCACGCTGCCCAGGTAGGTGTCGAGGTCGCCGACGGGGTCGGGCACCCGCCAGCCGAGGGCGACGGCGGGCGCGGGGGCCAGCCGGTCCTCGACGACGGCGGAGCGCACCGCCGTCGGCGAGGGCTCGCCGGTGGCCACGGTCGGCGGCACCTCCCGGCCCTCGACGGCCCCGAACCAGCGCTGCACCAGCCGCTCGGTCTCGGCGACGTCGAGGTCGCCACCGATGCACAGCACCGCGTTGCCGGGTGCGTAGTACTTGTGGAAGAAGTCGGCGGCGTCGTCGACGGTGGAGGACTCCAGGTCGACGAAGGAGCCGTAGCCGTCGTGGGTGTTGGCGAAGCTCTCGAACGCGACCGTGGGCAGCTGCAGCCAGGGGAAGGCGCCGTAGGGCCGGTTGAGCACGTTGACCCGGATCTCCTCCTTGACCACGTCGATCTGGTTGCGGAGGTTCTCGGCCGTGATCGCGGGCGCGGCCATGCGGTCGGCCTCGAGGAACAACGCCCGCTCGAGCGCCTCGGAGGGCAGCGCCTCGTAGTAGTTCGTGTAGTCCTGGTGCGTCGACCCGTTGAAGGTGCCGCCGGCGGCCTGGACCAGCCGGGCGTGCTCCATCTTCGGGACGTGCGCCGAGCCCTGGAACATCAGGTGCTCGAAGAGGTGGGCGAATCCGGTGCGGCCCTCGGGCTCGTTGCGCATCCCGACGTCGTAGAAGACGGTCACGGCCACGACCGGCACGCTGCGGTCGGGCGCCAGGACGACCCGCAGGCCGTTGTCGAGGCGGAAGCGCTCCACCGGGTGCCGGATGGTGAGGTCGGCCCCAGCTGCTGTCACGCCCCCGACCCTATCCGCGGCGGGACCCCGCGGCCGTCCGGGTCGGGGGTCAGAGCACGTCGATGGAGGCGATGACCTGGTCGATGACGCCGTACAGCTCGGCGTGGGTGTTGGGGATCGACAGGTAGAGCAGCGCCGGCTGGGCGCGGCCGACGTCGATGAGCAGCAGGGCCGCCCGCTCGCCGGAGGCGTCGTAGCCCTCGACCTCCCAGCTGAGCTGGAACTCGATGAGGTGGGCGGGGGCGCCGTCGACGGTGAGCGACTCGTCCCGGCGGATCTCCTGCTCGTTGGGAGCCGGGTAGTAGCTGATCCGCGCGCTGTCGGCGACCTGCTGCAGCGTGACGCCGAGGCTGCCGGGACCGGCGTAGCCGTACTCCGGCGCCAGCGGGCCGGAGGTGCACTGGGCGATGAAGACGCCGACCGGGGTCTGCTCCTGGGTGATGAAGTACTGCCCCGCCGTCTCCGAGGTCTCCGACATCGCGCCGCGGTCCCACTCGAACCAGCCGTCGCCGAGGTACGGGTAGGCGATGCCGGCGGCCTCGTCGATGATCCGCACCGTCCCCGGCGGGAAGGCGGGGCCGGAGGCGATCGGCGGGTCGTCCGTGGGCGTGGCCGCTCCCGGGCTGCCGCCGCTGCCCTTCCCGACGAACAGCGCGAGGACGACGACGAGCACCACCCCGAGCACCCCGAGCCCGATCCACCACGCCACCCGGGCCGGGCGGGGCGGCGGCGCGCCGGCCGGTGCGTAGGTGACGGGACGGGCCGGGGCGATGGTCGCCAAGCCGCTCGGGGTGGACTGCACCGCGACCCCGGGTCCGGCCGGCGTGGTGACGTCGGACCAGGTCAGGCCGTTCCACCAGCGCACCATGCCGGGCGCGCCGTCGGGGTCGGGGTACCAGCCCGCGGGCACGGCGGGCTCGCCAGGTCCGGTCACGCGCTCAGGGTAGGAGATCAGAAGCCGCGGTCGGCGTTGTTGCCCCACCAGGTGGCGAGGGCATCGACGTCGTCGACACCGCCGTCGCGCACCACGACCTCACCGCGAACACCCAGGTCGTCCCACGCCCACGTCAGCACCGCGTCGTTGCTCGCCTCGTCGACGTAGCAGGCGACCGTGCCGTAGACCGTGTCGTCGGTGTCGGTGACGACGAGGTAGCCGTCGGGCATGTCCTCCGACCCGCAGTCGTTGAGGTTCTCCAGCTCCGCCAGGCCCTCGCGCTCGACCACCTCGGCCACCCCGCGGCTGGCCGCGTCGCCGGTGCCGACCGTGTACGTCCCGGCGGGCAACGCCGCGTCCGGGGAGCCGTCGGGACAGGAGAGCCGGCGCAGTTCGCCGTCCCCGGCCTCCTCGCCGGTGCAGTCGGCCGGCGTGAGGTCCCCGGGCAGGGCGAGGCCGACCAGCCGGTCCGCCGTCGCCTCGACGTCGTCGTCGGCGGAGTCGCCCTGCCGGTCCAGCACCACGGCGAGGACGGCCAGCGCGAGGGCCGCGGCGGCGAGCAGCGCGACCAGCACCCACGGCAGCCGGCCGGCCGGCCGCGGCGCGGGCGCCTCGGGCACGACCGCGCCCACCACGGTCGGCGGCGCGCCGGCGACGGGCTGCTGGCGCGTGGTGGGGCGGTCGGCGTCGCCGGGGACCGGGCCGACGGTGGTGCGGTCGCCGTCGGGCCGCGGGACGGGCACGCCGCTGCCGGCCAGCGCCTCCCGGGCGGCGGCGGCCATGGCCCCGGCCGTCGGCCAGCGCCGGTCGCGGTCCTTGGCCAGCCCGCGGAGCACGACGGCGTCGAGAGCCGGCGGCAGCCCCGGCCGGACCGACGACGGCGCCGGCGGCTCCTCGTGGAGGTGGGCGTACATGAGCCCCATCGGGTCGCCCGGGACGAACGGGCGGCGGCCGGTGAGCAGCTCGAACAGCACGCAGGCCAGCGAGTACACGTCGGCGCGGCCGTCCAGCGAGGTCCCGCTGAACCGCTCGGGCGCCATGTACTCGGTGCTGCCGATGGCCAGGCCGGTGCCGGTCAGGCCGGGGCCGGTGGTCTCGTCGGCGACGCGCGCGATGCCGAAGTCGGCGAGGTAGGCGAAGTCCTCACCCGGCGCGGAGCCGGCCAGGTCGCCGCCGTCGGCGCGGCCGACCAGGAGCACGTTGGAGGGCTTGACGTCGCGGTGCACCAGGCCGCCGGCGTGGGCGGCGTCCAGCGCGCGGGCGACCTGGCCGACGAGGTCCACCGCGCGGGCCGGGGCGAGCGTGCCGCAGCGGCGCAGCAGCGACCCCAGGTCCTCCCCCTCGACCAGCCGCATGTCGAGGAAGAGCTGCCCGTCGATCTCGCCGTACCGGTGGATGGGGACGACGTGCGGCTCGTTCAGCCGGGCCGCGATCTGCGCCTCCCGGCGGAACCGCTCGCGGTAGTGCTCGTCGGCGGCCCACTGCGCGGGCAGCAGCTTGAGCGCGACGTCGCGCTGGTGCTCCGCGTCGTGCGCGCGCAGCACCTGGCCCATGCCGCCCTGACCGATCACGCCCAGGACCCGGTAGGGGCCGAACGCCCCGCCCCCCTGCGCCTCGCTCACGGGCGCGGCACCGCGGCGAGCTCCCGCCACAGGTGCGCCGCGGCCTCCGCGCCGCGGTGCAGCATCGACAGCAGGACCCGCTCGTTGGGCGAGTGGATGCGGTCGGTGGGCAGCCCGGCACCGAGGAACAGCAGCGGGGCGCCGAGGACGTCGACCAGGTCGGCCTCCGGGCCGCTGCCACCCTCGCGGGTGAACAGCACCGCGCCGGGGTCGGTGTCGAAGGCCTGCGCGATGGCGGCCAGCAGCGCGGCCATGGCCGGGGAGTCCAGGTCGCTGGCGCACGGGGAGACCCCGCCGGGCGGGGTGTGCACCTCGGCCTCGATGCCCGCGGGCAGGTGCTGGTCGACCCACGCTCGGACCTGCGCGGCGACGTCCTCGGGCCGCTGGTCGGCGACCAGCCGGAAGGTCAGCTTGGCGTGCGCCTGCGCCGGGATGATCGTCTTGTGACCGGGGCCGGTGTAGCCGCCCCACATGCCGTTGACCTCGGCGGTCGGGCGGGCGCCGATCCGCTCCAGGGTGCTGAAGCCCGCCTCGCCCGCCGTGGCCCGGGAGGCGGCCGGGCCGGCCAGCCAGGCCTGCTCGTCGAACGGCACCCGGGACATCAGCTCGCGCTCGCGGTCCGACAGCGGGCGGACGGCGTCGTAGAAGCCCGGCAGCGTGACCCGGCCCTGCTCGTCGTGCAGCGCCGCGACCAGCGCCGCCATGGCGTGCAGCGGGTTGGGCACGCCGCCGCCGAAGGAGCCGGAGTGCAGGTCGACGGCCGGCCCGCGCAGGGTGATCTCGGCGTCGGCCAGGCCCCGCATGCCGACGACGGCGCTGGGCACGTCGGGGGCGACCATGCCGGTGTCGCTGACGACGACGACGTCGCAGGCCAGCCGGTCGGCGCGCTCGCGCAGCAGGCCGGCGAAGTGCGGCGAGCCGGACTCCTCCTCGCCCTCGACGAGCAGCTTGACGGTGACCGCCGGGGTGTCGCGGCCGGTCGCGGCCAGGTGGGCGCGCATCCCGAGCAGGTGGAACGCGACGTTGCCCTTGTCGTCGATCGCGCCGCGGGCGTGCAGCTCGGGCCCGTGCGGGCCCTCGACGACGGTGGGCTCGAACGGCGCGTGCTCCCACAGCTCCACCGGGTCGACCGGCTGCACGTCGTGGTGGCCGTAGACCAGCGCCACGGGGGCGCCCGCGTCGGCGGAGGGCCACTCGGCGTAGACGGCCGGGGCGCCGGCGGTCTGCCAGATCTCCACGGTCGGGAAGCCGGTGCGGCGCAGGGCCTCGGCGAGCCACTCGCCGCTGCGCGCGACGTCCGGCGCGTGCGCGGGGTCGGCGGAGACGGAGGGGATGCGCAGCCACGCGTCGAGGTCGGCGTGCAGCTCGTCGAGGTGGGCGTGCACGAACGCACGTTCGGGGCTCGTCACGCCCCGACGGTAACGGTGCGCTCCCGCTAGCGTTCCGGGCATGACCGCAGGGCTGCAGCGCGTGGACGTCGGCGACCTCACCTTCGACGTCCGGGCCGACGGTCCCGACGACGGCCGGCCGGTGATCCTGCTGCACGGCTTCCCGGAGACGTCGCAGTCGTGGGCCGCCGTGACGCCGCTCCTGGCCTCGGCCGGCCTGCGCACGTACGCCGTCGACCAGCTCGGCTACTCCCCCGGCGCGCGCCCGGCGGAGGTCGAGGCCTACGCGATGACCAACCTCGCGCAGGTCACCGCCGACCTGATGACCGCGCTGGACGCCCCGGTGGCCGACGTCGTGGGGCACGACTGGGGCGCGAACGCGGCGTGGGCGCTGGCCGCCTGGCACGGCGACCGGGTGCGGTCGCTGACCGCGGTGTCGGTGCCGCACCCGACCGCGTTCACCGCCGCCTGGCGCGCCGACCCCGAGCAGCAGGAGCGCTCGGCCTACATCCGGCTGTTCTGGCAGGAGGGCAAGGCCGAGGAGGTGCTGCTGGCCGACGACGCCCGGCGGCTGCGGCGGATGTTCGGCGACGTGGTGCCCGAGGAGGCGGTCGACCAATACGTGGCGGTGCTGTCGGCGCCGGGCGCCCTCACCGCGGCGCTGAACTGGTACCGGGCGATGAGCTCCTCGACGCCGGTGGACGACGTCGCGGTGCCGACGACGTACGTGTGGAGCGACGCCGACGTGGCGATCGGCCGGACCGCGGCGGAGGCGTGCGCGGCGCACGTGACGGCGGACTACCGGTTCGTGGAGCTGCCCGGCGTCAGCCACTGGATCCCGGAGGAGGCCCCGGAGGACCTCGCCCGCGCGATCCTGGACCGCATCGCGTCGAGCTGAGTCCGGACCGGCGGGCCGTCGTGCCGCAGCCGTGCGCGGCCGCCGTGTGCGGCCGGGTGGTCAGGGCAGCGACAGCTTCATGCCGACGTGGCTCGCGGTGAACCCGAGCCGCTCGTAGACGTGGCGGGCGTCGGGGCGGGCGGCGTCGGTGGTGAGCTGGACGAGCACGCACCCCCGCGCGCGGGCCTGATCGACCGCCCAGGTGAGCAGCTGCCGCCCGACGCCGGTCCCCCGATGTGCCCGGGCGACCCGCACCGCCTCGATCTGCGCGCGCTCCCCGCCGCGCCGCACGACGTGCGGCACGAAGGACAGCTGCAGGGTGGCGACGAGCGCGCCGCCGTCGCCCTCGGCCACGACGAGCCTGTGGCGCGGGTCGCTCCGGATGTCGGCGAGGGCCTGCCGGTACTCCTCGGGCAGCGGATCGGTGGGCTCCTCGCGCCCGGCGCCCAGCTCGTCGTCGGCGTACAGGGCGACGATGCCCGGCAGGTCGGCCTCGACGGCGTCCCGGATCCGCATCAGGCCGTCCCGCTCACCAGCGCGAGCAGGCCGGCCTCGTCGAGCAGGTCGACCGGCCGCACGGTCTGCTTCGCCCCGACGTGGTGGAAGCCGGCGCTCACCCGCTCCACCGGGACGCCGGCCAGCCGCGCCCAGCCCAGCCGGTAGGCGGCCAGCTGCACACCGGCCGCCGCCAGCTCGGCACCGCGCGGAGGTGGGCCGGTCTTCCAGTCGATGACCTCGAAGTTCCCGTGCTCGTCGGCGAAGACGGCATCGATCCGCCCGCGCAGGGTCAGCGGACCCAGCGGCGTCTCGAACGGGACCTCGACCTCCACCGGCTGCCGGTCGGCCCACTCGCTGGCGAGGAAGGCCTCCTGCAGGTCGGCCAGGGAGCTGTCGGGCACGGCCAGCTCGTCGCCGGAGCCGGGCAGCTCGTCGAGGTCGAGCAGGCGAGAGGCGCCGAAGCGCTCCTCCAGCCACGCGTGGAAGGCGGTGCCCCGGCGGGCCTGCGGCGCGGGCGCGGCGGGCATCGGCCGGCGCAGTCGCCGGGCCAGCTCAGCCGGGTCGCGGCGCAGGGTGACCAGCGCGGACACCGACAGGTGCGAGGGCAGCGGCACCTCGACCTGCGGCCGGTCGGTGCGGGCCCGCTCGCGCAGCAGGAGGTCCGCGTCGCGCACCCACGAGTCGACGACGTCGTCGCCGGTGCCCAGCCGCACCGCTGCGGACCCGTCGGCGTCCAGCGGGTGTGGCTGGGACGCCTCGACCAGCTCCGCGGCGGCGGTGAGGGCGCGGCGGCGCGGCTCGGACAGCGGGTCGGCCGGCCACACGCCGACCGGCCACTCCTCGAGCGCCGGGTTCGTCGCCCCCTCGGCCGGCGGCTCGGCCCAGTGCACGACGACGCCGGCCCCGGCGGCGCAGGCCCGGCGGGCGGTGTCGAGCAGCACGGAGGGGCCGCACGGCTTCACGCCGTCGCGCCACCAGCTGCCCGAGCACAGCAGCAGGTGCCGGGCGCGGGTGACCGCGACGTAGCCGATCCGGATCTCCTCGGCGAGGCCGAACTCCTTCCACTCGGCCACGTAGTCCTCGAGCGCGGCCCGGACGACCGCCTGGTCCCCGGAGCCGGGGACCGGCAGCCGCAGCCGGGGCAGCTCCTCGCGGTCGGTGAGGCGCAGGTCGACCGGCATCGCGCCCGGGTCCTTGATCCAGGAGTCGCTGCTGTCGGTGCGGGCCGGGAACTGGTCGGCGGTCATCCCGGGGACGGCGACGACGTCCCACTCCAGGCCCTTCGCCGAGTGCCCGGTCAGCAGCTGGACGGCCTCGGGGTTCACCGCGACCTCGCCCGGCTCCAGGCCGCGCTCGCGCTCCTCGGCGTCGCGCAGGTAGCCGAGGAACGCCGGCAGCGACGGCAGCTCGGCCAGCTCGGTGAACTCGGCGGCGACGCCGTGCAGGGCGTCCAGGTGCGCCCGCGCGCCGGCCGGGCTCACGCCGGGCGCGCTGGCCAGCTCGGTCTCCAGGCCCAGCGTGCGCGCGACCTCGTCGACCAGGTCGGGCAGGGCATCGCCCAGCCGGCCGCGGAGGCGGTCCAGCTCCGCCGACAGCCGCCGCAGCCGCCGCCAGGCCGCGGTCGAGTAGGCGGACGCGTCGCCCAGGTCGTCGAGCGCCTCGATGATGCTGCCGCGCTCGGTCGGCGGCTCGGGGGGCGCCGCGCCGTCGCCGCCGTCGGTGCTCCCGCCCTCCGGGCGCCCGGGGCGGCGGGCGTGCACCAGGGCGCGGGCGCGGGCCTCCAGCGCGGCCAGGTCGCGGGGGCCGATCCGCCACCGGGCACCGGTGAGCAGCCGCCCCAGCGCGTCGCCGGCGGTGGGGTCGACGAGGACGGTGAGGGTCGCCACGACGTCGGAGACCTCGGGCACCTCGAGCAGCCCGCCGAGGCCGACGACCTCCACGGGCAGGTCGCGCTCGCGCAGCGCCGCGGCGATGGCCGACAGCTGCTTGCGGGTGCGGACGAGCACGGCGACGGTCGGCCGGCGGCCGGCGCCGGGGGCCGATGCGGCGAACTGCGGGTCGGTGCCGTGCCAGCAGGCGGCGAGCCGGTCGGCCAGGGCCGCGTTCTCCTCGGCGACGGTCTCGTACAGCCCGACGGTGACCGCCCCCGAGCCGGCGGTCGGGGCCGGCGCGAGGTCGGGCAGCTCCTGCGGCGGGGGCGGGAGCAGCCCGGAGACGGCGTTGGCGATCGCCAGCACCGACCGGTCGTTGCGCCAGCTGGTGGCCAGCGTCAGCCGCTGGGCGGGCTTGCCGCGGCTGCCGGGGAACGTGCGGGCGAAGCGCTCGATGGTGCCGGCCGACGCCCCGCGCCAGCCGTAGATCGACTGCCGGGGGTCGCCGACGGCGAGCACGGGGTGGCCGGTGGTCCGGCCGAACAGCGCCTCGAGCATCCGCAGCTGGCCGACGCTGGTGTCCTGGTACTCGTCCAGCAGCACCACCTGCCAGCGGGCCCGCTCGCGCCGGCCGACCTCGGGGGCGGCGACGGCGATGCGCGCGGCGTGGCTGACCTGGTCGGCGTAGTCGATGGCACCGGCCGCGCGCTTGCGGGCCTCGAAGGCCTCGACCAGCGGCAGCAGCGCGACCCGCGCCCGCTGCCGGGTGAGCATCTCCAGCACCGGGGCGTAGGGCCCCTTCTTGCGGGGCGCGTCCGGGTAGCCGGCGACCTGGTGCTCGAGCTTCGTGGTCCAGGCGCGCAGGGCCGCGGGGGTGACGTCGTGCTCGCCGAGCTCGGCGGCCAGTGCCAGCACGTCCTCGACGGTGGAGACCAGACCCAGCGGGACGTCGTCCATGTCGCCGGTGTAGCCCGTGACGACGGTGGCGGCCTGCCCCCAGCACATCGCCGGGCCGAGGACACCCGCGCCGGGCTCGACGCCGATCCGCAGGCCGTGCTCGGCGACCAGCGCGGCGGCGTAGCCGTGGTAGGTGGAGACGGTCGGCATCGCGATGGACAGGCGCTCGCGCAGCTCCGGCTCGGTCTCCGGGTGCCTGGCCAGGGCGCTCAGCCGCAGCCGGATCCGCTCGTTGAGCTCGCTGGCGGCCTTGCGGGTGAAGGTCAGCCCGAGGATCGCCTCGGGCTCGACGACCCGGTTGGCGACCAGCCAGGACACCCGCGCGGCCATCGTCTCGGTCTTGCCGGATCCCGCCCCCGCGACCACGACCAGCGGGCGGTCGGCGGGAGCGGCGACGACGCGGGCCTGCTCGGCCGAGGGCGCGTAGGCCAGCCCGCAGCGCTGCGCCACCTCGGCCGGCGAGAGCACCCGCCGCGGCGCGGGAGCCGGCTCGGGCGCTGCGCCGAAGAGGTCGTCGAACGACAGCTGTTCCTCGGCGGCCGCCCGGCGGGGACTCACGCGGTCACCTGCCGGCCACGCTCCTGCAGGGGGCAGTTCCGCCGGGCGGGGCAGCGGGAGCAGTGGCTGCCCGTGCGCACCTGGAAGGTGGCCGCGCCCATCCCCTCCCCCACGTCGGCCAGCAGCTCGCCGGCCCACGTCTGCTCGACCGGGACCCCGGCCGGCAGCGGCTCCTGGTGCTGCTCCTTGGCCTTGGCGCCGGTGCCGACCTGCAGCAGCGCCGCACCCCCGGGCTCGCTGCCGTGCTCGCCGAAGGCGCCCGCGGCGATCGCCACCTGGTAGGCGGCCAGCTGGCCGTGGGCCTCGATGTCGCGCGGGGCGCTCTTGCCGGTCTTGAGATCGACGACGACCAGCCGCCCCTCGGCGTCCCGCTCGAGGCGGTCGACCTGACCGCGGATACGGGCCCGGCCGAGGACGACGTCGAAGTCGGCCTCCGCCGCGAGCAGCTCGCGGCGGTTGGCGGCGTGCCAGCGCAGGAACCGGTCGAGCATGTCGTGGGCGGCGACGCGCTGCCGCTGGTCGGACCACCCCGGCCCGAGGTCGAGCAGGTCGAGCTCGGCGGCGAGCGCCGGCACCGCCTCGGCGGCCGGCAGGCCGTCGGCCACCCGCTGGGCCACGGCGTGCACCGCGGAGCCGACGGTGCGGGTGGCGTCGGGCGAGGCCTCCGCCCCGACCGCGCCGAGCACCCACCGCAGCGGGCAGCGCTGGAAGGTCTCGATGGCCGAGGGCCGCACCCGCACGGTGAGCTCCTCCGGCACCAGCGGCGCGTCGTCGGACAGCGGGGCCAGGCCCCACCAGTCGCGCGGGGATGCCCCGGGCACGCCCTCGTCGGCGAGCCGGCGCAGCACCGCCGCGGCGGTCGAGCGGCGCGCCGGCGGGGTCTGCGGATCGGTGACCGCCCGGCGCAGCTCGGCGACCAGCGCCGGCAGGGTGAGCGACCGCGGGAGCGGGGTGAGCGGCCGGCCGTCCTCCGGTGACGGCACCACGAGCTCGAGGAAGCGGGAGGCGGTGGCCCCGGCGTCGGCCCCGTCGAGGGCACCCTCCACCGCGGTCACCACCAGGCGGCGGCGGGCCCGCGTGCAGGCGACGTAGAACAGCCGCCGCTCCTCGGCCAGGGCGAGGGTCCGCCGGTCGACCGCGGTGCCGTCGATGCCGGAGGCGCGCTCCACCATCAGCTCGGTGCCCAGCAGCGACCCGCGGTCGCGCAGGTCGGGCCACAGCCCCTCCTGCACGCCGGCGACGCAGACGACGTCCCACTCCAGGCCCTTGCTGGCGTGGGCGGTCAGCACCCGGACCGCGTCGGGCGTCGCCGCCCGGGCGGCGCCGGTGTCACCGGGGAGCTCCTGGGCGGCGAGGTGCTCGACGAAGGCCCGCACGTCCGCCGACGGCAGCCGGTCGACGAAGCCCGCAGCCGCGTCGAACAGCGCCACCACGGCGTCCAGGTCGCGGTCGGCGACGGCGCCCGCGGACCCGCCGGCGGCGCTGGCCCGCGCCCATCGTCCGGCCAGGCCGCTGCGCTGCCACATGGCCCACAGCACGTCCTCCGCGGTACCGCCGGTGGCGAGCGCGGCCCGGCCCGCCGCGAGCACCCCGGACACCCGGGCGGCCGGGCGGGCCACGTGCTCGGGCAGCTCGGCCAGGAGGAACTCGTCGGTGAGCACGGTGGCCAGCGGCACGCCCCGCTCGGCGGCGTCCACCCCGCGCCGGGCCAGGGCGATCCGCACCGCGCGGCGCAGCCGGCGCAGGTCGAGCACCGTCGCGCCGCCCAGCGGCGAGGCCAGCAGCGCCTCGGCCGCGGGCTCGTCCAGCGGCAGGTCGTCGGCGGCGACGCCGGGCCGGGGCAGCAGCACGGTCAGCGCGCCGAGGAAGGGCGCCACCGCCGGCTGGGCGTGCAGCGGCAGGTCGTCGGCGGAGACGGCGACCGGTACCCCGGCGGAGGTCAGCGCGCGGCGCAGCGGGCCCAGCGCGAGCGCCGTCCGCACCACGACGGCCATCTCCGACCACGGGACGCCCTCGAGCAGGTGCGCGCGGCGCAGCGCGTCGGCGACGTAGGCGGCCTCGATCGCGGTCGAGCCGAACACGTGCACCTCGGCCGAGCCCGGGTCGCTGCCCTCGACCGGCTGCAGGCGGCGGTGCTCCCACGGCGCGGGCAGCCCCTCGGCGACCCGGCGGCTGATCGCCAGGAGCTCGGCACCCGAGCGCCGGCACACCCCCAGCGAGAGCCGGTTCGCCGGCCGGCCGTCGGCGTGCCGGAAGCGGTCGGGGAACTCGACGATGCCGCGCGGCTCGGCGCCGCGGAAGGCGTAGATGGCCTGGTCGGGGTCGCCGACGGCGACCAGGTCGCCGCCGCCGCCGGCGAGCAGTTCCAGCAGCTCGACCTGCGCGGGGTCGGTGTCCTGGTACTCGTCGACGAACAGCCAGCTGGCCCGCTCGCGCTCCTGGCGCAGGAGCTCAGGGTCGGCCTCCAGCTCGGCGATCGCGGCGCGGACCAGCTCGGCCGGGTCGTAGCCGGAGGCGTCACCGCGGCCGGCGGTGGAGAACGCCGTCACCGCCTCGTACTGCTCCTGGAAGGCGGCGGCGTGCACCCACGCGTCGTGGCCGAGCTCGCGGCCCCACGCCTCGAGCACGTCGGCGCCGATGCCGCGCTCGGTCGCGCGCAGCAGCAGCTCGCGCAGCTCGGTGCGGAACCCGGCGGTGGTCAGCGCCGGGGTGAGCGACTCGGGCCAGCGGACCGCGCCCTCCTCGGCCAGGTCACCGCGCAGCAGCTCGGCGACGACGGCGTCCTGCTCGGCGGCGGTGAGCAGCCGCGGCGGGGCCTCGCCGCGCAGCAGGGCCGCCCGGCGCAGGACGCCGTAGGCGTAGGAGTGGAAGGTGCGCGCCAGCGGCTCCCGGATGGTGCGGGCGACGCGGGCGGTGATCCGGGTGCGCAGTTCGGCGGCGGCCTTGCGGCTGAAGGTCAGGACCAGGATCTGCTCGGGGTCGACGCCGCGGTCGATGCGGGCGGCGACGGCCTCGACGATCGTCGTCGTCTTGCCGGTGCCGGGACCGGCGAGCACCAGCAACGGGCCGCCGCGGTGGTCGACCACCGCCTGCTGCGTCGGGTCCAGCCGCGGCCGGACCGCCGGCACCGCCTCCTGCTGCACGAGCCGGTAGACCGGCTCGACGTCCCCCCGCACTGCCACGTCCCGATGGAAGCACGGGGAGCCGACAGTCCTGGGGCGGGAGGGGCGGGCGCGTCAGGCGGCGAGCGAGCCTGCGAGCGCGGCCGCGGCCACCACCCCGGCCACGGTCCGGACGGTGTTCCACCGCGTCCACCGGCGGGTGTAGTCCGCCCACACCGCGGCCTCCTCCACACTGCCCGGTGCGGCGGCCGCCAGCCGGTCGTTGAGGGGCACGTTGGCCGCGACGGTCACCCCGACGACACCGGCCAGGTAGGCGCCGGCGCCGGCCAGGACGAGCGCCCCCGACCGGTCCACCTGTCCGTCGGCCAGGACGCCGGCGGCGGCGACGGCGTCCAGGACCGCGGCGCCGAACAGCGCCGTCATGAGCGGCGGCCGGACCGCCGCGACGTTCACCGCCCGCATGGCCGCGGCGCCGGCGCCGGCCGGCAGGCCCCCCAGCGCGCGCATCACGAAGCTGGAGAAGGCGGCGAAGACCCCGGCCACCAGGCCGCTGGCCACGGCCGCCGCGACGACGAGGGCCACCGCGGTCACCGGGACACCCGCGCAGGGGCTGGAGGACTCATGGAGGCATCTGACCGCGGCCGGGGGCGGCGGTCCATGACCGGGCTGCCGGATGTCGCACCCGATCGTCCGGCGGGTCGGCGGCGGGTCAGGCGGTGACGAGCCCCCACGGTCCGGCGGCCACCTCGTCGGCCTCCGCCCGGGTCAGCGTGCCGACGTCGACGAGCCGGTCGAGCACGTGCTCCTGCCGCGGAGCCGCCCGCTCGGGGTGCTGCAGCGGGTCGTAGGCGCTGGGCGCCTGCAGCAGGCCGGCCAGCAGGCTCGCCTGCGACCACGACAGCTCGCCGGGCGCCAGCCCGAAGTAGCCCTCGCTGGCGGCGGTGACGCCGTAGAAGCCGTGCCCGAAGTAGGCCGCGTCGAGGTACATGCGCAGCAGCTCCTCCTTGCTCCAGTACGCGTCGAGCTTCACCGAGAGGACGACGGACCGGAGCCGGGCGAGGGCGTCGTCGGCACCGCCCTCGTAGAGGTTCTTGGCCAGCTGCTGGCCCAGCGTCGAGCCGCCCAGGTCCTCCCCGGTCAGCACGCCCCACGGGGCGCGCAGGGCGCCCCGCCAGTCGACGCCGGGGTGGTCGGCGAACCGGCTGTCCTCGGTGGCGAGCACGGCGAGGGCGACCCGCTCGGGGAGCTCGCCCTCCAGCGCCGGTGCCCCCTGCGCGGCCAGCATCGCGTCGACCCGCTGACGGGCGTCGCCCACGCCGGGGGTGGCCAGCCACGCCGCGGCCCCGAGCACGAGGAGGAGCAGGAGGCCGACCATCCCGGTGGCCGCGGTCCGGCGCAGCAGCCGGCCGGCGCGGGAGCGGCGCGGCGGGGGCGGGGCGAGCGGCCGGTCGAGGGTCGTGTGCATGACCCCAGTCCATCGCCGCAGGTCACCCCGGCGCGTCGGCCCGGAGGACGATCATGGCCGGCCCGGCGTCAGACCCCGGGACGACGGTCCGTCAGTCCGGCCAGCCGACCGCGCGCAGGTCGACCCGGCCGTGGCGCACCGGCACGCCCTCGCCGGCCAGGAGCTCCAGCTGGCGGGCGCGCACCGGCTCGGCCGCCGTCCCGTCGGCCCGGATGACCCGGTACCAGGGCACGGCTCCCCCGCCCTGGCTGAGCGCCCGCGCCACCCGTCGCGGGCCGACCCCGACCAGCCGCCCGATCGCGCCGTAGGTGCTGACCCGGCCGGGCGGGATGGCCTCGACCGCGTCGTAGACCGCCTCGTCGACGTCGGCGGGGTCGGTCACCTCAGGCCCGGCGGCCGTACCGCGCGAGCACCCGCGCCTGCTCGGACGCGCCGTCCGGGAGCTCCACCGGCGGGTCGAAGAACCCGGGCAGGCCGCCGTCGGGCAGCCGGTCGGCGAGCACTGCCGCGGCTCCCAGCAGGGCGGGGTCGATCCGCTCGTCGCCGCCGGTGGCCCGGGCGAGGTCCCAGCCGTGGACGACGAGGTCGGCGGTCAGCTCCTGGAGGTACTCGCGGACCGGCGTCGGGCCACGGGAGAGGTGCACCGTCCCCGCCAGGTCCGTGGTGGCCAGGGCCGCCAGCGCCTCGTCGGCGGCGGTCTCCCACGCGCCGAGCGCGTCGCCCGCGAGCAGCCCGTCGGTGTCGTGCGCGAAGCGGGGCTCCACGAGGTCGGCCGGGTCACCGGCGAGCAGGTCGGGGATCCAGCGGGCCTCGTCGACGAGGTGGGCGACCAGGTCCGCGACCGTCCAGCCGGGCAGTGCCTCGTCGTCCCACTGCCCGGCCTCGACGGCGTCGACCAGGTCGGTGAAGGCGTTCTGGGCGCGCTGGAAGAGCTCGATCAGGGCGGCGTCGTCGGCAGGGGGCACGGCGTCCAGTGAACATCGGGCCCCCGACACGACGCAGGGCCCGCCTCCCCTCGCGGGGAGACGGGCCCTGGTGTCACATCAGTACGTCGGCAGTGCCTTGTCGATGCGGGTCGCCCAGGCGGTCACGCCGCCCTGCACGTGGACGGCGTCCTTGAACCCGGCGTTCTTGATCGCCGCCAGCACCTCGGCGGAGCGGACGCCGGTCTTGCAGTGCAGCACGATCGGCTTGTCCTGCGGCAGCTGCGACAGCGCGCGGCCCGAGAGCAGCTCGTCCTTGGGGATCAGCTTCGCGCCCGGGATCGACACGATCTCGTACTCGTTGGGCTCCCGGACGTCGATCAGCTCGAAGTCCTTGCCGGCGTCCATCATGTCCTTGAGCTCGTCGACGGTGATCGTCGCGCCCGCCGCGGCCTCCTGGGCCTCGGTGGAGACGACGCCGCAGAAGGTCTCGTAGTCGATCAGGCCGGTGATCGGCTCACCCTCGGGGTCCTTGCGCACCTTGATCGTGCGGAAGGTCATCTCCAGGGCGTCGTAGACCATCAGCCGGCCCAGCAGCGTCTCGCCGATGCCGGTGATGAGCTTGACCGCCTCTGTCGCCTGGATCGCGCCGATGGTCGCGCACAGCACGCCGAGCACGCCGCCCTCGGCGCAGCTGGGGACCATGCCGGGCGGCGGGGGCACCGGGTAGAGGTCGCGGTAGTTGGGCCCGTGCTCGTTCCAGAACACCGAGACCTGGCCGTCGAAGCGGTAGATCGAGCCCCACACGTAGGGCTTGCCGAGCAGCACGCACGCGTCGTTGACCAGGTAGCGCGTGGCGAAGTTGTCGGTGCCGTCGACGATGAGGTCGTACTCGCTGAAGATCTCCATGACGTTCTCGCTGTCGAGACGCGTCTCGTGCAGCCGGACGTCGACGTAGGGGTTGATCTCCTTGATCGAGTCACGCGCGCTCTCGGCCTTGGACCGTCCGACGTCGGAGGCGCCGTGGATGATCTGGCGCTGCAGGTTCGACTCGTCGACGGTGTCGAACTCCACGATGCCCAGCGTGCCGACGCCCGCGGCGGCGAGGTACATCAGCACCGGCGAACCGAGCCCGCCGGCACCGACGGCGAGCACCTTGGCGTTCTTCAGCCGCTTCTGCCCGTCCATCCCGACGTCGGGGATGATCAGGTGGCGGCTGTAGCGGCGGACCTCGTCGATCGACAGGTCGGCGGCGGGCTCCACCAACGGTGGCAGGGTCACGCTTGCTCCTCAGGTCGCGGACAGCGGCCCCGCGGGGGACCGGCGTTCGAGTGGAGAACAGCGTGCCACCGGCGCCTGTTCCCGCCGCCCGCGCCCCGGCGCGGACGCCGTCCCGGCGGGGACGGGTCAGGGGTACGGCCAGGCGTTCTTGGTGCAGCCCTCGAGGCCGAGCGTCTGCTGCTGCATCACCGGGGCGAGCTGACCGGCTCCGGGGCACGGCTCGTGGCCGTTGCCCAGGGCGTGGCCGACCTCGTGGTTGACGACGTAGAGGCGGTAGGTCGCGACGTCGCCCTGGTAGTCGGGGACGGCGGTCTCCCAGCGGGCGAGGTTGATGACCGCCCGGTCGCCGTACCGGCAGGAGGTGTAGCCGCCCGTGCCGACGCCCGGGCAGTAGGTCTCCATGTTGCCGGGGCTGATCAGGGACACCTTGAAGTCGAAGTCCCCCGCGGCGGCCTCCTCGACGCCGACCCGCTGGAACGACATCCGCCCGCCGGCGCCCCAGCCGCGCGGGTCGGCGAGGGTGGCCTCGACCGCCGCGGCGAAGGAGGCGCCGTCGACGCCGATGCCGTCCTCCACCTCGACGGCGAAGCGGCGCAGCGGGCCGGTGCCGTACACCGGCGACGAGCCCGGGACGACGGTCACGGTGCCGGCGCCCTGCTCGACGTAGGTGGCGGCGGCGGCCGACGGCGTCGCGGTGGGGGCGGCCTCCCCCTCGGCGGGCGCGGTCGGGGTCGGGGTGCCCTCGCCCACGGCGTCCGCGGCCGCGGAGGTGGCCGCGGCAGTCGACGAGGCGGCGGCCGAGGGCGCCGCGGCCCCGGCCGGCTCGTTCCCGGCTCCGCCGCGGGCGAGGTCGACGAGGGTCAGGAGGGTGGCGACGATCAGCAGCGGGATGGCGTAGGCCCGCCAGCCGTACCGGAGCACGAAGCGGCGCAGCCGCCCGGGCTGCGGACCGGCGCGGCGCGGCGCGGGGGCACGGGGCGGCCGGTCGTCCCCGGTGCGGACGGGGTGGACCCCGCGGCCGGCGGTGGAGCGGCCCGGCGGGGACCCGCGGCCGTGGGCGGCGCTCCGCCCGGCGGCCCGGTCCGCGGGGCGGTCGGCGGGACGGCGCTCGTCGACCGGCGGGCGGGGGTGCGCACCGGCCGGGCCGGAGGGCAGCGGCGGGCGGGGCGGCGGCGGCCGGCGGACGGCCGGCGGGGGCACCCGCGACGGGCGGCGCTCGAAGTCGTCGGCGCCGGGCCGTCGGCTCCCGGGGCGGCCGCCGGCCGGCGGTGCTGCCACGGCTCGCCCTCCCGCGGGTCGTCGGTCTGCCGGCCGGACCTCCGGCCACTCACCAGACTCTCACGGTCACCGCGCGTGAGGGGAGACCGTGCGCCGAGGGAGGCGTGTCGGTGCGGGCACTCCGCGGGTCACCCGGCGGAGGCGTCCTCCACCAGGCCGAGGACGGCGCGGGCGGTCTCCTCCGGGGCCTCGAGCATGGCCACGTGCCCGACCCCGGGGAGCAGGAGCAGGCGGGCGTCGGGCACCGCGGTGGCCAGCCGGGGGGCCAGCGCCGGGTCGACCAGGCGGTCGCGGTCGCCCCACACGACGAGGGTGGGCACCCGCAGCGTGCGGGCCATGCGCCACGCGTTGGCCGCACCCACGCGCAGGTAGGAGGTCATGAGCCCGCGCATGCTGCGGGCCAGGGCCCGGTGCGCCCAGGCCTGCTCGGCGCGCTCGCGCATCTCGGCCAGGGCCTGGTCCAGCCGCTGCCGCGGGATCCGCGACGGGTCGCCGAAGCACATCGCGACCATGCCGCGCACCTGCTGCTCCGGGGTCACGCCGGCCAGCCGCCGCTCGGCCACGGTCGGCATGCCGGGCAACAGGAGCAGCAGCAGCGCGGGGCTGAACGCGCGCGGCACCCGGTAGACCGGCATCGCCGGGGAGACCAGCGTCAGCGTGGCCACCAGGTCGGGGCGGCGGGCCGCGACCATCAGGCTGACCAGCCCGCCGAGGGAGTTGCCCAGCAGGTGCACCGGCCGGCCGGAGGCCTCCCCCGGCTCGGCGGCCACCCGCTCCAGCACGTCGACGACCGCCTGCACGTGCCCGCGGATGGAGTACGAGCCGCGCGGCGGGGGCTGGCTGCGGCCGAACCCGGGGAGGTCCACCGCCCACCCCTCGAAGCGGACGGCGAGCAGTCCGGCGAGGTCGGTCCAGTTCGTCGACGCGCCGCCGAGACCGTGCACGTAGAGCGCGCGCTCGCGGGGCGCGCCGGCGTCCGGACCGTCCACGGGGCCCCGCCACGGGGTGCACCGGACGAAGACCTCACCGCCCCGCACCCCCATGGGGCTGCCGGGCCACGGCGGCGTCGCGGTGTCCAGCGGCGGCAGGGGGACGTCCGAGGAGCGGGCGGACGTCGGCGCGGAGCCGGCGGATCGGGGCACCGGGGAACGGTAGAACGCCCCGTGCCACGGCGCGCGCCTTGGTGACCCGTCGGTAACATCCCCCCGTCATGTCACTGTCGCGTCCGTCACCAGCCCCGGCCCGCCGCACCGCGCGCCTCCCGCGCGGCGCGCGCCGCCTGCAGCTGCTCCAGGCTGCCCAGGAGGTCTTCGTGGCCCAGGGCTTCCACGCGGCGGCGATGGACGAGATCGCCGACCGGGCCGGCGTCAGCAAGCCGGTGCTCTACCAGCACTTCCCCGGCAAGCGGGAGCTGTACCTGGCGCTGCTGGAGCTCCAGGTCACCGAGCTGACCGACCGCGTGCGCCGCGCGATGTCGGGCACCGAGGACAACCGCGAGCGAGTCGACGGCGCGGTCGGGGCCTACTTCGACTTCATCGACGCCGAGGGCGAGGCGTTCCGCCTGGTGTTCGAGTCCGACCTGCGCAACGACGAGGACGTCCGCACGCTGGTCGACCGCGGCACCCGAGCGTGCGTCGAGGCGATTGCCGACGTCATCGGCGCGGAGACCGGCGCCGACCACGAGCGCGCCCTGCTGCTGGCCTCCGGCCTCACCGGGTTGGCCGAGACCAGCGCCCGCTGGTGGCTGGCGAGCAAGGGCTCGGTCGGCCGCGACGAGGCGGTCACGTTCATGTCGGCGCTGGCCTGGCGCGGCATGTCCGGCTTCCCGCGGGTCGAGGCCGACCCCGCCTCCTGAGCCGGGCGGGTGCCGTTCGCTGTGGGCGCAGCCGCGCGGCGGGTCGCCCGCGGAGCGCTGGACTAGCGTGGACCGCAGCAGTGCTACTCGAGGAGGCATCCGCGTGGAAGTCAAGATCGGTGTCCAACACTCCCCCCGGGAGCTGGTCATCGACAGCCCCAAGACCCCCGACGAGATCGCTGCCGACGTGGCCGCGGCCATGACCGGCGCCACGAAGGACGGCCTGCTCTCGCTGGTCGACGACCGTGGTCGCCGGGTCGTCGTCCCGGTCGACCGGATCGCCTACGTGGAGATCGCCCCGGCCGACAAGCCGCGGGTGGGCTTCATCGCCGGCGCCGGCTCCGGCTCCTAGGTCCGACCGTCGACCGTTGAGATGTACATCACCCCGGCTCTGCCGATGACGTAGGACAGCACTCCTCGTCGCAGTCCGGAGCAGGAGCCCCCGTGAGCGTCAAGACCCGTCTCGTCGTCAGTGTCGTCGCCGTCCTCACCGTCGCTCTCGGCGGACTGGTCGCGGTGATCACCGCGCTGGCCACCGACCAGGCCCGGCGCGACGGCATGCGCAACGCCGAGGCCCTGGCGGTGGAGCAGGCGCGGCAGATGCAGGCCGACTTCACCCGTCAACGGGGCACGGCCGAGTCCCTGGCGGAGGCCCTGGGCGCCCAGGTCGACGCCGGTCGGGCCGACCGGACCCTCGGGGACGTCGTCCAGCACCGCCTGCTGACCGTCGACCCGTCCCTGCTGGGGGTGTGGGCGGCCTTCGAGCCCGACGCCTTCGACGGCGCCGACGCGCGGTACGCCGGGAACGCGGCGAGCGACGCGAGCGGCCGCTACATCTCCTACTGGTACCGCGACGGCCAGTCCATCGGGGTCTCCCCGCTCGCCGACTACGAAGTCCCCGGCGCCGGCGACTACTACCTGCTGGCCCGCGACGGCGACCGTGGCGTGGCCGTCGAGCCGTACCTGTACGAGGTGGCCGGCGAGGAGCTGCTGATCACCTCGCTGTCGACCCCGGTCCACGTGGCCGGCCGGGTCGTCGGCGTCGCCGGTGTCGACGTCACGCTGACGACCATCCAGGAGCAGGTCGCCGCCGTCCGCCCGTACGGCTCCGGCCACGCGGTCCTCGTCTCCACCGACGGCCTGGTGCTGGCCAGCAACCGGGACGCGGACGAGCCGGGCGCGGCCCCGGAGGGCGCCGCGGCGGACCTGGCCGCCGACGCGGTGCGCAGCGGGGAACCGGCGATGCGCTCGGTCGACGGCGACGACGGCGCCACGGTGGTGGTCGCCGCCCCGGTGACCGTGGGCACGGGCCAGAACTGGGCCGTCCTGGTCGAGATCCCCGAGAGCGCGATCCTCGCCGACGCGCACCGGCTGCGGACCACGATCATCGTGGGGGCGGTCCTGACCCTCCTGCTGGCCGCCCTCGCGACCGTCGTCGTCGCCCGGCGGGTCGTCGCGCCGCTGGACGCCCTGCGGACGCGGATGGAGGAGATCGCCGACGGCGACGGCGACCTCACCGCGCGGGTGGACGAGAGCCGCGGCGACGAGATCGGGCGGCTGGGCGCGGCGTTCAACCGCTTCGTCGCGAAGGTGGCCGAGACGGTCGCGGGCATCGGGCGGGCCTCCGGGTCGCTGGTCGAGATCTCGGCGGGCATGTCCGGCGTCTCGGGCCGGCTGAGCGACGCGGTCGGGCAGACCAGCGCGCAGACCCAGCAGGTGTCCGCGGCGGCCGAGCAGGTCTCGCGCAACGTGCAGTCCGTCGCGGCCGGCGCGGAGGAGATGGGCGTCAGCATCCGGGAGATCTCGGCCAACGCCTCCCAGGCGGCGCGCATCGCCGGCGAGGCCGTCGTCGTCGCGCAGTCGACCAAGGAGACGGTGGCCCGGCTCGGCGACTCCTCCTCGGCGATCGGCGAGGTGCTGCGGGTGATCACCGGCATCGCCGAGCAGACCAACCTCCTGGCGCTCAACGCGACGATCGAGGCGGCCCGGGCGGGCGAGGCCGGCAAGGGCTTCGCCGTGGTCGCAACCGAGGTCAAGGACCTCGCGCAGGAGACCGCCAAGGCGACGGAGGACATCGCCCGCCGGATCGAGGCCATCCAGGGCGACACCGGCGACGCGGTGGCCGCCATCGCCCGCATCGACGAGGTCGTCTCCCGGATCAGCGACTACCAGACGACGATCGCCAGCGCCGTCGAGGAGCAGACCGCCACCACCAGCGAGATGTCCCGCGGCGTCACCGAGGCCGCGCAGGGCACCGGGTCGATCGCCGAGTCCGTGGGCACGGTGTCGGCCGTGGCCGGCGAGACCGAGCAGGAGGCGGCCCGCACCCGCTCGGCCGCGGAGGGCCTGGCCGAGGTCACCACGGAGCTGTCCCGGCTGGTCGGGCAGTTCCGCGTCTGACCGGCGCGTCCCGGTCAGACGGCCGGCGCACCCGCCGCGGCCAGCTCGTGGCGCAGGGCGACCGCCCGCTCCGGGAAGTTCGTCGTCACCATCCAGGTGCGCTCGTCGCCCAGCCACGCCCGCAGCCCGGCCGGGTCGTCGACGGTCCACACCAGCAGCGGCAGCCCCCGGCGCCGGGCCCAGCGGGCGCCCCAGAGCCGGGCCTGGGTCCGCTCGCAGACGGCGAGGTTGGCGTCGCTGTCCCGCAGGCGCCGGCCCGGCAGCACCCGGTCCAGGCGGCCGGCGAGGAGCTTGCGCAGTCCGCGCACGCCGACGTCCCGGCTCAGCGCCAGCCCCACGAGCAGCTCCGGGTGGCGGTCCCGCGACCACTCCCGGACGGCGCCGACCGCGGCGTCGCGCAGCCCGGTGACGACGACGTTCTCCGCGCCCATGACGTCGACGACGTGCCGGACCAGGCCGAGCTCGTGGCCGTGCGGCGCGTCGGCGCCGTCGTCGGGATCGGAGACGAACTTCAGGTCCAGGTGCACCTTCTTGCGTCCCCGCAGCACGTCGAGCGCGTCGTCGAGCACGAGGAAGGTGCCGGCGTGGCGGGCGAACTCCTCGAACGACAGCGACGGGATGGGCACCCGCCGGTCCCCGACCCGGACGTGGGCGTCGTGGTGCACCACGTACACCCCGCCCCGGCAGCGCTGCACGTCGAACTCGACGTACTCGCAGTCCAGGCCGGTCGCGTGCCGGAGCGCGACGACGGTGTTCTCCCGCGCCCGGTCCCGGCCCGCGCCACCGCGGTGGGCCGACACCAGCGGCCGGTGTCCGGCGCCGGCCGACGGCTGTCCGCGCACCTGGTCTCCCCTGCCCGCAGCGGGCGCTGCCGTCGCTCCTGCCGGTCCGGCGGCGAACCCGCGGACCGGAGCCGCGCACGGCGGCAGCGGCGTCACTACCCCGGCCGGCCGGGACGACCCCCACGGCCGGCGGCGGAGCCTGTGAGATGCGCCGCGGGACCCCGGCTCAGGGGTTGAGGCCGAGGGTCCGCATCCGGTCGGTGTGCGCGCTGGTGATCCGCTCGATCAGGCGGCCGATCCCGGAGAGGTCACCGGTGCCCTCCATGATCAGCTGGGCGAGCCCGTCGCGTTCGGCGATGACGGCCTGCGACTGCGTGATGGCCTCGCCGACCAGCCGCCGGCCCCACAGCGCCAGGCGGCCGGCGACCGTCCGGTTGGTCGCGATGGCGGCACGCACCTCGCGGACGGCGAAGTCCGCGTGCCCGGTGTCGGCCATGACCTCGAGGATCAGCCCGCGGTCGGGCTCGGGCAGGAAGGTCGCGATCTCGCGGTAGAAGTCGGCCGCCAGCCCGTCGCCGACGTAGGCCTTGACCAGGCCCTCCAGCCAGGTGCGCGGCCGGGTGCTGGCGTGGAAGGCGTCCAGGGCGGCCACGAACGGGGCCATGGCCGCCACCGGGTCGGCGCCCAGCTCGGTCAGCCGCGCGGTGAGCCGTCCGTGGTGGGCCAGCTCCGCGGCGGCCATGCGGGCCAGGGCGGCGTGACCGGTCAGCGTCGGGGCCATCCGGGCGTCCTCGGCCAGCCGGTCGAAGGCGGTCAGCTCGGCGTAGGCGAGCGCGCCCAGCAGGTCGACGACGGGCCGGGTCTCGACCGTGGTCACAGGACTCCTCGGGTCTGCGGGAGCGGCCCGGCCTGCCCCGGCGGGGGGATCGGACACGCTGCGGCACGGAGGCTAACCGCCGCGCGCGCTAGCATGGGGCCCGGCGGGCCTGCCGGCCTGCCTGATCCACGTGCGCTGACACGTCTTGGACGACGCCCCGCCGACCGTCATGCAACGGGCCGGGGAGGTCTCCCGGGCAGCCCTCGCAGGCGACCCGGTCCGCTGGCCGAGTCGGCGCTGGAGAGAGATCCGCGACCCCCGACCGCGGAGCGGACCGCAGCGACGACGTCGCCGGTGCCCGCTCCCCCAGCAGACCGAGGCGAGACCACTGACGTCCACCGACAACACCCCCACCACCACGCCCGAGCTCGAGCGCGCCGAGACCGGCGCGCCCGCTCCGGAGCAGATCGAGCAGTCCGTCGAGGAGCTCGGCGGCGCGCCGGTCGCCCCCGACAGCCCGCTGTTCAGCGACTTCGACGTCCACCCCGACATCGTCGGCGCGCTGGCCGACGTGGGCATCCACCGCACGTTCGCCATCCAGGAGCTCACCCTCCCGCTCGCGCTGGCCGGCAACGACCTGATCGGCCAGGCGCGCACCGGCACCGGCAAGACCCTGGGCTTCGGCGTGCCGATGCTGCAGCGCGTCAGCCCGCCGGCCGAGGGTGGCGACGGCGTGCCGCAGGCGCTGGTCGTCGTCCCCACCCGCGAGCTGTGCGTGCAGGTGGCCCGCGACCTGGGCGCTGCCGGTACCCGCCGCGGCATCCGCGTGCAGGCCATCTACGGCGGTCGTGCGTTCGAGCCGCAGATCGAGTCGCTGCGCAACGGCGTCGAGGTCGTCGTCGGCACCCCCGGGCGGCTGCTCGACCTGGCCCAGCGGGGCGACCTGATCCTGGGCAAGGTCAAGGTGCTCGTCCTCGACGAGGCCGACGAGATGCTCGACCTGGGCTTCCTGCCCGACATCGAGCGGATCCTCGCCATGGTCCCCGAGAAGCGGCAGACGATGCTCTTCTCGGCCACCATGCCGGGGCCCATCGTCACCCTCTCCCGGTCGTTCATGACCCAGCCGACGCACATCCGGGCGCACGGCAACGACGAGGGCAGCACGGTCCCGCAGACGACGCAGTTCATCTACCGGGCGCACAACCTCGACAAGCCCGAGCTGCTCTCCCGCGTGCTCCAGGCCCGCGACCGCGGTCTGGTGATGGTCTTCTGCCGCACCAAGCGCACCGCGCAGAAGGTCGCCGACGAGCTCGTCGACCGGGGCTTCGCCGCGGCCGCGGTGCACGGCGACCTCGGCCAGGGTGCCCGCGAGCAGGCGCTGCGGGCCTTCCGCAGCGGCAAGGTCGACGTCCTGGTCGCCACCGACGTCGCCGCCCGCGGCATCGACGTCACCGGTGTCAGCCACGTCGTGAACTACCAGTGCCCCGAGGACGAGAAGACCTACGTGCACCGCATCGGCCGCACCGGCCGGGCCGGCAGCACCGGCGTCGCGGTCACGCTGGTGGACTGGGACGACATCCCGCGCTGGCAGCTGATCAACAAGGCCCTGGACCTCGGCTTCGACGACCCGCCGGAGACCTACTCCACCTCGCCGTGGGTCTACACCGACCTCGACGTGCCCGAGGGCGCCAAGGGCCGGCTGCCCCGCTCGCAGCGCACCCGCGAGGGCCTGGAGGCCGAGACCCTCGAGGACCTCGGCGAGACCGGCAAGCGCAACCGGCCCGCCGCGGGCGGCCGTGACGGCGGGCGTGACGGCGCCCGGGACAGCCGCGGCCCGGCGCGTGACAGCGGGCCGGCCGACGAGGCCGAGCGCCCCGCGGGTCCGCGCAAGAGCCGTCCCCGCCGCCGCACGCGGGGTGCCGGACCGGCCGCGGAGGGCGCCGCCGCGGCGTCCGACGGGCCGTCCGCCGCGGCCGGCTCGCCCGACGCCGCCGTCGCGACCGGTGAGGCCGCCGGTCCGCGCACCGACGCCGGGGACGCCCCGGCGCGGCCGCGTCGCCGTCGCCGTCGCGGTGGATCCGGCCGCGGGGGCTCCGGTGCCGGTGCCGAGGGCTCCGGGGCCGAGGGTCCCGGCGGCCCGGGCGGGTCCGCCGACGGTCCCGAGTCCGCCGGATAAGCAGCGGCATGGGTCTGGGGCAGGCCACCGCACCCCGGCTGCGCCGCCCGCCGCTGCGGGTCTGGGTGTGGACCGCGGCCACGCTCGCCCTGGTGGTCGTGGCCGCGCTGCTGTGGCGCGGGTCCGACGCCGCGGCGACGGAGAGCACGACCGCCGGCCCGGCCGACGTCCCCGAGGGGACGCCGGCCGCGGCCCTGTCCGGCATGTGGTCGGTCGACGCCGAGCCGGTGCCCGAGGTCCCCGCGCAGTCCGGGCGGGTGCTCGTCGGCGACACGCACGGCGTACGGGCGCTCGACGCGGTCACCGGCGAGGAGGCCTGGCACTACACGCGCTCCAACGCGCGCCTCTGCGACGTCACCGCCGTGGGGGGCCGCGCGATCGCCGTATTCGCCACCGCGGGCCGCTGCGACGAGGCCGTGGCCCTCGACGCCGAGACCGGCGTCCGGCAGTGGACGCGCAACCTCAGCCTGCGTCCCGACATCGCGCTGACGAGCTCCCCGGGCATGGTGCTGGCCACGGCGCCGACCGGCGTCGTCGTCGTGGACCCGGGCAGCGACACCCTGCGCTGGCGGGCCGACGCGTCCGAGGACTGCCGGATCGACGACGGCGCCGTCGGCAGCGCCGCCGTCGTCCTGCTCGAGTCCTGCGACGGCACCACCCGGCTGTGGGGGCTCGACCGCGGGACCGGCGACCAGCTGTGGAGCCGCGACGTCGCGCCGCCCACCCCGTCGGCGCCCGTCGCCCTCGCCGGCACCGACCGGCTCGTGGCCGTGCTCGTCGGCGACGAGGTGCAGCTGTTCCAGGCCGGCACCGGCACCCCCGTGCCCGCCGTCCCGCTGCCGCCCGCCGGTCCGGAGGACGCGCCGCCGGCCACGGTGGAGAGCGGCGGCACCCTCTTCGTCTGGGCGCGCGGCACCCTCGTGGCACTCGACCAGTCCGCGGGGCAGCTGCTCTGGTCGCTGCCGGCCCGCGGGCTGCCCGCCGTCAGCCCCGACAAGGCGCTGGACGTGCTCGACCCGCCGGTCCTCGTGCCCGAGGAGGGCGGGTTCGTCTCCCGCGTCGCCCGCACCGGCGTCGAGACCGGCCGCAGCACCGTCGACGGCGACCTCCCCGCCGGTGGCCGGGCGGCCACCATCGGGCCCGTGGTGGTCTACCGGCTGGCCGACCGGGTGCTCGCCGCCTCCTGAGCCGGGCGGGCACGCCCGCCCGGCGCGAGGTTCACTGGGTACATGGTCCTGCCCGGCGGCTCCGACGACCGCACCGCCCTCTCCATCGCCCCCGACGACCTGCGCCAGCTCGCCGACCACGACGCGACGCCGCGCACCTTCGCCGGCGGCGCCGGACCGCTGGCCGCGTTGGACACCGGCGGCGACGGCGAGCGCGGCACGGTGCTCATGGTCGCCGGGTACACCGGCAGCAAGGAGGACTTCGCCCCGCTGCTGGCCCCGCTGTGCGCCGCCGGCTACCGGGTCGTCGCCGTCGACCAGCGCGGCCAGTTCGAGTCCCCCGGTCCCGACGACCCGGCGCGCTACTCGGTGGCCGAGCTGGGCGCGGACCTGCTCGCCGTGGCACGCGTGGTCGCCGACGAGACCGGCGTCCCGCACCTGCTGGGCCACAGCTTCGGCGGCCTCGTGGCCCGCTCCGCCGTCCTCGCCGACCCCGCGGCCTTCCGCTCGCTCACCCTCCTCGGGTCCGGGCCGGGGCGGCTGACCGGCCCGCGGGTGGAGCTGCTCGACCACCTCGGGCCGCTGCTGGACGCCGGCGGGGTGCCGCTGGTGCACGAGACCCTCGAGCAGCTGGCGATGACCGACCCCAAGGCGCAGGCGGTGCCCGCGCCCACCCGGGCCTTCTACGGCCGCCGCTTCCTGGCCAACGACGCGGCGGGGCTGCGCGGCATGGCCGACGCGATGACCTCCGAGCCCGACCGGGTCGCCGAGCTGGCCGCCACCGGCATCCCGGTGCTCGTGGCGCACGGCGTGGCCGACGACGCCTGGACCCCGGCCGCGCAGGCCGACATGGCGCGCCGCCTGGGTGCCCGGTACGCGGTGATCCCGGGCTCGATCCACTCCCCCGCCATCGAGAACCCGCCGGAGACGCTGCGGGTGGTCCTGGACTTCTGGACGTCGGTCTCGGTCTCCCCGGCCGACGAGGACGCCGACTCCACGGCCGCGGGCCGCGCGTGACCGGCTACCGGACGCCGCTGCCCGGCCCCGGCGACTGGACGCCCGAGGAGGAGCACCGCGGGTTCTTCGGGCCCGACAGCGTCACCTGGCGGATCCACGCCGATCCCAGCTACTCGGCCGGCGGGCTGCGCGCGCTCATGCTGCAGGCCCTGCACCCGGTCGCCATGGACGGCGTCGCGCGCAACTCCGCGGCGTTCCGCGACGAACCGTGGCAGCGGCTGATCCGCACCGGCCAGTACGTCGAGACCCTGACCTTCGGCACCCGCACCGAGGCCCGCCGGATGGTCGCCCGGGTGCGCGGTTTGCACCGCCAGCTGGGCGGCGTCGAGGAGGGCAGCGGGCGGGCCTACCGGGTCGACGACCCCGACCTGCTGCTGTGGGTGCACAACTGCGAGGTCGACTCGCTGCTGACGACCGCCCGACGGGCCGGGGTGCCGCTGACCGACGACGACGCCGACCGCTACGTGGCCGAGCAGGTGACCGCCGCCGTCCTGGTCGGGGTGCCCGAGGACACCGTGCCCCGCACCGTCGCCGCACTGGACGCCTACTTCGCCGACATGCGTCCCTCGCTGGCGGCGACCTCCGCGGCGCGCGACGCCGTCCGGACGCTGCTCCTGCCGCCGATGCCGACCTGGGTGCAGCTGCTCACCCCGGCCCGGCCGGCGTGGGGCGGGCTGGCCACGCTCGGGTTCGCCCTGCTGCCGGTCTGGGCGCGGCAGATGTTCTCGATGCCCGGCCTGGGCCTCACCGACGCCGCGGCCACCGGGGCGCTGCGGGCGTTCCGGCAGGGGCTGCTCGCGCTGCCGGTCCGGGTGCGGCAGTCCCCGATCGTGCGGGCCGGCTTCGAGCGGACGGCGGAGGCGGCGCCGGTCAGCGCCTGAGGCTCGGGCCTCCCCGCCCGGGCGCTCAGGACGGGGCCGGCTGCTCCTCGGCGAGGAAGGCCCAGGTCTCGGGCTGCGGGCCGGCCGCCCGGCCCGGTGCGCAGCTGGAGCGGAAGTCGCACCAGCCGCACTGCCGCCCCGGCACCGCGGGGAAGGCCGCGTCGGCGTCCTCCCCCTCGTGCAGCGCCGCGGTGGCCCGCTCGATGTCCTCGGCCGTGTCCTCGGCGCGGCGCACGTGGTTGGCCAGGGACCGGTCGGTGTGCTCGAAGGCCGCCACGGTGCCCGAGGGCAGGTGGTGCAGCTCCACCCGGCTGCACGGGCGGCGCAGCGTGCGGCGGACGCCGAGCACGTAGGTGGCCAGCGCGGTCGAGCCGCGGGCCTCGTCCTCGCTGCTCGGCACCCGGCCGGTCTTGTAGTCGACGACCACCAGCTCGTCGCCGCGCTGGTCGATCCGGTCGATCCGCCCCGACAGCGCCAGCCGCTCGGTGGTGGCGGCCACCTGGCGCTCGGTGCCGACCGGCTCCTCGGCCGGGTCGAGCCCGGTCACGTAGTCGGTGATCCAGCCCGCGGCCCGGGCGCGCCACCGCTGGGCCTGGTCGGCGTCGCGGAACCCGGCGGGTGACCACACGCCGTACAGCAGCTGCCGGGCCGCGGCCGCCGTGCGCTCCCGCAGCGGCAGCTCCCACCACGACCGCAGGGCGGCGTGCACCCCCGAGCCGACGGAGTTGTGCGCCCACGCCGGACCCTTCGGCGGGGTCGGCCGGTCCAGGTAGGCGTGCCGGTAGCGGCGCGGGCAGTCGGTGAAGGTGGCCAGCTTGCTGGGCGTGGCCGCGAACAGCCGGCGGGGCATGCCGGGCATCTCCAGCTGTCCGCTCGCCATGGCTCCCACGCTAGCCGCGCATGCCGACGGCCCGGCGGGTCAGTCGGTCAGCGGGGCGCTGCCGGTACCGGCGGCGAGGAGGGCCTCCAGCTGGTCCGGCGCGGTGGTGCAGGCGGCGATCGGCGTCGTCTTGTTGCTGCCGTGGTAGTCGCTGGAGCCGGTGACCAGCAGCTCGAGGTCGGCGGCCAGGCCGCGCAGGTGGGCGCGCTCGGACCCGCTGTGGTCGGGGTGGTCGACCTCGAGGCCGAGCAGCCCGGCCTCGGCCATGGCGGCGATCGCGTCGTCGTCGACCACGCGGCCGCGCTTGGTGGCCAGGCCGTGGGCGAAGACCGGCACCCCGCCGGCCGCGCGGACCAGCCGGATGCCGTCGAGGACGTCGGTGTCGGCCTTGGCCACGTAGTACGGGCTGCGGTGGTGCAGCAGGTCGGCGAAGGCCTCGTCGACCGAGCCGACGACGCCGGCGTCGACCAGGGCACGGGCCACGTGCGGCCGGCCGACGACCCCGCCGGCGGAGGCGGCGACGATCCGGGTCCACTCGACCGGGTAGCCGGCCGCGGCCAGGGCCGTGACGATCCGCTCGCCGCGGCTCAGCCGCTCCTCGCGCAGCCGCGCGCGCTCGGCCGCGAGGGCGGGGTGCGCGGGGTCGAACAGGTAGGCCAGCAGGTGGAGGCTGATCGGGTTGCCCGGGGCCCGCATCCACCGGCAGGACAGCTCCATGCCGGGGACGACGGTCAGCCCGCGCGGGCGGGCCTGCGCGGCCGCCGCCCACCCGTCGGTGGTGTCGTGGTCGGTGAGGGCGACGACGTCGAGCCCGGCGTCGCGCGCCGTGGCGAGGAGCTCGGCCGGCGTCTGCGTGCCGTCGGAGACCGAGGAGTGGGTGTGCAGGTCGATCCGCATCGCCGGTCAGCCTGCCGTACGTGCCGGGGGCGCGGTCAGGAGGCCTGCGGCGGGCGCGGGATGGGCTGGGTGTCCCGCCGTCCGGCCGGCTCGTCGGTGGGTGCCCCGCTCGGCTCCCCGGTGCGCTGCTGGGCCACGGGCTCGACGCCGCCATCCTCCTCGTCCTCGACACCCTCGACGCCGAACAGCAGCTGGCTCACCCGGCGGTAGAGCACGTCGGCCTGGGGCAGGAAGGTGATCTCCGACAGCGCCTGCTGCTGACCGGCGGACTCGAAACGGAAGGTGCCGTAGCCCAGCAGCTGGCCGAGCAGGGTCTCCTTCCAGGTGAGGTCGGTGATCCGGCGCAGCGGCAGCAGGGCCACGGTGCGGACGACGATGCCGCTGGTCAGCAGCACCCGGCGGTTGGTGACGATGAAGTGGCGCATCCACCACTCGCCCGCGCGCAGCGCGAGGAAGACCAGCGCGGCCGCGACGACGAGCAGGCCGGCGGTGCTGGTGATCCGGTTGTCCGGGTCGAGCGCGAGCAGCCAGCCGCCGAGGGCCAGCACCGGCAGCGCCTTGAGCGCGGGCAGGATGAGCACCGCCCAGTGCCGCCGGGTGGCGACGACGGGCGGCTGCTCACCGGGCAGCAGGTACTTGGCCGCGTCCTTGCGCCACCGCTCGGGACGGTGGTCGGGGGCCGGGTCGGTCACGCGGGCCTAGACGAGCGACCCGACGAAGTCGGCCAGCGAGGACGCGGCGTCACCGAGGGTCTCCCCCGCGCTCTTGACGATCTCCGCCGACTTCTCCGGCGCCTGGATGACGTAGAAGACGACGAAGGCGACGACCAGCCAGGTGATGACCTTCTTGAGGTTCACCGCCACCTCCGCAGGTGCTGAGGGCACCGGCGGAGGGCGCCCGCCGGGGTGGCCCGGCGGGCCGGCCACATGGGTAACACGCACCCCAGGGGCCCCGGCCGGAGACACGCCGACCGTGATCCGAGGCGCTGCGGTCCGCTAGCTGCCGGGCAGCAGGTGCTCGCTCGGCGGGCCGAGCGGGAGGTCGGGGTACACGCGGTCGCGCAGGTCCAGGAGCTCCAGTTCCTCGGCGAGCAGCCACGCCGCCGACATCGGCCACATGACCAGCCACAGCCACACGCCGTAGGCCTCGCCCACGAACGCCGCGCGGTCGTCGGTGGTCGGCACGGCCCACAGCGGCGCCCGCTGGCCGGCCGCCTCGACGGCGGCCGAGGAGGGGCCGGTGATGACGTCGCCGGGGTCCAGGCCGGGCAGCCCGGCGTAGCCGCAGCCCACCCCGGTGCCGGGCTCCTCGGCGACGAGGACGAGCTCGGCGGAGCCGCCCAGCGGCGCGGGCCCGGCGCAGTCGACGACGATGGCGCGGGCCCCCGGCTCACCGCCCCAGGCCATGCCCGTGACCGACCAGCCGGCCGGCATCGGGTCGGGCACCCACGCCGGCACGCGGGCGTCGGCGGTGACCGCGGCGATGGCGTCGTGGGCGATGAGCGCCGTGTGGTGCAGGGGCGTCACCGCCCCGTGGACGTGGCACCAGGCCTGGGCCGAGTCCCCGGGGCGGACGGCGAGGCGCTCGCCGCAGCGGGGGCAGACCGGGGAGGCACTCATCGCAGACACCGTCCTGGGGGCGTGGGGGTTCGTCAAGCATGAGGGCGCGGTGGCCACGGCGTAGCGTCCGCCACGTGCCCGCCGAGGACCTCCCCGCCGCGCCGGTGGGCGGCCCCTCGGGCGACGGCGACGTGGGCGGCGCCTCGGGCGACGGCGACGTGGGCGGCGCCTCCCCGGCTGCGTCGGGTGTCCATGCACCCCCGGCCGTGGTGGCCTGTGTGGGGGCGGTGGTGCACGACAGCGCCGGCCGGCTGCTGCTCATCCGGCGGGGCACCGAGCCCGGCCGCGGGCGCTGGTCGGTGCCCGGCGGCCGGGTGGAGCCCGGCGAGTCGCTGACCACCGCCGTCGAGCGGGAGGTCCTCGAGGAGACCGGCCTGCCGGTGCGCGCCGGCGCGGTGGTCGGGCGGGTGCGCGTCCCCGGTCCGGGCGTCCTCTACGACGTCGTGGACCTGGCCTGCGCCCTGCTCGACCCGGCAGCCGTCCCCGTGGCCGGCGACGACGCCGACGACGTCGTGTTCGCCACCGCCGCCGACCTCGCGGAGCTGTCCTGCACCGACGGTCTGCTCGAGAGCCTGGGCAGCTGGGGCGTGCTGCCCCGCTGATCCCCGGCGGGAGACCGGCGGCGGGTGCGACCGCCGCCGGCCCGCGGCATCAGCGCGGCGTCAGCGGGGCGTCGGCACCGGGCGGCCGGGCTGCTCGCCGCCCCGGGCATCGCCGTAGCTGCGCTTGGGCACCATCACCTTGCGCCGGAAGATGCAGACGACGGTGCCGTCCTGCTTGTAGCCGATGGTCTCGACGTAGACGACGCCGCGGTCGTCCTTGGACTTCGACTCGGTCTTGTCCAGGACCGTCGTCTCGCCGTAGATGGTGTCGCCGTGGAAGGTCGGCGCGACGTGCCGCAGCGACTCGACCTCGAGGTTGGCGATCGCCTTGCCGGAGACGTCGGCGACGCTCATGCCCAGCAGCAGCGAGTAGATGTAGTTGCCGACGACGACGTTCTTGCCGAAGTCGGTCGTCTCCCCTGCGTAGTGCGTGTCCAGGTGCAGCGGGTGGTGGTTCATGGTGATGAGGCAGAACAGGTGGTCGTCGTACTCGGTGACCGTCTTGCCGGGCCAGTGCTTGTAGACCGCCCCGACCTCGAACTCCTCGTAGTACCGACCGAACTGCATGTGGGCGCTCCCGGCGTCGTTGCTGGTGGTGGCACCGGAGGCGCGGGACAGCGACCGCGGGCCGGACCCGGGGGCGGTGCCCAGGCACGCGTCGGTGACCCGTCTGGACGGGCGCCGATCCTACGATGTCGTGGTGTCTCAGCTCTCCACGGCCGAGAGCGCCGCTGCCACGGAGGTGGTGCGCCTCTCCCGCACGTCGCGCTGGGTGCGGCTGGCTGTCACCGCCGTGGTGTTCGCCGTCGTCATGACCGGCACCGTCTGGGGCAACGACTCGGACTTCCCCTTCGGCCCCTTCCGCATGTACTCGACCCGCGCCGACCCCAACGCCCCCGTCGTCTCGACCCGGGTGGTGGGCCTCACCGGCAGCGGTGAGGAGGTGCGTCTCTCCGGTGGCGAGGTGGGTCTGCGCCGGGCCGAGTTCGAGGGTCAGTTGCCCCGGATGCAGGAGGAACCCGAGCTGCTCGGCCTGCTCGCCGACACCTACGCCGAGCGCCACCCCGACGCGGAGCCGCTGGTCGAGGTCCAGGTGATCCACCGCCGTTTCGAACTGGTCGACGGCCAGCGCACCGGCGAGTACACCGACACGGTCGTCGTCGACCACGACCTGGAGCAGAACCCGTGAGCCGGCCGGCCACCTCAGCCCCCGCCTCGGGCACCACCCCTGGTCCGCTGCCGCTCAGCCCCGCCTGGTGGTTCCGCCCCGTGCCGCTGACGCGCGTCGCGGTCATGCGGACCATCGCCTATCTGTTCATCTGGGTCGATGTCTGGCTCACCACCTCGTGGGTCAAGGCGCACGCGAACGTCCCGCCGGAGTGGTACGCGCCGCTGACGGTCGGCCGGTTGCTGCACCTCCCCACCCCGACGCACACGGTGGTCACCGTCGTGCAGTGGGCGCTCCTGCTCACGGCGCTGGTAGCGGCGACCGGGCGCGCCCCCCGTCTGCTCGGTACCGGGGTGTTCCTCCTCTACTTCGAGTGGATGGTCATCGCGATGAGCTACGGGAAGGTGGACCACGACCGGATCGCCTTCCTCGTGCTGCTCGCCGTCCTGCCGACCGTCGGCGCCGCCCGGTGGCGCGACCGGCGCCGGTCCGAGGCCGCGGGATTCGCGATGGCGGCGGTGCTGGTCACCGTGATGCTCACGTACTTCCTGGCGGCCTGGGCGAAGATCCGCTTCGGCGGCTGGGACTGGCCGACCGGCGCCACCCTCGCCCGAGCCGTCATCCGCCGTGGCACCCCGCTGTCGGACTGGACGCTCGACTTCCCCTGGCTGCTCGAGTCGATGCAGTGGGTGATGATCGTGCTCGAGGCGCTGGCCGTCCTGATGTTGTTCGTCTGGCGGGACCGAGCCCGGGTCGCCCTGGTCGCCTTCCTCATCGGCTTCCACCTGATGGTGTTCGCCGGCGTCACGATCGTCTTCCTGCCGCACTGCGTCGCGATCCTGTCGATCCTGCCGTGGGAGCGGGTGCCGGAGCTGCGAGGTCGGCTGCTGGACCGGCGGGCCGGCCGGTCGGGGCTGCCGGCTCCCGCGGCTCCCTGATCCGGCTGCGGCAGACCGCTCGCCGCCCGGAGCCGCGAGTCAGAGCAGCGCCCCGATCCGCGCCGCCATCTCGGCCTCGTGCTGCTGGTAGGAGTCGGCGACTCCTGCGAGCAGCCCGCCCATGCCGGTCAGCGCGTCGGCGACGCCCTGGGCGGCCAGCCGCCACTGCTCGTACAGCTCGGTGAAGCGCACCGCGGCCTGGCTGTCGGTCCAGCCGTCGAGCACCGAGGTGTTGACGTTGCTCGACAGGGTCGTCTGCCGGGCCGTCGTCTCCGCCGCCTCCGCCCTGCACTGTCCCGCCATCGACTGCAGCGTGGCGATGTCGACCTTCACGTGTCCTCCTCCGATCCGGGCCCTCCCCGGTCACGGCGGACGCTAGGACGCCGGCCGGACGAGAGGCGTTGAGCGTCCACAGGTCGTCCCGCCGTCCACAGATCGGCTGGACGGGGCCCGGGACCGGGCGCTCGTGCCGACGATCACCGCGTGAGCACTGACCCGTCGCCCGGTCGTCCGGCGACGCGCCGCTGGACGGTGGTCGGCCCCGCCGGGCCCCTCGACGTGGAGGTCACCGCGCCGGACGAGACCCTGTTGGGTGCCGTCGCGGAGGAGCTGGCGGAGGTGGTCGGTGGCGAAGCGTCGGCGATCTGGAGCGGGTCGACGATGCTCGGTCCGGAGACGTCCCTGAGGTCGGCGTCCCTGGCGCACGGCGCCGTCCTGGGTCTCGGCCGACCGGGTCCCCGTCCGCCCGTGCCCACGAGCGCCCTGGCCTTGGACGTCGTCGGTGGCCCGGACACCGGTCGCAGCGTCGCGTTGTCCGCCGGCCGGCACACCGTGGGCCGGGGCACCGCTGCGGACATCGCGGTGGACGACCCCGACGTCTCCCGCCGCCACGTGGTCCTCGATGTAGGCGCGGGGCGGGTGTCCGTCCACGACGCGGGGTCGGTCAACGGCAGCCGGCTCGACGGCGTACCCGTCGGCACGGAGCCCGTCGAGTGGCGCGACGGCGCGGTCCTCCGCATCGGCTCGTCGGCGCTGGTGGTGCGCGGGCCGCGCGGATCCAGGCTCCCGGGAGGTCCGGCGCCGGGCGGCCGGACGTCCCTGCACCCGGCCGCCCCGGCGCCTCTCGCACGTCCGGAGGTCGAGGTCCGCCTCCCCGCGGACCCGACCCCGCCGGCGCGACGCCGGCTCGCCTGGATCGCGATGCTGGTCCCGGCCGCGGCCGGTGCGCTCGGGGCGTGGGTGTTCGCGACTCCGACCTTCCTGTTCTTCGCCCTCCTCAGTCCCCTGGTCGCGCTGGGCACCTGGCTGGGTGACCGGTGGAGCGGCCGACGGTCGCACCGCCGCGACGCCGCGACCCACGCGGCGGACGCCGCCCGGGCCCGGGAGCTGGTGGCCGAGGCCGTGCGCGACGACCGCCGGGCGGCGGACCTGGCGGTGCCGGACCTCGCCCGCCTGGCCGGCGCGGTCCGGCGCCGCACCGCACCGCTGTGGGAACGACGCCGCGGCGAGCCCGGCGCCCTCGTCGTCCGGCTGGGACGCGGAACGGGCGCCACGCGCGTGATCCGGATGGCGCCCGACGGGACCCGGACACCCGAGACGTGCGACGACCTCCCTGTCACCGTCGACCTGGCGGCCACGGGCGGCCTGACCGTCGTCGCCCCCCGCACGCGCTCCCTCGGGGTGGTGGCCGGCGTCCTCGCACAGACGTGTGCCCTCCTCTCCCCCGCGGACCTCGAGATCGGCGTCCTCACCACGCCGGAGGGGCTGGACGACTGGCGGTTTCTGCGGTGGTCCCCCCACCTCGACTCCCCCGACGTCCGCGTGGCGAGGGCATCGGCGGCCGACACCGACCGGGCCGATCTGGCCTGGCTCGACGCGGCGGTCGCCCGCCGGGCCGGCGAAGCGGCCCGCCCCGGCTCGCTCCAGCCGGCTCCGGCGTTCCTCCTGGTCGTGCTCGACCGGCCCGCAGGCCCGAGGTTCTCCGCGGCCCTGCACGCCGTGCGGGACAGGGGTGTCCTCATCCTGGCCACGACCACGGCATCTCCCCGCGAGACGACCGCCGTCGTCCGGATCACGGGCGAGACGGGGTCCGCCGCCCACCTGCACCTGCCCGGCTCGCCGGTCCGGGACCTCGTGGTGGACCACCCGGCCCCGTCCACCGCGGCAGCCGTGGTGCGCGAGCTGGCGCCGCTGTCCACCCCAGCGGCCGGTGCGGGGGGCCTCCCGACGGCGGTCCGCCTGCTGGAGCTGCTCCCACCCACGGTGCTGGCCGACGGGCCCACGCAGGCGGCGGGCAGCTGGTCCCGGCACCGGGGGGTGCTGCGGGCGGTCCTGGGCAGGTCGGTCGAGGGATCGGTCGCCGTGGACCTGTGCCGGGACGGGCCGCACGCCCTCGTCGCCGGGACGACGGGGGCGGGCAAGTCGGAACTGCTGCAGACCCTGATCGCGGGACTGGCCCTCGCCCACCCGCCGGACCGCTGCTCCTTCATGCTCGTCGACTACAAGGGTGGAGCGGCGTTCGCCGAGGCAGCGGACCTGCCGCACACCGTCGGCGTGGTCACCGACCTGGACGCACGGACCACCGCGCGGGCGCTCCGCTCGCTGGGCGCGGAGCTGGTGCGCCGGGAGACCGTGCTCGCCGGGGCAGGGGTGGCCGACGTCGCCGACCTGCCCGAAGAGGCCGATCTGGCGCGGCTGGTGATCGTCGTCGACGAGTTCGCGGGACTGGCGGAGGAACTGCCCGACTTCGTGCCGGGGCTGGTCGCCATCGCGCAACGGGGTCGCTCCCTCGGCGTCCACCTGGTGCTGGCCACGCAGCGGCCCGCCGGCGTGGTGTCCCCGGAGATCCGGGCGAACTGCAGCCTGCGCGTGTGCCTGCGGACCACCGACGAGTCGGATTCCCGGGACGTCCTCGGCACGCCCGCGGCCGCCTCCCTGCCCGCACGGCGCCCGGGCCGGGCCTATCTCCGGGTCGGCGCCTCCGCCTCGGTGCTGCTCCAGGCCGCCCGTGTGGCGTGCCGCCCCGCCCCGGACCCGGATCGCCCGCGGGTCCGCCGGTGGACGTGGCCCGACGACGGGACCGCGGTCGGCCTCCCGGACGGCACCGGCCCCACGGACCTGGCCCGGCTCGTCCGGGAGCTCGTACAGCGCGCCGACCGGACGGGGGTGCGGCGGCCGCACCGGCCGTGGTGCCCGCCGCTCCCGGACCAGGTCACCGTCCCCGACCTCGGGTGCGCTCCCGCGCCCGTGCCTGCCGGCTCGGGACCGGTACTCGTGGCCGGGCTCGTCGACCGTCCCGACGTGCAGCGCCAGGAGGCCCTGACCGTGGACCTCGGCGTGGGCGGCGGGTGGCTCGCCGTCGGTGGCCCGGCCAGCGGACGCAGCACCTTCCTGCGGACCGTGCTGGCCGAGGCGGCCACCTCCTGCTCCCCCGACGAGGTGCACGTTCACGTGCTCGACCACGATGGGGGTGCTCTCGCCCGTGCCGCCGCGGGCCTCCCCCACACCGGGACCGTCGTCGGCGCCGACGACCCGCTGCGCAGCGTGCGGCTGGTCGACCGGCTGGCCGCCGAGGTGGCGGAACGCCGGGCCACCGGCAGGTCGACGCCCCGGCTGCTCCTGCTGGTCGACGGCGTGGAGTCACTGTCGGCGCAGCTGGACGAGGCCGATCCCGCACGCGGGTCGGCCGCGTTGCTGCGGCTCGTCCGAGAGGGCGGCGCGGCGGGGATGACGTGCCTGCTCACCGCCGACCGCGCGGTGCCCGGGGGCCGGCTCGCCGCCGCCGTCGGCACCCGGCTGGTGCTTCCCCTGCCGGACCGGGCCGACTACGGAGTGGCCGGGATCGCCGCGCGCGCCGTCCCGGAGCACCGCCCGCCCGGCCGGGCGCTGCTCGGTGAGGCCGCCTGGGAGTGCCAGCTCGCCCTCCCGCGGCCCCTCCCCGTCGGAGGCGCCACCGTGCCGCCCCGCTCGTCGGCGTTGCGTCTCCCCGTCCTGGCACCGGACCCGGCACTGCCCCTGCCGCCGCCCGGCGGGGGCGCAGACCTCCCGTCGACGACCGTGCCCGTGGGTCCCGGCGGGGACGAGGGGCACGTGCTCACCGTCGACCTGCGGCGGTCCGGCGGGCTGCTGGTGGCCGGCCCTCCGGGCAGCGGCCGGTCGGCCGTGCTCGCCGCGGTCTCCGCGCACCTGGCCGCCACCGGCACCCCCGTCCTGCGGGTCACCGGGCCCGGTGGCAGGACGGCGGCACGAGCCTCCCTGCCGGTCGCGGCGGGTGCCGCTCCGACGGACCTCGACGCCACCGACCTGGCCGGCTGGACCGCCTGGACCGGCTCGCTGGCGGGCCGATCCGCGGTCGTCGTCGTCGACGACCACGGCACGGTGGCCGAGACGCCGGTCGTCGCCGCGATGACCGCCCACCCGCCGGAGGGTGTCGTCGCGGTGGTCTCCGGCGCGCCCGCGGAGCTGTCGAGCGTCTACCGGGGACCCGTTGCCGCCCTTCGCCGCCGGCGCAGCGGACTGCTGCTGTGCCCGGGCCCGGGTGACGGGGACCTGCTCGGCGTGCGCCTGCCCCGCACGCCCGTTCCCGTCCGCCCGGGGTCCGGGTGGCTGGTCGACGCGGGGACACCGCAGCGGGTCCAGGTGGCCCTGCGGCGCACGCCCGCGCCCGTGGCGCCGTGACCGTCCGGCCGGCTCCTCGGGGGCCGCGCTCAGAGGAGGTCGAGCAGCGGGCCGATCTCCTGCGTGGCGTACCAGGCCAGTTCGTGCCCCTCGGCCTGGTCCACGACGAACTGGGCGTCCTCGCTGCCGAGGTCGGCCTCGAGGACGACGTTCACGGCCGCGCGGACGTCGTCCTCGGCGTCCGCGCCGTCCAGGTGCACGCTGGCGACGTCGCGCAGGGCGATGTCCGCGGTCACCCGGACCGCGCCGGCCTCGATGTGCGGCTCGTCGAGCGTGGCGATCGCGTCGTCGGTGACGTCGGCGGCGACGACCGCCCGCCGTCGGGGCGCGAGCGGGTCGACGTCCAGCAGGCGCAGGCTGGCGCGGGCGGCGGCGAGCAGGGCCGCGTACTCGAGTTCCTCCGTGTCGGCCTCGGCCTCACTCACCGCGTAGTGCCCACGCAGCACCGCGGTCACGGCGAAGGCGGTGTGCGGCCCGACCAGTCGGCCCTCGTCCACGAGCGTCCGCAGCACGGTCGTCGTCGCCGGCAGGTACACGCGCACCCGGGGAACTCCCTCCATCGGTGGAGCGACGACCGTATCCCGGCCGCCGCCCAGGTCATCCGCGGAGCCGGTCGGCCCGACGGGTCAGCGCGAGGCCTCGACCAGTTCGGCCGTCTCCTGCTCGATGAGGTCGGCCAGCAGGTCGACGTCGCCGACGGTGTCGCGGTCGGCGTTCAGGCTGATGTAGACCCGCCCGTCGTAGCTCGTCATGCCGATGGACAGCCCCTGCCCGCGCACCAGCGGCACCACGGGGAAGACCTCGAGCATCCGCGCGCCGGCGGCGAACAACGGCACCTGCGGGCCGGGGACGTTGGTGATGACGAGGTTGAACATCCGCCGGGACAGCCCCCGCGCCGCCCGGGCGCCGAGGGCGTGCAGCGTCGGCGGCGCGAAGCCGGTCAGGGCGATCAGCGCGTCGGCACCGACGGAACGGCCGGAACCGGCGACACCCCGCATCGCGTAGCTGAGCCGGGCGAGCCGCACCCGCGGGTTGGGCTCGCCCACCGGCAGGTCGACGAGGTAGCTGGCGACCCGGTTGCCCGGCGCGGCCTCCTCGTCCCCCTGCACCGACACCGGCACGAGGGCACGCACCGAGGTGGAGGCGACCACCGCGGCACCGCGGGAGAGCAGCCAGTCGCGCAGGGCCCCGGTGACGACGGTGAGCAGGACGTCGTTGATCGTCCCCCCGTGGGCGCGGCGAACGGCCCGCAGGTCCTCGAGGTCGGCGCGGGCGACGGCCACCCGCCGCTGCCGTCCCCGGGCGACGTTCAGCGGGCTCTGCGGCGCCGGGAAGACCGCCGACCGCGCCGCTCGGACGAACCCCGAGGCGGCGCCGCCGAGCCGCGTCAGGGTCGACCGCACGTCGGTCACCGCCGAGGCGAGGGTCTCCACGGCCACGGACGGCCGCTGGACGTACTCGTTCACGGCCGTGCGCAGGAGCTCCGCGCCGGTGGGCAGCCGGCGCGGTCGCCACGGCTCGGCCTCCGGCACCTGGGCGTCCGGGGAGGGATCGAGCAGGACCTGCGCGATGTCGACCGCCCCCAGGCCGTCGACGAGCGCCGGATGGGTCTTGGTGATCACCGCGACGCGGCCGTCGGCCAGCCCCTCGACGAGGTACAGCTCCCAGAGCGGACGCCGCTGGTCCAGCGGACGGGCGGTCAGTCGCGACACGAGGTCGAGCAGCTGCTCCTCGGTCCCCGGCCGAGGCAGTGCCGACTGCCGTACGTGGTAGGCCACGTCGAAGTCGGGGTCGTCGGCCCACACCGGATCGGCGAGCCGGCCGGGCACCTCGACCACCCGCTGCCGGTAGCGCGGGACCAGCGGCAGACGTGCCTCGACCAGCGTCGCCAGCGCGTCCAGCCCCCCGGGCGGCGCCTCCAGCAGGAGGACGCCGGCGACGTGCATGGGGGCGTCGGGCTCCTCGAGGTAGAGGAACGACGCGTCGATCGTCGTCAGTCGCTCCAGCATCGTCCCCCCTCGGTCCGGCCGCCCACGCTACGCACACCACCCGACGCCGCCACACGGGCGCCGTGCGGCTCCCGTCCGGGTCATCCCGCGGCCCGGCCGAGCCGCGGGCGGCTGCGCCGGGGAGCCGGTGCCGGCACGCCGGCCACCTGCGCGGCCAGTGCCCGCAGCCCCTCCCGCAGGGCCGACGCCGGGGCGACCTCCGCCAGCGCGCGACCGGAGGCCAGTGCGGCGTCGGTGGCCCGCCGGTCGGCCGGCAGGAAGCAGTCGACCCCGCGTCCGGCGAACCGGTCGAGGACCTCGGCGATCTCCCGGCGCGGGTCCCCCGGCACCGGTCCCCGCCGCACCTGGTTGACCACGAGCAGCGGCTCCACGTCCGGGAGCACGTCCCGCAGCTCACCCAGTGCACGGACGAGGCGCTGGAGGGCCACCGGGTCGGCGCCGCCCACGCAGACGACCACGTCGGCGGACTCCAGGACCGCCGTGGTGGCACCGTTGCGCCGCGGAGCGGCGGTGTCGAACGAGAGCTCCTCGTCCTCCTCGAGGTTGAAGCCGCAGTCCACGACGGTCAGTGCCGCCAGCCGTCGCGCCTCCTCGAGCACCTGCACCACCGCCGACGGTCGCAGCTCCGGCCACCGGTCGGCCCGCGCCAGGCCGGTCAGCACGCCCAGTCCCGGCCGGACCTCCCACGCCAGCGCGCGCAGCGCCGCCTCGTCCAGGGCACCGGCCGCCGCCCGGCGTGCGGCCGCCGCCAGGCCTGGCGACTCGTCGAGCAACCCCAGCACCTGCGCCACCACGCCGCCGTACACGTCGGCGTCGACCAGCAGCGTCTCCACCCCGAGGCGAGCCGCCTCGTCGGCCAGCCCGACCGCCACCGTGGTGCGGCCCGGGGCACCCGTGGGCCCCCAGACGGCGACGACGGCGCCGTCGCCACCAGCGCGCTCGGCACGGGGCTCGGGACGGCCGGTCCCGGCGAGCGCGGCCCGCGGGTCGGCGACGTCGCGACTCCGCGGCGGCCCGCCGGCCACGGCCTCCCGCAGCGCGTCGGCGATCTCCTCGGCGGCGGCGTCGGCGGGCAGCACGTGCACCACACCCCAGGCCTGCAGGCGGACGGCGGCGCGCTCGTCCCCGGGCTCGACCAGGCCCACGACCGCCACGCCTGCAGCGGCCAGCCGGGCCACGGCGTCGCCGTCGAGGCGGCGGAGGTCGGCCGACAGCAGCGCGGCGTGCCCCGTGCCGGTGGCCGCGGCAGCGAGCAGCTCGGACACGTCGACGCAGCGACGCACGACCGTCACTCCGTGGTCCGCCCGGTCCAGCGCACCGACCAGCGCCGACTCCCACGCCGCGCCGGTGACCGCGGTGAAGACCTGCAGTGCCATCAGCCCGTCGGCCCCGCGGGAGCCGACGACGTGGGCCCGGTCGACGGGACCGTGGCCGCCGACGGCGCGGCTCCGTCGACCGACCCGCGCACCACCACGACGAGCGGCCGACCCGCGATCGCCGCCAGCACGTCGTCGGCGGAGTCCGCTGCCACCGACACGACGACCTGCACCGTCGTGGCCGAGGCCGACAGCACGCCGTCCGTCCGTCCCGAGACCGCCTGCACCGGCGCGGTCCCGACGACCAGCGTCACCTGCCCGTCCGCGGTGCCCGTGGCGCCGGCGGCGGGGTCCGCGACGGCGTAGACGTCGACCACCTGGCCGCGGGTCAGACCCGGCGGCACGAATCCTGCCTGCACGGGGAGGGCGAGCTGGACGAGGTCGGGCACGTCCTCGAGCACCGAGCGGGGCAGGAGCTCCCCGTCGCGGACCGCGCGGGCGAGCGTGCGCCCCTCGGGCCGGGTGCTCGTGGCGAGGTAGCGGTCGGCCGCGTCGTCGAGGCGGACGTCGACGGCGACCAGGTCGTCGGCGGACAGCACGGTCCCCGCCGCGAGGTCGCCCGACGCCGACCAGACGGGCACGGTCGTGTCCGCCGCGGCGACCACCCGGGCGCCGAGCAGGACCGACACGAGCACCAGGAGCACGCCGAGCACCAGCCGCAGGTCCAGCCAGCGAGGCGGCCGCACCCGCCGGGGCACCGGCCCCCGCACCCGCCCGGTCGGCGCGGGAGCCGCCGAGGCCGCCGGAGCCGCCGCCGGGCCCGTCCGCACGCTCGTCACCGGTGCCGCCTCCGTCCGCCGTGGGCGGCCGCGCCGCCCGTCGTACCCCGCCGGGAGCCGACGGTCGGACGCAGATGATGCGGGACGCGCACGGTGACGTGCACCGGTTGTCCACACGTTCGGGTGTGGACGCGGGGGCCGATGCCTCCGGAGGGCTGACAGACTGACCGCGACCCCGGATGAGAGACCGCCGATGCCCACACCGCGTTTCCTGACCCTCGCCGACGTGGCGGAGATCCTGAACGTCTCCTGGCGGCAGGTGTACGCGCTCGTCCGCCGCAAGGAGCTGATCGCCATCCAGATCGGCGGCCGCGGCCAGTGGCGGGTCGAGGTCGACGAGCTGGAGCGCTTCATCCAGCAGCGCTACGCCGAGGCCCGCTCCGGCGACGTGCCGGAGCTCGAGCCCGAGGCTGGGGAGGCCCGCACGGGGGCCGAGCCCTCCTAGTCCACCCCGGGCGCCAGCCGCCGCACCGCTGCGACCGCGTCGAGGGCCACCGCCCGCACCCCCTGCACCGCCGCGCCCCGCCGGGGCTGGTCGACCGCGTGCTCGGCGAGCTCCAGGAAGTCGGCGCCCACCCGGTCGATCGTGCCGGTCAGCGCGCCTCCGTCGTCGAGCAGCACCTGCACGGACCCGCGGTCGCGGGCCAGACCGCGCAGTGCCCAGCGCAGGTCGAGCCGCCGCGCGACATCGCCCCCGGCCGGCACCGCGGTCCCCCGGTCCAGCCCGGCCACGGTGAGCACCGCCGGGACCGCGACCAGCACCTCGCGCGCCCCGGCCTCGGTCAGCAGCAACCAGTCCGGCCCGAGCTCGGTCACCACTCCCCGCAGCTCTCCCGCTCCCCGGCAGCGCACCGCGAGTTCGCGACCCACCGCGCCCCCGAGCCGGTCCGCCAAGCGGACGGCGCCGATCTCCAGCCGGGCCCGCGCAGCGTCCTCCGCTCGTTCCGCCGCGATCTCCGACGCCTCGAGCTCCGCCGACAGCTCGGCGAACAACTGCTGCCATCGCACGGCGGGAGCGTACCTCTGTGCACATCCCTTGCGTTTGGTGACGTTTGGTTGCTGTAGTAGCCGGGTCCCCGAGGAGGTCCCGATGTCACTGCGCCGCTTGGCCGCCACCGCCGCCGTCATGGCGGCCGTCGCGGCGCTGCTGTCCGTGCTCACGCGCGGGCTGCCCGATCCGGCGGTCCTCACCGCTCCGCAGGCGGTGGCCGACGCGTCCGGCCCCGAGACGCTCCTCGTCGCACTCGTCGGTCTGGCGGCGTGGACCGCCTGGGGCTGGGGAGCGCTCGGCCTGCTGCTCACCGCGCTGTCCGTCGCCCCCGGCCTGCTGGGGGCCGCCGCGCGCGGGGCCGGCCGGCTGCTGCTGCCCGCGGGCGCCCGGCAGGCCGCCGCCGTGGCGCTCGGGGTGGGCCTGACGGTGGGCGTGCCGGTCCTGTCCGGCTGCGTGCCCGCCACGGCTCCGGCCGCCGCCGTCCAGTCGCTGCCGGCTGCCGTCCAGTCACCGCCGGACGCCGGCCCCGTGCCGGACTGGCCGGCGGCCCCGGCACCCGCACCGCCCCCACCCCCGTCAGCAAACTCCGCGCCCTCCGCCGCGCCGGACCCCGCGCCAGGCGCCGCACCGGACCCCGGTACGGCGACCGGGCGCCCGACACCCCCTCCCGTCCCCGACTGGCCGGACGGCCGGTACGTCGTCGTCCGCGGCGACTGCCTCTGGGACGTCGCCGCGGCCGACCTGCGCGCCCGCACCGGCGGCGACCCCGCGGCCGCAGAGGTCACCCGAGCCGTCGCCGCCTGGTGGACCGCCAACGCCGCGGTGATCGGCGACGACCCCGACCTCCTCCTCCCCGGCCAGGTGCTGCGCGCACCGGCCGACCCGACCGCACCCGCAGAGAGCGAGCACCCGTGATGACCGCGCCACCCGCCGCCGCGTCCGCCAGCACCCCGGCCGACGCGCCTGCGCTCCGGACGTTCCGGCTGACCGTCGTCCCGACTCCGCAGCCGCCGGTCAGCCAGCGGCCCGCCCTGCCCCTGGTCCGGCACGGGGTCACGCCACCGCGCGCGCCGCACCGCCCGGGGCCCCGACCCCGTGACGTGCACCGGCGCGCGGCCGACTTCGGCCCGACCTGGTCCTCCCGCAACGACCTGCCCGAGCCGGGTCTCGCCGGACGGCGCCTGCTCCTGCTGGTCCTCGAGGGTCTGGCCGGGCTCCGGCCCCTCGCCCAGGCGCAGCGCCTGACCGCGCCGAACCTCTACGCCGGCCTTGCCGCCCGGCCACGACCGGCCTGGTGTGCCGGTGGCACGGCACCGGTCCTGCTGGGTCCGGTGCACGTGTGCGAACCGGTGGACGGCGTCGCGGAGATCAGCGCCGTGGCCCGCAGATCGGGACGGGCGCACGCCGTGGCCGCGCGGCTCGAGGGGATCGACGGCCGCTGGCGCTGCACGGCCCTGCAGATCGGCTGACCGCCCCTGCGCGGACCCGCAGCCCGCCAGGACGGCAGCGCCCCGCCAGGACGGCAGCGCCCCGCCAGGACGGCAGCGCCCCACCAGGACGGCAGCGCCCCACCAGGACGGCAGCGCCCCCGCCGGCACGAGGCCGGCGGGGGCGCTGCACGGCCCTGCGCGATCAGCTGGGCCACCCGGCCCCTCGCAGGGGCCGGTGGAGGACGAGGAGGTCGCCCGCTACTTGGCCGCCCCGTGGCAGAACTTGTACTTCTTGCCCGAGCCGCAGGGGCACGGGGAGTTGCGCGACGGCTCCTTGGAGCCGCTGACGGTCACGGTCTTGGCCGCCTTGGCCGCGCCGCCCTCCTTGGGCGAGGCGTCCAGGGTCGGCGCGGAGTAGGTCAGGTTCTCCTGCCGACGGGGCTCGTCCAGGCCCTTGACGGCCAGCTGGGGACCGGTACCCGAGGACACCGGCTCCTCCTCCACCGCGGGGGCAGCCGGAGCGGCCGCGGCACGTGCCACCGGCTTCGCCGTCTTCTTGCCCGGCCCCGCTCCCGCGCTGCGGCGCGCGGCCGGCGCGGCCTTGGCCGGCGTCGTCCCCGTGGTCTTCCCCGGCGACGTCGCCCCGGCCGGGGCACCCGCCGGAGCGGTGCCCGCACCCGAGCCCGAGCCGTTGGACGTGGTGGCGGCCGACGCCGCGGCCGCGGCGGCAGCCTGCTGGCGGGCCAGCACCCGCGCCGTCCCCTCCTGGGCCGCGGCCAGGGCCTTCGCCTCGGCCTCGGCCTGCTTGGCGCGGGCCTCCTCGTCCTGCTGCTCCTTGGTCTTGACCTCGAGGTTGAACAGGAAGCCGACGGACTCCTCCTTGATGCCGTCGAGCATCGCGTTGAACATGTCGAAGCCCTCGCGCTGGTACTCCACGACCGGGTCGCGGTTGGCCATCGCGCGCAGGTGGATGCCGGCCCGCAAGTAGTCCATCTCGTAGAGGTGCTCGCGCCACTTGCGGTCCAGCACGCTGAGCAGCACCCGCCGCTCCAGCTCCCGCATCACCTCGGCGCCGAGCGCACCCTCGCGCTCGTCGTAGGCACGGTGGACGTCGTCCAGCAGCTCCGACCGCAGCGTCCCCCCGTCCAGCGCGGCCTGCTCCCCGTCGGCGACCCGCTCGAGCAGCTCGTCGCGGTCCAGCCCCACGGGGTAGAGCGCCTTGAGCCCGGCCCACAGCTGGTCGAGGTCCCAGTCCTCGGCGTAGCCGGTCTGCGTCGCGCCGTCGACGTAGGCGCCGACGACGTCGTCGAGCATGTGCTGGACCTGGTCGGCGAGGTCCTCGCCGTCGAGGATCTTGCGCCGCTCGTCGTAGATGACGGTGCGCTGGCGGTTGAGCACCTCGTCGTACTTGAGGACGTTCTTGCGGATCTCGAAGTTCTGCTGCTCGACCTGGGTCTGCGCCGACAGGATCGCCCGGCTGACCATCTTGGACTCGATCGGCTGGTCGTCGGGCACCCGCAGGGTGTTCATCATCGACTCGAGCATCGGGCCGTTGAACCGGCGCATGAGGTCGTCGCCGAGGGAGAGGTAGAAGCGCGACTCCCCCGGGTCACCCTGACGGCCGGAGCGGCCACGCAGCTGGTTGTCGATCCGGCGGCTCTCGTGCCGCTCGGTGCCCAGCACGTAGAGCCCACCGGCCTCCACGACCTGCTCGTGCTCCTCCTCGACCTGCTTCTTCGCCACGGCCAGCGCGTCGTCCCAGGCGGCCTCGTACTCCTCCGGGGTCTCCGTCGGGGTCAGGCCGCGGGCGCGCAGCGTCTCGTCGGCGATGAAGTCGGGGCTGCCGCCGAGCTGGATGTCGGTGCCGCGACCGGCCATGTTGGTGGCCACGGTGACCGCGCCCAGCCGGCCGGCCTGGGCCACGATCGTCGCCTCCCGGGCGTGGTTCTTGGCGTTGAGCACCTCGTGCGGGATGCCGCGGCGGAGCAGGTACTTCGCCAGCAGCTCGGACTTCTCCACGCTCGCGGTGCCCACCAGGACCGGCTGCCCGGCCTCGTGCCGCTCGGCGATGTCCTCGACGACGGCCTCGAGCTTGGCCTTCTCGGTCTTGTAGATGACGTCAGAGCGGTCGATGCGGACCATCGGGCGGTTCGTCGGGATCGGGACGACGCCCAGCTTGTAGGTCTGGGAGAGCTCGGCAGCCTCGGTCTGGGCGGTGCCGGTCATCCCCGACAGCTTCTCGTAGAGCCGGAAGTAGTTCTGCAGGGTGATCGTGGCGAGCGTCTGGTTCTCGTCCTTGATCTGCACCTTCTCCTTGGCCTCGATGGCCTGGTGCATGCCCTCGTTGTAGCGCCGGCCCGACAGCACGCGGCCGGTGAACTCGTCGACGATGAGCACCTCGCCGTTGCTGACGATGTACTGCTGGTCGCGGTGGTAGAGCTCCTTGGCCTTGAGCGCGTTGTTCAGGTAGCTGATCAGCGGCGAGTTGACGGCCTCGTAGAGGTTCTCGATGCCGAGCTGGTCCTCGACGAACTCCACGCCCTCCTCGGTGACGGCGACCGTGCGCTTGGCCTCCTCCACCTCGTAGTGCAGGTCGCGCTTCATCAGCGGGACGATCCGCGCGAACTCCTGGTACCACTTGCCGGCCGACTCGGCCGGGCCGCTGATGATCAGCGGGGTGCGCGCCTCGTCGATGAGGATCGAGTCGACCTCGTCGACGACCGCGTAGTTGTGCCCGCGCTGCACCAGGTCGGCCTTGCTCCAGGCCATGTTGTCGCGCAGGTAGTCGAAGCCGAACTCGTTGTTCGTGCCGTAGGTGATGTCGCAGGCGTACTGCTCGCGCCGGTGCGCCGGCCGCTCACCGGAGAGGATCGTGCCGACCGACAGCCCGAGGAACCGGTGCACCCGGCCCATCCACTCGGCGTCGCGCTTGGCCAGGTAGTCGTTGACCGTGATGACGTGCACGCCCTCGCCGGTCAGCGCGTTGAGGTACGCCGGCAGGACGCCGGTGAGCGTCTTGCCCTCACCGGTGCGCATCTCGGCGATGTTGCCCAGGTGCAGCGCCGCGCCGCCCATGATCTGCACGCGGAAGTGCCGCTGGCCCAGCGTGCGGGTCGCGGCCTCCCGGACGACGGCGAAGGCCTCGGGGAGCAGCTCGTCGAGGGTCTCCCCGTCGGCGTACCGCTCCTTGAACTCGTCGGTCTTGGCCCGCAGCTCGGCGTCGGTCAGGTCGACGTAGTCGTCGGCCAGCGACTCGACCACATCGGCGATCTTGTTCAGCCGACGGACGATCTTTCCCTCACCGGCACGGAGGATCCTCGAGAACACCACGGACCCAGAGTAGGCGGCCCGCCTGCCGGCACCAGGATCTGCGCACATACCCTCCGCCGGTGGCAGCAGACCCGCGCACCCTGAGCCCCGACACGCTCACCTTCCTCACGGAGCGGCACCTGGCGACGCTGACGACGCTGCGCGCCGACGGCAGCCCGCACGTCGTGCCGGTCGGGGTCACGTTCGACCCGGAGACCGCGACCGCCCGCGTCATCACCTCGGGCACCTCGGCCAAGGCCCGCCACGTGCGGGACGGGCAGGCCCAGGTCGCGGTGTGCCAGGTGGACGGCCGCCGGTGGCTGACCCTAGAGGGGACGGCGGTCGTGCGGGACGACGCCGAGTCGGTGGCCGACGCCGTCGAGCGCTACGCCCGCCGCTACCGGCAGCCGCGGGAGAACCCGGCGCGGGTGGTCATCGAGATATCGGTCGACCGGGTGCTGGGGAACGCCTGAGCATGTCCGGGTGACCGCTCCCGAGGGGATGGACCTCAGCGACGTCGACCTGTCCACCGAGGTGGTCGCCACCGAGCGGCTGCTGCTGCGCCCGCACCGTCCCGACGACGAGGACGCCGTCTTCACCGCCTGCCAGGACCCGGGGATCCAGCGCTGGATCACCGCCCTCGCCCTCCCCTACACGCGGGAGCTGGCGCGGGCCTGGGTCGCCGAGGTGGCCCCGGCCGAGCGCGCCGAGGGACGCGGGATGCCGGTCGTCGTGGAGGCCGACGGCGTGCTGGTCGGATCGGCGGGAGTGCACTTCCGCGGCGGCCGGCTGGGCCCGGAGATCGGCTACTGGATCGCCGCGGGTGCGCGCGGACGCGGCTATGCCGCCGAGACGGCGCACGCGCTCGCCGAGTGGGCCCTGGGGCTCGGCGCCCCGCGGGTGCACCTGGTCGCCGACGTCGCCAACACCGCCTCGCAGGTCACCGCCGAGCGGGCCGGGTTCCGGCGGGAGGGGGTGGTGCGCGGCTGCCTGGAGGACCGCACCGGCAGCCGGTCCGACGCCGTGCTCTTCGGCCGGCTGCCCGGTGACTGATGCGGAGTCGCTCGGTGACCGATCTGGTCACCGAGCGACTCCGCGGGGACTCAGAGCGGCGCCGCCACCGGCTCGGCGGGGGCGGCCAGGTGCGTCATCGCACCGTCCAGGGGCACGTCGACCAGCCGGATGAGGCCGTAGTCGTAGGCGTGCCGCCGGTAGACGACGGTCGGCTGTCCGGTGTCGGCGCACTGGAACAGGAAGAAGTCGTGACCGACCAGTTCCATCTCGTGGAGGGCCTGGTCGACGGTCATGGGCGTCGCCGGGTGGTGCTTCTCGCGGACGACCTGCCCGGGCAGGTGCTCGTCGAGGTCGGTGACGAGCGGCTCGCCGTCGAACCCGGGTTCCAGGTCGGCGGCCGGAGCCGAGGGCTCCACGGGGGGCAGCGGCTCGGCGGAGTTGCCGGTGAGCCGCACGCTGGCCGGGGTCCGCCGGCCGTGGTGCACCCGGCGGCGGTCGGCCGCCCGGCGCAGCCGGTTCTCCAGCTTCGTGCAGGCCAGGTCGAGCGCACCGTAGAAGTCCGGCGCGCTGGCCTCCGCGCGGACGACGGGACCCTTGCCCCGCAGGGTGATCTCCACGCGCTGGCAGTTCGACGACTGTCGTGGGTTCTTCTCGTGGAACAGCTCGACGTCCATCCGGAGCATCTTGAGCTTGCCGTCGAAGCGGTCGAGCGAACCGACCTTGTCCTCGACGTGCTGGCGGTAGTGTTCCGGCACTTCGACGTTCCGGCCGCGGACAACGATCTCCATGAGACCTCCCGGTAGTACGGGTGTGTGTCCGGTTGAACGCTAGTCGTCCACCAGGTGTCCCGACAGTCGACCGCACCCCCCGACGTGACCTGGGTCACCGGTCGGTGGACGTCCACGCAGGTGGTGCCGCGGAACCGGGTCGGGGGTCCCGGCGCGGCGTCGCGGCCACCACGGCGGCGAGCACCGGCGTGTCGTCCCGGCGTGTCCCGCCCAGCGCGGCGGCGGCCTCGGTGAGCGTGGCCCCGCTGGTCACCACGTCGTCGACGAGCACCAGCAGCGTCCCGCGCGGGACCTCCCGGCGGGGGTGCACGGCGAAGGTCCCGGCCAGGTTCGCTCGGCGCTGCGCGGCCGACAGCCCGGCGGAGTCCGCGACCCGGCCCCTGCGGCGCAGCAGCCGCGCCTCCCCGGCCGGCACCCCCTCGGTGCGCAGCACCCCCACTGCAGCCCGGGCGAGTTCCGCGACGTGGTCGCGCCCCCGCGTCCGCAGGGCCGCCCGCGTCGCCGGGAGCGGCACTAGCAGCACCGGCGTGCCCGGACCCGCACCGGACACGCCGGCCCGCACGGCGGCGACCGCCAGCGCCAGCGCCGCACCCAGCGGCCGGACCAGCTCCGCCCGCCCGTGCTCCTTGAACGCGTTGACCGCCGGACGCACCGGCCCGGCGTAGGCCGCCGCGGCGACCGTGGGCGGGAAGCCGGCCGGGAAGCGCCGCGGCTGGGCCAGGTGCGGCCGGGCGAACGCCCGGGCGCAGGTGCGGCAGAGCAGCACGCCGGGCAGGCCGCACCCGGCGCAGATCCGCGGCAGCACGAGGTCGGTCAGCGCGCCGGCCGTCGCGCGGACCACCTCCCCGACCGCGCGCACGCCCCACCCTGCACGCGGGGCCGGCCGCCGGCCAGGCCCGGGAGCCGGTTGTGGACGGCTGCCCGTCCCGGGGACCGGCCGTCCCCTGGCGGGCCTCCGGGGGACGCCGCTACGCGGGGAAGAAGGGCTCGCTGCCCTCCACGGGCTGCTGCCCGCGCACGAGCGTGAGCCACGTGCCGCCGGACAGCTGCCACACCGAGCCGTTCGCGCTGACCAGCGGCTGCTGGCCCGGCGCGGCGGCGATCCGGCTCGGCTGGGCGGGCAGGCCCGCGGTGGCCACCGCGGTCAGCCCCCAGCCGTCGACCCCCAGCGAGTACGGGGCCAGGCCCTCCTCGCCCCCCGCCAGCACCAGCAGGCGGTCGGCGGCGGCCCACGCCACGTCGGTGATGCCGGTCAGCGACGTCGCGACCGGGCGCAGGTCCCCCAGCGTCACGGGGGCGTCCTCCTGGCGGACGACGGTGCCGACGTACAGCTGGCTGCCGTTGACGATCACGGCCGCGCGCACCCCGTCCGGGGACAGCTGCAGCTCCGACACCGTGCCCAGCGCCCCCAGGGTCGGGGCACTGACCGGCTGCGGCGCGCCCTCGGCGGGCACGAGGACGACCTCGCTGCGGTTGCGGACCGTCCAGAACTCGTTCCGGGTCGCGGCCACGGTGGGGACGCTGAGGGACTGGGCGGTGAGCACCTCCACGAGGTCGCCGCCGTACCGGCCCCGCAGCAGCGCGACCCCGTCGGGCCCCCGGAAGGTGGCGCCGACCATCGTCGCCGGCTCGCCGGTGCGCGGGTCGGTCGAGATCGCTGCCCCGAAGAGGACGAGGGCGCCCTCGCCGGCCGGGCCGGGGGCGGGCTCGCCGTCGGTGCGACGCAGCGCGCCGTCGTCCAGGAAGTGCCCGACGGCGCCCAGCGGCGCCGCCTCCGGGTCGAAGGTCGACCAGTCCTCGACCGACTGCTCGGCCGGGACGCCGTCCAGCGTCAGCGGCTCGCCGTCGACCAGCAGCTCCACCGACGGCGAGCCGGGCAGCTGGTTCAGCGTCCACACCACCTGCGCGCACAGCACCGACAGCTCGGGCTGCGCCAGGTCGTCGACCCCCGACAGGTCCACCCGGACCGACTGCCCGGCCACGGTGACCGCCCGCACGAGCCCGGCCTCGGCCAGCTGGTTCACCACGCCACCGGCCAGTGCCGGCGACGGGCCGGCCAGCAGCCGCTCGACCAGGGCGGTCGGCTGCGACTCGCCCTCGATGAGGTAGCGAGGGTCCGGCACGACGCGCTGCAGGGTCGGGTCGACGAAGTACACCGCCCGCTGGTCGTAGAGGCGCTGGAAGTCCGGCTGCGCCATCACCAGCCCGTCGGGCGGGTCGGTGATCCGCCACTCCCCGTCGACCTCCACCAGGGTCAGCCGGAGGAAGAAGTCCTGCTCCAGCCCCGACCCGACGGTGAAGACCCCGCGCGGGTCGACCTCACCCACCCGGTCGGCGGTGACCGCGACCGTGCCCGCGGGGCTCGTGCTCTCGTCCGCGGGGGCGGTGACCGTGGCGAAGTCGGCGCCGATCACGGTGATCCGGCTCTCGTCGGACCACGTCTGCGCGGCCTCGTCGGTCAGGTACATCCGCGCCACCGGGTGCCGTCGCACGGTGCTCGCGGCCGCGGCGATGAACCCGCGCACGATCTCCTCCGGCGTCGCGCCCTCCTGGGGCTCCAGGGGCTCGATGCCGACGGCCTCCGCGGCCCGCGCCGGCTCCTGGGTGATCTGCACCGTGGGCGAGCTGGAGGGCACGGTCGAGCACGCCGTCAGCGCCAGCAGCAGCGCGGCGACCAGCAGGCGGGACGAGCGCGTCACGGGGTGCCCCCGGGACGGCGGACGATCGCCGGGCGCAGCGGCAGCGGGGAGCTGGCCAGCTCCGCGCCGGCGGTCAGCGGGAGGGTCAGCCGGAACTGGGCACCCAGGCCGGGCTGGCCCCACACCTGCAGCCACCCGCCGTGCAGGCGCGCGTCCTCGAGGCTGATCGACAGCCCCAGGCCGCTGCCCCCGACGGTGCGCACGCGAGAGGGGTCGGCCCGCCAGAACCGGTCGAACACGTGCTGGGCGTCGGCGGCGCTCAGCCCGACGCCGTGGTCGCGGACGGTGACCGCGACGGCGGCCCGGTTGGCCGCCCAGGTCACCTCGATCGGCCGGCCCGCCCCGTGCTCGACGGCATTGCCGATCAGGTTGCGCAGGATGCGCTGCACCCGCCGGGCGTCGACCTCCGCGATCACCGGCGTCTGCGGGCCGCTCACCCGCAGCTCGGAGCCGTGCATGGTCGCCAGCGCCGACATGTCCCGTGCCACCCGGTGCACCAGCGCACCGACGTCGGTGGGCTCCCAGTCCAGCACCGCTGCGCCGGCGTCGTACCGGCTGATCTCCAGCAGGTCGGTCAGCAGCGACTCGAACCGGTCGAGTTCGGCGTGCAGCAGCTCGGCGGACCGGGCGACGTGCGGCGCGAACTCCTCGCGCGACTCGTGCAGCACCTCGGCGGCCATCTGCACGGTCGTGAGGGGCGTGCGCAGCTCGTGGCTGACGTCGGAGGTGAACCGCTGCTGCAGCTGGGAGAGGCCCTCGAGCTGGGTGATCTGTCGCTGCAGGCTGTCGGCCATCGCGTTGAAGCTGGTGGCCAGCCGGGCGAGGTCGTCCTCGCCGCGCACGGTCATGCGCTCCTCCAGCTGCCCCTCGGCCAGCCGCTGGGCGGTGCCCGCGGCCCGCCGGACCGGGTCGACGACCAGGCGGGTGACGAGCACCCCGATGCCGACGACGAACAGGGTGAGGGCGATCCCGCTGATCACCACCGTGCTGCGGATCCGCGACAGGCTCTCCTCCTCCTGGTCGAGGGGGAAGGCGTAGTACAGCTCGATCCGCTCGTCGCCGGTGGCGTCGACCGACACCGGTGCCCCGATGAGCAGCGTCGGCTGCGGCTCGCCGTCGGTGTCGCGCACCGGGGCGTACTGGGAGAACTGGCCGCCGGAGTCCACCCCGGCGCGCAGGGTCTCCGGCAGCGCATCGACGACGGCCCGCCGGCCCGCGGGCTGCTCGCGGTCGCCGTTGCGGTGGATCATCACGACGTCGAAGTCGCCGGCCGAGCCGGCGCGGCTCTCCAGCCCCTCCACCGTCCGCTCCAGCGTGGCCCGCAGGCTGGCGGCGTCCCCGGTGGCGATGCCGGCCAGCTCGTCGCGGGCGTAGACGACGCCGGCCTGCGCCTGGTCGATGGCCGCGTCGCGCTTGACCGACAGCAGCTGGTCCCGGATCTGGCTGAACAGCACCAGGCTGACGATCACCACGACGGTGCCGGCCACGACCATCGTGATCGCGCCGATCCGCACGTGCAGCGAGGAGCGCCAGGCGTGCACCGCGGCGGCGGCCAGCCGGCGCGTCCCCCGCCGGGCGCGGGCGGCCCGGACCTGCAGCCGGCGCCGCAGCCGGGCGGCCCGGTCCGGGCGGCCCGGCGGCGGGACGCCGGCCGCGGGAGGTGGCCCGACGGCCGGCGCGGCGACGGCCGGCGCCTCCGCGGGCCGTGCCGTCATCGCGTGGAGGCGCCGATCGGTCGGCGCCGGCGGACCCGGCCGGTCACGGTGGGCCGGCCTTGTAGCCGACGCCGCGCACGGTCAGCACGATCTCGGGCCGCTCGGGGTCCCGCTCGATCTTCGCCCGCAGCCGCTGCACGTGGACGTTGACCAGCCGGGTGTCGGCCGCGTGCCGGTAGCCCCAGACCTGCTCGAGCAGCAGCTCGCGGGTGAACACCTGGCGGGGCTTGCGGGCCAGCGCCACGAGGAGGTCGAACTCCAGCGGGGTCAGCGCGATCGGCACGCCGTCCCGGGTGACCTGGTGGGCCGGCACGTCGATGGCGATGTCGCCGATCGACAGGTTCTCCGCCTGGCCGGTCTCGCCGCGGCGCAGCTGCGCGCGCACCCGGGCCACCAGCTCCACCGGCTTGAACGGCTTGGTGACGTAGTCGTCGGCGCCGGCCTCCAGGCCCTGGACGACGTCGATGGTGTCGCCCTTGGCGGTCAGCATCACGATCGGCACGCTGGACTGGGTGCGGATGTCCTGGCAGATCTGCAGGCCGTTGCGGCCGGGCAGCATCAGGTCCAGCAGGACGAGGTCCGGGCGGGTCTGCTGGAAGACGCCCACCGCCCGGTTGCCGTCGGAGACGAAGGCCGGTTCGTAGCCCTCCCGCCGCAGCACGATGCCGAGCATCTCGGCGAGGGCGGCGTCGTCGTCGACGACGAGGACGCGGCCGCGACTGGGCCCGTTCGACGGTGCGGTGGATGCCACGGGCCCATTCTGCGCTGTCACGGTCCCCGAACGGCGACGCCCGCCCGGTCATTCGACCGGGCGGGCGTCGCAACTGCACCCGAGAGGGGCAACGGGCACCGGGAACGGCCCCGCTCCGGGCCCCGCCCCGGCGTGCGAGGGGCGGGGTGGAGCGGGGTCCTCGTGCTCAGTAGCGGTAGTGGTCGGACTTGTACGGGCCCTCGACGGCGACACCGATGTAGTCGGCCTGCACCTTGGTCAGCTCGGTGAGCTTGACGCCGAGGGCGTCGAGGTGCAGCCGGGCCACGTGCTCGTCGAGCTTCTTCGGCAGCACGGTGACCGTGGGCTCCTTGCCCTCGTAGGCCGCCCGGTTGCCCCACAGCTCGATCTGGGCGAGCACCTGGTTGGCGAACGAGGCGCTCATGACGAAGCTGGGGTGCCCGGTGGCGTTGCCCAGGTTCAGCAGCCGGCCCTCGGAGAGCACGATGATCGTGTGGCCGTCGGCGAAGCGCCACTCGTCGACCTGCGGCTTGATCGTCGTCCGCTCGATGCCCGGGGTGCGGGCGAGACCGGCCATGTCGATCTCGTTGTCGAAGTGCCCGATGTTGCCGATGATCGCCTGGTGCTTGGTCGAGGCGAGCTGCTCGGCCGAGATGATGTCCTTGTTGCCGGTGGCCGTGATGATGATGTCGGCCTTGCCGATGACCTCGTCCAGCGTGGTCACCTCGTAGCCGTGCATCGCCGCCTGCAGGGCGTTGATCGGGTCGATCTCGGTGACGATGACGCGGGCGCCCTGGCCGCGCAGCGACTCCGCGCAGCCCTTGCCGACGTCGCCGTAGCCGCAGACGACGGCGACCTTGCCGCCGATCATCACGTCGGTGGCCCGGTTGATGCCGTCGATCAGCGAGTGCCGGCAGCCGTAGAGGTTGTCGAACTTGCTCTTGGTGACCGAGTCGTTGACGTTGATGGCCGGGAACAGCAGCCGGCCCTCGCGGGCGAGCTCGTAGAGCCGCATGACGCCGGTGGTGGTCTCCTCGGTGACGCCGGCGATGCCCTGCCCGATGCGCGTCCAGTACGAGCCGTCCTCGGCGAGGGTGCCGCGGAGGGTCTCCAGGATGACGCCGTACTCCTCGGAGTCGGCCTCGGTGGTGTCGGGGACGACGCCGTCGGCCTCGAAGCGGGTGCCCAGGTGGATCAGCAGGGTGGCGTCGCCGCCGTCGTCGAGCAGCATGTTCGGGCCGACGACGTCGCCGTTCTCGTCGCGGAACTCGAACAGCCGCTGGGTGCACCACCAGTACTCCGGCAGCGTCTCGCCCTTCCAGGCGTAGACGGGGACGCCGTTGGGCGCCTCGGGGGTGCCGTCGCCGACGACGATCGCGGCCGCGGCGTGGTCCTGGGTGGAGAAGATGTTGCAGCTGACCCAGCGGACGTCGGCGCCCAGCGCCGTGAGCGTCTCGATGAGGACCGCGGTCTGCACCGTCATGTGCAGCGAGCCGGCGATGCGGGCGCCGGCCAGGGGCTGGGCGTCGCCGTACTCGGCGCGCAGGGCCATGAGGCCGGGCATCTCGTGCTCGGCGAGGGAGATCTCCTTGCGGCCGAACGCGGCCAGGGAGAGGTCGGCGACCTTGTGGTCGGCCTCGCCGGAGGGCGTGGTCAGGACAGCGGTGCCGGTAGAGGCAGTCATGTCGCTCCAGGGATACGGCCCGCCGCGGGAGTCGCGGCGGGTCCAGGGTTCGGGGAGAAGCGAGCATGCCGAGGCCTCGGCGGGGCTCGTGCCGTCCCCAGGGTAACCCGGAGGGCACCCGGGGGTCAGGACTCGCAGCCGACCCCGTCGCCGTCCCCGTCGAAGGCCGGGTCCCAGCCGGGCTCCCCGCGGGAGATCGGCGCGGCGCCGGCGGCACGCACCGCGGCGCAGTCGGGATAGGCCATGGGCGCGTCCGGCGCCGGTGCGGCGGGCGTCGCCGGGGGCTGCGCGTCCTGGGCGATCGCCGCCTCCCCGTCCGGCAGCGGCTCGTCGGGGCAGGCGGCGAGCACACCGGCGACGGCGTCCCGCTCGGCGGCGGTCATCCACAGCCCGTAGTCGAGCTTGACCGCGACCTGGCGGGCCACGTAGGCACAGCGGTGGGCCCGGTTCGGCGGCAGCCAGGTGGCGGCGTCGCCGTCGCCCTTCTGCTGGTTGAGCGGGCCGTCGACGGCGAGCAGGTTGAGGGGGTCGTTGGCGAAGGCGGTGCGGGTGGCGTCGTCCCAGCCCTGCGCGCCCTTCTGCCAGGCGTCCGACAGCGCCACCACGTGGTCGATCTGCACGTCGTCGCTGGTGTCCTGGCCCCGCCGGAACTCGATCGTCGTGCCCGAGTACGGGTCGGCGAGGGTGCCGGAGACGACGACGCAGTCGCGGGTGCCCGGCTCGAACTGCTCGCCGGTCAGGTCCCGGGCGAGGACGTCGTTGCGGGTGTCGCAGCCGTTGCGGTCGGTGTCGACCCACCCGGCGCCGAACAGGTCGCGGTCGTAGCCGGTGCGCGGCGCCCGGCCGCGGACGTCGATCCCGCCCAGCGCGGCCAGCGCGGAGTCCGGGCGCGCCGCCTCGACGGCGCCACCGGCCGCGTCGTCGGCAGGGGCCGCGGTGCCGGCCGGCGCGGTGTCGACCGGGCCCCCGGTGTCGCTGCCGTAGGTGACCTCGCACCCGCCGAGGACGGCGACGGCGAGGCCGGCCGCGGTCAGCGCGCGGACCGGGCGGGAGGACCGCCGGGAGAGCACGGACCCGACGGTAGGTCCGTGGCTCCCCGGGCCCGGGGAGCCACGCGGGCTCAGCGCAGGTTCGTGGTCGTCCGGTAGAGGACGGCGGGGCCGCGGGCGCTGACCGGCTCCCCCGCCGCCAGGAACGCCGACTCCCCGCGGCGCAGCACGAGCTCGCCGTCCCCGGAGGCCAGCACGGCCTCGCCCTCGGTGCACAGCAGGACCTGCGGGCCGGAGGTGGTGAGGCTGCCGGCCTGGGCGTCGAGCTGGCAGCGGGTGAGGTCGAAGTCCTCGACCGGCACCGGGTAGCGCAGCCCGCCCGGGCCGAGCACCGGGTGCAGGACGGGGACCTTGCCGTCGGTGAAGTCGAGGACCTCGATGAGCGCGGCGAGGTCGACGTGCTTGCGGGTGAGGCCACCGCGCAGCACGTTGTCCGAGCTGGCCATGACCTCGACGCCGGCGCCGGCGAGGTAGGCGTGCAGGTTGCCGGCCGGCAGGAAGACCGCCTCGCCCGGCGCGAGCTTGAGGTGGTTGCACATCAGCGAGATGACGACGCCGGGGTCACCCGGGTAGGCGTCGGCCAGGCGCGCGGCCCACCGGTAGGTGTTGATGAACTCCGGGTCGGCCGCGGCGACGAACTGCGAGGCCCGCCCGGCGACCGCCTCGACCAGGTGCGTGCGCCGCCTGTCCGACAGGGCGATGAGCTGCGGGATGGCCGCGCGCAGCCCCCCGCGGGCGAGCGCGGCGATGGTCGGCTTGAGCTCCGGGAGCTGCAGCTTGGCCAGGCAGTGCAGGGACTCCTCGACCGGCCGGAACCCGCACAGCGCCTCGAACGTCGTCAGCGCCAGCAGCAGCTCGGGCTTGTGCCACGGGTCCTTGAAGGTGCGGGTCGGGTCGTCCTGCGGGATCCCGGCGGCCTCCTCGGCCGCGTACCCGGCCATGGCCTGCTCGATCGTGGGGTGCGCCTGCAGCGACAGCGGGGTCTCGGCGGCCAGGACCTTGACGAGGAACGGCAGCCGGACGCCGAACCGCTCGGCCACGGCGGGGCCGAGCAGCCGGCCGGGGTCCTCGGTGATCGCCTTGTCCAGCGGTCGCCCGTCGTCGAGCAGGCTGGGCAGGTCGGGGTGGGCGCCCATCCACAGCTCGGCGTGCGGCCGGTCGGCGGGGACCGGCCGGCCCAGGAGCTCGGGGATTACGCTGTGACTGCCCCACGGGTAGTGACGCACGTTGCTGGTGAGGTGCCACATCGATGCCGAGGCTACCGGCGAGTCGGGCCCCGGGGGCACGTGATCCCCGCGACCACCCCCGGGTTCACCCGTGCGTGTACGCCTCAGACGGCGGCGCGCACGTCGGGGGCGCCCAGCCGCGCGGCGTCGGCGGTGCGGTCGTCGGGCATCCGCTGCGACTCCCGCTCGGCGTCGACCCGCGCCGTGTAGTGCGCCACCTCCCGGTCGGTGCGCTCGGTGTCCCAGCCCAGGACCCCCGCCATGAGCGCGGCGACCGCCGGGGCGGACTCCGTGCCGCGGTGCGGCGTGGTGATCGACACCCGGGTGCGCCGGGTCAGGACGTCGTCCAGGTGCAGGGCGCCCTCGGCCGTGACCGCGTGCACCACCTCGGCGGCCAGGTGCGCCGGCGCGCCCGGCAGCGGCTGGGCCAGGTCGGGGTCGCCGGCGGCCAGGGCCAGCACGGCCCCGACCTGGTCGCCGTGACGCTGCAGCAGCCGGGCGACCGTCTCCTCGGGCAGCCCCGCGGCGGCCGCGAGGTCCGGGGCGGCGTCCTTCACCGCGTCCCAGCGGTGCGCCCCGACCAGCGGCAGGTGCGCCGTCCGCGACCCGGCGACCCCGGGCAGGCCGGTGGTCGCCGCGTCGACGGCGTCGGCCGCCATGACCCGGTAGGTCGTGTACTTGCCGCCGGCCACCAGGACCAGCCCCGGCGCGGGCGTGACCACCGCGTGCTCCCGGGACAGCCGGCTGGTCTGGTCGGCCTCGCCGGCCAGCAGCGGCCGCAGCCCGGCGTAGACGCCGATGATCCGGTCGGGGGTGAGCGGCCGGGCCAGCACCCGGTTGACCTGGCCGAGCAGGTAGGCGATGTCGGCACTGCTGGCGGCGGGGTGGTCCCGGTCGAGCCGCCAGGGCGTGTCGGTGGTGCCGACGATCCACTGCTCGCCCCAGGGGATGACGAACAGGACGCTGGTGGGCGTCCGCAGGATGAGCCCCGGGCGCTGCTCGTCGGGCCCGCCCCCGGTCGTCACCCCGCCGGCCGGGCCGCGGGCGAGGTCCCCGCCGTCGATGGCGTCGCGGGGCACGACGAGGTGGACGCCCTTGCTCGCGCGCACCCGCAGGCTGGGCGCCGCGTCGCCGAGCATCTCCCCGACGTCGTCGCTCCACACGCCGGTCGCGGCGATGACGCTGCGGGCCCGGACGACGAACGACGACCCGTCGGTGAGATCGGCGACCCGCACCCCGGTCACGGGCGCGTCGGGGCCGTCGCCCTCGCGCAGCAGGCTGGTCACGCGCGCGCTGGACAGCACCGCGGCGCCGTAGCCGGCCGCCGTCCGCACGACGGCGAGGGTGTGCCGGGCGTCGTCGACCTGGGCGTCCCAGTAGCGGATGGCGCCGCGGATCGCGTCCCGGCGCAGGCCGGGGAACTCCGCCAGCGCGGCCCGGCGGGACAGGTGGCGGTGCACCGGGAGGCCCCGCTCGGAGGTCAGCGCGGCGCCGAGGACGTCGTACAGCGCGACGCCGGCGCCGTAGTAGGCGCGCTGCCAGACCGGCGCGGTCAGCGGCAGCAGGAAGGGCAGCGGCCGGACCAGGTGCGGGGCGATCGTGGAGACCAGCCGCGAGCGCTCGTTCAGCGCCTCGTGCACCAGCGGGAAGGCCAGCTGCTCCAGGTAGCGCAGCCCGCCGTGGATGAGCTTGCTCGAGCGGCTGGAGGTGCCGGCCGCCCAGTCACGGGCCTCCAGCAGGCCCACGGACAGGCCGCGGCTGGCCGCGTCGAGGGCCGCACCGGCGCCGGTGACGCCACCGCCGATGACGAGGACGTCGACCACGCCGTCGATCAGTCGTGCCCGGTCCGCGCGCCGCCGCTGCGGCGACAGCAGCGTGCGGTCGCTCGCTCCCCGTTCCATGTCCCCCACTGTCCCTGACGATCGCGCCGGGCCGCCGTGGCCCGGAGGGCCCGTCGTCAGTGCGCGGCCGGCTGCCCCTTGTGCCGCAGCCGGGTCACGAGGGTCATGACCGCCACGAGCACGGCGCCGACGACCAGGCCGATGATCGCGCTGGCGAACGTGTTGGTCAGCCAGCCCACGACGCCGCCCAGGGCCCCGGTGGCGTCGTGCGCCGCCTCCTCGATGTGGTGCACGAAGTCGTAGAGCGGGTGCCAGCCCAGGTCGTGCGTGCCGACCAGCAGGATGTGGCCGCCGACCCAGAGCATCGCGGCGGTCCCGATGACGGTGAGCGCGGTCAGCAGCTTGGGCATGGCCTTGACCAGGCCCCGCCCGAAGCGCGCCGTGCCGCCGCTGCCCTTCTCGGCGAGCCTCAGCCCGGCGTCGTCCATCTTCACGATGCCCGCGACGACGCCGTAGACGAGCACGGTGATCGCGATCGCGACGACGAAGAGCGTCGCGAGCCGGGCCACGAACGGCTCCTGCTCCACCTCGTTCAGCGAGATCACCATGATCTCGGCCGACAGGATGAAGTCGGTGCGCACGGCACCCTTGACGATCGTGTCCTCGTCCTTGGGTCCGTCGTCGTCCGAGCCGTGCCCGTGGGAGTGCCCGCTGACCTTCTCCCACACCTTCTCCGCGCCCTCGTAGCAGAGGTAGGCACCGCCCAGCATCAGCAGCGGGGTGAGCAGGAAACCGGCGAACTGGCTGAGCAGCATGATCGCCGGGAGGATGAAGATCAGCTTGTTGCGCAGCGACCCCTTGGCGATGCGCAGCACGATCGGGACCTCGCGCTCGGCGGCCAGCCCGCGCACGTACTGCGGCGTCACCGCCGTGTCGTCGACCACCACGCCCGCGGCCTTCGCGCTCGCCTTGGCCGCGGCGGCGCCGATGTCGTCGATCGAGGCCGCGGCCGCACGCGTCAGCGTCGCCACGTCGTCCAACAGGGCTGCCAGTCCACCCGCCACGGGATGTCCCTCCGCTCGTCCGGCAGTCGTCTGCCGTTCTCGTCGATGGTGCTGCGTCCGGCCCCGTCCCGCGACCGGGTGCGGGACGTCAGGACCGCAGTGCGCGCTCCTGGTCCAGGGCGAGGGCCAGGTAGACGGCGCTGAAGTCGGCCACCGCGAGCTGCCGCGCCAGCCGGCACATGCGCCCGTACCGCTCGGGCTCGCCGTGCTCGGCCAGGCCGCTGACCGGCACGTTCGAGGTGGCGGCGGTGCGCAGCACCTCGTGCATCGCCTCGCCCGCCGACCGCGGCTCGCGCTCCCCGTGGCCGTCGGCGTCCCCGGCGTCGGTGTCGCGGATGGTCAGCAGCCGCAGCCGCCGGCCGACGTCCTCGGAGCGGTCGCGGAAGAAGTCGTCCGCGCCGTCCCGCGGCGCCAGCGGACCGCCGAGCACCGACCGCGCGGCGACGCGCTGGTCGGGCAGCCGGAACGTGGTGACCGGCAGCCCGGCCAGCGTCTCGAGCTGGTCGGCCACCCGGGTCGCCGCCGCGCCGGCCAGCGGCCCCTCGGCGGCGATCACCGGCAGCGCGTCCAGCAGCTCGAGGGCCAGGGTCTTGGCCGGGTTCACGAACGACTCCTGCGCCGGCCCGCACTCCTGGGCCACCTCGTCCAGCGCCGTGGCGATGGCGTCGAGGTCGGCCGTCTGCTCGGAGACCAGGCCGAGCTCGGCGGAGAGCTTCAGCAGCGGGGTCAGCAGCGACCACAGCGTCGTGTGCCGCACGCGCGAGCGCGGCAGCGGCACGTAGGGGGCGCGGGCGGTGGAGCAGGCCGCGCGCAGCGGCGCGTCCTCGGCCCCGATGCCTACGAGGGTCACGCCGCGCCGGGCGGCCTCGTAGGCGGGGGCGACGGCGTAGCGGCCGGCGCCGGTCCGGGTGGCGACGACGGCGATGTCGGTCGGCCCGGTCCACACCGGCAGGTCCGGGCCGGGGACGACGTCGACGGTCACCGGGCTGGCCGGGCCGAGCAGCGCCCGCAGCACCGAGGCCGCGACCGCACCCTCGCGCCGGGCCACGATCACCAGGCCGCGCGGACGCCCGCCGTCGGCGATCCGCGCGAGGCCGGCCTCCTCGGTCAGCCGGGCGGTCTCCCGCACCTGCGCTCCGGCGCCCGCGACGGCCGGCAGCAGGCCCCGCGGGTCGCGGGCACGCAGCACGTCGAGGTCGTCGAGGACCTCCTCGGCCAGCTCGGGCGAGGTCATGCGCCGGTGGTCCCCCGGGTCCGAGCGAGCTCCTCGGGGCCCCGGGTCCGGGCCTCGTCGAGCAGCAGCACCGGGATGCCGTCGCGCACCGGGAAGGCCCGCTCGCAGGTGGTGCACAGCAGCTCGCTCGCGCCCTCGTCCACAGTCAGCGGGCTGTGGTGGGTGTCGGGGCAGGCGAGGATCGCCAGCAGCGCGGGGTCCAGCCCCAGCGGCCCGGCGGCGGGCGGGGTCTGCCCGGTCGTCTCGGTCATGCGCGCACCATCTCCAGTACTCGGTCCCGTAGCCGTTCCATCGTCGCCCGATCCGGCGCCTCGACGTTGAGCCGCAGCAGCGGCTCGGTGTTGCTGGCCCGCAGGTTGAACCACGAGCCGTCCGGCAGCTCGACGGTGAGCCCGTCGAGCTCGTCGATCGAGACGCCCTCGGCGTCCTCGTACGCCGCGCGCACCTCGGCGGTGCGGGCGGCGGCGTCGGCCACCGTGGAGTTGATCTCCCCCGACGCGGCGTACCGGCTGTAGGCGGCGGTGAGCTCTGACAGCGTCCGGCTCTGCTCGCCGAGCGCGGCCAGCACGTGCATCGCCGCCAGCATGCCGGTGTCGGCCCGCCAGAAGTCGCGGAAGTAGTAGTGGGCCGAGTGCTCGCCGCCGAAGACGGCGTCGGTGCGGGCCATCTCGGCCTTGATGAACGAGTGCCCGACGCGGGTGCGCACCGGGTCGCCGCCGTGCTCGCGGACGATCTCCGGCACCGCCCGCGAGGTGATCAGGTTGTGGATGATCGTCGTCCCGCGGCCCTTGGCCAGCTCGCGGACGGCGACCAGCGCGGTGATCGCCGAGGGGCTCACCGGCTCGCCGCGCTCGTCGACGACGAAGACCCGGTCGGCGTCGCCGTCGAAGGCGAGGCCGATGTCGGCGCCCTCGCGCACGACCGCGGCCTGCAGGTCGACGAGGTTGGCCGGGTCCAGCGGGTTGGCCTCGTGGTTGGGGAAGGAGCCGTCGAGCTCGAAGTACAGGGGCACCACGTCCAGCGGCAGCCCCGCGAGCACGACCGGCACGGTGTGCCCGCCCATCCCGTTGCCGGCGTCGACGACGACGCGCAGCGGGCGGATCGTGGACAGGTCGACCAGCGAGCGCAGGTACGCGGCGTACTCCGACAGCAGGTCGCGCTGCCCGACGCTGGCCTGCCGGTCGGGCGCCCGCTCGTAGTCGTCGCGCTCGGCCCACTCGCGGATCGTGACCAGCCCCGACTCCTGGCCGATCGGCGCCGCCCCGGCGCGGCACATCTTGATGCCGTTGTACTGCGCGGGGTTGTGGCTGGCGGTGAACATCGCCCCGGGGACGCCGAGGGAGCCGGCCGCGAAGTAGAGGAGGTCGGTCGAGCCGAGGCCCGCCTCGACAACGTCGACGCCGCGGGAGAGGACCCCCTCGGCGAAGGCCCGGGAGAGCGGGATCGACGAGTCGCGCATGTCGTGGGCGGTGACGACGGCGGTCGCGCCGCTCTCGGCGTGCACGAACTCGGCGAAGGCCGCGCCGATGCGGCGGGCGACGCTCTCGTCCCACTGGTCGGGGACCACCCCGCGGACGTCGTAGGCCTTGATGATCGAACTCAGGTTCCCCACGCGTCGCCTCGCCCCTCACGGATCCGCGCGACGACTCCCCGGCCGGCGCTCGTCGATCCTAGGGAGCCACCGGTCCGGGTGCTCAGCTGAGGTCGGGCAGGACCCGCAGGTGGCCGCGGCGCGTGCCGCGTCCGTCGTCGGCCGGGTCGCGCGGCGGCTCGGGCCGGGCGGCCTCGCGGACCGCGTCGGCCAGGGCCAGCAGGTCGTCCCCGGTCGGGCCGACGTCGTCGACGTCGATCTCGTGCCGCACGACCTCCCAGCCGCGGGGCACGGTCAGCCGCTCGGCGTGGAACTCGCAGAGGTCGTAGCTGTGCGGTTCCGAGAACGTCGCCAACGGACCGACGACAGCGGTGGACTCCGCGTACACGTAGGTCAGGGTCGCCGCTGCCGGTTGCGCGCAGCCGCTGCGCGAGCAGCGACGTGACTGCCTCACCACCGGTTCCTCACGGGCCAGACAGTAGACGCGCGGGCGCGGGGATGGGAGCAGGCGCACCGGGTTTCTCCGGTGACGACTGCAGGCGCCACATCCTGCACGATGACCCCGTGAGGAGCGACCCCCTGAGCGCGACCGCCGACCCGGTGCTCGTCCTCGGCGGGCGCAGCGAGATCGGGCTCGCCGTGGCCCGGCGGCTCGTCGCCGCCGGCGCGCGGACCGTCGTCCTCGCGGCGCGGCGCGCCGACGCCCTGGACGACGAGGTGCGCGTCCTGCGCGAGGCCGGCGCGACGACGGTCGACACCGTCGAGTTCGACGCCGACGACCTCGCCGGGCACGCCGGCGTGCTGGACGGGGTCGAGCGGCGGCACGGGCTGCCCGGGACCACGCTGGTCGCCTTCGGCGTGCTCGGCGACCAGGCCGCCGCCGAGCGGGACCCGGCCGCGGCGGTGGCCGTGGTGCACACCGACTACGTCGCCCAGGTGCACGTGCTGACGCTGCTCGCGCGGCGGTACCGGGAGGCCGGCCGGGGGCGCGTCGTCGTCTTCTCCTCCGTCGCGGGCTGGCGGGTGCGCCGGGCGAACTACGTGTACGGCTCGGCCAAGGCCGGGCTCGACGGGTTCGCCAGCGGCCTCGCCGACGCGCTGGCCGGGTCGGGTGTGCGGCTGCTGCTGGTCCGCCCGGGCTTCGTCGTCGGCCGGATGACCGCCGGGATGTCGCCGGCGCCGCTGTCGAGCACGCCGGACACCGTCGCCGACGCGGTGGTCGCCGCGCTGGCCCGCGACCGGGAGGTCGTGTGGGTGCCCGGGTCGCTGCGGCTGCTGTCGGGCCTGATGCGGGTCACGCCCCGCGCGCTGTGGCGACGTCTCCCCCGCTGAGACGTACCCTTCTGCCGCCATGAGCCGACCTCCCCGCCGCCCGGTCCGGTCCCGCCGGGACCGGCACGGTCGAGGGCTGCGCGGGCGCCTGGTGCCGGTCGAGGTGCCGCTGTCGCGCAGCCGTGCCGAGCAGTTCGACGACCTGGTGCTCGACGCCGTCGAGGACCTCGAGCGGCGGTGGGAGCGGGAGCTCGCGGGCGTGGAGTTCGCCGTCGAGGACGTGCCCTGGGTGGAGCACACCAGCCCCGACGAGGTCGTCCTCGACGCCGACGTGCTCGACGACAGCAGCGTGCCGCTGGCGCGCGTGCTGCCCGCGCACCGGGAGGGCGGCCGGGACGTTCCCGCCCGGATCGTCGTCTACCGCCGGCCGCTGGAGATCCGGGCGCACGACCATGACGACCTCGCCGACCTGGTGCGCGACGTCGTCGTCGACCAGGTGGCCGTACTGCTGGGCCGCGACCCCGAGGAGATCGACCCCACCGAGTGACGCCGCGGCGCCGGGCTCAGGAGCTGACGGGGCTGCCCAGGTCCACGGCGCGTCCCCGGGCCTCGGCCAGGCGGGCACGGGCAGCGGCGACGTCGGGTCCCTCGGCCCGGCCGGAGCCGGTCACCCGCTCGACGAGCTGCTCCAGCGCCACGGCGTGCCACAGCAGGCCGACGTCGGGCTCCTCCCAGCCGGCGGTGCGCTCGAGGACCACCTCGGCGATCTCGGCTCGGTCCTCCTCGTCGGGCGTCGTGGCCCAGAGCGTGAGCAGGTCGCGGTGGCGCGGGGCGGCCCGCACCCCGGTCCACTCGAGCACGACGAGCCCCCGCTCGACGTCGAGGACGGCGTTGGGGGCGCAGAGGTCGCCGTGGGTGACCTCCGACAGCGGCAGCTGGGCCGCGGCGGCGCGGACGGCCCGCAGCTCGCCCAGGCGCACCCCCGCGCGCAGCAGCCGCCCGGCGTCGGTCACCGTGCCGCGGACCCGGCTCAGCCCGCGCCCGCCCGGCGGCTGCCAGGGCGCCCCGGGCGGCGCGGGCAGCGGGGCGATGCGGACGGCGGCGTCGACGGCGGCCTCGGTCCAGCGCGGTCCGCCCGACGGCGCCGGGTGCAGCCGGCGGGAGAGCAGCCAGCGGCCGTCGTCGGCGGCAGCGAGCACCTCGGGCACGCCGATGCCGCGCTCCTCGGCCCAGCGCCGGCCGCGCAGCTCGGCGCGCAGGCGGCGGCGGCCGCTCTCGGTGACCGCCAGGTCCAGGACCCGGTCGGGCAGCACCCCGGTGACGGTGCCCAGCCCCGCGGCGTGGTCGGCGACGGTGAGCGATGCCGACGCCACCCCCAGCTCGGCGAGCAGCGCCTCCAACCGCTCTCTGAGGGCGCCCTCGGCGGCGCCGGGCCCGTTGCCGACCATGCCCGGATCGTCGCAGCCTCCCCGGTGGCGCCGCACGCAGGGGTTCCGCCGTCCGGGGCCCCGCGGACCGTGCTGCGATGCTGGGCGCGATGGACGCCGCCCCCGTGCCCTGGCTCGTGCTGGGCGCGGTCCTCCTCGGGGTGGCCGGGCTGCTCGCCGCACCCGCCGGCCGCCGGCGCCCGCGGCCGGTGCCGGCGGCGCCCGCCGCGTCCCCGCCGCGCGCGGCCTTCCCGGACGACGACCTGCCGGGCTTCGGCGCGGCGCCACCGGGGACCCCCGGGGCCGTCCCCGAGCGGCCGCGGCCGGCGCGGGCCCGGGTCGCGCCCACCCCCGTACCGCCCCGCGGCGAGGACGGCGGACCGTCGGCAGGCCGGGTCGTCCTCGCGATGGCCGCCGCCGCGCTGGCCCTGGTGGCGCTGCTGGCCGGCCTCGCCCGCGTCGACGCGGGAGCCGGCGACGACCGCCCCGCCGGCAGCGCGCCCGCGGGGACGCCGGCGTCGGTCCAGCCCCCTCGCCCGGTGCCGGAGCTGCCCCCGGTGCCGCCGGACCCCGCGCCGGGCGACCCCGGCGCGGGCGCGCTCGCGGCCCTGTCGGTCCCGCTGGACACCGGGGGGTGGCTCGCCCGGCTGGCGTTCGCGCCGCTGGTGCTCGAGCGCCGCGCCGTGGGGGTGACGGTCGCCGTCCCGGCGGTCAGCGTGACCCGCCGGACCGACGGCACGGCGCTGGCCCACCTGCGGCTGCCGACCTGGAACTGCCTGTCCGCCGGTGCGCCCGCCGACCCGGCGGCGGCCGGGTGCTCCCCCGGCCCGGTCGAGTACGCCGACCTGCCCTCGCCGGCCCTGGCCAGCACCGTCGCCGACGGCGGGCTGCGGCTAACCGGCCGGTTCCCCACCTACACGCGCCCCGCGGGCGGGGCGCCGGTCTACACGGGCCGGGTGTACGACCTCACCGTGACGCTCGCGGCCGAGGCGCCGGCCGACCCCGGCACGGAGACGGCCGCGCGCGGCACGCTGTTCCTGGGCACCGACCGGACGCCGGCGCTGCGCGACCCCGCGGTCAGCGCGGTGCGACGGGGCGGCTGAGCCACCCGTCGGCCACCCGCAGCGACGTGGCCGGGGCGCCCATCTCGCGGGCCAGGGCGGCCGGCTCGCCGCAGCCGACCCACGGGAGCCGGTCGGCACCCTCCACCAGGGTCAGCAGGGCGGCCCGCAGGCGGTCGCCCTCGGTCACCGCGGCGACCTCGACCTGGCCGATGGCCGCGTGCAGCCGCGCGGTGGCCCGCAGGGCGAGCCGGATCCGGGGATCGGGCTGGGCGGCGAGCAGGGCCGGCAGCCGGTGCTCGAGGTCGCGGGGGTCGCGGCTGCGGACGACCGGGGCGCCGAGGGAGTCCAGCCGGTCGACCAGGCGGCTGGTGCGGGCGGTGGCGAAGGCCGCGTCCGGACGCAGGGCCCCGAGGGCACGGGCGGTCGGGTCGCCCATCGGCAGACCGGCCAGCGACAGGGACCACGGGGTCCGCCGGCCGTCGGTGAGGGCGAGCACGCCGGCGGCGAGCCGCGCGGCCACCTCGTCGTCCCGGGCGAGGAGGCGGGCCGGGGGCCGCCCGGGCGGGAGCAGGTCCGCCATCGCGCCGTCGGGGTCCCCGAGCAGCGTGAGCCGCAGGGCGGTCCCCCGGCGGCGGACCGCCAGCAGCGCGAGCCCGTCGGGCCGGGAGGCGGCGTCCCGCTCGACCACCACCGCCACGGGGCGGGCCGTGCGGAGGTTCAGCACCGCGGTCAGCCACGGCGCCCGCGCGGGGACCGGGGCGCGCAGCGCGGCCATCAGCGGCGCGGCGGCGCGGATCTCCCGGACGACGCCCTCGCGGCCGGTCACCACCCGCGTCTGCACGGCCCCCATACGACCACAGCCGCCGATGCTCGACGCATCGACGGCTGCACTCGTCCCCATCGCCGGGCCCGCGGCGCGCTCGCGCGCGGCGGGGGTGGGAGGGGCCTCCTCGGGAGGTCCTCCGCTAGACGGCGCGGCGGCGCACCCGGCGACGCTCGCGCTCGGAGAGGCCGCCCCAGATGCCGAAGCGCTCGTCGTTGGCCAGCGCGTACTCCAGGCACTCGGCCTTGACCTCGCAGCCGGTGCAGATCTTCTTGGCCTCGCGGGTGGAGCCGCCCTTCTCCGGGAAGAACGCCTCCGGGTCGGTCTCGGCGCACAGCGCCCGCTCCTGCCACGACTGGGCGTCGTCCTCGCCCAGCCCCAGCAGGCTGCCGAAGGCGGGAGTCGAGGCGACGGTGCCCCGGTCGGCCGACCGCTCCGACGCGCTCACGTAGTCGCTCAACCACGACACCTCTGCCATGTCGATGCGTCCCCTCTCGCTCTCGTCGCCGGGGCGATCCGCGGGACGTTCCCGGGGCTCAGCGCTCGGCGACACCGCGGGAATTACACGCGTGTCGTTGGGTGACCGTCAACCTCGCGTGGTGTAACCAAATGACCACAGGAGCCCCATCAGTCACAGATCGTTCGTCAGATCTCGTCCTGGGCCGCGACACGCCGGGCGAACAGTCGACAAGTGCCCATGGGGCACCATGAACTTCGTGGAGATCGTCGTACTGGCCGGTGGCATCGGCGGCGCCCGGTTCCTCTCCGGACTCAAGGACGTCACGCCCGGGTCACGCATCACCGCGGTGGTCAACACCGGCGACGACGTGACGCTGCACGGCATGCGCATCTGCCCCGACCTCGACACGGTGATGTACACCCTCGGCGGGGGCATCGACCCCGAGCGCGGGTGGGGCCTGGCCGGCGAGACCTGGCGGGTCAAGGAGGAGCTGGCCGCCTACGGCGCGGAGCCCACCTGGTTCGGCCTGGGCGACCGCGACCTGGCCACCCACCTGATCCGCACCCGGATGCTCGACGCCGGCTACCCGCTCTCGCAGGTCACCGCGGCGCTGGCCGACCGCTGGCAGCCCGGTGTGGAGCTGCTGCCGATGAGCGACCAGCGGGTGGAGACCCACGTCGTCGTCACCGATCCCGACTCGGGGCGGCCGGCGGCGATCCACTTCCAGGAGTGGTGGATCCGTCACCGGGCCGAGCTGCCGGCCAGCCAGTTCGTCCAGGTGGGCGTCGACGCCGCCCGGCCGGCGCCCGGGGTCGCGGAGGCGTTCGCCCGGGCCGACGCGGTGCTGCTGGCGCCGTCCAACCCGGTCGTCTCCGTCGGCACCGTGCTGGGGGTCCCCGGGCTGCGCGAGGCGCTCCTGGCCACACCGGGGAAGGTCGTCGGGGTCTCCCCCATCGTCGGCGGCGGCCCGGTGCGCGGCATGGCCGACAAGTGCCTGCCGGTGGTGGGCGTGGAGGTCAGCGCCGAGGGCGTCGGGCGGCACTACGGCGCCCGCTCCCACGGCGGCCTGCTCGACGCCTGGCTGGTCGCGCCGGGCGACGCGGCCGACGTGCCGGGCGTCGACGTCCGGCAGGTCCCGCTGCTCATGTCCGACCCGGGGGCGACCGCCGCGCTGGCCCGCGCCGCCCTGGACGCCGCGGGTGTCTGAGCGGCCGACCACGGGCATCTCGGTGCACCCGGTGCCGGGGCTGCCGGAGTTCGCGCCCGGGGACGACCTGGCGGCCGCCATCGCCGGCGCGGCCCCCTGGCTGGCCGACGGCGACGTCCTGGTCGTCACCTCGAAGGTGGTCGCCAAGGTGGAGGGCCGGCTGGTCCCCGTGGCGCCCGGCGAGGACCGCGAGGCGGTCCGGCAGCGGGCGATCGACGGGGAGACGGTGCGGGTGGTCGCCCGGCGGGGACCGCTGCGGATCGTCGAGACGCGGCACGGGTGGGTGGTGGCCGCCGCCGGCATCGACGCCTCGAACGTCGCCGGCGACGCGCTGGTCCTGCTCCCCGAGGACGCCGACGCCTCCGCCCGCCGGCTGCGCGCCCGGCTGGCCGAGCTGCTCGGGGTCGACGTCGCCGTGGTGGTCAGCGACACCTTCGGCCGCACCTGGCGCGAGGGGCTGACCGACGTCGCCGTCGGCGCGGCGGGCATCGCGCCGCTCGTCGACTTCCGCGGCGCCGTCGACGCGCACGGCAACCGGCTGGAGACCACGCAGGTCGCCGTCGTCGACGAGCTCGCCGCGGCCGCGGACCTGGTCAAGGGCAAGCTCGCGGGCCTGCCGGTCGCCGTCGTCCGCGGCTGGGCCGCCGACCGGCCGGTCGAGGACCCCGGCACCCGGCCGCTGGTGCGGCTGGGCCCCGGCGACCTGTTCCGCCTCGGCACGCGCGACGTCGTCGCCACCCGGGCACCCGCGGCCGACCTCGTGCCGCGGCCCGGTGAGCTCGATGCCGTGGCCGAGGCCTTCCGGGTCGCGGTCGCGGCCCTGCCCGAGTTCCCGGTCGTGCTGCGCTACGGCGGGGCCGACGACGGCGTGGTCGACGTCCACCTGCCCGAGCGGGCCACGGTCACCTCCGCGCTGAACCTCGGCGCGGTCCTCGGCGCGGTGGTCGTCCAGCTGCACGCCGAGGGCTGGGCCACCCGCTGGGAGCCGGTCGGCACGCCCGGCGGCTCCTCACTCGTCGGGAGGTTGTGGCTGGGCTCGGACCCGGCCTGACCAGGGCGGAGTCGGTAGCGTCCTGCCCCATGCGCGGGATCATCCTGGCCGGGGGCACGGGCAGTCGCCTCTTCCCCATCACGCAGGCCGTGAGCAAGCAGCTCATGCCGGTCTACGACAAGCCGATGGTCTACTACCCCCTCTCGACGCTGATGATGGCCGGCGTCCGCGAGGTGCTGGTGATCACCACCCCCGGCGACCAGGCCGCGTTCCGCGCGCTGCTGGGCGACGGCACCCGGCTGGGCATGCGCATCGACTACGCCGTCCAGGAGCGCCCGGAGGGGCTCGCGCAGGCCTTCCTCATCGGCGCGGACTTCATCGGCGGCGAGTCGGTGGCGCTGGTCCTGGGCGACAACATCTTCTACGGCGCCGGGCTGGGCACCGCGCTGGGCCGGCTGCCCGACCCCGACGGCGGGCACGTGTTCGCCTACCACGTGGCCAACCCGCAGGACTACGGCGTCGTGGAGTTCGACGGGGCGGGGAAGGTGCTCTCCATCGAGGAGAAGCCGGCCGCACCCAAAAGCTCCTACGCCGTGCCCGGCCTCTACTTCTACGAGTCGTCGGTGGTCGAGGTGGCCCGCGGCATCACGCCCAGCGCCCGCGGCGAGCTGGAGATCACCGCCGTCAACGAGCACTACCTGCACCAGAGCCGGCTGACCGTCACCGTGCTCGACCGCGGCACCGCCTGGCTGGACACCGGGACCTTCGCCTCGTTGCGTCAGGCGACGGAGTTCGTCTCCGTGGTCGAGGAGCGCCAGGGCCTCAAGATCGGCTGCATCGAGGAGGTCGCCTGGCGGCAGGGCTGGCTCTCCGACGCCGACCTGCAGGCGATCGCCGAGCCGCTGGCCAAGAGCGGCTACGGCACCTACCTGCTCGGCCTGCTCGCCGAGGGCCGCTGAACCCTGCGGCGGGATCCGGCTGCCGCACCGTCGTCACCGTCGCCGCACTGCAGCGCGGCACCCATGACCGCACCGCGGCAGCGGCCCGTCGCTGGGCCGTGGGAGCTCAGATGCGGCGGTGGTCGGTGGGCGCGTTGCGCGGGCCGAACCGCGGCGCCCGCGCCACCCCGTTGACCAGCAGCAGCCGCACCACCCGGTGCCGCTGACCGCGCCACGGCTCGAGCAGCGCCATCATCCCGTCGTCGTCGGTGCGGGCGGCGCCGGACAGCGCGAACCCGACCTGGTTCTTCAGGTGGTAGTCGCCGTAGCTCACCGTGTCGGGGCAGCCGTAGACCCGCTGGACGACCTCGGCCGCGGTCCACACGCCGATGCCGGGGACCGTCGTCAGGCGCCGCTGCAGGTCCGCCGAGTCCAGCGCCTCCGGCGGCTCCATCCGGGCGGCGACCGAGGTGACCGCCCGCAGCGCGCGACGGCGGGCGCCGTCCAGGCCGCAGCGGTGCCACTCCCAGTCGGTCACGTCGAGCAGCCGGCGCGGGGACGGCGGCACCCGCATGCCCTCGGGCGCCGGCCCGGGCGCGGGCTCGCCGGCCAGCCGCAGCAGGGCCCGCCACACCCGGTGCGCCTCGATGGTCGTCACCTTCTGCTCCAGGACCGCCGGGACCAGGCAGTCCCACGTGCGCTCGGTGCGCCCCAGCCGCAGCCACGGGGTCGTGCGGTGCAGCCGGGAGAGCAGCGGGTGGCCGGCACAGTCCAGCGCGGTCGGGTCGTCGGAGACACCCAGCCACTCCGGCACCCGGCTGCCGGCCCAGGCCGCGCCGGGGCCCCAGGCGGCGACCCGCACCTCCCCGGCGACCTGCGTGATCCGGACGGTCGCCGGCCCGCAGGGGGTGGTGGTCACCCGCCAGGTGCCGTCGGGCTCGAAGCGCAGCGTCGGGTCGCCGGTGCCGCGCAGGTGCACCGACAGGGTGCGCCGGACGTCGAGCGGCCAGTCCGGCCGGAACGCCGACTCGTAGGCCGGCGCGGCCGGAGCCGGGCTCAGTGTGGTGGTGCTCAGGGCGTGCTCCGGGGTGCCGGGGAAGCGGTGCTCGCCTCGCTGTGGTGGGTCGGGGGTGCAGACGTCAGCGGGGTGCCATCCGCAGGGCGCCGTCCATCCGGATGACCTCCCCGTTCAGGTAACCGTGCTCCACGATGGCCAGGGCCAGCTCGGCGAAGTCGTCGGGCCGGCCCAGCCGCCGCGGGAACGGGATGCCGGCCGCCAGCGCCGTGCGGGCCTCCTCGGGGAGGCTGCCCAGCAGCGGCGTGTCGACCAGCCCGGGGGCGATCGTGCAGACCCGGACGCCGACGCTGGACAGGTCCCGCGCCGCCGGCAGGGTCAGCCCCACGATCCCACCCTTGGACGCCGCGTAGGCGATCTGCCCGATCTGGCCGTCGTAGGCCGCGATCGAGGCGGTGTTGACGACGACGCCGCGCTCGCCGTCCTCGCCCGGCTCGGTCCGCGCCATCGCGGCGGCGGCCAGCCGGAGCACGTTGAAGGTGCCGACGAGGTTGACCATCACGGTCCTGGTGAACTGCGGGAGGCCGTGCGCGGAGCCGTCGCGGTTGACCGTGCGCTCGGCCCAGCCGATGCCGGCACAGTTGACGGCGATCCGCAGCGGGCGGTCCTTGCCGGTCGCCTCGGCGACCGCGGCCTCGACGCTCGCCTCGTCGGTGACGTCGGTGCGGACGAAGGTGGTGTGCCCGCCCAGCTCGGCGGCCAGCGCCTGCCCCGCGTCCTCGTTGAGGTCCAGCACCGTCACGGCCGCGCCCCGCGCCGCCAGCGCGCGGACGGTGGCGGCACCGAGGCCGGAGGCCCCTCCGGAGACGACGGCGGCGACCTCGAAGCTCTTCATGCGCCCGAGGTTAGGACCCTGCTCCGCAGACCCGCCGCGAGGGGCGAGGCGCCCTCCCTCAGCTGAAGCGCGGGCCGTGGGCGGCCTCGACCTCGGCGAGCAGCTGCTTGACCCGCTCGGCCTCGCCGACCGGGCAGACCATCGTGACGTCGGCGGTGTGCACCACCACGCTGTCGCGGACCCCGACCAGCGCCACCAGGTGCTGCGGGTCGTCGCTGAAGACGATGTTCCCGGCCGAGTCGAGCGTGACGGCCAGCCCGCGGACGGCGTCCTCCCCCACCCGCTCCAGCGTCTCCGCCAGCGCCGGCCACGACCCCACGTCGAGCCAGTCGACGTCGAGGTCGGCGACCAGCACCCGGCCGGGCTCCCGGGCGGCGGGCTCCAGGACGGCGTAGTCGACGCTGATCTTCGGCAGCGTCGGGAAGACCTCGGCGAGGACGGCGGTGCGCAGCGCCCCGGCCGGTGCCGCGACGACCCGCGCCAGGCCCTCGGCGCTCGCGGGCAGGTGGTCGGCCAGCGCGTCCAGCACGGTCTGCGCCCGCCAGACGAACATCCCGGAGTTCCACAGGTACTCGCCCGAGGCGAGGTAGCCCTCGGCGGTGGCGCGGTCGGGCTTCTCCACGAAGGCGGCGGCCTCGGCCACCCCGGCCACCTCCGTCGGCCCGCCCCGGCGCACGTACCCGAAGCCGGTGGCCGGGGCGGTCGGCCGGATGCCGAGGGTCACCAGCGAGCGCGGGCGGGCGGCCAGCGCGTCGTAGGCGGTGCCCAGCGCGGCGGCGAAGCGCTCGACCGGGCGGATGACGTGGTCGGCGCTGACCACGGCGAGCTCGGCGTCGGGGTCGACGTCGGCCACCAGCGCCGCGGTCAGCCCGACGGCGTTGGCGGTGTCGCGGGCCACCGGCTCGAGCACCAGGCGACCGGGGTCCAGCCGGGGCAGGGCGGCGCGGACCTGGTCGCCGTAGCGGGCGGCCGTGCAGACCCAGATCTGCTCGGCGGGCAGCACCGACTCCAGCCGGGCGAAGGCCTCGGCGAGGAGGCTGTGCGCGCCGCCGCCGGCCTCGCGGACGACGTCGTCGCGGGTGACGGCGTCGCTGGTGACGTCGTCGCTGATGATGTCGAGCAGCTGCTTGGGCCGCTGCGCCCGCGACAGCGGCCACAGCCGCGTCCCCGAGCCGCCGGCCATGATCACCGCGTGCCTCACCGGGCACCTCCTCCGTCGTGGGCCCGTGCCGGCCGGGCGAGCTTGGCCGCGCCGGGGACCCGCGCGCGGCCGACGTCGTCGGCCCGGCGCTGGAACGGCGCCCCGGCCGCCACCCGCCCGCTGACGTAGGAGACCAGCATCCGGGCGCCCAGCCCCGCCCGGAACGCCGCCCGCAGCGGTGCGTTCCGGCGGCCGGGGTGCTGGTGGGACAGGTAGCGCAGCGCGCTGGTGTGGTGCACCCGCGCCATCCGGTGCGGCTCGCGGCTGGTGGACTGCCCACCCTCGTGCACGACGACGGCGGTCGGGACGTACACGTGCAGCCAGCCGCGGCGGCCCAGCCGCTCGGCCAGGTCGACGTCCTCGAAGTACATGAAGTAGCCGGGGTCGAAGCCGCCCACCGACCGGAAGGCGGCGACGTCGACCAGCAGGCAGGAGCCCGACAGCCAGCCGGCCGGGCGCTCCCGCGGCGCCTCGCGCTCCCGGCGGTAGCGGGCCGTCCACGGGTTGCCCGGCCAGATCCAGCCGAGCGCGGCGTGCCCGATCCCGGTCGACAGCCGCGGCAGGTCACGGGCCGAGGGGTACAGCTGCCCCTCCGGGGTGCGGATCGCCGGGCCCAGCGTCGCGGCCCGGGGCCAGCGCGCGGCCGCGGCGAGCAGCTCGTCCACCGAGCCGGGCTCGAACCGGACGTCGGGGTTGGCGACCAGCGCGTACCCGTCGGCCACGTCCGCCATCGCCGCGTTGACCGCGGCGCCGTAGCCGACGTTGCCGCCGGTGCGCAGCAGCCGCACGTGCGGGTGGGCGGCCGCCGCGGCCTCGGGTGCGCCGTCGGTGGACCCGTTGTCGGCGAGCACGACCTCCGTGGGCCGGGTCGTGGCCGCGGCCAGCGTGCCCACGAAGCCCTCCAGCGACTCCCCCGGGGAGTAGGTCACCGCGACGACGCGCAGCGGCGCCGGGTGCTCTGCCGTGTCCATGCCGTCGAACGTATCCGGCGGGCGGTCCGGCCCGGACGGACCCGCCGACGCGGGGCGCCTGTGTGGCATCCGATGATCTCGTGGGAGAGGCTTCGCGCGCCCGGGCCCGGCAGCGGACCGCGCACCACAGGAGGAGGTGGGCATGGTCCAGGTCCCCGCCCAGGACCCCACCCGGGACGCGGGGACGCCGACGGCGACCGGCGGCGGGGACGGCGAGCGGGACGTGGCGACGGCGCGGCGGGAGCCCGGCACCGGCGCCGGACCCGGGCGGTGGCTCCTCCTGGTCCCGTGGCTGGTGGCACCCGTCGTGGTGCTCGCCGCCTACGTCGCGCTGCCGCCGGGCAGCGACCTGCGCTCGCAGTACCAGATGTCGGTGCTCGTCCTGGTCAGCGCGCCGCTGCTGGTGTGGCTGCTCACCCGGTCCAGCGCGCTGGCCCACCACGGGGCGGGCGCGCTGGTGGCCGCCCTGCTGCCGGCCATGACGCTGGTCTCGCTGCAGGGGACGGACTGGTTCTTCTCCGGCACCCAGGGCGACCAGACCTTCCGGCTGGAGTACGCGACCCGGTTCGCCGACGACCTGAGCCTCTCCGACTACACCTACGACGACGTCCCGGGCTTCTACTCGCCGGGCTGGTTCTGGCTGGTCGGCCTCGCCTCGAAGCTGACCGGGGTGGTGGCCTGGCAGACCTACAAGTGGGCCGCGGTCGCGACGCTCTACCTCGCGGCCGTCCTCGCCTTCGCGCTGTGGCGGCGGACCTGCGGCACGCGGCTGTCGGCCGGCCTGCTCGCGGCCACCGTGATCGGCCTGCCGTCGGTGGACCAGGCATGGCTGTGGGACCAGACGCTCCTGTTCGCCGGCGCCTACGAGCCCTACGGGTGGGTCGTGGCCCTGTCCACCCCCGCCGTCCTGACCTGGTACGCGACCTCGCGCAGCCGCTTCGACTGGCGCCGCGGGGTGCTCCTGGGCGTGGCCGTCGCCGTCGCCGCCTGGCTCTACCTGCTCTACGCGCTCGTGCTCGCCGTGGCCGCCACGGTCGTCACGCTGCTGCACCGCCGGGAGCGCCGGCTGCTCGAGCTGGTCGTCTCGGGCGTCACCACGCTGGTCCTGGTCTCCCCGTGGCTGGGGGTGTTCCTCGTCGCGTGGTTCCGCGCCGGCAGGCCCCGGACCGACGCGCTCACCTTCATCGAGCCCGACGACTCCTTCGTCCGACTGGTGAGCACGGCCGTCTCGCCCGGGCTGGTGCTGGCGCTGGCCGGCGCCGTGGCGCTGATGGTCGTCGACGTGTCGGCGCACCGCCGGATGCGCGGGCTACGCGCGATCGCCGTCACCGTCCTGCTCCTGGCGGCGGCGCAGGCCGTGGTCGGCCAGGCCGGAGGGGGCGTCCTGTTCCACCGGCTGCTGCTGGTCATGGGGGTCACGCTGCTGGCCGCGGGCACGCTCGCGGCGGCGGTCCTGGTCCCGCGGCTGCGCCCACGGCTCGGGGCGGTGCGGGAGGTCCTGCGTCGGCCCGGCGCCGTCGTCGCGGCCGCCCTGACGGTCCTCGTGGTCATCGGCCTGGGCGGGCACGCCCGCGAGTGGACGCTGCGCGACACGGTCGCCGAGCTGCGCCGCCTGGCGCAGGACACGCCCTATCCGGACGGGTCCTTCCCGCGGGCCTCCGCCCCCGAGGCCCGGCAGGAGGGAGCCGGCCGCCCGTCGCTGGACGACCTGGGCGCCGCCATCCGGGAGACCTCGTCGGCCGCCGGCCAGGACGAGCCGGGCCCGGTGCTCACCGACGTCGTCCCGCTGCTGGCGACGACGCCGCTGCACGGCTACCAGCAGTGGTGGGCGCTCTACGCCAACCCGCTCGGCGAGTACCCGCAGCGGCGCGCCTTCCTCGAGGGCCTCGAGGAGCAGCCGGCGGAGGAGGTCGTGCGGCGGCTGCGCGCGGACCCCGACGCCCCGACGGTGTTCGTGCTGGCCCGCGACGCCGACGACCCGGCCGCCGTGGTGTTCGAGTCGACCGACTGGGACCCCTCCCGCGGCGGCTCGGTGCCCTGGGGGATCACCCTGCCCGTGGAGCTGTTCGAGGACCCGGCGTTCGAGAGCACCACGGTGGGGACCTACGTCGTCGCGTCCCTGCGGCCCGTGTCCTGACCTGGTCCGGCGCGGCCGGAGCTGGGACTCGTGGGAAGAGAGGGACGGTCCCGTCCCAAACCCGGGCGAGACCGCCTGTCGGCGCCGTGGGGAGCCCGGTCCGCCGGTACAGTCGCCAGGCGTGACTTCAGCTCCGCCTGACCTCATCGTCGTCGGTTCCGGGTTCTTCGGTCTGACCGTCGCCGAGCGGGTCGCGACCCAACTGGACAAGCGGGTGCTGGTCATCGACCGCCGCGACCACATCGGCGGCAACGCCTACTCCGCGCCGGAGCCCGAGACCGGCATCGAGGTCCACGTCTACGGCGCGCACCTGTTCCACACGTCGAACGAGCGCGTCTGGCAGTACGTCAACCAGTTCACCGAGTTCACGGGCTACCAGCACAGGGTCTTCACCACCTACGCCGGGCAGACGTACTCGTTCCCGATGAACCTGCTCACGCTGTGCCAGTACTTCGGGAAGAGCTTCACCCCCGACGAGGCCCGCGCGCTCGTGGCCGAGCAGGCCGGCGAGATCGACACGGCGAACGTGACCAACCTCGAGGAGAAGGCGATCTCGCTGATCGGCCGCCCGCTCTACGAGGCGTTCGTCCGCGGCTACACCAAGAAGCAGTGGCAGACCGACCCCACCGAGCTCCCCGCCGCGGTCATCGCGCGCCTGCCGGTCCGCTACAACTTCGAGAACCGCTACTTCAACGACACCTACGAGGGCCTGCCCGTCGACGGGTACACGGCGTGGCTGCAGCGGATGGCCGACCACCCGAACATCGAGGTGCGGCTGTCGACCGACTACTTCGACGTCCGCGACGAGCTGCCCGCCGACGTCCCCACGGTGTTCACCGGGCCCATCGACAAGTACTTCGACTACGAGGCCGGCGAGCTGGGCTGGCGCACCCTGGACTTCGAGACCGAGGTCCTGCCGATCGGGGACTTCCAGGGCACGCCGGTCATGAACTACGCCGACGAGGACGTCCCCTACACCCGGATCCACGAGTTCCGGCACTTCCACCCCGAGCGGGAGTACCCCACGGACAAGACGGTCGTCGTCCGCGAGTACTCGCGGTCGGCCGAGTCCGGCGACGAGCCGTACTACCCGATCAACACCCCGGAGGACCGCGCCAAGCTCGAGCGCTACCGGGAGCTGGCCAAGAAGGAGGCCGCGGACCGCCGCGTGCTCTTCGGCGGCCGGCTGGGCACCTACAAGTACCTCGACATGCACATGGCCATCGGGTCAGCGCTGAGCATGTTCGACAACCGCATCCGCCCGTTCTTCGACCAGGGCGGCTCGCTCGACGGTCGTCTGGAGGACTGATGTCCACGACGCCGTGTCCCACGGCTCCCCCGTCCCGAGTCCAGGAGGGCCGCCCGTGACCGGCGTGAAGGTGTACGAGCTCGTCGAGGAGCCGGACTGGTTCTCGGTCCTCTCGCCCCGCGAGGTGCGCCTCCTCGAAGGCGCGCTGGCCTACCACACGCTCGTCCGGCCGGGGCAGCGCGTCCGCGTCACCGCGCTGCGCACCGACGGCCCGCACACCCCGTCGCTGACCGACCAGTCGACCAGCCGCATCGAGTGGCCCGACGACCGCACCGTCGTCGGCACGATCGAGGCGCAGGCGACCGGGATGCCGGTCTCCGACGTCTCGGCGGTCGACGTCGTGGTCGACCTCGGCGGCCCTCCGGCCTCGCTGCTGCGCCTGGAGCGCCCGCCGGGCCGCGTCCACGAGGTCCGCAGCGCGGTCCGCGCGCGCGTCCCCGTGGTGTTCGACGTGCTCCGCCAGAAGCGCACCGACCGGCTGGAGAACCGGCGACTCTCCCAGCCCATACCCCGGGTGGGGCGGCCCCAGACCCGGGGAACCGGGTCCGCCGCCGGCAGCCCGCGCGCGGTGCTGTTCGGCATGCACTGGCTGGAGCTGGGCGGCGCCGAGAAGTGGGCCGCCGAGACCGTGGGCATGGCGCGCGCAGCCGGGCTGGTGCCCATCGTCCTCAGCGACCGCCCCTCCGGGCACCCCGACATCTCGCGTCCGGTCTTCGACGACGCCCTGGTGATCCCGCTCAGCCACCCGATGACCGGGGAGCAGGAGTCGCGACTCCTCTCCGACCTGTTCCGCCGCTTCGACGTCCGCGGTGTGCACGTGCACCACTGCACGTGGCTGTACAACCGGCTGCCGTGGATCCGGGCGCACTACCCGGGGACGTCGCTGGTGGACTCGCTGCACGTGCTCGAGTGGCGCACCGGCGGCTTCGTCGACATCGCGCTGCGGATGTCCAACGTGATGGACGCCCACCACGTCATCTCCCCGCAGCTGCGCGACTACCTCGTCGACCGGCAGGGCCTTCCTCGCGACAAGGTCACGCTCGCGACGCTGGCCGACCTCACCGTCGAGCCGGCGGTCGGCCGGGCGGCGGAGGTCCCCACCCGCTCCCCCGGCGAGCCGCTGACCATCGCCTTCGTCGGCCGCTTCACCCAGCAGAAGCGCCCCTACCTGTTCCTCCGCCTGGCCGCACGCCTGCGCGCCCGGCTCGGCGACCGGGTGCGCTTCGTCATGCACGGCGACGGCGAGCTGGCCTCCGAGGTCCGCGCCGACCACGCGCGGCTCGGGCTGACCGGCGTCGTCGAGCTGCGCGGCACCGACCGGCCCGTGACCGACACGCTCACCGAGGCCGACGTCCTGGTGATCAGCTCGGACAACGAGGGCGTGACGCTCACGTCCTTCGAGGCCGACGCCCACGACGTGCTGGTGGTCAGCGCCGACGTCGGCTCGCAGGCGTCGGTGGTCCCCGAGCAGATGCTCGTCCCCCGCGCCCCGCTGGCGTTCCTGTCCGAGGCCGAGCGGGTGATCACCCGGCTCGCCGACGACCCGGACCTCGCCGCCCGGCTCCTGCTGTCCCAGCGCGCGCGGGTGGACGCGTTCGCCGCGCTGCCCCGAGCCCGGGACTGGACCCGGGCCCTATACGAGAGGTGGGCCTCATGACCAACGTGGCCGCGGTCATCGTCACCTACAACCGTGCCGACAAGCTCGGCAAGGTCATCGAGAACGTCCTGGCCCAGGACCGCCCCGCCGAGCAGGTCATCGTCGTCGACAACGCGTCGACCGACTCCACCGGCGACGTGCTGGCCGCCTACGAGGGCCGGCCGACCGTGCACGTCGAGCGGCTCACGGAGAACACCGGCGGCGCCGGCGGCTTCGCGCACGGCATGGCGCTCGCCTACGAGCGCGGCGCCGACTACATCTGGATCATGGACGACGACTGCTACGCCGACCCGGACGCGCTGCGCACCCTGGTCGAGGGGCACGAGCGGGCCGAGGCGAGCATGGGCATGCGCCTGCCGTTCGCCTGCTCGGTGGTCCGGTGGAGCGACGGCGAGATCTGCGAGATGAACAACCCCGAGCCCACCTGGGACTGGGGCAAGCTGCTGGTGCGTGGCGAGCAGACCGTGCTGGTCAACTCGTGCTCGTTCGTCTCCGTGATGTTCCCGCGGTGGGCGCTCACCCAGTTCGGCCTGCCGCTCGCCGAGTACTTCATCTGGTTCGACGACCAGGAGTACACCCGGCGCATCACCAAGGCCGGCCCCGGCGTGCAGGTGCTGTCCAGCACCGTCACCCACGACCTCGGCGTCAACCGCGGCGTGAACTTCGGCGACGTCAACGCCGGCAACATGTGGAAGTTCGAGTACGGCGTCCGCAACGAGGCGTCCTACCGCTGGCACCACGAGGACCCGTTCGCCGCGTTCCGCTTCGCCCAGCGGCTGTTCAGCGGCCTGCGCGGCGGTGGCGTGCCGTGGTCGCTGCGCCGCCGGCTGGCCCGCAAGTGGCTCGAGGGGATCCGCTTCGACCCGAAGCCGCGGTTCCCGCGCACCGTCCTCTGACGGTCCCCCCACACGACGGCAGACGCCGGTGTCCCCCTCGGGACACCGGCGTCTGCCGTCTGCGGGGTCGTGCGCCCCGGGCGCTCAGGCCCGGGGCGTGGTCAGGCCCACGGCGTGGTCAGCACCGTGGCGACCAGCTGCTCGTGGTCGAGGCTGTAGGCCTCCCACCGGTAGGTGACGCCGGTCCGCTCGACGAACTCGTTCCACGCCTTGTGCTCGTGGTCCTGCCAGCCGGGGTAGTTGAAGTACTCGTCGAAGACGATGACCGACCCGGGCACCAGGCGCTCGCCGAGCAGGTCGAGCACCGTCCTGGTGGAGGAGTACAGGTCGGCGTCCAGGTGGAGGAACGCCACGGGCCCCTCGTGCTCGGCCACGAAGCCGGGCAGCGTGTCGTCGAACAGCCCGACGACCAGGTCGGCCCCGGGCACCTCGGGCAGCGACTCCTGGGCGAAGGCGCCCGCCGGGAAGTCGCTGCGCCAGGTCTCGGGCAGGCCGCTGAACACGTCGAAGCCCACCACGTGGCGGCCGGGGCACTCCGCCGCGATGACCCGCAGGGTCTCGCCGGAGCCGACCCCGAACTCCAGCACCATCCCGGGGAGGTCCCCGACGAGGCGCAGTCCGTGCCGGAGCGTGTCGTGCGGGTCGGGGTAGCGCGGCAGCCCCGGCATCTCCTCGAGGACGAAGCGGGTCGTCTCCTGCAGGGCCAGGACGTCACCGGCGAAGCCGATGTCGCGGCGGTGCCGGTGCTCGTAGCCGGCGACCGCCTGCTGCAGGCGCAGCACCTCGGCGCGCAGGTCCTCCAGCTGGCGGGTGGCCGACTCGGCACGCTGCTCGGCGTCCCGGCGGCCGGTCTCGCCGTCGCGCAGCAGCTGCTCGACCAGCGCCCGCGTCTCCTCCGGCCGGCCCTCCCCGACGGCCTCGCGGGCCGCCTCGCGCACGGCGTCGACCAGCTTGCGCCGCACGGCGACCTTGGCTCGCTCCAGCATGGGTCTCCTCCCGGAGGTCATCTGCCGCCCCGCGGCAGGGTGAAGCGCTCGCGCCGTCCGGCGCGGGTGAGTGCGAGCCAGTTCCGCAGTCCCCGCACGTCCCCCCGGCTGAGGAAGAAGTAGCCGAAGCGGACCAGCTCGAGGGGGAACAGCCAGCGCATGCCGGGCTGCGCCATGAGGTAGCCCCGGTTGCGGTAGACGTAGAACCGCTTCACCTCGTCGGAGGGGTACTGCGCCGACAGCCGGCCCCCGAGGATGGGCAGGAACTCGTCGCCCCCCTGCGGGTGCAGGTAGCGGACCCGCATCGTCGTGCCGAAGCGCAACCCCGAGCGCGTGAGCCGGCGGTGGATCTCGGTCTCGTCGCCGCGGATGAACAGCCGCAGGTCCGGGACGCCGATCGCGCGGAAGGCGTCGGCCCGGAACAGGGCGCCGTTGAACAGCGAGGCGTAGGACGGCAGGAACGCGTCCGGGCCGAAGTCCGCCACGGCCGAGCGCCAGCGCACCCCCCGCCGCAGCGGGAACGCCAGCCGTCCGGGGTCCGTCTCGTCGACGACGGCGGGCGACACCTCGGACAGGCCCCGCCGGCCGGCCTCCTCGAGCAGCGTGCCGAGGACGTCGGGGCCGTCGGGCCGCCCGTCGTCGTCGGCGCACCACACCCAGTCCGCGCCCTGGGCGAGCGCGGTGAGCAGGCCGAGGGCGAACCCGCCGGCCCCGCCGAGGTTGGCGTGCGACGCCAGGTACACGGTGGGGACGGCGCACTGCGCGACGACGGCGGCCGTGTCGGGCGACGCGCCGTTGTCCACGACGACGACGGTGTCCACCGGGCGCGACTGGCCCGCGACGCTGCGCAGGCTCTCCCGCAGGAGCGCGTCGCGGTGACGGGTGACGATCACCGCGACGACCTTCTCGCCGGCCGTCGGGGTCTGCGCCGCGGTCATGCCGCGCCGTGCCCCGTCTCGACCCAGGCCTCCGGGCCCTTGTAGGCCGTGATGATCTCCTTCAGCGACCCCTGCTGCTTGACCCGGCCGTGCTCCATCCAGATGGCGCTGGTGCACAGCTCGCGGAGGAACTCGTCGGAGTGGGAGGCGAACACCAGCAGGCCGGCCCGCGCCACGAGGTCGCTGAGGCGGTCCCGGGCCTTCTCCAGGAACGCGGCGTCGACGGCGCCGATGCCCTCGTCGAGCAGCAGGATCTCGGGGTCGATGCTGGTGACCACACCCAGCGCCAGGCGCACCCGCATGCCGGTGGAGTACGTGCGCAGCGGCATCGAGAGGAAGTCACCGAGCTCGGTGAACTCCGCGATGTCGTCGACCCGCTTCTCCATCTGCTTGCGCGTCATGCCCAGGAAAAGCCCGCGGATGAGGATGTTCTCGTAGCCGGAGATCTCGGGGTCCATCCCGACGCCCAGGTCGAAGACGGGGGCGACCTTGCCGCGGACGACGGCGGTGCCGGTGGTCGGCTCGTAGATGCCCGCGAGCAGGCGCAGCAGGGTGGACTTGCCGGCGCCGTTGTGCCCGACGAGCCCGACGCGCGCGCCCTCCTCGAGGTCGACCGTGACGTCGCGCAGGGCCTGGATCACGGGGATCTTGGAGCCGCTCTCGATGTTGCCGCCGACGACCCCCAGCACCGTCTTCTTCAGGGAACGGCTCTTCGCGTCGAAGATGGGGAAGTCGACGGACGCGTTCTGCGTCGCGATGCTGACCACGGGTGTGCCTCTCTCCAGACGCCCGGTCGGGGCCGTCAGACCCAGTACGCCACGCGGGCGCGGTAGCGCCGCATGACGACGAGGGCCAGGAACCAGCCGACGACGGTGATCGCGAGGACCACGACCCAGTGTCGGACCTGCTGGTCGGCGCCGAGCATGGGCGCCCGGATGATCTCGATGAAGTGCAGGAAGGGGTTGAACTCCGCCAGCCGCGCGCGTTCGGCGACCTCCGGGTTCGGGCTGTTGATCAGGTCGTCGTAGATCCACACGATCGGCGTGAGGAAGAACATCAGCTGCACGATGCTCTGCGTGATCGGCGTCAGGTCGCGGAACCGGGTGCTGATGATCCCGGCCAGCAGGGCCACCCAGGCGCCGTTGGCGACGATCAGCGCGAAGGCGGGGATCGCGGCCAGGCTCCGCCAGGTCAGCGGCTGCGGGAAGACGATCAGCATGACGGCGTAGACGATCAGGTTGTGGGCGAAGAACAGCGTCTGCCGCCAGATCAGCCGGTAGACGTGCACGCTGATCGGTGAGGGCAGGTGCTTGATCAGGCCCTCGTTGGCGATGAAGACCTCGGAGCCCTCGTTGACGCAGCCGGAGATGAAGCCCCAGACGATGAACCCGACCAGGATGTACGGGAGCTGCTCCTCCAGCGGGTTGCCGAACAGCCCGGCGTAGAGGATGCCCAGGGCGATGGCCGTGACGGCCATGCTGATGGTGATCCAGATCGGGCCGAGCAACGACCGCCGGTAGCGCTGCCGGATGTCCTGCCAACCGAGGTGACCCCACAGCTCGCGCTGCCCCCAGCCGACGCGGAGGTCCTGGAACGCCTTCGCGAGGGGCGAGGGGGTGACTGCTGCCGAACTCACTCCCGCACGGTACCTGCGGGGGTAGTCGCGGCGTGCCAGGCGGCGGGTGTCCCGGGACAGGTGCGACCGGTGGGACGGACCGGTCCCAACGACGCCCTCCGGCACCTCCCCCGCACCCCCTCGCCGGGCCCCCTCGCGCGCACCCCCGCGCGCGTGGGGAGAGGGGTGCGCGCGGCGCGGACCCGGCAGCAGCCCGGAGCGCGTCGCCTCGCGCTGCCGTCGTGTCCCGCACGTCCCAGCCGTCCCGTGTCGGCCCGTCGCACCCGTTGCCGGGCGGCGTGCCGACCTACCCTGGCCGTGCGCCCCGGCGGCCGACGCGGCCGTCCGGTGACGGAGGGGTCCCCCCGGGGCCCGCCACCGCGAGCGCGGCACCGGCAAGGGAAGGACGCTCCGTGAGCCCGAAGAACCCCGTTCCGCCCGGCGAGCCCGGCGACCGGCCGCTGCCGGCCCGCCTGGACCCGCGGCTGGGCCGGTCCGGCTCCGGCAGCACGTCCCACCCCGAGCCCCCGGCCCAGAAACGCCGCCCCGCCGGCCGGACCGGTCGCCGGCGCACGCCCCGCGCGGCCGTCGTCACCCGCGTCCTCGCCGGCGTGCTGTCGGCCGTGCTCCTCGCCAGCACCGGGTGGAGCTGGTACCTGGGTGAGCTGGTCGAGGCGTCGGTCAACCGCACCGACGCCATCCCGGACTCCGGCAACGAGGGCTCCGGTGACGCCCCGGAGGCGATGAACCTGCTGCTGGTCGGCAGCGACAGCCGCGCCGACCTGACCGAGGAGCAGCTCGCCGAGCTCAACGCCGGAACCGACTCCGG
>NZ_JABGCG010000123.1 GCF_019799925.1 Blastococcus sp. CPCC 205250 | reverse complement strand
TTATATGAAATATTTATTTAATATATCTGTGGATCTTAATATTATTTCCACCAGGGGCGAATATTTTTTTTTATAAAAAAATTAATAAAAAGATCCAAATTCTTTGTAATTCGTTTAGTATTGCCTTTTAAAGGTGGTTAATACCGAATTACAGAATAATAGAATAAAATATAAATAAAATAAAAATAAAACTAATAATAAATAAATTAATGTAAAAATGTAAAGAGATAGCAACTAAAGTAATACCAGCTACTAGGAATAAAGCATAATTAAATAATGATCCATTATTTAAGTAACCAATAATAGAAGTAACTAAATGAGCCATTCTTCAAGAACCATTAGGACCTAAAATTTTCAGTAATCCTTTATCTATATGATGGTTAAGTAATCCCCCAACAATTAAACCACTTCTAATAATCACATTATTAATTAATTGATCACTAAACACTTTTTGGTTCAAGTATATATAAATATGTCTAAGTAAATTATTATCGAAAATGAATAAAAATTTATATTTAAATTCATACATAATAAGTAAAATAGAACTACCTATCATTCCAGTAATTAAAGGTAAAACTTTAAAAATAGGATTTAAACTAAACTCAGTTTCAATAATATGTAAATTATTAGGATGAATAAATAATCCACTAAATGTAGAACCCATACCTAAATAAATATCTCTAGTAATATAACCAACAAAAATAGATCCAAAAGCTAAACAAACCATAGGTATAATCATAAATCAATCAATTTCTTGTATATAGAAATAATTAATTTTAGGACTATTCGGAGTATTAAAGAAAGTTAAATATAAAATTTTTATACTATAAACAGAAGTTAAAGTAGCAGATAATAGAGATAATCAATAAACTAAGAATCCAGAGATTTG
>NZ_JABGCG010000122.1 GCF_019799925.1 Blastococcus sp. CPCC 205250 | reverse complement strand
CGATACCAGAACCTAATAAACCAATTGTTGCAATACCTGCACCGATGTATTTAGCTGCGATGATAATATTCATAATAAATAAATAAGATTAGACAACTAATTAAAAAAGAAGAGATTCGAACTCCTGACGCTTAAGATGTAAACTTAACATTCTACCACTGAATTACTTTTTCATATGATGATTAAATGATAATACTATGAATATAAGTATGAATTTGAATATGAGTATTAAAGAATATCTGGAGTCACCCCTTTATGTCCAGTGAATTTCAGACAACCATACTGGAATTGTTAATTTCCCACAGCATCTTCCGATACCGTAACTGTGTTTCAACTTTAACCTTATCTGTCAATAGTCTGTTTACTTCCTATTTCTTGATTCGATTTTGATGAGCGATTAGTAGATAGTAATTAATTTATTCATAATGTCTTTCTATATTTTACATTATTACTTCCAATTATTAATTTTATACTATGAGTTTCAATAGTATTTCCTTAAACTAATACATCCTTTTATACATTTCATATAATTGTATTTTTTAGCTTAAATATCACACCTATAGCCTTATTCATTAGGGTCATGTAGATTTGTCTTTCAATCTTATATCATTTTTTTATACATAAAATTAATTAGGCATTTGTCTTAAGACACACCTTTCAAACAATAATGTAACACCTGTATTACTAGAATAAGTAAGATTTATTGCGGACTGTCAAATTAAATAGCATGATCCACTTGGTTATTATTACAACTCTCTGCAACTCTGATTTTTTTAATTTCTTAATTAATGTTCAAGTAGAATACTCTTAACTATCGTTTTAATTATGGTACTCATAGATTATATTGTGGATTAAAGAGGTCTCTAATCTCTGTCAATACCCTGACAATTTT
>NZ_JABGCG010000121.1 GCF_019799925.1 Blastococcus sp. CPCC 205250 | reverse complement strand
TAAAAGGAAGGTTCACAAGCAAAGGGAGATACAGTTTTAGACACAGTTTTTAGTTTAGTTTTTTTTCTCTCTGAAGCCCGAAGCCACACAATGCGCCATTAGCTTAGTTTTAATTTCTCTCTGTTACAAGCAAGCAAGATTCCATAGTTAGTTTTATTTTCAGTTTTTCTCTGTTGTTCAGACGCACAAATAGTTAAGCAGTTATTTTTCTTTGTTAGTTGAGTGTTGAGTTTTATCAGAAATATTCGTAGATTTTTATGCCACGTGCATCTAAGTCTTGACTATTTTCTGTTTCCATATATTGTACCACTTTTCAGTTCAGTCAGTTTAATTTCAGAAAGTGAATTTATTTTTCCAGTTGTTATTCTCAGTTTCTATTTTTAATTTCAGTATTTTCCAAATTACACAATTTCACACACGATGCAATTGTCCCTCTTTCCACTTGGAGAGAAGAGGTTTTTATTTTTATTTTAAGTTTTAATTATTACTTTTAATTACGCAATTTCCATTTCAGTAGAATATCCCCTCTTTTTCCACTTGGAATTATGTGGAGGACTTTTTATTAATTTTTGCTTTCAATTATGCAATTTTACATTTCAGTAGAATATCCCCTCTTTTTCCACTTGGAACTATGAGGAGGACTTTTTATTAATTTTTGCATTAAATTCTGTACTTTAAATTTCAGTAGGATGGTCCCTCTGTCCACTTGGAACGAGGTTGATTTTTATTAATTTTTGCATTAAATTTCAGTACTTTTAATTCCAGTAAAATATTCCCTCTTTTTCCACTTAGAATTACGAGGTGGATTTTTCTTTATTTATAATTATGCAATTTCAATTCCTGTTCTTTTAATTTCTGCAATTTAATTTAAGCTCAATATCTGTTATTTCTAACCT
>NZ_JABGCG010000120.1 GCF_019799925.1 Blastococcus sp. CPCC 205250 | reverse complement strand
TCTCGCACAGCTCCAGATCGGATGACATCCTGTCCCTTGAGAAGGCCTATTCTAAGCTTCTCTCCAGAAAGGAAGGACAAAACTTCCTCTCGCCGGACGCCGTCTGATCTACCAGGACCCTTCTCAGAAGACTGCTTCACATTAAGCTCCTTCTTGGAAAGCCCCCGGTACACTGAAAAGCTCTCCGCGAACCACTTCGTGAAGCCAGCAGTCCGGAAAGTGGGCAACTCGGGATAAGAAATCATGGCGGTAGTGTCCTCCGCACTATAAAAAGCCCAAGCATTTCTCCCATCCTGCAAACCTCCAAAGCGCTTCACCATGCTCGACGGTGCTCCAACAACGCCTTGGGAGAAGCCCAACTGCAACGCAAACCGCGAGGGAACATACGGCTGGATGTCGACGAAAAGATGTCTGCGGTACACCATAGTGCCAACACGTATGTTGAAAAGCCATCCCTTCTCTGCGTTGGTCAAAGAATAGTGTCTTCCCGACCCCGCCCTGGTGGAATCGCGGGAGACACCAAAATCAAAAGCCTTCTTCCGCAAACCTGGAGAAAGCTTTACTGAAGATTGCCCAATCTCGACGTCCCTGAACCGTCGGAGCCTCAAGCGGGCAGACAAAAGTGAATCGGAAACGGCTTTTCCCCTAGCCAACCGAATCATGAAGGGGTCATCATCCTGTGCAGCGCCCAAACGGTGGAAGCCAGGACAGTGGTACACATACCACGAATAGAAAATATGGGCTGAAAATACCCTATTCATGGGGAGCCCAAGCCGAACCAAGAAAGCAGCAGCCTGCAGTTCGGTACACAAATAGGAGTACAGAGCCGGCACCAAAGCTAGCTGCTCTCCAAATGCCATCTGACAAGCCGGAAATTGGGAGGTAAATAGCGAGATT
>NZ_JABGCG010000119.1 GCF_019799925.1 Blastococcus sp. CPCC 205250 | reverse complement strand
TATGGGTGAAATAGAATATTGGTTGCAATGTGACTCAAAACGCTTCAAAAAGCGTAGATATTCATCCCACCCCATTTTTCTCACCATTCCAATGCATTTGAGTTCAATTTCGGAGCAAAAGTGAGAAGTGGAATTTCGGGACGAGAAGGAAATGGGCGAAATAGAACGTTGGTTGGAAAGTGACTCAAAGCACCTCGAAATTCTTAGATATTCATCTTAACGCATTTTCATATCTTTCTAATGCTTTAGAGTGCATTTTGGGAGCAAAAGTGAGAAGTACAATTTTGGGATGCAAATGATGCACATTGGGGCAAAATGGAACAATGGTTGGAAAGTGACACAGAATACTTCGAAATGGCTAGATATTCATCCGAGCGCATTTGCTCATCTTTCTAATCCGTTAGGATTCATTTTATGAGCAAAAGTGAGAAATGGAATTTTTGGAAAGAACGTGGCATATAAGAGCGAAATGGAACATTGGTTGGAAAGTGAATCAAAACTCTTCGAAATGTATAGATATTCATCCGAGTGCATTTTCTCAGTATTCTATTCCCTCAAACTCCATAATGGGTGCAATCGTAAGAAATGGATTTCTGGGACGATAATGATGCACATTAGGGCGAAAAAGATCATTGTTTCGAAAGTGACTCAAAACCCTTCGAAAGAGCTTAGATATGAGCGAAATAGAACGTTGGTTGGAAAGTGACTCAAAACACATCGAAATGCTTCGACATTCATCCTAGCACATTATCGACATATTTTAATGCAACAGAGTCCATTTTGGGCGCATAAGGGAGAAGTGGAATTTTGGGCTGAAAGTGATGCATATTAGGGCGAAAATCACAGATATTCTTCCCAGCCCATTTTCTCACCATTCTAATGCATTAGAGTTCAATTTGGGAGC
>NZ_JABGCG010000118.1 GCF_019799925.1 Blastococcus sp. CPCC 205250 | reverse complement strand
TTTCTCACAACATTTCCAGATTCATCTGATTTGTTCTTGAAAATCCACTGATGGACCCGCTTTTTCTCTTTTCCTCACTCCCGCTGCCTCCGCCCCGGGTCTTTCGGGGTACGATGGAGGGGAGGAGAAAAAAGACAAAAAGGGTCAACATCTTTTTTGTTTTGTACGGGTATGCCAATTTCTCTTTTCTACTTGGAATTTTGAAATGGTGATCCAAAGACTCACCTTCACAAGTAGAGAAGGGAAATGAAAACTTTTTCTAGTTTCCTAATTGCACACATATTTTAAGAAAAGAGACAAAGGGTTTTTTTTTTAGATGCCGTGAAAGGCGATTTCATTTGTTGCCATGAAAGGCGATTTTGCCGTAAAAGGCGATTTACAAATCCTATCAATAGTGAAAGACAAGACTTGTGATTTTTTTTTTGTCTCTTGAAAGAAAATACAAAGTGCAAAAGAAAAGCAAGAAAGGGATCTAACTCCTCATGCGATTGTGGGGACACGTTCAGATCGACGGTCGCGAGCCATGTGTGGGCTCCTCCATCGTCCATGCAGATGAGAACATGATGCTTGGATTCTTGGCTTGGCTTTTTAACCTCAGATTTTTAAAGGACAAAGACCAAGAGAAGGTCTTATATCCGATAAAAAGCTAAGTAAACGGGCTGAAAAGCCACGTTTAGCCATGTTGGTAGAAGAAGATGAGAGGACCTTGGGGGGGTGGCCCCCCAAGGGTGCTTCAATCACCTTGTTGTTGTTCTTGCAGCAGAGTTTCTTCGATGGAGAAGAGGTTGCAGAAGTTCCGGATTTTCTTGGATTTTTGGAGAGTTTTCGGATGATTTTTTCTGGCCCTGGATCCTTTGGAATGGCCTCCTATTTATAGGCATTTGGTAGCCATTTAGGAGAGTTTATG
>NZ_JABGCG010000117.1 GCF_019799925.1 Blastococcus sp. CPCC 205250 | reverse complement strand
GTTGTAGGGATTGCCTCAAATCAAGTGATTTTGTCGATTTAGGAGTCTAATTTCAAGAGAGTTTTCTAAAATGATTTTCAATGTGTTTTTATCAAATACAAATGGTTTCATGAAAAGAGTAAATGATTTTCAAATGATTTCAAACATGGTTGTTGTTTTGGAATGCGATTCCCCCATCTCAATTTGTTTTATTGATAACTCTTCGAAGAAGATTTTCAATTGGAGTTGAATTCTAAGATGAGAGTCATCTAGAATAGTTTGGATTTTGTAAAAGTCTTTTCAAGTCAATGTGATTTCAAATGAATGTTTTCAAACAAGTAAAACTCTCGAAGTTAGAGTCTTAGTTGAGCACAGATGCTTTTGATGATGTAGTTCATTACAATAGGAGAATCCTAGGTATTCGAACTACGTGGACTTTGATACTAGCTGGGTGACACTAGCAAGTTACGTAGGCGCTAATAGGGCTCAAGTCCGCCCTAGGATGCTAGTGGGCATCCTAGGTTTTTAGGTTTTGTTTGTATACTTTCTCTATATTAGTATTATTATATTGATTTTTGTTGGTTGATTAGATTAACTAGGATTGTTTGCATTAAGACTTTAAATAACCCAATCAAATCAGAAGACCTTTAATTAGGGCGGAATGGGTGCCTATGAGCAAGAGCTCAGAACCTTCCCATGATGTAACCTAGCCCCCGAATCCAAAATCTGGTTTGCAGACTGCTTTTCCATCAAAATGGAGTTGTTTTGTTTTTGATTAAAATAAAACACTTTTATGGTTTCTTTATTCCTTAAAAATAAAGTGGCGACTCCTTTGTTTTGTTCTTCAATTGTTTTCCCAAAGAGACCACGCACAGTGATGACGTGGACATGGCGAGGAAATTTTTCCCGCTGGTTCACAGAGAGTAAATTAAA
>NZ_JABGCG010000116.1 GCF_019799925.1 Blastococcus sp. CPCC 205250 | reverse complement strand
CAGCGAGGCATCGAAGTAGACCCTACAAAGATCAAGGCCATACAGGAAATGGAGCCACCAAAGACGGAAAAAGAAATAAGGGGCTTTCTCGGCCGAATCCAATACATCAGTCGGTTCATTTCGCAGTTAACGATGGTCTGTGAACCTATCTTCAAGCTACTCAAGAAGGGAGCTCCGAAAGAATGGAACGAGAACTGTCAAAAGGCGTTCGATACTATCAAGGAGTATTTGAGCAATCCACCCATACTAGTTCCCCCTCGGCAAGGTGAACCGCTTTTGTTGTACTTAACGGCCACCGAAACCGCGATGGGAGCTATGTTAGCTCAATATCTTCAGGAGTCGAGAAAAGAAAACGCCATTTACTATCTAAGTAAGAAGATGACAGACTACGAAGCGAACTATGATCCATTGGAAAAAACGTGCGTGGCTTTGGTATGGGCAACTCAAAAGCTCCGCCATTACATGCTATCGTTTCGAGTTCTGTTGATCAGCCGAATGGATCCTCTCAAGTACTTACTAGAAAAGCCAGCCTTATCCTACAGAACGGCCCGATGGTTGTTGTTATTATCCGAGTTCGATATACAGTATGTGGTTCAGAAATCGACGAAGGGAAGGGCGATAGCCGATCAGTTAGCAGAATGTCCGTCTTCGCCAGTTGGACCGATCAATCACCAATTCCCGGATGAAGAGATTATGGAAATAGAAAAGAAGCCGTGGAAGGTATATTTCGACGGAGCTGCAAATAAAAGGGGCTTTGGTATCGGAGCTTTGTTAATCTCCCCCGACGATGTCTTCACACCTCTAGCAGCTAAACTCAGTTTCGAGGTCACAAACAACATAACCGAGTACGAAGCATGCAGCCTAGCATTGGAGGCAGCCTTAGAATTGGGGATAGAAGAGTTAGAAGTATACGGACAC
>NZ_JABGCG010000115.1 GCF_019799925.1 Blastococcus sp. CPCC 205250 | reverse complement strand
CCTCGACCTTAAGGGTTCCACTAGCCAAGGTATCTTCGACCTGAGTACCGGCAATAACCATAGCTTGAAAGTTAGGGAAATACTGTGAGAACAAGTACTTGTGATAAGTTGGCAAGAGGCTCTTTAGCACCATTTGAATTTGTTCATAATCTGTAGGCCTGTGGGTCATCTGCGAGGCCTTGGCCCTCCATCTAGAAATGAAGGTAGAAAAACTCTCTTTCTGTTCCTGCTTAGTAGTCTCAAGATCCCTGCGAGTCACATCAATCTCTGTGTTGTACTTGTAGTGGCCAGTGAACTCAGTGCACACATCTTCCCAGGTCTTCAGCTTTGCCTCATCGAGAGAGAGATACCACTTCGATGCTGATCCCTTGAGTGATTCTTGGAACATTTGAGCTAACAGCTCATCATCGGCCCCACGAGGCTGCATTGCCCTGACATACATCTTCAAATGGGTTTTAGGACAACCCATTCCATCGAATTTCTCTAACTCTGGCATTCTGAAACTGAACGGCATGCGGGCTTTAGGAAACAAGGAATAGGAGGTGACATCGACCATGTCGTCAGCCCGACGCATTCCTTTCAAAGCTTTCTCTAAAGCTTCGATCTTACTTGACAACAGAATTGAGTCTGTAGAAAGGAACTGTGGTCCATCAAGCTCGCCATCTAGGTTAACGGGCTTAGACTTAACTCCTGACTGGGCCTTGGCACTATCTTCAACATGGGCTTGAGAAACTGGGTCAGATACTTTCTTTAGGTTTTCTGCATGGGCTTCCTCAATCTGACTTGAACTGACCTGTTTCTCCATAGCTTCCTGGGACATCTTCCTAATCTTCTCAGTCTCTTGAGTCAATGCATCGATCTGATCCATGACAGCATTCAATACCGCAGCGGTAATATTGGATTCTCCGTCAGCCATTGAT
>NZ_JABGCG010000012.1 GCF_019799925.1 Blastococcus sp. CPCC 205250 | reverse complement strand
GAGAGCACGGTCGCACCGGCGAAGGCGCCGATCGCGCCGGGGACGCCGATCTTGAGGACGACGCGCCAGTCGACGTTGCCGAACTTCCAGTGGGACAGGCCCGACATCAGCGTGGTGCCGATCTCGGCCAGGTGGACGGTGGCCGACGCCGCGGCCGGGTTGGTGCCGATGGCCAGCAGCAGCGTCGAGGACGTGACGCCGTAGGCCATGCCCAGGCTGCCGTCGACGAGCTGTGCGCCGAGGCCCGCGAGGGCGAGCAGGATCAGGGTCTTCATGGGGTGCAGGACTCCGGAGGAGGGGCCCCGCGGGCGCGTTCGGGCGCGCGGCGTCGCGGGGGAGGTGGCGGGGGGAGCGCGCTCAGGCGCGTGCGGTCAGCAGCCCGGACAGCACGCGGTGCAGACGCGCAGCAGGTCGACGTGGATCCGCCCCACCAGGAGCACCTCCGTCGCCGCCACGAGCGCAATGTCTACCAGATCGGTCGACATATGCCACCGGGGGGTCCAGCAGGTGGGACGGGGGGGGCTCAGCCCGGCAGGGCGTCGTCGCGCACGGTGAGCCAGGCCAGGGCGCCACCCAAGGCGAACAGGGCCGCGCAGACCAGCATCGCGGCACGGTGGGCCGAGGCGAGGTGGACCGGGTCGGCGTAGTCGTCGCCACCCAGCCCGACGGCCACCGGCAGGGCGGCGACCGTGAGGAGCTGGGCAGCGCGCGCCACCGCGTTGTTCACGCCACTGGCCACCCCGGCCAGCGCGTCCGGTGCCGCGGCCAGCACCGTCGCCGTCAGGGGTGCCACGGTGGTGGCCATCCCCAGCCCCAGGAGCAGCGAGCCGGGCAGGACGTCGAGCACGTAGGGCTGAGCGCCGTCGACGGTGGCCAGGTGCGCCGCCCCGGCCGCCGCGATCAGCGGACCGGCGGTCATGGGCCGGCGCGGGCCGATACGGCCGGCCAGCGCGCCCGCGGTGGGGGAGAGGAGCGTGACCACCGCGATCGAGGGCAACATCGCGGCCCCGGCCGCCGTGGCGCCGTACCCGAGCACGGTCTGCAGCTGCAGCACCAGGAACAGCAGCACCCCGCCCAGGGCGCCGTAGACGGCGAGGGTGGCCAGGTTGGCCCCGGTGAACTGCCGGTCGGCGAACAGCCGGGGCGGCAGCAGGGGGTCGGCGGTGCGCCGCTCCCGGACGACGAACGCCCCGCCCGCCGCCACCCCGCCCGCTCCGGCCAGGAGGAGCTCCGCCCGGTCGGGGGACTCGCCGGCCCGGATGAGCGCGTAGGTGACCGAGCCGAGCGCCAGCACGCCCAGCAGCGCCCCGGGGACGTCGAAGCGCCCGTGGCGGCCCTCGTCGCGGCTCTCCGGGACGTGCCGGACCGCGACGGCGAGGACGGCGACGGCCACCGGCACGTTGAGCAGGAACACCAGCCGCCAGCTCGCCGCGTCCACCAGGACGCCGCCGAGGAACGGGCCGAGAAGCCCGGCGATGCCACCCAGGGCCGACCACAGCCCGATGGCACGGGCGCGGTCGCCCGGCCGCACCGAGGCCTGGATCAGCGCGAGGCTGCCCGGGGTCAGCAGCGCGGCCCCGATGCCCTGGACCACCCGCGCGGCCACCAGCTGCCCGGTGCTCTGGGCCAGCCCGCACACCAGCGACGCGACCGCGAACCAGGCGACACCGACCAGGAAGACCCGCCGCCGGCCGTGCCGGTCGCCCAGCGAGCCGCCCAGCAGCACGAGGGCGGCCAGCGCGAGGGTGTACCCGGTGACGGTCCACTGCAGCCCCGCCAGCGAGGCGTCGAACTCCGCGCCGATGGCCGGGAGGGCGACGTTCACCGCCGAGGCGTCCAGCAGCGCCATGCCGGAGGCCAGCACGGTGGCGGCGATCAGCCGGCGTCCCCGCGCGGTCCCCAGGGCGACGGGCTCCCCGGGCTCCACCCGGTCCTCGGCTGCCGGCACCGCCGCGGTCAGACCACGAGGTCGGTCGCGAAGAACGCCAGCGCGGCCACCGCCCCGGCGGCGGGCAGCGTGACGATCCAGGCGACGACGATGCTGCGGGCCACGCCCCAGCGGACCGCCGACAGCCGCCGGGTCGCGCCGACGCCCATGATCGACGTGGTGGTGATGTGCGTGGTGGACACGGGCACGGCGAACACCGTCGCCGTCGTCACCATGACGCCGGAGGCGACGGTCTGGGCCGCGAAGCCGCCGGCCGGGGTGAGCTGGATGATCCGCCGGCCCAGCGTGCGCATGATGCGGAAGCCGCCGGCGTAGGTGCCGGCGCTCAGCGCCAGGGCGGCGGCGAGGACCACCCACAGCGGCACCTCGAAGGAGTTGATCTCCCCGGCGGTGAACAGCGCCAGCGTGATGACGCCCATCGTCTTCTGGGCGTCCTGGAGGCCGTGGCCCAGCGCCATCGTCGCCGAGCTGACGATCTGGGCGTAGCGGAAGCCCCGGTTCGCCCGGGTGACGTTGGCGCCGCGGAAGCTCCACAGGATGGCCAGCATGAAGAGGTAGCCCAGGCCGAAGCCGACCAGCGGCGAGACGACCATCGGGATGACGACCTTGTCCAGGATCCCCATCCACTGGACGCTGTGCGCCGCGGCCAGCGCCGCCCCGACCAGGCCGCCGATGAGGGCGTGCGAGGACGACGAGGGCAGCCCGAAGTACCAGGTGATCAGGTTCCACACGATCGCGCCGATGAGCGCCGCGAAGACGATCTTGAGTCCCTCGTCGCCCTCCGGGGCGTCGATGATCCCGGCACCGACCGTCTTGGCGACCTCGGTGGACAGCAGGGCGCCGATCAGGTTCATCACGGCGGCGAGCGCCAGTGCGACCCGGGGGGTGAGCGCCTTGGTGGAGACCGCGACCGCGATCGCGTTGGCCGCGTCGTGGAAGCCGTTGGTGTAGTCGAAGGCCAGGGCCACCAGGACGATGACGATCAGGGCGATGAAGGCGCCGTCCATCAGCGGAGGCCCATCAGGAGAGACCCATCAGCGGTCAGGACTCCTTGACGCTGATCGTCTCGACGACGTTGGCCACGTGCTCGAAGGCGTCGGCGGCCTCTTCCAGCTGGTCGGCCACCTCCTTGAGCTTGAGGATCTCCAGGGCGTCGAACTCGCCGCTGTAGAGGCGCGAGAGGAGCCGGCGGTAGAGCTTGTCGGCCTCGTTCTCGATCCGGTTGACCTCGATCCAGTACTCGGAGAGGTCCTTCATCGTGCGCAGCCGGGGCATGGCCTCGGCGGTCGTCTGCGCGGCCCGCTGCAGCAGCGCCGTCTGCTGGTGCATCTCCGCGGGCAGGGTCCCCAGCCCGGTGAGGACCACCAGGTCGGCGGCGGCCTCGACGAAGTCCATGACGTCGTCGAGGTCGCTGGCCAGGTTGTAGATGTCCTCGCGGTCGAACGGCGTGACGAAGCTCGAGTTGAGCTGCCGGAAGATGGCGTGCGTCGACTGGTCGCCGACGTGCTCGAGCTCGCGCAGCTGGGCGGCCAGCTCGTCGCGGCGCGCGTGGTCGTGGATGAACTCGCTCAGGACGTCGGTCGCGGCCACCAGGTTCTCCGCCGAGGCGGTGAACAGGGGGAAGAAGCTCGAGTCCTTGGGCGTCAGGCTGAAGGGCACGTGTCGCTCCGGTCGGAAGTGGGTGTCCGGACGTCCGACCCGCGGGGGATCGGGCGCACGGCCGTCGCGGAGCATAGGTGCCCCGTTCGCCTCCCGTTCACCGTGCCGTCATCCGCGCGCCGCGTCGTCCCCCCGATCCGTGAGGGCTGTGACGAGGTCGTCACGCGCCCGGGCGACACGGGACCGGATCGTGCCGACCGGGCAGCCGGCGACCTCGGCCGCCTCGGCGTAGGGGAGCCCGAGCAGCTGGGTGAGGACGAAGGCCTCGCGCCGGTCGGGGTCCAGCCGCGCCAGCAGGTCGCCCACGACCGCGCCCTCGGCCACGGCGTCGGCGGTGCGGCCCGCCACGCCGTCGAGCCCCTCGAGCACCACGTCGTCGCCCACCAGGGTCAGCCGGCGGCGGCGCCGGGACCGCAGGGCGTCGGCGCACACCCGGCGGGCGATCGACAGCAGCCAGGTGCGCAGCGTGGACCGGCCGGCGAAGCGGTGCAGCGAGCCGAACGCCCGCAGGTAGGTCTCCTGGGTCAGGTCGTCGGCGCTGCTCCGGTCGACCAGTGCGGCGCACAGTCGCCAGACGTCGGACTGGGTGGCGCGCACGAGGGCCGCGGCGGCGAGGGCGTCGCCGTCGACGGCCGCCGCGACGTACCGCTCCAGCTCGTCCACCGCACCTCCCGACGTCGTCCAGGTCACATCGCCGGCCGGGAACCGTACGGGCTCGGGGGACGACTATCGACGTATGCAGTGTCCCGGATTCCGCGAGGCGGCCTCCGCGCGGCTCGACGGCGAGTCCCCGGGGGTCCCGGTCGCCGAGCTCGACGCGCACCTGGCCGGCTGCGCCGCGTGTGCCACGTGGGCCGCCGACGCGTCCGCGGTGACCCGCCGGGCACGGCTGGCCCCCGCCCCGCCGGTGCCCGACCTCACGGTGGCCGTGCTCACCGCCCTGCCGCGGCAGCTGCCCGGCGGTGCCGCGGCGGCCCGCGCGCGGGTGGCCACCTCCGCGCTGCGCCTGGCGCTGCTGGCCGTCGGCGCCGCGCAGGCCCTCATGGCCTGGCCGGCCCTGGTCACCGGCGCCGCCGCGATGAGCGCGCCGGTGCACATGGCGCACGAGACCGGCGCCTGGAACCTGGCGGCCGGCGCGGCCTTCGTCGCGGTGGCGGCCGCGCCACGGCTGGCCGCCGGCGCGCTGCCGTTCCTCGGCACCTTCGCGGTGCTGCTCACCTTCCTGACCACGCGGGACCTGGCCGCCGGGCACGTGCACGCCGACCGCGCCGTGGCCCACCTGCTGCTGCTGGCCGGGGTCACCCTCGTCGCGGCCGCGGCGTGGCGGGGCCGCCGGCGCACGCCGACCGCGGTGCCCGCCGCCGAGCGGGTCGCCGCATGACCGCCGTGGCCCGCCGGCGGCCGGCGGCGGTGCTGCTGCTCCTGCTGGTGGGCTGGCTGCTGGCCGGCGTCGTCACGGCCGGCCCGGCCGCCGCGCACGCCGAGCTGGTGAGCACCGACCCCGCGGAGGGTGCCCGGCTCGAGCAGGCCCCGGAGCAGGTCACGCTCCGCTTCAGCGAGGCAGTCTCGCTGGGGGCCGGCTACGTCCGGCTGCTGCAGGCCGACGGGACGGTCCTCGACAGCGAGGTCTCCGCCGACGGCAGCACGCTGTCCCTCGTCCCGGACGACGAGCTGCCCGGCGACCAGGGCTACCTCGTCACGTACCGGGTCATCTCCGCCGACTCGCACCCCATCGCGGGGGCCTTCTCCTTCACCGTGGGGGACGCCGAGCTGGTGGGCGCCGACGTGGCCGCCGCGGCCGACGACACCGACCCGGCGGTCGCCGTGGCGCTGCCGGTCGCCCGCTGGATCGGCTTCGCCGGGCTGGCCCTGGCGATCGGCGTGCCCGCGATGGTCGCGCTGTGCTGGCCGGGCGGCTGGGGCTCGGCGCTGCTGCGCCGGCTCACCGCCGCCGGGCTGGCCGCCGTCGCCGTCGGCGCGGTGCTCAGCTACCTGCTCCAGGGGCCCTACGGGGCGGCGACCGGACTGGGGTCGGTCGCCGACCCCTCGCTGCTGTCGGCCACGGCCGGCTCCGAGCTCGGCATCGCCCTGCTCGTGCGGCTGGCGCTGACCGCCGGCCTGGCGCTCCTGCTGCTGCCCTGGCTGCGCCGCGGGGAGGAGCCGGTGTCGCAGGGGCTGGCGCTCGGCGGCGTCCTGGCCGCCGGCCTCGTGGTCACCACCGCCGCGGTCGGGCACCCGGTGGCCGGGCCGTACCCCGGGATCGCCGTGGCGGCCGCCGTCGCGCACGTCGCGGCCATGTGTCTCTGGCTGGGCGGCCTGGCCGCGCTGTTCGGCGCCGTGCTGCGCGACGGCGTGCCCGCGGGGGAGATGGCCACGGCGCTGCCGCGGTTCTCCCGCCTGGCGGCCGGCGCGGTCGGGGTGCTGGTCGTCTCCGGCGTCGTGCAGTCCGTCCGCGAGGTCGGCTCGCCCCAGGCGCTGTTCTCCACCGGCTACGGCCGGGTGCTGCTGGCCAAGCTGGCCGTCGTGCTCCTGCTCCTCGCCGCCGCGGGCGTCTCGCGGGTGTGGGTGCAGCAGCGCCTCGGCATCCGCCGCAGCCGGCCGGCCCGCCGCCGGGTGACCGCGCACGCCTTCGCGGCGACGGCCGACGCCGGCCCCGAGCCCGCGCCCGAGTTGGTGCACGCCGCCGCGGCCCGCGAGGAGGGGCTCGCCGAGGGTGCGGTCGCCGAGCGCGGCATGCTGCGCCGCTCGGTGCTCGTCGAGCTGGGCCTGGGCGTCGTCGTCCTGGCGCTGTCGGCGGTGCTGGTCGGCAGCCCGCCGGCCCGCGCCACGGTCTCCGAGCCGGTCGACGTCACGCTCCCGCTGCAGTCCGCGGCCGGTGCCGACGGCTCCGTGCAGCTCTCGGTCGACCCGGCCACGCCCGGGGCGAACACGCTGCACGTCTACCTCTTCGACGCCGAGGGCCGGCTGGTCCAGCCCGAGGACATCCGGGTGACCCTCACCGAGCCCGGCCAGCAGATCGGCCCGCTCACCGTGGACCTCCAGCCCGCTGGCCCCGGCCACTACGTGGGTGACGGGATGGTCATCCCCTCCGCCGGCACCTGGACCCTCGCCGTCTCGGTGCGCCTCGACGAGTTCACCGCCACCACCGCCAGCACGGACTTCCCGGTCCGCTGAGCGCCTCCGCCCCACCGAACAGGAGCACCCCGTCCGTGGACGCCCCCGCCGCGGCCCTCGCCCGGCCCCGCCCCCTCGCCCGGCTGGGGGTCGTCCTGCTGACGGTCCTCACCGCGCTGGCGGCATCCGTCGCCGTCGCCGGCACCGCCTCGGCCCACGTCACCGTCTCCTCGGGTGACGCCACCCCCGGGGGCTTCGGCAAGCTCACGTTCCGGGTGCCCAACGAGAGCGACACGGCCAGCACCGTGGGCCTGCGGATCCAGGTGCCCGAGGAGTCGGCCCTGGCCTCGCTCCGCGTGCAGCCGGTGTCCGGGTGGACCACGACGCTGACGGAGAGCCGGCTCAGCGAGCCGCTGGACAGCCACGGCGAGCAGGTCACCACCTACGTCTCGGTGGTCGAGTTCCGCGCCGAGGCGGGCGTCGGCATCGCCCCCGGACAGTTCCTGGAGTTCTCGCTCTCCGGTGGTCCGTTCCCCGACACCGACGTCCTGACCTTCCCCGCGGTGCAGACCTACAGCGACGGCACCGAGGCGGCCTGGATCGAGCCGACCGTCGAGGGGCAGGAGGAGCCCGAGCGCCCCGCTCCGGTCCTCGCCCTGACCGCGGCGGCCGGCACCACGGCCGCGGCGTCCCCCGAGGAGGCCGGGCACGGGCACGGTGCGGCCGACGGCGGGGACGACACCAGCGGCCTGGCCCTCTTCCTGGCCATCCTGGCGCTCTTCACCGGGGTCGCCGGCGTCGTCCTCGGGTACCGGGCGGGCCGACGTACCGTGTCCTCGTGACCTCCTCCAGTCGCCGCCTGCCCGCCGTGGCGCTGGCCGCGGGCCTGCTGCTCGGCGGGTGCTCGGCCGCCGACGCCGCCGACGACGGCGACGACGGCGGCACGCAGGCCGGGTCGTCCGCGTCCGGCGGCCACGAGCACTCCGGCGGCGGGGCCGCCGTCGAGGGCCCCGACGACCGCTACGCCGGTCTGGACCTGCCCGACCCGTACCAGCGGCCGTCGTTCACCCTCACCGACACCTCGGGTGCGGCCTACGACTTCGCGGAGCGGACGGCGGGGCGGCCCACGCTGCTGTTCTTCGGCTACACGACCTGTCCCGACATCTGCCCGGCGACCATGGCAGACGTGGCGCTGGCCCTGCGCCGGCTCGACCCGGCGCTGGCCGAGCAGGTGCAGATGGTCTTCGTCACCACCGACCCGGCGACCGACACCCCCGCGGTGCTCGAGGAGTACCTGGGCCGCTTCGACGCCGACCTGCCCGTCTCCTTCGTGGGGCTGACCGGCGACCAGGGGACGATCGACCGCGCCCAGCTGTCGGCCGGCGTGCCGCTGGCCGAGGACCGTGGCCGGCTGCACTCCACGCTGCTGCTGCTGTACGGCGAGGACGACCAGGCGCAGGTCGCCTTCGACGGCGGCAACACCGCGGCGGACATCGCCGGCGACCTCGAGACGATCGTGGGGCAGTAGCCGTGCGCAGGACGCCGGCCCGCCTCCTGGTGCTGCTGGCGGGGGTCGTCGCCGTGCTCGCCCTCGCCGGGCCGGCGGTCGCGCACGTGGGCGGCGACGTCGCCGGCAGCGACTTCGACGGCCGGGTCACCTCGGTCAGCCCCGAGGTGCCCGGGGTGACCGTGCGGGTGCTGCAGTTCGGTGACGAGTTCGAGGTCGTCAACACCACCGGCACCGACGTCGAGGTGCCCGGGTACAGCGACGAGCCCTACCTGCGCATCGGCCCCGACGGCGTCTGGCGCAACAGCCGCAGTCCGGCCACCTACCTCAACCTCGACCGGTACGGCCGGGCCGACGTCCCCGACTCGGTCGACGTCGACGCCGAGCCGGAGTGGGTGCAGGTCTCCACGCAGCCGGAGTACGTCTGGCACGACCACCGGACCCACTGGATGAGCGAGGGCCAGCTGCCGCCGCAGGTGGCGGCCGATCCCGACCGCGCCCACCTGGTGTCGAACTGGGTCGTGCCGATGACCCACGGCGACACGACCGTGGAGGTGGCCGGCGAGCTCACCTGGGCGCCGCCGCCCTCGCCCTGGGTGGTGTGGCCGGTCCACCTGGCCCTCGCCGCCGTCGCCGTGGCCGCCGGCCTGCTGGCCCGCGACGCGCGACCGCTGGGCGGCCTGCTGGCCCTGGGCGGCGCCGCGGCGCTCGTCCACGCGCTCACGACCCCCGAGCCGCCGGCGAGCATCGCCTCGCACGGGGGCGCGATCGCCTCGGCGCTGCTGCCGGCGCTGGCGGCCGTGCTGGTCGCCGTCCTGGGGGTCCGGGCGGCGTGGCGCGGCCGCGGCGCCATGGCCGGGCTGTTCGCCGTCGTCCTCGGCTGGCTGCTGCTGGTGCAGGGGCTGCCCGACGTCGACGTCATGTGGAGCGCGCACGTGCTGGCCGCCGGCCCGGACCTGCTGGCGCGCGTCGTGGTGGCGCTGCTCCTGGGGCTGGGCGTGGGCCTGGTGCTCGGCGGGATCGCCGCGGTGCGCCGCTTCCGGGAGACCGGGGCCCGGACGACAGCGGACCCCCAGCCCGTGGGCTGAGGGTCCGCTGACGTCGTCCACGCCCCGTCCCGAGGAGCGGGACGGGCCTGCGCTCAGGCGGTGTCGGCGACCGTGCGGAGCCGCGCCCGGGCGGAGAACAGCTCGTTGGCCCGCTCGAGGTCGGCCTCGAAGTCGACCTCGACGGCGGAGAACCGGCTGATGTCGACCGGCTGGAACCGCAGTCCCTCGGTGCCGATCGCGGTCTCGATGCCGCGCTCGAAGTAGTCCTGGGCCGCGCAGGCGGCGAGGTGCTCGACGAGGACCGGCTTGTCGGCCGCGGAGACGTAGTTGATCCCGACGGCCTCGCCCAGGCCGCCGACGACCTTCTTGGACAGCTCGGCGATGCAACCGTCGGCGTCGAGGGTGTACTTGACCTCCTCGTCGGCCACGGTCGAGGTGTCGACGCACACGAAGCTCTGGTCGGCCTGCACGTTCGGCAGGGCGGCCTCCAGGACCGCGGCGTCGAACACGACGTCGCCGTTGAGCCACAGCACCCCGCCGTCGCGGGTGGAGCGCAGGGCGCGCAGCAGGCTCTTGGAGGTGTTGGTCTTCGCGTAGTCCGGGTTGTAGGCGAAGCGGACGTCGGACGCGGCCCGCATGATCCGCTTGGCCTTGAACCCGACGACGACGGTCACGTCGACCGCGGGCCCGAAGACCTCGCGCAGGGTGTCCAGCTGGCGCTGGAGGATGCTGCGGCCGTCGTGCAGCGGCGTCAGCGGCTTCGGGTGCGGGCGGCCCAGCCGGGTGCCCATGCCGGCCGCCAGGATCACGACCTGGACCGCGGCGGGCGCGATCTGCCGGGTGCCGGCGGAGCGGGCGAGTTCCAGCAGACCGGTGGCCGGTCCGGCGTCGGGAGCGCTGTCAAGGATGCGCACTGTCGTCCCCTCCTCGGGTGTTCGCTGTTCCGGTGGACACCGTGTCCGCCGGGAAGATGACGTCGAGGACGCGCTCGGTGGCGTGGCCGTCCTCGAGGGAGCAGAAGGTCTCGCGGAACCGCGCGTAGCGGTCCGCGTGGCGCGCCGTGACGGCGTCCAGGTCGGCCAGCGCCTCGACCAGCTCCGCGCTGGTGCGCAGAAGCGGCGTCGGCGCGGCCTCGGCGAGGTCGAAGTAGAACCCGCGCAGTTCGTCGGAGAAGTACTCCAGGTCGTAGGTCAGGAAGAGGATCGGCTTCCCGGTGACGGCGAAGTCGAACATCGTCGAGGAGTAGTCGGTGACCAGGACGTCGGCGGCCAGGTAGAGCTCGCTGATGTCGGGGTGCCCGCAGACGTCGCGGACGGCCGAGCCCTCGGCGATCTCCAGCCGGTCCATGACCATGTTGTGCAGCCGCAGCAGCAGCACGTGGTCCCCGCCCAGCCGCGCCGAGAAGTCCTCGATGTCGACGGCGAACTCGAAGTCCCGGGGGCCGGTCTTCTTGAACACCAGGTCGTCGCGCCACGTCGGCGTGTAGAGGACGGCGGTCTGCCCGTCGCGCAGGCCGAGCTCGGCGCGCACCCGGGCCCGCACCGCGTCGCGGTCGGGGCTGCTCAGCACGTCGTTGCGGGGGTAGCCGGTCTCGTGCACCGGTCCCTCGAACCCGAAGGCCCTGCGGAACCGCGGCGTGCTGGCCGGGTTGGGCGACACCAGGTGGTCCCACCGCGCGATGTCGTGCTCGAGGTAGGCCAGCCGCCCCTCGGGCGCCCACAGGACGTCGTTGTGGATCCGCTTGAGCGGGGTGCCGTGCCACGTCTGCAGGTAGGTCGTCCCCGGCCGCTTCTCCCAGTCCAGGGGGATGTGGTCGTTGGAGATGACGAGGTCGGCGCCCTCCAGCGCGGCGATCGACTCGGGGGTGCCGAACTCGATGGTCGCGACGTCGGCCGGGAAGGCCGCCTGCGTGTGCGGCGCCGACAGCCACGTGTGCGTGGCGTCGACCCCGCGGCGGACGAGCTCCTCGTAGAGGGCGCGCGGGCTGTCGGAGAAGTGGCCGCGGAAGGCCACGTAGACGATGTCCATCGGGCTGGTCACCGGTTCCCTCCCGGGAGGTCGGTGCCGCCGGTGCTGGTGAGCCCCGGCAGCAGCAGGTCGGCGAGCTCCCGCCACGAGCTGACGACGGTCAGCGCCCCGGCCTCCCGCAGTGCGGCGGCCCGCTCCTCGCGCTCGGCGTCGGCGACGAACAGCAGGTTGCCGACGGTGGGGCAGCCGGCGCGGACGGCGGACAGGGTGCCGGCCACCGAGTCCTCGACGGCGAGACCCGCGGCGGGCTCGACGCCCAGCTGCGCGCAGGCGTGCAGGTAGACGGCGGGGTCGGGCTTGCTCGTCGGCACCGGGAGCGAGTCCTCGGCGCTGAAGCGCACCTCGGACGGCAGGACCGCCGCGAGGCCCGTCGCGCGGAAGCAGGCGTCCAGCCGGGTCAGCGCGCTGGAGCTCACCACCGCGGGCCGGAGGTACCGGGCGAGCTCGGTGACGGCGTCGGTGGTCTCCTCGTGCGGTCGCAGCACCTCCCCGAGGTACGCCGTCACGGCCCGCTTCTCCTCGGCGACCCACGGCTCGAGGTCGACGTCGGTGCGGCCGGCCTCGGCGGCCAGCCGCCCCGACGTCGTCCGGAAGTTCATCCCGGTCGTGGCGAGCCGCAGCTCCTCGGCGGTGAACCGCCGGGCGGAGCCGAGCTCGGCCAGCAGGCGGTTGGTCACCTCGGCGGAGGCGACGAAGGCCGGCTCCTCGCTGGGGAACAGGTTGCCGTCGGCGTCGCACAGCAGCGCCCGGAGCCCGGCGACGGTCTCGGGTGTCAGCGAGGCCGTCCGGGAGGGGGATGCGGTCACCGGGCCGCCACCCGGGAGCGGCGCACCGCGGCGGCCACGGTCGGCCGGACCCCGTCGCGGACCAGGTCGGTCAGCGCGGCCGTCAGGTCGGCCACGAAGACGGCGTCGTCGGCGAGGTCCCCGAACACCGGGCGGACGGCGAGCACCGGCCGCGGGTCGGTCCCCGCCGCACGCGCCAGTTCCTGCAGCTCGGTGCCGCGGTCGTCCTCCACCGCGTCGTGCAGCTGCAGGTAGCGGATCCACCCCGCCACGGCGAGCGTGAGGAGGGCCGGCCGGCGCCCGCGGGCCCGCGACTCGCGCAGGGAGGGCAGCAGGTGGTGCGCCATCTTCGTGGAGCCCCGCCGGCACAGCCGGTGCAGCCGGTCGCCGATCGCCGGGTTGGCGAAGCGCTGCAGGAGGACGGCCTTGTACTCGGTGAGGTCGACGCCGGCCGGCTGGGGCAGCAGCGGGGTCACCTCGGCGTCCATGAGCCGGGCGGCGTAGGCGGCGAACACCTCGTCGCCCATCAGCTCGTCGATCTCGACGTACCCGGCGAGCGTGCCCAGGTAGCCCAGCGCCGAGTGGCTGGCGTTGAGCAGCCGCGTCTTCATCAGCTCGTACGGGGCGACGTCGGGCACGAACCGGACGCCGACGGCGTCCAGGGGCGGGCGGCCGTTGCAGAAGTCGTCCTCGATGAACCACTGCGAGAACGGCTCGGTGATCACCGGCCAGCGGTCGTCGACGCCGTAGCGGGAGGCCACCGCGGCGCGCTCCTCGTCGGTGGTCTGCGGGGTGATCCGGTCGACCATGCTGCTGGGGAAGCTGACCCGGTCGGTGATCCAGCGGGCGAGGACCTCGTCGCGCTGGCGGGCCAGCCCCACGACCGCGGCGCGGGTGGCGTCGCCGTTGCGGTGCATGTTGTCGCAGGAGACGACCGTGAACGGCGCCGTGCCGGCCCGCCGACGGCGGTCCAGCGCCTCGACGAGGTAGCCGATCGCCGTGCTCGGCCGGCCGGGGGAGGCGAGGTCGCGCTGCAGGTCGGCGCAGCCCAGGTCGAGGGCGCCGCTGTGCGGGTCCAGGGGGTAACCCGCGCCGGTGATGGTCATCGTGACCATCCGGGTGCGCGGGTCGGCGAGCCGGTCGAGCACCGCCTCGGGGGCGTCGGGGGCGAAGAGGTAGTCGGTCATCACGCCGACGACGCGGGCGCGCTCGCCGTCCGGGCTGCGCTCGACCACCGTGTACAGGTGGTCCTGCGGAGCGAGGGCCTCCTGCATCGCGCGGTGCCGCAGGCCGACCCCGACCACGCCCCAGCCGGCGGAGATCCGCAGCTGGGCCAGGTCGTCGAAGTAGGTCAGCTGGTGCGCGCGGTGGAAGCCGCCGACGCTGAGGTGCACGACCGCCGGGGTGAGCGCCGCCCGGTCGTAGGTCGGGACGGTGAGGTGCTCACCGTGCAGCTGCAGGGTCTTCTGGGAGAGCGGGCGGACGGGCGCGACAGCCGGGGCAGTGGTGCGGGGGGCAGGGCCGGCGGTGGCCGGCGAGCCGAGGGAGCGCTCCGGCGTCGTCATGCGGCATCCGTTCCTTCACTCTCGTCGGTGCGATGACCTCCAGTTGGGTCCACCGGATGGGTGGTCCCGCAGGCGGGTGCCGTGCGCCGAGGCGGCGCACGACGGATCAGCGGGGTGCTGATCATCGGTTCACGGCAGAGCCGCTGTCCACTCGGGACGAGGTCTGCTCCTCGATCACCGGCGGGACGTCGGCCCGACGTGGTCTGTCGAGCAGGCGCGCTGGCTTCACGCCGGGAAGGCTTCCGTGCCCGTTCCCGTGGACAGTCAAACGTCCCGCCGGTCGGAGCGGTTCCGTCGGGGGCCTCTCGTAATAGGACTGCAACGGGTGGGACGTGCGGGACGTCACACCCTGCGTGTCGCGACGGACACGCCGTGCAGGGGGTCACGAATCGGTCACACGCTGTTTGGATGGGGGAGCCAGCGATCCGGCCCTCACGGGCTCTTCCCCCCTCGGAGCAGGCGCGTACATGCCCAGCACCTCCCGCTCGGCCGGCACCACCGACGGTCCCGCGACCGGATCGCACCGCGCGCTGACCGTCCGGCGGGGTCCCCGCGACCGGCGGCCCTCGGCCCTGCTGGGCGCGCTGGTCGCCGGTGGGGTCGGCGCCGCGCTGCTGGGCGTCGGTGGCGCTCCCGAGGCCGCCGCGGAGTCCTCGAGCGTGCTGGCGGCCCAGCAGGAGCTCGGGATCGTGGACGAGGCGCAGGAGGTCATGCCCATGGCCTCGATCACCGAGGCCGAGGCGCACGCGCGGCTGCAGGAGGTCGCCGCCACCCGTGCCGCACGCGCCGAGGCCGAGGCGGCCGCGGCCGAGGCCGCCGCGGAGGCCGCGCGACCCAAGGCCGTGCTGCCGGTCGCCGGTGCCCGGTTCACCAGCGGCTTCGGTTCCCGGTGGGGCACCTTCCACTACGGCATCGACCTCGCCGCCCCGATGCACACGCCGGAGTACGCGGCCGCCGACGGCGTGGTGCTGCGGGCGGGCTCGGCCAGCGGCTTCGGGCTGGCCGTCTACGTCCTGCACGAGAACGGCGACGTGACCGTCTACGGCCACATGGACGAGATCCTCGTCGAGGTCGGCGACTACGTGGACGCCGGCGACACGATCGCCCTGCTGGGCAACCGCGGGCAGTCCACCGGGCCGCACCTGCACTTCGAGGTGCACCAGGGCGGGATGGACGGCCGCCGGATCGACCCGGTCGACTGGCTGGCCGAGCGGGGCGTCCAGGTCGGCTGACCGCTCCCCGGAGCCGGTCGCGTCCGGTCCCTCTGCTGGGATGCGGGCGTGGGCAGCGCCGCCGAGGACACCAACCGGCGGATCCTGCGCGCCCGCGACGCGATGGACCGCGCCTACGCCGAGCAGCTCGACGTCCCGACCCTGGCGGCGATCGCGCACGTCTCCCCGGCGCACTTCATCCGCACCTTCCGGGCCACCTTCGGCGAGACCCCGCACCGGTACCTGCAGCGGCGCCGGGTGGAGCGCGCCATGTTCCTGCTGCGGACGACCGACAGCAGCGTCACCGACGTCTGCATGGCCGTCGGGTTCAGCAGCCTCGGCACCTTCAGCCGGGTGTTCCGCGAGGTGGTGGGGGAGTCGCCCAGCGCCCACCGGCGGCGCGGGCCGCTGCCGCCGGCGCCGTCCTGCTTCGCCATGGCGTGGCTGCGACCGAGCAGTTTCGGAGAAACGCCGGGGGAGGGTGGCTCCCTAGCGTCGTCCCCATGTTGACCGGGATCACCATCAGTCAGATCTACGTGCCCGACCAGGACGCGGCGCTGGACTTCTACGTCGGCAAGCTCGGCTTCCGGGTCCACAGCGACATGCAGTTCGGCCCCATGCGGTGGCTGACGGTCGTGCCGCCGGGCCAGCCGGACCGCCAGGTCCTGCTGGAGAAGCCGGGGCCGCCGTCGATGAGCGAGGAGACCGCGGCCGAGGTGCGGCAGGCGATCAGCAAGGGCGTCGCCGGCGGACACCTGTTCCTCGCCTGCGACGACGCCCACGCCACCCATGCCGAGCTCGAGGGCAAGGGCGTGGAGATCACCGAGGAGCCGGTCGAGCAGCCCTACGGGATCGACTTCGGCCTGCGCGACCCCTTCGGCAACCACCTGCGCATCGCCCAGCTGAAGCAGGCCTGACACCCCGCCGCGCCCCACCCCCTCCGCGGCTGTCACCGGTGGGGGATGTACAGTTGCGAACGGCTCGGGGGCACTCGACCAGGGCCGGAACGGGGCTGTGGCGCAGCTGGTAGCGCACCACACTGGCAGTGTGGGGGTCAGGGGTTCGAGTCCCCTCAGCTCCACCCGTACGACTCAGGGCGTCTTCCTCCGGGAGGGCGCCCTGAGTCGTCACCGGTGTCGAAACGGGCGTCCGGGCCCACCCGCGGTCAGGCGTCGAGGCCGGTGTAGGTCGGGGTCCCCTCCTCGCCGTCCCAGTTCACCCGGAAGCTGAATGCCTCCTCGAGGGCCGCCCGGTACTGCTCGGCCTCGTCCTCGGCGATGACGCCGGAGTCCAGGAGGCCGTCGATGGCCGGGCTCCAGGACTCCACGAGCGCGTCGACGAGGGTCTGCGGGTCGATGCCGAGGTCCTCGGCGACGGCTGCCAGGTTCTGGCCGGCGTCCATGCGCACGTGCAACTCGTCGTGGCTGATGGTCAGCACCTCGTCGAGGACGTCCTGCACGGGCTGGTGGCCGCGGTGCAGGTCGAGGCCGGCGTCGCCGTAGGCCTGCTGGATCAGCTCGACGAGCTGCTCCTCGGTGGTGACCGCGGAGACGTCGACGGCGCCTGGGCCGCCACCCATGCCACCGGCGGGGCCGCCCTGGGGCGCGGTGTCCTCGGCGGTGGTGCCGGTGTCGGTCGTGCTGCTCGTGCTGGTGCTCGCGCTCGTCGTGGTCGAGGCCGCCTCGGCGGTCGTGCCGCACGCGGCGGCGATCGGGACGACGGCGGTCAGGAGGACGGCGGCGAGGGTCGTGCGGAGCTTCATGGCTGGCTCATCTCGATCGGGGTGAGTCGGTCGAGGGCCACGCTCGCGCCGCGGACAGGGGTGCGGCTGGACGTGCGCTGTGGAGACACTGTGAGACGGGAGTCTCACCCAGCGTGAGTGCCGGCCCCCAGTCCGCGTGCAGGGAGCTCCCAGGCGCCGTCGGCAGGCTCGGCCGCCATGACCACCTCCCTCCGTCGCCGCACCCTCGCGGCCGGCGCCGCCCTGGCCGGCGGTCTGGTCCTGCTCACCCCGTCCGTCGCCGCCGCGCACAGCCTGGGGAGCAGCACGCTCTCGGTGCGCGTGGGCGAGGACTCGGTGGACACGACGATCAGCGTCGCGGTCGACGCGCTCGAGGACGCGCTCGGCACCGACCTCGGGACCTCCACCGACACGGCGGCCTACGCCGATGCGGTGACCGCCTACGTCGACGAGCACCTCACCGTGACCGGCACGGACGGGACGACGTGGACCGAGACCCACACCGACGTCGCCCGCGAGACGGTCGAGGGCATCGACTCCCTCAGCGTCGAGGTCGCGGTCGACCCCGGCGGCGCCGACCCGTCGGGCTTCACGCTCACCTACGACGGGGTGATCGAGGCGGACTCCTCACACGAGGCGGTCGTCGTCCTCACCGACGCCGCCGGCGACATCTCCACCGCCGGCGTCCTCACCGCATCCGACGACAGCCTGCAGGTCGGCGAGACCGCCGGCACCGGGATCGCCGACATGATCGGCCACGGCCTGCACCACGTGCTCCAGGGGGCCGACCACCTGCTGTTCCTGTTGGCGCTGCTGCTGGTGGCGCCGGTCATGGCGGTCGCCGGCCGGTGGCGGCGGCGCGACGGCGCCCTCCCGCCCCTGCGGCGTGTCCTCGGTGTGGTCACCGCCTTCACCGTCGGCCACTCACTCACGCTGCTCGCCTCGGCGCTGGGGTGGGTGACCGTGCCGAGCGCGCCGGTGGAGGTCCTCATCGCGGTCTCGGTGGGAGTGGCGGCGGTGCACGCCCTGCGGCCGCTGGTCCGCGACGGGGAGGTCCTCATCGCCGGCGCCTTCGGGCTGGTGCACGGCCTGGCCTTCGCCGGGATCCTGGCCGACCTGGGGCTGGCCGGCTCCGCGTCCGTGCCGGCCCTGCTGGCCTTCAACGTGGGCGTCGAACTCGCCCAGCTGCTGACCGTCGCCCTGGTCTTCCCCTCGCTGTACGCACTCTCGCGCACCCGGGCGTACCCGGCGGTCCGCTGGGCCGGCGCCACCATGGCGCTCGTCGCCGCGACCGGCTGGGCGCTGGACCGGCTCGGCGTCCTCGCAAACCCGCTCGCCGGGACGGAGGGGGTCGTCATCGCGCACCCGTGGTCGGTCGTCGCCGGGCTCGCGGCGCTGGCCGCCGCCTGCCGGCTCGCGGACCGGCGGTCCGTCCGAGCGCCGGGCGCCACCGACCGCGCGGCGCCTCGGGTCCCTGCGCTCCGCCGGTGACGGGGCCCGGGTGCACTGCGGCTGCCGTCGCCGACCTCCTGCGTTCGCAGTACCGAACGCATGAGGGCTCACAGGGGGACGACGACGGAGGTCTGGTCATCACCGACGCTGCTCGAGTCGGTTCTCGAGCCTCCGCCGCGTCACTCGCGACGAGTACCGCTGCGCTGTTTGGGAAACCCCTCCGGCCGCGCTGGCAACCCGGGGGTCAGAGGTCCGAGTCCCCTCAGCTCCACCCGTCCCGGCGGGCCTCGGGGTCACCCGGCTCGACGGCCGATGCCCCGGGTCGCGGCGACCTGCGGGCCGGCGGTCGCCAGCCAGGGTCCAGGACGGCCGGGTCCTCCCACGACCGGTCACGACGCCAATCCCTATCAATCCGATCGGGTTTGACGGGTATTGGTAGGTCTGCCAGGCTGGTCGGCAGGTCACGAGTGCCAGCGCGAAAGCCCCGGCTCGCTGGCCGGCAACCCTCCTCCGCGGTGGGGTGCTCCGGGTGACGACCAGGCGGGCGCGGACCGGCGCCGGCAAGCGCGGACCTGCGCAGCGGGTCCCCGTACCGAGGAGACCCGTGTTCACCGCCGTCCTGTCCCGTCCCGACGTGACCGGCGAGGCGCTGCCGCTGCCGCTGCCGCTGCCGCTGCCTGAGGTGGTGGTGCACGCGGCCGGGACACGGGTCGTCGTCGACGGCGCCTTTCTGGTGCCGCACCGGCGCTTCTCACTGGCCGCCACCGGCGCGGACTGGGTCGCCCTCTCGGGGCACGAGTTCTGCGCCCTACGGCGCAGGTGCGGCCGTCGGCCGCCGCGAGGGCTCGACGCCGGACCGGCCCACCTCGCCGGCGGGGAGCGGTCGCCGAGGTCGCCGACGTCGACCGGCTGCTGGCCGGCCGGGCCGGAGTCCTCGGCGACGGGCCGTCGGTGGCCTACGCGGGCGTCGACGGCCGGCGCCCCGTGAGCGGCTCAGCCCGAGAGGACGACGGTGCGCAGCTCGTGCGCCCCGTCGGCGCGGGTGGCCTCGTAGAACCAGCGGGCACCGCCGTCGGGCAGGCCCACCACGTCGGCGTAGCGCAGGCCGCCGGGTGCGTGCGGGCTGCTCAGCAGCGGCCCGCCGTCCGCGGCGCGGAAACCGCCCTCGCCGTCGTGCTCGGCCAGGCCGGTGCGCTCCTCCCAGTTCTCCTCAGCGGTCGCCCGGCCGTCGTACAGCGCCCAGCTGCGGGAGCCGTCGAGCACCACGGTGGTGAACCGCACGCCCCGGGCGTCCCAGCTGCCCTCGGTCCCGGCCAGCGCGGTGCCGCGCCAGGTCCAGTCGACGCCGTCGGGGCTGGTCGCGTGCTCGGTGGTCATCCGGTCGGTGGCGTCCGGGTCGTCGAGCGGGTGGACCGAGGCCCAGAGGTGCCACTGCCCGCCGTCGTGACGGACCACGGGGTCCTTGACCGCCGCCGAGTCGCTGCCGGGCAGCACGGTGCGCGGCGCGGCGGTGGCCAGGCCCTCGACGGTGTCGGCCTCCAGCAGGTCGACCCGCCAGTGCTTCGTGCCGGGCGTGGCGCAGCTGACGTACAGCCGCCACCGGCCGTCGGGGGTGTGCACGAGGGCCGGGCGCTCGAGCGACTCGGCCCCGAAGCGGTCCTTGCCCAGCGCGCCCACCGGCTCGAAGCGGACCCCGTCGTCGGAGCGGGCCAGCACGTTGCCGAACCCGCGGCCCTCGCCGACCGGCCGGCGCAACCGGTAGGCCAGCCACCACGTGCCGTCCACGAACTGGGCCGACGGACCGCCGGCCCAGGACCCCGGCCGGGGCTCCTCCGGCTCCACCACCACCTCCGCGTCGGCCCAGAGGCGCTGCGGTTCGGGCGGTCGCGGAGCGGGGACACGGGTCGGGCCGTCGATCACCCCGCGTGTCTACACCCCGTCCGAGAGACCACCCGATCCCGCCCAGGAGGCACCTGATGAGCGCACCGGCCGGCCGGTTGCCCGACTTCGTCATCGCCGGCGCGCCCAAGGCCGGGACGACGGCGCTGCACGCGGCGCTGGCGACCCACCCGGCGCTGTACCTGTCGCCGGTCAAGGAGCCGAAGTTCTACCTGACCGACGGCCGTCCACCGCCCCGCAGCGGCCAGCGGGGCCCCGGCGACGCGCACAGCGCGCAGGAGTGGGTGTGGCGCCGCTCGGACTACCTGGCGCTGTTCGCCGCTGCCCCGGCGGCCGCCGTCGCCGGCGAGAGCACGCCGTTCTACCTCTACGACCGCGACGCCCAGGCACGCCTGGCCGCCGACCTCCCCGGCGTGAAGGTGGTCGCGATCGTCCGCGACCCGGTCGACCGCGCGTACTCTAACTGGGTCCACCTCCGCGCCGACGGACTTGAGCCCGAGCCGGACTTCCTCACCGCCGTGCGGGCCGAGGAGCGGCGGATCGCCGACGGGTGGGCGCCGTTCTGGCACTACCGGGGGCTGGGCCGCTACGGCGAGCAGCTGCGGAGCCTGTACCGGCACCTGCCCCGCCGGCAGGTGCTGCTCCTGCGCTACCGGGAGCTGGTCGACAGCCCGCGGGCGACGCTGGACCGGGTGAGCGTCTTCCTCGGTGTCGAGCCGGGGCTGGCCCACGCCGTCCCACCGGAGAACGTGAAGCCGCACGTCGCCGACACCCGCCGGCACCGCGGGTTGGCCCGGGTGGCGCGGGCCGGGGCGGCGCTGGGTGCGCACCTGCCGCCGCAGGTGTGGCGGCAGGTCAGCCGTCCGCTGCTGGCCGCGCTGCACGCCGGCCGGGTGCCGCGCCCGAAGATGCCGGTCGAGGTCCGCCGCGAGGTGCTGGGGCCGCTGCTGGAGGACGTCTCCCTGCTGGAGGAGCTGACCGGGGAGAGCTTCGCGGACTGGCGCGGGGACACCGGGCGCGGGGACTTCCGCAGCCGCTCCGGCGCCCGGCCGGTGTGACGCGTCCCCCAGAGTGCACCGAGTCCGGGTCCACGGGATCGGTCCGGGATGGCAGCGTCCATCCCGGCTCCGAGCGTCAGCGGGCCGGGCCCACCGCACGGGGACGTCGCCGGCCGGGGGAGCGGCGCCCATCGGGCGCTGACCGGCCGCGATGCCCGACGGGGTGATCGCCGGGGACGGCGCGGGGGCGACTACGGTTCTCCCCATGTCCTTGGTCTTCCACTGGGGTGGGCCGCGCCACGGCCAGGTGGACGACGTGGCGCCCGAAGAGCTCAGCTCCTCCGTCCTCGTCTACGCCGGTCCGCAGTGGTACGGCGTCTACGAGCGGTTCGAGCCCGTGCAGGTGCGGTCGACGCCCGAGGGGCCGGCCGAGGTCTGGGTCGTCCGCGAGTAGCCCCGCGGCCGGCGCGAGCAGGATGGTCGGCATGCCGCAGCTGTTCACCGTCGGCAGGTTCGCCGACGACACCTCCCGCCGGCGGACGGCGCTGACGGCGCAGGTCCTGCAGTGGGCCCTCGACGAGGAGCTCGTCGACCCGGTCCGCCGCGTCGACGACCTGCTCCGGGCCTCGGCGCCCACCCTGCCGCGGCTGCGGCGGGAGGAGGCCACCTTCACCACCGGCACGGCCGCCCGGCTGACCGTCACCGTGCGCGTGCCGTTCGACGGCGAGGGCCGGTTCTTCGCCAGCCGCCCCGGCCGGCCCCCGGAGGCGGAACCGCCGGTGGGGGACTGGGACCGTTGGGCCGACGGCGGTCCGGTGCTGCGGCTGCCGGAGAACTTCGCTCCCGATGTCGACGCCGGCACCGTCCGGGCGTGGGCCGCGCGCGCCGTGGACACCGTCGAGGCGTACCTCGCGGCGCTGCGGGAGGAGGCCGCGGTGGAGACGGCCCGGCTGTCCGCCGACCTCGTCGACCTGGCCCGCCGGCGGGCCGCCGACCTCACCCGACGCCGCGCGCTGGCCGACGAGCTCGGCGTCGGCATCTGAGCCGGCGGGCGTCCGCCGACCGGCGGCCGGTCGGGCTCAGAAGCCGAAGAGCAGGCCCAGCCCGCCGACGGTGAACAGCACCATCACGACCACCAGCGGCAGCTGGTCCGACGCCGGCGCGCGCGGCGCCAGGCGCAGTGCCCGCTCGTGGGCCAGCAGCACGCCGACGACGTGGCCGGCGACGACCGCGCCGACCTGCACGTAGGCGATGAGGTCGGCGGAGACCGCGCGCAGGTCGACGACGTTGCCGTAGGTGCTGAACAGGTCGACCCCGGCGGTCCCGAACGGGTTGCTCGCGAGGATCCACGTCGTCTGGCCGTCCAGGACCAGCAGGCTGAAGTAGTGCGCGACGGTGTACCCGAGCGCGATGGGCACCACGGTCGCGGCGAACAGCCGGGGCTGCGGACCCAGCGGCAGCCGGCTGAGCCGCCCCGACAGCCGTGTCCCGGCGAGGTACAGCAGGGCCACCAGGGCGACCATCGCGACCAGGCCGAGCGTGCCCGAGCCGACGTCGTCCGCCGACCCCGGTCCGCTCTGCCACCACACCGTGCGCGTCAGCCCGTCGAAGGCCGTCGAGCCCAGCAGCACCAGCACGACCGCGGCCAGCCCGGGCCGCGACGGCGTCGTCGTCGCGTTGGTGAGCGGGGAGCGCAGCACCAGCCGGCCGTCGTCGCGCCGGCCGAGCACCGACAACCGGGCCAGCAGCGTCGAGTACACCTCGAAGCCGTCGCCGGCGGCGAACCACTCCTCGCCGAACCACAGCGACGCGCCCACCTGCACGACCGCGTAGCCGACCAGCCACCCGGCGACGACGTCGGGATCGGTGCGCCCGGCGGGGACGAGCTCCAGCCAGACGAAGGCCAGCAGCGCGACCGCGCCGGGCCACAGGCCCAGGGCGGGCAGCCGGTGCGCCCCGCGGGGGGCACCGGACAGCGGCCGCAACAGCCGGGAGAGCAGCCGCAGCGGGTTGACCACCCGCCAGACGGGTCCGGCCAGCAGGCTGGCCGGCACCAGGCCCACCCAGAAGGTCACGTAGAGGACCCAGGGGGCCAGGTTGCGCGAGGTCTCCTCGGGCCCGAGCAGGGCCGCGGCGACGACGAGGCCGGCGACGGCGAGGGCGACCGCCTGCAGGCCGCGCCGGACGGCGGGGGAGTCGGCGGCGCGCTGCAGCCCCGCCGGCAGCGGCCGGCCGGACGCGGCGTCGCCGAGCTTCGGGGTGCGCCAGAACAGCAGCAGGACGACGAAGCTGACCAGGATCGCCGCCCCGGCGCCGTACAGCGCCAGCCCCAGCGGCAGCGGCAGGTCGGTGCGGGAGCCGACGCCGTGGGCGACGAGCTCGAGGGCAGGGTCCTCCACCGCGGGCGTCAGCCGACCTGGAGGCTCAGCAGCACCGTCCCGGCCGCGTGCAGCTCGGCCTCGAAGACCCCGGCGATGTCGGCGGTGAACGTGAGCACCGCCGGCTGACCGGGGACCAGCTCGGCGGTGAGGTCGTACCCGTGCAGGTGCAGTTCGTCGACGGCGTCGCTGGCGACCGTGAGGGTCACCAGCTCGCCGAGGCCGACGGGCACCCGCCCGGTGTCCCCGTCGGCGCGGCCGCCGGTGACCGTCACGGCCAGCCGGGTGCCGGCGGGGGCCTGCGAGGTCACCGCGGCCGGCGGGGTGCCGCTGCCGGCGGAGGTCGCCGACGGCGGGCTGCTCGCCGCGGAACTGCTCGCCGCCTCCTCGGGGGACGTGCCCGCGCAGCCGGTGAGGAGGACGGCGGTGGCCAGCGCCAGGCCGGCGGGCAGCCGGGTGCGGGCGGTCACCGGCTGTCCGCGCCGCTGCGCACCGGCCCCTCGACCGGGGTGTCCGGGACGTCCTCGTGGTCGCTGCCGCGGCGGGACCAGCGGCCCACGCCCCACGAGATGCCGGCGATGAGCGCCAGGGTGCAGGCGAGGACCACCAGGTTCGCCAGCGTCCACAGGCCGCCGCCGGACTCCTGGAGCTCGCGCTGCAGGACGTCGATCTCGGGGATGGCCCCGCGGGTGACGCCGTCCTCGGCCACGATCTCCTCGGCCGGGATCGCCTCGTCGGCGGGCAGGTAGATCGGCACGGCGTACAGCTGCCGCCCGTCGTGCACCCGCAGGAGGGTCTTCCAGGTCCCGTGCAGCGGCACCGGCTCGGTCGTCCGGTACTGGCCGGGGCCGACCCGCTCGAGGTCGTCGACGACGAGGCCCTCGCCCTGCCACGCGGTGATCTGCACCCACGCCGGGTCGTCCACGGCGTCGGCGGGGCCGATCTGCACGGTGATGTCGGCCGTCCGCGGCTCGGTGGTGACGTCGGTGATGGCGAAGGTGGCCTCGACGTCGTCGGGGACGGTGGCCACCAGGCCGTTGGTGACCCCGGCGGCGAGGGCGACCAGGGAGGCCACCAGCACCGTGCGGGCGACCGCGGGGCGCGGCAGGCGCCGGCGCAGCCCGGTGGCGAGCAGCGAGCCGAGCAGACCGCCGGCCACCCCGGCGACGACCGCCATGACCGTGCCCTCGACCAGGACGTCGCGGTTCCACGACAGCGTCTGGACCAGGTGCGTCCAGCCCCATTCGGTGGCGGTGCCCACGGTGCCGACCAGCACGCCGGCGACGGCGCCGAACAGCAGCGGACGGCGGGCCGGCGGCCGGCCGAGGGCGAGCAGCTCGACCACGAGCGCCGAGCCCAGGTAGAGCGGGAACGTCGGCGTGATCTCCCCGAAGCCCCCGCCCACGACGAGCGCGATCAGACCCCGGACGACGAGGAAGAAGGCGGCGGCCATGAGCGCGCCACCCCGGCCCATCCAGAGTCGGGCGGCGACCAGGGCGAGGCCGGCCGCGCCGGCGATCATGAACGGCTCGAGCACGAGGCGGAACTGCGGGACGTCGAAGTCGTACTCGCCCTGGAACACCGACAGGCCCAGCAGCAGCCCGCCCATGGCCGAGCCCTGCCGCAGGAAGCGGCCGACCTGGCCGGCCTCGCGCCCGCCGTCCGACCGACCGCCGTGCCCCTCCATCTCCAGGACCAGCAGGCCGACGATCGACAGGCCGGCGCCGGTGATGAGCATCAGGTGGGTCGGGCCCCACAGCGTGACGTCCTGGCCGAAGAGCCGGTGCCAGACGTCGTCCAGCGGGAAGCCCAGCAGCGCGTAGAAGCCGGCGGCGCCGACGAGGATGCCGCCGACCGGGACGTCCCAGCCGCGGATGAAGTGCACCGCGGCGGGGCCGGGCTCCTCGTCCAGCGGCATCGCACAGGCCAGGACGCCGGCGGCGAAGACGCCGAACAGGCCGAAGAGGATCAGGTAGTGCGCCGGGTTGGCCAGCGGCCCCTCGTCGCGGCCGACGCCGATGTGCAGCGAGATGTCCCAGAGCATGCCCAGCAGGGCGACCAGGAGGGACAGCGTCGCCAGGACCGTGGGCAGCGCGACCCAGCCGGGGACGCCGGTCGCGCGACCGAGCCGGCCGCCGGCGCGGCTGAGGAGGGTCGTGCGCCGCGTGCGGTGCAGGTACACCAGCCCGAGCAGCACGATGGTGAGCAGCGCGCCGATGCCGGTGGCCAGGGCGACCTCCCCGAGGGCGGCACCCCCGGCCGGACGGCTGTCAGCGGCGAGAACGGTGGACGTCGTCGTCGACACGTGGGTATGAAACACCGGCCATGTGACATCGGCAAGTGATACATGGTGTGCGGCGTTACGGTGGGGGCGAGGACGAGGAGGTGGGGGCGCTGTCCGTCAGTGCGCCGGGCGTACCCGATGACGACGTGGACCGGGAGCTCACGGTCGACGAGCTCGCCGCGCGCGTCGGCATGACCGTCCGCAACGTCCGCGCCTACGCCGCCCGGGGTCTGCTGCCCCCGCCCCGGCTGGTCGGCCGCACCGGCTACTACGGCCGCCAGCACGTGGCGCGCCTGCTGCTCGTGCGGGAGATGCTCCACGAGGGCTATCCGCTCACGATGATCGAGCGCACGCTGGCGCACGCGCCCGAGGCGGCGAGCTCGGCGACCTTGGCGCTGCACCGCGCGCTGCTGGCGCCGTGGCTGCCGCCGGAGCCCGAGACGACCACGACCGAGGAGCTCGCCGCCCGCGCCGGGGTCGCGCCGGACTCCGGGCTGGTCGAGCAGCTGGTCGGGCTGGGGCTGGTCGAGCTGCTGGACGACGGCCGGCTGCGGGTGCTCGACCCGTCGCTGCTCACCGCCGGGCTGCAGGTCGTCGAGCTGGGCGTGCCGCCGTCGGCCCTCATCGAGGCCCAGGCCCGCGTGGTCGAGCACGTCCGGTCGATCGCCGACGTCTACGTCTCGATGTTCCTCGAGACCGGCTGGCGGTCGCTCATGGAGGGGCAGGCGGGCACGCCGGAGGCGCAGCTGGAGCGGATCCGCGACCTCGTCGACCGCCTGCAGCCGGCGGCCGCGCAGGCGCTGCTGGCCAGCTTCCGCACCGAGATGGCGGCGCGGGTGCAGGCGGCGCTGTCGGAGGTGCTGCCGGGCGCGGAGGAGGCGGGCCGGGACTGACCTCCCGGCGGCTCAGTCGGGGTCGATGCGCTCGTGCGAGCCGTCGAGCCGCGCGTTCTCCCGGGCGGTGAGCCGGCGGTCGCGGACGACCGCACCGACGACGACGGCGACCAGCACGGCCGCGGGCACGAAGAAGCCCGCCGTCGCGATGAGGCTCAGCCCGTCGGTCGCGAGGACGGCGTCCGGGGTCACGTCCACGTCGCCATGTGACACCGCCCGATGTCACGTGTCAACCGCAGGAGCCGGTCAGTAGGAGTGGTGGGCCACCGGGCAGGCGCGGTTCTCCGCGATCTCCGACAGCATGTCCTGCAGGGCGCGCGGGTCGGCGCTCTGGCCCCGGTCCAGCGCGTAGCAGGCGACGATGTCGACCGCCCGGGCGTCCCGGATGCGCAGGACGACCTGCTCGACGGTCTCGAGGACGCAGAAGTGGGTGCCGTCGACCAGGACGACCACGGTGTCCGGGTCGGCCTCGACGCGCTGGATGAGGGTGGGGTCGATCCGGCACGGCTCGCCCGTGCGGCACGTGAGACCGATCATGACGGTCCCTCCTGCTGGGCGGGGCTTCGGGCCCCGGTGGCGCCCTTCCGTGGGCAGGAGAGAGATCGACGCGCGGACCCCCGGTCTTGAGCCGAGGCGGGCCGAGCCGCTCCGACGGGTGACCGGCGCCCGCCGCTACGGTGCCGGGCGTGGCCGCCGGGAGCAGCGAGCGGGGCGACGGAGGGACGTCGGCCCGGCTGAGCTGGATGGCCGGCGTGGTCGCGCCGGTGCCGGGGGAGCGGGTGCTCGAGGTGGGCTGCGGGCACGGCGTGCTGGTGGACCTGCTGGCCACCGCCGGCTGCGACGTCCTCGCCGTGGACCGGTCGCCGACGATGGTGGCCGCGACCGCCCGGCGGAACGCGGCGGCGGTCGCGGCGGGCCGGGTGCGGGTGCAGGCGGCGTCGCTGCTCGACGCCGATCCGGGGTCCCGGCCCGTCGACGCGGTCGTGTGCGTCGACGTGCGCGCGTTCTGGACGCCGCCGGCGCCGGAGTGGGACGTCGTCGCCCGCGTGCTGGCCCCCGGCGGTCGGGTGGTCGTCGGGTTCTCCGTGATGCGTCCCGGAGCCGACCGGGAGATCGCCGCCGCCGTCGAGCGGCTGGCCGCGCCGCGGCGGCTGCGCGTCACCGGGCTGCACCGGGGCGGGGCGGCGCCGATCCCGTGGGCGGCCGTCGAGCTGCGCGCGGCGCTCACCCGGACGGGGTAGCCGGCACCGCCGCGGGTCAAGGCCCGAGCCGGCCGGACCGATCACCCGGTCAGGTGACGCATCCCGCGCCGCCGCCGTACGTCCAACCGGGAGGAACGGGTCGTGGCCGAGCAGTCCGTGCTGGTCGTCGAGGACACCGACGAGATCCGTGAGCTCGTCCGCACCGTGCTCACCCGCGCCGGGATGGACGTGCGCGCCGTGGGCACGGGCGCCGAGGCGCTGGCCGAGGTCCGCCGCAGCGCGCCCGACGTCGTCGTCCTGGACCTCGGTCTGCCGGACGCCGACGGCACCGAGGTGTGCCGGCAGATCCGCGCCGAGTCCGAGTGCTACGTGCTCATGCTCACCGCGCGCGCCGAGGAGGTCGACCTCCTCATCGGCCTGGCCGTCGGCGCCGACGGGTACATGTCCAAGCCGTTCTCCCCGCGCGAGCTGGTCGCCCGGGTGCAGGTGATGCTGCGGCGTCCCCGCGTGGCCCCCGCCCCGGAGGCTCCCGCGGCCGCCGAGGACGCCGTCCGCCGGCTCGCCGAGCTGGAGGTCGACGAGGACAGCCGCGAGGTCCGCGTCGACGGCGCCGTCGTCGACCTGACCCGCACCGAGTTCGACCTCCTCGCGGCGCTGGCCTCCCGGCCGGGCCGGGTGCTGCAGCGCGAGACGCTGCTGCGCGAGGTCTGGCAGACCGACTGGGAGGGCAGCGTCCGCCTGGTCGAGGCGCACATGTCCAACCTGCGCCGCAAGCTGCAGGCCGCCGGGCTCAGCTCGCCGGAGATCAAGACCGTCCGCGGCGTGGGGTACCGGCTCGTCGCCTGAGCCCCACGCGCCCGCACGCACGGAGGGCCCGGACCTGACCAGGTCCGGGCCCTCCGTGCGTCCGGTCGTCAGCAGGTGACGACGTTGCTCATGTTGCCCGGCGCGGTCCAGCCGTAGCTGGTCAGCGTGACCATCGACAGGCGGGCGCCGAGGTCGACGACGCTGGCGTCGTAACCGTCGCTGTAGGAGGTGGCCGTCGCGGACGCGGTCCCGATCGGCTGGACGAACCCGCCGTTGAGGAAGGCCGTCATCTCGTAGCCGGTCACGCCGCGGCTGCTGCTGCCCTTCCACCGGGCGGTGGCGTAGAGGTAGGTGTCCTTGATGGTCCGGGTGATCGTGTACTGGCCGGCCACCGGGCTGTTGTCGGTGCGGACCGTGGAGTCGCTCTCGACGTTGCTCGTGGCGGTCGCCGTCGTCCGGGTCTCCTGGTAGCCGACCTGGGCGTTGGTGGCGCTGTCGTAGGTGCGCTTGATGACCGTCGTGGTCGTGGTGCACGAGGTCTCGACCCGGACGTTGGTCGGGCCGGCGACGGTCGCCGTGCCGACCACGGTCGCCGTGGCCGGGCTGACGGACTCGGAGAAGAGCGCGTTGGCGGGGAGGGCGACGCCGAGGACGACGGCGACGGTGAGGACGAGCAGGAGCACGCTGCGGCGGACGCGGTTCATGACTCGATCTCCTCTCTGGAGCGGGGCACCGACGGGGGCTGCCGGGTTCGGTTCTGACTGTGGCGGTCGGACCGCGCGATCCCCTCGGGTCTTCCGCAAGGGATCCGCAGGAAGCGGTCAGGAGCGGGCGGCCGCGACCTGGTCGTCGTCCGCGGCGGCGTCCTCGTCCTCGTCCTCGTCGCGGACCGGGCGCCAGATCGACAGCAGCATCCAGCCGGCGAGCAGGGCCGGGGCCCCGTAGACGAGGGCCTTGTTGACGGCCGGGTCGCGCAGGGCGGTGATGGCCGTGCCGAGCTCGGGGACGACGGCCTGCACCTGGTAGGCGGTGTCACCGCTGAGGACGGCGGTCCACGGGTCCGGCGCGTCGTTGGCGTCGCCCTTCGTGCGGACCGAGACGCTGCCGTCGGCGGTGCGCTCGACGTCGATGACGCGGTGGGTCACGACGCGGTGGTCGTCGATCGGGATGTGGTAGGTGATGATCATGCCGACCTCGACGTCCTGGACGTCCAGCGGCGTGGAGACGATGACGTCCCCGGGCTCGATGGCCGGCGCCATGCTGCCGGTGAGCATCGTGAGGGTCCGGTAGCCCAGCGCGTGCGGGCCGACGGCCAGGCCGAGGAAGGCCAGCACCGCCGTGGCGACCAGGGCGCGGATCGTCCAGCGGCCGGCGAATCGGGCCGACGTGCGGAGCAGGCCGGTGCGGGCGGCGGGCGCGGCCTGCGGGGCCGGGGCGGGCACGTCGGACGTCTCGGGGGCGCGGGCGGGGAGCACGGCGGTCATGGCGGGGTCTCCGGTCGTCTCGTCGTCGGGGGTCAGCGGACGCCGGCGGCGCGCTGGGTGCCGGTGAAGACGAGGCTCAGCGTCGAGGACTTGCCCTGGAAGGCGTTGTCGGCCGTGCTGGGCAGGCTGATCGTGAAGGTCAGGTGGTCGGTGCCGCCGGCGGCCAGGCTGGCCAGCCCGGGCAGCGAGAACGTGCCCTTGACCGGCGTGGAGGCCAGCACGGCGCGGCTCGTGCCACCGGTGCAGGTGTAGGTGAGCGCGCCGGCGGCGTTGGTGCCCTGGGTCCACGGCACGGTGCAGGCGTCGACGGTCAGCTTCAGGCCGTTGGTCGTGTTCTGGTCCAGGATGCTGCTCGTCGGCGCGGTGACGGCCAGCGAGACCGACGACAGGTCGGCGGTGCCGAGGTTGCGCAGCGTCAGCGGGCGGGTCATGGAGTCGCCGGGGACGAAGCTGCCCGCGGCGACGGAGATCGCGTTGGCGGGGCTGGTCAGGTCGATGTCCACGGTGCCCGAGGCGACCTGGGTGGTGATCGGCGTGGTCGAGTCGGTGAACGTGCCGAAGGTGCCCAGGCCGGCGACGGCGGCCGCGGCGCCCAGGACGCCCAGCGAGCCGAGGATCCTCCGGGCGGTGCCGGCCTTGCGGGTGGGAGCGCTCATCTGGTCCTCCTGCGGGGTGGGCCGGGTCGGGGTGTCCCGGCTGACAGGAACGACTTTGGGCTCGCTCCCGCAGGGCTCCCGCCCGTGATCCGCAAGATCACCGCAAGATGGAGGACCCCCTCGTCCCCCGCACGCTCGCGGCGGGTGCCTGCGAGTGGCAGGGGGCCTCTCTCAGGCGGTGGCGAGGTCGAGCAGCCGGTCCACCAGCTCGTGGGCCAGGACCCCGCGGCGGGCGTCCGCGGCGATGGCGCGGCACAGCTCGGCCACCTCCGGGTGCCCCAGCTGGGCGCTGGTGCCGGCCAGGGTCGTGGAGGCGTACGCCAGCGCGGGGGCGTTCCCGGTGCGGGCCCCGGCGTCGATCGCCGACAGGCGGCCGGGCAGAGCGTCGGCGTAGAGCTCCTGCAGCCGGCCGGCGAGCTCGCCGTCCATGTCGTGGTCCCGGCCGTCGTCCCTGCCGTCGTCCCTGCCGTCGTCCTGGCCGGAGGTGTCCGGGCCGGATGTGGCACCGGCGGTGACCCGGCCGAGCAGGAAGCGCACCAGCACGCCGGCGTCGACCGGGGCGGGGAGGACGGCGAGCGCCCCCGCGGCGCTCCCGGCCTCGCGGACCTCGGCGGTGACCTCCGCGGCGGTGCCCACCAGGTGGGCGCGGCTGCCGGTCAGGCGCAGCCGGCGCAGCAGCGCCGGGCCGTCGCCGGCGGGCATGTCCAGGTCGGCCACGACCAGGTCGGGCTCTCCGGCGCGGGCCGCGGTGAGGGCCTCGCGGACCCCGGCGGCCTCGCGGACCTGCCAGCCGGCGGCCGCGACGAGGGCGGCGGTGCGGGAGCGCTCGGCGGCGTCGGCCCCGACGACCAGGGCGGTCAGCACCGGACCGGCTCCGTGACGTCACCGGCGGCTGCGTCGACCGCGCAGGCGGTCGCCGGGTCGGCCGGTCGGGCGGAGGCGGCGCCGGCCCAGGCAGGCAGGCTCCCGGTCACGACGAGGGCGAGCAGCAGGCCGGGGACCGCCAGGCGGGCGGCCGGGGTCCGGGTGCCGGTCATCGGGTGCCTCCTGCGGTGGTGGCGGTGCGGTGGGTGTCGACGTCCGCGGTGTGGCCGGCGTCCTCGGCGTCCCAGTGGCGGGTCGGCCGCCAGATCGCCAGGAGCATCCACACGCCGAGGGCGAGCGGCACCAGCTGGACGAACAGGGTGCTGAGGGTCGGGTTCCGCAGGGCCGTGATCAGGTGGCCGACCTCCGGGACGACGGCCTGCACCTGGTAGGCGGTGTCGCCGGTCAGGACGGCGGTCCACGGGTCGGGTGCGGCATTGGCGTCGCCCTGGGTGCGGACCGAGACGCTGCCGTCGGCGGTGTGCTCGACGTCGATCACACGGTGGGTGACGACGCGGTGGTCGTCGACCGGGATGTGGTACGTGATCACCATGCCCGCGGTGACGTCCTCGACGTCGAGCGGGGTGCTGACCACCACGTCGCCCGGGTCGATCGTCGGCGCCATGCTGCCGGTGAGCATCGTCATGGTGCGGTAGTCCAGGACGTGCGGGCCGACGGCCAGGCCGAGGAAGGCCAGCACCGCGGTGCTCACCAGCATGCGCAGGGACCAGCGGCCGGCGAAGCGTGCGACGGCGCGGATCGGGCGGCGGCGCCGGCGGGGCGCCGGGGTGGAGCGGACCGGCCCGGCCGGGGGCAGCTGGTCGGCTGCCCCCGCGGCGCGGGGTGGGAGTACAGCGGTCATGACAGGTCTCCGGCGGTCTCGTCGTTGGTGGCGTCGGGTGTCAGACGGGAGACGGGTCAGCGGGCGCCGGCGGCGCGCTGCGTACCGGTGAAGACGAGGCTCAGGGTCGAGGACTTGCCCGCGTAGGCGTTGTCGGCCGTGGTGGGCAGGCTGATCGTGAAGGTCAGGTGGTCCACGCCGCCGGGCGCCAGGCTGTTCAGGCCGGCGAGCGTGCGGTCGGAGACGACGCGCGTGGTGCCGAGGTCGGTGACGGTGCCGGCGCAGGTGTAGACCGGCGCGGTGGCCGTCCCGCCCTGCGTCCAGGCCTGGCTGCAGCTCTTCACCGTCAGCTGCAGGCCGTTGGTGGCGTTGGTGTCCAGGATGCTGGAGACGGTGGCGGTGGTGCCCAGGGTGACCGACGACAGCGCCGAGGTGCCCTTGTTGGTCAGCGTGACCGAGCGGGTCAGCGAGTCACCCGGGACGAAGCCGGCGGTGGTGACCGGGACCGCGTGGCCGGCGCCGGCCACGTCGATGTCCACGGTGCCCGAGGCGACCTCGGTGGTGATGGGCGTCGTGGAGTCGGTGAACGTGCCGAAGGTGCCCAGGCCGGCGACGGCGGCCGCAGCGCCCAGGACGCCGAGGGAGCCGAGGACCTTGCGGGTGGTGGTGGTGCGGGTGCTGGCGCTCATGTCGATCTCCTGCGGGGTGGGCCGGGGCGGGGTGTCCCGGCTGGCAGGAACGACTCTGCGGGCCCAACCGCAGGCGTCCCGCCCGCGATCCGCAAGATCAGCGCAACGCTGCCGCCGAGGTCACCCCGGTCGGCCCCGGCGGCCCGTCAGCGGGGGAGCGTGAGCGTGAAGGTGGTGCCCCGGCCCTCGGTGCTGGCGACGTCCAGCGTCCCGCCGTGGGCGGTCGTGATCGCCTTGGTGATCGACAGGCCCAGCCCCACGCCCTTGACGGCGTTGCGCCGCGCGGTGGAGGCCCGGAAGAACCGGGTGAACAGCTGGTCGAGCTCGGCCGCGGGGATGCCGTAGCCGGTGTCGGTGACGTCGATCCGGGCGACCGGGGTGCAGCCGGGCAGCTCCTCGTCGCCGAACCCGCCGTCGGCGGAGCGCCAGCCGGCCCGCAGCGAGAGGGTGACCCGGCCGCCGGCGGGGGTGAACTTGACGGCGTTGGAGACGAGGTTGTCGCAGGCCTGCCCGAGACGGACGGCGTCCCCGCGGACGACGAGGCCGCCGGCGGGCAGCTCGAGGTCCACCTGCACCCCCGCGGCCGCGGCGGCCACCCGGGCGGTCTCCTCGGCGGCCCGCAGGACGGCGGGCAGGTCGACGTCCTCCGGCTGCAGGGTGAAGCGGCCGGCCTCCACCTGGGCGGTGAACAGCAGGTCGCCGACCAGCCGCAGCAGCCGCTGGGCGTTGCGCTCGACCGTGCCGAGGTAGGAGCGCTGCTCGTCGGTGAGCGGCTGGTCCGGGTCGTCCAGCACGAGCTCGAGGTAGCCGAGGATGGAGCTCAGCGGGGTGCGCAGCTCGTGGCTGATCAGGCTGACGAACTGGTCCTTGAGGCGCTCGCCGGCCCGGACCTCGGTCATGTCGGTCGCCACGAAGTTCCAGCCGGCGTGCTCTCCGGAGTCGTCGCTGCGCGGGGTGACGGCGACCGACACGGTGCGCTCGTCGCCGGTCGCGGTGACGTAGGTCCAGTCGCGCACGTCGCGCCCCTCGACCCGGGCCACGCGGACCAGCGCGGTCAGCCCGCTGCCCGAGGCGGCCAGCTCCTCGGGGAGGTGGAAGTCGGTGATCCGGCGGCGGCGGACGACCTCGGCGCGGGGGAGGCCGAGCAGCTTCTCGGCGCCGGGGTTCCACACGCGGACGACGCCGTCGAGGTCCGTGCCGATGATCGACTGCTCGGTGACCGCGTCGATCACGCTGGTCATCGTCTGCGCGCGGGCGGCCAGCATGCGGGTGGCGACCTCGAGCTCGCCGTCGCGGTGCTGCATCTGGGCGCGCAGGGCGTCGCGCTCGTCGGTCAGCCGGGCGACCTCGGCGCGCAGCAGCGCGGCCTCGTCGAGGACGACCGGCCCCTGGTCGAGGGCGGTCACGCCGGCACCCCGGCGGATAGCTCGCGGACGCGGGCCACGAGGCCGGCGACGGAGAAGGGCTTGGCGAGGTAGCTGTCGGCACCGGCGGCCAGCCCGCGGGCGACGTCCTCGGCGGAGGCGCCGGCCGAGAGCAGCAGCACCCGTACGCCGGCGGTGGCGGCCTCCGCGCGCAGCGCGGTGCAGACCTCCAGCCCGGTGGCGCCGGGCATCGACACGTCCAGCACCGCGAGGTCGGGCACGTGTGCGCGGGCGGCGTCCAGGGCGGCGGTGCCGTCGGCCACCTCGGCGACCACGGTGCACCCGGCCCGCCGGACGGCCAGGCGCACCAGCCCGCGGATGTCGTCCTCGTCGTCGGCGACGAGCACGCGGGGTGCCGGCTGCTCCACGGTGGTGCTCCCGTCGGTCGGTGGTCCTCACCGTCGACGTCGGCTCCCCGCGCCCCGTGCTGCAGTCCTGCGCCTGGCCCCTCACCCGTCCAGGTGACCGATCGCGGGACGCAGACGACAGCGCGCCCCGCCGGGAGACCCGGCGGGGCGCGCTGTCGTGCTGCTGGTGCCTACTTACCGGTCTGGCTCTGCACCGACTGCTTGGACTGCTGGGCCTGGCCCTGCACGTCCGCGGCGGCCGACTGGCCCTCCTGCTTCACCGTCTGGGCGGCGTCGGTCGCGGTGGACCGGACCTCCTCGACGGCGTGCTGGGCGACCGGCTTGAGCTCCTCGCCGATCTCCTGTGCGGCCTGCTTGGCAGGGGCGAGCAGCGCGTCCTTGTTCTCGCGGAACGCGGTCTCGGCCTGCTGGGCGAGCTGCTGCTCCTTCTGCGTGGCCGGGAGCAGGCTCGACACCAGCCAGCCGGCACCGAAGGCGATCAGACCGGCCGCGAGGGGGTTGCCCTGCGCCTGCCGCATGATCTGGTCCGGGGCCTGCTGGACCGCGTGTGCGGCCTGCTGGGCCGCGCCCTGCACCGAGTCCGCGGCGCTGGAGGCCGCGGACTGCACGCTGCCGGCGGCGTTGGAGGCGGCACCCTGCACCGACCCCGCGGCGTTCTGGGCGTGGTACTGGGCGGTCGAGGTGGTGTCGTGTGCGCTGCCCATCACCTTCTCCTTGGCTCGGGTGATGCGGCCCTTGGCCGCGGTGACCCGCCGGTCCATGACCCGCGCGGGGTTGACCTTCTCGTTGAGGGCGTCGACGTCGTAGCTGAGCTCGCGCCGCGTCTCCTCGATCTGCCGCCGGATGACGTCCGGGTCGTTGCTCGTGGTCATCTCTGGTGTCTCCAGGTTCGTGGGGGCCGAGGGCCGCGGGTCAGTTGGGCTTCAGGGCGCCGGGGACCTGCGAGAGGGTCTCCACCGTGCGCTCGGGCTTCGGGTTCACCTGCTGGAACTTCTTCTTGCCCATCAGGAAGGCCACCGCGCCGACGATCCCCCAGAGGATCGCGACGATGAGGGCCGACCAGCTGTGCCCGACGAGGTGGGACAGCGCCCACCACAGGGCGATGGACAGGAACATCAGGACCATGTAGCCGGCGAAGCCGGCGGCACCGAAGAGCCCGGCGCCCGTGGCGGCCTTCGTCGCCTCGGCCTTGACCTCCACCTTGGCCAGCTCGAGCTCCTGGCGCATGAGGGTGGAGAGGTCCTTGGCGACCTCGCCCATGAGCTGCCCGACCGAGGTGCCCTCGACGTCGGGGTGCCCGTCGGCGGTCATCGGCGTACCCAGGTCCCCGGAGACCGGGGGCCCCGAGTGCTGGCCGTACTGGTCAGGCGTGACGGCGTAGTTCGCCTGGGGCTCGCCGTAGCCCGGCGACGACGCGCCGACCGGCGTGGCGCCCGAGTAGGGGGACGTCATGGCTCAGGCCACCCCGCCCGGACGGCGGGACGGGTCGTCCCAGCCGGACGGCGTGCTCGGCGGGACCACGCTGCCGGCCGGCGGCACCGTGCCGTACGGCGGCGGCGGCACCGGAGCGCCACCCGTCGTGCCGTAGGTCTCGGTGCCGTAGGTCGTCTCCGTGCCGTAGGTCTCGCTGCCGTAGGCGGGCGAGCCGTAGCCGGTGGTCGACTCCGCGTAGGTGCCGGTGGTCCCCGCGGAGTAGGCCGGGGCCGGGTCCACGTAGTTGGCCGGCGTGCGGTACGTGCCGTTGCCGCCGGTCGAGCTCGTGCCCGAGTCGGTGTGCGCGGCCTTGACGCCGCTGGTCAGCCGGCCGGCGACGACGCCGGCGAGGGCGGCACCGAGCAGGAAGGCACCGGGCCTGCGGCGGGCGAAGGAGCGGATGTCGTCGAGCAGGTCGGCCGGCTCGCGGTTCTGCAGGAGGTTCGCGAACTCCTCGACCTTGCTGGCGCCCTGCTTGACCAGGTCCTGCGCCGGCCCGGGGGCGGGGGCGTTGCCCTCGGCCATGCCGCGCAGTGCCTCGGCGAGGCCGGCCAGGCTGGAACCGGCCTTCTGCTGCTGGGAGACGACCTGCTGGCGCAGCTGGTCGCGACCCTGGGCCAGGACGTCCTGGGCCTGGGCCTTGGTCTCGGCCACGACCTCCTTGGCCTGGTCGGCAGCGGTCGAGGCGACCTGGCTGGCGCCCTGCGCCGCGGTCTGGCCGACGTTGCGGGCCTCGTCCTTGGCCACGTCCGCGGTGGACGGGGAGCCGCCGGTGGAGGGGCTGGTGGCGCCCGTCCCGGCGGTCGGGGGCGGGGGCGGGAAGGGGGTGTCGATCGAGTGAGTCATCGGTCCTCCAGGGGCGTAATGACGTGGTCGGGTGAAGCGCTACCCAGTCGGTGATCACCCACACCTGCCACTGGCGCGGAGGCCAGGGGGCGTGGGTGCGCAGGAACCGGGTCGCGTCCGTGCGGGCCCGCGGATGCGGTCTCACGCCGAACGCGTCGACGCGTTCGGCGGAGGGGAAGAACGACCGGCGACCCCGCGGTGGGCGCCGGACGGCACCCCCGCATCAGGAGCGGGCCACCGGCCTGCAGAAGACCAGGTACCCGCATCGCACCAGGTGAAACGGCCGGAGCCCTGGCCTTCCCCGACGCGGCGGGTAAGGTGAGCCTTCCCTACCTCGACTGGAGCACCCGTGATGGCCGAACCCACCCCGCGCCGGCGGCGCGTCGCCCGCCAGGCCACCGTGGTCCGCACCGACCGGGTGACGCCGCACCTGGTGCGGGTCGTGCTCGGGGGCGAGGGCCTCGCCGGGTTCGCGCCGGTGCACACCGACAGCTACGTGAAGCTCGTGCTCCCCCCGCGCGGGGCTCCCTACGCCGCACCCTTCGACCCCGACGAGGTCCAGGCCGGGCAGCCGCGGGAGTTCTGGCCGTGCACCCGCACCTACACCGTGCGGCGGTGGGACGAGGCCGCGGGCGAGCTGACCCTCGACGTCGTCACGCACGGCGACGAGGGGCTGGCCGGGCCGTGGGCCTCGGCCGCCCGCCCGGGGGACGCCGTCGTCCTGTTCGGTCCCGGCGGTGCGTACACGCCGGGACCGGACGTCGACTGGCACCTGCTGGTGGGTGACGAGACGACCCTGCCGGCGATCGCGGCCACGCTCGAGCGGCTCCCCGCCGGCGCCCGCGCCCTGGCGTTCGTCGAGGTCGCCGACGGGACCGAGGAGCAGCCGCTGGACCTGCCCCCGGGTGCCGAGCTGACCTGGGTGCACCGCGGCGCCGGCGTCCCGGGGACGGCGCTGGTGGCGGCGGTGCTCTCCGCACCGCTGCCGGAGGGCACCGTGCAGGCCTTCGTCCACGGCGAGGCGGGCGCGGTCCGCGAGCTGCGCCGGTGGCTGCGCAACTCCCTCGCGGTGCCCCGCGAGCAGCTGTCGGTGTCGGGTTACTGGCGGATCGGGCGGACCGAGGACCGCTGGCAGGCCGAGAAGCCGGAGTGGAACGCCGCCGTCGAGGCCGAGGAGCAGACGCTCAGCGTCTAGGCGGGCTGCCAGGGGAAGGTGGGGGAGCGGCGCTCGGCGAACGCCGCCACCCCCTCGGCCAGCTCCCCGGCGGCGATCGTCTCGCGGTACCAGCGGGCCGCCTCCGGCCGGCCGTCGCCGCCGCCCAGCAGCGCCGCCACGACCTCCTTGGTCGACCGCTGGGTCAGCGCCGACCGGGAGGCCAGGACGGCGGTGAAGCGGCGCACCTCCGGCTCCAGCTCGTCGGCGGGCAGCAGCCGGTCGACCAGCCCGGCGCGCAACGCGGCCGGGGCGTCCACGAGCTCGCCGCTGAAGAGCAGGTAGCGGGTCAGGCCGGGGCCGACCAGGTCCACCAGGGCCTTGGTCGACTCCGGCGTGTAGACGATGCCCACCTTGGCCGGGGTGACCCCGAAGACGCCGGTTTCGTCGGTGAAGCGCAGGTCGCAGCAGGTCGCCAGCTCCACGCCCCCGCCGATGCAGTGCCCGCGGACCATGGCGACGGTCGGCTTCGGGAAGTCGCGCAGCGCGGCCTGCGCGGCCAGGTTGTCCCGGCGCAGGGCGGCCATCGGGTCCTCGGCGTCCGGGCCGCCGAGGAGGTCGGCGATGTCGGCGCCGGCGCAGAAGCTGCTGCCCGCACCGGTCACGACGAGCACCCGGACGGCGGGGTCGGCGGCAGGCCCGGCGAGCACCGCCGGCAGGTCCCGCCACATGGCCGCCGTCATGGCGTTGCGCTTGGCCGGCCGGTCGACGGTGAGGACGGCGACGCCGGGGCCGAGTCCGTCGTGGGTCAGGGTGAGGTGCTCGCTCGTGAGGGGCTGCGCCATGCGGGCATCCTCACGTCCCCCGGAGGCGCCTCCCACGGCGGGTGCCGCCGGGTCGTCACCGGTGCCGCACCAGAGCGCGGCACCGGCGCACGCACCGCGGCCCTCGGAGGTGGGTCCTCCGTCAGCCCAGGTCGTCGGTGGCGAAGGTGTCGCACTGCCCCGGGTCGCCGGTCTCGTACCCGGTCGTGAACCAGCGCTGCCGCTGCTCCGAGGAGCCGTGGGTGAAGGCGTCCTGGTCGACGTTGCCGCCACCGAGCTCGCGCTGGATGAAGTCGTCGCCGATCCGGCCGGCGGCGTCCAGGGCGCGGTCGATGTCGTCCTGGGTGATCTCGGCGATCAGCGGCTGGCCGGACTCGTCGGGCACCGTCTCGGCGTGGTTGGCCCAGCTGCCGGCGAAGCAGTCGGCCTGCAGCTCCAGGCGCACCGTGCCGCTCTCGGGCCCGGTCTCGCCCGGGGTCACCTGCTGGTTGTAGCCGAGCAGGTTCTGCACGTGGTGGCCGTACTCGTGGGCGATCACGTAGGCGTTGACGAACAGCCCACCCTCGGCGCCGAACTGCTCCTGCAGCGTCTCGAAGAAGGTCAGGTCGATGTACACGAGCTGGTCGGCCGGGCAGTAGAAGGGCCCGGACCCGCTGGTCGCCCCACCGCAGCTGGTCTGCACCTGCCCGGAGAAGAAGACCGTGTCGGTGGGCACGTACCGGTCACCCAGGACGCCGGACCAGTAGTCCTGGATCGACTCGATGTCGGCGACGACGGCGCAGTCGACGGAGTCGTTGGCGTCGGCGCCGGTCTGGCACTGCTGCTCGAGCTGCCCGTTGTCGGCCGTCTGGCCCTCGCCGAGACCCCCGAGCTGGCCGCCCAGGGCCCCCGCGCCGACGCCACCGCCGCCACCGCCCCCGCCGATCACCTGGAACAGCACCAGGACCAGGACGCCGACCAGGCCGAGCCCGCCGCCGCCGACGGCCAGGCCGCGCCCGCCGCCGCCCATGCCGCCGCGGCCGCGGCGGTCCTGAACCCCCGAGGTGTCCAGCCGGCCGGACTCGCGGTACCTCATGGCTGGTGGTCCTCCCGGTCGACGCGGCACCCCCGTGGGCACCGGCGACGGAGGCACTGCCCCGGCGGGGCGCCCGTCATGCGCGCTCGGGGGCCTCCCCGCCCGTCGCGGGCGCCGTCGCCGGCTGGTCGCGGAGGAACAGGTACCAGTACGACGTCGACACGAAGACGACGGCGCCGACGAGGTTGCCCGCTCCGGCCAGCACCCAGTTGAGCAGCGTGTCGCCCCAGCCGACGTCCGGGACGCCGGCGAAGATCGCGGTCGGCAGGAAGAACATGTTGGCGACGACGTGGTCGAACCCCATCGCGACGAAAGCCATGATCGGGAAGAAGATCGCGAGGATCTTCCCCGAGATGGTCGTGGACGACAGCGACATCCACACGGCCAGGCAGACCAGCCAGTTGCAGCCCACGCCGCGCAGGAAGATCTCCCAGGCCGTGTGACCGGAGGTCTTGCCCTCCGCGATCTGGGCCAGCCGCTCGAAGGTCAGGCCGGCGGACCCGGAGCTGTCGGCGTCCCCGATCACCCCGGTCGACACGGCGAGGAAGTACGCCACGAACAGTGCGCCGAGCAGGTTGCCCAGCAGCACCAGGGTGAGGTTGCGGGCGACGTCGCCGAGGGAGATGCGGCCCTGCATCGCCCCGAGGGGCACCAGCATCATGTTGCCCGTCGCGAGGTCCGAGCCGGCGATCAGCACGAGCACCAGGCCGAGGGTGAACGCCGCGCCGGTCCACAGGGTCGGCAGCGTCCCCCAGGTCTCGGGGTCCAGGCCGGAGGAGACGGTGATCGCCACCATCGCGCCGAAGGCGATGTAGGCGCCGGCGAGGAAGGCGCTGACCACGACGCGGTCCCAGCTGCGGTGCACCTTCTTGGCGCCCGTCTCGGCCGCGACCTCGGCGATCTCGTTCGGCTGCTTGGCGGTCATCGGGGCCTCCGGTGAGGAGAGCGGGACGGCAGCGGCACGCTATCGCCGGACGCCGCGCCCCGCCTGCTCAGCGCCGGCGGCGCCGCGTGCCGAACAGCCCGCGGGTGATCTCCCGGCCAAGCGCCGACCCGACGGAGCGGGCGAAGGAGCCCAGCGCCGAGCCCAGCAGGTCGTCGGTCCCCGAGCGCCGCCCGCGCCGCGGGGGCGGCGGCGGCTCCATCTCCGGCCAGGGGCTGGGCAGGGGTGGGAGCGGCTCGGGCGCGGACGGGGCCGGTGGCGGCGGGGGAGGCGGGGGCGCCAGCCGGGCGGCGAGCATCTCGCGGGCGGATTGCCGGTCGACGGCGGCGCCGTACCGGGCCTGCAGGGGTGAGGCGGCCACGGCCGCGGCGAGCTCGGCGGCGTCGAGGGTGCCCATGTGCGCGCGGGGCGCCCGCAGCATCGTCCACGCCACCGGTGTCGGCGACCCGCGCTCGGTGAGCACCGTCACCGCGGCCTCCCCGGTGCCCAGCGAGGTGAGCAGCGTGGCGATGTCGTAGTCCTCGCTGCGCGGGAACGTCTTGACGGTCTTCTTCAGCGCGTCGGCGTCCTCGGGCGTGAAGGTGCGCAGGGCGTGCTGGACGCGGTTGCCCAGCTGGGCCAGCACCGGGCGCGGGACGTCGGTGGGGTTCTGGGTCACGAAGAAGACCCCGACCCCCTTCGACCGGATCAGCCGCACCGTCCGGGTGACCGCCTCGAGGAACGCCTTGCTCGCGCCGGTGAACAGCAGGTGGGCCTCGTCGAGGAAGAACACCAGCACCGGCTGGTCCAGGTCGCCGACCTCGGGCAGCTCCTCGAACAGCTCGGCGAGCAGCCACATGAGGAAGGTGGAGAACAGCGCCGGGCGGTCCTGGATCGCGGGCAGCTCGACCGCGCTGATCAGCCCGCGGCCGTCGGCCGCCGTCCGGATCAGGTCGGCCGGGTCGAAGGCGGGCTCCCCGAAGAAGACGTCCCCGCCGAGGTCCTCCAGGGCGACGAGCTCCCGGAGGATGACGCCCGCCGTCGCCTTCGACAGCCCGCCCAGGCCCTCCAGGTCGCTCTTGCCGTCCGTGCTCGTGAGCCAGGTGAGGACGGCGCGCAGGTCGGCGAGGTCGAGCAGCGGCAGGCCGGCGGCGTCGGCGTGGTGGAACACCAGGCCCAGCGAGCTCTCCTGCGTGGCGTTGAGGTCGAGCACCCGGGAGAGCAGCACCGGGCCGAAGTCGGTGACGGTGGCGCGGACCGGGACGCCCGTGCCCAGGCCGCCCAGCGCCAGGTACTCGACCGGGAAGCCGGTCGGCGCCCAGTCGTCGCCGGTGGCCGCGGCCCGTGCCCGGACGCGGTCGTCCTCGGTCCCCGGGCGGGCGAGCCCGGCGAGGTCGCCCTTGAGGTCGGCCACGACCACGGGCACGCCGGCCGCCGACAGCTGCTCGGCCATCAGCTGCAGGGTCTTGGTCTTCCCGGTGCCGGTCGCCCCGGCGATCAGCCCGTGCCGGTTGAGCATCGCCAGCGGGACGCGGACCCGGGCGCCGGGGTGCGGCTGCCCGTCGACCACCACGGCGCCCAGTTCCAGTGCCGCGCCGGCGGCCGGGTAACCGGCGGCGATGCGGGCGGCGGGGTCGTCGGCGGGTCCGGTCGGCTCGGCCATCGGGCGACGGTAACCCGGCTCCGTCGCAGGTGCCCGTGCCGAGCCTGCGAGGCGCGGGGGGAGGCGCGGTCCGTCAACTACTGTCGGGGCAGTCTCGAGAACCCCAGGAGGGTCGATGGCGGTCTCCAACCGCGTCAAGAGCGCCCTGACGACGACGGTGCTGGCCACCGCGGCCACCGGCTTCCTCGCCGGGTGCGGGGTGGACGACGACGACGACGAACAGGTCGCCTACTGCACCAACGAGGACGGCGAGATCGTCGACGACGACTTCTGCGACGACGGCTACCGCGGCGGCGGCGGTGGGTTGTTCTTCCTCTACGTCGGCGCGTTCGGCCGGGGCCTGTCGCCGGGCACCGTGCTGCCCGGCGGTGGGCAGCGCATCGACCCGCGGGACACCACCGCCCGGCGCAACGCCGGTCTCCCCGCCTCGGGCAAGGTCAGCGGCGGCACCCGCGTGAGCGGGGGCATCGGGTCGGGCACGGGCGGACGCTCGGGTACCGGCGCCGGCAGTTGAGGCGGCTGGAGAGCGGCGTCGTCCGGCCCGGGTGGGAGGCCGAGATCGAGTCGCAGGGCCTGGTCTACAACCGGACCGGACTGCCCGGCGGCGAGGTCCGCAGCTACTGGCGCGAGGGCCCGTTCTACGACTTCACGATGGCCGAGGTCGAGCGGCTGGAGGGCTGGGTCTCGCAGCTGTTCTCCATGTGCGAGGCGGCCGGCGACCACGTCATCGAGCGGGACCTGTTCGACCGGATGGGCGTCCCCCCGATCGCGCGGCCGGAGATCCGCCGGACGTGGGAGGTCGAGCCGCCCAGCGTGTACGGCCGCTTCGACCTGCACTACGACGGCACCGGCCCGCCGCGGCTGCTGGAGTTCAACGCCGACACCCCCACGGGCCTGGTGGAGTCGGCGGTCACCCAGTGGAACTGGCACCTGTTCACCGGCCAGGGCGCCGACCAGTGGAACGCCCTGCACGAGAAGCTCGTCGCGGCCTGGCAGCGGAACCTGACGCGCTGGGAACGGCGCACCGGGGTGCGGCCCCGCGTGCACCTGGCGTGGACCAGCGAGGAGAAGTCCGGCGAGGACCGGATGACGGTTGCGTACCTCATGGACACCGTGGTGCAGGCCGGGTACGAGGCGATCGAGCTGGTCGTCGAGGACATCGTGCTCGACGACGGCGACGGCCGGTTCTACGACCCGCAGGGCCGCCACCTCGACGTCGTCTTCAAGCTCTATCCCTGGGAGTGGCTGATCGAGGACGAGTTCGGCGCCTCGGTGCTCGCCGACGCCGCCCGTCCGGGCGGGACCACCTGGGTGGAGCCGGCCTACAAGATGCTGTGGAGCACCAAGGCGCTCCTGCCGGTGCTGTGGGAGATGTTCGGCAGCGACCCGGTGCTGTCCCAGCTGCTCCTGCCGGCCTACTTCGCCGACGAGATGCCCTCGTCGTGGCGGACGTACGTGCGCAAGCCGCTCTGGGGCCGCGAGGGCGCGAACGTGGCGATCGTGCGCGACGGGCAGGTGGCGCTGGACATGCCCGGCCGGTACGGCACCGAGGGCTTCGTCGTGCAGGAGTTCGCGCCGCTGCCGGACTTCGCCGGCGTCGACGGGCCGCACCACCCGGTGCTCGGCGCGTGGGTGGTCGACGGCGAGCCCGCCGGGCTCGGCATCCGGGAGAGCGACGGGCTGATCACCGACAACCTGAGCTTCTTCGTGCCGCACACCATCGACCACGTCGCGGCGTGGCCGTCCCACCGAGCCGGTGCGAGCGGCCCGGCATAGGTTCGTCCCATGCCGCTCGAGGGTGAGTACGAACCGAGTCCGCAGCAGTGGGTCCGCGACCAGGTGGAGCGTTACGAGGCCACCGGCGGCCGCGAGGCCAACACGCTGCTGGACACCGGGCTGCCGGTGTGCATCTTCAGCACCCGGGGCGCGAAGTCGGGCAAGGTGCGCAAGCAGGCGCTCATGCGGGTGGAGCACGAGGGCGCCTACGCCATGGTCGGCTCGCAGGGCGGGGCCCCGACCGACCCGGCGTGGGTCGCCAACCTCCGCACGTACCCGGACCAGGTCACCGTGCAGGACGGACCGGAGCCGTGGGACGGCGTCGCCCGCGAGGTCACCGGCGAGGAGAAGGCGCAGTGGTGGGAGCGCGCGGTCGCGGCCTACCCGCCCTACGCCGAGTACCAGCAGAAGACCGACCGGGTCATCCCCGTCTTCGTCGTCGAGCGAGCGGACCCCGCGAACCCGGCGTGACGCACCGGACCGGATCACCGCGCGCGGTGGTCTGGTCCCGTGCGACCGGGAGGGCCAGACTGCGCGGCCGACCGACTCCCCGGACCCGATCGGACCGCGCCATGCCCACCATCGCCGAGACCTGCGCCCGCATCGCCGCCGAGCTCCACCCGCCCGGGCAGCCCTTCCGCTACACCTGCGAGGGCAACCGGGTCATCGGCACGTGGGACGTGGCCGACGTCGGCTACTCGAACCTGGTCGCGGGCGGGACGATCGACGTGGACTACGCGATCACCGTCACGCTGGACGAGGTGGCGGGCACGTACGAGTTCGTCGAGCGGAAGTCCGACAGCCAGACGCACGGTGGCCTGCGCAGCGACGGCAGCATCGGCTTCTCCGGGCAGAAGGACCTCTTCCGAGGCAAGAGCATCGGGAAGCAGTGGGGCGGTGGCGCGGCGCTCCGGGCGACCTCGCACGGGGAGTCCGGGCACACCTGGAGCTACTCGTTCGAGACCTCGCGGATCAAGCAGCCGCTGTTCGACCTGCTCGCCTCGGCCGGCTGGCAGCCGGCGAGGAGGGGCTTCCTCGCCCGCCTCTTCTCCCGCTGACCTGAGGCGGGGTCCTCCCTCAGAAGCCGACGACCTCGTGCGGCCGGTAGGGCTCCTCGAGCCGGGCGATCTCCTCGGCGGTCAGCTCCAGGTCGACGGCGGCGACGGCGTCGTCCAGGTGCGCGTCCCGGGTGACCCCGACGATCGGGGCCGACACCACCGGCTTGCTCAGCACCCACGCCAGCGCCACCTGCGCTCGGGAGACGCCGCGCTCGGCGGCGACCTCGGCCACCCGCTCCACGACGGCCCGGTCCGAGGCCTCGTCGTACAGCCGCTTGCCGAACTCGTCGGTCTCCGAGCGCGAGGTCGCCTCGTCCCAGTCGCGGGTCAGCCGGCCGCGGGCCAGCGGGCTCCACGGGATCACCCCGATGCCCTGGTCGGCGCACAGCGGGTGCATCTCCCGCTCCTCCTCCCGGTTGAGCAGGTTGTAGTGGTCCTGCATCGACACGAAGCGGTGCCAGCCGTGCTCGCCGGCGGTGTACAGCGCCTTGCTGAACTGCCAGGCCCACATCGACGAGGCCCCGAGGTAGCGGACCTTGCCCGACCGGACGGCGGCGTCCAGCGCCTCCAGCGTCTCCTCGATCGGCGTGTGCGGGTCCCAGCGGTGGATCTGGTACAGGTCGACGTAGTCGGTGCCCAGCCGCCGCAGCGAGGCCTCGAGCTCGGCGGTGATCGCCTTGCGGGAGAGCCCCGCACCGTTGGGACCAGGACGCATGCGGCCGTGCACCTTGGTCGCGAGGACGACGTCCTCGCGGTCGGCGAAGTCGCGGACGGCGCGACCGGTGATCTCCTCGCTGGAGCCGGCCGAGTAGACGTTCGCCGTGTCGAGGAAGGTGATGCCCGAGCTCAGCGCCTTCTCGATGAGCCGCCGGCTCTCCTCCTCCGGCAGGCTCCACGGGTGCGTGCCCCGGTCCGGGTCGCCGAAGCTCATCATCCCCAGGCAGATCCGCGAGACCTGCAGGCCGGTGCTGCCCAGGCGGGTGTACTCCATGGCCCCAGCTTCGTCCGGCCACCACCTCGGTGCACGTCAGGGCAGGGCGGCCGCGACCTCCGGGACGGCGGCGGCGACCTCGTCGGGGAAGGCGGTGAACGGCTCGGTGGTCAGCACCCGCTTCGCGCCGCTGCCCTTCCACCGCCAGGTGCCCAGCGCGCGGCCGCCGTGCACCACCGTCGGCCGGAACACCCCGTTGCCGCCCGGGACGATGCGGTCGGCGAACTCGGCCGGCACGGTGCACGTCCGGTCGGCGTAACCGAGCACCATCTCGTCGAAGCCGGGCAGCAGCACGACGGCGCCGGACACCTCGGCGCGGCAGGCCGCCAGCCGGTCCGGGAGGTCCGGGGCCATCAGCAGCTCCCGGCCCCCGACCTCGACCGCGGCCAGGTCGTCGCGGACGGCGGCGATACCGGCGCGGACGTCGCGCAGCGGGAGCCCGGCCCAGCGGGCGAGGTCGGCGGCCGAGGCCGGACCGTGGCCGGTCAGGTAGCGGCGGGCCAGCTCGGCCAGCGCCTCCTCGCGCGCCGGCCGCCGCGGCGAGGGCACCCACTCGTCGAGGAGCACGAAGGCCTGCTCGCCGCCCTCCATCGGACCCAGGCAGAGGGTGCCGGTCTGCGCGAGGTACCAGAGCAGGTGGTACCCGCGCTGGCCGCTGACGTCGACGGCCTCGCCGATCGCGGCCAGCAGCGCGGCGCGGCCGAGCCGACCGCCGCCGGAGAGGGCCGTGACCGCCTGACCGCGGGCCCGCTCGGTGTCGGCCTCGGTGATGCCCAGCGTGGCCCGCCGCGTGGCGGCGCCGGCGAGCACCCGCGGCCCGCACAGCTCCAGCAGCCAGGCCAGGTCCTCGGCCGGCACCAGGTGCAGGGTGCTGCGCATCGGCCAGGAGCGGACGACCGCGCCGGAGTCCAGCGCCGCGCGCACCCCCTCCAGCGTGCGGTCCCGGGTGCGCAGCGCGACCGAGGTCAGCGCGCCCGGCAGGTCCTGCCCCTGGACGCACAGCAGGCCGCGGACGGCGTCGGCCGCGTCCGCGGCGGGCGGCCCGGCCAGCCGCTGGGCGACCAGGCGGAGCAGCGCCAGTTCGCGCGGCTCGATCGTCGGGGCGGCAGCCGTCATGCCGGCAGGGTGCCAGCAGGGGACGACGTCCCGGGGGTGCGGCGGCGGGGGAGCTGCACGTGGACCATGTCCTCGGCGTCGGGCTCGGTCGTCAGCGGCGTGAACCCCGCGGCGGCCGCTGCCCGCAGGCTCGCGGTGTTGGCGGGGTCGATGCCCAGCACGAACAGCTCGACGTCGGCGGTGTCGGGCGCGTCGACCAGCGCGCGGATCGTGGCGCGCCCGTAGCCGCGTCCCCATCGGGCCGGGTCGACGACGTAGGCCGCTCCCATGCTGCGGCGGAGGTCGGTCGCCGTGACCCGTCCGGTCGCCGGGTCCCACGTCGTCCACCGGTCGTAGACGTCGCCGCCGATCTGCGCCACGGGACGGTCGTCGTCGTCCACGGCCACGAACGTGTGGGTGCGCAGCACACGCCGGCCGCGGAACTCGTCGAACGGCGGCGTGCCCGTCCGCAGCGCCATCTCCCGCTCGGGCCACGTGCGGTCGCCCAGGTGCCGCTGCACCTCGGGGTGGTCGAACCACGGCAGCACGACGAGCAGCTGCTCCGGCTCGAAGGGCACCAGCCGGACGGGCGGCGGGGGATCGGCGGCCACGCCGCCACCCTGCCGTGGGCCGCGGCGGGGCGCACCGCGGAGCCGGCCTGCCAGGATCGGTGGCGTGGACGCGCAGGCCTGGGACGACCGCTACGCCGAGCGCCAGCAGTGGTCGGGGGACCCGAACGCGCTGGTCGCCGAGCTGCTCGCGGACGTCCCGCCGGGCAGCGCCGTGGACCTGGCCGCGGGCGAGGGGCGGCACGCGCTGTGGCTGGCCGGTCGCGGGTGGGAGGTGACCGCCGTCGACTTCTCCGCGGCCGGTCTGGCCCGCGGCCGGGAGCGCCCGGGCGCCGAGCGCGTCGAGTGGGTGACCGCCGACGTCCTGGACTGGTCCGGGCCCGGGGCGCCGGTGGACCTCGTCCTCGTCGCCTACCTGCACCTGCCGCCGCCGGACCTCGAGGACCTGCTGGCGCGCGCGGTCGGCTGGCTGCGCCCGGGCGGCCGGCTGCTGGTGGTCGGCCACGACGTCGACAACGTCGAGCACGGGGTGGGCGGGCCGCAGGAGCCGGCGATCCTGCACGGCGTCGAGCGGCTCGCGCCCGTCGCGGCCCTGCTCGAGGTCGACCGGCTGGCCCGGGTGACCCGGCAGACGCCGGCCGGCGCCGCGCTGGACACCGTGCTCTGGGGACGCCGGCCCGTCGGTGCCCGGCGGTAGCGTTCGGCTCGTGATGGGGATGGGTGGTGCCGGCGGGCCGGACGCCGAGCGGCGCCGGCGGCTCGTGGCGGCCGTCGTCGTGCTGGCGATGGTCCTGGCCGCGGTCGCCACGGCACTGTCCCTGGTGCTCGGCTGAGGGAGCCGCCATGACCGCGCCGGAGGAGATCGAGGCCTGGTTCGCCGGAGCCGCGGAGCGCGAGGCGGAGCTCCGCCGGGTCGACGCGCTGGTGACCGCCGCGGCACCCGGCATCGACCGCCAGCTGGTGGCGGCCGGCAGCGGCCGGATGCTCGGGTACGGGCTGATGCCCTACAAGCCACGCTCGGCCAAGGTGGCCACCACCTGGCCGCTGGTCGCCCTCGCCGCGCAGAAGCGGCACCTGTCGCTGTACGTGTGCGCGGTCGTCGACGGCGAGTACCTCGCCGAGGCCCGGGCGCAGCGGCTCGGGCGGGTCTCCTGCGGCAGGAGCTGCGTCCGGTTCACCTCGCTGGACCGGGTCGACGCCGGGGAGCTCGCCGCCCTCGTGCGCGACGCACTCGCCGCGACCCGCGAGGGCACCAACGCCTACCACACCTCCTGACGCGCGCTCTGACCTGCGCAGGGGCCCTTGGTCCCTAGTGGTCCGGGGGCCGGGCGAGGCACCGTGTGCGAGCGCCGGTCGGGGGGATCGGCCCGGCGCACCAGAGGGGGAGAGGACGAACGGATGACCCAGGCGCTGACCAGGACGCCGGACGACGACGCCGCGATCGACCAGGCGGTCGTGCGGCTGACGGCGGAGTTCCGGACCCGGCTGCGCCCGCAGGTGATCGGCACCGTCGTCCGCAGCTGCCGCCGCGACCTCAGCGGCGTGCCCGCGACCGCGCTGCCCGAGCTCGTGGAGCGGCTCGCGCGCGCCCGGCTGCAGTCGGAGGACCGCTCCGCTTGACCTCGAGTGCGCGTGAGGCGGTTGCCTCCCGCACATGCGAGCGATCCGACTGCACGAGTTCGGCACCCCCGACCGCCTGGTCCTCGACGAGCTGCCCGACCTGGTCCCCGCGCCGGGAGAGGTCCGCATCGCGGTCGAGGCCGCCGGGGTCCACCTGGTCGACACCACCCTGCGCCGCGGCGACCCGGGACCGGTGTCCCTGCCGCTGCCGGAGCTGCCGACGGTCCCCGGCCGAGAGGTCGCCGGCGTCGTCGACGACCTCGGCGACGGCGTCGACCCGGCCTGGCTCGGGCGGCGGGTCGTGGCCCACCTCGGGCCGGTCCCCGGCGGCTACGCCGAGCAGGCCGTCACCGCCGTCGACGGCCAGCTGTTCGTCGTCCCGGAGCAGGTGACGGCGGGGGACGCGGTCGCCGCCGTGGGCACCGGGCGCACCGCGCTGGGCGTGCTGGAGCTGGAGCCGCCGTCGGCCGATGACGTCGTCCTCGTCCCGTCGGCGGCCGGCGGGATGGGGTGGCTGCTGGTGCAGGCGGCCCGGGAGCGCGGTGCCACCGTCGTGGCCGCCGCCCGCGGGGACGAGCGCACCGGGCAGCTGGCCGAGCTCGGTGCCGACCTCGTCGTCGACTACGGCGAGGCCGGCTGGGACGGCCGGGTCCGGGACGCCGTCGGCGGCGTCACGCTCGTCTACGACGGCGTCGGCGGGGCGGTGGGCCGGTGCGCCCTCGAGCTGCTGCGCCCCGGTGGGCGGCTGGTGCTGTTCGGCTACTCGGCGGGCAGCCCGACGCGGTTCGACACCGGTGACGTCGTCCGCCTCGGGATCACCGCCGGCTGGTCGTTGGGGCCGCGGATGACCGCGCTGCCCGGCGGGATCCCCGGCCTGGCCGCGCGGGCCCTGGACCGGGTGGCGTCGGGCCGGTGGCGGCCGCTGGTCACCGCGTACCCGCTGGCCGAGGCCGCCCGCGCGCACGCCGACCTGGAGCAGCGCCGGGCGCTGGGCAAGGTCGTCCTCCGGACCGCCTGAAACGGAGTTGTCCGAGTCCGGAGACTGTCGGGGTGGGTTACGTCGACGTGAGCGGGGTCCGGCACACGCTGCCGGACGGTCGGGTGCTGCTGGACGACGTGTCGTTCCGGATCGGGGAGGGCGCCCGGGCCGCGCTGGTCGGCGAGAACGGGGCCGGCAAGACCACGCTGCTGCGGATCATCAGCGGCGACCTCGTCCCCGAGGCCGGCTCGGTGGCCCGGACCGGCGGGCTCGGCGTCATGCGCCAGTTCATCGGCTCGGTGCGCGACGACACGACGGTGCAGCGCTTCCTCGTCGACCTGTCGCCGCCTGCCGTCCGCGCTGCCTGGGAGGCCGTCGAGGCCGCGGAGCTCGCGCTCATGGAGGCCGACGACGAGCCGACGCAGATGGCCTACGCCACGGCGCTGGCGCACTGGGGCGACGTCGGCGGGTACGACACCGAGGTCACCTGGGACACCGTCACCGTGGCGGCGCTGGGCATCCCGTACGACGGCTGCAAGTACCGGGAGCTGTCCACCCTCAGCGGTGGCGAGCAGAAGCGGCTGGCCCTGGAGGCGCTGCTGCGCGGGCCGGACCAGGTGCTCCTGCTCGACGAGCCGGACAACTACCTCGACGTCCCCGGGAAGCGGTGGCTGGAGGAGCGGCTGCTCGACACCCGCAAGACCGTGCTGTTCGTCAGCCACGACCGCGAGCTGCTCAACCGGGTCGCCGACCGCGTGGTCACCGTCGAGGGCGGGACGGCGTGGGTGCACGGCGGCGGCTTCGTCAGCTACCACGAGGCGCGGTCGAGCCGGCACGAGCGGCAGGCGGAGCTGCGCCGCCGCTGGGACGAGGAGCACCAGCGGCTGGTCGACCTGGTGCGGACGCTGCAGCAGCAGGCCAAGAACTCCCCGGCGATGACGTCGACGTACCACGCGATGCAGACCCGGCTGGCGAAGTTCGAGGCGGCCGGCCCGCCGCCGGAGCCGCCCCGCCAGCAGGAGGTGTCGATGCGGCTGCGCGGCGGGCGCACCGGGGTCCGGGCGGTCGTGGTCGAGCAGCTGGAGCTGACCGGCCTGATGCAGCCCTTCGACGTCGAGGTCTTCTACGGCGACCGGGTCGGTGTGCTGGGGGCCAACGGCGCGGGCAAGTCGCACTTCCTGCGGCTGCTCGCCGGCCAGCAGGTGGCCCACACCGGCTCCTGGCGGCTGGGCGCGCGCGTCGTCCCCGGGCTGTTCGCCCAGACCCACGCCCACCCCGAGTGGCTGGACCGCACGCCGGTGGACCTGCTGTGGCACGGCGAGCCCGGGCGGCCGGGCGTCGACCGGGGGCGGGCGATGGCCGCGCTGCGCCGGTACGGCCTCGCCGACTCCGGTGACCAGCCGTTCCGCACCCTGTCGGGCGGGCAGCAGGCCCGGTTCCAGGTGCTCATGCTGGAGCTGTCCGGCGCCACCCTGCTGCTGCTCGACGAGCCGACCGACAACCTCGACGTGCTGTCGGCCGAGTCCCTGGAGGAGGCGCTGGCCGCCTTCGACGGAACCGTGCTGGCGGTGACCCACGACCGCTGGTTCGCCCGCTCCTTCGACCGGTTCCTGGTGTTCGGCGCCGACGGGCGGGTCTACGAGTCGGCCGAGCCGGTCTTCGACGAGACCCGGGTGGTCCGCGCCCGGTGAGGGGCGGCCGTCAGGCCACCTTGACAGTCAGGGCACCCTGACGGACGCTGGGTCATGGACGTCGACGAGCTGATCCGCGCACACACCCTGGCGACCGCCGTCCGGCGGTACGACGACCTCCGGCTGCGGGACTCGCTCGCCGACCCCGACGACCCGGCGGGGCCGGTGCCGCTCGACCGCACGGAGGCCCTGGAGCTCCTGGCCCTCGGCGAGGTCATCGCCCGCAAGGCCGCACAGGGGCGGCAGCTGACGGTCCGGACGGCGCGCGAGCGTGGTGCGTCGTGGGCGGAGGTCGGCCGGGCGCTCGGGGCCACCCGGCAGTCCGCGTGGGAGGCGCACCGGCGCTGGGTCGACGGACAGGTCGCCCAGCGGGGCCGGGCCGGCCACCTCGGCTGGGACGACGACGAGGCGGCCGTGGAGCGCGCGCTCGCCGGGTCGCCGGAGGACTGACGGCGACGCCGGACCAGGGGCGGTGTGCACAGGGCCGGCGTCCCCGTGCATCATGGGACCGAGAATCATTACCGCTCCCGCGTGAGGACCCCGATGCGCTGCCGTACCCGTTCCGCCCCCCTCGCCCTGGCCGCTGCCGGTGCCCTCGTCCTCTCCGCCTGCGGGAGCGACGACGGCGGGCCCACCACCAGTTCCGGGGACGCCGAGGCCTGCCCCGGTGCGGTGGTCGACGTGGTCGTCTCGGTCGGGCAGTGGGGCGACGTCGTCGAGGCCCTGGGCGGTGACTGCGCGTCGGTGACCACGGTGATCGACTCGGTCGCCGTCGACCCGCACGACTTCGAGCCCACGACCGGCGACATCGCGGCCTTCGAGGAGGCCGATCTCGTCGTGCTCAACGGCGCCGACTACGACCACTGGGCCGCCGACGCGGCCGGCAACGTCGACCCCGCCCCGGTCGTGCTGGACCTCGCCGAGGTGGTCGGCGTCGAGAGCGAGGAGCACGCCGAGGAGGAGGGCGAGGAGCACGCCGAGGAGGAGGCCGGGGGCGAGGAGCACGGCCACGGCGGCGTCGACCCGCACATCTGGTACTCCCCGGACTCCGTCCAGCAGTCCGCCGAGGCCATCACCGCCGAGCTCGGCGAGCTCTCGCCCGACGCGGCCGACCACTTCGCCGAGCGCGCCACCGCCTGGGAGCAGGAGCTCGAGCCCTACCTGGCGGAGATCGAGACCCTGCGGACCGCTGCCGGGGACCGGACCTACGCCGCCACCGAGTCGGTGTTCGACCACATGGCCGAGGCCATCGGCCTCACCGACGCCACCCCCGAGGGCTACCGCGAGTCGGCCAGCAACGAGACCGACCCCGCCCCCGGCGACGTCGCCGAGTTCGAGGAGGCGCTGCGCGGCGGGGGGATCGACGTCCTCGTCTACAACGCCCAGACCGAGGGCGGGGTCCCCGAGCAGCTGCGCGCCGCCGCGGAGGAGGCCGGGGTGCCGGTCGTCGAGGTGACCGAGTCCGTCCCGGAGGACGGTCTGTCGTTCGTCGACTGGCAGCTGGCCCAGCTGCAGGCGCTGTCTGCCGCTCTGCAGCAGCAGAGCTGACCTCGTCGGCGACCAGGAGGAGAACCGTGTCGGAGAAGCAGGAGTCGACCCGGACCCGTGGGGGCGGTCGCCTGCTCGGTCGTGCGGCCGGTGCCGTCGCCAGCGGCGTGGCCGGCGTGATCGTCGTCCGCGCCGCCGAGCGGGGCGAGCCGGGCTCGCTGCCGCGCAAGGCCGCCGTCGGTGCCACGCGCTGGGGGATCGTCGCCGCCCGGCGGGCCGGGGTCGCCGTCGAGCGGCTCCGGCTGGCGGCCGGTGACGTCCGCGCCCAGGCCTACGCCGACCTCGGGGACACCGCGCCGCCGCCGGCGGACCGCTCGGACGCACACACGCACACGCACTGATGCCGGTCTCCGTCGTCTCCGACGCCGGCGGCCGGGTGCGGCTGTCCGTGCCGGAGCTGGCCGGCTCGGCCGCGCGGGCCGTGGCCGCCGAGGAGGCCCTCGACGAGCTCGCGGGCGTCCTCGCCGTGCAGGCGTTCCCGGTCACCGCGCACGTCGTCGTGTGGCTGGGCCCGGACGCGGACCGGACGGCGGTGCTGGCGGCGGTGACCGCCGCCGGCGAGGTCCCGGTCGACGCTCCCGTGTCGCGGCCGCCGCGCTCGGCCGACGTCGCCAACGGCGAGCTCGTGCGGATCGTCGTCGGCGGCGCGGCCCTCGTCCTGCTGGGGGTGCGCCGCTACGGCCTGGGCCGCCCGCCGCTGCTCGCCGGGCGCAGCCGCGCGGCGGCCACCGTCCTGACGGTCTTCACCGGCTACCCCTTCGTGAAGGGCGCGGCCGGGGCCCTGGCCGGGAAGCGGACGGCGGGCACCGACGCGCTGGTGACCGCGGCGACGGTGGCGAGCCTCCTGCTGCGCGAGAACGTCGTCGCGCTCACGGTCCTCTGGCTGCTCAACATCGGGGAGTGGCTGCAGTCGCTCACCCTGCGGCGCACCCGGCGGGCCATCTCCGACCTGCTCGCCGGCACGGCGTCGGCCGCCTGGGTCGTGCTCCCGGACGGCAGCGAGGTGCGGCTGGACGTCGGCCGGCTGCGGGTGGGCGACCTGGTCGTCGCACACGACCAGGAGGTCCTCCCCGTGGACGGCGAGGTGGTCGAGGGCAGCGGGGTCGTCGACCAGGCCGCGATCACCGGCGAGCCCCTGCCGGTCTCGGTCACCCCGGGCTCCCGGGTGCACGCCGGGTCGGTCAGCCTGCGCGGCCGGATCGTCGTCCGCGCCTCGGCCACCGGACCGGACACCACCATCGGCCGGATCATCGCCCGGGTCGAGGCCGCGCAGGACGACCGGGCGCCCATCCAGACCGTCGCCGACTCGTTCTCCCGCCGGTTCGTCCCCGCGTCGTTCGCGCTGGCCGGGCTCACCTGGGCCGTGACCGGGGACGTGCGCCGGGCCATGACCATGCTGCTGATCGCCTGCCCGTGTGCGGTCGGCCTGTCCACGCCCACCGCGGTCAGCGCGGCGATCGGCAACGGCGCCTCGCGCGGGGTCCTGGTCAAGGGCGGGGCCCACCTGGAGGCGGCCGGCCGGGTCGACGCGGTGGTGTTCGACAAGACCGGCACCCTGACCCTGGGCCGGCCGGTGGTGACCAACGTCGTGTCGTTCTCCGACGCCTGGGAGCCCGAGCAGGTCCTCGGGTACGCGGCGAGCTCGGAGGTCCACTCGCGGCACCCGCTCGCGCAGGCGGTCATCCGCTCCACCGAGGAGCGGCACGTCTTCATCCCGCCGCACGAGGAGTGCGAGGTGCTGCTCGGGCTGGGCATGCGGACCCAGGCCGACGGCCGGGTGCTCCTGCTCGGCAGCGAGGCGCTCATGGCCGCGGAGGGGGTCGAGGTCGGCACCGAGGCGCAGACCTGGCTGGCCGACCTGCGGGCCGCCACCGAGACCCCCCTGCTGCTCGCGGTGGACGGGGAGCTGGTGGGCCTGGTCAGCCTCCGGGACGAGATCCGCGCCGAGTCGGCCGAGGTCCTGGCCGCGCTGCGCGCCGCCGGTGTCCGCCGGGTCGTGATGCTGACCGGCGACCACGCCACGACCGCCGCCGCGGTCGCCGCGCACCTGGACGTCGACGAGTGGCGCGCCGAGGTCCTGCCCGACGAGAAGCAGGACGTCGTCACGGCTCTGCAGGCCGCCGGGTACACCGTCGCGATGGTCGGCGACGGCACCAACGACGCCCCCGCGCTCGCCGCCGCGGACGTCGGCATCGCCATGGGCCTGTCCGGCACCGACGTCGCGGTGGAGACCGCCGACGTCGCGCTGGTGGGCGACGACCTGCGGCGGCTGCTCGACCTGCGCGACCTCGGCGGCCGCACGCTCCAGGTGGTGCGGCAGAACTACGCCCTGTCCATCGCCGTCAACGGGGTGGGGCTGCTGCTCGGTGCGGGGGGTGCGCTGTCGCCGGTGCTGGCCGCGGTGCTGCACAACGCCTCGTCGGTCGCGGTGGCCGGGAACTCGGCCCGGCTGGTCCGCTACCGCCGGAGCTGATCAGGCGCGGTGCTGATCAGGCGCGGTGCTGATCAGGTGCGGTGCTGATCAGGCGCGGAGGGCGTCCGCCCGGCCGGACACGAGGGCCAGCACGCGGTCGGCGCAGTCGACCGCAGCCGACTCGTGGGTCGCGTGCACGACCGCGGCGCCGCGGTCGGCCTCGCCGGCCAGGACCTCCAGCACGACGGCCTGCGTGGCGGCGTCCACGCCCGCCGTCGGCTCGTCGACGAGCAGGACGTCGGCGCGGGCCACCAGGCCCTGGGCGACGAGGGCCCGCTGGCGCTGCCCACCGGAGACCGCCGACAGCGGACGGTCCAGCAGCGGGGTCAGCCCGAGCCGGTCGGCGCAGGCGGCGACGATCTCGCGGTCCTCCCGGCGCAGCCGCCGCCACGGGCCCCGCTCGCGCCAGCGGCCCATCGCCAGGGTGTCGGCGACGGTGAGCGGCAGGTCGGGGCTCACCGCGCTGTGTTGCGGCACGTAGGCGACGGTCAGCCCGCGGGGGCGCTCGACGCACCCCGACGTCGGCGCGAGGACGCCGGCGAGGACGTCGAGCAGCGTGGACTTGCCGGCGCCGTTGGGACCCACCAGCGCGGTCACGCAGCACGCCGGGAGCTCGGCGGTCACCGCCTCCAGGGCGGTCGTGCTGCCCCGCTGGACCGTGAGGTCGCGGACGGCCAGTGCGGGGGGAGCCATGGGACCACGCTAACAGGAGTGAGAATCATTCCCGTTATGGTCTCCGGGTGTCCTGGTTGCTCGACCCCTTCGCCCTCCCGTTCATGCAGCGCGCCCTCCTCGGGGGTGTGCTCGCCGCGGTGACCTGTGCCGTGGTCGGCACGTGGGTGGTCGTCCGCGGCATGGCCTTCCTCGGCGAGGCCCTGGCCCACGGGATGCTGCCGGGGGTCGCCGTGGCCACGCTCGCCGGCTGGCCGCCGCTGGCCGGCGCCGCGGTCAGCGCCGGGCTCATGAGCGTCGGAGTCGGGGCGGTGGCCCGGCGGGCCCGGCTGTCGCACGACACGGCCATCGGGCTGCTCTTCGTCGGGATGCTGGCCCTCGGCGTGGTGATCGTGTCCCGGTCGAAGTCCTTCGCCACCGACGTCACGGCGATCCTGTTCGGCGACGTGCTGGCCGTCCGCGGCACCGACGTCGTGCTGCTGGCCGGGAGCCTGGTGGCGCTGGTCGCCGTCTGCGCGGCGTTCCACCGCTCGTTCGTGGCGGTCGCCTTCGACTCCCGGACGGCGGCCACCCTGGGCCTGCGCCCGCGGCTGGCGCACCTGGTCATGGTGCTCGTCGTCAGTGCCGCCGTCGTCACCTCCTACCAGGCGCTCGGCACGCTGCTGGTGGTCGCCCTGCTGCTCGCACCCGCGTCAGCGGCCCGCCAGTGGACCCGCCGCCTGCCCTCGACCATGGCGGTCGGCGCCGCCCTGGGTGCCGTCGCCGTGGTCGCCGGCCTGCTCCTGTCCTGGCACGCGGGGACCGCCGGTGGCGCGTCCATCGCCGTCTGCGCGGTCGCCCTCGTCGGGGTGTCCGTCACCGCACGGGCCCTCGCCCCCCGCTGACCCCCGGCGGGCCCCGGCCCGCCGTCTCCACCCCCCCCACGACCCTGGAGGTCCTGTGTCCCGACCCTGCCCGCCGCGACGTCCCCGGCATCGCCTCCTCCGGCGCGTCCCCGTCTGCGCCGCCGCGCTGCTCGTGGCCGGGTGCGGCGCCGACCCGGCGGACCCGGGGGCCGGGGCGGCCGACCCTACCGGCGCGGCAGGGCAGCACGGCTACGTCGCCGGGGCGGAGGAGCTCGGTGAGCCGCAGCTCCAGCTGGCCTACCTCGACGAGGCGGGGTCGGCGCACGCCCTCGACCTGCTGACCGGGGAGTCGGCGGAGCTGGGGGACCTCGGCGGCGTCTCCGCCGTCGCCGGTGACGGCCGGTTCCTGTTCGCCGCCTCCGAGCCCGCCGGCGAGCTCACCGTCGTCGACACCGGCACGTGGACCGTCGACCACGGCGACCACGTGCACTACTACCGCGCGCCGGCGCGCGTGGTCGGCGCCCTCGAGTGGTCCGGGGACGTCCGCGCGGCGTCGTCGGAGACGCTGACGGCGCTGTTCTCCCCGACCACGGGCACCGGCGTGGTCCTCGACCGGGCCGCCCTCGGGCAGGGGGAGCTCGAGGAGGTCGGCGCGCTCCGCACCTCGCCCCACGACGGCGCGCTCGTGCCGCTGGGCGACCGGCTGGTCTCCACCGAGGCGGGCGCCGTCGTGGTCCGCGACTCGTCCGGGGAGCCGCTGGAGGGCGCCCGCGCCGAGTGCGTGGAGCCGCGCGGCGGGTCGGCGACCCGCGTCGGCGTCGTCGTCTCCTGCGCCGACGGCGCGGTGCTGGCCACCGAGACCGCCGAGGGGGTCTCGCTCGAGCGTGTCGCCTACCCGGGAGCGGTGGCGCCGCAGGACCGGGCGGCGGGGCTGGCGAACCGGCCCGGCCGCCCGGTCGTCGCCGCGCCGGCCGGCACGCAGGGCGTCTGGCTGCTGGACAGCCGCGCCCGCACCTGGCAGCTGCTGCCGACGGAGACGCCGTGGGTGCGCGCCGTTGCCGCCGACGACGAGCGGGACCGGGTGGTCGGCGTCGACGCGGCCGGCCGGGTCGTCGTCCTCGACCCCCAGGCCGGGACGACGGCCGCCACCGAACCGCTGCTGTCCGCCGACCGGCTGGCGGACGTGGTCTTGGAGGTGGACGCCGACCGCGCCTACCTCAACGTCCCCGGCGAGGACGCGCTGCTCGAGATCGACTACGCCGACGGCGCCCGGGTGGCCCGCAGCCTGCCCACCGCGGTGTCCCCGGTGCACCTGGCGGAGACCGGCCGGTGAGGCGCGCCCTGCCGGCGGTGGCCGGACTGCTCCTGCTCGCCGGCGCCCTGGCCGGCTGCACACGGGCCGACGACGGGCGGCCGCTGGTCGTGGTGACCACGAACGTCCTGGGCGACGTCGTGGGCGAGCTGGTGGGCGACCAGGCGGAGGTGCTGACGCTCATGCCGCCGGGCGCGGACCCGCACTCGTTCGAGGTCTCGGCGCAGGAGGCGGCCCGCATGCGCGGAGCCGACCTGCTCGTCGCCAACGGGCTCGGCCTCGAGGAGGGGCTCCTCGCCCACGTGGAGGCCGCCCGTGAGGACGGGGTCCCGGTGGTCGAGGCGGGGGACGCCGTCGAGGTCGTCGAGTGGGTGGGCGAGGACGAGTCCGGCGTCGACCCGCACTTCTGGACCGACCCCGGCCGGATGGCGCCGGTCGTCGACGCGCTGTCCGGGGCGATCGCCGACCACGTGAGCGGCATCGACCGGGACCGGCTCGCCGCCGACACCGAGCGCTACCGCGCGGAGGTCGCCGACCTCGACGACTGGATGGCGGGGCAGTTCGGGCAGATCCCCGTCGAGCGCCGCGACCTCGTCACCAACCACCACGTGTTCGGCTACCTCGCCGACCGGTACGGCTTCACGGTCGTCGGAGCCGTGATCCCGAGCGGCTCGACACTCGCCTCGCCCAGTGCCAGCGACCTGGAGGACCTCGCCGCCGCCATCCGCGAGGCGGGCGTCCGCACGGTGTTCGCCGACTCGTCCCAGCCCGACCGGCTGGTGCAGGTGCTGGCCGAGCAGGCCGGGATCGACGTCGCGGTGGTGTCGCTGTTCACCGAGTCGCTGACGGCCGAGGGCGGGGGCGCGGAGACCTACCTGCAGATGATGCGGGCCAACACCGAGGCCATCGTGGCGGGCCTGCGGTGACCCCGCTAGACGGAATGAGAATCATTCCCACTAGGGTCGTGGTCATGACGAACGTCCGACCGTCCCCCCTCCGCCTGACCGCGCTCGGAGCCGCCGGCCTGCTCCTGGCCGCCTGCTCCTCCGACACCGGCTCCGACGCGAGCGGCTCGTCCGCCTCGCCCTCCTCGGCGGGGACGTCGCTCGCCTCGTCCGTGGAGGAGGTGTCGGCACCGCAGCCGCGCCTCACGCTCACCTACGACGGCGGGGTGCTCGTGCTCGACGCCACCACCTTCGAGGTGGTGGGCGACCACGACATGGAGGGCTTCCTGCGCGTGAACGCCGCCGGCGACGGGCGGCACGCCCTGGTGACCACCGACGAGGGCTTCCAGGTGCTCGACACCGGGGTCTGGACCGACGGCGGCACGTCCTACGCGGGGGACTCCGAGCTGACCGACGACGTCTTCGCCGCCGACACCGCCGGGCACGTCGTCGTCCACGGCGACCGGACCGTCCTGTTCGCCGACGGCACCGGCGACATCACCTCCTTCGAGACCGCCGACCTGCTGACCGCCGACGGCCTGCCGGAGACCGAGGAGTGGACGTCGGAGGCCGCCCACCACGGCGTGGCCATCGAGCTGGAGGACGGCACCCTGCTGTCGACCCTCGGCGACGAGGAGGGCCGCAGCGGGGTCCGGGTGCTCGACCCGGCGGGCGAGGAGGTCGCCCGGTCCGAGGAGTGCCCCGGCGTGCACGGTGAGGGCACCGTCGCCGGCGAGGTCGCGGTCTTCGGCTGCGAGGACGGCGTCCTCCTCTACGACGGCGAGTTCTCCAAGCTCACGGCCCCCGACGCCTACGGCCGCACCGGGAACGTGTTCACCAGCGAGACCTCCCCGGTGGCCGTCGGCGACTACAACGCCGACCCCGACGCCGAGGGCTACCTGCTCTCGCGGGTGGCGCTCGTCGACACCGCGGCCGACCGGCTCCAGGTCGTCCCGCTGCCCGCCGGCGTGCAGTACACGTTCCGGGACCTCGCCCGCGGCCCGCAGGACGAGGCGGTCCTGCTCGGCACCGACGGCAGCCTGCACCTGCTCGACGAGGAGACCGGTGAGCTGCTCGCCAGCCACCCGGTGATCGCGCCGTGGGAGGGGCCGGAGGAGTGGCAGGACGCGCACCCGGCGCTGCGGGTGCACGACGGCATCGCCTACGTGACCGAGCCCGCCGCGGACGCGGTCCACGCCGTCGACCTCGGCACCGGCGAGGTCCTCGCCACCGGCGAGCTGGAGGTCACCCCCAACGAGATCGCGGTGGTCACCGGCTGATCCCCGCCCGTCCCTCCCGGGGCTCCCGCCGGCGCTGCCGGCGGGAGCCCCGTCGGATCGGTGCCCGGTGACGCGGCCTCCGGGTCCCCCGGTGACGGTGATCACGTCTGTCCCGCCCCGGGAACCAGGGGAGGGGCGGGGGCGACTACTGGACCACCGCACGGGCCCGGCAGGAGGCCGGGCCGGCGGTCGCCCGAGGAGCTGCCCGTGTCCCGCCGTCCCCTCCGTGTCCTGGCCGCGGCGTCCGTCGCCACCGCCGCCGTCCTCGCGACCGGGGGAGGGACCGCCTCGGCCCACGTACGGGTGTCCTCCGCCGACGCGGCACCCGGCGGATTCGGGGAGATGACGTTCCGCGTGCCGAACGAGAGCGACACGGCCTCGACGGTGTCGCTGCGCGTGCAGGTGCCCGCCACCACCCCGCTGGCCTCGGTGAGCGTGAAGCCGGTGCCCGGCTGGACCGCGACCACGACCACCGGGCCGATCGACCCGCCCGTGGAGGTGCACGGCAGTGAGGTCACCGAGGCCGTCACCGAGATCGTGTGGACCGCCGACGCCGGAGCCGGCATCGCGCCCGGTCAGTACCAGACGTTCTCGATCAGCGCGGGGCCGATCCCCGAGGTCGACGCGATCACCTTCCCGACGATCCAGACCTACGACGACGGCATGGAGCAGGCCTGGATCGAGCCGACCGTCGAGGGCGAGGAGGAGCCGGAGAGCCCGGCCCCCGTGCTGGCGCTCACCGGGGACGGCGCCGACGCCCACGGCGGCGACGCCGACGGCCCGACGGTGTCCGAGGCCGCGTCGGCGTCGGACACGTCGGCCTCCGACGACTCCGGGGACTCCGGGCTGGCCGGGGCCGCCCTGGCCGTCGGCATCGCCGGTCTGGTCGCCGGGCTGGCGGGCCTGGGCCTGGGGCTCGCCGCGCGCCGGCGCGCCGGCTGAGGGCCCGCCGGCGACGGGAGGTGCGGTCATGACGACGGACGGGACGGTCGCGCCTCCCCGGCGCCCCGCCGGGTCCGGGGCGGCGCTCCCCTGGCTGGGGACCGCCGTCCGCCTCGTGCTGGGCGGCGTGTGGGTGGTCGCCGGGGCGCTCAAGCTCCCGGACCCGGCAGCCGCCGAGCGTGCGGTGCGCGCCTACGAGCTGGTCCCCGAGGGCGTCGTCCCGCTCCTGGCCTTCGGCCTGCCCGTCCTGGAGGTGGCGCTGGGCGTCCTCCTGCTGGCCGGCGCCTTCGTGCGGCCGGCCGCCGTCGCCTCCGCGCTGCTGCTGGCGGTGTTCACCGCCGCGGTGGCCTCGGCCTGGGCCCGGGGACTGACCATCGACTGCGGCTGCTTCGGCGACGGCGGCGAGGTCGACGCGGACCAGACCGCCTACCTGACCGAGGTCCTGCGCGACGTGGCGCTGCTGGCGGGGTCGCTCCTGCTGGGAGTCCGGCCACGGACGCGACTGGCCCTGCTTGACCGCGTGCGACCGCCGACCCGGGGAGACTCCGATGCCCACCAGCCCTGACCGCGCGCCCGCTCGCGGGCGTGCCGCCGCCCGCGAGCGCATCGCCGCCCGCCGGGCCGCCGAGCAGGTGGCCGAGCGGCAGCGGCGCAGCCGCCGGCTGCGGCTGCTGACCGGTGCCGCCGTCGCCGCCCTCGTCGTGGTGGCCGTGGTCGTGACCGTGGTGGTCCAGTCCGCCCGCACCGACACCGCCGACGCCGTCGCGCCGGCGGGCACCGCCGCGGGGACCGCGGGGACCGCCTTCGCCCTCGGGTCGGCCGACGCGCCCGTGACCGTCGACGTCTACGAGGACTACCTCTGCCCGGCCTGCCGGGCCTTCGAGGCCGACGCCGCCGACACCATGGACGAGCTCGTCGCCGGTGGCGAGGTGCTGGTCCGGGTCCACCCGGTGGCCATCCTCGACCGGCTGTCCGACGACGAGTACTCCACGCGCGCCGTCAACGCCGCCGCCGTGGTGGCCGACGCCGCCGGCGTCGAGGCGTTCTCCCAGTTCAGCGCGCTCCTGTTCGCCGAGCAGCCGGCCGAGGGCGGGCCGGGCCTCTCCGACGACGACCTCGTCGCCCTCGCCGCCCGGGCGGGCGCGACGGGCGAGGACGTCGAGGCCGGCATCCGGGACCTCCGGTTCGGCGACTGGGTGGCCGAGGCCACCGACCGGGCCAGCCGTGACGGGCTCACCGGCACGCCGTGGATCCGCGTCGACGGGGAGGACCTCGAGCGGCCGACGGCCGAGGCGCTCACGGCGGCCGTCGAGGCGGCGCGGGGCTGACGGGCGGGCCCCGCCGCGGTCAGCCCTGGTAGGTGTCGGCCGGCGGATCGATCAGCTGCACCGAGACGGGCGCGATGACCGCCTCGGGGAAGCCCCCCGACGGGTGTGTCACCGGCGGGGCCCAGGTGCCGATGACCTCCACCCACTGGTCGGGGGCCAGGTCGCCCTGCTCGCCGTCCACGACGACGGTGATGCCGACGGCGTCGGCGGCGCAGCAGGAGATCGCGATCCGGCTGACGTACCAGCCGCCGCCCTCCCGTGGGGTGACGAAGCCCGTCAGCCGGATCCGCCGATCCACCAGTGGCGAGACGTCGTCGCTCAGCGCTCGCCACCCGTACTGGACCAGCGGCAGCGTGCGGAAGTCCTGACCCGGGTCGTCCGGCCCGAGGGTGTCGGCCACACCACCGGGCAGCTCGATGGGTGCGGTCTGGCGAGCCACGGTGAAGGAGCCCAACGCGGGCGGTGCCACGAGTGCCAGCACGGCGGCCGGCGCGACCAGCAGCCAGGCCACCCGCGGAGCACCGTGCCCGTGGTCGTGGTCGTGGTCGTGCCCGTTCCCGTCGCCCGACTGCTCGTCGGGCGCGGCCGCGCGACGGAGCCGCCACGCCCGGAGCAGCCCCAGCAGTGCCACGGCGATCAGGACCAGCGCCGCGACCAGCAGGAACGGCCGGAAGCCGCCCTGCACGTAGGCCAGGTGCGCGTCGGTCACCGCCACCTGCAGCACGTAGCAACCGAGCAGCAGCAGGACGGCGTGCCCGGTCATCCGGTCCACGGGTGCCTCCTCACAGCAGGACGGCGCCGACGCCGACCGCGGCCAGCACGGCGACGACGAGGGTGACGGGCGCGAAGCGGGCGGCGAACCGCGGTCCGAAGGTGCCCGCCTGCAGGGCGATCAGCTTGACGTCGACGGCGGGGCCGACGACGAGGAAGACCAGCCGGGCGGTGGGGGAGAAGCCCACGAGGCTGGCCGCGACGAACGCGTCGGCCTCCGAGCACACCGCCAGGACGACGGCGAGGGCGGCCAGCACGAGCACCGACAGGACGGGGGAGTCGGCGACCGCGTCCAGCCAGGCCCGCGGGACGACGGTGTTGAGCGTCGCCGCGGTCAGCCCGCCGACGACGAGGAACCCGCCCGCGTGCAGCAGGTCGTGCTGGACGGCGGCGCGGAAGGACTCCGACCGGCTCTCGCCCGGGGCCGCCACGTGCCCCTCCCGGACCCGCAGCCACGCCGGCCGGCCGAACGAGGCCCACAGCCACCCCATGACCAGGGCGACGAGCACCGAGGCGAGGAACCGGGCCAGGACCATCTCCGGCTCGCCGGGGAAGGCCACGGCGGTCGCCACGAGGACGACGGGGTTGATCGCCGGCGCCGAGAGCAGGAACGCCAGCGCCGCCGCGGGGGTCACGCCCCGCCGGACGAGGCTCCCGGCCACCGGCACGGAGGCGCACTCGCAGCCGGGGAGCACCGCGCCGGCCAGGCCGGCCACGGGCACGGCGGCGGCCGGACTGCTGGGCAGGACACGGGCGAAGAACGACGCCGGCACGAAGGTGCTGATCGCCGCGGAGAGCAGCACGCCGAAGACGAGGAAGGGCAGGGCCTGCAGGCACACCGCGACGAAGACGGTGGACCAGGCCTGGACGGCCGGCTGGTCGAAGACCGCCGGCCGCAGGAAGTGCAGGACGGCGATCGCCAGCAGGATGACGAGCAGCACGTCGCCGGAGCGGGGCCCCCGCCGCCGGGGTGCGACGTCCGGGATGCCGGGAGCCGGCGTCGGCGGTGCGCTGGACATGTCCCTCCGGAGCCGGCCCGTCGGAACGGTTCCCGTTCCGGCGGGCCAGCCTGCCACAGGGGCCGGCGGGACGGGCGGCTCCCGCGCCCGGGTCCGCGCAGCGGCGGGTCGTGGCCCCCACCAGGCGCGGCGGCGGGCCTGCGCGGCGACCTCCGACGTCGTGGCCACCTCAGCGCTCCGCGCGGACCTCGACGTGCCGGCGGACGACCGGGTCGTACGTGCGCAGCACCAGCCGGCCGGGGTCGTTGCGCCGGTTCTCGCGGGTCACGTACGTGTGACCGGTGCCGGCGGTCGACTCCAGCCGGACGACGGGCCGGGTGTCGGTCGCGCGGGCCGTCAGCCGTCCGTCCCCGCACCGAGCCGGCGCCGGACGGCCGGATCGGTGCGCCGCAGCCGGGCGACGACCGCCTCGACGCCCTGCGCGTCGATCGTCCTGATGCCCTTGGCCGAGACGGTCAGCCGCACCCAGCGGTTCTCGCTGGGCAGGAAGAAGCGCTTGCGCTGCAGGTTCGGGTCGAACCGGCGCGGGGTGCGCCGGTGCGAGTGGCTCACCGACCGGCCGAAGCCAGGGCGGCGGCCGGTCACCTCGCAGTAGGTCGCCATGGGTCCTCCTCGGATCGGGATGCGGACCACCTTAGGTGAGAACGATTCTCATTCCGGCTAGGGTGGGGTCATGCCGACGGACCAGCGCACCCCCGTCCTGCTCGTGACCGGCCTCGACCGCGACCTCACCGGAGCGGCGGCCGACGCCCTCGGGGCCTCGACGCCCGGCACGGTGGTCGTCCACCACGACGTCCGTGATCTCACGGCCGGCGTTGTCCTGCGCACCGTGACCGAGCGCGGACCGCACGGCCCGGTGGTCACCCGGGAGGTCCTGGAGCTCGCCCACGGCTGCCTGAGCTGCACGCTGCGACTGGACCTGCTGCCGCTGCTGCGCACCCTGGCCCGGCGCCTGGACGTGACCCGCGTGGTCGTCCACCTGGACCCGGCCCTCGAGCCGGAGCACCTGTGCTGGGCACTCGACGAGGTCGCCCTGGACGACGGCGCGGTGGAGACCGCCGGGGACTCCGTGCGGGTCGAGGCGGTGGTCGCCGTCCTGGCGGCGCAGCGGTGGCTGGACGACGCGACGGGCGAGGACGCGCTCGCCGACCGGGGCCTGGGCGCCACGGCCGACGACGAGCGCACACTCGCCCAGGTCGCCGTCGGCCAGGCCACCTGCGCCGACGTCGTGGTCCTGGCCGGCCGGCCGGGCGACGGCTGGGCGGCCGCCCGGCTCGACGCCGTCCTCGACCGGCTCGTGCCCGGGGTGCCGCGGACCGGCCTGGACCGCTGGCTGAGCGGGCCGGAGGCGGTGCTGGCGCAGGTGGGACCCGGCGCGCGCCGCGGGCGGGTGCCCAGCGCCCACGACCCGCTGCTGGCCGGCGAGCCGCCGCTGGACGAGGACGCCGCCGTCGTCCTGGTGCACCTGACCGCCCACCGGCCCTTCCACCCCGACCGGCTGCACGACGCCCTCGACGTGCTGCTCGACGGCGTGGTGTCCAGCCGCGGGCGGCTGTGGCTGGCCACCCGGCCGGACCGGGCGCTGTGGCTGGAGTCCGCCGGCGGCGGGCTGCGCATCGGCGACGCCGGCCCGTGGCTGGCCGCCGACCCCGAGGACCACGCGCTGTGGGCCGGGGTCAGCCCGGAGCGCCGGGTTGCCGCCGCGCTGCGCTGGGACGACGCGCACGGCGACCGCGACGTCGACGTCGTCGTCCTCACCCACCGCCAGTCCCCCCTCGCGATCCGCGCGGCCCTCGAGGCGGCCCTGCTCACCGACGAGGAGTTCGCCGCCGGTCAGGACGTCTGGTCGCGCTGGCCGGACCCCTTCGGCGACTGGCACGCCGACCCCTGCGAGGCCTCCACCCCGGCGGACGCGGACGGCGCGCACGCCACCACCCGAGAGGAGAACCCCTGATGCGATCCGGCATCCACCCCGAGTACCGCTCCGTCGTCTTCCGCGACGCCGCGAGCGGTGCGACCTTCCGCACCCGGTCGACCATCCGCACCGAGCAGACGATCGAGGTCGACGGCGAGGTGCTGCCGCTGGCCGTCGTGGACATCTCCGCCGCGTCGCACCCCTTCTGGACGGGCAGCCGGCGCGTGCTGGACACCGCCGGGCGGGTCGAGCGCTTCGAGCAGCGCTACGGCCGCCGCGCGCGTCCCGGCCGGGCCGAGGGGTGACCGCCGGCGGTGACCCGGGCGGCCCCCTGGTCGTGCTCTGCCAGGGTCACCGGTGCGCGGCGCTGCACCGGCTGGCCGGCGGGGGAGCGGCGGCGACCGCGGTCTCGGCCGCCGTCGGGGCCTCCCGCGGCGCGGTCCTGGTCACGGCCGGCTGCCTCGGCCAGTGCGCCCTGGGAGCGCTGGCCGGGGTGGCGCACCGCGACGGCGCCACCGGCCGGGTCGGCGCGACGGTGTGGCTGTCCGGCGCCCAGGAGGCCGGTCGGGCCGGGGAGCTGTGCCGGTGGATCGCCGGGGGCGGGCCCTCGGACGACCCGCGCACGCAGGTGCCTGCCGAGCTGCGCGCAGCGGTCGCGGGGTTCGGTCCGCCCCCCGTGCTCAGACCGGCCTGAGGATCAGTTCCCCGCGGCGCGGCACTCCGCGCAGGTCCCGAAGATCTCCAGCGTGTGGCTGACGTCGGCGAAGCCGTGCTCGCCGGCCACGTCGTCGGCCCAGCGCTCGACGGCGGGGCCGGCGACCTCGACGGTGCGGCCGCAGGAGCGGCACACCAGGTGGTGGTGGTGCTGGCTGCTGCAGCGGCGGTAGAGCTGCTCGCCGCTGTCGGTGCGGATGGAGTCGAGCTCGCCGTCGTCGGCCAGCGACTGCACGGCGCGGTAGACCGTCGACAGCCCGACCTTGCCGCCGGAGGCCCGGAGCTTGGCGTAGACGTCCTGTGCGCTGTGGAAGCCCTCGAGGTCGGTGAAGAGCAACCGGATGGCGTCACGCTGTGGAGTCGGACGGGTCACGCCCTCCATCGTGGCACGGACGGCTCCCGGACCGGGATCAGCCGAACGAGCGGCCCTCTCCCCGGTAGGTCGGGTACGCGCCGGTCAGTCGCTCCCCGGCGAGCGCGTGGAGGACGTCGACGTGCTCGGCGAGCTCCCCGGCCTTGGCGTGCCGGAACCACACCCGGTCGCCGATGCGCAGCCGGTCGGCCGCCGGTCCGCGCAGGGGCGTCTGCACCTCGCCGGCGCCCTCCGTGCCGACCGTCCGCAGCCCGGCCGGGTGCACCGGGGTCGGCAGCCGGTCGGCGCCCGGCGGACCGGACGCGATCCACCCGCCACCGGCGACGGTGACCGTGCCCGGTGCCGGACGGCGGGTCACCGGCAGGGCGAACAGCGCGGCGGGGCGGCCGCGGAAGGCGCGGTAGCCGTCGAACAGCGTCGGGGAGTACAGCCCCGAACCCGCGGCCAGCTCGGTCACCGCGGGGTCGGCGGCCGTCGTCTCCAGGCTGCCGGTGCCCCCGCCGTTGACGAACTCCAGCGGCGCGACCTCCCGCACCGCGGCGACGGCGGCGGCCCGCCGCTCCCGCAGCTCCCGCACGGACATCGCCTGCACGCGGCGGACGGCCAGTCCGCGCAGCGGCCGGCCGGGCGGGGCGTCCTGCACCCCGGCGACCTGCGCCTCGTAGGACATGAGCGCGACGAGCCGGAAGCCGGGCCGGCCGGTGACCGCGCGGGCCAGTGCCGCCGCCTGCTCCGGCGTGTGCACCGGTGACCGGCGGACGCCGACGTGCAGCCGCCCGCCGGCCGCGCGCAGCGACGCGTCCAGGTCCAGGCACACCCGAAGGGGTGCCCGGCGCGCGGGCGGGGCCACGGAGTCGACGACGTCGAGCTGCTCGGCCGAGTCCACCATCAGCGTGACGCGGGCGGCCAGCTCCGGGTCGGCGGCCAGCCGGCGCAGCGCCGCCCGGTCGGCGGTGGGGTATCCGACGACGACGTCGGCCGAGACCGGGTCCTCCCCGCCGGCCAGCCACAGGGCCTCGGCGAGGGTGTAGGCGAGCACGCCGGAGAACCCGGGGCGGGCGAGCACCCGGCGCAGCACCGGGCGGCAGCGCACCGACTTGCTCGCCACCCGGATCGCCCGGCCGCCCGCGCGCCGCTCGAGGTCGGCGGCGTTGGCGTCCAGGGCGTCGAGGTCGAGCACCGCCAGCGGCGGGTCCAGCTCGGCGGTCGCCGCGTCCAGCCGGGCGCGGGCGGGATCGGCGGTGCTCACGGGACGCGAGCATGGTGCGCCGTGCCGAAGTGGGTCAAGTGTCCCAGTACGCTCCGGCCGAGACCGAGGAGGCCGCGTGCCGGAGACCAGCAGCTGGCGCAACTGGGCGGGCAACCAGCGGGCCGAGCGCGTCCCCGTGTTCCGCCCGGCCGGCACCGACGCCCTCGTGTCCGCGCTCACCACCGCCGCGGCGGCCGGACGGCGGGTCCGCCCGCTGGGCAGCGGCCACTCGTTCAGCGCCGTCGCCCGGCCCGAGGACCACGCCCTCGCACTCGACCGGCACGCGGCCCTGCTCGACGTCGACGACGCCGGCCTGGTCACCGTGCAGTCGGGCATGCCGCTGCACCGCCTGAACGCCGCGCTGGCCGCCCGAGGCTGGGCGCTGACCAACCTCGGTGACATCGACCGGCAGACCGTCGCCGGGGCGGTGTCCACCGGCACCCACGGCACGGGTGCCGCGTTCGGCGGGCTGGCCACCCAGCTGCGCGGCCTGCAGCTGGTCACCCCCGGCGGCGAGGTGCTCCGCTGCTCGGCCACCGAGCACCCCGAGGTCTTCTCCGCCGTCCGGATCTCCCTCGGCGCGCTGGGGGTCCTCGACACCGTCACCCTGCAGGCGGTCCCGGCGTTCGCCCTGCGCGCCGAGGAGGGCACCGCCCGCCTGCCGGAGCTGCTCGACGGGTTCGCCGAGCACATGTCGTCGACCGACCACGTCGAGTTCTACTGGTTCCCCCACACCGACCGGTGTCTCACCAAGCGCAACACCCGGGTGCCGCTGGCGGAGGTCGCGCCGCTGTCGCGGCTGCGGGCCCTCTGGGACGACGAGGTGCTGGCCAACGCCGGGCTGGCCGCCGTGGTCGCCGCCGGCCGCCGCGTGCCCCCGCTGGTCGCTCCGCTCGCCCGCTTCTCCGCCGGCGCGCTGGGTGCCCGCACGTACACCGACGTCGCGCACCGGGTGTTCGTGTCGCGCCGCCGGGTCCGGTTCCGGGAGATGGAGTACGCCGTGCCGCGGGAGGCCGCGCCGGAGGTGCTCGCCGAGCTGCGCCGCGCCGTGGACGCCAGTGACTGGCGGGTGCCGTTCCCCGTCGAGGTGCGGGTGGCCGCGGCCGACGACGTCCCGCTGTCGACGGCGTACGGCCGCGCGACGGCCTACGTCGCCGTGCACGTGCCGGCGCGCACGGATCCGGGGGAGTACTTCCGCACCTTCGAGGCCATCGCCGGGGCCGTGGGCGGGCGGCCGCACTGGGGGAAGCTGCACGGCCTCGACGCCGCGGCGCTGGCCGCCCGCTACCCCCGCTTCGGGGCGTTCGTCGCCGTCCGCGACCGGCTCGACCCCACGGGCGTGCTGGCCAGCGCCCACCTGGACCGCGTGCTGGGCCGGGCGCCCGGGCGGGTCTGACGTGCCACGGCTGGCGGTCGCGCAGCGGCGGGAGGCGCTGGTCGAGGCGGCGCTGCGGGTGATGGGCCGCGAGGGGCTCGCCGCCGGCACGACGCGCGCCGTGGTCGCCGAGGCCGGGATGTCCCTGGCCGCCTTCCACTACGCCTTCACCTCCCGCGACGAGCTGCTCGCCGAGCTGGTCCGCCGGGTGGTGGGCCGGGAGCTGGCGGCCGCCACCGCCGGCCTCGACCCCGCCGCCGGGCTCGCCGGGTGCCTGCGCGCCGCCGCGGGCGGGTACCTGGCCCACCTGGAGGCCGACCCTGGCGCCGAGCAGCTGATGCTGGAGCTGACCCTGCACGCCGTGCGTGACCCCGCCCTGCGCCCGGTGGCCCGCGAGCAGTACCGCGCCTACGCCGAGGCGGCGGCCGCCCTGCTGGATCGGACGGCCACCCTCACCGGGTCGGCCTGGCGCGGACCGGTCGCCGAGCCCGCCCGGCTGCTGGTGACGGTCGTCGACGGCGCGACGACGACGTGGCTGGTCGACCGTGACACCGCGGCCACGCGCGCCACCCTCGAGGCGGCCGTGGACCTGCTCGTCTCCCGCTACGCCGTTCTCCCCGGCTGAGGGCCGCGCCCAGAGGTCGGCGTCGGGCTCGCCCGTGCCGCCGATGCGGTCGGGCTCCTGCAGCTCCACCGGGCCGAGCACCCGGCGCCCGCGTCTCGAACGGCTCGGCCAGGGGCCGCTCGACCGGCGCCTCGGAGCCGGGCATCCGCAGGTCCACCACGTCGAGCGCGGCGACGCCCAGGTCGCGCAGGGCGTCGTGCACCGCCGAGCGCAGCTGGTCGGGGGACAGGGCCTCAAGCCACTCGCCGTCCGGTGTCCGGCGCGCGCCCAGGGCAACGGCCGGAGCGGCTCGCGTCGATGGTCATGCCGCCGTCCCACCCGTGGTGGCGCCGGCATGAGCGCCGGGCGGGGACCTGCGAGGGCACCCCGCCCGGCGCGCGTCGGCTCAGGGGGTGAGCAGCACCTTGACCGCGCCGTCCTTCTTCTCCCGGAAGTTGGCGTAGGCCTCCGGCGCCTGCTCCAGCGGCACGTGGTGGGTGGCGAAGTCGTCCACGCCCAGCGGGTCGCCCTCGGTGAGGATCGGCAGGATGTCGGGCACCCAGCGCCAGACGTTGGCCTGCCCCATCCGGAACTGGATCTGCTTGTCGAACATCCGCATGAGGGGCATCGGGTCGGTGGCGCCGCCGTAGACCCCGGACAGCGAGATGGTCCCGCCGCGGCGGACCGCCTCGATCGCGGTGTTCAGCGCGGCCATGCGGTCCACGCCGACGACCTGCATGACCTTCTCCATGATCGCGTCCGGCACGATCGCCGTCGCCTTCTGCGCGAGGCTCGCCATCGGCGACCCGTGCGCCTCCATGCCGACCGCGTCGATGACGGCGTCGGGACCGCGGCCGTCGGTCGCGTCGCGGATCTCCTGGACGACGTCGGCCTGGTCGGTGGAGCGGATCACCTGGGTGCCCCGCCGCGTCGCCCGCGCGATGCGCTCGGGGACGACGTCGGAGGCCCACACCTTCTCGATGCCGAGGTGGTGGGCGATGCGGGTGCACATGTCACCGATCGGCCCGAGCCCGAGCACGAGCAGGGTGCCGCCCGGGGGCACCGCGGCGTACTGCACCGCCTGCCACGCGGTGGGCAGCACGTCGGAGAGGTAGACGAAGCGGTCGTCGGGCAGGCCGTCGGGCACCTTGATCGGCAGCGTGTTGCCGAAGGGGACCCGCAGGTACTCGGCCTGACCGCCGGGCACCTGGCCGTAGAGCTTGGTGTAGCCGAACAGCGAGGCGCCGAAGCCCTGGTCGCGGTTCTGCGTCGTCTCGCACTGGGACTGCAGCCCCTGGGAGCACATCCAGCAGGTGCCGCAGGAGATGTTGAAGGGGACGACGACGCGGTCCCCGGGCTTGACGGCGGTCACGTCCTTGCCGACCTCGCGGACGATGCCCATCGGCTCGTGGCCCATCACGTCGCCGACGCTCATGAACGGCGCCATCACCTCGATGAGGTGGAGGTCGGAGCCGCAGATGCCGCTGGACGTCACCTCGACGACGACGTCCGTGGGGTCCTGGATCGTCGGGTCGGGGACGGTGTCCACCCGGACGTCGGCTCGGCCGTGCCAGGTCACTGCGCGCATACGGAGGGCTCCTCATAGTCGTCGTCGGCAGGTCCGACCAGAGCCTTCTGCCCGGTGGTGAGGCTCCTCGCCCCTTGTTCAACGCTCAACCGGCGCGCCCGTCACACACGGTGAGACGAGTTCGACGGAACGTCGAATTACATCCGTGCAGGTCAGTGGCCAATCCCACAGAACTGACCGTCCTTACCCCGTCATGCAGATCACGAACCGATCACGGCGTGTTTACATGGGCCCCGTTCCTTCCCCGGACCACTCGCAACACGTCCTTGTCCCCTGCGGAAGACAGGTGCATGTCCCAGCTCCACCACGACCCCGTCCTCGACGAGGCGGCGGTGCCCGCTCCGGGCTCCGGCACCCCCCTCGACGGCCCTCGGGAGTCGCCGCTCCGGCGCGCCGACGCGGCCGGGGCGGAGGTCCCTCCGACCAGCCCGGCGCAGACCGCCGGGGACACAGCACGACGGGGAGACGCCGGCGACGCCCCGGCCCCTGACGGCCGGTCCGTGTCCTCCCGGGCCGTCGCCGCCGCCCGCACCGCCGGGCGCGCGACCGTCCGGGCCGGCTCCCGCTCGGTGATCGGTGCCCGTGCCGCGGCCCGCCGCGTCCGCCCGATCGGTGCGGCGCCCGAGCCCGACGCGCACCTCGCCGGTGCCGACGACCTGGCCGGCCTCAGCGGCCTGGCCGAGGCGACCGCGAGGGCGGGCCTGGACGAGGTCGCCGCGCGCGGCCCGGTCGTCCCGGTCGAGGACGCCGTCGCGGACGCCGCCGTCGCCACGACGGCCGACGACGCCGCCGAGGCCGACGCCGTCACCACGACGGACGAGTCGGACACCGCGACGGACGAGGCCGGCGCCGAGCGGTGCTCGGTGCCGGTGGTCGTCGCCGGCCACGGCCGGCACCGCGCCGCCCTCGCGCGCCGCCGTCCCGCCGTCTTCCTCGCCGCCGCGCTCGTCACCGCCGCCGGCCTCGGCGTCCTCACCGGCGGCGAGACCGAGGCCCAGGCCCAGGCCGAGCCCGCGCCCCCGGTCAGCGAGTCGGTCAGCGTGGCGCGCGCCCTCGGCATCGAGGGCACCACCCCGGCGGTCCCGGTCCCGGTCGAGGCCGAGGCCGCGCAGCTCGCGGAGCTGGCGTCCAGCCGCGCCGACCGGGACCTCGAGCGCTTCGCCGCGGCCGTGGCCCAGAGCGAGGCCGACCAGCTGACCCAGCTGGCCATCGCCGAGGCCGCCCGGCCCGACGCGGTCCTCCCGGTCCAGGGCGCGCGCCTCACCAGTGGCTTCGGTGCCCGCTGGGGGACCCTGCACGCCGGCATCGACCTCGCCGCACCGATGCTCACCCCCGAGTACGCGGCCATGGACGGCGTCGTGCTCGAGGCCGGTCCGGCCAGTGGCTACGGCAACGCCGTCTACATCCAGCACGAGAACGGCGACGTCACCGTCTACGGCCACATGGAGACGATCCTGGTCGAGGCCGGCCAGGTCGTCCGGGCCGGCGACACCATCGCGCTGCTGGGCAACCGCGGGCAGTCCACCGGGCCGCACCTGCACTTCGAGGTGCACGTCGGCGGGCTGAACGGCACGAAGGTCGACCCGATCCCGTGGCTGCGGGAGCGCGGCGTCCAGATCTAGCCGGAGGACCCGGGCCGCACCGGCCCCCGACGCCCCGCCGGTCCGCCGGACGGGGGCGTCGACGGTCCTGCGCCCCCCGCGTGCGGCACACTCGCCGGTGTGCAGGAGGCCGGGGAGGTGGGTCGCTGATGGGCCACGACCACGCGGCACACGGCCACGCCCACACGCACGGCACCGCGGCGGCCGGGCAGCGGCGCCGGCTGGCGGCCGTCCTGGCGCTGACCGTCACGGTCCTGGTGGCCGAGGTGGTCGGGGCGGTGGTCTCCGGGTCGCTGGCCCTGCTCGCCGACGCCGGGCACATGGCCACCGACGCGCTCGGCATCGGGCTGGCGCTCGGCGCGGTCTCCCTGGCCCAGCGCCCCCCGCGCGGACGCCGCACCTTCGGCTGGCAGCGGGTGGAGATCCTCGCCGCCGTCGCCAACGCGCTGCTGCTGCTGGCCGTGGGCGGCTACGTGCTCGTCGAGGCGGCGCGCCGCATCGGGGACCCGCCCGACGTGCACGCCGGCGTGATGCTGCTCGCGGCCGGCGCCGGGCTGGTCGTCAACCTCATCGGCCTGGCCCTCCTGCACCGCGGGCGGGGCGAGTCGCTCAACGTCCGCGGCGCCTACCTCGAGGTGCTCAACGACGCGCTCGGCTCGGTCGCGGTCATCGTGGCCGCCGTGGTCATCGCGCTCACCGGCTGGACGCCGGCCGACACGGTCGCCTCGCTGCTGATCGGGTGCCTGGTGCTCCCGCGCGCGTGGTCGCTGCTGCGCGAGGCCCTCGACGTGCTGCTGGAGGCCGCCCCCCGCGGGGTGGACCTCGCCCAGGTGCGCGCGCACATCCTCGAGGTGGACGGCGTCCTCGGGGTGCACGACCTGCACGCCTGGACGATCACCTCGGGACTGCCGGTCCTCTCCGCGCACGTCGTCGTCGCCGACGAGGCGCTGGACGGCGGCCACGGCGGCCGGGTGCTCGACGCCCTGTGCGCGTGCCTCGGCGACTGCTTCGACGTGGCCCACTGCACCTTCCAGCTCGAGGCCGCCACGCACGCCGAGCACGAGTCGCCCGTCCACGACTGAGGGAGGACCACGCTTCCCCCCACGCCTCGCAGGCTCGGCGCGGGCCCCTGGAGCGTGGCCGTTCATCAGGTCACCGTGGTGGGACAGTGGACGCCGACGGCGCAGCGACAGGAGGCATCGGTGGACCACGGGCACCACTCGGGCATGTGGGTGCCCGGCGACGCACCGACCCTCGGGCGGCTGTTCCTGCCGCACCTGGACGGGTGGTCGGTCCTGCCGGTGCTCAGCGTGCTCGGGCTGGTCCTCTACCTGGGCGCCGTCGTCCGCCTGCGGCGCACCGGGGTGACCTGGCCCTGGTGGCGGACCGCGTCCTGGATCGCCGGCACCGTCTCGCTGTTCGCCGTCACCGGCACCTGGTTCAACGGCTACAGCATGGTGCTGTTCAGCCTGCACATGACCCAGCACATGGTGCTGTCGATGCTGTCGCCGCTGTTCCTGCTGTGCGCCGCTCCGGTGACGCTGGCGCTGCGCACCCTGCCCCGCGGCAGGGGCCTGGCCGGGGTGCCGCGGGCGCTTCTGCTCGACGGGCTGCACAGCCGGCTGGCGCGGGCGGTCTCGTCGCCGGTGTTCACCGTGCCGCTGTTCATCGCCAGCCTCTACGGCATCTACTTCACGCCCGTGTTCGACGCCCTGATGGACGACCCGATCGGGCACCAGTTCATGCTCGCCCACTTCGTGGTCACCGGGCTGCTGTTCTTCGGGCCGGTCCTGGCGCAGGACCCGTGGCCGCGGTCGGTCGGGCACGGCGGCCGGATCCTCGAGCTGCTCGTCCCGGTGCCCTTCCACGCCTTCTTCGGCGTCGCGGTGATGATGGCGTCCAGCCTCGTCGTCGACAGCTTCGCCGAGCCACCGGCCGGCTGGGGTGTCGACCCGCTGCAGGACCAGGGGGTCGCCGGCGGGATCGCGTGGTCCTTCGGCGAGCTGCCCACCGCCCTCGTGCTCGCGGTGGTGCTCTTCTCCTGGATGAACTCCGAGGAGCGGCGGGGCCGGCGGCTGGACCGTGCGGCCGACCGCACCGAGGACGCCGAGCTCGAGGCCTACAACGCCCGGCTCCGCTCGCTGAGCGCCTCGTCCGACCGCTGACACCGCGCGGCCGCCGGGGGGCCGCGGCCACGGCGGCCGCCGGGCGGTGAGGCGGCCTGCGACCATCGGGTCGTGCCCGCAACGCTGGTGGTGATCGCCGACACGCACGTCCCACGGCGGGCGCGTGACCTGCCCGGTGTCCTGTGGTCGGCGGTCGAGGCCGCCGACCTCGTCGTGCACGCGGGGGACTGGGTCGACGTGGGGCTGCTCGACGACCTCGAGCGTCGCTCCCGGCGGCTGCTCGGCGTGTACGGCAACAACGACCACGGCGCCCTGCGCGAGCGGCTCCCCGAGGTGGCCCGCGCGGAGGTCGAGGGCGTCCGGCTCGCCGTCGTCCACGAGACCGGCGACGCCAAGGGCCGCGAGGCCCGGTGCGCGGTCCGCTTCCCCGACGACGACGTCCTGGTCTTCGGCCACAGCCACATCCCGTGGGACACCACCGCCGCGACCGGCCTGCGGCTGCTCAACCCCGGCTCGCCGACCGACCGCCGGCGCCAGCCGCACGGCACCTTCCTGACCGCCGTCGCCGCCGACGGCGCGCTGCACGACGTCACGCTCCACCCGGTCCCGCGGTGAGCGGACGGCGGCCGTGGCCCGCCGCCGCGGTCGCCCTGCTCGCCTGCCCGGTGTGCACCGGACCGCTGGCCCCCGGACCCGGCGACACCGGCCTGCGCTGCCCGGGGGGACACGCCTTCGACCGGGCGCGCCAGGGCCACGTCACGCTGCTGCCACCGGGGCGGACGCCGGCGGCGGGCGACTCCGCGCCGATGGTGGCCGACCGGGTCGCCTTCCTCGGCTCCGGCGCCTTCGCGGGGGTGAGCCGCGCCCTCGGCGACGCGGTCGTGGCAGGGGAGCGGCCGCCGGCGACGCTGCTCGACCTCGGCGGCGGCACCGGGCACCACCTGGCCGCGGTCCTGGACCGGTTGCCCGGCGCGGCCGGCGTCGTCCTCGACGCGTCCCGCTACGCGGCCCGCCGTGCCGCCACCGCCTCCCCGCGGGCGCTGGCGGTCGTGGCCGACGCCTGGGCCCGGCTGCCGGTCCGCGACGCCGTCGTCGACCGGGTGCTCGGCGTCTTCGCCCCGCGCAACGGTCCCGAGACGGCGCGGGTGCTGCGCCCGGACGGGCGGCTGGTCGTGGTCACCCCCGACCGCGACCACCTCGGCGAGCTGGTGGGCCCGCTGGGTCTGCTGCGGGTGGACCCGGACAAGGACGCCCGGGTGGCCGCGACGCTGGAGCCGCACCTGGTGCACCGCGCGACGGCCGGGCACCGCGAGGTGCTGGAGCTGTCCCGCAGCGCCGTCACGACCCTCGTCGGCATGGGCCCGCACGCCCGCCACCTGTCCGCGGAGCGCCTGGCCGAGGCCGTCGGGCGGCTGCCCGAGCCGGTCCGCGTGACCGTCGCCGTGCAGGTCAGCAGCTGGTCGCCCGGGGCGTGACCGCACCGTGACCGTCGCGCCCGGCGTCGGCGCGTGGAGGGTCTGCGGCACGGTCTATCCTCGCGGCGTGACGATCGCACCGGCTCCGATCGTGAGCAGGCCCAGCCCGGCTCGCGAGGTCGAGAAGGGGTCGCGGCTCTCGAACCTGCTGCGGACCACCGACCACAAGACCATCGGCTTGATGTACCTGGTCACCTCGTTCGCCTACTTCGCCCTCGGCGGACTGATGGCCATGCTGATGCGTGGTGAGCTGGCGCAACCCGGCCTGCAGTACCTCTCGCCCGAGCAGTACAACCAGCTGGTCACCATGCACGGCACGGTCATGCTGCTCATGTTCGCGACGCCGCTGTTCTTCGCGTTCGCCAACCTGATCATGCCGCTGCAGATCGGGGCCCCCGACGTCGCGTTCCCGCGGCTCAACGCCCTGTCGTACTGGCTGTTCTTCATCGGCTCGGCGATCGCCGTCTCCGGCTTCCTCACCCCCAGCGGCGCGGCCGACTTCGGCTGGTACGCCTACGCCCCGCTGTCCGACGGCGTGCACTCGCCCGGCGCCGGCGCGACCCTGTGGTTCTCCGGCCTCGCCGTGAGCGGCCTGGGCACGATCCTCGGTGGCGTCAACTTCATCGCCACGATCGTCTGCCTGCGCGCCCCCGGCATGACGCTGTTCCGGATGCCGATCTTCACCTGGAACACGCTGGTCACCAGCCTGCTGATCCTGTTCGCGTTCCCGATCCTGACCGCGGCGATCATGGGCATGCTGGCCGACCGCAACCTCGGGTCGCTGATCTTCTCCCGTGAGAACGGGGGGCCGATGCTGTGGCAGCACCTGTTCTGGTTCTTCGGCCACCCCGAGGTCTACATCATCGCGCTGCCGTTCTTCGGCATCGTCACCGAGATCATCCCGGTCTTCAGCCGCAAGCCGCTGTTCGGCTACAAGGGCATGGTCGGCGCGACGCTGCTCATCGCCGTCCTCTCCGTGGCGGTCTGGGCGCACCACATGTACGCGACCGGCGCGGTCCTGCTGCCGTTCTTCGCGTTCACGACCTACCTGATCGCCGTGCCGACCGGCATCAAGTTCTTCAACTGGATCGGCACCATGTGGCGCGGCCAGATGACCTTCGAGACGCCGATGCTGTTCTCCCTCGGCTTCCTGGTCACCTTCCTGCTGGGTGGTCTGACCGGTGTGCTGCTGGCCAGCCCGCCGCTGGACTTCCACCTCAACGACAGCTACTTCGTCGTGGCCCACTTCCACTACGTGGTCTTCGGCACCGTGGTGTTCGCCGCCTACGCCGGCGTCTACTTCTGGTTCCCGAAGATGTCGGGCCGGATGATGGACGAGCGACTGGGCAAGCTGCAGTTCTGGCTGACCTTCATCGGCTTCCACGGCACCTTCCTCGTCCAGCACTGGCTGGGCGGTGAGGGCATGCCGCGCCGGTACGTGAACTACCAGGAGATCGACGGCTTCACGACGCTGAACGTCGTCTCGACGATCTTCTCGTTCGTGCTCGGGGCCTCGCTCATCCCGTTCGTCTACAACGTGGTCAAGTCCTGGAAGCACGGGAAGCTCGCGCTGCGCGACGACCCCTGGGGCCACGGCAACTCCCTGGAGTGGGCCACGTCCTCGCCGCCGCCGCGGCACAACTTCGTCGAGATCCCGCGGATCCGCTCGGAGCGTCCGGCGTTCGAGGCGCACTACCCGCACCTCATCGAGCGGCTGCAGCGCGAGGCGCACGTCGGCAAGCGGCACGAGCCGTACGCCGCGGAGATCGGCGGCACCGGCGGCCGGCGTCAGGGTCCGAACGACCCCGACCCCACCTGATCCGCGGGCCCGTCCGGGCACCGCAGCGAGCAGCATCGACGCCCCGTCGGCTCCGGCCGGCGGGGCGTCGCCGTGTCCTGGCCCGGTGGCGGGGGAGCCATCGGCGGTGCGGCACGATGGCCGCGTGTCGCCGGCTCCCACGTCCCACCCCCTCCGGCCGGAGGGCTCCCCCCGGCCCACCGCCGTCCTGACCGTCAGCGGCCCCGACCGGCCCGGTGTCGCCGCGCGGCTGTTCACCGCCCTGGCGGCGCTCGACGACGGGACGCCGGCCGTCGAGGTGGTCGACGTCGAGCAGGTCGTCGTGCACGGCCAGCTGGTGCTGGGCGTCGTGGTCAGCGCCGGCCGTGAGGACGGCGGCGAGCCGGAGCTGGTCACCCGGCTCACCCGGCTGGCCGCCCAGGTCGCCCGGGACACCGGGATGCAGGTGGCGGTCGAGCCGGCCGGACCGGGCGCCGCGGTGCCCGCGGGGGACCGGCCGCACCACGTGACCCTGCTGGGCCGGCCGGTGTCGCCGGCCGCCGTCGCCGGGGCCGCCCGGGCCATCGCCGGCACCGGCGCCAACATCGACGCGATCCGCCGGCTGTCCGACTACCCGGTGACGAGCCTCGAGCTGACCGTGTCCGGTGCCGAGGCGACCGAGCTGCGCACCGTGCTCGCCGCCGTGGCCGCCCGGACCGGCACCGACATCGCCGTGGAGCAGGTCGGCCTCGCCCGGCGCAGCAAGCGCCTCATCGTGCTCGACGTCGACTCCACGCTCGTGCGCGGCGAGGTCATCGACGAGCTGGCCGCGCGGGCCGGCCGCGCCGCCGAGGTCGCCGCGATCACCGCCGCCGCCATGAACGGCGAGCTCGACTTCGCCGAGTCGCTGCGCGCGCGGGTCGCCACCCTGGCCGGGCTGCCGGTCGAGGTCCTCGACGAGGTGCGCGAGGCGCTGGTGCTGACCCCGGGCGCCCGCACGCTGATCCGCACGCTGCAGCGGCTGGGCTTCCGCTGCGGCATCGTCAGCGGCGGGTTCACGCAGATCACCGACCCGCTCGCCGAGAGTCTCGGGCTGGACTTCGCCGCGGCCAACACCCTCGAGGTCGCCGACGGGCAGCTGACCGGCGGGCTGGTCGGCGAGATCGTGGACCGGCCGGGCAAGGCGCGGGCCCTCGCCCGCTTCGCCGAGCAGTACGGCATCCCGCTGGAGCAGACGGTGGCGGTCGGCGACGGCGCCAACGACCTCGACATGCTCAACGCCGCGGGCCTGGGCATCGCGTTCAACGCCAAGCCGGTGGTCCGCGAGCAGGCGCACGCCGCGCTGAACCAGCCCTACCTCGACGCCGTCCTGCAGGTGCTCGGCTTCACGAGGGACGAGGTGCTGGACGCCCTGTGATCTGCGGTCCTCCGGACCGCACCCTGTGATCTGCGGTCCTCCGGACCGCGCCGGGGCCCTCTCGGGTACGACCGCTCGCAGGGGCGGCTACCGGTCGCGTCGTGGCGGAATCAGGTGGGCCGGTGCACATCTCCGCTCAGCTCGACGCCGGCGGTGCGGAGCTGGTCCAGCGCGGCCTCGGTGGTCGCCTCGGAGACGCCGGCGGTGAGATGCAGCAGGACGCGCGTCGAGAAGCCCTCCGCGACGGCGTCGAGGGCGGTCGCGCGCACGCAGTGGTCGGTGGCGATGCCGACGACGTCGACGGCCTGCACCCCGCGAGAGCGCAACCACTCGGCCAGCGGCGTCCCCTCCGAGCGGGCCTCGAAGCCGGAGTAGGCCGCGGCGTACTCGCCCTTGTCGAACACCGCCTCGATCGGCTCGCGGTCCAGCCGCGGGTGCAGCTCGACGCCCCCGGTGCCGACGACGCAGTGCGCCGGCCAGGAGTCGACGAAGTCGGGCGAGGGCGAGAAGTGGCCGCCGGGGTCGACGTGGTGGTCGCGGGTGGCGACGACGTGGGCGTACCCGCCGGCGCGGGCGTGCTCGCTGATCGCGGCGGCGACGTCCGAGCCGCCGGGGACGGCCAGGCTGCCGCCCTCGCAGAAGTCGTTCTGCACGTCGACCACCAGCAGGGCGCGGGTCATGGGGGTGCCTCCCGTCGGGGTCGTCACTGGTGGATGGTCTCGATGGCGCAGTCGCCGCGGGAGAGGGCGAACGCCTCCGGCGGCATCGTGTCCTTGACCCGCCGGTGGTGCGCGCGGGCCTCGGCGAGCGCGTCGGCGGGGGAGAGCTCCCGGCAGACCCGCCCGCCGCGGACCAGCTCGACGACCAGCTCGCGATCGCCGTCCTCCGGCTCGACGGGCTGGTTGCAGACGATCTCGGCCGTCGCGGTCCCGGACGCGTCGTGCCGGCGGACGGCGTGCTTGCGGCCCCCGACGGAGTTCTTGCCCTCGGACCGCTTGGCCACCGGGACGCCGTCCCGCTCGACCAGCTTGTAGACCATCCCCGCGGTGGGCGCACCGGACCCGGTCACCAGCGAGGTCCCCACGCCGTAGCCGTCGACCGGCGCGGCCATCAGCCCGGCGATCGCGTACTCGTCGAGGTCGCTGGTGACGATGATCCGTGTGCGGGTGGCGCCGAGGGAGTCCAGCAGCTCGCGGGCGCGGGAGGCGAGGGTGGGCAGGTCCCCGGAGTCCAGGCGGATCGCGCCCAGCTCGGGCCCGGCCACCTCGACGGCGGTGCGGATGCCCTGCTCGACGTCGTAGGTGTCGACCAGCAGCGTCGTGCCGGCGCCCAGCGTCGCCACCTGCGCCCGGAACGCCGACGCCTCGTCGTCGTGCAGCAGCGTGAAGGCGTGCGCGCTGGTGCCGGTGGTGGGCACCCCGTAGCGCCGGCCGGCCTCCAGGTTGGAGCTGGACGCGAAGCCGACCAGCGAGGCCGCGCGGGCGGCGGCGACGGCCGCGGCCTCGTGGGTGCGCCGCGAGCCCATCTCGATGCACGGCCGGTCGCAGGCGGCACCGATCATCCGGGCCGCGGCCGAGGCGATCGCGCTGTCGTGGTTGAGCACCGAGAGCACGAGCGTCTCCAGCAGCACCCCCTCGGCGAAGGAGGCGCGGACGGTGAGCACCGGGGAGCCGGGGAAGAAGAACTCGCCCTCGGCGTAGCCGTCGACGTCCCCGCTGAAGCGGAAGTCGGCCAGCCAGTCGAGCAGCCGGGCGTCGGTCACCCCCTGCGCGCGCAGCGTGGCGAGCTCCTCGTCGCCGAAGCGGAAGTCGGGCAGCGCCTCCAGCAGCCGGCCGGTGCCGGCGACGACGCCGTAGCGGCGGCCGTGCGGCAGCCGGCGGGCGAAGACCTCGAAGACGCAGTCGCGGTCGGCCGTGCCGTCGGCCAGGGCCGCGGCCACCATCGTCAGCTCGTACCGGTCGGTGAGCAGGGCGGTTCCGGTCGGCATGGTCCCGAGCCTAGGCAGGACGGTGCCGGCCGACCTGCCGAGCCACCTCCCGCCCACCCGGGTCCTAAGCTCTACGGCGTGGGAGGACCGCTCGCCCCGGCACGGTCGCCGGGCACCGTCGTCGAGGAGGAGAGCGACCTCGACCGCCCGTGGGTGACCATCGTCTGGGACGACCCGGTGAACCTCATGACGTACGTGACCTACGTCTTCCAGGAGCTCTTCGGCTACGACGAGGCGAAGGCGACCGAGCTGATGCTCCAGGTGCACCACGAGGGCCGGGCGGTGGTCAGCTCCGGTCCCCGGGAGCGGATGGAGCACGACACCAGCCGGCTGCACGCCTACGGCCTGTGGGCCAGCTACCAGAAGGACACATGAGCGAGCTCGCGAGCAGCCGGCGGACGCCGCCGACGAGTGCCGGCGAGGAGGTCGCGTGAAGCCGTTCCGCCGGAAGGGCGAGGAGTACGTGGCCCGCCTCGACCCCGCCGAGGCGGGCATCGTCGGCCTGCTGCTCGACCAGCTCGAGCTGCTGCTCACCGACGAGGACGTCGAGGACGACGCCGTCGTGGCCCGGCTGCTGCCCGAGGGGCACCGGGGGGACCCACGGCTGGCCGCGGAGTACCGCGACCTGACCCGCGCGAGCCTGGTGGCGGGCAAGGCCGACGACCTGGCCACCGTGCGCGCCACGCTGCCGGCCGAGGGTGGGGCGCTGCGGCTGGACGCCGAGCAGGCCGCGGCGTGGCTGCGCACCACCAACGACCTGCGCCTGGCACTGGGCACCCGGCTGGACATCAGTGCCGACACCGAGCCGCCGGCCGAGCTCGCCAGCGAGGCCGACCAGCAGCTGGCCGTCTACTACTGGCTCACCGCCGTGCAGGGGTCGCTCGTGGACTCGCTCGCCGCGGGCCGCGCCGGCCGAAGGTGAACAGCACCAGCAGCGCCAGCAGCACGCTGAGCACGAAGAACACGTAGACGAACCCGTGCAGGTCGACGTCCTTCACGGCGGCGCCGATCGTGGACAGCAGCGTCAGGCCGGCCGACCCCAGGAGCAGCAGCAGCGCCAGCACCCGGCCGAGCAGCAGGACCACCACCGAGGCGCGGTCGGTGCCCGGGTCGCCGCTGAAGCGGCCGTCCCGCCGGAGGAGCCCGCGGGCCCCGAGGAACAGCGCCGGCAGCGCGAGGGCCGCCACCACGACGGCGAGGACGATGTCGACGAGCACGGGACGGAACCGTAACGCCTCGGTGCGGGCGTGACCGGCGCCACGGATGCGGCGTCGCCCACGTCCCGGCGCGTCCCCCGGAGGGAGGACGGCGGGACCGGCGCCGGGCAGCGGCCTAGACTGACGGGCGTGCTGCGCATCGACCGCGCGACCTACGACGCCATCGTGGCCCACGCCCGGGAGGACCACCCGGACGAGGCCTGTGGCGTCGTCGCCGGCCCCGAGGGCAGCGACCGGCCCGAACGCTTCATCCCGATGCTGAACGCCGCACGCTCGCCGACGTTCTACGAGTTCGATTCCGGCGACCTGCTGCGGCTCTACCGGGACATGGACGACCGCGACGAGGTGCCCGTCGTCGTCTACCACTCGCACACCGCGACCGAGGCCTACCCGTCGCGCACCGACATCAGCTACGCCTCCGAGCCCGAGGCGCACTACGTGCTGGTGTCCACCCGGCACCACGGCACGCAGACCGGCCTGGCCGGTGACGACGTCGAGTTCCGGAGCTTCCGGATCGTCGACGGCCAGGTCACCGAGGAGGACGTCGAGGTCATCGAGTCCTACCTCTTCGGCCACTCGCCGACCACCGTCGTCTACGACTGAGGCGCCGACCCCGTCCTGGTCCGGCCCTGCTGCAGGGTCCCGCCGCGAGCTCGCGAGTGGTGGGGGGCGGCAGGGCCCTCACCGGGGCCACGGGCCTCCCGCGCGTCGGCCCGGAATCCCTCGCGACGACCGGGCGTTCGCCCGGATAGCGCACCACCCCGCTGTCCCGCAGCGGTCCCCGCACGCACCCCCGCACCCAGAGGAGAACCGTCCGCCATGGCCATCGAGGTCCGGATCCCGACCATCCTGCGCACCCACACCGGTGGGGCCAAGACCGTCGAGGGCAGCGGTGCCACGCTCGCCGCGCTCGTCGACGACCTCGACAGCCAGCACCCGGGCCTGAAGGGCCGCCTGGTCACCGAGGAGGGCAAGCTGCACCGCTTCGTCAACGTCTACGTCAACGACGAGGACGTGCGCTTCACCGGTGCGCTGGACACCTCGGTCAAGGACGGCGACTCCGTCACGATCCTCCCGGCGGTCGCCGGCGGCTGCTGAGCCCCGGTCCGCCCCACCCCTCCTCCCGGAAGAGCTCCGCCATGGCCCGCTTCGCCTCCCTCGTCGACTCGCTCGGCGGCACCCCGCTCGTCGGGCTGCCGCGGCTGTCGCCGACCCCCGACGTCCGGCTCTGGGCCAAGCTCGAGGACCACAACCCGACCGGGTCGATCAAGGACCGCGCGGCGATCTCGATGATCGAGGCGGCGGAGAAGGACGGCTCGCTCACGCCGGGTGCCACCATCCTGGAGCCCACCAGCGGCAACACCGGCATCTCGCTGGCGATGGTGGCCCGCCAGCGCGGCTACCGGCTGATCTGCGTCATGCCGGAGAACACCTCGATCGAGCGCCGTCAGCTGCTGGAGATGTACGGCGCGAGGATCATCAGCTCGCCGGCCGCCGGCGGCTCCAACCAGGCCGTGGCGATGGCCAAGGAGCTGGCCGCCGAGCACGACGACTGGGTGATGCTCTACCAGTACGGCAACCCGGCCAACGCCGAGGCGCACTACACCGGCACCGGCCCGGAGATCCTCGCCGACCTCCCGTCCATGACGCACTTCGTCGCGGGCCTCGGCACCACCGGCACGCTCATGGGCTGCGCCCGCTACTTCCGCGAGCACAAGCCCGGCGTCCAGGTCATCGCCGCCGAGCCGCGCTACGGCGAGCTCGTCTACGGCCTGCGCAACATCGACGAGGGCTTCATCCCCGAGCTCTACGACGCCTCGCTGCTGGACTCGCGGTTCAGCGTCGGCCCCGAGGACGCCATCCACCGCACCCGCCAGCTGGTGGAGCGCGAGGGCATCTTCGCCGGCATCTCGACCGGGGCGATCCTGCACGCCGCGCTGGGCATCGCCGACAAGGAGGTCGCGGCCGGCCGGCGGGCCGACATCGTCTTCATCGTCTGCGACGGCGGGTGGAAGTACCTGTCGACCGGCGCCTACGCCGGCACCCTGGACGAGGCCACGGAGGCGCTGGAGGGCCAGCTCTGGGCCTGAGCGAGGGCCTCTCCGCCGGCCGCTCGTAGCGGGTCCCCGAGGGGCCCCGATCCAGCGACACCGGCACGCGGCGCCGCGCACCGCCGGTTAGCCTCGTGCCCGCCAGGGGGAAGCCAGCGGGGCCGACGGGGGGACGGAGCGTGGAGCTGACGGTCGTCGGCTGCTCGGGCAGCGGGCCGGGACCCCGGTCGGCGGCCTCCTGCTACCTCGTCGAGCACGACGGCTTCCGGCTGCTGCTCGACCTGGGCAACGGCGCGTTCGGCCCCCTGCAGGGGGTCGTGGACCCCGACCACGTCGACGCGGTCTACCTGACCCACCTGCACGCCGACCACTGCATGGACGTCGCGCCGTTCGTGGTCTGGCACCGGTGGTCCGGCCGCAGCACCGGGCGCCGCATCCCGCTCGTCGCGCCGCCCGGCGCCGAGCGGCGGCTGGCGGTCCTCTGCGAGGAGGGCGGCAAGCCGCTCACCGACGTCTTCGACTTCCTGCCCACCCCGGTCAGCGCGCAGCTCGGGCCCCTCACCCTGCAGACCGCGCGGACCGAGCACCCCCTCGAGTGCCACGCCGTCCGGCTCACCGCGCACGGGGCGTCGCTGGTCTACACCGGCGACACCGGGCCCAGCGACCGGGTGGCGCAGCTGGCCCGGGGCGCCGACGTCCTGCTGGCCGAGGCCGCCCACCCCGACGTCCCGGACCTGCCGCCGGCGCTGCACCTGACCGGCCGGCAGGCGGGGGAGATGGCGGCTGCCGCCCGGGTGGGCCGGCTGCTGGTCACCCACGTGCCGGCCTGGGTCGACCCGGACGCCCAGCTGGCGGCCGCCCGGTCGGTCTTCCCGGCGTCGGAGCTGGTCCGGCCGGGGGCGACGTACCCGGTGTAGTTGCCCGGCGGTCGCCCGCGCGGCACGGTGGGCCGGTGGACGACGAACGCGACGGCGTCCGGCTGACCTCGCTGGACTCACCTCTCGGCGACGGGCTGGAGGTGACCAAGGGCGACCTCGTCGACCACCTCGACGCCTTCGCCGACCGGCTGGTCCCCCTGCTGGCCGGCCGACCCCTGTCGGTCATGCGGGTGCGGCCAGGCGCGGCGCCCTTCATGCAGCGCAACGTGCCGAAGGGTGCGCCGGACTGGGTCCGCACGGTGCCCGTGTGGTCGGCGTCGACCTCCCGGGAGATCCACCAGGTGCTGTGCGACGACCGCCGCACGCTGCTGTGGCTGGCCAACCAGCGCGCCGTGGAGTTCCACGTGCCCTTCCTCCCGGCCGGGGCGGCACAGCCCACCGGACTGGTGCTGGACCTCGACCCGCCCGAGGGTGGGGACTTCGCGTGCGTGGTGGCCGCGGCCGAGCTGGTCCGCCGCGCGCTGGCCGACACCGGCCTGGCCGGGGCGGTGAAGACCAGCGGGTCCAAGGGCGCGCACGTCGTCGTGCCGATCCGTGACGCCGACCCGGTCGACGCCGCGGCCGCGACCCGGGCGCTGGCCGCGCGCGCCGCGCGACTCGACCCGCAGGTGGCGACCACCGCGTACATCAAGGAGGACCGGCACGGGCTGGTGTTCGTCGACTCGACCCGGTCGGGGACGGGCACGATCGTGGCCGCCTACAGCCCGCGGGTGCGCCCCGGGCTGCCGGTCTCGGCGCCGGTGGACTGGGCGGACCTCGCCTCCGCCGACCCCGGCCGGGTGACGGTGCGGACGGCGGCCGAGCTGCTCGGGACCGGCGACCCGTGGGCGGCCGCGCTGCCGGCGCCGCAGGAGCTGCCCGCCGACCTCGTCGCCGAGGGGCACACCATCCCCGTCGCCCGCGTGGCGGCGATGCACGAGGGCCGGCGCCGGGCCCGTGCCAAGCGGGCGGCCGAGGACGGGTCGTGAAGGTCCGCATCGGTGTCGGGCTCGGGCCGACCGCGGCGTCGGACGACCTGGCCGCGCTCGTCGACCGCCTGGAGGGCGCGGGGATCGACTCGCTGTGGTTCTCCGAGCAGGTCGCCGCACCGGTCGTCGACCCGGTCGTGGGCCTCGCGCACGCCGCCTCCCGGACCCGGCGGCTCAAGCTCGGCACCGGGGTCAGCGTGCTGCCGGGGCGGCACCCGGTGCTGGTCGCCAAGCAGCTGGCCTCGCTCGCCTGGCTGGCCCCGCGCCGGATCCTGCCGGTGTTCGGGCTGCAGCCGGCCCGCGAGGCGGAGCGGGCGTACTTCCCCGTGCCGGTGGGCCGCCGGGGCGCGGTCCTCGACGAGTCCCTGACCCTCCTGCGGCTGCTGCTCACCGAGTCCCGGGTGACCTTCCACGGGGAGTTCTTCGACGTCGAGGACGCGTCGATCGGGCTGCTGCCCCCGCGGCCGCTGGACCTGTGGCTGGGCGGCTCGGCGCCGGCCGGGCTGCGCCGGGTGGGGCGGCTGGCCGACGGGTGGCTGGGCAGCTTCCTGACGCCCGCCGAGGCCGCCGAGGCCGTCGGGGTCATCCGCGGGGCCGCCGCCGAGGCCGGGCGCGATGTCGACGAGGACCACTACGGCATGAGCCTGCCGGTCGCCCTGGAGCCCGCCGACCCGCGGCTGCTCGCCGGCGTCGCCGCCCGCCGGCCCGGGACCGACCCGCGGACGCTCGTCCCGCACGGCTGGGACGCGCTCCGCGCGCAGATCGCCGGGCACGTCGAGGCCGGGGTGAGCAAGTTCGTCGTCCGCCCGGCCGCCCATCCCGGTTCCTGGGACCGGTTCGTCGACGAGTTCGCCGCGGAGCTGCTGCCGCTGCAGACGTAGCCGACGGTCCCGGCGCCCCGTCCACAGCGCGGGCGCCGTCCACAGCCCCGGCGCCGGCGCCCGGCGGGACGTCGGACCCGGCGGACACGCTGCCGCCATGTCCCTCGACCCGCAGACCACCGCCTGGCTCGACCAGGAGGACGCCCACCTCGCCGCCGTCATCCGGGAGCACCGCTGGGCGGTGCAGTTCGTCGGCCCGGGGGAGGAACCCGGCCAGCCGCCCTTCGGCTACACCATCGGCCTGTTCGGCCTCGGGCACCCCGAACTCGTCGTCGCCGGGGTCGGGGCCTCCGCCGCCTCCGGGATGCTCACCTGGGCAGCCGGCCTCGTGGCCGCCGGACGGGACCTGGTCGCCGGCGAGCTGCTGGTCCGGGAACCCGCCGGCCGGCTGGTCGTCGAGGTGTGTCCCAATCCCGGGGAGGTCGTGCTGGGGGCCAACCGCTGGTACCACCGGCCGGCCGAGTTCTCCGTTCCCGCCTACCAGCTGACCTGGCCCGACGCCTCCGGTCGCTTCCCCTGGGACGACGGCTACGCCGACCCGCCGGAGAGCCAGCCGCGACCCGGCAGGTGGAGTGCCTGACCCGTGGTCCCGGGGACCGCCCGCCCGCCGGGATGCGCCGGCGCGCGGTCCTGTTCCGCCCCGAGGAGCCCGTGCAGGAGCGCGACACGCCCGGCTGAAACGTTCGGCAGAAATGTTCCACGAAACCGTTGAGCGGCCGGAAGCGAGCCGTTACCTTCCCCTCACGCAGCGGCGTGACGCAGGCCACAACCCGGGACCGGCGCCGAGGCGACCTCCTCTCTCCCCGCGGTCGGTGCTGCCTGCCGTGGACCCGACGAAAGGACCCCCGTGCGAATCCGACGTCTCCTCGCGGGCGCGCTCATGGCGCTCGTCATGGCGCTGGCGACCCTGCTCGCCGGCGTGTCACCCGCCGGCGCCGACGAGTCCTGGTGGCGCGGGCCGGCGCCCACGCAGGCCAGCATCACCGCGACCTCCGGCCCCTTCGCGACCGCCTCGACCACGGTCTCGGACTTCTCGACCCCGGGCTTCGGCGCGGCGACGATCTACTACCCGACGACCACCACCGCGGGGACCTTCGGCGGCGTCGCCATCTCGCCCGGGTACACCGCCGGCCGGGACACCGTCGCCTGGCTCGGACCACGGCTGGCCTCGCAGGGCTTCGTCGTGATCGTCTTCGACACCAACTCCCGGTACGACCAGCCCTCCGCCCGCGGTGACCAGTTGCTGGCGGCCCTGGACTACCTGACCGGCTCGAGCTCCGTCCGCGCCCGCGTGGACGCGACCCGGCTGGCCGTCGTCGGCCACTCCATGGGCGGTGGCGGCACGCTCGAGGCGGCGAAGGACCGGCCCTCCCTGCGCGCGGCCGTCCCGCTGACCGGCTGGAACACCGACAAGACGTGGCCGGAGGTCCGGACGCCCACCCTCGTCATCGGTGCCGAGCAGGACAGCGTGGCGCCGGTGGGCAGCCACTCGATCCCGTTCTACAACAGCCTGACCAACTCGGGCGAGCGGGCCTACCTGGAGCTGAACGACGCGAGCCACTTCGCGCCGAACAGCCCGAACACGGTGATCGCGGCCAACACGATCGCCTGGCTCAAGCGGTTCGTCGACACCGACACCCGCTACTCGCAGTTCATCTGCCCGGGTCCGTCCGTCTCGGCGTTCGGCAGCGTCTCGGCCTACCGGAACACCTGCCCGGTCTGACGACCGGCCGGGCCTGCGGCCGCTGACGCGGGGCGGCCACCGTGCACGCACGGTGGCCGCCCTCCCGCGTTCGGAGGAGACGGGCGCGATCCGGGGCCGTCCGCGCCCCGGGCACCCTAGGCTCGCCCGGTGCTCGCGCCCCCCGAAGAGGTCATCCACCGGGCCGCGCGCACCCTCCTCGACGGCGAGCGGCTCGACATGGCGACGCTCGCCGCCCAGCTCGGGATCTCGCGGGTCACGCTGTTCCGCCGGGTCGGCAGCCGCGACGCCGTCCTCGGCGAGGCGATGTGGTGGCTGGCCGAGCGGACCCTGCGGCGTGCCGCCGAGACCCACGACGCCCGGCCCGCCGGTGCCGAGCCCCCGGGCCGGCTGCGCAGCCTGGCGATCGCCGAGGACTTCCGCAACGTGCTCAGCACCGCTCCCTCGTTGCGCCGGTTCCTCGACGACGAGCCCACCACCGCGCTCCGCGTGCTCACCGACCCGCGCGGCCGGGTCCAGGCACGGCTGGTCGAGGCCTACACCGAGCTGTTCGAGCGGGACGTCGAGGCGTTCGGTCTGGTCTCCGACGTGCCGATCCCGCTGCTGTCCTACGCGGTGGTGCGGCTCGGGGAGTCGTTCCTGTACTCCGACGTCATGGTCTCCCGCGACCCCGACCTCAAGGCCGCGACGACCGTGGTCGACGCACTGGTGACCGGCGTCCTCCGGGTGCCCGCGCACTGAGCCGCCGTCGGGCCGGCTACGGAGCTCCGACCACGAACTGGCCCATCATCCCCTGGTCCTCGTGCCACAGGACGTGGCAGTGGTACATGAACGGCGCCCGCTCGTCGGCGGGCTGGGCGAAGCCGACCAGCAGCCGCAGCGGGGTGCGCGGGGGGACGTAGACCGTGTCCTTCCAGCCGGCCAGCTCCGGGGGTGGGGCGGCGCCGGCGACAGAGAGCACCCGGAAGCGGACGCCGTGCGGGTGGAAGCTGTGCGGCTGCTCGTGGGCGCTGGTCACCGTCCACACCTCGGTGGCGCCCAGGGGGACGCGCAGGTCGATGCGGCCCGGGTCGTGGGCCCGGCCGTCGATCCGGTTGGCCGACAGCTCGAAGGTCCGCTCACCACTGGCGGCACCCGGGTCCGGTGGCGGGACGTCGGCCAGGGCGGCGGGCAGCTCCGGCGACGGGCGGAGCTCGGCGGCGGCCCGCAGCTCCAGCAGCGGCAGCGTCCGGTCCGCGCCGTAGGGAGCCGCCAGCTGGGGGAGCAGCCCCAGCTCCGGCGGCAGCGACACCAGCCCCACCCGCTCGCCCGGGGCCAGGCCGACCACGACCTCGGCCCGCTCGCCGGGCGACAGCCGCACCGACCGGACCGGCACCGGTGCGGCGAGCAGGCCGCCGTCGGTGCCGACGAGGGTCAGCTCGCGCCCGTCGGCGGCGGCGAGGCCGTAGACCCGGGCGGGGGAGGCGTTGACCACCCGCAGCCGCACCCGGGTGGTCGACACCGGCAGGCAGCCGCCGGCCACCCCGTTCACGAGGACGACGTCGCCGAGCGGGCCGATCGCCGTCCGCGTCTCCTCGTCGATGCGGCCGTCGGGGGTGAGGCGCGGGTCCTGGAGCAGCAGCGGCACGTCGTCCACGCCGTACTCGCCGGGCAGCCCGGGCGGGGTTCCCGGGTCGTCGACGAGGAAGGCGCCGGCCAGCCCGCGGAGCACCTGCGCGGTCGTCGCGCCGTGCGGGTGCGGGTGGTACCAGAGCGTCGCGGCCGGCTGCGCGACGGTCCACGTGGGCCAGGAGGAGCCGCCCGGGGGGATCGGGACGTGCGGTCCGCCGTCGGCGGCGCCGGGCAGCTCCATGCCGTGCCAGTGCACGGTGGTGTCCTCCAGCAGCTCGTTGGCCACCTCGACCCGCACCGTCTCCCCACGTCGCGCCCGCAGGGTCGGCCCGAGGTACGCGCCCTCGTAGCCGCAGGTCGGCGTCACGGTGCCGGGCCGGAACTCCGTGGTGCCGGCCCGGGCCCGGAGCCGGAACACCCGCACGCCGGCCGCGTCGACGCTCGACGCGGCCAGGGGCGGGGCGGTGACCAGCGGGGTGCCGTCGTCGGCCAGCGCGGGGGCAGGGCGCCGGGGCGAGGACGGGGCGTCGGGCCGGGGGGACGGCTCGCCGGTGCAGGCCGCCAGCGCGGGCAGGGTGAGGGCGGCCAGCGCCCCGCCGAGCAGCGCCCGGCGGCTGAGGACGCCGGCCGGGTGCCGCCCGGGGGGACCGGGGTGCCCGGTCCGCCCGGGGGCACCGGTGCTCACGCGACCGTGACGGCCGAGATCATGCCGAGCACGAAGTGCGGCGGGCTGGTCTCGTCGTGGGCGACCGGGCAGATCAGCAGGTACTCACCCGCCGGCAGGTCGAGCGTGACGCCGCCGGTGGCGCCGGCCGGGGCGTACGTCTCGCCGAGCAGCTCGATCTCCCCGAACGAGCCCTCCGGGTCGGCGACGAACTGCTCCGGGGTCAGGGTCTGGCCGTCGGCGACGCGGGCGATGAGCATCACGTGCTCCTCGTCGGCCGTGGTCTCGTTCGGCATGACGAAGGTGGTCACGCCCGCCGCGAGCTCGGCGGGGACGCCCTCGAAGGTGAAGTCGACCGCCCGCACGGTCACGGCGGTGTGGCCGCACTCCTCGGCGACCGTCGTCTCGATGGTGCCGACCGCCTCCACCGCGTCGGGCTCGAACAGGCCGGCGGCGTCGCCGTCGGCCAGCCGCTGCTGCAGGTGGTGCAGGGTCCCGGCCGCGTCGGCAGCCGCGTCGGGCGCGTTGTCCAGGATGGCCTGCACGGGCTCGGCCAGCGCCTCGCCGTAGGCCGCGACGTCCTCGGCGCTGGGCTCGCCGGTCTCGCCGCCCATCGGCTTGGGGGTCGCGTCGTAGTCGAGGACGCCCTGGCAGAAGGCCTCCAGGTCGCCGCCGGCCGAGGAGCCGCCGGCGGTGTCCCCGGAGGTGTCCCCCGCGGTGTCCCCGGCGGCCGCGGTGGACGTGTCGTCGGTGTCGTCGGCGCTGCAGCCGGTGGCGGCCAGCGCGGCGGTCAGACAGCCCGCGGCCAGCAGGCGGGTGGTGGTGCGGAGCATCGGATGCCCTCCGGGAGTCGGTGATCTCGTCTCCCGGACCCTCGCGTTCCGCGTGACCCGAGCACGAGGGACCGCCGTCCCGATCCGCCGGGACGTCCGCCCGGGACGCCCGTGCAGGGTCGGGGCGCGCGGGCCGAGGTGCCCGGACAGCACGACGCCCCGCCCGGTGGGACCGGGCGGGGCGTCGGAGGTGTCGGGCGGAGGTGTCGGGCGGAGGTCAGTCCAGGCCGAGGTCGCGGCGCAGCTTGGCCACGTGCCCGGTCGCCTTGACGTTGTAGGCGGCCTTCTCGATCCGGCCCTCGGCGTCGATCACGAAGGTCGACCGGATGACCCCGATGACCTCCTTGCCGTAGAGCTTCTTCGGGCCGAAGGCCCCGTAGGCGCCGAGCACGGCCTTGTCCGGGTCGGAGACGAGCGTGATGCCCAGCTGCTCCTTCTCCCGGAAGCGCAGCAGCTTGGCCGGCGGGTCGGGGGAGATGCCGATGATGTCCAGCCCCGCCTCGGCGAGGTCGCCCGCCGCCGCGGTGAAGTCGACCGCCTGGGTGGTGCAGCCGGGGGTGAGCGCGGCGGGGTAGCAGTAGACGATCACCCGGCGCCCGCGGTACGCCGACAGCGAGACCGGCGTGCCGTCGGCGTCGGTCAGGGTGAAGTCCGGCGCCGGGTCACCGGGAGCGAGACGGACCGGGGCGGCGTCCGGAGTGGCGGCGGTGTCGGTCATGCCGCGCATCCTGCCGTGCCGGGGCGACCGGATCCACGCCGGGCGCCCCCGGCCCGGCCCCGGTCAGCCGGCGAGGAACGACAGGCGCACGTGCCGCTGCGGGTTGTCCTCGTTGGTGTCGACCAGGCAGATCCGCTGCCAGGTGCCCAGCTGCATCCGCCCCTCGAGCACCGGGACGGTGGCGTGCGGCGGCACGAACGCCGGCAGCACGTGGTCGCGGCCGTGGCCGGGGCTGCCGTGCCGGTGCCGCCAGCGGTCGTCCCGGGGGAGCAGCACGTCCAGCTGCGCCAGCAGGTCCGGGTCGCTGCCCGATCCGGTCTCGATGATCGCCACCCCGGCGGTCGCGTGGGGCACGAACACCTGGAGCAGGCCGTCGCCCTCCCCGGCGACGAAGGCGGCGCACTCGTCGGTCAGGTCGACGACGGCGGGCACCCCGCCGGTCCGGACGGAGCGGAGCTCGGATCGCATGGGCCGATCCTGCCGTGGCGTGCCGCCGCCGGCCGTGCGACCGGACCCGGCCGGGCCCGACACGGTGGCGGGGACGCGCACTACTGTCGCCTCACGTGACCCCCGCCCCGCAGACCCCACGTCCCGACGGCCGCACCGCCGACCAGTTGCGTCCGGTCACCATCACCCGCAACTGGCTGGACCACGCGGAGGGCTCGGTGCTCGTGGAGTTCGGCCGGACGCGCGTGCTGTGCGCGGCGAGCGTCACCGAGGGCGTGCCCCGCTGGCGCAAGGGCTCCGGCCTGGGCTGGGTGACCGCCGAGTACTCGATGCTGCCGCGCGCCACCCACACCCGCGGCGACCGCGAGTCGGTGAAGGGCCGCATCGGCGGGCGCACCCACGAGATCAGCCGGCTCATCGGCCGCTCCCTGCGCGCCTCGATCGACCTCGCCGCGCTGGGGGAGAACAGCATCGCGCTGGACTGCGACGTGCTGCAGGCCGACGGCGGCACCCGCACCGCGGCGATCACCGGCGCGTACGTGGCCCTGGCCGACGCCGTCTCCTGGCTGGGCGAGCGGGGGAAGCTGGCCAAGGCGCAGCCGCTGGTCCAGTCGGTGGCCGCGGTCAGCGTGGGTGTCATCGACGGCGAGCCGCGGCTGGACCTCGCCTACGAGGAGGACGTGCGGGCCGGCACCGACATGAACGTCGTCTGCACCGGGGACGGCGGCTTCGTCGAGGTGCAGGGGACGGCGGAGGGCGCCGTGTTCGACCGGCCGACCCTGGACGCGCTGCTGGACCTGGCCGTCGCGGGGTGCGCCGAGCTCACCGCCGTCCAGCAGCGGGCGCTGGCGTCGTGACCACCCGGCTGGTGCTGGCCACCCGCAACGCGGGCAAGCTCGCGGAGCTGCAGCGGCTGCTGGCCGACGCCGTCCCGGGGGTGGACGTCGTGGGCCTGCGCGACGTGCCCGAGTACCCGGAGGCGCCGGAGACCGGCGCGACGTTCGCGGAGAACGCGCTGCTCAAGGCGCGCGAGGCGGTGCGCCACACCGGCCTGCCCGCGGTGGCCGACGACTCCGGCATCACCGTCGACGCGCTGAACGGGATGCCCGGCATCCTCTCGGCGCGCTGGTCGGGCCGACACGGGGACGACCGGGCCAACACCGCCCTGCTGCTCGCCCAGATCGGCGACGTGCCCGACGAGCGACGGGGGGCGGCGTTCGTCTGCGCGGCCGCCCTCGTCACGCCCGACGGACGCGAGGAGGTCGTGGAGCGGGAGTGGCGCGGCCGGGTGGTCCGTGAGGAGCGCGGCACGAACGGCTTCGGCTACGACCCCGTCTTCGTGCCCGACGGGCTGGAGCTCACCTCCGCCGAGCTCGCGCCCGGGGAGAAGGACGCGAGGAGCCACCGGGCCCAGGCGTTCGCGGCCCTGGTCCCGGTGGTCGCCGAGGCGCTCGGGGCGCGCTGAGCCGGCGCACCGGCAGGTCAGCCGGCAGCGGGCGTGAAGCCCAGCCAGTCGAAGACGTCGCCGTCGCGACCGCGGACGTCCTCGTCGGCGTGCGGGCCCGACGTCTGCGGCGCGGCGTGGCGGCCCACGCGGGCCCACGCGGCGGCGAACTCGGCGGCCGTGGCCCAGCGGGGCTCGTCGGTCGTCTCGGGAGCGCGGTGGCGTCCGGCGGTGAGGGGACGCGGGAGAGCGGTCGTCATGCGAGGGGTGTCGGCGGCACCGGCGCCGGGCCGCACCCGATCGGGTGCCGGCCCGACCCGAACGGGTGAACCGGCCGGGAGGCCGGACGGGACCGGGGACACCCGACGCGGCGGGCGGGCCGGAGTCGGCCGTCCGGCGGGGGGCACGGGCTAGGGTCGCCGCGGTCGACGGCGACGGCGCCGTCGGGGGAGGACGACGGGTGTACGCCGACCGCCGGGCCTGGCTGGCCTCGCTGCGTCCGGGGCCCGTGGGCTACCGGCCGTTCGACCTAGCTCGCGGGGGGCTCGGTGCGCTCGTCGGCATCGCGGTCGCGGCGCTCGCGGCCCGAGTGCTCCCGGGCGGGCCCGAGGCGCTGCCGTTCATCGTGGCGCCGATGGGCGCGACCGCGGTGCTGCTGTTCGCCGCCCCGGCCAGCCCGCTGGCCCAGCCGTGGTCGCTGCTGGTCGGCAACGTCGTCTCGACGCTGGTCGGGGTGACCGCGGGGAAGCTCCTCGACGACGTCACGCTCGCCGCCGCGGTCGCCGTCGGCGCGGCCATCGCGATCATGATGCTGCTGCGCTGCGTGCACCCGCCGGGCGGCGCGTGCGCGCTGTTCGCCGCCGTCGGCGGGTCGGCGGTGGCCGAGCAGGGCTACGCCTTCGCGGTGCTGCCGGTGGGCGTGAACACCGTGGTGCTGCTGGCCGTCGGGGCCCTGGTGAACAACCTGACCGGCCGCCCCTACCCGCACGTGCCGCCCCCGCCGCCCCCGCCGCAGGGCGGCGACCCGGCGCCCAGCGAGCGGGTCGGGGTCTCCACCGAGGACGTCACCCGCGCCATCGCCCGGCTCGACCGCGGCCTGGACGTGCTGCCCGGCGACGTGGTCGCCCTCATCCGCGACGCCGAGGCGCACGCCCTGGACCGCCGGCTCGGGCAGCTGCGCGTGGGCTCGCTGATGGCCCGTGACGTGAAGAGCGTCCTGCCGGGCGACACGCTCTACCGGGCGCGCATGGTGATCAACCAGCACCACGTCAAGGGCGTGCCGGTGGTCGACGCCGAGCACCGCGTGGTCGGCATCATCACGGTGTTCGACCTGTTCAACCGCGACATCGTCGAGTTCGACCCGGTCTCGAGGGTGATGACCACGCCGGTCACCACGGTCACCGAGGACACCCCCGTGGCGGAGCTGGTGGAGCTGATGACCGACCGGGGGCTGCGCAACCTGCCCGTCGTGGACGCCGACGGCCGGCTCGTCGGGATCATCACGCGGACCGAGCTCATCGCCGTGCTGCACCGGGCGCTGGTCGGGTCCTGACCTCGACCGCGCCGGGGACGTCCCCACATCGGGCGGAGATCCGGCGCAGGGCTTCCGCACCCGCGCACGGCGCACTTGGATCAGCCGGTGCCGTCGCTCCTGCAGAAGCTGCTGTCCTCCCTGGCCGTGATCGGCGCCGCGGCGGCGCTGCCGCTGTTCGCCGCCGTCGGGGCGCCGGACGGCGACCCGTTCCCGCACTCGGTGGAGGGCTCCGCCGCGCAGCGCTGACCGGACCGGGGCGTGGGCACGCCCCGGGAGGGGCACAGGCGCCTCGTGCAGGTCTTCGTGGAGCGGGCGGGCGAGCTGCGGTTCGACGACGGGACGCCGGTCACCGCCGCGTCCGGGGTGGCGCCGCTGGGCGACGGCTGGCTGGTGGTGCAGGACGACGCCACGGTCGCCGCGTGGCGCCGGGCGGACTCGGTGACCCCGGTGCGGCTGCTGCCCCCGGTGGAGGGGCTGGACCGCTTCAGCTCCGCCGCGGGGACCAAGCACCTCAAGCCCGACCTCGAGGTGGCCTGCCCGGCCGAGGTCGACGGCGCGCCGGCGGTGCTCGCGCTCGGCTCGGGTTCCGGGCCGCTGCGCATGCGGGGCGCGCTGGTGCGCCTGGACGCCGGGCAGCCGGTCGCCGTGGCCGCGGACTTGGCTCCGCTGTACCGGCGGGTCGCCGACGCGGTGGGCGTGCCGCTGGACCAGCTCAACCTCGAGGGCGGCAGCCGGCACGTCGACACCGTGCGCTGGTTCCAGCGCGGCAACCTGGCGGCGGGCGTCCCCTCGGCCAGCGTGGACGTGCCGCTGGCGGCCCTGGTCGGCGCCGTCCTCGGCCGGAGCGGCGCGGAGGCGGTGCCGCTGGGCACGGTGCGGCGCTACGAGCTCGGCGAGGTCGCGGGCGTCGGCCTGGCGGTCACCGACGCCGTCGCCCTGCCCGACGGGCGCACCCTGCTCAGCGCCGCGGCCGAGGACACGCCCAACGCGGTGGACGACGGCCCCGTGGTGGCCACCGCCCTGGCCCTCGTCGACGACGAGCGGGTGCTGGACCTCGCGCCGCTGCCCCGGACCGCCGGGCGGGTGCACAAGGTGGAGGGCCTGGCCCTGCGAGGCGTGACCGGCGGCGAGGTGCGGCTGCTCGCCGTCGTGGACGACGACGACCCGGACGTGCCCTCCACGGAACTGGAGCTGCGCGTCCGGCTGGACTGAGCCCGCTGGTCAGGAGGTGGGGGAGGCCCCGCCGGTCGGCTGGACGCCGCCGTCCTCCTGCTCCTGCTCCGGGTCCTGCCCGGTCTGCGGGGCCTCGTCGCCGGAGCCGGTCGGCTCGGCCGTCGGGGAGGCGGTCTGCCCGGGCGAGGTCGTCGGGGCCGTCGTCCCGGCGTCGTCCCCACCGTCCGGGGCTCCCGGGGAGGGGGTCTCCGAGGTGGTCGACGGGGCCGGGGTGGTCGCCGGGGTGCCGGGCGGGGTGGGCGTGGTGTCGACGGACGGGGCGTCGTCGGTGAGCTCGCCCAGGGTCGTCGACGACGAGGCCTCCTGGGCGCCGACGAGGGCCGACACCGGCTGCTGACCGATGATCTCGATCCCGGTGACGATCGCCATCGCCAGGCCGAACACCGCCACGGCGTACCCGGCCACGCGCGGCCAGCGCCGGGGGGCCGGCGCGCGCCGCGGGTCCAGCGCCGCGGGCAGCACGCGCGTCGCCGGCGAGGCGTCGTCGGCGGTCGTCGCCCCGGCGGTCCTGCCCGTGCCGCTGCCGGTCCCGCCGGCCACCTGGGTCCGGACCCGGCGCAGCCGCTCGTTCGTGCGGCTCAGCGAGGTGGTGTAGACGGCGGCGGTCACGGTGCTGATGACGCTGGCCACGGCCGCGCCGATCAGGGTGCCGGCGACGCCGAAGAAGGAGGCCACCACGGCGGCGGAGACGGAGGCCAGGGCGCCGGCGCAGAGCTGGGTGATGCTCAGGGCGCCCTTCGGCTTCTCGGCGGCGGCGGGGTCGGGGCGGTCGGTGGGCTCGGTGCGCGGGGAGGACATGGGCTCCGAGGGATCGGGTCGGGTACGTGCGCGCGGCGGCCGGGGGCCCGGCGCTGGGCGGCTGCCGGCTCCCTCACGCTACGACGGCGGCCCGCCCCTGCCGCACGCCCGGAGCCCGGTCGCGACCCTGAGCTGCGGAGATGCGGGGACGTGATCTGCCTGACCCTGGTGAGTCGCGGTGGTCGGCGTGTCGGCCCGGCTACCCGGTGATCCCGCGCAGGACCGTCAGGGACCCCAGCCGGCGCGCGTGGTCCTCGCCGAGCGGGGTGGCGTTCAGCGTCGTCGCCCCGGCCTCGGCGAAGGCCGCGACGCGCTCGGCGACGAAGCCGCGGGGGCCCACCAGGGAGACCCCGCGGACGAGCTCCTCGGGCAGCGCCGCCGCGGCCTCCTGCGGGCGGCCGCCCAGGTAGGCCTCCTGGACCTGCCGGGCGCCGTCGGCGAAGCCGTACCGGACGGCGAGGTCGTTGTAGAAGTTCCGCCCCCGCGCGCCCATGCCCCCGATGTAGAGCGCCAGGTGCCGCCGCACGCGCCGCAGCGCCCGCTCCGCCTCGTCGGGGTCCTCGGTGACCAGCAGGTGCGTGTCGGCGACGACGTCGAGGGGGCCCAGCGCCGGGTCGCGGCGGGCCGTGCCCTCGGCGAGGGGGCCGCCGAAGGCGTCGGCCGCCCGCTCGGGCAGGTAGAAGATCGGCTCCCACGCCTCGAAGAGCTCGGCGGCGAGCGCCACGTTCCTCGGCCCGAGCGCGGCCAGCATCAGCGGGATGCGGTCGCGCACCGGCCGGTTGATCAGAGTCAGCCGCCTGCCCAGCCCGCTCCCGCCCCGTTCGGGCCGCAGCGGCACCTGCACGTGCGGGCCGTCGTGCTCCAGCGGCTCGCGCCGCCACACCTGCCGGCAGACGTCCACGACCTCCCGGGTCCGGGCCAGGGGCGCGGTGTAGGGCACCCCGTGCCAGCCCTCGACCACCTGCGGGCCCGACGCGCCCAGGCCGAGGACGAACCGGCCGTCGGAGACGGCGTCCAGTCCGGCGGCGGTCATCGCCAGCAGTGCCGGCGTGCGGGAGTAGACGTTGAGGATGCCGGCGGCCAGCTGCAGCGTCGTCGTCCGTGCCGCGAGGTAGCCCAGCTGGCTGACCGCGTCGAAGGACCAGGCCTCGGGGACGAAGACGACGTCCAGCCCGGCGGCCTCGTAGTCGCCGACGACCGCGGCCGCCTCCAGGAACCCGCCGCTGTAGGACAGCGGCATGCCGATCCTCACCGGCCGCTCCAGACCGGTGGGCGCTTCTCCAGGAAGGCCCGCACGCCCTCGCGCGCGTCGGCCGACCCGGCCGTGGCGTGCGCGTGCTCGCGGGTCAGCTCCCAGTGCAGCTGCTCGGCCGGACGCGCGCCGTCGCGCAGGCCCAGGGCGATCCGCTTGCTCGCCTGCACGGCCAGGGGCGCGTTCGCCGCGATCCGGTCGGCCAGCGCGAGGGCGGCGTCGAGCAGCTGGTCACCGGGCACGACCCGGTTGACCAGGTGCAGCTCCAGGGCCCGGGCGGCGGTGATGGGCTCGCCGGTGAGCACCAGCTCCATCCCGATCCGGTGGGGGAGCTGCGCCAGCGCGCGGAACGGGCCGCCGTCCGCGGCGATCATGCCGATCGTCACCTCCGGCAGGCTGATGACGGCGTGCTCGGCGGCGACCGCCAGGTCGCAGGAGAGCAGGAGTTCCGCGCCGCCGCCCAGCGCGGCGCCGTTGACCGCGGCGATCGTCGGCTTGCTGATCGGGTGGCGCACCCAGCCGGCGAAGCCCCAGTGCTCGAAGCCGGGCGGCAGCACGGTCTCCCCGCGGGCGCCGGCCTTGAGGTCCGCGCCGGCGGAGAACGCCTTGTCGCCGGCGCCGGTGACCACCACGACGCGGACGTCGGGGTCGGCGTCGACGTCGTCGAGCAGCCGGCCGATGGTCATGTGCACCTCGCCGTCGACGGCGTTGCGCACCTCGGGCCGGTTGATGGTCACGACCAGCACGTGGCCCCGTCGCTCGACGAGGACCTTGTCGGCCACGGGCCCGCTCACCGGCCGGTGAACCGGGGCTCGCGGCGCTCGCGGAAGGCCTGTACGGCCTCCTGCGCGTCGCTGCCGATGCCCAGCCCGAGCAGCGTCACCTCCTGCTTGGCCACCTGCTCCATCGTCTGCTCCAGCGCGTCGTTCACCTGGCCCTTGACGTGGCCGATGCCGATGGTCGGCCCCGCGGCCAGCCGCCGCGCCCAGCCCCCGGCGAAGGCGAGCAGCTCGTCGTCGGGGACGCAGCGGTTGGCCAGCCCCCACTCCGCCGCCGTCCGCCCGTCGACCGGGTCGCCGAACAGCGCCATCTCCTTGGCCCGCACCGGGCTGAGACTGCGGGTGAGCAGGAAGGCCGCCGCCCCCTCCAGCGGCAGCCCACGGCTGACGAAGACCTCGCTGAAGCGCGCCGACTCCGCCGCGACCACCAGGTCGCAGGCCAGCGCGAGGTTGCAGCCGCCCCCGTAGGCCGGGCCGTTCACGGCGGCGACGAAGGGCTTCTCGTTCTCCCAGACGGCCCGGGCCAGGCGCCACCAGCCGAAGCGCCGGCCGTCCTCGCGGGCGACGTTGGCCAGGGTGCCGCGCTGCCGGTCCGGCGGGATCTCGATGTGCGGCGGCGACATGAGGTCGGCCCCGGCGCAGAACGCCGTGCCCGACCCGGTCACGACGGCGGCGCGGATGCCCGGGTCGGCGCGGACCTCCTCGATCGCGGCGAGCAGCGCGTCGCGCAGGGGGTGGTGGATCGCGTTGCGGACCTGCGGGCGGTCCAGCACCAGCCAGGCGACGCCCTCCTCCACGCGGAAGGCCAGGCCGGCCTCGGCCCAGGCGGCCGGGTCGGCGGGGCGCGCGTCGGACATCGTCGTCCTCCGGTCGGCGGCGGGACTCCTATCGAGAGGCTGACGGTAACGAGGTCGCGAGCATTGTGTCGACGCGTGACCGCCGACACACTCCGCCCTGTGACGACTCGGTCGGGCAGCGCCCTGGACGGCATCCGGATCCTCGACCTCACCTGGGGCCCGGGCGCCTCCATGGGGGTCACGATGCTCGCCGAGCACGGGGCGGACGTGGTCAAGGTCGAGCCGCTGGGCGGCGACCCGTTCCGCGGCTACCACGGCAGCGCGGTGTGGCACCGCAGCCGGCGGTCGATCGCGCTGGACCTCACCGACACCGCCGACGCCGCGGTGCTCGAGGAGCTGCTGGGCGGGGCCGACGTGCTGGTCGAGGGCTTCCGGCCCGGGGTGATGGACCGCCTCGGGTTCGGCTACGACGCCGTCTCCGCGCGGCACCCGGCGCTGGTCTACTGCTCGGTGTCGGCCTGGCCGGTGGGGCACCGCAACGAGCAGCGCCCGGGCTGGGACGCGCTGGTGCAGGCCGCCGGCGGCGCGCAGGCCGAGCAGCCGGGCTGGCGGACGGGGCCGGTGTACAACCACGCGCCCACCCCGACCCTCGGCACGGTGTTCCTGGCGCCGATGGGCGTCCTCGCCGCCCTGCACCAGCGCGCCGCCAGCGGCCGGGGCCAGCACGTGCGCACGTCGCTGCTGCAGGGCCTGTTCCTGTACACGACGCAGATCTGGCAGGACGTCGAGCACTGGGCGCCGGCCTTCCACGAGGTGATGGCCAAGACGTACCCGCCCGGCATCCACCAGGGGATGATCTGGCAGACCGCCGACGGGTGGCTGCACCTCTCGGTGCTGTCCGGGCTCACGCCGACGAGGTCGGTCGAGGACCTCCTCGGCATCGACCAGCCGCACCCCCACGTGCAGGCCTCCGCCCCCGCCGGGCAGCGGGAGCGGTGGCACGCCGAGCGGGCCGCGGCGTTCGCCTCGTGGAAGACGGCCGACCTGGCCGCCGTGCTGCGCGAGCACGGCCACGCCTGCGAGCCGGTCACCACCGCCGAGCAGTCGCTGGCCGAGCCGCACCCGCAGCTGGCGGCCAACGACATGGTGGCCGCGGTCGAGGACCCGGAGCTCGGCCCGACCACGCAGCTGGGCGTCCCGGTCCACCTGCGCGGCACCCCCGGGGCGATCGTCTCGCCGCGGCCCCGGCTGGACGAGCACGGCGCCGCCCTCCGCGCGGAGGGGTGGGGTGGGGCGGCCCGCACCCCGGCCGTGCCGTCCGGGGCGCCGGCGCAGGCGACGGCCCTGGGCGGGCTGCGGCTGGTCGACTTCGGGCAGTACCTGGCCGGCCCGTTCGGCCCGATGCTGCTGGGCGACCTCGGCATGGACGTCGTCAAGATCGAGCCGGTGACCGGCGACGCGATGCGCATGGCGCAGGCCCCGTTCAACGGCTGCCAGCGCGGCAAGCGGTCGCTGGCGCTGGACCTCAAGCACCCGCGCGGCCGGGAGATCGCGCTCGAGGTGGTGCGCACCGCCGACGTCGTCCACCACAACATGACCAAGGGCGTCGCCGACCGGATCGGCATCGGGTACGCCGACTGCCGCGCGGTGAACCCGGCACTCGTCTACTGCAACACCTTCGCCTACGGCGCGGAGGGCCCGCTGGCGCACTCCGGCGGCCTGGACCCGCTCTACCAGGCGAGCAGCGGCATCGAGTTCGAGCAGGGGGCGGTGCACCTCGGGCAGCGGCCGCTGTACGTCCGGTTCGGGTTCACCGACCAGGCCAACGCCGTCCTGTCGGTGGTCGGCGTCCTGCTCGCGCTGGCCCACCGCGACCGCACCGGCGAGGGGCAGGAGCTGTGGACCTCGCTGCTCGACGGCGGCGCCGTGTTCGCCTCCGACGCGCTGCTGGTCGACGGCGTCCCCCTCGACCGGCCGCACCTGGACGCCGGCCTGCACGGCCTGGGCCCCGGGTACCGGCTCTACCGCTGCCAGGACGAGCAGTACCTGCAGGTGTGCGCGACCACCGACACCGCGTGGGCGGCGCTGTGCGCGGCCGTCGGTGCCGACGAGCTCACCGGCCGCCGCCGCGACGCCCGCGAGGAGGTGGAGGCCGCGCTCGAGCAGGCCTTCGCCCGGCGCACGTCGTGGAACTGGAAGCGGGCGCTGGACGCGGCAGGCGTGCCGTGCGAGCTGCCGCTGGACACCCAGGGCGGCGTCGCGCCGCTGTACGACGCGGACAACGTGCGGCTGGGGCTGGTCGCGGAGTACGAGCACCCGCTGCACGGCCGCACCCGCCAGTTCGGGCACCTGGTCGACTTCTCCGAGACGCCGGGGCGGATCGCCGGCCCGGCGCCGCTGGTCGGGCAGCACACCCGGGAGGTGCTCGACGGCATCGGGCTCTCCTCGCGGGAGGTCGACGACCTGGTGGCCGCGGGGGTCGCGTACGAGCCGGGGGAGGACTACCGGGAGCGGTTCGTCAACTGACGACGGCGGCGCGGGCCCGCCGGCGGGCGGGCACCGGCTGCGGCCGCACGTGCACGGGGGTGAACCCCGTGCGGCGCTGGAAGTACCGCGTCCCCGCGCTGGTCAGCAGCATGGAGCCGCCGACGGCGAGCGTGGTCACCCCGCGCTCGACCAGCCGGCCGGCGAGGTGGGCGTGCAGCGCGTAGCGCACCAGGGGAGCCGCGGCGTGGCCGACGGCGGTCACCATGAGCACCAGCCCCGCCCGGTCCTCGTCGACCACCGTCTGGCACAGCGCCAGCGGCCGGCCCTCGGCGTCGGAGGCGGCCGACCAGAGCCGGTCGCGCGCGGGCAGCTGGCCGGGGCGGACGAAGGCGTCGGGGGTGGTGCCCCGGCGGACCGCGATGGCCGACGCGACGCGGTGCAGCTCGTCGGCGTCCTCGACCGGTGCGCACGCCAGCCCCTGGGCCGCCGCCCGGCTGAGGTTGGTCCGCAGCGCCTGCTTGGGCCGCCCGGCCAGGTACTCGGCGGTGCTGGCCGGCAGCTCGAGGACCGCGACGGGCGCGCGGTTGAACGGCAGCCGGCGATCGGGCCGGAACCAGGCCCGCAGCTCGCGGCCGGCCGGTGCGTCGCTGAAGCCGAGCGGGTGGTCGGGGAGCTGGCGCAGCACCGTCCGGACGGCGGTCACGCCCTCCCGGGAGGCCGCCGCGCGCGCCCGCGCCGGAGCGCTCGGGGCCTCGCGCACGGTCTGCACGTAGACCGCCGCCGCCTCCAGCGCCTCACCGCACGCCCACTCCGAGCTGCGCCTCGGCGCGACCACCGTCTGCGTCATCCCGCCCGCCCCCGCTCCCTGCGGGGCAGTCGCCGCGCGGGCGACAGGCAAGCAGTACTGGTCAGTTCCGTACGCTCGACTCGCGGACCCGCGACCGGTCCGCAACTCGGGACGTCCCACCCGCCCCTCCTGCCCCACGCGCCCCGGGGCGGGGGCGGATGCGCAGGTCAGGCGGCTGCGGGATGTCGGCCACGTGGGCTGCGGCGGGCGGTCACCCCGCCCTGCGGGTGAGGGTGAGGTGGGTGACGCCGCTGGGGGAGGCGACGGCCTCGACGTCGTAGGTGTCCTCCAGGGCCTCCAGCCCGTCCCAGAGGCGGACGCCCCGGCCGAGCACGATGGGCACCTGGACCAGGTGCGCGTGGTCGACCAGGCCGGCGGCGAGGAAGTCGCGGACGACGGTGGGGCCGCCGCCGATCCGGACGTCCCGGCCGCCGGCGGCTGCGCGGGCGGTCGCGAGTGCGTCGGCCGGGGCGGCGTCCAGGAAGTGGAAGGTGGTGCCGCCCGCCATCTCCACCGGGGGCCGCGGGTGGTGGGTGAGCACGAAGGTGGGCGTGTGGAACGGCGGGTTCGGTCCCCACCAGCCCGTCCAGTCCGGGTCGTCCTGCCAGCCCGGCGGGCCGAACTTGTGGGCGCCCATGATCTCGGCGCCGAAGCCGATGCCGTGCTGCTCGGCGAACGCGTGGTCGACGCCCACGGACCCGCCCGCATCCGCCGCGCCTCCCGGGACGCCTCCCGCCGCCCAGAACCGGGTGGCGAACATCCACTCGTGCAGGCGCTGGCCGGCATGGCCGAAGGGCGCCTCGGCGGTCTGCGGCTCCCCGGTCGCGAAGCCGTCGAGCGAGATGGACAGGTTGTGGATCCGCGTACGTGACACCCGTGCTCCCCGGTGGGTCAGGACGCTCCGGTGAGCGTTCTCGAGGGGGCTGACCCGGGCCGCCGGGCCAACTCATCGGTGCGGAGGGGGATCGGCGGCCGTCCGGTGGACCGGCTCCCGGCCGGCCGGCGCGCGGTCCGCGAGCGGCCGGGCACCGGGGCCGGTGATCCACCGCCGTGCGGGAGGCGGGAGTCGAACCCGCACGCCCGAAGGCACCAGATCCTAAGTCTGGCGTGGCTGCCGTTACACCACTCCCGCGCGGTCGCGGAGTCTACGGTCGGCGTCGCCCGAGCGGGTACGCCTCCTGCCGGCCGCGCGCCGGACACCGGGCGTTCTGGCAGGCTGTGGGCGTGCCTCGCGACCCCCGACAGATCCAGCTGGAGATCGACGCTGCCCGTGAGTCGCTGGCGGCCACGCTGGACCAGCTCGCCCACCGCAGCAGCCCCACCCGGCTGAAGGCGCAGGGGCAGGCCGCCGTCGTGCGGTTCCTCCAGTCCCCGGCCGGCAAGGCGACGATGGGGGCGGTGGGCCTGTTCGTCACCGTCGTCGTCGTCAACTCCGTGCGCAGCCGCACGCGCAAGCGCACGGCCATCGGCGGACGCAGGCACTGAGCCGATGCCCTCCCCGCGCCGCGACCCCGTCGGGCCGGGACAGGAGTCGGTCTGGGACTACCCGCGCCCGCCGTCGGCCGAGGTGACCGGCCGGCTGGTCGAGGTGGAGGTCGCCGGGCGCCTGGTCGCGCGGACCACGCGCGCGGTCCGCGTCTGCGAGACCAGCCACCCGCCGGTCTACTACGTGCCCCGCGAGGACGTCGTCCCCGGCGTCCTGGAGCGGGGCGACGGCGCCTCGTGGTGCGAGTGGAAGGGCCGGGCCGGCTACTGGGACGCCGTCGTCGACGGCCGGCGGGTGCCCGCCGTCGCGTGGTCCTACGAGCAGCCGACGGCCGGGTACGAGCACCTGCGCGGCGCCGTGGCCTTCTACCCGAGCCGGGTGGACGCGGCCCGGGTCGACGGCGTGACCGTGCGCGCCCAGGCCGGTGACTTCTACGGCGGCTGGATCACCCCGGAGGTCGTCGGACCGTTCAAGGGCGAGCCCGGCACCCAGGGCTGGTGACGCGCCCGGCTCAGGGGTGCAGGTTGCGCACCATCGGCAGGACGACGGCGTCGAGCACCGCGTCGGCGTAGTCGTGCGTCACCGGCTCGCCGGTGAGCAGCCAGCGCTGGACCAGCAGGGCGGTGGTGGTCTCCGCGAGCACCGAGTGGTCGGTGCCGCCCGGGAGCTCGCCACGCGCCTCGGCCTGCGCCCACATGCGGGCGTAGGAGTCGCGCCAGGCCTGAAGCGGGCCGGTGCGGAAGGCCTCGGTGAGCGCGGGCTGGTGCTGCATCGAGGGCAGCAGCGAGCGGATGGCCGTGCCGACCGGGCCGTTGATGACGTCGACCAGGCGGTGGACGATCGCCCGGACGTCGCTGTCGAGCGCGCCGGTGTCGACCGGGGTGGCCAGCGACTGGTTCATCACCGCGATGGTGTCGACGACGAGGTCCTGCTTGGTGCGCCAGCGCCGGTAGATCGTGGCCTTGCCGACGCCGGCCTCGGCGGCGACGGCGTCCATGGTGAGCGCGCCGTACCCGACCTCGCCCAGCAGTCGCAGGATCGCCTCCCGGATGACGCCGTCCCGGCTCGGGTCGCGCGGCCGCCCGCCTCGGCTGGTGCGCGCGGGATCGGGGGAGGTGACGACTGCCATGACGCTGACCTTAGACACTCAAGCCGGGAAGTTCCGGATCTCGACTCACCCGGCCGTGGCGGTGTCGCCCGGGCGGGGGGCTCCGCGCGCCTGTCGGTCACGCAGCGCCGGGTCGGTCATCCTGCTGGGGTGCCCAGGACCATCAGCAGGACCCGGCGCCGGGAGACCTGGGACCTCCCCGAGGTGGCGACCCGCCTGCTGCTGGCCAGCCCGGTGGAGAGCGTGCTGCCGGTGGTGGCGGCGATCGCCCGCGCCGTCGGGCTGTCGGTCTACCGGAGCGACGGGCTGCTGGACCTGACCGACGATCGCGAGGGCGTCGGGGTGGAGCTGCTGTTCGACCGGCTCTCCCGCGAGCTCACGACCGCCGAGGCCGAGGCGGTGCGGGTCGCGACCGATCCGCCGGGGGAGTACACCGCCCTGGTCACCCGGCTGCTGACCGCGCCCACCCTCGCCGTCGAGCTGGCCCGCCGCGGGATCACCGCGGAGGTGGGCGTGCTGGCCGAGGCGGAGCTGTGGAGCGTCTACCAGCCGATCGTGTCGCTGGCCGACGGCGCCGTCGTCGCCCACGAGGCGCTGCTGCGGGGCCTGGCCGACGGCCGGGAGATCGGCGGCGGTGACCTGTTCTTCGTCGCCGAGTCCGCCGACTGGCTGCCGCGGCTGGACCGGATCGGACGGGAGTGCGCCGTCTCCGGCGCCGCGCCGTGGCTCGGCGACGCCGACCTGTTCGTCAACACCCACCCGACCTCGGTGCACCGGCCGCAGGCGGACCTGGAGAGCACCCGGCAGCTCATGGCCGACGCCGGGCTGGCACCGGAGCGGCTGGTCATCGAGGTGGCCGAGCCCTCCGCCGTGGCCGAGCACGGGCACCTGCTGTCGGTGCTGGAGCAGTACCGGGCGCTGGGCTGGCGGGTCGCCCTCGACGACGTCGCCGCCGGGTGGGCCAGCCGCGAGCTGCTGGCCACCGTGCGGCCCGACGTGGTCAAGCTCGGCAAGGCACTGGTGCAGGCGCTGCCCGACGAGGGTGCCCGCACGATCGTGCGCTGGGTGGCCGAGGCCGCGCACCGGGTGGGGGCGCAGGTGGTGGCCGAGGGGGTCGAGGACGAGCGGGCCGCCGAGCAGGTGGCCGAGCTGGGCGCCGACCTCGGTCAGGGCTGGTTCTTCGGCCGGCCCGAGGTGCTGGAGCCGGAGCCGGAGCCGGTCTAGAGCCCCCAGCCGGTGAGCACCGGCCGGGCGTGCTCGTGCCCCAGGACGCCGTACGCCCCGGCCGGCAGCGCGAGCAGGGCGCCGGCCTCCGGCCCGAGGCCCAGCCAGCGCGCGGTCAGCACCCGCAGCACGTGCCCGTGCGCGACCAGCGCGACGTCGCCGTCGGCCAGCCGGGCCCGTGCCCGGTCCAGCACCCGGTCGACCCGCGCGCCCACCTCCGCGAGCGTCTCGCCCGGCGTCTCGCCGGGGATCACCGGGTCCCGCCACACGCTCCACTCCCGGCCGAGCTCCTCGCTGATCTCGGCGGTCGTGCGGCCCTCGTAGCCGCCGTAGTCCAGCTCGACCAGGTCCGGGTCGACGCCGGTGGCGGTCAGGCCGGCCAGCTCCGCCGTCCGCCGGGCCCGCTGCAGCGGGCTGGTCCAGACCTCGACGAAGGACCGCTCGGCCAGCCGCGACGCCAGCGAGCGGGCCTTCTCCTCACCCTCGGGCAGCAGCGGCAGGTCGGTCACCCCGGTGTGCTGGCCGCTGCGGCTCCACTCGGTCTGACCGTGCCGCAGCACGACGATCTGTCCCACGCGCTCGGCAGCCACGTGGGCCATCGAACACGCTGCCGGGAACACCCGCGCGCGCTGGCGTCTTGCCAGCAGACATGACCACCGCACAGCTCAGCGACACCTTCTCCCTCGGTGGGGACCTGCCCGTCCACCGGCTCGGCTACGGCGCCATGCAGCTCCCCGGCCCGGGCGTGTGGGGCGAGCCGGCCGACCGCGACGGCGCGCTGCGCGTCGTGCGCGCCGCCGTCGAGCAGGGCGTCGACTTCATCGACACCGCCGACTCCTACGGCCCCTTCGTCAGCGAGCAGATCATCGCCGAGGCGCTGCACCCCTACCCCGAGGGCCTGGTCGTCGCGACCAAGGCCGGCCTGACCCGTCAGGGCCCCGGGATCTGGACGCCGGTCGGGCGCCCCGCCTACCTCCGCCAGGCCGTCGAGCTCTCGCTGCGCCACCTGCGCCAGGAGCGGATCGACCTGATCCAGCTGCACCGCATCGACTCCGACGTCCCGCTCGCCGACCAGCTCGGCGTCTTCAAGGAGCTCCAGGAGGAGGGCAAGGTCCGCCACGTCGGCGTCTCCGAGGTCTCGGTCGAGGAGCTGCGCGCGGCGCGGGAGATCGTCGAGATCGTCAGCGTGCAGAACCTCTACAACCTGACCAACCGGCAGTCGCAGGACGTCCTGGACTACGCGACGGCCGAGGGCATCGGGTTCATCCCGTGGTTCCCGATCGCCACCGGTGACCTCGCCGCCCCCGACAGCCCGGTCGCCGACATCGCCCGCGAGCTGGACGCCACGCCGTCCCAGGTCGCGCTGGCCTGGCTGCTGCAGAAGTCGCCGGTCGTGCTGCCGATCCCCGGCACCAAGTCGGTCGACCACCTGACGGAGAACCTGGGCGCCGCACGTCTGACCCTGTCCGACGAGGACATCGCCCGGCTGGACGCGCTGGCCTGAGGCCTGGGAGGGGATCCGCCGGCAGCAGGCCGGTGGATCCCCTCCGTCACACTGGCGTCGTGGACGCCGAGGACTTCAGCCAGATCCGGGACGCCGTACGCCAGCTGGTGCGGGAGGTGGTCATCCCGCGCGAGGAGGAGATCGACCTCGACGACCGGATCCCCGAGGAACTGCGCGGGGCCATCGCGGACATGGGCCTGTTCGGGTACGCGCTGCCCGAGGAGTACGGCGGGCTGGGCGTGACCATGCGGGAGGACGTCGAGCTCGCCTTCGAGTTCGGCTACACGACCCCGGCGTTCCGCTCGCTCTTCGGCACGAACAACGGCATCGCCGGACAGGTGATCGCCAAGTTCGGCAGCGAGGAGCAGAAGGAGCGCTACCTGCCGCGCCTGGCGGCCGGGGAGCTGATCGGCTCCTTCGCCCTCACCGAGGCCGAGGCCGGCTCCGACCCCGCCGGGCTGCGCACGACCGCCCGCCGCGACGGCGATCACTGGGTCGTCAGCGGCACCAAGCGGTACATCACCAACGCGCCGCTGGCCGACATCTTCGTCGTCTTCGCGCGGACCGACCCCGACGAGCGCGGGGGGCGCGGCATCTCCAGCTTCGTCGTCGACGCGAAGGCCCCCGGTGTCACGCTGGGGCCCCGGGACAAGAAGATGGGCCAGTCCGGCGCCTGGACGTCGGAGGTCTTCTTCGACGAGGTGCGGGTGCCGGCCGACGCGCTGGTCGGCGAGGAGGGCCGCGGCTACTCCAAGGCGCTCACCGTGCTCAGCCGCGGGCGGTTGCACATCGCCGCGATGTGCGTGGGGATGGCGCAGCGGGTGCTGGACGAGTCGGTCGCCTACGCCGCGACCGCCAAACAGGGAGGCGCGCCGATCGGCCGGTTCCAGCTGGTGCAGGCGCTCATCGCCGACATGCACACCGAGCTGATCGCCGGCCGCGCGCTGGTGCGCGACGTCGCCGCCCGCTACGACACCGGCGAGGACACCTCGGTCGGCCCGTCCGCGGCCAAGCTCTACTGCTCGGAGATGGTCGGCCGGGCCACCGACCGCGCGGTGCAGGTGCACGGGGGCCTCGGCTACCTGCGCACCACACCGGTCGAGCGCTTCTACCGCGACGCCCGCCTGTACCGGCTGTACGAGGGCACCAGCGAGGTGCAGCGGGTCATCGTCGGCAGCGGGCTGCTGCGCGCGGCGGGCATGCCCCGCGGCTGACCGCGGACCGGACCGGCTCCCCCGCGCGGGGAGCCGGTCCGGCTCGGCTCTGCTCCGTGGCGGTTCAGCGGCGGGACGAGCCGCCGGCCGGGTCCAGCTCCGCGCCGCCCGCGGGGGAGAACAGCGGGCCCGGTGCGCCGTCGCCCCGGCCCAGCGCCGCGACGAACTCCCGCAGCACGGCGTCCCCGCGGTGCACCGGGGACCAGCCGAGCTGCGTGCGCGCCCGCGTGGTGTCCAGCGCGGGCGCGCCCAGCCCGAGGTCCAGCCAGCCGGGCTCGGTGGGCACCAGGTGCGCGGCGTGTGCCGCCGTCAGCGCCGCGCGCAGCACGAACGCCGGCATGGGCACCCGTCGCGAGCCGAGCGCGCGGGCCAGCCCGGCGGCGTCCATCGTCGGCTCGGCGGCGAGGTTGAACGGCCCGGGCGCGCGCCGGTCCAGCATCCGCACCAGCGCGTCGGCGACGTCGTCGGCGTGCACCAGCCCGATCCGCAGCGTGGGCAGCGGCAGGGGCAGGACCTGCGCGACCGACCCGGGCACCGCCCGCGCCGCCGCGAACAACAGCGGGCCGAGGAAGTAGCGGCCGATCTCGCTGGCCGCCTCCGGCTGCAGCACCAGCGTGGGCCGGACGACGGTCAGGGTGGTCTCCGGACGGTGGCCGAGCACCTGGCGCACCACCCGCTCGGCGGAGCTCTTGTCCCGGCTGTACTGCGAGCTGGGGATGCCGGTGACCGGCCAGTCCTCGCGGACCTGCTGCTCGCGGGCCCCGGCGGCGTAGGCGCCGAGCGAGGACATGTGGACGAAGTGCGGGACGCCCGCACGGGCCACCGCCCGGGCCACCCGGTAGGTGCCGTCGACGTTCACCGCGTGCAGCTGCTCGGGGTGCCGGCCCGGCTGCAGCGCCCAGGCCAGGTGCACGACGGCGTCCACCCCGGCCAGCAGGTCGGGCAGCTCGTCCTCGCTCGCCGGGTGGCCGAGGTCGGTGAGGTGCCAGTCCAGGCCGGCGTAGGGGGCGACGTCCGGCGGCTGCCGCCGGGCCAGCCCGCGCACCTCGGCGACGCCGCTCGCCGGGTCGGTCAGCCGCCGCAGGAGCGCCGTCCCGACGTTGCCACTGGCGCCGGTGACGGCGACCCGCAGTCCTTGGAGGTGTCCGGGGGAGAGGTCGGCCATGGGGTCCCGCTACCCGCCTCCGGCGGCCTCCACCCCTCGGGCCGGGGTGGGGCCGCCCTCGGCGAGGGCTCTCGCGGCGGGTCAGCCGTCGTCGTCCGCCCCGTCGGTCGCGTCCTCGACGCCCTGCTCGACGTCGTCCACGCCCTCCTCGACGTCCTGCTGGACGTCGTCGTCGACGACGTCCTCACCGCAGGCGGCGACCGAGAAGGCCGAGGCGGCGATGGCCATCCCCACGGCGGCGGTGCGCCAGCGGCGGGGGGTGGTGCGGCGGGTGGTCGACATGGGTCCTCCGGGCACGGCGAGGGAACAGGACACACCGTCGATGCCCCCGGGAGAGGCGAGCCATGCGCCCGCCGATACTCGTCGCGCGCAACTGTGGACGTGACGTAACGATCCGGTAACCTGCTGCAGGGTCGTTGGTCCCTAGCGTGGGTCCTGTCGCCATCCGTTCCCCAGCCCCCGGAGCCTCCATGTCGCCTCGCATGCCATCGGTCTCCTCGACGGCGCCGGTACCGCCCGGGACGGCGGTCGACCCCTCCGCGCGCGCCGTCGGGATGCTCGGCTTCCGGGCCGCCGGGATGCGCGTCGTCCGGCGCTGGATCGAGCAGGTCCCGGGGGGCACCCCGGTCACCTGGGCCGCCGCGCAGCGTGCCGACGCGGTGAGCCTGGCGGAGCTGGAGCGGCTGGTGAGCTCCGCGCACGTCGGCTGGCGCCTGATGCTGGCCGGCCCCGAGGCCGACGTCCGCGCGGCCCGGGAGGCGGCCCTGCGCCTGGGCATGCTCGACGCCGAGGTCCGCTGCGAGATCACCGCCCAGCAGCGTGACGTGCAGTGCCCGCACTGCTCCGCCGCCACCTTGACCGACGTCGCGCCCGGCGAGCAGGTGTCCTGCTCCGGCTGCACGGTGCCGCTGCGGGTCCCGGTGTCCGCCGGCCAGTCCCGCGGCACCTCGGTGGGCGTCGTCGACGGGCTCCCCGCGCACCACGTCGCCTAGCGGCCGGCGTCCCGGGACAGCCCGGGCGGGACCACGGTGCTCAGCGCCGCCAGTGCGCCACGTGCTCCGGCACGGGGACGTCCCCGGCGAGGTCGGGGGCCGGCTCCGGCGTCCCAGGCACCGTGCGCAGCGGGATCACCCCCGCCCAGTGCGGGAGGTCCAGGTCCTCGGCCTCGTCGGACGGCGGGCCGGAGCGCACCTTGACCGAGACCTCCTCCAGCGGCAGCACCAGCACCGTCGTCGCCGCCAGCTCGCGGCGGTCGGCCGGGCGGCTGCCCGCGGAACGCCCGGGCACGACGGCGTCCACGAACGCCGTCAGCGCGGCCGTCTTCTCGTCGGGGTCGGTCACGACGGTCGCCGTGCCGAGCGCGACGACGGAGCGGTAGTTGACCGAGTGGGAGAAGGCCGAGCGGGCCAGCACCAGCCCGTCGACGAGCGTCACGGTGACGCACACGTCGAGCCCGCCGTCGGCGGCCCGGCGCAGGGCGCGGGCGCCCGTGGAGCCGTGCAGGTACAGCCGCTCGCCGACCCGTGCGTGCAGCTGCGGCAGGACGACGGGGCGGCCGTCGTCGTCGACGAAGCCGACGTGGCACACGACCGCCTCGTCGAGCACCGCGTGCACGGTCGCGCGGTCGCGGCCGACGCGCTGGCTCTTGCGGCTGGGGTCGGTGCGGGGGCTGGCCGGATACGTCACGCCCCCGAGTCTCCCGGAGCGGTCGAGCGCGTTTCCCCCGCCCGGGCGGCTGCGCTCAGCCGGCGGTGCGGGTGTGCGCGACCACCAGCTCGGCGGTGCGCTCGGCGGCGAGCTCGGGGATCCAGTGGGTGACGCCCTCGAGGACCTCCAGCCGGTAGGGCCCGGTGACGTACTGGTGGGTGGCCTCGGTGGCCGCCCGTCCGAGGAAGGGGTCGCCGGTGCTCCAGACGTGCAGTGTCGGCACGGACACCCGCCCGACCGCGTCCCGGGCGCCGTAGGGCAGCGCGCGGTACCAGTTCAGGGCGGCGGTGAGGGCGCCGGGCTCGCGCATGTGCCGCACGTAGCGGTCGACGGCGTCGTCCGGGAGGCCGCCGCGCCGCAGCATCGTGCGCAGCGCCGCGCCGTCCCTGGCCAGCAGCAGCCGCTCCGGGACGACGGGCAGCTGGAACAGCGCCACGTAGGACGACCGCAGTCCCTGGTCGCTGCTCACGAGCGACTTCGTCATCGCCGCGGGGTGCGGCACCGACAGCGCGGTCAGCGTGCGCACCCGCTCGGGGTACCAGGCCCCCAGCGCCCAGCCGACGAGGCCGCCCCAGTCGTGGCCGACCACGTGCGCGCTCTCCAGGCCGGCGGCGTCGAGCAGGGCCAGCACGTCCTGCACGGCCTCCCGCAGCCGGTAGTCGGCGCGGCCGACGGGACGGGCGCCGGGGGAGTAGCCCCGCTGGTCGGGGGCGAGGGTGCGCAGGCCGGCGCCGTGCAGCACCGGGGCCATCCGGTCGAACGCCGAGCGGTCCTGCGGGAAGCCGTGCAGCAGGACCACCGGCTCGCCGTCGGCCGGTCCGGCGTCCCGGACGTCGAACTCCATGCCCTCGCGGCGGAAGGTGTCCATGCGCCCGACCCTGCCCCCGGCCGGTCGCCTCCGCCAGCCGGGTGCGCCCCAGGGCCGGGCAGAGGACCGGGCGGGGGACCGGGCGGGGGACCAGGTGGCGGGCAGGGCGGGGGACCTCAGGCGGGGGACCCGGGTCCGTCGTAGCGCAGCGCCCGGGCGATCAGCCGCTTGGCGGTCGCCGTCTCGGCGGCGCGGTCCCGGTCGGGCTCGGGATAGCCGCGGGTGTGGAAGGCGTCGGTCAGCGTCAGCACCCACCGCGCTGCGGTCGCGGCGGGCATGCCGGGGTCGGCCGTCCCCTCCCGGCACAGGCGGTCCACCAGCTCCGCCACCCCGTCGAGCATGCGCCGGTCGCCGGCCTCGACCAGCCCGGCCACCTCCGGGTCGCGGTGCGCCTGGGCCAGGACCTCCACGATCAGGCCGGCCATGAGCGGGTGAGCGGCCTCGGCGGCGACCCGGTCGACGACCTCCTCGAGCGCGGCCCAGGGATCGGACCGCACCCGGGCTGCGGCGAAGGCCTCGTCCCACTCCTCCCGGTCGGCCTCGAACATGGCGAGGAAGACGGCGCGCTTGGACGGGAAGTAGTGGAACAGCGCTCCGCTGGAGATGCCGGCGGCACGGGCGATCTCGGCGGTCGTCGTGCCGGCGAGCCCCTGCGTGGCGAACAGCTCGAGTGCCGCACCGACGATCTCCATGCGGCGCTGCCGGTGCCGCTCAGGGTCGACGGTGCGCATCCCTCGCATCATCCCCCGGCCCGGCGCCGGATCCGCCGTGGGCCGGTGCGCGACGCTTGCGGACCTCCCGGACGGCGAGGACGAGGCCGACGAGCACCGGCGCCCAGAACTTGGCCGTCGCGAGCACGGCCGCGACCCACCCGGGCAGGGTGAACTCCGGCAGGTCCACGTCGGGCCAGGGGACGTCGATGTCGGGCAGCGGCAGCTCGGGCAGGTCGACCGACGGGAGCAGCCCGCTGAGCCAGCGCAGCAGCGGGCGGACGAGGGTCTGGAGGAGCACGGCGATGCCGAGCAGCCCGGCCAGCACCTTGCCGACGCCCAGCACGACGTGGCGTGCGGCCCACAGGCGCGGGTGCCGCTCCTGGAGCGCGAGCAGGCGGGCGGCCGGCGAGCCCGGCGCCGGCGCGAAGGGGTGGCGGGCGGCGGTCGCGAGGTCGAGCACCGCGGGGACCGGGTCCGGCTCGGCGTCGCCTCCGGATGCGTCGACGGGCTCCGCCGGCTCGTCGTCCGGCTCCGCGGTGCGCGGCTCCAGCAGCACGGCGCGCGCCACCACCCCGGGCCAGGGCGCGAGGACCAGCACCGTCGGCGCCGGACCGTCGTCCTCCGGCAGGCGTAGCAGCACCCGGGCGACGCCCCGCCCCTCGGCGATCGGCGTCGAGCCCTCCCGGAGCGTGGCCGTCGTCCGCAGGCCGGCCCGGCCGGTCCGGAGCTCCAGTGCCCGTCCATGCCAGTGCAGCCGTATCGCGTCCATGAGCCATTGTCCGACCGGCTGCTCGGTTTATCAAGGTCCCCATCCCGAGCGTCGGCGATCGGGGACACTGGTCCGGTGACGGTGGAGCTGATCGTGCTGGTCGACGACGACGGGACGGCGATCGGCAGCATGCCCAAGCCGCTCGTGCACCACGGGGAGACGCCGCTGCACCGCGCCTTCTCCGCCTACCTCTTCGCCGACGACGGCCGGCTCCTGGTCACCCGGCGGGCCGAGGACAAGCAGACGTTCCCGGGGATGTGGACCAACACCGTCTGCGGTCACCCCGGCCCCGACGAGGACGACGGCACCGCGATCGCCCGCCGGGCCGACTTCGAGCTGGGCCTCGGCGTGGCCGACCTGCGCCCGGCGCTGCCCGGTTACCGCTACCGCGCCGAGTTCCGCGGCGTCGTGGAGAACGAGATCTGCCCGGTGTACCTCGGCCGGTTCACGGGGACCCCGGCCCCCGACCCGACCGAGGTGGGCGAGTGGGAGCTGCTGGACTGGGCGGCCTTCCGGCGGCGGCAGGAGACCGAGGGCGACGCCTGGTCCCCCTGGTGCCGCGAGCAGGCGCGGCTGATCGAGGCCGCCGGACTGGTGTAGCCGGGAGGCGACCGCGCGTGGCGGGCGCGCGGGAGCCGGGGTGTCGCTGGCCGGGACGCGCGCGGCGGGCCTCCTAGCGTCCCGCCGCGTGGACCGCCGCCGCTTCGTGCTCCTGATGGCCGCCGGTGTGCTCGGAGCCGCGGTCGGCCGCGGCACCGCCGAACTGGTCGAGGACCCCGCGGCCCCGCCGCGCCGCGAGGTGCGGCCCGCCGCCGCCACCCCCACCCAGCCCCCGGGCACCGTCCCGCCGCCGGTCGGCGTGGTCGACCGGCTGCCCGGCGAGGGCACCCGCCTGGCGCTCACCATCGACGACGGCGTCAGCTCCGAGGTGGTGGGGGCGTTCGCCACGCTGGCCGCCGACACCGGGCTGCGGCTCACGTTCTTCCCCAACGGCTGCTACGGCTCCTGGACCGACAACGCCCGTGCACTGCGTCCGCTCGTGGAGTCCGGGCAGGTGGCGCTGGGCAACCACACGTGGGGCCACCCGGACCTGCGCACCCTCGACGACGCGGCGGTGGCCGCGGAGATCACCCGCAACCGGCGGTTCCTCGCCGACACCTTCGGCGCGGGGGAGACCCCGTTCTTCCGGCCGCCCTACGGCTCGCACGACGAGCGGGTGGACCGGATCGCCGCCGACTGCGGCCACCCCACGGTCGCCATGTGGGAGGGCACGCTGGAGGACCACCGGCTGCTCGGCGCCGGCGAGCTGGTGGCCGCCGCCCGGCGGTGGTTCACCGCGCAGTCGATCGTCATCGGCCACGCCAACCACGCCACGGTGACCACCGTGTTCGACCAGCTGGTGGAGCTGCTGGAGGAGAGGGCGCTGGAGACCGTCACCCTCGCCGACGTCTGGGCGCACCCCCGCTGAGCCCCGGCGCCCCGGGACCGGGCCGACCTGCGGGAAGCCGCCGCATCGGCGAGGCTGGCGCAGGCGCCGTGATCATCGCGGTGCCGACGACGAGACGGAGGCGTGGATGGCGGGCAGTGGGTCGTTGGACGGGCGGGTCGCACTGGTCACGGGGGGTGCCAGCGGGCTGGGTCGGGCGACCTGCCTCGCGCTGGCCGAGGCCGGGGCGCACGTGGCGATCGCCGACATCGACGCCGCGGGCAGCGAGCGGACGGCGGAGCTGGTGGGGGAGGCCGGGGGCAAGGCCGACGTCGTCGCCCTCGACGTCACCGACGACGCCAGTCGCCGGGCCGTGGTCGCGCAGCTGTTCGAGCAGCACGGCGACGCGTTCGACGTCCTGGTCAACGTCGCGGGCATCGACCGGCCCGGCTACATCACCGACATCGACCTGGCCGACTACCAGCGGGTGCAGGCGGTCAACTGCGAGGGGCCGGTCTTCCTCACCAGCGAGTTCATGAAGCGGGTGCAGAGCCTCCCCGAGGGCCGCACGGCCGACGTCGTGCACATCGTGAGCCTGTCGGCGGTCACCTCCGGCAGCGGCGCCATCGCCTACAACGGCTCCAAGGCCGGGTTCCTCAACGCCACCCGGTGCATCCAGCGCGAGCTGCGGGAGAAGGCGACGCGGGCCGAGGACGGCACCGAGCGGCCGTTCCCGTGCCGGGTGCAGGCCGTCATCCCGGCGGCGATGGACACCCCGATGATGGAGCAGTGGGGCATCCCCTCCCACCTGATGATGCCGCCGGCCGCGGTCGCCGAGATGGTCCGCTACCTGGTCACGCTGCACCCGGCGGCGTTCGTGCCGGAGATGCAGATCGTGCCCCGCCTCGAACCGAACTTCCCCCGCTGAGGAGTGCCGAGATGACCGAGCCCGACCTGCCCGACTCGGGCATGGCCACCGGTTCCGACGCCGGTGCGCCCGGCGAGCACCTGGGCGGCGGCGACCTGCGCCCGGACGAGGAGCGGCTCCTGGCCGAGCTGCAGCGCGACGTCGACGGCGCCGACCGGCCGGACAACGAGGCCGAGCTGCGGGCCGCCGAGGACGAGGTGCCGCTGCCGGCCGAGGGCGGCGCGCAGGGCGACGGCCTGGAGGCGGACTTCAGCGCTCCCGAGCCGGGCTGACCGCGGTCCGGCCCCCTAGGAGCGAGGGGGCCGGGCCGGCGGGGTGGGCCGGCGGGATGGGCCGGTGGGGTGGGCCGGCGGGTGGACTCAGCCGCGGTTGCGCGCGTCCAGCCGCACGGCGACGAGGGCGACGTCGTCCTCGGCGCCGTCGGGGACCAGCCGGGCGAGCACGCGGTCGCAGACCTCCTCGACCGGCGCCGAGCGCAGCTCGGTGACCGCGGAGCGCAGCCGGTCGACGCCGGCGTCGAAGAGCTGGTCGCGGCGCTCCACCAGGCCGTCGGTGTAGAGCACGAGCGTGGAGCCGTCGGCGAGCTCCACCTCGGACTCGGTGCGTGCGGTCCCGGGCAGGACGCCGAGCAGCAGGTCCGGTCGACCGCTGTCGAGCAGTCGCGCGTCGCCGTCGGGGCCCACCACGACCGGGGGCAGGTGACCGGCGCTCGACCAGCGCAGCGTGGCCCGGCCGCCGGGGGAGGGGGTCAGCCGGGCGACCAGCACGGTCGCGAGGGCGCCCAGTGCCAGGCCCTCGATGGCGGTGTCGAGCCGGCCGAGGACGCGGGCCGGGCCGTCGGCGCTGTCGAAGGCGATGCCGCGCAGCACCCCGCGCAGCTGGGCCATCTCCGCCGCGGCGGCGGTGTCGTGACCGACGACGTCGCCGATGACCAGCACGGCGGAGCCGTCGGGCTGGGTGAACACGTCGTACCAGTCGCCGCCGACCTGGGCCTCCCGCGTCGCGGGCACGTAGCGCACCGCGACCTGCAGGTCCGGCCGGCGCGGGGGCGCGGTCAGCAGGCTGCGCTGCAGCGTCTCGGCGGCGCGCACGATGCTCCGCTGCCGGGCGTACAGCGCCTCCAGCAGGTGGGTGCGCAGCTCGGTCGCCTCGGCGAGCTCCTGCGCCGTCCACGGGTCCGAGCGGTCGCGGACGGTCTCCCGCCAGCGCTCGAAGGACTTCCGGGGGCTCAGCCGGACCTCGTCGCCCTCGCGCTCGGCGATCGCCTTGTTGTGCGGGTCGCCGCCCCAGTCGATGTGGCGCACCGCCTCGCCGCGGTGCCACACCAGGTACTGGCTCTCCGGCAGCGGCAGCACCAGCACCCCGCAGACCTCGGCGGGGACGTCGAGCTCGGGGGCCACGGACTGGAGCGCGTCGGTGGCGACGACGTCCTCGCCGCGCTCGGCCGCCCAGGTGGCGATCGCGGCGGCGAGCCCGTCGGGCAGGGGCGCGCCGCGGGTGCCGGCGGTCCGCTGCAGGCAGACGCTCACGCCGTCGGCGGGCAGCAGGTCGAGCAGGCTGGGGGAGCCCAGGAGGGTGTCGGTGAGCGCACGGTCCTCGTCGAGGGTCGCCGCGGTCAGCCAGGCCAGCGTGGAGCGCACCTGCAGCGCCCGGTGCACCTCCTCCTCCGACGCCCGGTCGACCAGCCGCAGCGACAGCGTCGAGCCGAGGAACTCCGCGGCCGCGCGGGTGGCGAACGGCGGCGCGTGCGGGCCGGCGTAGTGGTGGCAGGCGATGAGCCCCCACAGCTTGTCCTCGCGCAGCAGGGAGATCGACATGGAGGCCCGCACGCCCATGTTCTGCAGGTACTCGACGTGGATCGGGGAGACGCTGCGCAGCGTCGAGTACGTGAGGTCCAGCGGCGCGCCGGTGGCCGGGTGCGCGACCGGCTCGATCCGCGCCGGCCGGTAGTCGACGTCGGAGATGAGCCGGACCCAGTTCTTCTCGTACAGCGCGCGGGCCTGGGCCGGGATGTCCGACGCCGGGTAGTGCAGGCCGAGGAAGGAGTTGAGCTCCGCTGCCTTGGCCTCGGCGACCACCTCGCCGTTGTAGTCGGCGTCGTACCGGTAGACCATCACGCGGTCGAAGCCGGTGAGCGAGCGCACGGCCTGCGCGGTGATGTCGTACAGCTCCTGCAGCGACGAGGCCCGGTTCAGCTCGGCGACGGTCCCGCGCACGGCCTGGTAGGTGTTCGGGAAGGAGAAGGGCCGCGGCCCGCGGGCGGGCTCCAGCTCGACGACCAGGGCCGTGGCGGCGGGCAGGTCGCCGTCGACCCCGTCCTCGGCCACGCGCAGCAGGGTGCGGTGCAGGATCGCGTCGACCGGCACGGGCCCGCCGTCGACGTCGAGGGTCAGCTCGACCGGGTTGCGGTCGCGGAGGTCGCCGAAGGCGCTGACGGAGCGGGCGATGGCCTCGGCGGCCGGCACGCCGACCACCTCGGCCAGCGTCCGGCCCAGCGCGGCCTGCCAGGGGACGCCGATCAGGTCCGCGAGGTTGCGCGAGGCCTGCTGCACGACCTGGCCGGGCTCGTCGACGGTCAGCAGGACGCCGCGCGGCTGGACGCTGCCCGGCACGTGGATCGGCTCGCGCTCGCAGTTGCTCAGGTCGATCGGCGTCTCCGGGGGGAGCAGCTCGACGTCGGCCCCGATGACGGGGTCGCCGTTCACGCGCCGGCCGCCGCACGCGCCGGCTCGCACCAGTCGGCGAGGACCGCGAAGGTGGCGCGCGCCGCGCCCACGAGGCGGTCGGCGTCGCCGCCGCCGGCCACGTGCGCCCGGGCGGCCCGCCGGAAGGCGTGCCACATCGGGCCGGTGTCCGGGCCGTAGGGGCTGAACGCCCGCAGCCGCACGCTGCCGGAGAGGTCGGGCAGCGTGGCGAGGTGCCGGTCGATGAAGGTGCCCCCGAGCGTGGAGCCCTCGAGCACGTACAGCCGGCCGAGCGCCTCGCCGGTGTCCCGGACCGGGGGGAGCTCCGGCCGGGCGGGGGAGCCGCCGGCCGAGCCGAGTGCGGCGAGGTCGTCGGCGAACAGGGCGGCACGGCGTCGCCGGGCCCACGCCAGGTCGGCGGCGTCGTCGGGCTCGCGCCGGGCCCAGGCGTCGAGCCCGGCCTCGGCGGCCAGCCAGAAGCCGTGCATGAGCCGGAGGACGGCGGTCAGCCGTTCCCGGGTGAGCTCCGGGTCCATGAGGCCGAGGGACTCCTCCACCCGCTCGTGCTCCGCGGCCGTGGCAGCGCGCAGCACCTTGAGGACGTCGCCGTCGCCCCCGGTGTCTCGAGGCAACGCCTCTCCCCCTCCAGCCAGTAGACCGAGGGTAGGTGACGGGTGCGGGAGGGGCTCGTCGGTGGGGCGGCGACCGGTCGACGCCGGCACCGTCCGGGGCGTCTCAGGGGAGAGCAGCCCGGCGCAGCGAGGCGTGCACCAGCAGCCGGGTGTCGCCGTCGGCCAGGTCGAGCCCGGTGAGCGCGGTGATCCGGCCGAGCCGGTAGTAGAGCGTCTGCCGATGCAGGTGCAGCGCCTCCGCCGTGCGGGCGACGCTGCCGGCCGCGTCCAGGTAGGCCGTCGCCGTCTCCGCCAGCACCCGGTCGGCCAGGAGCGGCAGGACGGCGGGGTCCGGGGCGGGGAGCGCGGCGGCGAGCCGCCAGCCGCCGAGCTCGTCCCAGCGCGCCACGGGGGAGAAGACGGGGACGGCGGAGGCGACCCGCGCGGCCGCGCGCGCCTGCGCCTCCTGCTCGGCCAGCCGCCACGGGCCGCGGTGCACCGCCGAGATCCCGGCGCTGCTGTCGCGGGGCAGGCCGGCCAGCGCAGTCGCGGCCCGATCGCCGGCCGGCCGCAGGTCGTCGGGCCGGGACAGCGTCACCGCCAGCGCGAGCCGCCCGTCGCCGGACACCGCCGCGCCGGCCGGCGGGAGGCGTCGGTCCTCCGCACCCGGGACCCGCAGCGCGACGAGCGCGAGCGGGGTCTGCTCCCCGAGCCGGGACGCCAGTGCCCGGACGGCGCGGTCCCGCGCGACCGGGCTCCCGGCGAGGGCTCCCGCCAGGATCCCGCCCAGGTCGTCGTCCGCCGAGCGGTGCGCCAGCAGCCGGGCTATCTCGGCCGTCAGCGCCAGGGCGGCCGCCAGGGCGGGGTCGTCGCGGGCGGCCGGATCGGTGCGCCCGCCGTCGAGCAGCCACAGGTACCCCACCGGCCGGCCCTCGTGCCGCACCGGGAGGAGCAGGCGGGTGAGGACGCCGGTGTCCGGGTCGGCGGGGGTCCGCAACGGGCCGGTGGCCCCGGCGATCCCGAACTCCTCGAACCAGCGGCGGATGGCCGGCGCCGAGCCCCGGGACAGGATCGACCGGGTGCGGACGGCGTCCAGGGCGGTGAGGTCGTCGCCGGCGGCGCCGTCGGAGGAGCCGTGGGCGCAGAAGGCCAGCAGGCCGAAGTCGCGGTCCTCCAGCGTCGCCGGTGCGCCCAGGACCGCGGCGACCTCGTCGACGAGCGCCTGCAGGTCGTTGCGCACTGGACGAGTGTATGAAGCCGGGCGCCGAAGTCCGTACGTCCGTCCCTGGCCCCGGGGAGCGGCACGGACCTAGCGTCGACGGCGTCGACCGGCCCGACTCCGGAGGTGCCCGTGCTCAACTCCAAGGCCCTGCTCCTGGCCGCCTCCCGCCGGCCGGGGCTGCGCCGCGCGCTGGTCGGCGTGCCGGTCACCCGCTCCGTGGTGGACCGGTTCGTGGCGGGGGAGACGCTGGACGACGCCCTGGCGGCCGTGCGCCGGCTCACCGCGGACGGCCTCGCCGTGACCCTCGATCACCTGGGCGAGGCCGTGACCGACCCCGCGCTCGCCCGGCGCTCCCGCGACGCCTACCTGGCCGCCCTCGAGGGCCTCGCGGCCCTGGGCCTGGGGCCGGCCGCCGAGGTGTCGGTGAAGCTCTCGGCGTTCGGGCAGGCGCTGCCCGCCGGCGAGGACCTGTCGCTCGAGCTCGTCCGGCCGGTGGTCGAGGCGGCGACCGCGCTGGGCACCACGGTGACCCTCGACATGGAGGAGTCGGCCACCGCCGACGCCACCCTCCGGGTGCTCGCCGAGTTGCGCCGCGACCACCCCGGCACCGGCGCGGTGCTGCAGGCGGCGCTGTTCCGGACCGAGGAGGACGTCGCGGCCCTCGCCGTCCCCGGCTCCCGGGTGCGGCTGGTCAAGGGCGCCTACGACGAGCCGCCGTCGGTCGCGCACGTCGACAGGGACGACGTCGACGCCGCCTACGCCCGGTGCCTCGGCGTCCTCATGCGCGGCGGCGGGTACCCGATGGTCGGCAGCCACGACCCGCGGATGGTGGCGCTCGCCCAGCGGCTGGCCGCCGAGTACGGGCGGGCACCGGACTCCTGGGAGGTGCAGATGCTCTACGGCATCCGCTCCGGGGAACAGGCGCGGCTGGCCGCCGCCGGCGTCCGGGTGCGCGCGTACGTGCCCTACGGCGTCGACTGGTACGGCTACCTCGTGCGCCGCCTGGCCGAGCGGCCGGCCAACCTCCGCTTCTTCCTCCGCTCCCTCGTCACCACCTCCTGAGAGAGAAGGCCCCCATGGACGGCACCACCCGCGTCCCGCCGCCGCGCAACGAGCCCGTGCTGACCTACGCCCCGGGGTCGGCCGAGCGAGCAGCGCTGGAGGCACGGCTCGTCGAGCTGGCCGCCGAGCCGCTGGAGCTGACCTGCACCATCGGCGGCCGGCAGCGGATGGCCGCCGGGGAGCGCTTCGACGTCGTGCAGCCGCACCGGCACGACGCCGTCCTCGGGACCTCGGCGCACGCCACGCACGCCGACGCCCAGGACGCGATCCGCTGCGCGCAGGAGGCAGCCCCGGCGTGGCGCGACCTCTCGGCCGACGACCGCGCCGCGGTGTTCCTCAAGGCCGCGGACCTGCTGGCCGGTCCGTGGCGGCAGACGCTCAACGCCGCCACGATGCTCGGCCAGAGCAAGACCGCGCAGCAGGCCGAGATCGACAGCGCCTGCGAGCTCGCCGACTTCTGGCGCTACAACGTGCACTTCGCCCGGCAGCTGCTCGCCGAGCAGCCGGAGTCCTCCCCCGGCACGTGGAACCGCATCGACCACCGCCCGCTGGAGGGCTTCGTCTACGCGGTCACCCCGTTCAACTTCACCGCGATCGCCGGCAACCTCCCGACCGCGCCGGCGCTGATGGGCAACACCGTGGTGTGGAAGCCCGCGCCCACCCAGCAGTTCGCCGCCCACCTGCTCATGCGGCTGCTCGAGGCCGCCGGCCTGCCGCCGGGCGTGATCAACTTGGTGACCGGCGACGGCGCCGCCGTCTCCGACGTCGCGCTGGCCGACCCCCATCTGGCCGGCATCCACTTCACCGGCTCGACCCGGGTCTTCCAGCAGCTGTGGCGCACGGTGGGGGAGAACATCTCCGCCTACCGCGGCTACCCGCGGATCGTCGGGGAGACCGGCGGCAAGGACTTCGTCGTCGCCCACCCCTCCGCCGACGTCGACGTGCTGCGCACCGCCCTGGTGCGCGGTGCCTTCGAGTACCAGGGGCAGAAGTGCTCGGCGGCCTCCCGCGCCTACGTGCCTCGCAGTGTGTGGACGCGGCTGCGCGACGACCTCGTCGACACCACCGAGTCCCTGTCGATGGGCGACGTCACCGACCTGTCGAACTTCATGGGCGCGGTCATCGACCGGCGGTCGTTCGACCGGCTCACCGGGGTGCTGGACCGGGTGGAGGCCGATCCGGCGCTGTCGGTCGTCGCCGGCGGTACGGCCGACGGCTCCGCGGGCTTCTTCGTCCGGCCGACGGTCATCGAGGGCACCGACCCCGGGCACGAGGTGTTCACCACCGAGTACTTCGGGCCGGTGCTCGCCGTCCACGTCTACGACGACGCCGACTACGACACGGTGCTGACCCAGATGGAGTCGGTCGCGCCCTACGCGCTCACCGGAGCCGTCATCGCCCAGGACCGCGCCGCCATCGCGCACGCCGAGCGGTTCCTCCGCTTCGCGGCCGGCAACTTCTACGTCAACGACAAGCCCACCGGTGCCGTCGTCGGCCAGCAGCCGTTCGGCGGCGGCCGGGCCTCGGGCACGAACGACAAGGCCGGGGCCGCGCAGAACCTGCTGCGCTGGACCAGCACCCGGGTGGTCAAGGAGACGTTCGTGCCACCCACCGACCACCGCTACCCGCACATGGCCTGACCGGCGTCACCCCGCGACGCCGTCGACGACCTGCCCGACCCCCGCGCCGGCGAGGCGGGGGCCCAGCGCGTCGCGGGGCCCGGGGCCGTGGCCCACCGTCAGCAGCGGCACGCCGGGGACCCACCCCGGCGACGGTGTCGCCGACGCGCGGGTCATGCTGCTCGGCGGGCGACGGGGCCCGATCCGGGGAGGCAGGGCGATGGACGGCGGGACGACGGCGCGGGTCTCGCTGCTGCGGCAACCGGCGATGCAGGCGCTGCTGGCCGTCACCGCGCTCGGCTTCGCCAGCTACTGCCTGACCCTGGCGTCGCTGCCCACCTACGCCGTCGGGGGCGGTGCGGCGGAGGCGACCGCCGGGGTCGTCACGGCGGTCTTCCTCCTCGTCACCGTGGCCGCCCAGCTCGCGGTGCCCGGGCTGACCGCCCGCTTCGGCACCGGCCCGGTCCTCGCCGTCGGCCTGGTCGCGATCGGGCTGCCCTCGCCGCTGTACGCGCTCGGGGACGGGCTGGTCTGGCTGTCGTCGCTGTCGGCGGTCCGGGGCGTGGGTTTCGGGATCATCACCGTCCTGGGCGCGCTGCTGGCCGCGGCGGTCGCCCCGCCCGAGCGCCGCGGTGAGTCGATCGGCCTGTACGGCCTGGCCATCGCCGTGCCCAACCTGGTCGCCGTCCCCGCCGGGGTGGCGCTGGTCCTCGCCGGCCACGAGGGGTGGCTGGCCTGGCTGGCGGCCTCGCCGCTGCTGGGACTGCTCTTCCTGCCCGCGCTGCTGCGCACCGCCGCGCCCGTCGCGCCCTCGCCCGGCGGGGGCGCCGGCCGGCGGGCCGTGGCGGCGTCGCTGGCGCCGTCGGCGGTGCTGCTGGTCGTCACCCTCGCCGGCGGTGGGGTCGTCACCTTCCTGCCCATCGAGCGGCCCGACGGCTCGCTGGCCACCGTGGTGCTCCTCGTCATGGGCGTGACCACCGCACTGGCCCGCTGGCGGGTGGGGGTGCTCGCCGACCGCCTGGGTTCCCGGGTGCTGATGCCCGCGGGCCTGGCGGTCGGGGCGCTGGGGATGGCGCTGCTCGGCGCCGGGCTGGACTGGGGCGACGGCTGGCTCGTGGCCGCCGCCGCGCTGTTCGGGATCTGCTACGGCTCGGTGCAGAACCTGACGCTGCTCACCGCCTTCGCCCGGGCCGGGGCCGGCGGGGCGACGACGGCCAGCGCGATGTGGAACGCCTCGTTCGACGCGGGGACGGCTGCCGGCGCGCTGGCCCTGGGCTGGGTGGCCGGCGGGCTGGGGCTGTCCTGGACCTACGTGGTGGTCGCGGCCCTGCTGGCCGCGACCCTGCCGCTGGCCGTGCAGGCCGCCCGTCCCCTGCCGCCGCGGGCGGAGGCGGACGCGGCGTCCTGACCGCGGCGGTCCTCCCTCAGCCGGCGATGCGGTCGGCGGCCGCCCGGAGCTGACGCAGCAGCTGCACCTCCGCGGCGGCGCGCAGCAGCCAGACCCGGAGGCCGGCGGGGTCGGTGCGGGAGCGGTCCCGCAGCACGCCGAGGTGCACCTGCCGGGTGGCGGCCTGGGCCCGCTGGGCGGGCGGGAGCCCACGGCCCTCCGCCCGGGCGATCGCGGTCAGCCCCGCGCCGAGGAACGCGAGGTCGCGCACGTCGGTGAGCTCCTCGAGCAGGGCTGCGGCCGCGGCCTCGTCGTCGGGCAGTCGGCGCAGCAGCTCGTCGGCGCGGGCGCGGCCGGCGGTGAGGTCATCGGGAGCGGTCACCCGCCCACTGTCCCACCGCCGGCCGGGGTCCTCCCTCAGGCGTCGCGGCGCCGGAAGGCCACCGTCGCGACGGCGAGGAGCAGCAGCACCTCGGCGGCGAAGACGGCGAAGCCCGGCCACGGGTCCAGCAGCACCGGGTTGAACGGCACGGGCGTCGCCACGGGGGAGCCGGAGTTGCCCGGCAGCACCTTCGCCACCCACTCGCCCCACTCGCCGGGCAGCAGGAACGCCATGTTGCCGACCACGAAGACCAGGCCGAGCACCGTGGACAGCGCCGCGGCCGTGTGCCGCACCAGCAGGCCCACCGCCATGGACAGCAGCCCCAGCCCGGCCAGGTAGAGGCCGCTGCCGAACATCGCGCGCAGCACGCCGTCGTCGCCCAGGGAGAGGCCGATCCCCTCCGCGGTGAGGAAGGCGTTGCCGCCCAGGTAGCCGGCGAAGGCGGTCGCCGTGCCCACGACCAGCAGCGTGCCGGTCAGCACGATCGCCTTGGCGGCCAGCACCGACCCGCGCCGGGGCACGGCCGCCAGCGTGGCCCGGATCATCCCGCTGCCGTACTCGCTGGTGGCCACGAGCGTGCCGAGGACGACGGCGGTGACCTGGGCGATCATCAGGCCCCAGGTGACGAACGAGCCCGGCGCCTCGTCGATCTCCTGGCTGGCCAGCGCCGAGGCGCTGGTCGCGCACACGAGCACGGTGAGCCCGGCACCCAGCACGAACAGCATCGCCATCGACCAGGCGGTCGAGCGCACCGACCAGAACTTGATCCACTCGGCCCGCAGCACGGACCCGAACCCGGGGCGGGCCGCCCGGGCGACGGCGGTCGGGACCGCCACGGCGGCGGTCATCGCGCCGCTCCCGCGGGGGCGGCGCCGTACTCGACGCTGTCGGCGGTGAGGGTCATGAAGGCGTCCTCCAGGGACGACCGCACGAGGGTCAGCTCGTGCAGCACGAGGCCGGAGGCGCCGGCGAGGTCGCCGACGCCGGTGGTGTCGAGCCCCTGCACGCGGAGCACCCCGCCGTCGGCCGCGACGTCGCAGCCGCGGCGGCGCAGCAGGTCGGCGAGGTCGGCGGCCTGCGGGCTGCGCACCCGCACGTGCGAGGCGGCGTGCCGGGCGATGAAGTCCGCCGTGGTGCAGTCGGCCAGCACCCGGCCGCGGCCGATGACGACGAGGTGCTCGGCGGTCAGCGCCATCTCCGCCATGAGGTGGCTGGAGACGAACACGGTGCGGCCCTCCGCGGCCAGGTCCCGGGCCAGGGTGCGGACCCAGCGGATGCCCTCGGGGTCCAGGCCGTTGACCGGCTCGTCGAGGACGACGACGGCCGGGTCGCCCAGCAGCGCCACGGCGATGCCCAGCCGCTGGCCCATGCCGAGGGAGAACCGGCCGACGCGCTGGTCGGCCACGCTCTCCAGCCCGACCAGGCCGAGCACCTCGTCGACGCGGGAGGCGGGCAGGGCGTTGCTGGCGGCCAGCCAGCGCAGGTGGTTGCGTGCGGTGCGGCCCGGGTGCAGGGCGCGCGCCTCGAGCAGGGCGCCGACCTCGCGCAGCGGGGCGGGGGAGTCGGCGTAGCGGTGCCCGTTGACGCTGATGCTGCCGCTGGTGGGCCGGTCCAGGCCGAGGAGCATGCGCATGGTCGTGGACTTGCCGGCGCCGTTGGGGCCCAGGAAGCCGGTCACCCGGCCGGGCTCGACGGTGAAGGAGATCCCGTCGACGGCGGTGCGGGAGCCGTAGGTCTTGGTGAGGTCGCGGGCGACGATCACGGGGTCGCCCGCGGGCGGGGCACGGGGGGCGGGGAGCAGGTCATGGCGTCGAGGCTCGCGCCCACCGCCGTCCCGGGACATCCGGGAGCGCCCTGAGCCGACCCCCATCCGTCCCCCACCCGTGCGCTCGGGGTCCCCCGTCAGGACGTCAGGGGCAGACCCAGCGCCGAGGCGATCGTGCGGGCCGAGGCCTCCGGCGGGCTGGCGTCTGTGTCGACGACGACCTCGGCGGGCGGCGCGGGCACCGGGGACTCCCGGAGGGAGCGCAGCACCGCGACGTCGGTGAGCTTGCCGAAGGCGGAACGGTCGGCGTTGGCCAGCCGGGTCTCCTGGACGGCGGGGGAGACGCGCAGCTCGACGAAACGGACCCGGCCGCCGGCGTCCTCCACCACCTCCCGGACGCGGGCGGGGAACCCCGCCGGCACGGTGGGCTCGGGCGCGAAGGTGAAGACCAGCGACCGCCCCGACCCCACGGCGGCGGCGACGGTGTCCAGCCAGAACTGCTCGCGCAGGCGCACGAACTCCGGGCTGCCGAAGGGGAAGACGGCGAGCAGCGCGTCCACGACGAGGTGGTTGTGGAACAGCGGCAGGCCGGTGAGCGCCGACAGCGCGCGGCCGGTGGTCAGCTTCCCGGAGGCGATCCCCCCGTGCAGGAACACGAGCTGGGCGGTCATGCCGCCCACTCTGCCGGTGCCCCCCGTCAGGCGGCGGTGCGGGCCGGGAGCAGCCGGGCGGCCAGGTCGACCGCGGCGGCGCGGCCGCCCCGGTTCGCGCCGATGGTGCTGGCCGTGGGGCCGTAGCCGACCAGGTGCAGCCGGGGTTCGCCGACCACCCGGGTGCCGTCGACGGGGATGGCGCCGCCGGGGGCGCGCAGCTGCAGCGGCGCCAGGTGGGCGACGGCGGCGCGGAAGCCCGTGGCCCAGAGGATGGCGTCGGCGCGCACGGACCGGCCGTCGTCCCAGGCGACGCCGTCGGGCGTGATCCGGTCGAACACCGGCAGTCGGTCGAGCACGCCGCGCTCACGGGCGGCCCGCACCCACGGCGTGACGACCAGGCCGGTGTTGGCGACGACGCTGCCCGGCGAGCGGCCCTCGCGGACGGCGGCGGCGACCCGGGCCACAGCCTCGCGCCCGGCGGCCTCGTCGAACGGTCCCTCCCGCCAGACCGGCGGCCGGCGGGTCACCCACGTCGTCGCGGCGGCCACCTCGCTGATCTCGCCCAGCAGCTGCACGGCCGAGGCGCCGCCGCCGACCACGACGACGGACCGGCCGGTGAACTCCGCGGCCGAGCGGTAGTCGACGGTGTGCAGCTGCCGCCCGAGGAAGGACTCCTGGCCGGGGTAGCGCGGCACGAAGGGGCGGGTCCAGGTGCCGGTGGCGTTGACCACAGCCCGGGCCGACCAGGTGCCGGCGGAGGTCTCGACGGTGAAGCCGTCCCCGGCCCGGCGCACGGCGGTCACCCGCACCGGGCGGTGTACCGGCAGCGCGAAGCGCCGCTCGTACTCGGCGAAGTAGGCCGGCACCGCCTCGGCGGCCGGCTGCTCGCCCCGCCCGGGGAACGCCAGGCCCGGCAGGTCGTGGACCCGGTGGGTGGTGCCGACGGTGAGCGAGGGCCAGCGGTGCCGCCACGCGCCGCCCGGGCCGTCGTCGCCGTCGAGGACGACGAAGCCGCTGCCGGGGGCGAAGCCGAGCCGGGCCAGGTGGAACGCCGTGCTCAGCCCGCCCTGCCCGGCGCCGACCACCACCACCCCGACGTCCCGGCTGCTGTCCACGGCCGGTCAACGCCGCCGCGGGCGGTCTCCTTCCTGCTCGCCGGGTCGGCGCATCTTGCGCCGACCTTGCGCTTCCCGGGCGGGACACCTGCGGTTGGACCTCCAGAGTCGTCCCTGTCGCCGGGAGCACCCGCCGGCACCGGGACACCGAAGGAGAACCGCAGTGACCAGCCAGACCGCATCGACCGCCCGCCGGCGCCGCAACCGTGCCCGCGTGGCGGCCTCGGTCGCCGTCCTGGGCGTCAGCGGAGCCGTGGCCGGCCTCGCCACCTACGGCACCTTCACCGACAGCACCAGCCCGGTGGTCACCACCACCGCGACCGGGGTGCTGTCCATCGACCTCAGCGAGGCCGCAGGGGCGGCGACGCTGTCGCTCTTCCCGAACGGCGGCTTCCTGGCCGGTGACTCGGAGAGCAGCCCGATCGACCTGGTCAACGACGGCACGACGGCGCTGTCCCGGGTCTCGCTCGCCTCGCGGGCCACGACGTCCAGCGCCCTGGACACCGACGCCGTCAACGGGCTGCAGCTCACGGTGCGCGACTGCTCCGTGGACTGGGCGCAGGTGGACGGCGTGTGGAGCTGCTCGGGCACCGCGACGTCGCTCTACTCGGGCCGGATCCTGCTGGACCAGGCCCTGCCTGGGATCGACAGCCTCGCGCCCGGCGGGGTGGACCACCTGCTGCTGACCGCGGTGCTGCCTGCCGCGGCCACCGACGAGGCGGTCGCCGGGGCCTCCAGCGCCCTGGACTTCACCTTCACGGCGGTCCAGCGGGACGGCGCCGCGCGCTAGAGCCAGCCCCTCGCGGGCCCGGATCGACCAGCGTCTCCATCGCACGGGGGGACGGAGCCGCTGGTCGGGGGGAGCCGGGCCCGGGAGGAGCCGCAACACGGTCGGCGTCTGCGACGCACGGGGGGACGCAGCCGCCGGCCGAGGGGGAACGCAGAGGGGCCGGTGCGGACGCGAGTCCGCACCGGCCCCTCTCGCCGTGAGCGGGTCAGCCGGCGGTGGGACGGGCCAGTTCGTCGATCAGGCGGGCGCAGGTGACGGGGTCCTCGAGCACCAGGTGGTGGTGCAGGCCGGGCACGCGCACCGTGCGGACGCCGGGCAGCAGCCGGGCCACCTCCGCGGCCTTCGCGTCGTCCACGACCAGGCTCGCGCCGCCGGAGACGTAGCCGACCGGCACCGTCAGCGTCCGCGCCGCGTGCATCACGTGCTCGTCGTAGAGGGTCGGGAACTGCTGCCCCCCGTGCTTCCACGTCCACCCGCCCTCGACGGCCCGGACCGAGTACCCGGCGACCGGGGCGAGCAGCGCGGCCGGCGGGTCCGGCTGCGGCGGCGCGAGGCGGAAGGCGGCGACCGCGGCCTCCCGGCTGGGGTGCACCCGCGAGGGCCGGGGCGGCGGCAGGGTGCGCCCGCGCAGCGTGTCGGGCAGCAGGATCCCGCAGTCGAGCAGGACGAGGCCGGCGACGCGGTCGGGGTGCAGGCCGCCGGCGAGCAGGGCGACGCGGCCGCCCAGGCTGTGCCCGACCACGACCGGCCGCGGCGCGCCCGCCGCCTCGGCGACCGCGACCACCTCGCGGGCCCACTGCCGGCCGGAGTAGCGGTCGCGGTGCCCGCTGTCGCCGTGACCGCTCAGGTCGAGGGTGACCACACGCCAGCGGTCGGCCAGCAGGGGGACGACGGCGTGCCACCACACGTGGTGGGCGCCGTGGCCGTGCACGAGCACCAGGTCGCCGGCGCCGCCCGGCTCGCCCGTGACGCCGTAGCGGACCGGTGTGCCCTCCACGACGACCTGGTGCGGCAGGGCGGGGGAGGTCGCGGGCACGGCTGGCATGGTGCCCCACGGCTCCGGGGGCGGGTCAGGCCTCGACGTCGTCCGGGATGCGGTCGGGCAGCGCGGGGCGCTCGGCGGCCGCGGTCCGCGGGTCCTGCATGCGCAGCAGCACCAGCGTGGCGGCGAGGGCGCAGCCCGCGGTCAGCAGGAAGACCAGGGAGTACGGCCCCGCCGTGGTGGCGTCGCCGGCGAGCGCGGTGAACAGGCCGATGCCGACGACCGCGCCGACCTGGAACCCGGTCTGCTGCAGCGAGGCGGCGAGGCCCACGTCGCGCTCGTCGACGGCGGACCCCTGCGCCGAGAGCAGGGCCGGGTTGAGGTAGCCCGACGCGTACCCGCTGAGCGCGATCGCGATCCCCACGGCGACCAGGGAGGAGGCCCAGGCCCCCACCGCCATCGACCCCAGGACGAGCGTCAGCGCCGTACCGGCCACGAGCGCCACGCGGCGCTCGCCGAAGCGCATCCCCGCCCGGCCCGCGGTGGGGGAGGCCAGCAGGATGGACAGCGCCCGCGGGACGGTGACCAGCGAGGTCACGGCGGCGGTCAGGCCCAGCACGCCCTGCAGGAACAGCGGGGTGACCACGAAGTTGCCCATGTAGCCCGCGCCGACCAGGACGCTGGCGCCGGTGACGACCCGGACGTTGCGGGAGCCGAGGACGCGCAGCGGCAGCAGGGGGGACGACGCCCGTCGCTCGACGCGGACGAGCACCCAGACGGCGATCGGTGCGACGACCAGGCAGGCGACCGGCACCGGCGACCACCCCCAGACGGCCATCCGGTTGACCCCGAGGGTGAGCGCGAGGGTCGCGACGGCGAGGGCCAGCGCGCCCGGGACGTCCAGCGGGGCCCGGGTCCGTTCCCGCGGGTCGCGGGGCGTCACCAGCAGCGAGAGGACCAGCGCCACCGCACAGAGGGCGACCTGGCCGACGAAGATCGCGCGCCAGCCGATCAGGTCGACCAGCGGCCCGCCCACGACGACCCCGATGACCGCGGCCCCCGAGGTCGTGGCGCCGATCCGGGCGCTGGCGCGCACCCGCTGGCCGGGCGGGGAGGCGCGGAACAGCAGGGCCACCGCGGTCGGCACCGTGGCCGCCGCCCCGACCTGGGAGAGCGTGCGCGCTGCGATCAGGCTGGTGGCGTCCCAGGCCAGCGCGCTGCCGAGCGCGAAGACCATCGCGACGACGATGCCAGCCAGGTACACCCGCCGGTGGCCGTGGATGTCGCCGAGCCGGCCGAACAGCGGGGTGGTGACGGCGGCGGCGAGCAGGGGAGCGGTGGTGACCCAGACGACGGTCGAGGGGAGCGAGTCGAGGTCCGCGGCGATCGGCTGCACGGCGATCGTGAGGATCGTCGAGGGGAACGTCGTGGTGAACAGCCCGAGCAGGAGGGCGGCGGTGATCCACCGCGGCCCGGTCCTCCGGGGCGCCGTCTCCGAGGTCTGCAAGCGGCCCTCCAGCCCTCCGTGCAGCCGGTGTGGCCGGGATTGCGGAACGCCGTCGATGGTCGCACGCGCACCGGGGCGGAGCGGTGGACCGGGAGGGGCTCCCGGTGTGGTGGTCGACACGCTCGCCGGCGGGCCGGGACCCCGGCGCTCCGGCTCCGACCGGGTGGGACACCGGGCGCAGCCGCACGGGCTGGCTACCCTCCTCCGGTGGCGGAGGCGCAGCAGGGCGGCACCCGCGGGCGGGCCCGGGCCGAGCGCGGCGACGCCTCCCGGCAGCTCATCCTCGCCACCGCCGAGCGGCTCTTCGCCGAGCGCGGGATCGCCGCGGTGTCCCACCGGCACATCGGGGAGGCGGCGGGGCAGCGCAACAGCGCCGCCGTGGGCTACCACTTCGGCGTCAGGACCGACCTCGTGCGCGCCGTGCTCCGGACCCACTCCGAGCCCATCGAGCAGCGGCGCGCGGAGATGGTCGACCGGCTGTGTGCCGACCCCGGCCTGCGGGACTGGGTCGCGTGCCTGGTGCGTCCCTCGACCGACCACCTGGCCGAGCTCGGCGACCCGACCTGGTTCGCCCGGTTCCGCGCCCAGATCGTGACCGACCCGGCCTTCCGGGAGCTGGCCCTGGAGGACGGCGCGCGGTCCGCGGCCCTGCGCCGGGTCGTCGAGGGCCTGCGCGGCTGCGTCGCCGACCTGCCGGACGCGGTCTACGAGGAGCGGCGCGCGATGGAGGTGCAGCTGCTGGTCCACGGCTGCGCCGACCGCGAGCGCGCCCTGTCCGAGGGGCGCCCCACGCCGCGCGCCACCTGGCACGACGCCGCCACCGGGATCATCGACGCCCTCGTGGGCCTCTGGCGGGCGCCCGTCACCGAGCCGCCGGCCCAGGCTGCCGGAGCCAATTAAAACAACTGTTGTAATTCCCGGGCGCCGTCCGTAGCGTGGGTCACACGGCGGTCGCGACGGGATCGCGCCGGCCGGTCCGCCCCCACCCGTCCGTCGCGCCCTCCGGGGCCGGCGGCGTGCGCCCCGGCGGCCGGGCCGGAGCGTCCGGCATGCCCCGCCGACGACACCGCGGGCGGCCGTGCGGGCGCCCGCCGAGCGAGGAGGCGCGCATGGTCCAGCTGGCCGAGGGACTCCGGGTGGTCGACGCCGACACCCACATGACCGAGCGGCACGACCTGTTCACCGAGCGGGCGCCGAAGGGCTACGAGGACCGGGTGCCGCACGTCGAGGTGATCGACGGCGTGGACATGTGGGTCATCGAGGGCAAGACCTTCGGCCGGGCCGGCTCGGGCGGCACCATCGACCGCGAGGGCAAGAAGCACCCGTGGCGCGACTCCCAGGGCGGCTCCTGGACCATCCACGACGGGCACGACGCCGCCTGGGACCCCGCGACGCGCCTGGCGCTGATGGACGAGATCGGCGTCGACGCCCAGGTCGTCTTCCCGAACTCCATCGGGCTGGGCGGGCAGCACCTGGTCAACTCCGTCTCCGACCCGGCGCTGCTGCGACTGTGCGTCGAGCTCTACAACGACGCGATGGCCGAGGTCCAGGCGGAGTCGGGGAACCGGCTGCTGCCGATGCCGATCATGCCGGCGTGGGACGTCGAGGGCTGCGTGCGGGAGGCCCAGCGCTGCGCCGCGCTCGGGATGCGCGGGGTGAACATGACCGCCCACCCGCAGGACTCGGGCTCGCCGGACCTCGGCGACCCCGCGTGGGACCCCTTCTGGGAGGTCTGCGCGGGCCTGCAGCTGCCCGTGCACTTCCACATCGGGGCGAGCCAGACGTCGCTGTCGTTCTTCGGCACCACCTACTGGCCCAGCCAGGACGAGTACGTGAAGCCGGCCATCGGTGGGGCCTCGCTGTTCCTCAACAACTCGCAGGTGCTGCTCAACAGCGCGTACTCCGGGATGTTCGACCGGCACCCGGACCTGAAGATGGTCTCCGTCGAGAGCGGCATCGGCTGGGTGCCGTTCATGCTCGAGGCGATGGACTACGAGCTCGAGGAGAACGCCCCGGAGTACTTCGACAAGCTGCAGAAGCGGCCCTCGGAGTACTTCACCGACCACTGGTACGCCACGTTCTGGTTCGAGAACGGGCGCGGTGACCTCCAGCACCTCATCGACCAGGTCGGCGAGGGCAACGTCATGTTCGAGACCGACTTCCCGCACCCGACCTCGCTGCACCCCAGCCCGCTCGAGATCGTGCGCGGCAAGATCGCCACCCTGCGGCCGGAGACCCAGCTCAAGGTCATGGGCGGCAACGCCGCCGAGCTGTACCGGCTCTGGTGACGCCGGCTGCCCCGAGCGCGTGCGCCGAGGCCGCGCTCGCGGGCGGTTCCGGCGGCCTGGGCGCACACGCCGGGCCGGCCCGCGACGACGAAGGGCCCCTCCGCGCTACGGAGGGGCCCTTCGTGCATGGGGTGCGCCATCAGGGACTCGAACCCCGAACCCGCTGATTAAGAGTCAGCTGCTCTGCCAATTGAGCTAATGGCGCGTGTCGGCCCGTGCACCGGGCGACGGGGGAGAACGATACCAGCGCCGGGACGGCCACCTCCGGGTGCCCCGGTCCGCGACGAGCAGACGTCCCTGTTCCGCTTCCGCGTGGGACTCTGGGACGTCGGTCGCCGGTTGCGGGACCGGCGGGGGACGGAAGGGGAGTCGGACCGAGTGCGACGGACAGCCGCAGTGGCCGTGGCAGGGGCGATGCTCCTGCTGGCGGGGTGTCAGGACGACGGGGGATCCGGGGGCTCGGGTGCCTCCGCGTCGTCGTCGGCGGCGGACGAGGGGAAGCCCGCCCAGCTGGCGCTGACGCCGGCCGACGGCGCGATCGACGTCTCGCCGGTGGCCCCGCTGGAGATCTCCGTGACCGACGGCGAGCTGGGCGAGGTCAGCGTCACCGACCCGGCGGGCGCACCCGTGCCCGGCTCGGTCGCCGACTCGCCCGCGGACCCGGAGGTCGGCGTCTGGACGCCGGAGGTCGAGCTCGCCTACGGCACCACGTACACGCTGTCGGCCAGCGCCGAGGGCACCGACGAGGAGACGGTCGAGTCGTCGACCACCTTCACCACCGTCACCCCCGCCGCGCTCTCCACGCCCGACATCGGCCCGCTCGACGGGCAGACCGTCGGGGTCGGCATGCCGATCCGGGTCTACTTCGACGAGCCGGTCACCGACCAGGCCGCGGTGGAGAGCCACCTGCTGGTCCAGAGCTCGACGCCGACCGACGGTGTCTGGAGCTGGATGAGCGACAGCGAGGTGCACTTCCGGCCCTCCACCTACTGGCCGGCCGACACCGACGTCACGCTGCACGCCGACCTGTACGGCGTCTCCTTCGGCGACGGCACCTGGGGCGAGAAGGACCGCACCATCTCCTTCCGCATCGGCGAGAAGCACGTCTCCATCGCCGACGCCGGGACGCACGTGATGGAGGTGTACGAGAACGACCAGCTCGTGCAGAGCTACCCGATGAGCGCCGGCAGCGACGACAACCCCAGCCACAACGGCGTCCACGTGGTCACCGAGCTCAACCGCGACCGGGTCATGGACTCCAGCACCTACGGGGTGCCGGCCGACAGCCCCGGGGGCTACCGGACGCCGGTCGAGTACGCCGTCCGGATCTCCAACAACGGCGAGTTCGTGCACGCGGCGCCGTGGTCGGTGGCGCAGCAGGGCAACACGAACGTCTCGCACGGCTGCATCAACATGTCGACCGAGCGCGCGGCGTGGTTCTTCGACTTCTCCCAGCCGGGCGACGTCGTCGAGATCAGGAACTCCATCGGCCCGCCGCTGGGCCCGGCCGACGGCGACATCTACGACTGGACCCTCTCCTGGGACGAGTGGCGGGCAGGCAGCGCGCTGCAGTGACCCCCTGCGGTTATCCGCGGGGTGACCTGGGAACTCCCCGGGCACTGTCGTCCCTCGAGGAGGAACCCCGTGGACACCTGGGTGATCGTGCTCATCGTCGTGGTCGCCGTCGTGCTGCTCGCCGTGCTGGCGCTCGCGCTGGCCAAGCGCAACCGCATCGGGGCCGCTCGCAAGCGCGAGCAGGCCCGCGAGCACCTGCAGGAGGCACAGCTGCGAGGCGTCCAGGCGGAGAAGGAGCAGGCGCTGGCCGAGGAGCAGGCCGCCCGCGCCCGGCGTGAGCGCGCCGAGGTGGAGGAGCGCACGCGGCTGGCCGAGCAGGAGGCCGCGCAGCGCGCCGCCACCGCCCACGAGCACGCGACCGCCGCCGAGGAGCTGCGCGCCAAGGCCGAGAAGCTCGCCCCCGGCCTGGGCACCGAGCAGCACGGCCGGCACACCGACGGCGGCGCCACCCGCCGCTGAGGGATCACCTCCTCCTCGTCCCGCGCGCGCTGGGGACGAGCCTCGGGAGGGGGCCGGAGGCCACGGAGCCGAGCGCTGACTTCCGCGCCCCTCGCCGGTCTGAACTGGCGAGGGGCGCGCCCGCGCCCCCGCTCCGGGAGGCGCCATGACCGACCTGCTCGCCATCGGCACGCGCAAGGGCCTCTGGCTCGCGCGCAGCGAGGACGACCGCCGCAGCTGGACCCTCGACGGGCCGCACCTGCTGGCCCAGGAGGTCGCCGCCGTCTCCGTGGACACCCGCGGGCCGGTGCCCCGGGTGCTGGCCGGCATCCAGTACGGCCACTGGGGCCCGACGGTGATGCGCTCCGACGACCTGGGCCGCACCTGGCAGGAGACCGACTCCGGTGCCATCCGCTTCCCCGACGACACCGGCGCCGCCCTGGCCCGCGTCTGGCAGCTGCGCCCGGACTCCGCCGACCGGCCCGGCGTCGTCTGGGCCGGCTGCGAGCCGCACTCCCTGTGGCGCAGCGAGGACGGCGGCTGCAGTTTCCAGCTGGTCCGCGGGCTGTGGGAGCACCCGCACCGGCCGACGTGGGAGCCCGGCGGGGGCGGCGGAGCGGTGCACACCGTGCTGCCCGACCCCGCCTCCGACCGCGTGCTCGTCGCGATGAGCACCGGCGGCGTCTACGTCAGCGAGGACGGCGGCGGCGAGTGGGCGCCCCGCAACAGGGGGATCACCGCGGTCTTCCTCCCCGACGAGCTGCCCGAGTACGGCCAGTGCGTGCACAAGGTCGCCGTCGACGCCGGGGACCCGGACCGGCTGTACGCGCAGAACCACTTCGGCGTCTTCGCCACCGACGACGCCGGCGTCTCCTGGCGGTCCATTGCGGGCGGACTCCCGGCGGACTTCGGCTTCCCCGTCGTCTCCTCCCCGCGGGTGCCCGGCACGGCGTGGGTGGTGCCGCTGGTCGCCGACATGGAGCGGGTCCCGCCCGGTGGCCGGCTGCGCGTGCAGCGGACCCGTGACGGCGGCGCGACGTGGACCGAGCTCGGCCAGGGGCTGCCCGACGCGAGCTGGGCCGCCGTCATGCGCGACGCCGCCTGCGCCGACGAGGGGGACCCGACCGGCGTCTACGTGGGCACCCGGGACGGCTGTGTCTACGCCTCGGCCGACGAGGGCGACAGCTTCACGCTGGTCGCCGCGCACCTGCCCGACGTCCTCGTCGTCCGCGCGGCCCGGCTGCCATGAGCGCCGAGGTGGTGCTGCCCGGCGTCCTCGCCGACCTGGCCGGCGGCGCCAAGCACGTCGCCGTCGACGTCGGGGACGGGACGCTGCGCGACGTGCTCGACCGGCTGGGGGACCGGCACCCGCTGCTGGGCAGGCGGATCCGCGACGAGACCGGCGCGGTGCGCCGGTTCGTCAACGTCTACGTCGACGGCGACGACGTCCGCTTCGCGCAGGGGCTGGCCACGCCCGTCGCCGACGGGGCGGTGGTGCAGGTGCTGCCGTCGGTCGCAGGCGGCTGACCGGGGGTCACAGGGTGGCGAGTTCGGCGCACTCCGGGCACAGCTGCTCCTCGTCGTAGCCCTGCGGCGGCCACGGCGTCTGCTCGTCGACGGCGACGTAGGCGCCGCACAGCGACTTGCGGCTGCGCCCGTGCACCCGGCCGATGGTCGCGTGCAGCGGACCGATCCGGCGGGGCTGCAGACCGTCGGGGGTCCCGACCGCACCGACCATGACCACCGCGTGCGCGGTGCCGTACGCGTAGGTCGCCGTCATGTCCGCCAGGGTCCGAGCCCGCAGGGGCCCGGGCCAGGACGCCGGGGCGCGTGTTCGGCCCACCGGCCCCACGCGCCCCTCCCGGCACGGCGGCGCCGCCGGCCGGCCCCCTGCCGGTCGCCGGTGCCTGGCGGCCCCCGATCGGCCGCATGGCAGCTCTCTCCAGGGCCCGGGGCGAGTTTCGGCAGGTCAGCGCCCCGGGCGCGCCCGGGACGGGTCCTAGCGTCGTCGTCCATGCACACCAGCACCGACCTCCGTCCCGTCCTCGAGGCCCTGGAGGCCGACGACCGGCCCGTGACGATGTTCGCGCTGCTGGAGCGGCTCAACCCGCGCCCCCAGGCCGGCGACGCGTCGGCGTGGCGGCAGCGCCAGGTGGAGCTGCTGTCCTCCTTCACCCGGGCCCACGAGGCCGGCTACCTGGAGTCGCTGCCGCGCGAGCCGGGCCAGGTCACCGAGGCCTTCGTGCTGAGCGCGCGCGGCGTGGAGCTGCTGGGCACCCAGGTGACGCGCCCGTTCTCCCGGGTCACCAGCACCAGCCGCCCGTCCGACACCCCGCCGCCCGCCGTCGAGCGGCGCGGCGGCCGCTGGGTGCTGCGTGGGATGACCTCGGTGCAGATCGGCTGAGCCGGCGCCGCGCCCCGGCCGGGATCAGCCGAGCTGGGCGGCGACGAGCGGCTCGAGGGTGACGCCGGGCTTCTCCCGGACCATGCCCATCACCCACTTGGTCGTGAACAGCGCGAGCAGCTCCCCGTCCGCCCGCCGCATGATCTCGGTGCCGCTGCTGGAGGTGATGCCCGGCACCGACGCCTCGTCGGTCCGCATCGCCAGCGAGTAGGGCAGCGAGTCCAGCGAGATCCGGGCGCCGAACTCGTGCTCCATCCGGTGGCTGGCCACCTCGAACTGCATGGGGCCGACGACGGCGAACACGGGGGAGCCGTCGCCGCGGCGCTCGGAGACGAGCACCTGCACCACGCCCTCGCCGGCGAGGGTCTCGACGCCCTTGCGGAACTGCTTGTACTTGCTCGTGTCGGCCACGCGCGCGACCGCGAAGTGCTCCGGCGCGAAGGTGGTCACCGGGGGGTAGCGGACGGGCCGGTCGACGTAGAGGGTGTCGCCGACGCCGAGCGCGGCCGCGTTGACCAGGCCGACGACGTCCCCGGGCCAGGCCGTCTCGATGGTCTCCCGGTCCCGGCCGAAGACCTGCTGGGCGTACTTCGTGGCGAACGGCCGGCCGGTGGAGGCGTTGGTGACCACCATGCCGCGCTCGAAGACCCCCGAGCAGATCCGGATGTAGGCCAGCCGGTCGCGGTGCCCGGTGTCCATCCCCGCCTGCACCTTGAAGACGAACGCACTGAACGGCGCGTCCAGCGGGTGGGGTTTCCCGTCCTCGTCCGGCCGGTCGGTCGGCGCGGGCGCCAGGTCGACCAGGACGTCGAGCAGCTGGCCCACGCCGAAGTTGGACACCGCGGAGGCGAAGAGCACCGGCGTGGTGATCCCGGAGAGGAAGAGGTCCTGGTCGTGCTCGGCGCCGGTCTCGGCGAGCAGCTCGGACTCCTCCAGCGCCGTCGTCCAGGCGTCGCCCTCCTGCGCGAGCGCGCGGTCGGGGGAGAGCACCTGCTCGGGGGCGATGGTGGCGCCGCCGGCGGTGCGGGTGAAGTGCCGGTAGCTGCCGTCCCGGCGGTCCAGGACCCCGCGGAAGTCCCCGGCGATGCCCACCGGCCAGGTCAGCGGCGTCGGCGTGAGCCCGGTGCGCTCGGTGATCTCGTCCATCAGCGCGAGCGCGTCCAGGCCGGGGCGGTCCCACTTGTTGACCACCGTGATGATCGGGATGCCCCGGTGCTTGCAGACGGCGAACAGCTTCATCGTCTGGGTCTCGAGGCCCTTGGCGGCGTCGACCAGCATCACCGCGGCGTCGACCGCGGTGAGCACCCGGTAGGTGTCCTCGGAGAAGTCGGCGTGGCCGGGGGTGTCCAGCAGGTTCACCACGGCGTCGCGGTAGGCGAACTGCAGGGCGGCCGAGGTGATGGAGATGCCGCGGTCGCGCTCCATGTCCATCCAGTCGCTGACCGTGCCGCGACGGCCGGCCTTGCCGTGCACCGCGCCGGCCTGGCCGATCACGCGGGCGTGCAGGGCCAGGGCCTCGGTCAGCGTCGACTTGCCGGCGTCGGGGTGGCTGATGACGGCGAAGGTGCGACGTCGCCGGGCCTCGCCGACGACGCCGACGGACGAGGCCTCACGGGGCGCGGAGCCGGCCGGTGCGGTGGTGCTCACGAGTGGATCTCCCTGGAACGCGCATGGGCCCCGGTGGTGGAGCCGAGCGCAGGACCTCGCGACACCCCGGACGCGGAGGGCCCCGGTCGGGTCCAGGTTACCGGCCGCGGCGGTCGGTCCGGGCGGCACGGACGCCGGCGGCCCGGTCAGCCCGCCGGCTGCCCGACCACCCCCTCGGCGAGCAGGGCGGCGAGGTCCTGCTCGGTCATGCCGAGCTCGGTGAGGACGGCGCCGGTGTGCTCGCCGACCGCGGGCGCCGGGCCGCGGGGACCGACGTCGCCGCCCTGCAGCCGCAGCGGTGCGCGGACGGTGCGGAAGCGCTGCCCCGAGGGGCCGTGGACCTCGGGGAACAGCCCGTCCGCGGCCGCCTGCTCGTCGGCGGCGAACTCCGACACGGTGGACGCCGGGCCCCAGATGAAGCCCCGCTCGTCGAACAGGGCGCACCACTCCCGCAGCGGCCGGGTGGCCAGTGCCTCGTCCATCAGCCGGGTCAGCTCCGGCATGTTGCGGGCCCGGTCGGCCCGGGTGGCGAAGCGCTCGTCCTCGACCCACTCGGGGTGGCCGACCGCCTCGCAGAACGGGGGCCACCAGTGCGGCTCCGGCATGAACAGCAGGATCCAGCGGCGGTCCGCGCAGCGGAACCCGCCGTGCAGGGCGTGCGGCCGGGCGACGCGGCCCTGCGGCGTGGGGGTGATCCCGTCGACCAGCGTGGCGGACAGGTCGCTGGACATGGTCCACGCGGCGGCGGCCAGCAGGCTGACGTCCACCACCTGCCCCTCCCCGGTGGCCTCGACGACCCGCAGGGCGGCGAGGACCCCGCCGAACAGCGCCAGCGCCGCGGCGTGGTCGCCCTGCGCCGGGCGCAGCCGGGGTGGGGCCGGGTTGTCGGGCTCGCTCATGGCGTCGAGGACCGCGCCGCGGCCGAAGAAGGCGGTGAGGTCGTAGCCGGGGCGGGCGGCGTCCGGCCCACCGGGGCCGTAGCCGGTCAGCGTGGCGTGCACGAGGCGCGGGTTGAGCGCGTGCAGGGCCGCGGCGTCCAGGCCGAACCGGGTCTGGCGGGCGGGCAGCAGGTTGCACAGGAAGACGTCGGAGCGGGCGGCCAGCCGGCGGACCAGGTCCGCGCCCCGCTCCTGGTCGATCGCCACGGCGATGCTGCGCTTGCCGCGGTTGTCCATCTGGAAGGCCGCGTCGATCGGGGCCTCGCCGTCGGGGACCTGTGGCTGCCGGGTGGCCCCGCGCATCGCGTCACCCCGCAGCGGCTCGACCTTGACGACGTCGGCGCCCATGTCGGCCATCAGGGCGGCGGCGCCGGGCGCGGCCATCCAGTTCGCCACCTCGACCACGCGCACACCCGCCAGCGGAGCGACCATCGCCGATCACCTCTCCTCGGTCCCGGGCGTCGACGGCCGGCCCGGGTCAGCCCTGCAGGTAGTCGTGCACCAGGCTCGCCCGGCCGAGGGTGAGGTCGGCGAGGATGTGACTGGCCGACACGACCTCCCGCACCGGGAGGTCGGCCAGCGGCGCCAGTGCGTGCTCGAACAGCTGCAACCGCGCAGGCCCGGTCCAGGCGCCGCGGACGGTGATGTCGGTGATCTGGCTGCGCACCAGCTCGAGGATCCGGGGGCGCCGGTCGTAGCCGGGCAGCATCTTGAGCCCGAAGGTGGGCCGGCCGATCTCGGCGACGGCGTCCTCGTCGCTCAGCGGCGCGTGCTTGAAGCCCATCGTCGCCGTCGCCACCCGCAGCGTCCCGTAGTCGAGCGTGCCCACCAGGGTGTCGGAGTCCACGTACAGCCGCGGTGCGCCCGACTTCTTCGGGAACGCGCTGATCTCCCGGCCGCTGGCGATCGAGGCCAGGCTGTCGACGTACATCGCGTGCAGGTAGTCGGCGCTCTCGCCCTCGTACTCCACCTGGAGCACCTGGCCGGACTCGGTGAAGGAGCCGAGGCCGGTGACGTCGGGCATCCGCATGACCTCGAACTTCACCAGCGGGTCGCCGACGGTCAGCGGCTCGGGGACCACGCGGCGCATCGCCTCGGCGTCGGTCCGGTACAGGATGTTGAGGTACTCGCGGCCGGTGAACCGGTAGCGCCCCGACGGGTAGGCCGGCGCGCCCAGGGGCGTCGTCGACTGCCGGCGGACCTCCTCGGCGTCCATCAGTCCCGCCCCTCCCGGGCGGCGTCGCGGGCCTCGATCACCGCGAGCTGGGCGCGGTCGCGGGCCTCGGTCAGCTCCTCGTAGCCGCGACCGGCGAAGCGCTCCTCGACCTGGCCGCTGATCAGCTCGACGGTCTGCTCGTCGAGCTCGGGCTGCTCGACGACCTTCCAGCGCCGGGCCATCCCGGGGCCCAGGTGCTCGAGGAAGTGCCGCATCCCGCCGGGCCCGCCGCCGAGGTGGAAGCTCTCGAACGGGCCGGCGGTCGCCCACCGGATGCCGATCGACTCGGTGACGATCTCGTCGAGCTCGGCGGCGCTCACCACGCCCTGGGAGACCAGCCACACGCACTCGCGGAACAGCGTCGACTGCAGCCGGTTGGCCACGAACCCGCCGATCTCCCGGTGCAGGACGACGGGCTTGCGGCCCACCGAGCGGTAGAAGGCGACCGCGGCCTCGACCGTCTCCGACGAGGTGCGCTCCCCGGGCACCACCTCGACCAGCGGCAGCACCTCGGGCGGGTTGAACGGGTGCCCGACCACCAGCCGCTCCGGGGTGCGCATCTCCCGCGCCAGGTCGCTGGGCATCAGGGCCGACGTCGACGAGGCGATCAGCGCCTGCCCGGGGGCGGCCGCCTCGATCCGGGCGAACAGCTCCTGCTTGAGCGCCAGCCGCTCCGGGGCGTTCTCCTGGACGACGTCGGCGCCGGCGACCGCGGCCTCCACGTCGTCGGCCACCTCGATGCGGGCCAGCAGCTCCCCGGGGTCCGCCCCGCCCTGCAGCGCGGCGTGGTGGCGCACCGCCGCCTCGATCTCCGGGCCGATGCCGGCGCGCGGGTCCTGCACCCGCACCGTGAGACCGTGCGCGGCGAAGAGGGCCGCCCACGACAGACCGATCGTCCCGGCCCCGATGACCGCGACCGTGCGCTGGTTCCGGTCCACTCGCGCCCCCACGACGGTCGCTCGGATCCTCGTCGGCATCGGACCACAACCGACCGGCGGCAGCGACTCGACGGGGTCGCGCCGACGGGTCGCCGGGTCAGCCGGCCTGAGCGGTCCACAGCCAGGTGTCCCCGACCAGCTCGCCGTCGTCCGCGCGCCGGGAGTCGGTCCACCGCTGCCCGCCGTGGACGACGAGGTCCCGGCCCAGGGCGGTGCTCGACTCGCCGTACACGTCGTCGCGACCCGGTGCCCGCGGGATGGTCACGTACTCGCCCGCGGCGCTGCCGTAGACGCGCACCGGTGCCGACCAGCCGCCGACGGTGTTCGCGAGGTCGTAGGCGGCCCGGTCGCGGTCGAGCACGCCGCCGACGTCGCCGCCCTCACCGGGGAGCTCGGGCAGGGCCGTCCACGTCCACGTCGCCGGGTCGAGGAGCCAGCCCGACCGGTCGCCGACGTGCCCGTTGAGCAGCGGGCCGCGGTCGGTGGCCATCAGCTGGAACCCCGGTCCCGGCGCGTCCGGCAGCGCCGTCCACTCGCCGGTGGCGAGGTCGAGCCGGGCGGCCAGCTTCGCGGGGGGACCCCCGCCGGAGCCGGGCGCAGCGCTGGGGGAGCCGGCGAGGACGAGCTGGTCGCCCACCGGGACGACGAAGCGGTCGTACACGGCGGGCAGGGGGTCCGCGGGCAGCTCGGTCCAGGTCGAGAGCGCCGGGTCGAAGACCAGGTCGGGGACCCGGCCGAGGGCGGTGGCGTCGGTGTACACGAGCAGGGTCCGGTCGAGCGAGGTGATCCGGAGGTTCCGCTCCGGGCCGGGGACCGGCCCGTGGTCGGTCCACCGGTCGTCGGCCGGCCGGTAGGACAGCAGGCGCGGCAGTGCGTCGCAGGCCGGGCCGGTCTCGCACCCGGTCAGCAGGTATGCGGTGCCGTCGAGCGCGACGGAGGCGTGCGCCTGACGGCGGAGGCCGAACGGAGGAGGCGTGGCCGGCCTCCAGGAGTCGGTCGTCGCGTCGTAGACGGCGCCGTCGGCGAGCAGGGGGTCCGTCGGGGGGCTGCAGTCGGCAGTGGGCGGGCAGGTGAACTCCCAGCCGCCGACCACCAGGACGCGCTCGTCGACGCCGACGAGGACGGCGTCGACGCGGGGGCTCAGCGGCGCGTCGGGCAGCTTCCGCCAGCCCGAGGCTGCTCCCTCGGGCGCCGGGGCCGGGTCGGCGCCGGCCTCGGTCCCGGCCTCGGACGAGCAGCCCGCCGCGAGGAGGGCCCCGGCGAGCAGCGCGGCGAGGAGTCTCGTGCCCACGCCCCTCCGACGACCGCCGGGACGCGTGGGTTCCGCAGCCGGGCGCGGGAACCGGGCCGGACGACGGAGAGGCCCTGGCCGGCGTACCGACCAGGGCCTCTCCTCGTGGGGTGAGTGACGGGGCTCGAACCCGCGACACCCAGGATCACAACCTGGTGCTCTACCAGCTGAGCTACACCCACCACGCGATCCCGGTGCGTGACCGGGAACGGCGCAACGATACCCGAGGGGCACGCCGTCCCGACTCAGCCCTCCGGGGGAGCCGACGCGTCGCCCGCGGCGAGCACCGCGGCGAAGGTCTCGGTGACCTGACCGGCGGCGGCCTGCGCCTCCGACGAGGAGGGTCCGGAGCCGTCGACGAACAGCGTCCTCCGGTAGTACGCGAGCTCGCGCACGGACTCGATGATGTCGGCCAGCGCACGGTGGGCCAGCCCCTTGGGCGGCTGGGCGAAGTAGACCCGCGGGAACCAGCGCCGGGCCAGTTCCTTGACCGAGGAGACGTCGACCATCCGGTAGTGCAGGTGGTCGTCGAGCTCGGGCATGTCGCGGGCGAGGAAGCCGCGGTCGGTGCCGATCGAGTTGCCGCACAGCGGCGCGGTCCGCCGCTCGGGCACGAAGCGCTTCACGTAGGCCAGCACCTGCTGCTCGGCCTCGGCGACGGTCAGCGTCGAGGCGCGGACGGCGTCGGTGAGGCCGGACTTCGCGTGCATCTCGGTGACGACGTCGGCCATGCCGTCCAGCGACTCGTCGTCGGCGTGGATGACGAGGTCCAGGCCCGGGTCGAGGACGTTCAGGTCCGAGTCGGTGACGAGGACGGCGATCTCGATGAGCTTGTCCCTGCTCAGCTCCAGGCCGGTCATCTCGCAGTCGATCCAGACCAGGTGCCCCGCGCTCTCCGCCACGGGGCCCGACCCTACGCACCGCTCGTCCCGCCCGCCCCGCCCGCCCGCCCACTACCGCAACGGCGGCGACAGGACCACTCGGAGGGTCGGATCCGGGCCCTCCCGCGGTTACGCTCACCGGGCCCCCACCCCGATCTGCAGGGAGCACCCCCGTGCCCAGCTCCGTGACCGCCCGCACGGTCCCCGCGCCCCCCGGCTCGCTCGCCGCCGCCGTCCGCCACCCCGTCGCCACCCTCCGGTGGCTGTGGCCGGCGTACATGACGCCGGGCCGCCCGGGCCGGCCGACGACCGAGCAGGAGCTGCGGTGGATCCACACCGCCTGGCTCGGCGCCTTCCTGCTGAAGATGCTCGGCTCCTCGTGGGACGTCTCCTGGCACTTCAAGTGGCTGCGCGACGACCTCGCCCCGCCGCACCTGCTCAACTCCGCCGGCACCGCCGTGGTGATCGCGCTGGTGGTCTTCCACAGCTACAGCGGTTATGGCGTCGACCGCCGCGCGCTGCGGCTGATGCAGGTCGGCATCGCGACCTTCCTCGTGGCGATCCCGATCGACATCCTCAACCACCGCATCAACGGCCTGGACATCACCAGCTGGAGCCCCAGCCACGCGCTGCTCTACCTCGGGACGGCGATCATGCTCGCCGGGGCCATCCGCGGCTGGTGGCTGTACGCCGCGCCCGGGCGGGTGCGCGACCTGGTGTCGCTGGGCCTGTGGCTGTTCTTCGTCGAGAACGTCGTCTTCCCCAACCAGCACCAGGAGTACGGCGTGCTGTCCCTGCGCGCCTACGAGGCCGGGAACACCACCGCCGAGGCCCAGCTGCTGGACTTCGCCGCCTCGCAGGGCCAGACCCCGACGATGTTCATGCTGCCCGTGCCCTCGTGGGTGCACCCGGCGTGGATGATCTGCGCGGGCCTGCTCGCCCTCGTCGTGGCCCGGAGGACCACCGGCCTGCGGTTCACCGCCACCACGATCGTGGGCGTCTACCTGGCCTACCGCGCGGTGATGTGGCTGGCCCTGGTCGGCATGGGCTTCCCCGCCTCGGTGCTGCCGCTGGTCCTGCTCGTCGGCGCGCTGTGCATCGACCTGGCCGTCACCTACGGGCTGCCCGGCTGGAGCGCCGCGCCGGTCACCGCGCTCGCGGTCTACGGGACGGGCCGGCTGCAGGACGCCGCCGGCCTGCTGCCCCCGTGGAACTGGTCCTGGTGGTCGATCGCGCTCGTGGTCGCCGGCTTCACCGTCCTGTGGACGGCGGTCGACGTCATCGCGCGCAGCGGCTGGTTCGCCGGCTGGCGGCGCCCGGTGGAGCCCGGGGCCGTGGCCGTCGGCACCGCCGTCCCCGTCGGCGGCGCGTCGCTCCGCTGAGCCCCGGACCGACCCGTCACATGACGTAGCGTCGGAGCCGAGACCTGACCCGGTGGGCCGTTGCCCACCCCCGTCGCGGTGCCGTCGTGCGCCCGCGCCCCGCAGCCCCGAACCCCGCCGGAGGACGACGACGTGCTGGCCCTCACCCCCGAGCCGCTGCAGACGGCGGGGGAGCGTGCCGTGTTCGCCGAACTCGCCCGCTGGGACACCGGCGGAGCGGTCCGCTCGGCCGTCGTCGCCTCCCTGCCCCTGGTCGACGGCCCGATGGGCCGGCGGATCTCCGACGCGGTGCTCTTCGTGCCGGAGGGCCTCGCCGTCGTCCGGATCGCCGAGGTCCCCAAGCAGCGGGGCGTGGTCACCGCCGTGCCCGAGGGGTCCTGGAGCATCGCGCCCGACGCCCGGCCCGGTGAGGTGCTGCAGATCGCCGGGGGCGGCTCCTCGCCGCTGGACGGGCTGATGCGGTCGGGCATGGAGGCCGCGATGCGGCTGCGGCAGGCCGGGCTCGAGCCCGGCCGGATCGCCCGGCTCACCGTGCTCGTCGGCGACCTCACCGGCCTGGTCCCCGCCGACGGCGACCTCGGCGAGGGCGACCAGGTCGCGCTGCTCGACCCGCGGTCGCTGCTGCTGGGCATCGCCCGGGCGGCCCGCTACACCGGCGTCGACAACCCCCGGCTCTGGACGACCGCCGACGTGCGCACCGCGCTGGAGGTGCTGGGGCTGCCCGGCCGCGGTCCCTCGGTCGAGGAGCTCAACGGCGAGGGGTTCCCGTACTCGCCCTACGTCCTGCGCCGCCGGGAGCTGCTGACCCCGGCCGCGATGAACGCCGCGTCGGCTGCCGCCCCGCCGCGGCCCGACCGTTCAGCTGCCCGCCCCGCCGCCGGTCCCGTCACGGGCGGGTTCGTCGCCGCCGGTCCGGACGGCCCGCGGGTCGACCCCGCCGCCGCGGCGGCGGTCGCGGCGGCCGCCATCCGCGCCGACGAGGTGGCCGCGGCGCATCAGGCAGCCGCCGCGCACCAGGCGGCGCAGCAGGCCGCGGCGCAGCAGGCCGCGGCGCAGCAGGCCGCGGCGCAGCAATCGGCAGCCATGGCCGCGGCCCGCTCGGCCGCGCCCGCCCACGTCGTCGCGCCCCAGGCCGTCGTGCCCGAGGTCGTCGTGCCCGAGGCCCGGCCCGAGCCGGTGCAGACCGCCGGTGCGACGGCCTCCTCGCCGCGGACGCTGCCGGCGTGGAGCGCACCGGCGCCGCCGGCCTGGGACCGCCCGCCCGCACCGGCCGACGCCCCGGCAGATGTCCGGGCCGATGAGACCGACGGCATCGGCGGGTTGTTCGGCGGGTCGGAGGGCACCGACCCCGGCGGGCCGGCGCTGCCGCCGACGCTCGTCGCCGAGGCGGTGTCGGCGCCCGCTCCCGCCGGCTCCGACCGCGCGCAGGAGCGGCCGCTGCACGAACGACCGCTGCACGAACGGCCCCTGCACGAACGGCCGCAGAGCGACTGGCGCCCGGCGGAGCGGCCGCCGGGCATGCCGCTGGTGGTCGCGCGCCGCCGTCCCGACCGCACCCGGCGGATGGCCCTGATCGGCGCGGGCGTCGTCCTGCTGGTGGTGCTCGTCGTGGTCGGCCTGGTGACCCTGCTGGGCGGAGGCGACGACGACGGGTCCGACCGCGCCGGCACCACCGACCCGGCGCCGACGACGGCGACCGTCCCGGCGGACGGACCGCGGGCCGGCGAGACGCGGGAGCTCGACGGCCTCACCCTGACCCTCCAGCGGGTGGCGCAGCACAGCAGCTGCGCCGACCACGCCTACGGGTCGGTCGCGGGGTTCTTCCGCGAGACCGACTGCGCCGGCCTGGCCCGGGGGCTGTGGTCGACCGAGGTCGACGGCCGGGCCGTGGTCGTCTCCGTCGCGGTGGTGGACATGGGCGACCAGGTGCGGGCCGACGCCCTCCGCGCGCTCGCCGACACCAACGGCAGCGGCAACGTCAACGACCTGCTGCGGGAGGGTGTGCGCTATCCCGGCGGCCCCGAGGAGCTCTCCCGCGCGGAGTACGCCAGTGCGGTCGAGGGCACCGAGGTCACCATCGTGGAGACCGCCTGGGTGGATGAGGCCGGGACGAGGTCGGACCTCGACGTCGTCGCGGGCACCGCGCTCGCGCTGGACATGCCCGACCCCACGGCCTAGCGCGGGCCGCCGGAGGTCGCGGCGGCCTCGGCCATCTCCGTGAGCAGCTCGGCCATCCGGGCGCGGGGCAGCCGCCCGCCGCTGTGCGGGGTGGAGTTCACCAGCCCGAACACCGCGTGCGCCCGCGCCCGGCAGGCCTCCCCCCCGGCGCTCGGGTGCAGCGTGGTCAGGACGTCCACCCACACCTCGACGTAGCGCCGCTGCAGCCGCCGCACCTCGTGCGCGTCGGCGTCGGCCAGGTTGGGCAGGTCGCGGTCCTGCACGGTGATCAGCGCCGGGTTGTCCAGCGCGAAGTCGACCTGGAACGCGATCAGCGCCCGCAACTGGGCCCGCGGGTCCGGGCCGGCGGCGGCGACCTCCGCGGTGCCACCGGCCAGCAGCCGCTCGCTGATCCGCAGCAGCATCTCGGCCAGCATCGCGTCCTTGCTCGCGAAGTGCCGGTAGATGGCCGGGCCGGTCACCCCGACCGCGGCGCCGACGTCGTCCACGCCCACCGCCCGCGACCCGCGCTCGGCGAACAGCTGCGCCGCCGCGCGCAGGATCTGCTCCCGCCGCGAGGGGCGGGCGGCGTCGGCGTGCAGCGCGGTGTCGGCCTGCGTGTCGGACCCGGTCACGGCCGGGATGTTAACCGTCGTTGACCCCGTCCGTGAACCGTCGTTAACATCCTCGGCGTGGACGCCCCCGTGCTGAGCCGCACCACCCCGTCCGATCCCGGCGCCGCCGCCCGCAACGCCGCTGCCCACGCCCGGCTCGCTGCCGACCTGCGCGACCAGCTGGCCCGGGCCGCCGAGGGCGGGGGTGAGCGCGCACGGCAGCGGCACGTCGACCGGGGCAAGCTGCTGCCCCGCGAGCGGG
>NZ_JABGCG010000113.1 GCF_019799925.1 Blastococcus sp. CPCC 205250 | reverse complement strand
CATCTGGCCATGTTGGATAGAAGGAGAGGTGACCTTGGGGGGGTGGCCCCCCAAGGGGCTTTGATCACCTTGTAGAGTTTGCTGCAGCAGAGTTTTCTTCAACAGAGGAGAGTTTGTTGCAGAGGTTTTGGATTTTTCTCGGATTTTTCGGAGGATTTTTGGATAATTTTTCTGGACCCTTTTCCCTTGGAATGGCCTCCTATTTATAGGCATTTGGTAGCCATTAGGAGAGTTTATGAGCATTTATGGTATTAATGCTCATGATGGGAGGAGTTACAAGTCTTTAATTTCTTGATTTGGTAACTCCTTTTTCCTTGAATTTGATTGGCCGATGGAGAATGAGGGCATTTAATCGCCTTTAAATCTCCATGATGATGGGAGTTTCATGATTTAATGTCATGATTACTTGGACTTGTAACTCCCATTTGCTTGCTTCTGATTGGGCCGTCCAAAATAATGAGTTAATGACTGCAATAAGTTGCCATAAACAAGTCAATTAACAGCATTAAATGGTCTCCCGGTCGCTTGAAGAGTCACGGGCCGCGCCGCGTCCTTTGGAATTCTTTTGGCGATGATCATCGATGGATCTTGATGTTGATCGACATCGGATGACCATGCAATTTCAGATTTTGGTTAATATCAACGAGCCGGCGACATCTGTCCAGTCGATTTCTCGATCGGTCGGGCAGAAAGTGCACTTTCTTGATCGGCCGGTTGACGATTTTGAGGCGTCGGATGATGATCCCATGATTCCGGCGGCGAATCCATGATGTCGACGAAGATCGACGGATTTCATGCTCAAAAAATCAGATTTTAGAAAGATCGCAGGAGCCAATCAACTCGGGACGCGAAAAAAATCCGGAAAACGGGCTTCCCGGCGAAAAACCGGGGACCCGGGGCTCCATGGTCGCCGGCGACCCTGG
>NZ_JABGCG010000112.1 GCF_019799925.1 Blastococcus sp. CPCC 205250 | reverse complement strand
TCATGGACGAACCTTTTAGGTATGCCGAAATGACAAATGATGTTTGTGCGCAGGAACTGAAGGACTGACGAGGTCTTCATTTCATTGAGCGCAAACGCTTCTGACCACTTGGAGAAATAATCCGTAGCGATGCCCTTTGCTGGAAGGGGGAGAAATAGGACCTATGATGTCCATACCCCAGGCTTCGAAGGGCCATGAGATTGCAGTAGGGTGCAGCCATTCTGGAGGCATGTGAATATAGTCTCCGTGAACTTGGCATTGTTGGCAGCGTTTAGCGAATTGCATTGCATCTGCTACCATGGTAGGCCAGTAGTAACCTAACCTTTTTATCTGATCGTGGAGCTTGGGACCAGCCTGATGGGCTCCACAAAGACCAGCATGGACTTCTTTAAGTGCTTCTTCTGCCTCTTGTTGTGACAAGCAGCGTAGAAGTACTCCATTGAAGGATTTCCTGTAGAGGGTTTTTGAAGGAATATCCAAATGAAAATTTGGGGCTCGTCTTTGGATACTCACCCGCTCTTTTGGATCTTCAGGTAGGATTCCGAACATAGTGTAATCAATGAACGGATCCCTCCAGTCACCAATTGGAGGTTGAAGGACAGAAATCCTACTTCCAACCACCCTGTGGCATTCAGCGACTGCTTGGTGCGTGTTGAGAGGAGGAAGGATTCTTCTCTCGCATACTGTAATTTGCATGTTTTCTCCTTCTTGGATTGCCATCGATGCGGCAAGTCCAGCTAAGGCATCTGCACGGATGTTTTCACCTCTAGGAATGTGGGTGATGTGACAGATGTCAAATTTCTGCAAAAGTGACTGCGCCTTGTTGTAATAAGGCAACAAATCAGGCTTCTTGACTTCAAATTTCTGATTCATCTGGTTGACGATCAGTTGAGAGTCTCCGAAGACTTCCAACATGGTGATGCCAGATT
>NZ_JABGCG010000111.1 GCF_019799925.1 Blastococcus sp. CPCC 205250 | reverse complement strand
TGTTTATATGCACATATTGGGAAAGGAATTTATTATGGTTCATATCAAAAACCAAGACAAACATTATGAATTGTAGGAGTAATTATTTTCATTTTAGTAATGGCACTAGCATTCACAGGATATTGTTTAGTATTTGGTCAAATGTCATTATGAGGAGTAACAGTAATTACAAATTTATTTTCAGCGATTCCATTTGTAGGAGAAGATATTGTACATTGATTATGAGGAGGTTTTTCAGTATCGAATGCTCTAATTAAGAGATTCTTTGCTTTCCATTTCTTATTACCATTTATTGTAGCAGCGGCAGTAATTATGCATTTAATGGCATTACATTCACATGGAAGTTCGAATCCATTAGGAGTATCAGGGAATTATGATAGAGTAGGAATGCACGGTTATTTCATTTTCAAAGATTTAATTACAGTATTTTTATTTTTAATTGTATTTTCATATTTTGTATTTTTTGATCCAGAAGTTTTAAATCATGTAGATAACAATATTATGGCAAACCCTATGTCAACACCATCATCAATTGTACCGGAATGATATTTATTATCATTTTATGCGATTTTAAGATCAATTCCAGATAAATTAATGGGAGTATTAGTAATGTTTGGAGCGATTTTAGTATTATTACTATTACCATCATTAGATAAATCAGTAATTAGAGGGAATGCTTTCAAACCATTATCAAAATTATTATTCTGATTATTTGTATGTAATTTCATTTTATTAAGTATGATTGGGAATTGTCATGTAGAGGAACCATTTGTAACACTAGGAGTAATTTGTACAATTTTATACTTTGGATATTTCTTAGTATTTATTCCATTAATTAGTAGATTAGAGAATTTATTATTTATTGGTCAGTATAAAAACTAGGCTCTCCCCTTATATTATTCAGAGGATTTCAGTCATATATAGGGATATAAA
>NZ_JABGCG010000110.1 GCF_019799925.1 Blastococcus sp. CPCC 205250 | reverse complement strand
CATCCTGTTACAATGGCTCAGCTCACATCCTGTTACAATGGCTCAGCTCTGTAGCCTAAAACAGGGAGAGAATGAGTCAACAAACGACTACATTCACAAGTGGAAAGCGATGGCATACAAATGCTCAGACGTACTGCCACAAGCGTCGCTGGTCGACATCTGCCGAAACAACATGAGAGCAAAAATACGCTCCATGATCATCGGCAACAAATCAAAGAATCTGGGAGAACTCCTGGAAGCATCTATGGAAGCTGAAACGGTGATTAAAGACCTCAGCAGTCAGAAGTCATCGAAGAAAGAGCCGACTGCCATTGCAACCTCAAAGCAAAAGAAAAAGGAGGTTCTCAATGTACAAACCAAGTCAGCTCCTCAGCCACCAAGGAAAGCTGAAAACAAAGGTCCAGGTAAGAGACCCGAACTCTCTGATGCCTTCAAAGAACGAGTAGAAAAGAAATACCCGTTTGATGAAGATGTCGAAGAAATCTTCGAGGCCCTCTTGGCAAATGGGAAACTCACCCTGCCTGAGCCCAAAAGACCAGGAGATGTTGGAAAAACCAACGATCCTCGGTACTGTCCATACCACCAGATGGTCTCACATCCTCTCAATCAATGCTTCGTTGTGAGAGAGAAGATCAACGAGATGTGGAAAAACGGAGTCATTACCTTTGACAAAAACTATGGGTCTGCCTCCGTTAACATGATCTCGTGTGGACAAACACAAAAATCACCAAGGAAGAAGGTCACCACTTCCTTCAAGGTGATAAAACTGGCTCAAACATCCCAAGAGCTAGTCCCGTACCCTACACCAGAGGGACAGCCCATATGGGTACATCCCGATCTCCTGGAAGATGAAAACTGGGAGATTGTCAAAATAAAGCCAACCACTCGACAGCGAAGGCAAGCTAGGAGACAGCTCCGTAAGTTCAAACAGCA
>NZ_JABGCG010000109.1 GCF_019799925.1 Blastococcus sp. CPCC 205250 | reverse complement strand
AGAACTTTAAGATAATCAAAAAATATATAGTTTATACCGAAATATTTCCTGATTTAAATAATCTAAGTTTATATAAAATTTATCCTAGAAGTAATAAATTTTATATTAAACCTAATAATATTAATAAAGAATTAGTAATATATGGGACTAATTTACCTTCATCTTTAAATAAAAAAGATTATACTAAAATTGTTAGAAATATGGTGGGTATACCTAATCATATTTTATATATTTTAGTAGGTTTAATTATGTCTGATGGACATATCTCTTATTCTTCTAAAAAAAACTTAGATAAATCAATATTTAATCAGGATACTTTTGATATGTATAACATAAAATATATAAATGGTTTATTGACAGAACATAGTAGTAGATTTAGATTTAAACAAAGTCTTACACATTTTGAATATGTTTGACATGTTTATACTATTCTATCACATTATTGTTTGTCATTACCATATTATAGATTAGCTAGCCCCCTTCGGGGCCTGGCCAGAAGGGGGGCAAGCCCCCTCCGGGCTAGATTAAATGGTAAAACATTTCAACAAATAGAATTTGCAACTATGTCATTGCCTTGTTTTAGTGTGTTAAGACGTTTATTTTATAAAGGTAGAGTAAAAACATTACCTAATAATATTTATGATTTGATAAATTATGAATCATTAGCGCATATTATTATGGGTGATGGTGCCTTTACATCTAAAGGTATTGTTCTTAATTTACAATCATTTACTTGTAAAGAATTATGTACATTAATTAATATATTTTATATTAAATTTAATATTAATTGTACTTTACATAAATCTAGAAATAATTATGTTATCTACATTAGAGTTAAAGATGTTCAAAATATATATCCTCATATAGAAACTTTTATAATAGATTCAATGAAATATAAATTTGATAAATCATTAACAAAAAAACTATATATATAATTTGAAG
>NZ_JABGCG010000108.1 GCF_019799925.1 Blastococcus sp. CPCC 205250 | reverse complement strand
AGAGAATTAAAAATTTCCAGAAAATCCCATCTCATTTTTAGATGCAAAATCCAACATTGGCCACCAGCTAAAAGTAGCCAAGGAATCAAGAAAAGAAATATAAGCAAAAGTATGGTATGCAGATATTTCAGTTCTAAGCATCGTGTTCTCAAATGACCGGGTCCCACCGGGTGTGCCAACTTGATGGAACGCGCCCATTCGCGACCGGCGCTGGCCGGGGTCGGCGGACGTGGGAGCCCGATTGGTCCCGACCCTCCTCGCGCCCGGAGGGCGGAAGGCGCGCATCAACATTTGATTTTGTTTGTGGGTGTGCCAGATTTTCTATTTTACTTGGAATTACAATTGGTGATCCGGAGATCGACCTTCGCAAGTAAAAAGGAAATCAACTTCTTTTCAAGTTTTTCATTGCACATATATTTAAGAAAAGAGACGATTTTTTGATTTTGCCGTGAAAGGCGATTTTTTTTTTTGGCATTTATAGCCGATTTTGGCGTTTATAGCCGATTTTGGCGTTTATAGCCGATTTACAATTCTCATCAATAATGAAAGACAAGAGTTGTGATTTTTGTCTCTTTAAAAAAAATACAAATTACAATGAAAAGTAAGAAAAGAAGGATCTAACTCTTCAGGAGATTGTGGGGTGGACCCGATCAGATTGACGGTCGCAAGCCATGTTTGGGCTTCGCCATCATCCATGCAGATGAGAACAGCAGATGCTTTTGATTCACTTGGCTTTGGCTATGACCTCAGATTTTTAGAGAACAAAGACCGAGAGAAGGTCTTATGTTCAATAAAAAGCCGAGTAGACGGGCTGAAAAGCCATGTCTAAGCTGTTGGTGGCAGAAGGAGGAGGTAAAGACCTTGGGGGGGGGGGACCCCCCAAGGGACTTTTGTCACCATGTAGGGGTGCTTGTTGCAGAGCTTTGGCAGAGTTTCTCTCTTTT
>NZ_JABGCG010000107.1 GCF_019799925.1 Blastococcus sp. CPCC 205250 | reverse complement strand
TTTCAATTCTAGAACTCCTTCTAACCACCTATGCATTCGGTTATCATTTCCAATTGGACGATCCGTTAATCCAACTGGCGGAGGATTATAAATGGATCAATTTTTTTGATTTTTATTGGCGATTAGGAATAGATGGACTTTCTATAGGACCCATTTTACTGACGGGATTTATCACCACTTTAGCTACTTTAGCGGCTCGGCCAGTTACTCGAGATTCCCGATTATTCCATTTCCTGATGTTAGCAATGTACAGCGGTCAAATAGGCTCATTTTCTTCTCGAGACCTTTTACTTTTTTTTATCATGTGGGAGTTAGAATTAATTCCTGTTTATCTACTTCTATCCATGTGGGGAGGAAGGAAACGTCTGTACTCAGCTACAAAGTTTATTTTGTACACTGCAGGAGGTTCCGTTTTTCTCTTAATGGGAGTTCTGGGTATCGGTTTATATGGTTCTAATGAACCAACATTAAATTTTGAAACATCAGCTAATCAATCGTATCCTGTAGCATTGGAAATACTATTCTATATTGGATTTCTTATTGCTTTTGCTGTCAAATCACCGATTATACCCCTACATACATGGTTACCAGACACCCATGGAGAAGCACATTACAGTACTTGTATGCTTCTAGCTGGAATCTTATTAAAAATGGGAGCGTATGGATTGGTTCGGATCAATATGGAATTATTACCCCGCGCTCATTCTATATTTTCTCCCTGGTTGATAATAGTAGGCACAATACAAATAATCTATGCAGCTTCAACATCTCCTGGTCAACGTAATTTAAAAAAAAGAATAGCCTATTCCTCTGTATCTCATATGGGTTTCATAATTATAGGAATTGGTTCTATAACCGATACGGGACTCAATGGGGCCATTTTACAAATAATCTCTCATGGGGTTATTGGTGCTGCACTTTTTTTCTTGGCAGGAACAAGTTATG
>NZ_JABGCG010000106.1 GCF_019799925.1 Blastococcus sp. CPCC 205250 | reverse complement strand
GAGTGTGTAAAACACTCTTATTTATAGACTTTCTCCTCATAAGGGATGTTTGGTTACTAGTGCTAGCATGACCAAACATCCTTGAATAGAGTAATCCTATTCTCGGTTAGTTTTGACTTTTAATCAATTAACTTTTAATAATTAAAATCAAACAAACTCAATGATAGGATTCCCCTCCCACAAGCTTAAGGAACTCACTTACTCTCTATTGTGTGTGACCCTTTGGGTTCACCCTAACCTAGCAGTGACAGGGACATCTCTATGTCTCCCAAAAATAGAAACTTTCTATTTTAAGGTTCAATTGGAACGATTCCAATTTTGCCCTCATTGATAACACTTTATCAATAGGCTTTCACTGGTCATGAGTGACATCTAGCAACATATCATGACATACCCTAGGTTTAGGTGAATAGCAGAACTATGTGAACCCTTCATGTTATTTAATCCTTCATCCCCTAATGTCACAGTTAAGATAATAGGTATGGTTTTAGTCAAACCCTATCTTAACAACTTGATATCTGTCCCACAAAATATAATCTCAATAAGGTAATCGCAGTGAAACACTTTTCACTGTTTACCTATCACTCTGGCCAGAGGTTCCCTTTGAGAATTATCTTTGTGAACTTATCCTGACATTCTCTCTCATATAACTGAGAGTGATGATCCCTTATTGCACACTCATCCATCTTCATGCATAACTCATTAGAGCCAATAAGCACCGATTACAACCTTATGGATAAGGCTGTACAAGATACTATCAAACTCTAGCAACCTATGCATAAGACAGCTATGGTGTCTCAGGTCTAAGGACTACCAAATAAATGGACATAACACTAGAATATTCCTTTGACAGAACTACCATAGGAATACTCTTTGTAGATCATGTTCAGTGTACATATTCTCTAATATGCACCCACAGATTAACCTAAGTGTCACTACACTGATA
>NZ_JABGCG010000105.1 GCF_019799925.1 Blastococcus sp. CPCC 205250 | reverse complement strand
AACAAAAAAAGGCCCGGCTAGGTACTGACCCGGCCAGGCCGTGGGAATCAAAAAGGTTCTTTCGGACGAAATCAAAGAGGTATTCTTTATTTTTATATTGGAAATCTTTCTTTCGAGCCCTTACTTTACTTTATGGAATTGGAATTGCTGGTTATATATAATAATAATAAAGAGAGAAGAGATAAAGAAAGACTTTTTTCAATCCTTACTTTATGCGTAATGTAACATAGTAATTATCCTTTTTCAATTGGGAGAGATGGCTGAGTGGACTAAAGCGTCGGATTGCTAATCCGTTGTACGAGTTATTTGTACCGAGGGTTCGAATCCCTCTCTTTCCGTTTCCGTTGATGACTTGATATTTTATTTATCTTTCGAATTTATCGAACCCTTTTGACTTTTTCATAGTTAAAATAGATAAAATCCTAAGAAAATTGAAAAATTAAGCAAGGAAAACAAAAAACCCTTATACTATTTTTTATTTTTATTCTTCACGTCCAGGATTACGTCCTGGATCATTAGATAGGAATCCGAAGATGAAGAGAGAAACAAAGAATATCACTACTGTGTAAACGAAGAGTTTGAGAGTAAGCATTACACAATCTCCAAGATCATTTTGGGGGAAATAGGGGAATAGATTCTCCATTTTTGTACCACATATTCCGTTTTGACACCAAGAAAAGAAGCGGTTTCTAGAAAACATAAGGAATTTGCAGGAATGAATTTGTAATAAGATTCTGATTCTTTCGTTAACAAAATGATCTCTCATACCTACAATTAGGTATTGTAGGGACCATACATAGGGTCTTCGACCCCCAGAAGGAATGAAGAAATGAGGTGATTCCGATTCATCTCGGTTATCCAAAAGAATTTCCATGTTTGAGTCGAGGGTTCATTATCTGATCTTATCAATTCTTAAGAATAGAATTTTGATTTTCTCGAATAAATC
>NZ_JABGCG010000011.1 GCF_019799925.1 Blastococcus sp. CPCC 205250 | reverse complement strand
CTGGGCACGCGAGCGCGTGTCGCCGGCGCAGCGGCCCGCCGCCGACATCGACTCCAGCGCCGTGGCGACCTCCTGCCCACCGACGGCGTCCAGGGTGCCGCCCATCGTCCAGCTGCCGTCGGGGTGCTGCACCAAGGTCAGCGCCCGCTCCTCGGTCGGGTCGGGCGCAATCCCGTCGGGATCCAGCTTCGCCAGGTACTCACCCACCGCACGCCGCAGATCCCGGTGGGTGCCCCGGCAGGCCAGCTCGACCAGCGCGGTCTCCACCGCGGCCACGTCGATGCCCTGCGCGGCGGCCAGCTCCAGGTGGGCCGGCTTCGCGATCTGCGCGATCACCTCGACCTGGTCGGCGCCGATCTCCCCGGCCGCGAACGCGGCCCCGGCCGCGGGCAGCTGCTCCAAGGCGCGCCCCATCGCGACCAGGTCCTGGGCCAGCGCACCGGACACCCGCGCGTGCCCGCGCAGCCACGACTGCATCGTCGTCGCCCCGTCGTACCCGCACGCCGACCGCACATCGGCCCGCCGGGTGACCCGTGCGGCGTGCGCGGTCAGCCGGTTCACCACCGCCAGCGTCTCCCGCAGGTGGTCGAGCAGGACGCCGTCGGGAAGGTCGTCCAGGTCCAGGCCCGCGAGCTCGTCCAGTGCCGACTGCAGCTCGCTCATCACGCCTCCCGGACCGCTTCGAATGTGTGTTCGATTCTAGCGGATCTCACCGGCACCTGCGACGCGTTTCCCCAGGTCAGCCGGCCATCCACAGCTCCGCGACACCGATTGACAGCCGGCGGGCCCCACGCTCCGCGGATGGCAGAGGTGGTCGTCAGCACTCCTGTGTCCGGCGGCGAGACGGCGTCGCGAGCGGCAGCAACGGCCGAGCCCCCGCGCGCTCGCGCACCTGGCGCGGAGAGGCGCAGGACGCGGACCCCGCAGGGGGGCACTCACCCGGCTACGCGGTGTACTGCTCCGGACAGGCGTACAACGCGATGGCGTCCACGAACGCGTCCCCGTCGATGTCGTTCATGCGGGTCCGCTCCTGCACGATCTCGTCGCGCGTCCGGAGTCCGTTCCGGATCAGGTCGCAGACGGTCGTCGCGGTCTGGACGGCTCCGCGCCGGTCCATCCCGAACCCGAGTTCCCCGTGCGCGAGCATCATCGCGGCCAGCCGCTCCGAGGCATCGGGCGACCGTGGGTCCGGAACCGGCACGGCCATCGGGCCACCCGCGCAGCCCGCCAGCGCTGCGCTCAGCAGCACCGCACCCGCCATTCGACGCCCGCTGGTCACAGCAACCCGTATCGGTCGCCCCGACGATCGGCGTGACGTGTCCGAGGCCAGACCGGCCGCCGACTACGGCGTCAGTTCACCTGGCGCTCGGAATCGGCCCAGAAGCTCTCGCGCAGCTTGAACTTCTGGATCTTGCCGGTGGCGGTGCGGGCGAGCTCGTCGCGGAACTCGACCCGCTTGGGCACCTTGTAGCCGGCGAGCTTCCCGCGGCAGTGGGCGATGATCGCGGCCTCGTCGGCCTGCTCCCCCTCGGCCAGCACCACGATCGCGGTGACCATCTCGCCCCACTTGTCGTCGGGCACGCCGATCACGGCGACCTCGGCGACGGCGGGGTGGCTGAAGACGACGTCCTCGACCTCGATCGAGGAGACGTTCTCCCCGCCGGTGATGATCACGTCCTTCTTCCGGTCGGAGATCGTGAGGTAGCCGCCGTCGTCGATCGAGCCGCCGTCCCCGGTGTGGAACCAGCCGCCCTCGAGGGCCTCCCCCGACGCGTCCGGGTTCTCCCAGTAACCGGCCAGCACCGTGTTCCCCTGCGCCAGCACCTCCCCCGACTCGCTGGTCGACAGCCGCGTCCCCAGCGCGGGCACCCCCGCGCGGGAGAGCCGCTTCGCACGCTCCTCGGGCGCCAGGTCGTCGTACTCGGCGCGCGGCCGGTTGATCGTCAGCAGCGGCGCGGTCTCGGTCAGGCCGTAGATCTGGTTGAACTCCCAGCCGAGCTCGGCCTCGATGCGGCCGATCGTCCGCGACGGTGGCGGCGCGCCGGCGACGATCACCCGCACGCGGTCGCGCCCCGGGATCTCGCCGTCCCACTGCTCGGCGGCCTCCAGGACGGCGTTCCACACCGCCGGCGCCCCGGCCATCACGGTGACGCCGTGCTGCTCGACCCGGCGGAGGATCTCCGCGCCGTCGACCTTGCGCAGCACCACCTGCTTGGCGCCGACCGCGGCCATGGAGTACGGCAGGCCCCAGCCGTTGCAGTGGAACATCGGCAGCGTGTGCAGGTAGACGTCGCGGTCGCTCACCTGCATGTGCATGCCGAAGGTGACCGCGTTGACCCACTCGTTGCGGTGGGTCATCTGCACGCCCTTGGGCCGCGCCGTCGTCCCGCTCGTGTAGTTGATGGTCGCCGTGGCGTCCTCGTCGGGCTCGGCCCACGGCACCGGCTCGGTGTCGAAGCGCAGCAGCTGCTCGTACTCGTCGCCGGTGCCCAGGCAGTGCTCGGCGGAGACGCCGCTCAGCGAGTCGCGCAGCTCGGGGTCGACCATCAGCACCCGGGCGCCGCAGTGCCCGACGATGTAGCGGACCTCCTCCTGCGACAGCCGGAAGTTGATCGGCACGGCCACCCGGCCCGACGACGGCACCGCGAGGAGCACCTCGAGCAGCCGGGCCGCGTTGTGGCTCACCACCGCGACGCGCTCCCCGGCGCCGACCCCGAGCTCGTCGAGGCCGGCCTGCAGGGCGCGTCCGCGCCGGGCCACCTCCCGCCACGTCACGTCGCCGAGCGACGGGGCCGGCTGGTTCGGCTCGTCCACGATCCCGACGCGGTCGCCGTAGACCAGCTCGGCGCGGTCGAGGAAGTCGCGGGTCGTCAGGGGCACGCGCATGGTCGGGACGTTAGTGGCCCCCGGCCGGTCCGGCAGCCCCCGCGAACCAGCCCGAGGGGCCGACGTCGGCGCCGGCGGCAAGGCGTGGCGCGTACTGGTCGTAGAAGACGCGGGCGGTGAGCTCGCGGCGGCTGCGCACCCCCGCCTTGGTGAAGATCGACTTCAGGTGGTCCTGGACCGTGTAGGCCGACAGGTGCAGCGCCCGGCCGATGGCGGTGGTGTCCACCCCTTGCAGGACGAGCCCGACGACGTCGCGCTCCCGCGGGGTCAGCCCGAAGGCCGCGACCACCAGGGGCACGATCTCCGGCGGCCGCGCCTCCTCGATGGTGACGACGACGTCGGTGCCGCCCCCGTCGCGGGCGACCAGCGGCGAGGCGTGCGCGACCACCCAGTGCCCCGACAGGGTGCGCAGCCGCATGCGCGGCACCGCCGGGCGGCCGTCGGTGGTGGCCCGCCGCGCGGCGCGGACCAGGGTGAGCAGGGCCATCGGCAGCGGCGTGCGGCCCAGCGGCCCGCCCCCCAGGTCGGCCACCCGCGCCTCGGCGCCCAGGCTCGCCGACGCCACGTCACCGGAGGCGTCGACGACCAGGACCGCCGGGCCGTCCACCTCCGGCGCCCGGCCCGCCGCGGTGACCAGCAGCCCGGCGCGCAGGCCGGTGGCCAGGGACGGCGCGACGCCGCTGAGGAACGCCTGGTCGGCGCCGGTGAACGCGCCGGCCCCGTCGCGGAACAGGGCCATGAAGCCCCACGTGTGGTCGTCGGCGCGCAGCGCGAGGCGGACCTCGTCGTCGAAGCCCCACACCGGCCGCATGAAGTCCTGGAACCGCGGCGACCGGCCGACCGCCCCGCCGTCCTGCGCCGACAGCCCGAGCACCCCGCCGGGCAGCCGGGCCACCCGCAGGAAGGACGACGGGTCCTCGACCTCGTACTCGTAGTGCGCCCACTCGTCGTCGGTGGCGTCGGTCAGCCCCCCGTACTTCACCGTCCCGGTGATCAGGCCGGTGGCCGGGTCGGCGGTACCGACGCACCCGGCCACGAAGGGCACCGCCCGGCGCAGCACGTCGAACGCGGTGGCGGTGAACGTGTCGGCGTCCAGGCCGCTGGCCGCCAGCCCGTCGACCTGCGCGCGCACCCGCTCGGCCAGCATCGTCGTCACGGCCGGTCAGTGTGGCCCGGGCGGGGGCGCGCCGGTACCCCCAGGAACCTGGGGGTCGAACTCCCCAGGTCGCTGGGATGGGCCGGCGGCGCGGCGGGCGCCAGGTTCGTCGCCATGACAGCCCCTCCCGCTCCGGTCGAGCGGATCAACCCCACAACCTGGAACGCCGCCTTCGGCTTCGACCAGGGGCAGCTCCGGCCGGCACCGGCCCGCCTGCTGACCCTCGCCGGCCAGGGCCCGGTCGACGGCGACGGCGCCCTCCTGCACGAGGACGACGTCCCCGCGCAGCTGGCCCTGGCCCTGGCCAACGTCGAGGCCGTGCTCGCCGCCGGCGGCATGGACCTCACCGACGTGCTGCGGCTGACCGTCTACGCCACCGACGTCGACGCCGTCCTCGCCGCCTACGACGTGCTCGGCGAGCGGCTCGCCGCCGTCGGCGCCACCCCGCCCACGACCCTCCTCGGTGTCTCCCGGCTGGCCATCCCCGGGATGACCGTCGAGCTCGAGGTCACCGCCGGGCGCTGAGCCCGCTCCTCCTCCCCCACCCCTCGAACGGAGTTCCGCCATGACCCTCACCGCCCCCACCCGCCTGCTCCCCGTCGCCGAGCTCGAGCGCGCCGTCGCCGGCCCCGTCCTGCTGCCCGGCGACCCCCGCCTGGCCGCCGAGGTCGCCCCCTTCACCACCACGTTCACCCCGGACCCGGCCGTGGTCGTCGGCGCCACGTGCGCCGGCGACGTCGCCGCGGCCGTGCGGTTCGCCGCCGCGCACGGCCTGACGGTCGCCGTCCAGGCGACCGGCCACGGCCTGACGTCGGCGCTGCCGGGTTCCCTGCTGGTGACCACCTCCCGCATGGACGAGGTGACGGTCGACCCCGCCGCCCGCACCGCCCGCATCGGCGCCGGCACCCGCTGGCGCGCGGTCATCGACGCCGCCGCCCCGCACGGTCTCGCGCCGCTGTCCGGGTCGTCCTCGGACGTCGGCGCGGTCGGTTACACCCTCGGCGGCGGCCTCGGGCCCCTCGCCCGGAAGTACGGGTTCGCCGCCGACCACGTCCGCCGCGCCGAGATCGTCACCGGCGACGGCCGGGTGCACACGGTCGACGCCGGCACCGACCCGGAGCTGTTCTGGGCACTGCGCGGCGGCAAGGGCAGCTTCGGGATCGTCACCGCGCTGGAGGTGGACCTCGTGCCGGTGGCCCGGCTCCACGGCGGCGGCGTGTTCTTCCCCGGCTCGGCCGCCGCCGACCTGCTGCACGCCTACCGGGCCTGGGCCCCGACCCTGCCCGAGGAGACGACGACGTCGATCGCCGTGCTGCGGCTGCCGCCGGACCCGGCCCTCCCCGAGCCGCTGCGGGGGCAGACGGTCGTGCACCTGCGCGTGGCCCACCTGGGGAGCGCGGAGGAGGGCGCCGCGCTGGTCGCGCCCATGCGCGCGGTGGCGCCGGCGCTGCTCGACGGGGTCGGCGAGATGCCCTTCGCCGCGGTCGACGCCATCCACATGGACCCGACCGACCCGATGCCCGTCCACGACCGCGGCACGCTGCTGCGCGAGCTCACCGCGGACACCGTCGACGCGCTGCTGGCCGCCGCCGGCCCGGACGTCGAGGTGCCCCTCATGCTGGTGGAGCTGCGGCACCTCGGCGGTGCGGTCGCGCGGCCGGCCGCCGTCCCCAACGCCGTCGCCGGGCGGGACGCCGCCTTCTCCTGCTGGGTGCTCGGGCCCATGTCCCCGCCGGTCGCCGGCGTCGTGCCGGCGGTCGTCGACTCCGTCGTGGCCGCGCTCGCCCCGTGGTCGACCGGCCGGTCGCTGCTCAACTTCGCCGGGTCGGTGTCCGCGGCGCAGGTGGCCGGCCTGTGGGACGACGCCGACCGGCAGCGGCTGCTCGCGGTGAAGCGGCGGGTCGACCCGGCCGGGCTGTTCACCCACGGCCACGTCGTCGGCTGAGCACCTCCCCGCGCGGCCCGGCTCCCCGCGGAGCCGGGCCGCTCAGGCGAGCACGAGCCAGAGCGCCGTCCCGACGCCGACCGTCGCGGTCAGCGCCCGCATCGTGTCCACGTGCACCAGCCGGCGGTGCACCACCGGGTCCCACCCGCGGTCCAGCCGCCGGTGCTGCGGCACGGCGCCCAGCGCGGTCAGCTCGAGGACGACGGCCAGGCACGCCGCCGACGCGAGGACGGCGAGCAGCGGCGCCCCGGCCGGGCGGTCGACCAGCAGCCACAGCGTGGTGACCGCCTGCCCGGCGAACAGCGGCCCGACCACCCGGGTGACCAGCCGCTGGTGCCGGTGCTCGTAGGCGGGGAACGCCTCCGGCGGCACCATCGTCATCTGCGGGTACACCAGGACCCGCACGGTCCACTGGAACCCGGCGTAGGCCGCGAACAGCGCCAGGTGCACGACGAGCAGCGTCACCGGACCTGCTTCTGCCGCTTGCCGCGCCAGGCGAGGCTCTGCGCGTCGAGCTCGCGCAGCAGGGGGTCGCCCTCGGCCAGGATCCGCTCGGCCAGGGCGACGCCCGCGGCCAGCCGCTCGTCGTCGAGCTGCGCGAACGCCGGGGAGCGCCGCCGGTCCAGCGCGTCGTACCAGCGGCCGCCCACCACGGTGTCGAGCACGATCCGCCCGAAGCAGTGGTCGGCGGTCACGACCCAGCGCCCCTCCCGGGCGCGGCGCGGGAGCTCGCCCAGGACGAGCTCCCGGTAGCGGGCCAGCAGCCGCTCCCGGTCCGGCCGCGCCGCCTCGCTCACGCCCCGACCAGCCGGGGCAGGGCGGTGCCGATCGGCTCCCGCACGACGAGGTCGGCCAGGGAGTCGTACGGCGTCGGCTCGGCGTTGACGACGACGACCCGCGCGCCGGTCGCCGCCGCGACGTCCGTGAGCCCCGCGACCGGGTGCACGCCCAGCGAGGTGCCGACGGCGAGGAAGACGTCGCAGTCGGCCGCGGCGGCGACGGCCGCGTCGAACACGGGAGCGTCGAGGGCCTGGCCGAAGCTGATCGTCGCCGTCTTGAGGATCCCGCCGCAGACCCGGCACGCGGGGTCGGGCTCCCCCGCGTCGATCCTCGCCAGCGCCTCCGCCGTCGTCGTCCGGTCCCCGCAGGAGAGGCACTCGACCTCGTGCACGGTGCCGTGCACCTCGAGCACCAGGCCCGGCGAGGACCCGGCGGCCTGGTGCAGGCCGTCGACGTTCTGGGTGACGAGGGCCCGCAGGCGCCCCTGGCGCTCGAGGTCGACGAGGGCGAGGTGGGCGGCGTTGGGCCGCACGTCGCCGACCCGGAGGTCGCGGCGCATCAGCCAGGCCCGGCGGCGGATGTCGGGGTCGGACACGTAGTAGGACAGCGTCACGAGCTTCTCCGTGTCGGGGTCGCGGGTCCACACCCCGTTCGGGCCGCGGTAGTCCGGGATGCCGCTGTCGGTGGAGACACCTGCTCCGGTGAGCACGGTGACCCGACGGGCGGCGGTCAGCCAGTCGGGCAGCGGATCGGGGACGGCGCCGGTCACGCCGTCCACCGTAGGAGGGGTCGGCCGACCGTGCCGCGCCCGTCCCGCCCTCCCGGGCGCGTCCCGGCGTGGGCGACGTCACGGGTGAGGGAAGGGTCGCCTCACCTGCGCACGCGCCCGCGGGGGCTGGGATGATCGGGGGTGGCAACGAGCGCGACGGGAACGCCGCGACGCAACCGGCGAGGGGTAGGCGCAGAAGAGTGGCAGCCAGCAAGGACAGCTTCGGGGCACGGGCGACGCTGAGCGTCGACGGCACCGACTACGACATCTACCGGCTCGACGCGGTGGAGGGCTCCGAGAAGCTGCCCTTCAGCCTGAAGGTCCTCCTCGAGAACCTGCTGCGCACCGAGGACGGCGCGGACATCACCGCCGACCACATCCGCACGCTGGCGAACTGGGACCCGACGGCGGAGCCCAGCGAGGAGATCCAGTTCACCCCGGCGCGCGTGGTGATGCAGGACTTCACCGGCGTCCCGTGCATCGTCGACCTGGCCACCATGCGCGAGGCCATGGCCGAGATCGGCGGCGACCCGGACAAGATCAACCCGCTGGCGCCGGCCGAGCTGGTCATCGACCACTCGGTGATCGCCGACGTGTTCGGCACGCCGGACTCCTTCGAGCGCAACGTCGAGATCGAGTACCAGCGCAACGGCGAGCGCTACCAGTTCCTGCGCTGGGGCCAGGGCGCGTTCGACGACTTCAAGGTCGTCCCCCCGGGCATGGGCATCGTCCACCAGGTCAACATCGAGCACCTGGCCCGCGTGGTGTTCCCGCGCCAGGAGGGCGACCGCGTGGTCGCCTACCCCGACACCTGCGTGGGCACCGACAGCCACACCACGATGGTCAACGGCCTGGGCGTGCTGGGCTGGGGCGTCGGCGGCATCGAGGCCGAGGCCGCGATGCTCGGCCAGCCGGTCTCGATGCTCATCCCCCGCGTCGTCGGCTTCAAGCTGACCGGCGAGCTGCCCGAGGGCGCCACCGCCACCGACCTGGTCCTCACGATCACCGAGATGCTGCGCCAGCACGGCGTGGTCGGGAAGTTCGTCGAGTTCTACGGCGAGGGCGTCACCGCGGTGCCGCTGGCCAACCGCGCCACGATCGGCAACATGAGCCCGGAGTTCGGCTCCACCGCGGCGATGTTCCCCATCGACGAGGAGACCACCACCTACCTGCGGCTCACCGGCCGCAGCGACGCGCAGGTCGCGCTGGTCGAGGCCTACGCCAAGGAGCAGGGCCTCTGGCACGACGCGTCGCGCGAGCCGGCCTTCTCCGAGTACCTGGAGCTCGACCTCGGCACCGTCGTCCCCTCCATCGCCGGCCCGAAGCGGCCGCAGGACCGGGTCGCGATCACCGAGGCCAAGCAGGCGTTCCGCGAGGCCCTGCCGACCTACGCCCCGGACGGCGACAGCGAGCCCGACGACGCCGCCGCCGAGGGCTCGACCGTCGACGAGGCCGTCGAGGAGACCTTCCCGGCGTCCGACCCGGCCAGCCCCTTCGCGTCCGGCAACGGCGACGCGGGCAAGCCGCACGACGCCGTCACCCACAGCGGCGACGCCGGCCGCGCCTCCAAGCGGACGCCCGTCGTCATGGAGGACGGCACCGAGACCTTCGTCGACCACGGCCACGTGGTGATCGCCGCGATCACCTCCTGCACCAACACGTCCAACCCGCAGGTCATGATCGGCGCGGGCCTGCTGGCCAAGAAGGCCGTCGAGCGCGGCCTGACGAGCAAGCCCTGGGTGAAGACGACGATGGCGCCGGGCTCGAAGGTCGTCACCGACTACTACGAGAAGTCCGGCCTCACCCCGTACCTGGAGAAGCTCGGCTTCTACCTGGTCGGCTACGGCTGCACGACCTGCATCGGCAACTCCGGCCCGCTGCCGGAGCCGGTGTCGGCCGCGGTCAACGAGGCCGACCTCGCCGTCGTCTCGGTGCTCTCGGGCAACCGCAACTTCGAGGGCCGGATCAACCCCGACGTCAAGATGAACTACCTGGCGAGCCCGCCGCTGGTGATCGCGTACGCGCTCGCCGGCTCGATGGACGTCGACCTGAACAACGACCCGCTGGGGCAGGACGCCGACGGCAACGACGTCTTCCTGCGCGACATCTGGCCCTCCCCGCAGGAGGTCCAGCGGACCATCGACCAGGCGGTCTCGGCGGAGCAGTTCGGCCGCAGCTACGAGGACGTGTTCGCCGGCACCGAGCAGTGGCAGAACCTGCCCACGCCGACCGGTCGCACCTTCGACTGGGACGCCGAGAGCACCTACGTCCGCCGTCCCCCGTACTTCGAGGGCATGCCGGCCGAGCCGGCCGCGGTCTCCGACATCACCGGGGCCCGCACCCTCGCGGTGCTCGGCGACTCGGTGACCACCGACCACATCTCGCCGGCCGGCTCGATCAAGGCCGACTCCCCCGCGGGGAAGTACCTGTCCGAGCACGGCGTCGAGCGGCGCGACTTCAACTCCTACGGCTCGCGCCGCGGGAACCACGAGGTCATGATCCGCGGCACCTTCGCCAACATCCGGCTGCGCAACCAGCTGGTGCCCGGCACCGAGGGCGGCGTCACCAAGAACCACCTGACCGGCGAGACGACGACGATCTACGACGCCTCGCGCGCCTACATCGACGCCGGCATCCCGCTGGTCGTGCTGGCCGGCAAGGAGTACGGGTCGGGCTCGTCGCGCGACTGGGCCGCCAAGGGCACCGCGCTGCTGGGCGTCAAGGCCGTCATCGCCGAGAGCTACGAGCGGATCCACCGCTCCAACCTCATCGGCATGGGCGTGCTGCCGCTGCAGTTCCCCGAGGGCCAGGACCGCGAGTCGCTCGGCCTGACCGGCGACGAGGAGTTCTCGATCACCGGGATCACCGCGCTGAACGACGGCACCACGCCGCGCACGGTGAAGGTCACGGCTGCGGCATCGGACGGTCGGACGACGGAGTTCGACGCGCGCGTCCGGATCGACACCCCCGGCGAGGCGAACTACTACCGCAACGGCGGGATCATGCAGTACGTGCTGCGCTCGCTGCGCGACGCGGGCTGACCGCCTGATGGACCTGGGCCTGGGCGGCCGCGGCTACCTGCTCACCGGCGCGAGCCGGGGACTGGGGTTCGCGGCCGCCCGGGCCCTGGTCGACGACGGCGCGCGGGTGCTGGTCAGCTCCCGCACGCCCGACTCGGTCGCGCGGGCCGCCGGCGAGCTGGGCGGCCCGCCCCACGCCTTCGGGACGACGGCCGACCTGGCCGACCCCGCCGCGGCCGGGCGGCTCGTCACCGAGGGCCGCGAGCAGCTCGGCCGGCTGGACGGCGCGCTGGTCAGCGTCGGCGGGCCGGCACCGGGCACCGTGCTCGACTCCTCGGAGGAGGACTGGCGGGCGGCGGTCGACTCGGTGCTGCTCGGCACCCTGCGCCTGGTCCGGGCGCTGGTGCCCGTGCTCGGCGAGGGCGCCGCGATCGGGCTGGTCCTCTCCACCTCGGTGCGCGAGCCGATCCCGCACCTGGCGATCTCCAACGGCCTGCGCCCCGGGCTGGCCATGACCGCGAAGTCGCTGGCCACCGAGCTGGGGCCCCGGGGCATCCGCGTCTTCGGGCTGCTGCCCGGCCGGATCGCCACCGACCGCATCCTCGACATCGACGGCCGCAGTGCCGACCCCGACGCCGCCCGCCGCGCCGCGGAGGCGGCGATCCCGCTGGCGCGCTACGGCCGACCCGAGGAGTTCGGCCGGGTCGCCGCGTTCTGCCTCTCCCCCGCCGCCTCGTACCTGACCGGCGTGATGCTGCCGGTCGACGGCGGCATGCTGCAGGGCCTGTGGTGACCGACCCCCTCGCCCACGACCACCAGCCCGCTCCCGGCGGGCCCCTGCGAGAGAGCCGTCCCGTACTGGTCGCCTGCGCGCACGGCACCCGCAACGCCACCGGCCGCCGCCTGGTCGCCGAGCTCGCCCTCGCCGCCCGTGGGCTGCGCCCGGGCCTGGACACCACCGCGGCCTTCGTGGACGTCCAGCCGCCCACGGTCGCCGACGTCGTCACCGGGCTCGCCGCGCAGGGCCGGCGGGCCGTCGTCGTCCCGCTGCTGCTGTCCGGGGGCTACCACGTGCACGTGGACATCGCCGACGCCGTCCGCGGTGCCGCGGGTGTGGTGGCCGCACGGCCGCTGGGCCCCGACCCGCGGCTGGTCGAGGTGCTGCACGACCGGCTGCTGGAGGCCGGCGCCGACCCGCGCGACCCACGGACCGCGGTGGTGCTGGCCGCGGCCGGGTCCAGCGACCCGCGGTCGGTGGCCGACGTCGAGGACACCGCCGGCCTGCTCCAGCACTCCTGGGCCGGCCCGGTCACCACCGGCTACGGCTCGGCCGCGCAGCCGCCGGTGGCCGACGCGGTCGCCGCCGCCCGGCGGGCCGGGGCCGAGCGGGTGGTCGTCGCCGCCTACCTCCTGGCCCCCGGGCACTTCGCCGGCAAGCTGGCGGCCGCGGGGGCCGACGCCGTCACCGCTCCGCTGCTGCCCGACGAGCGCCTGGCCGCCGTCCTGCTCGACCGCTACGACGCCGCCGTGAGCTGACCGGGCAGCGCACCACCGCGCTGGCTAGCGTGGAGCGGTGCGCCGTCCACTCCGGGTCCTCGTCCCCGCCGTCCTCGCCGCCGGCCTCGCGCTCTCCGCCTGCAGCGAGGAGGTCAGCGGCTCGGCGAGCCCGGGGTCGGACGCGTCCTCCTCGTCGTCCTCCTCGTCCTCGTCCTCGTCGTCCAGCTCCTCGTCGCCGACGCTGGACCCGGAGCTCGAGGAGTTCTGCACCGACGGCGAGCAGGTGTTCGGCGAGGTCGACATGGCCTTCGACGACGCCGAGGGCATGGGCGTCGCCGGGATCGTCGCCGCCCTCGACCAGGCCGTGGGCGCGTTCGACGCCCTGGAGCCGCCGGAGGAGATCGCCGACGACTGGGCGGAGTCGCGGGCCGGCTTCGCCGAGCTGCGGGACACCGTGGCGGCCGTCGATCCCGCCGCGCCGGATGCCGAGGCGCAGGCGCTCGAGCTCGTCGCCCAGGCCGAGACGACGGTCGGCCCGGCGTTCACGCGGGTCAGTGACTGGATCGACGAGAACTGCCCGAACGCCTGACGCACACCCCCGCGAGGAGCAGGATCGCCTCGTGACGTATCCGCGGCTCCTCGTCCCGGTCGGCCACGTCGAGCCGGTGCCGCGACGGGTGCGGGCGTTCCTGGGCGGCCGGGTCGTCCTGGACACCACCCGCGCCCGGTACGGCTGGGAGTGGCCGCCGTACCCGCAGTTCCACGTCCCGCTCGCCGACGTCGACGCCGCCGTGCTCGTCGACGAGGAGGTGGACGAGGACCGCCCGCTGGGCCCGGCCCGCCGGTACGGCCTGCGGACCGGCGACGCCGAGCGGCCGGGCGCGGCCTGGTGCTACGCCGAGGGGCCGCTCGCCGGGCACCTGCGATTCGAGTGGGCGGCGCTGGACGCCTGGTTCGAGGAGGACGAGGAGGTGTTCGTGCACCCCCGCAGCCCGTACGCACGGGTCGACGCCCTCCGCTCGCAGCGCCGGGTGCGGATCGAGGTCGACGGCACCGTGCTGGCCGAGTCGTCGTCGCCGGTGCTGCTCTTCGAGACCGGCCTGCCGACCCGGTGGTACCTGCCCCGCAGCGACGTCCGCTTCGCGCACCTCACCCCCAGCGACACCCGCACCCACTGCCCCTACAAGGGCCGGACCAGCGGCTACTGGTCGGTCGCGGGCGGGCCGGCCGACGTCGCCTGGAGCTACGACTTCCCGGCCGCCGCGGTGCTGCCGATCGCCGGCCTGGTCGCGTTCCTCGACGAGGCCGTGGACGTGGTGGTGGACGGGGCCCGGCAGGAGCGACCGGTCACGCACTTCAGCCGCTGACGGCGGCCGTCCGGCCTCCGGCTAGCGTCTGGTCGTGTTCCGTTTCTCGCGCCCGGTCGCGACCGCCCTGCTCACCACCGCCGCCGGCACGCTGCTGCTGACCGGCTGCGGCGACGACTCCGACGGCGACGCCGGTGCGGCGTCGAGCTCCTCGTCCCCCGCGTCGTCCACCGCGTCGTCCCCTGCCTCCTCCTCCGGCGGCGGCGGGGCGGCGGCTGACCCGGCCGCCTTCTGCGAGGACGCCGTCGAGGTCTTCGGCCGGCTGTCCGAGGCCTTCGAGGCGATCGAGGGTCAGAGCCTCGATGCCTCCGTGCCGGTGCTCGACCAGGCCGTCGGCGCCTTCGACCAGCTGGAGCCCCCGGCCGAGATCACCGACGACTGGCAGGTCGTGCGCAACGGCTTCGCCGACCTGCGCGACGCCGTCGACGAGATCGACGCGGACGCGGCGGACGCCGAGGCGCAGGCGGAGGCCGCCGTGCAGGACATCGAGGCCGACATCAGCCCGTCGCTGGAGCGGGTCGACGCCTACTACTCCGAGAACTGCGAGACCGGCGCCGCCCCCGCCAGCTGAGCGCCGCGTGACACCATGGGGGCGGGCCCGGACCGGCCCCCGGACGAGCGGCGCCGTACCCGGACAGCGACAAGACGGCGACCGCGGTGGAGGCCCTCGTGTCCTGGCTCGTGCTCGTCCTGTCCGGAGTCCTGGAGTCGGTGTGGGCGACGGCCCTCGGCCGCTCCGAGGGCTTCTCCCGCCTCTGGCCGTCCGTGGTCTTCGCCGTCGCGCTGGTGCTGAGCATGGCGGGGCTCGCCTACGCGCTGCGTGAGCTGCCGACCGGCACCGCCTACGCGGTGTGGGTCGGCATCGGCGCCGCGCTCACGGTGCTGATCGGCATGGTCACCGGCGACGAGCCGGTCAGCGTGCTCCGGCTGCTGCTGGTCGCGGGCATCGTGGGCTGCGTGATCGGGCTCAAGGTCCTGCACTGACCCCCCTGAGGCGGGGGGTGCCGGGGCCCCTGTCGGTGGCTGTGCGCGGTCGTCAGGCGCGCTGAGGCTGGGGGGCGCACGGAGCACTCTCCCGGAACGGACCCGCACCATGGACGACCCGATCCTCAGCCGCCGCGACGCCCTCAAGATCGGTGTCCTGGGCACCGCCGCCCTCGCGCTCCCCCTCACCGTCTCCCTGGACGCCGCCCGCGCCTCCGAGCTGCCGGAGAGCCGGGTCCCGCGCCCCTTCACCCGGCACGACGTCTTCGTCCGGCCGCCGGTGCTCGCCCCCGTCGGGACCGACCCGGCCGACCGGCCCGAGGACGTGCGCGACGTCTACCACGTCCGGATGCGGCAGTTCACCGCCCAGCTCGTGCCGGGCTACGCCACGACGATGTGGGGCTACGAGGGCGCCTTCCCGGGGCCCACCTTCAGGATCCAGCGCAACCGCAAGGTGCGCGTGCGCTTCCTGAACGACCTGCCACTGCGCCACCCCGTGTTCGGATACGAGCCGACGACCTCGGTCCACCTGCACGGCGCCCCGTCGGCGCCGCAGTACGACGGCTACGCCAGTGACACCTCCCGGCCGGGGCAGCACAAGAACTACCTCTACGACAACAGCCAGGCGGCGCGGACGCTGTGGTACCACGACCACGCGGTGCACCACACGGCCGAGAACGTCGCGATGGGTCTCGCCGGCCAGTACCAGGTGCTCGACGCGGCCGAGGACCTCATCGGGCTGCCGCAGGGCGAGTTCGACCTCCCGCTGACGGTCACCGACGTCGCCTTCACCGCCCGCGGTCAGCTGCTCCACGACGACCGCGGCGACTCCGGCCCGATGGGGGACGTCCTGCTGGTCAACGGCGTGCCCTACCCCGCCTTCCCGGTGCAGCCGCGGAAGTACCGCCTCCGCCTCCTCAACGCCTCCATCGCCCGCGGCTACCGGTTCCAGCTGCAGCCGACCGCTCCCCTCACCGTCGTCGGGACCGACGCCGGGCTCGTGCACGACCCGGTGGACACCGCCGACCTCCGGATGGCCATGGGCGAGCGCTACGACGTCGTCGTCGACTTCGCGCCGTTCCGGGGACGACGCGTCGAGCTGCGCAACCTGGGTGTCGAGAACTCCATCGACTACGACCACACCCACCGCGTCATGGCCTTCGACGTCCTGGACGTGGACCCGGACCCGGCGGGTAACGGCCCGGTACCGCGCCCGCTGCCCGTCCAGCCGCACCCGCTGATGGCCCTGCAGGCCGGACACGCCGACCGGACCCGGCGGCTGCGCTTCCAGCGCGGCGGCAGCGAGTGGACGATCAACGACGAGACCTGGGCGGACGTCGAGCGGTCGGAGTTCCGCCGGGTCGTCGCCGACCCCGACCTCGGGGACGTCGAGCTGTGGGAGCTCGAGAACTCCTCGGGTGGCTGGTTCCACCCGGTCCACCTGCACCTCGTGGACTTCAGGGTGCTGACGCGCAACGGCCGGCCGCCCACCCCCTACGAGGCCGCCGGCCCGAAGGACGTCGTCTACCTGGCGGAGAACGAGACCATCCGCATCATCACCCGCTTCGGCCCCCGGACGGGCCGGTACATGCTGCACTGCCACAACAACAGCCACGAGGACCACGACATGATGGCCCAGTTCGAGGTGGGTGAGGACGGCCCCTCGCCGTTCTCGGCCCCGCCCCAGGGCGTGCCCAAGGCCCTGCGCCCGGCGTGACCCCGGCTCACCCCGGGTCGGGGCCGACGGCGGCGGGCCGCTCCGGGTCCGCCGCCCACTGCGACCACGACCCCGGCCACAGGGCCGCCTCGACCCCGGCCACGGCCAGCGCCGCGACCTCGTGCGCCGCGGTGACGCCCGAGCCGCAGTAGACGCCCACGGTCGCGCCGGGCACCGCACCCACCGCGGCGAAGCGCCCGGCCAGTACAGCGGCTGGAGCGAACGTGCCGTCCGGCATCAGGTTCCCGGTCGTGGGCATGCTGCGGGCGCCGGCGACGTGACCGGCCCGCGCGTCCACCGGCTCCACCTCGCCGCGGAAGCGCTCGGCGGCCCGCGCGTCGAGCAGCACCCCGCCGGAACCCGGCAGGGCGGCCGCCTCGTCGGCGGTCAGCGTCGGCAGGCGGCCACCGGTCAGCGTGACGTCGCCGGGCTCCGGGACGACGTCCCCGGTCTCCAGCGGCCCACCGGCGGCACGCCAGGCGGCGAGCCCGCCGTCGAGCAGGCGGACGTCGGCCAGGCCGGCCCAGCGCAGCAGCCACCAGGCGCGGGCGGCGGCCAGCCCGCGGCTGTCGTCGTAGGCCACCACGCGGTTCCCGGCACCGATCCCCCAGCGCCGCGCCGCTGACTGCAGTCGCTGTACCGACGGCAGCGGGTGCCGGCCGGCGCCGGGCGAGGGCGGGTCCGCCAGCTCCGCGTCCAGGTCGACGAAGACGGCCCCCGGCAGGTGCCCCTCGCGGTACCGCTCCCGGCCCCGGTCGTCGCCGAGCGCCCAGCGGACGTCGAGCAGCACGACGCGACCGGTCCCCGCGAGGAGCCCGGCCGCGTCGACGAGGACGTCGTCCCGGCTCACCGGACGGCGAGCAGCCCGCGCAGCTCGGTCGTCAGCGCGTCACGCGCCGCCGGCTTGCCCGCGAAGGCCACCGGGGTGATCTGGAAGAGCGAGATCTTCCAGCGGCCGGTGCTCTCCTCGACCGCGATGAGGGTCTGCTGGCAGTGCAGCACCGGGTCGAGGTCCTCCTCGCCCGGCGGGATGACCCCGGCGTGGGCCAGCAGGACGGCCACGCCAGGTGCGATCTGGCGGACGGACCGGACGAGGCCGACGTAGGTCGCCGTCGGGTGGCTGCTGAACACGCGGCGCAGCTCCGACGCGATCGACAGCCGCCCGCTGGTGTGCGTGCCGTCGTAGCCGACGATGTCCCCGTCGTCGGCGAAGGTGGACGCGACCGCCGCGCCGCTGCGCCGGTTCCACGCCTCGAGGAACGCGGTGTACAGGGCGCGGATCTGCGCGTCCTGCGGATGGGCTGAAGTCAACGGTTCCCCCTGTGGTGCTGATGGGACAGGAGGAACGGTAGTGGTCAGGCCGCGCCGACCGTCCGACGCTCGCCGTCGGCGAACTGGGTCCGGTACAGCTCGGCATACCTCCTGCCGAGCGCCAGCAACTCCTCGTGAGTGCCCGACTCCACGATGCGACCGTCGTCGACGACGAGGATCTGGTCGGCGCTGCGGATCGTCGACAGGCGGTGGGCGATGACGAGCGACGTCCGGCCGGCGAGGGCGGTGTCCAGCGCGTGCTGGACGGCCACCTCGGACTCGCTGTCCAGGTGCGCGGTGGCCTCGTCGAGGATCACGATGCCCGGCGCCTTGAGCAGCACGCGCGCGATGGCCAGCCGCTGCTTCTCGCCGCCGGAGAGGCGGTAGCCGCGGTCGCCGACCACGGTGTCCAGCCCGTCGGGCAGCGAGCCGACCAGGGCCGCGATGCGGGCGCCGGTCAGCGCGTTCCACACCTGCTCGTCGGTGGCGTCGGGCCGGGCGTAGAGCAGGTTGGCGCGGATCGTGTCGTGGAACAGGTGGGCGTCCTGGCTGACCACGCCGATGGCGTCGCGCAGCGAGTCCAGGGTCGCCTGCCGGACGTCGACCCCGCCGACCCGGATCGCGCCGTCGGTGACGTCGTAGAGCCGGGGCACGAGGTTGGCGATCGTCGACTTGCCGGCGCCGGAGTGGCCGACGAGGGCCACCAGCTGGCCGGGCTCGACGCGGAACGACACGTCGTGCAGCACCGCAGTCGGCCCGCCGTGCTCGGGGAGGGAGACCTCCTCCAGCGAGGGCAGGGAGACGTCGGAGGCGGCCGGGTAGCTGAACGACACCGCGTCGAACTCCACCGACCGGTCGTCGGCGGGCACCGGGACGGCGTCGGGGGCCTCGCGGATCATCGGCGGCAGGTCGAGCACCTCGAAGACCCGGTCGAAGCTGACCATGGCGCTCATGACGTCGACGCGGACGTTGGACAGGGCCGTCAGCGGGCCGTAGAGCCGCGACAGCAGCAGGGCGAGGGCGACGACGTCCCCGGGGCTCAGCGAGCCGTTGAAGGCCAGGGTGCCGCCCAGGCCGTAGACCAGCGCCGTGGCCAGCGCGGCCACCAGCGTCAGGGCGGTGAAGAAGGTGCGGCCGTACATCGCCGACAGGACGCCGATGTCGCGGACCCGGGCGGCGCGGCCGCGGAACGCGTCGGCCTCCACCGAGGGGCGGCCGAAGAGCTTCACCAGCAGCGCCCCGGCGACGTTGAAGCGCTCGGTCATCGTCGCGTTCATCGACGCGTTGAGGGCGTAGGACTCCCGGGTGATCTCCTGCAGCCGGGCGCCGATCCGCCGGGCGGGCAGCACGAACAGCGGCACCATGACCAGCGACAGCAGGGTGATCTGCCAGGAGAGGCTGAACATCACGCCGGCGGTGAGCACGAGGCCGATGACGTTGGAGACCACGCCCGACAGCGTCGAGGTGAAGGCCTGCTGGGCGCCGATGACGTCGTTGTTCACCCGGCTGACCAGCGCGCCGGTCTGGGTGCGGGTGAAGAAGGCGACCGGCATCCGCTGCACGTGCTCGAAGACCCGGGAGCGCAGGTCGTAGATGACGCCCTCGCCGATCCGGGAGGAGTACCAGCGGGTGCCCAGGGCGATCCCCGCGTCGACCACCGCGAGCCCGGCGATCACCAGCGCGATGCGCACGATGTCGCCGGCGGTGCCCTGCAGCGAGGCGATCCGGTTGACGATGTCGCCGGCCAGCAGCGGGGTGACCACCCCGATCAGCGACGAGCCGACGACGAGCACGAGGAACCATGACAGCTCGCGCCGGTAGGGCCGCGCGATGCCCAGGATGCGGCGGACCGTGCCCTTCGGCAGCTGCCGCTCGGTGACCGACGGGTCGCGGCGGAACGAGCGCATCGCCGCCATGGAGGTCATGTTGTTCACGGCTGGACCTCCTTCCCTCTCGGCAACCGGCAACCGCCGCCGTCCCCCGGGGATTCCGCCCCCGTCGTCACCCTTCGGCGGCCGGGCCCTCCAGGGATGCGGCCAGCTCGGCCAGGCGGCGGGCCTGGGCGGCCCGCTCGGCGGCGTCCTGCGCGGCCGGGTCGTTGCGGACGGCGGAACGCACCAGCGCCGCGGTCTCCCGCACCGCCCCGACCGGAGGGCCGGTGAGCGCCGCGACCAGCTGGGCGACCGCGGCGTCGAGGCCCTCCCGCGGGACCACGGCGTTCGCCATGCCCAGCGCCAGCGCCTCGGCGGCCGGCACCGGGCGCCCGGTCAGGCAGATCTCCAGCGCCCGCGAGTAGCCCACCAGCTCCGCCAGCGTGCTGGTCCCGGTCAGGTCCGGCACCAGGCCCAGCGTCGCCTCGGGCAGCCGGAGGCTCGCGTCGTCGGTGAGCACCCGCAGGTCGCAGGCCAGTGCCAGCTGGGCGCCCGCGCCGATGGCGTGGCCCTGCACGGCGGCCACCGAGACGATCCCGGGCGAGCGCAGCCAGCGGAACCCGCCCTGGTACCCGCGGATCCGCTCCTGGGCCTGCTCGGCCGGCATCCGGCCCAGCTCCCCCAGCCCGCCGCTGGTCGAGGGATCGGCGCTGAAGAGGGTGCGGTCCAGGCCCGCGGAGAACGCACGGCCCTCCCCGCGCACCACCACGACGCGCACGTCGTCGTCCAGCGAGGCCCCGACGGCCGCCAGGGCCGTCCAGGTCGCCGGCGTCTGGGCGTTGAGCTGGTCGGGGCGGTCGAGCGTGACGGTGAGGACGGCGCCGTCGCGCGCCGTCCTCACCCAGCCCTCGGCGGCGGAGGCGGTCACGCCTCCTTCTTGCTGTTGCGGTTCGCTCCCCCACGGCTGCGCAGACTGGCACCGGACTCCGACAGGAGCCGGTGCACGAACCCGTAGGACCGGTTCGTGGAGATGGCCAGCGACCGGATGCTCTCCCCCTCGTCGTAGCGCTTGCGCAGCTCGTCGGCGAGGGACGTGCGGTCCCCGCCGGTGATGCGCTTGCCCTTGCCGAGGTCCGTCGTGCTCGAGTCGGCCATGACTCCCCTCCGTCAGCAGCCCGACACGACCGGCGCATCCCTGGCCCGGTCGGGACGGCTGCTCGTCCCCTTGGCGCCGCTGTCCCGCTGACCACGGCATCCCGGGACACATGATCACCCAGCGTCCGTCCGAGCGCGCGGCGAGCGCGGGGCCCCGCCTCCGGGCCGGAACCGTCGTCCCCGCGGTGCAGGCTGCCGACCATGACCGGCACCCCCTCGCACCGCCACCACGCCATCGACTACGTCGAGCTCGCCGCTCCCGACCTCGAGCGCACGACGCGCTTCTACGCGGAGGCCTTCGGCTGGGAGTTCACCGCGTACGGCCCCGACTACGCCGGCATCCGCGGCCCCGCCGGCGGGGCGGAGGTCGGCGGCATCCGCCGGGAGGGCGACGTGCGCCGGGGTGGCCCGCTCGTCCTGCTGTACTCGGCCGACCTCGACGCGTCGGTCGAGGCGGTGACGCGCGCCGGCGGCTCGGTGGTGGACGGCCCGTACCCGTTCCCCGGCGGCCGCCGGTTCCACTTCACCGACCCCGGCGGCAACGAGCTCGGCGTCTGGGCGGAGTCCTGAGGAGGAGCCGCCCCGCCCTCAGGCCAGCGACACCAGGTCGGCGAGCTCCTCGCTCCAGGTGTCCTCGGTGCCCTCGGGGAGGATGATCACCTTGTCCGGGTTGAGCGCGCGGACGGCGCCCTCGTCGTGCGTGACCAGCACGATCGCCCCCGTGTAGGTGCGCAGCGCGTCGAGCACCTGCTCGCGGCTGGCCGGGTCGAGGTTGTTGGTCGGCTCGTCCAGCAGCAGCACGTTGGCGCCGGAGACGACGAGGGTGGCCATCGCCAACCGGGTCCGCTCGCCGCCGGAGAGCGTGCCGGCCCGCTGGTCGACGGTCTCGCCGGAGAACAGGAACGCACCGAGGATCCGGCGGAGCTCGGTGTCGGTGGAGTCCGGCGCCGAGGACCGCATCACCTCGAGCAGCGTGCGGTCCATGTCGATGGTCTCGTGCTCCTGCGCGTAGTACCCGATCCGCAGCCCGTGCCCGGCCTTCACCTCGCCGGTGTCGGGCGTCTCGGTCCCGGCCAGCATCCGCAGCAGCGTCGTCTTGCCGGCGCCGTTGAACCCCAGCACGACGACGCGGGTCCCGCGGTCGATCGCGAGGTCGACGCCGGTGAAGATCTCCAGCGAGCCGTAGCTCTTGCTCAGGTGCTCGGCGGTGAGCGGGGTGCGGCCGCACGCGGCGGGCGTCGGGAAGCGGAGCTTGGCGACGCGGTCCTGGATCCGCACGGCGTCGAGACCGGCGGCCAGCCGCTGGGCCCGCTTGTCCATGCTCTGCGCCGCCTTGGCCTTGGTGGCCTTGGCGCGCATCTTGTCCGCCTGCGCGGTCAGCGCGTCGATCTTCTTCTCGGCGTTGGCCCGCTCGGCCTTGCGGCGCCGCTCGTCGGTCTCGCGGGCGTCGAGGTACCGCTTCCAGCCGAGGTTGTAGATGTCGACGGTGGCGCGGTTGGCGTCGAGGTGCCAGACCTTGTTGACGACGGCCTCGAGGAGCTCGACGTCGTGGCTGATGACCACCAGCCCGCTGCGGTGGCCGGCGAGGAAGCCCTTGAGCCAGACGATCGAGTCGGCGTCGAGGTGGTTGGTGGGCTCGTCGAGCAGCAGCGTGTCGGCGTCGGAGAAGAGGATCCGCGCGAGCTCGACCCGGCGGCGCTGGCCACCGGAGAGGGTGCGCAGCGGCTGGGCGAGCACCCGGTCGGGCAGGCCCAGGTTGGTGCAGATGCGCGCCGCGTCGCTCTCCGCGGCGTAGCCGCCCATGGCGGCGAACTGGTCCTCCAGCCGCCCGTAGCGGCGGACGGCCCGGTCGCGCTCGGCGTCGTCGGCCGGCTCGGCCATGGCCACCTGCGCCTTGGTGAGCTGGGCCTTGAGGACGTCGAGCCCGCGGCCGGACAGCACCCGGTCGCTGGCGGTGATGTCGAGGTCACCGCTGCGCGGGTCCTGCGGCAGGTACCCGAGCTCACCGGTCACGTCGACCCTGCCGGCGTGCGGCACGCGCTCACCCGCCAGCGTGGTGAGGGTCGTGGTCTTGCCGGCGCCGTTGCGCCCGACCAGGCCGATCCGGTCGCCGGGCTGCACCCGCAGGTCCGCGCCGCTGATGAGGATGCGGGCGCCGGCACGCAGCTCGAGGCCGGTCGTCGTGATCACTGACCCCAGGGTAGGCGCTCGAAGGCCGACTGCCCCACCGCAGTGCCGGTGACATCGACTGCATCCGGCGTCCACAGACCGGGTGAGCCGTTACCCGTTCGGGACCCGCTCCGGCCACGATGCGGATCATGACGCGTCCTCCCGGCCTGCCGTGCCCCGTGTGCGGCCGGCCCGCCGCCGGTGGCGGGCCCGCGCCGTGCCCGACGTGCGGCCTGCCCGCGGTCGGCGAGGCCGCCCTCGTCGTGGCCCGCATCGGCGCCACCATCGACGAGCTGACCCGCGACCGCGACCGCCTGCTGGTCACCCTGCGCGCGGCGACGCCCGGCGCCGTCCCGGGCGCCGTGCCCGGCGGGGTCGCGTCCCCGCCGGTTCCCCCGCAGCCGGTGCGCCCGCACGAGCCGTTTCCCTCGCCGTGGTCCCCCGCGGCGCCGGAGCCGGCGTACGCGCCGCCGCCCGTCTCCTGGCCGGCGCCCCAGCCGCCGCCCGCGCCCGTCCCGGGGTCGATGTACCCGGACCCCGACGACGGACCGTGGGGCGCCTGGGGTGGGGACGGGCGCGAGCCCGCGCCCGTCCGGCGGCTGAGCCCCCAGCAGGTGCTCCTCGCCCTGGGCGCGCTGCTGCTGGTGGCCGGGGCCGTGGCGTTCGTCGCCGTGGCCTGGAACCGCCTCGGCGTCTCCGGCCAGGCCGCCGTCCTGCTGGCGGTGACCGCGGCGCTGTGCGGCGCCTCGGCGTGGACCGCACGGCGGGGGCTGCGCGCGACCGAGGAGGCGCTGGCCGGCGCCGGGGCGGCGCTGCTGGCCGTCGACCTCGCGGCGGCCCACGCCCTCGGGCTGGCCGGGCTGGACGAGGTGCCCCTGCGGCTGTGGACGGCCCTGTCCTGCGCGGCGGTGGGCGTCGTCGCGCTGCTGCTGGGCCGGCTGACCCGCAGCACCGTCGCGTGGCCGCTGGTCGCGCTGCTCGCCGCCCAGCCGGTCCCGCTCCTCCTGCTGCCCGAGGGACAGGCCGGCGGACCGGCCGGCGTGGCGGTCCTGCTCGGCCTGGCCGCCGCCGACCTGGCCGCGCTCGTCGTCGTCCGGGTCGGGCTGCGTGGCGTCGCGCGGGTGCTCACGGCGCTGGCCGCCGGGGGCGCGGCGCTGCTCGGCGTGGTCGTGGCCTGGGAGCAGCCGCCCGCGCCGTCGTGGACCGCGACCGGCCTCCTGCTGGCCGCCGCCACCGCCGCCCTGCTGGCGCGCCGCCGGCCGGGGCTCGCGGCCGAGCTGCCCGACGCCGTCCCCCTGGCCGGGGTCACCGCCGGGGTGACCGCGCTGGCGGCGACCGGCTCGCTGGAGGCCCTCGGGCGCAGCGGTCCCGTCGTCGCCACCGCTGTCGGCCTGGGGCTGCTCAGCGCGGCGGTCCTGGCGGCCCGGCTGCCGGTCGTGCTGGCCGCCACCCTGACCGCCGGCACGGTGCTCACCCTCGGCGGCGCCGCGGTCCTGCTGGACGCCGAGCGGTACACCGCCCTCGCGCCGCTGGTGCTGGCCGCCGTCGTCCCGGCCCTCCTGGCCGCCGTCCGGCTGCCCCGGCTGCGCGCCCCGGCGGTCGGCGCGGCGTTCGCGGCCCCGGCCGCCGCCGTCCTGCTCGCGGCCGCCGGTGGAGCGGTCAGCCGGCCGGCTGCCGGGCTGCTGCTCGCCCTGGTCGCGGCCGCCGGCTTCGCCGTGGCGTCCCTGCGTGCCGCACGGCCGGAGGAGACTGTCGCGGCGGGCGCCGGTGCGCTGGCGGGCCTGCTCGCCGGAGGGCTCACGGCCTCGGACGGGGCATGGGGCCAGGTCGCCGTGCAGCTGGCGGTGGTCGGCGCGGCCACCGGCGCCTACGCGCTGGTCGTCCGGTCGACCACGGTCGCCGCGGGCGCCGTCGCCGCGCTCGTGGCGGCGTGCTGGTCGGCGGCGGGCGGGGCGGGCGTGGAGGTGGTCGAGGCGTACACGCTCCCGGCGGCCGGCGGCCTGTTCGTGCTCGCCGTGCCCGCCCTCCGCACCGGCGGGCGGTCGTGGGCCGCGGAGGGGACGGCGGTGGCCGTGGCCCTGGTCCCCTCGGCGCTGCTGGCCGTCGCCGAGCCGTCCGCCGTCCGGACCGTCGGCGTCGTCGTCGCCGCGGGCGCAGCGACGGTGATCGGCACGCTGGCGCACCGCCAGGCGCCGTTCGTCGTCGGCGCGGCGGTCCTGGCCTGGGTGGCGCTGGGGCGCCTCGGGCCGTACGCGCCGCTGCTCCCCCGCTGGATCACCCTCGGCACGGTGGGCCTGCTGCTGCTGGTCCTGGGCGCTACCTACGAACGCCGCCGCCAGCAGGCACGGGAGGCAGTCGCCTGGGTGACCCAGATGCGCTGACCGGGGCCTGCGCCGATGCGGCCTGCCCCCTAGCGTGGTCGGGGTGGCGGACCTCTCCTCGCGCGTCCGGCCACCGCACGTCCTGCTCGCGGTCGGCGCCGTGCTGCTGGTCGCGGGCGTCGGCACGCCCCTCGGGGACGGCGACCCCGCTGCGCGCGCCGGGCTGCTGACCGCCGCGGTCGTCGCCGGGGCCGTCTCGGCGCGGGCGTCGGCCGCCGGCCTGCGCGGCACCCGGGAGACGCTGGCGGCGACCGCGGTGGTCCTGGCCGGGGTCGCGATTCACGACGGCGGCCCGCTGCTCGGCGGCCACCCGACGGGTCCCGCGCTGCTGGCGCTGGCGCTGACCGGCGTCGCGCGCCTGCAGCCCGGCCCGCTGGCGTGGCCCCTGGGCGCGTGGGCGGCGGTCCAGCTGGCCGCAGCGCGTGCGCTCACCGACGTGCCCGCGGGTCTGCCGCGCACCTGCGCCCTGCTCGCCGTCGCGCTCGGGGGGCTGGCGGTGGTGCTGGCCGCCCGCCGGACGCTGGCCCGGATCGCGCTGGTGACCACGGCGCCGTGGTGGCTGCTCGGCACCACCGGCGGGATGGCGACCGCGTGGGCCGGCGGCGGCGCGGCCGCGGCTGCGTCGGCGGTCCTCACGGGAGCCGCCGCGGCCGGACTGCTCGTCGTCCGCCTGGAGGCCGCCGTCTCCCCGCTCCTGGGCCCACCCCGTGCCGTGCCCGTGCTGGCCGGGCTGGTGTCCGGGATCGCCGTCGCCGGAGCACTGTCCGGCGGGCCGGGCAGCGAGGTCGTCGCGGGCTACGCGGGGGTGCTGCTGGCCGCCGTGGCCGCCGCGGTGCTCGACGGGTGGCGCCGGGGACTCCTGCTCCCCGTGGCCCTGGTGGCCGGCACGACCCTGCTCGTCGGGGCCGTGGCCCAGCTCGCCGCCGCCGCGGCGTGGCGGGAGCTCGCGGTGCTGCTCGTGCTGACCGCGGTCCCGGCCGTGGCGGTGGCGCGCTGGCGCCGCCAGGACCGGCCCGCCGCCGTCCCCACCGCGGTGGGCTGCCTGGCGGCGGCCGTGCTGCTCTGCCTCCCGGCCGGCCTGCTCGGCCCCGGGTCCGCCGCGGCGCTGCTGACCGCCCTGTACGTCGCCGCCCTGGCCGGGGGCCTGCGCATGCCGCCGGACACCCGCCGTCCGGCGACCGTCGTCGGTGCCGTGGCGGCCGTCGCCGGGCTCGCGGTGCTGCTCGTCGGCGGGACGCGTGACCAGCTGGTGGCGGCCCTGGCCGTCCAGGGGGTCGCGACCTGGGCGTGGGCGCTCGCGGCCGGCCGCCGCGCCCCGGAGGCAGCCCCTGGGCGCGCGATCGGTGCGGCCTGCCTGGTCCTGGCCGCGTGGGTGACCGCCGCGGAGACCGGCGGCGCCCCGCTCGAGGCCTACACGCTGCCGGCGGCCGCCGGGCTGCTGCTCGCCGCCGGGCCGGAGATGGCGCAGGGCGCGTCGTGGCCGGCCTGGGGTCCGGGCCTGCTCGTGGCCGCGGCACCGTCGACGGTGCTCTCAGTGGTGGAGTCCGGGGCCGGGCGGCCGCTGCTGGTGCTGGCCGTCGCGGCGGGGACGCTGGTCGCCGGCGCGGCTGCCGGTGTGCGCACGCCGTTCCTCGTGGGAGCGGGCACCGCGGTGACGCTCGCGGTCGGGCTCGCGGTCACCTCGTTGCCGCTGCCGCTGGCCGGCGCGCTGGTGGCCGGCGTCGGCCTGCTCGCACTCGGTGCCCGCCGGGAGCTGCGCCCGGTCGGCGGCTTCGCCGCCCGGGTCGCCGACATGCGCTGAGCCGGCCCGCCACGGGGGCGGACCGGCTCAGGTGAGTCGTTGGAACGGCCCCCCTCCAGAGGCTCGTCCCGAGCGTGCGAGGGATGAGGAGGAGGGGGTCCTTGTTCAGACGCGGAAGCCGAGCGCGCGCAGCTGCTCGCGGCCGTCGTCGGTGATCTTGTCGGGGCCCCACGGCGGCATCCAGACCCAGTTGATCCGGATGTCGTCGACCAGGCCGGGCCCGGGGCCGCCGGTGAGGGCGGTGCGGGCCTGGTCCTCGATGACGTCGGTCAGCGGGCAGGCCGCCGAGGTCAGCGTCATGTCGATGACGGCGACGTTGTCGTCGTCGACGTCCAGGCCGTAGACGAGGCCCAGGTCGACGACGTTGACGCCCAGCTCGGGGTCCACGACGTCGCGCATGGCCTCCTCGAGGTCCTCGAGCAGCGCGGACTTGTAGGCCGGCGGCTCGGCGGCGGCGCCGCCGGTGGTGACGGCGGCCTCGGTGGTCTCGGTGGTCTCGCTCATGCCTTCGGCCCTCCCACGGGGTCGGTGACGGACAGGGCTCGGGCGCTGGCGTCCTTGAGGGCCATCCAGCTCATCAGCGCGCACTTGATGCGCGCCGGGTACTTGGACACACCGGCGAACGCCACGGCGTCCTCCAGCTCATCCTCGAGCTTCTCGGCGACCGATGCGTCGCCCTTGGCCTGCATCAGGGTCATGAAGTGGTCGCCGGTCTCCAGCGCCTGCGGCACGGACTTCCCGATGACCAGGTCGTACATGGCCGAGACCGACGCCTGGCTGATCGAGCAGCCCATGCCCTCGTAGGAGACGTCGGCGATGGTGTCGCCCTCCAGGTGCACCCGGAGCGTCACCTCGTCACCGCAGGTCGGGTTGACGTGGTGCACCTCGGCCTCGAACGGCTCGCGGAGTCCGCGGCCGTGCGGGTTCCGGTAGTGGTCCAGGATGATCTCCTGGTACATCGACTCCAGCTGCACGTGCTCAGGCCTCCTCAGTGGCTTCCGAGGGGACAACACCGAAGAACTGCTGGGCCTTCCGGATGCCGTCGGCCAGCGCGTCGACGTCGTCGTAGCCGGTGTGCACGTAGAAGGTGGCGCGGGTGGTCGCCGGGACGCCGTAGCGGCGGACGACCGGCCATGCGCAGTGGTGCCCGACCCGGACGGCGATGCCCTCGTCGTCGAGCACCTGACCGACGTCGTGCGGGTGGATGCCCTCGACGGTGAAGGAGATCGCTCCCCCGCGCGCGACGGTGTCGGGCGGGCCGATGACCGTCACGCCGGGGATCTCCGCCAGGCGGTCCAGGGCGTAGGCGGTGAGCGCCTCCTCGTGGGCGAGGACGTTGTCCATGCCGAGGCGCTGCAGGTACTCCACGGCCGCGCCCAGGCCGATCACCTGCGCGGTCATCGGGACGCCGGCCTCGAAGCGCTGCGGCGGCGGCATGAAGGAGCTGCCCTCCATCCGCACGACCTCGATCATCGACCCGCCGGTGAGGAACGGCGGCAGCGCGTCCAGCACGTCGTAGCGGCCCCAGAGGACGCCGACGCCGGTGGGCCCGAGCATCTTGTGCCCGGAGAACACCAGGAAGTCCGCCCCGAGCTCGGTCACGTCGACCGGCTGGTGCGGCACCGACTGGGCGCCGTCGACCAGGATCAGCGCGCCGACCTCGCGGGCGCGGGCCACGATGTCGCCGAGCGGGTTGATCGTGCCAAGGATGTTCGACTGCTGGGTGACCGCGACGAGCTTGGTGCGCTCGTTGACGACGGTCGCCAGGTCGGACAGGTCGAGCCGGCCGTCGTCGGTGAGGCCCAGCCAGCGCAGGGTCGCCCCGGTGCGCTCGCACAGCTGCTGCCAGGGCACCAGGTTGGCGTGGTGCTCCATCTCGGTCACGACGATCTCGTCGCCCTGGCCGACGGCGTACCGGCGGAACCCCGGCTCCTTCGCCGTCGCCGCGTTGGACAGCGCGTAGGCGACGAGGTTGATCGACTCGGTGCTGTTGCGGGTGAAGACGACCTCGTCGGTGCGGGCCCCGATGAAGCGTGCGATCGTCGACCGGGCCTCCTCGTAGGCGCCGGTCGCCTCCTCGGCGAGCTGGTGCGCGCCGCGGTGCGGGGCGGCGTTGACGTTCTCGTAGAACCAGCGCTCGGCGTCCAGGACGCTGCGCGGCTTCTGCGAGGTCGCCCCGGAGTCGAGGTAGACCAGCCGCTTCCCGTCGCGGACGGTGCGCGACAGGATCGGGAAGTCCGCCCGGATCGCCTCGACGTCCAGCGGCAGTGGGGCCTGGTGCGCCCCGGCACCGGGACGCGCGACGGTCTGGGTCACAGGGATGCAGCCTCCGTGGCGGCCTGCTCGGCCGAGTCCTTGACGTAGCTGGCGTAGCCCTCGTTCTCGAGCTTGTCGGCCAGCTCGGGGCCGCCCTCCTCGACGAACCGGCCGGCGATGAACACGTGCACGAAGTCCGGCTTGATGTAGCGCAGGATCCGCGTGTAGTGCGTGATCAGCAGGACGCCCAGGTCGCTGTCCTCGCGGGAGCGGTTCACGCCCTCGGAGACGATCCGCAGCGCGTCGACGTCGAGGCCGGAGTCGGTCTCGTCGAGGACGGCGATCTTGGGCTTGAGCAGCCGCATCTGCAGGATCTCGTGGCGCTTCTTCTCACCGCCGGAGAAGCCCTCGTTGACGTTGCGCTCGGCGAACGCCGGGTCCATCTCCAGGCCGGTCATCTCGGTCTTGACGTCCTTGACCCAGGTGCGCAGCTTCGGGGCCTCGCCCTTGACGGCGGTGGCCGCGGTGCGCAGGAAGTTCGACACCGAGACGCCGGGGACCTCGACCGGGTACTGCATGGCCAGGAAGAGCCCGGCCCGGGCGCGCTCGTCGACGCTCATGGCGAGCACGTCCTCGCCGTCGAGGGTCACCGAGCCACCGGTCACGGTGTACTTGGGGTGGCCGGCGATGGAGTACGCCAGCGTGGACTTGCCGGACCCGTTGGGGCCCATGATCGCGTGGGTCTCGCCGGAGCGGACGGTGAGGTCGACGCCACGGAGGATCTCCTTGGCGTCCTCGCCGTCGCCCACGGTGACGTGCAGGTCGCGGATCTCGAGCACGGACACTGTTCTCGCTCCTCAGGTGCCGGTCGGGGTGTCGACGTCGACGAACACGTCGTCGCCGTCCACGCGGACCGGGTAGACGGGGACCGGCTCGGTGGCCGGCAGGTTGGTGGGGCGGCCGCTGGCCAGGTCGAAGCACGACCCGTGCAGCCAGCACTCGATGGAGGGGGCGCCGCGGTACTCCTCGACGTCGCCCTCGGACAGGGCGACCTCGGCGTGCGAGCAGACGTCGTCGATGGCGAACACCTCGCCCTCGAAGCGGACGACGGCCACGGCCTCGCGGCCGTCGAGCTCGACGCGCAGCGCGCCGGGCTCCTTGACGTCGGCCAGCGAGCAGAGGCGGGTGAAGGCCATCAGACCTCCACGGGCTGCTCGGCCAGACCCGGCAGGGCGCCCAGGCGGGCCTCGACGGAGCCCATGAGGCGGTCCTGCAGCTCGGGGATGCCGATCCGCTGGACGACGTCGGCGAAGAAGCCGCGCACCACCAGGCGGCGCGCGGTCTCGGCGTCGATGCCGCGCGAGCACAGGTAGAACAGCTGCTCGTCGTCGAACCGGCCGGTGGCGCTGGCGTGGCCCGCGCCGACGATCTCGCCGGTCTCGATCTCCAGGTTGGGCACCGAGTCGGCGCGGGCGCCGTCGGTGAGCACCAGGTTGCGGTTGAGCTCGTAGGTCTCGGTGCCGGTGGCGGCCGGGCGGATGCGGACGTCGCCGACCCACACGGTGTGCGCCTGCTCGCCCTGCAGGGCGCCCTTGTAGAGGACGTCACTGCGGCAGTTGGGGACGGCGTGGTCGACCCAGAGCCGGTGCTCCTGGTGCTGGGTCTCGTCGGCGAAGTAGACGCCGTAGAGCTCGGCGGACCCGCCCGGGCCGGCGTAGGCGACGTTGCTGACCAGCCGGACGAGGTCGCCGCCGAGGGTCACCACGACCTGGCTGACGCTGGCGTCACGGCCGACGACGGTGTCGTACTGGCCGCCGTGGACGCTGTCGGGCGCCCAGTCCTGCACGGAGACGAGCGTGACCTGCGCGCCGTCACCGGCGAGGACGGAGACGCCGCCGGAGTAGCGCGCGGCGCCGCTGTGGTCGAGCACGACGGTGGCCTTCGCGTACGCACCGACCTCGACGACGAGCTGCCCCCACACGACGTCCTCGCTGCCGGTGCCGGTCAGCCGCAGGGTCACCGGGCGGTCGAGCTGGGCCTCGGCGGGCACGCGGACGACGGCCGCACCGCCGCTGCGCTGCCGGGTGAGCGCGGCGAGCCGGTCGACCGGCTCGGGCAGGCCCTTGAGCAGCGGGTCGTCGGCCTCGACGCTCGTCAGCTCGACGCCGGCGGGCAGGTCGGTGTCCCACTGCAGGTGCGCGTCCGACGGCGCACCCTGCAGCAGCGGGCGGATCCGGCGCATCGGGGTGAAGCGCCAGTCCTCCTCGCGGCCGGTGGGCTCGCCGAACGCCTCCGGGTCGGCGGAGGTGAACCGCTCCGCCGGGGAGCCGGTGGGCGCCGGCCCGCCGTGCGAGTGCGCCCCGGGGGACGCCTCGCCGGCGGTGCCGGTGCCGGCTGCCGGGGTGGTCGGCGGGCCGGCCTGCGCGCCGACGCCGGGGGCGAACAGCTCGCCGGCGAGGACCGCCGAGTCGGTGGTCAGGGTGGTCTGGTCGTCCGTACCCGTGTCGTGTGGGACCGACATCAGCCGACGGCACCTTCCATCTGCAGCTCGATCAGGCGGTTGAGCTCGAGGGCGTACTCCATCGGCAGCTCGCGGGCGATCGGCTCGACGAAGCCGCGCACCACCATGGCCATGGCCTCGTCCTCGGTCATGCCGCGGCTCATCAGGTAGAAGAGCTGGTCCTCGCTGACGCGGGAGACCGTCGCCTCGTGGCCCATGGAGACGTCGTCCTCGCGGACGTCGACGTAGGGGTAGGTGTCCGAGCGGCTGATGGTGTCGACCAGCAGCGCGTCACACTTCACCGTCGAGCGCGACCCGTGCGCGCCCTCGTCGATCTGCACCAGGCCGCGGTAGGAGGTGCGGCCACCGCCGCGCGCCACCGACTTGCTGATGATGTTCGACGAGGTGTTCGGGGCGGCGTGCACCATCTTGGCGCCGGCGTCCTGGTGCTGGCCCTCGCCGGCGAAGGCGATGGAGAGCACCTCGCCCTTGGCGTGCTCGCCGGTCATCCAGACGGCGGGGTACTTCATCGTCACCTTGGAGCCGATGTTGCCGTCGACCCACTCCATGGTCGCGCCCTCGTGGGCGATGGCCCGCTTGGTGACCAGGTTGTAGACGTTGTTCGACCAGTTCTGGATGGTCGTGTACCGGCAGCGCGCGTTCTTCTTGACGATGATCTCGACGACCGCGGAGTGCAGCGAGTCCGACTTGTAGATCGGCGCGGTGCAGCCCTCGACGTAGTGCACGTAGGCACCCTCGTCGATGATCATGAGCGTCCGCTCGAACTGGCCCATGTTCTCGGTGTTGATCCGGAAGTAGGCCTGCAGCGGGATCTCCACGTGGACGCCCTTGGGCACGTAGATGAACGAGCCGCCGGACCACACCGCGGTGTTCAGCGCGGCGAACTTGTTGTCGCCGGACGGGATCACCGAGCCGAAGTACTCCTTGAAGAGGTCCTCGTGCTCCTTGAGCGCGGTGTCGGTGTCGAGGAACAGGACGCCCTGCTCCTCGAGGTCCTCGCGGATCTTGTGGTAGACGACCTCGGACTCGTACTGGGCCGCGACACCGGACACCAGCCGCTGCTTCTCGGCCTCGGGGATGCCCAGCTTGTCGTAGGTGTTCTTGATGTCCTCGGGCAGCTCCTCCCACGAGGCGGCCTGCGCCTCGGTGGAGCGCACGAAGTACTTGATGTTCTGGAAGTCGATGCCGGACAGGTCCGAGCCCCAGTCGGGCATGGGCTTGCGGCCGAAGAGCTTCAGCGCCTTGAGGCGGCGCTCGAGCATCCACTCGGGCTCGTTCTTGCGCGCGGAGATGTCCCGGACGACGTCCTCGTCGATCCCGCGCCGGGCGGAGGAGCCTGCGACGTCGGCGTCGGCCCAGCCGTACTGGTAGCGGCCGAGCTGGTCGATCTGCTCGTCCTGGGTCAGCGGAACGGGCTGCTGGGTGGTGGTCATGCGGGCGTCCTCTCCCGGTCGAACAGGCGGGTGGAGCTGGCGGTGGACGGGGCGCCTGGTCGTGCTGACTGCGCTCTCCGGTCACCAGGTACAGGGCGTGCGGGGGCCGATCTGTTCCCCGCACGGGTGTGCTCCGAGCCGCTTCGCGGCAGCCCGGGGAGCGGCCCCGGGATGTGCGTGGTGCACACCCCGTCGCCGTGGGCGATCGTGGCCAGCCGCTGCACGTGCGTGCCGACCAGCCGGCCGATGACGGCCGTCTCGGCCTCGCACAGCTGCGGGAACTCCGCGGCCACGTGCGCCACCGGGCAGTGGTGCTGGCAGAGCTGCCCGCCGCCGGCGAGCGTCGAGGCCGCGGCAGCGTAGCCCTCGGCGGTCAGCGCGCTGGCCAGGGCCTGCGCACGGTCGACCGGGGCGCCGCCGCGGCCGGCGGTCGCCTGCTCCACCGCGGTGGAGCAGCGCTCCTCCAGCCCCGACAGCTGGGCCTCGGCCACCGCGCGGACGGCATCGGGCCCCTGGGAGGAGGCGATGTGCCGCAGCGCGGTCAGTGCGAGGTCGTCGTAGGCGTGCGGGAAGGCGGACCGGCCGGCGTCGGTCAGGTGGTAGTAGCGGGCGGGGCGGCCCCGGCCGCGCTGGCCGGCACCGGCTCCGGGCGCACCCTGCCGCTCCTCGATCCGGCCGGTGACCAGCAAGGCGTCGAGGTGGCGGCGGACGGCGGCGGGTGAGACGCCGAGGCGCCCGGCCAGCTCGGAGGCGGTCTGCGGTCCGTGCTCGACCAGGAGGGCGGTGACGCGGTGCCGCGTGCTCCGGTCCTCGGTTTCCACAACACGAGTGTGACCTATTTGCCGACGGCTGCAACCAAGGCCGACCTAACCGCCCGCGTGACGTCCGTCCTGCCCGTGACGCACCTCACGGACGCCCGCCCGTGGACGCCCGACCGGCCCTGCCGCGCTCCCGGGACCGCCTAGCATCGGGTCGTGCCGGTCCTGCCCGCCTCGTTCTCCTCCCGCACCATCTCCCGGGTGGCCCTGGCCAACGCGGTGGCCAACGGGCTCATCGTCGTGACCGGCGGCGCGGTGCGCCTCACCGGCTCGGGGCTGGGCTGCCCGACCTGGCCCAACTGCACCGACGCGAGCTTCGTGCCGACCGAGGAACTGGCCGGCCACGGCCTCATCGAGTTCGGCAACCGCACGCTCACCGGGGTGCTGGGGATCATCGCGCTGGCCACGCTCGTGGTCGTGTGGCGCTCGCCCCGCCGCGACCTGCGCCCGCTCGCCGTCCTGGGCTTCCTGGGCATCCCCGTGCAGGCCGCGCTCGGCGGGATCACCGTGCTGACCGGGCTGAACCCGTGGACCGTCGCGGCACACTTCCTGCTCTCGGCCGTCCTCGTGGCGCTGATGACCGTCCTGTGGCTGCGCAGCCGGGAGACCGGCGTCGGCCAGCTGCTGGTCCGCCGTCCGTTCGCGCTGCTCGTCACCGGCATCGCCGCCGTCACCGCGGCCGTGCTCGCGCTGGGCACGGTCGTCACCGGCAGCGGGCCGCACAGCGGCGACCTGGCCGAGGACGCCTCCGGCACGCTGCGCGTGGACCGGATGGGTTTCGACGCGGAGCTGGTCAGCCAGCTGCACGCCGACGTCGTCTTCCTGCTCGTCGGCCTCACCGTCGCGCTGCTGGTGGCGCTGTACGCCACCGAGACGGCGGGGCGCTCCCGGCGGGCCGCCCGCGACCTGCTGGTCCTCCAGGCGCTGCAGGGCGTGGTCGGCTACGTGCAGTACTTCCTGCACCTGCCCGCGGTCCTCGTGCTGCTGCACATGCTCGGGGCGGTCCTCGTCGCCGCCTACACCGCGCGGCTGGTGTGGTCGGTCCGCGGTCCGGCGTCCGAGCTGCCGCTGGAGACCGCACCGGAGCCGGCCTCCGCCACCCGCTGAGCGACCCGGACCACGAGCACTGTGCGCCCAGTGCGCAATCCGGCCGCAGGACGAGCCCCCAGCGCACACTGCCCGTGGGCAGCGCCGGGGGGGCCTCCCGCTAGAGCAGGACGTCGATCGCGATGGCGACCGACAGCAGCGTCATCTGGGTGATCGACACCGTGAACAGGCGCATCGGGCGGTCGGGCACCGCGCTGCGGATGCGGTCCAGCCACCGGTGGGTCTCGATGACGTACCAGGCGCCCAGCGCGCCGCCGCCGATGGCGAACGCCCAGCCCAGGGCGGGGGTGATCGACCCCATGAGGAGGGTCGCGCCCAGCGTGCCCCACGCCCAGGCCACGGACTGCCGGCCGACGCTCACCGGCCCGGCGACGACCGAGAGCATGGGCACGCCGGCGCGGGCGTAGTCCTCGCGGAACCGGCTGGCCAGCGCCCAGAAGTGCGGCATCTGCCAGCAGAAGACGATCGCGAAGAAGACGACGGCCGGCCACTCCAGGGAGCCGGTGACCGCCGCCCAGCCGATGAGCACCGGAGCGGCCCCGGGGAAGGCCCCGAAGACGGTGTTGTGCCGGGTCCGGCGCTTGAGCACCATCGTGTAGACGACGGAGTAGGCCAGGATCGCCACCGCCGCCAGCGCCGTGGCCAGCGGCGTGGTGGCCACCCACAGCAGGACCAGCGAGGCCGTGGCGAGCACCCCGCCGAAGACCAGTGCCGCGTTCGGCGTGACGACGCCGGCGGGGATCGGCCGGTTGCGCGTCCGCGACATCAGGCGGTCGATGTCGCGGTCGTACCAGCAGTTGAACGTGTTGGCCGCGCCGGCGGCGAACATCCCGCCGACCATCGTGGCGCCGACCAGGCCCCAGGACGGCCAGCCACCCGCCGCGAGCATCATCGCCGGCAGGGTGGTGACCAGCAGCAACTCGACGAGCTTGGGCTTGGTCAACGCCACGTAGGCGCCCACGACCGCGGAGAGCCGGCGGGCGGCGACGGCGGGACGCTCGGAGACCGCGGTCACCGCGGGTCCACCGGGGACGCAGACAGCACGGTGTCCTCTCCGGCCGGGATACGAACCAGGCCACTGTAGCCCGGGACCGCGCGGTCCCCCGGCACGGATGACTAGGGTCGGGCAGGTTGGTGCTGCGGGTGCAGCGGGTAGGGCCGGAGGGCGACGACGAGGTCGACGACGGCGCGGTCGTCGGTCCGGCGTCGGGGCCGGTCACCGGCCTGGCAGGCCGCCGCACCGCACACCGTCCGCCGCCCGGCTCGGGCCCCCGACCGGCGCGACCGTCCCGGCCCACCGAGGGAGCACCGCCACGATGACAGGCGAGACGAAGAGCACACCCGCCGAGGCCCCGGCCGAGGCAGCCAGCGACACCCCGACCGGCGACCCGCGCCAGCCGCACCCGACCCTCCCCGAGGGCTTCGGCGACCTGGACCGCCGCGCGATCGACACCGCGCGCGTCCTGGCCATGGACGCCGTCCAGAAGGTCGGGAACGGCCACCCCGGCACGGCGATGAGCATGGCGCCGACGGCCTACCTGCTGTTCCACAAGTGGCTCCGGCACTCGCCGTCGGACCCGAACTGGGTCGCCCGCGACCGCTTCGTCCTGTCGATGGGCCACTCGAGCCTGACGCTGTACGTGCAGCTGTTCCTCGCCGGCTACGGCCTGGAGGTCGAGGACCTGCAGGCGCTGCGCACGTGGGGCTCGAAGACCCCGGGGCACCCCGAGGTCAACCACACCCCCGGCGTCGAGACCACCACCGGTCCGCTGGGCCAGGGCGTGGGCAACGCCGTCGGCATGGCGATGGCGGCCCGCCGCGAGCGCGGCATGCTCGACCCGGACGCCCCCGAGGGCGAGAGCCTGTTCGACCACACCATCTGGGCCTTCTGCTCCGACGGCGACCTGGAGGAGGGCGTCAGCGCCGAGGCCTCCTCGCTGGCCGGCACCCAGAAGCTGGGCAACCTCGTCCTCGTCTACGACGACAACAAGATCTCCATCGAGGACGACACGACCGTCGCCTTCACCGAGGACGTCGGCGCGCGCTACGCGGCCTACGGCTGGCACGTGCAGCACGTGGACGACGGTGAGGACCTCGCCGCCGTCGACGCCGCGTTCGCCGCCGCCAAGGCCGAGTCGTCCCGTCCGTCGATCATCGTGCTGCGGACGATCATCGGCTGGCCCTCGCCGAACAAGCAGAACACCGGTGCCGCCCACGGCTCGGCCCTCGGCGAGGACGAGGTCCGCGCCACCAAGGAGGTGCTGGGCTTCGACCCGGAGAAGACCTTCGAGGTCGACGACGAGGTGCTCGCCCACGCCCGGTCGGTCGTCGAGTCCGGCCGCACGGCGCAGGCCGAGTGGCAGGAGCGCTTCGACGCGTGGGCGCAGGCGAACCCGGAGCGGGCGGAGCTGCTGGCCCGGATGGCCGAGCGGCGGCTGCCCGAGGACTTCGCCGCCGCCCTGCCCACGTACCCCGCCGACGAGAAGGGCGTGGCCACCCGCAAGGCCAGCGGCAAGGCGCTCGCCGCGCTCTACCCGGGGCTGCCCGAGCTCTGGGGCGGCTCGGCCGACCTCGCGGAGAGCAACAACACCGCCGTCGAGGGCGAACCGTCGTTCCTGCCCGCCGACCGCCAGACGAAGATGTGGTCCGGCGGCCCGTACGGGCGCACGCTGCACTTCGGCGTCCGCGAGCACGCCATGGGCGCGATCATGAACGGCATCGCCCTGCACGGCGGCACCCGCGTCTACGGCGGCACGTTCCTCACCTTCTCCGACTACATGCGCGGGGCGGTCCGGCTGGCGGCGCTCATGCAGCTGCCGGTCACCTACGTGTGGACCCACGACTCCATCGGCCTGGGCGAGGACGGCCCGACGCACCAGCCGATCGAGCACTTCGCGGCGCTGCGCGCGATCCCCGGCCTGGACGTCGTCCGCCCGGCCGACGCCAACGAGGTCTCCGTGGCGTGGCGGACCATCCTGGAGAACAACGACCGCCCGGCCGGCCTGCTGCTGTCCCGGCAGAACCTCCCGGTGTTCGACCGCGAGCGGTTCGGCTCGGCCGAGGGGACGGCGCGCGGCGCGTACGTGCTGGCCGACGCCTCCGACGGCAGCCCCCAGGTGATCCTGCTGGGCACCGGCTCGGAGGTGCAGATCGCCATGGCCGCGCGCGAGCGGCTCGAGGCCGACGGCGTGCCGACCCGGGTGGTCTCCGTGCCGTGCGTCGAGTGGTTCGCCGACCAGGACCAGGCCTACAAGGACGAGGTCCTGCCGCCGACGGTCCGTGCCCGCGTGAGCATCGAGGCCGGCGTGCCCCTGGGCTGGCGGGAGTTCGTCGGCGACGCCGGCCGGATCGTCGGCCTGACCCACTACGGCGCCAGCGCCAGCTACTCCGTCCTCTACGAGGAGTTCGGGCTCACCGACGAGGCGGTCGTGACCGCGGCCCGGGAGAGCATCGAGGCGGCGGCGTCCGGCACCGCCGTCCCGTCCGGCCCGGTCGCGGCCACCGGCGGTCTCCCCCACCCCACCGGCGACCGCTGACGAAGGACCCCGTCGCCCCCCCCACGACTCGCACGCCCGTCGCGGGCCCCTGCGACGAGGCCGTTCCAGGCTCACCCAGGAAGGCACCTCATGACCCAGAACCAGAACCTCGCCGAACTCTCCTCCGCCGGAGTCGCCGTCTGGCTCGACGACCTGTCCCGCGACCGGATCCGCAGCGGCAACCTGCAGTCCCTGGTCGACGAGCACAGCGTCGTCGGCGTCACCACCAACCCGACCATCTTCGCCGCGGCGATCAGCGGGTCGGAGTCCTACGACGACCAGCTGCATGCGATGGCCGTGCGGTCGGTCAGCGTCGAGGAGGCGCTGCGGACCATCACGGCCGCCGACGTCCGCGACGCCTGCGACCTGCTGGCGCCGGTCGCGGCACGCCAGCCCGGCGACGGCCGGGTCTCCCTCGAGGTGGCCCCCGGCCTGGCCAACGACACCGACGCCACCGCGGCCGAGGCCGCGCACCTGTGGTGGCTGGTCGACCGGCCGAACCTCTACATCAAGATCCCGGCGACGGAGGCGGGCCTGCCGGCCATCCAGACCTCGATCGCCCGGGGCATCAGTGTCAACGTCACCTTGATCTTCAGCCCCGACCGCTACCGCAAGGTCATGGACGCCTACCTGAACGGCCTCGAGGAGCGGCTGGCCGAGGACGCCGACGCCGACCTGTCGGGCATCGCCTCGGTGGCGTCGTTCTTCGTGTCCCGCGTGGACACCGAGATCGACAAGCGGCTCGAGGAGGCCGGCGCCGACGCCTCGCTGAAGAGCAAGGCGGGCGTGGCCAACGCGCAGCTGGCGTACCAGGCCTACGAGGAGGTCTTCTCCTCCGACCGCTGGAAGGCGCTGGAGGCCAAGGGCGCCCGTCCGCAGCGGCCGCTGTGGGCCTCCACGGGTGTGAAGAACCCCGACCTGCCCGACACGCTCTACATCAGCGAGCTCATCGCCCCCGGCACCGTGAACACGATGCCGGAGAAGACGCTGATGGCCTACGCCGACCACGGCACCCCGGGCACGCCCGTGCAGAAGGCCTACGACGACGCCGCGGCGGTCATGCAGGCCGTGCGCGACGCCGGCGTGGACCTCGACGACGTCTTCCGGGTGCTGGAGGAGGAGGGCGTGAAGAAGTTCGTCGACTCCTGGGACGAGCTCACCGCCTCGGTGAAGAGCGAGCTCGAGGACAAGAAGTGACGGCCGGCGGGCCCTCAGGTGACTGACCCCTCCGGAGACAGGACGGATCATTGATCGTCAACCCGCTGCGCGACCCGCGGGACCGGCGGCTCCCCAGGGTCCCCGACCCGTGCGCGCTGGTCGTCTTCGGCATCACCGGCGACCTGGCGCGCAAGAAGCTGCTGCCCGCGGTCTACGACCTGGCCAACCGCGGCCTGCTGCCGACCAACTTCGCGCTGCTCGGCTTCGCCCGCCGCGACTGGGGCGACCAGGACTTCGCCGAGCTGGCCCGTGACGCCGCGCGCAAGGCCGCCCGCACCCCCTGGCGCGAGGAGGTGTGGGAGCGGCTGGCGGGCAGCGTCCGGTTCGTGCAGGGCTCGTTCGACGACGACAACGCCTTCGACGAGCTCGCCGGCGCGCTCGCCGACCTGGAGAGCAGCCACGGCATCGGCGGCAACGCGGCCTTCTACCTGTCGATCCCGCCGGCGATGTTCCCGGTCGTGCTCAAGCAGATGCAGCGCACCGGCATGGCCGACAGCACCGCGGAGCGCTGGCGCCGGGTGGTCGTGGAGAAGCCGTTCGGCACCGACCTGGCCTCCAGCCGCGAGCTCAACGAGCTCGTGGACTCGGTGTTCAGCGCCGACGACGTCTTCCGCATCGACCACTACCTGGGCAAGGAGACCGTCCAGAACCTGATGGCGCTGCGCTTCGCCAACACGCTGTTCGAGCCCATCTGGAACGGCCACCACGTCGACTCGGTGCAGATCACCATGGCCGAGGACGTCGGCATCGGCGGGCGCGCCGGCTTCTACGAGAAAACCGGCGCCGCCCGCGACGTGCTCCAGAACCACCTGCTGCAGCTGCTGGCGCTGACCGCCATGGAGGAGCCGGTCGAGTTCTCCGCCGAGGAGATCCGCACCGAGAAGCTCAAGGTCCTGCGGGCTGTCTCGTTGCCCGAGGACCTCGCCACCGCCGCCATCCGCGGCCAGTACCAGCAGGGCTGGCTGGCCGGGCAGCGGGCGCACGGCTACCAGCAGGAGGAGGGGGTCGACCCCGCGTCGACCACCGAGACCTACGCCGCCGTCCGGCTCGGCGTGGAGACGCGCCGCTGGGCGGGCGTGCCGTTCTACCTGCGCACGGGCAAGCGGCTCCCCCGCCGGGTCACCGAGATCGCGCTGGTGTTCAAGCGCGCCCCGCACCTGCCCTTCGCCGACACCGACACCGAGGAGCTGGGCAACAACCAGCTCGTCGTCCGGGTGCAGCCCGACGAGGGGGTCACCCTCAAGTTCGGGTCGAAGGTGCCCGGCAGCGTGATGGAGGTCCGCGACGTCTCGATGGACTTCCTCTACGGCGAGCAGTTCACCGAGGCGAGCCCGGAGGCCTACGAGCGCCTCCTGCTCGACGTCCTCCTCGGCGACGCGACGCTGTTCCCCCGCAACGCCGAGGTGGAGGCGTCCTGGGCCGTGATCGACCCGCTCGAGGAGTTCTGGGCCGGCAGCACCCCGCACCCGTACCGCGCCGGCGAGTGGGGCCCACGGGCCGCCGACGAGATGCTCGCCGCCGAGGGTCGCCGGTGGCGGCGCCCGTGACCGCGTCCCGGACCGGCCGCCCCTCCCCCGACCGCCCCGCCCGCACCGCTCGCGAGGAGACCCGATGACGACCCTCTGGGACACCACCGGCTCCGCCGTCGTCAAGGAGCTGGCCGCGCAGCGGCGGACCGGTGGGGCGGTGCTGTCCGGCGTCGCCCTGACCCTCGTCGTCGTCGCCGACGAGGCCCGGGTGGCCGAGGCCGAGGAGGCCGCGACCGTCGCCTCCGCGCAGCACCCCTGCCGGATCCTCGTCGTGGTCCGCCGCCAGATCGAGGCGCCGGTGCCGCGGCTGGACGCCGAGGTGCTCATCGGCGGCCGGCTGGGGCCGGGCGAGGCCGTGGTCATGCGGATGTACGGCCGGCTGGCCCTGCACGCGGAGTCGGTCGTGCTGCCGCTGCTGGCCGCCGACGCGCCCGTGGTGGCCTGGTGGCACGCCCCGGCCCCGGAGCGGATGCAGACCGACGCGCTCGCCGTCATCGCCGACCGCCGGATCACCGACAGCTCCCTGGCCGAGGACCACCTGTCCGCACTGCGCACCCGCGCCCGGGACTACGCGCCCGGCGACACCGACCTGGCGTGGACCCGCAGCACCCCCTGGCGCTCGGCCCTGGCCTCCACCCTCGACGCCGTCTCCGGGCGCCGCGGGGACGCGGTGCGGGTCGTCGGCGGCCGGGTGGAGGGCGACCCGGGCAACGCCTCGGCCCGGCTGCTGGCCGGCTGGCTGTCGTCGCGGTGCGGCAGCGCCGTCGACGTCGTCGGGGGCGCCCGCCGGCCCGGGCCCAGCGGGGTGGACTCGGTCGTCCTGCAGCTGGACCAGGACGAGGAGGTGGCCGTGCGCGCCGACCGGCGCGGCGGCGCCGTCCTCACCCAGCCCTACCGGCCCGACGCCACCGTCCCGCTCCCCGACCGGCCGCTCGGCGACCTGCTCGGCGAGGAGCTGCGCCGGTTGGATCCCGACGAGCCCTACGCCGAGGCCCTCGAGGCCGCGACCGGCTCCTCGGGCCTGTCGGCCCGCGCGCCGGTGCGCGAGCACGTGTGGTTCGACCCGGCCCGTCCCGACGACGCCACGGAGGACGAGGCGGACGACGCCGCGGAGGACGCCGCGGACGCCGCCCGGGACGGGTCGGGGGACGCCGGGACCGCCGCCGCTGCCGCACCGACGGTGCCGGAGGACTCCGCGGGCACCGACGACGTCGCCCTCAACGGCGAGCGCAACGCCGCCGAGCGGTCCGACCCGTCGGCGCCGGTCGCATGAGCCTCTCCCCCGGCGACCGCATCGCCGGCGCCCTCGGCGGGGACGGCGCCCCGGTGCCCGACGTCGTCGTCCAGCCGGACGCGGAGACGCTGGCGCGCGCGGTCGCCACGGCACTGGTGGCGCGGCTGGCCGCGGCGCAGGCCGTGCACGGCACCGCGTCGGTCGTCCTCACCGGCGGCGGCATCGGCACCGCGGTCCTGCGGCACGTGGCCGAGCTGGCCGCCGAGCCGGTCCGCGAGCGGGTCGACTGGACCGCCGTCGACGTCTGGTGGGGCGACGAGCGGTTCGTCCCCTCCGACGACGTCGAGCGCAACGAGCTCGGTGCGCGCGACGCGCTGCTGGACCCGGTGGGCGTGCCGGACGAGCGGGTGCACCCCATGCCCGCGTCGGACGTGGGCTTCGACGGTCCCGAGGACGCCGCCGACTGGTACGCCGGGCAGCTGGCCGCCGCTGCGCCGGAGGGCGGCTCCCTGCCCCGCTTCGACGTCCTGCTGCTGGGCATGGGCCCCGAGGGCCACGTGGCGTCGATCTTCCCGGACTCCCCCGCCGTCCGCGACGAGCGTCCCGTCGTCGCGGTGCGCGACTGCCCGAAGCCCCCGCCGACGCGGGTGAGCCTGGGCTTCGCCGCCATCGGCAGCGCCGAGGAGGTGTGGCTGCTGGTCTCCGGCGAGGGCAAGGCCGACGCCGTGGCACGGGCCCTGGGCGGAGCGACGCCGGACGAGTTGCCGGCCGCCGGCGTGCACGGCCGGCGGGCCACGCGGTGGCTGCTCGACGCAGCGGCCGCGAGCCGGCTCCCCGCGGCGGAGGACGGCGCCCCGACCCCCAGCGGGTGACCCGGTGGAGGTGCGGCTCCTCGGCCCGCTGGAAGTGACGCAGGACGGCGCCCCGCGGCCGATCGGCGCGCGGCTGCAACGCGCCGTCCTCGCCGTCCTGGTGCTGGCCCGGGGGCAGGTCGTGCCGGCCGAGCGGCTGGCCGATCTGCTCTGGGGCGACCACCCCCCGCCGAAGGTGTCCGCGTCGCTGCACACCGCCGTCGCCCACCTGCGCCGCGCACTGGAACCCGACCGCGCTCCGCGGACCGGGTCGTCGGTGCTGGTCACCGCGCCGCCGGGCTACCGGGTGCCGCGCGAGGCCGTCGACGTCGACGCGGACCGCTTCGAGCGGCTGCTCGCCGAGGCCGGCCCGCTGCTCGGGACCGACGACGCCCGCGCCGCCGGGCTGCTCGAGCGCGCGCTGGACCTCTGGCGCGGCCCGGCGCTGGCGGAGTTCGCCGACGAGCCCTTCGCCCGCGCCGACGCCGAGCGGCTCGAGACGTTGCGGCTGACCGCCGTCGAGCAGCACGCCGCGGCGGTCCTGCTGGCCGGCGACGCCGCCCGGGCCGTGGCGGCCCTGCAGGTGCACGTGGCCGCCCACCCGCTGCGCGAGCAGGCGCGGGCGACGCTCGCCCGGGCCCTGTACCTCGACGGCCGGCAGGCGCAGTCGCTGGCCCTGCTCCAGGAGGGCCGGCGGCTGCTGCGGGAGGAGCTGGGTCTGGACCCCGGGCCCGAGCTGCGGCGGCTGGAGCAGCAGGTGCTCGACCAGGACCCGGCGCTCCAGCTGGTCCCCCGGCGGCCCGCCGTCCCGCGCCCCGCCGCCCCGCGCCCGGCCCTCCCGGAGAGCCCCCTGGCCGGGCGGGACGCCGAGCTCGCGGCCCTGCGCAGCTGGGTCGACACCGCCCGCGCGGGGACCGGCGGCGTCGTACTGCTGACCGGCGACGCGGGGATCGGCAAGACCGCGCTGCTGCGTGCCCTGCGCCGGATGGTGGTCGACGCCGGCGGCACCGCCCGGGCGGCCACCTGCCGCGACGGCCGGTCCGCAGCCCCGTTCTCCCCGGTCCTGCAGCTGATCCGGGACGCCGCGGCCGAGGCCGGTCCCGCGGGCCGGACCCGGATCGCCGCCGCCCTCGGTCCCCTCCGGGACCTGCTGCCGACGCCGGAGGGCGCCGACACCGCCGCCGCGGGGGGTGCCGGGGCGGACCCCGCGATGGTCCTGGTGCACCTCCGCGACGCGCTGACCGTGTCGCTCGGCCGGGACCCCGGCACCTCCGGGAGCCCGCCGGCCCTGCTCGCCGTCGACGACCTCCACCTGGCCGACCCGGCGACCCTCCAGCTGCTGGGCGGGGTGGCGGCGCGCGCCGCGGAGGAGCCCACGGTGCTCGCGCTCGCCCTGCGCAGGGGCGAGGGAGCCGACGACCCGGTGCTCGCCGAGTTCCTCGCCACGGTGGGCCGCTCGCCCCGCGTGCTCCGCCTGGACCTCCCGGCCCTCCCGGAGGAGGCGCTGGCCCGCCTGGTGTCCGCCGAGGCGCCCGGGTCGTCCGCGGCCGACGCGACCGCGCTCGCCCGGCGCGCGGCGGGCAACCCGTTCTTCGCCCTCGAGCTCGCCCGAGGCGCGGCCGCGGCACCCTCCGGGGGCGGGAGCGCGTCCGCCGTCCCGCCCGCGGTCGCCGACGTGCTGCGGTCCCGCGTGCTGCGCCTGCCCGCCCCCGGCGCCGACCTGCTCGCCGCCGCCGCGGTCGCCGGCCGGCCGCTGCCCGTCGACGACCTGGCAGCCGTGACGGACTGCGCGGTCGGGACGGCCCTGGACGCGCTGGAGGCCGCCGAGCGGGCGCGGCTGGTCGTCGACACCGACGACGGCATCGCCCTGGTCCACGCGCTGCTCGCCGAGGCGGTCCTCGACGGCCTGCCGGGCACCCGGTGCGCCCGGCTGCACCGCGCGCTGGCCGAGCGCCTGGCGGTACGGCACGGGGACGACCCCGAGCAGGCCTCGCGGATCGCCGCGCACCACCTCGCCGCCCGCGCGCTGGACGGCGGAGCCGCCGCCGTGCCGTGGCTGGAGCGCGCCGCCGACCACGCACTCACCGTGTCGGCACTGGAGCCGCTGCGGGACGCCGCCGAGCGGCTGCTGACGGTCCTCCCCGCGTCGGGGAGCCCCGACCGGGAGCGTGCCGAGCTGCGGGCCCGCAGCCGGATCGCCTACGTCGACGCCTGGGCGCGGGGGTACGACAGCCCCGCCATCCGGGAGTACTGCCGCCTGGTGAACGCCTGGCACCCGCCCCGGCCGGCCCGCCCGGACGACGCCGAGCTGCTCTGGACGGCGACGCTGCTGCACTGCCAGGTCGGCCGCCTCGACGACGCCGACCGCACCGTGGCCCGCATGGCCGAGGTCGCCGCGGAGGTCGCCGACCCGACCGCCACGTACCTCACCGCGGACATGGCCGCCGTCGTGCGGTGGATGCAGGGCCGGCCGGACGACGCCCTCGAGCAGCTCGACCGTGCCGAGGAGGCGGTCGCGGGCGGGGGCGTCGACCTCCGCCGGTCGCTGGCGTTCTCGCCGCCGACGCGCATCGCCGTCGTCCGGGGGCTGGCCCTGTGGTCGCTGGGCCGGCGCCCGGAGGCGTACTCGGCGATGGCGGCGGCGCTGGCGGCTGCGGACGCCGCCGGGCTGGGCGCGGCGGGGTTCGCCCGGCGGTGGGCGCTGGTGCTGGCGCTGCTGGACGGCGACGTCGAGCGGGTCCGCGCGCTCGTCACCCGGCGCATGGACGAGCCCGGGTGGGAGCGGCTGCGCTACCCCGCGGCCGTGGTCGGGTTCGCGCGGGGCTGGCTGCAGGCGCGCGACGGCGACCCGCGGACCGGGCTGGCCGCGATGCGCGCGGCCCACGCGGAGCTCGTCGAGCAGTCGCTCACGGCCGGCCGCTCGGTGTTCCTCGCCCTCCTCGCCGAGGTCGCCCTGGCCGCCGGCGACCCGGCCCAGGCCCTGGCCTACTGCGACGCCGGGGAGTCCGTCGCCGAGCGGGGCGAGCGGGTCGGGCTGCCGGCCCTGGCGCGCGTGCGCGCCGCCGCGACCGCCGCGCTCTGACGCGGGCGGCGGGCGGCGGACCGCGGACCGCGGGCGGCGGGCGGCGGGCGGCGGGCGGCGGGCGGCGGGACTCAGCCGACCGCAGGAAAGCCGCAAGAGGCGACCGCGATGCTCCCGGCATGACCTCGACGACCGCCGTCCGCGACCACCTGCTCGACGTCCGTCCCGGCGACCGCTGGCTGGTGGCGGTCGCCCATCCCGACGACGAGGCGTTCGGCTGCGGCTCGGTCATCGCCCGTGCCGCCGCCCTGGGCGCCGAGGTGACCGTCGCGTGCGCGACCCGCGGCGAGGCCGGCGAGCTCCGGCCGGGCCTGCCCGACCCCGGTGACCTGGGTGCCGTCCGGGAGGCCGAGCTGCACCGGGCGGCCGCCCGGCTGGGCGCCGGCCGGGTCGAGCTGCTCGGCTACCGGGACTCCGCCTTCGCCGGCGACCTGGCAGCGGGCGCGCTGTGCGCCGCGGACGTGCCGGAGGTCGCCGCCGTCCTCCGGGGGCTGGTGGAGGACGTGCGGCCCGACGTCGTCGTCGTCCTGGACGGCAGCGACGGTCACCGCGACCACCTGCACGTGCGCGCCGCCGCTCGTGCCGCCCTGCGCGAGCTGGCGGAGCCGCGTCCCCTGCTGGTCGAGCACTGCCTGCCGAACGCGCTCATGCGGCGGTGGCTGGACGAGATGCGGGCGCTGCGACCGGGAACCGCCCACCTCGACCTGGACCCGGCGTCGCTGGGCCGCCCGGACGGCGAGATCACCGACGTCCTCGACGTGAGCGGCGTCCTGGACCGGCGGGAGGCGGCGATCGCCGAGCACCGGTCGCAGACCTCGCCCTTCGAGGGGCTCGGTGCCGAGCTGCGCGCCGCGTTCCTCGCCACCGACCACCTGGCCCGCGTCGGCCTGCACTGACCGCGCCCGGCGAGGCCGGCAGCGCGCGTCCCCACCACCCACGAGAGACCGGAGGACCCCCATGACCACCGTCGTGCCGCACGCCCGTCCCGCTGCCCAGGTGCGGCGGGTCCGCATCGTCGCCCCCGCGGCGGCGCCGAGCACGCCGTTCCCGGCGGAGCCGGTGGACCGGCGGGCCCGCTACTGGGACGTCGCCGCGGCCGGCTGGCGGAGCAGCCCCGGCGACGACAGCTGCTGACCCGCGCACGGGCCGACCGCACGCCGGGACCCCGCGCCGGACCGGCGGCGCGGGGCCGCGGCGGGAGTTCCCCGGCTCAGGCGCCGCGGCGGGCCCGGAGCTTGGCGAGCGCCTCCTCCAGGAGGGCGTCGCCGTCGGCGTCGGAGCGCCGCTCGCGGACGTAGGCCAGGTGCGTCTTGTACGGCTCGGTGCGCGGAGCCGGCGGCGGCGCCGCCTGGTCCTGACCGGCCGGCAGGCCGCAGCGGGGGCAGTCCCACAGCTCCGGTACGTCGGCGTCGGACGCGAAGGAGACCCGCGTCTCGTGCGCCTGGGCGCAGAAGAAGGCCACCCGACGGCGCGGAGCCGCCTCGCCGCGCTCCGCCTCACCCATCGGTCCAGCACCGACCCGCGAACCCCGGATCGCGTTCCCACCAGCCACGAGCGCCCCCTGGACTCCAGCCCCGAACCCGCGGCGCCGGACGCGCCGCCGTCGGGAGTCTAGGGCCTGGCGAGGGGGTTCCAGGTCACGTTTTCGCCCGCATCCCGTGGTCGGGCCGCAGGCACCGGCTCCGGGCGCGCGAGGCCCGGGCCGGCGGGTCCTCCGTCAGACCTTGAGCAGGATCCCCAGGCCGACGACGCAGACGGCCCAGATGAGCCCGGTGAAGACGGTCAGCCGGTTGAGGTTCTTCTCCACCACGGACGACCCCGACAGGGAGGAGGAGGCCGCGCCGCCGAACATGGACGAGAGCCCACCGCCCTTGCCGCGGTGCAGCAGGATCAGCACCACGAGGAGCACGCTGGTGAGCACCAGCAGCACGTTGAGGACCAGCTCGACCATGCGCCCAGGGTAGCCGAGCGCGTCCGGCGCCCCGGGCAACGACCCGGCGGGCGGACCGGAGCGCTCAGCGGACCCCGGCGGTGGCCAGGTCGTAGCCGCTGTAGGGCTCCATGACCACGCCGTTGCGCAACCGCTGCCCGGCGAGCAGCTGCACCCGCGTCTCGGCCAGCGGCACGTAGGCGCCGGTGGCCTCCGCCGCGGTCGCCACGTCGCGCCAGGCGGCACGGGCGGCGGCGGGGTCCGTCCCGGCCGCGACCGCGGCGTCCACCAGCCCGGTGATGCCCTGGTCCACCAGGCGGGCGTAGTTGGTGTTGCCGACCCGGCTCACCGACCGGCCGTCGACCAGCGGGACCAGGAACGCCGAGGGCGTCGGCACGACCGCCGTCCAGGTCGCCAGGACCATGCCGTAGCCGTTGGCCGCCACGTTGTCGGGGTCGCCCACGTCCCGGGCGTAGAAGGTGCCGGCCGGCAGCGGCCGCACCTCGACGGTGATGCCGACCTCCGCGAACTGGTCGGCGAGCTCCTGCGCCACCGCGACGCTGGCCGGGGCGTCGGCGACCGCGAGCACGGTGCTGAAGCCGTCGGGCATCCCGCAGGCGGCCAGCGCCTCCCGGGCCGCCTCGGGGTCGGCACCGCCCGCCGACTGTTCCGGACCGCCGTCCAGGCCCGCGGGCCACAGGTGCGACGTCGCCATCGCGTCGGCTCCGCCGCCGAGGGCCTCCTGCACGCCCGCGCGGTCGACGGCGGCCGCCACGGCCGCCCGGCAGCCGGGGTCGTTCATCGGGGCCACGTCGGTGGGCAGCGCGAGCAGCCGTACCGCCCCGGTGGGCACCTCGTCGACCCGGTCGGCCAGCGCGACGTCCCCGCCCGCACCGCCCTCCACCCGCGCCTGGGTGACCAGTTGGACGCCGGTGGCGGAGATGTCGACGTCGGCGGAGCCGGCCAGCAGCGCCTGGTCGCGCTCCAGCCCGGACAGCCCCCGGCGGACGACGACCTGGTCGGGCAGCGCCGTCCGCACGTCGTCGGTGGCGCGGGTCCACTGCGGGTTGCGGTCGAGCACGATCCCGTGGTCGTCGACGGCGGTGATGGCGTACGGGCCGGAGCTGACCGGGTCGCCGCCGTAGGCCTCGCGGGTGTCGGAGGCGATCGGCACGGGGCTGCTGGAGGGCAGGGCCAGCACGACGGGGAAGTCCGGGGTGGCCGCACGCAGCCGGAACACGACCGTGCGGTCGTCGGGCGTCTCGATCCCCGGCAGGCCCAGCCGGTCGGGGGTCTCGTCCGCGTAGGGGCCGGGGTAGGGGTTGCCCGGGTCGTCGAGCAGGTCCACCACGGTGGTGGGCCCGCCGACGATGACGTCGGAGGCGAAGGACCGCTCGATGCCGTACTTCACGTCCCGCGAGGTGATGGGCGCGCCGGTCTCGAACGTCACCCCCTCGCGGAGGGTGAACGTCCAGGTCAGCCCGTTGTCCGGCGTGGTGCCGACGTCGGTGGCGAGGTCCGGGACGAGGGTGTCGGTCTCCCCTGGCGTGGACGAGTAGGTGACCAGCGTGCGGGTGTAGAGCCGCATGAGGTTCCACACGCCCGGGGAGTACGAGCGCTGCGGGTCGAGGCTGTCGATGTCCCCGGCGACGACCCGCAGGGTGCCGCCGTCGACGTCCGACGGGGCCCGGACGCCGCTGATGCCGGCGTCCGGCCCGTCCCCGAGGACCGGGACGGCGGCGCCTGCGTCCCGGCCGCCGCTGCAGCTGACCGCCACCGCGACGACCAGCGCGACGACGACCGCCAGGCCGAGCACCCGGCCGACGGTGCCGCGCAGCCACGACGGGCGCCGCTGCGCCACTCGGTCCAGCGTGCTGCTCACGTACCCGCTCCCCCGGCCCCGAGCGGGAGCGGTCAGCTCCCGTCGGCGGCGATCCGACAGATCTGCGCGAACTCGTCGGCGTCCAGGCTGGCGCCACCGACGAGTGCACCGTCGACGTCCGGCCCGGCCAGGATCCCGGCCGTGTTCGCGGCCTTCACCGACCCGCCGTAGAGGATACGGACGACGGCGCCCGTCTCCGGGCCGAAACGCTCGGCGAGCCGGGACCGGAGTGCGCCGCAGACCTCCTGGGCGTCGTCCGGGGTGGCCACCTCGCCGGTGCCGATCGCCCACACCGGCTCGTAGGCGAGCACGATCCCGCCGCCGGACCCGGCACCCCCGCCGCCCACCACCTGCTGCACCTGCTCGGCGGTCAGCCCCTCGAGGGCCGCGTCGAGCTGGGCGGTGCAGTGCGCGACGTGCTCGCCGGCGCGGCGGACCTCCAGGCCCTCCCCGACGCACAGGATCGGCACCAGGCCGTGCCGCTGGGCCGCCTGCACCTTGCCGGCGACGACGGCGTCGTCCTCACGGTGCAGCGCGCGCCGCTCGGAGTGCCCGACGACGACGTACGTGCAGGCCAGCGCGGCGAGCATCGCCCCGCTCACCTCGCCGGTGTAGGCGCCGGAGTCGTGCAGGGACAGGTCCTGCGCGCCGTAGCCGATGCCGAGCTTGTCGCCGGTGACCAGCGTCTGGACGCTGCGCAGGGCCGTGAACGGCGGCACCACGACGACCTCGGCGGCCTGCAGCTGCGGCTCCTTGAGGGAGAACGCGAGCTTCTGCACCAGGCCGATGGCCTCCAGGTGCGTCATGTGCATCTTCCAGTTGCCGGCGATCAGCGGCCGGCGCCCCTGCCGGGGCGCGGGGGCGGGCGTGCGGGCCATCAGGCGGCCCCGCCCTCGGTCAGCACCGCGAGGCCCGGGAGCTCCCGGCCCTCGAGGTACTCCAGCGACGCGCCGCCGCCGGTGCTGATGTGCCCGTACGCGGCCTCGTCCAGCCCCAGCGTGCGGACGGCGGCGGCGGAGTCGCCGCCCCCGACGACCGACAGCCCGTCGACCGCGGCGACAGCCGTGGCGACCCCGCGGGTCCCGGCCTGGAAGGGCGCCAGCTCGAAGACGCCCATCGGGCCGTTCCAGAACACCGTGCGCGCACCCCCGAGCTCGCGCCCGAAGACCTTGACGGTCCGCGGGCCGACGTCCAGGCCCATCCGGTCGTCGGGGATCGCGTCGACGTCCACGACCGAGGTCTCGGCGTCGGCGCTGAACGCCGAGGCGGCGACGACGTCGACGGGCAGCACGATCCGGTCCCCCGCCTCGGCCAGCAGCCGGCGGCAGGTGTCGACCTGGTCGGCCTCGAGCAGCGAGCTGCCCACGCCGTGGCCCTGGGCGGCGAGGAACGTGAAGCACATCCCGCCGCCGACCAGCAGCCGGTCGACCCGGGGCAGCAGCGCCTCGATCACGGCCAGCTTGTCGCTGACCTTGGAGCCACCGAGCACGACCACGTACGGCCGGGCCGGGTCGGTGGTCAGCCGGGTGAGGACCTCGAGCTCCTGGGCCACGAGCCGGCCCGCGACGTGCGGCAGCCGCAGCGCGACGTCGTACACCGACGCGTGCCTACGGTGCACCGCGCCGAAGGCGTCGTCGACGTAGACGTCGGCCAGGGCGGCCAGCCGGTCGGCCAGCTCCCCGCGCTCGGCGTCGTCCTTCGACGTCTCGGCCGCCTCGAAGCGGACGTTCTCCAGCAGCAGCACGTCGCCGTCACCGAGGGCGGCGGCCCGGGCGCGGGCGTCGTCCCCGGCCACGTCCGCGGCCAGCGGCACCTCGGCGCCGAGCAGCTCGCCGAGCCGCGCGGCGACGGGGGCCAGGGAGAACTGCGGGTCCGGGGCGCCCTTGGGCCGGCCCAGGTGGGCGGCCAGGACGACGCGGGCGCCGCCGTCGCGCAGCGCCTGGACGGTCGGCAGGCTCGCGCGGATCCGGCCGTCGTCGGTGATCTCGCGGGTCTGCTTGTCCAGGGGGACGTTCAGGTCGGCGCGCACGAGCACGCGCCGGCCCGAGACGCCCTCGGCCAGGAGGTCGTCGAGGGAGCGCATCACTTACAGGGAGGCGCCGACGAGCTCGACCGAGTCGACGAGCCGGTTCGAGTAGCCCCACTCGTTGTCGTACCAGCCGAGCACCTTGACCATCGGGCCGAAGACCTTGGTCAGGCCGGCGTCGTAGATGCACGAGTGCGGGTCGGTGACGATGTCGGTGGAGACGATCGGCGCGTCCGTGTACTTCAGGTAGCCCTGCAGCGGGGCCGAGGACGCGGCCGCGCGGTAGGCGGCGTCGATCTCGTCGGCCGAGGCCTCGCGGGTGAGCTGCACCGTGAGGTCGGTGGCCGAGCCGGTGGGCACGGGGACGCGCATGGCGTAGCCGTCGAGCTTGCCCTTCAGCTCGGGCAGGACCAGGCCGATGGCCTTCGCGGCGCCGGTCGAGGTCGGGACCATGTTGAGGGCGGCGGCGCGGGCGCGGCGCAGGTCCTTGTGCGGGCCGTCCTGCAGGTTCTGGTCCGCGGTGTAGGCGTGGATCGTGGTCATGAGGCCGCGCTCGATGCCGAAGGCGTCGTGCAGCACCTTGGCCAGCGGGGCCAGACAGTTCGTCGTGCAGGACGCGTTGCTGATGATCGTCTGGGAGCCGTCGTACTGCTCGTGGTTGACGCCCATGACGATGGTCAGGTCGTCACCGGAGGCCGGCGCCGAGATGATGACCTTCTTGGCGCCACCGGCGTCGACGTGCTTGCGGGCGTCGTCGGCCTTGGTGAAGAAGCCGGTGGACTCGACGACGACGTCGACGCCCAGGTCGCCCCACGGGAGGGCGGCGGGGTCGCGCTCGGACAGCACCTTGATGCCGGCGCCGCCGACGGAGATGCCGTCGTCGGTCGCCTCGACGTCCTGCGGCAGGACGCCCAGGATGCTGTCGTACTTGAGCAGGTGGGCGAGGGTCGCCGGGCTGGTGAGGTCGTTCACCGCCACGATCTCGATGTCCTTGCCGCTGGCGGCGGCGGCCCGCCAGAAGTTGCGGCCGATGCGCCCGAAACCGTTGATGCCGACCCGTACCGTCACTGCTGGACCTCCCGAGACCCGGTTCGCTGCAGCGGCGGCCGGGCGGGACGCTCGGCCGCGCGTCGGCGGGGAGCCTATCGGCCCGGCGGCGGGGCGCTCCCCGCGGTGCGGCAGGAGGTCAGCCGACGGGTGCCGCCACGTCCCCCGCGGCGACCACACGGTCCCGGCCGGCGGCCTTCGCGGCGTACACGGCGCGGTCCGCGGCGGCGAGCAGGGACGCCGGGTCGGCGCCGGCGGCAGGCCCCTCGGCCACCCCCGCGCTGACCGTGACCGAGCAGCTGCCCCAGGGACCCTCGTCCACGAGCGCGGCACAGCGGCGGCGGAGCTCCTCGGCACGGGCGGCGGCCTCCCACTGCCCGGCGCCCGGGAGCACCACGACGAACTCCTCGCCACCCAGGCGGGCGACGGTGTCGCCGGGGCGCGCTGCCCCGGTGAGGACGCGCGCCACGGACTGCAGCACCCGGTCGCCGACCGCGTGCCCGAAGCGGTCGTTGACCGACTTGAAGTGGTCGACGTCGACCATGACCACCGAGACCGGCGACTGCCCGGAGGCCGCGGCCAGCGCGGCGGCGAGGGCCCGGTCGAGGTGCCGGCGGTTGTGCAGCCCGGTGAGCGGGTCGCGGACGGCCTCCTCGGCCAGCTCCGCGCGCAGCTCGTCGATGAGCCGCACCTGCTCGGCCAGCTGCCGGTTCAGCAGCTCGACGGCGTGCTGCCGCGCCTGCTGCTCGCTGACGTCCCGGACGACGACGATCCGGCCGAGCGCCCGCCCGCGGGGGTCGCTGACGGCGGAGTCGCGGACGTCCAGCCACACCCCGGGCGACACCTCGGCGACGCGGTGCCCGTCCTCCGACGCGACGCTCCCGAAGAGGGCGACGGCGTGCGCGCCGGCCACCGTGTGCAGGCTGCGGCCGACGATCCCGTCCGCGACGCCGGGGCGCATCCGCTCCAGCATGGCGACCGCCGCGGGGTTGAGGTCCAGGACGCGGTTGTCGGGGTCGACCACGAGCACGGCGTCGGGGACGGTGTCCACGACCTGCTCGCGGGCCACCGGGACCAGCCGCAGCAGGCCGAGCCGGAACAGCGCCCAGCAGTGCACCAGTCCGGTGAGCAGGAAGAACAGCGGGGTGACGTCGACGCCGTGCCCGTCGTTCTGCGAGGCGACCGTGGCCACGTTGCCCACGGTGGACAGCAGGCCGGTGCCCAGGAGGACGCTGATCTGGCTGCGGAACACCCCGGTCGCGACCCGGAAGCGGCGGAACAGGTGCAGGTACGCGGCGCCGAGCAGCAGATAGCTGTAGCCGGTGTGCACCAGGAACAACGGGCCGAGGGTGACCTCGGCCGCGGCCCCCGCGCCGGCGCTGTCCATGACGAGCGGGTGGGTGGCCGGCAGGGCGGCGGCCACCACCAGGAGGACGGGCTCGACGGCGAGGAGCACGGCCGTGCGGCGGGCGAGGCGCCACGAGGGGTCGGCGACGGTGCGGGCCAGCGCGTACGCCCCCGCGACCACCAGGCCGACACCGGCCATGAGGACCGCCGCGTAGGCCTGCCGCACCGGCTGGGCGTCGAGCCCGTAGACGGCGGCGTCGGCGGCCGACCAGATGGTGATGCCGCCCATCGTCACCGTGAGCGCGGTGGCCGCCGGCGTCCGGGACCGGCGGCGCCAGGCGAGCGTCGCGGTGACGACCGCGACGACGGCGGCGCAGGCGAACACCACCCACCACGACTGCAGCGTCATCCCGGTCCTCTCGGCCGGCGGGCGCTGGGTGCCCCGCCACTGACCGGGACATCGACGCGCGGGCGCCCGGACTGCACCCACCTCCCCCCGTCGGGGGGGGGGGGGGGGGGGAGCAGCCGCTACTGGGTGAGCATGTCGTCGGTGACGACGGACTCCGTGTCCGGGATGCCGAGGTCCTTGGCCCGCTTGTCGGCCATGGCGAGGAGACGCCTTATACGACCGGCGACGGCGTCCTTGGTCATCGGCGGGTCGGCCCGCTGACCCAGCTCCTCCAGCGAGGCCTGCCCGTACTCCAGGCGCAGCCGGCCGGCGACGAGCAGGTGCTCGGGCGCCTCGGTGCCGAGGATCTCCAGCGCCCGCTCGACGCGGGCGCTGGCCGCGACCGCCGCCCGCGCCGAGCGGCGCAGGTTGGCGTCGTCGAAGTTGGCCAGCCGGTTCGCGGTGGCCCGGACCTCGCGGCGCATGCGCCGCTCCTCCCAGGCCATGACGGCGTCGTGGGCGCCCATGCGGGTGAGCAGCGCACTGATCGCGTCGCCGTCGCGGACGACGACCCGGTCGGCGCCGCGCACCTCCCGGGCCTTGGCCGCGATGCCCAGCCGGCGGGCGGCCCCCACGAGCGCCATGGCCGCCTCCGGCCCGGGGCAGGTCACCTCGAGCGAGGACGACCGGCCGGGCTCGGTGAGCGACCCGTGCGCGAGGAAGGCGCCCCGCCAGGCGGCCTCGGCGTCCCCGATGCCGCCGGAGACCACCGACGGCGGCAGGCCGCGGACGGGGCGGCCGCGCTGGTCGACCAGTCCGGTCTGCCGCGCCAGCCCCTCCCCGTGCTTGGCGATCCGCACCAGGTAACGCACGCCGCGGCGGATGTTGCCGCCGGCCAGCACGCTGACCCCGCTGGTGTAGCCGTAGACCTCGCTGATGTCGCGGCGCAGCCGGCGCGCGACCGAGCCGGTGTCGAGCTCGGCCTCGATGACCACCCGGCCGCCCACGATGTGCAGGCCCCCGGAGAACCGCAGCAGCGCGGTCACCTCGGCCTTGCGCTCGGAGGTCCGTGAGCACTCCACCCGGGACAGCTCGTCCTTGACCATCGCCGTCATCGCCATGTCGTCCACCCCCGCCCGGTCACTGCCCGACCGTCCGTTCCCCCAGGGGTCATCCCCACCTCGTCCTCCCCCAGCAGTGCGGGGGACGCCGTGCACACCCCTCGGGTCGCTGCCCTGTCAGGCGCCATGTGCGGCGTCCCCTCCCCCTCGTCCGTCCGCCTCCGTACGGAGCGGTCCGTCCCGGTACGCGATCCTCCCGGTAACCGGTCCACGACCGCCAACCGTCAGCCCGCCCCGACGACGTCGGTGAGCGCCGCCGCGAGGCGGCCGGGGTCGTGCCGGGGCACGCCCCCCGGCTCGGCCACCGGGGCCAGCACGAGCTCAGCACCGCAGTCGCGGACCGCAGACAGCAGACCACAGCGGTCAACCACCGAGTCGACATCGGCGATCACCGTGTGCAGCGCCACTCCGTCCAGATGGCCCTGCAGCACGCGCAGGTGCTCCTCCGGCGAGAACCCGTCCGTCTCACCCGGCTGCGGCTCGAGGTTGAGCACCACCACCACGCGGGCCGGGCTGGCGGCCAGGGCGGCCCGCAGTCTCGGCACCAGCAGGTGCGGCAGCACCGAGGTGTACCAGGAGCCGGGGCCCAGCGAGATGACGTCCGCGGCGGCGATCGCGTCGAGCACCGCCGGGTGCACCGGGGGGTCGGCCGGGGAGACGAGGATCTCCCGCACCCGCCCGGGCGTGGAGGCGATCGCCACCTGCCCGCGGATGGTGCGGGTGCGCGCGGGGTCGTCGGGGTCGACGGTCTCCACCCGGGCGACGAGGTCCAGCGGGACGTCGGCCATGGGCAGCACCCGGCCGCAGGCGCCCAGCAGCTCGCACAGGGTGTCCAGGGCCCGGACGGTGTCGCCGCCGTGCAGCTCCACCAGGCCGGTCAGCACGAGGTTGCCCACCGGGTGCCCGGCGAGGACGCCGGTGCCGCCGAGGCGGTGCTGCAGCAGCGCGGTCATCTCGGTGCGGCGGTCGTCGTCCCCGGCCAGCGCCGCCAGGGCCATCCGGAGGTCCCCCGGGGGCAGCACGGGCATCTCGCGGCGGATGCGGCCCGACGAGCCGCCGTCGTCGGCGACGGTCACCACCGCGGTCAGCTCCGAGGTCAGCCGCCGCCAGGCGCCGAGGGCGGCGGCGAGCCCGTGGCCCCCGCCGAAGGCGACGACGCGGGGCCCCGCCGGCGGCACGACGCCGTCCGGGCCGCCCACTACTCGCGCCCCAGGTCGCGGTGCTGGGCCACGGCCTGGACCCCGTCGGCGACGAGCCGGCGGGCGAACTCCTCGGCGATCGCGACGCTGCGGTGCTTCCCGCCGGTGCAGCCCACGGCGAGGGTCAGGTAGCGCTTGCCCTCCCGGCGGTAGCCGGGGATCAGCAGCCGCAGCACGTCGAGGTACCGGTCGAGGAACGGCGCGGCGGCGTCCTGGCCCAGCACGTAGTCGCGCACGTCCGGGTCCTGGCCGGTGTGCGACCGCAGCTCGGGCACCCAGTGCGGGTTCGGGAGGAACCGCGCGTCGACGACCAGGTCGGCGTCCAGCGGCAGGCCGTACTTGAAGCCGAAGCTCAGCACGGTCGCGGTCAGCGGCGGCGCCTGCCCCTCGCGGGCGAACGCGTTCTCCAGGGTGGCGCGCAGCTGGTGGACGTTGAGGTCGCTGGTGTCGACCCACAGGTCGGCGTCGCCGGCGATGCCGGTGAGCAGCGTCCGCTCCGCGGCGATGCCGTCGATGAGCCGCCCGCTGCCCTGGAGCGGGTGCTCCCGGCGGTTGGACTCGTAGCGGCGGACCAGCACCTCGTCGCGGGCGTGCACGTACAGGACGCGCGGCCGGTGCCCGGCCGAGGCCAGCGCCCGGATCGACTCCTGCAGGTCGCTGGAGAAGGCCCGGCTGCGCACGTCGACGACCGCGGCGAACCGGCGCAGGTCACCGCGCGCGCCCAGCTCCACCATGGGCTGCAGCAGGGCCGGGGGCAGGTTGTCGACGACGTAGAAGCCCAGGTCCTCCAGGACCCGGCCGGCGGTGTTCTTGCCCGCCCCGGAGAGCCCGGTGACGACGACGACGTCCAGCGGCGCGGTCTCGGTGCTGGCCGGGTCGGCCGGCGGCGCGACGTCGCGCTGCGGCCCCACGCCACCCTCGGGGGGATACGTCACGACGCCACCCCCGCCACCCGGCCCACCTCGGCGGTGCCGCCGGCATCGGTCTGCCGGGTGCCCCGCCGGGCCGGGCCGTCGGGGCCGAGGGTCGACTCGATCGGCTCGGCGGCCTCGGCTCCCTCCGCGGGTCCGGCCTCCGCGGGCTCTGCTCCCCCCGCGGGCTCTGCTCCCTCCGCGGGCTCCGCTCCCTCCGCGGGCTCCGCCTTCTCGGCGACCGCGGCCATCACCGCCTCCGCCGTCCGGCGGCCGATGCCCTGCACCTCCATGAGCTCCTCGAGCGAGGCGGCCCGCAGCCGCTTCAGTGAGCCGAACTGCTTCATCAGCGCCTTTCGCCGGGTGTCGCCCAGGCCGGGGACGTCGTCCAGGAGGGAGACCAGCATGCTGGCCGAGCGCTTCTGCCGGTGGTACGTGATCGCGAAGCGGTGGGCCTCGTCGCGCACCCGCTGCAGCAGGTACAGCGCCTCGGAGGTGCGCGGCAGGATCACCGGGTCGGACTCCCCCGGCAGCCACACCTCCTCCATCCGCTTGGCCAGCCCGCAGACGGCGACGTCGACGACCCCGAGCTCGTCGAGCGAGCGCGCGGCCGCCGCGACCTGGGGCGCACCGCCGTCGACGACGAGGAGGTTCGGCGGGTAGGCGAAGCGGCGCGGCCGCCCCTCCTCCGCCGCGACGCCCTGTTCGTCGCGCCGGTCGGCCTCCTCCTTGAGGTGCCGGGCGAAGCGACGCCGCACGACCTCGGCCATCGCGGCGGTGTCGTCGGTGCCGTGGCTGACGGCGAAGCGCCGGTAGTCGGACTTCTTGGCCAGGCCGTCCTCGAACACGACCATGGAGGCCACCACGTTGGTGCCCTGCACGTGGGAGACGTCGATGCACTCGATGCGCAGCGGCGCCTCGGGCAGCTCCAGGGCCTCCTGCAGCTCCGACAGCGCCAGCGACCGGGCGGTTAGGTCGCTGGAGCGCTTGACCCGGTGCCGGACGAACGCCTCCTTGGCGTTGCGCTCCACGGTCTCCAGCAGCGAGCGCTTGTCGCCGCGCTGGGGCACCCGGAGGCTCACCCGGCTGCCGCGCAGCTCGCTGAGCAGCTCCTCGTAGACGTCGGCGTCGGCCGGCAGCTCCGGGACCAGCACCTCCTTGGGCACGCTCTCGCCGGCCTCGCTGACGCCGGTCTGCTCATCGACCCCGCCGTAGACCTGCAGCAGGAACTGCTCCACGAGCTCGCCGGTGCCGATCTCCTCGACCTTGTCGATGATCCAGCCGCGCTGGCCGCGGACCCGCCCGCCGCGGACGTGGAACACCTGGACGGCGGCCTCGAGCTCGTCCTGGGCGAAGGCGACCACGTCGGCGTCGGTGCCGTCGCCGAGGACGACGGCCTGCTTCTCCATCGCCCGGTTCAGCGCCCCGAGGTCGTCGCGCAGGCGGGCCGCCTTCTCGTACTCCATCGCCTCGGCGGCCTCGGCCATCTCGCGCTCGAGGCGCTTGACCATGGCGTCGGTGCGGCCGGCCATGAAGTCGCAGAAGTCCTCGACGATCCCCCGGTGCTCCTCGGCGCTCACCCGGCCGACGCACGGGGCGGCGCACTTGCCGATGTACCCGAGCAGGCAGGGCCGGCCGATCTGGCCCGCCCGCGTGAAGACGCCGTTGGAGCAGGTGCGGGCCGGGAAGACCCGGGTCAGCGTGTCGAGCGTCTCCCGGATCGCCCAGGCGTGGGCGTAGGGGCCGAAGTACCGCACGCCCTTGCGCTTCGGGCCGCGCATGACCTGCAGCCGGGGGAACTCCTCGTTGAGGGTCACGGCTAGCGAGGGATAGCTCTTGTCGTCGCGGTAGCGGACGTTGAACCGCGGGTCGAACTCCTTGATCCAGTTGTACTCGAGCTGGAGCGCCTCGACCTCGGTGCCGACGACGGTCCACTCCACGCTGGAGGCGGTGGTGACCATCTGCCGCGTGCGCGGGTGCAGGCCTGCCACGTCGGCGAAGTAGCTGTTCAACCGCTGGCGGAGGCTCTTGGCCTTGCCGACGTAGATGACCCGGCCGTTCGGGTCACGGAACCTGTAGACCCCCGGGGTCTCGGGGATGCTGCCGACCGCTGGGCGGTACGTGGACGGGTCGGGCATGCCCTCCACACTAGGTCGCGGGAGTGACACGCCGTGCCGGCGGCGGACCCTTCCGTCCCACCTGCCCCACCCGGTGACCGCGGTGGCCCCGCCCGGGCGCACGCACGACGGGAGCGGGGCCCGTCAGGGCCCCGCTCCCGGGTCGGTGCTGCGCTGGTGTGGCGGTCAGCCGACCGGCTGGGACCGCCGCACGGCCACGCCCGCGGGCACGTGGGCCGCGACCGCGGAGGCGCCCCGGGCGACCAGGCGGGCGGCGCGGCGGGTGAGCGCCACGGCGGCCAGCAGGGCCACGGGGACGGCGACGAAGTCGAACGCGTCGGCCACCACGTCCTTGGTCACGACCAGGAGTGAGAGCCCGAGGACGGCGAGGAGCAGGGCGGCGGAGAGGATGCCCGAACCGGGCTTGCCCTTGCCCTGCCACGGCTGCCCGCAGTGGCTCATGTCCGGGTCGCAGTCGGGCGTGAGTGCGCTCACAGAGCTCTCCTCGCTGGGCACAGGGGTACCCCGGTGACGTCGGTCACAGGGGACCATACGCCGGGCGTGACGTCTCTCACAAGCCCTCTGCCGGCGGGCCCTCCTCGCGCCCGGGTGGCGCTTTGACGGCGAGCACGGGGCAGTCGACGGAGAGCAGGACGCGCTGGGCGGCGCTGCCGGTCACCAGCTTGCCGACGGGGCTGCGCCGGCGGAGCCCGATCACCACCAGCTCCGCGCCGGTGTCGTCGGCCGCCGCACCCAGGGCGTCCGCGACGTCCCGGCCCACCGGCTGGCGCAGCTCGGCGGGGACGCCACTGGCGGTCAGCTCCGAGCGCAGCCGGCGCTCGGCGGCCCCCTGCACGTACTCCTCGTCGACGAGCGCGTCCCCGAGCGAGCTGTTGACCACGACCAGCCGGGCGCCCCGCCGCCGTGCCTCGTCGATCCCGTGGGCCAGGGCCGCCTCGCCCCGGGGCGTCGGCACGTAGCCGACCACCACGACCCGGTCGGGGCCGGTCACTGCTCCCCCCGTCCCTCGTGCGTCGCGGCGGCGGGCTCGCGGTGGCGCAGCCCCGACCCCTCCTGCAGTTCCTCCGGCGTCGCCCGGCGGCCGCGGACCGCGCGCAGCACGATCGGCACGACGAGGGCCAGCAGCGCCAGGACGAGCAGGACCCGGCTGAACCAGGTGTCCACCAGGACGCCGAGGTCGCCGTCGCCGATGGCCAGGGCGCGCCGGAGGTTCGTCTCAGCGACGGGCCCGAGGATCAGCCCGATGACGGCGGGGGCGACGGGCCAGCCGAACCGGCGCATCGCGAAGCCGAGCAGGCCGATCACGAGCAGGAGCACCAGGTCCAGCGGATCGGCGTTGACGGCGTAGGAACCGAGCGAGGCGAACATCAGGATGCCCGCGTACAGGTACGGGCGCGGGATCCGCAGCAGCTTCACCCAGACGCCGGCCAGCGGCAGGTTGAGCACCAGCAGCATCAGGTTGCCGATGAGCAGCGAGGCGATGAGCGTCCACACCAGGCTGGACTCGGTGGTGAGCAGGGTCGGCCCGGGCTGGATCCCGTAGCCCTGGAACGCGGCCAGGATGATCGCCGCGGTGGCGGAGGTGGGCAGGCCGAGGGTCAGCAGCGGCACCAGCACCCCGGCGGCGGCCGCGTTGTTGGCCGCCTCCGGGCCGGCGACACCCTCGATCGCGCCCTTGCCGAACTCCTCGGGGTGCTTGGTCAGCTTCCGCTCGGTGGCGTAGGACAGGAACGTGGGGATCTCGGCCCCGCCGGCCGGCAGCGCGCCGAGGGGGAAGCCGAACGCCGTCCCGCGCAGCCAGGGCCCGACCGACCGGCGCAGGTCCGAGCGGGTCAGGTAGCGCCCCGAGGCCTGCATGACCTGGACGGGGCCCCGGCGCAGCCGGGAGGCGACGTAGAGGGCCTCTCCGACCGCGAACAGGGCGACGGCCACGACGACGACGTCGATGCCGTCGGACAGCTGCGGGATGCCGAGGGTGAACCGCTCCTGGCCCGTGAGGACGTCGGTGCCGACCAGGCCGAGGTACAGGCCCACCCCCAGCGAGGCCAGCCCGCGCAGCGGCGAGGAGCCCAGCACGGTCGCCACCGCCACGAAGGCGAGCACGGCGAGCGCGAAGTAGTCGGCGGGCGTGATGCCGATGGCCAGGTCGACGACGGTCGGGGCCACGAGGGCCAGCAGCAGGGTGGCGATGGTGCCGGCGACGAAGGAGCCGATGGCGGCGGTGGCCAGCGCCGCGGCGCCCCGGCCGGACTTGGCCATCTTGTTGCCCTCGAGCGCGGTCATGATCGAGCTCGACTCGCCCGGGGTGTTGAGCAGGATCGACGTCGTCGACCCGCCGTACATGCCGCCGTAGTAGATGCCGGCGAACATGATGAACGCGCTGGTGGGCTCCAGCGAGTAGGTGACCGGCAGGAGCAGCGCGACGGTCATGGCCGGGCCGATGCCCGGGAGGACGCCGACCGCGGTGCCGAGCACCACGCCGATCAGGGCGAACAGCAGGTTCGTGACGGTCAGCGCGTCGGCGAAGCCGCCGGCCAGCTCGGAGAGGGCCATCAGAGCCACTCGGTGGCGAGCTCGAGGAGCGTCCCGCCGGGCAGCGCCACGTTCAGCGCCTTGACGAAGACGATCCAGACGACGATCGAGGTGATGCCGCCGGCGAGCAGCGGGCGCACGATCCCGCGGGCGCCCAGCGCCCAGGCCACCGCCGCGAACATCAGCGTCACCGCCAGCGGCCAGCCGATGACGTTGATCAGCAGGGCGTGGGCGAGGAAGGCGACCGCGACCACCCCGACCGCCCGCCAGTCGGTGCCCGCGGTGAGGTCGACGTCCTCGCTCTCGTCGGCCGGGCCGCGGTCACCGCGCAGCACCCGGACGCCGAGCGCCAGCGCGGTGGCGATGACCACGCCGCCGATGAGGTAGGGGAAGAAGCGCGGCCCGAGCGTGTTCGACGACCCCGGGACGGCGATGTTGGCGGCGTCGAGGACGAGGTAGAGGCCCAGCGCCAGGAGCAGCACGGTGAGCGCCAGCTCCCCGGTGTTGCGTCCCTGCGGCCCGGCCGCGTGCGGTCCAGCCGGGTCCGGTCCGTCGGCGTGCCGGCCGGCGTCCTCTCCCGCGTTCCCGGCCGCCGGGCCGGCGCCGGCCGCCGTGCTCACTGCACCAGCCCGATCTCCCGCAGCACCTCGCGCACCCGTTCCTCCTCCGCAGCGAGGAACTCGCCGTAGTCGTCGCCGGTGAGGAGCTGGTCCTCCCACCCGTTGTTCTCCAGCGCCTCGGCCCACTCGTCGGTGTCGTGGGCGTCCACGACCAGCTGGGTGAGGTCCTCGCGCGCCTCGTCGCTCATCCCGGGCCGGGCCATCAGCCCGCGCCAGTTGGAGACCTCGACGTCGAACCCGGACTCCACGAGGGTGGGCACGTCGGGCACCTGGTCGGAGCGCTCGGGCGTCGACACCGCCAGCCCGACGAGGTCGCCGGACTGCACCTGGGGGCCGTAGTCGGCCGTGCCGGAGATGCCGGCGGCGACCTGGTTGCCCAGCAGCGCGGCCAGGGACTCCCCGCCGCCGGAGTAGGCGATGTAGTTGACCTCGGCCGGGTCGATGCCGGCGGCCTGGGCCAGCAGCCCGGCCAGGATCTGGTCGGTGCCGCCGGCCGAGCCGCCGGCGATGGGGGTGCCGCGGGGGTCGGCCGCCCATGCCTCGACGAAGCCCTCGATGTCGTCGTAGGGCGCGTCGGCGGGGGCGACGATCAGCTCGGTCTCGCCGATCAGCCGGGCGATCGGGGTGACGTCGGTGAGCCGGGTGCTGGAGTCGTTGGTGTCGACGGCACCCACCATGACCAGGCCCATCATCATGAGCAGCGCGTCGTCGTCCTGCCGCGCCAGCTGCCCCAGCCCGATCGTGCCGCCGGCGCCCTCGACGTTGAAGACCTGCACGTTGCGGGCCAGCCCGCTGGTCTGGATGACCCGCTGCAGCACCCGGGCGGTGGTGTCCCACCCGCCGCCGGGACTGGCCGGCGCCATCACCCGCAGGCGCGAGAGGTCGCCGGGCTGGACGACCGTGCCGGCGCACGAGGCCAGGGCGCCGAGGGCCGGCGCCGCGAGGGCTCCGGCCAGGAAGGACCTGCGGGACAGCGGCACGGGGCTCCTCGGTGGCCGGTCGTGGGACGGATCAACGGTAGGCCTGGCAGGGCGCCGCCGCGCCCCCTGGGCCGCCCCGTCAGCCCGCGTCCTCGGCGGGGGCGAACTGGCTGAGCGTGAACTCCGCGCCCTGCGGGTCGCGGACCAGCGCCGTCCGCGACCAGGCGTCCTCGCCGGCGGTCAGGACGGTGCCGCCCAGGCGCTCGGCGGCCGTCGCCGCCGCGTCCCGGTCGGCGACCGAGAAGGTGACGTGCCAGTGCGGCGGCTCCCCCGGCCGCGTCGTGGCCACCCCGCCGATCACGTCGGCGAAGCCGGGCGGCGCGCCGGCCTGCCGCTCGTGGATGTCCGGGTCGACGGTGGCGGCCAGGTGGTCGCCGTACCCGGGCACCTGCAGCAGGGTCCCCGCGCCGGGCAGGTCGAGGGTGCGCCAGCCGAACAGCGGCGCGTAGAAGGCGGTCGCCGCCGCCGGGTCGGGGGTGTGCAGGTCGGAGAAGTTCCAGGTGCCGGGGGCGTTGGTCAGCTGCGCGCCGAGCCGCCGGCGGGCCTGCCAGAGCCGGAACGGCGCGCCCTGCGGGTCCGTGCAGCTCGCCGCGCGGCCGCCCGGCCCGGCGTCGGCGGGTGCGGCGGTCACCGTGCCGCCGAGGCCCGGGACCCGCGCCGCGGTGGCGTCGCAGTCGTCGACGGCGACGTACGTGGTCCACCTGGCCGGGCCCTGGCCCGGGGCGATGGCCGCGACGTCCTCCCCCGCCAGCGTGGCGATCAGGTAGGACCCGGGCGCCCCCGGCGGCACGGCCTCGGCGAGCGTCCAGCCGAACAGGCCGGCGTAGAAGCGCGCGGCCTCGGCCGGGTCGGGCTGCCCGGTGTCGATCCAGCAGGTCACGCCGTGCGGGTAGGTCCGCTGCAGCGCCATGGGGAACCTCCTCGGGGTCGTCCACGGCAGCGTGCCGCCGGGGGGTGACAGGACGGCGCCCGGCGCCCGCCGCTCAGCCGGCCCGGCCGAACTCCCGGTCCAGCGCCAGGTTCAGCTCGAGCACCCGCACGGACGGGGCGCCGACGAACCCGAGGTCCCGGCCGGAGGCCGCCGCGGCGACGAGCCGGCGGACGGCCGCCGGGTCCACTCCGCGGACCTCCGCCACCCGCTCGACCTGGATCGCCGCGTACTCCGGGGAGATGTCCGGGTTCAGGCCGGAGGCCGACGCGGTGACCGCGTCCGGCGGCACGTCGGCCGGGTCGACGCCCTCCTGCGTGGACCTGGCCGCCCGGCAGGTGACGGTGGGCGGCACGCCGGTGCGGCTCACGCCGACGGAGTGGGGGCCGGCCTACGAGCGGGAGACCCACTACCTGCGCGTCTACCTCAACCAGTTGCGGCGCAAGCTGGAGCCGGACCCGGCACACCCCCGCTATCTGCGCACGGAACCGGGGATGGGGTACCGGTTCACCCCGTGAGGCCCGGTCCGGCGGCAGGATGTCGGCTCTCCCGCCGCCCCGGAGGTCCCGTGTCCGCGTCCGCTGCTCCCCCCGCCCGGCTCGCCCGGCTGCTGCTCGTCGTGCTGACCGCCGCCGGGCTGCTGCTCACCGCCGCCCCGCCCGCCTCGGCGCACACCGAGCTCCGGGCCACCGACCCCGCCGCCGGCAGCACCCTGGACGCGGCTCCCCCGGCGGTCACCCTGACCTTCAGCGGGTCGTTGCTGGGCGGGGACGTCACCGTGACCGGGCCGGACGGGGACTCCGCAGCCGCGGGGCCGGTCACCGTGGACGGCGCCGTGGTGCGCGTCCCCGTGGCCCTCCCGTCGGCCGGCCGGTACGACGTCGACTGGTCCGCGACCGCGGGCGACGGGCACCGGCTGCAGGGCTCGTTCGCGTTCGAGTTCCGCCCCGGTCCCGATGCGCCGGCCGGCACCCCCGCGCCGGCGAGCACCCCGGCACCGACCAGCACCCCCGCACCGGCGGCGTCGAGCACCCCGGCGCCGGCCGAGGCCGGCGCCCCGACGACCCCCGGGGCGCCCGACGACGTCATCGAGGCCGGGTCCACCCGTGACGACGACGGCACGCCGGGGTGGGTCCTCCCCGTGGTCGTCGCCGGCGCGGTCGCCGTGCTGGCCGCCGCGCTGGTGCCGGTCGTCCGGCGGGGTCGCGCCCGCCGCTGACTGGCGCCCCGCTCAGCTGGCCTTCTTGCGGACCCGCTTCTTCGGGGCGCCGGCCGCCTCGACGGCGGCGGCGTCGAGCAGCGGCACCAGGTACCGGCCGGTGTGGCTCTCCGGCACCGAGGCGACGAACTCCGGCGGGCCCTCGGCGACGACCGTGCCGCCGCGGAAGCCGCCCTCGGGGCCCATGTCGATCAGCCAGTCGGCGCTCTTGATCACGTCGAGGTTGTGCTCGATGACGATCACGGAGTTGCCCTTGTCGACCAGCCCCTGCAGCACCAGCAGCAGCTTGCGGATGTCCTCGAAGTGCAGGCCGGTGGTCGGCTCGTCGAGGACGTAGATGCTGCGGCCGTTGCTGCGCTTCTGCAGCTCGCTGGCGAGCTTGACGCGCTGCGCCTCGCCGCCGGACAGGGTGGTGGCCGGCTGCCCGAGCCGCACGTAGCCCAGCCCCACGTCGGTGAGGGTGCGCAGGTAGCGGGCGATCGAGGGGATGGCGGCGAAGAAGTCCGCGGCCTCCTCGATCGGCATGTCGAGGACCTCGGCGACCGTCCTGCCCTTGTAGTGCACCTCCAGGGTCTCCCGGTTGAAACGGGCGCCCTTGCAGACCTCGCACGGCACGTACACGTCGGGCAGGAAGTTCATCTCGATCTTCAGCGTGCCGTCACCCGAGCAGGCCTCGCAGCGGCCGCCCTTGACGTTGAACGAGAACCGGCCGGGCAGGTAGCCGCGCATCTTCGCCTCGGTGGTCTGGGCGAAGAGCTTCCGGACGGCGTCCCAGACCCCGGTGTAGGTGGCCGGGTTGGACCGCGGCGTGCGGCCGATCGGCGACTGGTCGACGTGCACGACCTTGTCCAGGTGCTCCAGGCCGGTGACCGTGCGGTGCCGGCCGGGCACCTGCCGGGCACGGTTCAGCTCGTTGGCCAGCACCGTGTAGAGGATGTCGTTGACCAGGCTGGACTTGCCCGAGCCCGAGACGCCGGTGACGCCCACGAGCACACCGAGCGGGAACGTGACGTCGATGCCCTTGAGGTTGTGCTCCCGGGCGCCCTTCACGACGAGCTCCCGGCCGGGCGTCGGCTGGCGCCGCACCGCCGGGACGGTGATCTCCCGCCGGCCGGACAGGTACTGCCCGGTCAGCGAGCGCTCGCTGGCCAGCAGGTCGGCGACGGTGCCGCTCACCACGACCTCGCCGCCGTGCTCGCCGGCGCCGGGGCCGATGTCGACCACCCAGTCGGCGATCTTGATCGTGTCCTCGTCGTGCTCGACGACGATCAGCGTGTTGCCCATGTCGCGCAGCCGGACCAGCGTCTCGATGAGCCGGGTGTTGTCCCGCTGGTGCAGGCCGATCGAGGGCTCGTCGAGGACGTACAGGACGCCGACCAGCCCGGAGCCGATCTGGGTGGCCAGCCGGATCCGCTGCGCCTCACCACCGGCCAGCGTCGCCGCGGGCCGGTCGAGCGACAGGTAGTCCAGGCCGACGTCGACCAGGAACGACAGCCGCGCCTGGATCTCCTTGAGCACGCGGTCGGCGATCGCCCGCTCCCGCTCCCCCAGCTCCAGCGAGTTCAGCCACTCCGACGCCTCGCCGATGGAGAGCCCGGTGACCTCGGCGATCGACCGGTCCATGAGCTTGACGGCGAGGATCTCCGGCTTGAGCCGGGTGCCGTGGCAGACGGGGCACGGGACGTCCCGCATGTAGCCCTCGTACTTGTCCTTCATGTAGTCGCTGTCGGTGTCCTCGTGCCGGCGCTCCAGGAACGGCAGCACGCCCTCGAACGCGGCGTAGTAGCTGCGCTCGCGGCCGTAGCGGTTCTTGTAGCGGACGTGCACCTGGTCCGGGGAGCCGTGCAGGACCGCCTTCTGCACCTTGGCGGGCAGCCGCTCCCAGGGGTCGTCCATGGAGAAGCCGAGCTGCTGGGACAGGCCGGTGAGCAGCCGGGTGAAGTACTCGTTGCTCATCGAGCCGGCCCACGGGGCGATCGCGCCCTGCGCGAGGCTCTTGCCCGGGTCGGGCACGACGAGCTCCGGGTCGACCTCCTTGCGGGTGCCGATCCCGGTGCACTCCGGGCAGGCGCCGAACGGGGAGTTGAAGGAGAAGCTGCGCGGCTCGAGCGCCTCGAAGGACAGCCCGTCGTCGACGCAGGCCAGGTGCTCGGAGAAGGTCCGCTCGCGGTACGGGTCGCCCTCGGGCAGGTCGACGAAGTCGAGGACGACCAGGCCGCCGGCCAGCCCCAGCGCGGTCTCCACCGAGTCGGTCAGCCGCCGCTTGGCGCTCTCCTTGACGGTGAGCCGGTCGATGATGACCTCGATCGAGTGCTTCTCCTGCTTCTTGAGCTTCGGCGGCTCGGTCAGCGGGTGCACCGTGCCGTCGACGCGGACGCGGGAGAAGCCCTGGGTCTGCAGCGAGCTGAACAGGTCGACGTACTCGCCCTTGCGCGCCCGGACGACGGGGGCCAGCACCTGGAAGCGGGTGCCCTCCTCCATGGCGAGGACCTGGTCGACGATCTGCTGCGGCGTCTGCCGGGAGATCGGCTTGCCGCAGTTGGGGCAGTGCGGCTGGCCGGCCCGGGCGTACAGCAGGCGGAGGTAGTCGTAGACCTCGGTGATCGTGCCGACGGTCGACCGCGGGTTGCGGTTGGTGGACTTCTGGTCGATCGAGACCGCCGGCGACAGGCCCTCGATGAAGTCGACGTCGGGCTTGTCCATCTGGCCGAGGAACTGCCGGGCGTAGGCCGACAGCGACTCGACGTAGCGGCGCTGCCCCTCGGCGAAGATCGTGTCGAACGCGAGGCTGGACTTGCCCGAGCCGGACAGGCCCGTGAAGACGATCAGCGCGTCGCGCGGCAGGTCGAGGTCGACGTCCTTGAGGTTGTGCTCGCGGGCGCCGCGGACGACGAGGCGGTCCATGGATGTCCTGTCGGTCGAAGTGCTCGGTCGGTCGGCCGGGTGGGGATCAGCGGGGTCGGACGGCGCTGCTCCCACGGTCTGTCGCGGCCGGCGACGGGAGGGGGTCGAAGACCGGCGCGTGACGGCGCCACGGCCGCCGGCGTTCCAGCTCTCCGGCAAGCCAGAGTAGTCGTCTCTCGGCGCCCGGGGGGCCGACCAGCTGGACCGCCAGGGGCCACCCCTGCGAGCGCGTGCCGGCCGGCACGACGGCGGCCGGCACCCCCGCCAGGTTCCACGGCGAGGCGAACGGGGCCCACCGCGCGTTGGCCGTCACGTTGGCGAGGAAGCCCCGCTCGTGCCAGGGCCGGGCCGACAGCGGCGGCCCGCTGACGACCGGGGTGAGCAGGACGTCGACGTCGCTGAAGAACTCCTCGGTGCGCCGGCGGAACCGCTCGGCGGGCCCGGGGCGGACCAGGCCCAGCCGTCGCACCCAGCGGCCCAGCCGGGCGTGGGTGCGGCTGCGCGGCTCCAGCGCCGACCGGTCGAGGCCGAGGAACGCCGCGTCGTCCTCCGCGCCGGCCAGCCACCGGGCGACCGCGGCGGCCGCGGCGTCGGGCGGGATCACCGGGTCGCGCCGGAGCACGGTGTGGCCGGCCTCACGCAGGAGCCCCGCGGTCGCCTCCACCGCGATGCGGGCCGCGCGGTCGGCGCGTACGCCGGGCACCGGGGAGCGCGTGCTCACCGCGATCCGCAGCGGCCGCCCGGGATCGGGCAGCGGGCCGGGCTCCTCCCCCGCCAGCACGGAGAAGGCGAGCGCCTGGTCGGCGACGGTGGTGGTGAGCGCGCCGTTCACGGCCATGCCCGACCAGTCGTCGGCGCCGATGCCGCCGGGCAGGACGCCCCGGCCGGGCTTGACGGTGACCAGGCCGCAGGCGGCGGCCGGCAGCCGCAGCGACCCCATGCCGTCGTTGCCGTGGGCGAGCGGCACCATGCCGGCGGCGACGGCGGCCGCGCTGCCGCCGGAGCTGCCGGCCGGCGAGCGCGCCGTGTCCCACGGGTTGCGGGTGACGGTGCCCGCGGAGTCCGTGGACGCGTAGAGGCACAGCTCGGGCACGCGGGTGATGCCCACGACGACCGCGCCGGCCGCCCGCAGCCGGGCGACCACCTCCGAGTCCGCCGTCGCCGGCTGCGGCCGCCCGGCCGACGAGCCGTCGGTGGCCACCTCGCCGGCGACGGCCACGTTGTCCTTGACCGCTACCGGAACGCCGGCCAGCGGCAGGCGGGCCCGGTCGGGCGACGCGTCGACCGCAGCGGCCTCGGCCAGCGCGGCGTCGCGGCGGACCACTCGGAAGGCGCCCACCCGCGGCTCGACGGCGTCCAGGTGCGCGAGGTGGGCCGCCACCACCTCGACCGCGGTGACCTCCCCCGCCCGCACGCGCGCAGCGATCTCCGTGGCCGGCAGCCCCACCAGCCGGGGATCCGTGGTGGCGGTGCCGCCGCCCCCGGCTCCGGGGGAAGAGCCGGGCAGACCTCCGCTAGCGTCCATGCCGAGGACCGTAGCCGCGGCCGCCGACGGTTTCCGGAGGGAGTCTGGGATGAGCGATCCGTACACCGGGGACGTGGAGGTCGGCGGGCCCGCCGACGTCCGGGAGCTGCCCGGGCTCACCATCACCAAGCTCGCGGTCAGCGAGATGCACAACAACGTCTACCTGCTGCGCGACGCCGCCAGCGGCCAGGCGCTGCTCGTGGACGCGGCGGCCGAGCCCGACCGGCTCGGCGAGCTGGTCAGGGACGTCGACCTGCGCACGGTCGTCACCACGCACGGGCACTGGGACCACCACCGCGCCCTGCCCGAGCTGGTCGCGGCGACGGGCGCGGAGACCGTCGCGCACCCCGACGACGCGGCGGACATGCCGGTGCCGATCCGTCGCCTGGTGGGGCAGGGCGACACGGTGTCGGTCGGCGACCAGGTGCTCGAGGTGGTCCACCTGCGCGGGCACACCCCGGGCAGCATCGCCCTCGTCTGGCGGGGCCCCGGCGACGCCGGCACCCACGTCTTCACCGGCGACAGCCTCTTCCCCGGCGGCGTCGGCAACACCTGGGAGGACGCGGCCCGCTTCACCCAGCTGGTCGACGACGTCGAGGAGCGGCTGTTCGGCACCCTCCCCGACGACGCCTGGGTCTACCCGGGGCACGGCAGGGACACGACGATCGGCGCCGAGCGCCCGTCGCTGCCGGAGTGGCGCGCCCGGGGCTGGTGATGTCGGGGTGACCGCGGCTACCGCCGGGCCGCCGTGACCCGGTAGACCACGCCGGCCGGCGACCGCTCCACCGCGGTCAGCCCGAAGCGGCCGGCGAGGTGCTCCGGGGTGTCGTGGTAGCCCGGGTCGGACCGGGCGAACCACACCAGGTAGGTCGGCCCCGCGCGCACCGCCGCGACGAGCTCGTCCGCGTCACCGGGTGGCGCGAGCTCGGAGGCGTGGTAGCGGACCCGGGGGCTCTCCCCCACCGCCCGCCCGGTCAGGTAGTACACCCCCCACGGGCTGTTGCTGACGACGCTCGACCCCGCGGGGACGGCGGCGACCAGGACCTGGGTCTCCTCGGCCTGCCAGCGCCCACGGGTGAACGACGCGGCCTCCGCACCGGCCGCCGACACCTGGCGCACCGTGGCCGGCAGCGCGCACCAGCCCACGGCCACGACCATCAGGGCCGCACACAGCGCCCGCCCCGGCCGGGGCACCCGGTCGAGCACGAGGTCGGCCGCCACCGCCAGCAGCGCGACGAGCGGGACGAGGAGCGGGGAGAGGAGCCGCGGCCCCAGGTCGTTGACGTTCGCGCGGGCCGTCAGCACGAAGAGGACGAGGAAGGCCGTGGCCACGTGGCCGGCCAGGACCGCGAGGACGACGCCGCGCGGGCCGGCGGACCGGTCCCGCCGGGCGGCCACGCCGAGGACCACCACCCCGGCCGCGAGCAGCCCGCACGCCCAGAGCCGGCCGGCGGGCGGCAGGGACTCGGGCGTCAGCCAGCGGGCGAGGGTCCGCACGCCGTCCTCGAGGACCACCGCGGAGGAGGTGGCGCTGCTCACCCGCTCGCCGGCCAGCTCGTCGGTCAACCAGGCGTTGCGGGCCAGCCAGGCGCCGACCGGGACGGCGTAGGCCACGGCGAACACCGCCGCCGTCCGGACCCGTTCCCGCCACGGCACCGGCAGCGACAGGAGCACGACCGCGGCGATCGGCAGCACGGAGACGCCCCCGTAGCGGACCAGCGTCGCGGTCGCGGCGAGCAGCCCGGCGCCGACGACCCACCGCGTCGGGCGCGGGCCCGCGGTCCGCAGCCGCACCAGGACGGCCAGGAACCCTGCAGTGACCAGGATGTACAGCGGCTCGGACCACAGCCACGCGTGCACGCTCAGCAGCGGTGCCGTGACCGTGGCCGCGCCGGCGGCGGCCACGGCCACGGACCGCCGCACGAACCGGTCCAGCCAGTACCCGAGGCCGAGGACGAGCGCGGCCAGGGTCAGGAGGTTCAGCACGTACGCGGCCCCGACCGCGACGCCGTGGGCCGCCGGCAGGGCCAGCACCCACGGCAGGCCCGGGGCGTACAGCGACAGCGGCCCGCCGTCCAGCCCGACGACGCCCGCCCCGTCCGCGAGGCCGTCGGCGGCGGCGAGGTAGGCGACCGAGTCGGGGCTGAGGTTCAGCCCGTCCCGCCGGGTCGACAGCACGACCAGCAGGGGCGCCGCCAGGGCGGGTACTGCGAAGGCCGCTGCTCGCAGGACCCCGGGACGGGACACCGTCCGAGTATCCGGCCGCGACCGGACGGCGGCCTGTCCGCGGCGTCAGCCGACGTAGCCGCCGCGCATGTCCTCGACGATCCGCGGGGAGTCCAGCGTCGACGGCTCGAGCTGCTGGGGGCGGCGGTCGGCGGGGAAGACGGTGGCCGCCTCCAGCGTCGCCGCGTCGAGGGAGCGCAGCTCCGGCGCCTGCGGTGACAGCGCCGGCTCCGGCGGGACGGAGCCGCGCTGCGCGAGCGCGAAGCCCCAGTCGCCGAAGCTCGGCACGTGCACGTGGTAGGGCGTGACGGCCATCCCGGGCGAGGCCAGCGTCGACACGGTGCGCCAGAACGCGGTCGGGGTGGAGTACGGGCTGCCGGCCTGGACGGCGACCAGCCCGCCGGGGGCGAGCGCGGCGGCCACCAGGCCGTAGAACTCGGTCGAGTACAGCCGGCCCAGCGCCGGGGTGTCCGGGTCGGGCATGTCGACGACCACGGCGTCGAACCCCTCGGCGTCGGGCCCGCGGAGCCAGGAGAAGGCGTCGTCGACCACGACGTCGACCCGGGGGTCGCTGAGCGCGGAGTCGTTCAGCCCGGCCAGCCGGGTGGTGGCCAGCTCGACGACGGCCGGGTCGAGCTCGACCTGCACCACCTCCCGGACCGAGGGGTGGCGGAGGACCTCGCGGGCGGCCAGGCCGTCGCCCCCGCCGAGGACGAGCACCCGGGCGGGGTCGCGGGCCAGGACCGGGTGGACCAGGGCCTCGGTGTAGCGGTACTCGTCGACGCTGGAGAACTGCAGGTCGCCGTCCAGGTACAGCCGCACGTCCCCGGAGCGCTCGGTGACCACGACCTCCTGGTGGGCCGAGCGGGTGTAGGCCACGATCGGGTCGTCGTAGAGACGCTGCCGCGCGGTCGTCTCGATGTCCTGGGCGCGCAGCAGCAGCACCCCCAGCAGCGCCGCGGAGACGAGCAGGGCGGCCGTCGCGGCCCGGCGGGCCCGCGCGCTGAGCTGCGTCCGCAGCACCAGGCCGGCCACGACCGCCGCGGCGACGAGGTTCACCATGCCGGTGAGCGCGGCACCGCGGACCTGCCCCGCCCAGGGCAGCAGCACGAACGGCCAGACCAGTCCGCCGACGAGCGCCCCCGCGTAGTCGGCCGCGTTGAGGTCGGCGAGGACCCGCCCGCTGCCGCGCGCGTCGACGTCCGAGCGCCCGCTCTGCAGCAGCGTCATCAGCAGGGGCACCTCGGCCCCCACCAGGACGCCCAGCACCGCGGTCGCCCCGACCAGGACCGCGCCACTGGTGCCGTAGTACGAGAACGTCACGTACAGCGTCACGGCGCTGAGTCCGCCGGCGATGCCGAGCACGATCTCGACGGCGACGAACGTCGCCGCGGCGTGCCCGAGCAGGGGCTTGACCAGCAGCGCCCCCGCCCCGAGGGCGGCGACGAAGCCGGCGACGATCAGCGAGGTCTGGGTGATGCCGCCCCCGGCCAGGCTGACCGAGAGGGTCAGCAGGACCAGCTCGTAGACCAGGCCGCACGCCGCGCACACCGCGACCGCCGCCAGCAGCAGCGGCCGGGCACGGCCGCCCCCGAGGACGGCGGGCGCGGTCGCGCCGACCGCCGTCCCGCCGGGCGTGGAGCTCATCCGCTCACGACAGGGCGGCCGCGTTGACCGCGCCGATCGCGACGAGGCTGATGCCCACCGCCCAGGCCGCGCCGCTCATGCGCGGCTCGTCGACCAGCGCGCGCAGGTGCCCGGGGACGAACGCGTCGAGCAGCCGCAGCGCGAGCCCCTGGAGCGCGACCCCGAGGACGCCGTAGACCGCCGAGTCGACCAGCCCCTGCCCCAGGTCGTCGCTGCTGGTCATGATCGCGGTCACCACGATGACCGCGAGCGCGAGGTGGTTGGCGCCGAGCAGGATCGCCGCGTTGGGCTTGTGGTCGGTGTAGACCTGGCGCCGCAGGTTGCCCGGGGTGAGCAGGTCGAGGACCAGGAAACCCAGCGCCAGCACCCCGGCCCCGATGGCGAAGTACAGCAGCGTGGCGAGCACGCCCTCGCCCAGCAGGTCGCCGTCGACCGACCCGAAGTCGAGGGCCAGCGGTGTCATCTGCACGTCTTCCTCCTGCTGTGGGGGTGGGCGGAACGGGTCACTTCCCGTCCCCCGGGCCGCCGTCGCCGCCGGCTGCGGGGGACCCGGGCCGGAAGCCGGACCCGAGGTAGGCGTAGTAGCCGCTGCGGTAGCGGCCGTCGAGGTCCTCGATGCGGATGCTGCTGCCGCCGGCGGTGGCGCTCACCACGACGATGTCGTCGTCGTAGCGCAGGTACTCCGCGCCGCCGTCGGCCTGGCGGGCCGTGGGCTGCACCGCGTCGGCGATCGCCGCGGTCGTGGTGCCGACCGGGTCGTCCGACGCGTAGGTCGAGGTGTCGCCCTGGCGGCTCTGCCGCTCGTAGGTGTCCTCGAGGTGGTCGCGCACGTCGTCGTCGCTGCCGCCGCAGCCGGCCACCAGGACGGCGACGGTGACGACCAGCGCCGCGGTCCTCCGGGTCCTCGTCACGGCCGCCACCTGCTCCGCGTGGTCACGATCACGCCCTCCTCGTCGCCGGGGTACAGATGCCACGTCTGCCAGGTCCAGCCGCCGTCCGGCAGGGCCTGCGCCGTCAGGGCGGTCACCGCGCTCCCGGCGCCCGGGAAGGCCCCGCAGATCCAGCCGGGCGACGTCGCGGCCCGCGTCCGGAGGAGCCCGGCGGTCGCCTCCAGCTCCGCGCGCGGGACCGCGGTGGTCTCCGACGCGATCTCGTAGCCGCCCACGCGGGCGCGCCGGGGCAGCCGGCGGCCGCCGGCGGCCACCGCGTCGCACGAGACCTGCTCGGTCAGCCGGTGCCCCGGCACGCGGGCGGTGACCACGTGGGACGCCCCCAGCACGCCCAGGGTGACCGCGCCGCCCCGGCCGTCGTCGACGGTGACCTCGACCAGGGCCGGCGGGGCCGGTGCGTCCAGCACCAGGCCCAGCGCGTCGGCCGCGACGTCGCGGGGCGTCACGTCCAGGAGGTGGACGGTCACCGGCGCCTCCCGCCGGTGCGGGCCGACCGCCGGGCCGGTCGGGTGCGGGTGGGCACCGGGCTCGCGGGGAGCGGGACGGGCGGGCTCACGCCTCCGGCGTCCGGTGGTACACGGTCAGCTCGCCCCGGCTCACGGCCCGCCCGGTGGAGACCTCCCACGACTGCGTCGACGCCCAGCGCTCGAACGCGATCAGCCCCGTGCGGTCGGCGGTGGCGTAGTCGGCGTAGTCGACGGTGCCGGTCGGCGGGGTGCCCGTCGTCCCCTCCGCCGTGTAGGCGGCGCGGCCGCGCTCGATCTGCCGGTGCACCCGGTCGTCGAGCACGGCGTCCCCGTCGGGGGTCAGGCCGGTGCCCTCCCGGCGCATCCACAGCGTCATCTCCAGGTCGCCCTCGTCGTCCTCGACGCTCAGCCAGCGGCGTCCGGTCGAGCCGTCGAGCAGGTGCTCGGCCCAGGTGACCCCGCCCTCCTCCAGGCGGATCGTCCCGCGGACGACGTGGTCGATCCCGGCGTAGGTGATCACGTCACCCACCCCGATCGCGTGCGGGTCGTAGAGGTCCGGCTCGTCGGCGAGCGGGTCGACGCGCGGGCGGGGGGCGTTCCGCCGCCGGAGGTTCCGCTGCCGGAGCACCAGGACGACCACGCCCGCGACGACGACGATCCCCAACAGCACCAGCAGTGCTTCGGTCACCGGTGAGCTCCTCCGGAGGCGGTACGAACGGCTGCGTCGACCGTATCGCCCCTGCTCAGCCCGGTGGAACAGGCTCCGCCGCGGCTCTAGGCGTCGTCCTCGTCGAACATCGCCACCAGCTCGTCGACCGTGCAGGCCACGTGCAGCGGCACGACGGACACGAGCAGGTCGGGACGCCGCTTGTCGACGCCGAGGGCGAGGTCCCAGGCGGCGCGGGCGGTGAGCGGGCCGAAGCAGGCGTCGTCGCCGTCCTCCTCGACCGCGACCTCGACCAGCCAGGTGTCGGACAGGTCGGCGGCGAGTTCGCCGAAGTCGGGCTCGGTGCCGTCCTCGGGCTCGGGAGCGTCGGCCTGGACGGGGTAGATGAGCGCCATGCCCGAACGCTAGTGGGCGGGCGGGGCCCCGCGCGCCCCCGCGGTCAGCCGGCCGTCAGCCAGCGCTGCCACCAGCGCACCAGGTGCTCGAGGCGGGCGACACGGTGCCGCGGCCGCCCCGGTCCCCCCTCGCCGGGGAAGAGCAGCAGCTCCGCGGGCACGCCGCGGCGCTTGAGCGCGACGTACAGCGGCTGTACCGGACCGGTTCCCCGGTGCGAGCCGTCCCCGGCGGCGAGGACCAGGGTCGGCGTGGGGATCGCCTCGCCGAGGGCCGCCAGGTCGGGCCCGGGCGACGTCCCCGGCTCGGACGCCTCCTCGACGACGGCGGCGGCGAAGCGGCCGGTCGGGGCCAGGAGCAGCGCGGCCGCGGCGCCGCCGGTGAGCGCCACCCGGCCGGCGTCGAGCCGCAGCTCCGGGTCGGCCAGCGCGGCGTCCAGCAGGGCCAGGACGCCGTCGGCGGGGTCCCGGACGCCGCACTGCAGCACGGCGCAGCCCGCGGTGACGGCGGCCTGGACGTCGTCGAGCAGCGCCCAGCCGTCCTGCGCGGAGGGCCCGCCGGACACCCGGAGGACGACCGGGTGCGGCCCGGGGCCGTCCGGCACGGTGACCCAGCCGTGCACCGGCGCACCGTCGGGCGCGGCGGCGGACCGCTCCCGCACCCGGTGCACCCGGCCGGTCGCGGCGAGGGCCCGGCCGAAGGAGGTCAGGAGCCGCCGGCGGCCGGGGGTGATGGCGATGAGCTCCCCCGTCGAGGCGTCGTGCCCGACGGTGGCGACGACGACCCCGCCCCCGGCGCCGACGCCGCGCACCGTGAACGGCCCGTCGACCAGCACCTCCGGCGTCCCGCCCTCCGGCGGCACCCGCAGCAGCCCGACCGCACCGTCCCGCCGCACGCGGACGAGCGCGCCCCGCTCGGTGCCCAGGGCGCCCGGGACCATGTCGCCGGCGAGGTCGGGCACCGGCTCGAGCTCACCTCCGCCGGCGGGGACCCGGCACAGCGTGCGGGCCCGCCCACCGTCGTCCGCCCCGCCGGGGCCCGGCTCGGGCTCGACGGTGACGAGCAGGACCGCGCCGTCCGGCGACCAGGCCGGGCGGCTGCACCGCGCCGGGGAGGCGGTCACCCGGCGCAGGCCCGAGCCGTCGGGGTGGACGGCGAACACGTCGGTGCGCAGGTCGCGGTCGGCGGTCGCGTGCCGGGCGGAGACGAACGCGAGCTCGCCGCCGTCCGGGCGCCAGCAGACGTCGGCGCAGTCCGCGTCGCCGGTGGTGACGACGCCGGGTTCCGGGACGGGCTCGCCGTCGTCGGCGAGGTCGTCGGGCAGGTCCAGGACGTGCACCTGGCGCCGCGGGCCGCCGGGGAGGCCGGCGCCGTCGAGCAGGTGGCGCAGGGTGGTCACCAGGACCGGAGCGCCCGGGTCGGGGGCGTCGCCCGCCGGACCGGTCCAGGCCAGCCGCCGCGAGTCCGGCGACCACACCGGCGCGCCCGCCCCCAGGGGCAGGCCGGTGAGCCGGCGCGGGGCGCCCCCCGCCGTGGGCAGCAGGTGCACCTGGGGCGGCCCGTCGTCGGCCGCACCCAGGTAGGCCAGCCAGCGGCCGTCCGGCGAGAAGGCGGGGTCGGTGTCCCGCCCGCCCGAGGTGAGCGGTCGGGCGGGCGCCGAGGCGTCGGTCGGCACCGCCCACAGCTGGCTGCGGTACCGGTCGGCCGCCATGTCGGGCCGGGTCACGGCGACGACGGCGATCCGCCCGTCCGGCGCGACGGCCGGCGTGCCCGGCGTCCGCAGGAGGGCGAGGTCGTCGGGGCGCACGGGCGCCGACGCTAGCCGAGAGGCGCTCGGCTCCCCGGCCGCCGGTCAGGCCTCGTCGGCGGTCACCGCGTCCCCGGGTTCCCGCGCCTCCTGCAGGAAGCGGGCGTACAGCAGGGCGGCGAGCACGCCGCCGACCAGCGGCCCGAGCACGTAGGCCCAGACGCTGTCGAAGCGCCCGGAGACGATCATCGGCCCCAGCGCCCGCGCCGGGTTCACGCCGCCTCCGGACAGCGGCCCGGCCAGCAGCACGCACACCGCCAGCGTGAAGCCCACGGTGAGCCCGGCGGCTGCCTTGGGCACCCGCGAGTCGGTCGCCACCGAGACGATGGTGAGGACGAGGAAGAAGGTGACCAGGCCCTCGATGACCAGGACCGTCACGGGGCTGACCCCGCCGGCCGGCAGGGTCGCGGCCAGGGAGGCGTCCTCCCGGGCGGCGTCGCCGTAGGTCAGCCAGACCGTGAGGCTGGCCAGCACCGCGCCGCCGAGCTGCGCGACGAGGTAGGCCGGGACGTAGCGCCACGGGAAGGCGCCGGAGACGGCGAGCCCGAGCGTCACGGCCGGGTTCAGGTGGCAGCCGGAGATGTGCCCCAGGCTGTTGACCAGCGCCACGAGCGTCAGCCCGAACGCCAGTCCCACCGCCAGCGAGTCGGCGACCCCGCCGGCGATGGTGAGTCCCAGCGTCGCCGCCACGGCGACGGCCGTGCCGGCGAGCACGAGGAAGTACGTGCCCACCGCCTCGGCGACCGCCACCCGCGGCAGGTTCTGTGTCGTGCTGCTCCCGTAGAGCCCCTCGTTCATCGCTGTGTCGCTCCCGCGCTCTGGACCCCCGTGCGGCCCCGAGGTCTGGAGCGGCCTCAGCAGTCTCCGGGACGCGGAGCCGGCCCGCGCGTCGGCAGCTGGGGTCAGCCGCGGTGCGGGCGCCCCTCGGTGCCGGCCTCCTCGGCCGCCGCGGCGGTGGTCGACTCCGCCTCGGCCGAGGCCGCCGGCCCGACGGCGGAGGTGCTGTCGGCGATCTCCTCCGCGTCCGGCGTCTCGGTGCTGAACTGCCCTCGCGTCTTGATGAGGCTGGCAACCGTGGCGATGAGGATGACGCCGAGGATGATCGTCAGCGACAGCCAGATCGGGATCGTCGGCACCGCGTCGATGTGCTCCCCGCCGTTGATGAACGGCAGCGTGTTCTCGTGCAGCGCCTCCATCACCAGCTTGACGCCGATGAACGCGAGGATGACCGCCAGGCCGATCGACAGGTAGACCAGCCGCTGCAGCAGCCCGCCGAGCAAGAAGTACAGCTGGCGCAGCCCCATCAGCGCGAAGACGTTGGCCGTGAAGACGATGAACGGCTCACGGGTGAGGCCGAAGATCGCCGGGATGCTGTCGAGGGCGAAGACCAGGTCGGTGGTGCCGAGCGCCAGGAAGACGATGATCATCGGCGTCCACATCTTCTTGCCCGCCTCGACGACCCGGAGCTTCCCGCCCTGGAACTCCGACGTGATGGGCAGCACCCGGCGCATCGACCGGATGAACGCGTTCTCCTCGTAGTCCTCGTCCTCGCCGCGGTGCCGGACGAGGTTGATCGCGGTGTACACGAGGAACGCGCCGAAGATGTAGAAGACCCAGGTGAAGCGCGTGATCAGCGCGGCGCCCAGCAGGATGAAGATGCCGCGCAGCACCAGCGCGATGATGATGCCGACCATGAGCACCTCCTGCTGGAGGTGCCGGGGCACGCGGAACCGCGCCATGATGATCACGAACACGAAGAGGTTGTCGACCGAGAGCGAGTACTCGGTCAGCCAGCCCGCGTAGAACTCCGTGGCGAACTGGGCGTCGGTGATCGCCCAGAAGATGGCGCCGAAGACCACCGCCAGCGAGACGTAGAAGGCGACCCACAGGCCGGACTCCTTGAAGGAGGGCTCGTGGGGGCGGCGGACGACGTAGAGCAGGTCGGCGAGCAGCAGGACGGAGAGCCCCACGAAGGTCGCGACCTCGAACCAGACGGGGAGCTCGTGCACGGGTCAGGACTCTACGGGCCGGAGGGGCGCGGGACCCGTCGGGAGTCGTTTCTGCGACACCGCGGGCGACTCCGGCGGGGAGACGCCGTCGAGCGCGCCCGCCAGGGCCTGCACCGCCGACCGCAGGACGGCGGTGTCCCGGGGGCCGAGGACGCCGACCAGGGCGTCCAGCGCCCGGATCCGCAGCGCCTCGGCCTGGTCCAGGACCGCCCGTCCGGCCGCGGTGACCTCGAGCACGGTCGCCCCCGATGCCCCGGCGGGAGCGCCGGGGTGGCGGCCCCGCCGGAGCAGGCCCCGGCGGAGCAGCGCCTCGGTCGTGGCGTCGCCGGCGTCGTCCACCTGACCGCTGTGGCGCGCCACCGCGCGGGGGTGCCGGGCGCCCTGGTCCACGGCGAGCAGTGCCGCCAGCTCGCCGCGGCGCAGGCCCGTGGCCTCCTCCACACGCGCGACCACCCGGTCGGTCGCGCGGAGGACGCCGGAGAGCTCGTCGGCGAGCTGCAGCACCGTGTCCAGCCGGGCCCCCGGCACGTCGGCGGGACGGGCGCAGTCGAGCTGCGGCGCGGTCACCGGGTGCCCGACGTCGCGTCCGCCGGCAGGTCGTCGGGGTCGCCGCGCCGGTCGTCGGCAGCGGTGCCGGAGCGGTCGCCCTCGACGGCCTCCGCGGCGGTGTCCGCGCCGACCGGCGCGGGGGCGGCGCCGGTGCGGGCGGCGGCGCCGCGGGTGCGCCGGTCCTTGGCGAGGCTGGCGACCGTGGTCACCAGCAGCGTCACGAGGATGACGCCCAGCGACAGCCACGTCGGGATCTCGGGGATCGCCGTCACGTGCTCGCCGCCGTTGACGAACGGCAGCTCGTTGGTGTGCAGGGCGTGGATGACCAGCTTGGCGCCGATGAACCCGAGGATCACGGCCAGGCCGTAGGCCAGGTAGACGAGCCGGTCGAGCAGGCCGTCGATGAGGAAGAACAGCTGGCGCAGCCCGAGGAGGGAGAAGGCGTTGGCGGTGAAGACCAGGTAGGTCTCCTGCGTGAGCCCGAAGATCGCCGGGATGGAGTCGACGGCGAACAGGACGTCGGCGCTGCCGATGGCGATGAGCGCGATCATCAGCGGGGTGATGAAGCGCTTGCCGTCGACCTTCGTGACCAGCTTGTCGGAGTGGTACTCCTCGGTGGTCGGCAGGACGCGGCGGACGAACCGGAGGATGCCGTTCTCCTCGTAGTGGTCGTCGCTGCTGTGCCCGCCGCTCCTGGCCTGGACGTACGCGGTGTAGATCAGGATCGCGCCGAACAGGTAGAAGACCCAGCTGAAGTTCTCGATGGCGGCCGCGCCGACCAGGATGAAGACGGTGCGCAGCACCAGCGCGAAGCCGATGCCGAACAGCAGCACCTTCTGCTGCAGCTCCCGGGGCACCGCGAAGCTAGCCATGATCAGGACGAAGACGAAGAGGTTGTCCACCGAGAGGCTCTTCTCGGTGATGTAGCCGGCGAAGTACTCGCCGCCGTACTGGGCGCCGGCGAACCACAACACGCCGAGCCCGAAGAGGACGGCGATGCCGACGTAGACGGCGGACCAGATCGCGGACTCGCGCAGCGTCGGGGCGTGCGGGGTGCGCACGTGGCCGACGAAGTCGAAGGCGATCATGGCCACGACCGCGGCGACGGTCAGGGCCCACACCCAGGTGGGGACGTCCATGCGTTCACTACCTCCGGTCGACAGACAGGTGTCGTCACCGGAGGTCTCTCCCGCCGCGAGCCCAGGGCCGTCGCGACCGGCAGCGCCGGAGGTCACGGGACCTCGTACTGACGACACTGCCGCTGGGGATACTCCCCTCCACGGTGAGGCCGCCTGTGCGTGCCCGGGGCGTGAGCCATCGGGCCGTCGCGTCAGGCGGTCTCGGAGGGGTCAACGGCGGGACGGGCGGCTGTGTTCCCGGCCGCGGCGTGGCGTCCGTCTCACGGCCCCCGGCCCGGCCCCCACCCCGGGCGGCGGGGGTTCAGGCCGGCCGCCTGCTCCTCGGCAGGGCGGCGACGATCGCGTCGTAGGAGGCGTCGACCAGCTCGAGCACCTCGTCCTCGGGCACGGGGCCGGTGAAGTCGACGGCGTTCCAGCCGTAGCGGCCGATGTAGGAGCTGGCCGTGACGGCGCCGGGGTACCGGTCCCGCCACTCGGCGGCCTCGGCGGCGTCCCGCCCGCACTTCACCCCGACGGTGGCCGGCCCGAGGAACGCGAACGCCTTGCCGCCGACCTTCGCCACCAGCTCGGCGTCGCCCCAGGGGTGGGTCTCCTCGGCCCCCGGCTTGGCGAGGCAGTGGGCGACCAGCTCCTCCCGCTCCATCAGTGCCCCTCCCGGCCCCGCTGCAGGGCCCCGCCGCGAGCCTGCGAGTGGCGGGGCCCTGCAGCGGGGCCTCTCATGCGTGGGCGGCGTCGAACTGGCGGAGCTCCTTCTTCAGCTCCTGGAGCTCGTCGCGCAGCCGGGCGGCCACCTCGAACTGCAGCTCGCGGGCGGCGGCCAGCATCTGGTCGTTGAGCTGGGTGATGAGGTCTGCCAGCTCGTTGCGCGGCAGGCCCTGCACGTCGATGGCCCCGGCCTTGGGCTTGGCCCTCGACGACAGCCCCGGCACCGGGGACTTGCCCCGCGACTGCTGCCGGCCCGAGCCGCCCAGCAGCTCGCCCGCCGTCCCGCCGTCCTCGGCCTCGCGGTAGATGCCGTCGAGGATGTCGACGATCTTCTTCCGCAGCGGCTGCGGGTCGATGCCGCGCTCGGTGTTGTAGGCCACCTGCTTCTCGCGACGCCGGTTGGTCTCCTCGATGGCGTGCGCCATCGAGGGGGTGATCTTGTCGGCGTACATGTGGACCTGACCGGAGACGTTGCGCGCCGCCCGGCCGATCGTCTGGATCAGCGAGGTGCCCGACCGCAGGAAGCCCTCCTTGTCGGCGTCGAGGATCGCCACGAGCGAGACCTCGGGCAGGTCGAGGCCCTCGCGCAGCAGGTTGATGCCGACGAGGACGTCGTACTCGCCCTGCCGGAGCTCGCGCAGCAGCTCCACGCGGCGGAGCGTGTCGACCTCCGAGTGCAGGTAGCGGACCTTGATGCCCAGCTCGAGCAGGTAGTCGGTGAGGTCCTCGGCCATCTTCTTGGTCAGCGTGGTGACCAGGACCCGCTCGTCCTTCTCCGTGCGCAGCCGGATCTCGTGCACCAGGTCGTCGATCTGGCCCTTGGTGGGCTTGACCACGACCTCAGGGTCGACCAGTCCGGTCGGCCGGATGACCTGCTCGACGAACTCGCCGCCGGTGCGGCCCAGCTCGTACGGGCCCGGGGTCGCCGAGAGGTAGACGACCTGGCCGATCCGGTCGGTGAACTCCTCCCACTTGAGCGGGCGGTTGTCCATCGCGGAGGGCAGCCGGAAGCCGTGCTCCACCAGCGTGCGCTTGCGGCTCATGTCGCCCTCGTACATGCCGCCGACCTGCGGCACGGTCACGTGCGACTCGTCGATGACCAGCAGGAAGTCGTCGGGGAAGTAGTCGAGCAGACACGAGCCGGCCGAGCCGGGGGCGCGGCCGTCGATGTGCCGCGAGTAGTTCTCGATGCCGGAGCAGAAGCCGACCTGGCGCATCATCTCGATGTCATAGGTGGTGCGCATGCGCAGCCGCTGCGCCTCCAGCAGCTTCCCCTGCCGCTCGAGCTCGGCCAGCCGCTGCTCGAGCTCGGCCTCGATCGAGGTGATCGCGCGCTCCATGCGCTCGGGGCCGGCCGCGTAGTGGGTGGCCGGGAAGACGAACAGCTCGTCGACCTCGCGCACGACCTCGCCGGTGAGCGGGTGCAGGTAGTACAGCCGCTCGACCTCGTCGCCGAACATCTCGATCCGGACGGCGAGCTCCTCGTAGACCGGGAACACCTCGATGGTGTCGCCGCGGACCCGGAACGTGCCGCGGGTGAAGGAGAGGTCGTTGCGGGTGTACTGCTCGGTGACCAGGGTGCGCAGCAGGTCGTCGCGGTCGCGCTCCTCCCCCACCTTGATCTTCAGCGCCCGCTCGACGTACTCCTCCGGCGTGCCCAGGCCGTAGATGCACGAGACGGTGGCGACCACGATCACGTCGCGCCGGGTGAACAGGCTGTTGGTCGCCGAGTGCCGGAGCCGCTCCACCTCCTCGTTGATCGAGGAGTCCTTCTCGATGTAGGTGTCCGTCTGCGGGACGTAGGCCTCGGGCTGGTAGTAGTCGTAGTAGCTGACGAAGTACTCGACCGCGTTGTCGGGGAAGAGCTCCTTGAACTCGTTCGCCAGCTGCGCGGCCAGGGTCTTGTTGGGCGCCATGACCAGGGTGGGGCGCTGCACCTGCTCGACGAGCCAGGCGGTCGTCGCCGACTTGCCGGTGCCCGTCGCGCCCAGGAGGACGACGTGCTCCTCCCCCGCGTTCACCCGCTCGGCCAGGGCCTTGATCGCGGCCGGCTGGTCACCCGAGGGCTGGAACTCGCTGACGACGCGGAACCGCCCCCGGGTGGGCCGCTTGAGGTCGGTCTTCGCTCGCACGCGACGACGGTACGACGGGGGTGTGACAGGACGGCGTCCGTGCGACGTCCGTGCCGGGTGGGACCGCTCGCTTGCGCGAGCGCGGGCCGGGTGCTCGTCACCGGGGCGAGGGCCCGATAGTGTCCCGCGCGCAGGAGCGGTCCCGGCCGGGGACCAGCGCCACCCGGGTCGCCCGGGCGAGGTCGGACCCCGGCGGGACCGCCCCTTCTGCGCACGACGCCCTCCCGGCCCGCGGCCGGGAGGGCGTCGTCGTCCCCGGACCCGGCGCCGTCGGTGACGCGCAGTGACGTGTCCCTTCCGACACCCCTCCGAGGTGTGCCGTGGCCCGCCCGCGGGCACCCGGCAGCCGGAGCAGTACGCCCCGACCTCCCGCCGACGGCCGCGGCGGGAGGCCACCGGCCCCCGGAGACGTCGGGGGCACATCGCAGGAGGACCCGTTCATGACCCAGGTGTGGCCTGGCAGCGCCTACCCGTTGGGCGCCACCTACGACGGCACCGGCACCAACTTCGCGATCTTCAGCGAGGTCGCCGAGAAGATCGAGCTGTGCCTCTTCGACGACGCGGGCACCGAGGAGCGCATCCGCCTCCCCGAGATGGACGGCTACGTCTGGCACGCCTTCCTCCCCGGCATCCAGCCCGGCCAGCGCTACGGCTTCCGGGTGTACGGCCCCTACGAGCCGGAGAACGGGCACCGCTGCAACCCCAACAAGCTGCTGCTGGACCCCTACGCGAAGGCCATCGACGGCTCGATCGACTGGGACGAGGCCTGCTTCGGCTACCGGTTCGAGTCCGGTGACCGCAACGACGACGACTCCGCGCCGCACATGCCGAAGTCCGTCGTCGTCAACCCGTACTTCGACTGGGGCGTCGACCGGCCGCCGCGGACGCCCTACAACAAGACGGTCATCTACGAGGCCCACGTGAAGGGCCTGACGATGACCCACCCGCGGGTGCCCGAGGAGTTGCGTGGCACCTACGCCGGCATCGCGCACCCCGCTGTGGTGGAGCACCTCCAGGAGCTCGGCATCACCGCCATCGAGCTCATGCCGGTGCACCAGTTCGTGCAGGACGACACGCTGCTGCAGAAGGGCCTGCGCAACTACTGGGGCTACAACACGATCGGCTTCTTCGCGCCGCACAACGAGTACGCGCAGGACAGCAGCGGCCAGCAGGTGCAGGAGTTCAAGGGCATGGTCCGGGCCCTGCACGAGGCAGGCATCGAGGTCATCCTCGACGTCGTCTACAACCACACCGCCGAGGGCAACCACATGGGCCCGACGCTGTCCATGAAGGGCATCGACAACCGGACGTACTACCGGCTGGTCGAGGGCGACGAGCAGTACTACATGGACACCACGGGCACCGGGAACTCGCTGAACGTCCGCGTCCCGCAGTCCCTGCAGCTGATCATGGACTCGCTGCGCTACTGGGTCACCGAGATGCACGTCGACGGCTTCCGCTTCGACCTGGCCTCCACCCTCGCCCGCCAGTTCCACGAGGTGGACCGCCTGTCGGCCTTCTTCGACCTGGTGCACCAGGACCCGGTGGTGAGCCAGGTGAAGCTGATCGCCGAGCCGTGGGACGTCGGCGACGGCGGTTACCAGGTGGGCAACTTCCCGGCGCTGTGGACCGAGTGGAACGGCAAGTACCGCGACACCGTCCGCGACTTCTGGCGCGGCGAGGACGCGACGATCGGCGAGTTCGCCGAGCGGATCTCCGGCTCGGCCGACCTCTACAAGCACTCCGGCCGCCGACCGGTGGCCAGCATCAACTTCGTCACCGCGCACGACGGCTTCACCATGCGCGACCTCGTCTCCTACAACGAGAAGCACAACGAGGCCAACGGCGAGGACAACAACGACGGCGAGAGCCACAACCGCAGCTGGAACCACGGCGCGGAGGGCCCGACGGACGACGCCGAGATCCTGGCGCTGCGGGCGCGCCAGCAGCGGAACTTCCTGACGACGCTGATGCTCAGCCAGGGCGTGCCGATGCTCCTGCACGGCGACGAGCTGGGCCGCACGCAGAACGGCAACAACAACGGCTACTGCCAGGACTCCGAGCTCACCTGGATCGACTGGGAGAGCGTGGACGAGGGGCTGCTGGAGTTCACCAAGCTGGTGACCAAGCTCCGCAACGACCACCCGACGTTCCGTCGGCGCCGGTTCTTCCACGGCCGGCCGGTGCGCCGCGAGGAGGGCGACCCGGTGCAGGACGTCGCCTGGTTCACCCCCGGCGGCGAGGTCATGGAGGACGAGGACTGGGACGTCGGCTTCGCCAAGTCGCTGGCCATGTACCTCAACGGCCACGGCATCCGGGAGACCGACGAGCGCGGCGAGGACGTCGTCGACGACTGCTTCTACCTCGCGTTCAACGCCCACCACGAGCCCATCGAGTTCACCGCGCCGCCGTCGGAGTACGCGGAGGGCTGGACCGTCGTCCTCGACACCGCCGAGCTGGGCGAGGTCGAGGCGGTCGTGCTCAAGGCCGGCGAGACGCTGACCGTGCAGGCCCGCGCGACCGTCGTCCTGCAGGCGGCGGCGTGAGCGAGGCCACCAGCGCCCCGGGCCGGCCGGGCGGCGACCGCGACCGCCGCGCCGTCCCGGCGGCGACCTACCGGCTGCAGGTCCACGCCGACTTCACCCTGGACGACGCCGCGGCCGTGGCCGACCACCTGGCCACGCTCGGGGTGACCCACGCGTACTCCTCGCCGCTGCTGCGCTCGGCGGCGGGGAGCACGCACGGCTACGACACGGTCGACCACGCGCACATCGACGAGGCACGCGGCGGCCGGGAGGCCTTCGACCGCTTCGTCGCGGCGCTGCACGACCACGGCCTCGGCCTGGTGCTCGACATCGTGCCCAACCACATGGGCGTCGCGGACCCAACCGAGGCGCCGTGGTGGTGGGACGTGCTGCAGCACGGGCGCGACAGCGCGCACGCGGCCGCGTTCGACGTCGACTGGGACTTCGGCGGCGGCAAGGTGCGCATCCCCGTCCTGGGGTCGGCGGACGACGTGCAGAAGCTGGAGGTCGTGTCCGGCGGGGACGGTGGGGGCAGCTCGGCCGAGCTGCGCTACTACGACAACCGCTTCCCGCTGGCGCCCGGCACGGAGCAGGGCACCGCCCAGGAGGTGCACGACCGGCAGCACTACGAGCTGGTCGACTGGCGGCGGGCCGACGCCGACCTCAACTACCGCCGGTTCTTCGCCATCAACACCCTCGCCGGGCTGCGGGCCGAGGACCCGGAGGTCTTCGCCGCCACGCACGAGCTGGTGCTGGAGCTGGTCCGCGACGGGGCCGTCGACGGCTTGCGGATCGACCACCCCGACGGCCTGGCCGACCCCAAGGGCTACCTCGACCGGCTGGCCGAGGGCTCCGGCGGCCGGTGGACGGTCGTGGAGAAGATCCTCGAGCCCGGGGAGGACCTGCCGCAGAGCTGGGCCACTTCGGGGACCACGGGGTACGACGCGCTTTCCGAGGTCGACCAGGTGCTCGTGGACCCGGCCGGCGAGGCGGAGCTGACGGCGCTGGACGCCGAGCTCTCCGGGGGCCCGGTGGACTACGCGCAGCTGGTGCACGACTCCAAGCGCGAGGTCACCGACGGCATCCTCGGCTCGGAGGTCGCCCGGCTGGTCCGCGTCATCGGCGAGCTCGGAGGGGCGGGCAGTGGCGCGGTCGACCGGGACCAGCAGACCGAGGCGCTGGCCGAGCTGCTCGCGTCCTTCGATGTCTACCGCAGCTACCTGCCCGACGGCCGGGAGCACCTGGACGCCACGGTGGCCGCCGTCCGCGGGCGGCGGCCGGACCTCTCCGCGGCGCTGGACGCGCTGCACCCGGTGCTGTCGTCGGCCGGCACCGAGGCGGCGACCCGGTTCGAGCAGACCAGCGGGCCGGTCATGGCCAAGGGCGTCGAGGACAGCGCCTACTACCGGTGGGCGCGGTTCGTCGCGCTGAACGAGGTCGGTGGCGACCCGGCGACCTTCGGCACCCCGCCCGAGGGGTTCCACGCGGCGCAGGCCCACCGGCTGGAGCGCAAGGCGCAGGCGATGACGACCCTGTCCACGCACGACACCAAGCGCAGCGAGGACGTGCGGGCGCGGCTGGCCGTCCTCGCCGAGCTGCCGGGCGAGTGGGCCGGCCTGGTGCGCGGCCTGCTGGACCGCCACCCCCTCCCCGACCGGCCGATGGCACACCTGGTGTGGCAGAACCTGGTCGGCGCCTGGCCGCTGTCCCGCGAGCGGGCGCAGGCCTTCGCGGAGAAGGCGGCGCGCGAGGCGGGCCGGTCGACGACGTGGACCGACCAGGACGAGGAGTTCGAGGCGCAGCTGCGGGCCATGGTCGACGCGGCCTTCGACGACGATCGCACCCGCGCGGAGCTCGACGCGTTCGTCGAGCGGATCGCCGTCCCGGGCTGGTCGAACTCGCTGACGCAGAAGCTCGTGCAGCTGACGATGCCCGGCGTCCCGGACGTCTACCAGGGCACCGAGCTGTGGGACCACTCCCTGGTCGACCCGGACAACCGGCGGCCGGTCGACTACGACCTGCGCCGGCAGCTGCTGGCCCGCCTCGACGAGGGGTGGGTGCCCGGCATCGACGACACCGGCGCGGCCAAGCTGCTCGTCGTGTCGCGCGCGCTGCGTGCCCGGCGGGACTCCCCCGAGCTGTTCACCGGCTACACGCTGGTGACCGCGACCGGGCCGGCCGCCGCGCACGTGCTCGCCTTCGACCGCGGGGCCGGCGACGGCGCGGTGACGGTGGCGACCCGGCTGCCGGTGGCCCTGGCCCGCAGCGGCTGGGGCGACACGGCGCTGCAGCTGCCCACCGGCGCCTGGCACGACCTGCTCACCGGGGAGCGGCTGGTCTCCGACGCCGGCGGCCTCCCCCTCGGGACGCTGCTGGCCCGCCTGCCGGTCGCCCTGCTCGTCCGCGCCTGAGGGGGTCCCCCGCTGCCCCGTGCAGCGGGGGCCGCCGACGACACGGAGTCACGGGCCGGGGACCCTGAGCGGTCCCCGGCCCGGCCAGTCGAAACGTCACCTGCACGTATCCCCGGGAGCCGCCCAGCGCGCCCGGCGGCGCCCGGGAACCGCACCTACGGTCAGCGGGACGCCCGGGCCACACCGTCCCGGGCGCGAGGTCCCGGAGCCGCCGAACCCCGTCCGCCGGGCCGCCTCCCATCGAGCACCCCAGGACGGGGGCGGGGGACCCACTTCTGACGCGTCCGCGCGTCTCGGGGTGAAGCCGCACCGCGGCCGGGAATCCGATCCCGAACCCGACAGCTCACCTCGCAGGCGGTGATCGGAGGATCACCATGTCCGAGCACCTCACCACCACGCGCGCCCGCCGCCGCCCCCTCCGGAGCGGTGCCGTGGTCATCGGCGCCGCCGCCATCGGCCTCGGCGTCATGGCCGCACCGGCCGCCGCCGCTCCGGGCCACGACTGGAGCGGCGTCGCCCAGTGCGAGTCCGGTGGCAACTGGAGCATCAACACCGGCAACGGCTACTACGGCGGGCTGCAGTTCAGCTCCCCGACGTGGCTCGGCCACGGCGGCGCGGAGTTCGCGCCGCGCGCGGACCTGGCCACGCCCGCGGAGCAGATCGCGGTCGCCGAGCGCGTCCTGCTGACCCAGGGCGTCGGGGCCTGGCCGACCTGCGGCCGCCATCTGCGTGGGGGCACGACCCCGGCCGCCTCGGCCCCGGCTCCCGCTCCGCGGCCGGCACCGTCGGCCCCGGCCGGGGCTCCGGCGTCGGCACCCGCGTCGGCTCCGGCGCAGTCCGGCAGCTACACCGTCCGGACCGGGGACACGCTCGCGAAGATCGCGCGGGCGCAGGGCGTGGACGGCGGCTGGCGCGCGCTCTGGGCGCTCAACCGCAGCACCGTCCCGAACCCGAACCGGATCTTCGTCGGCCAGCAACTGGCCGTCTGACCCTCCGGGACGACAGGCGGGCAGCCGGAGGACGACCCCTCCGGCTGCCCGCCGTCCCGGGCCGGGTGGCGACGGCGAGATGCACGGTTGGCCGCGCGGTCCCCGGGCATGTTCAGGACCTCCCTGCCCCGTCCGGCCCGCATCCCGCAGCGGGCCCCTGCAGGGAGGCCACTCCCCGCACGACCTGCCGTTCCTGGAGGATGCCCCCATGCCCGAGTCCGCCGAGTTCGCCGTCTGGGCGCCCGTCCCCTCCCGGGTGCGGCTCCAGGTCGACGGCGCCGTCCACGACATGCAGCGCGACGACACCGGCTGGTGGCGCGCCTCGGTCGAGGCGGGACCGGAGGCGGACTACGGCTTCCTGCTCGACGACGACCCCACGCCCCGGCCGGACCCGCGCTCGCGGCGCCAGCCCGAGGGCGTGCACGGGCCGTCGCGGCGGTACGACCCGTCCGCGCACGACTGGGCCGACTCCGCCTGGACCGGCCGCCCGCTGGCCGGCGGCGTCGTCTACGAGATGCACGTCGGCACCTTCACCCCCGAGGGCACGCTCGACGCCGCCGCGGCCCGCCTGGACCACCTGGTCGACCTCGGCGTGGACTTCGTCGAGCTGCTGCCGGTCAACGGCTTCAACGGCACGCACAACTGGGGCTACGACGGCGTCCTCTGGTACGCGGTCCAGGAGGAGTACGGCGGCCCCGCGGCCTACCAGCGCTTCGTCGACGCCTGCCACCAGCGCGGCCTGGGCGTCATCCAGGACGTCGTCTACAACCACCTCGGCCCGTCGGGGAACTACCTGCCGCTGTTCTTCCCGGTGTTCGCCGAGGGCGGCGCCAACACCTGGGGCAACTCGGTCAACCTGTCGGGGCCGGACTCCGACGAGGTGCGCCGCTACATCATCGACAACGCGCTGATGTGGCTGCGCGACATGCACGTCGACGGGCTGCGCCTGGACGCCGTCCACGCGCTGGTCGACGAGCGGGCCACGCACGTGCTCGAGGAGATGGCACAGGAGGTCGACAAGCTCTCGGTCGCGCTCGGCCGCCCGCTGACGCTGATCGCCGAGAGCGACCTCAACGACCCGCGGATGGTCACCCCGCGCGTGGCCGGCGGCCTCGGCCTCACCGCGCAGTGGAGCGACGACTTCCACCACTCGCTGCACTCGGTGCTGACCGGCGAGGGGCAGGGCTACTACTCCGACTTCGCCGAGGCGGGGCTCGCCGGCCTGGCCAGGACGCTGACCGGCGCCTACTTCCACGACGGCGCCTGGTCCAGCTTCCGGCGCCGGCACCACGGCCGGCCGGTGGACACCGCAGCGCTGGCGGGCTGGAAGTTCCTCGCCTACCTGCAGGACCACGACCAGATCGGCAACCGGGCGGTCGGCGACCGGATCTCGGCATCCCTCTCCCCCGGCCTGCTCGCCGTCGGCGCGACCATCGTGCTGACCAGCCCCTTCACCCCGATGCTGTTCATGGGCGAGGAGTGGGGCGCCTCGACGCCGTGGCAGTTCTTCACCAGCCACCCCGAGCCGGAGCTCGGCAAGGCCACCGCGGAGGGCCGGATCGGCGAGTTCGCCGAGCACGGGTGGGACGCCGACCTCGTGCCGGACCCGCAGGACCCGGAGACCTTCACCCGCTCGAAGCTGGACTGGAGCGAGCTGGAGCGCCAGCCGCACGAGCGGCTGCTCGCGGTGCACCGGGCGCTGCTGGCCCTGCGCCGCGCGCACCCCGAGCTCGTGGACGCCGACCTGTCGGCCATGGCGGTCAGCTGGGACGACGCGGACCGCTGGATGGTCGTGCACCGCGGCACGCTGCGGGTGGCGGTCAACCTCGCCGACCACCCCCAGGAGATCGACCTGGACCGGCCCGCGGACGAGGTCCTCTTCGCGACCGGCGAGCTGCCCACCCTGGACGCCGAGACCGTGACGCTGCCGGCCGAGAGCGCGGCCGTGCTCACGACCAGCTGACGTGCGCCGCCTGCTGCCGGACCCGGCACCCGATCTCGACGAGGCCGCGCTCGCCGAGGCCTACCGGCTACCGGCCGGCCGCTCGGTGCGGGTGGACTTCGTCGGCTCGCTCGACGGCGCCATCGCGGTCCAGGGGCGCAGCGGCGGGCTCGGCTCGCCGGGTGACAAGCGGGTGTTCCGGACCCTGCGGGCGCTGGCCGACGTCGTCCTCGTGGGGGCGGGGACGGCGACCGCCGAGGGCTACCGGCCGGTCGCGGCGGACTCGGCGGTGGGGGCGCTGCGCACCGCGCTGGGCCGCCCGGCGACGGCCCCCGTGGCCGTCGTCTCCCGGCGGGTGTCGCTGGCGCCGGGCGACCGGCTGGCCGTGGACTCCACGATCCTGGTGACCTGCGCGGCCGGGGACGCCGCCCGGCGGGCCGCACTGGCCGAGGCCGGCGTGACGGTGCTGGTCTGCGGGGACGACGAGGTGGACCTGCCGCTCGCGCTGGACCGGCTGGCCGACCGCGGGCTCGAGCAGGTGGTCTGCGAGGGCGGTCCGGCGCTGTTCGCCGCCGCGCTGGCGGCCGGCTGCGTCGACGAGCTGGACCTCACCATCGCCCCGGCACTCGTCGGCGGGGAGACCCGGCTGCTGCCCGGCGCGCTGGCGGAGCCCGTGCGGCCGCGGCTGACGCAGGTGCTCGAGGAGGACGGCGTCCTGTTCACCCGGTACGCGCTCGGGCGCTGAGACCCGGCGGTCAGCCGTCCCCGCCCCGGCCGCCGCCGTTGCCGTTCCCGCCCCCGTTGCCGTTCCCGCCCCCGCCGTTGCCGTTGCCGTTCCCGTTGCCGTTCCCACCGCCGCCGTCCTCGTCCGGCTCGTCCTCGTCGGGCTCGTCCTGGTCGCCGCCGTCGGCGGGCGGCGTGGGGGTGGGTGCCGGCGCGGTCGTGGGCGGCGGGGCGACCGCGTGCGTCACGGTGATGGTGTCGCCGGGCGCGAGCTCGCCGATCGGGGTCACGTCGAGCACCTCGCCGTCGGCGGCACCGGCGGTGGTCACCGGCCGCAGCCGGACCGCGAGCCCGAGGCCAGTCAGCTCGGCCTGCACGTCGGCCACCGGCCGGCCGACGTAGTCACCGGCGGCGACCTCCACCGTCGGCGGCTGCTGCGCGGTCGTCGTCGCGCCGCCGGTCGGCGTCCCGCCCGGTGCCGAGGTGGACGTCGTCGGCTCCGCCTCCCCCGACCCCGGGTCGTCCCCGCCGGTCAGCGTGAACCCGAGCACCACGGCGACCACCGCGAGGGCGGCCAGCGCCACGAGCGCGGCGACCAGTCCCCGCCGGGAGCGCCGGGCCGGCCGGCCGGCGACGGGCGGCGGCCCGGGAGGCAGCGGCTGCCCCTGACTCCCCGCCGCCAGCGCCGCCCCCGCGGGGACCACGGGCAGCACCCGGGTGACCGGCGGCTCCGACGCCGCCGGCCGGGACGGCAGGACGGCCGTCGTGACGGCGTCGACCGGCGGGAGCGGGCCCGGCATGCGGCTGGTCGGCAGGGCGTCGACGGCCTGCCGGAAGCTGGCGCCGTCCGGGTAGCGGACGGCGGGGTCCTTGACGAGCGCCTGGTCGACGACGGCGCGCAGGCCGGCGGGGACGTCCGCGGGCAGGGGCGGCGGGTACTCGCTGATCTGCCGCATGGCCACCTGGACCGCGCTCTCCCCGTCGAAGGCGCGGCGCCCGGCGAGCATCTCGTAGCCCACGAGCCCGAGGGCGTAGACGTCGCTGGCGGGGGTGGCCGGCGCGCCCTGCGCCTGCTCGGGCGAGAGGTAGTGGGCGGTGCCGATGATCTGCCCGGTGCCGGTGAGCGGGACGCTGGCCGCCGACGACGCGATGCCGAAGTCGGTGAGCTTGCAGGTGCCGTCACGGGCGACCAGGACGTTGCCGGGCTTGACGTCGCGGTGCACCACGCCGACGGCGTGGGCGGCGCCCAGGCCGGCGGCGGTCTGCCGCAGCACCGACGCGGCGCGGGTGGGGTCCAGCCGCCCCTCGCGGGCCAGGAGCTGCGACAGCGACTCCCCCTCCACCAGCTCCATGACCAGGTAGGCCAGGTGCTCGGCCGAGCCGGGCCCGGCGGGCACCTCGCCGTAGTCGTAGAGCGTGGCGATGTTCGGGTGGGTCAGCGCGGCGGTGTGCCGCGCCTCGGCCCGGAAGCGGGCCAGGAACGACGGGTCGCCGGTGAACTCGCTGCGCAGCAGCTTGAGCGCCACGTCGCGGCCGAGCAGGGTGTCGTGCGCGCGCCACACCTGGCCCATGCCGCCGGTCGCCAGCAGCGACCGCAGCTCGTAGCGGTCGGCGATCCGGTCGACTCCCGGCTGCACGCACCCCTCCCCTGCTCGTCCCGTGGCGGTCTGCCTGGGCGGTGTCCCTGGCGACGGTGGCCACCGTCGTGGTGGCCCTCGTCGCGGTGGCCCGACTCGCCATGGTCGCCGACCGGCCGCCCCGAGACCACCTGGGCGCGCCGGTCCGGTGCCCGGGACGCCGCGAGGGCGGCCCGGGGAGACCCCGGACCGCCCTCGGCGGAGTGCAGCCGTCAGCCGACGGCCGGGACCTGGTCCAGCGTCAGGTCGATGGCCAGCGACGCCGAGTCGCCCTGCACGACGTTGTTGCGGGTCCCGCTGTCGGGGAGCGTCACCTCGACGACGAAGCACGTCGTCGCCCCGCCGGCCAGGGTCTGGCTGTGCACGCCCTGCCCGGAGAGCTGGCGGAGGGTGATGCCGCCGACGAGGGCCGATCCGGCGGGCGGGGTGGCGGTGGAGGTGCACGCGGCGGCGTCCGCCACCGCGAACTGGTAGGCGGTGACGGAGGCGGCGGTGGAGAAGTCGCCGGCCTGGCGCCCCTCGCAGTCGTCCTCGCTCTCCTCGGTGGCCGAGTTGCACCGGTCGGTCGCGTCGGTGACGCGGGCCGTGGCGGTGAACGTGCCGTCGAGGGTGCCCCCGTTGCGCACCGGGAAGGCCAGCTGCGTCGTCTCACCGGGCGCGAGGCCGAGGGCCGTCGCGTCCGTGGTGATTGTCTTGGCGGCGCTGAGGGTCAGGGTGCCCGCGCCGGCCGAGCCCGAGGTCGTGCCGCCGTCGCTGAAGGCGGCGAAGGTGCCGCTGGCACCGAAGGCGATGAGGGCGGCGCCACCCATGGCGGCCGAGGCGATGACGATCTTCTTCACGGTGGAACTCCTGACGATGTCTCCGTCGCACGACGGGTGTGGCGCCGGCGGACACCCCGGCTGTCGTGGACGAGCGTCCGGGTCAGCTCCCACCAGGGACATCGTCGATTCTGGGGATCCCGGCCCCACGGGCTCCCCTGCGTCACAGCGGACCCGCCCGCCGCAGACGCCCCGGCCCGGCTGCGGCGTCCAACGTTGGAGTGACTCCGCCGTGGTCTGCTCTGCTCCGACCACGGGGGGTCCACAGCCATGACCAGCACTGCCATGACCAGCCGGGACGCCGCCCGACAGCGGGCACCGCGCGTCCGCCGACGCCTCGGGCGGGGGCGGGCCGGCGCGCTGGCCGCCGCTGTCCCGCTGGCCGTCCTCGCGGTCGCCGACGCCGAGGCGCGCCACACCGTGCTCGTCGTCCTGGAGGCCCTCGGCTTCCTCGCCGCCGGCGGCGGCCACCTGCTCCGCTGGCGGGTCACCGGCAACCCCACCACGTGCCGGATCGGCATCGGGCTGGTGCTGCTGGGCCTGCACCGGCCGGCCAGCGTCGTCGCCGCCGGGGTGCTCGACCACCGGTGGCCGGCACTGGCCGCGGCGGCCGGCTCGGTCGTCGTCACCGCGGCGGCGGTCACCGTGCTGCGGGCCTTCCCGGACGCCGGGACCCGCCGCCGGCCGGTGACCGTCGTCCTCCTGGCACTCGCGCTGGGCAGCACCGCCGCCTCCGGCCTCAGCGCGGCCGTACCCGCGCTGACCCGGCCCGCGCACGCCGCCGCCTGTCTGGCCCTCGCCCTGCTGTGGGCCGCGACGGCCGTCGCGGCGTGGCGCAGCGACCAGCTCAGCACCGGCTACCGCCGGGCCGCGCAGTCGCTGGCGGGCGTCGCCCTCGTGCTGGCCGGGCACAGCGCGCTGGCCGCCGTGCCCGACGTCCTCCCCGCCGCCGGGGCGGTGCTGGACCCGCTCGGCCACCTCGTCGTGACCGGCGCCGCCGGCGTCGCCCTCCTCACGGCGCTGCGGCGGCTGACCGACGCCCTGGTCGGGCAGGAGCGCTACGTCGCCGGCCTGCTGGAGCAGCTCGCCGGGCACGAGCGCCAGCTGCAGCAGGCCCGCGCGTGCCTGCACGACGCCCGCGCAGCCGTCGCCGGTGTCCGCGCGGCCGGATCGGCGCTCCGGCACGTCGCCGGCCCGGCCCGCACCGAGCTCGAGGAGTCCATGGCCGCCGAGGTCGCCCGCGTCGAGCGTCTCCTGCGCCTGCCCGACCGGGAGGTCCGGGTGTCCAGCGTCGACCTCGACCGGCTCGTGCGTCCCCTGGTCGTGAGCCACCGCGAGCGCGGGCTGCGGGTGCGCTGGGTGCCGGCCGGCCTCCCGCCCGTCGGCGTGGACGGCGACGCGCTCGCCGTCATCGCGGGCAACCTGCTCGGCAACGCGCTCGTGCACGCTCCGGGCGCGCTCTGCACCGTCACGGTCGAGGTCGCCGAGCGCCTCACCGTCACGGTGGCCGACGACGGCCCCGGGCTGCCCCCGAGCCGGCGGGCCGCCGCCTTCGAGGCCGGCGAGCGCAGCACCCTCAGCCCGGGCGAGGGTCTGGGCCTGGCCATCTCCCGGGACCTGGCCCGGCGGCACGGAGGCGACCTGGTCGCCGCCGACGCGACGGTGGGCTGCCGGTTCGTGCTCACGCTGCCCCTGCAGGCCGCGGTCCCCCGGCCGGCTCCGCCGCGTCCCCGGACCGCCCGGGAGGCGGTCGACCCCACGCCGGCGCTGGTCGCACGGTGAGCGGGGTGCTGCTCGTCGACGACCACTCACTGTTCGCCCAGGCCCTGCAGCTGGGGCTGACCGCCGCGGGCATGCCGGCCGAGCGGGTCCCGCTGGACTCGGCGCCGGGCATCGTCGCCGCGTGCGCGGCCGCGGCGCCGGTCACCGTGCTGCTTGACCTGCGGCTGGGCACGGCGGCGGACGGGTCGCCGCTCGACGGTCTGGACCTGGTCGGCCCCGTGACCGCGGCCGGCTGCCGGGTCGTCGTCGTCACCGGCGAGGTCGGGGACGCCACGTGGGGCCTCGCGGTCGAGCGGGGCGCGGTCACCGTCGTGGCCAAGGACACCGCCCTGGAGGACCTGGTCGCGCTGGTCCGTGCGGTGGCCGGCGGTGAGCGGGTGCTGCCCGAGGGCCGCCGGCAGGACCTCCTCGCGGCCGCCCGGCGGGCGCGCAGCGAGGAGACGGCCCGCCTGGCGCCCTTCCGTGCGCTCACGCCCCGCGAGGACGCCGTCCTGCGCGCCATGGCCGACGGCGTGCCCGCTGCGGCCATCGCCGCGTCGGCCCACGTCAGCGAGGCGACGGTGCGGACGCAGATCCGCGCGGTCCTCGGGAAGCTGGAGGTGTCCTCGCAGCTGCAGGCGGTGGCCCTGGCGCGTCAGGCCGGCTGGCTCGACTGGACCTCGGGGTCCCCGGCGGGCTGAGGTCCGGTGCTCCCGCCGTCCGGGGAGGACTCCGGGACGTCGTCCTGCGCCTCCGCCTGCGGGACGTCGGCCCGCGCGTCCGGCTGCGGGACGTCGGCCCGCGCGTCCGGCTGCGGGACCTCCTCCGGGCGGGGCTCCGGGCCGGCCGGCTGCGGCGCCGGGACGACGAGGTGGACGCGGAGGGTCCGGGCGTCGCTGAGGCCGGTCCGCGCGCCCGTGTCCTGGACGAGCCCGATCCGCAGGTCCCCGGTCCAGTCGACGCCCTGCGGGGCCGGTCCGGTGGGCGACCCCGACGGCGAGCCGTCGAGCACCCGCACGGTGACCGGCACGGTCGAGGCCGTGGCGTCGAGCGACCGCAGCAGCACCGGGGCGGTGGCCAGCCCGCACAGGTCGCGGGTCACCACGGGCATCCCGGGCACCGCCACCTCCAGCCAGGCAGTGGGCAGCTGGGCGCAGTCGGCGCCGGCGAGGGAGAGGTCCAGCCGGGCCGCCACGCCACCGCTGTGCGCGGCCATCAGGGTGACGCCGTCGCCGTCCCCGGCGTGCACCTCCAGCGGCTGACCGGGCACCGGCGCCGGTGTCACCTGCAGCGCCAGGGAAGCAGCCCCGGCCGTGCCGCTGGTCGATGCCACGTCGGTGAACACCGCGAGGGTGGTGCCGACGCCGAGCAGGACCGTGCCGGCGAGGGCCCCGCCGAGCGCCCACTGCGTCTGCCGCCTCACGCCGCACGCTCCGTCCGGCGCCGGCGCACCAGGAGCACGAGGGACCAGCTGAGCGCCACGGCGCCGAGGAACGCGCCGCCCCAGGCCAGCGCCGTGCCGGCGAGCGTCTGCCCGGCCGCCCGGGTCTGCGTCTGCACGGACACCCCGGAGGCGTCGACCACGACCGAGGCGTCGGACCGGCCGACCACCTCGGCGGCGCCGCCGGCGGAGGGGGCGCCACCTGCGGGAGCGCCCGCCGGGGCGCCGGCTGCGGCTGGACCGGCCACGCCACCGGCCGCCCGAGCGCCGGCGGTGACGGCGCCGCCGCGGGCCGCCGGGTCACCGGCGGGCCCACCGACGGGCGCACCGGCGGGCCCACCGGCGGGCGCACCGGCGTCGGGGGCCGGCGAGCCCGCGGTCCCGACGGCGCCCGTCCCGCCGGGCTGGGGGTCCCCGGCGCCGACCGGTGCGGGCGGGGGCGCGTCCGACCAGGCGGTGACCGCGAGGGTGAACGACAGCGAGTCGGACTGGGCGCGGTTGTTGTCCGCGCCGTCGACGAAGGTGAGGGACACCCGCAGGCAGTCGACGTCGGCCCACGACCGGTCGTCGTCGACCGGGAGCGTCACCGCGCCGGCCGAGGTCAGCACCAGCGGGACTCCGTCGCCCAGCCCGAGGCAGCGCCCGTCGTCCAGCCGTCCTGCGGCCACGGTGCCGGCCAGCTGCTGGGCCAGGTCGCCCTGGTCGGGGTCGCACGTGTCGTCCTCGGGGCGCCCGTCGAGCTCGAGGCAGCCGTTCTCCTGCTGGGCGAGGTCGGCGACGGCGACCTGCAGGCCCTCGGGCACCTCGTCCCACCCGCTGGTGTCGAGGACCAGCGGGAGGACCTGCGTGGCACCCGGGGTCAGCTGTCCCTCCGCGGCGGCCGGGCCGGCGGGGACGAGCACGCCCACGACGGCCGCCATCGCGGCAGCGGAGAGGGGAACGGCACGGCGCACCGGGCGATCCTCGCCGCGGCCGGGGACCGGCCACATCGTCAGAATCGATGATGTCGCGCGCGCCCGCCCCCGCGAGACTCGGGGCGTGCCTTCCCCCGTCCCCGCCCCGCCCGGTGCCGCACACCCCGCCGTCCGGGTGCTCCGGCTCGTCGTGGCCTGGGTCCTGGGCCTGGTGCTGCTGCTGGGCACGGGCACCGCACTGGGGGTCGCCCTCTATCCGACCGTCACCGGCGGGCAGGCCCTGGCCGTGCTGTCGGGCAGCATGACGCCGGGCCTGCCGGTCGGCGGCATGGTCTTCACCCGCGAGGTCGCCCCGGGAGACGTGGGCGTCGGCGACGTGATCACGTTCCAGCACCCGGCGGACCCCGCCACGCTGGTGACCCACCGCGTCACCGCCGTCGACACCGCCTCGGGCGCGCCGGTGTTCACGACGAAGGGCGACGCCAACGAGGACCCCGACGCCGCCCCGGTGCAGGCTGCCGCGGTGCAGGGCAGGCTGTGGTTCGCCGTGCCGGAGGTGGGGCGGATGACCGCGCTCCTGCACTCCCCCAAGGGCGTCGGCGTCCTGGTCGTGCTCGTCTGCGCCGTCGTCGCGGCCCACCCCGGCGCGCGCCCGGAGGACGGGGAGCCGGCGGCCCCCGCTCCGCGGGAGGACGTCGACGCCGACTCGGCCCGCACCGTGGTCATGGCGCCGGTCGTCGACGAGCGGCACACCGTGCTGGCCGGGACGGCGCGCCCGTCGGTGCCTGTGCCCCCGCCCCTGGCCCGGCTGCTTGACTGACCAGCATGGACCTGCCCGTGCTGCCGCCGGTCAAGCCGATGCTGGCCAAGGCGGCCACGAAGCTGCCCACCGCCGAGGGGCTGTTCTACGAGCCCAAGTGGGACGGCTTCCGCTGCATCGTGTTCCGTGACGGCGACGAGGTGGAGCTCGGCAGCCGCAACGAGCGCCCGCTGACCCGCTACTTCCCCGAGGTCGTCGCGGCGGTGAAGGCGGCGCTGCCGGAGCGCTGCGTCGTCGACGGCGAGATCGTCGTCCCCGCCGGGGACCGGTTGCACTTCGAGGCGCTGCTGCAGCGGATCCACCCCGCCGCCAGCCGGATCAACCTCCTCGCCGAGCAGACGCCGGCCACCTTCGTGGCCTTCGACCTGCTGGCGCTCGGCGACGAGTCGCTGATGGAGCTGCCCTTCGCGCAGCGCCGGGCCCGGCTGACCGAGGTCGTCACCCCCACCGACCAGGTGCACACGACCGCGATCACCCAGGACCCCGAGACCGCGCAGCGGTGGTTCGAGCAGTTCGAGGGCGCCGGGCTGGACGGCGTCGTCGCCAAGGCCGCCGACCTCCCCTACGGGCCGGACCAGCGGCTGATGACCAAGGTCAAGCACGTGCGCACCGCCGACTGCGTGGTCGCCGGGTTCCGCTGGCACAAGAGCGGCCCGATCGTGGGCTCGCTGCTGCTGGGGCTGTACAACGGCGACGGCGACCTGCAGCACATCGGCGTCGCCGCCTCCTTCCCGATGGCGCGGCGGGCCGAGCTCGTCGAGGAACTGGCCCCCTACCGGGCCGGTGCCCTCGACGGCCACCCCTGGCAGGACTGGGCGAACGCGCAGACCGACGCCGACGGCGAGCACCGCATGCCCGGCGCGCAGAGCCGCTGGAACGCCGGCAAGGACCTCTCCTGGGTGCCGCTGCGCCCCGAGCTGGTCGTGGAGATCAAGTACGACCAGCTGGAAGGACGGCGGCTGCGGCACACCGGGCAGTTCCTGCGCTGGCGCCCCGACCGCGAGCCGCGCAGCTGCACCTACGACCAGCTCGACGTGCCGGTCCGGTACGACCTCGCCGAGGTCCTGTCGGGCCCGGGCGCCGCCGGGTGAGCCGCGCGGGGGACCTGGTCCGCACGGGCCTGCGCGGTGTCGGGCAGCTGCTGCTGACCGTGGGCTTCGTGCTGCTGCTCTTCGTCGTCTACGAGCTGTACGTCACCGACATCCTGGCCGGGCAGGCCCAGGACGAGCTCAGCGACGAGCTGCGCGACGAGTGGGACGGCGCCGGCTCCGGCGCCACGCCCGCGCCGATCACCCCCGAGGTCGGGGAGGCGTTCGCGTTCCTGCACGTCCCGGGTCTGGGCCCGGGCTGGAACCGGGCGGTCGTCGAGGGCACCAGCCAGGACGAGCTGGCCCAGGGCCCTGGGCACTACGTCGGGACGGCGCTGCCCGGCCAGCAGGGCAACTTCGCCGTCGCCGGGCACCGGGTCGGCCGCGGGTCGCCCTTCCTGGACCTGGACCAGCTGCGGCCGGGCGACCCGATCATCGTGGAGACCGCCGACGCCTGGTACGTCTACCGGGTGCTGGGCGACCCGGCGACCGGCGACTTCGCCGGCGGGCCGGTGCCCGGTCAGCAGATCGTCGCGCCGAGCGACGTCTCGGTGATCTCCCCCACGCCGCTGGCCGCTCCCGAGGTCCCGCCGTCGGGCGCGTACCTGACGCTGACGACGTGCCACCCCAAGTACTCCGCGCGCCAGCGGCTGATCGTGCACGCGGTGCTCGAGGGGGGTCCGGTCCCGCGGGCCGACGCCCCCGACGGCCCGCCCGCACTGCAGGAAGGCTGAGGTAGAGCCGGTGTACACGTGGATCTGGCGGCACCTGCCGGGCGGCACGGGCAGCAAGGCGTTCTGCGCCCTGCTGCTGGTCCTGGCCGTCAGCGCGCTCCTGCTGTTCGTGGTCTTCCCGCGGGTCGAGCACCTGCTGCCGTTCACCGACGTCACCGTCGACCAGTAGCGGCGGCCTCCCCCGGGGGCCGCTGCGAGCGGTGGGGGCGGGGAGGTCCGTCCTCTACCCTGGTTGATCATGCGTGCCTCCCGCGGTCTGCTGGCCGCCGCGTCCGGCCTGCTCCTCGCCCTCACCGGCTGCACGTCCTCCGGTGACGGCGACGACGCCGACCCCACGGCCGCCGAGTCCTCCTCGGCGGCCGCCTCGACGTCCGCCGCCGAGGACGTCGAGCCGATCGAGCTGCAGGACTGCACCGACGACATCCTCGCGCTCGGCATCGCCAACCAGCGGTCGCTGAGCTACGAGTGCGGCTACCTCGACGTGCCGATCAGCTACGAGGAGTCCGACAGCGAGACGCTGCCGATGTTCGTCCTGCGCGCCCGCTTCCCCGGGCAGACCGAGCGCATCGGCTCGCTGCTGGTCAACCCGGGCGGCCCGGGCGGCTCCGGCGCCGACGCCGCGCTGAGCCTGTCCCAGACGCTGCCCGAGGACGTGCTGCGCCGCTTCGACGTCGTCGGCTTCGACCCCCGCGGCGTCGGCCTGACCACGCCGGTCGAGTGCTTCACCGCCGAGCAGAAGGACCAGTTCTTCGCCGACGAGCCGCGGCCGACCACGCCCGAGCAGCTGGACCCGGTGCTCACGCTCATGGACGACATCGCGGCGTCCTGCGCCGAGGAGTACGGCGACGCGCTCGGTGCCTTCAACACCACCGACACCGCGCGGGACATGGACCGGCTGCGCGCCGCGCTCGGTGACGAGCAGCTGACCTACCTCGGCTACTCCTACGGCACCACGCTGGGCTCCACGTACGCCGAGCTGTTCCCGGAGCGGGTGCGCGCCCTGGTGCTGGACGCCGCCGTCGACCCCGACGTCGACGCGCAGGCCAACGCGGAGGCCGGCGCGGTCGGTCTGGAGGCCGGGTTCGACGCCTTCGCCGCCTCGTGCACGGGCCTGATCTCCGGCTGCCCGATCGGCGACAACCCGCGGCAGTACGTCTACGACCTGCTCGGGCAGGCCGCCCTCGCCCCGATCGCCAGCAGCACGCCGGGTGAGACCCGGCAGGGCACGCCGGGCGTGGTCATGACCGCGGTGACCGCGGCGATGTACGACCCGGCCTCGTGGCCGCAGCTCTCCCAGGCGCTGCGCGCCGCCCGTGACGGGGACGCCGCCGGGCTGTTCTCCCTCGCCGACAGCTACTCGCAGCGGCTGGACGACGGCACGTACGCGAACCTCTTCGACGCCAACTTCGCCATCAACTGCGCGGACACGGCCGAGGACGAGTCGTTCACACGTGAGCAGGTGGCGCAGCTGGCTGCGGACTGGGGCCTGCGCTACCCGCTGTTCGGCGCCGACTCGGCCGCCGCGCTCTACCTCTGCACGGCCTGGGAGGCTCCCCGCACCCCGCTGCCCGAGCGGGACGCCGAGGGCAGCGCCCCGATCGTCGTCGTCGGCAACGAGGGCGACCCGGTGACCCCGCTGCCCGGCGCGGTCGACCTGGCCGAGGACCTGACCTCGGGCGTGCTGGTCACCTGGCAGGGGCAGGGCCACACCGCCTACCCGAAGACCGATTGTGTGACAGGGGCGGTCAACGCCTACCTGATCGACCTGGTCGTCCCGCAGGATGGGCTGGTGTGCCCGGCCTGACGCCGGCGCGCTGACCTCGGCTCCCCCTGGGCCCGCCGACGACGAGAGGGCGTGGATGGCCTCCAGCAAGGACGCCGTGGTCCTGCAGGTCGACGGGCGCGAGGTGCGCGTCTCCAACCCGGAGAAGCCGTACTTCGCCGAGCAGGGCATCCGCAAGATCGACGTCGTGGAGTACTTCCTCGCCGTCGGCGAGGGGATCCTGTTCGCGCTGCGGGACCGGCCGACGACGCTGGAGCGCTGGCCGGGCGGCGTCTTCGAGGGCGCCCGGCTGTCGACCCGGATGGACAACACCGGCGACGCGTTCTACCAGAAGCGGGTGCCCAAGAACGCCCCCGAGTGGGTGCAGACGGCGCACATCACCTTCCCCAGCGGGCGGACGGCGGACGAGATCGCGCCGGACTCCGTCGCCGTCGTCGCCTGGTGCGCCAACCTCGGCACGCTCACGTTCCACCCGTGGCCGGTCGGCAAGGCCGACGTCGAGTCGCCGAACCAGATCCGCATCGACCTGGACCCCCAGCCGGGCACCGACTTCTCCGACGCGGTGTGGGTGGCGCCGCACGTGCGGGAGCTGCTGGCCGAGTTCGGTATGCAGGGCTGGCCGAAGACCTCCGGCGGGCGCGGGGTGCACATCTACGTGCCGATCCAGCCGCGGTGGACCTTCACCGACGTCCGGCGCGCGGTCATCGCCTTCGGCCGCGAGCTCGAACGACGCCTCCCCGACCGCGTGACCATGTCGTGGTGGAAGGAGGAGCGCGGCGAGAAGATCTTCATCGACTACAACCAGATGGCCAGGGACCGCACGATCGCCTCGGCGTACTCCATCCGCCCCAAGCCGCACGCGCCGGTGTCCGCGCCGCTGGACTGGGACGAGCTGCCTGACGTGCACCCGCACGACTTCACCGTGCTGACCATGCCGGAGCGGTTCGCCGCCGTCGGGGACAAGCACGCGGGCCTGGCCGACCACGCCTTCGGCATCGAGCCGCTGCTGGAGCTCGCCGACCGGCAGGCCGTCGACGACGGGCTCGGGGACATGCCCTATCCCCCGGACTACCCGAAGATGCCGGGCGAACCGATGCGGGTCCAGCCCAGCCGAGCGAAGAAGCCGGCCACCGAGGACACCTGACATCAGGCTGCGGGCGACCGTGTGCAGCGCTGGTCTGCCCGATGACGTGCCGACATGGCGATCCGGCTCGAGGACCTGGTGGCGTCGTTCCAGCGGCACCTGCGGGCCGCCGCCAAGGCCCCGCGGACGATCGAGCTGTACAGCCAGAGCGTCCGCTACTTCTGCGTCTGGCTGAGCGCCAAGGACCGGCCCGCGACGCTGGAGGAGCTGACCAGGCACGCCATCTCGGCGTGGCTGGCCGAACTTGCCGGAACACGGGAGCCCGCGACGGTCGCGATGCGGCTGCGCGGGCTGCGCCGGTTCTGCCGCTGGCTGGTCACTGGAGGAGAACTGGAGCAGACGGCTCGGCTGCAGCCGCCTCCAGAGCCTCGGCGTCGGGCAGCTCCCAGCCGAGGTATGCCAGCCGGTGCTGCTCGCCCGGGCGTAAGGCCAGGCGGCAGGCCCGGTCGTCCCAGCGCACGCGGAGGACGCCGTCGGGTGTCGTGTCCACCTCCAGCCCGTAGACCTTCCGGCCCGCCGGTCCGCCACTCCCCTGCCGCGGGTGACTCGACTCCGACGCAGCCGAGACTGTGGATGGGCATATCGGATCCTCCGGCTGGACGGATGAGTGGCAGGTGTCGCCGCGGCGAGGATGACCAGAAGTGCGGCCGGGACGGAGGTCGCCAGATCCGATGGCTGTCATCGACCGCACAGATCACGTGCGCCGATCGGTGGGCTCCCAAGCTGGGAGGTTCTCGTGAACGTGTCCGGGCTCGACTTGAACCTGCTGGTCCCCCTGCAGGCGCTCCTCGAGCTGCGGCTCCTCATACAGGCGGCGGAGCGCGTCCACCTCAGTCAGTCCGCGATGAGCGCAACCCTCGCCCGGCTGCGCCGCCACTTCGACGACGAACAGCGAGCCACACGGGACCAGGACCAGTGGGGCACCGCCGAGCCCATGAACGAGCTGATCGCCAAGGCGCTGCTCAACACCCCGACCCCCGGTCTCAGGCCCCGCCGGTCTGACGCGGTCTGCCACCGGAGTCGGTGGCGGTACGGTCCGGCGTCCTCCCCGACCCTGCACTGCTCGCCCCAAGCGGCACCTGCGGCCGCCGCCGACACCCCACGGATGCCCTGGCTGTACAGCCAGGGCATCCGCTGCCGCTGCACGCGGCTGACCGGCAACAGGGGGCTGCCGGCGCCGGCGGTTCGACCTGGCACGCGATGTCAGGGATCACATGGAAGGGGCCCAAGCACGACGCACGGCCCGTGACCCAGCCATAGACAGCATGGATGCGAAGGATCTGAAGATCCGCCTTCCACGGGCCTCGGCTGCCCTGAAAGGTGGTGTGCGTCGCTTCGAGGAGGAAACCCGCTTGATGGAGAACATCCCCCGCAGGGCGCACCACCGCGCCACGAGGCTCCGGGTGCGCGCATGAGCCCCGAGCTCGACCGCACCGACCCGGCCGGCGCGATCGCCGCGGCCGCGCGGCGCTGCTCCAACCGGGGCCGCTGGGGCGAGGCCGACGTCCTCGGCACGCTGAACTTCCTCGACGACGCCAAGCGCGTCGAGGGCGCCGGTCTCGTGCGGAGGGGTGCGTCCTTCTCGCTGTCGCAACGCTTCGACGCGGAGGGCCCGCAGAAGGGGTGGCGGCGCCGCACGAACCCCGTGCACACGATGCTGTCGTCCGGGCTGGATGCGGAGTTCGGTCCGCCGGAGTTCCCGCACGGCCTCGGCGGCGCCGACGACGTCATCCACATGCCGCTGCAGGCCTCGACCCAGTGGGACGGCCTCGGCCACATCTTCGACCACGGCGTCGCCTACAACGGCCGCCGCGCCTCCCATGTGGTGACCAGTGAGGGTGACCGTCTCACCGGTATCGAGACGGTCGCCGACCGCATCGCCGGCCGCGGCGTGCTGCTCGACGTCGGCCGCGCCATCGGCACCGACGGTGAGCTGCCCGACGGGTTCGCCATCACCGTCGAGCACCTCGAGGCCACCATCGCCGCCCAGGGCGAGACCTCACGGGTGGGCCGCGGCGACCTGCTGCTGGTCCGCACCGGGCAGCTCACCCGCGCACGCCGCGACATCGCCGAGGGCCGCGGCTGGGGTGACTACGCCGGCGGCCCCGCCCCCGGCCTGTCGTTCACCACCACGGACTGGCTGCACGACAGCGAGATCGCCGGCATCGCCACCGACACCTGGGGCTTCGAGGTGCGGCCCAACGAGTTCGACGTCGCCTTCCAACCGCTGCACCAGGTGGCCATCCCGCACATCGGCCTGTTCATCGGCGAGATGTGGGACCTCGACGCCCTGGCCACCGACTGCGCCGCCGACGGCGTCCACGAGTTCCTCCTCGCCGCCGCACCCCTGCCCGTGACCGGTGCGGTCGGCGCCCCCGTCAACCCCCTCGCCATCAAGTAGACGGAAAGGTCCAGATCATGCGATTCGCCACCTGGGATGCCGACGGCGTCGTCTTCGCCGGCGTGGTCTCGGACGCCGGGCTGCACGCGCTCCCCGCCCGGACGACAGTGCTCGACCTGGTCCGCGCCGGACTTCCGGCCGCGCTGGAGGCAGGCGCTGCGGCGCTCGAGGGACCGGCGGTGCCGGTCTCCGACGTGCGGCTGCTGCCGCCGCTGGAGGCGCCGACCGTGCGGGACTTCGTCGCCTTCGAGGAGCACGTCGAGGGTGTGGTCAAGTCGATGACGGACGGCGTCGTGGTGCCCGAGTGGTACCAGGCGCCCACCTTCTACTTCACCAACCCGTATGCGCTCGTCGGTGCGCACGACGACGTGCCGGTGCCGCCGGGCTCGAAACTGTTCGACTTCGAACTCGAGGTCGCCGTCGTCATCGGGCGCGACGGCGCCTCGCTGACCCCGGAGGCCGCGCCGGAGCACGTGTTCGGCTACACGGTGCTCAACGACTGGTCCGCCCGCGACCTGCAGCGCCGAGAGATGAAGGTCCAGCTGGGTCCGGCCAAGGGCAAGGACTCCGCCACCACGCTGGGACCCTGGCTGGTCACCGCCGACGAGCTGGAGCCCTACCGGGACGACGAGGGCTTCCTCGCCCTGGACATGCGGGTCAGCGTCAACGGCACCGAGATCGGCCAGGATCTGCTGTCCAACATGGGCTGGCCGTTCGAGGAGCTGATCTCCTACGCCTCCCGCGGCACCGTCGTCCGCGCCGGGGACGTGCTCGGCTCGGGCACCTGCGGCAACGGCGGCTGCCTCGGCGAACTGTGGGGACGCCGCGGTGAGCACACCCCTCCCCCCCTGCGGCCCGGCGACGTCGTCGAGATGACCGTCGAGGGCATCGGCACCATCCGCAACCGCGTGGTCCCCGGACCCGACCTGCCGCCAATCGCGCCGGCCCGGCCCCGGCCGCGAACCCGGAAGCGCCCAGCGTGATCTCGCAGAGCAGAGTCGTCGTCGTCACCGGCGCGGCGCAGGGCCAGGGCGCGGCCGAGGCGCGACTGCTCGCCGCGCAAGGCGCGACCGTGGTCGCGACCGACGTGCAGGAGCGACCGGCCGAGGACCTCGGCGGCGCGGCCTACCGGCGGCTCGACGTCACCGACGCTGCCGGCTGGGCGTCCCTCGCCGACGACCTGCGCCGCGCGCACGGCACGGTGCACGGGCTGGTCGCCAACGCCGGGATCACCTGGCGGGTGCGGGTGACCGACCTCGAGCCGGCCGACCTGGCGCGGGTCGTGGACGTCAACGTCACCGGCACCCTGCTGGGCATCCAGGCGCTCATCCCGCTGATGACCGACGGCGGCTCGGTCGTCGTCGTCGGCTCGGTCGCGGCGCTGACCGGGCACTACCCGGCTGCCTACACCGCCTCGAAGTGGGCGCTGCGCGGGCTGGCCAAGACCGCCTGCCTGGAGCTGGGGCCGCGCGGGATCCGGGTCAACACGATCCACCCCGGCTACATCGAGACGCCGATGAGCGCCTCCGCGGCACCGGCGTTCCGCGACGCCAACGTCGCCGAGACCCCGCTGGGCCGCACCGGCACCGTTGACGAGGTCGCCCCGCTGGTGGCGTTCCTCCTGTCGGACGGGGCTTCGTTCATCAGCGGTGCCGAGATCCCCGTCGACGGCGGGATGACCGCCCACGGCGGCGTCAAGTCCATCCGCGATGCGCTCTTCGGAGGAGTTCCGTGAACCGCCTGGCCGGCAAGGTCGCATTGATCACCGGGACCGGCAGCGGCCAGGGCCGGGCGGCCGCGCTGCTGTTCGCGGCCGAGGGTGCCACGGTCGTGGGCACCGACCGCGACCCTCAGGGCGCGGCCGAGACCGTTGAGCTGGTCCGCGCGGCCGGTGGCCTCGTGGACAGCACCCACCCACTGGACCTCGGCCACGAGGACGCCGTCCAGGTGTGGATCGACGAGGCCGCGGCGCGGCACGGCGGCATCGACGTCCTCTACAACAACGCCGCCGCCACCCGCTTCTCCCCGATCGCCGAGACCTCGTACGAGGACTGGTCGTTCACCTTGCGCAATGAGTTGGACATCGTCTTCCTCGCCACCAAGCACGCTTGGCCGCACCTGATCGCCCGTGGCGGCGGCTGCGTCCTGCTCGTGGGCTCCACCGCCGGGATCACCGGATCGGTCACCAACACCCGGATCGCGCACACCGCCAGCAAGGGCGGCGTCGTCGCCATGACACGGCAGCTGGCCGCGGAAGGCGCCGCTCACGGCATCCGCGCCAACTGCATCAGCCCCGGCATGATCGCCACACCCGCGAGCCAGGGCACGCTCCTGGCCGAGGACCACCCGATGCGCACGATCGCCCGCGCCATCCCGCTCGGCCGCATCGGCGTGCCCGACGACGTCGCCCGCTGCGCCCTGTTCCTCGCCTCCGACGAGGCCTCCTACGTCACCGGCGCCAACCTCGTGGTCGACGGCGGCTGGTCCGCCGTCCTGCCCGGCGCCTGAACGCACATCGACGAGAGGACCCCTGGTGTTTGAGTACTCTGCCGGGTAACCACGTCTGAACCCAGGTCGTCGCCGCCACCGGCGCCCGGCTGGCCGTGGCCTATGACGTCCGCGGGATGTGTCTCGAGGCACCATCCGGGACAGCGCCAAAGACTGCCCTCGGGTAGCGCGGCTCCAGCAGCCGGCCATGCCAGGCGCCTACGGTCGTCAGAGCCGATGATCTCGGGCCTGGTCAGTGGCGGGAGGCTCTCCTCTCGACCATTCCTGGCGAGGACTGACTGCCGCGCGTCGCGCCCACCGAAACCCAGGCCGGTCGTTCCCTCGTCGCGGACCGGCCGACAGGGGCGACCCGGCGGCGGGAGTCCGCTGCGCCCAGCGGAAGCAGAAGTACGCCGGGACCAGCAGCAGGGTGAAGACGGCGAAGAAGACCGCCATGAGCCGAAGCTGCAGCAGTCTCCTTCCCCGGCCCAGCATGGGGTGATGGACAACGCCGACCCGGGCTCTCCAGCCACCTACCGGCGGTGGGCCTACCGTCGGGCCACCTCTCCTCCGGTGTATTCCGCTCCGAGGTGCGACCGGCCACAGGTGCGCCCGTCCGGACATTGAGAGAGGACCTGCTCAAGGCCTTCGTCGGCGCCGTTGCCCGGAACTACCGCTCGATCATGGCCATCTGCTCGACGGTGTGGTGGCTACCGACCGCCGGCGGAACGCCGGTGAGCCGCTGTACCTGCTCCGAGGTGAGACTCAGGTCGCAGGCGGCCACGTTCTCCTCCACCCGGTGCAGCTTGCGAGTACCGGGGATGGGGACGATGCCCTCACCCTGGGCCAGCAGCCAGGCCAGCGCGACCTGCGCGGGCGCGGCACCGACCTCGGCGGCCACGGCCTTGATCTCGTCGGCGATCCGCATGTTCTGCCTCAGCGCCTCGGGGGCGAAGCGGGGGTGGTCCTTTCGGTAGTCGGTGTCGCCCAGGTCGGCCGGCGAGGTGATCGAGCCGGTGAGGAAACCTCTGCCGAGCGGTGAGTAGGCGACGAACCCGATCCCGAGCTCACGCAAGGTCGCGAGGAGGTCCTCTTCGGGGTCGCGGGTCCACAGCGAGTACTCCGACTGCAGCGCGGTGATCGGGTGAACGGCGTGGGCGCGGCGGATGGTGCTGATCCACACCTCGGAGAGGCCGATGTGCCTGACCTTGCCCTCGTTGACCAGCTCGGCCAGCGCCCCGACCGTGTCCTCGATGGGCGTCTTCGGGTCGAGGCGGTGCTGGTAGTACAGGTCGATGTGATCGGTGCCCAGCCGGCGCAGCGAGCCCTCGACTGCGGTGCGGATGTTGGCCGGGCTGCTGTTGCGCTTCCTCGGCCCACCGCCGGCGTGGTCGACCAGCCCGAACTTCGTGGCCAGGACGACGTCGTCGCGGCGGCCGGCTATGGCGCGCCCGATGAGTTCCTCGTTGACGTAGGGCCCGTAGATCTCGGCGGTGTCGACGAGGGTGACGCCGAGGTCCAACGCGCGGTGCACGGTGCGGATGGACTCCGCGTCGTCGGTCGGGCCGCCCTCGTAGGTCATGGACATGCCCATGGCTCCCAGCCCGATACAGGGGACGTCGAGGGTGCCCAGAGTGGTGTGCCGCATCAGCGATCTCCTCGTGGTGGTCTCCGGCGGAGTGGTCACCATCGGGTCCGGCTGGTTCGCGCCATCCACGAGCGTGGGCAGCTCGCCGGCGTCCGCATCGGATACCGCCGCCCGCAGGACGAAGCTGCGGTGGTGGCTCGGCTCCCTACATGGAGACGCGAGCGAGCAGCGGGCGGGTGGGCGACACGTGACGAGGACTCCTGCGCCGTTCCCGGACGAACATGCCTGCTTCCCGGCGTGCTTCGTCGTGCAGCAAGGCGCCCATACGGCGAGGCATTCGGTCGAGGATCACCTGAGCCCCGCGGGTCGGGCCACGGGGCTCAGGTGGGTCTACAGCCGCCGACTACGCGTCGTCCGCCAGGTCACGCGAGGTCACCAAGTGGGACAGCTCCTCCGGGCTGAACCCCGTGAGCGCGTCGAGCACCACGGGATCGAGGAGTACGCGACGCTGCTTGGTAGGTGAGTCGAGCACCAGGCGCTCGCCGTTGCCGGTCTGCACCTTGCCGAAGCTGACGATGGCGAACTCGTTGGTGACCGTCGGGAAGCCGGCCACCTGCAGGTCCAGTTCGTCGTCACTCATGGGTGCTCCCATCAGAAGAAGAAGGACAGGCTCGCGCCGGGCAGCGACACGTGGTCCAGGTGCACGACCCGCTTGGCGAGCTTGAGCGATCCGTCGTCCTCCCGGCGTAGGACGTCGAACCGCTGCCCTGCCCACAGTTCCGGCGAGAAGCGCTGCCGGCTTCTGTGCAGAATGAAGGCGCTGCGCACCGCGTAGTGGGCCTCGTCCTCCCCCGGTGTCACCACGACCCCGGAGACGACGCGTCGCAGCAGCGAGGGCGGATCCTCGGCCCAGGCGTGCTCACCGAACAGGCGTTGGATCCGCATGCGCAGCGTGAACCAGTTGTCAGCCTGGTGGACGGCCCCCTCGGGGAAGTCCGGCAGGTTCGACCAGCGCTCGCGAGTGACGCGCACCGGCACCGTGTAGGTCATGTCCTGGTTGAGCAGCGCGTGCCACTCCCACAACCGCCGCGTGTCGTCGAGCAGCATCGACTCGACGTCGAGCCACGTGCGGATCTCCAGCTGCGTGAGGGGGTCGACGGGCGGGGGGCCCGCCGGAGGCTCCTCGGCCGGGGAGACGTCGACCGGGTCCACGACCGGCGGAGTGATCGGCTGTCCGGTGTCGTGCTCGGTCGCGGTCATCGCGAGGCCTCCAGGTGGTCGCGCATGCGGTCGAGGTAGTGCTTCTGGAACGACCGGATGTTCCCCTCGGAGAAACCGGTCACGTAGCGGATCCCGGGCGCGCCGGGGAAGGGTGTCTCCTCGCCGCCGCTCATCCCCGGCATCCCGAGCATGTAGTTGAGCTCCATGCCGGCCACCCGCTGGAAGGCGCGAGCACCGACGCGGCTCGGGCCGTTCCAGGCGGTGAAGTCGTCCTGCTCGAGGATGCTGCCCGAGTTCACGATGAGGTGGGACCCGATGTAGGCCTCGGTCCGGTAGTCGGCGGGCTCGACCTCGTACTGGACCATCCACGACCACACCTCGGTGCGGTCGGCCGCCAGCGGCGACCACAGACGCAGCTGGGTGAAGATCTTCATCTCGAAGGTCACCGGGTCGACAGCGAAGCCGCGGAAGAAGCCGAAGTTGGGGAAGACGGTCCCCGCCAGCGGCATGATCTCGGCGTTGTACCTCTGTTGGTCAGCGGTCAGGTCGCTTTGGTCGAAGAGGTCCCAGATGCGCTTGGGGTAGCCGAAGGGCGCCTCGACCGGCAGACCGCTGGTCTCCAGGTTCCACCCGAACGCCCCGTGGCCGTTGCCGACGTCGAACATGTTGTAGCGCTCCTGCTGCGAGTGCAGCTTGCTCGCGATGCCGATCTCCTCGATCGACTTGTGCAGCACCGCGACATGCAGCGCGTCGCCACAGTAGTTCTCGGCCGCCGTCTTCCAGTTGGCCTCCATGACGGCGCGCTCGGGCTCCCCCATGACGACCATGCCGCGGGAGTCGAGGTCGAAGAACGCCTCCAGGTGCCAGTCCATGTCACCCAGGTACTCGACCAGCGGGGGGGCCTCGGGGTCCATGGTCGCGAAGATGAGGCCGTAGCGGACCTCGACCTTCGCCCGGATCAGCCCCCAGTCGGCGACATCCAAGGTCTTGTAGGCGAACCTACGGCGCGGGGCGCTCGCCCAGGTGCCGTCGTTGCGGTACGTCCAGCCGTGGAACGGGCAGCGGAAATGGGACGTGTTGCCCTTGTCGCCGCGGCACACCGGGGCAGCCCGGTGCCGGCAGGCGTTGAGCAGGACGTGGATCGACCCGTCCTCGGCACGGGTGACGATGACCTCGTCCTCGCCCATGGGCCGTGTGACGTAGTCACCCTTCTCGCGGATCTCGCTGACATGGCCCACGAACAGCCACGAGTGCGGGAACAGCTGCTCCTGCTCCGCCCGGTAGACGTCGGGGTCCCCGAACAGCTCGATGGGGTAGGTCCCGCCGTCGCGGGCACGCTCGGCGCGGTCCAGCAGCCTGTGCAGGTGGCCGTTGTCGGTGACGGTCATGACGCTCCTCGGTTCGACGATGTTCGGTGGCGCGGTGCCGGCTCAGGCCGGCGGCGCGGAAAAGGCGATGGCCCGCTCGGGGCACTGCGCTGCGGCGAGCTGGGCGGCCCGGAGGTCCTCGCCGTCGACGTCGGTGAGGAGCACGATCCCCATGCCGGTCTCCTCGTCGATGTCGAAGACACGAGGCGCCGCGTCCACGCAGATCCCGTGGCCTGCGCAGCGGTCCTGGTCCAGGGTGACTCGTGTTCCCATGTCTGACCTCCGTATCGGGGAGTCGTCGCCCCCATGTCTTGTCTTGGTGCGGCCTGCTGATCGGGTTCCTGCGGTGGCCGCCGCGACCGGCGCCAGGGCCGGACCGGATGTCAGGGCTGGTACGGATGGACGGCCTCGTTCGGCTGCATGCGGAACTTGTGGCCCCACATCTCCGGCCGCTTGCCCTGGCGCAGATTGATGTTGTGCGGCGAGCGCCGCTCCAGGTCGTCGATGCCGAGGCCACCCCAGCCGTACTCGATGAAGAAGCCGCCCGGGGTGCGGATGTAATAGGAGACGACCTGGTCGCCGATGTGCCGGCCGAGGTTCATCAGCAGGTCGGGGTTCGCGTCCCCGCCGAGGACGTCGAAGTACGAGTAGCCGACGTCGTCCAGGTCGACCGACTCCATGTAGACGTGGTGCAGCCCGAGCGAGTGGGGCACCTCGACGAAGGCGACGGAGTGGTGGCGCGGGTTCGCGCGGAGGAACCACATCTCCCCCAGCGGCTCCCGGAGGGTGACGATGTCACTGGGGAGGAAGCCCATGGCGTCGATGTAGAAGTCGACGGCCTTACGCACGTCCGGCACGCCGAACACCACGTGGCCGAGGCCCTGCTCCTTCGTCACGAAGCCGGCGTGCGGACGGGGCGGGTTCCAGTACCGGTAGTTCGACTCCTGATAGCAGAAGAGCTCGTGGGGCTGGCCGAAGGGGTCCTCGAACTGGACCAGGTGCTTCACGCCGCGCGCCTCGGTGGTGGCCTCGTCGGCGAACCGGGGCTTGGCGCCGGAGTCCTCCAGGCGCTTGACCGCGGCGTCGAGGTCGCGGTGCGACAGCACCTCGTAGCCGACGTAGGCGAGCTTGTACTCGTCCCCGGGGTGGAACGACAGCCGGTAGTCGGCGTCGTCGATCTTCACCCGAACCGCCCCGTCGTCCCCGTCGGGACCGAGCATGCATCCGAGGACCTCGGGCGCCCACGTGCGCATCTCCTCGTGCCGGGGAGTGGTGACCCCGACGTAACCCAGCTTCGCGATGAGGCTGTCCATGGACGTACTCCCGGGAGATGTGGTGGTGGTCACGCGTCGTCGTCGACAGTAGGAAGCCGGGCGGCCGGGCGGAAATGCGCGGATCCGATCGCTCGGATCCGCCGGGTGGATGACCCAGGTCACAGATCGAGGACGAGCTCCGCGGAGGCCGGTGCGGACACGCAGGTGACCACCTCCCCGGAGGCACGCTCGGCCTCGGTCAGGACGGCGTCCCGGTGGCGCACGCTGCCGGCGAGGACCCGCACGACGCACGCGCCGCAGACCCCGGAGCCGCAGGACGACGGCACGTCCACGCCCGCGTCGAGCAGCGCTTCGAGCAGCGGGACGCCGGTCGCCACCGGGATGCGGTCCCCGCGCCGAGCCAGCACGAGCTCGTAGGCGGCTCCGCCGGCGTCGGTCCGCGGACCGGCGTCGAAACGCTGCTGATGCAGGTCGAGTCCCGGTTGTGCCTGGCTCAGGCTCTCCACGGCGTCCACGAACCGCGCTCCGCCGCACACGTGCACCGCGGTCCCCGCCGGTGCGGTGCGGACCGCGGCCGCCACCTCCGCCAGGCTCTCGGCCGTCGTGGCGCTGGGGCCGAGCGAGCGCACCTCCTCGCCCAGAGGTGACCTGCCCCCGGCGGGTTCGAGGTGGACGAGCGTCCAGGGGTACACCCTGGCCCCGTCGACCCGCCGGACCATCGGCAGCAACGGAGCGAGGCCCACGCCCGAGGCCAGGAACAGGTATCGCCCTGCGGCGGCCAGCGGGAAGCGGTCACGGGGACCTCGAGCGTGGACGCGGTCCCCCACGCCGAGCCGGTCATGGACGTACGCGGAGGCACCACCCGGTCGCGCCCGTGCCCCTCGCCGGACCAGCAGCCGCCAGGTCAGGCCGTCGTCGGGGTCGCCGCACAGCGAGTAGGGACGGACCAGCCCGCCGGGGAGGACGAGGTCGACGTGCGCGCCGGGTGCCCACCGCGGCAGCATGCCGCCGTCGGTCGGCGACAGGACGACCTCGACGGTGCGCCCGTCGACCGCACGCTTGCGGTCCACGACGAGCTCCCGACCGGGTGCCCCGGTGGCGAGCCGCGCGCGTCCCGGGACCGGGTCCGGCACCGGGGTCAGGCCGGACCGGTCAGCGGCCGCCCGCCGTTGAAGGCGACCATGTCGGCGAGGGCGCCCGGGAAGTCGATGGGGCGCCCCCGCGCCTCGGCCGGCACGTCCAGGTCGGCATAGGCCCGGTGCAGGTTGCCGACGATGCGTTCGGCGTCGGTCCACTCCGCGTAGGCGCCCAGGTCGGTGCCGCGCGCCAGCTCGAGCGCCGACACGCCCGCGGCTCGTCCCTCTTGGGCCACGTCGCGCACGAAGCGGAGGTACCCGAGGACCTCGCCGACGAGTTCGGGACCGGCGACCGGCCCGTGACCGGGGACGATCGTCTGCGCACCGAGCGGCCTCACGAAGCCCGCCAGGACCTCGATGGCGCCCAGCACCGATCCGGACAGGAGGAAGGGGGTACCGCGCTCGAGGTCGCCGCAGTCGACATCGGTCCAGACGCCGGAGTTGTGCGGCAGACCCAGCGTGCGCATCTCCGGCCGTGCCAGTTCGTGCGCGACGATGGTCGCCCCGCTGAACAGCCCGTTGCCCGCGGTGTGGTCGGGGTGGTGGTGGTGTTGACCAGGGTGCGCACGGGCGCCGGCGTGACTCCGCGGATGGTGTCGATGAACTCGCGGGTCCGCCGCTCGGTCGAACAGGCGTCGATCGCGCTGACGCCGTCCCGGCCGACCAGGAACCCGGTGTTTTTGATCATCCAGCTGCCGTCCGGCTGGACGTAGCCGAAGACGCCGTCGCTCACCTCCGTCAGCTCGAAGCGGACAGGGATGTCGGCGTCATGCGTGCGGAGGCTCATGCCGCGGTGTCATCTGCTGCGAACGACCGCCGGAACAGCCGGCGGGCGTTGGCCTCGGTGTCGAGGCCGGTGCCGTCCAGGTCGCTGGTCCGCCCGGTGTCCCAGGCGCCGAAGTTGGTGCCGAACACCAGCCGCTCGGGACCGACGACGTCGATCAGGAGGCGGAGCGAGCCCTTGCCGTGCACGTGGGTGTCGAACCAGAGCCGCCCGAAGTCCTCGTCGAAGTCCTCGACCGACATCGGGGCGTCGGGCAGCTTGGTCATGAAGGCCCGCATCCGCCCGTGCAGGTAGGGCAGGGTGCCGGCGCCGTGCGGCATGCACACGCGCAGGCCGGGGTGGCGCCGGAGCACCCCGCCGAACACGAGCGTCAGCGCGGCCTCGGTCTCCTGGAACGGGTGGCCGATGGTCAGCTCGTTCTTGAACCGGCGGAAGCGCTCCTCCGGCGGCGGGCCGTCCACGCCGGCGATGGTGGAGTGGATCATCAGCGGGACGTCGAGCTCGGCGAGCGCCGCGTAGAGCTCGTCGAGGTCCCGGTCGTCGAGCCGCGCCCGGGCGTCGGTGCCGATCATCACGCCGGCCAGGTTGAGCTCGTTCACGGCCCGGTCGAGCTCCTTCACCGAGGCCGCGGTGTCCTGGACCGGCAGTACCCCGACGGCCTTGAGCCGCTCGGGCGCCGCGGCGGCGAAGGCGCCGAGGTGGTCGTTGAAGGCGCGGGCGAAGGGCACGGCCAGCGAGGCCGGGCTGTGGTGGAAGTACCAGAGCGGGCTGCCGCTGACGATCTGGACGTCGATGCCGGCGGCGTCCAGCTCCTCCAGTCGCTGCTCGGGCGAGAAGTGCACGGACGTGCGGTTGCCCATCGGGAAGGTGTAGCCGCCGGTGACCAGAGCCAGGGTGCCGTCAGGCCGGGTCTCGATGCGCGGCCCGAGGTCACCGGCCTGCCCAAGGAGCTCGTTGAAGAAGAGGTGGGCGTGGACGTCGATCATCGGGGCGCTCCGGTGGATACGGGGGTGGGGATGGCGCCGAGGAGCCGCTCGGCGTTGCCGCTCCGAACGGCCTCGGCGTCGGACGGGGGCAGGCCGGCTGCGGTGAGCCGATCGAGCGGGTCGGTGATCCCCATGTCGAAGGGGTGGTCGGTGCCGAGCAGGACCCGGTCGCTGCCGACGGCGGCCACGAGCGCTCGCAGCCCCTCCGGCGTGTAGACCAGCGCGTCGAAGAACATCCGCCGCAGGTAGCTGCTGGGGAGATCGGCGCAGGTCCGGGAGTCGGGGCGGACCTGCCAGGCGTGGTCGCCGCGACCGAGATGGGTCGGCAGGTAGCCACCGCCGTGGGCAGCGAGGAGCTTGAGGCTCGGGTGCCGGTCGAGCGTCCCCGAGAACACGAGGTGGGACAGGGCCACCGTCGTCTCGACCGGGTTGCCGACGATGTTCGACAGGTAGGCGCTCGCCAGCCGCTCTCCCAGCGTGCACCCCCAGGGGTGCACGAAGACGACCGCGCCGAGCTCGTCGGCCCGTGCCCAGAACGGTTCGAGGGACGGGTCGGCGAGCTCGCGGCCTGCGACGTGGGTGGACACCTCGACGCCGCGCAACCCTGCGGCCACCGCCCGTTCGAGGACCTCGACGGCGAGGGTCGGGTGCTGCAGCGGCACGGTGCCCAGACCGACGAGGCGCTGCGGCGCCGCGGCGCAGTGGGCCAGGATGCCGTCGTTGACCGCGGTCGCGTAGCGCCGCGCGAGATCGCGGTCGGCCCAGTAGTGGTGGATCGGCATGGGACTGACGAGCTGGACGTCGACACCGGCGGCGTCCATCGCGGCGAGCCGCACCGCCGGGTCCACCAGGGCGGGTCCCAGGCGACCGATCTGTTCGCGGTTGACCTCCGCCGACGCGGGGCCCGCCCACCGCGCGTCCTCGGCGCGAGCCTGGGCGAGACCGGGCTCGTCGGCCACGAGCGCCTCGGCGGCGGGGATCAGGGCGTGCGCGTGCACGTCCACCGCGGGCGTGCTCACGCGTCCTCCCGCACGCAGGTGTTGCGCTGGACACCCAGGCCGGCGATGGCCGTCTCCATGACGTCGCCGGACTGCAGCCACCGCTTCCAGTGGCCCCCGTTGCCGGCCGGGCTACCCGTCAGCACGAGGTCACCGGGGTACAGGGTGGTGGCCGCCGACGCCTCGGCGATGAGGGTCGGCAGGTCGAAGAGCATGTTGCGCGGCACGTCGCGCTGCATGCGCTCGCCGTTGAGGTCGAACGTGATCTCCAGGTCCCGGTGGTCGCCCACCTGGCCGGCCGGCACCAGGAAGGGCCCGGTGGGCAAGAAGGTCGGGCGGTTCTTGGCCCGCAGCCAGTCACCACCCAAGGGACGGTGCTCGGCGGGGAACTGCAGGTCGCGGGCACTGATGTCGTTGCAGACCGTGTAGCCGGCGACGTGCTCCATCGCCCGCTCGCGCGGCACCCTCCGGGCCACCTGCCCTACCACGACGGCCAGTTCGGCCTCCCAGTCGACCTGCGCCGACTCCGGCGGGAGGATGACGGGGTCGTCGGGACCGCAGAGCGCCGCGGGCAGGCCGCTGAAGATGAAGGGGCTGCCGGTGCGGGCGCGCTCGTCCATCATCTGCTTCGCCGCCTCGCGCAGTTCGTCGTCGGAGCGGGGGTCGTCCGCAGCACGCCCGGACACGATGATCTCGGCGACGTGCGACCGGTAGTTCGCCCCGGCCTGGAAGATCTGCCGCGGCTCGACCGGCACGAGCACGCGCAGGCCGCTCAGCGGGATCCCGTCGCCGGGAGCGACCGAGGAGGCCAGCTCCGACAGTTGCGGCAGGACCGTGCTCCAGTCATCGAGCAGGGCCCGGACGGTGACCTCGCCCTTGATCGGACCGTCCGGCTCGAGGCGGACGACGCGCTCCCCCACGATCAGGCCGGCGAAGACCTCCACACCGTCGTCGAACCGGCCCAGCGCCCATCCGTCCACATGCCGATCCATCGGCTCCTCCTTCGTCCTCAGGGGTGTCACGACGTCTGCGAGAGCGCCGCGTGCCCGGCGTAGGCCGTCCGGTCCCCCAGCTCTGCCTCGATGCGCAGCAGCCGGTTCCACTTCGCGGTCCGCTCCGAGCGGGTGGTGGAGCCGACCTTGATCTGACCGGTCCGCCAGCCGACGGCGAGGTCGGCGAGCCAGTCGTCCTCGGTCTCTCCGGACCGTGCCGACAGCACGGTCGCGTACCCGGCGGCATGGGCGCGACGGACGACGGACCGGGCAGTGTCCAGCGTCCCGATCTGGTTCGGCTTGACCAGGACGGCGTTGGCGACGCCCTCGCGGATCCCGCGGTCGAGCCGCTCGGGGTTGGTGACGAACAGGTCATCGCCGAGGAGCTGTCGGCCGGCCAGACGCTCGGTGCCCTGTCGCCAGCCCGGCCAGTCGTCCTCGGCGAGGGCGTCCTCGAGGGAGACGATCGGGTAGGCGGCGCACCAGGCGGCCAGTTCCTCGACCAGCTCCTGGGAGGTGAGCACCCGGTCCTCCGTGGCGAGGACGTATCGGCCGTCCTGCCGCAGGAACTGGGTGGCCGCGACGTCGATGGCGATGCCGACGTCCTCCCCCGGCCGCAGCCCGGCACGTTCCGTGCCCGCCACCAGCACCTCCAGCGCCGAGCGGTTGGAGGGCAGGACCGGTCCGAGGCCCCCTTCGTCGGCGACGAGTGCCACGGGCAGCCCGCGGGAGGCGAGCTCCTCAGCGGTGCCCGCGCGTACGCGGGATGCCCACTCGATGGCCTCGGCGAAGGAACCGGCGCCCAGCGGCACGGCGAGGAAGTCCTGCACGTCGATCGAGCGGCCCGAGTGCGCACCGCCGGAGATGATGTTGACCATCGGCAACGGCAGTAGCGGAGCATCCTCGGTGTCGGCGACGGCCTCGTGGAGCGCGAGTCCTCGAGCCGACGCGCCGGCCAGGGCCGCCGCCACCGAGACGCTGAGCACGGCGTTGGCGCCGAGCCGGCCGAGGTCGGGCGTGCCGTCCAGGGCCCGCAGCGTGGTGTCGAGCCCCTGCTGGTCCAGCGCATCCAGCCCCCGGACGGCGTCGGCGATCGCGCCGGTCACGTTGGCCACGGCCCGCCGGACGCCGTTGCCGCCGTACCGTGCCTCCCCGTCACGCAGTTCGCGGGCTTCGTGGCGCCCCGTCGAGGCGCCCGACGGAACGGTCGCCCGGCCGGTCGCGCCGCCGTCGAGGCGGACCTCGCAGCCGACGGTGGGCTTCCCCCGGCTGTCCAGCGCCTCCCAGGCGAACAGTCCGGAGATCGTCGTGTCGCTCATGCGAGCAGCTCCCAGGCGTCGAGGAGGTCGGTGGGCGGTGCGGTGAGCAGCCGGCGGCCGAGGTCCCGGACGCGGCTGCGGCCGGTGTCGGTGAGGTAGTCGGCCGGGCTCTTGCCGTCGACCCGAGCGAGCAGCAGGCAGCCCGTCTGTCGGACCAGCTGTCCGGCGTCGATGCACACAGCGCCGCCGAGCTCCGCGGTGAGGCCGTCGAGGAACGCACGCGCCGCCGCGGCGTAGCCGGGAGCGGCATCGGGCCGGTGGGCGGACTTCAGCAGGAGGTGGCCCACCGTCCAGGCCGGGTCGAACGTGGGGTCACCGACGTGGGCGACCTCCCAGTCGATGACCCACACACCACGGTCCCCGGGACTCACGAGGACGTTCTTGGGGGTGTAGTCGCCGTGCACCAGGCACGTGGCCGCGCGCTGCATCTGGTCGACGGTGCGCTCGACGACGTCGGCCAGGTCCGGGTGCCGCTGGGCGACCACCCGGTGGAAGGGGTCGACCCGGAGCTGCGTGAAGGCCGTGACGTCGCCGAAGTCGGCGGCGACGTCAGCCCGTCCGGCGGTGGATCGCTGCCACGTGCCCAGGGCGCGTCCCAGGAACTCCGCGACCCGCGGGTCCGCGTTCCCCCCCAGCAGGTCCTGCTTCCAGGTGCGCCAGTCTTCCGGCGCGCGCTCGATCACCAGGTAGCCCTCGGCCAGGTCGTACACGGCCGGGACGGCGGCGGGCAGGATCCGGCCGGCCAGCTGCAGCGCCCGGCCCTCGGTGTCGAGGCGTGCCGGGTCGGCCAGCCACTCCTCGGCGACCCGCAGCCGGCCGAGTGCCTGCTTGACCACCGCGTCGAAGCCCGGAGCGGTGACCGCCACGACGTCGTTGGAGACCCCTCCGGCCAGCGGACGCACCTCCACACCGGCCGGAGAGGCGATGAGGCCACGCCGGACCAGGTGCCCGGTCAGCGCCTCCAGGTCCGGCACGGTCGACGCGGTCACCTCCGCTCCAGCCGGCTGCGGAGTGCCGGGCTGCCCAGGACCTCGCGGTTCACCACGGTCGCCGGCTCCCGGCCCTGCAGGACGTCGACGACGTTGGTCGCGGCCTTCCGCGCCAGCTCCGCCAGGGACCCGTCGGAGGAGAAGGCGGTGTGCGGGGTGAGGACGACGTCGTCCCGGGTGCGCAGCGGGTGGTCGGGTGGCAGCGGTTCGGGATCGGTGACATCGAGGGCGGCACCGGCGATCTGCTCGTGTTCGAGCGCGTCGACGAGCGCCACGGTGTCGACCAGCGGGCCGCGCGCGGTGTTGATCAGCCATGCCGTCGGCTTCATGGCCGCAAGCTGCGCCGCGCCGATGAGGTGGTGGGTCCGCTCGGTCAGCGGCACGTGCAGGGACACCACGTCGGCGAGCTCGAACAGCTCGTCGAGCGAGCCGACCGACCGCCCTCCTGCCGGGACCTGGCCCGACAGGTCGAACGCGACGACCTCGAGGCCGAGCGCCTGGGCGCGGGCCGCCAGCGCCCCGCCGATGGCGCCCAGGCCCACGAGCCCGAGCACCTTGCCGCGCAGGCGCGTGCCGGTGCCGGGGACGCCGCGGCCCCAGCCGCCCGCGGAGACGTCCCGGGTCAGCGGCAAGAGCCGGCGCGCCAGCGCGAGGATGCCCAGCAGCGCCGAGTCGGCGACCTCGTCGACGCAGTAGACCGGCACGTTGCTGACGACCATGCCCAGGTCGGTCGCACGCTGGACGTCGATGTTGTCGACGCCCACCCCGTAGCGGGCCACGGTGCGGCACCGGGTGGCCGCCTCCAGGACCTCGGCGGAGACCTTGGCGAAGCAGGTGAGGATCGCGTCGACGTCGACGGCCAGCCGGGCCAGCTCGTCGGGATGTCCCGATCCGGCGACCACGAGCTCGACGCCGGCCGCTCCCAGCACGGCCCGCTCCGTCTCGAGGTCGGGCCAGGCGTAGTCCGTGATCAACACGCGGCGGGGCGTCATGCGTTCCTCCACGGATGGATGTCGTGCGCTTCGGGTCCCTCGACGACGAGGTTGCGGGTCCCGCCCAACTCCTCGACGGACGTGGTGACCACGTCGCCGGGCTGCAGCGGCGGGTGGACGTCGCGGCCGTGCCGGCCCCACAGCTCGGCCAAGCAGCCGCCCTGGCAGGTCCCCGACCCCAGTAGGTCCCCGGGACGGATCTCCGTTCCGCGGGACGCATAGGCGGCCAGCGCGGGGAACGACCAGGCCATGCTGTCCAGCCGGTCGCTGCCCAGCAGCTGGCCGTTGACGCGCACCTCCATGCGCAGGTCGTAGGACGCTCCCGACCGCCGCGCGGCGAGCTCGTCAGCGGTGACGAAGTACCTGCCGAGCGAGGTCGCCGTGTCCTTGCCCTTCGCCGGGCCCAGGCGCAGCCGCATCTCGTGGAACTGCACGTCCCGGGCCGAGAAGTCGTTGAGGACGACGAAGCCGGCGATGTGCTCCTCGGCCTCCTCGACCGACAGGTCCCGCCCCGCGCGGCCGACCACGGCGGCGACCTCGAGCTCGTGGTCGAACAGGTCGCTGCCGGGCGGTACGGGGACGTCGTCGTACGGGCCAGTGATCGCGTAGGGGTTCGAGAAGTAGAAGGTGGGGATCTCCCAGAACTCCGGCGGCACCCCCGCCTCGGGGTCGAGCAACTTCACGACGCCCGCGGTGTGCTCCGGGAAGGTGGAGAAGTCCCGGAACGTAGGCGGGTCCAGCGGTGCCATGAGCGTGGCATCGACCAGCGCGCGGCGCCGTCCGCCGGTGAGAGCCCGGTCCGCCTCATCGAGGAGCCGGTCCGCGGCCAGGAGTCCCGGCAGGTCGTGCCCTGGGGCCAGGTCCGCGACGGTGTCCTCGTCGACCAGGACGGCCAGGCTGGGTCCGTCCGCCGTCCGGTGCCGGACGATCTTCATCGTGCGCCCTCCTCATGTCCCGGCGAACGCTAGGGAGGGGGGTCGTCGACGGGAAATGCACAGCGTGATTGGCTGCGATCCACGGCGGTGATGGGCGTCACGTGAAGTCGGCGCACCTGTCCCCGACCTTCGGAGCCCGGCAACGACGGCGGGGAGGAGTGCTGCGATGCGGCTGCAACAGGTCGACCTGAACCTCCTGGTGATCCTGGACGCCCTTCTTCGGGAGCGGCACGTCACGCGAGCAGCCGAGCGGCTGCACATGTCCCAGCCGGCCACCAGCACCGCGCTCTCCCGTCTCCGCAAGGTCCTCGGCGACGAGTTGCTGGTGAAGAGCGGGCGCGAACTGCGGCTCACCCCGCGCGCCGAGTCCCTGATCGACCCGGTGCGCGAGGTGCTGGCGACGATCGAGCAGTCCATCGTCCGGCCGCCGACCTTCGACCCCAGTCGCGACCAGCGCACTTTCTCGGTGAGCGCGAGCGACTACGTCGGTGTCACGCTGATCCGCCCACTGCTCGGCCGCCTGTCCCACCTGGCCGCCGGGCTGCGCATCGACCTGGCGCCGCTGTCCGAGCGGTACCTCGTCGCGCTGCAGCGGGACGAGGTCGACCTCGCGTTCCTGCCTGACCGGCTCGTCGAAGCGGTCTCACTACCCGACTGCTCGCGGATGCCTGTGATCCACGACCGCTTCGTCGGCGCGGTGTGGTCGCAACATCCCGCAGCGGGAGGCCGGCTCACAGCCGAGGTCCTGAGCGGCCATCCATACCTGCAGTTCGGCACTTTGGAGGGGACGAGGGGCCTCGTGGAAGCGGACCTCGACGAGGCGGGCTTCTCGCGCCGGGTGGAGGCGATGTCGATGAACTTCGTCTCGATGCCGTTCATGCTCGCCGGGACAGACCTCGTCACTCTCGTACCGGAGAGCCTCGGGCGGCGGGTCGCCCACGCTGCGGACATCGTGCTCCTGGAGCCCGACTTCCCGCTCGAGCCCCTCCGCCAGTCGGTGTACTGGCACAGCCGTCGGGATCGGGATCCCGGCCATCGATGGCTGCGTGAGCAGCTCCTCACCGTGGCCGACGCTGCGACCGCCACCGGCTGAGGCGCTGTTGCATGACTCTCATCCATGACGTGGATCACATGCGCTGCTGAAGTTGCCTAGCGTCCTCCTCCACCTGATCGAGTACCACTCGGAGGAAACGTGGCCAACATCGATCGCGCCCTCGTCATCGGCGCGGGCATCGGCGGCCTCTCAGCAGCGACCGCACTCCGGCAGGCGGGGATCGCCGTCGATGTGGTGGAGAAGAGCCCGACCAACCGCGTCCTCGGGGTCGGCATCTTCCAACCGGCCAACGCCCTGCGGGCACTTCATTCCATCGGCCTCGCCGAGGCCTGCATCGCCGCCGGATGGCCCTACGCCGGCGTCCGCCTGTGCGATGCCGAGGGGACCGCGCACGGATTCCTGCCGTTCGGATCGCGGCTGGAGGGCATGCCGGCGAACAGCCTCATCCAGCGCCCGACGCTGCAGCGGATCCTCACGGACGCCGCCACGGATGCCGGCGCGGCGCTGATCTTCGGAACGGTCGTGGACGACCTGGTCGACGACGGAAACGGTGTCGACGTGACGTTCAGCAACGGCGAGCGCCGCCGGTACGACATCGTCATCGGCTTCGACGGCATCCGCTCGCAGTTGCGGCGGTACGTGGCCGGGGACGCCCACCAACCCGGCTACACCGGCTACGTCGCCTGGCGTGTACCCCTCCCCCGCAGCGTGGACGTCACCGAACCGGCGATGTTCTACGGTCCGCGGGTCAAGGCCATGCTCATGCCGACCAGCCCTGAGGCCATGTACATGGGGGCGGTCACGGAGGAGCCGGAGGGTGTCACCTTCGACCGCTCCAGCCTCCGCGACGCCCTCGTCGAGCGGCTGGCGCTGTTCTCCGGCCCCATCGCCGAGGTCCGGGACGCACTGCCCGACGACGCCGATGTCTCCGCATACCCGCTGGAGACGCTGCTCCTCCCCGCGCCGTGGCACCGCGGCCGCGTCGTGCTCGGTGGCGACGCTGCCCACGTGTGCACCCCGCACCAGGCCCAGGGTGCGGCCATGGCGGTGGAGGACGCCGTCGTGCTCGCCGAGCTGCTCGCCGGTGACGGGGACCTTGACAAGGCGCTCACGTCCTACGCCGAACGCCGGCAGCCGCGCTGCGCCTTCGTCGTCCAGGCGTCCGTGGGCATCGCCCGGATGGAGATGGACACGGTGCAGATGAACGCGGCCGTGGCAGCCGGCGCAGCAGCGGGTTCGTCGAAGCTCAGCGAGGCGCTGAGCGCGCCCATCTGACCCCTTCCCGACGGACGGATGGACCGTCCGTCGGGAACGTGCGCCCACCGGAGCCCCGGCACGGTGCGGCGCCGATGACGCCTGCCTCGACCTCACTCCGATCTGCACCACCCGCCGCGACTCCCCGCGGTGGGCACTCCGTCCAGCCCCCAGGTACTCCGAAGGAGAACTCATGAGCCCATCCCGTGGCCGGCGCGGCACCGTCGCCGTCCTGGCGTCCCTCGTCGCCGTCGTCCTGTCGTCCTGCAGCTCACCGTCGGAGGTGAGTTCGTCCGACGGGGGCGGTGACGGTGCCGTCGAGGCCACGTCGGACCAGGCCCAGGAGGCGCTGGCGACGGCCTACGAGGGGCGGATCGGCGAGCCGCCCACCGAGCCCACCGCACCACCGGAGGACGTGCAGCTCTGGGTGGTGTCCTGCGGCGAGTCGCAGCCGAGCTGCGCGGCTCCGTCGGCCGCCACCCAGGAGGCAGCAGAAGCCGTCGGCTGGGACGCCGATCTCTGCGACGGGCAGGCGAATCCCGGCGGGTGGGGCGCCTGCGTACGGCAGGCGGTCAGCGCCGGAGCCGACGTGATCATCCCGATCGGGATCGACTGCGTGAGCATCCAGCAGCCGTTCCAGGAGGCCGCCGACGCCGGCGTGACCGTCATCGGCGGCGGCGGTGCCGACTGCGACGCCGTCGGCGGGCCGAAGCTGTGGGCGAGCGAGACGAAGCAGCTGGACGACCTCACCCTGGAGGAGACCTACAACCTCCAGGGCCGGCTCGCCGCGGAGTGGCTGATCGGGCGTACGGACGGCCAAGCCCGGGTGTTGAACGTCGTCTTCACCGATCCGCTGTTCGGTCCCTGGCTGTCGCAGGGGCTGCAGGACGGGCTCGCCGAGTGCGCGGACTGCGAGGTGGTCGGGACCCTCGAGGTGTCGGTCGCCGACCTGGCCGGCGGCACCCTGGCGCAGAAGTTCTCCACGGCCCTGCTCGAGGCCTCGGACGCCAACGGCGTCTTCGTGCCGATCGGTGGCTTGATGAGCGCCGGCCTCGCCCAGGCAGTGACGTCCTCCGGCCGGTCGGCCGACCTGCACGTGATCAGCGGGCTGGGCAGCAACGCGAATCTCGACCTGATCCGGAGCGACGGTGGCCAGGACGCCATCGTGGGCTACCCCACCGAGTGGGGCGGCTGGGGTGCGGTCGACACCGCCATCCGCGTCCTGAACGGCGAGGAACCGCTGGTCCAGGGCAACGGCTACCGCGTCGTGGACGCCGAGAACAACCTGCCCGCAGCAGGCGAGGACTTCACCGGCGGCGTCGACTACCAGGCGGCCTACCGGCAGGCCTGGGGCATCTGACCCGACCGTTCGTGCCGGTGGCCGCCCGCGAGGGCGGCCACCGGCGGGAGGAGCAAGCCATGAGCAGCGCCCTGGCGGCCGCCGCGCCGTCGGACAGCGAGATCGCCCTCCGAGTCAGTGGACTGGGCAAGCGCTTCGGAGCCACCGTGGCGCTCGACGGCGCCGACCTGGCCCTGCGGCACGGCACGGTGCACGCCCTGGTCGGCGGCAACGGCTGCGGCAAGAGCACCGTGATCAAGGTCCTGGCCGGCGTCCACCGGGCGGACGTCGGCCGGATCGAGGTGGCCGGCCGGACGTGGGACGCGTCCGACTACGACCCGCGGACGGCTCGCGCGGCGGGCCTCCGCTTCGTCCACCAGGACCTCGGACTGTTCCCGCAGCTCTCGATCGCGGAGAACGTCGCGCTCGATGCCGGGTATCCGACCGCCACCGGGTCGAGGGTCCGCTGGGGGGCGTTGCACCGACGGGTCGCCGGACTCCTCGAGGCGTACGAGGTGGAGGCGGACCCGCGTACTCCGGTCGGCGCGCTCCGCCCCGCGCAGCGCACGCTGGTCGCGATCTGCCGCGCGCTGCAGGACCAGGAGGCCGACCAGCGGCTGGTGCTCGTGCTCGACGAGCCGACCGCGACCCTGCCGCAGCACGAGTCGGACGTGCTGCTCGAGGCCGTACGACGCCGGGCCGACAAGGGGCAGACGGTGCTGATCGTCAGTCACCGGATGCCGGAGGTCCTCGGCGTCTGCGAGGACTTCACCGTCTTCCGCGACGGCCGCACCGTCGCCGCTCTCGTCGGCCGTCGTCCCACGGAACAGGACCTGGTCCGCCACATGACCGGCGTCGACCCGGCCGTGTCCTCCGATCGCGCCCTCGCTCCCGGTGCCATCCGGAGCGGCTCTCCGGCACCACGCGCGAAGCAGCTGCGGCGGGGGTCGTCCCCTGCGGCCGACCCGGGCGTGGTCCTCTCCGTCCGTGGCCTCACCGGTGGCCCGCTCCGGGGCGTGGACCTCGACGTGCACCGCGGCGAGATCGTCGGTGTCGCCGGACTGGTCGGCTCGGGACGGAGTTCCCTCCTGCGGACCGTCTTCGGGGAGCTCCCTCCGGTGTCCGGCAGCGTCGACGTCCGCTCAGCCGACGGGCCGGCGCGTCCCACGCAGGACATCGGGTCCCGGATGGACGCCGGGGTGGCCCTCGTCCCCGAGGACCGCGCCGGCGAGGCGGCCTTCGCCGACCTCGCCGTGCGGGACAACCTCACGGTGACCGTGCGCCGGAGGTACTGGCGGCCCTGGGGCATGGACACCCGAGCCGAAGAAGCAGACGCCGGCGCCCTCGTCGACCGCTACGGCGTCCGCACCGCCTCGACAGCGATCCCGCTGGCCGCGCTGTCCGGTGGGAACCAGCAGAAGGTCGTGCTGGCCCGCTGGCTGCAGCGGACGCCGTCGCTGCTGCTGCTCGACGAGCCGACCCAGGGCGTGGACGTCATGAGCCGCGCCGACATCTACGCCTCGGTGCGCGAAGCCGCCGCCGCCGGCTGTGCGGTCCTCGTCGCGTCGTCCGACCTGCTGGAGCTGTGCAGTCTCTGCGACCGCGTCGTCGTGCTGCGGGACGGTCGGATCACCGCGGACGTCGCCGGCGACGACCTCACACCGGACGGCCTCACCGCCCTGACGCAGCTCACCGCCGACACCCCTCCGCGTTCCGCCGCCCACCAGGGAGCCATTCGATGAGCACCACCGACACCGTCCCCGTCCGCACCGACGGGGAGCCGGGTCCCGAGCCTCGACCAGCAGCCCGCGACCGGTCCCCCGCGACGTCCCGTCGCCTCCGGGGCCTCGCCGAACGGCACGCCCTGCTGCTCCTGCTGGTGGCCGTGGCCGCGTTCTTCTCGTTCTACCCGCCGAGCGCCGAACGGTTCGCCACGTCCGCCAACCTCAACGTCCTGCTGGGCAACCAGGCGACCGTCGCCCTCCTCGCGCTGGCGGTGATCCTGCCGTTGGTGTGCGGGTACTTCGACTTCTCCCTCGGTGCCGTGGCCGTGGCCTCCACGGTCCTGACCGCCGGCCTCATGAGCTTCCGCGACCTACCGCTCGGCGTGGCGATGGCGGCGGGCATCGGGCTCGGCGTGGCGGTGGGGTTCGTCAACGGGTTGCTCGTCACCCGGCTGGGGCTCAACTCCTTCGTCACCACGCTCGGCATGGCGACCCTGCTGGGCGGCCTGATCCAGTGGTACACCGGGGGTCAGACGATCCAGGCGGGACTCGACCCGCGGCTGGCCCGCTTCGGCTCGGCGACCCTGCTCGGCATACCGCAGGTCGTCTACGTCGTCGTGGTCGTCGCCGTGCTCCTGTGGTACCTGCTCACGCAGACCCCCTTCGGCCGGGGCCTCTACGCCATCGGCTCCAACCCGCGCTCGGCCGCGCTCGTCGGCATCCGCGTCCAGCGCTCGGCTTGGACGACCTTCGTGCTCGCCGGGGCCATCGCCGGCGTCGTCGGCGTCCTGGCGCTGGCGCGCTCGGGGTCGGCCACCGCCGACACCGGCACCCCGATGCTCTTCCCCGCACTGGCCGCCGCGTTCCTCGGGGCCACCGCCGTGCGGCCGGGCTTCTTCAACGTCGTGGGCACGATCATCGGCGTGCTGTTCGTCTCGGTCGCCGTCTCCGGCCTGACGTTGTCGGGGGCCAGTGCGTGGGCCAGCCCCGTGTTCAACGGCGCCAGCCTCCTCGTCGCGGTCGGCCTCTCGCACTACCTGGGCCGCAGCCGTGGTGTCAGGACCTGACGGCGTGACCCTCAGCCTCGGTGCGCCCGGCCCGGGTGGGTCCTGGCCGAGCGGCAGCACCGGCGACTGCCCCGCGGTGCGACAGGCAAGGGCCCATGGCCGTGTCGACCGCGCAGCCGCCCCGGGTGCCGGTCGTCGTCCGCGGGTGACGGGGGAGGTGATCCCCGCGGGTACGGACGTCCCGCCCTTCGAACGGGTCCGCCGCCACTTGGCGCAGCGGATCTGGACCGGCGAGCTCGCCCAGGGAGCCGCGCTGCCGTCGGCCCGCAGCGTGGCGGCTGACTGGGAGGTTGATGCGACGACCGTCATGCGCGCCTACGTGCGGTTGGCTGCAGACGGCCTCGTCGTACGCGTCCGAGGCACGCGACGGTGGCTGGTGTCCCGTCCGTCGGACCGCTGACACCCCTCTCAGGAGACCTGTCGGCAATCGAGCGCAGCCGAGTTGGCGGCGCAAGCTGGAGCGGCGCACGTGCCCGACCCCCGTCCCCCATACCGGGAGCCGAGAGCCGGGGGCCGGGGGCCGGGGGCCGGGGGCCGGGCCGGCGGCCTGGAGGCGGTATCGCTCGGATGGACCCGGCGGACACCCCGACGTCGGATCCGCGCGACAACCGTTTGGTGGATACCTGCGACGAAGAAGTCGGATGGCTGGAGCGGCCCCGACCGCTCAACTCCGGCGCAGCGGGTCCGAAAGCAACCGCGCACCGCCCTCCCCGCCGCCGTCCTGAGTCCGGAGTTGCCATGTCCTCCCCGCAGCACGACCAGCCGACCGCCCGTGACGCCGCGCAGACCGGGCGGCGATCCGAGGGACCGGCCCGGATCGGCCTGCGAGGGCGGCTGCTCGCGGCCATCCTCGTCGTCGCGCTGAGCACCGGAGCCGCCGGCGCGGTCGGGGCCAGCCGGATGGCGACCATGGCGGACCAGGCGCAGGACGTGTACTCGGAGGGCACCGAGCCGCTCGATGCCCTGCACAGGATGCAGGCGACGTTCCTGACCTTCCTGGTGAACCAGTCCCGGACCGCGATTCCGCAGCTGACGCCGGACGTCATCGCGCAGTCGGCGCGCAACGCCGAGGAGGCACGCACCTCCTTGACCGGTCAGATCGAGGCCTTCGATCCCGCCGTCCTCAGCCCGGCCGGGCGGGCCGCCTACGCAGAGTTCACGTCGCAGGTCGGTGAGTACCTCGGCCTCGTGATCGAGGTGCGACGGCTCGCTGCCGCCGGTGACATCGCGGCGCTGAACCAGGTGGTCGCGACCATGAGCGCGTCCGAGAGCGCCTCGGCGGCAGCGATCTCGGAGGCGGTCACCCTGGGCGCGGCGTCCGCACGAGATGCCGCCGACGGAGCGGCGGCGACGTATGACGGCGCACTCACGCTCTTGGTCATCGTGGTGGCGCTCGGCCTGGCGATCTCGGTAGTCCTCGCGCTCGTGGTCGCCGGCGGTGTGACCCGGCCGGTGCGCCGGATCCGCGAGGTGCTGGCTCAGGTGGCCGCGGGCGATATCACCGTACGGGTCGGGCGGACGGGAGGCGGAGAGCTGGACACGATGGCGCAGTCGCTCGACCACACGCTGGACTCCCTGGGCGCCGTCCTCGAACTGGTCCACCACTCTTCCACGCGCCTGGGTGACGCATCGGCCAAGCTGTCCGCCACCTCCGCCGCGATCGCGGAGAACGCCCGGACGGCAGCAGGGCAGGCCGACGAGGTCGTCGCCTCGGCCGGTGCGGTCGCCGCGAGCGTGGACACCGTGGCGATCGGCTCGTCGCAGATGGAGTCGGCGATCCGCGAGATCTCGCAGAACGCGTCGCAGGCGTCCCGCGTGGCCGGGCAGGCCGTGGACGTCGCGGGGAGCACGACCCGGTCCGTGGGCAAGCTGGGCGAGTCCTCCCAGGAGATCGCCGAGGTGGTCAAGCTGATCAACGGCATCGCCGAGCAGACGAACCTGCTGGCCCTCAACGCGACCATCGAGGCCGCGCGGGCAGGAGAGGCCGGGAAGGGGTTCGCCGTCGTCGCCTCCGAGGTGAAGGAGCTGGCTCAGGAGACCGCACGGGCGACCGAGGACATCTCCCAGCGGGTCGAGGCGATCCAGGCCGACACCGCCGGCGCCGTGGCGGCGATCGAGCAGATCAGCTCGGTCATCGCCGAGATCAACGACTTCCAGGCGACGATCGCCGCCGCCGTGGAGGAGCAGACGGCGACGACCAACGAGATGAACCGCAACGTCGCCGAGGCCGCTCGTGGCTCGCAGGACATCGTCTCGGCCATCTCAGGACTGGCCGACGGGGCGCAGCAGACGAACGAGCGGGTGACCGATACCCAACGCGCGGCCGCCGAGCTCGCCCGCATGAGCGACGAACTCCAGACCGCCGTCCGGAGCTTCACGATCTGACGGACCACGTCGCCGGCGGGCGTCCGGGCCTGCCGTGCGCGGCAGGCCCGGGCCGACGACGCGGCGGTCAGCTCCTCCGGTCGGTCCCGGCCAGGTGGAGCCAGGTGTCGACGACGGTGTCGGGGTTCAGGGACATGGACTCGATCCCCTGCTCGACCAGCCAGGCGGCGAGGTCGGGGTGGTCGCTGGGGCCCTGGCCGCAGATGCCCACGTACTTCCCCCGCTCGCGGCACGCGGTGATCGCCATCTCCAGCAGCGCGAGCACGGCCGGGTCCCGCTCGTCGAACCCCGCCGCGACGAGCGCGGAGTCGCGGTCCAGGCCCAGGGTCAGCTGGGTCATGTCGTTGGAGCCGATGGAGAACCCGTCCACGTGCTCCAGGAACTCGCCGGCCAGCAGCGCGTTGGAGGGCAGCTCGCACATCATCACGACCGACAGGCCGTTCTCCCCGCGCCGCAGCCCGTGCTGGGCCAGCAGCGCGACGACGCCCTCGATCTCGGCGACGGTCCGCACGAAAGGGATCATGATCTTGACGTTGGCCAGACCCATCTCGTCGCGCACGTATCGCAGGGCCTCGCACTCCATCGCGAAGCACTCGGCGAAGTCCGCCGACAGGTACCGCGCGCGAAGGACGCCTCGGCGTCGCCGCCGGCCAACTTCTCGTACGCGGCCCGGATGTCGGCCTCCAGGGCCGGCGGGAACGGCTGCTCCACCACCTCCCGCCGGATCTCCGCCCCGGCCGCGGACAGCGCCCGCACGTCGTCGGTGTCCAGCGTCCGCAGCCGGTCGCCGATCCGGGCCGCCAGCCCGGTGTCGCCGAGGAAGCGCTGGTAGGCCGAGGCGGTCGTGGCGAAGCCGTCGGGCACGCTCACCCCGGCGTCGGCCAGGTTCGAGATCATCTCCCCCAGCGACGCGTTCTTGCCGCCCACCACCTCCAGGTCGGCCAGCCCGAGCTGGCCGAACCAGCGGACGTTGCCGCCGTCCTCGACGAGGTCGGGCTCTGGGGCGAGGTCGGGGCTGCTCATGGGCGGGCGGTCCTTCTCGTGGGGGTGCCCGGACGGCGCGCGTGCCACGCCGCTGCCGGGCCAGCGTCGCCACGGTTGGTCTCTGTGCGTTACGGACGCACGGAGTGGAGAGCTGCCACGACGCGGACCGCATCAGCGGAGGCAGCGACGTCGTGGACGCGGACCGCCCAGGCACCGCGCTGCGCCGCGAGCACCGTCGTGGCCAGCGTCGCGGCCTCCCGGCCGTCGGGCTGTCGGGGCCGCCCTTCCTCATCGGCGAGCACCGCGCCGAGGAAGCGTTTGCGGGAGGCCCCCACGAGGACCGGCAGCCCCAGGTCGACGATCCCGGACAGGGAGCCCAGCAGGGCGAGGTCGTGCGGCGGGTGCTTGGCGAAACCGAGCCCGGGGTCGATGACGAGCTGCTCGACAGCCACGCCGGCCGCGATCGCGCCGTCCGCGCGGGCCAGGAGCTCCTGCCGTACCTCGGCCACCACGTCGTCGTACCTCGCCGCGTCGTACATGTGACGACTGTGGCCACGCCAGTGCATCAGCACCCACGGCAGGCCGCTGTCCGCGAGCACGCCGGCCATGGCGGGATCGGCGAGCCCGCCGCTCACGTCGTTGACCAGCGCCGCCCCGCCCGCGATCGCAGCCTGGGCGACACGTGCCCGGGTGGTGTCGATGCTGACCGCCACGCCGGCCCGGGCCAGTTCTGTGACGACCGGCAGCACCCGGCGCAGTTCCTCCTCGACGGGGACACGACCGGCGCCCGGTCGGGTGGACTCGCCACCCACGTCGACGTAGTCGGCGCCCTCGGACACCATGCGCAGGCCGTGGGCGACCGCCTCCTCCAGGCGGTCGTGCCGACCACCATCGGAGAAGCTGTCCGGCGTCACGTTGAGGATGCCCATGACCAGACACCTGTCCCCGCGACGCGGCGCCTGGGGCAGGCCGTGCGCCGGGAGGGTCGCCGTCATCGCAGCTCGACCCGCAGGTCCGCGGCCGAGCGCTGGTCCAGGTACGAGGGCGGGAACTCATGGGAGTCGGCCGGGACCTCGCCGCCACCCGACGCCTGCAGCATGCCGTCGACGTGCTGCTCGAAGGTCGTGTGATCACGGGAGAGTCGGGGCTCGACCGGGGTCAGCAGCCGGACGTCGCCGACCGGGACGGGGCGCTCCGCCGCCGTGACCGTCGCCCCTGCCGCGAGGAGCGCGTCGAGCCCCAGGGCGAGCAGGGAGTTCAGCGTCACCTCGGCCGGGAGCGGCTGGACCGAGTCGTCAGCGAACACGCCGACCCGTGGACCGGCGTCACCCGCGAAGCGGACGATCTCCATGCGGCGTCCCCTCGTCGGGCAGCGGGTGGACAGGAGCGCCGTCACCACTGGACCCTCGTGGCCGGTCCCGGGCGCCGGCCCGTCCCGGTGGTCGAGCACCGCTCCGTGCGCCGTGGCGCCGAACCATCGTGCGACCGCGCGCCGCCCTGCTCCAGAGCCGTTCGCGTATCCCAGCCATCGACCCGGCGGATGCCGAGGTGAGCCGGTCCTCAGCCGTCCGCGGCGTCCGGAGCCGCCTGAGACGCCTCTCGCCTGAGGATGCGCTTCGCGCCCAGGGTCACCACGTGACGGAACCAGCGGTGCGCCGGGTCGTCGGTGAGGGTCGGGTGCCACCACAACCGGAGTGCCACTCCCCCGAGGTCGATGGGACTGGGGAGGACGCGGATCGGGACGACCGGCGCGAGCCGCCTCGCCAGCCGCTCCTGCAGGAAGGCGATCCGTCGGCTGCCGGCCACGAGGAAGGGCACGGTGAGGAAGTTGTCGGTCACGACCTCGACGTCGGGCTCGATGCCGAGACGGCGCATCTCCCTCAGGGGCACGTAGTGCAGGGGGTCCCGCCGGCTGTAGCTGGTGACCAAGGGCAGTGACGCCAGGTGCTCGGGCGTGACCCGGTCGCCGACCGCGTCGTTCGACTCGTCCACGATGCAGACCCACCGGTCCTCGACGAGCGGCGCCCCGGGGTACCCGCGGACCACCTCGCGAGGCAGGATGACGGCGTCGTTCTGGCGCAGCAGCGCGTCGATGTCGAACGAATCGGCCGGGGTCAGGTGCCGGACGTCGATGCTCGGCCTGCCCCCGGACTCGTCGGCCAGGACGGCGTTGACCTCCTCCGCCATCACGGCCACCGCGTAGTCCGACGCCACGAGGCTGAAGGCCCGGGTCGTCGTCCCGGGGTCGAACTCGTCACCGAACAACCTGTCGAGCGCCTCGGTCGCCTTCTCGAGGCGCTCGACCAGCGTCGCGGCGAAGGGCGTCAGCTCGTACTCCCGGCCGACGCGGACCAGGAGTTCGTCACCGAAGCGACGGCGCAGCCGGGCGAGCGCGGCGCTCGTCGCCGGCTGACTCAGGCCCACCACCTCCCCCGCCCGCGTGACGCTGCGCTCGGTCAGCAGCGCGCGGAGCACGGGGAGCAACGTGATGTCCTGGTTGCGCAGGACCTGCCGGGCGACCGAGCCACCCCTCGGGCGCACGGGCGCACCACCCAGCGGCGGCTCCCGCTCGAACGGCATGGCTCTCCTCCTCTGGACGTCCTCCGGGAGCCGACCGTCCGACCGCGTCGTCGACGGCTCCGGGCGTGGCGCCCGTCACCCTAGACCCGCCCGATGGGCGCGATCAGGCACGGCGACGGCATCACGGTGGCGGATCGTTGCCATACGCCCTTGGCTATTCCGCCCGTCCTGTGGCTGCGGTCACGATCGACGGCGTTCCCCGGCGGTGCCCGCCGTCACCCGCGCGACGCGCTGCGTCGGGCTCCGCACTCCCCGCCCTCCGCGGCGTGACCACTACCCCGAGAGGACGACGATGTCTGACGCCGAGGTGCTGAACTCCTACGAGAACGCCTCCACCTCGCACGCCGGGACCGAGGCGTCCGCCACGGTGTCCGCGCGCCAGCGCGCACGCTTCGAGGCCACCCTCGCCCAGCGCGAGGGCCGGTGGGACCTCGACCGGCCGGCCATCTTCAGCCCCGCCGCTGCCGCGCAGGACCCCGCCAACGGCACCGGGGTGTTCTTCCGCTGGACCCCGCTCATGCTGCCGTGGGAGTTCACCAACTGGACCGAGGAGTCGCTCGCGCACACCGAGACGTGCTTCCTCGGTGACTGGTCGGCGCTGGGCACCCTGCGTGTGCGGGGTCCGCAGGCGCTGGACTTCCTCCGGTACGTCAGTGCGAACGACGTGTCCGCCCTCGCCGTCGACGAGGTGAAGCACTCCATCCAGTGCGACGAGAACGGCTTCGTCGCCTCCGAGGGGATCCTCTACCGGACCGCCGAGGACACCGTCGTCTACCAGGGCGGCGGAGTGGACTGGACCGCCTTCCAACTGGAGTCCGGCGACTGGCAGGCCGAGGGTGAGGCGATCTCGGCCGAGGTCTTCCTCTTCCACGTCCAGGGACCGACGTCGGTCCACGTCGTGGAGGCCGCCACCGGGGCGGACCTGCGGGACCTGAGCTACCACCAGAGCCGCCGGGCGGTCATCGCGGGGGCCCCCGTCCGCATCCTCCGGGCCGGCGTGTCCGGCGAGCTCGGCTACGAGGTGCACGGCTCCTCCGACGACGCGAACGCCGTGTGGGCAGCCCTCGCGGAAGCCGGCGCGCCGCACGGTCTGCGCCTCCTCGGCGTGCGTTCGCAACTGGTGGCCCACATCGAGGCAGGCATCCCGACCGTCGGCCTGGACTACCTCCCGGCCTCGATCGTCACGCCGGGGGCGCCGAAGCTCCTCCCCCTCGGGGCGATGACCGGCAGCTTCGTGCCCACCCAGGGCATCACCGACTTCTTCCGATACCCCGGCGAGCTGGGCTGGCCGCGCAGCGTCGACCTCGACGGTCACGACTTCCTCGGGCGCGACGCCCTCCGCCGGCAGGCCGAAGACGGCGGCCCGGCCCGCACGCTGGTCACGCTCGTCTGGGATGCCGAGGACGTCGCGTCGCTGTTCGCCGCGCAGTTCGCCGACGGCCCGCTCCCCGAGCCGATGGACATGCCACGCAGGGTCGGGGCCAGCTTCGACCAGGTCCTGGTGCGGGGCGAGGCCGTCGGCATCTCGAGCGGCCGCACCTACAGCCCGCACCTGCGCGACACCATCTCCCTGTGCGTGCTGCCCCGGGAGCACGCCACCCCCGGTACGGAGGTCTCGGTGCTCTGGGGGACCCCGGGCACCGTGCAGCGGCAGATCCGCGCCACCGTCGCCCGCGTGCCGGTCAAGCCGCGGCGTCAGCGCACGACACCGGGCGCCTGACCCCGGTCCCGTTCCCCCGGCCGGCTCCGGCCGGCCCGCTCCGGCGAGGTGGCGGTGCGACCGTCGCCGCGCCCGTGAGCGCCCGCCGCCTGACCTCCCCGCCCTCGGGGTGGCCGGGCCCTGAGTTCCTGCCCGACGAGAGGATCGCCATGACCGACGCCCCACGGCCGGAGTCGCTGCAGCAGCGGATCGACCGGATCGGGGATCCGCTGCGCATGCTCCGGACCAACCCCGCCACGCACTACCCCTTCACTTACGCCCACGAGTACACGACCTGGGCCAACGAGCAGTGGGCGTGGAAGAACGCCTGCGTGCTGTTCGACCAGTCGCACCACATGGGCGAGGTCCACTTCAGCGGACCGGACGTGAGGCGACTCCTGAGCGACACCGGGGTCAACACGCCGAGCACCCTCGGCCGCAACCGCGCCAAGCAGTTCGTGGTCTGCGCCCCGGACGGTCGCTTCATCGGCGACGGGATCCTCTTCGGCCTGGAGGAGGAGCACTTCACCCTCGTCTCGGGCGCCACCGCCGCGCCCTGGCTCGAGTACCACGCGAGGCAGAACGGCTACGACGTCGAGATCTCCCACGACCCGGCGTCGGTGTACAACCCGGGCCGCCGCAGGCACTGGCGCTACCAGCTCAACGGCCCCCGCACGCAGGACGTCCTCGAGCGGGCGGTCGGCGGGGCCGTCGAGCACATCCCGTTCTTCCGCATGGGCGAGTTCGAGATCGCCGGCACCCCCGTGCGCGCCCTCAACCACACCATGTCCGGCGTCCCCGGCGCGGAGTACACCGGCCTGGAGCTGTTCGGCCCGATCGAGCACGGGCAGCGCGTGCTCGAGACGCTGCTGTACGCCGGCATGGAGGTGGGCCTCCGCCAGGGCGGCGGGAACGCCTACCTGTCCACGACGACCGAGTCCGGGTGGATCCCGGTCGTGCCCCCGGCCATCTACACCTCGCCGGAGACCAAGGCCTACCGGGAGCAGCTGTCCAGCTTCGGCCTCGAGGGCTTCCTCTCGGTCGAGGGCAGCTTCGACTCCGGGGACATCGAGGACTACTACTTCTACCCCCAGGAACTGGGCTACGGGTCGATCATCAAGTTCGACCACGACTTCATCGGCCGGGAGGCACTGGAGCAGGCGTCGCCGCGGCGGCGCAAGGCGTGGCTGGAGTGGGACGACGAGGACGTCGTCCGGGTCCTGCGGGACAGCATGTTCGGCACCGGTCAGCGGCCGAAGATCCTCGGTGTCCCGAACCTCAACCCGGCCACCGCCTACCTCGACAGCGTGCGCAAGGACGACCAGCACGTCGGGGTGTCCACGTGGGGCGGCTACACGGTCAACCTCGGGCACGTCTACACGATCGGCGTCCTCGACGAGTCCGTCCAGGACGGGGACCTGGTCGAGGTCGTGTGGGGCGAGGCCGACGGAGGAGCGGGGCGGCCCTTCATGGAACCGCACCACGCGCAGACCACCGTCCGCGCGACCGTGCGGACGCGTCCGCCGGCCCGGCACTGAGCACCCGCACGGCCGCGGACGGCGGGTGGATGCCGGCGATCCGCCGGCTGTCCGGCATCCCCCGACGCCGTTCCACCCGACGCCGGCTCCCCGCCCCACACCCTCGGCCGCAACGACCTGGAGGACCCGGCATGGCAAACCGTCTGGCCATCCGCGACGCCGGGGTGCGTGCGGACCTGGGACGTGCCCTGCGGAAGCTCGGCTTCGAGGTGATCCCGTTCAAGGGCACCGAGGAGGCAGTCGTCGCGAACGTCCCGGTGGACGTACCGCTCACCGTGACGGCGTCGCCGGCCAAGGGGCAGGACGCCACCGTGGACCTCGCCGTCGCTCTGGCCGGCCACGGGTACGCCGTCTCGCCGCACCTGTCGGCTCGGCAGGTGCGGGACCGGGTGCATCTGGCCGAGATCGTGGACCGGTGCCGCGAGGCCAAGATCAGCGGCGTCTTCGTCGTCGGGGGTGACCCGACCGACGAACCGGCCGGCTTCCGGCACGCCCACGACCTGCTCGTCGCGCTGCACGAGCTCGATCACGGGTTCACCGACATCGGCATCGGCGGTCACCCCGAGGGGCACCCCGACGTCCCCGACGAGATGCTCTTCCAGGCACTGGCGGACAAGGCGCCCCTGGCCACGCACATCACCACGCAGATCGTCTTCGACCCCGCGGTGATCCTCGCCTGGGCTCGGGAGCTGACCCGCCGAGGCATCGACCTGCCGGTGTACGTCGGGGTGCCGGGCGCGGTGCACCGCAACAAGCTGCTGCGGGTCTCCGGCGGGCTGGGCATCGGGGAGTCGGCGAAGTTCCTGAAGAAGCAGCAGAACATGTTCTGGCGGTTCTTCCTGCCCGGCGGCTACCGGCCCGACCCGATCATCACCGGCCTGGCCCGGCACCTCGGCACTCCCGACAACGCCCTCGCCGGCTTCCACGTCTTCACCTTCAACGACCTCGCTCCGACCGAGGCCTGGCGCAGACGGGCCCTGCAGGAGCTGAGCTGACACCGCCCGTCCCGACCCCGTCACCACCCACCTCGGCGACTGCGCCGAGGGAGTTCCCCCGGAGGACCCATGACCGCGCTGGCGACCACCGCCACCGCCCTGCCTCGTGCCACGCCCGGCATCAGGTCCGATGCCGATCACGGGCGGCTGCTGATCCAGTGTGCCGACCAGCCCGGCATCGTGTCGGCGATCAGCACCTTCCTGACCCAGGCCGGGGCCAACATCATCAGCCTCGACCAGTTCTCCACCGCCGAGGCCGGCGGACAGTTCTTCCAGCGCACCGAGTTCCACCTCCCCGGCCTGACCGCCGCCCGCCCCGACCTGGAACAGGGCTTCGCCGCTGACGTCGCCGAGCGGTTCGGTATGAGCTTCCGGCTCACCGAGGCGGCCAAGCCCAAGCGGGTGGCGATCCTGGTGTCCAAGACCGACCACTGCCTGCTCGACCTGCTCTGGCGCCACCGCCGCGGCGAACTGGACATGACCGTGGCCATGGTCATCTCCAACCACCCCGACCTGGCCGACGCCGTCCGTCCCTTCGGCGTCCCCTACTTCCACATCCCCGCCACCCGCGACAACCGCGCCGAGGCCGAGGCCCGCATCCTCGACCTGCTCGCCGGCAACGTCGACCTGGTCGTCCTGGCCCGCTACATGCAGATCATCACCCCCGACTTCCTCGAGCAGGTCGGCGTGCCGCTGATCAACATCCACCACTCGTTCCTGCCCGCCTTCATCGGCGCCGGCCCCTACCAGAAGGCCAAGGACCGCGGCGTCAAGCTCATCGGCGCGACCGCCCACTACGTCACCGCCGACCTCGACGAGGGCCCGATCATCGAGCAGGACGTCGTCCGCGTCGACCACCGGCACACCGCCGCCGACCTCGCCCGCCTGGGCGCCGACGTGGAACGCGCCGTCCTCTCCCGCGCCGTCCGCTGGCACCTCGAAGACCGCGTCGCCGTGCACGGCAACACCACCATCGCCTTCTGACCCGGCCTCCTGACCACCGAGGACTTCCCATGACCGCGCAGTTGATCGACGGCGCCGCCGTCGCCCGCCAGGTCCGCGAGGACGTCGCCAAGGGGGTGGCCGAGCTGCTCGCCGCAGGCGGCACAGCGCCCGGCCTCGCGACGGTGCTGATCGGGCACGACCCCGCCAGCGAGGTCTACATCCGCAACAAGCGCAGGGCCTGCACCACCGCCGGCATGGCCGACCTGCACCAGCACCTGCCCGCCGACGTCGACCAGGCCACCGCCGCAGCACTGATCGACCAGCTGGCCGCCGATCCTGCCGTCTCGGGCATCCTGCTGCAGTTACCTACCCCTGGGCACCTCGACTCCGAGGAACTGCTGTCCCGCATCCCCGACGGCAAGGACGTCGACGGGCTCACCGTCGCCAACGCCGGACTGCTGGCGCAGGGCCGGTCCGGGCTGCGTCCCTGCACCCCCTCCGGCGTGATCGCCCTGCTCGACCACCACGACGTCCCCCTCTCCGGCGCGGAAGCCGTCGTCGTCGGCCGCTCTGTGCTGGTCGGCAAGCCGATGGCCCAGCTCCTGCTCGAGCGCCACGCCACCGTCACCATCTGCCACTCCCGGACCCGCGACCTGGCCGCGGTCTGCCGCCGCGCCGACGTCCTCGTCGTGGCCGCCGGCATCCCCGGGCTCATCGGCCCGGACGCGGTGAAGCCCGGCGCCACCGTCATCGACGTCGGCATCCACCGGGGCGAGACCGGCCTGCACGGCGACGTCGACACCGCCGCCGTCGCCGAGGTCGCGGCTCGGATCACGCCCGTCCCGGGCGGCGTCGGGCCCATGACCATCGCCATGCTCCTGGCCAACACCCTCACCGCCGCCCGACGCCAGCAGGGGCTGGTCGACGGAGCGTGACCAGCACCCGGCCCTCGCCGGCCGAGGAGGCCGAGCAGGCGCTCCTGCGACGGTGGCCGGAGAACCGTCTGGAGCCGTCGTTGGACCGCATCCGTGCGCTCACGGACGCACTCGGTCGTCCGCAACACGCGGTCCCGGTCGTCCACGTGACCGGCACCAACGGCAAGACGACGACGGCGCGAGTGATACACGACCTGCTGCGCGGTAGCGGCCTGCGCGTCGGCCGCTACACCAGCCCGCACCTGCACAGCGTGCGCGAGCGCATCGTTCTCGACGGGCTCCCCATCGACGCCGCACGCTTCGCCGATGTGCACGCCCGGCTCCGTCCGATGGTCGAGGAGGTGGACGCGGCGAACGACACGCCGCTGTCCTTCTTCGAGGTCGTGACCGCGATGGCCTTCGTGGCGTTCGCCGAGGCGGACCTCGACGCCGTCGTGCTGGAGGTCGGCATGGGTGGGACCTGGGACGCCACGAACGTCGTTGACGGTCGCATCGCCGTCGTCACCCCGATCTCCCTCGACCACACCGAGTACCTGGGTCCCGACGAGGCCGCCATCGCCACCGAGAAGGCCGGGATCATCAAGCCCTCGTCCACGGTCGTCCTGGCCGACCAGCCCGAGCCCGCATCGTCGGTGCTGCTCGAGCGGGCGGCCGCCCTCGGCGCGACCGTGGTCCGCGCCGGCATCGGGGACCGGATCCTGCGGCGCGTCCCCGACGCGGACGGCCAGGTGCTGGACGTGCGGGCGGCCCGGGGGGTCCACCGCGGGCTGCGCCTCCCCCTCCTGGGCGTCCACCAGGCCGCCAACGCCGCCGTCGCGCTCGCCGCCACGGAGTCCTTCCTCGCTGCGGGCGGCCGTCGGCTGGACACGGGCACCGTCCGATCGGTCCTGAGCGAGGTCCGCGCCCCCGGCCGGCTGGAGACGGTCCGCACGTCCCCGCGTGTCTGGGTGGACGCCTCCCACAATCCCGCCGGCATGGCCGCCACGGTCGCCGCCATCCGGGAACTGCCCTCACCGGCCCGTGTGGTGGTCGTCCTGGCGGTGCTCGCGGACAAGGACGTGACCGGGATGCTGCACGCGCTCGGCGGCCTGGCGACGCAGGTCGTCGTGAGCGAGACCGACTCGCCCCGCCGGCTGCCCGCGGACCGTCTCGGCGCCGTGGCCGTCGAGCTGCTCGGCAGCGCCCGGGTGATGGTCGAGCCGGACCTCGGACGAGCGCTCGCTCGGGCGCTGGCCTCCGCGGAGGCCGATCCGGCACCGGCGGCCGTGCTGGTCACCGGCAGTGTCGTGACGGCCGCGGAGGCCGGCAAGCTCCTGGGCACGGGCGGGGCGGACGCCCCCTGAGCTGCGGGCCCGTCGGACGGCTCCCGGTCGCGGTCAGGCGGTCGTCGGTCCTGCGCTGACGCGCTGCAGCATCCGAGCGGCGCTCCGCCCGACGATGTCGGCGACGACGGCGTCGTCGAGGCCGGCCGTCTCGACCCGCTCGACGGGATCGGGAACCCCCATGTCGAACGGGTAGTCGCTGCCCAGCAGCACCCGGTCGGCGCCCACCGCGTCCACCAGAGCCTGGAGACCGGCGGGGGTGTAGACCAGCGAGTCGAACCAGAGCTGCCGCAGGTAGGAACTCGGCGGCCGTGCGCAGGTGTGCGCATCCGGCCGCTCGTGCCAGGCGTGGTCGGACCGGCCCAGGTAGGTGGGCAGGTAGCCGCCCCCGTGCACCGAGACGACGTCGAGCCCCGGATGCCGGTCCAGCAGACCGGAGAAGACGATGCGCGAGAGTGCGACCGTGGTCTCGACCGGGTTGCCCACCGTGTTGGCCAGGTAGTAGTCCGCCAACCGCTCCCCCAGGCTGCACCCCCAGGGGTGCACGAGCACGAGCGCCCTCAGCTCCTCGGCGCGGGCCCAGAACCCAGCCAGCGCGGGATCGTCGAGTTCGCGCTCGCCGGCGCTCGTGCCGATCTGGACACCGCGCAGACCGAGCTCGCCGATCCCGTGCTCCAACTGGGCGACCGCCAGGTCCGGGTGCTGCAGCGCGACGGAGCCCAGGCCCATCAGCCGGTCGGGGTGTGCGCCGACGAGGGCGGCGATCCCCGCGTTCGTCGCGGCGACGTAGGCCGCAGCCAGGTCGGCGTCGGCCCACGCGTGCGGCAGCGGCATGGGCGCGACCACCTGGACGTCGATGCGGGCGGCGTCCATCGCCTCGAGCCGGCGGGTGACGTCGGTCAGGAGGGGCGCGAGCCGGGTCAGCTGTGCCCGGTTCACCTCCGTGGCGGCAGCGCCGAACCACCGCGCGTCCCTGTCCCGCTCCTGCGCCAGGCCGGCCTGCCCGGCGAGCAGCGCCTCGGCCTCCGGCACGAGGGCGTGGGCGTGGACGTCCACGGTGCGCACGCCGCCACCTGTCACGTGTTGGTCCACAGGCCGAAGTGCGGCGTGCGGCCCTGCGGGTCCTCGGCGACGCAGCGGTTGCGCTGACGGCCGAGATAGGTGATCTCGGCGTCCATGACGTCGCCGTCGGCCAGGAACCGGCCGTGGTGGGCGCCGTTGCCGGGCGGGGAACCCATGCAGACGATGTCCCCGGGCGACAGCCGCACCCGCTCGGAGGCGTACGCGACCACCTGCGCGGGACCGAAGACGAAGTCGTTGGCGGGCCAGTCCTGCATCACCTCGGCGTTGACCGACAGCTTGATGCGCACGGCGTCGTCGATGTCCATGAACTGCGCCGGCACGATGAACGGTCCAGCGGGCTTGAACGTGGGCTGGTGCTTGCCGATCCAGTCATAGCCCCACGGGATGTCGGTGCGGCGGAAGATGTCGACCGTGCCCAGGTCGTTGACGATCGTGTAGCCGGCGATCACGTCCTGCGCCTCGTCGGGCGCCAGCAGCCGGCCGGTCCCGCCGAGGACGACGCCCAGTTCCAGTTCCCAGTCCGGCTGGTCGCCGAGGACGGGGAGCACCACGTCGTCGTGCGCGCCGACCAGGGAGGAGTGCAGGCCGGTCCAGAAGAACGGCGTCCCCTCCCGGGCCCGCCGCTCCATCATCTCGTAGTTCCGCTGGAAGAAGCTCTCGTCGCTCTCCCCCGGCTGCCGGTTGTGCTGGTTGAACGCGTTCTTCGTCAGCATCTGCGCGACGTGGGTCTTGTAGTTCGCGCCCGACATCAACAGGTTGGGGTGGCTGAGCGGCGGCCGGGGACGGAGGTCCTCGATCCGCAGCGCCGGTTCCGAGGCGAGGGCGGAGAGGTCGCCGAGCACGGCGAAGTTGGTCGCCCAGTCGTCGAACACCTCGTGCAGGTCCCGGAAGCGGTCGGACAGGTCGACGACCCGGCCGTCGGGGTGGACGAGGGCAGGGAAGGTGCGGCCGGCCTGCTCGAAGGTGCCGACCGCGAAGGTGCCGGTGCGCAGTCCGGTCGAGGGGTCGGTCTCTGCCAGGGGGGCGGTGCTGTGCTGGGACACGTGGGGTGAGTCTCCGGAGCTGCTCGTGGTGGTCATGTCAGCGGTCACGTCTCGAGGTCCCCGACGGTCAGCCCCTGGATCTGCCCCAGGTAGCCCTGCATGAAGGGCATGCTGAACCCGCCGTTGAGCCGGAGCGCGAAGTGGTAGAGCACGAAGGGGTGGACGCCGGAGGTCAGCAGCGTCCGCAGGTCCGCCGTCCGCACCGCCTCCCGTTCCTCCGCGGTGAGGCCACGGCCGTCCAGCACCGCATCGGGATCGGTGCGGAAGCGCTCGGCGAGCTCGGCGTCCCGGGTGACGTCGTACAGGACCCGGCTGGTCGCGTACCGGCTCATCGCGACACCTCCGCCGACTGTGCCCCGGCGGCGTCCCAGGCCAGGAACCCGGTCGGCGGCGCGACTGGACTGGCGACCTTCTCGGCGAAGTCCGGCGTGCTGCCCCCCACCGCTCCCAGCGCGAACATGTAGTCCAGGAAGCCGGGTGTCCCCGTTCCCACGGCGGCCAGGGACTCGTACGTCGTCTCGGCGATCAGGTCCTCGGTCTGCCCCTGCAGGATCCGGTCCCAGGTCTGCACGTCCCAGGGGTTGTCCGGCTGCTTCACGAAGTCCGCCATCCGCGGGGACCCGATCCCGTTGCTCAGATGTCCGCTGGCGATGATCGCGACGCGCAGGTCCGCCGGGTGCGCCTCGACCATCTCGACGACCGCGGCCCCCAGGTCGTAGAAGCGCCGGCCCGTGGCGACCGGCGGTGCCATCACGTTGGTGAAGATCGGCACGACGGGCAGGTCCTCCTCCGGCCGGAGGAAGGTGAGGGGCACCGTGAAGCCGTGGTCGAGGGTGAAGTCGTCGCTGTAGGAGAAGTCGATCCCGCGGGTGAGCCCCGTCCGCAGCAGGTGCCGGGCGACGTCGCCCTCGAGCGCGGCGTCGTACCGGCCGACGCCGAACAGCTCCTCCTCGTGCGGGAACGGCCCGCGCGCCCGCGCCGCCTTGCCGATGCAGAAGGTGGGCATGTTGTCGTAGAACCACTGGTTGAAGTGGTCACCGGAGACCACGACCAGGACGTCGGGCCGGGAAGCTGCCAGCCGCTCGCGCAGGGCAGCGAAGTGGCCGATGCTGCGCTGCACCGGCTCCGGAGCCTCCGGACCGCGGGCGGCCATGCCCGGCAGTGTGGGGTCGTGCGGAGCGCACAACACCTGGACGACCGAGGACATGTGACGGCCTCTCTCTCGGGAGCGTGGTTGCCGCTGCTGTCGCCTCGACAGGCCGTCGTCCAGGAGGGTTCGCGGGGCGTTGCCCCGCGACGCCTCCCTGGTCGTGGACGGCCGTCGGGTCGGCGGCGTGCCGTCATCGTCCGACGTGACCCCGGCCACTTCCCATCCCCGGTTCGGTATCCCACTCATGCACGCGGCAGATGTCCGCCCCACCGTCGACGGCGGTCGCGGAGGCGCGGGCCGCGGGGCGCGACACCAGCCACCGTCGGGTGCCCTCGACGGGCTCCACGAGACCCTCGGCGGCCAACCGGGCGTAGGCACGCGTCACGGTGGTCGCGTCCACACCCCATGTGGCGGCAAGGCTGCGCGCCGACGGCAGCGGCGCCCCGACCTCCAGGCCGCCCGTCCGGATCAGGTCTGCCAGGTGGCGACGGACGCGCTCGTACCGCGGCAGACCGAGGCCGGCGTCGCCGGCGATGAGTCGACCCGGATCCGTCAAGCGGTGCTCGCGCCGCGACTGCGTCCGAGGTAGTGGGACAGTCCGACGGCGACCAGCAGGCTGGCGCCGTTGAAGACGGGGCTGACCCAGGCGCTGGCGCCGGAGAGGGTCAGGCCGGACACGGCGACGGACACGAAGAGCACGCCGATGATGGTCCCGGGGACGTTGAAGAAGCCCGGCCGGACGGATGTGGCGCCGAGGAACGCGGCGGCCAGGGCGGGGAAGAGCAGGCTGGTGCCGTTGTCCGCGCTGGCCGAGCCTGCGCGTGCGAGGGCCATCACGCCGACGAGGCCGGCGATGCCGCCGGCGAGGACGAACGTTGTCCAGGCGGAGCGTTGCACGCGGATGCCCACGAGCGCGGCGGAACGCGGGTTGGAGCCGATGGCGTAGACGCCGCGTCCGAAGGGGGTGTGGCTGAGGAGGTACCACAGCAGGACGGCGACGACCGCGACGACGTAGACGACCTGGGGGATTCCGAACAACTCCTCGGACCCGAACTGCGCCAGTCGCGGGTCCAGGCCGGCGAGGATCGTCTGTCCGCCGGTGTACCACTGGACGAGCCCGCCGAGCAGGGTCGCCATGCCGAGGGTCGTCACGAAGGAGTTCAGCCCCCATCGGGTGACGAGCAGGCCGTTGACAGCGCCCACGGCCACGCCGAGCCCGATGCCGGCGCTGACGGCCAGTCCTAGGGGCAGGTCGTGGAAGCTCATCAGACCGGCGGTCAGCACGGTCGAGGCCGCGGCCGTGGCACCCAGCGAGAAGTCGAAGTAGCCGCAGGTCAACGGGAGGATGAGCGCGAGGGCCAGTAAGGCCACCGTGGCCTGGTTGCCCATCAGGACGCTGAGGTTCTCGGACGTGGGGAACCGGTCGGCGCTGGGCGGGAAGAGCGAGAAGAAAGCCGCGACGGCCACCATCAGGACGAGGAGGGCGTGCCGTTCGGCCAGGCCGCGGAAGCGGCCACGCCGGCGGGTGACTGGCCTGGGGGTGGAGTCCTCGGCGACGGAGGAGGACGTCTGCGCGGGAGGGGAATGGGTGACGCTCATCGAGATGCTCCAGGGACGGCTGCCGCGGGAGCGGCGGCGGGCTCGGCGGTGGTGGTCTGGGTGAGGGCGGTGAGGGTGTCGGGGGTGAGTTGCGCGCCGGAGACCTCGGCGGTCACGCGGCCGGCCTGCAGGACCACGACGCGATCGCAGAGGCTGCACAGCTCGAGCAGGTCGGATGAGGCGACGAGGACGGCGCAGCCGCCGCCGACGGCTTCGCGCACCGTCGCGTAGATGTCGGCGCGGCTCATCACGTCGACGCCCTGCGTGGGCTCGTCCAGGAGCAGCAGCGACGGTGACCGTCGCAGCCACCGGGCCAGGACGACCTTCTGCTGGTTGCCCCCCGACAGGGCGGCGAGCGGCACCTCCACCGACGCCGTCCGCACGCCGTACCGGCCGACCAACGCCGCGGCGTCCACCGACTCGGCGCGCGCGTCCATGCCCCACGGGCCCCAGTACTGGCGGTGCACGGCGACGCTGAGGTTGTCCCGCACGGTCAGGTCGGCGAAGACCGCCTCGCCGCCCCGGTCCTCGGGCACGTAGGCCACGCCGGCGCTCATCCGCGACCTCGTGTCGCCGCCGTCGTGCCGGCGGCCGGCCCCGTCGCGCACCACGACAGTGCCGGTGTCCGGGCGGTGCTGTCCGAAGACGGTCCGCAGCAGTGAACTGCGGCCGGAGCCGACGAGCCCGGCCACACCGACGACCTCCCCACGGCGGACGACCAGGTCGACCCCGCGCAGCGGTCCGCCGGACAGGCCACGGACGCTCAGCACCGTCTCCGGGTCCGCGTCGTCGGCAGGTGCGGGTGGGGGTGGAGCGGTGGGGAGCTCGAGCGGAGGATGCTCCGCCAGTGCCCCGGGCGTAACGGTCTCGTCGATGGTCCGCGCAAGGACCGTGCCGGTCATGTGCGCGACGAGTTCCTGTTCGGTCGGCGTCCGGTCGAGCAGGGTCGCCACGGTGCGGCCGTCGCGGAACACGGTGAAGTCATCACAGACGCTGAGCACCTCGGGCATCCGGTGGCTGACCAGCAGCACCGTCTGCCCGTGGTCGGCCCGGCGGCGGATCGCGGTCAGCAGTGCGTCCGACTCGTGCTGGGGCAGGGTCGCGGTCGGCTCGTCGAGGACCAGGACGAGGTGCTGGTCTGCCTCTTGGTCCTGCAGCGCCCGGCAGATCGCGACCAGGGTGCGCTGCGCGGGGCGCAGCGCACCGACCGGGGTCTGCGGGTCGGCGTCGATCTCGTAGGCGTGGAGCAGGCCCCTCACCCGCCGGATCAGGGCAGGCCACCGGATCCGCTTCGCAAGGCCCGTGGGGTACCCGGCATCGAAGGCGAAGTTCTCGGCGATCGACAGGTCGCCGAACAGGCCGAGGTCCTGGTGGACGAAGCGCAGCCCGGCCGACCGGCCGGCTCGTGCGTCGTAGTCGACCGCGTCCCAGGTCGTCCCGGCGATCTCGATGCGCCCGCCGTCGGCCCGGTGCACCCCGGCCAGCACCTTGATGGTGGTGCTCTTGCCGCAGCCGTTCCCCCCGACCAGCGCGTGCACCGTGCCGTGCCGGAGTGACAGGTCGGCCCGATCGAGGGCGAGGGTGGCCCCGAACCGCTTGGTCAGGCCGGTGACCCGGACGACAGGTTCCCGAGGTGCCGGCATCCGGCCGCTGCTGGGGGACATGGGTCTCCTTCCGCCGGTGGCCGCCGGGCGGGCGGCCACCGGGTCGATGGCAGGGATGACGGTCAGACGCCCCAGGCCTCGGTGTACGCGGCTCGGTAGTTGACGCCGCCGGTGAACTCCTCACCAGGGGCGGGCATGTTGTTCTCGGCGTCGACGACCTGGACGCCGTTGCCCTGGACCAGGGGCTCCTCGCCGTTCAGGACGCGGATGGCGGTGTCCACGGAGCCCCACGCCCCCCACTCGGTGGGGTAGCCGACGATCGCGTCCTGGCCCCCACCGCTGCGGATGAGGTCGAGGTTCGCCGAGCTGCCGAGGCCGGTGATCACGGCGAGGTCGTCCGACCGGCCGGAGGCGACCACGGCCTGGGCCAGGCCGAAGGGCATGAAGCCGCCGAGCGGCACGAGGACCGCGTTCGCGTCGGGCACCTCGAGGAGGGCGGTGGAGAACTTCTGGGCCATGGACCCGTTCGCCAGGTCCGCGGCCGACACCTCGAGGGTCGAGAGGATCTCGCAGCCCTCGCACGTGCCGAGTTCCGCCTCGAAGCCGTCGGCCATCCACGGCCCCCACAGGGTGTCGGTGAAGCGCAGCTGCAGAACCCGGGCCTGGCCGTCGGTCCGGCCGATGAGCCAGTCGGCGGCCAGCCGGCCGTGCAGCTCGTAGACCTCCTGGATGGAGAGACCGTCTAGCTGGAGCAGTTCGCTGGCCCAGAGCTTCGGGCCGCCGGCGGCGTCGCAGTCGGCGCCGCCTCCCCCGACGACCGTCACGCCCGCGTCGCGGGCCTCCTCGAACGGTTGCCTGATCAGCGGGCAGTCGATGCCGATCGGGATGATGACGTCGGCTCCGGCGCTCGTTGCCTGCCGCACGCAGTCGCCCCAGCCGTCGGGGAGGAGCTGCCCGTCGCAGACGGTCACCGACCACCCCACGGTCTCGGCCGCTTCCCTGGTGGCTGCGGTCGGCGCGGCACAGCCGGGACTCTGCTCACCGCAGGAGACCACCCACAGGTCGACGTCCGGAGGGGGCTCGGTCGGGGTGGTGGGCGGTTCGCCGAGCTGCCCGGTATAGGCCGTCTGCAGAGCCTCGGCGGCGGCGCCGGAGCTGGGCGCCGATCCGCTGGCGGACGCGTCCGCGTCCCCGCTCGAGGAGACCTCGGAGGGCGAACTGCAGGCGGACAGGACGACGACGATCGAGCCGACCAGGGCGGCCAGGTGGCGGCGCCGGCGCGAGGACGGTGGCATGAGCTCTCCTTGGAGGTCGGCAGGGGCGGTGCACGGAGACGGAGCACCGCCGACGGAGGTGGGCGCGTGCTCGGCGCGGCCCGTCGGGTCCGCAGCCACCCGGCCCCCGCCGCCAGGGCACGGCGGTCGAGGGAACGGCGGAGCACATGCTGGATCGCCCGCTGTGATCCACGACATAGGCGGGTCGGTATGCGTGGCATCCGTCGCGCCGATGCTGTCGCGTTTCGTACTCCGGCCCACGACAGCGGACAGACATCCGGGGAAGGGATGCCAGCCGGAGGCCGCCATTGCCCGTGAGCAGGTGTAAGCAGCACGCCTCGGCGGCGCGGACGACGTCATCCACGTGCTCACCGGTCCGCACCGGCCAGCCGGTCCGCGCCCGCCGCTCGGTCGTCGCCGGCACCTGGGGCTTCGTGGTGGACCCGACGAGTTCGACGTCGCCCAGCCCCTGCACCAGTCGCCATCCCGCACATCGGCCTGTTCATCGGCGAGATGTGGGACCTGGACGCGCTCGCCACCGACGGGATCTGCGAGTTCCCGCTCGCCGCCCGCACCACTCCCGGTCACCGGCGCCGTCGGCGCACCGGTCAACCCCCTCGCGATCGGGTAACCCGGCGGGAGCGTCCGTGCGCGGGCCGGGGTAGCGGCCGACGGTGCCGGCCCGGCCGCCCGGACCTCCCGTGGACCGCAACGCGGTCGGCCCGCTGCGGGCTGGGCCTCACGGCAGGCGGAGGAGCCTCCGGGCGTTACCGGACAGGTCGATCGGCAGACGGTCCACCTCGTGCGTGCCGGCGCTGTCCCAGCCGCCGAAGTTGGTGCCGAAGACCAGGCGGTCCGGGTTGGCGACCTCGGCAAGCAGCGCCGCGGAGCGCGTGGAGTGCAGATGGGTGTCGAACCAGAGGCGGGCGTAGTCGCGGTCGAACTGCTCGACATCGACCGGCGCTGCCCCTGTGGCCACCCAGTCGCGGATGCGGCCGAGCAGGAAGGGCATGGCACCGCCGCCATGGCTGAGGCAGATGTCGAGATGCGGGTGGCGGTCCAGCACCCCGCCGAGCACGAGGGTGCTCACGGCGACCGTCTCCTCGAACGGATAGCCGAGGGTGACGTCCCGAAGCCATCGACGCAGTCGGGCATCCCCGGGTGGGCCGTCGACGCCTGCCACCACCGAGTGGACGAACAGCGGCACGTCGAGTTCCTCGCGGGCGCTAGACCTCGCCAGCTCGTCGTCGCTGGGGCTCACCGGAGGGTGTGCGCCTCCGCGGCGATGGTGGTGTCGTCGCCGTGTCCGGTGCGGACGACGGTGTCGCCGTGCAACGTGAGCAGCTTGGCCCGGATCGAGTTCAGGATCGTCGGCTTGTCACTGAAGGACCGGCCGGTGGCGCCCGGTCCTCCGCAGAACAACGTGTCCCCGGTGAAGACGGTGTTCAGGTCCGCCGAGTGCAGGCAGGTGCTGCCCGGCGAGTGGCCGGGGGTGTGCAGCGCGGTCAGGGTGGAGCCGGCGATCCGGAACTGGGTGCCCTCGGTGAGGTCCCGGTCGGGGTCGGCGGCCGGCTGAGAGGCGCCGT
>NZ_JABGCG010000104.1 GCF_019799925.1 Blastococcus sp. CPCC 205250 | reverse complement strand
ACGTCGAAATGCCTGGCTTAGACCCCAAAATAGTAGTCCACAAGCTCAACCTTCAAAAAGACATCAAGCCTGTCAAACAAGGCCAAAGAAGATTCCGTCCTGACGTGATGGACAAAATTGAACAAGAAGTTCATAAACTCAAAAGCGTTGGCTTCATCCGCGAGGAACAGCATCCTGAATGGTTGGCCAACATCGTCCCCGTGACAAAGAAAAATGGGCAAATCAGGGTCTGCATTGATTACAGAGACCTGAACAATGCATGCCCAAAAGATGAATTCCCGCTCCCCATACCAGAGGTGATGATCGACAACACCTGTGGGTTCGAGCGAATGACATTCATGGATGGCTTCTCTGGCTACAATCAGATAAAGATGCATCCTGAAGATGAAAAACACACAGCTTTTCGGACACCATTTGGCGTGTATTGCTACACTGTCATGCCATTTGGTCTGAAGAACGCTGGTGCAACATATCAAAGGGCTATGATGAAGATATTCCAAGATATGCAGCACAAGACGGTCGAATGTTATGTTGATGACCTCGCCGTCAAAAGCAAAAGAAAAGAAGACCATCTCAAAGATCTTCGAGAAGTCTTCCTCCGACTCCGCAAACACAAATTGCGAATGAATCCCCTCAAATGCTTCTTCGGTGTTTCATCGGGTAAGTTTCTCGGATTCATAGTTCGGAAAGCTGGCATAGAACTTGACCCCACAAAAGTCAAGGCTATCCTAGAAATGCCATCTCCAAGGACCCTAAGACAACTAAAAGGGCTCCAGGGAAGATTGGCATACATCCGACGGTTCATCTCCAACCTATCAGGGAAGTGCCGTCCATTCTCTCGGTTAATGAAGAAAGGTGTCGATTTTGTCTGGGATGCTGAATGTGAAGCTGCATTTCAAGACATCAAGTCGTACCTGACCAAACCTCCAGTGTTGGCTGCCCCAACAACTGGAAAACC
>NZ_JABGCG010000103.1 GCF_019799925.1 Blastococcus sp. CPCC 205250 | reverse complement strand
GCCACGTTTAGCCATGTTGATAGAAGAAGATGAAAGGACCTTGGGGGGGGTGGCCCCCCTAAGGGATGCTTCAATCACCTTGTGTTGGTCTTGCAGCAGAGTTTTCCCTCTCCGAAGCGGCAGAGTTTCTGGACTTCTTCTAAATTTCTCGAGCAATTCTTCCGACTATTTTTCTTGCAAATTTTCTTGGTCCATTTCTTTGGAAAAGCCCTCCTATTTATAGGCTTTTGGTGGCCATTAGGAGTGGTTTATGAGCATTTAAAACATTAATGCTCATAATGGGAGGAGTTATAAGTTTTGAATAATTTATTTTGTAACTCCTTTTTCCTTGATTTTGATTGGTTGATGGAGATTAAATGCTTTTAATCTCCATTATGGGAGGAGTTTCATGACTTTAAATGTCATAAGTTTTTGATTTGTAACTCCCATTTGCTTGCTTCTGATTGGGCCGTTCAAAATAATGAGTTAATGTCCTCATAAAATGGGTCATTTATTCTCATTAATTGGCCGTTGAATTGCTTGAAGAATCGCGGGCCGCGCCACGTCTTTTGGAATTCTTCTCGCGATGATCGCCCTTGGATCCACATATTATTTGATGTTGGATGGCGATGAAATTTCAGACATTGATTGATCTCAATGTCCCGGCAGCATCTGTCCTGTCGATTTCACGATCGGGCGGGCAGAAAGTGCACTTTCTTTGACAATTTTGAGGCGTCGAATGATCATCCAATGCTTTCGGCGGCGAATCCGTGATTTTGATAAAGATCGACGGAATTCATGCACGAAAAATCAGATTTTGGAAAAATCACAGGGGCCAATCAACTCGGATCGCGAAAAGGACCCAAAAAATGGGTCTTCCGGCGATTTTTTGGTCGCCGGAATTCCAAGGTCGCCGGCGACCATGGGCCAAGGTCGCCGGGCGACCTTGGGCCTTGGGCCCATTTTTGTTCCGTCTTCCGGT
>NZ_JABGCG010000102.1 GCF_019799925.1 Blastococcus sp. CPCC 205250 | reverse complement strand
TCTATTCATATATCCGTAATTATTTCGAAATATATAGTTTTTTCGAACTACCCATTTTGGATAAAGAATGAGATTGGCCGAGTAATTGTACCTACATCAATCCACACCCATTAGAATTTAACTCAATTAGGATTAGGAACGTATCATAAAATAAAAAAAAATAGGGTAACTTAACTTTTTTCCTGGTCAGGTCAATAAGGTCATGAAACATTTCGATTTATTTTTTTCTTATTTTACATATAATGGATTTACCTGGACAAATACATGATTTTCTTTTAGTCTTTCTGGGATTAGGTCTTATATTAGGAGGTCTGGGAGTGGTATTACTTACCAATCCAATTTATTCTGCCTTTTCATTGGGATTGGTTCTTGTTTGTATATCCTTATTCTATATTTCATCAAACTCCCATTTTGTAGCTGCTGCACAGCTCCTTATTTATGTGGGAGCTATAAATGTTTTAATCATATTTGCTGTGATGTTCATGAACGATTCAGGATATTACAAAGATTTTAATCTTTGGACCGTTGGGGATGGGGTTACTTCGATGGTTTGTACAAGTATTTTTGTTTCACTAATTACTACTATTCCAGATACGTCATGGTACGGGATTATTTGGACTACAAGATCAAACCAGATTATAGAGCAAGATTTGATAAGTAATAGTCAACAAATTGGCATTCATTTATCAACAGATTTTTTTCTTCCATTTGAACTCATTTCGATAATTCTTTTAGTTGCTTTGATAGGTGCAATTGCTGTGGCTCGTCAGTAATAAATCTTTAGAACTTGCAATCCAAATCACACTTTGTTCTGTGTTATCACACCCATTTCCATTCTATTTGAAGATTGTTCATGTATAAAATAGAAATGCTTTTAGTTCGATTTATTACCAATAATTATTTATTTGTCTTTGTTCCGTACTTTTCTAGTCAATCGAATCGGTTGAATTGTTGTTCATATT
>NZ_JABGCG010000101.1 GCF_019799925.1 Blastococcus sp. CPCC 205250 | reverse complement strand
TTAGACTTGAATCATAACACAGATATCTATTTAGTGGAATAGGGTATAAGATGTGGTTTCCTCCGAACATAACTGGAAGAGCTTTTATGTATGCGGAAACATGATATATGAGTAAATGAATTATAGCTATTTTCAAATAGATCAAGATCGGTGAATGTCTGAAATGGAAAGTCAATGTATCTAAATGTGTGTAGCTATCTATAGGGGATCATATGAAAGGGAAGTTATTATTTTAGATCTAACCAATTCGATGAATTACTCCTAAAGGTTCACATCAGAATAGTGCTAGTTGATGAGAGTTACTTCGGAAACACAAAGAGTAAAGTCAAATTCATTTGGGTTATTCTCTCAATTCCAATAAAATGCAACTGAATCTAGTATGAGTTGGCGATCAGAACATATATGGATAGAACTTATAGCGGGGTCTCGAAAAACAAGTAATTTCTGCTGGGCCTTTATCCTTTTTTTAGGTTCATTAGGATTCTTATTGGTTGGAACTTCCAGTTATCTTGGTAGGAATTTGATATCTTTATTTCCGTCTCAGCAAATAATTTTTTTTCCACAAGGGATCGTGATGTCTTTCTATGGGATCGCAGGTCTCTTTATTAGCTCCTATTTGTGGTGCACAATTGCGTGGAATGTAGGTAGTGGTTATGATCGATTCGATAGAAAAGAAGGAATAGTGTGTATTTTTCGTTGGGGATTTCCTGGAAAAAACCGTCGCATCTTCCTTCGATTCCTTATGAAAGATATTCAGTCCATCAGAATAGAAGTTAAAGAGGGTATTTATGCCCGTCGTGTCCTTTATATGGAAATCAGAGGCCGGGGGGCTATTCCCTTGACTCGTACTGATGAGAATTTGACTCCACGAGAAATTGAACAAAAAGCTGCTGAATTGGCCTATTTCTTGCGTGTACCAATTGAAGTATTTTGAAATGAACTGAAGA
>NZ_JABGCG010000100.1 GCF_019799925.1 Blastococcus sp. CPCC 205250 | reverse complement strand
TCAAGAAGGGTACGGTTTCTTCTCTCTGCTACACCATTTTGCTGGGGCGCACCCGGTGCAGACATCTGAGACACAATCCCTTGTTGTGTGAGGTACTCCTTGAACTCACCTAGGAGGTATTCGCCACCTCGATCAGATCGAAGGGCTTTGATATGTTTCCCTAATTGTAGCTCCGCCTCAGCCTTGAATTGTTTGAACTTATCAAACGCCTCAGACTTGCGTCGCATTAAATAGACATATCCATACCTAGAGTAATCATCGGTGAAGGTGATGTAGTACTCATAACCTCCTCTTGCTAGTTTGTTCATAGGACCACACACGTCAGTGTGAACCAATTCTAACAACTCATTTGACCTTAGTCCCTTTCCAGAGAATGGCCTTTTGGTCATCTTTCCCTTGAGACATGATTCGCACTGAGGAAAAGGTTCGAAGTCTAATGAGCTCAAGGGCCCATCTTCTACCAACCTCTGAATCCGTTTTAGGTTAATGTGACCCAAACGTAAGTGCCAAAGATAAGTGTCATTGGTTGAAGATACCTTCCTCTTAAGGGAAGTTGAGCTTTCTTGTTGTACATTTTGTACAGTGGGAGCAATAGGATATATATAAAATAAGTTATCATGCATTCTACCGGAACATATAATATTTCCATCTCTACTGATATCAATACCAGAATGGAAAGAAACTGAATAATTAAATTCAATGAGTCTGGAAACTGAAATTAAATTCTTCCTTATGTCCGGAACATAGATAACATTGTTTAAGACTAATATCCTATCATGCGGAAAATGTAAGGTAACAGCTCCCACTGCAACAGCCCATATCTTTGCTCCATTTCCAACTCTAAGGTCAAATTCTCCTTTCTCAAGCTTTTTCATTATCTGAAACCCCTGCAATGAATTGCATATGTGATTAGTGGCTCCAGAGTCTACTATCCACGAATCAGTAGAATCAACCACATGACAGGTTTC
>NZ_JABGCG010000099.1 GCF_019799925.1 Blastococcus sp. CPCC 205250 | reverse complement strand
TTTGGAAAGTGCTTGGAGCATTACACAGGCCAAAAGACATTCTCCTAAAAGCAAAAGTGCCAAAAGGACAGGTGAATGTGGTTTTCTCTTGGTCCTCAGGGTAAACAGCAATTTGGTTATATCCAGAATAACCATCCAGAAAGCAATAGTAGCTTTGCCCTGCTAATCTGTCTAAAATTTGGTCAATATATGGAAGTGGAAAATGGTCTTTCCTTGTCTTGGAATTCAATTTCCTGTAATCGATGCAAACGCGCCATCCTGTGGTGGCACGAGTTGGGACTAGAATACCCTGTTCATTTGCTACAACTGTGATTCCAGACTTTTTAGGCACAACCTGTGTAGGTGCTACCCACTCACTATCAGAAATGGGGTAAATGATACCCGCATCTAGCAACTTCACTACTTCTTTCATTACTATCTCCTTCATGTTGGGATTGAGCTTTCGCTGCATTTCCCGTGAAGGCTTGACTCCCTCCTCTAGGTAGATACGGTGCATGCAAATGGATGGATCAATACCCTTTAGGTCCGCAACCGCCCAACCTATAGCTTCCTTATGTTTTCCTAATACCTTCATGAGTTGACTCTCTTGTTCCTTATTTAAGTTTGCAGCAATGATTACTGGAAGAGTCTCGTTTTCACCTAAAAAGACATACTTAAGGTGAGCTGGCAAAGGCTTTAACTGAAGTTTAGGTGCAACCTCTAAAGACTTTGGCATAGGAGAACTGGCTATTGGAGGTAACAATTCAACTTTAGGCTTCCAAGGTAGGTCGCCTATGACAGAAACATATTTTTCGACTTGTTTGACTTCAGGAAAAGACTCATCTATATCATTTTTTTCAGATTGGACATAATCTAGACAAGTCTCTAATGGATCCTCTGCTAAGATGACAGGTAAAGTTTCAGCAATGACCTCATCAAGGAGGTCAACAACAACAGAACAATCCTCAAAGTTATGAGGATGTGTAGCAGCTCGGT
>NZ_JABGCG010000098.1 GCF_019799925.1 Blastococcus sp. CPCC 205250 | reverse complement strand
AGAGTCTACCGTTAGTAATAAATATAATTATTAAAATTATTTTTTATTATTTATCAGTGATCTGACTACATGACACATACTAATTTATTTGATTATAAAATTTTATATAGGAATTATATTTTTCACCTAATAAAGGATTTATTTTACAATGATTAATTATATTTATTAAAATAGATTTTTTATAAATTTCTAATAAATAGAATTTATTTTTTTTTAATAATATCTTATTAGATGCATTAAAATAATTTTTAATATATTCAATTAAATATAAATCATCATTTTGACCTATAGAAAATGAATGATTATTTGCTTTCCTTAAACTAAAACATCCTTCAGCTTCTATAAATCCAGATAATCAAACATAAAAATAAGAATAATTATTATTTAATTTATAATTCTCAATAATATTTTGAACTATTGATTTGTATAATGATAAATTATCATATTTATTATTTCTATTTTCTAGATATCAATTTATATCATTTTTTATTAAATTTTGTTTTAAAAATTGTAATTGAGCTTGTTTTTTAGAAGTTAATAATGGAAAGTTATCAAATAATTTTATACACTCAATAATCTCTTTTTTATTATTCATAACTCAAATAATAAAAGAATTATTTTTAGTGATATTAACATTACCTCCTATAGTATTTTTAATTAATAACAACATATTTAAATTATTTTTATCATATTTTAATTTAATAACTAATCTAAATTGTAAATTTTTTTTTTTTCAATGGTTTACTTGAATACTACCATCTCCATCCATTAAGCCTACTCAATATTTTTTAATATAATTATCATAATCATACAATAAATTATTTTTTTTATCATGGAATGCTACATCTAATGAAGCGTTAGATAAAACTACTCCTGTTACTAATATTTTATCTATTAGTTATTCTTTCATAACTAAATATATAATTTTTATATTCTTTTTGTATTCTCGCACATTCTCTTACTATTGAATGATTTATTTTAAATAATTTTTGAACC
>NZ_JABGCG010000097.1 GCF_019799925.1 Blastococcus sp. CPCC 205250 | reverse complement strand
TACCTGAGAAGAATACAGAACCATATACACCATCTGATATAGTGAAAGTAGAATTAGCATACTCAATAAGTTGACATATTACGAATACAAATATTAGTCAGAATGATAATCCTAATCCTAATAAAGCATTTTTACGGTTAGCTTGTAATATAGCATGATGAGCTCATGTTATAGTAGCACCACTAGCTAATAAAATTATAGTATTTAATAATGGTAAGTCTGTTGGACTTATTGCTTCTATACCTCTTGGAGGTCAGCACGCACCTAATTCAATATTTGGTGACATTGCACTATGGAAGTAAGATCAGAAGATAGCCGCGAAGATTAAGATTTCTGATAATACGAATAGTAAGAATCCTAAATTTAAACCTTTTCTAACAGCTATTGTATGGTCTCCTAAGTAAGTACCTTCTGCAATTATATCTCTAAATCAAAGAGTCATTGATCCTAATACTACTATTACACTTAGTAATAATGGATAAAGACTACCAATATAACCGTGCATAGTAAAAGCTAATGTTAAAGCTAAAGACATAAGAGAAAATGATACAAATATTGGTCAAGGTGATGGTTGAACTAAATGGAAAGGAAATAATTGGAATTGATTTCTTATTGCTTTTGTCATTGATTTGTAGATAAATTATTATTATTATTATTATTATAATGAACTTTATTATTTTTATTAAGTTAAAAATAATATTAACTTAATATTATTTGTTTTTTATTATAATATAACATTATATAGTGGATATAGCCTCATATTAAATTGATGTATGTTAAACGAACTCTTTTAATCTCAGCCGGGATCGAACCGGCATTCTTGCCATGAAGAGGCAATGTCATAACCATTAGACCATAAGATCCGAATGAAAATTCATTAAGTTTTATTTGTTGTTATATTAGGGAATTGAACCCCAAACCTTTCGATTACAAAACGAATGCTCTACCTATTGAGCTAATATAACTACTCTGACTTATATTATTGTTATAATTTAAATC
>NZ_JABGCG010000096.1 GCF_019799925.1 Blastococcus sp. CPCC 205250 | reverse complement strand
TTTTTATTTTTTTTATATATATTTTTTTCCTTTTTTTCTTCTTCTTTTTTTTTTTTTTTTCTTTAAAAAAAAAAACTAACCTGCTTAGTTTTAAAACTTGGTACTTACCATACTGAAAACACCAAATGAAAATACTCAACACACACTACATTGCTTTCATTCAAGAATTTCTTCTCCTAACTTTTACCCCTGGGCTTCCTAAGCTGCGCAAGAACAGAAAACTTTAAGGCTCAAATTAGGTACTAGCGGCAATGTAATAGTGAAAGAATTTAAGTTCAAATTTCAAAGATGGCCTACAATCATTTCTTAAAAGCTGGTATAAATTTTCCACTTTCCACGAATTTTTTAAATACTTGACATAATTTATTCTCACCATTCAACCAAAACAAATGATTAATGAGACTATTCAACGGAAAATACTGCGTTTTCGAAGAAATTGTTAAGAGTACTTGTAAAATAAAATAACCCTCCAATAAAAGAATGGTTCAACAACTCACAATTGTTACATGTCTCCACTATTTTACCTCAAGATTTCCAACCAATGTTCACTAATCATTTAAAAACATATTCATATGGCTAATAGTGCAGAAAAATTCTAGATTTGATTACAAATCATGAGTTAATCCAGAAGATAGTAAATAAAACTAAAACTTAATTTACAAGTTGAAGCAGTAATATTCATAACTAAAGACTTCATCATATGCATAAAACACAGAATTACTTATGATATTTATGAGATTTTTTTTTTATTTTCAATTTTTTTCAAAATTTTTTTTTATTTTCAATTTTATATCAAACTAAATCCTCCCCCCCAACTTAAATCAAACATTGTCCTCAATGTGGAAAAAGAACACACAATATAATACAAAAGATAGAACAAATATATACAATAAAAGCTGTGTACAAATATTTACAAAATATTTACAAAAAATGAACATGTGTCTAGCTTCGATAACACTCAGACTACACGAGTTGACTCCCCATCTCAAATATCGAAGACTTC
>NZ_JABGCG010000095.1 GCF_019799925.1 Blastococcus sp. CPCC 205250 | reverse complement strand
CTACCCCTTACAGGGGTATTGAAACAAGCTTTCAGCTTACTTCAAGCTGCCATATAACCAGTCTTGCTCATAGCGGAACGTTACCCCCCTTCTATTCCCCCTCGGGGGGAGTTCATCGGTACGTTTCCCCCCTTAATCCCCCTCGGGGGGAGGAACCCTTCTTCCTTCGGTTCATGGGTTGGCTTTACTGTAGACTCATAGATAAAAAGGACAGCCCTTACTCCATTCGATACTCTCATGGCGGGCTGGACATTACTTGATTGAAGATACCGTGCAAACAATATATTCAAAGAATTAATGTAAGCCCTAGAGGAACCGCTCGGAAGCCTTATTCGCAAGGCTTCCTTCGCTCAGCAAGGGCAAGACACATTGGGTCATTCGGTCACTCACTCGTATGCTCTCCCCCCCTCCGCTTTTGTGGGCTGTGGGGGGGAGAGCTATGACTCGTTCCCTCATTCCCACTAGAATAGCAACATTAATGAGTTACCGCTCGGACCCCTTAGACGCAAGGGGTCCTCACTCAAGTATTAGTCATGGAGGAAAGACACTCGTTACACCTGTCCTGCCAAAGAGCTTAGCTCAGAATATCATAGGTGACCATAGAACCTCATACAGCTTATGTGTACATGATCCGTAATCGCATTATAGCGGTCACTTTCAAGTACTTAGCTAGGCTATGAGACAAGACGGCTATGGTTGTCTAAAAAGGAGGATGGGATTCATGAGAGCCTATGCGCTTGGGGTGGGTTCGACCCATCTGTTTCCCATACTACTTTTTGGGCGTGCAGTAGGCAAGGACGGGAGGTGGTGATCCCCTATAAGCCAACCCTCTGCACAGCTATACTAAACTCGACGGTGGCTCCAGACCCTGGATTGGGGTGTGAGGGACTCTTCCCAGTTTGTTGAGCAAAATTCGAGTGAAAACTCATGCTTAACACTTTGAGGAAGGATCCCCCATACCCCCAGGGGAGGTGAATCAGAGAGGAAGGCAGCCCTCGTGAGGAGA
>NZ_JABGCG010000010.1 GCF_019799925.1 Blastococcus sp. CPCC 205250 | reverse complement strand
TGCGCAGTGCACGGGGTAATACTTGGCACTGACTTTCGGCACGCTGTTGAGTTCTCAAGGAACGGACGCGCGAAGAACCAGACCCCCTCCGGGGTCTTCGTCAACGGCGGCTTGTCCTACCGTACGCCGGTCTCGGAGGCTCGCCACCCCGGGGGGTGTTCGCTCCGCGGCCCTCGCGGGCCCGATCCGGCAACAGGGAGAACCATACACGCCCTCCGAGGGGCCTGCACGGGGGGTCCCCCGGGGCCTCCCCGAGCGGCCCTCACCGGGCCGGCGAGGCGTGGGGCGGTCCTCCGTCAGAGACCCAGGAAGGGCTCCATGCCGACCGTCAGGCCCGGCCGGCGGCGCACCTCGCGCACGGCCAGGAGGACCCCGGGCATGAAGGAGGCGCGGTCGTAGGAGTCGTGCCGCAGGGTGAGGGTCTCCCCCTCCGCGCCCATGAGCACCTCTTGGTGGGCCACCAGCCCGGTCAGCCGGACGGCGTGCACGGGGACCCCCTCGACGTCGGCACCCCGGGCGCCGGGCAGCGCGTCCGACGTCGCGTCGGGGGCCGGCGGCATGCCGGCGGCCCGGCGTGCCTCGGCGACCAGGCGTGCGGTGCGGACCGCCGTGCCCGAGGGGGCGTCGACCTTGTTCGGGTGGTGCAGCTCCACGATCTCCGTGGAGGGGAAGAAGCGCGCGGCCTCCTGGGCGAAGCGCATCAGCAGGATCGCGCCGATCCCGAAGTTGGGGGCGATGACCACCCCGAGCTCGGGCTTGGGCTCCAGCCACGCCCGCACGGTGTCCAGCCGCTCCTGGTCGAAGCCCGTCGTCCCCACGACGCAGGAGATGTCCTGGTCGATGCAGAAGCGGATGTTGTCCATGACGACGTCGGGCCGGGTGAAGTCCACGACCACCTGGGCGCCGGCGTCGGCGACGTTGAACAGCCAGTCCCCCGCGTCGACCATGGCGACGAGCTCCATGTCGTCGGCGGCGTTGACCGCCTTGACCACCTCGGTGCCCATCCGGCCGCGTGCACCGAGCACCCCGACCGAGACGAGGGGCGACTCGGCTGCCTGGGTGCCGGCGGCCTGCGGGTCTGGAGTGGGGGGTGCGGAGGTCACCCGGCCAGGCTTCCCGTCGCCGGTGCCGGGCGCAAGACGCCGTCCGTTCACCGGGACGAGCTGCGGCGGGCGAGTCCTCCCCAGGCCAGGAGGCCGAGGGCCACCCCCAGGACGTCGGCGAGCAGGTCGGCCACCGAGCCCGAGCGCTGCAGCGGGGTGAGCGCCTGCACGACCTCGCTGACCGCCGCGTACACGACGAGGAGCACGGCGAGTGCCCTCCCCCGGATGCCCGCCCACCGGCCGGCCAGGGCCAGTGCCGCGAACAGCGCGAGGTGGACCAGCTTGTCCACCCCCGGGGGTGCCGAGGGCACGCCGTCCCCCGGGGTGAAGAGCACCGCGAGGGAGACCAGCACGGTCACCGCGAGCACGCCCCGCGACAGCGCCCCGTGGACCGCCAGGACGGGATGTGCCATCAGAGCCGGTCGAGGTCGGACTCGCGGTAGGGGCCCACGACGGCCAGGCAGGTCGGCCGGGTCAGCAGTTCCGCGGCCACGGCGCGCACCTGCTCGGTGTCCACCGCGTCGATCCGGGCCAGGACCTCCCGGACGGGCACGTACTCGCCGTGCGCGAGCTCGCTCTTGCCGAGGCGGGTCATCCGCGACCCGGTGTCCTCCAGGCCCAGGACCAGCCCGCCGCGCAGCTGCCCGCGACCGCGGGCCACCTCCTCGGCGGTGAGCCCGTCGGCGGCGACCGAGGCCAGCTCCTCCCGCACCAGGCGCAGCACCTCCGGCACCCGCTTGGGCGAGCAGCCGGCGTAGACGGAGAACGTGCCGGTGCCCGCGTAGTGCGTGAGGGCCGACCCGACGCTGTACACCAGGCCCCGCTTCTCCCGGATCTCCTGGAACAGCCGCGAGCTCATGCCCCCGCCCACCGCCGTCTCCAGGACGGCCGCGGCGTGCCGCCGCTCGTCGTGCCGGCCGATGCCGAGCCCGCCGAGCAGCAGGTGGGTCTGCTCGGTGCGCCGGCTGATCAGCCCGGTGGCCCGCGCCGGCCGGTCCAGGACGGCGTCCTCCCCGGCGCGCAGCGGCGCCGGGTCGGCCCGGCCCGCGAGCCGTTCCCCGAACGCCCGCTGCACCAGGTCCAGCACCTGCTCGTGGGTGACCCGGCCCGCGGCGGCGACGACGATCGACGGGACGGCGTAGCGGCCGCGGTACCAGCCGTCGACGTCGTCGCGGGTGAGCGCCTCGATCGACTCCACGGTGCCGAGCACCGACCGGCCGAGGGGGGTGCCGCCGAACAGCGTCTCGGAGAACAGGTCGTGCACGGCGTCGGCGGGCTCGTCGTCGCGCATCGCGATCTCCTCGAGCACCACCGTCCGCTCGCTCTCCAGGTCCTCGGCCGTGTTGAGCGCGTCGGTGACGAGGTCACCGAGGATCTCCACGGCCAGCGGCAGGTCGCTGGCGAGCACGTTCGCGTAGTAGCAGGTGTGCTCCTTGGCGGTGAAGGCGTTCATCTCACCGCCGACGGCGTCCATGGCCGTCGCGATCTCCAGGGCGCCGCGCGTGCGCGTGCCCTTGAACAGCAGATGCTCGAGGAAGTGCGAGGAGCCGGCCAGCGCGTCGCTCTCGTCGCGCGAGCCGACGCCCACCCAGATGCCGATCGTCGCCGAGAGGACGCCGGGCATGGTCTCGGTCAGCACCCGCAGACCGCTGGGCAGGCGGGTGCGCTCGACCCGGCCGCCGACGTCGTCGACGTCCAGGACCTCGGTGACACCGGCCGGGGCCGGGGCCGACGCGGATGCGCCGGCCCCGGCCCCGGGGGTCACGTCGTGGATAGTGCTCACGCGTCCTGCGGCGCGGCCTCGGCAGGAGCGGCCTCGGCGGGGGCGTCGGCAGCGCCGCCGCCGTCGCCGTCCGTGGCCACCGGGACGAGGCTGATCTTGCCGCGGGCGTCGATGTCGCTGATCTCGACCTGCAGCTTGTCGCCGACGTTGACGACGTCCTCGACCTTGCCGATCCGCTTGCCCGCACCCAGCTTGCTGATGTGCACCAGGCCGTCCTTGCCCGGGAGCAGGGAGACGAAGGCGCCGAACGGCGTGGTCTTGACGACCGTGCCGAGGAACCGCTCGCCGACCTTGGGCATCTGCGGGTTGGCGATGGCGTTGATCCGGTCCACCGCGGCCTGGGCCGAGGGGCCGTCGGACGCGCCGACGTAGATCGTGCCGTCGTCCTCGATCGTGATGTCCGCGCCGGTCTCGTCCTGGATCGCGTTGATCATCTGGCCCTTGGGGCCGATGACCGCGCCGATCTTGTCGACCGGGATGCGCACCGTGGTGACGCGCGGCGCGTACGGGCTCATCTCGTCGGGGCCGTCGATGGCCTCGCCCATGACGTCGAGGATGTGCAGCCGGGCCGCGCGGGCCTGGGTCAGCGCACCGGCGAGGACGTCGGAGGGGATGCCGTCGAGCTTGGTGTCGAGCTGGAGCGCGGTCACGAACTCCTTGGTCCCGGCGACCTTGAAGTCCATGTCACCGAACGCGTCCTCGGCGCCGAGGATGTCGGTCAGGGCGACGTACTCGGTCTTGCCGTCGACCTCGTCGGAGACCAGGCCCATCGCGATGCCGGCGACCGGGGCCTTGAGCGGCACACCGGCGTTGAGCAGCGCGAGGGTCGAGGCGCAGACCGAGCCCATGGACGTCGAGCCGTTGGAGCCCAGCGCCTCGGAGACCTGCCGGATCGCGTAGGGGAACTCCTCGCGGTCGGGCAGCACCGGCAGCAGCGCCCGCTCGGCGAGCGCGCCGTGGCCGATCTCGCGCCGCTTGGGCGAGCCCACGCGGCCGGTCTCGCCGGTGGAGTACGGCGGGAAGTTGTAGTTGTGCATGTAGCGCTTGCGGTTGTCCGGCGACAGCGTGTCCAGCTGCTGCTCCATGCGGAGCATGTTCAGCGTGGTGACGCCCAGGATCTGGGTCTCGCCGCGCTCGAACAGCGCCGAGCCGTGCACCCGCGGGATGACCTCGACCTCGGCCGACAGGGGCCGGATGTCGGTCAGGCCGCGACCGTCGATGCGGACCTTGTCGCGCAGGATGCGCTGGCGGACGACCTTCTTGGTCATCGCCCGGAAGGCGCCCGAGATCTCCTTCTCGCGGCCCTCGAACTGACCCGCCAGGGCGGCCTTGACCTCGTCCTTGAGCGCGTCGGTGGCGTCCTCGCGCTCGTGCTTGCCGGCGATCTGCTGCGCCTGGGCCAGCCGGTCGCCGACGAAGGACTCGACGGCGGCGTAGACGTCGTCCTGGTAGTCCAGGAAGCGCGGGAACTCCGCGACCGGCTTGGCGGCCTTGTCGGCGAGCGCGGACTGCGCGTCGCACAGCGCCTTGATGAAGGGCTTGGCGGCCTCGAGGCCCTGGGCCACGACCTCCTCGGTCGGGGCGGTGGCGCCACCGGCGACCAGCTCGATCGTCCGCTGGGTGGCCTCGGCCTCGACCATCATGATCGCGACGTCGCCGTCGGGCAGGACCCGGCCGGCCACGACCATGTCGAACACGGCCTCCTCGAGCTCCGAGTGCGTCGGGAAGGCGACCCACTGACCGCGGATGAGCGCGACGCGGGTGCCGCCGACCGGGCCGGAGAACGGCAGGCCCGACAGCTGGGTCGACGCGGAGGCGCCGTTGATGGCCAGCACGTCGTAGAGGTGCTCGGGGTCCAGCGCCATGACCGTGATGACGACCTGGACCTCGTTGCGCAGGCCCTTGGCGAAGGTCGGGCGCAGCGGGCGGTCGATCAGGCGGCAGGTGAGGATCGCGTCCTCGGACGGCCGGCCCTCGCGGCGGAAGAACGAGCCGGGGATGCGCCCGGCGGCGTACATCCGCTCCTCGACGTCGACCGTCAGCGGGAAGAAGTCGAACTGCTCCTTGGGCTGCCTGCCGGCCGTGGTGGCCGAGAGCAGGAAGGTGTCGCCCATGGTGACGACGACGGAGCCGGCGGCCTGACGGGCGAGGCGGCCGGTCTCGAAGGTGACGGTGCGGCTGCCGAAGCTGCCGTTGTCGATGACCGCGGTGGCGGTGGTGACCCCGTCCTCGGGGTCGAACTCGGCGGTGGTGCTGGTGGTGGGTGCGGACATGCTGTCCTCTTCCTACGTCGCATGCGGCGACGTCCTCTTGTGGCGCCCTGCGCCGACTGCGTCCGGGGCGACCGGTCTTCGAGAGAGCCCCCCGGGAGTGCGTCCCCCGGAGGGGACGGCATGCCCGGGGGCCACCACCGAGGACCGGACCGCATCAGCCGGATCGGCCGGAGGCCGGGGGTCCCGTGCGGCGGGTGCCGCACGGAAGAGGGGACCGTCCCGGCCGGGACGGTCCCCTCGACGTGCTAGCGGCGCAGACCGAGCCGCTCGATGAGCGAGCGGTACCGGTTGATGTCGGTCTTCGCCAGGTAGTTCAGCAGCCGGCGACGACGGCCGACCAGCAGGAGCAGGCCCCGCCGGCTGTGGTGGTCGTGCTTGTGCTGCTTGAGGTGCTCGGTGAGGTCGCTGATCCGACGCGTGAGCATCGCGACCTGGACCTCGGGGGAGCCGGTGTCGTTCTCGACCGTGGCGTACTCGGTCATGATCTGCTTCTTGGTCGCGCTCTCGAGCGCCATGGTCGCCTCCCGGCGGGCAGGTGTGCGCCCCCGGTCTGAAGCACGGGGGCAGGTGGACACACGAGTCGGGCTGAGCCCGACGCCCTATCGTACGCGGTCCTCCGGACCGCACCGCGACCACGTGCCGTCCCCCACCTGCGCGGAGCCCCACCCGCCGCTCCTCGCGGAGGCCTCCGGCCCCCACTCGTCACGCCGATCGCACCGCCGCCCGCTGGGCGGGAACCGCTCTACATACCCAGGACGGTGCGGGCCTCGACGAGGTCGTTGTCCATAGCGGCGACGAGCTCGTCCATGCCCGAGAAGCGCAGCATCCCGCGCAGCCGCGAGGCGAACTCGACCCCGGAGTGCTCGCCGTACAGGTCGCCGTCCCAGTCGATGAGGTGCGCCTCCACCGTGCGGCGCGTGCCGTCGAAGGTGGGGTTGGTCCCCACGGAGATCGCCGCCGGGAAGCGCGCGCCGCTGGCGCCCTCGACGTCGCGGAGCACGAAGTGGCCCGCGTAGACGCCGTCGGACGGGATGGCGGTGTACGGCGCGCTCTCGACGTTGGCGGTGGGGTACCCCATCTGCCGGCCGCGGCGGTGCCCGCGCACGACGACGCCGTCGACCCGGTGCGGCCGGCCCAGCGCGGCGGTCGCCGAGGCCATGTCACCGGCGGCGACGCAGGCCCGCACGTAGGTCGAGGAGATCGTCAGCTCCGCCTCGTCGGCGAGGCTGGCCAGCCCCACGCCCTCGACCGAGAAGCCGAAACGGCGCCCCTCGGCGGTCAGCGTGGCCACGGTGCCTGCGGCGCGGTGGCCGTAGGTGAAGTTCTCCCCCACCACCACGTGCGAGGCGTGCAGCGTGGAGACCAGCACCGTGTGCGTGAACGACTCCGGCGACAGCCGCATCAGGTCCTGGGTGAAGGGCAGCACGCACATCGCGTCGACGCCCAGGGACTCGACCAGCTCGGCCTTGCGGTCCAGCGAGGTGAGGATCGCCGGGTGCGAGCCCGGGCGCACGACCTCGGCCGGGTGCGGGTCGAAGGTGAGCAGCAGGCAGGGCCGGCCCAGCGCGCGGGCGCGCGCCACCGCGGCGCCGATCAGCTTCTGGTGACCGCGGTGCACGCCGTCGTACATGCCGATGGTGACGACGGTGCGCCCCAGGTCACCGGGGACGGCGTCGAGTCCGCGCCAGCGCAGCACCTCAGGCGACCCGGTGCAGCCAGCCGTGGGTGTCGGGCACCCGGCCGTGCTGGATGTCGAGCAGGTGCTCGCGCAGTCGCATGGTCAGCGGCCCGGGGCTGCCGTCGCCGACAGTGAAGTCGCCGGTGCGGGCCTTGACCTCGCCGACCGGGGTGATGACGGCCGCGGTGCCGCAGGCGAAGGTCTCGGTGACGGTGCCGTCGGCGACCCCGGACCGCCACTCGTCGACGCTGAACCTCCGCTCGGTGACCCGGTGGCCCATCTCGCGGGCGACGGTGATGAGCGAGTCGCGGGTGATGCCGGGCAGCAGGGTGCCGGTGAGCTCGGGGGTGACCAGCTCCGCGTCGTCCCCGGAGCCGAGGACGAAGAACAGGTTCATCCCGCCCATCTCCTCGACGTAGCGCTTCTCCACCGCGTCGAGCCACACGACCTGGTCGCAGCCGGCGTCGATGGCCTGCTCCTGCGCGAGCAGGCTGGCGGCGTAGTTGCCCGCGCACTTGACGTCGCCGGTGCCGCCGGGGGCGGCGCGGATGTAGTCCTCGGAGAGGTACACCGACACCGGGTGCACCCCGCGCGGGAAGTAGGCCCCGGCCGGGCTGGCGATGACCAGGAACAGGTACTCGTGCGCCGGCCGCACGCCCAGGAACGGCTCGGTGGCCAGCATGTAGGGCCGCAGGTAGAGCGTCTGGTCCGGGCCGGTGGGCACCCAGTCGCGGTCGGCGTCGACGAGGGCGTCGACGGCGGCCAGGAACGCCGCCTCGGGGACCGGGGGCATCGCCAGGCGACGGGCGCTGCGGGCGAAGCGCGCGGCGTTGGCCTCCGGGCGGAAGGTGGCGACGGTGCCGTCGGGCTGGGCGTAGGCCTTGAGTCCCTCGAAGATCGACTGGGCGTAGTGCAGCGCGGCGGTGGCCGGGTCGACCTGCAGCGGCGCGTAGGAGGTCAGCCGGGCGTCGTGCCAGCCCTCGCCGGCGCGGTAGCGCGCGACGAACATCGCATCGGTGAAGTACCGGCCGAAGCCGGGGTCGTCCAGCAGTCCCTGTCGCTCGGCGGGGGGACGACGCCGGATCTCCTCCACCACCACCGGTACGCCCTCGGTGAAGTCCCGGGGGGAGGTACGGCTGTCGGTGACGGTGTCGGTCATGGCTCCCACCTGCGTGTCCGGGCGGGTCCGCCGGTTCTGCGGATCCGGTCGCCCAGCGTAGTCCGGGCTGCCGGGACGGGGCCCGCCGCCCAGCGGCCGGCGGGCCCCCTCCTCCGCTGGATCAGGCCTGGTTGTCCTGGTTGACCTTGGGACCGGCGTACTCGATGACCTCGTAGGACCACAGGTGCGAGGAGCTGGCCGCCGCCGGGGCCAGGGTGTCGCCGCCCCCGGAGTGGGCGCGGTCGAAGTCCTGGCTGGACTGCCAGGCCTCGTAGGCGGCCTCGTCGGCCCACCGCGTGTACACGAGGTACTGGTCGGTCCCCTCCTGCGGGCGGAGCAGCTCGAACCACTCGAAGCCGGGGGTGCTCTCGACCGCGCCGGCCCGTCCGCGGAAACGCTCCTCGAAGCGCTCCTGCCGCTCCTTGGGCACGGTGATCGCGTTGATCTTCACGACGCTCATGCGGGTGCCTCTTCCCCGGCCCGGCCGCGGTCAACCCCCCTGGTCACCCGGGCGGGAAGCCGACGGCCACCCGCGCCGTGCTGCCGGCGTCCTCGACGAGGGCGACCAGGCGCCCCGCCGGGTCGACCGCGGCGGTGAGCCCCGGGGTGCCGGTGGCGGGCACCCGCTGGCCGTACCCGAGCGCCGTCGCCTCCTCGGCGGTGAGCGCGCGGGCGGGGAAGACCCTCGTCGCCGCGTCGGTGAGGGCGAGCACGCCGGGTCCGCCGCCGGCCCCGAGCGCCGCCGCGGCCTCCTCGACCGGCGCGGCCTGCGCGGTGGTGAACGGTCCGGACGCGGTGCGCCGCAGGGCGGTGAGGTGCCCGCCCACGCCGAGCGCGGCACCGGCGTCCCGGGCGATGGCACGGATGTACGTGCCGGCGGTGCACTGCACCGTCACCCGGACGTCGACCAGGTCGAGCGTGGGCCGGGTGACGCCGTGCACCTCGAGCCGGTGGACGGTCACCGCCCGCGGCTCGAGGACGACCTCCTCCCCCGCCCGGACGCGGTCGTAGGAGCGGCGGCCGGCCACCTTGACCGCGCTGACCGACGAGGGCACCTGCAGCAGCGGGCCGGTCTGCGCCGCGAGGGCGGCCCGCACCGCGCCGTCGTCGAGGTGGCCGGCCGGGGTGGCGGTGAGGACGTCCCCCTCGCGGTCGTCGGTCACGGTGCTCTGCCCGAGGCGGATGGTGGCCTCGTAGGTCTTGTCGTGCCCGCCCAGGTGACCGAGCAGCCGGGTCGCGGCCCCGACGCCGAGCACCAGCAGCCCCGTGGCCATCGGGTCCAGGGTGCCGGCGTGGCCGATCCGCCGGACCGACAGGACGCGGCGTGCACGGGCGACGACGTCGTGCGAGGTCATCCCGCCGGGCTTGTCCACCAGCAGGATAGCGGGGGCGACGTCGGCGTCGGGGCGACGGGGACTCATGCGGGCGCCCCCGGGGGGACGGGGAGCGCCGGCGCAGCGTCGTCGTGGGGTGCGCTCATGCGCCCACCGTCGCAGGTGCCCCGAGCCACCGGTCCCCCGCCACCCGGACGACGACCGCGACCAGGCGCAGCGCGATGAACAGCGTCAGGCCCGTCCAGATCCCGGCCAGCCCGAGGTCCAGCGGCCCGGCCAGCAGCGACAGCGGGAGGAACCCGACGACCGCGGCGCCGATGGTGACCGTGCGCAGGTAGCCGACGTCGCCGGCACCCATGAGGACGCCGTCCAGGGCGAAGACCACGCCCGCCAGCGGCTGGAAGCCGGCGAGGAACCACCACACGAGCTCGGCCTGCTCGCGCACCGCGGGGTCGCCGGTGAACAGCGGCACCAGCACCCCGCGCAGCGCCAGCAGCAGCGCGGCCACGCCCACACCGGTGACCAGCCCCCAGCGGGCGACCCGGACGGCGGTGGCGCGGGCCTGGTCCGGCCGTCCGGCGCCGAGCGCGTGCCCGACCAGGGTCTGGGCGGCGATGGCGTAGGCGTCGAGCACCAGCGCGAGGAAGAAGAAGAGCTGGAGCGCGATCTGGTGGGCACCCAGCTGCGCGGCCCCGGCGCGGGCGGCGACGCCGGCGGCGACGAGGAAGGCCAGCTGCAGGACCGCCGCCCGCAGCAGCAGGTCGCGGCCGAGCACGAGCTGCGCCCGCACCGAGCGGGGACGCGGCCGCCAGTCGGCGCCCTCCCGCACCAGCGCCCGCACGAACAGCGCCGCGGTGAGGGCCTGGCCGCAGACGTTCGCGACGGCCGAGCCGGGCAGGCCGAGGCCGGCGGTGTGCACGAGCAGCGGGCAGAGCACCAGGCTGGTGAGGCTGCCGACCAGCACGTACCGGACGGGGCGGCGCAGGTCCTGCACGCCGCGCAGCCACCCGTTGCCGGCCAGGGAGACCAGCAGCAGCGGAGCCCCGAGGGAGGCGATGCGCAGCCACTGCTCCCCCGCCTCGGCGACCGCTCCCCCGCCGCCGGCCAGCAGCCGGGTCAGTGGCCCGGCGAGCAGCTGGAACAGCGCCAGGACGCCGAGACCGAGGACGACGGCCAGCCAGGTGGCCTGCACGCCCTCGGCGACGGCGCCGGCCCGGTCCCCGGCACCGGCCCGCCGGGCGGCTCGGGCGGTGGTCCCGTAGGCGAGGAAGTTCAGCAGCGCCGCGGACCAGGCCAGCAGCCCGCCGCCGACGGCCAGGCCGCCCAGGGGCACGGTGCCCAGGTTGCCGATGACCGCCGTGTCGACCAGCAGGTACAGCGGCTCGGCGGCCAGCACCACGAGGGCGGGCAGCGCGAGCGCGAGGACACCGGGCTGCGGTCCCGAGGACCGCGGTGTCATCGGCCCAGTTCTCGGCGGATCGCGGCGATGCAGCCGTCGCGGTCCGCGGTCCAGGTGAAGCCGGCGGCGGCGCGGTGCCCTCCCCCGCCCAGCGCCATCGCGACGCGGGAGAGGTCGGTGGCCCCGCGCGAGCGCATCGACACCGACCAGGTGCCGTCGTCCTGGCCCTTGAGCACGCAGGCGACGTCGGCCTCCTCGGTGGCCCGCACGACGTCCACGAGCGCCTCGAGCTGCTCGCCGGGCAGGCCGTGCTCGGCGGCCTCGGCGGTGCTCGACCAGGTCCACACCAGCCCCGCGCCGGCCCCGGTCTCCAGCTGTGCCCGGCCGGTGACCAGCGACAGCAGCCGCAGCCAGCCGAACGGGGCGGTGTCGAACAGCCGGCGGCTGATCTCGGCGTGGTCGATGCCGGTCTCGAGCAGCCGGGCGGCCAGCCGGTGGGTGTCCGGCCGGGTGCCGCCGAACCGGAAGGAGCCGGTGTCGGCGGCGAGGCCCGCGTAGAGGCAGGTCGCGAGCGTGGCGTCGAGGGGCACGCCCAGGCCGTCGAGCAGGTCGGCGACGAGCGTGACCGTCGCCGGCGCGTCCGGGTCGACCACGCGCACGTCGCCGAACCCCGGGTTGCTGGCGTGGTGGTCGAGGACGACGGAGGTGTGCGCGCGGTGGAGCAGCGGCGCCAGCTCCCCCAGCCGGCCCGGCGAGGCGGCGTCGAGGCTGACGAAGACCTCCGGGGAGGTGGGCACCTCCGCCGAGGGGACCAGGGCCGCGACCCCGGGCAGCCAGCGCAGCGACACGGGCAGGACGAACGGCTCGGGGAAGGTGGCGAGCACCCGGGCCCCGCGGCGGCGCAGCGCCTCGGCCAGCGCCAGCGTCGAGCCCAGGGCGTCGGCGTCGGGTTGCACGTGCGCGCAGAGCACGACGGTGGCGCGCGCGGCGGCGGCGTCGGCGAGGACGCCGGCCGCCGTCCGCGCCGTCTCCGACGCCGGTGCCGGTGCGGCGGTGGGCGGCGGTGTCACGACCCCGGGCCGGGGTCGGCGACCGGCGAGGCGTTGGGCTCCTCGCGCACGTCGCCGCCACCCACCGGGATGGCCGGCCCGCCGTCGTCCGGCTCGTCGGCGGCGATGCTCGGCGCCTCGCCGATCTGGCCGGCCTTGCCGCCCATCGTCGGGTCCCCGTCGCCCGGCATCTCCTTGCCGCCCAGCTCGGAGCGGCCCTGCCCCTCGTCGGGGAGGTTCGGGTCGGGGTCGTTCTCGCTCATGCGTTGCTCCTGCTCTCGGCGGGGACGTCGCCCGCGCCGGCAGGCGCGTCGTCGGCGGCGCTGTGGTCCTCGGCGGCGCTGTGGTCCTCGGCGGCGCTGTGGTCGGCGGCGGCGGCGCCCGCCTCGTCGTCGTCCTCGTCGTCGTCCTCGGCCGGGCGCCGGTAGGGGTCGGCGTCACCGGCATAGGAGGCGTTCTCCCGCAGCCGCGCGAGCTCGGCGTCGGCGGAGCGGACCCGCTCCAGGGCCTCGTCCAGCTCCCGTGCCGTGTCGGGGACGACGTCGGCCACGAAGGCCAGGGTCGGCACGAACTTGATGCCGGTCTGCTTGCCCACCGTGGACCGCAGGACGCCGGTGGCGCTGGCCAGCGCCTTGGCGGAGTCCTCGACCTGCACCGGGTCGCCGTAGACGGTGTAGAAGACGGTGGCCTCGCGCAGGTCGCTGGTCACCCGGGCGTCGGTGATGGTCACCATGCCCAGCCGGGGGTCCTTGATCTGGGACTCGATCGCGGCGGAGACGATCTGTCGGATGCGCACCGCGAGCTTGCGGGCGCGGGCCGGGTCGGCCATCGGATCTCCTCGGAGAGTGCTGGAACCGGCCCCGCTGCAGGATCCCGCGCCGCGCGGAGCGTGGCGTGGGGGCAGCCGGGGTCCTTCATCAGTCGGTGTCGCTGAACAGCTGCCGGTGCGTCGACAGCAGCGTCACCTCGGGCCGGTCGGCCAGCAACCGCTCGCACGCGTCGAGCACGTCGGTCACCTGACCGGCGTCCCCGGCGACGGTCGCGACCCCCACCTGCGCGCGGCGGTGCAGGTCGGTGTCCCCGACCTCGGCGGCGGCCACGGAGAACCGGCGCCGCAGCTCGGCCACGATCGGCCGCACCACGGCGCGCTTCTCCTTGAGCGAGTGGACGTCGCCGAGCAGCAGGTCGGCGGTCATCGACCCGGTGAACACCCGACGCTCCCCTCGTCCCGCGGCGACCGAGGAGGGCCGTGGCCGGGTGTCCCCGGCCACGGCCCCCTCAGGTGGTACTGGTCCCCCGCTCGAGGCGGGGGTCTCGCTCAGTCGCGCGGCTTCTCACGCATCTCGAACGTCTGGATGACGTCGTCGACCTTGATGTCGTTGAACGACCCCAGGCCGATACCGCACTCGTAGCCCTCGCGGACCTCGGTCGCGTCGTCCTTGAACCGGCGGAGGGACTCCACCGTCAGGTTGTCGGCGACCACGGCACCGTCGCGGACCAGCCGCGCCTTGGAGTTCCGCACGATCGTGCCGCTGCGGACCAGCGAACCGGCGACGTTGCCGATCTTCGGCACCCGGAAGACCTCGCGGACCTCCGCCGTGCCGAGCTGGACCTCCTCGTAGATCGGCTTGAGCATCCCCTTGAGGGCGGCCTCGATCTCGTCGATGGCCTGGTAGATGACCGTGTAGTACCGGACGTCCACCCCCTCGCGGTTCGCCAGCTCGGTGGCCTGGCCCTCGGCCCGGACGTTGAAGCCGAGGACGATGACGTCGTCGGCCAGCGCCAGGTCGATGTCGCTCTTGGTGATCCCGCCGACGCCGCGGTGGATGACCCGCAGCGCGATCTCGTCGTCCATCTCGATCTTCATCAGGGCCTCTTCGAGCGCCTCGACGGTGCCCGAGTTGTCGCCCTTGATGATCAGGTTGAGCTGACGGGTCTCCTTGAGCGCGGCGTCGAGGTCCTCCAGGCTGATCCGCTTCCGCATGGACGCGTTCTGCGCGTTGCGGATGCGGGCCTGGCGACGGTCGGCGATCTGCCGGGCGACGCGGTCCTCCTCGACGACGAGGAAGGTGTCACCGGCGCGGGGCACCGAGGTGAGCCCGACGACCTGCACCGGACGGGCCGGCAGGGCCTCCTTGAGCTTGTTGCCGTGCTCGTCGAGCAGCGACCGGACGCGACCGTAGGCGTCGCCGGCCACGATCGAGTCGCCCTGGCGCAGCGTGCCGCGCTGGACGAGCACCGTGGCGACGGGGCCGCGGCCCTTGTCCAGCTTGCCCTCGATGACCACACCCTGGGGGTCCTGCTCGGTGTTGGCGCGCAGGTCCAGCGAGGCGTCGGCGGTCAGCAGGATCGCCGTGAGCAGGTCGTCGAGGCCCTGACGGGTGGTCGCGGAGACGTCGACGAACATCGTGTCGCCGCCGTACTCCTCGGCCACCAGCCCGTACTCGGTGAGCTGCTGACGGATCTTGGCGGGGTTGGCCCCCTCCTTGTCGATCTTGTTGACCGCGACCACGATCGGCACGTCGGCGGCCTGGGCGTGGTTGAGCGCCTCGACCGTCTGCGGCATGACGCCGTCGTCGGCGGCGACCACGAGCACGACGATGTCGGTCACCTTCGCCCCACGGGCACGCATCGCGGTGAACGACTCGTGACCCGGGGTGTCGATGAAGGTGATCGGCCGCTCGTTGTGCTCGAGCTCGGTGACGATCTGGTAGGCGCCGATGTGCTGGGTGATGCCACCGGCCTCCTTCGAGACCACGTTGGCGTGCCGGATGGCGTCGAGGAGCTTGGTCTTGCCGTGGTCGACGTGACCCATGACGGTCACGACCGGCGGACGGGCCGACCAGTCGTCCTCGTCGCCCTCCTCGTCACCGAAGGTGAGGTCGAAGTCCTCGAGCAGCTCGCGGTCCTCGTCCTCCGGGCTGACGACCTGGATGACCCAGCCGATCTCGGCGCCGAGCAGCTGCAGCGTCTCGTCGTTCACCGACTGCGTCGCGGTGACCATCTCGCCCAGGTGGAACAGGGCGGTGACCAGCGCGGCCGGCTGCGCGTTGATGCGCTCGGCCAGGTCGGTCAGCGAGGCACCGCGGGGCAGCCGGACGGTCTGCCCGTTGCCACGCGGCAGGCTGACGCCGCCCATGCTGGGCGCCGCCATGGAGTCGAACTCCTGACGCCGCTGCTTCTTGCTCTTGCGCCCACGGACCGGACCGCGGCCACCGGGACGCCCGAAGGCACCCGCCGTGCCCGCACCGGAGCCGCCACGGCCGCGGCCACGAGGACCGCCGCCACCACGGAAGCCACCACCGGCGGGCGCGCCGGCACCGGGGGCACCGCCACCGCCACCGGGGCGGAAGCCACCGCCACCACCGGGACCACCCGGACGGCCACCGCCGCCACCGGGACCACCCGAACGGCCACCAGGGCCGCCGGGGCCGCCACCGGGCCGGCCGGCCGGACGCGGCGGCATCATGCCGGGCGACGGGCGCTGCGGCATCATGCCCGGGTTGGGGCGCGGACCGCCGGGACCGGCCGCCGGTCGCGGACCGCCGGAGCCGGGGCCCGGACGAGGACCGCCGGGACCCGGACGGGGCCCACCGGGACCAGCCGCCGCCGGACGCGGACCGGCCGCTCCGGCACCCGGACGGGGGCCACCAGGGGCGCCGGCGCCGGGACCGGCCGCGGGACCGGGCCGCGGGCCGGCCGCAGGGCCGGGACGCGGTGCACTGCTGAAGGGGTTGTTGCCCGGACGCGGAGCCGGCCGGGGGCCGGGACGCGGACCGGCACCCGGCCCGCCCGCCGGCGCACCGGGACGGGCACCGCCGGGCGCCGCGCCGCCGGAGGCACCGGGACGCGGAGCGGGGGCACCCGGACGCGGGGCGCCGGGACGGGGACCGGTGGGGGCCTGCGGCGCGGCAGGCGCCGAGGCGGCCGGGGCCTGGGGTGCCGGCGCGGCCGAGGTCACCGGAGCGGAGGCAGCCGGGGCCTGCGGAGCCGGCGCGGCCGGACGCGGGCCCGGAGCCGGGGCGCCGGGCATCGGGGAACCGGACGGCGGACCGGCCGGTGCGACCGGCGCCGCGGCGGCCGGAGCCGGCCGGGGCGCGGGACGCGGGCCGGGGGTCGGGGCCCCGGGACGGGGTCCGGAGGGTGCGGCGGCGCCGTTGCCGGCACCGGTGCTCGCACCGAGGGCCTCCCGGAGCCGTCGGGCCACGGGGGCCTCGACGGTCGAGGAGGCGGACTTCACGAACTCGCCCTGCTCCTTGAGCGTGGCGAGCACGGTCTTGCTGTCGACACCGAACTCCTTGGCGAGTTCGTGTACGCGGGCTTTGCCTGGCACGGGTCTCCTCTTCGTGAGGCCGGCGGCTTGCCCGCTCGACCTCGTCGTCAGTGGCGCATGGTCATCGTGAGAACTTCACGGCTGAGTCATCCGACGGTGTCCTGTCGACGTGCGGACCGGCCTGGTGCCGGTCCGACCTTGTCCTGCTGTCCGTCCCCGGTCGCCGGCCCAGGCACCTCCGGAGAGGTACCGAGGACGTGGGCCCGGAGCGGACCGGCCTCCAACGCAGCGCCGGCGCCTCCGGAGAGGCGCAGCGCCCGGGGGAAGGCCCGGCGTCGCTCCGCTGCGTGCAGGCACTCCGAGGTGGGGTGCACCGATGCCCCCCGACCGGGGAGCCGCCGCCGCGGGTCCGGGACCAGGGCCCCGGACCGGACGACGACACGCAACAGATCACTGACCGGAGCGCGCTGCCGGCACCCCACACAGGTGCGGACCGGCGTCGACGTCCCGACCACCCCAGACTGTAGCGCGCCCGGGGCCCCTGGTGTTCCGCCCTCGGTCAGCGCCCCACCCGACCGGGGCTGCGGCCACCCGGACCGCCCCGGCCCGAGCCCCCGGGACCGCCCGGCCGGCCCCCGGGACCGCCGGGGCGGCCGCCGGGTCCCCCGGTGCGTCCGCCGGGTCCGGCGGCCTGCCCACCGGAGCGCAGCGGCGGGCGTCCGACGCCGGGAGAGGTCTCGGCCCCGTCGTCGGGCTGGGCGTCGCTGCGGATGTCGATCCGGCACCCGGTCAGCCGGGCGGCCAGGCGGGCGTTCTGGCCCTCCTTGCCGATGGCCAGCGAGAGCTGGTAGTCGGGTACGACAACGCGGACGGCCTTGGCCTGCGGGTCGACGACCCGCGCGCTGGAGACGCGCGCCGGGCTCAGCGCCGAGGCGACGAACGTCGCCGGGTCGTCGGACCAGTCGACGATGTCGATCTTCTCGCCGTGCAGCTCGCTCATGACGTTGCGCACCCGCTGGCCCATCGGGCCGATGCAGGCGCCCTTGGGGTTGAGCCCCGGGACGTCGGTGCGGACGGCGATCTTCGTCCGGTGCCCGGCCTCGCGGGCGACGGCGACGATCTCGACGCTGCCGTCGGCGATCTCGGGCACCTCGAGGGCGAACAGCTTGCGCACCAGGTTCGGGTGGGTGCGCGAGATGGTGACCTGCGGCCCGCGGGCGGTCCGGGCCACGGACACCACGTAGGCCTTGAGCCGGCTGCCGTGCGGATAGGACTCGCCGGGCACCTGCTCGGCCGGAGGCAGCACGGCCTCGACCTTGCCGATGTCCAGCAGCACGGTGCCCTGGACGTTGCGGCGGTCGTGCGCCTGCACGATGCCGCTGACGATGTCGCCCTCCTTGCCGGCGTACTCGCCGAAGGTCTGCTCGTGCTCGGCGTCGCGCAGCCGCTGGACGATGACCTGCTTGGCGGTGCTCGCGGCGATCCGGCCGAAGTCCGAGGGGGTGTCGTCCCACTCGCGCACGACCTCGCCGTCAGGGCCCAGCTCCTGGGCGAGCACCGCGGCCTCGCCGGTCTTGCGGTCCACGTGCACGCGCACGTGCTTGGCGGCGCCGTCGGCGTGCCGGTAGGCGGTCACGAGGGCCGTCTCGATGGCCTCGATGACCGTGTCGGCGGGGATGCCCCTCTCCCGCTCGACCGCCCTGAGGGCGGTCACGTCGATGTTCACTGTCCGTCCTCGGTGTCGTGGTCGACGTCGTCGTCGGTGTCGTGGTCGACGTCGTCGTCGTCGGTGTCCTCGTCGGTGTCGTCGTCGACGTGGTCGATGTCGTCGTCGGTGTCGATGTCCCCGTCGTCGCCGTCCGCGCCGTCGGAGGCGCCGGGGCGGCCGAACTCGACCTGCACGCGGCCGGCCCCGAGCTCGGCCCAGGACACCTGCCGGACGGTCGGCGGCCGCTTGCGGGCACCGGGCTTGCCGGGCGCCTCGACGGCGAGGGTGACGCCCTCGGCGTCGACGGCCCCGATGCGCGCGGTCACCTGCTCGGTGCTGCCCGCGGGCCCGACCGCGACGACGACGAGGCGACCGGTGTTGCGCCGCCAGTGCCGCTGCTCGGTGAGCGGGCGGTCCACGCCGGGGCTGGTCACCTCCAGCACGTAGGGCGCGCGGCCCATGTCCCCGTCGTTGGCGTCGAGGGCCGCGGACACCGCCCGGCTCACCTCGGCGACGTCGTCGAGGCTCACGCCGCCGTCCCGGTCGACGACGACGCGGACGACGGTGCGCCGTCCGGCGGGGGTGACGACGAGCTCCTCGAGGTCGTACCCGGCCGCGTCGACGACGGGCTGGATCCAGCCGGTCAGCCGCTCGGCGGCGGGATCGGTCCGGCGGTTGGTGGACACGGGCTCCCTCCCTGCTGACGGCGTCGGGGCACGTGCCGTGCGGTCCCGCTCCCCGGTCCCGGGACCCCGTGGGGCCCCTCGGGGCGGATGGTCAGGCTACCGCCCCGGCCGGAGGGGGCGGGACGAGACGGCGGCTGCCCCCGGCCGGGGGGCTCCCGGAGCGGCGACTGCGCGCTCCGGCGAGGGGCTGCGAGGATGACGGCGATGACCCCGCCGCCCGCCTCGCGCCTGCCCGGCCTCTCCCGGCGCACCCTGCTCGCGGGGTTCGTGGGGACGGCCGGCCTGGCCCTGCTGGCGACCGGGTGCACCTCCGAGGACGGCGACGGCGGGCCGGCCCTGAGCCCCGCCCAGGCCGACCAGCTGGCCGCGCAGGTGGCCGTCCAGGAGGCCGTGGTGGCCGCCTACGCCGCCGCTGCGGCCGCCGATCCGGCGCTGGGCGGGCAGCTGACCCCGCAGGCGGAGCAGGCGTCGGCCCAGCTGGAGGGGTTGCGGGCGGCGGCCCCGGGGGCGACGTCCTCGGCGTCGGCGGCGCCGGCCGGACCGCCGCCGGGGAGCGACGTGCGCGGGTGGCTGCGCGAGCAGGTCGGGGCCGCGGCCGGCGCGCACGAGGCGGCCTGCGCCGATCAGGTGGCCGCACGGGCCGCGCTGCTGGGGTCGGTGGCCGCCGGGCTGCGCGGCCAGGAGGCGGTGCTCGCGTGAGGGGAGGCCTGCGTGGCTGAGGACGGTGCGCCCGGCGAGCAGGACACCGCCGCCGAGGACGGTGCGCTGCGCGAGGCCGTGGCCGCCGAGCACGCCGCGGTGTGGGGTTACGGGGTGGTCGGCGCAGCCCTGCCGCCGGCGGACCGCGGTGCGGCCGTCGAGGCGGAGAACGCCCACCGGGACGTCCGTGACCGCCTCGGTGCCCTCCTGGACGAGCGCGACCTGGACCCCGTGGCCGCCGAGGCCGCCTACGAGCTGCCCTTCCCCGTGCTCTCCCCCGTCGACGCCGCCGCGCTCGCCGCGGTCCTGGAGGCGGGCGTGAGCGCCGCGTGGGTCGCGGTGCTCGACGACGCGGTGCAGGGGCCCACCCGCGCGCTGGCCGTGCGGGAGCTGGGCGCCGCGGAGGTCCGCGCGGTCCGCTGGCGCGCGGCCGCCGGGCAGACGCCGGCGACGACGCCGTTCCCCGGCCTGCCCGCCGACTAGGGGCGGCGTCCCCCCGGCCGGCCCGTGCGGGCGGTCGCGGTCAGCCCAGGCCGCCGAGGAAGGCGTCGGTGACGCCGACCGCGACGCTGCTGGACTGCCCCGCCTCGACGAGGACGGCGAAGGCGATGTCCCCCTGGGGGCCGGCCAGCTGGTAGCCCATGAACCAGCCGTGCGACTCCGGCGGGGTGGCCGTGCCGAACTCCGCGGTGCCCGTCTTGCCGTACACCTCACCGCGGTCGGCCAGCGCGTTCGCGGTCCCGGTGAGCACCACCTGGCGCATCATCGGCCGCAGGGCGTCCAGCACGGCCGGGGCCGGTCCGGCCGGGGCCGCGCCGGCGGGCTCGCCGCCGACCACCTGCACGGGGGCCGCGGGCGTGCCGCTGGCGATGCCGGCGGCGACGAGCGCCAGCTGCACCGGGCTCATCAGCACCTGCCCCTGCCCGATCGCGTTGGCCGCCTTGGTCGTCCCGGTGCTGTCGGCCGGGACGCTGCCGCTGAAGACGCCGACCGGGAGCTGCCAGTCCGCGCCCACGCCGTAGGACGACGCCGCGGCCGCCAGCGCGTCGTCGGGCAGCTGCAGTCCCTGCTGGATGAACGTGGTGTTGCAGGACTCGGCGAAGGCCTCGGTGAACGGCACGGTGCCGAGGTCGAACTGGTCCTGGTTCTCGAACTCCCGGCCCTCGACCACCGTGGTCCCGGGGCAGGGCACCGGGGTCTGCGGGGTGAGGGCGCCGGCGCCCAGCAGCGCGGTCGCCGTGATCGTCTTCATGCTCGAGCCCGGCGGGAACTGGCCGGTGAGGGCGTTCCCCGGGTTGCCGGCCTCGTTGGAGGCGACGGCGAGGACCTCCCCGGTGCCGGGCCGGACGACGACGAGGTGGGTGGGCAGGCCCTGCGTGGCGACCGCGGCCTCCGCGGCGGTCTGGATCGCCGGCACGATCGGCGTCTGCACCGGCCGGCCGGGCACCGGCTCGACGGCGTCGATCTCGCGGCCCTCGTCGCCGGTCGTCTCGTCGGTGCTGACGACGCGCACGGTGTAGCCGGCGGTGCCGGTGAGCTGCTCCTGCAAGGCGCGCTGCAGGCCGGACGTGCCGAGCAGGTCACCTGCGGCGTAGAGCGGTCCCTCGTCGCCGGTGGTCTCCTCCAGGATCTCGGCCGTCGCCGGGCCGACGCGGCCCAGCAGCCCGATGGCGAAGCGGGACGTCGGGGCCAGCAGCCGGGTCTCGGTCGGGAACACCGCGCCGGGCAGGTCGAAGACCTGCGCGCGGATGCGCTCGAAGTCCGGCCGGCGCAGGGCGATGACCGGCACGAAGTTGCCCGACGTCTCCGCCTGGACGTCGGCGACGATCTCCTCGGCGGCGATGCCGGTGGCCGCCGACAGGCCGGCCGCCAGCGCCGGCAGGTCGGTCACCTGCCCCGGGTCGACGCCGACGTTCACCACCTCGGTGGGGGTGAAGATCGGTGCACCGGAGGCGTCGGTCACCGGTGCCCGCTCCGGCAGCTGACGGGTCAGCTCCAGGCGTTGCCCCTCGGCGAGCTCGGGGTGCACGAGCGCGGGCTCGGCGACGACCTGCCAGGCGTCGTCGGCCTCCTGCAGGCGCAGGGTCGCCTCGTAGCTCCAGTCGGGGGCCGCGGCGAGGTCCCACGTGGCCGTCCAGGCGGCGGTGGCCGAGCCGTCGTCGGCGACCTCGACGTCCACCAGCTCCGCGGCCAGCGTGGCCTCGGGCAGGTCCGTGGCGGTCTGCTCGAGCAGCGCCGTGGCGGTGTCCGGGTCGTCGGTGGCACCGGCGGCGGCCGCGGTGTCGCCGCCGGCCCAGTCGCCCAGGAACGCCTCGGCGGCCGCGCGGACGTCGTCCTCCGGGTCGTCCTCGGAGCTGCACGCCGCCAGCACCGGCACCGCCAGCAACGTCAGCGCCGTCCCCAGGACCGTTCCCCGTCGCTTCCCCACGGCAGGGAGCCTGCCACCCCCGGACCGCCGAGTCGGGCACGACACCTAGAACAGGACGCTGGCGTACCGGCCGACCTCGCGGAAGCCCACGCGGGCGTAGGACGCGCGCGCCGGGGCGTTGAAGTCGTTGACGTAGAGGCTGACCACCGGGGCGATCGCCGAGCGGGCGTACTCCACGACGGCGGCGGTGCCCGCGGTGCCGATCCCCCGCCCGCGCACGGCGGGTGAGACCCACACGCCCTGCACCTGGCAGACCGCGCGCGACACCGCACCGATCTCTGCCTTGAACAGCACCTGGCCGTCCTCGATCCACGCCAGCGACTGCCCGGCGCCCACCAGCTCGGCCACCCGGGCGCGGTAGCCGGCCCCGCCGTCGCCGCGCAGCGGGCTGACGCCGACCTCCTCGGTGAACATCGCGACCGCCGCCGGGAAGAGGACCTCCACCTCCCCGGGCCGCACGGGCCGCACGCGGGGCTCGGGCGCCACCGCCGGGGGGCCCTCGATGGCCATCAGGGGCTGCCGCGGCCGGTGGTCGCGCGCCGGGCCCCAGTGCGGGGCGAGGAGCTCCCACAGCGGGTCGACCGCCTCCGCCGGGCCGACGATCGTGGAGCAGCGCCGACCGGCCCGGCGGGCCCGCTCGGCGAAGGCGACGGCCGACGCGCGCTCGGCGCCCGGCAGCGCGAAGGGGATGAGGTTGGCCCCGGCCAGGCAGACGGCGTCCAGGTCCCGGCCGGCACCGAAGCCCCACAGGGGTGCGCCGAGGGCCGCGGCGGCGGTGCCCGACCGCTCGACGCGGCCGGCGATCACGCAGCCGGCGACCGGGTCGGTGTCCAGCAGCCGGCGGACGGCCCGCTCGTCGCCCTCGTCGAGCACGCGGGCCGTCGGGGTGGTGGGGCGGGTGGATGACATGGCGGAGCGCAACACCCCGTGCCGGCCGTCAGCCGACGGTGACGACCGGCGGCCCCGAGGGGACGCCGTCGTCGGCCTGCTGGCCCGCCAGACGCAGGGCCTCCTCGATCAGCGTCTCGACGATCTGCGACTCGGGCACGGTCTTGACCACCTCGCCCTTGACGAAGATCTGGCCCTTGCCGTTGCCCGACGCCACCCCGAGGTCGGCCTCGCGGGCCTCACCGGGGCCGTTGACGACGCAGCCCATGACCGCCACGCGCAGCGGCACCTCGAGGCCGTCGAGGCCGGCGGTCACCTCGTTGGCGAGCTTGTAGACGTCGACCTGGGCGCGGCCGCAGGAGGGGCAGCTGACGATCTCCAGGCCGCGCTGGCGCAGGTTCAGCGACTCCAGGATCTGGGTGCCGACCTTGACCTCCTCGACCGGCGGCGCGGAGAGGGAGACGCGGATGGTGTCGCCGATCCCCTTGCTCAGCAGCGCCCCGAAGGCGACGGCGGACTTGATGGTGCCCTGGAAGGCCGGCCCCGCCTCGGTCACGCCGAGGTGCAGCGGGTAGTCGCACTGCGCGGCGAGCAGCTCGTAGGCGCGCACCATCACGACCGGGTCGTTGTGCTTGACCGAGATCTTGATGTCGCGGAAGCCGTGCTCCTCGAACAGCGAGCACTCCCACAGCGCGGACTCGACCAGCGCCTCGGGCGTGGCCCGGCCGTACTTGGCGAGCAGTCGCTTGTCCAGCGAGCCGGCGTTGACCCCGATCCGGATCGGGACGCCGGCGTCCCCGGCCGCCTTGGCGATGTCGCCCACCCGGTCGTCGAACTTCTTGATGTTGCCCGGGTTGACCCGCACCGCGGCGCAGCCGGCGTCGATCGCGGCGAAGACGTACCGCGGCTGGAAGTGGATGTCGGCGATGACCGGGATCTGCGAGTGCCGGGCGATCTCCGGCAGCGCCTCGGCGTCGTCGGTGTCGGGCACGGCCACGCGCACGATCTGGCACCCGGCCGCGGTCAGCTCGGCGATCTGCTGCAGCGTCGCGTTGACGTCCGCGGTCTTGGTCGTCGTCATCGACTGCACGCTGACCGGGGAGTCGCTGCCGACGCCGACGCCGCCCACGTCCAGCTGCCGCGTCTTCCGGCGTGGAGCCAGGACGGGCGGAGGAGCTGCGGGCATGCCGAGACCGACGGGGATGGCCATGACTCCCAGTATCGCCCTCCGCGCAGGCGGCTGCCGCCGTCGGCGCCGTGACCCCGCTGACCCCGCGGCTACTGCAGGGTGATCGGGTTGACGATGTCGGCGACCAGCAGCAGCCCCGACAGCGCGATGAACAACCCGGCGACGACGTAGGCGACCGGCATGAGCCGGGCGATGTCGAACGGCCCCGGGTCGGGACGGCCGCGCCAGCGGGCCACGGTGGAGCGCGCCTTCTCGTACAGCGCGCCGGCCACGTGCCCGCCGTCGAGCGGGTACATCGGCAGCAGGTTGAACAGGAACAGCACCAGGTTGACGCTGGCCAGCAGGCTCAGGAAGAAGCTGATCTTCTGCGCGGTGCTGAACTCCTCGATCGAGAAGACCTCGCCGGAGATCCGGCCGACGCCGACCACGCCGATCGGGCCGTTCTCGTCCCGCTCCTCGCCGAGGAACGCCGCGCGGAACAGCTGCGGGACGCGCTCGGGGATCTCGACCAGCCGCTCGACCGAGGCGGCCACGACGGTGCCGAAGTACGACGGCAGCTCGGTCACCGACTGGCGGGCGAACCCGGGGACCGGGCTGACGCCGAGGTACCCGGCGGTCATGGTGCCGTCGCCGTCGTCGTTGACGACGGTGTTCTCGATCGGGGTGACGGTGAGGTCCTGCCGCTCCCCGTCGCGCTCGATGGTGAGCGTCAGCTCCTCGCCCGGGGAGTTGCGGATCGCCTGCTGCACGGTCGTCCAGCTGTCGTGGTCGGTCGGGTCGACCGACTCACCGCCGACGGCCACGATCGTGTCGCCGGGCTGCAGGCCGGCGCGGGCCGCGGGGCTGGCCACCGGGAGGGCGCAGTTCGGGCTCCCCTCCTCGCACACCTGACCGGCGTCGGCCCCGCTGGTGACGATGGGGATGTCGCAGACGTCGCTGTCGTCGGCCGCGGCCCGGTCGATGCTCTGGGCGTCCGCGGGGACGACGCAGGCCGGCACGGTCCGCACCTGGGTGGTGATCACGCTGGTGCCGACCGCGGTCAGGGTGATGGCGAAGAACACCACCGCGAGCAGCAGGTTGTGCAGCGGGCCGGCGGACATGACGATGACCCGCTGCCACCACGGCTTGGCGTAGAAGACCCGGCCCTCGTCGCCGGGGCGGACGTCGTTGAGCGCCTGGCCGCGCACCTCGGCGATGAACGTCCGCATCCGGGTGGCGCGCTTGCTCTCGCCCTCCTCGGCGGGCGGGATCATCCCGACGATGCGGATGTAGCCGCCCATGGGGATGGCCTTGATGCCGTACTCGGTCTCCCCGCGGGTGCGGGAGAACACGGTCGGGCCGAAGCCGACCATGAACTGCGGCACCCGCATGCCGAACTTCCGGGCCCACATGAAGTGGCCGTACTCGTGGAAGCCGATGGAGAACAGCAGGCCGATCGCGAACGCGACGATCCCCAGGACCGTCAGCAGGAACCCGGTCAGTGCATGCCTCCGGCGATGGCGGCGCGGGCGTGCTGCCGGGCCCACCGCTCAGCGGCCAGGACGTCGTCCACGCAGGTGGGGGCGCCGAGGTCCGGCGCGTCGTCGAGGGTACGCGCGACGAGGTCGACGATGCCCCGGAACGGCAGCCGACCCGCGAGGAAGGCCGCGACCGCCTCCTCGTTGGCCGCGTTGAACATCGCCGGCACCACGCCCCGGGCCTCCCCGGCGGAGCGGGCGAGCCGGACCGCGGGGAACGCCTCGTCGTCCAGCGGCGCGAACTCCCACGTGCTTGCGCTGGACCAGTCCAGGGCCGGCTGCACGTGCGGCAGCCGGTCGGGCCACGCCAGCGCCAGGGCGATGGGCAGGCGCATGTCCGGCGGGCTGGCCTGGGCGATCGTGGCGCCGTCGGCGAAGGTGACCATCGAGTGCACGATCGACTGCGGGTGGACGACGACGTCGATGTCGGCGTAGGGGACGTCGAACAGCAGGTGCGCCTCGATGAGCTCCAGGCCCTTGTTCACCAGCGTGGCCGAGTTGATGGTCACGACCGGGCCCATGTCCCACGTGGGGTGGGCCAGCGCCTGCTCCACGGTGACCCCGGCCAGGTCGGCGGCGCTGCGGCCGCGGAACGGCCCGCCGCTGGCGGTGAGGACCAGCCGCGCCACCTCGCCGCGGGAGCCGCCGCGCAGGCACTGGGCCAGCGCCGAGTGCTCGGAGTCCACCGGCACCAGCTGGCCCGGGGCCGCCGCGGCGGTGACCAGGTCGCCGCCGGCCACCAGCGACTCCTTGTTGGCCAGCGCGACGGTGCGCCCGGCGGCCAGCGCGGACAGGGTCGGGCCCAGGCCGATGGACCCGGTGATCCCGTTGAGGACGACGTCGGCCGGCCGCGCAGCCAGCTCCTCGGCCGCCCGCGGCCCGGCGAGGATCTCCGGGAGCGCGTACTCGCCCTTCGACCAGCCGCGCTTGGACGCCGCGGCGTAGAAGGCCAGCTGCAGGTCCTGCGCCGCGGTCGCCCGGGCGACCGCGACGGTCCGCACGCCCAGCGCCAGCGCCTGCTCGGCCAGCTCGGCGATGTTGCCGCCGCCCGCGGCCAGGCCGGTGATCCGCAGGCGGTCGGGGTTCTGCTCGGCCACGGCGATCGCCTGCCGGCCGATCGACCCGGTCGAGCCGAGCACGGTGACCTCGCGGACGGCACTCATGACGCCCATCCTCCCCGACGACGCGCCGCCCTCGTGCGGTACGGGCGCGCTGGGGCTGGCAAGATGCGGGTGTCGGCGAGCTCGCCCGCCGCCGTCGGACGGAGCAGTGCTCGCGGGCGTCGCGCGAGGGCACCCGCGAGGCGAGCAGTCGGCGAGCGTGCGAGCCGACCGGGAACGAAGCAGCGCCGCGAACGGGCGCGACGAGCGCCAACGAGGAGAGCACGTGAGCGAGCAGGCCCACCGGGACCGGATCACGATCGACCACCCCGACACCACGCGGGTCAACCAGCCCAACCGCGAGGAGGGCGTGGTCCGCGACGGCGCGGTGCCGGTCCAGCACGAGAGCCCCGAGGAGTGGGGCTGGCACGGCGAGACCGGCCGGGCCGGGCGGATCGGCGTCGTCATCGCCGCCCTGTGGACGCTGGCGTACCTGGTCGGCAACCACGAGGGCCGGATCGAGGACCTGTGGATCGTCGGCATCGTCGTCGGGATGATCGGCATCCTGATCTGGGACTGGCGTCGCCGGAAGAACGCCTGGCGCGCGAAGTGAGCTGAGCGGCGCCCTCCGCGAGGCCCGTCCCCACCTCGGGGGCGGGCCTCGCGTCGTCCGGGCGACCGGGGGCCGGTCCGGTCGGGTGATCGAACGGCCCGGGCTCAGGTGGCGGTGACGCCGATCGCCAGGCCGATGGCGTACGTGGCCGCGGCGGCCAGCGCCCCGAACAGCAGCTGGCGGCCGCCGGCGAACCACCACGGCCGCGGGGTGAACCGCGAGGACAGCGCCCCGGCCACGGCCAGCCCGATGCCGCCGCACACCAGCGCCACCCACAGCAGCGAGACGCCGAAGAGGTAGGGCAGCAGCGGCACGACCGCCCCGAGGGCGAAGGTGACCAGCGAGGACAGCGCCGCCGTCCGCGGCGAGGGCTCGTCGTCGACCGTCACGCCCATCTCGGCGACCACGTGCAGCCGCAGGGCCGTCTCCGGGTCGCGCGAGAGCTGCTCGGCGACCTGCTGCGCCAGGTGCTCCTCGACGCCGCGGACCCGCAGCTGGGTGACCAGCTCGGCGAGCTCGCCGCGGGGGTTGCGCTGCAGCTCCCGTCGCTCCTTGGCGACCTCGAGGTCGAGCTGCTCGTTCTGCGTCTTCACCGAGGTGTACTCGCCCAGGGCCATCGAGATGGCGCCGGCGACCAGGCTGGCCACCCCGGCGAGCAGGATCGCCCGCGGAGCGGCGCCCCCGCCGCCCACACCGGCGACGAGCGCGGTGTTGGTGACCAGGCCGTCCATCGCGCCGAACACCGCCGGGCGCAGCCAGCCGCCGGAGACGTCGGCGTGGCTGTGCCCGTGCGTGCCGAGGTCGTCGGCCGGGTCGTCCTGCTGTCCGGGTGGGCTGGCCAGCTCGCTCACTCGTCGGCCTCGGCCCCGAGCTCGACCGGCGGCTCGACCGGCGCCGCGGGCACGACCGCCACGCTGGGGACGCCCTCGGCCAGGTCGCTGGCGGCGAGCTGGCCGCAGGCGCCGTCGATGTCCGACCCGCGGGTGTCGCGCACCGTCGTCGGCACGCCGGCGGCGCGCAGCCGGGCGACGAACTCACGCTGCGCGGGCAGCGGGCTGGCGTCCCACGGGCTGCCGGGCGTGGGGTTGAGCGGGATCAGGTTGACGTGGGCGCGGCGGCGGGCGAGCAGCCGGCCGAGCAGGTCGGCGCGCTCGGGCTGGTCGTTCACGTCGCGGATCAGGGCGTACTCGACCGAGTAGCGGCGCCCGGTGCGCTCGGCGTAGGCGTCGGCGGCCGCCACGACCTCGGCGACCTTCCACCGGGTGTTGACCGGCACGAGGGTGTCCCGCAGCTCGTCGTCCGGGGCGTGCAGGCTCACCGCGAGGGTGACCGACAGGCCCTCCTCGGTCAGCTTCCGGATCCCCGGGACGACGCCGACCGTGGAGACGGTGATCGACCGCTGCGACAGCCCCAGGCCGTGCGGCGCGGGCGAGTGCAGGGCCTCGAGGGTGCGGCGGACGCGGGCGTAGTTGGCCAGCGGCTCGCCCATGCCCATGAACACGACGTTGGACAGCCGCCCCGGACCGCCGGGCAGGTCGCCGTCGGCCATCGCGCGGGCGGCCGCCACGGCCTGGCCGATGATCTCGGCGGCCGAGAGGTTGCGGGTGAGCCCGCCCTGCCCGGTGGCGCAGAAGGGGCAGGCCATCCCGCAGCCGGCCTGGCTGGAGATGCAGACGGTGGCGCGGTCGGGGTAGCGCATGAGGACGCTCTCCACGAGCGCGCCGTCGTGCAGCCGCCACAGCGTCTTGCGGGTGCGCCCGCCGTCGGCGGCCTGGTGCCGGACCGGGGTCAGCAGCCCGGGCAGCAGGGACGACGCGAGGGCCTCGCGGGCCGCCGCGGGGACGTCGGTCATCTGCGCGGGGTCGTCGGTGCCCCGGAAGAAGTGCCGGGACAGCTGGTCGGCGCGGAACGCCGGCTGGCCGAGGTCGGCCACGGCGGCACGCGCCTCCTCGCGGGTGAGGTCGGCGAGGTGGCGGGGCGGCTTGCCCCGGCGGGGGGCGTCGAAGACCAGGGGCAGGGCTGTCATGGCGTCGTCCATGGTCCCACTACCGTGCGGCGGGTGTCGGACGCCGAGAGCGAGCTCACCCTCCCGGGTCCGGAGGCCGTCGGCGTCGGCCCGTGGGAGGGCCCGTGGCCCGAGGACCCGCGCTACGACCCCGAGCTGCTGGCGCACGGCGACCGGCGCAACGTCGCCGACCGGTACCGCTACTGGACGGTCGAGGCGGTCGTGGCCGACCTGGACACCCGCCGGCACCCCTTCCACGTCGCGATCGAGAACTGGAAGCACGACCTGAACATCGGGACGGTCGTGCGCACCGCCAACGCCTTCCTCGCCGCGGGGGTGCACGTGGTGGGACGGCGGCGCTGGAACCGCCGCGGCGCGATGGTCACCGACCGCTACCTGCACGTGCACCACTCCCCCGACGTGGCCACGCTGGCCGCCTGGGCGCGGACGGAGGGCCTGCCGCTGCTGGCCGTCGACAACCTGCCCGGCGCCCGGCCGCTGGAGACCGAGCCGCTGCCGCGGGCGTGCGTGCTGCTGTTCGGCCAGGAGGGGACGGGGCTGTCCGACGCCGCCCGCGACCTCGCCGACGGCGTCCTGTCGATCGCCCAGTACGGCTCCACCCGCTCGATCAACGCCGGGGTCGCGGCCGGGATCGCCATGCATGCCTGGATCCGGCAGCACGGCGGGCCGCCGCCGGTGGAGCCGCCGGCGTGACAGCCGGGGCCGCAGCGGCGAGGCTGCGGGGATGAGCCGCCTCGCCGACGTCGACCTGACCGTGAGCCTGCCCAAGAAGGAGGCCAAGGATCAGCTGGCCGAGGCGCAGGAACGGCTGGTGCGCCTGCGGCTGCGGCTGGGCGGCCAGCTCGGCGGCGGGGAGCTGGGCCCGCCGCTGTGCGTGCTGTTCGAGGGGTGGGACGCCTCCGGCAAGGGTGGGGCGATCAAGCGGCTGGTCGAGGAGCTGGACCCGCGGCACGTGCGGGTCGCCCAGTTCGCCGCGCCCACCCACGACGAGAAGCGGCACCACTTCCTGTGGCGGTTCTGGCCGGTGCTGCCCGGCTGGGGCGGCATGGCGGTGCTCGACCGCACCTGGTACGGCCGGGTGCTGGTCGAGCGGGTGGAGGGGTTCGCCTCCGAGGACGCCTGGCAGCGGGCCTACGGCGAGATCAACGACATGGAGACGACCCTGGCCGCCGAGGGGATGATCCTGGTCAAGTTCTGGGTGCACGTCTCCCCCGAGGAGCAGCTGCGGCGCTTCGAGTCCCGTCGCGACGACCCGCTGCGGGCCTGGAAGCTCACCGACGAGGACTGGCGCAACCGCGAGAAGCGCGAGGCGTACGAGGTCGCGATCGAGGACATGCTCGAGCGCACCGACCGCCCCGGCGCCCCCTGGCACGTGGTGGCCGGCGACGACAAGCGGTGGGCGCGCGTGTACGTCGTCCGCACGGTCTGCGAGGCGATCGAGGCGGCCCTGCGCGCCCGCGGGATCGACCCGGACGGCGCGTGACGCCGCTGCTGCACCTGGTCGAACCGGGCGACTGGCGGGCGGCACTCGACGTCGGTGCCGTGCGCCCGCCGTCGCTGGCCGACGCCGGCTTCGTGCACCTGTCGACGCCGGACCAGGTGCACCTGCCCGCGGCGCGGCTGTTCCCCGGACGCCGGGACCTGGTGCTGCTGGTCGTCGACCCCGCCCGGCTGGCCGACCCGGTCCGGTTCGAGCCCGGGGTGCCCGGCGACCCCGCGGCGATGCGGTTCCCGCACCTCCACGGGCCCCTGCCGACCGCGGCGGTGGTCGCGGTCGTGCCGTACCTGCCGCCGGCCTCGCCGGTGCTGCCGGCGCCGGACGACGCACTGGGCCGGGCGCTGGCGTACGCGCTGTCCCTGCGGACACGGCGGGCCGCCGAGGTCCGGGACGTCCCCGGCGGGGTCGCCGTCCTCGACCCCGACCTGCGGCACTCCCGGGACGACAACCGGCTGCTCCTGTCCGATCCCGTCGACGCCGCGACGGTCGAGCGGACCGCCACCTCGTTCGCGCGCGAGGCGGGCCTGCCGCACCGCTCGGCCACCCTCCGCTGGCCCGGCGCCGGCGCGGTCGCCGGGCAGCTGGCGGCGCGCGGGTGGGCCGCCGAGGAGGTCGTCGTCATGGCCCGCCCGGCGCAGCCGGGGCAGCCCGGCCCGCGCGCCGGCCGGGTCGGACAGCGCGAGGTGCACGACCTCTGGCGCCGGTCGTGGCGCCAGGAGCTGGCGGGCGCGCCCGGCCTCGAGGAGGTGGTTGGCCAGCTCGTGGGCCGCGAGCACCGCAACGACCTGGTCGTCGCCGTGCACGACCTCGCCGTCGTCGGCGGGGACGGGCGATCGGTCGCCGCGGGCCAGCTGCGCGTGGACGGCGCCACCGCCGTCGTCGAGTCCGTCCTGACCGATCCCGCTGTCCGCGGCCGCGGGCACGGCGACGCCGTCCTCGCCGCGGCGCTCGACGGCGCGGCCGCCGCGGGGTGCGACCTCGTGGTGCTGGAGGCGGCGGCCGCCGACTGGCCCCGCTCCTGGTACGCCCGGCGCGGGTTCACCGAGGTGGGCTCGGTGTGGGAGGTCACCGCCGGTGTCGGCGCCGCCAGCGGCCCGGAGCGCTAGACCGGCACGACCCAGGAGAGCAGCAGCCAGGCGACGGCGGCCGACGGCAGCAGCGAGTCCATCCGGTCCATGAGCCCGCCGTGGCCCGGGAGCAGGTTGCCCATGTCCTTGATGCCGAGGTCGCGCTTGATGAGTGACTCCCCCAGGTCGCCGAGGGTCGCGCTGACGGCCAGCGCCGCGCCGAAGACGACGCCGCCCCACCAGGGCCCGTCCAGGGCCAGCGTGACGATCGGGGTGGCGACGGCGATGCAGCCCAGCACCGACCCGCCCATGCCCTCCCACGACTTCTTGGGGCTCACCGTGGGGGCCATGGGGTGCCGGCCGAAGAGCACGCCGGCGGTGTAGCCGCCGACGTCGTTGCCGACGACGGTCGCGATGAACAGGATCACGCGGAGGGCGCCGTCGTCGGGGACGAGCAGCAGCACCGCGAACCCGGCCAGCAGGGGCACGTACAGGGCCACCAGCACGCCCGCCGAGGCGTCCCGCAGGTAGCCGGCCGGGCCGTCGGCGAGCCGCCAGAGCAGCACCGCCAGGACGGTCAGCAGGAAGGCGACGACCAGCCCGGTCGCCCCGCGGGTCCACGCGAGCGCGAGCATGGCCACCGACCCGACCAGCACGGGGACCACCGGCGGCGTGGCGCGGCCGGCCTGCAGCGCCCGGCTCAGCTCGACCACCGAGACGAGGACAGCGGCGCCGACCACGAGCAGGAAGGACGGCCGGTACACCAGCAGCGACACCAGGATGACCGCGCCCAGGCCCAGGCCGACGCCGATGGCCGCCGTGAGGTCGCGGCCGGCGCGGCCGGGCTTCTTCGGGGGCTGCTCGGTCACCGGCATCGCCTCGGTGGGAGGTGCCAGCGGGTCCGCGCCGGGAGCCCGGGTGGCTCCGGGAGGCGTCTGCGCCGCCCTCGACACGGCGGCCGGGATCTCGTCGGTCGCCGGGGCGGCGGCCCGGTCAGTCCCGACCAGGGGGACCTCCCGGGTGGCGGGCACGGCGAGATCGGCCGTCGGGGGTCCGGCCGTCGAGGCCCCGGCCGTCGGAGGCCCGGCCGGCGGGGGCCCGGCCGGCGCGGGCGGCTGGACCGCGGGCGGCCCGGGCGGGCGGACCGTCGGCAGCGGGCCGGTGTCGGACTCGCGTCTCATGGTCGCGGCGGGGAGGGCGCTCAGACCTCGAGGAGTTCCGTCTCCTTGTTCTTGACGGCCTCGTCGACGTGGTTCACGTGCTGGGAGGTGAGCTCGTCGAGCTCCTTCTCCGCGCGGCGCACGTCGTCCTCGCCCGCCTCGCCGTCCTTGGCGATGCGGTCGAGCTCCTCCTTGCTGCGCCGGCGGATGTTGCGGATGGCGACCTTGGCGTCCTCGCCCTTGGCACGGGCCATCTTCACCAGGTCGCGGCGGCGCTCCTCGGTGAGCTGCGGGAAGACCACGCGGATGATCTGGCCGTCGTTGGTCGGGTTGACGCCCAGGTCGCTGTCGCGGATGGCCTTCTCGATCGCGCCGAGCTGGCTGGTGTCGTAGGGCTTGATGACCGCCATGCGGGCTTCGGGAACGGTGATCGAGGTCATCTGCGGCACCGGCGTCGGCGCACCGTAGTAGTCCACCATGATCTTGCTGAACATGGACGGCGCGGCCCGGCCGGTGCGCACCGAGCCGAGGTCCTCCCGGGCGACCGACAGGGCCTTGTCCATCCGCTCCTCGGCGTCGAGCAGGGTGTCGTCGATCACGGGTCTGTCCCTCCTGCGGGCGGCGCCTGGACGGGCCGCCTCTCCTACGTGCTCCGGTGTGCCGTCTGCGCCGTCAGGCGGACGTGCTGATCAGCGTGCCGATCCTCTCACCTGCCACCGCCCGGGCGATGTTCCCGTCCTGGAGCAGGTTGAACACCACGATGGGCATCCGGTTCTCCATCGACAGGCTGATGGCGGTGGCGTCGGCGACCTTGAGCTCGTCGGCCAGGACGGTGCCGTAGTCCAGGTCGGTGTACATCGTGGCGGCCGGGTTGGTGCGGGGGTCGTCGTCGTAGACGCCGTCGACGCCGTTCTTGGCCATCAGCAGCACCTGGCAGCCGATCTCCAGCGCGCGCTGGGCAGCGACGGTGTCTGTGGAGAAGTACGGCATGCCGGCACCGGCGCCGAAGATCACCAGCCGGCCCTTCTCCATGTGCCGGACGGCCTTGCGCGGGATGTAGGGCTCGGCGACCTGCCCCATGGTGATCGCCGTCTGCACGCGGGTCTCCAGGCCCACCTGCTCGCAGAACGCCTGGAGCGCCAGCGAGTTCATCACCGTGCCGAGCATGCCCATGTAGTCGGCGTGCCGGCGGTCCATGCCGGCCTCGGCGAGCTCGGCGCCGCGGAAGAAGTTGCCGCCACCGACGACGACGGCGACCTGCGTGCCGGCGTGGACGACGTCGGCCAGCTGCTGGGCGATGCCGTGCACGATGCCGGAGTCGACGCCGACCTTGCCGCCGCCGAAGGCCTCACCGGAGAGCTTCAACAGCACCCGCTGGTAGCCGCTGCCGTCAGCGGGCTGGAAGGCGGTGGGGGCGGACACGGTGTCGGTCAACTGCTCATCCCTCGGTCGACTGCGGTTGTCTGATCCTGCCTCATGGGACCGGGCGCGACAGCCGGACCCGGACAGCAGGAGGACCCCGCCACCCCCACCACGCACGCTCGGCGCGGGCCCCTGGAGGGGGCCGGGTGGGGGTTGCGGGGTCCTTCTGTGGTGCGGCTGTTACGCCTGGCCGACCTCGAAGCGGGCGAACCGCTCCACGGTCAGGCCGGCCTCGTCGAGGATCTGCTTCACCGTGCGCTTGGGCTCGGTGATCGACGGCTGCTCGAGCAGGACGAAGTCCTTGTAGTAGGCGTTGACCCGACCCTCGACGATCTTGGTGATCGCCTGCTCGGGCTTGCCCTCCTCCTTGGCCGTCTGCTCGGCGACCCGGCGCTCGGTCTCCACCGCGTCGGCGGGGACCTCGTCACGGGTGAGGTAGCGCGGGCGGGCCGCGGCGATGTGCATCGCCAGGCTGCGCGCCGCGTCCTCGGAGCCGCCGCTGTACTGCACCGCGACACCGATCGCCGGGGGCAGGTCGGTGGCCCGCTTGTGCAGGTAGGTGGCGGTGGTGCCCTCGAAGACAGCGAAGCGGGAGAGGACCAGCTTCTCGCCGATGCGCGCCGACTCGGCCTGGATCAGCGACGCGACCGTCTGGCCGTCGATGTCGGCGGCCATCAGGGCGTCGACGTCGGCCGGCTTCTGCGCCAGCACGACGTCGAGCAGCCGCTCGGCCAGCTTGACGAAGTCGGCGTTCTTGGCGACGAAGTCGGTCTCGCAGTCGATCTCGAGCAGGGCGCCGTCCTTGCTGACGACGATGCCGTTGGTCGTCGAGCGCTCGAGGCGCTTACCGACGTCCTTGGCGCCCTTGATGCGCAGGAGCTCGACGGCCTTGTCGTAGTCGCCGTCGGCCTCGGTGAGCGCCTTCTTGCAGTCCATCATGCCGGCGCCGGTGGCGTCGCGGAGACGCTTGACGTCGGCTGCGGTGAAGTCAGCCATGTCTCTCTTCCTCGGGAGTCTCGATGCGTGGGTGGGCCTGGAAGGCCCCCCTCGCCGGGTCCCGCCGCGAAGTGGTCGCGAACAGCGGGGGCGAGGGGGTCCCTACTCAGCCGTTCTGGGCGCCCTGGGTGCCGGTGTCGGTGCTGCCGGTCGCGGGGACGCCCTCGACCGGGGCGACCTCGTCGGCCGTGACGGTCGGCGCGGCGGCCGGCGTCTCGGGCAGCTCGGTGGCGGTGGCCGGGGTCTCGGGCACGTCGGTCGCGGTCGCGGTCGCCTCGCCGGTCTGGCCGGTCAGCAGCTCGCGCTCCCAGTCGGCCAGCGGCTCGCCGCCGCCGATAGCGGGCTCGGCGCCGTCCTCGCGGCCGGCGTTGGCCTGCGCGGCCGAGCGGGCCATGAGGCCCTCGGCGACGGCGTCGGCCACCACGCGGGTCAGGACGGCGATGCTGCGGATCGCGTCGTCGTTGCCCGGGATCTTGTAGTCGACCTCGTCGGGGTCGCAGTTGGTGTCGAGGATCGCGACGACCGGGATCTTGAGCTTGCGCGCCTCGCCGACGGCGATGTGCTCCTTCTTGGTGTCGACGATCCAGATGGCGCTGGGCACCTTCTTCATGTCGCGGATGCCGCCGAGGGAGCGCTCGAGCTTGGCCTTCTCGCGGGAGAGGACCAGCTGCTCCTTCTTGGACAGGCTGACCAGCACGCCGGTCTGCTCCATGTCCTCGAGCTCCTTCAGGCGCTCGAGGCGCTTGAAGACGGTCTGGAAGTTGGTGAGCATGCCGCCCAGCCAGCGCTGGTTGACGTAGGGCATGCCGACGCGCTGCGCCTGCTCGGCGACCGGCTCCTGCGCCTGGCGCTTGGTGCCGACGAAGAGCACCGTGCCGCCGTGGGCGACCGTCTGCTTGACGAACTCGTAGGCGTTGTCGATGTACCCGAGCGTCTGCTGCAGGTCGATGATGTAGATGCCGTTGCGCTCGGTGAAGATGAACCGCTTCATCTTCGGGTTCCAGCGACGGGTCTGGTGCCCGAAGTGGACGCCGCTGTCGAGCAGCTGCTTCATGCTGATGACTGCCATGGCCGACTCTCTGTGCACACGCGGCCGCCGGGCGGCCGCGCATCTCGGTTTGCCGCGGGCACCGGGTGGTGCACCGCCCTGGCGTCCGGAGCGCCACACCACCCCGCGGTGAGCCGCGGGGACCGAGGTGGCGACCACCCGCTGAGCAGCGGCGGGTACGAGGACGCGCGAAGTCGACCCACCGGGGTGGGCCGCACCGGACAGCATACGCGCCGCCGGTCGCCGCTCCGCCCGGCCGTCCACCGACCGGGGCTCCGTCCACAGCCCGCGCCGGGCTCTCGCCCCGCGCAGTCGCCCGGCTCCATGTTCGACGGGTGCCGCCGCGCCCGCCGACTCCCCTACCGGCCGCTCTGCTGACCGTCCTGTTCGTCCTCGCCTGCTTGCTGTCCCCCGCCTCCGCGGCCGCAGACCCGGCGCCGGCGGTCCCCGCGGCTGTGGACCCCGCGCCGGCGGTCCCCGCGGTTGCGGACCGGGCGCCGGTCGTCCCCGCCGCCGCGCAGTGGATGGCGCCCCTGCCGGGGCCGTCGGCGACCCGGCCCTTCGAGGCGCCCGCGTCGCCGTACGGCCCGGGGCACCGCGGCGTCGACCTGGCCGCCCCGCCCGGCGCCGTGGTCGTCGCCGCCGGGGACGGGGTCGTCGTGTTCGCGGGCGCCGTGGCCGGCCGGCCGGTGGTCAGCATCGACCACCCGGACGGCCTGCGGACGACCTACGAGCCGGTCGACCCCTCCGTGGCCGCGGGCCAGGTGGTGACACGGGGCTCCCCCATCGGCACGCTGCTCGCCGGCCACGCCGGCTGCCCGGCCGCCGCCTGCTTGCACTGGGGGCTGCGTCGGGGCGAGGTGTACCTGGACCCGCTCCTGCTCCTCGCACCCCCGCGGGTCCGGCTGCTGCCCCGGGGGTGACCGGACACCGGCCGGGGGGCAGCACCGCCGGCAGCCGCAGCTCGGCCGGGCAGTGGCCGTGCCCGGGCCAGTGGTCGGGAGCCCGGTGTCGGCCGCCGTGGCCGCCGTGACCGCCGGCCGTCAGGCGATGTCGGCGAGCTTCGTGCGCAGGTGCAGCACGGCCTTGGTGTGCAGCTGGCAGATGCGGCTCTCGGTGACGCCGAGGACCCGGCCGATGTCGGCGAGGGTCAGCCCCTCGAAGTAGTAGAGGCTGACGACGACCTTCTCCCGCTCGGGCAGCTGCTCCACGGCACGGGCCAGCAGCTGGCGGGCCTCGCCGTGCTCGGCCATGGCCTGCGGGTCCAGCGCCCGGTTGTCCTGCAGCGTGTCGACCAGACGGGGGGCACCGCCGTCGTCGTCGGTGAGCAGTTCGTCGAGTGCCACCACGTTGACCAGCGAGAGCTGGCCGAGGAACTTGCGGACGTCCTCGACGTCCATGTCCATCTCGGCGGCCACCTCCTCGTCGGTGGGGCTGCGCTGCAGCTTGCTCTCGAGCGCGGCGACGGTCCGCTCGAAGAGGCGGGCCTTGCTGCGCACCGACCGCGGGATCCAGTCGGTGGTGCGCAGCTCGTCGATGATCGCGCCGCGGATGCGGGCCATCGCGTAGCTCTCGAACTTCACCTCGCGCGAGGGCTGGTAGCGGGTGATCGCGTCGATGAGCCCGAAGGTGCCGTAGGAGGCCAGGTCGGCCTGCTCGACGTGGGCGGGCAGGCCCGAGCCCACCCGGCCGGCGACGTACTTGACCAGCGGCGCGTAGTGCAGGATCAGCCGGTCACGCAGCGCGGGGTCGCGGTCGGCGACGTAGTCCCGCCACAGCGCGGCGATCGCCGCGTCGGCGTCCTCGTGGTTCGACTCGTCGAGGGTGTCGATCGTCGCCTCGGGCACGGAGCTCCCCCGCTCGCTCATGGGTCCGCCGCGACGGGCCCCTGGTGGGCATCGCAGTCAAGTATCGGCAGCCGGTGGCCGGTCACGCGCGGGGATGGGCCTGCGCGTGCACAGCGCGGAGGCGTTCGACCGTCACGTGCGTGTAGATCTGTGTCGTCGCGAGGCTAGCGTGCCCGAGCAGCTCCTGGACCGAGCGCAGGTCGGCGCCGCCCTCGAGCACGTGCGTCGCGGCCGAGTGCCGCAGGCCGTGGGGGCCGATGTCGGGCGCGCCGGGCGCCGCCGCGACGGCCGCGTGCACCGTGCGCCGCGCCTCCCGGGCGTCGAGCCGCCCGCCGCGGGCGCCGAGCAGCAGCGCCGGGCCGGACCGGTCGGTCGCCAGCGCCGGCCGGCCGCGGGTCAGCCAGGCGTCGAGCGCCCGCTCGGCCGGAGCGCCGTAGGGGACGCTGCGCTCCTTGCGGCCCTTGCCCAGCACCCGCAGGAGGCGGCGTCCGCGGTCGACGTCGTCGACGTCGAGGCCGACCAGCTCGCTGACCCGGATGCCGCTGGCGTAGAGCAGCTCCAGCACCGCGGCGTCGCGCAGGCCGACCGGCTCCTCGGCTCCGGCGGCGGACTCCACCACCGTCCGCGCCTGGTCGGGCGCGAGGACGTCGGGGAGGGTGCGGTGGGCCTTGGGGCTGACCAGGCGCAGGCCGACGTCCTCCGGGGTCAGCCCGGTCCGGCGCAGCCACCGGGTGAACGACCGGGCCGCCGCCGCGCGTCGGGCGGTCGTGGCCCGGCTGTCGCCGGTCGTGCGCCCCTTGGCCAGCCAGCTGCGCAGAGCGGCGAGGTCGAGGTCGTCGACGCGGGTGCCGCTGCGGCGGGCGAGGTGGTCCAGCAGTGACACCGTGTCGGTGACGTAGGCGCGGACGGTGTGGTCGGAGAGCTCGCGCCCGCCCCGCAAGTGCTCCTCGTAGTCGTCCACGACCGCGGCGAGGGCAGGCGGCAGCGCTCCCCGCAGCTCCACCGTCGACCCGGACACGGTGCGACCGTCCGTCGGCGCCCGGGGCGGGTCAAGCGGGCGCGCCGGGCCGCACCCGCGATGCACCCGGACGGCCGGGCGGCGCAGCGGTGATAGGCATCCCGGATGCCCCACGACTTCGACTCTCTGCTCCGCCTGCACCCGCGGGGGGACGCCGCGTTCGAGAACGAGCCCCTCGTGAGCGGGCACCTGTACGGCGGCTACACGCTGGCCCTCGCCGTCCGCGCTGCGGCCCGGACGGTGTCGCCGGGGCTGCTCCCCCACTCTGTGCACGCCGTCTTCCCGACCGGCGGCGAGCTGGGCGCACCGCTGCGGATGGACGTGTCGGCGGTCCGCGACGGGCGGTCCAGCGCGCTGCGCCAGGTCACGGTCGCGCAGGGCGGGAGCACCCCGCTGCTGTTGACGGCCTCCTTCCACGCCGGCGGGCCCGGACCGGACTGGCAGGCGCCGCAGCCACCGATGCCCGCCGGGCCGGAGGGGATCCCGCCGGACGTGGTCCAACTGATGGGCATGGACCCGTTCGAGATCCGGCCTGCCGGCCGGTACCGGGTCGACGGCGGAGCGCCGACGTTCGCGCCCATGCACCCGTACTGGGTGCGCCCGCACCTGCCCGTGCCGGACGACGCCGGACTGTACGCGGCGATCGTCGCGTTCGTGTCCGACTACATGGTCTTCGCCGCCGCGCAGGTGCCCGGGTCGCCACCGCCCGCGGACACCCGCGGTGTCTCCATGGACCACGCCCTGTGGTTCCACCGCCCCGTGGACGCGGGCGGGTGGCTGCTGTACTCGGCGGAGGCCACGCGCGTCCACGGCAACCGTGGGCTCGTCCGCGGGACGGTCCGCACGGAGGACGGCGCGGTCGTCGCCTCGTTCGCGCAGGAGGCCCTGACCTTCGCGCCGCGCGCCTGACCTCACCGCCGCGTCCCCTTCGGCCGCGGTGCGACGCGCCAGCCGGTGTCGGTCCACTGGACGAGGCCGGCCAGCTCCAGCGCCGGGAGCACCTGCATCACCTCGACCACGCCGCAGCCGGCCACCGCCGCCAGCCGTTCGGGGCTGACCCCGCGGCGCACCGGACACGCGTCGAGCACCCGTACCGCCAGGTCGGAGAGCCCGTCACGGGCGTCGGGGGCCCCCTCGGCCGGTGGCGCGAGGTCCTCTCCCAGCCGGCCGACCTCCTGCAGGACGTGAGCCGCGCTGCCGACGAGCACGGCGCCCACTCCCGCGTCACGCAGCAGTTCGTGGCAGCCCACGCTCATCGCGGACGTCACCGGGCCCGGCACGACCATGACCGGTCGCCCCAGCCGGTGGGCACGCCGCGCCGTCGCCTGGGCGCCGGACCGGGCGGCCGCCTCCACCACCACGGTGCCCCGGGTCAGTGCCGCGATCAGCCGGTTGCGGACCAGGAAGCGGTGCCGGTGCGGCGCCGACCCCGGGGGCCACTCGCTGACGACGAGGCCCTCCTGCGCGATCCGCTCGAGGAGCGCGCCGTTGCCGCTGGGGTAGACGCGGTCGACGCCGCAGGCGAGCACCGCGACGGTGGGCGCCCCGGCCGCCAGTGAGCCGCGGTGCGCGGCGGCGTCGATGCCGTAGGCCCCGCCGGACACGACCGTCCAGCCACGCTCCCCCAGCCGGTGGGCCAGGTCGCCGGCCACGTGCTGCCCGTACGTCGTGCACGCCCGGGCGCCGACCACGGCCACCGACCGGTCCACGACCTCGGCGAGATGGCCGGCTCCGCGGACCCAGAGGGCGACCGGCGGCACCGGTGCCGTGGTGCGGTCGCCCATCTCGGCGGTGTCGGTGCCGCCACTGGTCACCGCCACGGTCAGCGCGTGCAGCGCCAGTGCCGGCCACTCGTCGTCCTCCGGGACGACGAGCCGGGCGCCGCAGCGCTCGGCGCGGTGCAGGTCGGCCAGGCTGGCGTCCTGCTCGGCGCGGACGCCGACGAGCGCCTGCACGGCCTCGGGCGCGGCACCGGCACGCAGCAGCCGGACCGCCTGCACCGGCCCCACCCGCTCCACGAAGCGCCACACGGCCACGCTGCCCGGCTCCGCCGCCCGGCTCAGCCAGGCCCGGGCCCGGCGGACCGCGGCGAGGTCGCCGGGCGCTGCCGCCGGGGCGAGGTCCGCGTCGAGGTCGGTCCCGGCGGTCATGCCGCCGCCCGCTGGAGCCGCATCCCCAGGGCCTCGGCGACGTGCTCGGAGCCGGGGACGCTGCAGCCGGCCAGGTCGGCGAGCGTCCAGGCGACGCGCAGCACGCGGTCGAAGCCGCGCACCGACAGCACGCCGCGTTCCAGCGCCCGCTCGGCCAGGCGCGACGCCGACCGAGGCACCACCCACCGCTCCCGCAGCAGCCGTCCGGGCACCTGCCCGTTGAGCGTCAGACCGCTGCCCCGCAGGCGTTCGGCCGCCGCGGCTCGGGCTGCGGCGACCCGGGCGGCGACGGCGGCGGACGACTCGGGTGGGTCGGTGCCGTCCAGCCAGGCCGCCCGCGTCACCGGCGGGAGGTCCACGCGCAGGTCGATGCGGTCCAGCAGCGGCCCGGACAGTCGCGCCTGGTAGCGGCGCCGTTCGTGCGCGCTGCAGGTGCAGGCGGAGTCCCCGGCCGCGGTGGCGCACGGGCAGGGGTTCGCGGCGAGCACGAGCTGGGCGCGGCACGGGAAGGTCGCGGCGCCGGAGGCGCGGGAGATCGTCACCGAACCGCGCTCCAGCGGCTGGCGCAGGGTGTCCAGGACCGCACGGGGGAACTCCGGGCTCTCGTCGAGGAACAGCACGCCGCGGTGCGCCCGGCACAGCGCCCCCGGACGGATCTGCCCCGAACCCCCGCCGACCAGCGCTGCCATGGTCGCCGAGTGGTGCGGCGCCTCGAACGGCGGCCGGGTGACCAGGGGCGCCTCCGGCGGCAGGGTCCCTGCCACGGAGTGGATCGCAGTGACCTCGAGCGCGGAGTGCTCGTCGAGAGGTGGGAGCAGCCCCGGCAGTCGCTCGGCGAGCATCGTCTTCCCGGCGCCCGGGGGGCCGGCGAGGAACAGGTGGTGCCCTCCGGCGGCGGCGACCTCGACGGCGCGCCGACCCACCGCCTGGCCGACGACGTCGCCCAGGTCCGGCCCGGGCGGAGGCTCGGGGAGGCGCCCGCGGACGTGCGGCTCCAGGCGCGCCCGGCCGGTGAGGTGGGCCAGCAGGTCGCGCAGCGACCCCACCGGCAGGACGGTGACGCCCTCGACCAGCGCGGCCTCGTCGGCGTTGCCGCCCGGCACGACGACGTGCCGGTGGCCCGCCTGCCGGGCGGCCAGGACGGCGGGCAGCACTCCACGGATCGCCCGCACCGTGCCGTCGAGCCCGAGCTCGCCCAGCAGCACCAGGTCGGCGACCGCCGCCGCGGGCACCGCGTCGGCCGCGGCGAGGACCCCCGCGGCCAGCGCCACGTCGAAGCCGCTGCCCTGCTTGGGCATGGACGCCGGCGACAGTCCGATCGTGGTCCGCCGCAGCGGCCACGTGGCGCCCGCGTTGACCACGGCCGCGCGCACCCGGTCGACCGACTGGCGCACCACCGTGTCCGGCAGGCCGACCAGGACCACCCCCGGCATGCCGGCCGACATGTCGACCTCCACCTCGACCATGGCGCCGTGCACACCGGCCAGCCCCACGGACCAGGTGCGGGCCAGGCTCACGAGAAGGCCGCCGGCAGGTGCGTGACGACCGCCGGCCCGCCGGGCCGGACCAGCACGCCGACGACGTCGAAGCGCAGGTCGGGCGCGTGCTCCTCGTGGCTGGTCAGCCAGCGGTGCGCCAGCAGGCGCAGCCGCCGCTGCTTGGCGGGGGTCACGGCCTCGACGGGGTGCCCGAAGCCGACCTCCCGGCGGGTCTTGACCTCGCAGAAGACGATCGCATCGCCGTCGCGGGCCACGATGTCGAGCTCACCCTCCCGGCACCGCCAGTTCCGGTCGAGCAGCCGCAGGCCCCGGTCGGTCAGGTAGCGGGCGGCGATCCGCTCACCCCGCTGGCCCAGTTCCGTCGTCGTACGCACCCGGCAGACGGTGGTCCGATCGGCGGCCGGGGTGGGTGCTCCGTCCGGGTCTGTGGACGGCGCGGACGCCTGTGGACGGCGGAGCGGGCGGTGTCAGCGGCCGGGGCCACCCTCACCGCATGCGCCGCTCCCCGTCACCGGCCGGCTCAGGGCAGCCTGGGCCCGTCGGGCAACTCCAGGTCGGGCTTGTCCAGCTCCTCGACGTTGACGTCCTTGAACGTGAGCACGCGGACGTTCCGCACGAAACGGGCGGGCCGGTACATGTCCCACACCCAGGCGTCGGAGAGCTTCAGCTCGAAGAAGACCTCACCGCCGGCCTCGCGCACCTGCAGGTCCACCGAGTTGGCCAGGTAGAAGCGCCGCTCGGTCTCCACCACGTAGGTGAACTGGCGGACGATGTCCCGGTACTCGCGATAGAGCTGCAGCTCCATCTCGGTCTCGTACTTCTCCAGGTCCTCGGTGCTCATCGCGGCTCTCCGGAGACGGTGCACATGGGCACATCATCGACCATGGGCGCCGAGCCGGTCAGCTGGGCGTCTCGACCGGCGTGTGCCGCGGCGGCGCGGGCCACGTTGACGAAGCGCCGACGGTGCTCCGGGCAGGGGCCGTGGCGGTCGAGGGCGGCGCTGTGCGCATCGGTGATGTAGCCCTTGTGCACGGCGAAGTCGTACTCGGGGAACCGCTCGTGCAGGTCGAGCATGATCCGGTCACGGGTCACCTTCGCCAGCACGGAGGCGGCGGCGACGCAGGCGGCGACCCGGTCGCCCTTCCACACCGCCAGCGTGGGCCGGGCCAGCCCGCTCACCGGGAAGCCGTCGGTGAGGACGTAGTCGGCACCGGGGTCCAGCAGCCACACCGCCCGGCGCAGCGCCTCGATGTTGGTCACGTGCATGCCGCGGGCGTCGAGGTCGGGGACGGGCATCACCACGACCGACCAGGCGACCGCCCGGTCGACGACCTCGGCGTAGACCCGCTCGCGCGCCGCGGCGGTGAGCAGCTTGGAGTCCGCCAGCTCGGGCACCCGGCCACGCCGTCCCGGGGGGAGCACGCAGGCAGCGGCGACCAGGGGCCCGGCGCAGGCGCCGCGGCCGGCCTCGTCGGCCCCGGCCACGGCCGAGAAGCCGCGGCGGCGCAGGGAACGCTCCATGGCCCACAGCGCGTCGGATCGGTCCTCGGCGGCCGGGGTCCGGCCGACCGGGGTGCGGGCGGGACTGGGGGCGGTACGGACTGCCATCGCGTCCCGACCCTACGACGCGTCGGGGACGAGACGGCGACACCCCGGGGGGACGGCGACGTGCCACGAGCCGGCCCCCGAGGTCATGGGGGGCCGGCTCGTGGAGGGTGCGACCGTGGAGGTCGCGGGCGCTGGACCGGATCGCTGAGGAGGCGAACCGTCCGGACCGGCGCCGTCTGTCGGCCCCCCTGCGGGGGCTGCCCGCGCTCGCGGGTACCGCGAGCAGGGAGGTCGTCGGTCAGACCTCGGCGGTCTCGGAGGGGACGACCGCGTGGGCGCCGCAGGTGCAGCCGCCGCCGGCGGCACGCGAGGAGAGCACCAGGGAGACCGCGTGGGCCCGGTCGCGGGCACCCAGCTTGCGCAGGATGGCCTTGACGTGGCTCTTGACGGTGTCCTCGCTGATGAACAGGTTGCGGCCGATCTGGCGGTTCGACTGGCCCTGGAGCAGCTCGTCGAGGACGTCGGACTCGCGGCGGGTGAGCGGCACCTCGGGGGCGAAGGGCTTGGCGGCCGGTACGGCGGAGGGCTCGACGCGGCGGATCTGCGGGTCGACCACGGTGCGGCCGGCGCGAGCGGCGAGGATCGCCCAGCCGAGCAGGGTCGGACTCGTGTTGATCATCAGGTACCCGCGGACACCGGCGGCGACGGCCTCGTTGACCACGGCCGGGTCCTCGGAGGTGGCCAGCGCGATGATGGCGACCCGGGGGAAACGGCGGCGCAGGTCGCGGCAGGCGGCCAGGGTGGCGGCGCGGCCCGCACCGAGCTCGACGACGACGGCGTCGGGGCGGGCGGTCTCGACCAGGGTCAGGGCCCGGCGCAGCTCGCCCGGGGTGCCGACCGACTGCATCCCGGCGGTCTCGTTGATCATGCTGACCAGCCCACGGCGCAGGACCGGGGCGTCGGCGAGGATGAGCACGCGGGTCACGCCGCGGGCGGTGCTCGCCATGGGTGCAGACACTGTCGACTCCGTTTCACACGTTCGGGGTGTTGCTTACACACCATCCATCGGACGAGTGAGAGAACTGCTTGACACTTCTCCCGACATTTTCTCCACCATTGTTGAATCGGCCGGAAAGGCCACTCCCGATCCCATCGGCAACAGTTCCCTGGATTGTCGACATGACGACGCGCCATTACCCGACCATTCCGGGCACACCGTTCGGTCCCGGGGCGGCAGCCGTGGGCGACTCCCCTGCCGACGTGGTCGAGGCATGCGACCGCCGCCGAGCCCGCGGATGCGGCAGACGTGGCGTGCGGGGCGCTGCCCGACCCCGACCGGGGCCCGGCGCCGCGATGGCTGCTCCTGCGGGACGACGAGTGGCGACCCGTCGTCCTCGACGGTCGTGCGCCGTCGGATCGACCGGGTCGTCGACGCGGAGCCGAGGCACTCCTCCGGGCAGCGGTGCCCGGGCCGGCCTCAGCCGGCGGCGCGGCCTCCGGGACGGCGGTGCCGCCTGCGCCGGCGCCAGGCGACGACCGGGACGGCGGCGGCGAGGCCGATCACGTGCGGTGCGGCCACCGCGGCGGCTCCGGCGACGGGGGCCGCGCTCTGGATGTCGGGCGAGTCGAGGGTGCCGAAGCGGTCCAGCGGCCAGACGATCACCGCGGCCTTACCGATCACGTCCTCGACGGCGATGGTGCCGGAGTACTGGTCGTCGCTGTGCGAGCGGGAGTCGGCCGAGGCGGACCGGTGGTCACCCATCACCCACAGCCGGCCCTCGGGGACGGTGACCGGCCCGAACGCCCGCAACTCGATGGGGGTGTCCTGGTAGATGTACGGCTCGTCCAACGGCTGGCCGTCGACCAGGACGCGCCCCTCGGGGTCGCAGCACTCGACGGTCTGCCCGCCCACGGCGATGACGCGCTTGACGTAGTCGTCCTCGCTCGGCGGGGCGACGCCGACCGCGCGTCCCAGCCACAGCAGCGCACCGGACACCCAGTTGCCGGGCTCGGCGACCTCCACCTCGGGCGACCAGGTGTCCGGCCCCTCGAAGACGACGATGTCGCCGGGCTCGGGCTCGCCGCCGAACCAGTACGGCACCTTGTTCACCAGGACGCGGTCACCGGTGCACCCCGGGCAGCCGTGCAGCGTGGTCTCCATCGACCCGGAGGGGATGAAGAAGGCCTGCACGAGGAAGGTCTTGACCAGCAGCGCCAGGACGAACGCCACCAGCAGCAGGACGGGCAGCTCCCGCAACAGCGACGGCTTCGCGCCCGGCTCGGGGCGCCGGCGGCGCCACCAGCGGCGGCTCGGGCCGGCGGCAGCCGCACCCGTTCCCGCGGCGGCCGCACCGGCACCAGTGGCGGCAGCCGCACCCGTACCCGTGCCCGCGGAGGCCGCGCCCGCACGCCTGCGCGCGGAGCCCGCATCGGCGGCGGGCGACGCCCCGGCCTTCCCGTCCTCGGGTCCGTCGTCCCCCGGGACGACGTCGGCGGGCCCCCCGTGCCGGTCGCTGCTCATCGAGAGCAGCGTACGGGCGCGGGAGACCCGCCGTGTCGAGGCAGGACCAGCCGGCGCTGGGTGTCAGCGCGCGACGGGCTCGCGCTTCTCCTTGATCTTGGCGGCCTTGCCGCGCAGCTCGCGGAGGTAGTACAGCTTGGCGCGACGCACGTCACCGCGGGTCAGCACCTCGATCTTCTCCACGACGGGGGTGTGCACCGGGAAGGTGCGCTCGACGCCGACGCCGAAGCTGACCTTGCGGACGGTGAACGTCTCGCGGATCCCGCCACCCTGGCGGCGGATGACGACGCCCTGGAAGACCTGGATGCGGGAGCGGTTGCCCTCGACGACGCGCACGTGGACCTTCACGGTGTCACCCGGGCGGAACCCGGGGATGTCGTCGCGCAGCGAGGCGGCGTCGAGTGCGTCCAGGGTGTTCATCGCGGCGTTCCTCTTGTTCTGGCCATGTTCTCGGGCGGCGTGGTCTCAGCGGTCTCGGACAGCGGGTCGCCCCGGCTGTCCGTCCCGGGGAGCTGCGGCTCCGCGTGCGGGAGCCCCATCGGCCGGGCCGACGGTCGTGCAGCAGTGGTCGATTGTGCCACGACTTCACGCGACGAAGCGCGGCGGCCCCCGGTGCGGGCCACGCAGCAGCTCGGCGAGGGCGTCGGCGAGGTCGGCGGGAGCGAACTCCTCGTCGGAGGCCGCGATCTCCGCCACCGTCCACCAGCGGTGCGGCTCGTCGCCGAGCACCTCCAGCTCGGTGCGCCCCGAGGCGTCGACGGTGTGGTCGACGCCGCGCAGCACGAAGAACGTCTCGCGCGAGTCGATGTCCACGCCGGCGAAGGCGCCCATGTGCCGGCGCAGCCACACCGGCCCCTCCAGCGCGGCCGGGTCGGCGACCAGGCCGATCTCCTCGGCCAGCTCGCGGACGGCGGCCTGGCGCACCGTCTCGCCGTCCTCCACTCCCCCGCCCGGGGTGTACCAGAACAGCACCTCGGCCGGCGGCACGTCGGGATCGGACAGCCGCGCACCCAGCAGCAGCACCCGCCCGGCGGGGTCCAGCACGACGACGCGCGCCGTGGGCCGGACCCAGGCCCGGTCAGCCACCGTCGACGACCGCCCGGTCGGCGTCGGTGAGCGCCCCCTCGGGCAGCGCGGCCAGCAGGTCCGGGCGGCGGGTGGCGGTGCGGCGCAGCGACTCCGCGCGCCGCCAGCGGGCGATGGCCGCGTGGTCGCCGGACAGCAGCACCGGCGGGACGTCGTGACCTCGCCACGCCGCGGGCCGGGTGTAGGAGGGCCCCTCGAGCAGACCGTCGGCGTGCGAGTCGAACTCCACCGACTCGCGGTTGCCGACCACGCCCGGGATCAGCCGGGTGACGGCCTCGACCATCACGAGCACCGCGGACTCGCCGCCGGCCAGCACGTAGTCGCCGATCGACACCTCCGACACCGGGCCGGCGTCGGCGGCCCAGTCGGCCACCCGCTGGTCGATCCCCTCGTACCGGCCGCAGGCGAACACCAGACCGGGCTCGGTGGCCCACTGCGCGGCGACCGCCTGGGTGAACGGGCGGCCGGCCGGGGTCGGCACGACCAGCCGGGTCCCCGGCGGGCGCACCTGCTCCAGCGCCCGCGCCCACGGCTCGGGGCGCATCACCATGCCCGGGCCGCCGCCGTAGGGCGCGTCGTCGACGGTGCGGTGCACGTCGTCGGTCCAGGTGCGCAGGTCGTGCACGCCGATGGAGACCAGGCCGCGCTCGGCGGCCTTGCCCAGCAGGGACTGACCGAGCGGGGCCAGGTACTCCGGGAAGATCGTGACGACGTCGATGCGGAAGCCGGTCACGCGCTCACAGCTCCAGCAGGCCCTCGGGCGGGTCGACGACGAGGAAGCCGCCGGCGACGTCGACCGTCGGCACGATCGCCGTCACGAACGGCACCAGCAGCTCACCGCCCTCGGCCCGGCGGACGACGAGTGTCTCGGCGCCCTCGTGCCGCACGGCGGTGACCTCGCCGAGGACCGTCCCGTCGGCCAGGCGTGCGCTCAGGCCGACGAGCTGGTGGTCGTAGAAGACGTCCGGGTCGTCCAGGTCCGGGAGGTCCCCGACCGGTACGAGCAGCCGGGTGTTGCGCAGCGCGTCGGCCGCCTCGCGGTCGGCGACGACCGTGCCGTCCGGGGTGGACACCTGCAGCAGGAGCGAGCCGCTGTGCCAGCGCGCGCCGACGACCGTGAGCGGACCGCGCTCCCCGGGCTCGGTGAGCAGCACGGCGCCGGGGGCGAAGCGCAGGTCGGGGTCGTCGGTGCGGACCTCGACGGTCACCTGACCACGGACACCGTGGGGCCGGCCGATGCGGCCGACCACCACGGTGTCGTCAGGAGTGGTGCTCATGCGTGGTGTTCACGTCGGGGGACCCGAGGTGGGTGCGCTCAGCGCCCGTCGGTGTCGACGACGTCGACCCGCAGGCCCCGGCCACCGACGCCGGTCATGACGGTGCGCAGCGCCTTGGCGGTGCGCCCGCCGCGGCCGATGACCTTCCCGAGGTCGTCGGGGTGCACCCGGACCTCGAGGGTCTTGCCGCGACGGCCGGTGAGCAGGTCGACCTGGACGTCCTCCGGGTGGTCGACGATGCCCTTGACCAGGTGCTCGAGCGCCTCTTCGACCACGTCTTACTCGGCGGGCGTCGAGGTGGCGCCGGCGGCCGGACCCTCGCCACCGGCGGCGGCGGCCTCGGCGACCGTGTCGGCCGGGGAGTCGGCCGGCGCGTCGGCCTTGGGAGCGGCCTTCTTCTTCGGGGTGGTCGCGCCGGCGGCCGGCTCGCTCCCGGAGTCCAGGACGGCGGCCTCGTAGAGGGCCTTCTTGTCCGGCTTGGGAGCGGCGACCTTCATGGGCGGCGGCGCGGCCTCGCCCTTGAACTTCTGCCAGTCGCCGGTGACCCGGAAGATGGCGGCGACGGCCTCGGTCGGCTGCGCGCCGACGCCCAGCCAGTACTGCGCACGCTCGCTGTCGACCTCGATGAAGGAGGGGTCCTCCTTCGGGTGGTACTTGCCGATCGTCTCGATCGAGCGCCCGTCGCGCTTGGTGCGCGAGTCGGCGACGACGATGCGGTAGTACGGCGCGCGCATCTTGCCCAGGCGCATGAGCTTGATCTTGGTGGCCACGGTGGCTCGTGTTCTCCTCGAACGCTGTCTGTCGGTTGCTCGCCGGACGGACGCGTGGGGTACGCCGGGGCGGAGCCAGGGACACGGCCGGGGCGCGGTGAGAGGGCCGCGCGACGCCGTGTTCGACAGTCCATGATGCCAGACGTGGGGACGGCCGGAGAATCGGGCAGGGGGACCAGCCGGGGTCTGCTGCACCACGTGGAGCTGTGGGTGCCCGACCTGGCCCGCGCCGAGCGCTCCTGGGGGTGGCTGCTGACCCGGCTGGGCGCGCAGCCGTACCAGTCCTGGGAGCACGGCCGGTCGTGGCGCTCGGGCGGCGTCTACGTCGTCGTCGAGCAGTCGCCCGCCCTGGCCGGCGACCGGCACGAGCGCCGCGCCCCCGGCCTGAACCACCTCGCGTTCCACGCCGGGACGCCGGCCGAGCTCGACACGCTGGTCGCCGAGGCGCCGGCACACGGGTGGCGGCTGCTGTTCGCCGACCGCCACCCGTTCGCCGGCGGCCCTGACCACCGCGCCGCCTACCTCGAGGACGAGGACGGCTACGAGGTCGAGCTGGTGGCGCGCTAGGCGCGCACCGCGGCCAGCACCCGCTCGGCCGCCTCGGCGACGGGCACCTCCTGGCGCTCGCCGGTGGCCCGGTCGCGCACCTCGATCACCCCGTCTGCCAGTCCACGGCCGACCGTGACGATCGTCGGCATGCCGAGCAGCTCGGCGTCCTTGAACTTCACGCCGGGCGAGACCTTGGGCCGGTCGTCGTAGAGCACGGTCAGCCCGGCCGCGACCAGCTCGTCGGCCAGCGAGGCTGCCGCCTCGAACACGGCGGCGTCCTTGCCGGTGGCGACGACGTGCACGTCGGCCGGCGCGATCTCCCGCGGCCAGACCAGCCCGAGCTCGTCGTGGGTGGACTCGGCGATTGCGGCCACCGCGCGCGAGACGCCGACGCCGTACGAGCCCATCGTGACCGTGACGAGCTTGCCGTTCTCGTCGAGCACCTTGAGGTCCAGCGCCTCGGCGTACTTGCGGCCCAGCTGGAAGATGTGGCCCATCTCCACGCCGCGGGCGAGCTCCAGCGGGCCGGAGCCGTCGGGCGCGGGGTCGCCGGCGAGCAACTCGGCGGCCTCGACCACGCCGTCCCAGCTGAAGTCGCGCCCGGCGACGAGGTCGAACACGTGCTTGCCGGCCTCGTTGGCGCCGGTGATCCAGCGGGTGCCGGACACCACGCGGGGGTCGACCAGGTAGCGGATGCCGGAGTCGCTGTCGGCGCCGAGCACCTGCGGGCCGATGTAGCCCTTGACCAGCGCGGGGTGCTTCTCGAAGTCGGTGAACGGCTCCACCTCGGCCGGAGACACCTGCGCCTCCAGTCGCTTGGCGTCGACCTCGCGGTCACCCGGGATGCCGATGACCAGCGGCTCCCGCGTGCCGTCGGGGTGCACGAGGGTGACGACGACGTTCTTCAGCGTCGAGGCCGCGGTGTACCCGGCGTCGGGGAACTTCTCCTGGGCGACGGCGACCAGCGACTCGATGGTCGGGGTGTCGGGGGTGTCCTCGACGTGCGCCTCGGGCAGCCCGTCGAGGGGGACAGCGTCCGGGACGACCGTCGCCACCGCCTCGACGTTGGCCGCGTACCCGCCCGCGGAGCGGACGAAGGTGTCCTCACCGATCTCGGTGGGGTGCAGGAACTCCTCGCTGCGCGAGCCGCCCATCGCCCCGGACATCGCCGAGACGATCACGTACTCCAGGCCCAGCCGGTCGAAGATCCGGATGTAGGCGTCCCGGTGGGCGGCGTAGCTCTTGTCGAGCCCGGCGTCGTCGACGTCGAAGGAGTAGCTGTCCTTCATCGTGAACTCGCGGCCGCGGAACAGGCCGGCCCGGGGCCGCGCCTCGTCCCGGTACTTGGTCTGGATCTGGTACAGCGACAGCGGCAGGTCCTTGTACGACGAGTACAGGTCCTTCACCAGCAGCGTGAACATCTCCTCGTGCGTGGGGCCGAGGAGGAAGTCGTTGCCCCGGCGGTCCTGCAGCCGGAACAGGTTGGGGCCGTACTCGGTCCACCGGTTGGTCGCCTCGTAGGGCTCCCGCGGCAGCAGCGCCGGGAAGTGCACCTCCTGCGCGCCCATCCGGTCCATCTCCTCGCGGACGACGCGCTCGACGTTGCGGAACACCCGGTAGCCCAGCGGCAGCCAGGTGAAGCCGCCGGGTGCGGCACGGCGGATGTAGCCCGCGCGCACGAGCAGCCGGTGGCTGGGCACCTCGGCGTCGGCGGGGTCGTCGCGGAGGGTGCGCAGGAACAGGGAGGACATCCGGAGGAGCACGGTGACATTGTCGGCCTACCGGCCGACACCGCGACCAGCGGGTTTCCCCCGCGGCGTCGAGCGTGCCCGCGCCACCGCCCGGGGAGCCTCCGGCCCCCGCTCACGGAGCCGCCCTCACAGGGCGGCTCACCCCGAGGTCCCTAGCGGTACACGCGGCCGCGGAGCACGGTCAGCGCCGGCCGGGCGAGGACGTCGAGGTCGGCGCGCGGATCGGCGTCGTAGACGACGAGGTCCGCCGGGGCGCCGTCGACGACGTTCGGCAGGCCCAGCCAGGTGCGGGCGGCCCAGGACCCGGCCGCCAGCGCCGCCTCGGCCGGCAGCCCGGCGCCGGCCAGCGCCCGGATCTCGTCGGCCACCCGGCCGTGGTCGATGCCGCCGCCGGCGTCGGTGCCGGCGAACACCGGGACGCCGGCCTCGTACGCGGCCCGCACGACCGCGCCTGAGTCCGCGTACAGCCGGCGCATCGTCGACGCGTACTCCGGGAAGCGCTTCTCCCCCGCCGCGGCGAACCCCGGGAAGTTCTCCACGTTGACCAGCGTGGGGACGACGGCGGTGCCGCGCGCGGCCATCTCGCCGATCAGCTCGGCGGTCAGGCCGGTGCCGTGCTCGACGCAGTCGATGCCGGCGCGGATCAGGTCGGGCAGGGCGTCGGTGCCGAAGGTGTGCGCGGTGACCCTCGCGCCCTCCTCGTGCGCGGCGGCGATGGCCGCGGCGACGACGTCGGCCGGCCACTCGGGTGCGAGGTCGCCGACCGACCGGTCGATCCAGTCGCCGACGAGCTTGACCCAGCCGTCGCCGCGGCGGGCCTGCACGCGGACCTCCGCGACGAGGTCCTCGGGCTCCAGCTCGATGCCCAGCCCGGGCAGGTAGCGGCGGGTGCGGGCCAGGTGCCGCCCGGCCCGGATGATCCGCGGCAGGTCCGGCTCGTCGTCGAGGGCGCGGGTGTCGACCGGTGAGCCGCAGTCGCGCAGGGCCAGCACACCGGCGTCCCGCTCGGCCAGCGCCTGCGCGCGCAGCCCGTCGAGGGTCTCGACGTGCCCGCCGCCGCGGCCGATGCCGACGTGGCAGTGCGCGTCGACCAGCCCGGGCAGCACGAAGCCGCCGCGGGAGACCGTCTCCGCGCCGGGCACCGGCTCGCTCGAGATGCGTCCGTCACGGACCCACAGGTCCCGGTGCTCGCCCTCGGGGAGGACGACGCCCGCGAGGTGCAGCGCGGGGTGGGGCGGCGCGGTGGTCAGCGCCCGCCGTCCTTGAACTGGTCGAAGTTGAGCTTGGTGAGGTCGGGCATCGCCTGGCCGGGCGGCAGGCTGGGCATCCCGCCGGGCATCCCACCCGGCAGGCCGCCGCCGAAGCCGCCGGGCGGCAGGCCCGGGGCCCCCATCGGCCGGCGGGCGGGCGCCTTCCCCTTGCCCTTCTTGCCCTTGCCCTTCTTGGACTGCGCCTGCATCTGGCGCCCCCGGGCCTTCTTCGACATCGGCCCCATGCCGGGCAGGCCCATGCTGCCGGCCATCTGGCCCATCATCTTCTGGGCCTGGGCGAAGCGCTCCAGCAGCTGGTTGACGTCGGTGACGCTGACGCCGGAGCCGTTGGCGATGCGGACCCGCCGCGAGGCGTTGATGATCTTGGAGTTGACCCGCTCCTCCGGCGTCATCGAGCGGATGATCGCCGCGGTGCGGTCCAGGTCGCGGTCGTCGACCTGCTTGAGCTGCTCCTTCATCGCCCCGGCGCCGGGCAGCATGCCCAGCAGGTTGGCGATCGGGCCCATCTTGCGGATCGCGAGCATCTGCTCGAGGAAGTCCTCGAGGGTGAAGCCCTCGCGGGAGGCGAGCTTGCCGGCCATCCGCTCGGCCTGGTCGGCGTCGAACGCCTGCTCGGCCTGCTCGATGAGGGTCAGCACGTCGCCCATCCCGAGGATGCGCGAGGCCATCCGCTCGGGGTGGAAGACGTCGAAGTCGCTGAGCTTCTCGCCGGTGGAGGCGAACATGATCGGCTGGCCGGTCACGTAGCGCACCGACAGCGCGGCACCACCGCGGGCGTCGCCGTCGAGCTTGGTCAGCACGACACCGGAGAAGCCGACGCCGTCGCGGAACGCCTCCGCGGTGGTCACCGCGTCCTGGCCGATCATGGCGTCGACGACGAAGAGCGTCTCGTCGGGCTGGACGACGTCCCGGATGCCCGCGGCCTGCGCCATCATCTCCGCGTCGATGCCCAGCCGGCCGGCGGTGTCGACGACGACGACGTCGTGCATGGTGCGCCGGGCGTGGTCGATGGAGTCGGCGGCGACCTTGATCGGGTCGCCCACCCCGTTGCCCGGCTCGGGCGCGTAGACGTCGACGCCGGCCTGCCCGGCCACGATGGCGAGCTGGTTGACCGCGTTGGGCCGCTGGAGGTCGGCGGCCACGAGCAGCGGCGTGTGCCCCTGGCCCTTGAGCCACATGCCGAGCTTGCCGGCCAGCGTCGTCTTGCCGGCGCCCTGGAGGCCGGCGAGCATGATCACCGTCGGCGAGGTCTTGGCGTAGCGCAGCCGCCGGGTCTCACCGCCGAGGACCTGGACGAGCTCCTCGTTGACGATCTTGATGACCTGCTGTGCGGGGTTGAGCGCCTGGGAGACCTCCGAGCCGCGGGCCCGCTCCTTGACGGCGTTGATGAAGGTGCGCACCACCGGCAGCGCGACGTCGGCCTCCAGCAGCGCGATGCGGATCTCGCGCGCGGTGGCGTCGATGTCGGCGTCGGTCAGCCGGCCCTTGCCGCGCAGGCCGGTGAAGACCTTGTCGAGGCGGTCGGAGAGGGTCTCGAACACAAGCCGTCCTCAGGGAGAGTCGCGGGCGCGGGCTCGCCGCGCCTCCTGCCCCCCAGGCTACCGAGGGGTGGGCCTCAGGCGGCCCGGCGCACGGCGACGGTCACCGCGACGGGGGTCGGACCCGCGAAGAGGGCGGTCCCGCAGTCGGCGCAGACGAACTCGGGGCACTCGCCGCCGTCGTCGGTGTGGCCGTCGGCGCACGGCGGCTGCACGAACTCCCGGGTGTCGCCGCAGTCGGGGCAGGGCCACTCACGGCTCTGCACGTCATGGAACGTGGACACGCGTACTCCTCTCGGGCCAGACGGGACCGTTCCGTCCCACTGCCCGCGAGGAGATCACGACCCACCGACAGGACCGAGGACCTCAGCCCGGCGTGTCCCCGCTCCCCCGCCCGCTCGCCACCGGCTCCGGCGCCCCGCGCGTGGCGCTGACCAGCGCGGCCTCCACCCGGGCCCGCTGGGCGGCGTCGATCGGCTCGCGTGTGGAGTTGCACACGTAGAAGTAGTCGGCGGCGTCGGCACCGAGTGTCTCGACGCGGGCCGACGTCACGTCCAGCCCCTGGCCGGCGAGCGCGGCGGTGAGCCGGTGCAGCAGGCCCGCGCGGTCGCCCGCGCGCACCTCGACGATGCTGTTCTGCTCCCCGCTGGCCTCCGAGTCGTGCCAGGAGATGCGCGGGGGCGCCGCGCGGACGGCGTCCTGCCGGTAGTCGGCCTCCCGCTGCCTCAGCCGCTCGGCCAGGGGCAGCGTGCCCTCCAGGGCGGCGCGGACGGCGTCGGCCAGGATCGTCGCCACCGGCGCGCGGCCGAACCGCGGGCGCACCGCGAAGACCGCCGTCGCCCGGCCGTCGAGCACGTTCACCTTGGCCGCGCGGACGTCGAGCTGGTTGAGCGCCATGACGCCGGCCAGGACGCTGAACAGGCCGGGCCGGTCGGGGGCGCCCACGGTGATCTGCTGCCCGTCGGCGACCTCCTCGATGCCGACCGTGACCGCGTCCACGGCACCGACCGACGCCGATGCGGTGACCTGCGGCTGCGTGGGGTGCAGCACCGGCTCCGGGTCGGGCACGCTGCTGGTGCCCATGTGGGCCTGCACGCGGGCGACGAGGGCCGCCACCAGGTGCGCCTTCCAGGGCGACCACGCCGAGGCGCTCGTCGCCGCGCCGTCGGCCTGCGCGAGGGCGTGCAGCAGCTGCAGCAGCGCCGGGTCGCCGCCGAGGGTCTCGCCGACCCGCGAGACGGTGGCCGGGTCGTCGATGTCGCGGCGGGTGGCCGTGTCGGGCAGCAGCAGGTGGTGGCGGACCATCGCGGCCAGGGTCGCCACGTCGGCCGCCGCGAAGCCCATCCGGGTGGCGATCTCCGCGCCGATGGGCTCGCCGACGACGCTGTGGTCGCCGGGCCAGCCCTTGCCGATGTCGTGCAGCAGGGCGCCGACGAGCAGCAGGTCGGGCCGGTCGACGTCGCGGGTGAGCTCGGCGGCGGCCGCCGCGGCCTCGACGAGGTGGCGGTCGACGGTGAAGCGGTGCCACGGGTGGCGCTGCGGCTGGGAGCGGACGCGGTCCCACTCCGGCAGCAGCGGGGCCCACAGGCCCTCCTGGTCCAGCTGCTCGATCACCGGCACCGCGCTGCGGCCGCTGGCCAGCAGCCGCAGGAACGACCAGCGGACCTCCGCCGGCCAGGGCTCGGGCACCGGCGGGGCGTGCACCGCGAGCACCTTGAGCGTGTAGGGCGACAGCAGCAGGTCGGCACGGGCGGCCGCGGCCGCCCCGCGCAGCACCAGTCCCGGATCGGCGGCCGGCCGGGCGTCGCGGGCGAGCACGACCTCGTCGCCCTGGCGGACGACCCCCTCGGCGAGGGGCTCGCGGTGCACCCGGCGGTAGCGCGCCCGGGGACGGCGGACCAGCGTGGCGTCCACCCGCCGCCAGGTCTCGTCGGCGACGAAGGCCAGCCGCCGGCCGGCCAGGCTGACCTGCCGGAGCAGCGCGTCCTCGTCGGCCAGCCCCAGCGCGGCGGCGACGGGCCGCTGCTCCTGGCGGACCAGCACGTCGGTGGGCCGGCCCGAGCGGCGGCGCAGCTCGTCGCGGACGTCGAGCAGGAAGGCGTAGGCCTCCTCGGCCTCGCGGGAGGGCTCGTCGGCCAGCTGGGCGGCGGCGACCGCGCGCAGCACCTGGCCCTCGCGAAGCCCCCCGTACGCCTCCTTCAGGTCCGGCTCGAGGAGGAAGGCGAGCTCCCCCACCTTGCGCGCCCGCTCCCGGCGCAGGTCGCGCAGCTGGGGCAGCAGCCGGGAGGCCGACTGGCGCCAGCTGCCGAGGCTCGCGGTGCGCAGGCGGGCGGCGAGGTCCGCGTCACCGGCCACCAGCCGGCAGTCGAGCAGGCCGAGGCCGGCCTTGACGTCGGTCGAGGCGACGGCGACGGCCTCGGCGATCGAGCGCACCGAGTGGTCCAGCCGCAGCCCGGCGTCCCACACGGGGTACCAGACCGCGTCGGCGAGGGCGGCGATCTCCGGGCGGCCGTCGTGCACCAGTACCAGGTCCAGGTCGCCGTGCGGCGGCGGCTCGCGCCGGCCGAGGCTGCCGACGGCGACCAGCGCCAGTCCGTCGGTCCCGGTCCGGGGTGCGGTGGCGCCGCGGCGGGGCGCCGGCGGCGGTGTGCCCTCGACCGCGGCGCCGAGCAGGCCGGCCAGCCAGCCGTCGAGGGCCTGCACCCGCTGGGCGCGCGGCAGCCCGGGCAGCGAGTCGGTGTCCAGCACGTCTCCCCCATCGGGATGGCGTCGGCGCCCACGCGGGGCCGGGTGTCGTCGGGGCCGGGTGTCGTCGGGGCCGGGTGTCGTCGGGGCCGGGTGTCGTCGGGGCCGGGTGTCGTCGGGGCCGGGTGTCGTCGGGGCCGGGTGTCGTCGGGGCCGGGTGTCGTCGGGGCCGGGTGCCGCCGGGGCGGGCGGCGCGCCGCGAGGGCCCCGGGAACACGTCGGCCGGGGAGGCGGGTCGCCCCGCCGCCCCGGCCGACGTCCGTGCGCAGGCGCTACAGGGCGTCCGCGCCGCGTTCGCCGGTGCGGACCCGCACGATCTCGTCGATCGTGGTGACCCAGACCTTGCCGTCGCCGATCTGGCCGGTGGAGGCCGACTCGACGATCGCGTCGACCACGCGGGCGGCGTCGATCTCGCCGACGACGATCTCGATGCGGACCTTCGGCACGAAGTCCACCTGGTACTCGGCGCCGCGGTAGACCTCGGTGTGGCCCCGCTGACGGCCGAAGCCCTGGACCTCGCTGACGGTCAGCCCCGCGATCCCGATCAGCTCGAGCGCGTTCTTGACGTCGTCGAGCTTGAACGGCTTGACGATGGCGGTGACGAGCTTCACGCCCGGCTCCCTTCGATGTTGCGGGCACTGCCCTCGGTGTGTGCGGCCCGGACCTGGTCACGCAGCGCGGGACCACTCCCGCCGCCGAGGGAGTCGAGGTCGTAGCCGGACTCGGCGTGGACCGTGGTGTCGATGCCGGTGACCTCCTCCTCCTCGGTGATCCGGAAGCGCATGACCTTCGAGATGACGAAGCCGATGACCAGCGTCAGCACGAACGAGTACACCAGGACGACGAGCGCCCCGACGGCCTGCTTGCCGAGCTGCGAGACGCCGCCACCGTAGAAGAGGCCGTCGACGCCGGCCGTGGCCGACGCGGTGCCGACCAGGCCCACGGCCAGCGTGCCCCAGAGGCCGCCGACCAGGTGCACGCCGACGACGTCGAGCGAGTCGTCGTAGCCGAGCTTGTACTTCAGGCCGACTGCGAGGGCGCAGAGGACACCGGCCACCAGGCCGACGATGATCGCGCCCACCGGGCTCACCGCGGAGCAGGCCGGGGTGATCGCCACCAGGCCGGCGACGACGCCGGAGGCGGCACCCAGCGACGTGGCGTGGCCGTCGCGGATCTTCTCGGTGGCGAGCCAGCCCAGGACGGCGGCGGCGGTGGCGGCCAGCGTCGTGACGGCGACCTCGGCGGCCTGGCCGTTGGCGGCCAGCGCGGAGCCGGCGTTGAATCCGAACCAGCCGAAGAACAGGATCCCGGAGCCGATCATGACCAGCGGCAGGTTGTGCGGACGCATCGGGTCGCGCCCGAAGCCGCGCCGCTTGCCGAGGACCAGGGCGAGGGCGAGGCCCGCCGCGCCGGCGTTGATGTGCACCGCGGTGCCACCGGCGAAGTCGACGGCCAGCAGGTCGTTGGCGATCCACCCGCCGGTCTCGGACTCCGCGCCGTCGAAGGCGAAGACCCAGTGCGCGACCGGGAAGTAGACGACCGTCGCCCAGACGCCGGCGAAGACCATCCAGGGGCCGAAACGGGCGCGGTCGGCGATGGCGCCGGAGATCAGGGCGACGGTCAGGATGGCGAACATCCCCTGGAAGGCCACGAAGGCCATCGACGGGATCGTGAAGACCAGCTCGTTCGCGGCGAAGCTGCCCTCGAGGCCGGCAGTCCCCATGAGCCCGTCGAGGCCGAAGAACTCGAACGGGTCGCCGAGCAGGCCCCCTCCGACGTCGTCGCCGAAGGCCATCGAGTAGCCGTACAGCACCCAGAGGACGCCGATGAGCGCGATGGCGCCGAAGCTCATCATCATCATGTTGAGGACGCTCTTCGCGCGGACCATGCCGCCGTAGAAGAGCGCGAGTCCGGGGGTCATGAACAGCACGAGCACGGCGCTGATCAGCACCCAGGCGGTGTCGCCGGTGTCCACGGCAACCTCCTGAGGTCGTCGGTGTGGCGGTGCCACACGGGGGGATCCGGGGCGTGGGCGACGCCCCGGGGGTCTGCGGGAGGAACGGCTCCCGCCCTGGGAGCGACCGCGGGTGTCACCGTGCCGGGCTCCTGTTTCGCCGGGCGGCACGCGACTGTTTCCGGGCGGTGAACTCCCGCCCGCGTGTCCGCGGGTCCTGTTTCGCCGCTGTTGCGGCAGCCGCGCCCGCCACACCGGCGCACCGCCCACCCGGCCTCCTGCGACCCCGTCGCAGTTGCGAACGGCATGCAATAAGCTCCGCAGCGGGCCGACCCGGTCCGCCCGATCCCCGGCTCCCGCGGAGGCAGCGTGCACGTCCCGGACGGATTCCTCGACGCCCCGACCTCCGTGGCCACGGGCCTCGTGGCCGCCGGCACCGTCGCGGTCGCCCTGCGCGGCGCCCGCCGCGAGCTCGACGAGCGCACCGCTCCCCTGGCGGGCCTGACGGCGGCCTTCGTCTTCGCCGTGCAGATGATGAACTTCCCGGTCGGCGCAGGCACCAGCGGTCACCTGATCGGCGGCGCGCTCACGGCGGTGCTGGTCGGGCCCTGGACGGCGGTGCTCTGCATGACCGTCGTCCTCGTGGTGCAGGCGGTGCTGTTCGCCGACGGCGGGCTGACCGCCCTGGGCACCAACATCACGCTGATGGGCCTGGTCGCGGTCGCGCTGGCCTACGGCGCGTTCCGGCTCCTCGTCCGGCTGCTGCCCCGCACCCGCACCGCGGTGCTGGCCGGCGCCGGCGTCGGGGCGTTCGTGTCGGTGCCGGCCGCGGCCCTCGTCTTCGTCGGGCTGTTCGCCGTCGGCGGGGTCGCCGACGTCTCCCTGGGCGCGGTCGCCGCCACCATGGGCGGTATCCACCTGCTGATCGGCCTGGGCGAGGCCGCGATCACCGTGGCCGTGCTCAGTGCCGTCCTCGCCGTCCGCCCCGACCTCGTGCACGGCGCGGCCCACCTGCGCCGGCCGGCCGACCTCGCGCCGCGGCCGCTGACCGCGCCGGCAGCCGGGGGTGCCCGGTGAGCCGCCGCAACCGCGGGTTCCTCGTCGCCGGCGTGCTGCTGGCGCTGCTCGTCGCCGGCGTGGGCAGCTACTACGCCTCGTCCTCCCCCGACGGCCTGGAGTGGTCGGCCGAGGAGGAGGGCTTCGGGCACACCGCCGAGGACAGCGCCGCGGCCGACTCCCCCCTGGCCGACTACGCCGTCAGCGGGGTCGACGACAGCCGGCTGTCCGGGGGCCTGGCCGGCGTCGTCGGCGTCGCGGTGACCCTCGCGCTGGCCGGCGGGCTGACCCTGGCCCTGCGCCGCCGCAGCGGTGCTCCGGCCTCCGCCGGCGACCCCGGGGACGCCGGCGCGACGCCGGTCCCCGCCGCCGACCGGGCCTGCTGACCGGGCCGGTCGGGTGGGCAGGGGGCACGGCGGGGCCCTGGGCGCGGCGTACGTGCCGGGCACCAGCGTGGTCCACCGCCTGGCGCCGCACGTCAAGCTGGTCGCCGTCCTGGCGTTCGCGCTCGTCGTCGTCGCGACGCCGGTGCACGCGGGGTGGGCGTGGTCGGCCTACGCGGGCTTCGGCGTGCTCGTGCTCTCCGTCGCGGCCGTCGCCGGCCTGACCCCGCGCCGGCTGGCCCGCGGGCTGGCGGTGGAGGTGCCGTTCGTCGTCTTCGCGCTGCTGCTGCCGGTGGTCTCCCGCGGCCCGCGGGTCGAGGTCGCCGGGCTGTCGCTGTCCGAGAGCGGCCTGGCCGCCGGCGGTGGGCTGCTGGCCAAGGCGACGCTGTCGGTGCTCGCCGCCACCGTGCTGGCTGCCACCACGGAGGCCCGCGAGCTGCTGCGCGGCCTCGAGCGGCTGCGGCTGCCCGCCGCGCTCGTGCAGATCCTGTCGTTCATGATCCGCTACGCCGACGTCGTGTCCGGCGAGCTGCGCCGGATGCGAGTGGCCCGCGAGTCCCGCGGCTTCCGCCCGCGGCACCTCGGCGCGCTGCGGGTGCTCGGGCCGGCGGCGGCGTCGCTGTTCGTCCGCTCCTACGAGCGCGGCGAGCGGGTGCACCTGGCGATGCTGTCCCGCGGCTACACCGGCCGGCTGGTGGGCGCCCCCGCCGCCGCCGTCCGCCCGGCCCAGTGGGCGGTGGGGCTGAGCCTGCCCCTGGCCGCGGCCGCCGTGCTCGGGGCGGGGATGCTGGCGGGGTGACCGCCGCCGTCCCGCCCTCCCTGCTCGTGGAGGACGTCGCCTACGCCTACCCCGACGGGCACCAGGCGCTCTACGGCGTGGACCTGCGCGTCGACCCGGGTGAGCGGGTGGCCCTGCTGGGCCCCAACGGCGCGGGCAAGACGACGCTGGTGCTGCACCTCAACGGGGTGCTGCGCGGCGGCCGCGGCCGGGTCACGGTCGCCGGCCTGCCGGTGGAGAAGCGCACGCTGCAGGAGGTCCGCCGCCGCGTGGGCGTCGTCTTCCAGGACCCCGACGACCAGCTGTTCATGCCGACCGTCGGCGAGGACGTCGCCTTCGGCCCGCGCAACCTCGGCCTGGCCGAGCACGAGGTCACCGCGCGCGTCGCCGCCGCGCTGGACCAGGTCGGCATGGCCGGGGTCGCCGACCGGCCGCCGCACCACCTGTCGTTCGGGCAGCGCCGCCGCGTCGCCGTCGCCACGGTGCTGTCGATGCACCCGGAGGTGCTGGTCCTCGACGAGCCGTCGTCCAACCTGGACCCGGCCGGTCGCCGCGAGCTGGCCGAGGTGCTGCAGAGCCTGCCGGTGACGATGCTGATGGTCACCCACGACCTGCCCTACGCCCTGCAGCTGTGCCCGCGCTCGGTCGTGCTCGACGGCGGCGTGGTCGTCGCCGACGGACCGACCCGCGAGCTGCTCGCCGACACGGACCTGCTGGCCCGCCACCGGCTCGAGCTGCCCTACGGCTTCGACCCCACCCGGGTGCCCTAGCCGGCCGGGGGCCTCGGTCGGCTCCGCCGGCCGGGGACCTCAGTCGGCTCCGCCGACCGGGGACCTCAGTCGGCTCCGCCGACGAGCGCCTCGGCGAACGCCTCCGGCTCGAACGGCGCCAGGTCGTCGGCGCCCTCCCCCAGGCCCACGAGCTTCACCGGGATGCCGAGCTCGCGCTGCACCGAGACGACGATGCCGCCCTTGGCGGTGCCGTCGAGCTTCGTGAGGACGACGCCGGTGACCTCCACCGCCGAGGTGAACACCCGCGCCTGGACGACGCCGTTCTGCCCGGTCGTCGCGTCCAGGACCAGCAGCACCTCGGTGACCGGGGCCTGCTTCTCCACGACCCGCTTGATCTTGCCGAGCTCGTCCATCAGGCCGGACTTGGTGTGCAGCCGCCCGGCGGTGTCGACGACGACGGTGTCGACCTCGGCCTCGACGCCGGTGCGCACCGCCTCGAACGCCACGGAGGCGGGGTCGGCGCCCTCCCGGCCGCGGACGGTGAGCACCCCGACGCGCTCGCCCCACGTCTCCAGCTGGTCGGCCGCGGCGGCGCGGAAGGTGTCGGCCGCCCCGAGGACGACGCTGCGACCGTCGCCGACGAGCACACGGGCGATCTTGCCGACCGTGGTGGTCTTGCCGGCGCCGTTGACGCCCACCACGAGGACGACGCCGGGCCGCCCCTCGTGCCGCTGGACGCCCAGCGAGCGGTCCAGGTCCGGGCCCAGGACGGCGGTCAGCTCGCGCACCAGCAGCGCGCGCAGGTCGGCGCCGGAGGCGGTGGCCAGCACCATCGACTGGGTGCGCAGCCGGTCGACGATCTGCGTGGTGGCGCCGATGCCCACGTCGGCCGCCAGGAGGGTCTCCTCGATCTCCTCCCAGTCGTCCTCGGTGAGCTTCTCCCGGGCGAGGACGGTCAGCAGCCCGCGGCCCAGCGAGGACTGCGAGCGGGCCAGCCGGGCACGCAGCCGCACCAGCCGGCCGGCCGAGGGCGGCGGGGTCTCGAACAGCAGCCCGGGCTCGGGCTCGGCCGGGGGGAGGTCGACCGGGGCGTCCGGGCGGGTCTCCTCGGCGGCGGTGGTGCCCTGGCCGCTGGCCGTCGCCCCGGCCTGCGCGGCGGGCTCGACCGAGGGGGCCTGTGGGGGGCGCGGACGGGTGAGCGTGGTGCCGGCCACGGCGTCGTCGTCCAGGCGGGTGGTGCGCCTGCCGCGGCTGGTGAGAAGCCCGACCCCCACGAGCAGGGCGACGACGAGGATCGCGACCGCGATCAGCACGAACTCCATGCCGCCCAGTCTCCCAGGAGACGTACAGCGCGCACCGGCCCCGGGCACGGGCGACGGATGGGAGGCTGGCCGACATGCCGCTGTCCGCCGGGAACACCCCGGCCCTCCTGATCGGCCCCCTGCTGCGGCACGTCGACCCCGTGTCGGCGACCGTGTGGGTGGAGACCGACCGCGCCTGCGAGGTGGAGGTGCTCGGCCGGCGCGCCCGCACGTTCTGCGTCGGCGGCCACCACTACGCACTGGTCGTGGTCGAGGGGCTGGAACCGGGCAGCAGCACGCCCTACGAGGTCTCGCTGGACGGCGCGCGGGTGTGGCCGGACGCGGCGTCGTCCTTCCCGCCGAGCCGGATCCGCACCCCCGGCCGCCCCGGCCCCTTCACCATCGCGTTCGGCTCCTGCCGGTACGCCACCCCGAGCACCGTCGGGCTGACCGAGGGCATCCCGCCCGACGCCCTGGACGCCTATGCCATCCGGGTCGCGGAGCTGCCGGAGGACGCGTGGCCCGACGCGCTGGTGTTCCTCGGCGACCAGGTCTACGCCGACGAGCTGACGACGTCGACGCGCTCGTGGCTGGGGCTGCGCCGCGGCGAGCCGGTCGACGACGACGCGCAGGTCGCCGACTTCGAGGAGTACACCCGGCTCTACGCCGAGTCCTGGACCGACCCGCAGGTGCGCTGGCTGCTGTCGACCATCCCGTCCTCGATGGTCTTCGACGACCACGAGATGATCGACGACTGGAACACCTCGGCCGCCTGGCGGCGCGAGGTGACGGCCACCGACTGGTGGGCAGACCGCATCTCCGGCGGGCTGGTCAGCTACTGGATCTACCAGCACCTGGGCAACCTCAGCCCGCACGAGCTGTCGGAGAACCCCGTCTGGCAGGCGATCCAGGAGCGCACCGACGGCAGCGACGACGCCGAGCCCCTCCTGCGGGAGATGGCCGTGGCCGCCGACACCGACCCACAGTCGGTCCGCTGGAGCTACGTCCGGCACTGGGGGGACGTGCGGCTGGTGATGGTCGACAGCCGGGCCGGCCGCGTGCTCGACGAGCAGGCGCGCCGGATGCTCGACGACCCGGAGTTCGACTGGGTGGAGGCGGCGATGCGCCGGGCGGTCGAGGAGGGTGTCGACCACGTCGTCCTCGGGACCTCGCTGCCCTGGCTGCTGCCGCACGCCATCCACGAGATCGAGCGCTGGAACGAGACGCTCAACGTCCGGCACGAGGGCCGGCTGCGGGGCAAGCTGGCCGAGAAGGTGCGGCAGGCGTCCGACCTCGAGCACTGGGCCGCGTTCGGGCACTCCTTCGAGCGGCTGGGCCGCGCCATCACGTCGCTGGCCCGCGGCGAGTCGGGCCGGGCGCCGGCCTCGGTGCTGGTGCTCTCGGGCGACGTCCACCACGCGTACGCCGCCGAGCTCACCGAGCCCGGCGGGCTGACCTCCCGGGTGCACCAGCTGACCGTCTCCCCGCTGCACAACGCCGCCCCGCACCCGATCGAGGTCGGTTTCAAGCTGGGGTGGAGCCGGTGGGCACAGCGGTTCACGACGCGGCTGGCCCGCTTCGCCCGGGTCGAGCCCTCGCCGCTGGCCTGGAGCAAGGCGGCCGGCCCGTTCTTCGGCAACCAGATCGGCGAGCTGGTGCTCGACGGGACGTCGGCGCGGTTCCGGCTGCTCATCACCGACCGCGGGGACGAGCGGCGCGAGGGCCTGGAGGAGGTGCTGGACCTGCCGCTGACCGACCCGGTGCCGGCCCGGGTGCCAGGCTGACCACGTGAGTGATGCAGCGACCGACTCCCCGGGACCCCGGCCCGCGCCCGGACCCGACCAGCCGCCGATCCCCGTCCGCCTCGTCACCTTCAACACCCACCACGGCGTGGGCACCGACGACCGGCACGACCTGGCCCGCCTGGCCACGGTGCTCGCCGCGGCCGACGCCGACCTCATCTGCCTGCAGGAGGTGGACCGCCGGTTCGGCCCGCGCAGCGAGGACGTCGACCAGGCGGTGCTGCTCTCCCGTGCCCTGGACATGCACCTGGCGTGGGGGCCGGCGATCGACGAGCCGCGCCGCGACGGCGGGGACCGCCGGCAGTACGGCAACGCGCTGCTCTCCCGGCTGCCGGTGCTCGTCAGCGACGTGCACCGGCTGCCCGGCAGCGGTGAGCCGCGCAGCGCCCTGCAGACGATGGTCGAGCTCGACGGCGCCGCGCTGTGGGTGACCGCCACGCACCTGACCACGAACTCGCCGGCCGAGCGCGCCGAGCAAGTGACGGCGCTGGCCGGCCTGCAGACCGAGGCGATGGGGACCGGGGTGCTGGTCGGGGACTTCAACGCCGCCCCGGACGCACCCGAGCTCGAGCCGCTGCGCGGTCGCTTCACCGACGCGTGGGAGCTGGCCGAGGCCAAGGAGGACCGGGCCGGCTGGCGGTTCTGGACCAGCGGTCAGGGGCTCACCCACCCCGCGGGTGCGCCGCGGCGGCGCATCGACCAGGTGTGGGTGTCCGAGGGCGTGGGGGTCGTCTCCGCGCAGGTGCTCGACGCCGAGGGCGCCTCGGACCACCTGCCGCTCGTGGTCGACCTGCTCGTCCCCTCCGGGGTGTAGCGGGGGGCCGCTAGGCGGGTTCGGGTTCGCGCAGGCGCTGGCTGATCACCCCGGTGATGCCGTCGCCGCGCATGCTCACGCCGTAGAGGGCGTCGGCGATCTCCATCGTCCGCTTCTGGTGGGTGATGACGATCAGCTGCGACGTCGCCCGGAGCTGCTCGACGAGGGTCAGCAGCCGGCCGAGGTTGACGTCGTCCAGCGCCGCCTCGACCTCGTCGAGCACGTAGAACGGCGAGGGACGGGCGCGGAAGATCGCCACGAGCAGCGCGACGGCGGTCAGGGAGCGCTCGCCGCCGGAGAGCAGGGACAGCCGCTTGACCTTCTTGCCCGGCGGCCGCGCCTCGATCTCGATGCCGGTGGTCAGCATGTCCTCGGGCTCGGTCAGCGTCAGCCGGCCCTGCCCGCCGGGGAACAGCACGGCGAAGACCTGCTCGAACTCCCGCTGCACGTCGGCGAAGGCGGCCGCGAAGACGTCGTGGATGCGGCCGTCGACCTCGCGGACGACGGTGAGCAGGTCCCGGCGGGTGTTCTTCAGGTCCTCCAGCTGGGTGGCCAGGAAGGTGTGCCGCTCCTCCAGCGCCGCGAATTCCTCCAGCGCCAGCGGGTTGACCTTGCCCAGCGTCCCGAGGTCGCGCTCGGCGCGGGCGGCCCGCCGCTCCTGCGCGGCGCGGTCGTAGGGCACCGGCCCGGGCTCCGGCTCCCCTGCGGTCTGCGCGGCGGCGACCTCGGCCGGGGACGGCGGCACGGGGGCGGCAGGCCCGTACTCGGCGACCAGCGTGGGCAGGTCGACCCCGTACTCCTCGGCGGCGCGGGCCTCCAGGGCCTCGATGCGGTACCGCTGCTCGGCGCGGGCGACCTCGTCGCGGTGCACCTCGTCGGTGAGCCGCTCCAGCTCCGCCGTCGCCGTCCGGACCCGGCTGCGCACCTCCAGCAGCTCGGCCTCCGCGGCGCTGCGCCGGCGGGCCAGCTCGTCGCGCTCGGCGGCCGCGCGGGACAGCGAGCCGGCCAGCGCGGTGAGCGCCACCTCGGCGTCGGCCCGGACCCGGCCGGCGACGGCGGCACCACGCTCGCGGGCGGCGCGGGCGGCGGCGGCCCGCTCCCGCGCGGCGCGCTCCTGCCGGGCCTGCCGGCGTAGTGAGTCGGCCCGGCCGGACAGCGCCCGGGCCCGCTCCTCGGCGGTGCGCACCGCCAGCCGGGCCTCGGTCTCGGCCCGGCCGGACGCGGCGACCTCGAGGCGCAGCCGGTCGCGCTCCTCCGACGACGGCTCGTCCTCCAGCGGCACGGCCTCGGCGGCCGCCAGCCGCTCCTCCAGGCCGCCCAGCGCGGACTCCGCCTGCTCCAGCGCCTGCTCGGCACGGACCCGCGCCGCCGACGACCGCTCGGCCTCCGCGGCGGCCGAGCGTGCGGCGGCGCCGAGCTCGGCCAGCTCGGTGGCGACGGCGGACCGGCTGCGGTCGGCGGCCTGGCGGGCGGCCAGCGCCGTCTCGACGTCCGCGGACCGCACGCGGGCGGTCTCGCGCGCGGCGGCCAGCTGCTCGGCCAGCGTCGCCGCCCGCGCGGCGGCCGCCTCCAGCGCCCGGCCGGCCTCCTCCACCCGTGCCCGGACCTCGAGCCCGGTGGGGGCGTCGGCCTGCCCGCCCGCCGCCCAGTCGGCGCCGACGATGTCGCCGTCAGCGGTGACGGCCCGCACCCGCGGGTGGGTGGTCACCAGCGCGCCGGCCGCCTCGAGCGTCGGGACGACGGCGACCCGGTCGAGGGCGCGGGTGAGCGCCGGGGTCAGCTCGGGCGGCGCCTCGAGGAGGTCCAGCGCCCAGCGCGCGCCGTCGGCCAGCTCGGGCCAGCCGTCCCGCGGCAGCGGCGGCAGCCCGGCGGTGACCAGGAGGGCGGCCCGGCCCCCGGCGGCGTCCTTGAGGTGCGCCAGGGCGGCGGCTGCCTCAGCCACCCCGGTGACGACGACGGCGTCGGCCATCCCGCCTAGCGCCGCGGCCAGCGCCGTCTCCGCGCCGGGGACGACGGTGACCCGGTCGGCCAGCGTGCCGAGGACGCCGGGCAGGCCGGCCGCGAGCACGGCGGCCGCGCCGTCGGCGGGCGCCAGGCCGGAGGCGAGGGCGTCGCGGCGGGCGGAAGCGCCGGCGCGGTCCCGCTCGGCGGCCCGCTCCGCGGCGGTGAGCTCGGTGACGACGCGGGCGGCCTCGGCGTGGGCGGCGACCGCGTCGGTGTGCGCGGTGACCAGCGCGCTGTCGACGTCCTCCTGCTCGGTGAGGGCGTCACGCCGCTGCGCCAGGCGCTCGGCGGCGGTCTCGGCGCGCTGCGTGGCCTCTCCCGCCGCGGCGGCCAGGCGGTCGATCTCGGCCTGTCCCGCGGTGACCCGGGACCGCGCGGCCGCGACCTGGCCGGACAGCCGGGCGAGCCCCTCGCGGCGGTCGGCGAGCGCGCGGCTGGCGGCGACCCACGCCTCCTCCGCCGCGGCGAGGGCCTGCTCCAGCTCCGCGCGGGCGGCGACGGCCGTGGCCAGCCGGCCGCGCTCGGCGGTGAGCCCCTCGGCGAGCTCGGCCTCGGTCGCGGCGATCCGGTCGGCCTCGGCGTCGAGCTGGTCGGGGTCGCGGCCGGCGGTCGGCGCGGCCTGCGGCGCGGACAGGTGCCGGTGCCGCTCGCCGGCGAGCGCGGCGACGGCGCGGAACCGCTCGGTGAGCGCCGACAGCCGGTACCAGGTGTCCTGCGCGCCGCCCAGCAGCGGCGCGTTGGCCGCCAGGCCCGCCTCCAGCGCCGCCTCGCGGGTGGCCACCCCGGCCAGGTCGGCCTCGACGACGGCGCGGCGCTCGCGGGCGGCGGTCTCGTCGGCGACGTCCTTGTCCAGGGCGTCGCGCAGCCGCACCAGGTCGTCGGCCAGCAGGCGCAGGCGGGCGTCGCGCAGGTCGGCCTGCACGCCGGCGGCGCGGCGGGCCACCTCGGCCTGCCGGCCCAGCGGCTTGAGCTGGCGGCGCAGCTCCGCGGTGAGGTCCCCGAGCCGGTCGAGGTTGGCCTGCATCGCGTCGAGCTTGCGCAGCGCCTTCTCCTTGCGGCGCCGGTGCTTCAGGACCCCGGCCGCCTCCTCGATGAAGGCGCGCCGGTCCTCCGGGCGGCCGGAGAGGACGGCGTCGAGCTGGCCCTGGCCGACGATGACGTGCTGCTCGCGGCCGATGCCGGAGTCGCTCAGCAGCTCCTGGACGTCGAGCAGGCGGACCTTGTCGCCGTTGATCTCGTACTCGCTCTCCCCGGAGCGGTACATGCGGCGGGTGATCGACACCTCGGTGTAGTCGATCGGCAGCGCGCCGTCGGCGTTGTCGATCGTCAGCGTCACCTCGGCCCGGCCCAGCGGGGGGCGGCCGGCGGTGCCGGCGAAGATGACGTCCTCCATCTTGCCGCCGCGCAGGCTCTTGGCGCCCTGCTCGCCGAGGACCCAGGCGATGGCGTCGACGACGTTGGACTTGCCCGAGCCGTTGGGGCCGACGACGGCGGTGATCCCCGGCTCCAGGCGCAGGGTCGTCGCGGACGCGAAGGACTTGAAGCCCTTGAGCGTCAGGCTCGACAGGTGCACGAGACGAGGAGGCTAACGGAGGGGGTGGCCCGCGCCCCGGGATCCGGGACGCCTGGGCCGGGTGGTGCGGGAGTCGTCGTTCCTCAGGCCATCGCCGGCTCGGCGGTGTCGCCGGCCATGCTGAGCAGCTCGGAGGCGATCACCGCGTCGCGGGCGGCGTCACGCTGGGTGCGCAGCTCCTCGAGCTCCGCCTCCAGGCGGCGTACCCGCGCGCGCAGGGCTGCGTTCTCCTCGACGACCAGCTGCGCCGGGCTGACGACGTGACCGAACAGGGCCTTGGCCATGGTTGTGGCGGCCTTCCTGACAGCGAGAGGTGTGCCCGGCGCCCCGGATCGCGGTCGGCGCGGGCTGGATACCACAAGGGTGACAGGGAGGGACACGCAGGTCAACGCCACGCTCCCGACGTCCCGTGTCCGGGGGATGTCGTCTTCGTCACGCCGTGGTGAAGCCGCGCACGTCCTGCACCGCGCCGTCGCGGGTGTCCACCGCGTGCACCGTGCCGGGCGCGCCGGGACCGCTCAGGGCGGCGACGGTGGCGCGGACGACGTCCGGCGGGCCCTCGAGCACGACCTCGACGCGGCCGTCGGGCAGGTTGGTCGCCGAGCCGGCCAGGCCGGCGTCGCGGGCCAGCCCGCGGACGAACCAGCGGTAGCCCACGCCCTGGACCAGGCCGGACACCAGGGCGACCACCCGCACCTGCCCGGTCACGCGGCCGTCCGCCGGGCACGCGGCTCCGCCGACTGCCGCCGGGTCCGCGGCCGTGGTTGGCAGCGCGGGCAGCTGTAGCTGGAGCGGTTCATGAACGACTCGCGGCGGATCGGCGTGCCGCACCGGGGGCACGGCCGGTCGAGCTGCCCGTAGACGGCGAGGAACCGGGAGAAGTAGCCGCTCTGGCCGTTGACGTCGACGTAGAGGGAGTCGAACGAGGTGCCGCCCTGTGCCAGCGCCTCCCCCAGCACGTCGCGCACGCCCTGCAGCAGGGCCGAGACCTGGGGCCGGGTCAGCGCGTCGGTGGGCCGGGCGCCGTGCAGGCGGGCCCGCCACAGCGACTCGTCGGCGTAGATGTTGCCGACGCCGCCGATCAGCGTCTGGTCCAGCAGCGCCCGCTTGACCTCGGTGCGCCGGCGGCGCAGTGCGGCGGTGAACGCGGCCTCGTCGAAGGCGGGGTCCAGCGGGTCGATGGCGATGTGCGCCAGCCGGCCGGGGAGGTCCCCGCCTGCCGCGTCCTCCACCGCCAGGCCGCCGAAGGTGCGCTGGTCGACGAAGCGCAGCTCGCGCCCGCCGTCGGTGAAGGTGAACCGGGCGCGCAGGTGCACCTCGTCGGGCTGGCGGCGCTCCTCCACCAGCAGCTGGCCGCTCATCCCCAGGTGCGCGACCAGCGCCCGGCCCGAGGGGGTCCCGTCGGATTCGGCCATCGGCAGCCACAGGTACTTGCCGCGGCGGTGTGCGGCGGTGAGGGTGCGGCCGGTGAGCGCGGCGACGAAGTGCTCGGTGCCCTCGAGGTGGCGGCGCACCGCGCGCGGGTGGCGCACCTCGACGGCGGCGACGGTGCGGCCGGCGACCCACCGCTCCAGGCCGCGCCGGACCACCTCGACCTCGGGCAGCTCGGGCACGCGCGGTCAGTCCTCCGCGGCGGCGGCGGTCAGCGCGCGCCAGGCGACCTCGGCGGCCTCCTGCTCGGCCGCCTTCTTGGTGCGCCCGCCACCGCGGCCGTACTCGGTGCCCGACAGCAGCACCGCGGCGGTGAAGGTCTTGGCGTGGTCGGGGCCGGTGTCCTCGACGACGTAGGTCGGCGCCCCGAGCCCGCGGGCGGCACCGAGCTCCTGGAGGCTGGTCTTCCAGTCCAGGCCCGCGCCGCGGGTGGCGGACTCGGCCAGCAGCGGGTCGAACAGCCGGTGCACGATGGCCGCCGCCACGTCGAGGCCGAGCCCGAGGTGGATCGCGCCGATGAGCGCCTCGGTGGCGTCGGCCAGGATCGAGTCCTTGTCGCGCCCGCCGGTGGTCTCCTCGCCCCGGCCCAGCAGCAGGTGCGGGCCGATGCCGCCCTCGCCCAGCCGGCGGGCGACGCCGGCCAGCGAGGTCATGTTGACCACCGAGGCGCGCAGCTTCGCCAGCTGCCCCTCGGGCAGGTCGGGCTGGCTGCGGTAGAGCTCGTCGGTGACGACCAGGCCGAGCACGGAGTCCCCGAGGAACTCCAGCCGCTCGTTGGTCGGCAGGCCGCCGTTCTCGTAGGCGAAGGAGCGGTGGGTCAGCGCCAACGCCAACAGGCCGCCGGGCAGCTCGATGCCGAGGGCGTCGAGCAGCCAGGCGGCCGCGGCGTCTGCGTGGGCGACCCCGCCCGGCGGCTGGGCCGGGGCGGTGCCGGCGGCCGGCGCGGCCGCGACGGGGCTCCCCACGGTCGGTCGGGTCAGACCGAGAGGACCTGACGGCCCTCGTACTGCCCGCAGGTGGGGCAGGCCTGGTGCGGGGGCTTCAGCTCGCCGCAGGCCCGGTTCGGGCACGGCGACAGGGTGGGAGCGGTCGCCTTCCACTGCGAGCGGCGCGCGCGGGTGTTGCTGCGGGACATCTTCCGCTTCGGGACGGCCACGTCAGTTCTCCTTCGGGTTGTCCTCGCCAGGGGCGCCCGGCGGAGGAGTGAGTCGGCCGGCGAGCCCGGCCCAGCGGGGGTCGACCACGTCGTGCGAGTGGTCGGCGGGGAGGTCGTCGAGGCGCTCGCCGCAGTCGACGCACAGCCCCGAGCAGTCGTCGGTGCACGTGGGCGACAGCGGCAGGGCGAGGACGACGGCGTCGCGCACCATCGGCTCGAGGTCGATGCGCTCGCCCTCCACGAGGCGCACCTCGTCCTCCTCGCTGGTGGCCTCGGTGGTGCTGCCCTCGTAGGCGAAGAGCTCCTGCACGGGCAGGGTCAGCGTGTCCTCGATGTCGTCGAGGCAGCGGGCGCACTGGCCGACGAGCGGCACCTCGACGTCACCGGAGACGAGCACGCCCTCCATGACCGCCTCGAGCCGCAGGCGCAGCTGCACCGGCGCACCCACGGGCACGCCGATCAGCTCGACCCGGAAGCCCTCCGGCGCCGGGACGGTGCGCTCCAGCTCCTGCATGGAGCCGGCGCGACGGCCGAGCTCGCGCAGTTCCACGCGCCAGGGGTTGGCAGCGGGACGCCGGGCGTCCGGGGACGCGGCGCCGGAGCGGGGCAGCGGTGCGGCAGGCATGTCGGTACTCGCGGTTCTGGAGGAGAGGGGGTCCGGCGGGGCTGACACCCGCGTCCGGAGCAGCTGCCAAGACTACCCGATGACCGAGGCGAGCCGACCCGCACTCCGGAGGTCTCCCTCGGCCCCCTCCCCGGGCCCGCCGCGAGCGGTGGGGGCGAGGGGGTCCTCCCTCACTCGCGGAGGTTCAGCCGGGCCTTCTCCACGGAGCGCAGCATGCGCTCGAGCGTCGTGCCGAAGTCGGCCAACCGGCTGTCGACGTACTCGTCGACCTCCGCGCGCATCCGGGCCACCTCGGTCGCCGTCTGCGCGCCCAGCTCGTCGGAGCGGGCGACCGCGCCGCGGTAGACCTCGGTCTCGGTCACCAGCCGCTCGTGCTCCTCGGCGGCCGCGGTGAGCAGCTCGGCCTGCTGGGCCCGCGCGTCGGCCAGCACGGCCTCGTGGTGCCGCCGGGCCTCCTCGAGCAGCCGCTCGGCCTCCGCCTCGGCCTCGGCCAGCACGTCCTCGGCCTCGGCCTGGGCCTGGGCCAGCAGCTCGTCGCGCTGCCGGCGGGCGACGCCGAGGATCTCCTCGCGCTGGCGCCGGGCGGAGGTGACCAGCTGCTCGCTCTCCCCGCGGGTCCGGCCGGTGAGCCGCTCGGCCTCGGCCTGGGCCTGCTCGAGGATCTCGGTCCGCTGCTCGACGATCCGTCCGGCCTGCTGCACCTCCTCCGGGAGGTTCTCGCGCAGCTCGTCGAGCAGGTCGAGGAGGTGGTCGCGCGGGACCATGCAGGAACCGGACATCGGCACGCTGCGCGCGTGCTCGATGACCTGGCTGAGCTCGTCGACGACGTCGTAGAGCCGGTAGACCACCTCGGTCACGACTGCGACTCCCGCTTGGCCAGCAGCCGGTCGAGGACACCCTCGGGCACCAGGCGGGAGACGTCCCCGCCGAACCTGGCGATCTGCTTGACCAGGCTCGACGAGAGGTGACCGACCTGCGGCGCGGTCGGCACGAACAGCGTCTCGACGTGGGCGAGCTCGCGGTTCATCTGGGCCATCTGCAGCTCGTACTCGAAGTCGCCGACGGCGCGCAGGCCCTTCACGATCACCGGGATGTCGTGCTCCCGGCAGTAGTCGACCAGCAGGCCGTGGAAGCTGTCCACGGTCACGTTGGGCAGGTCGGCGCAGGCCTCGCGGAGCAGCTCGATGCGCTCCTCGACGGAGAACAGGCCCGCCTTGCCCGGGTTCACCAGCACCGCGACGACGAGCTCGTCGTACAGGCCGGCGGCCCGCGCGATGACGTCGACGTGCCCGTTGGTGACCGGGTCGAACGAACCGGGACACACGGCACGTCTCACGATGCGCGACCGTACCGGAGCAGGGCCTCTCCGTAGCGGCGATCGCGGACACCGGCGAGGGGTGTCGGCCACTCCCACGGCTCCTCGCGGCTGGACCGCTCGACCACGACCACGGCGTCCTCGGCCAGCCAGCCGCCGCCGGCCAGGGTCGTGAGCACCCCGAGCACCTCCGCGACCGGCGTGGCGTACGGCGGGTCGGCGAGCACGAGGTCGAACCGCGCCGGCGGCGGACCGGCCACGACGGTGGGCACGGACCCGGCGACGACGACCGCGCCGGGCAGCCCCACCGCCGCCACGTTCGCCCGCAGCACCGGCAGCACCCTGGGCCCGGACTCGACGAGGACGACCTGCGCGGCTCCGCGGGACAGCGCCTCCAGCCCGAGCGCGCCCGAGCCGGCGTAGAGGTCGAGCACCGCGGCGCCCTCGAGGTCGAGCAGGCTGCCGAGGCTGTTGAACAGGCCCTGGCGCGCCTTGTCGCCGGTCGGCCGCACCCCCGAGGGCGGCACCCGCAGCCGGCGTCCCCCGGCGGCGCCGGAGATGAGCCGCGTCACGCCTTCTCCAGGTAGGTGGCGCGCTCGTCGGTGGCCAGCGCCGCCACCTCCATCGCCAGCCCGGGGTGGTCGGCCAGCCCCCGCTCGGTGGCCAGCAGCGCCGTGGCCTCGGCCCGGGCCTCGGAGATGAGCTGCTCGTCCTCGAGCAGGGACAGCAGCCGGATGCCCGACCGGCGGCCGGACTGCGCCGCGCCGAGGACGTCGCCCTCGCGGCGGGTCTCCAGGTCCAGCCGGGCCAGCTCGAAGCCGTCGGACGTGCTCGCCACGGCGGCCAGGCGCTGTCCCGTCGGCGAGGACGACGACGCCTCGGAGACCAGCAGGCACAGTCCCGCGTGCCTGCCCCGCGCCACCCGCCCGCGCAGCTGGTGCAGCTGGCTGACGCCGAAGCGGTCGGCGTCCATCACGACCATCACCGTCGCGTTCGGGACGTCGACGCCGACCTCGACGACGGTCGTGGCGACCAGCACGTCGGTCCCGGCGCCGGCGAAGGCCCGCATCCGGGCGTCCTTCTCGTCGGGGGTCAGCTTCCCGTGCAGGACGTCGAGCCGCAGCCCCGCCAGCGGCCCGGTGCGCAGCGCCTCGGCGACGTCGAGCACGGCCAGCGGGGGCCGGCGGTCGCCGCCGTCGTCGGCCGGGGCGCCGTCGTCGTCGCCGGGCTCCTCCTCGCCGCCGGCCTTCTCGCCCTCGAGCTCGCCGATCCGGGGGCAGACGACGTAGGCCTGCCGGCCGGCGGCGACCTCCTCGCGCACCCGCTCCCACGCGCGGTCCAGCCAGGCCGGCTTCTCGGCGACCGGCACCACGGAGCTGCTCACCCCGCCGCGGCCGCTGGGCAGCTGGCGCAGCGTGGAGATCTCGAGGTCGCCGTAGACGGTCATCGCGACGGTGCGCGGGATCGGCGTGGCAGTCATGACGAGCACGTGCGGCGGCCGGTTGCCCTTCGCCCGCAGCGCGTCGCGCTGCTCGACGCCGAAGCGGTGCTGCTCGTCGACGACGACCAGGCCGAGGTCGGCGAAGTCCACGCCCTCCTGCAGCAGGGCGTGCGTGCCGATCACGATGCCGGCGCTGCCGTCGGCGACCGCGGCGCGCGCCTCGCGGCGGGCGGCGGCGCGCTGGGAGCCGGTGAGCAGCACGACCCGCGTGCCGGCCGGGTCGCCGTCGAGCTCGCCGGCCCGGCCCAGCGGCCCGAGCAGCGCGGCGATCCCGCGGGCGTGCTGGGCGGCCAGCACCTCGGTGGGCGCCAGCAGCGCGGCCTGGCCGCCGGCGTCGACGACCTGCGCCATGGCCCGCAGCGCGACGACGGTCTTGCCCGACCCGACCTCGCCCTGCAGCAGCCGGTGCATCGGGGTGTCCTGGTCCAGCTCGGCGGCGAGCTCCTCGCCGACCTCGCGCTGGCCCTCGGTGAGGGCGAACGGCAGGGCCGCGTCGACCGCGTCGAGCAGCCCGCCGGGGCGGCGCGGGCGAGCGGTGCCGGGCTCCAGGGCGGCGGCGCGGCGCCGGGCGGCGAGGGTCAGCTGCAGGGTGAGCGCCTCGTCCCACTTCAGCCGTTGCTCGGCGTGGTCGACGTCGTCCTGGGACGTCGGCCGGTGGATGTCCAGCAGCGCCGCCGGCAGGCTGGGCAGCCCGTGCCGCGCGCGGATCTCCTCGGGCAGCGGGTCCTGCACGAAGCCGAAGCCCCCCGCGGCGTCCAGCAGCAGCTTCACCGAGCGCTGGATCACCCAGCTGCTGACCTCCTTGCTGGCCGGGTAGATCGGGATGAGCGCCCGCGCCCAGTCCTCGTCGTCGTCCCCGGTGATCAGGTGGAAGTCGGGATGGGCGAACTGCTTGCTGTTGCGGTACTCCCCGACGGTGCCGGCGAACAGGCCCCAGGCGCCCTCGCGCAGCTGGGCGTGGCGGTGGTTGAAGAAGACCAGCTGCATGGTGCCGGCGCCGTCGCCGACGGTGACCTCGGTGAGCGTCCCCCGCCGCTGGCGCATCGGCCGGGTGGTGACCTTCCGGACCTGCGCGAGGACCGTGACCCGGTCACCGACCTGCAGGTCGTCCAGGCGGGTCATCTCGCCGCGCTTGGCGTAGCGGCGCGGGTAGTGCCGCAGCAGGTCGCGGACGGTCTCCAGCCCGAGCGAGGCCGCCATCGCCTTGGCCGTCTTGGGGCCGAGGACCCGGTGCAGCTCGGTGGTCAGGTCGACGGCCACTCACTCCACCCCCACCAGCAGCGGCACCCCCGCCGCCCCACCGTCGTAGCGCACGACCTCCACCGTGGGGTGCGCCGAGGACAGGTGCGCGCAGGCCGCGTCGCCGAGTGCCGCGTCGGGGCCGATGACGAGCGTGGCGAGCTCGCCGCCGGCCGACAGCAGCCGGTCGAGCAGCTCGCACGCCACGGCGGCCGTGTCCGGGCCGATGACGACGACGTCGCCCTCCGCCGAGCCCAGGACGTCGCCGGGCTGGCAGCGGCCGGCGGTGGTCAGCGCCTCCTGCTCGGCCACGGTGATCTCCGCCCAGCGGGTCGCCGCGGCCGCCTCGGCCATCGTCACGACGTCGTCGCCGAAGTGCCGGGAGGGGTCGGCGACGGCGATGGCCGCCAGCCCCTGCACGGGCGAGCGGGTGGGCACCACGGCGACCTCGCGGCCCAGCTGCCGGCCGCGGACGGCGGCACGCGCGGCCACCGGCGTGAGGGCCGGGTCGTTGGGGAGCAGCACGACCGAGGCGGCCGTGGTGCCCAGCACCTCGTCGAGCACGTCGTCCTCGGTGACGCCCTCGGGGCCGCAGGTGACGACGAAGACGCCCTCGCCCGCGAACAGCTCGGCCAGCCCCTCGCTCGGGACGATGGCGACCACCGCGCGGGTGCCCTGCGCCGGCGCGGCCGGCAGGACCGGGGCCAGCGGGGTGACCGAGATCCGGTACGGCCGGCCGGCCTCGATGCCCGCCTCGATCGCGGCGCCGACGTCGGCCACGTGCACGTGCACGTTCCACTCCCGGCCGGTGGGGGTGTCGACACCGACGACGACGAGGCTGTCGCCGAGGGCGGCCAGCCGGGTCTGCAGGCGGGCGACCGCGGCCTCGTCGGTGTCGGCGAGCAGGTACTGCACCTCGCTGCCCGGCCCCGCCGGCGGCTGGTGCGGAACGTCGCGGTCGCCGTGGTGGTGGTGGCGGTGGGCGGCCCCGGCCGCGGTCCCGCCGTGCGCGTCGCGGCGGTCCAGCGGCGGGCGGGCCGGCTCGACGCCGGTGACCGTGGTGACCAGCGCGTCGAGGACCAGGCACAGGCCCGCGCCGCCGGCGTCGACCACACCCGCGTCGCGCAGCACCGCCAGCTGGTCCGGCGTCCCCTCCAGCGCCACCCGGGCGCCGTCGGCGGCGGCGCGCACCACCTCGGCGAGCGCGGTGCGCCCCTCGGCGACGGCGGCCACCGCGGCCTCGCCGCCGGCGCGGGCGACGGTGAGGAAGGTGCCCTCCGCCGGATCGGCCACCGCGCGGTAGGCGGTCTCGGCCGCGCCCTGCAGGGCCCCGGCGAAGGCCGGCCCGTCGGCCGGTGGCGCGCCGGCCAGGCGGTCGGCGAGACCGCGCATGACCTGCGCGAGGATGGTGCCGGAGTTGCCGCGGGCGCCGAGCACCGCGCCGCGGGCCAGCACCGCCCAGGCCGACTCGCCCTCGCCGGCCGCGTCCAGGGCGGCCAGCGCGGCCTCGGCGGTGAGCAGCAGGTTGGTGCCGGTGTCGCCGTCGGGCACCGGGAAGACGTTCAGCTCGTCGAGCCGGCCCCGGGCCCCGGCCAGCGCGGCGACCGCGGCGCGGCACCAGCGGCCGGCCGCGGCGTCGTCCAGCACCGGCAACACGGCCGGAGAGTACCCACGAGCACCGACGCTCCCGGGGCGCGCGACGTCGCCGGCGGGGAGCGGCTAGACTGGCCGACGGTCTGTACGCGGTCGCGATCCGAGCGCCGCCTGAAGTGAACTGAACCCCTGGGAGTGATCCGCCGTGGCTGCCGTGTGCGATGTGTGTGGCAAGGGCCCCGGTTTCGGTATGTCGGTGTCGCACTCGCACCGCCGCACGCCGCGCCGTTGGAACCCGAACATCCAGTCCGTGCGGGCCCTCGTGGCTCCCGGCAACCGTCGCCGGATCAACGCGTGCACCTCGTGCATCCGCGCCGGCAAGGTCGTGCGCGCCTGACGTAGGCCGCACCGCTCGTCCCGACCCCGGAGGTCCTCGACCTCCGGGGTCGTCGGCGTCTGCGCCCGGTCAGTCGCGGCCGATGCCCCGCGCCCGCGCCGCGAGGACCACGAGGTCGACGAGGGAGTCCAGCGGCAGCGCCGTCCCGTCGAGCACCAGGTGGTAGTGCCGCGGCGAGCGCGGGTCCACGCGGTAGAAGTGCCGGACGTAGGCCTCCCGCGCGCGGTCGTTGGCCTCCTGCTCGCGGCGCACCTCGTCCCGCGCGCGCCCCGTGCGGGCCACGACCATCGACACCCGGCGCTCCGGGGGGCCGTCCAGCCGCACGTGCAGCGCGTCGGAGCGGTCGTGCAGCACCAGCGCCGCCGCCCGCCCGAGCACCACTCCCCCGCCGCCGGCGGCGATCTCGCCCAGCACCCGCTCGGTCTGCTCCCGGAACGCCCGCTCGTCGGGCACCCCGCTCAGGGGCACGACCCCGCCGACCGGGTCCGGCACGCTGCCCAGCGAGGCGACCAGGCGCCACAGCCCCCGGGCCACCCGCTCGTCGTTCTCCTCCGCCTCCGCGACGGGCACCCCGAGGCGCCCGGCGACCTGGAAGGGGATCGCCCGGTCGTGGAAGGGCACGCCCAGCCGCTCGGCGACCGCCGGGCCGACGTCCACCCCGCCCGCGCCGTAGGACGCGGAGATCGTCACGACGCCCACGACTGCTCCTCTCCGCCGGCGAGTCCCCCGCCGGTCAGGTCCTTCTGCAGGAAGACCGCCTCCGGCGAGTCCGCGTAGACGCCGTACCCGGCGGCGGGCCGGTAGCCACGGGCGGTGTACAGCGCGATCGCCTCGGGCTGCCGGCCGCCGGTGTTGAGCACGACCGACCGGTGGCCGGCCGCTGCCGCGCTGGCCTCCAGCGCGTCCATGAGCAGCTGCGCCAGGCCCTGCCGCCGCGCGCCCGGCGCCACGTACACCCGCTTGACCTCCACGACCCCGGGGTCGTGCACCCGCCACGCGCCGCACCCGACCGGCCCGTCGTCGGTCTCGGCGACGAGGAACAGCCCGGCGGGCGGGGAGAACTCCGCGGGGTCGACCACCGCCTCGTCGGGCCCGCCGTAGCGGACGACGTACTCCTGCTGCACCGCGGCGACCAGCGCGCGGGCGACCGGCGAGTCGTAGCCCGCCGGGCGCAGCCGCACGACGCGGCCGTCGGGCAGCACGTGCTCGACCTCACCCGAAGTGGACATGTCCCGTTCCTCCCGCTCCCAGCGCCTGCGCCACGTCGGCGGCCGGCCGGCCGTCCACCCGCACGCCCGGACCGTCGTCCCCCGCGGCGGAGACGCCCCCGACCACCGTCCAGCCGGGGGGCAGCGTCGCATCCGGCGGGAAGGTGGCCAGCAGCGCGTGGTCCTCGCCCCCGGTGAGCACCCAGGCCAGCGGGTCCACCCCGAGCGCCGCGCCCACCTGCTGCAGCGGGCCCGGCGGGTCCAGCGTGGCGGCCGCGAGCGCCGCCCGGTCCACCTCCACCACCACCCCGGAGGCCTCCGCCAGGTGCCCGGCGTCGGCCAGCAAGCCGTCGCTGACGTCGCACATCGCCGTGGCCCCGGCGTCGGCGGCGGCCGGGCCGGCCGCGTACGGCGGCTCGGGGCGCCGGTGCGCCCGGACGGCGGCCAGCGGGCTGCTGAACCCCCGCCGCAGCACCGCCAGCCCGCAGCCCGACCAGCCCAGCCGTCCGGCCAGGGCGAGGACGTCGCCGGGCCGGGCGCCGGAGCGCAGCACCGGTGCCCGGCCACCGAGGTCCCCCAGCGCGGTGACCGACAGGACGACGGCCCGGCTGTCGGGAGCCGCGGCCACCGTGTCGCCGCCGACGACGGCCGCACCCAGCGGCCCGGCCTCGGCGGCCAGCCCGTCGGCCACCTCCTCCAGCCAGGCGGTCGGCGTGTCCGCGGGACAGGCCAACCCGACCAGCAGGGCGGTGGGGACGGCGCCCATGGCCGCGACGTCGGCGAGGTTGGCCGCGGCCGCCTTGTGCCCGACGTCGGTGCCCGAGGACCAGTCCCGCCGGAAGTGCCGCCCCTCGACCAGCACGTCGGTGGTGGCGACCACCCGCCCGTCGGGCGTCCGGACCACCGCGGCGTCGTCCCCGGGGCCGACCTCGGTGGCCCGCGCGACACCCGCCCGGGCGACGACGCGGTCGATGAGGGCGAACTCGCCGAGCGTCCCGACGGTCTCGCCCGGGCCGCCCGGTGCGGGGGGTCGTGTCACGGGGTGCCTCCGGTCACTGGGGTAGGTTGCGAGCCGACCCGCCGGCCGGCGGTCGCACACCGGCTGCAGCGCTGCCCGAGGAAGGTCATCCCGTGGTCCACGCCTACATCCTGATCCAGACCGAGGTCGGCAAGGCCGCGCAGGTGGCCACGACGATCGCCGAGATCGCGGGCGTCACCAGGGCCGAGGACGTCACGGGCCCGTACGACGTCATCGTCCGCGCCGAGGCCGAGACCGTCGACGAGCTCGGCCGCCTGGTCGTCGCCCGCGTGCAGTCCGTCGACGGCATCACGCGCACGCTGACCTGCCCCGTCGTCAACATCTGAGCCGCTGAGCGAGGACACCCGCCCCGCGGACGACGACGCCGACACCGGCGAGCCGGGCACTGACCCGGCGCCGGCCACGGCGCCGGACCCGTTGCGCCGCGCCGCCCTGGTCGTCACCGCGGTCGTCGTCCCGCTGCTGGTCGCGCTGCTGGTGCTCGTCAACCTCCGCGACGACGGCGGCGACGGCGACGACCGCCCGGCGCAGGTCCAGGGACCGGCCACCACCGCGCGCGCCGACCTCCCGGTGCTCGAGGTCCCGGTGCCGCCGGTGACCCCCGAGACCGACGCCGCCTGCCCGGCGTTCATGACCGACCTGCCGATCGAGCTGGCGGGCCTGGCGTCCCGGCGGGTCCTGTCCGACACCCCGTACGCCTACGCGTGGGGCGAGCCGCCGGTCGTGCTGCGCTGCGGCGTCGAGCGGCCGGCCGGGTTCGTCCGGGGCGGCCCCCCGCTCATCCAGCTCAACGGCGTGCAGTGGTTCGTCGACGACTCCGACCCCGACCGGTACGTCTGGACCGCGGTCGACCGGCCGGTCTACGTGGAGCTCACCCTCCCCGCGGAGGTCGACAGCGAGCCGGCCATCGCCCTCAGCGGCCCGCTCGCCGCGACGATGCCCGCCCAGGAGCCGCAGCCCGGCGGCTGATCAGCCCGGCAGCCGGTCCAGCTGCTCGGTGACCACCGCGGTGACCTCGTCGGTCGCCGCCGCCACCGTGCTCTCCTCCGGGCCGGTCACCGCGCTCACCGCGACGGTGAACACGCCGTGCGCGCACCAGGCGAAGGCGGCCGACCCGGTCACCCGGGAGGCGGGGTCGGGGGTCTCGACGGTCAGCAGCCGGCACCCCTCGGGCAGGGCCGCCGGGTCCTGCTCGAGGAGACCGGCGTAGTACTCGGCGCCGTCGCCGGCCAGGTCCTCGGCGTAGGCGGCCGCGCCCGGGGCGTCGTCGAACTGGTCGACGAAGACGCTGGTCACCGTGGCGCCCGGCGTCCCCCAGAACCGCTCCCAGCCGTACCGGTAGCCGTAGTCCTCGAGCACCCCCCGCTCGTAGCCGGGGTCCTCGGCGTAGCCGGCGACGTCGGCGAGCGACTTCGCCCCCGCCGGCGGGTCGACGGCGGCGTCGGCGACGCGGGCCAGGCCCGAGGGGACGTCGGTCACGACCAGGGCGGCGAGGTCCTCGGCCGTCTCCGGCGTGCGCCCGGCGGCCTCGGCCGCCGTCGACGCGGCGCCCTCCCCCGCGTCGTCGGCGCTCCCCGACCCCCCGGTGCACGCGGCGGCGGCGAGGGCGGCGAGCAGCGCGGCGAGCGGCCGCGCGTGCCGCCGAGGGGTCACCGACCGGCCCGGGGACCGCCACCCGCGGACGGCGCTGCCGGCCCGGCCAGGGCATCGGCCAGCAGCCGGTCGACCAGCTCCGGGTAGGCGACGCCACTGGCCGCCCACATCCGCGGGAACATCGAGATGGGGGTGAACCCGGGCATCGTGTTCACCTCGTTGATGACCAGCCGGTCGGCGCCGTCGGGACCCGTGGCGAGGAAGAAGTCGACCCGCGCCAGGCCGCGGCAGTCCATCGCCAGGTAGGCCCGCGTGGCCGTCTCCTGCACCAGGCGGGTCTGCTCGGGGGTGAGGTCGGCGGGCACGTCGAACTCGACGGCGTCCTCGAGGTACTTGGCGTCGAAGTCGTACCAGTCGGTGCCCGCCTTGAGCCGGATCTCGGCGGGCAGGCTCGCCTGGGGCGGGCCGCCGGCGACGCCGGCCAGCACGCCGCACTCGATCTCCCGGCCCGGGACGGCGGCCTCGACGACCACCTTGCCGTCGACGGCGGCCGCGGTGGCCACGGCCTCGGGGAACTGCGCCCAGTCGGTCACCTTGGTGATGCCGATGCTGGAGCCGGCGCGGGAGGGCTTCACGAACACCGGCAGGCCGAGCCGCTCGCGCGCGGCCTCGTCGAGCACCGCGGGGTCCGGGCACAGCGCCCCGGAGGCGTCGCGCAGGACGACGTGGTCGCCCTGGGGCAGCCCGGCGGCGGCGAGGAGCTTCTTGGTGAACTCCTTGTCCATGGACGCGGCGCTCGCGAAGACGCCGGAGCCGACGTACGGCAGCCCGCTCATCTCCAGCAGGCCCTGGATGGTCCCGTCCTCGCCGTAGGCGCCGTGCAGCACCGGGAAGACGACGTCGACCTCGGTCAGGGCCGGTCCGACCGCGGCCGTCGGCTCGAGCACCGCGAGGCCGCGCCCGGCGGGGTCACCGACCAGCGAGACCGCCGTCCCGCCGGTGACCTCGGGCAGCGCGCCGTCGGTGATGGCCAGCCGCTGGTCGGCGTCGGGCAGCACCCAGCGGCCGTCGCGGGCGATGCCCACCGGCACCACGTCCCACCGCTCGGGGTCCAGGGCGGCGAGGACGCTGCCGGCCGAGACGCAGGAGATGGCGTGTTCGGCGCTGCGGCCCCCGAACACGACCGCGACGCGCAGCTTCCGTGCCTGTCCGCTCATCGGCAGGGACCCTAGTCGAGCGCCGCGCGCCCGCCCGGACAGCCGCGGCGCGCACGGTGTGGGAACCTCGTCGCCGATGCCCGAGGACCCCCCGACCCCGACGACGGACGGCGGCCGGACGATCTCGCGGTCCCGGCAGCTGGCCGGGGCAGCCGTCCACCTGTACACCGCGCTGGGCACGGTGCTCGGCTTCCTCATCGTGATCGCGGCGATCGAGGGCGAGGTCGAGACCGCCCTGTGGCTGGGGCTGGCCACGCTGTTCATCGACGGCACCGACGGGATGCTGGCCCGCCGCGCGCAGGTCAAGCAGACGATCCCCTGGTTCGACGGCGCCCTGCTGGACAACATCGTCGACTACCTGACCTACGTCTTCGCCCCGGTCGTGCTGCTGTGGACCACCGGCCACCTCCCCGACGGCCCGCTCGGCTGGCTGCTGGCGGCGCTGCCGCTGCTGGCGTCGAGCTACCAGTTCTGCCGGGTCGACGCGAAGACCGACGACCACACGTTCCTGGGCTTCCCCAGCTACTGGAACATCGTCGCCTTCTACGCGATCGTGCTGGACGCGAGCGAGCCGGCGCTGGCCGTGGCCATCGTCGTCCTCTCGATCCTGGTCTTCGTGCCCATCCGCTTCCTCTACCCCTCGCGCAGCGGGGCGCTGCGGACGCTGAGCCTGGTGCTCTCCGCGGTCTGGGCGGTCACCTACGCCGTCCTGCTGGTGCAGTACCCCGACCCGCACCCGCTCGTGGTCGCCGCCTCGCTGGCCTACATCGTCTACTACTGGGGCGTCAGCCTCTGGCTGACGGCGCTGGCGGCCCGTCGCCGCCGGGAGGCACGCGTCCCCGCCTGAGGCAGCTCAGTCGTGCCGGCGGGGGTCGCGCACGACCAGTTCGACGTTGCGGTCCTGCGGGCCACCGGCCAGCCCCGAGCCCAGGCCCGCCCACGGCACGTTGGCCGACAGCTCGCGGTGCAGGGAGGCCAGCGCCCGTGGGTCGCGGGCGGCCGGGTCCAGCGCCTCCGGCGGTCGCGCGGGGCTGTCGTGGTCGAGCATCGTGCAGACCATCGACAGGGTGCCGTCGCCGTTGTCCAGGAACTCCACCAGCCGGGCCTGGCCGGGCCAGTCGACCACCGCGCAGGTGGTCACCTCCCAGAACCCGCGGCCGGGGTGCCCGGGCGAGTGCCACGGCCGGACCTCGCTGACGTGGGTGTGCCCGTTGAGCCACAGGACGACGTTCGGGAAGCGGTGCAGCAGGTCGACCAGGTCCGGTCCCCCGAGGACACCCCGCTCGCCGCCCGCGACGGCGCGGACGGCCTCCGAGCGGGTGAGCGTGGTGGACCCGTGGTGGGAGAGCAGCACGACGAGGCGGTCGGCGTTGCCCGTGGTGACGCGGGTGCCGTCGGGCTCCCGGTAGGAGGAGGAGACCTCGCGCAGCCGGTCGAGCAGCCACGCGGCCTGGACGGCGTCCACCGAGCCGGCGCTGCCCCCGGTCACCCGGGTGGTGTCCAGGCAGATCACGCGGACGCCGGGCAGCCCGTCCCAGGCGTAGTACGCCGTCCCGTCCCGGTAGTTGTCCGGGGTGAAGCCGTGCCCCTCGGGCGTGCCCTGGTCGGCGAGGTGCGCGGCGACGAAGGAGCGCCGGTCGACGACGCGCCGGTCGGCCAGCGGCACGACCCGGCGCGACGGGGCGGTGGTGAACACCTCCGAGGAGTGGGTGAACAGCGCGACGGCGTCCTCCAGCGGGAGGTCCGGCGCGATCTCCACCGGCTTCTGGTCGGCCAGCAGGTACTCCTGCAGCGCCGGCGTCGGCACGCCCACGCCCTGGATGAGCGCCTCGTGGTTGCCGTGGCAGCCCAGCCAGGGCAGCCGCAGCCCCTCCGCGGTGAAGCCGGCGAAGGCGGCCTCCAGCAGGCCGGGCCGGTGCGGGAAGCCGTGCCGGTCGCGGAACAGGTCGGGCTCGCCCTGCACGTCCGGCCGCCAGAACAGGTCGTGCGGCCAGCCGGCGGCCTGGACGCCGTCGTAGGCGGTCAGGCCCGCGCCGGGGTACACGACACCGCCGGCCAGCAGGTCCAGCCACAGCGACAGCTCGTTCCACTGCGCGTTGTCGATCGCGTCGCCGGTGGTGACCACGACCTGCAGCGGGTGCCCGGTGCGCGGCCCACCGCGGACGGCGTTGAGCGTGCGCACGAGCGCGTCGATGGCGTGCGCGGTGAGCGCCTCCTGCGGGCGCTGCATCGGCACCAGCGCCGCCATACGCGGATCGGCGGCGAAGCGGTTGAAGAACTCGAACCGCGCCGGCGAGCAGACGTCGGCCAGCTGCATGTCGGTCACGTGCGCGAGGCAGGCCAGCGCCTCGACGCCGGTCCGCGGCGGCTCCCAGCCGGCGCCGACCAGCTCCAGGCGCAGGCGGTGCGGCTCGCCGGGCTGCCAGGCCAGCGCGTGGTACGGGGTGTCCCGGCCCAGGCGCAGCACCTCGCCGGCACCGAGGACCCGCTCGAGCGTCGTCCGGCTCAGCGGAGCCCCCCGAGGCCCGGGCTCCCGTGCGCCGGGTCCAGCGCGGCGGCCAGTCCGTCGGCCAGGTCGGCCACCACGTCGGCGGTGTCCTCGATGCCGCACGAGAACCGCACGAAGCCCGGCGGGACGTCGTCCCCGCCCCACTGGGCGCGGCGGTCCAGGGTGCTGTGCAGCCCGCCGAAGCTCGTCGCGGCGTCCCAGAGCCGGGTCGCGGCCACCAGCCGGGCCACCGCCGCCTCGTCCGGCAGCACCGCCGACACGACGCCGTTCGGGCGCAGCATCTGGCGGGCGGCCAGCTCGTGCGAGGGGTCTCCCGCGCGCCACGGCCAGCGCACCCCGGTCACCCCGGGACGGGCGGCCAGCAGGTCGGCCACGGCCCGGGCGGTCGCCGCCTGCCGCGCCAGCCGCAGGTCCAGCGTCGCCATCGAGCGGTGCCCCAGCCACGCCTCGAACGGGCCGGGCGTGCCGCCGGTGCGGTCCCGCCAGCCCCTGAGCCGGTCGTACACCGCGTCGTCGGTCGTGCTGACGTGCCCGAGCAGGAGGTCGCTGTGCCCGGTCAGCGCCTTGGTGTCCGAGCCGACGGTCATGTCCGCGCCGAGCGCGAGCGGGCGCTGGCCGAGCGGGGTGGCGGTCGTGTTGTCGACCGCGAGCAGCGCGCCGGCGGCCCGGGTGGCGCGCGCCACGGCCGCGATGTCGCAGACGTCCAGCGTCGGGTTGCTCGGCGTCTCCAGCAGGACCAGCCGGGCGCCGTCGAGTCCCCCGCCCGCTGCGACCGCGGCGATCTCGGTCGTGGGCACGTACTCCACCCGCAGCCCGAACCGGTCGAGCTCCTCGCGGCCCAGCACGCGGGTGGCGTAGTAGCCGTCCGAGGGCAGCACCACCCGGTCCCCGGCGGCCGTCACGGCCAGGACGGCGGCGCTGATCGCCGCCATCCCGGTGGCGAAGGACAGGCAGCGCCCCCCGTCGAGCTCGCCGAGCGCGGCCTCGAGCACCCGGAGCGTGGGGTGCTCGGTGCGCGCGTAGGCGTCGGCCCCGCCGGTGCGCGGCGGCTGGTCGGCCAGGTGGAAGGGGGCGGCGAAGACCGGCGACGGGCGCAGCGGGGCGCCCGGGACCGCCGGGTCCTCCCCCGCCCGCACCGAGCGCGTCCCGTCACCCCACTCACCCGGCAGCGGCTCGCCGCTCACTCGGGCTTCGCTTCACGGGACATGATCTCCTTGACCATCTGACCGGCGGAGACGCCCTCGTGGCACACCCGGACGACGGCCTCGGTGATCGGCATGTCCACCCCGTGCGCCCGGCCCAGGTCGAGGACCGGCCGGCAGCTCTTCACGCCCTCGGCGGTCTGGCGGGTGCTGCGCTGCACCTCCTCCAGCGACATGCCGCGGCCGAGCTTCTCCCCGAAGGTGCGGTTGCGCGACAGGGGTGAGCTGCAGGTGGCCACCAGGTCGCCCAGGCCGGCCAGCCCCGCGAAGGTGGTGAGCTCCCCGCCCAGGGCGGCGCCGAGCCGGGCGGTCTCGGCGAGCCCGCGGGTGATCAGCGAGGCACGGGTGTTGTCCCCGAAGCCCATCCCCTCGGCCACGCCGCAGGCCAGCGCGATGACGTTCTTCACCGCGCCGCCCAGCTCGCAGCCCACCAGGTCGGTGTTCGTGTACGGCCGGAAGTACGGGGTGAGACAGGCGGCCTGGATGGCCGTGGCCCGGTCGTGGTCGGGGCAGGCGATGACGGTGGCCGCCGGCTGCTCCTCGGCGATCTCCCGGGCGAGGTTGGGCCCCGACAGCGCGGCCACCCGGTCGGGGCCGGCACCGGTGACCTCGCAGATGACCTCGCTCATCCGCTTGGTGGTGCCCAGCTCGATGCCCTTCATGAGCGACAGCAGGCTGGCGTCGGGCGGGAGGAGCGGAGCCCAGGCGGTGAGGTTCTCCCGCAGCGACTGCGACGGCACCGCGAGCACCACGACGTCGGCGCGGTCGAGCGCCTCCGCCGCGTCGGTCGTGGCCCGCAGCGACTCGGGCAGCCGCACGCCGGGCAGGTAGTCGGCGTTCTCCCCGTCGGCGGAGATGGCTGCGGCCAGCTCCGCGCGCCGGGCGTGCAGCATGACCGAGCAGCCGGCGTCGGCGAGCACCTTGGCGAACGTCGTCCCCCAGGACCCGGCGCCCAGGACGGCGGCCCGGATGCCGCTCCCCTCCTGCGCCCCGACGGTCCCCGTCACGCGGCGGTCCCGGGGACGTCGCCGGGCAGCCGGCGCCCCGGGCGCGGCGCGAAGCCGGCTGGGGCCGGCTCACCCCGCAGTTCGGCCAGTTGGTCACGCACGCGGCCCATGATGAGGTCGGTCGTCGAGCGCAGCAGATCCGGCGTCAGGGCGCGGCCGGCGCGAACCTCCTCGCGCAGCGCGTCCAGGTCGACCGGCTCGCCGACGAGGTAGTCCGCGGGCCGGCGCGGACGCAGGTTCAGCTTCTTGGCGTGGTAGTCGTGCACCCGGTGCGGACCCCACTGGGCGACCGGCACCACGGCCGCGTCGGTGGTCAGCGCCAGCCGGGCGACGCCGGTGCGCGCCTGCATCGGCCACCAGTCCGGATCGCGGGTCACCGAGCCCTCCGGGTAGATGACCACGAGGTTGCCCGCCTGCAGGTCGGCCCGGGCCGCGGCCAGGGAGCCCGTCGCGTCCGTGGAGTCGCGCGCGACGGGGATCTGCCCCGCGTGCCGCAGGATCGTGCCGGCCAGGCCCTTGAACACCGCCTGCTTGGCCAGGAAGTGCGGCACGCGGCCGTGGTCCCAGACCAGGCGGGCGCAGGCGAGCGGGTCGAGCACCGAGACGTGGTTGGCCACCAGCAGCACGCCGCCCCGCGGCGGCAGCCGGTCGCCGTGCCGGTAGCGGAGCCGGAACAGCAGCGACGCCGTCGGGTAGATCACCACGACCGCCAGCCAGATCGACCACGGGACGGGCCTGCGGGTCTGCCACCTCGACGGCCGGCGCCCCTGCTCGCCCACCGCCTCCGGGGACGTCTCCTGGGTCACCGGCACCCCTCTCGCTCGCTGTGATCCGCACCATGATCGACCCTGCCGCCGGGCCGTCGGCCCACCGGGTCCCCGTGCGCGCCGCTGCTGGACGGGCCGGTGTGCTCACATTGTGGCCGTGGAGTGGTCCGTCGTCGTCCCGGCCAAGCGGCTGGCGGTGGCCAAGACGCGACTGTCCCCCCTCACCGCGCCCGACGGCGACCTGCACGCCGACCTCGTGCTGGCACTGCTGGCCGACACCGTCACCGCCGCCCTGGCCGCGGCCGACGGCGACGCGGTCGTCGCCGACGTCGTGGTGGTCACCGACGACCCGCGGGCCGCGGCGCTGGTCACCGCGCTCGGGGCGCGGACCGTGCCCGACGAGCCGGACGGCGGGCTGAATGCCGCGCTCGCCCACGGGGCCCGGGCGGTGCGGACCGCGGCGGTCGCCGCGCTCTCCTCCGACCTGCCCGCGCTACGCCCCGCCGAGCTCGGCGCCGCGCTGCGGGCGGCCGGCGACTCCCCCCGGACGCTCGTCGCCGACGCCGCGGGCACGGGCACCACCCTGCTGACCGCGTGCGGCGGCGACCTCGCCCCCCGCTTCGGCCCGGGGTCGGCGGCCCGGCACGTGGCCGGCGGCGCGCTGCCGCTGACCGGTGAGCTGCCGGGGCTGCGCCGCGACGTCGACACCCCGGCCGACCTGGTCGAGGCGCTGCGGCTGGGTGTCGGCCGCCACACCGCGGCCCTGCTGCCCCGCCTGCCGCTCCCGGCACCCCGCTGCTGAGCTGCGCGGACCCCTTCCCCGTCGTCCGCCGTTCACCTTGCTGCGGCACGATGACGCCGTGTCCGACACGACCTCCGAGATCCCCGCCGCCCGCACCGAGCTCCCGCCGGACCGCTTCCTCAACCGGGAGCTCTCCTGGCTGGACTTCAACGCGCGGGTGCTGGAGCTCGCCGAGGACGCCACCCAGCCGCTGCTGGAGCGGGCCAAGTTCCTCGCGATCTTCGCCAGCAACCTCGACGAGTTCTACATGGTCCGCATCGCCGGGCTGAAGCGGCGGCAGAGCACCGGCCTGACCGTCCGCTCGCCCGACGGGCTGACCATCCGCGAGCAGCTGGCCCGGGTCACCGAGCGCACGCAGGAACTGGTGCACCGGCACGCCTGGTGCTTCGCCGGCGACGTCCGGCCGCTGCTGGAGCAGGCCGGCATCCGCATCGTCCACTGGGACGACCTCGCCGACGCCGACGCGCTGCGGCTGCGGGAGTACTTCCGCGACCAGGTGTTCCCCGTGCTCACCCCGCTCGCCGTCGACCCGGCGCACCCCTTCCCCTACATCAGCGGGCTGTCGCTGAACCTCGCCGTCTCCGTCCGCGACCCCGACACCGGGGCCCCGCGGTTCGCCCGGCTCAAGGTGCCCAACAACGTGCCGCGCTTCGTCCAGGTGGGGACGGCGGACTCGTCGACGACGTTCCTCCCGCTGGAGGACCTGATCGCCGCCCACCTCCCGCAGCTGTTCCCGGGCCTGGACGTGCTGGACCACCACCTGTTCCGGGTGACCCGCAACGCCGACCTGGAGGTCGAGGAGGACCGCGACGAGGACCTGCTGCAGGCGCTGGAGCGCGAGCTGGCCCGCCGCCGGTTCGGCCCCGCGGTGCGGCTGGAGGTCCACGAGACGATGGACCCGCGGATCCTCGACGTCCTGGTGTCCGAGCTCGAGGTCAGCCGCGCCGACGTCGTCACCGTGCCGGGGCTGCTGGACCTCGCCTCGCTCATGGCGCTGTACGGCCTCGACCGCCCCGAGCTCAAGGACGAGCCGTTCGTCCCGGCGACCCACCCGCGGCTGTCCGAGGGCGAGACGCCCAAGAGCGTGTTCGCCACGCTGCGCGAGGGCGACGTGCTGCTCCACCACCCGTACCACTCGTTCGCCACGAGCGTGCAGCGCTTCATCGAGCAGGCCGCCGCCGACCCGGACGTGCTGGCCATCAAGCAGACGCTGTACCGGACCTCGGGTGACTCGCCGATCGTCACCGCGCTGATCGAGGCGGCGCACTCGGGCAAGCAGGTCGTCGTCCTCGTCGAGATCAAGGCGCGCTTCGACGAGGAGGCCAACATCACCTGGGCCCGCGAGCTGGAGCGGGCCGGCTGCCACGTCGTCTACGGCCTCGTGGGCCTGAAGACGCACTGCAAGACCGCGCTGGTGGTGCGCCGCGAGGGCGGCGTGATCCGCCGGTACTGCCACATCGGCACGGGCAACTACAACCCGAAGACGGCGCGGATCTACGAGGACCTCGGCATCCTGACCGCCGACCCGCGGGTGGGCGCCGACCTGACCGACCTGTTCAACACCCTGACCGGCTACTCCCGGCAGACGGCGTACCGGCAGCTCATGGTGGCTCCGCACGGCGTGCGGGGCGGGCTGCTGGAGAAGATCCGCCGCGAGGCCCGGCACGTCGCCGAGGGCCGCCCGGCCGGCATCCGGTTCAAGGTGAACTCCCTGGTCGACGAGAAGGTCATCGACGCCCTCTACGACGCCTCCTGCGCCGGCGTGCCGGTGGAGCTGTTCATCCGCGGGATCTGCGCCCTGCGCCCCGGCGTCCCCGGCCTGTCGGAGAACATCCGGGTGCGCTCCATCGTGGGCCGCTTCCTCGAGCACTCCCGGGTCTTCAACTTCCGCAACGGCGGCGAGGGCGAGTGGTGGATCGGCAGCGCCGACCTCATGCACCGCAACCTCGACCGGCGGGTGGAGGTGCTGCTGCGCGTCTGCGAGGACGGCGCCCACCGCCAGCTGCAGACGATGTTCGACTCGGCCATGGCCGAGGACGTCCGCTGCTGGGAGCTCGGGCCGGACGCGCGCTGGACCGCGCGGGAGGGCCGTGACCACCAGGCCGCGCTCGTGGCCGCCGTCGCCGAGCAGGTCGGCTGAGGTGGCCGCCGAGGGGGTCGTCGCCGCCGCCGGTGGGGCCGTCTGGCGCCGGACGCCCGACGGCGGCGTGGAGACCGCGGTCGTGCACCGCCCGCGCTACGACGACTGGTCGCTGCCCAAGGGCAAGCACGACGAGGGCGAGGCGCTGGTCGAGACCGCCGTCCGCGAGGTGCTCGAGGAGACCGGCCTGTCCGTCGTCGTCGGCCGGCGCAGCCTGCGCACGCGGTACGCGGTCGAGGCCGGCACCAAGCAGGTCGACTACTGGCTGATGGAGGCCGTCGGCGGCGACTTCGAGCCCGGCGACGAGACCGACGCGCTGCGCTGGCTGCCCGTCGACGAGGCCGCCGCGCTGGTGACCCACGCGCACGACCGCGCGGTGCTGGCCGACCTGGCGCGCACCGACGTCCCCCGGAGCCCGACGCTGCTGCTGGTGCGCCACGCCCGTGCCGGCAGCCGGTCGGAGTGGGACGGCGACGACGACCTGCGCCCGCTGGACGGCAAGGGTCGCCGCCAGGCCCGCCGGCTGGCCGAGGTGCTGCCGCTGTTCGCGCCGACGGCGGTGTTCTCGGCGGAGCGGACCCGCTGCCGGCAGACCGTCGAGCCGCTGGCCGAGGCGCTGGGGCTGCCGGTGCAGTCGCTGCCCGAGGTCGGCGAGGAGGAGTTCGCCGCCGACCCGCGGGCCGCGCTCGCGGCGGTGGAGCGGTTCCTCGAGCCCCGGCCCGGCCCGGGCGTCACCGTGGTGTGCAGCCAGGGCGGGGCGATCCCGTCGATGCTCATGGCGCTGGGCGTCCGCTGGGCAGGCCTGGCCGGGGCGCTGTGGCCGCCGGCGGCCAAGGGCAGCACCTGGGTGCTGGGCGGGCGCCCCGGGGCGCTGCTAGCCGACTACCACCGCGACTTCGCCCCCGACCCCGAGGCCGCCGGCCCCGGCGTCCACGTCGGGACGCCGGGGGCCGGGGCCGCGGTCCGTTAGGCGACCGGCAGCGCCGGGAGCGCCCGGGGCTTCCAGGCCGGGCGGGCGGCCTCGTAGGCCTCGATGTCGTCCAGGTGCCGCTCGGTGAGGCCGACGTCGTCGAGCCCCTCCAGCAGCCGCCAGCGGGTGTACTCGTCGATGTGGAACGGCACGACGCGGTCGTCCCAGCGGACCTCGTTGGCCTGCAGGTCGACGGTCACCTGCGTCGCCGGGTCGGACTCGCTGGCCGCCCAGAGGGCCTCGACCTCCTCCTGCGGCAGCAGGACGGTCAGCAGCCCGGACTTGGTCGAGTTGTTGCGGAAGATGTCGGCGAACCGCGAGCTGATCACCGCGCGGAAGCCGCCGTCCATCAGCGCCCAGACGGCGTGCTCGCGGGAGGAGCCGGTGCCGAAGTCGGGGCCGGCCACCAGCACCGAGGCGCCCTGGTACTGCGGCTGGTTGAGCACGAAGTCCGGCTCGTTGGTCCGCCAGGCCTCGAACAGGCCGTCCTCGAACCCCGAGCGGGTGACCCGCTTCAGGTAGACGGCCGGGATGATCTGGTCGGTGTCGACGTTGCTGCGGCGCAGCGGGGCGACGGTGCCGGTGTGGGTGGTGAAGGCGTCCATCTCGGGGGCTCCAGCGGTCAGGCGTCGACGGTGGTCAGGTCGGCGGGCGCGGCGAGGTGCCCGGTGAGCGCGGTGGCGGCCGCGACGGCCGGCGACACCAGGTGGGTGCGCCCGCCCTTGCCCTGCCGGCCCTGGAAGTTGCGGTTGCTGGTGGAGGCCGACCGCTCCCCCGGCGCCAGCTGGTCGGGGTTCATGCCCAGGCACATCGAGCACCCGGCGCCGCGCCACTCGGCGCCGGCCTCGACGAAGACCCGGTCCAGGCCCTCGGCCTCGGCCTGGGCCTTGACGCCGACCGAGCCGGGGACGACGAGCATGCGGGTGTTGGCGTCGATGCGCCGGCCCTTCAGCAGCTCGGCGGCGACCCGCAGGTCCTCGATCCGGCCGTTGGTGCAGGAGCCGAGGAAGACGGTGTCGACCGCGATCTCGCGCAGGGGGGTGCCGGGGGTCAGGCCCATGTAGGCCAGCGCGCCCTCGACGTCGCGGCGCTCGTTCTCGTCGGTGATCTGCGCCGGGTCCGGCACCCGCTCGGCGATGGGCAGGCCTTGGCCGGGGTTGGTGCCCCAGGTGACGAACGGCGTCAGCGCGGCCGCGTCGATGACCACCTCGCGGTCGAAGACGGCACCCTCGTCGGTGCGCAGCGTCGACCAGTACTCGACCGCGGCGTCCCAGTCGGCCCCCTGCGGGGCGTGCGGCTTGCCGCGCAGGAAGTCGAACGTGGTCCGGTCGGGCGCGATGAGCCCGGCCTTGGCGCCGGCCTCGATCGACATGTTGCAGATCGTCATCCGGGCCTCCATCGACATCGCCTCGATGGCGCTGCCGCGGTACTCGATGACGTGGCCCTGGCCGCCGCCGGTGCCGATCTGGGCGATGACGGCGAGGATGACGTCCTTCGCGCTCACGCCGGGGGGCAGCTCGCCGTCGACCGTGACCGACATCTGCTTCGGCCGGTACTGCGGCAGGGTCTGCGTGGCGAGCACGTGCTCGACCTCGCTGGTGCCGATGCCGAACGCCAGCGCGCCGAAGGCGCCGTGGGTGGAGGTGTGGCTGTCGCCGCACACGATCGTCATGCCGGGCTGGGTGAGACCGAGCTGCGGGCCGATGACGTGCACGATGCCCTGGTCGCGGTCGCCCATCGGGGCCAGCCGGATGCCGAACTCCGCGGCGTTGCGCCGCAGCGCGTCGACCTGGGCGCGGCTGACCGGGTCGGCGATGGGCGCGAGGATGTCGAGGGTGGGGACGTTGTGGTCCTCGGTCGCCATCGTGAGGTCGGGACGGCGCACCCGGCGCCCGGCGGCCCGGAGCCCGTCGAAGGCCTGCGGGCTGGTGACCTCGTGCACGAGGTGCAGGTCGATGTAGAGCAGGTCGGGCTCGCCCTCGGTGCTGCGCACGACGTGGGCGTCGTAGACCTTCTCGGCCAGGGTCTTCGGCACGGCGGTGTCCCTCTCGGTGAGCATGTCCCCCTGGTTTCTCATGCAGTGGGATGCAAGTATTGCTGTGTGGGACAGCCTAACCCCGTTGCCGTGCTGGACAAAGCAGTGACGATCCTCCGCGCCGTGGCCGACGAGCCAGCCACCCTCGCCGAGCTCGTCGCGCGCACCGGGCTGCCCCGGGCGACCGCGCACCGGCTGGCGGTGGCGCTGGAGGGCCACCGGCTGGTCAGGCGCACGGCGGCGGGCGCGTGGGCACCCGGCCCCGGCCTCGCCGAGCTCGGCCGCGGGGGCGCCGACCTGGGCGAGGTGGCCGGCCGCCACCTGACCGCGCTGCGCGACACCAGCGGCGAGAGCGCCCAGTTCTACGTGCGCGACGGCGCCGCGCGGATCTGCATCGCCGCCGCCGAGCGGGCCCACGGCCTGCGCGACACCGTGCCGGTGGGCGCGCGGCTGCCGATGACGGCGGGGTCGGCCGCGCACGCCCTGCTGGCCTTCGCCCCCGCCGAGGAGGTGACGCCGCTGCTGCCGGCGGCCAGCTTCACCGCGCGCACGCTGCTCGACGTCCGCCGGCGCGGCTGGGCGCACAGCGTCGCCGAGCGCGAGCCCGGGGTCGCGTCGCTGTCGGCACCGGTCCGCGACGCCACGGGCGGCGTCCTCGGCGCGGTGTCGATCAGCGGGCCGGTCGAGCGGCTGGGCCGCCGGCCGGCACCCGAGGTGGTCAGCGCGGTGCTCGAGGCCGCCGGCGCGATCGGCCGCGCCGCCCGCTGACCCCGGGGATCAGCGCCGCACCGCCGCGCCCGTGGGTGCCGCGGACGACCGACCGGCCACCGCGCCGGGCTCGGAGTGCTGGGCGGGTGCGACAGGGACCTCAGTCTCGGCCGGTGCCCGACCCGTCGTCGACGCCCTCGCCCTCGGCGTGCGTGGGCTCCACCACGATCGGCCGCAGCCGCGTCCACAGCGCAAACGCCGCCGCGACGGCGAGCATGGCCAGGCCCGACCACAGGTTGGCGTCCACGCCGCCGGTCTTGTCGTGCGCCTCGCCGGAGTCGACCAGGCCGTAGATGGTCAGGACGACGCCGTAGAAGCCGATCAGCGCGGCGATGACGTTGCGGACGTCGAAGGCGCCGGCGGCGTGCTTGCGCGCGGCGGCCGTCTCGGAGCCGCTGCTGCTGGAGGGAGTGCTCATCGGGGCTCCTGGCTGCTCAGCGGAAGATGATGTTGAGGGCGATGACCATGACCAGCGCGATGCCGGCCAGCGGTACCGGCGACTGGTACCAGGGCAGGCGGTGGGCGTCGGGATCGGTGCGCTGCTCCCTCGGCGTCTCGCTGTAGACCAGTCCGGCCAGCTCGTGCACCGGCTTGGGCCGGGTCACCATCGTGACCGCGATGCTGACCAGGATGTCGACGACGAACGCGGCGCTGGCGGCGACGAAGCTCGCGCCCTGGCCGCCGAGCGGGATCACGCCGAGGGAGGCCGCCCCGAAGGCGTCCTCGCTGAACAGCGCCACGAGGACCGCCGCCAGGGTGCCCGACACCAGGCCGGCCCAGCCCGCGGTCGGCGTCATCCGCTTCCAGAACATGCCGAGGATGAACGTGGCGAACAGCGGGGCGTTGAAGAAGCCGAACAGCGTCTGCAGGTAGTCCATGAGGTTCTGGTAGCCCGAGGCGATGACCGCCGTCCCGATGGCGGTGACCGTGGCGCCGACCGTCGCCCAGCGGCCCACCTTCAGGTAGTAGTCGTCGGGCCGGTCCTTCTTCACGTACTGCTGCCACAGGTCGTAGCTGAACACCGTGTTGAAGGCCGAGATGTTGGCCGCCATGCCGGCCATGAACGCGGCGAGCAGGCCGGCGATGGCCACGCCGAGCAGGCCGTTGGGGAGCGTGTCGGCGATGAGCCCGAGGATCGCGTTGTTGTACTCGAACTCCGGGTCCTGCGCGGCCTTGGCGTCGACGACGTCCTGGACCAGGACACCGGCGATCATGCCCGGGACGACCACGATGAACGGCACGAACATCTTCGGGAACGCACCGATGATCGGCGTGCTCCGCGCCGCCGACATCGACTTGGTCGCCATCGCCCGCTGCACCTCGACGAAGTTCGTCGTCCAGTAGCCGAACGAGAGCACGAAGCCCAGGCCGAAGACGATGCCGATGACCGACAGCACCGGGTTGTCGAACGTGGACAGCTGGGTGCCCGGCCAGGAGCGCAGCTGCTCCTCGTCGGCGGCGGTGACCTTGTCGATCAGGCCGTCGACGCCGCCGACCTTGTGCAGGCCGATGAGCGTCAGCGGCAGCAGCGCCGCCACGATCACGAAGAACTGCAGCACCTCGTTGTAGATCGCCGCGGAGAGGCCGCCGAAGGTGATGTAGCTGAGCACCACCGCGGCCGCGACGATCAGGGAGAGCCACAGCGGCCAGCCGAGCAGCAGCTCGACGATCTTGGCGAGCAGGAACAGGTTGATGCCGGCGATGAGGATCTGGGCGAGGGCGAAGCTCAGCGCGTTGACCAGGTGGGCCCCGGTGCCGAAGCGGCGGCGCATGAACTCCGGGACGCTGCGCACCTTCGACCCGTAGTAGAAGGGCATCATCACCACGCCCAGGAAGAGCATGGCCGGCACCGCGCCGATCCAGAAGTAGTGCATCGTCGGCATGCCGTACTGGGCGCCGTTGGCCGACATGCCGACGATCTCGACCGCGCCGAGGTTCGCCGAGACGAACGCCAGGCCGGTGACCCACGCAGGCAGCGAGCGGCCGGACAGGAAGAAGTCCAGGCTGTCGGACACCCGCCGCCGGGCGGCGTAGCCGATCATCAGGACGACGGCGAAGTAGGCGACGACCAGCAGGTAGTCGACGGGGTTCGCGTCGAGGCGGAGGTCCACCACGGCTCCTCGGGGGTCGTTGGGGGTCAGGCCAGCCGGCGGGCGCCTGCGGAGGGTACGGCCAGGGAGGTCCGCGGCGCGCCGTAGCCCTCTGCCCCGAAGCGGCGCGTGATCACGTCGGTCACCCGATCGACGGACCCCGCCTCGACCAGCACGATCGCGCTGCCGCCGAAGCCGCCGCCGACCATCCGGGCCCCTGCGGCACCGGCCTCGACCGCGGCCGCCACGCAGGCGTCCAGCTCCGGCGTCGAGATCTGGAAGTCGTCGCGCAGCGAGGCGTGGCCGGCGCTGAGCACCGGTCCGATCGCGCGCGGGTCGTCGGTGCCCCGCAGGAGCCCGACGACCTCGAGCACCCGGGCGTCCTCGGTGACCACGTGCCGGGCGCGGCGCAGCAGGAGCGCCCCGTCGTCGGTGCCGTCGTCCAGCGGGGCGAGCGCGGCGACGTCGGGGACGTCGCGCAGCGCCGGCACCCCCAGCCGCTGCGCGGCGCGCTCGCACTCGCGCCGGCGGTCGCCGTAGCCGCCGCCGGCGTGGCTGTGCGTCGTCCCGGTGTCGACGACGAGCAGCACCAGCCCGGCCGCCGCCAGGTCCAGCGGCACCTGCTCGCTGCTGCGGTCGCGGGTGTCGAGGAACAGGGCGTTCCCGGCGGTGCACAGCAGCGACGCGGACTGGTCGAGGATGCCGGTGGGCGCTCCGACGAAGTCGTTCTCCGCCGAGCGGGCGACGTCGACGAGGTCGGCCGGGCTCAGCTCGGGAGCGGCCAGGTCGCGCAGCGCCAGCGCCACCGAGCACGACAGCGCCGCCGACGACGACAGCCCCATGCCGGCCGGCACGTCGCCGTCGACGAACACGCTCACCCCGCCCGGCACCCGCTCGCGCAGCGCCTGCACCACGCCGGCCGGGTAGCCGGCCCAGCCGGCCGGGGAGCCGGGTGCCAGGTCGGCCACGGCCAGGTCGACCCGCTGGTCGGGGTGCTGCGCGGAGATCAGCGCGACGCGGGCGTCGTCGCGGCGGGCCACCGCAGCCCGGGTCGTCTGGCCGAGCGCCACGGGCAGCACGAAGCCCTCGTTGTAGTCGGTGTGCTCGCCGATCACGTTGACGCGGCCGGGGGCCGCCCAGACGCCCTCGGGCTCGGCGCCGAAGGCGGTGACGAAGGCGGCCCGGGCCGCGGCGCCCAGCTCCGCGTCGGGGGTCACCACGTGGTGGCCCGCAGCTGCTCCGCGACGTCCTCGGGGGTCGTGTCGCTGATGAAGGCGCCCATGCCCGACTCGGAGCCGGCCAGGTACTTCAGCTTCCCGGGGGCGCGCCGGAGGCTGAACAGCTGCAGGTGCAGCCACCAGTCCTCCCGCGCGCGCCGCACGGGCGCCTGGTTCCAGGCGGCGATGTAGTTCATCGGCTCGTCGAAGCGGTGGGCGAAGCGGCCGAGCGCGTCCCGCAGGGCGTCGGCCAGGGCGTCGCGCTCCGCGCCGCTCAGCGCGGGCAGGTCGGGCACCCGCCGGTGCGGGAAGAGCTGGAGCTCGTAGGGCCACCGTGCGGCGGCCGGCACGAACGCCGTCCAGTGCTCGTTCGAGGCGACCACCCGGGGTCCGCCGCGTTCGGCGGCGACCACCTCGGCGAACAGGTCGCCGCCGGTCTCGGCGCGGTGGCGCTCGATCGAGGCGACCACCCGCGCAGCCCGCGGCGGCAGGAACGGATAGGCGTAGACCTGCCCGTGCGGGTGGGCGAGGGTCACCCCGATCTCCTCGCCGTGGTTCTCGAAGGGGAACACGTACTCGACGCCGTCGAGGCCCGACAGCGCCTCGGTGCGGTCGGCCCAGACGTCGACCAGCAGGCGCAGCCGCTCCACCGGCAGGTCGGCCGGCGCGCGGTCGTGGTCGCTGGTGAAGACGACGACCTCGCACCGGCCCTGCCCGGGCCGCTGCAGCGCGTACGGGGCGCCGGGGGCGGCGGGCGGCACGTCGGGGTCGACCGCGGTCGCCAGCGACGGGAAGCGGTTCTCGAAGACGACGACCTGGTAGTCGGACTCCGGGACCTCCGTCGGCGGGCGGCCGGGCCGCGTCGGGCACAGCGGGCACTCGTCGGCGGGCGGGAGGAAGGTCCGGGTCTGCCGGTGCGCGGCGTAGACGACCCACTCCCCCTGCAGCGCGTCCCAGCGCAGCTGCGAGTGGGTGCTGACCGACGGGAGGTCGCGCGGGTCGGGGGCATCGCGGGCCGCGGTCGACCCGTCCACGTCGTAGTAGACGATCTCCCGGCCGTCGGCCAGCCGCCGGCTCGTGCGGATCACCGGACTCCCGCCTCCCTGCCTCCCCCGGCGGGGCGGCGCCGGACGCAGACGCTAGTCCGGGAGCAGGTCAGCCGCCTGCTCCGGTCCCCGGCGGCGGGCCCGGGAACGGCGAGAGCCCCCGGTCGGGGACCGGGGGCTCTCGTGCGCGTAGCCCCGAAGGGATTCGAACCCTCGCTACCGCCGTGAGAGGGCGGCGTCCTGGGCCGCTAGACGACGGGGCCGTGCGCGACGATTCTGCCACGCCGGCACGGAGCCCTCGCGGAGGGGGCCGGCCACCCAGGCCCGGGAACGGCGAGAGCCCCCGGTCGGTGACCGGGGGCTCTCGTGCGCGTAGCCCCGAAGGGATTCGAACCCTCGCTACCGCCGTGAGAGGGCGGCGTCCTGGGCCGCTAGACGACGGGGCCGTGCGGGTGGTGCGTGAGTGCGCCGCTCCGGGGAGCGGCGTCCTCGCTGGGGTACCAGGACTCGAACCTAGACTAACGGAACCAGAAACCGTCGGGCTGCCAATTACCCCATACCCCAAGGGTCGTGCACGCCTCGCGGCGCGGTGACCACCATACCCGACGCCCGGAGGCGGCCCACGCACCCCCTCCCCTCAGCGAGGCGCGCCGGCTCCCAGCCGCGGCCGGAGGTCCTGCGCCGGGGTGCGCGTCTCGGGAGGACGGCGGGCCGCCGACCTCCGGACGAGCAGCACGTAGGCGGCCATCGCGAGCACGTCCAGGACGACGACGAGCAGCCCCGCCCAGCCGCTGACCACGGTGTCGGTCTGCACCCCCTCCCCCAGTGCGCCGGCGAGCAGGAACACCAGGACGTTGTTGGCCGCGTGCAGCACGATGGCCGCCTCGATGCCACCGGTCAGCCACACCACCGCCGAGGCGGCCAGCCCGAAGGCGAACCGGTCGAGGAAGAGCAGGACGTCCCCGGGCAGGTGCGCCAGGGAGAACAGCGCGGCGGTGAGGACGGCCGCCACCAGCGCCCCGGCCCGCTCCCGGCCGATCCACGCCGCGATCGCCTGGCTGAGGTAGCCCCGGAAGACGTACTCCTCGGCGGCCGACTGCAACGGCGTGGTGACCAGCACCAGCACCACCAGCAGGGCGAAGGAGGAGGTGGGGCCGGTGACCTCGGCGCCGTCGTCCAGGACGAGGCCGAGCAGCAGCTGCACGACCAGGCCGACGCCCAGGGCGAGCAGCGCGAGTGGCGCGTAGCGGCGCAGCAGCGGCCAGCGCAGCCGGGCGAGCACCGAGCTCGAGGAGCCGATCGGCATCGAGTGGACGGCCACCCAGCACAACCACACCACCGGGATGGCCACGATCAGGCTCAGGTTGGTGAGCAGCAGCACCCACGGGTCGGTGAGGTCCTCGAACTGGGGGTCGACCTCGCCACGCGAGACCACGGCCACCGCCCCGACGGCGATGACGGCGACCGCGGCCACCGTGTAGACGACCGCGAACAGCAGCAGCCCGAGCAGCGGCCGCCACCAGCCCCAGGTCCGCGACCGCATGGCCAGCAGGAACGGCGTCGGGACGTCGTGCGGCAGCGGCTTCGGCAGCAGCCAGGGCGGCGTCGGCCCCCACGCCGGGGGCTGACCCCACGGCGGCGGCGCGCCCCAGGCGGGCGGGCCGGGCGCACCGGGCCACGGCGGCGGGTACCCGGGGGGCGCGGGCGGGCCGTACCCGAGCGGCCCGTGAGCGGGAGGCCCGTACCGGGGCGGCCCGTACCCGGGAGGCCCGTACGCGGGCGGGCCGTATCCGGCCGGTGCCCCGGGGACCGCCCAGGGCGGCGGGGGGCCGGCGCCGGGCGTGTGCGGCCCGACGGGCATCGGCACGGGTCCCAGCGGCCAGGGCACCGGCCCGTGGTCACCGCCCGCAGGCAGCGGCGGGTGCAGCCCGGGCAGCGCGCCGGGCACCCGCGGCGGGGCGGCGTAGCGCGACGTGGGCGGCGGTCCCGTGTAGGGCTCCTCCGCTCCGTCGGGGCCGCCTGCCCAGGTCATCCCCCGTGCGCCCGTGCCGCGGCCAGCCGGGCGAGCGTGCGCTCGCGACCGAGCAGCTCGATGGACTCGTAGAGCGGCGGGGAGACGGTGCGGCCGCTGACGGCGACCCGGACCGGGCCGAACGCCTGGCGCGGCTTGCGGCCCAGCCCGTCGACCAGCGCGGTCCTGAGCGCCTCCTCGACGGCCGCGGTCGACCAGTCGGTCAGCCCGGTCAGCGCCGCGGTGGCGGCGTCGAGCACCTCCGCGGCGTCGGCCCCGGCGAGCTGCTTGGCGGCGGCCGCGGGGTCGATCTCGACGTCGTCGGTGAACAGGAAGCCCAGCAGCCCGACCGCGTCGGAGAGCACGATCATCCGCTCCTGGGCCAGCGGGGCGATGGCGCGCAGCACCCGCTCCTGCTCCTCGGTGGGCGGGTCGGCGAGCAGCCCCGCCCCGGTGAGGAAGGGACGGACCTGCGCGAGGAACTCCTCGGCGGGCAGCGCGCGCAGGTGGGTGGCGTTGATCGCCTCGGCCTTCTTGAGGTCGAAGCGGGCCGGGTTGGCGCTGACCCGGGTGACGTCGAAGGCCTCGACGAGCTCCGCGGTCGAGAAGACGTCCCGGTCGTCGGCGATCGCCCAGCCCAGCAGCGCCAGGTAGTTGGCGAAGCCCTCGGGGAGGAACCCGCGCTCGCGGTAGACGTCGACGTTGGACTGCGGGTCGCGCTTGGACAGCTTCTTGTTGCCCTCGCCGGTCACGTAGGGCAGGTGGCCGAAGCGCGGGGTGCCCTGCGCGACGCCGATGTCGGTGAGGGCGGCGTAGAGCGCCAGCTGCCGGGGCGTGGAGGGCAGCAGGTCCTCGCCGCGGAGCACGTCGGTGATGCCCATGAGGGCGTCGTCCACCGGGTTGACGAAGGGGTACAGCGGGGCGCCGTTGCCGCGGACGAGGACGAAGTCGGGCACCGACCCCGCGGCGAAGCGCACCTCGCCACGCACCAGGTCGGTCCACACCAGGTCGGTGTCGGGCATCCGCAGCCGCAGCACCGGCTGGCGGCCCTCGTCCCGGAACGCCGCCTTCTGCGCGTCGGTCAGGTGCCGGTCGGCGTTGTCGTAGCCGAGCTTGGGGTCCTGCCCGGCCGCGCGGCGGCGGGCGTCGACCTCCTCGTTCGTGGAGAAGGACTCGTAGGCGTGCCCGGCGGCGAGCAGCTCGCCGGCGACCTCGCGGTAGACGTCGGACCGCTCCGACTGCCGGTAGGGCCCGTGCGGGCCGCCGACCTCCGGACCCTCGTCCCAGTCCAGCCCGAGCCAGCGCAGGCAGTCGAGCAGGTGCCGGTAGGAGTCCTCGGAGTCGCGGGCGGCGTCGGTGTCCTCGACCCGGAAGACGAAGGTGCCCCCGGTGTGCCGGGCGTGCGCCCAGTTGAACAGCGCGGTGCGCAGCAGCCCGACGTGCACCATGCCCGTCGGGGACGGGCAGAAGCGCGTCCGGACGCCGGTCGCCGGGGCCGGGGTGGCGGGGGACGTCATCGCGCGCCGCCGGCCGTGGAGACGGTGTCGGCGCCGGAGACCGAGTTGGTCAGGGAGCCGAGGCCCTCGATGGCGACCTCGACCCGCTGGCCGGGGGTGATCGGGCCCACGCCCGACGGCGTCCCGGTGAGGACGACGTCGCCGGGCAGCAGGGTCATGACCCGCGAGATGTAGGAGATCAGCGTCGGGACGTCGAACAGCAGCTGGCTGGTGCGGCCGTCCTGCCGCAGCTCGCCGTCGACCGTGCAGGTCACCTGCAGGTCGGCCGGGTCCTTGCCGATGCCGGGCAGGTCGGTCTCGATCCACGGGCCCAGCGGGCAGAACGAGTCGAAGCCCTTGGCGCGGGTCCACTGCCCGTCGCTGCGCTGCATGTCCCGCTCGGTGACGTCGTTGCCGATCGTGTAGCCGAAGACGCTGGACGACACCTGCTCCGGGGAGACGTTGCGCGCGCCGCGGGCGCCGATGACGACGGCGAGCTCGGCCTCGTGGTGCACGTTGGTGCTGCCCGGCGGGATGCGGATCGCGTCGCCCGGGCCGATCACCGAGGTGGAGGGCTTGAGGAACAGCAGCGGCTCCTTCGGCGCGTCACCGGTCTTCATCTCCGCCACGTGCGCGGCGTAGTTCTTGCCGACGCAGACCACCTTGCTCGGCAGGATCGGCGAGAGCAGCCGGATGTCGGCCTGCGGGAACCGCTGACCGGTGAACGAGATGGCGCCGAAGGGGTGGCCCTCGATCTGGGCGACCTGGCCGTCACCGTCGAGGACACCGAAGGACATGCCCGAGGGCGAGGCGAAGCGGACGATGCGCACGGGTCGAGGCTACTGACCGCCGGCTCCGGGGCGCGCCGCCGCCGTCCACCACCTACGGTCGGACGACGTGGCCTGCCGACTGTCCGAGATCGTCGTCGACGCCCGCGACCCCGAGGCCCTCGCCGCCTGGTGGGCCGAGGTGCTCGGGTACCGCGTGCTCTCGCGCGAGGACGGCGCCGTGGAGATCGGCCCGGAGGCCGGCTTCGGCGGCCCCGCTCCCACCCTGGTGTTCGGCCCGGTCGGTGAGCTCGCGCCGACCGGGGGGCGGCTGCACGTCGACGTCAACGCCACCGACCGCGACCAGGAGGCCGAACTGCAGCGCCTGCTCGCACTCGGCGCCGTGCCGGCCGACGTCGGACAGACCGGGGACGAGGGCTGGCACGTGCTGGCCGACCCCGAGGGCAACCCGTTCTGCCTGCTCCGCAGCCGCCTCGACCCGCTCTGAGGAGATCCGAGTGATCCTGATCGTCGTGAAGTTCCCCGTCCGTCCCGAGCGCACCGAGGAGTGGACGTCGCTGGCCCGCGAGTACGCGGCGGCGGTGGACGCCGAGGAGGGCAGCGTCTTCTTCGAGTGGTCGCGCAGCCTCGAGGAGCCGGACACCTTCGTCTGCATCGAGGGCTTCCGGGACGCCGCGGCCGGGAGCTCGCACGTGGGGACCGACCACTTCAGGCGTTTCGTCGACGTCGCGCCCGACCTGGTCAGCGCCCAGCCGCAGATCATCTACGTCGACGCCCCCGGGGTGGACGGCTTCGGCCCGATGGGCGAGATCCAGCCCCGCTGACGACCCGCCTCGACAGCGTGCGCTGTCGTGCAGCCCCCGCCGTCGTGGCTGCACCTCAGCGCACCCTGTCGCCGCCGAGCAGCCGCCGTCGCGCCCGGTACACCGCCAGGACGTCCCGCCGGCAGCCGTCCGGGTCCGTCGTGAGCCGGCGGTAGCTGTAGCGCAGGGTCTGCCCTCCCAGCGTGGCCACGAGCGAGTCGCGGCGGATGTCGGCCTCCCGCCGGCTGCTCGAGCCGTGCCACGCGGCGCCGTCCATCTCCACTGCGAGCATCGCCTCCTCGTAGGCGGCGTCGAACACGAACACCTGGGCCCCCACGCGGACGGGCACCTGCTGGACGAACGGCGGCATGCCGGGGGCGCGGAGGACCTGCAGGCAGCCCCAGATCTCCAGCTCACTGCGACAGCCGTCCGCCAGCAGCCCGACCAGTGCGGCGAGCTCGGCCCGGCCCGCGAGCCGGGTGCTGCTCCGCAGCTCGCGGCCGAGGTCCCCGGGTCGGCAGAGCCGGCGACGGACGGCGGTGATGGCGGCGGCCCGGACGTCGGCCCGGGACGGCGGACCGGCGGCCCCCCACGCGTCGACCAGCGACCGCTCGACCGAGGTGACCGGGAGCCCGTCGACGCGCCGGCGGTCGGCGAGGGCCCGCGAGTTGCGGTGCAGGACGACCCCCGCCGTCCCCCGCGCGCTGCGGGAGTCCTCGACGGTGACGTGCACCGGGCCGGCGGGCGGGGCGACGAGCTCCCACAGCGCCAGGGCCGTGCCGTGGCTGGCCGCGCCACGGCGACCGGCCAGAGCCGCGGCCACCCGCACGTGCCAGCGCCCGGCCGCCGCAGGAGTGGCGAGCACCCCTGGCCCGAGCCGGACCAGCCTGCCGCTGGTCACCCGGGTCGAGAGGGTCCGCGCGCTGATCCGCTCGAGCACCTGCGCGCGGGTCGCCCAGCCCATGGGTCCCACCACCGCATCGACGTCCATGCCCTGGACCCTGCGGGCGGCGGGCCGGGACGAGCAGGCCCGCGCGGGATCTGGGGACGGCGTCGGACGGTGTGCGCGGGCGTGCAGTCAGGGGGGTGCCGGCTGCACGTCAGCGCACGCTGTCGCCGGGCGGTGGGTCGCTCAGCGGTGGCGGACGGCGTACGTGAGCGCGTCGACCAGCGCGTGCCAGCTCGCCTCGACGACGTTGTCGTGCACCCCGACGGTGGTCCACTCCCGGACCCCGTCGGTGGTGTCGATGAGCACCCGCGTCGTGGCGCTGGTGCCGCCCCGCCAGCCGAGGATGCGCACCTTGTAGTCGGCCAGCTCCACCCCGGCCAGCTCCGGGTAGCGGCCGACCAGCGCCTGGCGCAGCGCGCGGTCCAGGGCGTTGACCGGGCCGTTGCCCTCGGCGGTGCAGATGACCCGCTCCGTCGTCCCGTCCTCGTTGGGCACGTGCACCTTGACGGTGGCCTCGCCGACCACCAGGCCGTTGGCCCAGTGCTCGACCGACACCCGGTAGCTCTCCAGCTCGAACAGCGGCGGCGGGGCGTCGGGCAGCTGCGCCCGCAGGAGCAGCTCGAAGCTGGCGTCGGCGGCCTCGAACGACCAGCCGTCGGCCTCCAGGACCTTGACCTGGTCGACCACCCGTCCGATCGCGTCGCCCTGCCCGGCGAGGTCGACGCCGAGCTCGCGGCCCTTCAGCTCGACCGAGGCGCGGCCGGCCATCTCGGTGACCAGGATGCGCATGTCGTTGCCGACCACGGCCGGGTCGAGGTGGTTGTAGAGCTCGGGGCTGACCTTGATCGCGCTCGCGTGCAGCCCCGCCTTGTGCGCGAACGCCGAGGCGCCCACGAAGGGCTGGTGGTCGTCGGGGGCGATGTTGGCCAGCTCCGCGATCGCGTGGCTGACCCGCTGCAGCTCGGGCAGGCACTCGGCGGGCACCACCGGCAGGCCCATCTTGGTCACCAGGTTGGCGATGAGCACGAACGTGTCGGCGTTGCCGGCCCGCTCGCCGTAGCCGTTGGCGGTGCCCTGGACGTGGGTGACACCGGCCTCCACCGCGGCGAGGGTGTTGGCGACCGCGCAGCCGGTGTCGTCCTGGCAGTGGATGCCGAGCCGGCCGCTGGTCCGGGCGCGGACGTCGGCCACCACGCGGCCCACGGTCATCGGCAGCATGCCGCCGTTGGTGTCGCACAGGACCCCGACCTCGGCGCCGGCGGCGAAGGCGGCCTCGAGCACCCGCACGCCGTAGTCGCGGTCGGCGGCGTAGCCGTCGAAGAAGTGCTCGCAGTCGACGAAGACCCGGCGGCCGTGCGCGACCAGGTGCGCGACGGTGTCGGCCACCATCGCCAGGTTCTCCTCCAGCGTCGTGCGCAGGGCCTCGCGCACGTGCCGGACGTCGGACTTGGCCACCAGGCACACCACCGGGGTCTGCGCCTCGAGCAGCGCGGCGACCTGCGGGTCGTCCTGCACCCGGACGCCGGCCTTGCGGGTCGCACCGAAGGCGACGAGCTGCGCGTGCCGCAGCTGCAGCTCCGTGCGGGCACGGGCGAAGAACTCCGTGTCCTTGGGCAGCGCCCCGGGCCAGCCCCCCTCGATGTAGCCGACGCCGATCTCGTCCAGCAGCCGCGCGACGGCGAGCTTGTCGGCGACCGAGTAGCTCACCCCCTCGCGCTGCGCGCCGTCGCGCAGGGTGGTGTCGAAGACGTGGAAGTCGGGTTCGGTGGCCACTGCGAGCTCCTGGGACGGGACGAGGACTCCCGGGCCGCACACGAAAAAGACCCCCCGGGTACGGGAGGTCTGCGCGCAGTCGGGGGTGGTGACTGCGCGCTAAACGATGATCGCGGTGCGCGGGAGGGACATCACCGGCGAGTAAAGCACACGGCCGGCCCGGCCCCGCCGGTCGCGGCGAGCACGGACCCGGCGAGCACGCACCCGATGAGGTCGCTCCGCCGCACGCCGCCCGACGCGCTCCTATGGCACGACGGGGCACCTCCCCCACGCGGCCGACGCCCGGAGGCGCCGATGTTCAAGTTGACGCTTGATGAAGCGTGCACTTGACTGTCGGCATGACCGCGACCCTCGACGACGAGCGGCTCGACGCCGTGTTCGCCGCGCTCGCCGACCGCACCCGGCGCGGCATCGTGGCCCGGCTGAGCGAGGGCGAGGCGACGGTCAACGAGCTGGCCGCGCCCTACGCCATGAGCCTGCAGGCGGTGTCGCAGCACATCGGCGTCCTGGAGCGGTGCGGCCTGGTCAGCCGGGGCCGGCACCGGCAGACCCGGCCCTGCCGGCTGGAGCCGCAGGCGCTGGAGACCGCGCTCTCCTGGCTCGAGGAGAGCCGGCGGGTGTGGGCCGACCGGGTCGACCGGCTCGAGGCGCACCTGGCGCGGCTGCAGAACGGCCGGCAGCCGTGAGCGCCGACGAGCTGGTGCACCGGCGGGTCCTCCGGGCGGCGCGCGAGCTGGTGTGGCGGTGCCTGACCGAGCCCGCCGAGCTCGCCCGGTTCTGGGGACCGCGCGGCACCACCACCCCGCTGGAGGGCATCGTCGTCGAGCTCCACCCCGGCGGCCGGTTCGAGACGCTCATGGTCGGCGGCTCCGGCAGCCACCGCATGACCGCCACCTTCACCGAGGTCGTCCCGCCCGAGCGGCTCGCCTGGCTGGAGCCGGCCAGCGGGATGCACACGACCAGCACCCTCACCGACCTCGGCGACGGCAGCACCGAGCTCGTCATCCACCAGCGGCACGTGCCCGAGCCGATGCGCTCACCGGAGGCCCGCGCCGGCTTCCTCACCTCCCTCGACGAGCTCGAGGAGCACCTGGCCCGCCTGATCAGCGAGGAGCGACCGTGACCGACCCGCAGTCCTGGGTGGCGACCACCTACACCGGCCTGGCCGACCTGCTGGCCTCCGCACCCGACGCGGCCTGGGACGCGCCTTCGCTGTGTGCGGGGTGGCAGGTCCGGCACGTGGTCGCGCACGTGTCGATGCCGGTGCGGCTGACCCCCGAGCAGTTCGGCGCCGAGATGGCGGCCGCCGGCGGGGACTTCGCCGTGCTCTCGGACTCCGTCGCCGCGCGCGACGCCGTCCGGCCGCCCGCCGAGCACCTCGACGCGCTGCGCTCCCCGGCGCTGCACGCGTGGCAGCCGCCGGGGGGCGGCGCGGCCGGCGCGCTCAACCACGCCGTCGTCCACTCGCTCGACGTGACGGTGGCGCTGGACCGGCCGGCGGTGGCGCCCGCCGACGCCGTGGTCGACGTCCTCGACCAGGTCACCGCCGCCCGCGGCGCGTGGTTCGGCGTCGACCTCACCGGCGTCCGCCTGGAGGCCACCGACAGCGGCTGGAGCTGGGGGGCCGGCGAGACCGTGCGTGCCGACGGCGGCCGCCTCGTGGCGCTGCTGTGCGGCCGCACCCTGCCCGACGGGCGGGTGCTGCCCCGCCGCTGAGCCGGGCGGGCGCCGGGGCGGGCGCCGGGCTCAGCCGGAGGCGAGCGCCGCCAGGCGGTCGCCGACCTCCGGGGTGCGGATCGGCGCCTCGGGGTCGCGGGTGGACAGGTCGAAGGCGACGGCGGCGTTGACCTTCTTCGCCTGGTCGCTGCGGCCCAGGTGCTCGAGCAGCAGCCCGACGGACAGCACCGTGGCGGTGGGGTCGGCGACGCCGGTCCCGGCGATGTCGGGCGCCGAGCCGTGCACGGGCTCGAACATGCTCGGGTTGGTGCCCGAGGCGTCGAGGTTGCCGCTCGCGGCCAGGCCGATGCCACCGGTCACCGCGGCGGCCAGGTCGGTGACGATGTCGCCGAAGAGGTTGTCGGTGACGATGACGTCGAAGCGGCCCGGGTCGGTCACGAAGAACATCGTCGCCGCGTCGACGTGCTGGTAGGCCACCGTGACCTCGGGGAACTCCGCCGAGACCTCCTCGACCGTGCGCGACCACAGCGACCCGGCGTGGGTCAGCACGTTGGTCTTGTGGATCAGCGTCAGGTGCTTGCGGGGGCGGGCGACCGCGCGCTCGAAGGCGTAGCGGACCACCCGCTCGACCCCGAAGGCGGTGTTCAGGCTGACCTCGGTGGCGATCTCCTGCGGGGTGTCGCGGCGCAGCACCCCGCCGTTGCCCACGTACGGGCCCTCGGTGCCCTCGCGTATGCAGAGCATGTCGATGGCGCCGGGCGCGGCCAGCGGGCTGCGCACCCCGTCGAACAGCCGCGCCGGGCGCAGGTTCACGTGGTGGTCGAGCTCGAAGCGCAGCCGCAGCAGCAGCCCGCGCTCGAGGATGCCCGGCGGCACCCCTGGGTCGCCGATCGCGCCCAGCAGGATGGCGTCGTGCTGGCGGAGCTCGTCGAGCACGGAGTCCGGCAGCAGCTCACCCGTGCGCTGCCAGCGGGCGGCCCCCAGGTCGTAGGGCGTGGTCTCCAGGTCCGGGGCGACCTCCCCCAGGACCTTCAACCCCTCGGCCACGACCTCCGGGCCGATGCCGTCTCCCGCGATCACTGCCAGGCGCATGGGGCCCGACCCTAGCCGGGTCCCCGGTGCGTCCTGCATCACAGGTCGGCGGCGCGCGCCTCCCTCGCCCCGATCCGGCCGGCGATGTCGGCGAGCAGCTCGGCCGGCACGGGGCTGTCCACGGTCACCACCATGAGCGCCTCTCCGCCGCGGGTGGTGCGGCTGACCTGCGCCCCGGCGATGTTCACCGCGGCCTCGCCCAGCGCCGCACCGACCGCGCCGACGACGCCGGGCCGGTCGGTGTAGACGAAGAACAGCAGGTGGCCCGCCAGCGCGAGGTCGATGTCGAAGCCGTCGATCTCGGTCAGCTTGGGCACCTGGTTCTTGCCGTACAGGGTGCCCGAGACGGTGACCTCCGTGCCGTCGGCCATCGCGCCGCGCACCCGGACGAGGTTGCGGTAGTCGGGGCTCTCCACGTCGACGGTCAGCGCCACCTCCAGCCCGCGCTGCTGGGCCAGCAGCGGCGCGTTGACGTAGGTGACCTGGTCCTCGACGACGTCGGCGAACACGCCCTTGAGGACGGCGAGCTGGACGACCGAGACGTCGAACTCGGCGAGCTTCCCGCGCACGTCCACGGTGATCGACTGGGCCAGCCCGCCGGCGACGGCGGTGAAGACGGTGCCGAGCCGCTCCGCCAGCGGCAGACCCGGCCGCACGTCCTCGGCGACGACCCCGCCGGCCTGCACGTTGACCGCGTCCGGCACGAACTCGCCCTGCAGCGCCAGGCGCACCGAGTGGGCCACCGCCGTGCCGGCCTTGTCCTGCGCCTCGGTGGTGGAGGCGCCCAGGTGCGGCGTGACCACGGTGTTGGGCAGCTCGAACAGCGGGCTGTCGGTGGTCGGCTCGGTGGCGTAGACGTCGAGGCCCGCCGCGCCCACCTGCCCCGAGCGCAGCGCGTCGGCCAGGGCCGCCTCGTCGACGAGCCCGCCGCGGGCGGCGTTGACGAGGATCACGCCCCGCTTGGTGGTGGCCAGCTCCTCGGCGCCGATCAGCCCCAGCGTCTCGGGGGTCTTGGGCAGGTGGACGGTGATGAAGTCCGACTCGCGGAGCAGCTCCTCCAGCGACACCAGGCGCACGCCGAGCTGGGCGGCGCGGCCGGGCTGGATGTAGGGGTCGTAGGCGATCAGCGTCGTGCCGAAGGCGGCCAGCCGCTGGGCCACGAGGACGCCGATCCGGCCCAGGCCGACGACGCCGACGGTCTTGCCGGTGACCTCGACGCCCATGAACCGCGACCGGCTCCAGGTGCCGCGGCGCAGCGAGGCGTCGGCCGCCGGGATCTGCCGGGCGGCGGCCAGCAGCAGCGCGACGGCGTGCTCGGCCGCGCTGACGATGTTGGACGTCGGCGCGTTGACGACCATCACCCCCCGCTCGGTGGCGGCGGCGACGTCGACGTTGTCCAGGCCGATGCCGGCGCGGGCGACCACCTGCAGGTTCGGCGCGGCGGCGAGCGCCTCGGCGTCGATCTGCGTGGCGCTGCGGACCAGCACCGCGGCGGCGTCGGCGAGGGCGGGCAGGAGCGCGGCCCGGTCGGCGCCGTCGACGTGCCGGACCTCCACCTCGCTGCCGAGCACCTCCAGCACGCTCGGGGCCAGCTCTTCGGCGATCAGGACGACGGGCGCGGGCCCGGCGGGCGAGGCGGTCACGGGGGCAGAGCCTAGAGCCGGCACCACTCCCGCCCCGTCCGCCCCGGTGGTCGCCCGGACGGGGGACGACACCCCACCGACCTGCTCCGGGACCTAGTCTGCACCGCCGAGGGGTCGTCGTCGGTGACCCACACATGGGAGGGAAGACCCAGCATGTCCAGCCCCGACCCGAACAACCCGCAGGGCCCGCCGGCCGGCCAGCCCGGCTGGGGCGACCAGGGTGCCCAGCCCTACGGCCAGCAGTACGGGCAGCAGCACGGCCAGCAGTACGGGCAGCCGCAGTACGGGCAGCAGCCGTACGGCCAGCCCCAGGGGTACGCTCCCGCGCCGGCGTACGCCCCCGGCCCGGCGGCCGGTGCGACGATGGGCATGCCGGAGGCCGTGCGCTCCGTGCTGACGAAGTACGCCGACTTCTCCGGTCGCGCCCGCCGGTCGGAGTTCTGGTGGTTCTACCTCTTCAACTTCCTCGTCTCGATCGTCGCCAGCATCGTGGACCAGGTCATCGGGTTCCCCGCCCTGCAGATCGTGGTCGGGCTGGGCCTGCTCATCCCGGGCCTCGCCGTGGGTGCCCGCCGCCTGCACGACACCGACCGCTCCGGCTGGTGGCAGCTGATCGCCTTCGTCCCGCTGGTCGGCATCATCCTGCTCATCGTCTGGTGGGCCACCGAGGGCCACCCGCGGCCCAACCGCTTCGGCGCCCCGCCGAAGGGCGGCTACGGCTACTGACGCGCTGACGCCGCACGACACGACGAGGCCCCCGCTGCAGCTGCAGCGGGGGCCTGGTCGTGTCGGGACCCGGTGAGGGGGTCCTCCGTCAGTTGCGGGCGGCGGTCCCGGTGTAGTCGTCGGACGCCGACACCCAGCTCATGAGGCCCCGCAGCTTGCGGCCGGTCTCCTCGATGGGGTGCGCCTCGGCGGCGGCCCGCTTGGCCTTGAAGTCCGGCGCGCCGGCGTCCTGGTCGGCGATGAACGCCGCGGCCCAGGAGCCGTCCTTGATGGCGGCCAGCACCTCGCCCATCGACTCCTTGACGCGGGCGTCGATGACCTTGGGGCCGGAGGTGTAGTCGCCGTACTCGGCGGTGTCCGACACCGACCAGCGCTGCTTGGCGATGCCGCCCTCGTACATGAGGTCGACGATCAGCTTGAGCTCGTGCAGGCACTCGAAGTAGGCGACCTCGGGCTGGTAGCCGGCCTCGGTGAGGGTCTCGAACCCGGCGGTGATCAGCGCGCTCGCGCCACCGCAGAGCACGGCCTGCTCGCCGAACAGGTCGGTCTCGGTCTCCTCGGCGAACGTCGTCTTGATGACGCCGGCCCGGGCACCGCCGATGCCCTTGGCGTAGGAGAGCGCCAGCTGCAGCGCGGTGCCGCTGGCGTCCTGCTCGACGGCGACCAGGCAGGGCACGCCCTTGCCGTTCTCGAACTCGCGGCGCACCAGGTGGCCGGGACCCTTGGGAGCGACCATGGCGACGTCGACGCCGGCCGGGGGCTTGATGTAGCCGAACCGGATGTTGAACCCGTGGCCGAAGAACAGCGCGTCGCCGTCCTGCAGGTTGGGCTCGACCGACTCGGTGTACAGGTGCCGCTGCACGTGGTCCGGCGCGAGGATCATGACCAGGTCGGCTTCCGCGGCCGCCTCGGCCGGGGTCACGACGCGCAGGCCCTCGGCCTCGGCCTTGGCACGGCTCTTGCTGCCCTCGGGCAGACCGACGCGGACGTCGACCCCCGAGTCGCGCAGCGACAGCGCGTGCGCGTGCCCCTGGCTGCCGTAGCCCAGGACCGCGACGGTGCGCCCCTGGATGATCGACAGGTCGGCGTCGTCGTCGTAGAAGATCTCGGCGGCCATGCGGTGTTGCTCCCTCGGGTGGTGTTCTGCTCTTCGGTGACGGTTCAGGCGGTGCGTTCGACCGGGCGCAAGGTACCGGCGCCCGACATCGACCGCGGACCCCGGCCCAGGGCGACGGTGCCCGACTGGGCCATCTCCTTGATGCCGAGCGGGGCGAGGACGGCGAGCAGCGCCTGCAGCTTGTCCGGCGTGCCGGTGGCCTCGAGGGTCACCGTGTCGGTGTTGACGTCGATCACGCGGGCCCGGAAGAGGTCCGCCGTCTGCAGCACCTGGGTGCGGTCGGCCATCGGCGCGCGCACCTTGACCAGCAGCAGCTCGCGCTGGACGGCGGCGTCGCTCTCCAGCTCGACGATCTTGATGACCTCGATGAGCTTGTTGAGCTGCTTGGTGATCTGCTCCAGCGGCGCGGACTCGGCGTCGACGACGATCGTCATGCGCGACAGGTCCGGGTTCTCGGTCGGCCCGACGGCCAGGGACTCGATGTTGAAGCCGCGGCGGCTGAACAGCGCCGAGACGCGGGCCAGGACACCGGACTTGTTCTCGACGAGGACCGACAGCGTGTGGCGGGTCATTGCCCAGGGGTCCTTTCCGGTGCCGGCCGGCACCGAGAGTGGGAGGCGGGGTCCTTCATCAGACGTGGTCGTCGCCGAACACCGGGCGCAGGCCCCGCGCGGCGAGGATGTCGTCGTTGCTGGCGCCCGCGGCGACCATCGGCCACACCTGCGCGTCGGCACCGACCACGAAGTCGATGACGACCGGGGCGTCGGTGATGGCCATGGCCTTCTCGATCACCGCGTCGACGTCCTCGCGGGACTCGCAGCGCAGGCCCACGCAGCCCAGGGCCTCGGCCAGGGCGACGAAGTCGGGGATGCGGACCGGCTTGCGCTCGCCGTTCTCGTCCACCGGGTGCAGCTTGGTGTTGGAGTAGCGGCCCTCGTAGAAGAGGGTCTGCCACTGGCGGACCATGCCCAGGTTGCCGTTGTTGATGATCGCGACCTTGACCGGGATGCCCTCGATGGCGCAGGTGGCGAGCTCCTGGTTGGTCATCTGGAAGCAGCCGTCGCCGTCGATCGCCCAGACGGTGGTGTCGGGACAGCCGTACTTGGCGCCCATCGCGGCGGGGACGGCGTAGCCCATCGTCCCGGCGCCGCCGCTGTTGAGCCAGGTACCGGGCTTCTCGTACTTGATGAACTGCGCGGCCCACATCTGGTGCTGGCCGACGCCCGAGGTGTAGATCGCGTCCGGCCCGGCGATGGCCCCGAGCCGCTCGATGACGTACTGCGGGGACAGCGCGCCGTCCTCGGGCCAGTCGTAGCCCAGCGGGTAGCGGTCGCGCCAGTCGTCCAGCTGGGTCCACCAGGCGGCCAGGTCCGGGGTGCGGCCGGCCTCGTGCTCGGCCCGGACGGCGGTGACCAGCTCGGCGATCGTCTCCTTGGCGTCGCCCACGATCGGCACGTCGGCCTTGCGGTTCTTGCCGATCTCGGCCGGGTCGATGTCGGCGTGCACGATCCTCGCCTCGGGGGCGAAGGAGTCCAGGTTGCCGGTGACCCGGTCGTCGAAGCGTGCGCCCAGGGCGACGAGGAGGTCGGCCTTCTGCAGCGCCGTCACCGCGGCGACCGTGCCGTGCATGCCGGGCATGCCCAGGTTCTGGGGGTCGCTGTCGGGATAGGCGCCGCGGGCCATCAGCGTCGTGACCACCGGGGCGCCGGTGAGGTGGGCCAGCTCCAGCAGCTCCTCGCTCGCGCCGGCCTTGATCACGCCGCCGCCGACGTAGAGCACCGGGCGGCGGGCCGCGGTGATCAGCGCGGCCGCCTCCCGGACCTGCTTGCCGTGCGGACGGGTCGTCGGCTTGTAGCCCGGCAGGTCCAGCCGCGGCGGCCAGGAGAAGTCGGTGGTCGCCTGCAGGATGTCCTTGGGGACGTCGACCAGGACCGGGCCCGGGCGGCCGGTGCTGGCCAGGTGGAACGCCTCGGCGATCCGCTGCGGGATCTCCGCGGCGTCGGTGACGAGGAAGTTGTGCTTGGTGATCGGCATCGTGATGCCGCGGATGTCGGCCTCCTGGAAGGCGTCGGTCCCGATCGCCCCGCTGGGGACCTGCCCGGTGATCGCCACGATCGGCACCGAGTCCATGTAGGCGTCGGCCAGCGGCGTGACCAGGTTGGTCGCGCCGGGGCCGGAGGTGGCCATGCAGACGCCGACCCGGCCGGTGGCCTGCGCGTACCCGGTGGCCGCGTGCCCGGCGCCCTGCTCGTGCCGCACCAGCACGTGGCGCACCCGGGAGTCGAACAGCGGGTCGTAGAGCGGGAGGATCGCCCCACCGGGGATGCCGAAGACGACGTCGACGCCGACCGCCTCGAGCGAGCGGACGAGGCTCTGGGCCCCGGTGATCCCCTGCGCGGGGGTGTGCGCTGCCTCGGCGACCGAACGGGCGCCGGTCTCGACACCGGCCAGCGCGGCGGCGGCTTCGCGGGTCGGGTGCTCGCTCGGGGTGGTGGTGCTCATGGCGTTCTCCTGGCGGGGCCTGGGTGAGGACGGTGGCGCGCCGCCTGCTCGGGGCGCAAAAAAACCCCTCGTGCCGAGGGCACGGAGGGGTCAGCGCGTCGGTCGGGGACCGACGCGCTAGGCGACTACGAGGAGCGGGCAGGCGGAGGGCACGCAGTCACTGTGCGCCTCCCCCGACCCCTCCGTCAACCGAGGCGTCCCACGAGGTGGACGCCCGGGGACGTGTCGTGGGACACGTCCCCGTCGGCCGGCACCGCCGCGGCGAGGACCGCGGGGTCGAAGCCGTCGACCAGTGCCGGGAGCTCGGCGGCCGGCACCGGGCGGCCGAGCAGCCAGCCCTGCAGGAAGCGGCAGCCCAGCGAGGTCAGCGCGGCGAGCTGCGCCGGCGTCTCCACGCCCTCGGCGACGATGTCCATCCCCAGCGTCCGGCCGAGGTCGACGACGCCGGCCACGAGCGCGGCCCGGCGGGGGTCGGACTCGATGCCGGTGACGAAGCCCCGGTCCATCTTCAGCACGTCGACCGGCAGGCCGGCGAGCTGGGTGAGCGAGGACGACCCGCGGCCGAAGTCGTCCAGCGAGATCACGCAGCCGAGGTCGGACAGCGCGGCCAGGGTGTCGCGCAGCAGCTCGGCGTCGTCGGCGAACACCGACTCCGTCAGCTCGATCATCAGCCGGTCGGCGGGCAGGCCGGCCTGCTCGAGCGCCGACGCGACGTCCTCGACCAGGCAGCGCGCCTGCACGTGCAGGACGGAGACGTTCACGGCCAGGCGCAGGTCGCGCCCGCCGGCGATCAGCCGGGCGTGCTCGGCCGTGGCGGTGCGGATGACCCAGCGCTGCAGCGGCACGATCAGCCCGTCCTCCTCGGCGAGGGCGACGAACTCCTCCGGCGAGACCGCCCCCAGCTCCGGGTGGTCCCAGCGCACCAGCGCCTCCAGGCCGAGGACGCGGCGCTCCACGAGCCCGGCGACCGGCTGGTAGGCCACGCGCAGCTCGCCGCGCTCGATGGCCAGCGGGAGGTCCCGGGCCAGCCGGCTGCGCCGGACGGTCTCCTCCACGATGGCCTGCCCGCAGGCGCGGACGCCGTTCTTGCCGTGCGCCTTGGCGGTGCGCAGTGCCAGGTCGGCCTCGCGCATGGTGGCCGAGGCGTCCCCGTGCCGGCCGATCTCGGCGACGCCGATGCTCGCCGAGACGTGCAGCGGCGGGCCGCTGCCGTCGGCCCCGCCCGGGCCGGGGAACCGGTGCGTGCGGTCCAGCAGCGCGACCAGGCGCTCGGCCAGGGCGAGGGCCTCGGAGGGGCCGGAGTCGACCACGAGGGCGAACTCGTCGCCGCCGAGCCGGGCCACCAGGTCGCCGTCGCGGGCGGCGCCGGCGAGGTGACCGGCCACCTCCTGCAGCAGCAGGTCGCCGGCGTCGTGCCCGGCCACGTCGTTGACGGACTTGAAGCCGTCGAGGTCCAGCAGGATCAGGCAGGCGCGGCGGCCGTCGGCGGCGCGGGTGATCGCGGTGTCCAGCGCGGCCATCAGCCGGGCCCGGTTGGGCAGGCCGGTGAGGAAGTCGGTGTAGGCCATCCGCTCCAGCTCGCGCTGGGTGGTGCTGCGCTCGGTGACGTCGCGCAGGTGCAGGACCAGGCCGCGGGAGCCCTCGCCGTCGGGCGCGGCGCCGAGCACCTCGACGTCGCGCGGTCCGGACGCGGTGCTCATCCGCACGGTGACGGGCAGCTCGACGGCGGTCCCGGCGCGCACGGCGGCGGTGAGCCCGGCGACGAGGTCGCGGGAGTCCTCGTGGAGCAGGGAGCGCAGCGAGCGCCCCGTCAGCTCCTCGTCGTCCCAGCCGAGCTGCTCGGCCACCGGGCCCGAGGCCCAGGCGACCCGGCCGGCGCCGTCGAGCGCGACGGTCACGGCGTCCCCGCTGTGCACGAGGGCGCGGAACCGGCGCTCCGCCCGCTGCAGGCGCCGGGTGAGCCGGTGGGCGTCCAGCGCCCACAGCAGGGTGCGCGCCGACATCAGCCCGACGACCACGAGGCCGCCGACGGCCTCCGCGGTGCTCATCGGCCGGCCGAGGGCGGCGCCGCCGGTGAGGACGGCGAGCAGCACGCTGGCCCCGGCCAGCGCCGCCAGCCCGCCGCGCAGCGGGAGGGTGCGGTGCGCCGGCGGTCCGGCGGGCTCGCCGGGGTCGATGGCCGCGCCGCGGGCGGCCGCGGCGAGCGTGCCGAGCCAGGCGAGGTCGGCGAGCAGGAGCGGCGCGGCCGCCCCGGTGGCCCGCCCCACCGCACCGCTGACGGCCACGACCGCCATGCCCAGGAACGTCACCAGCAGCCAGGTCGCCGGACGGCGCCGGACCTCGGCGACGGCGGTCACCGGGAGCAGGCCGATGCCGCACAGTGCGACGGCGACCAGCGGGTAGGCGGTGGCGAGCAGCTCGTCGGTCGCGGCGCCGCCCTCGGGGAGGAGGTCGCCGAGGGCGACGTTCCCGAGGAGCGCGACGGACGCGGTGAGGATCGACCCGTCGAGCAGCGCGCGGGAGCCGATCCGGCGCCCGGCCCGCGTCGGCATCAGCCACAGGGCGCCGGCCAGCGCGACCGGGGCCGCCGCCAGCATCGCCAGGTCCTCGACGCCCCCGGTGCTGCGGTCGGCCGTGACGCCGCGGACCCCGGCGATCAGCTGGCCGCCGGCCAGCAGGGCGCCGGCGACGACCAGCGCGCGCCAGGGCCGGCCGGAGCGGCCGGTCAGCCCCGCGGTGAGACGGGTGACCAGGACGACGGCGGCCAGGGATCCCGACGCCAGGCAGGCGGGGACCACCCAGGAGTCCAGCGACGAGCCCGAGAGCTCCGCGACGGTGCACACGGCGCCGAGCAGGACCAGCACGACCCCGAACACGACCGTGTCCCGCAGGCACGGGCGGGGGCGGGTCACCGCGAGCCGACCAGTCCGGGCCACAGGACGCCCGCGCCGTTGTCGATGAGCTCGGTGAGCTCCGACAGCCGCAGCGGGCGGGAGAGCAGGAATCCCTGGGCGAAGCCGCAGCCCAGGCCCCGCAGCGCGCCGAGCTGCGCCGGCGTCTCCACGCCCTCGGCGACCACGTCCAGGCCCAGGGCGCGGCCGATGGCGATCACCGACTCGCACAGCGCGCGGCTGCGCGGGTCCCGGTCGACGCGGGCCACGAAGGCCCGGTCGAGCTTGAGCACGTCGATGGGCAGCGCGCTGAGGTGGGTGAGCGAGGACTGCCCGGTGCCGAAGTCGTCGAGCGCGACGTGCACGCCCATGAGCCGCAGGGCCTCGACGTCGACGGCGATGTCGTCGGTGCCGGCCGCCAGCGTGGCCTCGGTGATCTCGAGGATGAGCCGCTCGGGCGCCAGGCCGGTGCACTGCAGCACCGAGGCCACGTCGCCCACGAGGGTGCGGGCGGCCACGTGCGAGGCGGAGATGTTGACCCCGAGCCGCAGCGGCGCGTGCACCACCGGCAGGGCCATCGCCGCGCGGGCGGCGTGCTCCAGCGCCCAGCGCTGCAGCTCGCCGATCACCCCGGCCCGCTCGGCGATGGGCACGAACTCCGCAGGCGGGACCTCCCCCAGCTCGGGGTGCCGCCAGCGCAGCAGCGCCTCGACACCGACCACGCGCTGCTCCTCCAGGGAGACCACGGGCTGGTAGGCGACGGTCAGCTCGCCGCGCGCGCAGGCGCCCGGCAGGTCCTCGCGCAGCCGCGCCCGCCGCTCGGCGGCCGCGCCCAGCACGGGCTCGAAGCGGCGGGCCGAGCCACGGCCGGCCAGGCGGGCGGCGCGGACGGCGATCTCGGCACGGGTCCACACCTCGGCCAGCGGGGTGCCCGCCTCGAGGACGACCAGCCCGATGTCGGCGGTGAGGTCGTAGACCCCGGCCGCGGTGGTGATCGGCTGCTCGACCGCCGACAGGCAGCGGTCGGCCAGCAGGTCACCGGTGCGCGGGTCCCCGGACGCGAGGACGGCGAAGGCGTCGCCGCCCAGCCGGGCCACCGGCTCGTCGCCCCGCACGGTGACGCGAAGCCGGCGGGCGAGCTCGACGAGGACCGACGAGGCCAGGTCGCGGCCGGCGTCCTCCCGGACCCCGGCCAGGCCGTCGACCTCGACCAGCAGCAGGGTGGTCCCCACGGCGTCGGTCCCGGCCGCGACGGCCAGCCGCTGCTCGATGAGCCGGTCGCAGCCGGCCCGGTTCGGCAGCCCGGTGGTCGGGTCGGTGAAGGCGAGGTCCTCCAGGGCCCGCTCGCGGGCCTGGCGGTCGGTGACGTCGCGGCAGTGCAGCACGATCCCGCCCACCTGCGCGTCCGAGCGCAGGTCGGCGACGCTGGCCTCGACGCAGCGCCAGGTGCCGTCGGAGTGCGGCAGCCGCAGCAGCACCAGGTCGGCGGCCGGCTCCCCCTCCACGGCCGGGCGCAGCGCACGGGCGACGGGCAGGGCGTCGGCGGGGTGGGTCACGGTGAGCAGGTCCCGGCCGGGCAGGTCGCTGCCGGCACCGAGCAGCCGCTCGACCGTCGGCGAGGCCCAGGTGATGCGCAGGTCGGCGTCGAGGATCAGCGCGGCGTCGCCGTTGGAGCGCACGAGCGAGCGGAACCACGCCTCGCTGCGCAGGATGCGGGTGCTCAGCCGGGCGTCGTCCAGCGCGGTCACCCAGCGGTGCACGCCGGCCAGGGCGACGCAGACGACGGCGCCGACGACCGTGACCGCCGACGGCTCGAGGCCGCACAGGTAGGTGACGCCGACGGCGAGGACGGCGACGAGCATCGCCAGGTGCGGGAGGACCGACCCGAGCCGGACCGACCGGCCGGTGAGCGGGCCGGTCTCGCCCGGGTCCCCGTCGACCGGAGCGGTGTCCAGGGTGGCGGCCAGCGTCAGCAGCCCGAGGCCGACGACGACCAGGAAGCGGCTGGCGGTGACCGCGCCGTCCAGGCCCTCGACCGTCGCGGACGTGGCCAGGCCCCGGCCGGTGGTGAGGAACACCGCCGCGCCGAGCAGCACCAGGGCCATCGGCTGGCGGGAGCTCTCCACGGCGGCCAGCAGCACGAGCGCCGCCACCAGCAGGGCCGAGGTGGTCAGCACGGCCGCGCCCAGCACCAGGCGGGCCGGCAGCGGCGTCCCCGCCCACGTGCCCTGCAGGCCGAAGACGAGCAGTTGCATGCCGGTCAGGCAGGCGGCGCCGAAGAGGGCGGTCTCGACGACGGCGCGGGCGCCGGAACGCAAGCGGGCGCGGTCGACGAGGGTCAGCAGGCAGGCGATGCCGAGCAGGTAGCCGGGGACGGTGGGCACCCAGCGCAGCAGGACCCGGTCGACGGGGTCCGTGGGCGCGACCACGAGGTAGGCGGCGAAGGCGGCGACGGGGAACAGCGCCGCCGCCACCATGAGGCGCCAGCCCCGGAGGCCGCGCTGGTGCCGCCACGCGGCGTGGGCGATGCCGGCGGCGGCACCGACGCCCGCGGCGGCCACGGCGACGTCCCCGACGCCCGGCGAGGACAGCACGGCGGCGACGGCACATGCCGCGAGCGCCGCGCCGGTGCCCGCCAGCAGGGCCCACCTCTGCCTGTCCACACCGCAGACCTCGGCGCCGCGGCGGGCCTGCTGGAGCCCGGGGCGGACCGGCTCACCCCTTGGGGGTGCGCCCGTCCGCCCCGGTACGGCCTCCTCGCGAGGGGGCCTCGCTCAGCCGCAGATGGCGCCGGTGGCGGCGGAGCCGACGAGCTTGGCGTACTTGCCCAGCACCCCGGTGGTGTAGCGCGGGGGCAGCGGCTGCCAGCCCTCCCGGCGGCGGGCCAGCTCCTCGTCGTCCACCAGGAGGTCCAGCGTCCGGGTGGTGAGGTCCAGCCGGATCCGGTCGCCGTCGCGCACGAAGGCGATGGGCCCGCCGTCGGTGGCCTCCGGGGCGACGTGCCCGACGCACAGGCCGGTGGTGCCGCCGGAGAACCGGCCGTCGGTGAGCAGCAGGACGTCCTTGCCGAGGCCCGCGCCCTTGATGGCGCCGGTGACGGCGAGCATCTCGCGCATGCCCGGGCCGCCGCGGGGGCCCTCGTAGCGGATGACGACGACGTCGCCCTGCTGCAGCGTGCCCTCCGTGACGGCGTCCATCGCGCCCTGCTCGCCGTCGAACACCCGCGCGGTGCCCTCGAAGACCTCGGCGTCGAAGCCGGCGGACTTCACGACCGCGCCGTCCGGGGAGAGCGAGCCGCGCAGGATCGTCAGCCCGCCGGTGCGGTGGATCGGGTCGTTCATCGCGTGGATGATCGTGCCGTCGAGGTCCGGCGGCGCGATGTCGGCGAGGTTCTCGGCCATCGTCCTGCCGGTCACGGTCATGACGTCACCGTGCAGCAGGCCGGCGTCCAGCAGCGCCCGCAGGACGACGGGCACGCCGCCGACCCGGTCGATGTCGGTCATGACGAAGCGGCCGAAGGGCTTCACGTCGGCCAGGTGCGGGGTGCGGTCGCCGATCCGGTTGAAGTCGTCGAGGGTGAGCTCGACCTGCGCCTCGTGGGCCATCGCCAGCAGGTGGAGGACGGCGTTGGTCGAGCCGCCGAGCGCCATGACGACGGTGATCGCGTTCTCGAACGCCTCGCGGGTCATGATCTGCCGCGCCGTGATGCCCTTGCGCAGGAGGTTGACCACGGCCTCGCCGGAGGCGACGGCGTAGGCGTCGCGGCGGCTGTCGGGGGCCGGCGGGGCGGCGCTGCCGGGCAGGCTCATCCCGAGCGCCTCGGCGACGCTGGCCATCGTGTTGGCGGTGTACATGCCGCCGCAGGAGCCCATGCCGGGGCAGGCGGCCTTCTCGATCGCCGTCAGCTCGTCGCGGGTGATCTTGCCGGCGGCGCAGGCGCCGACGCCCTCGAAGACGTCGATCAGCGTGAGGTCCTTGTCGCCGAGCTTCCCGGGGAGCGTCGAGCCGGAGTAGAGGAAGACGGCGGCCAGGTCCAGGCGGGCGGCGGCCATCAGCATGCCGGGCAGCGACTTGTCGCAGCCGGCGAGCAGCACCGAGCCGTCGAGGCGCTCGGCGAACATGACGGTCTCGACCGAGTCGGCGATGACCTCGCGCGACACCAGCGAGGCGCGCATCCCCTCGTGGCCCATGGAGATGCCGTCGGACACCGAGATGGTGCCGAACTCCAGCGGGTAGCCGCCGGCGGCGTGCACGCCCTCCTTGGCCCGCTTGGCGAGCCGGTCGAGGGAGAGGTTGCAGGGGGTGATCTCGTTCCAGGACGAGGCCACGCCGATCTGCGGCTTCTCCCAGTCGTCGTCGCCCATGCCGACGGCGCGCAGCATGGCCCGGGCCGGCGCCTTCTGGTCCCCGTCGGTCACCTCGCGACTGCGGGGCTTGACGTCGACGGTGGCTGCGCGGACGTGCTCTTCGGTGGGCTCTGTCTCGACCGTGGTCACGACCCAGAGGGTAGGCGTGGGCACCGCCGCGGCCGAGACAGCGCTGATACTGGTACCGCCACCACCACTCGGACGACCCGCGGAGGTCCCGTGACCAGCCCCGCCCGGCGCGAGCTCGGCGAGTTCCTGCGCTCCCGCCGCCGGCAGGTCGACCCCGCCACCGCGGGGCTCCCCGGGGGCGGCGCGCGCCGGACCCCGGGGCTGCGGCGCGAGGAGGTCGCGCTGCTCTCGGGGGTCAGCCACACCTGGTACACGTGGCTGGAGCAGGGCCGCGACATCCACCCCTCCCGGCAGGTGGTCGACGCCCTGGCCCGCACCCTGCGGCTGTCCGCCGCCGAGCACGAGTACGTGCTGCGGCTGACCGGGCACGGGGCGCCGGCGCCGTCGTCGGCCCCCGACCGGCTGCCCGCGCACCTGCAGCGGCTGCTGGACGCCCTCGGCCCCTCCCCCGCCTACGCCATCACGGCCAGCTGGGCGATCGTCGGCTGGAACGCCGCCTACGAGCGCTTCTACCCCGGCGTCGCCGCCGCCGCCCCGGCCGACCGCAACCTGCTGTGGCTGGTCTTCACCGACCCGGCGGTGCGCGCCCTGCTCGGCGACTGGGAGACCGACAGCCGGCGGTTCCTCACCCAGTTCCGCGCCGAGGCCGGCGCCCGGCTCGCCGACCCCGAGGTGGTGGCGCTCGTCGCCCGGCTGGAGGTGGCCAGCGGGCACTTCCGCGCCGGCTGGGCCAGCCGCGACGTCGACCGGTTCAGCTCCGGGGAGCGCCGGTTCGAGCACCCGCGGGTCGGCACCCTGCTGCTCGAGCACCACCAGCTCACCCCCGCCGACGCCCCCGGCGTGCAGCTCGTCGTCTACACCGCCGCGCCGGGCAGCGAGACCGGGGAGCGGCTGCACCGGCTGGCCGGCTGACGTCTGGGAGCATCGGCAGGCGTGGCCGCCCCTGCCCGCATGCGCATGCCCCGCACCGCGCTGCTCCCCGTCTTCGTGCTGTTCGTCTGTGTGCTGCCGCTGGCCGCCGCCGCGTGGTGGAGCCTCGTGTTCCTGGTGATCCCGCTGGTCGCGGCCGCCTGGGTGCTGCGGGTGGGCGTCGACATCGACGACGAGGCGGTCACCGCCCGCTCCCTGATCGGTTCCCGCCGCGTCCCGTGGACCCGGATCGCCGGCCTGCGCGCCGGTGCCCGCGGCGCACTCTGGCTGGTCACCACCACCGGCACCGAGGTCCGGCTGCCGGTGCTCCGGGCGCGGGACCTGCCGCGGCTGGCCACGCTGACCGGCGGCCGGATCGACGTCCCCGCGCCGCCGCGCCGGTGAGCGGCGCCCCGTCGCCCGGCGCACGTACTGTTCGAGGAGTGAGGCGGGAACGCGGACGACGGGCGTCCCGGCTGGCGTGCGCGCTGCTCCTGACCGCCGTGGTCGCCGGCTGCGGGGACGACGGGAGCTACGAGCCCACCGGCGACTGGCGGCCGCTCCCCGAGGGTGCCCCGCCGCAGGTCGCACCGCCCACGGAGGGCCAGCCCGCGCCGCCGACGGCCCCGCCGTCCGGGCAGCCGGGCCAGCCCGCCGACGACCCGAACGTCGTCGCCAGCGGCCTGGACGTGCCCACCGGCCTGGCCCTGCTCCCCGACGGCTCGGCGCTGGTGGCCGAGCGGCGGACCGGCCGGCTGCTGCAGGTGTTCCCCGACCGGTCGCCCGCCCGTGAGCTCATGGTCGTCCCCGGCGTCGACGCCCGCGGCGACGGCGGCGTGTACGGCCTGGCACTGTCCCCCACCTTCGACGAGGACGGGCTGGTCTATGCCTACCTGTCCACCGCCACCGACAACCGCGTGGTGCGCTTCCCGGTCGGCGGCACGCCCAACCCGGTGCTGACCGGCATCCCGCGCGGCGACGTGCACAACGGCGGCGCGCTGCTGTTCGGCCTCGACGGCTCGCTGTACGTCGGCACCGGCGACACGGGCAACCCGGCGCTCGCCCAGGACCCCGCCTCGCTGGCCGGCAAGGTGCTGCGGATCGACGTCTTCGGCCAGCCCGTCGGCGACGGCCCGGTGCACAGCAGCGGCTTCAGCAACGTGACCGCGCTGTGCCTGGCCGGGGACGAGACGCTGTTCGCCACCGACGACGCGAGCGACCGCGCCGACGAGCTCACCGAGGTGGTCGAGGGCGGCGACGCGGGCTTCCCCACGGAGCGCAGCGGCTCCACCGCCCCGGTGCAGGAGGTCGACGGCGCCGTCGGCGGCCTGGCCGGCTGCGCGGTGGCCGGGCCGACCCTGCACCTCGGCGCGCTCGAGGGCGAGCGGATCTACTCGGTGACCCTCGACGGCTCCGGCGCCCCCGTGGACGCGCCGGAGGAGCTGCTCGCCGACCAGTACGGCCGGCTGCGCACCGTCGTCCTCGAGCCGCAGACCGGCGCGCTGTGGATCACGACGTCCAACCGCGACGGCATCGGCACGCCCGGCGAGGGCGACGACAAGGTCCTGCGCATCCTGCCGCCGGGCGCCTCGGGCCAGGACAGCCCGCTGTAGACCCGGGCACGTCCGCGGAGGTGCCCCGGCACCCCCGCGGACGTACACGGATCAGCTGCCGACGACGCGCTCCTCGAGCATGCGGCGCACGGTGGCCGCGTCGGCCTTGCCGCGGGTGGTCTTCATGACCGCGCCGACCAGCGCACCGAGGGCGGCCACCTTGCCGCCGCGGACCTTCTCCACGACGTCGGGGGCCCCGGCGATCGCCGCCTCCACGGCCGCGACCAGTTCGTCGGACTCGCCCATGACGGCCAGTCCGCGCGCCTCGACGACCTGCCGCGGGTCGCCCTCGCCGGCGAGCACGCCGTCGAGGGTCTGCCGGGCGAGCTGGTCGTTGATCGTGCCGTCGGCGACCAGCGCGGTCAGCTCCGCGACCTGTCGCGGGGTGACCGCGAGGTCGCCGAGCTCCACGCCGGCGTCGTTGGCGCGGCGGGCGAGCTCCCCGAGCCACCACTTGCGGGCCTCGGCGGGCGAGGCGCCGGCGGCCACGGTGTCGGTGACCAGCCCGAGGGCGTCGGCGTTGACCAGCCACGCCATCTCGGTCGCCGACAGCCCCCACTCCTCCTGCAGCCGTACGCGGCGGGCGGCCGGCAGCTCGGGCAGGCCGGCGGCCAGCTTCTCGACCTCCTCCGCGTCGGGGGCCAGCGGGACCAGGTCGGGCTCGGGGAAGTACCGGTAGTCGGTGGCCTCCTCCTTGCTCCGCCCGGGCGACGTGCTTCCGGTGTCCTCGTGGAAGTGCCGGGTCTCCTGCAGCACCCGGCCGCCGGCGTCGAGGACGGCGGCCTGGCGGCGCATCTCGTAGCGGACCGCGCGCTCCACCGAGCGCAGCGAGTTCACGTTCTTGGTCTCGGTGCGGGTCCCCCACTCCAGGCTGCCGGTCGGCGCCAGGGAGGTGTTCACGTCGCAGCGCAGGCTGCCCTGCTCCATCCGCACGTCGGAGGCGCCGAGGGCCTGCACGATCTCGCGCAGCTCGGTGACGTAGGCGCGGGCGACCTCGGGGGCCTTGGCGCCGGTCCCGGGGATGGGCCGGGTGACGATCTCGACCAGCGGGATGCCGGCCCGGTTGAAGTCCACCAGCGAGTGGTCGGCACCGTGGATGCGGCCGGTGGCGCCACCGACGTGCAGGTTCTTGCCGGTGTCCTCCTCCAGGTGCACCCGCTCGATCTCCACGCGGTAGGTCTCGCCGTCGACCTCGACGTCGAGGTGGCCGGCGGTGCACAGCGGCTCGTCGTACTGGCTGGTCTGGAAGCCCTTGGGGATGTCCGGGTAGAAGTAGTTCTTCCGCGCGAACCGCGACCACGACGCGATGCGGCAGCCCAGCGCCAGGCCGATGCGGATCGTGTGCTCGACCGCGGCGGCGTTGGCCACCGGCAGCGAGCCCGGCAACCCCAGGCAGACCGGGCAGGTCTGGGTGTTGGGCTCGGCGCCGAAGGTGGTGGAGCAGCCGCAGAACATCTTCGAGACGGTGCCCAGCTCGACGTGGGTCTCCAGGCCGATGACCGGCTCGTAGCGGGTCAGCACCTCGTCGAGGTCGACCAGGCGGTCCGGGGTGGTGGTGGTCACGGGGTCGTGTCCTCCTTCGGGAGGGACCGGCCGGTGATCCAGGCACCGGCGCCGGTGAGCAGTCCGAGGACGATGAAGACGGCGAAGACGGCCTTGCCGCTGACGATCCAGAGCACCGCACCCACCACGACGACGAAGGCGGTGAGCACCCAGGCGGCCTTGAGCGGCCCGTTCACGACGCCGCCCCGGCCCGGGTCGGCAGCTCGTCGAGCAGCCGGTGCCCGCGGGCGCTGTCGAGGGCGGCCTCCACGGCCGCGGCCAGCGAGTAGCAGCGGTCGTCGGCCAGCGCCGGCGCCATGATCTGCAGGCCGACCGGCAGCCCGTCGGACAGGCCGCAGGGCACCGAGGTGGCCGGCAGCCCCGCCAGGCTCGCCGGCAGCGTGCACAGGTCGGCGGCGTACATGGCCAGCGGGTCGTCGACCCGGCTCCCGATCGGGAAGGCCACGCTCGGCGTCGTCGGGCTGATCAGGACGTCGACGTCGGCGAAGGCGGCGGTGAAGTCGCGCGTGATGAGCGTGCGCACCTTCTGCGCCTGGCCGTAGTAGGCGTCGTAGTAGCCGGCCGACAGTGCGTAGGTGCCGAGGATGATGCGGCGCTTCACCTCGGGCCCGAAGCCCTGCTCGCGGGTCAGCGCCATGACCTCGTCGAGGTCGTGCCGGCCGTCGTCGGCCACCCGGATGCCGAAGCGCATGCCCTCGAAGCGGGCCAGGTTCGACGACGCCTCGCTCGGCGCGATCAGGTAGTAGGCCGGCAGCGCCAGGTCGAAGCTCGGGCAGGAGACCTCGCGGACCTCCGCGCCCATGCCCTCGATGAGCTGCACGGCCTCGGCCACGCGGGCGAGCACGCCCTCCTCGTAGCCGTCGGCGTGCCCCTCGCCGCCCAGCTCGCGGACGACGCCGACCCGCAGGCCCGTCAGGTCGCCGGCCGCACCGCGGCGGGCGCACTCGGCCAGCGGCGGCAGCGGCGCGTCGATGCTCGTGGAGTCGCGCGGGTCGTGCCCGCCGATCGCCTCGTGCAGCACCGCGGCGTCGAGCACCGTGCGGGCCATCGGGCCGGCCTGGTCGAGGCTGGAGGAGAACGCGATGAGGCCGTAGCGGGAGACCGAGCCGTAGGTCGGCTTGTGCCCCACCAGGCCGGTCACCGCGGCCGGCTGGCGGATGGAGCCGCCGGTGTCGGTGCCCAGCGCCCACGGGGCGAGCCCACCGGCGACCGCGGCGGAGGAGCCACCGGAGGAGCCGCCGGGGATCCGGGCGAGGTCCCAGGGGTTGCGGGTGACCCGGTAGGCGGAGTTCTCCGTCGAGCTGCCCATGGCGAACTCGTCCATGTTGGTCTTGCCCAGCAGCACCGTGCCGGCGTCCTTGAGCCGCCGGGTCACGGTCGCGTCGTACGGCGGCCGCCAGCCCTCGAGGATCCGCGAGCCGCTGGTGGTCGGCACGCCCTCGGTGACGAAGACGTCCTTGAGCGCCACCGGGAGACCGGCCAGCGGGCCCAGCTCCTCCCCGGCGGCACGGGCGGCGTCCACGGCGGCCGCCCGCTCCAGCGCGGCGTCGGTGTCGACGTGCAGGTAGGCGCCGACAGCGCCGTCCTCGGCCTCGATCCGGTCCAGGTAGGCGCGGGTCGCCTCGACGGAGGAGACCTCCCCCGCGGACAGCCGGCGGCCCAGCTCGGCGGCATCGAGGTCGGTCAGCTCGGCGTGCTCCGGTCGGCTCACGGTCACTCCTCCCCCAGGATGCGCGGGACGCGGAAGCGGTCGTCCTCGGCGGCGGGCGCGGCGGCGAGGACGACGTCGCGCGGCAGGCTCGGGGTGGCGACGTCCGCGCGCAGCACGTTGGTCAGCGGCACCGCGTGCGTCGTGGGCGCGACGTCCCCGACGTCGGCCTTCCCGACCTGCGCGACCGCGTCCAGCACCGCGCCGAGCTGCCCGGCGAAGCGGTCGAGCTCCTCCTCGGTCAGGGCGAGGCGGGACAGCCGCGCGAGGTGCGCGATCTCGTCCCGCCCGAGGGCTTCGTTCGCTGACGGCGTGCTCATGCTGCGGTGGGACTCCACTCCTGGGACGCGACCAACCCCGCCACTGTACGTGGGGCGGGATGGGCGACCGCCGTGGTCGACCCCTCTCCCCGGGCTGCTCGACCGGGCCCGCGCGATGGGGGAAGCTGGCCCCTCACCCGATCGACGGCGATCGACCCGCACCCGAAGGACGCCCCGGAGGCACCGTGTCCTATCTCCTGCGGCTGGTCGTCCCCGACCGGCCCGGCATCCTCGGCGCCGTCGCGACCGCGCTCGGCGCCGCCGGGGTCGACATCGTGTCGGTCGACGTCCTGGAGCGCGGCGGCGGCGTGGCCGTCGACGACATCGTCATCGACCTGCCCCCGGACCGGCTGCCCGACGGCCTGATCACGGCGGCGCAGGCCGTGCCGGGGGTGCAGGTCGAGTCGCTGCGGCCCTTCTCCGGCCCGCTGGACACCCACCGCGAGCTGGAGCTGCTCGAGGCGCTGGCCCGGTCGGCCGACCGCTCCCCCGAGCCGGCGCTGGCGGTCAAGCTGCTGGCCGCGGAGCTGCCGCGGGTCTTCACCAGCGGCTGGGCGGCGGTGCTGTCGGCCCGCGACGGCGGGTGCGAGGTGCTGTCGGCCTCCGACGCCGCGCCGACCTTCGACGGGCTGGTGCTGCCCTGGCTGCCCCTCGACGGGCCCCGGCTGCTGCCCAGCGAGGACGGCTGGCTGCCCGAACGGTGGCGGGAGATGGCCATCGAGATGATGGCCACCCCGTTCGGCTCGCCGCGCACGGCGGTCGTGATCGGCCGCTCGGGCGGGCCGGCGTTCCGCCGGTCGGAGCTGCTGCGGCTGGTCCACCTGACCGGGATCGCCGCGAGCGTCGCCCACCTGCCCCCGGTCTAGCGGCCCGGGGCGGTCAGTCGCCGGCCGTCCCCCCGGCGGGCTCCCCGTCCGGCGCGCCGGCGGGCGCGTCGGCGGTCGGCTCGTCAGCGGCGGGCTCAGCGGCCGGCACGGGGACGTCGGGGGCGGGCTCGCTGCCGTCGCCGATCGTCGCCACCGCGCGGGCGGCGTCCGGCCCCTCCTCGAGCAGCACCCGGAAGCCGTCGTCGTCCAGGATCGGCGCCTTGACCTGCACCGCCTTGTCGTACTTGCTGCCCGGGTCCGCACCGACCACCACGAAGCCGGTCTTCTTGCTGACCGAGCCGGTGACCTTGCCGCCGCGCTCCTGGATGGCGGCGATCGCCTGGTCGCGGCTGAGGTCGCGCAGCGACCCGGTGACCACCACGGTGACGCCGGTCAGGGGGCCGGGCCCGGCGGCCTCGCCCTCGTCGGCCATGCGCACCCCGGCCGCCCGCCACCGCTCGACGAGGTCGCGGTGCCAGTCGACGGCGAACCAGTCCTGGACCGAGCGGGCGATGGTGGGGCCCACGCCGTCGGCGGCGGCCAGCTCCTCCTCGCTCGCGGCCATGATCCGGTCCAGCGAGCGGAAGTCGCGGGCCAGCGCCTGCGCGGCGGTCGGCCCGACGTGCCGGATGGACAGCGCGACCAGCACCCGCCACAGCGGGACGTCCCTGCGGGTCTGCAGGTTGCTCAGCAGCTTGCGGCCGTTGGCCGACAGGGTGCCGTCCTTCCTGGTGAAGAACGCCGACCGCTGCAGCTTCTCCTCGTCGAGGGAGAACACGTCGCCCTCGTCCTGCAGCAGCGAGCTCTCCAGCAGCGCGATGGCCGCCTCGTAGCCGAGCACCTCGATGTCGAAGGCCCCGCGGCCGGCCACGTGGAAGACCCGCTCCCGCAGTTGCGCCGGGCAGGACCGGGCGTTGGGACAGCGGATGTCGGCGTCGCCCTCCTTCTCCGGCCGCAGCTCGGTGCCGCACTCCGGGCAGGTGGTCGGCATCTCGAACGGCCGCTCGTCGCCGGTGCGCGCCGCGACCACCGGGCCGAGGACCTCGGGGATCACGTCGCCGGCCTTGCGGATGACGACGGTGTCGCCGATCAGCACGCCCTTGCGCACGACCTCGGAGGCGTTGTGCAGCGTGGCCAGCTGGACGGTCGACCCGGCCACCTTCACCGGCTCCATGTAGGCGAACGGCGTGACCCGGCCGGTGCGGCCGACGTTGACCCGGATGTCGAGCAGCTTGGTGGTCGCCTCCTCCGGCGGGTACTTGAAGGCGATCGCCCACCGGGGCGCGCGCGAGGTGGACCCGAGCCGGCGCTGCAGCGCGACCTGGTCGACCTTGACCACCACGCCGTCGATCTCGTGCTCGACGGAGTGCCGCTGCTCCCGGTACCGCTCGATGTAGGCCCACACGCCCTCGAGGTCCTCGACCACCTCGTAGCGGTCGCTGACCGGCAGGCCCAGCTCGCGCAGCCGGTCGTAGGCGGCCGACTGCCGCTCGACGGGGAACCCGCGCGCCGCCCCGAGCCCGTGCACGACCAGCCGCAGCGGCCGCGACGCCGTCACCCGCGCGTCCTTCTGCCGCAGCGAGCCGGCCGCGGCGTTGCGCGGGTTGGCGAACGGCGCCTTGCCCGCCTCGACCAGGCCGGCGTTGACCTCCGCGAAGCCCGCGACGGGGAAGTAGATCTCGCCGCGGACCTCCAGCAGCTCCGGCAGGTCCTCACCGGTGAGCTGCTGCGGGACGTTCTCCATCGTGCGCACGTTGGCGGTGACGTCCTCCCCCGTGGTGCCGTCGCCCCGGGTGGCCGCGCGGACGAGCCGGCCGTGCTCGTAGAGCAGCGCCACCGCCAGGCCGTCGACCTTGAGCTCGCACAGGTACGCCGACCCGGTGCCCGCGTCGCGCTCGACGCGGGCGGCCCAGGCGGAGAGCTCGTCGCTGCTGAACGCGTTGTCCAGGCTCTGCATCCGCTCCAGGTGCTCGACCGGGGCGAAGGTCGCGGTGAACCCGCCGTTGACCTTCTGGCTGGGCGAGTCCGGCGTCAGCAGCGCCGGGTGCTGCGCCTCCAGCGCCTTGAGCTCGCCCATCAGCTCGTCGTACTGGCCGTCGCTGACCAGCGGCGCGTCCTGCACGTAGTACGCGAAGGCGTACCGGTCGAGCTCCTCGGCGAGGTCGCGGTGACGCGTGCGCGCCTCGTCGGGGACCTCGGTGAGGTCCTCCCGGTCGACCGGTGCGGCGACCTGCGGGGCGTCGGTGTCGGCGTCCGTGCTCACGGTCGAACGGTAACCGCCGGGTCCGACGGTCCACGCGCCGTGATCACCCGGTCGTGGTCCCCCGGGCCGTCACTCCGGCAGCAGGTAGCGCGCCGCCTCGCGCACGTGGGTCATCGCCGACCGCGCGTAACCGGGCGTGGCGCCGGCCAGCCCGCAGGACGGCGAGAGCGTGACCGCCGCGGCGAGCTCGTCCGCGGCGAAGCCCAGCTCGTTCCACCACGCCCGCAGCCGGAAGGCGGTCGCCTTCGGTGCCGGGAGGGTCGCATCGCTGCCGGGGACGACCCCCAGCACCAGGTGCAGGCCCGCGTCGACGGCGGTGCCGATCGCGTCCAGGTCCTGCACCAGGCCGGAGTCGAACGACACCGCGGCCGCCCCCGCGGCGCGGAACAGCTCCAGCGGCGCGCGGTCCGCGCAGCAGTGCACGACGACGGGGCCGGGCAGCGCGCCGACGACGGCGGCCAGCTCCTGCTCCACGACGCTGGCCTCGACCGGCGCCAGCTTGCCGAAGCCGGTGATGGTGGGCAGCGCCCCCTGGAGGACGGCGGGCACGCCGGGCTCGTCGAGCTGGACCACGACGCGCGCCCCCGGCAGCCGCGCCGCGACCTCCGCGGCGTGCGCCACGACCCCCTCGGTCAGCGACTGCGCCAGGTCGCGGCGGGCACCGGGGTCGACCACCGCGCGGTCCCCGCGGGTCCGCTCGAGCCCCGCGGCCAGCGTCCAGGGTCCGGTCGCCTGCACCTTGAAGGTGCCGCTGTACCCGCCGGCCACCTCGTGCAGGGCGTCGAGGTCCCGGGCCAGGAACTCGCGGGCGCGGCGCTGGTCGACCCCGCTGCGCGGGACCAGCCGCCAGCCCGCCGGGGTCAGGTCGACGGCGAGGTCGACGAGCAGGGCGGCGCTGCGGCCGAGCATGTCCGCGCCGGCGCCGCGGCCGGGCAGCTCGGGCAGGTACGGCAGCTCGGGCAGCTCGCCGAGGACGACGCGCAGCGCCTCGACCGGGTCGGTGCCCGGCAGCGAGCCCACGCCGGTCGCCCCGCCCCACGCCGCGGCCTCCTGCGCCGGGTCCTGTGCCCTGTCCTGCGCCGGGTCCTGCGCCCTGTCCTGCGCCGGGTCCTGCGCCCTGTCCCGCGCCGCGCCGGTCACGGCCGGCCCGCCGAGACGACCGGCGCCTGGCCGAGCACGAGGTCGCCGCGCCCGGGGTCCGGCAGGTAGAGGACGGCGGACTGCCCCGGCGCCACCCCGCGCTGCTCGTCGTCCAGCGCGACGACCAGGCCGCCGTCGCCGGCAGCCGTGACGTCGCACGGCACCGGGGTGCCGTGCGCCCGCAGCTGCACCTCGGCGCGCAGCGGCAGCCGCGGCGCGGGCCCCGTCCAGGTGGGCCGGCCGGTGCGCACCTCGGTGATCCCGGCGAGGTCGGCGGTGCCGATCGTGACCGTGCGGCTGACCGGCTCGATGCCCAGCACGTAGCGCGGCCGCTGGTCGCCGACGCTGACACCGAGCCCGCGCCGCTGGCCGACGGTGAACCCGTAGGCCCCGGAGTGCTCCCCGACGGTCGCCCCGGTGGCGGCGTCGACGAGCGGTCCGGGCTGCTCGCCCAGCCGCCGGGCCAGGAAGCCGCGGGTGTCGCCGTCGGGGATGAAGCAGATGTCGTGCGAGTCGGCCTTGGTGGCGACGGCGAAGCCCCGCTCCGCAGCGAGGGCCCGCACCCGGTCCTTGGTCATCGACCCGAGCGGGAACACCGCGCCGGCGAGCTGCTCGGCGGTGAGCACGGCCAGCACGTAGGACTGGTCCTTGGCGGCGTCGGCCGAACGGCGCAGCTCGCCGCCGGACAGCCGGGCGTGGTGGCCGGTGACGACCGCGTCGAAGCCCAGCGCCCGCGCCCGGTCGAGCACGGCGCTGAACTTGATCTTCTCGTTGCAGCGCAGGCAGGGGTTGGGGGTGCGCCCGGCCGCGTACTCGGCGACGAAGTCCTCGACGACGTCGGCGGTGAACCGCTCGGCGAGGTCCCACACGTAGAACGGGATGCCGAGCTCGTCGGCGACCCGGCGGGCGTCGTGGGCGTCCTCCACGCTGCAGCAGCCGCGGGCGCCGCTGCGCAGCGTCTGCCGGTCCGGGGACAGCGCCAGGTGCACGCCGGTGACGTCGTGCCCCGCGTCGACCGCGAGCGCCGCGGCGACCGCCGAGTCCACCCCGCCGCTCATGGCGGCGAGGACCCTCATCGGGCCGGCCTCACACCCGGCTCATCCCCGCCCGCCGGGCCCGCTCGACGACCGGCGCGATGACGTCGAGCACCGTGTCGACGTCGGCCGCGGCGGAGGTCGTGCCCAGCGAGAACCGCAGCGAGCTGCGCGCCCGGTCCGCGTCGGCACCCACGCCGAGCAGCACGTGGCTGGGCCGGGCGACGCCGGCACTGCACGCCGACCCGGTGGAGCACTCGACGCCACGGGCGTCGAGGAGCATGAGCAGCGCGTCGCCCTCGGCGCCGGGGAACGACAGGTGCGCGTTGCCGGGCAGCCGGCCGGGCCCGCCGGCGAGCTCGTCGTCCAGCGGGGCGCCGTTGAGCTGGGCGTCGGGCACCTGCCGCACCACCCCGGCGACCAGCCGGTCCCGCAGCGCCATGAGCCGCTCGGCGCGGTCCTCCCGGCCGGCGACGGCGGCCTCGGCCGCGACGGCCAGGCCGACGATCGCCGCGACGTCGAGCGTGCCCGAGCGCACGTCGCGCTCCTGGCCGCCGCCGTGCAGCAGCGGCATGCAGGCGGCGTCACGGCGCAGCAGCAGCGCCCCGGCCCCCATCGGCCCGCCGAGCTTGTGGCCGGTCATGGTGAGCGCGTCGACGCCGCTGGCACCGAAGTCGACCGGGACCTGCCCGACCGCCTGCACCGCGTCGGTGTGCAGCGGCACGCCGACCTCGTGCGCGACGGCGGCCAGGGCCGCGAGGTCGCTCACGGTGCCGATCTCGTTGTTGGCCCACATGACGCTGGCCACCGCGACGTCGGAGCCGTCGCCCAGCGCCTCGCGCAGGGCCTCCGGCGTGACCCGGCCGGTCGGCTCCACCCGCAGCCAGGTGATCTCGGCACCGTCGTGCTTGGCCAGCCACTCGACGCTGTCGAGGACGGCGTGGTGCTCGATCGGGCTGGTCACGACCCGACGGCGCCGGGCGTCGGCCTCGCGCCGGGCCCAGAAGAGCCCCTTGACGGCGAGGTTGTCGCTCTCGGTCCCGCCGCCGGTGAAGAGCACCTCGGACGGCCGGGCACCCAGCGCCGCGGCCAGCCGCTCGCGGGCCTGCTCCGCCGTCCGCCGGGCGGCGCGCCCGCTGGCGTGCAGCGAGGACGCGTTGCCGACCCGGCCCAGCTGCTCGGTCATCGCCGCCAGCACCTCGGGCAGCACCGGCGTGGTCGCCGCGTGGTCCAGGTAGGTCACGTACCCCCCTCGCTGCCCCTCGTCGGTCTGACCGTCATGCTCCGTCCTCGCGCGATCTCGCGAGCTCGACCGCCGGACCCAGGGTAGTCGCGGGCACCGGAGCCGCCCGACCAGCCGTCGTCGCACCCGCGCGCGGGGCGACCAGCGCACCGGTGGCCGCCATCACCGTCAGGAGCGCCACGGCGGCGGCCACGGCTCCCGCCAGCGGCAGGGAGCCCTCCGTGGCCGCGCCGACCAGGACGCCGACCACGCCCACGCTCAGCGCCGACGCCGTGACGTCGGAGATCTGCAGGGCGGCGGAGTCCGTGCCCCGCCGGTGCTCCGGCGAGTGCTCGAAGAGCAGGACGCCGACGCTGGGCATGCCCAGGCCCATGCCGAGCCCGGCCACCGCCCACGTCAGGTAGGCCGGCCAGCCGCCGACGCCGGGCACGGTGACCAGGGCGGTGCCCGCCACGCCCGCGGCCAGCAGCACGAACCCGGCCCGCAGCAGCCGCACCCGGGACGCACCCGGGGAGCGGCCCTGCAGGTAGGAGGCCAGCGCCCAGCCGAGGGAGCCCGCGGTCAGCGGGACCCCGGCGGCGGCCGGCGAGTAGCCGTGCAGGTGGGTGAGCGTCAGCGGCAGCAGTGCGTCGACCCCGAAGAACGCCCCGGCCAGCAGGCCGCGCGAGGCGATGACCGTGGGCAGGCCCCGGCCGGCCCGCACCGTGCCCGCCGGCAGCAGGGGGCGCAGCCCCAGCACCAGCGCGGCCAGACCGCCGAGGGCGAGCACCACGGCGAGCGCGTCCAGGCGCTGGCCGGCGTACTGCATCGCGGCGATGCCCAGCCCCGCGAGGCCGGCCCACCACCGCCGGGCCGGGTCGGGGACGGCGGTGCCGTCGGGGACCGGCAGCACCCGCAGCGCGGGCAGCATGAGCAGCAGGCCGAGCAGCACCAGCGGGAGCAGGCCGAGGAAGACCAGCCGCCACGAGGCGTGCTCGGTGACCAGGCCGGAGACCACCGGGCCGATCAGCGCGGGCAGCACCCAGGCGGTGGAGAAGGCGCCGAACAGCGCCGGGCGCAGGGACGCCGGGTAGGCCTGGCCGGCCACGACGTACAGCGACACGGCGATGAGCCCCGACCCGAGGCCCTGGACCACCCGGCCGCCGACCAGGGCCGCCATCGACCCGGCGAGACCGGCGATCAGCAGACCCGCGGCGAAGACGACGACCCCGGCCAGCAGCGCCGTCCGCGGCCCCCGCCGGTCGCCGACGTCGCCACCGAGGACCATCCCGACGACCGAGGAGACGAGGTAGGCCGAGAAGGGCCAGCCGTACCAGGCCAGCCCGTCCAGCTCGGCGACCGCGGTCGGCATCGCCGTCCCCACGGCCATGGCCTCGAAGGCCACGAAGGTGACGAGCATGAGCAGCCCGGCCGTCCGCGTGCCGTACTGCCGCCCGAACACGCCCTCGCCCACGTCTGCGGACAACCCCCTGGTCCTCCTCCTGCTTCCCGGCCCCGCACACGCGCCGGCGCCGGTCCCCTCCGAGGAGGGGACCGGCGCCGGCGACGTGCTGGAACGGCCCTGCTGCCGGGTCCCGCGTCGCGCGGGGCGCGGCGCGGGGGCAGCGGGCTCTCAGCCCTTGCGGGCGGTGATCTGCTCGGTGGCCTGCGGCACGACGACGTTCAGGTCGCCGACCACGCCGAAGTCGGCGAGCTCGAAGATCGGGGCCTCGGGGTCCTTGTTGATGGCCACGATGGTCTTCGAGGTCTGCATGCCGGCGCGGTGCTGGATGGCGCCGGAGATGCCGACCGCGACGTACAGCTGCGGCGACACCGTCTTGCCGGTCTGCCCGACCTGGAAGCTGTGCGGGTAGAAGCCGGAGTCCACCGCGGCACGCGAGGCGCCGACGGCCGCACCGAGGGAGTCGGCCAGGCCCTCGATGACGGAGAAGTTCTCCGCCGAGGCGACACCGCGACCACCGGAGACGACGATCGCCGCCTCGGTGAGCTCCGGGCGCGAGGACTTCTGCTCGACGACGCGGTCCACCACGCGGGTCTGCTTGGCCGCGTCGGAGATCTGGACGGCGACCTGCTGCTCGGTGCCCGCGGCCGGAGCCGGCTCGGGGGCCACGGAGTTGCCGCGCAGCGTGTAGATCGGCGTCCCGACGTTCACCTTGGAGTGCACGATGACCTGGCCGGCGAAGGCCAGCTGCGTCGCCGTGCCGTCGGGGGTGATCTCGGTGACGTCGGTGAGGAAGCCACTGCCCGTCTTGAGCGCGACGCGGGCGGCGACCTCCCTGCCCTCGGGCGAGGAGGGGATGACCACGGCCGCGGGCGACTTCTCGCCCACCAGCTGGGCCAGCACCTCGGCCTTGGGGGCGACGAGGAACTCGTCGACCTCGGGGCTCTCGGCGACGTAGACCGTGGCCGCGCCGTACTCGGCGAGCCGGTCACGCACACCCGCGGCGACACCGGGGGCACCGATGACGACCGCCGACACCTCGCCGAGCGCGCGGGCGGCGGTCAGCGCCTCCAGCGTCGTCTTGCGCACACCGTCGCCGGTGGGGTTGAGCTCGGCCAGGACCAGGACCTCTGCCATGACTGCTTCGTCTCCTCTTCCGCGTCGATCCGGGTCAGACGATCTTCTGGCTGGCGAGGTAGTCGACGAACTTCTGCGCGCCGTCGCCCTCGTCGGTCACCTTGACGCCCTCGCCCTTCGGCGGGCGGCCGGCGAAGTCCACGACCGAGGTGGTGGCGCTGCCCAGACCCACGGTCGACGGGTCGATGCCCAGGTCGGCCAGGGACTTGGTCTCGACCGGCTTCTTCTTCGCGGCCATGATGCCCTTGAAGGACGGGTAGCGCGGCTCGTTGATGGTGTCCCAGGTGGACACGATCGCCGGCAGCGGGGCCTCCAGGGCCCAGTAGCCGCCGTCGGTCTGCCGGTTCACCTTCACCGTGGAGCCCTCGACGCTGAGCTTCTGCGCGCCCGACAGCTGCGGCAGCCCGAGGCGCTCGGCCAGCAGGGCGGGCATGACCGCCACCTGGCCGTCGGTCGAGGTGGCGCCGGTGAGGACGAGGTCGTAGTCCATCTGCTGCAGCGCGGCGGCGAGGATCGCCGAGGTCTGGATGGCGCACGAGCCGTGGATGGCGTCGTCGACGACGTGCACGGCCTTGTCCGCGCCCATCGACAGCGCCTTGCGGATCGCGTCGGTGGCGCTGGCCGGGCCCACGGTCAGCACGGTCACCTCGCCGCCCTGCGCCTCCTTGACGGTCAGCGCCTCCTCGATGGCGTACTCGTCGATCTCGTTGACGACGTTGTCCGCGCCGGCACGGGCGACGGTGTTGTCCGACGGGTCCAGGGAACGCTGCGTTCCCGAGTCCGGGACCTGCTTGACCAGAACGACGATGTTCATCGCCAGACATACCTCCGCGATCGGTCAGGGACGCGAGCCCGACGGCCCGCCTGGCTCCGATCATCGAGGTTACTTCCAGGTAAAGACGGCCGGGACGGCGGAGGCCGGTGAGCCCCGTCACCCGGCGGGCAGCCACTCCCCCGTCTCCGCGAACCGGCGCAGCACCGCGGCCGGCGCGGCGAGGTCCAGCCCCTGGGCGGCGACCCACTCGTCGGAGTAGTAGGTGTGCGCGTAGCGCTCCCCGCCGTCGCACAGCAGGGTGACCACGCTGCCCTGCCGGCCGGTCCGGAGCATCTCCGCGACCAGTCCGAACGCGCCCCAGAGGTTGGTCCCGGTCGAGCCCCCGGCCCGCCGGCCGGTCGCCGTCGCCAGGTGCCGCATCGCCGCGAGGGACGCCGCGTCGGGCACGTGGATCATCCGGTCGACGATGGTGGGGACGAACGAGGGCTCCACGCGTGGCCGGCCGATGCCCTCGATGCGCGAGGACCTCCCCGTCGTCCAGTCCGTCCGCCCGGCCGCCCAGCCGGGGAGGAACGCCGAGTTCTCCGGGTCGACGACGGCCAGCCGGGTGGGGAACCGGCGGTAGCGCAGGTAGCGGCCGATGGTCGCGCTGGTGCCGCCGGTCCCGGCGCCGACGACGACCCACTCGGGCACCGGGTGCCGCTCCATCGCCATCTGCTCGAAGACCGACTCGGCGATGTTGTTGTTGCCCCGCCAGTCGGTGGCCCGCTCGGCGAGGGTGAACTGGTCCAGGTAGTACCCGTCGCACTCGGCCGCCAGCCGGCGGGCCTCCCCGTACATGTCGGGGGCGGAGGTCACGAAGTGGCAGCGGCCGCCGTGGAACTCGATGAGCGCGACCTTCTCGGCGCTGGTCGAGGCGGGCATGACGGCGATGAACGGCAGCCCCAGCATGCGGGCGAACCACGCCTCGCTGACCGCGGTCGACCCGCTGGAGGCCTCGACCACCGTCGTCCCCTCGGTGATCTGCCCCGAGCACAGCCCGTACAGGAACAGCGAGCGCGCGAGCCGGTGCTTGAGGCTCCCGGTGGGGTGCGTCGACTCGTCCTTCAGGTAGAGGTCGACGCCCCACTCCGGCGGCAGCGGGTAGGTCCGCAGGTGGGTGTCGGCGCTGCGGTGCGCGTCGGCCTCCACGGCGGCGACCGCCCGGTCGACCCAGGCCCGGCCGGCCGGGTCGGAGCGGTCGAGGTCGGTGCCGTCCGGTGCGCTCACCGGGCCATCGTGGCGCACGGCTCCCACCCGCCCGCGCGACCTTCCCGGCGCGCGCGTCGCGCCCTACGCTGCGGCGCGGGCGCAGTCCGGTGCCGCGCCGCCGAGGGAGACCCGATGACCCCGCGCCCGTTCGGCCCGTACGAACTCGTCGACCTGCTCGGGGTCGGGGGCATGGGCGAGGTCTGGCGGGCCCGCGACACCCGCCGGGACCGCTGGGTGGCCCTGAAGGTGCTGCCCGAGCAGCTCAACGGCGACCGCGAGTTCGCCAGCCGGTTCCGCCGCGAGTCCCACGTGGCCGCCCGACTGCGCGAGCCGCACGTCATCCCCATCCACGACTACGGCGAGATCGACGGCCGGCTCTACATCGACATGCGGCTCGTCGACGGACGCGACCTCGGCAAGCTGCTCGAGGACGGCCCGCTGCCCCCCGCGCGGGCCGTGGCACTGCTCGCCCAGGTGGCCGAGGCGCTGCAGGCCGCGCACGACGACGGGCTCGTGCACCGGGACGTCAAGCCCAGCAACGTGCTGGTGACCGCGAGCGACTTCGTCTACGTCGTGGACTTCGGGATCGCGCGGTCGGTGGGCAGCACCAGCACGTCGCTGACCATGACCGGGGCGACCGTCGGGACTCTGGACTACATGGCGCCGGAGCGCTTCACCAACCAGCCGCTGGACGGCCGGGTCGACGTCTACTCCCTCGCCTGCGTGCTGGCCGAGTCGGTCACCGCGCAGCGCCCGTTCCGGGGCACCGACCTGCCGTCGCTGCTGTACGCGCACCTGTACACCGATCCGCCCCGGCCCAGCGAGCTGGTCCCGGGGGTGCCGCGTGCCCTCGACGACGTCGTGGCACGCGGGATGGCGAAGCGGCCGGAGGACCGGTTCGACACCCCCGGGGAGCTGGTCGCCGCCGCTCTCGCCGCGCTGACGGCCGCGCCGGCCGCCCGGATCGAGCCGGTCGCACCGCGGGCACCGGAGACCACCCGGACGCCGGCCGTCGTCGGGCAGCCTGCGCCGGTCGCTCCGCCGACCGAGATCGGGCTGGTCAGCGGCGACGGCACGCACCGCTCGGTGGACCCCCTCCCGTCCCCTGCGGGGTCAGGACCCCCTCCGCCCGGCGCGTGGGTCCCGCCGGGCCGGCCCGGCCGCGGGCGCCGGCGTGGGCCCCGGGCGGCGGTGACGGCGGCGCTCACCGCGCTGCTGGTCGTCGCCGGGCTCCTCGCCGTCTGGCTCCTGCCGCGGAACGGCGACGACGACGCGAGCCCCCCGGCGGCCGGCGGCAGCACCGCGTCGACCGACGCCGACGCCGGCGCCGACGCCGACGACCGCCAGGACGAGCAGGTACCGGCCCTCGCAGCCAGCATCGCGGTCCCGACCGCGGTCGGCGAGCCGGTGCCCGTCCCGCCGACGCCTGGGTACCTGGCCGTCGCACCCAACGGGCGCTACGCCTACGTCGCGCACCGAGACGAGGGGGTCGTCTCCGTGCTCGACACGACCTCGCTGGAGGTCAACGCGACGATCGGGATCGACGCCGGCCCGCCGCAGTTCGTCACCTTCTCCCCGGCCGGGGACCGCGCGTACATCACCGTCTACAACGCCGACTACAGCGAGAACGCCGTCGTCTTCGTCGACACCGCGACCAACCTGGTGACCGACACCGTCGAGGTCGGGCTCCGGCCGTTCGCCCCCGCGGTCTCCTCCGACGGCCGCCTGCTCTACATCCCCCTGCACAACGAGGGCCGCGTCGAGGTGCTCGACACCGCGACGGCGACCGAGGTCGACTCCTACGAGGTGCCGCCGAACCCGCACTGGATCGCGCTCAACGACGACGGCACGCGCGCCTACACGGCCAACCACGAGTCCGACGTCCTGTCCGTGCTCGACCTCACCGACGACGGCCGGGTCCTCGGGACGCTGCCGGCAGGGGACTCGCCGCACAGCGTCGCCGTCTCCCCGGACGGGAGCCGCGTGGCCGTCGTCGCGTTCGACAGCAGCGACGTCCACGTCGTCGACACCGCGAGCGAGCAGCTCGTCGCCTCCGGCCCGGTCGGGCTGCGCCCGCAGGACGTCACCTGGGCCCCGGACGGCCGCCGCTTCTACACCGCCGACGTCGACGGCGGGACGATGTCGGTGGTCACCGCCGACACGCTCGCGGTGACGGCGAGCGTGCCGGCCGGGGAGTCGCCGACCAGCGTCGGCGTCTCGCCCGACGGGACCCGCGCCTACGTCACCGACCTGGCGACGGCGACGGTGCGGGTGTTCGACCTGACGGGGTAGCCGGGGACGGCGGCTACCCCTCGGGCTCGGCGGCGGCGACCAGCGCCGGGCGCTCGGCCGGGGTCACGGTGACCGCCGTCCCGGGCGTCAGGGTCTGGCTGTCGACGCTGGCGACGTCGACCTGCACCTCCAGCCCGTCGGGCAGGGCGACGGCCAGCCGGGTGATCGCGCCGGAGAACGTCCGGGTGACCACCCGCCCGGCGCCGCGGTCGTCGGCGGCCACCAGCAGCCCCTCGGGGCGGACGAGTGCGACCGCCGGTCCCGGTGGCGGGGTGGCGCCCAGGATCTCGCGGCGCACACCGAGGAACTCGACGTCGCCGTCGCCCAGCACCGCCGGGATGCGGTTCATGGTGCCGACGAACTGGGCGACGAAGGCCGTCGCGGGGCGCTCGTAGAGCTCGTCGGGCGAGGCGACCTGCTCCAGCCGGCCGGCCCGCATGACGCCCACCCGGTCGGCCACCGAGAGCGCCTCGGCCTGGTCGTGGGTGACGAAGACGGTGGTGATGCCCAGCTCCAGCTGCAGCCGCCGGATCTCCTCCCGCAGCTGCACCCGGACCTGCGCGTCCAGGGCCGACAGCGGCTCGTCGAGCAGCAGCACCCGCGGCTCGACGGCGAGCGCGCGGGCCAGCGCCACCCGCTGCTGCTGGCCGCCGGAGAGCTGGTGGGGGTAGCGCCCCGCCCGGTCGGCCAGGCCGACCAGCTCCAGCAGCTCAGCGGCGCGCTGCCGGCGCTCGCCCTTGCTGCCGCGCCGGCGCACCCGCAGCCCGAACGCGACGTTGTCGGCGACGGTGAGGTTGGGGAAGAGGCTGTAGGCCTGGAACACCATGCCCATGTCGCGCTTGCTGGCCGGCACCGCGGTGACGTCGTCGCCGTCGAGCAGCACCCGCCCGGAGTCCGGCTGCTCGAAGCCGGCGATCGCGCGCAGCGCCGTCGTCTTGCCGCAGCCCGAGGGCCCCAGCAGGGCGAGGAACTCGCCGCCGGCGATGTCGAGGTCCAGCCCGTCCAGGGCCAGCACCGAGCCGTAGCGCCGGGTCAGGCCCTCCAGGCGCACGGTGACGCCGGGGCGCTGCCGGAGCTCGGCCGCCGCCGCGTTCGCCGGCGGGGCGGCGACCGCCGTCGGCGGGGCGGACGACGAGGGCGTCGACGGGACGGCGGTCATGCGGGGTCCTCCCCACGGCGCTGGCGGTCCAGCGCGGAGATCAGCAGGAGCAGCGCCCAGGTGAGCAGCAGCGACAGCACCGAGACGGCGACTGACAACTGCGGCTCGGCCCCCGCCGCCTTGACGATCCAGGTCGGGAAGGTCTCGAAGCCCAGGATGTTGGCGACGGTGAACTCGCCCAGGACGAGCGCCACGGTCAGGAAGGCCGCGTTGAGCACCGAGGTGCGCAGCACGGGCAGGACGACCCACAGCATCACCCGCGGCCACGAGGCCCCGAGGTTGCGGGCGGCTTCGGTGAGGGTGCGCAGCCCTGCACCGCGCACCCCGGCGTCCAGCGCGCGGTAGACGAACGGCATGGCCAGCACGGCGTAGACGAGCACCAGGATCCACGGCAGCTCGGGCTCCTGGAGCGCGAACATGAACTCCGCCAGCGGGGTGCCGAGGAAGTAGTCCGGCGCCCACGCCAGCACGCTGCGGACGCCGACCACGAGCGCGATGGGCGGCAGCACGAGGGGCAGCAGCGTGATGAGCTCGACCGCCGTCCGCAGCCGCGGGAGCCGCAGCTCGACCAGCACCACGACCGGCAGCACGAGCACCAGCGCGAGGACGACGGTCAGGAGCGCGAGCAGCAGCGAACGGCTGAAGGCCTCGGCGAAGCCCTCCGCGCCCGGGATCCGGGTGTAGGGCTCGAGGGTGACGCCGCCCGCGCGCCGGTCGCGGACGGTGTACCAGATCGAGGCACCCAGGGGCACCAGGAAGTAGACGCCGAGCAGGGCGAACACGACCCAGCGCCACCAGCCGGCGCCGCGGCGGCCCCGCCGGACCGGCGTCTCCGGCGCGACGCTGCCGGCACCGGTGACCCCGGTCGCCAGGGCCGTCACGTCGCCACCGTCCTGCCTGCGACCGTCATGCCAGCCACCGCTGGGCGCGCCGCTGGACCCACGCGTAGAAGACCATGACGATCCCGACGAGCACGACCATGCCCAGGGCCAGCGCCTTGCCGAGGTTCTCCGCGCCGACCACCACGTTGCTCGACAGCGAGTCGGCGATCTGCAGGGTGACCAGCGGGACGCTGCTGCCCACCAGCGCCTTGGCGGTGGCGTAGGCGGCGAACGCCGAGGCGAACAGCAGCATCGTCGCGCCGAGGACCGGGGGGGCGAGGACGGGGCCGCCGACGTACCGCCAGTACTGCCAGCTGCTGGCGCCCAGGTTGTCGGCCGCCTCGCGCCACTGCGGGCGCAGCGCCTCCAGGGCCGGCGTGATGGTGAGGACCATGAGCGGGATGAGGAAGTACAGGTAGACCAGGCCCAGGCCGGTCATCGAGTAGAGCGAGAAGCCCTCGAGACCGAGGGTCTCGGTGAGCAGCGAGGTGACGACGCCGGCCGTACCGATGGTGGCCAGGAAGGCGAACGCCAGCGGGACGCCGCCGAAGTTGGCCAGCACGCCGGAGGCGGTCAGCACCAGGCGGCGCAGCAGCCGCCCGCGGCGGGACCGCAGCAGGGCGACCGACAGCGCGAGGCCGAGGACGGCCCCGAGCACGGCGGTCACCGCCGACAGCTGCAGGCTGCCCAGGTAGGCCCGCCCGTAGGCGCCCTCGGTGATGCGGCCGATGTTGTCGGTCGACCAGCCGTCGTCGAAGGTGACCGGGTCGGTGACCCGGAAGGCCTCGACGGCGAGCACGCCCAGGGGCAGCAGGAGGAAGACCGCGACGTAGACGAAGAACGGCAGCGTGCCGAGCGCGCTGAGCAGGCGGGCACGGCGCGCGCCGACGCGCCGACCCCCGCGGGTGCGGGGAGCCGGCGCGCCGGGGGCGGCTGGATCGTCCAGGGTGGTGCTCAGCCGGACATCTCCTCGTTCCAGCGGGCCGTCACGACCTCCTTGGCGGCGCCCTCCTGCTCCTCGGTCGGGAACTCCACGTCCCCCTCGACCGGGGGCAGGGCGGCGAGCGCCTCCGCGTCGGCGGTCCCGGCCTCCTGCATCGACGGCAGGCGCACCGGACGGGCGCCCCCGGCGAGCCACAGGTTCTGACCCTCGTCGCTGTAGAGGAACTCCTGCCACAGCCGGGCGGCCGCCGGGTGCGGCGCGTAGGCGCTGATCGCCTGGCTGTAGTAGCCGCCGAAGAGCCCGTCGCTGGGGACGGCCACCTCCCACGTGGTGCCGACCTCGGCGAGGCCGTCGGCGTACGCGGCGTTCAGGTAGTCCCAGTCGAGGACGATCGGCGTCTCGCCGCTCTCGATGGTGGCCGGGGTGCTCTCGACCGGGTTGAAGTTGCCGGCGTCCTTGAGCTCGACGAAGAAGTCGATGCCGGGGCCGATGTCGTCGAGGTCGCCGCCGTTGGCCAGCGAGGCCGACCAGACACCGGCGAACGCGGCCGCGGCCTGGGTCGGGTTGCCGTTGAGCGACACCTGACCGCGGTACCGCGGGTCGAGCAGGTCCTGCATGGTCTGCGGGCACTCACCGACGATCGTGGCGTTGCAGCCGATCGAGATGTAGCCGCCGTAGTCGTTGTACCAGTGGCCCTCGGGGTCCTTCTGACCCTCGGGGATCTCGTCCCACGTCTCCACCTGGTACGGCGCGAGCAGGTCCTGCGCCTGCGCCTGGCGGGCGAACGCGGTGCCCAGGTCGAGGACGTCGGGGGCGCGGTCCTGGCCGCGCTGGCTCTCGACGGCGTTGAGCTCGTCCTGGCTGGAGCCGTCGGGCGAGGCGCTGTTGACCTGGATGTCGTACTTCTCCTCGAACGTGGAGATGATCTCGCCGTAGTTCGCCCAGTCCGGGGGCAGCGCGATGACGTTGAGCTCGCCCTCCTCCTGTGCGGCGGCGACGAGGTCGTCCATCGAGCCGAAGTCCGACAGCGAGGTGGCCTCCGCGGCGTCGCTGTTGCTGCCGCCGCCACCGCTGCCTCCCCCGTCGTCGCTCCCGCCGCAGGCGGCGAGGGTCAGGCCGGCCGTGAGCACGACCACGGCGGTCTTGGGGGTGCTGCGTCGCACGGAGTTCCTCCAGGTGTCAGAGCCGGGCACCGCGGCTTGCGGGTCCGGCAGCCTCCGGGATGGTGACAGACGGAGGGCCGCCAGGTGAGCCGGAACGGCGACGGTGCGGAGAACAGCCGGAGAACTACCCGGTCGGGGACACCGGACCCGCCCTGGTCACCGACCGGTGAAGGTCGCCTTGCCGGGGCCGTTCTCGACGAAGGAGCGCATGCCGACCTGCTGGTCCTCGGTGCCGAAGAGCCCGGAGAACAGCCGGGTCTCCAGGGCCAGCCCCTGCGGCAGCGTCATGTCCAGGCCGTCCTCGATGGCCTGCTTCGCCGCGCCCAGCGCGAGCGTCGGGCCGGCGGCGAACCGGCGGGCCATCGCCACCGCCGTGGAGTACACCTCGTCGTCGGGCACGACCGCGTCGGCCAGGCCCATCTCCAGGGCCTCCTCAGCACCGACGTGCCGGCCGGTGAACACGAGGTCCTTGGCCTTGGCCGGGCCCACCAGCCGCGCCAGCCGCTGGGTCCCGCCGGCGCCGGGGATGATGCCGAGCTGGATCTCCGGCTGGCCGACCTTGGCGCCGGCCCCCATGACGCGGAAGTCGGCGCACAGGGCCAGCTCGTACCCGCCGCCGAGGGCGTAGCCGGTGATCGCCGCGATGACCGGCTTGGGGATGCGCTGGACGGCGATGAACGACTCCTGCAGCTCCCGGCCCCACGCGGCCATACCGCGGGCGTCGAGCTGGGCCATCGCCTTGATGTCGGCGCCGGCGGCGAAGACCCGCTCCCCGCCGTAGACGACGACCGCGCGCACGTCGTCGCGACCGGAGGCCTCGATCGCCGCGGCGCGTACCTCGCGGTGCAGCTGGTCGTTGATCGCGTTCATCTTGGGCCGGTCGAGGCGGATGGTGCCCACCCCGTCCTCGACCTGCAGGGTCACGAACTCGGGTGCGCTCACGCGGGGCCTCCGGGGGTGGGACGTCGTCGTCCCCGGCACCCTAACGAGGGCGGCCGGTCACCTAGCCCGCCGGGCGGCGAAGCGGCCCTCGGAGCGGTCCAGCCGCAGCGGCACGCCGAAGGTCTCCGACAGGCCCTCCGCCGTCATCACGCGGTCCAGCCGCCCGGCGTCGACGACCTCGCCGCCGCGCAGCAGCAGGGCGTGGGTGTAGGCGGGCGGGATCTCCTCCACGTGGTGGGTCACCAGCACCTGCGCCGGCGCGTAGAGGTAGCCGGCGAGGTCCGACAGGCGGGCCACGAGGTCCTCGCGGCCGGCGAGGTCCAGCCCCGCGCCGGGCTCGTCGAGCAGCAGCAGCTCCGGGTCGGGCATGAGGGCGCGGGCGATCTGCACCCGCTTGCGCTCGCCCTCGCTCAGCGTGCCGAACGGCCGGTTCGCGAAGGCCTCCACGCCCCACTGCCGCATCAGCATCGCGGCGCGGGTCAGGTCGGCGATGTCGTAGCGCTCCCGCCAGCGGCCGACGACGGCGTAACCCGCGGAGACGACGACGTCGCCGGTGCGCTCGCCGGGGCCGATCCGCTGCGCCAGCGCGGCGCTGGTCAGCCCGATCCGCGGCCGCAGCTCGAAGACGTCGACCGCGCCGAGGGTCTCCCCCAGCAGCCGCACCTCCCCGCGCGTGGGGTGCATGTGCGCGGAGACCAGCTGCAGCAGCGTCGTCTTGCCCGCGCCGTTGGGGCCCAGCACCACCCAGCGCTCGTCGGCCCGCACCGTCCAGTCGACCCCGCGCAGCAGGTGGGTCTCCCCCCGGACGACGTCGACGCCCCGCAGCTCGGCGACGAGCTCGGCGGCGGACTCGGACCGGGCGGGACCGGGGACGGCCGGGCCGGATGACGCGGTGCTCGACACGTGCCCATCCAACCAACCCACCGCGGCGTCCGGGTTGGCAGGATCGGGCGATGCAGAACCGGGCGATGCACGACCTCGAGGTCTGGCCGGGCTCCCCCGCGCCGCTGGGCGCGCACTGGGACGGCAACGGCACGAACTTCGCGCTGTGGTCGGCCGGGGCACAGGCGGTCGACCTGTGCCTGTTCGACCCCGACGGGACCGAGCACCGCCACCGGCTCCAGGAGAACACCCACCAGGTCTGGCACGGCCGGGTCAGCGGGGTGGGCCCCGGCCAGCGCTACGGCTACCGGGTGCACGGCACCTACGACCCCGGTGCGGGCCTGCGCCACAACCCCGCCAAGCTGCTGCTGGACCCCTACGCCCGCGCCGTCGACGGCGAGCTGACCCTGCACCCGTCGCTGTTCGGGCACCCTGCCGACGCCGTCGACTCCGGTGTCCCCGACCCCACCGACTCGGCGCCGTACGTGCCGCGCGGCGTGGTCGTCCACGACCCCTTCCCGTGGGACGGCGACCGGTCCCCGCGCACGCCCTGGTCGGACACCGTCATCTACGAGGTGCACGTCCGCGGGGCGACGATGCGCCACCCCGACGTCCCCCCGGCCCTGCGCGGCACCTACGCGGGGCTGGCCCACCCGGCGTTCGTCGAGCACCTGCAGTCCCTCGGCGTCACCGCCGTCGAGCTCCTGCCGGTGCACCACTTCGTGAGCGAGCCGCACCTGCTGCGGCGCGGGCTGACCAACCACTGGGGCTACAACACCCTGGGCTACTTCGCCCCGCACGCCGCCTACAGCGCGTCGGGCTCGGGCGGCCGGCAGGTCACCGAGTTCAAGGCGATGGTCAAGGCGCTGCACGCGGCCGGCATCGAGGTGGTCCTCGACGTCGTCTACAACCACACCGCCGAGGGCGACCAGACCGGGCCCACCCTGTCGTTCAAGGGCATCGACAACCGCGGCTACTACCGGCTCGACGGCGCCAACCCCGCGCGCTACACCGACTACACCGGCTGCGGGAACACCCTCGACGTCCGCCGCCCGCAGGTCCTCGGCCTGCTCATGGACTCGCTGCGGTACTGGGTCACCGAGATGCACGTCGACGGGTTCCGCTTCGACCTAGCCGCGGCCCTGGCCCGCTCCATGCACGACGTCGACCGGTTGTCGGCCTTCTTCGACGTCGTCCACCAGGACCCGGTGATCAGCCGGGTGAAGCTCATCGCCGAGCCCTGGGACATCGGCGAGGGCGGCTACCAGGTGGGCAACTTCCCGCCGCTGTGGACCGAGTGGAACGGCCTGTACCGCGACACCGTCCGCGACGTGTGGTCCGGCGCGCGCGTGGGCGTCCGCGACCTGGCCTACCGGCTGACCGGCTCCTCGGACCTCTACCGCTCCGACGGCCGCCGCCCGTTCGCCAGCGTCAACTTCGTCACCGCGCACGACGGCTTCACCATGCGCGACCTGGTCACCTACCAGCAGAAGCGCAACGAGGCCAACGGCGAGGACAACCGGGACGGCGAGAGCCACAACCGGAACTGGAACTGCGGCGTCGAGGGCCCCACCGACGACCCGGGGATCACCGAGCTGCGCGCCCGGCAGGTGCGCAACCTGCTGACGACGCTGCTGCTGTCGACCGGGGTGCCGATGATCACCGCCGGCGACGAGCTCGGCCGCACCCAGGGCGGCAACAACAACGCCTACTGCCAGGACAACGAGATCTCCTGGATCGACTGGGACGGCGTCGACGGCGACCTGCTGACCTTCGTGTCGCGGCTGGTCGAGGTCCGGCGTTCTTCCCCGGTGCTGCGGCAGGTGGCCTTCTTCGAGGGGCACGAGATCCCGGGGACCGGCGGCACCCGCGACCTCGCCTGGTTCGCCCCGGACGGCGGCCAGCTCACCACGGCCGACTGGTTCGACACCGACCTGCAGACGGTCGGGATGTACCTCGACGGCCGCGGCATCCGGCACCGCGACGAGCGCGGGCGGCCGGTGCAGGACGAGTCCTACGTCATCTGGCTCAACGCCGGGGCGCAGTCGCGGACCGTGCAGCTGCCCGGGGCGCCGTGGAGCGACGGCTACGAGTTCGTGCTGTCGACGGAGTACCCGACCGGCACCCCGCCGCGGCCGGCGGTGGTCGCGCCCGGCGCGATCGAGATCCCGTCCCGGACGGTCTGGCTGCTGCGCGTCCTGCGGAGGCCCTGACGCCGCGACGACGACAGGGTGCGCCGAGGTGCAGCTGCCGGCTCGGGAGCTGCACCTCGGCGCACACCGTCGGGGTGCGGTGCGGTGCGGGCAGCTAGTCCTGCGGCTGCTCGAAGGTGATGACCGTCCAGCCGAGCAGCAGGCGGTCGCCGTCGGAGAGCGGGTGGGCGACGCCGGGCTCGAGCTGGGTCCACTCGGTGGCCTCCGGGCCGGCGACGTGGGTGCCGTTGAGCGAGCCGAGGTCGACCAGGGAGACCTCGCGCCCCTGGCGCTGCACCGCGGCGTGCGCCGAGGAGAGCACGTTCTGGGTGTCGGCGATCGGGACCGGACGCGCGGTGCCGCCGGTGACCATCTCGTGGCTGTCGGGGCGCCGGCCGAGGACGAGGTCCTCGTCGACGGTGACGACCAGGCCGTCGTCGAAGCGGAGGATCGGCGCCGCGGAGGACTCCGGCTTCCAGAATGCGGTCGCCTCGCCGCCGTCGGTGCCGGGGCCCTGCGCCGCACCGGCGGCGGCGTAGCCCCCGCTGGGCGCGCCGAAGCCGGCGTCGGAACCGGCGGTGAACGAGGAGGGGGCCTGCGTGGCGCTGGGCGCGATCGCGGCCGAGGCGTGCGCGGCGGCGGCCAGCTGCAGCATCGCGCCGCTGCCGGGGACGGTGCCCTCGACGAGGTCGTAGGCGACGCCCGGCGGCATGCTCGGCACCGGCTGGCCGGGGCCGACGTACAGGCCGGAGCCCAGCTGGAAGCCCGCGGCGAGCGTGCAGCCGCCCTCGACCTGGTGCCCGGCCACGGGCACGCCGTCGACGGCGGGCTGACCCTTGCCGGACCACAGCGCGACGCCGGTGCCGGAGCCGCCCGCGGTGTCGACGAGGACGAGGGCGAAGGAGACCGAACCACCGCCCAGTGCGGCGACCTGACCGGCCACGGCGGCCAGCACCCGGTCGGCACCGGGGCCGGAGACGCCCAGGCAGGCGTGCAGGGCGGCCGTCAGCGCGGGGGCCCCGGGAGCGTCCACCCACAGCAGACCGCCGCCGCGACGGGCGACGACGGAGTCTCCGGGCAGGACTTCACAGCGGTCGGGCATGGCGGCAAGCCTAGTGACCGACGACGGAACTGGGCGGTCCGGCAGGTCCGCCACGCCGGTCGCGACCCTCCCGGACGGGAGCGGTGCGACCGGCGTGACGGATGGGTCCTGCGGGGGGTCACGGCCCGGTTCCGCCCGGTCACCGTCCCGGACCGGACGGGACGAGCGGCGGGGCCGCTCAGGCGGTGGCGACCAGCCCGAGCTCGGCCGGGTCCGCCAGGTGGGCGGAGTCCGGCAGCACCCGGACCGTGTAGCCGAAGGCCCCGGTCCGCTCCAGCGGGACCGTCGCGGTGAACCAGTGCCGCGAGCCCTCCGCGTGCTCGTGGGTCATCAACACCGAGGTGACGTCGTGCAGCCCGTCGGCGTCGTCGACCCGGCCGTAGGCGGCCTGCACCTGGACGTCCTCGGGCGCCAGCCCCGGCAGCTCCACCTCCGCCCGCAGGGCGAGGGTGGTGCCGATCTCCGGGGTGTCCCCGACGCCGGTGGCCTCCACGTGGGCGACCCGGATGCTGCTCCAGCGCTCGGACAGGCGGGCCCGCCAGGCGGACTCCTCCCGCGCCGGGCCGTAGCCGCCGTCGGCCATGACCCGCGCCGAGCCGGCGGCGGGCACGTAGAGCCGCTGCACGTAATCGCGGACCATCCGCGTGGCCAGCACCTTGGGCCCGGTCTCGCGCAGCGTGTGCCGCACCATCTCCACCCACCGGGACGGGATGCCGTCGCGGTCGGTCTCGTAGAACCGCGGGATCACCTGGGTGCCCAGCAGCTCGTAGATCGCCCGCGCCTCGACCTCGTCGCGGCGGTCGGCGTCGGCCACGCCGTCGGCGGTGGGGATCGCCCAGCCGTTCTGGCCGTCGAACCACTCGTCCCACCAGCCGTCGCGGATGGAGAGGTTGAGCCCGCCGTTGAGCGCGGCCTTCATGCCCGAGGTGCCGCAGGCCTCCAGCGGACGCAGCGGGTTGTTCAGCCAGACGTCGCAGCCCCAGTACAGGTAGCGGGCCATGCCGATGTCGTAGCCGGGGAGGAAGGCGATCCGGTGCCGGACGGCGGGGTCGTCGGCGAACTTCACCATCTGCTGGATCAGCTGCTTGCCGCCGTCGTCGGCCGGGTGGCTCTTGCCCGCGATGACCAGCTGCACCGGCCGCTGCTCGTCGAGCAGCAGGGCCCGCAGCCGCTCGGGGTCGCGCAGCATGAGCGTCAGCCGCTTGTAGCTCGGCACCCGCCGGGCGAACCCGATCGTGAGGACGTCGGGGTCGAAGGCGCTGTCGGTCCAGCCGACCTCGGCCTCGGTGGCGCCGCGGGACAGCGCGGTCTCCCGGAGCCGGCGGCGGACCTCGTCGACCAGCCGGCCGCGCAGCATCCGGCGGGTGCTCCACAGCTCGCCGGCGCTGATCCGGTCGACGCCGTCGAAGGACGCGGGCTCGTCGCCCTCGACCGGGTCGCCGGTGCTGGAGCTCTGGGTGCCGAGGTCGACCAGCTCACGGGCGGTCCAGGTCGGGGCGTGCACGCCGTTGGTGATCGAGCTGATCGGCACGTCGGCCTCGTCGAAGCCCGGCCACAGCCCGTTGAACATGCCGCGGCTGACGTGGCCGTGCAGCCGGCTCACGCCGTTGGCCCGCTGCCCCAGCCGCAGGCCCATGTGGGCCATGTTGAACTTGGTCGGGTCCTCCTCGGCACCCAGCGGGATCAGGTGCTCCAGCGGCACCCCGAAGGCGGCGAAGTAGCGCTCGATGAGCGCCCGCGGGAAGCGGTCGATCCCGGCCGGCACCGGGGTGTGGGTGGTGAACACCGTGCCGGCGCGGACGGCCTGCAGCGCCTCGGCGAAGGACAGCCCGTGCGACTCGGTGAGCTCGCGGATGCGCTCGACGCCCTGGAAGCCGGCGTGGCCCTCGTTGGCGTGGAAGACCTCGGGCGCCGGGGTGCCGGTCAGCTGGCAGTACGCCCGCAGGGCGCGGACGCCGCCGATGCCCAGGAGCATCTCCTGGCGGAGCCGGTGGTCCTCGTCCCCGCCGTACAGCCGGTCGGTGACCAGGCGCTCGGCCGGGGCGTTCTCCTCGATGTCGCTGTCGAGCAGCAGCAGCGACACCCGGCCGACCTGCGCCCGCCAGACGTGCGCGTAGAGGGTGCGGCCCTCGGGCAGCGGCACGGAGATGACGACGGCCGAGCCGTCGGCCTGGCGCAGCAGCTTGACCGGCAGGCCGTTGGGGTCCAGGGCGGGGTAGTGCTCGAGCTGCCAGCCGTCGGCCGACAGGCCCTGCTCGAAGTAGCCGGCCCGGTACAGCAGGCCCACGCCGATGAGCGGGACGCCCAGGTCGGAGGCGGCCTTGAGGTGGTCGCCGGCGAGGATGCCCAGGCCGCCGGAGTACTGCGGGAGCACCTCGGTGATGCCGAACTCCGCGCTGAAGTAGGCGATCGAGGCCGGCGCCTCCGCCCCGAGCGACTGGTACCAGTGGGGGGCGGCGAGGTAGTCGTCGAGGTCCTCCACGACGTCCTGCAGCCGGCGCACGAAGCGCCGGTCCTTGGCCAGCGTCGCGAGCCGCGACGCCGAGACCTCGCCCAGGACCTTGACGGGGTCTCCCCCGCAGGTCCGCCAGAGATCGGGGTCCAGGGCCTCGAAGAGGTCCCGTGTCTCCGGGTGCCAGGACCACCGGAGGTTCATCACGAGGGAGGCGAGCGGCATCAGCTCCTCGGGGAGCGATGCCCGGACCGTGAACCGTCGGAGAGCACGCACGAGCGCGACCCTATCCACGTCCGGGTCCGCCGGGCGCCTCGTAGCACGGCCGGCCGGCGGGCCCCCGCACCGGGGCCGACGAGCCTCCGACGTGCCCGCCACGCGCGACCTCGTTAGCGTGATCGTGATGACTGGCCGCGCTGACCTCCGTCTCGGCATCACCGATGTCGCCCCCGTCGTGTCCTGCGGGTCCTTCTCGGCCCGTGCGGTGGTCGGCGAACACCTGCCGATCACCGCCACCGTGTTCCGCGAGGGCCACGACGCCGTCGCCGCCGACGTCGTCTGGACGTCTCCGGACGGCACCCCGGGCCCGCTCACCCGCATGGCGCCCTACAGCCAGGAGCCCGACCGCTGGCTGGCCACGGTCGTGCCCGACCGGGAGGGCCGCTGGACCTTCCGCGTCGAGGCGTGGAGCGACCCGCTCGCCACCTGGCACCACGCCGTCGAGGTCAAGATCGAGGCCGGGCAGGGTCCCGAGGACCTCGCCAACGACCTGGAGGGGGGCGCCCGGCTCATCGAGCAGGTCGCCGCCGGCGCCGACGAGGAGTGGCGCCCCCGGCTGACCGACGCCGTGACCGCGCTGCGCGACGAGGGCCGCGGGCTGGCCGAGCGGGTGGCGCCCGCGCTGAGCGCCGCCGTGCAGGACTACCTGCACGACCACCCCGTCCGCGAGCTGGTGACCGCCTCGCCCGACCACGAGGTGTGGGTCGACCGGCCGCGCGCCCTCTACGGCTCCTGGTACGAGTTCTTCCCCCGGTCCACCGGGCCGGTCGTCGACGGCGTCCCGACCCACGGCACCTTCACCACGGCGGCCGACCGGCTGCCCGCGGTGGCCGAGATGGGCTTCGACGTCGTCTACCTCCCGCCGATCCACCCCATCGGCAAGGTCAACCGCAAGGGCCGCAACAACACCCTGACCCCCGAGCCCGACGACGTCGGGTCGCCGTGGGCGATCGGCTCGGACGAGGGCGGCCACGACGCCGTCCACCCCGAGCTGGGCACCATGGACGACTTCCGCGCCTTCGTCGCCCGCACCCGCGAGCTCGGCATGGAGGTGGCGCTGGACTTCGCGCTGCAGGCCGCGCCCGACCACCCGTGGGTGGAGTCCCACCCGGAGTGGTTCACCACCCAGCCCGACGGCACGATCGCCTACGCGGAGAACCCGCCGAAGAAGTACCAGGACATCTACCCGGTCAACTTCGACAACGACCCCGAGGGCATCTACGCGGAGTGCCTGCGCGTGATCCGGGTCTGGATCGACGCGGGCGTGCGGATCTTCCGCGTGGACAACCCGCACACCAAGCCGCTGAACTTCTGGCACTGGCTGATCTGGCAGGTCAAGCAGACCGACCCGGACGTGCTGTTCCTCGCCGAGGCCTTCACCCGGCCGGCGATGATGCACCAGCTGGCCCGCATCGGGTACACGCAGAGCTACACGTACTTCACCTGGCGGACCGAGCGCGGCGAGATCGAGGAGTACGGCCGCGCACTCGCCGGCACCGCGCACTACATGCGGCCCAACTTCTTCGTGAACACCCCGGACATCCTGCACGCGTCGCTGCAGTTCGGTGGCCCGCCGATGTTCAAGATCCGCGCCGTGCTCGCCTCGATGATGAGCCCGACCTGGGGCGTCTACTCCGGCTACGAGCTGTTCGAGCACGTCGCCGTCCGGCCGGGCAGCGAGGAGTACCTGGACACCGAGAAGTTCCAGCTGCGCCCGCGCGACTGGGCCGCCGCCGAGGCGTCGGGCCGCAGCCTGGCCCCGTACCTGACCCGGCTCAACGAGATCCGCCGCGCGCACCCGGCCCTGCAGCAGCTGCGCACGCTGCGGTTCCACCCGGTGGACAACCCGAACCTGATCTGCTTCTCCAAGACCGACCCCGGCTCCCAGGACGCCGTCCTGGTGGTGGTCACGCTGGAGAGCCACAACCGGCAGATCGGGACGACGGCCCTGGACCTCGGGGTCTTCGGGCTGGACTGGCACGAGCGGTTCACCGTGCACGACGAGCTGTCGGGCGCCAGCTACGACTGGGGCCAGTTCAACTACGTCGAGCTCGACCCGTACTCCGAGCCGGCGCACGTCTTCTCGGTCACGTTCCCCCGGCCGGTCACCTGGCCGCCGCCGGTCGCCTGATCAAGCCCCGCCCACTCACTCCCACTCCACCGCACGGCACTACCGAGGGGCGACTCCTCCCGATGACCGTTCCCGTTCCCGACCACCCCCGCCGCTCCGCGCTGCCACCTCCGGGCACCGACCCGGAGTGGTACAAGCGCGCGGTCTTCTACGAGGTGCTGGTGCGCGGCTTCGCCGACAGCAACGCCGACGGCGTGGGCGACCTGCGCGGGATGATCGACAAGCTCGACTACCTGCAGTGGCTCGGCGTCGACTGCCTGTGGCTGCCCCCGTTCTTCGCCTCGCCGCTGCGCGACGGCGGGTACGACGTCAGCGACTACACGGCCGTGCTGCCGGAGTTCGGGGACATCGAGGACTTCCGCGAGCTGCTCGAGGAGGCCCACTCCCGCGGCATCCGGCTGATCATCGACTTCGTCATGAACCACACCTCGGACCAGCACCCCTGGTTCCAGGCCAGCCGCAGCGACCCGGAGGGTCCCTACGGCGACTTCTACGTGTGGGCCGACGACGACACCGGCTACCCGGACGCGCGGATCATCTTCGTCGACACCGAGTCCTCCAACTGGACGTTCGACCCGGTGCGCAAGCAGTACTTCTGGCACCGCTTCTTCTCCCACCAGCCCGACCTGAACTTCGAGAACCCGCGGGTCGTCGAGGCGGTGCTCGAGGCGCTGCGGTTCTGGCTGGACCTGGGCATCGACGGGTTCCGGCTGGACGCCGTCCCCTACCTGTTTGAGGAGGAGGGGACCAACTGCGAGAACCTCCCGCGCACCCACGAGCTGCTCAAGATGGTGCGCAAGGTGGTCGACCGCGACTACCCCGACCGGGTGCTGCTGTGCGAGGCGAACCAGTGGCCGGCCGACGTCGTGGAGTACTTCGGCGAGGACGGCGACGAGTGCCAGATGGCCTTCCACTTCCCGGTCATGCCGCGGTTGTTCATGGGCGTCCGGCGGGAGCAGCGCTTCCCGATCTCGGAGATCATGGCCCAGACGCCGGACATCCCGGACAACTGCCAGTGGGGCATCTTCCTGCGCAACCACGACGAGCTGACCCTGGAGATGGTCACCGACGAGGAGCGCGACTACATGTGGGCGGAGTACGCCAAGGACCCCCGCATGAAGGCCAACATCGGCATCCGCCGCCGGCTGGCGCCGCTGCTGGACAACGACATCGACACCCTCGAGCTGTTCAACGCCCTGCTGCTCAGCCTCCCCGGCTCCCCCGTCCTCTACTACGGGGACGAGATCGGCATGGGCGACAACATCTGGCTCGGTGACCGCGACGGCGTCCGCACGCCCATGCAGTGGACGCCGGACCGCAACGGCGGGTTCTCCACCGCCGACCCGCAGCGGATGTACCTGCCGCTGAACCAGGACCCGGTCTACGGCTACCAGGTCACCAACGTCGAGTCCCAGCTGCGCAACACGAACTCGCTGCTGCACTGGATCCGGGAGATGCTCCGCGTCCGCGGCCAGCACCCCACGTTCGGCCTGGGCAGCTACTCGGAGATCGGGTCGCGCAACCCCACGGTGCTGTCGTTCGTGCGGGAGTTCGGCGACGACATCGTGCTGTGCGTCAACAACCTGTCGCGCTTCCCCCAGCCGGTGGAGCTGGACCTGCGCCGGTTCGAGGGCTACACGCCGATCGAGCTCACCGGCCGGGTGGAGTTCCCGCAGATCGGCGTCCTGCCCTACATGCTCACGCTCCCCGGGCACGGCTTCTACTGGTTCGAGCTGGCCAAGCCGTCCGTCCCGCACACCGAGCCGGCCGAGGCCGAGGAGCTCGAGCCGAGCAGCGCGGTCGCCGACTCGCTGCTCGCCGCGGGTGTGGTCAGCGAGGCCCACGACACCGGCACAGACGTCTCCGACGGAGGGCAACGATGAGTGCGCTGACCGACATCCTGCGGGAGTGGATGCCGCACCAGCGGTGGTTCGGCGGCAAGGGCCGTGAGTGGGCCGGCGTCGAGGAGGAGGGCTTCTTCCTCGAGCGGGCCGACCCCGCGCTGTCGGTGCACCGGGTGCGGGTCAGCTACACAGACGGCGGCAGCGACACCTACCTCGTCCCGCTGTCCTGGCGCGACCACGCGGTCGAGGAGCTCTCCTCCGCGTTCGTCGGCGCGGTCTCCAGCGGTGACCGCGAGAACTACGCCTACGACGGCCTGCGCGACCGGGACGCCACCGCGCCCTGGCTGGTGCACCTGGTCGCGGCCGACACCGTCGGCCCGATGCACTTCCACCCGGCCGGTGTCGCGCCCATCCCCGAGGGGATCCCCGGCGACATCGTCTCCACCGAGCAGAGCAACACCTCGCTGGTCTACGGCCAGGAGGCCATCCTCAAGCTGTTCCGCCGGCTGGAGCCCGGGCTCAACCCGGACGTGGAGATCCACGCGGCTCTGAGCGAGGCCCGCAACGAGCACATCGCGCCGCTGCTCGGGCACGTCGAGATCAACGACGCCGACCCGGCCCGCGAGCCGGCGACGGTGGCGATGCTGCAGACCTTCGTGCCCAACGCCAGCGACGGCTGGCGCCTGGCCACCGCGAGCGTGCGCGACCTCTACGCCGAGGGCGACCTGCACGCCGACGAGGTGGGTGGTGACTTCGCCGCCGACAGCGAGCGGCTCGGCGCGGCCACCGCGTCGGTGCACGCCGACCTCGCGCAGGTGCTGCCCACCGAGCCCGCCGACCGGGCGTGGTTCGCGGCGGCGGCCGAGGAGATGACCGGCCGCCTGGAGGCCGCGCTGCAGGTCGTCCCGCAGCTGGCGGAGCACGCCGAGGGGCTGCGCCGGCTGTATGCCCAGCTGGCCGACAGCTCCGAGCCGGTGCGCCGCCAGCGGGTGCACGGCGACCTGCACCTGGGTCAGGTGCTGCGCACCACCACCGGCTGGATCCTGCTCGACTTCGAGGGCGAGCCGGCCCGGCCCCTGGCCGCCCGGCGGCAGCTGGACAGCCCGCTGCGCGACGTCGCCGGCATGCTCCGCAGCTTCGACTACGCCGCCCGCCACATGCTCGTCGAGGTGCCCGAGGACACCCAGCGCGCCTACCGGGCCCAGGAGTGGGCCGAGCGCAACCGCAGCGCCTTCTGCTCCGGCTACTCCGCCGCCAGTGGCCTGGACCCCTGCGCCGGCTCCCCCGTGCTCCGGGCGTTCGAGGCGGACAAGGCCGTCTACGAGTGCCTCTACGAGGCGCGCAACCGCCCCCACTGGCTGATGATCCCGCTGCAGTCGCTGTCCCGGCTCGCCGCGGCCGGCTGACCTGACGCTGACGAAGAGGACGACGACGCGATGAGCTCCCCCGACGGTCCCGGCGCCACCGAGAGCCCGGACGCCCCGGCCACCCGCGAACAGCTGGAGGCCGCGGTCGACCGGCTGGCCGAGGAGGCCCGGTCGGCCGAGGCCGAGCCGGTGGTGAACGCCACCCCCGCCCGCAAGCGCCCGGCGGCGAAGAAGGCCCCCGCGGCCAAGAAGGCCCCGGCAGCCAAGAAGGCCCCGGCGGCGAAGAAGGCCCCCGCGGCCAAGAAGGCCCCGGCAGCCAAGAAGGCCCCGGCGGCGAAGAAGACCGTGGCGGCCCAGGGCGCCGTGGTCGAGGTGCAGCCCGACGCCGACGACGTCGCGGCCCAGAACGCCCCCGCGCCGGCCAACGCCCCCGCGCCGGCCAAGCGCGCGCCGCGGAAGAAGGCGACCACGGGCTCCCCGGCGGCCATCCACGCGCCGCAGGAGGAGGCCGTGGCCGAGCAGGGCGGCACCGCGGCCCCGGTCGTCGCGCCGGCTCCCATCGCCGAGCCGGGCTCCCCCACCGGCGCCCCCGCCGGCCAGCCCGAGCCGCCGGACCCCGACCCGGCCACGCCGAGCACCCCGCAGGCCCCGGAGGAGGCGCCCGCGTCCGCCCCGGCCGACGCCCCCGCGTCCCCCCCGGCCGACGCCCCCGCCGACGACCCGGCCGCCCCGGCGGCGTCCCCGGCACCGGCGGACCAGGCTTCCCCGGGCTCCGCGACCACCGGGCAGGAGCTCTCCGGCGACGCGCTGCGGGCCGTGGTCGAGGGCTGGTCGCACGACCCGCACGCCGTCCTCGGCGCGCACGCCACCGACGGCGGCTGGGCGGTCCGCACCCTGCGGCCCGACGCGGTCTCCGTCGCCGTCGTCGACGAGGACGGCAGCCGGTACGAGGCGCGGCAGCTGCACGGCGGCGGCATCTACGAGGCGCTGCTCCCCGCGCAGCCCGGCGACTACCGGATCGAGGTCGCCTACGGCGACGGCTCCGGCGGCACCGCCACCCACACCGTCGACGACCCCTACCGCTGGCTGCCCACGGTCGGCGAGCTCGACCAGTACCTGATCCGCGAGGGCCGGCACGAGCGGCTGTGGGAGGTGCTCGGCGCGCACGTCCGCCGCTACGACACCCCGCGCGGACCGGTCGAGGGCGTCTCCTTCGCCGTGTGGGCGCCCAACGCCCGCGGCGTGAAGGTGACCGGCGACTTCGACTACTGGGAGGCCCGCGCCTACCCGATGCGCTCGCTGGGCTCCTCCGGCGTGTGGGAGGTCTACGTCCCCGGCGTGCAGGTGGGCAGCCGCTACCGGTACCACGTGCTCGGGGCCGACGGCGAGTGGCGGGAGAAGTCCGACCCGCTGGCCTTCGCCACCGAGGTGCCGCCGCTGAACGCCTCGGTGGTCACCGAGTCCACCCACGAGTGGGCCGACGAGCAGTGGCTGACCGAGCGCGCGGCGGGCAACTGGCACGAGCGGCCGATGAGCGTCTACGAGGTGCACCTCGGCTCGTGGCGACAGGGCCTGTCCTACCGCCAGCTCGCCGACGAGCTCGTCGACTACGTCGCGTCGGCCGGCTTCACCCACATCGAGTGCATGCCCGTCGCCGAGCACCCCTTCGGCGGGTCCTGGGGCTACCAGGTCACCAGCTACTACGCGCCGACCTCGCGGTTCGGCGGCCCCGACGACTTCCGCTACCTGGTCGACCGCGCCCACCAGGCGGGCATCGGCGTCATCGTCGACTGGGTGCCGGCCCACTTCCCCAAGGACGCCTGGGCGCTGGCCCGCTTCGACGGCACGCCGCTCTACGAGCACCCGGACCCGCGCCGCGGCGAGCAGCCGGACTGGGGCACCTACGTGTTCGACTTCGGCCGCACCGAGGTGCGCAACTTCCTCGTCGCCAACGCGCTGTTCTGGTGCAGGGAGTTCCACGTCGACGGCATCCGCGTCGACGCCGTGGCCTCGATGCTCTACCTGGACTACTCCCGCGAGGAGGGCCAGTGGGCGCCGAACGTGCACGGCGGCCGGGAGAACCTCGAGGCGGTGGCGTTCCTGCAGGAGATGAACGCGACCGTCTACCGCGAGGTGCCCGGCGTCGTCACCATCGCCGAGGAGTCCACCGCCTGGCCCGGCGTCACGCGGCCGACCCACCTCGGCGGCCTGGGCTTCGGCTTCAAGTGGAACATGGGCTGGATGCACGACTCGCTCGAGTACATGAGCAAGCAGCCCGTGCACCGCAGCTTCCACCACGGCCAGATGACGTTCTCGATGGTCTACGCCTACTCCGAGAACTACGTGCTGCCGATCAGCCACGACGAGGTCGTGTACGGCAAGGGCTCGCTGCTGCGGAAGATGCCCGGCGACCGGTGGCAGCAGCTGGCCAACCTCCGCTCCTACCTCGCCTTCATGTGGGCGCACCCGGGCAAGCAGCTGCTGTTCATGGGGTCGGAGTTCGCGCAGGACTCCGAGTGGGCCGAGAGCCGCTCCCTGGACTGGTGGCACCTCGACGACCCGGCGCACCGCGGGGTGCTCGGGCTGGTCACCGACCTCAACGCCCGCTACCGGGAGTTCGAGGCGCTGTGGTCGCTGGACGTCGACCCCGCCGGGTTCCAGTGGATCGACGCGAACGACTCCGCGGGCAACGTGCTGAGCTTCCTGCGCTACGGCCGGCCCACGCGGGAGGAGCTGCCCGAGGGCGGCGACCGTACGGGCGGCTCGGCGGGCCAGACCCCGGGCCAGGCGCTGGCCATCGTGGCCAACTTCGCGGGCAGCCCGCACCACGGGTACCGGATCGGGCTCCCCCGCGGCGGCACCTGGCGCGAGGTGCTCAACACCGACGCGGAGGGCTACGGCGGCTCGGGGGTGGGCAACTCGGGCTCGGTCGTGGCCCAGGAGGAGCCGTGGCACGGCCAGCCGTTCTCGGCGACCCTGTCCGCTCCGCCACTGGGCACGATCTGGCTGCTGCACGAGGGCTGACCGCGCTCCGGGCCGCCGCCCGGCCCGGAGGCGGCCGGGGCGGCCCGGGGCGGCCCCTCGAGGGCGCGGCGCGCGGGCTGTGGCCGTCGTCCTCGCGCCGCCGGGCATTGACTCCCGGGGAGGCCACGGGCAGCCTCCCCGCCCGTGCCCCGCCGTCCGGCCGTCCGTCTGGCGCTCCTCCTGACCACCGGTCTGCTCGCCGCCGGCTGCACCACGGTGCTGCCCGGCAGCGCCGCGCCCGTGGGCGGGGGGCGCATCGACGCCACCGACGACGACGTGCGGATCGAGCTCGCCGGGGCGGACGACGTCGACCGGGTCGCCCGCAACGCGCTGGCCGACGTGGTCACGTACTGGCAGGAGACCCTGCCCGCCGTCTACGGCGAGGAGTTCACCGAGCCGGAGGGCGGCTACTGGTCGGTCGACCCCTCGACCACCGAGGACGACGACCTGCCCCGGGACGCGTGCGTAGACGTGGACTTCGTCGCGATGACCAGCGCCCTGTACTGCCCCGACACCGACACGATCCTCTACAACGCCGAGGGGCTGGCCGACTCGATGGCGGCGATCGGGCCGCTGGTCGTCGCCTCGACGATGGCGCACGAGATGGCGCACGCGGTGCAGCACCGGGTCGGGACCGCCGACCGCGAGAGCTCCCTGGTGCTGGAGACGCAGGCCGAGTGCCTCGCCGGATCGTGGAGCCGCTGGGTCGCCGACGGCGGCGGGTCGCACAGCGCGGTGCGCCCGGCCGAGCTCGACCTCTACCTGCAGGGGTACGCGTACTTCGGCGACCCGACGGGCAGCTCGCCGGAGGACCCGGGGGCGCACGGCTCGGCCTACGACCAGCTCGCGGCGTTCCTCGTCGGGTGGGACGGCGGCGCGCAGGCCTGCCGCGACGAGATCACCGCCGACCGCGTCTTCGTGATCTCGGAGTTCGACTCGGCGGAGGACGAGGAGACCGGCGGCGACCTGCCGCTGAGCGAGACGCTGACCGCCGCCGAGCAGTTCCTCGACGACTTCTGGTCGGCCCTCACCGCAGGCTCGCTCGACGGCGGCGAGGGCTGGACCGGCGACGTCCCCACGCCGGACGTCACCGGATCGCTCCCCGGCTCCTGCGAGCCCCCCGCGCCGGGGCTGCGGCTGGCCTGGTGCGTCGGCGGCGACGGCCGCTCCACCGTCGTGGCCGACCAGGACCTGCTCACCGCGCCGGCCGACGAGCTGGGTGACTTCGCCGTCGTGGCGCTGGTCGGCCTGCCGTGGGCGATGGCGGCGCGCGAGCAGCTCGGCCTGCCCGTCACCGGCCCCGCGGCGCTGGCCTCCGCCGCGTGCACCGTCGGCTGGATGACCGGTCTGGCGCTGGCCGGGGACCTGCCGGGGCAGGAGCACAGCCTGTCCCCCGGCGACGTCGACGAGGCCGCGCTCGTCCTCCTCGACGCGGCGGAGGACCCGGAGCTCGTGCCGGCAGCCGAGCTGCCGGCGACGGCGCTGGTCGACGCGTTCCGTCGCGGCTTCGAGTCCGCCGGGGACGCCTGCACCGCCTGATCGGCCGCTCGTCAGGACACGCGCGCGATCCGACCCCACGGCGGACGGTGCTGGGGCATCATGTGCCGGCTCTCGACGGCCGCCCGGTGGGCGGCCCCTCCCCAGCAGACGAGGAACGACGCTCCATGAGGCAGGTCTCGCGCCGCGCGGTCGTCGCGGCAGCGTTGGGCAGCGCGCTGCTCAGCGGCTGTACCAGCAGCATCGACGGATCCCCCACGCCCCCGGTCACCAACGTCGCGGCCGAGGACTTCCCGATCACCGCGTCGTCCGACAGCGACATCGACCAGTACGCGCGCAACGCCATGGCCGATCTGTACACCTTCTGGGGCGAGGCCTTCCCCGAGCACTACGGGGAGGAGTTCACACCCCTCCAGGGCGGGATCTTCGCCGTGGACACCGAGGACATCGACGAGAGCCTCTACCCCGAGGACACCGGCGTGGGCTGCGCCGAGCTGCCGATCCCGCCGGAGGCGGTCGAGGGCAACGCCTTCTACCAGCAGGACTGCGACGTCGTGGTCTACGACAGCGCGCTGCTGCGCACCCTCGGCGAGCAGTACGGCCGCTTCGTCGGCCCGGCCGTCATGGCGCACGAGATGGGCCACGCGATGCAGGGCCGGTTCGGGTTCAGCGAGGTCGCCATCCGCGACGAGACCCAGGCCGACTGCTTCGCCGGCGCCTTCACCCGGTGGGTGGTCGACGGCAACGCCGAGCACGTCACGGTGCGCTCCTCCGAGCTCGACGGGGTCCTCGTCGGCTTCATCAGCCTCCGCGACGACCCGGGCAGCAGCCCCGACGACGACCGGGCGCACGGCTCGGGCTTCGACCGCGCCGCCGGCTTCTACGAGGGATACGCCGACGGCGTCCCCGCGTGCCGTGACAACTACGGCGCCGACCGGGTCTTCACCGCGACCGAGTTCACCACCGAGGAGGAGCTCGAGAACAGCGGCAACGTCGAGTACGGCGACATCCCGGCGATCCTCGACGCCTCGCTGCCGGTCTTCTACGAGTCCTTCGTCCCGGGCTTCGAGGCGCCGACCATCCAGGGCTTCGACGGCACGGCTCCCGGCTGCGGCGACATGGGCGCCGAGGACCGCGACGTCGGCTGGTGCGAGACCGACAACACCGTCTACGTCGACGAGAGCGACCTGCTCCAGCCGGCCTACCAGGAGCTGGGCGACTTCGCGGTCGCGACGGCGATCGCCCTGCCCTACGCCGAGGCGGCCCGCGCCGCGCTGGGCCTGCCGAACGACACCCCCGAGGCGACCGTCTCCTCGGTCTGCCTCACCGGGACCTACACGGCGCGGTTCTTCTCCGGGGACTTCAACCCCGACGGCGAGGGCACCTCGCTGAGCCCGGGTGACGTCGACGAGGCGATCCAGTTCCTGCTCAGCTACGGGCAGACCGAGGCCGTGCTGCCCAACAGCGACGCCGCCGGCTTCGAGCTGGTCGGCGCCTTCCGGGACGGATTCGTCCAGGGTGCGGGGGCCTGCGGCCTCTGAGTGGTTGCCGTCCCACCGTCGCGGGCACCCCGCGGCGGTGGGACGTCGCCGTGTCCGGACCCTGATCGCCGTCGTGCTGGGGGTCCTGCTGCTCTCGGGGTGCGTCGTCTCCCTGGGCGCCGGCCGCCCGCGGGCGGCCGACCCGCCCCCGGCCGACGTGCCCGACGGCGAGGTGACCGTCGTCGGCACCGACGGCGGCCCGGTCGACCAGCTGGCGGCCAACGCCCTGGCCGACCTGGGCACCTTCTGGGCCGAGCAGCTGCCCGACGTGTTCGGCGAGCGGTTCGACCCGCTCACCGGCGGGTTCTTCAGCGTCGACCCCGACGACGTCGACCCGGCCGTCTACCCCGACGGCGTCGGCTGCGGCACCGACCCCCGCGACCTGGTGGACAACGCCTTCTACTGCGAGTCCCCCGACAGCCCGAACGCCGACTCGATCAGCTGGGACCGCGCGTTCCTCGCCGAGCTCGCCGACGCGTCCGGCCGCTTCCTCCCGGCGCTGGTCATGGCGCACGAGTACGGCCACGCGATCCAGGCCCGCGTCGGCTACCCGGGCAGCTCGATCCTCACCGAGACGCAGGCCGACTGCCTGGCCGGCGCCTGGACCGCGTGGGTGGCCGCCGGCGAGGCGGAGCACACCCGCATCCGCCGGGCCGAGCTCGACCAGGTGCTCGGCGGCTACCTGCAGCTGCGCGACCCGGTCGGCACCGGGCAGCGCAACGACCAGGCGCACGGCTCCTTCTTCGACCGGGTGTCGGCGTTCCAGGAGGGGTTCGACGACGGCGCGCCGGCCTGCCGGGACGGCTTCGGCCCGGACCGGGTCTTCACGCAGAGCGCGTTCACCAGCGACGCCGACTTCGCCCGGGGCGGCGACGCGCCCTACGCCACGGTGGGGCAGCTGGCGGCGGACTCGCTGCCGCAGTTCTGGACGCGGGCGTTCGACGAGGTGCTGGGCGGCCGCTTCGACGTGCCCGATCTCGAGCCGTACTCCGGGGACGCGCCGGCCTGCGCCGGCGACGACGACCTCGACCTCGTCGCGTGCCCCGACGAGGGGGTGGTCGGCTACGACGACCGCGACCTCGCCCGGCCGCTGTACGAGGAGATCGGCGACTTCGCCGTGCTCACCGCGGTCTCCGTGCCCTACGCCCTCGTCGCCCGCGACCAGCTCGGGCTGTCGGTCGACGACGGCGACGCCGTCCGCTCCGCGGTCTGCCTCACCGGCTGGTACGCCGCCGCGGTGGCCGACGGCGAGCTCAGCGGCATCGTCATCTCCCCCGGGGACGTCGACGAGAGCGTGGAGTTCCTCCTGGCCCGCGCCGGCGACCCGGCGGTGCTGCCCGACGCCGACCTGTCCGGCTTCGAGCTGGTCGACCTCTTCCGCGCCGGCTTCCTGGAGGGCGCCGCGGCCTGCGACATCGGCGCCTGAGTCGGCCCCCTCCGCACCGGCCCGCTGCCGGCCTGCGAGCGGTGGGGGGCGACGGGGTCCTCCGTCAGTAGAGGGCGATCATCAGCTGACGGCGGGCGGCGGCCACCCGGGGGTCGTCGTCACCGACGACGGCGAACAGCTCGACCAGGTGCGTGCGGGCGGCGTCGCGGTCGTCCCCGGCGGTGCGCCGGACGGTGTCGACCAGCCGGGCGAAGGCGCCCTCGACGTCGCCGGTGCCGAGGAGGAAGTCCGCGGCCCGCGTCTGCGCCACGACGTCGTCCGGGGCGGCGTCGGCGAGGGCGAGCGCGTCGGGGCCCGCCGCGTCGGCGCGCTGGAAGAGCTGCACCTGGCGCAGCGCCAGGCCGGCGACCGGGTGGTCGGGCTCGACGTCGAGGATCGACTGGTAGGCGGCCTCGGCGGCGGCGAGGTCGCCACGCTCGAGCGCGGCCTCGGCGGCGTCCAGCCGCGGGTCCTCGGGCTCCTGCTCGCCGGCCTCCCCGCCGGGGACGGCGCCGCCGGTGGTCGCGCGCACCAGCTCGCCGACGAACTGGCGGGCCTGGTCCTCGGGGATCGCGCCGGTGAACTCGGCGACGAGCTGTCCCTGCCACACGGCCTTGACCGCCGGGATGCCCTGCACCCGCAGCCCCTGCGCGAGCGCCGGGTTCGCGTCGACGTCGACCTTGGCCAGCACCCACGAGCCGCCGCCCTCGGCGGCCAGCCGCTCGAGCACCGGGGACAGCTGCTTGCACGGCCCGCACCACTCGGCCCACAGGTCCAGCACGACCGGGACCTGGAAGGAGCGGTCGAGGACCTCGCTCTGGAACGTCTCCTCGGTGACGTCGACGACGGCCGCGCCGGGGACCCCTGCGGGAGCCGCCGCGCTCGGCGGCGGGGCGGCCGAGGCGCGGGCGGCGGCCTCCGACCGGGCCTTGACGGCCGCGAGGTCGACGGCGCCGGACATGGCGGCGGCCAGCTGTGCCTGCTGGGCCTGCGCGCGCGGGTCGGGACGTCCGGGGCGGGAAGGCTGCATGCCCCCGATGATCCCATCCCCGCCGCGGCCGTGGCGGCGGGTGCCCTGCTCAGCCCGCCGGAGCGGGGCGCAGCGCGGGGACGTGCCGCAGGCCGAACACCTCGCGCAGCGCCAGCCGGGCCGCGTTGTCGCCGCACATGCCGTGCACTGCCGGGCCGGGCGGGGTGGCGGCCGAGGCGAGGTAGGTGCCCGCGACCGGTGTCTTGTAGGTGTTCCAGCGCGGCACCGGCCGGGCCAGCATCTGGCGCAGCGACGCCTCGCCGTTGGAGATGTCCCCGCCGATGTGGTTGGGGTTCCACTGCTCCATCTGCGGGGCGTTCTTCGTCGCGCGGGCGATGATCGTGTCGCGGAACCCCGGGGCGAAGCGCTCGATCTGCGCCTCGATCGCCTCGGTCATGTCGATCTCGGAGGCGTGCGGCACGTGCACGTAGGCCCAGAACACGTGCTCGCCGCCGGGCGCCCGCGTCCGGTCGACGACCGTGGGCTGCACGGCCAGCACGTACGGCCGCTCCGCCGGCCGGCCGTTCGCCGGGCCGTCCTCACCGGCGATCGTCTCCGCCAGGTTCCCGGCGACGTGGATCGTGCCGGCCCGCCGGACCTCCGGGTTGGCCCACGGCACGGGCTCGGACAGGATCCAGTCGATCTTGAAGACGCCGGGGCCGTGCTTGTAGCGGGACACCCAGCGGCGGTAACCGTCGTGGACCCGGTCACCGGCCATGCGGACGAACGCCCGCGGGGAGGTGTCCAGCAGCACCGCGGGGACGCCCTCGAACTCGCGCAGGTCGGTCACCTCGTGGCCGGTGACGAGCTCGCCGCCCTGCTCCTCGAAGGCCCGGACCATCGCGTCGGCCAGCTCCTGGGAGCCGCCCTCGATCAACGGCCAGCCCCCGTGGTGGGCGAGCATCCCGAGCAGCATGCCCAGCGCCGAGGTCAGCGGCCGGGACAGGTCGAGCATCCCGTGCGCGGCCGCGCCGGCCAGGAGCGCCTGCCCCTCCTCGGTGTCGAAGTTCCGCTGGGCCAGCCACCGGACGTTGGGCAGGCCGGTCAGCCCGAACCGCGCCACCTGCACGGGGCTGCGGGTGGGCAGCCGGCGCAGCATGCTGGTGAGGAAGAAGTAGACGACGTCGTCCTGGTGCTCGACCAGCGGCTCGAACAGCCGGCGGTAGGCCGCCGCGTCGGCGCCGAGCCCGGCGGCGGTCTCCTCCAGCGACCGGCGGGAGACCGCGGCGCGGCCGCCGTCGAGCGGGTGGGCGTAGCAGATCTCCGGGTGCACCAGCCGCACGCCGCGGCTGGCCAGGTCGAACTCGCGGAAGAACGGTGACACCGCGGCCATCGGGTGCACGGTGGAGCACACGTCGTGGCGGACGCCGGAGCTGATCAGCTCCTCGGTGCGCATGCCACCGCCCGGGCGCTCCGCCGCCTCGACGAGCTGTACGCGCAGCCCGGCGGCGGTCAGCCGCAGGGCGGCCGCCAGCCCGTTGGGTCCCGCTCCGACGACGACGGCGTCCGGCTTCCCGCTCATGCGGGCCATCCTCGCCGAGTCCGGTCAGAGCTGCGCGAGCAACTCGTCCGCCGCCCGGAAGGGGTCGGTCTCCCCCGCGACGACGCCGGCCGCCAGGGTGTCGAGCGCCGCCGAGCCCCGGACGTCGCCCATCCGCTCGCGCAGGCCGGCCAGCGCGATGGCCTCGATCTCCCGCGCCGCCCGCTCGGTGCGCCGGCGGCGGCCCTCCCCGGAGGACTCGAGCCACCCGGCGTGGCGGTCGAGCTGTTCCAGCACCTCGTCCAGGCCGTTGTCGGCGTCGCGGCTGGCGACCGTCCGGCAGATCGGCGGACGCCACCAGCCGGGCTGGTCGTGCCGGCCACCCAGCGACTGCGCCGCCCGCAGGTCGCGCACGGTCTGCGCGGCGCCGTCCCGGTCGGCCTTGTTGACGACGAAGACGTCGGCGATCTCCAGGATCCCGGCCTTGGCCGCCTGGATGCCGTCGCCCATCCCCGGCGCGAGGAGCACCAGGGTGGTGTCGGCGAGCGAGGCGATCTCCAGCTCCGACTGCCCCACGCCCACGGTCTCGATCAGCACGACGTCGCAGCCCGCGGCGTCGAGCACCCGCAGCGCCTGCGGCGTCGCCCAGGCCAGCCCGCCCAGGTGGCCGCGCGAGGCCATCGAGCGGATGTAGACCCCGCGGTCGCCGGCGTGGTCCTGCATACGCACCCGGTCGCCGAGCAGCGCCCCGCCGGAGAACGGCGAGGACGGGTCGACCGCGAGCACCCCCACCCGCAGGTCCCGGGCCCGCAGCGCCCGGACCAGCGCGGTGGTCGTCGTCGACTTGCCGACACCCGGGGAACCGGTCAGCCCGACGACCCGGGCGGAGCCGGTGTGCGGCGCCAGCGCCGCGGCGACCTCGCGCAGCGCCGGGCTCGCGTCCTCGACGAGGGAGATCAGCCGCGCCACGCTGCGCGGGTCGCCCTCCCGGGCGCCTGCGACCAGCGCGGGGACGTCGACAGCGCGCCGGCCCCGCCGCCCCGAGGGGGTGGCGGGGCCGGGCGTCTGTAGGGCAGTCGCCTCAGGCGACCCGGTCACGCCGCGGGCGCGGGCACGTGCAGGATCAGCGCGTCGCCCTGGCCACCGCCGCCGCACAGCGCGGCGGCGCCGACGCCGCCACCCCGGCGGCGCAGCTCCAGCGCGACGTCGAGCACGACGCGGGCGCCGCTCATGCCGACCGGGTGGCCCAGGGCGATGGCCCCGCCGTTGGGGTTGACCTTCTCCGGGTCGATCCCGAGCTCGCGGGTGGAGACCAGCGCGACCGCGGCGAACGCCTCGTTGAACTCGACGAGGTCGAGCTCCGCGGGGTCGATGCCCTCGCGCTCGCAGGCCTTCTGCACCGCGCGGGACGGCTGGCTCTGCAGGGTGGCGTCGGGACCGGCGACCACGCCGTGGGCGCCGATCTCGGCGATCGGGGTGATGCCCAGCTCGGCGGCCTTCGCCGCGCTCATGACCACGACGGCGCAGGCGCCGTCGGAGATCTGCGAGGCGGTGCCCGCGGTGATCGTGCCGTCCTTCGCGAACGCCGGCTTGAGCTTGGCCAGGCTGGCCGTGGTGGTGTCGGGGCGGATGCCCTCGTCGTCGGTGAACTCGATCGGGTCGCCCTTGCGCTGCGGGATCAGCACCGGGGTGATGGCCTCGGCGAAGATGCCGTCCTTGTGGGCGCGGGCAGCCTTCTGGTGGCTGGCCGCGGCGAACTCGTCCTGCTCCTCGCGGGTCAGGTCGTAGCGGGAGTTCGCCTTCTCGGTCAGCTCGCCCATCGCGACCTGGTCGAAGGTGTCGGACAGGCCGTCGTGGGCCATCGAGTCCACGAGCGTCGAGTTCCCGAACTTCGTGCCGGTGCGGCCGTTGGCGAGCAGGTGCGGCGCCTGGGTCATCGACTCCATGCCACCGGCGACGACGACGTCGTACTCACCGGCGCGGATGAGCTGGTCGGCCATCGCGATCGCGCTGAGACCGGAGAGGCAGACCTTGTTGATGGTCAGCGAGGGCACCGACATCGGGATGCCGCCGGCGACCGCGGCGGGGCGGGCCGGGTTCTGGCCGGCGCCGGCCTGGATGACCTGGCCCATGATCACGTAGTCGACCTGGTCGCCGGAGATGCCGGCCCGCTCCAGCGCGGCCTTGATGGCCACGCCGCCCAGGTCGGCGGCCGAGAAGTCCTTGAGCGAGCCGAGCAGCCGGCCCATGGGCGTGCGCGCGCCGCTGACGATGACCGAACGGGGCTGGGTGGACGAGCTCATGCGGGCCTCCAGGTACGCGGGCGCCGACGCTGGCGACCGGGTCGGTGCGGGCCGTCGCAGGAGGTGGGCGCCGCCTGCGGCCGGTTGGGCTGCGTCAGAGGATAGGACGCCCGGTGCGACGAGCGGACCGGGCGGACGGCGACTGTCGCCTGTGCCACACCCGCCCGGGCGGCACCCCCGCCGGCCCGGAGCCCTGCACCTGACGTCTGAGACGTCCTGCGGCAGGATGCCGCCCGTGACCGACACGCAGACCGGCCTGCCCGCGGAGCTGTTCACCACGATCGACCACGTGGGCATCGCCGTCCCCGACCTGGACGAGGCCATCGCCTTCTACGCGCAGACCTTCGGCGTGCACTCCGTGCACGAGGAGGTCAACGAGGAGCAGGGCGTCCGCGAGGCGATGCTCGCCGTCGGCGGCGGCGACACCCGCATCCAGCTGCTCGCGCCCCTCACCCCCGAGTCGACCATCGCCAAGTTCATCGGGCGCTCGGGTCCGGGGCTGCAGCAGCTGGCCTTCCGCGTGGAGGACGTCGAGGCGGTCAGCGCCACGCTCCGCGAGCGCGGCCTGCGGCTGCTCTACGACGTCCCCAAGCGCGGTACGTCCGACAGCCGGGTCAACTTCGTCCACCCCAAGGACGCCGGCGGCGTCCTCGTGGAGCTGGTGCAGCCGGCCGCCCGGCCGGCGCACTGACCTCCCGCCCGCCGGCTCAGCGGGGCCAGACCACCGGGAACAGCGGGTGGTCCAGCTCCGCGCCGGCGGGCAGCTGGTCGGCCAGCCCCTCGAACGGAGGCGACGTCCGCCAGGGCCGCGGCGCGTGCCGGGCCTCCTCGGACAGGTAGCGCAGCGACAGCACCCGGCGGCGGCCGGGGAACGGGAAGCCCGGGGCGCCGTGCACGGTGAGGAAGTCGAAGAAGACCGCGTCCCCGGGCTGCAGCTCGAAGGCGCGGATGTCGTGGGCCGAGCGGTCGGCCTCGACGTCGGGCAGCTCGGCGAGCGACCCCTCGGGGAACCAGCGGGCCTCCCCCGTCATGAAGGTGCGCGGCATCAGCCAGGGTCCCGCGTGGCTGCCCGCGAGGAGCTCGAGGCTCCCGGCCAGCGGTACGGGGTCGACGGGGATCCACGCGCTGACGCCGCGGCCGTCGACGTTGTAGTACGGCTGGTCCTGGTGCCACGGCGTCCGCTGGGCCGTGCCGCCCTCCTTGACGAGGACGTGGTCGTGGTAGAGCCGGACCCGGGGGCTGCGCAGCAGGGCGGCGGCGATCTCGGGCACCCGCGAGTGCAGCGCGAGGTCGGCGACCTCGGGCACGTCGGTCCACCGGCAGAAGTCCTCGACGAACCGGCCCGGGTCCTCCGGCCGGCTCGCGGTCAGCGCCAGGTCCCCCGGCCGGCGCAGCACCTCCTCGATCGCCCGCTCGGCCCGCGCCACCTCCGCCGGGTCGAACACCCCGCGCACGCAGACGACCCCGTCGCGCGCGAAGGCGTCGACCTGCTCCTGGCTCACCCGGCCCGTGTCCACGGCGGCAGCCTAGGCAGCACCGCCGTCCGGGCGGCGACGGGAGTGACCCACGTCGCCCCTCACAGCTGTCGCCGCGCTCACTACCCGTCAGTAACATCTGCCCCGCCCTCCGAGCCGACGAAGACCCGGGAGACCACGTGGACGAGATCAGGGACGCCATCCTCGCCGACCAGCTGGCCGACATCGGTGGGCTGGGAGTACCGGAGTCCTACCGCGCCGTCGTCGTCCGCAAGGACGAGCAGACCATGTTCGAGGGCCTGGCCACCCGGGACAAGGACCCGCGCAAGTCGCTCCACGTGGACGAGGTGCCCACGCCGGAGCTGGGCCCGGGCGAGGCGATCGTGGCGGTCATGGCGTCGTCGGTGAACTACAACACCGTGTGGACGTCGATCTTCGAGCCCGTCTCGACCTTCGGGTTCCTGGAGCGCTACGGCCGGGTGTCGGAGCTGACCAAGCGGCACGACCTGCCCTACCACGTGGTCGGCTCCGACCTGGCCGGCGTCGTGCTGCGCGTGGGCCCGGGCGTCAACAAGTGGAAGCCCGGCGACGAGGTCGTGGCGCACTGCCTGTCGGTGGAGCTGGAGGACCCGGCCGGCCACGACGACACGATGATGGACCCGCAGCAGCGGATCTGGGGCTTCGAGACCAACTTCGGCGGCCTCGCCGAGCTCGCCCTGGTGAAGTCCAACCAGCTCATGCCCAAGCCGGCCCACCTGTCCTGGGAGGAGGCCGCGGCTCCCGGGCTGGTCAACTCCACCGCCTACCGGCAGCTGGTGTCCCGCAACGGCGCGAACATGAAGCAGGGCGACACCGTGCTGATCTGGGGCGCCTCCGGCGGCCTGGGTTCCTACGCCACCCAGATGGCGCTCAACGGCGGCGCGATCCCGGTGTGCGTGGTCTCCAGCCCGGAGAAGGCCGAGATCGTGCGGAAGATGGGCGCCGAGCTCATCATCGACCGCTCCGCCGAGGGCTACCGGTTCTGGAAGGACGAGGACACCCAGGACCCCAAGGAGTGGCAGCGCCTGGGCAAGAAGATCCGTGAGCTGACCGGCGGCGAGGACGTGGACATCGTCTTCGAGCACCCCGGCCGGGAGACCTTCGGCGCCAGCGTCTACGTCGCCAAGAAGGGCGGCACGATCATCACCTGCGCCTCCACCACCGGGTACCTGCACGAGTACGACAACCGGTACCTGTGGATGAACCTCAAGAAGATCCTGTCCAGCCACTTCGCCAACTACAAGGAGGCGTGGGAGGCCAACCGGCTCATCGACAAGGGCCTCATCCACCCGACGCTGTCGAAGGTCTACCCGATGGCCGAGGTCGGCCAAGCCGCCCTCGACGTCCACCGCAACGCCCACCAGGGCAAGGTCGGCGTCCTGACGCTCTCCCCCGAGGAGGGCCTCGGCGTCCGCGACACCGAGAAGCGGGCCCGGCACATCGACGCCATCAACCGCTTCCGCGGGATCTGAGCCGAGGGGAGGTGCCCTGCGGGGCACCTCCCCTGCCGGCTCCGCGTTCTATCGTCGGGGAGCCGGACCGCCCCGGACCCCGGACCGACACGCCGATGAGCCCCGCCGACTCTGCGAGGATGACCGCATGACCGATCCCCGTCGCGACCTGGTGCCGATGCGCGAGGCACAGCACTCGTTCGACGTGGTCCTGCGGGGCTTCGACCGCCACCAGGTGGCCGAGACCATCGAGCGGCTCGAGGCCGACATCCGCGTCGCCCTCGCCGACCGGGACGCCGCGGCAGCGCGGTCGAACGACCTCGCCGCCCAGCTGTCGTCGATGCACGCGGAGATCGACCAGCTGCGCCGCAAGGCCGCCAGCGCCGGCCCGACGACGTTCGAGAACATGAGCGAGCGCATCTCGCACATGCTGCGGCTGGCCGAGGAGGAGGCCGCGGAGATCCGGCAGGCCGCCCAGCAGGAGGCGCAGTCGCTGCGCGAGCAGACCGCCTCCGAGGAGCGGGCGATGGCCGAGCGCCACGCCGCGGGTCGGGCCGAGGTCGAGCGGATGCTCGCCGAGGCCCGGCAGAACGCCGAGCAGATCGCCAGCAAGGCGCAGATCCGCGCCGACGAGCTGGTCACCAAGGCGCAGGAGAAGGTCGCCCGGCTCGACGCCGAGTCGCAGGCCCGCCGCGCCAAGGTCGAGGAGGACTTCGAGCTGGCGCAGCGCTCGCGGCGCGCGGAGGCGGCCCGCCTCGAGGAGGAGCGCGACCGCGCCTCCACGCAGGCGGCGCAGCAGCGCGTCGCGGCCGCCGAGAAGCACGCCGCGCAGCTCGTGGGCGAGGCCGAGGCGGCCGCGCAGGCGATCCGCAGCGTGCGCGACGAGCTGACCGGCCGGCTGCTCGAGGCCCGCCGCGTCCTCGGCAGCCTCCCCGACCTGGGTGACCGCCCGGCGGCTCCGCCGGTGCCCCAGGGCCAGCAGCAGGTGCGCCCGGTCGAGCAGCAGGGTGCCCGGCAGGCGCCCCCGGCTCCTCCGGCTCCGCCCGCCGAGGCCCCCGCCGGTTCCGGTGAGGCCGCCGCCGCCCGCCAGCCCGTCCGCCCGCCGGCGCCCACGACCCAGCCGGCCGTCCAGCGCGGCGCCCACCGCCCGCAGACCGGTCCGCAGCCGGCCGTGCGGCCGCAGGGCCCGACCACCCAGGTCGCCATGCAGACGGTCTCCGGCGGCCAGGTCAGCACCCCGCAGGGCTCGCAGACGCAGGTCATCCGTCCGGTGTCCGCGCCGCAGCCCGCCGTCCGTCCCGCCGGGAGCGGCACGACGGAGGCGCGCCGGGTCGACCCGCCGACGCTCGTCCAGCCGGCCGTCTCCGCCGACACCCCGGCCGAGGGGGCGGCGCCGGCCGACGACAGCGCCTCCGAGGGCCGCGCCGCGCCCGCCGACCGCACGCCTCCCACCGACACGGGGGCGACCGGGGCCACCGCCGCGCCCGCCGCGCACCGCTGACCCACCCTCGCTGACCGGCCGCCGGTCGCCCACTCCACCGCGCCCCGACGGGGCCGGTGCGGTACGGAGGAACCGTGCACGACCCCTCCGAAGCCGCTCCGGCGCCCCGTCCGGCGACACGCGGCGGTCCGCGGCACGCGGCTCCCGACGACGTCCCCGCGACGCCGCCGGTGGCCGTTCCGTCGCGCTCCCCCGGGCCGTCCGCCGGGGGCCGGGCCGCGCACCGCCGCCGGCGTGCGGCCCCCGTGTCCGCTGCGCCGGCCTCCCGTCGCGGCCGGTGGCTGGCCCTGGTCACCGCCGTCGTCGCCGTCGCGGCCGTGCTCGTCGTGGGGCTGGTCCGGGACGACGACGGCACGGCACCGGGCACCGCGGCGGCCACCGCCCCGGACCGCGCACCCGCGGCCCTCGTCGACTGGGTGGGCAGCGAGCTCCCCGACGGCGGCACCGTCGCGGTGCCGCCCGAGCTGCGGGAGGAGCTGCTGCGGGCCGGGGTGGACGCCGCCGTCCTGCCCGAGTCCCCTCCTCCCGACGCCGCGGAGCCCGGGACGCCGGCACTGGCCCTGGTCGAGACCGCGCCGCAGGGTGGCCGGCTCCTGGCCCGCTTCGAGCGCGGCGCCGGCGCGCCACCCCTGCTCCTGGTCGACCCGGCCCCGGTCGAGCCGACCGAGGAGCAGCGCGGCCGGCGCCAGGCCCTCGCCGCGGCCGTGCTCGCCAACCCCACGACGCGGGCCGACGGGGACGCCCGCGCGGTCCTGGCGGCGGCGGACGTCGACGCGCGCCTCCTCTCGCTGATCGCGGCGCTGACCGCCCGCGAGGGCGTGGGCCTCTGGGAGTTCCCGACACTCTCCGGCGAGCAGCCGGGTGCCGCTCCCGCCCGCCGGGTGGTCGTCGACGCGGTCGGCGGGCAGCCGGTGCCGGCCGACGGGGCCGCGACCCAGCGTCTGGTCGCCTGGCTGGACGCGCAGCTGGCCCCGTTCGCCCCGGACGTCGTGGAGGTCACCGGCGACGGCGTCCTCATCGCCTTCGACTACGTGCCGGGCCCCGACGCGGTCGTCGCGGCCGCCGCGCCCTGACCCCACTGAGCGGACCGGCCGGAGTGCGGGTAGACGTTGGGGCAGTCATCCGGCGTCGGAGCACCGCTGCGGCCACGGGGGCACAGAACACCTCAGGGGGAACTCATCGTGCGGATCACCCGTGCCGTCGTCGTCGCGTCGCTCGCGGCGTTCTCGGCGGCCCTGCCGCTCAGCGGCGCCCAGGCTGCCGACACCGGGCTGCTGCGGCTGGCCCATCTGTCGCCGGACACACCCGCCGTGGACGTCTACGTCGACTCGGTCTCCGACCCGGGGGACGGGACCGCGCTGCTCACCGTGCCCGGCGTCGACTACGGGACGGTCTCCGACTACCAGGTCGTGCCGCCCGGCGTCTATGCGGTCAGCATGCGCGAGGCGGGAGCCGATCCCGAGGCTCCCCCGGTGCTGTCCACCACCGTCGAGGTCGGGTCCGACACCGCGCGCACGGTCGCGGGAGTGGGCCCCTTCGCCGACCTCGGCCTGGAGGTCCTCGAGGACGACCTGACCCGGCCGGCGACCGGCTCCGCCCGCGTGCGCGTCATCGCGGCGGCGGCGTCCGCCGAGCAGCTGGGCGTGGCCCTCGGCGACGGCAGCCCGGTGGCCACCGGGCTGGCCTTCTCCGACACCAGCGACTACGTCGAGGTGCGTGCCGGAGGGACCACGCTGGAGGTGACCCCGTCCGGCGGCCAGCCCGTGTCCCTGCCCGTCGACGTCGCGGGCGGCACGGTGTACAGCGTCATCGTCCTGGACGCGCCCGGCGGCGGCCTCACCGTCCGGCCCACCGTCGACGCCGCGGGCCCGACCGCCGTCCCCGCGGGCGGCGTCGAGGCCGGTGCCGGAGGCGCTGCCGGCGGGTCCACGCTGCCCGACGTCGTGACCGGCGTCCTGGTCACCCTGGCGGTCGCGGCGGGCCTCGTGACGATGTCCGTGCGCACCGGCCGGCGCGCCCCGGCCGGCCGGCACTCCGCCTCCTGAGCGGTCCGTGGGAGAGCCCGCCCGGCACCGCCGGCCGCCGTCCCGGCACCGGGTGCCGTGGTGGCGGCGGCTGCCGGGCGTGCGTGCCCTGCTCGCCGCGGTCGTCGTGGTCGCGGGCGCCGTGGCGCTCCTCGCCCCGGGGTCCGCGGCGGCACCCGCCGGGAGCACCCCGGCAGCCGCAGCGGCCTCCGGTCCCCCCGTCCGCCTGCAGGCGGCGGCGCCCCGGGCCGTCGCCGAGCCGGTGCGGGTACGCGTACCTGGCATCGGCGTGGACAGCCCGCTGGAGCGGCTGGGCATCGACCCGCTCGGCGCCCTGGAGACACCGGTCGACTACGGCCGGGCCGGCTGGTTCGACGGCGGGACCGCGCCGGGCGACGTCGGCCCGGCGGTGCTGGCCGGGCACGTGGACTCCACCGCCGGCCCGGCGGTGTTCTGGCGGCTGCGCGACCTGACCGCCGGCGACGAGGTGCTCGTCGACCGCGCGGACGGGACGACGGCGCGGTTCACCGTGACCCGCGTCGAGCGCCACGCCAAGGACGCCTTCCCCACCGACGAGGTCTACGGGCCGACCCCGGACGCGCAGCTGCGGCTGGTGACCTGCGGCGGCGACTTCGACCGCGCGGCCCGCAGCTACCGCGACAACGTCGTCGTCTTCGCCGCTGCCGCCTGAGGGGACGGCCCGCTGCAGGGCCCGCGCCGAGCCGAGCGGGGCGTGGGGGGCAGCGGGGCCTTCACCGACGGCGGTCACGCGCCCGCCAGCAGGCCGTGTGCCAGTGTCGCCGGGTGTCCGCGGCCGAGTCGGTGTCCCACGGCTCGAGGTCGGAGTCGCGGGCGTAGGCAGGCCAGGAGACCACGTGCGGGGTCCCGGGGCGGATCTCCTGGTCGCACCCGGGACAGCGGTAGCTCTTGGTGCTGGCGGCGCCGGTCAGGGAGCGGACCACCCAGTCGCCGTCAGCCGCCTCCTCCACCCGCTCGGCACGCCGGGCCGGGTCGCTCCGCGGAGGAGGCGACCCGGCCCGTGCGCGCCGTCGGGGCACCGGTCAGCGGCTGGCGTAGTCGCGGAACCCGCGCCCGGTCTTGCGGCCGAGGTACCCGGCGGTGACCAGGTGCTCCAGCAGCGGGGCGGGGGCGAAGCCGGGCTCGCGGAACTCGGTGTAGAGCTCGCGCTCGATGGCCAGCGAGACGTCGAGGCCGACGACGTCCAGCAGCTCGAAGGGACCCATCGGGTAGCCGCAGCCGACCTTCATGGCGGCGTCGATGTCGTCGGCGGTCGCGTAGTGCGCCTCGAGCATCTTCACCGCGTCGTTCAGGTAGGGGAACAGCAGCGCGTTGACGATGAAGCCGGCCCGGTCGGTGCACGAGACCGGGTGCTTGCGCAGCTTCTCGCAGACGGCGTACGCGGTGGCGGTGACGTCGTCGGCGGTGGAGATCGTGGAGACGACCTCGACCAGCTTCATCACCGGCGCCGGGTTGAAGAAGTGCAGGCCCACGACGTCGGCCGGGCGGCCCGACGCGCGGGCGCACTCGATGACCGGCAGGCTCGAGGTGGTGGTCGCCAGCACCGCGCCGGGCCTGGCGATCTCCCCGAGCGCGGCGAACAGCGCCTCCTTGACCGGCAGCGACTCCACGACGGCCTCGATGACCAGGTCGCGGTCGGCCATCTCGTCCAGGTCGGTGGTGCCGCGCACGCGTCCGAGGACCTCGTCGCGGCCGGCCTCGTCCAGGCGCCCGCGCGCGACCTGCTTGTCCAGCGACTTGGTCAGCGCCTTGGTGACGGCCTCGACCTTCTCCGCCGAACGCGCCTGGAACAGCACGTCGAAGCCGCCCTTGGCGACGACCTCGATGATGCCGGTGGCCATGGTGCCCGAGCCCACGACGCCGACGGCCTGCACCGGCCGGGCGCCCGCGCTGGCCCCGCCGGGCTCCGGCGTGGAGGCGTCGCCGACGACCTCGGCCGAGTCGCGCTGGGCGTAGGTGTAGAAGCCGCGGCCGGTCTTCCGGCCCAGCAGCCCCGCCGTCATCATCTGCTTGATGATCGGGCTGGGGGCGTGCAGCCGGTTGCGCGACTGCTTGTACATCGTGTCGAGGATCTCGTAGGCGGTGTCGATGCCGATGAGGTCCATGAGCGCCAGCGGGCCCATCGGCAGGCCGCAGCCCAGCCGCATGGCCGCGTCGATGTCCTCGCGGGAGGCGTACCGGTTCTCGTACATCGAGACCGCGTGGTTGAGGTAGCCGAACAGCAGCGCGTTGGCGATGAAGCCGGCGCGGTCGCCGATCGTCACGTCGACCTTGCCCAGCCGGGCGGCCAGGGCCTCGACGTCCTCGACGACGGAGGGCTCGGTGACGACCGTGCGCACCACCTCGACCAGCTTCATGACCGGGGCGGGGTTGAAGAAGTGCATCCCGATGACCCGGCTCGGCCGGCCCGTGGCCACCGACAGCTCGGTGACCGACAGGCTCGAGGTGTTGGTCGCCAGGATCGTGTCCGGCGGGCAGATCGCGTCGAGCTTGCCGAAGATCTCGGTCTTGAGCTCCATCCGCTCCGGCACGGCCTCGATCACCAGCTCGGCGGCGGCCAGGTCCTCCAGCGAGGTGCTGAACCGGATCCGGCCGAGGATCTCGTCGCGCTCGGCGGTCTCCAGCTTGCCGCGGCTGACCGCGCGGTCGGTGGACTGCTCGATGTGCCCGCGCCCGCGCCCCACGGCCTCCTCGTCGAGGTCCACGGCGGTCACCGACAGGCCCGCCCGTGCGAGCACCTCGCTGATCCCGGCACCCATGGTGCCCAGGCCGACGACGCCGACCTCGGTCAGTTCTCTGGCCACGCTGCCAACTCCTCCCGATCGCTGATCGACGGGAGTCTCCCACCCCCCGCGACCGTCCGCCCACCCGGGTTACCGGCCAGTAATAACGGCGGGGGGCCAGGCAGCGGACGCCGGTCGGCGACCCGCAGCCCCGGTGCGCCGGGGTGCTCCTCAGAGCCGTTCGAAGGCCATGTCCATCCACGGCTGCCAGCGGCCGTCCACCTCGCGGTCCCAGTGCGCGGTCATGCGGTCGCCGCGGACGACGAGCCGACTGCGCACGCCGTCGCCGTGCACCAGCAGCACCCCGGGACCCTCCTCGCCGAGCCGCATCAGCCCCGGACTCCCGGCCGTGTCGAAGGCGTGCATCCGCCAGCCGCCGTCGGAGTGGGCGCCGCCGATGAGTTCGTGGACGAGGGTCCGCTCGCCGCCGATGCGCACGTCGACGTCGTGGGCGATCCAGTGCCCGCCGGGGAGCAGCGCGTAGACGTCGGTCCCGGCGATCTCGGCGACGGCCCCGCCCCGCTCGTCCAGCACCGTGCCCGACGTGCGCCACCGTCCCGTCAGGGGCACCAGCGGCGCCATGTCCCCGGCCGGGTCCCCCGGTCCCCCGGTCCTCGCGTTCGATGTGGTCACGGGACTCCGACCGTCGGGGACCCGCGTCCTCATCGGCGGGACCGGGCGCCGGCTCAGAAGAGGCGCTGGGTGGGGTCGTCGGTGCCCTTGAGGACGGCGTAGTCGACGGTCAGGCAGTCGATGCCCCGGTCGGTGGCGAGCACGCGGGCCTGCGGCTTGATCTCCTGGGCGGCGAACACCCCGCGGACGGGGGCGAGCAGCGGGTCGCGGTTGAGCAGCTCCAGGTAGCGGGTCAGCTGCTCGACGCCGTCGATCTCCCCGCGCCGCTTGATCTCGACGGCGACGACGGCGCCCGACGCGTCCCGGCACAGCAGGTCGACCGGGCCGATCGCCGTCGGGTACTCGCGGCGCACCAGCGACCAGCCGTCGCCGAAGGTCTCGACGTGCAGCGCCAGCAGCCGCTGCAGCTCCGCCTCCACGCCGTCCTTCTGCAGCCCGGGGTCGACGCCCAGGTCGTGCGAGGAGTCGTGCTCCACCGACTCGATGGTGATCACCAGCTGCTCACCGGCCTTGTTGGTGACCGTCCAGGTGCCCGACCCGTCGGCGAGCTCCTCCCGCAGCGAGCACGGCGGGGTCATCCAGTTCAGCGGCTTGTAGGCCCGGTCGTCGGCGTGCACCGACACCGAGCCGTCGGCCTTCACCAGCAGCAGCCTGGTGGCCATCGGCAGGTGGGCGGTGAGCCGCCCGATGTAGTCGACCGAGCAACGGGCGATGACCAGGCGCACGGGGAGGCACGGTACCGGGCGGGACGGCCGGGGCCGACGGGACGCCGGGGGGAACCGGCGCGCTGCCCCGGTCGTCCTCCCGGCGTGACGCGGACCTCCCTGCGCGGCGCCCTCGCGGTGCTGGCCCTCGTGCTGCTGTGCTCGTGCGCCGAACGCCCCACGGAGGACGACGGCGGCGGCCAGGCCGGTGGTGCCGGCGGCGCCTCCCCCGACGCCGTACCGGGCACCCCGGCCGAGCCCGGGGACCTGGTCCTGCAGATCGCGCAGGTCGGCGGCTTCGTCACCCCGGAGATGCTGGCCGGCCGGCTGCCCCAGATCAGCGTCTACGCCGACGGGCGGGTGCTCTCCGAGGGCCCGGTGACGGCGATCTACCCGGGTCCGGCGCTGCCCAACGTGCAGGTCGTGCAGGTCGACGAGGCCACCGTCCAGGGGCTGGTCGAGCAGGCGATGGCCGCCGGGGTGGCGGAGACCGCCGACCTCGGGATGCCCCCGATCGCCGACGCCACCTCCACCCGGTTCACCGTCGTCACCCCCGGGGGCACGTACGTGCGCGAGGCCTACGCCCTCATGGAGTCCCTCGGCGCGGACGGGGAGCTCACCGCCGAGCAGCGCGAGGGCCGGGCGGCGCTGACGGGACTGCTCGACGCGCTGACCGCCCCCACCGAGGGCGCGAGCGAGGGCTACGTGCCCGCGGGCCTGGCCGTCCTGGCCCGGCCGTGGACCGACGCGGACGCCGACTCCGAGCCGGCGCAGCCCGACGTCGCCTGGCCCGGCCCGGCGCTCCCCGGCGAGGCGTTCGAGCCGGCGCTGGGGCTGTCCTGCCTCACGGTGAGCGGTGCCGACACCGCGACGGTGCTCGAGGCGGCGCGGGCGGCGACTTCCCGCACGCCGTGGGTGGCGTCCGACGGTTCCCGCTGGGCACTGACGTTCCGCCCGCTGCTGCCGCACGAGACCGGGTGCACCGACCTCACGGACTGAGGACGACGACGGGCCCGGCCCCCAGCAGGGACCGGGCCCGCGAGGGTCGTCGGTCAGGCCGAGGCCGGCTGCGGCTCGCGCAGGTCGGCGTCGACGCCGCCACGCTCCTCCACCCGGGCGAGCGGGTCCACGGTCGACGTCGAGGAGTACCGCTCCACGTCGAGGATGCCCTCGCGCTTGGCGACGATCGTCGGGACCAGCGCCTGGCCGGCGACGTTCACCGCGGTGCGGCCCATGTCGAGGATGGGGTCGACGGCCAGCAGCAGTCCGACGCCGGCCAGCGGCAGCCCCAGGGTGGACAGCGTCAGCGTGAGCATGACCACCGCGCCGGTGACCCCCGCGGTCGCGGCCGAGCCGACCACCGACACCAGGGCGATGAGCAGGTAGTCGGTGAGCGCGAGGTCCACGTCGAAGAACTGCGCCACGAAGATCGCCGCCAGCGCCGGGTAGATCGCGGCGCAGCCGTCCATCTTCGTCGTCGCGCCCAGCGGCACGGCGAACGAGGCGTAGGACCGCGGCACCCCGAGGTTCTGCTCGGTCACCCGCTCGGTCACCGGCAGGGTCCCGATCGAGGACCGCGAGACGAAGGCGAGCTGGATGGCCGGCCAGGCACCGGCGAAGAACCGCACCGGCGAGAGGCCGTGCAGGCGCAGCAGCACCGGGTAGACGACGAACAGCACCAGGGCCAGGCCCGCGTAGACCGCGCCGGCGAAGACGCCGAGCGACCCGAGGGACTCCCAGCCGTAGCTGGCGACCGCGTTGCCGATCAGGCCGACGGTGCCCAGCGGCGCGAGGAGGATGACCCACCACAGCACCTTCTGCACGATGGCCAGTGCCGACCGGACGAGGCCGAGGAAGGGTTCCGCGGGCTCGCCGACCTTGAGGACGGCGACGCCGATCGCCACGGACAGCACGATCAGCTGCAGCACGTTGAACGACAGGCCGATCGAACCGTCCGCGCCCGCCGAGCCCTGCAGGCCGAGGATGTTCGACGGCACCAGGCCGGTGAGGAAGTCCCACCACGAGCCGGTGGTCGCCGGCGCGTCCTGCGCGGCGGCGTCGACGGAGCTGTTGCGGCCGGGCTCGGTGAGCAGGCCCAGGGCGATGCCGATGGCGACCGCGACGAGCGCGGTGATCGCGAACCACAGCAGCGTCTGGCCGGCCAGCCGGGCGGCGTTGGAGACCTGCTTGAGGTTGGCGATGCTGACGATGACCGCGGTGACGACCAGCGGCGGGACCAGGGCCTTGAGCAGCGTCACGAAGGTGCCGCCGACGGTCTGCAGCGTGCTGGTCAGCCAGTTGGGCGTCCCGTCGGCGACGGGACCGATCTCCCGGGCGACGAGCCCGAGTGCGATGCCCAGCACGAGGCCGAGCAGGACCTGCGCCGCGAACGGGACGCGGCGGAGACGAGCGAGCACGACAGGGTTCCTCTTCGAGGGGTGGAGGGGTGGGACGGACCGGACGCGGTCGCGCGTCAGAGGTCGGTCGTCACGCGTCCGTAGTCGACGGCGCGCCGCCGCGTGAGTCCCCAGGTGTCGTGCACGGGAGGTCCAAGCCGCCACACCGGCCCGGCATGCCCGCTGTGGTGGGTCTCACCACGGCCCCCGTGCAGGGGCCGCCACGAGCTCGCGACCGGTGGGGCACGGGTCCTCCGTCAGTCGGTCCAGACCGGCGGGCGCTTCTCCAGGAAGGCGGTCATGCCCTCGCGGGCGCCGTCGAGCTGGCTGGCGGCGGCCATGACCCCGACGGCGACGTCGTAGGCCTCGCGCTCCGGCCGGTCCAGCTGCGCGTACATCGTCGACTTGCCCCAGGCCTTGCTGGCCCGCGAGCCACGGGTCGCGCGGCCCATCAGGTCGGCCACGGCCGCGTCGAGCTCGCCGTCGGGCACGACCCGGTTCACCAGGCCCCACTCCAGCGCCGTCCGCGCGTCGATGACGTCCCCGGTCAGGGCCAGCTCCATCGCGCGCTTGCGGCCGACGTTCCGGGCGATCGCGACCATCGGCGTGTGGCAGAACCAGCCGCCCTTGCCCCCGGGGGCGGCGAACCCGGCCGACTCCGCCGCCACGGCGAGGTCGCAGGAGGCCACGAGCTGGCAGCCGGCCGCGGTGGCCAGCGCGTGCACGCGGGCGAGGACGACCTGCGGCACCTGCTGCAGCGTCTCCATCAGCTCGAGGCACAGCGCCAGCAGGCTGCGCACCTCGGCCACCGGCCGGCCGGCGACGTCGGCGAAGTCGTGGCCGGCGCTGAACACCGGCCCCTCGGCGGCCAGCACGATGCCCGTGGCGTCGGTCCCGCCGATGCGGGTCACCGCCTCGAGCAGCTGGATCAGGTGCTCCCGGGACAGCGCGTTGCGCCGGGCGGGCCGGCACATCGTGAGGGTGACGACGTCGCCGTCCCGCTCGACCCGGGGTGCGCCGCCGCTCGTGTCCGCGCTCATGGGACGACGCTAGCGAGCGCCCGCCCCCGGGGCATCCGACGTCAGCGCCGGGACGGAGTCGTCCCCGGCCCGTGGCAGCGGGAGCTCGTCGCCCGCCGTCCCGGCGTACAGCAGGCCGCGGCCGCGCGCCTTGGCGCCGTACATCGCCACGTCGGCCTCGGCGAGCACCTCGGCGAAAGTCGTGGCGGGCCCGGCGACGGCCAGCCCGATGCTGACCGAGACCCGCACCGTCCGCCGGCCCACCTCGATCTGGTCGGCCAGCTCGGTCACCAGGCGCCGGCCGATCGCCGCCGCGTCGTCGCGGCCGACCCCGGGGAGGACGGCGGCGAACTCGTCCCCACCGAGCCGGCCCACCACGGCGCCGGGGAGCTCGACCAGGCCGGCCTCCAGGCGCTGGGCCAGGCGGGCCAGCAGCTGGTCGCCCACGGCGTGCCCGGCCCGGTCGTTGACGTCCTTGAACCGGTCCACGTCGACGAACAGGACGGCGCCCCCGCGACCGGACAGGGCCTCCTGACCGGAGGCCAGGAGGTGACCGCGGTTGGCCAGCCCGGTGAGCGGGTCCTGGCGGGCGGTCCGGGTGAGGGCGCGACGCCAGGCGTCGGCCTCGGTCGCGATGGTGGACAGCCGGGCCACGGTGTCGTCGAGGGCCAGCCGCTGGTGCGGCTCGGCGTCGGGGGCCAGCTCGCGCACCGCGGCGGCCACCAGGTCGAGCACCTCGTCCAGGGGCGACCCGGTGGCCACCCCCTCCAGCGCCCGGTTCTGCACGGCCAGCAGCCGGGCGTCCCACCGGTGCGCGACGACCTGGCGGCGCAGGGACAGCACGCTGCGCACGAGGCGGACCTGGATCTGCAGGACGTCGAGATGGGCGCCGGAGAAGGTGCGCACGTCGTCGTCGAAGACCCCGAGCGAGCCCAGGACGAAGCCGTCCTCGTCGACCAGCGGCACGCCCAGGTAGGAGCGGATGACGCCGGCGGCCACCGCCGGGTTCCCGGCGAACACCGGGTGCGCCAGCGCGTCGGTCACCTCCAGGGGCTCGCCGGAGGCCACGACGTAGGCGCAGAAGGACAGCTCGTCGGGCACCTCGGAGAACGGCGCCCCCACGCCGATCTCCGCGGGGAAGCACTGCAGGTCGGGGCCGACCAGGTTGATCACCGCGATGGGCGCGTCCAGGGCGCGGGCCATGTAGGCGACCACCGCGTCCAGGTCGGCGTCCCCGGCGTGGCCTCCCAGCCGGTAGCTGGCGAGGGCCGCGAGCCGGGCGGGGTCGGCGACGGCACTGCGGGGTGACTGCATCAGAGGCAGGCTAACCGCTCACGGTCACCGTGCACACACGTTGCGGCACGAAACCCGCGGACCGCGCGGTTCTCAAGCCGGTGCCGGCACCCTGTCCCCGGGCTGCGCTGCCAGGCCGTTCGCCTCGCGGACGACGTCGACGATCGACCCCATGATGTCGGTCAGGCCGAAGTCCTTGGGGGTGAACACCCGGGCCACGCCCTGCTCGCGCAGCCGGCGGGCGTCGCTGTCGGGCACGATGCCGCCGACCACGACCGGGACGTCGTCCAGTCCCGCCTCCTTGAGGCCGCGCAGCACCGCGGGCACCACCTGCAGGTGCGAACCCGACAGCACCGACAGGCCGACGACGTGCACGTCCTCCTCGACGGCGGCCGAGACGATCTGGGCGGGCGTGAGCCGGATGCCCTGGTAGACGACCTCGAAGCCGGCGTCCCGGGCGCGCACCGCGATCTGCTCAGCCCCGTTGGAGTGCCCGTCCAGACCGGGCTTGCCGACCAGGAAGCGCAGCCGCCCGCCGAGCTCCTCGCCCGTGACCCGCACCCGCTCGCGCACCCCGGCCAGTGCCTCGCCGCCGCCGCCCCCGGAGGCCGCGGCCACGCCGGTCGGGGCGCGGTACTCCCCGAACACCTCGCGCAGCACGCCGGCCCACTCCCCCGTCGTCACGCCGGCCCGGGCGCACTCGAGGGTCGCGACCATCAGGTTCTCGTCGGTGCCGGCGACCCGGCGCAGCCGCTCCAGCGCCCGTTCGACCGGCTCGGGGTCGCGCTCGGCGCGCCACGTCCGGACGGCCTCCTGCGCGGCGTTCTCCACCGCCGGGTCGACGACCATGATCGCGGCGTCCAGGTCGGCGGTGAGCGGGTTGGGCTCGGTGCTGTCGAAGCGGTTGACGCCCACGACGACGTCCTCACCGCTCTCCATGCGGCGGCGCCGGTCGGCCAGCGACGCGACGAGCTGGCCCTTCATGTAGCCGGACTCGACGGCGGCCACCGCGCCGCCCATCTCCTCCACGCGCGCCATCTCGGCGCGGGCGCCCTCGACCAGCTCGGCGACCTTGCGCTCGACGACGACCGAGCCGGTGAACAGGTCCTCGTACTCCAGCAGGTCGGTCTCGTAGGCCAGCACCTGCTGCAGCCGCAGGGACCACTGCTGGTCCCACGGCCGCGGCAGGCCCAGCGCCTCGTTCCACGCCGGCAGCTGCACCGCGCGGGCGCGGGCGTCGCGCGACAGGGTCACGGCGAGCATCTCCAGCACGATCCGCTGGACGTTGTTCTCCGGCTGCGCCTCGGTCAGGCCGAGGGAGTTCACCTGCACGCCGTAGCGGAAGCGGCGGTGCTTGGCGCTCTGCACCCCGTAGCGCTCCGCCGTCAGCTCGTCCCAGAGCTGGGTGAAGGCGCGCATCTTGCACATCTCCTCGACGAAGCGGACGCCCGCGTTGACGAAGAAGGAGATGCGCGCGACGACCTCGCCGAACTGCTCCTGCGGCACCTGCCCGGAGTCGCGCACGGAGTCCAGGACCGCGATCGCGGTGGAGAGCGCGTAGGCGATCTCCTGCACCGGCGTCGCCCCGGCCTCCTGCAGGTGGTAGCTGCAGATGTTGGTCGGGTTCCACTTCGGCATGGCCGTGACCGTGTAGGCGACCATGTCGGTGATCAGCCGCATCGAGGGCCCGGGCGGGAAGACGTACGTCCCGCGCGACAGGTACTCCTTGATGATGTCGTTCTGCGTGGTGCCGGCCAGCTTGCTGACGTCGTGCCCGTGCTCCTCGGCGGTCGCCTGGTAGAGCGCGAGCAGCCACATCGCGGTGGCGTTGATCGTCATGGACGTGTTCATCTCGTCCAGCGGGATGCCGTCGAACAGCGCCCGCATGTCGCCGATGTGCGTGACGGGCACGCCGACCTTGCCGACCTCGCCGACGGCGAGCTCGTCGTCGGGGTCGTAGCCGGTCTGCGTCGGCAGGTCGAAGGCCACCGACAGGCCGGTCTGGCCCTTGGCCAGGTTCCGGCGGTACAGGGCATTGGACTCGGCGGGCGAGGAGTGACCCGCGTAGGTGCGCATGACCCAGGGGCGGTCGCGCTCCTCCGGCGACGAGGGGAACGGCATGCAGGGAGGATAGGGGGGTTACCGGCCAGTAGCATCCCCGCCCCCGGACCCGGGCGCGGTGGCACACTCGAACGGTGGAGGGACCCCGTCCTCCCACCCCCGGGTACGCCCGGTGGAGGGCTCGCGACGGGTCCGGGGCCGGTCGACGGGGAGGAGGACGCCATGGCGGTCGCAGGTGGCCTGCACTACGCCACGGGGCCGGTGGTGGTCTTCGCGGTCCTCGCCCTGCTCGCCCTCTTCATGCGGTGGGCCTTCGGCACCGGCGGGACGACCCCGCGGCGCCGTCCCACCCCCGCCGACGACGGCCTCCTGCTGCGGGTCGCGACGACCTCCAGCCGCGAGGCCGCGCTCGCGCTGCGCGCCGTGCTGTCCGACGCCGGCATCCGCTCCACCGTGCGGTTCCCCGAGGCGCACCGCGCCGAGGTCCTCGTGTTCCCGGAGGACGCCGACCGCGCGCGCAGCCTCGCGGCCACCTTCCCCGGCACCTGACGGCCGGGCCGCGCCCCGCCGCTACCGCTCGACGCGCTCGATGGTCGCGCCGAGCCCGCGCAGCTGGTCGACGAAGTCCGGGTACCCGCGGTCGACGTGGTGCACGTCGGCCACCTCGGTGACCCCGTCGGACACCAGCCCGGCGAGCACCAGGCCGGCGCCGGCGCGGATGTCGGTGGCCAGCACCGGCGCGCTGGACAGCCGCTCCCGGCCGCGGACGACGGCGTGGTGCCCGTCGATCCGCACGTGTGCGCCCAGGCGCACCAGCTCGTTGACGAACATGAACCGGCCCTCGAACACGTTCTCGGTGATCAGCGCCGTGCCCGAGGAGACCGCGGCCAGCGCCACGGCCATCGGCTGCAGGTCGGTGGGGAAGCCCGGGAAGGGCAGCGTGACGACGTCGACGCAGCGCGGCCGCTCGGTCATGACGACGTGCAGCCCGTCGGGCACCACCTCGATGGAGGCGCCGGCGTCGGTCAGCTTGTCCAGGGCGACGCTCAGGTGCTCGGCGACGGCGCGCTCGATGACCACGTCCCCGCGGGTCATCACCGCGCCGATGGCCCACGTCCCGGCGACGATCCGGTCGGTGACGGTCGTGTAGGTGACCGGGTGCAGCCCGGACACGCCCTCCACCGTGATCGTCGAGGTGCCGGCCCCCTCGATCCGGGCGCCCATCGCGTTCAGCATCGCGCAGAGGTCGGCGATCTCCGGCTCGCGCGCGGCGTTGTCGACCACCGTGGTGCCCTCGGCGAGGACCGCCGCCATCACCAGGTTCTCGGTCGCCCCCACGGACGGGAAGTCCAGCCAGATGGTGGTGCCGACCAGGCGGGGCGCGGTGGCCACGAGGAACCCGTGCTCGCTGTCGATGGTGGCGCCGAGCCGCTCGAGGCCGGAGATGTGCATGTCCAGGCCGCGGGAGCCGATCGCGTCGCCGCCGGGCAGCGCCACCCGGGCGCTGCCGCACCGGGCGACCAGGGGCCCCAGCACGCTGATCGACGCGCGCATCCTGCGCACCAGGTCGTAGTCGGTCTCCGTCCCCGGCTCCTCGGGGACGTCGATGGTGACCCGTCCGCCGCCGCCGGTGCCGGGGATCCGCTCGTAGGTGACGCCGCAGCCGAGCCGGCGCAGCACCTCGCTCATGATCGAGACGTCGAGGATGTCGGGGACCTCGTCGATCGTCGTCCGCCCGGCGGCCAGCAGCGCGGCGGCCATGAGCTTGAGGGCGCTGTTCTTCGCCCCGGTCACACGGACCCGCCCCTGCAGCGCGGTGCCACCGGTGACCTCGAAGCACTCCACGCGATCACCCTACGGCGACGCCCACGGCCCAGCGGCCCGGCGGTTCGGACCCCACATAGGCTCGGCCCCATGACCGTCCGGCTGACCCGCATCTACACCCGCACCGGTGACGCCGGGCAGACGCACCTCGGCGACATGAGCCGGGTCGCCAAGACCGATCCGCGGCTGGTCGCCTACGCCGACGTGGACGAGACCAACAGCGTCCTCGGGGTGGCCCTGGCGCTGGGCAGCCCGCCGGAGGAGGTCGCCACGCTGCTGCGCGGCGTGCAGAACGACCTCTTCGACGTCGGCGCCGACCTGTCCACGCCGATCGTCCCGGACCCGGCCCACCCGCCGCTGCGGGTCACCGCGGAGTACACCGCGCGGCTCGAGGCGGCCTGCGACGAGCACAACGCCCGGGTGGCACCGCTGACCAGCTTCATCCTGCCGGGGGGGACGCCGCTGGGCGCCCTGCTGCACCAGGCCCGCGTGGTGGCCCGGCGGGCCGAGCGCAGCGTGTGGGCCCTGCTGGAGGCCGACGCCGACCGGACGAACCCGGAGACCGCCCGCTACCTCAACCGGCTGTCGGACCTGCTGTTCATCCTGGCGCGCGTCGGCAACCCCGACGGCGACGTGCTGTGGCGGCCCGGCGGCGGGCGCGCCACCCGCCAGGACGGCTGAGGGGGAGCCGCTCAGCGCCCGCGCGGGGCCGACTCGACCCAGCTGAGGAAGCCGGTCACGGTCGAGGAGTCCATGGCCAGGTCCCGCGGCCCGGCCGCGGTGAGGATCGAGAGGACGACGACGTCGTCGGGCAGGGCGACGTCGGCCCGGGTGGCCCCGCGGCGACCGGCGACCTCGAGCTCCGCCCGGCTGAGCCGGTGCTGCGGGCGCACCGACAACGACACGGCGCGGTACCACAGCAGGGCGTCCCCGCCGTACCAGGCGACGCCGACCGACCAGCGGGTGGAGCCGCCGGGGCGCAGCCACATCGTGACCGCCCCGAGGCCGGAGAGCAGGAACCGCCGGCGCAGCAGGAACGCGACGAGCAGGACGAGCAGCGCCACCCCGACCAGCACCAGCACGGCGGTGGTCATCGGGGGCGGTCCGGGCGCCGCGGCTGCTGTGGGCGGTCCGGCAGGGAGCTCAGGCCTCCTGGCCGGCGGCGCGCAGCCGGCTGGAGGCGCGGCGGGCGGCTGCCAGGGCCTCGGGGTCGTCGCCCTCGGACTCGGCGCGGCGCAGGGCCTCGCGGGCCCGCTCGACGTCGATCTCGCCGGCGATCTCCGCGGTCTCGGCGAGGATCGAGACGCCCTGCTGGGAGACCGAGAGGAAGCCGCCGTGCGCCGCGACGACGAGGTCCTCGCCCTCGGTGGTGCGGATCGTGACGACGCCGCCGTCGGCCAGCTGGCCGAGCAGGGGCGCGTGGCCGGGCAGGACGCCGAGCTCGCCCTCGGTCGTGCGGGCGATGACCATGCTCGCCTCGCCGGACCAGATCGTCCGCTCGACGGCCACCAACTCGACCTGCAGGGTCGCCACGACACTCCTCGGGGTGCACCGCCCGGAGGCGGCGAGCGGGCGCCGGCCCACGGGGGCACGGCGACGGGTCGCCTCCACTGTAACGGCGGCGGCGACACGCCCGGACGGCCACCCGTCCGTGCCACTCGTCCGTGCCACCCGTCCGTGCCACCCGTCCGTGCGTCAGCCGATGCGCGCCCAGGTACCGCAGCCCTCCGTGGAGAACGCCACGTCCGACGCCGAGACGGTGACCGCGGCGTCCGCCGGCCCCAGGCCGTTGCTGATCAGGTCGTCGAAGCTGCCGGACAGGCCGGACAACCGCTCCCAGTAGCAGTACTCGCCGGGTGACTGCGCGCGGTAGGTGCCGGGGGCGACCTCCTCCCCGACCAGGTACACGCCGTCGCCGGGGATGCTGCCGTCGGCGGCCTGCTGCTCGAGGACGGTGACGGCGTCCTCCCGGGCGGTCACCGCGGCCTCCCGGCCGTCGAGGTCCGCCGCGCGGGCGTCGAGGTCGGCCACGGTGGCCGCGTTCTCGGCGGCGACCGCGGACTCCGCCTGGTCCCGCGCCGCGGCGACGTCGTCCGCGGCCTGCGCCCGGGTGTCGGCGACCTCGCCCTCGAGGTCGGCGACCTGGCCCTCCAGCCCGGACACCTCGCCGGACAGGGCGTCGACCCGGTCCTGGTCGTCGGCGGCGCGGACACCGCCGATCGCGCCCCCGAGGCCCCCGAGCAGGAGGGCACCGACCGCGACCGCCGTCACAAGCAGACCGGTGCGCCGGCGCGGGGACGGGACCGGTGCCGGTGCCGGTGCCGGTGCCGCCCAGGCGACGGGCTGCTGCTGCGCCGGGGACGTCACGCCTTGGGGGACGACGTCCCATGCCGGCGGGCCGGCCGGTCCCCCGGGCCGCTGCCAGACGCTGCCGTCGTCGTGTCCGTGCTCCACCCAGGTGCCCCCGTTCCGCGTCCCCGGTCCAGCCGGACCGGCGCGGAGATCGTGCACCGGCGGGACCACTCCGGTCAGCAACGACGACGGCCGGGCCCCCCGTGCGGGGGACCCGGCCGTCGGCGTCGCGGGTGCGAGGGGGGTCTGCTCAGCCCTTCTTCAGCTTGTCCGCGTTGCGCTCGAGGTCCTCGAGCCCACCGCACATGAAGAAGGCCTGCTCCGGCAGGTGGTCGTAGGTGCCCTCGGTGAGCGCCTTGAAGGCCTCGAGGGTCTCCGACAGCGGCACGAAGGAACCGGGCTGACCGGTGAAGGCCTCGGCCACGAACATGTTCTGCGAGAGGAAGCGCTCGATGCGCCGGGCCCGGTTGACCGTGACCTTGTCCTCCTCGCCGAGCTCGTCGATGCCGAGGATGGCGATGATGTCCTGCAGCTCCTGGTAGCGCTGGAGGATCTGCTTGACCCGCTGCGCGACCTGGTAGTGCTCCTGCCCGACGTACTGCGGGTCGAGGATCCGGCTGGTGGAGTCCAGCGGGTCCACGGCCGGGTAGATGCCCTTCTCCGAGATCGGCCGCGACAGGTTCGTCGTGGCGTCCAGGTGCGCGAAGGTGGTGTGCGGCGCCGGGTCGGTGATGTCGTCGGCGGGCACGTAGATCGCCTGCAGCGAGGTGATGGACCGGCCTCGGGTCGAGGTGATCCGCTCCTGCAGCTGGCCCATCTCGTCGGCCAGGGTCGGCTGGTAACCCACGGCGGAGGGCATGCGGCCCAGCAGCGTGGAGACCTCGGACCCGGCCTGGGTGAACCGGAAGATGTTGTCGATGAAGAGCAGCACGTCCTGGTTCTGCTCGTCGCGGAAGTACTCCGCCATCGTCAGCGCCGACAGGGCGACGCGCAGGCGGGTGCCCGGCGGCTCGTCCATCTGGCCGAAGACCAGGGCGGTGGACTCGATGACGCCGGACTCGGTCATCTCCGCGATGAGGTCGTTGCCCTCACGGGTGCGCTCCCCGACACCGGCGAACACCGACACACCACCGAACTCCTGGGCGACGCGGCGGATCATCTCCTGGATGAGCACCGTCTTGCCCACGCCGGCGCCACCGAACAGGCCGATCTTCCCGCCGGCCACGTAGGGCGTCAGCAGGTCGATGACCTTGATGCCGGTCTCCAGCATCTCGGTGCGGCCCTCGAGCTGGTCGAACCGCGGCGGGTTGCGGTGGATGCCCCAGTGCAGGGCGTCGGCCCCGTAGCCGGGGGTGTCCAGGCACTCGCCGAGGGCGTTGAACACGTGGCCCTTGGTGACGTCGCCGACCGGCACCGAGATCGGGCGCCCGAGGTCGGTCACCACGGCACCCCGGATGAGGCCGTCGGTCGGTGCCATGGAGATGGTGCGGACCACGTTGTCACCCAGGTGCTGGGCGACCTCGAGGGTCAGCGTCTTGCCCAGGTCGGCGAGGGTGACCTCGACCTCCAGGGCGTTGAACAGGTCGGGCATCGCGTCGCGGGGGAACTCGACGTCGACGACCGGCCCGGTCACGCGGACGACGCGGCCGGTCGACTGGGTGGTCGGACGGTCCTCGGTGAGGGTCATGGTGGATCTCCTGCTCTGCCTCTGACGGGCGGGGATCAGTCGTCTGCGTTCGCCGAGACCAGCGCGTCGGAACCGCCGACGATCTCACTGATCTCCTGGGTGATGTCTGCCTGGCGGATCTGGTTGGCCTGCCGGGCGAGGTTCTTCGCCAGCTCCTCCGCGTTGTCCGACGCCGACTTCATCGCCCGCCGCCGCGACGCCGACTCCGAGGCCGCGGCCTCGAGCATCGCCGCGTAGATGCGGGTGGTGACGTACTTCGGCAGCAGCGCGTCGAGCAGGGCCTCGGCGGAGGGCTCGAACTCGTACGAGGTCGGGACGCCGGACTCGCCGGTGCGACCGGCCTCCCGGTCCTCCCGCTCGTAGTCGAACTCCTCGACCTCCTCGACCTCCAGCGGGGCCATCCGCTTGGCGACCGGGACCTGGGACAGCAGCGAGCGGAACTCGGTGTAGACGATGTGGAGCTCGTCCACGCCGAGGATGCCGTCGGCACCCGCGCCGCCGTCCTCGTCGTCCTCACCGGCGGTGAAGACGTCGATCAGCGCCCGGCCCACCGCCTGCGCGTCGGGGTAGGACGGCTGCTCGGAGAAGCCCGTGAAGGTGTCGGCCATCTCCCGGTCGCGGAACCGGTAGTACGTCTCGCCCTTGCGGCCGACGACGTACAGGACCGGCTCCTTGCCCTCCTGGCGCAGCAGCGAGAGCAGCTCCTCGGTGCGGCGCAGCACGTTGACGTTGTACGAGCCGGCGAACCCCCGGTCGGAGGTGATGACCAGCACCGCGGCCCGTCGCGGGTTCTGCCGTTCGGTGAGCAGCGGGTGGTCCAGCGACGCCGAGGACGCCAGCGCCGACAGGACCCGCGTGATCTCGCGGGCATACGGCTTGGAGGCCTCCACCCGCGCCTGGGCACGCACGATGCGGGCACCGGCGATCAGCTCCTGGGCCGAGAAGATCTTCTTCGTCGACTTGGTGGAGCGGATGCGGCGCCGCAGCGCGCGGAGGTTGCCGGCCATGGGTCAGGCGCTCCGCTTGACCTGGACGCGCTCCTGGCCACGCTCCGAGGCGTCCATGGCCTCGGCCTCGGGCTCGTTGAGCGTGCCGCCGTCGGAGAGCTGGAACTGCCCGTAGAAGCTCTCGATGCCCCGCTCGAGACCGGCCACGGCGTCGTCACCCAGCGTCCGCGACGTCCGGATCCCGTCGAAGACCCCGGTCTCGCTGCGCGCGATGTAGTCGAGGAACTCCGACTCGAAGCGACGCACCTCGCTGACGGGCACCTTGTCCAGCTTGCCGGTGGTGCCGAGCCACAGGGAGACGACCTGGCGCTCCACCGGGTAGGGGCTGTACTGCCCCTGCTTGAGGATCTCGACCAGGCGCTGCCCGCGGTCCAGGGTCGCCCGGCTGGCGGCGTCCAGGTCCGAGGAGAACGAGGAGAACGCCTCGAGCTCACGGAACTGGGCGAGGTCCAGACGCAGGCGGCCGGCGACGGACTTCATCGCCTTGATCTGCGCGGAGCCACCCACCCGGGACACCGAGATGCCGACGTTGATCGCCGGGCGGACACCGGAGTTGAACAGACCGGTCTCGAGGAAGATCTGTCCGTCGGTGATCGAGATGACGTTGGTCGGGATGTACGCCGACACGTCGTTGCCCTTGGTCTCGATGAGCGGCAGGCCGGTCATCGACCCGGCACCCAGCTCGTCGGAGAGCTTGGCGCAGCGCTCGAGCAGGCGGGAGTGCAGGTAGAAGACGTCGCCCGGGTAGGCCTCGCGGCCCGGCGGACGGCGCAGCAGCAGCGACACCGCGCGGTAGGCCTCGGCCTGCTTGGTGAGGTCGTCGAACACGATGAGGACGTGGCGGCCCTCGTACATCCAGTGCTGGCCGATGGCCGAGCCGGTGTAGGGGGCGATGTACTTGAAGCCCGCGGCGTCGGACGCGGGAGCGGCGACGATGGTCGTGTACTCCATCGCGCCGGCCTCCTCGAGGGCCGAGCGGATCGAGGCGATCGTCGAGCCCTTCTGGCCGACGGCGACGTAGATGCAGCGAACCTGCTGCGCCGGGTCGCCGGTGGCCCAGGCCTGCTTCTGGTTGATGATCGCGTCGATGGCGATCGCCGTCTTGCCGGTCTGCCGGTCGCCGATGATGAGCTGGCGCTGGCCGCGGCCGATCGGCGTCATGGCGTCGATGGCCTTGATGCCGGTCTGCAGCGGCTCGTGCACCGACTTGCGCTGGACGACGGTCGGCGCCTGCAGCTCCAGGGCGCGACGGCCGGAGCTGACCACCGGGCCGCCACCGTCGATCGGGTTGCCCAGCGGGTCCACGACCCGGCCGAGGTAGCCCTCGCCGACCGGCACCGACAGGACCTCGCCGGTGCGGCGGACCTGCTGGCCCTCCTCGATGCCGGCGAAGTCACCGAGGATGACGACACCGACCTCGCGCACGTCCAGGTTCAGGGCCAGACCGCGCACGCCGCTCTCGAACTCGAGCAGCTCGTTGGTCATGACCGAGGGCAGGCCCTCGACCCGGGCGATGCCGTCGCCGGCCTCGGTGACGATCCCGACCTCTTCCCGGGAGACGTCCGGGGAGTACTCGGTGACGTAGTTCTGGATGGCACTGCGGATCTCGTCTGCGGAGATCGTCAGCTCGGCCATGGCTCGCGTCCTCTTCCCTGCGGGGGTCGTGTCTGTGTTGCGGGCTGGGTGGGTGGCGGTCGGGGTGGACCGGCGGTCGGACGGTCCGGTCAGCCGACGAGGCGGCGGCCGGCCTCGTCGAGGCGGCGCAGGACGCTGCCGTCGATGACCTCGTCGCCGACGCGGATCACCAGACCCCCCAGGACGGCGGGGTCGACGGTCACCTGCAGCCCGATGGCGCGGCCGTAGACGCGGCCGAGCACGTCGGCCAGGCGCTGCTCCTGGGCGGCGGTCAGCGGAGCCGCGGCGGTCACGTGCGCGACCGACTGCCCGCGGCGCCGGGAGGCCACCTCGGAGAGCCGCTCGATCGCGGTCTCCGCGTTGGAGACGGTCGGCCGGGTCAGGTGGTTCCGGAGCAGCTGCTCGGTGACCGGGCTGACCCGGCCGGAGAGCAGCCGGTCCAGCAGCGCGGTCTTGCCGGCGGCCGGTGCGGCGCGGTCGGTGAGGATCCGCGACAGGTCCGGGTCGCCGGCGACGATCCGCCCGAAGCGGAACAGCTCGTCCTCGACACCCTCGAGCTCCCCGCGCACGTCGGCGGCGTCGAGCGCCGCCTCGGTGGCGAGGGCCTCGGTGGCCTCGATCAGGTCGAACGGCCGCGACCAGCGCTGCCGGGCGAGGGTCTGCACGAGGTCCAGCGTGGCGTCGGAGACCTTGCCGCCCAGCAGCCGCTGCGCGAGCGCGGCCCGGTCGGCCGGCTTGCCCGCCGGGTCCGACAGGGCCCGCCGCAGCGACGGCTGGGCGCCGAGCAGGCGCGCGACGGCGAACAGCTCGTCGGCCAGGCCGACGAGCTCCTCGGCCTCGACGACGCGCGGCGGCCCACCGACGAGGTCGCGGGCCCGCTCGAGGAGACCCGACGGCCGGTGGGTCAGCTCACCGAGACGCTCGCGCGCCTCGGTGAGTGCTGCCCGGCTGGCGGCGTCCATCAGCGGTTGCCGTCGGCCGCGTACACCGACGCGCCGCCCCGACCGTCCGGCGTGGACCCGGTCGCCATCCCGTCGAGCTGGTCGAGGAACCGGTCGACGGTGCCGCGACGACGGGCGTCGTCGGTGAGCGACTCACCGACCACGCGGCCGGCGAGGTCGACGGCGAGCGTGCCGATGTGCGTCCGCAGCTCGTTGAGGACCTGCTGGCGGGACGCCGCGAGCTGCTCCTCGCCGCGGGCGACGATCCGGGCCGACTCCTCCTGGGCCTGGGTGCGCAGCTCCTCGAGGATCTGCTGCCCCTCGGCCCGGGCCTGGTCGCGGATCTGCGCCGCCTCGGTGCGGGCCTCGGCCAGCTGGGCGCGGTACTGCTCCAGCGCCGCCTTGGCCTCGGCCTGCATCGCCTCGGCCCGCTCGATGCCGCCTTCGATCGCCTCACGGCGAGCGCGGAAGACCTGCTCGAAGCGCGGGGCGACGAACTTGAAGAACACCAGCAGGACGATCGCGAACGCGATCAGACCGATGATGATCTCGCCGAGCGGCGGCAGGAGCGGGTTTTCACTCTCCGCAGCGAGGATGCTCATGGAATCAGTGTCCCTGTCTCGAGTCGGAACCCGTACCCAGAGGTACGGATCAGGTGCCGAAGACGAAGGGGACGACGAAGCCGATGAGCGCCAGCGCCTCGGAGAGGGCGAACCCGAGGAAGGCGTAGGTGCGGGTCAGGCCGGCCGACTCGGGCTGGCGGGCGGTGGCCTGGATGTAGGCCGCCCACACGATGCCCACACCGATGCCCGGGCCGATCGCGGCGAGGCCGTAGCCCACCGAACCGATGCTGCCGGTCAGCTCTGCCAACAGGTCCATGCGAGGTGTTCCTCCTGTGTCGTCGCCCGGCGTCTGCCGGGCGGCTTTCGGGGGTGGTGCGGGTGGTGCTGTTCAAGGGGTCCCGGTCGGGGGGAGCCGACTCACCCGGGACTCAGTGCCGTGCGCTCAGTGTTCCGCCTCGATGGACCCGTTGAGGTAGGTGCCCATCAGGACGGTGAAGACGTAGGCCTGCAGGAAGATGACCAGCAGCTCGAAGAACGTCATGACGATGGCCATGAGCGCCGAGATCGGGCCGAAGACGATGGAGAAGTTGTCCCGGCCGAAGAGGTAGACCGCGCCGAGGGAGAACACCACCAGCAGCATGTGGCCGGCGAACATGTTCGCGAAGAGTCGGACGGCGAGGGTGAACGGCCGGACGACGAAGTTCTGGAGGATCTCGATCGGCGTGACCAGGATGTACATCGGCTTCGGGACGCCGGGCAGGAACAGGATGTCCTTGAAGTACTTCCCGGCACCCTGCTCGCGGATCCCGATGTAGATGTAGAGCACCCAGCAGATCCCCGCGAGGACCAGCGGGAAGGCGAACTTCGACATCGGCGAGATCTGCGCGAACGGCACGATGGCCATGAAGTTGTTCGCGAGGATGAAGAAGAACAGCGCGGCGAGGAACGGCGCGAACGGGATGCCCCGGGGGCCGACCACGTCGCGGGCGATGCCGTCACGCACCAGCGAGTAGCCGCTCTCCCCGATGAACTGCAGCTTGCCCGGCACGATCTGGGGCTTGCGCACCGCCGCGATGACGAACGCCAGCATCAGCGCCGTGGCGATCCACAGGATGATCGTGATGCGGGTGATCGCGAAGTCGACACCGAGGAGGGAGAACTCGGCCACCGTCTCCGGGTAGAACTCACCGAGTCCGGGAGCCTGGAAGCCGTCGCCGCCGCCGGACTCGACCGCGAGCACGGTCCCGAGCGCGTGGGCGCTGGAGGTCACCGTTGTCCCTTCTGCGTCCTGGGCCGGCTCCGTCGTCCGCCCTGGGTGGTGCTGGTGTGCGGGGGCCCTGATGGCGTGGGCAGTCCGCCGAACCGGAGGACGACCACGTAGATCGCCACCGCCATGCCGAGGATGATGCCGACCGGGAAGAACACTCGCGTGTCCAGCCACTGGTCGAGCAGCCACCCGGCCCCGCCCCACACGGCCATCCCGGAGATCAGCGTCCCGATGACCGCGTATCCGGTCTCGGCACCACTGCCGCCGCTGGTCGGCTTCGCAGTCGGGGGCCGTGCGTCCCCGGTGGTGGGGTCGTCCTCGGCCATCGGTCCCGGACACTATCAGCCGCGTGTCGCGGGCCCTCCGGGGTGCGACGGAGGGGACGCCCGGACCACCCGTCCGGGTGTCCAGCGCCGCCACGCCGGGCCCGGCGTCAGGACGCGGGTGGCCGGGGCGGCGTGACGTAGTACAGCGGCCGGGTCCACACCCAGCGGAGCTGGACGGCGCTCCACAGCAGCGCGCCGGCGATCACCGTCCAGGCCAGGGTGAGCCGGTCGAGCCAGCCCTCCTCGGGCAGGGCGTCGAGCAGCCCGAACAGCACGATCGCCTTGACGAAGAACGCGCCCATCGCCGCGGGCAGGGTGAACGCGTCGTTGATCCGGCCGGCCCAGGCGACGACGACGCCGCTCACGACGAAGAACGCCGTCACGACCGCGGCGCCGACCAGCACGCCGACCGCGTCGTCCCACCCGGCGAGCAGGCCGGTGACCGGCGCGGCCACCGCGGTGACCGCGAGCGTGGCCAGGGCGCCGACGCGCAGGAACGACAGGTCCCAGCCGGGGTCCTCACGGGGCATGCCGCTCATCGGACCACCTGCCCGGCACCGGGCGAGCGCGGGGGCGGCGCCGGCGCCGCCGCCTCGGGGGCCGGCCCGCCGGCGGAGCGCACCGCGCGGGCGGTGGGGTGCGCCGCCCGGCTGCGCCGCCGCTGGGCGATCAGGTCGGCCGCCCGCGCCTCGCGTGCGGCCCGGCGGGTGCGCGGGGCCAGGACGACGACGACGCCCACCAGGAGCAGGGCACCGATGACCACCAGGAGCTCGGCCTTGCCGCCGGTGATGGACAGCGCCACGGCGCCGCTGGAGAGCAGGGCGGCCCAGAAGTACATGACCAGCACCGCGCGCCGGTGCGAGTGGCCGATGGCCAGCAGCCGGTGGTGCAGGTGCATCTTGTCCGGCGAGAAGGGCGACCGGCCCCGGCGGGTCCGCCGCACGACCGCCATGAGCAGGTCGATGAACGGGATGAACAGCACTGCGATCGGCACGAGCAGCGGCAGCGCCAGGGGCAGCAGGCTGGCGGCGGAGTCGAAGGACTGCGGGTCGACGTTCCCGGTCGCCGTCACGGCCGCGGCCGCGAGCATGAGGCCGACCAGCATCGAGCCGGAGTCGCCCATGAAGATCCGGGCCGGGCTGAAGTTGTGCGGCAGGAAGCCCAGGCACGCGCCGGCCAGGACCGCGGTGATGAGGGCCGGGGCGCTGGCGACGTCGTCGTACCCGGTCAGGCCGAGGTTGTAGCTGTAGGCGAAGAAGGCCAGCGCGGCGATCGCCGAGACCCCGGCCGCCAGCCCGTCGAGACCGTCGATGAAGTTGAGCGCGTTGACCGTCAGGACGGTGAGCAGGATCGTCAGCGGGACGCCGACGTCGGGGCCCAGCGAGATCGTCCCGAGGTCGGCGACGGGCAGGAAGACGAAGGACAGCTGCACGCCCAGCAGGACCATGACGCCGGCGGCGGCGATCTGGCCGGTCAGCTTGGTCAGGGCGTCGAGGCCGAACTTGTCGTCGAGCACCCCGAGCAGGCAGATGAGGCCGCCGGCCGCGAGCACGGCGGCGGTCTGCGAGTCGTCGAACGTGCGCTGCAGCGCGGGCAGCCGGGTGGCCACGAGCACCGCCGCGGCGACGCCCAGGTACATCGCCACTCCCCCGCCGCGCGGCGTGGGGATCACGTGCACGTCCCGTTCGCGGGGAGCGGCCATCATCCGCAGCCGCACGGCGGCGATCCGCACCACCGGGGTGGCGAGGTAGGTCACCAGCCCCGCGGTGAGGAGGACGACGAGGTACTCGCGCATGGCTCAGCCGGCGCCCGGGAGCGCTGCTGTCGGGATGCCCCGGCCGGGGATGCGCATCGGGGGATCTCCCGGGCTGGACGACGTCGGTGGGACCACGGTATCGCCCCCTCCTGGAACGGAGCGTCACCGCGCGGCCCCGGCCTCCCGGCAGGCGCCCGCGCGCGAGGGGGCCTCCCTCAGTCGGTGAGCTCGGGGACGACGGCGCGCAGCGCGTCGACGTCGACGGCGCCGACGCGCAGCACCCGCGGCGCCGGCACCGTGCAGTCGACGATGGTGCTGGCCGCCGAGCCGGTGCGCGGCCCGTCGTCGAGGACCACCGCAGCCCGGGCCCCCAGCTGCTCGACCGCGGCCGCGGCGTTGGTGGCGGCCGGCCGGCCGGAGCGGTTGGCGCTGGAGACGGCGAGGGGCCCGGTGCGGCGCAGCAGGTCGCGGGCGACCTCGTCGTCGGGGAGCCGCACGGCGACGGTGCCCTCGGCGTCCCCGAGGTCCCAGGCCAGCGACGGCGCGTGCTCGAGGACCAGCGTCAGCCCGCCGGGCCAGAACTCCTCGGCGAGCCGGAGGGCGACGGCCGGGACGTCCACGACCAGCCCGGCGAGGGTCGAGGCCTCGCCGATCAGCACGGGGACCGGCATGGCGCGGCCGCGGTTCTTGGCGGCGAGCAGCCGGGTCACCGCGTCGGGGGTGAAGGCGTCGGCGGCCACCCCGTAGACGGTGTCGGTGGGCAGGAGCACGAGCTCGCCGCGGCCGATCGCCGCGGCGGCGGCGTCCAGGCCGGCGGAGCGGGCGTCGGGGTCGGAGCAGTCGTAGAGGTCGGCCACGGCGGGTCAGTCTCCCCCAGCACCGGCGACGCGTGTGGCGGTGGTGTACCGCGGGCGGCCGGCCAGGTCGACGTGGTCGGCGACGTCGGCCCAGCCGCCGTGCGCGCGGACCACCGCGGGCAGCGCCGTCCCCTGCTGGTCGGCGTGCTCGATGCCCAGCGCGCCGCCGGGCCGCAGCAGCCGCGCGGCGGTGCCGAGCAGGCCGCGGACGACGTCGAGCCCGTCGGGACCGCCCCACAGCGCCAGCGGCGGGTCGTGGTCGGCGACCTCGCGGGGCAGCCGGGCGCCGTCGGGCACGTACGGCGGGTTCGACACGACCAGGTCGACGCGGCCGTCGAGGGCGCGCAGCAGCCCGGGGTCGGTCATGTCGCCGCCGAGCACCTCCACCGGCCGGTCCCCCGCGGCGGCCCGCGCCGCGGCGTTGACCCTGGTCCACTCGATTGCGTCGGCGTCCCGCTCGATGGCGGTCACCCGTGCGCCCGGGTGCTCGTGCGCGATCGACAGCGCGATCGCGCCGGAGCCGGTGCCGAGGTCGACCACGACCGGCTCGGCCACCCCGGTCAGCCGGGCCAGGCACCACTCGACGATCTGCTCGGTCTCCGGCCGGGGCACGAAGACGCCGGGGCCGACGGCGAGCTCCAGGTACCGGAAGGGCGCCCGGCCGGTCAGGTGCTGCAGCGGGACCCGGTCGGCGCGCTGCTCGACGAGGTCGGTGAACCGCTCCGCGACGGGGCCGTCGACGGTGTCCAGGACGAGCAGCCCGGCGCGGGTGCGACCGGTCGCGTGGGCCAGCAGCAGCTCGGCGTCCACCCGCGGGGACTCGATGCCCGCCTCGGCGAGCCGGCGGGCGGCGTCGGCGAGCAGCGTGCGGCTGTTCAGGACCCGGCCGCCAGCAGCTCGGCCGTGTGCGCGGCGGCCAGGGCGTCGATCACCGCATCGAGATCGCCGTCGATCACCTGGTCGAGGTTGTGCGCCTTGTAGCCGACGCGGTGGTCGGCGATCCGGTTCTCCGGGAAGTTGTAGGTCCGGACCCGCTCGCTGCGGTCCATGGTCCGCACCTGGCTGCGGCGCTGGTCGCTGGCGACCGCGGCGGCCTCCTCACGAGCTGCGACCAGGAGCCGCGAGCGGAGCACGCGCAGCGCGGACTCCTTGTTCTGCAGCTGGCTCTTCTCGTTCTGCGAACTGACGACGATGCCGCTCGGCAGGTGGGTGATCCGGACGGCGGAGTCGGTGGTGTTGACGCTCTGACCGCCGGGCCCCGACGACCGGAACACGTCGATCCGCAGATCGTTCGCGTCGACCGTCACGTCGACCTCCTCGGCCTCGGGCAGCACGAGCACGCCCGCCGCGGACGTGTGGATGCGGCCCTGGCTCTCGGTCACCGGCACCCGCTGCACGCGGTGGACGCCGCCCTCGAACTTCAGCCGGGGCCAGATGCCCTCGTCGGTCCGCGACTTGATCGCCACCGCGACGTCCTTGTAGCCACCGAGGTCCGCGTCGACGGCGTCGAGGATCTCCGTCGACCAGCCGCGCCGCTCGGCGTAGCGCAGGTACATCCGCAGCAGGTCGCCGGCGAACAGCGCCGACTCTGCGCCGCCCTCTCCCGCCTTGATCTCGAGGATGACGTCCTTGTCGTCGTCGGGGTCCTTGGGCAGCAGCAGCTCGCGCAGCCGGCCGGTCAGCTCCTCGATCCGCACCTCGAGGCCCTCGGCCTCGGCGCGGAAGGACGCGTCCTCGGCCCCCAGCTCGCGGGCGGTGCCGAGATCGTCGCGCGCCTGGTCCAGCGCGCGGGCCGTCTCCACCACCGGAGCGAGCGCGGCGTACCGGCGGCCCAGCCGGCGGGCGCGGCCGGTGTCGGAGTGCACGGCCGGGTCGGCGAGCTCGAGCTCCAGGGCCGCGTGCTCGTCGAGCAGCCCGCGCAGGCGGTCGGTGCCGGCGTCGGTGGTGCTCATGGCGGAGGCCTCTCGGAGTGGGTGGGGACCGGCTGCGGACATGACGACGGCGCCCGTCCCCACCCCTGAGCGGGGTGGGCACGGGCGCCGTCGGGAGCGCTACTCGCCGGCCGGGACCTTGGAGTCGGCCCGCTTGCCGAACCGCTTCTCGAAGCGGGCGACGCGGCCACCGGTGTCGAGGATCCGCTGCTTGCCCGTGTAGAACGGGTGGCAGGCGGAGCAGGTCTCGACGGTCAGCTGACCGCTGGGAACGGTGCTCTTCGTGGTGAAGGTGTTCCCGCAACCACAGGTCACCGTGGTGGTGTGGTACTCGGGGTGGATGCCGGGCTTCATGCCGTGGACCTCTTCCGCAGGTGTCGGTGCTGTAGTCGTGAACGCCGCCTACCGGTGCGGCATTCCAGGGCTGCCGGGCGGTACGTCGACCGTCGAGTATCCCCGATCGGTGCGCCCACCCGGCAGCCGGGGTGGTCTAGTCGCCGCTGGAGAGCGTCGTCTTCTGGATCTGCATCAGGAACTCGATGTTGTTGCGCGTCTTGCGCAGCTTGTCCTGGAGCAGCTCCATCGCCTGCTGCGGCTCGAGCGCACCCAGCACCCGGCGCAGCTTGATGATGATGGCCAGCTCGTCGGGCGACATGAGGATCTCCTCCTTGCGCGTGCCCGACGCGTTGACGTCGACCGCCGGGAAGATCCGCTTGTCCGCCAGGCGGCGGTCCAGCTTGATCTCGGCGTTCCCGGTGCCCTTGAACTCCTCGAAGATGACCGTGTCCATCGTCGACCCGGTCTCCACCAGCGCCGAGGCGATGATGGTCAGCGAGCCGCCGTTCTCGATGTTGCGGGCGGCGCCGAGGAAGCGCTTGGGCGGGTAGAGCGCGGTGGAGTCGACACCACCGGACAGGATGCGCCCGCTGGCGGGGGCCGCCAGGTTGTAGGCGCGGCCCAGGCGGGTGATCGAGTCCAGCAGGACGACGACGTCGTGGCCCATCTCGACCAGGCGCTTGGCCCGCTCGATCGACAGCTCGGCGACCGTGGTGTGGTCGGCCGGCGGGCGGTCGAAGGTCGAGGCGATGACCTCGCCCTTCACCGACCGCTGCATGTCGGTGACCTCCTCGGGCCGCTCGTCGACGAGGACGACCATGAGGTGGCACTCGGGGTTGTTCGTCGTGATCGCGTTGGCGATCGCCTGCAGCACCATCGTCTTGCCGGCCTTGGGCGGGCTGACGATGAGCGCACGCTGACCCTTGCCGATCGGCATGACCAGGTCGATGACCCGGGTGGTCAGCTGCTGCGGCTCGGTCTCCAGCCGCAGCCGCTCCTGCGGGTACAGCGGGGTCAGCTTGGTGAACTCCGGACGCTGACGCGCCTGCTCGGGGTCCAGGCCGTTGACCGTGTCGAGCCGCACCAGCGCGTTGTACTTGTCCTTGCGCTCGCCCTCGCGGGGCTGGCGGACGGCGCCGGTGATGGCGTCACCGCGGCGCAGGCCGTAGCGGCGCACCTGCGACAGGGAGACGTAGACGTCGTTCGGGCCGGTCAGGTAGCCCGACGTGCGGACGAACGCGTAGTTGTCGAGCACGTCGAGGATGCCGGCCACCGGCAGCAGGACGTCGTCCTCGCTGACGGTCGGCTCGGTCGGCTGGTCGAAGCGCTCGCGCCCGCCGCGGCGGTTGCGGTCGCGGTACCGGCGACCCCGGCGGCCACGGCCGCCCTCGAAGTCGTCGTCGTCCTCGTCGCGGTCGTCGCGCGGGGCCCGGGTGTCGGTGCGGTTGTCCGGCCGCCCGTCGGTGCGCTCGGCCCGCCCGTTGCGGTCGGGGCCACGGTCCGGGCCACGGTTGCCGTCGCGGTCGGTCCGCTCGGCACGCCCGCCGTCACGGTCGGTCCGCTCGGCACGCCCGCCGTCACGGTCGGTCCGCTCGGCACGCCCGCCGTCACGGTCGGTGCGCTCGGCACGCCCGCCGTCACGGTCGGTCCGCTCGGCACGCCCGCCGTCACGGTCGGTGCGCTCGGCACGCCCGCCGTCACGGTCGGTCCGCTCGGCACGCCCGCCGTCACGGTCGGTGCGCTCGGCACGCCCGCCGTCACGGTCGGTGCGCTCGGCACGGGCGGCACGCTCGCCCCCGTCGCGGGCGGCACGCTCGCCGCCGTCGCGGGTGCTCTCGCGGGGCGCGCGCTCGGCGCCGTCGCGGTCACGGGTGCGACCCCGGCCGCGGGCCGGACGCTCGTCGTCGCGCTCGTCCTCGACAGACCGCTCGGTGGTCTCGGCGGCGTCGTCGCCGGAGGGGGCGCCGGCGGCGGTGGTCCCCACGGCGGGCTCCGCGGCGGTGTCCGCGGTCGGGGCCTCGCTGCCGGGCGCCTCGGCGACCGGCGCACCGGCCGGGCGGCTGGCGGCCCGGCGGCGGCGGGGCTGGGCGGGGGCCTCGGCCGGCGCGGCGGCGGCCTCGGCGTCTGCGGTGGAGGTGGCGGTGGAGGTCGCGGCGGTCAGGGGCCCGCCGTTGGCGCCGCCGCTGACGGGGGCCTCCAGCGGAGCCGCGGTGGCCGCTTCGCCGCGCGGGGTCGGCACGCCGTCCCGGGCGCCGGCGGCCGGCGTGCTGTCGGTGCTGGTGGCGGCGCCGCTGTCGGCGCCGTTGCCGCCCACCTGACGGGCGGAGATGGCGGCGACGAGGTCGCCCTTGCGCATCCGGGCGGTGCCCGGGATGCCCAGTTCGGCCGCCAGGCGCTGCAGCTCGGGCAGCAGCATCCCCGACAGACCGCTGCCGCGGCGGCGGGATCGGCCCGCCTGCCCAGAAACGGCAGTTGCCTCGTCGCCAGCACCCTGGGGCGACGCGACGAGGTCGGTGGTTTCGCTCACGTACAGGTCCTTCCCTGCGGTGACCTGCGCCTACCGGCGCAGGGGGTGACCCGGTCCACCTGCGCCCGGGCTGTTTCCGGGGTCGACAGGGAGAAGGGATCGCGTGGGTGCGGGGCGGGATCTGCGGCGATGGACTCTTCGCCGGCAACGCCCCGCGCGAGGCCAGCCCCAGTGGGGCGGCTACGCCGTGAGCCTAGATGCACCTCACGGGCAGGACAACACCGGTCGAGCCCGGTGTGTTCCTCGTTATGAGGACGATACCTGAGCGCCGGAGAGCACCCGCACGCCCGTGCCGTCGACCGACAGCGGCAGCAGCCGCCACCCGGGCGGGGTCAGGGCGGCGACCCGCCGGACCTCGACGCCGTCGGAGGAGTCGACGTGGTCGTCCTGCGGGTGCCTACGGCTGAGCACGAGCACGCTCGGGCCGGCACCGGAGACGACCGCCGCCAGGCCCTCCCCCCGCAGCCGATCGACCAGCGCGAGGCTGTCGGGCATGGCCGCGGTCCGCTGCCGCTGGTGCAGCCGGTCCTCGGTGGCGGGCAGCAGCAGGTCGGGGTCGCAGGTCAGCGCGGCGACCAGCAGCGCGGCGCGCCCGGCGTTGAACGCCGCGTCGCCGTGCGGGACGGCGTCGGGCAGCAGCCCGCGCGCGGCGCTGGTCGACAGCGTCGCGCCGGGCACGAGCAGCAGCGGCTGGATGCGGGGGTCGGCGTCGAGCCGTTCGGCGACCGGGCCGCCGGGGCCCTGCCAGGCCAGCGTCACGCCGCCGTGCAGGCAGGCCGCGACGTTGTCCGCGTGCCCCTCGAACCGGTCGGCCAGCCGCAGGACCGCGCCGAGGTCGATCTCGGCGACGTCGGGGCACAGCGCCCAGGCGCCGAACACGCCGCCGACCACCGCGGCGGCCGACGAGCCCATCCCCCGGCCCTGCGGGATCGCGTTGACCGTGGACAGCCGCAACCCCGGCGGGGACCAGCCGAGCTCCTCGCACGCGGCCCGGAAGGCCCGGACGACGAGGTGCGACCCGTCGGTCGGCAGCTCACCGGCGCCCTCACCGGTCATCTCGACCGACAGGCCGCCGTCGGTGACGGTGAACTCGAGGTCGTCGGTGCAGCTCAGCGCGAGCCCGGCGCAGTCGAATGCGGGACCGAGGTTGGCGCTGGTGGCCGGCACCCGGATGCGCACGGACGCGCGGGTGGTCCCGCTCCCGGCGTCTGCGGTCACAGGCCGAGCTGCAGGGCGGCGGCGGCCGCGTCGACCGGCACGGTGACCGGCGCCGGCGCACCGGAGATGGCCCACTCCGGGTCCTTGAGCCCGTTGCCGGTCACGGTGCAGACGACGCGCTGCCCGGGCTCGAGGTCACCGGCCGCGGCGACCTTGAGCAGGCCGGCGACCGAGGCCGCCGACGCCGGCTCGACGAAGACCGCCTCGCTGCGGGCCAGCAGCCGGTAGGCGGCGAGGATCTCGCGGTCGGTGACGGCGTCGATGCGCCCGCCGGAGTCGTCGCGGGCGGTCAGCGCCTTGGCCCACGAGGCGGGGTTGCCGATGCGGATGGCCGTGGCGATGGTCTGCGGGTGCTCCACCACGGCGCCGTCGACGATCGGGGCGGAGCCGGCGGCCTGGAAGCCCCACATCCGCGGGGTGTGCGAGGAGATCCCGTCGGCGGCGTACTCGCGGTAGCCCTGCCAGTAGGCGGTGATGTTGCCGGCGTTGCCGACCGGCAGGCAGTGGATGTCCGGGGCGTCGCCGAGGACGTCGACGATCTCGAACGACGCCGTCTTCTGGCCCTCGATGCGGTACTGGTTGACGCTGTTGACCAGGCTGACCGGGTAGTCGATGGCCAGCTTGCTGGCCAGCGCGAGGCAGTCGTCGAAGTTCCCGTCGACCTGCAGGAGCTTGGCGCCGTGGACCAGGGCCTGGGCCAGCTTGCCGAGCGCGATCTTGCCCGTGGGGACGAGGACGGCACAGACCATCCCGGCGCGGGCGGCGTAGGCGGCGGCGCTGGCGCTGGTGTTGCCGGTGGAGGCGCAGATGACCGCCTGCGCGCCCTCCTCCTTGGCCTTGGTGATCGCCATCGTCATCCCGCGGTCCTTGAAGGACCCGGTGGGGTTGGCGCCCTCGACCTTGAGGTAGACGTCGCAGCCGGTGCGCCGGGAGAGCTCGACGGCGGGCACGAGCGGGGTGGCGCCCTCCTGCAGGGTCACCACCGGCGTGCTGTCGCTCACCGGCAGCCGGGAGCGGTAGGCCTCGATCAGGCCGGGCCAGAGGGGGGACACGCCCCCGCGCAGCGTTCCGGTCATGACAGCCCCTCCACTCGAAGCACGCTGGTGACCCCGCGGACCGCGGGCATCTCCCGGAGGGCCGCGACGGTCGCCGACAGCGCCGCGTCGGGCGCGCTGTGCGTGACGATCACCAGGGTCGCGGCGTCGCCGTGCCCGTCCTGCCGCACGGTGGCGATGCTGACGGCCTGCCGGGCGAACTCCTGGGCCACGGTCGCCAGCACACCGGGCTTGTCGGCCACGTCGAGGCTGACGTGGTACCGCGTCGGCGTCTCGGCGATCGGCCGCGCCGGCAGCCCGGCGTAGGTGGTCACGCCCGGTCCGGCGACGCCGGTCACGCGGTTGCGCGCCACGGCCACGAGGTCGCCGAGCACCGCACTGGCGGTCGGCTCGCCGCCGGCCCCGCGCCCGTAGAACATCAGCTCGCCGGCGGCCTCGGCCTCCACGAAGACGGCGTTGAACGCCCCGCCGACGGCGGCCAGCGGGTGCGACGTCGGGATCATCGCGGGGTGCACGCGGACGGCGACCGAGTCCCCGCCCTCCCCCGCGACCCGCTCGCAGATCGCCAGGAGCTTCACCGTGCAGCCGATCTCGGCGGCCCGGGCGACGTCGGCGGCGGTGACCGCCGAGATGCCCTCGCGGTAGACGTCCGAGGCGGTGACCGCGGTGTGGAAGGCCAGCGAGGCCAGGATGGCGGCCTTGGCCGCGGCGTCGAAGCCGTCGACGTCGGCGGTCGGGTCGGCCTCGGCGTACCCGAGGTCGGTGGCCTCGGCGAGCGCCTCGGTGAAGCCGGCGCCGGTCTCGGCCATCCGCGACAGGATGTAGTTGGTGGTGCCGTTGACGATGCCGACCACCCGGCGCAGCTGGTCGCCGGCCAGCGACTCGCGCAGCGGGCGCAGCATCGGGATGGCGCCGGCCACCGCTGCCTCGTAGTAGAGGTCGACGCCGGCCGCGGATGCGGCCTCGTGCAGCGCGACGCCGTCGTCGGCCAGCAGCGCCTTGTTCGCGCTGACGACCGACTTGCCCGCCGCGAAGGCGGCCAGCAGCAGCGTGCGGGCGGGCTCGATGCCGCCGATCACCTCGACGACCAGGTCGACGTCGTCGCGGGTGACCAGCGCCTGCGCGTCGGTGGTGAGCAGGTGCGCGGGCACCTCGGGGTGCCGGTCGGGACGGCGCACGGCGACGCCGGCGACCTCCACCGGCCGGCCGATGCGGGCCGCGAGGTCCCCGGACTGGTCCTCGAGGAGGCGGAGCACCGCTCCCCCGACGGTCCCGCAGCCCAGCAGGGCGACGCGCAGCGGCGCGGTCACGAGGCGAACCCCGCGGCGTGCTCGGGCGCGGGCTGGTCGATCGCCGGGGAGGGCGCGGGAGCTCCGGCGAGGACGGCGTCGAGGGCGAACACGTCGGACAGTGTCTGACGGCGCACGATCTCCGTGGCGACGCCGTCCCGCACGGCGACCACCGGGGGCTTGAGCAGGTAGTTGTAGTTGCTCGCCATCGACCAGCAGTACGCGCCGGTCGCGGCCACCGCGAGCAGGTCACCGGGGACGACGTCCGACGGCAGCCACAGGTCGCGCACGAGCACGTCGCCGCTCTCGCAGTGCTTGCCGACGACCCGGCACAGCGCCGGCGGCGCGGTGGAGGTCCGGTTGGCCAGCACGCAGGTGTAGTCGGCGTCGTAGAGCGCGGTGCGGATGTTGTCGCTCATCCCGCCGTCGACGGAGACGTAGTTGCGCACGGCCGGCGTCCCGGAGGAGCTGCCGCTGCCCAGCCGGACCGGCTTGATGGTGCCGATCTCGTACAGGGTCACGGTGCCGGGGCCGGCGATGGCCCGGCCGGGCTCGACGGCCAGCCGCGGCACCGGCAGGTCCAGCGCGGCGCACTCGGCCGCCACGACGGTGCGCAGCCGCCGGGCGACGTCGGCCGGGCTGACCGGGTCGTCGTCGGGCAGGTAGGCGATGCCGAAGCCGCCGCCGAGGTTGAGCTCGCCGAGCACCTGCCCGGTCGCCTGGGCGACCTGCCCGAGCAGGCCGACGACCCGGTGCGCGGCGGCCTCGAAGCCCGCGGTGTCGAAGATCTGCGAGCCGATGTGGCTGTGCAGCCCGGTGAGGTGCAGCGCCGGCTCGCGGATGATGCGGACCGCGGCGGTGAGCGCGTCGCCGGTGGCCAGCGAGAAGCCGAACTTCTGGTCCTCGTGCGCCGTCGCGATGAACTCGTGGGTGTGTGCCTCGATGCCGACCGTCGTCCGGATGAGGACCGGCACCGGTGCGCCGCCCTCGGCCACCCGCGCGGCCGCCAGCGGCACCAGGCGCTCGATCTCGTCGAAGGAGTCGACGACGACGTGGCCGATGCGGGCGTCGACGGCGAGCTGCAGCTCGACGAGGGACTTGTTGTTGCCGTGCAGCGCGATCCGCTCGGCCGGGAAGCCGGCGGCCAGCGCGACGGCGAGCTCGTTGCCGCTGCAGGCGTCCAGGTGCAGGCCGTCGTCGGCGATCCAGCGGGCGACCTGGCCACACAGGAACGCCTTGGAGGCGTAGTGGACGTCGGCGTCGGTGAAGGCGCCGGCGAACTCGCCGGCGCGGCCGCGGAAGTCGGCCTCGTCGAGGACGAACAACGGGGTGCCGTGCGCGCGGGCCAGCTCGGTGACCGGCCGGCCGGCCAGGTGCAGCTCGCCGTCGACCCGGGTGGCCGAGCGCGGCCAGACGTGCGGGTCGAGGGCGCCGAGGTCGGCCGGCGGCACGCCGATGGCCGGCGGCGGGGTGAGCGTCCCGTGGATCGGCCCCGCCGGGTGCGCCCTCACATCCGCTCCGGGGCGGAGACGCCCAGCACAGCCAGGCCGTTGCGCAGGACGACGGCCGTCGCCGCGCACAGCCACAGGCGGGCGGTGGTGACCGGCGTGGCCACCTCGTCACCGCGCGGCAGCACGCGGCAGGAGTCGTAGAACCGGTGGTAGGTGCCGGCGAGCTCCTCGAGGTAGCGGGCCACCCGGTGCGGGGCGCGCAGCTCCGCGGCCGAGGCCACGACCCGGGGGAACTCCGCGACGGCCCGCAGCAGGTCGCCCTCGCGCGGGTGCTCGAGGGCCGCGGTGTCGACGTCGGCCGCCGCGCCCAGGTGCAGCCCCAGGTCGGCGGCGTTGCGCAGCAGCGAGGAGATGCGGGCGTGGGCGTACTGCACGTAGAAGACCGGGTTGTCGTTGGTCTGCCGCGTCCAGGCGTCCAGGTCCAGGTCGATCTGCTGGTCGACCGACGCCCGGGCGAGCGCGTACCGGGCGGCGTCGGCGCCGATCGCGTCGACGAGGTCCTCGAGGTTGACCACCGTGCCGGCCCGCTTGCTCATCCGCACCGGCTCGCCGTTGCGCACCAGGTTGACCAGCTGGCCGATCAGGATCTCCAGGTTCACCTGCGGGTCGTCGCCCATCGCGGCGACCAGGGCCTTGTACCGGCCGACGTAGCCGGTGTGGTCGGCGCCGAGCATGATCACGACCCGGTCGAACCCGCGCTCGCGCTTGTCCAGGTAGTAGGCGCAGTCGGCGGCGAAGTAGGTCGGCTCGCCGTCGCCCTTGACCAGCACCCGGTCCTTGTCGTCGCCGAACTCCGTCGTCCGCAGCCAGACGGCGCCGTCGGCCTCGTAGACGTGGCCCTGCTCGCGCAGCCGGGCGACCGCCTTCTCCAGCGCGCCGCTGTCGTGCAGCGTCTTCTCGGAGAAGTAGGTGTCGAAGACGACGCCGAACCCGGCCAGGCTCCGCTTGATCTCGGCGAACATCAGCTCGACGCCACGCACCCGGAACCGCTCCTGCTGCTCCTCGGCGGGCAGGTCCAGCACGCCGGGCTCGGCGGCCACGACCTGGGCGGCGATCTCGCCGATGTAGTCGCCCGCGTAGCCGTCGTCCGGGACCGGCTGCCCGAGGGCCGCCGCCTGCAGGCTGCGCGCGAAGCGGTCGATCTGCGCGCCGGCGTCGTTGAAGTAGTACTCCCGGCTGACGTCGGCCCCGCTGGCCGTGAGGAGCCGGCCGAGCGCGTCGCCGACGGCGGCCCACCGCGTACCGCCGATGTGCACCGGCCCGGTGGGGTTGGCCGACACGAACTCCAGGTTCAGGCGCTGCCCGGCGAGGGTGTCGGTGTGCCCGTACCCCTCTCCCGCGGTGACCGCCCGGACGGCGATCTGCCCGAGCGCGTCCCTGGCGAGGGTGATGTTGAGGAAGCCCGGCCCGGCGACGTCGACCCCGGCGATGCCGGGCAGCGCGCGCAGCTCGACGGCCAGCGCCTCGGCGACCTCGCGGGGCGGGCGGCCGGCCGGCTTGGCCAGGCGGAGCGCGACGTTGGTCGCGTAGTCGCCGTGGTCGGGGTTCTTCGGGCGCTCGATGACCAGCTCGTCGGGGACGGCGACGGCGAGCGTGCCGCGCTCGACTGCCGCCCCGACCGCGGTCCGGACGAGGTCGCGCAACTGCTCCGGTGTCACCGCGCGATCGTACGGGGCCGGTCGGGACGCCCCGGTCGAGGTCCGGGGCACACACAGGGAGCCGACCTAGACTCGCTGCCCGGGAGGCGCGGGAGCGCCGCCCGGTGGGCCGGCGGCGTGCGGGTCCGCGTGGACGAGCACGAGGAGAAGCTGTGCCCAAGGACGGTAAGCCCGACGACCCCCGGAGCGCGCGCGGAGCGTCCGGCCGGGGTTCCTCGGCGTCGTCCGGCCGGGGCGGCAGCGGCTCCCGGCCGGCCGGGGCCCGCGCAGGCGCGGCCAAGGGCGGGCGGACCCGGCCGACGGCCAACGTCGTCTCGCCGCAGCGCCCGTGGGGGCTGATCGCCGCCGCCATCGCCGTCGTCGTCTTCGCCGGTGCCGTGCTCACCTACGCCGTCCTCAAGGTGCGCGAGGCCGACGCCAACGAGATCCAGGCCGTCGACGAGATCGGCGGCGTGGACGTCTTCGAGTACTCGGCCGGGCAGGACCACGTGACCACGAGCGTCGACTACTCCGAGTCCCCGCCGGTCGGCGGTCCGCACGACGGCGCCTGGGCCGACTGCACCGGCACGGTCTACGACGTGGACATCCGGCACGAGAACGCCGTCCACGGCCTCGAGCACGGCGCCGTGTGGATCACCTACGACCCGGACGCGGTGTCCGAGGGCGACCTCGACACGCTGCGCGAGCTCGTCGACGGCGTCCCCTACCGGATGATGTCGCCCTACGCCGGGCTGGACTCGCCCATCAGCATCCAGGCCTGGAACCACCAGCTGAGGGTGGACTCCGCCGACGACCCGCGGCTGGCCGAGTTCGCCGACTTCCTGACCCAGCGGTCGGAGAACACCCCGGAGCCGGGCGCCAGCTGCCAGAACGACGCCTTCCTCTCCGCCCCGCTGCTGGCCGGCGAGCCGAGCGACGAGACAGGGGGCATGCCCACCGACGCGCCCTCCACCCCGACCGACGGCTCGGCGGAGACCTCCGGCGCGCCGGCGACCGAGGGCACGACCGAGGACACCACCGGCTCCGCCCCGACCGGCACGACCGCGCCGTGACCGCCGTGGTCGACCGCCCCGCCGCCGCGGCGCCGGCGTCGCCCCCGGCGCACCAGCCGCTGCGCACGGTGCTGCTGGCGGTGATCGCGGTGGCGCTGCTGGTGCTGGGCGGCGGCCTGGCGGTGGCCCTCGGCATCGGCGACGACGCCGGGCCCGGCACCCCCACCGCGGACTCGGTGGACGCCGGGTTCTCCCGCGACATGTCGGTGCACCACCTGCAGGGCGTGGAGATGGCCAACCTCGCGCTCGAGCGCAGCACCGACCCCGAGGTGCGCCAGCTGGCCTTCGACATCTCGGCCACGCAGACCAACCAGGTCGGCCGGATGCAGGGCTGGCTGGCGATGTGGGGCCTGCCGCTGACCGGCGAGGAGCACATGGCCTGGATGGGCGGCAGGCCCGCGGCCGGCGGCCACGACATGTCCGGGATGGGCGCCGGTGGCGCTCTCATGCCCGGCATGGCCACCGAGGAGGAGCTCGCCGGCCTGCGGGACCTGTCGGGCACCGCCTTCGACGTCGAGTTCCTCCGGCTCATGACCCGCCACCACCAGGGCGGGGCGGAGATGGCCGCGGTCGCCGCGGCGGACGGCGAGCAGGACGTCGTCCGGACCCTGGCCCGGTCCATCGCCGAGGCCCAGGCGGCGGAGACCACGACCATGACCTCGATGCTCACCGCCCGGGGCGGCACCCCGCTGCCGCCGCCCTGAGCGCCCATCCCGCCGTCGGACGGGCGGGGCGGGGCTGGTAACTTCTCCAGTGCCCCGAGCCCCCGTAGCTCAGGGGATAGAGCACTGCCCTCCGGAGGCAGGGGCGCAGGTTCGAATCCTGCCGGGGGCACGTCCCGCATCGCGCCGGCTCGACGTCGGCGCCGTGCGACACCAGACCCCACCAGGCCCCACCGGTCCCCGAACGGGACGCCGGCGGGGCCTGTCCCGTTCCACGGACGGTCTCAGCCGGCGGTGACCTCCCACAGGAAGCCGTCGGGGTCGGTGAAGCGCCCGCACCACCCACCCCGCCCGTCCGCTCCCGTCGGGACGACGACGTGGCCGCCGGCCGCCGCGGCCGCCGCCAGGAGCGCGTCGACCTCGTCCCGGGAGCCGGCCCGGCGGGTCAGCACCACCGCGGCGAGCGCGTCCGGGTCGGCACCGGCGTCCTTCGCCAGCTCCCTGCGGGGCATCAGGCCGAGCCTGGAGGTGCCGGGCTCGAACCGGAAGTCGACGAACTTCCCGCCGTAGTCCCGGTCGACCGTCATGCCCAGGGCCGCGTAGAAGGCCGCGGACGCCTGGGGGTCGGCGACGCCGAGGAGGACGACCGTCTCCGTCGGCACGGGGGGCGCCGCCGCGGGCGCGGTGTCGCGCTTCGTCGGTGCGGCCAGCTTCCACACGCTGCCGTCCGGGGCCCGCAGCACCGCGGTGAACCCGCCGAAGAAGCCCTTCCTGGCCGGCTTGAGGACCTCCGCGCCGTGCCGCACGGCGGCCTCCAGCACCGCCTGGACCTCGCTGGGCTGGGCGACGACGTAGTTGAGCACGCAGCCGGGCGGACCGGCGTCGGCCCGCGGGCCGGCGTCGCGCAGCCCGAGCTTGCCCGCGCCCAGGTCGAGGGTGACGCACGGACGGCCGGACCGCTCCGCCGCTGCCAGGGCGGCCGCGTAGAACGCCCGGGCGGCCGGGACCTCCGGCACGACCAGGTCGACTCCGTCGAGCGACAACGTCACGGGTACCTCCTCCTCGGTCGACCGCGCCGGCCGGCTCACGCCAGCTGGTTGACGCGGATGAGGTTGCCGGCGGGGTCGCGGAAGGCGCAGTCGCGCACGCCGTACCCCTGGTCCATCGGCTCCTGCAGGACCTCCGCGCCGGCGGCGGCCAGCCGGACGAAGTCGGCGTCGAGGTCGTCGCTGGCCAGGGTGACCGCGGTGTAGTTGCCCTTGGCGATCAGCTCGAGGATCGTCCGGCGCTCGTCGTCGGAGATGGTCGGGTCGGCGGCCGGCGGGTGCAGGACGACGGAGGTGTCCGGCTGCCCGGGCGGCCCCACGGTGATCCAGCGCATGGCTCCGCCACCGACGTCCTTGCGGACCTCGAAGCCCAGGACGTCCCGGTAGAAGGCCAGCGAGGCCTCCGGGTCGGTGTGCGGCAGGAAGGTGTAGTGGATGATCAAGCTCATGCCGAGCACGCTAGGGGCGGCGGGGACGCCCCGGCTTCTCGATTCCTGACCGGTTGCCGAGCGGCTCCCGTGCCCGGTCAGCTCGTCAGGAGCCGGCCGTCCGCAGCGGCCCCGGCCCTGGCCGCCGACCACCAGCGCCGCCGGTACACCGCGGCGAAGAGCGCCACGAGCAGGGCGAGGTCCGCCAGGTGCCCGCCGTGGTACATGACCTGCGCGGCCGCCTCCACCTCCCCCGCCGCCAGCCCGGCACCCGGCGGCAGCTCCCCCGCCCGCGCGTACAGCAGCTGGGCGAGCACCGCGTGCGCCCCGCCCGCCGCGACGACGACCGCGACGCGCGTGCCGGTTCCCGGTCGCCGCGGCGCCGGGTCGGGGCCGGCGACGGCCCAGGCGAACAGGCACCCGGCCGCGAGCAGGTGGACGTGGACGAGCGCGTGCACCGGGCCCGACCGGGTGCTGAGCGCGTACAGCGGTGTCAGGTACAGCAGGTACAGGCCGCCGACGGCCAGGACGGCGCCGGTCACGGGGTGCGTGAGGGCGCGCGTCGCCCGGGCGTGCAGGACCGCGGCCACCGGCCGGCGGGCGGCGGGGCCCAGCGCCCCGAGCAGCAGGGTCACCGGGGCCCCGAGGACCAGTGCGAGCGGCGCGGCGGCGCCCAGCAGCAGGTGCTGCACCATGTGCCCCGACGCGCCGGCCGCAGCGGCCTCCAGCGGCGGGGCGAGCGCGACGCCGGTGAGCAGGCAGCCCAGCAGCCAGGCCGCCGTCCGCCCCGGCGGCCAGCCGCGCCCGCCGTCCGCGCGGATCCGCACGCCGGTCAGGTAGAGCCAGGCGGGGAGGGCTGCTGCGCCCCCGGCCAGCAGCCAGCCGGCGGCGAGCGCGCCGCTCACCGGTCCGCCCGGTCCCGGCCCTCGTGGCGGGTCGCCCGGACCAGCACCAGTCCGGCGACCAGCAGCACGACCGAGGAGCCGATCCAGGCCAGGTCGTAGGGCAGCAGGTCCACGTCGTAGCGCACCTGGTGCAGCCGCAGCAGCTTGTGGTCGACCACCCCGTCGAACAGCTGGAAGGCGCCCAGCCCGGTGACGAACCCGGCGACGGCGGAGCGGCGGGCCAGGGTGCCGGCGCGGCGGGCGTCGGCCAGCCGGAAGGCCCCCGCCACCAGGAGCACGAGGTAGCTGGTCTGCAGCAGCCCGTCGGAGAGCAGCCCGACCGACGGCGTGGCGCGGTCGTAGAAGTGGTGCCAGCCCAGGACCAGGTGGAACACCACGACGTCGGCCGCCGCCATCGTGCCGACGCCGAGCATCCCGCCGGTCAGCAGCGCGCGGCGCCGGGCCGGCGACGGGGAGGGGGCCGGGTGCGCGGCGGCGGTCACGCCCCCCGGATAGCCAGCGGGCGGCCCCGCCACACCGCCGCTGGTGTCGCGCTCCGGCGGCCGGGTTAGCGTCGCGGCCATGGAGCACAACGGGGTGCAGCGCACCGGGGTCGGGGACGTCGAGATCGCCTACGAGAGCGTCGGCTCCCCCGGGGACACGCCGCTGCTGCTGGTCATGGGGCTGGCCACGCAGATGGTCGGCTGGCCCGACGGGTTCTGCGAGGCGCTGGCCGGGCGCGGGCTGCACGTCGTCCGCTTCGACAACCGCGACATCGGGCTGTCGACGCACCTGGACGCCGCGGGCGCGCCGGACGTGGTGTCGCTGCTGGGCGGCGCCGGCAGCGCGCCGTACTCGCTGGCCGACATGGCCGACGACACGGCCGGGTTGCTCGACGCCCTCGGCTGGGACAGCGCGCACGTCGTCGGCGCCTCGATGGGCGGGATGATCGCCCAGACGCTGGCGATCCGGCACCCGCAGCGGGTGCGCACCCTGACGTCGATCATGTCGACGACCGGGGACCGCACCGTGGGCAGCCCCGCGGAGGTCGCCATGGGCGTGCTGCTGGCGCCGGCCGCGCGCACCCGCGACGAGGCGCTGCAGCGGGCGGTGGACACCTACCGGGTGATCGGCTCCCCCGGCTTCGAGTTCGACGAGGCGTCCCTGCGCGAGCGCGCCGGCCTGTCCTTCGACCGGGCGCACGACCCCGCCGGGGTGGCCCGCCAGCTCGCGGCGATCCTGACCACCGACGACCGGACGCCGCACCTGGGCGAGATCTCCGTGCCCACCCTGGTGGTCCACGGCGCCCAGGACACCCTGGTCGACGTCAGCGGCGGCCGCGCCACGGCCGCGGCGATCCCCGGCGCCGACCTGTGGGTCGTCGAGGGCATGGGACACGACCTGCCCCGCGAGCTGTGGCCGGACCTGGTGGACCGGATCACCGGGCTCGTCGAGCGCGGCGAGAGCGCCCGCTGAGCGCGGGGGCCGGACCCGCCGTCGCGGGTCCGGCCCCCGCCGGGCGGCTGCTCAGCTGGTGAGCATCCCGCCCTCGACGGGGATCGTCGTGCCGGTCACGTAGCCCCCGGCCTCGCTGACCAGGAACACCAGCGCCGCGGCCAGCTCCATGGGGTCGCCGGGACGGCCGACGAGCACGCGGCCCATCTGCTGGTCCAGGTAGCCCTCGGGGTACTGGTCGGTCATCTCGGAGGCGAAGAACCCGGGGGCCAGCGCGTTCACCCGGATCCCCTTGCGCCCGGTCCACTGCTGCGCCAGGTCGCGGGTCAGCCCGATCAGGCCGGCCTTGCTGGCCGCGTACGCAGCCTGCGGCAGCCCCGCGGTCGTGAGCCCCAGGACGCTGGAGATGTTCACGACCGAGCTGCCCGGCTGCATGACCCGCCCGCACGCCTGGGCCATCCAGTAGCAGCCGTTGAGGTTGACGTCGATCACCGAGCGGAACTGCTCGGGCGACTCCCGGGTCGCCGGCATGGCGGTGCCGATGCCGGCGTTGTTGACCAGGACGTCGACGCGGCCGAACTCGGCCACCGTCGCGTCGACCAGGGCCTGGCAGTCCTCGGGGCGGGCGACGTCGGTCCGCACCGTCAGCGCCCTCCGGCCGGCCGCCTCCACGGCCTCCCGGGTGGCGGTCAGCCGGTCCTCGCGCCGCGCGCCGAGGGCCACGTCGGCGCCCGCCTGGGCCAGCGCCCGCGCGAAGACGACGCCGAGGCCCGACGACGCCCCCGTCACGATCGCCACCTTGCCGTCGAGCCGGAACATGTCCAGGACGCCCTTGTCCGCCACGCGTGTCTCCTGTCGTCGATGCCTGCCCCGAGCCTGTCGTCCCGGCGGGGAGACCGCCACCGCGAGCGGTCCGCAGATGTGGGGTAGAGCACAACGCACCCGGGTAGGGGTCCGCCCACCCCCAGGGAGACCCACCATGGCCAACCTCGCCCAGCACCTCGTCGACACCGCCGCCGTCCACGGCGACCGGCCGGCCCTCCGCATGGACGACACCGTCCTGACCTACGCCGAGTTCCGCGACGCCGCCGCGGCCGTGGCCGCCGGCCTCCGTGAGCGCGGCGTCGAGCCCGGCGACCGGGTCGGCCTCGTGCTCCCCAACGTCGTCAGCTTCCCCGTCGTCTTCTACGGCGCACTCATGGCCGGCGCCGCCGTCGTCCCGATGAACCCGCTGCTCAAGGCGCGCGAGGTGGAGTACTTCCTCCGCGACTCCGGCGCCCGGCTCGTCGTCGCCCTCGACGCGTCGGCGGCGGCCGCGACCGAGGCGGCCGCAACGGTGGGCGTCGAGGCGGTCGCCATCGGACCGGTCGACCCGGGGGCGACCCTCGGCGGCGCCGGCGCCGAGGTCGACGTGGCCGAGCGGGCCGACGAGGACGACGCGGTGATCCTCTACACCTCCGGCACCACCGGTCAGCCCAAGGGCGCCGAGCTCACCCACGCCAACCTGCGCGGCAACGCCCGCACCACGCAGGAGACGCTGCTGGAGGGCACGCCCGAGGACGTGATCATGGGCTGCCTGCCGCTGTTCCACGTCTTCGGGCTGACCTGCTCGCTGAACGCCGGCGTGCTGGCCGGCGCCTGCCTCACGCTGCTGCCGCGCTTCGACGGCGCCCGGGCACTGGAGATCGTGCAGCGCGACCGGGTCACGGTGTTCCAGGGCGTGCCGACGATGTTCGCCGCGATGCTGCACCAGCCCGACGCGAGCCGGTACGACGTCTCGAGCCTGCGGTTGTGCGTCTCCGGCGGCTCGGCCATGCCCGTGGAGGTGATGCGGGGCTTCGAGGAGGCCTTCGGCTGCATCGTCCTCGAGGGCTACGGCCTGTCCGAGACCTCGCCGGTCGCCTCGTTCAACCACCCGCACGCCGAGCGGAAGCCCGGCACCATCGGCACGCCGATCCGCGGGGTGGAGATGCGCCTGGTCGACGACGACGGCAAGGACGTCCGCGAGGGCGACGTCGGGGAGATCGCCATCCGCGGTGAGAACGTCATGCGCGGCTACTGGCAGCGGCCGGAGGAGACGGCCAAGGCCATCCCCGACGGCTGGTTCCGCACCGGCGACCTCGCCCGCCGCGACGACGACGGCTACTACGCGATCGTCGACCGCAAGAAGGAGATGATCATCCGCGGCGGCTACAACGTCTACCCGCGGGAGATCGAGGAAGCGCTCTACGAGCACCCGGCGGTCGCCGAGGCCGCTTGCGTCGGCGTCCCCCACGCCGACCTCGGGGAGGAGGTCGCCGCGGCCGTCGCCCTGAAGCCGGGCGCCTCGGCCGACGTCGCCGAGCTGCAGGCCTGGGTGAAGGAGCGGGTCGCCGCCTACAAGTACCCGCGCCACCTGTGGCTGGTCGACAGCCTGCCCAAGGGCCCGACCGGGAAGATCCTGCGGCGGGCGGTCGAGGTGCCGGCGGAGGTGCGCGCATGAGCCAGCCGCCCGGCCCGCCGCTGTGGCGGCAGGCGTTCGACGCCGTCGAGCAGCGGGTCACGCCGCACGCCGACCACCTGGTGCGGACACCGGGCTTCGCGCTCGGGGTGACGCTGCTGCGGCGTGCGCAGCTGATGGCCCGCGACACCGCCCAGGGCGTGACCGCCCGGGCGTGGCACCTGGTGAACCTGCCGGCCGGCAGCGACGTCGCCCGCCTGCGCGCGCAGGTGGGCGCCCTCGACCGCGAGATCCGCCGACTGACCCTGCAGCTGGAGAACGAGCGCCGCCGCCCTGGCCGGCCCATCGCGAACGAGGAGTCCGATGCCCACCCTGCCCAGCCCGCAGACGGTCCTCGACCGGGTCCGCCGCGACGTCGAGCGCAACGCCCTCCGCGCGCGTAACGGCATCAAGCTGGTCGCCGGCGTCGACCGGCCCGGCGTCGGCTGCACCGCCAAGGACGTCGTGTGGCAGCGCGGCCGCACCCAGCTGTGGCACTACCGCAACGACGTCGACACCCATGGCGGCGTCCGGTTCTCCCCGCCGCTGCTCATCGTCTTCAGCATGGTCAGCCGCAGCTACATCCTCGACCTGCAGCCGGGCAACAGCTTCGTCGAGCAGCTGCTCGAGGCGGGCTTCGACGTCTACATGCTCGACTGGGGCGAGCCCGACGAGCGGGACGCGCACAACCGGCTCGAGGACTACGTCGACGACTACATCCCGGCTGCGGTGGAGCGGGTCCTGGACATCTCCGGCTGCGGGGAGGTGAACCTCTTCGGCTACTGCTTCGGCGGGGACCTCTCGCTGCTGTACGCCGCGCACCACCCCGACGCCCCGTTGCGCAGCCTGACCGTGCTGGCGACGCCGGTGGACTTCCGGCACATGGGTCCACTGGCCGACGTCTTCCGCGTCGGCGGTCTCGAGGTCGACCAGGTCGTCGACGAGAACGGCAACGTGCCGCCCCGCGTCGTCGTCCAGGGGTTCCGGTCGCTGACCCCCACCGCCGAGGTGACCCGTTACGTGACGCTCTGGGAACGACTCTGGAGCGACGAGTACGTCAACTCCTACCAGGCGATGACCGGCTGGGCCGACGACCACGTGCCCTTCCCGGGGGCGGCGGCCCGCGAGACGGTGCGGATGCTGGTGCGCGACAACGGCATGGTGAACGACCGGCTGACCGTCGCGGGCGACCGCGTCCACCTGCGCGACATCACGGTCCCGTTCCTCACGGTCCGGGCCGACCGCGACCACATCGTGCCGCCGGACGCCACGGCGCCGCTGATCGACCTCGTCGGCTCGGCCGACAAGCAGGAGCTGAAGCTGCCGGCCGGGCACATGGGCCTCGTGGTCGGGCGGACGGCGGCACGGACGACGGTGCCGACGATCCTCGACTTCCTCCGGCGGCGCAGCGACGAGGTCTCCCCCGCCTCCTCGGTCCGCCCCGACACCCCCGCGGAGGCCTGACGTGCCGGTCACCGACGTGCAGCCCGACCACTGCGAGGCGCTGCTGCGGTTCTTCCGGGAGCTGCCCGAGGGCGACCTCACCTTCATCGAGGAGGAGGTCACCGACCCGGAGGTGGTGCGGGCCTGGGCCCGCGGGGAGGGCGGCGGCTCGCGCTGGGTCGCCGTCGACGACGGCGGCGACGGACCGGTGGTCACCGGGTACGTCGCCGTGCGCGCGCTGCCGGGCTGGTCGGACCACGTGGGCCGGCTGCGCCTGGTCGTCGCCCCCTCCGCCCGGGGCTCGGGGCTCGGCCGCGACCTGGCCCGGCACGCGCTCATGCAGGCGGTGTCGGCCGGCCTGACCAAGATCGTGGTCGAGGTCGTCGCCGAGCAGGGGGCGGCGCTGGCGCTGTTCACCGGGCTGGGCTTCCGCGGCGAGGCGGTGCTCGTCGACCACGTGCGCGACCGCGAGGGGCAGCTGCGCGACCTCATGGTCCTGGCCCACCACGTGGGCGACACCTGGGCCGGGATGGACGCCGTCGGACTGGAGGACGCGCTCGACGGCGACCCCGCCTGAGCCCGGATGCGGCGGGCAGGCCCACCCGCCATGATCACCGGCGTGACCGCCCCGGACGTCGAGCTGGAGCTGAAGCCGGCGCCGCTCGCGGCGGTGCTGTCGGTCGCGTCGCTGGTCGTCGGCCTGGCGATGGTGATCGCTGTCGTCCGCTCGGGAGCTCCGGTGCCGTTCGTGCTCCTCTTCGTCGTCGCAGTCACCGGCATCTGCGGGTACAACCTCGCCACGGCACTCAGCTCCGCGACCGCCCGCGTGGACGGGTTCCTGGAGGTCCGCAACCGCACCCGCAGGCGCCGGCTGCACCGCTCGGAGATCGATCGCGTGGTCCTGGACTCCGTCGGCGGCTTCGGCTCCAACCGGCGGATCGAGCTCCTCCTCCCCGACGGGACGACCCTGCCGCTGGTCGCCACCGAGACCCCACCCTTCCCGGCACTGCGCCGGCGCCTGGAGGACCAGGCGGACGAGCTGCGGTCCTGGGTCGGCGTCGGCATCTGATGCGGTGCTGATCGCCACCTGGGCACATTGTCTCAACGCTCTGACCTGCGGTTTCACCTTGCCGGGCACCCCTCTTGGTGCTATTCTTCGTACATACGTTCGAGGGTGGAGGAGGCGTCGTGGACGGTGGACTGGAGCCGCTGTCCGACGCCGAGCTGTTCGCACTGGGTGAGGACGAGGCGCTCGATCGGGTGCTCGGCTTGGTCGCACTGCAGAACCGCGTCGCCGCAGAGCTGACCCGCGCCGTCCGGGTCGCCCAGTCGCGCCAGCTGCCGGAACGCGACGGTCTGAGGTCGATGACCTCCTGGCTCGTGGGGCATGCCCGGATGCAGCCTGCAGCGGCCGCACGGCTGGTGTCCCACGGCCGGGCCCTGACGCACCTGCCGGCCGTGGAGGACGCGTTCGCCGCCGGTGCGGTCTCGGCCGAGCAGGTCACGGTGGCAGCCAAGGCCGTCACCTCCGACCGAGTGGGCCAGGCCGCCGACCAGGGTGTGGACGTCGGGGCCATCGACGCGGTCCTGGCGGAGGTCGCCACCACCCAGCCCTTCGAGAGGCTCGGCGAAGCGGTCGAGCGCTACCTCGCCCAGCTCGACCCCGACGGGCCGGAACCCGACCCGACGGACCAGCGGTCCCTCCGGATCACCCGGCACGCCGACGGATCGGTCTCGGGATCGTTCGAGCTCGACGCCGTCGGCGGCGAGAAGGTCCAGGCCGTGCTCGAGCCGATGGTCGCCACGGGCCGCACCGCCGGGGACGAGCGGTCGAGGTCGCAGCGGTACGGGGACGCATTCGTGCAGTGGGCGGACAACACACTCGCCGGGGGGCGCGTGCCCGTGCTGCGCACCCGCAAGCCGCAGGTCGGAGTGGTCATCGCCCTCGACGACCTGGTCGGCGCGGTGACCGGGCCGGCGACGGCGCGGACGGCGTTCGGTGCCGTCATCTCCGCCGCCCGGGCCCGCTGGATCGCCTGCGACGGAGACATCGGCCGCATCGTGATGGGTCCCGACGGGGTCCCCATCGACCTGGGCCGGGACAAGCGGGTCGTCGATCCGCACCTGCGCAAGGCGGTCGATCTGCGCGACCGGGGCTGCGTCTTCGCGGGATGCACCGCGCCACCGTGGTGGTGCGAGGCGCACCACCTGCTCGAGTGGCTCTTCGGCGGGGAGACGAAGCTCGAGAACCTGGCGCTGCTGTGCGAACGCCACCACGCGAAGGTGCACCACGGGTTCCGGATCGAGCGACAACCCGACGGCCGATGGCGCACCTGGCGACCCGATGGCACCGAGATCCTCATCGGCCCGTCGCTGCTCACCGCCGCCTGACCGCAGGGGCAGGACCGCCGCGCCCCGCGGGACTCCGCGCCGGGCTGCTCGCACGGCTGAGGCCATGGGTGCACTCGCCGAGCGGCTGTACCGAGAAGCAGCAGGACGGCGAGTGCGCTCAAGCCGGCCTCCCCGCTCCGCTCACTCGTCGTTGCGGTGTCCCGGGCACCACCCTCCGAGCGGGTCAGCACCGTCGCCCTGAGCGGCCCACCAGGCGCCAGCGCGCCTCACCGCTGGGTCCAACGGCTCGACTGCCACAGGGGACTGTCCGCCCCTGGGTCGACCTCGACCTCCCGCACATGCCGCATGGCGTATTTGGGGGCTAGCGCCTTGACGCCGCCTTCGTCGAACTCCACCCACACGGTGTGGAAGCGCTCGTAGAGGCCGACGCGCCGCACGATTCCCCGCCCGAAGGTGTCGTGGATGACGACCACGCCCTCGACCACCCATGCTGGCGCAGGAACGTTCTCATCCTTCTCGATCGGAATGTCGTCCAAGCGGCCCATGCGCTGGACCGTAAGTTGCCTGCCGCGAAGAAGCTGCCTCGACATGCGCCGTCCGCGTCTCGAGATGCAGGCGACGGCGTCCCTGGAGTCGCCTCCAGGGGCACCGCGCCCAGCGCGGGGCTGCTGCCACGGCGCGAGCCCGATTCTCATCGTCTCGACCGCCGCGGCGCCGCGTACCACCGACGGGGGAGCGACGCCCCCGCCCGTCGCGTAGTCGCATCACGAGCGTCCGCGTCCGGTCACCGTCCCGACATCTGGGCCGCCCACGCTTCGACCGTGAGCCCGATGCTGATCGCGCCCGAGCCCGCCGTCCCCTCGTTCCGCTGGGTCCGTACCGCCGCCGTGCTGGCCGGCGCCGGCCTGCGGCCGGGCACCTCTCGCCGCGCCGCCGTCTGCGGTGCCGCCCGCCTGCTGACCGCTCTCGGTGTCCGGGTGCGGGTGCAGGCACCGCTGGTCGCCTGGCCGCGCGTCCGTCCCGGGTCCCCCGGCCTGCTCGTGGTCGCCGACTCCCGGTCCGACCTCGCCCACCTCGCGCTGACCACCGCCGTCCCGGGCACGGTCGCCGTCCCGGGTGGCCGACCCGGACGGCACGCCCGCGCTCTGCGGCTGCCGGTCCTGCCCACCTCGGCCGACGTCATCGCCGCCGCCCTGCGCGCGGGCACCACGGTGACCGTGCGTCCCGACGACGACGGCCGCCTCCCCGTCGCCGGCTTCGAGGCCGCCGCCGCAGTCGGCGCACCGGTCTGCCCGGTCGCCGTCCGCAGCCGGCCGGGTGCCGGCACCACCGTCGTCGAGCTCCACCTGCTGCCCGAGGTGGCCGGCGCGGCCGGGAACGCCGCGGCGCTGGCCGACGGCGCGCGGCGGGCGCTGGCCGCCCTCAGCTCGCGCTGACCCGCCCCCCGGAGACGTCCAGCCGCCGGGTGGTCTCCACGGCCTCGAGCATCCGGCGGTCGTGGGTGACCAGGAGCAGCGTGCCGCGGTAGCCGGCCAGCGCCTGCTCGAGCTGCTCGATGGCCGGCAGGTCCAGGTGGTTCGTCGGCTCGTCGAGGACCAGGACGTTCACCCCGCGCGCCTGCAGCAGCGCCAGCCCGGCGCGGGTGCGCTCCCCCGGCGACAGCGTCTCGGCCGGCCGGGTGACGTGGTCGGCGACCAGGCCGAACTTCGCCAGCAGCGTGCGCACCTCGGCCGTCGGCCAGTCCGCCACCTCGGCGGAGAAGACGTCGAACAGCGGCTCGGGGCCGAGGAAGCGGCCGCGCGCCTGGTCGATCTCGCCGATCCGCACCGCCGGGCCCAGCGACGCGCTGCCCTCGTCCAGCGGCACCCGGCCGAGCAGGGCGGCCAGCAGCGTCGTCTTCCCCGAGCCGTTCGGCCCGGTGATCGCCACCCGGTCGCCCCAGTCCACCTGCAGGTCGACCGGGCCGAGGGTGAAGTCCCCCCGCCGCACGACGGCGCCGCGCAGGGTGGCCACGACCGCACCGGCCCGTGGCGCCGCGGCGATCTCCATCCGCAGCTCCCACTCCTTGCGGGGCTCCTCCACGACCTCGAGCCGCTCGATCCGCCGCTCGGTCTGCTTGGCCTTGGCGCCCTGCTTCTCCGCCGTCGACCGGTTGTGGGCCACGATGTGCTTGTCCGGGTCCTTGCGCTTCTTGACCGCGTCCCGGACGCCCTTGGCCAGCCAGTTGCGCTGCATCCGCGCCCGCGCCTCGAGCTCGGCCTTGGTCCCGGCGAACTCCTCGTACTCCTCGCGGGCGTGCCGGCGGGCCACCTCGCGCTCGACGAGGTAGCTGTCGTACCCGCCGTCGTGCACCCGCACCAGCTGCTGGGCGAGGTCGAGCTCGACGACCCGGGTGACGGTGCGGGCGAGGAACTCGCGGTCGTGGCTGACCACGACCACCCCGCTGCGGGTGCCGGTGACGAAGCGCTCGAGCTGGTCGAGCCCGGCCAGGTCGAGGTCGTTGGTCGGCTCGTCCAGCAGCAGGACGTCGTAGCGCGACAGCAGCAGCGCGGCCAGGCCCACCCGCGCGGCCTGCCCGCCGGACAGCCCCGCCGTCGGCACGTCCAGGCCGACCCCCGGCGCGACGTCGGCGACGACCTGCTCGGCCCGCTCCTCCAGGTCGGCGCCGCCGAGGGCCAGCCAGCGCTCCAGCGCCTCGGCGTACTCGTCGTCGGCACCCGGCGCGCCCGCGGTCAGCCGCTCGGTGGCGTCCTCCATCGCGGCCTGCGCGGCCGTCACGCCGGTCCGCCGGGCCAGCAGCCCGGCCACGGTCTCACCGGGGCGGCGCTCGGTCTCCTGGGGCAGGTGCCCGACGGTCGCGTGCGGCGGGCTCAGCGCGATCTTGCCGGACTCCGCGGGCAACTCCCCGGCGAGGATCCGCAGCAGCGTGGACTTGCCGGCGCCGTTGACGCCGACCAGTCCGACGACGTCACCGGGGGCGATGACGAGGTCCAGGCCGGAGAACAGCACGCGGGCGCCGTGGCCGGCGGCCAGCTCCCGGGCGACGAGTGTGGCGCTCACGGGGGACCAGCCTGCCAGTGCACCTCACATCGGCGGGTCGACCACCCGGCCGGGCACGCCGTCGCCGGTTTCCCCGGCCTCGTCGGCGCCCCGGCCGGAGGCCTCCTCGGGCAGCGTCTCGTCGAGGTCGTCGTCCCAGGTGTCGTCCTCGTCCCCGCCGGGACGGCGGCGCAGCCGCCACGGCTGCAGGTGGTCGTAGCCGCGCACCGACACCCGGCGCAGCGCCCGCACGCGGTAGCCCGGCAGGGCGCGCACCCGCGAGGCCAGCTCCCGGTCCACGAGCACCGTCCCGGGCCGGGCCACCGAGGTCAGCCGGCTGGCGAGGTTCACCACCGGTGAGTAGACGTCGCCGAGGTGGGTCAGCACCGTGCCGTAGGCGGCGCCGACCCGCAGCGGCGGGCGGTCGTCGACCTGCCAGGCCTCGGGCAGCTCCAGGGCGATCTCCGCCGCCGCGGCCGCGGTCGCGGCGGTGAACAGGACGCCGTCGCCGACCGTCTTGACCACCCGGCCGGCCCAGCGGGCGACCACCTCGGCGGCGGTGGACTCGAAGTCCTCGATCATCGTGCCGAGCTCGCGCGCGCCCATGCCCCGGCTGCGGGAGGTGTAGCCCACGAGGTCGGCGAAGCCGACGGCCAGCTCCCGCCGGTCACCGCCGCCGCCCGGTCCGGCCAGCAGTCGGTCGGCGTTGGCGGCCAGGTGCCGGCGCCAGACGTAGTCCTGCACCGCACGGAGCACCGGGAGCAGCCGCTGCAGGCCCTCGACCGCCTGCTCCGGGTCCAGCCGCCCCGGGTCGCCCCCGCGGGTGAGCACCTCGGCGAACAGGTCGGCCTGCCAGTCGGCGAGGCGGGACAGCGCCTGCGCCAGCGCCCGGGCGATGGAGGCCTCGGTGTTCTCGTCGACGAAGCCGGCGTCGATGAGGGAGGAGAGCAGGCCCAGGGCGTGGACGTCGGCGTCGGTGAAGACGGCGTCGTCGTCGGCGACGTCGGGGAACCCGAGCGCCCGCCACAGCCGCTGGGTGCGCTCGGGCGGCATGCCGGCCATCCCCGCCACCTCGTGACGGGTCCAGCGGCGCGGCCCCCCGAGCAGCAGCCGCTCCAGGGCGTCGCGAACCTCGCCGCCGTGGTGTGTGCCCGGTTCCTCCATCGGCGCGACCGCCCGCGGTTCAGCCGGTGGTGTGGACGACGAGGACGTCGCAGGCGGACCGGCGCGTCGCGTCGGCCGGCACCGAGCCCAGCAGCCGGCCCTTGATGCTGTTCAGCCCGCGGTTGCCGACCACCAGGAGGTCGGCCTGCTCGCGCCGCACCACGTCCAGCAGCACCTCGACCGGGGAGCCGGCGACCGCGAGCGGCTTTACCTGACCGGCCCCGGCCGCCGCGGCCCGGTCGGTGGCCGTGCGCACCGTCTCCTCCGCCGGCGAGGAGCCCATGACCTGGTAGGCCTCGTCGCCGAGGACGTCCTGGGCGCGGGACAGCTCCCGCTCGTCGGTCTCCGTCGGCAGGTAGGCGCAGGCGATCACCAGCGTGGCGTCGCAGGCACCCGCCAGGGCCCCGGCGCGCTCGACCGCGCGCAGCGAGGACTCCGAGCCGTCCGTGCCGACGACCACCGTGCGATACGCGCTCACGTCCTGCCGCTCCGCTCTGCTCGACCCCGTCGCCGGACTCTAGGTGACCGGCGCCCCCCTCGCTGCCGGGTGCAACGACGCCGACGGCGGCGGGACACGGGTGAACGCTGGGCAAACGCAGTGCCGGGACGGGGTGCGGGTGCGGTTGGATGACCCGGCACGGGGAAGATCAACGAGGAGGGCGTCATCGCTTCCGGCAGTACCGCCACCGGCACCCCCGCCCGCCGCGACCCGGTCCGGGTCGAGGTCGCGGGGCTCACCAAGACCTTCGGCGCCGTCCGGGCGGTGGACGACCTGAGCTTCACCGTGGAACCGGGCTCGGTCACGGGCTTCCTCGGGCCCAACGGCGCGGGCAAGACGACGACGCTGCGCATGGCCCTCGGCCTGCTGGTCGCCGACCGCGGCGGGGCCACCTTCAACGGCCGGTCCTACCGCGACCTGACCGAGCCGACGCGCACCGTCGGCGCGGTGCTGGAGACGGCGTTCCACCCGGCGCGCTCGGGCCGCAACCACCTGCGCGTGTACTGCCGCGCCGCGGGCTTCCCGATCAGCCGGGCCGACGAGGTCCTGCACCAGGTCGGCCTCGGCGACGCGGGTGACCGGCGGGCCGGGGGCTACTCCCTGGGCATGCGGCAGCGGCTCGCGCTGGCCACCGCGCTGCTGGGCGACCCGGCGGTGCTGGTGCTCGATGAGCCGGCCAACGGCCTGGACCCCGAGGGCATCCAGTGGCTGCGCGGGTTCCTGCGCCACCTCGCCCACGTGGAGGGGCGGACCGTGCTCGTGTCCAGCCACCTGCTGGCCGAGGTCGAGCAGACCGTCGACCGCGTCGTCATCGTCGGCGCCGGGCGGCTGGTCCGCGAGGGGTCGATCGCCGAGCTGCGGGCCGGCGCGGAGGGCGCCGGGAGCGTCGTCGTCCGCAGCCCGGAGGCCGCGCGGCTGGCCCAGCACCTGCAGGGGGACGGCCGCCGCATCGACCTCGAGGACCCGACCCGCCTGACCGTCACCGGCGCCACCACCGACCAGGTGGGCGCCGCCGCCTTCGCCGCCGGGGTCGAGCTGCACGAGCTGGCCTCGCACAGCAGCGGCCTGGAGCAGATCTACTTCCAGCTCACCAGCGGCACCGAGCAGTACGCCGCCGCGCCCGCGGGGAGCGCCACGACGCAGGGGGGCACCCGATGAGCGCGCTGGTCCGGTCCGAGTGGACCAAGCTCTTCACCACCAAGACCTGGCTCGGGCTGCTCCTCGGCGCCTGCCTGCTCGCCGGTGGCTTCGCCGCCCTGTTCACCGGCCTCGCCGGTCAGGACGGCGAGGGCGGTCCGGGGCTGCCCGAGATCGGCTCGGCCCAGTACGAGGAGCTCGTCTTCTCCGTCGCGGCCAACGCCAGCGTCTTCCTGCTGATCCTCGGCATCATCGGGATGACCCAGGAGTACCGGCACCGCACCGCGACACCGACGTTCCTCACCACCCCCCGCCGCGGCCGGGTGATCACCGCCAAGGTGCTCGCCTACGCGCTGGTCGCCGTGCCGATGGCGCTGGTGGTCCTGGCGGTGACCGTCGTCGTCGTCCTCGTCTACGCCGGGGCCCGTGGCGACGCGCCCTCGCTGGCCGGCGACAACCTGCAGACGCTGGCCGCGTCGGGTCTGGTGCTCGTCGTGTTCACGGTGATCGGCGTGGGGGTCGGCGCCCTGGTGCGCAACCAGGTCGGGGCGATCGTCGGCGCACTGGTCTACCTCAACGTGATCGAGCCGATCGTCGCCTCGATCGGCGCGATCTCGGGTGCCTACAAGTGGCTTCCCGGCGGTGCCGTGCAGGCCATCACGTCCGACTTCGAGGCCCCGGACCTGCTCGAGCCGTGGCAGGGCGCGGTCCTGCTGCTGGCCTACGGCCTGGTCGCCGCCCTCGTCGGCACCTGGCTGGCCGCCCGCCGCGACGTCGTCTGAGGACGGCGCCGGCCGGGAGACCTGCGCCACTGGTCCGCACCACCGGCCACCCGAGTCCCGGGCGGCCGGTCCGCCTCTGACGCCCGCCGGTCCGCCGGGACCGGCGGGCGTAGAGTCGGACACCGGTCCAGACACGTCCACCGACGACGAAGAAGGCACTCGACCCCGTGTCAAGCGTGAGCCCCTCCCGGCCGTCCACCCCCTCCTCTTCCTCCGCGGTGGCCGGTTTCGGCACCAACGAGTGGCTGGTCGAGGAGATGTACCAGCAGTACCTCGCCGACCCGTCCACCGTGGACCAGGCCTGGCACGACTTCTTCGCCGACTACCGGCCGGGCAGCCCGGTCGCCGCCGGCGACGACCGCGAGCAGCCGCCGGCCCCGGCGGCCGGGCAGCGGCCCGCTCCGGCGGCCGCCGCGCCCGCGGCCCCGACCTCGGCTCCGGCACCGGCCGAGCCGCAGCAACGCGCACCCGAGCCGCAGGAGCCGGCGACGGAGCAGGGTGGCAGCCAGAACGGCGCGGCCCGCCCGGCCGCCCCGTCCCCCGCCTTGGGGATCGAACCGAAGACCGAGGCCACCGTCGTGCACCGCGCCGCCGACCGCACCGACCAGCAGCGCGCGGCCGCCCCCGCGCCCAAGCCGGCCGCCGGCCCCGCCGCGGGCACCGGCAAGGCCAAGGCCGCGACCGGCGAGGGTCCCAAGCAGTCCCCGCTGCGCGGCGCGGCCGCCAGCGTCGTCAAGAACATGAACGCCTCGCTGACCGTGCCGACGGCCACGAGCGTGCGCGCGGTGCCGGCCAAGCTCCTGGCCGACAACCGCATCGTCATCAACAACCACCTCACCCGCGCCCGCGGCGGGAAGGTCTCCTTCACCCACCTGATCGGCTACGCCCTGGTCCGGGCGCTGGACGACTTCCCGAACATGAACAACGCCTTCGCCGAGGTCGACGGCAAGCCGGTGCTCAACCAGCCCGAGCACGTCAACTTCGGTCTGGCCATCGACCTGCCCAAGCCCGACGGCTCCCGGTCGCTCGTCGTCGCCTCGATCAAGGCCGCCGAGACCATGGACTTCGCCCAGTTCTGGGCGGCGTACGAGGACGTCATCCGGCGGGCCCGGCAGAACAAGCTGACGATCGAGGACTTCCAGGGCACCACGATCAGCCTGACCAACCCCGGCACCATCGGCACCAACCACTCGGTGCCACGGCTGACCGCCGGGCAGGGCGCGATCATCGGGGTCGGCGCGATGGAGTACCCCGCCGAGTTCCAGGGGATGAGCCCCGAGGCGCTCACCGAGCTCGGCATCTCCAAGATCATCACGCTGACCTCGACCTACGACCACCGGATCATCCAGGGCGCCGAGTCCGGTGACTTCCTGCGCCGGCTGCACTCCCTGCTGCTGGGTGAGGACGGCTTCTACGACGGGGTCTTCCGCTCGCTGCGCATCCCCTACGAGCCGGTGCGCTGGATGGCCGACGCGCGGGTCAGCCGCGAGGGGCAGATCGACAAGGAAGCCCGGGTCATCGAGGTCATCGAGGCCTACCGGCGCAACGGCCACCTCATGGCCGACACCGACCCGCTCGAGTTCAAGGTCCGCACCCACCCCGACCTGGACATCCTCCAGCACGGGCTGACCCTGTGGGACCTGGACCGGAAGTTCCCCGTCGGCGGCTTCGCCGGCGAGCGGGTGATGGCCCTGCGCGACATCCTCGGCGTGCTGCGCAACTCCTACTGCCGCACCGTCGGCGTGGAGTACATGCACATCACCGACCCGGAGGAGCGCGAGTGGATCCAGAAGCGGGTCGAGCTCAAGGCCGAGCAGCCCGACCGGGAGAAGCAGAAGCACGTCCTGGGCCGGCTCAACGCCGCTGAGGCGTTCGAGACCTTCCTGCAGACCAAGTACGTCGGCCAGAAGCGCTTCAGCCTCGAGGGCGGCGAGTCCCTCATCCCGGTGCTCGACGAGGTGCTCATCGCCTCCACCGACTACGGCCTCGACGAGGTCGCGATCGGCATGCCGCACCGCGGCCGGCTCAACGTGCTGGCCAACGTGCTCGGCAAGAGCTACTCGAAGATCTTCGGGGAGTTCGAGGGCAACATCGACCCGGGCACCGTGCAGGGCTCCGGCGACGTCAAGTACCACCTGGGCGCGACCGGCACCTTCCGCAACCCCTTCACCGAGGGCGCGGAGATCGAGGTCTCGCTGGCCAGCAACCCCTCGCACCTGGAGACCGTGAACCCGGTCCTGGAGGGCATCGTCCGGGCCAAGCAGGACATGCTCAACAAGGGCGAGAACGGGTTCACCGTGCTGCCCGTCCTGCTGCACGGCGACGCCGCGTTCGCCGGACAGGGCGTGGTCGCGGAGACGCTCAACCTCTCCCAGCTGCGCGGCTACCGCACCGGCGGCACCGTGCACGTCGTCGTCAACAACCAGGTCGGCTTCACCACGAGCCCGGCGCAGTCGCGCTCCAGCCTGTACTCCACCGACGTCGCGCGCATGATCGGCGCCCCGGTCTTCCACGTGAACGGCGACGACCCCGAGGCGTGCATGCGGGTCGCGCGGCTGGCCGTCGACTACCGGCAGGCGTTCCGCAAGGACGTCGTCATCGACCTGGTGTGCTACCGCCGGCGCGGGCACAACGAGGGCGACGACCCGTCGATGACCCAGCCGCTGATGTACGACATCATCGACCGCAAGCGCTCGGTCCGGAAGCTCTACACCGAGGCGCTGATCGGCCGCGGCGACATCACGCTGCAGGAGGCCGAGGAGGCCCTCAAGGACTACCGCGGCCAGCTCGAGCGGGCGTTCGCCGAGACCCACGACGCCCGGGACACCTCCAAGCCCGAGCCGGTCATGGACCCGCGCAGCGCGCACCAGTCCGCCGTCGCCACCGCGATCTCCCCCGAGGTCCTCAAGGCCATCGGCGACGCGCACGTCTCCTTCCCGCCGGACTTCACCCCGCACCCGAAGCTGCAGAAGATGCTGGAGCGGCGTGCGGCGATGGTCAGCGAGGGCGGCATCGACTGGGCGATGGGCGAGCTGCTGGCCTTCGGGTCGCTGCTCATGCAGGGCGTCCCGGTCCGGCTGGCCGGGCAGGACTCCCGCCGCGGCACGTTCGTGCAGCGGCACGCCGTCCTCATCGACCGGGAGAGCGCGGCGGAGTACACCCCGCTGCTGCACCTGGGCGACCAGGCGAAGTTCTTCGTCTACGACTCCCTGCTGTCGGAGTACGCCGCGCTCGGCTTCGAGTACGGCTACTCCGTGGCCAACCCCAAGGCCCTGGTGCTCTGGGAGGCCCAGTTCGGCGACTTCGTCGACGGCGCGCAGATGGTCATCGACGAGTTCATCAGCTCCGGTGAGGCCAAGTGGGGCCAGCGCTCCGGCGTCGTCCTGCTCCTGCCGCACGGCCTCGAAGGGCAGGGCCCGGACCACTCCAGCGGCCGGATCGAACGGTTCCTGCAGCTGTCGGCCGAGAACAACATGACGGTCGCCAACTGCACGACGCCCGGCAACTACTTCCACCTGCTGCGGCGCCAGGCCCTGTCCGACGTGCACCGGCCGCTGGTGGTCTTCACCCCGAAGTCGCTGCTGCGCTCGCGCGCGGCGGTCAGCCCGGTGGCGGAGTTCACCGACGAGGCCTTCCGCCCGGTCCTCGCCGACCCGGGGGTCGGCGGGCAGCCGCTGGACGGCGGCGCGGTGGGCAAGGTCCTGCTCTGCAGCGGCAAGGTCGCCTACGACCTCATGGCCCAGCGCGAGTCGGCCGGCGACCGGAGCACCGCGATCGTGCGCGTCGAGCAGCTCTACCCGCTGCCCGCCGAGCAGGTCGTCGCGGAGCTGGAGCGCTACCCGAACGCCACGGACGTCGTCTGGGTGCAGGAGGAGCCGGCCAACATGGGCGCCTGGCAGTTCATGGCGGTCAACCTGCCCGAGCACCTGCCGGCCGGCCGGAAGCTGCGCCGGGTCAGCCGCCGCGCCTCGGCCAGCCCGGCCGTCGGCTCGGCGAAGGTGCACGAGGTGGAGCAGCGCCAGCTGATCGCGCAGGCCTTCGCGGACTGAGGACGACGCTCGTGTACTTCACCGACAGGGGCCTGGAGGAGCTGGTCGACCGGCGGGGCGAGGAGCAGGTGTCCCTCGCCTGGCTGGCCGACCAGCTCCAGGCCTTCGTCGACCAGAACCCGGAGTTCGAGGTGCCCGTCGAGCGGCTGGCCACGTGGCTGGCGCGCGGCGGCACCGACGACGACGGGGAGTGAGCCGCCGCTCCGCCGGACCCCGCGGGCTGCTGGTCCTGCTCGGCACCCTGTCGGCGATCGGTCCGCTGTCCATGGACCTCTACCTGCCGGCGCTGCCCGCGGTCGAGGACGACCTGGACGCCGGGCAGTCGCCGGTCCAGCTGACCCTGTCCGCCGTCGCGATCGGGCTGGCTGCCGGTCAGCTGGTCGCCGGGCCGCTGTCGGACCGGTTCGGCCGCCGCGGCCCGCTGCTGCTGGGGGTCGGTGCCTGGGCGCTGGCCTCGCTGCTGTGCGCCGCCTCCCCCACCGTGTGGGTGCTCGTCGCCATCCGGGTGCTCCAGGGCCTCGGCGGCGCGGCCGGGATCGTGCTGGCGCGGGCGATCGTCCGCGACCGCTACGAGGGCACGGAGGCGGCACGGGTCTTCGCCGTGCTGGCCTCGATCGGCGGCGCGGCCCCGGTGCTCGCGCCCGTGCTGGGCGGGCAGCTCCTGCGGGTCACCGACTGGCGGGGGCTGTTCGTGGTGCTCGCCGGCATCGGCCTGGTCCTCCTGGCGGCCGCGCTGTGGCGGCTGCCCGAGACGCTGCCGCCCGGGCAGCGGGTGGCCGGCGGCATCCGGACGACGCTGCGCAACGGCCGGCTGCTGCTGGGCCGGCGCCCCTTCCTCGCCGCCGTCCTCTGCCAGGGGCTGGCCTTCGGCGCGCTGTTCACCTACATCTCCGGCTCTTCCTTCGTGCTCCAGGACGGCTTCGGCCTCTCCGCGCAGCAGTTCAGCCTGGTCTTCGCCGGCAACGGCGCGGGCATCGTGCTGGCCGGCCAGCTGTCACGGGTGCTGGTGGCGCGGACCGGCCCGCGACTGCTGGCCCGGACGGGGCTGTGCTCGCAGGCGGTCGGGGCCGCGGCCCTGGTGGTCGCCGCGCTCGGTGACGCAGGGCTGCCCCTCGTGCTGCCCGCGCTGTTCGTCGTCGTCTCCGCGACCGGTCTGGTGCTGCCCAACGCCACCGCCCTGGCCATGGCCGACGCCGCGCGGATGGCCGGTACCGCCTCGGCACTGGTCGGGGCCGGGCAGTTCGCCATCGCCGGCATCGGGGCCCCGCTGGCCGGGCTGGGCTCCCCCGGAACGCTGCTGCCCATGGCCGGCGTGATGGTCGGTTTCGCCGTCCTCGGCGCGGTCACCACGGCGTTCCTGGCAGGGCGGCCCGCCCCGGCGGACGTCCCGGTCGCGGAGCCGGCGGCCACGCCCCAGGCCTGAGCTCCCGCGCGCCTCCCCGGCCTCCGGCCGGCGGCGCGGCACCCTGCGTGCGTGCTCGGTCACTCCCACGCCCTGTCGGGCCTGGCCGCCGGCGCCGCGACGCTGCCCTGGGCCCCGGTCGACGGCACCGTCGCCCAGGTCGCGTGGGTCGCCGCCGTCGGCGGGTTCGCCATGCTCCCCGACCTCGACTCCCACGGCTCCACCGTCTCGGACATGTGGGGGCCGGTCACCGACGTGCCCTCCGGCGCCATCGGCCGGCTGGCCCAGGGACACCGCTGGGGCACCCACGACGCCCTCATCGCCCCGATCGCCTTCGGCGCGCTCGCGATGGCGGCCGCCGGCACCTACTGGTCGAGCTTGCTGCTCATGGCACTGGCCATCGGCCTGGCCCTGCGGGCGCTGCACTTCATCATCCCGGGCCGCGCCGAGAACACCGTGGTCGGCAACCTGCTGCTCTCGTGGACCGGCGCCTGGTTCCTGCTGGACCACTCGCCGCAACCCATGTGGCTGCCGTGGGCCGTCGGCCTCGGCGTCCTCGTGCACATCGTCGGCGACATGATCACCAAGCAGGGCGTGCCCGTGCCGCTGGTCTGGATCCTGCACCGCTGCCGCATCGTGCTGACGCCGATGCACACCGGCGCGTTCCTGGAGAAGGCGGTGCTGGCCCCGGCGTTCGTCGTCGCGGCGCTGTGGTTCCTCTACACCAACACGGCCGCGCACGAGACGCTCGACCCGTTCATCCAGGACGTCCTCGCCCGCTGACACGGCCCCGCCGTCCGCCCCGCGGCGCTGACGGCGGCCGGTCAGCCCGCCGGCGGCATCCCGCCGTGGACCGCGAAGCCGCCCTCGACGGCGAGCACGCGCTGCCAGGGCTCCGGCGGCGGCGAGGAGCCGTCGGCGTAGGCGACGGTGACCACGTAGCCGGCGTTCGCGCTGCGATCGGTGTACCGCGGCCCGAACGGCAGCCGCCAGACGTCCAGCACCTGGACGTCCACCCCGGCGCGGACCAGGTACAGCACCAGCCCGAAGCCGGGGTAGATGGTGCCGACGAGGACCGGCCGCGTCGTGTCGGCGAAGTCCACGCGGACGACCGGCGGGTCGGCGGCCGTCCGCAGCCCCTGCCGGTCCAGGTCGGCGACGACCGCCGCCCCCAGCCGGCCGACCTGCCCGGTCACGTCCGTCGACGGCGTCTCCGCCAGGGCCGTGCCGACCCCGGTCACCAGCACGGCGACCGCCGCCAGCGCCGCCAGCGGCACCCCGAGCACGGCTTCGGGCCGCACCGCCCGACGGGTCTGCCGGCTCCGCCCCACCGTCCGGTGGACCCCCGTCGCGAGCTCCGGGAGGAGGCCCACCCCGACGGTGGTCCAGGCGAGGACGCCGACGACGACCGTCCACCTGGTGATGTAGTACAGCGGGAGGCCCTCGATGCGGGCGACCGCGGCGACGCCGGCCGCGGCGACGGCGAGCGTCAGCACCCCCAGCCACACGACGTCCCCGCGCCGGCGCAGGAGGCCGACGGCCAGGGCGGCGACGAACAGGGCAGCCCCCGCCGCAATGGCCCAGGGCGGCCACCGGCCGGGGACCAGCGACGCGTCGGGAGGGTCCGCGCCGACCACGTACACGGGCAGCCTGCCGAGCTCGTCGGCGATCGCCCGCAGCGCGTCGGGGAGCGGGACCGACGCATCCGCGGAGCCGCGCCGCAGGTCGTCGAACACCACGCCGGCGTTCCCCGGCGTGCCGGTCACCTGCTGCACGATCGGCGGAAGCCACAGCAGCGCCCCGACGACGACGGCGGCGACGGCGGCGACCAGCCACCGGCCGCGTCCCCGCGCCGTCCGGCCGCCGTCCGGCCGCCGGTGCCGCACCGCCCGGAGCAGCAGCCCGGCCACCAGCACCACCCCGACGGCACCGACCGGCGGCAGGTACCCGACGTGGGACTGGACGGCCAGCGACATCGGCACCACGGCGACCGGCAGAGCCCAGGCGTCGCCGCGGATCGCCGTCCAGCAGAGCAGCACGCCGGCCAGGAACGGCAGCACGGGGAGGTGCGGGTTCCAGGAGTCGCGGAGGAAGTCCGCGCCGAGCAGGCGCACGGTCACGGTGACCACCAGGAGCGCCCAGACTGCGGCCAGGGTGCCGGCACGGCGGCGCACCAGCAGCACCGCCGCGACCGTGCCGATCCCGCCGATCACCAGCGCACCCACGGCCAGGGACTGGTGAGCACCGCCCAGCAGCCGGTAGGGGACGGCCAGGAGGTAGGCCGCCAGGGGGCCGGGGTGGTACCAGCCGAAGCGCGAGTAGGGGCCGAGCAGCACCTCGTGCCGCCCGACGTCGCGGACGGTCAGCTCGAGGATCGCCTGGTCACCGACGGGGAGGTACGGACCCTCGCGGTCGAGCAGCAGGCCGCCCAGCCCCAGCAACGCCGGCAGGGCGGCGCCCAGCAGCAGCGCCGGGCCGGCCGTGCCCCGGCGGCCGCGGCCCCGGGCGGCGTGCCTCCCGCCGGTCGCCGCGCGCGAGGTCACCGGCAGCGTGTCGTCGACCCGGGAGGTGCCCACGGCGGATCCAGACGTCGCGGGTCGCCGGTGCCGGTCGGGTGGAGCACAGCATCTGCTGGCCCGGGCAGGACGAAGCGGACCCTAGCCGGTGCCCGGCGTGCGCGCCCGCCGTCCGCCGTCCGCTCGTCCGGCGGCTCCGCGGTCCTCGGTCACCCCGTGACGTCCTGCTCGCGGGCGCAGGCGGCGACCGCGGCGGCGACCGCCTCGGCGACGCGGCGGTCCAGCGGGCTGGGGACGATGTAGTCGGCCCGCAGGTCCTCGCCCACCACGTCGGCGATCGCGGTGGCCGCCGCGATCTTCATCTGCTCGGTGATCTGCGTGGCGCCGGCGTCGATCGCCCCGCGGAACACCCCGGGGAACGCGAGCACGTTGTTGATCTGGTTGGGCTCGCCGCTGCGGCCGGTGGCCACGACCGCCGCGTACCTCGCCGCCATCTCCGGATCGACCTCGGGGATCGGGTTGGCCAGGGAGAACACGATGCAGTCCGGGGCCATCGACGCGACCGCCGACTCCGGCACCGAGCCGCCGGACAGGCCGAGGTAGACGTCGGCGCCCTCCAGCGCCCCGACCATGGTGCCGGCGTAGCCGGCCCGGTTGGTGTTCTCCGCGACCCACCGCTTGATCGGCGTGAGGTCCTCGCGGCCGGTGTGCAGCACCCCGCGGGAGTCGGCGACGGCGATGTCCCCGACCCCGGCCTCGATCAGGATCTTGGTGCACGCCACACCCGCCGCGCCCGCACCGGACACCACGACGCGCAGGCTGCCCAACTCCCGGCCGACCACCTTCGCCGCGTTGCGCAGCGCGGCGAGCACCACGATCGCCGTCCCGTGCTGGTCGTCGTGCATGACCGGGATGTCCAGCAGCTCGCGCAGCCGCTCCTCCACCTCGAAGCAGCGCGGGGCGCTGATGTCCTCCAGGTTGATGCCCCCGAACGACGGGGCGATCGCCACCACGGTCTCCACGATCGCGTCGACGTCGGTGGTGGCCAGCACCACCGGGACGGCGGAGAGCCCGGCGAACTCGCTGAACAGGCAGGCCTTGCCCTCCATCAC
>NZ_JABGCG010000092.1 GCF_019799925.1 Blastococcus sp. CPCC 205250 | reverse complement strand
GGAATAATATTTTCTCACCTCGCTGGTTCACAGAACTGGCGACTCTACTGGGGATTTGAGGGCTAAGCTTCATTGATTTGATTGGGTTATTTGATTTCTTGAATTAATTAAAATCAACCACTTGCATTTGTGTGATTGCATCTCATTCTTATATATATTATCTATTACTTGCATATCATATCATGTGTGCGTGAGTTTGCATGCTTAGGACGATGTTGCCTTGCCAACGATACGCTTAGTCCTGAACCCTGTCTCCACTCGACACTAGGGCAATCATGACGAAGCTATCAACCTATTGCCAAGTACCTTCGGGTATATCAAAAGATTAGTCACGTACTGTTTGACCCACGTGGCATCGTTGATTGTCACATGTGGTTAGGTATATAGACTATCTGCAATAGGAGCCTGTACGTACCCACCTTGTGCATTAGTCCATGTAGACAGCCAATAAGACACCTTGCTCTCCACTGCTTGCACACACCTGTTATGCTGTCGGATTTTTCCTAGGCACATAGCTGTGCCGTCATGCTGCCGAAATTCCCTTTTTGCAACATGATGGTACCGTTATGTTGCTGAAGTTTCCCCATGCATTTAATTGCGTTGTTATGCTGCCAAAATCCTTTTAGCACATAATCGCGCCGTTATGCTGCCGGAATTTCCCTTATTTGATGAGCCTTGTTTGTAAATGCTAGAACCTCCAGGGTTGTGACATCCTCGGATGATCTTCAATATTTTTCATATAGGTCCTTCATTCTAAGGATTTTGGGTCCTTAGAACAGAAGGGTCAGTCTGAAGATAGGAAAGAATGTCCTACGTGTCTACACCCTTTGCGATTAAGGCTATCTGTCCGCTTTGACTCAGTCCCCTAATTCGAAGGAAGTGTCCTAGAATGAAGGGCAGGTCAATTGTGCTGTGTGCATTGTTGTGTTTGGTTGTCAGTGTTCAATTTCCCTTTCGTCAATCTTGATTCATTCCCTGATTTCTAAGGAAAGTGGCCTTCAGAAGTAAGGAAGTGAATCGA
>NZ_JABGCG010000091.1 GCF_019799925.1 Blastococcus sp. CPCC 205250 | reverse complement strand
GAACAATATATATGATGAAAGCAACTAAACCATCTAAATTATTAACTAATAAAGCTAATAATAAATAACTAACATTAATAACACCACTATATGCTAATAAAATTTTTATTTTAATTTGAGCTAATCCACCTAAACTTCCGATAAACATAGAAAGTAAAATACTAAAAGCAATTAAAACATAAATAAAGTTATACACAATATCTAATTCACAACAATTATGAATAATAATAAAAATAAATGGTAAAATACTTAATTTGGCAACTAAACTTATATATGCAGTAATAATTGTAGGTGTATTACTATATACAGTAATAGATCAATTATGGAACGGAGCTAAACCTACTTTTCAAATTAATCCTAAAATAATAAAAATTAATCCAAACATTAAAGATTCTAAATAATTATTAAATGAGAATAGAGTAAAAATATAATCTAAAGAAGTAAATCCAGTTACAAAATATATAATAGCAGAACCAAATAAAATCATAATACTTGCTAATCCTCCTAATAAGAAGTACATTAAACCAGCTTTAGTGGCATTATTAGAACCTCTATATAAACAAGTAATTAAATATAAACTATAACTTTGTAATTCAATTATAGCAAATAATGAAATTAAATCATTTACTGAAGGAAATAATAATAAACCTAATAAATTAAATAATATTAATAATATATTTTCTTTATACATAAAATGTATACGATCTACAACATATAAACCTATAATATTTACAGTATTTAAACAAAATAATAATGCAACTATAATGATTATTAATAAACTTATAAAAATAGACAATGAATTAACTTTAAATAATCCATTATATAAATTAATACCAGAATTAATATTTTCTAAACTAAAGATATCTCAAGTAAGATATCCTGTATAAAGAATAGAAATTAAACCTATTCTATTAATATGAATATTTAAATATTCTAATTGTTTAACCGCTTCTTTTTTAATTGAGAAGTCAACTAATTTTAAACTATTTTTAGCAACTAATGATGTATATATAATTAAACT
>NZ_JABGCG010000090.1 GCF_019799925.1 Blastococcus sp. CPCC 205250 | reverse complement strand
GGATTTTTTATCTTCACGATTCTTAATCTTCATTTTGAATTTTTTAAGTTTAATAGGACCGGCCCTACCCCCCGGAGGGTGGGCCCCACCGGAGGGTAGGACCGGGCCGGAGGGTATTAATTTGAGCCTTCGATGAAACCGAGGTATTGTACTTCTCTATAAGTACTTTAAAAGTTCTATAGATTTTTACTTTTTACTTTTTTCTAAAATATTATTTATATAATATACCATATACGGATGTACGTTAATGGTAAACCTGTAGTCTTCCAAACTATTTATCTGAGTTCGATTCTCAGTATCCGTATTTTATTTTATACTTAAAGTATTATTATTATAATGTAAGTTAATCTTTACAGTTATAATTTCAAATAATTCTGTTTGAGTTATATTTAAAGATATTTATTTATTAAAAATTTTATTTAATAATTCGGGATCTGCCCAGAGGCCAAAGATGGTTATCCCTTTCAGAACAATAATAAATTCCGGAGAAGGATTAGTTTATTATAAATAATTGCCAACTAAAAACTATAAACTATATAAAAAAAAAAAGAATAACAAAGAAGATTTGTAATAGGTGAGAATATAAGAACATCTATTAAGTCCTATCAATAGACGTCAAATAAATTGATTACTTCAAATGATACTCTCAGAGGATAACAGGAAAACAGGCTAGTTAACCATCTACCAAAGACCGATAAAAAGTCTCAGTGGTATCTAGTAATAATCATAGTTAAATAATTACCTAATAATGTTTATGATAGTAATCAATCTAAAATAGCCCCGAAAAAATTTTTTTATCAAAAAAGTATAAAATGTACTAAAAAATATGGACCAGTGAACAAGTCACTACCTCCAGAGGGGGTTGGGACCACCCTTTCGGTAAGTCACTATAAATAAATTTATTGGTGACCGACCCTCCGGCAGTAATTCGTCCCACCTGGGGCTTATTTGGTAAGACTAGCCCTGAGTTAGTACATTGCATACGAAGCACACCAGTCCCCTGGCTTTGCCAAGGGCCTACCTTTAACAAAAGGGGGGGG
>NZ_JABGCG010000089.1 GCF_019799925.1 Blastococcus sp. CPCC 205250 | reverse complement strand
ACACTCACTGATGCCAGTGAATGATAAAAAAGACTAGGGGTGTTCATTGAGGAGGCAGGGCTATTCCGAGGAAAGTCCAACAGCCGCTTAAAAACTAGAACCCTAACCCTGGCCCAAGCATGAGTCTGGCCTGAAGTTGTTGGCCCGAGCCTATGCCGCATGGATATGAAGAAGCCCGAGCCCCACATACGTTAGACCTAGAGAATGGAAAAATGAGTTTCTTTCCATGTCCTAGGCCGGCTCAGCTGCTCTGGTCATATCACCTTCTGTGAGAGGTCATGGTTTTGAGTCCCCACATTACTGCTCCCTCCCTCCCCCATAATTATATATTGATATATATATATGTTTATATATACATATATATATTTGGGCAGAGAGGGGATTCCGACTCTCAACCACTAACTGCAAATAAAAAAAAAACCATGATTCCATCTACTAATAACTAAACCCCATGCCCAAAGACCAATCCATGAGCTCCCTTACGAAAAAAACACTCTTCTTAATTTTTAAGTGGAAAAATAAAAATGCTACTCACTCACCTTTTGATTCTACTACACCCTTACTTTTGTTCTCTCTTATATTGATTATTTACTCCACGTCACCGATAAAGTAAATTTACGATTTATTCTGTGTTTATTGTGATATGTTATTATTTCATGCAATTGTTATTCCAACAAGTCCATACTTCATTTTGTGCAACTAAGCCCCGACCCGTGACCCACCAACAAGGAAAAGAATTATAAAAAGGATGAAAAATCGGACTGCAGGATTTCCGCCGTTATTATCTGCAGTATATCAGAAGTTTCCAGTTTTCCTCCACTCCGAGAGGAGGAAAACTGGAAATTACGAATTTACTGCCCACATGAGCAGCGGTGAAGCTCTGTGAGTGTCCAAATGAAGTCGATAGACCTTCCCATTTCCAATTAACATAAAATAAAATGAAAGAATCAATAGTGGCGTTTTTTCTTGTAGCCCATATCTTTTGAACTCGATCTAGATCCCATATGATATGAATGACTTTGGAAATTGACACATGTTGAAT
>NZ_JABGCG010000088.1 GCF_019799925.1 Blastococcus sp. CPCC 205250 | reverse complement strand
TATGTACAGGATATGAACTGACATTGAGGGACGTAGGCTAGAGTAGCAATCTGGATTCGGTACCCAAGTAGTTCTAGCTGTTAACGATGAACACTGATACTTTAAATAAAGTAGAAAGTGAAAGCTAAGTGTTCCGCCTGGAGAGTATATTCGCAAGAATGAAATCCTAGACAATAGACGGTTACGGTCAACAGCAGTGGAGCATGTTGTTTAATACGATGATCCCCGTCAAACCTTACCATACCTTGAATGTTTCACAGGCGTTACATCGTTGTCTTCAGTTCATGTCGCAAGATTTTTGGTTAAGTCCTTAAATGAACAGAATTCTCTTCTGAAATTATTCTTTTTCAGAGATGTCTTATTTAAAGATGAGATAGTAAGAGAACAAAGACAAATCGTGATGGCCCTTATGGTATGGGCTACAAACGTGCTACAAAAAATTAAATACAAAATTATGCTAAGCTTTATGGCTTCACTAGTTAATTAAAATTTAATAATTTTCAATATATTTTTATATTGGTATATATTTGTAGGATTATTGTCTGTAACTCGACAATATAAATTAGGAATTGCTAGTAATCGTACATCAGCCATGGTACGGTGAATTTTTCAACTGTTTCGCACTAACCACTCATCATATGGCCAGATAGATCTGGATCGTAAGTTCTATCGCACTTCTTTTTATTCTTTTGAATAAACATCTATATGTAGTATTATAAATTATCTAATTTATATTTATTAGGATTGTGCATAGCATCCAGGACAGGTCTAGATAGCTGTAAAGTTGAAATACGGTCGTGGTAGGGGAACCTGCTGCGGAGTTATTTATTTCTTTAATATTCCCCCACATTTTTATAATTATATTATATATATCTAATTATGATTATAATTCTAAGAACATAGTTTAATGGTAAAACTGTTGATTTCAAATCAATTGTTGGGAGTTCGAATCTCTCTGTTCTTGAGATCAATAATAGTTTTCAGTATATTTTGGTATTGAATTATTTTTAGTTAAAAAAAAATTTATTCCTACTGGAAAAGTGGGA
>NZ_JABGCG010000086.1 GCF_019799925.1 Blastococcus sp. CPCC 205250 | reverse complement strand
ATTCATTCATAATTATTTTATTCTTACACAATTATTCTTTTTATACATCCTTTTCAATACATACTAATCTAATATTATTTTCAATACACAATCTTTTTATAATACACAATCCCTTTCTTATGCACACCTAATAATTCCTAATAATACATTTTAACACATTTAATATATTTTATCCCTTAACATATATTTTATCCCTTAACATATATTTTATTCCTTAACATAAATTTTAATACCTTTAATACATTTTTATACGTTTAATTCATTTAATTCATTTAATTCATTTTTTTACTCCACATACATTTCTCTATACAATTTATTAGTCTCATACATCACATCTTTGAATAATTAACAATATTTGAATTATATTTGAATAATCTTTGAATAATCTACAATACATTACACATCAATTTTAAACAATACATATAATTTTATACATACAATATTTATTATACAATTTTTACACAATTAACTATACTATTTTTATACAATTAACTGAACTTATCAGGATATACTAATATTATTGAACTTTATTTATCTCTTAAAAAAAACACGTTCTTTCCCTTCCAATAACGCTTCGCTACCAAATCCTATTTAATTTTTTCATTTCTTTATTTTTTATTTCATATATAATTATTACTTACTGAACACTTCATACTATACACTAAATATCTTAAGCTAAGCAGGACTCGAACCTACACTAATAAATTAAAAATATATTATTCTAACCCTTAAATTATTAACTCTTTATCTCATTTACATTAAATTATTAAATCTTTATCTCATTTTCATTATTTCATTACCCTTTACATTTTTTCATTACCCTTTACACTTTTTTACCTCCTTTAACATTATTTCATTACCTCTTTAAATCCCTTTAAATTCCCTTAATTCATCTTCATATCTTTAATATCTTTAATATCTTTAATATCTTACATATCTTACATATTCCTTTATTCATTTTTATATATCTATTCTCATCTATAATATTATATATTCTCATATTTTTTCATCTCTTATCTCTTATCATATATCATATATCATATATCATATATCA